>OY760226.1:0-5871500 GCA_963663395.1 Pseudomonadales bacterium
AAAAGTAGAGGCTCTCGTCGGCCCACTCCTCGATCGCGTGAGCGAGCGCGGCGTCCCGGGATCCGGGCGGCACGAGGGCCGGTCCGCCGTACGCGTTCTCGAGGTGGTAGAGGATGTCGGTCGAGTCCCACACGACCGTAGCGCCGTCCAGGATCGTCGGGAACTTGCCGGTCGGGCTCACGTGTTCGTAGTCCCCCTCGGCCACTCGCGCGCGGACGACCTCATGGGTGTCGAAAGGTACGCCCTTGCAGTTCAGTGCGCGGCGGACCTTCTCCGCGAATGGGGATGTCGAGAACTGGTAAAGCGTGATCATGGCCCATCCTCCTTCCTCGCCTGGTCCGGCGGCAAGGCGCCGAGCACCGGTTCCAGATCGTAGATTTCGTCGCCCTCGCGCCGGGGCGCCTGCCGCGCGAACGCATCCTCGACCTCCGTCCACCGCCTGTTCGCGATGTCCACCGCGTGCGGATGGGTCACGATGTAGAACTCGCCGGTCCTGATGCCTTCCACGGCCATCGTGGCCACCTCGGCGGCGGGCATCCCGACCTGGCGCATGAAGGCGCCGCCCGTCTCCGGCGCGACCGTAGCACCGCCGAACTCGCCCTGACGCCGCTCGCCCGCCCGCCAGAGGGTCGAATCGACTATGCCCGGGCAGAGCACGCTTACCTTGACGTGCCCGGGCAGCTCGCGGCGCAGTACATCCGAAAGGCCGAGCAGGGCGTGCTTGGACGCCGTGTACAGCCCACCCCCGACATGCGGAACCCCTAGGGCGTGCTCGGAGGCCGTGTTGACCACCCGGCTCGGGCGGTTCGCCGCCACGAACCTCGGCACGAAGGCGCGAATGCCGTTCATCGCGCCGCGCACGTTCACCGCGAATACCCAGTCGAAGTCGGCGATGCCGCACTCATGCAGGGGCGACAGCGCATGCATCACCCCTGCGTTGTTGACCAGGATGTCGACGTTGCCGAATTCGCGCCACGAAGCGTCGGCCAGCGTCGAGACACTGGACTCGTCCGTCACGTCGACTGCGAGGCCCACGCTCCGAACGCCGAACTCGGCTACCTTCGCCGCGACCGCGCGCGCGGCGTCAAGTTCTATATCCGCCACTGCCACGTTGGCGCCTCGTTCGGCGAACGCGAGACTCAGCGCCCTGCCGATCCCGTTGCCGCCGCCGGTCACCACTGCGGATTTGCTGGTTAGGTCCATTGTTTGCAGCTTCCTTAGTCACCTGCGACATCGATCCCGTCGCCCTTCACGAACTGCCATGCCACCGAGTCTGGCTGGTGGTTCGACGATTCCCAAACTCGCGAGGCGCCCCAAGGAACTCGGGAGTGGTTTCGATCCTGCAGATTGCAATTTGCTGGGCGCGAAAACGCCGAGGCTACCACGACAAGCTTACCGGTTTCACTCCGGCGCCGAGCATGCAATTTCCGACCGGTGCCAGCGGCAGGCGCCCGCATGTGCCGGCCGGCGCCGGCTCCAAGCGGGGTCGCTCCGAGCAGTCAGGCCCTTCAATGCGCCGCCTTTCATCGAGACGCCAGGGGCATGCGCGGGCGCCACCTTGTGCCTCAGCAAGCGATTGCAGCGGGCCCGGGCCGGGGTGGTTGCGGCTCCGCCGACGCCCGCATGGCGCCTCGCTCCCCGGACCAAGACGCAGCACACCGCCACGCCGGTTAGCCCTCGCCGCGGGTGCGGAGAGCCGACCCCGGCCCGGGATCAGGTCGTTGTTCGCGACACGGGTAGACGAAGAGCTGTCCCCCTGTCGCACAATGCTGTATATTTATACAGTATTCTGCCAACCGGAGGATTGGGGAAGTGAGCGATGCCGGATCCACGCTTGAACGTGAGCGCCCACCCCGCCAGGAACGATAGGCGGAGATGAACGATGCTCGGCCGAGACACCTTCACAGTTCGAGTGGGCGACGACGCGCTCGCGCCGCACATCTGCGAGGGCGACTACGTCTCTGGCGACCCTGACGAACCGGCTGTGCCCGGCAGGTTCGTCGCGATCTGGGACGCGGTGCGCGCCGCAACAACGCTGAGGCTGCTTGCCAGGAGCGGCGATCGCCAGGTACTTCGGGTCTTCGATGAATCCCAACCCGATACGGTGTTGGACGCTTCCAACGAGACCGACATCCAGGGCACGGTCGTGTTTGTCGGGCGCCGCGTCTGACGACGAAACGACAACGATACGGACAACCACCGGACACTGGAGCGTCCGTCTGGAAATCAAGGGCATCGGACGGTTGACGCCTGTAGATCGAGCATACGCCAACAGCCCATGTGCAGGCTGCGGGCCTGAACAGCAATGACTTCTCCGTGGCAGCGAAGCGACTTTCACAAGTCGTTCAATGGTCAGTCGGTCATTTGCGTTTGTTTCCACCGGCCGGCAACGCGACACCTTCCGGAACCGCGAATCAGCGCCCCGGCATGAGGCGCCTCGACACCTTGAGGACTCGCTTTTTTGGGTCTCCCACACGTTGAACTACGCGGATGCGGCTAGTTCGTAGCACCAGCACCGGCGCCAAGCGTGCGTTCGCCACTCAGTCACGCACAATGTTGCCGATCAAAATGTACCCATCGGCAATGCCATCGGCGTGGTCGAGAAGCGCAAGGTCCGCGGCGGAAACGAGATACGCCGCACCGTACTCGTCGGCGCCCGCCCGGTCCGCGCCAAGGAGCAAGTCGTCAAGGCCATCGCCATCCACATCGCCCGCCGGCGCCACACTGACACCTGCGTTGTCTTCGCCTTCGCCAACGAATTGCCAGGACGAGGTCGCTTGAAACCGCACCGCGTCCAGGTCGATGACGCCATCCACGTCACCGGTTGGACCATCGAGGGTGTCCAGATCTCCGCCGCCGAGGAGAAACGCGGCCCTGACCACGTAGTTGTCTTCCGGATGCCGTCCTCCGTTTCTGGTGCCAACAAGGAAGTCGGCCAATCCATCGCCGTCCACGTCACCGGCCGGTGCCACGCTGAATCCCGCGCGCGTGTAGTAGTGTCGTCGGGAGGTGAAATCGTCATCGTCGAAGTGTTGGGCTACGAGTTTCCATGAGCCCGACCGGCTCCCTACGTTGCCGAGATCGAGAACCCCGTCCGCCTTGCCATCCGCCTCATCGACCGAAGCGAGCGCCCCGGCGGTTATCGCGTACACGGGCGTGTCATAGAACAGGACCCATGTTCCGACAACAATGTCGGCGAGACCGTCCCCGTCCAGATCGCCGGCAGACGCCACGCTAATGCCCGCGCGGTCGTCGTCCGCTTCGCCTATCAGCTTCCAGGATCCGCGTTGCATGGCCACGTTGGCAAGCTCGACGACGCCATCCTCCAGCCCGTCGGCCCGGTCGGCGGCCGGCAACGACGCACCCGAGACGACATAGACGGTCCCCGGGGCAGGCATACCTTCCTCATGATCGTCGGGGTCGTAATCGCCGGGCGCGCCCACCGCAAAATCAGCGATGCCGTCGCCATCCAGATCCCCGACCGGTGCCAGGCTCGCGCCGGCAATGTCGTGGTGCGCTTCGCCGACGAGCTTGAAGGACTTCCGCCACGCGGCGACACTCTGCAACGCCACGACCCCATTGCTGCCCGGGTCATTGGCGGGCGGCAATTCCGACGACGAAACCACATAAACCGCCCCGGCATCGATGGCCTCGCTATCGTGGCCCGGCGCCCCGACCAACAGGTCGGGCCTGCCGTCGCCGTCCACATCGCCGGCCGTTGCGGCGGCCTGACCGGCGAGGTCCTCGCCCGCCTCACCGATAAACTTCCACCCCTCACCCTGCGTGACCGCGTCGCCCAGGTCGACCAGACCGTCCGGCTCTTCACCCCGCGCGTCCACACGCGCCAGCGATGCACCGGAAACCAGGTAGGCGGTTCCTTCATAGTCCAGATCATCAGGATTGGCATCGGTTCCCGGGGCCCCAACCATCAGGTCGGGCACGCCGTCGCCATCCACGTCGCCGGCGGACGACACCTTTTGGCCCGCGGCGCCGTATCGGACTTCCCCGGTCAATTTGTACGAGGAGGACGGCTGTCCCAGACCGCCATGGAACGTACGGGAAAGATTGGTCAGTTCGCCGCTTGCGCTCTGCATGAGGCTCATGGCGTGCACAGGACCGTCCGCGGAGACCGTCAGCCGCCACTTGCCGCTGCCGTTGCCGAGCATGCCCTGGAACCCGCTGCTTCCGAGTTCCAGATCGCTGGCGCCGATCGTTCTGGCCGTCCCCGCCTGCAGCGTGAAACGCACCGCGCCGGCGCCTGCATCCCCTTTGTCGTCGGTGCCTTCGACTGCAATCTCGACGTCCTGTTCGCCCGGATTCACCAGGCGCAGCAGGCTCATCTGTCTGTCATTGCTGCCGGGATTGAAGATGGGCAAGTGGTGCCGTGTGTCCGCGCGGCGTCCCACGTCGTGCATGCTGGTCAGAAAACCGTCGGAGGTGCGCACGAATGCCGATACGCGGATCGGCAGGACACTGTCCAACTCCAGGCGCCAATCGCCGCTGCCGCCGCCGACGCCCTGCGATAATCCTTTCGACGGGTTGCCGTCTTCCAGGTCGCTGGAGTTGAAATGCACCGTCTCCCATCCGCCAAGTCCAAGCCCGACGGGTCCCAGCCGCCGGCCTTCGTCGTCTATTGCGGTGACCACGACACGCCCAAGCGAGTCGGAAGGGTTGAACAGGCGCACGAACCCCTGCTTGCCCGGCTCGGAAGCGGACAGAAACAGGGGCACGGCACGGTCGCGGTATGCAGGCAAAGTCGACAGGTTCGTCAGGTGGCCCGTTTCGCTCTCGAGCAGACTCATGGCGAGCAGGGGCACGTCCGCGATCAGGGCCAACTGCCATTTGCCGGTGCCATCCCCGAGGGCGCCTTCGAGGCCCTCCGCCCCGCTCTCCAGATCCATGGAGACGAGGTTCCGCGCTGCGCCAGCGGGCAACGTGACCGTGACGAAGGCCGTGTTACCCTGATCGTCTCGCGACCAGTTGCTGCGGTCGTCGCGCCCGAAGATGTGTACGTTCACCTCCACGTCGTTGGGGTTGATGACACGCAGGAGGCTCTGTTGTCTGCTGTTGCTGCCGGGATTGAATATCGGCACATAGTCGCCGTTCGGTACGGCCTCGTGCACACTGGTCAAGAAGCCATCGCTGGTGCGCACATACGCGAGGGGTTCGATCTCCAGGTCAGTGGTCAGTTCCAGGCGCCAGTCGCCCGCGCCGTCACCGACACTGCCCGACAGTCCCTTGTCGGGGTTGCCGTTCTCGAGATCGCCCGAGTTGAACTGTGCCGCCGCATTGTTGTCCAGAGACAACTCAACGGATTCCGACCGATTGCCATGGTCGTCAATCGCCACGATGCGGACCACACCGGCACGCTTTGAGTGGTTGACGATCCGCGCGAAGCCTTCCCGCTGCGGGTGCCCGTCTGCAATGAACAGGGGTATCGTGAATTGCTGTTGCGCATACGCGACCTGGCCCGCCGTCAGTAACGCGACAATCGTCAGAACACGTGGCATTTTCTCCATTCTCCCATCCGTATCGACGCCCGGATCCAAGTGAAACAAGTTCGACAGTCTGAGTACAGTCGCATCGTCCCCGCAGACGAACTCTCGTACGGTCATCCCCGGTTTCTGTATTGAATCGACCCGAGTTTGTCGGAGGCTCCGACCAATGAACGGATGGACCGAGGACCACGACAAACCCGCGGCGACTCATCGGCAAGTCAAGTCGACTGCACCTCACATCGATGACCCAGCACACCGTAATCGTCATCGACGACCAACCGGATCGATACGTACAACCCCAGCAATGAGAACACTACCCAGGGGGAACTCGCACCCCGGATGCAGAGCAGCATTTCGGATCGGCTCATGAACTTCTGCCGGCCGCCGAGAAAAAACTCACATCGTAGACGGCGGTCATATCGGTCCACTGCCAGAACAGCATCACCCCGAGTATTCCGGCAAAGACGGCCGGCAGGAACGCAATGGTAAAGCTCGTGTGCAGCACCAGGGTCCGAACCGCAGTAAAGGAACCATTGACGACGTCGGCGTTGAAGCCGTAGGCGCGACGATCCGCGTACGACCCGTCGTAGAGCGCATGGGTTCCGCAGATGTCCGCCCACAGCGTCGGTGACACACAGTGGCGCAAGGGGACTTGGGTGGCCAGGAACTCGGCGGCTGCCGAACGCCCGTTCGACGCTCGCCGATCGCGCCAGAAGCCGGCGCGCTTTTCGATGTCGCCGCACCGCCGGAATAAGGCAAGCCTCCCAGTAGCAGATCACCATGTTGATCGAGAAGAAGAAGCTGAGCGGGCAATACCATGCGTTCAGATGCCCGTGGGCCAGGCAACCGGTTCCCAATCCGGTACCGCAATGACCAACGCTGCCAACGTACGAACGCGCATGCTCAATCCTCCCTTTCCGCCGGGACCGAACGATCCCCTCAGAGTCTGCCACACCGGCCATCGGCTGCCCTGCCCGGACCTGGCTCGTCGCTCCCGCCGGATCGGGGATGTCACTAGCGCTCCAGTCGCGCCGCATCGGACGGCGCATGCTTTCGCTCAGGTCGGCCTGCGCGCATGCACCAGGAAACTGGGCGTGAATACGCCGAGCTCTCCACCTTCGACCAGCGCGTCCGCGGCGACGTTGTGAAATCGCGCAGTCTCGGTCGTGCCGGCAGGGGCCGGGCGCAGTTGTTGGAGTGGGCGGGTGACCGGCGCTGTCATGGCGCGACCCGCGGGAGTGCGGGCCGGCGAAGACAACGAAAGGTCCCGCCCCTGAAGGGCCATATGCCAGGGTGTCGAGGGGTTGCCGTGCTCCGCCTGCTGGCCCAAGGTACGGATGACCTCGAAGCCGGCGCCTTCGACAGCCTCGACGTAGTCGCTGGTGATCGGCAGTTCGGATGTTGCATTGGCGCTTTGGATGCGTTTGCGAATGTCGTTGTGCAACCTGCCGGTGCCGTCGAAGGCATCCGTCAGGCACCATCGATGATTGCGGCTTCGCCGCCGGGTTTCAGCAGCCGGTAGCGCTCCTGGAACGCCAATCGTCTATTGGGGGCATGGCATAGGGACTCGACCGAGTACAGGGCATCGAAGGCGCCGTCGTTCAAGGGTACGTTCATGAAGTCGGCGTACAGAAACCCGCATGAGCCGCCCGGTCCTGCGCGCTGCACGTGGGCCTCGCCGCGGCGAATCTGGTGAGCGTTGAAGCTGATGCCCGTAATCGAGGCGCCCGTCGCTTGCGCGATCTCGACCAGGAGGCCTCCAACGCCGCTGCCGATGTCCGCGATCTCCATCCCGGGCCGAAGCCGCAGGCGATTGCAGATCTCTTCGTGGTGTCGTCGTTGGGAGGTGCGCAGATTCTCGCCGGGCCGTCGGGGGGAGAAGTGGAACGACGGACCCCCAACCGAATTCGTAGAAGGTTGTGACGAGATCGTAGAACCAGCTGATCAGCCTGGTTAGTTCGCGGACCCGGAACCGGTCGTCTTGTGGGAGTTCGCGGACATCCTCGAGGCGACGGAAGTCGGCCAGAGCCCCGTTCAGGTCTTCGCGCCTTATGCTGTTCTCGTCCTTCCGCAATGAACCGGGAACGGGGACGATTCGGCGGCTAGCGCCTGGTTGATTCTTGCCCGCGCCGTCTCCGCCAACCCAGGCCGAAACCTTGCCCGCAGCCGACGGCCGGACGCGGATGTTCGTCGAGTCGACCTTTCGATGCGGCCCCTACGGGAATCGGCTTCGCCGCCGCGTCAAACAACCAGCGCAAGGCATGGTTCGACCGGGCAACGACACTCGTCGCCGCAACAGTCGCCCGAACCTGGCGACGTGAAATCTTGACGTCGTCGGCGGCGCCGAACTGCGGGTTCGCCTCGACCCGGCGGAGCGTCAGCACCGCCATCCCCAACGTCCAGAGGAGGAACCGCCGGATGCCCGGTTCATGCCGCGGAATCATCAGGGTGTATTCCAGCGCCGCCTCAAGATGCCGACGTGCGATACCCACCAGCGTCAGCACGCCTACCGCAAACGCCGGATCGCGCGTCACCGGGCCTGGCGGATTCGGGCCGCCACCGAACACCTCCCGTGGCAGCCAGGAGACGCCCCGCCACTGGTCTTCCCAGACATCCTTCAGGATGTTGACGAGTTGCAGACCGCGTCCGAAGTCCGAAGACAACGGGTACAGCCGGTTCCGCCTGGACGCAATCTCGTCGGAATGGTCGCAGGCCAGGTCCGTGATCATCTCTCCGACCACGCCGGCGACGTGATAGCAATAGCGTTCGAGCTCCCGCACGCTGCCGAGCCCCTCGGGCGCCCGGTCCGCGAACTCGGCCATGCCGGCGGTCATGATGTCCACGCACCGCAGGATCGCTGCGCGTTGCGCAGTGCGGAACCGGTGCGTAAGTTGGACGACCAACGCGGTATTTGCCACCAGTTCCTTCTCAGCCTCCGGCGTTGCCCCTGACAGCAACGGGCGCAACTCCAGCGCGAACGGGCCGGGTGGACTGCGGCCTGCAACGACATGGACGAAGCGCCTCAGGTACTCCCGCTTCCGGGCAGCCTCCAGTTCAGGCTCGTCCTCGATGGTGTCCGCGATGCGGCAAAGGAGATAGGCATTCCCGACGGTTTTCCGTAACCCGTGCGGCAGTTGCGGAATGGTGAGAGCGAATGTCCGTGACACCCCTTGCAGAGCTCGCGCCTGGTAAGCCCGTGCCTGTTCGGTGAAGGCTTCCGTCGGCGCCCGCGGTGCGCCGGACACCGACCCCCACCCAGCCGTTCCGGAGGGACCCGCTTTCGCGCGGGCAACAGGCATTGTTGGCATTAGGCGCATCCCGCTTACCTTCATGGTCCGACGACTTGCACGGGTTCCGTTGCGCCATTGCCACGCGCACGAACCGCCCCGCACTAGCCAGTCCGGGAGCGTACACAGTTTTTTGTGAATATAGTGCCAACAGTCGGTGTTAAAACGTATCTATTGCGCGAATTTCAGGGGTGGCACGCCTGCCGCCTGCGCCCGGCGGTGCCTTGCATCAAAGCGTGTCGCCTTTTCCGCAGCGTGCCGAACGCCATGCGCGAACAGGCCAGCCGCACCGGCAGGCGGACCCGTGCCGGCCACAGCGCCGCGCTGCGGCGGACTAGGATGCGATGGCGGTTTCGGGCTGCACCATGCGATAGCCGACGCCGCGCACACCGAAGATGTAGGTCGGCCGTGCGGCGTCGTCCCCCAGCTTGTGGCGCAGCTTCTTCACAAAAGCCCGCACGATTTTCGGGTCGCTGTCGGCCCGACGGCTCCAGACCTGGCGCAGCAGGGCATCGTGGGTCATGACTCGCCCCGCGTTCAGCGCGAGCGCGCGCAACAGCTCGAACTCGGTTGGCGTCAACTCCAGCGAACGGCCCGCCAGCAGCACCTTTCGCCTGTCGAATTCGATTGCGAGGTCTTTCAGCAGGAGAGGCTCCGGCTTCTCCTGCCGGCGCAGTGCCGCGGCGATCCGGGCCGTCAACTCGGTCGGCGAAAAGGGCTTGACGACGTAATCGACGGCGCCGGCCTCGAGCGCCCTTGCGATGGTCTCGTCGCGGCCGTATCCGGAGACGAAGATCACCGGCTGGTCGCTCAGCTCCGGCACGCTCTCCATCAACTCGATCCCGTCAGCGCCCGGCAGCATCAGGTCGAGCAGGACCAGGGCCGGCCTTTCGGTCCTGACCCTGTCGGCGAGTTCGCGATGGTCGCCCGTCGCCAGCGTGACGTAACCCGCCGCGGCGAGCGCATCACGAACAAAGCGAAGCGTGTTGGGATCGTCGTCGACCACCAGGATGGACGCTTGCTCGCCCGCTTCGCGGCGCGGGCCGGGTGCGCCGCCACTGACTTCGCCGGCCTCCCCCGCCGCCGGGATCGTGAACGTAATCCGTGTGCCCATGCCCGCGCCGTCGCTCTCGGCGCGGATGCGGCCCCCGTGCGCTTCCACGAGCCCCTTGCAGATGGCCAGGCCCAGGCCGGACGCCCGCAGTCGGATCCTTCCGTCGATGGGGTATTTCTGGAACAGGCGCGGCAGCTGTTCCGCCGGTACGCCCTGTCCGTCATCGGAGACGGAGATCGCGATGTGCACCCCGACGCGTTCCGCCGTGATCCGGATCGGGGCCGTTTCCGCAGAGTGCCTGGCGGCGTTGGCGAGCAGGTTGTTCAGCACCTGCACGATGCGCTGCGGGTCGGCCATTGCCCGCGGCAGGTCGGACGGAAGATCGACCAGGACGTTGTGACGGGCTCCGCCGCCCGCGAAGGTGGTCCGCGCCCGCTCCAGCAGCGCGCCGACCTCCAGCGGCTCCGGGGCGACCGAAAGCGTTCCGGTGTCGATGCGCCCCGCATCCAGCAGGTCGGTGAGCAGGTTGCTCATCTGGTCGGCCTGCTCATCGATGATGCGATGAAACTCGCGAAGCTCCGCCGGGTCCAGGACCCGGTTCGAGCCCAGCAACATACCGGTTGAGCCCTTGATCGCCAACAACGGCGTCCGCAGTTCGTGGCTGACCATGCCCAGGAAGTCGGCCCGCAGCCGGTCCAGTTCGCGAAGCGGCTCGAGGTCCTGCAACGTGACGACCACGGACTCGACCGCGCCGTGCTCCGTGCGGATCGGTGTCACGTTGACCAGCGTCGTAACGCTGCGGCCGTCCGGCACGTAAAGCTCGATCTCCTCGGCGCGCAACGTTGCGGCATCCCCGAAGGCCTGCGCCAGCGAGAACTCGTCCAGCGCGATCTCACGGCCGTCGGGGAGCCGGCAGGTCGCCAGCCGCAGAAGCTCCTCTTCCGCGCCGCCAGGGCTACTCAGGCTGCCGACGATGCGCCTGGCCTCGCGGTTCAGCGACACCGGCTGACCGCTCGGCGCGTCGAACACCACGACGCCCACCGGCGAGGTGTCGATCAGCGCCTCGAGGTTGGCGCGGGCGCGCCGCTCGTCCCGGTGCATGTGAGCGTTGGCGACCGCGGCCGCCGCCTGTGAGGCAAAGAGTTCGAGCACCTCCTCGTCCGCATGGGTGAACGCGGTGCCATGGCCGTTTGCAGCCAGGAAGATGCTGCCGACGTACTCGCCGTCGCGGTGCATCGAAGTGCCCTGAATGGGCGCCGCCGGAAGCAACTCGTCAGGCAGGCCGTTCGCGCGGGCGTAGGCGCGCAGGTCATCAAGGCGCACCACGCCTGGCAGCCTGCGCAAGTGATCGAACAACCGCCTGCCGCCGTGCCAGTCCGCCATCTCGCGGCGCGTCTCCTCCGGGAGACCGGAAAACACGACGTCCTCGGGCCGGCCGGCGGCATCGACCGTAACGATGACCCCGTAGCTGGCTCCGGTCATCTCGCAGGCGTTTTCGAGCACGGCGTCCAACACGCTGTCGAACTCCGGAATCGCATTGATGCGCCGCACCGCGGCGCACAGACGGGAGGCGCGCTCGCGCAACGCTTCGACTTCGCGCTTCAGTTCGTCTTCGTTACTCAATCGTCAGTCTCCCCTGCATCGCATCGCGTGCCGGTCGAATTCGCGTAATCGGCACGTTTATCGGGCCGCTGTTGGCACTACATTCACACAAAACCTTGTAGCATCGCAAATTGGATTGTGCGGGGCGGAGGGCAAAAAGATGCCAAAAGCAGCCGACCAAAGACTGCCGCCACCAACTGGTGCAAGCCTCCCTTGTTGCCGTCTCTGTCGCGGGCGCCAACAGCGTCTGATTTGGTCGTGATCGACTCACTACGATACGAGATCGTCTCTGCTGAAGACGAACCGTTGATCCTGGTTGACGAACAGGATCGGCAGGTCGGAACTCTCGACAAGTCGTCCTGCCACGACGGCGACGGGCTGCTGCATCGCGCGTTCTCGCTGTTCGTCTTCAACGCGCACGGCCAAACGCTGCTGCAACGGCGCCACGCCGATAAACGGCTCTGGCCGGCCTACTGGTCCAACGCCTGCTGTTCTCATCCGCGCGACGGCGAATCCCTTGATGATGCCGTCATCCGGCGCGCCGAACAGGAGTTGGGGCTTTCGGTTTCGCCGCAGTTCGTCTTCAAGTTCCGCTATCGGGCGTCGTTCCTGGACGTGGGAAGCGAGTTCGAAATGTGTTCGGTTTTCGTCACTCATGGTGCATCGGCGCCTCTCGTCAACGCATCGGAAATCGCCGAGTGGCGGTGGATTTCACCCGACGACCTCGACAGGGAAGTCGATTTCGCGCCAGCGCAATTTACGCCTTGGCTCATGATCGAATGGCGACGCCTGCGCACGGAGTTCGCGGCCCACGTCGACCAGGCAGGCGGCCAAGGACACCCAGAGGCATGACGTCCTACACCGCTTTCAAGTCGGGGTCGCGGATTCCCAACTTCTTCAAGCTGGGCGTCAAGGCACGCATCGAAGCCTTGCGCGAGCGCTCGGCACTGACGGAGGACGACCTTCTCGCGCTTGAGCGCGGCTCGCACACGCTGAAGCTGCAGGTCGCCGACAAGATGATCGAAAACGTGATCGGCGTGCTTGGCTTGCCGCTTGGCGTGGGGCTCAATTTCCTGGTCGACGGTCGCGACGCGATCGTGCCGCTTTCGGTCGAGGAACCGTCCATCGTCGCCGGGCTCTCGGGGGCCGCGCGCACGGCCCGCCTGTCCGGTGGCTACCGTACGGAGGCCACCGCGCCGGTCCTGATCGGCCAGGTTCAGATCGTGAACGTCGGTGATCCGGAGACAGCGCGGCAGGCGTTGCTCGACCGCAAGGACGAAGTCATCAACCTGGCGAACAGCCTGCATCCCAAGATGGTTGGCCGGGGCGGCGGGGCTCGGGATATCGAGGTGTACCACCACCGCGCACCGGAAGGTGGCGTTCACGGCGCGCCGGAACGGGACATGCTCGTGCTGCACCTGCTCGTGGACACCCGCGACGCCATGGGCGCCAACATCGTCAACGGTATGTGCGAGGGGGTGGCGAGCCTCGCCGAAGCCATCACCGGCGGCAGGGTATTCCTTCGCATCCTCTCCAACCTGACCGACCGAGCGTTGGTGCGGGCTCGGGTACGCATACCCGTACAGAACCTGACGATGAAGGGCTTCGCCGGCAAGGAGGTCCGCGACGGCATCATTCTGGCGAGCGATCTCGCCCAGGTGGACCCCTACCGGGCGACGACCCACAACAAGGGTGTCATGAACGGCGTCGACGCCGTTGCGATCGCCACCGGTAACGACTTCCGGGCGATCGAGGCCGCCGCTCACGC
Source organism: Pseudomonadales bacterium (assembly GCA_963663395.1). Classification (GTDB taxonomy): domain Bacteria; phylum Pseudomonadota; class Gammaproteobacteria; order Pseudomonadales; family Azotimanducaceae; genus Azophilus. The sequence goes on from OY760226.1 coordinate 13,210, forward strand.
CTACGCGGCCCGCAGCGGCCGTTACCGCGCGCTCTCCCGCTGGTACGCGAACGACGACGGCGATCTCGAAGGCGAGATCGAGATGCCCATGAAGGTGGGCACGGTGGGTGGCTCATTGGAGACGAATCCGACGGTGCGTCTCAGCCACCGACTGCTGGGCAATCCCGACGCGGCCGGACTCACCGGCATCATGGGCGCCGTGGGACTGGCGCAGAACTATGCCGCCTTGCGTTCGTTGGCCACGGCGGGCATCCAGCAGAACCACATGACACTGCATGCGCGAAGCGTGGCGTCGACCGCCAGCGTGCCCGAGGAACTGTTCGACAAGGTCGTCGACGCATTGGTCGAAAGCGGCGATATCAAGGTCTGGAAGGCGCAGGAGATCGTCCGTCGCATGTCGAAGAGGACGGTCGAGGCGCCGGTGGTGGAAGCCGAGCCCCGGAGTTCCGCGTGCGGCAAGGTAATTCTTCTGGGCGAGCACGCGGTGGTTTACGGCCGCGCCGCGCTGGCCGCGCCGCTACCGCTCGCGGTGGAGGCCCGCGTGGTCGATGCCGACGACGGTGTGCACTTGCTCATTCCCCGTTGGGGTGTGGAACAGCGTGTTCCGCCGTTGAGCGAACGGCCAGCGGGTGCCGCGGGAATCCTCGCGCTGCTGCTGCATCGGCTCGAATTGGCCAGTCGTTCGCTGACCATCGAGGTCTTTCCGAACGTTCCCCGGGCCGTGGGCCTGGGTGGCTCGGCCGCTCTCGCGGTCAGCGTGATCCGGGCGCTGGACCGCCACTTCGCGCTGGGTCTGAAGGAAAGAAGCATCAACGACTTCGCGTTCGACTGCGAACGGGCCGCCCACGGTACGCCGTCCGGCGTCGATAACACGGTCGCGACCTTCGGTCGGCCGGTGCTCTTCCGCGGTCCTCGTGAACGCCGCGAGGCATCGTTCGAGGAACTGTCGCTGCCGAAACCCCTGCCCCTGGTGATCGGACTAACCGGAAGGGAGAGCCTTACCGCGCGCACCGTGGCGCGGGTTGCACGGGCCTGGCGAAGCAACAAGGCCCGCTACGAGGCCGTCTTCGATCAGATCGACGCGCTGACCCGGGCCGGCGCGGACGCCGCCCGCGACGGTGCGCTCGGGGAACTCGGGGAATTGATGAACGTCTGTCACGGTTATCTCAACGCGTTGCAGGTCTCGACGAAGGAACTCGAAGAGATCGTGGAGATTTCGCGTCGTTCCGGCGCGGCGGGCGCGAAACTGACCGGCGGCGGTGGAGGCGGGTCGGTCGTGGCCCTGTGTCCGGACGGCACTGAGCCCGTCGCCGCGGCGATCAGGGCGGCCGGCTACGCCGCGATCGCGTTTGAAGTGACGGGAGAGCCCGCGTGAGAGGGCTGACCCCGCAATCGATTCGAGCACCGCTGTGAAAGCCGAGTCGTGCAGCACAGCCGGCACAACGGCGCGCCCCGTTCTGGTTACCGGCTCGTCCGGCCATGTGGGCGCCAACCTGGTGCGCAGATTGCTCGACGAAGGCGTTCGCGTGCGGGTCCTCTCAAGGCGGGAGAGCCGCAACGAGGCGCTGCGCGGCCTGGACGTCGAACGCTGCTACGCGGACATTCGGGATCTTGACGCCACGCGGCGGGCGCTCGAGGGCTGTCGGGGCGTCTACCACTGCGCGGCCATGGTCTCGACCATCGACGGCAATCGCGCCCACCGCCGCGAAATGTTCGAGTGCAACGTGCTCGGTACCCGCAACGTGCTGCAGGCGGCACGGGAAGCCGGGGCGGGCAAGGTCGTCGTTACCGGGTCTTTCAGCGCGGTCGGCTACGACCTCGACGACCCGTCGGCTCCAAGCGATGAATCAATGCAGTTCTATCCCATGGAGCGCACGATGCCCTACGAGCGCAGCAAGGTGCTCGTCGAGCACGAGTGCTTGCGGGCGGTGGCGCTCGGGCAGGATGTCATCATCGCCACCTGCTGCGCGGTGGTCGGCGGCGCGGACTATCTGCCGTCGCGACTGGGCAGGACGCTTTGCGACTACGCCAACGGCAAGCTGCACGGCTACGTTGACGGGGGCTTTGCGTTCGTCGCCGCGCGCGACATCGTCGAAGGGCATCTGCTGTGCATGCGGCACGGGCGCGCTGGCGAGAAGTACATCTTCGCCAGCGAGTACAAGACGATTTCCGACATCCTCGATCTCTACGAGGAGGTCACGGGGATTCCTCGACCGCACCGGAGAATTCCCGTTCCGATCATGTACGCCTTTTCCGAAGTGGCCAGCTTTTACCTGAGTCGTTTTCATCCGAACTTTCCGCAGCGCTTTACGCCCGGCGCCATCCGGCTGCTCAAGATGCGGCGTCGGGCCAACATCGAAAAGGCCAGACGGGAGCTCGGGTACCGGCCCACCAGCATCCGCGCGGCGGTTGGCGAAGCGTACGCGTTCCACTATGGGCGCAACGCAATCCGCAACGCGGACGCGAGGCCTCCTGTGCCACTTTCCTCCGAACCTGAGGGAAGCGCGACGGCAGCTGTCGCAGCAAGCTGTGTTGACTGACCGTCCGGCATGAATCCGCAAGTAAATTCACCCCCTGCCTTCGAGGATGCCACGCGTCTTCGCCAGCAGGCGCGTGCGGCGGGGCTGGACCCGAACTACTGGTACGCCGTCGCGGAAGTGCGGCGGATCAAGCCTGAAACCGTGGTGGAGGTTGTTTTCTGGAAACGGTCCATCGCGCTGTACCGGACGGCGGACGGGTCGTTCCACGCGGCGGAAAACCGTTGCGCACATCGGCAGATCAAGCTTTCGCTGGGCGATGTGGAGGGATGCCGGCTGGTTTGCGCCTACCACGGCTGGCAATACGACGGCGACGGGCGCTGCGTCGAGATTCCTCACGATCGCTACGGACGCGGATTCCCCAAACTCACGCTCAGAACCTATCCCGTCAAGGTGCGTTACGGACTCGTCTGGCTGTTCCCCGGAGACCCCAAACTGGCGGACGCTCGGCAGATTCCGCACATCCCCGAGCTGGAAGGACAACGGCGATGGGCGTGCGTGCCGCTGGTGTTCACCTGGTCCGCCCACCACTCGATGGTGATCGACAATGTGAGCGACTTCACCCACGCGCACCTGCACCGGCGATATCGCCCGTTCGAGGGCGCGGCCCTGACGCGATGCGAGACCATCGGCGACAGCGTACACGTCGCCTACCGGTCGCGGGTCGGTCGCGGTCGGATCTCCGGACGTTTCGTCGAACACGACCGGATCGACACAAGCCGGATCGAGCTTTGTTACGAGTACCCCTACCAGCGGTCCGACACCGATGGCGCCATCAAGCACTGGCTGTTCGTGCTGCCCATCGACGAACGCACGACGCGCGTGTTTTTCCTTTTCTACTTCAGGTCACTGAAGATTCCCTGGCTGCCGATCCGCTTCCCGCGCTTCGCGATGACGGCCGTGATGAAGCTGTCGAACCGCCTGTTGATCGGCCCGCTCCTGGACCAGGACCGTTTCGCGGTCGAAGCCGAGCAGGAAGGCTACGAAAGCCATTGGGATGCCCCGCCCGTCGAGCTGAATCCGGCGGTGCAGGCCTTTCAGAGTGTGACCGTGCGCAAGTGGCGTGAGTTTCTTGAACGGGAATCGGCGCTTTCGCCGTCCGGGGCTCCTTGAGTGTTTTCGCCGTCAAGGGGCAATTCAGTGCTGGAAGCGACCGCGACCACCCTTGCGTTCGATTCGCGACGTTTCCCTGCGGTTATTGAGGGGGTGCGATGACGGATCAGGCGCTACCGGCGGACAACCGGTCCGCTCCCCGGAGCGAGGCGGTTCCCCAACTGGCGGGGGGATGGCCGTTGCTCGGTCACCTGCGTGAATTCCAGAGGGATCCGGTCGCTTTCCTCGCCTGCGGCTACCGGGACCGTGGAGAACTCTTCCGCTTCCGGCTCGGCCCCCGGGATTTCGCCCTCTTTTCCGGGCCAGAAGCCCACGACGCCTATTTCAAGGCGCCCGACGACCAACTCGACCCCAAATCCGTCTACCAGTTCACAGTCCCCATTTTCGGGCGCGGCGTGGCGTACGACGTCGCTCCCGAAATCATGAGCGAACAGCTCGGCTTCCTGTTTCCCGCGCTGCGGGAATCCGCCATGCGCCGGTTCGCCAGGATCATGTTCGACGAGGCGAGCCTGTTCGCCGACGGGATGGGTACAGAGGGTGAACTGGATCTCCCGGCGGCGATGAATCAGCTGACTGTGAACATCGCCAGCCGATGCCTCCTGGGCGAAGAAGTCCGCCGGGAGGTGGATGCGGGATTCGCCGAGGCTTATCACGAGCTTCAGAACGGCATCAACACCATAGGGTTCTTTTTCCCCAGGCTGCCGATCCCCGCGCATCGCCGCCGCGACCGGGCCCGGCGCAACGTCACCGAGATTTTCAGCCGCGTCATGGCCCAGCGGCGGGCATCGGGCGCGGAGCCCGAGGACTTCATGCAGGCGCTCATGTGCGCCCGTTACAGGAACGGCCGGTCACTGACCGATGACGAGATCACGGGAATCCTGCTGACCGCGCTGTTCGCCGGCCAGCACACGAGCGCGGTACTCGCCACCTGGACAGGACTCGAGTTGGTAAGGGCCACGGGGTATCTCGCCCGGGTCAGGCGCGAATTGCGCGAGGTCCACCGGGAGGACCCCGCCATGAGCCTCGCGAGCCTCAAGCGGCAACAGCAACTGGAGAACGCCGTACGCGAGTGTGAGCGGTTGCACCCGCCATTGATCCTCCTCATCCGCAAGGTGGTCAGGCCCCTGCGCTACCGCGGACACGTTCTGAAGGCAGGCACCATGGCGATGGTGTCGCCGGCGGTCGCGCATCGGCTGCCCCATGTTTTCGCCGACCCGGAGCGGTTCTCACCCGACCGCTTCGCGCCTCCGGTGAGCGAACACAAACAGCACCCCTACGCGTTGATCAGTTTCGGCGGCGGCAAGCACCGGTGCATGGGCAAGAATTTCGCCATCATGCAGATCAAGGCGCTCTGGAGCGTGCTGCTGGACCGTTTCCACTTTACGCTTGAAGCGCCTTTTCCGGCCCCGAACTACGGTAGCTGGGTTACCGGACCCAAGCTCCCCTGCCGACTGCGCTACCACCGTCTTCCCGACGCGGGCGTCTTGCGTTGACCGTCTCCGCGTCCGTCGGTTACGACGTTGCGGTCGTGGGTGCGGGCCCCGTGGGCAGCCTGTGCGCACTCGCCCATGCGCGCAACGGCGCCCGGGTCGCCCTCCTCGAAGCCAATCCAAAGGCATCCCACCGCCTGGCGGGCGAGTGGCTCCATCCGCCCGCCGTGCGGATGTTGCACGATCTCGGCATTGCGCTCGACGGCTGTCCAAACAGCAGCACATGCAGCGGCTTCGCGGTGTTTCCGGAAGACGGCTCGGAGTCGATCCTGCTGCCCTATCCCGGCGGAGCCACGGGCGTTGCCTACGAACACGCGGCGCTGGTAGGCGAACTCCACGCGGCGCTCGAAGACGAAGCCGGCGTGGATTTCGTTCGCGGCGGGCGCGTACGCGCGGTCGAAGACGGACGGCTTTCCTATGCGCTGAATGGCACTGAAAAGTCGCTGGCGGCGGGACGGGTGATCGGCGCAGACGGCCGCGCTTCCGTCGTGCGCCGGTCGCTCGGGCTGTCGCCGCAACGCGCAACCTGCTCGCGCATGATCGGGTTGGTCGCCGAAGGCGCCAGTCTCCCGCACGAGGGTTACGGGCATGTCGTGCTCGGCGGACCGGGCCCCATCCTCATGTTCAATCTGGGCGCGCAACGTGTCCGCGTCATCGTCGATGTCCCACTGGATCACTGGCTTCCTCGCGACCGGGTCGCCATGCTGTTGGAATCCTACGCCAAGTTGCTGCCGGACCCCGTGCGTTCCGCCTTCGTCAATGCGCTGCAGCGCGGCAACTTCCAGGCGGCGGCCAACGAGCTGCAACCTCGGATCACCTACGGGACACCGCGCCGGGTACTCATCGGCGACGCGGCGGGACACTACCACCCCTTGACGGCGGTCGGCATGGCCCTCGGATTCGACGATGCGATGGCCATCGCCCGGAACGGGGATTTCCGCAGGTTCGTGACGAATCGTGGGCATGCAACCCGGGCGCCGGAGTTCCTGGCATTGGGCCTCTACGAGATATTTGCCGACCACCGGATCGAAGCGGTGGCGATGCGGCAAGCGGTCTACCGGCGCTGGCGGGCAAGCCCCGCGGTCCGTGACCGGACCACGCGCTTGCTGGCCTGTGAAGACGCGTCGGTCAATCGCCTCGGCCTGACGTTCCTGGCCATCGCGGTCGATGCGGTCTTCAGCGCGTTCCGGCACTCCCTCGCCTGGCCGGCCTGGCACCGCGCCGGCGACATGGCTTGCGCGCTCGGGGTCCGTGTCGGGCATTTCCTTCGCGGTTATCGGCAGCTGCACGGGGCAGAGGGCACGTCTCGCGAACGCCATGAGCGCATGTGGGGCAGGTTGCCTCGAGCACTACTGACCTCAATGAAAGCCCAGAACGGCGACGCCAGGCCTGCGTTCCCGACCGCGGCGATCGATGCGCGTGAAACGTTGGAACGTGCGACCAAACGACTGCTTGGGCTTCAGCGCGAGGACGGTTGCTGGGAAGGCGAGATGGTCTGGTGTCCGATGCTGACCGCACAATACGTGCTGCTGCACCACATCCTGGGACACAACGTGGAACCGGGCCGCCGCAGACGCGTGTTGCGGCAGTTCGAGCGCACACGGCTCTCTGCAGGGCTCTGGGGTCTCCACGAGCAATCCCGGCCACACCTCTTCGTGACCGCCCTGGTCTATGTGGCTGCGCGACTGCTCGGCGTTAACCGGGAGGATCCGCTCATTGCGCGCGCTGGGCAGTTCCTGCGCTCGGAGGGCGTGCTCGGCATTCCCAGCTGGGGAAAGTTCTGGCTGGCCCTGCTGAATCTTTACGATTGGCGGGGCCTGAATCCCGTTTTGCCGGAACTGTGGCTGCTGCCCGGCCGCATTCCGCTGCACCCGTCCAACTGGTACTGCCACACGCGCCTCATCTACATGGCGATGGCGGCCGTGTACTCACATCGGTTCCAGGCGCCCGTCACGCCGCTGATTGAAGCGCTGCGGGAGGAACTCTTTCCCGAGGGGTTTGAGAGTGTCGACTTCGCGGCGGGCCGTCATCGGCTGCGCGAGGGCGATCTCTTCGCAAAACCCACGATCTGGCTTCGGGCCGTCTACGCCGTCGGGCGGGTTTACGAACGGCTGCATTCCAGAAGGCTGCGCAGACGATGCGTAAAGGCGCTGGTCGGGCGCATTCGCTGGGAGCTTGCCAGTTCCAGCCACACGAGCATCTCCCCGGTCAGCGGTTTTCTCAACATCCTTGCGTTGTGGCTAGACGATCCGGATGACCCCGACTACCGGAAGGCACTGGCGCAGGCCGATGGCTGGATCTGGGAGGACGAGGAGCATGGAACGCGCGTCACCGGGGCGAGAAGTGCGTCCTGGGACACGGGATTCGCCCTGCAGGCGATGGCGACCGTCCGCAAACTTCCCGGTGTGCCGGATGCGCTCGATACAGGCAGCGATTTCCTGCGCAGCCAACAGATCCGCGAAAGCTTAGACGGATACCGGGCTGCGTACCGGAACGACCCAAAGGGCGGCTGGTGCTTTGCCGGCGTCTGGCATGGCTGGCCGGTGACCGACTGCACGGCCGAGGCCGTGCTCGGCATGCTTGCAGTCCGCCCCGAGACCAGCGACCGGGAGGCGCTCCGCGAAGCCATCGCGTTCATGTTGCGCGGTCAGAACCATGACGGCGGCTTCGGCAGCTACGAGGCACGACGCTCGCGGTTCGGCCTCGAATGGCTGAACCCCGCCGAGATGTTCGGCGAGTCGATGACGGAGGGCTCCTACGTGGAGTGCACGGCCTCCTGTCTCGCCGCACTGGTAGCATGCCGACTTCATTTCCCTGACATTGTCGACGGCACCACAGCGCGCGCGATGCAGCGGGGCGACGCCTGGCTTCGCCGCGCCCAGGCAAGCGACGGGTCATGGCGTGGCGTGTGGGGCGTGCAGTTCATCTACGGCACCTTTTTCGGCATCAGGGGTCTGGTTGCCGGGGGAGCTGATACGGGCGATCCGGCACTGCGGCTCGCCTGCCGTTGGCTCCTCGACCGCCAGCGCGCCGATGGCGGGTGGGGCGAGCACCACAGCGGTTGCCCGAGCGGCCGCTACGTTCCCCACGAAGCGAGCCAGGTCATCCAGACGGCCTGGGCGTTGATCGCGCTTCTCGAGGCGGGCGATTCCAACTGGGCCGCGATTGCGCGGGGAGCCCAGTTCCTGATCGACACCCAGAAACCGGACGGAACCTGGCCCCGGCAGGACATGGCAGGCGTCTTCTTCCGCACGGCACTGCTCGACTACGTTCTTTACCGACAGTACTTTCCGCTGCAGGCCCTCGGCCTGTACGAAAACCGGCGTCGGACACGCCACGACGCAGCCAGGGCACAACCTTCGGCACTCGCGGCGACCGCTTGATTCAATGCCCAGGGAAGCGAAGACCAAACGCAAGGTCGTCATCGTTGGCAATGGCGTATCCAGACTCGGTGTGGCCATCTGCAAGGGGCTCGTGGAAGCGCACCGGGGGAGCATCCGTGCCGAATGCGAAGGCGCAGGCAGGGGTACGCGCGTTACGTTCACGATTCCGCCCCGACAGTCTCGGCTTCGATCAAGGACTGTTACCTGTCCCATCGTGCCCCGCGAGTCGTCAGATGGTCTTGCGAAGCTGCCGCACTGCCGCGTTCGGATGTTCAATGCCGACCAGCGGCGCATCCGTGTGCCCAATGCCAGTGCATCAGTCAGTCTCCCCAGCGAACTCCAGAGTGCGCTACCATCCCGGAAGTGGCCCCTGGGCATCGGCAGTCACAAGCAGTGGCTACCGCGTCCGCGCTGAATTCCAAGCGGCTGTCTGGTTTTCCAGTCTGTCGGGACGACTCCCAACCATGGCGCCAAAGGGCGGCTCCCAAGTCGCCTTCAGTGGATCGCTGGCACCAAGGCGGCAAAAAAAATTTTGTTTAGCAGTTTATCCGTCGCTGTCGACCCGGCGTTGCGGCCTGGGCGCAGCAAGCGGAGCGACCAGAGGCTGGCTGGCAACGCGCGGCGAAGCGGTACCGGTCATATCACCCCACTCCGCCTGGCGTCCTGGTCCGCACGGCCCGTGCGCAACAGATCCCGGTGCTCCCGCATGTAGTAGCTGTTGCCGCGAATGTTGACGATGTGGCAATGGTGAATCAGCCGGTCGATCAGCGCGCCGCCATCACCTCGTCGCCGGGCACGCCGCCCCACGGAGCGGAGCGACGCGGCGTGTCCGGACCTCACATTCGATAGGCATTCTCCTTTGGCGGGTTGCAGGTTGGATGAGCGGTTTTGACAGTCGAAGCGTCGGAGACGCGCCGGTCGATGTCAAGCCTTACAGCGGGGCCGAAATGGACCCCTGGGTCGAGTTCGGGCCGGCCCGGCCGCGATGCCGTTCGGCGTTGTGCAGGCCCGGTCGCATCGGCTCGTTTGTTACTACCGATGATTTCGAAGCCCGATCGCAGGAATCCTGACGCTTTCGGGCCATCGACTTCTCCAGCCACCAACGTGCTGGGGTTGATCCGAAGAAGCGGCTCCGCCGGGCGACGGCTCTTTAAACCGAAGTTCCAGCCATTTGACCCGTTCATTGGAGTTAAGCGACTGATTGCAATACGGAAACAGCGTTTTCGGATTGTCGAAGTGTTCCCATGTATTATATGACGTTAATGTTGTAATGCGGTGTTATATAGAATACTATCGTTCCCATGTACATCGAAACCGTCCCCAACCGCAGCTCGCCTCCCGCCATCCTCCTGCGCGAAGGCTGGCGCGAGGGCGTCAAGGTCAGGAAACGCACCTTGGCCAACCTCTCCAAATGGCCCCCGACGCTCGTCGAGGGCCTGCGCGTGCTGCTCAAGGGCGGCACCGCGGTGTCGCGCCTCGACGACGCCTTCGACATCGTGCGTTCCAAACCCCACGGCCATGTCGCCGCCGTGCTCGGCACGCTGCGCAAGCTGCGCCTGGACCGCGCCATCGCCGGGGCGGACTCGCCCGAGCGCCGGCGCGTGCTGGCGATGATCGTCGCCCGGGTCCTTGAGCCGGGTTCCAAGCTGGCGACTGCCCGGAGCCTGGCGGCGGACACCGCGCACGACTCGCTCGCCGAGACGCTGGCGCTGGAGGACTGCGACGAGGACGATCTGTACGCCGCCATGGACTGGCTGCTCGAGCGTCAGGACGCCATCGAGCGGCGCTTGGCGAAGCGCCATCTTGAGGACGGCGCCCTGGTGTTCTACGACCTCACCTCGGTGTGGCTGGAAGGACGCCACTGCCCGCTGGGGCGGCGCGGCTACTCGCGCGACGGCAGGCGCGGCAAGCTGCAGATCGAGTTTGGGCTGTTGTGCGACGCCGAGGGCCGTCCGGTGGCGGTGGAGGTGTTCGATGGCAACACCGCGGACCCGGCCACCGTGGGCGCGCAGGTCGACAAGCTCAGGCGCCGCTTCGGGTTCTCCAGGGTGGTGCTGGTGGGCGACCGGGGGATGTTGACCGAGGCGCGCATCCGCGAGGACGTGAGGCCCGCGGGGCTGGACTGGATCAGCGCGCTGCGGGGTCCGGCGGTGCGCTCGCTGGTGGAGTCCGGCGCGGTGCAACTGTCGCTGTTCGACGAGACCGACCTGGTGGAGATCCGCAGCGACGCCTATCCGGGCGAGCGCCTCATGGTGTGCCGCAATCCGCTGTTGGCCGAGGAGCGGGCGCGCAAGCGGGAAGCACTGCTGCGGGCCACCGAGGCGTTGCTCGATCCCATCGTGGCGGCCACGCGGCGGGAGAAGCGGCGCCTGAAGGGCGCGGACAAGATCGGCCTGCGCGCGGGCAAGGTTGTCGGCAAATACAAGATGGCCAAGCACTTCGATCTGGCTATCGAGGACGACGCGTTCGGCTATCGGCGAAAGCCGGAGTCCATCGCTGCGGAGGCGGCGCTGGACGGCTTGTACGTCGTGCGCACCAGCCTGCCCGCGGGCGAACTCGACGCCGAGGGCACCGTGCGCGCCTACAAGCGCCTGAGCGCGGTCGAGCGCGCCTTCCGGAGCCTGAAGACCGTGGACCTGAAGGTGCGGCCGGTGTTCCACCGAACCGCTGACCGGGTGCGCGCGCACGTGTTCCTGTGCATGCTGGCCTACTACGTGGAATGGCACATGCGCGCCCGGCTCAAGCCGCTGCTGTTCGACGACCACGACCCGGCCGCCGCCGAGGCGGCGCGCACTTCCATCGTCGCGCCGGCGCGGGTCTCCGACGCCGCCAAGGAAAAAGCCCGCGGCAAACGCACCGCCAACGGTCTGCCGGTGCACAGCTTCCGCACCCTGCTCGGCGACCTGGCGACGATCGCCAAGAACCAGGTCGTGCCCCGGTTGCCCGGCGCCGAACCGTTCGAGGTCCTCACCCGGCCCACCGCGCTACAGCGCGAAGCCTTCAAACTCCTCGGCGTGCGTCTGGAACGTTCCCAGTAGCGTCCCCCTCGGTTTTTTGAATTATCCGGAAAATCAATGGGTTGGATCAAACATCATCTGGAAGTTCAGTTTAAAGGAGGGCGACCCCCCTCCGGGGGCCGGGCTCTCGTGCTTCGCACCGAGCCTCGTTCCGAGTCTCGGCCCATGCGGGCATCGATCCCTGTCTCGGAGACCGCCAAAGCATGCTGCATACGCTCCCCAGGTACGATCGGCCGCTTTCGCACAAGATGTCGTTGGACAACGCCAAGGCCACCAGCTTGCGCCATCGCGTTCCAGGCAAGCTCGTAACCGTTCGGGCAAGCCGGTATGTGGCATCGCTTGGTTGGCGGAAATGCCGGGAACGCTGCTCTTTTTCGCGTTGACGCACAGAAGCGCATTCCTCGGCAGAGTCGTTAACGATCAGCCTTTTCCGACGCCCGGTTTCGAATCGCGCCACGTCGACGGCGACCACGCCTGACTGAGACAGCTTGCAAGTTGCGTGCGGAGCAATTCTCGCCGGTCAAGGCGAAAGGTTTACTAGATGGCCGGTAGGGCTCTCCATCAGGCTCAACACCTCAATGGGCACATCGGCAGAAACCGTCAACCGCCACTTCCCGTAACCGGTGCCGATTCCACCAACCAGACCCCAACGGCCCTCCTCGAGAACGCGCGACGGGATCGTGCGCGCCGATTGCCGACCCACATACAACAACACCTCCTCCCCAGGTGTACGGCCCCTGTCATCTACAGCGCGGATTCTTATCTCCGCACGCCGCGTTTCGTTGTTGATCAATCGCAGCGAACTCACCTGTGCCCTGTTGCGTCCGGGATTGAAGATTGGAACGAAATAACCGCCCGACTCAATGGCAATAACATCGTGCATGCTCGTCAGGAATCCGTCCTGAGTACGAATGTAGCCGCCAACGTCAATATCCTGGGAACTGGCAAGTTCCAACCGCCAGTCTCCTTCGCCAGCACCGATGCCGACCAGCAGCCCCTTTTTCGAGTTTCCCGATTCAAGATCGTGAGAATTTAACTGAACGGCGGTGTTCGCCTCCAGTGTCAGTATTACCGGCTCGTATTTCCAGTCCGTATCGTCTCGAGCACTGATGCTGTTGTTTCCCGGATTAGATCGTTAGCCGGACCCCGTTTTTCTTCGGATTGTTTCGTTGCTGGATTTCCGGTGATGCCGGATCAATTCGGACAGCGGGTGGGCAAGCTAGCTTGCCCACCCGCTGTCCGCCCGATCCGCAGAGCACGCCCTGGGGTTCACCGTTCGGCGTTGCTTCCGTAGTCTCTGACCTGATCAACGGAATAGGAGGGCCCGGGCGGCCGCCAACCGCCGCCGCCGGGCCCAGGTGCCGGTGCAGCTTCGCTTCCAGACGGGGCTTACCGGCGAGCGGTACGTTATCGCCCAGGCATGGCGTGAGGCAAGGCTTGAGCGGTGCCCGAACCATCCGCGCGGCGGCTGCTCGCTGGCGCGGCACGGCACCTACGAGCGCAAGACGCCGCACGGAGCACGCGTCGCTCGCTGGTACTGCCCGCAAAGCCACACGACCTTCAGCCTGCTGCCGGACTGCCTGGCGGCGCGGCTGCCGGGTACGCTCCCTGACCTGGAAGCCGTGGTGGCCGTCGCCGAGCGGGCGACCAGTCTGGCGGCTGCGGCCAATGCCCTTCGCCGCGACCCCATCGAACTGCCCGGCGCCATGCGCTGGGTAGGGCGCCGTGTGCGGCTCGTGCACAACGCACTGAACGCCGTCATCGGCCTGATCCCCGACCGCCTGGCCCCTTGCGTTCCCAACATCGTCGCCGTGCGCCGACGTCTCGCCAGCGACAGCGCCCTGACGGAGCTTCGCGGTCTGGCCGCGCCGCAGTTGCGGCAGCTGCCGGCGCCCGTGGGCTTCCATCCCCACCGTCTCGGCGTGACGGATCGCAATCCGGTCATCCAACACAAGGCGGGGCCTGATCCCCCGTCCGGCGCTGGTTAGCTTTCCCGTACCGGGGCCGACCGCCCCGTGGACGAGGAAAGCACCATGAAAGATCACGACGACGAGGTTCGCGAAGCGATCGCCCTGTTCCGGTACGGCGTTATCGCCGATCTCGTGCACCGGCCTCGGGGCGCGCAGGGCATCGGCGCGCGGCTCAAGAAGATCGCCGGGCGCACCTACGTCATCCCGGGCAGCGACCGGACCCGCATCGCCGTCAACACCCTGCGCGGCTGGGTCAAGCTCTACCGCGACGGCGGCTTCGAGGCGCTCTACCCCAAGCCGCGCACCGACCGGGGTCTGCCCCGGCGCCTCCCGGCCGAGGTCGCCGAGCGCCTCGTGGCGCTCAAGACCGACAATCCCGACTGGTCGGTGCGCTCCGTCATCCGCGCCGCGGGCGAGGAAGGCATCGACCACCCGCTCGCCCCCTCGACCGTGCATCGGCTGTTCAGCCGCGAGGGCCTGTTCGACAAGAAATCCGGCGACGGCGCCGACCGCCGGCGCTTTGCGTTCAAGGAAGCGGGTGAGCTGTGGATGGGCGATGTCATGCACGGACCGAAGATCAAGATCGGCCGAACCCGTAAGAAGACTTACCTGATCGCCTTCATCGACGACGCCACCCGCGTCGTCCCCTTCGCCGCCTTCGCCTTCGCCGAGAACGTTCAGGCCTTCCTGCCGGTGTTCAAGAACGCGATCATCCGCCGCGGAATCTGCCAGCGCCTATATGTGGATAACGGTTCTGCCTACCGGTCCCGCCAGCTCTCCCTGGTCTGCGCAAAGCTCGGCATCGCCCTGATCCATGCCCGGCCCCGGCAGCCCGCCGGGAAGGGAAAGATCGAGCGCTTCTTCAGAACCCTTCGCGGCGGCTGGCTCGCCCACCTCGATGCCGAGACCCAAAACAGCCTGCAGACGCTCAACCGCAGCCTCTGGGCGTGGATCGAGGGGGACTACCACAATACCCCCCATCGTGGCATCGAGCGGCGCACCCCGCTCGAGCAATGGGCCCTCGCCTCGGCCAGCGTACGCTACCCCGACGCCACCATGGACCTCGACGACCTGTTCCTCTTCAAGGCCGAACGCCGCGTCCAGAAGGACCGTACCGTCAGCCTGCACGGACGCCTCTACGAGGTCGACCCCCTGCTACAAGGCGCCACCGTCACCTTGCGCTACGATCCCGAGTGGCCGCCCGGACGACCCCTCAAGGTGGTCCACAACAAAAAACCCGCCGGCCAGGCCACACGCCTCGACGCCTACGCCAACACCGCCGTGAAACGCACCCACAACACCAAGCAGATCGAACCCGGCGATCCGGCTCCCGAACCGCCGCCCTCGCCACTGCAACTGCGCAAGTTCAAGGAGAAAGACTGATGTATCTGCGCCACTTCGCCTTCACCCGAATGCCCTTCGAGACCCCCGCCGAGACCGACGAACTGTTCGAGTCCAACGCCCGCCGCGAGGCCGAAGCCCGGCTCAATCATCTCATCGAACTCAAGGGCATCGGCATGCTCACCGGCGAGGTCGGCTCCGGCAAGACCACCGTCTGCCGACACCTCACCGCGCAACTCCACCCCGGCCTCTATCGCGTGCACTACGTCGCGCTGACCACCGGCAACGTGCTCGACATGTACAAGTCCATCGCCTGGGAACTCGGACTGCCCATCGAGCGCTCCCGCTCCGCCGCCTACAACGCCATCCGCACCGAGATCTCCCGCCTCGCCATCGAAGCCAAACAACTGCCCATCCTCGTCGTCGACGAGGCCCACCATCTGCGCAACGATGTCCTCGAAGACCTCCGGCTGCTCACCAACTTCGCCATGGACTCCCAAAACCGCATGTGCCTGATCCTCGTCGGCCTCACCGAGTTGCGCCGCCGCCTCACCATGGCCGTGCACGAATCGCTCTCCCAGCGCCTCGTCGTCCGCCACCATCTCACCGGCCTCGAGCGCGACGAGGTCGACGCCTACCTCACCCACCGCGTGCGGCTCGCCGGCTGCGAACTGCCCCTGTTCGAACCACCCGCCGTCGAGGCGCTGTTCCAGAGCGCCCGCGGACTGCCGCGCCAGATCAACCGCATCGCCCACTACGCACTCTCCGCCGCTGCGCTGGACAAGGCCCGCACCGTCAATACCGACCATCTCCAGACCGCCCTCGACGAACTTCGGCCATGATCTTCGACATCGACCTGCCCGACGAAATCTCCGACGAAACCGCCGTCGTCGTCCCCGACTTCCTCTACGCCCTCGGCGATGCCATCGCCAACCGCTACTACGGCCAGATCCGCCGCTACTACGAAGACCGGCGGCAACCGCCGCCACCCCCCGACGACGACAGGCAACTATCCCTCTTCCCCGAGCTCGACATCCCCTTCTGACAATCCGGCGCAGGGCGGTCCCCACCACCCTCGGTTCCCTCTTTACCGCTGGCTCCCGGTCACAAGACTCATGACGCCATCACCCCATGCCTTGCCGGTAAAACCCAAACAATCCGAAGAATCCAGCACCGTGCCCGCCGAAACAATCCGAGAAATCCGTCACGAAACAATCCGAGATACAACAGATGCGTACGGTTGCTGATTCGTCACTCCAGTTCGCCACCCGTACAAACCCCTCGCGACCGCTCGAATCCATTGCGGAAGGGAATAACGGAACACGGAAAACCGCGTTGGATTCGTCTTCGGACTCGATTCGCGTTGCCAACGTGGAAAGGTTGGAAAGGTGGCCCGTCGGGCTCTCCAACAAGTTCATTACCCTGATCCGCACGTTCGAGGCAACGATCAGGCGCCACTTCCCGGTTCCAATCCCCAAAGCACCGTCCACCCCGGAACCGCTACCTGACTCCAGTGCGGATGCCGAAAATAACCGGCTCTGTCCTGGGGCAACGCGAAAACTCACCTCACTTCCGGGGGAAATCCCGCTATCGTCGATGCCCCTGATTCTGACATTTGCGGTTTGATCGTTTGTATTGGTCAGGCGCAACCAACTGACCTGGTTCGTGTTCCTTCCCGGGTTGAAGATCGGCACGGAGTAACCGACGGAAGTGAGCGGAACGAGATCTTGCATGCCGGCAAGCAACCCATCCGCAGTACGAACGAAGGCAAGCGCAGCAATGTCGTTGGACTTCAAGTTAAGCCGCCAGTTACCCGTCCCAGCCGCCACACCGTCCGACAGCCCCTTGATGAGATTGCCCTCTTCCAGATCGCGGGAAGTAAACTGCCTGGCCTCGCCCGAACCGATGGAAAGCGTTATCGGCTCGCGATTATCTCCCAAATCGTCAACAGCCTCGATCCTTACTGCCGTCGGATTGCGCCTGTAGTGATTGATGACACGCACGACGCCTTGTCGCCTCTCTTGGTCCGCCGAACCGACATACGGCACCTCCGTTGAAGGTGGGCCCGGGTCGAGTATCAAACCGAACGCTTCGAGGGAGCTGTGCGGCAATCTCATGGTGACACCGGTCGGGAGACGCGGATGGTCTTCCGACAGTCCGACGAAGTATGGCTCGAGCACCTGGACAAGCACCGGTTCATGGACTTCGTCTGCATCGTCGCGAAGCGTTGTCACCGTGAAATCGGCCTTCGTAACACCGGCCGGAATCGTCAACTCGTTGTAATGCTCGGTTGGCGTGGCGTAATCCACGTTGGGTGTGGACCAGGTCCGCTCATCCACGAACCAAATCAGATCCACCTGTTCATCCACGGGCTCAGACAGATGTACCTTGAATTGCAACGGCTCGCCTTCCGGCGCGGATGCATCCATTACCGATGCGCTGACGGTTCCGACAACCGCGCCATTCTGCCGGAGGGCGGGAACCTGGACTTCTCGCGCGTCTCTGTCCAGTGGATTGTCGTGCAGATAGATTAAGGTTCCCGAGGCAAAGTCGCTATTCGTCAGCAACGGGTCAAGATTCGATATGTCGTTTCTGCCGACGTCGAGGACGACTAGTTTCGTGAGGTTGGCAATCGGCGCCAAGTCTCGAATGGAGTTGTCCGACAACGCAAGGTTGGTGAGGCCGGTCAGTTCTTGCAGTGGCGCCAGGCTCGAAATGAGGTTATCGCTGAGACTCAGCAAATGCAGCCCGATCAGTGTCCCAAGAGGACCAATGTCGCCGATCAAATTGTCATCCAGTGTCAAGACTTCCAGACCGGTCAACGCCATCAGTGGTTCAATATTCGAAACCGAGTTGCTGGAGACGTCCAGATGTCGCAGTCGCGTCAATCCACGCAGAGGCTCGATGTCTGCAATCTCGTTGTTGCCCAGACGCAGCAGGCTCAAGTTGGTCATCGTGCTCAAGGGTGACAGGTCCCTGAGCTTTCCGTAGCCCACGCTCAGCCAACTCAGTTTCGGCAGGTGGGCGAGGGGCGAAATGTCCACTACGCTTGAAAAACCCAAGCCGAAATGTGTGAGATTGCGAGCGAATTCGATACCAGTGAGATCAATGAGATCATCACCGCCAGGGTGCAATTCGGTCAAACTGGCCAAGTCGTCGGCGGTAAGCGTCTCGTGAGGCTTGTCCAGAGCGTACCTGATATACCATTCCAGGCGGTCGTCCGGGATTACCAGACCTCCATCGTCATCCATGATGGTCCCGGTTGCCGTGCTTGCTCCCTCGGCCAGCAGGGCACCGTCCGGTGGAATTGGATTGACGTCGAGTAGCGCTATCTTGAAATAGTCGTCGGGCTCCGCAACCTGGTCGCTCACCGTTTTAACTCGAATGAATCCCTCGATGGCACCAGCGGGTATCTGCAATGTGCCGCTCCGGTTAGACCGGAAATCGACCCCATCAATGGCCGTCTCAGGCGTAAGCTCCCAATCCACCCGCAACGCCACGTCGCGTTCCTCGGATATCGAAATTCGAAATTCGAGCGGGTTCCCTTCCACCGCATCCGCATCTTCAATGGACACCACAAGGTCGTCGGTTCGTGATTGCGATTGAACGTCGTTCGGGAAGCAGGCCAGTGCCGTAGTGACCAACCCACACAACAAAAAGTGTGGCGACAACAAATGAGTCGGTTGCCACGAAGGGTTCCGGATGCCGAACTCGGATATGAGGTACTTCATGTTGGATACCGGAGTGCTGATCGACTAACTGCAATCCGGGCGATCCTAGCGCAGATTCCGTTCAATCGTAAGCGGCGCCCGACGACGGTCGAAGTCTTGCCGCTGGCACCGGATCGACTGCATTCTCTGCCGTTGTCGATGCCCACGAAACCGCGCTTCCTGATCCTGCCCCGAATCCACATCCCCAACCTCGGCTCGCACATCCTGGCCATCGTCCGCCGCCAGCTGCCCGTCGACTGGACGGCGCGCTACAACACGACCCCGGTGCTGATCGAGGCTTTCGTCGAAACCCCACGCTACACCGGCGCCGTCTACGGGGCGTCCGGCTGGATCCACGTCGGCGCCACTCAGGGCCGCGGGCGCTACGACACGAAGAACCGGTTCGACAAGCCGAAAAAGGATATCTGGCTGCGGCCCCTGCCCAAGGACTGGAAGCGCATCCTCAACCGCTAGAATCCGCTAAGATCCCGCATCGTCACGGGACGACCATCGGTTACCAGGAAAGCTCGTAACCGTTCGGTCGTGCCGGTACGTTGCGTGGCTCCTCGTTGTCTCTCGCCGCCGGGATCGGTTTAACGACCGAACGGCCGGGCCCCGGTACGCCGGATGCGTATCCTTGAAGCGGCTTGGCGTCGCAGGTGCCTGATCTGACGGTCGCCTCGATTCGATCGGAAGCGGTGGCGGGCTGCGTGCGGTGCGACTTCAGAGCCGGCACCTGGACGTCTCGCGCCATCGCGCCTTCAGTCGTTTCCGATTGTCTTCCGGTACAGGCGATCGAGTTCCCGCTGCCGCTCGACCGCCTCGGGTTCCAGATCCCCCCTGGCGGGAACGTCCACGCCAAAGTGGCCGAAGGTGTCGACGCCGCGCACCAGCATGGCGGTATCGCGATTGTGCTTGGTCTGGCGGATGTGCGTGGCCACGTACTGTGCATTCAATCCGATGCGGCGCTCGTCGCTCCGGTTCGGCAGGGAGGCATGCAGCGTCCAGCCGTGATGAAAGGAGGCTTCGCCGGGATCCAACGTGCAGTGCACCGCTTGCGACTCTTCCACACCATCCACCGTCTGGCCCTGGAAGAGCAGGTTGGAGTCGCTCTCGGTGATCCGGTGATCATGACGCCCGGCACGGTGGCTCCCAGGCAGCAGGCGCATGCAGCCGTTGACCCGGGTGGCGGGTGTCAGCGCCAGCCACATCGACACCTGGTCGTCGCCGCTCAGGCCCCAGTAGGTCAGGTCCTGGTGCCAGCTTACGTGGGCAGGCGTGTCGGGCTCCTTGATGATGTAGGTGGCGGTCCAGAGCAGGATGTTGGGCCCGATCAGGGATTCCACCAGGTCGAGGACGCGGGGGTGGGTCGCCAGTTCCAAGGGCGAGCGCAGAATGGTGTGCACCTTGGCCTGGTAGTTGAGAGGCCCGAAGACCGCCTCGGCCTCTTCCAGCCGCCGGCGATGATCGGCTGTTTCCGCCGCATCGATAATGCGCAGGGGGGCAACGAATCCATCGCGCCTGAAGCTCTCGGCCACGCGTTCGTAGGTCTCCGTCCTGAACGGTGCGATCTGAACCACAGCAATCCTCCGGTGCGTTGCGCCGCGTAGCCATCGGATTCTCTCGAGGGCGCCCCGCCTGTCAAGACCGATTCGCGACGCACGTGGACCGGTTGCCGACGCCTTGCCTTCAACGCGCGAAAGTGCCGGGAGCGAACCGTAATGGCCGCGCAACGTACCGGCAACACCGAACGGTTACCAAGCTCTCGAAGTCGCCCAGCCGACCAGCCCCACGCGGTAGGTGAAGGGTTGTGTGAACGTGAAATTTCGATGCAAACATTTCCAAAAAATTCAATGAGATATGAAAATAGACGTGATTACATGGAACAATCGTCACCTTATTGAATTTATTTGAGTCATTCACAGTTGGGAACCGTTCCTTCGCTCGGGCATACCTCTCTCCGGCTGAGTCGGGAAAAAGGCAGCGTGGACAACAGCCGACCTTCTTCGGCGGGCCGCGTTATTCGCCCTTGAACCGCGCCGGGCGCTTCTCCAAGAACGCCTGCACGCCTTCGGCGAAGTCCGCCGTCCTGCCGGCTTCGTCCTGCAGCCTGGCTTCGAGATCGAGTTGCTGTTCGAACGCGTTGTGCCAGGTGTTCCAGTACTCCCTGCGAATCAGCGTCAGCGAGCGCGGCCCGTCGGCAAGCCGCCGCGCCATGGCCATCGCGCCTTCGCGGAGTGCCTCGACATCATCGAACAACCGGTTTACCAGACCCCATTCGAGAGCCTTTTCCGCCGGCAGCTTTTCCGCCAGCATCGACAGTTCGACGGCCCGGCCCCAGCCCACCATCCGCGGCAGCATGAAGGTCGAACCCCCGTCCGGCACCAGCCCGATGCGGCCGAATGCCTGCAGGAAGTAGGCATCCTTCTGAGCACAGACGATGTCGCCCATCAGGGCGAAGCTCATGCCGACCCCGGCGGCGGGGCCGTTTACGGCGGTAACGATGGGCATCTCCAGATCGCGCAGACGCAGCAGGATGGGGTGATACCCGGAGCGCAGGCCGGAACCCGCGCTGCCGCGTCGCTCGTTGCTGCCGTCGTCCTGCAGGTTGGCGCCTGCCGAAAAGCCCCTGCCCTCGCCGGTGAGCAGCAGGCAGCGGGCGCCGTTGGCCGGATCCTCGACATCCAGCAGTGCGTCCGACAGTTCCTCGAGCATCTGCGCGCCGATGGCGTTCAGGACTTCCGGGTGGTTGAACTTGAGGACGGCGACCTTGCCGTCGAAATCCAGCAGCATCCTTTCCATGTCATTCCCTCGAAAAGCGCCAAACCTTAACGGATATGCCCCCGGGCTGCACACCGGCCGGCCCCTGCGCCGCCGACCACCCGAAATCCCGGGTGGAGGGGCGTTCCTGGTGCATGAAGGTGCACATCTGCAACGGAACACGATCCCGCAGCGCCGTCTCCCCGCCGGCCCCCACGGGAGGGTCTCGGAGTCAAGGCGCGCTATAATCGGCACCCGGAAAGCCTTGCAAGGGCCCGGCAACGTGGCGCATTCCCATCACCACCATCACCAGGAGACGATCCTCCGGCGCGCCTTCATCCTGATCGCAGTGTTCATGGTGGTGGAGGTGGCAGGCGGCATCCTCGCCAACTCGCTGACGCTGCTTGCCGATGCCGGGCACATGTTCCTGGATGCCACCGCCCTCGGCCTTGCCTGGGGGGCGACACTGCTGTCGCGCCGCAGCGGCGACAGCAAACTGTCCTACGGCTACCATCGATTCCAGGTACTGGCCGCGATGCTCAACGGCATCACCCTGGCCGTTCTGGTGCTGTGGATTCTCTACGAGGCGTACCAGCGCTTGCTGACGCCGGAAGTCATGTTGCCGGTGCCGGCACTGATCGTCGCCAGCATCGGCCTGGTGGTCAACCTGATCGCCTACAAGTGGCTGCACGGCGCCGACTGGAACGCCAACGTGCAGGCCGCGGCGCTGCACGTGCTGGGCGACCTGCTCGGTAGCGCAGCGGCCATCATCGCCGCCCTGGTGGTCTATTTCACCGGCTGGACCCGGGTCGACCCGCTGCTGTCGCTGATCATTGCCGTCATTCTCGGGCGCGGCGCCTGGCGGGTACTGCGCGATGCCACCCACATTCTGCTGGAAGGCGTGCCGAAGACCCTGGACGTGCAGGCGATGCGCGACCGTCTGGCCAGGGTGCAGGGCGTGGTGGAGGTGCATCATCTGCACGCCTGGTCGCTCACCGCCGAACTGCCGCTGGTCACGCTGCATGCCCGCGTCGAAGAGGAAACGGAAATCCAGCCGGTGGTGCAGCGGCTGAAAGCGGTGCTGCTGGAGAACTTCGGCGTCAATCATTCCACCATCCAGGTGGAGCACGGGCCTTGCCCGGACGAAACGGTTCCGGCGCAGCCGGCTTCCATGCCGGAATGAAGTCGCTGTGAAACCCGGCTACACGGGGATAAAGCGGATCCGGAAGGCCAGCCAGTTCTCGATGAAAGGCCTGCAGGCCGCGTGGGACGAGTCTGCATTTCGGCAGGAAGTCGCCCTCGGCGTGGTGCTGGTGCCCCTGTCGTTCTGGCTGGGGCAGACCCTGGTGGAAACCGCCATCCTGATCACCTCCTATGCCATCGTGCTGATTGCCGAACTGCTGAATACCGCGGTCGAGGCGGTGGTCGACCGGGTGGGAACCGAGCACCACGACCTGGCCGGGCGCGCCAAGGACATCGCTTCCGCGGCCGTGGCATTGAGCCTGTTGCTGCTCGGCGCCGTCTGGGCACTGGTAGCCGCACACCGTTTCCTGTAAACCGTTCTTTTTGCCGAGGGGGAAGCATGGCTATTGCAGGGATCGATGTCGGCGGGACCTTTACGGATGTCTTCATCCGGGACCGTGAGCGGGACTCCTGGGTCGTCCACAAGGCGCCTTCCACACCGCCCGACTTTTCCCGCGGCTTCATGACGGGGCTCGAACAGGCCCTGGCGAAGGCCGACGTATCCCCCGGCGAAGTCGAGCGGCTGGTACACGGCACCACCGTCGCCACCAACTGCATCCTCACCCGTCGCGGGGCGCGGCTGGGGCTGGTGATGACCGAGGGTTTCCGCGATGTGCTGTACATCGGCGTCGGCTGGCGTCCGCGCATGTACGACCTGGACATGGACCCGGTGGAACCCCTGTTCCTGGCGCCGCGCCGGCGCGCTCTGGGCGTGCGGGAGCGCATGGACGCGCAGGGACGGGTGGTTACGCCACTGGACGAAGAGCACCTGAGGAACGTGGCGCAAACGCTGGTCGGGGAACAGGGCGCCGAAGTGCTGGTGGTCTGCTTCCTGCACGCCTACGCCAACCCCGCCCACGAACGCCGCGCCCGGGAGATCCTGACCGCAATGTACCCGGACGTGGACGTCACGCTGTCCAGCGACGTGCTGCCCCGGCGGCGCGAATACCGGCGGCTGGTGGTGAGCGGTTTCGACGGTTACGTCAAGCCGGTGGTCACCAACTACCTGCGCGGCCTGGTCGAGCAACTCGGGTCGGCGGGGGTGTCGGGCCCGTTGCACATCATGCAGTCCCACGGCGGCGTGGGCGGCGTCGGCAACATCATCGAGCGTCCCGTGAACACGGTGCTCTCCGGCCTGGCCGCCGGCGTGATCGGCGCTGCCAACGTGGCGGCAAGCGCCGGCTTTCCCGACTGCATCAGCCTGGACATGGGCGGCACCAGCACCGATGTGGCGCTGATTCGCGGCGGCAGGGCGCTGATCAGCAACGACGGCAGCTTCGCCGACTATCCCCTGAACATTCCCATGATCGATGTGCAGACCATCGGCGCGGGGGGCAGCAGCATCGCTTACGTCGATGAGGGCGGAGCGCTCAAGGTGGGCCCGCAGAGCGCCGGCGCCGACCCCGGCCCCGCCTGCTACGGGCGGGGCGGCGAGGAACCCACCGTCACCGATGCCGGCTTCGTGCTCGGCTACCTGAACCCGGAAACCTTCGCCGGCGGCCTCGACCTGGACATCGGCAAGAGCCGGCAGGTGATCGAGGAGAAGATCGCCGAGCCGCTGGGATTGAGCCTGCTCGAGGCCGCCCTCGGCATCCAGGCCATCGTCAACAACAACATGGCACAGACGCTGCGGCTGGTGTCCATCAAGCGCGGCCACGATCCGCGGGATTTCGCGCTCATCGCCTTCGGCGGCGCCGGCCCGTTAAGCGCCGGCAAGCTGGCCGAGGCCGCCAGCATCGGCACCATTCTCATCCCCACGGCGCCCGGCGTGCTGTCGGCCATGGGCCTGATGCTGGCGCCGATCCAGCATGAGTCCATGACCAGCTTCGAGGTGGCCGCGGCTGAAGCGAGCCTGGACGAACTGCGTGCGCGGTTCGCCGCACTCGACGACGCCTGCCGCGCCAAGATGCGCGACGACGGCGTGAACCCCGGCGATGCGTCCATCGAGTACCGGACCGAGATGCGCTACATCGGCCAGTCCCATGAACTCGAAGTAACGATTGCACCGCAGGATGCGGACGCCATCGATGGAGCTTCCCGGGCGTTTCACGAGGCGCACCAGCGCGCCTACAGTCACTGCGATGAGAATGCGCCCGTGGAGTTTGTCACCCTGCGCAGCGTGCACTACAAGGAATCGGAAGAGACTACCCTGCTCTCCGAGAGCGCAGCGGCGGTTGCCGGGTCACCGACGCCCCGCCATCGCAAGGCCTGCCTGGACAGCACCGCCGGCCTCGAAGATGTACCCGTCTACCGGCGCGACGATCTACCGGCGGGATTCGAACTCACCGGCCCCGCAATCATCGAACAGGCCGACACCACCACCCTGATCTACCCGGGACACCAGGCCCGCTTGGACAGCTTCCGAAACATCCTCATCGACGTGCCGGTGGCCGCACCCGGCGATTCGTAAAACACGTTCGACGGAATCGACCGGTGCGCTGCCGCGCAAGAAACACTGGTTGATCGCCGGGAGTTGAAGAGTCGTTCGACTGAAGCCGGCGTAGGCTCCTAGCCCGTCTCGGGATACTGCATGGTCCCGGGCTGATACAGCATCTTCCATTCCCCGTTGACCAGGGTGTAGATCTTGCACGCCCGGCCGATGACGTGCTCTTCGGTGCTGCCGTCGTGCCAGGCGGTGTCGCCCTCGGCCTCGCGGCGCCACAGGGTGTCGATATCCACCACGGCGAAGGCGCCGTCGCCCTCCGGGGAAACGACGATCTTCCGGGTGACCCGTTGGTTGTGGATGATGGTGTGTGTGGCAAAGAACCGCTCGATCAGAGTTCGCCAGCGCTGCTCGTTGAAGCGGCCCATGCGCAGTACCCAGTCCATCGGGTCGTAAGAAGTCGGCGTCGGCGGCCAGGCCCAGACCATGTCCGGGTGATAGACCGAAAGCAGCAGGTCCGCATCCTCCTCTTCGTACCCCCGCGACTCGCGGTCGATGATTTCCTGGATTTCCGCTTCCCGGTCCATGGATTCCTCCCATATCAGTTGTCGCACGTTCGGCCGCTGACCGGCCCCCGCACTTACGCCACCGGCGCCACCGGCGTCAATCGGCGGGCGCGGTGGTATGGAACAGTTCTGGCGGCCTGGAGCCCGGGGCCCCCGCCGGGCCTGCCGCGCTCGCAGCGCCTCTCAACCGGCCGCCTGCTGCGCTGAGGCCCGTCTCGCCGCACGCAGCGCCCGGGTTGCCGCCCGATCCAGCCTTCCGTCCTCGATCGCCACGCCATAGTGCTCCCGCGCCTCGTCCGTCGAGACGCGGCCGTCCAGCACGTCCGCCAGCACGCGTTCGGCATCCCGGCGCCACGGGGGGCCGTATCCGCCGCCGCCCGTAGACCAGTAACTCAGGGCCTGACCCTTCTTGATGGCAAGTAGATGTTTGCCGGGCAGGGTTTCGGCGTCGCCGTTCTCCCGCACCAGTTGCCACCGGCATGGCGGCGCCGGCTCGCCGCCGTGCACGCCCCAGGGCCGGAACCGCTGCCGTTCGCCGCGCAGCGCCAGCACGCCCTCGCCGCGCAGCCAGTCCACCCAGGCGTGATAGCCCAGGCCGCCGCGCCAGGTGCCGGCGCCGCCGGAATCCTGCCACAGTTCCATGCGCCGGTAGCGCACCGGAAGTTCGCCCTCCGTCACCTCCAGCGGGATGTGGTGGGAGTTGGACAGGTCGTGGTCGGTCACGTCGAGCCCGTCCATGGCCGGGCGGGCACCGGTGCCGCTGCGCAGCGGCCCGCCCAGCACGCCCACGAAGCGCCTGCCGGTCTCCGGTTCGCTGCCGCCTGCCAGGATAACGGTGGCGTGCCCGCATCCCGCCGCGGGAATGGTGGATGGCAATGCGGCGGAAAGCGCCCCGAGTACGGCATCGACGATGCGTGCGATGCCGACGCCCCGGGCATTTACCGGCGCGGGAAATGTCGGGTTGACGATGGTGCCCGGCGGCAGCACCACCGACACCGGTCGGAAACAGCCCTCGTTGTTCGGCGCGGCGTCGCCGGTGAGCAGGCGCACCGCGTAGTAAACCGACGAGATCGTGGACGACGGCACGTTGTTGATGGCCGCCCCCACCTGTTCGCCCGTACCGGTGAAGTCGAACTCCAGCTCAGTGCCCTTGACCCGCAGGGTGACGCGGATCTCCACCGGGTCCGCGTCCGGCGACAGTCCGTCGTCGTCGAGCCAGTCCGAGAACGTGTATTCGCCATCCGCCATGCGCTCGATGGCGAGCCTCGTCAGGCGTTCCCCGTAATCCATGAGCGCATCGATACCGGCGCGCACCTGATCCGTACCATAGTGGTCGAACAGCGCGCCGAGCCTCGCTTCGCCGGTGCGGCAACCGGCAATCTGCGCCTCGAGGTCGCCCCGCATGTTGCGCGGCGACCGGGAATTCGCGGTGAGCAGGCTCATCAGGTCCTCGCTGACCACTCCCTCCTTCGCGAGACGAAGCATCGGAATGCGCAGCCCTTCGGCAAGGTGATCGTAGACCGCTGCCGCCGCGCTGCCCGGGGCCGTGCCGCCGATGTCCTGGTGATGCGTCATGGTGGCCACGTAGCCCACCAGTTCGCCGTCGAGGAAGACCGGACTCGCCACCGCGAAGTCCGGCAGATGGGTGCCGCCCGCATAGGGATCGTTGACCAGGTAGACATCGCCCGGTATCGCCTCGCCCGGCGGATAGCGCCGGGCGAAGCGCCGCCCGAGTTCCGTAAGCGCCCCCAGGTGAATGGGAATGGCGCAGGCCTGGGCGACCGTGCGGCCGTCCCGGTCGTAGACGGCGCAGGTGGCATCGAGGGCTTCGGTGACGATCGTCGAGTAGGAACTCTTGATCAGCGCATGCTGCATCTCGTCGGCTACCGCGGTAAAGCGGCCGCGCAGCACCTCCATGGTGACCGGGTCGACTGTCGGCACATTCATAATTTCAGTTTCCAGCGCATCGGCTGCCTAAACTCGCGAGCAATCCAGGGCGCTTGCCCGACTCCCATTGAAAGACTCCCCTCCAGAGTCCCAGGAATGTAAGCGGCCCAGGAACGTCAAGTCAATCGAGAAGAAAGTCCAGGCAGCCTCGCTACCGATTCCCCCGCACTCGCGCCGCAAGGTATTTTACTCGCAGTGAGCGGCAACTGAACGGACAGCGGCAAGACCTCCACGCCACTGAGGACTGCTCAAATTTGGATAATGGCTACTGCTCAAATTTACGCATTCGCCATTATCCAAATTTGAACCATTGCCAGCGCGGCGCCGGATGAGCAGGCGCACGGCGTTGACAGCCCCGGATGTTGTTCCTATCGTGATTCCTCAGAGGGAGTGCGCGTGCTGCAATTCCCGGGCCGCGCCGCATTCGGCGCAGGTTCGCGCTATGCCGGCCCACGCAGGGGCTTTTTATGGGATCGACCATCGCAGAGAAGATTCTGGCCCGGGCCGCCGGACTCGCGTCGGTAAAGGCCGGGGACGAGGTTCGTGCCAGGCCGGACTTCGTGATCGCCTACGACTTTCCCGGCTATACCAACGTCATCTTCAAGCAGATGCAGGAAGACTTCGGCATCGAGAAGGTTGCCGACCCGGAGCGTTTCGCGCTCTTCATCGATCACATGGTGCCCGCCGTTACCCCCGAGGAAGAAGACCTGCACAGGAACACGCGGGATTGGGGCGAGAAGAACGGCGTTCCTGTCTACGAGCGGCTGGGGATCGGTCACCATGTCGCCTCGGAGCTGGGCTATGCGACGCCCGGCGCCTTCGTCGTGCATTTCGACGGCCATGTTTCCCAGATGGGCACCTTCGGCACGCTGGCGATGGGCATTCGCCGCCACCTGCTCGAGGCGTTCGTCAACGAGCGCATACAGATGCAGGTTCCGGCAACGGTGCGGGTGAACCTGCACGGCGAGACCGGGCCCGGCGTGATGGCGCGGGACGTCTTTCATCACATCGTCCGGGAACTGGGGCCCGCCGCCTGCCGTTTTCAGGTTCTGGAGATCGGCGGCGAGGCGCTCGACGGCATTTCCATAGACGGGCGCCAGACCATCAACTGCCTGGCGATGTTCACCGGCGCCGTTACCGCCATCATGAACCCCGACGAGGTGACCCTGCCCATAGCCCGGGAGAAAGCGCGCCTGGATATCGAGCCGGTGTACTCCGATGCCGACGCCGTCTACTCCGCGGTGCACGACATCGACATCACGGCGCTGGAACCGGTCGCCGTGGTTCCGCCCAGCCCCAGGAACACGCAGAACCTTGCGGATCATGCGGGCACCGAGGTGCAGGTTGGCTATCTCGGCTCCTGCGCCTCGGGCCGGCTGGAAGACCTGGAGATCGCCGCCAGGGTACTCAAGGGGCGACACATCAAGCCGGGTTTTCAACTGCACGTCGTGCCGACCAGCCAGGCCATCATGGAAGAAGCGTCCCGACGCGGTTACCTCACCGACCTGATCGCCGCGGGCGCATTCGTCACCTCCTCTTCCTGCGACTACTGTTTCGGCCGCGCCGGCGTCATGACGGCCGGACAACGGGCGGTCTCCACCGGCACGCTGAACGTGCGCGGGCGCATGGGCAGCCCGGACTCGGAGATATACATCGTCAACGCCGCCGCGGTTGCCGCATCGGCGCTCACCGGCGAGATCACCGACCCCAGGCCCTATCTCTAACGAGGCGATGCTCCAGCCCGTCGAGAAAACAGTGAACGGGAGGGCATTTGCCTCACCTGACAGCCTGATCCGTGAACAAGAGGTCCAACAGCCCGTGCCAGTCCGCACCTGTCAATTGATGCAATCGCCAGCGTTCCGGGCGGCTGTCGAAGCGCCATCGGGACGGAACCGGGTCGTCTGACGTGGCACTCGAGAATCTGCAGGGCCGGGTTGCCTGGATATTCGAGAATGCCGACTTCGACATCGACGAGATCGTCGGCGTCAAGAACATCAAGATCCAGGATGTCGAGAAGCTTGCGGAACTGGCGATGCGCGACTTCGACCCGGGGTTCCGGGCCCGGGTGCAGCCCGGGGACCTGCTGGTCGGCAATCACAATTTCGGCTACGGCCACCCGCACTATCCGCCGATGATCGCCATGCGTCATCTCGGCGTCGCCGGAGTGATCGCCGAGAGCTTTGCGCCGGGTTACTGGCGGGGCGAGATCGCCATGGGCTTTCCCCAGGTCTCATGCCCGGGCATTCTCGCCGCCGTCGCACGCTGGGACGCCATCGAAGTGGACTGGGCCGCGGGCATCGTGCGCAACCTCACCAGGAAATCGACGCTCCCGTTCGAGCCGCTCGCGGAAGCAGACCGGCAGATGCTGGAGGCCGGTGGACTGATCGGATACCTGCACGCACGCTCCCGGGCGGAAGACAACATGGAGGCAACATCATGAACTCCGAACAACATCGACTGTTCGCGGACGCCGCCCGGGCCGGGCGTACGGTCTGGGCGGCCGGCGCCTACGACGCGCTCTCCGCGCGCCTGATCGAGGAAGCCGGATTCACCGCGGCCATGACCACCGGGTTCGGCATCTCCGCATCCCATCTCGGCCAGCCGGACATGGAACTGTACACCATGTCGGAGAACCTCGCCGTCGTCAGCAAGATCGTCGACGCCACCTCGATCCCGGTCATCGCCGACACCGATACCGGCTACGGCAACGCCATCAACGTCATGCGCACGGTGCGCGAGTTCGAGCGTGCCGGTGTCGCGGCCATGATCTTCGAGGACCAGGAATCGCCCAAGCGCTGCCCGGCAGCCGCCAACCAGGTCGAGATCCTGCCCCTGGAGGAAGGCGCCGCGAAGATCCGCGCAGCAGCTCATGCGAGAAACAGCGAGGATACGCTGATCGTCGCGCGGACGGATGCCATGGACGAGGCCGAGGCCGTCGACCGGGGGCAGGCCTATGTCGAGGCCGGCGCCGACCTGGTGCAGCCCATATCGAAGTGCTTCAGCGACTTCGACGGTCTCGCCCGGTTCCGGGAAGCGGTCGGGGTACCGCTGTCGCTGCAACTGCTCGGCTGGCTGGAAAACGACCTGGAACCCGGGCAGGTCGAGCAACTGGCGGGCCTTGCGGTGTTCCCGCTGGTCGCGCTGATGACCGCGAGTGCCGCGCTCCGGGCCAATCTCAAGACCCTGGCCGACCGGCATTCATCGGCACAGTTGCCGAACGGCGTCACCAGCATGGGCGACTTCAAGGCGATCGTCGGTTTCGAGGAACTCGAAGCGATGCAGAGCCGGTTCCTGGTGGGTCAGGGCGACTGACTGACTGCATCCAGCGTTTCCCACAATCCGGCCACCAGCCTCTGGTACTCATCGCTGGCGTGCAGCGCCCGCACGTTGCGGGGCCTCGGCAGGTCGACGGGCACGTCCGCGACGATGCGCCCGGGCCGGGGCGACATCACGATGACCCGGTCGGAAAGCGCCGCCGCTTCGGCCAGATCGTGGGTCACCAGTACCACGGTGCTGCCGGGTATCTGCTCCCAGAGTTCCACCAGCCGGTCCTGCAGGGTGATCTTGGTCAACGCATCCAGGGCGCCGAAGGGCTCGTCGAGCATGACAAACCGGCTGCGCAGCGAAAAGGTGCGTGCCAGCGCCACCCGCTGCCGCATGCCCTGTGACAGTTCCCCCGGCAGCGTATCCTTGAACTCTCCGAGGCCGACCGAATCCAGCAGCGCATCGACCCGGGTCCCTCTTTCGTTCGCATCGCCCACGCGGGTGGCCAGCGCAAAATCCACGTTGGCCGCCGCGGATTTCCAGGGCATGAGCGCATCCCGGGCGAACATCCGGGCCATGTCGCGCCGGCCGGCCCTGGGTGGCTCGCCCGCCAGCAGCACCTCTCCGGCCTGCATCTCCAGCAGCCCGCTCAGAATGTCGAGAAGCGTGGTCTTGCCGCAGCCGCTCGCACCCACCAGGGAGACGAACTGCCCGGCGGGGATGTCCAGGTCAATCCCGTCAAGGGCAGCCACGGATTCACCGCCGCTTCCGTAGACGTGGTTCAAGCCCCGTATCCGTATCCCGTCCGTCAATGTCGTTCGCCCTTGCTCTGAAACACGGATCGACCGGCCTCCTCCAACTTCATTTCACCTTCCGCCGACAAAAAAGCAAAGATGCGGATGCCCCACCCGGATTTCCCCGCCCGCTGCGCATTCGCACCACGGCCCCGGGACTTGTTTTCGACCTGCGTCTATCAGCACAAGTCGGTACAAACCGGCGCCGCATCATGGACGATGTCCGCGAACGCGACCCGTTCGCCGATCAACTCGAATCGCTGGGCATAGTCGTTCCAGAGCTCGATGGCTGCCGGGCTGATCTCGTAACCCCAGTATCTCCGGTAGTTTCTGACCATCGAGTCGAGTACCTGGCGATTCTCGGTTTCCGAAAGCGCGGCGACGGGCGCAAACCGGCTCGCCAGGCCTACCATTTTCTCGTGGTTTGACGGGTCGCGTATCCAGTCGATGGCATCGCGCTGCGCGGCGATGAATGCCTCGGCGCGCGCCGCATCGCGCTCGAGGAAGGCGGCGCTCGTGACCCATCCCGAGAACAGGCCCCGGAACTGCACCGCCGGTGGGCCGTCGTCGGCAAGAACCAGCACGGGGCGCGCGACGCCAAGGGTCTCGAGCAGTTCCGGTACCGGGGCAAAGGTCATCTGTGCATCCACCGCCTCCGCCTGCCAGGCGGAAAGCGTCGTTGCCGCGCTGCCGGTGGCGACGAAATCCACGTCGTCCGCCGACAGCCCGGCATCCTCGAGCATCAGCACAGCGGCCAGGTAGACCGTGCTGCCGATGGCGTTGACGCCGATCCGATACCCGGCCAGGTGCTGCATGATCTCCGCATAACCAGCATCGCCGTTCGGCAACGGCACATGGTTGCCGGCTACCAGCGTGACGTAGCTGCTGCTCTCGTTGCCGGCGAGAAATTTCAGTTCAATGCCCTTGTCGATGTTGGCCATCACCAGGTCGGGTGCACTCTCGACGATGTCCATGCTGCCGCCGATAAGCGCTGCAATGGCGGCCGAGGAGGAATTGGCCGGCAGCAGTTCCACCTCCAGCCCGTGCCTCTCAAAGAATCCTTTCTCGTCCGCCACGTGGACCGGTATCGAACTGTACGCGCCGATGAACACCTGAACGCGCACCGGTTGAGTTTCAGATTCGCTCCCTGTGCCGCACCCGCTGACGATCAGCAACAGTAGCGCTGCAAGTGCCAATGCCGCCGGACTGCGTCTCCGGCAGGTTGAGCTTGCATGTGACGAACCACGGAGGCCTGCGATTCCGGAAACGCCAGGCGACAGCGTTTGCAAGCAGAGTGTTGTCGACGATCTGTCGAGGCGACTCGTCATTTCAAACATTGTCGAGCCTGTTCGACACCAGAAGATCTGTCTGATTGACTCGACACCACCAAACCGCCTGTACCATCACGCCGTGATCGGCACATGCCACCTCATGATGGACCGTTCGATCCTGGACATGGCCGCGGTCAGCCCGGTGGTGATGACGACCAGCACGATCAGGGTGGCGAAGACGCCGTTCGGGTCGAAGGTGTTGGAGTAGTAGCTCACCAGTGTGCCGAGGCCCTTGCCGCCCGCGATCAGTTCCGCGGTGATCACGCCGAGCACGGTGTAGATCATGCCCAGGCGCAGGCCTGCGAATATGGCCGGCAACGCGCTCGGCACGATGATTTCCACGAACACCTTCCATCCCGGAATGCCCAGGCTGCGGGCCAGCCGCAGGTGATCCGGGTCTGTCGATTTGGCCCCGGCCATGGTGTAGGAGAGCAGCACGAAATACATGATGGAGACGCCGGAGGCCACTTTCTGTTCCAGCCCGATGCCGAACCACAGGATGAACAGCGGAATCAGCGCCACCCGCGGCAGGGCGTTCAGGGCATCGATAATGGGCGAAGCGAGCCGCTCGACCGCCGGCGCCACGGTCATCAGCAGAGCGGTCGCAAGCGCCAGCACGGCGCCAAGCACGAAGGCGATGAACACCGCCTCCAGGGTAATCAGGGCCGCTGTCGGGAAGGTGCCGTCAGCGAGCAGTTCGACAAAGTCCACGAGAAAGACAGAGGGCTGGCCGATCAGGCCCCGGGGCAGCGCACCGCTAACCGCCGTCAACTCCCAGGCCGCTGCCCAGAGGACGATCAACAGCAGCCTCCCGGCCGCCACGGCAATGCGTTCATTCATCTTCGGTCTCCATCAAAGTCGGGAACCCGGGGATAAATGACCCCATTTATCCAGGCGATTACGCCCACTCCTCCTCCAGTTGCTCGAGCAGGCTCCGGACATCGCTGCGTGCCGGTGCGGGGGTCAAGTGTTCCACTGCGTGCAGGTACGCCCTTTCCTGGGCGATCCTCCGGCCGTTGGGGGGGAACTTCTGGCACCAGTCCGCAATGATCGCAAAGGCTTCTTCCCAGTCGGCCTGCCATTGCGACCGGCCCGGGCCGAATTCGACCTCCACCGGATGAATGGGGTCAGGTTCAATTTGCTGCGCAGTTTGAACCTGACCCCTTTTGTCCGCGCGCAGCGCAGCCGTTGCCTTGCGGTCAATCGCGCCGTCATCGGTGAGCACCACCCCATACTGCTCCCTGCCGCGCTCCGGCGAGACCAGGCCGTCGAGGATGTCGCCGTGCACCTGTTCGGGGTCCCGTTCCAGGGGATTCCCGTAGCCACCGCCCCCGCCGCCGCCGACGATCAGCAGGTCGCCCCGCTGTGGTTGATAGACCGACTGCTTGCCGACATCGAGCTCCGTCCCGTCCGCCTGAAGAACCCGGCTGAAGCTCGGCACCGCCGCCTTGCCCCCGTCGACACCCCAGGCGGAAAACAGGTAGCGGTCCTTGCCGCGGACGACCACGGTGGCCCGGTCATCGGTCACTTCGAATGCGTATTCAACGCCGAATCCACCCCGATACCTGCCCGCGCCTTCCGAATCGGTCAGCAGCGTGTAGCGGTGCGCCAGCACGGGCGCCTCCGCTTCGAGCACTTCCACCGGAATGTTGCGCAGGGCCGAGGTGGGATAGTCGGCCCCCGACAAGCCGTCGAGGCCGAGCCCGCCGCCGGCTCCGCCCGCTACGGCGTTGGCAGCCACTACCCGGGTCTTGCCTGCGAAATCCGCCGTGGATACGGAGATGATCGCGAGTTGCCCCGCCCCGCCTGCCGGAATCCGCCCCGGAATGGCAGCGGCCAGCGCGCCGAGCGTCATGTCGTGAACCCTCAGGGTCGTCAGTACGCGCATCCCACAGGCGGCCGGAAAGGAGGCGTTGACGAACGAGTGGCTGGGCAGCACCAGGTCGATGCAGCGCAGGATGCCGGCATTGAATATCGGGGCTTCGCTGAGCGTTACCACCAGGTTCATGATGGCCACCGACAGCATCGGGTGGTGTTTCTGGTCGCCCGCCGGCATGTTGATCGCCGAGGCCACCTGGGGGTCGGAACCGGTAAAGTCCAGCTCCACGCTGCCGTCCCCCCGCGACGTCAGCTTGAGCATTGCCCGAATCGGCACCGCACTCACGTAGCTGTCTTCCAGGTACTCGACGAACTCGTAGGAGCCTGCCGGTATTTCCTTCAGTACCGCCCGGGTCAGCGCCTCGGACCGGTCCAGCATCCGGTACATACCGCCCCGCACGGTTTCCCTGTCGTAACGGGCGATCAGTTGCCGCAGGCGTTCCTCTCCCCGGTTCAGGCCCGATATCGCCGCGCCCAGGTCGCCCCAGTTCATCTCCGGGCTGCGGCAGTTGCTGGTAATCACGTTCACCATGTCCTGGTTGAGAACCCCGGCCCTGTACAGCTTGGTGGACTTGATGCGCAGTCCTTCCTGGAAGACCTCCCGGTTGGTGCCGTCGATGCTGCCCGGCACCTTGCCGCCGATGTCGCTGCAATGGATGAATGCCCAGACGAAGCACAGTATTTCGCCGTCGATGAACAGGGGCTTCAGAAAAAAGACATCGTTCAGGTGGGTGACCATGCCGGCGGTGGTATACGGGTCGTTCGTGATGGCGACGTCGCCGGGCGCCCAGTCCGTGAACGCTTCGATGCCCGGCGCCATGGGGGTGCCGATCAGGGCGTTGACGCCGGTGGAGTCATTGACGGCGAACTGTTCGCCCTCCGGGGTCACCAGGGCGGTGCCGAAGTCCATGGTTTCCTTGACGAAGGTGGTGTGGGCAGACCGCTGGATAATCCAGCCCATCTCGTTGACGATGGAGCGGAACAGGTTGGCGAAGATCTCCGTTTCGATCGCCGCCGCCGTCGCCCGTTGTGCCTTGCTGGTCATCGAGACCCCTCCCTCGTGGGTATCAAGCCGTCTCCGCCGTCCGGAATCAAGCCGCCTGCCGGGTGAGAATCATGGCGCCGTTGTCCGCGAGCGTCAGGGTCCAGCCGTCCGGCACCAGGGTGGTCGTATCCATCTGCTCGATGACGGCCGGTCCGGCAATCCGGCTGTCACCGCCGATTTCCTCGCGATTGAAAATCCGGGCTTGCACCTGGTTGCCCCGCAGCCGGATATTGCGGAGAGACGGCTCGCCGCCGACTTCCGCGCCCGTCACCGAAGCCGGGGACGGTCTCGGCAGGCTGCCGGCAAGGTGGGCGCGCAACTCCTGCAGCCAGGCCGGCGTACCGTCGTGGCGATGGCCGAAAGCCCGCTCGTGAGCCTCGTGAAATGCAGCGAGAATCGCCCCCGCATCGCCATCCGCAAGCCACGCCTCGTCGATCGGGACAGTCACATCGTACCCCTGCCCTTCGTAGCGCATCTCCGCGCTGTACTCCACCACGGCGTGCCGCACTGCAAGGCCCACGGACTCCCGCTCGAGCCAGCCTGCGGACTGGTTGCGAATTCCCTCCAGGGCGCCGCCGAGTGCGGCCGCATCGAGACCGTCCAGATCGCGATAGACTGGCTGCACGAAGTCTCCCTCCAGATCTGCCTGCGCGGCGCCCAGCGCACTCAAGGTGCCGGGCACCGGCGGAATCAGCACGGAATTTACATAGACCGCTTCCGCCACCAGCGCAGCCACCACCGGCCCCGCACCCCCGTATGCCACCATCCGGTAACTTGAGAGATCCACGTCGCGGCGCGCCAGAACGCTGGTCGACTCCCCGGCGAGCATGGCCGTTGCGACCTGGATGGCGCCGTCCGCCACCTGCTCGGGGGACAGGCCGACCCGCTCGCCCACCTCTTCCAGGGCCCGGCGGGCACGTTCCGGGTGCAGCTTCATCCTGCCGCCCAGCAATCGTTCGGGATTCAGCAGCCCAGCCAGCAGAAAGGCATCGGTCATGGCGGCCACGCCACCGCCCTTCAGGCCGTAACAGGCCGGCCCCGGATCCGCGCCGGTGCTTCTCGGCCCGATCTTCAGCGCGCCGGTCGCATCCGTCCAGATAATCGAGCCACCGCCCGCCCCGATCGCCGAGACCGCCACCGTCGGAACCAGGATCGGAAAATCCGCCACGCGCTCCTCGGCACTCAGCACCGGCCGCCCACCTCGAACAACGCCGATGTCGGCGCTGGTACCGCCCACGTCCAGCGTCATCAGGTTCGCCGCGGCCCAACCGGCATCCGCCGCCGCCGCGGCCGCCCCCGCCACGCCGGCCGCCGGGCCGGACAAGAGCGCCGTTACCGGCCGTTCGGCCATGGTGGCCAAAAGCTCCATCCCGCCGTTGGAACGCGAGCCGCGAGCGGGCGTGCCTATCCCCCGCTCCGCCATGCCGCCCACCAGCAGTTCCACCTGGTTTTCGACCGCCGGGCGGATGTGGGCATTGACCAGGGCGAGGGTGGCGCGCTCGAACTCCCGTGCCTGGGGCCACACGTCCGAGGAGATCTCCACGGGCAGCTCCGGCATTTCACGCTCGATCGCGGTACGTGCTTCCCGCTCATGTGCCGGATTCCTGTAACTGTGCAGGAAGCAGATCACCAGTATCTCGCACCCCAGGTCCCTGAGGCGGGCGGCCGCAGCTACCGCCCCACCCGCATCCAGTTCCCGGATAACGCGCCCTTGGGCATCGATGCGTCCTTCCACCTCGGCAACCCGCCTGCGCGGAACCAGCGGGGCCGGACGGCGGGAATCGTAACGGGCCGGCTCCGGCACCGTCATGCGCGCGATCTCCAGGATGTCACGAAACCCGGCGGTCACCAGAAGGCCCAGTTTCGCCCCCGTCCGCTCGATGAGGCAGTTCACCGCCACCGTGTTGCTGTGGGTGTGGCTCATCTGCGACCAGGCCGCTTCCGGACAGCGTGAGAGCCGCCGCAGTTCATCGACGCCCTGCAGGGTGCTGAGGCCTGGTTCCGCGGGCGTACTCGCGACCTTGATGCAGGTCAGTTCGCCGTTCTCGTCGTAGAAGGCCAGGTCGGTAAAGGTGCCGCCCACATCGACGCCAAGACAGGGCCTCGCAGCCGCGATAGGTTCGTCGTTCATCCCCGGTTTTCCCTTGCTCGGCCCCTGCCCCTGAAGTCGCGCCCGGAAACTCCTGAGCACGGGCGCTCATGGCCGCCTCTATCGCACCAGCGAACGCCTCCGCTTCCCCCGCGGGCGCGCAAGCATACTGCAGCACGGCCGGCCATCGCCAGCACCGGGCAGCGAGTTGTTCCTGCTACGTCAATGTCCCGGAGGGCCGGGATGCGGACTTGCATCTCTCCTCGTGCCTTGAATTAGACTAGCGCCACCCCAAGGTCGAGTTTCCCCCTGATGTACAAGCCTGCTTTGCCCATCCTTTCACTCCTCGCGTTGTTGTGCGTGAGCGGCTGCGGTCCGTCTTCCGATTCTCAAGACCCCGCAATCCCGTCCGGAAACCCGCCCGCCCAGTCGGTGGAAACCGCTGGCGACCCCGAAAGCACCGCGGCCCTTGAATCCACTGACCAGTTCCAGGCCACCCTGGAGGACCTCGGCCCGCGGGACGAAATGCCCGGCGCGGCGCTGTATGCGCAACATTGCGTGGTGTGCCACCAGGGCGGCGTGAGCAGGTCACCGACCCTGACCTTTCTGGAGATGATGACACCGCAAGCGGTATACGCTTCCATGACCGAAGGGATCATGCAGCCCCAGTCCGCTCACTTGAGCGACGAGCAGCGCGCGCACATCGCCGAGTACGTCACCCGCGCGCGGCTCGGCTCTGCGA
This sequence comes from Pseudomonadales bacterium, assembly GCA_963663395.1. Taxonomy (GTDB): domain Bacteria; phylum Pseudomonadota; class Gammaproteobacteria; order Pseudomonadales; family Azotimanducaceae; genus Azophilus. The sequence continues at coordinate 51,812 of OY760226.1, forward strand.
TCGCCTCCGCCCCGGCGCCCGCCTGCACCGGCGAAGCCGCCGGATTCGAACGCTCGAAGCCCATCCCGAAAATGGGCTGGGGCCACGACAACCGGCGCTTCGTCGATGCCGAAACAGCGCGTTTCAGCGCCGACGATGTGCCGAACCTGGAACTCAAGTGGGCCTTCGCCTATCCGAACGCGCTCCGGGCGCGGTCGCAGCCCGCCATTGCTATGGGCGCCGTCTTTGTCGGCAGCCAGGACGGCACGGTCTATGCCTTCGACCTGGAAAGCGGCTGCGAGCGTTGGTCGTTTCAGGCTTCCGCCGAGGTACGCACCGGTATCGTGTTGAGCGACGCCGACGCCGGGGATGGCGTCACGCTGGCGTTTTTCGGTGACATTCTGGCCAGACTCTATGCCGTCGACGCCCTGACCGGAGAACTCGTCTGGTCGATCAAGGTGGACGACCACCCCGACGCGACGATTACGGCAACCCCCGCTTTGGCCCGGGACCGCCTGCTGGTGCCGGTTTCCGCCCTGGAAGTGGTCTCCGCCGCCAGGGTCGACTACGAGTGCTGCAGCTTCCAGGGCAAGGTGGTGGCTGTCGCCCCGGCAACCGGCGAGGTGATCTGGTCCCATTCATCCATTCCCACCCCGCCGGTCGAGGTTGCCGTCACCAGCGCCGGAACCCGCGTGCTGGCACCGTCGGGCGCACCGGTGTGGAACAGCCCGACGGTGGACTATCGGCGCAACCTCGTCTACTTCGGCACGGGAGAGAACTATTCGTCGCCGGCGGATGACAACAGCGATGCGATCATCGCCGTCGATCTCACTACCGGCGAGCGCGCCTGGCAACGCCAGAGCGTCGCCGACGATGCCTGGAACGTCGCCTGCATGATGGCGGACAACCCGAATTGCCCCGCTGAGAACGGGCCGGACCTGGACCACGGGTCGAGCGCAATCCTCATCGAAACCGGGGGCGGCACCGTACTCGCGGTGGGCAGCAAGGAAGGCAGGGTGTTCGGCCTCGACCCCGACCGCGACGGCGCACTGATCTGGTCGACGCGGATCGGTCGCGGCAGCATCCAGGGCGGCGTGCATTTCGGCATGGCCGTGGGCGATGGCGTGATCTATGCCCCGATCAACGACATGAACGACACCAGAAACGGCGATTTACTCGATCCGGACCTGGCCCGGCCCGGCGTGCATGCCATTGACCCGGCCTCCGGCGAGGTCCTGTGGCGCCATGTGCAGGACGATGTCTGCGGGGACGACCGGCCGTTCTGCGACCCGGGCGTCTCCGCCGCGGTCACCGCCATGCCGGGCGTCGTGTTCGCAGGCCACCTCGACGGACACATCCGCGCCTATGCCGCGGCCGACGGGACGGTGCTCTGGGATTTCGACTCTACCGTGCCGGTGGATGCGGTGAACGGCCTGGTGGCCCGGGGCGGCGGCATGAGCAGTGGCGGGCCCGCAATCGGCGATGGTCATCTGGTCGTAAACTCGGGATACGGGTTGTATTTTCACGAGCCGGGCAACGCCCTGCTGGTGTTTGCGCCGGCCGAGGAAAGCTGACGGGACGATCCAGGGCGCCGTCAGGCGTCCCTGCCCGGCGTGCCGCCAGCGGACCCGGTTACCGTACAGGTCGGGGCGTTAACTGACCGTTTCTCTAGAAATGACCGGTGTCAATATTGCACGCCGATTCACACCCGGGTGAGAAGTCACCTATCGTTCATCCATGTGTCCGAAACCAGCCTTGGCACGCGCGAAAATTCCCGGACATTGTTTGTCACCAAGGGCAATTGCAGTGCCAGTGCATGGGCCGCAATCCAAGTATCGTTAGGACCGATAGGTTGTCTTCTGATCTCGGCACGCACCTGACCGTACATTTCAGACACACTCTCAGTTAACGGCGATATCTGAACGGCGCTTACAAAATCCAGCAACGCTTGCCGATTCTGCTCTCTCCGAGTTTCGTGCGAATTGGCTACGCCATACTCCAGCTCGCCTAGCACGATCACCGAAACATGACAGTCGTGCAGGTTGGATTTTGGCTTTAATCCCGGGGCTTTCCTGATTAGATAGACACATGTATCAGTATCGAGCATACATTGCATCAGTCGAAGCTCATACGCTCTTCCGCGGGCAGTTCCGAGTCCTTTCGTTTCAGCACTGACTCAACAAAATCACCGCTTGGACGGGTTGAGTTAGCCCAATAATCGTCCCAGTCGCTAAAGCGTGGGCTGAGAATCAAATGGCGGCCAACCTGGCGAATCGTCACTTCATTGCACCCCGCGGTAAAGCGAAATTTCTTCGGCAAACGCACGGCTTGGGATTTACCGGACATGAACACTTTTGCAGTATCGTTTGATGCAGCGTTGGACATGGGCGCCTCCAAATTTCAGATAGAGATCATACCACAAAAAAGATATATCTAAAGTATATATCATCCCTCCATCGCTTCGGGCGTGGCGAGGTTGATTTGCCTCGCCCGCGTCGCGCGAACGCCAGGCGAGCCTGTCGGAAGCCGGAGGAGGCCGGCGCGGCGTCAGTTTCCGCTAGTGCCTTCCTGCGTCACCACCAGTGTCGATTCCAACTGTTCCGGCGGTGGGCTCTGGTTGGAGATCCATACGCACATCTGCGGGTCGGCCTCGCGCAGGGCGCCGGAAACCCAGCGCCCGTCGGGCCGAAAGACGCCTTCCACGCCATCACCCGAAATCTGCACATTGCCATCCGGTCGAAGCAAATAGATCGCCCCGCTGAAAGGATGCCGGATGCTCGGGCCCTCGGCGGCGCTCATGCGCCTTCCTCCACCCATTCCGACAGCTTGTGGTGCAGCCAGCGGACTTTCGACTCCTGGTAGTTGGCCAGCGTCACGCCGGCCTTGTAGGTCGCCTCAAGGCCCAGTTGCACCTTCGGCATGTTGAATGCGTCCTGGTCGAACACCCGGCCGAGAAAGCCGAGGGCCGCCGACCAGGGCTCGTCCTCTTCCAGCCAGCGGATGGACGCCGGCGGCGGCCTTTCGCCCTGGAAGGGCGCCAGCATCATGCACTCCATGATCGCCGAACGGTGATCGTTGCCATTCGGACGGAAACGGTAGGTGATGCGGTTGAAGGCGCCCCAGGGGTGGAAGTTGGGGAACAGCGTGTAGTCGAGGTTGTCCACCATCTCCGCATCGCAATAGACATCCACCAGGTCGCCGGCATCCGCCCGCAGGCTCTCCCGGCTCATGGCGGCGCTCCAGGCGCGCGCGGAAGTGCCCTCGGGAAGCTCCGGTACCGGCTGGCCCTCCGGGATATCGAGCATGGCGCGCACGATGTCGGCGTCCGTGATTTCGTAGTCCAGCAGCGGGCTCGGGGTGAGGGAGGGCGTTATCACCCGGGCGCAGTTTTCCCACACATCCACCTGGCTGTTGACGCAGCCCAGGCTCTTCAGCACCTGCGGATGGGTGCCGTTGACGTGGTAGGCCTCGCAGAAGGCCTCCTGAACGATCTTCCAGTTGGCGGGCATGATCTTCGCCACATGGGCCTGCTTGTACAGCTTGCCCAGGTCCCAGCGCTGGAACTGCCAGGCCAGGTCGCGGATAAAGTCGTCGAAGGGCGCACAGTTCTGGTCCGGATTGATGAACACGAACCCGCCCCAGGTGGCCACCGGTATCTCCGGCAGCGAGAACTCCTCGTCCCTGACGTGGGGGAAGTCCCAGCGGGCGGGGATGTCGATGAGCTTGCCCTCCAGGCTCCAGCAGAAGCCGTGGAACGGGCAGCGCAGTTCGGAGGCGTGGCCGTCGAATTCCTTGAGCATGCGGCCGCGGTGCAGGCAGGCGTTGGGATAGCACTTGATCCTGTCGGCCCCGGTGCGCAGCACGATGAACGACATTCCCGCGATGTCATACCGGATGTGGTCGCCGACACCGGGAATGTCTTCCTCCCGGCACGCCATCTGCCACACCCGCTTCCACAGCCGCTCGACTTCGCGCTCGTGCCACTCGGCCGACGTATAGCGGGCAGCGGCAACGTCCGCATCGCCCAGAAAAATCGGGGACTGGGCACGCAGTACTTCCGGCACTTCGCGGGTATCCGCATCGAGCAGGTCCTGATAAGTCAGGCCGGGTGAACGCGTCATGCTGTCGGGGTCGAGATTGACAACCGGTTCGGCCATGGGTTCCTCCATCCGAGTGTTCTTGCCGTGCGGCAAGCTTACGCAGGGCCACCCGGGTAGGCAACGCGAGGGTCAGGTCCTCTAGCCCGCATCCGTCACCAACTTCCTGCCCTCGGGCCGGGTCCGTTACTTTCCGCTGTGCGAATACCGCGGCGACGCCCGCTTCGATTCCCTGATATTCGGCGAAGAGTACGAAGTGGCAGCCGGCAAGGTCGTGGACACCACATACATGAACGTGACCGTGCCGTCGGTCTCCCCGGCTCAGGCCTGATAGGGAGATGACCCAGCCAGACCGGAAGGTAGTAAAGCCCACCTCCTACCGGTAAGCCCCGTCTGCGCGCTGATTCAGGCGGGCGCCTGAACCTCGATCTCTCCGTCGATGAGTGCGAAGTGGCGAAGGTTCCAGGTGATTATCGTGGTTGCCCCCGCCTTCAGAGCGGACGCCGCGATCAGCATATCGTAGGTCGCGCCGCCCGTGGCCCCGCGGCGTTCGGCGTCGCGCAGCACGCCCCAGGTTTCGCGGCCCGTCAGGTGCACCACGGGCGTATCACGCCAGTTGGCTTCGATCAGGGCGATGGCGTCGCTGGCCCGGAGACGGCCGGGAGGGGGCAACCGTGTGAGTACCGAGTACGTTTCCACGAGAGAGTGTGCCGCCAACACAAGTTGCTCATCGGCGCTTGCGCGCCACTCGAGTTCCTCAACGGTTCTTGCATGGTGTTCGTGCCAGGAACAAAGGGCTGCCACGAGCCCGCTCGTGTCGCACAGAAACCGGGTCACTCGGGAATTTGCGGTGCAGCGGCTCTAGTCCGGACTGCCATGAGGGTTTCGTCGACCTCAGAGGCAGTCAATTCGGGCTTGTCCTCCGTCGGAACGGCAACGACCATGCGCCCGGAGCGCTCCAGCGTTACCGACAACGGCAATGGCTCGATCTGGACCAGGCCATCCACAAGCCGGATGCGAACCCGGGTTCCGGGTTCAAGATGAGCCGCCTTGCGAATGGACTTTGGAACCACCAGGCGGCCGGCACGATCAATGGTTGTATTCATGCCACAAAAAATACCATTGAATGTGCCATCTCTCAAGGCACTCTGCAGACCATCCATAGCCCCGCTGCCACGGTTGGACGGTAGCGGAGGAGTCGCGCATCAGGCTTCGTCACCGCGGCCTTTCTCTCCGTAGTCGCCCCAGGGGCGGTCCCGCTCGCGGATGGTCTGGCGAAAACCCTTCCCGGCGAAGTCTTCCACCCAGCGATAGGCTTCTTCGGTATGGCGCGTCATGCCGTCGAACAGCGTACCGAGCAACTGCGTGGTGCGCAGGCCCATGTTTTCGTATGCCTGGTTGATGAGCAGCTTGTTCAGCGCAAGCTGGTTCGCCGGGATGTTGCGAAACAGGCGCGCTTCGGATTCCACGAATTCAGACAGTTCGTCCGGGTCGACCACATGGGAGACGAGGCCGATGCGGGATGCCGTCTGCGCATCGATGGCGCGGCCGGTCAGCAGGAACTGCTTGGCGTGTTCCAGGGTGAGCCGGTAGACCCAGAGCATGGTGGTGGGCGTGCCGTAGATGCGGCTCGGGGCGTAGCCGATGTGGGCGTCGCTGGCCATGTAGAGCTGGTCGCAGCAGAGGATCAGGTCGGTGGCGCCGCCGATGGCCCAGCCCCGGATCTCTCCGAGCACCGGCTTCGGGCAGTGCCAGATGCGCATGAATCGGCGTACGTTCTCGCCCATGAAGTGCAGGTCCCGAACCGGGTCCCACGCGCCCTCCCGCGCCTCGATGTCGGGCGCCCCGTAGGGCGTTTCCCAGTCGTCCCGGTTGGCGGTCAGATCGTAACCGGCGGTCAGCGTGTCGCCGATACCGCGGAGTACGACTGCAGATACGTCCTTCGCGCGGCTGGCCCGGTCGATGCCGTCCTCGATGCCCTGAATTACGCTGTTGGTGAGGGTGTTCTTTTTCTCCGGGCGGTTGATGGCGATGATGGCGATGCCTTTGTTCTCGCTGTACAGGGTTTCGTCCGTACTCATGCGTTCCTCGCTTCAATCAACCAGTTTTTCGCCCTTCGCGAACAGCAGCCAGACGACCACGCCAACCAGGTTCACGCAGGCGACCATCAGGAATACCGAGTCGTAGGATCCGGTTGTCTCGACCAGCCAGCCCGTCAGCGCAACGCCGACGACACCCGGGATGGTTGCCACGGTATTGGTGATGCCCAACAGTACGCCCGCGTACTTCGGCGCGATGTCCAGGTGGTTCGTCCCGAAACCCGCCACCGCGAAGGAGCCGATGCCAAGGGCGCCGCACATCAGCAGAACGGCCGTGTTCGCCGATTCGGCATCGCGCAGCAGCAGCAGGAAGATCGCGCCGCCGGCAAGCCCCACCGTCTGCATGGTCTTGCGCACCGCGGTGACGCTCATGCCCCGCCGCAGCAAGTAGTCGCCGATCCAGCCGCCGACATTGGTCAAAAGGAACATGCTGAGCCAGGGCGCCGCGGAATAGAGCCCCGCGCCGGTCAGGCTCAGGCCCTGGGTGTCGCGGAAATAGCTTGGCAACCAGGCCAGCGCCACGTACAGCAGCACGTTGCTGCAGAAGTGATTGACGAGCAGCGCCCAGAACGCCGGCAGCTTCACGAAGGCCCGCCAGGGAAAGCGGATTTTCTCCCGGGGTTCCCCCGCCCGGACGCCAATGCGCTCGAGTTCCGCCTTCGAGATACTCGGGTGTATGGACGGGTCGTCATGAATGAACAGGAACCAGGCCACGGCCCAGACCAGGCCGACCGCGCCGAACCAGTAGAACACGGCGGGCCAGCCGAAGTTCACCACGATCCAGCCGGTGGTCGTGAGCGCAAACAGGGTGCCGATGGAAATGCCGCTCGACAGGAGCGCGATGGATCGCGCCCTCTCGTTGACCGGCACCCAGCGGCTGAAGAGCCCGTAGCTGGCCGGAAAGGTGGCCGCCTCGCCGAGCCCGAGGCCAATGCGCGCCACGATGAGCATGGCGAACGCGGCATAGGCGGCCCAGGGTGTAAGCATGGTGAAGACCGACCACCAGATCACGGACAGCCCCAGCACCAGCTTGCCGCCGAAACGGTCGGCGAGCCAGCCGGCGACCGCCATGGTGAGCATGTAGCCGACGAAAAACGAGGAAAGCACCAGGCCCTTGGTCGTGTCCGTCCAGCCGAACTCCGACTGCATGGCAATCGCCGCAATGGAGATGTTCACCCGGTCGATGTAGCAGACGAAGACGGCGCCGAAGCACATGCCCACCACCCCGTAGCGCTTGGTCGTTTCAGGCCCGTTGGCGGTGCTCATCTCGGAGGGAATCGTGGAGGATCCCGGCAACCATACTGGCGTACACCAACCCGCGCAACGTAGCGGCTGCCGAATCCGGCGCCGGCCCGGAGTCCCCCCGCACTGCCCGTTCCTCCCTGCTTGTCGACCGGGCCGGGCTGCAGTCGTAGAGGTCACCTTCCCCGGCCGGCGGATGCAGTGTTTGCGTTTTCTCACCCTGTGTTATTCTTTGAACCCGTCGCAGCACTGCCGTGTATCCCCCAGCGCGGCGGCCAGGGAGAATCAACCAACAGAGAGGAAGCCAATGACCCGCAATTACTTGCAGGCTATCAGCGCCATCTTCGCCGCCCTGCTGTTTGCGGCGGCCGGCGTGACCAGCGCCGAGGAAACAGGCGCCGCCGACGCAGCCATCGAGGAAATCCTCGTGACCGCCAAGAAGCGCGCCCAGAGCATTCAGGACGTGCACATCTCGATGAACGCCTTCACCCAGGAAGACCTCGATGACCTCGGGTGGACGGACATCACCCAGGTCGGCAACCAGTCGCCGAATCTGGACATCAAGTACGTGTGGGGCAACTCCATGCCCGTGTTCACCATCCGCGGCGTCGGCATGAACAGCTTCCAGGCCAGCGACACGCCGAGCGTCGGCCTGTTCGTTGACGAGGTGTTCCAGACATCCATGGCCGTCATGGGCGCCCACCTGTTCGATATCGAGCGTGTGGAGGTGATCAAGGGGCCCCAGGGCGACGTTTTCGGGCGCAACACCAACGGCGGCGCGGTCAGTTATTTCACCCGCAAGCCCAGCCGCGAGGCGAACGGCTACGCGCGCGTCAGCTATGGCCGCTGGGACCGCTCCGAAGTGCAGGCCGCGGTGGGCGGCCCGATCGGCGACACGCTCTCCGGGCGAGTCAGCCTCATGTCCATACGGCAGAGCGAAGGCTGGGTGTACAACCGGACCACCGGCAACGATGTCGGGGAGGTGGACATCCTTTCCGGCCGGGCCCAGCTGATGTGGGAACCTTCCGATGACCTGAGCGTCAACTTCAAGCTGTTCGCCAGCCGCGACCGGTCGCAGCCGGTCTACTTCCAGCACGTCGGCTACCGGGAAAAGGGCAACATCGGCCAGTTGTGCCAGGCCTTTCTGGAAGGGCGCCTGGATCCAAACACCTGCGTCAGCTTCGACGGCTACAGCGATACCGACGGCGACCCCTACGCCGGCGACTACACCAACGACCCCTCGACGTTCATCAACGAGGACGAGACGCTGAAGAACGACAACTGGGGCGGGACGATCACCGTCGAGAAGGAGTTCGGCGACATCAGCCTGCTGTCGGTAACCAGCTACCAGGAGTACGAGCGGTGGCAGCCTAAAGAATCCGACGGCACCCCCTCGCTGTACGTGGACTTTCTCTTTACCAGCGAGATCTGGGCCTTCTCCCAGGAACTGCGGTTGACCTCCAACTACGACGGGCCGTTCAACTGGATCGTCGGCGCCAACTACGGCAGGGACGAAGTTGCCGAACTGCCCGGACGGATCGGTTACGTGGAGGACTATCTCAATGGTTGGCGGATCGACCTGACCTACGAACAGGACCGCGAGAACCTGGCGGGCTATGGCCAGTTCACATTCGACCTGGGCGACAAATGGCGCATAAGCGCCGGCGGCCGCGTGTTGAAGGACGACGTGACCTTCCAGCAAAGCGTCAATCTGTACGTTCCACCCGACGGGCCGGTCATCCTCTCGAACATGCTTCCCAGAACCATTGTCGCCCCCGACGGGTCGGTCGAGGAACTGGACGGCAAGCTGGACGACACCGCATTCACCTGGCGGGTTGCCCTGGACTTCATACCCAACGACAACATCATGCTTTACGGCAGCGTCGCATCGGGCTACAAGCCCGGCGGTTTCAACGGCGGGTTCAACCTCAACCCGCTGCAATACCTGCCGTTCTACGAAGAAGAGGTCACCGCCATCGAGATCGGCCTGAAGTCGATCCTCGCCAACGGCCGGGCGGTCTTCAATGCCGCCGCTTTCACCTACGACTACGACGGCCTGCAGGCGGCCACCGCAAGGGTGTACAACGGTGTCGTCTTCACGTCGCTGGACAACCTGGCGGAGGCCGATGTGGAAGGATTCGAAGCGGACATCCACCTGCGGCCCATGGAATCCCTGGACATCAAGCTCGGTGTCAGTTTCCTGGACACCCAGAACAACGATCCAAGGCCCAACTTCGACGGGGCGCGCGGCATGTCGCCGCGCAAGCTTCCCAACTCGCCGGAACAGACGTTCAACGCCGCCGTCACCTACACCATTCCGCTGACCAACGGCGGTTCGCTGCGGCTTTTCGGCGACTACTATTACCAGGGCGATCACTTCAAGGAGGCGGTCAACCTGCTGCCCCTGGAGATCAACCAGGACCAGTTGAACGCCCGGATCACCTATGTATCCCCCGACGGCAACTGGGATATCGGCGCCTGGGCCAAGAACATCACCGATACGGTGTGGGTCACAGATACGCTAACCGATCCCGTCGCGCTCGGCTGGGGCGTCTGGGTACACGGCGCGCCGCGCAGTTTCGGCGTTACCGCCAATTGGCGTTGGGGTCAGTAAACCGCGGCGTTCGGGCCCCGGCCTGACGCTGCGCTCCGCTACATCTGTCCCGGCGCCATTCGGCGCCGGGATTTCTTTGTGCAGCCCATAACGAGGCTACGGCCCGGGTCGACGAGAAGTCAGAGACCGGGGGGAATGGACTAATTTGACAACCTTTTCCGCGAACAGGATGCCTATGAAATGAAACGCTCGGGCAGATTGTCGCTGCCCGGCTCCAATTCGGTTCTTGCAACATTCAGGACTGCCGAGATCAGCCCGTAGAATCCACAGATCAGGATGGCATCCATGATCTGCTCGGTCGAAAACACCACCTGCGCGCGGCCCCACAGGTCATCGTCCAGGTCATTGTCTCGATAGAGCGCGTCAACCATCTCCACCAAGACTTGCATTTCGGTGTCCAGGCCACTTGGCCGCAATCGTCCGACGGCGGCGACCTCCGCTTCCGTGAGCCCGACGCCACGGCCGATTCCGACATGCTGTCGATACGGGTAAGCGCCGCGTGCCCGCGCACAGGCACGGATGATGGCCAGTTCTCGGGCCCGGTCCGGAAGACTGTTGCGGTGCAGGATGTGTACGGCTGGCCCGCCTATGGCCTGGAAAAGGGCGGGATGGTTGGCAAGCGTTCCATAGACGCCGGCCCGGCGCAGTTCCGGCCTGGCCCGCAGGCCCGGCCACTGCTCGGTTGCCGCCAGCAACTCCGGCGGCCAATCCTGGGGCGGCAGCCGTGGAATTCGCGCCGCCCCCCGATAAGCGGCCGCCTCGAGCCCTAGCCCTGAGTCCTTTACAGCCATGTCGAACTCCTGTTGCCCGTCCTCGAGCGGGGTGCCGCACGCATTGAGCATCCAGGCCGCCAGCCGGTAGAACGCCACGATCGCAACGACATCCATGCATTGCGCGACGCTCAGCCCGGATCGCAGGCCGTCCCAGGTTGCATCGTTCAAGGCGTTGCCGGCGATCAGTTCATCGACCGCCGCCAGCAGCAGCCGGTCTGCCGTGTGCCAATGAGGCGATGACGGTCCGGCAAGAAGTGCCGGGATATCCTTGCCGTCCAGGCCCGACTGCAGTCCGATTTCCACGTGCTGCGCGAAGGGATATCGTCCTTCGGACAGTGCCGTCGTGCGCAGGATCACCATTTCGCGCTCGCGGGCGGCCAGGGAAGAACGACTCAGGGCGTAGGCGCCCAACTGCATCCAGGCAACGAAAAGCACCGGATAGTTGGCCAGCGTGCAGAAGACGTTCCTGTCAGCCTGCAGGTTGGCGCTGCTCAGTGCCTCGATCTCTTTCAGTAATCCAGCCTGCCAGCAATCCACGGGCTGCGGCTGGATGCGTACCTTTCTCAAATCTGCAAACCTGTCCTGTCGAACCGGCGGTCGAACACGACATGTTCCTCGCCCGCGGGCAGTTTGTCCAAGGCCAGGCCGCGAAGCGCCTCGAAGCCGGCAACCGATCGGACGGGGCGGTTTCCCGGAGCTTGCGCGCACCGACTCGCGGCAGTTATGGTCCCCACGCGAAAAAGAGATCGTTGAACGTCGCGGCACGCACAGAAGAACAATCGTGTGTCGGCCCGACAACCCTCAAGACACTACGCGCACACTCGATGAACGCAGCCCGGGAACAGTACGTCATCATCCTCACAAGTTCAGATTAGGTTTTGGCGGTAATCGCCCAGAATCGTGACCAGGAGGCCGTTCCGGCGAGGAACGCCTACGCCTGGTACGTCGTCGCCGTTCTGATGTTCGCCTACACGGTGGCGTTCATCGACCGGCAGATTCTAAGTCTCCTGGTGCAGCCGATCCGGCGCGACCTCGGCATCAGCGACACCGAGATAAGCCTGTTGGCGGGATTCGCGTTCGCGCTGTTCTACGCCACCCTGGGCATACCCATCGCGCGCCTTGCCGACCGCAAGAACCGCCGTGTGCTGATCATGATCGGCGTGGTGCTGTGGAGCATCATGACGGCAGCCTGCGGCCTCGCCAAGACGTACTGGCAGCTGTTCCTGGCACGCATGGGCGTCGGCGTCGGCGAGGCCACCCTGTCACCTGCCGCCTATTCGATAATGGCCGACTACTTCGCGCCCAACAAGCTGGCCAAGGCGATCGGTGTCTATGCGATGGGGCTCTACGTCGGCGCCGGGCTCGCCATGCTCGCCGGAAGCGCCGTGATCAGCGCCGTCAGCCAGGCGGGCACCATTGAACTGCCTCTGGTCGGCACCCTGTATCCCTGGCAGTTGACCTTCTTCGTCGTCGCGCTGCCGGGCCTGCTCGTACTGGCGTTCATGGTCACAGTCAAGGAGCCGCCCCGCCGCGAACACCGCGCCGATGGAACCATTCACGCAGCGACGCCGCAGTCGGTTCCCTGGGCCGAACTGTGGGGTTTCTTCAAGTCCAACAAGCGGCTCATCTTCGCGCACTTCCTCGGCTACCTGGCACTCGGCACGGTGATCAGCGCCTACCTGGTGTGGGTTCCCGAATGGCTGCGCCGCACCTACGAAATCAGCATCGCCCAATCCGGCGTCATCTTCGGCATCTGTCTGCTCACATTCGGTAGCCTGGGCCCTTATGCCGGCGGCTGGCTCGCCGAACGGCTGGTGCGGCGCGGCCACCGCGACGCCGAACTGCGGGCTTCGGTGATCGGCGCCTGCGTGATGGTGACTTTCGGCATTCTGACGCCGCTCGCGCCGAACGTGCCTTCCGCCGTGATCATGCTGGCAATACTGACTTTCCTGCTGTCGTTTCCACAGGGACTGGCGCCCACCATCCTGCAACTGGTGGCCCCCAACCGCATGCGCGCCCAGGTTTCTGCCATCAAGATCCTGTTCGCGGTGCTGCTCGGCTACACGCTCGGGCCCACGTTGGTGGCCCTGATCACCGATTACGTGTTCGGCTACGACGAGGCGCTGCGCTATTCGCTCGCCATCGTCACCGCCGTGCTCACCCCGGTGGGCATAGGGCTCCTGGCATTCGGCATGAAACCTTACCGGGAGCGGCCCTAGCAGCCCGTGGCAAGAGTCCGCCGGCATTCGAATGGTGCTACGCCGGACTCTTTCCACGGGACGGGCTGCTAGCCGGGCCCATTCATGTGCGGTAGCCGCCTGGAGGCCAGCTTGACCTGAATCTCCTCGAGCGACTCCTTCGTGATCCGATAGCGCAGCATCAGCAGGGTGGTCAGCAGCACGAACAGGAACACGGTGGGGCCGTATACCCACACCAGGCGATTGACGGTCAGCTCGCTGACCGCCTCCGGAGCCGCATCGGTCGGGAAATCGATCCACTCGAGGACCAGCCCGGCAAGCCAGATGCCGATGCCGGGCGAGGCCTTGCCGCAGAATCCGAAGACGCCGAAAAACATCCCTTCCCGGCGTTCGCCCGTCGCCAGTGCATGCTCGTCCACCAGGTCCGCCGCCAGGGAACCCCCCACCGCAAAGGTTCCGCCGTTGCCGAAAGCCGCCAGCACCATGCTGGCAACCAGCAGGGGAATGTACAGCGTGCTCTCCCGACCGGGGAACGCGCCGAGCATGGCCGCAAAAGGCGGCAGGGTGAGAAACCCCATCCACATGATGTTGCCCAGGATGAGCGTCCACTTCTTGCCCAGGTAACGGCTGAGCCGCGCCCAGCAGGGAACGCCGACGATCGCGCCGAGCAGGCCGGCCACGCCGACGTCGCGAATCTGCTCCGGGGAGAGCAGCCAGAAGTAAGTGAGCATGTGCAGCTCCAGTACACGCTGCACCCCGGTGCCGATCGCGAGCCCCAGCAGCGTGCAGACGAACACCCGGCAGGATGGGCTCCGCCAGGCTTCCCTGAACTCGGTGACGACCCGCCGCGGGCCCAGGCGCCGGGTCTTCTGCGGTGACGGTGGAAGCATCGAGATGCGCGAGTGGGTACCCAGCGCCGTCAGCAGGATTGCTGTGGCCATGATGATGCCGAAGAACAGGCTGAACCCGAAGTACGAGGAAGGATCGAGCTGACCGTTGTCGTGGCTGGGCCGCGCGGTGAAGAACAGCGCGAAGGCGAGCGGCGTCACCGACCAGGCGGAGGCGAGCTGGAACCAGGAGCGGTAGGCGACCACGGTCGTACGCTCGTTGTAGTCGCTGCTGAGTTCCGCCCCAAGGGCCATGTGCGGAACGTGGTAGACGCTCAGGGCCGTACGCGCGAGTACCGAACCCACCGTCAACCAGATGAACAGGCCCTGCTCGCCGAGCGCATCGGGAGGATTGAACATGCCGATGAACAGCAGCCCCAGGGGAAGCGCTGCGCCGTACATGAACGGGTGCCTGCGCCCCATTCGCGAGCGATGGCCGTCGGTGAGCGATCCCACCAGCGGGTCTGTCACCGCATCGGAGATCACCGCGATAAGCATGGCAAGGCCGGCGAGGCCCGGTGACAAGCCCAGCACCTGCACGTAATAGAAGAACAGAAAAGTCTCGAAGGTCCTGTTTTTCAGTCCCTCGGCAATCTGGCCCATGCCGAAGAACAATTTGGTGTGGAAGGGAAGCCCGGGGCGCCGCCGCGTCCCCGGTGCAGCGGCGCCGGGTTGGCTCACAGGGTCGCGACGATCTTGCCGATGTGGTTGTCCTCGGCCATCGACGCGTAGGCGGCCTCGATCTCCTCCCAGGGAAACGACTCGTGCAGCACAGGCCGCAGCCGGCCGTCCTGCAGGGCGCCCAGCAGGTCTTCGGCGAAGCTTCTGCTGCAGGCGATGTCTTCCTCCAAGGTCCGGGTACGGAAGGTAACGCCGATAAGCTGCAGGCGCTTGAGCGCAACCAGGTCGAGGTCGATCTCATCCGTCGTGCCGCCGGTGCGGCCCACGCTGACCATCCTGCCGCACAGGGCCATGGCATCCAGACTGCCAGCCAGCAGCGGCGCACCCACCGTGTCTATGACCACATCGACACCCTTGTCATCGGTCGCCTTGCGCACAACCCCAGACCAATCGGGTTGGGTCGTGTCCACGACCAGGTCGGCACCGAGTTGCTCGAGGGCTTCTCCCCTGGCGCCGGGCGAACGGGTCGTGGCAATCACCGTACCGGCGCCGAGCAACCCGGCGATCTGCAGCGTGGCGGTTCCAACCCCCGAGGCGCCGCCGGTCACCATCAGCGACTCACCCGGCTGCAGCCGGGCGTTGGTCACGACCGCGTCGTGGCTGGTGACGAATACGTTGGGGACGGCGGCGGCCTGTTCCCACGACCAATCGGCCGGTGCGGGCACCAGGAACCGGGCATCGATGTTGACAAACTCGGCGGCGCCGCCCGGCCCCCGCGCCATGACGCGATCGCCCACCGATACGCCCTCGGCGCCTTCGCCAAGGGCATCGACCTCGCCGGCGAACTCGACGATGCCCATGGGGAAGACCCTTGAGCCGTCGCCGCGCTGGGCCGCCAGGAACATCACCACCCCGCGGTTGAGGCCCGAGGCGCGCACCCGGACCCGGGCCTGCCCGGGCCCGGGATCGGCCATGGGCGCCTCGTCAAACCGGAACCTGCCCCCTTCCGGCCCTGCAACCACGTACAATGCTTTCATCGCTGAGCATCTCCCCTTCTTTTGAACAATGTAACAACCCGCGCCCGCTGACCAACGTCAGATCGCCAGGAGAATCGTACATGGACATAGGAACCGTATCGACCGTCTGGATCGACCCGCCGCCGGACAAGGTCAAGGAGTACTGGTGGAATCTCTGGTACAACGCCAAGCACGGCCCGGAGCGCTTCCGGCTCAACGGGGTGTTCGCATGGCGCCGCTTCGAGATCGTGCCAGGCGTGTCGAACCTGGGCCTGGCCGGCGAACACAAGTACTTTACACTGAGCGATCAGCGCGACAACTCGGTGTTGCTCTCGGACGAGGCGAAGGCGCTGGTCGCCTCGAACATCGCCGAGTCGAAGGATGCGAACACCGGCGAGGCGCTGCATGTCGAGGGAGCGCGGTGGGTCTCCGCCTCCTACGAGCACGAGTTCAGCCTCCACGACGACTACGATCCGCCGTTCACCAAGTACCTGCTCGTCATCGGCCACGACATGCCGGAAGAACAGGCGCCATCATACGATGCCTGGTTGCGGGAATCGTTTCTCGCCCAATTGGCCGACCTGCCCGGGCATGTGGCCTCGCGTCACTTCCGGCCCGCGCCCGGTTATCCGCACCCGCGGGTGGCACACAACAGCGATCACGCCGTACCGCAGTGCCTTACGCTTTGCGACTTCGAGAATACCGAGGCCGCGGAGTCGGCGGCTTTCGGGGAGTTCGGCGAGCCCTCGGGCGTTCAGCTCGTCAAGTGTCAGTTCTACAAGCTGTTCTACCCCTATGTCGGATTCAAGCACGTACCGCTTCTGAGGTGACCGCCGAGCTTCGGGTTACCGCCGACACGGGCTTCAATCAACGAGTCTTTCGCGGCTCGCAAACAGCAGCCGAACGACCTTACCCACTGCCGTGCAGCTCCTGCACGGCGCGTCAGGGCATATACCAGATCGGTGAACTGTATGCCCTTTCTTGCGTGGTCATCGGCACTGTCTCGGGTAGAGTCTGTTCGTAGGTTTTGGCGTCGTACGCGGTCCAACGGGGAGTGGGAATCTCGATGACGCGCGCGTAATAGAATGACGGCCGGCCGGAATCGAATTCAGGATCGAACCAGTAAGCGGCCAACTGCGCAGACCCGATGCTGTCGGTCCAGGTCGCCCGCGGCACATCTACCGTGTTCCCCACGGCGGGCAGCCTGCCGTCGGCGCCGCGCTCTCTGTTATCCGACCAGGCTATGTCGAAGACCCGTTCCCGGGCATTGCCGTCCTCGTCCAGCCAGCCCTTGACGATCTGTATGCGGTCAAGGTTGCCGCTCTCCGGATCCTTGGCCGCCGCGACCAGGAAGCGGGGTGCCCGGCCTTGCGGGGCGCCGGACAGTTCGCCGCCCATGGGAACGCCTTTGCCGTACCCAACTGCAGACAGATCCCCGTGGCCGATGTCTTCTTCCAGAAAGTCCCATC
Source organism: Pseudomonadales bacterium (assembly GCA_963663395.1). GTDB lineage: Bacteria > Pseudomonadota > Gammaproteobacteria > Pseudomonadales > Azotimanducaceae > Azophilus. The sequence goes on from OY760226.1 coordinate 68,807, forward strand.
CGCCGAACAGGCGCAGGCGGATGCGCGGCCCGGTGGTGGCATAGACCTCGCGGCGTAACATGGCATCGAACAGGGCTTCCCGCGTATTGCCGGTTGCCCAGACAGCGGCCAGCCCCGATGCGACGTATTCCCACCCGATTCGTTTCGCGTTCGCGGTCCATGGCCGCCATCGCTCCGGCGCCGGCTCGCCGTAGACGAACTTGCCGAAGAAGTTGTTCTCGTCCGCCGTGGCCAGGCCCGTGTGGGAGTCGGTGGAACCGATCAGACCGAACTGAAACGGATTGATGCCCAATCGGCCCGCGATCTCGAGGCCGCGCTTGAGGCCGGAACGCGTGTAGTCGCCCGCCAGGGTCGCCGGGTCGGCGCCGTCGTAGTGGAAGTTGCCGTCATCCCAGGTCTCGTAGTCGGCGAACTCGTCGTTGGGCGACAGCAGCGGGTGGGTCTCGCTGTCGCCCTTGACCTGGGTGGTCTCGTAGATGGGCTCCCAGCGGCTGCGGGTGCGGGCATACCCGGCGCTCATGGGGCTGCCGTCGAATCGTTTTGTGGCGAACATGAGGCCTTCGCTGGTATTGCCGTTGTGCGGGATGGCAAGCACCCGGCCCGAGGTTTCCGCCTCGTAGCGCTGCATCCACCGCCACAGGTCCTCCGGGTCCATGCCGTCGGCGACCCGGGCGGGCATGAGTTGGCGCACCGTCTCTCCCCCATCGCGATAGATCACCACCCGGTGCAGGTTGTTCCAGTCGGGCATGGAGGTCCACTCGTAGCCGATCAGCGCGGTGAACTGTCCCGGTGCGTAGAATCGGTCGGCGACCGCCGTATAGTCATCCCAGACCCGGCGGGCGAAGGACTCGTCCAGAAGAATCCCCGGAAGGTCTTCGCTCGCTCCGAAAGCGCCGACAATTTCGAAGACCGCGGCCAGCAGTTGCGAGCTTTCGCCCGATGCGATCATGTCCTGCCAACGCCGTACTTTCGGGTCGGTGCCAAAGAACGGATTGCCGTTCATGATTTCCGTCACGGTACCCAGAGCATCCGAGTGATCCGCAATCACCAGGAAATCCAGGGGCCGGGACAATTGAGCGGGCACGCCGCTCGTCGAGACGACTCGCTCGCCGCGGGCGAATCGATACGCATCCTCCGGCGTGCGCACCGTGCCCATGGCGCCCGCGTCCATGGACAACCGCGTGTGCAGGTGCGTGTCGCCCCAGTAGACCTGCGTCGGCCAGTGAACCGGTTGCGCCGGCCCGTTCGGCTCTCCCGCCGTGGCTGCACCCGTCAGGAGAGCAACCATCGCCAGCGCAAGACGGAACATCACGGCAGTCAACCGGGTCATCGGAACAGCCCGAAAGAGATCGCAAAGCCGACCGTCTCCCGCTGGACGCGCCCTTCGGTAGTTCGCCATGCGGGACACGACTCTAGACCGTGCCCACACGCCGCCGCGCCGCGATGAAGGCCTTGCGGGCATCGAACTCCGTGCCCTCCGGACCCCAGCCGTAGAAGATGTCGGACCCGACCATGCGTGCGAACTGCTCGCCGTTGCGGTCCAGGATCTCCTGGGCAAGGCATTCGCGGTACGCTTCCTGGGGACGCAGCCACTTGTTGCAGAAATACAGGATCAGGCTGAAACGCAGGCCCGGCGCCGAGCGTGCCAGGGCGCCATGCCAGGTGTTGCCCGGCCACACGGCCAGCGACCCGGCGGGCGCTTCCACGACGTGCAGGCCCGGCGCATCGCGCACCTCGACGGGCTCGCCCGCGGCCACGGCGGCCTCTGCACCGGCGCGGTCCAGGCCGCCCAGGTAGAAGTTCTCTTCCGGCAACGGGTTGCGCAGCAGGCGATGGCTGCCCGGAACGAAGCACAACGCCCCGTTCTCGCGGCTGTAGTCGCTCAGCAGGAAGTTGATGTTGCACACCAGGGGCAGCGGCGCCGGGTGAAAGGCCTGGTCGGTGTGCAGCATCAGCGGCAGCGGGCCCTGGCCGCGGATGCGCCCGACGCAGGTCGACAGCACCGCATCGTCGCCCACCAGGTAGCGCACCATGGCCTGCACCACGGGATTCATCAGCGCCTGTTCGAACACCCTGCCTTTCGCCAGCAGAAACTCCTGGCGTTCCACCGGGTCAACCGGGTGAGCATGGGTCGTACCCGCATCCAGGTCCGGCCATTGCCCGCGAGTCTCTTCAGAGATTTCGCAGATGCGTTGCTGCAGTTGTGCCGCAAGCCGGCGTGTCCCGGCCAGCTCCGGCGGAATGACGGTAAAGCCGAGCCCCTCGATCTCGGCGAGGTGCTGATCCAGCCCCAATGCCCTGACGGCGGCAAACGCCTCTCCGGCGGCTGATGCCGAAGGTGCACGCGTCAGGTCAATGGCTGCCCGCGTGGCGTTGCTCACTCTCATGACCGATTCCCCTTCCGAGCGGTGTCGTCAGACAGTGATTGTGCACCGGTCGCGCGCATCCTGCCATTTGCAGTGCGGTGACCCGGACTGCTGCCGTTCAGCCCAGCAACTCGTTGGCCCGGTCGATCAACGGCGTCATCGACAGGGCGGTTTCCTCCCAGGTCGGGTCCGGGCGCTTGCCGCGCCGGTGGAGACTCAAGTTGAGGCCGGTGATGATGGCGAACTTGTAGGCAGCCAGCGCCCGGAACCAGTTGACGTCCGGCAGCGGCTCGCCCTGTGCCTCGCTGTACAGGCCGATCAGGGCATCCGGATCCAGGAACATCGGACGGTGCCTGCGCTCGCCGCCCCAGGCCTCCCGGTCACTGAAGGTCACCATCCAGCCCAGGTCGTTCAGGGTCGCACCGATGCCGGTCAGCTCCCAGTCGATCACCGCCCTGAGCCGCGCAGTGTCGGTGGAACAGAACAGGTTTGCGACCTGAAAGTCGCCGTGAAAGACGCCGACCGGCGCGCTCTGCGGGATGTTGTCGAGCAGTTTCCGCCGCACGACCGGGACGTCGCTGAGGCATTCCGGGTCCGCCGCGCGCTCGTAGAACCGGTCCCAGCGCACCACGTCGTCCGCGAAGGGCACCGCATCGCCCAGGTAGGGCGTTACGGAAGGGTCGAGGCGGTGTATGCCGGCCAATGCCTGCATCACCTGCCGGCCGAGGTCGAACAACCGGCTTTCCGAAAGGCCGGCGCCCCATTCTCCCGGGCCGAGCCGCAAGACGTCCCCGGCCAGCCAGGGCACCACGAAATAGGGGCAGCCGAACCAATCCAGGTCGTCGCCCGACCACCTGACCGAACAGTGCGGCACATCGGTGCCGTCCAGGGCGTTCAGTACCTCCACCTGCCGCAGCACGTCCGCCGTTCCCCGCCAGTTGACGTTCGGCGGTGGCAGGCGGATGAACCAGGACTCGACATCGCCCCCGTGCTCCACGCGAAAACCGTACGCGAAGCCGGCATGCCCGGGCATATTCACCACGTCGAAGACCCGGGCCCCATTTCCGTACCTGTCTTCGCAGAACGGCCCCAGGCGCCGTTCGAGTTCATCGAGCTCCACGAATTCAGACCGGCGCCGGCCCGGGATATTGATCCCGCAGCATGAACTTGAGGATCTTGCCGCTGGGATTGCGCGGAATCTCGTCGGTGAACACCACGCCCTTGGGCTGCTTGAAGCGGGCCAGGCGCCCCTGGCAGTAGTCGAACACATCCGCTTCGGTGAGCCCCTCGGACGACCTGACCACCACCGCCAGCGGACTCTCCCCCCAGGTCTCGCTGGGTTGGCCGATCACCGCGGCGTCGACGATGTCGGCATGGGTCACCAGCACCCCCTCTATCTCGGCGGGATAGACGTTCTCGCCGCCGGAAATGATCATGTCCTTGATGCGGTCCTGGATGGCAACGAACCCCTCCTCGTCCATGGTCGCCACATCGCCGGTGTGCAGCCAGCCGTCGACGATGGTTTCCGCCGTTGCCTCCGGGCGGTTCCAGTACTCGCGCATGATGTGGGCGCCGGCCACCAGCACCTCGCCGGCTTCGCCCGGTGCACAGTCTTCGCCCGCCTCGTTCACTACCCGCACCTCCGTGTGGTAGAACGACTTGCCCGTGGAATCCGGTTTGCGCAGCGAGTCTTCCGCGTCCATGAGGCAGGCCGGGCCGCAGGTCTCGGTGAGCCCGTAAACCTGCCGGACGCCGATTCCGAGGTCCATGTAGCGCTGGGTGAGCGATACCGGCACCGGAGCGGCCCCGGTCATGATCCAGCGCAACCTTGAGTAATCGAACCGCTCGAAGTCCGGAACCTGCAGCATGAAGTTCAGCATGGCCGGCACCATCAGCGCGATTGTCACGCGTTCCCGCTCGAGCAGTTCCCAGGCAAGCTGCGGTGTGAAGCTGCGCATGACAACCGAAGTCGCGCCCCGGTAGACATTCACGGCGCAGGGGGTCAGGGCCCCGACATGGAACATGGGCAGTGCGCCTAGAAAGCGATCGTCTTCCCGGTAGTGGGTGTTGGCGGCAATGGTGAGAATGGCCCAGACGGATGTGTTGTGCGTATGCACCACGCCCTTGGGCAGCCCGGTGGTGCCCGAGGTGTACATGATGTACAGCATGTCGTCGTCAGCAGCGCCGACTTCCGGTTCCGACGCCGCTCCGGCATCCCGGAACCGCTGGTAACTTTCCGCAAACCAGGCGATATCCGCCTCGCCTTCGACCTGCAGCCACTGCCGGATGTCGGTCTTCTCGCCGCGCCCGTGCAGGTCGCCCACCGTATCGATGAATTCCTCGCCGAAGATGAGCCGGGTGGTGCCGCTGTCCTTCAGGATGAACTCCAGTTCATCTGCCACCAGCCGCCAGTTGAGCGGCACCACCACAGCGCCGATCTTGGCGAGCCCGAAATAGGCTTCCATGAATTCAGCACTGTTCATCAGCAGCAGGCCGACCCGCTCCTCCTTGCAAACCCCGGCCTCGGCAAAGGCGTTCGCGATCCGGTTGCTGCGCTCGTTGAGTTCGGCGAACGTCAGCCTGAGATCGGCATGACTGTCGACGTACGCCTCCCTGTGCGGGCTGAGAAATGCCCGCTTGGTCAGGAACAGGCCCAGGTTGTTCTGCATGTCTCCTCCTCGGTGCCCGGGCCTCGGCGCCCGGTGAATGGTCCGGCGACAGTTCGCGAAGCGCGCATTCTGCCTTTTCCCCAATCCCGCCGCAGCTATCTAGCCCGACCTGTTCATGAATGAACTACTGCGGCAGTCAATAGCAGCGGAATCGCATAGCCCCAGAAGCCGTTCCGCCACTTTGTCCGGTGCGCCCCTCGGGCAGTCTCCGGAAGGCGTGGCAGCAACTTGGAAGCCACCGCAATTCGCCCGGAAACGAAACGTAACAAATTTTCGTGGAATTTTTCTTGCTACGAGTGTCTAAATTCGTACAATGCCCGGCTTCGCTCATGGGCTTTGTTTCAAAGTCCTGGTCGGAGAAACAGGCGTGGCGCGGTTCTCTCTCCCCTTCCTCCCTTGACCGCGAAGACAGCACCCCACAAGGTCTGTCGCCACGCCTTCTCTTTTTCTGCACCCGAATTGACCAAACAACCGCCCCCGGTTGCGGGTGCGCCCCTGGGGCAACTGGACACCCGTTCCTGAAGCTGTAGAATCTGTCCACCTGTTGTACTGGTCAATGCGACCTTGTATGGAGCTTGACGACGACCTTTACCGGATCGGAACGGTAGCGAGCCTCACCGGCATCGCGGTCGAGCGTCTGCGCGCCTGGGACCGCCGCTACGGCCTGGCGCCCGCCCACCGCGCCGGCAAGACCCGCTTCTACGATCGCGCCCAGCTCGAGCGGCTGAAACGCATGAAGCAACTCATCGACGAGGGTCAGCCCATCTCGAGCCTCGTCGACCTTTCCGACGAGCAGCTGGCGGGCCGGCTCAGCGCCAGCCATCGCATTACCGCCTACCGGCCGCGCGTGGGCCTGATTGGCCCGAACCTGCTCGTCCTCGAGCACGCATCCGACACCAACGCCGAAGTGACGGCCCGCTGGGCCAACATGAACGCCTTCGTCGCCCACTCCGACGCATCTCCGGCACCAGACGTCATCGCCGTGCAACTGCCGGTGCTTCGCACACAACCCATTGAACAGATTGAGGAAGCCTTTCCCGAGGCGCGGGTAGTCGCGCTTTACCAGTTCGCCACCGACAAGCACCTGAACCGGGTGCGGGACCGCGGCGTCGCGGCGCTGCAATGGCCGGCGGGCTGGGCGGAAATCGAACAGGCCTGCCTTGCCGGTTCACTGCGCCCGCTGCGGGCCGCGCGCACGGCGCCGCGCCGGTTCACCGACGAGCAACTGATCGCCATCGCGGCCAGTGCCACCGATCCGAGCCAGTCGCCCCGGCACCTTGTTGACCTGATTACCCGCTTGAACGCCTTTGCCGAGTACACCCTGGCCTGGCAGGAGGCCGACGAAGCCCCCGCCGGGGCCGTGGCCCTGCACGAGCGCATCCACGGCGATGTGACCCATGCCCGGGCGCAGCTCGAAGCCGCCCTGGAGGCGATGGCCGATGCTGAAGAGTTGCTGGCGGGCTAGATTGGGCCCAATCCGGACAAAACCCGTACAAAAATCAAATTAATTCAAAAATAGGGGTTGACGGCAGGTTTTGTACTGTACATAATCCCTCCCCAATCAGTTACAAGGCGTGCCAGCAACTTCGACGCAGTCCTCCCTTTCAAGTGTCCTTCCCCCCAGAAGAGAAGTTGCTTTCAGAATATCCCCCTTTCTGACACGCCTTTTTTCCACACCCTCCGCAAGACGCCCGGCCTGGCCGGTTCAGTCGCCGCCAGACAGTAATTCCAGCGCAACCCCGGCGCGCACGGCGACGCCGCTCTTGTAGGTCTCCAGATCGAAGTCATCGCGCGTTCCCATCGCTCCGACGAGATACCGCTTGTAGACGCCCTGTCCGATCGCCGCCAGGCGCCAGTGGGAAAAGGCCCGGTAGTAGCCGATGCCACCCAGGTCCCGCCCGGTCATCTGCCCATACCGGTCGCTGATCGCCTGCCGGGAAGGAAAACCACCGGCAGCGGTGGTGGCTTCCCCTGCCTCGTCCTCGCCGGGAGCGATCCAGGAGTTCAGCAGGTAGCCGACATCCGCCAGCGGGTCGCCCAGCGTACAGAGTTCCCAATCGAGTACGGCGCGGACGCGCCCGCCGCCGACAATCATGTTCCCCAGCCGAAAGTCGCCGTGCACGATGGCCGAGCCGACCTGGTCCGGCATCCGCTCTTCCAGGATGCGCGCCGTTTCTTCCATTTCAGGAATCTCGTGGGTCTTCGATGCCTCCCACTGCCGCTTCCAGCGCTTCATCTGGCGCGCCAGGTAAGCTTCCCGGCGCCCCAGGTCACCCAGGCCGACGGTATCCGGTTCCAGGTTGTGCAGCCGGGCAAGCACCTCTACGGCATGCGTGCCAATCGCGAAACGCTGGTCTTCGCCCAGTTGTCTCGCCGCCGCGGCGTCATGCAGCACATCCCCCTCGACGAAAGCCATGATGTAGAAGGGCGCGCCGTTCACGTCGGTATCGCGGCAGAGGGCAAGCGCCCCCGGTACGGGCACATCAGAGTCCCTGAGCCCGAAGATGATCTTGTGCTCCCGGCCCATGTCATGGGCACTCTGCAGCACATGGCCCAGCGGTGGCCGCCGCAGCACCCAGGCGGACCCCGCCCGGTCCACGAAGCGGTAGGTCAGGTTGGAATGGCCGCCGGCGATCAGCGAGAACTCCAGCGGCGGCTCCAGATCCTCGATGTGCGCGACGAGCCACTTTGTGACCTTCTCTTCGTTGATGCCTTCCACGCTCGTTCCGTCCTCAAGGGTGGATTTAAATGTAAACCTTTTGAACGCCCGGGGGGAACCGGCGCCGGGCCGCAAACGGCCCGTTCATCACGTGCAGCGGCTTGACGGCGCGGCGCGACAGTCCGCGTGCATCCGGCCGACACGACGCCGGGCTTTCGCCACAGGCTGTTAGGCGCTAGTCTCTCGGCACCACCGACAGGGAGCCCGTTTCATGTCCACCGATGCCTTGTACGACCTCATGCGCAATCAGCGCGCCATCCGCCGGCTAAGGCCGGACGCAATCCCGGAGGATGTGTTGCAGCGCATCATGCAGGCCGCCGCCTGGGCACCCACCGGCGGCAACCGGCAGCCCTGGCGGGTCGTCATGGTGCATGACCGGGCGACCAAGGAACGCCTGGGCGAGCTATACACGGTGCACTGGGACAATTTCACGAAGATCTACCGGAAACGCTTCGTCGACGCACCCGAGGAACGGCGTCTCAAGGAAGAACGCACCATCGCCGCGGGCGACCACCTGGCCGCGCACTTCGGAGATTGCCCGGTCGTCGCCGTCGTCTGCTTCAACCCAAAATTCATGGCGGTCACCGATGCCGGGCAGGACCGGGTGTCGGTGGTCGGCGGCGGCTCCGTCTACACGGCGGTTCAGAACCTCATGCTCGCCTGCCAGGCCGAGGGGGTGGGATGCGTACTGACCACGCTGCTCTGCATGGACGAACCCGCCGTGCGCGAACTGCTCGGCATCGATGCCGACTGGTATACCGCCGCCCACGTGCCCATGGGCTACCCGGTGGCCGGCGGCTACGGGCCAACCGCCCGAATGCCCGTTGCCGAACTTTTCTACAAGGACACCTGGGGAACCCCGATCTGAGTTTCCGCCATCCCGAGCCGCAGCCCGCCCACGATTCCAGGAAAAGAACATGGACTTCAGCACCTACGAACGCATGCGCATCAGCCGCAACGGCCGCATCCTCACAATTGCCCTGGACAACGGCAAGATCAACGCCGTCGACAGCACCATGCACCACGAACTGGCCCGGGTGTTCCTGGACGCCCAGGACGACGAAGACAGCGACCTTGTCATACTGACCGGCACCGGCCGGGCCTTCTGCGCCGGCGGCGACATGGACTGGTTCCAGAAGCATATCGAGGATCCGAGAACCTTTCGCGCCATCGCCCCGGAAGCCAAGCGCATCGTGACCTCTCTCCTCGACCTGGAGAAACCGCTGATCTGCCGGCTGAACGGCGCCGCTGCCGGCCTGGGCGCCACCATCGCGCTCATGAGCGACATCATCATTGCCGCCGATACGGCCCGCATCGGCGACCCGCACATCAAGGTTGGCCTGGTGGCCGGAGACGGCGGCGCCATCATCTGGCCGCAGCTCATCGGTTTCGCCCGGGCCAAGGAACTGCTGCTCACCGGCGACCTGCTGACCGCGGCCGAAGCCGCCGGTCTCGGCCTCGTCAACTACGCGGTACCCGCCGATGAACTCGATGCAAAGGTCGACGAAATCGCCGGCAAGATTCTCGGCAATCCGCGCTGGGCGGTGCGCTGGACCAAGACGGTCACCAACATCCCGTTGCGGGAACTGGCCGCCCGGCTTGCCGACCCGGCCCTCGCCTACGAGATACTCACCAATCTAAGCGCCGACCGGAAGGAGGCCGTCGCCGCCTTTGTCGAGCGGCGCAAACCGGAATTCACCGGGGAATAACGCCGGAATCCCGGGAGAATTGTTCCCTGAAAGTTTCCGCCCCGGCGCGCCGGGGCGCTGACGCGGTGCGCTAAAGCGCAGGGAACAACGGTTGGATGTACGATGAGAGCGGGTGTGAGGTGCGGGCCTCCAGCACCTTTAAAGCACTTCAGCGCGCTAAGAATCCACCGACAGCGCGCTCGCTTAGCGTGCAGGAGGCCCGTACCTCGCGCCCGCTCGGCGCTTGGAAAGCCAATTCCGATAAAGTGGTCCATGCGAGCGCAAGAAGACGCCCCTCGCATATTGAATGGAGGAATGACCGATCAGCCTGCAGACTTTTGTTGACGAGCCGGAACACATCGGCGAACTGCGCCGCCAGTTGCAACGCTTCGTGGAAACCGAGGCGCCCAGGGAAAAGCGCCTGGAGTGGGACCGCAACCACACGTTTCCCCGCGACCTGCACCGCAAGCTGTGCGACCTTGGCATCATGGGGCTCACCATCGACGAGAAGTACGGCGGTTCCGGCCGGGACATCCTCGCCGCGGTCGCCGTCATCGAGGAACTATGCCGGGCCGGGCCCTTCCTGGCCGGCCCTTTCATCCACACCGCCTTCTACGGTGGCATCAACGTTGCCGAAAACGGCTCCGAGGCGCAGAAGCGCGAGTTGCTGCCGCGCCTTGCCCGGGGGGAGATCACCTTCGCCTACGGGCTGTCGGAACCCAACGTGGGCGGCGACCTGGCCAGCGTCGAAACCCGGGCCGAGCGGCAGGGCGATACCATTGTGCTGAACGGCGCCAAGCGCTGGTGCACCGGCGCGGACTTCGCGGACTACATCTACTGCCTGGTGCGTTCCGGCCCCGCCGAAGAACGCTACCGGAACCTGTCGTTCCTGCTGGTGCCGATCGATTCCCCGGGCCTGTCCATGCAGCCCATCGAGCACGTCAACCTGCGCTATACGCTTTCTTCGGATGTCTATTTCGATAACGTGGAGTTACCCGCGACGGCAATCGTCGGCGGCGAGGAGATGTGGAACCAGGGCTGGAAGCTCCTGGCCGGCGAAGCCCTGAACGTCGAGAAGATCGAAATTTCAGCGGTGGCCTTCGGCATCGCCCAGGCGGCCCTCGAGGAAGCCTGGGCCTATGCCGGGGAGCGGGTGCAGTTCGGCAAGCCCATCGCCGGCCACCAGGCCATCCGCCACAAGCTCGTCACTGCCCGAACCAGGCTGCAGGCCTGCCGTCACCTGCTCTATCACAGCGCCTGGCTCGCCGACCAGCGCCGGCCCTGCGCGGTGGAGACCAGCATGGCCAAGCTCTTCTGCGCCGACGCGGGCGTGGAGATCGCGCTGGCCTGCCAGCAGGTGATGGGCGCCTACGCGCTCTCCGACGGCTACGATATCGAGCGCAATGTGCGCGACCTGCTCAGCATGCCCATCGTCGGCGGCTCTTCGGACATGCAGCGCAACAACCTGGCATCGCTGTGGCGGCTCGGGCGGGATTGAACTGAGCCCGGCAACGAATATACGCGGCACGGTGCACAACCGCCGGGGCCGGTTGCAAATTCGCATCCCGTTTGTCGACAATGGCCCATGCAACGGAAGGTATTCGTGCCCCGTCGTCTGACAGCTTTTGCGTTCCTTGTTCTCATGGTTGCCGGGTGTACCACGAGCCCCACCGGCCGCAGCCAGTTCATGCTGATTTCCCCGGATACCGCAATCGCCGAATCGCGCGTGGCTTATATCTCCACCGTCCGGCAACTGGAGCGGCGGAACAAGCTGCTCAAAGACCCGATGCTCGCGGACCGTGTCAGCGTCGTCACCGGCCGGCTGGTGGCCGATACGGTACGGCGGTACCCGCACACCGCCGGGTGGCGCTGGAGCGTCGCGCTGATCGATGAGCCCGGGACGGTGAATGCCTGGTGCATGGCCGGCGGGCGCATGGCCCTCTACAGCGGGCTCGTCCACAGGCTCGACCTCACCGATGACGAACTGGCACAGGTGATGGGCCACGAGATCTCCCATGCCGTCGCCAACCACACCGCCGAACGCATGTCGATGGCGCTCGCGCAGAACCTCGGCGCACGCACTGTCGGCGCGGTCACGGGACATCAAGGCCTGCTGCAGGGTACCGCGCTGGCGGCCGTACTCGCCATCCAGCTGCCCAACAGCCGGACGGCGGAGTCCGAAGCGGACCGCATGGGCTCCGAGATCGCTGCGAGCGCAGGATACGAGCCCCTCGCGGCCCTGACCCTGTGGCAGAAAATGCAGCGGCACGGCGGTTCGCGGCAGCCCGAGTTCCTGAGCACGCACCCGAGCCCGGGCAATCGGCAGCTGACCCTTGCGTCCCACATTCCGGACATGCGCAGACTAAGCCCCGCGGCGCCGCCCAAGCCCTACCCGGTGCAAATTATTCCGTAGCCAATCAAGGCTCCGAGGCCATGGTGCGCCTCATGCGCGTGACACCGCTACTCGAGCCATCACACTCGTACCGGGTGATGCACTAAGTGGACTCCAACCCCGGGAATTACACGATCGTCAGAAGCTCCCGGGGGTTATCGATAATGATCTGCCGGATCAGGTCCTCTTCGAAGCCCTTGTAGCGCATGAGCGCCGTTACCGACTCCGGAATGTGCTGCCAGCCGTGGCCGCCGTACTTGCGCTGCCAGTGCTGCAGCGCGATGTCGTGGGACATCAGCACCTTCGATGAATACCCCGCTTCCACCAGCGCCATGATCTCGTTCAGGCGGATGGCGTCGTTCGGCGCGTCCACGTTGCCGCGCTGGCGGTAGGACTCCTCCCAGCCGAAGCAGTCGAATTCCAGGTACATGCCCGTCGTGGCGAGTTCCAGGAAGGGTTCGGGATCGAATGAATTCGGCGCCGGGCGGCTCGCCAGGCGGTGGTCGCAATGGCACATGACCACCCGCGAAAGGTCCGCTTCTTCGTCCTGGAGTATCCGTACCGCCGCCCAGATGGCATCCGGGCCGAAACCAGGATGCACGCTCAGCGGTGCGCCGCTCGCCCGCTGCGCCCGGGCGGATGCGCGCAGCACCTTTTCTTCGTCCGGGTGGATCTGCGTGCCGAGGCCGACCTCGCCGATTATGCCGGCCTGGACGCCGCCGGCCACGCCCTGGTCCAGGTCGCGGAGTATGCGCCCGGCAAGCGCATCGATGTCCAGCTCGGCAACGTGCCCGGGATGGTATTCCTGCGTGTAATAGCTGGTGGCCATGACGATGTGCACCCCGGTGGCGCGGGATACCTGCTGCAGGCCTTTCGGGTCGCGGCCGAGGCCGATTGAGGTCTGGTCTACCAGGCAGCCGCCGCCGTGCCGCTTGAACAGGTTGGCCTCGTAGATCACGTCCTCGATGTCGGAGATCTTGTAGTCGCCGTAGTAGAACCAGTTGCGCGCCACGTCGCCCCGGTTCTCGAGGCAGATGGGCTGGTTCCACTTCTCCCGCCAGGTGGCCGCGGTTCCCGGGCCGTCTTCGCCGGCTTCCCAACCCGCCTCGGGTACGCTCGCCGCCTTCTTGCCCGACTCGGTCTGGTCGATCAACGCTTCCGCTGAGCAGGCGCCCAGCGTCATGTCCACCAGCACGTGTTCGTGCGGCAGCGTCAGGCCCAGGGCTTCCGGCGACACCGGCCCGAGCACTGTCTGAACGGATCCCTTGTGAATCATCGATCCTCCCTTCCGATCTGGAGTTTGTGAATCTGCCTTGTTTCAAGCTGCCGGCAGAGTTTCCCCAACCCTAGCCCGTCGGCCCGCCCGCTGACGCGCAGGGAAACGAGCACATCCCGGCAAGCCTGTGGCGGTCGAGCCATGTCTGCGAACGACAACCGGTTTTCCGTTGACCCCGCGCATCACCCGGTCAGGAATGCTGGCTGTAACCGGAGCGGGACTTGCGCAGCAGCGTAACGTCCGGCCCTTCGTCCGCCCAGCCGTAGCCGTCCTCCAGCCCCATCAGCGTCCCGAAACGCGGCGGATAGCGTTCCAGCATCGTTTCCGGCACCCGCTCCCGGTAGCGTTCCTGCGTTGTCATGTACTCCCGGCAGAAGTACAGAAGCATCGACACCCGCAAGCCTGGCGCCGTCCGCGGAAAGGGTGCGTGCCAGGTATTGCCGTGCCAGACGATGAGCGACCCTGCTTCCGCTTCCACCGGGACGACCCTGTCGATCGCTTCGTCCGGGGTCGGCTGCCGGCACAGCTTGTGGCTGCCGGGCAGGTAGCCCAGCGCGCCGTTCTCCAGCGTGTAGTCGGTGAGCGCCCAGGTGGCGCTCGCGAACTGCGAGTACGGCGGCAGCGGCGCCGGCACGCCCCGGCTGTCGTTGTGCAGACCCAGCGGGCGCGGCGGCCCTTCCCAATCCACCGGGCCCTTCACCAGGGCGGAACTGTTCGACAGCTTGGCGCTGTATCCGACCAGGTAGGTCACCATGGCCAGGCACGCGCGGTTCATGAGTGCGTCTGCAAAGATGGGGTCGTCGAACAGGATGTGCCACATCCAGGCTTCGCCGGTCTGCCCGGACGTGGCCGGAATATTGGCGTGAGTGCTGCCGTTCTCGAAATCCGGCCGGATGCCGGTGCGGCGCTCGGCCAGCTTCAGGACGGCATCGCGCAGCCGAACCGTGAACTCGCGCGGCGCCACCTGTTCCGGCGGCAGCACCGTGAGGCCCTTGGCATCAAGCTGCGCCGCGTTCGGCTCCAATTGAAGTTCCCGGATCTCCTCCAATACGGAATCCAGGCCCTCCGCGGTTGCTTCAACGGCGGGCATTGCGCCGACGCCAGCACGTCACTTGAGTTGATCGCATCAACTGTCTGACAGACCCTCTGATTACGACCACCCATACTACAAGCACCACATTCGGACGCAACCGGCAGGTCATCGCCTTGGTCGCAGCGCCTGAAAAACCAACCATCTCCGCCGGCTAACCGGCGCCGGCCAGCGTCTGCCGTACCGCGGTGCGCCAGCCGTCCAGCAGCGCTTGCCTCTGGTCCTGAAACATCTCCGGCGCAAAAGAGCGGTCGAGCCCCCAGTCTTGCTCGTGCAGGTTTGCGGTCAGGCCGGCTCCCAACCCCGCCAGGGCGGCGGCGCCGAGGGCCGTGGTTTCGACGAACGGCGGCCTTTCCACCAGCACGTCCAGAATGTCCGCCATGAACTGGCAGAGCCAGTCGTTGACCGCCATGCCGCCATCCACGCGCAGGCATTCCACCACGGCGCCGTCCCCGGCCATGGCCTCCAGAAGTTCCGCGGTCTGGTAGGCGACGCTCTGCAGGGTGGCGGTGACGATATGGTCCCGCGTGCTGTCGAGGGTGAGGCCGGTAATGGTGCCCCGCGCAGCCGGATTCCAGTGGGGCGCGCCGAGGCCGGTGAATGCCGGTACGACGTAGACACCGTGGGTGTGTGCGCCGGTCTCCCTGGCCATGGTCTCGGTCTCCGCGGCGGATGCGATGATGCCCAGGGTGTCTCTCAGCCACTTGATCGCCGCACCGGCGACGAAAACGCTGCCCTCCAGGGCATAGGTCGTCTGCCCATCCAGGCGATAGCCCACGGTGGAGAGCAGCCCGCTGGCCGATTGCAACACACGGGTGCCCGTGTTGGTGACGACGAAGCATCCCGTGCCGCAGGTGACCTTGCAGGCGCCCTCGTTGAAGCAGCCCTGCCCCACCAGCGCCGCCTGCTGGTCGCCGGCAATGCCCCTGACGGGTATGGACGCCCCGAACCAGCTTGCCTCCGTGACGCCGAAATCGGCGGCGCTGTCGCGCACATCGGGCAGCATTTCCACCGGTATGTCGAAATAGCGGAGCAGTTCCTCGTCCCAGCACTGACGGTGAATATCGAACAGCATGGTTCTCGATGCATTGGTGGCATCGGTCATATGCGACCGCCCCCCGGTCAGCCGCCAGAGCAGAAAGGTGTCGATGGTTCCGAAGCAGAGTTCTCCCGCGGCCGCCCTCGATCTCAGCCCGGGGTCGGCGTCCAGCAGCCAGGCGAGCTTCGTCGCCGAGAAGTACGGATCGGCCACCAGCCCGGTACTGGCCTTGACATGCTCTTCCAGGCCATCCGCCCGCAGGCGCTCGCAGCGGTCCGCCGTGCGGCGGTCCTGCCATACAATGGCGTCGTGTACGCAGGCGCCGGTGCGGCGGTCCCAGACCAGGGTGGTCTCCCGCTGGTTCGTGATGCCGATGGCCTCGATGTCCGAACCGGCGGCGCCGGCATTCTCGATGGCCTCCCGGCAGGCCGACAGGGTCGTGCTCCAGACGGCTTCCGGGTCCTGCTCGACCCAGCCGTCCCGCGGAAAGCGGCAGGCGAACTCCCTTTGCCCGTCGCCGAGAATGCGCCCGGCGGCCAGATCGAAGACGATGCCCCGGGAACTCGACGTTCCCTGATCGATGGCGAGAATCAGGCTCATGGGTTCCTTCTAATGGAATTTGACAACCACAATATATAGTGGTTGGCCGGTAAGCGTCAGCCCTGCCGCTGCGGCCGTTCCGGCGATACCCGGCGCGGCGGCAACCGGGTCGAACAATCCCCAGGTTTCGGGCTGCTTTTCCACAGGTTTCCAGCCTGCTTTTCCCCGGAGTTATCCTCTTGCAATTCCACCAAAAGCGCATTATGTTGTGCATCGGTGCGGTGCCAAACCCAACATATGGCGTTTCGCAACGCAGGGCCGGCAGGCAGTCGATGGCCGGGCAGTGCGCTCCCTAACATCGGTGGGCGCCCGTTTTCCGGCTGATCGGGCTGGTCGCATGAGGGTCCGCCGCACTCGAGGAGGGGTGTCGGCCGCCACAAAATTGGCGGCTTGGCGACCACAAGTTGTAGTGGTTGCCGATTTCGGGGCCTCGCGTGCGGAATTGCCCGCCCGCTGCGCAGCGCCGGCCTCTCGTGAGTGGTTAAACGAGATATGGAGACAGCCGAGACCATGCAGCCCAGCGCCCAGCAATCCAGCCCCGAGTCCACGCCCGCTACGCCCCCCGTTACCCTGTCGCCCGGCATCGCCGCCACCGCGCCCGGCCAGCTCAAGGTCATCAAGCGCACCGGCGAGGTGGTGCCCTATACCGACGACAAGATCGCCATCGCCATGACCAAGGCCTTCCTCGCTGTGGAAGGCGGCACGGCTGCCGCATCGCCGAGAATCCGGGAAGTGGTGGCGGCGCTGACCGAGCAGGTCAGCGGCACCTTCCGCCGGCGGCTGCCTTCCGGCGGCACCGTGCACATCGAAGAGATTCAGGACCAGGTTGAACTCGCCCTGATGCGTTCCGGCGAACACAAGGTGGCGCGTGACTACGTGCTCTATCGCGAGGAGCGTGCCCGCATCCGTGCCGCGAGAGGCGCCGATGCCATGGCCGAAGAGCGGGCCGACATCTCGGTAACCTGGGAGGACGGCCGCGTCGAGCCGCTGAACGTGAGCCGCATTCGCACCATCGTGGCCGAGGCCTGCGCGGGCCTCGGCGATGTGGACGGCGAGCGCATCATCGAGGAAAGCCTGGCCAACATGTACGACGGCATCAAGGCACGCGATGTCGGCACCTCGCTGCTCATGACGGCGCGCACGCTGGTCGAGGAAGAGCCCAACTATTCCTCCGTCACCGCGCGGCTGCTGCTCGATCAGTTGCGCAGCGAAGCCCTGCGGTTCCTGGACGTGCGGGCTCCCGGAGCCGCCGAAGGCGACTATTCGGCGACACAGGCGCAGATGCAGGACGTCTATCCGCGGGCGCTGGCGGCGTTCGTTCACAAGGGCGTCGAACTCGAGCTCGTCAACCACACCCTGCTCGAATACGACCTCGACGCTCTCGGCGCGGCCATCGATGCCGGCCGGGACCTGAAGTTCACCTACCTGGGGCTGCAGACGCTCTACGACCGCTACTTCATCCACAGTGACAACGTCAAGTTCGAACTGCCCCAGGTGTTCTTCATGCGGGTCGCCATGGGCCTCGCCGTGGAGGAAGACGACCCCACCCGGCGCGCCATCGAGTTCTACAACCTGCTGTCGAACTTCGACTACATGAGTTCCACGCCGACGCTGTTCAACGCCGGCACCCTGCGCTCGCAGCTCTCATCCTGCTTCCTCACCACCGTGCCCGACGATCTCGACGGCATCTACAACGCCATCCACGACAACGCCATGCTGTCGAAGTGGGCCGGCGGGCTGGGCAACGACTGGACTCCGGTACGGGCGCTGGGCTCCTACATCAAGGGTACCAACGGCAAGTCCCAGGGCCTGGTGCCGTTCCTGAAAGTCGTGAACGACACCGCGGTTGCGGTCAACCAGGGGGGCAAGCGCAAGGGCGCGGTCTGCTCCTACCTGGAGACCTGGCATCTCGACATCGAGGAGTTCCTGGAGCTGCGCAAGAACACCGGCGACGACCGGCGGCGCACCCACGACATGAACACGGCCAACTGGATTCCCGACCTGTTCATGAAGCGCGTCAGCGAAGACAGCGACTGGACCCTGTTCTCCCCGAACGAGGTGCCGGACCTGCACGACCTGTACGGCCGGGCGTTCGAGGCGCGCTACGAGCACTACGAAGAAAACGCGAAGGCACTGGGCCTGTTGCACAAGCGCGTCAAGGCGAGCGACCTGTGGCGCAAGATGCTCTCCATGCTGTTCGAGACGGGCCATCCCTGGATGACCTTCAAGGACAGCTGCAACGTGCGCTCGCCGCAACAGCACATCGGCGTCGTGCACTCCTCGAACCTGTGCACCGAGATCACCCTCAATACATCGCCGGAGGAAATCGCCGTCTGCAACCTGGGCAGCCTGAACCTCGTACAGCACGTCGAGAACGGCAGCCTCGACATGAAGAAGCTGAAGAAGACAGTGCGCACGGCCGTGCGCATGCTCGACAACGTGATCGACATCAACTACTACTCGGTGGACCAGGCACGCAACTCGAACATGAAACACCGGCCGGTGGGGCTGGGGATCATGGGTTTCCAGGACGTGCTCTACAAGCTGCGCATCCCCTATGCATCCGATGCCGCGGTGGAGTTCGCCGACCGTTCCATGGAAGCGGTGAGCTACTTCGCCATCGAGGCCTCCATGAAGCTCGCGAAGGAACGCGGCACCTATCCGAGCTTCTCCGGGTCGCTGTGGAGCCGGGGCGTGCTGCCCATCGACTCGCTCAGGCGCCTGCGCTCCGAACGGGGCAAGGACTACCTGCATGCGAATTTCGATGCCACCCTCGACTGGGACAAGCTGCGCAGCAAGGTGCAGGCCGCCGGCATGCGCAACTCCAATGTCATGGCCATCGCGCCCACCGCCACCATCGCCAACATCACCGGCATCTCCCAGTCCATCGAGCCGACGTATCAGAACCTGTACGTCAAGTCGAACCTGTCCGGCGAATTCACCGTGGCCAATCCCTACATGGTGCGCGATCTGAAGTCGCTTGGGCTCTGGGACCAGGTGATGGTCAACGATCTCAAGTACTACGACGGCTCCCTGCAACCCATCGACCGTGTGCCCGAGGATCTGAAGCTGCTCTACGCCACCGCCTTCGAGGTGGAACCCCGGTGGCTGGTGGACGCGGCGGCGCGGCGCCAGAAATGGATCGACCAGGCCCAGTCGCTGAACCTCTACATGGCCCAGGCCTCGGGCAAGAAACTCGATGTGACCTATCGCATGGCCTGGCTCCGGGGCCTGAAGACCACTTACTACCTGCGGTCTCTCGGCGCGACCAGCACCGAAAAATCCACCCTGGACCGCGGCACCCTGAACGCGGTGCAGAGCGGGCCGGCGCCCACGGCCGCCCCGGTGGGGGCCGGAACGAATGCGACCGGCAGCCCCACGCCCGGCGCGGCAACTGATGCCGGCCAGGAACTGGGCGAGGCAGCGCCGACGCCGGCCGCCTGCTCCATCGACGACCCGGAATGCGAAGCCTGCCAATAAGGCGGCCGCGGCCACCGGGCTAGTGGGGCGATGCAGGGTACGAACCTGACTCGTTCAGGAACCTGATCCGCGAAGTAAGAGGAGAGACAGAGATGCTGAGTTGGGACGACTACGAAGAGGAAGCGGCGCAAGCGGCGCCGCAGCACGCGACGGAAACGGCCAAAGCCCCTGCCGAGGGCGCCATGCACGCCGCGGAGATTCTCCGCGGCGGCGACCCTCTCCCCGACAGCGCGCCGCAGGATGCCGTAGCCTCTACGCGGCCGGCCGGCAACGGTAACGGCAATGGAGAAATCGGGGCCTGGCCTGCAGACTCAATGCAGGGTTTTACCGAGCCCGAGGTTCCGGAACCCGCCAACGAAAGTTGGGCTCCCCAACCACCCGATACCGCCCCGCCGGCCACGGCGCCGGCGCCACCTGCCAGTAACGCCGGACAGCCGGAACCGCATGCGGAGTCGTTGCAGGCCCCGACCGGCAACGGCCTTTCGGCAGGCACCCAGGCCGCGCCTGCGCAGGAGCCCGCAAGCGAACGCGAGTTGGCGCAAGCTGCCATCGTCGCATCGACCGGAGAAGCCGGGCAGGAAAACCTGGAACGCGTCACGGTCGACCAGAAGGCCATGATCAACTGCCGGGCCGACCTCAATCAGCTGGTGCCCTTCAAGTACGACTGGGCCTGGCAGAAATACCTGGACGGCTGCGCCAACCACTGGATGCCCCAGGAAATCAACATGACCGCCGACATCGCGCTGTGGAAGGGCGAGGACGGCCTCACCGAGGACGAGCGCACCATCGTCAAGCGCAGCCTCGGCTTCTTCTCCACGGCCGATTCCCTGGTCGCCAACAACCTGGTGCTGGCGATCTACCGCCTGATCACCAATCCGGAATGCCGCCAGTACCTGCTGCGCCAGGCATTCGAAGAGGCCATCCACACCCACGCCTACCAGTACTGCATCGAATCGCTGGGCATGGACGAAGGCGAGATCTTCAACATGTACCGGGAAGTGCCCTCCGTGGCCCGCAAGGCCGCCTGGGCGCTGAAACACACCCACCACATCTCCGATCCCACCTTCACCACCGGCACCCGGGAGACAGACAAGGCGCTGCTCGAGAACCTCATCGCCTACTACTGCGTGCTGGAAGGCATCTTCTTCTACTGCGGCTTCACCCAGATCCTCTCCATGGGCCGCCGCAACAAGATGACGGGCACCTCGGAACAGTTCCAGTACATCCTGCGCGACGAGTCCATGCACGTTAATTTCGGCATCGACGTCATCAACCAGATCAAGCTGGAAAACCCGGAACTGTGGGACGATGCAGTCCAGAACCTGACGCGCCACATGATCCTCGAAGGCACCCAGCTCGAGATCGAGTACGCCCAGGACACCATGCCCCGCGGCGTACTCGGCATGAACGCCAACATGATGACCGAGTACCTGCAGTTCATCGCCAACCGGCGCCTCGCCCAGATCGGCCTCGCCGAACAGTTCCCGGGCGTAAAGAACCCGTTCCCGTGGATGAGCGAGATCATGGATCTGAAGAAAGAGAAGAATTTCTTCGAGACGCGGGTTACGGAGTATCAGACGGGTGGGGCGTTGAGCTGGGATTGATGGCGGCGTCCTGAGTCGTCGTTCGGTCAGCTTCTAACGTGCAACCGTACCGGCACACGAATTGAGGCTGATCAAAGAGGCAATCGAACGTGAACGACAATCGGATGATGAGTAGCGCGGGCGCTGAGTTGCTCGAGGCCATCGAGCAGATGAAACAAGGCGTGAAGGGCAGAACCTACACAAAGGAACAGATCCTGGCGATCTCCGCACGAATGTCGGTCAAACTCACTCAACGCGAATTTGCGAAGCTGCTCAATGTTTCCATCGACGCCGTTCAGGACTGGGAACAGGGCAGGCGGTCACCGCGGGGGGCAGCGAAGACCTTACTCCGAGTCGTGCAAAGCCATCCCGAGGTGTTGGAGCAACTGGGGCCGTAGAGGTTACTCGGGCAGCGTGGCGCGTCCCACGGTATTCGCATCCGTTCCGAACCAGATGGCGTTGCTCGCCGGGTCGTGAATCATGTGCCGCACCGTGCCGCCGCCGCTGTCGATCGGCACCGCGTCGAGAAAACCGGGCAGGGCCGGATCGAAGCCGCTGAATAAATTGGGTTGCGGGCCGGTCTGTACAAACCAGATCCGGTCCCGGCCGTCCGCCGCCATGGCGTAGGGGCGGCTCTCATTGCCTGAGGGCGCCTGCCACTCGGTAATCTCGCCGCTGCCGGGATCAACGCGCCCGAGATACCCTTCGGCGTAGTCGACGTACCAGACCAGGTCGTCGGAGGTAATCGCCAGGCGACGCGGCCGGGCGCCGGGGCGTGGTAGCGCCACTTCTTCGAGCGTCAGTGCGGCCGGGTCGATGCGGGCCAGCTTGTTGGTGCCGAACAGGGTCACCCAGACCTCGCCGGTGCTGTTCAGCCCGATGCCGTAAGGGCGGGATCCTGGCGTCGGGACGGGTATGAGGTGCACATCGTCCGTTGCCGTTTCCAGCTTGCCGACGAAGTTGCCGCCCTGAACGGTAAACCAGATATCGCCGTTGGCATCCATGATCAGCGTGTGCGGGTCCCGCGCTGCCGCATCCGGCATGGGTATCTTGCGAATGGCGCCGGTCGCCGGGTCCAGGCGGCCGATATGGGCCGCGCGATTGCCCGCATACCAGACAATGCTGTCGGCGACGATCAGGTTGTGAGGACCGACGCCCGGCTCCAGGGGCCACTTTTGAAATGCCCCCTCGACGGGGTCAAGAGCCGCGACGTAGTCCCCGGTCTGGCCAACGAAAAAGACCCGTCCCGTTGCCTGATCCACGCCCGGATCCCGAGGACGTGTTTCCGCATAGGGCACGACCCATTCCGTAACGACCGGCGCCTCGGTCCAGGCGGGGGACCCGCACAGCATCAGTATCAGGATGAGAACCACGGGGTGTTTTGACATCGACAGCATCCGCAAGTGGAACTGGACTCGGGCCGGCTTGATACCGGCCGACCGGTGCGGCGAGAAACTCAAGCACGCGGCCATGATACTCCAGGCGCCGCAGCGCGCAGCACCTCTCTTGGACTACTGCCTGCCGAAATGGCCTGTTCGCGCGAATAGCGGATTAGTTTTTCCCGTCCCTCGACAGGGTTTCGCAGAGCGCCCGCAACGCATCGACGAACGCCAGGGGCTGATCGAGAAACAGATGATGCCGCGCATTTTCGATGGCAACCGAATGGATTTCTTCAGGAATCAGCGATTCGAGATGCTCCCGGGTCTTCTCGGTGAACAGCTTGCTTTCCGCGCCGTAGATCAGCCCCACAGGCAGCGTCAGCCCGGCGTAGTCTTCCGGCGCACGTTCGGCATCCTTCAGGACGTTTGGCAGGTCTTCATCGAACTTCCATTCCCAGCCTCCGCCCTGCACGGGCATCAGGGAATGCCGCGCGATGTAGTCCAGGATGTAGGCGTTTTCGCAGGGTTGCGGCGGCTGCAGCCGGAAGCGCGCCAGCGCCGTCTGCCGGTCCGGATAGACCTTGGCCCGGCCGCTCATGGGCGGGTAGTCCGGCACTGGTTCGTCGGGATGGCGCAGCCCTGAATCGGCCAGGATGAGCGCCCCGAACCGGCCCGGGTACAGGTTGGCCGCCTTGGTCGCCATGTTGCCGCCGAAGCTGTGGCCGACCACGATGACGTCGTCATCAAGGCCCGCGGCATCGCAGACGCCGACGATCTCCCGGGCGTAGGTGGCCGCATCGTAGGTGTAGCGGAAGTCGGAATCGCCCATGCCGGTGAGGTCCATGGCCACCACGCGGTAGGCGTCGGTGAGCTTCGGGGCAATGAAATCCCACCAGCGGGAGTGCGCGTTCATGCCGTGGATGAGCAACATGTCCCGGGTGCCCTTGCCGGGCCAGGAGCGGTAGACCACATCGCAGTCTTCCACCTCGACTGAACCCACCTTGCTCTCGACCTCGACCGCCTCGAAGAACCACTCCGGGATGACCGGCGCGGTGTCGGCCCGGTCCCAGCGCGCCACGGCTAAAGCGCCCCGAATCGTTCGAGATGGTGGTCGACGTTGCCGAACAGCGTGTCGATCATGGTCAGCCGCTTGAAGTAGTGGCCGATGCGCAGTTCGTCGGTCATGCCCATGCCGCCGTGCAGTTGCACCGCGTTCTGGCCGACGAAGCGTCCGCTGGTGCCCACCTGCACCTTGAGGGCGGACACTGCTTTCTGCGCCTCCGGCCCGTAGCCTTCGTCCATGCGCATGGCCGCCATGAACATGAGGGACTTTGACTGCTCGTGCTCCATGAACATGTCCACCATGCGGTGCTGCAGCACCTGGAACTTGCCGATGGGCTGGCCGAACTGCTTGCGGGTCTTGCAGTATTCCACCGTGTCCTTGTAGAGCACTTCCATGCAGCCTACCGCCTCGGCACCGACCGCGAGCGTGCCCTCGTCAACAGCCTGCTGCAGAATCGGAAGGCCTGCTCCGGCCTCTCCGAGCAGCGCTTCGTCGCCGACCTGGACGTTATCCAACGTCACCTCGGAAGCGCGGAAGGCATCCACCGTCGGATAGTCGCGCCGGCTCACACCGGGCGAATCGGCGGACACGATGAACAGGGAGACGCCTTCTTCGTCCCGCTGTTCCCCGCTGGTGCGGGCGGAAACCACCAGCACATCCGCCGCGGGTCCGTTCAGCACCACCGCCTTGTAGCCGTTGAGAACGTAGCCCCCATCTGACCGCTCTCCGGTCGTCACGAGGTCTGCAAGATTGTAACGCCCCTGGGGTTCGGCATACGCCAGCGCCGCCTGCAACGAGCCGTCGGTGATTCCCGGCAGCCAGGCGGCACGCTGCGCCTTGTCGCCGCCGATGCGTATGGCGCCGCCGGCCAGCACCACGGTGGCCAGGAAGGGCTCCACCACCAGGCCCTTGCCGAACTGTTCGCACATGATGATGCTTTCGATGGCGGTGCCACCGAAACCGCCGTCGTCCTCCGGGAACGGCACACCCAGCCAGCCGAGTTCCGCGAAGGTGCGCCATTTGCCGGCATCGTAGCCCAGATCTTCCTTGACGGTGCTTTGCCGCGCGGCGAAGGAATAGTCGTTCTGGATAAACCGCTCAATGCTTTGCTGAAGGAGGTTCTGCTCCTCTGAAAACGAGAAATCCATGTCAGTGTCCCTTACCTGGTTCGCTGGGGTTGCCGGCCTCGAGCAGTACCCGGGCCAACCGGTCTCTCTGCGCGTCCGCAGTCCCCGGCGAGTCAAACAAGCGGGCAAGCATACCCTGTCTGGCCGAACGTGCGTAAGCGCCGCCGAGCGGCGCCTCGTTGTCGCCGGGGCGCTCGTCCGGCATCGGCAGGGCGTAGTATCCGAGCGCCTCGACCATGACTGCGCGAATGTCGACGATCATCTCGGAAGAGAGAATATCCAGTACTACGCCCGCCACATCCTCGCGCAGCGCCGCCCCTGCCGCCGCCATCGCCCTGAGTTCGAGTGCCCTCAGCGCCTCCAACCTGATCCTGAGCGATTGAGCCTTGCGCCTGAAAGCGGCGTCGTCCGCCAACACGCCGCCGCGGCCGTCGTGAATCTCGTCCAGAGCTTCCTCCAGCCCCGCGAGCAGTGCCCCAATCTCCGCCGTGGATACCGGGTCCGAGCGCACCGACTCCGGCCAATGCCGGTCCACCAGCGTCTGCACCTGTCTCGCAAAGGCGTTGTCCGTGTCTCGAAATGACCCTTTCACTCGGGCACCATTGCGCCACCCTCAAGAATTTCGGCGGTTACACCATGAATTACACAACCATTATCACCGACATCGCGGACGGCATCATGACCATTACCCTCAATCGGCCGGACCGGTTGAACGCTTTCAACCGCGACATGCTGCGCGAAATGATGGACGCCCTGGACGTGGCCGATGCCGACGATTCCGTACGCGGCATCATCGTCACCGGAGCAGGCCGCGGCTTCTGCGCCGGCGCCGACCTGGGCTCGGGCGGCAACACCTTCAATGCCGATTCCCGAACAGACCGCCCGGGCGGCCTGCATGCCGACGGCGGCGGCCTGCTGACGCTGCGCATATACGAATGCCGAAAGCCCATCGTCGCGGCCATCAACGGCCCCGCCGTGGGCGTCGGCGTCACCATGACATTGCCCATGGATGTGCGCATTGCCGCCGACGATGCCCGGTTCGGGTTCGTCTTCGCCCGCCGTGGCATCGTGCCCGAAGCCTGTTCCACCTGGTTTCTGCCACGCGTTGTCGGCATCAGCCAGGCGCTGCAATGGTGCTACAGCGGCCGGGTGTTCGGCGCTCAGGAAGCCCTCGACGCCCGGCTGGTGCAGAGCCTGCACCCACGAGACGCCCTGTTGCCCGCCGCGCGCGCCATCATCCGCGAGATCGCAGACAACGCCTCCCCGCTGTCCGTGACCATGATCCGGCACATGCTGTGGCGGATGCTGGGGGCCGATCACCCGGTTGAAGCACACAACCTGGATTCACGGGCCGTCTATCACCTCGGACGCGGCCCTGACTCGAAAGAAGGGGTGGAAGCGTTCCTGGAGAAACGCGCCCCGGCCTTCCGCGGCAGTGTGAGTTCCGATATGCCGGAGTTCTTTCCCTGGTGGGAAAAACGGGAGTTCTCCTGAGGGGCGATGGACGCCCGGAAGGGGCCGGAAGGGCTGCGACCCAAGCCGGGCTCACCACCTTCAGGCGATTTTGCGCTACCCTGTTTCGCGCGCAGGTACCGGGACGAGGCATTCCCGGACCAGGCCCGAACGACATGCTGACTTGCGGAGGCTCGCGATCATGAGTGAACAACCCCGTATTGCACAAAAGGCTCCCTATCCCATCGAAGCCAAGAGCGGCGAGAAGTATTTCTGGTGCGCTTGCGGCCGGAGCGGCAACCAGCCGTTCTGCGACGGTTCACACCAGGGCACCGGGTTCACGCCCGTGGCCTATCAGGCGGAAAAGGACCGAACCCTTTATTTCTGCGGCTGCAAGCAGAGCAACGGCAAGCCGCTCTGCGACGGAACACACAACGGTCTGTAGCGAACTTCACCCGGAAAACAACAACCGAAAACACCATGAGGCGCTACGACCATGCTATCCACGCTTTTAAAGGGCAGGAACCCGCTTGGGTCAGCCCGTGCTGACAAGCGGCTCGGCGCCATCGCGGCGCTGACGCCCGACAAGGCTGAAAAACTTCGCAACGAGATCGCCGACTGCGCGCGCGGCGATGCCGATCTGCGTGTACGCCGGGCCGCGCTCGAGTGGGTCGACGACGGCCACCTGCTCGAGGCATTGCTGGACGATGCGGAAATCGTCGAGGCAGCGGCAACCCGGCTCGCCGTTCTCGGCGCAACCACCGACCATCCCGCGGTGCGCAGCGCCCGAATGCGTTCGGCCGCCTCTGCGGAAGCCGCCCTGGAAGCGGCGAGCGGAGTAACGACGCCGGAGGAACTCGCGGTGCTGTTCCTGCGCTGCCCCTCAGCGCATCGGGAGGCGCTGTTGGGCGCGGTGCGTTCATTCGGCGAGCGCGGCCTGTCCACGCTGGAGCGCGAATCCCGCAACCACGACAAGCAGGCCAACCGAATCGCCCGCGACGAACTGGAACACCTGAGAGGGTCAAGCCGGGCAGTCGAGGAGTTATGCACGCGCGCCGAGGAACTCAAGGCTGCCCTCGGCCGGGAAACCACCGGCGCCTCCCCGGGCCGCCGCCATCAGTTGGCGCGCGCCCTGGCGGAATGCGCACGCGGCGTGCGCGACCAGGCCGCGACCCTGGAGCGCTACGGATTGGAAATCCCGAACACCGACGACTGGCAGGCAGCCATTGACACCGCAACCTCAGTTGCGGCTGCAGCATCAGCTGCGGCTGAAACGGAAGCTGCGGCTGAAGCCCTGGCTGCAGGCTCGGTTGCAGACTCGGCTGCAGACTCGGCTGCAGACGCAGCCGCGGCCGCGGCCGCCGCCGACGCCAATGCCACGGACGACGAAACAGCATCCGCCGGCGATACGGCGCCCCGCGGGGAGGAGATTACCGGAACCCATGCCCCAAGCTTCGACGTGCTTTCGGCTGAACTGCAGACCCTGGACGAGCGCATGTCCGCAGGCGAATCGCTTGCGGCGCTGAAGCCCACGCACGATGAACTGTCCGGCAACTGGCTCGCCCAGGCCGACCGCGCGCAACCCGACAAGGATCAGAAAACCCTCTTCGAGACGGTGAGTCACAGGTACCGCGAACTTCTCGAAGCCGACCAGCGCCTGAACGACATCGAATTCAAGAGCGTGGACATGCCGTCCGATGCAGACGACAGGCCCGACGACCCGGATGCCCTGCAGGCGCTATGGAAGCAGCAGCGCGACCTGACACGGGCCCGTAGCCACCTGCAACGCCAGTCGAACTCGGTACGCTGGCCGGACTGGGCACCCATGCCCCAGGCGCTGCAGTCCGTCGCCGACACCATGGCGGGTCTCGACCGCTTCAACGAACGCGCGAACGAACACCAGAAAGCCCTGGAGGACGAGTTGGCCGCCGCCATCGAGAAGACCGGCGCCAACGTCGCCGACGGGCACCTGAAACCCGCCCGGACCACCCTTGGCCAGGCGCGCAAGCTCTCCCGTTCCCTACCGGATGGCATCGTGCGCAGGCACAGGAAGGCGCTGCTCGCCGCTGCGGCCCGGGTCGAGGAACTGCAGGACTGGCAGGCTTTCGCCACCTCGCCCAAGCGTCAGGAACTGCTGGACAGCATGCAGGCCCTGGCCGAGGAAGAACCGTCCAACGCGAAAGACCAGGCAGACCGCATAAAGGCGCTACGCGCCGAGTGGAACGCGCTCGGCCCGGTTTCCGACTCCGGTACGCGGTCCATGCACACCCGTTTCAATCGCTATGCGGAGCGGGCGTTCGAACCCTGCCGGGCGCACTTCAACGAGCAAGCGGAACTGCGCAAGCGAAACCTCTCCGAACGCCGGCATATCTGCGAGCAACTCGAGGAGTACCTGGACAACGTCGACTGGGCAACGGCCGACATGCGCGCCGCGGAACAGATCATGCGTACCGCCCGGGACGAGTGGCGTGCGCGTCATCCCGTGGACCGCCGGCACGCCAAGGGCCTGGACGCCCGTTTCGAGGCACTGCAGGAACGCATTTTCACCCAACTCAAGACGGTCTGGGATGCCAACCTGGCAGCCAAACGGGCAATCGTGGAAGCGGCGGAGAATCTCGCCGCCGGTGACGCCAGCATGCCTGACAAGATTCACGAGGCGAAAGGCCTGCAACGCCAGTGGCGCGACGTGGGCATGACGCCGCGCGGGCCCGACCAGAAACTCTGGCGGCAGTTCCGGGAACAGTGCGACCTGATCTTCGAGGCCCGGGATTCGGGCCGCAAGCAGGCTGCCAGCGACCGGGATTCCGCAATCGCCCGGGCCGAGGCCATCTGCGAATCCATGCAGGAAGCGGTAGCGGCGGCCAACCCCGCCACAGCGGACCGCGCCACGCTGTCCCGCCTGCGCGCCGAGTTGTACGCCATCCGGCTGCCCGACCGGCTGGAAAAAAACCTGCACAGGCGCTTCGACGAAATCGCCCGGAGTTACAACCAACTCATACTGGCGGGCGAGATCGAGGTGCTGTGCCGGGACCTGGAGCAACTCAAGGCCTGGGATGTCGAGGTCAGCCAGGCGGAAGCCGAAGGTCGCGCCATCGAACCGCCCACGCCCGCTTTTGCAAAACGCACCGCGAATGGCGACGAACCGGTCCAGGCGCTGCACCGCCTCACCCTGGAAGCGGAATTGCTGGCGGGCATCGAGTCACCGCCGGCCGACAGGCAGCTGCGGCTCGAGGTGCAGGTAGATGCGCTGAACCAGAGCATGGGCCGCCGCGCCGCCGAGAAGGAACCCCCGGAACTCGCCGAGACCTGGTGCCGCCTTGGCCCCAAGGGCGAAGCGAGCGGGGCGCTGCGCGAGCGCTTCTTCAGCGCCCTACTGAAGCTGGCGCGGCCCCACGACCGTTGATCCCCCGGGCGCCGGATCAGGCTTCGGCTCGTGCGGCCCGGGCCAGCCCCGGCAGTTCCTCCCCTTCCGTGCGCGCCACGAGCGCCGTGATGGTCAGGTCGCTGGTGACATTTACGGCGGTGCGGCACATGTCGAGGATCCGGTCGACCGCCAGCACGATGGCGAGCGCCTCCACGGGCAGGCCCACGGCCGGCAGGATCAGGGCGATGGCAACCAGGCTCGCGGCCGGGATACCCGCTACGCCGATGGAGGTGAGCAACGCCAGCAGCACGACGATGAACTGCTCGGCGATGCCAAACTCCACACCGGACACAAGGGCGTAAACCTGGGCGATGAAGACCACCACCACGCACTCGTACAGCGCCGTGCCGTCCATGTTGACCGTGGCACCCAGCGGCAGCACGAAACTGGTCACCCGCTTGGAGACACCGGCCTGTTCCGCCGAATTCATGCTCACCGGCAGCGTCGCCGACGATGACGCCGTCGAAAAAGCCGTCAACTGCGCGGGGGCGATCTTGCCGTAGTAGGCATAGGGCCGGACGCCGGCGAACAGCCGCAGCAGCAACGGCAGCCACACCGCGAAGTGCACCAGGAGCGCCAGCAGCACCGTCAGGAAAAAGAGGCCCAGCGCCTCGAGCGCCGCGAACCCGGAAACGAGCAGCGTCTTGCCCACCAGAGCAAACACACCGATGGGCGCGAAGCGCATGATCCACATGGTGATCATGATCATCACGTCGTGCACACCCACCCAGAAGTTCCGGAGCGTTTCCCCCGCCGGCCCCTTGAGCCGCGACATGAAGTAACCGAACACCACTCCGACAAATATCAGCGCGAGCAGTTGCACCTCCAGCGCCGCCTGGAAGATGTTCGACGGCACCGCCCGCTTGATCACCTCCACGAGGTCGCCGGTACCGCGCCCTTCCACCCTGTCCATCACCTGCGATGCATCCGGCAGGGCGAGCGCCAGCGCCCGGGCCGACTCCGTCTCACCCGGGGCGATGACATTGACCAGCACCAGGCCGGTCAGAATCGAAACCAGTCCCGTAACCAGGTAGAAGCCGAGCGTCTTGCCCCCTACGCGGCCGAAGGCGCCCTGGCTCGCCATGTTGGCGACACCGACGATGATCGATGACAGGATCAACGGCACCACGACCATCTTCAGGGCATTGAGGAAGAGATCGCCGAAAAAGCCGAAGATCGCCAGCAGGGAGGCGCCGAACACCATCGTCGACTCTTCCGCCAGCCAGCCGGTCAGGGCGGCCAGGGCCAGCGCGATTGCAATCTGCCAGTGCAGTGGCAGATTGATGATCCTGGAAAACATGCCGGTTCCGCTCACTTGGTGCCCTCCCATGGCAAGACTGGCGGTATCCCAATGATGGTCGATGTCTCAGGCCGACACAATGTTCAGCAAATGGTTGGCGGTTCGCGGAAAAGGAGCCGCGGCTAGCGTCTCCCCGGCTTCATCATCAACACCGCCAGGGTGCTCGGAATCAACAACGCGCCCAACCCCAGCCAGGCCACGTCGTAGCTGCCGGTCGCATCGCGCACCTGGCCGGCGATCCAGGGCCCGACCGCCGCCAGCGTCGTGAACGGGCCGATCATTCCCATCACCTGGCCAAACGCCCGAATGTCGAAATTCCGGCTGACCATGGCGCCCAGCAGGGGCAGGAACCCACCCGCCACGAAGCCGAGCAGGCCGCAGACCAGGAGCAGCGCGAAGTAACTCAACGGCAGCAGCATCGCACCCAGGGCGATGCCGAGCCCGCCGATGGCGAGGAAGAACAGGATGCGCAGATCCCAGCGGTCTGCCATGGCACCGAAGAACACCTTGGCCCCAATCATCACCAGGGCCATCACCGAAACCAGGTAGGAGGCGTCCTGAGCGCCGATACCGAGATCGTCGGCGAAAGGGCCGAGGTTCTGCTGCGCGCCGCCGAATGCAGTGGCCATGGGCGTGAAGACCAGCACGGTGAGCCAGAACACCCGCTGACTCAATATGTGCCGGGTGGTCGTGGCGGCGACCGGCCCCCGCAGGGGCGGCCTGGGCAATCCATCCTCCTCCACCTTGTGAATCTTCGCGGGCGCGTTGCGCACCAGCAGCCACACGGGCGGCACGATGACCAGTACCACGAAAAGCGCCAATACGTCATTGGCCGCGCGCCATCCCACCTGTGCCTGC
The DNA here is from genome assembly GCA_963663395.1 of Pseudomonadales bacterium. Classification (GTDB taxonomy): domain Bacteria; phylum Pseudomonadota; class Gammaproteobacteria; order Pseudomonadales; family Azotimanducaceae; genus Azophilus. Next base: position 100,312 of record OY760226.1, read on the forward strand.
AGGGCCGTCACCAGCGGGGGTATCAGGAAACCGCCGATGGACGTTCCCACGGTGACCACCCCCAGCGCGATGCCGCGCCGGCGGGTGAACCACCTCGCGGCCAGGGTCTGGCCGGCGAGCGGCCCGGCAAGCAGCATGCCCGCCACGATCAGAGTGCCGTAGATCAGGTTCAGGTGCCACAGCGCGCCCGCGCGCCCTGCCAGCGCCAGACCACCCGCCAGGCACAGCGAACCGGTAACAATCAGGCCGCGGATCGAGAACCGATCCACGGCCCGGCCGGCCCACGGCGAAAGCAGGCCCATGGCCGCCTGCAGGGTCACGAAAACCAACATCACCCGGCCGCGCCCCACGCCGAATTCCTCCGACCAGGGCGCCACCCAGAACGTGAACGAGTAGATACCGATGCCAAACGCAACGGCCTGAAACAGCATGGCGACGGCCAGAATATTCCAGCCGTGGTACCAGCGCATGAGAATACCCACGAAAACGTTGGTGGACGGAGCGCCCATTATGCGGGTTCGGTGTCTGGTTCGAGAAGTGGCGACCGCAGCAGCAAGTTGGTCACGGGGCGGGCCAGGAGTATTCGACGCAGTGCGCCGGGACGCTGGCGCCTGTTCCATGGAAGTTTCCGCCCCGGCGCGCCGGGACGAGGACGCGGCGCGCTAAAGCGCGGGGAACATCGATGCTCGGTTGTGGGACAAGAGCGGGTGTGAGGTGCGGGCCTCCAGCACCTTTAAAGCACTTCAGCGCGCTAAGAATCCACCGACAGCGCGCTCGCTTAGCGTGCAGGAGGACCGTACCTCGCGCCCGCTCGGCGCTTGGAAAGCCAATTCCGAAAAAGTGTGCCATGGAAGCCTGCACCCCAGGAATTCACGCCCGCAAGAGCGCGGCGATATCGGGTCTTCGCCTTCGCGGCTTCCTACGGCGCAGGCTCCTAAGTTAGGCTCACCGCACCTTGCCCGGAAACCGATGACTTGACTGGCCTGATCGGCGTCCTCGTTCTGCCCGCGCTTGCCTGGGTGTTGTCCGCACATCGGCGAGCCGTCAACTGGCGTACGGTCGGCGGCGCCTTCGCCCTGCAGGCCTCATTCGGCGCCCTGGTGCTCTACCTGCCCGCCGGCGAGGCGGCGCTTGGTGCGCTCGCCCGCGGCGTGGCCAGCCTGCTGGAGTTCAGCCGCGCCGGCAGCGAATTCGTCTTCGGGGAACTGGCATCCGACTCGTTCGGGTTCATCTTCGCCTTCCAGGTGCTGCCGATCATCGTGTTCTTCGCGGCGCTGATCTCCGTGCTCTACCACATCGGGGTCATGAACTGGATCGTAAGGCTGATCGGCGGCCTGCTGCAGCGGGTGCTCGGCACCAGCCGCCCCGAGTCGCTCACCGCCGCCGCCAACATCTTCGTCGGCCTGAACGAGGCGCCGCTGGTGGTGCGGCCCTTCGTCCCGGCAATGACCGCATCGGAACTCTTCGCCGTGATGACCGGCGGGCTTGCCACCATCGCCGGGTCGATCATGGGCGGCTATGCGGCCATGGGCATCGAACTGAAATACCTGATCGCCGCGTGCTTCATGGCGGCGCCCGGCGGGCTGATGATGGCGAAGATCGTCATGCCGGAGGTGGATGAGCCGAGGAACGATTTCCGGGAAATCGGCGCGGATGCCGGGATGCGCAGCGTCAACCTGATCGACGCGGCCGCCTCCGGCGCCCTGACCGGCCTGCGGATGGCCGGCGCCGTGGCCGCCATGCTGATCGCCTTCGTCGCCCTGATCGCGCTCCTCAACGGCTTGACCGGCTGGCTCGGCGGCTTCGCCGGTGCGCCCGACCTGACCGTCCAGCAGATACTCGGCTGGCTGTTTCAACCCATCGCCTGGGTCCTGGGCATTCCCTGGCAGGACGCCGGCCTGGCCGGCAGCTTCATCGGCCAGAAGCTGGTCACCAACGAATTCGTCGCCTACCTGGACTTTCTGCGCCACCGGGAAGAACTGGCCGAGTCGACGCGGGCCATCGTTACCTTCGCGCTCTGCGGCTTCGCCAACTTCGGCTCCGTCGCCATCCTGCTGGGGGGACTCGGCGCCATCGCACCGGGGCGCCGGGAGGATATGGCCCGCCTCGGCTTCAAGGCGCTGCTCGCCGCCAGCCTTGCCAACCTGATGAGCGCAGCGCTTGCCGGGGTGTTTCTCGCCCTCTAGCCCGCAAATCTCACCATTAAACTGGAATGGGACCTCGATTTATTGGATAATGTGAGTGGATTCAATTACTTACACTATTCCAACAAAGAGGTCCCATGAACACACAGTGTACGCCCAGGCAACTTGAATTTCACGCCTTTGGCCGCCGCGAAGTTGTCGGTCGTTTCGACGCCGGTCGGCTCACCTCCGATGGCGGCGCCATCCTGCTGCGCGAGGTGGATCGCCGCTTGGGGCTGATGCAGCGCATCGCAGATTGCTTCACCGATTATCGCGACCCCAGGAAGGTCGAACACTCGGTGTTGGAGATGGTTACCCAGCGGGTGGGTGGGATTGCCCTGGGCTACGAAGACCTCAACGATCACGACGCGTTGCGCGGCGACAGCCTGTTGGCGCTCTGGGCGGGCAAGGCCGACCTGACCGGTGCGCAGCGACCCCGGGAGCGGGATCGGAGGTATGCACTGGCGGGTTCGAGCACGTTGAACCGCCTGGAGTTGGGTAAGCCGGAGGATGCGGCCCGGGATCGCTACCGCCGCATCGCGGCGGATGCGGATGCCCTGGACCGGGTGCTGGTGGATCTGTTCCTGGATGCCCACACCGAGGCGCCGGCAGAACTGTGGCTGGACCTGGACGCCACGGACGATCCGCTGCACGGCAATCAGGAGGGGCGTTTCTTTCATGGTTACTACAAGAACTACTGTTACTTGCCGCTCTACATCTTTTGTGGCGAGCATCTGTTGTGCGCACGACTGCGGCCATCGAACCGGGATGCCAGCGTCGGCAGCGTCGAGGAGTTGACCCGCATCGTTGGCCGGATTCGCCAACGCTGGCCCGAGGTGCGCGTGGTGGTACGGGGCGATTCCGGATTTTGCCGGGAATCGATCATGCATTGGTGCGAGTGCAACGACGTGGACTATGTGCTCGGTCTGGCGCGCAACGAGCGCCTGGTGGGACACATCGAGAAGGCTCTGCACAAGTCCCACAGCCGCTATGCGACGACGGGCGCGCCGTCGCGTCGGTTCCGGGTGTTTCGCTACCGGACCCGAACATCCTGGAGCCGCGCGCGCCGGGTGGTGGCCAAAGCCGAGCATCTGGCGAAGGGTCCCAACCCGCGCTTCGTGGTGACCAGCCTGGGCCCGGCGGTGGCCGGGCCGCAACGACTCTACGAACAACTGTATTGCGCCCGTGGCGACATGGAAAACCGCATCAAAGAGTGTCAGCTCGATCTGTTCGCCGACCGGACCAGCACGGCGACGCTGCGCGCCAACCAACTGCGTCTGTATTTTGCGTCCTTCGCCTATGTGCTCATGCACGGCCTGCGGCGCCTGGGCCTGGCCGGCACGCGCTGGGCCCGGGCGCAATGCGGAACCCTTCGGGTGAAACTGCTCAAGGTCGCAGCCCGGGTGCGGATCACCGCACGCAAGGTCTGGTTGTCGTTCTCATCGGTCTACCCCTACCGGGACGCATTTACGGCCGCCGCAAACGCGCTCTGTCGGGGACCGACCCGCGCCCCGCCTGCGTAACCGGATTCGCGCCGACCCATCACACCGACCGGCTCACCCGCCGGGGAGGACCCACGCCTGAAAGACAGCCCGTGGCTGCCACCGCCGTGGCACAGTCACGTTTCCGACCCTGCCGAGAGCCAAAATTGCCTCAATATCGCCGCACAGGCATGCGTTTACAGCACTGGCACTTTCTAACAAGCAAACAAACGGCCCTCAGCCAGCCGGTTCAAACGGCTCCGTCGAGTTGGTGACGGATGCGGGCTAGCCGCACCTGGCAGCCCGTGGCAAAAGTCCGGCGAAGCACCGAGAGGGGCGCGAGGGGGCACACCTCGCACGATAACGCAGTCAGGCGGGATGCAGCGGCGTTCGAATGCCGGCGGACTTTTGCCACGGGCTGCTAGTGCCCCGACGGTTCCGGGGTCCGGTTGGCCGCCGCTCAGAGCGTCACTTCGACGCTCGCGCCTCCGAGGGGGCTCGAGCCGATCTCCAGGGACCCGTTGTACAGCGCCGTCAGTTCGGCAACCACCGCCAGGCCGATGCCCTGGCCCGGTTGCGCGCGGTCGGCCCGGATTCCCCGGTCGATCACCTGCCCGCGAATGTCCGGATCGATCCCGGGCCCGTCGTCCTCGATGCGGACGGTCGGGCGCGAATCCGCCGAGGCGGTGACCCGTACGCGGCTGTGCGTGTACTTGAACGCGTTTTCCATGATGTTGCCGAACAGGTCCATGAAGTCCCGCTCGTCGCCGCGCACCCCCAGGTCGCCCACCAGATCGAGGTCCAGGGAAACGTCCCGGCCCCTGTTCGCGGTCTCCAGCGCTCGCCCGAGCCGGCGCAGTACACGGCCGAGGTCGACCCACCTCGCCACCAGCAGGGGCCCGGTAACGGTCGCCCGGGACAATTGCCGGTACACCGCCTGTTCCATGCGATCAAGTTGTTCCGCCATGAGCGCCGGGTCTTCCGCGTTAGCTGGCGCACCTCGAGTTTCCCGATCCGGCGAGGAATGCGCCGCCGTACTCCCCGGCCGGGCCTCGCTGTACGGCAAGGCGGAATTTTTTGCGCGGCCCAGCCCGTTGCGCAGCACGGCCAGGGGCGTCTTGAGGCTGTGCGCGAGGTCATCCAGGGCATTGCGGTAGCGAGCCCGGCTGCGTTGTTCGTGGGCGACGAAGCGGCCGAGGTTGTCGGCCAGGCCCTGCAGTTCCCCGGGATAGGTGCCGGACAACGCTTCGCGCCGCCCCTCTTCGAGGTCCCTGACTTCCTCCGCCATCGTCCTGAGCGGCTTCAGGCCCCAGCGGATGGCGACGATCTGAACGCCTACCACCAGCAGGGTGACAACGGTCAGACCCACATAAAGGCTCTGGCGGAACGAGCGGATGGCGGCAAGGAAGGGCGCCTGATCCGCTGCCACCTGAAAGACGAGCGTGGATTCGTCCGCTTCTTCCCAGATGACGGCCGTGGTCAGGACGAATCGGGCCGAGGTGCTGTCACGGTCGAACAGAAACTGGCCGAACGGCGCCCTTCGTTCCGGAAACTCGACCGCGCTGGTCAGCGCCGAGGGCGAGCGCCAGCGGTAGTCGCCCCCCAGCTCGGAGACGGCCGCGTACAGGCCCGATTCGGGCTGCATCAGGCGCGGTTCCGGCAGCTCCCGGAAGACAATGCGGCCATCCTCGGTCTCGGCGGCGCCCATGAGCGAGTAGATCACCAGGCGCATCTGCTCTTCGGCGCCGGTCAGGGTGCTCGCTGTAAAGGAACGGTCGAGAACCAGCCCGGTGAACGTGAGAAAGACCGCCAGCACCAGGGTGGTGATGACCACCAGCCGGGTCTGCATGCGGGGTCCCGAACGGGTGCCGCTCCGGTTCTCTGGCCGGATTCCCGACTCGCCGTTGTCGCCCATTCCCGCCCTGCCCGTCGTTACCGAACCCGGGGTCCGAAGCCGCGCGCCTCAGGCTTCGAGGCCGAACCGATAGCCCTGGCCCCTGGCGGTATGAATGGGATTCACCGGATGCAGCTTCTTGCGCAGCCGGCCCACGAACACCTCGATGACGTTGCTGTCGCGGTCGAAATCCTGATCGTAGAGATGGTCGGTCAACTCGGTCTTCGACACCACGCGGCCCGGATTCAGCGCCAGATACTCGAGCAGATTGTACTCGTAGGCGGTCAGCGACACCGGCGCCCCGTCGAGCCGCACTTCCTTCTTCGCGGTGTCCAGTGCCAGGGGGCCCTGCCGGATGACGGGCGTCGCGTACCCGGCGGCGCGGCGGACCAGGGCGTTGAGACGAGCCAGCAGTTCTTCCATGTGAAACGGCTTGGTCAGGTAGTCGTCCGCCCCGGCCTCGAGACCCGCCACCTTGTCCTGCCAATGGCCGCGCGCCGTGAGTATGAGGATGGGAAACCGCCGTTCCTCGGCGCGTATCGCGGCGATCAGTTCCTTGCCATCCAGCTTCGGCAAACCCAGATCGATCACGGCAGCGTCGTAATCGTACTCCCGGGCAAAATACAGGCCCTCCTCCCCGTCGCCGGCGGCATCCAGGGCATAACCCGCCTCCTTCAGCCGCCCGCTCAGTTGGCCCTGCAGCGCCAGATCGTCCTCGACCACCAGAACACGCATGCGGCAAACCCTATTGGGCCGATCCCCCGGCCCGACGAGAAATCAGTGACCGGGAGCGAGTTTGACTCATTTGACAGCCTTATCTGCGAACAAGAGGTTTAGCGTTGCCTGCGGACACCGCCCCGCGGGTCGACCAGGACGGTGGTCACGCGGCCCCCGTCGAGCAACAGCCGAACCTGGTAGCCCTGCTGCCCGCCGTCGAGCGGGGTCACGGAAAGGACGCGGCCGCCGGTCTCGCGCCGGGCAACGCCGGCCGCCGACTCCGGCGTCATCAGGTGCCGGGCGTCCAGGCGCTTTGCCGCGGGCGCTTTTTCAGCGCCCCAGGCGATCGCAAGGCCGTCATCGAACGCGAGCACGGCCATCGCAAGCAGGACGCCCCCGCAACGCCGGCGCACGCGCCACCGGAGACGGTTACGCCGGTATGGGACGGCCACCGAGCCGCACCCACCGGCAGGCCCGAGACCGGGCTTGTTCGGAGTCGACGCTTCCATCGGCACCCACGCACCTCACATCGGGCTCATTGTACTCCCCGGTGTACTGTCCCATAGGACTCTGCCGTTTCAGCCGACGGGAGTGACCCGTACCCGCACGCGCACGGAATCGCCGGGGTCCCGCTGCATCCGCGTTCTGTAGGTCGTCCCGCCGTACTCGTAGGTCACGTCGTAGCCGGTGAGCCGCTCCTCGCGCCGGGTCTGCTCGACGACATGACAACGCCGTTGCGTGTGGTAGGAGGTGTGGCCGTAGCCGCGATTGCGGCGCGCGATGTCGGCCCCGATGCTGCCGCCGAGCAGCGCGCCGACGACGACGCCGACCTGCTTGTTGCGCTTCTTGTGGCCCACGGCGTTGCCCAGCGCACCACCTATGATGGCGCCGAGAATGGGCGGCGTGGCCGAGCCGCGCCCGTTACTGTAGGCGACCGGTTCGTTGCGGCACTGCTCGTAAGGCTCCACGAGGGTGACGGTTTCATAGACGGGGGTGACGCCGGTTACCGGCGCCCAGTCGTATTCCGTCCCGGCAAGGGCGGAAGCCGGGAACACCAGGAGAGTCGCCGCCAGTCCGCCAATGGCCGATTGCTTGAGATTGAACATGTCGATGTCTCCTCGCGGGTCTGTAGCGGCAAATTAGCCCTGCTTTCCTGAACGAAATCTGAACGGCGGCCAAGAGCCTGCGCCGCAGGAAGTCGCGACAGTGAAATTTCGCTATCGCATATTCCTACAGCGCAGGCTCGCTTGGAACAAAATCCCCATTCGAGTTTTTTTGACATTCTGGAACAAGCGCAAGCACCGGGCAGCGAGTTCGCACGCGGGGCTTTCCTTTCGCTCAGCGTCCTGGCGCGCCGGGTTGGAAAGTCCTAGATGCCCCGGGCGAAACTCACGCGGTGCTGCCCGTCGAGGGCGAGGTACCAGTCGGTCCGGTCGGGGAACCGGGACTTGAGCCACAGCGTCAGCCGCTCGTAGTGGGCCAGGAAACGGTCCAGTTCCGCATCCGACATGCGCCGGGGCGCCGGCAACCGGTCTTCCTGTTCCGTGCGCCAGCGCTTCACGCACGCCATGTCGGGCACCTCGAGGTAGATCCACCAGTCCACCAGCGCCCAGAGCGGCGCATACTGCCGGCAGGCATCGTTTACGTGTGTCCGCCACGCCGCTCCCGGGTCCTCGCGGGCTTCCAGTTCGTTGACCGGCGTGCGCAGCAGCGTTTCGGGCTGTGGCGTAACGCCCAGGCACCAGCCCTCGAACACCACCGCCCGGGCGTTCCGCACGGTCTCCCAGGACTCCTCCGGCGCCCGGTCGTCGCGGCCCTTGTCGAAGCGTGGAACCCGGGTCGGGGCTCCGGCCGCCAGGCTTGCGATGGTGGCGCGTGCCAGATCGATGTCGTGGGTACCGGGTACGCCGCGGGTGGCCAGCAGTGGATGCACGGCGTCTGCAAGGTGCGCCCGGGCTGCACGGGTGAGGTAGAAATCATCCAGGGAGCAGGCAACCGTCTTGCGTCCCTCCAGTTCCATCGCCTCGGCCATCAGGGCGGCCAGGGTGGATTTTCCGGACCCCTGGCCGCCGCAGATGCCGATCACGCGCCGGGAGCCCAGGGCCAGTGCCGCCACGGCCGCCACCGCTCGCCAGTCTTCCGGGGCGTCCGACGGCAACGCCTCGCGCAACTGCTCGAACCGGTGCGCTTCCACTTCCGGCGCAAGGCGTTCGCGCAGGTCGATCAAGGACACTGTTGCAGACTCATAGCGACTGCGCCCCGAAAAGGGCCGTCAGGGAAGCTCCAGCCGATAGGGCGGCAGGGAGTCGAGCAGGGCACGCCCGTAACCGCGTGTGACCAGCCGCCTGTCCAGAATGGTGATGCGGCCGTGGTCGCCTTCATGGCGAATGAGGCGCCCGCACGCCTGCACCAGCCGCATCGCCGCATCGGGGACCGAGACCTCCATGAAAGCGTTGCGTCCCTGCTCCTCCAACCATTCCGTCAGGGCCTCGTCGACAGGATCGTCGGGCACCGCGAACGGCAGCTTGGCGAGCACCACGTGGCGGCAGTATTCGTCCGGCAGATCGACGCCCTCGGCAAAGCTCGCGAGGCCCAGCAAGTAGCTCGGCTCGCCGTCATCGATGCGCGTTCGATGGCGCTTCAGCATCCTCTGCTTGGACCGCTCGCCCTGGATCTGCAACGCATCGGCGAGCCCGGCCGGCAACGCGGCCTTGACATCATTGAGCTGCCGCCAGGACGTGAACAGCACCAGGGCGCTCTGTTCCCTGACCAGAAGCTCCGGCAGCAACGCCGCAATCTCCGCGGTGTGCGCGTCCCTGGCACGGGGATCCGTGCGCATCGCCGGCACGCACAGAACGGCGATGTTCGGGAAATCGAACGGGCTCGGAATCCTGGTGCCTTCGATGTCACCGATACCGGCACGTTCGAGGAAGCGGTCGAAACGCCCGACGGCGGTCAGCGTGGCAGAGGTCGTCACCGCGGCGAAGCACCGTGACCAGAGGCAATCCTCGAGCAGCCGTCCCGGCTCGATCGGCGCGCTGATCAGTTCGGTGTCCTGATCGGTTCGATTGACCCAGCGCGCAGACCGTACCCCGTCGTCCGCACCCGAACGGGCCCCCGCGTAGTCGTCCAGCAGCGCTTCCACGGCCGTTCCGCGCCCTTCCAGCTGACCGACGGCGGGCAACCAGTCATCCGCCTCCACGGCGCGCGGCCAGGCCAGGTCACCGTCGGCAACCTGGCCGAGCATCTCATGCACCCGGGCCACCGACCGGCCCAGGGCAGCTACCTGTACACCCGCCTCGCCGGCTGCATCGGCAATGGCATCGCCGACACCGCCGAGCCGAAACCGGCAGGTAAGCTGCCCGTTCTGGCGCTCGGTGAAATCCAGGCTGCCCAACGAATCGCCGAGGCCGCGCATCGCTGTCTTGACGGCATCGCTCTCAGCGGGAATGCGGGTCGCCAGCGCCTCGAGTTCGGGCGGGCGGGCAAAGCGCTGGGTGAGGCTCGCCACCACCTTGTTGACCTGGTCTGCCCAGGCGGCCGTGCCGTTGATCCAGGCCCGCGACGCAAAGTGCTGCTGCGTCTTCACCGGCAGGTGGTGGGCCTCGTCGACCACGACGATGCACTCCTCCGGTTCAGGCAGGATATAACCGCCGCCCAGGTTGAGATCCGCCAGCAGCAGGTCCTGGTTGGCGACGATCACCCGCACCCCGTCGAGCCCGTTGCGCGCCTTGAAGAACGGGCACGCCTGGAAGAACGTGCAGCGGTTGTTCGTGCAGCCGCGATGGTCGGTGGTCACCTGCCGCCAGGCCGCTGCGTCGATCCCCCTCGGCCAGCTGTCGATCTCGCCGTCCCAGCGCCCGGTGGTGAAGGCATCCAGAATTTCGCGGTGGACCGCATCGTGGTCCTCCGCATCCTCTGCCCCGTCGTCGATTGCCGGATGATCGCTGGTCTGGTTCAGCCGTTCGTCCAGGCGTTTCAGGCAGACATAGCGCCCCCGGCCCTTGGCCAGTGCGAAGTCGAAATCGAGCCCGGCGCCTGCGGCCAGGTCCGGCAGGTCGCGCAGCATGATCTGTTCCTGCAGGGCGACGGTGGCGCTGGCGATGACGACGGTCTTTTCCAGTTCCTGGGCAATGGGAATGGTTGCCAGGCAGTAGGCGGCCGTCTTGCCCGTGCCGGTACCCGCCTCGATGGCGGCAATGCGCGGCGCTGAACCCGTACAGACACGCGCGATCTCGGCAATCATCTCCCGCTGACCGCGGCGGGGGTCGAATTCGCGCGACTTGAGCCACTTGCGGTAGGCATCCTGGATTCGGGCTTTCAGCTTGTCGGTGAGAACGGTCACGTCGGCTGAACCTCTAGTTCGCGGGCAAGGTTGTCAAACGAGTCATATCCCCTCCCGGTCACTCTGTCTCGTCGGGCAGGGGCGACGCCCCGTTAGCTTACCTTGAATTTCGCGCGCGGAGCCCCGGTGTGGACCGTCAATCCACCGGCCAGGCATCGAACCCCTTGTGGGTGAGAATGAAGGTGGCCAGCGCCCGCTCCCGCAGTTCGCCGCCGACGATGTGGTAGCGCCGCGCGGGGTCCAGGGAGGGAATCTGCTCGCGCAACCGCGCCAGTGCGCCTTCTTCACCGACATCGATGCATTCCCCTTCGCCGGGGCTCTGGACGAATCGCATCAGGTTGTCGACCAGTAGCGTAACGAATCGATCCTTGGGCAGGCGGAGTATCGACCCCGCCCGGGTTGCGGCGACGGTGGCGTTGCGCCGGCCGTTCAACAGCAGGGCGTCCTCTCCGAAGAAGTCGCCGGGGCCAAGGTGCGCGATCGTCCGGCCCCGCCGCAGCACCGCCGCGTGGCCCGATTTCAGGACGAAAAAGTCGTGTGCGGCGCTCCCCTCCGCCACGAGCCGCTCGCCCTCCTCGAATGGCCGTTCGGCGAGCGCGCTCAGCAATTGTTGCCAGATACCCGCATCGAGACGCTGCAGGAGCGGCGAGCCCATGAAGCGTCGTTCCCAGTCCGCCAGGCTCTCGGCCTCCGGGTTCGACTGCGCCGTGCCGAGCAGGAAGGCGATGGGCGCGGTGTCCACGTGCAGGAGGCGCACCGGGCTTCGGGAAATCATGGCATCGCAGCCAGGATAGAGCGGCAGGCGCGATTCCGGCGATTGCGGCCGGATGTCGCGTTGCGGCGCAAACAGGCGGACCGTTCCCTGTACCAGGTAGTAGCGCCCCTTCAGGCGGGCGCCCGGGCGCAGCAACCAGCGTTGGGCGGGGACATCGATCAACTGTGCATGCCGAACGGCCGTCGCCAGTTCCGTGGAACTCATTGCCTGGAAGGGATCGAACCGCTTGAGCGTTTCCGCGAGCATGCGGTCAGGATGCGCCTGTCACCGGTCTCCCGGTAGGCGTCAGCGGCCCGATTACCTGTCAGTCATTCGCCCCGCTCCCGCGCCACCGCCCGATAACCGATATCGTTGCGATGGTAGGCGCCGTCCCAGTCGATGCCGGCCACTCCCCGGTAGGCCCTGCGTTGCGCCCCGGTTACGCTTTCACCAAGTGCGACGATGCACAGCACGCGCCCACCGCTGGTGACCACCCTGGTGCCCTCGACCCGGGTACCCGCGTGGAACGCCTTGACGTCACCATCACCGGTCAAGGCGTCCAGCCCCGATATGGCCGCCCCTTTGGCGTAACTGCCAGGGTATCCGCCCGCGGCCATCACCACGCCGAGCGCCGTGCGCGCATCCCAGTCAAGCGTCTTGCCCTGCAGACCGCCTGACAGCGCGCCGTGACACAATTCGGGGAGATCGGAGCGCATGCGCATCAGCACCGGCTGGGCCTCCGGGTCGCCGAAACGGCAGTTGAATTCGATCACTCGCGGCGCGCCGTCCGAGGCGATCATGAGGCCCGCATAGAGGAACCCTACATAGGGCGCGCCATCCGCCGCCATGCCGGCCATGGTAGGCTCGATGATCTCCCGAACGATGCGGCGATGCACCGCATCGGTGACCACCGGCGCCGGAGAGTACGCCCCCATGCCCCCCGTATTGGGCCCCTGGTCGCCGTCGTAGGCCGCCTTGTGATCCTGGGAGCTGGCGAAGGGCAGCGCGGTACGCCCGTCGCACAGGCAGATGAAACTCGCCTCCTCACCCTCGAGGAATTCCTCGACGACCACGCGCTCGCCCGCGCTGCCGAAGGCACCGCCGGCGAGCATGGCGTCCAGTGCGGCGAAGGCTTCCTCCTCGGTCCCGGCGACGATGACGCCCTTGCCGGCAGCAAGCCCGTCCGCCTTGATGACGATGGGAGCGCCCCGGGCTTCCACATACGCCCGGGCCGCCGCCAGGTCGCTGAATGTCTCCGATGCGGCCGTCGGGATGCCGTGCCGCTGCATGAAGTCCTTGGCGAAGGCTTTCGATCCTTCCAGCTGCGCAGCCGCCGCGCCAGGGCCGAAACAGCCAAGGCTCCGCGCCGCGAAGAATTCCACGATGCCGTCCACCAGCGGCGCCTCCGGCCCGACGATGGTGAGCGCAACATCCCGGTTTCCGGCGAATTCCGCCAGCGCCTCGAAGTCGTCAACGGCAATGTCAACGTTCTCGACCCCGGGCTCGGCCGCGGTACCCGCATTGCCGGGCGCGACATAGACATGACTCACGTTCGGGCTCAGGCTCGACTTCCACGCCAGCGCATGCTCCCGTCCCCCGGATCCCACCACCAGAACCTTCATGGATACCTCTTTCTGTCGGAAAGCCCCGGCGAGCCGAAATCGTTCAGCGCCATGCCTCAGTGCCTGAAGTGACGGACGCCGGTAAACACCATGGCCATGCCGTGCTCGTCGGCGGCATCGATGACTTCCGCATCGCGCATCGATCCACCGGGTTGAATCACGGCCGCGATCCCTGCGGTGGCCGCGGCATCGATCCCGTCCCGGAAGGGGAAGAACGCATCCGAAGCCATGACCGAGCCCGCTACCGCCAAACCCTCGTCCTCGGCCTTGAACCCGGCAATGCGGGCACTGACCACGCGGCTCATCTGCCCGGCGCCGACACCGATGGTCTGCCGGTCCCGAGCGTAGACGATGGCATTCGATTTCACGAACCAGGCAACCCGCCAGGCAAAGAGCAGGTCCTGCATTTCCGCGGGGCTTGGCACCCGGCGAGAAACCGTACGCAGCGCCTCCTCGTCCAGGCACATGTCGTCCGCTGTCTGGGCCAGGAGCCCGCCCGCGACTTTCTTCAGGTCGAGGCCGCTGCCGGGCCCCGCAAGCGGCCCGCAGGCCAGCAGCCGCACGTTCTTTCTGGCCTTCGCAGCTTCCTCCGCATCGGCGGTCACGGCAGGCGCGGCCACCACCTCGACGAACTGCGCCTCGAGAATCTCCCCGAGCGTGGCGCCGTCGAGATCGCGATTGAACGCCACGATGCCGCCGAAGGCTGACGTCGGGTCCGTGGCGAAGGCGCGCCGATAGGCCTCCGCCGGGGTTGCGCCGAGGGCGACCCCGCACGGATTGGCATGCTTGACGATCACGCAGGCCGGTTCATCGAAAACGCTGACGCATTTCACGGCCGCATCCGCATCGGCCACGTTGTTGTAGGAAAGCGCCTTGCCCTGGATTTGCCGGGCTCCGGCAACGGTGCCGGCGGTGTTCCCCTCCACGTAGAAAGCCGCGCTCTGATGGGGATTCTCCCCGTAGCGCATGTCTTCCCGCTTGACATAAGAAAGCCCCAGGCGCTCCGGTAGAGGGCCGCCGCCGGCCAGGTATCCGGCCACGGTGCGATCGTATTCGGCGGTGTGACGAAACGCCTTTTCCGCCAGGCGCCGCCGCAGCCACGGGCTCGCACCGCCCGCCGCAAGCGCGGCGACGACTTCTTCGTAATCCCGGGGGTCGACCACTGCCAGAACATCCCTGTGATTCTTGGCCGCGGCGCGCAACATGGCCGGGCCGCCGATGTCGATGTTCTCGATGGCAAGCTCGTCCGTGCAGTCCGGCCGCGCGATGGTCGCTGCAAACGGGTAGAGGTTGACGACGACCACATCGACCGGATCGATGGCGTGTTGTTCGAGCGCACCGTCATCGACGCCGCGCCGCGCCAGGATGCCGCCATGAATCCTCGGATGCAGCGTCTTCACGCGCCCGTCCATCAATTCCGGGAAACCGGTGTGGTCGGCCACCTCCGTTACCGGGACGCCTGCCTCGGCAATGACCCGGCAGGTGCCGCCGGTAGACAGGATGGCGAGCCCGAGACCGTGCAGGGCGCCCGCCAGTTCGGCAATGCCCGTCTTGTCGGATACGCTGATTAGCGCGCGGGCCGTTCGCCCGGCCGGTTCAGTCATGTGCGGTTCTCCCTGTTTGCGGATCGGGTCGTCGAACGGGCCCTGTTCCCGGTCGGCGGCGGACTTTCGGCCGGACCGTGCCGCCACCCCGTCAAACCAGGTACAGAACGACCTGGAGAATCAGTACCAGTACGGCAACTACCAGTGCCCATCGGACCCACCAGCCGCTACCCGAGCCTGCTCGCGCCGCCTTCGCGTCAGCGGACCCCGAACGACCGTTCCCGGCCGCTTTCCGGTCAATTTCGCCCTGCTTGTCCGGTTGCCGTTGAACGGCGCTTTCCCCGACACCTTCATGGCCTGCAATTCCGTTCGTTCCACAGGCGGCCGCGCCCGGCTGCGTTTCCTCTTCGGCGCTCAGGCTGTCCCGCGCCAGGAAGATTTCCAGGCAGGCTCCGCATCGTACCTTTCCGTCTGCCCGGTCCAACTGGCTGTCGGTGATCCGAAACCGTGTGCCGCAGGCAGGGCACTGTGTGACCACTCAACACTCCACGTGCCGGACAATCCGGAGAACTTTACTGCATTCCCGACAAATGGGAATTATTACCGGCCTATACGAAACAACCCCTGTCCCCGCGCCACCGGTTCCCCGTCTGCCACGAGCACGTCGATGACGACGCCATCCACCTCGGCGGGTATTTCGTTCATCATCTTCATGCTCTCGATGATGCACAAGGTCTCGCCAACCCCCACGGCGGCGCCCGGGCTCACGAAGCGATCGGCGCCCGGTTCCGGCGCCGCGTAGAAAGTTCCCGCCATCGGCGCGCGGGCTGTGACGAAGCCGTCCGTTCCAGGAGACACGACGGCTCCCGCCGCGCCTGAACCGGGCGCCGCCGCGGCCGCCGGGGCCGCCGGGGCCGCCTTGGACGGGCGCACTATGCGAACGGACTCGTCCCCCTTCTGGACCTCGAGTTCCTCGATGCCGGATTCTTCGACGAGTTCGATGAGCTTCTTTATCTTGCGCAGGTCCACGATCGCACCCTTAATGGTTCCCGTACCGTTTCAGCGTTGTGCCGAACCTTCCGTGTCCGCCAGGCGGGGCGGTCAATCCGTACCGCCCCGGGAATTCCCGGCTCGCGACATGGCGGCCTGTAACGCGAATTCGTACCCTTGGGCACCGCAACCGGAAATGACCGCCTCGGCAACGTCGCTCAAATACGATGTCTGCCTGAACTCCTCCCGGGCGTGCACGTTGGACAGGTGGATCTCGATGAAGGGGATGCCTACGCCGAGCAGGGCATCCCTGAGCGCGATGCTCGTGTGGGTAAACGCCCCCGGGTTGATGACGATGAACGCCACGCCGTCGGCCTGCGCCCGATGGATGCGCTCGATCAGCGCCTGCTCGCCATTCGACTGCATGCACTCGAGTTCGTGGCCGGCCTCTGCCGCAAGTGCAGCCAGCCGGCTTTCGATATCTTCCAGGGTGTCCGAGCCGTAAATCTCCGGCTCGCGGCTGCCGAGCAGATTAAGGTTCGGGCCATGCAGCACCAGCAGCTTCGCCATCAGCGCTTGTCCCGCTCGAGCAAGTTGACGATGCCTTCCGCCGGCGCGACCGCAACCCACCGCGTCTGCGGCGGATAACACAGCCCCGCTTCGGCGCAACCCTGGTAGCCGATGCCGACCTCCACCGGCTCGCCTTCGGCCTGCACCGGCGCACTCGCCCGGGCCTGGCCGTAGTAGACCTCGACCTCGCCGAAGTACTCGTCCACCTTCGCCTTGCCCGGCGGAATCGTCGCTTCGCCCACTTGCCCGGCATCGCCATCCCTGGTCTTGAAGGCGAAGCGGTGCCGGTACAGGTAATAGCCGTCGGCGATCTTCCAGCGCGCAACCAGGGCGCCGTCATCGTCCACTTCGGCGGAAAGGACGAACGCCTCATCCACCGGCAGGAATTCCGGCTCCTCGCCGAGCCAGTCCTGCGCGGCTGCAAGGCCGGTTGCCGCAAGGGCAAGCGACAGCACCGCCAGGTGGGCTTTCAAGCTCCGCATGTGCATTTGTGTCTCCTATTCGCGGACAACGTCGTCAAACGAGTCAATTTCCTTTCCGGTCACTGCTTTCCAGCTGAGCCGGGGCTCAGTCCCGTTGGCCTCTTCGATTATTGTCGAGACGCCGCGCGTCTTCGCTTATTCTACATCCCGCTGCCCCCTGGATTGGAGAAGGACTTCGTGTCGGACACGGGATTCCGATACCCGTTCGCCGTTGCCGGCATCTGCCTGCTGTTGCTGGCCGGCTGCGAAAGCGAACCGCCAAGGCCGGAGCCAGGCCCCGTGCCGGAGCCCGAGTTGCCGGCGCCGCCACCACCCGAACCGCCACCGGATGTCGAACCCCTGCTGGAGCAGGCGCGGCTCGCCTTCGAGGCGCACCGGCTTACCACGCCCGAATCAAACAGCGCCTACTCCCTTTACCAGGAGGCGCTGCGCCTCGATCCGGACAACGACCACGCCCGCTGGGGCCTGGAGAAAATCGTCGAGCGCTATGTCCGGTTCGCCCTCGAAGCCGTCGAGCGGCGGCAGTTTGCCCGTGCACGCTCAATGCTGGCCCGGGCGCGGCTGGTCGATGCCGACCACCCGGCCATCGAACCCACGGCGCAGCAGTTGAAGCTGGTGGAAACTGCCGAGCGCGACCGTATCCGGCTCGACCCCGCGGTGCTCGCGGACAGGAGCACCACCCTCGGCGCCCGGCTCAAGGATCTCGGCGTCCGCGCCAAGAACGCGGACTGCCGCGTCATCATCAACGCGCGCTCCGATGCGGAGGGGCGCTGGATCTACCGGCAACTCAACAGCGCTGCCGGCGAGGCGCGCGTTCGGGCCAGGCTGGCCATCGCCTCGCCGCCCTCGGTCGAACTCGTCTGCCTGGGCGAGACCGGTTGAATGGCTGATTCGGGATTGAATTTTCGCCGCGCGCCTCCAGAGTAAAATTGTGCACGGGAACAAAATGAACGCCAGCGCGAGACGGACTTCGCAATGAACCGGACGATCGACTGGAAACGGTGGATTCCCCTGGCCGGGGCCGGCGGCCGGGCCACGGGCGCCCGCAGGGCCGTGACCCGGACCGCCGGAGCGCTCATCGCCCTCTATCTGACCGGCTGCCTGGCGCTGACCTGGTGGTGGGACTTCGAACCCGACCAGTTCGCCGTTCGGAACAACGCCGCCGATGAGGCACAGCGCAGCAGCCGGCAGGTGGTAACCGGGTATACAACCACCGCCTCGCTTATCCGGCTCGCGGAGACCCTGCTCGACAAGCGCGGCGGCTACCTGTCCAACGACCTCTTCCCGCCCGGCGTCTGGATGGACAACGTGCCCAACTGGGAATTCGGGGTGCTGACCCAGGTGCGCGACGCCGCCCGCGCCTATCGCATCGACTTCGCCAGGTCCCAGAGCCAGTCCAGGGAAGACCCGGATCTCGCCCAGGCCGAGGGCAAGTTCTTCTTCGACAACTCCAGTTGGGTGTTCCCGCCCAGCGAATCCGAGTACGGCGAGGGCGCCGACCTGCTCCGGGCCTACCTCGAGCGCCTGTCGGACCCCACCCAGCCCGATGCCCAGTTCTACGCCCGGGCAGACAACCTGCAACAATGGCTGCAGGGCGTGGAAACCCGGCTCGGCAGCCTGTCGCAGCGGTTGTCGGCCAGCGTCGGCAAGCGGCAGTTGAACGTCGACCTGGCCGGTGACTCGGCGGCCGTCCAGGCCACCGATGCACCCCTGGATCGCACCTACAAGACGCCCTGGCTCGAGATCGACGATGTCTTCTACGAGGCCCGCGGCCAGACCTGGGCGCTGCTGCACCTGCTGCGGGCGATGGAACACGACTTCGGGGATGTGCTCGACAAGAAGAACGCGCGCGTCAGCCTGCAGCAGATCATCCGTGAACTCGAACCCACCCAGCAGGCGGTCTGGAGCCCGATGATACTGAACGGCGACGGCCTGGGCCTGCTGGCCAATCACTCGCTGGTAATGGCCTCGTACATTTCGCGCGCCAACGCGGCCATCATCGACCTGCGCGCCCTCCTGGCCCAGGGTTGAGCCGGAGTCCGTTGCCAGGAGCCTGCGCGCGGGGTGCCTTTTGCGTTTTCGCTGGTATCATACGCGCCGCCGTGGGGGCGGCCAGGAGAGGACGCGGGACGACGGTTCCAGCGTTTACGGCACCGGGGAAGCACCCGCCTTCAATCAATAGCTGGAACACACAATGATGGACATGAATCTGTTGCCGCCCCTTCTGGGCGTTCTCGGGATGGTCGTGGCGGTGATCATCTACGGCCTGGTCAAGCGCTACGACGAAGGCGAGCCCGCCATCAAGAAGATCGCCGACGCCATCCATGACGGCGCCATGGTGTTCATGCGGCGCGAGTACACGATGCTCGCCCTGTTCGCCGCCGGTCTTCTGGTGCTGCTGTTCGTGTCCGGGCTCGGCATCGAGACTGTCTGGGCATTCGTCGCCGGCGCCCTGTCCTCGGCCGGCGCCGGTTGGTTCGGCATGTATACCGCCACCAAGGCCAATGTACGCACCACCACGGCCGCGCACACGGACGGGGCGGCCGCGGCGCTGTCCGTCGCCTTCTTCGGCGGGTCGATCATGGGGCTTGCGGTCGCTTCCCTCGGCCTCATGGGCCTGGGCATCGTCTACTATTTCTTCGGCGGCGACCCGGAAACCGCGCACCATATCCACGGTTTCGGCATGGGCGCCTCCACGGTCGCGCTGTTCTCCCGGGTCGGGGGCGGCATCTACACCAAGAGCGCCGATGTGGGCGCAGACCTGGTGGGCAAGGTGGAAGCCGGCATTCCGGAGGACGACCCGCGCAATCCGGGCGTCATTGCAGACAACGTGGGTGACAACGTGGGCGATGTCGCCGGCATGGGCTCTGACATCTTCGAGTCCTACTGCGGTTCCATGATCGCAACCATCGCCATCGCAGCCACCCTTGCCGCCGCCGCGGTCGGCTCGCTGGCGCCCGGCATGTCCGAGGGCGACGGCAAGGCCGCCCTGATGTTCCTGCCCCTGGCGCTGGCCTCAACCGGCCTGATCTGCTCCATCATCGGCATCGCCATCGTCCGCTCCCGCTCCAATTCCACGCCGGCCCTGGCGCTGCGCATCGGCATGGTGGGCACGCCCATCCTGTTCATCATCGCTTCCTGGTTCGTGATCGATTCGGTCGGCATCTCGGACAACGTCTGGTGGTCGGTCATCTTCGGTTCCGTGGGCGGGGTCATCATCGGGTTGACCACGGAGTACTACACCTCCTCCAAGCCCGTGGTGCGCATCGCCAAGGCCGGAGAAACCGGATCCGCCACCGTGATGATTACCGGCCTCGCCGTCGGCATGCAGTCGGTGGTGATTCCGCTGCTCGCCATCTGCGCCATCATCTATGTATCGACCAGCCTGGCCGGGCTTTACGGAGTGGGTATCGCCGCGGTCGGCCTGCTGGCCACCGTCGGCATGACCATGGCCGTCGACGCCTACGGGCCCGTGGCGGACAACGCCGGCGGCATCGCCGAGATGGGCGGCCTCGGTGAGGAAACCCGCAAGATCACCGACTCGCTCGATGAACTCGGCAACACCACCGCCGCCATGGGCAAGGGATTCGCCATCGGGGCGGCGGCGCTCGCGGCACTCGCCATCATCGCCGCCTTCGTCGAAACCGTTTCCTACAACCGCGGCGGCGAGTTCCTGCTGCACATCGGCAACCCCGACGTGCTGGTCGGCCTATTCATCGGCGGCCTGGTGCCCTTCCTGATCGCCAGCGTCACCATGACCGCGGTGGGCGACGCGGCCATGGAAATGATCCAGGAAATCCGTCGCCAGTTTCGCGAGATTCCCGGCCTCCTCGAAGGCAAGGCCGAACCCGATACGGGCAAGTGCATCGACATCGCCACCTCGGCGGCGCTGAAGCGCATGCTGCTGCCCGGCGCCATCGCCGTGGCCGTACCGCCCGTGGTGGGCTTCGGCATCAGCGCCGAAGCGCTCGGCGGCACCCTTGGCGGCGGCCTGCTCGGCTGCGTGCTGCTGGCGCTCACCATGGCCAACGCCGGCGGCGCCTGGGACAACGCGAAAAAGTACGTCGAAAAAGGCAATCTCGGCGGCAAGGGCTCAGATGTTCACGCCGCCACCGTGGTGGGCGACACCGTCGGAGATCCCTTCAAGGACACCTCCGGCCCAAGCATGAACATCCTCATCAACGTGATGGCGATCGTCTCGCTGGTAATCGCGCCGCTGCTGGCCTGACCTGATTCAACTGCCGTCCGGACCGGCCCGGCGGTCGGCGTAACGCAGGCATGCGCTACGCCCGACCTGTAATGCCGGCCGGCTACAGGGGGAAGGGCTCGAGCTTCTTCGCCACCAGTTTGTTCTGCAACGAAACGTAGCAGGGCATACCGTCCCTGTAGGGCGGATAGTCTTCCCCGGCAATCAGCGGCGCGAGATAGCGGCGCGCTTTTGCGGTGATCCCGAAACCGTCCGCGCTGACGTAGCTCTTCGGCATCTTGCGCTCGACATTGGCCACCCTGGAGAGCTTCACCTCGCCGATCTTCCAGCGATAAGGCTCATCGCTGGTGCGCACCACCGTGGGCATGACCGCATTCTTGCCCGCCAGCGCGAACTCCACGGCGGCCCTGCCCATCGCATAGGCCTGCTCCGCATCGTTGGCCGAGGCGACATGGCGCGCCGAGCGTTGCAGGTAATCGGCCACCGCCCAGTGATATTTGTAGCCGAGACCGGCCTTGACGATGTTGGCGAGCGCCGGGGCCACGCCGCCGAGCTGGGTATGTCCGAAGGCATCCTTGCCGCCCGCATCCGCCAGGAAAACGCCGTCGGCATAGCGCGCCCCCTCCGAAACCACGATCACGCAGTAGCCGCACGCCGCCACCGTCTTCTTCACCTTCGCGAGCAGCGCCGCCTCGTCGAACGGCACCTCCGGAAAGACGATGAGATGAGGCGGGTCGCCGCGCTTTTCCCGGGCCAGCGCCGAGGCCGCTGCAATCCACCCGGCGTGACGGCCCATCACCTCCAGGATGAATACCTTCGTGGACGTGGAGCACATGGAGGCCACGTCCAGGGCCGCCTCGCGGGTCGACACGGCGACATACTTGGCGACAGACCCGAAACCGGGGCAGGAATCGGTGAACGGCAGGTCGTTGTCCACGGTTTTCGGAATACCGATGCAGACCATGGGATAGCCGAGGCGCGAACCGAGCTGCGTCACCTTGTTGGCCGTGTCCTGGGAGTCACCGCCGCCGTTGTAGAAGAAGAAGCGGATATCGTGCGCGGCGAACACCTCGATGAGCCGCCGGTACTCCCGTTCGTTGTCCTCGATGGCACCGAGCTTGTAGCGGCATGAACCGAATGCGCCGCCCGGCGTGTGGCGCAGGCCGGCAATCGTTTCGTCCGCCTCGAGGCTGGTGTCGATGAGTTCCTCCGCAAGGGCGCCGATGATGCCGTTCCTGCCTGCAAACACCTTGCCGATTCTGTCGGGGTGCTTGCGCGCCGTCTCGATCAGGCCGCAGGCAGTTGCGTTGATGACCGCGGTTACCCCGCCCGATTGCGCATAAAAGGCATTGGCTTGCGCCATCTGATTCGTTCTCCGGTGGATCAACCGCCATTGTAATCGGAAACCGGTGCGCCGAAACGCAAGCAACGTGTCGGACAGGACACCAACGGGGCGATGCCCCAGCCCTACGTGAAAACAGTGACCGGGAAGGATTTGACTCATTTGAGGTCCTTGTCCGCGAATAAGAGAACAAGCTGGGATAACATCGCCACGCCTACGTCAGGTAACCGGGATGACCCAGCCCACTCCCAGGCAGCCCATCAGCCGCGCGCGCATGGCTCTTTACGGCGCCGTGAACCTGCCGACCTCGGTCGTCGGCCTGCCGATCTCGATCTACATTCCGGCGTTCTACTCCGAGAATCTCGGGCTCTCCCTCGCCGCCGTGGGGGCACTGATCGCCTTGTCGCGGTTGACCGATGTGGTGACGGACCCGGCCATCGGCATCCTGTCCGACCGGTGGCAGACGCCGTTCGGGCGCCGGAAGCCGTGGATGGTGGTGGGCACGCCGCTCAAGGTTCTGTCGCTGTGGATGCTCTTTGTGCCGTACAGCGACTTTTCCGTCTCTCTGTGGTCCGCGCTCGGCGGCAGCGGCGTCGGCAACCTGTACCTGTTCGTCTGGATCAGCCTGCTCTACCTGGGTTTCACCCTGGTGGACCTGCCGTATCGCGCCTGGGGGGCGGAAATGTCTCCCGATTACCACGAGCGCTCGCGCATCACCGGCTGGCGGGAGGCCTTTGGCTACGGCGGCACGATGCTGTCGCTGCTCATTCCGCTGGCGATTGCCTACGGCCTGACGCAACCGGGGGCGGAGAACGCGTTGTTCGGCGTCGCGCTGGCGGTATTGCTGTTGATGCCGATCATGAGCGCGCCGGCGATCCTGTTCGTGAAGGAAGCCCCGCCGCGGGCAAGGGCCCACAAGTCGGTCGGCTGGAGGCAGGGCTTGCGCATCGTCTGGCGCAACGGCCCTTTCCGCCGCCTGGTAGTGTGTTTCATGTTCTTCGTCGTGGCGATCAGCATGACGGCTTCGATGTCGTTCTTCTTCGTTCGGCGGGTCATGGAAGAGCCTTTCGAACGTTACGCCCTCTACATCCTCGCCTACTACCTGGCCAGCACGGCCGCCATTCCGGCCTGGTTCGCGATCTCCAGGAAAATCGGCAAACACCGCACGGTCGTGCTGGGCATCGGCTGGCTGTCGCTGTGGAGCGCGTCCATACCGCTGCTCGGGCCCGATCAACTGGACATCTTCCTGGTTCTGATGCTGTTCAAGGGCTCGGCGGTCGGCTCGCTGGTGTTCCTGCCCACGTCCATGGCTGCGGACATCGTCGACCTCGACACCCTGCGCACCCGCCAGCAACGCACCGGCCTCTATTTCTCCCTGTGGGGGATGGTGAACAAGGGCGCCGCGGCGCTCGGCATCTTCATGGCCACCGCGACCGTCGCCTGGTTCGGCTTCGACCCGGCCAGCGACGCCAACAGCGATACAGCCAAGCTCGCCCTGGCCTGCATGTACTCGGTGATTCCCGCGGCGATCGCCTGCATCGCCCTGCCGATGCTGTGGAACTATCCCCTGACCCACGAGCGCCAGGAACGCATGCGCGCGCACATCGAGCGGCGCGACGCCCGGTTGCCGCCGGTGGTGCAGGGCGGCTGAGGAGCCGGGCGTGCGGATCTACTTTCTCGGCATCGGCGGCACCCTGATGGGCAGTCTCGCGCAGCTTGCCCGGGAATCGGGGCACGATGTGTACGGCTCCGACGGGCCGATCTACCCGCCGATGAGCGAGCAGCTGTCCGCTGCCGGCATCGAGGTGCACGAGGGTTTCGACCCGGGCCATCTGGAACCGCCGCCGGACCTTGTGGTCGTCGGCAATGCCCGGCTGCCGCGGGGAACGCAGTCCGTGGAATGCGTGTTGAACAGCGGCGTGCCCTATACGTCCGGTGCCGAGTGGTTGGGCAACGCCGTATTGCCGGACCGCTGGACGCTGGCCGTTGCCGGAACCCACGGCAAGACGACCACAGCCAGCATGCTGGCCTGGATTCTCGAGTGCGCGGGGCTCGCGCCGGGCTACCTGATCGGCGGGGTGCCCCGCAACTTCGACCGTTCCGCCCGCCTCGGCAGCGGCCCGTTTTTCGTGGTGGAAGCGGACGAATACGACACCTCCTATTTCGACCGGCGTTCCAAGTTCGTTCATTACAGGCCGCGAACACTGGTCATCAACAACCTTGAGTTCGATCACGCCGACATTTTTCCCGACCTCGGCGCCATCCAGACACAGTTTCATCACCTGCTGCGAGCCGTGCCCGGCAAGGGCCTGATCGTGGCGCCGGGCAGCGACCTGGCCGTCGACGACGTGCTGCACATGGGGTGCTGGACGCCGGTGGCCCGTTTCGGCGACGCGCCGCCGAGCCGGCCGACGGACCAGGACACCGGCGAACTCTGGTCCGCCCGGAACGCTTCTGCGGACGGCAGCGCGTTTGATGTCATTCTTCGCGGCGAACCCGTGGGCCGGGTAGCCTGGAAGCTGCTCGGCGATCACAACGTGGCCAATGCCTTGAGCGCCCTTGCGGCTGCCCGGCACGCCGGGGTAGCTCCTTCATTGGCCGTCGATGCGCTGAACCGCTTCGCCGGGGTCAAGCGGCGCCTTGAGGTGCTGGCCGAAGTCGGCGAGGTAGTCGTCTACGATGACTTCGCGCACCACCCCACCGCGATACGAACCACGCTTCAGGGCTTGCGCAACCGGGTGGGCGACGATGAAATTCTCGCCATCGTCGAGCCGCGCACCCATACGATGTCACTGGGCACCCTGCGCGACGAACTCACCACCTGCTGCGGGGCCGCCGACAGCGCCTTCTGGTTCCGCGGCGAGAACATCAGGTGGGACCTGGCGGAGGTGGTTTCGAACTGCGTGGTTCCCGCGCGCCTGTTCGACGACCTCGACAGCCTCATGGGGGCGGTGGCCCAACTGCCGCGCCGGCGACGGCATGTGGTCATCCTCTCCAACGGCGGATTCCAGGGCATTCACCGGAAACTGCCCGGGATACTGCGGGGTTGCTGACCGATTCGCCTCGCCCGGCCACAATCCGGTGATTGGACAATGACTGCGCTCAGGCCGTCTCCTTATCGGCCCTCGTCAGAGGATACGGGTTAAAATGCAATCACCGCCGGGAGGCAGGCGCTGCTTTGAAAACTTCCACCTTCCTGACCATTGCCCTCGTCGCCGGGTCCTTCCTCGGCCTCATCGGACTCGTCATCTACCTGGCCGCGACGGATGTGGTGAGCCGGCAGATGGCCATCCTGCTGGTCGTTTCGCTGCTCGGCTGTTACATCGGTTTCGGAATACTGATCGGGGTCTACCGCCTGATCAACAAACTGGATTGATTCACTAGAATGCCGCCTCCTCGAAACCCATGAGCGAATCGGTATCCGCCAGCACGCTCGCCTCGAGCCCCAGGGTTTTCGGCAGCAGGCGGGCATAGAAGAAGTCTGCGGTCCGGCGCTTCGCCCGGCCGAATTCGTCATTACCCGAAACTTCCGCCATGCGCGCCCACAACCAGGCGTAGATGGTGTGACCTGCCAGATCCAGGTAATCCGTCGATACCGCTCCCGGCAGATTGGCGTCTTCCTGTGATCCCGCGACAACGCGCCCGGTCACGGAACGCAGGCGCTCGAACGCTTGTGTCAGCCGCGCGCGATAGACCTCCGGCACGGACGATGCCGCCATGGAATCGAGCAGCGCATAAAGGGTGCGTCCGCCATCCCGGCAGACCTTCCGCGCAACGAAATCCAGCGCCTGAATGCCGTTGGTGCCCTCGTAAATCTGCGCGATGCGGGCATCCCGCACGATCTGCTCGACGCCCCACTCCCTGATGAAGCCATGGCCGCCGAACACCTGCTGCGCCATCACGGCGCACTCGAACCCCCGGTCGGACATGAATGCCTTGGCGAGCGGTGTCAACAACTCCGACAGCGCCTGGCAGTCGCGGTCGTGCGCGTGCTTGGCCCGGTCGAGCTTCAGGCCCGCGAACACGGCAAAAGCCCGCCCCCCCTCCGTGTAGGCGCGAACGGTGAGCAACATGCGGCGCACGTCCGGGTGCACCAGCAGCGAATCTGCCGCGCCGTTCGAATTGACCGGCCCCTTGGGCGCGCGGCCCTGGAGACGGTCCCGGGCATAGCGGGACGCCTGCTGATAGGCGAGTTCACCCGCGCCCAGCCCCTGCAGGCCGACGGACAGGCGTTCGTAATTCATCATCGTGAACATGCAGGCGAGCCCACCGTTCTCGGGCCCGACCAGGTAGCCCGTGGCGTTGTCGTAGTTCATCACGTTGGTGGAACTGCCGTTGATGCCCATCTTGTGCTCGATGGACCCGCTTGCCACGCGGTTGCGCTCGCCGATGGAGCCATCCGCGTTCGGGATGAATTTCGGCACGATGAACAGGCTGATGCCCCTTGTGCCGTTCGGCGCGCCCGGCAGTTTGGCGAGCACGAGGTGAATGATGTTGCTTGCCAGGTCGTGCTCGCCGCTGGTGATGAAGATCTTGGTGCCGGTGATGCGGTAGGTGCCGTCCCCGGCCTCTTCCGCCCGGGTACGGATGATGCCGAGATCCGTGCCCGCCTGCGGCTCGGTGAGGTCCATCGCCCCCGACCACTCGCCGGAGTAGAGCTTGGGGAGATACAGCCGTTTCTGCGCTTCGCTGCCGTGGGCGTCGATGCAGATCGAAGCACCGGTGGAAAGCGCCCCATACAGGAAGAGGCTGGTGTTGGCGCCCCAGAACATCTCTTCCAGCAGGCAGCCCAGGAGCTTCGGCATGCCCTGACCGCCGTACCGGGGATTGCCGGATATACCGAGCCAGCCCCCCTGGGCAAGTTGGTCGTACGCGGCCTTGAACCCGGCGGGCGCCGTGACTTCGCCGTCCTGCCAGTGGCAGCCTTCCAGATCGCCCGCCTGGTTGAGCGGAGCCATGACTTCGCTCGCTACCCGGCCCCCCTCGCTGACGACGGCGCGCACCAGGTCGTCGGTGAACTCGGCGAAATCCGGGATGTCGCGCCATTCCTCCCGCACCCGGAACAGGTCGAACAGCAGGAAATCCAAATCCCGTTCCGGTGCCCGGTATTCCAGCATTGCCTGGTCCTCGTCCCGTTTCCTTCGATTTCGATATTAGCCGCGAATCAGAATAAATCCACGATGCGATTCGGCGGGCCGGAGTCCGGACGCGGCTGACGGGGCCACGAGGCGGTTCGGATAGCGGTGAGGCAGCCAGGGAATGGGGGCCTCGTCTCACGCAGATTGCTGCCGCCGGATTACGAATACTTCGGTCAGAGACGCTGGCGGAAACCGGGCGCGGCGGGTACAAAACCCGGATGGGGTTTGCCGACTGGTGGTTGCCACGCGTCTGCCGGCTGTGCAGGCGGGAGATGTACCGGGACATCGATCTCTGTGCGCCCTGCGAGAACAGCCTTGCCTGGAACCGGAATCCCTGTCCGCGGTGCGGCCTGCCGCAACCAGCCGCCGTCAACGGCTACTGTCCGCGATGTGCAGACCATCCCCCACCGTTCGAGGCCACCGTAACGCCGCTGCTGTACGAAGGGCCGATACGCGGCTGGGTTCACGCCGCCAAATCCGCCAGGGGCCTGGGCCAGGCGAAATTGCTGAGCGGCCTCCTGGCCCGCGGCATCGAATCGAGCGGAGCCCCGATTCCCGATGCCCTGATACCGGTTCCCCTCACCACGGCACGGTTGTTCCGGCGCGGCCACAACCAAGCCTGCCTGCTCGCCGCGCCCCTGGCCCGGCGATTCAGCATTCCCATTCGGCGTGGCAGCCTCGTGCGCGCCGATGGCGGCAAACCGCAGCGCGGCCAGTCAAGGAGCGCCCGCGCGCGAAGCGTTGCAGGCGCATTCCAGGCTACCCGCCCCGCGGAGGGCCATCTCGCCATCGTCGACGACGTGATGACCACCGGCGCTACCGTTGTGCAATCGGCCAGCACGCTCCTTGCCGCGGGGGCAGACCGGGTGGATGTGTGGGCAGCCGCGCGAGTCCCTCCGGCATCCTGACTACTCGCATGTCGGGGCATTACACCAAGTGCTGCTTTACGCGGGGCTGCTGCACTATCGGCGCGCTGGGGACGGGAGCCTGCTTGTTGAAGACGGGAAACGGCTGTGCGCCACGGACCGGCTGCAGCTTGACAGGCGCACGGCCGACGGTCTTTCCCGCTGATGTCGTCGACCAGTCCAGTCCAAAAGCTCTGTTGGATTGCACTCTGATGACGCGCGAGAAAAGTGGAGTACCGCCCGCGTTTCCGCTGTTCATCCCGTCGTGCCTGGCCTGAATTGTCTCTGTATAGTTTTCATCTGACTGACTGTTCATCCTAAGTTGACAGTGTCTTCGCAGACAGACGTGAATGGGAAGGGAAGAAGCCACGATACAGGCTCCTGTCGCCACGATGGTACCCGCTATCGCAGCTCCGACGGTTCCTGGATCTGGCATGTAACTCTCCTGATTTATCGCGCATCCTGGATTTGGGCCGGGCGGGAATTTTCCCCGCACGGACGAGCAGTGGGCACGGTCACCGCAATCTACCCGCAGTGAATGACAATTTCGGGAAACCGCTCATGCTGTCACACTTGAATTCCCAGCGTACTCTCCACTGACGACCCGTTCTGGTCCGGAGGTGCGGAACGCCATCCCTGATTTCGTTCTCACCGGGTTGATTCCCGCGGGACGCATCACTGGTATTGTCGATATCGTCACTACGCCGGGAACGGCGTTCCGGGCTGTGGGGCTGTTCCGTTGCCGGTACGCCACGGTCGCCAACTTGCAACCGGGCAAGCTCACCGCTGCCGATTTCGCGAACCCGTGCCGGCAGTTCGCCCGATCGTGCAGTCACCTCGGCCCCCCGGCGAGTGCCCCGGCGGGCAATTGGCGGGCCAAAGGCACCGTCGATGTTAATTGAGCCGCGTCCGATCCGGTGTGCATGCGCAGGCTGCCGCTTTTCCAATTTCACGACAGTCTGATTCGCGATGTAATATGTTCTGCCTCCTCTCTTCACAGACGCGACGACGAAGACGGCAGCGCCAAACGCGGAACCGTCAGGTGATTTCCCCGCGGCTCCAGATACCTTGATGACCGGAATTATCCCGGGCACAGTCATTCTCCCATCTCGACTTGCCGTTTGTCTTAGACAACGGCGGAGCGCGAAGGTTTCCGCATTTCCCCGGCCGTGTGGCGGGCCACGTGCAAAATCCCGTCAGGTCGGCCGCGGGCCCTTTCACCTCGGCCCCGCGGGCCGTCGGGGACGTGGGGCGAGTCGCCGCAGCATCTGAGATAAACTGACGCGATCCTGTTCCCCGGGTTGCGCCATGGGTGCCTGCAAACCGTTCCGAACGGTCGCTTGAATGACCGGCCTCAGGGACCGGACATTCAGGCTGCGGCGCATCGCCGCTGCATCGGGCCATCGGGCCATCGTGTTGGCTTTCGTTTGCGCGACCGTCCCGTCGCTGTTCGCAATCGCCGGACCCATTCCCACATCCAGCGAGACCTTGAGCCGGAACGACGCTCCCGCCACCGCCACCGCGCCGATGCAAGCGATCGCGCGTACGCACAACGGGTCGCTGCGCCTGGCCGTCGCCGCTAATTTTCGTAAGCCTCTGGACGAACTGGCAGTGGAGTTCGAACGATCGCAGGGTATCGGGCTGTCGGCCACCTACGGCTCGTCCGGCCTGCTTGCGGCGCAGATTCGCCAAGGCGCGCCTTTCGATGTCTTTCTGTCCGGGGATACGTCACGTCCGGATGCCTTGATCGGCGACGGACTGGCCGTTCCGCCCGTCACCATCTATGCCCGGGGGCGTGTCGTACTACGAACAACCGGCTCGCCAGCCGCCACGCGTCAAACCCGCCCGCGCCGAATCGGTATTCCGAATCCGAACCTGGCGCCCTACGGCGCCGCCGCGATTCAATGCCTGGATCGGCTGGGGGTCAGGGGGCAGATTCAGCAACGGCTGGTGTTCGGCAATAACGTGAACCAGGTGGACCACTTCCTGGAAAGCGGAGCCCTTCACCTCGGTTTCGTGGCACTGAGTCAGCTTGTCGCCCGGAACGTACCGCGGGAAGAATACTGGGTGTGTCCGACCGCGTATCATGCACCGATCGCCCAGGGCGCGGTGATTCTGCGCCGCAGCAGCAAAATTTCCGCGGCGCGAACGCTCTTGCGCTTCATGATCCGTCCCGCCACGCAGGCACGGCTGGAGCACCTGGGCTATCCTTCCGGTGACTGACGACCTGTTCTCCAGTCTGGCGCTGACCGGCGCCCTTGCCGGCATCGTCACCGTCATCCTGATGGTGATCGCACTGCCCCTGTCGTGGTGGCTGGCGCGTACCCGGCGCCGTGGCGCCGCACTCGTCGAGGCGCTGATTGCCCTGCCGCTGGTCCTGCCGCCCACCGTACTGGGCTTCTACCTGCTGCTGGCGATGGCGGACGAGGCCTGGCTCGGCACCGGTTGGCGGTGGATCACCGGGCAACCGCTGGCCTTCACCTTCGCGGGGCTGGTCGTGGCCTCCATCGTCTACTCCCTGCCCTTCGTCAGCCAGCCACTGACCAGCAGCTTCCGCAATACACCACGGGAACTGCTCGACGCGGCATCAGTCATGGGCGTCTCGCCGACGATGCGATTTCTGCGCCTGATGCTGCCCCTGCACTCCCGCGCCCTGGCGGCAGCGGCCGTTCTGGGTTTCGCCCATACCATCGGGGAGTTCGGCATCGTGCTGATGATCGGCGGCAATATTCCGGGTGAAACCCGGGTGCTGTCGATACTGCTGTTCGACCAGGTGGAATCCCTCGACTACGCGAGCGCGCACCTGACCGCGGGAATCCTGCTGGTCACCTCGCTGGTTGCGCTCACCCTCACTTACGCCAGCCTGAGGCCCGGCCGATGAACTCGAGCGCATCTTCGGGGGCAGCCACTGGCACGGCCGGACTGGCGTTGCGCGGACAATTCAGCCGCCGGGACGGATTCGAGCTGGGCATGGACCTGCTGCTGCCCGACCACGGCGTCAGCGCACTGATCGGCACCTCCGGTTCGGGCAAGTCGACCGTGCTGCGGATCGTTGCCGGGCTGGAAGATGCGCCATCGTTCTCGGTAACGTTCAACGGCAATTGCTGGGACGGGGTCCCGGCGCACCGGCGCCCGGTCAGCATGACGCTGCAACAACCTGCGCTGTTCCCCCACCTGACGGTGCTCGACAATCTCAAGGCCGTCCCCCGGGAGCGTTCCGGGGCGCTCTCCGGAACAAGATCGATCGAAGAAGCCGTCGCCCTGTTCGGCCTGGGGGCGCTCGCCGGGCGCAGACCGGACGAGTTGTCCGGTGGCCAACAGCAACGCGTCGCCCTGGCGCGCGCTTTCCTGAAACCCGCGGAAGTGCTGCTGCTCGATGAACCCCTTTCCGCCCTGGACGCTGTCGCGCGCCGTGAACTCGCGCCCATGGTGGCACGCATGTGCCGTGAACTTCGCCGGCCCGTGGTCTATGTCACCCACTCGCTGCCGGAAGTGCTGCAGGTGGCGGACTACCTGGCGATCCTGGAAGACGGCAGGGTGATCGGAGCCGGGCTGCCCGAGCAGGTGGCGGCCGAACTCGACCATCCGTTGTCGCCTCTCATCGATTCCGGCGCGATCCTCGATTGCGAGTTCACTTCCTACGACCCGGAAAACGACCTGAGCGAACTGAGCCTCGGCGATATCAGCCTTTGCATCCGCGGCGACCTTCAGGGTGCGGCGAGCCCCGTCCGGGTGCAGATCCCCGCCCGGGACGTGGGGCTGTCGCTGGACCGGCCGAGGGCAACGAGTTTTCTGAACTGCCTGCCGGTGCGGGTGCAGCGGCTGCAGGACGCGCCCGACGGCACGGTGTTCGTCGATCTCGACTGCGGCGGGCAAACCCTGCGCTCGCGCATTACCCGGCTCTCCAGGCTCAATCTCCAACTCGACCCGGGGATGGCGCTGTTCGCGCTAATAAAGTCCGTGGCGCTCGACATCCGCGTTTGAGATAAATGGAAGATAAATGGGGATAAATGGGGTCAGGTTCAATTTGCCGGGCAAACTGAACCTGACCCCATTTATCGAATTGAACCTGACCCCATTTATCTGACCCCATTTATCTCGTTTATCCCGCATGCCGCTGCTTGTTGCGTACGAGATTGGCGTACTGATCGAAAAGATAGTCCCTATGTGGCGCAGGGCAGTTCTCGACCTGCCCTGCGAATACCGCGCTGATGCGCGCATCTTCGGATTCGCCCGCCGGCAGATCGTCAAGGCCTGCCTGACGCGCAGCCTGCAGATGGGTCGGGAAAACCTTGAGGCCGGCAGCGATTCGACGGTCGATCTCGCAGGCCAGGGCCTCGGCATCGACAAAGTCTCCCCGCACAGGACCCCCGAAATGCAAGTGCACGCGACCCTTGAAGCCCAGCATGCCCTCGACGATGCTGGCCAGATCCTCCCCCTCGGGCTTGTCGTAGCAGCCTTCCCGAGCGGTAACGTAGAGTTCGCGAGCCTTGCGCGGGGCACAGGGATCGATCTCGTAGGTGATCGCCACGGGGACGATGCGGACTCGCGCGCCGAGGCCGCCGGGGTTCGCCATCTCCCCATCGTGCGCCAGGGCCAGCATCTTGATGAGCGCCGGCGCGGTGCGGTCCAGCCCGTCCTTGGAGCGGCCTTCCCGCTGGGCGATCCAAACCGAAACACCCTCCTCCAGCGACGCCCGGATGAACGCCGAGGTCCGTTGCAGCGCATGGTACATGGCCTTGTTGCCCGTCACGCTGCGTTCGACGACGAAGCTCTTGTTCAGGCGCATGAGATCCGCCGCATAAGGTTCCTGGAGAAGGTTGTCGCCGACGGCGATGCGCGAGGTCTCGCGCCCGGCGCGATGGAGGGCGAAGTTCATTAGCCCAGAGTCCATCATGATGTCGCGGTGGGTCGACACGAACAGGGCCGGCTGCCCGGACGCGAGGCTCTCCAGGCCGTCGACGCTGAAGTCGAAAATGGTCTTCTCGATCACCGAATTCATGTACCGGGACATCAGCATCTGCACATCGCGCACCGTCCGGAGGTTCGCGGCCATGCGCCTGAGATGCCGGCCCGCCAGTACGTGGCCGAGAGCCGGGAACCCGGACGTCAGGCGAGGCAGAAAAAACAATGCCGCCGCATGGCAGAAGTCCGGGTTTTCAACCAGTCGCGCGACCACCACCGGCACCTCGTCATCGCGATAGGGCCGGATCGCGTCGAAATCGTCCATGGCCGCATGTTAACCCCGATTGCAACACGGCGCTTCAGCGCGCCACGTGAGCGAACCGGCGCGCCAGCTCGCGGCAATTCCCTTAACATGGATGGCGTCGCGACTGAGGAGGACGGTTCATGTCCCTGGGAACGCACCCTTTCGAGAAGGGCCTGCACGATCTCGGCAACGGCGGCTACGCCTGGCTGCAGCCCGATGGGGGCTGGGGCTGGAGCAATGCCGGGCTGATCGTCGACGGCGATGAGTGCCTGATCGTCGACACCCTGTTCGACAAGCCGCTCACCCGTGACATGCTCAAGGCCATGCGCGGCGCCGAACCCGGCGCCACCCGGTCGTTCGATTACCTGGTGAACACCCACGCCAACGCCGACCACTGCAACGGCAATGAACTCGTGGGCGATGCCGAGATCATCGCTTCGAGCGCCTGCGCCGAGGAACTGGCCCGGGAAGACCCCGGATTGCTGCAGCGGCTGATGGAACAGGCGCCCGAAATGGGCGAAGTGGGCGAATTCTTCACCTACTGCTTCAGCGCCTTCGACTTTCGCGACATCAACCGGGCGCTGCCGACGCGCACCTTCGACGATACGCTCGACGTCACGGTCGGAGACAAGACCGTCCATCTCAAGCAGGTCGGCCCGGCGCATACCCGGGGCGATGTGCTCGCGTTCGTACCCGCCGACCGGCTCATCTTTACCGGTGACATCCTGTTCATCGAAGGGCATCCCATCATCTGGGCCGGGCCCGTGCAGAACTGGATCGATGCCTGCGACTACATGCTGGGGCTGGATGTGGAGACCGTCGTGCCCGGCCACGGGCCCATTACCGACAAGCGCGGTATCGAGGCGATGCGCGGCTATCTCGTCTATGTCGCGGAGCAGGCGCGCCTTCGCTTCGATGCGGGCATGGGGGTGATGGAAGCGGCGCTGGACATTTCGCTCGCCGATTACGATTCATGGGGCGATGCGGAACGGATCGTCGTGAACGTCGCCACCCTGTACAAGGAGTTCGCCAACAATCCGTCGCCCCGCGACATCACGGAGATGTTCGCGATGATGGCCGCCATACACAAGGAACGGCGCTGAGCGGCCTATTCCCGGTCAGGACCCGCCCACTTCCGAGCGGATGTCCTCGAACAGTTCCGCGAGCTTGTCGATGATCGCGTCCACGCTGCGGAAACCGGCCTGGAAGATCGCCGTGGCATTCAACGCACCCCATTCAAAGCCCATTCCCGCAACCGCCGAAGCCCGCCGCAGCACGGCATCCCGGTCGCCGTAGAAGCCCTTGCCCGCATCGTCGCGGGGCGGTATATCGAGCATCATCTGCAGGCCGATGGCGTCGGGATCGCGCCCGGCGGCTTGCGCGTGTTCGCGGATGGTACGAATCATCGCCGACGCCTGTTCCGGGTCTTCCACCGCCGTCGCAAGCCAGCCGTCGCCGAAGCGGCCCACCCGTTCGAGCGCCCTGGGCGCGAAGCCGCCGATCCAGATGGGCAGGCTGCCGCCCTGGGGAGGCTTCGGTTCCATGGCCATGGCGGTGGAATTGTAGAACTCGCCCTCGAAGTCGATTCGCTCGTCGCCCCAGTACGCGCGCAGCACGCCTATGGCTTCGTCCATGCGCCGGCCCCGGTTGCCGAAGTCTTCCTCCAGCGCATCGTATTCGGACTCCTGCCAGCCGATTCCCACACCGAGCCGCATGCGCCCCCCCGAGAGCGTATCCAGGGTACTGACCTGCTTGGCCACCAGCACGGGCTGGCGCTGGGGCAGAACGAGCACCTCGGTACCCAGGCCGATGCGCTCGGTGACCGCCGCAACGTAGGCCAGCGTCGTCAGCGCCTCCATGATGGGCATGCGGGCCGGATAGATGGGCGGCGTGCGTTCCGGGACCGGGTAGCCCATCACCACGTGATCGAAGATGTCCAGTTGCTCGAAACCGATGCGCTCGATGGCCCGGGCAAGCCTGATGACCGCTTCCGGCCCTTCCCGGTAGGCGACGCTGGGGAATTCCACGGACAGTTTCATGGGGGTTCTTCCTGTTGTTACGCAACGGGCGCCGGGCGCGAAGCGGCAACTCTATACGCGACCCGTGCATTGTTCCATCGCAGGCCCTGCCCATTGCGTTTGCCGCCAGACCGCGATTCCCGCGGCCCAAGCGTTCCGGAGGACCGTAC
Organism: Pseudomonadales bacterium; assembly: GCA_963663395.1. Lineage (GTDB taxonomy): Bacteria > Pseudomonadota > Gammaproteobacteria > Pseudomonadales > Azotimanducaceae > Azophilus. The sequence goes on from OY760226.1 coordinate 135,883, forward strand.
CTCGTGCCCGCTCGGCGCCCGGGAAAGTGATTCCGCAAGTGACGTGTTCCATGCAATCCCCTGAACGACGCCCCGCGCTGCAAATCTTGCGGCGATCTCGGCGTCTGCCGGCGATTTCGGCGTCTGCCGGCGATTTCGGCGTCTGCCGGCGACTTCGGCGACTGCGACCACCCTTGCGACGCCCGCCGCACTTCCGGCAGACTGCCGCCGGTCTCACAGGGCAGGGACAGGATGCGAGACGTAGCGGGCAAGGTGGCATTCATTACCGGCGGCGCCAGCGGCATCGGGCTTGCAATGGCGCGTTCGTTCTCTGCGGCCGGCATGAAGGTCGTCATCGCCGACATCGAAAAGAGCGCATTGGCTAGCGCACGGGCGGAGTTCGAGGCGCGCAACGCGGAGTTTCTCTGTGTCGAGGTCGATGTCACCGACCGGGACGCGCTGGCTGGCGCCGCCGATGCCGCCGAGGAGCGCTTCGAGAACGTGCACCTGGTGTGCAACAACGCGGGCGTTGTGGTGACGAAGCCTGTCGACCGGCTCACCTACGTCGACTGGGACTGGGTGATGGGCGTCAACCTGGACGGCGTCATCAACGGCATCCAGACGTTCACGAGCCGCATGATCGCCCACGGCCAGGGCGGTCATTTCGTCAACACCGCCTCGGTTGCCGGACTCGTCGCCATTCCGGACCTCGCCATCTATACGGCGGGCAAGTTCGCCGTGGTGGGCCTCTCCGAGGTCATGCGCGCCGACCTGGCTGCCCACGACATCGGCGTTTCCGTGCTCTGCCCGGCCATCGTCGACACCCGCATCGGCGAGAGCGAGCGCAATCGGCCACCATCACTCGCCAGCGGCGAGCCCGCGACCCTGACCCCCAGTGAACAGGCCGAACGCGATGCACGGATGGAGGAGTTCCGCAAGGGCGCGCTGGATCCCGGCCTGGTGGGCGACATGGTGCTCCATGCGGTGCGGGAGAACGAACTCTACATACTCACCCATCCCGAGACTGAGGCCCTGGTGGCAGCCCGCAGCGAGGAAATGGCCGGCGCCTTTGCCCGCTGGCGTGCGTTCCGTGCGCAGCAAAACACCTCTGACTCCAACATTGAGTCTGGTGGCGGGGCGACAAACTGACCGGGTCGGATTCGTGCACAGGTTTGCAACCAACGAGAACATAGATCCGGTTGATGCGGGCAAGCGATGTCGATCGAGTCAAGTTTGCTCCCTTTGCTCCCTTGATCGTCGCGCAGGTGCTTCGCCCCGTTAGTAACAGAGATAGTCGAAATCGGCCCGTTGGCTGGACATCATGTCTTCAGCCGACAATTCGATCGCAGTGCCAAGAAGCAAGTCCGGATCGCCCCACTGATAGCCGGTTGGCCAGGCGATCTTTGCCAGTTCCTGCCGTAGCTCTTGATGAATTTCTTCTCTGGTGGCTTCACGGTCTTTCCGCTTCCACATGACTGCGATCATGGATATTTCCCGATTCGCCACCGACCAATCAGGAACTGCCCGAAAGCGAATCTGGATGAGAGACCGATACACCTTTCCGGGCAGTGATTGCCCTTTGGAGTGACGAGACCAGACACGCTCCCGAAATTTGGCGATTGCACGATCGAAATCATCCGGGAAAGCGAATTGACCGAATTTGCGTTCGAGCGCCGCCGCAAACCTGATGCGGCCCTGTTCCGATGAGAATCCATCCTGCCGATTCCACCGTCTAACAAGGTTCTTCTCGACCGACATTACACGACGAAGATCTGCAAAAACGGTCTCTTCAGCGTTTTCAACCTCGGCAAAATATGGGCGGCGACCACGCCTGACTTCAGGCAATTGTAGGTCGCCTACCTTTACGAGAGGACAAACGGTCATGTAATGGCGCCCTCCTGTGCGGCGTACGATGTCACAGGTTTGGCTGATCGCAATCAGGCCGACGACACCTTCCGATTCCTCCCTTGCGTCAAAATCGTCGTCACGGTCAGGCAGACCCGCAAACAGAAAGCCCCCTACGGCCAGCGCAAAGTCGCCCTGGCGCCATTGCTTGAGCGAGTCGTCGTCCGACTCTGCATGTCCCTCGTCCGTCAATGCCCTGCACCTTAACCGCGGTCCAAACGCCTCTTTCGTGACCTGGGCTTCGGTTCATTCGGCAACGGCCCGATCTTTTCGGACCCATCGGCAGCGTCGTGCGTAACGAACGGTCGAAACGTGCCGGTCCAGAAGCCGGAATCGGGTTCCGTAGTCGCCACGAGTGGCCGGTGCACTCCAAGACCGAGAGTATTGTGCGCCTTTGCGTATTGGGTCGACTTGATCAAGTCCAATACAGTCAGGCCAGACACCGAGGGTGCTTCGAGCGCCGCAGCGTTCATTTCGGATGAGCCGCGGTCCCCGAAACGCAAGACCTTCAATGTTTCGGCGACATGATGACGATTGACTTTCCTGATTTGGCCACCCTTTACCCAGTTGTGGATGGTTCTCCGGTCCACGTTCAGCAAGTCAGCGAGCCTTGTCCAATTCAACCCGGTCAGACGACGAATTTCGAAAACGTTTGCGTGAGCATCCATGACGCTTACGGACGCCCTGAGCATTTCGGCGTGACTTGAATCAGACAAGTGGTCGAACATGCAGGAATGAGAAGTGGACCGAGTCGGAAAAATCCACGCCAAACGTTGCAGACTTTCCCATGAGTCCTCCCGCAGGGAAGATGACCACCCCTGATCGCATCTGCGTCCGACCAGACTGATATACGGGTCAACTGTCCGATTTGACCACGTATTCTCCCAAGTGGACGTGCCGACAGATCGAATTGTGTCAGATCCCTTCTTGCCGGTGGCTGGCACCAGGGCAGTGTCGTTCATACCTGACCTCCACAAGCCCGCAACAACTCTTCGCTTACAACCCAGCGAAAAAAACCGTAGGAGCGGGACGCCAATTCGGTCACATGAATGCCAATTTCATCCGATTCGAATTTTTGCGTATCCGGAAATTCCTGGTACGCATCGGTGTCCAGAAACCAGCACGGTGCTGCCAGCGGTGGCATCAAGTCCGGCTCGTGGGTTTGATTGGGAGGCATGAATCCCCAACGTGCCGTCATCGAACCAGCCGCGGTCGTCGCGCTTACTTCACTCCAGGAGCGATTGATACTCTTCAGGTGCACAGGAGTGCATAACCCCAGTACCTCCGGACGAACCAGGCGCGGAAGGTCTTCCAGAATGTCTCCCTGAAATCGGTCCACATACCGTATCCCAACACGGCTCATGAAGCCGGGATTGACGGTTGACTCCAAGGCTTGTGAAACAGTGGTGGTTCGTTCGATGAAGTTCTTGCGACTCGAGTAGGCTCGGGTTTCCAGCGCGAGGAAATTAGTGGCGAGCGACACTCGCCATCCTCCTTCGGCATCCATGAATCTCCAGTTACGAAACGTCGTTTGCTTGGCACCTTCCGGTCCCACTTGCAGAACAAGGTTCTGGTCCTGGTTGGACAAAGGATATTGCGATCTGATCAGTTCCTGGAATTCAGCGATATAGTCGACCTTGGCAATCGAAAGCACTTCCGGGAATCTGATCTGGACCAGTACGCCCGAGAGAGGCGTTTCCGGAAGTGGCACAGTCGGAGGTACCTTTCCCTCAAACGGGCCTTCATTGGAAAAGGTCATGTCGCCAGGCTCTAGTCGGCTCCAGGACCGTCATGCTAGGGGAAACAAAGTGGGAAATAAAGTGGGAAGTTTAAGATTTATCCACATTGGCGAAGGAGTAATCGCCGCGCCACGGCAACGGGAGCTGACTGCGTTGCCGCTGCGGTCCCTTGGCGTAAGTCAAGACAGAGTATGGTCCCCGTTCCACTGTCGAGAACCGGTCAGCATTGCGCCGCTGCGTGAATGGCCTCGCAGCGGCGCTTCAGCGCCAACGCCGTTTCATCGAAGCCCCGGACGATCAGTTTGCGGAACAGCAGCATGATCAGCGGCGTGAGCAGTCCGCTGAACAGGTCGGTGGTGTGGTAGCTGCAGCTCGTCTCGGTCAATGCCGTAACGCGCTGTTCCTTGCTCGAGTACAGCACGAAGCGGGCCAGCACCTGCGTGTCCCACTCCAGCCAATGCGGCGGCTCCACGGCGCGTACCCATTCCTTGCGGTCCATGCTGTACGGCCCCATGACGATGTGCAGGTGGATCGGCGAATCCACCGCGAAGTCCGTTTCGAGCCGCGTGGTGAACGGGTTCCAGTCGCCGTAGGACTTCGCATCGGTAAGGACATCCCAGACAACGCTGACCGGGGCCTCGATGTGCATGGCTTCGGATGATTCCAGTATGCGTTTGAACACGTTCTCTACTCCCTCTCTCGCGTGGAACAATTTCTCCATTCGGTTCTTCCGCTCGCATGGAACAAATTTTCCATTCCACTCTCTAGCTTCAATTCAACAATCGCCAGCACCGGGCAGCGAGTTCGTATACGGCGCTTCCCTTGCGGCGCACCGGCCTCTTTGTCTTGGTGTACGCAAGGCGTTCGAACGAGCTTAACGCGCCGAAAGGGAAGCCCCGCATGCGAACTCTTTTCCGAAATCCGGGGTTGTTCCTTCCACGTCAGCGTCCCGGCGCGCCGGGGCGGAATCTTTCATGGAACAATCTTCCACTCGTTTCTTTTGCTTCCATGGAGCAACCGGCGGGCCGGGTTGCGGACTTGCATCCAGCTTTCGTCCGTCAGTCACAGTGTCGACACCCACTGCTCCGCTTCCTCCCACAACTGCCGGGCCACGTCCCGGTCTGCAGTTGTTGCACCGGCCTCGCCAATTCCGCAGCGCTCATAGTACCGGCCGCCCTGCAGCGGTTTGCGGCTCGCACACATGATGGACGTCTGCGCACCGTGTTCGGGCCGCAGCAGTATGGGTGCATCGAGCCTCGGGAAAACCTTGCGCAAGGGGGCTGCCGGGGAACCCTCGGGGATTTCCAGCCGCGTCAGGTTGGTGGATACCGAGCCCGGATCCACGGCAAAGGCTTGCAGGTTGTGTTCCCCTGCAAAACGCCGCTGCAACTCGAAAGTGAAATGCGCGAGCGCCAGCTTCGAGCGGCCGTAGGCATCCCAGGCGTTGTAGACCGGCGGCGGCGCGAACAGGCTCTCGTTGCTGACCGTTTCGTGCAAGTGAGAGACGAGATTGAGAATGCGGGCATCTCCGCTCTCCCGCCCGCCTCGTTGCAGCGCCGGCAGGAGTAGGCTCGTCAGGTGAAATGGGCCCAGGTAGTTCGTGCGCCAGTGAACCTCGAAGCCGTCCGGCGAGGGTGCAGGCACTTTCCTCCTGTTGAACACGCCCTTGTGAACACCGGCGTTGTTGATCAGAACGTGCAATCGGCAATCATGAGTGTCCGCGTACCATGCAGCGAACTCGGCAACGCTTTGCGCATCGGTGAGGTCCAGGCGCCGCACTGTGACGTTGCCATCGTCCTGCCCGTCTTGCCTCAGGTCGCGCCGCAGCGTCTTCCCGAGCGATGGGGCGTCGCGAAGGCAGGTGACCACCACCTCTGCTCCCCAGCTCGCGAGTGTGCGCGCTGTCTCGTAGCCGATCGACCCTGGTGAAGAACCCGTCACAATGATCTGCCGTCCACCCATATCGGCCGGTTCCGCCATCGGCTTTGGGCGGAACAGCCGGTAAACGTGGCTGATGCCTTTGACAATTGCGCTCGGCATTCGAAAAGACCCCCCACACGAAGCTAGTGCTCTTTCCAACCGACTATTGTGGATCAGCGTGCCCGCAAGCGTACAGATGCAAGGCGCGATTCCGAAAGCGGATCGGGTTGTCGAACGAATCAATCTGGCACCCGGCCACCGCTGCCTCGTCGGGCCGGGTAACGCCCCGTCAGATACTCGCCTTGAGACTGAGGCTGTAGGTGATGCCGGGGTCGTAACTCTCGTAGGGCAGGTCGCCCTGGGTCCACTCGACTTCGTCGTTCAGGATGTTCTTCACCTTGAGTTCGAGTTCGAGGGGGGTGTCGTAAAGGTGAAAGGTGTAGCGCGCCAGAAAATCGAGTTGGCCCCGGGCTTCCTCGACGATGTTCGGCGCGTTCTCGGCGCCCACCAGTATGATCCGCTCGCCGGTGTAGTTGTACGCCAGCGAGCCCTCGAAGCCTGCATCGTAGTTCGTGTAGGTGAGAATCAGGTTGCCGAGCATGTCCGACTGGCCGCTGATCTCCCGCTCGTTCTCGAACAGCCGCGCAATCTGGCGGGAGCCGGTGACGGGCACGTCGCTCGGCGATTCGCCCTCGCCGAACAGCGTCACCTCGGAATCGATGAGGGAGAAGTTCGCATTCAGGGCGAAATAGTTCCAGGCCTCGCCCCAGCCGAACCAGTCACTCAGGAAGAGATCCTTGCGCAGTTCGAATTCGATACCTTCAAGCGTCGCCTCTTCGCCATTGAACCAGGTAAAGATGTCGTTCTGCGCCTGTACCTTGCCGATCTCGATGGGGTTGTCGAATTCCTTGCGGAACGCCCCGACCGAGAGACTGTCGGCGGCGCCGAAATACCATTCGAGACGGGCGTCGTAGTTGTCCAGCCTGGCCGGCTCGAGAAAAACATTGCCGCGGTACAGGTTCGAGTCTTCCGGGTTGCGGATGGTGGTGCCGGTGATCTCCAGCAGGCTCGGCCGGTTTACCGTCTTCGACCAGGCCAGCCGGAGCTGCAGATCGTTGACGAACTCGAAGGTCAGGGACGCGGCGGGCAGGGTGTCCTTGTAGTCCTGGCTGACCGCGTTGTCCGTTCCTTCCTCGGTATTGCCCCCGAAGGCATCCGCGGACAATGTCGTGTCCTCGTAGCGCACGCCTGCCGCTACCCGGATACGCGGCGTGAGCTGGGCGTCCATGCCACCGTAGAAGGAACTGGTTTCCTCCCCCGAGGTGGCGAACGGGAAGATGCCCGCCGCGTTGGCGGCACCCGCGGAGAAATCGCGCGCATCGAGCCAGCCCTTGCCCCAGTTGTCGATCCCGAAAAGCTGTTCCGGGGTCATCAGCGCCACGTAGTCCGGCGCCGCGGGGGTCAGGTCGAAGCGGAAGAAGCGGTCGCGGCTGGCCCGCACCCGCTGATAATCGGACCAGCCCGCCTTGATGTCCATTTCCACCCCGCCGAGCATCAACGGCAGGTTCAGATCGACCCCGTACTCCTCGATTTCGTCCCGGAGTTTCGAGAACACCCGGTCGGGCGCCTGGAACACATCGCGCAGGTCGCCCGCTGCCTGGCGTCCCGGTGTCACCACTTCTTCGAGCCCGTCGGAATTGTCGGCATAGGTATAAGTACGGGTGTCGGGAGCGTCGCGCGTGGCGGCGCCGTCGATAGCCCGCCAGTTGACGGACAACTGGTCGAAGGTGCCGATGTCGAAGTAATGCTCGCCCTTGAGCTGGGTGGAACGGATGTAGTTCTCGGTCCATTGCAGCCGGTAGCTCACCACCCGGGTGCCGGTGCTGACATCGTCTTCGCTGGACATCCCCCTGAACTGCTGGGTCTCGTCGTCGGTCTGGCGGAGGATCACCTGCGAGACCTGTATCGAGTGATCGTTGTTGAACTCGATGCCCAGGTTGAGGAAGCCGCTCCAGTTGATGGTCTGCCGCGTGGTGAACTGCCGGTAATCGACGGTCTGGGTACTGCCCCCGTCGACGCCGGTGAACTCGTAGCGCCGGTAATCCTTGTCCCGATTGTTGTAGTCGTTGCTGTACTTGCCCGCCGCAAGCAGGCCCACCGAGGCGCCGCTGTCGAAGTCGTACCGGTAGCCCAGTTCCCCGTCGCCGGTGTAGTTGGGCTTGAGCCTGTCCTTCTCGCGGATGTGCCAGAAATTGAAGAAGCTGGCGCCGAGGCCGGCGCTGTCCGGCCAGGGCGTGGCCTCGAATTCCTCGCTCGAGACCAGCTTTATGTTGTCGGGGATGTTGCGCGTGCCGTCGTCGAAGCCCCAGTTGTCGCGCCCGCCGCCGCGGTAGGAGAGCCCGTCGCCGCCCGTCGTTTCGGAGTTGCCGCCAACCTGCACCTTGGCGCTGAGGTAATTTTCCTCCGGGGTCGCCCGGGTGCGGATCATCACCACGCCGCCGCTGAAGTCGCCCGGGTACTCCGGCGAGAAGGTCTTCTGCACCAGCAGGTTGCGCACGATGCTGTTGGGCACGATGTCGAGCGGCACGGTCTTCTGGAACGGCACCGGCGAGGAAATGCGCGCACCGTCCAGCAGAGTCGACGAATAACGTTCGCCCAGACCCCGCACATAGACGTACTTGCCGCCCACCAGGCTGAGGCCCGTCACCCGTGAAAGGGCATCGCCGACGCTGGTATCGGCCAGCAGCGCCAGGGCTTCCGTGTCGAGCACATTCGAAACCTCCGAGGTCGTGCGCTTCTCGTCCGGAATGAACTGGCCCAGCACGACCAGCTCTTCGATATCCTGGCTGGCCATGGCGATGGCGACTGCCGGCTCCTCTACGGTATCCGCCTCCTCGGCGACCAGGTTGCCCGCCGCCAGAAACCCCAGCGCCAACGCCGCGGGAATGCTCGTGATTGTTCGATTCATGCGCTCACCCGATAACCCGATCCTTGAACGCGAACATCGCCAGGCCCGCAATGGGTGCCTGGCGATGCTCCCGTTGCGCCGTCAGTTGTCCAGCCCGACCGTCCAACCGGAACCCCAGTTGGCAATATCCGAGCCGATGATCGAACTGCCGGCATCGTCACCGAAACTCGCCGCCGGCAGCGGCACCGGGGTCGGCGTCGAGCCGTCTTCGGTCACGTTGGTGGAGCCGTCGAGGAACGTCTGTACCGCCGCCACGTCATCGCCCTCGTTGACGGTTGCGCAGTCCAGCTTCACGCCGGAGAAGCGGATGCGCGTACCCAGCAGGTTTGCCGATTCACCCTGTACCCGCAGGCAGTTGGCGGACCCGGATACCTCCGAGTTGTACAGGTGCAGGCCGGTGCCCCGCCGCAGCCGGATGGCGCGTTCGCCGGAATGGCCCATCATGGTCATGTTGGCGATGTAGGGTTCGGAGATCGGGGTCGCCTGCTCGTCGCCCTCGCGGTTGTCCGCTTCGATCATGTTGTCGGAGGATACGGATTCCGGTTGCAGGATGTGCAGGTACTGGATGCTGCCGACCCAGCCGTCCGTCCAGTCGAGGCTGTCGTCGGCGTTGCCCACCAGCACCACGTGGCTGGCATTCACGGTGCCGCCGAAGAACTCGACGCCGTCATCGAGGTTGTTGTAGACCTGGATGTAGTCCACGACCGTACCGTCGCCGACGCCCTGGAAGGCAATGCCGTTCAACTGGTTCTCCGGGTCGACATTGGAACCCGCAAACTTCACGACCACGTAACGCAGCGTACCGCTCGAGTCGTTGGCGTCGTTGCCGCCGAACAGGCCGGAATTGGCCTCGCCTTCCTTGGTGCACTCGGCCGTGCCGCCCCGGGCGCCTTCCGGACAGTCGTTGATCGGCGCGTTGCCGTTGATCACGAGGCCACCCCAGAGGCCACGCTCGCTTACCGGGTCCGTGACTTCGCCGGTCACGTCGGCGACCGCGGTGAGGATGATCGGCGAGTGCCGCGTGCCGTTCGCCTCGATGCGCGATCCGCGGGCGATGACCAGGAAATCCTCCGGGTCGTCGCCGATGATCGTCGTGCCCGACTCGATGCCGAGCACCGCCGAGTCCCGGTTGTCGCCACCGATGGTGACCTTGCCGTCCAGTATGTAGTAGTTGGAGCGGGTCAGCGTGATGTCATCGGTGATCGTGCCGGACAACTCACAGGTACGCCGGCCGCTCACCCACTGGGCATCGGGCAGCTGGGTGCTGCCGTCCGGGCACACGAAATCGGTTGCCGTGTGCGGCATGCCGACCGCCCAGCCGTGGGTCCAGTCCTCGTCGGCATTCCTGACGGCGCCGATGAAGTCCGTGTCCTCGAAGAAGCTGTCGCTGGACAGGTCGGCGGCTTCCACGACCTGCCCGGTCGTCGAAACGTTGCTGCCGTCGAGTTCGGCCTGAATGGCCGCCACGTCGTCGCCTTCCACCACCGTGTCGCAATCGAAGCTGACGCCATCGAAGGTGATGCCGGTGCCGAGCTGGTCGAGCGAAGCGCCCTGAATGCGCAGGCAATCCGCGCTGTCCTGCACCACGCTGTTGTAGAGCTCCAGACCGGTACCGCGCCGCAGGCGAACGGCCCGCTCGTCGGACTTGCCGCTGATGGTCATGTTGGCGATGCGCGGCAGCGAGCGCGGCATGGCGTCTTCATCGCCTTCCCGGTTGTCGGCCTCGATGCCATTGTCGCCGGAGTCGTCGGCCTGATCGATGACCAGGTACTGGATGTTGCCCTGCCAGCCGTCCGTCCAGTCCAGCGAGTCGTCGGCGTTGCCGGTCAGCACGACGTGCTTTGCGTTGACGGTGCCACCGAAGAACTCGACACCGTCGTCGAGGTTGTTGTGCACCTGGATGTAGTCCACCTCGGTGCCGGAGCCCACCCCCTGGAAGGCGATGCCGTTCAACTGGTTCTCCGGGTCCACGTTTGAGCCCGCGAATTTCACGACCAGGTAGTTGAGCACGCCGCTGGAGTCGTCGGCGTCATCGCCACCGAACAGGCCGGAGTTGGCTTCGCCTTCCTTGGTGCACTCGGCGGTGCCGCCGGTGGCGCCTTCGGGGCAGTCGTTGATGGGCGCATTGCCGTTGATGACCAGGCCGCCCCACAGACCCCGGTCGTTGTCGCTGGTCTGACCGGCAAGATCGGCCCGGGCGGTGATCGTCACCGGCGCCGTGCGCGTGCCGTTGGCGACGAACCGGGAGCCCCGGGAGATGACCAGGAAGTCCTCGTTGGTGCCGCCGAAGATGGTGGTACCCGCCTGGGCAGTCAGGGTGGCAGAGTCGGCGTTGTCACCGCCGATGGTGACCTTGCCGACCAGTTCGTAGAGGTTGTTGCTGGTGAGCAGCACGTCGTCGGTGCTGGTGTTGCTCAACTGGCAGACCCGCATGCCGGCCAGGTCGCGGGTCGACTCGTTGGTACCGGCCGGGCAGCCGAAGTCGGGCTGCGTGGCGTTGCTGACGGAACCGGGGTAGGTCCAGCCTGCCGACCAGTTCTCGGTGCCGAAGGCGCCGATGAAGTCGGTGCTGTCGAAGAAGGTGTCGCTGATGCCAACCGGGTCAACCGCATCGCCGTTGGTCGATACGTTGGTGGCCCCGGCCAGGTAGTTGGTCACGGCGCCGTCGCTGTCGCTCCTGTGCGTCTCGGCGCAGGCAAAGCTCACGCCTTCGACGGTAAGGCCCGTTCCGAGCAGGTCGCGGCTCGAACCGTCCACCCGGATACAGGTGGCCGACCCGTCCACGAAGCTGTTGCGCAACGCCAGGCCGGTGCCCCGCCGCAGGCGCAGCGCATTTTCCTCGGGATTGCCCAGCACCGACATGTTGGCGATCGTGGGATTGGAGCGGGGGGTGGCTCCTTCGTTGCCCTCGCGGTTGTCTGCCTCGATGGCATTGTCCGCCGAATCCGTCTGTTCGATGTAGAGATACTGGATGCGGCCGGTCCAGCCGTCGGTCCAGTCGAGAGAGTCGTCGGCGTTGCCGGTCAGCACCAGGTGTTTGGCGTTCACGGTGCCGCCGAAGAACTCCACGCCGTCGTCGAGGTTGTTGTGCACCTGGACGTAGTCGACCTCGGTGGCATCGCCGACCGCCTGGAAGGCGATACCGTTCAACTGGTTCTCGGGGTCGACGTTGGACCCGGCGAAACGCACGCTCACGTACTTGAGGACGCCGGAGTCGTCGTTCGGATCGGAACCGCCGAACAGCCCGGAATTGGCTTCGCCTTCCTTGGTGCAGTCGTCCGTGCCGCCCTCGGCGCCTTCCGGGCAGTCGTTGATGGGCGCGTAGCCGTTGATGACCAGGCCACCCCACAGTCCGCGGTCGTTGTCTTCCGCATCGCCGTCCACTTCGGCCCGGGCCGTGAACAGGATCGGCTGGTCGAGGCCGCCGTCTTCGCTGGAACCGTCGGCCATGAGCCTGCAGCCGCGCTCGATGACCAGGAAGTCTTCACTGCTGCCGCCGGCCAGGACCGCGCCCGGCGCCATGTCCAGTTCGCAATCGCCGTTTTCCGGGGGAGTGACGCGCAATGCGCCGCCGGAAATCTCGAAGATGAAGTCGTTGCCCAGCAACAGGCCGGTGGGGTCGAGCTGGCCGTCGCTGAGTCCGGCAACGTCGATAGTGTAGATCGGCTTGTTTTCGAACGCTGCCGACGCGGTCGCTCCGGAATCGGCGATGACGGCCTGCAGGCCTCCGGGGATGACGCTGGCCGTCGTCGTCCCGTCGACCGGCGGTTCCGGCTCAGGTTCGGGGTCGGGGTCGGGGTCCGGATCCGGGTCCCGCTCCACCTCCTGAACGATAACGACCGACCCGGGCGACGCATTGTCGGACGAGCCGCCGCAGGCACCCAGGAGTAACGCACTGACCACCAGCGCGCCCATCCTCTGCAGTTGTAGGTTCATGAAGTCCCTCCGAAACGGTTCGTGTAAACCACGAATCCTCGACGCGCGGCTCGTGTTTCGCTGAGGCAAGTTAGTGGGGCCACATGACAAATCCGTGTCAGATTTGTGACCAGTCCGAGACAGATTCCCGCCACCGGTTCCAGGCCCTTCCGGCGCATGCAATCGAGCACGAGCCAAGAACAGGGCAACGCGTCAACGCAAGGCAAACAGGTGCGTATCCGTCGGCGCCGTCCGAAGGGAAAGGTAAACAGCCGTACGGGCGCGATCAGGGTCGGATCGGGAGCGAAACAAAAAGAGTTCTATTTTTTGCTTGCATGCGCCAATTTACATAGGTATATTGTTCCGTAGGAATTAAAAGCCTATAACCGTCTGCCAGAAGGAGACCGAAGTGAGCAAGCGAATTCTCCGTAATCTACTGATACTAATTTCTTTTTCAGCCCTGTTCGCAGCCTGTACAACCAGCGGCATCGAGCGTCCCACCCACCGCTGGCAGGCCACGGAAGCCAAGACCGAGCGCCAATATGAGCGCGACAATTACGCCTGCCATGAGCAATTCGGTGTTGAAACAAGTGCCCCGATGCCCGCCGAAACCCCGTCATTCGAAGCCTATCGGAACTGCATGGTCGACAGGGGCTACGTGCTGCAAAGCTATCTCTGAGTCCATTCGCGGGACTCGCGCCCCCGTCTGAAACCCGCCTGCATCCCCGGTCATCGGCGCCGACCCCCATCGGCGCCGACCCGCGGGTTGCTTGCCAGCCCGCTCCGCCCTGAACTATGGTTCCCGCGCACCGACAGGCGCGCGAGGGAAATGCAGAGTTTGCCACTTTCACGCGACACCTTGTCTCGGGACCGGACCCCGGCCTGAGCAATGGATGCGCCAGGCGCCGCCCAGGCGATTCTCGATCAGTTCCAGGCTTACCGTCGCGAGTTCGAAGCCGTCACCGCAGGAGCCAGGCAGCGATTTCTGTCGGCGGACTGGCGAGGCGTACAGGATGCGAGCGCCAAGCGCCTCGATCTCTACAACGTCCACATCGAAGCGGCCCTGGCAAGGATTACCGTTGGGCCGACGGGCGCCGCCGGGTTCCCGCCTGCCTTCTGGTTCGAAGCGAAAGATCATTACCGCACCCTGATCGCCGAACGGCCGGACGGCGAACTCGCCGAAACCGCCTACAACTCCGTGTACCGGCGCGCCATCGACCCGGCCTTGCCGGTGGACGGCCACCTGTTCGTCTATTCCTCCTTCGACCGGGCCCCGCCTCCATCGGCGGACCCGGTGTACACGACGTACGCGACTGCGGGTGGCGTGGCTTCAATGCTGCGGGGGTTGCTGGACGAACAGGTCGGCGAGGTGGACTGGCAGGACCTGGATCGCGATGTCGCCAGCATCCTGAACTCCCTTGCGGAAGCCGGCCTCGATCGACTGGGCGCCCCGAGCCTGGAGGTCGATGTGGTCAATTCCCTTTTCTACCGGAACAAGGGCGCTTACCTGGTCGGCCGACTGCGCTTCGGCAACCGGGTCCGGCCGTTCTCCCTGCCGCTGTCCCTCGACCCTTCGGGCAAGGTATTCGTGGATACGCTGATCTGCGACGAGGACGAACTGTCCATCGTGTTCAGCTTCACACGGGCTTACTTCATGGTCCGGGCGACCTATCCCTGCGGGCTCGTCGAATTTCTGCACAGCCTGCTGCCGAACAAGCAACGCTCGGAGATCTACGCCTCCATCGGCGAGCACCGGCACGGCAAGACCGAGTTCTACCGCGACTTCCTGCGCCACCTCGACCGTTCCGACGACCGGTTCGAGGTGGCCCCCGGCATCAAGGGAACGGTGATGACCGTATTCACCCTGCCGTCCTACCAGACGGTGTTCAAGATCATCAAGGACCGGTTCGCCGCGCAGAAGGACGTCACCGCCAACGATGTCCGCAACAAGTACCACATGGTCAAGAGCCACGACCGGGTGGGGCGCATGGCGGACACCCAGGAGTTCGAGAATTTCTCCCTGCCTCTCGAACGGCTGGCGCCGGAGCTACTCGAGGAACTGCAGTCGGTGGCCGCTGCAACCGTCACCGTCGATTCAGGGGTGGTGCACATCGGGCACCTGTACACCGAGCGTTCCATGACACCGCTGAACCTCTACATCGGCAGCGCCAGGGGAGCGGCCCTGACCGATGCGCTGGACGAATACGGCAATGCGATCAAGCAACTCGCCGCCGCCAACATCTTTCCCGGCGACATGCTGCTGAAGAACTTCGGCGTCACCCGCCACGGGCGGGTCGTGTTCTACGACTACGACGAGATCTGCTACCTCACCGACGTCAATTTCCGGGCCATCCCCGAAGCCACCAACATGGAGGACGAGATGTCCGCCGATCCCTGGTACTCGGTGGCGCCGAACGATGTGTTCCCCGAGGAGTTCCGCCGCTTCCTGTTCGGGCGGGCGGAAACCAAGCGCCTGTTCGAAAAGATGCACGGCGACCTGTTCGACCCGGAATACTGGCGCGAACTGCAGCGTACCATTCGCCACGGCCAGGTCATCGATGTATTCCCCTACCGGCGCAGGCGACGGTTCTCGGCACGCGAAGCGACGCGCGCCGCCGAGTAGCCGGGGTTCGCTCCGACCGCGATCAGCCCGCTGATGGCGGCGCGGTGTGAGCCAGGGCCGAGTCAGGCGGCCAATCCAGTTGTATCAGCGTCTGCGTGTTGTAGTTCCAGGACCACCGATGGTTTCGATCCTGCTTCCGGCATGCCGTCGTCGTCGACCTTGTCCGAGCGGGCCAAACAACAGAAAGAACACGAGGATACCTGTAGCCGCAAGCCCGCCCACCGCAGCAACATGGGCGGGGTAGTTGGTATGAGCCTTGCCGCAGATCCTGTACCAGAGCACTCCGTCGGCCGGCGGGACGGTACAGGCGAACGCGTAGTCTTCGTCGTAGTCGCCAACGCAAAGAAAACTCCTGCGGGTGGCGCCGGTGATGTCGGTTTCCTCCACGCCGCATGGCCCCGGCACCTCGTGCAAGCCGGTGCTCTGGTGCGTCTCGGGCGCAAAGAACGCCATGTTGAATGCGAGCATGACACCGAACAAGGCAGCCACCGCCCGCCCCAGCCAGTCGATTTGCAGTGCCCCGGGGTTCGTCGCGCGACGGCCGAGGAACGCCACGGCGCCGTAGATTGCGAGACCCGCGCCCAGGGCCAGATATCGGGGCGTGCCACCGTCAATGGTCTGCAGCACCGTCACCTGCACCATCATCATCGCCGTCGTCAGCCCCGCGACCAGTGCAAAGCCGATGGCAAGGCTTCCGGGCGTGACTTCCCTGTCCCGCAGGACGAAGTCGACAAGCAGGGCGAAGGAGCCCGTGAAGGTAAGTACCCAAAGGCTGCTGCTGACAGGCGCGCCGAAGAGCCGCGCGGCGATGGAAGCATCGGTGTCATGCCAGGTCCACCAGAGGAACTTGGCGCCGACTATGTCGTAAGGCGCGTAGAGCAGGCACGCGACCAGCCCGGTGAGCGCCGCGGTCGGCCAGCGCGGCCATCCCAGACGCCGCACCGCGACCGTGGGCCAGTACATGAACACCACGTACAGGCACAGGATGTACAGCGGTACGCGCGGCGTTAGCATGATGGTTGCCTGAGCCTGCCAGAAATTGTCGACCAGGGGCAGGGCCATGAAGATCAGATCGTTGCCGGTGCCCGCGACCAGCGCGGCAACAAAGATCAGCAGGTTCGCGCGGCCTGTTCTGCACGCATGGATCAGCGCGGCCAGGGCGCATGCGATGATGACAGTCTCACCGATCAGGAACGTGGGCAGATTCGCCCACTGCTGCACGGGGCTCGTGAACATCTGCCACGGAAGATGGGGCGCCGTATCCCAGGGAAGCGTTGCCAAGGTCCCGGCCTGTCCTCAGTATCTGACGAAGGGATCGGCCGTGGCCCGCTGCCCGCCAGCGGCGGCCTCGCGGACGCCTCGACCCCCGAACACGTCTTCGCCGTAGCGTCGATTCTGTCGGCGCAGGGTGCCGAACAGGCGGTCCCAGATCATCAGGTGTTGCCCGTAGTTGACATGGAAGTGCGCGTGGTGGTCGTCGTGGTACCTCGAGGGCGGTTGCCACGGCAGGACGGAGACGAGCCTGACGCCGGAATGGTCGACGACGTTGTAGGCCAGAACGTAGAGCAGGACGCCCGCGGCCGATGCCGCATGCACCGGGATGAAGAACAGCGGCACGAATGACGCCAACTGTTGTGCGACCAGTTCGGCCGGTGCATTGCGACCGCCACGTAGGGCGTGGTTGCGACATAACGGTGGTGGCGGTGGTGGATGTGCCTGAACAGGAACTTCACGTGCAGGGCGCGATGAACCCAGTAGTTGATGCAGTCGACCAGCACGAACAGCACGGCCGTCATGCCGAGTGTGTATGCCCAGCCGTACTCGGCCACATCCGTGTAGATGGGCGTTTTCAGCGCGCCTGAAGCAACGCCGTAGACGCCGATGCCGGTAATCATGCCGGCCAGTGTCAGGTTCGCAGTGCCGACGCGAATGGCCTTGCGGTGCATTCGGGAGGTCAGGAAGCGCCCAGGCTGGCACTTCCAGGTTTCGGGCTCGTGGCGCCGGCGCACGTAGTAGCGGTTGTGATAGTAGCCCGCGACCGAGTGGTAGACGGCGAGGCCGGCCAGAGTCGCCCCAGCCAGGCAAACGGCAAACAGGTTCCTGTCGAACGGTTCCATTGGTCCTGTCCGAATTTCGATCATGGTACACCCTCGGCGCGCCAGGGGCAGTCCTGAAGCCCTGGACCCGGGTGCGTTTCCGTACACGCGTGGATAGTCCTCCCACTCAGGCAATAGCCTCGATCAGACGGCTTCCATCAACTATTGCTGGCCCAACGCAGCCTCCGGCATTTGGGGATTGTTCTTCATCAACAGAGACTGGGAGAGCACGACTTTCTGTTCAGGCAGGTTTTATCTGACAAAACCCTTGTGATCGGGACAACGTCCCGCCTTCCGCCGTATGTGTTTGTTTCGCGCCACAATTGAATCATAATCAAACCACACGAATCCGCCGGGGCGTCCGGCGGGCGTCCGCAAACGCGGGAGGTGGCAATGCGATTGCCGAACTTCATGCCGGTTTGGCCAGAGAAACGTCCGGCGGGCGCCGCCGGTTCGCGGCGCCCTTTTTTCAAGCGCCGGAGCGGCAAGTCCGAACGGCATTGGCGCATGCACTTTCTGGTGGGAACCCGGAAAGTCCTGGGTACGTTGCTGACGCTCAACTTTGCGGTTCTCTGGGCCGCGCCGGTGATCATCCAGGGTCAAAGTTTCAGGCGTGGGCTGGGCCGGGTCCTGCGTCCGGTTTACCAGCTTGTCGACGGCTCACCGGCATTGCGCAGCTTCGCCGCCAGGTTTGTGTATCGCCGACTCGTGCATGTGGACTATTTCGCGGCGGCCGTGCTGTTGGCAGGCAGTACACTCGTGCTTCTCTCCGTGCTCTTTGCCACACAGATCGCGTTCGGGTCGCTGCCATGGTGGCTGGTTGCCGTCTACTACTTTCTGTGGGTGGGTCCGGGAGGGCGCAGCCTGGCCACCGCGTGGACACTTGCGCACCGTGAGGGCCACCTGGCGGGGGGCAGGATGTACCGGCCGTGGCTGGGCGATCGAATCGGAAACTTCTTCGAGAACTGGCTGGGAGTCTTCTACGGCACCGTGCCGTACAGTTTCTCGGCGGCCCACATCGTTACGCACCACAGGTTCGATGGCGGCAAAGGGGACCCCATCTACTTGTGGGATATCGATCGGACCCGCTTGGGCGATCTGATGCTCTACCAGTGGCGGTTCTTCCGTCATATGTCAGGCATCGCCAGCCTGGTCGAGTTGCGGCGGGAGCAGGGCGTTCATCCCGCGGTGGATCGCGGGAGAAAGTCGCTGCGCCGCGGCATGGCGATCTACTGGATCTGGGTGCCTTCCGGCATATTCGCACTGTTGATCGGCACGGGATCGAGCGTGCCGGCGGCACTGCTGTTTCTGTTCTTCGTCTATCTGCAGCCACTTTTCGCGATGTCGACCTTCCTGACAATCATCAACATCGGCCAGCACGGATTCCTCGAATTCGACGAAGCAGGTCGGCATGTGAAGCACGTTACGTCGACGACAGTCCTTGACGGCGCCGACGATTCGTTCGGCGAGGACTATCACGTTGCGCACCATCACTTCCCCGGCGTGGACCACGACAAGCTGCCGGAGCATGTGGCTCGCGAGCGATCGCAGTGGGCTCGCTGCAATGGTGCCGTATTCGAGAAGACGACGTTCTTCGAGGTGGCAATCGCGATGTGTCTGGGCCGGTGCGACCGATTGATCCGCGACCACTACGTCGACTGCGGCGGCAATCTCACCGTGGAGGAGCTTTCAACGCTGTTCGAGCAACGGGCCAGGCGAAAGGAGATGACGTATGAGGACTACGAGTTCAGTTATCTTCCGGGGTTGAGGGATCGCGTCCGCGAACTGGTGGACCAGGGCATCTGCAAGGACGAGAACCGGGCATACATTTATCAATCGCACAACAACATCGAATGGCGGGAGAATGGCCGAGCGGTGCGCTAAAGCGGCGCGATCATCGCGGCCCTTGGCGCAATGTGCGGGCTAGGAGCCTGCGCCGCAGGAATTCACGGCTTCTGGAGAGGCTTGCGCGCCTTGCAGAAATAGTTCGGCGAGAATATCCCGAGACGGCCGCCTGCCACCAGGGAATCGGCCGCCATGTTGAGGAGATGGTGGACCTCGCAGGTGCCTTTGGGAACGATGCGCAGCGGCTCGAGCATGCGCAGGACGGCGGTGGTCAGCTTTCTCCCCAACGTTGACCGGGCCAGACCCCTGATCGAGAAGCCCCCGCTTTCCAGGCCGTTATACCATGCCGTTCCGGGATCGGATGCCAGCGCCCGGTCATGTGCTGCAAGAACCTCGAGTCCGGCCGCCCGCAGACCGTCTACCATGTCGGCTGCCGGGATGACCTCGAGGGCGTTGCTGTAGTCGATGCGTTCCTTGACTTCCCGATGCTCGGGATTCGTGGGGTCGTAGGACGGAGTCATGCTCCAGTCGTAGCCCGCATAGAGGCCTCCCGGCTTCAGGATCCGGAAAATCTCGTCGTATACGACCGACTTGTCTCGCGCATGGCACACGGCCTCAAACTGGTACACGGCATCGAAGCTCTCGTCCTCGACGGGGATCGACATGAAATCACCGTGAAGGACGCTGCACAGGTCGGTCAGGCCGGCCTTGCGGTTGTATTCGGCACATTTCTCGAGCTGGTACTCGCTGATGTTCAGGGCGGTGATGGAACAGCCGAACTTCCTGGCGAGTGATCGCTGGGGACCTCCCACCCCACTACCGAGATCGATCGCCTTCCGGCCGGGCTGCAACTCGAGAGCCTCACCGAGGTAGTGCTCGTATGCGGTTAGGGATTCGTCAAAGGAAGCGCCGTCGACGATCGGGGCGAAGTGGAATGACGGGCCCCAACCGTACTCGTAGAAGTCCGTGATCAACCTGAAATACGCCGCCACCATCGAGGCGGTCTCCGCGTTGCTTCGGGTGCTTGCGTAGGCATCCCGATACTCCGACACCCGTTCGACCGTCTCCTCCGAGCGGAACGCCCGGGTAATGGGGTTGTGGAACCTTGCGATCATTGCCGTCCTTTCCCCGGTTGATGGGACTGTTGTGAATCGGCGCGGGGATTGGACGCCGAACAGCGCGTTAACCGGTTGATCCTGAAGGTGATGGCGGGGTCGAAGTTCGACGCCGATGCACAATCTGACAAAGGATTACACCGCGATCGGCGCGGAAATGGCGGGGTGAGGGTCGTATGAAACCATCTCAAAATCCTCGATTCGGTAGTCGAACAGTGTGGGAGGGCGCCGCTTGATCCTGAGCGTCGGAAACGGGCGCGGTGACCGAGCCAGTTGTTCCGCGGCCTGCTCAACGTGATTAAGGTAAAGGTGAACGTCCAGGCCGTACCATGCGATTTCACCCGGCCGAAGCCCTGTCTGTTCGGCCAGCAAGCTGGTTACCAGCGCGAGGTTCACGACATTCCACGGCAGGCCCAGGAAGCTGTCTGCCGAGCGCTGGATGACCGAGCCGCATAGCGTCCCGTCTGATCGGACGAAGAAGGAATATTGCTTATGGCAGGGCGGGAGGGCCATCTGGTCCAGCTCGGCGACGTTCCAGCCATCCCACAAGATGCGGCGACTGGCCGGATTATTCTTGATCGTGTCAATGACGCCCTGGACCTGGTCGATTTCACGGCCGTCACTCGCGCGCCATCGGCGCCACTGCTTGCCGTAGACAGGCCCGAGATCGCCCCACTCCTGTGCGAACGCGTCGTCCTCGAGAACCCGTTCTTCGAACGCCTCCTGTGAGATGCCTTCGCCGGTAGCCTCCCGATACCGCTGGAGCGGCCAGTCCGTCCAGATCCGGACGCCCTGCTCGAGCAGCTCGCGGATGTTCGATCCGCCGTCCAGCATCCAGAGCATCTCCTTGAATGCCGTTTTCCAATAGACCCGTTTTGTGGTGAATACGGGAAAGCCGTTCGAGAGGTCGAAGCGCATCTCGCGGCCGAACAACGCCCTGGTGCCGACGCCGGTACGGTCGACCCGTTCGTCGCCGTGATCGAGCAGATCCTGCAGGAGGGTGAGGTACTGGTGTTCGCCGTGCGTCATCGCGATGCCCACAGGATCACCAGAATACCAACGATCGCCATCGGGAGCGAAAGTAACTGGCCCATGGTGAGCCAGTCGAAGGCGATGAAGCCGATGTGCGCGTCCGGCATCCGGAAGAACTCGGTGACGAAGCGCAGGCCGCCGTAGCCTGCCAGGAAGGCACCCGAAATCACCCCCGCCGGACGCGGCCGGGCAGCGATCCACCAGAGGAACGCGAAAAGCACCAGACCTTCCGTGAACGCCTGATAGAGCGACGATGGGTGGCGGGCAAAGGACTCCCATTCACCCGTACACATCACGTTGATGCTGCGCACGGCATCCGCACTGCAGGGATAGACCAGGCCCCAGGGCGCCTCCGTCATGCGACCCGGCAACTCGGTATTCGCAAAATTTCCCAGGCGCCCGAGGCCAAGGCCCAGGGGTACCAGCGGCGCCAGGAAGTCCGTCACCTGCCAGAAGCTCCGATTCGTCCGGCGCGCGAACCAGGCCATGGCGGCCACTGCCCCGAGCAGGCCGCCGTGAAAGGACATGCCGCCGTCCCATATCCTGATCAGCACAAGCGGGTCACGCAGCAAGGACTCGAAGGCATAGAACAGCAGATAGCCGAGACGGCCGCCGATCACCGCCCCGACCGCGCCATAGAACACGAGGTCCGAGATCTGCGGGCCGGTCCAGCCCGGGAATGCCCTCCGGCTCTGCACGTTGCCCAGCCACCAGCAGAGGACGAATGCCGCCACGTAAGCAAGGCCGTACCACCTGACGGCAAGAGGTCCGAACGAGACGATCACCGGATCGATAGCAGGATAGTGCACCCGTCAGCTCCGGACCGTCCGGCACCCTTGCTCGCCGGCGCCGACCGACGCCCGAATTCCCGCCACTACCGCATGGAAGGAGCCCGATGGCCGCTGTCCGGACGGCGGCAGCGCCGCAAACCGCGTTGAAGGACAACCCGTCAGCAACCTTCTATACTGCCGCACCGCCGTTTCTCCCCCGCGTTTCCATGTGTCTCATTCTGCTAGCTTACAGGGTTCGGCCCGAAGCCCCGCTGATCGTTGCAGCCAACCGGGATGAATTCTACGGCCGGCCCGCGCAATCCGCACACTTCTGGCCCGATATCCCTGACTTGCTCGCCGGCCGGGACGCCACGGCCGGTGGAACCTGGCTCGGCATCGACCGAAGGGGCCACTTCGCGGCGGTCACCAACTTCGCTGTGACGGGACTCGACAGCCCGCCCCAACCGGAACAGGGCAGCCCTACCCCCGCGGCTACCAGCGAAGCCATTGCCCGCAACGAGCCGGAACCGGCGAAATCCCGAGGCGCGCTGCCAAGCGAATTCCTGCGTGGGACCGCCTCCGCGGCGGAGTACGCCCGATGCCTGCACGGCCCGGACTATCAGGGCTTCAACCTGCTTCTTTGGGACGGCGACGAACTGATCTGTACGTCCAACCGGGGCGCCACCCAGGTGCTTGAACCCGGCTACCACGGCCTGACAAACGCCGAACTGGGCGTGACCTGGCCGAAAGTGGTGGACGGAATCGACCGGCTGCGACGCGTGGTCGAGAACGGTCCCACGGTGGATTCGCTGATCGAGTCGCTCAGAGTCGACACCGCACCCGCGGATGACAGGCTGCCCCACCGTGGGCGGCCGCTCGACTGGGAGCGACGCATTGCGCCCTGCTTCATCCTCGGGGAGGACTACGGCACCAGGGCCAGTACCGCCGTGATCTGCGGCAGTGACGAGACACTCCTTTCGGAGCAGGGTTATGCGTCCGGAGGCAGAACCCTTGAACGGGTCGATTACAGGATTGCGCCCGTCGCCTGACCGAGCCCCCGGGTGTCCAACCCCGGAGCCCGGCATCTGCCGCAGGGTGCCGGTCCCCGGCTGCAGCGCGCAGGGCGCCGGGCGCAGGGCGCCTACGAGATTCGCTCCGATTCCCGCCCCGCCTGGACCCGTTCGTGGTGGCTGGGTACAACGCGGCCAAGTCCCGCCCTGATGAGCTGGCGCTCCATGTAGCGCTGAATTTCCTGGGCGGTTTCCATTCTCAGTACCCGGGAGAGCATGCGCCGGGCATCGGTGCGCTTGATGTTGCGCAGCACCCATTTCACCTTGGGCAGGTTCGTGGCGTTCATGGACAGCACCTGGTACCCCATGCCCGTCAGCAGTACCGCCCCGACGGGTGTACCGGCGAGTTCGCCGCAGATTCCCAGGCCCTTGCGTCTGGCCCGGGCGTGCCGCGCCACTTCCCGCAGGGCGCGCAGCACGGCCGGGTGAATGTCCTTGTACAGTTCGGCCACCCGGGGATTGTTGCGGTCGACCGCCAGCATGTACTGGGTCAGGTCGTTGGAACCCACTGCCAGAAAGTCCACGCGCCTGGCCAACTCCCGGGCCTGGTAGACCGCTGAGGGCACCTCGATCATCACGCCGAGCAGGGGCCGCTTGACGCTGAACCCTTCCTCCACCACTTCGCGGTATGCCTGATCGACCAGCTTCCCGGCCTCGTCCACCTCGAACAGGTTCGACACCATGGGCAGCATGATGCGCAGGATGCCTTCCAGGCCGGCGTTGGCCTTGAGCATTGCCCTGACCTGCACCAGGAATATCTCCGGATGGTCCAGCGTTACGCGAATGCCGCGCCAGCCGAGGAATGGGTTGTCTTCCGCTATGGGGAAATATGGCAGTGCCTTGTCGCCGCCCACGTCGAGGGTGCGCATGGTCACGGGCCGGGGCTCGAACGCTTCCATGTGCTCCCGGTAGAGTTTCCGCTGCTCTTCCTCGGTGGGGAACCGGTCATGGGTGACGAACGGCACTTCCGTTCGGAACAGGCCGATCCCTTCCGCACCGCGGTCGAGCGATCGGGAAATGTCGCTCGTCAAGCCGATGTTCACCCACAGGAGGATCCGCCATCCGTCGAGGGTAATGCACGGAAGTTCTTTTAACTCGTCGAGTTCTTCTGCGAACTCGCGCTCTTCTTGCATTAGCTCGCGGTAAGCCGCGGTCAGTTCGTCCGACGGGTTCGCATAGACCTCGCCGTAGTACCCGTCCACGATCAGCGACCGGCCGTCAGCCTGGAAAATCGGCAGGTCCATGGCGCCCATCACCGCCGGTACGCCCAGCGCGCGGGCCAGTATCGCCACATGGGAATTCACCGAGCCCCGCACGGACACGATGCCCTTCAGCCGTTCGGACGGGACATTGGTGAGCATGCTGGGGGTGATCTGCTCACCGACCAATATCGTCTTCTCCGGGAAGTCGCGTTCGCGCGCGCCGATGTCCTGCAGGTAGGCAAGCACCCGCAGCCCCAGGTCTTCGACATCCGTCGCCCGCTCCTTGAGGTAGGAGTCTTCCATCTGCTCGAAGCGGCGCATGTGCTCGCGGATCACGTTCTTCAGCGCGCCCTGGGCCCATTCGCCCCGCCGGATGCGGTCCTGCACATCGCCGGTCAGCGCCTCGTCGTCGAGCATGTGCAGGTAGGCATCGAAAAGCGCCAGTTCCTCCCGGGGCAGGCTCTGGGAGAACTGTTCGCTGATACGGCGGATGTCGCCGCGCACCGTGCCCACCGCCCTTTCGAAAAGCATCAGTTCCACGGTGACGTTGGCGGCTTCCCGGTCCGGCACGTCGTCGAGGCTGGTGACCGGCTGCATGACCGTGGCCGTGCCCAGCGCAATGCCCGGCGAGCCGGCCAGGCCGCTGATCCTGAAATCCCTGACCGCGTGGTCGGAATCGAGCAGCGAATCGATGCCCCCGGCCACTTCGGCGTGAGCGATGGCGGTGGCAAGCTGCGCCGCCAGGGTGATCAGGAACGCCTCTTCATCCGCATCGAAGCGCCGCGGCTCGCGCTGCTGGGCGACCAGCACGCCGAGGGTGCGCCGGTGATGGACGATCGGCACGCCGAGAAAGGCGTTGAACGGTTCTTCCCCCAGTTCCGGCATCGGGTGAAAGCTGGGATGCTCGCTCGCCGAAGAGAGGTTGATCGGTTCAGCCCGTTCGCCGACCAGGCCGACCAGTCCCTCCCCCACGTCGATGGTCGACTTGCCGACCGAATCCGGATTCAGCCCTGCATTGGCGGCGAACAGGTACTTCCGTCCGTCAGGCGTCTTCAGGTAGACCGAGCACACTTCGATGGACAGCGCATCGCAAACCTCGCGGACGATGACGCTCAAGGCTTCCTGCAGTGACGGCGCGCCGGCAACTTCCTGGACGATGTGCTGCAGCTGGGTCAGCATCGCAACCTCACGGAAGCCATGTGCGGGGCCAGTTCCTTGAGCGCCCGCCGGTAGACCTGCTGTTTGAAGGCCACCACCCGGCCCACCGGATACCAGTAGCTCACCCAGCGCCAGTCATCGAACTCCGGTTTGCGGGTGCGGGATACGCGAACGTCGCGGTCGTCCCCGAGCATGTGCAACAGGAACCACTTCTGCTTCTGGCCGATGAACGAAGGGCTGGAGTCGCGCCGGCGCAGCCTCTCGGGCAACCGGTACTTCAGCCACCCCTGGGTCCGGGCAACCAGTTGCACCGCGTCGGGTTCGAGGCCGACTTCTTCGTACAACTCACGGTACAGCGCTTCTTCCGGCGACTCGGAGGGTTGAATGCCGCCCTGCGGAAACTGCCAGGCATCGTGACCGCCGACCCGGCGCGCCCAGAGAACCTGGGCGCGGTCGTTGGCCACCACGATACCGACGTTCGGCCTGTAGCCGTCCGCATCTACCAAGCGTTCCCCCATGTCCACCGTTCAAAGGCAGGTCGATTGAACCTCAATCGTGCGGGAAATACCAACCGGGGGTGTGCCGCATCACCGCCCACCTCTCCGTTCCGCGCGACCTCTCCGGCATCGCGTTCCAGGCAGGGCACCCGTGTGCCGACAGCGCCTCCGGGACCCCGCTTCCGGGCATGATATGGTGACTCGATGAACAATCGACTGGCCAAAGAAACCAGCCCGTACCTGCTGCAACACGCCGACAATCCGGTCCACTGGCAGCCATGGGACGAGGCGGCCCTCGCCGATGCGCGGGAGTCCGGCAAACCGATCCTGCTGTCGATCGGTTATTCCGCGTGCCACTGGTGCCATGTCATGGCGCACGAGTCGTTCGAAGACGCCGACACCGCGGCGGTGATGAATGCCCACTTCGTCAACGTCAAGGTCGACCGTGAGGAACGCCCGGACCTGGACAAGGTGTACCAGACTGCGCACCAGCTCCTGACCCGGCAGGCCGGCGGCTGGCCCCTGACGGTGTTTCTCGATCCCCACACCCTCGTTCCATTCTTCGCCGGCACCTATTTCCCCAAGTCGCCCCGCTTCCAGCTACCGGGGTTCGCCGACCTGCTGCTGCGCATCAGGGAGGTGTTCGCGAATCGGCACGACGATGTCGAGGAGCAGGGCCAACGTCTGCAGGAGGCGCTGAGCCAGATCGACCAGCCCGACGACGACTCCGAGGGGCTCGACGACAAGACACTGATCGACCGGGCCCGCGAGCAGCTCGAAGAGCAGTACGACCGGCAGGAGGGTGGATTCGGGAACGCCCCCAAGTTCCCCATGCCCGCCCTCCTGGAACGGCTTCTGCGCCACCAGGCATACGCAAGCCGGGCCGGCAACCGGGACAGGACCGGCCTGGACATGGTCATGACGACGCTCACGAAAATGGCCCGGGGCGGCATCTACGACCACCTCGGCGGCGGCTTCTGCCGCTACTCCACCGATCGGCAGTGGATGGTTCCCCACTTCGAGAAGATGCTGTACGACAACGGTCAGCTTCTGTCCCTCTACGCCGATGCGCTGCTGCTCAGTCCCGACGCGCTGTTCGAGGGAGCGGTGCGGGAAACGGCCGACTGGCTGCTGCGCGAGATGCGGCACCCGGAAGGCGGATTTTTCGCCGCCCTCGATGCCGATTCCGAAGGCGAGGAAGGCCGCTTCTACCTGTGGCGCCGCGAACGCATCCGAAGACTTTTGACGGAAGACGAATACCTGGTGGTGGAAACCCTGTACGGCATCGACAAGCCCGCCAACTTCGAGGGCAAGTGGAACCTGCACCGCTACGATGCCTGGCGCTCCGTGGTGCAACGGCTTTCACTGCAACCGGAAGAGGCCGACAAGCTGCTCGCCAGCGCGAAGCGCAAGCTGTTCGACGAACGGGCCGGGCGGCAGCGTCCCGGCCTGGACGACAAGGTGCTGACCGCGTGGAACGCGCTGGCGATCCGGGGTTTGGCAAAAGCCGCCGTGGCACTCGATGAACCCGCCTGGCTGGAGGCGGCAACCCGGGCCGTGGATTTCATCCGGGAGAATCTCTGGCGCGACGGCGTGCTGTTCGCGACCTGGAAGGAGGGAGTCGCCCGGCACCGCGGCTACCTGGACGACTACGCCAACCTGCTCGATGCGCTGCTGGTGCTGCTGGAAGCCGAGTGGCGCGATGCCGACGCCAGCTTCGCCACGGAACTGGGCGATGCGCTGATCGACAACTTCAGCGATGAGCAGAGAGGCGGTTTCTACTTCACCGCGCGCCAGGCCGAACGCCTCATCCACCGTCCGAAACCCACCCTGGACGATGCCCAGCCGCCCGGCAACGGCGTGGCCGCGAAGTGCCTGGCCCGTCTCGGGCAGCTTTTCGGAAACACCGCCTGGCTGGATGCCGCCACCGGTGCTCTCGATGCCGCCAGGCCCATGATGGAACGGTACCCCGCCGGTCACTGCACGCTGCTGACAGCCCAGGAAGAGCAGCTTCATCCGGGCGAACTGGTGATCGTGCGCGGCTCCGCTGAAGCGCTCCGGCAATGGTGCGGTGCGCTCACCGACACTTACCGCCCGTGGCGGAAGGTTTATGGCATACCCGCCGACGCCCGGGTCGTACCGTCCTATTTGCCGAAAACTCCCGGTACGAGCCCGGTCGCCTTCGTCTGTTCAGGTTTGAGTTGCTCGCTGCCCATGGACAGTGTCGGGGAACTCAAGCGCAGGCTGGGCTGAAGGCCGCCGCGATGGCCCGATTTCAGTCGTGGTGCCCGGGCGTCCAGGTCAGCTGCAGTTCCCGCGCCGCTTTCACCTCGTCGAGCCGGCGCACCGGCAGGTTGTAGGGGGCGCCCCGCACGCGATCCGGATCCTGTTCCGCCTCCAGGCCGATCGCCGTCATGGCATCGACGAAGTGATCGAGTTCGGCCTTGTTTTCGGTTTCCGTCGGTTCGATCAGGAAGCACTCCGGAATCAGCAGGGGGAAATAGGTCGTCGGCGCATGGACGCCGTGGTCGAGTAGCCGCTTGGCGAAATCCATGGCGGAGACGCCACATGTTTTCGCGTGCCGGGAAAGGGTAAGAGCGAACTCGTGGGTTGCCCGCCGGTCCGGAAAGGCCAGGTCGAAGCCGGCCTTTTGCAGCCGCGCCGCCAGGTAATTGGCGTTCAACGTGGAGAAGCTGCCGACGCGGCGCATCCCCTCGTGACCGAGCATCAGCGAATAGGCCAGCGCGCGCAGCAGGATGCCGGCGTTGCCGGCGAACCCGGAAAGGCGGCCGATGCTCCCGGGCAGGTCACTTCGCGTCAGCCACCGATAGCGCCCGTCCTGCCAGCCCACCATGGGCACCGGCAGGTGCGGCAGCAGGCGCTCGTTCGCGCCCACGGGCCCCGCGCCGGGCCCGCCGCTGCCGTGCGGGGTGGCGAAGGTCTTGTGCAGGTTGAGGTGCAGCACGTCGAAACCCATGTCTCCGGGTTTGGCCTTGCCGAGGATCGCGTTCAGATTGGCGCCATCGTAGTACAGCAGCCCGCCGGCATCGTGGACGATGCGGGCAATTTCGGCGATGCGGCGCTCGAACAGGCCGCAGGTGGACGGGTTGGTCATCATGAGCCCCGCGGTCCGGGGGCCGACGGCTGCCTTGAGGGCTTCGACACTCACGTCGCCCGAGCTGTCCAGTTCCACTTCTTTTGCGCGATAGCCGCACATGACCGCGGTGGCGGGATTGGTTCCGTGCGCTGCTCCCGGCACCAGGATCTCCGTTCGCTCCGTATCGTTCCGGGCATCGTGATAGGCGCGGATCATCGCGACGCCGGCGAACTCGCCCTGGGCACCGGCCATGGGCGTCAGGGACATGCCGCGCATGCCGGTGATGTCCTTCAGGATCTCCTGCAGCTCGTAAAGGCAGCTCAGAAAGCCCTGGCTGGCGCCGTCCGGGGTCAGCGGATGACGGTCCTGAAAGCCGGCAAGGCTCGCCGCGCGATGGGCGCCGCGCGGGTTGTACTTCATCGTGCAGGAGCCCAGCGGATAGAACTGGCCGTCGATGGAGAAGTTCAGGGCTGACAGGTTCGTGTAGTGGCGCACGACCTGCAGTTCCGACACCTCGGGGAGGCTCGGCGGCGCCTCGCGCAACAGCGCTTCCGGCAACCCCGCCAGTTCCTCCGGCCGCTCGCCGGCGGCCCGTCTGCCCGGATCGACACCCGGGACGGACCGACACTCGGAGGCTTCCGCCCTCGCTGGCTCCTCTGGGTACTGTGCCCGGGCACCGCGCCCCCTACGCCCGATGTCGAATACGGTGGTCACGCCAGCACCTCCTCCAGTGCACGGCCATAGGTTTCGATATCCGCCCCGGTCCGCTTTTCCGTGGCACAGACCAGGAGCGTATTGGCCATGTCCGGGAAATAACCGCCCAGTGCGACGCCTCCGAGCACACCCCGCTCGATGAGAGCTTCGAGCACCGGTTGCGCCGCTACGGGCAGATCCACGGCACATTCGTGAAAGAAGGGCTCGTCGAACCGGGTTGCGACGCCGGGGACCTGCGTGAGGCGATCGACCAGGGTTCGCGTGTTGTTGCGGCAGCCGAGCGCCACCTGCCCGAGACCGGCGGCGCCGAGCAGCGCCATGTGAATGGTGGCCACGGTGACCAGCAGCCCCTGGTTCGTGCAGATGTTGGAAGTGGCCTTGCCGCGACGTATGTGTTGCTCCCGGGCCTGCAGCGTCAGCGTGTACCCCGCCTTGCCGTCCAGGTCCACTGTACGTCCGACGAGCCGGCCGGGCATCTGCCTGACCAACGCCTTGCGGCAGCACAGGAAGCCGAACGACGGGCCGCCGGACGCCATGGGCACCCCGAGCGGCTGGCCGTCGCCGCAGGCGATGTCAGCCCCTTCCACACCCCATTTACCCGGTGGCTTGAGCACCGAGAGGGTCATGGGGTTGACCAGCGCAATGACCAGGGCGCCGCGCTCGTGGGCCCAGTCCGTGACGGCGTCCACCTGCTCCAGGAGGCCGAAAAAGTTGGGCTGTTGCACGACCACGGCCGCCACCGGGTTGCGTTCTCCTAGTGCCGCGACATCCAGGGCGCCGTTCCGCACCGGCAGAATGTCGGTCTGCACGCCCTGGTTGCCGACTATGTTCGAGACAACCTCCCGGTAGTGCGGGTGCACCGACTCCGCCAGCAGCACGGTTCCCCCCCTGACCCGCCTGTTGGCGCGCACGGCCATGAGCACTGCTTCCCCAAGCCCCGAAGCGCCGTCGTAGACGCTGGCGTTGGAAACCTCCATGGCCGTCAGTTCGCTCATCATCGACTGGTACTCGAAGATGACCTGCAGGGTGCCCTGGCTCGCCTCCGCCTGGTAAGGCGTATAGGCGGTCATGTACTCACCCCGCTGCGCCAGGTCCCAGACGGCGGCGGGAATGTGGTGGTCGTAGCTTCCGGCCCCCGCAAAACAGAGCAGGGGGGAGCCGTTGCCGGCCCGCTCGGCCATCCAGCGCAGCATGGCCATCTCGCTCATCCCGGGCGGCACCCTCTCGAGTGCCTCGGAGCGCAGTTCGGCGGGAATCTCATCGAACAGCGCCTCCATGTTCGCCACGCCGATCTCACCCAGCATGGCGCCGGTTTCCTCGGGTGTGTGTGGAATGAAGGGCATACCTGTTTCTATTCCTTCTGTTCGTGTTCGCAGATCAGGTGGTCAAACGAGTCGCGTCCGCACCCGGTCACGGTTGTCTCGTCGGGCTGCTAGGCGTCGTCCGCCGCGCAGGTTTCCATGTAGGCATCGGCGTCCATCAGTTCGCCCAGTTCGGCAGCATCTTCCGGCTCGATCCTGAAGAACCACCCGTCTCCGTACGGGTCCTGATTGACCAGTTCCGGAGAGTCCTCCAACTGTTCGTTGACTGCCACCACCGTGCCGGTGACCGGCGCGTAGATATCCGATGCCGCCTTCACGGATTCAACCACCCCGGCCTCCTCGCGGGCAGCCACCCACTGCTCCAGTTCCGGCAGTTCCACATAGACGACATCCCCCAGCGCATCCTGCGCGTGGTCGGTAATGCCCACGGTGACGATGCCGTCGTCCTCCCGAGCCCATTCGTGGGTTTCGGCATACCTGAGTTCGTTCGGTGTCTCGCTCATGGGCTCCTCGATCGATCGCAATTCAAGGGGGTTGGCGTCATTTATGTCGGGTTGCCGCGTCTGACGAACGGCGGGCGGACGATGCGCGCGGGACGCGGCTTGTCGCGTATCAGCACATCGACCGCCTGCGATGCCTCCGCAGGCAGGCGCGCCAGGGCGATACTGTAACCCAAGGTGGGCGAAAAGAGGCCGCTGGTGACCGTCCCTTCGCCGGACTTCGTGAGAACCCGCTGACCCGGACGCATCACGCCCCTGACGGTGAGCGCCAGGCCGGTCAGTTTTCTGGCGGCGCCGGCCGCCCGCTCCTGCTCCAGGGCGCGCCGGCCGATGAAGTCCCGGTCTTCCGGACTCCAGTGCACGGTCCACCCGAGGTTCGCCGCCAGGGGGCTGACGGATTCATCCATGTCCTGCCCGTAGAGGTTCAGCCCCGCCTCCAGCCGCAACGTATCGCGCGCCGCCAGGCCCGCCGGCCGAACGCCGGCCGCCAGCAGTTGGCGCCAGAGTTCGGGGGCTTCCGCGTCGGGCAGCATGATCTCCAACCCGTCCTCGCCCGTGTAGCCGGTTCGGGCGATCGTCCGGGCCCCGGTGACCACGGCGTTGAATCGTGCTGGCAACGCCCCAGCCTGCACGACGCCGACGCTCTCGCATCGCGCGATGGCATCCGGCCCCTGCACCGCCAGAATCGCCATTTCCCGTTCCGCCACACTCACTTTGCCGGCAACGTGCTGCTGCAGCCAGCCGAGCACCTTGTCCCTGGTCGCCGCGTTGACCACCAATCGGTACCCCTGTGGCATGCGGTAGGCGATAAGGTCGTCGAGGATGCCTCCGGTTTCATCGAGAAGGGTCGTGTACAGGGCCTGCCCGACCTCGGCGAGGCGCGCGACGTCGCCCGCCAGCAACCGCCGGAGGAATGCCAGGGCTGCTGCGCCATCGATGTCGATCACGGTCATGTGCGATACATCGAAAACACCGGCGCCGGTGCGAACCGCGTGATGCTCCTCGACCTGGGAGCCATAGTGCAACGGCATGTCCCAGCCCGCGAATCCGACCATCCTGGCGCCCGCGGCGACATGTTCGTCAAAGAGCGCTGTTTTTCCGTTCAACGCAGTTGCTCCGAAATCGGCCCCAGGCCCATCGCTTCCCGGATCAGTTGCCGCTTGACCGGCCCGGTTCGATTCACCAGCCGCACGCCCACATTGCGTATCCAGTGCGCAAGCGGTTGACGCATGCCGTAGAAGGCCCCGAGACCCGCCAGGAACCTCATCATGGCAGTGCTGCGCGCCTTGCGCCGCCGCGCGAAGGCGCCCCAGAGCCCGTCGGCGCCGGGATCCTCTATCCCTGGCCGCCCAAGAATCTTCAGCAGCCCCGCGACATCCTCGAAGCCGAGATTGACGCCAAGCCCGGCCAGCGGATGGATGACCCGGGCCGCATCACCGATCAGGAGCACCCGGGGATGGGGATGCACCCGGTCCGCAATCGTCTGGGACACCGGGAATACCAGCCGCTCGTCGACCTCGACCACATCACCGGGAGCGAGACCCGCGGCGCGCTCCAGTTCAGCGCCAAAGCCGGCATCGTCGAGCTGCGCCCGCCGATGGGCACTTTCCGCCGGCTGCGACCAGATTACGGACGCGATGTGCGGATCGTTGCCGGGAAGCAGGGCCAGCGGGCCATCCAGCAGGAAGCGCTGGCGGGCGACCCCGTCATGGGGGTTGGCCGTGACTGCAATGGTTGCGATTGCCATCTGATCCGTTTCCAGTTCCTCGACGCCGACGCCCATCTGCCCGCGGACCGCCGAGCGGGCGCCGTCCGCCCCGACCACCAGGCGCGCGTTCAACGTTTCGCCGCCCAGCGAAATCTCTACCCGGTCCGCCCGGGGCGAAAGACCGGCCAGCGACGCGCCCGCCAGGCAGTTGACCCGGGGGGAATCCTCGAGCCGCCGCCAGAGCGCCGCCGTCACTTCACTGACCTCCAGAATCCAGCCGAGTTCCGTGCGCCCGACTTCCTCCGCTTCGAACCGTATCTCCGCGGCGCCCCGTTCCTCCCAGACACGCATCGACCGGTAGGGCGTCGGAGCCAGTTCCTGCCAAATGCCCAGTTCCTCCAGCAGCGCCCCGGAGGCCGGGGCAAGGGCGACGGTGCGCAGATCCATGCCCAGCTTTCCCTTGCTGCGTTCCGGGCGCCGCGGCTCGACGACCGCAACACTCAAACCCAGATCGGCGGCGCCCAGCGCGGCGGCAGCGCCGACCAGTCCGCCGCCGACGACGAGAACGTCCACTGATTCAAGGGGCATCGGTCACCCGGCCCTGTAGCCGCACCTGTTCATGAATAAACCACCGCGGTCGTCAATAGCAGCAAAAGCACAGGGCGTGGACCAAGACTCATCGGCCACCGTTCATCGCCGCTTCGATGTCCGCGACCCGCTTCGGCGCCCCCGCGGTAAGTACCTCAGGGCCGTCCGCGGCGATCAGCACATCGTCCTCGATGCGGACACCCATGCCCCACCACACCGCATCGACACCTTCCATGTCCGGACGGACATACAGGCCCGGCTCCACGGTAAGCACCATGCCTTCGCTGAACTTTCGCCACCGGCCGTCGACCTGGTAGCCGCCCACGTCGTGCACGTCGAGCCCCAGCCAGTGACTGCTCTTGTGCGGGCAGAAGGCGGTATAGCTTTCGGATTCGAGTATCTCCTCCAGGCTGCCTTCGAGCAGCCCAAGCGACACCAGGCCCTCGATCATGGCGTGCAGGGCCACCTCGTGCGGCCGGGTAAAATCCGCGCCCGGCACGCAGGCGCCGATCGCTTGCTCCTGGGCATCAAGCACGACCTCGTAGAGGGCTCGCTGCACATCCGTGAACCGCCCCCCCACGGGAAACGTGCGTGTCAGGTCCGCCGCGTAGTGCTCGAGTTCGCAACCCGCATCGATCAGCACCAGGTCGCCGTCGCACAACCCGGCGTCGTTGTCGATGTAGTGCAGTATGCAGGCGTTGGCGCCGCCGCCGACGATGGGCGGATACGCCGGTGCGCGGGCGCCGCCCTGCATGAACTCATAAACCAGTTCCGCCTCCAGTTGCGTCTCGTTCATGCCTGGCCGGCACGCGCGCATGGCGCGCACGTGGGCAGCCGCACTGACTTCGGCGGCCCGGGAGAGGAGGCGCAACTCGGCGGGGGACTTGATCAGCCGCTCCTCGTGCAGCAGGGACTTCAGGCCGATGAACTCGCCCGGCGAAACAACGCCGCCGGATTCACGCGCGCGGATGCCGGATACCCAGCCAAGAAGATTCCGGTCGAAGTCCGGATAATCCCCGAGGGTGACGCAGACCTTCCGGGCGCCTTCGAGCAATCTCGGAACGACCGATGCGATCCGGGTCACCGGCAAGGCCTGATCCACGGCCAGGACATCCACCGCCCGTTCCGGACCGAGCCGTTCACCGTTGTAGAGTTCGAAGCGCTCTTCGCGTTCCTGGCAGAAAAGGACGGCTTCGCCCTCGTCCCGCCCCGGAACCAGCGCAAGCAGGGCGCCGGGTTCGGACAGTCCGGTCAGATACCAGAAGTCGCTGTCCTGGTGGAAAACGTAGTCGACGTCGCGGCTGCGCCGGCGCGCATTTGCCGCCGGAAGCAGGGCCACGGAGCCCGCCGGCATCCTTTCCATGAGTCGGCGGCGCCGCTGCCGAAACTCGTCGCGGCCAATTGCTTCTGCGTTCATCGCTCGGTCATTTCCGGGGCGCCGGCCCATCCACGCTTGCCTGCGAACATGCTAACAAGGCTCGCATCGCCTGCAACTCGACAGCGTCGCGCTTCACAAGAATTCCATTTCCGGCCACACTATTGCGTGAAGCAGGGAAGCAACTCGATGGCCGACACGACAGAATCGGGATGGAGCGCGCTCGAGAGTCGCGTAGAGACATTGATCGAACTCAATCTCAAGCTGGCGCGGGAGAACCAGGCGTTGCGGTTGCAGCAGAAAAACTGGACAGCGGAGCGTGCCTCCCTGATCGAAAAGAACGAGCTGGCCAAATCCCGGGTCGAGGCCATGATCGGCCGGCTGAAGGGATTGGAGCAGGACTGAGGCCCAACGTGGCAATACACCGGCCCGACGAACCGGCGGTGGCCGGGTGCAAACTTGACTCATTCGAAAACCCGGTCTGCAAACAAGAGGTCTAACGAGGCTACGCCCCAGCCCGACGAGAAAACAGTGACCGGGAGGGATTTGACTCAGTTGACAACCTTATCCGCGAAAAAGAGGTCTAGAACCCATGGGCAACAGCAACACAACCGTCACAGTAAACATTCTGGAGAAGGACTATGAAGTCGCGTGCGCCCCGGGGGAGGTGGATGCTCTCAAGGCTTCAGCCCGCTACGTCGACCGCCAGATGCAGTCCATCCGGAATTCCGGGAAGGTGATCGGGCTCGACCGGGTCGCTGTCATGGCAGCGCTGAACATCGCCAACGAGTACCTGGGAACGGAGTCGCGGCGCAAGCAGACTGAAGAACGGATCGATCTTCTGGCGGAAAAGCTGAAGCAGGTGATCGAGACGCAGGAGTCGCCAGAGGCCGTCTGACCGGCTCTCTCCGAGGCCGTGTCCAACCGCCTATCTCGCGCCAGATTCGGGCGAATGTCAAGCGCTGAAAATCGCCCGCTTTTCGCTATACTCGACCGTAGTCTCCTGGAATGTTCGCCAGTTGGTGTCGTCCTTGAGCCGTTATAGAAACCGAAGGAGACTTCGGCGCTGCAGCCGGTGTGCCAGCCCGTCGTGAGACCTCTCTCGCTCGGGAAGCCTTAGGCGCCGCCCGGGTCACCGCCTTGAACCAGGACGGTTCAGGGCAATCCATCAGCGGCATTATCGGGAGACTTTATTCCGCCGGCCCGGCGAAAGGCGGTTCCCGCAATCCGGGCCATCCCGCGTACAGGTGGCCATGAACCGGACAGCCCTACGGCGGCAATTCCGCAAGGCACGACGGGCGCTGTCGGCGGCCGAGCAAAGGCGCCACTCGTTACGGATCTGCCGGCACTTTCTACGCTCACCCCTCGCCTGGCGGGCCTCCCGCGTCGCCGCCTATCTGGCCATCGACGGCGAACCCGATCTCGAAGCGCTGCTGACCCGGCTGCGCCTCATGGGCAAGCGCCTGGCGCTGCCGGTGATCAGGCGACAAGGCGGCATGGACTTTTTCGCTTTTGATGCCAGGGCATCGCTGGTCGCCAACATGTTCGGCATCGAGGAACCGGCGCCCGGGGCTCGCCATGTGCCCACGCTGTCGCTCGGCGTCGTGCTGACACCGCTGGTCGCCTTCGACGAAAACGGCAACCGGCTCGGCATGGGCGGCGGATTCTACGATCGGCATTTCGGCGCCATGCCGACCCGGCTGCGTCCGCTGCTGGTCGGGGTCGCCCACGAGCTGCAGTGTGCCCCGAACCTGTCCGCCGCACCCTGGGACGTACCCCTGGACGCGGTGCTGACGGATGCCGGTTGGCACCGGTTCGGCAAGCGGTTAGGGTCCCAGGAAAGTACCGGCGAGGCACCCTGATGGCCATACGCAGAATAATCCGCATGGGGCATCCGACCCTGCGCCAGGTTGCCCGGCCGGTTCCGCGCAAGGCGATCGGCGCCGCGCCGCTTCGGCGGCTGATCGACGACATGGTCGACACGCTGCACGACTACGGGGGCATCGGTCTCGCCGCGCCCCAGGTGGGAGAGCAATTGCGCCTGGCCATCGTCGAGATCGCCGGCGATCCCACTCGCTACGGCGACATCCCCGCCATGCCGCTGACCGTGTTCATCAATCCGGAAATTACGATCATCGAACCCGAAACCGCCGGGAACTGGGAAGGGTGCCTGTCCGTGCCCGGGCTGCGCGGTTTCGTCGAACGTCCCCAGCACATTCGCGTCACCGCGTTGAACGAAACCGGCGCCCGCCAGGAACTGGAACTCGAGGGATTTCTGGCAACGGTATTTCAGCACGAGTTCGACCATCTGGACGGCAGGCTCTACATCGACCGCCTGAAGGATCCCGCCCTCCTGGTTTTCGAAAACGAGTACCTGCGCTACCACGCCGCAGGGGACTGACCCAAACCCTCGCTAGCGCAGGAACAGCTCCACCGCGGGATTGCCCGTCTCCTCCCAGTACCGGTAGCCGATGCGGTCGAGGTAGGTCGCCAGGCGGTTGCGGTCGCTCGCCTGCGCCTCGAAGCCGGCGAAAACGCGACCCCAGGCCGAGCCGTGGTTTCGGTAGTGGAACATGGTGATGTTCCAGCGGCTGCCCAGGCCATTGAGAAACCGCAGCAGGGCCCCGGGGCGTTCGGGAAACTCGAAGCGGTAGAGCAACTCAGGCTTGCTGCCGAAGGCCCTGCCGCCGACCATGTGCCGGACGTGCAGTTTGGCTGCCTCGTTGCCGGTCATGTCGGTCACCCGGTACCCGGCAGACACCAGGCTGTCCGCGACGGTCTGACGGTCTTCTCCGGGTTCGACCTGCAACCCGACGTAGACATGGGCTTCGCCGCCGCCGGCGAAACGGTAGTTGAATTCGGTGACCGAGCGCTTGCCGAGCGTCCGGCAGAAGCGGCGGAAGCTGCCCTGTTCCTCCGGGATCGTGACACCGAAGATCGCCTCCCGGTGTTCGCCGAGTTCCGCGCGTTCGGAAATGTGCCGCAGCCGGTCGAAGTTGACGTTCGCGCCGCTGACCACCGCCACGAACTGCCGTGCCCGGCTGCGACGGTTCCGTTCCGCGTGTTTCTTGAGCCCCGCTATGGCGAGGGCCCCGGCCGGTTCCGCCACCGCCCTGGTGTCGTCGAACACATCCTTGATCGCGGCGCAGATTTCGTCGATGGAGACGGTCACCACGCTGTCCACGCAGGTTCGCGCGATCTTGAACGGCTCCCGGCCCACCTGCGCCACCGACACGCCGTCGGCAAAGAGGTCGAGGGTGTCGTAGGGCAGCCGCACACGTCTTCCCGCCTCGAGCGCCGCCGCCAGGCAGGCGGAGCCCTCCGCCTCCACGCCGATAATGCGCGTGCGGGGCCGCAGGTACTTCACATAGGCCGCAATGCCGGCGATGAGGCCGCCTCCCCCCACGGGCACGAATATGGCGTCCGGACCGGGGTGCTGGTTCATGATCTCCATGCCCACCGTGCCCTGACCGGCAATGACATCGACATCGTCGTAGGGGTGCACCCATACGTATCCGCGCCGGTCCGCCAGCCGCGCCGCGTGTTCCGCCGCGTGCTGGTAGGTGTCGCCGTGCAGCACGATGCGGGCGCCAAGGTTGCGCACCGCGTCGACCTTGATGCTTGGGGTGTTGCGCCCCATCACGATATGGGCCTTGATGCCGAGCCTGCCGGCGGAGAGCGCCACACCCTGGGCATGGTTGCCGGCGGAGGCCGCGATCACGCCCCTGGCCCGGTCGGCGGGGCGGAGTTGCGCCATCTTGTTGTAGGAGCCGCGCAGCTTGAACGAGAACACCGGCTGCAGGTCTTCCCGCTTCAGCGTCACCCGGTGGCCGAGGCGGGCCGAGATGTTCGGGGCCTCTTGCAACGGGGTCTCAACCGCGACATCGTAGACACGCGAGGCGAGAATCTTCTTGACGTAGTGTTCCAGATTTCCCATGAGGCGGCAGAGCGTCAGTGTCCTGTTTGCGGCGCAGAGGGTAACAAATGCGTCCGGCCCGCGTCCGCCTGACGACAGGGTTCCCGCAAGCCACGGCCCACTTTGAGGAGTACCACAACATGTCGCAGGACACCCTGAAGCAGAGCGCTGCGGCCGCGGCGCTCGACTACATCGAAAGCAGGCTTACCAGGCAATCGGTGGTCGGCATCGGCACGGGTTCCACCGCCGACTTCTTCATCGACGGCCTGGCGCGCATCAGGCACAAGTTCGACGCCGCGGTGGCAAGCAGCGAGGCGAGCGCGCAGCGCCTGGCCGGCCACGGCATTCCGGTGCTCGACCTGAATGCGGCGCCCGCCCTGTGCGTCTATGTCGACGGCGCCGACGAAGTGGATCCCGGGAGGTGCCTGACCAAGGGCGGTGGCGGCGCCCTGACCCGGGAGAAGATCGTTGCCGCCTCCTCGGATGAGTTTGTCTGCATCGTCGACGAGTCGAAGCTGGTGGAGCGTCTCGGGCGGTTTCCGCTGCCGGTGGAGGTCGTGCCCATGGCTCGTGGGCTGGCAGCACGGGCTCTGCTCCGCCTGGGCGGGTCGCCCGAATGGCGGCAGGGCTTCACCACCGACAACGGCAACATCATCCTCGACGTGCACGGTCTCGACATCGAGGACCCGCTCGCGCTGGAGGCCGAGATCAACAATGTCGTGGGCGTGGTCTGCAACGGCCTGTTCGCCGCCAATCGGGCAGACCGCGTGCTGACCGCGGGGAGGGGGGGCGTGCGTGAGATGTGACGCGAAACAGGGCCTTCCGCCACTGTCTGAGCGATCGCCCGCGCGAACCCTATTTTCGTCCGGCAGGGCCGCGCGAGCGCGGTGTGGCCGAGTCACATAAGCGGGCGCCGGCCCTGAATATGCAAATACCGGGCCGGCTTGGTTGAGCTTGGCTCAGATCCGGTAGCTGAGGATCAGCCAGAACTTGGTGATGTCGGTGGCGTGTTCTTTGGCGGAGTAATCCGCAAACTTGAGTTGCGCACTGAAGTTGTCGTTGACCTTCCAGTTGAGCATCGCGCCGATCTCGTAGCCATAGTCTGCGCCGCCCCGTTCCGCCTGGAAGTCGTGATAGGCCAGGGTTACGGAGACGGGGCCGGTTTGCGAACTCACGGTAACGTAGGCGTCCGCGACACCGTTCAGCGGGGTCGCCAGGAAGCGGTCGGTCCACCCCTGGAACTTGTGCAGGGTGCCCAGCGGAGTCTTGAATGCGGCCTCCCCGCCATCGCTGCCGAGCACGGCATAGCCGCCCGTGAAGGTCATTGAATCCTGCTTCCACCTGGCTTCCAGGGCGTAATAGGTGGCGTCGTAGGAAGCAGGATTGTCGGCGTAGTCCGACTGGCGCGCGAGGGTGCCGGTCAATGAAAACGGGCCGATGCCGGCGGTGTAGTCAACGCCGTAGGTCGAGTTCGAGTTGGCCGGGCCGTTGTCGTTCTCGAAATCCATGAGATAGGCGAAGGCGCCCAGCGTATGACCTTCCGCCGGTTTCAGTTCGCCCCGGAAGGCGTGGGTGTCGCCTTTCCAGTCACCGGGCTGCGCGCCGTCGCCCGGCCCGAAGATGCGGTTGACGTTGATGATGTAGGTGTAGTCGAGGCTCGCCATGCCCCGGGAATACTGCAGGCGCAGCCCGTCGTAGGTTTGCTCGTTCTGCCGGAAGGCGACCCCGCCGAGGAAGCGCTGCTCGGAGTGAAGGATTCGCTGGCGGCCGGCGGTCAGGGTCAGATCGTCACCGCGGTAACGGAGAAAAACCTGGTTGAGGTCGAAGCCGAGCGGGTCGGCAACGATGGGATACTGGGTATTGCCGTTTTCCGTCGAGTTGAATTTCTGCCCGGACCCGGGCGGCAGCAACAGCACCTGGTCCACTTCGAAGCCGAACGAGAGGCCCTCGTCCGCCGGCATGATCCATGACAGCCGCACTTTTGCCGTCGAGGCGCGGGCGTTCTTCTCGATGCCGTCCTGATCGACGGTCTCGAAGCGGTAGCGGACATTGAAGTCCGGTTTGGTGTCGCGCAGCGAGTCGTCAAATCCCGCCAACGCCGGTGGCGCCACCAGGAGGCCGAGCATGATTGCGGGCAGGGCTCGTTTCATGGAGAGGCAGGGCGCGTTTCTAGGCCGGCTCATTCACATTGCCACTACCGGCGGGTTCCATCCGATCCACGCGCATCCCGGTCCGTGAGACTCGTTGCCGATTGTCAGGGAACGCCAGTTAAATTGGAAGGGGACATCAAAGCGGCGTCAGCCGCACAGCAACCGGTCCCCGAATTGATCGAAGCACCGATACTGGGCACAATCGCTGATCCTCCTGGATGTGCCGGAGAAATATCTCCCATGGAACATTTCGATGTCGTCATCGTCGGCGCCGGGGTATCCGGCATCGGCGCCGCCTGCCACCTGCGCAGAAAATGCCCGGGCCGCAGCTTCGTCATCCTCGAGAACCGCGATGCGCTTGGCGGCACCTGGGACCTGTTCCGCTATCCGGGCATACGCTCCGACAGCGACATGCACACCTTCGGCTACATCTTCAAGCCATGGCTCAGCAACAAGGCCATCGCCGACGGGCCCTCCATCCGCGCTTACGTTCACGAGGCGGCAACGGAACACGAGGTGACTTCCCGCATCCGCTTCAGGCACGAGGTCTGCTCGGCTTCGTGGTCCACTCCGGATGCCCGCTGGACCGTTCAGGCGAGGGACGGGGAATCCGGAACCCAGGTGAATTTCACCTGCAACTTCCTCTTCATGTGCAGCGGCTACTACAACTACGCGAAAGGCCATGTGCCCGAGTTCCCGGGCATCGAGCGCTTCGCGGGGCCCGTGCTGCATCCCCAGGCCTGGCCCGAAGATCTCGACTACGCCGGCAAGCGCATCGCCGTCATCGGCAGCGGGGCAACCGCCATGACGCTGGTGCCCGCCATGGCCGAGACCGCCGAGCAGGTCACCATGATCCAGCGTTCCCCGACCTACGTGATCTCCCGCCCCGAACGGGATGCCATCAACAGCCAGTTGCGGCGCTTCCTGCCCGAAAAACTGGCTTACGCGCTGACCCGGTGGAAGAACATCCTGTGGCAGATGTACGTGTACCGCCGAACCCGCGTGGCTCCGGAATCCATCAAGGACAAGCTCCTGGATGCCGCCAGTGACGCACTGGGTTCGGACTACGTCGAGAAACACTTCACGCCGAGCTACAACCCCTGGGACCAGCGCCTGTGTCTCATTCCCGACGGTGACCTGTACAAGGCCATTCGGCGCGACAAGGCCGCGGTGGCCACCGGCACGATCGCCGAAATCACCGAAACGGGTGTCGAACTCACCTCGGGGGAGCGGATCGAAGCGGACATCCTGGTCACCGCCACCGGCCTGCAACTCGCCGTGTTCGGCGGTGTCGAGTTCAGCATGGACGGCAGCCCCGTCAATTTCCCGGACACAGTCAACTACAAGGGCATCATGCTGTCCGACCTGCCCAACCTGGCCTACGTCTTCGGCTACGTGAACGCATCCTGGACCCTGCGCGCCGACCTGACCTGCGCCTATGTCTGCCGGCTGCTGAACCGCATGGAGAAACTGGGCATGCGTCAGTGCACGCCGCGCCTGCGCGAGGAAGACCGGGACATGAAGATCCAACCCTGGATCGTCGGCTTTACGCCGGGCTACATGGCCCGGTCGATGCACCTCTTTCCCAGGCAGGGCGATCGCGACCCCTGGCGCAATACCCAGAACTACCTGCAGGACCGCAAGGTCGTGCTGCGCGACCCCCTCGAGGACGGCGCACTGACCTTCAGCAACCCCGACAGCACACGAATGGCGGCGGATTCAGCGGAACAGGCCACGCCCCGGGAGACACGCAGCGCCGCTTAGGAGTTTCCAACCCGGCGCGCCGCGACAAGCCTGAAATCAGCTTTTTCCTGTGGCGGACAGGGCGCCGCCGCAACTGCTGCCCTGGCCTGCCGTGCAGCCGAAACAGTGACTGCCGGTGG
This sequence comes from Pseudomonadales bacterium, assembly GCA_963663395.1. Lineage (GTDB taxonomy): Bacteria > Pseudomonadota > Gammaproteobacteria > Pseudomonadales > Azotimanducaceae > Azophilus. The sequence continues at coordinate 178,970 of OY760226.1, forward strand.
CGATCGACCCCGTCCGCAGGCCGTTGCCGCGCCGGAGATCGCGCAGGTGGGCACGCCTGCCGTCGTGCAACGCCGGCAATTGCAGCATCTGGTTGAAGTCACAGTCGTACAGGAAGCCCTGCCAGTCGACGCTGACGGCGTTTCGGCACATCAGCGTGTCCAGGTTCGCGTCGCTGAAACTGGCGCGCAGCAATTGCATGTAGCCGTCCATCCGCCCCTTGGCGGTCAGCACCGCGCCGAACCGGCCGATCGGCATGTTGGTAATGACAAACAGGCGATTGAAAACGATGCCGAAGCGGTCGCCAAGCTCCCGTTTGTAATCCGCCTCCAGTTGTTCCTGGGCCGGTGGCAGGACGGGCCCGACGGGATTGAACGCCAGGTTCAACCGCAACCGGGGATCGGTTCCGTAGCCCAGCCCGTTCAGCACCTTGATGGCGCGGATGCTGTCGCCGTGCACCCCCTTGCCCCGTTGCCGGTCGACGTTCTCCTCCAGATAACACGGCAGCGAGGCGACCACGGTCACCGCATTGTCTGCAAGGAACGCGGCCAGGGTCTCCTGCCCGGGTTCGAACAGTACCGTGAGATTGCAGCGGTCGATCACCTCGACGTCCAGGTCCCGGGCAGCCGCCACCAGCCGGCGGAACTCCGGGTTCAGTTCCGGGGCGCCTCCGGTGAGGTCGAGTGTGCGCAACTGCCCGCCGCGCAACAGCGCAATTACTTCGTCGACGGTGTCCGCCGACATCGCTTCGGTGCGGTGCGGCCCCGCGTTGACGTGGCAATGCAGGCAACGCTGGTTGCAGCGATAGCCCAGATTGACCTGCAGGGTTGCGAGTTCCCTGCGGCGCAGGGCGGGAAAACCGTTCTCAATGGACAACGGCCGAACTTCAGACATGGCGATTTCCCGTGAGTGAACTGGTCATCTCAATGGTACCCCGGAGGCTGCCGCATCGGGCAGGGTGCCCAGAAACCGCTTCCAGTCGGCAATGGTGTCCACGTCCCAGGTCATCGGCAGTTCGCCAACGCTCAAACCGAGGCGTTCGGCCTTGCTCCGGGTCTGCCGGTAGACCCTGTCGGTTCCCCAGTCGATGTCGCTGAAAAGCGTTGCAACGGGGGTATTCAGCCCGATCAGCGCATAGCCGCCATCCTCTGCCGGGCCCAGCACCAGATCCCGTTCCTGCAGCAGCGAGGCTGCCAGTTCGACATAGGACGCATCCACAGCCGGCAGATCGCTGCCGATAACGATGCCGGCGCGGCCCGCTGCGCTGCAACTGCTGATGGCTTCATGCATGTTTCGACCGAGGTCTCCTGACGACTGGCGCCGGACGGTCAGCGCGTAACGCATCGACCAGTCCCTGACCTGGGCATTGCCCGGGTCACCGCTCACCCAAAGCTCTACGGGAAATTCGACCTGCGAGAACGCATCCAGTTCCCGCTCCACCAGCACCCGGTAGGCCTCGAGTGCCTGACCCGCGCCCAGATCCCTCGCCAGGCGTGATTTGACCCGGCCGGGGACGGGAGCCTTTACGAAAACGCACAGGCAGGGCGTGCGGCGTTCAGCCATAGTAGCGCCGCTCAAGTTCGGTCGGGGAGGCGCCGCAGAGATAGCGGATTCTCAGGCACCACATCAGGATCATGGTTTTGAAAGCGCCATGAGTCTGCCAGCGTCGTGCGGATGCCCGCAGGGGCGTGCGCAGCCGCAAGGGCCGCCCGAAGCGGCGCAGGCGCTTGCTCAACTCGATGTCCTCCATCAACGGCTGCCTCGGGACTCCGCCGACGGCTTCGAGTAGCGTGCGATGGACGAACATGCCCTGATCCCCCGTGCAGATGCCGGTGACGGCGGAGCGCCAGTTCATCGCCTTCGCTGTCAGGCTCAACAGCGGCGTACTCTCAAGCCGGACATCGAATCGTCCCCAGCACGGGGAACGCCCGGCAAGCCGCTCGATCTCGTGGAGCACTTCCGGGGAGATGCCGCTGTCCGCGTGCAGAAACCACAACCAGCGGCCGGACGCTGCCCGGGCGCCTGCATCGAGTTGCAGACCGCGTCCCCGGCGGCACTCCAGCACGCGGGCTCCGGCGCCTTTTGCTACATCGATGCTGTCGTCACGGCTGCCGCCATCCACCACGATGACTTCCGGGCGGGAACGCACCCCTGCGCCGGAACGCCCGGCAACCGTTGCCGAATCGGTCAGCGCCGGCCAATGCCGCTCGAGATCTCCCAGCAACCGCTGCAGCCGCATGCCGTCATCTAACACCGGAATGACGATGCTGATCGTCAACGATTTTCGTCCGCCATCTGTCGGCTCGAATATACGCGCGATCAATCCCCGGCACGAGGTCGCCGCAGGCTTTGAGCTATAATGCCCGCGCGATGCACGCATCCTCCCCCCACTGGTGAGCGCAGTGTCACGCCAGGGCAAACCGATCCATCCTGAATGAACCCGCGGGTTCCGGAGCATGCATGAGTAAAATCCGAATCGGCATGATGGGCTTTGGCCGGGTAGGCCGCCAGATCTATCGCCTGGCCCTCGCCGATGATCGCTACGAGGTGGTCGCCATATCCGATATCGGCCGACCGGAAATACTCCATCACCTGCTCGCGAAATCGATGGGCTCCCGGCTGCCGGTGCGGCTCGAGAGCAACCATCTTGTCAGCCAGGGCGGAAAGTCCGGCGACGGTGCGCTGCGCAAAACCCGCCTGCTGCCCGCCGACAAGCCGGCGGAGATTCCCTGGGATGTCTTCGGTGCGGACCTCGTCATCGACACCACCGCCCGTTTCCGCTCGTCGGATGCCCTCGCCCCACACCTCGACAACGGAGCCCGGCGCGTGATTCTCTCGACCCTTCCCGAGGGCGAGATCGACCGCGTGGTGCTCTTCGGCGTCAACCAGGACAGCATCGATTCCCGCGACCGCATCGTTTCCGCTGGTTCCGCATCCACCACGGCCATGGCCCTGGCACTCAAGGTCATTGCAGGCGCGGGAGCCATCGAGCACGCCACCATGACCTCCGTGCACGCCTACACCAGCGATCAGATCCTGCAGGACTACGCCGGCCCGGACTACCGGCGCAGCCGCTCGGGTGCCACGAACATCATTCCCAATGAAACGCCCGCGCCCCACTGGGTAGAGCGGCTGATGCCCGGGCTCGCTGGCAAGCTGAGCGGGTTCGCGCTCAATGTGCCCGTCCAGTCGGGGTCGCTGCTGGACCTGACCGTGGCGTTCGCCGATGAAGGCATCACCCCGCAAGCCGTCAACGGCCTGTTTCTCGCCGCGGCCGCGGCAGAGCCGGAACTGATCGCCGCCACCGGTGACCCGATCGTGTCGTCGGATGTGAAGGGCTGTTCGCAGTCGATCCTCGTCGACCTCAAGGGCACCCTCAAGGCGGGGGGGAAGCTGATCAAGGTACTTGCCTGGCACGAGTCCCTCGGTCATGCCCGGCGCATTCTGGACCTGGCCGCGCTCTACGCGGGCCTCGACAATGCGACCAACCGGGAGGCTGCATGATGCGTGTAGCCATCAACGGTTTCGGGCGCATCGGCCGAGCTGTCTTCCGCATTGCCGAGCAGAGCGACGAGATCGACATCGTCGCCATCAACGACCTGTTCGATCACGATGCGCTGGCCTATCTGCTGACCTACGACACGGTGATGGGCCGCTTCGAAGGCGGTGTCTCCATCGAGAACGGGGAACTGGTCACCCCGCATGCCCGGGCCCGCATGGTCCGGGAGCGGGACCCGCGCCAGTTGCCCTGGGCGGAGCTGGAGGTAGATGCGGTGGTGGAATCCACCGGGGTGTTCCGCGCCCGGGAACAGGTGGCCATGCACCTTGAGGCGGGGGCCAAGCGGGCGCTACTGACCGTGCCCGCGAAAGACGCCATCGACTACACCGTGGTGCTCGGCGTCAACGAGGACGGGCTCAGGCCCGAACACCGGATCGTCTCCAACGCAAGCTGCACCACCAACTGCCTGGCGCCGGTGGCCAAGGTGGTGAACGACAGTTTCGGCATCGTCGAAGGGGTGATCAACACGGTTCACGCCTACACCAACGACCAGAGCCTGGCCGACGTGCCCCATTCCGACTGGCGGCGCAGCCGGGCGGCGGCGGAGAACATCATTCCCACCTCCACCGGCGCGGCCAAGGCGGTGGGGGAAGTGTTGCCGGAACTGAACGGACGGCTGGACGGCATCGCCTCGCGGGTGCCGGTACCGGACGGTTCGGTGGTGGACCTGTTCGTGGAACTGGAGCGGCTGGCCAGCGTCGACGCCGTACACGAGGCGGTTCTGGCGGCCGCCGACTCTCCCCGGATGAAGAACGTGCTGGAGTTCACCCGCGAGCCCGTGGTTTCCTCGGACATCATCGGCAACCCCCATTCCTCAATTTACGATGCCTCATTCACCCAGGTCACCGGAGGCCGCTTCCTGAAGGCGCTGTGCTGGTACGACAACGAGTGGGGCTATTCGAACCGGGTCTGCGACCTGCTCGCCACCATGGCGGAACTGGAGTAGCGCACATCGTCCGGCTGCTTCGGTCCCTTGCCATTCCGCTCGCCATCGGCTGCATCGCGCTATTCCTGGGCGGCGCGGCCACAGGCGCCGCTGCCGACCAGGACGACGGCGCCTGGCCGGAACCCAAGCAGATTCTCGTCTGGAGCCCCGCCCGGAGGCTGCGCGCATTCAGCGACTACGCCGGAACCTTTCCCACGAGGCCGGTCCGGGCCGGCGGCCGCACCCACCCCCTGCCCCCTGCCCTGCGCGACCTTGCGGCACTGTCCTACGACCTGGAAGGGGAGCGCTTCAACCTGGACGACTTCGTCCGGGAGACCCACGTCGCCGGATTGATCGTGGTGCATGGAGGCCGGGTACTCTACGAACGATACGAACTCGGCAACGATCCATCGGCCTTGTGGGTGAGTTATTCCATCGCAAAATCGGTGGTGAGCCTGCTCTACGGCGCTGCCCTGGCCGATGGCTATATCGAAAGCCTCGACGACCCGGTGGTCCGCTATCTCCCGAGGCTGGCCGGAGGCGCGTACGACCAGGTGACGATCGAACAGCTTCTGCAGATGTCCTCGGGGGTCGGATGGGATGAAGACTACGAAGACCCGGAAGCGGACGTATCGCAGAGCCCGATCGCCATCCTGCCCTTCCTCGACTACATGCGCGCCCTGCCCACCGCCGCGCCTCCCGGCACCCGTTTCAACTACTCCACCGGAGAGACGAGCCTGGCCGGCGCCGTGCTGCGCGCCGCCATCGGCAACAACCTGGCAACGTACCTGAGCCACAGGATCTGGCGCCCCTTCGGCATGGAAGCGGACGCCAACTGGATGATCGGCACCCCGGGCGGCGCCGAGTACGGAGGCTGCTGCATCAGCGCGACGCTGCGCGACTACGCGCGCATCGGCCTGTTCGCGCTTGCGGAGGGAACCGCGCGGAACGGCCGAATGTTGCTTCCCGATGACTGGATGGCGCGCTCGACCGCACCGGCGGACACCAACCCGGGTTACGGCTATTTCTGGTGGCTGCGGCCGGACGGCACTTACGCCGCCCTCGGAATTTTCGGACAGATGATCTGGATCGACCCCCGCTCCGGGACCGTGGTCGCCATGCACAGCGCCTGGCCCCGGGCCACGGATGCGCGGCTGTCGGCGCACCGCTGGGCCATGGTGGAAGCCATCGCCGCCGCTCTGGCTGTCGGGGATTCGTAACGCTTTGATGTCATAATCGGCGCCACGGTGAACGAACCGTCACTAGAATCCTTGAGCGGCCTTGACGTGGACAGATGAGTAGCATTTTGGAACTACCTGTCCAAGCTGCGGAGCAACTGGAGCGCGTTGCCAAGCAACGCGCCTAGCCCGACTGACAATGCCGCCTCAGCATGCCCACAAGCGCCCATCTGCGTTGTTGTCGGCTCTTCACGTATCCTGGATACGTCGGCGAGCCTCCGCGGCGCAATCCGGCTCGCGGCAGAAGTACACCCGCGCGTGACATCCAAATCTGACGAATATCTCCGATTAACCGTTCTGGTGCTGGTCGCCGCTTTGGCCGGCTGGCTGCTGTCCAGCGTTGCCTGGGGTCTCGCCACGGGCCTGGCGGGGCTGGTCACTCTCAATTGGCTCGACTATCGCGAGTTCCTCCGGTGGTCCCGAGCGCCGCTGACGCGTCCGGCGGCCCGCAGCATTTTCTGGCAGGCCCCGCTCGACCGGCTGTTCCGTACCATCCGCGGCGGCCGCGAGCGCAGCCGCTCCCTCGCCACGAGGCTCCGGTTCCTGGAATCCACGGCCGACGGTCTGCCGGATGCCTGGGTGATGGTGCGGGGGATGGGCGAAATCGAGCAGGCCAACAGCACGGCGCAGCGCCTGCTGGGACTCGGGCCTGACGATCAGGGCCAGAACCTGCTTGGACTCGTGCGGGATCCGGCCCTGGTCGCCCTGATGAACGGCGAGATCGAGGAGGAACTGATCGAAATCGCATCCCCCTTGCACGATCAGATGCGCCTGGAAATACGGCGCATCCCCCTCGATGAGCGCACGCTGTTCATTGCCCGGGACGTGACCGAGTTGAACCGCCTGTTGTCCATGCGCCAGGACTTCATCGCCAACGTATCCCATGAGCTGCGCACGCCGCTCACGGTCATCCTGGGCTACCTCGAATCCATCGCCGACGAACCGCTCGACCCCGGCCTGGTGGAGGAACTGACCCGGCGCATGAGCCCACCGGCCCAGCGCATGAAATCCCTGGTGGAAGACCTCCTCACCCTGACCCGGCTCGAATCCGCGCCGCCGCCCAACGCCGAGACCATCGAGGCTGTTGACGGCAGCAAACTGCTGCAATCGTTGCGCATGGAAGCCGAGCAACTCTCCGGCCGGAAACATGAACTGGTCTTCGACACCGAAGCCGACCTCGTTGTCGAGTGCGTGCCGGGCGAGGTACAGAGCGCCTTCTCGAACCTGATCGCCAACGCCATCCGCTACAGCCCGGACGGGGGCCGCATCACGGTACGCTGGTTCCGGAGCCGCGAGGGCGCCCGCTTCGAGGTGAAGGATCACGGGGTCGGCATTGCCCCGGAGCACCTGTCGCGAATTACGGAACGCTTCTACCGCATCGATCTTGCCGGTGCGCGGGTTCGCGGCGGCACCGGCCTCGGGTTGGCGATCGTCAAGCACATCCTGCGACGGCACAACACCCGGCTGCAGGTGGAAAGTGAACTGGGCAAGGGCAGCCTGTTTTTCTGTGTCTTTGCGCTCAAGTACCAACTGGAATCATGACGCGCCCGCACCGCCCATCGCCCCTGGCAACCGGCACTGCCCGCCTCCAACGGAGCGGCCGCCTGCTGCTGCCCCTCTGGGCAATTTGCGCCCTGTTCCTGTCGGCTGTCTTGCCGGGCAGGCCCGTTGCCGACGCTTCCGGCGAACTGCCCGCCTACCAGCGTGTCAGCGGGGTGTCCGGCAATCTGTCGAGCGTGGGCTCGGACACCCTGGCCAACCTCGTGACGAGCTGGACGACAGCCTTCAGAAACGCCTATCCCGATGTCTACGTCCAGGTGCAGGCTGCCGGGTCGTCCACCGCGCCGCCTGCGCTCATCCAGGGAACCTCGAACCTGGGGCCGATGAGCCGCCCCATGAAAGCCAGCGAACGCGCAGCCTTCGAGAAGAAGTACGGCTACCGTCCGGCGGGCATCCGCGTCGCCCTGGACGCGCTGGCCATCTACGTGCACAAGGACAACCCGCTCGAATCCATGAGCATCGCGCAGGTCGACGCGGTTTTCTCCGCCACCCAGCGATGCGGCAGCGCCACGGACATCGCCACCTGGGGCGAACTCGGCCTGAGCGGCTCCTGGACGGACCGGCCCATTCAGCTTTACGGGCGCAACTCGGTGTCCGGAACCTACGGGTACTTCAAGACCGCGGCACTCTGTACCGGCGATTTCAAGAACACGGTCAGCGAACAGCCCGGGTCCGCCTCGGTCGTGCAGGCCGTCACTTCATCGCTGAACGGCATCGGTTATTCGGGAATCGGTCATGAGACCCCCGGGGTGCGCGCTGTCGCGGTATCCCGGCATGACGATGAGCCGGCGGTGGGCGCGTCTTTCGAGAACGCGGTCAATCGCAGCTACCCCCTGGCTCGCTTTCTCTATATCTACGTGAACAAGCGGCCCGATGCGCCCCTCGCTCCCCTGGAAACGGAATTCCTGAGGCTCGTGCTGTCAAAGGAAGGACAGGAAGTCGTGGCAAAGGACGGATACATCCCGCTGCCGGTAGACGTCGCCGAACTGGAACTCGAAAAACTGCGCTGATCCAGCCCTTCCGGGGCCGATCCGGGCGCAGCGCCGTTGCCGGCCGGGCCTTCCCTTCGGCCGGACTACTGCCGGACGCCATGGATGAATCGCCGCAGGCGTAGAATGACAGTTTATTGCAGGCAGCCCGAGGAACGAGGGTGAAACAGGGCCGGCACATCGGCGTCCAGCGCAGCAGACCGGTGCGGCATGCGGACTGACCGCCACCGCCTGGTGGACACCCTGACAAGAAGGCTCGTCGCTCTAGGCGGCTGGAGCGTGCTGGCGGCGTTCGCCCTGATCTTCTTTTTTCTGCTGTGGGTCGTCGCTCCGATATTCGCCCCGGTAAGCGTAGAGCGCCTGTACGGCGTGGACACGGGAAGCGCCGACCCTCTCACCATCTCCATCAACGACACCTTTGATGTTGCCTCGCTCGTCACCAGGGACGGCGAACTCGTCTTCATGGACATGACTTCCGCACCCGGCGCCCCTGCAGTCAGCCGCAGATTTGCCCTGACCGGTCTACCGGTAAAGGCAGTCAAACCGGTTTATCCGTCCGGTAATACGTTTTCGCTGCTCACCGCCGACAACCGGATTCACTTCTACCGCATCGTCCATGAGCCGCGATTCACCGGCAGATCCAGATCGGTGGCAAGCCGCATCGATGCGCTGTTCGACGGTACGCCCCTGCCCCTCGACTCCTTCGTTGAAAGCGATGTCGTCGCCCACGACGTGTTCATGGACGGCGATCGCATGCTGGTCGCGATCCTGGACGAGACCGGGGAGACCTTACTGCTCGAGTACCGGGACCTGGACGATGCGCGCCCCCTGGGCGACACGCGCAGCAACTGGCTCGAGCGCGCCGGCGATGCCGTGGACGTCGTCTTCGGCCCTGGCGGGCGCTGGCTGTACCGATTCTCGGAAAAAGGCTCTTACCGGCTGACCGACATCGCCCGTCCGGAGACCCCCGTCGAACAGGGCGCCGGGCACCTGGTGGGAGAGGCGGACCGGATGACGGCCCTGGAACTGCTCCTCGGCCGCTACTCCGTCCTGGTGGCCGATGAGCGCGGCTTCGTTACCCAGTGGTCGCTGCAGCGCGACGGTGCAACCATGGGGTTGGCGCCGGTCCGGCAGTACCGGTTCGAGAGCCCCGTCGATGCCATGCAGGCAGAGCCGAGGCGCAAGGGTTTCGTCGCCTTCGCGCGCGACCACCACGCACACCTGGTGCACACCACCTCGCAACGGGTACTGGAGTCGTTCCGGTTCGAACCCGGGCCGACTCCGCCCCTGGCCGCCTTTTCGCCGGCCGCAGACCGGTTGGTGCTCGCCGGGCCGGGCCGCCTGGACGCCTACACGGTTCACAACAACCATCCGGAGATATCCTGGTCGACCCTGTGGCGCCAGGTCTGGTACGAGGGCTACGACGAGCCGGTCCATAACTGGCAGAGTTCCTCCGCCGACATCGATTTCGAGCCCAAGTTCTCGCTGACCCCGCTGCTCTTCGGAACACTGAAAGCCGCCTTCTACGCCCTGCTGTTCGCCGTGCCCCTGGCGGTTATGGGCGCGGTGTACACGGCCTGTTTCATGAGCCCCGGCATGCGGCGCTGGATCAAGCCCGGCATCGAGATGATGGCCGGATTGCCCACCGTAGTGCTGGGATTTCTGGCCGGGCTATGGCTGGCGCCGCTGGTCGAGAACATGTTGAGCGCCGTGCTGCTGTCACTGGTCGCCCTGCCCCTTGCGGTGCTGGCCTGCGCCTTCGCCTGGCAATGGCTGCCCGGCCGACTGACGATGCGCCTCGAGGGCTGGCTGGCACTGGTGACGGTCCCCGTGCTGGCCATGACCGCCTGGCTCGTCTTTTCCTTCGATGCACAACTGGAAGCGATGCTGTTCGGCGGCGATGCCCGCTCCTGGCTGCAGAACTCGCTTGGCCTGGGCTACGACCAGCGCAACGCGCTCGTCGTCGGCATCGCCATGGGCCTCGCGGTGATCCCGTTCATCTTCTCGATGTCCGAACAGGCCATGGCCGACGTGCCCGCCCACCTCGTCCAGGGTTCCCTGGCGCTTGGAGCGACCCGCTGGCAGACGGTCAGCCGAATCGTGCTGCTGACCGCCGGGCCCGGGATTTTCTCGGCAATCATGGTGGGGCTCGGACGCGCCGTCGGCGAGACCATGATCGTTCTCATGGCGTCCGGAAACACGCCCATCCTGGACCTGAACATCTTCCAGGGCATGCGCACCTTCGCCGCGAACATAGCCGTGGAACTGCCTGAAACCGAGGTCGCCTCATCGCACTACCGCATTCTCTTCCTGATCGCCCTCCTGCTGTTCGTGATGACCTTCGCCTTCAACACGGCCGCGGAAGTCGTGCGCGAGCGCCTGCGAGACCGGTATGCAAGGCTCTGAAGCTTCCCGCCAACCCGGTGCCTGGTGGAGGTCGGGCTCGCCGTGGATCTGGTTGAACGCCGCGGCCATCGGCGCCGGCATCCTGGCCGTGGCCGGCCTCTTCGTACTGCTCGCCGTTCGCGGTCTCGGCCACTTCTGGCCGAGCGAAGTGATCGCCTTCGACTATCGAACCGGGGCCGGCGGGCTGCACGTTGTCGGCGAACGTGCCGGACGGGAGACGATTTCCAGGCGTCAGTACCTCGAAGCGGCCGCGGAGCCCGGCACTGCTCCGGACCCCGTCGAACGCTGGCTCGTCAAGACGGGCAACCGGCGCGAGGCAGCACCGGATTTCCGATGGGTATTCGCGCACCGGGTAACGAACCTGACCACGCCGCGGGATGTCGTCGTCTTCGAGCGCACCGAATGGGGGAACGCCTACGGGTTCCTGGTCGGGCTGGCTGAAGACGGGGTGCCGGTTTCCGGCGGCCCGACCTGGGCCGCGCTGAGCGAGCGCATCGAGCGCGCCAGGCGGCTGCGCGCCGAGATAGGCAGGCTTCAGGACTCGGAGTTCCACGAGATCGATCACCAGCTCGAACGCCTGCGGCTCGAGCGCCGGCGGCGGGCGCTCGACGGCGGCCTGCGGGTCGATGACATCGAGGTCGAAGAGGCCCGGCTACAGGCCGCGTATCGCGCAGCGGCGGTCAGGCGAGCCGAACTGTCCGATGCGCTCCGCCGCGACAGCGTTTCGATTCGGTTGATGGACGGCGGCGAAGCCACCCTTGCGCTGGGCACGATCATTCGTGCCTGGCAGCCCAATCGGATGACCGCCTTGGGCAAGCTCGGCCACTACCTGGAGAGCCTCTGGAAATTCCTGAGCGAGCCTCCCCGTGAAGCGAATACCGAGGGCGGCGTCTTTCCGGCGATATTCGGAACCGTGATGATGGTGCTGGTGATGTCGGTTCTGGTGGCCCCGTTCGGGGTGATCGCGGCCCTCTACCTGCGTGAGTACGCGCCCCAGGGCGGCGTCGTGCGCACGATCCGCATCGCGGTCCACAACCTGGCTGGGGTGCCGTCCATCGTGTACGGCGTTTTCGGCCTGGGCTTTTTCGTCTATGTGGTGGGCGGCACTCTAGACGACCTGTTCTTCCAGGAAGCGCGGCCCGCACCCACGTTCGGAACGCCCGGGTTGTTGTGGGCCTCCCTGACCCTGGCGCTGCTCACCGTTCCGGTGGTCATCGTTTCCGCCGAGGAGGGTCTCGCGCGGGTTCCTCAGCGGATCCGCGAGGGCAGCCTGGCGCTCGGCGCCACCAAGGCGGAAACGCTGTTCCGCATGGTTCTGCCCATGGCCAGCCCCTCCATACTCACGGGCGTGATCCTCGCGGTGGCCCGGGCGGCGGGCGAGGTCGCGCCGCTGATGCTGGTGGGCGTGGTGAAGCTCGCGCCGGCCCTGCCCGTGGACGGCAACTTTCCGTTCGTTCACCTGGAGCGGCAGTTCATGCACCTCGGTTTCCACATCTACGATGTGGGTTTTCAGAGCCCCAACCCGGCGGCCGCCCGCCCGCTGGTCTTCGCCACCGCGCTGCTGCTGGTCGTGATCGTCGTGGTGCTCAACCTGGCCGCCACGCTGTTGCGCAACCGCCTGGAAGCCCGCTACCGATACGTGGAGAATTGACCGCAGCATGGACGCAACCTGTATCCACGTGGACGATGTCTCGGTTTTCTACGGCGAGCGTCAGGTAGTGTCCCACATACGGATGCGCATTCCGCGCCGCCAGGTCACGGCTTTCATCGGCCCTTCGGGATGCGGCAAGTCGACGCTGCTGCGCTGTTTCAACCGCATGACCGACCTGACCGACAACGCCCGCGTGACCGGGCGAATCCTGTTGAACGGCGAGGATATCCATGGCCCGGAGATCGATGTCGCCAGGCTGCGGCGCCAGGTGGGCATGGTCTTCCAGAAGCCCAATCCCTTTCCGAAGTCCGTATTCGAAAACGTCGCCTACGGGCTCAGGCTCCAGGGCGGCCTGTCGAAGCTGGAACTCGACGACCGGGTGGAGTGGGCGCTGCAGAGCGTCGGGCTCTGGAGCGAGGTGCTCGACCGGCTGCAGGCGTCCGCGCTGGAGTTGTCCGGCGGACAGCAGCAGCGCCTGGTCATCGCCCGGGCGCTTGCCGTGCAGCCTGACGTTCTACTCCTCGACGAGCCCGCGTCCGCCCTCGACCCCATCTCCACGGCACGCATCGAGGAACTGATCGAGGCCCTCAAATCCGACTACACCATCGTCATCGTCACGCCCAACATGCAGCAGGCAGCCCGGGTATCGGACTGGACGGCGTTCCTCTACCTCGGAAAACTCGTAGAATTCGATACCACGCAGACGGTTTTCACGAATCCGGCTGACAAACAGACAGAGGACTACATCACCGGACGCTACGGTTGATCCGCACCCATGAACCGCCACATATCGGAACAGTACGGCAGCGCGCTCGAAAACCTGCGCCTGCGCCTGCTGGCGATGGGCGGGCTGGTCGAACAGCAGTTGCAGAAAGCCGTGCGTGCCTTTACCACTCACGACAGCGCACTCGCAGAAGAAGTGCGGGCCGCAGACGACGAGGTCAACCGGTTCGAGGTGGAGATCGACGACGAGTGCATCGCCACCATCGCGCTGCGGCAGCCCGCAGCGGCCGACCTGCGCCTGCTGGTATGCATCATGAAGGCCGGCACGGACCTCGAGCGGGTGGGCGACGAGGCCGACCGCATCGCCAAGGCGGCAATTGCCGCCGCATCGCTTCCGCAGCCTGCCAACCAGCATGCGGAGATACTGCAACTCTCGGAACTGGTCGCCGTCATGTTGCGCCGGGCGCTCGACGCCTTTGCCCGACTGGACGTGGATGCGGCCTACGATGTCATCGCTGCCGATGCCGAGGTGGATGACGGCTATGATTCCGTCGTGCGCAATGCCGGGGAAGTAACGGACCGGGAGCCGGGGCTGTGGCTCAACACCCTGTGGACGGCCAGGGCACTCGAGCGGATCGGCGACCACGCGAAGAATCTCTGCGAGCATGTCGTGTACATGGTCAAGGGCACCGATGTCCGGCACTCGGGGTCGATGGAGGCCGGTTGATCCGGCGCACGCCGCCGCCATGGCACCACGCCGCGTATTTGCCAATTTCCGGCTGCTGTTCAGCGGCCGGCTGGTGGCCGTGCTGCTCAACCTGGGCGCAGTGGCTACCCTTGCCCGCGCCCTGGACCTCGCCGAATTCGGGACGGTGGTGCTCGTCCATGTCTATGCCCTGACCGTCCGCGGCCTGGTGAACGTCAAACCCTCCCTGACCATCGTGCGCTGGGGCGTGCCGCTCGTCGAAGGCGGTGAAGCCGGGAAACTGCACGGGCTCCTGGAACTCACCCGGCGACTCGACCGCTGTATTGCGCTGGGCGCCGCAACACTGGCCGCGGCGCTCGCTCCCGTGGCCGGCATGCTGCTCGACTGGGATGCATCCACCGTCGGCTACTGCACGCTCTATAGCGGCGCCCTGCTCTTCTCCGGTATCGGCAGTGCCCGGGGCTATCTGCAGGCGATTAACCGATTCGACCTGCTCGCACAGCAGATGGCGGTGGGTCCCGCAATCCGCTTCGCCGGCGCGCTCGCCGCCAGCGTCGCCTCGCCGCGCATCGAGACCTTCCTCGCCATCTGGGGCTGTTCCCTGGCAACCGAGTACCTGTTCCTGATCTGGCAGGGACGCCGCAAGGTCCGCGAGTCCGGGCTGCGCATCTCCTGGCTTGGCGGCGGCTCTTTCGCTGCCTTTCCCGGTCTGCCGCACTTTCTTTCGGTGACCTACGTGCAGGCCCTTCTGGAGCTGGTGCCGAATCGACTGGCGACGTTGATGGTGGGCGCGACCCTCGGCGCGGAGAGCGCGGGGCTCTTCAAGGCGGCGCGGGATTGCTCGACGGTGCTGACGCGGCCCGCCGTACTGTTGAGCCAGGCCATTTTTCCCGACCTGACCCGGCTTTGGCATGAAGACTACGGGAAGTTCCGCCGCCTGCTGGTGCGGGCCTGCCTGATCGCCGGGGCTATCGGGCTGGCCCTGACAGCCGGTTCCCTGCTGGTCGGCGACTGGTTGCTCGGAACGCTGTTCGGCCCCGAATTCCCCGCTGCCGCGGTGTTGCTGGTGTGGCTGATTTTCGGCGCAGCCTTCGACCTGGGCGGCGCGTCGCTGACACCGGCGGGTTATGCCATGGACCGCGCAGGCAGGATCATGGCCGGGCGCATTCTCGGCACCCTGGTTTTTCTGACCGGGTATTTCTCCATGCAGGGGCAGTTCGGACTCGACGGAGTAGGTGTGGCCATTGCCGCCGGATCCATAGTCACCTGGCTGGCCCTGGTCGCCATCGTCAGCCGTACTCCCCCGAGCCACACCGGTTCGGCACCGGGCCTTTAGCCTCAGAGCATACTGCCGAGGTAGCCGACTTCCCAGGGTGTAATCCACCCGCCGAGGTGCTGCAACTCCTTGCGCTTCACGGCAACGAAACCGCGCACGAAATCCTTCGACAGCATACGGCGCAGCTTTTTGTGCGCGGCCAGTACGCGCAGGGCGTCGTACAGGTCTCCGGGCAGGTCGGCAGGCAGGTCATAGGCATCGCCCTGCGCCGGAGGCGTCGGCTCGAGCCCCTCTTCGATTCCGAGCAGCCCGCAGGCCAGGGTCGCCGCAATGAAGAGATACGGGTTCGCGTCCGCGCCGGCAACCCGGCTTTCCACCCGGCCGGCCGCATCCTCGGAATACGGTACCCGGAAACCCGCCGTGCGGTTGTCGTAGCCCCACTCGAGGTTGATGGGCGCGGACGACCCCGATACGAAACGCCGGTAGCTGTTGACGTTGGGCGCAATCAACGCGAAAGCCGGTGGCAGGTACGACTGCAATCCGGCGATGAACCCGCGCAGCAGCGGCGGCGCCTTGCCGTCCTGCAGCGCAAACAGGTTGGCGCCCTCGGTGTCGACCAGGCTCAGGTGCAGGTGCAGGCCGCTTCCCGGGAGGTCCATGAGGGGCTTGGCCATGAAACTGGCAAGGTGGCCGTGCTGGAGCGCACAGGCCTTTACGAGACGCTTGACGAGAAAGAGCCGGTCGGCCTGCACCAGCGCTTCGTCATGGTCGATGTTCAGCTCGATCTGCCCCGGCCCCAACTCGTGCACCATGGCCTGCACCGGAATATCCGTCTCCGCGCTCATGGCTCGCACCGCGTCCAGGAAGGGCGCGTACTTGTCCAGCGCATCGCTGCTGAACGCCTCGCCGCCGAACTCCGCCCTGTCGTTCATGCCCGAAGCGGGTACAAGGGTGTTGTCCTGGCGTTTGGGCGGTTGCAACAGGTAGAACTCGATCTCCGGCGCGACAATGGGCGTCCAGCCCTTTTCCGCGTACAGGCCGAGGATCCGTTTCAACAGGTTGCGCGGATCGAAAGGAACAGGGTCTCCTGACTTGTCAATGCTGTCGCAGATGACCTGCCGGCACTCTCCGGACTTCCACGGCATTTTTCGGCAGGTGGCCCAATCGGGGACGAGCAGCATGTCGCCGTCTTCCGGGCAGTAGGCTTCCATCGGCTCCTCGGCATAGTCCCCGGTGATGCACTGGAAGAAGATGGCGGCCGCCATATGCGCCGAATCGCCGGGAGCGAACCCGGCACCGTCCACCGTCTTGCCGCGCGGCACCCCGTTGAGGTCGCAAACCAACAACTCCAGATCCTGCACCGGAACCTCCGTGTCCGTGATCATCCGACCGCCGGGTGGCGCCGATCGTCCGGTTTCACTCGGTTCCGGAGGTCGGCTGGGGCGATCGGGGCCGGGCGATTGTACCCGACGCCGGGAAACCCTTGTCCGGAGAGCCGCATTGGCAAAGGACCTCTGCCCGACACGGTAGCCCGCGCTTCAAGGATTACATACCGGCAGGGAGACCCTGCCCGGGAAGCCGGAACCGCAAACGGGTCGCTTCAGGTTTCCCGGACGATCAGGTTGGTCGGCAGCACGACGGACTTGGGCGTCAGGCCTTCCAGGATCTGCATGAGTTTCTCGACCAGGAGCGCGCCGGCCTGCAGCGTGTCCTGGCGAACGGTGGTGATCGCCGGCGAGAAATAGGAGGCCGCCGGTATGTCGTTGTAACCGACGACCGGGACATCCTTGCCCGCGGCGAGGCCGACTTCCTTCAAGGCGACGGTAGCGGCGACCGCCATGATGTCGCTCACCGCAAAGACGCCATCCGGGGGGTTGTTCGCGTTCTCCAGGAAGCGCTGTGCCTCCATCAGGGCGGAGTCGTAGGTGAGATCCTCCACCGTCAGGTCGATGATACCGGCCTTGCTGTTCGCCTCCTTCAATCCCGATTCCAGCCCCTCCCTGCGCAGGCGAAATTCCAGGTGACGGGGGTTGCCCAGGAACAGGACCTCGGAGCAACCCAACCCGACGAGGCGTCTACCCGCCAGATGGCCGCCATGACGGTTGTCGCTGCCAACCGTGCAATAGCGCGAGCCTTCCACCACGCCGCCCCAGACGACGATGGGCGCCTTGCGGACCGCCAGATCCTCCAGGACGTCTTCCCGGTCGCCCTGCCCGAGAAAGATGATTCCATCGGCGCTTTTCTCCGCCAGCAGTTGCTGGTAGGCGAACGCATCCGTGGCATTGGGCGAACAGAGGATTATGTCCTTTTCGCGTATGGCCAGGGCGTTGACGATGTCCGACAATAACTCGAACACGAACGCATCGGCGACGCGCTGACCGGGATACGAAGGGAAATCCAGCGCGATCGCTATTGTGTTGGTGCGCTTGTCTCTCAGTTTTCGCGCGTTTTTGTTGACTACGTAGCCGCTCTTTCGCGCCGCCTCGAGCACGATTGTCTTCGTGTCCTCGTTAACAAGCGGACTGTCGCGCAAGGCCCGGGATACCGTCGCCTTGGAGACGTTTGCTAGTTCGGCAATATGATCCATCGTTACTGCACTGGAAATATCGCGACCCCCGGACTTCGATTTAGGCGGTTTCCTGCCTGTCCTGGTCATGATGAAGTTCTTTGTGTCAGTCGTTATTCCAAGCAATGCCACCCCTCAGGGTGGCGCAGCACACCTCCATTGCCGTTCGGGTTACTTCGTTTCGACGGGCGGCCATAGTCTACGGACTTTGTCGGCGACGTTGAAGCCGTCCAGCAACTTGTTTCCAGGTTGCTGTTTCGAGTGTATTGGCAAGTCAACCCACGTCAGTCAACAATCTGGGTATGAACATTTGCAAGCGACACCGGTTTCCGCTCCAGATCATCAGTTGCCCGGCTGGCTTTCCGGGCACGGTCACGGTGGCGCGTATCGCCGCTCCGCGTCAACCAAGCACACGTAGCGCGGTCTCGGGCGCCTCGTCGAGGATCCTGAGCAACGCCCTGGCGGCCCCCGTCGGTCCCCGCTTGCCCTGTTCCCAGTTGCGGATGGTCTCGTGCGGCACGTCGATGCGCCGCGCGAACTCGACCTGCGTGAGTCCGAGACGCCGCCGCACCCGGCGGGCGAAGCGCCCCATGTCGCGCATCGCCTCGTCGTCGTCGTCGCGCGCCTGCCGGGCGATGTCCTCCTCGCCGGTGGCGTCCAGCACCTCGTGGTCGACGCGTCCGCTGGGAACGCTCAGAGGACTGTCTGGATCAATCGTCGTTCGTGTTCTGCTCATACTCTCGAACCTCCCTGCGGTTGGCCTTGCGGGCCGAAATGATGCGGATCGTCGAGCCGCGCATGGTGTAGATCACCACGAACACCCGACCCTCCACCGCGCCCAGGAGCCGATAGCGGACCTCGCCCTAGTCCCAGCGTCGGTCCATGCCAACGATCCGGTCCGCGTCGAGGAATGCGTGCGCGACGTTCGCGAAATCGAAGCCGCGATCCGAGAAACAGGCATCGCTCTTGGCGTCGTCCCACTCGAACTCCATGTCCCTATGTAGGCCAATGACCTACCAATGTCAATGCGGAGCCACCTGTGGAAGCGCCGTGGCAGGCCGGGAACGCCACCGCCGCCGCGGTGTCAAGGCGCTGGTGCGCCTCCTCCGCTGGCGCTGCGACCCGAAGGGTGACACGGCGCCGTCGGCGTCGAAGAGGTTGTCAATGGCCGGCGGGACAGGACCGCGGTCAGGACGGGGCGGTCGTTGTCGAGGAGGTGTGAAGTGCGAATTGCTAATCGGCCCCAATGGCAGGTTGCTTTTTGTTTCGCACCCCGCAGGCGCGGAGTTCGAGCTGTTCATGGGCAAAGAAATGGAGCAATCTCTGGAGGCACCAGCTACGGATTTGACCACCGTTTGGCCACGGCGCGCTCTTTCCGAGATCGTGACACCATGTAACCCATTGATTTTATTGGTAGCTAGGGGGGGACTCGAACCCCCGACCTCAGGATTATGAATCCTGCGCTCTAAACCAGCTGAGCTACCTAGCCACGATTTTCAGCTTTTACCGCCGAACTCGATGCCGCAGTGAAACCACCCGCGAACGGGTGTTCGGACCGGTACAACCGAATGGGCGCGGAATTGTCAGGGACGGGGCCGGTACTGTCAACGAGACCGCGGTCTCTACGAACCTGCTGCGAAAGCCGCTGCGTCAGGTGGTGCTTTCGGTTTCGGACTCGGAGAGCGACACGGGCGCCTGCCCGTGCAGGCCGTGAATCAGGCCTTCGATCCTGGCAACGCTGGCGCGCAATTCATCGAGTTGCCTGGCCATTTCTTCAAACCGCGCATCGATTTTCTCGAAACGCCGTTCGAAACGGGACTCCATCTGGTCGAAACGCTTGTCGACCTGGGCAAATCGCTGATCAACTTGCTCGAACCGCTTGTCAACCTGGGCGAATCGCTCATCGACCTGGGCGAACCGTTGGTCCGTCGCTGCCGACGTGGCATTGATAACGGCCAGGTTCACACCGACGATGCTGGCGCCGACCAGCAGCGTCGTGGCAATGTTCGCGGCAAACTCGTACTTCATGGCCGGCCCTCGACATCGATTGTGGCTGGGAACCGGTGCGATTGTCCACCGTTGCCGTGGCGAGGTCTGTAGGAAAAGGCTGAAGCCAGGCGGTCGTCGCGGGCCGCTACGATCGCGATGCCTGATTCCGTTCCAGCGCCGAGAGGTACCAGTCGACGAACTCGATGCACATGCTCTCGTGTTCGGGGTGGTAGGGGCCGGGTTCGAAAAAACGCGAGTGCACGCCCTCGCTGTTGCGGGTGATGATGTACTGATCCTCCCGGCTGGTGCGGTCCCAGAGCCAGGTGACCGCATCGCGGTCGTAGTCCCGGCCCTCCTCGGCATCGCCGCGCACGAACCACACCAGGTCCATGTCGGTGTTGTCGATGCCCCGGGGCGTGAAGCGGTACAGTACGCAGTGGTCCGGATAGTTGAGCATGAACGTCAGCGGGCCGAGCTGGAAATCCCCCGCGCCGCCGTCGTAGCCCTTGAACTCGCCCATGAGCGGCGCCACCGGCTCGCCGCCCCGGCTGCCCGTCCTGAATCCGTCGTAGAGGGCGTAGCGGCTGGTACAGGCGCAGCAGCCGAAGTCGGGGGAGGAGCCGTAGGCCTGGTAGTGGTCGTGCGCAATTCCCGCCACACCGGTTTCCGCCTCGGCGCGCTTGAGCATCTTCGCGTTCAGCGCCTCCACCTCGGTGCCGAGGGCCTCCAGCGTATGCAGCCTGGCATAGGCCCGGTGTGCTGTCGCGCAGTGGTAGCACTCCAGGTAATTCTCCAGCACCAGCTTCCAGTTGGCTTCTACCGGGTAGTTCTGGCGGTGGGCGACCCTGGCAATCGGCAGGTCGTAGGGGCGCAGCGCCGGTGCGATGGAGTCGAGCGAGGTATCGAACGGGCCCGCGTCCGGGTCGCAGTTGACGAATATCAACCCCTCGTACACCGTGCACTTCGCCCTCTTGAGGGCATAGCGCCCCGGGTCGAAGTCGGCTTTGGCCTGCATCGCCCGGGCGGCCTTCAGGCGCCCGTCCAGTTCGTAGACCCAGCCGTGGTAGGGACATACGAGGGTCTTCAGGGTGCCCTCCGGGCCCTCGCAGACCCGGGCGCCGCGGTGCCGGCAGACATTCATCAGGGCGTGGATTTCGCCCTTGCCGTCCCGCACCACGACTATGGAATCTTCCCCCAGTTCGTAGGTGAAGTAATCGCCGGGTTTCGCCACCTGGCTCACATGGCCGGCGTAGAGCCAGCTCTTGTAGAGAATCTCGTCGAGTTCGGTCCTGTAGACCACCTGGGAGCGGTAGAAGTAGGCGTCAATGGCGAATCCCGGCCGCCCGCGCTGCGCCGCTGCCATCTCGCTCAAGCGGGCCGGCGAGTCGTTTGTTTCGGTGGCGATCAGCGTCACGGTGCCGTCTCGATTCCGGGTTCTCTTCCTTCCCTTATTGTATCGCCGCCTAGAAATTCGCCGGAGGCGTCTGCCGTCGGCGCGGGGGATCCCAGGCCGGGCCGTCCATGACCGTGCAGCGGGTTTCAAGCCGGGTCCAGCGCTGTTCCCGGCTGTAGTAGATCTCCGCGAACAGTGGATCGTCCGGGCGGCCCCAGGGCATCTCCAGGGAGGCCAGCGCCAGGTTGCGCTTGGCCGAGGGGCACCAGGCCGCGGAAGTCACGTGGCCGACGACGTTGGCCGACTTGTCGAGGATGAACGAATCCTCGGCGGGCTTGTTGCCCTCCACGTCCAGGCGCACGAAGCGGAATCGGGAGCCCTGTTCCTTTTCCCGCAGCAAGGCGTTGCGCCCGGTGAAGTGCCCCTTGCCGAAGTCGACCAGCCAGCCCAGGCCCAGTTCGAAGGGCGAGCGTCCGCGCCCGTGGCGGAGGACCTGCTCGGCGGGCACGAAATCCACGCCCGCCTGAATGAACCCGGCCTCGATACGGGCCAGCTCCAGCGCAGCGGTTCCCATGGGCCGGATCAGGTGGTTGCGCCCGGCGTCGAACAGCGCGTCCCAAAGAGTTTTCGCATGGTCCGGCGCCACCCAGAGTTCATAGCCGAGGTCGCCGGTGAACCCGGTGCGGGAAACCAGCAGTTCGCCGCCATCGAACCGAAAGCGGGCGAGGCCGAATGGCTTGAGGCGCTCCAGGCCGTCGAACCCCATTGCCCTCAAGGTTGCACAGGAAGTCGGCCCCTGCACGGCCAGTGCCGCAACGTCCGCCGTTTCGTCGGCGATCGCCACGTTCAGCCCCAGGGCCGACCATTGCAGCCAGTCCAGGCACCGTTCCTGGGCACACAGGCGATACTCGCCGTCCGCGAGGTGGAACAGGGTGCCGTCGTCCAGGACCATGCCCGCGTCGTTGCACCACACCGTGTAGCCGACGCGGCCCGGCGCGAGCCTGCTGACGTTGCGGGTCATCACCCGGTTCAGGAACGCCTGCGCGTCGGGGCCCGTGATGCGGTACTTGGTCATCGGCGAGAGATCGAAGACGCCGGTGGCGTTGCGGACCGCAAAATACTCCAGTTCCACATCGTCGTAGGCCGCCGGGGAAAGATACCCCTTCCAGTCTTCCCATTGGTGGAGCTCGCAGGCATCCCTGACCCGCGATCCGAACGGTGTCTCCAGCAGCCTGATTTCGCTGTGCGGCTTCATCCGGAGCCCTCCCCTGCCAGGACCGCCCGGGCGGCGTTGCGCCCGGCCAAGCCCAGGATACCGCCGCCCGGATGGCTGCTTGCGCCGCACAGCACCAGCCCGGGCACCGGTGTGGCATAGCGGTTGGCGCCGGGGACCGGACGGGTGAACAGAGCCTGGTCCAGCGCGATCTCGCCATGGTGCCAATGGCCGCCGCGAACGCCGAATTGCGCCTCCAGGTCGGTCGGCGCCAGCAATTCCGCCGCGCACACCGACTCGCCGATACCCGGCGCAAAGACCTCCAGGCGTTCGAGGCAGATGGCCTTGAACGCATCGCGGCCTGTTTCCCAACCCTCCTTCAGATTGTAGGGCGCGTATTGAACCAGGGCGGAAAGCACATGTTTCCCGTCAGGCGCCAGGGTCTGGTCGTGAACCGTGGGGATCGAGATTTCCATGACCGGCGTCGGTGAGTAACGGCCGTACTTGGCGTGGTCGAAAGCCGACTCGACGTCGTCCATGGACGCTGCCAGCAGCAGGCGGGCCCCGGCATCCCCGCCATCCCCACCATCCCCGCCACGGAATTCCGGCAGGGCATCGAGCGCCAGGTGCAGCTTGGCGGTAACGCCGCGGGCCCGGAAGTTGTGGACCCGGCGCACGAAGCCGGCATCGAGGTTGAGCGGGCCCACCAGCCTGAAAGTGGTCTTCAGGTCGGCATTGGATACCACCATGCCCGCCTCGACCCGGGTGCCGTCCGCCAGCGTGACACCGGCTGCCCGGCAGGCCTGGTTCGCAACCGGCTCTGCAAGATCGATGCGCACGACCCGGTTGCCGTAACGGATCTCCGCGCCGGCTGCCTCGGCGGCGGCCGCGAAAGCGTCGCCCAGCGCGCCCATGCCCCCCTTGACGACGGACGGGCCGGTAGCGCCGGCATCGTCGTTCATGTGCCGGTGCAGGTAGCTGTAGACGGTGTTGGGCGAGCGCGGGCCCATGTGCGAGCCCAGCACCGCATCCATGCTGACGGCCGCTTTCAGCAGGGCACTCTCGAATTTCTCCTCCGCGACATCGTAGATGTTGATTGCCCCGACCCGCAGCAGATCCCGCATGTCCGCCTTGCCCAGGGTGCGCACGTCCCAGGCGAGTTTCGCCAATGCCAGGGTATCGCCGCGGCTCCGGTCAACCAGCCTCGGCAAGGGGCGCGAACAGAACCCGGCCAGCACGCTGGCGAATCGCCGGTTCTGCCGCCGGAACTCGGTGAAGGCTTTCTCGTCCCTTGGGGAAACGCCGGAGACTGCGCCGTCTTCGAAGACAACGCGCTCGCCGTTGTTCGCAAGGGCCACTGTTTTCAGGTTTCGGGCGGCGAATTCGAGCCCGTGCCGCTCGAGCCCAAGATCCCGGGCAACTCCCGCGTCGAGCATCGTCAGCAGGTGGGCGGCCGCGGAAACCCGGAATCCATCGGCGAATTCGCGCGTCGCCGCCAGGCCGCCGGGGCGGGCGGCGGCTTCCAGCACCAGCACCTTGCGCCCGCTGCTGGCAAGGTATGCCGCGCACGCAAGCCCGTTGTGGCCGGCGCCGATCACCACGACATCAAAGGTGGCATCAGTCATCGGGATAGCTCGCGGGGATGACGTCGGGGCGCTTCAGGTCCATGAGTATTTCCCGCGCCGCGTTGGCGCCGGGCGCCGCCATGACGCCGCCGCCCGGGTGCGTGCCGGACCCGCAGAGGTAGAAGCCCGGCAGCGGCCCCCGGTACTGGGCGCAACCGGGGAACGGCCGGTTGAACAGCAACTGGTCGAAGGTCAACTCGCCATGAAAGATGTTGCCCTCGGTGAGACCCACCTCCTCTTCAAGTTCATGGGGCGTGCGTACTTCGCAATCCAGGATCAGGTCCTTGAAATTCGGGCTGTGCTCAGCGACCTGGTCGATCACGGTGCGGCCGAACGCATCGCGCGCCTCCGGGGTCCAGGGACCACTCGCCAATGCCGGCGGGCAGTACTGCACGAAGATCGTCATCATGTGCTTGCCGGGCGGCGCCATGGAAGGGTCCACGGTGGTGGGGATCAGCATGTCGATATAGGGGTCCTGCGACCAGGTGCCCGCCTTCCAGTCGTCGTAGGCACGCTCCATGCGTTCCAGCGAATCGATGCAGTGCATGTCGTTGCGCATCAGCGGGCTTTCCGGCGAGATTCCGTTGAATACCGGCAGGCCGTCCAGGGCGATGTTGAGCTTGCCGGAGGATCCGCGAATCTTGAAGTTGCGCGCCCGGTGCACGACCTCGGCAGGCAGGTCGCCGGAGTCGAAACACTTGAGAAACGTGCGCTTTGGGTCGAGGTTCGAGACGACGATGTTCGCCCGGTATTCCCGCCCGTTGGCGAGCGCCACGCCACGAACGCGGCCCTTCTCGACGATGACGCGGTGCACGTCCGCATCGCAGACGATCTCGCCGCCGAACGAGGCCAGGCTCGCGGCCAGCGCATCGGCTACCGAGCCCATGCCGCCGCGGGCGAACCCCCAGGCGCCGATACTGCCGTCCACCTCGCCCATGTAGTGGTGCAGCAGTACGTAGGCCGTGCCGGGCGAATAGACCCCCAGCGCCGTGCCGATGATGCCCGAGCCGGACATGTGCGCCTTGATGACGTCCGTTTCGAAATACTCGTCGAGGAAGTCGCCGATGCTCATGGTCCAGAAGCGGATGGTGTCGAGCAGCCCCTCTTCCCCCATCTCGGTGAAGGCGGCGGCGAATTCGAGGAGCCCGCGCAGGTCGCGCGGCTTGAAGGACGTGGGATCCGGCGGCGTCGCCATGAGGAACTTGCGGATGAGGCGCGTCTGCTTCATGACGTCCACCTCGAAGCGGTCGTGGGCATTGGCGTCGCGCAGCGAATGCCGGGCGATCTCACGGTACACGCGCTCCGCGTCCGGGTAGTTGCCGAAATAGTCGCCGTCCCGGGTAAAGGTCACTCCCCCGTGATAGGGCACCACCTGCAGGCCGTGCCGCGCAAGCTCCAGGTCGCGCGAAATCTCCGGCCGCAGCAGTGAACAGACATAGGAGCAGTTGGTGTACGTCCAGCCCGGATAGAGTTCGCTGCTGACGCTGGCGCCGCCGATGTGGGGATTGCGCTCCAGCACCAGCACGTCCAGCCCGGCCTTTGCCAGGTAGGCGGCATTGCACAGGCCGTTGTGGCCGGCGCCGATGACGATGGCGTCGTATTTCTTCATTCCGGCATCGGATGGTTGCCCGCTTCCACTCCTCGTTCTAAAAGCCGACGTTGCCGCTCGGCAGGGGCGGATAGTCGCCCACGGTCACGCCCTTGCGCTCGACGGCCTCGATGGCTTCCTCCATGATGTCGAGCCCGCGCAGCAGGACCTCCCCGTCCATGTTCAGGGCCGGGTACACCCTGACCTGCCGTTCGTTCTCGCAGATCGCCCACACACCGCGCTTGAGCATCTCGTCACGGACCGAGCGCCCGACATGTTCGTCCTCTTCTCCCTCGGGTGCATTGAAAGCGACGCCGATCAGGAGACCGAGGGCGCGCACCTGGCCGACGACGGCGTAGCGCGACTCCCAGTCGGCCATGCGTTCGGCCGCGAGCCGTCCCAGCCGCCCGGCGCTCGCCACTATGTTGTCGCGCTCGTAGATTTCCAGCGTTTTCAGCGCGGCGGCGCATCCTGCCGGCGTTCCGGCAAAGGTGCTGCCGGCGCTCGCCCTGGGGTTGTCTCCCAGAATGACATCCCTCGCGGCCACCCCGGCACAGGCCTCGATGCCGCCGGACAGGTTCTTGCCCGCCACCAGGATATCGGGCACCACGTCGTAATGTTCCACCGACCACATGCGGCCGGTGCGGCCGAGGCCGGTGAGCACCTCGTCGGCGATCATCAACCAGCCGTGGCTGTCGCAGATGCGCCGGATGCCCTGCATGAACGCCGGGGTCGGAATCCAGTTGCCGCCTTCGGCAAGCCCGGGCTCGATCATCACGGCCGCGATGTTTTCCTCCGGCACCACGTATTCCGGCAGGTGCGTGTCGATGTACCAGAGGCAGTACTCCACGTACTGCTCTTCGCTCATGCCGGCCGGGATGTGCTCCGAATGGGGGAAGGGCGCTTTCAGCACGCCTCCCGCCCAGGCTTCCATGTAGAGATTGTTCTCGCTGCCGTAGGCGCTGACCATCTTGGTGCCCAGGCCTTCGCCATGAAAACAGCCGGTGAACGTGATGATGTACCGGCGCCGGGTATGGCACAGCGCCAGGTGCACCGCCGACTCGGCCGCTTCGGTTCCGGAGACCTCGAAGCTGAAGCGCGGCAGTGCCCGGGCCGGCATCAGTTCCGCCAGCTTCTCGGCCAGCGGTATGCGCAGCGGGTGCTCCCACTGAAAGCCGTAGCGGAGGTGGGCTTCGTGCACCGCTTCGATGATCTCGGGATGACAGTTGCCCAGGGGGTTGCTGGCCCAGCCGTTCTGGAAGTCGATATAGCGGTTGCCGTCCAGGTCCCAAACGTAGTCGCCTTCTGCACGGCCGACGATGAACTGGGCCGGGGGCGCATAGCCCTTCGCGGCGGACTTGGCGCTCTCGGCCCCGTACCGGAGCCCGTCGCGCAGGTGGGGCATGCCCCGTGCAAGCAGAGCCCCGCTGCAATCGCCCGGCAGATCGTAAGTCATGGCCTCCCCGCGGCACCCGGCGCCCGAGTGGAGCTGCCGGCCTTTTGGTGGTGCAGTTTCAAAGCCGCCCATTCTCGCCGCATCCGGTCATCCCGGCAATCGGCCGGAATCGGCATGGCGTTGATTTAGGGCTAGGATAGGGGCTTCGATGGGTGGAAAGCGTCAGGAGGCTGGAAACTTGAACCAGCCGCTTCAGCCGGAACCGGCAGCAAGACTCCCCGGCCGGGCGGTACGCCGGCCCCGAACGGGCTTGCCGGCCCTGCTGGCGGCTCTGCTCGTCACGGTGTCGCCAATCGGCGCGGCAGACGAAGATCCCGTGCTCAACGTCTACAACTGGGCGGACTACATCGGGGAGAACACCCTTGCCGAGTTCGAGGCGGAGTACGGCATCAAGGTCAACTACGATGTCTACGACTCTTCGCCCACCGTCGACGCCAAGCTCATGGCCGGGCACTCCGGCTACGATGTGGTGGTGCACGCCGCGGGCTATTCGAGCCGGCTGCAGGAAGTGGGCATCTACCTCGAGCTCGACCGGTCGAAGCTGGACAACTGGCATCACCTGGACCCGGAGTTGCTGCGCCGGTTCGCCCAATTCGACCCCGGCAATCGTTACGGGGTGCCTTACATGTGGGGCACCACCGGGTTCACCTACAACGAGGAGATGATTCTCGAGCGCATGCCGGACGCTCCGGTGGACAGCGTCGCCATGGTGTTCGACCCGGCCGTCGCCAGCCGTTTCGCCGACTGCGGCATCTCGCTGCTGGAGGCGCCCACCGAGGTGATCCCGGCGGCATTGCTGTATCTCGGGCGCGACCCCAACTCCCTGGCTCCCGAAGACCTCAAGGCCGCGGAACAGGTGTTGCAGGGCGTGCGTCCCTATATACGTTACTACAGCGCAACCAAGTTCCTGCTCGACCTGCCGGCGGGAGAGACCTGCATCGCCGGCAGCTGGTCGGGCGACTACGCGGTGGCCACGATTCGCGCGCGGGAGGGGGGCCTGGACATTCGCCTGAAGTACTCGGTGCCCAGGGAAGGATCGACCATCTGGTTCGACACCGCCTACATTCCGGCGGATGCGCCCCATCCGGATAATGCCCACCTGTTCCTGAATTTCCTGCTGCGGCCCGAGGTGATCGCGGACGTGACCAATTTCACCGGCTACGCCAACGCCAACCGGTCCGCGTTCCCGATGGTGTCTCCCGAGTTCGCCAACGACCCCGCCATTTATCCGGATGCGGAGATCATGCAACGCCTGCACACCGTCCACATCGCGGGCCCCAAGGAGGAGCGCCGCCGCACGCGTGCCTGGACCCGCGCCAAGTCCGGGCTTTGATGGAAACTTCGTACGAGACAGCTCCATGAGCGAGGGTGGCCGCGAACAGGCCGGCAGGCCCTGGGAAGACCCGCAGGCACAGCCCTTTATCCGCATCGAGAACCTGCGCAAGGAGTTCAACGGCTTCCCGGCCGTCGACGGCGTGAGCCTGGACATCTACAAGGGCGAGTTGTTCGCCATCCTGGGCGGTTCCGGGTGCGGCAAGTCCACGCTGCTGCGCCTGCTGGCCGGTTTCGAGACGCCCACCGCGGGCCGTATTTTCATTGACGGCGCCGACATGGCCGGCCTGCCCCCCTTCGAGCGCCCCACCAACATGATGTTCCAGTCCTATGCCGTGTTCCCCCACTACTCGGTGGCGGAGAACGTCGCCTACGGCCTGAAAAAGGAAGGGCTGCCCAAGGCGGAGGTCAGGACACGGGTGGAGGAGCTTCTGGACCTGGTGCAACTGGGCGACTTCGCCCGCCGCAAGCCCCGGCAACTCTCCGGCGGGCAACAGCAGCGGGTGGCGCTGGCCAGGGCGCTGGTGAAGCAGCCCAAGGTATTGCTGCTCGACGAACCCCTGGCGGCACTGGACAAGAACCTGCGCGAACGCACCCAGTTCGAGCTGATGAACATCCAGGACCGGCTCGGCATCACCTTCATCGTCGTCACCCACGACCAGGACGAGGCCATGACCCTGGCTACCCGCATCGCCGTGATGGAAGCCGGGAAGTTCCTGCAGATTGGCACGCCGACGGAGGTCTACGAGTATCCCAACAGCCGGTTCGTGGCGGACTTCTTCGGTACGATCAACCTGTTCAGCGGGCGTGTCGGGGGAGACGCTCCCGGATGCGTCGTCTGCGCAGAAACCGGTGTCGGCATCCTCGTCGATCCGGCTACCTGCCAGCAGCCCGGCGAAGACCGCGACGCTTCAGACGGCCTGTCCGTGGCCGTACGTCCGGAGAAAATCCAGTTGAGCCGCGAGCCCCCCCGGGAAAGTGGGCAAACCGTCATGCACGGAACCGTCGAGGACCTGGCCTATTACGGCAACTACTCCGTGTATCGAGTCCGCACCGACTCGGGCAAGCTGATCCAGGTATCGAGCCAGAACGCCCGGCGCAGCGCCGAATTGACCGTTGAATGGGAAGACCAGGTCTACCTGTCCTGGCCCCCGGAATGCAGCGTGGTGCTGACGCGGTGAGTGCGAACGGGCGATGCCGCAAGCCCGACGGGAAAACGGCGACCGGGCGCGAACTTGACTAATCCGGCGACCTCATCCGCGAACAAGGTATCCAGCAGCGCAGACCGGCTGTGGCGGCGCGCGGTGGTCGGCATTCCCTACTTCTGGCTGCTGGTGTTCTTCGCCGTTCCCTTCGTCATCATCCTCAGGATCAGCTTCGCCGATCCGCTGATCGGGGCGCCGCCCTTCACGCCGTTCTACGACGCCGAAGAGGGAATTTACCTGACCGCGGACAATTACCGCTTCCTCGGCGAGGACGACCTTTACTGGGTCAGCTATCTGAAGTCGATGCGCATCGCGCTGGTATCGACGCTGCTGTGCCTGCTGCTGGGCTATCCCATGGCCTACGGCATCGCCCGCGCCCGGGGCACCGCCCGCAACCTGCTGCTGCTCATGGTCATCCTGCCGTTCTGGACCTCGTTTCTGCTCCGGGTCTATGCCTGGATGGGCATGCTCTCCAACCAGGGCGTGATCAACAAGGCGCTGATGGCGCTGGGGGTAACCGATGGGCCCGTGCAGTTCCTGTACACGGATTTCGCGGTCTACCTGGGCATCGTCTATTCCTATCTGCCCTTCATGATCCTGCCCCTGTACGCCATCCTGGAGGGTCTGGACGAAACCCTGCTGGATGCCGCCGCAGACCTCGGCGGCCGGCCGCGCGCCGTATTCTTCGACATCACCCTGCCCATGTCGGCGCCGGGCATTCTTGCCGGTTCGCTGCTGGTTTTCATCCCGGCGCTCGGCGAGTTCGTGATCCCGTCCCTGCTGGGTGGCCTGGATACCCTGATGATCGGCAAGACGCTGTACGACGAGTTCTTCGTCAACCGCGACTGGCCGCTGGCGAGCGCGGTGGCGACCGTGCTGGTGCTGATCCTGGTGGTGCCGATCGTGCTGTTCCAGAAGTACTCCGCAGCGGCGGAGAGGCCGACCACCCGATGACCCCCAACGGCCCGAGGACGGCACGCCTGTTCGGACCGGGGCCCGTGGTCGCGCCGTCCATTGCATCGCTAGCCGGACCTATTCATGAATGGGTCCAGCCAGGCTGCCGCAGATGAAGCCGCGCTCGACCTTCATCTTCAGTTGCCTGTGTTTCGGCTTCGCGTTCCTCTACATCCCGATACTCACCATGATTGCCTGGTCGTTCAACGACTCGCGGCTGATGTCGGTCTGGACCGGGTTCTCGTTCCGCTGGTACACGGCGCTCTGGGAAAACGAGCAGGTGATCGATGCGCTGCTGCTGAGCCTGCGCATCGCCTTCGTCAGCGCCACCTTCGCTACCGTGCTGGGAACGCTGGCGGCACTGGCGATGACCCGCATGGGGCGATTTCGGGGCCGCACCGCGTTCTCCGGGATGCTGGCCGCTCCGCTGGTCATGCCGGAGGTGATCACCGGCCTTTCCCTGCTGATGCTGTTCGTGAGCCTGCAGGTATTGATCGGCTGGCCGGCCGGCCGCGGCGCCGACACCATCGCCATCGCCCATATCACCTTCGGCATGGCCTACGTGGCGGTGGTGGTGCAGTCCCGGCTGGCTTCCATGGACCGGTCACTGGAAGAAGCCGCCATGGATCTCGGCGGCCGCCCCATGGCCGTGACCCTGGACATCACGCTGCCACTGATCGCGCCCGCCATGCTGTCCGGCTGGCTGCTGGCATTCACCCTGTCACTGGACGACCTGGTGATCGCGAGCTTCGTGTCGGGCCCGGAATCGACCACGCTGCCGATGGTGATCTATTCCAAGGTGAAGCTCGGCATCACCCCGGACATAAACGCCCTGGCCGCCATCATCGTCGGCATCGTCGGCATGGGCGTGGCCATCGCCGGCTGGCTCATGGTGCGCACCGCGCGCCGGCGCGACAGCCTGCAACCGTCATTCAGACATTGAACCGGAATCGAATGACGTCGCCGTCCCGGACGACGTAATCCCTGCCTTCGAGCCGCCACTTGCCCGCGTCTTTCGCACCCTGTTCGCCGCCGTGAGCAATGAAGTCCTCGCAGGCGACCACCTCCGCCCTGATGAACCCCCGCTCGAAATCCGTGTGCACGGCGCCTGCGGCACGCAACGCCGTGGTACCCGCCCGGATGGTCCAGGCACGTGCCTCTTTCGGGCCGGGGGTAAAGAAATGATGCAGGCCGAGCAGGCGGTAGCCGGCGCGGATGACCCGGTTCAGCCCCGGCTCGCCGATGCCCAGCGCTTCGAGGAATTCCGATCGTTCCGGTTCATCGAGTTCCGCGATTTCCGCCTCGATCCTGTTGCAGACGGGAACCACTTCCGCGCCTTCACCGCGGGCAACGCCTGCTACCGCATCCAGCATCGGATTGTCCGCAAGACCGTCTTCCGCCACGTTGGCGATGTAGAGCACGGGCTTTGCGGTCAACAGGTGCAGCGGCTGCAAGCGCCGCCTGGCGGTCGCGTCCAGCGCCAGGGACCGCACGGAGCGGCCTTCCGCGAGGGCTTGCAGCACCGGATCGAGCGTTTCGATCAGCGCCCGGGCGTCCTTGTCGCCGGCGTTCGCCACCCGGCGATTGCGCTCGTGTGCCCGTTCGACGGTCTCCAGGTCGGCGAGCGCCAGTTCCGTATTGACGATCTCGATATCGTCCACGGGCGACGGCTTGCCCGATACATGGGCGACGTTGTCGTCGGTGAAGCAGCGCACCACATGGGCAATGGCGTCGGTTTCGCGAATGTGGGCCAGAAAGCGGTTGCCCAACCCCTCGCCCCGGGCAGCACCCGCCACCAGCCCTGCCACGTCGACGAACTCCATGACCGCGGGCACCACTTTCCCGGGATCGGCGATCTCCGCAATCCGGTCGAGCCGGGGATCCGGCACCGGGACAACGCCCACGTTCGGGTCGATGGTGCAGAACGGAAAGTTCGCCGCCTCGACGCCCGCCCGGGTCAGGGCGTTGAACAGCGTCGACTTGCCCACATTGGGCAGCCCGACAATGCCACAGTTAAAACCCATAGATTCGCTTCCATCGATGGCAGCGGCCCCGGCTCGGTGAAGACCGGCCACGGTTGAAGGCCGGATACGCAGCAACTCCGTATCTCGGCGGCCGCTTCAGGCCTCCTTCGATTCAGGCTTGTGCAGCCGGTTCATGGCTGCCTGCACGTCGCCCTGCAACAGGACCTCGAGCAACTCGTCGTCCAGCCGGCAGGCGGCATCCACCCGGTCCCACTCCGCCTGGGGCATGGTGACCGTAGTCAGGTACCCGAGCATCATGTCCTTGTCGCCCGGATGCCCCACGCCGATGCGCAGCCGCAGGAAATCGCGGCTACCGAGCCCCGCGATAACGCTCTCGATGCCATTGTGGCCGTTGGTGCCACCGCCATCTTTCAGGCGCAGGGTTCCCGGTGCAAACGCGACTTCGTCGTGGGCGATGAGTATTTCTTCCGGCCCGATGCGGTAATAGCGCGCGTAGGTTCCGACTGCTTCGCCGGAACGGTTCATATATGTGGACGGCAACAGCAGGCGCACGTCCGCGCCGCCGATGCTGCCGCGCCCCGCGGACGCCTTGAACTTCGTGGAACCGGTCAACTCGATTCCGAAGCGGCCGGCCAGGTAACGCACGAAGCGGCGCCCCGCATTGTGGCGGGTCGCCTCGTAACGCGCACCCGGATTGCCCAGACCGACGATCAGGCGGATGGCCATCGGCAGGCCGGCGCGCTAGTCGCCGCCTGGCGTCTCCTCGCCTTCTCCTTCCGCATCTGTCGGCGCCTCGCCCTCGATACCGAGTTCTTCCTCGCCTTCCCCTTCCTCGTCGAACTCGTCGGCTCCGCCGCGCGGCGCCTGCACGCTCACCACGGTGATGTTGCGCTCCTCGCCGTAGGTCAGCGCAACAATGGTAACCCCGTCAGGCGTTTCCAGGTCGCTCAGGTGCAGGGTGTCGCCTATGTCCAGGTCGGCAACGTCGACCTCGATGAACTCCGGCAGGTCTGCCGGCAGGCAGCTCACTTCCACCTCGATGAGATTGTGGGAGATATTGCCGCCGGAACGCACGCCCACGCAATCGTGCTCATTGAGAAAGTGCAGCGGTACCGGCACCTGGATGGCCCGGTCGGCGCGGATGCGGAGAAAATCGATATGCAGCACCTTTTCGCTCGCCGGGTCGCGCTGCAGTTCGCGAACCACGGCCTGCTCTTCGGCGCCGTCGACGACAACGTTCAGAACCTGGGAGTGGAACGCTTCGTTCTGCATGACTTTCGCGAGTTCGTGCACGCTCAGCGTGAGCAGCCGTGGCGCCACATCGCCCCCGTAGATGATTCCCGGAATCCGGTCAGTGCCGCGCCTCAGGCGCCGGCTCGCCCCGGTTCCGGTCTGCTCGCGCGGAATCGCGCTGATCTGTATCTGTTCGGACATGGTGATTCTTCTCCAATGGCCCCCGCGCTGGCGGGAACCGGCTTGAATGACTTAACGAAACATCGCGCTCAGGGACTCTTCGTAGCTGACCCGGCGAATGGACTCCGCCAGCAACCGGTCGAGGCTGAGCTGCTGAATCCGCTCGCTCCGCGCGGCATCTTCCGACAGCGGGATGGTATCGGTAACCACCATCTCGTCGATTTCCGAGGCCGTGATGCGCTTGACCGCGGGGCCGGACAGCACCGGGTGGGTGATATAGGCCACCACCTTGATCGCGCCCTGTTCCTTGAGCGCTTCCGCCGCGGTGCACAGGGTGCCCGCGGTGTCGACGATGTCGTCAACGAGAATGCAGGTCTTGCCGCGCACATCGCCGATGACGTTCATGACCCGGGTGTCGTTCGCCTGGGGACGGCGCTTGTCGATGATGGCGAGGTCGAGGTCGTTGATCTGCTTGGCGATCGCCCGCGCACGCACCACGCCGCCGACATCCGGGGAAACGACGATGGGGTTCTCGTATTCCCGGGTGGCGATGTGATCGACCAGCACCGGGGAGCCGTAGACGTTGTCTACCGGCATGTCGAAAAAACCCTGGATCTGGTCGGCGTGCAGGTCGACGGTGAGGATCCGGTCGATACCGACGCTGTCGAGCATGTCTGCCACCACCTTGGCGCTGATGGGCACCCGCGCCGAGCGCGGCCGCCGGTCCTGCCGGGCATAGCCGTAGTAGGGGATGACGGCCGTCACCCGGTGCGCCGAGGCCCTGCGGATGGCATCGGCCATGATGACCAGTTCCATGATGTTGTCGTTGGTCGGCGCACAGGTGGACTGCAGGATGAAGGCGTCGCAGCCGCGGACGTTCTCATGGATCTCGACATTGGCCTCGCCATCGCTGAACCGGCCGATATCGGCGCGGCCGAGATCGATACGCAGTTCGTTGACAATCCGCTCGGCAAGCGGCCTGTTCGAACTCCCCGAGAAAACCATGAGTTGGGCCACGATCCGTATTCCCTGCGCTTATGCTCTGACCGGTTTCAATGCTGTACTGTTGGCTGGGGTGGCAGGATTCGAACCTGCGAATGCCGGGATCAAAACCCGGTGCCTTACCACTTGGCGACACCCCAATGATCGCGCCCCCTGGCGCAATATGCGGGCCAGCCCGCATATTGCACCAGGCCGCTCATCGAGTTCACAAATTATGTTAGTTTTTGCTTGACTGCATTCATGACTTCGAAGGTTGTTCCAGGTACAAAATGCGCTGGCCCCGCCCTCGCTTGTATTTTGCCCTTCTGCGCGCACATGCTCCCTCCACCATAGGCGGGGCTATGCTTGCGGTCGCGAGCACGCGCAGAAGGGCAAAATCCGGCGCGATCATCGCGGCCCCTGGCGCAATATGCGGGCTAGCGGCGCGCTATTCTGAGGTTGGCCTTGCATCCTGTCAAACACGCACAGAATCAACGGCTTAAAATTGTCACGCGGACGCGGTATCCGGGCCGCTCGGCGGTGACGCGGCCAGGCCCTGCAAGATCTTCGCGGGCGTCGAACCCGTCGTATTTCACCTGCCAGCCGAGCTGTCGGAAGCCGGTCAGGCGGCCCTTGTCATCGTGTTCCGATGCCTCGACGCCCCCATCCGGCGCCGGGCGGCCCGACATCCACCAGGGCAACACCGCCAGCGGCAGGCTCCAGCCGAGTTGCCGGCGCATCACCATGCCGGGTTCGCCCGAAAGCGCGGGTCCGGCGTTCCTGCCGGTGATCTCGATACGGTCCGAGTCGCCGCGCAACCGCGTGCTGCCCTGTCCGAGCGGACCCCAGAGCACGATATCGTAGTCTTCGCCGCTCTGCCGCCAGACAAAGCGCGCGGAGTGGCTCCGCTCCCCCTCCAGGACACCGACCTTGCCCTCGACCCGGAAGTCGGCTGGCCCGGTTTCAACCGGAAGCTGCGCGCAGCCGGTCGACAGGAGCAGCGCGGCCAGCCACCGGACGCCCCGTGCGGTTGTTCGCGGTTCAATCGGCCACTGCCTGCTCCTGGGGCCGGGGCATGGCCCTGTAAGCCCTCTGTTACAATTCCCGGTTACCCCAACCACTGACGAGCCTCGGTCAAAGTGGCGATATTGGCATACGGCATCAACTACCGCACCGCCGCACTGGACCTGCGGGACCGGGTTGCGTTTCCTGCCGACGTCCTCGGCAGCGCCCTGATGGCCGTCACCCGTGCTGTCCCGAGCGTAACCGAAGCGACCATCCTCTCTACCTGCAACCGCACCGAAATATATTGCGTCATAGATCCGGCCGACGAAGCGGCCCTGGCCCAATGGCTCGCCGACTACAGGGGCGTGCCCGTCGACGAGATCCGGAGCGCCGCCTACAGTCACTGGGACCAGGATGCCGCACGGCACCTGATCCGTGTGGCTGCCGGCCTGGACTCACAGGTGCTCGGCGAACCGCAGATCATGGGCCAGGTCAAGTCCGCCTGTGAGCTGGCGCGCAATCTCGGCGCCCTGGGTACAGGGCTGGATCTTCTGTTCAGGGTGTCCCTCAATGCGGCGAAACGCATCCGCACCGATACCGACATCGGGCGCAATCCCATATCCGTGGCCTATGCCGCCGTCGCCATGGCCAGGCGGATTTTCACCGACCTCACCAGCAAGGCGGCGCTGTTGCTCGGGGCCGGCGACACCATTCAACGGGTCGCCGACTATCTGGGTGAACACGGCATCGGCGCCATGGCGATCGCCAACCGGACCATTGCCAACGCGGAACACCTGGCCGCGCGCCACCAGGCGATTCCCATGCAACTCACCGATGTGGCTGGGGCGCTGCATGACTATGACATCGTCATCGCCTCCACGGGCAGTTCCCTGCCGGTGGTGGGCAAAGGAGCGGTCGAAGCGGCAATGAAAGGCCGGCGCCACAAACCCATCTTCATGGTCGACATCGCCGTGCCCCGGGACATCGAGCCGGAGGTGGCCGACCTGCCCGATGTCTTTCTCTATTCCATCGACGACCTCACCGAGATCATCCAGGAAAATCTCAAGCAGCGGCTGTCGGCAGCAGATTCCGCCCAGGCGCTGGTCGATGAAGGCGCCTACCGCTATGCCCGGGAGCGGCGCACCCTCAAGGGTCAGCGGCTGCTCAGGCAGCTGCGGGAGAACGCCCAGGATGCGCAACTGGTGGAACTCGACAAGGCGCGCAGGGCCCTTGCCCGGGGCGTAGAGGCTGACGAAGTCGTGGCCAGCCTCGCCCAGGCGCTGACCAACAAGCTGATTCATCCACCCACCGTTGCCATCCGGCAGGCAAGCGCCGAGGGCCGGGTGGACCTGCTCGATTTCCTGAAGTCGCTGTACAAGCTCGACTGAGCGCAGGGGTCCGTTCAATGGCGCTGCAACCATCCGTGTTGACCAGGCTGTCCAAACTCGCGGACCGCTACGACGAAATCTGCGGCTTGCTGGCGAAACCGGAGATCGTCAACGACCGGAACCAGTACACGGCGCTTTCCAAGGAACTGGCCGAAGTCGAACCCGTGGCCCTGGGATACCGGCAGATAACCGAAGTCACCGACGACCTGGAGGAAGCCCAGGAGCTGGCCCGCGGCGACGACCCCGACCTGCGCGAACTGGCGCGCGAAGATGTCGCTTCACTTAGCGGACGGCTGGAGGCGCTCGAACGGTCCCTGAAGAGCCACCTCATACCCAGGGACCCTCACGACGGGTCCAACGTCTTTCTCGAGATCCGCGCCGGCACGGGCGGCGATGAAGCGGCCATCTTCTCGGGCGACCTGTTCCGCATGTACGCCAGGTTTGCCGAGCACCAGGGTTGGAACATCGAGGTGCTGAACGAGCGCCCCGGCGAGCACGGCGGCTACAAGGAGATCATCACGCGTGTCGATGGCAAGCGGGCCTTCAGCCGGCTGAAGTTCGAGTCCGGCGTGCACCGTGTGCAACGCGTGCCGGACACGGAGTCGCAAGGCCGGATACACACTTCCGCCTGCACCGTTGCAGTATTGCCGGAAATCGATGAAGTCGATGCCGTCGAGATCGAGAAGAGTGACCTCCGTGTCGACCTGTTCCGGGCTTCCGGAGCGGGCGGCCAGCACGTCAACAAGACCGATTCGGCAGTGCGGCTCACCCACCTGCCCAGCGGCATCGTAGTCGAATGCCAGGACGAACGTTCCCAGCACAAGAACCGGGCGCGCGCCATGGCCTTGCTGCAGGCCAAGCTGGTGGACGCCGCCCGCTCCGAGCAGCAGGCGGAACAGGCCGAATCGCGCCGCAACCTCATCGGGTCGGGAGACCGCTCGGAGCGCATCCGCACCTACAACTTTCCCCAGGGGCGCGTCACCGATCATCGCATCA
The DNA here is from genome assembly GCA_963663395.1 of Pseudomonadales bacterium. Classification (GTDB taxonomy): domain Bacteria; phylum Pseudomonadota; class Gammaproteobacteria; order Pseudomonadales; family Azotimanducaceae; genus Azophilus. The sequence goes on from OY760226.1 coordinate 217,090, forward strand.
ACCTCACCCTTTACCGTCTCGACGAAGTGCTGCAGGGGGCGCTGGACGTGCTCGTCCAACCCCTCGTTCAGGCGCACCAGGCCGATCAACTCGGCCGGCCGGACCCCTGATTCGCGGACAAGGACGCCAAGTGAATCCGATTCTCACGCCAACTGCCGCTTTCCCGTCACCCTTGCAAGGCGGCTCGCCAGGCAATGAGTGAGGTTCGCCATGAGGTAGGCCGGTTCCGCACCGGGCACGCCGGCCTTTCGTGCCGCCTCGGCACATCCGGCCAATGGCTGGCCGCCAACGCCGACCTGGGCCGTATCGATGCGGAACTGCTGCTGGGCCACGTGATCGACATGGGCCGGGCAACGGTCATCGCCCATCCGGAAACGGTGCTGACGAACGGTCAGGAGGAGCGCCTGAACCGGCTGGCCAACCGGCGCCGAGAACGGGAGCCGCTTGCCTATATTCTGGGGCGAAAAGAGTTCTACGGGCTCAATTTTCGGGTCGGCAAAGATGTGCTGGTGCCCCGGCCGGAAACGGAACTCGCGGTGGAACTCGCCCTGCGGCTGGCGCCCCGCGGTGGCCGCGTCGTCGACCTGGGAACGGGCAGCGGCTGTATCGCGATTGCCCTCAAGGTGCACCGGCCAGACCTCCGGGTCGCCGCCACGGATGCTTCCTTTGCCGCGTTGAAGGTCGCTTCGGCGAACGCCAGCGCCAACGCAGCGGATATCGCCTTCGCGCAGGGCGACTGGCTCACCTGCCTGGGCGGCCCCATCGACTGCATCGTCGCAAATCCGCCCTACGTCGCCGCGGACGACCCGGTCCTGGCGGAGTTGCAAAGCGAACCGGCAAGCGCCCTCGTTGCCGGTTCGGACGGGTTGAGCGCTGTTCGCAGGATCATCGAACAGTCTCCACGCCGCATGGCTCCCTGCGCCTGCCTGATCCTCGAGCACGGCTATTGCCAGGCGGCTGCGATCGGGGATTGCCTTGCCCTTGCCGGTTTCCGCAAGATCGAAACCCATCGTGATCTTGCCGGTCTGGATCGGGCCACCGTCGCGTTCATGGAAAGCTGACCGTGGATGACAGCGAACTGTTGCGCTACAGCCGGCAGATCATGCTGCCCGAGATCGACATCGAGGGACAGGAACGGCTCGGCAGCGCCACCGTCCTCGTGGTGGGGCTGGGCGGGCTGGGTTCTCCGGTGGCCATGTACCTTGCCGCCGCGGGCATCGGCAGGCTCATTCTCAATGATTTCGATGCGGTGGATCTTTCCAATCTGCAACGTCAGATCGTCCACGCGGACGCCTCGGTGGGCGTGCCCAAGATTCAGTCGGCGGCAAGGACCCTGGCTGCGCTGAATCCACTGGTGGCGGTGGAAACGATCGGCGAAAGACTTTCCCGGGGGGCACTGGAAGAACTGCTGGCCCGGGTGGACCTGGTACTCGATGCCAGCGACAACTTCGCAACGCGCTACCTTGTGAACGACGCCTGCTGGCGCGCCGGAAAACCGCTGGTGTCAGGTGCCGCCATCCGCTGGGAAGGGCAGGTCGCCCTGTTCGACCCCGGCCGCCCGAATCGCCCTGCTACCGGTGCCTGTATCCGGAAGGCGACGATCAGGCCCTGAACTGTGCGGAGAACGGCGTCATCGCGCCGCTGGTCGGTGTGGTGGGGGCCATGCAGGCCATGGAAGCCGTCAAGGCGATTACCGGGGTGGGCGAGCCCCTGGTGGGGCATGTTCTCTACTACGACGCCAAGCGCGCCGACTGGCGGAAATTCAGGCTCGGGAAGCGGGCCGCCTGTACGGTCTGCGGAAGTTGACCGGATAAGGCCCGGTCATCGCCGTCAGCAGGCGGCTCTTCACCGCCTCCTTGTCCGCCTCGCCGCACAGGTCCTTCAACTGCGTCACCTCAAGGCCGCTGATCCCGCAGGGATTGATCCGCTGGAAAGGTTCAAGGTCCATGTCGATGTTGAAAGCCAAGCCATGATACGAGCAATGCCGTCGCACCCGGAGGCCCAGCGCCGCTATCTTGGCGCCGTTGACGTATACGCCCGGTGCATCCGGCCGCGCTTCGGCAACGATGCCGTAGCCGCCAAGCACTTCGATTACCGCCGACTCGATGCCGGAGACGAGCCCGCGCACCGACAGCCCCATCCTGCGCAGGTCGAACAGCAGGTAGCCGACGATCTGCCCCGGGCCGTGGTAGGTGACCTGGCCGCCGCGGTCGGTCTGCACCATTGGGATATCGCCAGCGGCGAGCAGGTGCCGGGTCTTGCCGGCCTGGCCCTGGGTGAAGACCGGGTCATGCTCGGTGAACCACAATTCGTCCGGCGTATCGTCGCCACGGCTCCGGGTGAACTCCCGCATGGCCTGAAACACCGGCCCGTACTCGGTTCGGCCGAGATCGCGAACGATGACCTGGTGCGTGACGGCCGCTGTCGACGCGGCAGGCGCCGCTGAATTCACTCGAATAGCCCGTTGAACAGTAGTTGGACGAAATCGGCAGCTTGCGCGAACACGCCCGACTCTTCCACCGCCTGCAATGACACCAGGGGCGCCGTGTACAGCGTCTCGTCGTCCAGGGTCAGTTGCAGGGAGCCGATTTCAACGCCTGCCGCCAGGGGCGCTTCGAGATGGTCGGGCAACTGCAGCGCCACCTCCACGTTGTCGTAGTGCCCGCGCGGGATGGTGACGACTACCGGCTCGGCAACGCCGACGTCCACCGCGTCGGCCTCGCCGTACCAGATCTGTGCGTTCTTCAGCGGCACGTCAGCCTCGTACAACCGCTTGGTCTCGTAGTAGCGAAATCCGTAGGTAAGCAGCTTCTGGGTTTCCCGCACCCGCGTGTTGCCGTCGGCAGCGCCCATTACCACGGAGATCAGCCGCATGCCCTCCCGCTTCGCCGACGCGACCAGGCAGTATCCGGCAGCATCGGTATGGCCGGTCTTGACGCCGTCGACGGTCCGGTCACGGTAGAGCAGGCGGTTGCGATTCGGCTGCTCGATGTCGTTGTACTTGAACGACCGCTCCGCATAGATGGCGTAGTTCTCCGGATACCGATGGATGTATTCCCGGGTCAGCACCGCAAGGTCTCTGGCTGACGTATAGTGATCGTCCGCCGGAAGCCCGGTGGAATTCCTGAACTGGGTGGCAGTCAGCCCCAGTTCATCCGCCTGGCGGTTCATCATGTCGGCGAACGCGCCCTCGCTGCCGGCGATGTGTTCGGCCAGGGCCACGCTCGCATCGTTACCCGACTGTACGATGATGCCCCGCAGCAGGTCGGAGACCGATACCCGCGTCCCTTCCTGGATGAACATGCGCGAACCCGGCGTTCGCCATGCCTCGACGCTGACGAGCACTTCATCGGCAGGCGACATCCGGCCGCTGGCCAATTCTCCCGCGGCGATGAACCCGGTCATGATCTTGGTCAGGCTGGCGGGATGCAGCGGCTCGTCGCTGTTCTGCCCGGCGATGATCCGGTCGGTGTCCGCGTCCATCAGCACATAGGACTTGGCGGCAATGCCGGGGGGCGGAGGTACCGCCGGAACCGGAACGCTTGCCGCGCCGGCCCAACCGCACACCCCGAACAAGAGGACAACCAGAACTCCGAATCTCATGAGTCTCCTGCTGAACGCTGGCCGGAAGGGCGTCATTCTACCCGGCAGGACGCGGGGGTCTAGCCGGATCAGCGCGCCTCGTCCTGGGCTTCTCCATAATAGATTTCCGGGACCCCGTGATCGGCCATCGCGATGAGCGCCTGCAGCCGTTCCGCCTCCCGTTCGCCGTCCAGGGGGCCCAGGCGCACCCGGTAGGGCGTCTTGTCGCCGGTTCGAACCACCCGGGCGGGCTTGCCCGTCAATCGCTCCAGCGCCCCCCGCAGGCGGTCCGCATCCCGAACCTGCCGGAATGCGCCGGCCTGCAAGTAAAGCTCGGGCAGGTCATGCAGGGCTACAACACGCACCCGGGCCGTACCTTTGTCGGCAAACCCGAGTTTCACGGCCGCTGCATAGGAAAGATCGATGATTCGGCCTTCGTGAAACGGCCCGCGGTCGTTTACCCGCACGACCATCTGCCGGCCGTTCTCCAGGTTGGTCACCTCCACGTAGGAGGGTATGGGCAGGGTCGGGTGCGCCGCCGTCAGCTTCAGCGTGTCGAACGGCTCGCCACTTGATGTCCGCCGTCCCTGGAACTTCCGCCCGTACCAGGACGCCGAACCGGTCGCTTCGTAGCCGACCGCGGAGTCCAGGGTGTAGTAGGTTTTCCCGAAGACGCTGTAGGACGGCGGATTGCCGGTAGCGCTCTTCGGCTCGTTGACCGGAACCGGGTCTGGCAGCCGGCTGAGATCGTGCGGAATGAACTCGGGCGGGCCATCGGTAACCGGCGGCGACGCGGGCCCGGAAGACGGTGGCGCGGGCCCCGAAGGCGGCGGGTGCGAGGACTGACAGCCCGCAAGTGTCAGGAGCAGCGCGCAGCCGAACCCAAACAGCCACTTACTCGTACTGACGCGACAGACGATGCGGTTGCTCATTCGCTCACGTCCGTTATTCGCGCCCCCCGACCGCAGGCTTGCCGGCACCAGGCAGCGGGACAGCCCGCGCCAGCGACGCCTCCCTTCCGGCCTTGATCGCCTGGCTGAGCTGGTGGACCGCCAGCGCGTACATGGCGCTGCGGTTGTAGCGGGTGATGACGTAGAAGTCGTGCAGCGCCAGCCAGTACTCCACACCGTCTTCGAGTTCCATCCGGAAGAGTGCCGCCCGCGCGTCACCGTCGACTTCCGGGACTTCGACCCCGAGATCACGCAACTCGGTGACCGTGCTGTTCAGTGCAAGGCCCGTGTTGGCTACCTTCTCGGCCTCGCCGCCGGACGCCGTTACGCGCAGCACCACCTCGCCGTCGCCCCGCCAGCCGTGCCGCGCGAAATAATTCGCCACGCTACCTATGGCATCGGTGGTGTTGGTCCAGATGTCCCTGATGCCGTCGCCATCGAAGTCCACGGCGTAGTGCCGGTAGCTCGACGGTATGAACTGGCCGTAGCCCATCGCACCGGCATAGGACCCTTTCAGGTCGGCCGGTGAACGCTTTTCCTCGCGGGCGAGCAACAGGAACTCCGTCAGTTCGTTGCGGAAGAAACCGGAACGGGGGGGATAGTCGAATGCCAGCGTGGACAGGGCATCGAGGACCCGGTGCGAGCCCATTATCCGGCCAAAGTAGGTCTCGACCCCGATAATCGCCACGATGTACTCCGGGGCGACATTGAAGCTGGCCTCGGCGGATTCGAGCGCCGTGCCGTTGGCTGCCCAGAAATCGATGCCGCCGGCGATACGCTCGTCCTTGAGAAAGATATTGCGGTACTGGAACCACTTGAGGGCCTTCTCTGCCGGCCGGGACATGGCCTCCACGATCCGCGGCTGGTGCCGGGCGGACGCGAACGTCTCGAGCAGCGCCTCCCTGCCGAATCCGTGCACCGACACCAGTTCGTCCACATAGGCGCGCACATCGTCCCTGGCCGCATAGTCCGCGCTGACCGGGCCGTACAGCAGGAGCGCCGTCACGCTCGCCACAACAATGATTCGAATCAGTTTTTTCATCCGCGCCGGCCCGTACCCCTACCAGGACTTGTGACTCTGTATGGACATGATGATGCCAAATCCTGCAAGCAGTGTAATGATCGAGGTTCCACCGTAGCTGACCAGCGGCAGCGGTACGCCGACAACGGGCAGCATCCCCGCCACCATGGCAATGTTCACGAACAGCGAAACAAAGAACACCAGGCCCAACGACCCCGCAAGGAGCCTCGAGAAAGTGTGATGGGTTTGCGCCGCAATGAACAACACCCGGCCGACGATTGCCATGTAAAGAACCAACAGACTGATAACGCCAAGAAAACCCAGCTCCTCGCCAACCACCGCGATGATGAAGTCTGTATGACTTTCCGGCAGAAACTCCAGTTGACTCTGGGTTCCGAGCCCCAGGCCCTTCCCGAAGAATCCGCCGGACCCGATCGCGGTATTGGACTGCAGGATGCTCCAGCCTGCACCCAGCGGGTCGCTTTCAGGATCGAACAACGTAATGATTCGTTGGCGCTGGTACTCCTTCAGACCGTACCACATCAGCGGAACGAGGGCAGCCCCGACCGCCGCCGCCAACCCTACCCAGCGCCACGATATCCCGGCCAGCAGGATGACCGACAGTCCTGCCGCCAGCACCAGGATTGCCGTACCCAGATCCGGCTGCATCAGGATGCAGGCCGCGGGCAGGGCAATGAGCGTCAGGGCCACCACGATGTCCCTCAACGACGGCGGCAACGGACGATCGTGAAAGTACCAGGCGATCATTATCGGCAGGGCGAGCTTGGTGAGTTCCGACGGTTGAAAACGCACCAGGCCAGGAAGTTCGAGCCAGCGGGCCGCTCCCTTGACCGTGACGCCACCGACAAAGACCAGCAGCAGCAACGACAGCACCGCAAAGTACAGCCAGGGCGCCCAGCGCAGGTAGAACGTCGGCGGGAACTGCGCGGCGACCGCCAGGGCCAGCACACCGAGCACGATGCGCAACATCTGCGCCCGGAACAGCGGCCCGTTTCCGTCGACGGCGCTGTACAGAACGACCAGCCCGAATGTGATCACCGCCCCCAGCATGTAGCACAACAGCGGATCGGCGCCCTTGAGCCGGGAGAAAGCCGTACGCAGGGAGATCTGGATGAATGCCGCGGCCATGCTCCGACTCAACGCCTTGCTATTCTCGGCAGCAGGTAGGCGTCAATCACTTCACGGGCGACCGGCCCCGCCACGGAACTGCCGCCCCCGCCGTTCTCGACCAGAACGCTGACCGCGATCACCGGATCGTCCGCCGGCGCAAACGCAACGAACCAGGCATGTTTGCGGCTGTACTCGTCGAGCAGGTCTTCGTCGTATTCCTCGCCCTGGGCAATCTCCACCAGCTGGGCGGTTCCGGACTTGCCCGCCATCCGGTAGCCGATGCCGCGGCCGATGTATGCCCAGGCCGTGCCATTCTGGCGGTAGCCCTTGTTGCCCCGGTGCACCACGTCTTCCATCGAGTCCACCAGGCGCTCCCAATCCTCCGGGGAAAGCCCTTCGAGATTCGGCATCGGCGGCGGTGGGTCCGCCTCGGTCAGGGGTCCGTCGCTCGCCAGCAGCATCCGCGGCCTCACCCACCGGCCCCGATTGGCGATCACCGCCGCTCCCGTGGCCACCTGCAGGGGCGTAGCCAGGAGATCGCCCTGACCGATACTCAGGTTGACGTTGTCGCCGGGGTACCAGGGTTCCCCCTTGGCCCCGAGTTTCCATACCGGATCCGGCACCAGCCCCGCGCTGGCCCCCGCCACATCGACGGAAGTTACCCGCCCGAACCCGATCTGACGCGCCGTCTCCGCCAACTGATCGATGTGCAGCCGGGTACCCAGGTGGTAGAAATAGACGTTGGAAGAACGGTAGATGGCGCGGTTCAGGTTGACGATGCCCTGGCCGCCGGAATTGTTCTTCTGCCAGCTCCAGTCGCGGTAGATCCGCTTGCCGCCGGGCAGGCGGAACGAGCCCCGGTCCAGGATCTCTTCCTCCCAGTTGACGAGGCCATTGGTGAGCGCGGCCATCGCAACCACCGGCTTGAAGGTGGACCCGGGCGCATACTGGCCGTTGATCGCCCGGTCGAAAAGCGGTTTGTCCCTCGAGTTGAGCCATGCGTTGTACTGATCGCGGGGGACGCCGGAAACGAACAGGTTGGGGTCGTAGCTCGGATTGCTGACCATGGCCAGGATGCCGCCCGAATGGGTATCCAGCGCGACGATGGCGCCACGGCGATGGGACAGCGCTGCAACCGCGGCTACCTGCAGCCGGCTATCGATGTGCAGGGTGATGTTCTGTCCCGCCTCGGGGAGGCTGACGTCGAGTACCCGGCGAACGCGCCCGTGCGCGTCGGTTTCCACACGCCGGCTGCCGACGTTGCCGTGCAGGGAACTTTCGTAGAACTGCTCGACGCCGCGCCTGCCGAGGAAGCGGGTGGCACTGTACCGGACCGGGTCCAACGCCTGCAGGTCCTCGTCGCTGACCCGGCGAACCGACCCTACCGGGTGGGCCATGAGCTCGCCGAACGGATAGTAGCGGGCCAACCGCGCCTCCACCTCCGCTCCGACGAAGCGGTGCCTGTTCACGGCCAGGGCCGCGATCTCTTCTTCCGTCAGCGACAGCTTGAGGGGGATCGGCTCGAACGGCCGGCGGCGACGGTTCAGCCGCTCCTCGAACCCTTCGATGTCGTCCGGGTCCAGCGATACGACCTGCGCCAGTTCCGCCATGAACCGGTCGAGGTCGCCGATTCGCTCCCTGACCAGTCCGAGACTGAATACCGGGCGGTTTTCAGCCAGGGGAACGCCGTTACGGTCGTAGATGATGCCTCGCGCCGGGGCAAGCGGCTGGACGCTGATGCGGTTCTCGTCCGACCGGGTCTGATAGACATCGTGCTGCCAGACCTGCAGTTGCACCATGCGGACCACCAGGAGCAAGGCCAGCCCCGCCGTGATGGCGAACAGCACCATGGCGCGGCTGACGAACGCCTTGTGTTCGGCGTGCTTGTCCTTGATTCGAAGCGACGGCGCCATTGACCGGGACGATTACAGGTGCCGGTCAGCCCGTGGAACCGGCGGCCAGGGGACGCCAGAGCCGCTCGAGATCGTAGAATTCCCTGGCACCGGTGCGCATGACGTGGACGACTACGTCGCCGAGGTCGAGCAGCACCCACTCACCGGCTTCCCTGCCTTCGACCCCCAGAACCTTGTGCCGATGCCGTTTGGCCGCCTCGACCACCTCGTCGACCAGTGCCTTGACATGGCGATTCGACGTGCCGCTGGCGATGACCATGAAGTCGGTGATGTCGGTCAGGCGGCTCACCTCCAGGGCGACGATGTCCCTCCCCTTGCGGTTTTCCAGCGCTTCGACGATGACCTCGCGCAGAAGCTCGGGCGCCAATGCGTCCCCGGCCGCTGAAGCTGCTGTCTGGCTATGCAGTTGCCCTGTCTCCGACATAGAGTCCGTGCTGCTTAATATAGGCTCGCACCCCGTACGGGAGCAAATGGGAAACCGGGCGGTCTTCCGCCAGGGACATGCGGATGCCGGAAGCGGAAACATCCAGCATCGGCGCGTCGACCCTGAGAATGCCGCCCGCGAGGGAAGACGGCGTCCCATCCAGGCGGAATCTCTCGTAGACCGCCCGCGTCGGCGCATCGAGGTCGAAGCCCGGTCGATCCAGCAGGAGCAGGTGAGCCAGTTCGAAAACCTCCTGCCACCGATGCCAGGTGCGCAGGTAACGAAACGCATCCATGCCGATCACCCAGAATACCGGCCGGTCCGGGTAGCGCCGGCGGACCCGGCCGAGTGTATCCACCGTAAAGCTGTCGTCAGGGCTCGCGATTTCGCTGTCGTCGGGAATCAGTTCCGGCACGCCGGCACAAGCGCTCTTCAGCATTGACCAGCGGTCCTCCAGGGACGCCGACGGAGGGGGCCGGTGCGGCGGCCGCGCCGCAAGCACCAGGCGGGTGCGGCACGACAGGTGGCTCGCCGCGGTGCGAGCCGCGTGCAGGTGGCCGTTGTGCACCGGGTCGAAGGTTCCGCCGAACAGGCAGATCAACGCCGGCAAACCTTGCCGGCGGTACGCGGGTGATCTGCGATTGCGGTGATCATGTGGTCGACGCCCTGGAACCGAAGTTGAGCAATTATAGGGGATGGCTGTTCCGGAGATGTTTCAGGCGCGTTCGGAAAGCGGGTCAGAAGGCGATCTTCTCACAGCGGCAGTCGATCATTTCGCAGCCGGAGACAGGGCCCTCGCCATGTGCAACGAATAGGCATTCGGATAAACTTCATGGCCACCAGAACTGTTGCGGGAAGGCTCATGGCGCGGGGAATCAACAAGGTCATCCTGATCGGCAACCTCGGCCGGGACCCGGAAACCCGGTACTCCCAGGCGGGTAACGCCGTTACCAAGTTCAGCGTCGCCACCAGCGAGTCCTGGCGCGACCGGCAGAGCGGCGAGCAGCAGGAACGCACCGAGTGGCACAATGTCGTCTGCTTTTCCAGGCTGGCCGAAACCGCCGGGCAATATCTCAGGAAAGGCTCGAAGGTTTATATCGAGGGCAGCCTGAGTACATCGAGCTGGGAGCAGGACGGGCAGAAGCGCTACCGCACCGAAGTCATCGCAAGAGATTTCCAGATGCTCGACAGCCGCGGCAGCGATGGCGGAGCACCTTCCGGATTCGAGCAACGCGCCGCGCCCGCCCCGGTGGAAAATCAGCCCGCCGCCAATGCCCCCACCATCAGCGACGACGATGATTTCGACGACGACATTCCGTTCTAACCCACGCCCGATCTAAACGCATCCAGCACATCCACGTTGCTTGAGTGACGGTGTGACCAGCCGCGGCGCCTCCGGTAATGGCTGACGAAATCGCGGCCTCCCGCAAGCTGAGCCCGGAGTTCTGGGCAACCGTCGCGGTCGGCATTACTGTCCTTGGCCAGGCTGTCTGGCTGGACGGCAAGATTGAAAGGGGCGATTCAGCACTGGAAACCAGAATCGAGAATCTGCAGGAAGGCCAGGCTGCAATTCGAGAGCGCCTGGCCTTGGTCGAAGGCTACCTCAGCCGCACGGAATGGACGCCAATCGCCAAGGGAACTGGAGATTCATCAAGTTAACGGGAGGAGCCGCCACCTTTTTCCCGGATCGGTAGGCCGCAGCCTCAGGGATAGTAGTCGGGCGTAAACGTCTGATCTGAAATTGGCGGGCGAACATACCCCTTGCCGCTCCTGCGCTTCGGCAGCATTACGGGTTCCGGCGTAAGGTCCTCATACGGAATCAGGTCCAGCAGGTGGCGGATGCAGTTGAGCCGGGCGTGCTTCTTGATATCGGCGTTCACCACGTACCAGGGCGCCTGCTTGATGTCGCAGTGGGCGAACATCTCATCCTTGGCCCTGGAATATTCGACCCAGCGCTTGCGCGATTCCATGTCCATCGGGCTCAGCTTCCAACGCTTGTGGGGCTCGTCGATGCGGGCGAGAAACCGCCGCTCCTGCTCCTCGTCAGAAACCGAGAACCAGTACTTGATCAGGATGATGTCGGAGCGCACCAGCATGCGTTCGAACTCCGGGCAGGAACGCAGGAACTCCCGGAATTCCCGATCGGTGCAGAATCCCATCACCCGCTCGACCCCGGCCCGGTTGTACCAGCTTCGGTCGAACAGCACCATTTCCCCGGCCGCCGGCAGGTGCGTAACGTATCGCTGGAAATACCATTGGGTGGTTTCCCGTTCCGTGGGCGCCGGCAAGGCCACGACGCGACAGACGCGCGGGCTCAGGTACTGGGTGATGCGCTTGATGACACCGCCCTTGCCGGCTGCGTCGCGCCCCTCGAAGACCACGACGACCTTGAGCCCCTCGTGCTTGATCCACGCCTGCAACTTGACCAGTTCGAGCTGCAGGCGGAACAACTCCTTGCGATAGGTCTCATCGGCAATCTGCCCGGGCGCCCTCTTGCCCTTGCTCATGGTGTTCCCCCAACCACGTCCCCGATGTTACGCCGCCCCCAAGCACCCTGTCGAGAAAGACTGCCAGGCCCGCGCTGCCGCTGCATCGGGTACCAGCGGATTGCGCCGACCGTCGCGACCGGCCGGCGACCGCCGCGGCAACTACCAGGCTATGCCGTAGTCATCGCCGAAGTCGCTCGCCCCGCCCTGGAAGGTCCCCTGCTCCCGGTCGAACAGGATCGCATTGATGGGCCCGGAGGTCCGTTCGCGATAGACCGGGTCGTAGCCCATGGCTTCCAGTTCCTTGCGCACCCAGGGTGGGGTCGCCTCGTTCAGCAATATGCGTCCCGGCTGTGCCCGGTGGTCCGCAAAGGAGTTGCGCAACTGGTAACTCGTGATATTGGGCGCCTCTACCGCTTCCTGAACGTTCATGCCGAACTCCACCATGTTCAGGAAGAATTGCAGCAGCACCTGGTCCTGAATGTCGCCGCCCTGAACTGCGAACGAAAGATACGGCTCGCCGTTCTTCAGCGCGATGCCCGGCGTCAGGGTTGCCCGGGGCCTTTTTCCCGGAGCCACGACGTTGTAGGGGTTCTGATCCGCATCGAGTACGAAGCTCTGCATGCGCTGGCTCATGCCGATGCCGGTGTTGCCGGCGATGGCCGCCGGAATCCAGCCGCCTGACGGAGTGACGGAAACCACCCAGCCCTCGGCGTCCGCTGCCTGGATCGAGGTGGTGCCCGCCCCGAAGCTGGCTTCGAACGCCTCGAAGTCGACCTCCGCGAGCTGCCAGGGAGGGGTGATACCGCCGGGCTGCGGCACATTGGTCCACCGCTTCAGGGCATCGAGAAAGGGGTTGTCGCCCTGCTGGAAGCGATAGGGGTCGCCCGGCTTGATGGCGGGGTCGTTGCGCGTCAGGTCGATGAGGCGCGCGCGCTCGGCGGCGTAGCGCTTCGAGAGCAGCCCTTCGACGGGCTCTTCCGGGGGAAAGTACGGATCGCCGTAGTAGAAGTCGCGGTCCGCCATCGCCAGCGAAATCACCTGGTACAGCGTATGAATGTATCGCGTACTGTTGTAGCCCATCGACTTGAGATCGAACAGTTCCAGCATGTTCAGGGCCTGCAGCATGACCGGGCCCTGTACCCAGGTCGTCAGCTTGTAGACGTCGATGCCCTTGTAGCTCGTGGTGACCGGTTCTTCCACGTAGACCTGCCAGCCCGCGAGATCCTCCAGGGTGTGCAGCCCGCCGAGCGCCCTGGAGCCGCGCACGAACTCACGGGCGATGTCCCCGGTGTAGAAACGCCTGTACGCCTCACCGATGGCGTCCGCCCGGCTCATCCCGCGTTCCCGGGCCTTGGTCTCCGCCTCCACCAGCTTCTCCAGCGTCGCCTTCAGGGCCGGTTGCCGGAAGATCTCCCCGGCATGCGGCGCCTCCCGCTGTTCGCCTTCATGGACGAGAAAGACTTTTCTCGACTCCGGCCACTGGCGGATGATGTCCTTCATTCTTTCGATTGAATCCGCCGCCACGGCTTCCATGGGATAGCCCTCGGCCATGCGGATGGCCGGCGCCAGCACCTCGGCCAGGGACAGGCGGCCGTATCGGGCAAGCATGACCATCAGGCCGCCCGGGGTGCCGGGCACCACCGCCGCCAACGGCCCGTATTCCGGCGGGTGCGCCATGCCTTGCTGCTTGAAAAACTCCACGGTGGCGCCGCTCGGCGCGCCGCCGAGCGCATTGACGCCGATCACCTTCTTCTCGCCCGGGTGATAGATCAGCGCCTGGGTCTCCCCGCCCCAGCCAAGTACGTCCCACATGGTGGCGGTGGCGGCGAGCATCGCACAGGTGGCATCCACGGCGTTGCCGCCCTGCTCGAACATCCTGGCGCCCGCTGTCGCGGCCAGGGGCTTGCCGGTAATCGCAATCCAGTGCTGGCCATGCAGGATGGGTTTGGCTGTTCTGGCCTGCGCCACCGAAAACCAGGCTGCGCAAAACAGCACGGTCAATACCAACGGAGTCCGTTTCATGTTGCCACCGCCACGCCGATCAGAACCAGGCCCAGTATCAGGCGGTATATGACATAGGGCAACATGCCGGTGCGCTCCACCAGCGCAATGAAGAAGTGCACGCAGAGCCAGGCGCTCAGAGCCGCCACCAGGGCGCCGGCAACCATGTCCAGAGGCCGGGCCGCGGATTCGGTCACCGCCGGCATCTGCAGGCCTGCCAGCAGCGCAGCGCCCGCGATGGCGGGAATGGCCAGCAGAAAGGCGACCCGCGCCGCCATGGTTCGCGAGAGGCCCAGCAGCAGCGCCGCCGATATGACGATGCCGGACCGGGAGGTGCCCGGCACCAGGGCGAGCACCTGGGCGGCTCCGATCAGCAGCGCGTTGCGCCAGCTCAGCGCATCGCCCTCGCCGCGCCTGGTATCCGCCCACCAGAGCAGGAGGCCGAAGCAAATGGTCGCCGCCGCTATGAACTCGATGGTCCTGAGTCGCGACTGCACCGTCTCGTACAGGCCGTAGCCGGCGATGACAATGGGTATCGTCGCCGCGGCGATCTTGAGCAACATGTCCAGATTCTCGTCGCGCCGGCGGTGATAGAGGTATCGCCAGCCGCTCACCGCGAAGGCGCGGCAGTCCCGGCGAAAATACACCAGCACGCCCGCCAGGGATCCCAGGTGCACGGCGATATCGAACTCGAGACCCTGATCCGGCCAGCCCGCCAGTTCCGAGGGCAGTATGAGGTGCGCCGAACTGGATATGGGCAGAAACTCGGTTATACCCTGCACCAGCGCCAGCAATATGGTTTGAATCAGGTCCAAACGGCGTTAGTCCCCCGTCGCTTTTAGCGGCCATTATAGGGGCGGCCGGGCGCGCCGAACCGATGCGGGGGACAGAACCCCCCTGCATCGGTGATAAAGTCGCCATATGAACGACCTCCGGGAAATTCCCCTTTTTCCGCTGCGCGCCGTGCTGTTCGACGGCGGCCGGCTGCCGCTCAGGATCTTCGAGCCGCGCTACATGGACATGATCGGCGACTGCATGCGGGAGAGCGCTCCGTTCGGCGTCGTGCTGATCCGGCAGGGGCGGGACGCCCGTCTGAGCGCGGACGACGAGCAACCGGAGATCTTCGATGTGGGCACCGAAGCGACGATCGTCGACTTCAATCAGCTCGAGGCGGGCATGTTGGGCATCCTCGCCCGCGGCGGCCGCAAGTTCCGCGTTCACGAGACCTGGGAACTGAAGAACCACCTGCTCATGGGCCGGGTCGAGCGCCTGCCCGAGGAGCCCTCGGGAATGACGACGGTCGCGCACGGGCCCCTTCTGGATCTTCTGAGACAACTGCTGAAGCATCCGATGATCGAAAAGCTCAATCTCGAGATCGACTTCGCCGATGCCCGAGACCTGGGCTGGCGATTGGCCGAACTGCTGCCCATCGAGCCCGAGGTCAAGCAGAGCCTGCTGGAACTGGATCAACCCGACGAGCGACTGGCGGCCCTCGACCGGCTGGTGAGCAGGCTGAGCGCCTAGCCCTGCCTGGGGAGAAAGCAGTAGACCGGCGCGAACGGATGCGCAGTCACCGCTTGCCCCCGGTGCAAGGACCGTTTACTTTTTCCTGTTTCGTCTCGCACATCTGGAAGCCTGGGCATTGGACACCATTTCCGTCCGCGGAGCGCGGACGCATAACCTCGCCAACATCGATCTGGAGATTCCCCGCGATCAATTGATCGTGATTACCGGGCTCTCCGGGTCCGGCAAGTCGTCGCTGGCCTTCGACACCCTTTACGCGGAAGGCCAGCGCCGTTACGTCGAGTCGCTGTCCGCCTACGCCCGGCAGTTCCTGTCCATGATGGAGAAACCCGATGTCGACCACATCGAGGGGCTGTCACCGGCCATTTCCATCGAGCAGAAGTCGACATCGCACAATCCCCGCTCGACCGTGGGCACCATAACGGAGATCTACGACTACCTGCGGCTGCTCTACGCCCGGGTCGGCGAGCCCCGCTGCCCGCACCATGACGAACCGCTGGATGCGCAGACCGTCAGCCAGATGGTCGACCAGGCGCTGGAGTTGCCCGAGGACAGGCGCATCATGATCCTCGCGCCGGTCATCGTCGACCGCAAGGGGGAACACCTGCACGTCTTCAAGGAGCTGCTGGCCAGCGGCTTCATCCGTGCCCGTATCGACGGGCTGGTGGTCGACCTCGATCACCCGCCCGAGCTTGACAAGAACCGCAAGCACACCATCGAAGCCGTCATCGACCGGTTGCGCGTGCGCGGGAACATGCAGCAGCGCCTGGCCGAGTCGTTCGAGACCGCGCTGCAACTCTCCGACGGCATCGCCCGGGTGGCCGACATGGACCTGGAGCAGGCCGAGGAACTGGTCTTTTCAGCCCGCTTCGCCTGTCCGGTCTGCGGATACAGCATCAGCGAACTGGAGCCGCGCAAGTTCTCGTTCAATAACCCTGCCGGCGCCTGCAGCGAGTGTGACGGCCTCGGCGTCAAGCAGTTCTTCGACCCGGATCTGGTCGTACGCGACACCGACATGACCCTGGCCGACGGCGCCATACGCGGCTGGGACCGCAGGAACGTCTACTACTTCCACATGTTGAATTCGCTGTCCAGTCACTACGGCTTCGATGTCGAGGCGCCTTACGCGTCGCTGAAGAAAAAACACCGCGAGGCCATCCTCTACGGCAGTGGGCGCGAACGGATAGACTTCAGCTACGTCAACGACCGCGGCGACGTCATCACCCGTCGGCACCGCTTCGAAGGGGTCATTCCCAACATGGAACGCCGGTACCACGAGACGGATTCATCGATGGTGCGGGAAAACCTGCAGAAGTACCTGCGGGTACGCGCCTGCCCGGAGTGCAACGGCACGCGGCTCTGCGAGGAATCGCGCAACGTCTTCATTGGCAGGACCAGCCTGCCGGACGTAACCCGGCGCTCCGTGGAAGACGCGCTCGAGCACTTCGCAGAACTGAACCTGACCGGTCGGCGCGGCGCGATCGCCGACAAGATCCTCAAGGAAATCCGTGCCCGGCTCCGCTTCCTGGTCGACGTGGGGCTCAACTACCTCACGCTGGACCGTAGCGCCGAGACACTCTCCGGCGGCGAGGCCCAACGCATACGGCTGGCCAGCCAGATCGGCGCCGGCCTCGTCGGCGTCATGTACATTCTCGACGAACCGTCCATCGGCCTGCACCAGCGCGACAACGCCCGGCTGCTGAACACCCTCAACCACCTGAAAGAACTCGGAAATACCGTGCTGGTGGTGGAACACGACGAGGAAGCCATCCGTAGCGCAGACCACATCATCGATATCGGCCCGGGCGCGGGCGTTCACGGCGGCCAGATCGTCGCCAGCGGCAGCCTCGACTGCATTCTGGGGGAGCCGGCCTCCATTACCGGGCAATACCTGTCCGGACGGAAGTCGATACCCATTCCCGGCAAGCGCACGCTCCCCGACAAGAGCGCCCGGGTTCGGCTGAAGGGCGCAACGGGCAACAACCTTCAGGCAATCACCGTGGACATCCCTTGCGGGCTGTTCACCTGCATCACCGGTGTGTCCGGTTCCGGCAAGTCGACGCTGATCAACCAGACGCTTTACCCGGTAACCGCGCGGGAACTGAACGGCGCAACGACGCTCACGGCCTCGCCGCATGGGGGGGTCGAGGGGCTCGAACACCTCGACAAGGTGGTGGATATCGACCAGAGCCCCATCGGCCGGACCCCGCGTTCCAATCCCGCCACCTATACCGGCCTTTTCACCCCCATCCGGGAACTGTTCGCCCAGACCCGCGAATCCCGTGCACGCGGCTACAAGCCCGGCCGCTTCAGCTTCAACGTCAAGGGCGGCCGCTGCGAAGCCTGCCAGGGCGACGGCATGCTGAAGGTGGAGATGCACTTCCTGCCCGACATCTACGTGCCCTGCGATGTCTGCAAGGGCAAGCGCTACAACCGGGAAACCCTGGAAGTCCGCTACAAGCACAAGAATATCCACCAGGTGCTCGACATGACCGTCGAAGAGGCCCGCGGCTTCTTCGACGCGGTCCCCGTCCTCTCCCGCAAGCTGCAGACCCTGGTGGATGTCGGTCTGTCCTACATCAAGCTCGGCCAGAGCGCGACCACCCTGTCCGGCGGCGAAGCCCAACGCGTCAAGCTGTCCAGGGAACTCTCCAAGCGCGATACCGGCAAGACTCTCTACATCCTGGACGAGCCCACCACCGGCCTGCACTTCCAGGACATCGCCCAACTGCTCGAGGTGCTCCATCGCCTGCGCGACCACGGCAACACCGTGGTCGTCATCGAACACAATCTCGACGTGGTCAAGACCGCCGACTGGATAGTCGACCTCGGCCCGGAGGGTGGCTCAGGCGGCGGCCAGATTGTGGCCGTGGGCACGCCCGAAGAGATCGCGGAACAAAAGGACTCCCATACGGGCCAATACCTCAAGCGCGTTCTGGGCGCAGCGCACCGCCGCGTCGCCTGAACGCCGACAGCCTACTCCCGCTCGCTCTCCACCGCTTCGGACGCCTCTTCATCGAACTCGAAGTCGTCCTCAACGTCCGGCAACACCCGATCCATCAGTTCCACAAACGCCATTGGAGCCGCGTCCCCCGCACGATGACCGCACTTGAGAATGCGCAAATAACCGCCTGGCCGGTCCTGGTAGCGAGGCCCGAGTTCCGTAAACAGTTTGCCAACCGCTACCTTGCTGCGCGTCCGATCGAATGCCAGGCGCCGGTTGGCCGGTGTGTCCACCTTGGACAGGGTAATGAGCGGCTCCGCCACGCGGCGCAATTCCTTGGCCTTGGCAACCGTCGTCCGGATCGCCTCGTGCTCGATCAGGGACACCGCCATGTTGCGAAACATGGCCTGCCTGTGCGCGCTGGTTCGGTTGAGATGGCGCCCACTCTTGCGATGCCGCATGGGTATGTCCTCAGGCTACCTTGTCGTCGCC
Organism: Pseudomonadales bacterium; assembly: GCA_963663395.1. Classification (GTDB taxonomy): domain Bacteria; phylum Pseudomonadota; class Gammaproteobacteria; order Pseudomonadales; family Azotimanducaceae; genus Azophilus. The sequence goes on from OY760226.1 coordinate 235,561, forward strand.
GCGCAGGTTCACCGGCGGCCAGTTCTCAAGTCGCATCCCCAGGGAAAGCCCGCGGGAGGCGAGCACGTCCTTGATCTCCGTGAGCGACTTCTTGCCCAGGTTCGGGGTCTTGAGGAGTTCCACCTCGGTGCGTTGAATCAGGTCGCCGATACAGTAGATGTTTTCCGCCTTCAGGCAATTGGCAGAACGTACCGTCAGCTCCAGATCGTCCACCGGGCGGACAAGGATCGGGTCGATCTCGTCCCGGCGCTCTTCTGCCACCGGGTCCCCCGCGCTCTCGAGGTCGACGAATACGGCCAGTTGCTGCTGCAGGATGGTCGCCGCGCGGCGAATGCACTCTTCCGGATCGATCGTGCCGTTGGTTTCGAGATCGAGAATCAGCTTGTCCAGGTCGGTGCGTTGCTCGACCCGGGCGCTGTCCACGCTGTAGGCGACGCGCCGCATCGGGCTGTAGGTGGCGTCCAGGCGCAGCACGCCGATGGGCCGCGTTTCTTCCTCTTCTTCCAGGTTGTCCACGGGCACATAGCCGCAGCCCCGGGTTACACGCGCTTCCAGCCGGATGCTGCCATTGTCGTTCAATGAACAGATCTGGTGTTCGGGGTTGGCAATCTCCACATCCTGGTTCAACTGGAAGTCGCCCGCGGTGACCTGCCCTGTGCCTTCCTTGGACAGCTTGATTACGGTTTCATCCAGGTTGTGCATCACCACCGCGATGCCCTTGAGGTTCAGCAGGATGTCGATTACGTCCTCCTGCACACCCTCGAGGGTGCTGTATTCGTGCAGCACGCCGTCGATCTGAACCTCCGTGATCGCGCATCCGGGCATGGACGATAACAGGATGCGGCGCAGGGTATTGCCGAGCGTGTGGCCGAAACCCCGCTCGAGGGGCTCGAGGGTGACCTTTGCGCGGGTTGCGCTGATCTCCTGAATGTCGATGTGTCTGGGGGTCAGAAACTCTGTTACTGACTGGACCATTTGCGTTTTCTCCTAAGGGGGCGCGCCGTCGCCGGTCGGCGGACGCGGCACTTCGAGGGGGCTTATTTCGAGTAAAGCTCCACGATCAGGTTTTCGTTGATTTCCTGGGGCAACTCGTTGCGGTCGGGGAAGCGACGGAACTCGCCCTCTTTCTTTTCCGGGTCGACATCGACCCAGTCCACGGGAGCCCGGCCTACCGACAGTTGCAGGGCGGCCTGCACCCGGAGCTGACCTTTCGCCTTTTCGGCCACCGACACCACGTCGTGGGGCTGTACCTGGTAAGACGGAATGTTGACGCGTTTGCCGTTGACGGCGATCGCCTTGTGCGAGACGAGTTGCCGGGCTTCCGCGCGGGTTGCGCCGAATCCCATGCGGTAGACCACGTTGTCAAGACGGCTCTCGAGCAGCCTCAGCAGGTTCTCGCCCGTGGCGCCCTTCTGCCGGTCAGCGCGCTTGTAGTAGTTGCGGAACTGCTTTTCCAGAACGCTGTACAGGCGCCGCACCTTCTGTTTTTCGCGCAACTGCACCGCATAGTCGGACGCGCGGACGCGGCGCTGGCCGTGCTGGCCGGGGGGATGCTCGATCTTGCACTTGCTCTCGATCGATCGCACGCCGCTCTTCAGGAACAGGTCGGTGCCTTCCCTGCGCGAGAGCTTCAGCTTTGGTCCCAGATATCGAGCCATGATCTCCTCTTCCTCTCTACACTCGCCGGCGTTTCGGCGGCCGGCAGCCGTTGTGCGGAATCGGCGTCACATCGGAAATGCTGTTGATCCTCAAGCCCGCCGCGTTTAGCGCGCGCACCGCGGATTCGCGGCCGGGGCCCGGCCCCTTGACGAAGACATTGACGCTCTTCATGCCGAACTCCAGCGCCGCCGTGCCGGCCCGCTCCGCGGCCACTTGGGCGGCAAAGGGCGTGCTCTTGCGGGAGCCGCGGAATCCCGACCCACCCGAAGTGGCCCAGCAGAGCGCGTTGCCCTGGCGGTCGGAGATGGTGATGATCGTATTGTTGAACGATGCATGAATGTGCGCGACGCCATCGGTGACGATCCGCGTGGCCTTTTTCCTTTCTGCCATTACCCTAACGCCCCGCTTACTTGCGAATGGGCCGGCGCGGCCCCTTGCGCGTACGCGCGTTGGTGCGCGTGCGCTGCCCGTTGACCGGCAATCCTCGCCGGTGGCGCAGGCCTCGATAGCAGCCAAGGTCCATCAGCCGCTTGACGTTCATGTTGACCTCGCGCCGCAGGTCACCCTCGGTCGTAAGCTTGCCCACCTCGGCGCGCAGGGCATCGAGATCCGCCTCCGACAGCGCGCTGACCCGGGCAGCCGGGTCGACCCCTGCTGCCTCACAGACCTTCAGCGCCATGGTGCGCCCGACGCCGAAAATGCTGGTGAGCGAAATACCCGCATGCTTGTGGTCCGGGACATTGACTCCGGCTATACGTGCCATTGCAGAACTTCTCCTGTCAGCCTTGCCGTTGTTTGTGCCGCGGTTCCGCGCTGCAGATCACCCGCACCACGCCCTTGCGGCGCACGATCTTGCAGTTGCGGCAGATCTTCTTGACCGATGCCCTGACTTTCATGACCGTTCCTTACGTTGCTCCCCGCCGGCGCCCTAACGCCGCCGGCCGTATCCCTTGAGATTCGATTTCTCCATGAGCTTGGCGTACTGGCTGGACATGAGGTGCGCCTGCACCTGGGACATGAAGTCCATTGCCACGACCACCACGATCAGGAGCGCGGTGCCGCCGAGTTGCATGGTGATGTTGAAGGCCACCACCATGAATTCCGGCAGCAGGCAAACCAGCGTCACGTACAGTGACCCGAACACGGTCAGCCGGGTGACCACGTCGTCGATGTAGCGGGCGGTCTGCTGACCGGGGCGGATGCCCGGCACGTAGGCGCCCTGGCGTTTCAGGTTGTCCGCCATGTCCTTGGGGTCGAACTGGATCGCGGTATAGAAAAAGCTGAAGAAGACGATCCCGCCGGCAAACATCAGAATGTAGAGCGGCTGCCCCGGAGAGAGGACCAGGGCGACCTGCTGGAGCCAGCCGAGGCCGGGGCCCTGGCCGAACCACTGCGCCATGGACGCAGGCGCCAGCAGCAGGCTCGAAGCGAAGATGGCGGGAATGACCCCAGCCATGTTGATCTTCAACGGCAGGTGGCTCGCCTGCCCCTGGATCATGCGCCGACCCTGCTGGCGTTTGGCATAGTTCACGGTAATGCGCCGCTGCCCGCGCTCGACGAACACCACGAATCCCACCACCAGCACCGCCAGCATGGCAATGGCCAGGAGCGCGATGATATTGATGTCGCCCTGGCGGGCGGCCTCGAAAGACTGCCCGATGGCGCTCGGGAATCCGGAAACAATGCCGGAAAAGATGATGAGCGAGATGCCGTTACCCACCCCCCGCTCGGTGATCTGCTCTCCGAGCCACATCATGAAAAGCGCGCCCGTGACCAGCGTGGTGGTGGCCACGAAAAAGAAGGTGAAGCCGGTCGAGAACGCCAGCCCCTGGTTGGCCAGGGTCACTGCCAGGGACATGCCCTGGACAAGCGAAATGAGCAATGTGCCGTAACGGGTGTACTGGGTTATCTTGCGCCGCCCGGACTCACCTTCCTTGCGCAACTGCTGCAGGCTCGGATACATCATGCTCATCAGGTTCATGATGATGCTGGAGGTGATGTAGGGCACGACGCCGAGAGCCAGGATGCTCATCCGTTCCAGAGCCCCGCCGGAGAACATGTTGAACAGGTCCAGGATGCCGCCCTGGTTCTGCTCGAACAGGGCGCGCAGCCGGTCGGGATTGATGCCGGGCAACGGGATGTGGGTGCCTATGCGGTATACGAGCAGGGCGAAAAACACGAACAGCAGCCGGTTGCGCAGCTCCGTGAGCCCCGCCTGTACACCGCCGAGTTGTGGTTGCGCTTGACCGCCGATCGCCACGATTCGATACCCTTGCCTGAAGTCCTACTCTTCTTCTATCTTGCCGCCGGCGGCTTCGATCGCCGCCCGCGCGCCCCGGGTGACGTGCAGCCCCCTGACGGTCACCGCACGGTCGATGCCGCCGGACAACATGATGCGCGCCCGCTTCACATCGCGGCGCACCAGGTTGACTGCCTTGAGCGCATCGAGATCGACCACGTCGCCGTCCACAAGCACAAGCTCCCCGAGCCGCACCTCGGCCGTAACCGCGCCGATTCTCGACCGGAAGCCGAATTTCGGGATACGCATCTGCAGCGGCAGTTGTCCGCCCTCGAACCACGGCTTGACGCTGCCGCCCGAGCGCGATTTCTGGCCCTTCTGACCCCGGGCCGAGGTTTTGCCCCAACCCGACCCGGCGCCACGGCCCACGCGCCGTTTGGCGCGCCGGGCGCCCTGGGCTCCATGTAACTCATTCAGACGCAATTCAAATTACTCCACGACCCTGACCATGTAGCTCACCCGGTTGATCATGCCGCGCACGGACGGCGTGTCCTCGACTTCGACCGTGTGCCCGATGCGGCGCAATCCCAACCCGGCAACGCAGGCCCGGTGCTTCTTCAGGCGACCTGCGGCGCTCTTGACGAGCTGTACCTTGATCTTGTTCAAAACCCGATCTCCGCCAGCGTCTTGCCGCGCTTTTCCGCCACGACCGAGGGGGAGCGCATGCGTGTGAGGGCGGTGAAGGTCGCGCGCACCACGTTGACCGGGTTGGTGGACCCGTAACACTTGGCCAGCACGTTGTGCACGCCGGCGGCTTCGAGCACGGCGCGCATCGTGCCGCCCGCGATGACCCCGGTACCCTCGGAGGCCGGTTGCATGTAGACCTTCGATGCGCCGTGCCGTTCGGTCAACGGATACCAGAGCGTCGAGCCGTTCAGCTCGATGTCGACCATGTTGCGCCGGGCGGCCTCCATGGCTTTCTGAATGGCGACCGGTACTTCCCGAGCCTTGCCCCGCCCGAAGCCCACACGGCCCTTGCCGTCGCCGACCACGGTGAGTGCAGTGAATCCGAAGATACGCCCGCCCTTCACCACCTTGGCGACACGGTTCACCTGCACCAGCTTTTCGACCAGCCCTTCTTCCCTGACTTCGTCCGCGTACGCCATGCTAGAACTCCAATCCGCCCTCCCGGGCAGCCTCCGCCAATGCCTTGACGCGCCCGTGGTACTTGTAACCCGACCGGTCGAAGGCAACACGCTCGATGCCCGCCGTCCGGGCCCGCTCCGCGATCAGCCCGCCAACCTTGGCTGCCGCGGCTGAATTACCCGTTGCCCCTTCCCTGAGCGTCGTGTCCAGGGTCGATGCCTGGGCCAGCACTTTCGCACCATCGGCTGAGATGACCTGGGCGTAGATGTGCCGAGGCGTCCGGTTGACCGTCAGCCGTTCGACACCCAGTTCGCGCATCTTCATGCGACTGCGGCGGGCGCGGCGGGCCCTGGCTGCTTTCTTTCTGTTCATTGTCAACGTTTCCGGACCTACTTCTTCTTGGCTTCCTTGCGGCGTACCCGCTCGTCCGCATAACGAACGCCCTTGCCCTTGTACGGCTCGGGAGGCCGGAATGCGCGGATTTCCGCCGCTGCCTGGCCGACCGCCTGCTTGTCCGCCCCGGTCACCACGATCTCGGTCTGACTGGGCGTTGCCACTTCCACCCCGTCCGGCAGTTCGTAGACCACCGGATGGGAAAACCCCAGCTGCAGATTGAGCTTGCCGTCCTGCGCCCGGGCCCGGTAACCCACCCCCTGGAGCAAAAGCCGGCGCTGGAAACCGCTACTGACGCCGGTCACCATGTTGCCGACCAGGGAACGGGTCGTGCCCGCCAGCGCCCGGGCCGACTTGCCGCTTGAGCGCGGCATGAATTCCAGGCGGCGCTCGGCATGTCGAACCTCCACGTCGGGGTGGACATCGAACTTGAGGGCGCCTTTCGCACCGCTCACCGTCAGGCTCGCGCCATCGAGCTTCACCTCAACGCCCGTCGGGAGATCCACCGGATTGTTCGCAATTCGTGACATTCCTACGAACTCGTCTAAAACACCGTGCAAAGTATTTCGCCGCCGATACCCAACTCGCGCGCGGCGCGGTCCGCCATGACGCCGTGGCTCGTGCTGACGATGGCCACGCCCAGCCCACCCCGCACCTGGGGTAGCTCGGCGTGCGTCCTGTATACCCTCAGGCCCGGCCGGCTCACCCGGCTCAGTTCCTCGATCACCGGTACCCCGTCGCGGTACGAGAGCTCGACCTTGAGTTCCCGCTTGACACCCTCGCTCACGGAATAGCCACCGATATAGCCCTCCTGCTCGAGTACCTGGCAGATCGCGGCCTTGGCACTGGAGTGGGGCATTTGCACATCGGCATGAGCAGCCTTCTGGGCATTGCGGATGCGGGTCAGGAAATCGGAGATAGGGTCCTGCATGCTCACTTGCGCTCTCCTACCAGCTCGCCTTGACCAGCCCCGGCACATCGCCGCGCATGGCCGCATCGCGCAACTTGTTACGGCCGAGACCGAACTTGCGGTACACGGCCCGCGGCCGGCCGGTCACGCCGCAACGGCGCTGCAGGCGGACGGGGGAGGCATTGCGCGGCAACTTCTGCAATTTCAACTGTGCATCCCACCGTTCGTCGTCCGAGGCGCCCCGGTCGGCGATGGTGGCCTTGAGTTCAGCACGCCGAGCCGCGTACTTGGCGACCACCTTTGCCCGTCGTTTCTCCCGTTCGATCACGGAAACCTTTGCCATAACCGTTTGCGCCTCGCTAGTCTCGAAATGGAAAACCAAAAGCACGGAGCAACGCCCGTGCCTGATCGTCGGACTTCGCGCTGGTCGTCACCGTGATGTCCAGCCCGCGAATCGTATCGATCCTGTCGTAGTCGATTTCGGCAAATACGATCTGCTCCGAAATACCCATGGAAAAATTGCCCCTGCCGTCGAACGAACGGGGATTCAGCCCGCGGAAATCACGGATCCGCGGAATGGTGATGCCGATGAGGCGCTCGACGAACTCATACATGCGCGTGCGCCTGAGAGTCACCTTGCAGCCCACCGGGTAACCCTCGCGGATCTTGAAGGCCGCCTCGGACTTGCGCGCATTGGTCACCACCGGCTTCTGGCCCGAAATCAGGGTGAGGTCCGCCACCGCACTATCCATGACCTTGCGGTCGGCAATGGCCCCGCCCACACCCATGTTGAGCGTGACCTTGCTGAGCGTCGGCACCTCCATCACGTTGTCGATGCCCAGTTCCTCCTGGAGCGCCGGGCGGATCTCGGTCACATATCGCTGGTACAAATCTGCCACGTTCAATTCGACCTATTCGTCCACTGCCGTGCCGGTGGATTTGAAAAACCGGATCTTCCGCCCGTCCTCGAATCGGAAACCCACCCGGTCGGCCCGTTCCTCGGCATCGTTCCAGATCGCGACGTTGGAAGCCTGGATGGGCCCCTCGCGCTCGATGATGCCGCCCTGCTGGCCGATGTTCGGATTGGCCCGCTGATGTTTCTTGAGGAGGTGGACGCCCGAGACCAGCAGGCGCCCGTCGCCCAACACCTCGAGCACTTCGCCCCGCCGCCCCTTGTCCCGGCCGGCGATCACGATGACCTCGTCTTCTTTCCTGATCTTGAGCATCTTTCAGGCAACCCTCTAAAGGACCTCCGGAGCCAGCGAAACGATGCGCATGAAATTCTCCGTACGCAGTTCGCGGGTCACCGGGCCGAAAATCCGGGTGCCAACCGGCTGATTCTGCGGCGTCAGCAGCACCGCGGCGTTTTCATCGAAGCGGATGAGCGACCCGTCCGGGCGCCGAACGCCTTTCTTGGTACGAACCACCACCGCGTCCATGATCTGGCCCTTGCGCACCCGGCCTCGCGGGATCGCCTCCTTGATGGTGACCTTGACGATATCGCCTACACCGGCGTAACGCCGGCGCGACCCGCCAAGCACCTTGATGCACTGCACCCGGCGCGCACCGCTGTTGTCGGCGATGTCCAGCATGCTTTCCGCTTGAATCATTCCAGGAGCCCCTAAATCACCGCCGCGCGTTCATCGACGCTTCTAAGCCGCCAGGATTTGGTTTTCGAGATCGGCCGGCACTCTTCGATGGTCACCAGGTCTCCGGCCCGTGCTTCGTTACGCTCATCGTGGGCATGCAGCTTGGTTTTGCGCCGCATGATCTTGCCGTACACGGGATGCTGTACCGTTCGCTCGATCCGCACGGTGATTGTCTTGTCCATGCGGTCGCCGGTCACTACGCCGGCCAGGCTGCGCCGCACCGCGGGCCGATTGCGGTCAACCACTTGCCTGCTCCCCCATGACGGTCTTCACCCTGGCGATATCCCGGCGGGTTTCTTTCAGCAGATGCGTCTGGCCGAGTTGGCCGCTCGCCCGCTGCATGCGCAGGTTGAAATGCTCCTTGACCAGTCTCAACAGTTCCTCCTGCAATTCCTCGTTGCCCAGCGCCCTGAGTTCTGCGGCGTTCATCAGATTGCCGTCCTTCTTGCGAATGAGGTCGCGAAGGGAAGCTTGGCGCCGGCAAGCTGGAAAGCCCGCCGTGCAACTTCTTCCGAGACGCCGGCGATCTCGAAGATCACCTTGCCCGGCTGCACGAGCGACACCCAGTACTCGACGGCGCCCTTGCCCTTGCCCTGGCGCACTTCCAGCGGCTTCTTGGTGATGGGCTTGTCGGGGAAAACCCTGATCCACACCTTGCCGCCCCGACGAACGTGCCGGGTCATTGCCCGGCGACCGGCCTCGATCTGCCTCGACGTCAAACGCCCGCGGCCGATCGCCTTCAGACCGTACTCCCCGAAGCTGACCCGGCTGCCGCGATGTGCCAGGCCGCGGTTGCGGCCCTTCTGCTGCTTCCTGTACTTCGTTCTTGCGGGCTGTAGCACGTTTGAAACCTCTCGTTGTCGGCGTCCCTGGCGAGGTGGCCATCAGGCCGCCTCAGGCCGCTCCTGCCTCGTCGGGGCCGAATATCTCACCCTTGAATATCCAGACCTTGATGCCCAGAACACCGTAGGTGGTCTTGGCCTCGAAGGTTGCGTAGTCGATGTCTGCGCGCAGCGTGTGCAGCGGCACACGGCCCTCGTGATACACCTCCGAGCGCGCGATCTCCGCCCCGCCGAGCCGGCCGGCAACCCTTACCTTGACGCCCTTGGCGCCGAGGCGCATGGCGTTCTGAATCACCCGGCGCATGGCCCGGCGGAACTGCACCCGGCGTTCCAGCTGCTGGGAAACGTTCTGCGCAACCAGGTAGGCATCGAGTTCCGGTTTCCGGATCTCCTCGATGTTGACGTGCACGGGCACGCCCATCATCTCGTAGAGCGCCTGGCGCAACCGCTCCACGTCCTCGCCCTTCTTGCCAATCACGATGCCCGGGCGCGCCGTGTGAATGGTGATGCGCGCCGTTTGCGCGGGGCGTTCGATTTCGATGCGGCTGACCGATGCCTGCGCGAGCCGCTCGCGCAGATACTCGCGCACCTCCAGGTCGTTGAGCAGGTATTGCGAATAGGTTTTTCGGTCGGCGTACCAGATGGACGCGTGGTCCTTGACGATGCCGAGCCGCATGCCTGTCGGATGTACTTTCTGACCCATGCGAACTACTCGTCCGTCACCGTCACGGTCACGTGACAGCTGCGCTTGAAGATGCGGTCAGCGCGTCCCTTGGCGCGGGGCTTGATCCGCTTCATGGTGACCCCCTTGGTTACGTAGATCTCCGCTACTTTCAGCTCGTCGATGTCCGCGTTTTCGTTGGTTTCCGCATTGGCGATCGCCGACTCGAGTACCTTGCGCACCAGGCCGGCACTCTTCTGCGTGCTGAACGACAGTACGTCCAGCGCCGCGCCCACCGGCATGCCACGCACCAGGTCGACCACGAGGCGCGCCTTGCGTGGGGAAACCCGGAGCCGTCTTGCTGTTGCACTGACCTGCATGCGGATTTCCTAGCGCCGTACCTTGCGGTCCGCGGCGTGTCCGCGGTAGGTGCGAGTCGGCGCGAATTCGCCCAGCTTGTGTCCCACCATCTCCTCGTTGATGTAGATGGGGATGTGTTGCCGCCCGTTGTGCACCGCAATGGTGAGCCCCACCATGTCCGGCAGGATCATGGAACGGCGCGACCAGGTCCTGATCGGTCGCTTCTCGTTCTTGCGGACGGCACTTTCCACCTTCCTCATCAGGTGCAGATCAACGAACGGCCCTTTGCGCAACGATCTGGACATGGCTTACCTCCTGCCTCGGTGCCGCACGATCAGCTTGTCCGTACGCTTGTTGCCACGGGTCTTGTGTCCCTTGGTCGGCACGCCCCAGGGCGTTACCGGATGGCGGCCGCCGGAACTCTTGCCCTCGCCGCCGCCGTGGGGATGGTCGACCGGGTTCATGGCAACACCCCGCACAGTGGGACGGATGCCACGCCAGCGTTTCGCGCCCGCCTTGCCGAGGGAGCGCAGGTTGTGTTCGTTGTTGCCCACTTCGCCCAGTGTGGCCCTGCAGTCCGCGCGGACGCGGCGCATTTCACCCGAGCGCAGGCGCAACGTCGCATAAGCTCCTTCCCGGGCCACCAGCTGGACCGAGGTGCCGGCACTGCGCGCCAGCTGGGCGCCCTTGCCCTGCTTGAGTTCAACGCAATGGATGACGCTGCCCACGGGAATGTTGCGCAACGACATGGCGTTGCCCGGACGAATCGGCGCACTGCTGCCGCTCTGGATGGGGTCGCCGGCACGCACGCCGCGGGGCGCAATGATGTAGCGCCTTTCGCCGTCGGCATATTTCAGCAGCGCGAGATTGGCCGTTCGGTTGGGATCGTATTCCAGCCGTTCGACCACCGCGGGCACGCCGTCCTTGTTCCGCTTGAAGTCGACGATGCGAATTCGGCGCTTGTGCCCCCCGCCACGGTGCCGGGTGGTGATACGGCCGGCATTGTTACGTCCGCCGGAACTGCTCTTGCTGTCGAGCAGCCCCTTGTACGGCTTGCCCTTGTGCAGTTCCGGGTTCACGACCTTGACGACGAAGCGCCGGCCCGGAGATGTGGGTTTGGCCTTCAGTACCGCCATCAGTCCGTCACCATGTAATCAAGTTCCTGACCGGAAGCGACCCGCACATAGGCTTTCTTCCAGCTCTTCTTTCGTGAGATGCCCCGCCAGGACCGTTTTTCCTTGCCCCGCACGTTGAGCGTGGAGACGCCCTCCACGTTCACCCCGAAGATCGTCTCCACCGCAGCCTTGATTTCGGCCTTGGTGGAATTGCGGGCGACCTTGAAGGCGTACTGGTTGCTGTCGTCTCCGAGAATCGAGACCTTCTCCGAGATGTGCGGTTCGAGCAGCACCCTGTAGAGGCGTTCCGTGTTCATGCCAGCGCCTCCTCGAGGCGTTTCAGCGCGGCAACCGTTACCAGCACCCGCTCATGGCCTACCAGGCTCACCGGGTCCACACCATCCACCTCCAGCACATCGACATGCCTGAGATTTCGCGCCGCCAGGAAGAGATTTTCATCGACCTCTTCCGCGACGATAAGGAGGTTGCCGCGGCTGCCATTGCCACCCGCGCTTCCGCCGAGGGGCACTTCGAGGTCTTTGATCTTTTGCAGGAGGGATCTGGTCTTGGGGGAATCTACGCGGAAGGAGTCGATGGCGACAAGGCGGTCCTGGCGAATCAGTTCGGACAGGATGCACCGCATTGCACCGCGATACATCTTGCGATTCACCTTCTGGGCATGGTTCTGGGGCTTGGCGGCAAACGTTACGCCGCCACCGCGCCAGATGGGGCTGCGAATGGTGCCCGCCCGGGCCCTGCCGGTGCCTTTCTGGCGCCAGGGTTTGCGTCCCCCGCCACGCACCTCGGACCGGGACTTCTGAGCCCGTGAGCCCTGGCGCGCTCCCGCCAGATAGGCGGTTACCACCTGGTGAACGAGCGGCTCGTTGAATTCCCTGGCGAAGGCGGTTTCCGATATCTCGACGCTGCCGCCGGCCTTGAGGCTCAGGTTCATTGCCCTCGACTCCGCTTGACCGCCGGCCGAACGTGGACATCGCCCCCCGCCGGGCCAGGCACCGCACCCTTGATGAGCAGCAGGTTGCGCTCTGCATCCACCCGTACGACCTCCAGATTCTGGGTGGTTACCCGGACATTGCCGAGTTGGCCAGCCATCTTCTTGCCCTTGAATACGCGGCCCGGGGTCTGGCACTGGCCGATGGAGCCGGGCGCCCGGTGGGAAACCGAGTTGCCGTGGGAGTTGTCCTGACCGCTGAAATTCCAGCGCTTTATCGTCCCTGCATAACCCTTGCCCTTGGAGATTCCACGCACATCGACCTTCTGGCCGGCCTCGAATTGCTCGACGCCGAATTCCGATCCTGGGGCCAACTCGCCGTCGATGGCATCGACGCGGAATTCCCAGAGGCCTCGCCCGGCGCCGGCGCCGGCCTTGGCGAAGTGCCCTGCCAACGGCTTCCTGGGCCGGGCCTTGTGGCCGGCAGTCACCTGTATCGCGGTGTAGCCGTCCACCTCCGGCGTCTTGACCTGCACGACCCGGTTGGGCTCTACCTCGATAACGGTAACGGGCACCGAAGCGCCCGCCTCGGTGAATACCCGCGTCATTCCGCTCTTTCTGCCGACAATGCCGATTGCCATGGCTCGGTTCTCAATTCCTTCGCTGCAAAGCTGCCTTGCACCGGAACGGTCATAACTGACGGCGTTCCCGCGCCGGCCTGGCTCCGCGCATAGCCGAGGCCGTCTGCCCATACCCTGGTACAGACAAACGGCCACAAATTTCTTCACCGGCCCCCTGTCGGGGCCCTGTCGGCGCGGGGACTAGTGCCCGCACGCGCAAAAACGCCAGCTGAAAGAGCCGGCGTTTTCAGTTCAAGCTGATCTGTACTTCCACCCCTGCCGCGAGATCGAGCTTCATCAGCGCATCCACCGTTTTCTCGGTGGGCTCCAGAATGTCCAGGAGTCTCTTGTGGGTTCGGATCTCGTACTGGTCGCGGGCGTCCTTGTTGACGTGCGGCGAAGTCAGAACCGTGAATCGCTCCTTGCGCGTCGGCAGGGGAATCGGCCCCTTGACCTGGGCGCCGGTCCTTCTCGCCGTTTCGACGATTTCCTGGGTCGAGACATCGATCAACTTGTGATCGAACGCCTTCAACCGAATACGGATGCGTTGGTTCTGAACCAAGACGGACTCCAAACCCTCTTAAAAAATCGTCCAAGCCGGCAAAGCCGCCGGGTTGGACGCTCTCCTGTTAAAGAACCCCCGAAAATCGGGATGGCGAACTATACAGACGCAAAACCAGTGCCGCAACAGGGTGTACGCCCGGCCAAGTCGCCCCCGGAACGCGCTATCTGTTGATGATGCCTTCGGCGATGCGCTCCGGTACTTCGGCGTACTTCGAGAACTCCATCGTATAGGTGGCGCGCCCCTGGGTGGCCGAGCGGAGATCGGTCGAATAGCCGAACATCTCCGCGAGTGGAACGTCGGCACGTATGATCTTGCCCGCAGGGTTCTCATCCATGCCGGCGATGATGCCCCGCCGCCGGCTGAGGTCCCCGACCACATCGCCCATGTAGTCTTCCGGGGTCACAACCTCGACGCCCATTACCGGTTCGAGAAGCACTGGCCTTGCCTTGAGTGCGCCTTCGCGCAGCGCCATGGATCCCGCGACACGGAACGCCATTTCGGAAGAGTCGACCTCGTGATACGACCCGTCGTAGAGAGTGGCGCGCAGATCGATCAGCGGATAGCCAGCCAGAACGCCGTTCTGCATCTGTTGCTGGATGCCCTTGTCGACCGCGGAAATGTACTCCTTGGGCACCACGCCGCCGACGATCTTGTCGACGAACTCGTAGTGGTCTTCGCCATCCTGATACGGCTCGATCTTCACCCAGACATGCCCGTATTGCCCGCGGCCGCCCGTCTGGCGCACGAATCGGCCCTCGGCCTCCACCGGGGAGCGAATCGTTTCGCGATAGGCAACCTGGGGCTTGCCGATGTTGGCCTCGACCCGGAACTCGCGTTTCATCCGGTCGACGATGATGTCCAGGTGCAATTCCCCCATGCCGGAGATGATGGTCTGGCCCGACTCCTCGTCCGTCGCCACCCGGAATGAGGGGTCCTCCTGGGCGAGTTTGGAGAGCGCAATCGACATCTTCTCCTGGTCCGGCACCGACCTGGGCTCGACGGCGACGGATATGACCGGTTCGGGGAAATCCATGCGTTCCAGGGTGATCCGATCAGTCTGGGCGCAGAGCGTGTCGCCCGTGGTCACGTCCTTGAGGCCGATGGCCGCGGCGATGTCGCCCGCCCGCACTTCCTTGATCTCGTTGCGGGAATTTGAGTGCATCTGCACCATCCGGCCGACCCGCTCGCGCCGACTCTTCACCGGGTTGTAGATCTGATCTCCGGAGTTCAGCACGCCGGAATAGACACGGAAGAAGGTCAGCGTGCCGACAAACGGGTCCGTCGCGATCTTGAACGCCAGGGCAGCGAAGGGCGCGTCATCGTCCGACGGGCGTGTCTCACGGGTTTCGCCATCCTCGAGCACCCCGTCGATGGCCTTCACCTCCGTCGGGTTGGGCAGATAGTCGATGACCGCATCGAGCATGGCCTGTACGCCCTTGTTCTTGAACGCCGTGCCGCAGAGCGCCGGCACGATCTCGTTGGCCAGGGTGCGTATACGCAGCCCGGTGCGGACCTCGTCCTCTTCGAGGTCGCCCTCTTCAAGGTACTTGTCCATCAATTCCTCGTTCGCCTCCGCCGCGCTCTCGAGCATCCGCTCGCGCCACTGTTCCGCTTCCGCGCGCAGAGCTTCCGGGATATCCGCCAGTTCGTAGGTGAGTCCCTGATCCTGTTCGTTCCAGTAGATCGCCTTCATGCGCACGAGATCGACGACGCCCTTGAAGTTCTCTTCGGCGCCGATGGCCAGTTGCACCGGCACCGGGCTCGAACCCAGGCGATCCTCAATTTGCCCGACAACGCGCAGGAAGTCGGCGCCGGCCCGGTCCATCTTGTTGATGAACACGATACGCGGAACTTCGTACCGGTTGGCCTGGCGCCAGACGGTCTCCGACTGCGGCTCGACACCGGATGTGGCGCAGAAAACGACCACGGCCCCATCCAGGACCCTGAGGCTGCGTTCCACCTCGATGGTGAAGTCGACGTGCCCGGGTGTATCGATGATGTTGACGCGATGGCGTTCGTACTGCTGGTTCATGCCCTGCCAGAAGCAGGTGGTGGCCGCGGACGTGATGGTGATGCCCCGTTCCTGCTCCTGCTCCATCCAGTCCATGACCGCCGCGCCGTCGTGCACTTCGCCGATCTTGTAGGAGAGCCCGGTATAGAAAAGGACCCGTTCGGTGGTTGTTGTCTTGCCCGCGTCGACGTGCGCCACGATGCCGATATTCCGATACCGGTTAATGGGGGTTTCACGAGCCATCGGCGCTTTCCGGGTACGCTGGGATTACAGGAGGGGACTGAGGATCAGAAGCGGTAGTGAGCGAATGCCCGATTCGCTTCCGCCATCCGATGCGTGTCCTCCCGCCGCTTGACAGCGGTGCCGCGGCCGTCCGCCGCATCGAGCAGTTCGCCGGCGAGCCGCAACGCCATGGTCTTCTCGCCCCGGGAGCGGGCACAATCCACCAGCCAGCGCATGGCCAGCGCCTGGCGGCGAGAGGGGCGAACTTCCACGGGTACCTGGTAGGTGGCCCCGCCAACGCGCCGGGACTTCACCTCGACGAAGGGTGCAACCGCCTCCAGCGCTTTCTCGAAGGTTTCCACTGGATCGACCTTGCCGCGATCCTCGATGCGGGAGAGCGCACCATAGACGATGCGTTCCGCAACGGATTTCTTGCCGCTCACCATGACGTGGTTGATGAACTTGGCGACAGTCTGATTGTGGTATTTCGGGTCCGGGAGAATCTCCCGCTTGGCAACGACTCGGCGTCTTGGCATGTTTCGCTCCTTGCTTCAGGTTCATCCCCGAGATTCGATCCGGGGCCTTACTATTCCTCTTGTTCGCGGATAGAGGTTGTCGAACAGGTCAAGTACCCGCCCGGTCACCGCTCCTCGTTGCTCGCCGGGCCGCAGCCCAGCCTCGTCGGGATAAAATGCCGGCTCAGCGCGGGCGCTTGGCTCCGTACTTGGAACGGCCCTGCTTGCGGTCGGAGACGCCGGACGTATCCAGTGTGCCCCGTACCGTGTGATACCGGACCCCCGGCAGATCCTTGACGCGGCCGCCGCGGATCAGGATCACCGAGTGCTCCTGGAGGTTGTGGCCTTCGCCGCCGATGTAGGACGTGACCTCGTGGCCGTTGGTCAACCGCACCCGGCAGACCTTGCGCAGCGCCGAATTGGGCTTCTTCGGCGTGGTGGTGTACACGCGCGTGCAGACGCCCCGCTTCTGCGGACTGCCCTGCAGGGCCGGAACGATGTTTTTCCGCGCCTTGCGTTTTCGTGGTTTTCTGACCAATTGGCTTATCGTTGCCACCGTGCCTCCGCTACCAGACGGCTTCCAGCCCCACCGATTCCGCGGGGGGCGGGATTCTATGGTCCACAGCCCCACGTAAACCGTGGGGCGGCGGGATTCTGTAGTTCACAGCCCCACGGAAACCGTGGGGGGCGGGATTCTATAGTTCACTTCCTCTGCCCGCAATCGTTCGCTGACTCACTGGCTCGAACTCAGGGCTTCGGACAGTGCGGCCTCGATCTCGTCCGACGTCGCTCCCTGTTCCTTGGCCAGGCGATCGGCAGCTTCTTCCGCACGCCGACGCTTGCGATCGCTGTGATAGGTCAGCCCGGTACCGGCCGGGATCAGCCTGCCCACCACCACGTTCTCCTTGAGGCCCCGCAGATAGTCCTGCTTGCCGGTAACGGCCGCCTCGGTGAGTACGCGCGTGGTCTCCTGAAAGGAAGCCGCCGATATGAACGATTCGGTGGCAAGCGATGCCTTGGTGATGCCCAGCAGTATGCGCTGATACTCCACCGGATGCTTGCCTTCCTCCGCGAGCCCTTCGTTGGTTTCGAGCATCCGCGTGAATTCCAGCTGCTCACCGCGAATGAGATCGGAATCGCCTGAAGCGACGACCTCGATCTTGCGCAGCATCTGCCGAACGATGACCTCGATGTGCTTGTCGTTGATGGTCACGCCCTGCAGCCGGTATACCTCCTGGATCTCGTTGATGATGTACTTGGCGAACTCCTCCACGCCTTTCAGCCGCACGATATCGTGGGGGTTCGGCGGCCCGTCGCAGACCACCTCGCCCTTCTCGACATGCTCGCCTTCGAAGACGCCGATATTGCGCCACTTCGGAATCAGCGTTTCCACCGGATCGCCCTCGGGCGGCAGGATCACGAGACGGCGCTTGCCCTTTGTTTCCTTGCCGAAGCTGACCGTGCCCGTGGCTTCGGCCAGTATCGCGGGTTCCTTGGGCTTGCGTGCCTCGAACAGGTCCGCCACGCGCGGCAGACCGCCGGTGATGTCCCTGGTCTTGGACCCTTCCTGGGGAATGCGGGCAACGATGTCGCCGATCCCGACCTTTTCGCCGTCCTCCAAGTTTAGAATGGCATCGCTCGGCAGGAAATAATGCGCCGGCACATCGCTGCCCGGCAGCATGACCTTTTCGCCGTTCCCGTCCAGGAGTTGCACTGCGGGACGCAGGTCCTTGCCGGCGCTGGGGCGGTCTTTCGGGTCCAGAACGGTAATGTTGGTCAATCCCGTGAGTTCGTCGGTCTGACGGTTGATCGACAGGCGGTCCTCCATTTCCTGAAACTCGACCGTGCCCTCCACCTCGGTGACAATCGGATGGGTATGCGGGTCCCATTGCGCAATCAACTGGCCAGCTTCCACCGGCTTGCCATCGGCAACGGAAATCACCGCGCCGTAGGGCAGCTTGTAGCGTTCGCGCTCCCGGCCGTGGTCATCGGCAACGGCAATTTCCCCGGAGCGTGACACGGCGACCAGCTCTTCGGAACTGCGCTGAACCGTTTTCAGGTTGTGCAACCGCACGGAACCGCCGTGCTTGACCTGAATGTTGTCGATGGCGGTGGCCCGCGACGCCGCACCGCCGATATGGAACGTCCGCATGGTCAACTGCGTGCCCGGCTCGCCGATCGACTGTGCCGCGATGACGCCAATCGCTTCGCCGACGTTCGCCAGGCGCCCGCGGGCCAGATCACGGCCGTAACACATCGAGCAGACGCCGAAGCGGGTGTTGCAGGTGATCGCGGAGCGCACCTTGACCTCATCGATGCCCAGCATGTCGAGGCGCTCGACCCAGGATTCGTCAATGACGGTTCCTGCCGGGATGACCACGGCCTCCGATTCGCCGCCGATGACATCTTCGGCAATCACGCGGCCGAGTACCCGGTCGCCGAGGGGTTCCACGACGTCGCCCCCCTCGATGATCGCTGCGACGGTCAGCCCGTTGGCGGTGCCGCAATCGTGTTCGGTGATCACCACGTCCTGCGCCACGTCCACCAGGCGGCGGGTCAGGTAACCGGAATTCGCGGTCTTCAGAGCGGTGTCGGCAAGACCCTTGCGGGCGCCGTGGGTCGATATGAAGTACTCGTTAACGTTGAGCCCTTCCCGGAAGTTTGCCGTAATGGCGTTCTCGATGATGCTGCCGTCCGGCCGCGTCATCAGCCCGCGCATGCCGGCCAGCTGCCGGATCTGGGCCGGTGACCCCCTGGCTCCCGAATCCGCGTACATGTAGATGGAATTGAACGATGCCTGCTGTTCCTGTTCGCCTGTCCGGTTGACGACCACTTCCTTGGAGATGCCGTCCATCATCGACCGGGCGACGAAGTCGTTGGCCCGAGACCAGATGTCGACCACCTTGTTGTACTTTTCGCCCTGGGTAACCAGCCCCGAAGCGTACTGTGATTCGATCTCCGCCACTTCCGCCTCAGCCTCGCCGATGATGCGGGACTTCTCGTCCGGAATGACAAAGTCGTCTACACCGATGGATGCGCCGGACGACGTCGAGTGGGCAAATCCGGTGTACATGAGCTGGTCGGCGAAGATAACGGTTTCCTTCAGCCCGACATTGCGGTAGCAGTCGTCGATCAGCCTCGAGATCGCCTTCTTGTCCATCGTCCTGTTGACTGCGGAGAAAGGCAGTTCCCTGGGCACTACGTCGTAGAGCAGCACGCGGCCGACCGTGGTTTCGGTCAGCTTGAGTCGGGCAACCGACTCCCCGTCCTCCGGAGCCGCGAAGTCGGGTACGCGGACCTTGATCCGAGCATGCAGTTCGATCTCGCCGGCATGATAGGCGCGGTGCACCTCGTCGGTGTCCGCGAAGGTCATTCCCTCGCCCCTGGCGTTGACCATTTCCCGGGTCATGTAATAGATGCCCAGCACCACATCCTGGGAAGGCACAATGATGGGCTGGCCGCTGGCCGGCGAAAGAATATTGTTGGTCGACATCATGAGCGCTCGGGATTCGAGTTGTGCCTCGAGCGTCAACGGAACGTGCACCGCCATCTGGTCGCCGTCGAAGTCGGCGTTGTAGGCCGTGCAGACCAGGGGATGCAGCTGGATGGCCTTGCCCTCGATCAGCACCGGCTCGAATGCCTGTATGCCGAGGCGATGCAGCGTCGGCGCCCGGTTCAGCAGTACCGGATGCTCCCGAATAACCTCCGCCAGGATGTCCCAGACCTCGGCGGTTTCCCGCTCCACCATCTTCTTTGCGGCCTTGATGGTGGTCGCGAGCCCGCGGGCTTCGAGCTTGCCGAAAATGAACGGCTTGAACAGTTCGAGAGCCATCTTCTTGGGCAGCCCGCACTGGTGCAGCCTCAGGGTGGGGCCCACCACGATCACGGAGCGTCCCGAATAGTCCACCCGCTTGCCGAGAAGATTCTGTCGGAACCGGCCCTGCTTGCCCTTGATCATGTCGGCCAGGGATTTCAGGGGCCGCTTGTTGGAACCCGTGATGGCGCGGCCGCGGCGGCCGTTGTCCAGGAGTGCGTCCACCGATTCCTGCAACATGCGTTTCTCGTTGCGGACGATGATGTCGGGCGCGGACAGGTCCAGCAGCCGCTTCAGACGGTTGTTCCGGTTGATCACCCGCCGGTACAGGTCGTTCAGGTCAGACGTCGCGAAGCGGCCGCCGTCCAGCGGGACCAGGGGCCGCAGGTCCGGCGGCAGGACCGGCAGCACCGTCAGAATCATCCACTCCGGCCGGTTGCCGGAATTGACGAAGGCTTCCATGAGCTTCAACCGCTTGGAAAGCTTCTTGATCTTGGTCTCGGAATTCGTGGCGGGGATTTCTTCCCTGAGCCTCGCGATTTCCCCTTCCATGTCCATGGCAAGCAGGAACTGCTGTATGGCCTCGGCACCCATGCGGGCCTCGAACTCATCCCCGAACTCCTCGAGTTTCGAGTAGTACTCCTCGTCGGTGAGCAGCTGCCCGGTTTCAAGGTCGGTCAACCCGGGGTCGATGACCACGTACGACTCGAAGTAGAGGACGCGCTCGATGTCGCGAAGGGTCATGTCGAGCAACAACCCGATCCGGGAAGGCAGCGACTTCAGAAACCAGATGTGGGCGACGGGGCTTGCGAGTTCGATGTGCCCCATCCGCTCGCGGCGCACCTTGGCCAGGGTGACCTCGACGCCACACTTCTCGCAGATCACGCCGCGGTGCTTGAGGCGCTTGTACTTGCCGCACAGGCATTCGTAATCCTTGACGGGGCCGAATATGCGTGCACAGAACAAGCCGTCGCGTTCCGGCTTGAAAGTCCGGTAGTTGATGGTCTCGGGTTTCTTGACCTCGCCGAACGACCAGGACCGGATCATTTCCGGCGAAGCCAAACCGATACGAAGCGCGTCGAACTCGTTCGTATCCCCTTGATCCTTCAAAAGATTCAGCAAGTCCTTCAAGGTCTTCCTCCGGCTGTCAACGTTTCAGTTTTCCCGAGTGTCACCAGATCGCTCATTCGGTTTCCAGTTCGATGTCGATGCCAAGCGACCGTATTTCCTTCACCAGTACGTTGAAGGACTCCGGCATCCCGGCCTCCATCCGGAAGTTGCTGTCGACAATGTTCTTGTACATGGTCGTACGGCCCGCCACATCGTCGGACTTGACCGTCAGCATCTCCTGCAGCGTATAGGCGGCCCCATACGCCTCCAGGGCCCAGACTTCCATTTCCCCGAACCGCTGGCCGCCGAACTGCGCCTTGCCGCCCAGCGGCTGCTGGGTCACCAGGCTGTATGAGCCGGTGGACCGGGCATGCATCTTGTCGTCGACCAGGTGGTTCAGCTTGAGCATGTACATATAGCCAAGCGTCACGGGGCGGTCGAACCGTTCGCCGGTGCGGCCGTCGTACAGCACTGCCTGCCCGTTCTCCGGCAGGGCGGCCAACGCCAGCATCTGCTTGATCTCGGTTTCGGTCGCGCCGTCGAATACCGGGGTGGCAATCGGCATCCCGTCACGCAGGTTTTCCGCCAGTTCCCTGAGGTCCCCTTCATTGAGCGACTTGAGGTTTTCCTGCCTTTCGCCAATGGTGTTGTACACCTCGTGCAGGTATTCCCGAAGCTCGGCGTTCTTGCTCTGCGCTTCCAGCAATGCATTGATCTGGGTGCCTATTCCCTTGGCCGCCCAGCCCAGGTGCGCTTCGAGGACCTGCCCCACGTTCATGCGCGACGGCACGCCCAGCGGATTCAGCACGATGTCCACCGGCTCGCCATCTTCGTCGAATGGCATGTCCTCGACCGGCATGATCACGGAGATTACCCCTTTGTTGCCGTGCCGGCCCGCCATCTTGTCGCCCGGCTGAATGCGCCGCTTGATGGCCAGGTAGACCTTGACGATCTTGAGCACGCCGGGGGCCAGGTCATCGCCGCTCTCAAGCTTCGAGCGCTTGTCGGCATAACTGGCATCCAGCGCTTCCCGGCGCTCGTTGAGTTGCTCCTCTGCCCGCTCAAGCTGGGCGTTGAGCGCATCGTCCGACATGCGGATCCTGAACCAGTCGTCCCGCTCCAGCCCTTTCAGATAATCGGCGTCAACTACCTGATTGCGGACGCCGCCCGGGCCGCTCGCCACCTTGTTGCCGGTCAGCGCCGCCCGGAGCCGCTCGAACGTGGCGGCTTCCACGATGCGGTACTCGTCATCGAGGTCCTTCCTGATTTCCGCAAGCTCGTCCTGCTCTATGTCACGGGCGCGCTGATCCTTTTCGACGCCGTCGCGGGTGAATACCCGGACATCGATGACCGTGCCCTTGACGCTGGTCGGAACCCGCAGCGAAGTGTCCTTAACGTCCGACGCCTTTTCGCCGAAGATCGCGCGCAGCAGCTTTTCCTCCGGCGTCAGCTGGGTCTCACCCTTGGGTGTGACCTTGCCGACGAGGATATCGCCGGCGCCGACCTCGGCCCCGATGTAGACGATGCCCGACTCGTCGAGTTTCGACAGCGCGCCCTCACCGACATTGGGAATATCGCCGGTAATCTCCTCCGGACCGAGCTTCGTGTCCCGGGCGATACAGGTCAGCTCCTGGATGTGAACACTGGTGAAACGGTCCTCCTGCACGACCCGTTCGGACACGAGGATGGAGTCCTCGAAGTTGTAGCCGTTCCAGGGCATGAAGGCGACCCGCATGTTCTGCCCCAGCGCCAGCTCTCCGGTATCCACCGAAGGGCCGTCCGCAAGGATGTCGCCCCGGGCGATTCTGTCGCCCGGTTTCACCAGCGGCCGCTGGTTGATGCAGGTATTCTGGTTGGAGCGAGTGAACTTGGTGAGGTTGTAGATGTCGACACCCGCCTCTCCGGCTTCGGTCTCCGCATCAGCTACCCGGACCACGATCCGCCCCGCATCGACACTGTCTACCAGGCCGCCCCGCTCGGCAATCACGCATACGCCGGAATCGCGGGCGACATGGCGTTCCATGCCCGTACCGACCAGCGGCTTCTCGGCCCTCAAGGTCGGCACCGCCTGACGTTGCATGTTCGAACCCATGAGCGCCCGGTTGGCATCGTCGTGCTCCAGGAAAGGAATCAGCGACGCGGCGATGGAGACCACCTGCTTGGGCGATACGTCCATATAGTTGACGTTCTCCGGCGCAGTCTTGGTGAACTCGTTCTGATGACGGACATCGACGAGTTCGCCGACAAAGGCGCCCTTTTCGTCCAGCAGCGAACTCGCCTGGGCAATGACGTATTCCGCTTCATCGATGGCCGACAGGTACTCGATCTGCCTGGTGACCTTGCCGTTGACGACTTTTCGGTAGGGCGATTCGAGAAATCCGTATTCGTTGGTGCGCGCATACGCCGCCAGGCTGTTGATGAGCCCGATGTTCGGCCCCTCGGGCGTCTCGATCGGGCAGACCCGCCCGTAATGGGTCGGATGCACATCACGAACCTCGAAACCGGCGCGCTCACGTGTCAGGCCACCCGGCCCGAGCGCCGAGACGCGGCGCTTGTGGGTAACCTCCGAGAGGGGGTTGTTCTGGTCCATGAACTGCGAAAGCTGGCTCGAACCGAAAAACTCCTTGATGGCGGCGGCCACGGGCTTGGCGTTGATCATGTCCTGGGGCATGAGCCCTTCCGACTCGGCCAGCGACAGCCGTTCCTTGACCGCCCGCTCGACCCGGATCAGGCCGACGCGGAACTGGTTCTCGGACATCTCGCCCACGGACCGGACGCGGCGGTTGCCGAGGTGATCGATATCGTCGACCGAACCCCGCCCGTTGCGAATGTCGATCAGCGTCTTCAGGACATCGATGATGTCTTCCTTCGTAAGGATGCCCTCGCCCGTTATGTCGTCACGTCCGAGGCGGCGATTGAACTTCATGCGCCCCACGGCTGACAGGTCGTAGCGCTCGCTGGCGAAGAACAGGTTGTTGAACAGGTTCTCCGCGGCTTCCCGGGTCGGCGGCTCCCCGGGGCGCATCATCCGGTAGATTTCCACCAGTGCCTCGAGACGATTGCTGGTGAGATCTATGCGCAGGGTGTCCGAGACATACGAGCCGCAGTCGAGGTCGTTGGTGTAGATGGTCTCGATCCTGGAGACACCGAGTTCCAGCATGCGATCGAACACTTCGTCGGTGATGAGCGAATTGCAGGGAAGCAGGATCTCGCCGGTGGATTCATCTACGATGTCCTTGGCCGTGACCCGGTCAAGCAGGTAGTCGCGGGGTATGTCCAGGCGCTTCAGACCGCTGTCCTGCAGGAGCCGGACGTGGCGCGCGGTAATGCGGCGCCCCGCTTCGACGATGATTTCGCCCTGCCGGTCCTTGATGTCGAACGAGGCGACTTCGCCACGCAGACGCTCGGCCTGGAGGTCCACCGAAAATCCGTTCTTCTTGACGTGAAAGACATTCTTGTCGAAGAACATGTCGAGGATGTCCTCGCTGGAATACTCGAATGCCCTGAGGATGATGGTGGCCGGCAGCTTGCGACGCCGGTCGATGCGAACGAACACGCAGTCCTTGGGGTCGAATTCGAAATCGAGCCAGGAGCCGCGGTAGGGTATGACCCGGGCCGAGTAGAGCAGTTTGCCGGAGCTGTGTGTCTTGCCTCGGTCATGGTCGAAGAAAACACCTGGCGAACGGTGCAACTGGGAAACGACGACCCGTTCCGTGCCGTTGATGATAAAGGTGCCGTTTTCGGTCATGAGGGGAATCTCGCCCATGTAGACTTCCTGTTCCCTCACTTCCTTGACCTTCTTGGCGGAAGACTCGCGGTCGTAGATGACCAGGCGCACCTTGACCCGGAGCGGCGCCGCATAGGTGACACCCCTCAGCACGCATTCCTTGACATCGAACACCGGCTGACCGAGCCGGTATTCCACGTAACGAAGCTCTGCGTTTCCGGAATAGCTCTGGATCGGGAAAACCGATTGAAAAGCCGCGTGCAGCCCGACTCTCTCCCGCTTGGCGGGCTTCTTGTCCCGTTGCAGGAATTTCCCGTAGGAATCCACCTGGATCGCCAGCAGGTAGGGAATCTGCATGGATTCCGACAGCTTGCCGAAGTCCTTGCGAATGCGCTTTTTCTCGGTGAAGCTATACGCCATTCGAATCTCCCACGCTTGCGCGTTCTTGTAACGACAAAAAGCCGACGCCCCTGCCGGGGGTCAGCGGAAATGCGTCAGCCGGGCCCAACTACTTGAGCTCGACTTGTGCGCCGGCTTCTTCGAGCTGTTTCTGGATGTCTTCGGCTTCTTCCCTGGTGGTTCCTTCCTTGACCGGTGACGGGGCGCCGTCCACCAGTGCTTTTGCCTCCTTGAGGCCGAGGCCGGTGATCGCGCGAACGGTCTTGATCACGTTGACCTTCTTGTCCCCGAAGGAACTCAGGATGACGTCGAATTCGGTCTGCTCCTCGGCACCGGCGTCGCCGCCCGCGTCGCCGTTGACCGCGGCCGGTACGGCTGCCACCGCGGCTGCCGCGGAAACACCGAACTTCTCCTCCATGGCCTGAATCAGCTCCACCACCTCCATAACGCTCATTTCGGCGATGGCGTTCAGGATGTCATCTTTGGACAATGCCATTTTTTCAATCTCCTAGATTCTTGAAATACTTTCCCGGCTTGCCTAGCTGCCGGACTCCTTGGCGTCGCGAATCGCGGCCACCGTTCGCGCCAGCTTGCCGGGCACCTCGCTGAGCGTTCTGGCAAGTTTTGCAATCGGGGCCTGCATGGCGGCCATGAGCATCGCCAGGGCTTCCTCTCTTGTCGGCAGCGCCGCAACGCGGTCAATCTGACCGGCATCGAGCAATTGCCCACCGATCGCCAGCGCCTTGACAGTCAGCGCGTCGTAGTCCCGGACGCAGTCCTTCAGCAACCGGGCTGCCGTACCGGGCTCGCCCCTGGAGAAAGCCAGCAGCGTCGGCCCGATCAAGGCATCGTTCAGGCATTCGTATTCGGTGCCTTCCACGCCGCGCCTGGCCAGGGTGTTGCGCACGACCTTCAGATAAACGCCGTCTCCCCGCGCCCTCCGGCGCAGGTCGGTCATTTCGCTGACCGTCATGCCGCGATAGTCGACGAGTACCGCCGAGAGCGCTTCGCCCGCCTCCCGGTTGACTTCCGATACGATGTCCTGCTTCTGATTCAGCCTCAATGCCACCTGGCAACTCCTGTTCCGCTGGTCGTACGGGTCCGCCCCTGCCTAAATTTCCAAAGTCGACTGGTCGATGGGAACACCCGGCCCCATCGTCGTCGACAACGTGATCTTCTTCAGGTACACGCCTTTGGCGGCAGCGGGCTTGCCCTTCTGCAGGTCCGTTACCAGCGCCTCGATGTTTTCCCTGATCTGCGTTGCGCTGAAGCCCACCTGGCCAACGGTGCCGTGAACGATGCCGCCGCGGTCGGTACGGTACTTGACCTGGCCGGCCTTGGCGTTGTTGATGGCGGTTTCCACATCCGCGGTCACGGTGCCTGTCTTGGGGTTGGGCATGAGTCCCCGGGGGCCGAGCAGCCTGCCGAGTTTTCCGACCACGCGCATGGTGTCCGGCGTCGCTATGATGACGTCGAAATTCAGGTCGCCGCCCTGCAGGCGTTCGGCCAGGTCATCGAGGCCGACCACGTCGGCGCCCGCGGCCTCCGCCTTGTCAGCCTGGTCACCCTGGGCGAACACGGCGACGCGGGCAGTTTTCCCGGTACCGTGCGGCAGCGTGGTCGCTCCCCGCAGCGTCTGGTCCGACCGGCGCACATCTACGCCGAGATTGACCGACACGTCTATGCTTTCCTTGAATTTCGTGTTCGACAACTCGGACAGCAACGTCACGGCCTCATCGATCGGGTAGGCCTTGTGCCTGTCGGCGCGTTCGGCAATTGCACGCATGCGTTTGGTCGGCTTGGCCATCAGACAGTCTCCAGTTCCACTTCGATACCGGCGCTGCGGGCGCTGCCGGCGATGGTCCTGACCGCCGCATCCATGTCTGCGGCCGTCAGGTCCGGATCCTTGAGCCTGGCGATTTCCTCGAGCTGTGCCCGCGTGACGCTGCCGACCTTGTTGAGGTTCGGCA
This sequence comes from Pseudomonadales bacterium, assembly GCA_963663395.1. Classification (GTDB taxonomy): domain Bacteria; phylum Pseudomonadota; class Gammaproteobacteria; order Pseudomonadales; family Azotimanducaceae; genus Azophilus. The sequence goes on from OY760226.1 coordinate 262,437, forward strand.
TGCCGCTGCCCTTGTCTATACGGGCCGCCTTGCGCAGCAGAACCGACGCGGGAGGCGTCTTCATGATGAAGCTGAAGGTGCGGTCGGCATACACCGTGATCACCACCGGGGTGGGCATGCCCTGCTCGAGACCCTGGGTCTGGGCGTTGAACGCCTTGCAGAAGTCCATGATGTTCACACCGTGCTGGCCGAGCGCAGGGCCGACCGGCGGACTCGGGTTGGCCTGACCCGCGGGCACCTGCAGCTTGATGTACGTGCTTACTCTTTTCGTGCTTTTCGCCATGTCCAGTTCCTTCGGCGTAGCGCCCCGGGCGCCGCCGCAATTCGTCTCAGCCTTTTTCCACCTGGTCGAAGTCGAGTTCCACCGGCGTCGAGCGTCCGAAGATGGTTACGGATACGCGCAGGCGGTTCTTCTCGTAGTTGACCTCTTCGACCATGCCGTTGAAGTCGTTGAACGGCCCGTCGACCACCCGCACATACTCGCCCGGTTCGTAGACCGTCTTGGGCGCGGCCTTTTCGCTGCCTGCATCGACACGATCGAGAATGGCGCCGGCTTCCTTGTCCGTGAGCGGCGCCGGATGATCTGCCGTACCGCCGATGAAACCCATCACCCGGGGCGTTTCGTTCACCAGGTGCCAGGTCTCGTCGTTCAACTCCATCTCCACCAGCACGTAGCCGGGGAAGAACTTTCGCTCGCTGCGGCGCTTCTGACCGGCCCGCATCTCCACAACCGGTTCCGCGGGCACCATGATCCTGCCAAAGCACTCCTTCATCGGAGAAAGATCTACCCGCTCCTGGAGGGTACGCGCCACGTTCTTCTCGAACCCCGAGTAGGCATGCACCACGTACCACTTTTTCTGTCCTGCAGTTGCTTCCGACATCTCACCTACCCGATTACGGAGGACACCAACCAACTAAGCCCCGAATCCAGAAGCCAGAGAATCAGCGCGAACACCAGCACGAGCACCAGTACGATAACCGTCGTCTGCAATGTCTCCTGCCGGGTCGGCCAGACGACCCTCCGAATTTCGGCGCGCGACTCCTTGAACAGCGACCAGATGGCACGCCCGCGCTCGGTCTGCAACGCAATACCCGTGGCCACCACGGCAATGCCGATCAGGCCGAGTACACGCAGCAACAGCGACTCGTCCTGGTAATACCAGTTGCCGAAGATGCCCAGACCCAGCAGCGCCGCGGTCAGCAGCCACTTCAGCCAGTCCAGCCCCGCTACGGCTTCCGACGCGGCGTTCACGCCGTCGGCCACGCCACGGCTCCGGTTCGGCGTCCCGCCAGGGGGCGGTGCGCTGCAACGGCGGCCGGAAACTCGGGATGCTGTCTCATCTTAAATTAACTAACGCCCTTTATGGGTAACGGGGCCAGCCGACCCTGGCAGGCCAGGAGGGAATCGAACCCCCAACCTGCGGTTTTGGAGACCGCTGCTCTGCCAATTGAGCTACTGGCCTTTTGTTCCTCTTGCTAGCGTGTCCGGTGACTGCTTTCAGTTCAGGGTTACCGTGTGTCCCGCTAGGTCGTAATCTTGGTAACGACTCCGGCCCCGACCGTGCGGCCGCCCTCGCGGATGGCGAAACGCTGTCCCTCTTCCATGGCAATGGGCGAGATGAGCTGGACCTCCATGTTTACGTTGTCTCCGGGCATGACCATCTCGACATCCTTCGGCAACTCGACGGTGCCCGTCACATCCGTTGTCTCGAAGAAAAACTGCGGGCGATAGCCCTGGAAGAACGGGGTATGGCGGCCGCCTTCGTCCTTGGAGAGCACATAGACTTCCGCTTCAAACTCGGTGTGCGGGGTAATGCTTCGTGGAACCGCCAGCACCTGGCCACGTTCCACCTCGTCCCGCTTGACGCCGCGCAGCAGAACGCCGACGTTTTCGCCTGCGCGCCCTTCGTCGAGCAGCTTGCGGAACATTTCCACTCCGGTACAGGTGGTTTGATGCGTTTCCCGAATGCCGACGATCTCGACCTCGTCGCCGACTTTCACGATGCCTCGGGCGATTCGGCCCGTTACCACGGTTCCGCGGCCGGCAATCGAGAAGACATCCTCGATCGGCATCAGAAACGGCTGGTCGACGGGGCGCTCTGGTTGCGGGATATAGTCGTCCAGCGCCGCGAGCAGTGCGTTGATCGACTGCGTGCCATACTCGGTGTCCTCGCCTTCGAGCGCCTTGAGCGCGCTACCGATGACGATGGGCGTGTCGTCTCCCGGAAAGTCATACTGGTCAAGCAGTTCCCGAACTTCCATTTCGACGAGTTCGATGAGTTCCTCGTCGTCGACCATGTCGGCCTTGTTCATGTAGACGACAATGCGCGGCACGCCGACCTGGCGGGAAAGGAGGATGTGTTCCCGGGTTTGCGGCATGGGGCCATCGGCGGCGGAAACCACCAGAACGGCGCCGTCCATCTGCGCCGCGCCGGTAATCATGTTCTTGACGTAGTCGGCGTGCCCGGGGCAGTCGACGTGGGCGTAGTGACGCTCATCGCTCTCGTATTCGACGTGCGCCGTGGCGATGGTGATACCCCGCGCCTTCTCTTCCGGGGCATTGTCGATCTGGTCGAATTCCCGGATTTCGCCGCCGCGTGCCGCCGCGCACACCATGGTGAGAGCCGCGGTCAGCGTGGTCTTGCCGTGGTCAACATGACCAATCGTCCCCACGTTGACATGGGGCTTTGTCCGCTCAAATCGTTCTTTAGCCATTTTTTCCTCGTGATGTCCTTACGGTTTTCCTTGCCTTAAGGGCCTTGTACTGGTGCTCACAATCGGATTCGAACCGATGACCTCTTCCTTACCAAGGAAGTGCTCTACCTGCTGAGCTATGTGAGCAACGCCAACAATCGATTCAGCCAGCCGGCGAGTGGAGCGGGTAGCGGGAATTGAACCCGCGTCATCAGCTTGGAAGGCTGAGGTTCTACCCCTGAACTATACCCGCCGTATCCGGCTCTCTGGTGGTGGGGGAAGGATTCGAACCTTCGAAGGCTGAGCCGTCAGATTTACAGTCTGATCCCTTTGGCCACTCGGGAACCCCACCTGAAACCAGTCGCCGCTGCTATCTGTTCTGTCTCCAACGCCGGCGCGTTCCGGCTTTCCAAAACGCAAAACACGCCATGCATCCCCGGCCTATGCCGCGAACGCACGACGCAATATTTCCAGTCGGCAACGGTACACGCCGCTACCCTCACTTTCCGGCATTCAAACCGCTCGAGCGCCGACTCCTCGCCGCCAAGAGGTTGGAACGCTTGCCATTTTCTGCCCCGCGCCCAGCCGCATCCACATGCGATTCTCTGGTGCCGCCACAAGGAATCGAACCCTGGACCTTCTCATTACAAGTGAGTTGCTCTACCGGCTGAGCTATGGCGGCTGAAAATGGGAGCGGAATTCTATAGAAACCGGTGGCCCGGCGCAACGACTCCACAATCTCCTGCAGGAGGCAGATCATGCACGGAAACCCGCGCCAGACGGGCCACCAGGTGGAACGCGGGCGCTGGGCGCTGCAGTTCCCTGAACTGGACGAGGTAACCCAGGTCCTCGATGTGCGCCTGCCGCGCAAGTGCCTGAGCCCGATCGGCAAAAATACCCACCTCAAGCGACCTGGCAAAAGTGCCGCGCGGGACGATGTGGCTTTCGATCGACTGGGACCTGAGTTCCTCGCGAACGCGGCGGGCCGCTTCGAAAGAGCCTTGCGGACCGACCAGCAGGAGGTAGTCAGGCCCGGCGCCCAAACGTGACGCTATCAATTCCGTCTCTCCTCCCATGGCCTCGATTCGGGCAATCAGGGGTTCGACCGTGGCCGCCTCCGCAAACGGGCCCCAGGCGACACATGTCCAGGGCCCCGCCACCGTTTCCGGGGCCAACCGCGGTTCCGGAAACGCCATGCTCCACAGCCGGCCCCAGACTCCGCCATGCAGGGTCAATGCAACGACGACGTTGATCAGCACCGCGGCAACCAGCCAGGCCGTTTCGCGTCTGCGCACTTCAGGCACCCCGGCGCAACGAAACCTCGCCGCCATTGAAACGGCGTTCCCCGTCCGGCCCCCGCACCCGCAACTCGCCGTGGTCGGTTACGCCCGTCACGACGCCCCCATACTCGACGTTGCCGTGCAGGATACGGCAACGCCTGCCATGACAGATGTGGACCTCGTCATAGGCGGGTCGCATCACCCGGAAACCGGACCGTTTGAATTCATCGACATAACGAACCACGGCGGAGACCAGTTCGGCGGCAAGCACCTCGCGACCGGCTTCGACACCCTGTTGCCTGAGATCGGCGACCTCCTGGCCGATAACGGCACGAGCGCCGGCTGGTACGTCCAGGTTCAGCCCTATCCCGATCACGCATTCCAGGGGCCGGCGATGCGCGACCAGTTCGATGAGAATGCCGCACGACTTGGCGCCCCGGATGAGCACGTCGTTGGGCCACTTCAGGGAGACGTCAGCCACGCCGAGCCCCTCTATCATGTCTGCAACGGCAAGCCCGACAACAAGGCTCAATGCGCCGGCGTCCCTCGGCGTGCCCCCCAGCGAGAAACCCAGGCTCAGGGTAAGGTTTCTGGCAAAGGGGCTGATCCAGCTGCGACCGCGCCTTCCCCGCCCGGCAGTCTGCAGTTCCGCAAACCAGCACAGTCCATCGACGGAACCCGCCTGGGCCGCTTCCGTCATGCGACTGTTGGTCGAGTCAACGACCCAATGCACGTCGAGGTCCCGCAGCCACGCCAGGGCACCGGCCGCAAGCCCTTCACGAACCCTGCCAGCGTCAAGAATCGTCGTGTCCGGCGAAAACAGTACACGGCCGTTCTGAACAACAAGACCGATCTCGCCGGGCGTGATCGGAAACCTGCCGAATTCAGATTCCGGGAGGCTCCCTTTTTGTACCAGCCGCTCGAGCAACCCCGACAGCCGCTGCTCATCAAACGGAGTCATGCAACCAGCAGCGAGGCCCGCGTTCAAATCGGTTTGTCAAAACGGAATTGGAAAACGCCCCGCAAATACTTGCAGGGCCGTTGTTCTAACGTCGATATTGTTGAGACAGGAAAAGATGAAGCCTGACAACGACCTACTCTCACGTGGGGAAACCCCACACTACCATCGGCGCTGTGCCGTTTCACTGCTGAGTTCGGGATGGGTTCAGGTGGTTCCAGCACGCTAATATCGTCAGGCAAACCGGTGACCGTCCGCCCGGCCATGAACGGCCGGCGAACGTATTCAGAAGATATGTAGCCCAACGCGGGCGATGCGTCAGCAACAAGGCCATACTCTTCGAGCTCGCATGCTCGATTATATGGTCAAGCCGCACGGGCAATTAGTACAGGTTAGCTCAACGCCTCGCGACGCTTACACACCCTGCCTATCAACCTCGTAGTCTACGAGGGCCCTTCAGAAATCTAGAAGATTTGGTGAGATCTCATCTTGAGGGGGGCTTCCCGCTTAGATGCTTTCAGCGGTTATCCCTTCCGAACATAGCTACCCGGCAATGCCACTGGCGTGACAACCGGAACACCAGAGGTTCGTCCACTCCGGTCCTCTCGTACTAGGAGCAGCTCCTCTCAAATCTCATACGCCCACGGCAGATAGGGACCGAACTGTCTCACGACGTTCTAAACCCAGCTCGCGTACCACTTTAAATGGCGAACAGCCATACCCTTGGGACCGGCTTCGGCCCCAGGATGTGATGAGCCGACATCGAGGTGCCAAACACCGCCGTCGATGTGAACTCTTGGGCGGTATCAGCCTGTTATCCCCGGAGTACCTTTTATCCGTTGAGCGATGGCCCTTCCATTCAGAACCACCGGATCACTAAGACCGTCTTTCGACCCTGCTCGGCCCGTCAGCCTCGCAGTCAAGCACACTTCTGCCTTTACACGCACTGCATGATTTCCGACCATGCTGAGTGTACCTTCGTGCTCCTCCGTTACTCTTTGGGAGGAGACCGCCCCAGTCAAACTACCCACCACACACTGTCCTCGATCCAGATAATGGACCTGAGTTAGAACCCCAACTTGACCAGGGTGGTATTTCAAGGTTGACTCCACGCAGGCTAGCGCCTGCGCTTCAAAGTCTCCCACCTATCCTACACAAACCAAGTCAAAGTCCAGTGCGAAGCTATAGTAAAGGTTCACGGGGTCTTTCCGTCTAGCCGCGGGTACACGGCATCTTCACCGCGATTTCAATTTCACTGAGTCTCGGGTGGAGACAGTGTGGCCATCGTTACGCCATTCGTGCAGGTCGGAACTTACCCGACAAGGAATTTCGCTACCTTAGGACCGTTATAGTTACGGCCGCCGTTTACCGGGGCTTCGATCACAAGCTTCGGCCGAAGCCTAACCTGATCAATTAACCTTCCGGCACCGGGCAGGCGTCACACCCTATACGTCCTCTTACGAGTTTGCAGAGTGCTGTGTTTTTAATAAACAGTCGCAGCCACCTGGTATCTTCGGCCGCCGGCAGCTCGGGGAGCAAGTCCCGTCACCGTCAGCGGCGCACCTTCTCCCGAAGTTACGGTGCCATTTTGCCTAGTTCCTTCACCCGAGTTCTCTCAAGCGCCTTGGTATTCTCTACCCGACCACCTGTGTCGGTTTGGGGTACGGTCAGTCTCGACCTGAAGCTTAGAGGTTTTTCTTGGAAGCATGGCATCAACGGCTTCCCGCTCGTATAAGAGCGGTTCGTCATCACACCTCAGCCTTGGAACCCCGGATTTTCCTGAGATCCCGGCCTACATGCTTAAACCTGGACAACCAACGCCAGGCCCGCCTAGCCTTCTCCGTCACCCCGTCGCAGTCGCGACCGGTGCAGGAATATTAACCTGCTTCCCATCGACTACGCCTTTCGGCCTCGCCTTAGGGGCCGACTCACCCTGCGCCGATGAGCGTTGCGCAGGAACCCTTGGTCTTCCGGCGAGGAGGATTTTCACCTCCTTTATCGTTACTCATGTCAGCATTCGCACTTCTGATACCTCCAGCATGCCTTGCGGCACACCTTCATCAGCTTACAGAACGCTCCCCTACCATGCAGCGCACAAGGCGCTGCATCCGCAGCTTCGGTGAACAGTTTGAGCCCCGTTACATCTTCCGCGCAGGCCGACTCGACCAGTGAGCTGTTACGCTTTCTTTAAAGGATGGCTGCTTCTAAGCCAACCTCCTGGCTGTCTGGGCCTTCCCACATCGTTTCCCACTTAACTGTCACTTGGGGACCTTAGCTGGCGGTCTGGGTTGTTTCCCTTTCCACGACGGACGTTAGCACCCGCCGTGTGTCTCCCTCGATTGCACTCACCGGTATTCGGAGTTTGCATGGGGTTGGTAAGTCTAGGTGACCCCCTAGCCCAAACAGTGCTCTACCCCCGGTGGTGAAACGAGAGGCTCTACCTAAATAGATTTCGGGGAGAACCAGCTATCTCCGAGCTTGATTAGCCTTTCACTCCTAGCCACAGGTCATCCCCTAATTTTTCAACATTAGTGGGTTCGGGCCTCCAGTTGATGTTACTCAACCTTCACCCTGCCCATGGCTAGATCGCTCGGTTTCGGGTCTACTTCTACAGACTGCCTCCTGCAAGCAGGAGGTTGGCGCCCTATTCAGACTCGGTTTCCCTACGGCTCCCCTAAATGGTTAACCTTGCCGGTAAAAGTAACTCGCTGACCCATTATACAAAAGGTACGCAGTCACCCGCCCTTGTTCCCGGCCTTATACGGACTTTCTCCCGAAGGATATTTCCAAAGGCCTGGTAAAGGCAGGCTCCCACTGCTTGTATGCATCCGGTTTCAGGGTCTATTTCACTCCCCTCACAGGGGTACTTTTCGCCTTTCCCTCACGGTACTGGTTCACTATCGGTCAGCGGAGAGTATTTAGCCTTGGAGGATGGTCCCCCCTCGTCAAAAGACAGTTCAGACAGGGTTTCACGTGTCCCGTCCTACTCGATTTCACCCAAGATTCGCTTTCGTGTACGGGGCTGTCACCCTGTATCGCGTAACTTTCCAGAAACTTCCACTAACGAATCAAAGGCTTAAGGGCTAGTCCCCGTTCGCTCGTCGCTACTTAGGGAATCTCGGTTGATTTCTTTTCCTCCGGGTACTTAGATATTTCAGTTCCCCGGGTTCGCCTTCATACCCTATGAATTCAGGTATGAATACCGCCGAAGCGGTGGGTTTCCCCATTCGGAAATCCTCGGATCAAAGCCTGTTAGCCGGCTCCCCGAGGCTTATCGCAGGCTACGACGTCCTTCATCGCCTTCCGCTGCCTAGGCATCCACCAGATGCACTTAATTGCTTGACCATATAATCCAACACGCCAGTCGGCTTATATGGCATCTCGTTGCCGGGCGACTTCAGCAGTGACGAACACTGCAAAGTCGCACCAAGACGCATCTTTTTACCTTGCCGTAAAACAAAGCAGTTACCTCACCTTGGGGCGTGGCACTTACCTTGCCGCAAAACAAGGCAGTTACCTCGCCCTGAAGCGTGGCACTTACCTTGCCGTAAAACAAAGCAGTTACCTCACCCTGGGGCATGGCACCTGCCTTGCCGTTGCGTACGGCAAAGTTCGCTTGCCGTCGGTACGGCAAGCTACCCGCGTTGTTATTGCATTGAATAACAATGCGGCTACATATCTCTGAATTTTTAAAGAACAGAACTCGTCGTCCAACCGGTGTTCGGTGGACGCTGGAGCCCACATCCCATGACGGAGACGGACTTCGCCATCGGATGAAGGTTCCAGGGATCAATGTGGAAATCACGAACCTGGTGGAGCCGAGGAGGATCGAACTCCTGACCTCCTGCGTGCAAGGCAGGCGCTCTCCCAGCTGAGCTACGGCCCCTTTTCCAATGAAATAGCCGGTCTGAGTGGATTTTGACCACCGACCTCGCCTTCACGTTGTGCATGGCGGGCGTGCATGGACTTTAACCACCGACCTCGCCAACTGGATTGACTGGTGGGTCTGGGTGGATTTGAACCACCGACCTCACCCTTATCAGGGGTGCGCTCTAACCTGCTGAGCTACAGACCCGCTGCAATCTCCAGAACGCTCTGTTGGAAGTAGTGACAAGCCATTCGTGTGGGCGCCGTTCCACTCTTTCGGAACGCCGGCAGTCACCTCGCGCCGCTATGCGACATTCGGTTGCTACCGGAATCAATCCGTGAGCCAATGGTCCGATCTTGCGCCTGGTACATCCGAAAGAATCCGGACGGCAGAACGCTCAGGACTTAAGGTTTAAGGAGGTGATCCAGCCGCAGGTTCCCCTACGGCTACCTTGTTACGACTTCGTCCCAGTCATGGACCACACCGTGGTAACCGTCCCCCTCCCGAAAGAGAGGTTAGACTAGCTACTTCTGGTGCAACCCACTCCCATGACGTGACGGGCGGTGTGTACAAGGCCCGGGAACGTATTCACCGCGACATTCTGATTCGCGATTACTAGCGATTCCGACTTCAAGGAGTCGAGTTGCAGACTCCTATCCGGACTACGAGCGGTTTTTTGGGATTCGCTCACCATTGCTGGGTCGCAGCCCTTTGTACCGCCCATTGTAGCACGTTTGTAGCCCACCCCGTGAGGGCCATGATGACTTGACGTCATCCCCACCTTCCTCCGGTTTGTCACCGGCAGTTTCCTTAGAGTTCCCGGCATTACCCGCTGGCAAATAAGGACAAGGGTTGCGCTCGTTACGGGACTTAACCCAACATCTCACGACACGAGCTGACGACAGCCATGCAGCACCTGTCACCCGGTCCCGAAGGAACCTTTCCATCTCTGGAAAGTACCGGGGATGTCAAGGGGTGGTAAGGTTCTTCGCGTTGCATCGAATTAAACAACATGCTCCACCGCTTGTGCGGGCCCCCGTCAATTCATTTGAGTTTTAACCTTGCGGCCGTACTCCCCAGGCGGAGAACTTATCGCGTTAGCTGCGCCACTAAACCCTCAAGGGGCCCAACGGCTAGTTCTCATCGTTTACGGCGTGGACTACCAGGGTATCTAATCCTGTTTGCTCCCCACGCTTTCGCACCTCAGCGTCAGTATTGGTCCAGGAGGCTGCCTTCGCCATTGGTATTCCTTCCTATATCTACGCATTCCACCGCTACACAGGAAATTCTACCTCCCTCTACCATACTCGAGTCCGGCAGTTTGGAATGCAATTCCCAGGTTGAGCCCGGGGATTTCACACCCCACTTACCGAACCGCCTACGCGCGCTTTACGCCCAGTAATTCCGATTAACGTTCGCACCCTCCGTATTACCGCGGCTGCTGGCACGGAGTTAGCCGGTGCTTCTTCTGTAGTTAACGTCAAGACCAGCAGCTATTAACCGCCGGCTTTTCTTCACCACTGAAAGTGCTTTACAACCCGAAGGCCTTCTTCACACACGCGGCATGGCTGGGTCAGGCTTGCGCCCATTGCCCAAGATTCCCCACTGCTGCCTCCCGTAGGAGTCTGGACCGTGTCTCAGTTCCAGTGTGGCTGATCGTCCTCTCAGACCAGCTATGGATCGTAGCCTTGGTAGGCCATTACCCTACCAACCAGCTAATCCAACGCAGGCCCCTCCGACAGCGAGAGCTTCCAAGGATAGGCCCCCTTTGATCCTTCGTCGCGAAGACAAGAGATATCATACGGTATTAGCTCGAGTTTCCCCGAGTTGTCCCCTTCTGCCGGGCAGGTTCCTACGCGTTACTCACCCGTCCGCCACTTTACTCGCGCCCGAAGGCGCTTTCTCGTTCGACTTGCATGTGTTAAGCCTGCCGCCAACGTTCAATCTGAGCCATGATCAAACTCTTCAGTTTAATAGTTTGTGCAAGTTGCCTTGCACGAGATCTCATCAAGGCTCAAGCGAATTGATGTTCATTCCGCAATCGCGGAACGGACACCCACACGAATGGCTTGTTCGCTGTTCTATGTACTTATAGAACAACTACTTTTTCGTTTTTAAAGAGCGTCCTCCGAGGCTTGGCCTGGAGGCAAGGGGTGCGGATTATACGCCGCTCGAACCACTAATCAAGGCGCTTTTGACAGACAGGACGCTGCCGGTGGTCAAGCCGCCGTCACAACCTGGTTGCGAACGAGCAAATGCCAGCTTTTCTTGCCCCGGCGGAGCAGGTAGTACCTCCCGTGCAGAGCATCGGAAAAGTCCAGAAACCGCCGGCTATCGTGCTGTACCTCACCGTTGACCGAGATGCCCCCAGCTTCGACGAGCCGGCGAGCAGCGCCCAGGGAATCAGCGAGATGGCAATGCGTCACCGCAGCGAGCAGACCCGTACCCCTGGGATCTTGAGGCTCAGGAACCTCGGTGCAATCCATGCCGTCGAGCCGCAGTTGCTCGAGGTCACCCTCCTCGAGTGACTGAACCGATCCTCCGAAAAGGCACTTGCTGATCCGTTGCGCGGAACGCAGTGCCTCCCGGCCATGTACCAACGCCGTCACCTCGTCAGCCAGACGCGCTTGCGCGGATCGCGACTCCGGCGTCTTCTGCATTTCGCTTTCCAAGGCATCGATCTCGGCCAAGTCCAGAAAGGTAAAGAACTTCAGGAAGCGGATCACGTCCGCATCCGCACTGTTCAACCAGTACTGATAGAAGCTGTAGGGCGATGTCCTGGCCGGGTCGAGCCAGACCGCGCCCTCGGCCGTCTTGCCGAATTTGACGCCGTCCGCCCGGGTGACCAGGGGTACCGTCAGGGCGAAGACTTCGCGCCGCAAACGCCGGCGCACCAGGTCGATTCCGGAAACGATGTTGCCCCATTGGTCGCTACCGCCCACTTGCAGGGTACATCCATGGCGCCTGGCCAATTCCAGGTAGTCGTTTGCCTGCAGGAGCATGTAGCTGAATTCCGTGTATGAGATACCCGCGCCGGCTCGCTCCAACCGGTTCTTTACAGAGTCCCGCTGGATCATGGCATTGACGGAAAAGTGTTTGCCTACCTCGCGCAGGAAGCCGATGAGGTCCAACCCGTGCGTCCAGTCGAGGTTGTTTGCCATGATTGCACCCGAACTGCCCCCGAATTCCAGGAGTGGTTCGACCTGCCGCCGGATGCGTTCGACCCAACCCTCGACGATTTCCGCGTCGTTCAGCCCTCGCTCGTCATCCCGGAAGGACGGGTCGCCGATCAATCCCGTCGCACCTCCGAGCAGCACTATCGGCCGGTGTCCCTCGATCTGGAAACGCCTGAGTGTCAAAAGCGGGACGAGACTGCCGATGTGCAGGCTGTCGGCCGTGGGGTCGAAGCCGCAATAGAGCGTCCGCGATGCCCCGGCGAGATGTTCGCCAAGCCGCGCCCGATCGGAAACCTGGGTAACCAGGCCCCGCCGCTCCAGTGTATCCAATGCCATGAGGTGCCAAGCCTGTACGGACAGTTGCGATAAGCGGGCGACAATTTAGCAGATCGCGTACAAACTTACGCCGTGCGGGATGTCACGTCTTCCTCGGCAGGGGACGTCGGGCGGAACCGCCGCATCCAGGTTCGAAACCGAGTCGGTCGACGTTGGAACCTCCACCGATCGTCCACTTTCTCGGGCTTTTAAATTATAAAGAAACGCATATACTACGCGCGTGTTGATATGGCTGTGAGAACAGGCCCCTAACTCTCCGATTTTCTGAGAGTTTTCCACAGAGCCGACGCATGAGAATAAACCGACAGCCGCCACGGTGCTTTCGATCTTGAAGGGCAGCAGGTTTCCGTCCACCCATCTGGCCGCCATTGCCATTCTCGGCCTGTGTCTCTGCCCCTTTGTGGTGGCCAGGTTTGTTCACGCTCCCGAGAACGAGCACATCTACCCCGGGCCCGAAGCGCTAGAACTGTCCGTTCAACAGGAAATCCTCGCAACAGCCCTCCCCGAAGCTGCTCCGGTCGCTGCAGGGCAAGACACATCAGCGCCGCAGAACGGCCCGAACACTGAGACACTTGAGGTCCGCTCCGGCGACAACCTGGCAATCCTTTTCAAGCGCAGGGGAATTCCTGCCGGCGACCTCCACAAACTGGTCCACTCGCAACCGTTCGGGCCCCGGCTGAAGGCTATCTACCCGGGCCATCAACTGAAGATCAGCACCGATTCGGACAACCGCCTGGCGAAACTGTCCTATTCGCCCGGCCCGCTGGAAACGCTGGAGTTCACCCGGGTAGGCGACGGCTTCTCAGGCAACGAGGTGATCGCCGAGCCGAAACGCGTCAAGCAATACCGCCACGGCATTATCGACCACAGCCTGTTCGTCGCCAGCCAGCGTGCCGGTCTCCAAGATTCGGTGACCATGCGTCTCGCGGAAGTCTTTCAGTGGGACATCGACTTCGTGTTGGACATAAGGGCAGGAGACGCCTTTCACGTGCTGCTCGAAGAGTTGCACTTAGGCGATCAGTTTGTTGGCTATGGCGACATCCTGGCTGCCGAGTTCGTCAACCAGGGCGATGTCTACCGTGCCGTGTTATTCCGGGATTCGAAAGAGCAGGCGAACTACTACGACCCCGCCGGCAAGAGTATGCGCAAGGCTTTTCTGCGCGCCCCGGTCTCGTTCACACGCATAAGTTCCAACTTCAATCTTCGGCGCAAGCATCCGTTGTGGAACCGCGCCATGCCACACCGCGGCATCGACTATGCCGCACCGACCGGTACGCCGGTACGCGCTTCAGGTTACGGCACCGTCATAAAGGCGGGGCGAACGCGCCCAAACGGCAACTACGTAGTCATCAGGCACGGCGAACAATTCGTCACCAAGTATCTCCACCTTTCCAAGTTCGCCCGTGGCATTCGCGCCAACGCCACCGTGCGCCAGGGGCAAACCATCGGTTACGTCGGCTCGACCGGATGGGCCACCGGCCCCCACCTGCACTATGAATTTCTCGTCCACGGCGTGCACAAGAATCCTCGTACGGTCAAGTTGCCGGATGCGGACCCGGTTCCAGAGGCCGAACTGGCGCAATTCAGCCGGACAGCCGCGCCGCTGTTCGCCCTGCTCGACAGCCGGAAACAGACGCAGTTGGCTTACCTGGGCCGTTAGTTTCCTGTTATACGTCGGCGCAATTACCGGCACCAGCGTCGACGGCCTCGACCTGGCCCTGGTCGACATCGACAACGACTCCACCACTCTGCTCACGCACGAGACCCGGCCTCTGCCCGACGCCTTGCGCAATGCGCTGATTCGGCTCGGCCAGGCCCGCGACGACAGTCTGGACCAGATCGGGCATGTGGATACCGACCTCGGCAAATTCATCGGCGAATCGATCGCACGTTTCCTCAGTGGATTGAACCTCTCCGATGGAGAGCCGCGGGCCATCGGCAGCCATGGTCAAACGGTCAGGCACCGGCCCCACGGCCCGTCACCGTTCACGATGCAGATCGGCGACCCGAGCCTGATCGCCGAAATCACCGGCATTACCACCGTGGCCGACTTCCGACGGCGCGACATGGCAGCCGGCGGCGAGGCTGCTCCCCTGGTGCCACCCTTTCACGCAAGGGTCTTCGCCAGCGATTCCGAACGCCGGGCGGTTCTCAATATAGGTGGCATCGGCAACGTCACTGCACTGGACCCGCTGAGCGGATTCGACACCGGGCCCGGCAATGCCCTGCTCGATGCCTGGTGTGCCGAGCACACCGGCCGCCCCTTCGATGCGGGCGGCGCCTGGGCCTCCGGCGGCCGCATGCTGCCAGCGCTGCTGAATGCGCTGCTGGCGGACCCCTACCTGCAACGAACGCCCCCGAAGAGCACCGGAAAGGAATACTACAATCTGGACTGGCTCCACTCGTTGCTTGAGCCGGGCCTGGAACCCCGGGACGTCCAGCGCACGCTGGCGGAATTCACGGTCCGCTCCGTTGTCGATGCCCTGGACCGCTGGGTACCCGCCGTTCAACGCCTTCTCGTCTGCGGAGGAGGTCGCTTGAATCGCTTTCTGATGCAACGCCTGACCGAGCTTTCAGGCGCGGCCGTGCAGTCGACCGACGAACATGGATGGAACGGCGACGCCATCGAGGCAGCCGCTTTCGCCTGGCTGGCTCACCAACGGCTGATTGGGGAACCCGGCAACGTACCAGAGGTTACAGGTGCCAGAGGCCGGCGAATTCTCGGAGCTGTCTACGCGGCCTGAGTCGCCGCCCCGCCCCGCGTCCGGGAAACCCATTTCCAGAAGCAGCGATTCCATGGAATCCCGTCACCAATCCGGCCATTCGGACCGCGAACCGCCACGAGATTGGAGAACGGCTCAGATCGCGAAGGAGTTTCCGCAACCGCACGTGGAAGCGGCATTCGGATTGCTGACAACAAACTGGGCGCCCTGCAGGTCTTCCTGGTAATCGACGACGGACCCGGACAGATACGGGTAACTGAGACTGTCCACGACCATCGTGATGCCGTCACGCTCAACGACCGCATCGTCGTCGGCAACCGCCTCATCGAAGGTGAACCCGTAGGAGAACCCGCTGCAGCCCCCACCCGTGATGAACACCCGCAGCTTGAGGTCGTCTCCTTCCTCTTCGATGAGCTGCCGCACCTTCGTGGCGGCGCGCTCCGACAATGCGATCTCAACCTGCCAGGACATAAGCTGCTGTTCCGTCGAACCCGCGCCAATTATACAGGGCTATTCCGTTCAACCCATCGAGCCGTCGTCATCTCGCGCGCCGACCGGCAGGGCATGCACGTTCGGGGCCGTCTGCTCCTCGGGCACCATTCGGCCGTCGATGACGGCCCCATTCTGTACTTCGACAAGTTTGTAGTGGATGTCGCCGCTAACCCGGGCGGTGCTGGCCACTTCCAGCCGCACGCCTGCGTGAACATCCCCTTCAACAGTGCCGCCAATGACCGCGCTGGGCACGCGAATTTCCCCCTTTACCATCCCCTCCGCGCTGATAACCAGGGTGCCCTGCGACTCGTTCCCGGCCTCGATATCGCCGTTCACCGAGCCGTTCACGTAAAGTTCACCCGCGAATCGGAGGTGACCGTCCACGGATGTATCGGCAGCGATGAGCGTAACGTTCTTGTCAGCTTTCGACTTGATCATTCTTTGTCTCCGTCCCTTCACCGATGACCGCCCATGGTACCCCAAGTCGCCGCCACCAGCCTGGCCGACAAGCCCGTCAAAGCGCGTCGGGCCAATTGAACGACCGCTCGACCCTGGCGGTATCGGTATCGGCTCCGCGGGGGAACAGTCTCACCGTCACACGCAGCGGGTGAAATCCTTCCGGCAGGGTCAGCGAGCCGGTCAGTCGCTGGAAGTAGCGAAACCTGTAATCGAGCGGATAGGGATCCGTATCGGAAATCTCCGACAAGGACAGTTGCCGCTCGCTGTCTCCGGTGAGCCCCGACACTCCGACACGGGCGGTGCCCCTGACCCAGTCGCCCTGTTCCGTCGATCGGGTCAACAGCACCCGGTAGCGGAACGTGCGGGAATCCTCCAGGCGGAATAGTTCGAAGTCGGCGACATCGAGCACCTGGCCGGGAGAGGACGCATCCATCACTCTACGATAGAAGCCGAGTTGTTCCCGCAACTCCCGGGCGGTCCCGCGCAGTTCGGTCATCTCCTCGCGCTGGATCGCAAGCGCCTGCCGGTCGACTTCACGGGCGAGATCGGCATCCGCCAGTCGACGGCCCGCATCCTCGAGTTCGAGTTCCAGCGCCCTGATCCGTCCGCCGAGTCGATCGAGATGTTCCCGGTCGAACTCCGCTTGACGCATGCCCCACAAATACCCCGCAAGCGCAGCCATCGCTATCGCCACAATCAGGCCCGACAGGATCAGCGTGCGCCCCCGGGGCGTCCAGGGCACCACCATCATGCGCCGATGCGCTGCGGACCTGTCGCGGCCAAATGCCATGCCAGCCCAATCGCTCGCTGAAACTAGAACAGGACAGCGACTATATCAGCCGCCGCTGTCCCCTTTATCAAGGGTGTTCCAATCTCCAAGTGGCTGTAAACTGCGGCGCCGGCGTTCTCGAGGCGGGCCAATGACCGACTACGTTGCGTTTTCCACCGGCTACCTTTGGATAAAGGCGGCGCACGTCATTGCCATGGTGTGCTGGTTCGCGGGCCTGTTTTACCTGCCCCGCCTGTTCATCTACCACCGGGCAGCGACCGATACGCCGAGCCGCGAGCGTTTCGCCGTCATGGAATCCAGGCTTTACCGGATCATCATGAATCCCGCCATGATCGCCACTCTGGCTTTCGGAATCTGGGCACTCGTGGAGACCTGGCAGTTGTACGGGACGGCGGCCTGGCTCTGGACAAAAGTCGCCCTGGTCGTTCTGCTTGTCGGCTATCACCACTACTGCATCAGGATCATGCGCACACTGGCCGCCGGCGACGAGGCGCCCGGCGACAGGTTTCTGCGACTGTTCAACGAAATACCCACCGCGGTACTCATCATCGTCATCGTTCTCGCAGTTGTGAAGCCGTTCTAGTGCTCTTTCCAACTGTTAAAGCCGGATCAGCACGCCCATGAACCGCAGCAAATCCAAGGCTCTGTTCGCCCGCGCATCGCGTTCGATACCGGGCGGCGTCAATTCTCCCGTGCGCGCATTCAAGGGCGTAGGCGGTCATCCGGTCTTCTTCGAGTCCGGCGACGGCGTCTACCTGAAGGACGTCGACGGCAACACCTACATCGACTATGTCGCGTCCTGGGGGCCAATGCTGCTCGGACACCGCCACGGAGGCGTTGTCGAGGCGGTCAGGGCGCAGGCGGGCCGCGCTCTCGGATTCGGCGCTCCGACCGAGCAGGAGACCGAACTGGCGGAACTGGTCATTTCCATGGTGCCGGGCATCGAGAAGGTCCGGCTCGTCAACTCCGGAACCGAGGCGACGATGTCGGCCATTCGGCTCGCCAGGGGGTTCACCGGGCGCGACCTCATCATCAAGTTCGATGGTTGCTACCACGGTCACTCCGACTCCCTGCTGGTCAAGGCAGGGTCCGGCCTCCTGACCCTGGGCATCCCGAACTCGCCGGGCGTTCCGGACGCCGTGGCGTCGAAAACACTGACGCTGCCGTTCAACGATCTCGATGCGGTTCGCCGGGCATTCGAGACCTATTCCGGGCAGGTCGCCGCGGTGATCCTGGAGCCGGTAGCCGGCAACATGGGATGCGTACCGCCGATTGCGGGCTTTCTGGACGGGTTGCGGGAAGTCACCGCCAGCAGCGGAGCCCTTCTTGTTTTCGATGAAGTGATGACCGGATTTCGCGTTGCGCAGGGCGGCGCCCAGGCGCTCTACGGCGTCAATCCCGATCTGACAACCCTCGGCAAGGTGATCGGGGGCGGCCTGCCGATCGGCGCCTTCGGCGGCACAGCCGCCATCATGGACCACATCGCGCCTGCCGGGCCCGTCTACCAGGCGGGCACGCTGTCCGGCAACCCGCTGGCCGTGGCTGCGGGTATCGCCATGCTGAAATCGCTCGATGCAGACTTCTATGCGGTGCTGACAGAGCGCACGGAGCACCTTGCCGGAGGATTCAGGCACCTGGCAGCCCGCCACGGCCACCCGCTGACCGTGAACGCTGCCTGCGGCATGTTCAGCCTGTTCTTCGATGCCCCCGAGGAAGTCATAGAATTCAGCCAGGTCGCCAATTCCAACGTTGAAACCTTCAACCGGTTCTTTCACGGCATGCTCGACCGTGGCGTCTACCTGGCGCCGAGCGCGTTCGAGGCGGGCTTCCTCGGCCTGCACCATACACCGGACGTGCTTGAAGCCACGCTGGCCGCGGCGGATAGCGCGTTTGCCGATCTCTGAGTTCGCACTGCCACGGTATTTAAAAGTGTACGACGTCTACGGACTGGGCAACGCCCTGGTCGACATGGAATACCGGGTGGATGACGCCTTCCTGTCCGCGCATGGAATCGCAAAAGGTCACATGACCCTTGTGGACGAAGAGCGCATCGTCACCCTGACCGAGGACCTTTCCGACTCGAAGCCGGAACGGAGCAGCGGCGGGTCGGCCGCCAACACCGTTGTCGCCGTCCAGGGGTTCGGAGGCCGGGGGTATTACTCCTGCAAGGTTGCAGACGATGACACCGGCCGTTTCTTTCTCGACAACCTCGCCGAATTCGGAATCGGCACCAACCCCGGGGCTGCTGCACAAGCCGGCAAGTCTGGCCGCTGCCTCGTGCTGATCACCGACGATGCCGAGCGGACGATGAATACGTTTCTGGGCGTCTCGAGCGCGCTTGGCACAGCGGAAATCGACGAATCGGCACTGTCCAGCTCCCGGGTTTACTACGTCGAAGGTTATGTCAGTTCTTCGCCCGATGCGTTGGAAGCGGCTTCGATTTCCAGGCAACTCGCAGAAAACCACGGTGTGGCGACGGCAATCAGCATGTCTGATCCCAGCATCGTGACCCTGTTCCGAAGCAATCTCGAGCAACTGCTTGGCAACGGGGTCGACTACCTTTTCTGCAACGAAGAAGAAGCGCTGACCTGGGCGAAAAGCGACCGCCTCGACATTGCCGTGGCCGAACTGAAAGACGTTGCCCGCACCTGCAACGTGACACTGGGCCGCCGCGGCAGCATGACGGTGGCCCGGGGCCGAACCGTGACGGTGCCGGGCTACGAAGTGAGGGCCCGGGACACCAACGGCGCCGGTGACATGTACGCCGGTGCCTGCCTCTACGGATGGACGAACGGAATGGAAGCCCCGGCAGCCGCGAGCTTCGGCAATTTCGCCGCCGCAACCCTGGTTCAGCACTATGGCGCCCGCCTGCGGCAGATCGAGCAGTACCGGCAGGTGCTGCATGCTTTCAGGCAGTCCCGCCAGCCCCCGTCGCCGGACCTCGCATAGCAGCTTGCGCCCCGCCCGGCCGAGGCGCGGGCTCCTGGCAGGGAGTCACGAACGGCAGTTCGCCGGTCAGGTGAATTCCCTTCGTTCCGATCGCGGATCCCCAGGCGAAAACTTCCACGCCGGAATGCATCGCCTCACGCACCATCTCTCCGTACGCAGGCTGAATCGCGTCCGCGGTCGTCGCGATGCGTACGCCCGTGTGCAATACGCAAAAAAAGAGTACGGCCCGCTCCGCCCTTTCTTCGCAAACACGAATCAAAGCCCGGACATGCCGCAATGCCCGCTCGCTCACCGCATCGGGAAACGCGCCGTATCCGTCTTCGAGCGCCAGGGTCAGGCTCTTGACCTCGACATGGCAATCGACCTTTCCCGGGCCCGCAAGACGGAAGTCAAACCGACCGCCGCCACCGGGAACCGGCGGTTCCCGCCGTAACTCCGAGTAACCGGACAGGGGTGGCACGCAGCCGGACTCGATCCCTTCGGCGACAATCTGGTTGGCTCGAGCCGTGTTGACGCACACGCGATGTTCGCCGGCCGCGACGATCTCCAGCGTATACCGGTATTTGCGGCGCGCATTGTCTGAATCCGACAACCACACGGCGCTGCCCGGATGGCTGCAGCCCGTCATGGCCCCGGTATTGGGGCAGTGGACGGTGAGCACCTCGCCACCCGGCAGTTCTACATCAGCCAGAAAGCGCTTGTAACGCCTCAGGAGCCGCCCCTGGACCAACGGCGACGGAAAGATCATGCGCCCCAGGCAGCCAGCGCCCGGCCAATCCGTTCGATCCCCAACTCGATCGAGTCATCGTCGGTGGTATAGGCGAATCGCACGAAGCGCTCCGCCGCGTTCGCGCCGAAATCGACACCGGGCGTGACCGCAACCTGAAACTCATCGATCAGGCGCCAGCAGAAGTCGTGGGAGTCCATGCCGGTACAGGATACGTCCACATAGAGATAGAAAGCCCCGTGCGGCCTGGCGGGCACCCTGAAGCCGAGCCCTTCCAGGCCGGCCAGCAACCTCGCCCGCCGGGCATCGAAACGCTGCCGCCGCTCTTCGTGGACCCGCATGGCTTCCGGAGAGAATGCCGCCAGCGCAGCGTGCTGCGCGACGCTGGACGGCGATATGAACAGGTTCTGAGCCAGTCGCTCCACCGGGCCGATGTATTCCTCCGGGACGACGATCCACCCAAGGCGCCAACCCGTCATGCCGAAGTACTTCGAGAAACTGTTCAACACAAACAGGCCGTCATCTTGCGCCAGCCCCGTTCGCGCTGCCGGTTCGTCGCCGTAATTCAGCCCCTGATAGATTTCATCGAGAATGAAGAAGGCACCGCGTTTGCGCGTGAACGCAGCGAGCGCTTCCAGTTGCGCATCGTCGATCACCGCACCGGTCGGATTGGCTGGCGAAGCGAGCAGAATCCCCTGGGTTTCCTGCCGCCAGGCCAGCTCGAGGTCGGCAACGTCCGGCACATACCCCGCTTCAGGGCGCAGCAGGATGCGCTGCGGAAGTCCGCCCACCACGTGAACGAAGGCCTCGTTGCACGGGTAGCCCGGATCGCCGATCAGCAGGCCCCGCGCCGAGTCGAGCAGCAGCGCGCTCAGCAACAGCAGGCCACCGCTGGCGCCGGACGTCACCGCGATCCGGTTCGGGGAAATCCCGATGCCCAGGCGCTCGCGGTAATCCCCTGCTATGGCTTCCCGCAGGTCGGCGATGCCGAGCGCGTGGGTATATTTTGTGCGCCCCTCGGCCAGGGCACGGCGCCCCGCCTCGACAATGGGCGCGGCGGTGGCAAAGTCCGGCTCGCCCACCTCGAAATGCACCACGCGGTGGCCGAGAGCCTCCAACTGCTCCGCCCGTTCCATCAATTCCATCACCCGGAACGGCGAGATTCGCGCCATGCGCGCAGATGGCATATCCCCTCCGAAAAATCTTCGTTGAACCGTATGGCCAACGTAATACTCTTCTGGTAGTTTACGCGCCCCTCGAATCACCCCACCCGGCCGCCGGGGCGGAGGATGTGCATGGACCAGGCAGCGCAGGGATTAGAGCACATGGAGTCAACAGGACGAAGCAGGGAA
This sequence comes from Pseudomonadales bacterium, assembly GCA_963663395.1. Taxonomy (GTDB): domain Bacteria; phylum Pseudomonadota; class Gammaproteobacteria; order Pseudomonadales; family Azotimanducaceae; genus Azophilus. Next base: position 284,241 of record OY760226.1, read on the forward strand.
ACTGAAGGCGTGAACGACTCCCCCTTCAGAAATTTCACGCCCTATCAGCCCGGGCAGGACGAAATCTACATGAACTCCGGCCAGCTGGAGCACTTTCGTCACATACTCAACCGCTGGCGACTCGATCTCATGGAAGAAGTCGACCGGACCGTCCACCACATGCAGGACGAGGCGGGCAACTTTCCGGACCCTGCAGACCGCGCCACCCAGGAGGAAGAGTTCAGCATTGAACTGCGCACCCGGGACAGGGAACGCAAGCTGATCAAGAAAATCGACCGCACCATCGAACGGCTCGACCAGGAAGACTACGGATACTGCGACACCTGCGGGGTGGAGATTGGCCTGCGTCGACTGGAGGCAAGGCCAACGGCCACCCAATGCGTCGACTGCAAGTCGCTCGACGAGATCAAGGAACGGCAACTGCACGGTTGACCGTGTCCGGCGGACACGCCTCCCCGCACCGCACCTGACATGCGCAAGGCCGGGCGGTTCGCACCATCGCCTACGGGCCCCCTGCACCTGGGTTCGCTTTATACGGCTCTGGCCAGTTTTCTGGACGCCCGCTCCCGTAACCACGACTGGCTGATCCGGATCGACGACCTCGACGAGCCGCGCATCGACCCCGGTGCGGAATCCAGCATACTGCGCACCCTGGAAGGCCACGGCCTGCGATGGGACCGCTCGGTGCTGCGGCAGAGTGCGCGGCTCGACGCCTACACAACCGCGCTTTACGAGTTGCATCGCCGCGGCTGCCTGTACTACTGCACCTGCTCACGCCGACAGTTGAGGCACCTGCCGATCTATCCCGGCACCTGCCGGAACCGCACCGCACCTGTCCAGGACGCAGCCGTTCGCGTCCGGGTCGAGGACGCGGCCCCGCGATTCGCAGACCTGTTGCTTGGCGAGCAGGAAACCCGCTGCGAACCGCCGTTGGCGATTTCATCGTCAGGCGACGCGATGGTATCGTCGCCTACCAGCTGGCCACGGCCATGGACGACAGCGAGCCCGAGATCGCCACGGTGGTCAGGGGTCGCGACCTGCTGGACAACACCCCCCGCCAGATACATCTCATGACACTGCTCGGACGTTCTCAACCCAACTATGCCCACATTCCGCTGATCATCGATCGGGATGGCAGGAAGCTCTCCAAGCAGACCGGTGCCGGGCCCGTCGATGCCTCGATCCCGTTGGCCAACATGCGCAGATGCCTGGGTTTCCTGGGGCTGGCCGATCCGCCGGATGCCGAGCTCGAAGACCTGCTGAACTGGGCGGTCGAGCGGTGGAGCCTGTCCCGGGTTCCCCGCGAGGACCGGGTTGTAGAGCGCCACCCACAGCACTGAGGTCACTCCGGCAACCCGACGCCAAGGCGTTTGCTACCATGCGCCCATGGCCGATTTGCTGCTGATCGAAGGCGACCCCGACCACCGTGAATCACTGGCGCGGATACTCGAACACGCCGGCTTCAAGGTCACCCGGCGCGAACCGCACGAAAACCTGACGAAAGAGGACCTGATCGGGATCGATGGCGTGCTCGCCGAGCCAGGCATTCTCGATCGAATGGATGCTTGGCGCCAGACGGCCTCCGGGCCCTTGATCGTCATCGATCGAAACGCCGACATCCGTCGGGCCGTGCGTGCGATGAAGCTGGGTGCCGCCGACTACATGGCAGCGCCTGTCCGCGGCCATGAACTGCTCGCCTCGGTAAACGAGGCACTTTCCACTTACGCCCATGATTCAGACTCCGACGGCGGAAAACCATTCCCAATGATCGGTTCGAGCGATGCCATGCGCGACCTCAAGAACCGTATCGGCAAGATCGCCCCCACGGACGCTACCGTGCTGATCGCAGGGGAACTCGGAACGGGCAAGGAACTGGTCGCCCGGGCGCTGCACGCCGGCAGCAGCCGCAGTCGGGCACCGCTGGTCACCGTCAACTGCGCCGCCATACCGGAGTCGCTGATCGAACAGGAATTGTTCGGCCACGGCGACAGCTCGGGCGGCGCCGGCGGCGGTCTCCTCGAAGCCGCCGAAGGCGGAACGCTGTTTCTCGATGAAGTCGGGGAACTGCCGCTGCCGGCTCAGGCCCGTATGGTGCACTTCCTGGCGAACAACGAAGCGCGCCCGTCCACTCCCCAGGCCGGAAGCTCGTTGAGCGTGAGGGTTGTCGCTACATCGCACCTGGATCTGCAGCAACTCGCGGAAAACGGGAGATTCCGGGACGATCTCTACTATCGGCTGAACGTTGTGTCGCTTGCCATACCACCGCTGCGGGATCGTGGCCGCGACTCACAGGAACTCGCGGACTACACCCTCACCCACGTTTGCAACCTGCTCGGAAAACCGCGTCCCGAACTCTCGGCGAGCGCAAGGGATGCGATCGCGTCTTACAGCTGGCCCGGCAACGTCCGCGAACTGGAGAACGTGATCGAGCGGGCTGCAATCCTCTGCGACGGCGACGAGATAGAGAGTGTTCTGCTTGCCATCGAAACCCCCACACCTGAGGATTCCGAAGAGTCCCTTGCCGGTTCCGGGAACGTTTCGCTGGAGGACTACTTCGTGCACTTCGTGCGGGAGAACGAGGACCATCTGACAGAAACGGAACTGGCGGAAAGGCTGGGCATCAGCCGCAAGAGCCTCTGGGAGCGGCGCCAGCGGCTGGGTATACCGCGCATGAAAACGCGCAAGCGCGGCCCGCGGCGCAACTGACCCCGCCCGGCGACGTTCAGACCGAAACCACGGGACCGGACGGGCGGCCCGCTTGATGGCCAAGCCAATAGTCCACAACGGCCCGACTGCACCGCGTCAAAAGAGCGGCGAGATAGGCGGGTCAACCCCTGGCTGGTAAGATTCCGGCTTCGCCCTCGGGCGATTCACGGATCCAGGTTGAACGCGCAATCCGCCGCCGTAACAAAGCTGAGTGCCAGGGCGCTGAACGTGACCCGGGACCAGGTCGACCCGAACGCCCTGGATGTCGTCAGCCGGCTCAGGGACGCCGGATTCCGGGCGCTACTGGTGGGCGGCTGCGTACGCGACCTGCTCCTGGGTGCGGCGCCGAAAGATTTCGATGTTGCCACCGACGCCACTCCCGAGCAGGTGCGGCGCCTTTTTCGGCGCTCCCGCATGGTGGGGCGCCGGTTCAAGATCGCGCACGTGCATTACGGCAGGGAGTTCGTGGAAGTGTCCACGTTCCGCAAGCTTCTGGCTGCCGATGAAGAGGGCGACCACACCGCTCATTCTACCGGCCTGATACTGCGCGACAATGCCTACGGTACACTCGACGAAGACGCGTTCCGTCGCGACTTTACCGTCAATGCCCTCTACTACGACCCCCACGACGACGAGATTCTCGATTTCGTCGGGGGTCTCGATGATATCGAACGGCACTGCCTGCGCTGCATAGGCAACCCGCGGGAGCGGATGCGGGAAGACCCGGTGCGCCTGCTCCGCGCCATGCGCTTCCAGGCCAAGCTCGGCTTCATCCTGGATGCCGGCATCATTCAAGACGAGAGCCCCACCGCGGAGCGCCTGACCGCAATTCCGCCCGCCCGCCTGTTCGAGGAATTCCTCAAGCTGTTCCTGACCGGCCATGCTGCCGGTGCATGGCGGATCATCAGGCAATCGCCGGTGCGGCGGGTGCTGTTCCCCACTGTGCCTCCAGACAGCCCGCTGATTCTCCTGGCCATGGACAACACCGATCAGAGAGTCGCCGACGACAAGCCGGTGACGCCGGGTTTCCTGCTGGCGGTCATGCTCTGGGAGGACTATCGCTCGCGTATTGAAGAACTCCTGGCCTCCAGGGGGGCAAAGCGAAAGCCGAAGGAAGCCGCTCTGGTCGCCGCACACGAGTCCATTGCCGCGCAACGCCTGACGATCTCCATACCGCGCCGGTTTTCCAGCTTCATTCTCGATGTCTGGCATCTGCAGGAGCGCCTGGAGACGCGCAGGCCCAGCCAGGTCTACCGAACCCTGAGCCACCCCAAGTTCCGGGCCGCTTACGACTTTCTGCTGCTACGCGCGGAGATCGGAACCATCGATCAGAGCCTTGCTCAATGGTGGGAGGAGATTCAGGACGCTGACACCGAACGCCGGGATGGGATGGTCAATGCGCTCAGGGGAAGCGCCCCCGGCGGCAAGCGCCGCCGCCGCAGACGACGCCGCGGGCGCCGGCAGGACGACGGCTGATGGAAGCGGCGCGGACACATGGAGCGACAGCTTCCCTGGAAAGCCAGGCGCCGCTCGTCGCCGAGCTCAAGCGCAAGGTCGCCGGGCACGAGTGGCCGGATTTCGTAGTCGTTGAAGGGCCCATCGGCGTAGGCAAGACGACGCTCGCCACCAACCTGGCCGCGGTGCTGGGTTATCCGCTGCTGCTCGAGCCGGCCCTCGAAAATCCGTTCCTGGACCGGTTCTACCGGGAGCAGGGCCGCCACGCGCTGCCGACCCAGCTCTTCTTCCTGCTGAACCGGGCCAGGCAGCTTTCGGACCTTTCCGACAACGCCCTGGTGGAACCGGTCCTCGTCTCCGACTACCTCATGGACAAGGACCGGCTGTTCGCCGAAGTCACGCTGGACGAAAACGAGATGCGGCTCTACCAGGAGATCTACGACAATCTCGATCTGAAGCCGCCCCGGCCCAATCTGGTCATCTACCTGCAGGCGCCGGTCGACATGCTGCTGGACCGCATTCGCCGGCGTGGCATCGAATTCGAGCAGCAGATCGAACCGCGCTACATCGAATCGATCGCCCAAGCTTACGCGCAATTCTTTCATTTCTACGACCGCTCGCCGCTGCTGGTCGTGAACGCCGCTGAAATCGACTTCGCCGGCAATTCCGCCCACCTGGAGGCCTTGCTGGACTGCATCATGGCCATGGAGGGTGGCCGGCAGTATTTCAACCCGAATCCGAGCCTGCTGTGACTGCCGATGACCGCAAGACATCCCAGGGGAAGCGCGGCCAGGTGGAGCAGGCAGACCGGCCGCGCGGCGGGTGTTACCGGTCAACGCCCCCGAAATAACGCCACATGAACCGCCCCGCCGCCCATGAGCTGCCCGCGTGGGGCAGTCTTGCCCGTCTTGCGGCAAAGCTTTCACCCGTTCCGTTGCAGGACCTGCTCGACGATGACGCGCGGGCTGCCGCACTGCAGGTAAGGCTGGACGGCCTGCTGTTCGACTTCACCCGGCAGAGGGTCGAACCGGAAGCGCTTGCCGAGCTGTTGTCACTGGCGGAACAGCGGGACTGGCAGGGGAGCGTGCGTCAGTTGCTGGACGGCGCCACCGTAAACACGACCGAAAACAGGCCTGCCCTGCACACGGCTCTGCGAAGCCCACCGGGGGAGGCGCCCGAAGCAGCGCGGGAGGTAACCGGCGTATTGTCCCGCATGGAGCGGTTTGCAGGCGCCGTGACGTGCGGTTTCTGGACGGGCTGCTCCGGCAAGGCCATCACCGACGTCGTCAACATCGGTATCGGCGGATCCGACCTGGGTCCCCGCCTGGTGGTCGATGCGCTGCAACCGCCCGGCGGCCGCCCGGCTCTGCACTTCGTCGCCAACATCGACGGCCATGCCATCGCGAGGACGCTGGCCGGGCTGAATCCCGAGACAACGCTGTTCATCATTGCCTCCAAATCGTTTACCACCCGGGAAACCCGGGCCAACGGGGAAACCGCGCGGAGCTGGTTCCTGGAGCGCACCAATCGCCCCGATGCGATCGGCCGACATTTCGTGGCCGTGACCGCCAACCGGGAAGCAGCCGCTGCATTCGGCCTGCCGCAGGAGAACCTGTTTCCGATGTGGGACTGGGTTGGAGGCAGGTACTCCCTCTGGTCGGCGGTCGGCCTGCCGATCGTGCTTGCGCTCGGCGCCAGTGCCTTCGCTGAACTGCTGAGCGGCGCCCACGCCATGGACCGGCACTTCCAGACTGCGCCCGCCAAGGGCAACGCCCCCCTGCTGGCCGCCCTGCTCGGAATCTGGAACATCGACTTCCTGGGCGCAGCCAGTCACGCTGTGCTGCCCTACGACGAGCGGCTGCGCCTGCTGCCCGACTACCTGCAGCAACTCGAAACCGAGAGCAACGGCAAGCGCGTCCGGCACGACGGGTCGTCCGTCGGCGTGCACACCGCGCCCGTCATCTGGGGAGGCACCGGCACGACCGGCCAGCACGCATTCCATCAACTGCTGCACCAGGGAACGCGCTCGTTCACCGCGGACTTCATCGTCTGCGCCGCCACCGAGCACGGCCTGGAGGAGCATCACCGGTGGCTGGTGGCAAACGCACTCAGCCAGGGCAAGGCCATGGCCGTCGGCAACGATGCGGACGACCCGCATCGAGCCGTGCCGGGCAACCATGCCACCAGCACTATCGTGCTCGACCGGCTTGCTCCCGCCACCCTCGGCGCGCTGCTCGCCTTCTACGAGCACAAGGTGTTTTGCCAAGGCCTGATCTGGGACATAAACTCATTCGATCAGTGGGGCGTGGAACTGGGCAAGCAACTCGCGATCACCGTGTTCGGGCAACTCACCGGCGAGTCCACTCAAGGGCAGGACCGAACCACCCGGTCGCTGATCGAACACCTGATCGAACAAGGTCGAGCCTGACCGCCCCGCCCGGGCCCGCACTGCGAAAGCGCCACGGACAAGTTTCGGCAAATGGACGACAAACCGCACGCCCGAGGACGACGATGAGCTATCCGGTCAGCCCGTTCATGGCGCAACGCGCCTTCCTGAACGACGATCAGTACCAGGCAATGTACGCCCGCTCGGTGGAGGATCCCGAAGGGTTCTGGGCGGAACAGGCCGACATCTTCCTGGACTGGACCCGGGGTTGGGGGACGGTATTCGAAGCGGATCTGCCGGCCGGGCGGGTGCGCTGGTTCGACGGCGCCGTGCTCAATGCCTGTTACAACTGCATCGACCGGCACCTGCCGGCCAGGGCCGACCAGACAGCAATCATCTGGGAGGGCGACGACCCGGGTGACGATGCCAGCATAACCTACCGGCAACTGCACGATGCGGTATGCCGGCTTGCCAACGGCCTGCGTTCACGCGGCGTGTCCAGAGGGGACCGGGTGTGCATCTACATGCCGATGATTCCCGAGGCAGCCTATGCGATGCTCGCCTGCGCCCGCATCGGCGCGGTTCATTCCGTCGTATTCGGCGGATTTTCCCCACAGTCCCTGAAAGACCGCATTCTCGACTCCGACTGTCAAACGGTCATCACCGCGGATCAGGGAGTGCGCGGCGGCCGCACCGTGCCGCTCAAGCACAACACCGAAACGGCGCTGGCCGACTGTCCCAACGTGCACACCGTCCTGACCGTCAGGCGCACGGGAGCGGAAGTGCCCTGGGTCGACGGCCGGGATGTCTGGTATCACGATCTCACCGAAGGGCAGTCCGCGGTCTGCGAACCGGAACCCATGGCGGCCGAGGATCCCCTGTTCATTCTGTACACCTCCGGATCCACCGGGAGTCCGAAAGGCGTGCAGCACGGTACCGCGGGTTATCTCCTCTACGCGGCAATGACCCACAAGTACGTCTTCGACTATCACGACGGCGACATCTACTGGTGTACAGCCGATGTCGGCTGGATTACCGGTCATTCCTACATCGTCTACGGGCCGCTGGCGAACGGCGCCACCACGCTCATGTTCGAGGGTGTACCCACCTGGCCGGACGCGTCGCGCTGCTGGCAGGTGGTGGACAAGCACGGCGTGAACACCTTCTACACCGCACCGACCGCCATCCGGCAACTCATGGGGCAGGGCGACGGGTTCGTAACCTCCACGGGGCGCGCTTCGCTGCAACTCCTGGGCACGGTCGGCGAGCCGATCAATCCCGAAGCCTGGGAGTGGTATCACCGCGTGGTGGGAGACCGCCGCTGCCCCATCGTCGATACCTGGTGGCAGACGGAAACCGGCGGAATCATGATCACGCCGCTGCCCGGCGCCACGACCTTGAAGCCCGGCAGTGCAACGCGACCGTTCTTCGGGGTGCGCCCCGCCCTGGTCGATACGGAAGGCAGGGTGATCGAAGAGACCGAGGCGTCCGGCAACCTGGTTATCACCGCTTCCTGGCCGGGCCAGATCCGCACCGTCTACGGCGACCACCAGCGCGTGGTCGACACCTATTACGCAGCTTACCCGGGCTTCTACTTCACCGGAGACGGCGCCCGCCGCGATGCCGACGGTTACTACTGGATCACCGGACGCGTGGACGATGTCATGAACGTCTCCGGCCACCGCATAGGTACCGCCGAGGTGGAAAGCGCGCTGGTGCTGCATCCGCAGGTGGCGGAAGCGGCAGTGGTCGGCTATCCCCACACCATTAAGGGCGAAGGCATCTATGCGTTCGCCACCTTGATGGCGGGCAGCAACGAGGATCCCGACGAGCTGCAGCAGGAACTGATTGCCCTGGTGCGCCGGGAAATCGGGCCGTTCGCCCGGCCCGATGTCATTCAATTCTCGCCCGGGCTGCCCAAGACCCGCTCCGGAAAGATAATGCGCCGCATATTGCGCAAGATTGCGGCGGACGACCTGCAGGACCTCGGCGACACCACCACCCTGGCGGATCCAGGCGTCCTCAAGGACCTGACAGCCAACCGGTCGCTGCAGGGATAGGCAGCGTCGGCACGGCCCCACCACCGCGTGAAGCACCGGGTAGCCCGACGATCGAAGTTCCGTATACTGGCGCCATGAAACCCCTCTGGCTACGAATACCCGCGGCCTACCTTGCGGCCGTTGCCGCTGCCGCGGTACTGGGATGTGCCGCCTCCACCCAGTTCACGCTCAACGGGTTGAGCGGATTCGGTATCGACGTGCCGCTGGCAGACCGGCTGTCGGCGACCGTGCACGACATCATCGGCATGGGGCCGCTCTACGCCCTCATTGCGGCGGTGGCGTTCCTGCCGGCTTTCGTCATCGCCACGGTCCTGTTGCGCTGGGTGCCGGGCCCGCGTCCGTTCTGGTTCGCGGTGGCGGGCGGCGCCGCCATCGTCACGGCGATCCTGACCATTCGGTACGTTGTCGGCGGCACCATCATCGGGGGGGCACGCATGCCGCTCGGGCTACTGGGGCAGGCCTTTGCATGCGGGGTGGCAGGCTGGCTGTTCGCCCGCGTGATGGCCTGGAAACTCCCCGAATGAAGCTCCTCCTCCGACTGTCGGTCTTCGTCCTCTGTGCCGGCTGGGGCGGGCACATCGCCGCTCAAGACTACGAGGTGGAAACGGTCGCCGAAGGGCTGGCCTTCCCCTGGTCGCTGGCTTTTCTGCCCGATGGAGGCATGCTCGTCACGGAGCGGGAGGGGCGCCTGCGCGTCATTCGCGACGACCGCCTGGATCCGACCCCCGTCGCCGGCGTGCCGGACACCTACGTGCAGGGCCAGGGCGGCTTCTTCGACATCGTTCTCGATCCGGATTTCACCGCCAACCGCCAGGTGTATCTCTCCTATTCCCAGGGCACGCGCCGCGCCAACCACCTCGCCGTCGGGCGGGCCCGGTTCGACGGTGCGTCGCTGTCCGGTTTCGAAGAGATCCTGATCGGCGAACCCGACAAGGACACGCCGCACCATTTCGGCGGCCGGATGGCCTTTCTCGCCGACGGTACGCTGCTCATCGTCTCCGGCGACGGGTTCGACTACCGCGAACAGGCGTTCGATCTCGGCAGCCTTCTCGGCAAGACGCTGCGCATCGGCCCGGACGGTTCGATACCCCGGGACAACCCGTTCGTCGGCCGCGACGACGCGCGCCCGGAAGTCTGGTCCTACGGCCACCGGAATCAACAGGGAATCGTCGCTACACCACAAGGCGTTTACCTGCACGAACACGGTCCCAGGGGCGGCGACGAACTCAACCGCATCGAGCCGGGCAACAACTACGGCTGGCCGGCGATCACCTACGGGATGGACTATTCCGGCTCTTACATTTCCCCCTACACCGAGCATCCGGGCATGGAGCAGCCCGTCCTTTACTGGACCCCGTCCATCGCACCCGCTGGCCTCGCCTACTATGACGGCAAGGCTTTCCCGGATTGGCGGGGCGACCTCTTCGTCGCCGCGCTGGTGGAGCAGTCCGTACGCCGCGTCGATCTCGAGGACGGTGACGCGGTCGGCGAGGAAATACTGTTCACGGAACTCGGCATGCGCTTGCGCGACGTACGCGCGGGTCCCGACGGCTACCTGTACCTGTTGACGGACAGCGCCGAGGGCAGCGTATTGCGCGTCAAGCCCGCCGCCGGACCCTGACCGCCACGCTCCGGTCCAGGTGCACGCGGAGCCGCACGGGGCAGAGGCACTACTCAGGGAGAAGCAGAGAAAGAATGAAATTCGGACTGCGCTACTGCAACATCGGGCGATACACCGACCCGGCAAACGCCATCGAACTGCTGCAGGCAGGCGAAGAAGCGGGGTTCGAGTCCGCCTGGACCGTGGAACACACGGTGATTCCCGCGGGATACGAATCCACCTATCCATACTCGCCAAGCGGCCGCATGAGTCCCCGCGACGATTTTCCCATCCCCGACCCCCTGATCTGGCTGTCCTACGTTGCCGCCGCGACCGCCCGCATACGCCTGGCAACCGGCATCCTGATCCTGCCCCAGCACAACCCGGTAATCACCGCCAAGCAGGTAGCGACCCTCGATTGCCTGTCAGGCGGCCGCATGCTGCTCGGCATCGGCGTGGGATGGCTCAAGGAGGAGTTCGACACCATCGGCGCTCCCTTTGCCAGACGGGGCGAACGCACCGATGAATACATCGCCGCCATGCGCGCGCTGTGGAGCATGGAGATACCCAGCTTTCACGGCCGATACGTGAACTTCGACCAGACCTACTGTTTACCGCAGCCGCTCAAAGGGAGTGTCCCCATCATCATTGGCGGTCACTCGAAGGCTGCTGCCCGGCGCGCAGGAAAGCTGGGCGACGGATTCTTCCCGGCCCGCGGAACTCCGGAGGATCTGATCGATCTGGCGCGGCAATCAGCGCAGGAAAACGGCCGCGACCCCGATGCCATGGAAATCACGGCCAGCGCTCCCGAAGACCTCGAGGATCTCCAACGCCTGGCCGCCCTTGGCGTCTCGAGAGTCCTCGTACCCGTCAGTCCAATGCCTGGCATGGCGGTCGCCATCCAGACGCCGGAAGATGCGCTGGCCTGGAAGCACCGAATCGAGGAGTACGCCGACCTGTAATCGATCCCGCATTGCCCGGTCGGTGCGGCACGCAACGACGCGCCGCCCGGAACCGGGCAGGCCTGCAGCGCGGAATCAGGCCGATTGGGCGTAATTCTCCACTTCCTTCATGCTGAGCTTGATGCGGCCGCGCTGATCCACATCGAGCACCACCACGTCGATCATCTGCCCCTCTTCCAGGTAGTCGCCCACGGTCTCGACCCGTTCCTTGGCGATCTGGGATATGTGCAGCAGGCCATCCTTGCCCGGCAGGATGCTGATGAAGGCGCCGAAGTCGACGATCCGCTCGACGCGGCCGTTGTAGATGCGGCCGACCTCCGCTTCCGCGGTGATTTCCTGGACCCTGGCCACCGCCGCATCCTTGCTCTCGGCATTGTCGGCATAGATGCGCACGGTGCCGTCGTCCTCGATGTCCACCTCCGCCCCGGTCTCGTCGACAATGGAGCGAATGGTTGCCCCGCCCTTGCCGATCACGTCGCGAATCTTGTCCGGATGTACCTTGACCACCGTCATGGCGGGCGCGTTCTCGGAAATCTCGTCGCGGGAACTGGAGAGCACCTTGTTCATCTCCCCGAGGATATGCAGCCTGGCCTCGAGCGCCTGGTCGAGGGCCGTCTCCATGATCTCTTCGGTAATCCCGTCGATCTTGATGTCCATCTGCAGCGCGGTCACGCCGTTCGACGTACCCGCCACCTTGAAATCCATGTCGCCGAGGTGATCTTCGTCGCCGAGGATGTCGGTGAGCACGGCAAACTTCTCGCCCTGCTTCACGAGACCCATGGCGACGCCCGCCACCGGCGCCTTGAGGGGCACGCCGGCGTCCATGAGCGCGAGCGATGAGCCGCATACGCTCGCCATCGAACTCGAACCGTTCGACTCGGTGATCTCCGAGACCACCCGCAGCGTGTAGGGGAAATCCTCCTCGTTCGGCAGCACCGCGGCAATGCCGCGGCGGGCCAGCCGTCCGTGGCCGATTTCACGGCGCTTCGGCCCGGTCATCATGCGGGCTTCCCCTACCGAGTAAGGCGGGAAGTTATAGTGCAGCATGAAGTGGTCCTTGTAGGTACCTTCCAGCGCATCGATAAGTGCCGCGTCCCTGAGCGTACCCAGGGTTGCCGTGACGATGGCCTGGGTTTCGCCCCGGGTGAACATCGCCGAGCCGTGGGTTCTGGGCAGCAAGCCCACCTCCACGTCGATCGGCCGTACCGTTCGCAAGTCGCGGCCGTCGATGCGGGGTTGGCCGTCGAGAACCTGGCCTCGTACCAGGTCTTTCTCCACCTTGGCGAACATTTCCGCTACGGCATCGGCGCTGTAGGGCGCATCTTCAGCGCCGCTGAACCGCTCCACCACAGCCTGGCGCAACTCACCGACCCGGGCCTGGCGCTCAAGCTTGTCGGTGATTCGGTAAGCTTCGCCAAGGTCGTTGTTGACAGCGTCGCCGACAGATTTCAGAAGCGTCTCGTCGATGGGTTCCGGCTGCCAGTCCCAGGGCGGCTTGCCCGCTTCCCGGGCCAGTTCCTTGATCGCCTCAATGACGACCTGCATTTCCTGATGCGCGAACAGCACCGCGCCGAGCATCTCGTCCTCACTCAACTCGCTGGCCTCCGACTCCACCATGAGCACGGCGCTGTCCGTACCGGCAACCACCATGTTCAGCGCCGATTCTTCCAACTCCGAGTGGCTCGGATTGAGCATGTATTCATTATTGCGGTAGCCCACCCGCGCCGCGCCGATCGGGCCGGCGAAGGGAATACCCGAGAGTGCCAGCGCCGCCGACGTGCCGATCATTGCGGCAATGTCCGGATCCCGGTTCCTGTCCACCGACATCACCGTCGGGATCACCTGCACCTCGTTCATGAAACCCTTGGGGAAGAGCGGGCGAATGGGGCGGTCGATCAACCGGCAGGTCAGGGTCTCCTTCTCCGAAGGCCGACCTTCCCGCCGGAAGAATCCGCCGGGAATCTTGCCCGCCGCATAGGTCTTCTCCTGATAGTTCACCGTCAGCGGGAAGAAACTCTGTCCGGGGCGAGGCGTTTCGACACCCACCACCGCGGTCAGCACTGCAATGTCGCCGACATACACCATGGCGGCCCCTGTTGCCTGCCTGGCGACACGCCCGGTTTCTATCCGTACCGTCTGATCGCCAAACTGAAATTCCTTGATAACTGGATTCAACATAATCTCCTTGTTTCGAGCGCGCGCGGCGCTCATGAATTCTGGTGTGGAACGCGTACTACGACTACCTTCTCAATCCCAGGCGCTCGATCAGCGACCGGTAACGCGCACCGTCTTTCTCCCTGAGGTAGTCCAGCAACTTGCGGCGCTGATTCACCATGCGAATGAGACCGCGCCGGGAATGGTGGTCCTTCTTGTGTGCGCGGAAGTGATCCTGCAGCGAGTTGATGTTGTGGGTGAGAAGTGCAACCTGGACTTCGGGCGAACCGGTATCGCCGTCCTGTACCTGATAATCCCTGATGATGTCCGATTTCGTTTCCGCCCTTAAGGCCATAATGGTCTCCAAATACGCTCAATCAAAGCAACGCGAGCCAACCGGGCGTATTTCCAGTCGATTCGCGGATTCGTCCTGTCCGAAAAGTTTCCATGATCTCAGCGGTTGCCGTGCGCGCCAGCGCGGGTCAGCAAGCGGCGAGGCGCGATCCTGCCGTCGTCGAGCACTTCGCCGACGCCCAGGAACCGGCAATTCGTTCCCGACGATTCCGAGAGCCGCACCCAGCCGCTGGTCGGTGCGTGCGGAACGATGACCGGTTGTCCGTGGCGCAGGTAATACGCCACATCCTCGTTCAATGACACTTCGGGCCATTCCCGCACCGCCGTCCACACGGGTTGCAGGTACGGATCCAGGGACCCCTGTTCCCGTGTCTTCTCCAGTGCATCGAAGGTGACCAGGTCCGACTCGCCGTAAGGCCCGGCCTGGCTTCGCCTGAGTGCGGTGACATGGGCGCCGCAACCGAGCATCTCGCCCATCTCTTGCGCGATGGCGCGCACGTAGGTTCCCTTGCTGCAATGGGTCTCGACTTCGAATTCGTCGCCTTCGAAGGAGACAAGTTCATTGGAGTAGATGGTGACGGCCCGCGCTTCCCGCTCTATCTCGATTCCCTGCCGGGCCAGCTTGTAGAGCGGTTGCCCCTTGTGTTTCACCGCCGAGAACATGGGCGGTTCCTGCATGATCTCACCGCGAAAGCAGTTGAGCGCCTTCTCGATGTCGGGCCTGCCGATGCCTTCGGCCGACCGCATCGAGACGGTCTTGCCATCGGCATCGCCGCTGTCCGTGGCGACGCCGAGCTTGATGCGCGCCCGGTATTTCTTGTCCGAGGCCAGAAGGTATTGGGAGAATTTCGTCGCCTCCCCGAAACAGAGGGGCAGGACGCCGGTGGCCAGGGGATCGAGGCTGCCGGTGTGCCCCACCTTGCGCGCGCCAAACAGCCGCTTTGCCTTCTGCACGGCATCGTTCGAACTCATGCCGCCCGGCTTGTCGATAGCCACGATTCCGTCAACGACACGACCCCGTCTGCTACCCATGTTCGTGTGCGGTCCTGTCGGCCGCGAGTGCATCGGTGATCAGCCTTTCCAGGCGCGGCCCCCGTTCCACGGAAACGTCATAGTGAAATCTGGGTTTGGGCGTTGTGCGCATCGAGTGCCGTTTCGCCAGTTCCGAGCGGAAAAAACCTGCGGCCTTGTTCAGGATCGCCACAAGGTCGTCCTGCTCCGCAGCGTCCGGCGTATCCATGGACGAGACATAGACGTCGGCGAAGGAAAGGTCCTTGCTCACCCGCACATCGTTGACGCTGACGGTGCCGATGCGCGGGTCCCGCACCTGTCGCTGGATGATGCTCGCGAGTTCCTCGCGCACCATGTCGGCCACCCGCAGATCACGTCCGAATTCCCGCATCAGCAACTGACCCGCCGACCCCTCACAGGGCCCGTGCCACCTCCCGGGACTCGAACACTTCGATGAGGTCACCCGAGCGCACATCGTTGTAGTTGCGCACCCCGATACCGCATTCCGTGCCGTTTCGCACCTCCTGGACATCGTCCTTGAAGCGGCGCAGGGACTCGAGTTCGCCTTCGTAGATCACGACGTTGTCGCGCAGCACCCGAATGGGGCGATTCCTGTACACGGCGCCTTCGGTGACCATGCAACCGGCAACCTGCCCGAAACGGGGCGACCGGAACACCTCACGGACCTGCGCAATGCCCAGGATCTCCTCCCTGGTCTCCGGCGCGAGCATGCCGCTCAGCACCTGCCTTGCATCGTCGATCATCTCGTAGATGACGCTGTAGTAGCGCAGGTCGAGGCCCTCGCGCTCGGCAACGGCTTTCGCCGCGTTGTCGGCACGAACGTTGAACCCGAAAACCGCTGCGCTATAGGTGACCGCCATGTTGACGTCGCTTTCGGTGATCGCGCCAACCCCCGAACCGAGCACCGTCACGGAGACTTCGTCGTTGCCGAGATCGGCCATCGACTGAACGATGGCTTCCAGGCTGCCGCGCACGTCGGCCTTGACGACCAGTTTCAGCACACGCTTCTCGCCTTCGCCCAGATTGGCAAACAGGTTGTCCAGCTTCGCCGCCTGCTGCATGGCCTGCCGTTGCTCCTGGGACCTGTCGCGCCGGAACTCGGCCAGGTCGCGCGCCGAGCGCTCATCCGTCACCACCGAGAAGCTGTCGCCCGCGCCCGGCGTACCGCTCAGGCCCAGCACCTCAGCGGGGAGCGATGGGCCGGCCTCCCGGGTCTGTGCGCCCTGGTCGTCCAGCATGGCCCGAACCCGGCCGTGAAATTCGCCCGCAATGATGATGTCGCCCTGCCTGAGCGTGCCGTTCTGTACCAGAACGGTAGAGACGGGGCCGCGGCCGCGGTCGAGCCGGGATTCGACCACGACGCCGCGAGCCGGCGCATCCGGCACCGCCCTGAGTTCGAGCAGTTCCGCCTGCAACAGGATGGCTTCCAGCAGGTCGTCTATGCCATCGCCGGTGACCGCGGACACCTTCACGAACTGGGTGTCGCCGCCCCAGTCTTCGGGTGCGACGTTCTTGGCTGCGAGTTCCTTGGTGACCCGGTCCGGGTCGGCACCCGCCAGGTCCATCTTGTTGACGGCCACCACGATCGGCACCTCGGCTGCCGTCGCGTGCTGAATGGCTTCTTCCGTCTGCGGCATGACACCGTCGTCTGCGGCAACGACGAGGATCACGATGTCCGTGACCATGGCGCCGCGCGCACGCATGGCGGTAAACGCCGCGTGACCCGGCGTATCGATAAAGGTGATGCGGCCGTGGTTGGTGTCGACCGAATAGGCGCCGATATGCTGGGTAATGCCCCCGGCCTCGCCACTGACCACGCGAGTTTTGCGAATGTAGTCCAGAAGGGAGGTCTTGCCGTGGTCGACATGGCCCATGACGGTGACAACCGGCGCGCGCAGCTCGCCTTCTCCCTCGATCATGAGCGACTGCTCGAGGGCCTGCTCGATCGCATCTTCGTGGATGAGCTTGACCTTGTGGCCCATTTCCTCAACGACCAGGGTGGCAACATCCTGGTCGATCACCTGGTTGATGGTGGCCATGACGCCCAGGCCCATCAGTGTCTTGATAACTTCACCGGCCTTGACGGTCATGCGCTGGGCCAGATCGCCCACGGCGATGACGTCCGGTACCTCCACTTCCCGGGCAATGAATTCCGTCGGCTTGAACTCGCCGCCGTGCTGCTCCAGCTTGACCGCCGCCGGCCGGTGCCGGCGGCGCCCGCGGCGCTGGGACTTGAGCGACAGTTCGCGACGCGTGTGCCTGCCGGCTCCAAACTCGTTGCGTCCGGGCCGCTCCCGGTCCTTGCTCTTGCCCCGCTTGCCCGCCTTCTCGCTGGCCTGTGCGCGGGCCTGCGCCTCTGCGGCCGCTGCCGCGGCTTTCGCCGCCGCATCTTCCGGTTTCTCCGCGTCCGTCGTTTGCGCCTGTTCCCGGGCTTGCTTCTCGGCCTCTTCCTTGGCCGCCTTTTCTTCCTGGGCCTTGCGCTCCGCCTCCAGCCGCGCCTCTTCTTCGCGCCGGCGGGCTTCTTCCGCCTTGCGTTCGCTCTCGGCCCGCCGGGATTCCTGTTCGGCAGCCTTGCGCGCCAGCTCTTCCTCGCGGATGCGACGGGCTTCCATTTCGGTCTGCGACGGTTGCCGGGCTCCGGCCGGTTCCACCGTGGCGGGCACGGGTTCCGGGCGCTTGACGTAGGTACGCTTGCGGCGCACTTCCACGGTAACGTTGCGCCCGGTGCGCCCCTGGCCCGTCTTCAGCGTGCCGATGGACTTCTTCTTGAAGGTGATCTTTTTAGGCGCCGATATGGAGGAGCCGTGGCTTTGCTTCAGATGTGCCAGAAGCGTCTGTTTCTGGTCTTCGGTAACAGGCTCGCCATCGCTGGTGTGCGGCAGGCCGGCATCGGCCATCTGCCGCAACAGGCGATCTACCGGCGCTCCCACCGTCTCTGCTAGCTGTCTAACCGTTACATCCGTCATGCCAATTTCTCCGACAACGCGCTCTTCCCGGCTCGCGCGCGTCTACCCGGCGACCCCTGCCGTACCTGCGGCGGCACTCTCGCTGGCCCCGTCCCCGTCTTCGCCGTCGGCGGTTGCCTCGAACCAGGGAGCGCGAGCGGTCATTATCAACTCCGCCGCGCGCCCTTCGTCCATTTCCTCGACAATGTCGAGCAGATCCGGAATCGCGAGCTCCGCCAGATCTTCCATCGTCACCACTTCGTGGCTCGCCAGGCGGAAGGCCAGTGCCTGCTCCATACCGTCCATATTGAGCAGATCGTCGGCCGGCTGCCGGTCACCGAGCAGTTCCTCGCTCGCTATGGCCTTGGTCAGCAGCGCGTCTTTCGCCCGGTTGCGCAGTTCCTGGACAATCTCCTCGTCGAATCCTTCGATAGCCATCATTTCCTCGATCGGGACATAGGCTACTTCTTCAAGTGTCGTGAACCCTTCCTCCACCAGCGCTGCCGCCACGTCCTCGTCCACGGAAAGCGCTTCCATGAATTCGCCCATGAACCGGCCGGCTTCCGCTTCCTGTTTCTCGGCGGCTTCCTCCTCGGTCATGATGTTCAGCGTCCAGCCGGTGAGATCGCTCGCCAGACGAACGTTCTGGCCGCCGCGGCCGATCGCCTGGGCCAGGTTGTCTTCGCTGACCGCGAGATCCATCGAATGGGCATCTTCATCGATGACGATGGATGCAACCTCGGCCGGCGCCATGGCATTGACCGTCAGCTGTGCCGGGTTCTCGTCCCAGAGCACGATGTCGATGCGCTCTCCGGCCAATTCGCCGGAGACAGCCTGGACTCGCGAGCCGCGCATGCCGACGCAGGCGCCCACGGGGTCGATCCGGCCGTCATTGGTCTTTACGGCGATCTTGGCCCGGGAACCCGGGTCGCGGGCCGCACCGCGAATTTCGATGACGTCTTCGGAAATCTCCGGCACCTCGATCTTGAACAACTCCCTGAGCATGTCCGACGAGGTTCGCGTGAGGATCAGCTGCGGACCCCGGTTGTCGGGGCGCACTTCGAGCAACAGCGCGCGGAGACGGTCGCCCACCCGAAACGACTCCCGCGGGATCAGGTGTTCACGCAGAAGCAATCCTTCGGCATTGTTGCCCAGGTCGACAATGACGTTGTCCCGGCCCACGCGCTTGACCGTCCCGCCGACGAGGTCCCCGACCCGCGGCAGGTATTCCTCTACAACCTGTGCCCTTTCGGCCTCCCGCACCTTCTGCACGATGACCTGCTTGGCCGTCTGCGCGGCAATGCGGCCGAACTCCACCGATTCGGCGGGCTGTTCGATCGTATCGCCCAATTCGAGGCCATTTGCCCGGTCGTCGTCAGGCTCAATCTGGGCTGCAGGGTTGAATTCTTGCTCTTCCTCTTCCCCTTCCCCTTCTCCTGTTTCCAGAGATTCCGGGTCGACCACCGTCCACACGCGAAACGTCTCGTACTCGCCGGTTTCGCGGTCGATGGCGACGCGGAATTCGGCGCCTTCTTCATAGCGCTTCTTGGTGGCCGTGGCGAGCGCGCTCTCGATGGCGCCAAAAATGACGTCCTTGGTGACGCCCTTTTCGTGCGACACCGACTCGACCACCAGCAGAATTTCCTTCGACATTGCCGTTCGTATCCTCAATCGAATTGCGGTACCAAACGCGCCCGCTGCACGTTCTCGAGCGGTAACACATATTCCGCGTCATCCAGACGCACCAGCGCCTGGGCATCCTCTACGTCCGCAAGCAGGCCCACAAAGCGTTTCCGGCCCTCAAACGGAAAGTTGAGCCGCACGTCGACGGTGGCGCCGATGTTTGCCTCGAACTGCTCGGCCTTGAACAGGATGCGGTCAAGCCCGGGCGACGAAACTTCGAGCGTATAGCCTCCGCCGAACAGGTTCTCGACATCGAGCACGTCGCCGACTTCGCGGCTGACCGTTTCACAGTCGTCGATCGTCACTCCTTCCGGTTTGTCGATGTAGAGTCTCAACCTGGACCGTTTCCCCGCGGTAAAGAACTCGACGCCCCAGATCTCGCAGCCCAGTCTTTGCACTGTTTCCTTCAGGCTCTCTTCAATCTGTCGTTCGGTCCTGTTCACCATGCACCAACAAAAAATGGGCTTACGCCCATTTTCACCCTCTACTTCATCTAGAGGTTTCCCTCGCGCGGTCACCTGCCGGCGGCGCCTGTTAAAAGGCCCCGTAGCGGGGCCCTCTAGTTTCCGTTGGTAGCGGGGGCAGGATTTGAACCCACGACCTTCGGGTTATGAGCCCGACGAGCTACCAGACTGCTCCACCCCGCATCAGCAAGGAAGGGGATTATAGGGACGCGCAGCCGCCCCCGCAACCGCCCGGGAACGGCTGTTCCTGCCTTGAAATCACACGCTCATCAGACCGTGTTTTCCGCGCGGCGACCGCCTGGAAGACACGGTGAACCTGGTGCCGAAGGCGAGACTCGAACTCGCACGGGCTGTTGCCCACTACCCCCTCAAGGTAGCGTGTCTACCAATTTCACCACTTCGGCAAACGTCTTGATTCGTCCTTCTCGCAGCGTCCCGCGACCGGGCGAATGCGGACGCTAACCCGACCTGTTCACGAATTGGTCGGGTTAAACGTCGGGGAGGCCGGAATCTACACCTTCCTCCTCCGGAGTCAACTGCTGCGGCTCTTCGAGCGGCTCCTCGATCGCCGGAACACCCAGTTCCTGCATGCGCTCGGCACGTTCCTTGGCAAAGTAGGCAAGACCAAACGAGATCACGAAGAAGCCGATCGCGAGCCATACCGTCATCTTTGTGAGAAACGAGGTGCTCCCCCCGCTGCCGAACATTGTATTGGACGCCCCGGCACCGAAGGCCGCCCCCACATCGGCCCCCCGGCCCTGCTGCAGCAGCACCAGGCCTCCAAGCGCAACGGCATCCAGCACCAGCAGCACAAGCAATATCGTTTCAAAATCCATCACAACCGGTTTCTCTCGTCGTTCGCCGCCTGCCGATTCCTCACGGCAGCGACTATTCCCAAAAAACTGTCCGGCTCGAGCGAAGCGCCGCCAATGAGCCCGCCGTCGATGTTCGGCCGCTCGAAAAGTTCAGCGGCGTTGCCCGCCTTGACGCTGCCGCCATAGAGAATCCGCACCGACCTGCCCGTTGCCTCCTCTGCCTGGTCAATCGCCTCGCGAATGAACCCATGCATGTTCTCTGCCTGTTCCGGAGTGGCCGTCCGCCCCGTTCCGATGGCCCAGACCGGCTCATAGGCAACAGCGCCGCGACGCAGACCCGCTGCCCCCACGGCATCCACAACCGCATCGAGCTGCCGACGTACAACCTCCTGCGCGAAACCGGCCTCACGTTCATCGAGAGACTCGCCCACACAAACGATGGGGGTCAGCCCGGCGTGCAACGCTGCAGCGTACTTGCGCGCCACCAGTTCGTCGCTTTCGCCCCGACCGGCGCGCCGTTCGGAGTGACCGACCAATACCCAGCTTCCGCCCAGATCCCTGATCATCCGGCCGGAAATCTCGCCCGTGTATGCGCCTTCCGGTTCAATGTGCAGGTCCTGGGCGCCCAGTTCCACGCGGGTCGACCCGAGGCCCGCCACGAACCCCTGGAGATAGCCAACGGGCGGAAAAAGCAGCACCTCCACGTCGTCCGCTGAAGGAGCCCGATTCAGCGCCAAGCAGAACCGCTCCACTTGCTCCATGGACCCGTGCATCTTCCAGTTCCCCGCGACAATCGGCCGACGCATGCTAGCCGGGCAATCCGTCAGCCCAACGAACAAGCTGCGATCGGGCGTGATCTTGACTCATTTGACAACCAACTTCCGCGCAAGAGAGGTGCACCCGGATCCCCGGACACGAAGGGCGCGCAATAGTAAACGCTGCACCGGGCTTCGACAATCAGCCGGCCTGTCGAACGGTTGCCGCAAGATCCCGCGCGATGCTCGCCACTTCGGCCTGGTCTTCGCTCTCGACCATGACCCGTATCACCGGCTCGGTGCCGGATGGCCGGATCAGCACCCGCCCGCGGCCGGCCAGACGCCGCTCCCTGGCATGCACGGCCCGGGTGACCTTGTCGCAGACGGCCACGCCGCTTGGGTCGTCAATCTCCACGTTGACCATGGCCTGGGGAAGCTTGCTCATACCCTGCTTCAATTCGCGAACCGTCCTTCCGGATTCCATCATGGGCACTAGCGCCTGCAGCGCCGCAATGATCCCGTCTCCCGTCGTCGACAGATCGAGGCACAGGATGTGGCCGGAAGATTCCCCGCCAAGCCGCCAGGCCCTGCGCTTGAGCAGTTCGAGCACATGCCGGTCGCCTACCTGAGCCCGCTCGAAAGGTATATCGAGTTCGTTCAGCGCCCGCTCCAGGCCGAAGTTCGACATGACCGTGCCCGCGACCCCGCCCTTGAGCGTGCCCTGCTGCCGCCGGTAGTTGGCGATGATGAACAGCAGCTCATCGCCATCGACCACGTCGCCCTCGTGATCCACCATGATCAGCCGGTCGCCGTCGCCGTCGAAAGCGATGCCGATGTCCGCCCCGTTTTCCCTGACCGTTTCAGCCAGCAATTCCGGGTGAGTCGAACCGCACCCGGCGTTGATATTGAACCCGTCCGGCGCATCGCCGATGACGGTGATATCGGCGCCCAGTTCCTCGAAGACGCCCGGCGCCACGTGATAGGTGGCGCCATGGGCGCAGTCGAGTACGACCTTGAGGCCCTGCAGGCGGAATCCGCGGCTGACCGTCGCCTTGCAGAACTCGATGTAGCGCCCCGGAGCGTCGGGTACCCGCGACGCCTTGCCGAGGCGGTTCGATGCGGCGCAAACCATCTCTTTTTCGAGTTGCGCCTCGATCTCCGCCTCCACATCGTCGCCAAGCTTGTTGCCGTTGGCATCGAAGAACTTGATGCCGTTGTCCTGATAGGGATTGTGGGAGGCGCTGATGACGACGCCGGCATCGGCGCGCAGCGTTCTGGTCAGGTAGGCGATGGCCGGGGTCGGCATGGGGCCGAGCAGGCTTACATCCGCACCGGCGGACACCAGGCCCGATTCCAGCACGGATTCGAGCATATATCCCGAGACCCGCGTGTCCTTGCCGATGATGATGTGGCAGTCGCCCCGCCGCGTGAACACGCGGCCCACCGCCCAACCGAGGTGCAGGCAGAACTCGGGCGTTATGGGAAACCGGCCGACGGTTCCCCGAATGCCGTCCGTTCCGAAATGCTTTCTGCCCATCCGCTAATCCGGCGCTGCCCCGGCCTGCAACGAACCGGGCAATACCCGTTGAATGCGTTCTCCGGAAAGCCGGACGCCGCAGGTGCTCAATGCTCTCCCGCCGGGCTGCCGATCGAGGCTTCCGACGGCCCGGGCTTGCTGCCCCGCCCCTTGCCGGGTGGGTTGGGATCGCGCGGCTTGGCGCCCGCCATGATGTCGTCGATCTGCTCGGGCACCAGGGTTTCGAACTCAATCAACGCGGAAGCCATGCTGTGCAGCTTGTCTTCGTTCTCGGTGAGCAGTTCGGTCGCCCGCGCATAGCACTCGTCTATGATGCGGCGCACTTCTTCGTCGATTGCACGCGCCGTCTCGTCCGATTGCGGTTTCGGCTTCGCGCCCACCGACATGCCGAGGAAGACCTCGCCATCGTCCTCGTCGTACATCAGGGGCCCGAGCCGCTCCGAAAGGCCCCACTTGGTCACCATGCTGCGCGCCAGGCGCGTGGCGCGCTCGATGTCGTTGGACGCGCCGGTCGTCACCTTTTCGGGGCCGAGGATCATCTCTTCCGCGATACGGCCCCCGAACATGCCGCAGATCTGAGCCTTGATCTGTTCCCGGCTCAAACTGTAGCGGTCTTCCTCGGGCAGGAACATGGTCACGCCGAGGGCCCGCCCGCGCGGAATGATGGTCACCTTGTAGACCGGGTCGTGCCCGGGAACGAGTTTACCGACGATGGCGTGCCCCGCCTCGTGATAGGCGGTGTTGCGCTTGTCCTCCTCCGACATGACCATCGACTTGCGCTCGGCGCCCATCATGATCTTGTCCTTGGCCTTTTCGAGTTCCTCCATCTCCACGAGCTTCTTGCCCGCCCGGGCGGCAAACAGCGCAGCCTCGTTGACGAGATTGGCCAGGTCTGCCCCGGAGAACCCGGGGGTTCCCCGCGCGATGAGGTTCGGCTCCACGTCCTCGCCCACCGGCACCTTGCGCATGTGAACCTTGATGATCTGTTCGCGGCCGCGAATGTCGGGGAGGCTGACCACCACCTGGCGGTCGAACCGGCCCGGCCGCAACAGCGCCGGGTCGAGCACGTCCGGCCTGTTGGTGGCGGCGATAACGATGATGCCGTCGTTGGGCTCGAAGCCGTCCATTTCGACAAGCAGTTGGTTCAGCGTCTGCTCGCGCTCGTCGTGGCCGCCGCCGAGCCCCGCCCCGCGGTGCCGGCCGACCGCATCGATCTCGTCGATGAAGATGATGCAGGGCGCCTGTTTCTTCGCCTGCTCGAACATGTCGCGCACCCTGGAAGCGCCGACGCCGACGAACATCTCGACGAAATCCGAACCGGAAATGGAGAAGAACGGCACCTTGGCCTCGCCGGCAATGGCCTTGGCGAGCAACGTCTTGCCGGTGCCCGGCTGGCCGACCATGAGAATGCCCCGTGGGATACGCCCGCCAAGACGCTGAAAACGCCCCGGGTCACGCAGGAATTCGACGAGTTCCTGGACGTCCTCCTTCGCCTCGTCTACGCCCGCCACATCAGCGAACGTGGTCTTGATCTGGTCCTCGGAGAGCAGCCGCGCCTTGCTCTTGCCGAACGACATCGGCCCGCCGCGCCCGCCGGCGCCGCCCTGCATCTGGCGCATGAACAGCATGAACACGCCGATGATCAGCAGTATCGGGAAGCTGGCCAGGAACAACTGCGCCCAGATGCTCTGTTTTTCCGGCTCCTTGCCGGCAAAACTGACACCGTGATTGTAGAGGTCGTCGAGCAGTTTCGGGTCTTCGACATCCGGCCGGATGGCCCGGAATTCATCGCCCGACTTGGTAATGCCCGTAATGACGAGACCCTCGATGACGACCTCGCGCACCTCGTCCATCCGCACCTGCTCGATGAACTCGGAGTAGCTGACCTGCGCGGGTTCCGGACGCATGTCGAAGTTGTTGAAAACCGTCAACAACACGGCCGCAATAACCAGCCACAAGAGCAGATTTTTTCCCATGTCGGACAAGGGGTTACCTCACTAAAGCCGTGCGGGGCCGAAACCGGTTTCCGACCGTCGCATCCTTCAAGCCTACACCACCGCGCAACGGGGCGCCATCGGCCTCAAACCTCGATTGCCGGCGGATTTTTCTGCACTTCCTGCGCGGCGCAGCCATTGCGCCCGTTCCCGCGTTCCCGGCGTCCGCGCAAACTGCCAGGAGCCTGCGCCGTATGATCGCCTGTAACCGACTAGGCGAGTGTCCGTGAGAATACAGAACGTATCAAATGGTTGTTTAACTTGATGATAATACTTAGTTTTTTGGTAAACGGAGCGCACCAGGGACGACTCTCCAAGACTCGTGAAATCTCGCTCCGTCCATGCATTTTAGTGGGGTTCATTGCCTTCATCCTATGCATCGGCTAGACTGGCGGTACGCCTCCACGGACCGCCCCCATGCCGCGACTCTGCCGCAACGCCCTCTCCGCCGCCATGGTGCGCACCGCCAGCCGCGGCAGCTACGTGGACGGCAACGGCCTCATGCTCCGGGTCAAGGCGAACGGCACCCGACAGTGGATCCAGAGACTCACTATACACGGGCGCCGCGTGGACCTGGGTCTCGGCAGCGCCGAACTGGTCTCCCTCGCGGACGCCCGGCGAGCCGCGGCCGACAACCGGGCCATCGCCCGCACGAGGGGAGATCCCAGGCGAGCCCGGGTGCCGACCTTCGCCACGGCGGAGGCGGCGTGCTTCAAGGAGAAGCTCGACACCTGGCGCACACCCAGTCCGGCGCGCAACTGGCGGGTGGCGATGGACAAGCACGTGCTGCCGAAGCTCGGCCGCATGCCGGTGGACAGGATCGGCACCGCGGCGGTCTACGAGGTGCTGCGCCCGGTGGCGCTCTCGGGCCGGCACGCGACGGTGAAAGCGGCGGGCACGGGGATCACGGCGGTGCTGGACTGGGCGCGGATCAACGAATACCGGTCGGAGGGCTCGCCGGTGGAGACGGTGCGCCGCAGTCTGCCGAAGCGGGCGGGGGGACCGAAGCACCACGACGCCCTGGACTGGCCGGCGGTGGGCGCGGCGCTCGTGAAGATCGACGCCACGAACTGCGCACCTGCCACGAAGCGGGCCATCCGGTTCACGGCGCTGACGGCGGCGCGGCAGATCGAGGTGCGCCGGGCGGCGTGGGAGCAGTTCGACCTCAAGGCGGCGGTCTGGGAGAAGCCCGCCGAGTCGATGAAGACAGGCAAGGCACACCGGGTGCCGCTGTCGGCGCAGGCGCTGGCGGTGCTGCGGGAGGCAAGCACGGACGTGCGGGGCGCCGGGCTGGTGTTCCCAGGCTCGCGTCCCGGGGCAATGCTGGGCGACAAGGTGATGACGCAGGCGCTGCGTAGCGCCGGGATTGCGGCCTCGGGCCACGGCTTCCGTTCGAGCTTCAAGGACTGGGCCCGCCACCACGACGTAGACGAACTGCTCTCGGAGTTCGCACTGGCGCACGTCGAAGGCTCGGCCACGGTGGCTGCCTACGCACGCGACGACCTGCTGGATAAGCGCCGCCCGGTCATGCAGCGGTGGGCCGACCGCATCGCGCCGTAGGGATC
Organism: Pseudomonadales bacterium; assembly: GCA_963663395.1. GTDB lineage: Bacteria > Pseudomonadota > Gammaproteobacteria > Pseudomonadales > Azotimanducaceae > Azophilus. The sequence goes on from OY760226.1 coordinate 310,708, forward strand.
CGTTTGCCGCCCGGCGGGGCTCGGATGCGCGCGCCGGAAAGTACCGGCCGGATACCGGGCACGCGTCCGAGTCTTTCACCGGAACGCCGTTTGGTGTAGAAAGGGGCCTGCGGCGGTGGTCTTCGGGTTTCTTTCGCTGTAGTCGATGGCGTCAGGAGAGAATGTGCGGGCGATTTGCAGGAGCCGAGACGGCATGCGTTCGGTCGAGCGCCGGAGGGGGTCGCGTTTCCCTGGCCGGCAGGGGTTGACAGTCCCCAGGCAGCCCATCAACGTATAATGACAAGCCGCAAGCCGCAAGCCGCAAGCCGCAAGCCGCAAGCCGCAAGCCGCAAGCCGCAAGCCGCAAGCCGCAAGCCGCAAGCCGCAAGCCGCAAGCCGCAAGCCGCAAGCCGTGATTCCGTGCGGCGCCTGGCGGCGATGCGCTCGCGCGTTTACCTCCCCGCCTGAGTCGCCCCGCGCCGTCGGGCGCGCGTCCGTCTGCAGTGAACTTTCCCTCGCCCATGGCGGTCTGCGAGCCGCCGCCCGCCGTCCGCGCCGCGCCCTGGCAGCCGCGCTGCTCGCCCTGCCGCTGCTGGCCGGCCTGGCCCCGGCGGCGCAGGCGCAGGAGTGCACCACGGCCACCGACGGCGCCTACACGGTGCCGGCGGACTGGGCGCTGATACCCTCGGGCGTCACCAGCGGAAAGAAGTTCCGGCTGCTGTTCGTCACCTCGACCCAGCGCAAACCGGATGTGACCGCCATCGCCACCTACGATACCCACGTACAGAACGCGGCCAAGGCCGGCCACTCCGCCATCAGCGACAGTTGCGGTAACCGGTTCAAGGTACTCGGTTCAACCCCCAGCGTGGATGCGCGCGACCACACCGGGACCACCTACACGTCCTCGGACAAGGGCGTGCCCATCTACTGGCTGGACGGCGCCAAGGCCGCCGACGACTACGAGGACTTCTACGACAACAGCTGGGACAGCTACGGCGGCAAGAACGAGAGTGGCGACGGCACCGCCGCTACCTTTATAGCTACGGGCAGCAACAACAACGGCACCAAGCATGCTACGCGCCGTCTTGGCAGTGGTCAGGTCCAATATGGGCGTTTGCGTAGCGGAGACATGCTCAATGCTGGCAGTTCGCCTTCGCAAGGCCAACGACACTTCTACGCCCTCTCCCCCGTGTTCCTGGTCGGCAGCCACACCGTCTCGATGCGCCTCGAGTCCACGGGCGGCTACGAGGGCGACGGCTCCGACCCGCAGAGCCACAGGGTCACCTTCTCCACATCGCCGGCGTGGGACGGCACGCCGGCCATCTTCGAGGTGAACCTCTGCGCCACGGGAACCGCGACGCTGCACAGCACGGACGGCACGAACGACTGGGAGTTGGTTAACGAGCGCGGTCAAGCATATGCCTTCCATATCGACGACGGTTGCTATACGGGGGGCCTTCCGTTCCCGCGAGCGGTGAACGATGACGAGTGGTTCATCCGGCCGAAGGGCGACACCCGGGCCGAGCCCGACGAGACGGCGATCCTGACCCTGACCAGGCGCTCCGACACCCCGGCCGGCGTCGCCATATCGGGCACCGCCGGCACGGCAACCTTCACCATCTACGACGACGAGGGCGACTACCCGGTGGCGAGCTTCGCGTCGGCCGCGGGGACCATCGCCGAGGGCGGGGGCACGCACACCGTGCGGCTGAACCTGTCCAAGGCGTCCGCCACGGACCTGACCATCGGCTACGTCCTGGGCGGCACGGCGACGGCGGGCTCGGACTACACCGCGCCCTCCGGCACGGTGACCCTGACGGCGGGCGCGACGACCGCGGACATCGCGGTGGCGGTCACCAACGACACGGACGCGGAGGGGGACGAGACGGTCGTGCTGACGCTGTCCGCCGGCTCGGGCTACCTGTTCGGCGCGACGACCGAGCACACGCTCACGATCACGGACGACGAGGCCCTGCCCGGATGCGCGGCGGCCAACGCGGGCGGCGCGTACCCGGTGCCGACGGGCTGGGCGCTGAAGCCCTCGGCGGTCGCCCTCAACGGCAAGTTCCGGCTGCTGTTCGTCACCTCGACGACGCGCAACGGGGAGTCGGCCGCCATCGCCGACTACAACGCCTTCGTGCGGACCGCCGCCAAGGCCGGTCACCCGGCGCTCGCCGACGGCTGCGGCGACCGGTTCGTGGCGGTCGCCTCCACGCCCACCGTGGACGCGCGCGACAACACCGACATGTGGGATGCCACCGCGAGCATGGGCGCCGGCGACCACAAGGACGCCGGCGCGGCCGTGCCGATCTACTGGCTCGACGGCGCCAGGCTCGCCGACGACTACGCGGACTTCTACGACGGCAACTGGGACGACTACGGCGCCGCCGACGATCGCACAACCGTCTTGACGGGCAGCGACAACGACGGCACCGCGCACGCCACGGAGTCCCTTGGCAGTCCTACCACGGGCCTAAACGCGGTCGCCCGGACGGGATACCCGGCCGATGGTCGCACGCTAAACAACAGCAACCAACGTCAATCGATCGGCGAGGAATTCTACGCCCTGTCCCCGGTGTTCGAGGTCAGCAACGTCGTCGTCGCCTCCCACACCCTCTCGATGAGCGTGGCCGCGACCGCGGACGAAGGGGACATTGGCAGCCCGGGCTACACGGACCACGAGATCACCTTCACCGTCGCCCCGGCCTACGCCAACACGTTCGACATCGGCGTCTGCCTCACCGGCACGGCGACCTGGGGCCCCGGCAACGACTACGAGCTCGTGGACGTGGGCGACGGGGACCTCGCCTTCGCCACCGTGGGCGGCAGGCTGTGCGCCAACACCCCCGGCCGGCAGTGGCCCATCAGCAGCGTGCACCGGTATTACCTCCGGGTGCACGGGGACACCGTGGTGGAGGACGACGAGACGGTGACCCTGACCCTCGAAAAAGTGACCGGCGGCAGCACCCCGACGCCGGCGGACGTGACCATCTCGACAACCGCCGGCTCGGCCACCCACACCATCGCGAACGACGACGCCCCCAAAGTGAACCTGTCGGTGTCGGGGGGCGGGGCCATCACGGAGGGCGGCGCGGCGCTGACGATCACGGCGACGCGCGATACGAACAACACCTCGGGCGGGCCGCTCGTCATCCCCATCGGGGTAAAGACGGCGGACACCGACGCGCAGAGCAACGACTACACGGTGGTGACCTCGATCAGCATCGCCAACAACATGGCGTCCGGGACGACGGGTTTTGCGGTCACCGACGACGGCGCCGACGAGGCGGACGAGACCGTGGTGATCGAACTGGGCACGCTGCCATCGGGGAGCGATCCGGGTGCGAACGACGAGGTCGAGATCACCATCACGGACAACGACGCGACGGCGGTGACCCTCACCGGGGCCGCGGGGGACGTGACCGAGGGCGGCACGAAGACTTTTACGGTTACCCTGGGCCGGGGCCTGGTGAACGGCGAGGCGCTGGATGTGCCCCTCGTCTTCGGGGGGACGGCCACCCGCAACGGCGACTACACGACCGCCTGCCCGAACACGCCGCCCACGGGGGTGGCCTGTTACGACCTCAACAACACCAATGCGGGCAACAAGCCCCGGGTGACGTTCACGGGGCCCGCCACGGGCGCGACGGCGACGACCGTGACCCTGACCTTGAGCGCCGCCACGGACAGCGCCGGCGAGGGCGGCGAGACGGTCGACATCGACCTTGGCGCCCTGGACGGGAACTCGGGCACGAACCTCGACGGCGGCGCCTCGGGGACCGACACCCTGGCCGAGTTCGACATCGACGACCCGGCCAACCAGGCGCTCACGCTGTCCGCCGGGACGCTGTCGGTGACGGAGGGTGCCGCCGGCACGTTCACGGTGCGGCTTTCGAGCCAGCCGACGGGTACGGTGACGGTGGCGGTGGCCTCGAACAACGCCGACGTGACGGCGGCCCCGTCGACGCTGACGTTCAACCCGACGGGCACCGATCTCTGGAGCGCCGCGCAGACGGTGACGGTGAGCGCGGCGCAGGACATGGACGCGGCGGACGAGGGCGCGGCGCTGACGCTGTCCGCCTCGGGCGGCGGCTACGGCGCGGTCTCGGCGGCGGTGACGGTGACGGTGTTCGACGACGAGGCGCCGCCGGCCGGCCTGGCCACCACGGGCGCCTCCCATGACCTGCCGGAAGGCGCGGCGCGGTGGTTCAACCTGTTCTTCACCGACTCGAACAACCTGCTCGCGGCGGGCGAGGCGGCGACCTACCGGATCGTGCTGGGCGGCACGGCGGGGCGCGCGGACTACGTCCTGGGTTGCGGCGCCAGCGTCTCCTGCGGCGGTCTGGACGGGGCCGCCCCCGCGGTCACCGTGACCCGGGGTCTGGTGGACGACGACGGCCGGAACTACGGCAGCGCGCTGTCCGTGACGGCGGTCGAGGACAACGCCGCCGAGAGCCGGGAGACGCTGACGCTGCGCCTGAACGACCCGTCCGCGGGCGTGGCGTTCGGCATCGTGGACTCGCCGACGGCCACGACGGTCGGGTTCACCTCGGGGACCCAGCTCGTGACGGAGCGAGCCGCCCAGGCGGCGGTGCTCATGCGGGTGAACCCGCCCGTCGGCCGGGACCTGACGATCCCGGTGACGGTGACCGCCGGCACCGCCACCGAAGGGGAGGACTACGACGCCTTCTCCAGCCTCCCCCTGCCCGCGGGCGTGGCGGTGACGGGGGTGTCCTTGCCGATCGTCCCGGACTCGGTCGACGAGGACGACGAGACCGTCATCATCGCCATCGACACGGCGAACCTGCCGGCGAACGTGACCGCCGGGGCGATCACCACGGCGACCGTCACCATCCGCGACGACGACGAGAGGGGCCTGGACATCGCCGGCGGTCCGCTGACGGTGCCGGAGGGCGGCAGCGGCGCGTTCACGGTGAGGCTGGCGTCGCAGCCGACGGGTGCGGTGACGGTGGCGGTGGCGTCGGACGACACGGACGTGACGCCGACCCCAGCCTCGCTCACGTTCAACGCGACCGGCGCCACGAACCTCTGGAGCGCGGCGCGGACGGTGACGGTCGCGGCGGCGGCCGGCAGCGACGGCGACACGGCCACGGTCACCCTCACCGCGTCCGGCGCGGACTACGGCGCGGAGACCGGCACGGTGGCGGTGACGGTGGGCCCGGGCGGCGATCCGCTGGTAAGCATCACGGGCGGGTCCGCGGTCGCCGAGGGCACGGCGGCGGCGTTCACCCTGCACGCCGACCCGCCGTTTTCCGGCACGACGATCGTGAGCATCGGGGTGGCGGACGCACCGGGCGCCGATTTCCTCGAGGCCGGCGTCGGCGGGGTCGAGGGCGACAACGGCGTCCAGGTGTTCCCCAGCGGCCAGGCCACCTACGACTTCACCATCGCCACCACCGTCGACAACGTCGCCGAGCCGAGCGGCCCGGTGCGGGTGACCGTGCGCTCCAGGTCCCCCGTCCAGTACGCGGTCGGCGACCCGAACTCCGCGGTGGTGGTGGTGAACGACAACGACGGGGGTGCGATGGCAAAACCGCTGGCGGCGTTCGCGGCGGGGTCGTCCGGCGCCGGCGAGAGCGCGGCGACCCACAACGTCCGCGTAAACTTCACGCCAGCGCTGCCGGCGGGCATTACGCTCACCTACACGGTGGGCGGCACGGCGGACGCGGACGCGGACTACGCGGCGCTCGCGGGCACCCTGAACGTCGCGGCCAACGCGACGCATGCGGACATCCCGGTGGCGGTGCTGCACGACACGGCGGTCGAGGACGCCGAGACGGTGATCCTGACGCTCAGCGAGGGTACCGGTTACGCGCGCGGCGGCCGCATCGAGCACGTGTTCACCATCGCCGACGACGACGACGGCACGCCGGAGGCGAACTTCCAGTTGTCCGCGTCGAGCAGGGCCGAGGAGTCGGCTGGGGCGCACAACGTGCGGGTGGAGCTGTCGCCGTCGCCGCCCTCGCCCGTCACGCTCAACTACGCGGTGACCGGCACGGCGACGTCGGGCACGGACTTCGGGACGCTGACGGGCACGGCGGCGGCGGCGGCGAACGCGACCCACGTCCTCATCCCGGTCTCGGTCACGGACGACGCCGACGACGACGGCGGCGAGACGGTGATCCTGACGCTGCGGCCGGGCTCGGGCTACACGGTGGGCTCGCGCAGCGTGCACACGCTCACCATCACGGACGACGACGCGCCGCCGGTGGCCAGCTTCGCGCGGGCGGCGCGCAGCGCGGCGGAGAACGCCTCCGCGTCGACCGTGTCCATCGTGCTTTCCAAGCAGCCGGCGGCGACGGTGACCGTGACCTACGCGGTGACCGGCACGGCGGACGCGGACGCGGACTACGAGGCGCTCACGGGTTCCGTGGACATCGAGTCGAACCGGACCTCCCGGAGCTTCCCGGTGCGCATCACCGACGACGTCGACGTCGAGGGCGCCGAGACGGTGATCCTGACGCTCACCGCGGGCACGGGCTACACGATCGGCTCGCCGGGCGTGCACACGCTGACCATCACGGACAACGACGGCGGGGTCACGAACAACGCGCCGGCGTTCGCCGCCGGCACGGCGGCGCGCAGCGTCGCCGAGAACGCGGCCGCGGGCACCAACGTCGGCGCCGTCATCCCGGCCGCCACCGACGCGGACGGCGACACGCTGACCTATTCGATGGGCGGCACTGATGCGGCGTCGTTCGCCTTCGACACCTCGACCCGGCAGATCACGACCCGGGCCGGGGTGACCTACGACCACGAGGCGACGTCGAGCCACACCGTGACGGTGACGGCGTCCGACGGCACGGACAGCGACGCGGTCACGGTGACGATCACCGTCACCGACGTCGCCGAGCCGCCCGCGGCGCCCGCGGCGCCGGGTGTGACGGCGACCTCGGGTTCGACCACCGGTCTCGATGTGAGCTGGAGTGCGCCGGCGAACGCCGGCAGGCCGGCGATCGAGAGCTACGACGTGCAGTACCGCGCCGGCACGAGCGGCGCCTTCGGCAACGGCCCGCAGAACGTGACCGGCACGAGCACGGCGCTCACCGGCCTCACCGCGAACACGTCCTACCAGGTGCGGGTGCGCGCCACCAACGCCGAGGGCGACAGCCCCTGGTCGGCCCCGGGCAGCGGCACGACCGGCAACACCACGCCGCAGGCGAACTTCGCGGCGGCGGCGTCGACCGCGGGGGAGGCGTCGGGCACGCAGAACGTGCGGGTGAATTTTTCGCCAACCCCGGGTTCGGGCTTCACGCTCAACTACGCGGTGGGCGGCTCGGCGACGGCGGGCACCGACTTCGGGACGCTGCCGGGCACGGTGGCGGTGACGGCGAACGCGGCGCACGTGGACATCCCGGTGGCGATCACCAACGACACCAACGAGGAGAACGACGAGACGGTGATGCTGACGCTGCGGCCCGGCTCCGGCTACACGGTGGGCCCATCGAGGCGGCACACGCTCACCATCCAGGACAACGACGGCACCCCGACGGCTCGATTTGCCGGCACCGCGGGGCGGGCGGACGAGGACGGCGGCACGGCGAACGCGCGGGTGCTCTTTTCTCCGGCGCCGCAGTCGGGCATCACGCTCAACTACGGCGTGGGCGGCACGGCAACGGCGGGCACGGATTTTGGGACGCTGTCGGGCACGGTGTCCGTCTCGTCCGGCGCGACGGCGGTGAACATCGCGGTGGCGATCACCGACGATGCCGCCGAGGAGGGCACCGAGACGGTGATCCTCACCCTCACCGACGGCTCGGGCTACGCGGTGGGCGCGCCGGGCGCCTACACGCTGTCCATCGACGACGACGAGGTGGGGTTGGAGATCACCACGCAGACGGCGCCCCGGCGGGTGTTCGTGGACGAGGGGGGCCCGGCGGGCAGCTACGACGTGGAACTGCTCGCCGCGCCGACCGGGGCCGTGACGGTGACGGTGACCAGCGAGTCGCCGGCGGTGGCGCTGGTGAACGCGGCGGGCGGCCAGCCCGGCACGCGGGCGACGCTGACCTTCGGGACCGCCAACTGGAGCGACGCGCAGGCCGTGACGGTGACGCCGCGCTCCGACTCGGACGCCGACGACGAGACGGCGGTAATCACCCACGCGGTGAGCGGCCCGGGCGTCTATGCCAACCTGCCGGACTACACGGTTCTGGTGCTGGTCGACGACGACGACACCGGCGGCGGTGGCGGCGGCGGAGGAGGCGGCGGCGGCGGCGGCGGTGGCGGCGGTGGCGGCGGCGGCGGTGGTGGCGGTAGAGGCGTCTGCGACCGGGTTGACCTGGTTGTGGAAAACCTCGAGGTCGAGGAACCGGACGGGAAAACGAGCATCCGGATCAGGCTGCCGTACAACGACCCGCCGTTTGACACCTCGACGATCGTCCGGTGCGCGGCCGTCTCGATAAACTACACGACCGAGGATGGGTCGGCCCTGTCCGGTGAGGACTACGAAGCCCGTTCGGGTGACATTGAGCTCTTGTCCGCCGGAGGCCGAACCGAAGGGTACGGCGAAGCCACCCTGGAGATTCCAATCCTGAATGACGCCCGCTACGAGCCGGACGAGGCGTTCACGCTCAAGCTTGAAATCGACCCGAACGACAACCGGAGCTGGTCCAGGTCCAATTTACCGATCGTGGACGACAAGGGCTACCCGGTAACCATTCTCAGCGACGACCCGCCGTCGTTTTACGTTCCGGCGGAACCACAACCTGCATGGGAGTACGTGGAATGAAACTGGAAAAAGCAGCCATCGCGATGGGCCTGGCACTCGTTGCCGCCGGGCTGGTATCGGTCCCCCCGGCCGAGGCCGCTGACGGCGGCTGGGCGCCCCTGGCTTTCTCGGACGATCCGGAAGCGACATGGGCGGAACACAACATCGACGACTACTACGTGGCGACCACCACGGTCAGGTCGTCCACGATCAGCCTGGGTGACGTCCCGACCCCGAAGCTTTTGATCCACACGGATCTGCCGACGACGGACATCGGCTGCACGGCGCTCTACGTCAGGGACGCCAACTACGACAGCTACGAGCAGGTCACGCCCGCGCTCATCGAGGAGATCGAGGAGCGCCGACAGGTCATGAGCCGCCTCAACCTGGCCAAGGCCAGGGGCTTGCCGGTCCGGCTGATCGTGAGCTACAGCGCACTCGACCGGTTCGTTGAGAGCGATGGCGACGGACCCAGGACCTGGTGCCGTATCGTGCGGGCATCCGTACGGTAGGTTGCGCGTCACTGGGGTTGCCGGTGATCCACTTGTCCGTGACACGACGGCGTGTCCTGTGCGTGGCCTGTGCGGCCGGCTCTTGCTCGCGGGGGTTGCACCTCCGGCGGTGATTCGCTCTGCCGATGCCCAGCCACCCGCGGCTCAAGTCGCCCACCTTGCGCGCGATCTGCAACCAGTCGGGGGTGAGCCGGGCGGACTTTGTGCTGGCGTACGGACGCGCTCGGCGGCCCGCTGTGGGTCTGGCCGACCCTTCGCTGCATCGAGGCGTCGGGCCTCCCGCGCGCCCTGCGCCCCCGTCACTACCCCGGCTGTCGCACAACGTCGCAGGGCCGCTGCGCGGTGTGAAAAACCATCGCGGCAATCCGGTAGTGACGGGGCGCTAAACGCACCGCGGGCCCTTATGCCGCAAGGGCTGCTAAACACGCGGCGCTGGTGATGCGCTGATTATGGGTGTACGGTAACTCCCATGTTGGCGCTGTCGTATGACGGCATGGCCGGGGCCACCCGGAAGTTCAGGGCATGTCCTGGGCGCGTCGAAGCAATTCGGTGTACACCGCAGCGCTGCGGTCACTATCGGGGAAACCCGTAGTCCGGGAAGCCGGATGCGCTAAGGGGCAACCCTGGCGTCTGTCGGGGAAACCCGGCCCGGGCGCGGAACACCGCGACCGAAGTGCCACGCTGCGAGAATACCGCAGCGGGCGGGGAGATGCACCGCCAACGGCACCGTGCGCCATGTCGCTGATTTCGGTAGCGACGGGGCGTACCCAGGACGGCAGACGGCCTCCGCGAACCTTACGATACCTCGCGGACGACCTGGCAACAGCCGGGCGTAGAGCCGGACTGTCGTGGCGCGAAGATCGCGGCGGCTCGGGTTTAGTCCACCCTTGCCATTCGCGGATCGCGGGATGTAAGCAGTCCTTGCGATCTATGTGTCGTGAACGGAAGTCGCGCCGAAGAAGCTTGCGGCCGCTGCCGGAAAGGCAAGCCGCAGCCGCCGCATTTGGACGGCAACCGCAAGAAATGCATCGAGGGCGATTCGCAGTTGTAGCTGCGCTCCGACGACTTGTTCAAGGCGTTGGATGGCCCATCAAAACTCACCAGGATCACCCTCCCCGGCCGCCCTCTGGCGGCCGCGGGCGGAGCCTCCGGCGATCTCCCCGAACACGGCGGCGCACCTCTCGCCACCGCCCGTCCGGCGGCGTCCCGACCGTCCGCAACCTGCTGAAACCACGAGAGAAAAACTTAGCGCCGTGCTTCACACGCGGTCGTTGACGGCACCGGCCAGGCTGCTACTTTGGCCGGATGCGGCAGTTGAACTACGACCTGAAACGCCTGCAGGACGACGCCAAAGAAGGCGCGTTCGGCACCCGGACCGGGCGCTCGTTCAATCTCGCCCGCATGGCGAACACCCTCCACGATCTCGGCTACCGGCGCCTGCGGGCGAAGGGGCTGAAAGGCAAGCACGTCGAGGCGCTGGTGCGCGAGTGGAAGCGCCAGGGGCTCTCGACCGGCACGATGAAGAACAGGATGAGCTACCTGCGCTGGTGGGCGAAGCGGATCGGCAAGCCGAACGTGGTGCGCGCGGACAACGCGAGCTACGGGATCGGGGAGCACAAACGCGTCGCCAACGAGGATCGGAGCGGCGACCTGCCGGAGGACCGGCTGGCGCTGGTGCGGGACGCGCACGTCCGCATGGCGCTCCGGCTGCAGGCGGCGTTCGGGCTTAGGCGCGAGGAGGCGATCAAGTTCTCGCCGTCGTACGCGGACAGGGGATCGAAGATCGTGCTGAAGGCGTCGTGGACCAAGGGCGGCCGGTCGCGCGAGATCCCGGTGCTCAAGGAATCCCAGCGCCGGCTGCTCGACGAGGCGCGCGCCTTCGCCGGCGGCGGGGCCATGATCCCCGGCCGCAGGAATTACAAACAGCAGCTCGAGGTCTACGAGAAACAAACGGCGGACGCCGGGCTGAAGCGCATGCACAGCCTGCGATACGGCTATGCCCAAACCCGCTACGAGGAACTCACCGGCTGGAAACCGCCGGCCGCGGGCGGGCCGCCGATGCGGAGCCTGAAGGGGGCGCGCAAGCGGATCGACCGGGACGCCCGGGCGACGATTTCAAGGGAGATGGGGCACTCAAGAATTTCCATAGTGGAGGTGTATTTGTAATGCGTGAGTACCAACCTGCGGGCGCGAACGGCGACGTGGCGCTCCTGATCGATTTCTGGAACCTGGTGCACGGCGTCAAGAATGACGTCGACTGCCAAGCGCTCTACCGGTTCGCCGGGGAGCACGGCAGGGTCGCTACCGCCAACGCCTACGCAGACTGGGGCGAGGAAGCGGTGAACGGCTACCGGCCGGCGCTCCGCGGACTGGGCGTCGAACCGGTGCAGGTACCGGTACGCGCCGACAGGGCGCACGGGGTGTGCATCAAGATGGCCATTGACGCGGTGAACCTGGCGTGGTCGGAGCCGCAGGTGGGCGTCTACGTGATCGTGGCGGCAGACATCGGGCTGGTCCCGGCTGTGAAGGCGTTGCGTTGGCGCGGGAGGAAGGTCGTCGGCGCGTGGCCGGTCGGCGGCAGGTTGTAGTCCGGGTCAGCCGACGGAGCGGCAGGAGGCGCAAGGACCGAAGAGTCGCTGCGCCTCCGCCGCGACTGCGCGGAATCAGTACCGGTGGTGCAGCTTCCCGTTCATCAGCGACCAGCGCCATCCCTGTTCCGAAGGCGGCTCGGGGTCTGGCAGCGGACTCCAGTATGCTGCCGAGGCTTCAGGCGCCGGTCGCCCGTTCCAAGGGCTAATGCCAAGATCGAGGTTGCTCGCCTTGTGGACGCGTTCGGGCTGGGCCGCGAGCTCGTCGATGGCTGCCGCGTCGATGGCGTCCTGGCGCTTCTGCGCGCGCCCCCGGTCGCGATCGTCTCGGCACCGCTGGCAGAGGAAGTCGCCCGCCAGCCGTTGGCGATACGCGCATCTGCTGCAGCCGCCTTCTGCGGTCTTCGCGGCGCGCCTTCTTCGGCAACTTGCCGCTCGACGATCCAGACATTTTTGACAGGAGCGCGCCCACTCCCCGTTGGCTTTGACCGCGCATGGCCGCTTGCAGCGCCGCTGCTGACATCGTGGTGGTTTCGCGGAAAGGACGGCGGGCGGGACGAAGCCCGGTGGGGTCTTGCCGCTCCACTGGGCGATGAGGGTTGAAAGGTCCATGGTGTTCTCCGTTTCAGGGTTGCGACGCGGTGTGCGTCGGTGCCTGAACGGCCGGCACGCGCGCGCAGGGCGGTCACCTCGCGCCAGCGAGGTCGGAGCACGCGGAGAACCCGCCCTGCGGGTTGACCGCCGGAGCACGCGTGACACGCTGGCGGGCAGACGACGGACGACGTGTTGTTGTCGTTGACGGCGCTGACGCCGATCCATGCGGCGGCCGGCGCACCGGGCGGAGCGGGCGGCTGTGGTCTACCGGGTTGTCGTCCGACTCGGCCAGGCGGTCTGCCGGTCGGATCGTCTACGCTGGTACGGTCGTGGCGGTCTCACCGCCCGGAGGGCGGAAGCGGTAGTGATCGTTACCCGTCAGGGACAAGACCGCGCCAGCGGGCTTGGTCGCCTTGGCGATAGAGCACGGGCCGCCCCTGGCGGCACCGCCCACAATCGTCTGTCAACGCCGCTGAGGCTCTTTTGTCGGAACCTTGCGAAAACATATGCATCACACCAGCAACACCCACCACGGCCGCGCACGACGCGCCAGGAGGGGCGCTCGCCGCTCCCGGCGTTCAGCGTGGTGCCGCCTTCGTCGTGTCAAGGGTGCGCGCCCGGCGTAGCCGGGCGCCCTGGTGGCCCTTGACTCGGCCCCGGCGGCGGGCTGCGATGCACCGCGGCGGGACGCCCATCGGTGAATGGACTAAGATGTCGAGCGTGTCGGTTGGTAAGGCATCAAGCCGTGCCGGGCCGCCGCGAGGGGCGCCGTGACATCGCGGATCGGGAAGGTGATCCGTAGTGGGATCGACTAGGTGCTAAGCCCGTAAGTGCGCGATATTTATGGGGTTTTTTGAGCGTACGCGGCTACGCCGTATGAATTCACGCCTGCAAATCCGCTTTCGCCACTTCCTACGGCGCAGGCTCCCAGGCGCCGCGATAGTCACGGGCTACCGCATAGTTTTCACGCGACTCGGGACGCGACGCCGGCGGTTTCACAACCCGGACACGGCCGAACCGGCGCCGGGTTTCCCGCAGCCAGTCTTCGATGCCGTCGCCCTGATAGACCTTGACCACCAGGGAGCCGCCCGGTTTCAGCCACCTGAACGCGGCTCCGCTCGCGAGTTCCGCCAGTTCCATGGCCCTGGCCTGGTCCGTGGCGCGTATGCCGGAGATATTGGGGGCCATATCCGACAATACAAGGTCTACGCCCGCGGGAGCAGTCTCGCCGTCACGAGCCAGGATGCGGGCAAGGCGCCGGTCGACGTCCGGATCGCCCAGACACCCCTGCACGACTTCGACATTGGCCGCACTCAGCGCCACCGGCAACGGGTCGACGGCGACGATGCGCCCGCGCGTCAGGCACTGTGCCAGCCAGGCGGTCCAGCCGCCCGGTGCAGCGCCCAGCTCCAGTACCCAATGATGTTTCTCGAACAGCCTGAATCGACGGTCGAGCTGCTGGAGTTTGTAGTGCGCCCGGGACAGGTGACCCTCACGGCGGGCAGCCTTGACATACGGGTCGCGTCTTTGACGACTCAGCCAGCGTCTGCTGGATCCGCTGCCCACGACACGTCAACCTCTGGTCGGGTTCGCTTGATTCAGATGTACTCCACACCCGCGATCTCGAATTCCATGTCGCCGCCCGGCGCGGTTACCACAACCACATCACCGATCGTCTTCGCGATCAGGGCCCGGGCGATGGGGGACATCACCGATATCTTGCCTTCCTTGAGGTCGGCCTCGTCCTCACCGACGATCTTGTAGCGGGTGCTTTCGGTCCCGTCTCCGGATTCGCTCAGCAGCGTAACCGTGGCGCCGAACACGACCTTCTCCCCCGGCGGAATCCTGGACACATCGATGACCTGCGCGTTCGCGAGCTTGCTTTCGATATCTTCGATGCGGCCTTCGTTGAATCCCTGCTGTTCCTTCGCCGCGTGGTATTCGGCGTTCTCCCTGAGGTCGCCATGCTCGCGGGCCGCGGCGAGCGCGTGGGCAATCTCGGTGCGCATTTCGTACTTGCGGTGCTGGAGTTCGTCCCGCAAGGATTGAGCGCCCTCAACGGTCATGGGTATCGTCATGTCCCGGACCCGTCTGAACCGCGAACCAAAGGTTTATCTATCGCGACGTCAGGGCCGAGTGCACGTCCTGCAGGCGGCGTACGGTTGCCGGACCACCCTCGAGGTCCAGACGACGCTGGTGACGAATGGCGATGCTCACGGCTTCACCACCCGCCAGGGTCGTGGTGTAGCATACTTTCTTCAACAGCGCGAGCCGGCGGATGACCGCCGAATCGGCGATGGACTGGCGGCCTTCGGTGGTATTGACGATCAGGTCGATCTGCTCGTTCTTGAGCATGTCGGCGACATCGGGCCGGCCTTCGGTCACCTTGTTCACCGTGGCGCACTCGATGCCTTCAGCCTCGATCAGCTGGGCGGTGCCCCGGGTCGCTACGAGCTTGAAGCCCAGATCCTGCAGTTCCTTCGCCAGTGCCGCCGTGCTCGGCTTGTCCGAATCCTTGACGCTGATCAGTGCCCGGCCGCCGTCCGGCAACCGCTCTCCCGCGGCGAGCGAAGCCTTGGAGAATGCCTCTCCGAAACTGTCGCCCACGCCCATCACCTCGCCCGTTGACTTCATCTCCGGCCCGAGAATGGGGTCCACCCCCGGAAACTTGTTGAACGGAAAGACCGATTCCTTGACGTTGATGCAGGAGGGAACGACCTCGCTCGTGATTTCCTGGTCCTCGAGGCTGATGCCGGCCATGCAGCGCGCCGCCACCTTGGCCAGCGAGAAGCCGATGCACTTGGAAACGAACGGCACAGTGCGCGATGCCCGCGGATTGACCTCCAGTACGAAGATGTCGTCGCCCTGAATGGCGATCTGCACGTTCATGAGGCCCACCACACCCAGCTCCAGCGCCATGAGCTGGACCTGTTCGCGAACGCGGTTCTGGATTTCCGGCCCCAACCGGTAGGGAGGCAGGGCACAGGCGGAGTCTCCGGAATGGACGCCGGCCTGCTCGATGTGTTCCATGATCGCGCCGATCAGCACCTGCTTGCCGTCGCTCACCGCATCGACGTCGACCTCGATGGCCTGGTCCAGGAAGCGGTCGAGGAGCACCGGCGAGTCGTTGGAGACGTCGACGGCCCCCTGCAGGTAGCGGGCCAGCTCGTCCTCGTTGTAGACGATCTCCATGGCGCGCCCACCCAGCACATAGGACGGCCGCACGACGATCGGGTAGCCGATCTCGCCCGCGCCCGCCACGCCGTCGTCGATGCCGGTGGCTGTGCGGTTCGAGGGTTGTTTCAGGTCGAGCGTCTGCAGCAGCGCCTGGAAGCGCTGCCGGTCTTCGGCCCGGTCGATGGCATCCGCGCTGGTACCGATGATCGGCACGCCCGACTTCTCGAGCTGGTCCACCAGCTTCAGCGGCGTCTGCCCGCCGAACTGGACGATGACACCGCTCGGCTGCTCCACATCCACGATCGCCAGCACGTCTTCTAGCGTGACCGGCTCGAAGTACAGCCTGTCGGACGTGTCGTAGTCGGTGGAAACCGTTTCCGGGTTGCAGTTGACCATGATGGTCTCGTACCCGTCCTCGCGCATCGCCAGCGCCGCGTGCACGCAGCAGTAGTCGAATTCGATTCCCTGGCCCACCCGGTTGGGGCCGCCGCCGAGCACCATGATCTTCTTCCTGTTCGACGGATTGGCTTCGCATTCCTGCTCGTATGTGGAATACATGTAGGCGGAGGCGGCGGGAAACTCGGCGGCGCAGGTGTCGACCCGGCGATAGACGGGCCGGATGCCGCACGCCTGCCGCGCCTGCCGCGCCTCCTCCTCGCCGGCGCCCAGCAACACTCCCAGACGCGCATCGGAGAACCCCTTGCGCTTGAGTTCATACCAGCGTTCGGCATCCAGCGAACCCAGGCTCTGCCCGGCCAGTTCCCGTTCGGTGGCGACCAGGTCTTCGATCTCGGCCAGGAACCAGGGATCGATGGCGGTCTGCTGCTGAATGTCCTCAAGCGACCACCCGGCACGGAACGCATCGGCGATGTACCACAGCCGGTCAGCGCCCGCGGCCCTGAGTTCGCGCCGGAGGATCGAGCGCACCTGTCTCGGGGTCGACGTGGCAAGCAGCGGGTCGAGGCCCGTTCGGCCCGTCTCCAGCCCGCGGCAGGCTTTCTGCAGCGACTCCTGGAAGGTACGCCCGATGGCCATCACCTCGCCTACCGACTTCATCTGCGTGGTGAGCCGCGGGTCTGCCTGTTCGAACTTCTCGAAGGTGAAGCGCGGAATCTTGGTGACCACGTAGTCCAGGCTCGGTTCGAAAGAAGCCGGGGTGACGCCGCCGGTAATGTCGTTTTCGAGTTCGTCGAGGGTGTACCCCACCGCCAGCTTCGCGGCCACCTTGGCGATGGGGAACCCGGTGGCTTTCGAGGCCAGCGCCGATGAGCGCGACACCCGGGGGTTCATCTCGATGACGACCATGCGCCCGCTTTCCGGGTGAATGGCGAACTGGACGTTGGACCCGCCGGTGTCGACGCCGATCTCCCGCAGCACGGCGATGGAGGCGTTGCGCAGCAACTGATATTCCTTGTCGGTCAGCGTCTGCGCCGGCGCCACCGTGATGCTGTCACCGGTGTGTACGCCCATCGGGTCGAAATTCTCGATGGAACAGACAATGATGCAGTTGTCCCTGGAGTCGCGCACCACCTCCATCTCGAACTCCTTCCAGCCGAGCAGCGACTCGTCGATCAGCAGTTCGGTGGTTGGCGAGAGGTCCAAGCCCCGGGCGCAGATTTCCAGGAATTCCTCGCGGTTGTAGGCCACTCCGCCGCCGCTGCCGCCGAGGGTGAAGGAGGGCCGGATGATGCAGGGATAGCCCAGCCGGTTCTGCACCTGCATGGCTTCCTCGATGCTGTGCGCAATGGCGGAGCGCGGCGTCTCGAGCCCGATGCTCTTCATGGCGCGGTCGAAGCGCTCGCGGTCTTCCGCCTTGTCGATGGCGTCCTGGCTCGCTCCAATCAATTCGACCTCGAAGCGCCGCAGCACCCCCTCCCTGACGAGATCGAGGGCGCAGTTCAGCGCCGTCTGCCCACCCATGGTCGGCAGCAGCGCATCCGGCCGTTCGGCCTCGACGATCTTCGCCACCGTCTTCCATTCCACCGGCTCGATATAGGTCGCATCGGCCATGGCCGGGTCGGTCATGATGGTGGCGGGGTTGGAATTGACCAGGATGACGCGGTAGCCCTCGTCCCTGAGCGCCTTGCAGGCCTGGGCGCCGGAGTAGTCGAACTCGCAGGCCTGGCCGATGACGATGGGGCCCGCGCCCAGTATCAGTACGGATTCGAGATCCGTGCGTTTAGGCATTCGCTTCGCCCATCAGTGCAACGAACCGGTCGAACAGGTACGCGCAGTCCTGTGGGCCGGGGCTCGCTTCCGGATGCCCCTGAAAACCGAACGCCGGGCGGTCTGTGCGCCGGATGCCCTGAAGGGTGCCGTCGAAAAGGGAAACGTGCGTCGCCTCCAGGCAGTTCGGCAGGGTCGCCTCGTCCACCGCGAACCCGTGGTTCTGGCTGGTGATGATGACCTGCCTGCTGCCGAGGTCCTGCACCGGATGGTTGGCGCCGTGATGGCCGTGCGGCATCTTGACGGTTTTCGCGCCGCTGGCGAGCGCCATGAGCTGGTGGCCGAGGCAGATGCCGAATACCGGGAGCCCCTCGTCCATGAGCCGTTCGATGGCGCGGATGGCGTAGTCGCAGGGTTCCGGGTCGCCGGGGCCATTGGACAGGAAGATGCCGTCAGGTTCGTGGGCGAGCGCCTCATCCGCCGTCGACGTGGCCGGAATGATGGTTACCCGGCATCCGCGGGAAGCGAGCAGCCGCAGGATGTTGCGCTTTACGCCGAAGTCGTAGGCCACGACGTGGAACCGGGACTGGTCCGGCGCGCCATACCCTTCGCCCAGGCTCCAGGCCCCCTCGCGCCATTCTTCCGGCCGGACGCGGCTGACGACCTTGGCAAGGTCCATCCCTTGCAGGCCGGGAAACTCGCGCGCCGCGGCCAGCGCCGCCGCCTCGTCCGCGTCCGGGCCCGCCGCGATACAGCCCGCCAGCGCGCCCTTTTCGCGAATGAGGCGCGTCAGGCGCCTGGTATCCACATCGGCGATCGCGACGACCTTTTCATCGACGAGGTATTCCTCGAGCGTGACATCCGCGCGCCAACTGCTCGCGCGCCGCGGCGTCTGCCGGATGACGAGCCCCGCAGGCCAGACCTTGCCGGATTCAACGTCTTCGCGATTGACGCCGGTGTTGCCGATCTGGGGATAGGTTAGGGTGACGATCTGGAGGGCGTAGGACGGGTCGGTGAGGATCTCCTGATAACCCGTCATCGCGGTATTGAATACCACCTCGCCAACGGCCATGCCCGAAACGCCGATCGATCGCCCGCTGAACAGGCTGCCGTCTTCAAGAGCAAGTAACGCTGGTACCAACTGGAGACGCCTCGTCACACCCTGATCGGCGCCCGCCAGCCGCAGCACCAACCGCCGTTGCAAAAAGGCGAGATCGATGTACTCGACCTCGCCTTTTTGGGATACCCATTCTAGCCGACCCTGCGGCTCATTTCACGAGCAAGTTTCACCGTTACAGGCGCTCATATCGAATTTCGCCGCCCACAATGGTGTAGTCGACGTGCGTTGCGGGTATGTCGTCGTCGGCAATCGCCAATATGTCCTGTGATAACACGACGATATCGGCGTATTTTCCTGGGGTGATGGACCCTTTCAGGTGTTCCTCGAAGGCCGAGTAGGCATTGCCCAGGGTGTAACTCTCGAGAGCCTCCGCCCGGGTCATGGCCTGACCGGGGTGGAACCTCTCGCCGCTGTCCATCTTCCGGCTCACCGAGGCGAAAAACGACGCGACGGGATCGATGGGCTCCACCGGCACGTCGGTGCCGTTGTTCAGGACAGCCCCGGCATCGAGCAGGTCACGCCATCGGTACGACGTGCGTTCAGCCCGGTCATTGCCGAGGCGGGCCGGAATCCAGGGTCCGTCCGAGGTGCAGTGAATGCCCTGTACCGCGGCAATGACGCCAAGCTGCCCGAATCGGGGAACGTCCGCGGCGTGGATATGCTGGGCATGCTCGATGCGCCAGCGCAGGACAGGCCCCGCGGCCCCCGCCTCGCGCCAGACCCGTTCGTACAGGTCAAGAACCTCCCGGTTCGCCCGGTCGCCGATGGCGTGGGTATTGACCTGAAATCCGGCGGCAAGGGCGATGTGCGCCGCCGCTTCGACCTCGGCCACCGGTTCGAGCACCAGTCCGGTGCTGTCAGGCAGGTCGGCATAGGGCGTCAGTAGCCAGGCGCCATGGGCGCCCAGGGCGCCGTCGATCTGGCGCTTGATAGAGCGAACGGTCAGAAAGTCATTGCCCTCGGCGCGCATGAGGTAGTCCGGAAGACGGTTGGCAAGCGCCTGGTTGCTTTCGCCCTGGACCATGACGTAGAGGCGCACCGGCAAGGCGCCTTCCTCCTCCAGCCGGCGCAACCGGTCGATGGTGGCGAAGGAAGCGCCCGCATCCTGGAACGAAGTAATTCCAAAGCGCAGCGCTTCTTCGCCCGCCAGGCGCACGCGCCGCCTGGTGACCGCCTCTGCCGCGGCGTCCCCGGCATCGGCTTCGTGGCGGCCGATGGCGTCTTCGACCAGCGACTGGGCGTTTTCCCGCAACAGGCCCGTAGCCCGGCCATCGTCCGCTCGCACGATGGTTCCACCAGCCGGGTTGCGGGTATCGCCGCCAATTCCGGCTGCAAGAAGGGCTGCATCGTTCGCCAGGGCGGCGTGGCCGCTGGCGTGGGTGAGATAGACGGGATTGTTCGCGGCAATCGCGTTCAGGCCGGTGTTCACCGGCATTCCGTCCACGCTGGGCACGGGCGCTCTCGACCACTTCTCCTGATGCCAGCCGCGCCCGAAGATCCAGGCGCCGGGTTCGGCCTCCCGTGCGGCTGCGGCAACCTGACCGACGATCTCTTCCCAGTTGGCGGCGTTGGAAAAGTCCAGAATCTCCCTGGCGCGGCCCAGGCTGAGAAAGTGGCCATGGCCCTCGATGAAGCCCGGCACGGCGAGGCGGCCGTTCAGCTGGATGACTTCGGTTTCCGGACCAATGTAGGCGCTGATGGCCGCATCGTCGCCCACGGCCTCGATTCGATATCCGTCCACTGCGATTGCCCGGGCCTCGCCGAACGCCGGGTCCACGGAAACAACCTTGCCGCCGAGCAGCACCAGATCGGCAGGTTCCGGCGGCTGGTGGTCACCCGCCGAATCCCGGCCGCAGCCGGCGGTCAGGACAACGGCGGCCAGGATGGGAACAAGCAATCGCCGGAGCACTACGGCAGGCACCTCACCAGTGCGAATGCCGATTCGTTCGATTCGTCTAGCCCACGACACGCACGATGCGAGTCCCGACGTTGCCGCCGGCCAGCAGGTCGACGAAAGCGCGGGGCGCTTCCTCGAGGCCGTGAAACTCGTCGTTCAGGGGCTTGAGCCGACCCCCGTTCACCCAACCCCTCATCCTGTCGATGGCCTCGCCGAATCGTTCGGCGAAGTCGAAGACGAGGAAGCCTTCCATGCGTGCCCGGCGATTGATCAGGAGGCCCGGAACGCCGCGCGGCCCCGGCGCCGGATTGCTCGTATCGTACTGCGAGACCACGCCACAGCAGACGATGCGCCCGCCCCGGTTCATGCGCCTGAGCGCACTGCCGAGTATCTCGCCGCCGGTGTTGTCGAAGTAGATGTCGATGCCGCCTTCACAGGCTTCCCGGAACTCGTGGCGGTAGTCCGGTGAGCGATAGTTCACCGCGGCATCGAACCCCAGCTTCTCCGTAAGCAGCCGGCATTTCTCCTCGCCACCCGCGACGCCCACCGTGCGGCACCCGGCAATCCCGGCCATCTGGCCCACTAGGTGCCCGACGGAACCGGCGGCGGCGGAGACGACGACGGTCTGGCCCGGCTGCGGCTCACCGATGTCGAACAGGCCGAAATAGGCCGTCAGCCCGTTGGTGCCGT
Organism: Pseudomonadales bacterium; assembly: GCA_963663395.1. Lineage (GTDB taxonomy): Bacteria > Pseudomonadota > Gammaproteobacteria > Pseudomonadales > Azotimanducaceae > Azophilus. The sequence goes on from OY760226.1 coordinate 332,159, forward strand.
AGACCCCGAGGTGATGCGCAGGATCGTCCTGCGAATCCACCCCCCGCACCGCGGACGCCTGGTGTACGGAGTAGTCCTGCCAGCCGGACTGACAGACGACCAGCGATCCCTCGGCCACGTCGTCGACATTCGACCGTTCCACGCGGCATACGCCGGTACCGCCCATTACCACGCCGGCCTTCGGCGCGCCGGCATAGCCGGCACTGCCCTGCAGCCCGGCCCGCTGCCCGGCGCCGACGGTAAGCGCCAGGGTTCGACACAGCATCTCTCCCTCGCCCGGTTCCGGGGCCGAGTCGCTGCGCAACGCAAAGTTGTCCACGGATAGCTTGTCTTCGGGCAAAGAGTCGATGACGACCTGACGATTGTTCATGGGCGGTGCCGGCGCTGGAAAAGTGAAGCGGCAGCTTAGCCAAACGGAACCGCGGCCGCCACGGCAAGCGGCGAGGTGGGTGCGCCCTGTGGGGTGCCGCCGCCCCGGAACGCCGGGCGTTCGGCCGCGGAGTCAGAGGCCGAGCACGTCCTGCATGTCGTAGAGGCCGCTGGTCTTGGCTTCAAGAAAGCGCACGGCACGCAGCGCACCCAGGGCGAAGTTCATGCGGCTGTTGGCGCGGTGGGTGATTTCCACCCGTTCGCCCGTGCCCCCGAAAAGTACCGTGTGTTCGCCGACGACATCGCCGGCGCGAATGGTTTCGAAGCCGATGGTGCGCCGGTCCCTGGCGCCGGTATCGCCTTCGCGCCCGTAGACGGCCACTTCGTCGAGGTCCCTGCCGACCGTTTCCGCCACGATCTCGCCTAGGCGCACTGCGGTACCGGACGGAGCATCGATCTTGTGACGGTGGTGCAGGTCGATGATCTCGATGTCGGTGTCTTCGCCAAGCACCCGGGCCGCGAGTTCCGTGAGGCGGAAAACGAGATTGACGCCGACACTCATGTTGGGCGCCATGACGATGGCGATATCGGCCGCCGCCTCGCGAATCGCGGCGGTTCCCCCCGCGCCAATGCCGGTGGTGGCGATGACCGCCTGTCTGCCTGCCGCCCGGCAGACCTCCACCGCCTGCAGGGTTGCCGCCGGCACGGTGAAGTCAATGAGCACATCGAAGGCATCCGCGACAGCGGCAAGCGAATCGACGATGGGTACGCCGAGGCTGCCCACACCGGCGACTTCTCCGGCGTCGGCGCCGATCAGCGAGATGCCCGGTCGATCCACCGCCGCGCCGAGTTGCAGGGCGTCGTCCTCCGCCACCGCCTGGACCACGGTACGCCCCATGCGCCCGGCGGCTCCTGAAACCGCGATACGCCTCATTGTTTCTCCCTGTGTTGCCTTAGCCCGACCTATTCATGAATGAACTACTGCGGCAGTCAATAGCAGCGAAATCGCTGGGCGTACTCCCGCCGCGTGCTCAACGTGCTGTCAAGCACGCCTGCGCGCGCTCAACGTGCTGCAGCACGCGTCCGTGCACCCAGCGCTTTCACTACTCTTGCCAGCCTCGCTACGTCCATTCACGAATAGGTCGGGTTAGGAGCCTGCGCCGTACAAGCGTTTGAAGTAGGATGGTCTGCGTTTCTCTGCAACGGTATGCGCTCCCGGTCGTCGGTAAATAACGTTGTTTATCAACTAGATAAGTCTTATCCGGTGTGTGCAAAGAGGCGCCATCCCGTGTCATTCGACGCCAACGGTTGCCGCCCATCTTTGTGGGACGCGTTGTAAGCCAATTTCGATCATTGTATACTGTGTTTCCAGCCAGGAAACGTGTCCCAGTCCCATGCCGAAGCTCAATCGCAACGCCCTTTCAGCCCAGATGGTACGCCACGCCGGCCCCGGCAGCTACGTGGACGGCAACGGCCTCATGTTGCGGGTCCGCGACAGCGGCTCCCGCTCCTGGGTGCAGCGCATCATGATCCACGGCCGCCGGGTCGACATCGGCCTCGGCAACGCCGAACTGGTGAGCCTCGCCGACGCGCGGCGCATCGCGGCCGACAACCGCGCCGTGGCGCGCACCGGCGGCGACCCGCGCCGCGCGCGCACCATCTCGTTCGCGGAAGCCGAGCCCCGTGCCATGGCGGAGAAGGTGGAAACCTGGCGGCGCGGCACGGCCTCGAAGACGGCCCGCGACTGGCGCTCGTCGATGGACGCCTACGTGTTGCCCGCCATGGGCACCATGCATGTGGGCGCGGTGGCGACCAGCGACGTGAAGCGGGTGCTGCGTCCTCTGGCGCTGGCCGGCAAGCACGCCACGGTGCGCCTGGTGGCGGGCCGCATCGTGGCTGTGCTGGAGTGGGCGGAGGTGGAGAACCTGCGCGAGCCGGCCGGTAGCGGCCGGGCGATCGTGGAGACGGTGATGCGCGCGCTGCCGAAGGCGGCGGCGGTGCGCCACCACCCGGCGCTGCACTTCGCCGACGTGGCGGACGCGCTCGCCAAGGTGGAAGCGCACCCGCGCATCCCCCGCGGTCTGCAGTTGGCGCTCCGGTTCGGGGTGCTGACGGCGGCGCGGCAGGCGGAGGTGCGACGCGCGACCTGGGACGAGTTCGATGTCGAGGCGGCGGTGTGGACGGTGCCGGAGGCGCACATGAAGCGCTACCGGCCCCACCGGGTGCCGCTGTCCACCGGCGCCCTGGCGGTGCTGGAAGACGCGCGCGAGACGAACGGCCACGGGGATCTGGTCTTCCCCGGCCCGTGCGGCAGGAAGCTCGGCGCGACGGCGTTGGCGAATGCACTGCGGAAGGTGGACATCAATGGCACGGCACACGGCTTCCGATCGAGTTTCAAGGACTGGGCGCGCCACGAGGGCGTGGACGAACTGCTTTCCGAGTTCGCGCTGGCGCACGTCGAGGGCTCGAAGACGGTGGCCGCCTACGCGCGCGACGATCTCCTCGAGAAGCGGCGGCCCGTCATGCAGGCATGGAGCGACCACCTCGGCGGCGCACCACGGAACTGACGGTCGCCGTGTTGCTGCGGGCGTAGTTTGACGACGGGTTTCCCGCTTAAATCGTGGTGGATCAGTGCGGGATTTCCCACGTTGTTTGACCATTGACGCGGGTGGAGGTTGGAGGTGGCAGCGACGGCGTGGCCGGTCGCGCGCTCAGCCGATCTCGAAGGACATGCGCGTGCGGAGGTCGTCGAGGTCCGGCGTGCCGTCGAGTTCGGTGCGGGCGTAGACGGCGTACTCACCGAATTCGCGCTCGATGCGGCGCATGACGGCGTCGGCGTGGGCTTCGAGTTCGTCGCCGTACGGTCCGAGCTCGCAGCCGCCGACGGTCTCGATGTACCAAGCGCGGATCAGCCGCGGCCACGATTTCGGCGGCGTGTGCGCGCAGTCGGAACAGCGCGACTCGCCGGGCATGGCGCGACGCCGTCCGCAGCGTGTGCAGGCGAACTTGGCGGCGAGCCTGGCGTAGCGCTTGCGGGAGTTGGCAGCCGCCTTGTCGAGACATGGCCGACATCGCTTCCGGTCCGGCGCGGCGGGACGGCGGCGGCAGTGGTTGCAGTCGGGTGTAGTGGCGGTGGTGGTAGTGGTGGTCATGCTGCGACTCCGGCATTGAATGGAATGCCCCGAAGTCGGACGGGCGCGCGCAGGCCGGGCACCCGCAGGGCCGCAACGCAGTGCAGGACCCGGCGTAGCCGGGTTGCCGGGCGAGCACGTCCGTCAGGCTGGGTGAATTCCATTCACGGGGACGGCACGGCGGATGGCGTTCGACTGGAACGCCGGCGGGTGGTCAACGCAGATACAGGTGCACGACGTCGGGCCTCAGGTGACCGAGTTCCTCCGAGACGATGGCGAGCGCCAGCCGGTGTTCGGCGTGGTGCATGAGCTCCCGCATCCTGGATTGGGCGTACGCGTGGCGCATGCCGTGCGCGCCTCGGCTCTTGCCCAGCGCCTCGATGCTGGCGCGCGAGAATGACGTGCTGAACGCGTGGCCGCCGCCGAGATCGTAGCGTTGGAGGTAACGGACGCCGCGGTCGATGACGCGCTCGGGAGCGTCGAGGCGGCGCGCTTCAAGGCGCTCGGCGAGATCGTGTGGGAGCAGCACCTCGCGTACCAGGCCGCCCTTCCCCACGACGGTGTAGACCACGCCGTCCCGGCCGGCGAACTTCATGCCTTCGGCGGCGGTGCCGGTGAGCCGCGACTGGCCACGCCGGTCGTCGGGCGGCTGCTCGGCCGGTCGGCCGAGCGTGAGCAGTTCGTGCGCACGGACCCCCGAGGCGTACACGATCTCCGTGGCGAGCGCGTTGCGGGGGTCCTGGCGTGCGACGATCGCGCGGACCTGGGCGGGCGAGTAGGCGCGGGGCTTCAGGTGCTGCGGCGTTGCGGACTTGACCACGGGCAGCGTCTGTCCGGGCGCCATCCGCAGTGTGACGTCGAGCATCATGGCCTGGATCGCCTGGCGCTCCATGTCCAGCGTTTTCTGGCCCACTTCGGCGGCGCGGCGTTGCAGGTAGGCGACGGCGCCTTCAGGCGTCAGCGCGGTGAGCGACACGTCGAGCCGCGCCGCGATCTGCACGAGGCGCTGCTGGTAGTTCCTCGCGGTGCCGACCGACCGGACGCGGCCGCCCTGCAGGCGTTTCATGATGGCCGCCGCCTGCTTGCCCGGGTTGCCGGGCCGCGAGCGGAACCGGTGGCGCGGCTGGTCCCGGCCGCGGCGGGGACGCCTACGCCGCGCCATTGGCGTGCTTGCGCAGCCAGCGGGAGACGGTGGAGCGGTCGACGCGCAGCCCGTGCTCGTCGCGCAGTACCCGGTGGCACTCGCCGATGGTCGCCCCCTCCGCCCGCAGTCGGAGAACGTGGTAGCCGTACTCGTCGATGCACGAGACGGCCAGGCGCGGAAACCGCAGCTCCCGGTCGCGGACCCGGAGTTCGTCGAGCGCGGCGGCGGCGTCGAAGCAGTCGGCCAGGTCGAGGTTGTCGAAACGGCGTGCGTGCATGTTGCGGAACCAGCGCCCGACCGTGGTGGCCGCGACGACGGTGTCGCGCTCGAAGCGCAGCCAGCGGGTCAACTGGGCGATCGAGGCCCCGGCCCGCCGCAGGGCGAGCAGTTCGGCTGCATGGCGGTCGAGCCTCGACCGGCGCTGTCCCATGTGCGTACCTCCGAGCGCAGGACGTGCGTGGTGATCCGGCGGTCCGTAAGAACTGTTGCCGCGTTCCAACGCTTCTCTCGAAACGTCCGGATCGACGCGGCTCAGCGGGATCGGAATCGCCGTGGCGTTCCTCTCCCGACTCGCCCCCGTTCTGTCCATTGGACACGGCCGGGACCGTTCTCGCCGTTGCAGGTGGTTGTCGCGCTGTGTAGCCGCGCGGGATGCTTCTGCCGCATCCGGTCCACGTTGCGTTCGTCACGAAACACGCATGGACGCCTGGAAGCGCCGATGGATCGCATCGGGTTGCTTGCTGCTATGGGCTTGTGGCCCAAACGGTGTGTTGCCGGGACCGCCCGGCGCGACTTCGCGGGCGTGACCCGCCGGAGGCGTGGGTGGCCTCCTGCCGCACTGTCGCAGGATCGCTGCGTTCTGGGAGCCGTGCGGTCGCCCCGTGGTAACTGCCTTCGGTCAGGCACGTCCCCGTGGCCGGCGGGGAGTCGGTTTAGGGCCAGTCGGCGTTGCGCTGGCCGGGTGTCCCCGGTTCACGCTCGCGCGGATGTCGCCGCGCCGGAGGCCGCCGTCGCCCCCGGTACGCTTCGTGTCACCTGGCACTTGCCGCGTCTTCACGCGCCGGAGCCGCGTACGGGTGCCCCGGTTCAGGCGTCGGTGCGCCGCTTCTCTGGTGTAGCTAGGACCTTGCGGTCCAACGTCGCCGCTCCGGTCAGAGCTGGCGGGTAAGTGGGTGGAATTATGGGCGACAGCGGGTAGTGCGTGCAAATGTGTGCGTGAACGGCTGGAGAGCGCGTGCACCCGCTATGGCCGGGCAGGCGAAGCGCCCTGCCATAGCGGGTGCAACGCGATACGTGACGGGGGTGGTGCGGCGCTGGCTGCGGCAGGGTGTCCTGCGTCGGCACGGAAGTGCGATCCGCGCCTCGGGCGGGCGACTGCGCGCGGCGGCTGACCGTCATGTTTCGGCGCTCGGGCAGAGGACCGGAGGCATCCACTCGCGTCTTCCTTCAGCAGCGAGTAGGCGAGCACGATCAGCTTGCGCATGACGGCGGTCAGCGCGACCTTGCCCGGCTTGCCGCGCTCGCGGAGTTGGCCGGAGACGCGGGACAGGTCCGGATTGTGCTGGACGGCGCTCAGGGCGGCCATGTTCAGGAGCTTGCGCACCCGGCCGCGGCCAGCGCCGAATAGAGACGATTTCGAGGACCGGCGGGATGGGCGCGGCCGGGGTGTGATCTTTCGTTGGTGCTAGGATATCCGACCTCACACAACAATGAGGCCGAACAGCAAGGACCGCATCAATGAGTGAAGCAAGAGCACGCACCCCCTGGGAGTTGCGCACGCCGTAACAAATGAGGAGAGACAACATAAAACGCACTGCGGCCCTCCGCGCGGCCGGACTGCCCGAATACCAGGTGAAGCGGGTTGCCGGGCAATGGCCCGCCCACACACAAACCGAAGACATCACCTGTCACGTCTGCGACCGGCACCTCTACGATGACGAATACCGGGCCGTCGAGACGCACCGCTTGGCCCTGATCGGCGACGAGCCGCGCGACGGCGTGTATGTGATCTGCGCCGATTGCCTATCGCCCCCGCAAACCTGGCGTCAGCGGCTGGCGCGCTGGTTGCGTTCAACGGGCTGATGGGGGCGTCCGGCAGTTTCCCAGGGCCGCAGTGTCTTGATCGACACTGAACGGGCGGACTACCAAGGGCCATCCCCGCGCGAGCGGGGAACATAAACAGCGCTTGCTCCGCGTCATTGGACAGCGCCCTCAAAGGCTCATCTTCGCATCGGCGGGGAACACACAACTGCGCTCGCGCATGTGGAGGGCTCGGCGACGGTGGCCGCCTACGCCCGCGACGACCTCCTGGACAAGCGCCGGCCGGTCATGCAGCGGTGGGCCGACTGCATCGCGCCGTAGGGATCCGTTTGCCGCCCGGCGGGGCTCGGATGCGCGCGCCGGAAAGTACCGGCCAGATACCGGGCACGCGTCCGCGTCTTTCACCGGAACGCCGTTTGGTGTAAAAGGGTGCCTGCGGCGGCGGACTTCGGGTCTTTTCGCTATAGTCGATGGCGTCAGGAGAGAATGTGCGGGCGTTTTGCAGGAGCCGAGGTGGCATGCGTTCGGTCGAGCGCCGGAGGGGGTCGCGATTCCCTGGCCGGCAGGGGTTGACAGTCCCCAGGCAGCCCATCAACGTATAATGACAAGCCGCAAGCCGCAAGCCGCAAGCCGCAAGCCGCAAGCCGCAAGCCGCAAGCCGCAAGCCGCAAGCCGCAAGCCGCAAGCCGCAAGCCGCAAGCCGCAAGCCGCAAGCCGCAAGCCGCAAGCCGCAAGCCGCAAGCCGCAAGCCGCAAGCCGCAAGCCGCAAGCCGCAAGCCGCAAGCCGCAAGCCGCAAGCCGCAAGCCGCAAGCCGCAAGCCGCAAGCCGCAAGCCGCAAGCCGTGATTCTGGGCGGCGTCTGGCGGCGATGCGTTCGCGCGTTTACCTCCCCGCCTGACTCGTCCCGCACCGCCGGGCGCGCGTCCGGCAGCAGTGAACTTTCCCTCGCCCACGGCGGCCTGCGCACCGCCGCCCGCCGTCCGCGCCGCACCCTGGCGGCCGCGCTGCTCGCCCTGCCGCTGCTGGCCGGCCTGGCAACCGGCGGGGCGGCGCAGACGACGCACACCATCTCGATGACCCTCGAGTCCACGGGCGGCTACGAGGGGGACGGCTCCGACCCCCAGAGCCACAGGGTCACCTTCTCCATATCGCCGGCGTGGACCGGCAACAACTTCAACGTGGACCTCTGCGCCACGGGAACCGCGACGCTGCACAGCACGGACGGCACCAACGACTGGGAGTTGGTTGACCAGCACGATAGCGCATATGGCTTCGATCTCGACACCCGTTGCTTTGCGGACGGCCTTCAGTTCCCGGGAGCGGCGACCAATAACGAGTACTTCATCCGGCCGAAGGGCGACACCCGGGCCGAGATGGACGAGACGGTGATCCTGACCCTGACCACGCGCACCGACACACCGTCGGGCGTCGCCATATCGGGCACCGCCGGCACGGCGACCTTCACCATCTTCGACGACGAGGGCGACTACCCGGTGGCGAGCTTCACGTCGGCCGCGGGGACCATCGCCGAGGGCGGGGGCACCCGCAACGTGCGGGTGGAGCTCTCCAAGGCGTCCACCCAGAACCTGACCATCGGTTACCGCCTGGGCGGCACGGCGACGGCGGGCTCGGACTACACCGCGCCCTCCGGCACGGTCACCCTGACGGCCGGCACAACGACCGCGGACATCGCGGTGGCGGTCACCGACGACACGGACGCGGAGGGGGACGAGGCGGTCGTGGTGACGCTGTCCGCCGGCTCGGGTTACCTGATCGGCGCCACCGGCGAGCACGCGCTCACGATCACGGACGACGAGGTCCTGCCCGGATGCGCGGCGGCCAACGCGGGCGGCGCCTATCCGGTGCCTACGGGCTGGGCGCTGAAGCCCTCGGGTGTCGCCCTCAACGGGAAGTTCCGGCTGCTGTTCGTCACATCAACGAGGCGCAAAGGGGACTCGGCCGTCATCGCCGACTACAACGCCTTCGTGCGGACCGCCGCCAAGGCCGGTGCCCCGGCGCTCGCCGACGGCTGCGGCGACCGGTTCGCGGCGGTCGCCTCCACCGCCACCGTGAACGCGCGCGACAACACCGACATGTGGGATGCCACCGCGAACATGGGCGCCGGCGACCACGAGGACGCGGGCGCGGGCGTGCCGATCTACTGGCTCGACGGCGACCAGCTCGCCGACGACTACGCGGACTTCTACGACGGCAACTGGGACGACTACGGCGCCAGGGACGAGAACGGCGCCAACAATGTCCAAAACGTCTTTACGGGCAGCGAGAACGACGGTACCGCGCACGCCACGCACTACCTTGGCAATGCTGGCACGGGCCTATTCCCGTTCGCCGTGAGGGGACGTCCGGCGGATGGCCAAACGCTAAACAACGGCAGCACCGGACAAACAAGGATCTCCGACGAGTTCTACGCCCTGTCCCCGGTGTTCGAGGTCAGCAACGTTCAGGCCACCACCCCGGTGGTCACCATCAGCGGCGGCAATGCGGTCACCGAGGGCACGACGGCCATCTTCAGGGTCAACGCCAACCCGGCCCCGATGGCCAACCTGACCGTGAACCTCACCGTGGCGGACGCGCCCAACGCGAATTTTTTGAGAGATCAACATGAGGGCCCCCGTACCCAGTTCATCCTCGCCAACGCCACCTCAGCAAACTTCGCACTCCCGACGGTAGACCAAATAGGACTGGGGGAGCCAGAAATCCAGGACGAGCCCGACGGCCCGGTGACGGTGACCGTCGCAGATGGCACGGGCTACACCCACAGCAGCGGCTCGGCCACGGTGACGGTCAACGACGACGACGCCACCACCGTGACGCTGACCACCCCGGACACGAGCGCGGACGAGGGCGACACCACCGACAAGGCCTCCCTGACCCTGACCCTGAGCCGCGGCCTGTACGACGGCGAGACCCTGGCCGTGCCGCTCACCTTCAACGGCGGCGCGGACGGCACGGATTTTGACCTGGCGCTCATGACCCCGGCCGGGCGCGGCGTCAGCTTCGCCAGCCCCACGGTGACCTTCACCGGCGCCGCCGGGGCCGCGACCGGGACCACGGCGACGGTGACGCTCGCCGCGCGCCAGGATGCGGACACCGCCGACGACACGGTGACAGCGGACATCCCCCGGGTCTCGACCGGCAATGCGCCGAAGCTGACCGCCACCGGCATGGGCGGCGGCGCCACCGGCAGCCGCACGGGCAACGGGGAGATCGTGCTGAGTGACGACGACACCCCCACCGGCCACACCCTCTCGATGAGCGTGACCGCGACCGCGGACGAAGGGGACCCCGGCTCCCCGGGCTACACGGATCACGAGATCACCTTCACCGTCGCCCCGGCGTACGCCACCACGTTCGACATCGGCGTCTGCCTGACCGGCACGGCGACCTGGGGCCCCGGCAACGACTACGAGCTCGTGGACGTGGGCGGCGGGGACCTCGCCTTCGCCAACGTGGGCGGCAAGCTGTGCGCCAACACCGTCGGCCGGCAGTGGCCGATCAGCAGCGTGCACCGGTATTACCTCCGGGTGCACGGGGACACCGACGTGGAGCCCGACGAGACGGTGACCCTGACCCTCGAAAGAGTGACCGGCGGCACCACCCCGACGCCGGCGGAGGTGACCATCTCGACGACCGCCGGGTCGGCCACCCACACCATCGCGAACGACGACGCCCCCAAAGTGAACCTGTCGGTGTCGGGGGGCGGGGCCATCACGGAGGGCGGCGCGGCACTGACGATCACGGCGACGCGCGATACCGCCAACACCTCGGGCGGGCCGCTCAGCATCCCGATCCAGGTAAAGACGGCGGACACCGACGCGCAGGGCAACGACTACACGGTGGCGACCTCGATCAGCATCGCCAACAACACGGCGTCCGGCACGACGAGCTTCGCGGTCACCGACGACAACGCCGACGAGCCGGACGAGACCGTGGTGATCGAACTGGGCGCGCTGCCTTCGGGGAGCGATCCGGGTGCGAACGACGAGGTCGATATCACCATCACCGACAACGACGCGACGGCGGTGACCCTCGCGGGGGCCGCGGGGGACGTGACCGAGGGCGGCACGAAGACTTTTACGGTTACCCTGGGCCGGGGCCTGGTGAACGGCGAGGCGCTGGACGTGCCCCTCACTTTTGGGGGGACGGCCACCCGCAACGGCGACTACACCACCGCCTGCCCGAACACGCCGCCCACGGGGGTGGCCTGTTACGACCTCAACAACACCAACGCGGGCAACAAGCCCCGGGTGACGTTCACGGGGCCCGCCACGGGCGCGACGGCGACCACCGTGACCCTGACGCTCAGCGCCGCCACGGACAGCGCCGGCGAGGGCGGCGAGACGGTCGACGTCGACCTCGGCGCTCTGGACGGCAACTCCGGCACGAACCTCGACGGCGGCGCCTCGGGGACGGACACCCTGGCCGAGTTCGACATCGACGACCCGGCCAACCAGGCGCTCACGCTGTCCGCCGGGACGCTGTCGGTGACGGAGGGCGGGATGGGCACGTTCACGGTGGCGTTGGCGAGCCAGCCGACGGGCGCGGTGACGGTGGCCGTCTCGTCGAACAACGCCGACGTGACGGCGGCCCCGTCGACGCTGACGTTCAACCCGACGGGCACCGATCTCTGGAGCGCGGCGCAGACGGTGACGGTGAGCGCGGGGCAGGACATGGACGCGGCGGACGAGGGCGCGGCGCTGACGCTGTCCGCCTCGGGCGGCGGCTACGGCGCGGTCTCGGCGACGGTGGCGGTGACGGTGTTCGACGACGAGGCGCCGCCGGCCAGCCTGACCTCGCTTGAAAACCACGACCTGCCGGAGGGCGGGACGCGGTGGTACAGCCTCTCCTTCCATGACAGCAACAACCGGCTGGGGACGGGCGAGACGGCGACCTACCGGATCGTGGTGGGCGGCACGGCGGAGCGGGGCGACTACGCGCTGGCCTGCGGCAGCAACGCCGGGGTCACGTGCAGCGGCCTTACCGGCGCCGCGCCCGCGATCACGGTGGACGAGTCCCTGCTCGATTCGGCCATCCGCGTGACCGAGGCGCTGTCCGTGACGGCCGTGGAGGACAACACCGCCGAGAGCCGGGAGACGCTGTCGCTGCGCCTGAACGACCCGGCCCGGACGGCCACGCTCGGCATCGTGGACTCGCCCACGGCCACGACGGTCGGGTTCGCCATTGCGGCCGGCCTCTCCCAAGAGAACCACGGCCTCGGGGCGACCGTGGTGGTGGACCCGCCGGTCGGCCGGGCGCTGGTGATTCCGGTGGACGTGACCGGCACCGCCATGGCGGGGGAGGACTACGAGGCCTTCACCGAGATCCCGGTGCCGGCGGGGGCGGCGCGGCATGCCGTCCCGTACGACATCATCCCGGACGACGTCGACGAGGACGACGAGACCATCATCATCGCCATGGACACGGCGAACCTGCCGGCGAACGTGACCGCCGGGGCGATCACCACGACGACCGTCACCATCCTGGACGACGACACGAAGGGCCTGGACATCGCCGGCGGGCCGCTGACGGTGCCGGAGGGCGGCAGCGGCGCGTTCACGGTGGCGCTGGCGTCCCAGCCCACCGGGGCGGTGACGGTGGCGGTGGTGTCGGACGACGCGGACGTGACGCCGACCCCGGCGTCGCTCACGTTCAACGCGACCGGCGCCACGAACCTCTGGAGCGCGGCGCAAACGGTGACGGTCGCGGCGGCGGCCGGCAGCGACGGCGATACGGCGACGGTCACCCTCACCGCGTCCGGCGCGGACTACGGCACGGAGACCGGCACGGTGGCGGTGACGGTGGGCCCGGCCGGCGATCCCGCGGTGAGCATCACGGGCGGGTCCGCGGTCGCCGAGGGCACGGCGGCGTCGTTCACCCTGCACGCGGACCCGCCGTTCTCCGGCACGACGATCGTGAGCATCGGGGTGGCGGACGCACCGGGCGCCGATTTTCTGCAGGGCGGCGTCAACGGGGTCGAGGGCGACAACGGCGTCCAGGTGTTCCCCGCCAACCAGGCCACCTACGACTTCACCATCGCCACCACCGGCGACAACGCCGCCGAGCCGAGCGGCCCGGTGCGGGTCACCGTGCGCCCCAGGAACGGGTATGCGGTGGGCGACCCGAAGTCGGCGGTGGTGGTGGTGACCGACAACGACGGCGGCGCGGCCGCCAGGCCGCTGGCGGCGTTCGCGGCGGGGTCGTCCGGCGCCGGCGAGAGCGCGGCCACCCACAACGTGCGCGTGAACTTCTCGCCGGCGCTGACGGCGGGCATTACGCTCACCTATACGGTGGGCGGCACGGCGATGGCGGACGCGGACTACACGGCGCTCGCGGGCACCCTGAACGTGGCGGCCAGCGCGACCCACGCGGACATCCCGGTGGCGGTGCTGCACGACACGGAAGTCGAGGGCGCCGAGACGGTGATCCTGACGCTCAGCGAGGGTACCGGTTACGCGCGCGGCGGCCGCATCGAGCATGTGTTCACCATCGCCGACGACGACGACGGCACGCCGGAGGCGCGCTTCCAGATCGCCGCGTCGAGCAAGGCCGAGGAGTCGGCGGGCGTCCACAACGTGCAGGTGATCTTCTCGCCGGCGCCGCCGTCGAACATCACACTCACCTACAGTGTGGGCGGCACGGCCGCCTCGGGCACGGACTATGAGGCGCTCACCGGCACCGTGGCGGTGACGTCCGGCGCCACGGGCGCGGTCATTCCGGTCACGGTCACGAACGACGCCGACGACGACGGCGGCGAGACGGTGATCCTGACGCTCACCGCCGGCACGGGCTACACGGTCGGCTCGCCGGGCGTGCACACGCTCACCATCACCGACGACGACGGGCCGCCGGTGGCCAGTTTTGCGCGCGCGGCGCGGAGCGTGGCGGAGAGCGCGAGCGCCTCGACCGTGTCCATCCTGCTTTCCAAGCAGCCGGCGGCGACGGTGACCGTGACCTACACGGTGGGCGGCACGGCGGACCCGGTCGACGACTACGAGGCGCTCCCGGGTTCCGTGGACATCGCGTCGAACCAGAGCGCCCGGAGCTTCCCGGTGCGCATCACGGACGACGCCGACGCCGAGGGCAACGAGACGGTGATCCTGACGCTCACCGCCGGCACGGGCTACACGGTCGGCTCGCCGGGCGCGCACACGCTGACCATCACCGACGACGACGGCGTCGTCACGAACCCGGTGGCCAATTTTGCGGCGTCCGCGTCGACCGCCGGGGAGGCGGCCGGCACGCAGAACGTGCGGGTGAATTTCTCGCCAACGCCGAGCTCGGGGTTCACCCTCAACTACGCGGTGGGCGGCACGGCGGACTCGGGCACGGATTATGGGACGCTGTCGGGCACGGTGGCGGTGACGGCGAACGCGACGCACGTGAACATCCCGGTGTCGATCACCAACGACACCTCCGACGAGGACGACGAGACGATCACCCTGACCCTGTCCGCGGGCTCGGGGTACACGATCGGCTCGACCAGCGTGCACACGCTCACCATCCAGGACAACGACAGCACGCCGGAAGCCAGTTTTGCGGCGGCGGCGTCGACCGCGGGCGAGGCGTCGGGCACGCAGAACGTGCGGGTGAATCTTTCGCCTGCCCCGAGTTCGGGCTTCACGCTCAACTACGCGGTGGGCGGCACAGCCGCGTCGGGCACCGACTTCGGGACGCTGCCGGGCACGGTGGCGGTGACGGCGAACGCGACGCACGTGAACATCCCGGTGTCGATCACCAACGACACGTCGGACGAGAACGCCGAGACGGTGATCCTGACGCTGAGTTCCGGCTCGGGGTACACGGTGGGCTCAACAAGGCGGCACACGCTCACCATCACCGACGACGACGGCACGCCGGAAGCCAATTTTGCAGCGTCCGCGTCGAACGCGGGGGAGGCGTCCGGCACGCGCAACGTGCGCGTGAATTTCTCGCCAGCCCCCGGTTCGGGCTTCACGCTCAACTACGCGGTGGGCGGCACGGCCGCGTCGGGCAGCGATTATGGGTCGCTGCCGGGCACGGTGGCGGTGACGGCGAGCGCGGCGCACGTGGACATCCCGGTGGCGATCACCAACGACACGAACGAGGAGAACGACGAGACGGTGATCCTGACGCTGAGTTCCGGCTCCGGCTACACGGTGGGCTCATCGAGGCGGCACACGCTCACCATCCAGGACAACGATGGCACCCCGACGGCTCGATTTGCCGGCACCGCGGGGCGGGCGGACGAGGACGGCGGCACGGCGAGCGCGCGGGTGCTCTTTTCGCCGGCGCCGCAGTCGGGCATCACGCTCAACTACACGGTGGGCGGCACGGCGACGTCCGGCACAGACTTCGACACGCTGTCGGGCACGGTGTCCGTCTCTTCCGGCGCGACGGCGGTGACCATCCCGGTGTCGATCACCGACGATGCCGCCGAGGAGGGCACCGAGACGGTGATCCTCACCCTGGCGGTCGGCTCGGGCTACGCGGTGGGCTCGCCGGGCGCGTACACGCTGTCCATCGACGACGACGACGTGGGGCTCGAGATCACGACGCCGACGGCGCCCCGGCGGGTGTTCGTGGACGAGGGCGGCCAGGCGGGCAGCTACGACGTGGAACTGCGCTCCGCGCCGACCGGGGCCGTGACGGTGACGGTGACCAGCGAGGCGCCGGCGGTGGCGCTGGTGAACGCGGCGGGCGGCCAGCCCGGCACGCGAGCGACGCTGACGTTCGGGACCGCCAACTGGAGCGACGCGCAAGCCGTGACGGTGACGCCGCGCTCCGACTCGGACGCCGACGACGAGACCGCGGTAATCACCCACGCCGTGAGCGGCCCGGGCGTCTATGCCAACGTGCCGGACTACACGGTTGTGGTGCTGGTCGCCGACGACGACACCGGCGGTGGTGGCGGTGGCGGTGGTGGTGGCGGTGGCGGCGGCGGTGGCGGCGGTGGCGGCGGCGGTGGCGGTCGTGGGGTCTGCGACCGGGTTGACCTGGTTGTGGAAAACCTCGAGGTCGAGGAACCGGACGAGAAAACGAGCATCCGGATCAGGCTGCCGTACAACGACCCGCCATTCGACACGTCAACGATCATCCGCTGCGCCGCCGTCTCGATAACCTACACGACCGAGGATGGGTCGGCCCTGTCCGGTGAGGACTACGAAGCCCGTTCGGGTGACATTGAGCTCTTGTCCGCCGGCGGCCGCACCGAAGGGTACGGCGAAGCCACCCTGGAGATTCCAATCCTGAATGACGCCCGCTACGAGCCGGACGAGGCGTTCACGCTCAAGCTTGAAATCGACCCGAACGACAACCGGAGCTGGTCCAGGTCCAATTTGCCGATCGTGGACGACAAGGGCTACCCGGTAACCATTCTCAGCGACGACCCGCCGTCGTTTTATGTTCCGGCGGAACCACAACCTGCATGGGAGTACGTGGAATGAAACCAGAAAAAGCAGCCATCGCGATTGGCCTGGCACTCGTTGCCGCCGGGCTGGTATCGGTCCCCCCGGCCGAGGCCGCCGACGGCGGCTGGGCGCCACTGGCGTTCTCCGACGATCCGGAAGCGACATGGGCGGAACACAACATCGACGACTACTACGTGGCGACCACCACGGTCCGGTCGTCCACGATCAGCCTGGGCGAAGTCCCGACCCCGAAGCTCTTGATCCACACGGATCTGCCCACGACGGACATCGGCTGCACGGCGCTCTACGTCAGGGACGCCGACTACGACAGCTACGAGCAGGTCACGCCCGCGCTGATCGAGGAGATCGAGGAGCGCCGGCAGGTCATGAGCCGCCTGAACCTGGCCAAGGCCAGGGGCTTGCCGGTCCGGCTGATCGTGAGCAGAAGCACCGTTGACCGGTTCGTTGAGAGCGACGGGGACGGACCCAGGAGCTGGTGCCGTATCCTGAGGGCCTCTGTACGGTAGGCTGAGCGTCACTGTGGTTGCCGGTCATGACCGCCGGAGACAGGCGCGGCGGTTCCCGGCAGGGTGAGCGCACCGTCAAGTGAACGTAGCCACGGCGTTCGTGTTTGCGGTGATGCGCCTGTTGCGGGACAGGCGGCGCGTCGCCGTGGTGAACGTGGGCTCGGCGGCGATCCTGTTCGCGCTGAGTTGCCTCGTGTGGAGGTGACGGAATGCGGCGGCTGCCGGAAGAACCCCGTGAGGCTTCCGCCGGCCTGCGGCATATTGCTTTGATTGCGCCCCGTCACTACCGCTGGTTGTTGCACAACGTCGCAGCGCCGTTGCGCGGTGCCGAGAACCGCCGCGGCAATCCGGTAGTGACGGGGCGCTAAATCGGCGTGGAGCGCGGCAGCGGCAAGGCTGCTAAACATTCTGTTCTGGTGCCGCCTTGGTGCCAGCGGTACACTGACGCCGTTTGGGGCCGCCCTGGGGCGGTGGGTCGGGAGCCATCTCGGCCAGACCGGGCAACCGGACAGTCGGCGGGAATCCGGCAGGGGTGCGGCAGCCGTAGCTTGCGGCTGACGACGCCCAGGTGCCGCTTCCGGGATGTTACGGCATTCTGGAATGTCCGGGGTGATGCACCGGCAGGCACGGATTGGCCACGTTGCCGCATTTCAGGCGACGGGGGCGAATCGACGGATGCGCCATGGGCCGGCCCGTAAGCACCGGCGACATGGGCATCGAACACGGCAGCGCGGCAGCCTCGTGAAACCTTCGGAACGTTCACGGGGCACGACGGGACCAGGCAGAGTCCTTGATCGAAGCCGAAACTGTCGTGGCGACCGAGGTGGTCGCGGGGCCGGGGGAGGCATCCCCTGGCACACCGGAAACGGAGACCCGTGACGCCATCGCCGCCGCACAAGAGGCCGCCGGCCCATGTCGCAAGACACGCCGCGGTCGCCGCAAGCGACGGCACGGCAACTGCATCTTTGGGGCTACACGCAGCAATGCGGGTTCGCATCGTCCTCGTCGAAGGACGGCGGATCGCCCAGCAAAACTAATCCACACGCCGGCCCGGGCCGCTAGACGCGGCGCCGGGCGCGGTAGATTCCAACTTGTTCCCCACCACCACCGAATGCGCCGTCCCGGTATTCCGGTCCGCTGGCGGTTTCGTCGTGGGTTCGGCGGGCTGGACGGATCTCAGGCGTGTTGTTTCCCGCGTAGTTTGACCACGGGTTGCCCGCTTTATTCGTGGTCGATCAGTGCGGGATGTCCCACGCTGTTTGACCACCCACCGAAAAAAACTTCCAGAGGCGCAGCCGGCACCGCTCTGGCGCACGGCGTTCCGCGCGGTCTCGCGTTTACCGAATTGCTCAACACGCGGTCTTTGACGGGTCCGCGGACACCGGCTATAGCGTGCCAACCAAGGGAGGACGTTGCCCGGCCGTTTGCCGGGGATGGCGAGGTCGGCAAGCTGGAAGGAGGTTGCGGTGCGCGACCTGAACTACGATCTGAAGCGCCTGCAGGCGGCGCACGACGACGGCTCCCACGGCACGCGCACGGCGCGCTCTTACGCGCTCGCGCAGATCGCGGACACCCTGCACGATCTCGGCTTCAAGGGCCTGCGGGCGACCGGGCTCAGGCGCAAGCACTCCGTGGCCCTGGTCAAGGAGTGGAAGCGCCAGGGCCGCTCCGTCGGCACGATGAAGAACCGCATGGCGCATGTGCGCTGGTGGGCGAAACACATCGGCCGTCCCGGCGTGGTGCCGTCCAACGGCGCCCTTGGCATCGCGAACCGCGAATATGTGACCAACAAGGACAAGAGCGTCGTCCTCGACCCGGACAAGCTGGCGCTGGTCAAGGACGCGCACATCGCCATGGCGCTGCGCCTGGAGGAAGCCTTTGGCCTGCGGCGGGAAGAGGCGATCAAGTTCACGCCGGCACGCGACGACCGGGGTGTTCGTATCCGGCTGAAGGGTTCGACCACCAAGGGCGGCAGGCCGCGCGAGGTGCCGGTACTGAAGGACAGCCAGCGCAAGCTGCTCGACGAGGCGCGCAGGCTGGTGGGGACCGGCGCGCTGATCCCGGCGGAGCGCAACTACAAACAGCAACTCAAGGTGTACGAAAGCCAGACCCGGGCGGCTGGCCTGTACCGCATGCACGGTCTGAGAAACGGTTACGCCGCTCGCCGTTACGAGGAGATTACCGGCTGGAAGGCGCCGGCAATGGGCGGGCCGCCGCGGCGTTCGCTGACGGGGGCGCGGCGGCGCATCGACACCTCAGCGAGGCTCGAGATCGCCGAGGAACTCGGGCATGGACGCGCCGCCGTAGTGGCCGTTTACATATCGTAGGCCCCAGCGGGGGTGCGCAGGTCTGTAGCGCACTGGCGGGCAAACCGACGGAAGCGGGGTGATTGGCTCGAGGTTGCGCCAGCGGATCGGTGGTGGCCGTTTCATGGGCCGGCGGGATTGACAGACGTGTAGCCGGTTGGCTACTTTGGGGCATGCTGGAAGTCCGCAGGACGGAGACCTACGCCCGGTGGCTCGACGGATTGAGGGATGTTCGCGCCCGCGCCCGCGTGCTGGTCCGGGTCGAACGGCTCGTCGCGGGCAATCCGGGAGACGTGAGGCCCGTGGGCGAAGGCGTCTCGGAACTGCGGATCGACTACGGACCGGGCTACCGGGTGTACTTCAAGCGGCAGGGCCAGACGGTCGTCGTGTTGCTGGCGGGGGGCGACAAGCGCACCCAGGGCGCCGACATCGAGACTGCGCTGGGTCTCGCGCGTAATCTGTAGGTGGACATCATGACCAAGACCGCCACATCGCCTTACGACGTTGCCGAACACCTGCGCACCCGCGAGGACATGGCGGCGTACCTGGAGGCGTCCATCGAGGAGGCGGACGGCGACGCCGCGTTCGTGGCCAGGGCGCTCGGCGACATCGCCCGCGCGCGGGGCATGGCGCAGGTGGCAAGCGACGCGGGCCTGTCACGCGAGAGCCTCTACAAGGCGCTCTCCGGCGAGCGCGTGCCGACGTTTGACACGATTCTCAGGGTGGTCGGGGCGCTGGGGCTGAAGTTGCGGGCGGAGGCATCGCCCGCCGTTCAGCGACAGTCAGGGTAGAAATCCGCCGTTCTGATTGACGCGCTACCCGGCGGCCTCGTCCTCGGAGTTGAAGAGCCGGCGGAACGCGGCTTCCGCCTCGCGCAGGCCGGCTTCGGTCAGCATGACGGACCTGGCCTTGGTCGCCGGCTCGGAAATCAGGCCCTTGCCATGCAGACGCTCCATCGCGTCCCAGTCGAGCGATTTCCAGGCGCGGGCACCCGGTATCTCCCGGTAGCGTTCGTGTGTCCCCAGGTACAGGAGCGCCAGCACCGCTTCGTCGACTTTGTCCCGATCCATGGGGCCATGGTAGCTCCCGCGCACCTGGATGCCGAATGGAAAGCTGGTGTGCATCACCGCCCGGAGGGCGGAAGCGCAAGCGATCGTCACCCGTATGGGCCAAGACCGCGCCAGCGGGCTTGGTTCGCCGCAAGGGAGACTTGGTGAAGAACCGTCCGGCGCCGGTTGGAAGCGGCGAATAGAGCGCGGTGCCGGAGGCATGCGCCCTGAAAAAGACTGCGCGTGAACCGGCCAGTCCCAACACGCGAAAACCCCGAACGGGAACGCCGGACCCGCGTTGAGCCACAACCGTGAGTCGCCCGCCGCGCAGTCCGGGAACGGGCGGGTTGCGAGGACGCTGGGGATGCCGCGATGCAGGCGCGGGATGCGGCGGGCAGTGGCCGCTCCGCCCGTTCCCTGCTGGCAGCGTGTGACCGCCTCCACTGTGCCAAGGGGCCGCGCCCGGCGAAGCCGGGCGCCCTGACGACCCCTTGACCCGGCTGCGGCGGAGGACTACGCAGACGCCAGCGGCACGAGGAATGAAAATGCCCGGGGTTACGTCGCCGCGCATCATGCATGTCAAGCGACGGGTGGAACGACGGATCAGGTGGCGGGGGCCGGCGGCGCTGGGTAGGATGGGACTCGGGTTGCTTGGGGCCGGTAGGCGCGGAGCGCAGATCAGGGGAAGGGCGTCAAGGGTCAAGGCGTCAAGGCGTCTCAAGGGGCGGCGCTGGTGCGCGGCTTGGGAAGGTGTCGCGTTGTTGGCCAGCCTAAAGAAAATCGTCTATAAGCTGCTGATAAATAAAAGATTTACGAAATCAGTTTCGCTGCCGCCGTAGGAATTCACGGCTGCAAATCCGCGATCGCGAATTCCGACGGTGCAGACTAGTAGCATCGGTGAAAGACGGGGCATCCGGTTGCCCGTCAGTCCGTCAACTTGTCGAAGAAGTCCTTGACGCTCCTGAACCACCCGCTGCCTTTCGGCGAGTGCTTGTGGTGGCCGCCTTCGTCCAGGCTTCGTTCGAATTCGCGCAGTATCTCCTGCTGCTCTTCGCTGAGGCGCACCGGCGTTTCCACCACCACCTTGCAGAGTAGATCGCCGATGCCACCCCCGCGCACCGGGGTGACGCCCTTGCCGCGCAGGCGGAACATCTTGCCTGTCTGGGTTTCCCGGGGAACCTTGATCTTCACACGTCCGTCGAGGGTGGGCACCTCCAGTTCGCCGCCCAGCGCCGCCTGCACGAAGGTTACCGGTACCTCGCAATACAGGTTGCGCCCGTCACGTACGAAGATGGAGTGATCGCGAACGTCGATCTGCACGTAGAGATCGCCCGGCGGGCCACCGCGCGGGCCGGCCTCGCCTTCGCCGGTCAGGCGAATCCGGTCGCCCGTGTCGACGCCGGCCGGAACCCGCACCGACAGTGTCTTGCGCCGCTCGATGCGCCCGCCGCCGCCGCAGCTCCGGCACGGGTCGGTGATGACCTTGCCCGCGCCACGGCAGCGTGGGCAGGTCTGCTGCAGCGAGAAAAATCCCTGGGCGACGCGGATTCTTCCAGCGCCGCCGCAGTCGGGACAGGTGTCCGGACGGGTGCCCGGTTTCGCGCCGGTGCCGTTGCAGTCGTCGCAGGCGGCGAGCACGGGTACGGAGATTTCGACGTCATCCCCGCGCACCGCCTGTTCGAGATCGAGGGTCAGGGAATAGCGAAGGTCGGCGCCCTGTTCCACGCTGCTGCGCCCGGAACGGGCCGCACCGAAGATGTCGCCGAAAACATCGCTGAAGATGTCGCCGAAACTGCCGTTGAAGCCGCCCGGCCCGCCCGCGGCGCCCGGGTCGACCCCGGCGTGGCCGAAGCGGTCGTAGGCGGCCCGTTTTTCGCCGTCGGACAGGATTTCGTAGGCTTCCGAGGCTTCCTTGAAATTCGCTTCGGCATTGGCGTCGTCCGGATTGCGGTCCGGATGATGTTTCATGGCCAGGCGGCGATAGGCCTTTTTCAGGTCATCGTCGGATGCATCCCGGTTGAGCCCGAGCACCTCGTAATAATCGCGTTTCGCCATGCGTTCATCCAAACCCGCCGGACCGTCCGGCGGCAGCCGGCCTCAAACCGGCGCCGTTTCCTGCTGCGCGAGCCGGCCGGACGCGCTACGGGAACATGTTACTTCTTGTCGTCGTCCTTGACTTCCTCGAATTCCGCATCGACGGTGTCGCCGCCCGCCCCATCGTCGCCGGCGCCGCTGTCCGCGGTGGCATCCTGTGCCTGCTCGGCGTACATCTTCTGGGCGAGGGTGGCGGAGGCTTCCGACAGCGCCTGCATCTTTGCCTCTATCTCCGCCTTGTCTTCCTTCTTGACGGCGTCCTCGAGGGCGACGGCAGCGTTCTCGATGGCCTCTTTCTCGGCGTCCGTCGCCTTGTCCCCCGCGTCCTGGACCGCCTTTCTGGCAGCGTGCACCAGGGCATCGGCCTGGTTGCGCAGGTTGACGATCTCGGCAAACTTCTCGTCCTCGGCGGCATGCGCTTCCGCATCGCGAACCATCTGATCGATCTCGTCGTCCGACAGGCCGCTGGATGCCTTGATGACGATCGACTGCTCCTTGCCGGTCGCCTTGTCCTTCGCGGATACGTTCAGAATGCCGTTGGCGTCGAGATCGAAGCTCACCTCGACCTGCGGCATGCCGCGGGGCGCCGGCGGAATGTCCCGCAGGTCGAACTGACCGAGGGACTTGTTCTGCGCGGCCTGCTTGCGCTCGCCCTGCAGGACGTGAATGGTGACCGCGGTCTGGTTGTCCTCGGCGGTGGAGAACACCTGGGTCTTCTTGGTGGGGATGGTGGTGTTCTTTTCGATCAGCACGCTCATCACCCGGCCCAGGGTTTCGATGCCCAGCGACAGGGGCGTGACGTCCAGCAGCAGCACGTCCTTGACGTCGCCAGCGAGAACGGCCGCCTGAATGGCCGCGCCGACAGCCACGGCCTCGTCCGGGTTCACGTCCTTGCGGGCTTCCTTGTTGAAGAAGTCCTTCACTTTCTTCTGTACCAGCGGCATGCGCGTCTGCCCGCCCACCAGAATGACATCGTCGATCTCGCCCATATTGAGGCCGGCATCCTGCAGCGCCGTCCGGCAGGGGCCCAGGGTCCGGTCGACCAGGTTCTCCACCAGCGACTCGAGCTTGGCTCGGCTGAGCTTCAGCACCAGGTGCTTGGGCCCGGTCTGGTCGGCCGTGATGTAGGGCAGGTTCACTTCCGTCTGCTGGCTGTTCGACAGTTCGATCTTGGCTTTCTCCGCGGCCTCCTTGAGCCTCTGCAGGGCCAGCGGATCGTTGTGCAGGTCGATGCCGTTTTCCTTCCTGAACTCATCGGCCAGGTATTCGATCACCGTGAGGTCGAAGTCCTCGCCGCCGAGGAAGGTGTCGCCGTTGGTGGACAACACCTCGAACTGGTGCTCGCCGTCGATCTCGGCGATCTCGATGATCGAGATGTCGAAGGTGCCGCCGCCGAGGTCGTAGACGGCGATCCTGGCATCGCCGCGTTTCTTGTCGAGCCCGTAGGCAAGGGCCGCGGCGGTCGGTTCGTTGATTATGCGCTTGACGTCCAGGCCGGCGATGCGGCCGGCATCCTTGGTCGCCTGGCGCTGCGAGTCGTTGAAATAGGCGGGCACCGTGATCACGGCCTCGGTGATGGACTCGCCGAGATAGTCCTCGGCGGTCTTCTTCATCTTTTTCAGGATTTCGGCGGAGATCTGCGGCGGCGCCAGCTTTTCGTCGTTCGCCGCGATCCAGGCATCGCCGTTGGTCGCCTCGACGATGTCGTAGGGGACCATCTTGATGTCCTTCTGGACCACATTGTCCTTGTACTTGCGGCCGATCAGGCGCTTCACGGCAAACACGGTGTTGCTCGGATTCGTCACGGCCTGGCGCTTGGCGTTCTGGCCGACGAGTATTTCCCCGTCATCGGCATAGGCGATGATGGAAGGCGTCGTGCGGTCCCCCTCGGAGTTCTCGATGACCCGGGCATCGCTGCCGTCGAGCACGGCGACGCACGAGTTGGTCGTCCCCAGATCGATTCCAATGATCTTTCCCATTTTCGATGTCTCCACAGTTCAGGCCGGCTCTTGCCAGGCCTTCAGGAATTTGTTCATGCACTCATTCATTGGGGCACGTCGAGCCTTTTTCAACGCGCTGCTCCGATGCCCCGGAATCTATGACGGGTCCCCCGTCTCATCCTCCGCGGACTCTTTCCCGTTCCCGGATTCGGAGGGTGGCGCCTTGCTCACGATCACCCTGGCGGCACGCACCACGCGACCGTTCAGCAGATAGCCCCTCTGAATAACCTCGGTGACCGAATTCGGCTCGGAATCCGGGTTGACCACGACAGCCATCGCCTCCTGCTCCGACGGGTCGAAAGGCTCCCCGAGCGGGTCTACCTGCTCGATGCCGTTCTTGCGCATCGTGTCCAGAAACAGCTTCAGCGACAGTTGCACGCCCTCGGCCACCGCCGCCACATCCTGGGCGCTTGTTGCGCTCTCCACCGCTTTTTCCAGGCTGTCCGCAACCGCGAGCAAATCGGCCGCAAACCGTTCCAGGGCAAACCGGTGCGCGTTCTCGACATCCCGGGCCGCCCGTCGCCGCACGTTCTCCGTTTCCGCCTGGGCACGCAGTGCGGCATCGCGCAGGCCGCCCGCCTCTTCGCGGGCAGCTTCCAGGGCCGCCTGCAGGGATTCCGGGGTATCGGGCTCGCTGTTCCGTTCCTCCGGGGGCTTCTCCGCGTTTCCTTCCGTATCCTGCTCGCCGGTGACTTCCTCTGCCGGCTTGTGGGCAACATCCTCTGCCGGCTTGTGGGCTTCATCCGTCATGATCGCTGGGTTCCTTGTCCGCCACTGTGCAAACCACGAGCCCAATATGGGCGCGCTTCCGCCGGATTCAACCCTCCCCGGCGAATCTTCCTCTGCTCGACACCATTGATGAGATCACCCGCACCCGATTGGGTACGGGCTGGGGGTGATTTTGCCGACCAGGGTGCTCAGCGGGATGCGTCGCCGGCCTCCTGGCGCAGGGTGCGCGCATAGGATCGGGATTCTTCCGTCACGCCGGTGCCCGCGAGCATGCGTGCCAGTTCTTCGATCCGGGTCTCATCGTCCAGGCAGTGGATGGAAATTTCCTGCTCGGCATCCTTCTCGACGAGCAGGTGCGCATTGCCGAGCGCGGCCACCTGGGGCGCGTGGGTTACGCAGATGACCTGTGTTCTGCGACCGAGGCGTCGCAGCAGGCGGCCAATCACGTCCGACGCCGGGCCGCCCACCCCTACATCTGCTTCATCGAGTACCAGGCACGGCAATCGGGCCCGTTCGGCGGCGATGACCTCGATGGCCAGGCTGATGCGCGCCCGCTCGCCTCCCGATGCGACCGTGCGCAGGCTGCCGGGCGCGTAGTTCGGATTCGCGGTGACCAGGAACTCGACGGACTCCAGGCCCAGTTCCGAATCCGCGTCGTCGAAACGAACACACAGCCGCCCGCCCCGGATGCCCAACGTCTCCATGCAGGCGCTCACCGCATCGGCGAAACCCACGGCGGCCGTGCGGCGCTGGCGGCCTACCTCGCCCGCCGCCTTCTCGAATTCGGCCCTGAATTCGGCTGTCTGCCCGTCGGCGGTGTCCAGGTCATCGCGGCAGGCGCCCAGCGCGGCGAGTTCCGCTTTCAAACCATCCCAGTGGCCGGCGAGGGACTCCGGGCGGACACGGTGCTTGCGCGCCAGGTCCTGTATGAGATTGAGCCGGTCTTCGATCTCCGCCAGGTGCTCCGGATTCGAATCCAGCACATCGAAATAGCGGCGCATGTCGCGCATCGCGTCGTCGTTGAGTTCCACCGCCGACTCGAGCGACTGGCGGGCGCGGTCGAGCGCGGCGTGGGTGTCATCGACCCCGCCCAGCGTGGCCTGCGCCCGGCGCAGTTCATCGGCGCCCGCAGCCAGCCCCTGCAGGGTTCCCGCCACGGTTTCCCGAATCTGTTGCGCCTGGGACAGGCGCCGGAACTCGGCTTCCAGTGCCTCGAATTCGCCTTCGCCGAGACCCAGCGCGTCCAGCTCGGCGAGCTGATAGCGCAGCAGCTCCCCGCGGTTTTCGACCTCGGCGAGGCGCTTTTTCAATTCCCGTGCAGCGCGCTCGGTTCGCCTCCAGGACCGGTAGGCGTCCGCCATGGATTCGCGGAGACCCGGCGCGACTCCGTAGGCGTCCAGCATTCCGAGTTGCACCTCCCGCCTGACGATGCGCTGGTTTTCGTCCTGCCCGTGAATGTCCACCAGGTCGCCCGCCAGCTGGCGCAGTGTGTGCAGGTTGACCGGCGTTCCGTTGACGAACGCCCGCGAACGCCCGTCGCTGCCCACAACCCGGCGCAAAAGGCACCTGTCCGGCTGGTCGGGATCGGCGAGTTCGTGCGTGACGAGACAGTCCTGAACGCTCTCGACTCCCTGGATGTCGAATTCGGCGATAACCTCCGCCCGCGGCGCCCCGGGGCGGATCAAGGCGGAACTCGCACGCTCGCCCAACACCAGGGCCAGCGCATTGAGCAGGATGGATTTGCCGGCACCGGATTCGCCGGTGACCACCGTCAGGCCGCCGGCAAAGCCAATATCCAGCGCGCCCACCAGCGCGAAGTTGGAGATGGTGAGTTGCTTGAGCAAAGACTTGACGATCGATGGAAAAATCACATAGTACTCGAACGAATTGCAATTGCCCCCGGCAGCAGCGCCATGGCGAGAGAACAGGCAGACGACCGCACCGAGCAACTCTTCAAGTTGCTGGTGGAGTGCTACATCGACGACGGCAGGCCAGTGGCGTCAAAGGCGCTGGCGCAGCAGCCCAGCGTGCATGTCAGCGCGGCCACCGTGCGCAACATCATGGCCCGCCTCGAAGGGCGGGGACTGGTGAAGTCTCCGCATACGTCCGCGGGCAAGATTCCCACCAGCCAGGGGCTGCGTTTCTTCGTCGACAGCCTGCTGTCCGTCGAACCCCTGGATGAAGCAGGCGTCCAAAACCTCGAAACGCAGCTCAACTCCGACATGGCCCCGTCGCAACTCGTGGAGTCGGCATCGAAACTGCTGGCCCTGGTGACCGAGATGACGGGCGTAGTCACACTGCCGCGCCGGGATGCCCAGGCGCTGCGGCACGTGGAATTCCTCAACCTGGATGGCGACCGGGTGCTGGTCATCCTGGTGTACAACGACCGGGAAGTGCAGAACCGGGTCATCCACGTCGACAAGCGCTACGACGACAACGACCTGTTGCAGGCTTCGAATTTTCTCAACCGGGAGTTCGGCGGCCTGTCGCTGGTGGAAATCCGCCAGGAACTGCTCGACAGCATGCAGCGCGACAAGGACCGCATGGACCGGCTGCTGCAGGCCGCCCTTGATCTCGCCTCCCAGGCGTTCGAGCCCGACAAGTCGGAAGAACCCGGTTTCGTGGTCTCCGGCGAGTCGAAGCTGCTCGACATGAGCGAGGACACCGAGACGGTGAGAAGCCTTTTCGAGGCGTTTTCGCGCAAGGGCACCATTCTCCACCTGCTCGACCAGAGCCTGAACACCCACGGCATCCAGCTCTACATCGGCGAGGAGTCCGGCTACCGGGTTCTGGACGAGTTGAGCCTGGTGACCTCGTCCTACACGGTGAACGGCCGCATCGCCGGCGTACTCGGGGTGGTCGGCCCCACGCGCATGGCCTATCAGCGAGTCATACCGGTAGTGGACATGACCGCCCGCATGCTGGGCAACGCCCTGCGACACCCCTGACCCGGCGCCGTTAACACTTTGCCGGTCCCAACCCGACCCGCTACCATGCAATCCTGTTTCGATGGGTCGACCCGATGACGCTGCGCGCCGCCTTCCTGCTCATTGCCGCCGCTGTACTGCTGGCCGGATGCTCCACGTCCATGCCGAAGATGCCGAAGTTCAAGCTGCCGAAGTTCGGGATGCCCAGGGTGCACAAGATCACGGTACAGCAGGGCAACGTCATAACGCAGGAGATGATCGACAGCCTGAAGCCCGGCATGACGCGCGCGCAGGTGGCCTACATCATGGGCGAGCCCATCGTCCGCAACACCTTCGACCAGGACCGCTGGGACTATATCTACACGCTCGAAGTGCCCGGCATTTTCGAACAGGAAAAACGCATCAGCCTGCATTTCGAAGAAGATACGCTCACCTACTTCACCGGCGATTACATCCCGAGCAGCGAGCAGCCCGAAGAAGCAGAAGAAATGGCGACCGCCGAAGGCTGACGTGCCGGCCACCCGTCCCGACCGCACAACCGGGAGGGGGGCGGCCTGGCCAGGTTCGCCACTGGCCCGATGCGCATCAGCGAGCCCGGCGGCGGCGCGCCTCCTTCGGATCCATCGCCAGGGGCCGATACAGCTCCACCCGGTCACCCGCCCCGAGAACCGCGGCGCGGGCGACGGGGCGACCGAATACGCCCACCGGCATCGACTCCAGCGGCAATCCGGCAAACGCCGGCATCGCCGCGGCTGCCCGGATCACCTGCGCCACGGTCGAGCCTTCCTCCACCTCCAGGGCGATCAGCGTCTGCCCCTCCGCCGTGCCGTAGGCGACTTCCACCCGCATGGCCGTCAGCCGTCGAGCATTTCGTGGGCACGGCGGCAGAAGGCATCCACCATGGAGTCCGCCGCGCGAGAGAACACGCCCGCAAAGGCCTTGGCGAGAACGGTCTTCGTACCACTGAAACGGAAGCGCAGCATCAGTTCCACCTTGCAGCCCTGATTGTCGCCCAGCCTGGAGAGCCGCCACTCACCGTCGAACTGCCGGAACGGCCCTTCGACCAGGCTGAGGCGTATCGAAAAGGGTGGCTCCAGGGCCGCGGCGGTGGTGAACTTTTCGGTGAACCCCTTGCCTTCGACCGTCAGTGTCGCGACAAACCGCTGCGGTTCGCTGACCAGCATCGCCGCGCTCCTGCACCAGGGCAGAAACTCGGGATAGCTGGCCACATCGGCAACGATCTCATAGACATCCTCCACGGCCATCGGCAGGAGCGCAGAGCGGTGCAATTCCGGCACGGGTCAGGAGAGCCAGCCCTTGAGCGTGTCGAAACCGACGATGGTCACCAGGAAAACTGCGAGGACACCCAGCGGCGCCACCACCCGGGCCAGGATGCGCCACAGCAGTTCCTGCGCCCTGTTGCTGAGCCGCAGCTGGCTCTGAACCACCGCTTTCGGCAGTGCATAGGCCGCGAACAGTACGATGAACAGCCCGCCCAGCGGCAGCATGATGTTCTGCGAGACGTAATCGACGAAAGCAAAGATGGTCAGGTCCCCCACCACGTGGAAGTCCGACCACTCGTTGAAGGACAGCACCGTGCCGATACCGAGGAACCAGCAGAAGCCGCACAGGGTGAGCGCAACTCGCGAGCGTTTCGCGTTGTATTCCTCGACCAGGTAGGCCAGGGCCGGCTCCGTGATGGAAATGGCCGAGGTGATGGCCGCGAAGCTGACCAGCAGAAAGAAAATCGTCCCGAACAGCGCACCCAGCGGCAGGTTCCCGAACGCCAGCGGAATGGTCACGAACATCAGGCCCGGGCCATGTCCCGGCTCCAGCCCGTTGGCGAACACGATGGGGAAGATGGCGAGCCCAGCCGCCACGGCCACCACCGTGTCCAGGGCGGCGATGGTGACCACCGTGCCGGTGATGGAGGCCGAACTCGGTACGTAGGCGCCATAAGCCATGATCGCGCCCATGCCCACGCTCAGGGTGAAAAAGGCCTGCCCCATGGCGATCAGGAACGCTTCCCCGGTAACGGAGCCCCACTCGAAGCGGAACATGAAATCCACCCCCTGGGCGAATCCCCCGCTGGTCACCCCATAGCCGAGCAGCACCAGCAGCAGGACGAACAGCAGTGGCATGAACCAGCGGATGGCGGTCTCCAACCCTTTGATGACCCCGCGACCGACAATGAAGACGGTCACCACCATGAACAGCGTGTGCCACAGCACCATCTGCCAGGGGTTTGCCAGAAACTCGTTGAACGCCTGGTTGGCGTATTCCGCGGACACCCCGACGAAAGTGCCGTCGGCCATGCGCAGGATGTAGTAGATCGCCCAGCCGGCGATGACCGCGTAGTACGACAGGATCAGAAAGCCCGCCAGCACTCCCATCCAGCCGATCAATACCCAGGCGGGCCGCTTGCGGTGCTGCTGGGTGAGAAAGCGCATGGTGTTTATCGGGCTCTGCCGCCCTTCCCGCCCGATAAGTACCTCGGCGATCATGATCGGCACGCCGACCAGCGCCACACAGACGAGATAAACGAGCACGAAGGCGCCGCCGCCGTTCTCCCCGGCGATATAGGGAAACTTCCAGATATTGCCCAGCCCCACCGCGGAACCGGCGGCGGCCAGCACGAACAGCCAGCGGCTTGACCACATCCCGTGTCGAGATTCGGAACTGAATGCCATGACAGGCTCCGCGCGGCGGATGGAGGGCAAGGGCATTTTGGCGCAAAAGCCGGGAAGCCCACAAGCGGGGCGGGCTATAATCGGCGCGCGCCGCCAATTGGATGAGCACTCACAGTGGCAACCTCGAAAACCGGGTGCACCAGGTTGCGGCCCGCCCCGCCCGGCCGGTCCCGATGAGCACTCAAGCAGCCGCGAAACCGGGCAAGGCGACCGCTCGCCGGGTCATCGCGCGGAACCGTCGGGCGTCCCACGACTACGCCCTGGAAGATCGCTTCGAAGCCGGGCTGGTACTCGAAGGCTGGGAGGTCAAGAGCCTGCGCGCCGGCACGGCACAGATTCTCGAGAGCTACGTTTTGCTCAAGGACGGCGAGGCCTGGCTGTTCGGCGCCCGGATAGCGCCCCTGGCAAGCGCCTCGTCCCACGTCTCGCCGGACCCGGGGCGCACCCGCAAGCTGCTGCTGCACGGCCGGGAGCTGGCCAGGATCTTCACGGCCACCCAGACCAGGGGCTATGCCTGCATCGCCACTGCCCTGTACTGGAAGAACAACCGGGTCAAGTGCGAAATCGCGCTCGGCAAGGGCAAGAAGCGGCACGACAAGCGCGCCGCCCTGAAGGACCGGGAATGGGCGCGACAGAAGGAACGGCTGCTGAAGGGCTCCCGGGAAGACTGACTCCGAAAATTATCAACGATGCCGGCAATCCAGCCGCAAGGATTGCCCGCAGCCCCAGTCCCCTCTAGCGCGTGGCAAAAGTCCGCCGGCATTCGAACGCCGCTGCATCCCGCCTGACTGCGTTTTCGTGCGAGGTGTGCCCCCTCGCGCCCCTCTCGGTGCTACGCCGGACTTTTGCCACGGGCTGCTAGACGGATGCACTGGTGTAGACTGAACCCGGGATCGACGCGGGGAGAGGCATGGAATTCCGAGCGGGAACAAGCAAGGGTGTCTTTGCCGTTTCAGGCGGCGCGACGAAGCAGGTACTGTGGAGCCGCGCCGTCCGGGAACTGGTGACCATCCGCGGGCGCTGCTTCGCCGGTACCGATGAAGGCCTGTACACCTCGGACGATTGCGGCCGCACCTGGGCAGCCGCAGGTCTGGAAGGCAGGCAAGTGTGGCAGGTCCGCGAAAACGGCAGCGGCACGTTCTACGCCGCAACGGCCCCCACCGGGCTTTTCAGAAGCGAAGACAACGGCCGCACCTGGACGGAAGTCGCCTCCCTCGCGCGCCTGGCGGACGAAGGCGGCTGGCGCATTCCCCTGGATCCCCCGATCGAGGCCCGGGCTCGCGCCCTGGTCGTCGTCGGCGCGCGCATCCGCGTCGGCGTCGAGGTTGGCGGCCTCGCCCTGTCCGCGGACGCGGGCGAGACCTGGTCGGTGGTACTGCCCGGCGACAACCCCGACATGCACATGCTGTTCGCGCACCCGGCGAAGCCGGAAACCCTGTTTGCGTCCACCGGTTACGGGCGCCTCTGGGGTGAAGCGGACAGGGTAGAAGGCAATGCCGGGGTATTTCGCTCCGACGACGGCGGCGAAACCTGGGCCTACGCGTGGGAAGGCGTAACGCCCCGCTACTCCCGGCCGATGTGCATCGATCACCGCTCGCCTTATGGGGTGACCGTGGGAAGCGCGCCCTCGGCCTTTTCGAGCCACCAGCAGGAACAAGGCTCGCAGGCCATGCTCTACCGTTCCGAGAACGGCGGCGAAACCTGGCGCTCGCTGTGCGACGAAGCCCATTCGCCGAGTGCGGCCAACTTCCACGGGCTGACGGTTGACCCCGAAGTGCCCGGCGGCGTGCTGGTAGGGACGGAAACGGGGGAGGTCTGGCGTGTCAGCGACAGCGCTGACTGGGAACTGTGCGGCAAGGGCATGCCGGCCATTCTGTCACTCGCCGCGGCGGGCTGACCACTGACCTTGCCGACCCGGACCGGACCCCTGGCACAAGCCACGCAGTTGCGGAACGCCGGGGAGCAAGCCCGTCACCGCAGCAGAAACCGGGAGTATGCGTCGAGCATGATGCGGCAACGAACAGCCGTACCCAATCGCAGGAGGAAGGACTGTCAATGAACATCATTTACCCCACGGCAACTTCGCACTGCCGCCGCCCGGCGGCCGTCGCGATGCTAGCCCGCATCCGTCACCAACTCGACGGAGCCGTTTGAACCGGCTGGCTGAGGGCCGTTTGTTTGCTTGTTAGAAAGTGCCAGTGCTGTAAACGCATGCCTGTGCGGCGATATTGAGGCAATTTTGGCTCTCGGCAGGGTCGGAAACGTGACTGTGCCACGGCGGTGGCAGCCACGGGCTGTCTTTCAGGCGTGGGTCCTCCCCGGCGGGTGAGCCGGTCGGTGTGATGGGTCGGCGCGAATCCGGTTACGCAGGCGGGGCGCGGGTCGGTCCCCGACAGAGCGCGTTTGCGGCGGCCGTAAATGCGTCCCGGTAGGGGTAGACCGATGAGAACGACAACCAGACCTTGCGTGCGGTGATCCGCACCCGGGCTGCGACCTTGAGCAGTTTCACCCGAAGGGTTCCGCATTGCGCCCGGGCCCAGCGCGTGCCGGCCAGGCCCAGGCGCCGCAGGCCGTGCATGAGCACATAGGCGAAGGACGCAAAATACAGACGCAGTTGGTTGGCGCGCAGCGTCGCCGTGCTGGTCCGGTCGGCGAACAGATCGAGCTGACACTCTTTGATGCGGTTTTCCATGTCGCCACGGGCGCAATACAGTTGTTCGTAGAGTCGTTGCGGCCCGGCCACCGCCGGGCCCAGGCTGGTCACCACGAAGCGCGGGTTGGGACCCTTCGCCAGATGCTCGGCTTTGGCCACCACCCGGCGCGCGCGGCTCCAGGATGTTCGGGTCCGGTAGCGAAACACCCGGAACCGACGCGACGGCGCGCCCGTCGTCGCATAGCGGCTGTGGGACTTGTGCAGAGCCTTCTCGATGTGTCCCACCAGGCGCTCGTTGCGCGCCAGACCGAGCACATAGTCCACGTCGTTGCACTCGCACCAATGCATGATCGATTCCCGGCAAAATCCGGAATCGCCCCGTACCACCACGCGCACCTCGGGCCAGCGTTGGCGAATCCGGCCAACGATGCGGGTCAACTCCTCGACGCTGCCGACGCTGGCATCCCGGTTCGATGGCCGCAGTCGTGCGCACAACAGATGCTCGCCACAAAAGATGTAGAGCGGCAAGTAACAGTAGTTCTTGTAGTAACCATGAAAGAAACGCCCCTCCTGATTGCCGTGCAGCGGATCGTCCGTGGCGTCCAGGTCCAGCCACAGTTCTGCCGGCGCCTCGGTGTGGGCATCCAGGAACAGATCCACCAGCACCCGGTCCAGGGCATCCGCATCCGCCGCGATGCGGCGGTAGCGATCCCGGGCCGCATCCTCCGGCTTACCCAACTCCAGGCGGTTCAACGTGCTCGAACCCGCCAGTGCATACCTCCGATCCCGCTCCCGGGGTCGCTGCGCACCGGTCAGGTCGGCCTTGCCCGCCCAGAGCGCCAACAGGCTGTCGCCGCGCAACGCGTCGTGATCGTTGAGGTCTTCGTAGCCCAGGGCAATCCCACCCACCCGCTGGGTAACCATCTCCAACACCGAGTGTTCGACCTTCCTGGGGTCGCGATAATCGGTGAAGCAATCTGCGATGCGCTGCATCAGCCCCAAGCGGCGATCCACCTCGCGCAGCAGGATGGCGCCGCCATCGGAGGTGAGCCGACCGGCGTCGAAACGACCGACAACTTCGCGGCGGCCAAAGGCGTGAAATTCAAGTTGCCTGGGCGTACACTGTGTGTTCATGGGACCTCTTTGTTGGAATAGTGTAAGTAATTGAATCCACTCACATTATCCAATAAATCGAGGTCCCATTCCAGTTTAATGGTGAGATTTGCGGGCTAGCAGCCCGTGGCAAAAGTCCGCCGGCATTCGAACGCCGCTGCATCCCGCCTGACTGCGTTGCTCGTCGCTCAAATATGCCCGATATTCTCGCTCCTCGCGCCTTGCCAGGCGGGCGCATCGGCGCTCTCGGTGCTACGCCGTACTTTTGCCACGGGCTGCTGGTTCTCGTACTGCTTGCGGCAACCTTCGGTACGCGCGCGGAGATACCGGACGGCGACGGAACCTATGATCAGCTGGTCGACCTGTTCCGGGATCTCCAGACATGGGAGCAGGCGCAGGCCGCCGACATCATGCCCGACTACGGTCAATCCGCGATCGAGCGGCGACGTGCCGACCTGCGGTCCATGCAGCAGCGAATGCTGCAAATGGGCGTGCGGCAATGGCCCGCCGCCCGGCAGGTGGATTACCTGACGGTACGCGCGGAACTCGACCAGCAGGAATTCATCCTCGAGGTCACGCGGCCCTGGTCGAGAAATCCCGCGTTCTACGTCGAACCCCTGCGCGAACTGGCCTTTACGGAACTACCCGCAAGAGGCGACGACCTGCTTGCCCTGCAACGCCGGCTGCGGGCCATTCCCGAGTTGCTCGCCGGCGCCCGGGAGAACCTGACCGAGGTGGCCTCCGACTATGCGGATTTCGCGATTCGCTCGCTCACCCTGTCCGACGGCGTGGAAAACGGCTACCCCTATCGGGAAAAGCCGCCCGCCGGCGTCATGGGCTGGTTCGAAGAGCTGTATTCGCGGGCTGACGCGCAGCCCGAGCTGAAAGACGACATCGCCGCCGCGCAAGCCGCCATCGGGGAGTTCCACCGCTGGCTGATCGACAATCGCGCGGGGATGAACCGGCTGAACGGAGTCGGTGTCGAGGCGCTGGACTGGTTCGTGCAGAACGCATTGCTGCTGCCCTACACCTCCGCTGAAATGATCGTGCTCGCGGAGCGCGAACTGGACCGCCTGTGGGCCTTCTACGCGCTGGAGCGAAACAGGAACCGCCAGCTTCCGGAACTCGAGATTGCCCGGTCGCGGGCCGACTACCAGGAGAGGCTGGCCGCAACCGACCGCCACCTGCGCAACTGGATTCGCCGGGAAGGCTTCATCTCGATACCCGAGTACATCCCGGACGGTTGGCGCGAAATGGGCTACAACGTGCCATGGATCGAGCGGGCAACGCCGCCGAATTTCTGGGAGCAGGTACAGTTTCGCGACCCGTCGCCCGACCACCTGCACGCGGTGATACCCGGCCATCGCTTCGATGCACTGGTGGCGGCAAACAACCCCCACCCCATTCGCGGCAAGGTCAACTTCGGCGCCCGCTGGCAGGGTTGGGCCGTGTATCTCGAGGAAGGCGCCCTCCAGGCCGGGGCGCTGGAAGGTCTGCCGCGAACTCGGGAACTCATATACATCTTCGGCATCTGGCGGGCAGCACGCACACTGGGCGATATCTACAACCAGCGAAACGAAATGACGGCCGCCGAAACCAGCGAATACTGGTTGGACATCACTCCGATGCTGGACCCCGATGTGGCGCGCAAGTATGCCTACCTGCGCCCCGAACCCGGTCACGGGCTGGAATACACCATCGGCAACATCCAGATGTTCCAACTCCTGGGGCGCCGCAAGCACCAGCTTGGCGATGCCTTCGTGCTGCGCGATTTTCACGATGAGTTCATCTCCAGGGGCCGGATACCGATATCCCTGATCCGTTACGAGATGACGGGCTACGACAAGGATGTCGAAGCATTCTGGACGCGCCGCCCG
Source organism: Pseudomonadales bacterium (assembly GCA_963663395.1). Taxonomy (GTDB): domain Bacteria; phylum Pseudomonadota; class Gammaproteobacteria; order Pseudomonadales; family Azotimanducaceae; genus Azophilus. The sequence continues at coordinate 368,215 of OY760226.1, forward strand.
CTGTCTTCTGTCATCTCGCGCTAGCCCGAGTTTACCAACGAAAAAAATAAACTGTTGTATCTCAACAAGTTAGGTTGGCCGAATCGCGCGTATGGCACTACATTCGTGCCCAACGTGATGGTTTCCCCTCAGATGACTGCCTGGTGTGTCCCCCCGGCTGAGGAGGCGATGCCCAAGGCATCGAGGATGGCCTTCTGCTGCGGTTCCGGGCGCGTCGCCTTGCGCACATGCAGCGTGCGTCCGTCGGCACGCCTGAACGTCGCGGTCACGCGCTGACGGCCGCCGAGAATCCGTTTGAGCGTCGTCCAGCTCGCCGTGCGGTTGGACTCGTCGCCGCGCTCGGCCAGATGGTTGCGAATCACCTGGACCAGTTGGTAGGCGATCACCGTGATGAACAGATGACCCTCGGCACGGCGCGGCTTGCGATGATGGATGGGGCGCAGGCCCAGTTCGGATTTCAGGGAACGGAACACCGCCTCGACATCCGTGAGCAGGGTGAAGGTGCGCCACAGGCGCTCTTCGCTGAAGTCGGTCTCGTTGCTGCGCAGGCAATAGACGCCCGGATGGGTGAGCATCGTCCCGGCCACCGGGTTGCGGCGGTAGATCACCGCCACGGCCCGTTTGCCGCTCTCGTCGGTTGCCACCGTGATGTCATAGTGTTGGCCGACACCGCGGCTCTTCTCCACCAGTCGACCGATGCGTTTCCAGATCTTTTCCGGCTTCTTCTGCGTGCGCGGCCGCGACAGCCCCTCGTTGATCGCATCGAGGTCCTGCTCCAGGCGTTGCGCAAACCGCTTGGCCATGCCGCGCTCCTTCTCCGCACGCTGCTCGGAATAACAGTACAAGCGCACCTCGCCCGCCTCGGTATCGTCCACCTTCTCCAGATGCACCACCCCGCCGCTGCGGGTGCGATGGGCGAGTGCCGCCTCGGGCTCGAAGCGGCGCTTGCGCTCGCGCGAGACCACGATGTAGCGGTACCCGTTCGCCTTCAGCCAGTCGACCTGTTGCTCGGTGGCGATGCCCCGGTCGAGCACCACCCGCGACCCCGGCGGTGCCCCGAGCGCGTCCAGCATGCCGGAAAGCGTCCGGTGTTCCTTGACGTTGCCCGCAAACACCCGGGAACGCCGCACAAAACCACCCCCGTCCAGCACCAGCCCCAGGGTGAGCAGCTTGCAGTCGCTGCGCTTCTCCTTCGAATGACCCCGCCGCGCCTCGGGCTGATCCGCTACATCGCCCTCATAATAGGTGTTGGTCAGATCGTAGAGCGTCACCGTCGGCGTCAGGTCGAACAGGTCCATGGCACGGTCGAACAGATGCGCCTCGATCGCTTCGCGGTGGGCAACCAAGGCATCCGAGGCCCGGTACAACTGCATCGCCCCCATGGTCTCGAAGTCCACACCCAGCAACTCCCCCAAGGCACTGCGCTCGCGCAGCCAGGCGTGCGTGGCCCGCTCCGAGGCCGGGTACGCCAGCCGCGCCACGATCGAGGCCACCGCCGCCGTGCACAGCGACGCGTTGATGCCCAGGGTCGACAGCAACTCCATCAGGCCCAACCGCTCGACCGCCCACAGCCCCACCTGCTCGACGCCCACACTGCGCGGGCGCGTCAACTCGAGCGACGCCACGTCCACACGGACCGGATCACGCACCGCTTCGGCGTCCCCCGCCCGGCCGCGGGCCAGCAGTTGTGCGGCGATCCGTTGCGCTTCTTCCTCGACGGCAGCCGGCGTATCGTCGATGAGCGGCGCCTGGCCGTTCAAGATCTCGTCGATGCGCCGGCAGAGCTCTGGCCATTCCGCTTTGGGCAGGTCGAAATCGCTACCGAGGTTCAACAACGTGCGCTGGCGGACCTTGGCGCCGTCGCGTTGACTGTGCACGAGGCGGTGGGAGTGGTAGTCCTGGCCGCCGGTGCGGCGGGTGAGGGTACGGCGGATGAACATGGGTGGTGACGGTAGCGGGGCCGGCCACGCATGTCAACACTAATCTATTTATTATGGCACTACATCAACCAATCCACCCCGCCAGGAACCGGAAAACAACGAGTTGCCGACCCCGAAACCGTCAATCACGGCAAGATCGGGCGAAAATCACGGGGTTCTTGTGGAGTCAAGGGCTGGCGCGCCGACCTTATGTCACGTTTCCAGCCCCTGCTCCCCGAACCCGGCGTGCCGATTTCCGGCACCGGGCTCTCCAGCAGGATCATGCGCCTCGCACACGGATCGCCGGGGCGAAACGGATACGCAGGTGATCGGTGAATTCCGACATCGTCTACGGATGCTGCACGGCGCCCGCTCTGCGTAGTGTCGCCTGTCCGGCGAGCCATCGAGCCTGTTCACGCCTCGACAGCATCGAGCCCTTACGGCTCGGCTCCTTCGCTTATGCATGGGATGCTTCCGGAATCCTTGCCCTTTCGCGGGGTCCAGGCATTGCCACTCCCGCCAGCCTTCTTCCTTCCGACATCGCTCCTCGCCTGAGGCCCCTTTCCTCGACCGGCATTACCCGGCGTCTTCAGTACTACGAGCCTCTCCGCCACCCTGCCGGCCCGGCCTGCCCCTCGCGGGATTCCGGTTGGTGCGTGCACACCACCGACAGGGTTTCCCGTGTTGCATCCATCCCCCTCCTACATGCGTGCCACCGCCAATACCCCGGCGGAACCGGCTGGTGCGTCCGTCGCTCGCTTCCCTGCCGATGGCAGCCTTCCCCGTATTACCGCCGGGTCGGCTTCCGCATTACCCTTTTCGAGGCCTGCTCAGCGTTCACTCGCGTTGCGGCCCGCATGTTCGCTAAACCGCCCATGGCGGTCCTTTTCTTCGGAGTGCTTCAGACGATGTCGTTACCTCCTTCGCCCGCTCCGACTGCTACCGGCTGGAGCGACAATTGCCGGGCGGGATTCGCACCCGCTGAGGAATGAAGCCTTTGCACGGCGCACGGTAAAGATGGGCTAGGAGTTTTCAACTCGGCGCGGCGGAACGCTGACGCGGCGCGCCAAAGCGGCGCGTTAATGCGCGGGGAACAACGCCGGATCTCGGGAAAGAGTTCGTATGCGGCGCTTCCCTTTCGGCGCGTTAAGCTCGTCTGATGGCCTTGCGTACAGCAACGTGCCTTGCGTACAGCAAGAAAGTGCGGCCATGCGCCGAAAGGGAAGCGCCGTATGCGAACTCGTTGCCCGGACCTGGCGGTTCCATGGAAGCCTGCGCCGCACCGGCTAGAATTGATATGCTGGACGACGGTGAGATTTCGGGTGGGATTGAATGGCAATTGACATCGCGATACTGATCCTGGTTGCACTGGTGGTCGGGTTTACCCTGCACAAATCCGACGACACCAATTTCCAGGTCGCGGTTATTCCGGTGGCGGTGCTCCTGCTGCTCTGGCTGGTACCGGACGGGCAGCGCGCCATGGCAGGCTCCGGCATTGCGCTGGGTACGCTCGCCTACCTCGCCATGTTTCTGTTCGAACGGGCACGCAGCGTGCCGATGCCCGATTACCCGGTCTTGAGCCCGGCAGCGGCCGAAGGTGTTCCAGCGAGCCCGCCAGTTTCCGGCAGCCCGATGGGCCGGACGCCCGCGGCGCCCGACGGCCCCTACTACATTCCGAACACACCTCGAAAAACCAGGATCGCCGCCCCGGATACCCAGGGCCAGCGAATGAACTTTGCGGGCCGTGTACTGCGCCGGGACGGAGCCCCGGTGGAGGGTGCCTGCATCGAGATCTGGCACGCGGACGGCAACGGCGACTACGACTACGGGAGTTACAACACCCGCGGACACCAGTTCACCAACGCCAACGGCGAGTTCCTGTTCGAGACCGTCAAGCCGCTGGGATACGGCAGGCGTTCCCTGTCGCTGATCGGCACGGTCGACTACCGTTCGGCGCACATCCACGCCAAGATCCGCATCGATGGCGAAACCCTGACCACCCAGGTGTGGTTCCCGGAAGACCCCAGAAACGCCAGGGACATTGCGTACTGGAAGTTCAAGAACACCAACGTGGTTGACTACGAGAATGACGCACCAGTTCAGACCGCCCGCTTTGACTTCGTCGTTTAACGGAAACATGTCCTCTTGATTCCGACTGCCGGTGACCCTGGCGGTCGCCGTGCTGCTGAGATTTTGCCGGGCCAGTTGCGCAAATCTATGCAATAGAACAGCAAGAACCTGCATTGAACGGCTGTCCTGCGACGCATTACTTTCACGATTACGAACCGGAGACTTTCAGGCGGCATTGGCAGGTCCATGAACAAGGCAATTCCCCCAGGGTGCTGGCAGTGTGCGGGCTCGGCGGCCCCGAATTGTCATGTCAGGCGGACGGGCAATGGCCTCTGCAACATCTCTGCAAGGCCTTTGGCCATCAGGTTGCCATTTACCCTGTCGGCAATCTCAACGAACTGACCAGAACGATCAGGTTTCTGGGCGCCGTCGCGCACCTACCCAAATACCAGGCAGGTCCTCTCGTCCTGCATGTCAGCATCGGCGGCGACTCGCGCGGTATGAAGATCGGTCCGGACCAAGCCCCCTGGAACAAGCTGACGCTGACCCTCTCGAAACTGTTATTCGATCTTGAGTCGTACCCCGAGCCCATCGTACTCGTGCTGGCAGCCCGCGGTGCAGGCGAAACCGAATTCTCCGGCTTGCGCCCGCAACCCTGCGATTCAGGTACCCGGTTTCCCAAGCATCACTTCCTGATCGTCGAACAGGCCGACAGGTGGGTGGACACCATGGTCTTCTGGAGCCTGTTTTACGGAGAGGTGGCAGAAATCGACTTCACCCTGCAAACGGTGAAGGGCCTGCCCAACCTGCGCAGGCTCGATTCGCGATTGCAGCAACTGAAACTCGGCAAGCTATCGTACTTCGGTGCCCCCGTGGCGCCGGGGTCGATTCGCGCTACCGGCAGGTGTGCCAACAGGAGCTGATGGGTACTACCGTCCCCGGTACCTGCCGGGCGTCATCCCGACGATGCGCCCGAACCAGCGGGCAAGGTGGGCTTGAGACGAAAACCCGCATTGGTCGGCAATAGTGGCGATCGGCAGCCGGCCGTGTTTAAGCAACGCTTGCGCGCGGCTGATCCGGCGTTCGATCACATATCGGTGCGGCGCCACGCCGGTCGCAGACTTGAATGCGCGGGCAAAGTGAAACGGGCTGAGGCAGGCCTGTTTCGCCAGCGCGTCGATGGGCAGATCTTTGCCAAGGTGCGCCTCGATGAACTCCGTAACCCTCTCAAGGCGCCGGGCATCGAGCGCGCCCCGAGCAGCAGGCAGCGGGAGGGACTTCGCTTCCAGATTCGAGTACCGACGCAGGAGATGAACGCCAAGCGCGGCCGCCAGGGTTTCGACCAGCAGGTCACCGGCGGGCGGGGATTCGACCATCTCGGCATGGATCGCCCTTGCAATCTGTTCCACCAACGGGTCGCGAAAGCCGCCATCGTAGCGCAGGCGGATGCTGTCGGCGTCGACATCGAGTTCCTGCAGCGCCATTGTGGCGAGAGGCTTCGCCGGCAGATAGAGGTGGAGGCTTTCCTCGACCTCGCCGGAAAGATGGATCATGTCTTCGGGAATGCCCGCCGGGCACAGCCACACTGTGCCGGGAACCGCATCGTGACATTGAAGCTGGCCGTCACCACGGCGGCGCACACGCAGACAGCCCTTGAGCAAGACGATGACTTCAGTCTCTCGCGGCTCGACCTCGCCGAGATCGCCTTGCGAATGACTCCACCGTTCCGCCAGCAGCCGTTTCCATCCCCGGCCGCTACTGGTTGCGAGGCGTGTGCCCGTAACATATTTCGCCCGTCCAGTTCCGGCCATTTCGATCAAGCTACCTTCGAACGCAACTGCTGGTTCATCCAAACCAGACCAACAGGACGCCAATTAGTTCCGGGATCTGGAACTTGTGCGCCTGTACAGGCGGCACCTCCGGACACGACCCGGGTCTGACCCGATGACCGGTACACTGCCCCACAACAGGTTTCTGCTTCGGTGACTGAACAGGTACGCCTCAAGACCTGTGGGGTTGCCGGAGCGACCAGGAGCCCTTATGTTCGTGGGCTCGCTCAAGCACGGGATGTGCCCAATGATCGATCCGTTCTCCACGGCGACCGAACTCGCAGCTGCCGTCAGGAAGACGGAAGTGAGTTCAGTGGAACTCACCGAAATGTACATCGATCGCGTCCAGCGTTACGACGGGCGGACCAACGCCGTTGTCGTGCATGACTTCGAGCGCGGCCTCGAGGCAGCCGGGGCCGCCGATGAAGCCCTTGCGCGCGGGGATGACACGGGGCCGCTGCACGGCGTTCCGATGACGGTCAAGGAGGCTTACGACGTCGAAGGCCTCCCCACTACCTGGGGCATTCCGGAACTGCGAGACAACATCGCTACCGGGGACGCCGATTACGTCCGCCGCCTGAAAGCAGCGGGGGCCGTGATATTCGGCAAGACCAACGTGCCGATCAACCTCGGCGACTTCCAGAGTTTCAACGAGATCTACGGCACCACCAACAATCCCTGGGACCTGACACGTACCCCGGGCGGGTCGTCGGGCGGGTCATCGGCTGCACTCGCCGCAGGGCTGACCGCCCTGGAGGCCGGTTCCGACATCGGCGGCTCCATCCGCAACCCGGCCCACTTCTGCGGAATCTACGGCCACAAGCCCACCTGGGGCGTCGTTTCCGACAAGGGTCACGCGCTACCGGGCATGGTCGCACCCACGGATATCGCGGTGGTCGGCCCAATGGCCCGCTCTGCAGAGGACCTGGCGCTGTCGATGAGCATCGTCGCCGGCGCCGGGCGCACGGACCGGGGCGGCTGGCAACTCAACCTGCCCCGGCCCGCCAGGACCCGGCTCAGCGATTTCCGGGTCGCCATTCTCCCCAACCACGACCGCGCCCCGGTTTCCACCGAGATGGCCGACCGGGTGCAGCAGATCGGCGACAGGCTCGCCCGGCACGGCGCTACCGTATCGGACCGCGCCTTGCCCGCCATCGACCTCGAGGAAAGCTTCGAGACTTACAACAGCCTGCTCTGGGGAGTGATGGCATTCGGTCTCTCCGAAGAGGAGAAGGAAGGGTTGCGCCAGGCCCGGGCAGCCGGCGCCGGGGACGACAGCATCCCCGGATCCCTCGTGCGTTTCGGGGTTCAGGAACACGGAGAATGGGCCCAGTTCAACAATCGCCGTTTCGCCCTGCGCGAAGCCTGGCAGGCGTTCTTCCGGGACTGGGACATCCTGGTCTGTCCGCAGATGGCAACCGATGCCTTTCCCCACGATCACGGCGAATACCTCGAGCGGCGCATCACGGTCGACAACGAAACCCAGAACTACTTCCAGCAGGTCTTCTGGTCCGGCACCGTAACCGTCGCGCACCTGCCCAGCACCGTGTTTCCCACGGGCCCCTCCAAGGCCGGCCTGCCCATAGGCCTGCAGGCGGTAAGCGGTGAGTACCGGGACTACACGTGCATCGAGTTTGCCAGGCTCATGGCCGATGAGATCGGCGGTTTCACGCCGCCGCCCGACTTTCCGTAGTACCCGGCGGAGCAGTCAGGGCGAGGGTTCGACGTTCAGCCGCGCACATTCCGCGGCAAAGCGCATGCCCTCTTCGTTCCCGCCGATGGTGAGCCCGGTGATTCCGCAGTCTTCCCAGTCGCGGAAGCGGCGGCGGATGCGGTCCTTCGGCCCGACCAGGGCGCCCTGGTCGATGAACTCGTCCGGTACGGCGGCGGTGGCCTCGTCCTTGCGCTTGGCCAGGTAAAGCTCCTGAATCCGTTCGGCAGCATCGCCGAAGCCGCGGCGCACCATCATTTCCTTGTGGAAGTTCTTGTTCTTGTGGCCCATGCCGCCGACATAGAGGGCTACGTTGGGCTTCAGCAGGCCCAGTGCCGCGCGCACGGCCTCGGCAGAGTCTTCCGTGACCATCACCTGGGTGCCCGCCTGGGCCTCGAAATCGGCCCGGGTCTTGCCCGCCCGCGCGAGCCCCTCGTCGATCCAGTCCTGGTAGAGATGAGCGCTTTCCGGAACATAGCCCAGCGGCAGCCAGCCGTCGGCGATCTCCGCGGTCAGCCGCACCGTGGATTCCATGCCCGTGCCGAGCCAGACGGGAATGTCCGGGTTCATGTGCAGGATGGACTTCAGCGGCTTGCCCACGCCCATCGCCCCGTCGCCTTCGAAGGGCAGGCTGATCTCCCGGCCGTCATGAGTGACCGGCTCCTCCCGAGCCCAGATCTTCTTCATGATGGTGACGTAGTCCTTGAGGCGATAGTAGGGCCTTCCCCAGGGCTGCCCGTACCAGCCCTCGACGATCTGCGGGCCCGAGACGCCGATGCCGCAGATCACACGGTTGCCGCCGGCCAGCTGATCCAGCGTCGCCATGGCCATGGCCGCGTTGGCCGGCGTGCGCCCGGCGAGCTGAATGACCGCGGTGCCGAGGCGGATGCGTTCGGTATGCGCGGCGAGAAACGCCAGCGGCGTAACGGCATCCGACCCGTATGCCTCCGCGGTCCACACCGAGTCGTAACCCAGCCTCTCGGCGAGTTGCACTTTCTTCAGCGGCAGCGCCAGGTTGGGGCCGGAGTAGCCGAGCATGAGTCCGAGTTTCACATTGCCTCCTTTTCGTTCGAGTATTCGTTTGAGTCGCGCCCGCCCGGCGAAATCGCGGGGCGGCGGTTGCGTCCTAATCCGTTTCCGCTTTCGCGGCCGAAACCATGTCCCTTACATCGGCGAGCAGCCGCTTGGCGTCGTAGACCACGCCGTCCTTGATGGTGTAGCGGATGCCGCCGGCCCGTTCCATCTGCCCGGTTTCCCGGTTCAGGCGCTGGTGCCCCGTACCGTACAGCACCTTGAAGTTGGCAAGCGGATTGTCGTCGACGATCACCAGGTCGGCCTTCTTCCCGAGTTGAATCGAGCCGGTCTCGCCATCGATGCCCAGCAGTTCCGCGCCATTGAGGGTGGCCGAGTGCAGCACCTCCAGCGGATGAAACCCGGCTTCCTGCAGCAGTTCCAGTTCGCGGATGTAACCGAACCCGTACAGTTTGTAGATGAACCCGGCATCCGAACCGACGGTTACCCGGCCGCCCGCGTTCTTGTAGTCGTTGATGAACTGCATCCAGCGCCGGAAGTTGCGCTTCCAGGCGATCTCGTCGCCCGTTGTCCAGTCGAAGAAATAGGAGCCGTGCACCAGCGGGTTCGGATCGAAGATCGCCATGATGTGCGGCAGGGTGTACTCGTCGTGCCACTCGGCGAGCCTGGCCCGCATCAGGTCGCGGTTCGCCTCGTAGATGGTGAAGGTCGGGTTGATGGTGAAGTCCAGGCCCACCAGTTCCGCAATGGTCGCCTCCCAGGTCTCGGAGCCGGGCTCGGCGGCCTGCAGCCAAAGGCGGCCGGCTTCGCCGAAGCGGTGCTGCTCGTCGTAGTAGTTGTAGTCGTCGGGGTAGTGCTGGACGCGGCGGTCGTCGAACATGGCCTCGGGCAGGCCGTACCAGTGCTCCATGCTGTCGAGCCCCATGCGGGCGCTGTCGAGCACGTTGGTGCGGGCCACCGATAGCTGGGCATGGTGATAGGCAGTCTTCATGCCCAGCGACTTCGCCTCGTCGATGGCCGCCTCGATCAGCTCGGGCGCCGCCCCCAGGAACTTGACGCCGTCCGCGCCGGTGCGGCGGACGCTCTGCACCCAATCCCGGGCGGCTTCCGGCGATTCGATCTGCTCCGGAAACACGGCGTGCACCATCATCCTGGGCGCCGCGATCTCGTTGCGCTCGCTCAAGGCCTTGTGCTCGAGGGTCCACTTCAGCCCCATCACGGCGCCTACATCCCGCACGCTGGTGATGCCGTGGGCCAGCCAGAGCTTGAGCACGTATTCCGGGGCCGTCAGCCTGCCCGAGTAGGCGTGGTTGGTGGAGCCCAGGTGCACGTGGGCATCGATGAATCCAGGAATCACATACTTGCCGGCGGCATCGATAACCCGGGTCCGGGCATCCTCCACCGCAGCGTCTGCATGAAAGCCGCCCGTGCCGGCCCCATGCACACCCGTGATGCGATCCCCGCCGATCTCGATCGTGACCGGACCTCTCGGCGGTGCGCCGGCACCGTCGATCACGATGGCATCGCGGATGATCAACTTCGCGAACGGCCCTTCGCTCTCGTCACCCCGGGGCGGCGCGACCGGCGGGCGTTCAACGCCCAGGGCCAGGGCCTGGGCAATCGCTTCCTCGCCGGGTTCCACATCGGAGCTGCTGGCCCAGGCCGGCGACGTTGCTGCCAGGACGATCAAAGCCGCGTAGCGAATGAACATTGGTCCCCCATGCCGAAATCGGATTACCGTGCCGCTGACTCCAGCGCCTTGCCCCGGCCCCGATTCTCCTCTCAATTCTCCAAGTAAATGCTGTCGCCCGGCCGCCAGAGTTCGTGGGCGCGTTTCAGTTCCGCGAATCGCCCTAGGATGCGCGGCGGGTCGCCGTGAATCTCGGTGAAGCAGCCGTTCACCGACCGGGTGTCGAAATAGGCGGCATCGACGCCGTCGGCGTACAGGCGGCAGGCATCGACGAAGCCCTTGTCCAGAAGGCGCTGGTACTCGGCCTCGAAGTCGTGCACCAGTATCGCAACGTGGTGGAAGCCCTCTTCCCCAGCCGCGAACATGTCCCGGTAAATGGAGGGGGTGTCGTCGTGCTGCACGATGAACTGGATCATGATTTCGCCTAGGTAGCCGAACGCGTAGGAGACGTCCGCTTCCTGGTCCGTGCCCCGGTAGTGGAAGCGGTCGGTCTGGTGATGGGGCGACTTGCGGAAGGGGCCGGCTCCGAAGAGGTCGTTCCAGCGTTCGATCGAGGCATCGAGGTCATTGACGAAATAGGCCTCCTGGAAGAAGGTGTAGTTGATCAGGCGGTCGCCCATGGCGCCGGACAAGCTTTCGGATTCGCTCAATTGCCTTCCCTCGAGGTGCGGCCGGAACCGGCCTTCGTGTGTCTGTTCCATCGTCTCAAAGGCGGCGCCTCCAAGGCAACCCGGAGAATGCCGGATGTGCATCCTGCGTGCCGCGATGTCTGTCTGATGCGCTCTTTCCCGTTCGACGCGATGAGCGAATCCACGGCCGCGCAGCCGCGGGAGCAACCGGCCAAGAAAAGTGTCACCATCGCGCCTTTGCAACCAGCGAGTCGACGCCATGCGAACATCCGAAACCCTGCTCGACCTCGACCGGCGACAGTACCTGCATCCCTTCACAGACCTGGCGGCTTACCGGAAAAGCGGCGGGCGCGTCTACGCGAAGGGAGAGGGGGTGTTCATAGAGGATGTCGAAGGCCGACGCGTGCTGGACGGCATGTCGGGGCTCTGGTGCACCAACCTCGGCTACAGCCAGCCGAAGATCGTGCAGGCCGTCACCGAGCAGCTCGAGCGCCTGCCGTACTACAACAGCTTTTTCGGCTGCGCCAACGACGCGGCGGTCAGGCTCGTCGACGCACTGCTCGAAATCGCGCCGGACGGCTTCAACCACGTCTTCCTCGCCAATTCCGGCTCCGAGGCCAACGACACCAACATCCGCCTGGCACACCGCTATTTCGACCTGATCGGCAAGCCGGACAAGAAGATCATCCTGAGCCGGGAAAACGCCTACCACGGCAGCACCATCGCGGCGGCCAGCCTCGGCGGCATGCAGGCCATGCACGCGCAGTTCGACCCCCTGCCCTACGTGCATCACGTCCGGCAGCCCTACTGGTTCGGGGAAGGCGGAGACCTTTCCCAGGATGAGTTCGGGCTGCTTGCCGCCGAAGCCGTCGCCGACAAGATCGACGAACTGGGCGCCGACCGGGTTGCGGCCTTCATCGCCGAGCCGGTGCAGGGCGCGGGCGGGGTGATCGTGCCGCCCGATAGCTACTGGCCGGCGGTGCAGAAGATTCTCGACGAGCGCGAGGTGCTGTTCATCAGCGACGAGGTCATCTGCGGCTTCGGCCGCATGGGCCGCTGGTTCGGCTTCGAGCATTTCGGCACCCGGCCGGACCTGGTCACCTTCGCCAAGGCCGTCACCAACGGCTATCAGCCCCTGGCCGGCGTGATCGTGGGCGACCGCGTCGCCGAGGTGCTGACCGGCGGCGGGGGCGAGTTCGCTCACGGCTTCACCTACTCCGGCCACCCGGCAGCCTGTGCCGCCGGTTTCGCCACCCTCGAGCTGTACCACGAGCTGGCCACCCGGGAGTATGTTGCGAATACCATCGCGCCGTACTGGGCCGCACGCCTTGCCGAACTAGGCAGCCATCGCATCGTGGGCGAGACGCGCTCGCTGGGGATGCTCGGCTGTGTCGAACTGGTGCGTGACGCACCGACCCGCACGCGGCTCGAAGCGCAGCACAACGCGGGCCTGGTGTGCCGCGATGCCGCCGTCAACTCGGGCCTGATGGTGCGCGCGGTGCGGGACAGCATCATCAGCGCACCGCCCCTGGTCTGCACGAAGGAAGAACTGGACCTGCTGTTCGACCGCCTGTTGCAGGCGCTCGATCACACCGCCGCCCACTACGGGGTCAACTGACGTGAGCGGGGCAACCCCGCCAACTCGACGGAGCGACCTCAACGCGGACAATCCATGGGCCGACGGCCACAGCATCGAGACCCTGCGCCGGGTCGCTGCCGGCATTGTCCCTGACGTCGGCGACTTCGAGGCGGTTCCAGTAGAGGCCGGCGGCGTGCATGCCGAGTGGATCATTGCCAACGGCAATCACCCCGACCCGGCGGTGGTGCTGTACCTGCACGGCGGCGCCTACCTCTGCGGGCACCCCGGCCAATACCGCAACATGACTGTCTGGTTGTCGCGTCTCGCGAACGTGAAAGTCCTCGCGGTCGACTACCGGCTGGCCCCCGAACATCCATTCCCTGCCGCATTCGACGATGCGCTGTCCGCCTATCGCTGGCTGCTCGATTCAGGCCATGCCGATCCCGCTCGCCTCGTCATCGCCGGCGATTCCGCTGGCGCCGGCCTGGCCGTCTCGCTCACGGCAGATGCCATTGCGGCCGGGCTGCCATCCCCGGCCGGCGTCATCGGCAACTCGCCCTACGCGGACATGTCGCTGGCCAGCCCATCGCTGAACGACCCGCTGCGCAACCGGGCGGAACCCAACAAAACAACCATCGAGTGGCTGGCGCGCACCTACCTCACCGCGGGCAAGCCGCCGGCCGATGCGAAGAATCCGCGGCACTCCCCCGTGTACCGTGACCTGCCCGGCTTGCCACCGCTGCTGATTCAAACCGGCGGCATGGACAATCTCCAGGACGACGGCGCACGGCTTGCAGAGCGGGCGCGCCGGAGCGGTGTCGAAGTCACCTACACCGCCTATCCCGAATCGCCCCACATCTGGCCGGTCCTGTTTCCCGCGGACAAGAATGCCGCAGCCCGTAGTGCTATCACGGAGATGGCGAAATTCATCGCCGGATGTATCGCGTCACCGGCAGACTGAACTCACGGAACGCGGATGATGTCACCGGCCCACAGCCGCTTCAGAAAGTCGACCAGCGGTAGCACCTGGATATCGTCCCAAAGCGCTGCGCGCTCCCCGAGGTACACGCCGTAACATCTCGTCCGCGCCTTTCCGATGTCTTCGGCGACCCGGTGCAATCCGCGATTGAACCGTTTCTCCCATCGCACAGACGCCTTGATCTCTATGGCAACGAACCCTTCCACCGTCTCGCACAGGACGTCCACCTCCACGCCGTCGTAGCTGCGCCAGAACCATAGCTTGTAGTCCGTACCGGAATAACCGAGCCAGGCGCGCAATTCATTGAGCACGAACGTTTCAGCCAAAGCACCCAGTTCTTCGGATGTCGGCGGATAGGCAAGGCGGCCGCCGAGTGCCCGCGCGACGCCGGAATCGAAAAAGTAGAACTTGCTCTGCTGCACCTGCCTGGTGGCCGACTTCAGCTTCCACGCGGGTAGCCAGAACCCAATCAGGGTGTCGGTGAGAATCTCGAAATGGTTCTGTACTGTACGGCGGTTGATCCCGGCGTCGCGCGCGATGCCGACGGCATTGGTTACCTGGCCGTTCTGGCGCGCTGCAATCTCGAGAAAGCGTGCAAACGCTCCGAGGTTGCGTGTCAGCGCTTCGGCCTGAATCTCCTGTACAAGATAGGTTTCGGCGTAGGTTCGCAGATAGTCCTGCGGCGCGTCGGCAGTGACCGACATCGGCAGCATGCCGAATCGTAGCGCCCGTTCGGGATCAAACTCGAAAGAAAGTTCGGCCGACACCAACGGAAACATCGATGTCGTGACAGCCCGGCCCGCCAGCAGATTGACCCCGCCGCGCCGCAGTTTGCGTGCGCTCGACCCTGAGAGCACGAAACGCAGCCCCTGGCCCTCGATCAGGCGATGTACCTCGTCAAGCAGCTGTGGCACCTTCTGTACCTCGTCGATGACGGCCCAGCTACCGGCGGACAATGTCGCAAGCTCCCGGTAAAGCGAGTGCGGGTCCTTGCTCAGGCGTAAGGTTTCCCGGGTATCGAGCAGATCGTAGGTAACAGTGTCGGGGAATCGGTCACGGATCCAGGTTGACTTTCCTGTCCCACGCGGACCGAACAGCAGGATTGAACGGGTAGGAGTTGGAAGATATCTGGCGTACATATGTGCCAATTTTACCGGAAAAATGGCATATATGTATCCAAATTTCCGGTTTCCTCGAAATCGTCTCGAAACTCAGCCAACTCCATTCGTCTGTGGACGACTGGCTGAATTCAACCGGCAACGCCCGCTGGCGGCGGTTTCAGCGTGCCGCGCGGTACGGGGCCAGGGTTTCGCCTTCCACCGTGACCCGGTGCATCAGGCGCCGCTCGCCGGGGTAGTCGTTAAGCGCGTAGTGCCAGGTGGCGCGGTTGTCCCAGAACGCGACACTGCCCACCTCCCAGCGGAACCGGAAGCCGTGTTCTTCCCGGGCAGCGACGCCATACAGGTATTTCAGCAACGGACGCGACTCGTCATCGGTCCAGCCCTCGATACGCACGGTGAAACCCGGGTTCACGTAAAGTGCCGGCCGGCCGGTACGCGGGTGGCGGATCACCATCGGATGCACGGCGTCCTGCGTGGCTTTCCCGGCGTTGTGGAAGCGTTCGTCTTCATGCCTGGCGTAAGCGGCGCCCGCGCCGAAAACGTGGCGGCTGGAGTGCACGGCGCTCAACCCCTCCAGGGTTTGCCTGAGGCCCGGGGACAGCGCCTCGTAAGCCTTGTACATGCTCGCAAACAGGGTATCGCCGCCGGCGCTCGGCACCTCCAGCGCATACAGCATCGACCCGAGCGCCGGCGCTTCGTCATAGGAGTGGTCGGTATGCCAGCCGCCGCCGACATTGTGCTTGTGTCGAGGCTCCTTGAGCACCATGGCGACCTGCGGGTGCTCCGGTACCGGCGTGAAGAAACGATTGACGTTGATGGGGCCGAATCGCCGCGCCGCCGCCAACTGCTCATCGGGGGTGAGCGTCTGGCCGCGCAGAAACACCACGCCGTACGCGGCCTGTGCGTCTGCAATGGCTTCCACTTCTGCATCGGACATGGACTGCAGGTCGACACCGTTGATCTCGGCGCCGCAGCCGCTGTCCATGGGTCTGACTTCCATCCGGGCTACTCCCGATGCCTACGCCACATCAAGCAGGGCGCGAAAGCATACTCCAGGCTGCAATCGCAATGCGCAGGTATACGCCGGCAACCAGGCTCTACCTCACTATTCGTGCAGGATACCTGCGCTCGTGCGGTTCAGGAAACGCTCACCCGGCCAGATCGGCGCTCGCCATGGGGATGGCGTGTATCAAGTGAGCCGACACGTTGGTGGAGGCGGCGGGAGTCGAACCCGCGTCCGCTGGCACGCCACATTCGGCTCTACATGCTTAGATTCCGTCTATTGATTTAGCCTCGAACGACCCGGCGGTCAGGGTGTTTTCAGCGAGCTCGATTGGTTTTAACGCCTTGGCCCCGAGCGAGGCCGCCGCGCGATCCTGCTGCTTTGCCGTCGAAGTCACCCCGCAGGAAAGGGATCGTCGACGTTAGCGGGTGTTTAGGCCGCTAGTGCGTAGTTTTCGTCGTTGGCAACTATTACAGTTACAGCGATTGATTAACGAGAGTCACTACCCTCTCGGCATGCACCTCTTGCTTTGCTACCCGCGTCGAAGCCATGTCGCCCCCATACGCTTGAAGCGGGGCAATGTTAGCACGCCTGGACCCGGGCCGGCGCCGTGAGTTTCGGCAGGATACCGATCCTTCTGTTCGCCCTGGCGTCGGCCGGAGCGGCCCACAGCGGGACGATCGATCCGCGCGCCTACATCGAGAAAGCGGTCGCGCTGATCGAAAACGGAGACCATGCCCTGGCCCGCGCGTATCTCGACCCGTCCGTGATTTCGCACCGCCTCGCCCCTGGCGAGCGGTCTCGGGCCTATTACCTGCGCGGCTACTCGTTCTATGCCCAGGGACACTTCGTTTCGGCGGCGGCGGACTACGCCCATGCGCTGGAATTCAACCCCGACAATCCCGCCGCGCTCTTCTCCATGGGCGGCTTTTACCAGCACGGGCTCGGCCGGGAAACGGATCTCCAGCTGGCTTTCCAGTTCTTCCACAAGGCGGCCGAACTCGATCATACCGGCGCCCAACTGTATGTGGGCAACGCCTACCTTGTGGGCGAAGGCACAGCCGCAAACCTCGACGAAGCGCGCCGCTGGCTCGGCAAGGCGGCCGATGCGCGGTTCGGCCCGGCCATGACCCGCCTCGCCTCGAGCTTTCGCGAGCCCCACACCGACACGCCCGACCCTGCACAGGCCCGCTTCTGGTACGAACAGGCCGCGCAAGCCGGCTCCACGGATGCACTGCTGGCTCTCGGATACATGTTCCTGAACGGAGAACTCGGCGACGCACCGTCCGGGACCGCCCTGAATTTGTTCAGGAAAGCCGCCGAGCAGGGCTCCGGCCCCGCCATGGCCATTCTCGGCCACGCGTACATGACAGGCAGTGACGTGCAGCCGGACTTCGCGCTTGCCCGCGACTGGTACCTGAAAGCGACGGAGTTCGCCGCACCGGGCAGCTATGCGGGTATCGGCCACATTCATGAAGCGGGCCTGGACGTCCCCGTGGACATCGGTATGGCCGAATCGTGGTACGCGAAGGGCGGCGCAGCCGGGCACACCGATGCCCTGCTGCGCCTCTTGTACCTGTTGGCCGGCAGCGGTCGCGAAGCGGACGCCGCGCAGTGGGCGCAACGGGCAATACAAACCGGCAACGCCCGGGCGCTGAACGGATACGCCTGGCTGCTAGCCACGTCCCCGATTCCAGAGATCCGGAATGGGGAGCAGGCGCTCAGGCATGCGCAACAGGCGGTAACGCTGGACAGGAAGGCCGCCTACCTGGACACATTGGCGGCGGCCTATGCCGAGATGAACCGGTTCGAGGATGCCGTCGCCGTGCAACGGCAGGCGCTGGATGCTGCCGACGACGATCCGGCGCTCATCGAGGAGCTGACCGCCCACCTCTCTGCCTACGAGCAGGCCCGGCCCTGGCGGGAATAGCCGCATTTTGGTAAAAGAACCCGCTTTCTTCCGGCGGGAAACCCCTTGAGCATCGAGCGCAAACGTACCGAGACCGTCTACGGAGTCCTTCGCGAACTCGCTGAAGGCGGCAGGCCCGTCTTTCGACCCGGCGATGTCTGCTCTGTGCTGCGGGAGCGCAACCAGCCCATGGGTGCCTGGCTGGTCCGCGGGGAGTTCCACGTTCTGGAACAGGAATCGCTGATCGAACCGATTCCGGAAACCGGCGACTGGCGGCTGACCGGCAACGAGATGACCGCCTCCGATGCCCGCCTGGCGGATGTGGGTTGATTGGCTCCACGGCATGGCAACGAGACGCTGAGTCCTCCACATGACTGATTCCACCGACACCGAAATCGACTTCGAAGCAACGCTCAAGGAGCTCGAAGCCCTGGTCAAGCAGATGGAGTCCGGCGATCTCGGGCTCGAGGATTCGCTCAAGGCTTTCGAACGGGGCGTCAGGCTCACCCGCCAATGCCAGGCAGCCCTGAAGAACGCCGAACTCAGGGTGCGGGCGCTGACCGAGAACGACGACTTCGAAGACCTGGATACGGAGCCACTGGGTGAGCCCTGAGCTGCTGGGCTTCAAGTCCGCAGTCGAAGACGCACTTCGCATTTACCTGCCCTCCCGGTCCCCCATTGCCCAGTCCCTGGTGGATGCCATGCGCCATGCCGCGCTCGGCGGCGGCAAGCGCCTGCGGCCGCTGTTTGTCTGCGCCGCCTGCACGGGCCTCGGCGGCCGGCTCGAAGATGCCCTGGCGCCCGCCTGCGCGGTGGAGTTCATTCACGCCTACTCGCTGATTCACGACGATCTGCCGTCAATGGACGACGATGCCCTGCGGCACGGGCTGCCGAGTTGTCATGTCGTATACGGCGAAGCCACCGCCATCCTGGCGGGGGATGCGCTGCAGGCGCTGGCTTTCGAAACGCTCGCCGGCGCGCCCGGCGCCAGCCCGGAAGTTCGGGTCGCGGCCCTGCAGACACTCGGCAAAGCCTGCGGCTGGGCGGGACTGGTGGGCGGTCAGTCATTCGATCTCGACTCGGAAGGCCGTTCGTTGCCCGAGAGCCGCCTGCGGGAACTGCACGCCGCCAAGACCGGCGCCCTGATCCGCGCCGCGGTCGAACTCGGGGCCATCTTCGCAGGCGCCGATGACGAACGCCGGCAACTCGTTGCCGAGTACGCGGGGCAGATCGGTCTCGCGTTCCAGATCGTCGATGACGTTCTGGACGTTACACAGTCAACCGAAACGCTGGGCAAGCCCGCAAGGTCCGACCAGCAGGCCAACAAGAGCACGTTTCCGGCGCTGATGGGAGAGGCGCCTGCCCTGGACCTGGCTCGGGGGCTGCTTGAAAAAGCCCTGGATGTCCTGACGCAGGCAGGCCTGCGCGGCGGCCCGCTCGCTGAACTCGCGCAATTGGCCGTCGAACGCCGGCATTGAGTGAGCCTATCGTTCCGTTCTTGATCCGCCTGTCTCACCAACTTTCGTCGCGAGGGCGTCGAGGCGCCGTCCCACGTGCCCGCGCGGACCGGAGGGCACCGCCGGCGTACTTGACAGTACGTCAAGGTGCCCGGAGGGAGCACGGGCACGTGGGGCGAGTGCATCGGCGTCCGCAGCAGGAAGTTGGTGAGATATGCGGGCTAGATCTCTTATGCGCGGATGAGGTTGTCAGATGAGTCAAAATCCCTACGGGGCACTGCTTGCTCGTCGGGGTGGGGCGCAGCCCCCTTAGCCATCGATCAGAAGTGGCTGTAGCCCGGAACGTCGGCCGGCCTGCCGTCGAGCATCAGGCCGGGTTCCTCCGTCATCTCCCCGATCGTTGCGAAGTCACGCCGCAGGGCCGCATCGCGGGTCGTGAAACAAAGGACGTAGTCGTCGCTGGCGCCGAGCGCGTGGCCCAATCCGGCGCTTGGCGCGATCGGCACCGCGGCACTGTTCACGCTGGCCCCGAGTCCGGACGCCCGGCACAGATGCCCGAGGTCCTGCAGCAGACCGTCCGAAATATCGATGCAGCTCGAAGCGTGGCCGCGCAACCGGGCGGCAAGCGCGAACGGCGGCTGCGGCCGCCAGTAGCCGCGTTCCGTATCGGACAGGCATCCCGGGACGGACGCTGCCAGGTTCGCCGTCTCCAGGGCCCACGCCGCTCCCCCGAGCGGACCGCTCACACAGATCGCATCCCCGAACCCCGCGCCGCTACGCAACAGCAGGGTGCCTGCCGGCGCCCAGCCGTGGACGCTGACGGTCAATGCCAGGGCGCCGGACGCCAGGTTGCCGCCGGCAATCTCGATTCCAGCATCCCGGGCCGCCTCCGCAATTCCCCTGGCAATCGCCGCTGCACAATCCCGGTCCCCTTCCGGCATGCTGAGCGCCACCAGCGCCCAGGCGGGGTCTGCCCCCATGGCCGCCAGATCGGAGAGGGCCGCCATCAGGCTGCGATAGGCAATGAGTTCCGGTGCAGCGCCTGCGGGAAAGTGAACGCCGGCCAGGAAACTGTCGATGGAACTCGCCAGCTCGAATCCTTCCGGGACGCACAGTACCGCCGCATCGTCCCCCGGGCCCACACGCAACCAGGGCGCATTGCCGCTTTCGAATGCCGCGACGATGTCCTCGATCAACTCGAATTCGTTCATGAGGTTCGATCGGCGCCCCCTCGCCGTTCCGCCCCCCTTACCCGCTTCGCCACCTTGTCGAGCACGCCGTTTACGTACTTGTAGCTCTGTTCCGCGCCAAAGACCTTTGCCAGTTGGACGTACTCGTCAATCACCACCCGGTAAGGTACGTCCGGCCTGTTGAGCAGTTCGCAGGTGCCGAGACGCATGATGGCCCGCTCCACCTGGTCGAGGGCATCGAGACTGCGGTCGAGCAGGTCGCTGAAAGCGGCATCGAGGCTTTCGGCCTGCCCGGTGACCATGCCAAGAACATCGTCGAAGAAGGGCCCGTCAGCCTTCACAAGCGCCTTGCCCTCGTGGAATTCGGCACGCAGGGCCGCGGTGCCGACATCGTTCATCTGCCATTGATAGGTGGCCTGCACCAGTGCGCGGCGGGCCTTGCGGCGCGCATGCGCGCGGGGTTTGCCGGTTCCGGAGTCCGCCACCGGTCAATCCTCCCGCGCCAGGCGCAGCCGCAGGTCTTCTCCCACCTGCTCGCATTCCTCGATACGGCCCGACACGGCGTCCCCAAGGCGCTCGATCTCCCGATCGATGAGCGGTCGGGCGGTCTTGCCCAGCAGGCGGGGCGCCAGGTACAGAACCAGTTCGTCCCAGAGTTTCTCTTCCATCATGGCGCCCGCGAGGGTCGGCCCGGCCTCCACGAGCACTTCGTTGCAGGGACGATCGGCAAGCAGGCCCACTAGCTCCCGAAGGTTTACCCGGCCGTCGCCGCATTTCACGGATTCCGCATTCCCGTGTTCGAGGTCCGGGCTCCCCGCGTGCGCGATCAGCACCGGCCCGTCCTCCGCAAACAGGCGCGCATGGGGCGGTGTCCTCATCCGGCTGTCGGCTATCACGCGCAGGGGCGGGCGCACGCGTCCGTCGACCGCATAGGACCCGTCGCGCACGTTCAGCCTCGGGTCGTCCGCCAGCAACGTGCCGATGCCGGTAACCACAGCGCAGCTTCGGGCCCGCCAGTACTGAACGTCCCGGCGCGCGGCCGCGCCCGTGATCCATTGACTTTCGCCGGATGCCATGGCGGTGCGGCCGTCCAGGGATGCGGCCATCTTGATTCGAATCAGCGGCCGCCCATGGGCAATGCGCCGTCGGTGGCCGGCGTTCAGGCGCAGCGCTCCGGCGAGGTTGGCGTTCTCCGTCTCGATTCCAGCGGCGCACAGGCGCTCGAATCCGCTGCCGTTCACCCTCGGGTCCGGGTCCGGGGCGCCGGCAACGACCCGTTGCACACCGGCGCTTATCAGGGCATCCACGCAGGGCGGCGTCCTGCCGTCCACCGTGCACGGTTCCAGGCTGACATAAACGGTGGCTCCCGCCACATCGCCGCCGGCGTCGCGAATGGCGTTGACCTCGGCATGGGCTTCGCCGCACCAGGCGTGCCAGCCCCGGCCGAGCACCCGGCCGTGACGCACGATGACGCACCCCACACGCGGGTTTGGCGTCGTCGTGAAGAGCCCGCGCTCGGCAAGGGAGACCGCTTCGCGCAGGTACTCGAGATCCGTCTCGGTAATCATCGAAGGTCGGTTTCGAGCCTGCGGATTTCCGCCTGAAACTCGCTGATGTCCTGGAAAGCCCGATAAACCGAGGCAAAGCGCACGTAGGCCACCGCATCGAGTTCGCGCAGTTCGTTCATCACCTCTTCGCCGACGCGGCGGGACGGCAACTCCCGTTCGCCGGTGGAACGCAGCACGTGCATGATGCGGCTGACGACAGCTTCGATCTCCTCTTCAGGCACCGGACGCTTCTCCAGCGCCCGCAGCAACCCCCTGCGCATCTTCTCCTCGTTGAACGGTTCCCTGGAGCCGTTGCTCTTGACGATCTTGGGCATGACCAGTTCCGCCGTCTCGAAGGTCGTGAAGCGCTCGCCGCAGGTCTGGCACTCCCGGCGGCGGCGCACGGAGTCGCCGTCCGCTACCAGTCGGGAGTCGATCACCTTGGTGTCATCCGCACCACAGAATGGACAGTGCATGGTGCGATTATGGCGTTCCGGCGCTACATTGCGAATCCAGGCCGGCCACCGCCTCCAGGGCGCCGGTCAAGTTCTTCACCGGGTGCACCGCCATGCCGCCGACCGCCTGCTTCGGCCGGTTGGCGAACGGTACGATGGCTCTCCTGAAACCGTGCTTGCCCGCTTCCCGCAGCCTTTCCTGACCGTTCGCCACCGGCCGCACCTCGCCGGTGAGGCCCAGCTCACCGAATACGATGAGGTCCCGGGGCAGGGGTTTGTCGCGAAAGGATGACAGCACCGCCAGCAACAGCGCCAGGTCGCCCCCGGTCTCGGACAGGCGCACGCCCCCCACCACGTTGGCGAAAACATCCTGGTCAGCCAACTGTATTCCGCAGTGGCGGTGCAGCACCGCGAGGTGCATCGCCAGCCGCTGCTGATCCAGGCCCACGGCCACCCGCCGCGCGTAGCCGCCCTGCACCTGGTCGACCAGGGCCTGCAATTCGACCAGCAGCGGGCGGGTTCCCTCCCAGGCAACGGTGGCGACGCTGCCCGGCGCGTCGACGTCGCCGCGCTGCAGGAATATGGCCGAAGGGTTGGCAACGGGTTTCATGCCCTGTTCGGTCATGGCAAAAACGCCCAGTTCGTTGACCGCGCCGAACCGGTTCTTCACGCCGCGCAGGGTTCGAAAGCGGCTGCCCCCCGCGCTGTCCAGCATCAGGAAGCAGTCGATCATGTGTTCCAGCACCTTGGGCCCCGCCAGGTTGCCCTCCTTGGTGACGTGCCCCACCAGCACCACCACGGTACCGGTCTGCTTGGCGAGCCGCGTGAAGTATGATGCCGTCTCGCGCACCTGGCTGACGCTGCCCGGCGTACCCTCGACACTCTGCAGTTGCAGAACCTGCACCGAATCGAGCACCAGGAGCGACGGTTTCCCTTTTTCGATGAGCCCTGCGATAACCTCGGCACGGGTTTCCGCGGCAACCTGCAGTTGCCCGCTGTCCAGGCCGAGCCGCTCCGCACGCAGAGCAAGCTGCTGCAGGGACTCCTCGCCGGTCACGTAGAGCACCGCTGCCCGCGCTGCAATGCGGGTGCAAACCTGCAGCAGCAGCGTACTCTTGCCCGCCCCCGGATCGCCCCCGATCAGTACGACCGACCCGGGAACCAGCCCACCGCCGAGTACCCGGTCGAGTTCACCGAAACCCGTCCCGAGGCGGTCGGCCTCTTCCGCCCGCACCTCGCCCAGGTTCATGACCTCCGCGGCGCTCCCGCTGTAGCCCACCGCAGGCTCGTTCCGGGAACCGACCGTCAGCCTGGACAGCACGTTCCACTCGCCGCAGACGCTGCACCGCCCTTGCCACTGGGTATGTTCGGCGCCGCAATCGGAGCACACATAGACAGATTGAGGTTTAGCCATCGGCTGGACAGGGCCGGTTTCCAGGGCACCGGCCCGAGCGGCGTTCCTCAGCCGTCATGACCCGGGGGCAGGTCGCGATACCTGTCGGAAGCGAGGTCTTCAAACCGGGTGAGCTGGTTGAGATAGCTGAGCTTCACGGTGCCGATCGGGCCGTTACGCTGCTTGCCGATGATGATCTCCGCGATTCCCACGTCTTCCGTCTCCTCGTTGTACACCTCGTCCCGATAGATGAAGAGTATGACGTCCGCATCCTGCTCGATGGCGCCGGACTCGCGCAAGTCCGCCATGATCGGACGCTTGTTGGTACGCGATTCCAGGGCGCGGTTGAGCTGCGCCGCCGCAATCACGGGGCAGCTCATTTCCTTGGCCAGCGCCTTCAGCGACCGGGAAATCTCGGAGATCTCAGTGGTACGGTTCTCGGCCGGACCCGAGCCGCGCATGAGCTGCATGTAATCGACCACGATCAGCCCCAGCCGATCATACTGGCGCGCCACCCGACGGGCGCGCGCCCTGATCTCACTGGGAGTGAGTGCCGCGGAATCGTCAATGTGCAGCGGTTTGTCGCGCAGTTGGCCGGCGGCGGCGCTGAAGCGGTCCCAGTCCTTTTCTTTCAAGTTGCCGATACGCATCTCGGACTGATTGATGCGGGCCAGCGACGACAGCATGCGCATCACGAGCTGATCCGCGGGCATTTCGAGGCTGAACACCAGGGTGGGCGCGTCGCTGTTCATGATGGCATGTTCCACCATGTTCATGGCGAGCGACGTCTTGCCCATGGAAGGCCGCCCGGCGACGATGACCAGATCGGCCTTCTGCAGGCCCGCTGTCAGCCGGTCGAGATCGGCGAACCCCGTAGCCAGGCCCGTGATTCCGCCCTTGCTCTTCGACAGTTCCTTGACCCGGCGTACCGTGTTGTCCAGCAAGGGGTTGATGTCCTGGGGCCCGTCGCTCTTGGCCCGGTCTTCGGAAATCCTGAAGATCTCCTGTTCCGCGTAATCCAGCACCTCCGCATCGGACTGGCCTTCGCGAACGAACGCCTTTTCGACTATCTGGTTGGCCGCGGCAATGACTTTGCGGAGCGTGGAACGATCCCGCACGATGCGGGCATAGGCGGAGACATTGCTGGCACCGGGCGTGCCGTCCACCAGCTCGGCCAGGTAGGCGATGCCCCCGGCCTTCTCGAGCAATCTTCGCGATTGCAGGGCTTCCGAGACCGTCACCGCATCCAGCGGCTGGTTGTCCCGGGACAGCGCCGCCATCGCCTCGAAGACGATCCGATGCTGGGGCCGGTAGAAATCGGAGGGGGCGACGATGTCGGAAACGTCGAACCAGGATTCGTTGTTGAGCATCAACGCGCCCAGCACTGACTGCTCGGCTTCGGTCGAATGAGGCGGCACCTTCAGCGCGCGGGTTTCAGGCTGTATCGAAGGGGCGGTTTCCGACAAGACGTGACTCTGGTGTGCGGGCCTAACGGGGCGATGCCCCAGCCCGATGAGAAATAGGTGAATGGGCGCAAACTTGACTCATTCGACAACCCTGTCCGCGAATAAAGAGGTATGGCGGACGGCCAAGCGTCTGCCTTTCGACCATCCAATGCAAGGGGGTTGCGGCGGGCTCAGGAAAAATCGGAGGCGTTCGCGGCCGAACGCCGCAGCAGGTGAAATTTCCCGCTTATTCCGGAACGACGGCTACCGGAATGTCGACCGAAACGCCGGAATGCAGTTGCACCGCGAACTCGTATTCGCCGATCTCGCGAATGACGCCCTCGGGCATCCGAACCTCGCTCTTGTGCACCTCGACACCCCGCTCGGTCAGGGCACCGGCAATCTCCTGGGTGCCGACGGAGCCGTACAGACGGCCTTCCTCCGAGGCCCTGACGACGATGGTGAGATCCGTGATCTCCTGCAGGCGCCCGCCGCGTACCTCGGCTTCGGACAGCCGCTCCCCTGCCGCTCGCTCCAGTTCGGCGCGCCGTTCCTCGAAGCGCTGTCGGTTCTCGTCGGTGGCACGCACCGCCTTGCCCTCGCGCAGCAGGTAGTTGCGCGCGAAGCCGGGTTTGACGGTTACCTCTTCGCCCAGGCCGCCCAGGTTTGTAACCGGCTCCAGAAGTATCACGTTCACGGCGCCGGCCTCACTTGTGCTGGTCGGTATAAGGCAGCAGCGCCAGGTAGCGGGCGCGCTTGATTTCCCTGGCCAGGCGCCGCTGAAAACGGGCGCTTGCGCCGGTGATGCGGCTCGGCACGATCTTGCCGGTCTCGCCGATGAACTGCTTCAGCAGATCCAGATCCTTGTAATCCAGGTCGGCGGGGTCGCTGTCCACCGCAAATTTCTTGTGACGAAAACGCCGGCTCATGTCGTTGCCTCCGTTTCCTCGGCCTTGTCGGCAACCTCGGCCTTGCCGGCAACCTCGGCCTTGCCGACAGCCTCGGCCCTGCCGACAGCCTCTGCGGCGCCGTCATCCGGGGCATTCTCCTGCTTTTCCGGTTCCCCGGGCTCTTCGCTCACCCGGGCCTCCCCGCCCTCCTTGGCCTCCCTGGCCTCCGACGTTCGTTTCCCGCGTTCCCGCTCCGGACGGCGCGCATCGCGTTCCCGGTCCCGTTCCTGCTCCTTCAGTTCCTCTTCATAGATCTTGGAGTTGCCGACGACGGCTTCCTTGCGGCGGATGACGAGGTTACGCAAAACGGCGTCGTTGAACTTGAAAGCGCTCTCGAGTTCCTCGAGCGCCTCGGAGCCCAACTCGATGTTCATGAGGATGTAGTGGGCCTTGTGAATCTTCGAGATGGGGTAGACGAGCTGGCGCCGGCCCCAGTCTTCGACCCGATGCACCTTGCCGCCGCTGCGTTCGATGAGGCTCCGATAGCGCTCGGTCATGCCGGGCACCTGGTCGCTCTGGTCCGGGTGGACCAGGAACACCACTTCGTAGTGGCGCATGATCTTCTCCTTTCGGTGTCGTTCGCCTCCGCCGTACCCGGCGTGAAGCAAGGAGTTAATGCCCTAAAGGGGCAAGGGGGCGCGATTCTAGGTAGGTGGGCCGCCTGTTGCAAGCGATGGGCGTGCGGCACCCGGCTGCACCCCACCCGGTTTGCCGGCCCGCTGGCGCACGGCCTCGAAGAGCAGCACGCCCGCCGCCACGGACACATTCAGACTCTCGACGCCGCCGGTCATCGGTATCGCGGCGAGGTCGTCGCAGGTCTTTCTGGTAAGCGCGCGCAATCCGCCGCCTTCGCTGCCCAATACCAGCGCGATGCTGCGGGTCAGGTCAACGTCCGCCCAGCGCCTGCCGGAATCGCCCTCGGCCCCGACCACCCAGACATCCCGGCGTTTCAGCCATTCCAGCCGCCGTACGACGTTGACGATGGCGAACAGTTCCGCCCGTTCCGCGGCGCCGGCCGCCGCCGCCAGTGCGGCAGCGCTCAATGGGGCGCTGCGGCGCTTCGGCAGCAGCACGGCCTGCGCGCCGGCCGCCACGGCGCTGCGTATGCAGGCGCCGAGATTACGGGGGTCGTTGATGCCTTCCAGCACGACAAAGAGCTTTGGGTCGGGCCAGTCATCGAACCGCGCCTCGAATTCCGCTTCGCCCAGCAACGCAAGCTCATGACAGTCCACGACGACGCCCTGATGGCCCTCTCCCGCCTTCCGGTCGAGCTGATGCTTGTCGACGAACTCGTGACGAACCCCCGATTGCTCGGCAAGCGCAAGCACGGCGGCGGTGCGTTTGTCCCGGCGGTTCTTCTGCACGAGTACCGCGCGCACCCGCTCCGGCGCCTCTTCAAGAACCGCAAGCGCGGCGTGAACGCCCTTGATGCAGGTCATGGCAGCGGCCGGGTCAGC
Organism: Pseudomonadales bacterium; assembly: GCA_963663395.1. GTDB lineage: Bacteria > Pseudomonadota > Gammaproteobacteria > Pseudomonadales > Azotimanducaceae > Azophilus. The sequence continues at coordinate 395,580 of OY760226.1, forward strand.
GGCCGGGAACGCCCCGGCGATGGCGGCCGCGCTCGTTGGCGCCGCCACGCCGGCGGCGGCGCCCCCGCTTTGGCGCGCTTGCCAACACGAGGTCGAGCCTGCCAAGTTCCGGCTGCACGTTCGTCAGCCGCACTTCCAGTTCATCGCCCAGGGTAAAGCGCGCGCCGGAGGTCTCGCCGACCAGGCTCATGCTCGCGGGCCGGTAGTGATAAAAGTCAGCACCCAACTCCGAAACGTGCAGCAGGCCCTGGACATAAAACCCCTTCAGGTCGACGAACAATCCGAAATCCGTCACGCCGGCTACCACCGAGGAAAAGGTCTCGCCGATGCGTTCCGCAAGGAACTCGCATTTGAGCCAGTTGTCGACCTTGCGGCTGGCATTCTCGGCCCGTCTTTCCGTCATGGAACTCTGCTCCCCCGCGGCCGCCAGCCAATCAGGAAGCGCCACCTGCCCGCCCCGGCGGCGCAGGACGCGCTTGATGGCCCGATGCACCACCAGGTCCGGATAGCGGCGTATGGGCGAGGTGAAATGCATGTAGCGCTCCAGCGCCAGCCCGAAATGGCCGTGCTGCTCGGGCTGATAGCGGGCCTGCTGCATGGCGCGCAGCACCAGCATTTCGAACAGCCACTTGTCCCGGCGGTCGCCGACGGCCTGCAACGCGACCCGTAGCGCGGCCGGGGTTTTTTCCTCAGGCGACCACTTTATGCCGCAGGCGGCGAACGCACTTGTGAGCTGTTCCGCCTTTTCCCGCTCCGGCGCCTCGTGCACGCGGTACAGGGCCTGGCGCTCGTGACGTTCCAGAAAGCGCGCCGCACAGACATTGGCCGCGATCATCGCTTCCTCGATCAGCCGGTGCGCATCGTTGCGAACGACCGGTGCAATCGCTGTCACGGCGCCATTTTCGAGCGTTAGCGCGCTCTCCGGGGTGTCGAAGTCGAGCGCGCCGCGGCGGTCCCGGGCCTGCCGGAGCGCCTGGTACACCTCTGCAAGGGCCCGGATGGAGCGCACCACGGGGGTCTCCACCGGCAGGTCTTCGCCGTCCAGGAAGGCGGCGATCTGCGTATAGGTCATGCGCTCCCAGGAGCGGATCACGGCCTCGTGGAAACGGTATCCGGCAACATCGCCCGCGCGGTCGATGTCCATCTCGCAAACCAGGGCGAACCGCGCCTCACGCGGGCGCAGTGAGCAGAGATGATTCGACAGCGCCTCGGGCAGCATCGGGACAACCCGGTCCGGGAGATAGACCGAAGTACCCCGTCGCCAGGCCTCCTGGTCGAGGGCCTCGCCGGCTTCCACATAGTGCGCGACGTCGGCGATGGCAACGACCAGCCGCCAGCCGTTGCCACTGGGCTCGGCGAATACCGCATCGTCGAAGTCCCGCGCCGTTTCGCCGTCAATGGTGACCAGGGGCAGGCGCCGCAGGTCCTTGCGCCGCGGATGGCGGTCCGGTTCCACCCGTTGCGGGAGCCCATCGATTGCCGCCCGCACCTCGGCGGGCCATTGCGTGGGTATGGAGAACGCCTCCAGGGTCGCTTCAACCGCTTGTTCACAGACCGGCTTGCCGGCGTCTAACGTCGGCGAGCCGGGGGAACGGCGGGACCGGCCCGGTTTGCCTCCCGCACGCGCACGGGGAGGAGTCCTGATTTTAGTACTGGTCAATATAAGGGAGGGCGAGGACGCCTGACTATGGTGCCGAGGAGAGGACTTGAACCTCCACGGGGTTACCCCCACTAGCACCTGAAGCTAGCGTGTCTACCAATTTCACCACCTCGGCGTGAAATGGGGGGCGCAATGTACTTAAGCGCCTCGCGCATTGTCAAACCCGGATGCCCGATGAGACCGGTTAACGGCATCCTACCCGATTGGTTACAATGGCCGGCCTTTGGACGCTTTCGGAACGGGGTGGATGAACAAACCCGAGTTGGTACAGGCCAGCGAGCTACCTGACATCGCCAGCCGCGCGCTGCATCAGCCCCAGGTTGCCCTCGACTGGGTCGGCATGAGCAGCATTCATCAGCCGCTCCTGGTCAAGGACGGGGGTTCCGTCAAGCAGGTGCAGACCAAGGTACAGGTGTACGTGGACCTCGCCGATACCAAGGCCAAGGGCATTCACATGTCGCGGCTGTACCTCATACTCGATGAGCATGCCGACACGCGCGCGCTGACCGCCGCCGGGCTCAAGCTGTTGCTCGCTTCGATCCTGGAGTCTCATCGGGGCCTTTCCAGCCGCGCCTTCGTCCAGTTCGATTTCGACTATTACCTGAGGCGGCAGGCCCTGGTGAGCGAAAACTCCGGGTGGAACAGCTACCCCGTAAGCATCAAGGGTACGCTGCTCGACGGAGAGATCCATCTGGAGATGAGCGTCGGCGTCTTCTACTCCTCGACCTGCCCGTGTTCGGCAGCGCTCGCCAGGCAACTCATCCAGAATCAGTTCGAAACGGATTTCGGGCCGGCGGGGCTGGTCAAGGCCAGCGAAGTGAAGGATTGGCTGGGTACCGAAGAGGGCATACTGGCGACTCCGCACAGCCAGCGAAGCCTCGCCCGGGTTCTGGTCAAGCTCAGGGACGGCCTGGAAGATTTCCCCATTACCAGCCTGATCGACAATATCGAGGCGACCCTCAGGACACCGGTACAAACGGCGGTCAAGCGTGAGGACGAACAGGAATTCGCCCGGCTGAACGCCGAGAACCTGATGTTCGTGGAAGACTCGGGACGCAAGCTCAAGTCCATGCTGAACGACGACCCCCGGCTGCAGGACTTCTGGGTGCGCATCGAACACCATGAGAGCCTGCATGCCCACGACGCGGTGGGCGTGTTCACCAAGGGTGTCGAGAAAGGATACCTACCCATACCCTGACGCTGCGCGGCGCACCCGGCGCCGCCCGGCCAGACTTACAGTTCGTCGAGTTCTTCCTGGCTCAGCGTCCGCGCCTCGGACTCGAGCATGATGGGGATATCGTCGCGGATGGGATAAGCCAGCCGGCTCACCTTGCACCAGAGTTCCCGGCGGTCCTTGCGGTATGACAGTGATGCCTTGCTCACCGGGCAAACCAGAATTTCAAGCAGCTTAGAATCCACCTCGGGCATCTCTCCTCGCAGGAACTGCGTCCATGTTACCGCCTGACATCCGTGGAAGCCCACGCACTCTGATGGGACAAAGTGCAGCTCTTTGAATTCAATGAAATAACTATCTGGCAAAGTCTCGGCAATCCAGATTCCAAGGTAGGCATGCGGTACGGGGAACACCGAGTGGCCATACGGTACGGGTATCCGGCACGCCAAGCGAGCGTGCTCTTGCGGATTCCGGGCGCCCTGAATTGCTTTAAAGGTGCCGAATACCCGTACCGCACACCCACTCTCATCGTACAACCAGCCAATGTTCCTCGCGCAGCCACGCCTTGAGCCCCCTGGGCGAACAGGTTCGGCTAGGAAAAGGGGTTGTTGAGAATAATCGTCTCCTCCCGGTCCGGCCCGGTCGAAATGATGTCGATCGGCTCGCCAACCGCTTCTTCCACGCGTTCGATGTAAGCTCTGGCGTTGGCCGGCAACCCGTCGAGGGACCTCACCCCCAGGGTCGATTCGCGCCAGCCGGGAAGGTCCTCGAACCGGGGCTTTACCTGCGAATAGTACTCGCTGCCGAAGCGCGCGGTGCCGTCGGTGCCATCCGGCTCTTCATAGCCGACGCAGATGCGGATGCGCTCCAGTCCGTCCAGCACATCGAGTTTCGTCAGGCAAAGGCCCGAGATGCTATTGATACGCACCGCCTGCCTGAGCGCCACCGCATCGAACCAGCCGCAGCGGCGCGGCCGGCCCGTCGTAGCGCCGAACTCCCGGCCACGCTCGGCGAGCCGTTCGCCGGTGTCGTCGAAGAGTTCCGTGGGAAAGGGGCCGGATCCCACGCGGGTGGCGTACGCCTTGGTGATCCCAAGCACGTAGTCTAGATACACCGGGCCGAAGCCGCTGCCGATGGCCGTACTTCCCGCCGTGGTATTCGACGAGGTGACGAAGGGATAGGTGCCCAGGTCGATGTCGAGCAGTGCGCCCTGGGCGCCCTCGAACAGGATATTCTCGCCCGCTTCCCGCAATTGATGCAGCAACGCCACCACGTCGGTCACCATGGGCCGGATCTCCTCCGCCACCTCTGCGCATCGGTCGAGTGTTTCGTTGAAGTCGACCGGCGCCACGGCGTAGTACTTCTCCAGCATGAAGTTCTGGTACTCCATGACCTCGCCCAGCTTGGCGGCGAACTCCTGCCAGTAGTAAAGGTCGCCCAGTCGAAGCCCCCGCCGGGCTGCCTTGTCCTCGTAGGCCGGCCCGATGCCGCGCAGGGTCGTGCCGATCTTGCCGCTGCCGCGCGCCTGCTCACGGGCGATGTCGAGTTTCATGTGATACGGCAGGATGAGCTGGCAAGCCGGGCTGATGCGCAGCCGCTCCTTGACCGGTATGCCGTTCGCTTCCAGCCTGGCCGCCTCTTCGAGCAGCGCATTCGGCTCGAGCACCACGCCGTTGCCGATGCAGCACTCGACACCGGGCCGGAGAATGCCCGATGGAATGAGGTGCAGCACTGTCTTGTGGCCGTCGATGACCAGCGTATGACCGGCATTGTGGCCACCCTGGGTACGCACCACGGCTGCGGCCTGTTCCGTGAGGAGGTCGACGACCTTGCCCTTGCCCTCGTCTCCCCACTGGGTGCCCATGATGACGACATTGCGGCCCATGTCTGCGTCTATTTCCTGACTGAATTGCAGGATCGGTGTACTTTGCCGGCACGGGCCGCGGCCAGCGCTGCACGGCGCAAGCCCCCCTCCGGCTGCGGCTTTCTCGAAAACCGGGCGCGCGGCGGCAGCGCTTCGTCCGCCCGATCGGGCGAACATCCCAATGACGTTTTCATGGCGAGACGGCCGGATGGATAACCGTCAGGCTACCCCTCATCGTCCTTCAGGTACTTGAAGAACTCGCTGTTCGGATCGAGCACTATCATGTCGCCCTTGTCGCCGAACACGTTGGCGTAGGCGTTGATGCTGCGCGTGAATTCGTAGAACTCCGGATCCTTGTTGAACGCATTCGCATAGATCGACGTGGACAGGGCATCGCCGTCGCCCCGGATCAGTTCCGCCTCGCGGTAGGCTTCCGCCTCGATGACGACGGTTTGCCGTTCCGCGTCGGCACGGATGCCGAGCGCGAGTTCCTGGCCCTGCGCCCGGTACTGGCGGGCTTCGATCTCGCGTTCGGAATTCATGCGGTCATAGACCGACGTGGAGACTTCCGTGGGAAGGTCGATGCGCTTGACCCGCACATCGATCACCTCGACGCCCACCGCTTCCTTCATCACGCGATTGAGGTCGGCGGTCAACTCCTGCATGAGTTGATCCCGCTCTCCGGAGATGACCTCGTGCATGTCGCGGCGGCTCATGGCGTTGCGCAGGCCCTCGTTGACGCGCTCCTGCAGTACCCGGTTGGCGCGGCTTTCGTCGCCCGAACTCGCGGTGTAGTAGTTCTGCACATCGATGATCCGCCACTTGGCGAAGGAGTCGACGATGAGCGGCTTCTTCTCCAGCGTGTAGTAGGTTTCCGGGCTGGAATCGAGGGTGAGTACCCGCGCGTCGAACTTTTTCACGTCCTCGGCGATGGGCAGCTTGAAGTGCAGGCCGGGGGATACGTCCGCCCGGCTGACCGCGCCGAAGCGCAGCAGAATGGCCCGTTCCGTTTCCTGGACGATGTAGACGCTCTGCAGCAGCAACAGCACCGCCACCACACCGATGACGACGAGAACGAAATTGCGAAGATTCATCAGTTCCTCCCTGTTCCTTACCTGGCGTCGCGGTTGATGCGGCCGCCGGCAATGCGGTCGTTGATCTCGCGCATCACGGCATCAGCCAGCGACCGGACCGTTTCCTGCCCGGCCGTACCGCCTGCGACCGACGCCCCCTGGGCGAACCGGTCGAGCGGCAGGTACATCAGGTTGTTGCCCCCTTCCACATCGACCATGATCTTCGAACTGTTGGAAAGCACCGCCTCGATCGCATCGATGTAGAGCCGGTCGCGGGTCACCCGCTGGGCAATGGTGTATTCCGCGAGCAGTTTCTCGAAGCGCTGTGCCTCGCCCTGGGCGCGCGCCACCACCTGGTCACGGTAGGCACTGGCTTCCTCGATGAGCTTCTGCGCCTCACCCCGGGCGGTGGGGATGATGCTCTCGGCGAAGGCGTTCGCCTCGTTGATGACCCGCTGCTCGTCTTCCTTGGCTTTCTGCACATCGTTGAAGGCATCCCGCACCTGGTTCGGCGGGGCGCTCTCGTCGATGTTCACCTTGCTCACCAGAATGCCGGTTTCGTAGCGGTTGAGATAGGACTGCAGACGCTCCTGCACCTCGATGGCGATGGCCGCCCGGCCGTCGGTGATGACCTGGTCCATGACAGAGCCGCCCACCACATGGCGCAGGGCGCTCTCGGTGGCATGGTCGAGGCTGACTTCCGGATTGCGCACCCTGACGAGGAACGAGACCGGATCGTCCACGACGTACTGCACGGTCATGCTGACATCGACGATGTTCTCGTCCTCCGTGAGCATGAGAGCCTGGTGGCTCTTGGACCGCACCTGGGTGACGTTGACCTTCTCGACCCGGTCGATGATCGGCGGGTTCCAGTGCAGCCCCGGCATCACGAAACTCTGCTGCACCGCCCCGAAGCGGAACACCACGCCACGTTCGCCCTGGTCTATCTGGTAGAGGCCCCACAGCCCGTAGACTATGGCCAGCACAACCAGGCCCAGGCTGAACAGGCTGGTGCTGAAGCCCCCGCCGCCGCCTTTCTCCCGACCGCCGCCGCGACGCCGGCCGAAGATGCCCGCAAACTGCGCCTGAAGCTTCTTGAACGCTTCATCGAGATCCGGCGGACCCTGGTCACCGCTGTTGCCCCAGGGGTCACGGCCGCCGCCCGGCTCATTCCAGGCCATGTGGTACTCCGTCGTTTGGAGAAAGGGGGGAGATTCTAGCTTGGTTCGGCCGCGAAATCCCGCAATGCCGGGCGCATTGGACCAACTCACGGTGTTTTCGCGCCAGTGCCGCGAGCGCCGGAAAAATCAGCCCGATCCGGACTCCTCCGGCTCGGAGGTGGTGCTTTCCTCCAGCAACATGCGGTCGAGGTGCGCACGGACCCGCGAGTCTGCGCGAACCTTCAGCAGGGTGCCGCCGTCTTCGGTGACCTCCTCCCCGACGACGGCGCCCCTTGCATACAGCCAGGCACGCGTCCGGCCCGCCGATACGGGCAACGCCAGGGAAACCGGCGCCTGCACCCCAAGAGCGGCCCCGATTGTCTCGACGAGCCGATCGAGCCCCTCTCCGGTCTTTGCGCTGACGTGTACGGCCTGGTTCATTCCGCCTCTCGACGACCCGGACGGAAGATGAGAAGCGCCGATCAGATCGGATTTGTTCAATGCGGTAACCACCGGAACTGCCTCGGCACCGATCTCCGCAAGCACGCGTTCAACCTCGCTCTCGCGCCATTGCACATCCTGTGCGCTTGCATCGACCACGTGAACCAGGAGGTCCGCGTTGATCACCTCCTCCAGGGTGGCCTTGAAGGCATCGATCAGCGTATGCGGCAGGCGGCTGACGAAGCCGACCGTATCGGCCAGTACCACCTGCCCCGTTCCCGGAACATCGAGCTTGCGCATGGTGGGGTCCAGCGTCGCGAACAAGCGGTCTTCCGCCACTGCCTGCGCCGCGGTCAACGCATTGAACAGCGTCGATTTCCCGGCATTCGTGTAGCCGACCAGGGAAACGCTGGCCGCTCCGGACCGGCCGCGCCGCCGCCGGCCCTGCTCGCGACGGGCCGCCACCTGTTCGAGCCTCGACCGCACCTTCCTGATCCGGTCGGTAAGCATGCGCTTGTCGAGCTCGATCTGTGTCTCCCCCGCGCCGCGCAGCCCAATGCCGCCTTTCTGACGGTCAAGGTGTGTCCAGCCGCGTACAAGGCGCGTACGCGCGTGGTCGAGCTGGGCGAGTTCCACCTGCAGCTTGCCCTCGAAGGTGCGGGCGCGCTCGGCGAAGATGTTCAGGATCAGTTCCGTGCGCGTCATCACGCGACAGCCCACCGCCCCTTCGAGGTTACGCTGCTGGCCCGGTGAGAGGTCCTCGTTGACCAGGACGAGGTCCGCTGCGTAGCCGTCTACCGCCGCGCGCACTTCCTTCGCCTTGCCTTCGCCCACCAGCAGCCTCGGGTGCCTGTCCCGACGCTTGGCGACCATGTCCAGCGCGACGTCGATCCCCGCGGACCTCGTCAGTTCGCGGAACTCGCCCGCATCGAAGCGCTCAGCGCCCCGAAACTCGACGTTCAGGAGTACGGCGTAGCGCCCGGGCGCGAAACGATCGAAAAACAAGCCGGATTCCCGCTGTCTCAATCCGTCGGTTGGGCTTCCCGATCGCTCACGGGCGCCAGCCTCACGTTACGCGAGGGCACCACGGTGGAGATCGCGTGCTTGTACACCATCTGGCTGACGCTGTTGCGTAGCAGCAGCACGAACTGATCGAATGACTCGATCTGCCCCTGAAGCTTGATGCCGTTTACCAAGTAGATCGAAACGGGAATACGTTCCTTTCTGAGTGTGTTCAGATAAGGGTCTTGTAGGGAATGCCCTTTTGACATTTGGATTCTCCTTGCCTAATCGGCTTTAATTCCGGCGGCCAGACCAGCGCAGGGGCCACCAAGTTCCACCGGCTGTTGATTTTCGTGTCTTCGGGTGTTTTTCACCCGTTATGGCGCCCCCTTTGACTGCCGGAATTCCCAGGGGTTCCTGTTTTTGGAACTATGGGCACACCGCCTTGCCATTGCAAGGCGACATCGGCCCGAACCGCCCGGAAAAACGCCGAAAAGCGCGTCAGTCGGCGCGGGCGAGCACCCGCCTGGCGGCATCCATCGGGTCCTGCCAGTCGAGCGGGGTCAGCCCGGGCCATTTGCGCAACCAGGTGAACTGCTTCTTGGCGAGTTGCCGGGTCGCCGCGATGGCCCTGTCGCGCATTTCGTCCGCGTCGAGCTTTCCGTCCAGGTGATGCCACATCTGGCGGTAGCCCACCGCCCGCATGGACGGCAGCCCCGGATGCAGATCGCCGCGCTGGAGGAGCCCGCGCACTTCGTCCGCAAAGCCGGCCCGGAGCATCGCGTCGAACCGATCGGCGATGCGCCGATGCAGCCGGGTCCGGTCGTCGGGCATGACCGCGAAGGACAGAACCGGCTGACCGAGGCGGTTCTGCACCCCGCGATGCGCCTGCTCCCGCCAGAAGGCGGAAATGGGGCGCCCGGTCGATTCAAAGACCTCCAGGGCCCGTTGCAGGCGCTGTGGATTATTGGGATGTATCGCCGCCGCCGCTTCCGGGTCCACCCCGGCGAGCCGCTCGTGCAGCGCAGCCCAGCCGACGGCAGCCGCCCGCGCGCTGATGGCCGCGCGAATCGCTTCGCTGGCTTGGGGAAGTTCCGCCAGCCCATCCCGAAACGCGCGGGCATAGAGCATGGCCCCGCCGACGAGTACCGGCAGTTTGCCGGCCCGGCACGCTGCAACAACCTCACCATCCGCATCCTCCACGAAAGCCGCCGCCGAGTACGTCTCCGCCGGGTCGCAGATGTCGATGAGCGCATGCGGATAAGTGGCAAGCGTTGCAGCATCCGGCTTGGCCGTGCCGATATCCATGCCGCGATAGACCATGGCCGAGTCCATGCTGATGAGGTGGCAGGGAGTCAGTTCGGCAAGCGCCATGGCAGTGGCCGTCTTGCCCGCCGCCGTGGGACCGAGCAGCATCACGATCGGCATGGTCCGTACCGGTTTCCCTTCGATTGGTTGTCCGCGAACGCTATTGGCCGCGCAGGAACTGGCGATCGAGATCGTCCAGGGTCTGCACCAGGAACGTCGGCCGGCCGTGGTTGCACTGCTCCGCGTTCTCTGTCTGCTCCATGTCGCGCAGCAGCGCGTTCATCTCGGCAATGGTCAACGTGCGGTGCGCACGCACGGAGGCGTGGCAGGCCATGCTGGCCAGCAGGTCGTCCTGACGGTTGCCGATCTCCCGGCTCGCACCCTTGTCCGCAAGCTCTGCAAGCACGTCCGTCGCGAGTTGCTCCACATCCGCACCGGCCAGCAGCGCCGGCACCTCCCGAACCGTTAAGCTGCAGAGTCCCGTACGGTCCATCACGATGCCCATGGCCGACAATTCGTCCCGGGCCGTCTCCGCCAGGTCCGCCTCCGCTTCGGTGGTGTCGAAGGCCAACGGCACGAGCAGCCTCTGCGTGACCACCCCGTTGTCCACCGCCGACTTCTTCAGTTTCTCGTAGGTGATGCGTTCGTGGGCGGCGTGCATGTCGACCACGACCAGGCCCCCGGCATTCTGCGCCAGGATGTAGACGCCGTGGAGTTGCGCAAGGGCATAGCCCAGGGGCGGCATGTCCTCTCCGTCGGCCGCATCGGGTTCGCGGTATTTCGCCAACGCCTCCGTAACGGCCAGGGTCGAACCGCCGCCGGGCGCACCCAGGCCGAGATTCGCGGTGGAACCGCCGAACGAGGCAGCGGCGCCTGTTCTCCCGGGTTCATGCATGGGTTCCCGAGCTTGCATACTTTGCTGGAATGCGTCTCCGGACGGCGCCGGCACCGTCCCGGGCCGAACATCGCGCAGCGCGCGGTTCAGCCGGCCGAATATGAAGTCGTGCACGTCCCGGGCCTGGCGGAAGCGCACCTCGTACTTTGTGGGATGCACGTTGACATCCACTTCGTCCGGCGGCAGTTCGAGATACAGTGCGAAGAGCGGATGCCGGCCGTGGAACAGCACATCGCGATAGGCCTGGCGGATGGCGTGAGCCACCAGCTTGTCGCGCACCACCCGGCCGTTGACGAAGAAATACTGCCGGTCGGCCTGCCCGCGGGAGTTCGTCGGCAGACCGACCCAGCCATGCAGGCGCAGACCGCCGCGTTCTTCGTCGACGGCGAGACTGCGGTCGACAAACTGCGGCCCCAGCACCGCCCCCAGGCGCGCCGTTGCATCTCCGGCGGGCATGGTCTGCCGCTTCGCCCCTACGCGCAGTTCCATGCCGACGTCGAAGCGGGACAGCGCCAGGCGCCGCAGCACGGCCTCCACCTGCTGGGTTTCGGTGCGTTCGCTCTTCAGGAAGCGGCGCCTGGCCGGCGTGTTGTAGAACAGGTCTTCCACCTCCACGGTGGTGCCGGGCGGGTGGCCCCGGGGTCCTTCGCTTGCCACCTCGCCGCCGTGCACGGCGATGTGACAGCCCATCGGCTCATCGCGTACCCGGCTGGCGATGGTGAGCCGGGACACCGACGCGACGCTGGCGAGCGCCTCGCCCCGGAAACCCAGGCTTCTGACGCCGAGCAGGTCGCCGATGTTCGAGACCTTGCTGGTCGCATGCCGGCTGACGGCAAGCGGCAGGTCGTCCGCATGAATCCCGTGCCCGTCGTCGACGACGCGCACCCGTTTGACGCCCCCCTGCTCGATCAGCACTTCCACGCGGCCGGCGCCCGCATCGAGGCTGTTCTCGACGAGTTCCTTGACGATCGAGGCAGGACGCTCCACCACCTCGCCGGCAGCGATCTGGTCGGCGACGAACTGCGGCAGCAGGGCGATGCGGTCAGACAAGGCAGCCCCCATCTTTGACACTAGGACCGAACCGGAATCACGATGACCTGGCCGACCCGGAGGCGGTCGCCCCGCAATCCGTTGGCCCGCTGAATCCGGGCCATGCTGGTCCCGTGGCGCTCGGCAATCTCCGACAGCGTATCGCCGCGTTCGACGGTGTAGCGCAATCTGCCCGAGGCCTGGTGCGCCGCGAGCAGGGTGCCCGCCGGAGGAGAATCCCGCATGTACTCCGTCACCCCGGCGTGAATCGCGCCGACGATCTTGCGCTGGTGATCCGCCTGGCTGAGCCGGCGCGCTTCCCGCGGGTTCGAAATATAGCCTGTCTCCACCAGAAGGCTCGGGATATCCGGCGACTTGAGAACGACGAAACCGGCCTGGCCTACCTTCTTGCCGTGCAGCTTGGTCACGCCGCCGAGTTTCTTCAGCACCGACTCGCCCACCTCGAGACTTGCAGCCAGGTTGGCGTCCATCGAGAGATCGAGCAGCACCTGGGCGAGCACATCGTCCTTGTCGTCGAGGCTGACGTTGCCAACACCGCCGATCAGGTCCGACCGGTTCTCCGACTCCGCCAGCCAGCGGGCCGTCTCGCTGGAAGCGCCGCGCTGCGACAGCGCATAGACCGAGGCGCCGCTGGCGGACGGGCTCTTGAACGCATCGGCGTGCACGGAGATGAACATGTCCGCCCGTTCGCGCCGGGCGATTTCGACGCGTTTGCGCAATGGGATGTAATAGTCCCCCTTGCGCACCAGGACGGCGCGATAGCCCGGCGTTTCATTGAACAATGACGCCAGCTTGCGGGCCATCTGCAGAACCACCGTTTTCTCGTACAGGCCGTGCGCGCCCACGGCGCCCGGGTCTTCCCCGCCGTGGCCGGCGTCGACGGCGACGATCACGTCGCGTTTCCCGGCCTGGGTTTGCGCGGGCGGCGGCGGTGGCTCGTCGCGGTCTTTTTCGAACAGGTCGACCACCAGGCGGTGCCCGTACGGGGGCACCGGGTCGAGTGTGAAATGCTGCGGCTCGACATCTGCGGCCATGTCCAGAACCACGCGTTGGCCGCCGCCGCGAGGAGCGGTGCGGACATTCCTGATTCGCTCGTGACCCCGCGCTGCCTTGCCGATGTCGAGACCGTCGGCAAGCGACGCGTTCAGGTCCACCACGACCCGGTCGGGATCGGCGAGCTTGAATACCTTGTAGGTGACCGGCCCGGACGTCTCGAACACGATCCGGGTGTGCTCCGGCGCCTCGTGCATCCTTACCCGTTCGACGACTGCAGCCTGGGCCGCCATCGCGGCACCGCAGCACAGCACGGCCAGCGACCCTGCCGCCCGCCGCCGCAACCGCCCCAAGGGCGATGCCGGCGCAGAACCGGCAAAGGTTTCCGGTTGCACCATCATCGACTTACAACGCACGGCGCGTCCTGCGCATCTTCTGCAACAAGCACGGCAGCCGCCGCAACCGTTCCGGCGGGCAGACAGATCTCTGCACGCCTGCCCTCCCCGTCGACGAAAAGCGCAACGTCGATGTCAGGGGCCGGCAGCTGCGCACCGGCTCGCTCCGGCCATTCGATGAGCTTGATCGACGCGGCAGCCATGTGTTCGTCGACACCGATGAATTCGAGTTCGCGGCTGTCGGCAATGCGATAAAAATCGAAATGGTAGACGCTGTACTCGTCATAGGGTTCAAGGAGCGTATAGGTGGGACTCTTGACCGCGCCCCGGAAACCGAACGCGCGCAGTATGCCGCGTACCAGCGTGGTCTTTCCAGCGCCGAGTTCGCCCCGGAGGAACACCACCGCGTCGCTGCCGAAACCATCTTCCGCGGTCAGCAGTGCGGCAAGTTTCGCGCCCAATCCGAGCGTGGCCTGTTCGTTGTCGAGATATGTGTTGACTGCACCCATCGTCCACTCAGCCCAGCAACTCGACAATCGTCGCGTAGAGATCGGTCGCGATCAGGCCTCGCCGGCTGCCGCGCTCCGCGGCCAGGTCGGCCGCCAGGCTGTGCAGGCAGGTACCGATGGTGGCCGCCTCAGCCGCGCCCAATCCCTGAGCGAGCAGGCCACCGATCACGCCACTCAGAACATCGCCCATACCGGCCGTCGCCATGCCCGGGTTGCCGTGGCCGCATACGCCGAGCAGCCGGTCGGCCGCGCATACGGTGCCGGGTCCTTTCAGTACGGCCACCCCGCCGGCGGCCTCCGCGATGCTCAATGCCGAGCCCGGCCGGTCGGCCTCCACGTCGGTCACGGACGTTCCCAGCAACTGTGCCGCTTCGGCTGCGTGGGGCGTCACCACCGGCGCCGCCGCGGGCACCTCATCGAGTTCGGCGAGCCAGCGCAGCCCGTCGGCATCGATCAGCATCGGCCCGGGTACGGCTATCGCCCTGGAGAACAGGTTCCCGCCCCAACGGCCGCGACCGATTCCGGGCCCCACCGCCAGGGCGGTCGCACGTCCAAGCAGGTCTGCAACGGCATCTTCGTCCTCCGCGTCCTGAACCATGATCTCGGGGCGACGGGCGAGGATGGCTGGACGATGCGCTCCTCGTGTGACGATGCTCACCAGCCCGGCGCCGGTCCGCAGCGCCGCCTCCGCCGCCATGAGCGGAGCGCCTCCCATGTTGAAATCGCCGCCGACGACAACCAGGTGGCCGGCGCGATGCTTGTAAAGGCCGACCCCCAGCGGGGGCAGCGAGGCGCCATCGAAGGTCAGCAGCGGACAGCCTGGCACCTGGTCGAAAACCGATTGGGGCACGCCCAGCCCGGCGTGTACGAGGTCGCCACGACAGCCCAGCGCCGGGCCCGTATGCAGGCCCAGCTTGGGCCCGATGAAGCTGACGGTGACATCGGTGTGAACGGCTTCACCGAGTACAGCCCCAGTATCGCCACTGACGCCGGTGGGCACGTCCACCGCCAGCACCGGCAGCCCGCTCGCATTGATTCGGTCTACCGCATCCGCAAATGCCGCCCGGGGAGGCCCTTTCAACCCTGTGCCGAGCAGTGCATCGACCAGTACCTCGCCACGCACGGGGGCATCCGCCGGCTCCGGCGTGCAGCCGCGTTCGGCGGCCCATTGCCGGGCAAGCTCCGCATCGCCCCGAAAATCACCCTCGCCGACCTGCAGGATCTGCACATCGAAACCGGTTTCCCCGGCCAGCCCCGCGATGACGTAGCCGTCGCCCGCATTGTTGCCCTTGCCGCAGAAAACCGTGATCGAGCGGGCCTGCGGCCAGCGCGTCGTCAACTCATCGAACGCCGCGCGGCCGGCGCGCAGCATGAGTTCGAAACCGGGAATGCCGTGCTCGACGATGGCGATGCGGTCGAGTTCGCGGCATTGGGCGCTTGTATAAAGACTCGTCACCGGGGCGCATTATACTTCGCCGATGACGCCACAAACGGCATCCGGCGAAGCACTCGGCGAGGACATCCAACACTGGGCCCGTGAACTCGGCTTCGAGCAGGTCGGTATCGCCGGCGTGGACCTCTCCGGCCAGGAGCCGCACGTTCGCCGCTGGCTTGAACGGGGTTTCAACGGCGAGATGGGGTATCTCGAGCGCAACGTCGAGAAGCGGCTGCACCCGCCGCTCCTGGAAGCCGGAACCTGCACCGTGATCTCCGCGCGCATGAACTATCTTCCCGGCGATACGGATCCTATCGAGACGCTGGCCGATCCGAGCCGGGCCTATATCGCCCGTTATGCGCTCGGACGCGACTATCACAAGCTGATACGCCGCCGGCTGGCGAAACTCGCGCAACGGATCAATGCCGCCGTGCAGAGCGTAGACGCTCGCTTTCGCGCTTTTACAGACAGTGCGCCCGTGCTCGAGAAAGCGCTCGGCGAGCAGGCGGGCCTCGGCTGGATCGGCAAGCACACCCTGCTCATTCACCCCGACGCCGGCAGCTGGTTCTTCATCGGCGAGATCTACACGAACATTCCGCTGTCCCCCACCGAGGCAACCCAACAGGACCGCTGCGGCAATTGCAGAGCCTGCATGACCGTCTGCCCCACCGGCGCCATCGTCGACGCGAAGCTGCTCGATGCGCGGCGCTGCATCTCCTACCTGACCATCGAGCACAAGACATCGATACCCGAGGATCTGCGCCCGCTGGTGGGCAACCGCATTTTTGGTTGCGACGACTGCCAGCTCTACTGCCCCTTCAACCGCGATCCGGAGACCACGGGGGAGGAGGCCTTCAGGCCGCGCGCCGTCGACGTTCTTCCCGCCGACGCGGCCAATGCCCGTGGCCGGGCGGCGACGGCGGCGACAACCGGCAAACCGCGGGGTGGGCCCGGCGTCGGTCAGGCAGAAAGCCAAATGCCGGCAGCGTCAGCGAATAAGACGGGGCGACTTGACCGGGCATCGCTCCTGGAGCTGTTCGCCTGGGACGAGGAGACCTTCCTGCGCAACACCGAAGGATCCGCCCTGCGGCGCATCGACTACGAACGGTGGCAGAGGAACCTGGCTGTCGCGCTCGGCAACGGGCCGCCGTCGCTCAAGGTCATCGGAGCACTGCAGGAGCGGCTTCCTGGCGCGACGCCAATGGTTCGCGAGCACCTCGAATGGGCGCTTGCGCGCCTGCAGGACGCGTCGGGGACCGATTGCGCGTAGCAGCGCCCAGCGCACTCGCCCACGGAAGGTTGTGCACCCTTGCACGCCGCACCGAATAGGCCCGGCTAGCCGCGCCGCCTGACGGTGACGGCGCGTTGCCGTCCGTCGAAAGCGCAATTCATCTGTCCGCAACAAGGCCGCTCCTCCGGGCGGAACTCTTGTGAACCAAAGGTTCGGCCCATTGTCTTAATCAAGCGATGGCTGCCCAGCAGGCAGTGACCAGCAGCGAGTATTGACGGTGAACTGGCGCCCGGTTTCTTATCCAAAATTATCCGGCAACGTTGTCGAAGCAATCAACGCGCTGCTTTCGCGTGACTGTCCGATCGAGATAACCAATGGCGAAGCCAAATACTCGATCCTGCCGTTCGCCGCCCGGGAAAGCTGCACCTCGTACATATCGATCCGTATTGAGGCAGGCGGCGCCACCCTGGATGTTCACCTGAGTCGCGGGACACTCGACGCAGTGCTCATGGATCTACTGTCACTGCAAGCGTTCGAGGCCCTGGATGAAGACCTTCAGTTCACCGTGCTCGAGACCGCTCTGGCTGAACCGATCGGCGTCGTGGCCCGAGCCCTTCGAACACCCGTCATCCTGACAGCGATTGTAGCGATTCGGCATACCGACCCGGCCGCGCAAGTACCAAGCAGCTCCGGCGATGCGACCCGCAATCTGCCGCAGCGCCTGCTGTTCGAGATCCGTCGTGATTCGGACTCCTCCCTATTCGTTGTGAAGGTGGACATCAACGCAGGATTGCCCGAATCGGCCGGCATGATTCTCAACGACTCCACCGCCGTCCGTCGGCGCGATTTCAGCGGTCTGCCGGCACCGGTAGTGTTCGAGTTGGGTAGCGCTGCCTTGTCTGCCGCCGACCTGGTCCGTCTTGAGCCGGGCGACATCGTTCTATTCGACGAGTGCTATGTCGACGGCGGCAAACCGCGTATCAGCGTCTGCGGCCGTACGATTCGTCACGTGGAGGTGAACGGAGTCGACATGTCCTTCGCGCCACCTCCGGACCACGATGCGCGCGTCGGATGAGTGGGCAACCGGATGCTGCCGCGGCCGGCTTCGAAGCCGACACCCTGCCTGTCAGGCTGTTGTTCGTCGCCGGCGAAATTGAAGTCCCTTTCGGAGAACTGTCCCGAATCGGTACGGGGTACATCTTCGACTTGAAGCAAGCTGCCAACTGTCATGTGGAAATTCGCGCCAACGGCAAGACAATCGGCAGCGGCGAACTGGTCGAACTCGAAGGACGGATAGGCGTCCGCATTCTGACATGTCACTAGCCCGACCAATTCATGAATGAACATAGTGGTGTGACATCGCCGAATCATGGAAAACTTGCCCGACCCGCCCCTTCTAATCGTCATGCTCGGCACGCTGGGCGTAATGCCGTTTCTCATAGTGATGGGTACCAGTTTCGTCAAGTTGGTGATTGTTTTCGGATTGGTCCGCAACGCGCTCGGGATTCAATCGATTCCGCCCAACATCGCCATTCACGGTCTAGCGCTGATACTGACGGTATACATCATGATGCCCGTCGGCCTGGAAACCTACGACAACCTCGTTGCCCAGAACGTCAACTACGACAACCTCGAAGAGATTGGCACATCATTTTCAGGCTCCATGGCCCCGTACAGAAAGTTCCTGACCACGCATGCGGGCGAGAAACACGTGGACTTCTTTCTTGAAACCGCGAGCTCGTTGTGGGGCGAAGAGCGCCAACAGGAACTGACAAGGGAGAATTTTTTCATTCTGATCCCGGCTTTCGTCGTGGGTGAACTCACATCCGCATTCGCGATCGGTTTTCTGATTTATCTGCCTTTCATCGTCATCGACCTCATTATCTCCAACATCCTGCTGGCCATGGGTATGATGATGATGTCGCCTATCACGATTTCACTGCCGCTGAAGCTGCTGCTGTTCGTCTTCCTGGATGGCTGGGAGCAACTCATTCGGGGCCTGATCCTGTCCTATCAATGAGCCGGGTTCATGTCTGAAGCGGAGATCATCAATCACTCGGCCCAAGCCCTGCTGCTGGTGCTGATTCTGTCGATGCCGCCGATCGCGGTCGCCTCCCTGGTCGGCATTGTCATCGGGCTCTTTCAGGCCCTTACCCAGATCCAGGAGCAGACAATCTCGTTCGCCTTCAAGCTCGCAGCCATCATTCTCGTGATTTTCCTGACCATGGGATGGGTAGGCGCCGAACTGATCAGCTACGGGGCAGAGTCTTTCAACCGCATCGAGCGCATCCGGTGACCACTCCGGCCGAGCGTAACGGAGTGGCGGCGCCACTCTGGAGGCTGAGAATTCTCTCCGGCCTGCATGCCGGGGCCGAAGCGATTCTGGCTGACAACGAAGAAACCACCATCGGCGGCAACGACGAATGCGATCTGGTTCTGCAGGATGACGGGCTCGGCGATCGTCACATTCATCTCAGCATCTCAGACGCCAGCGTGCGCCTGAAGGTACTCGAACTCGAACAGCCGGTGTTCGTGGACGGCCTTAAGGTCGAAGACGCTGCCGACCTCAAGCCTTACCAGGTCGTGGCATTCGGACTGTCATCATTTGCCCTGGGGCCGGCCGGCCAGGAATGGCCCAACATCGACATCCCCGGGATCCGCGAGACTGAATCGGAGACTGGAGGCGAACAGCCACGACCCGAAAGCCGAGCGCCCTCGCCGGTGAATGGTTCGGACCCCGGCGCTGGATCCGCGCCAGCCCTGTCAGAAGAGGCGCCGCCGGCCGGATTCCGATTCAGGCAACGATTTCGAATGCATTCCTCCAAACTGGCCAGGCTGGCGCTGCTCGGTCCGCTTCTCGCCATCTGGATGCTGATGCCAAAGGAAATCCAGCAGAGCAAATACAGTCCTGACGAAGCGAACGAGCAGATCAGGGGCATCGCGGACCGTTTTGGCGCCTTGGTGGAGGTAAAGCCCGGCGGCGCCAACGGTACTAGAATTTCCGTAACCGGCAGCATCGGCACCACCCGAGATCGCCAGCGCTTTCTCGATGAACTGGCCGCAACCGGATTTCAGGTGACCGCCCAGATCACCGCATCGGAAGATCTCGCCAGGGTCGTTTCTCCGATCCTCGACCAAACCCTCAACTTGAACCGCCGTAACCGGGTAACTGTGCAGGCCCTGGACGAGTCGCCGGGGACGCTCCTCATCTCCGGATACGTCGAAAACGAGTCCGATCTTTCGGCCGCCAAGAAAGTTCTTGAGCGCGACACCGGGAATCAAGCTCGATTCCTCTACGACGTGCAGACGAAAACAGACCGCATAGAAATCCTCAGACGTCGGCTCGATGAACTGGGCTTCGAAAACAGGTTGCACATCCAGCAAGTCGGTGAGGGGATCAGCCTGTTCGGTTCTTGCCCCAGCAGAGCGCTTATGGCGCGGCTAATCGAACTGGCAAAGGACTTCAATGAAGAATTCGACTCCCGGCCACCGCTCCGACTCACCGGCAATGACACTTTCCTCGGACAATCCACAACAGATCTCGACATTCGAGCCGTCGTTCTCGGTGACCGGAAGCACATCGTTCTGCAGGATGGCAAGAGCTACTCGGAAGGCTCGACCATCGACAATGGATACCGAATCAAGACAATCGAGCCGGAATACATCATCTTGGAGAAATCCCGTACGCCGGTGGCACACGTAGACGACGAGTCGAGCCTCGCCTACTTCATTCTCAGGCAGGGATAAGTGCTTTTAATCCGGGACTCCGTTGTCGTGAAGCAGCCTGAGTACCTCGGCCACCGGCGCAACAAGATCGCGGGGGATGTACCGGTCGAGGTGTGCATCCGCCAACAATGAGCGAGCGAGCGGAGGATTCACCACGACAGGAATGCCCTCGCGCCGAGCAATGCCGACGATGCGCCGCGCGTTCATGCCCTGTTCCTTCAGCGTCACCACGGGCAGCGGAGTTACATTCTTTTCGTAATACAATCCAACGGCCACGTGCACCGGATTGGCCAGGATGAGATTCGACCGCCTCACATTCGCGGTCTCCTGGGTACTCATTATTTCCATGAACAGGCTCCGTCGACGCCCCTTCATCTCCGGGTCGCCTTCCGACTCCTTGAAGTCGCGCTTGACCTCGTCCTTGGTCATCCGGAGCTCCTTGATGTGCGCTCTCTTCTGAAAAGAGTAATCTGCGATCGCGACTATCAAAAAAGCCAGCGAGACATAGATGGCCATCTCGCGAAACATGGAGCCCAGCACAGCGAGCAGGCACTCCAGCCCGCAATGCAGGATCGCCGCCAGGGCAGGCATCCCTTTCCAGATTACGAAGGTCACCACCGTACTCAAAATCAGGATCTTGACAATTGACTTGATCAACTCGACCAGGTTTTTTCTTGAAAAGATGTTTTTCAGCGACGTCAGGGGATTGACGCGCTTCGCGTCGGGCTTCGCTGCCTTGGGAGCAAACAGGGCGCCGATCTGCAGGAAATTCACCAGTATCCCGGCGATCAGGGAGATTCCCACTGGAGGGCCAAGAATGGCGAGGGACAGAATCATCGCCTTGGTGCCCATCGCATCGAGAGCTTGTGCGAAAGTCAACTGTCCTATCCAGGCGGGAAAGTCGAGCAATTCCCTCAACAGGTGCAGGTAATATTCGGAGCCAAAGTCGAAGTAGAACAACAACAGCACCAAGATGATTGCGCTGACCATCTCCTTGCTCTTCGCCACCTGGCCTTCTTTGCGTGCCTCACGCAATCTTCTCGGTGTGGGTGGTTCGGTCTTTTCCGAAGACGGGCGATTCATGACTCATCGGGTTGCTGGAGCTGACGCAAGACATCCACAACGTCGACGCCACCGAGCCGCTCGCTGAAATACAGGATCAGAGGTGTCCAGCAGAGGATCAGCACCAGCGCGGCAATTGCGCTCTTTATGGGCATGGACAGGAAGAAGACATTGAGTTGCGGTGCGAATCGACCGACAAATCCCAGACCCAGTTCCGCAAAGAACATCGCAATCACCACCGGCCCACCCACAACAACTGCCAGCAGCGAAATCAGCGTAAACTGAGTAACAAAGAAGTCGACGGCATGCCTGTCGATCTTGGGCCAGAAGGAGGTCGCCGGCCAGACTTCGTAACTCTGATAAACCCCGTGCAGAAAGACCATGAACAATCCTGTACAGAAGAACACCGCAATCAGGCACTGCACCAGGAACAAGGCTAGCGGTGAGGTCTGTTCCCCCACCATCGGGTCAAAGGAGCTGGCCATGGTCGCGCCCCGCTGGTTGTCGATGAAGTCACCGACCGCCTGAATTCCCCAGAACACAACCATGAGCACCGAACCGATGAGCATGCCGACCAGGAACTCCTTGACCGCCACTCCGGCGAAGGCCAGATGCGTGAGACCGGCATTCGACAACTGCCCCGATACGACCGGATAGACGATGAGCGACAGGGCAGCGGCGACGCCGTTCCTGGCCAAGGTGCCGCCAAGAACGTTGGAGCCCATGAACGACAGGGCAGTCATGGCCCCGATGATGCGCGGAAGGGACAGTACCAGGGTATAGAATACTTCCTTGCTGAGATGAGCGAGCAGGTCCATTCACGAATAGGTCGGGCTAGCCGGACATCAGGGTCGCAAGATGGGGCGGATGAGCATTTCCGTTGACGCCGGCGGCTCAATGGTGGCTAGAAATTTCCGATAGCCATCGACCGAATTCAATTGTTCTTCGATCCCCGCCTCGAAGTCCCTTACACTCATTCCTGCAAGACTCAACCGGGCAAACAGCGTCACACTGCCGTCGTCCGACAACACCGGCGTGCTGCGGCTGTCCTTCATGCGATGCAATGCGTAGTTCATGAGTCGCTTGACCCATTCGCGTCGTTGTACTGGCGGCTCGGGCGGCATGGCGAGCGGAGAGAAAAGATGCAGGTCTTCGAGAGACTCAAAGCAACGAACAGGCACGTCCGGATCGAAAACGATCTCGAAGCAGCCTTGATCGTCGGGAAGCGGCGGCTCCATGCCCAGCCTGGGGGCAAGCTCCTGCACGAGCGATTTCAGTTTCAACATACCGGACTGCCAGCCGAGTCTGTTCGTGCATATTCCGGACCAGCCTTGACGACCGTCTCGTTTCCAGCAAAGTAGGCTTCGAGCGCCACCCTCAGCGCTTCGATCTGTGCCTCGATCCCCGTCTCCACCACGCCAAGCTCTGTTTCGACTCTGCAGGCATCGTCATCGATTGCAGCGTCTTCCATCACCTCGACCGAAGAGATTCCGGCATGCCGGTTTTGCAGATCGACAATCCTCTTCTCGATTTCACGATGTTGGGCCGGGGAAACGAACAACTGAATCTTCCCTTCGTCCCTCAGTTCACCCAACAGTTGCCTGATCATGCCCACCGCCGCCCCAGTTTCGTCGACTTCGCCGATGATCCGTCGTACCGCATCGACCACAATGGCGACCAACCTCCTTTCCGCCCGGTTCCAATAGCCATGCGCCGCTGTCGCCGTTTCGGTCAGCAGTTGCCCGACCGCCTGCCTGCCTTCCGCGATGCCCTCTGCCCTGCCCCGCTCACGGGATAGTTCGTATGCCCGGCTGCCCTGTTCCTCAATGCGCGCGAGGGCTTCCCCCGCCTCCGCCATTACATGAATAGCATCGGCCTTGACCAGATTGCCAAGGGGTACGATGTCGACCTGGTCAAGTCGCTTTATCGCGAACCGGCTCACGCGACGTCGGCCTGACGATCGAGCAGCGTGAACAGGCGCATGAATTCAACAGGCTTTGCCGCGAGTGGTTGCCAGTGGCGCTCGACGGAAGTCCTGGGGAACTTCAGTTGCAGGCGTCGGACCAATTCCGTCGGCGCATCGCTGAGTGCCGCGGCCAGCGCACTCATGCCAAGCCCGCGGCATCGAGGTAGCGGCATGTCGAAATCCAACGGCAATTCCACGGGCACAACATCGCCAAGGCGGCTCCGCTGCAAGAGGAATCTCCCGCGTCGAACCGCAAACTCGTAGCCATCGGCACCCACGCCATTCTTGATACGCCGCCTCTCCCTGCGATGCAGCACACCTGAGATCGTCGGAGAAATCAGCGTAAGGCCGGCGAGAACGAGCAACCTGTCAAGACGTTGCTCGTCCATCAGAACAATCCGGAATGCCTCCAGCGGCTGTTCAAGACTAGCCAAGCAGCCCAGACCCAATTCCCGATGCACGCGGCGGGAAAGGTGGCGGTGACTGCGCGGATCAGTGACCAACCGCGTGCACAGGCCCTCAGGCAATTCGTACGAATCCCACCAACTTGGATCCATGTAGCGAGTCGGTTGAAAAAGAAAGGCGATGAACCGATGACGCTCCGCCCATGGCGCAACCTGCGGGCTAGGCATTCCGCTGACTCGCCATACGAGCCCGGAACAGGTAGGCGGCCGAAGCCACTGCAAGCACAAGTGCGCCCAGGAGCGCGGCGAACAGCACGTAAAAGTATCCGACTGATCCTGCGGCCATCTCGATTGCGAGTACGGACTTGAGCGGCTCTCCGTCGAAGCAGACCAGATCTCCCTGGTCGGCTGCGGGAAACAACGAGACATTGACCGCCTCGTAGTCGAGGTTCTCGATGCCGCTTGCCACAATGGACTTGATCTGCGGAATCTGTCCGTCCAGGTCGTAGTTGGGATCGTGCTTGATGAATACCGCAGCCGAAGCCGCAGCCACACCTTCACTTTCTTCACCGGGCATAACAACGTGTACCCTTGCGGTCATCACTCCATCTACTCGTGAAAGGGTGTCGGCCATTTCCTGCGACAGGCCATAGACATATCGGGTTCGATCTTCGTACGGAGAGGCAATCAGCCTGTCGCTGTCAAACAACTCCTTGATCGTCGAGAACTTGTCCTTCGGATAGCCGTTTTTCCGCAACAACGCCATTGCCGACGGAATCTTGTCCGAACTGACATGCAGGCTGACGCTGTTTTCCTTCTCTGCCCGTTTTTCACTGACGATGTTGTGTTTCAGAAGCAGGGCGAGCATCTCGTTGCCCTGCTGCTCATCAAGACGTGAATAGAGTTCGGTCTTGCCGCAGCCCACAACACCGGCAACCAGCAGAGTGGCGAGAAGCCGCAGCAACAAACACGGGGGACCTGCGTAGAAGGTCATTGAGACTTCAACAAGGTATCGAGGCCTTGCGTCGACCGTTGCACACCCGCGGCAGCAAGGCCCACGCGCGCCCTGAACGTTGCGACTTCGGCCTGGGTGTGGAGCAGATCGATGATGCCACTGGCATCGACGGAAGACCGGGCTGCGACGGCTTCCGCCGGCGTGGCTTGCCGCAGTTCTGCAGCTTGCCGTGCAAACAACGGCGTGTTGGCGAGCACCCGGTCTCCCAACACCTGCGCCCCGCCTGCCTGGACAACGGCAGAGTCCGCGACTCTCCGAAATTCGGGATTCGGCGAATTCGCCACGGCCGGATCAGCCCGTACACTGCCGCTGCTGCCTGGCGCATCCACGAGTTTTTCGAACTCGGCGGCCGGATTGCCGGGTATTCCATTGACGCCCGGTCGTACCTGTTCCTGTAGCGGCTCGCGAAGCCTGTCGATCAGTTGCGCGGTGAAGTGTGTCGGATCGATGGCGATTTTGATGCTCCTCTGCTACCTGCGTCAGATGCGCCGGCCGCCCCGCCCGCAAGCCGGATTACCCGACGGTCAGCCGTTCCCGATCTCGTGGTCGAGCAGCGATTGCGCCAGCCGGACGGCATCCGGATCCTGGCCGTCGGCGATAACTGCACCAGCTACTCTGGCCGCTTCAGAGCGGCGCTTGGCCATCGCCAGGAACAAGGCTAGAAAGGCTTGCGCCAACGCATCACCCGCATCGGCGGAGATTCGCTGCTGCATCATGAATGCGCAGGCGGCCTGAGGATTCTGGCAGGCGTTTGCATAGACCATCGCCATGCCGATTATCCAAGCAGGACTTTCCGGCGAAACCGCCCTGACCGCTTCAAAGACGTCCAGCGACGCCTCCTTCATGGACGGCAGACGGCAAGCCAACAAGCCGAGACCTACGCAATTTCTGAGTACTTCCTTGGATACTTCCATCGTTCGCTCGTCCGTTTCCGGAAAAGGGGGCAGCCGTTCGATGCCCGAGGCCGCGAAGGCCGGAGTCAACGCCACGGGAATGCGCCCAGTGTTTTCGCTGCGATTGACGACCGCAGTAGTTCATCCATGATCAGGTGCAGCTAGAGCTTCTGGATGATCATCTGCTGTACGTCGCTGATGTCCTTCACCAGCGCCGCCATGATGCCAATCTCCGCCCTGTACTTTGCGACCTCCATTTCAAGCGCAAAGGTTGCGGATGGGTCGTTACCGTCAAGCGTATCCAGCATCTCGGCGATTTTTGCCTTGTCGCGGTCGAGCAGCGCCCCTACTTCCGTCGCGACGCTAGTTATGGTGAACTCGGACATATTCAATTGCCTCTACGTGCCTTGGTTCGCGGTTTGACACCGCCAATGCCTCAGAGTTCCCGGGGCTTCGATTCGTCGCTCAATTCGTCGCGTATCTGTCCGGCGAAGAACTCGTACGAAGCAGCTACTGAATACCCGCCGGAAACCAGAAGGGCTTCCGAAAGCGCCCGTTTGTACACCTCTTCGTGAATGTGTTCCGGAGCGTCCACGAAACGGCGGAAGTAGTCGTCCCGTCCCGCCGGGACGAACTCCGGCACACCCTTACCTTCCTCTGCAAGTGCGGCGCGCCCCTGTTTCACCAATTCTGTTGTTTCTACTAGTGCGGCGCGCTCCAGTTTCTCTGTTGTTTCTACTAGTGCGGCGCGCTCCAGTTTCGCCACTTCTTCTGCGTAATCATTGGCATAGTTGGTATAACGCTCGTACTCCTCTTTCAGTTTGTCTGGATCGTCCCCCGCATCTCTCGCGGCTTTCCTCATCAAGGCTGCCTTGTACATCACCGTTTCGAAGTGCTCCCGGAAAGTCTCAACTTCATCATTGTAGTCTTGCTCGGCCGGAATCTCGTCCCGATACATCCTCTGCACATAGCCAACAGGGTCAACGAACCCCGCGGCCGACAGACCCGCTTCGGCTACTCTACGATAGGGCAGGTTTTGGGCAACCTGCACGGCCGATTCCCGGTTGTTCACGTCGTAACCGTAGATTCCCGCGCTCGTTCCGTCTTTTCTGCGAGTACCCTTGCTCGCGTTACCGTAATTTTCGACGCTCGAAGTGAACCCTTCCCCGTCAAGGAGAAAACGACTGCCATCTGTCCTGCCAATGTGGGGAACATCAGGGTCCAGTGGTTCCACCTGCCCTGCCAGCGACCGTTCCGCAGCATTGGCCGTCAGCTTGAAGGTGGGAGAGACGACAAAAAAGTCAAACTTCCGATCGACGCCTTTTTTGTCCTTGAAATCCAGTGGGTGTTCCGAACCTTCCTCTGCGACTTTTACGTTGGCGTATGAGCCCGTGGTGTACTCCGCGATTCCCGCATCGATGAGTTCCTTGGCAAGCGACTGGATAATCGCCGGAGAAGCGGTGACATCCTGGAACCTGTTGTTGTGGACATTGATCAGGCTCTCGTTGTTCTTGCTGATTTCAGAATCCGGGTTGGTTATGGCGCTGACCTGTGCCCTGTGCATGATGTAGCCCGCTCGACCCTTGTAAGTCAGCGGTGCCAACTTGTCTAGTTTATCGGTTTCGACCTTAATGTTGCGGGCAAATCCGAAGCCAAGTACCGTCGACAGACACGCTTCGCGACGCGCCCCGAACATGGTCTTCGTCTTCTCTTTCACGGGGGCATCGAAGTGCTTTTTGTTTTCCACTTGCTGCAGCTTGAGCAATTCCCCGGTGTCGTCGAATTCCAGCCGAGCCTGCTTCACGGTCTTTCCGGATGCGGCAGCAATCGTCGCGACACAGATGTCCTCCCACGCCTTGTAGATCTCTTCGCCATCCTTGTGCAGGAACAGGGCGTGCTGTTCCTTTGGGTTCGATATGGGTTTGAGATCCTGGGTCCATTCAGGACCGTGCGTGTGGCGCGGCGATACCCACTTGCCGGGAGTGTTGCTGGTGATGACGATTGAGCCCTTGAGGTTCTGCTTGGCGTATTCGGTGACCTTCCACCCCTTCGGTGAGCCTGGATCGTACTCGGTCAGGCCCATGTGCGAATCGAGCATCAGAAGTTGGTCGTAGAGCGACAGGCCCGTGCCACCGGTCAGTATCCGAACTCCTTGACGCATCCGGCCCTCTTCGCCGAGCAAACCCTTGTTTTCGAGGGCTTGGCCCAAATCGGCACGGCACATCGGCCCGATGTAAGCATGACCGTCAAGGAGGCGTCCCTGCTCCTCCGTCAGCGGAGAACCCAACGAAGTGCCCGTATTCATGCGCACGGCGTCGGCCTCACGCGTAATGTCATTGCCATCGGCACCCTTGAAGCGAACGCCCGCTTTCAGGGGCCGTAACAGTTTCACAGCTTCAACCTCGGTGTTATAGAGGAATTCCCAAGTGTGCTTCAGTATCTCCGATTGAACCTCCCTGAGACATTTAAGAGCCTCCTCGGCTGCTTTTTGTTCCTCTTCGCCGACAATCGCCCGACTCGCCGCAGCGCGTTCCGTCCGCAGCGTCATATTCTCTGGCGGTTTCTCGAGGTCAGCCGGTAGTTTTGGCCTGGACCCGTCTTCCGCCTCCCAACAACTGAGGAAGTTCGCAAGTGCCGGGGGAAACGGCATCAGCCTTTCGATGGTGTCCTTCCAATGCTTGGTAAAGTAGTCCTTCAGTCGCCCAGCGTGCCCCCACATCTCCGCGCCGGTGTTGGCCGACCCCTCCTGCTTGGCGTGCCAGGCCGCCCCCCTGCCGACGCTATCATCTCCCTCTCTTTCGACAACCGTGGTTTTCATCTCGACCTTGGCGTCGTGTTTTTCCAGCAATTGAAGTCCTTTCTGGACGCCCTCCCGTTTGACAAAATTCACTAAGGCTACGAGTGTCGCCGATGTTCTCGGTCCGGCGCCAATCACGACTTGTTCCGATGCCTTGCCCTTGGGTTTCGTCCCGTTCGGGTACAGGTTCTGCGTAAGCTGGCTCGCCTTCAGCAGCAATGCAACGTCGCGCGTCCGGAGTGGCTCTTGTTTTTCATTGAGAGAGGCCAGAGCTTCCGTCGCCAGCGAGCATTCCCCAAAGTTCTTCCTTAGTGATTCCCTGAACCCGGCATAGACTGTTCGCCTGTCGTAGCCCTTCGGGAGACTGTCCTTCGGAACGGCGTTCACCTTGTTGCCATCCAGTACAACGACCAGATCCTCGTTCGGATGGCGTGCCACCCGCGCGAACTGTTCGATTTCGACTTTCTCCTTTGGTCGCGATGCGAATATCCAGGACACGTCCGCCGGCTTCGTGGTCTTATCGAACTTGGGGCGTAGCTGGTGCGCCTGTAACTGACCTATCGGCAACTTTATGTCAACGGCTATTACCTCTTTGATTCTCCGCACGACGCTTTTGTCTGGAGTCGAGTCAGGCTCGTACAGAATCGAACTACGGTCCAAATACCGGCCTCGCAGATAACGCACCAGGACACCGGCAGCCGATTCGCTGGCTTTGGCGTCCCCCAGTTTTTCGCGCCACGCGGAGAGCCGTTCGAAATTCAACGCCACGGTACGTTTCATCGAATCTCGCAACTCGCACAGCTCCCAGCGTTCGGCCGCGGTCAATTTATTCTGCGTTTCGTTCTGCGTTTCGTTCTCCGCTCTCTCCAGCAACGCATTGGCCCGTTTGAGTTCCTCATTGAACTGCTTTGCATCATTGACAGCCTTTTGCAGGTCCTTCAGCAGACGCGCAGGCACGCTTGCCTGTTTGCTCTTCGTCAGCTGGTACAACTTTTCTTGTTCGGCGTGTTCTAGAGTTCTGCTCTGCGCGGCCTTCAGAAGTTTCACCGCGCGCTTAGCTTGCTTGTCGGTCCTCTTCAGGTTCTCGCGCTTGACCGGCGACCGGGCCAATTGCGGTTCCGCCCGGACCTGTGGCTGCGACTCCACCCCGATCGTGGGTTGCACATCCGCCCGGGTCACGGGTCGCGAATCCGCCCGGGTCAGGGGTCGCGAATCCGCCCGAGTCAGGGGTCGCGAATCCGCCCGGGTCAGGGGTCGCGAATCCGCCCGGGCCGGGGGTTGCGAATCCGCCCCGGCTGACTGAGGCCGGTTCGGCTCCCGCCTCGAACGAACCGTGCCCGAAAGCGGATTCAGCAGACGGACCGCCGAGTAGACCATCGATACGAGTCGCGTCCCCATGCTCCGCCTCCGCGGACCACCAACCCTACTCAGCCCCTCCTGCCGGCTGGCGGCCACGCCAATTCTCTGCTGATCCGTCCTGGCCCGCGCCTGAACGCGGCGATCGTTCAAACGGCCACCGTCGGACTTCCTCGCGGAATGCTGCCACCTGCTTAAGTCACTACTGCCTGTAGCTTCAGCCGCTGTCGCCGGTGTGTCCATGGTGCTGTCCTGCTTCCGCTTCGATACTGTGTCCGTCTACACTCCAGCAAACCCCGGTTTCACCAGCCGGCCTTTTACGCGCTAACTCCTTGAGCAAACTCGGGAAGCGAGAATTGCTGAAGACCATCCGAGAAGATTTCTTCCTCGAAGGCGACGGCATGCATCGCCCCAGTCCAGATTGCGACAACGAGGCTCAAGGAGAGTTCCCCGGCAAGTCGGCCCTCAATTGGCAGGCTTCGTTCAGAACAGGCTGC
The DNA here is from genome assembly GCA_963663395.1 of Pseudomonadales bacterium. GTDB lineage: Bacteria > Pseudomonadota > Gammaproteobacteria > Pseudomonadales > Azotimanducaceae > Azophilus. The sequence goes on from OY760226.1 coordinate 425,486, forward strand.
GGATCGCCTGCAATTTACACACCACGGCCGGCGCTCAGTGTCGCAAGCAGCGCGCTGCGGTCGACTTCTTCCACTACCGAGACGGCGCCGATGCGACGGGCAAGAACAAGGCGTATGCGGCCGTCGACGGCCTTCTTGTCCACCGCCATGACACGGAGCATGGCCTCCGCTTCGACCCCTGAGGGAATCTTCGCCGGCAAACCCAGTGCTAGCAGGGCCGCCTGCACGCGTAGGGCGTCCCCTGCGGCAATCATCCCGTGTCGAACCGAGCAGTCCGCAGCCAGCGCCATGCCGATCGCTACCGCTTCGCCGTGCAGCAGACGCTTGTAATCCGTAAGCGTTTCAATGGCGTGGGCGAAGGTGTGGCCGAAGTTCAAAATCGCCCGCAAGCCGCTTTCCCGCTCGTCCGCCGTCACCACCTGCGCCTTGGTTGCACAAGAGATGCGAATGGCTTGAGCCACGGCGTCGGCATCCCGCCGCAACAGTGCGGACGCGCTGGTTTCCATCCAGGAAAAAAACGATTCGTCCCAGATGACACCATATTTCAGCACTTCCGCAAGACCTGCCCGGTATTCCCGCTCCCCCAGCGTGGCCAGGGTGTCGGTATCCGCGAGGACGCAACGGGGCTGATGAAACGCGCCGATCATGTTCTTGCCGAGTGGGTGGTTAACCGCCGTCTTGCCGCCAACAGACGAGTCGACCTGGGCGAGCAGCGTGGTCGGAACCTGAATGCAGCGAATGCCGCGCTGGTAAGTGGCAGCCGCAAAACCGGCGATATCGCCAACGACCCCACCGCCCAGGGCGACCATTGTGGTGGAGCGGTTGTGCCGTCGTTCCAACAGGGTATCGACAATGCGCGAGTAATGCTCCAGCGTCTTGAAACTCTCGCCGTCGTCCAGTTCGAATACATCGGGCCGCACATCGCCCAGGGCCGTTCGCAGCGCATCCAGGTACAACGGCGCCACCGTGCGGTTGGTGACCACCATTGCCTGATTGCCAGCCAGGTAAGGCGCGAGGATTCCGGCGCGGTTCAGCAACCCCGCACCAATCAGAATCGGATAGCTGCGCTCACCGAGATCGACTTCGAGTCGGATCATGCGACAACTCCTTCGTCCAGCAGCCTTCGTTCGATTTTTCTGGCCAGCGCCTTTGCCCCCTGACCGTCGGTGAAGAACCGGTAATCGGCGATCTCGGCGTATAGCGGCGACCGGGCCTCCAGCAGGCTGCTCAGGGTCTCCCGGCGGTCGCCCACCTGCAGTATGGGGCGTTTGCGGTCGCGGCAGGTTCGTTCCACGAGTTGATCGACGGAACTGTCGAGATGCACCACGCAACCGCGGCCGGCCAGCAGGTTTCTGTTCTCGGGGCGCAACACGGCCCCCCCACCGGTCGCGAGCACGATGCCTTCCTTTTGAGTCAATTCATCGATCACGGCCTGCTCACGATCCCGGAAACCCTGTTCCCCCTCCACATCGAAGATCCAGGCAACTGGCGCGCCGGCGCGCTCCTCGATGACGTGGTCGGAATCGAAGAACTCCCGTCCGAGCGATTGCGCGAGCAGGTGTCCAATGGTGCTCTTGCCCACGGCCATCAGGCCGACAAAGTAGATATTCTGTCGCACCGGAGAATTCTACCGCGACCGCGCAACCCGATGCCCGCGCCATCCCGGTTTTCTCGCATGGAACACTTTTTCGGAATTGGCTTTCCAAGCGCCGAGCGGGCGCGAGGTACGGGCCTCCTGCACGCTAAGCGGGATTCCTCTGTTCGACAGTACGGGTTGATCGACAAACCGGCCCCGCAACGAGTTGCGGGGCGTCGCCACCTGCCGAAGCGGTGCTTCGGCTCGGGCTGCGCCCGACCGGTGGCGACCCTTAAAGGTGCTGGAGACCCGCACCTCACACCCGCTCTCGTCGTACATCCAACGGTTGTTCCCTGCGCGTCAGCGGCCCGGCACGCCGGGGCGGAAACTTTCATGGAACAAATCTGTCAGGTCCAGCAGCGAGTTCGTATACGTCCGGCGTTGTTCCCCGCGCATCAACGCCCTGGCACTTCCTCTGCCAGGATGCTGGGCGTAACGAAGACCAGCAACTCCTGCTCGTCGTCGTTTTCGATGTCGCGCCGGAACAGGCGCCCCAGGTGCGGTATGTCTCCCAGCAGCGGCGTCTTGTTCGTCGAGAGGTTCCTGACCGTCTGGAATATTCCGCCGAGTACCACGGTCTCGCCGTTGTCGACCAGCACTTCGGTACGGATCTGGTTCGTGTTGATCGACGGTATGCCGTTGAAGATCTGCCCGACCGTGTCCTGCTTGACGTCGAGCTGCATGACTATCCGGTCATCTGCGGTGATCCGGGGCGTTACCTGCAGGGAGAGCACCGCGTCCTTGAAAGCGGTCGAGGTCGCTCCGCTGCTGGTCGCCTCCTGGTACGGGATTTCGACACCCGATTCGATCACCGCCGGGGACTTGTCTGCCGTGACGATCTGTGGGCGCGCCACGACTTCGGCAAAGCCTTCCGCCGCCAGCGCTGAGATCTCCAGGTCGACCAGGTAGCCGTTTCCGGTGATGCCCACCCCGAAACTCGAAGCGTCCGACCGGGAAACGCCCAGGTCGACCACCAGGCCTTCCGGATACGAGAGACCGACCCGGTCATCCGCGCCGGCACCCGAATGGTGCAGTTCGCCGAGGGTGGCGAGCGAACCGCCGTATCTGAGTTCCGATGGCCCGTTGTTCCTGACGGCGCCGCCACCCCAGCGTATGCCCAACTGTTCGGAATAGTTGTCGCTGACCGTGACGATGCGCGATTCGATCAGCACCTGCCGCACCGGCACGTCGAGTTGCCCGACTACCCGGCGTAAGGCGTCGACGTTGGCGGGGCTGTCAGTGAGGATGATTGCGTTCGTGCGCTCGTCGACGATGGCACTGCCCCGGGTCGAGAGCATGGAACCTTCGTTGCCGGAAGCCTTGAACAGGGCCAGCAGGTGCGCGGCGTTCGCATACCGCACCTGAATGAACTCGCTGGTGAGCGGCGCGAGGTCGGCCAGCGCCCGCCGGCTCTCCAGTTCAAGCTGCTCCCGCGCTGCTATCTCTTCGGCGGGCGCGACCAGCACTATATCGCCCTCCCGCCACTGCCCGAGCCCCTTCATCCTGAGGATCAGCGCCAGAGCCTGTTCCCAGGGGACGGCGTCCAGCCGCAGGGTGATGTTGCCCGCGACTGCATCGCTGGCTATGAGGTTGAAGCCGCAGAAATCCGCAATCAATTGCAGGGCGGCACGCACTTCAATGTCCTGAAAGTTGAACGACACATTGCCGTCCTCGAAGCGCGCAGACCCCGCCTCGTCAACGGCGTTTCCGTGCAGGGAGGCGGCGCGCTCCGCATGGGCGGCGTCAAAGCCCGGTTGGGCGGCGGAAGAGGCCTCAACGCTTCCCCCCGATGGCGCCTCCCGGTTACCGGCCGCCACCGGCGCTACGCACACAGCTGCCAGAACAGCCGCCACCACCAAGAGGCCTCGCACTCCGTTCATTGCTCCGGATCCTCCGCATGTTGCGGCGACGGCCCCTCCAGTGAAATCGTGCGGGGGCGCTTTACCCGGGCGCCAGCGCCTTCTTGCACGAACTCGAGAAGCTGAATCGCCAATGGCTCAACGCTCTGAACGCGCCCGCCACTTTCTCCGAGCACATCTCCGGGTCCGACCCGGTGCACCGCTCCCCCGTCGGCACGCACCAGGCCGAATCGGGTGTTTCCGCGGGCCAGGGTACCCACCATGACGATCCGGTCGACCGGGCAGTGCTCCAGATACCGGCCGGTTTGTTCGAGAACCGGAGCGGCGGCCCTGCCCCGGGGCGTCGCTCCCCACCCGGCAGCCGGAATGAACGGGCTGCGCCGTTCCCCCGCCCGGTAGGCAAAAGTCTCGGCTTGCTGCCAGGTCGGCGGCGGTTCTGCTTGCGCCTCCGGCCGGACACGAACGCCCTCGATGAAGTCTTCGAGGTCGGAAAAGTCTTCGCTGGCGCCGCATCCGGCGAAAAAGATCAAGGCGATCAGGGTGGCTTTCATGGAACGTTCTTTAACGTCCGGCAGCAAGCTGGCATGCGAGGCTTCCCTTTCGGCGTCCCGGCGCGCCAGGTTCCCGGCTTTCATCTTGCACCGCCCTCTTCATCCAGGCGCCGGTAGATCCTGGCTTCCATGCGCATGCGCACGCTTTCCTGCGTACCGCCCGCAACGCCCGATACAAGATCGAAGTCGTGCAGGGTGACGATTCGCGACAGGCTTGCCACACGGCTGACAAAGGCGGCGATCTGGTGATAGCCGCCCTCGACCGAGACTTCCATGGGCAACTCTTCGTAGAAACCTGCCGGGCGCTCCGGGCTTAGATCCAGGCTTCGTACAACCAGACCGGTTTCTGCTGCCGCCGCCGTGATGTCATCCAGCAAATCGGGAATTTCCGCATCGCCCGGCAGCAGGCCGAAAAGGGCTGCTGCCCTGGTTTCAAGCGCTTGTCGTCTCGCATGGCCTGCCGCGAGCGCCGCTGACTGCACGGCCATGCTCTGATAGGCCCGCCGCAACTCTTCTTCCTTGCGTTGCGCCTGCTCGAGGCGCTCGCGGCCGGGCGCCACGAACCACGGATGGCCGACGCCGGTTACAAGGCCGAAAAGCAGAATGACGACCGTCGACTTCGCCCACAGGGGCCAGCCGCCGACGGCCTCGAAGGACAGGGCCGCCGGGTCGAAGTCGCGCCATTCCTCGAGAGTTTCCCGCCAGTTCATCCACAGACCCCATGTTCACGCAAAAGGCGGCCAATCGAACCGGGCTCCCAACCGTTGGCGGTTTCCGCTGCCAAGTCCGGCATGGCCCGTCAGCCCTGACCGTCCGCGGCGTCCTGCGCTACCGGCAGGACCTGCAGCAGGGTCATCTCGAAACTGCTGCCTTGCGAGCCGTAGGCATCGCCACGCGGATCTTCATAAAGGCGCTTGAGCTGGGCGGCAGTGAACTGCGACGAACTTTCGAGATTGCGCATCAGTGCCGAGACGAGGCGGTTCGATGCCGCAAGGCCCTCCACTTCCAGATACTGACCGCGCCTTTCGATACGGCCGTAATGGGCGCCCTCCACCAGGGTGTTCACCAGCGCATCGAATACCCGCACCGTCCCGGGGCGGCTGTTTCGCAGGCGCTCTACAACGCCAATGCGCCGCAGCAGTTGTTCCTGTCTCGTCCGCCACCCCTGCGCCTCCTCGACCCGGCTCTCCAGGGCGGCGGTTTCCCTTTCCAGCAAGAGATTGCGGCGTTCCTGTACCTCCACGCACCGTTGCAGATACCAGGCAGCCGCCGTCACCACGAGAACCCCGGCCAGCACCGCCCCGGCCAGGGCGCCAACCATCGCCCTGGTTCTGCGCGCCCGTTCAAGATCACGCCAGGGCAACAGATTTATGGTGGATCCGGCCGTCACCCGCACGGCTCGCCGGGCTCCACGTACGGCAACGCCCCGCCTGCCGCGGACGCGTTCGGGCAACGGACATCAGTCGAACGCACCCTCATTGCAGGTTTCTCATCGCCAGCCCGCAGCAAAGCGCCAGGGCGGGTGCATCGGCAGCCAGGCTTGCCGTATCGACCCGGGCGGACACGGACATGCCGGCAAACGGGTTAACGACCGATGCCGGTGCCTGAAGCGCGTTCTGCAGCGCGTGCGGCAACCCCCTGGTAGCTGCCGCACCGCCGATCAACAGGATGCGGTCAATGTCGCTGTAGTGCGTCGACGAGTAGAAAAACCGTAACGAGCGGGCCAAATGCCGGGTCGCCTCGCCAATGAAGGACCGCAGGACGGAGTCGTCGAAATCTGTCGTCAAGTTGCCGCGCCGAGCCGCGTTTTCCGCCTCCTGGTACGGAAGCGAGTAGCGCTCCTGGATGTCTTTCACCAGTTCCCGGCCGCCAAAGGGTTGGCCACGGCTGAATACCGCCCGCCCGTCAACCAGGACCCACAGCGTCGTGGTCGTGGCGCCGATGTCAGCGACAGCGACGACGAGTTCGCCGGCTTGCCTGTCGAGCTGCGGCTCCAGCAATTCGAACATGCGTTCGAGGGCCTGGCCTTCCGGTTCAACCACCGTGGGGACGAGACGGGCAGCCTCGAGGACGGCCCCGAACCGGTCAATGTCGTTCTTGCGGCAGGCAACCAGCAGCACTTCCGCCTGTTCCGGGTGCTGTTCCGACAGGCCCCGCACTTCGAAATCGATAGCCACCTCATCGAGCGGGAAGGGAACGTAACGGTCCGCATCGTCGACTATCCGTTTCAGGATGTCCGAATCGGAGAGGGATGCATGCAGGGTAATGGTTCTGGCAATCACCCCAGGGCCTCCCGCCGCGAGCGCTGCCCCCGAGGCTTGGCTGCCCGACTGCAGGCGCGCCCGTTTTAGCGCTTCACCAACCCCTTCAACATCACTAATATTCCCTTCCACGACAGCATTCGGCGGCAGCGCCTCGAGCGCGCAGGACTCGACGCGAAAGCCCCCGTTGCCCACGGACAGTTCGAGGACCTTTACTGAGGCGGAACCGATGTCCACACCAAGCGACCTCTTGCGCTTTCTCATCTTGCCGATCAGTTCCATGTTCGGCTCCGACCTCCGTATCGTCCGACAGCACTCCGCGTTCCACCCGGCTCGCGGGTAACCCATGATTTCCAAACGCCTGACATGGAAAACCGCGCTGGCCTGGTTGACGTTGACCATACTGGCCGCGGGCGTGTTCGGTCTGTCAGGCGTTTTCCTCTATTTGAACCCGCAAATTCCTACAGCGGAGAGCTACCGGCACGTCAAGCTGCAAACACCCATGCGGGTCTTCAGCGAGGATGGCGCGCTGCTCGGAGAGTTCGGCGAGCGCCGCCTTATTCCGGTTACGCTGGAGAATGTTCCGCCGCTGTTCCTGAGCGCGGTGCTCGACACCGAAGACAAGCGCTTCTACGAGCACAGCGGCATCGACTTCATTTCGCTCAGCAACGATGTGGTCGGCCTGATACACGACCTCGTGACCGACGGCTCGCTCAGCGGGGGCGCGAGCACCATCACGATGCAACTCGCGCGCAACGTGTCGTTCACCCTGGAACGGCGCGTGCTACGCAAGCTCAAGGAAATGCTGCTCGCACTGAAGGTCGAGCGGGAGCTGACCAAGGACGAGATTCTCGAGCTGTACATAAACGTCGTGCCGTTCGGCAAGCGCGCCTACGGCGCCGAAGCCGCCGCGCGCACCTACTACGGAAAACCGCTGAAGCAGTTGAGCCTGCCGCAACTTGCCATGCTGGCCGGCATTCCCCAGGCGCCCACGGCGGGCAATCCCATCAATGGGCCGGAACGCGCGTTGCGCCGCCGCAACCTGGTGCTGTCGCGCATGTACAGCCAGGGCTCGATCGATGAAGCGCAGTATCGTGCCGCCGTGGACAGCCCCATTTCCGCAAGGGTGTTCAGGCGCGAAGTAGACGTCCCCGCCCCATTTGCTGCCGAGTGGGTGAGGCAGCAACTCATCGGCCGGTTCCCCGACCTGTACACCGGCGGCTACGAGGTATTCACGACGCTCAAGGGGCCACTCCAGGCGGCGGCGACCCGCGCTCTGCGAAAGGGACTGGTCGGCTACGACAGGCGGCACGGCTACCGCGGCCCCGAAGGGCGTTTCGAGGAGGTATCGGAGGCCGTGGACGCGCTGGCCGAACACCCCACATACGCCGACCTCGTTCCCGCCGCGGTGGTCGAGGTCCAGGCAGATCACATCATTGCCGCATTTGCCGACGGCGGCAGCGCCATCGTGCCGTTCGAAGCGATACGGTGGGCGCGGCCGTTCCTCGGCGTGAACGCCCTGGGAGCCTCGCCGAAGACGCCCGCAGACGTTGTCCGGGCCGGTGACCTGATCCGTCTTCAGGCCACTGAAGAGGGCTGGCGCCTCGCCCAGTTGCCGCAGATCCAGGGGGCGCTGGTATCGATCGACCCCGATACCGGCGGCGTGCTGGCACTCGACGGCGGCTTCGACTTCGCCATGAACCAGTACAACCACGCCCTGCAGGCCGCGCGGCAGCCCGGCTCCGGGTTCAAGCCGTTCGTGTACTCCGCGGCACTGGACAAGGGCATCACGCCGGCGTCGGTGTTCATGGACGCCCCGCTGGTCTTCGACGACAGCAACCTCGAGTCTCTTTACCGCCCCGACAACGACAACAACCGCTACAACGGGCCGACCCGGCTCCGCGAAGGGCTCTACCGGTCGATCAACCTCGTGTCCATGCGCGTGCTGCTGAAGATCGGCGCCGGCCCCACCCTCGATTACGTGCGCCGCTTCGGCTTCGACACCAGCACGTTTCCACGCAACACCCAGTTGGCGATCGGCGGCGGCACCATGGCGGTCACGCCGGTGGAGATGGCGGCTGCCTACGCGGTTTTCGCAAACGGTGGATACGGCGTAACCCCGTACATCGTCGAAAGGGTGATCGACATCGCCGGCAATACGGTATTCGAGGCCAGCCATCCGCAGGTTTGCAGAGCCTGCGAAGAGACGCCTACGGAACTACCGCGACAGGAACCCGCCAACCTCGAAGACCTGTTTGCCGCACAGGGCGACACGCCGGCCGTGCCGGCCGTGCGGGTGGTGGACGAGCGCAACGCATTCATCATGCACTCGATGCTCAGCGACGTGATCCGCCGGGGCACCGGCCGCCGAGCCCTGTCCCTGGGGCGGGACGATCTGGCCGGCAAGACCGGGACCACCGACGATGCCGCCGATACCTGGTTCAACGGCTTCAACCCCGACGTGGTCACGACGGTGTGGGTCGGCTTCTCGGATCACAGCCCGCTGGGCGAGCGTGAATACGGGTCGAATACGCCGCTGCCCATCTGGATCGACTACATGGACGTTGCCCTGAGTGAGCGGTCCGAGTCGTATCCCCCGCAACCGCCCGGCGTACTCACCATGAAAGTCGATCCGGCCAGCGGCGAGCTGGCGTCAACCGGCCAGGACGACGCCATATTCGAGTATTTCCTGGCCGAACACGCGCCCCGGGCGGATGCGACGGCAGGGGCCGATACGTCGCCCGGCGCCGAGCGGGACATCAAGCCGGAAGATATCTTCTGAGCCAGCCGGTATCGGTTCGGCGCACCTGAAAACGGCGCCACGCAGGTGCCTACTGCACGATCTTGATGTTGTCCCCGGCCCGGGGCTCGCCCCGCGGATGATGGCCGTTGAGGATGCGCAGGGTCTCCTCGGGATAGCGCTTGATGGAAACCTTCCCGGCCAGTTCCCCGTATGTATCGCCGGGGCTGGCCATGATGACCTTGATGCGCTGGTTCTGGGCAACCTTCAGGTCGGCGGCCGTCATGGCACGGAACGAGCCGAGGGTGTCGCGGAAGTCCTTTTCGAACTGTGCGGGGTCGCCGACGGCGCCGAGCGTGCCCCTGATCAGATAGATGCCGCCGTCCTTGTAGACGATCGCCATTTTCCGCACCTGGTCGTCTCCCCCGAGATTCTGGATATCGGTGACGTAGGCCTCATAGCCGTTGACGACAATCGACTCGCCGTTCTCGATGTCATCGCGTTTCAGGGTTTCCCGTATGTACTCCTCCGGCGTCTGTTCCTCGGCCGGAGGATTCTGCCGCTGTACGGAGATCGAGCCGCTGGACGTGCCGCTGACGTCCCGACCCGATACGGCGGATGCCGTGTTGGTTACCTCCCACCCTTGCGGAAAGGCGACCACGACGCGCAGGCTGCCGTGATAAAAGACGCCGTCCTTGACCAGGCCCGTGGCGGCCTCGTCGCCGTAAACCAGCCCGTCGACCATTCCCCAGAAATCCCGCTCCGGCGGCCTGGTGGTCAGGCCCGCCAGCGGCACGGCCTTGTGCACCGCATCGTTCAGGCGCTTGTCGTTGCGCGGATGGGAACCGAAGATGCCATGGTAGACGCTCGGCCGGTTCATCACGGACTTGGCGAACAGTTCCTGGTCTTTCAGTACGTGGATCACATCGATCATCGCCAGCGGGTCGTATCCCGCCTTCGCCAGGAACTCGGCGCCGTACGAGTCCGCCTCCAGTTCGTATTCCCTTGCCTCGCGGGTGACGGCCGTGGCGGTCAGCGTGTCGCCGAGGTCCTTCATGGCAAAGCTGCTGGTACCGATCACGCCCAGCCAGCCGAGCAGGCCGCCGAGCCGGTTGAGGCCCTTGGAACGCTGCACGTGCCTGCCGACAACGTGGCCGATCTCGTGGCCGATGACGCCGGCCAGTTCGTCTTCGTTCCGGCAGAAGGCGATGAGCCCGCGGTTGATGAAGATGTAGCCGTCCTGGGTGGCCGAGGCGTTGACGGCCGAATTGTCCACCACGGTAAAGGTGTAGTTCTCCCCCGCGCGCCCCGAGGCGGCAAGCAACCGTTCGCCGATCTCGGTGACGTAGTCCTGCCAGTCCTCGTCCTGGTAGAGGCCGTTCTTCTCGCGCAGGTCGTTGTACATCTTCTCGCCGTCGCCTGCCGCGTGTGCGTTGGGCAGCAGGGCCAGGCAAGCCAGGAACAGCGGGAGTGCGACCAGTATGCGGTTAACGATACGGGACAGGGCGCGGGCGCGGCGATCCGCGACGGGAGGGCAGGCGCATGAAATCTCGCACAGACATTTCATTGGACCGCCTATTGTAACGCGGTTGCGCGGACGCTGAAATTGCATTGGCGGGCCTGATGCGCCGGTGTATTGAGCCGCGGCGAAAAGCCGGCGGGGCCAGCAGGAAGTTCGCGTCCTCAGGGGCGCGCGGAGTGTGCCTCCAGGCAGAATTCGCTGCGCCGCGCCGGGCGTTTTATCGGGAGACTTTACCCCGCTCGCCGAAGTGCCGGCGGAACCGCTCCACCCGGCCGCGGGAGTCGGCAATCTTCTGCTTGCCCGTGTAGAACGGATGGCAGGCCGAGCACACGTCGACATGGATGTCTTCCTTGAGGGTCGAGCGCGTCTCGATGATGTTGCCGCAACTGCAGGTGGCCTTGAAACTGTTGTATTCGGGATGAATGCCGGCTTTCATGATCTGCCCTGTATGGGGCTGTTTGAGCGGGCGCGCAGTGTACCAGACGCCTGCCGGATGGCAAGGTAAGCCCCCATGAATCGCTGCCGGCCGGACAACCCGTGACGGGCGTTGCGCGCATCGCATTGCCGGTGCCTCTGCGCCAATCGTTCGACTACTCGGTACCACCGGATTCGGACCCTCCCGCAAAGGGTGCGCGGGTAAGGGTTCGCCTGCACAACCGCACCCTCATCGGCGTATGCCTGGACCCCGACCCACCCGATCCTTATCCGGATCCGAAACCCTTGCTGGATGTGCTCGACCCGGAAAGCGCGCTGTCCGAAGAGGTCCTTTCGCTCGCCCATTGGCTGTCCCGCTACTATCACCATCCGCTCGGCGAGGTTTTCGCGGCGGTCCTGCCCAATGCGGCAATGAAGGGCGCGCCGCTCCATTGGCACCGGGAAGAAGTGTGGCGCCGGGCCGCCGGGCCCCCGCCGAATCTGGATCGCGCGCCAAGGCAGCAGGCCCTGCTTGGCTTTCTGCAGCAAAGCGGCGGCTGGGCCAGCGCCGCGGACATCCGCGCCGCCGGATTTACCTCGAACATGATTGCCGCGCTGGCCCGGAAGGGCGCCATCGAGCCCGGGGAGCGCGCCTACGAACTCGAACAGCCGCCGGTGCTGAACGACGAGCAGCGGGCCGCGGTAGACCGCCATCGGCGGGACGGCGGCGGCTTTGCGACGACGCTGCTCGACGGCGTGACCGGCAGCGGCAAGACAGAGGTGTACCTGCAGGCCATGGCAGATGTTCTGGCCCGGGGTGACCAGGTTCTGGTGATGGTGCCGGAGATCGCCCTGACGCCGCAGACCGTGGGCCGCTTCCGGCGGCGGTACGGTGAAACCCACGTGCTTCACTCCAACCTGACCGACAATGACCGGCTGGCCACCTGGCTGAAATGCCGCGACGGCGCGGCCCGAATTCTGATCGGCACCCGCTCGGCGGTGCTTACCCCGTTCAAGCGCCTTGGACTGATCGTCGTGGACGAGGAACACGACACCTCCTTCAAGCAGCAGGACGGCCTGCGCTACTCGGCCCGGGATGTCGCCGTAAAACGCGCACAGACACTGAACATTCCACTGCTTCTGGGCAGCGCGACGCCATCGCTGGAGACGCTGCGCAATGCCCGCGAGGGACGCTACCGGCACCAGCGACTGACCGAACGCGCCACCGGCGCCCCCGCGCCCGCAATGCGGGTTCTCGACGTTCGCGGGCACCCGATGCGGGACGGGCTGACGGAACCGCTCACCCGGCGCATCGAACAGCACCTGCGCGCCCACGGCCAGGTGCTGGTATTCCTGAATCGCCGGGGGTACGCGCCGGTCTATCTCTGCGCCGGCTGCGGCTGGCAGGCAACGTGCGAAGCCTGCGATGCGCGCCTCACCCTGCACCACGTACCCGCGGGACTGACCTGTCATCACTGCGGTGCGCGTTCCCCCGTGCCTTCCGCCTGCCCCGCGTGCGGCACCACAAACCTGATCGCCGTCGGCGCCGGCACCCAACGCACCGAGGCTGCACTCAAGGAGCGGTTCCCGGACCTGCCGCTGTACCGCATTGACCGCGACACCACCCGCAGCCAGCGCCGGCTGGAAGAGCAGCTGAGCCTGATCCGCGGCGGCGACCCGGCGATTCTGGTCGGCACCCAGATGCTTGCCAAGGGCCACCACTTTCCAAACGTTACTTTCGTAGCCGCGCTCAATGCGGATGCCGGATTCCTGAGTCCCGACTTCAAGGCCGCGGAACGTACCGCGCAGCTCATCGTGCAGGTCGCCGGCCGCGCCGGCCGCGCCGGGCGCCCCGGTGAAGTCTGGATTCAATCGCTGCAGCCCGACAATCCCGCCCTGCTGCAACTCGTGGAACGTGGCTACCCGGGTTTCGCCGCCCAGGAACTCGCCGTTCGGGAGCGCGCCGGGTTGCCGCCCGCAAGGCCCATGGCGCTGATTCGGGCCGAATCCACAGATGCCGAGGCCGCGCAACGTTTCCTGGCGGGCGCCCGGAACAGAATTCCAGGAACGCTGGAGGTTCTCGGACCCGCCCCGGCGCCCATGTTGCGCATCGCCAACCGCTACCGCCACCAACTCATGCTGCTGGCCGACCAGCGGCGCGCGCTGCATTCCGGCCTTGAGCGGATCGCAGGATTGAGCGCCCCCCGCTCAGTTCGCTGGGCGATCGATGTGGACCCCGTCGATTCGTTTTAGCGAACTGAACGGGGCACGATTAATGCTATAACTGGTATCGGGATCGACCCACAAGGAAGCGCAAAGGGAATGGCCGACAAGAATTCACGCGACGTGCTGATCATCGGCGGCGGCCACAACGGCCTGATCTGCGGGGCCTACCTTGCCCGGGCCGGGCTCAAGGTCACGGTCGTCGAACAGCACGACATCGTGGGCGGCGCCGCCGTCACGCAGGAGTTTCATCCCGGGTTCCGGGCTTCCACGTTCTCCTACATGATGAGCCTGCTGCATCCACGGATCATCGCGGACTTGAGTCTCGGGAAACACGGGCTCGAGGTGCTGCCCTGTTCGGACATGCTCAGCCCGCTCGATGACGACGACTATATCGTCTATTCCGACGAGATCGAGCGCACCCAGGCCTCGTTTGCCCGGTTCAGCAAGCACGATGCCGCAATCTATCCCGAGTTCAGCAAGGCGCTCTACGAGGCCGCGGACGTGGTCAGGAAGCTGCTGTTCGAGACGCCGCCGGACCCTACCGGCCGGGACTGGAAAACGTTCAAGGCCATGGGGCGGCTGCTCTGGAAATACCGCAAGTTCAGCGGCCGCTTCTTCCGCGTCTACGACATCCTGACCATGAGCGCCGACGACTATCTGCGCCGCTGGTTCGAAGATCCCCGCATCCGGGCGGTGCTGGCCTACTACGCCTCCATCGGTACCTTCGCAGGCCCGAAAACGCCTGGTTCCGCCTACGTCATCATGCACCACATCATGGGCGAACATGAGGGTGCCGGAGGCTGGGGCTTCATCCGCGGCGGCATGGGCAAGATCACGGAGGCGATCGCGGCCTACGGCGCCACCGTGGGCCTGGAAGTCGTCACCGGCGCCTGGGTGGAGCGCGTCGAAGTCGCCAACGGCCGGGTCACCGGCATCGTCACCCGGGACGGCCGACAGTTCGACGCTCGCATCGTCGTCTCCAACGCCAGCGCCAAGGCGCTCTACCAGGACATGATCGACGCCCGGCACCTGCCGGACGATCTGCTCAACGACATTCGTAACTTCCGCACCTTCTCCACCGCATTCAAGATGAACATCGCCTGCGAACGCCCGCCCCAGTACCGGGGCCTGCACAAGGCCGTGGAGTCCGGCGCGCTCGGGGACTTCTCCTATCCGACCTATGTGCACTGCGCACCCGATATCGACTACCTCGAGAAAGCCTATGACGATGCGAAGCACGGCTGGTATTCCGACAACCCCTTCATGACGCCGGTGGTGCCGACCATCGTCGACGACACGCTGGCGCCGCCGGGCAAGCACGTCGTCAACCTGTTCGGGGGACACGCGCCTTACGAACTGAAGGGCGCGGACTGGGCGGATGAAAAAGACAACTTCACCGCTAACGCATTGAGGACCCTGGACGGTTTCGCTCCCGGCTTTTCGGACGGAATCATCGCCGCGGAGGTACTGCTCGCGCCTGATATCCAGGCTCGAGTAAACCTGCCGCAGGGCCATATATTCCACGGCGAGCTGTCTCTGGACCAGCTCTTCTTCAAGCGCCCGGCGCCCCATTACTCGGATTACAGGGGGCCGCTGGAGGGCTTGTACATGTGCGGCTCGAGTTGCCACCCGGGGGGCGGCGTGTCGGGTATCGCGGGCCACAACGCTGCCCGGGAGATTCTGAAGGACCTGCGGAAGCGGCCTCGGCCCTGACTGTCAGCGGGGCTCCACCGGATCGGGAGCCCGCACCTTGAGCATGTGACCCACGATGGGCATGTGCACCCAGGTCTCCACATCCGCGCACCCGGTCGCTTCGCGGATGACCGAAGCATAGAGTGCGAGTTGCGGCGCGTACCCAAGCGCCTTTTCTTCCCAGGAGTCGTAGGCCCCCGGATAGGTCTTGTGGTCGATGACAACGGCCTTGCCTTCGCCTGTCAGGAGCAGGTCGACCCGCCCGCTCACGCGCTGGCCGCTCCTGCTTGCGAAGACCGGAACCTCGGCGCGGGCTTTCATGTCGGGACAAGCGCTGTCCAGGTGGGTAAACAGCCGCTCGCTCATGTCGACGAGGTGCGCGGGCTCGATGCCTGCCATGCCCCACCGCGCCAGTGTCCGAACGGCTCGCTGGCGCCGTTCGTCTTCATTCTGCCCGGGCCGGTCAAAGGCCAGAAAAGCGTGCACCGCTTCGCCCAGTAAACCCATGTCGGGGCTGCCGATGAGCGGAATCCTTGCCCCCAGGCGGACGCGGGAAACCAGTTGCGCCTCTCCGGGTACCGGCGGACCCGCCTCGCTGGGCGCGATCCGGTAGGACGGAAAATCCGGTTTCGCCTCCACTTCCGACATTCGCGAGGTCAATTCCGCCGCCTGGTTCAGGAGTACTTGTTCACCGGCGGCCACCTCGACATACCGCACGGGCAATTCCTCTCCCGAGACAACAAGGGCAGCGTTCGAACCCAGCCGCGAGCTGTCGACCACCGCAGAACCGTCTGCGTCGGCGAGGAGGTCGAGCCAGGACAATTGCAGGCCGCCCCTCGTCGAATCCCGCGCTGCAAGCACGAGGTAGTCGCGCGCCCGCGTCATGCCCACATAAAGGAGGCGCACCGCCTCGGCATGTTCACGCCGCGCGGCTTCCCGGTGTTGCGCCGTTTCGAGAACGCTGGTGTCGATGTGGACATTCTTGCGCTGGCTGCCGTACGGCCAAGGCCAGAACCGCACCCAGCGATTCTCCAGCGGTGCCCAGACATCGAATTCGCCACTCGCCTCCACGCTGAAGCCGAAGGCGGAGGGATCCCGGGCACTTTGCAGGTCCATTAGCACCACCAGCGGAAATTCGAGACCCTTGGCGCGATGGTAGGTCAACACGTTGACAGCGCCCGGATCGGTACTGGGCGGAAGGTCGCTGTCCGAGCCGGCAGCACCACCGAGCCAACTGACCAGTCCCGCAGCGGTCGCGGCGCTGCGAACGATGCTGGCCTCGTCTTCGTATGCGACGGCAAGGCCCCGCAGGGCATCCAGGTTCGCAACCCGGTCCAGCGCGTTACCCCAGGAACAGACGCGGTCCAGTACGCCCGCCGCCGTCATCGCCACCTCCAGCGCCTCGCGCGGCGTCAGCTCCGCCAGTTGCTCCCTCGCTTTGTCCAGGGCTCCGAGCACCGGCAATTCCTCTACCAGCGACCGGATTCCCGCATCGGACAGGCTGCGCTCGAACCAGGCGGGCTGACCTGGGCTGTCGTCAAAGAGATGTGCGATTTCAGCAATCGCGAGGCTGTCTCCCGGGTCCACGAGATAGCGTAGCGCAGCCACGGCGAGTACGGCCTCCGGCGTCTGCAGGAGCCCCGGGCGCGCTATCGATGCGTGGATGCCGACCGCTCCCAACGCTGCTGCCACTGCCGTGCAACGGTCGTTGGACCGGCACAGCACTGCGATATCGGAACCGCGTATGGGCCGAGGGCCTCCCAGAGACCGGTCGTCGACGGCATGGGTTCCGGGTTCGTCCAGGACGGTCCGGATCTCCTCCGCCAGGGCAGCAATGGCTAGATCCCAGTTGCGCCCGGCAAGACTCCAGACTTCGATCGGCTCACCCTGGCCGTCGGCGTCGCGACGGAAACAGTTTTCAATGCGCACCGTTTCCGGTTCGAAACCCAATGCCTCGAACGCCGGCGCAAACACCCCGTTTGTGAACTCGACGAGGCCCGGCCGCGCGCGATAGGAGGTAGACAGGCTACCTTGTACGCCGCCGGACCTCGGGACCACTTCCGCCGCGGCCTTCCCGATCAGTTCCGGGTCGGTGCCGCGAAAACCGTAAATCGCCTGTTTGGGATCTCCTACCCAGAACGATCTCTCTGCGATTTGAGACACCTTGAGAAAGAGGGCGAGCTGAATCGGGCTGGTATCCTGGAACTCGTCCACGAAAACCCGGGACAGGGTTTCCCGCAGGCGGTCGGCAACGTCCGGGTCGTCGAGCAACCGCAGCGCCACGTGCTCCTGGTCGATGAAGTCGATCAGACCGTTCGTGGCCTTGTGGTCCGCGTAGGCTCCGAGCGCCGCTGCCGCCGCACTGTAGATGCCATCGATATACGCCCGTATGTCCGAGTGCAGGCCGAGATGCGCGGCATGCCGCATGGCGATATCCACCACCGGCTGCACGACGGGTTGGCTGCTCACGGCGGGGCTCAGCTTGGAGAGCTGTGCCCACTGCCGCCAGGAGAGGTTCCTGCCGGAGTCATGCACGGCACAGGCCTCGTCGATCGTTTCCCTGACACTGGCCGTTTTTTTCGTTGTGTCAATGCCGGTCCGGAGGTCTTCCCTGGCTTTGCGAAGCGCATCCCTGAGCGATGCATCCACCGCCTGTGCGGACTGTTCCATCGCCTCCGGGAGAATCCTGCGAAATCGTTCCCAGGATCGCTCGGCGTGTTCGTCCAGGCAGGCCGGATCTATGTCGTTCTGGCGCACCAGGTCCGCAAGCTTTCTGACATCGTCTTCCCAGCTGGCCACCTCCAGCCGTTGTGCGACCGGGATCAATCGGCCGGCATGCTGCGCGAGTGCTGCCTCCGCGGCGATCGCGAACATCCGCTCCTGCCGCTCTTCGGAGATGACATCGGCGACCGGCGAGCGTCCCACGTTCAGGGCGAACTCGCCGACGATGCCGCCGAAGGTCGAATTGACAGTGCCAACCCGGGCGGAGAGCAGGCCGGATGCCTGTTCGGCCCTACCTGCTCCAATCAGGCTCGAACGGGCCCGCTCAACCAGTTCGGCGGCCGCCTTGTTGGTAAAGGTTGTCGCCAGGATCGATCTGGCGTCCGTGCCGGAATCGATGGCCTCCTGTATTTTCCCGACAAGCTGCGTGGTCTTGCCGGTGCCCGCACTGGCAATGGACAGGTCGATGGGCTTGCGATTTTCTGCGGGGCCGGTCATCGGAGAGCACCAGCGCCGCAAAGCCGCCCGAAGGTGCAGAACCGGCACGGCGGATCGATAACGATGGGAGGCTCGTCGGTATCCCCATCGTCCGAATCCGCCCCATCGTCCGGCTCTACACCGGTGGCCACCACCCGGCCGGCCGCCAGTTCCCGAAGGGCGCCGCCGCGCACCGCCATCACGGCATCCCACACCTCGGAGAGGTCCGAACCCTCGATGCGCAACTCGGGCGGGAAGGGCTCGGCATCGACCGCGAGCAGGCGCCGCTGCTTGATCATGAAGTAGGCGCCCGGCGGAAACCGTTGTGTTTCCCCGCCCTGCAGCAAGCGCGCGTACACAGCGAGCTGAACGGGCCGTGCCTCCGAGATTTCCTGGCGGCGATACCGGTCCCGTTCCGACCACTTGAGATCCACGATGGCCGGCCGGCCATCCGCTGAAACGAGCTCCAGATCGACGATGCCCTGCAGTTCCGACCGTTCATCGAGCGGGCTCGAGACCGAGCGCTCGGTGGCGTGCACGGAAAGTCCCCGATTCTTGAGAATGCCCACCAGGACCACGGCGCTTTCGATGGTGTTGCGCAGCAGATCCTCGCGCTCGCGGAGCCGTCCCGGCAGCAGCAGCGGCGAGCCGATCTCGGGAAGCATCTCTTCCAGCAACGCTGCCACCCTCTCGCGAATCACCCCCGGATCGTCCGGCAACCGCCCGGAGAGAAAACGCGCCAGCACTTCGTGCGCGACGTTCCCTTTCAGCCGGTTGCCGTCCGCCATGTCGAGAAGCCCCGTTTGACGAAGGTGTGCCTGGTAGTGAAGGACCCAGTTCAACGGACAGCCCAGCAGGCTCTCCAGGCTGGATGCGGATTCGGTTTTCCGCGGGCCGATGAGTTCGCCCGGTACCGACCAGTCGCGGATCGGCTCGGGAAGCGCGCGTGGCGGCACAGGGTCGGTGTCCCAGCTACGCCCACACAGCGCCGCACGATCGCCGGAGCGTAGCCCGCGCCCGTCGACGACTGCCCGGCCCAGCTCCTCCAGGCCCGCGAGTTCGTGCCAAATCGGGTGACTCGCCGTACTTTGCGCCGCGGTCATGGCGGGCTCGATGAGCAGCACCCGCCGCGTGGCGCCGAGGATGGCCCGGCGCTGGGCATGGAGCTCCCGTGCCGCGGCCGCTTCGGGCGCAACGAGCACCACCCCGGCGGCGGCCAGTTCGGCCCGCTCGGCGGCGGTCCACGGCGGCAGCGGCACCCCGGACCCGGAATTCGAGAATCCCCACCAGAGTACCGATCGTGCTTCGTCCCAGATCTGTGCGGGATTGTCGATCGCTGTCCAGGGGGCCGCCTCCGCAACGGTGCCGGGGCGAGCAACGCCTTCGGCGATCACCGCATCGATCATCCTGTCCAGTTGCGGCTTGGATATCGGGTCGAGCCCGGAAGCGGCAATCGTCTCGGCGAGAGCCGCGGCGGCATTGGCGGTTTCGATATGGATCGCATCCCCGCTTGCCGAAGCGCGGCCGATGGCCCACGCCTGTACCCTGCGGCAGATCGCATCGGCAGCCTTTGCCGTCACGCCGGTCTCCCTCGGATACCGATCCGGCTCGAGCCAGGCGCGCCAGTTGGCCAGGGTATTTCGTAACTTCCGGGCACGGCCCGGCTCGTCCAGATCGCTTTCCGCCAGTTCCTCGCCAAGCCGTGCCTCGACCTGTTCCCAGGCAGCCCGCCAGCGCGTGCCCCCGGTCCCGGGAAAGTCGCGCAGCACCTCGGCAAACCACCTGCCCGTCGCGTACGGAATCGGAGACCCACGCATGAGCAGCAGTTCGAGCATGCGTTCCGGGTCAAGAGGTTTCCAGGCGGTTTCGAAAGCCAGGGGCAGGATCTGCAATGCGCCCCGAAACGGCGATCGCCGGCTTCCGCCGGGCCTCGGCAATCCCAGACGGTGGCAGGCCGCATCAAGCACGGTACCGTCGCCCTGCCGGATGATTACCACGTCACCGTTGCCCCGGGAAGCTGCGGCCAGCCATTCCGCCGCGATATCCGCTGCCACGAGCTCATCGTCGCAGCGCGCCACCGCGAAAGTGCCATCGCCCTTCAATGTTCCGGATTCCCGGCTGGCCAGCAGGACTTGCGCCCTGGCCAGGTCGCTGTCCCGGGTCGGCGTTGACAGGGTTTTTCGTTCGACCGTCGTCCCGGCCGCCGCAAGCGCGTCGATCAGGCGGCGCCAGACGAGCGGCAGGTGCTCCGGGCGATCGATGAGCGAGAGTTCTTCGATTGGGGCTGGCGCCCGAATGCTCGATATCACCGACAGGACCCGATCGGGAACGCCCGCCGTTAGCGGTTCATCGTCGCGCGTTTCAGCCAGCGCGATGCGATTGATCCTGTCGCCGGTCCAGGGTCCTGACCGGGGAACCCAGCCGCCGGCTACCAGCTCATCGCGCCACCCCAGCAGCAACCGCGCAGTGGCCCACCCGTCAGCCGCAAGGGATCGGGAGAAGAACGCCCGGCCATCGTCAGTGGACCGCAGCCGGGACAGGTACTGGGCAATCCTCAAAGCTGCAGGCCGGCCCGGGCCGTTCACGCCGAGCCGGGTCTCGAGCAGATCGAGCAATCCCAGCGGTCCGACAACGGCGGCATCCAGCGCAAACCGGCGTCCATCGGGAGTTTCCGGCCAGGTAGGCCCGTCAAGGTGCCAGCCGAAAACGATCTTCAAGCGCGCCTCCGCTCGCTCAACGTGCCAAAGCACGCGTCCGCGCCACCCGGGGTTATCACAACTCCTGCCAACCTCGCCCGTTGCAAACGCGGGGCGGACCATACATGTTCCATGGGAGCCTGCGCCGTAGAAATTCGCTAAAGCGAAAACTCGGCATCGCTGTACCTTCGGTCGATCGATTGAGAAGAATATCGAGCCAATTGGCAGGGATCATTCAAGACGCGCCTGCCAGTCTGGTGCGGGTCGAACCACTTACCGGATCGCCACCGGATTGATCACCGCCTGAACGGCACCTTCAAAACGCGGCTGGCCGAGCACGAACAGGAACTCCCAGCCCTCGTCCGCGGCAAGCGCCCCCGAGTCCAGATTCTCCAGGATGTAGATGCCGTTTTTCGCGAGCAGTTCGACGTGTACCGGAAAGGCGAGGGTGGGGTCTTCGTGCGGTATCGCCTCCACGCCCCAGGTGTCGGAGCCCACGGCCACCACATCGAGGCTGGCGAGATATTGCGCGCCGCCGAAGCCCAGGCCGGGCTCGCCGCTCATGAACTTCGCCGGATCCGTATCGGCCAGATCCTGCCAGCCGGTATGGAACAGGACGACATCCCCCTTTTCGATAGCAACCCCCTGCGCAGCCGCCTGCGCCCTGATCTCTTTCTCGTTGAAGACGGTACCGGCAGGCAACGGGTTCGCGTCGAAGTGGCGTGTCATGTCCAGCAGCACGCCGCGGGTGACGATGGGCGGGATCTTATCGATCGACAGGGCCTTCAGCCCCTTGGGGGTCACGAAATCCGATGCCTTGTGGCCGTTGTAGTAGACGTGCTCCTCGCCCATGTGCCCAAGCCCGTCGAGCTGGCTGCCGATGCCCATCCAGGTGTAGAGAAGATCGTCGTTGCCCGTCGCCCGGTTGGCACCCATGGTCGGCCCGCTGTCCTGGCCCGGCTGGATGACGGTGATCGCATATTGCCGGGGTGGATAGGCGGGCGTATCCCAGCCTGTGACGACGCCGAGCGGGTACGTCTTGCCGGTCTTGACCAGCCGCGCGGCCTGCACCACCTTCTGCGGCGAGAGGTGATTGACGGCGCCGAGGGTGTCGTCGGCGCCGTGTTCGGAGGGAAACCAGTCCTGTGCCCAGGCTCCCTGAGCGAAGCAAGCCAGAACGATCCAGAATTTGCGCATGGTCTTCTCCTTGTTTAACCGCGCCCGAAGAAGGGCATTGCGGACGCCATTACGGTAATGAAGGGGACATTGGCATCGAGCGGCAGGCTGTCCATGTAGACAACCGCCTGCGCGACGTTTTCGACATCCATGGTCGGTTCCGGCCTGATCGACCCGTCCGGCTGGGGCATGCCCTCCGCCATCCGCGCGGTCATGCGCGTCAGCGCATTGCCGATGTCGATCTGCCCGCAGACGATATCGTGCTCGCGGCCGTCGAGGGCAATCGATCGCGTCAGCCCGGTCATCGCATGCTTGGTGGAGGTGTAGGGCGCCGAGTGGGGCCTGGGTACGTGAGCGGAAATGGAGCCGTTGTTGATGATGCGGCCGCCCTTCGGATTCTGGCCCTTCATCATGCGGATGGCTTGCTGAGCGCAGAGGAAGGCGCCGGTGAGGTTCACGTCGACGACACGCTGCCACTGCTCGAGCGTGAGATCCTCGAGTGGTATGGGCGGCGTACCCGTGCCGGCATTGTTGAAGAGCAGGTCGACGCGACCAAAGGCTTGCGCGGTCTGTTCGAACAGCCCCGCTACAGACTCGGGATTACTGACATCGGTTTGCGCAGCCAGCACTCGCGGACCGGCACCCGACTCTTCGGCAACGGCTTCGAGCCGTTCAATGCGCCGCCCGGCCAATGCCACCGAATAGCTTTCCCGCAGCAGCGCCAGCGCCGTTTGCTTCCCGATGCCCGATCCGGCGCCGGTGACGACCGCAACCTTGCCCACGACTTTCCCAGGAACCCACGAGCGGAACCGGTACGTTAAGCGGCGCCCGAGTTTAACTCAAGCCCGGTATTGGACGCTGCCCGTTGATGTGTCAGGACATCGGGCCAAGACTACAAACCCGCTACAGCCCCTACCATCAGGTGCTGCATCCCCAGGGCCTTGATATTGACCAGCGATTTGGCCTGAGGGGCAACTTGATCCGAAAAGTCCTTATGGCATTGAAGCCAATCCTCGTCCGGAATCAGCGGAGGGAGCGATCCCTCCCCGCTGTCCGCAACCGTGGCAAGGAACTTCACCGCGACGTCCAGATGTTTAACGCCCTCGCCTCCGGATTTGCTAAGCACGGGCGTTTCACCCATCAGGTGGCAGATGAGCGCCAGCTGGCTCATTGTCTCCACGTACAAGGCAATAACCTTTCCGTCGGATGTTCGCTCAATCAGAGGCACCAGGAACTCACCATTCGTGGCCAGGGCTTTCTGCTGCTTCCCGAGCCTCAGCAGAACGTCCCGGTTCTTTTCGAGAAGCCGCAATTCGGACTCCAATCCGGCCCGAATCTCTCCCGCCCCCGGCGAGACGGGAACAGCTGCGACGCGTCCGACGGCAACCGTGCTCGACTCACGGTCGATCATTGCGATCTCGTTGCGCAGTTCTTGAGCGCGAACAGCCATGGCCTCGGTTTTCACCAAGACATCGCCGCCCAGTTCCCTGGACTGCAGTGGTCCGAGCAGTTCGACCCAAGAGCCCTTCACAATAGCGTGCAAATTGGCCGCTTGCCCGGACTGGTCGCACGGATCGTAAATGAACATCCTTATCTTCAGATCGACGTTTACGGTACGCAGCTGGCCGTCCGGTCCCCGCACACTCAATTCCAGGGGAGATTTCTCCGCCAAAGCGCTGGATTGCCCAAAAATGTTCAGCGAGTTGATCTCCGCCCCAATATCCGACGGTTCCGTCAGGTCCACGAGCCAGCAGAGGTTTACGCCAACCCGTTCTCCTGCAAGCGCCTTCTGGAGTTTCGGCGGGTCGGTGACGAGAGCGGCCAGCGCTACTTCCGTGGCCATCTTGTGGGCAACACCGGTGCGCAAGATGCTGTTTGTCAAGGCGTTACTACTCGGCTCCGAGCGCCCCGCCAACAGCCGGTCGATTTCCGCGCCGACATTTACTCTCAACTGTTCGCTGATATGTTCATTGGTCGGCAGGTTCCGCAGGGCGTCCTTGAGCACCTCACCGCTTCTACCGGTCAGACGTTCGAATCGGGTCAGAGTTTCGGCGCTCAGGCATTGTTTGCTGACGAGGTCATGGCAAAGCCCGGAGTAAATCACTTCGCCCCTGGCATTGGTCGCGGTCGTGTGCCCGAGGCCCGGCACATGTGTCAAGAAATTGGTAAAGGAGCGGGGACCCTGCGAATGGTAACCCCCTGGAAAGTATGATCTCCAGGCCTCGCCGGGGACGACGCGGCTTTCGACTTCAATTTCCTTTCCCTTGCCAAGGGGCAGTACCAATTTGACAACCTTGCCCGGACCCTCCCAAGTCTCTTCCCGAAAGTGTCCCAGGACATCCCTCAAGCGCGCTTCCAGGTTCACCGCAGCCGTTCGGTCAGCTGTTTCGAAGCCGCCGACCATCCGAAGTGGGGTGAACGTCGCGCGCAGCAATTCTTTGTACCCCCCGTTCATGGCGCCCTGGCGGTACAGGTCGACAATCTCCCGAAGCCTTTGGGATTCCGCTTCGCTCAACGGGTCCGTTCGGGACCTCTGAAGCAGTGCGTCCGCTTCCCTGATGTCTGTCTCAATGCGGACAACACGTTCGAGGGCGTTGCGCAATTCGCCCCACTGCTGCGCAGTAACGTGCAGCGGCTTCGTACCGGCAAGCAACTTGTTCACCTGCAAACGCTCATCGTTCTGCCGGTGCGTCAGCCAGGGAAGTTCGGTTAGCCCGGTATCGCGCTCTACCGCGGCGGTACCGGTGTCCACAACGCCTGCACGAGCCCCAACCTCCGACCCCTCCGGTGGCTCGCCGTGCAGCGGCGGACTTTGCAATACGCTCGCAGTTGCCGGAGCCGGGCTGAAAGTCCTTGCCCGCACCTGCCTGCTTGCGTCGCCCGGCCCCTCGTCTTGCGCCGATCCGCGGCTTTCTCGCGCCGAAAGTGCCGTCCGTTGCCGCAACTCTGTCGGCGCCGGGCCCTCCGTCTGCGCCTGCCGCCCGTTACGCTCAGCACGGAGGAACCGAAAACAACTGCGAAACAGACCCGCGCAATCCAGCAATACCCGCCGGCCGCCGAGGTTACCCTGCGGCGCTCGGGCCGGTGGACTCGCCGCATCGCCGGCTTGACTGGTTACTATCGCTTGTGCCGCAGCTGCAGTTGCGCCCATGTTGACCTCTGTATCCCGTTGGTTGACCTCATCCCGGCTGGCGGCAGCGGCGGTCGCTTGCACCTGTACCCGTTCAGGCGCCTTGCGTACGAACTGCCGACAAGCAAACCTGAGACCACTGCAAAGCGCTAGAGTTCCCAAAACCTGCGGCTGCGGACGCCGTCTTTCCCGGGCTTGCAACATCGCCCTCGCAGCGCGGCCTTTGCAGCCCGGCCACCCAAACCGGGCGCTTCCGGAACCGGGCGCCTCCGGAAATTGAAGAATTTCAATGTTTCCACGTATGCTCGAGATCACATGTTCCAAACTCGACAACGCACGGCGGCAGGTCTCCTGGCCACAACGGCTGTGCCGTTCGTCATCGCCGCCTGCACCGGCCCGGAGCCGCCAATGACAGATTCGACAACCCTGCCGGAGCCTCCCGTCGCAGCCGTGCAGCCCCATGCCGCGACATACCACGGCATCACCATCGAAGATCCCTACCACTGGCTCAAGGACCAGGGCTATCCGCAAGTGGACGACCCGGACGTGCTGGCCTATCTCGAGGCGGAGAACGACTACTTCGAGGCGACCATGGCGCCCCACGCGGAGTTGGTGGAAACGCTCCATCAGGAGATCAAGGGCCGCCAGCAGCCGGACGAGGCCGGTGTGCCGGTGCTGGAAGGGGGCTGGTATTACCAGTGGCGCTACGAAGAAGACGGCCAGTACCGCATCTGGTCACGCTGGCCCGCCGCCGACTCCGGCGCCCGCAACGCGCCGACCGACAACGCCGAAACAATCCTCGATGAGCCTGCGCTCGCGCGCGAAACGGAGTACTTCCGCCTGGGCGCCCTGGCTGTCAGCAACGGCGGCGGCCTGCTGGCCTACAGCACCGACACCAGTGGGTCGGAACGCTTCCGCCTGGAAGTCAGGAATCTCGCCAGCGGTGAATTGCTCGAAGATGTCATCGAGAACACCATCGGGTCGCCGGCGTGGGCGGCCGACGATTCCGCCTTTCTCTACACGGTGGTCGACGAGAACTGGCGGCCGTACCAGGTGCGCCGGCACCGCCTTGGCGAGCCGGTGGCGAACGACACGATCGTCTACGAGGAGGAAGACCCGGGCTTTTTCGTCGGGCTCGGCACCAGCGCTTCGAAGCGCTTCCTGATCGTCTCCACCTCCGACCATGTCACCTCCGAAGTGCGCCTGGTCCCGTCCGACAACCTCGATGCCACCCCGGCCGTCGTGTCTCCACGTCGAACGAACCACGAATACTCAATCGACCACCAGGGCGACACGTTTATCGTCCGCACCAACGACCGGCACAAGAACACGCGCCTCGTTACCGCGACGGAAGAGGACTATTCCGAGGCGGGCTGGGTGTCGCTTCTGGAAGGGTCGGAGACCCTCTACATACTCGGCTTCTCCGCCTTTGCGGACTTCATCGCGGTAGAGGAGCGCGTCGACGGACTCGATCAGATCCGCTTGATCGACCGGAACCGGGCCAGTACGCACATCGAGTTTCCCGAGACCGCCTACAGCGTCGGCATCGGCGACAACCCGGAGTTCCACACGGATTCGCTGCGCCTGCGCTACACCTCCATGGTCACCCCCAACACGGTTCACGACTACCACATCGACAACGGCGAACTGGAAGTCCGCAAGGTGCAGCAGGTTCCCAGCGGTTACGATCCATCGCTCTACGTCACCGAACGGCTCATGGTCCCCGCACGGGACGGCGCCCGGGTTCCCGTGTCCGTCGTCCGGCCCCGGGAAACTCCGCTCGACGGGACGGCGCCGCTGTACCTTTACGGCTACGGCGCCTACGGCTATGCCACTCCGCCGTCGTTTTCGACCACCCGCCTGTCCCTGCTCGAGCGCGGTTTCATCTGCGCCATCGCCCACATTCGCGGCGGCGATGACCTCGGCTACCACTGGTACGAAGCGGGCAAGCTCGAACGGCGTACCAATACCTTCAATGATTTCGTGGATGTCGCCAGACACCTGATAGAAGCGAACTACACGGCGCCCGGCCGCATCGCCATCGCCGGCGGCAGTGCCGGCGGCGAACTGATGGGCGCGGCGGTGAACCAGGCGCCCGAACTCTGGGGCGCCGTCGCCGCCCACGTGCCTTTCGTGGACGTGCTGAACACCATGCTCGACACGTCGCTGCCGCTCACGCCCTTGGAGTGGCCGGAGTGGGGTAACCCCATCGAGGATGCGGCGGCGTTCGAATTCATCCGTTCCTATTCGCCCTACGATCAACTCAAGCCCGGCGCCTACCCGCCCATGCTGGTGACCGCGGGGTTGAACGACCCGCGCGTGACCTACTGGGAGCCTGCCAAGTACGTCGCCAGGCTCCGCACGCTGAAAACCGACAGCAATCCCCTGCTGCTCAAGACCAACATGGGCGCGGGCCACGGCGGCAAGTCCGGACGCTTCGATTCGCTACGCGAAGTGGCCGAGGAGTACGCATTCCTGCTGACCGCCCTGGGCATGGAGGGGTGACTGCGCGCTCCGGCGCCAACCTAGCCCGGTGCGCGACTCTGCAACACCGCAACCGCCGGCAGCGTTTTCCCCTCGACGAACTCCAGGAAGGCGCCGCCTCCGGTCGAGATGTATGAAATGCCATCGCGTACGCCGTATTTGTCGATGGCCGCCAGGGTATCGCCTCCGCCTGCCACGGAAAAAGCCGCGCTTTCTGCGATCGCCTCCGCCAGTACGCGCGTTCCCTCGCCGAACTGATCGTATTCGAAGACGCCCACCGGACCGTTCCACAGGATCGTGCCGGCGTCCGCCAGCAGGGCCTTCCACCGCCGGGCCGTTTCCGGGCCGATGTCCAGGATCATCTCGTCGTCGCCAACGTCGTTGACGGCACGGACGATCGCGACTTCGTTCGCGTCGATGCGCTTGCCGACCATGACGTCCACCGGCAGCGGCACCTCGACACGTTTCGCCAGTTCCACCGCAACGTCGAGCAGGTCCGCCTCCAGCAACGACCTGCCCGTCCCGTGGCCGGCCGCGGCGATGAAGGTGTTGGCGATGCCGCCGCCTACAATGATGCCGTCGGCGAGCGAGGCGAGCTTGTCGAGCACGGTGAGCTTGGTGGAGACCTTCGACCCGCCGACGATGGCAAGCAACGGCCGCCGCGGGTTGTCGAGCGCCCGGGCCAGCGCATCGAGTTCGCCGGCGAGCAGCGGCCCGGCACAGGCCAGCGGAGCGAATCGCGCCACACCATGCGTCGATGCCTGGGCCCGGTGCGCGGTGGCGAACGCATCCATGACGAAAATGTCGGCGAGCCCCGCCAGACGCCTGGAGAGGGCTTCGTCGTTGGCTTTCTCGCCCGCGAGAAAGCGCACGTTCTCAAGCAGCGCTATACGCGCGTTCGCGCTTTCCGCGGCTTCCGGGTCAGGCAGCAGCGGCACTGTCTCGCCGAGCAATTCCGACAGCCGCCCCGCCACCGGCGCCAACGTAAATGCCGGGTCGAATTCTCCTTCCCCCGGACGGCCCAGGTGAGACATCAATAACACCCGGGCTCCCCCGGCGAGTGCTGCCTTCAGCGTCGGCAGCGCCGCCGCGATTCGCGCATCGTTCGCAACCGCCCCGCGCGCAATCGGGACATTCAGGTCTTCACGGATCAGAACGCGCTTACCCGCGAGATCCAGCTCTTCCATGCGTCTGAAGGTCATGCCGAATGATCTCGACAAGAATGAATCAGCAATTTCCGCCCCGGAGGATCGCGCCGCATCCCCGTTCGACGCCAGCCACGCTCAACTCTGGCCGGCCAGGGTTGCTTCAACAACCGAAACCAGGTTGTCGACCGTCATGCCCAATTCGGCCATGCCCTCGGCGCCGGGCGCGCTCAGGCCGAACCGGTCGATGCCGAGCACCCCGCCATCCAGGCCGACAAAGCGCCGCCAGTAGTCGGGATGGCCGGCTTCCACCGCGATACGCGCACGCTGGTCCGGCGGGATGACCGAGTCGCGATACGCACGGTCCTGCGCGAGGAAGACATCGGCGCTGGGCATGGACACGACCCGCACGCTGGTTCCTTTGCCGGCGAGCCTTGCCCGCGCCTGCATCGCCAGGTCCACTTCCGACCCGGTAGCGATCAGTACCGCATCCAGCCCATTGCGCTCGCGGCCGAGGATGTATCCGCCGCGCCGCACCGATTCCAGCGTAGCCGCATCCCTCGACTGGGGCGCCGTTTTCTGCCGGGTGAATACCAGCGCGGTCGGGCCGTCGGTTCGTGCAATGGCCTGTTCCCAGGCGACTGCCGATTCCGCAGTGTCGCAGGGCCGCCAGGTCGACAGATTCGGGGTGGTGCGCAGGTTGGTCAGTTGCTCGATCGGCTGGTGGGTGGGGCCGTCCTCGCCCAGGGCCACCGAGTCGTGGGTGTAGACGTAGATATTGGGTATGCCCATCAGCGCCGAGAGCCTGAGGGCGTTGCGCGCGTATTCCATGAAGACGAGAAAAGTGCCGGAGAAGGGCCGGAAGCCGCCGTGCAGCAGCATGCCGTTGCACACCGCCGTCATGCCGAACTCGCGTACGCCGAAACTCAGGTAGCGCGCATCGTCCGCATCGGCCCACCGGGTATTGTTCGAGCCGGTCAGGTCCGCGGATCCGCCGAAAAGTTCGGGAAGTCGCGGCCCAAGCACGTTCAGGCAGGCCTGCGAAGACTGGCGCGTGGCCAACGGCTTCATTTCAGCCTGCGCCGATTCCGCCAGCCCGCGGATCGCATCCCGCCAGCCGTCCGGCAGGCGGCCCGCCATGCGCCGCTCGAACTCCGCGGCGAGTTCCGGGTGTTCCGCCCGGTAGCCCTCGAACACCGCCCGCCAATCCGCCTGCGCCCGCTCTCCTTCGGCAACGCAACTCCAGCCTTCGTAGACCGCTGCCGGTACCTCGAACGGCTCGTAACCCCAGTTGAGGACGCGCCGTGCGATGCTCACTTCCTCCTCGCCGAGCGGCGCACCGTGCACCGCCGCCGTACCCTGCTTGTTCGACGCGCCGAAACCAATGATCGTCCTGACGCAAACCAGGGTGGGGCGTCCGTCTGACTCGACCGCCGCGGCAAGCGCGCGTTCCACCGCCTCGGCATCGTGTCCGTCGATGGCCTCGATCACGCGCCAGCCGTAACTGCGGAACCGCCCCGGCACGTCCTCCGTGAACCAGGCGCCCACGGCGCCGTCGATGGAGACGCCGTTGTCATCGTACAGGCACACGAGCTTGCCGAGCTTGAGCGTTCCCGCGAGCGATGCCGCTTCGTGAGAGATGCCTTCCATGAGGCATCCGTCGCCGACAATCACCCAGGTGCGGTGATTCACCACCTCGTGCCCGGGCCTGTTGAATTCCGCCGCCAGGCGCTCTTCGGCCAGCGCCATGCCGACGGCGTTGGCCATGCCCTGCCCCAGTGGCCCCGTGGTGGTTTCGACGCCGGGACACTCGCCGTATTCCGGGTGCCCGGCGGTCTTCGAATGAAGTTGCCGGAAAGCCTTGATGTCGTCGATGGAAACATCGTAACCCGACAGGTGCAGCACGCTGTACAGCAGCATGGAGCCGTGGCCGTTGGACAGCACCACCCGGTCGCGGTCGCACCAACCCGGGTCCCGGGGGTTGTGCTTCAACACCTCGCGCCAGAGGATCTCCGCCACATCGGCGAGGCCCATGGGCGCGCCCGGGTGCCCGGAATTGGCGCGCTGCACCGCATCCATGGACAGCGCGCGGACCGCATTGGCCCGATCGGTACGGGAGCTCACGATCCCACCGGACGGAATTCGCGGGACTCCGGCTGGAGCCACACCGGCAGCACCGGCCAGGCGGAGGTCCGCCCGGGGACGGCGCCGATCATCGCGACCGGCACGCCTCGGACGGGGCGAGAGGAGCGGAATTCACACATAACGGGGAATCGGGTCTGGACCATGCTGGATACCGGGACGACGGGGCAAAGCATGGAGCGGTATTGTCGCCGTCCGCCGGAAGCATGGCAACGAAAACACCCGATTTTCTTGCGGTCCGGTAAAATGGCCGGCTTTTCCGCAAGAAACAGGCGAGCGCCCGATGGCCGACTACAGCGTCTTTACCTCCGAGTCCGTCTCGGAAGGTCACCCCGACAAGATGGCAGACCAGATTTCCGACGCCGTCCTCGACGCCATGCTCGCCCAGGACACAGAGTCGCGGGTAGCGTGCGAAGCCCTGCTCAAGGACAGCCTGGTGGTGGTGGCCGGCGAAGTCCGTTCGCGGGCGACCGTGGATGTCGAATCGCTGGTGCGGGGGGTCATAGCCGACATCGGCTACACGGATTTCGACAGCGGCTTCGACGTGGGTGACTGCGAGGTGGTCAATGCGCTCGGCCGGCAGTCCGGCGATATCGCCATGGGGGTGGATGAAACCGAAGACCGCGAACAGGGCGCCGGTGACCAGGGCCTCATGTTCGGTTACGCCTCCAACGAGACCGATGTGCTCATGCCCGCGCCAATCGCCTATGCCCACCGCCTGGTCAAGCAGCAGGCGGCGAAACGCAGGAACTCCCTCGACTTCCTTCGCCCGGACGCCAAGAGCCAACTGAGCTTCCGCTATGACGGCGCCGGCCGGCCCATGGCCATCGAAGCGGTCGTGCTGTCCACCCAGCACTCGCCGGACGTCAGCCGCGACACCCTTACCGAGGCGGTCATGGAAGAGATCATCAAGCCCGTGCTGCCCGCCAACTGGCTTTCGGGGGACACCAGGTACTTCATCAATCCCACCGGCAACTTCGTCATCGGCGGCCCCGTCGGCGACTGCGGCCTGACCGGGCGCAAGATCATCGTTGACACCTACGGGGGCATGGCCCGCCACGGCGGCGGCGCCTTCTCCGGCAAGGACCCTTCCAAGGTCGACCGCTCCGCCGCCTATGCCGGCCGTTACGTCGCCAAGAACATCGTTGCCGCCGGTCTCGCCGAGCGATGCGAGATCCAGATCAGCTACGCCATCGGGGTCGCCGAACCGACCTCGATCGGCATCAACACCTTCGGCACGGGCAAGCTCGACGACGAGCGCATCATTCAACTTGTACGTGAACATTTCGATTTGCGGCCCCGGGGGCTGGTCGCCATGCTTGACCTGAAGCGGCCGATCTACAAGCAAACCGCGGCCTACGGGCACTTCGGCCGCACCGAAGAAGCGTTCACCTGGGAGCGCACCGACAAGGCAGAGGCGTTGTCCGCCGCCTGAGGAAAGCCCCGGGAAGCGAGGTTCGCGCCCGTGAGGCTCAGTTTCGAATTTTTCCCGCCCCGCACACCTCAAGGCCGAGCCGGATTGCTCGGCGTGGCCGAGCGCCTGAACCGGTTCCGGCCGGCATTCTTCTCCGTAACCTACGGCGCCAACGGTTCGACCCGCGAAGGAACGGCAGACACCGTGCAAAGATTGCTCGACCACGGCATGGCGACAGCGCCGCACCTGTCGATGGGCGGTGACGGCGAGGAGCAGATTCAGGCACTTGTCGACGAATACCTCGGCGCCGGCGTGAGGCGCATCGTCGCGCTCCGCGGCGACAGTTCCTCCGATATCGGCAGCTCAGGCTTCCCGAACAACGCCGAAGCCCTGGTGCGGGTCATCCGGTCTCATTGCGGCAATGCACTGCAACTGGAGGTGGCGGGCTACCCGGAGGTTCATCCGGATGCCGAATCGCCCGCGAGTGACCTCGAGTTCCTGAAGCGCAAGGTCGATGCGGGAGCCAACGGGATAATCACGCAGTACTTCTACCACCCTTACGCATTCTTCGACTTCCGCCGGCGCGCGGAAGCGGCCGGCATCGGCGTTCCAATCGTGCCCGGCATCATGCCCCTGACCAATTTCGCCCGTTTCGTGCGCTTCTCGAAAGACTGCGGTGCAGATGTGCCCCGCTGGCTCTACAAGCGCCTGGAAGCCTACCGGGAGGACGAAGGGGCATTGATGGAATTCGGCATCGACATGGTCACGAGGCTCTGCCAGGACCTGATCGATGCCGGTGTGCCGGGCCTGCATTTCTACACGCTGAACCGCTGGGGCGCCACGACGCGAATCTGCGAGAACCTCCGTCTGCCTTCGGACACTGCAGCAGACCACCCATGACGCCGCGCGTCTTCGTTACGCCTCCCTGCACCCCGTCCGTCACCCTGGACGCACGCCAGTCGCACCATCTTGTGCGGGTGTTGCGAATTCGGGCCGGTGAAGCTGTGGAGGTTTTCGACGGCACTGGGCAGGTCTGGCGCGCCATCGTCAGCAAGGCCGGGCCGGGCGCCTGCACCATCGAACGCGGCTCCCTGGTCTGCGAGGTGGCGCCCCCGGAGCCGCAGATACACCTGGCCATGGCCCTGCTCAGGAGCGACCCCATGGACCGGCTGCTGCGCCAGGCGACGGAATTGGGCGCCAGCCGGTTCTGGCCGCTGATCACCGAACGCACCCAGATGGCCCGGAACCGGGCAGAGGCACGCTACGGCCACTGGCGGCGCGTAATCATCGGCGCCTGCGAGCAAAGCCGGCGCGCGCACCTGCCCGGTCTCAACGACATCCTGCGCTTCGACGAGTTCATCGCTGCCGTCGAACCCCGGCAAACACTGTTGCTGCACCCGGAAGCGCAACCCCTGCATCGGCAACTGCAGCCCCGCCTCACAACCGTCCTGGTCGGACCGGAAGGAGGCTGGACCGACAACGAGGTAGGCCAGGCGCGGGATCGCGGCATCGAGGCATTTTCCCTCGGCCCCGGAGTCCTGCGCGCGGAAACCGCGCCGCTGGCGGCAATCGCCGCTATCCGCCACTCCTGGGGCTGGCGCTAACGGGACGAATTCCCGCCCCGATCAGGCTCCAGGAGAACCCCGGGGTTCAACAGTGCCACGAGACTGCCTTCATCCAGCAGTGTTGCAAGGGTTACCGCGGCGACAGCCCCCGTGCCCGTTCCCGAACCCCCAACGACTACATCCTGGCGGTCGCGTACCGCGTCGGCGTACAGGGCGGTTCGCCGTTCCCCGCAGCGCAGCAACAGGACGGCCCCATCCACGGAACCGGTGCCACTCTTGCGTCCGTCGCCCAGTAGTTCGCCCGGAAACCGGAATTCCCAGGCTTCACCGCGGTATTCGAAGTGTCCGCCGTCCGCCATTCGACTCAAACTCTCGGGCGTAACCGGCACACCGTCTTCCACGGCAGCGTCGGGAACGGCATAGCGGTCGTTTCCCACCGAAAATATCCATGCGCGCTCGATCCGGATTCCCACGGGTATCCGCGCAACGAACCTGGCGCCCCACCCAGGGCGGTATTCCACCGCGATCCGGCCCCCCAGCCGGGCGATGCCCGTACGCGTTGCCGACAGCCCCATGCCTCTGCCGCAGACTGGCTTGATCCGTCCGGTCGTGGACAGGCCGGGAGCAAAGACAAACTGGGAGCAATCCGCATCGCCCAGTTCCGCGTCTCTGGCGAGCAGGCCGCTTGCCCCTGCCAGTTCGCGCACGCGGGCTGCGTCGATGCCCTGGCCGTCATCCTCGACCTCGATCACCAGGGTTTCTTCCCGGCGCGAAATCCACATGTCGATTCGGCCCGTTGCCGCCTTGCCCAGGGCACGCCGACGCCGGGGCGACTCAATGCCATGGCAAACCGCATCGATCAGGACATGCTCAAGGGCCATGGCCAGTCGCCGAACCACCCCGGCGTCCAGATCGCAATCCACGTCGCCGACGTGCAGTTCCACGGGTTTGCCCAACAAGTGGCTGAGCCGTTGGACGCTGACCTTGAGCCTTGGCAGCATTCGACTTACGGGAATCACCGCATCCCGCCCCAGCCCCTCCTTCCCGGCCAAGTCCAATCCGGCTTGCTCACCGGCGAGGCTCAACAGGCGCAACAGTTCGCCCCGCCGGGCGTCCAGTTCGCGAAGAAAGGGTTCGCCGGCTTTCCGGTCCGGCAGCCGGGATTCGGCAAGCAGGTCTTCGAGCTGGTGCACGAGCCTGCAAATGTCGTAGAAGCCACACAGAAGGGCGCCACCCTTCAGAATGTGCAGGCTCTCCTGCAGGCTTTGCGGATACAGCGGGTTCTGCAGATCGCCACTCCAGGCCCGAGCGTAGCGGTCCACCGAACGAACGATTTCCGCAGCCTCCTCCAGGAAATCGACCAGCAGTTCCCCGTCCACGGCTGCTGCAGATTTTGGGTCGGTCGATTCGGCTGCCGCAGCGCGCAACCGAGGGTCTCGCGCGGTCATTTCATCGGATGCGGAATCGTCGAAATCGGCGAACGCGACGCCTGCCGAAGGAAACTTGCCCGCATTGTTCTTGTTGCAGAAATAGCCGTTACCCCGTCTTTACGGCTTCAAAACCAGCAACCTATGACCACAGTTCAGCCGCAGAGTTGCAAAAAAGAACGGCCCCAGACGCCCGTTCGCGGTTGCCGCGCATTACCCGTCGGGTTACTTTCAGCAGCGAAGCCCGCCGCGTGAATCGCCACATGCCCCGTATCGCCTTCGTCATGGACCCGTTGGACAGCCTTTCGCTGAAGAAGGACTCCACCCTGGCCATGATTCGCTCGGCACAGGCGCGAGGATGGGAACTCGCGTATCTCACCCAGCGGGACTTGCTCTTTCAGGAAAACCGCGTGCGACTGTTTGCAAGTTCCCTGTGGTTGACGGGACCCTTCGCAAGCACCCTCGACCCGGCAGATGCCCAGGCCCTGTCGGAAGCCGGGAAAGGCTGGTACCGGCTCGGGGAAAGCCGCCTGGAAGATGCAGAGAGCTTCGATGCGATCCTCATGCGCAAAGACCCGCCCTTCGACATGGAGTACATCTACGCCACCTATCTGCTCGAGCGCGCGGAGGAAGCGGGCGTATTCGTGACCAACCGTCCGCAGTCGTTGCGCGACTGCAACGAGAAGTTTTTCGCCACCCGGTTTCCGGAGTGCTGCCCGCCGTTGGTGGTGAGCCGCCGCGAGGACGTGCTGCGCGACTTTCAGCGCACGCACGGGAACGTCGTCTTCAAGCGCCTGGACGGCATGGGGGGCACCTCGGTCTTTCGGGTCATGGACGGTGACCCGAACCTCGGCGTGATCCTCGAAACGCTCACCGCTTCAGGCCGGGAGCAGATCATGGGGCAGCTCTACCTCCCGGAAATAGCGGACGGCGACAAGCGCATCCTGCTCATCGACGGCGAACCCGTTCCCTATGCGCTCGCCAGAGTGCCGATGGCGGGGGAATCCCGCGGCAATCTCGCTGCCGGCGGCCGGGGCGTCGGGCGCGAACTGACCGAACGCGACCGCTGGATAGCCGCAGAGGTGGGGCCTGAACTGAAGCGCCGCGGACTGATGTTCACGGGTATCGACGTGATCGGCGACTATCTCACCGAGGTCAACGTGACCTGCCCCACCTGCATAAGGGAGCTGGATGCGCAGTTCTCCCTGGATATCGCCGGCGACCTGCTCGATGCCATCGAACGCAAACTGGATTAGCGTGTAACCATGACCGGCCTGGCATCGCGGGCGACTGACCGGCTCGATTCCAAGCCAGACTTCCGGCTCGGAATCGCCCTGGCTATAGCCTGCGTTATCCACGCGACAGCGATACTGGGCGTCGACCTGCCGGCCCCCGACAACGGTTTCATCACGCCGGCACTGGAAATCAGCCTTATCGGCGAATCCGCTCCGGCATCCTCTGCCGAAAGCTCTCCGGAGTCCCTGAAAAGCTCGACTTCGAAGCGTGAGGAGCCTGCCTCCGCTCTCGTGGAAACCGGGTCACGTGCGCCCCCGGTAACCGGACTTGACCCGCTCGCCCCCGCATCCTCCGCCTCCCGTTCCGCCGGGAATGCCGTTCCGCAACCTGAAGTCGCCCCGACTTCCATTCCGGCCACCGAACGGCAAACCGAGGGGCAGGTGCCTTCGTCGGATTCCGGATTCGACTCGCCACCGAGGAACAGCGGACTTTCCTATCCGGAACTGGCGAAGAAAATCGCCGACGCCCACTCGCTACGGGAGCAGGCGGACGCCATCAGGCCCGGCGCGCCAAGGACCAAACGTCTCACCAGTACTTCCGCAAAGTCTGCGGTCGAAGCCGCCTACCTGGAAATGTGGCGGCAGAAGACAGAACGCATTGGCCGCGCCAACTACCCTCCGGGCGGGCTTTCCGGCGAACTCCTGCTGCTCGCCATCATTCACCGGGATGGCAATCTGGAGGAGGTGCGGGTTCTGGATTCTTCCGGATACGCCGCGCTCGACGAGGCGGCCCTGCGCACCGTTCGCCTGGCGGCGCCCTACACCCACTTCCCCACGGAAATGGGCAAGTCCTACGATCGGCTGGAGATCGTCCGTCGATGGCGCTTTGAGCGCGAGGGGGCGGTGCTTCAGTAGCGCTCCGCCAGGGCTCCTCAGGTCGTTCACCGCGCCGCACACCTGCGCGCCGCCCGGAATTCGCAAGCCGGCGCCAGCGCTTGTTTACTCCCTTACCGGAAGCTGCCAAGATCAACAACCGTACGCGCCGGAGCGTTTCGTGGACCTGAAGCACCACTTCCTGATTGCCATGCCCAACCAGGCGGGCACCTACTTCGGCAATACCATCACTTACGTCTGCGAGCACAGCGAAGACGGGGCCATGGGCCTGATGATCAACCGTCCCACCTCCATCTCCGTGGGAGAGTTGATCGAGCAGTCCGGCCTGTCCGGCTCGCCGGCACTGGCCAGCGTTCCCATCCTGGAAGGCGGGCCCGTTTCCAACCAGCAGGGTTTTGTTCTCCACTCGGACGACGGCGACTTTCCCGCATCCATGAGCCTCGGCCACGGCCTCAAGCTCACCACGGCCAGGGAAGTCCTCGAAGCAATCGCCGGCAATCGCGGCCCCTACAACTACCTGGTGGCGCTCGGCTATGCCGGGTGGGGGCCGCAGCAACTCGAAGGGGAACTTACCGACAACGCCTGGCTCACCTGCCCGGCCAGTGTCGACATCCTTTTCGACGTCCCCTTCGACGAACGCATCGACAAGGCGGCCGCCAGCCTGGGGATCGATATCCGCTTGATGTCCGGCCAGGCCGGGCACGCCTGACAGGGGCGGTGGCGTCCATCTCGTACGCCCCGACATGCAACCCGAAACCGTACTCGCCATCGACTTCGGTCTACGCCGCATGGGTCTCGCCGTCGGCCAGTCGATCACCAGCACGGCGAGCCCGATAGATTCCATCGCCGCCAGGAACGGAGTCCCGGACTGGGCCGAACTCGACCCGCTGGTGGCCGACTGGTCTCCCCATTGCCTGGTCGTCGGGCTGCCCCTAAACATGGACGGCACCGAAAGCGAGATGTCCGGCCGCGCCCGGCGCTTTGCCGGAGTCCTGGAAAAGCGCTATTCGATGCCGGTGGAACTTGCGGACGAACGGCTGACTACCCGCGAGGCGAAACGCGCCCACCCGGGAACGGACGACCACGCCGTCGCCGCGAAGCTGATCGCTGAAACCTGGCTCGGCGACCGGGACCGGGTACGCAAGCCCCGGTAGGCAGCGTCAGAAGTCGTCCGGCGCACGTGCCTGTGTCCGGGCGGTTTCCCGATCGATTACGCCCGCGTCGAGCAGGCCGCGTAGGGCGTTGTCGAGGGTCTGCATGCCAACGCCGCGTCCGGTCTGGATCACCGAAACCATCTGCGCAACCTTGCCTTCCCGGATCAGGTTCCTGATGGCCGGCGTACCGAGCATGATCTCGTGCGCCGCGACTCGCCCCCCGCCGGTGCGTTTGAGCAGCGTCTGGGCAACAACGGCCTGCAGGGACTCGGAGAGCACGGCGCGCACCGACGCCTTTTCTTCCGCGGGGAAGACATCGACGATGCGGTCGATGGTCTTTCCCGCGGAAACCGTGTGCAGGGTACCGAACACCAGGTGACCGGTCTCCGCCGCCGTCAACGCCAGCCGAATCGTCTCCAGGTCGCGCATCTCGCCGATGAGGATCACGTCCGGGTCTTCCCGGAGCGCCGCGCGCAACGCTCCGCTGAAACTCCGGGTGTCGCGGTGCACCTCGCGCTGATTGACCAGGCAACGCTTGCTGGGATGCACGAACTCGATTGGGTCCTCGATGGTGAGAATATGGCCCGCGCGGCTTTCGTTGACGAAATCGACCATCGCCGCAAGCGTCGTGCTCTTGCCCGACCCCGTCGGGCCCGTGACGACGACCAGCCCGCGGGGCCTGAGGCTGATTTCCTCGAACACGCCGCCCATGCCCAACTCTTCCATGGAGGGCACGCTGGATGGAATGGCCCGAAACACGGCGGCGGGACCGCGGTTCTGCCTGAAGGCGTTGACCCGGAAGCGGGCGAGCCCCGGTACGTCGAAGGAGAAGTCCGTCTCGAGCAGTTCATCGTACTCCTCGCGCTGGCGGCCGTTCATGATGCCGCGCAACGCGGATTCGAGGTCGCTGGACTCGAAGGATGGCGCTTCCATGGGCCCGAGGTCTCCGTCGACCCGCAACAACGGCGGCAGGCCCGCGGAAAGATGCAGGTCGGAGGCGCGCTGGCGGACACAGTGCCCCAACAGTTCCTCAATTTGTTCCGGCGAGCCGGCGGTTCGCTTCAGATCCACTACAGGGCTGGCCCCGGTTTGCGGCAGCCGCGCAGTCGCGCAGCGCCGGATGGACATTCGACCCGGCCCACAGGCTTCGATGGATACCGGACCCCTGTAGTATTATTCCCGCTCGGCACTCGCCAGGCTTTGGGACACCAGCGCCCATGCATGTGCGACATCGTCTACATGGCTGGCAGATTCAGTTTGGTTCCAATCTCCGACAATCTTGCGGCCGTCAATGCGCGCATTCGCGATGTCGCCCGGCGTTGCGGCCGGCACCCTGTAGACATCTCGCTCATCGCGGTGTCCAAGACCATGCCGGAAGGAGCCATTGCCGAGGCTTACCGGGCCGGCCAGCGCGACTTCGCGGAGAATTACGCTCAGGAAGCGATAGCGAAGATCACCGGCCTGGCCGGCCTGCCGATCACCTGGCACTTCATCGGCGCCGTGCAATCCAACAAGACCGCGTTGCTGGCCCGGCACTTCCACTGGGTACACACCGTTGCGCGGCTCAAGATCGCCAGGCGGCTGGCCGGCCATCGCGACCCGGATAATCCGCTGAACGTCCTGTTGCAGGTGAACATAGACGGCGACCCCGCAAAGGCCGGCGTGGCCCCGTCCGAGGCGGGCGGGTTGCTGGCCGCCATGCGCGCTCTGCCCGGCCTGAGGGTGCGCGGCCTGATGACCATATTGGAAAAGGCAGGCAGTCCCGATTTAAGCTTCGCGCGCATGCAGGATCTCTTCCAATCGATGACACCCCCCGGCGGCACGGACTGGGACACCCTCTCAATGGGCATGACCCAGGACATGGACGCGGCCATCGCCCATGGAGCGACACAACTGCGCATCGGCAGCGCCATTTTCGGCCCCCGCAAACAGAAGACGGCATCCGCCGTCCCGGCGTGCTGATCTTGGACGCGCGAAACATCGGCTTCATCGGCGGCGGCAACATGGCGCAAAGCCTGATTGGCGGCCTCATCGATGCGGGCCACGATGCGGCACGGCTGGCGGCCAGCGACCCGGTTGCAAGCTGCCGCGCCGCGATCGAGGCGTCCGGCGCCCGGGCCACCGCGGACAACCAGGAAGCCGTCGACTTCGCCCGCGTCCTGGTGCTGGCGGTCAAGCCCCAGGTTCTCGCGGGCGTGCTCGCCGGCGTCTCGATTCCGGGCGACACCCTGATCGTCTCGATCTGCGCCGGGGTTCCCACGGACGGCATTGCCTTGCTGACGTCGCGCAGCCAGCCAATCGTCCGCTGCATGCCCAACACACCCGCTTTGCTGCGCGCCGGCGTCACCGCACTGTACGCGAACGCCAACGCCGGCGATGCCGACCGGCAGGCAGCCGAACAGATTCTCGGCGCCGTGGGCAAGACTCTCTGGGTCGGTGAAGAAGCCGCCCTCGATGCGGTAACGGCGGTTTCCGGCAGCGGGCCCGCTTACTTCTTTTACCTGATGGAGGCCATGGCCGAGGCGGGCCGGAACCTGGGCCTCGACCCGGAACTGGCCGCCGCCCTCACCGTGGAAACCGCCTGGGGCGCCGCCCGAATGGCCCGGGAAACCGCAACCGCGCCCGCCACCCTGCGGCGCAACGTCACCTCTCCGGGCGGCACCACCGAGGCCGCCATCAACGCCCTGAACGCAAACGGCGTCAACGGCCATATCGCCGAGGCGCTCGGCCGGGCGTGCCGGCGGTCCCGCGAACTCGCCGAGGGTTTCACGCAGAAATGAACGGCGCCGTCCCCTTCATCATCCGCTTCCTGCTGGAAATAGCAGGATTCCTGTTCATCGCCAGGTTTCTCCTGCAGGCGTGCCGGGTCGACTTCTACAACCCCATCTCCCAGGGCATCGTCAAGGTGACCGACCCGGTGCTGAAGCCCCTGCGCAGCGTGCTGCCCGGCTACCGGAACTTCGACCTGGCGTCATTTGCCGCCTGCTGGCTGACCGCGGCGGTCATGATCTACGCGCTCGCCCTCATAGCAGGCCTGTATCCCGGCGGCGTGCTGGCCATTTTCGGCGGTAGCCTGCTGCACGTGCTGCTGCGCATGCTGGACCTTTTCTGGTGGTGCATTCTCATCGTCATCATCGCGAGCTTCATCGCTCCGGGCAGCCATCACCCCGTGCTCGGCCTGCTGCAGCAGATCACCGAACCGCTGCTGCGGCCCGCCCGGCGCGTCAT
This sequence comes from Pseudomonadales bacterium, assembly GCA_963663395.1. GTDB lineage: Bacteria > Pseudomonadota > Gammaproteobacteria > Pseudomonadales > Azotimanducaceae > Azophilus. The sequence goes on from OY760226.1 coordinate 467,275, forward strand.
ACCGCCACTCGGAGGCCTCGACTTCTCCCCCATCCTCGTGATCCTGGCCCTGGGCGTGGTGCAGCGCATCCTGCCGACGCTTTTCGGCGCCATATTCTGATGCGCGCCAGCCGCAACAGACCGGCGGATTGACATGGGCAAGGAAGTCCGGGAATCCGGGTCGGTCGGGTCGGTCGGTATCGTCGTACCGGAAACCTTCCACTACGACGACCGGTTCGACCTGCGGTGCGGGGAAACCCTCAACGGATTCGACCTGGTCTATGAGACCTACGGCACCCTGAACGCCCGGCGCAGCAACGCCGTACTGATCTGCCACGCGCTTTCCGGCAACCACCACGCCGCCGGTTACCACGCGGAAGCCGACACCAAGCCCGGCTGGTGGGATACCTGCATCGGCCCGGGCAAGGCCGTGGACACCGACCGGTTTTTCGTGGTCTCGCTGAACAACCTGGGGGGCTGCCACGGCAGCACCGGCCCCGCCTCCACCAATCCGGCCACGGGCAAGCCGTTCGGCGCGGACTTCCCCGTCTTGACGGCCGGGGACTGGGTGCGCAGCCAGGTGCTCCTGGCGGACCATCTCGGCATCGAGCGGTTCGCGGCAATCGTGGGCGGGAGCCTCGGCGGCATGCAGGCGATGCAATGGGCCATCGACTTCCCCGACCGGGTGCGCGCCGCCGTGCTGATCGCCTGCGCGGCCAAGCTCTCGGCACAGAACATCGCCTTCAACGAGATCGCCCGCCAGGCCATCATGTCCGATCCGGAATACAAGAGCGGCAACTACCGCTCGACGGACACCAACCCGGACCAGGGCCTCGGGCTCGCCCGCATGATCGGCCACGTCACCTACCTGTCCCACGACGGCATGGGCCAGAAATTCGGGCGGGAGCTGAAGTTCGGCGACATGAGCCGGGCCCGGGACGTGGAATTCCAGGTGGAAAGCTACCTGCGCTACCAGGGCCAGAGCTTCTCCCGGCGGTTCGATGCCAATACCTACCTGCTGATGACACGGGCCCTGGACTTCTTCGATCCCGCCGCCCGGTTCGACGACGACCTGGTGGCGGCCCTCCGGCAGGCAACGGCCAGTTTCCTGGTTCTGTCGTTCACCACGGACTGGCGATTCGCCCCGGCGCGGTCCAAGGAGATCGTCGACGCCCTGATCGCGGCGCGGAAGAACGTGGTGAGCGCCGTGATCGAATCGGAGCACGGGCACGACTCCTTCCTGCTGCCGCTGACGCGCTACATCGAAGTGTTTCGCACCTACATGAACCGCCTGGCGGACGGCGCGGAACGCGACGCCGCGGCCGAATGGGACGCCCCACCGGAGGCCCCCGATGCGGCCTGATCTCGAGATCATCGCCGATTTGGTCAACCCCGGCGCCCGGGTGCTCGATCTCGGCTGCGGCGAGGGCGATCTTTTGGCCTGGCTGCAGCGCAACAAGCAGGTGAACGGCTACGGGCTCGACGTCGGCGCCGAGAACATCACCACCTGCGTGCGCAAGGGGGTCAACGTCATCGAGCAGGACCTGGACGAGGGCCTCGACAATTTCCCCGACGACAGTTTCGACATGGTGGTGATGACGGAGACCCTGCAATCGGTGCGCCTGCCGGGGCGCATGCTCGACGAGATGTTGCGCATCGGTCAGCAGTGCATCGTCACGTTCCCGAATTTCGGGCACTGGCGCAGCCGGTTTCACCTGGCGCTGAAGGGACGCATGCCGATGGCGAGGCACCTGCCGCACACCTGGTACGAGACGCCCAACATACACCTGTGCACCTTCAAGGACTTCGAGCGCCTGGTTCGACGGAAGGGTCTGCGCATCATCGATCGGTTCGTGGTGAGCGCCGACCACTTCAACAGGCCCCTGATGAACCTGTTCCCCAACCTGTTCGGCTCCATCGCTTTCTACCGCCTGGGGCGACCCGGAGGCGGGGACGCATGAGGCTCCGGCGCCATCCCGGAACGACGCGGGTCCTGCCTGCGCGTCAGGAGAGTTTCCCCGGTGTCGTCGCGATACGGGGCCGATGCCGGGCGCTATTGGCCGGGCTCGCGCTTCTGCTGGCATCGACGCCCGCGACCCATGCCGAGCAGAAAGAGGTCATCGGCGACTTTGAAGCCCACTACGTGGTCTTCCCCAGCACCTTCCTGAATGCCGAGGTCGCCGACGCCTACGGAATAACGCGGTCGCGGAACCTGAGCATCGTCAACCTGTCGGTTCTCGACTCGGCGGGAGAAGGCGCGCCGGCCGACCTCGCCGGACAGGTGAAGAACCTGCTGGGGCAGCAGAGCCCGCTGAAGTTCAGGGAAATCCGCGAGGACAAGGCCCTCTACTACATCGCCGAAGTGCGTCACGCCGACCGGGAGGTGCTGCGGTTTTCCATCGCCGTCACACCGCCCGGAGAGCGTACCTTCGAGCTGTCTTTTCAACAGGAACTGTTCTGGGACGAATAAGCGGATGTCTTGCACAGCGCCCCCGATGACGCATGGCAGCGGCCTCCGCAGCGCCAGTGTGGCCTGAGACGGCGACATGAAAGTCGTGCTCGCAAGCGGCAATGCCGGCAAGTTGAGGGAACTCAGGGCTCTGCTCGCACCGCTGGGCATCGAACTGATCGCCCAGGGCGAACTGGGGCTTGAAGGTGCGCCTGAAACCGCCTGTACCTTCGTTGAGAACGCCCTGGCCAAGGCCCGCCACGCGAGCGAGGGGGCCGGGCTGCCCGCCATCGCCGACGACTCCGGCCTCGCCGTCAATGCCCTGGGCGGCGAACCGGGTGTCCGTTCCGCACGTTTCGCCGGCCCCGCGCGGGACGACGGCGCCAACAACCGGAAGCTCATCGCGGCATTGGCCGGAATCTCTGACCGCCGCGCACGATTCTGCTGTGCAATGGTGTATGTCGACGAGCCCCGCGACCCGGTGCCCCTGATCGCCGCCGCGGAGTGGCAGGGGACCATCGTCGATGCAGCTAGGGGCGAAAACGGCTTTGGTTACGACCCCCACTTCCTGGTGCCGGAACTCGGCCTGACTTCCGCGGAACTGGAACCGAAGCTGAAGAATTCACTGAGCCATCGCGGGCAGGCGGCCCGGGCGCTGCTGGCGGCCCTGCGCAGGCGACACGGGTCGTCCGGCGACCATGATTGAAGGGAGGCCGGGCGTGTCCTCCGTTCAGCATGCATCCGGCAGACGGCCGGAGTCCACCGGCGGCACGAACGGCAATGCCATTGCCCAACCGCCGCAACTCGGCCTTTATGTCCACTTCCCGTGGTGCGTGAAGAAGTGCCCGTACTGCGACTTCAATTCGCATCCCCTGGACGGCGAACTTCCCGAAGACACCTACGTCCAGGCGCTGACCAGCGAGTTTCGCGCCCGCGCAGGCGAATCCGGCGTTGACGATGTCGGGCGATTCGACAGCCTGTTCTTCGGGGGAGGCACACCCAGCCTGTTTTCCGCCCGGGCGCTGGGGTCGCTCATCGACACCTTCCGTCCGTGGCTCCGCCGTGGCGCCGAGCTCACCATGGAAGCCAACCCCGGCGCCGCGGAACGGGACGACCTGGCTGCCTGCCGCGACGCCGGCATCAACCGGCTGTCCATCGGCGCACAGTCGTTTTCGCCGCAATATCTTTCCCGGCTCGGGCGCATTCATGGCCCGGACGAAACCAGGTCCTGCTTCGAGGCCGCCCGCGACGGCGGGTTTGACAACGTCAACCTGGACATCATGTACGCACTGCCGGGCCAGACGACGGCGGAGGCGGTGGCCGACCTGGAAGCGGCAATCGCCTGTTCGCCGGACCACCTGAGCTGGTACCAGCTTACGATCGAACCAAGAACCGAATTTGCCCGCCGCCCACCCCCCGGCCTGCCCGGGGAAGAGGCGATTTCCGACATGGAAGACGCGGGGCGCGCGCTGCTGGAACAGGCGGGATTCGCGCGTTACGAGATTTCAGCCTACGCGCGGCCCGGGTCAGCCTGCCTGCACAACCTGGTCTACTGGTCCTTCGGTGACTACCTCGGGCTCGGCGCCGGGGCGCACGGCAAGCACGGCGCGACCGGCACGTTAACGACTCGACCACCCGAGTCCATCGGCGACCATGCCACTGCCTCCGCTGAACGGCCGCGCCGGGGCGACATCGCAACGCCGATCGAGCCGCGATCCAGCCGGCCAACCCTGCGCACGCGCAATCCCCGCCAGCCGCGCCTGTACCTGAAGAACCCCGGCAGCACCGAGACCCGACAGGTCGGCCCGACCGAATTGCCCGGAGAATTCATGATGAATGCCCTGCGCCTGGTCGGCGGCGTCGAGCGGAGTCTGTTCGAGACGCGCACCGGGCTGCCCTGGAGCAAGGTGGAACCCATCTGGGAAAAGACCACCGGCCTCGGCCTGACGGAACGCGACCGCATCGCGGCAACCCCGCACGGGCTGCAGCACCTGGACACCCTGGTTCAGTACTTCCTCTGATAGTGAAATTCGCGGATCGCGTGGCCCAGCCGCCGGCCCCGCGCCTCAAAACGGGTTTCCGGGCGCTCGCTGGAAGCTGCCGACGGCTGCAATGCCGACTCGGCAGCCAGCACTTCCCCAATCCACTCGGCATAGGGCGCCCAGTCGGTCGCGATGCGCAGGGTGCCGCCGGGCACAAGGCGGTCTGCCAGCAGGGCGGTGAATGCCGGACGAACCAGGCGCCGCTTGTGGTGCCGTTTCTTGGGCCAGGGGTCGGGGAACCAGATGCGGGTTTCCGTAATGCTCGCGGAACCGAACTTCGTTTCCAGGAGTTCTTCCGCCTCGCCCCACAGCACCCGCACGTTGGACAACGCCTCGCGCTCGATCCCCGCCAGCATGGCGCCGATACCGGGCTCGTAGATCTCCACGCCGACGAGATTCACATCCGGCTCCGCGCCAGCCCAATCGAGAAGTGCCTGACCCATGCCGAAGCCGATCTCGACCCCGATGGGTGCGTCGCGCCCGAACACCCGGGGCCAGTCCCCCGATTCCGGATCAACGACGTAGCGGTCCGCAAGGGTCAGGAGCGCCCGGCGCTGACCCCGGGTCATGCGTCCCCGGCGGCGGATGTAGGTACGGTGGCTCAGGCGGCGATCAGGTGTTCGGGCGCGTGGCTATCGAACATTGCGCCACGCCGTAGCCCGATGAAACAGTGGTGAACGGGCGCAAACCCGACTCAATTGACAAATTGATCCGCAAACGGGAGGTCTGAGAACGCTGCCTTGATCTTCTTCATTGCGTTCCCCTCGAGCTGGCGGATGCGTTCGGCGGATACCCCGTAGCGGCCGGCCAGTTCCGAGAGTGTTGTCTTTTCATCGCTCAGCCAGCGTGCCGCAATGATATCGCGGCTCCGGTCGTCCAACTCGGCGATTGCCGCGTGCAGCATTTCGCCGGATGCCTCGGACCAGTCATCGGCGGCGACCAGTTCGGCGGGATCGGCGCTAACCAGGCCCTCGCCCGGCAGGTAATGAGCGGGCGCGTTGCTTTCGCCGTCGTCCGTATCGTAGCCGTCGAAGCCGAGGTCTGAGCCGGCCAGGCGGCTTTCCATGCGCGTGACTTCCTCGACCGGCACGCCGAGTTCGCCGGCAACGGACTCGGTTTCCTCCTTCGTCAGCCACGCCAGGCGCTTCTTGGCGCTGCGCAGATTGAAGAAGAGCTTGCGCTGCGCCTTGGTGGTGGCGACCTTGACGATGCGCCAGTTGCGCAGGATGAATTCGTGCATCTCGGCCTTGATCCAGTGCACGGCGAAGGACACCAGGCGCACGCCGACTTCCGGGTTGAACCGCTTGACGGCCTTCATCAACCCGACGTTGCCTTCCTGGATGAGATCGGCCTGGGACAGGCCGTAGCCCTGGTACGACCGGGCCAGGTGCACGACGAAGCGCAGGTGGCAAAGCACGAGTTCCCGGGCGGCATCGAGGTCGTTGTCGTAATAGAAGGCCTCGGCCAGGGCTTTCTCTTCCTCGGCCGAGAGAATGGGGAACGCGCCGACGGTTTGCACGTAACTCGCCAGGTCGCGCCCCGGTGACAAACTGTTCATCGACAACAGGTTCGTTGACATAAGCCTTCCTGCTATTCAGACCGCTCCGGCAACCCGGGCCGGCCGCGCACTTTCCTGGCGCCCGCTCTTGCGGGACGCGCTGCGGCCGAACTCCGCCCGAAGCTCGACCGCCAATTTTAGCACTCCCCACATTAGAGTGCTAACCACGAAAATCGTTCCATCGCCCCTGCTATCTGGGGCCTGGAGGGGACATTTCAACCCCTCCGGCCAACACAGCGAACGATGCCGCGAACCCGGTAGGGACATTCACAGGATATCCAGGCTTGCCCGCCGCTGCCGCACCGCAAGAGCCGCCCCAATCACCCCGAGAACCGAACCCGTACCGAGCAGAATCGCGAGAAAGCGCATGCTGAACGCCGAGGGCTCGAATTCCACTTCGAAGCTGCCGAGCAGGCCCGCAAGCGGCGCCTCCACGACCGTCAGCCCCACGCTGAGCAACATCGCCGCCAACACGCCGCCGCCCAGGCCATACAACATCCCCAGGTACAGGAAAGGCCGCCGCACCTGGCCGTCGCTCGCACCGACCAGCTTCATGACCTTGAGTTCCTCCAGCCGCCCCTCGATGGCCAGCCGCACCGACGTGGCTGTGACCATGACGGCCCCCAGCGCGAACAACGCCCCAAGGATCGCTCCCAGGCGGCGCGCCACCTCCGAGGCGGCGGCGACCCGCTCCAGCCAGGTTCTCTCCACCACTACTTCCGCCGCGCCGGGATGCTGCCGGGCCAGTTCGGCCAGGCTTTCGAGTTCCGCCGGCCGTGCCCCGTTGACCGGCACCATCCGCAACGATGCCGGCAGGGGATTGATCTCCAGAACTCCCAGCGCATCGGCGAGATGCGCATGGGCGCCAAACTCCGCCAGCGCCTCTTCCTGCGTGGTCACCTCCACCCGCTCGACGCCGGATTGTTCGCGCAATACCGCGGCCAGGGCGCCAGGCCCCGTTCCCGGTTCGAAGTACACGGACAATCCGGGGCGATGGTCCCACCGGCCGGTAAGCTCCGTAAGCCCGGACTGAACCAGAAAAAGCGCAGCCGGCAGCGCCAGGGCGATGCCCACCAGCAGCCAGGCGAGCAACGTCGTGCCGACCCGGCGCGAAACATGGCGAAACGAGTCTGCCGCCACGCGGACGTGGTCGCGCCGCCAGCTCCCAGGCACCGACGTCCTCGGCCAGGGATGTTTCGGCGCCTTGCGCCCGGAACGCCTGCCACGCTCAGCCATGAGGTGCACTGCCGGGAGTAGGACGGATATCCCGGACCATGGCGCCGTGGGACAGCTCGACGACGCGCTGGTTCAGGCTGCCGATGAGTTGCAGGTCGTGACTGGCGACAATGACGGTGGCCCCCACTTGGTTGAATTGCTGGAAGAGCGCCATGATGTCCCGTGAAAGTTCCGGGTCGAGATTGCCCGTGGGTTCGTCGGCGATCAGCACCCGCGGCCGGATGACCACAGCCCTGGCGATCCCCACCCGCTGCTGCTCACCGGTGGACAACTGCACGGGCCGCATCGACTCCCGCTCGAGCAGGCCGACCCGGGTGAGCGCCGCCCGCACGCGCCGGCCAACATCCCGCTCGCCCATGCCCGCCACCCGCAGGGGCAGGGCGACGTTTTCGAAAACGGACCGCGCCGTCAGCAGGTGATGGTCCTGAAAGACCGCGCCGAGGCCCCGGCGGTACCAGGCCAGGCCCCTCGCCTTCAGGTTGCCGAGGTCGACGCCGTTCACCGTTATCCGGCCCCGCGTCGGGCGATCGAGGCAAAGCAAGAGCTTCAGAAACGTGGTCTTGCCAGCGCCCGAGTGCCCGGTGAGAAACGTCATGGACCCTTCCTCGAACGACAGGGAAACATCCCGCAGCGCTTCGAAACCGTTGTCGAACCGCTTGCACACGCCTTGAAATTCAATCTGTCCCACTGGAATGCCCGATGGTTTCCTGCTGCCGTTGCCGCCGTTGCCGCCGTTGCCGCCGGCCGCTAATCCGGGGCGAGAAGTGCATCGACGAAAGCGCCCGCATCGAACGGCCGCAGGTCGTCGAGCCCTTCGCCGACGCCAACGAAATACACCGGTATGGCCCTGCCCATCCGGCGCAGCTGCTCGGCGATGGCGAAGATCACGCCCGCCCGGGCGCTGCCGTCGAGCTTCGTGATGATGAACCCGGTGACGCCCACGGCCGCGTCGAATTCCGCTACCTGTGCAAGGGCGTTCTGGCCGCTGCCCCCATCGAGCACGAGCAGCACTTCATGGGGCGCGGAAGCATCGAGACGCTCGATAACGCGGCGGATCTTCTTCAGCTCCTCCATGAGGTTGACTCTGGCCTGGAGGCGGCCCGCGGTATCGGCGAGCAGCACATCGAAACCCCGGGCGCGGGCGGCCTGCACGGCATCGTAGACAACCGATGCACTGTCCGCGCCCTGGCTCTGGGCGATGACGGCGGCGCCGTTGCGCTCGCCCCAGGCCTGAAGCTGCGCGACCGCCGCCGCGCGGAACGTATCGCCCGCCGCCAGCACGACCGACAGGCCGTCCGCCTGCAGGCGGCTGGCCATCTTGCCGATGGTGGTGGTCTTGCCGGCGCCGTTGACGCCCACGAACAGCAGGACACAGGGGCGGGACGGCCCCACCTCGAACGGTTGCTGCAACGGGGTGAGCCACTCCTTGAGGAGTTCTCCGAGGGCCCGGTGCAGCGCGGCCGTGTCGCTCAGTTCCCGGCGCTTCACCCGGGCCGAAAGGGCTTCGACGATGCGCTGGGTGGCATCCACACCCACGTCCGTCAGCAGCAAAGCCGTTTCCAGCTCTTCGAGCACGCCCTGGTCGATCTGTCGCTCGCCGAGCAGCAGATTGCCGACGCCCTCGGTGAGGCGTTCGCGGGTCTTGCTCAAGCCCTGCTTCAGCCGCTGCCAGAACGGTCCCTCGTTTTTCCGCGCGGTTTCGCTCAACATGGCTGCCGGTTGCTGGTCTGACGGCTGGAATCCTTCACTTCGAATACGATCGTTCGCATGTCCAGAAACGAAGTGCGCATTATCGGCGGTCTGTGGAAAGGGCGAAAGCTGCAGGTGCCCGCCAACGCCGCGGTGCGCCCGTCGCTCGGCCGGGTGCGGGAAACGCTGTTCAACTGGCTGGCCGGCGAGGTTGAGAACAGCGACTGCCTCGACCTTTTCGCCGGCAGCGGCGCGCTCGGCTTCGAGGCGCTGTCGCGCGGGGCGCGCAGCGTGGTGCTGGTCGACAACAACCGCGCAACGGCCGACGTGTTGCGGAAAAACGCGCGCAGGCTCGGGGCCGAAAACTGCTCGGTACGTCCCCAGTCGGCAATTGCGTTCCTCAAGCGCGCCGCGAAGGAGGGCGTCGCAGCGACCCCCAACCCCGGCATAGCCGCCAATCAATGGGACATCGTGTTTCTCGATCCACCGTTTGCTTCCGGTCTTCTGCCCGCTGCCCTGGATGCACTGCACAACGGCAATTCACTTCGCCCCGGCGCCCGAATCTACTTTGAACTCGAGCGTCGGGCCGAGTTCGACCCCGCGGGGTTCGCGATTCTCAAACAGGGAACCGCCGGCGACACCCGATTCGGGCTCCTTGCCTCGCCCTGAGGCGCTCGTTACCATCGCGGCCCTTCCTAACCGCGCCAATTCGTGGACGGTCCAGGTCAACCGAGGGGCACGCAACAAATGTCGACAGTCGTCTATCCGGGCTCGTTCAACCCAATCACCAACGGGCACACCGATCTGGTCAAGCGCGCCCTCAACCTGTTCGACCACCTGGTTCTGGCCATCGGCACCTCCGCCCAGAAGGATCCCAAGACCCACCTGAAGGACCGCATCGACCTCTGCGAAGTGGTACTCGCGGAATTCGGCGACCGGGTGTCCGTCGAAGGGTTCAACAACCTGCTCGTCGACTATGTCCGCAGCAAGGACACCACCTTCATACTGCGGGGCCTGCGCACGGTGACGGACTTCGACTACGAGTTCCAGATGGCGGAGATGAACCAGTCGCTCGACGCGGAGATCGAGTACGTCTTCCTGCCGACCTCCAAGGAATGCTCCTTCATCTCATCGACGCTGGTGCGGGAAATCGCCGAACTCGGCGGCGATATCAGCGAGTTCGTGCATCCCGCGGTAAGCGCCGCGCTCGCGCAGGGTTAGACTTCATGTTTTCGCCTGCCCGTCCTCAAGGGCGTGGATCATCTTAGTGGGGGTGGTGATCCCCACCGAGACGCACATCGCGCCAAATCTGCGCGTCGGTCCGGCTGCCGGACGCAACGGCAGCCCCCGGTTTCACGCCTGGCAGTTTCGGCAGAATACCGTGCCGCGGCCGCCGATCCGGCGGTTCACCAGAATCGTTCCGCAGCGCCGGCAAGGCTTGCCGCCACGATCGTAGACATTGAGCCGCTGCTTGAAGTAGCCGGGCCTGCCGTCGCTGCTCACGAAATCCCGGAGCGTCGTTCCTCCCTCCTGCAATGACTGCAGCAACACCTCCTTGATCGACGCCACGAGCGCGTCGTAGGCCCTGCGGGTTACGCGCCCGGCTGCGACCGTCGGCCGGATGCCGGCGAGAAACAGCGACTCGACCGCATAGATGTTGCCCACGCCGACGACGACGCGGCTGTCCATGATGAAATTCTTAACCGCCACCTTGCGGCCCCTGGCCCGCTCCTTCAGGTAGGCGCCCGTCAGCTCGCTGGTCAACGGCTCGACGCCCAGGTGCGCGAGCAGGCGATGTTCCGGCGTGCCGTGCGCCCAACAGAGCACGCTGCCGAACCGGCGCGGGTCGTTGAAGCGCACGGTATGGCCGCCGGTGAAATTCAGGTCGACGTGATCGTGCTTGCCCGGCTCGGTACCGGGCGGCGCCAGGCGCAGGCTGCCCGACATGCCGAGATGCAGGATCAGCGTGTCGTGCGGAAATTCGAACAGCAGGTACTTGGCGCGCCGCGACAGGGCGACCAGCTTCTTGCCTTGCAGGTGGGAGGGGATTTCGACGGGCCAGCGCAACGCGGGGTTGCGCACCGTCCAGGACCGGAGAGTGCGGCCGACAATGCGGCCTTCCAGCCCGCGCCGGGTGGTCTCGACTTCCGGCAGCTCGGGCATCTAGTGTCTTTTCTCGAGCTACTTGATCTTCGATTCCTTGTACAGCACGTGCTTGCGCACCACGGGGTCGTACTTCTTGAACTCGAGCTTGTCGGGGGTACGCCGCTTGTTCTTGTCAGTGGTATAGAAGTGGCCGGTTCCGGCGCTGGAAACCAGCTTGATCTTTTCGCGCATGGGATTCTCCGTCGCGTTCCGTAGGGGCGCCGCTCAGACCTTCTCGCCGCGTGCCCGGATGTCGGCGAGCACGGAGTCGATGCCGAGCTTGTCGATGATGCGCATGCCCTTGGAGGAGACGCGCAGGCGCACGTAGCGCTTCTCGCTTGCCACCCAGAAGCGGTGGTAATGCAGGTTCGGCGAGAACCGGCGCCGTGTCTTGTTGTGCGCGTGGCTCACGTTGTTGCCGACCATCGGCCGCTTACCGGTTACCTGGCAGACTCGAGACATCTCAACGCCCCAAAAATGAGCGCGCGTTTATACCAGAGGGGGCTTGATGCGTCCAGCCGGCGGCCGGATTTCCCACGGGCAGCGACAGGACGATCCAGCCGAAAATCAGGCCCTTGCCCATGCCGGATTACCTGCCGTTAGAATAGGCGCGGAATTTCGAAGCGAACGTCCACCGCTTGCCGCTGCATCGAAGCGCCGTGACGCACTCGCCCCGGGGAGACATCATGAGTTCAAATGAACAACCAGAAACGGCCGTCGGTGCGCGGAGCTTTCCCAAGATCACGGAAGAGGGGCTCGATGCACTGCGTCGACGCGTCGGCGTAAAGATCACGGACTCCGTCGAGCCCTGGTGCTACGAGGCGACCCGCGACAACATCAGGCATTACGCCCACGGCATCGGCGACGACAACCCGCTCTGGTGCGACCCCGACTACGCCAGCAATACACAGTACGGAGACGTCATCGCGCCGCCCTCCTTCCTGTTCGCGTGCGACCGCTTCATCAGCGGCTATTGCGGCGGCCTGCCCGGCGTGCACGCCATGTGGGCCGGCGCCGACTGGCAATGGCACAAGCCCATCCGGCGCAACGTGGCAGTGCGCACGGAGTCCTGGCTGAAAGACCTGTTCGAACATCAGACCCGCTTCGCCGGGCGAACCGTTCAGCAGATCTACCATGTCGACTTCTACGACGAGGCAAGCGGCGACCTGCTCGCCGATGCCGACAGCTGGGTGTTCCGCACCGAGCGCGACACGGCGCGCGAAGAGGGCAGCAAGTACACCCAGGAGCGGGAAGAGGGGCGCCGGGTGTACGCGGACGAAGAGATCCAGGCCGTCTATGAAAAGTACCGCAACGAAAAAGTACGCGGCGCCGAAGTGCGCTATTTCGAGGACGCCGAGATCGGGGAAGAGTTGCCGCCCATCGTGAAGGGGCCGATGACGGTGACGGGCTTCATCGCCTACGCCCAGGGATGGGGCGGCCTTTACATCCGGGCAAACCGGCTGCAGTGGAAGCTGATCCACAAGCACCCCGGAACCGGAATCAAGAACCGCTACGGCATTCCGGACTGCCCCGAGCGCGTGCACTGGGAAGACGACTTCGCCCTGGAAGTGGGCGCGCCCGCCGCCTACGACTACGGCCCGGAACGCACCTCCTGGATGATCCACCACCTGACCGACTGGGCCGGCGATGACGGGTTCGTCCGGGCATCGAAGACCCAGATCCGCCGGCACAACCCGGTGGGCGACATACTGCACATTTCGGGCGAGGTGACCGGCAAGGACATCGTCGACGGAGAGGGCATCATCGATATTTCGCAACGGGCGGAGAACCAGGACGGCGAGTTGTCCGTCATCGGGGCGGCGAAAGTAAGGCTGCCATTCCGTTCATCCTGACGGGGCTACGCCCCGGCCCGAAGAGAAAACAGCGCCCGGGAGAGAGTTAGATTCAATTGACACCCTTATCCGCGAATAAGAGATTCAATGTCCTTTCCGGTTGATTTCTTGTGTTTCAGCGTGCCGCACGGAGCCTGCAGCAAGGTGCGGCTCGCCGGGCGGGACAAACTACAGGAGACAAAGGCATGAAAATTTTCCCGGGCTCAAGTGTCGCTCTCGTCCTCTTGATAGCCGGTTGCGGACCAGGCACCACACCCGAACCCGACGCTTCTGCAGATGCTTCCGCCGAACCGGCAGGTGAGACGCTTTGCATCGAGATGGGACCGCAAGCGCCGCGCGATATCGGCAATCCGTCCGGAATGAATTCGGAAGCGTTCCCGTTGGCGCCGCCACCCGGTGAAATGAACCTGTGCAACCTGCACACCCATACCAACGCCGAGCACAAGGGCCCCGGATTCAGCCTCTTCGTAAGCACCGCCGACGACGGCGGATTCGCCTGCAACGAGACACCGGAACTCGGCGCCGTCGAACTTGCCCCGGCAGCGGGCGCGTTCGGGGGCGTGGCGCCCGGCGATACGCTGGAGGTCCACTGGGTACACACCTCCTGCGATGCCACCCCGGGCGAAGGACTTGGCGCCTGTGTCCCGGATTCCTGCGGCGCCCCCCTGTTGCGCGTGGAAGCCCAGGTGTTTCTCGCCGTCAACAATCCCGCCGCGCTCGATTTCACCACCCTGGCGTACGGCGGCAACCGGGTCGACGGCCGGCACCAGGCAAAGTCGATCCCGTCGACGAGCGGCCAGCCGGTGCTGTATCGCGGCTCGACGACCGGCCCGTCCTACGATCAGAGCAACTGTTCGAAGGCCAGGGTGACGTGGAACGTGCGGCCGCAGTGCTTGAAGCTCGACATCAATTCCCTGCACCGCTGGGCGGAGCAGGGGAACGTTTTCAACGAGTCAGGCTCGCACGGTGTGCGCCAGTTGGTCACCGCAGCGGAGTTGCTTGCGCCGATCGAGTAGCCCGGCGTCCGTTATCGCTGGCCGCCCGGGTACCCCAATCAGCCCTGAACGACGTTCATCGGCACATTTCCAAGGAAGTCCCTTTTGCCGATGGGCGCACCCTTCATCCGCAGCATGTCGTAGGCGGTGGTGGCGTGGAAATAGAAGTTGGGCACCGAAAACATCTGCAGAAAGTCCTCCGCTGAGAACTGTAGCTTGAAGCTTCTCCCCTCGAAGATGAGATCGTTGCCGGCCAGCGCATTGACCGCGTCCGGGGTCAGTGCCTGCAGGCCTTCCCGGGCATCGGCAACCATCCGCTGCAGGTCTGCGTAGTCCTCCTCCGCCGGCTGGGGCGGCCGGAATACGCCCGCCTGCACGCCGCGCAGGGCGCCGAGCGAGTGATGGGCGACGGAGAAGACCTGAAAGCGAAACGGAAACATGTCCGGATAGAGCCGCATCTCCACCACCTCGTCGAGGTCGATGCCACTGGACTCGCAATGGGCCCGGCCCTTCTCGAGGAAACCGCTCACAGCCTCCAGGATTCGCAGGAAGGTCGGTACCGTGGCGTCATAGAGTGAAAGCATCATGCTCGTGGGGCTCTGCTGATTGGATGGTCTCATTGTCGCACGCTCGCAGGCATCCCCTCTGCGGTCGAACAGCACCCTCCGGCACGGAATTACGCCGTCGTGCGACTCACCGACCCGTTTTTCTCGTTATTGGAGGCTTGAACCGCGCCTTCCCAGAACGATCAGGCAATACCGAGATACTTGTGCGATTGAATGGATAACCGCCACCGAGGATGCCCCTGGCAGTACAGGATCGCTTCCTCAGTGTTCTGCCTGAGCCTGGGCCCGTCCATGGGCTGAATGAAATGGTGCTGGAAATCCAGGGTGGACAAAGCCTCATAGTCGATGCCGGATTGCGGGTACACCACTTTCAGCTCGTTCCCCGTCACCACCTTGAGTTCCGTGCCGGCCTTGGGGCTCACGCAAACCCAATCGACAGCCTCCGGAACGGGCAGGGTGCCGTTGGTCTCCATGGCGACTTCGAACCCATGGGAATGCAGGGTCGAAACCAGCGCGTCGTCGAGTTGCAGGGCGGGTTCTCCCCCCGTGAACACGACGAATCGATGCCCCCGGATGCCGGCCCGGCTTTCCCAGCAGCCGACGATGCGACCGGCGAGCGACCCGGCGTCTGCGAACTTGCCCCCGCCGGGCCCGTCCGTGCCGACAAAGTCAGTGTCGCAGAACTGACAGATCGCGCTCGGCCGATCCCGTTCCAGCCCACTCCAGAGATTGCAGCCGGCGAACCTGCAGAACACTGCCGCCCTGCCTGACTGGGCGCCCTCGCCCTGCAGCGTCGAATAGATTTCCTTGACCGAGTAGGTCACTGGCGCCACCAGTCCGGGATGGACTCGGGCCTCATCGTCTCACGCCGGTGATCTTTCGCGAAAGGCCGCATAACCATTACGCCTCAACTCACATGCCGGGCAGACCCCGCATCCCCACCCCCATTCGTATTCCGTGGTTCTATCGCCTTCGTAACAGGTGTGGGTTTCCCGCCGGCTGAGGTCAACCAGAGGCTCACCGCCCAGGCTTTCCGCGAGCCTCCAGGTGTCCGCCTTGTCTTTCCACATCAAGGGGGTTTCAATCTCGAACCGGCTGTCCATCCCCACATTGAGCGTTGCCTGAAGGTTCCTGATCGCTTCGTCCCGGCAATCCGGATAGCCGGAAAAATCCGTTTCGCACATGCCGCCAACTATGTGTTGGATCCCCAGTTGGTACGCAAGCGCCGCAGCTACTGTCAGGAATATGAGATTGCGCCCGGGTACGAAGGTCGTCGGCAGGCCTGACTCGCCGACCTTGATCGGCCGGTCGGAGGTCAAGGCGGAATCAGCCAGTGCCGGCAGGAAATCCAGCGATACCAGGCGATCGGATTCGAGCGTTCCTTTCCAATCGGCGATGGCCGGAAGCCGTTCCCTTATCCTGTCACGGCATTCGAGTTCGATCGCATTGCGCTGCCGGTAGTCGAAGCCAATGGTGTAAACGGCCCGATATCGATTCAACGCCCATGCCAGGCAGGTCGTGGAGTCCTGACCTCCCGAGAAAAGTACCAGTGCTTTGTGAGGCGAAAGATGACTCACGTTCAATTTAGTTCCGGTGTCGACGGAGAATAACCGCCTCTAGAGCGGAACGCGCAAAATCCGATACGACCATTCTGCCTGACTCCTCGAAGCGCCCCACTCCCCAGAATGTTCTAGTCTACCTTGGTATTGCGTCCGGTCTCGTGAACGACCGCGATCTCAACAAATACTGTCGCCGGACAGGGACGATCCCAGATACATTTGTCTGACGACACTTGGATTACACCTGATCCCGCTTCGGTATCGTTATGGTCCTTTCTGAACTAACCACGGAGTGATCCAGAACCCATACATCCACCTCTTTCAAATTTTGGAATGCCTTTGAGCGACGCGCTGTCTTCGATGGAGATTTCGGAGCCGACGATGTAGCGCTCCACGAACGAAACCAGCTATGCCAAACAACACCAGTCAAATCTCGCACGTCACGTTATCGCGGTTTCGCCCGCACTAGTCGGCTCAGGATGTCCAGTTGACGCCAACGGCTAGTCCGGCGTCTTGATTAAAGGTGTCTACATGCGCTTGCAACACGGTGGAAACCAATCCGACGGTTAATATTCCCATAAAGAACAGCACAATTCGGAATCGTGCGACCACAAAGACGCTACCGCCAAGTTCGTTTACAAGGTTATTCGAGCAAAACGGCGTGGGAACTCGACACCCTTACGCCTTGAAATCCTCACTTTCTGCCATGGCCAATAATTTAGTCGTTGCCGTTGGTGTACTCGCCATGGGTGCTAAGACGCCAGAACTTGGTGGTGGAGTCCTGTTCGACGACTGCTTCTTGTTCCATGATTGCCAGCAAAGTTCGCGGGACGTGTCCCTGATGTCTTACATGTCCGGCGTTGATTCCCAAGCTCCTGCCAATGTCCACATTTCTGAGGCCAGGACTGCCCGCATCCAGAAGAATTCGATAAATGGAGGATTTGAGGGACGCGATTGCCTTTTGAGCATTCGCGTAAGCTAGAGCCGAACTTTCACTTGGAATAGCCATCGTGCTCCCATGGATGCGTTTCGTAAAATCAATTCGTGGTGTCCAAACCTACCATGTACGGTTGATGAGCAGGTTTCCGGAGTCAAATAATCTGTCGGTGAGTTACGAATTCGCCTAGTTACTCGGTAGCTACTATAGCCAGAATTTCATTGAATTTTTTCAGTTCTCGTAGGCGCGCTTGCTTCGGATCCGAACCAGCGTCCGCTCGCAACAGAATAGCCATCAACAACTTTACGACTTCATCAGTATTACATCTCCTGTAGTCTTGATTCAGTAGAATTCTATTGCTATCTCTGTCCAGCCGGAAATACTCCTCTGCCTTAAGCTTCGCCCACCGTATTGTGAAGCCCTCTGAATTTCCAGGTTTCGAATACATTAATTTTAGCTGCTCGAGAACACTCTTAGGGAACCCGTTGCGTGGAAACATCCCCGAACATGATCGCGACGCAAAGGCGTTTCGATAGATCTCGACTGCATGCCGTCTATAGGTTTCAAATGTCAGGCCATCTGATGAGCGAGCTTCTAGAACTTCTGGGAATACCGGCGGCACCAGAACAGTGGATTTCTGGACATTTATTCCAAAATCCTCGTCATACGCCACAGGTAGATCTACTCGGACGCGAGCTAGCGAGCTGTGTGGTTCTGTTTCATCATGCACCAGTCCGTTCCAACCTCCGGCCTGAATCAGCCTCCGGTTCCGATAAAAGTAAAACCCTTGACGCGATGAACTCCTACGACCCAATTTATATTCTCGAGCTTCGCTTTTTGCCGGCCAAATATGCGCTTCCAATTCCAAAGGTCCGATGCCGCTTAGTTCCGCCGTCATCGTCTTCGGATAGCGCGGGTCCCCAGCGACTCGGTACTTAAATGGATTGAGTGCCCCGACTTCAGATTGCAACCCCTGACCGACTCGATTTATCAACAGTTGATCAATCAGAATCCTCAATGAGCCTTCTTCAAGAAACCTGTGAAAACATAGTCCAAGATGAAGCCTCAGTCTTGTTTCGAGGTTAGTAAGTGTATACTTCAGGCCCCGCCGATGGCTGGGCAGCTTATCCAAATCCTCCCAAACAACCAATGTACCGCCAGCAGTCAGATCAATGGGCCCCCATCTTCTCACCAACAACTCGTTTACGATTCCGGCGCGGATTCTTTCACACACCCATCCCCTGCGAATTCCTTCCAATGTCCAACGTCGTCCGTTTGAAACGGAGCCGCAATTTGAGTATACGTTCAGAGTCTGAGCATGGCTGAGCGACGCCAGTTTCAAGCCCATTCCAAATTTTCCAAGTGTACCGACGCTGGCCGCCTCTCTGGAACCAAACCGCATGGCATCGCGGAGGGAATCCTCATCCATTCCATGACCGTCATCTACAATCGCGACAGCTCGTATTACATTACCATCGTGAAGAAACCTGATGACAACAGTATTTGCGTCCGCATTTATCGAGTTATCCACCAAGTCGGCAACGGCCTGCTCTAACGAATAACCGATCTGTCTGAGCGCAGTAATTAACCGGCCGGCGTCTGGAAGGTTGGTGTCAGACTTTCTAAATGGCAGCACTGCAGCAGAAGTGTCTATCCCTCTCAAGTGTTACTCCTCATCTACTCTACTGAATTCAGAAATTGAATCAGCCGTCTAGAAAGCTTGCTTACGTCTTTCGTCTCACACTCCCAAACCGTCAGACACCGCCACCCGAGTTCGAGAAGGGCCTTCTCATTGCGCCGATCTCTCAGAACGTTTTCGGAAAATTTCTTCTCCCAGAAATCTATCCTAGTTTTCGGCTGGTATGCGAAACGGCATTCACTATGCCTGTGCCAAAAGCAGCCATGGACGAGGATTACCGCGCGGTATCTTGGTAGAACGACATCTGGTCGACTCGGGAGAGTATTATCGTGCAGCCTGAACCTGAAGCCTTTTCGGTGCAACAATGATCGAACAACACGTTCCGGTTTCGTGTCCGAACTCCGAATGCGTGACATGTTCCAGCTGCGGTGCTCTTCCGATATCCGGTCCATCGATAATGGCTATCTGCTCGCCTGCGCAAGCACTCCGTCGATGATTTGGGCAATCTGGTACGCCAAATACGGAGGAACGGCGTTTCCCACCTGACGATACTGTTCAGTCCTCGGACCAGGAAAGAAGAAGTTGTCAGGAAATGTCTGAAGCCTAGCGGCTTCTCTAACACTCAGGCTCCGTCCCTGGGCCGGATCCGGATGAATATAATAGTGCCCGTCCTTTGCAATGTGACTCACAATCGTCCGTGCTGGCTCGTCTGCGGCCTGAACCGCGAATCGATCTGCAAAGTTGGAATTTGAAAGCTCGTTCCGATCCAATTTACTAACGTTTTCATGATCTGGGAGAAGTGCCTCTGGAAAATGAACAAGCCGAAGCGGCCGATTGTTGGCCCGAGTATGGCACGCCGCAAAGACGTAACGATGAATGTCAGATTCCATGTGCGACTTTGACTCGTGATTAAAAGCCCCGCCCAGATTAGGATCAATCAACCACTTGTGCAGATGCCTCGGCATCTGTCCTGTGCCGATTCGGTCGCTTTGCACATACTGGTTTCCCAAGCCTCCTTCGGGTAGGGCCAGATTTTGCAGCGAATTCCTCGCCTCTCGGCGAGTTTTCGAATAGCTATCCAAATTCCTCCACCATTCAGCACACGCTAACTCACCCATGACCCTGAGCCAATTCTGGTCGCTATTTTCTGTTCTTGTGAGACCACTTCTAAGCCTCGGGAGGTCTTCAATGACAGCTCGGCAGGCAATCGGCTCTGGATATTGTCTAAGCTGTTCTGGTTCTACGCCAGCTTCAGCAAGGTCAGAGCGTACTCCCAGTATGAAAACTCGATGGCGGGCTTGCGGAATGCCGTACTTCTCACACTCCACAACAAATTCATCCGGCGCCAGAGAAGGACGTCTCCAGAAATCGATCCCCCGATCCGGCGCAACCAGCGAGTACAGACGATAACCTTCATAGTCACCATCATAGTCCAACATGGACATCGCGTTCATTGGGTCTGCCAGATCTTCAAGAATATTCCCCCATATCGACTCGCCACCAACTTTTGAGTGCAGTACGCCAGGAACGTTCTCCATGACGAACACCGCGGGCCAATGCTGCGCCAATATCTTCAGGTATTCGCGGTACAGAAAGTGGCGCTTATCTTTTTCCGCTTCGTAGCCTCTCTTGCCACGGTTTCGCGATCTCCCTGCTATCGAGTACGCCTGACAGGGGGGGCCACCAATCAAAATCCAGTCACGACGACCCTGCAGTCTTTCTTCTATAAGGCTGTGAATTTCAGCGTCAGCGTCCGGGCCAGCACCCAGTTCGCGTAACACGACAGCTTCGCTCGCCGCTTGGGATTCTCGGGGAAACTCTGAAAAGAGCCTGTCAATTGATTCCTGGTTGGGTGACTGCCTGAGCGTGCGATAGTACTCCTGTGGAGCCTTCCGAAACTGATGGAAGAAAGCCCTGAGGAGATGCGTTCGATGCGCCGCTTGATTGTTGTCGAGGGCGAGATTCAGCCTGAAACGGTGTGCTCCTCCGGAGTATGCTAGGAATCCTTCCGAGAAGCCCCCGCACCCAGCAAAAACGTCGATCAGTGGGGTCTCGCTTTCACCACCGCTGCACCGCTCTAGTGAGCGGGACAGAGACTTGATGTTCCGCCTCGGCGACCCGACTACAGCGTTCACCGGCTCCGGCTCTCTCCGATTGGTTTGTCTAATTCGAGTTCCATCTGTTCCGAATTCTCTTCAATGAAATCAGTGGCTTGGTTAATGAACCAAGTTTTCAAATTAGTTCCACGCCGCCGCAGGAGTTCATGCAACTCCTGTTTGAACTCTGGACTGAGTTCGATGACCACTCGGCCACTGGATCCTACCGCCATTACACTATGTTATGTGATGTTATATGTATAGGAAAGCTTTTGCTGTAAGCAGTTCGCTTTTTTTTTCGTAGGCGAATGTCACCTGCAATCCAGTTTCTTTGCCGTCATCCCTAATGCTTGAAGCTAGACCGAGGCGCTGCCCTGTTTTGATCATATTGGACACAAGAACGCCAATCGTCCTTCAAGGTAGTGATTTACTCGCCAGAGTCTATTACTCTCTACGCCACTCGCAGTTCTTGCAGACTCAAGAAAGGAGTATCAGAAGTGTCTAGTCCGCAAGTTGAACGCCTCCTCGATATGATCCTCGCCGCGATGCCAGGCACTACAGGTCTGGATGCTGCGGTCGAAAGGGTCGTAGAACAACTGAACACACTTGTGCCCGGATTCGCCGACGAGCGGGCTGCCGAGTTGTCAGAAGCACGCGCTCTGGCAGCTCGCCAGTTCGAACAAGTTGAAGTCCTGCACCTGCATTCACTCATCGAAAGGCGGGAGCAGTGGTACTTTGGGCCCACTCCCAATTCATTGCATTGGCCTGCGTTGAAGACCTACTTGACAAATGTGAAGAGATGGCCAGAGGCTGATGTCGCCGCGATCGACGATGCCTCGACCGAAGTAGTATCACTATTGGAGAACCCCGCAAAGACGCAGTTCTCGTGCCGAGGACTTGTGGTCGGGCATGTTCAGTCTGGGAAAACTGCAAACATGACAGCGGTCATGGCGAAAGCTCTTGATGCCGGATACAACACGGTGATCGTGCTTGCTGGACTCACCAACAAACTACGCTTTCAGACCCAGACCAGGCTCTACACAGATCTCGTCCGCAGACTTCGCGCTCTCGACCGTTGGCAGGTGTTGACTTCGAATTCAATTGACGGAGACTTCAGAGCACCGGCTGAAGGAGGCTTCCTGTCACACCACGACAAGGCGCAACTGGCTGTTGTAAAGAAAAACGTGTCGCCATTAGGGCAGCTCAAGATAGCGGTGGAGGAAACGGTCCCCCTAGCTTTGTCGCGGCTACGAATCCTGGTAATCGATGACGAGTGCGACCAAGCGAGCGTAAACAGTGCCCAAGGGGAACTCGAGATGACAGCGATCAATCAGCGGATCCGTGATCTCCTTTCTAATCTCCCAGCAGTATCATACATCGGATATACAGCCACGCCATTCGCCAACGTTCTTATCAACCCGTACGGAGCCGACGAACAGGACCTTGACGATCTGTATCCGAGAGATTTCATCACAGCGCTTCCAAGACCTGCAACATACTTCGGCGCTGAGCAACTCTTTGGCCGCGAACCCTCCTCCGCCGACGATGAACAACCCGAGGAGGAGGGTTTGGACATGATCCGAGACATCCCCCCAGAGGATCAGAACCAGCTTCAGCCTTCAAGTCGACGAGCAGTCGATGGATTCCACCCCGCAATGGTGGATAGTCTCGAGGTGGCTATATCCTATTTTCTCTGCTGTTGCGCTGTACGTCGCGCTAGGGGCGACGAGCAGGAGCATATGACAATGCTCGTACACACGTCCGTCTACGTAATCATGCATGAGCGCTTGGCCGCGCTGATCAACGGCTGGAAAGACAAAAACCGCTCTACATTGCTTGACGCGACGAGCGAACTATCCCGACGCATAGAGGACTTCTGGTCATCCGAGCAACAGGTAGCGTTCCGAGAAATTACGGAAGCGCGTACTGTTGATTTCAATGAAGTGCGGCTGCGTCTGCCCGAAGTGCTCGATGCCATCGAGGTTGCGGTTGAAAACGGATCGAGCGAGGATCGAATTGACTATTCAGATCAACCTCGCACGTACATTGTAGTTGGCGGTTCGATTCTTGCGCGCGGCTTGACTCTCGAGGGACTCATGGTCAGCTACTTCCTCCGATCGTCAAGCCAATACGACACCCTGCTGCAAATGGGCCGCTGGTTCGGCTACCGCCACGGATACGAAGATCTACCGCGCATCTGGACTACTGAAGACCTGAAGCTGAAATTTCGCGCCTTGGCCGGCATCGAGCAGGAAATTCGTCAGGACATTGAACAATATAGATTGCACAACCTCACACCCATGGATGCTGCCGTTCGAATTCGTGCAATACCAGGGATGTCAATAACCGGCGCAAATAAAATGCGTGGAGCACGCAGGTGCGCGATCAGTTTCTGGGGAGAGCACAGGCAAACTTTTCGTTTCAACTATCAGGATGAGAACTGGCTCATACGGAACTGGGATGCTGGAGCAGAGCTGGTGAGTCAGGCGGAGGAACTGAAGTGTCGTGACCCGGCACCGGACCGCAGGCTCTGGCGGGAAGTACCCAAATCCACCATCGTGCGTTTTTTCGAAACCTACGAAGCTCACGCATCGCACGCGGACCTGACTCGGGACTTCCTGCTCAATTTCCTTCGCAGCAATGATGGTCGGCTGGACCACTGGAACGTAGGTGTCGTGGAGCCACGACGTGGTACAACCTCCAGACGCAGGCTTGGAACCGTAGGAAAAGTACGTCTGGTAACCCGTGCCCGTCTTGACGACACGGGGACCGTTGCTGACATTAAGGCGCTGATGTCGCGATCAGACATCCTATTCGACTCGCCTGAGTCCGACAGGGGCGACGGTACTTGGGCCGAATTAAAGTCTGCCCGCCAAGAAATGGTGGGCGAGATGCCGCTTCTGTTGCTCTACGCAATCAACAGGGACTCCCCGCCAAGGAGCCACGTGCGAGTGTCGCTCGACGCAGCAGATGATGTTCTAGGCTATGGGGTTGTGTTTCCGGGTTCGGTCACTGAGGGCGCAGAATTTGTATCCGTCGAACTGCAACCGCTTTCTGCCGACGAACTGGACGAAAGAGAAGCCGAAGAAGCAGCACAGGCTAGAGCCGCGGGTGTCGACTGAGTCCAAAACAAGCGCAGCTGGCCAAGCATGGGCTATCCTCCGTGGCGGTGGCAAAGAGTCGACAGGAGTTGAGGTCCCAACAGTCCTATCTGGGGTAATGGCCCCCGCGGGCCCCATACGATTGGCGTTGGGAGAGCGCGGAGAACCAAGGCTGCTGCTGCCGCTTGACTCGGGAGAGACCACCCAGGATTTTGCCGAAGCACCCTCCTTAAGGATCGTAGTGTCCTCATACGTCACCGACGGAAAAGCGACACGTTTTGTCGACTTGACCTGTTTGGTGCCGGATCTGGAGTCCGTTTTTTCAGAGGTCACAGCACAGATCCTTGCGAGAATCGAAGCAGGTCAGGCCTGTGTGGCGGCTGCACAAACCACGATTCTTGACTTCAGGAGGCTCCTGCTTCGCTCGTCATCGGTAGCACCGAGCAAAATTGTTGGGCTGATCGGGGAACTTTTTGTTCTGAGTCGGCTTCTCGATCGATCTCCGAACGCGTGGCGCACGTGGCGAGGGCCTATCGGAGACCGACACGATTTCAGGTCCGGGGATCATTCGCTTGAAGTTAAGACAAGCTCTAGAGCTTCACAGAGCATTACTGTGAGTTCGATCGACCAGTTTTCCGCTCCCACCGGTGGCAGCCTTCACCTCCTTCATTTGGTGCTTGAACAGACACCTGGTGGCCTGCTCACGGTTTCAGCATTGGGCCAAGCGGTTTTAGACAAGGCCAATGGGCCAGATCGGGTCATCGATTGCCTAGCGGCAATTGGTTGCACCGATGTAAATTCGGCAAGCTGGAATTCTGTTGCGTTTCGACTTGAAGCCGAGCAACTTTACGAGATCGAGAATGGCTTTCCCAGACTGATCCCTAGCATGATCCTCGGTGGGTCACTGCCTGTGGGGGTGACAGAACTAACCTACCGAATTGATCTTGTTGCAGCGTCCTCTTTTCGTCGAAATCCAAACGAACTGAACAACCTTGAGAATAGGCTGATCGAATGTCTTTCGCAAGACTAAGGCTTCACTCCGAACCTTACGCCATGTCTGGCAATATCGGGGAAAATCTAAGCAGACTTCTGGGTGCCCCAAACCTAGATCCCCTTCAGACCTTAATCCGCGAAGCGCTCCAGAACATCGCCGACGCAGCATTACCCGAGGTCGGACCTGAAATACTCGTCCGGCTCCGCACACTGACGCCCAACCAGCGCGATGTATTGCGGGAGCACGTGCTTAGCGAGCTGCCGCCCAACTCGCATAGCCGGAGGCGTTTTGCTTTCCTGAAAAAGAAAAGCAACCCACCCAAGGTATTGGAGATCTGTGATTTCAATACGGAAGGGCTCTCAGGTCCAACGCGGGCAGATCTCATCCCAGTAGAGGCCGAATCCACCAACTTCATCGACTTTATTCGGAACGTAGGCACTCCGAGGGACACACCGCACGGTGGTGGCACCTATGGCTTCGGGAAGGTCGCCCTGTTTCGCGCCAGCAAGTGCAGCACTCTAGTGGTTGACTCGCTCGTCGCGGGGGGGGGACGCAAGTCGAGGCGTTTGATCGCATCACACCTAGGACCCGCATTTCCCGTCAAAAAAGGTAGGATGAAGCAGCAATTCACGGGACGTCATTGGTGGGGCCATCCAGTGAAAAAAGACAACTTCGTTGATCCGCTAACAGATACCGCAGCAAAGCGGCTGGCCGGAGCGCTTGGCCTACCCCACCGTCCGCGCGGCCGAAGTGGAACATCGATTATGATGTTAGATTTTGATCTGCAGGGCGATCATCCAGAGACAGTCGGGTTTCGAATCGTAGAAACCGTACTGTGGAACTTCTGGCCAAGAATGATGGCTGATACACCGTCTAGTCGACGCTTTCGTTTGAGAGTAGAGTTAGAAGGTGAAAGTTTAGATGTCCCCAGCCCAGAGGAGTTTCCTCCGCTTAACCTCTTTTGTGAGGCAATGCGTGATGCAAGAACCGGAACCGGCCATGATGTCAGGGAAATCAGGTGCGGTAGACCCATCAAGTTGCTTGGCAAACTGGCCACAAAGAGAGGACTCCACGTACCTCGAAAATCACCAGCGGGTGAAGCTAGCTTGTTGCCAGCAGTTTGTCAGCATATTGCTTTGATGCGACCGGTAGAATTAGTAGTCAAATATCTGGAAGGCTCTGCATTGCCGAAGCAGGATGTAGAGTGGGCCGGAGTTTTCCTCGCGAGCGAAGAGAATGAAGTGGAGCGCGCGTTCGCTGATGCGGAGCCGCCAGCCCACGATGACTGGATTCCGGCTTACCTGCCAAAGGGAAGTCGCAGAACGTTTGTGAATGTCGCGCTACGGGAGTTGGCGAACAAAGCCTATGAAATGGGCGCACAAAGAGTGGAACCGCTTACCCAAGAGTCCGGAGGCCCGCCACTCGCTCGATTGGCGGGCCGTCTAGGGACGCTGTTGCAGGGTGCCATTGGTGATGGCGCGGAAAAGAGCCGCCCCAGAGACGGGCATCGTCGCGCAAAGCCACGAGTCGCCTCTGTATCGAATCCAGAATTTGTAAGACTTGAACATGACGGTCTCGGCAAGCTGGCAATCTTTCAGGTAGAGGTTAGTCAAGACAACCGGAAATCAGGTGTCCGGTTACACACCACTGCTACAGTAGCGATGGACGGAACCCCTTCCCGTGGATCCGAAGTTTACGAATTCGTCGATCGGCCCATTGTAGTCGGAATTCGCGGAACTCAACCACACCTTTCAAGCGATGGTGCCTCAATTTCGCTTAACGGCGAAGAAGGCAGGTTCGAGATTCTGGTTCGGATGCCAACAGATGCTGCGGTAACCGTTCAAGCCACCTTAGAACGCACCGGTCCGGCGTGAAAAAGCGGGTCGCCTTCCCCTTCCTGACTCTGTCTGACAATACTGTGCAGGCTGGTCAATGGGATTTGGCACTGAACGAAGGGGATTTTGCGCATGCGGGAGACTTTCTCCCTCACTGGGACAGCGCATCATCAATTAAGGCGCGCAGAACCGTGCGCATAGATCCGGATTTAGCCTCACGAGAGCTCGGACTTGCGCGCGACGATCTTCGTCTGGTTGTTTTGGTCCGCATTGGAACGGGCGCAGGAAGACTCCCTTGTCTTGTAGTGCTTCGCAAGAAACTCGAGTATTTTATTTCCCAGCCGCAAATCGACGTGAACCTTGAATTGTCGGGTAGCTCTCTATCCATGCTCATCGATTTAGCAACCGATGTTGTCTTGGCGAGTGCCCCTGAGACGCGTGACACGCTTTCGCCGACCCGAGTGGGAGACCGAGTTTGGAGTGATCAGCAAAAGGTTCGACTTGAAGGCCAAGAGTTGCGCTTTCCAATCGAAGCGATCGATTTGAGAGGCATGCTCGGGGACCCTGATCTTGAAGCTGCTATACCATGGTTTGTTCATTGGAACTCGGGCGATTGGACTCGGGACTTTCACGGAGCGTTCCGCCTTCTACTCAACACAGAATCTCAAGAAATCACCCAGTCCATAGAAAACGAAGAACCTCTGGTGCTCCAAGCGATTATGGCTGATGCAATGACGCAATTGTGCGAAGGGTTGGTGAGGACTCCAGATGCAGAAGAAATTTTAGCCCAATGTGATCTAGGCACATTGGGCGCGCAGGCAAGTTCATGGCTCAAATTGGCATGGCCTGGGAAAAACCTATCCTTTGCACGATCTCTCCTCGAAAACAAACCGAATGAATTCCGTGCCGCAATTCTTGCTGCCGCTCAAACAAGGCACGCCGGAGACTGACTCCTGGTGATCCTGCTGCCTCGCCTCCCCCAACCTGCTGCCGACCGAGTGCTGGAGGATTTCCTATCGGATGTAAGCAGTACGTTTGACCCAGACAGACTTCCAGACGCAGCACGTTTCGCCCCTACCGGCGGCACTAGGATTACACCAAGTCAACTTCAATCACTTCGGGATGGATTAGAAGAAATAGCGGTCGCTTCGGGCTTTGATCGGGACGCTAAGTCAAACGACTTGGCAAAGTTTGACAGCATGACGGCGGCTTGGCTGGCGGATTTTGACCATTTGCAGGACAGCGAGGCGCTTAGAGATGATGTCTGGGCTTTCGTTGCGATCGTCATCGTGCCAGACATCGTTCAGTGGCGTTTCGGTAATACCCGCGACAGATATCGTGGTGGAGTTCGCAACACTTTGCAGCGCCTTTGGCTACGCGGCCGAATCCTAGACCGCGGCCAGCTAGCCAGAGACCGCTGGGGATTGCTCGACGCACTTACAGAAGACGCATTCGTACAAATCTTCGAAAGGCCAAGTCTCGGGGCGGATCCAGTGCTCGCCCGAGCCCTTGCGGAAGCATGGGTGCGGGCCTCAGCCCGATTCGGAAAGAACCAGATGGAACCAATAATGCGTCGGGCAGCGCTGAGGGTGAGAGTTCAAAATGAGATTCTCAGCATCACATTTCTAACTCAGGCCAAACTGGCAGAATTACTGGATCAGGTGTTCGATTCCGTCAGTACCATTGGCGATTCGAGCGCGTCAAGTGGATAAGGCCCCGGCATGCTAGAAAACTTGCCGAAATACTGTCGCACGAATTACAAGCTTGACGAATCGCTCCGCGAGAAAGGAATCGTCCCATAAGGAAAGCGCGATTTCGTGAGCCCTGAGAGTCGAACCCCACTGATTGCCGCTCCGGCGCCCCTTATTTGCCACCAACCCGTACTCCCCGCGGCCAACGATACTGTAGTTGTGAGCGCACAACGGCAAGGGTCTCAATATCGGCTTGAATTTGCATGAACGAAACGGAGCAGTGACTCGTACCAACCAATCCGTTGTCGACTCGCAGCCACAACTCAAACGGGAGCCAATGATTTTCCTGTGCCCGATACACCGCTTGTGTTGTTTCGACGAGTCAGCGATAACCGGCTACTTGAATAACTGCTACACCAACCCTCGCTCCGCCATCGACACCGTCCTTTCCCCCCCGACCACCAGGTGATCCAGCACCCGCACGTCCAGTTCCTTCAGGATACTCACCAGCCGCTCCGTCAACTCGATATCCGCCACCGACGGCTCGGCGATCCCCGACGGGTGGTTGTGCGCAAAGATCACTGCCGCCGCATTGCAGGAAAGCGCCCGCTTGACGATCTCCCGCGGGTAGACGTTGGCCCGGTCCACCGACCCGAGAAACAGCTTCTCGAACCGGAGCAGCCGGTGCCGGGTGTCCAGGAACAGGCAGGCGAACACTTCCCGCTCCAGCCCGCCGAATTCGGCGGTGAGGAAGAGCACGGCGTCCTGCGAACCAGCAAACGCGCGCCCGTGGATCAGCCCGCAGGCGGCGTACCTTGCGGTGATTGGCAAGACGGCCTTCAGGCTCGCGACCTTTGTCGGCCCGAGCCCCTCGTCGCCGAGCAGCATGCGGGTCGGCGCATCGATCACGGCGCGCATGGAGCCGTAGCGCGACAACAACCGATGCCCGAGGGCCAGCGCGCTGTAGTCGCGGGTGCCCGTACGCAGCAGCACCGCCAGCAACTCGGCATCGCTCAGCCGATCAGGTTCGGCGGCGAGCAGCCGCTCGCGCGGCCGCTCCGAGATAGGCCAGTCCCTGATGGAATTCCGGCTCACTTCATCGTCGCCGAGGGCCAGACCAGGTAATCAACGGTGTTTCCCTACGGCGGCGAGTTCGAAATGCCCGATGGAATGCGCTTTGGATACAGCGCTTGACGCCCCGACGGCGGCAATCGCAGCGCCCTGAGGGATATTCGAGTCACCGCCCATTACTGCTACTATGAACCCATGGACATTTCCGGAAAGCACATTCTGCTTGGGGTCACGGGCGGAATCGCCGCGTATAAGACCCCAATCCTTGTAAGACTCTTGCGCCAGGCGGGCGCAGACGTGCAGGTCGTGCCGACCCGCGGCGCCCTGGAATTCGTCACGCCCACCACCCTGCAGGCCGTCTCCGGCCGCCCCGTACGCGACGACCTCTGGGACGAGGAAGCCGAGGCCGCCATGGGTCACATCGAACTGGCGCGCTGGGCCGACCTGGTCGTGGTGGCGCCGGCTACGGCGCATTTCATGGCAACGCTGGCCCAGGGCCTCGCGCCCGATCTGCTCTCGACCTTATGCCTGGCAACGGAGGCGCCGATCATCCTGGCGCCCGCCATGAATCAGGCCATGTGGCGCGCTCCGGCCACACAACGCAACGTCAACACCCTCGGGCGCGACGGCCGGGTGCTGGTCGGTCCGGCGGAAGGGGAACAGGCCTGCGGCGAAACCGGGCCCGGGCGCATGGTCGAGCCGGAAGACCTGTTCGAGGTTATCCGCCAGAGCTTTGCGGCGCGCTGCCTGGACGGTATGCGCGTGCTGGTCACCGCCGGGCCCACCGAGGAAGCCATCGACCCCGTGCGCCATATCACGAACCGCAGTTCCGGCAAGCAGGGTTACGCCATGGCGGCCGCCGCCGCGGCTGCCGGCGCCGAGGTCACCCTGGTCTCCGGCCCCTGCATACTCCCGCCGCCGCCCGGTGTCGACGTCATCGGCGTGACCAGCGCACAGGACATGTACGATGCCGTGCACGAGCGCATCGCGAAGCAGCATCTCTTCATCGGTGTCGCGGCGGTTGCAGATTTCCGCCCCGCAAGGGCGACCGGGCAGAAGATCAAGAAGGAGTCGGTCGGAGAGCGATTCGAGCTGGCTTTCGAGGAGAACCCGGACATCATCGCCTCGATCGCGGCGTTGCCGGAACGGCCGGTGGTGATCGGTTTTGCCGCGGAAACCCACAAGGTACTTGAGCACGCCCGCGACAAGCGCCGCCGCAAGAACCTCGACGCCATCGTCGTCAACGACGTATCGCGCAAGGGCATCGGTTTCAACAGCGACAGCAATGCCGCCACCCTCATCTGGGCCGACGGCGAACTGGCGCTGCCCTTCCAGAGCAAGCAGTCCCTGGCGCAGGGGCTGATTCGCCACATCGCCGAGATATTCTCCGCCCCGCTGGTGGGCGCGGACCGGGAGTCGAGGGCAAGTTGAACGATGCTCCTCGATCCCACCATTTTCCGCGCCTACGATATCCGCGGCATCGTCGGCCGTAATCTCACCGAAGACGTCGTCCGCGTCATCGGCCGCGCCTACGCCGCCGAGGCAGTCGAGTGCGGCCAGTCGCGCGTCGCGGTCGGCTACGACGGCCGCCATTCGAGCCCGAGCCTGAAGGACGCCCTCGCAAGCGGCCTCAACGCCGGCGGCCTCGACGTGATCGACACCGGCCAGGTGCCGACGCCGCTGCTGTATTTCGCGACCCACGAACTGGACACCGGCGCCGGCGTCATGATCACCGGCAGCCATAACCCCTCCGAGTACAACGGCCTGAAGATGATGCTCGGCGGCAAGGCGCTGGCCGGGGATGCCATCGCCAACCTGAAAACCCGAATCGACCAGGGCGCCTTCAGCCAGGGCGCGGGCGGCCTCAGCCAGGCCGGCATCACCCGCCGCTACATCGACCGCATACTGGGGGATGTGAAAATCGCCCATCCCCCCAAGGTGGTGGTCGACTGCGGCAACGGCGTGGCCGGCGGCGTGGCGCCCCAACTCCTGCGCGAACTGGGTTGTCAGGTCATCGAGCTTTACTGCGACATCGACGGCGATTTTCCCAACCACCATCCGGACCCCGCCGACCCCGCTAACCTGACCGATCTGCTCGCCGCCGTACGGACGGAAGGCGCCGACTGCGGCCTCGCCTTCGACGGCGACGGCGACCGCATCGGCCTGGTCACCCGCGGCGGCCGCATCGTCTGGCCGGACGTGCTGATGATGCTGTTCGCGCAGGACATTCTCGCGCGCAACCCGGGCGCCGGCATCGTCTACGACGTGAAGTGCAGCCACCGCCTCGGCAATCTGGTGCGCCAGCTCGGCGGCGAGCCCATCATGAGCCGCACCGGCCACTCCCACATCAAGGCCAAACTGCGCGAGACCGGCGCCCTGCTCGGCGGCGAGTTCAGCGGCCACATCTGCTTCAGCGAGCGCTGGTACGGTTTTGACGATGCGCTCTACTCCGCGGCGCGCCTGCTGGAGATTCTCGGCGCCGATGCGGCGCAGAACGGCAGCATCGATGCGATATTCGATCGGTTTCCCGAGACCAGTTCGACACCCGAGCTGAAAATCAGCACCACGGATACACGAAAGTTCGAGATTATCGAGGCGCTGTCCCGCAAGGCCGACTTCGGCGACGGCGCGATCACCGCCATCGACGGCCTGCGCGTGGACTATCCAGACGGCTGGGGCCTGATCCGCGCCTCCAACACCAGCCCCGTGCTCACGCTGCGCTTCGAGGCCGACGGCGAGCCCGCGCTGGAACGCATCCAGCACACCTTCCAGGCGCAGCTGGACGCGGTCGACCCGTCGCTCAGGTTCCTGTGACCGATCATGCCCGTTTCTGAAAAACAGGCGCAGAACGTCACCTCGGTCCTGACCGAGGCGCTGCCGTACATCCGCGAGTTCCAGGGATGGACCATCGTCATCAAGTACGGCGGCAACGCCATGGTGGACGAACACCTGAAGACCACCTTCGCCCGGGACGTGGCGCTCATGAAGCTGGTCGGCATGAACCCGGTCATCGTGCACGGCGGCGGCCCGCAGATCGGCGCCCTGCTCGAGAAGCTCAATATTCCCACCCGTTTCGTCGACGGCATGCGGGTCACCGATGCCGCCACCATGGACGTGGTGGAAATGGTGCTGGGCGGCCTCGTCAACCAGGAAATCGTCTCCCTGCTTAACCAGCAGGGCGGCCGCGCGGTGGGCATCACCGGCAAGGACGGCAACCTCATCGAAGCCTCCAAGCTCAAGCTCTCCCGCGCCGACCCCAAACCTTCCGAAATCATCGACATCGGCCATGTCGGCGAGGTGCGCGCGGTGAACGCCCGCGTGCTCGACACGCTCACCCATTCCGGCTTCATCCCGGTGATTGCGCCCATCGGCGTGGGGCCGGACGGCGAGTCCTACAACATCAACGCCGACCTGGTGGCCGATGCCATCGCCAGGGCGCTCGATGCCGAGAAGTTCGTGCTGCTGACCAACACCGCCGGGATTCTGGACAACGGCGAAACCGTCGCCAGCCTGACCGCCACCCAGGCGCAGGCCCTGATCGACAAGGGCGCCGTCAGCGGCGGCATGCTGCCCAAGGTGCAATGTGCGCTGAACGCGGTGGCGGGCGGGGTGACAAGCGTTCAGATCATCGACGGCACGGTGCCCCACGCGCTGTTGCTGGAGATCTTCACGAACGCAGGTGTGGGAACGAAGATCACCGGCGATCCCGCGACGCCGTAGACGCAGAACAGTCCAACACATCGATAACTACGCGCACAGGGTCTATGCGCCGGGGAATTCGTCCAGCTTCTCGTCAGTCTGTCCGCAAGCCTGCGCAGCCTGAGAAACACCGTCGCAGGCGCATTTACCTTTAAAGTGCGCAGTACCGGTGGCGATAGGCCTTGATCGACGCGACCAGACCGATGCGCTCCTCGTCCTGCCCCGCAGACCTGTCGAGCCAGGCGATCACGTCTTGCAGCGCCGCGATGCTCAAAACCGGGACGCCGAGACTGGACCGCAACACCGCAAAAGCCGTCTCGTCGGCGTTCAGCTTCTCCTGGCGGTCGAGAGCGATCAGCAAGCCCGTCAGTTCGCCGCCCTGGGCGGCAATCAACCGGGCTCCTTCCTCCTTCGTGGCGCCGTCCGTGACCACATCGTCCACCAGCACCACGCGTCGGTTGACGAGGCTCGCGCCGACCAGTACGCCCCCTTCGCCGTGGTCCTTGGCTTCCTTGCGGTCGAACGCAACCCCGATGTCGATGCCCCGCCGCGCCAGGGCCACACCGGCGGCAACCGCTATCGGTATGCCCTTGTAGGCGGGCCCGAACAGCACATCACACTCGAGACCGTTCGCGACCAGGGCGTCAGCATAGAACTCGCCGAGCGCCGCGAGGGCCACGCCGTCGCTGATCGCGCCGAGGTTGAAAAAATACGGGCTGCGCCGGCCTGACTTGAGCTCGAAATCGCCGAATCGCAGCACCTCCTGCTCGACCATCAATTCGATGAAGGCCTGCTTGTCCGAGTAGTCCGTCACCCGCCTATCCGTTTTTCTGGATAGCCAGCAACTCGGCAGTGCCCTTGCGGGACAACTCCAGCAGCCGGGCAAGGTCCGCATCGCTGAACGGCGCGCCTTCCGCCGTGCCCTGGATCTCCACGATGCCCCCCGAGGCGAGCCGCACCACGTTCATGTCCGTCTCCGCGGTGGAGTCCTCGGCGTAATCGAGATCGAGCACCGCCTCGCCCCGCCAGATGCCGACCGAAACCGATGTCACGAACTGCCGGAACGCGGCCCCGCGGCCGATCTCGATCAGCGCATCCCGGAGCGCCACGGCAGCGCCGGTGATGGCCGCCGTGCGCGTGCCGCCGTCGGCCTGGATGACATCGCAATCGATGCGCACCGTTTTTTCGCCGAGCCGAAGGCTGTCGACCGCGGCGCGCAGGGAACGCCCGATCAGGCGCTGGATCTCCAGCGTGCGCCCGCCCTGCCTGCCGCGCGCCGCCTCCCGGTCGCCCCGGGTGTGGGTCGCGCCCGGCAGCATGCCGTATTCCGCGGTCACCCAGCCCCGGCCCTTGCCGCGCATGAAGTACGGCACGGAGTCTTCCGCATACGCCGTGCAGATCACTTTCGTGTCGCCGAACTCGACCAGCACGGAACCGTCTGCGTGCTTTGTGTACCCTCGGGTTATCTTCACCGGGCGCAGCTCGTCCGCCGCCCGGCCGCTAGGACGTTCGCTCATCTACTTCTCCAGCCCGCCGCCGGCCATTATACGGGCCGCCGGCAACCGCGCCCGTCCCTATCCGGGTTAAACTTCCGCCATGTTGCACAGCATGACCGCATTCGCGCGGCGCCAGGCCGAAACGCCGGAGCTGCAGCTCGTCTGGGAACTGAGGTCGGTCAACCACCGCTACCTCGAGACGCTGTTTCGGATGCCCGAGCAGCTCCGCTCGCTGGAGGCGCCGTTGCGCGACAGGGCCCGCCGCCTGCTCCAGCGCGGCAAGCTGGACTGCTCGCTCAAGGCAGAGAGCAAGGCGGAAGCCGGCGTCACGGAACTGAACCGCCCCCTCATGCTCAAGCTTCTGGCCGTTCTGGAACAGGTGCGCCGGGACGCGCCGGAGATCCACTCCCCCAACCCCATGGACCTGCTGCGCTGGCCGGGCATGCTCGGCGAACCGGCCGCCATGGACCCGGAGCAATGCGGCCCCGAGGTCATCGAACTGTTCGGGGAAGCCCTGGATGCACTGATCGAGGAACGCCGGCGGGAAGGCGGTGAGCTGCGGGAGGCGATCGCCACGCGGCTCCACTCCGTAGGCGAGACCGTGGGCGAACTCCAGGGCCTGGCCCGGGGAATCGCGCAGGATGTGCAGAATCGGCTGAACGAGCGCCTGCGCGAGCTTGCCGTCGATGTCGACCCGGGGCGCCTGGAACAGGAGATCGCAATGCTCGCGCAGAAAGCGGACGTGGCCGAGGAACTCGACCGGCTGTGCATCCACGTGGAGGAGGCGAAAGCCCAGCAGGACGGGCCCGGCCCCCATGGCCGCCGCCTGGACTTTCTCTGCCAGGAACTGATGCGCGAGGCCAATACCCTGGCGGCGAAATCGCTTCTGCCGGAAATGTCTACCCGGGCCGTCGACCTGAAAGTGATCATCGAGCAGATCCGCGAGCAGGTGCAGAACGTCGAATGAGCGGGGCGGCCAAAGGCCTTCTCTTCGCTATCTCGGCGCCCTCCGGCGCCGGCAAGACGAGCCTCGTGCGGGCGCTGGCGA
The DNA here is from genome assembly GCA_963663395.1 of Pseudomonadales bacterium. Taxonomy (GTDB): domain Bacteria; phylum Pseudomonadota; class Gammaproteobacteria; order Pseudomonadales; family Azotimanducaceae; genus Azophilus. The sequence goes on from OY760226.1 coordinate 502,953, forward strand.
AACGCGACCCGGCCCTGAGCGTATCCGTCTCGCACACCACCCGGCCCCGCCGTCCCACGGAAAAAGAAGGCGTCAACTACCATTTCATCGGCCAGGACCTGTTCCTGGAAATGGCCGGGGAAGGGGGTTTTCTCGAACACGCCCTGGTATTCGGGCACCACTACGGCACGGCGTTCGAAAACGTGCGGCGCGACCGCGCCGCCGGCCGCGACGTGATTCTCGAAATCGACTGGCAGGGCGCGGCCCAGGTACGCCGCACGGCGCCGGAGACGATCAGCATCTTCATCGCACCACCCTCCAAGGAGGCGCTCAGGCAGCGCCTCGTCGCCAGGGGCGAAGACACCATGGAGATCATCGAGCGCCGCCTGCGGGAAGCCCGCGCCGAGATCTCCCACTACCGGGACTACGATTACTTCGTGGTCAATGACGATTTCGATTCCACTCTCGAAGACCTGCAGGCCATCGTTCGCGCCGAACGATTGAGCCGCCTTGTGCAGAGTGATCGCCACCGGAACCTGATCGACCATCTCTTGTCTTAAACTATAGGCGGATTTAGAATTGATCGTTTGCTTCCACTCCAGAGAGAACCGATGGCACGAGTCACCGTAGAAGATTGCCTCGAAAACGTAGACAACCGCTTCGAACTGGTCATGCTGGCCACCCGGCGCGCGCGACAGATGCGCGAGTTCGGCGCGGAGCCCATGGTGCCGGAGGAGAACGACAAACCCACCGTCATCGCCTTGCGGGAGATCGCGGAAGGGCTCGTCAGTCACGAGATTCTTGACGAGCAGGAAGCCCGCACTCAGGATGACGAACTGCAAGTGACTTTCGGCGTTGGAGATGACGACAGCGGAGACGGCGACCTCTGAGTCCTACTTCGTCTCGCGACTCGCGGAGACCGCCCGGCGCGACGAGATCGCTGCCCCCTGCACGATAGATTCACTCACAAAGGTTCTCGGCTCCTACCTGCCGGAAAAACAGGTCGCCCAGGTGCGCCGGGCGCACGACTACGCCGCAAGCGCCCATGAGGGGCAGTACCGGCGCACCGGTCATCCCTACATTTCCCACCCCCTGGCCGTCGCCATGATCCTTGCCGAGATGCGCATGGATCACCAGACCATCATGGCCGCCCTGCTGCACGACGTGATCGAAGACACGGCAGTGGCCAAGTCGACGCTTGGCAACCGCTTCGGCAAGCAGGTGGCCCGCCTCGTCGACGGCGTCTCGAAACTCGCCATCATGTTCGAGAGCCGCGCCGAGGCCCAGGCCGAGAACTTCCAGAAGATGGCCCTGGCCATGGCCAAGGACATCCGCGTCATCATGGTCAAGATCGCCGACCGGCTGCACAACATGCGCACCATCGGCGTCATGTCCCGGGAGCAGCGCAAGCGCATCGCCCGGGAGACCCTCGATTACTACGCACCCATCGCCAACCGCCTCGGCATGCACAACGTCATGGTGGAGTTCGAAGACCTCGGCTTTGCCGCGCTCCATCCGTTGCGCGCCGAAAGCATCCGCCGCCGGGTGGAGAAGGCCCGGGGGCACCGCAAGGCGCTGCTTTCGAAACTGCACCAGTCCATCCAGGCGGCGCTGGAGGCGGAAGGCATCGAGGCAACGGTAACCAGCCGCGAAAAACACATCTACTCCATCTACAGCAAGATGAAGTCCCAGCAGAAGTCCTTCGAAGACATCATGGACGTATTCGGCTTCCGCATCGTCGTCAGCGATGAAGACGGCTGCTACCGCTCGCTGGGCATCGTGCACAACCTTTACAAACCGGTGGTTGGACGGTTCAAGGACTACATCGCCATTCCCAAGATCAACGGCTACCAGTCGCTGCACACGACGCTGTTCGGCATGCACGGTGTGCCGATCGAGGTGCAGATCCGCACCACCCACATGGCGGAAGTCGCCGACCACGGCATTGCCGGGCACTGGCTCTACAAGGCCCGGGAAGAGAAGACCCGGGGCGGGCAGCGCGCCCGGCGCTGGGTCAGGGACCTCATGGAACTGCAGCAACGGGCCGGCAACCCCCTGGAGTTCATCGACAGCCTGAAGATCGACCTGTTCCCCGACGATGTGTACGTGTTCACCCCCAAGGGCGACATCATGGAGCTGCCCCGCGGCGCCTGCGCGGTGGATTTCGCCTACGCGGTGCACACCGACATCGGCAACCACTGCATCGCCTGCCGCATCGACCGGGCGCTGGCGCCGTTGTCGCAACAGCTCGAGAGCGGCCAGAGCGTCGAGATCATCACGGCCAAGGGCGCCAAGCCGAGCCCCGACTGGCTGAGTTTCTCGGTATCCGGAAAGGCCCGGGCCGCCATCCGCCAGTCGCTCAAGAACCAGGAGCGGGCCGAGTCGATCATGCTGGGGCGGCGGCTCCTGAACCGCTCGCTCACCAACGCGGGCACCAGCATCAAGGAGCTGGATTTCCGGCGCTTGCGGCGGGTTTTCAAGGAGTTCGGCGTGCGCAAGCTCGACGAGGTGCTGCAGGCCATCGGCCACGGCGAGGTCATGGCCTATGCCGTGGCCCAGCGGCTGCTCGCCGCGGACGACTCGAAATTCGAGGCGGTTCCCGTCGAGCACGAGGGGCCCATGGCGGTGCACGAAGGGGAGGGCCTCGTGGTCACCTACGGCCGTTGCTGCGGCCCGGTTCCGGGCGATTCCATCGTCGGGCACATGACCCAGGGCAAGGGTCTCGTCGTGCACATGGAATCCTGCAAGAACATGCGCGAGATCGGCCGTCGCAAGCCCGAGCAGACCATTCCGGCCCGTTGGGCGGCAACCACCGACCAGGAGTTCACGACGGCGCTGCGCATCGAGGTCAACCGCAAGAAGGGCGTCATCGCCGAACTGGCGGCGACCATCGCCGCCGTGAACGCGGGCGTCGACCGCATCAACGTGGAAGAGCGCGATGCCCGCGTCAGTTCCGTGGTGGTGGTGGTGACCGTTTCCGACCGCATTCACCTGGCCCGCGTGATGCGGCGCCTGCGCGCCGTTCCCAACGTCATCACCATGCGCCGCACGCACCAGTGAGCGCGCCCGTTTCCACCGCCGACGCGCCCGCCGCGATCGGCGCGTATTCCCAGGCCGTGCGCTCCGGCAACACCGTTTACCTGTCCGGCCAGATAGCCCTCGACCCTGAAACGATGGAACTTGTGGCACCGGACTTCGAGACGGAAGCGCGCCAGGTGTTCCGCAACCTCACAGCCGTCATCGGCGCGGCCGGCGGCACGACGGCCGATGCGGTGAAACTCACGGTCTATCTCACCGACATGGGAAATTTCCCGGCGGTGAACGCCGTGATGGTGGAGTTCTTCGACGAACCGTACCCCGCCCGGGCTGCCGTCGGCGTCGCCAGCCTGCCCCGCGGAGCGCAGGTGGAGGTCGACGGCATTCTGGTACTCGAGGGCTGAGAGCCCCGGTCCCGGCAGGCTTTTCCACCCTAGTGTCCTGTCCGGTTAATTCCTTGTATTTCAGCGTGCGGCGCGCCCTCCGGGAGCTCGCTCGGCGCGTCACTGCGGTGTTGCGACCCTTGCCAATATGCTCGATATTGGCTGCGGGCCGCGCCTTGCATTGACGCGCCGAGCGAGCTCTGAAATGCAAGGAATTAACCGGACAGGACACTAGCGCGTGGCTATCGAGAGAATTGCGAGCCCGGCAGTTTGACTACACGCAACGACAGCAACCAGCCCGGCGACGCCCCGGTCACCGATTTGCGGGGCGTCGGCCCCCGCCTCGCCGATACGCTCGGGCGGCTTGGCGTACACCGGCTGATCGATCTGCTCTTGCACCTGCCGTATCGGTACCAGGACCGCACGCGCACCGTTCCCCTGAACCAGTTGCAGCCGGGCCGACAATGCCTGGTGGAGGGGCAGGTGGTCGAGAGCCGCATCGCCTTCGGCCGGCGGCGGAGCTGGCTGGTCACGCTGCAGGACCCCTCCGGCCACCTGACGCTGCGCTTCTTCCATTTCGCCAGGCGCCAGTTCGACAGCCTGAAAGTGGGTCACCACGTGCGCTGCTTCGGCGAAGCGAGGTTCGGCCCCAAGGGGATGGAAATGGCCCACCCGGAGTACCGGGTCTTCGGCGACGAACCGCCGCCGCTGGAGGGCCGGCTCACGCCCGTGTATCCAACCACCAAAGGGCTGAACCAGGGCCGGCTGCGGGCGCTTACCGGGCAACTGCTGGACATGGGCTGGCCCGAGGACGAGGCCGCCCCGTACAGGACCCTGCTTTATCTGCACCGGCCGCCGTCCGGGGCGACCAATGAAGACATCGAGGCGGCCCAGGAACGCATCGCCCGGGACGAGTTGACCGCCTATTACCTGGTCATGCGTTACCGGCAGAGCCGGCGCGCGCAGCAGGTCGCCATGCCGCTGCCCCGCTCCCAGCAGCTCGGCAGAACGCTGCTGAAGAACCTGGGTTTCGAACTGACCGGGGCGCAACGCCGGGTAGTAACGGAAGTACTGAACAATCTGACGCTGACGACGCCCATGCTGCGGCTGCTGCAGGGCGACGTGGGCAGCGGCAAGACGGTGATTGCCGCCTTCGCCGCCATCCGCGCCGCCGAGCACCGGGCGCAGACCGCATTGATGGCGCCGACCGAGATACTCGCCGAGCAGCACTACCTGAACTTCTCCGAGTGGCTGACCCCCCTGGGCATCGGCGTGGTGCTGCTGACCAGCGGCCTGAAAAAGAAGGAGCGCCAGGCCAGGCTCCAGGCTCTCGCCGACGGGGAGGCGCTGGTCGCCGTGGGCACCCATGCGCTGTTCCAGCACGATGTGAATTTCGCCAATCTGGCGCTGACCATCGTCGACGAGCAGCACCGCTTCGGCGTGCATCAGCGCATGGCGCTGCGCGCCAAGGGCAGAACCCCTCACCAACTGGTGATGACGGCAACACCCATACCGCGGACGCTGACCATGGCGCTCTATGCCGACATGGACGTTTCCACCATCGATGAGCTGCCCGCCGGGCGCCAGCCCATAGAGACGCGGCTGATCAGCGCCGACCGGCGGGACGAAGTGCTCGAGCGCATCGCCCGGGTACTGGCCGCGGGACGGCAGGCCTACTGGGTGTGCACGCTGATTGAAGACTCCGACCAGCTTCAGGCCCAGTCGGCGGAGGCGACCTGGCAGACACTCAAGGCACGCCTGCCGGGGATCGGCGTCGGGCTGATCCACGGGCGCATGAAGAGCGACGAGAAGGCCAAGGTCATGGCCCGATTCCACGACAACGGCTACCGGTTGCTGGTCGCCACCACCGTCATCGAGGTGGGGCTCGATGTGCCGAATGCCACCCTCATGGTCATCGAAAACCCGGAACGGCTGGGGCTCGCCCAGCTTCACCAGCTACGCGGCAGGATCGGCCGCGGCACCGAAAAGAGCCATTGCCTGCTGTTGTACACCGATGCCCTGAGCGAGACCGGCCGCACACGGCTGAAGGTCATCCGGGAAAGCCGGGACGGTTTCTATATCGCCGAGCAGGACCTGAAGCTGCGCGGCCCCGGGGAGATCATGGGCACGCGCCAGACTGGAGACACGCAGTTCCGCGTGGCAGACCTCACCCGTCACGCCCACCTGATCGAAGAGGTCACCCGGGAAGGCAGGAGGTTGCTCAAGGAAGCGCCGGAAGATGCCGAAGCGCTGTTACGGGCCTGGGCGCCCGCCGATACCGGCCACATCGCCGTCTGAGCGATTCGACCGCGACCGATAGATGCGGTTGGTAGGGTAGGTGTCGCCGGCTCAGCCGACTTCGATCATCTCGAAGTCTTCCTTGCTGACGCCGCACTCGGGACACACGAAGTCTTCCGGGATATCCTCCCAGCGCGTGCCCGGCGCAATGTCTTCCTCATCGAACCCCTCGGCCTCGTCGTAAATCCATCCGCAAACGATGCATTGCCACTTTTTCATGGGGGAGCCCGGGGTCTGCCTTTCTCGAAGGGGGCGCTAACCTACTTGGGCAGTCCCGAAAAATCAATGAGAGTTTCCCCCGGGCGCGCAAGGGTGCCGAGGCTGGTTGTATGGATCATGTCAATGTCAATTGATGCAACATCAATCGACGGAATCGGGCGCGCTGCGCGGGTCCCAGAGACGGCGCTCTGTGTCGCGTTCGTAGCCTTTGCCCCGCGGATAGGAAATCAGCTCCATCTGCATGCCCCAGGGCGTGAGAAAATAGCACGAGCGCAGTCCGGCTTCGGGGCCCTCGTCGATTTCAGGCCCGCCGCCACCGGGCATCAAGTGCACGTCATGGCCGCGCAAGTGCGTCATCGCCGCGTCGAAGTCGTCCACATACAAGGCGATGTGATGCCCTCCCCAGTCGCTGTTCCTGGGCATCTCGCGACGCTGGCCGGGCGCCTCGTACTCGAACAGCTCGATGTTGGTGTTGAAGCCGCAGCGATAGTGGCGTACGCGCCGAATGACCGCACGCGGATGCACGTTCAGCATGTCCTGCATCCAGTCTTCGTCTTCCGACCCGAACGGCCCGTGTTCGTAGAACGGCTCGAGCCCGAGCACGTTCTCGAAAAAATCCGCTGCCTCATCCAGGTCGGGAACCGTCAAGCCGATGTGATCGGTACCCCGCAGTCCCGGCAGGCCCTTTGATGCCATGGCTGTAATCCCTGTCCGGCCGCTTTGCCGCGTTGGTGAAAGAACGTTCCCCTCCATATAGTATGCGGCGCAGCCATCGAGCAGGGAAACCATGGCGGAATCAATATCAAACAGGCCCGGCGCCGCGCGTTGTCCCGGCGTGTCGGTTCAAGACCTGTTGGCACGCGACAGTCGCCGCGTCCCCGATTATCTGACTACCCAGAATTACGAGTATCTCGGCTCCGAGGACATTTCCTTTTCCCGCTATACCGACCGCGCCTTCTTCGACGAGGAAATCGCCAAGCTATGGCCCAGAACCTGGCAGTGGGCCTGCCGCGAGGAACACATTCCCGAGGCAGGCGACTACTACATCTACGACGTGGGCCCCTACTCGGTGATCGTGCTGCGCACCGAAAGCGGCGAGATCAAGGCCTATCGCAACGCCTGCATGCATCGCGGCACAAAGCTCAAGCCATCGTTCACCAGCGGCTGCAGCACGAGCCTGCGCTGCCCTTACCACGGCTGGGATTGGGGCCTGGACGGCACCCTGAAATCGTTTCCCTGCGAGTGGGACTTTCCACATGTGAACCAGGGCGAGACGAGGCTGTCCGGCGTGCGGGCAGAACTGTGGGGCGGTTTCGTATTCATCAACCTCGACCCGCACGCCGTGCCGCTGCTGGAATATCTTGCGCCTCTGCCGGACCACATCGACAGCAGCGTGTTCGAGCAGCGCTACGTCGCGCAACACATACAGAAAGAGCTCAACTGCAACTGGAAGATCGCCTCCGAAGCCTTTCTGGAGGCCTACCACGTGATGGAAACCCACAGCCAGCTGATGCGCACCAACGGCGATGCCAACACCCAGTACGACTGCTACGGCAACCATGTGAGCAGGCTGATCAACGTGGCCGGCACACCCAGCGCATTCCTGGAAGAGTCGCTCACCGAGCAGGAGATACTGGACCTGTTCCTGATCGGCGACCGCGACGATGTCGGCGCCGAGCTGAAGGTACCCGAAGGCGGCACGGCCCGGCAGGTGATGGCCCAGCATTTTCGCGACAGCGTCAGCGAAACCGGGCCCGACCTGTCTGACGTGAGCGACTCGGAAATCGTGGACTCAATCGCCTATTTCGTATTCCCCAACCAACAGTTTTTCTCCGGCGTGACGTTCCCCATCGTGTACCGTTTCCGTCCTCTGGGCATGCAGCACGACAAGGCGCTGTTTGACTTGATCCTGCTGAAAACACGCCCCACGGACGGCTCCCCCGTGGAAACCGCAGAGCCGTATCCGCTGAAGGCAGAAGCCTCCTACACTGAAGTGCCCGGCATGGACCCTTACGTCGGACACGTCTTCGACCAGGACACAGGCAACATGCAGGCCGCCCAGGAAGGCGCCATGGCCACGGACAAGGCGGGCGCCACCCTGGGTAACTACCAGGAAATACGCATACGGCATTTTCATCAGACGCTCACCAAGTATCTGAACGGCTGAGTAATGGTGAATGGGGAAAAGGGAGTGACGTCAATTCTCATTACAGGTGCCGCCCGCGGTATCGGCTTCGAACTGGCCAAACAGTACTCGCAACAGGGTGGTCGGGTTTATGCGACGGTGCGCGACCCTGCCAGCGCCGGGCCGCTACAGGCGTTGGCAGCGGAAAGCGGCGGCATGCTTACCGTCCACGCCATGGACGTGGGCGACCCGGCAGCGGTGACGAATTGCGCCGCGTCGCTCGCAGGCGTCGCGATCGACGTGCTCATCAACAACGCGGGCATCTTCGGCGGACTGGACACCCAGACCTTCCAGAACATGGACTACGACAACTGGGCCCACGAGTTCAACGTGATGGCCATGGGCCCGTTCCGTGTCATCCAGGCGTTCCTGCCCCACGTGCAGGCCGGGTCCGACAGGAAGATCGTCACTATTTCCAGCCAGGTCGCCGCACACGTGTACGACCATGTCATCGGTTACTCGTATGCCAGTTGCAAAGCCGCGGTAAACCGTTTGATGACGGGGCTGGCGACCGAACTGAAAGACCAGAACATCATCGTCGTACCCTTGCATCCCGGCTGGGTCAAAACCGAGATGGCCGGCGACGTGGCCGATATCGAACCGGAAGAGAGCGCGCGCGGCTGCCGCGAGGTCATTGCCGCCATGACCCTTGCGGATTCCGGAACATTCCTGAAATGGACCGGTGATGTGCACCCCTGGTGACGGCGCGAAAGACCGGCCGCGACCACCGTAAACTTCAACACCACCCCCTTGTCCCGCCTGCGGAGCGTGACATAGCCGAAGCGCACCAGCGTTCCCGAATGACGGTGGAAACCCCGTCCCGATCCCGGGGATCAACGACCACCGCCTCGTTGCCCCCGACGACGCCGATGGTGCGAAGCCGCCGCGTCTGGATGTCCACGATCATTCCAAAGTGATGCGCCCGACATCCCTTCACCCTCACTTCGCGTTGGAATCAACCCACCGCTTCACCCTCATCTTGCATCGGACAGTACGCTCGGGCGCACGGAATGGTGATTGGTTATAGGATGAGAGTAGGCGCCCGGTTTCGACCGGAAACGGAAATCTTGTTCGATCCGCGTGGGAGCGGCATGAAACTGCAGCACGGTCCAGTCACGGGGCCCGGGCCCTATCTCCGCCTCATGCGCCTCGACCGGCCCGTCGGCACCCTGCTGCTGCTCTGGCCGACCCTGGCGGCGCTCTGGCTGGCGGCCGGGGGCGTTCCGCCTGCCGTGCTGCTCACGGTATTCGTGCTCGGCACCTTCCTGATGCGTTCGGCGGGATGCGTGATCAACGATATCGCGGATCGCAAGGTGGACCCGCACGTGGCGCGTACCCGCAACCGGCCCCTCGCCACGGGCGAGGTCAGCCTCGGCCAGGCAGTGGGGCTGTTCGCGGTGCTTTGCGCGGCGACGGCTTCGTTGTTGCTGTTCCTCAACGATGCCGCGCGCCTGCTGGCCATTGCCGGATTGGGCGTCGCCGTTGTTTACCCGTTTCTGAAGCGCTGGACGAACCTGCCCCAGGTCGGCCTGGGCGTTGCATTCAGTTGGGGCATCCTCATGGCGTTCGCCGCGGTGACGGAAAGCGTTCCGCCTGCCGGCTGGGTGCTTTTCGCAGCGAGCGCCGCCTGGATCGTCGCCTATGACACTCTCTACGCCATGACCGACCGGGACGACGACCTGAAAGTCGGCGTCAAGAGCACGGCGATTCTTTTCGGCCGCCACGACCGCTTGGCGGTAGGCGTCCTGCAGGCCGGCGCCCTGGTCGGCTTTGCCGCCCTCGGCATGCTTTGCTCATTCGGCTGGTGGTACGCTGCCGGCCTCGGGTCTATTCTGGGTTGCTTCGTCTACCAGCAGGTGCTCATCCGTGAGCGTGAACCGGCAGCCTGCTTCAAAGCGTTTCGGAACAACACCTGGGTTGGATTCAGCCTGCTGGCGGCTGCGGTATTCGAACTGTCCGTCTGGCCTGCCTTCACGGCTGCCTGAGTCGCACGGGCGCGCCGTGCGGAGTGGTCCGGTAAGCCTCGCGCCACGCATCGGCGATGCTGGCAAGCTCCGTCCTCGAAGCGACGGCCTTGCCCTCTACCAGCCTTTCAACAGCGTTCAGCCAGCATAGGAAATAATTTTCCTCGCCCCGTTCGGCGAGCTTCGCGATCTCTTCGCCGAGCGCTTCCGACCATTCCGACCAGGAGAAGAGGCCCTGACCATGGAGCTGAACCGCCAGCGCGAACGCCTCGGCCTGCCAGGGTTCATCGAAGATGCGCTGACCGGAGGCCATGGCCTCTTCGAACCGGTCGGCGCCCGGCTCCGTCGGGCCCGCTTTCACGCGGCCGCTTCCAGGTAAGGCTCCCACAGGTCCAGGGTGACGCTGTCCCGGGCCGGGGCCTCGGCACCCCAGAGCGCCGTCGCCGCAAAACGCACCGCGTACAGGTGTCGCGGGTCCTCCCCCAGGTTTTCGGCATTGGAGTCCGGAAAGACGTGGGCGCCGCGGTGGGCGATCACCACACCTGCCTTGCCGCGCACGTACCGCGGCAGCCGGGTATGGGTGACGGGATTAATGTTCCTGGCGCGAACTGCGTCACCCGGCGCGAACGCCGGCTCGGATGCGATCTCCCTGTGGGACGGCGCCCCGGCAGCGAACAGCCGCAGGAGCACATCGCTGGACAGCGGTTCATGATCCCGGGTTACAGATACGGGTTCACCGCGCTGGATGGCGGCCCGTTCCGCCTCACCGATGACGCCCGAAACGACGCTGGCGTTGACCAGCCTGGTGTACCAGCGCTGGAAATAGCCCCGCAGATAGTCTACCGGGGGCAGCGTTTCGAGTTCGAAACGCCTGCGATCGATGCTCCCGTGCAGAATTCCGGATGCCGCCAGGGTGATCGCGAAAACCCGCCCCTCCCAATCGCTGTGCCAGGAGTTCGCATCGGCGGGGTCCACAGGACCGAATCCGTGCATGCCCCCCATATCGTGTACACCGTTCATTCGGCAGACGTCGAGGGCGGTGCTTCGGCGCTGGATACCGCCGTCTCTCCCTCATCGCCATTCTCCCCACGCGCGCCGTCCGGAATTGCGGTTCCGATCATCGCATCCCGGGTCACCAGGCCGGCAAGCTCCTCTTCAGGGAGGCCTGCCGTCCCCTCGGGACGGCGCGGCAGGACGAGGTAGCGGACTTCCGCGGTACTGTCCCAGACCCGAACCTCGGTTTCATCCGGCAGGTCTACGCCGAATTCCCGCAGCACCGCCCTGGGCTCCAGCACGACGCGGCTGCGGTACGCGTGCGACTTGTACCAGGCCGGCGGCAGCCCGAGCACCGACCAGGGATAGCAGGAGCACAGGGTGCAGACCACCACGTTGTGCACGGCATCGGTGTTCTCCACGGCAACCATGCATTCGCCCTGCATGCCGAGAAAGCCAAGTTCCCCGACGGCGGCAGTCGCATCGTCGAGCAGCCGGGCCTTGTACGCCGGGTCGGCCCAGGCCCGGGCCACCACCCTCGCGCCGTTGCGCGGCCCGACCTTGTGCTCGTAGAAATCGAGTATGGCGTCCATGGCGCCGGCATCGACAATGCCCTTGTCGGTGAGCAGCGTCTCCAGGGCCTTGACCCGAAGCGCCATCTCCGAGGGCGGGTGCTGGTGTTGGTGGCCGCCGCTCATTGCGCCTGTTCGGCTTCCAGCCGCTTGGCCACTACCTGGCCCGCCAACTCGCGGGAGAGGCGAAACCGCTCCTCGCGGCCGAGCCCGGCAGCCAGCAGGCGATCAAGGCCTTCCCGGTCCAATCCCGGGAATACGCGGCTCCTTGTCGCGTGAGCCGGCTCCCGCTGCGCACCGTCGCCGGCAATCCAGATAACCGCTCCGTCCCCGGAATTCCAGGTCCAGACTTCGCGCACGCCCATGCAAAAGTATGGGAGAAGCTTGTGGGAGGAATCCGCGCTCCGGTCGACTTCCGCCACCAGGTCCGGAATGGGGTGCCCCTTCTCGACGTCCAGGTAGATGTCCTGCGCATCGGGGCCCAACCCGAGTTCCCCGGCCCGGATTGCGCGCACCGGGTCGACAAAGATGGAGGTATCGGGCTCGAAGGCCCCGTCAGGGCTCAAAAGGCGCGTGGACAAGGCTACATGGTGGGTCGGAAAGCGTCCCGCATCAGCCAGAGCGACCTCGATGTGGTTGAACAGGCGGGTAATCAGCAATGATTGGGAGTCGTGGGCGAGCGCCGGTGCGGCAACGAATTCGGCGATGCCGCGTGCCGTTTCGTAGCGGCAGCGGGGCGCCTTGTTGTGATCGGTCAGGCGATCGAAAAGAAACCTGGGCATCGGTACTTCAACGCGCGCCGAAAAATCGCGCCCGCGAACTTCGGGTTCCGCCGGCCCCGTTTTTGGACCCGCACGCGTAGCGGAAACTTCGCGGTCCGGCGACGGCATTGAAACTGTGAACACCATGGAACTGCTCGAAATCCAAGGGGCAATCATCATACGCGGAGCCCAATCTGTCCGAAACGAGTTTGACCGAATTCGAGCCTTCGCTGTGGCTAATGACTCAGTCCAAGGGCTGCAGGTTCGCGTAGCCCAGCATGAGCCACTTCTCGCCTATGCCGGAGAAGTTCACCTGCACCCGGGCGCGTTCGCCCGAGCCTTCGCAATTCAGCACGAAGCCATCGCCGAACTTGGCGTGATGCACGCGCTGGCCGATGCGCAGCGCGCCGTCTTCCTGCATCGGCTTTTGCCGTTTCGGCCGCCGGGGTACGCCGAACGGCACCTCCACCCCGGTTTTCATGCGAACTTCCTGAATCAGCTCGTGGGGCAGTTCATCGACGAAGCGCGAGCGCCGGTTGTAGGAGTCGCTGCCGTGAAGGCGACGGGTTTCCGCATGGGTCAGGTACAGCTGCTGCATCGCCCGTGTCATGCCCACGTAGCAGAGTCGGCGCTCCTCCTCGAGGCGGCCGTGCTCCTCGGCCGACATGCGGTGCGGGAAGAGGCCTTCCTCCAGGCCGGACAGGAATACGGTCGGGAATTCCAGGCCCTTGGCCGAGTGCAGGGTCATGAGCTGCACCGCCGGCCCGGAACCCGCCTGGGCTTCGCCGGCATCCAGCGCCGTCTGGTCGAGAAACTCCTGCAACATCGACACTTCCGCGGCATCGTCGTCCTGCAGCGGGAATACCAGTTCGCCGGTGAACTGCCGCGCGGCGTTCACCAGTTCCTGCAGGTTCTCCTTGCGCGCGAGCCCCCGCTCGCCGGGCTCCCGCCCGTGAAAGTCCAGCAACCCGCTTTTCCCGACCACCAGCTCCGTCAGCTTGTGCAACTCCAGGTCTTCACAGGCTGCGGCAAGATCGTCGATGAGCTTCAGGAAGGCGCCTACCGAGCCGGCCGCACGGCCGGGCAGCCTGGCGTCCACGATGGCTTCCTTGCAGGCCTGCCACATGGACACGGAACGCTCTCGCGCCTCCCGCCGGATAACCTCCACCGTCTTCTCGCCGATGCCCCGCGTCGGGACGTTGACCACCCGCTCGAAGGCCGGGTCCGAATGCCGGTCGTGGATCAGCCGCATGTAGGAAAGCGCGTTCTTGATCTCCGCCCGCTCGAAGAAACGGTACCCCCCGTGGATGCGATAGGGGATCCCGGCCAGCATCAGCGCTTCCTCGATCACCCGGGACTGGGCGTTGGAACGGTACAGCACCGCCACATCGCCCGGGCTGCCGCCGGTTTCGATGACCGCCTGCGCCCGCTCGGTGATGAACCGGGCTTCGTCGAGGTCGTTGTAGGCCTCGTAAAGCCGGATCGGCTCGCCGTCCCCGCCGGCGGTCCACAGTTCCTTGCCGAGCCGGCTGGCGTTCCTGCGTATGAGTGAGTTGGCGGCCTTCAGGATGTTGCCCGTCGAGCGGTAGTTCTGCTCCAGGCGAATGGTGGCGACATCCTTGAGGTCCTCGGAATACCGCCGGATGTTCTCGATGCGGGCGCCGCGCCAGCCGTAGATGGACTGGTCGTCGTCGCCCACCGCCATCACGCAGCCGCGGGATCCGGCCAGTACACGCAGCCAGGCGTACTGGATGGTATTGGTGTCCTGGAACTCATCCACCAGCAGGTGCCCGAGGCGGCCCTGGTAGTGGGCGAGAAGTTCCGGATTGTCCAGCCAGAGCTCGTGGCTGCGCAGCAGCAGTTCGGCGAAGTCGACAAGCCCGCCCTGGTTGCAGAGTTCCTCGTAATTCTCGTAGATGCGCTTGTGCGTCATCTGGAAGAGGTCGTCGCCGTCGGGCAGCGATTTCGCGCGGCGGCCCTCGTCCTTGTGGCTGTTGATGAACCAGGTGGCCTGCCGCGCCGGCCAGCGGTGCTCGTCGATGTCGAGGGCGCGCATGACCCGCTTGACCAGGCGCAGCTGATCGTCCGCATCGAGCACCTGGAAGTTCTGCGGCAGCTTCGCCTCCTGCCAGTGCATGCGCAGCAGCCGGTGGGCGATGCCGTGGAAGGTGCCGACCCACAGGCCGCGCATCGGAATATCCAGCAGCGCCTCGATACGCTGGCGCATCTCCGCGGCCGCCTTGTTGGTGAATGTTACGGCCAGCACGCCGAAGGGCGAGACCCCCTCCGCCTCGATCAGCCAGGCGATGCGGTGCACCAGCACGCGCGTCTTGCCGCTGCCCGCGCCGGCGAGCACCAGCGAATTGCCGAGCGGTGCCGTCACGGCCTCGCGCTGCGGCTCGTTCAAGCCATCGAGAATGTGGGTGACGTCCATGGTTACGGCCCGGCTACCGGGAATAGTATGCCCGAGCAATGCGGCCGCTGCGCCGTCGAAATTCAGCCCGACCCACGTCTCGCCGATTCACTTCCGCCAATAGGATTCCCTGCCAGCAGGAACGGGACAGCCAGACGCCGGCTGCGCTTGGGGGAAACAGGCAGCGCACATACCACGGCCGTACGGTTACGGGCGGCCAGCTTCTTCCGTCGCGTCCCGGATTCTCTGCCGGTAACGGGCATCGATGAAATCGAGCCGTTGCCGGACCACGCCCCTGCGTACCTCGTCTTCGACACCGAACACCAACCACCGGTCATCTTCCGCCCGGTAGTCCGGCCATTGGCGGCGGGTGTCGTCATTCGGATTACCGGTACGCGCGAAGTCGAGCCAATAGCCGGTCAGGCGTTCCGCCAGTGCCCGCTGCCGGGCATCCGGCAAAGCCGCCCCGGCAAACAGCAACCGCCCGTCGAAACCGTGCGGAGTGCCCGGCGAGTCGTCCAGGGGTTCGGCGACGGGCAGGTCCAGGTAATAGAGCCATGCTGGGGAGTTCTTGCGCCCCATGCCGAGAGCGAGCGTCCGCGCAGCGAGCAGATAGCGGTTGTCACCGAACAGGCGCTTGACCCCCCGTTCCGGGCCAGCATCGAAGTCTGCCCGATAGAGTGCCCGCGCGGTCGGAAAGTCCGCACCCCAGATACGCTCGAAGGCCTCCGGGGAGATTCCCGAATACGGCATGACGCTGCCGTCGAAGCTGGTGCCGCCGGTGATGACGGGCACATCGTGCTGCCGGCCGGCCAGGAAGAGAATGCCGGGCTCTTCCGGCAGCGTGACCCCATCCACCACGGGCAGGTGAAAGCCCTCCACAGCGTCCATCAGCGCCATGGCGTCAAGGGCGCGCATCTCGTCCACGGTCTCCGCATCGGGAGAGACGCGTGCGATCAGTTCCCGTGCCAGCGACTCCGCGCTCTCCCCACGATTCAGGTCCATCCCCAGCGGGGCGGGTGTGGGCGCGTTCGCGGTACGCGGCAGGGCCCAGGTTCCGTAACCGCTCTGTGCGATGGCGCCGCGGAACAGCCCTTCGGCCGCATCGTTCACCAGCAGCAGACTCACCGCCATCCCCCCCGCGGACACGCCGAAGACGGTTACTCTGCCGGGGTCGCCCCCGAAGGCGGCAATGTTGTCGCGCACCCATTCGAGCGCCATGACCATGTCCAGCAGGCCAAAGTTGGAAACCGGGCTACCGATGACCGGATGCGAAAAGAAACCGAGCGGTCCGAGCCGGTAGTTGATGGAAACAAAAACAACGCCCTGCGCCGCGAACAGCTCGCCCGGCACATCGCCGGAGCCCGCGCGGAAGCCGCCGCCATGAATCCAGACCATCACCGGGCGCGCCTTGTCGTCAACAGCGGGCGTCCAGACATTGAGCGTCAGGCAGTCTTCGTTGGTGGGCCTGTCGGAGCCCGCCTGGGGACAGGCCGGCCCGAATTCGAGTGCCTGCCGGACTCCTTCATGCTTCCGCACCGATTGCGGGGGCTGCCACCGCCGCTGCCCGGTTGGCGGCATGGCGTAGCGAATGCCGCGGTAGGCATGGACACCGTTCTCGACCGTTCCCTCGTACTCGCCTTGCGGTGCCTTGGCCACCTGCCCGACGGGCTCCGCGCCTGCCTCAAGTGCAACAAGAAGAAAAGCGCAAAACACGGGTGCCGTTCCCAAGCCACGACTGCTTGACCGTTGCCTGATAGCCGCTGTTTTCCTGATGCCGGGCGGAACAAACGCAAGCGCCGTCGAGATTGCGTTGCGCATGACATGCCAACCATTCGGCAAAACGGGGCTGCCACTTACGGAACTCACCTTGCTAACCCCCTTTATTCGCCTACTGCGGATGCAGAGCATCGAGAAATCCAGACAACGTGCGACGAAAAAACCCCGGACAAGGCAAGGCCCGGGTTCTTCTTACCTGCGCAATCGCTTCGCCATGCGATTGTGAAAGAAGACGAACGAGAGGGGAATGGTCGCGATCAAAGAATAGAAAATCTTGATCTCTTCCAGAATCCACCAGATCAACGCTTCGCCCAGAACGAATATCGTCCCACCTGTAACAAACGCCATCCCCAGGCAACGCAAATTCCTTTTCCAGCCTAATACAGTCATCATAGTTTCACCCCGTACTTCTCGATCGTCAGCGAACACAAAGGTTTCCATAGCATCACCCGCTGGTTTTACTCGACCGTCACCGACTTGGCCAGGTTTCTCGGTTGATCCACATCCGTGCCCTTCAGTACCGCCACGTGGTAGGCCAGCAACTGCAACGGCACGGTGTAGACGATGGGCGCGAGCAGGGGGTCGACCTCCGGCAGTGGGATGACGGTGATGCCGGGGCCGTCACGGAAGCCCGTGTTCCGGTCGGCGAAAACGAACAGTTCACCGCCCCGGGCGCGCACCTCCTGAAGGTTTGACTGCAGTTTCTCGAGAAGTTCGTCGTTCGGGGCCACCGCAACCACCGGCATGTCCTCGTCCACCAGCGCCAGCGGGCCGTGCTTGAGTTCTCCCGCCGGGTAGCCCTCGGCGTGGATGTAGGAGATTTCCTTCAGTTTCAGGGCTCCCTCCAGCGCCACCGGGTACATGATGCCCCGGCCCAGGAACAGCGCGTGGTGACGGTCGGCGAAGCGTTCGGCCAGTTCGCCGATGCGGCCGTCGAGCGCGAGCGCCTGCTCGACACAGGCCGGCAAATCGCGCAGGCCCGCGACCAGGCGGCTTTCCTTGCCCTCGTCGAGCCCGTGCCGCCGGCCGAGCAGCGCCAGCAACAGCGCCAGGGCGGTGAGTTGCGCGGTGAACGCCTTGGTTGATGCCACACCGATCTCCGGCCCGGCCTGAATCATCAGCGCCAGGTCCGACTCGCGCACGCAGGAGCTGGTGGCGACGTTGCACAGCGTGAGGGTGGCGAAGTAGCCCAGCGGCCTGGCGGCACGCAGCGCCGCCAGCGTATCCGCCGTCTCCCCGGATTGGGAGATGGTGACGAACAGGCTGTCGGGAGTGACGACGGGCTTGCGGTAACGGAATTCGCTGGCGATCTCCACCGAGCAGGGAATGCCCGCATGCTCCTCGATCCAGTACCGGGCGATACTGGCCGCGTAGTAGCTGGTGCCCGCGGCGATGATGGTGACCGCCCGGGTGCGGTCGAAAACGGCACCGGCATTCACGCCGAATGCGTGCTCGAGCACCCGGTGCCTGCCGATCCTTCCCGCCAGGGTGTTGCCCAGCGCGCGGGGCTGCTCGAAGATCTCCTTCTGCATGTGGTGGCGGTAGTTGCCCTTGTCGACATCTTCGACGGTCATTTCCACCTTGACCGTCGTGCGTACGACGGATTCGTCCTCGAGATTCCAGACGGAAATCTCGTCCCGGGTGATGTCGACCAGGTCGCCTTCCTCGAGGATGATGAAACGGTCGGTCACGGGCTTGAGCGCCAGGACATCGGAGGCGATGTAGTTCTCGCCGATCCCCACACCCACCACCAGGGGGCTGCCCACCCGGGTAGCGACAATGCGTCCCGGATCGTCGCGGGCGATCACGCCGATGGCATAGGCGCCCTCAAGCCGCCGCACGGCGCAACGCACCGCCTCCAGCAGGTTTTTCTCCCGGGAATAGTGGTAGTCCACCAAGTGAGCGACCACCTCGGAATCGGTGTCGGAATCGAAGCGGTAGCCTGCGGCTTCGAGTTCCGCCCGCAGCGACTCGAAGTTCTCGACAATGCCGTTGTGCACCAGGCAGATGCGCCCGTTGGAAAGGTGGGGATGGGCGTTCCTGTCGCTGGGTACGCCATGGGTCGCCCAGCGGGTATGGGCGATGCCGACGCGCCCTGCGACCGGCTCGCCGCGCAGGTCCGCGGCAAGGTCCCGCACCTTGCCGGCCCGCTTGCGCACGGCCATGTGCGCCTCGCCGGGGGGCATGACGGCGATGCCGGCGGAGTCGTAACCCCGGTATTCGAGGCGCTGCAGCCCTTCCAGCAGGATGGGCGACACGTTGCGGTCGGCTACCGCGCCGACGATGCCGCACATGGCCTCACTCCTTTGCCTTGCGCTGCCCGGGGCGTTTCCAGCCCTTGATGTTGCGCTGCCTGTTGCGCTCCACCGCCAGTTCACCGCGTCCGACCTTCGCGGTGATGGTCGAGCCGGCGGCGATGAAGGCGCCCGATTCCACTTCCAGCGGCGCCACCAGGGAACTGTTGGTGCCGAGAAAGACATTGTCGCCGATCTCGGTGCGGTGCTTGTTCTCGCCGTCATAGTTGCAGGTGACGGTGCCCGCGCCCACGTTGCACTCCTCGCCGAGTTCCGCATCGCCCAGGTACGCCAGGTGGCTGGCCTTGGTGCCCCGGCCCAGGCGGGCCTTCTTGGTCTCCACGAAGTTGCCTATGCGCACGTCCTCGCCGAGTTCCGTTCCGGGACGGATTCGCGCGAACGGCCCCAGCCGGCAGCCCGCCGCCACCTCGGCTCCCTGGACTACCGTGTGCGGTTGCACGTGCACCCCGTCGCCCAGGGCCGAGTCCTCGACCACAACGCCCGCGCCCAGCCGAACGTTTGCGCCGAGTTGCACCCTGCCCTCGAGCACTACGTTGATATCGATGAAGCAGTCCTCGCCCGCAGTGACCTCGCCACGAATCTCCACACGTTCCGGATCCGCCATGCTGACGCCGCCGAGCAGCAGGCGCCGCGCCTCGCGCCGCTGGTAGATGCGCTCCAGCGCCGCAAGCTGCACGCGGTCGTTGACGCCCATGGCCTCCGTGGGTTCCGCCACCGGCACCCCCGCGACCGAAATTCCCCGCGCCACCGCCAGGCCGACCACGTCCGTGAGGTAGTATTCGCCCTGCTTGTTGCCGGGCTCGACCTCGGCTAGAAGCTCCTTGAGCGCACCGGCACGCAGGGCCAGGATTCCGGTGTTGATTTCGCGAATCGCCCGTTCCTCGGCGGATGCGTCCCGAAATTCGACGATGGCCTCAATGTCGCCGTCCGCCGTCCGCCTGATGCGGCCCAGTTCCGCCGGGTCTTCAACCTCGGCCGTGACGACGGCAAGGGCGCCGTCGCCCGCGGCAGCCGCACAGGCCCGCAGGGTCGATGCCGAAACCAGCGGCACATCGCCGAACAGGACGAGGGCGATGGCGTCGTCATCCACTGGCGGCAACGCCCGGGCAACCGCATGGCCGGTGCCGAGTTGCTCCTCCTGCAGCACCCATTGAACATCCGCATCGATTTCGGCCCGTACCCGGTCTGCCTTGAATCCGACCACCACCAGCGTATCCGAGGACGGCAATCGGCCCGCCGTGTCGAGCACGTGCTGCAGCAGGGGCCGGCCGGCGAGCCGATGCAGAACCTTGGGCAGGCCGGAACGCATCCGCTTGCCCTGCCCGGCAGCCAGGACGATGGCGACGAGATTGACCGGGTCAGCCATTAGCCGGGCGTAATCCTTGCCGCGAAAGGGACTCGATTATACGGTCGAGGCTGCGAAAAAGCGCCGCTGCGTTCCGAGCCGCCGAGGCGCGTGAGTCAATGGCGCCGAGTGCCGGTACCACCTGCAGGCTCGGCGTTCCGGGAATCCGATACCGCAGAAGGTGTGTTCGCTGCAAGCGACAGGGAGCACAGGGCGCGCGATCTGGTAAGTGTCAGTGCGCCTCATCCCAGTTGGTGCCGGTACCGCAGTCCACGACCAGCGGCACCGCCAGTTCAGCGGCGGCGGCCATGCGCTCGCAAACGCCTTCGACCAGGGTCTCCACCTGGCCCTCGTCCACCTCGAACACCAGTTCGTCGTGCACCTGCATGATCATCAGGGCATCCAGCCCGCTCTCGGCCAGCCAGCCGTCCACACTGATCATCGCGCGCTTGATGATGTCCGCCGCGGTGCCCTGCATGGGCGCGTTGATGGCGGTGCGCTCCGCCGCCTGGCGCTGCATTGCCGCCCGCGCATTGATGCTCGGCAGGTAGAGGCGGCGGCCGAACAGCGTTTCGACAAAGCCCTGTTCTCGCGCGAGTTCCCGGGTGCGCTCCATGTAGTCGTGCACGCCCGGATAGCGCGCGAAGTAGGTTTCGATGTAGTCCCGCGCCACCGGTTGCGGAACGCCGAGCTGCCGGGAGAGTCCGAAGGCCGACATGCCGTAGATGAGCCCGAAGTTGATCGCCTTGGCGCTGCGGCGCTGATCGTCGGTCACGCCCTCCAGGGTCGCCCCGAATACTTCCGCGGCCGTGGCGCGGTGAATGTCGAGATTGTCCGCGAACGCAGCACTCAGGCCCGCATCGCCCGAGAGGTGCGCCATGATGCGGAGTTCGATCTGGCTGTAGTCGGCCGCCACCAGGCGCCGGCCCGGCGGCGCCACGAAGGCCTGCCGCACCCGCCGCCCCTCAGCGGTGCGGATGGGGATGTTCTGCAGGTTCGGGTCGCTGGAGGAGAGCCGGCCGGTGGCCGCCACCGCCTGGTGATAGGAGGTATGCACGCGCCCGGTGCGCTGGTCGATCTGTAGCGGCAGCTTGTCGGTGTAGGTCGACTTGAGCTTGTTCAGGCCCCGGTATTTCATGATGGTGTCCGGAAGATCGTATCCCTCCCGGGCAAGATCCTGCAGCACCGGTTCCGCCGTGGAAGGCTGACCCTTTGGGGTCTTCTTCAAGACCGGCATGTCGAGCCGGCGGTAGAGCACCTCCTGGAGCTGCTTGGGGCTGTCCAGGTTGAACTGGCCGCGGCCCTGCTCCCAGGCCTTGGCCTGCAGTTCGGTCATTCGCTCCGCCAGTTCCCGGCTGTGGTCGCCCAGGAGGCCCGCATCGATCAGCGTGCCGTTGCGCTCGACCCGTGAGAGCACGCTGACCAGGGGCAACTCGATTTCCCTGAACACCCCCTCCAGGGTGGGTTCCGCCTCGAGCTGCGGCCACAACCTCTGGTGCAGCCGCAGGGTAATGTCCGCATCTTCCGCGGCGTAATCCGAAGCCGTCTCCAGGGGAACCTGGTCGAAACTCAGCTGCTTGGCGCCCTTGCCCGCCACATCCTCGTAGTGGATGGTTTCGACATCCAGGTACTTGCGCGCCAGGTCGTCCATGTTGTGCCGGCTGCCGACGCTGTTGAGCACATAGGATTCCAGCATGGTGTCGTAGGCGATGCCGGCGAGTTCGACGCCGGCCCTTGCCAGCACGCTCATGTCGTACTTGAGGTTCTGGCCCACCTTGGCCTTGGCCGGATCGGTGAGCAGGGGGCGCAGCGCATCGAGTGCGGCCGTGAGCGAAAGCTGTGCCGGCGCCCCGGCATAGGCGTGGCCGACCGGCACGTAGGCGGCTTCGCCCGGCTGTACCGAGAAGGAGAATCCAACCAGGTCGGCCTGCATGTAGTCGATGCTGGTGGTTTCGGTGTCGAAGGCGAACAGGTCCGCTTCCCCGAGGCGCCGCACCCAGTCGGCCAGCCGCTCCGGCGTGGTCACGCACTCGTAGTCGCGCTCGATTTCATCGGCTTTGGCGCCGCCGCCAAGCTGTTCCGCCCAGGTTCTGAACTGGTACCGCTCGAAGTGCGCGAGCAACGCTTCCTCGTCAGGTTCCGGTGGCGCGAGATCGGCGACCCCCACCTCCAGCTCGACATCGCACTTGATGGTGGTCAGCGTTCGGGAGAGCGGCAACTGGTCGAGGTTCGCGCGCAGGCTCTCGCCGACCTTGCCCTTGACCTCGTCCGCGCGGGCGGTCAACCCGTCCAGCGAGCCGAACTGATTCAACCACTTGGCCGCGGTCTTGGGGCCCACCTTGGGCACCCCGGGGATGTTGTCGGAGGTATCCCCCATCAGGGCCAGGTAATCGATGATCAGTTCCGGCGGCACGCCGTACTTCTCGACCACGCCATCGGCGTCGGTCTCTTTCCCCTTCATGGTGTCGAGCAGGCTGACATGGGGGCCGACCAGTTGTGCCATGTCCTTGTCGCTGGTGGCGATGATCGTCTTGCGCCCCATGGCCGCCGCCTGCCGCGCCAGGGTGCCGATGACATCGTCGGCTTCCATGCCCGGCACGATCAGCAGCGGCATGCCCATGGCGCGGACGATGTCGTGCACCGGCTCGATCTGGACGCGTAGTTCATCCGGCATGGGCGGGCGGTTGGCCTTGTACTCCGGAAAGAGGTCGTCCCGAAACGTCTTGCCCTTGGGATCGAAGACCACCGCGACCGGGCTGCCCGGGTAATCCGCCGCCATCTTGCGCAGCATGGCGATGACGCCCCGCACCGCCCCGGTCGGGTGACCATCCGTGGTCGTTAACGGCGGCAAGGCATGGAATGCGCGGAACAGGTAGTTCGACCCATCCACGAGAATCAAGGGTTTGTCGTTCGCCTGCGCCTCTGCCACCATTCCCCCAATAGGCCCCGGTCGGAGCCCGAATATCCTATGCGCCTTATAATTGAGGCCTTCGCCCGATTACAAGTGACCCGTGCCATGGCCCGCGTCCGTACGCGACCAAGAAGCCTTACAAAGCGCCTCCTGTTGCCGGCGTTGCTGCTCGGTGCGGGGCACGCGGCCGCCGCGGCGCCGGAACCTACGGCGCCCACGCCGGAAGAACTTCGGGGCCCGGATATTGTCATCATTGCAGGTGAACAGCGCACGATCTACGAATACCGGCAGAACGGCCACCTGCGCATGGTGAAGATCGTGCCCAACTGGGGTAAGCCTTACTATCTGTTGCCCCGCGATCCGACCGCCGGATTCGGCGACCTGGAAAGGGCGGATGCGCTGCTGCCGACCTGGGTGATCGTCGAGTTTTAACGGGGCCATGCCCGGGCCCGAAGCGAAAGCGGTGACCGGGCGCGGCCTTGACTGATTTGGCAACCTGATCCGCGAACAAGAGGGAATAGAGGGGATGCGAACCGTTACCCCGCTCGATGCGGAGAACCTTGGCGAGTTGTTCGCGCGCTACGATGTCGGCGAACCGCAAAGATGCCAGGCGGCCTCCCTCGGCATCGAGAACAGCAACTATTTCGTCACCACAGCCAGCAGCGGCAGCGAGAGCGACTGGGTGCTTACACTGCTGGAACAGCCCTCCTACTCCGGTGCCGGCTATGTACCCCTGCTCGATCTCTGTCACGCCGCCGGGTTGCCGGTTGCGCCGGTGGTGAGAACGGCGGCGGGCGAAACCGCAGAAACCTGGCTCGGCAAACAGGCCATGCTGGCGCCGAAACTTTCCGGCGCCCATGTCGACGCTCCCACGCCGAGGCACCTGGAAACCCTCGGTCGCCTGATCGCCGACTTTCATGCCGCCACCGCCAACCCGGCTTTCGAGGTCGCTCCCTATCCCCGGGACCAGCGCTGGCTGAAAGATCGCGCCGCTTCGACGCGCGGCCGCATGGCATACACCGACGAGCGGCTGGTCTTCGACTGCGTCGACCGGGTCAACAGCATGCTTGACCGACGGGATGTGGGCGAACTTCCGTCCGGTATCGTGCACGGCGACCTGTTTCGCGACAACGTGCTGTTCGACGGGAGGGAGCTGACCGGCGTACTGGACTTTCACCATGCCGCCCGGGGCCATCTCGTCTACGACCTGGCAGTGGCGGCAAACGACTGGTGCAACCGCCCCGGCGGCGTCCTCGACCCGGAGCGAACCGCCGCCCTGGTCACCGCCTACCACCAGGTTCGCCCCCTAACCGTGCTTGAGAAGGGTTTCTTTCCGGGGTTCCTCCTGTATGCGGCGCTGGCCTTCTGGCTGTCGCGACTGGTCGTGGCGCTGAAGACCGATGCCGGCTCAACGGCAAGGTTCAAGGACCCGGACGAGTTCAAGGCGATTGTCGCCGACCGCAATGCGAATTTCTTCCAGATCGACTTTCTGGACTGAAACAGCCTGAGCCGGCCGTGTCCGCGGCATGGCCCCGTTTTTCGATTTTCCCGCTACAATGCGCGGCTCGGGCGGCACGCATCCGGTATTCGCTGGGGATAATCCGCGTGCCCTTACCAGACAGACATACGCAATCAGGAGCAGATTCAATGGGCAGACTCGACGGAAAAGCAGCACTGGTCACCGGTGCGGGCGGGGGGCTCGGACGCACGCACGCCCTGTTACTCGCCGACGAAGGCGCGGCAGTGGTGGTCAACGACCTCGGCGGCGCCCGGGACGGGTCCGGCGACGGTTCCTCCGCCATGGCCGACCAGGTCGTCGCGGAGATCCGGGCCGCGGGCGGTCAGGCGGTTGCCGACTACGGTTCGGTCACCGATGAGGCAGCAGCGAAGGCCATGGTGCAGGCCTGCGTCGACAACTTCGGCAAGATCGACATCTGCATAAACAACGCCGGCATCCTGCGCGACAAGTCGTTCAAGAACATGACCAACGAACTGTGGGATGTCGTGGTGGACGTGCACCTGCGCGGCACCTACCTGGTGGCCAAGGCCGCCTGGGACCAGATGCTGGAGCAGGGCACCGGCGGGCGCATTATCAATACCAGTTCCACTTCCGGCCTGATCGGCAACTTCGGCCAGGCCAACTACGGCGCCGCCAAGGCGGGCATCGCCGGGCTGACCCGGGTGCTGGCGCTGGAAGGCATCAAGTACGGCATCACGGTCAACACCCTGGCCCCGGCCGCCTGGTCGCGGCTCACCGAAGACATCATGCCGGAAGACGTCGAAGAGCGGTTCGCCCCGGAGAAGGTCTCACCGGTGGTGGTCTGGCTCTGCACCGACGAGGCGTCCAAGGTCACCGGCCGGCAGTTCTTTGCGGGAGGCAACCGGATTTCTCTGCTCTCCTGGCGGGTCGACGAGGTTTTCCAGGGCGACCCGATGGACGCACCCCTGACGGTCGACGATGTCAGCGAGCGCATGTCCGCCACCATGGATGACTGGCCGAAGCTTGTGCGGGTGATGGACGCGTAATTTTCAACGCTGCGTGCGTCACGTGCCGAAGCGGGCAGGCGGCGTTGCCGGCATGTGACTACCAGCGTGGCTGTACCGACTGACGGAACTTCGGGAGGAAGGACAATGAAGGGCCGAATTTTTGTATCGGCGTTAGCAGCAGTTGCGGCATTGGCCTTCGCTGCCTCCGCGTCTTCAGGAGAAGTGACGAAGTACGTGCGCTACGACCACGGCGGCGCGATTTGGTACGGCGTGCTCGAGGGGAAAACCATCCATCAACTCAGGGGCGACGTTTTTCAGTCGCCCACGCGCACCGGTGTCACGGTAACGCTCGGCGATGTGACCCTCCTTGCGCCGAGCGAGCCGGAGAAAGTGGTCGCGGTCGGACTGAACTACAGGAGCCACTTCGACCAGGCCGCAGACCTGACGCCCCAGGATTACCCCAGCGTGTTCGACAAGCACGCCACCTCGGTGACTGGGCACGGGGCGGCAATCACCTACTACGAGGATGCCAGCGACCTGCACTTCGAGGCCGAGATGGTGTTGATCATCGGCAAGCTGACGACCAACGTTTCGGTGGACGAAGCGCCGGACCACATCTTCGCTGTCGCCGCCGGCAACGACGTCAGCGAACGCGTGTGGCAGCAGGGCGACCTGCAGTGGTTCCGCGCCAAGGGCGCCGACACCTTCGGGCCCGTCGGGCCGGTCATGGCGCGCGGCGTCGACTACAACGACCTGCTGCTGCAGTCGCGGCTGAACGGCAAGGTCATGCAGTCGCAACGCACGAGCGACCTGGTGTTCGACTCCGCGGCCCTGGTCAGCTACATCAGCCGCTACGTGACGCTGAAACCGGGCGACATGATCTTCACCGGCACCCCCGGGTCGACAGCAGCCATGCAGCCCGGCGATGTCATCGAGATCGAACTCGAGAACGTGGGGACGCTGCGCAACACCATTGGTGAGAAAGGCGCACGGCCGTTCAGAATGTAGAACTCGCCCACGCTGCTGGAGTTTGCACCATGACCACCAGTTCGGGGCCCGCCTGGGACCTGTCTACCGAATATGCCTCGCCCGACGACCCTGCGATAAACGTCGACCTTGCCGAACTCGCGCGCCTTTTGGGCGAGGTGGAAGGCAAGAACGCCGCTCTGGTCGATGCCGTCTCGCGCACCTTCGAATTCGAGGACGGACAGCGCAGCCACGCCATCGCCGCGGCGCGAGCGATTCATGCCACCGGCGAAGAGGCGATCAAGCTGTTGGCCAATCCGGGCACTTACGCACATTGCTGCCTTTCCGTCGACGGCGAGGATGCGGCGGCGCTGGCGCTCAAGGGGCGCCTGCAATCGCTCGAAGTGCGTTTCCGGACGGCGATGGAACCACTGTCCCAGTTCCTGGACCTCGCCCCGGACGACCTGATCGACGAGTACCTGGACGCCGATCGCGTGCGCCCTTCCGCATTCGCCGTTCAGCACTCTCGGCGGCGGCGGCACGAACTTCTAAGCCTGCGCGAGGAAAATCTCGTCAGCGCCCTCGGCCAGGACGGCATCCATGCCTGGGAGCGGCTCTACGACAAGCTCGCCGGCACCCTCAAGTGCCGGCTTGGCAGCGACGGCAACAAGGGTGAGGAGGTGGGCCTCGCCCAGGCGACTTTGCGGATGATGTCGCCGGACGACGCCGTCCGCGAGGACGCGTGGCGGGCGATCAACCGAACCTGGGACGAGCACGCCCAGTCCGGCGCGGCCGCCATCAATGCCATAGCCGGCTGGCGGCTGGAGATGTGCCGGCAACGCTCGCGGCAGCGCCCCGTTCACTATCTGGACGCCCCTGTCCACGTTAACCGCATCGAGCGCCGCACGCTCGAGACGCTCATGGCTGTGGCCTGGGAGTCCAACGCCCTCGCGCGCCGCGCCGCCAAGGCCATGGCCAGGGCCTACCGCAAGCAGAGCATCGGGCCATGGGACCAGCGGGCGCCCGCGCCTTCCCTGCCCGGCTCGCCGCAAGCGATCTCTTTCGGCGACGCAATCGACCTCGTTGCCGGCGCGTATGGCAGCGTGCACCCGGACATGGGCAACTTCGTCCGCATGATGGCCCGCAACCGCTGGATCGAGGCCACACTGGGGCCCAGAAAGATGCCGGGCGCTTACTGCACGTCGTTTGCCAAGTCACGGGCGCCGCGGGTGTACATGACTTTCGGCGGCTCGATGACCGATGTCGCCATCCTCGCCCACGAACTCGGGCACGGCTTTCACCACTGGGTGATGCGCGACCTTCCGGACGCCCAGCGGCACTACGGAATGTCGGTCGCGGAGACAGCCAGCATTTTCGGCGAAACCGTGGTGCGTGACGCCCTGATGCGCAACGCCAGCTCGCCTGCCGAGGAACTGGCCGTGGCTTGGGAAGAGGTCGCATCGACGGTCGGGTTCCTGCTCAACATTCCGACCCGCTACGAGTTCGAGACCCGCTTCTACGACGCCCGCGCCGAGCGGCCGCTGTTGCCGGACGAACTCAAGACGCTGATGAGCGATGCGTGGACCAGGTGGCACGGCGATGCCCTGTCCGAGCCCGACCCACTGTTCTGGGTCAGCAAGCTGCACTTCTACATCTCGGAGCTTCCCTTCTACAACTTCCCGTATCTTTTCGGCTATCTGTTCAGCCTTGGCGTCTACGCGCGGCGCGAACAGATGGGCGACGGGTTCTTCGAGCGCTACAAGGCACTGCTGGCCGACACCGGCCGCATGTCGACCGAGGAACTCGCCGCGACGCACCTCGACGCCGACATCACGGAGCCCGGTTTCTGGCGCGAAACGGTGGCGGCGATGGAGCCGAGGATCGAGAACTTCGAGCGTCTGGTTGCCGCTACCGTCGAAGCGCCGGACGCCTGATTTCCAACGAGGCTACCTTAGCCCGCATATTGCAGTGCACCTTTGCACGGCGCACTGCAATATGCGGGTTAGCTGTCCGGTCGCAGAAACGGGAAGTACTCGTGCACCCAATTTTCCAGGTAAGGGGGCATTTTCGGAATCTCGTCCGTTTCGCCGTAACCGGGGCTCATGCGCCAGGCCAGCACTTCAGCGACAAACTCCGCCGCATTGGTACCGGCGTAGGTTCCCAATCCCATCCTCAGGGTCTTGTTGCCGACCAGTTCGCCGAACGATGGGTGGAGGTCAGAGGTGGAATCGAGGCGCGATGCATCGGAGATGAATCCGTTTTCCTGCAACATGACGCCCAGCCCCGTCAACCACCCGAGCTGATTGGAGTTTTCCGCCGACGCCAGGTGATGTGAATATTCGTGGAGAATGGTCCCGAAAAAGCCCCCTGTCTTGGGTGCGTCGATCAAGAGGGCCCTGGCTTGCTGCGACCGTATTCGCCCGTTTCCGGCCGCTACGCTTGCAAACTCCATTGTCTCAGTCTCAGAGTCGTACATCGCACTGAAATGAGGCACTCGCGCATCCACGGCGTTCTGGGACAGGTTTGGAGGCCTCACATTGCGCAGGTCGGGAAATCGCTGGTGCAGGTCTGCCATGAGGTCGTTGAATTGTCTCAGCATGGCCGCGAACCTCGACTGCCTGTGGGGGTACGGGCACGCGGGGTCGCGGGCAAGCACGAACTGGTTTACAAACCCCCTCTCGCATGCCCTTTGCAGTTCGAAGGTCAACTCGGGGATGAGCTTCCAGCGCCGGGGCGGGTTGACCTGCTGTTCGGCGAAGGGAATCACTGCCGTCATGTCCCGCGCCTGGTCGACGACCTGACGGACCTGCCTTGCCCGCAAGGGTTTGCCGAACTGCGCCGACCTCTCCAGTCCAAAGGATCGCACCAGACCGTCCGCAACCTCTGAACCATAGCGGCTGCGCAACGACTGGACGAACAGGTTGGTTGTACGACGATTTGCCGAGAAACGGAACTTGCCGATCCAGCGTGCCGAGCGTCTGGTGCGGGTGGTCAACTCCGTTCGGGTGTCATTCAGTGCAAGCTGGGCATCGCGCCCGACCGCTGCCAGCGAAAAGTTGTAGAAACTGTTGATATCCGTCATCGGAGTCGCCTGATCATTGATGCCACAGCCATCTGCGGCTCTGCCGCGAGTTCCTTTTCATTGTTCACGGGTAATTCAAATTGACACTCAAGAGCCGTGCAAGTTCGACTATCAGTTCTGTCGAACTCACCCTGCATTTCATCGAGCGAGTCGAACGACACGACGCCGACATCGTTGGCAACGGCATCCACGCGCCGGCGGATGCGAACCCCATGGGATTCGTTTTGAATCCGTCCGAGCGGGCCACCCCTGACCAAGTGCAGTACGATCCGAAACTTCTTGAAGCCTTAAACCGGAAGTGGACCGGCGCCCCCGGGTCGACGGCAGCCATGCAGCCCCGCGATGTCATCGAGATCGAACTCGAGAACGTGGGGACACGGCTCAACACCATTGGTGAGAAAGGCGCGCGCCCCTAGCCGCGTCGTTGCCTAATCGGTTGCAACAAGCCGGTCGAGCCTGCCGGCCCAGCCGAGTATTCTCTTGTCTGCAGTCACAAGCCGGTGCCCGTCGAGCGCAGTGGCAACGATCAGGCGGTCGGCCGGGTCGGCGTGGAAGCCTGCAAGGCCGGCCGCCCGGATGCCGACCTGACCGTCGATGGGAAATTCGACGATGCCCTCCCTCAATTGTTTGCGGCGCCAGGGCTCGATCTCGCTGCGCAAGCCGATTCTTCCCCTTTGCTGAAGCATCGCGATTTCCCAGAACGAAATCGCCGAGACACAAACCTCATCGGAGCGCCATGCCCGGTCGATCTCTCGCCGAGCACGGGGTCCTAACTTTTGCTCGCCGACCCTCAGCCACAACAGCACGTGAGTATCGAGAAGCATCAATTGTTGGCTTCCCACTCGATTTCCAAGGGCTCGATGATGTCACCGAGAATCTCGAGCTTTTCCCGGTCGATACCGAAAAGGCTTTCCGGTTTCCGGTGATACGGCACCAGCCGTGCGACCGGGCGGCCGTTCTTGGAGATGACAAGTTCCTGACCGGTTTCAGCGACCACGTCCATCAGCTTCAGGCACTTTGCTTTGAACTCTGAGGCCTTGATTGTAGGGGTGCCGATCGCTTTGTCTGTGAGCATTTTCTGAAATCGTCCCGACAATGTTTCTGGGTCGGAAATAATACTATGGTCATGACCATGGTCAAGACTGCTCTTACCCAGAGTTGCGGGCGCATCATTGAAACGCATCTGGGCGCCAGTCCGGTGCAGGCTGATTCAGCCGAACGTGCCGCGTTTGGCCGATCGCTGTAGTCTTGCCCGCATCGCACCTCTGGTGCAGGAGGAGACCGCAATGACCCGGGATCTCGCGTTTCGTCCGGCGATTGAGCTCGCCGAACTCGTCCGCAGCGGGGCGATCAGTTCCGTCGAACTCACGCGGCATTGCATCGAGCGCATCGAACGTTACGACGGCGACATCAACGCCGTGGTGGTACGCACGTTCCAGCGGGCACTCGAGGATGCGGCGGCGGCCGACGCCGCCCTCGCCCGGGGAGCGGCAAGCGGGCCGCTGCACGGGCTGCCGCTGACCATCAAGGAGTCCTACGTCATGCAGGACACCCCGGCGACCTGGGGCATCGAGGCACAGCGGGACAACGTCGCCGACGCGGACGGGCTCGCGGTAAGCCGATTCCGGGCTGCCGGCGCGCACTTCCTCGGCAAGACGAACGTGCCCGTCGATCTCGCGGACGTGCAGAGCTACAACCCGATTTACGGCACCACCAGCAACCCCTGGAATCTCGAGCGGACGCCGGGCGGTTCGTCGGGCGGCAGCGCCGCTTCGGTGGCAGCAGGCTTCTCGCCCCTCGAGGCGGGTTCGGACATCGGCGGCTCCATTCGCACGCCGGCGCACTTCTGCGGCGTGTTCGGGCACAAGCCGACCTGGGGCATCGTGCCGATGTCCGGGCACGAGGTTGTACCGGGGGTCCCGGACCCCGACCTGAGCGTGTGCGGGCCGCTGGCCCGGGACGCCGCGGACCTCGCCCTCGCTCTCGACGTGATGGCCGGACCCACCGAGCGCGAATCCACCGGCTGGCGGCTCGAGTTGCCGCGACCGGCGTTCCGCGAGCTGTCCGAGTTGCGGGTCGCGGTGTGGGCGAACGAAGACATTGCGCCGGTCAGCGCCGAGACGGTGGCGCGCGTGCAACGCGTGGCTGACGCGTTCGCGAGGCTTGGCGCAACGGTTTCCGATTCAGCACGCCCGGACTTCGACGTACGCAAGGCGCAACTCATCTACCAGAACCTCCTGACCGCCGTGATGTCGAGTGGGCAGCCGGTGAGCCACATCGAAAAGATGCGGGAGCTGGCGGCAACGCTGGATCCGGCGGACACGTCCACGGACGCCAACGTGGCGCGCGCTTCGATCATGAGCCACCGCGATTGGATCCGGCACGATTTCCGCCGCGAGCGGCTGCGGCGGGCCTGGGACGCTTTCTTCCGCGACTGGGACGTGCTCGTCTGTCCGCAGTTCGCCGTGCCGGCGATACCGCACGATCACCGGCCGTTCGCCGAACGCACCACGCTGGTGGATGGCGAGGCTCGGCCCTATATGGAGTCCGTCTTCTGGTCCGGCCTGGTGGTTGCGTCCTTTCTGCCGAGTACCTGCCTGCCCACGGGGCCGTCCACCGAAGGGCTCCCCATTGGCGTGCAGATTGTCGGAGCGCCCTATCGGGACCACACCACCATCGAGTGCGCACGGCAACTTGCGGAGGAAATCGGCGGCTTCGTGGCGCCACCGGCGCTTCAGGGATAACGTCGAACCGCATGGGCGCGGCTGCCGGTTCTCAGCTTCAATGACAACGGCATCCACGCGTCGGCGGATGCGAACCACATGGGATTCGTGGCGAATTCGCCCGATTGGGCCGCCGCTGACGAGCAGTACGTTCCGGAGTCTTTCGAAGCCTGGAAACTGGAAGTGGACCGGCGCCTATGGATCAGGTCGCATAGTGTTCAGCGGGAGCAGGAACACTCGGGGCGGGCGGCGTGAACGCGGAACGGGCAGAGTGCCAACCCGCCATGACAGCGTCGATGAGCGGCAAGCGGCCGTCATTCGCGTCGGCGGCGGCCGCGAGGAGCTTCACTTCCACATCCAGCCGCCTGGTGAAGTCACGGCCCCTCGCACAACTCATGAGCGGCGTCTCACACATGAGATGACCCACCAGCGCGAGCAGCGCCGCGGTCCCCAGCGCAGCATCGCCGACAGGCCAATCGCCACGCCGCATCCAATGTACCTTCAGTTGACTGCCGGCCTGCGACAGGGAGCGCACGTTCCTGTCGAGACGCACGGCCTCCTGTTGCACCCTGGCAAGCGACTGCCGGGCGGAAATCTCGGCCGGATGCCCGGCGCCGGCCCGCGCCCGGATGCGGGCATGTAGCGCCTCCAATTCCGGTATTACCCCACTCACTGTTTCGTGACGCCTTCTCATCTCTCCGAGTCTTTTCTCGACATCCCCACGCAGATTCGGCGAGTTCAGGGGTCCGAGCAGTTGTTCGGCCGATTCACGGTTGATCCTGTGAATGTCCTTATTGAGCGGGCCTTCGATCGCCAGTGCAAACTGGCGAATGGGAACCCTGGCAGGGACCAGGCGCTTGCGGACACGGGGCTCGCGCACTTCGAGGGTGACGGGCAGCCCAGTGCTCTCAACGTCGAAGTACCAGTGTTGAGTGGACCAACGGCCGATATCATCGGGCGTCAAAAGCGCGATGGAAGCAAGGGGAAGCTGCACAGGTTTGTCTCCGTGGGCCTTTTGCAGCTTCTCCGGGTCGGCAAGAAGGGCGGTACTCAGGATTTCCACGTGCATGTAGTTGCAGAAATCCACGCGCATCGCTACGGCGGCATGCGGCGCAAAAACCGGTGAACTCAGACCGTCGCAAACGTTGCGAAAGTCCGACTCGTCGGTCCCTCCCTCCGGCGCCTGCAGAATGCCCGCTGCACGGGCGTTTGACAGCGTGGCTCTAAGCTCATCGTAGGTGAGCCGTTGCAGGGCTTCCACCTGGAAATCATCGGCACTCAGGATGCCGTGGCGTACGCCAACGAACAGTGTCTCGTTCCGGTCATTGCTCAAGCCGGTGAGCGCCAGGTCGCGCGCATGGGGAAACTCCGCCAATGGAGGCAGGGCATGCCCCTCGCGCAGCGGATAACCCGTGGGAAAGTGAGCCCCGATTTCCGTGCCGGGCACGACACGACTTTCCACCACCGTGCGCGAGCCCAGATCGACGGGCAAGTTCGTGTCTATGCGCGTGGCCGCCCCGAGCCAGGACAGCCCCATCCGGTACCAGTATTCGCAAACGTCGTCGGCACGTCGCCGCAACTCGTCCGAAACCAGGTCGCTCGTTGGGCATGTACCCCCATCCGTCCTGAAACGGCTTATTGCGGCGTACAGTTCGATCCGGCGTTGCAGTACTCCGGGTTGGTGTAACCGGACGAGACTCCACAGCTTGCGGCTATCCGTGTCGCCCAGTGGTCCCGCCCGCGATTTCTCGAGCAATTCGTGCGCTTCGGCGGAGTCCCGCTCTAATTCCCGTATCGTTCGGGCAGTTGCGGACAGGCCCGCCCTTTCTTCCGCTGGGAAGTCGGGTCTCCAGACAAGTTTCAGCAGGCGCTCGTCCTCCTTCCGGATGGCGTCCTTGCGCTCCTGTGTAAGCCAGAGACGATTCGGATTGGGGGAGGCCGGCGTCGGGGTGACTCGGATGGTGCTGCCGGCGCATGGTCTGGTTCTGGGCGCGCTCACCCAACCCTCAATCAGGCCGGACGCGCGTATTGGCGCCCCCAGCACCTTGACCGGTCTTGTGGGCGTAGGGTCGTCGCACACCGGAGCATTGCTTCCGCCGGCCGGCTCCCGCCCTGCCTGGTGTGGCTGGAGGCGTCGCTGCCTGTGGGACACAGACACTTCCCGGCCTGCGAACGCGCCCTGCCGCGATACGCCGGCGTTGCCGGGCTCACCGGAGCGCCGGGTTCCCGCGGAGGTGCTTGCCGCGCTTTGAATTCCGTCCATCGTCGATCAATGCCTGGGCCGGTTTGATCTCCACAGGCGCGTTCGACATTGCGCTGCACGCATAGTTCCAGGAAACGAAAGGGAACGCGTCGGTCACTAGCAGCCCGTGTGGATCCGGCACGAATGCCGCTGCACAGCAACCTGCGCGCAACGTCAATCGAATACGAAGCGGCAATTTCGCACAAGAATGTGGGAAATCAGCTATTGCGGCACAACGCGCCCATCATCCCTAATCGTGGCGATTGAATCAGGTAGTGGGGCCGTTTGCAGATCCCTTCACGAAGGGCGCCGAACACTTGTTGGAGCCTGCGGTAACCCGCTTGGAAAGCCGAGTCACGTACAAAAGGACCATTGCATTGATTCCCGCCGGCAGCGCCATCTGAAAACCGGCACCTGTGCCGGGCAACCACAGCTGGCAAGCGGCAACGTGAACTTACCCGGATAGTCGTACGCGAGGGTCTACAGATGTCCAGAAGCCGTCAATTCACCAGGTTCCAAATCGCCTCTGTCGCTCAGTGCAGATTTGCCGCAGGCCCGGCGGTTGCCGCCAAACGCCGGGCCTCTCACAGCAATCAGACCGGCAAGGCCCAAACATGGCAACCGGCCAGGTCCCTCATCGGTCTGTTGAGTGGGCTCGTCGGCATGCTACTGACCGTCGCCATGATGCCAACCCATGGCGAGTTCCTCGCCTACTCGGTGACCGAGGCAGACAGGTCGCCGCTGCCCCGAAACCTCGAAAACATCAACGCCAAGCATCTCGTCAACATCGCATGGGGTCCGTATGCGGGGCCCAAGGCCCGTGTCGGCGTGCTCAAGGTAGACAATACCAGCGGCCTGGCGACCATTACCGTCGACTCCGGCGACCGCCAATCGGAAATCTCATTGAGCGGGCAACAGGTTCCGGTAAACGGCATCGAGGCGATAGTCACCGACACAATGGCCCGCACCGGCCGATTCTCGCTCGTGGAGCGCAAGATTCTCAATGAGGTACTCGGCGAACAGGATCTGGGCGAGCGGGTCTCGCAGCCATCGGCGGCCAGGGTTGGCAAGGTTCTGGGTGCGGAATATCTCCTGCAGGTAGTGGTCACCGACTATGAGGACAAGACCAGCAGCATAGGTGGGGGCGCCATCGGCGCGCTCACCCGGGTACCGGTGCTCGGCGGCATCGGCATCAAGAGCAGCGAGGGCCGCATTGGCCTCAATTTCCGTCTGATCGATGCCGAGACCAGTGAAGTGGTTTACACCAGGCAACTGGAATCCGTCATCCGCGAGAGCGGGCTGTTGGTGGGTGCGGGCGGCGTTGGCGGCGGAATTGGGCTTGCCGGCTTCCTGGGGAAATACTCGAAGACGCCGATCGGGCAGGCCGTGATCGCCGGGGTGAACAAGGGTGTTTTCGATCTGGTGCTGGTGATCGGTGCCAAGCCCGCCCAGGGCAGCGTGGTAAAAGTCGAAAAGGGGCAAATCTGGCTGAACCGGGGGCAGGACGCAATGGTGGTCGGCGATGCCCTGGAGGTGTTCTCCAGGGGCGAAGAACTCATCGACCCGGAGACGGGAATCAGCCTGGGCAGCGAACATTCCATGACCGGTCGGGCACGGGTGACGGAAGTTCGAGAGAAATTCAGCATCGCCCAACTCGATGCCTCCGCGGGAACGGTAAATCGCGGCGACCGGGTCATTTCGCTGGCAGCGCCCCCGTCCATCGAGTTTGCGGATGCCTGGGTACCGCCGCAGCGCCCCAAACGGCTGAAGAGGTAGAAACCGGCGCGACGAACCGGCACGGGCTGATCGATCCAGACTCGGGGCGGCTGTTTAAGGGAATTCGCCGCAGGACACCGCCAGGCCGGCCAGGGTCGAAATCTCGCTTCATTCCCGAGCCAACTCCGGATAAAGCGTTAGACTCTCACGCTGTCTGATCGAACCTGGAGCCTGACGTTGCCCGACGCGCTGTCCGCATTGCGTATCTGCGACTTCACCGGCCAACTGGCCGGCGCGGGCGCAACGAAGTGGCTGGCCTCATTTGGCGCCGAGGTGATTCGTATCGAGGACCCGGTGCGCGAGGGGCGGTGGGACATACTGCGCGGGATACCGCCCTTCGTCGACGAGCGGCGCGGCATCGACTTCGGCGGTGGGTTCAACAATCACAACACCAACAAGTACGGCATCACCCTGAACCTGAGGACCGGGCGCGCCAAGGAAATTCTCGCCGAACTGGTGAAGATCTCCGATGTCGTCAGCGAGAACTTCGCCAAGGGCGTGCTCGAAAGGTGGGGCTTCGGCTACGAGCAGTTGAAGGCGATCAAACCCGACATCATCTACATATCGAACTGCGGGTTCGGCCACGTCGGACCCTACAGCGATTTCAAGTCCTGGGGCCCCATCGTGCAGGCCGTCTCGGGGCTGACCTTCACCTCGGGGCTGCCGGACCGGGAACCGGCCGGCTGGGGCTATTCGTACATGGACCACACCGGCGCGTACTACATGGCCATCGCCATTCTCATGGCGCTGGTTCACCGTCAGCGAACCGGCGAGGGCCAGTGGGTCGACCTGGCATGCACCGAGTCGGCCCTCGCCCTGCACGGCCCGGCGCTGCTCGACTGGACTGTCAACGGCCGCCCCTGCCGGCGCGAGGGGCAGCCCTACAGCAACCGCAACCAGTGGCCGGCCATGGCCCCGCACGGAATCTACCCCTGCAGCGGCGACGACGACTGGGTGGCCATCGCCTGCCGGAACCAGCACGACTGGGAAGCCCTGGCATCGGATGTCGATGAACAATGGTGCACCGACCCGGCGTTCGCCAATCTCGAATCGAGGCTGGCGGCTCAGGACCGCCTCGACGGGCACCTGGCCGCGTGGACGGCGCGCCACGACAAGTTCGTGGTGGAAGAACGGCTGCAGGCCGCCGGTGTGCCCGTGGCGCCGGTGCTGAAGCCGGAAGAGAGGATCGACCTCGACCCGAGTACGGGGGATTTCGGCCTCTGGCCGCAGGTACGCCACTCGAAGATGGGTGATGTGCGGGTCGATGGGCAGCCGGCACACTTTTCCCGCACCGACTGGCACCAGGAGCGCGGCGCGCCCTGCCTGGGTGAGCACAACGAGGAGGTGTTCACGCGGCTTCTGGGCATGAGCGCCAAAGACGTGGAACAACTTCGGCAGGAGGGCGTGATTTGAGCGCGCTCGACGGACTGCGGGTCATCGAGCTTGCGGCCGAGCCGATCGCCCTGGCCGGCAAGCTGCTGGCGGACATGGGAGCCGACGTGATCCTCGTCGAACCTCCCGGAGGCGACCCGTGCCGCAACTACCCGCCGTTTCTGGACGACGAGCCCGGCGAGGAACGAAGCTTGTACTGGTGGCACTACCACACAAGCAAGCGCGGCGTCGTACTCGACCTGGACGACCCCGGGGACGCGGCGCGTTTCCGGCGCCTGGCAGCGACCGCGGACATTCTCCTTGAAGCGGAGCCGCGCACCCGCCTCGCCGATCTCGCACTCGATTACGCCGACCTGGCCGCCGACTCCCCGGGTCTCATTCACGTCGCCGTTACGCCCTACGGCCGGAACGACCCGAAAAGCGACCTGCCCTTCACCGACCTGACCATCATGGCCGCCGCCGGCCCGCCCTGGAGTTGCGGATATGACGATCACTCGCTGCCGCCCATACGCGGGCCCGGGCAGGGTTACCATACCGCCGCGCACTTCGCGGTGCTGTCCGCGCTGACCGCCGTGCTGCACCGGGACGCCGGCGGGGAAGGCCAGTTCATCGACCTGAGCATGACCGCGGCATCCAACGTAACGACGGAAGCCGCCACCTATGTCTGGCTGGTCGCACAGCTGACCGTGCAACGGCAGACGGGGCGCCACGCTTCCGCCGATCAAACCGGGGAAACCCAGCAGCTTTGCGCCGACGGGCGCTACGTCAACACGGGGGTGCCCCCGCGCTCCCCCGACGAGTACGCCAGGCTGCTGAACTGGCTGCGCAAACTCGGCTTGGAAGAGGAACTGCCCGAAGCCGTGTTCCTGGAGATGGGCGCCAACTGGAACGGGCCGTTAGACCTGTCTCTGCTCGGCAAGGACGATACCGTGGATGCCGTCTTCGGCGCCGCCCGCGAGGCGCTGCGGCTCATCGCCGAACGCATCGGCGCCCGGGAGTTCTTCCTGGGCGCCCAGCAGGCGGGGCTTGCCGCCGGCGTGATCTACTCGCCGGAAGAGGCGTTCGAGGACGAACACTTCAAGGCCCGCGGATTCCAGGTGCCGGTGCGCCACGACGACATCGACCGCACCGTCCTCTATCCCGGCGCGCCCTACCGGTTCAACGCCAGCCCCTGGCTCATAAGCGGCCGCGCCCCGCGCCTGGGGCAGCACAACGACGAGGTATTCGCTGCTCTGGAAACCGGAGGCGTGCTCCCGTCCAAGGGGTGATGACCATCAAGTCGGCCGTGGCCGGCCGGCTACGCCCCCGCCAGGGCGGGCGTCTTGTACCACTTCCCGTCCTTCATGATGCCCACCAGGTTGTCGTGATCCTGCAGCACGGTGATGTCGCTGGCAGGGTCCCCGTTTACCAACAAGAGGTCCGCCAGGTAGCCCGGCGCTACGCGCCCCAGCTCGCCCGGGCGCTCGAAGATCTCTCCCCCGAGCACCGTGGCGGCCCGAATCGTCTCCATGGGCGTGAAATCCAGCAGGTCCACGAAGTGCTGCAGGTCCCGGGCGTTGGTGCCGTGGGGTGTCCATGCGAAGCCGTAGTCGCCGCCCGGAAGTACGCGCACGCCCCGCTTGTGCAGTTCCTTCAGCCCAACGATCGAGTGATCGAGTTCATCCTTGTAGCCAACGGCCTCGGCCGCCTCCTGCGGATAGCCGAAGTCGGCCGCCTCGTACAGGGTGGCCCACAGCCAGTGCAGGCCCGGCGCCACGAACACGTCATCGCGCCGCGCCTCAAAGAGGTCTGCCGCCTCGTCGTCGATGTAGCTGGCGTGGTAGATGATGTCCACGCCCTGGTTCAGGCACTGCTTGATGGATTCCGTGCTGCGGGCATGGGCCGCCACCCGCCTGCCCACCCGGTGGGCTTCCACGACCGCGGCCCGCACTTCCTCATCGGTCATGTAGGTGTCCTTGGCCCAGACGCGCTCGGTGATCGACTCGCCGGAGAGAATCAGCTTGACGATCTCCACACCCATGCCGCACATCTCCCGGACGGCGCGCGTGATCTCCTCGGTGCCCGAGACGATGCGGCTGATGCCGTCGACCAGGACGCCGGCGGGCGTGGCCAGCTCCTGGCCGCTCGCCAGGTAGCGGGGGCCGGGGATCATGCCGGCGTTGATGGCGTCGCGGCAGGCGATGTCGATACGTTCCTTGGCCGAGGCGGCGCCGACGCACATCGTGTAGCCGGAATCCAGCACGATGCGCGCCGACTGCACGGCCACGATAGTGTGGTCCTCCACGGGCATGGTGCCCAGGGCGTCGAGGCTGCCGCCACTGTTCCAGGTAAAATGCGTGTGCGCGTCGCACAGGCCCGACATCAGCGTCATGCCCCCGCCGTCGATCACCCGCATGCCATCCCGGGACAGCGCCCCGCCGTTGGTGGCGACCTCCTGAATTCGGCCGTCGGTTACGCGAACCTCGCCTGCCACAGGCCCCTCCGCATTGCCGTCCAGTATGTTGACGTTCGTGAACAGCGTGTTGTCCATGCTTCCCCTCCTCCTGATCGAGTCGTTGATCGGCTGCCGAAGTTTAGACGGCCAGCGCCCCGGCCGTGGAACTCCGGCCCCGTTGCCGATTGTCACTCAGCAAATCGTACACCTCATTCGATGGCAAGTTCGCTTGAACGGGCAATGGAATCAACGTGGGGCTTGACGCGGGAACGGGCACTTCCGACGATGGGCCGTCCGATGCTCGTGTGGCCGTCGTCTCGCGCCCGCAGAGATCGAACAGGAACGGTTCGCAGGGTGGAACGATGAAAAGACTTCGGGGCGCGGTTATCGCATGCCTGGTGACTGCCCTGACGGGTTTTGTCGGCGCAGCGGAAGCGCAGTTCTACCAGGGCAAGCGCATCACCGTTCTGATCAACTTCACGGCGGGTGGACCGACTGACATCGAAGGGCGCCTGGTGGCGCGGCATCTCGGCAGGCACATCCCCGGCAACCCCGATGTCATGGTGAAAAACATGCCGGGCGCCGGCGGCATCGCCGCCACGAATTTCATGGGTGAGGTCGCCAGGCCCGACGGGCTGACGGTGGCGTTTTTCGGCATCCCGCTGACCCAGCAACTCCTGCAGGATTCCGGTCTTCGCGTCGACCTGTCGGAATTCGTCTGGCTGGGCGGTATCGGCCAGCCGCTGGTGTGCTTCATCCGCAAAGATGCCGGGAGTGGCATGGGCAGCGCGGACGACCTGCTCGAACTCGATGAATTCAGGGTGGCCGGCGTGCGGCCCACCACCTCCCTCGACCTCAGAATGCGCATGACGCTCGACCTCCTCGGTGCAAAATACAGATATGTGACCGGCTATCGGGGCTTCGCCAACGTCGTCGCCGGCATCATGCAGGACGAGGTCCAATACTCCTGCGGTACCACGCCCGTCTTCTTCCAGAGCGTCGTACCCAATCTGATCAGGCCGGGCCTTGCAGTCGCCCTGTGGTACATGCCGGCGACCCTGCCCGACGGCGCGCAGGTTCGGGATGCCCGGCTGGGGGAAATTCCAACCTTCAACGATGTCTACGAGAGGCTGAAGGGCAAAAAGCCCGCGGGCAGGCTTTATGATGCGTTCCAGTTGATCAACAACTATTCGGTTGCCATGCAGCGCGCCTCTTTCGTTCCCGCGGAAACGCCCGACGAAGCAGTCGTGGCGTTGCGCACCGCCTGGGAAGCGCTTTCCCGGGACGATGAGTTCCTCACGGACTACGCCGGGGTTGCCAAGGCGCCACCTCACCTGCTCCAGGGAGCCGCGGTGCAGGCCCGCGTAGTGGCGGTACGCAACACCGCTCCCGAAACCGTCGCCTTCATCCGGGAATTCATCGGCAGGCGTTAGCCCATGCGCGATTCACCCAATGCCGCGGCGATCCACCGCCAGGCTCCATAAAGGCCGGTTGCAGAGGTCGCCTTGTTCGAAGCGGTACTGAACGGGCTGGCAGCCGTCGCCACCTGGCCGGCGATCGGCTACCTCTTTCTGGGCGTGCTGCTCGGGCTCTGGTTCGGGGCCGTGCCGGGGCTTTCGGGGCTGGTGGGAATGGCCATCCTGGTGCCCTTCACCTTTGCCATGGAGCCCGCCCCGGCGCTCGCCTTCCTGCTCGGCGCATTCGCGGTGACCACCACCAGCGACACCATCGCCTCGGTACTGCTGGGCATACCCGGCACCGCGGCTTCGCAGGCAACGATTCTCGACGGGTACCCGATGGCGGTGAAGGGCGAAGCCTCGCGCGCCTTCGGAGCGGCTTTCACCGTGTCGGCCGTCGGCGGGTTGCTGGGCGCCGTGGTGCTGGGCCTGTCGATACCGCTCGTCCAGCCGCTCATCCTTTCTTTCACCCAGGCGGAGTTTTTCATGCTGAGCCTGCTCGCCCTCGCCATGGTGGGCTCGCTCTCGGGCAACTCGGTACTCCTCGGTCTCATTGCCGCCTTGGTCGGCCTGGGGCTTTCCTACGTCGGCTACAGCGAGAACGGCGCCCTGCCCCGGTACTGGCTGGGCGCAACCTACCTGCTGGAAGGGCTGCCCCTGATTCCCGTCGTGCTGGGGTTGTTTGCGCTGCCCGAGCTGATCGACCTGGCGGCCCGGGGCGGCACGCTCTCCAACGTGCCCAGGGAGCGGGTCTCCAGCGGCATTGCAACCGGCATCGCCGATGCGTTCCGCAACTGGTGGCTGGTGCTGCGCTCAACCGCGATCGGCGCCTACGTGGGCATGCTGCCCGGTCTCGGCGGCTCCATCGTCGACTGGGTCGCCTACGGCCACGCGGTCCAGAGTTCCAAGAATAACCAGGGGTTCGGGAACGGGGACGTGCGGGGCGTGATCGCGCCGGAAACCGCCAACAACGCGATGAAGGGCGGTGCGCTGATTCCCACCATCGCTTTCGGCATACCGGGCAGCGCGGCGATGGCGATCCTGATGAGCGCGCTGATGATCCAGGGGATGACGCCGGGGCCGGAGATGCTGACCACCCGGCTCGATTTCACCTTCTCTCTCGTGTGGATGCTGGCGATCGCCAACGTCGCCGGCGCGCTGATACTGATGCTGCTCGCCCGGTACATCGCCAGGGTGACGTTCATCAGCGGCCATCTCCTGGTGCCGGTGATCGTGCTGTTCGTGTTCATGGGCGCATGGCTGGCGAACAGCAGTATCGGCGACTGGGTCGTGCTGCTCGCATTCGGGTGCGTGGGTTACCTGATGAAGCGCGGCGGCGTGCCGCGGCCGCCGCTGGTGCTCGGGTTCGTGATC
Organism: Pseudomonadales bacterium; assembly: GCA_963663395.1. GTDB lineage: Bacteria > Pseudomonadota > Gammaproteobacteria > Pseudomonadales > Azotimanducaceae > Azophilus. The sequence continues at coordinate 546,039 of OY760226.1, forward strand.
GGCCCGATCATGGAAAACGCGCTGTTCATCACCACCTCCGTGCACGACGGCCTGGAATGGCTGGCGCGGCCGATCTGCCTGGTCATCGGCGCGCTGATCGTCGGCTCCATCGTCTTTGCCGCCCGGCGCCGGAGGTCGATGAGGGCCGGGAACGCCGTGGGTGCCCCCGAAGCGACTTCCGAGAGTGCCCCCAAAGGGGTTCAGACCGAGGTGAAGAGGGTTGCAAACCTGAAGGGCAATCCCCGCCAGGAACAAGCCGACCCGACGATGGCGCTGCTGGCGACCGGGTTTCTCCTGGCCGTTTCGGCTTTTGGGCTGGCGCCGACTTTTTCCTGGCCGACGGACGTCGGGCAATTCCCCATGCTGACGTTCATTCCGGCGATCGGGCTCTCCCTGGCCGCACTCTGGCACAGCGTTCGCGATTTCCGGCACGCCCGCGCCGCCGGCCGCGACATCTTTCCGGGCCGAGAGGCACTGGGCGGGGCCGGCCGCCTGTATCTCTGGTGGTTCTGCATGCTGGCCGCCACCGTGCTGGCCGGACAACTCATCGCCCTGCCGGTATTCGCAGCCCTGTACCTGAAATTGCGTGGCGGCTATGCGTGGTGGACCGCATTGATCTACGCGGCGGGAGCCTGCTCGTTTCTCTACCTGGTGTTCGATCGCGTCGTGGCCGTGCTGTGGTACCCCTCGCTACTTTTCCATTAGCCCGGGTTCTTTCAATCTCGGGAGGGTACGGAAAGCACGGTTGACTGTGGCCGGTAGCGCAGCTGACACTGCAACGGCAGGCGGGGCGCGAGGCAGCCGTCGAGTTGACGACGCCGGGCTGCGCGCTCAGGCACCCCCGGTGAACAGTTCGGCGACCTCGAACTTCAGAATCTTCCCCATGGCATTGCGGGGCAGTTCGCCGGCGAACCGGACAACCCGCGGCACCTTGTAGCCGGCCAGGTGCTCCCGGCAGAAGTCCATGACGCCGTCCGGATCGGCCTCGGCGCCCTCCTTCGCCACGAGCACGGCCGCCACCCGCTGACCCCAGCGGTCGTCCGGGACGCCGACCACGGCCGCTTCCGCCACCGCCTCGTGCCGCAGCAGTATTCGCTCCACTTCGGCGCCGTAGACGTTCTCTCCGCCCGTGATGATGACGTCTTTCTTGCGGTCGACCACACAGAGCCGACCGTCGGGCAGCCAGCGCCCGATATCGCCGGAGAGCAGATAACCCCGGTGCTGGACAGCCCGCGTCGCTTCCGCATCGTCCAGGTAGCCGGCGAAAGGAACGGCGCTGCGCACGCCGATCTCCCCCGGCTCGCCCACCGGGCAGGGCTCGCCGTCGTCGTCGAACAGGGCGACATCGGCGCCGAGCGCGGGCCAGCCGACACAGGTCTCCACCAGGGTGGCCGGGTCCTTGACTTCATAGGTGACGAAGGCGCCTTCGGTCCAGCCGTACATTTCCGCGAGCCGCGCATTGGGGAACATCTCCATCGCGGTGCGCAGCAGCGCCAGCCGCGCCGGGGCGCCCGCCGTGATGATGTGCCTGGCGCCCGCCAGGGGTGGCCGGCCACGCGCCTCCCACTCCTCGGCCACCATGTCCAGCATCGACGGCACCAGGAAGGCAAACGTGCTGCGCTGCTGCAACTCATCCGCGGCGACCCCTGCGGAGAACTCGGCCATGATGCGCACCCTGGCGCCGATGGTCAGGCCGGCTAGTGCGAACCCGGCGTAGGACAGGTGGAACATCGGCCCCGTGATCAACACCACCTGCTCGGCTGTCAGGCCGAACTGCCAGCCCCAGCGGTAGTTGTTCATCGTGTAATAGTCGTGGGTGTAGACGGCGCCCTTGGGAAAGCCCGTGGTGCCCGAGGTATACCCGATGACGCACGGCTCGGCCCCGACATCCCGCTTGCCCAGCACAGGCCGGGGCGCGTGGGACGGCGTTTCGACGTCGTCCACGGACACCACCGGTATGTTCAGGGGATCCGCCGCCGCCCTCGCCGCATCCAGGTAACCGCCCGCGGTCATCAAGAGGCGGCAGTCGGCGTTCTCAAGCACATACCGGGCTTCGCTGGGGGTCAGGCGCCCGTTGACCGGTACCGCCACCGCCCCGGCTTGCTGACAGGCTGCAATCACGAAGGCCGCATCGGGGCAGTTCGGCAACAACAGCCCCACCATCCTGCCGTGGCGGCCGGGCGCGCAGCCTCCCGCAACTTCCGCCAGGGCCGCAACGCGACGCCAGAGCTCCCCGTATGTGACTTCCTGCTGAGTGCCCACCACCTGCACCGCCACCCGGTCCGGGTGCGCGAAACAGCGTGTGGCTATGCTGTCTGCAATGCTGAAATGCATCGACGCAGGTTGTTCGTGCACCGGAGGTTCAAGGGCGAATACTCCCCCTGTCAGCCTGCGGCCGGCCGTAAGACCTCATGAGGTAACACCGCGCAGGTTCGGATGGCGGGAGACGATCACCGAGGCGTTCTGCCCGCCAAACCCGAAGGCATTCACCTGGAAGACATCGATATCCAGTGGTGCAGGCGCTTCGAGCCGCACATCGAAGCGGATTTCCGGGTCCGGGTCCGTCGTATTGGCCGTGTTGACGAACCGGTTCTCCGCCATGTTGCACAAGCCGGAAATCAGCGACATGCCGCCTGACGCCGCGGCCGCGTGGCCGAAGTGGCCCTTCACCGAGGTTACCGGCAACGGATTCTTGCACTCTCCGTAAACCGTGTTGATGGCACGGATTTCCGGGGGATCTCCAACCGGCGTTCCGGTTGCATGGGCGTACAGGCAGTCCACATCGCCGGGTTCGAAACCCGAGTGTTCCAGCGCGAGGCGCATCGCCCGCTCCTCCCAACGGCCGGAGGGTTCCGGCGCCGATGGATGATGGGAATCGCTTACGGCGCCGTATCCGGACAGGTGGCCCAGTACCTTCGCCCGTCTCGACTCTGCAACATCCGCGCGTTCCAGGAAAAAGGCGGTCGCCCCCTCGCTGCCCGCGATGCCGGCGCGGTGCACATCGAACGGCCGGCAGGCCTCCTCCGGCGAGGAGACGCTGGAATGCATGCCGAACATGGCCGGCGCATAGGCCATGGCTGGCACGAAATCGCCCTCGGCGCCACCCGAAGTCATGGTCTCCCCGGCTTCCACGCCGCCGACTACGGCGGCATCGGCCAGGCCAAACTCGATGAGGCGCCCTGCCGTACCGAGCGCATCCAGGGTGGATGCGCAGGCCGTGGTTACCGTGAGGCTGGGCCCGTGCAGGCCGTGGCGCATGGCAATCTGCGCCGCACCCATATTGGTCAATGCCTTCATCATCGTCTTGCGGGGAAAGGCGGATGCGCCGCCCGTGTCGATTTCGTACTGGGCGCGCATGATCGACTGCACGCCGCAGAGGCTGGTGCCCAGCACCACCGCGGTTCGCAGTGGATCGAGCTGCGCCCCGGATTCAACGATGGCCTGTTCTGCCGCGACCATTGCCCACTGGGCGAAGACATCGGTGCCGTCACGCACCCGCCCGCTCATCCAGTCCGGCAGGTCGAAGTCGCCGACCACCGAGCCCCAGGCGCGGGCGTTTTCCTCGAGGCCAGGCAGGGCAAGTTCCTCGATGACGGGCCGGGCCGACATCAACCCTTCGTAGAACGAAGCCGTGCCCAGGCCGTAAGCCGACACGGCGCCGGCGCCGGTAATGGCGACCGCGGGCCTGCCGTTGCGTGTTTTCACCAGGTTGCGAATCGGGACGAAAGCAGCGGAAGTGTATGATAGCCACCGAAAAAACGTAAGGATCGCGCCGGTTGACCCGCTTCGCCCGAACCGTTTCATCGCTCTCACCGTTCGCTGCCGCACATCCCGATAAGCCGGTTCTGGAGACCGCACCGTGAAGGCCGTGCAGTGCACGGAATTCGGATCGGTGGACGATCTTTCCGTTTCCGACATCGAACCTGCGCCCCTCAAGGACAGCGAGGTGCGGATTCGCGTGCGCGCCTGCGGCATCAACTTTCCCGACATGCTGATCGTCAGCGGACAGCACCAGATGAAGCCGCCGCTGCCGTTCGTGCCGGGTGGCGAGGTCGCCGGCACCGTGTCGGCGGTCGGGCCGGGCGTTACGGACCTGAAGCCGGGCGACAGTGTGGTTGCCGTCACCTATCTGGGCGGGCTTGCCGAGTACGTCAATGCCCCGCGAGGGGCGGTGCATCCGTGGCCGTCCGGCATGCCGGTGGAGCAGGCTGCTGCTTTCAACGGCGTGTACGCTACCGCATACCATGCGCTGAAACAGCGCGCGGGACTGCAGGCCGGGGAAACCCTGCTGGTGCTGGGGGCGGCCGGAGGAGTCGGGCTGGCGGCGGTGCAACTCGGCCTGGCCATGGGCGCGCGCGTGATTGCCGGCGCCGGCAGCGAGGCCAAGACCCGGTTCCTGCGCGCCGGCGGCGCTCATGAAGTCGTCAACTACGATGCGGACAACCTGCGCGACGAACTCAGGTCTCTTGCCGGTCGACGCGGCGTGGACGTGGTCTGCGACCCGGTCGGCGGCGGTCTGTTCGACCAGGCCGCCCGTTGCATGGCGTGGAACGGCCGCCTGCTCGTCCTCGGGTTCGCCAGCGGCCTGATTCCCGATTTCCCGGTGAACCTGGGGCTTCTGAAAGGCGCTTCGGTGGTGGGGGTGAACTATGGGCGCTTCGTCGAGGAACAACCCGATGATGCAGCCAACAACATCCGGGAACTGCTCGGCATGTACGCCGACGGGCAGATCGATCCCCACGTGTCCAGGGTTTTTCCGATGTCGGAAGCCGCAGCAGCCATGAATTGCCTGAAGAACCGCGAGGCCATCGGAAAGATCGTCGTGAGCGTTTCCGCGGACTGAGCCGCCCCTCACGGCCACGGAATTGCCTGGAACAAATTCTCCAATCGTATCTTTCGGTCGCATGGAACACTTTTTCGGAATTGGCTTTCCAGGCGCCGAGCGGGCGCGAGGTGCGGGCCTCCTGCACGCTAAGCGAGCGCGCTGTCGGTGGATTCTTAGCGCGCTGAAGTGCTTTAAAGGTGCTGGAGGCCCGCACCTCACACCCGCTCTCATCGTACAGCCAACCGTTGTTCCCTGCGCTTCAGCGAAACACCCCAATCAACCTGTTGATTTTACTAACTTTTTAGGAGGGTGTCGAGAGACGGTACTACTTTTCGCCGCCCTATGGATTTTAGACCGAAAGCGCCGCCTCGATCCGAAATGCGATTTTGCGCGACTCGAGAATCGTGCGATTTGACACCGCCGGCGACGGGCCGGGAACGCCACCGCCGTGTCAACCTGCTGCGCAGGTCCTCCGCTGGCGCTACGGTCCTGGCGGATGACACGGCGCCAGCGGCGTCGAGGAAGTTTACCATGGCCGGAAGGACTTCCAGCCATGATCGGCCCGGCAGGGAGAAACCCGGAGCGGACGTTTGGGGTGGAAAGGCGTTGTCGTCGATCTGGAGCGCCTGATGGAGGACGGCGGCCACGGTGTTGACCGCGCGCTTGGGCCCTCTGTCACTACCAGCGGCAGTTGCAGGATGTCTCGGGCCTGAGGCCGCGTATCGAAGTTGTACGGACCTCGGGGGTAGTGACAGAGGGCGAAAGTGACATCCAGGCCAGTAGCGGCAAGGGGTGTGATAAGCACGCGAGTAATGCGGGCGTAATGATGACTCTGGTACAATCGGCCGCGCTCATTCGCCGCCTTACGGGGGCGTTGCCGGACAAAGAGTCTGGCGTGAGACGGCACCGGAAGGTGTCCAACGTGCCTCGCCGCAATCGCGCGGCAGAACGGTCGACGCACCGCAAGGGCACCGAGCGCCACGTCGCGGTCGCGCGCGAACGGGGGCGACTCCTCAACGGCCATTGCGCTGCAGCGTGCGGGAAACCGCGCGGGCCTGACGTTCGGTCGGGCGTGCAGACGGCAACAGGCCGTGGCGCGAGGTCTCGTGCGTGACAGAGGAGGAATCCGATGTCGTGCCTCGAACTGGAGGCAACGCAAGAGGCCGGCGTGCCGAATGGCTGGCGGGACAGGTGTCGAGAGACACGCCGCGGCCGCCGCATGCGACGGCAAGGGAATACGCGTCAAAGGGCTGGTACCGCAACGCATTGCGGAATCCGGACGACCTGCGAGGCAGGGAACGGTTTGCCCATCACAACTTAGCTCATCGACGACCCGTCCCCGGCCGCTGACGCGGCCATGGGGGCGTGTTCGACGTGGTCCGTTCCGCGCCGATCCAGCCAAGCTCAAGACGATCTGAAGAGTATCTCCAGTGATGGCTGCCGCGAGTGAATTTAGCGCGGCGGTAAGCACGTGGCGGTAGCGTTGGTCGGGTACGCGGTGTAATGTCGAGGTGCTTTTTTCGTCGGTTTTACTGACGTTGCCGCTCCGCAAGGAGCGGCGTTGAGCAAGGTGCCGCCCTTCGGGGTGGCGTTCCTCCCGCTGGGGATCCGATCCCTGCGGGAGAAGGTTCGTTGGCGGGAATCCTAATGGAGGAAAGCCGGTGGATACTGAAGAGCAACAGCAAGGGCTGGAGACCGAACTGATGCAGGCGGAGACCGCAAAGCTGCGGACGGAAGCCAGGCGGATGGAATTGAGCAACGTGCTTGACATGTTTAAGCTTGTTTTCACTGCGATGGCCGCCACAGCCGCGGTCGTGGTCGCCCTCGACCAGATCGGTCTGATAGGAGGTGCGTGATGTTTGAACGGTACGAACAGGTATCGGAGAACTTCCGGTTGGAGCGCACATGGTGGATGGTCGTGAAATACGGCGTCGGCCTGTCGCTCCTCGGGATCGTGCCCACCGTCATTGTTTTCTGGCTCTGGATACTCTGACGGGGTTGCGGCTCCTCCCTTCGGGGAGGGGTCGCCGCCCACTTCTTTCCGCGTGCAGTCAAGCGCCATCGCTGCTTCCGGCGGTGGGCAGGAACACGGCGCGGAGTCAAAAGGTGTTCTCCTCAACGAGGAGCGCTGCTCACCGGAGGCAGCGCCGGCGGGCGCACTCGTCGAGGTGTTGGAAATCGGCGGGTTCGAGGTCGAAGTCGGCCCGGATCGGAGCCGTGACGCGCTCTCACGCGCACGAAATCGGATCTGTTCGGGGAATCACCGTCAGATTCGCCACAGAGCGGCACGTAGAACGCCCTGAAGCCGTTGTCAGGCAAATGGTGGCGTAAACATGATGTTCGACACCAGGTTGGCGGCTACGTGCTGCTGGCGGTGACCAGGGCGGCCTCGTTGGGCATCTGGGCCGACTACGAGGGCGGCGGCCAGGTCGTGGATTGGGCGGTGGACATACAGAATCAGACACGGCACGGCGGCAGCCGGGCGGTCTGGTGGGGGGACAAGCGGTCAGCGAATTTTGTAAGAAATTCTCGCATCCAACCGATGCTTGTCGCTCGGTCGGCGCTGAGCGGAATCGCGGGTAACTACTCCGGTCATCCTCTTCGCACCCGTTGTGTCCTTGCGGACGCCGCCGGCACTGCTCGCGCGGTGTTCATTTGGTCAGTGAACCTCTGTGTCGCCGTTGCGGCGATCTCCCGTTTCTCAGCCGGGGCAAAGCTGCGATCCTGGTGCTCCATCGGGGTTCCCGTGTTGCGTCCCGGATCGTCTCCCGCATTGGTCAGCAGGGGTTGCTGCGGATCGTGGCGTCTCGTTGGGTAACCCCCGCGGTCTGCCTGATCCGGTGCCCTTGTGGGCTCTCCCCAGTCTCAGCAGGGGGCTCGCTGTGTACCGCCGCTGGCGGTGTCGCCCGTTTCGGTCAGCTGGGGTCTTGCTGGTGCTGCCACTGGCAGGCTCCCCATTAATGGCGGGGGAACCATTGAATGCCGGCGCTCCCGCCAGCCATGTACCCGAGGGGTACGCGAAAGTGCCGGGCACTGTAGGGCGGCCGACGGGGAGGGTCAACCTCGCGTTCGTGTCGCGTTGGCGATGTGCGTGGAGCCTGTGAGGGTAGCGGTGTGCGCGATCGGTTGGAGAGGCCAGCCTGTACGCTGGGTAAGGCGTCCGTCAGGACCCTTTCCCAGCGTACAGGCGTGATGCGACCTCAAAGATGCCCCACCGCGGTGATCGGCGGGTTTGCGCGACGTTGCGCTATTGCGCCTCCGTTGGCGCGGGGCGCAACCAGGGCCAGATGCTCAGGCGCAAGTGTAGCCGGGAACGCCACCGACGGCACCCTGTCAAGGCGCTGACGCGCCTCCTCCGCTATCGCTGCGGCCCTGCGGGTGACACGGCGCCATCGGCGTCGAGGCGGTTGATCATGGCCGGAAGGGATCTTCCGGCCATGAATGGCCCGGCGGGGAGGAACCGAGGGCGGACGTCGCGGACGCCTATTCCCCGGTCCCGTTGGGCCACAGTGCCTGGTGCAGTGTGCAGATGGCGCCGCCGTCTGCGGCGAACCGGGGCGCACGCCGGGAATCGATGCTGAGGTGTTCCTCGATGTCCTCGAGCATCCTGGAGGTGCGGGCGTCCCGGGCTGCGGCGCGGAGTGCGACCCAGAGGTCGCGGTCTATGGTGCCGCCTGAGCGGATCCAGGCGGCTACTGCGGGGGTTGCCCATTCCGGGGCGCCCCAGTCCCGGATGGTCTGTTCCAGTTCCATGGGTGTCTCCTGGCCGTTGCAATGCGAGTTGAAAACGCTCGCCCGGAGCCCGCCGGCGTTTGCAATTCGCAGTGCAACGGTCAGGCGGGCGCCGGGGCGGGTTCGGCGCTCAGGCGGTGGCGGCGAGGTAGTCGGCCCACTGCTGCATGAGCGTCCTGCGGCGCTCGAACAGGTCGCTGCGTCGGTAGGCGGCCTCGACGCGGTCACTGTTGACGTGGGCGAGGGCGAGCTCGCAGACCTCGCGCGGCGCCTCGGTGCACTCGGCGGCCCAGTCTCGGAAGCTGGAGCGGAAGCCGTGCGGCACGGCGTCGATGCCGACCTTGTGCAGGAGCTTCGGCAGGCTGGCCTGACTTGGAGTCCGGCCCGTGGCGCTGGGGAACACCAGGGCGGCGCTGTCGGCGAGCTGGCGCGCTTCGTCGAGCACGGCCAGGGCCCGGTCCGAGAGCGGCACCCGGTGCTCGCGGCCGGCCTTCATGCGCTCACCGGGGACCGTCCAGACGGCGGCGTCGGTGTCGATCTCCACCCAGCGGGCGCCGCGGACCTCGCCCGAGCGGGCGGCGGTCAGCACCAGGAACTCGAAGGCGAGTACAAGGCCCCGGTAGGCGCCCGACTCGCGTACCCGGCGCAGCGCCGCTCCCACCTCGGCGTAGGGCAGCGCCTTGCGGTGCTCGATGCGCACCCCGGTCTTGGGCAGTGCGGCGGAGATGGCGTCACCGGCGGGGTTGTCGACCCGGTAGCCCTGGGCGACCGACCACTTCATCACCGCACCGATGCGGTGCCTGACGCGCCGGGCGGTCTCACGCTTCGTCGACCAGATCGGCAACAACACGGCCATCACGTCGCGGGTGGTCACCGCGTCCACGCGCATGCTGCCCAGACGTGGCAGTGCGTAGTCCCGCAGGCTGGTGCGCCAGCCCTCCTCCGAGCGGGAACCCGGCTTCCAGTTCACCGCGTGGATGGCGAGCACGACCTCTGCAGCCTTCGCAAACGTCGGCACACTGTTTGATGCGCGCCGGGGATCGCGCCCCTGAGCGATGGCGCGGGCATTCTCGAGCGCCCGCTCGCGGGCCATGGCGAGCGTGATCACCGGGTAGGTGCCGAGCCCGAGGGTGGTCTTTCTGCCGTTGATGCGTATGCTCTGCCCCCAGGACTTGCGGCAGCCGCGGCGGGAGGAGGGCTTGACCAGCAGGGTCAATCCCAAGCCGCCACGGCCATCGCCGTAGCGGCCGGGAACGTTGACGTTCTTGACGAACGTGGCGGACAGCATGGAGGGTCGTTTGTTCATGAAGCGGTACTCCTGTTGAGACAACAAAGTGTGTTGACGGAGTGTGCCGCAGTGAGGCGGGAAGGACCAAAAAATATTTGTTTATCAAATGGTTAAGAGAACCTTGTGCGATTCTCCGAACCCCTGAAAAACCCCTGATTTGCTTTCTGCGCTTTAGCGCACCGCGTCAGCGCCCCGGCGGCCGGGGCGGAAACTTCCATAGGACAACCGCCGGCACCGGGCAGCGAGTTCGCATGCGGGGCTTCCCTTTCGGCGCACGGCCTCATTGTCTTGCTGTACGCAAGGCGTTCGGACGAGCTTAACGCGCCGAAAGGGAAGCCCCGCATGCGAACTCTTTTCCGAGATTCGGCGTTGTGCGTACCAGGCCGGCGTCCCCGTGATCCGGGTCGGGATGAATGGGGTCAGAGTAGTTTGATCCGCAATCGCATCTGTGTAAGATGATTTGACGCTAGCGGAGTCAATTTTTGGAGAGTGAGACGTGAGTTTACCCATCGTATTTCGAGACACATCCCTGGTGGTCGCCCTGGTGGCGGCCGCGGCGCTTATGCCGTTGGCAGGGGATGTCCGCGCCGCGGATGACGAGCCCGCCGCGCGCACCCTCGAGGAAATCGTGGTGACAGCGCGGCGCCGCGAGGAAAGCCTTCAGGACGTGCCGACCTCCGTTGCCGTGATTTCCAGCGAGGAAATCCTCGCCCGTGGCGAAGCCAACTTCGATGTCATCGGCCAGATCGTGCCCAACGTGCATTTTGAAAGCGCCGGCGGCACCAGCGGTGTGGAGTCGCCGGTGGTGTTTGTCCGCGGCATGGGTCAGGCGGACTTCATCATTGTCGAGGATCCGGCCGTGGGGCTTTATCTCGATGGCGTGTTCATGGGCCGCATGGTCGGTCAGGCCTCGGACCTGGTGGATGTGGAGCGTATCGAAGTGCTGCGCGGCCCGCAGGGAACCCTGTTCGGGCGCAATACCATCGGCGGCGCCATCAACATCGTTTCCAGGAAGCCGGACGATGAGTTCGGGGCGTCGATCAAGCTGGGGGCCGGAGAGGATGGCCTGATTGAAGCCCGGGGCACCGTCAACGTACCGCTCAACGGCGATTGGGGTGCACGCCTGAGTGCTTTCACCCGGGAAATGGACGGCTACGTCGATGCGCTTCAGTACGACAGCTACGAACTTGGCAGCGAAGACGTCTGGGGAACGCGGCTGGTGATCAGCGGCATGGCGGGCGAGCAATTCTCCGTCGACTTCAGCTTCGACTACTCCAAGGACGAAAGCACGCCCGGCGCCATCGTTCCCCTGAACGGCATCGGCGTGTGGGACGGACAGCAACGGGAAGGCCCGGGCCAACCGGGGGCATTCGGCAACTTCTGGAATGTCTTTTACAGCGGCGACCCGGGAAGCTGCCTCTCGCCGGCGGGACAGGCCGGCAACCCGGCCTGTTACGGGTCGGTGTGGAACGCCGGGCGGTTCGAGACGAACAGCGTCTTCACCGACCTGCAAGGCAACCAGGTGGAGGGCAAACAGGACATCGAGGTGTGGGGCACGAACCTGACGCTGGGGTTGGATTTCGAGGCGGTCTCGGTGAAATCCATCACCTCCTACCGCGAGTTCGACATTTTCCTGTTCAACGACCTCGACTTCTCGCCGCACATCGTTTTCGCGAATACGCACCCCGAATACAGCCAGGAACAGTTCTCCCAGGAGCTGCAGCTGACGGGCACCGGCATGGACAGCCGGTTGAACTACGTGGTCGGCGCCTACTACTTCAAAGAGGACGGGGTGGAAGACATCTTCAACCAGATCGCTCACGTTCCGGCCATCAGCGCCGGGCCCCCCACCAACTTTTTCCAGAACCTGGCTCGCCACATCGACAACGAAAGCTGGGCGCTGTATGGCCAGCTGACCTTCGACATCACCCAGGCGCTGCACCTCACCGTGGGTACCCGGTATACCGAGTCGGAGAAAGACTTCGTCATGATCACGGAGCGAGTGACGGCAACCACGGTGCAGCCGGGCCTGTTGAAAACGACAGAGCACACGCCCATGGCGAGCCTGTCCTACGACGTGAACGAGACGTCCATGATGTATTTCACCTATTCGGAAGGCTACCGGGACGGCGGGTTTCCGGCACGGTTCACGGGCGTGGTGCCCATTCCGTTGCCGAACTACGAACCCGAGTTCGTGGAGAATTTCGAGATTGGCTACAAGACCACGCTGCTTGACGGGCGTTTGCGCGCCAACGTGGCGGCGTTTCTGTTGAAATACACCGACATGCAGATTTCGGCCACTTCACTGCTGCCGAACGTTGGAGACAACACCACCAAGTTCAACCTGGGCGATGCAACCTACAAGGGCTTTGAGATTGAGCTGACGGCTCTGGTCACCGACGACTTCACGCTGGGCATAAACGTCGGTCATCTGGACGACGAGATCGACTCTCTCGTGGGCGGCGGGCTCATTTCGTCCGGCATTCTGATTACCGAGGAGCACGAACTGCCGTTTGTGCCTTCGTGGACCCTGGCGATCACCGCGGCCTACGATTTCGCACTGCCCAACGGCGCGGTGCTCACCTTGCGCAGCGACTATTCGACCAAGGCCGACTACTACACGCGCACGGAGAATACGCTGGAGTCATTCACGGACGACCACAAGATCCTGAATGCCAGCGTCACGTACCGCAGCCCGGACGAAAAATGGAGCCTGGGCGTGCGGGCCCGCAACCTGACCGACGAGTTCTACTTCGAGTCGCGCACGACGTTCTCGGCTTTCCAGATGGGCTTCGGGCAGCCGCTTCGGCCGCGGACGGTCAGCGCGTTCTTTACTTACGACCTGTAGCGTCGGGGTTCTGTAGCGCTGCCGGGTGTTCACCTCGAATTGAGGGGTGGGCACCCATCACCCATGGCCACGTTCTCCCGGACGATGAGCGATCTCTCTCCGGGCATGCTCGACATCGAGACCGGGAGAATTGCAGGCGGCCGCTTGCGGCTCCCCCGCCAGTGGCTCAGACCGGCAGGTTCGGCGGGTAGCCCAGCAGTAGCCGCCCGTACAGTTCGGTGCCGGCGTCGAGATCGAATACGGTGTGCCCGGCCGCCGTGTTGATGTCGCGCTGAATGCGTTGCAGGGGGTTGTCCAGGAAGTGCGCGTGGGCGCCGCTGGCCTCGATGACCTCGGTGACGATGTCGCGGGCCTCGCGCACCAGCATGGCAACGCGCACCCGCAACTCCGCGCGTTCCACCGCTTCGCTGGTACCGCCACGGGTGCCAAGCGCGTAAGTCTCCGCGCCCAGGCCAAGCAGTTGCTTCTCGAGGCCGACGATCCTGGCGGTCACGCGGCCCAGGCGCGCCTGGATGACGGCGCGTTCCTTCTGCTTGTCGGCCGTGCCGTACACCGCCCGCTTGGCCACCCGCTGCTGAAACAGCCGCACCGCCTTGCGCGCCCCGCCGACAAGTGGCGCCGTCGCCGTCAGGCCCAGGAAGGGCAGCATCGGCATGCGGTACAGGGGCCTGTCGTGCCAGCGGGCACCCGGCGAGCCGCCGTCGCGCAGGCCGTTGACGTCCTGGCGGCGGTGGCCGGGCACGAAGACATTGTCGATGTGCACCTCGTTGCTGCCGGTGCCCACCATGCCCGACGGGTTCCAGGTGTCGAGGACGGTGACCTCGCTGCGTGGTAACGCGTACATGTACAGGTCGGGTTGCTGCGGATCGCACCCCGCCGTTCTAGCCCCCACCAGCACCCAGTCGGCGTGCATGACGCCGGTGCCCCACTCCCAGCGGCCGGTCAGCCTGAAACCGCCGTCTTCCGGCGTGGCTTCTCCCATGGGCGCAAGCATGCCCGGCCCGATGATGTAGGGCTGGCTGCCGAAGATATCTTCCTGGGCCTCCTGGCCGAACAGCGCCAAGAGCCAGTTGTGCTCCATGCAGAAGGTGGTCACCCAGGCCGTGGACATGCAGGCTTCCCCGAGGCTCATGCCGATGCGCATGAAGCCTTCGACGCTAAACTCGTAGCCGCCGAAACGCTTCGGCACGAAGTACAGGTAGGCGCCGGTGGCCTCGATGGCGCTCATCACGGAGTCCACCGGCTTGCGCTCCCGTTCCGCCCGCCGCGCGTTTTCCTCCAGCAGGGGCGCCAGGTCTTCGAGGCGCGCAATGAGATCGGCTTCTTTCACGGTCTGGCTCACCAAGGGTGGATTACGTCAATCCAATTTACGAAAGCGAGGTGCCGGCGTCAATCGGCGCCGCTCCCGGGAGAACGGGGCATCAACGGCGCGTACAGTGCCCGGCGCATCAGGCAGCGGCCGCGGCTTCTTCGGCCTCCAGCGCCTGACGTTCCTCGATCTGCCGCCGCACCGGCCCGAGGCCGCGCCAGAGGATGTAGGCGCCCACCGGGCAGATGATCACGGCGCAGAGGGCGATGGACTTGCCGACCGCGGCGTCGTACCCGAACACGTAATCGGTGGTGGCGGCCACCACCGTCGGGCCAAGCCCGAGGCCGATGAGGTTTCCCACCAGCAGGTAGACCGCCATGATCTGGCCGCGCATGCGGTTGGGCGACATGAGCTGCAGGGTGCCCCCGGCGATGCCGCCCTGCACCGCGGACAGGAACACCGCCAGCGACATGAACACGATGCCCAGGATGTCGTTGGTGACGAAGCCGAGCATGCCGGCGCTGGGGATCATGCAGACCATGCTGATCAGTATGGTGCGCGGGTAGGCATCGAGCCGGCCGCGGGCAAACCAGCGGTCTGCCCCGAAACCGGCCACCAGGAGGCCCGCCGTGCCGGCCAGGATCATGAGGATGCCGAAAACCAGGCCCGCCTCCGCACGGCCGTAGTCGAACGTACGGATGAAGTAGGTGGGGCCCCAGAGATTCAGCGCATAGACCACCATGATGTAGATGGAAACGCCGAAGATGTGATGAAAATAGGCGGCCCGGCGTTCGACGATATAGGCCACCACCTCCCGGAGGGGAATCGAGTCGGCGGAACCGGCGCCGATGCCCTTCCGGGCCGGTTCGCGCACCGTCGCGCGCATCCACAGGGCCACCAGCAGGCCCGGCACCCCCACGATGAAGAAGGTGAGCTGCCAGCCGTACATCTGCCCCAGCACCGGCACCTCGATGGCGCCCATGTCCTGCACCAGGGCCACAACGGCACCGCCCAGGATGTAGGCGAACCCCGAGCCCAGCGTTACCCCGATCATGTAAACGCTCAGGGCGCGAGCCAGCAGCGATTTCGGGAAGTAGTCGCTGATCATGGAATAGGCAGCCGGCCCCAGCGCCGCCTCCCCCACGCCGACGCCCACCCGGGCCAGGAACAGCGACCAGAAGTTCTTCGCCAGCCCGCAGAGCGCCGTCATCGCGCTCCACACGGCAATGCCGGCAACGATGAGATTGCGGCGGTTCCTGCTGTCGGCGATGCGCGCCAGCGGCAGACCCATGATGGCGTAGAACAGCGAGAAGGCGAGACCGGCCAGCAAGCTGTACTGGGTGTCGGAGATCTGGAAGGTTTCGCGCACGGGGCCGACCAGCAGCCCCATGATCATGCGGTCGAGGAAGGCGAAGATCTGCGCGACGAGCAGCACAGCGACCACATACCAGGCATACAGCCTGCTGCCGTTGTTCATGGGGGAATGTCGCGCCCGGCGCGCCGGGTCAGGCTTCGACGCTCATCGGCTCCGAAGTGACGTCCCTTTCGTCGAGTTCGCGGGTCCAGGCGGCGAACTCCAGCAGGATGCCGTCCGGGTCCTTGAAATAGATCGACCGCACGAAAGTCGTATCGGTAAGGGACGGGCTGGCCTGGGTCTCCGAATCGTCGTGGTTGACCACGGCGGTGGCATCGACGCCCGCCTCGCGCAGCTTCCGTTGATACTCGTCGATTTTCTCCCCGGGCACGTTGAAGGCGACGTGATTCATCGATGCATGCGCGGAGGTAATGCTGCCGCCGCCCACCAGGTTTTCCGCGTGGGTAACGCCGGGCAAGCTCTCCGGCGCATCGGGAAACCAGAAAAAGGCCAGCATGTCGCCGTTGCCGATGTCGAAAAAGAAGTGCTGGCCCATGCCGGCCGGCAGATCGATGGTCTTGGTGAGCGGCATGCCCAGAACCCCGGAGTAGAAGTCCACCGTCTTCTTCATGTCCCTGCAAACCAGGGCAAGGTGATTGATACCCTGAATCTCGAACTTTTCGTTGGCTGGCATGCGCCTATCCCCTTCGCGAACTGCCGTCAATTTGATTGACTTTACGGGCGAATGTCAATGGCTGGCGGCCAGCGTCGGTACCCTGACCCGGCCGGGCATGCGGCTGCGCCTCCGACTTGCCTGCCGGCGCCGTTTGCGGGTTTGGCGCGGAACGGATTCCAGGCGTGCCGGAATTTCCTGTTGACAGGGCACTTTCCCGTCAATCAAATTGACTCTTCAATTCACTGTCCGGGAAGGAGAATGATCATGCCGAGGCTGAGAGAAGTTCCGCTCGCAGACGCAACCGAGAACGTCCGCAAATATTACGAGGCATTGTTCGGTGACCGGGACCCGGTGGCGGAACCGGGTACGGCCACCGGCACGCCCGGAAACTGGTGGACGGTGTTCGCACTGGTTCCCTACGTGTTCGATCACGCCACCAGCCACTTCGGCATGTTCGGCATGTTCGCGGAAAAGAGCATCAGCCAGCTCGACCCCAAGGTGCGCGAACTGGGCATTCTTCGAACCGGCTACGCCCAGGGCAGCCAGTTCGTCTTCTCCCAGCACTGCAAGGCGGCCCGCCGCTTCGGCATGCCGGAAGAGAAGATCGCCGCCATCCCCAACTGGCAGGTGGCGGACTGTTTCGATGCGAAGGAACGGGCGGTTCTAGCCTGGGCCGATGCCCTGATCCTGCAAGGCGGGCGCGCCTCCGACGACTTGTTCGACGCGCTGCACGAGCATCTCTCTGACGAGGACATACTGGAACTCACCTACCACTGCCTGGGCTACAACCTGCACGCGGTGATGTGCAAGGCGCTGCGGCT
Source organism: Pseudomonadales bacterium (assembly GCA_963663395.1). Classification (GTDB taxonomy): domain Bacteria; phylum Pseudomonadota; class Gammaproteobacteria; order Pseudomonadales; family Azotimanducaceae; genus Azophilus. Next base: position 562,892 of record OY760226.1, read on the forward strand.
GGAATACGACGACGTGGACGAGCGCATCCGCGAGGTGCCCATTCCCGCCGAGGGCGAGAAGGCGGACTGGGCCGGGTCTGCCTGGACGAGTTCCGGCAAGGACAGTTCCTGACCGGCAGTTTCACTGCGCGGAGGCGGGCTCCGCGGGGAGTCTAACCACCGACGCCCGGCTGGCCGCAATGGTGGTGAACTCCGGGTTTGGCCGTCGCACGGAGCCATGCGCCAATCACTGAAACCGAACCGCCGGTCTACGCCCGTTCCGAATGCCTGGTGTTGACCGGCGGCGGGCTGGAATCCGCCGCCAATGACGTGACCTGGCGCCAGGTGCGTCCGTCCCGCCGGGGCGCTACTGTTTCAGATGGTAGGACTTCGGCCGGGTGAGTGACTGATAACCCAGCACGGAGAGGCCGGCGCCGCGGCCGGTGTCCTTGCAGCCGGTCCAGCACAGGGCCGGGTCCAGATAGTCGCAGCGGTTCATGAACACCGTGCCGGTCTCGATGCGCTCGCCGAGAGCTTCCGCGGCATCGGTATCCGCCGTCCAGATCGATGCCGTCAGGCCGAACTGGCTGTCGTTCATGAGGCGAACGGCCTCCTCGTCATCGCGCACGGGCATGATGCCGACGGAGGGGCCGAAGGTCTCCTCGCGCATCACCCGCATGTCGTGCGTCACGTTCGTGAGCACCTGCGGCGTGACGTAGGCGCCACCGTCATCGGCGGCCATCGGTTCGAGGTGCGCCTTCGCGCCCTGCGCCCGGGCCTCGTCGATCTGCGCGCGCACTTCCTGCGCGAAACGGATGCTGGCCATCGGCCCCATGGTGGTCTCCTGATCGAGCGGGTTGCCGAGTTTCTGCGCGCCCGCCCAGGCGACGGCCTTTTCGACAAAGGCATCGAACAGCGGCTGCTGCACGTAGATTCGCTCGATGCCGCAGCAGCACTGACCCGCGTTGTACATGGCGCCGTCCATCAGCGTATCGACCGCGGCATCAATATCGGCATCGGCGCGCACGTAGCCCGGATCCTTGCCGCCGAGTTCGGTGGACGCCGGGATGAAGGTTCCGGCCGCCGCGCGCTCCATGGCCTGGCCTCCACCGACCGAGCCGGTGAAGTTCACGAAGTGCACCGCGCGTTCGGCGATCAGCGCCGAGGTGGTTTGGTGATCGAGAACGAGGTTCTGCATGACGTCTTCGGGAACGCCCGCCTCGTGGAAGGCCTCTGCCATGCGTTCGCCGACCTGAAGCGTCTGGCTCGCGTGCTTCAGAATGACGGTGTTCCCGGCAATCAGCGCCGGGGCGACCGTGTTGATGGCGGTCATGTACGGGTAGTTCCAAGGTGCAACAACGAGCACCGTCCCCCACGGCACGCGCTTGATCATGCGCCGGAACCGGTCGCTGTCTTCCACAACCAGCGGCGCCAGCGCATCGGCGGCGACATCGGCCATATAGGTCACCCGTTCGTCGAAGCCGTAATACTCGCCGCCGTAACGAACGGGCCGGCCCATCTGGTGGGCCAGCTCGACGGCCATGCGGTCGACAGACTGCCCGACGATCTCGTTAGCACGGCGCACCAGCGCAACGCGTTCCTCGAGTGGGCGGGCAGCCCAGCCCGGCTGGGCCTTGCGTGCGCGCTCTGCCGCCGCGAACGCAGCATCCCGGGACACGACCTCGCGGGTGAGATACACCGATCCGTCGATCGGAGAAATCAGTTCGACTGTCTTGGTCATGGTTCGCATCCCCTCGAGAATCCGTGTCGCAGTTACCGGCCGGGTTCGGGCCGGCCCTATTCTGCCGGCTCCGCCTGCAGCCGTTTGTGGCGAACGGAGCGCGCCGACACCTCACTGGCCCGCGCCGTTGAGACCCGCCGTTGAGACCCGCCGCCGGGAAGCCCGCTCAAATACTACTGGTTTCCTGCAATCGGCGTCTCCACTGAAGGCTCATGGGCGTTGAGGAACGAGGATTGCGCGCATTTCGCCTGGCACGCGCAAGCCAACGCGGCCAACGCACTGTTGCACCGGCGACTGCCCACATCTCAATTGCCGGTTGACAGTGGCCGTTCCCGTCAATCAAATTGACCGCTCAATCCGGCACCCGGCAATGGAACGAGGACACTCCGGCGACTGGCGCGGCACCGCGCCTGGTCTGCCGAAGCGCAAGGGACGACGGCAATCGCAAATGCAAAACGTTGAATGGCACCTGCTCGCCGGGCTGGTAAAGGCCCTGGACTGGTTCGACAACAGCCTGCAGAACGTACTCGCATCGCAGGGTTTCACCCCGGTGCACCGCACCCAGTCGCTGATACTGGTTTACATCGCCAGCGGCGTGCATTCGCCTGCCGACATCGCGCGCGAGATGGGCCTCACCCGCCAGAACGTCCACCAGATGACCAAGCTGCTCATCGAGTCCGGCCTGGTGGAACAGCGGCAACACCCTGACGACCCCCGGCGCATCCAGTACGGGTTGACCGAATCTTCCGCCGACATACGCACCGCGGCCCTCGAAGCCCTCCATGCGCTGTCGGAACTGATGGCCAGGCGGACACGGGCAACGGTCGCCGATCTGCGCGCGTTCCGACGATTGCTGACCGCAGACTGGGGGCCGGTTGTTGCGGACGGGGATGAGTTGCAGGCCGAACTCGACGGGAAACGGGCAAAAGGCCGAACCGCTCGCACCTGAAGACGGCGAACCGATCACGCGATTCGGCGCGGCCGAGGCTGATGAGTGCAACGCTTCCGGATCGTTCTGCGCCGCTTTGTCGTTCGCCTGCTTCTGACGAATTCGCACGAAACATGGAGTAGATCGCCGGCATAACCCGCACTGCATCCTTGGCAAGTTGCAGGGCCCGTTCTGCAACCGGGCCACACGATGCTTCGTGCCGCCGGCACCGCCCCCTGCCCCACCGGCCGCTTAAGGCAGTGCCCACCCCGTGGTACAGTCCAGCGCACCCATCCACGGCCCGCTGAAGGAGTACGCCATGCGAGAAGCCGAGCCGTTACGTCCACGCCGCAAGAACCTTCGCGGCGCGCCTCCCAAACCTCACGTCCGCCCCGTGCTGGCTCCCTCGGATTACCCGGAATCCGATGGTAAGCCGATGGGGGAGACGCCCATCCATTGGCTCGCCACGGTCGACGCCACGTACCCGCTGCACTGGTTTTTCGAGGAACAGAGTGATGTCTACGTGGGCAGCGACATGCTTGTGTACTACGTTGAGGGCGACCTGAAACGCAGCGTGGTGCCGGACGTGTGGGTGACGTTCGGCGTACCCAAGCTCCCGGAACGCCGCACCTGGCTAACCTGGCTGGAGGGCAAGGGTCCGGATTTCGTACTGGAGATCACCTCGAAGAGTACGAAGCGCGAGGACGAAGTGAGCAAGAAGACGCTCTATGAGGAACTTGGGGTCAAGGAGTGCTGGCAGTTCGACCCCACGGGCGATTATCTCGACCCGATTCTCAAGGGCCGGGAGCTGGGGCCGAATGGCAAATACCGGGAACTGGCGCTGCGCGACCGCGACGGCGTGCTTTGCCATTCGAGCCTGCTGGGCCTCGACCTGTGCCTGGACGACGGACGGCTGTTTTATTTCGATCCGGTGCGCAATGTCCGCCTTTTGACGCCTGGGGAACAGCGCACCGCCATCCAAAAGGCGGAGGCTCGAATTGTAGACCTGGAGCAGCAGTTGGGTCTGAAATGAATTCGTACTGCGGTTTCCCCGAAAAAGCTGAGGTTCACCTACCCCACCTCAACTTCTTCGGTTAGCTTGACTCCAATGTATGCGCGCTTGTGAAAGCGGCCAGTGAGCCTGGCACCGATGTCCAGAAGCCGCATCGCCAGCCCATACTTCGCCCGAAGGGCATTGAGGGCGACTTCAATCTGCTCGCTCTCCTGGAGCAGTTCGGCCCGGGCTTCGTGCCACTCGCCGAGCAGATTTCCACGCACGTCGCACTTGGCGAGCCTCGCTCGGCTGCTGTTGCGCAGGCGCTTCACCTTGCCCGCGTCGCCAGCGGAGAAAACGTAGTAGACGCCCTGCTGATAGGCCGCCCAGACAGGAGTGGCCACTTCCTTCCCCGTCCTGCGAAAAGTCGCAAGGCTTACGTAGCGTGCGCTTCGGGTTTCTTGATTGGCCATGGCGGTATGAACTGTACCGGTGAAACAGCAATAGGGCCATCAACCAAGTCGTTGCAAATCGGACACTATTGTCCGAAATTCGCAAGGTGACGCACAGGCCTGCTATCGGCCATGATCCGTCAGTTGGAGCTGGATCCACACGACTTTCGCTGAACACTGAAGGAATACCGCATGCAATTCGCCTATCCGGCCAGCCTCTCACGGACCGCACCTGATGAAATAGTGGTGTCGTTTCGAGACTTGCCCGAGTGCCTGACCTCCGGCAGGAATGTCCAGGAAGCCCTTTCAGCAGCAGCCGACGCCCTTGAAGAAGCGCTGGCCGGACGCATCGACGACGGCGATCCGATCCCGCAGCCCAGCGCGGCCGAGCCTGGCGAACGCAATGTTTCGGTGCCGCCCGGTATGGCGGCCAAAGCAGCACTCGCCATGGCATTCCGAGAGAGCGGTCTTACCCGCGTGGGCTTTGCTGCCTCTTTTGGCGTCGACGAGAAAGTCGTGCGGAGAATGCTCGACCCGCGCCACGCGACCTCTCCAGATCGGATCGACAAGGCGCTCCGGTTGTTGGGGCGGCGTATTACCGTCGAGGTTCACGCCGCATGAGTTGAGAGTTTCGGTTCCGTACGGCAGGGGCTCCACGCCGGATCATCCATGACTGCCACCAGCCCATTCGTCCTACGGTACTCGCGTGAAGTGTTCTCGCAATCTCTTCGCTGACATGGGCCACTCCGGCAAGGGCATGATTGTAGCTGTCATTCATTCCCATATTGGGTAAGATCATTCCCAATATGGGAACGACGTTACACCAATTAGACGCTGATTTTCTCGAATCCGGGCTTGCCAATGCGCTGTTCACACCGGTTCGGCAACGAGTATTGGCGCTCCTCTTCGGGCAGCCCCAACGGAGATTTCAGAGCAGCGAACTGATCCGGCTGGCCAATTCCGGCACGGGCGCGGTACATCGCATATTGACTCGCCTGGCGGCCGCAGATCTTGTGTCGGTGGAAAAGGTCGGCAACCAGAAGTACTACCAGGCCAATGTCGACTCACCGATATTCGAAGAACTTGCCGGGCTGGTGCGCAAGACTGTCGGCCTGGTGGGTCCTCTGCGAATTGCGCTCGATCCACTCAAGGAACGAATCGTTGCTGCCTTTGTCTATGGATCGATTGCGAAGGGGACGGAACGCGCCGGTAGCGACATCGACCTGATGGTGATTGCAGATGACATCGACTATGCGGAATTGTTCAGCGCGTTGCCGGCCGTTGAATCCACGCTGGCTCGTACGGTCAACCCCAATCTGATGACATGCTCAGAGTGGCAGCGCAAGCGCGACGAGCCCGACAGTTTCGCCGCCCGCGTGGTGTCGCAGCCAGTGCTGTTCGTGATAGGCGATGACGAAGATGTCCTCGCCAAATCTCGAGAATCTGGTCGATATCGGCAAACTCAAACGCGAGCCACCGTCCTTGCGCGAGCAAAAGGGATTGTTCGATTCCGCCGAGTCTAGATTGGCAGACGCCGCAATCGACTCACTCAGCTTCGCCAGCCGATTCGATCTTGCCTACAACGCCAGTCACGCGCTCGCACTCTATGCATTGCGCCGCCTGGGGTACCGTTGCGAGCAGCGCTATCTCGCATTCCAGACTTTGCCGCACACCGCTGGAATATCGACAGACTGCTGGCGCGTATTGGTCAAGGCGCATGAGCGACGGAACCTGGCAGAGTACGAGGGCCACCTGGAACGAGACGAGCGGCTGCTGGCTGATCTGATCCATGCCGCCCGGCAACTCCGCGACACCGTGAAAGACCTTCCCTCCACGTGAGAACTCCACGCACGACGATCGCCTCATGCATGCGCGATACTCTCGCATGGAACAATTTTATACATCTCTATTATCAATGCGTTACGGCTATGCCATTTAACATAATGTGGACCATCGCGGAGTCGGTCAGTATCTGCTTTGCGGCGGATCACCAGCCGCAGCTCGCGCGCAGGAAAACCGCCCGTCGGGAAGCAACCTGTTCCTTGCGCGTCCTCGCCCCGGCGCGCCGGGTTCCGGACTCGCATGGAACAAATCTTAAGGATTTGATTTTTAAAGGTTTTATAAATCCACATTGGACACAATGTAGCGTCGGATGGCCCTGGCACAAAGCGTCTGCTGTTCCTTGCGCGTCAGCAGCACACATACAATAATCTTTTTATTTTCATATACTTAAGTGGGAATGTCCAGCCTTGGTACTGCTTTGAGCATCGTCCTTTTCGGGAGAACGGGAGCATCCTCGCGATTCCGAGTGCAACCAAAAAGTGGTGAACTGAAGTAATGGGAAATCGTGCATCTGGGTGGAAGTCAATTCCTGATGATTTCACGGGGCAAGGCGTAAAGTCGGAGGACGGACACCTGAGGTTCTACGCGTGAGGCGTGGCTGGCGTAAAACGACGCAGAACGCGGGGGAATAGGCACTTTCATGGAAGAAGAGTCTCAAAGCGTTGCTCAGGACACCTCTTGTTCCATGAAACCGAAAGAAAATGAATAACCAATTGAAATTTATACGGAAATGTTCCATTTTACGTTGACGGTTTACACATCCGTTCACCTTCCGGGCGGGAGCTAGGGCCAGCGACGAAATTCACGACTTCGTGATCTTTTCTGGAACGAGTTGGGGCAACCTCGCGCCCTTGAAGGTAAGCAGCCGAACCTGTGGTGCGTCTCTATCATGCCCTGGCGGGTCTCGGTGACTAGCGGGTGGCAGCTTTGCTTCGGTTCGGCTGGCAGGCTTCAAACGGAATCGGTGGCAGACTTCGGCGGATTACGCACTCCGATTACGTTTCAACACGAATCGGGATATCAATTCCGATGTCCGCGTCAATCACCTGCTCAATGAGAGTGTGGAGCTCAACGGATTCGTCGTCGGTCTGGAGAGTCACTACCAAAGCGTATCGTGCGTCTTGTTCGGCAGTCGCTTTGGCAGCCCGATCACGCCACCAACCGGCGACCGGCTTTATGCAAAGAAGATCTCTGTTCGCTAACGTTGCAGCCGGTCCGATCCATTCGTCACAGTGCAGTGATCCTGCAGATACGCTGCGCGTACCAAACGTCCAGCGTCCGTCTTCGTCGGCCTTCGGTAGTTTCTCTTTCGGGTTGGATCGCTCTCGAACATTCACCCGCCTTACAAAGTTCTCTCGTGTCTCGAGTGGTCGCCTGAGATCGAACCGCAGTCCAAACGATTGATAACGTTGCGGGTTCATTGATGCCGACACACCTGGATTCGGTTCGATGAAATACGACAGCGTGACCTTTAGACGAACAGTCGTTTCACCCAACGCCTCCAAGCTCGCACGGGGCCATGGCAATGCGTAATAGTGGCAATCCTTGAATTTCTTACCGTTGTAGCGCTGGTACGGCTGAATGGTCGTTTGTGTGACCAGCGCGAGATGAGATTGTGCTGAGGCAACTGCGCGTTCGAATGACGGCACGCCGTAACCGAACCGTCTGAGATACGCATATCGGTCACGCAGTGCAACTTGCTCATCAATTTGTTCACGCATCGCCGGTGTCCATTCGGCGCTATGCACCATGAGCGCGCGGATGGTTTCTGGCCAATAGTCGGGGTATTGGGTGATCAAGCGGGCGGCCAGGCGTGCCGCTTGCGCGCAAGCCGCACTAGTGCCCGCAAATGCCTTCAGCGGCACTCTATCGACATCGGCGCCGGTGGTTAGTAATGACAAAGACTCCGTCGTATAGACCTCTTGCTCATCCGGCGACAACGCACGATTTCCCGCTTCCATCACGATGTCGGGCTTGTAGGGTGATTTACCCATAGGCCAAAGCTCTGATGTACGAGAGAAGGGACTGATATCACCCACACTTGCGTAGGCGGTGTAGTGTTCGAGCTCAGGCTCAGTAACGTCGAGCTTGTCCGTATACCCCCCAACCGTTAGTGCATTCCAGGATTGGCTTGGATCTTCTATGGGATAGGCTTCGTTCGGTTGGATACGGTGACGTTCAACTTCGGGCGGTATGTTTCCGGCGGAGACAATGAAAAATCGTTTCGGTGCGTCGTCTTCATCGCCCGGCATAACGCCGGCGATAGCTTGATCGATGGCGGCACTCCAGGTACTGGATCGAGCACCCGACACATCCTGATTTGTGATCGCCATACAAAAGACGCGATGCCGGCCGGGCGCATTGATTTCACTGCGCGCCACGCCCGCTTGAGTAATGGGCCCAAGGCTGTTCGGATGGTTCGACGCGAAGCCCGGTGGTGGTAGCAGTTTCACTGATTCCAAACGGTGCGTGAGTGGATGCAACGCATCATCCAATAATCTTGGCGTTAGATCCCCATGTAAAATCAACCCGGCCATCTGAGTGCCGTGACCTTCGCTGTCATCACCACCCCAAGCTTCACGCGCGGCCAGTAAATCGGCGTCAGAAAGCGCCGGTTCAATCAGTGCATGTGCTCGATTGATACCAGTATCGAATAAACAGACGGCCGGCACGTCGTTACCGGGCCACACCGTTCGCTCCGCCAAGTGTTCAGCCCACTGATATTGTTCATGGCTATGTTCATGCGTGAAGAAAGTTGGGTTAGCGCTCGCACGTCGTAGTTCCAACAAACTAAAAGGCGCGAACATGAGTAGCTCAATACTCGCTCGGCTCGCAAATGTTGGAATTACTACGGCTTCCGGAAATCGCATCCAAAGATCGGCGTCCGCCGTGCGGCCGCCCAAACGTTGAATCAAAGACACTGTGCCATCTTCTGTGCCGGGAAAACACCACAATTCCCACCAGATCTCATCGTCTGGATCAGCGGGAAGGCTGGCGGGATCGTCGGTCCAAAAGGAACTCAACAAAGCTTCGCGGAATTCCTCAATCGGTTCAACAAAGTTTTTGTGTTGAGGCTTGCCTGCCTCTGTAAGATCACCGTCAGTGTAAACTTCGAGCATCTGTTGCAGCACGGCACGTGCAGCGTCTGGTATAAACAACACCACTTTGTCGGCATCGTTCGCCGCAGAGTTAACTGCTCCCGGGTGTAGGCCTCGGCTTTTTCTCTCCAGTGTCTTTTCAGGGTGTTTACCAGGGACTAACTCGACTTCTAGGTAGCTACCTTCGCTCGGGCCGATTTCATCATGATCAGGTCTAGCTTCGTCGGTGCGTTGCAGCGCGTCGAGTAATTGCTGTCGAATGCGCGCGCCGTGTTCTTCACGTGTGCGTGGCACACTGGCGGCGCTGAGATTGCGTTGGATGGCTTGGTAGTCGCGTCTTGTTCGACGCGCACTGATGTCAATGTGCGGGAGATCAAAGGTTGGCATAATACGACCATGTTACGGCGCGCCGGTGAATGCCGTACGCATTTCCTTGCGTTCTTGTAGGCGGCAAACGATGTCTTGCGTGCGCAAGCAATTCTGCTCATTGAGGATAGCGGTTTTCACCGCATCTTCAGCGGCACGCGCAATTTCTGATTGACTTAATCCCTCGGCAGCCTTGTTGATGGTTTTCCACGCCAGCCTTGGGTATTTCAAAGGACGTAGGTTCGCCCTGATGATATCGCGAACATGCTCATCGGTTGGCGGCTTGAATTCCAGCACCATGTCGAAGCGACGCAGCAAGGCCGTATCCAAAAGATTGGGAAAATTAGTCGCAGTGACCACAACGCTGTCTGTACTGTTGGGTGCTTCCATAAATTGGAGGAACGAATTCAAAACGCGGCGCATTTCGGCCACATCGTTGGTTGAATCCCGACGCGTACCCAATGCATCAAACTCATCAAAAAGATATACGCCTCGTCGTTGATCCACCTCATCAAACACCAATCGCATTTGGGCTGCGGTTTCTCCCATAAAGCGGGTAATCAATGCTTCTAAGCGAATCACGTATAAAGGCAACTTCAACTGTTTTGCAAGTGCTTCGGCGGTCATCGTCTTCCCAGAGCCGGGTGGGCCGAGAAACAGTAAACGACGATTAGGCACTTTTCCGTGTTCACGCAACCATGTCCGACGTTGTTGCTCACGGAGTAAATCGGTCAACTTGTTGGTGAGTGGCTCCGCCAGAACAACGTCTGTCAACGTATGTTGTGGCTCACGCAGCTCCAATAACCCGTTTAGCTCACCGCGCGGCTTGGCGAAGGGCAGGGGAATCGAGGCGGCAGATCGACTCCCGGCGCGCGCTTCGTCAACGGCCTTGCGAATATCCTCGGCCATCTGTTTGCGGCCACTACGAGCCTCCGCAGCAGCAATCTGTAAAGCAATCGAGTAGAACTGCTCATCATCATTGCGAGCTCGACTCTCAACCATTGCCAGTATCTTTTTGGTATTCGCCATCGAACCTAATCCCTGCGTTTCATTCTACGCCTCTTTGCTACCAGTACTGAAGCTGATCTTGTGGCAATTCGCCGCCACCATCAAATAAGACCAGTCCGGCACGGAAAGAATAACCGACCGAGACGCGCACGTAGGCAAGTACAATTGAATGTTGAGAGGCTTGAGTAATGCCTGCGCGTACGGGTGTGACTCGGCGCGGGGTTTGGATGCCGATCAACGCTCTAACCAATTGATCTTAAAAGTAAGGGTAGCGTCGAAATTCGACGTTGATTCACAATCTGGGTGAGTCTTTCACCCCTCCGATTTATTCAAAATCAATTGGTTAGAGCGTTGATCGGCATCCAAACCCCGCGCCGAGTCACACCGGTCTTGGGGGAACGACTTTTAGTCAAACAATTCCCGCTTCCTACGGCGCCTTCAACCACGGTTGCTCATGCGGACGTGCTTCGACTCCGGTAAGTGGGGGGGGGGTGGAGGACTAGTTGGTGCGCAGGCTGCTCCGCGCGAGTAGGTCAAAGACAGCAACCGCCAGGTGTTCGCCTGGCAGACGGCACTCTGGGTTCCATACGGCGAAGACGGACTGTTCATGGCTGACTGCCAGCCTGTGCCCAGCTCGCTGGGGGCTACGTTGGAATAGCATGGGAAAGTCCCGGGCGCGGTCCTATACTTGCCGAACACGGAACCGGGTCTCGATGCTCAAGGCGGTCAACAGCCGTGGTGGGCCGGTAGACGCGATGCGCCAATCGGAGCCGGGCAAGTCGTCTTTGAACGCAACGATTGTACCGCGCTACGTCACAGCGCTCCGGGTCGCGTCTTCATTGGCGGTCACATTACCCAATGTGACCCGAGAGATTTCTCTGCCGACAGGAGAGCTGAGCATGGTCGACGAACGCAAGTGCAAGCATCTAGAACTATTGCAAGGAGTTATCAATCGACTGTCGACGAATTCCTTTTTGCTCAAGGGATGGAGTGTCGTCCTAGTTGCAGCGCTCTTCGCATTGTCCGCCGCAGATGGCCGGGTGGAATTCGTAGTCCTCGCCTTTTTCCCAGCCATCGTGTTCTGGGGCTTGGACGGGTTCTTCCTCTGCCAGGAACAGTTGTTCCGAAAACTCTATGATCACGTGCGCCACCAGTCTGACGAACACATCGACTTTTCGATGGACACAACGCCTTTCAAAACACGAACGGGGCCTAATTGGTGGAGAGCGACATTCTCAAAGACCTTAGTGCCGTTTCATGGTGTCCTACTCTTCTCGATTATAATTGTATCGTTAGTCACGGTAGTGGGGACCGATGGCTAGCAGCCTGTCGGACTTAGGCATTGATTTCTTATAGTAGGCGTTGTGCCAGCGGCCAGGTAATCAAGATGCCGAAGTTTGTCGAGCGCGATCCCTCCCAACTGTATCTGCTGCCTCCAGACATTCGCGACTGGGTGCCGGAAGACGATCTGGCGCATTTTGTGCTTGAGGCCGTGGAGCGGGTTCCGATGAGTTCGTTCCAGGTGAACGAGCGAGGCACGGGTTCGGCGCAGTACCACCCGCGGATGATGCTGGCGCTGCTGATCTACTGCTATGCCAACGGGATCTTTGGTTCGCGCCGGATCGAGCGCGCGACCTACCGGGACCTGGGCGTTCGCTATGTGGCGGCGGACTGCCATCCGGACCACGACACGATCTGTACGTTTCGGCGGCAGAACATCGAGGCGGTGAGCGAAGCGTTCCTGCAGGTGTTGTTGATGGCGCGGGAGTTGAAGCTGTTGAAGGTCGGCACGGTGAGCGTGGACGGCACACAGCTTCGGGCGAACGCGAGCAAGCGCAACAGTATTCGCCACGACCGGGCTTCGGTGCTGCGTGAGCAGTTGCGCGGCGAGATCGACGATCTGCTGGGCGCGGCGGAGCGGGCGGATGTTCAGGATGCGCCGGAGCCGCAGAGCTTGCCGGAGGAGTTGAAGCGGCGGGAGACGCTGAAAGCGAAGCTGGACAAGGCCTGTGTGCAGTTGGAGCGTCGGGCGAAATCGCGGGCGGACTCGGAACGTGCGGAATACGAGCGCAAGGTGGCGGCGCGGGAGCAACGAGAGGGCCGGCGCAAGGGGAAGCGGATCAAGCCGCCTGAAGAGGAACCGCGGGACGATGAACAGATCAACCTGACGGACTCGGACAGTGCGTTGATGCGCAAGAACAAGCGCAGCGAGTATCGGCAGTGCTACAACGCCCAGGCGGTGGTGGATGCCGAGGGGAGCCAATTGGTTCTGGGCAGTCGTGTGAGCACTTGCGCAAGCGACCGGGGCGAACTGGTGGCGGACGTGGATTCGATGCCCGGCGCACTCGGTTCGCCGGATCGGGTATTGGCGGACAACGGGTACGCGACGGGGACGGAGGTTGCGGAACTGGAGAATCGGGGTCTGGAGGTGCTGGTGGCGGTCGGGACGGAGGACCGTCGGCGTGCGCACGATTTTCGGCCGCCGGCACCGGAGAAGGCGGTCAAGGAGCCCCAGGCGGACTGGCTCAAGCGCATGCAGGAGAAGATGTCGACCGACGAAAGCCGGGCGCACTACCGCTTGCGGAAACAGACGGTGGAGCCGGTGTTCGGGATCGTCAAGGAGGCGATGGGATTCCGGCAGTTTTTGCTGCGCGGATTGGAGAAGGTGGAGGCGGAGTGGGCCTTGGTGACGCTGGCTTATAACTGCACGCGATTGAACAACATGAGATTGGCTTGATTTAGATATAAGGGGTGTTTTTTTCAGCACTTTCGTCGTTTCACAAGCCGTCAGACGGCGACCGGGACGCCAAGAAGCCGATTGACGGGTCTGCTGATTTTTTCTTTGATTCGAGCCCCCAAGCAGACAACGGTACAGAGGTCCTACACGCCCCATGATTGCTTCAACAAAGCCCCAAGTCCGACAGGCTGCTGGAGTTCTTTGTATGCGCCGCTCAACGTTATCTCGCGGACATCGATCCATAGAGCCGTACGCATCATCTCGAATAACTAGAAAACGGTAGATTTGCAGGTGGCAATGCTAAACCGACGTGATCTGATCAAACGCTATAACCGCCGGCAGACCGTGCTGCTTGCTGAGCCTAGAGAAGTAGCTTTTGCGAAAGACCGCTTGATTGAAGAGAGCTCAAAATTCTCTTTTTTCGATAACTACGATGTATTCCTATCGCATTCGTATGACGACGCTAGAGTAGTCAAAGTCATTAAGGAAATGCTCGAAGAAAGTGGGTACAAGGTTTATGTAGATTGGCTTGAGGACAAACACTTGGACCGTGAAATCGTGACGTCGCGCACGGCGTCCGTACTTCGGAATAGGATGGATCGGTGTGCCTCACTGATTTACCTCACATCCCAATCTGCCGAGAGCTCCGTATGGATGCCTTGGGAGCTCGGCTATATGGACGCCAAAACGGGGAAGGTGGCTGTGGCCCCGATATTGGAAGACGATGAGCAGTTCGAAGGGCGGGAATACTTAGGCCTTTACCCGTATTTTGATTTGACGCAAAGCTCGTTCTACGTTCACAAGAGTGTAGGCGAATGGGTCGGTTTCAGCGGTTGGATTCAAGGCGAACAGCCGACAACTAGGATTTAGAAGGGATAGGTATGGCAAAGCGGGTGTTTTTCAGCTTTCACTATGAGGACGTTGTTAACTTTCGGGCGAACGTCGTTCGGAACCATTGGCTAACTAAACCGACTCGTGAGATCTGCGGATATTATGACGCGTCCATTTGGGAGTCCGCCAAGAAACAAGGGGAAGTCGCTTTGAAACGGCTCATCAATCGTGGCCTAGAAATGACATCAAACACCTGCGTGCTAATCGGTTCGAAGACCTACGAAAGGCCGTGGGTGCGGTACGAGTTGCTAAAGAGTTTTAGGAAGGGGAACCACATATTAGGTGTCCACATAAATTCAATCGAGAGCAAAGACGGTCAGACAAGGAAAAACGGGCCAAACCCATTGGCGTATGTGGGTGTCCGTTTTTCTGAATCTGGAAAGCTCGCCACGATATTGGAATTCACCGGCGGAAAATGGAAGAAGTACGAGAGGATTGGTAATTCTGCGTCCTACCAGGTGAATGTGGCACAACGGTACCGAGGTAACGGGTACAGGCTTAGTCAGATCTATTCTACATACGACTGGGTACTGGACGATGGGTATGCCAACTTTTCAGATTGGGTAGGATGATGGCTCTGTGGGCACGAGTCTGCAGGGGTGCGGGTACTTAGGGTTGGACTGCATCACTGTATGGTACTGACTTCGGCCGATTGATCGATTGTGCGGTGATGAATAGGGGACCGATTTTTGTGGTTCCAGCCAAACTGGCGCGCCTTCGACCGCTGGAACGCCGCCCGCGGGGTGCCGCCCCGACGGGTTGAATGGGCTTGGGAAGGCCCGCTATTCGTCAAGCTGCTTGCGCGGCGCCCCTACTCCTCGTCGCGGCGACGCGTGGACAGGGCGACGGGCTGTCCGCTGGAGTTGAAGCAGGTTTCCAAACGCCTGCAGGAACTCGATCAACTGGAAGACGACGCGGAAATCGACATGAATTGAAGTTACCCGGTGGCCGTGCAATCCGGGCTATCCTGCCGCCCCATCAAAATAGCTCTTGAACCCGGCAGGCGCATACGGCCCAATCGACCCCTGCTCGAGCACGCCGATGCCCTCGCCGCTCCCATCCCGCGCCCGCACCACCTGCTGCACGTGCACATTCTCTGGAGCAAGCAGGTTGAGATCCGCCGGGTCGAAGGACTCGTGGCCCAGGGCGAGGTCGTCATGCCACAAGCCGTGCCGCCATTGCGGATGCCCATAACCAAGCCCCTTCATCTGGAATCGCAACGTCGGCGTCAGGAAAATCTCGCGCCGTTCCCCGGCAAGCCCAAGCAGCTCAATTTCCGCATGTTTGGCAAGCCGCGTGTTGGCGTGGTACGTCACTCGGTGGGCCACCCCCGCCATGGGTTCCACCACCGCATCGGCCACGTCCGGAAGACCGTCCTTCGATGCGAAGAGCGGCGCGGTCAGCGCTTCGCGGAAGAGAGGCTCACCGCGCTGGCCGTCAAAGAAAATGGCGTGGCTGACATGGTCTTCCCAGAACAGCGGCGCCCACAGGAAAAATATCCCGGGGGGAGCCACGGGCGCCCCCGCCGGCTCCGGTTGCCCCACCGGCCGGAAGCCCCAAGACCGGTCCTTGGTTGCCCGACACTCCGCCGGATCGACGTTGATATCCCCCTCCGGCGTCCGAACCGTTCCGCTCCAGACCCCGAACTGATCGAACCGCGTGGCGTCCATGAACCGCCGCGCCCCTTGCCAAAGCGTCTGCCGCCCTTCCTGAATCGCCCCGGTACGCGCCGAAAACTCAAGCTCACCGCCAAGCCCACTCTCATTGTCATCAAGCACCACGCGCGTTCGCCGCAACGGCTCAATCACATCAATCCGCATGGGCCCGGCACACATTTCCGTCCGCTCCGCGGGCGCACGCCGAGAGGCGAAGAAGCAGTGCTGCCGCCCGCCGGGCCGGACGACGCTGAAGGCGCAATCGAGAACCCCGAGGTGCGGGTAGACCCCCATGGTGATCGCGAAAAACCAGGACCCATCCACCGCATAGCCGTTGAACCAGGTCCGGTCATAGAAGTTGCGGTCGCTGGTTGCCGGCTGGGCAAGGGGTTCCGGCGTCTGGTGAACGGGATAGTCGTCGAGTTTGTTCAGCATGGGCAACTCCTGCCGGTGATCAAAAGTCCCGGTTTTCTCAGGCCGGGCGATTCGAGCGGCCCGCAAAAAGATGCGCGGGCCGTATGCGTTCATACTCGCGCAGCACGGGCTCGAATTCCTCCGGCGTGCTGGCATGGATAATCAGCCCGTCGGCGCCGGCTTCTAATTCCTTCAGCCACCGCTGCGCACAGGTCCTGGCATCGCCGATCGCCCCGGGCCGCCAGTCTTCGGGCAGTATCCTGTCGATGGCGGACAACTGCCCGCTCGTCGCCACGCTGTCGATCAATCCACCCACAGCCTGCACCTCCGAACTGGCGCGAAACCGCGCCAGCATTTCCGGGTCCCACCCATTGACGGCAACCAGTGCATCACCGTAACCCGGAATCTGCAGATAGGTGGCAAGCCGCGCGACGATGCGCTTCAGGTACGCCTCCTCGGATGCATCGCACACGGTCGCGAATACCGACCACACCTTCACCCGCCCCGGCGTCCGCCCCGCTTCCTCCTCGCCCTGCCGCACCTGGGCAACCGCATTCGCGAGCGCCGTCTCGCCCATGAACGTATGCAGATGCACCCCGTCGTAGATGCGCCCCGCGTTCACCAGGCTCTTCGGCCCGAACCCGACATAGAGAATCGGAATGTCCTCGTCGACATAATCAGCAAGCCCCAGCCGGGGGTAGTTCCCGAGGTCCCCGGCGTGGCCGTCCACCGTCTCGCCCCGCCACAGCCGGCGCATCACTTCGATGAACTCCCGCTCCCGTTCATAGGTCGGGAACGGCACATTCAGCATCTTCCAGCGCAACCCCACGCCTTTCGCAAGCCCCAGGGCAAAGCGCCCGTTTGAAAGGCGGTTGAGCGTAGTGGCCATGGAAGCCGTCACCACCGGGTGCCGCATGTTGAGATTGGTGGCCGAAGTACCGATGCAGATCGACTCGGTGACGGCCGCACAGGCGCCGCAGATGGCGGAAATCTCCTTGTAGTCGGCCCGTTCCGAGAGCATGACGTTACCGATGCCGAGCGCCTCGGCATCCTGCACCTGGCGCAGTACATCCCTCGGCGTGCGGCTGTGGCCGGGCAGGCCATAGAAGCCGAGCTCGGGAAATTTCGAGGTGTGATCGGGATACAAGGCGCGCACCACTTAGCCGCACCCATTCATGAAAGAACGTGGCGAGGTTGGCAAGAGTAGTGAAACCGCAGTAGTTTGTTCATCAATGGGGGCGGCTAAATATCGGGCCGGCGCAGGATAGTATCATCGCCGCCCGGTAACACCCCCGGACTCGATCATGTCGATCCCTTCCCACCCCGACCAGGTCACTCCAAGCTGGCTCACATCGCGCCTGAATCGCGCCGGCCTGGCGGGCACCGTCAGCGAAATCTCCTGGCAGAACATCGGCGCCGGGCAGCTCGGGGAGAATGCCAGGTTTCAGATTGCGGGGCACGGCGACCTGCCGCCCACACTGGTCGGCAAGTTCCCCTCCACCAACCCGTTGAGCCGGCACCTGGCCGTGCAACTGAGCAACTACGCCCGGGAAGTGTTTTTCTACGCCGAGCTCGGCCGCACCGTGGACATTCAGACGCCGCGCTGCTTCGCCGCCGAGTTCGACCCCGACACCCACGATTTCGTGCTGCTCATGGAAGACCTGGCGCCGGGCGTGCAGATCGACCAGATGTCGGAGTGCAACATCGACCAGGCCGCCCTCGCCCTGGAGGAACTCGGCAAGCTGCACGGGCCGCGCTGGGGCGATGCGCAACTTGCGGACCTGCCGCTGTTGGCCCCGTCGCAGCTCGATGACGGCGAGGAATCCGCGCACCCGCTGCTGTTTGCAGCATTCATGCAGCGCTACGGAGACCGGCTGAGCGCCGACCAGGTGGCCGCCGTCAACCGGTTCGAGGAAGGCTACCCGGCCTACGGCAAGGTGGAAGCTCCCGAGACGGTAATCCACATCGACTACCGCCTGGACAACATGATGTTCGGCGGCCCGCACCCGCTCACCGTATTCGACTGGCAATCGGTCAACCGCGGCAACCCCTGGGTGGATGTCAGCTACTTCATGGGTACTTCGATATCTCCCGAACGCCGGGCCGGAAACGAACGCCAGCTCCTGAACCACTACTTCGAAGTCCTGCGCAGCTACGGCGTGACCCTGGACTGGGACCAATGCTGGACGCTCTACCGTCACTACGCCCCGGCCGGCCTCAACATGGCCGTGCTCGTCTCCACCCTGGTGGCCGAAACCGAGCGGGGCAACGACATGTTCATGGCCATGGCCACCCGCAGCATCCGCATGTGCCGGGATCTGGACGCCTTCGAACTGCTCGGCGGAAGCTAGGACGCAGCGGATCCGCTGCGCTGGCGCGCAGGAACAACAATCGGCGAAGGGCGCGGCGATCTCGGGTTACTTCGGTGCCTTTTTAAAAACGGAGGCGCGGGAGGGCGCGACATCCGTCGGCAACTCCGGCTCCGGCGCCAGGATGAATTCGGGAAAAGACTCGATGCCAAGCTCCGTGGCGTCCTGTCCCAGCTTCTCCACATGCGCCGAGATGCGCGCACCCATGGCCTTGTCGATGAGCCACCACACGCCGAAGGAGGTTGAGAAGACGAACACGCCTACGGCGGCAATCCCGATCGCCTGCACGCCGGGATTGCCGCCCGCGGCGATGCAGACGGCGAGCGAGCCCCAGACACCACCACCCAGGTGCGCCGGGATCGCGCCGACCTCATCGTCGATGCGAAGCCGTTCCAGCAGCCGCATGCCGAAGGTGCAGATGGCGCCACCCACCGCCCCGATCAGACACGCCCACAGGTGATTGACCAGTTCGGGGCCGGCGGCGATCGACACGAGCCCGCTGATGGCGCCGTTCAGTCCGGCGCGCAGGTCGATCCGGCCGAGTGCGGGCCGCGACAGAAACAGAGCGGCGAGTACGCCCGCGGCCGCGGCGAGGTTGGTGTTGGTCACGACCAGGGAGACCGCCACCGCGTCGGCGGCACCGCCCAGAGACAGGCGCGAACCGGCGTTGAACCCAAGGAATCCCAGCCAGATGATGAAGACGCCCAGCGTCACTGTCGGAACGTTCGACGGCGGCGTGGCAAGCACGCTGCCGTCCGCCCCAAACTTGCCCCGGCGCGCGCCGACGATGAGCACGCCTGCAAGCGCCGCCCAGCCGCCGGTGGAGTGCACCACCGTCGACCCCGCATAGTCGCGGAAGCCCAATGCGCCCAGCCAGCCGCCGCCCCAGGTCCAGGCGCCGACAAGCGGGTAGATGAATGCCGTCAGCACGACGACGAACAGGAAGAACGCCCAGAGCCGCACGCGTTCGGCCAGCGTCCCGGAGACGATGGACGCCGTGGAGGCGACGAACACCATCTGGAATAACCAATGTGAATTGGAAGCGTGTCCGGTTTGGACGACCGTCGTCGCCACAGCGGCGGTGTCGCCCTGCACAAGCGCCCGTTCGGCGGGCGTTGCGTCGATAGCAAACCGGAGTGATCCGAACCAGCCGCCCGTCTCGACACCGACATGCATGATCGAGTATCCGACGAAGTAGAAGGTCATGCCCGCGATCGCGTAGAGGCCGATGTTCTTGAGGCAGACTACAGACGCGTTCTTGGTCCGAACGGACCCGGCTTCCAGCATCGTGAACCCCGCGCACATCCACATCACGAGTACGCCCCACACCAGGAACGAGAAGGTGTTCAGAACGAACCGCGTTTCTTCGTCCACGGAGGGTCAGCGCCCAGCGCCGGCTTTCGTCGTCGAGTCGCACTCTTCCCCAATGCGGCGATTCGAGTGCGCTTCGGGCGGCCGTGGGTCCGGGAGTCGAATACAGCCGTCGCATGCGGCCAGCCGCACGGCGTGGGTTGCCGCCGGCGCCGTCAGGGAAACTGACACTTGCTGAGGCACTATCGCGATCCCGTGCAGGGTCCCTCCGAAACCTGGAACTTGGACTGGCCGGCGGCAATGTACTTCATTCAACGTAACCATGCGGAATCCACCCGTGCCGGATGTGGTGCGTGCTCTAGCAGCCCGCGGCAGACACTGCCCGCAGTTACGATAGTCACAGTCGATCGTTGCGTTCGAAAATATCAATTTGACCCATCGACCCGCTTCCCACTACCGTAGCTCGCGATTTCGATTACGCCGATTGGCGGCGGCAGCAGGACGGAATTTCACCGTTTCCTGCGGGTCTAAAACAACGCATCACGATTCTGCACATTCAACTTTCATGAGGCTTGCCATGATCAAACTCCCAAATCGTCTGATGAGCGCCGCCGCTGCCACCCTGGCGCTCATCGTACCCGCCGCGGCCCACGCCGAGAGCGCGCCCAAATCGAACCAGTTCTGGTGGCCCGAACGCGTCGACCTGAGCCCGCTGCGTCAGCACGGCGCCGAGTCCGACCCGATGGGGGAGGGCTTCGACTACGCCGAA
The DNA here is from genome assembly GCA_963663395.1 of Pseudomonadales bacterium. GTDB lineage: Bacteria > Pseudomonadota > Gammaproteobacteria > Pseudomonadales > Azotimanducaceae > Azophilus. The sequence goes on from OY760226.1 coordinate 583,446, forward strand.
GCCTTCAAGACCGTCGACCTCGATGCCGTGAAGCAAGACCTCGAGGACCTGATGACCGACTCCCAGGACTGGTGGCCCGCCGACTACGGCCACTACGGCCCGTTCTTCATCCGCATGGCCTGGCACAGCGCCGGCGTCTACCGCGTTGCAGACGGCCGGGGCGGTGCGGCCGGCGGCCAGCAGCGCTTCGAGCCGCTGAACAGTTGGCCGGACAACGCCAACCTCGACAAGGCGCGGCGGCTGTTGTGGCCCATCAAGAAAAAGTACGGGCGCGCGCTTTCCTGGGCAGACCTGATGGTGCTGACGGGCAACGTGGCGCTGGAATCCATGGGCTTCAAGACGTTCGGCTTCGCTGGCGGGCGCGAGGACGACTGGGAAGCCGACACCATGTACTGGGGGCCGGAAAAGGAGTGGCTGGCCGATGAGCGCTACAGCGGCGACCGGGAACTGCAGCAGCCCCTGGCCGCCGTGCAGATGGGCCTGATCTACGTGAACCCGGAAGGCCCGAACGGCGTGCCCGATCCCCTGCTCGCCGCCCGGGACATTCGCGAGACCTTTGGCCGCATGGCCATGAACGACGAGGAAACCGTTGCGCTGATCGCCGGCGGCCACACCTTCGGCAAGGCGCACGGCGCCGCCCGGGGGAAAGGCTGCGCCGGCCCCGAACCTGCCGGGGCGGACATCGAGGAACAGGGCTTCGGCTGGACGAACAAGTGCGGCAACTCCGGCGGCGTCGACACCAACACCAGCGGGCTCGAAGGCGCCTGGTCGGTGAACCCGGTCGCCTGGACCACCCAGTACTTCGACAACCTGTTCGCCTTCGAGTGGGAACAGACCAAGAGCCCCTCCGGCGCAACCCAGTGGATTCCCGCCGGCGGCCAGGCATCGAGCCTCGTTCCCGACGCCCACGACCCCACCAGGCGCCACGCGCCCATCATGTTGACGACGGACCTGTCGCTGAAGGTGGACCCCAGCTACCGGGAGATCTCGAAGCGCTTCCACGAGAATCCAGCGGAATTCGAGCTGGCGTTCGCCAAGGCCTGGTACAAGCTGACCCACCGCGACATGGGCCCGCTCAGCCGCTACCTGGGCTCCGAGGTGCCCGGCGACGTCATGCTCTGGCAAGACCCCGTACCGGCCGTGGACCATGAAACGATCGATGCGCAGGACATCCAGGCACTCAAGGCGGAAATCCTCGCCTCCGGCCTGACGGTACCGGAACTGGTCCGCACTGCCTGGGCATCCGCTGGCAGCTTCCGCGGCACCGACATGCGCGGCGGCGCCAACGGCGCCCGCGTGCGCCTGGCGCCGCAGAAAGACTGGGCGGTCAACACGCCGGATGAACTGGCCAACGCACTGACCCGCCTGGAAAGCATCCAGCAGCAGTTCAACAACAATCAATCCGGCGACAAGCGCGTGTCGCTGGCCGATGTGATCGTGCTGGCCGGTTCCGCGGCCATAGAGAAAGCAGCCAGCGACGCCGGCCGCTCGATCGAGGTGCCGTTCACGCCGGGGCGCACCGATGCCGACCAGAACCAGACGGATGTGGATTCATTTGCCGTCCTGGAACCCACCGCGGACGGCTTCCGCAACTTCTTCGGCAACGGCAACCGGCGCTCGCCCGCCGACATGCTGGTAGACCGCGCCGCCATGCTGACGCTGACAGTCCCGGAAATGACCGTGCTGGTGGGCGGCATGCGTGCGCTGAATGCCAATGCGGACTCCGCGAGCCACGGCGTCTTCACCGACCGGCCTGGACTGCTGACAAACGACTTCTTCGTGAACCTGCTGGACATGTCGACGGGCTGGACCAAGTCCGAGACCGAAGAAGGGATGTACGAGGGCCGGGACCGCGACTCGGGCGACCTCAAGTGGACCGCCACCCCCGTTGACCTGGTGTTCGGCTCACACTCCGAGCTGCGCGCCGTCGCGGAAGTCTATGCCGCGGATGACGGCAAAGGGAAATTCGTCGACGACTTCGTCGCAGCCTGGACAAAGGTGATGAACCTCGACCGATACGACGTGCAGTAAAACCCATAGCCGGTCGGCCCGACTACGTGAGGGCCGGCGGCTCTTCTGTCAGACGTCACACACCAGAAATTTCCAACGCGGCGCTTCTAAGCGCGAGGAACACCGCCGGAATCCCGGGAAAGAGCTGGCATGTGGGGCTTCCCTTTCGGCGCGTTGGAGCTCGTCCCACCCCCTCTCGCATAAGCAGGATGTCGTGGCTGGTGCGCCGAAAGGGAAGCCCCGCATGCCAGCTCGCTGCGGTGTTGGCCGTTGCCTCAGAAAAGCAAAAGATTCGAATGGGGAGTCTTGTTTCATGCAAACCGCGTGCGGTGCGAACGACAGGGCATCGGCACCCTGGTTGACGGTATCGCCATGTCACAAGGCAGATTGCGCTCGCAAACTTGGCTTCAGCCTCGCCTCAGCAGGAACTTCTGCACCTTGCCGGTGGCGTTGCGGGGCAGTTCCTCCAGGAAGCTGACGTGCCGCGGCGCCTTGAAGTTGGCCATCCGCGCACGAGCCCACTCGATCAGTTCCCCGGGTTCCGGAGCGCTGCCCGGTTTTCGCACGACGAAAGCATGCCCCACTTCGCCGAGCCGTTCGTCCGGTGAGCCGATGACCGCAACCTCCGCGATGTCCGGATGGCCGAGCAGCAGGTTCTCGATCTCCGCCGGGTAGCAGTTGAAACCGCCGCAGATATACATGTCTTTCAGGCGGTCGGTGATCTTGAGGTAGCCGCGCCCGTCCAGCACACCCACGTCGCCGGTCCTGAGCCAGCCCGAGGGCGTTATGGCCGCGGCGGTCGCCTCCGGGTCGTCGAGATACCCCTGCATCACGTTGAAGCCCCGCACCCAGACCTCGCCCGGCTCGCCGGCGGGCAGGGCCTTGCCCCCCGCATCGGCAATGCGTATCTCCACCCCGCGCATGGCCCGCCCGCAGGTGGTGGCAATGGTCTCGAAGTCGGCCTCGCGGTCGCACAGCGAGACCACGCCCGAAGACTCGGTCAGGCCATAGGCCGTGTACACCTCGTCGAAGCCCAGTTCCCGCTTCATGTCCCTGACGAGTTGCACCGGCACCACGGCGGCGCCGGTCACCGCGCAACGCAGCGAACTCAGATCCGCGCTGGCGGTGGCGGGATGGGCCAGCAGTGACTGGAACAGCGTCGGCGGACCCGGCAGCATGGTGATGCGGTGCCGCTCGATCTGCTGCAGCACCCGTTCCGCATCGAACCGGGTTTCCGGATAGATGGTCGCCCCGCGCAGCAGCGCCGCCAACCAACCCGCCTTGTAGCCGAAGGAGTGAAAGAAGGGGTTCACCACCAGGTACCGGTCCTGGGCGCACAGGCCCACCGCGTCGGACCACTCTTCGAAAACGGCGATGTTCTGCCCGTGGGTGGTCATCGCCCCCTTGGGCGCCCCGGTGGTCCCGGAGGTGTACAGGATGTCGGACAGATCCGTGGGGCGCACCGCCTCGATGCGGGTATCCAGTTCCGCCTCCGATACGCCGTCTCCCAGGCCGGCAAACCCGGCCAGCGACTGCGGCCCGGCCGTAGTACCCAGGCGCACCACCCGTTCGAGGCCCGGGCAGGCCTGCCGTTCCAGGGTGTCCGCGAAGTCGACGCCGAGAAATTCGCCCATCGCAAACGCCAGCCGTACCCCGGCGCGGCGCACGATGTCTGCCGCTTCTCCGCCCTTGAACCGTGTATTCAGCGGCACCAGCACGCCACCCACCAGCTGGCCCGCGAGCGCGGCCGCCACCCAGTCCGGCGTGTTCGGCGCCCAGATGGCGAAGCGGTCGCCCGGCTCGAGGCCCGTGGCCAGAACGGCTTTCGCAATCTCCCTGGCTCGCGCGTGCAGCGCCCGGAAGGTCAGTGCCCCGGTGTCGTCCACGATGGCCGGGCGGTCGGGATGAGCATCCGCGGCCTGCTCCAGGAGCTGGGGAATCGTGCGGTCGAGGTTCATGCGCGTGGGGAACCCGGCCCGCCGGGACACCGACGTGCAGGGAACAACACCAGAATCCCGGGAAAGAGCTGGCATGCGGGGCTTCCCTTTCGGCGCGTTAAAGCTCGTCCCACACCCTCTCGTACAGCAGGATGTCGTGGCTGGTGCGCCGAAAGGGAAGCGCCGTATGCCAGCTCGCTGCTGGACCGCGGAGAATTGTTCCATAAAAGCGGCATTCGTAGACTGGTGTAATCGGCAATTCTTGCCGCAATAGATACGCAAACAGAAATGCATTGTCCAACTGGAATGTACAATACGCAGATCGAATCCGTATGATTTGCTCGGGTTTGGCTACTGGCCACCGCCGCGGCGACGCTGCGGGCCAACGCGACAACGGGTGCGAACTTGGCTGATTGGACAACCTCTTCCGCTAACCGGGGCTCCGGCGCAGACGGCCCGGACACCGCCTTCGAGCCGGACGATCTCGACGAACGGATCATTGCGCTCCTGCGCGAGGACGGCCGCATGCCCACGCGCGACATCGCCGCGCGGGCCAAAACCTCGCCGGCAACGGTGCGCAAGCGCATTCGCGCCATGGAGGCTGCCGGTTTCATGCGCGTGGTGGCGGTCACCGATTTTGCGGCCGCGGGCTTCGATCTGCTGATCGCCATCGGCATCGAGGTGGAAAACCGCAACGCCGAAGCCGTGGGGCTCGATCTTGCGGCCCTTCCCGAAGTGTTCTCCGTCAACCTGACCACGGGCCCCAACGACCTCGAGATTCTTGTGGCGGCCCAGTCGTTCGAGCAACTGGCCACCTTCCTGCACACGGAGGTGTCGCAGGTGGACGGCATCGGCCGGCTGACGCCCGCGCTCACCGTCGATGTGCGCAAGTATGTTTCCGAACAGGTGCCAAGGCTGTGAGCGCGCGGCGATTCGACGATGTGGACCGGCAGATCCTGGAACACCTGGCCCGGGATGCCCGCATGAGCAATCGCGAGATCGCCCTGGACCTTGGCCTCGCCGAAGGGACGGTACGCGCGCGCATCAAGCGCCTGCAGGCGAACAACATGATCCGCATTACCGCCGTCACCTGCTTCGCCGGCGCCAGGCAGCCGGTGATGGCCTACATCGGCATCCGCGTCGACCTGCACCGCATCGCCGAGATCGCCGAGCGCATCGCCGGCCTGCCCTTCATCGGCTTCGCCGCCACCATGCTGGGCCGCTACGACATCCTGGCCATCACCATCGTCGAGGACGGCGCCGAGCTGGTGCGCCTGGTGAACGACGAGATCATGTCCATCGCCGGGGTGCGGCACGCGGAGACGACGCTGACGGTCAAGAACCTGAAATACGATTATCGCTGGGGGCGCATCGTCGACCGCTGAGCTGACCCAAGTTTACCAACGCAACAAATAAGTTCTTGTATATCAATGTGTTGCGATGCTCAATCCGCCAGTATGGCACTACATTCGCGCCCTGGGTGAGAAAGCGCTCGGTCAAAGCGTAACTGAACGCTTTCCAGCATGAGGGCTTCCGTTCAGGCCATGGCCTTGTGTGGGCCCTGAACCCCATGTGTCAAGAATCGCCCGTTGTTCCGGTGCTGTCCGCGTCGCCTTGCGCACGTGCAGGGTGCGCCCGTCGCCGCCCGATCGAACGTTGCCGTTCTTCTTCCGCTTTCAGCTTCTGAGCAGAGTGCCCGGCGTTGCGCCGCTGTGCTCGTTGGCCGTCAGCAGGATTTCACCGTTTACAACCGTGTTCAGAATGCCCGTCGCCGTCTGCTTCAGGCGCCGGGCGCCCGCGGGAAGGTCGTAAACCAGTTCCGGCAGGTCAGGCCCGACCGTATCCGGGTCAAAGACAACCAGGTCGGCGGCCATGCCTTCGCGGATCAGCCCGCGGTCATGCAGCCCCCAGACGGTCGCCGTGTTGTAGGTGATCTGGCGGACCGCCTCCTCCAGTGTCAGCGCTTCCTTTTCCCTCACCCAGTAGGACAACAGGTGCGTCTGCAGCGAAGAATCCATGATCTGCGACACGTGGGCGCCTGAATCCGAAAAGGTGACGACCGAGCGCGGGTGCCTGATCATTTCCAGCACATGGTCCTGGTTCTCGTTGGCGAGCGGTGTTCGGAAGTACAGCCGGAGGTCATGGTCCATGGACATGTCGATCATCAGTTCGACCGGGTCAACGCCTTGCTGCCGGGCGAGTTCAGCCATCGACGGCTTGTCGTACACCATGTCTTCCATGGGGAACACGTACTCCCAGTCGGGCGGCCTGAGTTCCGCGCCGACGATCCTCGGCCCCGTGTAGTCCCCGTTGGCGCTTGCAACCAGTTTCGCCCGGAAATCCGCGTCGCGCAGCCGGGCCAATTGCTCAGCGAGCGGCAACTGCCGGAATTCCCGCCAGACATCCCGGTTGTCGAACGGCGTTGAGCTCTCGAACGAGAAGAGATTGTTCAGCGCCCGGGTGTGTACCTGGGCGAACATGCGCCCGCCGGCGTCGGCGGTTTCATCCAGCAGGTCGAAGTAGGGTCGCCACAGGTCCGGGGCAACCCTGACGCTGAACATGCCCCAAGTTTGGGTCACGCCAGATTCGACCGCCAGGTCGCGCAGCCGGTCGTGGTACTCCCGGATGCGTTCCGGGTTCCGACCCGGGGCCTCGCCCGCAATTTCAAAGATTCCCTTGCCGGTTTCCCCCACCGCGTTGACGATCGCCCGCACTTCCTCCCAGTTGGCGAGCCGGCTTGCCACCGGCTTGTCGTCCGCGGTGATGTGGTTGAAGGTTCTGGACGTGGAAAACCCGATGGCGCCGGCGTGCATGGCTTCCTTTGCCAGGGCCTGCATCTGCCGTACTTCGTCCTCGCTCGCCTCATCGACAAAGGCCCTTTCGCCCATGACGTACGTTCGCATGGCCGAGTGGCCGATGTAGCCGGCGTAGTTGATGCCTTTGGGTTGTGCTGCAACCGCGTCAAGAAACTGGGGGAAGGTCTCCCAGGTCCACTCGATACCCTCCAGCATGGCTTCCCGGGCAATGTCTTCCGCCCGTTCCAGGCTGCGGAACACCAGGTCGGCCTCTTGCTGCCGGCAGGGCGCCAGGGTAAAGCCGCAGTTACCCATGACTACGCTGGTCACGCCGTGATAGCAGCTGCTCGAGCCAAGCGGGTCCCAGAAAACCTGCGCGTCCATGTGCGTGTGTGCATCGACGAAGCCAGGCGAAACCACGTGGCCCTCGGCATCGATGGTTTGCCTGCCGCCCTCGTTGACGCGGCCGATTCTGACGATCCTGCCATCGTTGACCGCGACGTCGCCCCGGTAACGGGCGCCGCCGGAGCCGTCAACGATCATCCCGTTCCTGACTACCAGGTCGTAGGTCATCTTCCTTTCCCGGGTTTCCTGTTCCGAAGCATCATAGACCAAGTGCCGCGACCGGTTCGTCCGGTTCGGTGGCGACCGATCAAGTGTTCGGGGGCCTGCCTTATGGCGGACAGCACGCCGGCGTCAGCCGTCCTTGAGCGCGTCCTCCACGAACGACAGGAAGCTCGGCGGTTCCCCGCCTCCGAATACTTCCAGCGCCGCCCCGGAGACGTAGGCTGCCGCGTCCGAGGCGAGGTACAGGCAGGCATCGGCGATGTCCTGCGCGGTTCCCATGCGCCGCGCCGGCAGCCGGCTCTCGATCTTCTCGATGCCCGCGCGTCCACCGTAGTGCTCGTCCGCCGCATCGGAAGCGGTCTTGATGAGCCCGGCAACGATGGCGTTCACCCGCACCTCCGGCCCCCACTCCTGCGCGAGGGATACGGTGGCCGAGAGCAGCCCCGCCTTTGCCGCGCCGTAGGCCACGGTCCCCGGAGAGGGCCGGATTCCGGAGACGCTGGCGATGTTGACGATCGAACCCCGGGCTGCCTTCAGGGCCGGGTAAGCCTGCTGACTGACAACAAGAGGCGCGAGCAGATTCAGCCGGATGATCGCTTCCGTGAACCGGGGCGAGACGGTCGCGGCATCCACCGCCGGGCTGCCACCGGCATTGTTTACAAGCACATCGAGACGCCCTGCACGTCCCAGCACGGCCTCGATCAGTTGCTGAACCTGTCCGGCATCGCGGACGTCCGCCTGCAGGAATTCGGCGTCGCCCACCCCGCCGGTGGCGGTGTCCGCGCCGCCGGTAGCGGCGTTCGGCGGCGCATTGCGCGCACAGCAGTAGACCCGCGCGCCGCGTTCGAGAAACGCGTCGACAATGCCCCGGCCGATACCGCGGGTGCCGCCTGTGACCAGAACCACCTTGTCGTCGAAGCGCGCCACGAAACCCGTGCCAACCGTTGCCGTCATCGTTTTCGGGAAAGGAAACTAACGATAGAGAAACGAAGCCACTCCCTCAAACATTATTTGCGTAGAATCAGCCTTGCCAAGTGCGCGTTTGGTAGGCTCCCTACCAAACAGTACACTGACGACGAAGCCCGCAAGGACGGAGGAGGCAGAGCCGGATGCCCTTTGAGGTAGATGTACGCGACCGCATCGGCGAGATCGTTTTCGATCACCCGCCGGTCAACGCTTTCGACTCCAGCCTGTGGCTCGAACTGCCCGGAATCATCCATGGGCTGGCCGAGCGCAAGGAGGTGCGCTGCCTGCTGATCCGCGCCGAGGGCCGCGGGTTCTGCGCGGGCGTCGACATCAAGGAACTGCAGGCGAACGCGAACCGCATCGTCGAGGTGAACCGTGGCAATTACCTGAGCTTCCGCGCGGTGCACCGTTGCGAGGTGCCGGTGGTGACGGCGCCGCATGGTTTCGTGCTGGGCGGCGGCATTGGCCTGTGCGGTGCCAGCGATGCCATCGTCGCCGCGGACGACGCCTACTTCGCACTGCCAGAGATCGACCGCGGCGCCATGGGCGGCGCCGCCCACCTGCAGCGCATCGTGCCCCACGCCCAGGTCCGCGCAGCCTTTCTCACCGGCGGGCAGATCACCGCCGAGGAAGCCTGGCGCCTCGGCGGCATCGCGCGCCTCGTCCCCCGGGCCGGGCACGCGGCCGCCGCCCGGGAGTTCGCCGCCGTCATCGCCTCGAAGAGCCGCGATGCCCTGCGCATCGCCAAGCAGGCCCTGAACGGCATCGAACCCTCCGACATCGACCAGGCGTACCGCCGTGAGCAGGGGCTTACCCTTGAGATGTACCTGCATGAAGATTCCCAGAAGTCGCGCGATGCGTTCGTTGAAACGGGCGAAGCGGCCGGCTTCAGCAGCGGGGCTGACGAGAAGTGAACTGCAAGCGTTGCCGATACCGCATTTTTCCCGCCCGCATACCCTTACCTCGTCGTCAGTCGCTTACCGTGAAAGGACCAGCAACACATGATAAAAGTCCGGCGTCGCACAGAGAACGCCTGGCCAATCGCGAGGAGCGAGAATTTCGGGCACATTCCGGCGATGAGCTGCACGGTCAGGCGGGATACATCGGCGATCGAATGAAAGCAAACTGTTGTCAAAGGCTTGACCCGTGACAGACCTGTCCCGCCCGCCGGATTACCCGAAGAGTCACGACCTGCTGGCGGGCCGAAACGTGCTGATCACGGCAGCGGCCGGCACCGGTATCGGCTACGCCGCGGCGAGACGCTGCCTGGAGGAAGGCGCCAGGGTATTGATCTCCGACATCCATGAACGACGCCTGGCGGAATCCGCCGCGCGCCTGGAAGAGGCCACCGGAGTCCGCCCGGCCACGGCTCTCTGCAACGTGACCGCCCAGGCCGAGGTGGATGCCCTGTTCGAGACAGCCCGGGAAGCCTTCGAATCCGTGGACGTGGTCATCAACAACGCTGGTCTCGGCGGGACGGCGAATCTCCTGGATATGACCGACGAACAGTGGACGGCCGTGCTCGACGTAACCCTGAACGGCACCTTCCGCATGACGCGCGCCGCCATGCAGGCCATGCGCGAGACCGGCGGCATAATCGTCAACAACGCCTCGGTCCTCGGCTGGCGAGCCCAGAAGGGCCAGGCACACTACGCGGCGGCCAAGGCGGGCGTCATGGCCCTCACCCGCTGCGCGGCCCTTGAAGGCGCCGAATTCGGCATCCGCATCAACGCCGTCGCCCCGAGCCTGGCGATGCATCCGTTCCTTTCCAGGGCCATCCCCCTTGAGCAGCTTCGAGAACTTGAGACCCGGGAAGCCTATGGCCGGTCAGCCGAGGTCTGGGAAGTGGCCAACGTGATGGTGTTCCTGGCGAGCGGGTACTCCACCTACATGACCGGGGAGACCGTATCGGTTTCGAGCCAGCGCGCCTGACGTCAATTCGACACCGCCCCGGCAATCCATATAGCATGCGCGCCCTCACTGGACGAGCACCCCGGAGGCAAAGCCACCATGCACCGGCCGGACAACACGCCACCGGCATCCGTTCCTGCGTCATGCGCAAACGCCATGCCCCGGAAGCCGGTCCTGGCGGGCGCATGCCTTCCCTGGAGACAACCATGAGCCAGGCGCTGAAACTCGGCATTCCCGCGGGCAGCCTGCAGGAAGCCACGCGCGAACTTTTCCAGCGTGCGGGGTACGTCATCTCGTTCACGTCGCGCTCCTACTATCCCGGCATCGACGACGACGAGATCGAGTGCACGATGATCCGCGCCCAGGAGATGGCCCGCTACGTGGAGCAGGGCGTTCTGGACGCCGGCATTACCGGCCGCGACTGGGTGGCGGAGACCGGTGCCGACGTGCACGAGATTTGCGAGCTGCGCTTCTCGAAGGTCAGCCGCGAGCCGGTGCGCTGGGTGCTTTGCGTGCCCAACGACTCGGCGATCCGCACGGTTGCAGACCTGGAAGGCAAGCGCATCGCCACCGAGGCGGTGCGCCTCACCAACGATTACCTGGAGCGGCACGGCGTCTCGGCGCAGGTGGAGTTCTCCTGGGGCGCGACGGAAGCCAAACCACCGCGGCTTGCGGACGCCATCGTCGAGATCACGGAAACCGGCAGCTCCATTCGCGCCAACAACCTGCGCATCGTCGACGTGGTCATGACCAGCACGCCGCGCCTCATCGCCAATCACGCGGCGATGGACGATGCGTGGAAGGTCGCCAAGCTCGAGAATCTGGCGCTGATGCTGCGCTCCTGCCTGGCCGCGGAGGGCAAGGTGGGCCTGATGCTGAACGCGCGCAGCGAGAATCTGCAGACAATCACCGGGCTTTTGCCGGCGCTGAAGATGCCCACCGTCTCCCGGCTCTCCGAAGAGGGCTGGATCGCCATCAACACCATCATCGACGAGACGACGGTGCGGTCGCTGGTCCCGAAACTGAGGGCCGCCGGCGCCCGGGGCATCGTCGAGTACGCCATCAACAAGATCATCGACTGAGCCGGGCGGCATCGATGCACAGGAGCGCGCCGGGGTGAACAGCAAGGATCAGGTCGGCGGGCGGTATTCGAAATACGTGCTGGGCGTGCTGCTGGTCGTCTACGTATTCAATTTCATCGACCGGCAGATCATCTCCATTCTCGCCGAGGAGATTAAGGCCGATCTCGGCATATCCGATGCGGATATCGGGTTCCTCTACGGCACGGCCTTCGCCGTTTTCTACGCCATCTTCGGCATTCCGCTGGGCAAGCTCGCCGATGTCTGGTCGAGGAAGAGCCTGATCTCCATCGGCCTGGGGTTCTGGAGCCTGATGACGGCGCTGTCGGGCACGGCTCGCAGCTTTGCGACGCTCGCCACCTATCGCTTCGGCGTCGGCGTCGGCGAGGCTAGCGCCTCACCCGCCGCTTTCTCCATGCTCTCCGACTATTTCTCGCCCAGGGTTCGTGCCACGGTGCTCGCCATCTATTCCAGCGGCGTCTACATCGGCGCCGGCATCGGCCTGTTCCTCGGCGGCATGATCGTCGACGGGTGGAAAGATGCCTTTCCCGACCCGGCACTGGCACCCTTCGGGCTGAAAGGCTGGCAGGCTGCATTCATGGCCGTGGGAGTCCCGGGGCTACTGGTCGCCGCCTGGGTGTGGACGCTGCGCGAACCGGTGCGCGGGCTGAGCGAAGGCCTGGTCGCAAAGCCGGAACCGCATCCCGGTCGCGAGACCTTGCAGTCCCTCTTCTCGGTGCTGCCCCCGTTCACCCTGTACAACCTGATGCAACTGGGCGGCGCCCGCGCCCTGGGCCTGAACCTGGTCGCCGCGCTGGGCGTCGCGGTTGCTGCCTACGGCGCGAACATCCTCATGCCCAGCGCAATTCAATGGACGGCACTGGGCGTCGGCGTCTATGCAGCGGTTTCCTGGGTGCAGGCACTGAAGATCCGCGATCCGGAAACCTTCGCCATGATGTTCCGCTCCAGGGCCTTCGTGTTCATGACCACGGGTTTTCCGTGCATTGCCTTCGTGACCTATGGCGTCGGGTTCTGGGGGCCACCCTTCATGCTGCGCGTGCACGGCGTCGAACTGGCCGAGGCCGGTACCCTGCTGGGCCTGGGCGCAGCCGTCGGCGGGCTGCTGGGCGTCACCCTGGGTGGCATCCTGGCAGACCGGCTGCGGCAGAAGTCCGTCAACGGGCGGCTCTGGGTGGGCATCATCGCCGTGTCCCTTTCGATTCCTTCCGGACTCCTCTTCGTGCTGACCGGCAACCCATGGGTCGCCTACTTCTGCAGCTTCCTGTTCAGCACCACCTCGCCCATGTGGCTGGGCGGCGCGGCCAGCACCGTGAACGACCTGGTGATGCCCCGCATGCGGGCGACGGCATCGGCCTACTACATCCTGATGCTCACCTTCATCGGCCTCGCCCTCGGGCCCTTCATGATCGGGCAGATCAGCGATTTCTACATGGCTACCGGCCTCGGCGACGGCGCCGCGTTGCGTAGAGCCATGACGTGGTCGCTCATCATGTTCGCCGGCGCCCTGGCATTGCTCACCCTGGCGATGCGCTACCTCCCCGAAGACGAAGCCCGGCGCGTCGAACTGGCCAGTCTGGAATCATCCACTGCCGCGCCATAGCGCTTTCCAAAGGACGAGAAACAGTTGGCACTAGAGAGAGTCCTGAGCCCCCTGACCATAGGCGGCATCGAAATCAAGAACCGGGTGGTGCGTACCGCCCACGGAACGAGCATGGGCTACGGCGATCTTTCCGATGACCTGATCGCCTATCACATTGCCCGGGCCCGGGGCGGTGTGGGGCTCTCCATCCTCGAAGCGGCCAGCGTGCACTGGAGCGGGCCCATGACGCTGCACGCCTGGGACGACGCCATCGTGCCGCGTTACGAGAAGCTCATGGAGCAGGCGTCGCCGCACGGCATGCGGGTGTTTGCCCAGATCAATCACATGGGGGTGTACGGCGGCGCGCCCTGGCAGCGGCCCTGGTCCACATCGGAAAATCCCGTGCCGGGCTCGCCCATGCTGGCCCATGCCATGTCCGTGGACGATATCGCCGAGGTCACGGCCGCGTTCGCGGCGGCGGCGGCGCGGGTCAAGGCCGGCGGCCTCCACGGTGTGGAGGTGCACTGCGCCCACGATTTCCTGCTGCAGCAGTTCATCTCGGCGCGCCACAACAGGCGGGATGACGGCTACGGCGGCGAGTTCGAGAACCGGATGCGTTTCTACCTCGAGGTGATGCGCGCCGTGCGGGAAACCGTCGGCGACGACTTCGTGGTCGGCACCCGGGTGGGGCCGCACAACCTGCCCGGCGGCCTGAACGTCGCGGAGCACGTCGAGATCGTCAACCGCCTGCTCGAGGAAGGCATCATCGACTATCTCAATGTCTCCCACGGCAGTTCCCTGAACAGCCACAAGATCATCGCCGCCATGCACGAAGACCCCGGCTACGAGGTGCCGTTCAGCGAACAGGTCACCGCGCTCACCAGCCTGCCCACCCTTGTCACCGGCCGTTTCACTACCCTGGCACAGGCCGATGCCCTGATCGAAGCGGGCAAGGCGGATCTTGTCGGCATGACCCGCGCCCATATCGCCGACCCGGACCTGGTGCGCAAGACCACATCGGGCCGGGTTCGGGAAGTGCGCCCCTGCATCGGCTGCAATCAGGGCTGTGTAGGGGGCTTGAGCAAGGGCCGGGTCGGCTGCGCGGTGAACGTCGCCGCCGGGCAGGAGCGCAGGCTTTCCGAGGAGTTGATCCAGCCGGCCGTTGAATCCGGGCACATCGTGGTGGTGGGCGGCGGGCCGGCCGGCATGGAAGCGGCACGGGTCGCTTCGCTGCGCGGTCACCGGGTGAGCCTGTTCGAGGCCGCCCCGTCCCTTGGCGGCACCCTGCGGGCCGCCCGGCTGGCTCCGAAGCACGGCTCCATCGGCGAGATCGTTGACTGGCTGAGCGAAGAGATGGAACGGCTTGGCGTCGACGCGCACCTGGCCGCTCGAGTCTCGGCGGCCGATGTCGAAGCCTTGCGGCCCGATGCCGTAATCGTGGCCGTGGGCGCCCGGCCAACCATTGCGGAGTTGCCGCAAGGCGCCGCGCCGGGGCGCGCGGTCACTGCGCCCGAGTTGCTGGCCGGCGGCTACAACCGGATTGAGGGCAGCGCCCTGGTTTACGACGAGGTGGGCGGTTACGAGGCCATCGGCGCCGCGGAGTTTCTGCTGCAGCAGGGCGCGGACGTCACCTATGTCACCAGCCTCGATAGCTTCGCGCCGCAGATGATGGGCATCGGCGTCGGGGTTCCCGCCATGGAACGCCTGCAAGCGACCGGCCGCTTCCGGCTGCTCACCCAGGCGACCCTCGATTCGGTGGGGACGGACAGCGCCGTGGTCGCCTCCAGGGCCGGATGGCCGGATCTGGAGGTGGACGCGGAAACCCTGGTGCTGGTTACCGACCGGGGGCCGGATCAGGCGCTGATCGACGATTTCACACGCCTTGACTGCCAGACGGAAGTGGTGGGCGATGCGGCTTCACCCGGCTTGCTGCCCGGCGCCATCGCCACCGCACACATGGCGGCGCGGGCCATCTGAAAGACGAACGTTCCCAACCTGGCGCGCCGGGACGCTGACTCGGTGCGCCAAAGCGCAAGGAACAGACGCTCGCTGCCCGAACGAAGGAACAGTTTCCTGCTGCAATGTGATGCCTGGAAGCAGGCCCCCGAGCGTTACGCGTCAGCGGCGTCTCCGATCCCTTGTGCCGGCTACACTTGCAGCAGAAACAGCGAGAAGTACTCGTCCGGGTCCGTCCAGACCGCGGCGCAGGTGAAACCGCCGGCAGCGGCAAGTGCCTTGAACTCCTCGAGATCGAACTTGTACGAGTTTTCGGTGTGAATGGCCTCTCCCCGGTCAAACTCGATGGCCGTTCCGTTCACCCGCACCGTCTGCTCCCTCCGGCTCTCCAGGAACATCTGGATGCACCCCTGGCTCTCGTTGTAGTGAGCCCGATGGGAAAACGCGCCCGGATCGAAATCCGCATTCAGTTCGTCGTTCAGGTGGTTGAGGACGTTCAGGTTGAAATCCGAGGTGACGCCCGCCGCATCGTTGTAGGCCGCTTCGAGGACGCCACGGTCCTTCTTGCGGTCGACGCCGATCAGCAGGTGCGCGCCGGAGCCCAGGGAAGCCGCCACGTTGCCCAGGAATCGCCGGGCTTCTTCGGGCTCGAAATTGCCGATGCTGGACCCGGGGTAGAAACCGACCTTGTGATAGCCGGCGACAATCTCGGGCAGTTCCAGCGGATCCGTCAGGTCGGCACAGGTGGGATACACCCTGAGCCAGGGATAGTCAGCATGCAGGTCCGCCGCCGTGCGCTCCAGGTGGCCCCGGGAGATATCGACGGGCAAGTAGGCGTCCGGCCGCACCGCCTCCAGCAACCGGCGGATCTTCAGGCTTGAGCCCGCGCCGTATTCCACGACGCATCCGCCCTCGCCGATCGTATCGCGCACCTCCGGCAGGCAACGGTCGAACAGCCTCAGTTCGGTACGGGTGAGGTAATACTCCGGCAGGCGGGTGATGGCCTCGAAAAGCGCGGAGCCCCGTTCGTCGTAGAAATACTTCGGTGAAATGCGCTTCCGGTCACCGGTGAGGCCGGATAGCACCTCGCGCAGCATGTCCGCGGGCGGCGGCTTGAAATCGAAGAACTGAAAGGCCGCGGCTGCCATCGCCGTACGCTAGCCAAGGTCCCTGGCGAGCCTGATGCCCGAGAACTGCCAGCGATTCGGTGGGTAGAAGAAATTCCGGTAGCTGGCCCGCACATGCCCCCGGGGCGTGGCGCACGAACCGCCCCGCAGCACCAGCTGGCTGCTCATGAACTTGCCGTTGTACTCGCCCAGGGCACCCGGCGGCGTCCGGTAACCCGGATAAGGCCCGTAGGCGCTCGATGTCCATTCCCAGGCATCGCCAAACAGTTGGTTCCCTGAATCGGATTCCGGGTGCTGGTTCCCGTCTCCATCGCGCCCATCCACACCGGCCGGGTGAAGCCTGCAATCGTCCGCGAAATTGCCCGCCCGCGAATCCAGCGTTGCGGCGACCGACTCCCATTCGAACTCCGTGGGCAGACGGCAACCCGCCCAGCGGGCATAGGCGTCAGCCTCGTAGGCGCTGACATGCACCACCGGATCGCCGGGCGCCACGGCACGCTCGCCGCCCAGGCGGTACTCGAGCCATTCGCCATCCTGCCTGCGCCAGTAAAGGGGGTTGTTCCAGCCGTTGGCACGCACTGCGGCCCAGCCGTCCGATAACCAGAGCGCGGGCGATTCGTAACCGCCGTCTTCCATGAACTGCAGGAACTCGGCGTTGGTCACCAGCCGGTCGGCCAGGGCAAAGGGTTCAAGCAGCACCCTGTGGCGCGGCAGCTCGTTGTCGAAACAGAACGGCCCGCCGGCGCCCACGGACAGGATTCCGCCCGCGTGATCGTCGAACTTCAGCGGCCGACACCGGCTCGCTTCGCTGTCGAGATCTTCACGGTAGGCGGGTTTCAGCGGATTGAGCCCCAGGTTGTACTTGAGATCGGTGAGCATCAGTTCCTGGTGCTGCTGCTCATGGTTCAGGCCCAGTTCGATGCGCCGCCGGACTTCGTCGTCATCGCGGTTCAGCAGGCCCGCCATCGCGGCGTCCACGTGCGCCCGGTAGTCGTAAACCTCGCCTACCGTGGGCCGCGACAGGAAACCGCGCCGGGGCCGCGGATAAGGGTTGCCGACGCCATTGTAGTAGGAGTTGAACAGCGTCTCGTAACGGTCGTCGATGCTTTTGTAGCCCGCTTCGAACGCCCTGAGCAGAAAGGTCTCGAAGAACCAGGTGGTGTGCGCCAGGTGCCACTTGGGCGGGCTGGCATCGTCCATGGGCTGCACGCCGTAGTCCTCGATGGCCAGCGGCTTGCACAGCGCCTCGGATTGCGCCCTTACCCGTACATAAAAGTCGGCCAGGCCTTCCGCCCGGGAGTCTTGCCGTTCAGCCGGATCGGGCACCTTTTGAATTGCGCCCGATTCCCCCGCCGCGGCGCCATCGGAAGAACTCATTGCTGACGGGGCTAAGCGCCAGCCCGACGAGCAAACAGCGACCGGGAGGGAATTTGACTCATTTGAAAAACCTTATCCGCGAACAAGAAGGCTAAAGGACTCAGGCACTCCAGACAGCGGCAAACCAGTAGTGGTCGAGCAGCAGGAACACAAAGAGGACGAACAGGTACCCGATGGAGTAGCGGAATGTCTGAATGGGCGCGGTACGGCTCCGGTTCACGAGCACCGCCACCGACCAGTAGAGAAAGCCGCCGCCAAGCGCGAGTGCCGCGGCCAGGTACAGCCAGCCGCTCATGCCGATCGCCACCGGCGCCAGGCTGGAGGCGATGAGAATCAGCGTGTAGACCAGGATGTGCCGCCGGGTCGCCGGTTCTCCGTGCGTTACCGGCAGCATCGGAATGCCGACGGTTTCGTAGTCTTCCTTGCGGTCGAGCGCCAGCGCCCAGAAGTGCGGCGGCGTCCAGGCGAAGATGATGAGCACCAGCAGCAGCCCGCCGGGTTCCACCGCACCGGTTACCGCCGTCCAGCCGAACAGCGGCGGCGCCGCGCCGAACAGGCCGCCGATAACGATGTTCTGGGGCGTGGCGCGCTTGAGAAACAGGGTGTAGACCAGCCCGTAGCCCACCCAGGAGGCCAGGTTGAGCCAGGCGGTCAGCGGATTGATCCACAGGAACAGGATTGCCATGCCCGATACCCCCAGAACCGCCGAAAACAGCAGCCCCTGAAGGGTTCCGACCCGCCCGGTGGCCACCGGGCGCCGCTGGGTGCGCGCCATGCGGGCATCGATCTCGGCATCGGCGATGTGGTTGACCACGGCGGCGGAAGCGGCCACCAGGCCGATGCCCAGGGTGCCGAGCACCAGCACATCCAGAGCCACCATGCCCGGCGTCGCGAGGAACATGCCGACCACCGCGCACACGAGCATGAGCAGCACCACGCGCGGCTTGCACATCTCCACGTAATCGCGCCAGGACGCGACCGGCCAGGTGATCTCGTTCAAGAGGCAGTCCCCCGAAAAGCGCGATAGTTTACTGTAACCAGAACCAGCAACAAGAGCGCGCCGCCTGCATTGTGCGAAACGGCGACCCAGAGCGGCAGATGCAGCAGGATGTTGGCGATGCCGAGCGACAGTTGCAGCGCCAGCGCGCCCACCAACCAGGGCCCGAGCGGGCTCTTGTCGGCCAGCAGCCGCCAGCCCAGCCATCCCGCGACCAGCAGCACGGCGACAGCGCCCAACCGATGGGCGATCTGAATGGCGATGCGCGCCTCGCTGTCCATGAGGCCGCCCAGGTAGTTGGGCCCCACGGACTGGAAGATGTTGAATCCCTGTGCCACATCCATGGGAGGCGCCCAGGCTCCGTGGCAGGTCGGAAAGTCGGGGCAGGCAAGCGCAGCGTAGTTCGAGGTGACCCAGCCCCCGAGGGCGACCTGCAACACCAGCACCAGGAGCGCGGCCAGGGCGAGCCGGGTGTGGCGCGCCTGTACGTCAAGCCCGTCGGCCAGGCCCAGGCGCAGCGCCAGCAGCCACAGAAGGCCCAGGGTGGCAAACCCGCCCAGCAGGTGCGCGGTGACCACCTGCGGCCAGAGTTTCAGCGTCACCGTCCAGGCGCCGAAGGCTCCCTGCAGCATCACCAGCAACGCCAGCGCCACGGGCAGCTTCAGCGGTACGGCGGGCCGTAACCGGTAAGCCTGCGCCACGATGACCAGGATCAGCAGCCCGAGGGCCGTGGCGGCATAGCGGTGCACCATTTCGGTCCAGGCCTTGTCCGCTTCCACCGGCGCATCCGGGTAGAGCGCCTCGGCGGCGCTGATCTCCTCCGCGGTCTGGGGAACG
Organism: Pseudomonadales bacterium; assembly: GCA_963663395.1. Lineage (GTDB taxonomy): Bacteria > Pseudomonadota > Gammaproteobacteria > Pseudomonadales > Azotimanducaceae > Azophilus. Next base: position 602,605 of record OY760226.1, read on the forward strand.
GCGAGGTGCCCGTAACAGCCGGGCCAGTCCGGGCAGCCGAGACCCGCATCCACAAGGCGGGTGAACGCGCCGAGCACCACCACGACGGAGGCCAGCGCGACGCCGGCCAGAACCGTCTTCCTCATCGTGGAGCTTGACTTCAACATGACGTCACGCCCATTCCGGGCGTCCGGCCGAATCGGCAGTTGCGGCGATGGAGAATCGACTCCGCGTGCAACTTCTCAAGCATCTTCATCCACCTCCAAGAGGCGCCCCAGGTCCTCGAAAATGGGCTGTGACCGCGTATCGGCGGGGTATCTGAGCACCACGTTGCCCGCCGGGTCGACGAGATAGACACCCTCGTCGAGCGCCTTGTCGCCGTCACTGGTAAAACGCAGAACCCGCGGATAACGGTCGGGAGACGGCAGCGAACCTGCGTCCGGCGGCGTCACCAGGGCCTGGCGCACGGCGTCCGCGTGATCGTACATCCGCTCCTGCAAAATCCGCATTTCCTGAAGGGCCCCCTCGCAAGCCGACATACAGTCGGCGGTCACCAGCCACACCCACCAGGAGCCGCTGCCATCGACCGGCATGCCCGAACCGTCGGCGAGGCCAAGTTCCCGGGCCAGTAGCGGTGGGTCGACAAATTCGCCCCGGTTGGTGGTTTCCAGCAGCGTGTCCTGCTGGGCAAGCCAGACCAGGCTGTAAATCCCGAAGATCAGAAGCACGGGAAAGGCAACAGCCATGATGATTACCTGGGGCCGGTTTCTGCGCGCTACCTGTTTGTCACCTTTCATGCGGATCCTCGCACCGGGAGCAACCTCGTTCTTTCAGCACTGCTTTCAACACCTTTTTCAACATCACGTCAGCGGCTCCTTCGACCGCGCCCGCTATGCGCAACCATGCCGCAGTTCTGCGAGAACTTGCCGCGTATCCGGCCGCACGCCCCGCCAGATGGCAAAGGCGGCGCCTGCCTGCTCGACCAGCATGCCCAGCCCGTCGGCCACGGCCGACGCACCGGCCCGGGCCGCCCATCGGCAGAACGGCGTGCTGCCGTCCCGGGCGTAGAGCATGTCGTAACAGACAGCGTTCCGCGCAATGCGTTCGTCGATCAGGGCGCCCTGGCCTTCGAGCCCCGCGGACGTTCCATTGATAACCACATCGAACCCGGTGTCGAGCACGCCCTGACGCCCGGCGACCCCGTCCTGCACATCTGCGCCGATGTGCCTGAGCTGATCGAGATCCGCGCCCTCTACGCTGGTCGGATAGCGCGCGGCCAGTGCGCGTGCCTTCGCGACCGTGCGGTTGGCGATGACCACCCGCGCCGCGCCCGCTTCGAGCAGGGCCGGCAGAACCCCCCGGACCGCCCCGCCGGCGCCGATGACAAGCAGCGACCTGCCCTCGAGCCCCACACCGAGCGCCAGAAGATCTTCGACCAGGCCCTGCCCGTCGGTGTTGTATCCGGCCATGCGGCCATCCTCGATGGCAATCGTGTTGACCGCCCGCGACTCGTCCGCGGCGCCATGGGCCTCCTGCACCCAGTCGAACGCATCGCCCTTGAACGGCAGCGTGACATTCAGCCCCCGGCCGCCCGCATCGAAAAAAGACTCCGCCGTTTCCCGAAAACCGTCCGCCGGGGCCGGCAGTTTCTCGTACCGAAGACGCTCCCCGGTCTGCTTCGCGAAAGCATGGTGAATCTCGGGCGACAGGGAATGCGCCACCGGGTTGCCGATTACCGCGTAGCGGTCCATCAGCGCAGCACCGCCCCGTCCAGGGTGCGAAGCTCGCTCGGGCGATTGCGTGCCGAGGTGCGTCCCGGCACCACGTAGTCGACGGACGACTGGAACCAGCGCCGCACATGCAGCTCGCTGGCCGTACTCGGCCGCCCGGACGGATTGGCCGAGGTCGATACCAGCGGGCCCCCGAACGCGGCGCAGATCGCCCTGGACTGGGCGTGGCCGGGAACGCGTATCGCCACGCGGCTCACACCTTTTGCCCGTGCACCGCTGATCCACCAGGGAAAGCGCGCATTCGGCACCAGCCAGCTCACCGCGCCCGGCCAGCTCGACTCCAGCGCGTGGCGGTCGTCCTCGGAAAGGCCCGCCAACTCGGGTTCAAAATACGATGCTTCCGCGCCGATGACGATCAGGCCCTTGCCTGCATCGCGGCTCTTCACCGCCAGCAGCCGCGCCACGGCGCGGCCGTCGAACGGGTCGCAGGCCAAGCCCCAGACGCCTTCCGTCGCATGCGCGACCAACCCCCCGGCACGCAGGTGCCGGGCGGCTCTCAGAACGTGGAATTGGTCAGCGCTGAAGTTCTGCCTGCAGCCGCTCATTCTGTGCCTGGATCTTGGCCCGGTTCCCCTCCCGGTCCTCCTCGAGGCCGCGGGTCAGCGCCGCATCGCCGACCCCCAGCATCTGGGCGGCGAGATAACCGGCGTTGCGCGCCCCGGCCTTGCCCACGGCCACGGTCGCCACCGGAATGCCGCCCGGCATCTGAACCGTCGCGAGCAGCGCGTCGAACCCGCTCAAGGGGCCGCTGTCTATGGGCACGCCGATCACCGGCCGAACGGTATGTGCGGCCACCGCGCCCGCCAGATGGGCGGCCATGCCGGCGCCGCAGACGAAGGCGGCACAGCCACGCTCGACGGCATCCGCCACGTAGGCGGCGGTCGCCTGGGGCGTACGATGCGCCGAAGAGATGCGGACTTCAGTTTCAATACCGAGACGGTCGAGTACGTCGGTACAGTTCTGCATGACCGGCCAGTCCGATTCAGACCCCATAAGGACCGCTACGAAGCTCACGAGATTCTCCGGTTTCAACGAGGGGCGCGAATATACCCGTCGGGAGTCAGGCGGACAAATCCCGCCAGTTCGAGCTGTACCAGCGCGCCAATCACGGCGTCGGCCGGCAGCCCCAGGCTGACGGCAATTTCATCCGGCGTTGCCTCCAGTTTCGTCACGGCTTCGTAGACCGGCGCCAGTTCCGGCGGGGGTTTCGGTGGTTGTTCGCTGCCGGCGGGTGCATGGCCCAGTTCCACAAGGATATCGTCCGCATCCTCGACCAGCGCCGCGCCCTGCTTGATCAGCCAGTGGCAACCGGCGCTCAGGGGGTTGCCCACGGGGCCGGGCACCGCCATGACGTCGCGCCCCTGCTCCCCGGCCATTCTCGCGGTGATCAGCGACCCGCTGCGGCGGCTCGCCTCAACCACCACGACGCCCTGGGAAAGCCCGCTGATCAACCGGTTCCGCTCCGGAAAGTGCCCCTTGAACGGCGCCGCGTGGGGGGCGTATTCGCTCAGCACCGCACCGCCGGCCTCGATGATGCGTTCCGCAAGACCCCGGTGCTCCCGCGGATATACATCCTGAAGACCGCTGCCCAGCACCGCGCAGGCCCCGCCGGTTTCGGCCGCGAGAACGCCGCGGTGCGCCGCCCCGTCTATGCCCCGCGCCAGACCGGATACGACAGTGACGCCAGCGCGGGCGAGATGCCGGCCGAGGCTTTCCGCAAGCTGCAGGCCCCGGCGGGTGGCGGTTCTCGCGCCGACCACGGCTACACGAAGTTCCTGCCCGAACTCCAGGGCGCCCCGATAGTAAACCGCCAGGGGTGGGTCCGGGATGTGCTGCAACGGTTCGGGAAAGTCTTCATCACCCAGCACCGTGAAACGGATACCGGCCGCCCGCAGCCGGTCGACCGGCCACCTGGGCGGTTTGCCCTGCCGCTCGAAAGCAGCGGGAGCATCGCCAAATTCGGCCAGCCAGGCTCGCACCGTGCGCCGCGTCTCCTGCTGACTGAGATACAGCAGAGCCTCCGGCGCCGGCAGGACAGCGGCCATCACGCGGCCCCGGCCGCTGCAGGCCATGCGTTTGTGGATACGGCCGCACTCATCGTATTGCGCTCTGTCGTTCTCCGGGCAACGGATAGATATGCCCGTGGACTTGCGGGAGAACCAGCCGACATTGCCGGCTTCTGCCGTGAGCATTTGCCCGCTTTGGATGTAAGAAATGGCTGCGATTCTCGGTCCGAGCCTTCAGACCCGCTCGCAGAGGCTTTTCAGTCGACCGTACGGCCCGAATTTTCGGGGCGTGGCCTGTGGCCCCGTGATCTATAATGCCCGCCTTTTCCGTTCCGGCGCCCCGATCGACAGCACATGGCTCGATTGAACATTCTCGAGTATCCAGACCCCCGGCTGCGCACCAGGGCCGAGCCGGTGCAAAGGGTGGACGACTCGGTCCGAACGCTCATCGACGACATGCTCGATACGATGTACGCCGCACCGGGCATCGGCCTGGCCGCAAGCCAGGTCGATGTGCACAGGCGGGTAATCGTCATCGACATCTCCGAGAACGGCGATTCGCCTCACGTGTTCGTCAACCCGGAGCTCGAGCTATCGGGAGAGCAGCTGGAAACCAGAGAGGGTTGCCTGTCGGTACCGGACATCTACGAGCCGGTCACCCGGCGCGAGCAGGTAGCCGTGCGCGCCCTCGGCCGCGACGGCAACCCCTTTACCCTGGAGGCAGACGGGCTCCTTTCCGTGTGCATCCAGCATGAGTGCGACCACCTCGATGGCAAACTGTTCGTCGACTATCTGTCCAATCTCAAGCGGGCGCGCATCCGCAAGAAGCTGAAGCAGAACCGGGCCTAGCCGGACCTACTCGTGAATGGACTTAGCGAGTCTGGCGATAACGGCCAACGGGTGCGAAATTGACGCCAACGATATCCCCATCTGCGAACAAGCGGTCCAGCGAGAATCCGTCAATCGCATTCGCCGGCACTCCCGCGTTTGCGGCCGACATCCTCGAATCGCTGATGGCCGCCGGCCATGTGCCGCAACTAGTGCTCACGCAGCCGGACCGTCGCGCGGGCCGGGGCAGAAAGCCTGCTCCCAGTGCGGTGAAGCAGGTCGCGGCGGAGGCATCACTGCCAGTCGAAACGCCCAACGGCCCGGCAGACATCTTTCCCGCACTGGCCCCGACGAAAGTCGACGTGCTCGTGGTTGCCGCCTACGGCCTGTTGCTGCCGCGCCGGGCGCTGGACCACCCGCGCCTGGGTTGCGTCAATGTCCATGCTTCCCTGCTGCCGCGCTGGCGCGGCGCGGCGCCGGTCGAACGGGCCATGATCGCCGGTGATCCGGAGACCGGAGTTTCCATCATGCGAATGGAAGTGGGGCTGGATACGGGCCCGGTGTACAAACAGGCGCGCATCCCGATCGAACCCCGAGCGACCGGCCTGACATTGGAAAACGCGCTTTCCCGGCTCGGCGCCGATCTGTTGCTGGACGTACTGCCGGACCTTGAACGGCTTGCGCCCGATCCCCAGAGCGGCCCCTCGACTTACGCCCCAAAGCTCGGGCCGCATGACAGCGTGGCCGACTGGACCGAGAGCGCTTCCAACCTGGACCGGCGCATTCGCGCCCTGGCGCATCGAGCGCCGGTCCGGTCCAGCCTCGGGGGAACGCGGGTTCAGTTGCTCTCGGCCATGCCGCGCGAGGAGTCCCGCACCGCGGAGCCCGGCACCGTTCTTCCATCCGGCAGGCGCGAGATTCTGGTTGCCTGCGGCTCCGGCGCCCTGGCGGTCGACTCGCTCAAGGTGAACCGGGGCAAGGGCCGAACCATGGGCTCCGCCGATGCCAGGAACGGATTTCCCGATCTCTTTCGGCCCGGGGCCCGCTTTCTGTGAGCGGCCAGGCCCAGGCGCGGGCGGCCCGCAACATCAAGGCGATACTTTCCGGGAAGCGAACCACGGACTGGGCGGCCTCGGGGGCCAACCAGACAAGCCTCAGCCTGGAGCTGACCTACGGTTGCCTGCGCCACTACTTCTCACTGAAGGCACAGATCGACCCCCTGCTTTCCAGGCCCCTGCGTTCCCGGGACAGCGACGTTTACGCCCTGTTGCTGGCCGGCGCCTATCAACTGCAGCGTACCCGCATTCCCCCCCACGCCGCCCTGTTCGAGACGGTGTCGGCCGCCAAGCTCCTGGGCAAGGCCTGGGCAAGGGGCCTGGTCAATGCAGTCCTTCGCAAGCTGCCGGAAACCCCGCCCGCCGAGGCCACCGAGCATCCAGGCTGGCTGCAGCAGCGCCTCGAAGACGAGTACGGCACGGAAGCTGCCCAGCTCATGCACGCCAACAACACCCGCGCGCCCCTTTGCCTGCGCATCAATACCTCGAAAGTCGACCCGGCGGACTATCGGCGCCAGCTCGAGGCGGCGGAAATTGAATACGCGGCGACCTGGGTGCCGGAAGCGCTGGTCCTCGCTGACCCCCAGCCCGCCGCCACGCTGCCCGGATTCAACGAGGGCCGGGTTGCGGTCCAGGACATCGCCTCGCAGCTCGCCGTCACGCCCCTGCTGGAAAAAGCCGCAGCCGGGGAGCGAGTCCTCGATGCCTGCGCCGCCCCGGGCGGCAAGCTCTTCCGGCTTCTCGAGTCGCATCCGGGCCTCGCGATAACGGCCATCGACATTGCGCCGCCCCGTCTCGCGGCCTTGCGCGAGATCGCTGCAAGGCTCGGGCACGACGACTTCGACAGCATGCAGGCCGACGCCACAAAGCTCGACTGGTGGGACGGCGCGCCATTCGATCACGTGCTGCTCGATGCGCCCTGTTCCGGCACCGGCACCCTGCGCCGGCACCCGGAAATCAAGGTGGTGCGCGGGCCGGACGATGTCGCCGCAAGCGCGGCCCTGCAGATCTCCCTGCTGGCAAATCTGTGGCGCGCCGTGCGCCGGGGAGGTACGCTACTTTATTGCACCTGTTCGATACTCGCCGAGGAGAACGATCAAGTGGTGGGTTCGTTTCTGGGTAGGCACCGCGATGCGCACCCGTTGCGCGTTTCGCTGCCCACCGGCCGCGCCACCCTGCATGGCTGGCAGCTCTTGCCGCTGGAGCCGGCCACCGATGGGCTCTACCTGGCCCTGATCGGGAAACGGTCTTGAAGATCCTGATACTGGGCGCCGGCAAGGTGGGCGGCACGCTCGCCGAACACCTCGCCAACGAAGCCTTCGATATCACCGTGGTCGACTCCGACGCTAGCCGCCTGCGGGAGCTGCGCGACCGCCTGGACATCCAGACGGTTGCCGGCTGGGCCTCCCATCCCGACGTGCTGCGCAGCGCCGGCGCGGAAGACGCCGACATGCTGATCGCGGTGACCGGCAGCGACGAGGTGAACATGGTCGCCTGCCAGGTGTGCTACTCCACGTTCCGCACGCACACCAAGATCGCGCGGGTACGGTCCGGCGCTTACCTGCGCAGCAATTCCTTTTTCTCGAAGGAACACCTGCCGGTGGATGTGCTCATCAACCCGGAACAGGTCGTCACCGAACAGATCCGCCAGTTGCTCGAGAACCCCGGCGCCCTGCAGGTGCTGGACTTCGCCGAGGGGAAGGTAAAGCTCGTCGCGGTTCAGGCCTGGTCCGGCAGCCCCCTGGTCGGCAAGGAATTGCGCAGCGTCCGCGAGCAGCTTCCGAACGTGAGTACCCGCGTGGCGGCGATATTCCGCCGCGGCCGACCCATCCTGCCCACGGGCAGCACTGTCATCGAGGCGGACGACGAGGTTTTCTTCATCGCGGCCGCGGGCCACATAAACGCCGTGATGGCCGGGTTGCGGGACGTGGAACGTGCGTTCAAACGCATCACCATTGTCGGCGGCGGGCAGATCGGGGAGCGCCTGGCGCTGGCCATCGAACCCTATTTCTCCGTCAAGCTGGTGGAACTGGATGCCGGGCGTTGTGCCGAACTCGGCGAATCGCTGCACCGTACGGTCGTCCTGCAGGGCAATGCCACCGACCGGGAACTGCTGATCGAGGAGAACATCGAGCAATGCGATGCGTTCTGCGCCGTCACCGACGACGACGAGGTGAACATCATGTCGTCGCTGATGGCCAAGCGCCTGGGCGTGCGCCGGGTGATGACCCTGATCGGCAAGCCGGCGTACGTCGACCTGGTTCAGGGCGGCGAGATTGACATCGCCATATCGCCCCAGCAGGCGACCACCTCCAGCCTCCTTACGCATGTGCGCCGGGGCGACGTGGCCCGGGTGCACAGCCTGCGGCGCGGGGCCGCCGAGGCGATGGAAACAGTGGCCCACGGCGACGAGAAGAGCTCCAAGGTGGTGGGCCGCCCGGTGAAGGAGATCAGGCTGCCGCGGGGAACAACCATAGGCGCGATCGTGCGCGGCGACCATGTGGTCGTGTCACTGGGCAGCGAGACAATCCGGTCTGAAGACCACGTGATCCTCTTCCTCACCGACAAGAAGCACATCGCCAAGGTCGAACGGCTCTTCCAGGTCGGGCTGACCTTCTTCTGATCCCAGTGCACCTGCCCGTCATACTGCGCGTCACCGGTATCCTGCTGGCCCTGTTCAGCCTGGCGCTCCTGGTGCCCGTTGTCGTGGCAATGATCTACGGCGAAGACACCATCGAGACCTTCGTTACCGCCTTCGCCATCACCGCCGTGAGCGGGCTGGCGCTGTGGCTACCCAACCGGGGCGACCGGGAACTTCGGGCCGGCGACGGATTCATGGTCACCGCGCTCTTCTACGTGGGCCTCGGCCTGTTCGGCGCACTGCCCATCTATCTCGCCGAAAGCACGGCGCTCAGCTTCACCGACGCGGCATTCGAGTCACTCTCCGGTCTCACGACCACGGGCGCCACCGTTATCTCCGGGTTGGACGACCTGCCGAAATCCATCCTGTTCTACCGGCAGCTACTGCAGTGGTACGGCGGCATGGGCATCATCGTGCTGGCGATTGCCATCCTGCCCATGCTGGGCATCGGCGGCATGCAGCTCTACCGCGCGGAATCGCCCGGGCCGGTGAAGGACACCAAGCTCACGCCCCGCATCGCGGAGACCGCAAAGGCGCTGTGGTACTTGTACCTGGGGCTCACCGTCGCCTGCGCCCTGTCTTACTGGTTCGCCGGCATGGATGTGTTCGACGCCATCTGCCACAGCTTCTCCACCGTGGCCATCGGCGGCTTCTCCACCCACGATGCGAGTATCGGCTACTTCGACAGTGCCTCGGTCGAAAGCGTCGCCATCGTCTTCATGGTTATCTCGGGCATCAATTTCGGGCTGCATTTCATGGTCTGGAATCGCAAGAACCCCCTGCTCTATCTCCGCGACATGGAGGTGCGCATGTACCTCCTGGCGCTGGCAGCGGTGGCTCTCGTGATCTGCGCGATCCTGATCCGGCACCCGGGGGCGGATTCCTCGCCGATACGGCACGGCCTGTTCCAGGCGGTATCGATCACGACCACGACGGGCTACACCACCCGCGACTTCGCCAACTGGCCCTCAGTCGCGCCGATACTGCTGCTGTTCGCCGCCTTCGCGGGCGGCTGCGCCGGTTCCACCGCCGGTGGTATCAAGATGATCCGCGTGCTGCTGATCTTCCGACAGTGCATGCGCGAGATTCGCCGGCTGATCCATCCGAACGGGGTCTTCCCCCTCAAGCTCGGCAAGCGCAAGGTGCCCGACCGCGTGGTGGACGCGGTGTGGAGCTTCTTCTCTGCCTACGTGATCATCTTCCTGACGATGGTCTGCCTGGTGCTGGCAATTGCGGAACTCGACTTCAAGACGGCGTTCTCGGCCGTCGCCGCCTGCCTCAACAACCTGGGCCCCGGGCTCGGCGAGGTGGCATTGAACTACCGCGACCTGCCGGACTCGGTGACCTGGCTGCTGATGTTCGCCATGCTGCTTGGAAGGCTGGAGATCTTTACCCTGATCGTGCTGTTCACCCCCGCGTTCTGGAGGCGTTAGGTCGCCACCGCCGCTTCGGATACACCCCCGCATACCCCGCCGGCTGCTTCCGGAACCGCTTGTATTCCCACTGATATTGCGCCGGATCACGACCGACGAGCCCCTCTATGGCACCATTGAACGCCCGCGCGAAATCTTCCGGATCGCCCGTGTGAAATTCCTCGCCCAGCCGCTCATAGGACAGCGCGAAACCGCCCGGCACCCGGCGCGCGCTGCCCAGCATCACCGTGGGCCGGCTGCGCCGAATCAGGCGGTGCGCCAGCGTGGCGGTCAACGCCGGCCGCCCGAAGAAAGGCGCGTACACGCCTCCGCGCGCCTCGGGTACCTGGTCTGGCAGCAGGCAGACCAGGCCTCCGGCATCGAGTTGACGGTAAACCGCACGCACGCCGCCCGCACCGGTAGGATGCATACGGGCGCCGAATCGCTCGCGGGACCGGCGCAGAATCCCTTCCAGCGACTGGATCCGGGGCGGATTGTAGAGGGTGACGAACCCGGTGTTCCCCAGTGCAAAGCAGAGGAACTCCCAGTTGCCGAAATGGGGCACGAACATCAACACGCCCCCCGCCTGCAAGCCCGCATCCAGTGATTGCCGCCCCGTTTCCGAGACGATCAGGCGTTGCAGGCGTTCCCGGGGCCAATGCGACAGGGGTCCGCTCTCAAAGAGCAGGCAGGCGGTGTGACCCAGGCTACGGCGCGCAAGCCTGTCGCGCTCCGCCTTGTCCATCCCGGGAAAGCACAGCGCCAGGTTCGTCCGCGTCACCCGCGCCGACCCGGTATCGAGACGTCCCGTCAGCCAACCGAGCCCGGCCGCGCAACGGCGGCTCGCCTGCAGCGGCAACCAGGCCAGCAGGCGAAGAACCGCCGCCGTCAACCACTTCATCTCGCCAGGGCGGCGCACTTTGCATGCGCGGGACAACTGACGAGGTGATCGTTGACCAGCCCCGCACTCTGCATGAAGGCATAACAGATGGTCGGCCCGACGAAGCGGAAGCCGCGGTGCTTCAAGGCGACGGCCATGGCTTCGGAGGCGGGGGTCGTCGACGGCACGTCGGATAGCGTTCGCCAGCGGTTCTGAGTCGGAGCCCCGTCCACGAACGACCAGAGAAATTCATCGAACGGGTCCTGCATCTTCAGCATGGCCCGCGCGTTGTTCACCAGTGCCTCCAGTTTTCCCCGGTGGCGAATGACGCCAGGGTCCTCAAGCCAGTTCTCGATGTCCAACGGCCCGGCGACGGCGAGACGAACCGGATCAAAGCCATGGAAAACCGACTGCATGTGCGCCCGCTTCTTCAGTATCGTCAGCCATGACAGCCCGGCCTGCATGCCTTCGAGCACGAGTCTTTCGTACAGCACCAGGGGTTCGTGCACCGGAACACCCCATTCTTCATCGTGATATCGGATATAGAGCGGGTCCCCCTCGGACCAACCGCACCTGCCGGACTCCATTTCCCGTTTTGACCCTGAAGTCGCCATCCCGTATGTTCCGGCCGCTACCGTAACGCTTCATTGTAATGGCCGTACCCGACGAAATCCGACCGGTTGCGACCTCGCCCGCCTGCCGGTAAGGGTGAGCGGAGTAAATTGCCCGTGACCGGCGCCGTTCGAGCTTTTGTTTTCTATTTCATCTACGTGTTGACCGTTGGCATCTGGGGCGCGGTGGTCCTGCTGGTGGGCTGGGCGCTGCCCTACCGCGCGCGCTTTGCCTTCGGCGTCGGCGTGTGGTCCCGGTTCGCCATCCTGTGGTTGCGGCTCACCTGCGGCATCAGCGGGCGCTTCACCGGCCTGGAGAACATCCCGGACCGGCCCTGCATCGTCTTCTCGCGCCACGAGAGCAGTTGGGAAACGCTGGTTCTACAAGCGCTGTTCAAGCCCCAGGCCACCCTGATCAAGCGCGAACTGCTGCACATTCCCCTGTTCGGCTGGAGTTACGCCATGATGAAACCCATCGCGATCGACCGGAGTACGCCGCGTGCAGCCCTGAAGAAACTGATTTCTGTGGGCCGGCAAAGGCTGGCCGACGGCATCTGGGTGGTGCTGTTTCCCGAGGGAACGCGCATGCGGCCGGGCGAATTCCGGAATTTCCAGGCCGGCGGCGCCGCCCTTGCCGCGGCAAGTGGGGCGCCCGTGATCGTCGTTGCGCACAACGCCGGTACCCTCTGGCCCCCACACCAACTGCGCAAGCAGCCGGGCGTTGTCGAAATGAGAATATCCCCGCCCATCGCAACGGAAGGCAAATCGTCGAAGGAGATCAACCGGGAAGCTTACTCCGTCATGACACGGATGATGGGCGAACTGGGCACGCCGGCCCGGGAAGCGCCGCGCGAAGAGTAACCATGCGGTTACTAAATTGAAAAAGTCCTTTAAATATCGAGGTTTACGACAGATAGCGCGTTCGACTGGATGAAGTCGCGGCGCGGCTCGACGTGGTCGCCCATCAGGGTGGTGAACATCTGGTCCGCCGCCACCGCATCATCTACGGTCACGCGCAGCATGCGGCGCACCTCGGGATCCATGGTGGTGGTCCAGAGCTGGTCGGGGTTCATTTCCCCAAGCCCCTTGTACCGCTGAATGTCGACACCGCGGCGCGCCTCGGCGGAAATCCACTCCACCACCTCGCCGAACGTCGCTACATGGCGGCTCTTGTCGCCGCGCTCGACACGGGCGCCTTCCCCGAGCAAGCCGTCGAGCGACTCCGCGAGTTCGGCAATGGCGCGGTAGTCCGGGCCGGCGAAGAAGCTTCTCGGCAGCAGCACGCGCTCTGTCATTCCCCGGTCGACGTATTCGATCACCGGGCAGTAGGCACGGTGCTCCAGATCGAATTCCATGTCGACCTTCGCTGCTTCTCCAAGCGCCAGGTTCAGTTCGCTGCACCAGGCGGCGACGGCAGCCTCGTCCCGGAGCATTTCCAGGCCCACGATCGGCAGGTCGATCAACGGCGTGGTAATCGACTCGGGATAGACCTGGGAAAGCGCGCTCAGGCGCACCAGCAGGGCCTGATGCCGCTTGGCCAGCGCCTCGAAGTCGGCATGCTCCATTTCCGGCGCATCCTCGCCCACGAACAACCTCGAACCTTCCAGGGCCAGTTGAAGGAAATAGTCGGCCAGTTCGCCGTCGTCCTTGACGTAGGTCTCCCTGCGGCCTTTTTTAACCTTGTAAAGCGGTGGCTGAGCAATATAGATGTGGCTTCGGGCGATCAACTCGGGCATCTGGCGGAAGAAAAAGGTCAGCAACAGGGTGCGGATGTGGGAACCGTCCACATCCGCGTCCGTCATGATGATGATCCGGTGATAGCGGAGCTTTTCGGGCTCGAATTCATGGTGCCCAATCCCGCAGCCGAGCGCGGTCACCAGCGTCCCGACCTCCTGGGAGGCCAGCATCTTGTCGAACCGTGCTTTCTCGACGTTCAGAATCTTCCCGCGTAGCGGCAGGATTGCCTGCGTGCGCCGGTCCCTGCCCTGCTTGGCGGAGCCGCCGGCGGAGTCGCCCTCGACGAGATAGAGCTCCGAGAGCGCGGGGTCTTTTTCCTGGCAGTCGGCAAGCTTGCCCGGCAAACCCGCCACATCGAGCGCACCCTTGCGCCTGGTCATTTCACGGGCCTTGCGCGCCGCTTCCCGGGCCCGGGCGGCATCGATCATTTTCGAGACAACGGCCTTCGCTTCCTTTGGATGTTCATCCAGGTAAGCGCTGAAATATCGGCTAAGTTCTTGTTCTACCGCGGATTTTACTTCGCTGGAGACGAGCTTGTCCTTGGTCTGCGAAGAAAACTTCGGATCGGGAACCTTGACCGAAACCACCGCCGTCAGTCCCTCCCGGGCATCGTCGCCGGTGGTACCCACCTGGTCTTTCTTGAGCAGGCCTTCCCGTTCGATGTAACTGTTGAGCGTTCTTGTCAGCCCGGCCCGGAAGCCGGCCAGGTGGGTTCCCCCGTCCGCCTGGGGAATGTTGTTGGTGTAGCTGAAAACCTGTTCCTGGAAGCCGTCGTTCCACTGCATAGCCACCTCGACAGCGGTACCGTCCTCCCGCTCCGTGTCGAAGCTGAAAACGTCGTTCAGCGGGGTCTTGTTGCGGTTCAGATAGGCGACGAAGGCCCTGAGCCCTCCGTCATAGACGAATCGTTCGTCCTTGCCCGTACGCTCGTCGGCAAGACGAATGCTCACCCCGGAATTCAGGAAAGCCAGTTCCCGTAGCCGCTTAGCAAGAATGTCGTAATGAAATTCGATGTTGTTGAACGTCTCGACGGAGGGTTCGAAATAGCACTCGGTACCCGTTGCGTCCGTTTCACCCACGATTTTCAGGGGGGCGGCGGGCTCGCCATCGGAATAAGTCTGTTCGAAGACGTTGCCGTCCCGCCTCACGGTGAGCCGGAACTCGCTGGACAGCGCATTGACCACCGACACGCCCACCCCGTGCAGGCCGCCGGACACCTTGTAACTGTTGTCGTCGAATTTTCCGCCTGCATGCAGGGTGGTCATGATGACCTCTGCCGCTGAGACGCCTTCGTCGGGATGGATATCGACCGGTATTCCGCGGCCGTTGTCGCGAACCGTCACCGATTCGCCCGGATGCACGATGATCTGGATGTCATCGCAATAGCCCGCCAGGGCTTCGTCAATGGCGTTGTCCACCAGTTCCTGCACCATGTGATGCAGGCCGGTGCCGTCGTCCGTGTCGCCGATATACATGCCCGGACGCTTGCGAACCGCATCCAGGCCCCGCAATACCTTGATATTGCTTGAGTCGTAGGTGTCTTCCGACATCGTTGTTCTCGTTTAAGCAGGCCATTCAAAACGTCCGGATTGCCCGGACTGTGCCAGTGATCAGGCGACGGCGTCGATTTGGCCCTGTTTCACGTGAAACATCGCGATGTTCTGGCGACCAAACAGGGCATCAAACTCTTCGCTCGGCAGCCGTGTCGATGTTGAAATCACTTGGCAACCACTCGATCGAAGCAAGGTCAGCATCCTTAAACCGTGAGCCCCGTCCAATTCGGCGCCCAGATCGTCGATCAAGAATACGCTTCGCTGCCCGGTGCGGTCCTTCAAAAGTTGGGCCTGGGCCAGTATCAGGGCAATCGCGACCAGTTTGCCCTGTCCGCGGGATAGCGTGACACCAGCATCCCTGTCGGCAACCTTCAACGACAGGTCGGCCCGATGAGGACCCGCTCCGGTGGACCCTAATTTTACATCGTTATCCAGGGAATCTCCCAGGACTTTAGCGAGTTCTTCCTCGCCCCAGCCTCTTTTATAGGCCAGTTCGATGGGAATCCCCGCTTCCAGGCCGGAAAGTGCCGCCTGAAAGTGCGAAATCAGGTCGGTGACGTATTCGCTGCGATAGCCGTGTACGGTTTCTGCCTCACGGCATACGGCGTCCGTCCACACATCGATCGCGCCTTTCGAGCCTGCGTCGTTCCACGATTTCAGCACTGCATTCCGTTGCCTGACCGCTGCCAGGTACTTCCTGAGCGCGGACAGGTATCCCGGTTTCACGTGAAACATGCCCCAGTCCAGGCACTGCCGGCGCTCGCCCGGCCCACCGAATATCAATTGACTGACATCCGGCAGCACCAGGTGCACAGGCAGCAGCGCCGCGGCGTCCGACAGCCGGCGCGCTTCCGCGCGATCCACGTGAAGTTCGGTCTTGCCGGAACGGTCCCTCGAGATTCCCAGCGAATGTCCGTCCTCCAGCTCTGCTCGCACCAGCAGGCTGCGTGCGCCGTTCTGAATGATCGGGGCGATGCGCCGGCCTCTGAAGGACCGGCCCCGGGCCAGCAGGTGCACGGCTTCGAGCACGGCAGTCTTGCCGGCGCCGTTCTCTCCATACAGGTAGTTGAACTGCTGATTGAGGCTGAGGGAAACCGATGTCAGGTTGCGGAAATGCGAGACGTCCAGTTCACGGATGATCACGGAGTCCAGCCGGAAATATTTGCGAATGAATGCAGCGAGGTTGGCGCGGTTAAGGCAGGAGACTCATGAGACCGGACGCCGATCAAAGCCGCATCGGCATCACGACATAACTGGCCAGATCGTCGTTGGATGCTTCAATGAGCGCGCTGTTGTTGCCGTCCGACACGCCCAATCGCACATTTTCGGAGGGCAGTGCGTTCAGCACATCCTGCAGATAGCCGACATTGAAGCCGATCTCCATCGGCTCGCCATCGTAGCTGATCTCGACAATCTCTTTCGCCTCTTCCTGCTCCGGATTGTTGGCTCGAACGGTCAGCTGATCTCCTTCCACGGACAACCGCACGCCCCGGTACTTCTCGTTACTCAGAATAGAAGCTCTCTGAAAGGCGAGCTTGAGGGTGTCGCGATCGCCGACGATGGTTCTGGTGACATCCGACGGGATCACCTTCTCATAATCCGGGAATTTTCCATCGATCAACCTGGAAGTCAGCGTGTATCCCCCGTGACCGACCCGCAGGTGGTTCTCGCTCACCGAAAGATGGACTTCTTCTTCAGCTTCATCGAGCAGGCGCGCAATTTCATGCACGCCCTTGCGCGGTACGATGACCTGCAGGCGCTCTGCCCCCGAGACACCCGATTCCAGGGTGCAGATCGCCAGCCTGTGGCCGTCGGTGGCGACAGTTCGCAGGTGATCGGCCGTCACTTCAAGCAACATGCCGTTCAGGAAATAACGCACATCCTGTTGAGCCATCGAGAAGCCGACCTTGTCGACAAGCCGGCGCATATCGCCGCAGCTCAGGTTGTGCTGAATCTCTTCATCGCCGCTTTCGACCTTGGGAAAGTCCGCGGGGGGCAGCACCGCCAGCGAAAAACGGCTTCGGCCCGATCGGACCACCGCCCGTTCTTCCCGCACATCGATGGACACAGCTGCCGACTCTGGCAATGCCCGCCAGATGTCCGCCAGCTTCCGCGCCGGAATCGTTGCTTCGCCTTCCTCTTCGACCGTTACCGAGTCGAGGCGAACCACCAGCTCCACCTCCAGATCCGTCGCGGTCAGCGTCAGATGTCCGTCGCTTGTCGCCTGAATGTGCAGGTTGGCCAATATGGGCAAGGTCTGCCGACGTTCCACCACGCCGGTGGCCAACTGCAACGGGCGCAGCAACAACTCGCGATCTGCACTGATCTTCATGACTTAGCGGGGGGACGCCGCGGCCCGGGGTGGAAACGGTGAGCGGGTGCGAACTTGACTCATTTGACAACCTGAACCGCGAATAGGGATGCTAGTTTACCGTCTTGTCGATGAGAGCGGGCGGCCACTGAAAATACCGAAAAAAACCCAATAATATCAATGTTTTAAAAGTACCTCCGCAGGCCGGCGACACCATCGACGACCGTTCCACCACCCTGCGGCACGGCAACCTAGCTCGACAGAAGGCGGCCCAGATTACGATGGTCCTCTTCCAGTTCCGCCACCCCGTCCTCCATCAACCCCTTGATTCTCCGGCAGGCGTGCAGGACGGTGGTGTGGTCCCTGCCGCCGAAGGCCTCGCCGATCTCCGGCAGCGAATGGCTGGTCAACTGTTTCGCCAGGAACATGGCCATCTGTCTTGGACGGGCGATGTTCCGGTTGCGACGCTTCGACAGAATGTCGGAATTCTTGATCTTGTAGTACTCGGCGACGGTTCGCTGAATGTTGTCGATGCTGATCTGGCGATTCTGGATGGCGAACAGGTCCCGGAGAGCCCGCTTGACCTGTTCGATCGAGATGCTGCTACCGGTAAACCGCGCATTGGCGATAACGCGCCTGAGCGCCCCCTCGAGCTCGCGGACGTTGGACCGGATGCGCTCGGCAATGAAGAACGCTACCGCCGGATCCAGTTGCATTTGTTCGGCCTCGGCCTTTTTCATGAGTATGGCCACCCGCGTCTCCAGTTCGGGGGGTTCCACTTCGACGGTCAAGCCCCAGACGAAACGGGACTTCAGCCGTTCCTCCAGTCCGTCGATCTCGCGTGGATACCGGTCGCTGGTAAACACCATCTGGTGGCCCCTCTCCAGTAAGCCATTGAAAAGATGGAAAAATTCCTCTTGAGAACGCAGCTTGTTGGCAATGAACTGGATGTCATCGATCAACAGGGCCTCCGACGAGCGGTAGAACTCCGTGAACTGCCGCATGGTGCCTTCGCGCAACGCGTCGACCATGTCCTGGACGAAACCCTGGGAATGGACATAAACCACATGGGCGCGAGGCGACGACAACTGAATGTGGTTGCCGACGGCTTGCATGAGGTGGGTCTTGCCGAGGCCGACGCCACCGTAAAGTAACAACGGGTTGTAGGATTGCCCGGATTGATCCGCCACCTGCAGCGAAGCAGCCTTGGCCAACTCGTTCGACTTGCCCTCTACGAACGTATCGAACGTAAAATCCTTGTTGAGCGCCTGCTTGCCTCCCCGCTTCTTTTCCAGCCGCCGGTTCTTCTTCTTTTTTTTGCCCGTACCGTCCGCGCGTAGCGGCTCCCGCGGGGCCAGCCCGATATAGTCGATCTCCACATCGGCCGCCATGGGCTTGCCGGGTTTACCCTGCGTGTCCAGCAGTTCATTGATGCGCGCAAGGTAAGTTACCTTGACCTGGTCCCGGACATAGCGATTGGGCGCGAGAAGTTCGAGCCGGTCGTTGTTGCGCCGCGCCTGCAAAGGCCTGATACAGGCATCGAATTGTTGCGTCGACAATTCGCCCTGCAACTGATCGACGCACCGCTGCCATACCGTCCTTCCCACGCGCCTTTCCCCCGACTGGCTGATTCAGATTGGATGGGATACGGGGTCATTCTACTAACCGTCAAACTCGCTTGGGAACCATCGGTCGAACAATTCCTAAAAAAAACAGGATGAGCCAGTAAATTCATAAACTTAACAATCGCCTGAGGAACGCGCACAGCCCCCCGCATTGCCCGATGATGTGGGCAATTCTCTGAAATAACTGTGGATAACTCCACTTTTTTACTAAAATTCAATGCATTAGCGTTACAGTGCCTGAAAGGCGGCGCCACCCCAGCTTGGAACCACTCCGACGCCCGTCATTCTCGACAGTTCCCTGTGGATACTTTCAGGACTGCTGT
Source organism: Pseudomonadales bacterium (assembly GCA_963663395.1). Lineage (GTDB taxonomy): Bacteria > Pseudomonadota > Gammaproteobacteria > Pseudomonadales > Azotimanducaceae > Azophilus. The sequence continues at coordinate 621,356 of OY760226.1, forward strand.
TCACCCCCAGGAAATCCGCAGGCAACACTATGGCTTGTCAACAGTCTCATCCTGCTCAGGAGCCCCCGCCAGCCATGTCCTGCAGCAGGTTTTGCACAGCTTCCCGCCTTGCCAACAAACAACAACAAGCAATTTATAAATATTGATGTTGTTGTCTTGCCTGTGGATAGAGGAGAAGCCCCGCGCCTCTTGTGCGACGTTTGCTCTCGTTGACACCCTCAGGTGCCCTCAATAGAATCGCGCCCCCTTCTCAAGGGCGCCAGCATCACGTGAAAAGGACGTTCCAGCCCAGTAACCTGAAGCGCAAACGAAGACATGGCTTCCGGGCACGCATGTCGACGCGTGCCGGTCGCAGGACCATCAATGCGCGCCGGGCCAAGGGCCGCAAGCGGTTGACGGTCTAGCAGCGTCGCCTGGAATCGACGCGATCAAGTTGCTCTGCAACTTGGCGAGGCCGATCGAAAATGCGACTCATCTGCCGACAGCAAGGCCGCTCAAGGATTCCAGCCTGGCGGCGGCGCGGCAGTCCGGGCCGATAGCATGCTGCCCTGCCGGGCCGCTTCTCCCAGCCGCGAGGGCTCAAGTTGCAGTCGGAAACATACGGATTTCCGAAACGATACCGGCTGAACCGCCCGGGGGAGTTCAGTCGGGCTCTGCGCACTGCGCGTTTCCGAAAGAGCCGCGGACCGTTACGAATATTCGCGGTTGCGAATACAATGCCGGGCGCCCGCCTGGGTCTGATCGTCGGGAAGCGGGCCGTACGCCGGGCACACGATCGCAACACGCTGAAGCGAGTGGCCCGGGAGGTGTTCAGGACAGCCCGGGGGCATCTGCCGGCAATGGATGTCGTCGTGCAGTTGCGCGGGCCGGCGGGCCGAAGGGAGTTGAGGAGAATGCTGGAGGAAGAGTTCAGCGCAATGGCGGAATTGAAAGACGGGGCAGCCCGTTCATGACAGCACATCGCCAGTCGAATCATCTGTTCCCGCTGGATCCGGCGGCGTCGCCGCGAGTGAGCCACGCCTTTCCCGGGCGAACGACTGCTTTTGACCAATTCGCCGCGGCAGGCCGCTTGAGAAGCGGTTTGACCCGATTGTTCATGGGCGCCGTCAGGCTATATCAGATTACCCTGAGCCCGTTCCTGGGCGGACAGTGCCGGTTCCACCCGACCTGCTCCACCTATGCCCTGCAGGCACTGGAGAGCCATGGCCCGTTCAAGGGCGCCGGGCTCGCGATCAAACGGCTGCTGAAGTGCCACCCCTTTCACCCGGGCGGCTTTGACCCACCACCTGGAAACCGGGAATGACCGCGATGTTCACGCCGGAAATCCAGCGCATCGTTCTCCTGGTCGGCCTTGCGGCCGCGGGCTACCTGTTGATCATGGCGTGGAACGAAGACTACATGCAGCCGGACGTCCCGGTCGCAGCCTCCGAAGCGCCCGAACTGGGCGGTGGTCCCTCGGTGCCGGAGATGGGACCTGCACAGGCACCAGGCGCGTCGGCGACCGGGGCCGGGTCGTCCGATTCCGACATACCGGACGCGTCGTTGATTGGCACGCGCGCACCGGATGAAGCGGGCAGGCCGGCGGCGCAGGCGGAGATCGTCCCCAACCGGCTCGTGCGTGTTACCACCCCTACCCAGGATGTGTGGATCGATCGTCTGGGCGGTGATGTTCGCCGGGTGCGGCTGCCGCAATATCCCGTTTCGCTCGATCAACCCGACCGGCCCTTCAACCTGCTCGATGTGGGCAATGGCCGCGTGTACATGGCACAAAGCGGGCTGATCGGGCCCGATGGCCTGGATTCGGGCACGGACCGGCCTCTTTTCGATTCCGGCGGTGTCGAGCATCACGTGTTGGAGCCGGGAGAAACGCTCGAACTCGTTCTCACTGCGGATCATCGTGGGGTTCAGGTGCAGAAGGTGTTCGCCTTCAATGCCGACGACTATCTGATAGACGTGGCTTACCGGGTCGAGAACCCCTACAACCGGCCGTATCAGGCGAGCCTGTTCGCTCAGATAAAGCGCGACGGCGGGCAGCCGGACGGAGGCAACGGCTTCAGCATGGGGCCGCAGCCGTACGTGGGGGCGGCGCTGACCACCTCCGAGTCGCGCTACGAGAAGCTGGAGTTCGAGGACCTGGACGAGGGCCCGTACCGCACCTCGGAACGGGGCGGCTGGATGGCGTTGCTGCAGCATTATTTCCTGAGCGCCTGGATCGCCAACGAAGACGACGAGAACACCTACTACGGGCGCAAGCGCGCCGACGGTACCTACACCGTGGGTTATACCGGCCCGTTGATCTCGGTGGCGGCCGGCGCCACGGGGGAATGGCGGACGCGCCTGTACGCCGGGCCGAAAGACCAGAAGGCCCTCGAACAGATCGCGGAGAACCTGAACCTGACGGTCGACTACGGCTTTCTTTGGTGGCTGGCGGTTCCCCTGTTCTGGATTCTCGATTGGCTGCACGGTTACGTCGCCAACTGGGGTGTCGCCATCATTCTGCTGACGGTACTGGTCAAGATTGTGCTGTATCCGCTGTTTTCGACCAGCTACAAGTCCATGGCGAAAATGCGGAAGGTGGCGCCGCAGATGAAAAGGATTCAGGAACGCCATGCCGGCGACCGGCAGAAGCTGTCCCAGGAGATGATGGCCCTGTACAAGAAGGAGGGCGCCAACCCTCTGGGCGGCTGCCTGCCCATGCTGCTGCCCATGCCGATCTTCATTGCGCTCTACTGGGTACTCTTCGAGAGCGTCGAATTGCGGCAGGCGCCGTTCATGCTCTGGATCCAGGACCTGGCGGCGCGAGACCCGTTTTTCGTGCTGCCGCTGCTCATGGGAGGCACCATGTACCTGCAGCAGGCGATGTCGCCCGCCATGGGCGACCCGATGACGGTCCGGATGATGAAGATGATGCCCATCGTTTTCACCGTGCTGTTCCTGTGGTTCCCCGCCGGCCTGGTGCTCTACTGGCTGGTCAACAGCGTTCTCTCGGTGGCGCAGCAGTGGTACGTCATGAAGAAAGCCGAGGTGGATGCCGCGGTTAAGGCTTAGTCCACGCACCGCATGTCAGCAACGACAGGGGCCAACGACACCATAGCGGCGGTAGCCACGCCACCGGGCCAGGGCGGGATCGGGATCGTGCGGATATCCGGCCCGCTCGCCTCGGCCATCGGCGCCACGGTCACCGGCGCCGAATTGCCGAGACGCCGCCCGGCTCTGCGGGACTTCAAGCGCGGGGGCGAGCCCCTGGACCGGGGGGTCGCACTCTACTTTCCGGGCCCGGGCTCCTTTACGGGCGAAGATGTGGTGGAACTGCAGGGCCACGGCGGCCCGATGGTGCTGCAGTTGGTTCTGGAAGCAGTACTCGCCGAAGGCGCCCGCCTGGCCCGGCCGGGCGAGTTCACCGAGCGGGCCTACGTTAACGGCAAGCTCGACCTGGCCCAGGCGGAAGCGGTGGCCGACCTGATCGCCAGCACGTCCGCCGCCGCCGCCCGGGGCGCCTTTCGATCCCTGGAAGGCGCTTTCTCCACGGAAGTGCATGCCCTGGACGAGCGCATCACCCGGCTGCGGGTCTTTGTCGAGGCCTCGATCGACTTTCCCGACGAGGAGGTGGAATTCCTCGCGAGCGGCCAGGTGGCGGAGCGGGTCGATGGGCTTGTGGCATCGGTTCGAGCCCTGCTGGAGAGCGGAAAGCAGGGCGTGCTCATGAATCAGGGGGTGAACATAGCGCTGGTGGGGGCGCCGAACTCCGGCAAGTCGAGCCTGCTGAACCGTCTCACCGGGGAAGAGACGGCCATCGTCACCGACATACCCGGCACAACCCGGGACCTGCTGAAGGTCGACCTGGTGATCGACAACCTGCCCCTTCGCCTGGTGGACACCGCGGGCCTGCGCGAAACCGACGACCGGGTGGAAATCGAAGGCGTGCGGCGTGCACACCGGGAAGCCGGCCGCGCCGACCTAGTGCTGGTGTTGAACGATCTCGCGGATCCCCGGGCGGGTGACATCTCTGCCGACTGGCCACGGGCCCTGCCGGTCGACAACAAGATTGACCTGGTCGGCATGGCACCGGGCATCGACCGTTCTTCGACGCCGTCCAGGGTGCGCATCTCCTGCCTGACGGGGGCGGGCATCGACAGCCTGAAGCAGGCAATAAAGGAACGGGTGGGCTTTGCCGGTGCCGAGTCTCCGTTCAGTGCCCGGCGCCGGCACCTGGTGGCGCTGGGCCAGGCGGACGACGCGCTGGAGACATCCCGCAGGCGCCTGGCGGAAGGTGCCGCCGGCGAGATTGTGGCCGAGGAACTGCGGCAGGCGCACCTTGCGCTGGGCGAGATTACCGGGCAGACAGCGCCCGACGATCTTCTGGGCGAGATTTTCAGCACGTTCTGCATCGGCAAGTAACGGCCCGTTCGGCGCTCGGGAAGCCCGTAGCCACCTGCCTTAGCGGCGCTTCGGGTCGGGCTGCGCCCGACCGGCGGCGACGCATTGGCGTTATAATCCGCGCCCCGAACCGCCTGGCACCCCCGGATGCGGAGCGGGACCGGCGCCCCTGTCGGCGCGGAAGATCGGAAAGAACATGCTCGATCACCCCGAAAAATTCGATGTAATCGTGGTTGGCGGCGGCCACGCCGGGACCGAGGCTGCCCTGGCCGCGGCCCGTGTTGGCGCCTCGACGCTGCTGCTCACCCAGAGCATCGAGACCATCGGGCAGATGTCCTGCAATCCCGCCATCGGCGGCATCGGCAAGAGCCACCTGGTGCGGGAGATCGACGCGCTCGACGGCGCGATGGCGCGGGCGGCGGATGCGGCGGGCATTCAGTTCCGCACGCTCAATGCCAGCAAGGGCCCCGCGGTCCGGGCAACCCGGGCTCAGGCAGACCGGACGCTTTACCGGGCGGCGATCCGCACCATCGTCGAGGGCCAGGAAAATCTGCGGGTATTCCAGCAGTCGGTAGTAGATCTCCTTGTTGAAGGCGATGCCGTGGCTGGTGTGGTCACGGCCATGGGCCTGCGCTTCCGGGCGCCCTCGGTGGTGATGACCACGGGCACTTTTCTGGGCGGCAGGATTCATATCGGCTTCGAGACCCAGCCGGGCGGACGCGCGGGGGATGCGCCTGCCAACGCGCTGGCGGAACGCCTGCGCGCCCTGCCCTTCCGGGTGGGGCGCCTCAAGACCGGTACGCCGCCGCGCATCGACCGGCGCGGTGTGGATTTTTCCGTGCTCACCGAACAGCCGGGGGACGAGCCCGTTCCGTACCTGTCGTTCCTGGCGCAACCGCACCCGGAACAGGTTTCCTGTTACATCGCGGAGACGAACCCGCGCACCCACGAGATCATCCGTGCAGCGCTGGACCGGAGCCCGCTGTTCACCGGTGCCATCGAAGGCCCGGGGCCCCGCTACTGCCCGAGCATAGAGGACAAGGTGGTGCGCTTTGCCGAGCGGCAGCGCCACCAGGTTTTTGTCGAACCGGAAGGGTTGCAGTCCACGGAACTCTATCCGAACGGCATTTCCACCAGCCTGCCCTTCGACGTTCAGGTTGCACTGGTGAATTCCATCCGTGGCTTCGAGAAGGCCCACATCACGCGACCGGGCTATGCGATCGAGTACGACTTCTTCGATCCGCGGGACCTGGAATACTCGCTCGAGACCCGGTCGCTGGCGGGGCTCTTCTTCGCAGGCCAGATCAACGGCACCACCGGCTACGAGGAAGCGGCGGCCCAGGGGCTGCTGGCCGGGCTGAACGCCGCCCGCAAGGTGCAGGGGCTCTCGCCCTGGCATCCTCGGCGGGACGAGGCCTACCTCGGCGTGATGATCGACGACCTGATCAACCTCGGCGCCACCGAGCCGTACCGGATGTTCACCAGCCGCGCCGAGTACCGGCTGCGTCTGCGCGAAGACAACGCCGACATTCGCCTGACCGGCGTCGGACATGACCTGGGGCTGGTGGGCGCGCGGCGGTGGCGGGCTTACCAGAGCAAGGTGGCGGCGCGCGACGAGCTTATCGCCCGCCTCAAGGAAGAGCTCATCAGGCCCGGCAGCGATGCGGCGCGCCGGCTCGAGGCCGAATCTGGCTCGAAGCTCTCGGCAGAGGTGCGGCTCGTGGACTTTCTCAAGCGCCCGGAAGCGAATATTGGCCACGCGGTCGGGGTGCTCGGAGATATTGACGCGGATCCGGAGATGCTGCGGGGCGTGGAAACCGAGGTGAAATACGAGGGTTACGTCAAGCGCCAGGACGCCGAAATCGCGAAGATCCGGCGCAACGAGAACATCGCGTTGCCGGACGACGTCGACTATGGCTCGATTCCGGGCCTGTCCATGGAACTGCGTCAGAAGCTGGAAACGGTGAGGCCTTCAACCCTTGCCCGAGCGGCGCGCATCCCCGGCATGACCCCGGCGGGACTGTCGGTGCTCATGGTCCATGCGACCCGGGGCAACGCAGGGAAAAAACACGCCGTCTCCTCCTGAAACGGACGTGCTCGAGCGCCTGGGCGTGCCGCTGGCCGAGGTCCAGTTGCAGGCGCTGGAGTCGTTCAGCGCACTGGTTGCGCGCTGGAACCGTGTGGCGGGGCTGGTTTCCAGGGACGATGTCGGCCGGTTTTCCCAACGGCACCTGCTCGACAGCCTGGTGCTGGCGCCACTGCTCCGGGAACGGGAGGGTGCCGATGCCGCCCCGGGTGGAGCGGACGCAGAGGATACCGACGCTTCGCTGGCCGTTGCAGACTTCGGTTCCGGAGCAGGGTTGCCGGGCGTTCCGCTGGCGATCGCGCTGCCCGGGCTGACGTTTACGCTCATCGATCGCAGCGAAAAGAAAGCACGCTTCTTGCGGCGCGTTCGCGACGAACTTAAATTGCCGAACGTGCGGGTGCTCTGCGCGGACGTCCGGCAGTTGCAGCGGTGCAGTTGCCGGGCCGTAGTAGCGCGGGCAGCGATGCCGGCGCAGGCGTTATGGCGTCACGCCCGGGCTGCCCTGGCGCCGGGGGGTTACTTGCTGGTATTGGACAGGATCGTAGGTTCGACGGACGCGCCGCCGGCCGAACCCCCCGGCGGATGGGACGGCGCAACGATCAGGCGCCACTGGACGCAGATGCCTCGATACGGCGCCTGGCATGGCGTGCTGGAAGTTAGGGAGATGAACCCTTGACCCGGGTGATCGCGGTCGCGAATCAGAAGGGCGGCGTCGGCAAGACGACGACCAGCCTGAACCTCGGCGCCTCGCTGGCGGTACAGGGCAGCAAGGTGCTGCTGGTCGACCTGGACCCACAGGGCAATGCAACCACCGGGGCCGGCGTCGACAAGAACAGCCTGAAGCGCTCGGCCTACGAATGGCTCATCGATGGCGCGAACCCGACATCGATAATCTGGAAATGTCCCGGTTCGTTCGACCTCGCGCCCGCCAACGGCGACCTTACCGCCGCGGAAGTGGCGCTGCTGCGGGAGAATCGCCGGGAAATCCGGTTGCGCCAGCGCATTGCAACACTGCAGACGTCCTATGACTATGTGTTCATAGACTGCCCGCCGTCACTCAACATACTGACGTTGAACGCATTGGTGGCTGCGAACGGCGTACTGATTCCAATGCAGTGCGAATACTATGCGCTGGAAGGCCTTGCGGCATTGCTGGAGACCATCGAGCAGGTCCGCCGACGCTCCAACCCCGGGCTCGCCATCGAGGGGGTGTTGCGGACCATGTACGACCCGCGCAACAAGTTGACACTTGAAGTGTCCCGCCAGCTCCTCGAACACTTCGGCGATTCGGTGTTCCGAACCGTGATCCCCCGCAACGTCCGCCTGGCTGAAGCGCCCAGTCACGGACGGCCGGTGATCTTCTACGACCGGCAATCCCGCGGAGCGGTGGCCTACCTGGCACTGGCGAGCGAACTTTCGCGCAACCATGCGGATGCCGGGACCGGCTCCCGGTAGGCGCGGGCGGTAAAGACGGCTATTCTTGCCGCGTCGCGCGATAGCCGGGAGGCCCGACCCGAATGAGCAACAGGCGTTTAGGCAGGGGGCTCGGTGCACTGTTGAGCCCGGATCCGGAGCCCTCCCCGGAGGCGTCCGCGGAGCCGGCCGGCCAGACGACCGTTCCCCTGGAAGAGATTCACCCCGGCCGCCACCAGCCGCGACGTTCGTTCCATGAGGAATCCCTGGCGGAGCTGGCCCAGTCGATCAAGGCCCAGGGCATGATGCAACCCGTGCTGCTGCGGCCCCGCCCACAGGGAGGGTACGAACTCGTCGCCGGCGAACGGCGCTGGCGCGCGGCGGGGCTCGCCGGGCTGCGATCGGTGCCCGCATTGATCAAGGAGGTCACCGACCAGCAGGCGTCGGTAATGGCGCTGATCGAGAATATCCAGCGCGAGGACCTCAAGCCCCTCGATGAAGCGGGCGCGCTGCAGCGGCTGCATGACGAATTCGGGCTTACCCACCAGGAAGTCGCGGACGCGGTGGGCAAGTCCCGCGCCGCGGTCACCAACGCCCTGCGCCTCTTGAGCCTGGAACCGGCCGTCCGCAACCTGTTGAACGACGGCGCCCTGGAAATGGGCCATGCCCGTGCCCTGGTCCCGCTGCCGGCCGGCACCCAGGCCGCCGCGGCACGCACCATCGTGGCCAAGGGGCTGAATGCGCGCCAGGCCGAGGCGCTGGCACGCCGGCTGCTCCGGGGCGAAGGCGGCAGCAAGCCCACCCCTGCCAGGAACGCGGATACCCTCGCCCTCGAACGGACGCTGACGGAGCGCATCGGGGCGCCGGTGGCGATCAGCCATAATGCCAGGGGAAAAGGAAAGATCACGATCGGTTACACGTCGCTGGACGAGTTGGACGGTATTCTTTCCCGGCTCGGATAGCCGGTCGCGCCGCATCGCCGCGCTCCTGATTCCGCTGAGAGGACAACCAAGATCGACGTAATACTTGCCGGGGGAGAAGTCTTCGACGGGTCGGGCGGCGACGCGGTCACCGCCGATATCGGCATTCGAGACGGCCGGATCGCCCGCATCGGCGATCTGTCGGCACAGCAGGCCGCCGAGCGCATCGAATTGAACGGCCTGGCCGTCTGTCCAGGCTTCATCGACCTGCATACGCACTCGGACTTCACGCTGCTGGTGAACGGCAGGGCGGAGAGCCAGGTGCACCAGGGGGTCACCACCGAGACGGTCGGACAGTGCGGCCACAGTTGCGCGCCGGTTGCCCGTGCGGAGGACGCCAGGCACGGCGCGGTGGGTTACTCCGACGACTGCGAGGTCGACATGGGCTGGAGGAGCTTCGGCGAGTACCTCGACCGCCTCGATGCGACACCGTTGGGAGTAAACGTAGCGGCCTTTGTCGGACACGGCGCCGTACACAGGGCCGTGATGGGCAACGAGGGTCGTACCCCGTCAATCGACGAGACGCGGCGCATGGCCGACCTGGTCGACGAGGCGTTCGACCAGGGCGCGTACGGCTTCTCCACGGGGCTGGAGTACTGGCCTGGCAGCATCTGCGCACCGGAGCACATCGTTCCGCTGTGCGCGGTCGCGGCTCGCCATGAGCGCCTGTACGCCACCCATGTTCGCAACCGCGACGCGTACTACGACCTGGGCTTCACCGAAGCCATGAGCACCGCGCGCAACGCCGGGGCGCGCCTGCAGATCTCCCACATCCAGCCGAAGTACGGTGCCCCGCCGCACGCCATGGAACACAGCCTGGAGCTGATCGAAGGGGTGCGGCGGCAGGGAGTCGACGTGGCCTTCGATGTCATTCCGCACGACTGGAGCCACACGCTGATCCTGGCGATCCTGCCGCCCTGGGCGCAGGAAGGCGGCATATCCGGAATCCTCGGGCGCCTGAAGGATCCGGAAGTGCGTGAACGAATGAAACGGAACCCAAGGCATATGTGGCTGCTCGTCACTGACGGGCGATGGGATGCCATTGCGCTGCTGAACAGCGAGGAGAACCCGCAGCTCGTGGGGGAGACGTTCGCGGACATCGGCCGCATGCGCAACACCTCGCCCTTCGATGCAGCCCTCGACCTGCTTCAGGAAGAGGGCGAGCGCATGGGCGGGCTGTTGTGGACATCGCACAGCTTCAGCGACGACGACATCGAGCTTTGCCTGGCCCAGCCCGGTTGCGCGGTGATTTCCGACACCCTGGCGCTCGCACCCTACGGCGCGCTGGAAAAGACCGTGGGGTCGGTGTCCGGATACGGCTGGGCGGCGCGATTTCTGGGGCACTACGTGCGCGAGCGCAAGGTTCTCTCACTGCAGGAAGGCATAAGCCGCATTACCGCCGTGCCCGCCGAACGCCTGGGCCTCGGCGACCGCGGGCGGCTGGAACCCGGCCTTGCCGCGGATGTCACCGTATTCGACAAGGGCGCCATTCACAGCCGGTGTACGATCAGGGAGCCGCGCACCTATGCCGGCGGGATCGTTCACGTGCTGGTGAACGGCCGGTTCGCCATGCGCGATGGCGCTCGCACGGATGTCGACAACGGCTCCGTTCTGCGCCCGTAGGCCGTTTATTCGCGGACAAGGAGGACACGACGTGAAGGTAGAGTCGACTACACAGGGACGCATCACCCTGGTCACCATCAATCGGCCCGAAGTCCGCAATGCGGTAGACGGGGAAACCGCCGACGGGCTTGCCGAAGCGTTCGCCCGCTTCGATGCGGACAACGACGCGGACGTGGCGGTGCTGACGGGCGCCGACGGCGTGTTCTGTGCGGGAGCCGACCTGAAGGCCGTGGCCAGCGGCTCGAATACCCCGGCATTGCAGCCGGACGGAAACGGCCCGCTGGGCTGCACGCGCATGCTGCTGTCGAAACCGGTGATCGCGGCGGTGGAAGGGTTCGCGGTGGCCGGCGGCCTGGAACTGGCACTGTGGTGCGACCTCAGGGTCGCCGCCGAGGATGCGGTTTTCGGGGTCTACTGCCGCCGCTGGGGCGTTCCCCTGGTCGATGGGGGCACTATCCGCCTGAGCCGGCTGATCGGGCACAGCCACGCCCTGGACCTGATCCTGACAGGCCGGGGCGTCAGCGGCGAGGAAGCAAGGGCCATGGGCCTGGCCAACCGGATAACCCCTGCCGGAGACGCCCTCGAGGGAGCCATGAAACTCGCGGGGAGCCTGATTGCCTTTCCCCAGCTGTGCATGCGTAACGACAGGCTCTCGTCCTACCGGCAATGGGGCTTGTCCCTCGACGAAGCGCTGCGCGAGGAAACCCGCCTGGGCCTCGAAGTGATCGGTTCCGGCGAAACCGGCCGGGGTGCGTCCCGCTTCGCGGCGGGCAAGGGCCGGCACGGGGATTTCGAGTCGATCTAGGAGGCGAAGCCCGCCTTTCACGATCTCGGGAATCCGCGTTGAATGCGTTCGGGCGCATCCGTATAATGCGCGCCGCCTCCGGCCCGCCTTGACCTTGATTTCGATCGGTCTAGCGCAACGAGCCTCACGTGGCCCGAGGGAATTGGTCTGGCATATCGAATCGTTATCGTGCAGCTTGCCGCGGCGCTCGCGGCGGTGCTGATGCTGTCGCTGGTGGCAGTCGAGCAGGCGATCGGGGCCCTTCTGGGCAGCCTCGTCTGCATCGTGCCGACCGCCGGTTTCGCGGTCTGCGCGACGCGCTGGCGGAACGCGGGGCCGATTGTCCTCGCAGGGGCCCTGAAGCCGATGACGATCGTCGGGCTGATGGTGGCGGCGTTCGTGATTGCGAAGCCCCCGCCGTTGGGCTTCTTTGCCGGACTGGCTGCCATGCACCTGGCGTACCTGGCGGTGCCGTTCCTGGACAGGGGCGGGAGGCGCGGCGAAGGCCGCAAGGCGGCGGGGCTCGAATCGTCGAAGCCCTGACCGGGAATTCAATGTTTCCGGCGCCTCGATGAATGATTGCGGATTGAAAACATGGCATCGGGTGAAACCCAGACAAGCGTCGAGTACATCAGGCATCACCTGACGAACCTCACGTATGGCCAGCATCCGGACGGAACCTGGGGATTCGCCCATTCCGCCGAGGAGGCCCAGGCCATGGGGTTCTGGTCGATCCACGTCGATTCCATGGCCTGGTCCATCGGCCTCGGCCTCATCTTTCTCTATCTTTTCCGCCGCGCCGCCAAACGGGCCACGGCGGGCGTCCCCGGCGGCCTGCAGAACTTCGTCGAGATCATTGTCGATTTCATCGACGACACCACGCAAAGCATCTTCAACCACAAGAACGACCTGGTAGCGCCCTTGGCGCTGACCATCTTCGTGTGGGTGTTCCTCATGAACCTAATGGACCTGGTGCCCGTCGACTGGATACCCATGCTCTCGGCCTCGCTCGGCGTGCACTACATGAAGATCGTGCCCACCACCGACCCCAACATCACCATGTCCATGGCACTGTCGGTGTTTGGCCTGATCCTGTACTACAGCGTGGCGCGCAAGGGCCTGATCGGTTTCCTGGCGGAGCTGTCGCTGCACCCCTTCCCGTCGAAGCTGGCGATTCCCGTCAACTTCGTGCTGGAAATGGTGACGCTCATCGCCAAACCGCTTTCCCTGGGCCTGCGGCTGTTCGGCAATCTCTACGCGGGCGAGATGATCTTCGTGCTCATCGCCCTCATGTTCACCGGCGGCATCGTCTTCGCGCTCGCCGGCGGCGTCTTCCAGTGGGTCTGGGCGGCGTTTCACCTCATCGTGATCACCCTGCAGGCATTCGTGTTCGCCGTACTCACCGTCGTCTACCTGGCACAGGCACATGACACGGAGGAGCACTGACGTGGTAATGGCAGTGCAGGAAGGCAATGCGGTGGACGGGCGTGATCCTGATCCGCTCGCCAGCCTGTTTGCAAATTTTAGGCACAGGCGGGGTGCACAGGAGAATTCGTAACGGGGCAGCCGCCCGCCGGACGGGCGGCAACAACACTCGAAACTTGGAGCGACAATGGAATTAGCAGTTCTTCTTTACGTAGCAGGCGGCCTGATGCTGGGCCTCGGCGCCGTGGGCGCGGCCATCGGCGTCGGCGTTCTCGGCGGCAAGTTCCTGGAAGGCGTTGCCCGGCAGCCGGAGTTGCTGCCCATGCTGCGCACCCAGCTTTTCATCGTGCTCGGCCTGGTCGACGCGGTGCCCATGATCGCGGTCGGCATCGGTCTCTACGCGCTGTTCGCCGTAGCTTGAGCGCGGCCGTTTAAGCAGACCGGAGGAAGCGATGAACCTCAACCTGACTCTCATCGGCCAGAGCCTGACGTTCTTCCTGTTCGCCTGGTTCTGCATGAAGTTCATCTGGCCGTTCATCAAGGACGCCATGCGTGAACGGCAGGAAACCATCGCGCAGGGCCTGGCGGCCGGTGAGGAAGCCGAACGGAAGCTCGCCCAGGCCGAAAGCGGGGCCGAGGAGGAACGCGTCAAAGCCAAGGCCGAGGCGGCCGAGATCATCGACCAGGCCCGTCAGCGGGCCGGCCAGATGATCGAGGATGCCAGGGCGGAAGCCCGCGAGGAAGGCGAACGCCTGGTGGAAGCGGCCCGTTCCGAGATCGACCAGGAAGTGAACCGCGCCCGGGAGGCACTGCGTGCCCAGGTTGCGGCGCTGGCCGTAAGCGGCGCCGAAAAGGTGCTGGGCGAGACCATCGATGCAAGCCGCCACAGCCAGATGCTGGAACGCCTGGCGGCGGAGCTGTAGGCGGTACGGAGCAACACGCGGATGGCGGAACTCGCAACACTCGCCCGGCCGTACGCCAATGCGGTGTTCGCCCTTGCCCGGGAGAACGGCGCGCTGGATCTGTGGGCGCGGCGGCTCGGCGTCATGGCCGCTGCCGCCGACGAGGAACGCGTGCGCACGCTGCTGGAGTCGCCGGAGGTGCCGGCGGAGCAGAAGGCGTTCCACCTGGCGGACGTTTGCGGCGACGAAGTGGACGATCGCGGGCGCAGGTTCCTGCTCGTGCTGGCGCGCAACGGGCGCCTGGGGCTGCTCGGCGAGATCTCCCGCCGGTACGATGAACTGAAGGCGGCGGAAGAGCGGAACCTGGACGTGGAGGTGCTTTCCACCTACCCGCTGACCGAGGCACAGGCCGAGCGCCTCAAGGACGCGCTGCAGACGAAATTCGGCAAGGAAGTAAGGCTCTCGAGCGATGTGGACGAGAGCCTGCTCGGCGGCGCCATCGTGCGCGCCGGGGACACGGTCATCGACGGTTCGGTGCGCGGCCGGCTCGACAAGCTCGCCGAGTCGCTGGCCAGGATATGACGCCTGGCGATGCGCTCGAGACCATGCGAACCAGACAGGGCGATCAAGGCAAACCGATCGAGACGAAGCGATCCAGACGATCAGGAAGTTAGGACATGCAACAACTGAACCCTTCGGAAATCAGCGACATCATCCGCCACCGCATCGACTCCCTCGACGTGCGCGCCGAGGCCCGCAACGAGGGCACCGTGGTCAGCGTATCCGACGGCATCGTGCGGATTCACGGGCTGGCCGATGCCCAGTACGGCGAGATGATCGAGTTTCCGGGCCCCCTGTACGGCATGGCGCTCAATCTGGAGCGCGACTCGGTGGGCGCGGTCATCCTGGGCGACTACCTCTCCCTCTCCGAGGGGATGACGGCGCGCTGCACGGGCCGCATCCTCGAAGTGCCGGTCGGCCGTGAACTGCTCGGGCGCGTCGTCGATGCCCTGGGCAACCCGGTGGACGGCAAGGGCCCCATCAATGCCTCGGGTTCGGCGCCGGTGGAAAAGGTGGCGCCCGGCGTCATCGCCCGCCAGTCGGTCAACCAGCCGGTGCAGATCGGCCTGAAGTGCATCGACGCCATGGTGCCGATCGGCCGCGGCCAGCGGGAACTCATCATCGGCGACCGGCAGATCGGCAAGACCGCCATCGCTGTGGATGCCGTCATCAACCAGAAGAACAGCGACGTCAAGTGCGTGTACGTCGCCATCGGCCAGAAGATGTCCACCATCGCCAACATCGTGCGCACCTTCGAGGAGCATGGGGTGATGGACAACACCATTGTCGTGGCCGCAAGCGCCTCGGATCCTGCACCCATGCAGTTCATCTCGGCGTATTCCGGCTGCTCCATGGGCGAGTTCTTCCGGGACGAGGGCGAGGATGCGCTCATCATCTACGACGACCTCACCAAGCAGGCCTGGGCATACCGGCAGATCTCGCTTCTGCTGCGCCGCCCGCCTGGCCGGGAGGCGTACCCTGGCGATGTTTTCTACCTGCACTCGCGCCTCCTTGAGCGGGCCTCGCGGGTCAACGCCGAGTACGTGGAGAAGATCACGGACGGGCGCGTGAAAGGCCAGACGGGCTCGCTCACCGCGCTACCCATCATCGAGACCCAGGCCGGCGATGTCTCGGCCTTCGTGCCCACCAACGTCATCTCCATCACCGATGGGCAGATCTTCCTGGAAACCGACAACTTCAACGCGGGCCTGCGTCCCGCCATGAGCCCGGGCATCTCCGTGTCCCGGGTGGGCGGCGCCGCCCAGGTGCCGTTCATGAAGAAGATTGCCGGCGGCATCAAGCTGGCGCTGGCCCAGTACCGGGAACTGGCCGCGTTCTCGCAGTTCGCCTCGGACCTTGACGATGCCACCCGCCGCCAGCTCGAACACGGCCAGCGGGTGACAGAACTCATGAAGCAGAAACAGTTCGCGCCCATGTCGGTGGCCGACATGGGCCTGGTGCTGTTCGCCGCCAACGAGGGCTACCTGGAAGACATCGACGTGGAGAAGGTGCTCGACTTCGAAGCGGCGCTGTTGGCCTACATGCACGCCGAGCACGGCGAGTGGATGAAGAACATCGATGAGTCCGGCGCCTACGACGATGCCATCGAGCAGACGATGCGCGATGCCATCGAGCAGTTCAAAGCGACCCAGACCTGGTAACCGGGCCGGATAGAAGGGAAGACCAGCAATGGCGGTCGGCAAGGAAATACGGAAAAAGATCGGCAGCGTCGAGAACACGCAGAAGATCACCTCCGCCATGCAGATGGTGGCGGCCAGCAAGATGCGCCGCACCCAGGAGAGGATGCGCGAGGGCAAGCCCTATTCCGAGAAGATCCGCCAGGTCATCGGGCACCTGGCGAACGCCAACCCGGAGTACCGGCACGTATTCATGACGGAACGCGAGATCCAACGTATCGGCTACATCGTCGTTTCCACCGACAAGGGGCTTTGCGGCGGGCTGAACGTCAACCTGTTCCGGGAGCTGGTCCGCGACATGGCCGAGTGGCACGGCAAGGGCATCGAGGCGGACCTGGCCCTGATCGGCAACAAGGCAGCGGCCTTCTTCCGTTCCGTCGGCGGCAATGTCACCGCAGCGGTCAACAACGTGGGCGAATCACCCGTTCTCTCGGAACTGATCGGCAGCATCAAGATCATGTTCGATGCCTACGAGGAAGCGCGCATCGACCGGCTGTTCATCGTCTCCAACGATTTCATCAACACCATGACCCAGAGGCCCCAGGTCCGGCAGATTCTGCCCCTCGACCCGGAACAGGACGAGCATCTGCAGCGGCGCTGGGACTATCTCTACGAGCCGGAAGCGCGGCAGCTCATCGACGGGCTGGTGATGCGCTTCATCGAATCACAGGTGTACCAGGCGGTGGTGGAAAACGGGGCCTGCGAGCAGGCGGCCAAGATGATCGCCATGAAGAATGCGACGGAAAACGCCGAGCAGCTCATCGATGAGCTGCGGCTGATCTACAACAACGCCCGCCAGGCGGCGATCACCCAGGAGATCGCGGAAATCGTCGGCGGCGCGGCGGCGGTGTGACGGTACGCCGGTCGAGCTGAATTGAGGTAGGCGGTGTGGCGAGACGCTCACCGGCCAAACGGAATTAACGACAGAGAGGCACAAAGAGCATGTCGAGCGGTCGAATCGTACAGATCATCGGGGCGGTGATCGATGTGGAGTTCAATCGGGAAGATGTCCCGAAGGTCTATGACGCCCTGAAGGTGACCCATAGCGGCACGACCCTGGAAGTACAGCAGCAGTTGGGGGACGGCGTGGTGCGCACCATCGCCATGGGCTCCAGCGACGGGCTGTCCAGGGGGCTCGAGGTCGCCAATACCGGCCAGCCGATCTCGATACCGGTGGGCGAGGAGACGCTCGGGCGGATCCTGGACGTGCTCGGCAACCCCATCGACGAGAAGGGGCCCGTCAACGCCCGGGAGCACATGCCCATTCACCGCAAGGCCCCCACTTACGAGGACCAGCTCGGCGGCAATGAACTGCTGGAAACGGGCGTCAAGGTCATCGACCTGATCTGCCCCTTCGCCAAGGGCGGCAAGGTGGGGCTGTTCGGCGGCGCCGGCGTCGGCAAGACGGTGACCATGCTGGAGCTGATCCGGAACATCGCAATCGAGCACTCGGGGCTGTCGGTATTCGCCGGCGTGGGCGAGCGCACCCGGGAAGGCAACGACTTCTACTACGAAATGGAAGAAGCCGGCGTACTCGACAAGATCTCGCTGGTATTCGGCCAGATGAACGAGCCGCCCGGCAACAGGCTGCGGGTGGGCCTCACCGGCCTGACTCTGGCCGAGCAGTTTCGCGACGAGGGCCGCGACGTGCTGCTTTTCATCGACAACATCTACCGCTACACGCTGGCCGGCACCGAGGTCTCGGCGCTGCTCGGGCGCATGCCCTCGGCGGTGGGTTACCAGCCCAACCTGGCGGAGGAGATGGGAACCCTGCAGGAGCGCATCACCACCACCAAGACCGGGTCCATCACATCGGTTCAGGCGATCTACGTGCCCGCCGACGACCTCACCGACCCGTCGCCGGCGACCACCTTCGCGCATCTCGACTCCACCGTGACGCTTTCCCGGGCCATTACCGACCTTGGCATCTACCCGGCAGTGGACCCGCTCGATTCCACCAGCCGCCAGCTCGACCCGAACGTGGTCGGCCAGGAACACTACGATACGGCCCAGGGGGTTCAGCAGACGCTGCAGCGTTACCAGGAACTGCGTGACATCATCGCGATTCTCGGCATGGACGAGTTGTCCGAGGAAGACAAGCAGCTCGTCTACCGCGCACGCAAGATGCAGCAGTTCTTCTCCCAGCCGATGTTCGTGGCGGAACAGTTCACCGGGCAGTCGGGCAAGTTCGTCACCCGGGAGGACACGGTGCGCAGCTTCAAGGCCATCCTCGACGGCGAGTACGACCACCTGCCGGAAAATGCCTTCTACATGGTCGGCAACATCGAGGACGCGGTGGAGAAGGCGAAGACGCTCTAGGCGGCATTCGAGGAACGAACGATGGCCACGATGCACTGCGATATCGTCAGCGCCGAGAAGGAGATCTTCTCCGGCGTCGTCACCATGGTGAGCCTGCGCGGCAGCATCGGCGAGTTGGGCATCCTGCCAGGCCACGCACCCCTCTTGACGGGCATCCTTCCGGGTCCCGTGCAGTTGCGGCTCGAAAACGGCGAAGAAGAGGTGTTCTACGCCTCCGGCGGTTTCCTGGAGGTGCAGCCGGGCATGGTCACCATCCTGGCGGATACCGCATCCCGGGCAGAGGACATCGACGAGGCTGCGGCAGCGGAAGCAAAGGATGCGGCGGAGCGCGCGCTTGCTGAACAGGCTGCGGATTTCGACTTCTCCATTGCCGCCGCGAAACTGGCTGAAGCCGCCGCTCAGCAACGCACCCTCGAGGAACTGCGCAAGCGGCGCCGCTGAGTTTCCGCAAACGGGAAACCACAGGGTGCGGGTGCCCACAGCCCGCGGCCCGTCCATAAACAACTCCGCGCACCGCAGCCCGTTTGTGCGACATCGCCCATTGCGCCCATGTCTCCTCACACTTAGCATTCAGACATGGCTAAGGACACTTGGGCGCTGTTGGGGGTCTTCGCTGCGGGCTTTCTGCTCCTCGCAGGCTTGATCCTCGGTGTCTACGACCGGCTTGACGCCAAAATCGATCGCGTCAGCATCAAGCTGGGCAGCGAAATCAAGGAGGTCGACGCCAAGCTCAGCGGCGAAATCGAAAAGTTGCAGGATGGCCAGCGCGCCATTCGCGAGCGCCTGGTTCGCCTTGAGACCGCGGTCGGGGTCGCAGGCCTCAGCCGCCCCACATCGGCCGCGGACGAGGCCGGCGTCAACGGCTGAATCCCGTCCTGAATCGCGCGGCTTCGGAGGCACACTTGAATCCAGCCGATGCCCCGCGTTTAATCCGATCTGTTGTCTGCTGCTCCCGGACGGTGCCCCTTGGAAAATCTGCGATTCGCTGAAGAAATAGTCTTGCTGCTCCTGCACGACGGCAGGGGCAAGTTTGCGCACGTATCCGACTGGTCTTCACGCTATGCGTTCGGCGGCAGTGTGCTGATGGACCTGGCGCTCGAGAACCGGATCGACACCGACCTGGAGACACTCGTTCTCCTCGATGCCACTCCCACCGGCGACAGCCTGCTCGACCCCATGCTCGCCGAGATCGCCGCGGAGAAGGAGCCGCACGGCCCCCGCTACTGGGTGGAGCGCGCCGGCGGCCGGGAAGAGGAGATCCGCGATGGCGCCGTGCAACGGCTGGTCGAGCGGGGCATCCTCGAGCACCACGAGAACCGCATCCTGTGGGTATTCCACTCCGAGCGGCACGAAGTGGTCGATGACAAGGCCTCGCGGCAGGTGAAGCTGCGCATCATGAACATGCTGTTCGGCGATGAACTGCCGGAACCGCGGGACGTGGTGACCATCTGCCTGGCCGATGCCTGCGGGATTTTCCGGGAACTGCTGTCGGCCAGCGAACTGGAACAGGTGGCCGAGCGCATCCAGCAACTGCGCCGCATGGACCTGATCGGGCAGGCCGTTTCAAGGGCGATCTGGGATATCGAGACGTCGCTGGCGAGCACCGTGCAACTGCACGTCTACTGATCCGTCCCTTCCGCGCGGGCTTTCAAGGCGCGCGCCACGTCGTTGAAGCCCCGGCGAATGATGCGGCCGAGCAACCCTACGATCAGCGGCGCGAGCAGCCCGCTGAATGCGTCGTTGGTGTGGTATCGGCAACTGGTTTCGTCCAGCACTTCAAGACGCTGTTCCCGACTGGTGAACAGCAGGAAACGCGCACCCATGGTCATTCCCCAGGCCAGCATCTCGGGCGGCTCGACGGCCTGGATCAACTCCGGCTGCTTGATTTTGAATAACCCCATGTCAACGTAAAGATCCACCGGGGAGCCGACTTCCAGGGTGGTCTCGACCCGCGTGCTGAAGGGATTCCACTCCCCATATTTCTCCACGTCGACCAGGATGCTCCAGACAGCTTCGGCCGGAGCGTGGATGTCTATCGGGTCTGCGCTGACAACGTGATTGAACATGGCGCCTCCTTGCCGGCAAGCATACCCCGGATTACCCGGCTGTCAGCCGCACACGATCATGCAACAGCTGCGATCAGACCCCGCCCGCTTCCCAGTTAGCCCGATCAATGCATGAATGAACTACTGCGGCCGCCAATAGCAGCGAAATCACTGGGCGTACTCCCACCGCGTGCTCAACGTGCTGCAAGCACGCGTCCGCGCACCCAGCGCTTTCACTACTCCTCATCTTGCCAGCCTCGCTACGTCCATTCACGAATAGGTCGGGTTAGCGGGGCTCTCCGGCGTCACCCCCGCTTTCGTCGCCCGCCGAGCCCGGTCTGGCGGCGGCGCGTGCGGGCCTGTGTTCCGCGATCAGCGCTTCGCTTGCCTCCCACAGGCTGACGCCGGCCGACGGGTCCAGGGCCAGGGCCGATGGCTGTTTCTCGCGCATCATGTGCAGGTAGACGCCGCTGCGCTGCCCCATCTCCGCATCACAGCACAGATGGATGACCGGCCGGGCGGCTTTCTCGGGGCCGGCAAAGAGCAGCCCCATGACCGGCGACAGCAACGCCTTCATGCAGGACGGCGCTTCCCGGGCGATGTTGGAGTTGATCGGGCCGGGACAGAGAGAATGCACGGCAACCCGGACCCCATCTCCCTGGTTCAGGCGCCGGGACATTTCCTGTGCCAGGGTGCAGGAGTGCAGTTTGCTAAAACCGTAGTACTTCAGCCCGTCCCTCAGGCCGTAGTCCGTGAAGGCGCCGAACCGCTCGAAGTCGATGGGGCCGGCGGAGCGGTGGGTTTCGGATGCAACGAAAACAATGCGGGGCGTCCTGCCTGGTTGGCTGCTGGGAACGATAACGCCATCGCGGATAAACCGGTCGAGCAGCACGCGGTTGGCCAGAAAGTGCACGGCGAACATCAGCTCGAAACCCTGTCGGGACGGGCGGGCATTCAATGGCATCAGGCCGGCATTCAGCACGGTGATGTCCAGCGGAACGCCCCGGCGGAGGATTTCATCACAAAGCAGATGTACGCTCTCCAGGTCCGAAAGATCGACCTTCAGCATCTCGACCCGGGCGGACCCGGAGAGCCGTTTCACGTCTTCGCCGGCTTCGGGATGCCCGCCACGGCAGGCCATCAGCACATGGCCGCCCCGGCGAGCCAGGTCGATGGCCACCGCCTTGCCGAGGCCGCTGTTCGCGCCCGTTACCAGGCAGGTCTTGTCGTCTATTCGAACATCCGGAGCAACGGGCGCAATCAGGCCGGTATTCGAAAACCGATCCATGATCGCGCTGGATATGGCGTTGGTTATTTTCCCGTAATCAACAGGTTTATCAGTTTGTCTGGACATATTGCTGAGCGCTCCTGAACAACTGGCACCGTGAAATCAACGCAAATTCCCTGCTTTTCCATCAGACAATCCATATTCTCGACGATAGAAGGCGCATTGCCTGTTCACCTCGTCGTCGGTGATTCCGAAATCACCCAGACGGTAAACGTGCCTTCCGTATCGATCCTTTGTTTCTCGACTTGCCATGTTTTTTGCGTGATTTTTTACGTTTGCATCGAAAGGCAGACCAGACGCGACATAGACCTTGCGTAGCGCCTCGATCGGTTCTTGAACTAGATCATCGTACGAGATATCAATGAAAATGGACGCTTCCCGCGACTTTCTTGCTTCCACGGATCTACGCATCAAGCGCAGGGATTTTCGAAACCAATGTTGGCCGATGTCGCGAGCATCAACATGATCGCTGAGAATGCCTCTTGCGTGCGCCACCATGCTGAAGAAAGAAGCGATTGACTGCCGGGGGTCGCGATGCGTCTGCACGATGCGAATGTCTGGAAAAACATTGAGAATCGTGTCGATGTGTTCCATGTGATGGGGCGTTTTCAGAACCCAGGCTTCGCCGCTTCGTTGCCAGTGCATCAGTTTCAGCATCTTGTACATGTACTTGTACGCTTCGGCCTGATCCTGTTTTTCCAGCCAATTTGCATAGGTTGGCACGTGCATCGTTGCTTCCGGTGCCTGACTCATGAATGAAAGATCGAGAAGAAAAATATCTTCTTCCGGTGCATCGAACTCGATGGGATGAACGACAAAAAACTCGGGAGCCAAGTAACGCATGACTTTTGCAGCCGTTTTTGCCTTGGATATTCGTGAGCGTTGGTCTCCTTGTTTTTCATTCGGCCCTGGCAATGGGTTCAGCACTTCCCACGAATACAATCCCCGGATATTCGGGTCCGAACAGAGCAACCGGTGCAAGGCTGTTGTGCCTGTACGTTGCAATGCGGCTATCAGGATAATTCTGCCGAGGTCTATATCCAGAATGTCCGGATTTTCCTTGAATATCTGTTCCGCTCGCAAACGTGTTGTCAGTGCCGAGACGAATCTCGTGTGTTGTAACATGTTGCCCAACGTATTCAGTCTGGCCTCGTCATTGATTGATCTTTCGAGAACATGCAGCGGCTCCATGAACCATTCGTCGCCGAAATCGGAGAGCCCGGTCTTGCGCTTGGCAGCGGTGATCATGCGGTCTGCGTTCAGCCTGCCGCCCAAGCCGAATTTTCCGGCAATCCTGCCCGCCCGGTTGAGCAGGGATATCGGCAATGGCCGGTATGGATTGCCGTAGTCTGTGGAGGTTTCCAGCAACGCCTTCACCCGATCGACTGATTGCGCAGCGCTTCCAGCTCGTCGCGATTCACTACCCGCGCGGCGGGCTGGGGATGGTCGTTGGCCCGAATCCAGCGGAAACACATGGTTCCGGATGAATGACCGGCGGTGTCCAGCCAGTTGGGGAGCCCCGGGTCCCGGTGCGCCACGACGAGCCGGATGGAACCGTCCGGCTGGTGTTGTGCCAGGTGCTTGTTCGTGTGGATGGTGTGGTAGCGGTAATCCAGCGATTCCATCCAGTAGTTGTTCAACTGGAAGTTCCAGTGTTCGCATTCGGGAGGCATGGCCTCGATCACCAGGGCCTGGTCTTCGGCCAACGCCCAGTGACTGTGGTAGTAGACGATGTTCGGATCGCCGCCCGCTGCCAGCGAGACGTCAGGGTCGAACATGGGCAGCGCATTGCTGTGCTGCTTGAAGTCCCTCGCCCATTTCGCGAACAGCAGGGAAGCGCCGGCAACCAGCGTGCTCGCGGATTTCAGGCCGGCATCGATCTGTTCGGGTGTCAGGGGCGCGGGGCGTCTTTCCTCCTCGGTGCAGTTGATGCGCTCGATGAACAGGTCCGCGGGCGCTTCGTTTTCGCGGTCGAGAAAGGTCTGCCGCACGATCAGCGTGCCGGAGTCGGACTTCATCGGCAGCCAGTTGCCGTCGTTGGGCGTACTGCTGACGATCAGCTCGAAGTGCCCGTCGTCATCGGTTTCGATCTCTGCCGCTTCGATGTAACCGGTTGGCGGCATGCCGCCGCCCTGGCCGTAATGTCCGGCCTGGGTGCCGAAGCTGAGGTATTTCACGGTATTGCGCCTGCCCGAAATCCGGTAGTCGAAATCCCCCCGGATGGCGGCGGTCTGATAGTAGTTGTCGGGATTGTCGGCGCCGAGCTTCACCGTTTCGTGGGCTACCCGGTGCAGCACGGGCGCCCGGGGGTCGGCGTACTCGACGAATGCCATGAGGCCGCCGCGCAACAGCCGGCTCAGGTAGCGGTAGCCCTCGGCCTGGTTGAACGGGTCCCGGGGAGCGCCGGGAAAGTTCAGCGCGGCCCCCGCGGCTTTCAGCGTGTCGCAGAACTCGTCCCAGGCGCGGCCGCTGACCACGCGTTGCTCGGCGACGTCGGCGGGTGTCTTTCCGCGCAGCTTCAACAACAGGAGCGATGCCCTGCGAAACATCGCCAGCAACGCGACTGCGAGTTTTCTCATCGTGCGTATCCCTTCAGCCGTCGTGTTCAGCAGCCCGATGCGTATCATACAATCGCCCTTCGTTCACGTCCGAACAGAGGATGTCGTCATGGCCGAACCGAACGCTGCGCCGCGGGTTGCGGCCTATACGCGGATGGACGAGGGCACGGTGGAGGATTACGCCCTGCAGGGCGAACTTGCCGAGCCGTTCGTCGCCCGAACCGGTGAACGGGTGGTCGCCTACCTGCAGGGGCTTGCCGGAGGGCTTCCGGGCTTCAAGGTCGACCGCTACGAACACTCCCTGCAGACGGCTACCCGGGCATTGCGTGCCGGTGAGTGCGAAGAGTTCATCGTGGCTGCGCTGGTACACGATGTCGGTGATGTCCTTGCGCCCGAGAATCACTCGGAGCTTGGCGCTTCGATCCTGCGTCCGTATGTCGCCAGGCACACCTACTGGATGGTGCTGCAGCACGGCCTGTTCCAGGGCTACTACTACTTCGACAAGATCGGCCTCGACCGCGACGCCCGTGAGCGCCACCGCGGCCACCCGGCTTTCGAGATGACCGAACGGTTCTGCCGCGACTACGACCAGGTGTCTTTCGACCCGGATTACGACACCCTGCCGATCGAACACTTCAGGCCCATGGTCGAGCGCATCTTCTCCCGCAAACCCTGGGGCGAGCACGCAGAGCGCGATCTCCCCCTGGCCGACCAGGGTTGAGCGGGGAGGCTGGGCGCGATTGCCATGGCGTCAATCTGCTCGAGGTCTCGAACGCAGGCTTGCATCTAAGAGTCTTCCACGTCCGGCAGCGAGCCGGCATGCGGGGCTTCCCTTTCAGCGCACCAAGCCAACACGACGACCCGAAACCCTTACGGAGAGAATGTCCCATGGCTTCATCGCGCCCGGTCCGGGGAGGTTGAGGAGGGATCGCCGATGGGGGCAAGGCGTGCGTCCGCGGCCAGTGCGTCGAGATTGCTGCCGTTCAGCGATTTCAGGAAGGCAATCAGATCCTCTTTATGGTGCGGGGCCAGGCCGAGGGGTCGAATCCGCGGATCCAGTCCCTCGTTCGGTACGCACCCCGCATTGTAGAAGTCGACCACTTCCGCCAGGGTGGCGAGTGAGCCGTCGTGCATGTAAGGCGCCGTGACGGCTACGTTCCTCAGGCTGGGCGTGCGGAACTTCCAGCGGTCTTGTGGCCGGCCGGTTGCCTCGTAGCGGCCGAGGTCTGAAAGCCGCGGTTCGGGGATGTCATCTTTTCGGTCGACGAATACTCCGGGAGCCAATTGCACACGGCGGCTCGGTTCCATTGCCCGCCGGAACCCCAGCCCGGTGTTGTGAAAGTCGTCATCGGTGAATTGGGCATGGCCGTCCTGTAGCTGGTGGCACTCCGAACAGTCCCTGTCGACGAACAGGGCGAAACCCCGTTTTGCGGACTCCGTCAGGGCATCGGCCTCGCCGCCGAAATACCAGCGGTCGAACGGCGAGTTGGCGGACAGCAGAGCCCGCTGGTATTCGGCCAGGGCCCGGCCGAGGGTTTGCATGCCGACCCCGTTCCCGTATACCGCCTGAAAGGAGGCGTCGTAATCGTCGATTTCCCGCAACTGCCGAAGAACGGTGCCCACCGAGGGATTGCCCATCTCGTTCGCGGCGAGCAGCGGTGACCAGATCTGCTGTTCGAGGTTTTCCTCGCGTCCGTCGAAAAACAGGGTAGTGCGATAGGCGACGTTATAGAGAGCCGGGGCATTACGCTTGACCGAGCGCCCCTCGATGCCTACAGGCGTTCTCAGTTCATTCTGCGTGAACCCCTGTTCGGGGACGTGGCAGTTGGCGCAGGACAGCGTGCCGTTGAAGGAAAGGCGCCGGTCGAAGAAAAGGCGCCTTCCGAGTTCGATGCCGGCCGCGCTTGCGGTCTGTCCGGCGGCCATCGGCGGCAGCCCGAGCGGTGGCTCTGCTGCCAGCGCCTGCAAACGGGCGGATTCCCCGCCGAGTGCGCCGATGCGGCGGGAGTCCGTGACGTAATCGGTGGTCTCGTAACCGCTCCGCTCGTCACCACGCCCGACCCGCTCGAACTCGTCGGGCTGTGCAGCCGCCGGGAGAAGATAGAGAAGAAGCAGCGGCAGCAGCGCACTGGAGCGGCGACAGACGGTCACCGCGAGCAACCGCGTACTGGTCCGGATGATTGAACGGGTCACTACCACCGCCCAATCTTAGCCCGACCCATTGATGATTGAACTACTGCGGCTGTCAGATGCCGGCCATGCATTTGCCTCGCGTTTGGGTTTAGCATAGGCGCCTCTTGGGAAGCTGGCGGAGGCAATGTGAAGAGACTGATCGCAGCGCTGTTTGTTACGTTTTGTTCAATCGTCTGGGCGCCGGTTCGCGCCGATGAGACCTGCATGTCGCCTTACATGGCGAAGATTGTCGGCCAGGAGGACTTCGTCTACATCTGGACGCTGGGCATGGAGGGTGTCGGCGACGAGCAGGACAAGCTGGTCACCGTTGACGTCAACCCGGACTCTCCCGAATACGGGCAGGTGGTGGACAGCGTCTCCGTGGGCGGCCGCAACGAGGCCCACCATTCCGGGCTGACGGACGACCGCCGTCACCTCTGGGCCAGCGGGCTCGATACCAGCAAGATCTTCATCTTCGACATCCACACCGATCCGGCGGCGCCGCGCGTGGTGAATACCATCGACGACTTCGTCGCGAAGAGCGGTGGTGTGGTGGGGCCGCACACCAGCTATGCGCTTCCCGGCCGGATGATGATTACGGGCCTGTCCAACAACCGCGACCACGGCGGCCGCACGGGCATCGTCGAGTACACCAATGACGGCGACTACATCGCCACCCACTGGATACCGACGGACGACAACCTGCAGGGCGCCGTGAAGGCCGGCAACTTCGCCGACGGCTACGGTTACGATGTGCGCGTCCTGCCGCGACGCAACGTGCTCGTCACCTCGTCGTTCACCGGCTGGAACAACTACATGATGAACCTCGGCCAGATGATGGGCGACGCCGAGGCCATGAAGCGCTTCGGTAACACCGTGATCGTCTGGGACCTGCACGCCCGCACGCCGAAGAAGATTCTCGACGTGCCCGGCGCGCCGCTGGAGATTCGCTGTGCCTGGGGTTCGCGCAGCAACTACTGCTTCACCACCACGGCGCTGACCTCGAAGATCTGGCTGATCCACGAAGACGCGGCCGGCGAGTGGCACGCGAAGGCTGTCGCGGACATCGGTGATGCCTCGAAGATCCCGCTGCCCGTGGACATCTCCATTTCCGCGGACGACTCCCTGCTCTGGGTCAACACCTGGAACGACGGCAAGACCCGGCTATTCGACATCTCCGATCCTCACGCGCCGACGCAGATCCTGGAGGAACAGATCGGCGAGCAGGTCAACATGGCCTCGCAGAGCTGGGACGGCGAGCGCGTCTACTACACGTCCTCACTCCTGGCCAACTGGGACAAGACCGAGGGCGAGAACGACCTGCAGTACTTCAAGCTGTACGGCTGGGATGGCGAGAAGCTCACGCACCGGTTCACCATAGATTTCCTGGAGGCGAAGCTCGGGGCTCCACACCAGATGCGTTTTGGTGCCTACGCGCTCTACGGCAAGAAGCCACCGGCGAAGGTCGCCGCGCGTTAGTGCGGTGTTGAACCGGGAATGAGAGCCGTCCCGGCAACGGATCGGTGAATCGGCGCATCGGTGGCATCCTCGAAGGCGAAGAAACGTTGCAGGGCTGCTGGCGCGACCGCGAGGCGGTCTCCCCGCCGGGTGTGTAGCAGCGTGTCCGGGCGCGGGCCGCAGCCGGCGCTGCCCGAGCGTTTCAGCGGCGCAATCGGAAGGGCCTTGCGATGTGGCGCCGGCATTGCACTCATGGTTGGGGCGGGGCTGGCAAATGCGGCGAGCGGCGACCACGATCATCCGCAGCCCCAGGTGCTGGCCCCCGGTTACGCCGATCTTGAATACGTGCCGCCGGAGCCGGGCAGCTACGCGTTGCCGCCCCTGGGTCCGGCCGGCGACGGCGCGGTGCTCGACAGCGGCGGCAAGCCCGCCCGGGTGCACGATTTTCTTGGTGACAAGATCGTGGTGCTCAGCTTCATCTACACCCGGTGCAACGACATAAACGGCTGTCCGCTGGCGAGCCACGTGCTGCGCGGCGTTCAGAACCGGCTGCTGGAAACGGGAGACCTGCGCGAGTCGGTGCGGCTGGTGAGCTTCAGCTTCGACCCCGGCTACGACACGCCGGAAGTGCTGGCCGACTACAGTGGATATTTCAGGAAGCCGGACTACGACTGGCGTTTCCTGACCTGCGGTTCCGAGGAAGAACTCGACCCCATCCTCGACCAGTTCGGCCAATGGATCATCAAGGACTACGACGAGCAGGGCAACTACCTCGGCACCATGTCGCATGTGCTGCGCGTCTACCTGATCGACCGCGCCAAACGCATCCGCAACATCTACAGCGTGTCGTTTCTGCACGCCGATACCCTGCTGAACGACATCCGCACGCTGGAGATGGAGGTGTCGCAACAGGGTTAAGTCGCGCGTGGTGCGCGAGCCGGAAGCGATCGATACCGTGGACGAGACCATCAGCTTCATCGACTGGCCCGGAGATGGGCTGCTGATCGACCCACTGCTCGGCGCCATCGCCGCCCAGGCCGCCGCTGCGGACGAGACCCGCAGTGTCAGCGACGAGGTCATTGCGCTGATCAAGGCAAACCCGGTCATGGGCATGGCGGCCAGCAGGTCGCTCGGCGGACTCGATAGTCCGGTCGCGGCGGTGGCCCGGGAACTGGGGGCCGTGGCCCAGGCCTGCACCTCGACGGCCTGGTGCCTGTGGAATCACCTCTGCACCTGGCATTTCTTCTGCGGCCTGCTCGGGCCCGAACACGCCGGGTTGCTCGCCGGCATCGTCGCCAACCGGGAATGGGTCTCCTTTCCCGCGGGGGCGAGCACCCGCGTAAAGGGTGAATTGCGGGGCGAAGAGATCTACCTCGAGGGAACCGCGGCGTTCGGTTCCGGCGCCCGCTACGGCGAGTGGGCCGGCGTCGGGTTCGTCATGGCCGATGCGCCGAGGGCGCGGAGATTCACGCTGGTGGACCTGCGCGGTACGGGGGTCGAGGTGGAGCCCACCTGGAAAGCCATGAGCCTGCGCGCGTCGGCGACCGATCATGTGCACTACCGGGGCGTATCGGTACCGGCAGGGCGCAACGTTCCCTTTCCCGACTTCTTCCGGGAAGTGTTTCGCGACCCTGGCCATCCGGTAATCGACCGACGGTACCGGGAAGACTGGGTGGCCCTCTCGGACCTGTGGCTCGGCGCCATGGCGGTGGGCCTGACTGCCGCGGCCCTGGCCGAAACCGCCGAAGGCATTCGCGGGCGTGTGGCGATTGCGGGCGTCAAGATGATCGAACGACCGACCATCCATGTGAACCTCGGCCAGGCCGGCGCCCTGGTCAAGACCGCCGCGGACACGGTGGTCAACGCCTGTGAAGAGACGGATGCGCGCATAGAGACCGGCGTTGCGCCCACCGAGACGGATTATCTGCGGCAGACAGGCGCGGCGATGCAGGCCCTTGCCTGCTGCGATGACGCGATGCGGCTCGTCCTGCGGGTGCTCGGCGGCAACGGTTTGCGGGAAGGAAGTACCTTCGAGCGCCGCTACCGCGATTTCCAGGCGATGCCCCTGCACATCAACGCCCACCGGGACCGGGTCAGCGAACAGATCGGGCGCCACCTGCTTGGCCTTGAGCCGGAAAACCCGATTTGAGCGACGCCCGCTCCCTTGACCGGAGGATTACCGCGGGCTGCAGGGTGCAGGAAATGGTGGTGACGACCGCCAGGAACATGGCCGAGTAGTTGTGCCCTAACTGGGCCTGCTGCCTCCTGGATTTGCGGATTTGCTTTCGCTTCCATGCCCGTCCCGATGGTAGCCTTGGCGTTCGATTCCTGTCCATTGAGCCATGTGCGGAAGATTCTTTAGAACGGAGGTGAGCTACGAGGAGTACCTCGCTCACTTCGATCTGTCACGGGATGAGGAAGGCGAGTTTCCGGGCACGGAGGCAGCCTACAACGTCGCACCCACGCAGATAGCGCCGGTGGTTCGGCGCCCGGAGGGCGCCACGCAGGCGGAGATGGCTTTTGCGCGCTGGGGTCTTGTGCCCTTCTGGTGGAACAAGTCCATAAAGGAAATGAAGTTTTCCACCTTCAACGCGCGCAGCGAGACCGCCGCGACATCCAGGGTCTTCCGACATGCCTACCGGCACAGGCGCTGCCTGGTGCCCGTGAGCGGCTATTACGAGTGGTCGGGGCCGCGCGGGCGGAAAACGCCTTACGCGATCGGCTGCCGCAACCGGCGCTGGTTCTGCCTCGGCGGGCTGTGGGAGAAGTCGGTAGTCGACGGCAACGATATCGAAAGCTTCACCATACTTACGACGACCCCCAATGAAATGATGGCGGAGATTCACAACCGGATGCCCGTAATCGTTCATCCCGGCAACTATGCCCGCTGGCTCGATGCGGACTCCGGCGATGTTTCCGAGTTGTGCAGTCCTTATCCGGCGGAAGAAATGGAAGCCTGGAAGGTCGGCACGGCTGTCGGCAACGTGCGCAATCAGGGGCGGGAGCTTATCGCGGAAGTCTGAGCCGCGAGCCATTGCGGTTCACATACGTTTCGCCGCCGCGCTCCTGCGCACGGCCTCTGCGCTCCTGCGCACGGCCTCTGCGCTCCTGCGCACGGCCTCTGCGCTCCTGCGCACGGCCTCTGCGCCCCGGCGCACGGCCCCTTCAGTCGCGTCATCCCGTTTGGGGTGATCCGTCTCCGTGTATCCATCCGTCGAGGACGGCGAGCAGTTCCTCGACTCCCAGGCCGTTGGCCGCCGAGAACAACTGCACGGAAATGTGCC
Source organism: Pseudomonadales bacterium (assembly GCA_963663395.1). Lineage (GTDB taxonomy): Bacteria > Pseudomonadota > Gammaproteobacteria > Pseudomonadales > Azotimanducaceae > Azophilus. The sequence goes on from OY760226.1 coordinate 652,328, forward strand.
CGGTGTATTGCTGCCGGTAACGGGTGAGCGCCTGGCGTCGAGCGCCGGATTTCAGCTTGTCCGCCTTGTTCAGCAGCACATGCAGCGGCATTTCGGAGGCGGCGGCCCAGTCGATGAGTTCCACGTCGAACGGCGTGCCGGGATGCCGGATGTCGGTGACCAGCACAACCCCGGCAAGCTGGTTCCTGAACGACAGAAACTCGTTCACCGCCCGCTGCCAGCGTTGCTGTTCCTGGCGGCCCGCGCTGGCGTAGCCGTAACCGGGCAGGTCCACAAGGCGCCCCCCGCCCGCAACCTGGAAGAAGTTGATCAGCCGGGTGCGCCCGGGCGTCTTGCTCACCCTGGCGGTGCGGCGGTTGCCGGTCAGCCGGTTGAGCACGCTCGATTTTCCCGCGTTCGAGCGCCCTGCCAGGGCGACTTCCGGTTCGTCGCCGGACGGGCAGCGTGCGAGATCGGGCGCGCTGGCCAGGAACTCGGTTGCAAGACGTGGCGGCTGGTTCACGTTGCCTGGTCCCGTTTCGGGAAACTTCCGCGCCCGGTCGGGGCGCGCGGCCCGGCATCGGACACGCCGGGCGGACGCGTTACACCTTAACATCAGGGATCGGGACGCGGGCGCCGGCCGGGCAGGCGATGCCGGGGTCGCCGGACTCCGCGCGTTTCCACAGGACTACGAATGTAGATGCAGTTGAGGGTTTGGGTCGGCACCTATTGCCTGGTGCCGGTAGTCGGCGCGTCAGGCGCCGGCGGTCAGGTGGTGCGCAAGACACGGTGGTTTGCCCCTTGTCTCGACCTTACTCGGGATTCTGTAGATGGAGCAGGCACAGGGAAACCTTTTCGTCCTGCTCAGGTCCAATTCGCGACGGTGGACCAGGAGATGGCCGATGGACGGGTTGAACAAGGTAGCAGGCATATCCAACCCCGATAACGGCGGTGCAACCGGCAGCGGCATCGCGCCGAACCAGGGTTCCTTTGGCGGTCGGCGGGTGTCGACGTCATCCGGGGAGGACAGCCCCGCGCCTTCCCCGGTGAAACGCAGGCGTGAATCGCCTGAGGCCGGCACTTCCGCCGAAGCCCGCCGCATGGTTCCTCCTAGCAAGCGAGCGCTGCCGGCCCCGCAGTCCGTTCCCGCGAATCAGGCCGCCCTGCCCGGACCGGCAACGTCCAGAACCGAACCGCAAAGTCGCGCAACCGCAACCGCGGGCACAGTCGGCGTGCCGCAAAGCCCGGGCACCGCTGCCGAACGGGGGCCCCTCCGTCGTCCTGTCGACCTCCCCTGGTTAAGCCCGTCCCGGAATGCGGAGTTGCTGACGGCGCACTGCCGGCTCCGGGCGTTGCTGGAACACCGGGATCTCCCGGAAGAGGTGAAGAAACACCTGTCCAAAGGCTTCGAGATCATGACCAGAACCGAACCGCAAATCCTGCGGGTGGACGCACTGCTCCGGCGAACGGCACTGGAGGATTTGACCCTGGCCGAAAGAACCGAACTGGAGCGCCTGGTTCTCTCGATCAGGAACGATCTTGCAAAAAGCTACGGCATGGAGAAAGTGGCGCACGGTTGGAACGCCGGATTGGCCCGAATTTCGTATCTTGGCTCATGGGACGATACGGTCAGAGGCGCGGCGCGGGATCTGATTGAACGCTACGAGAAGGCCCGCAAGTACTTCTACTCGGCCGAAGTGCCTTGGGAACCGGCGATCCGGCGACTGGCGATCATGAAAGCGGCGCAGGCGGAGGTGCCGGTTACCGTGCTACGCTGCAACTTCCCCTGGGAGTTACCCGGCAGCCAACCCTGGCCCGGCGTCTGCCCCGCCCTCCCGCACGTCCGCTGTGTCGTCCGTGCTCCCGATTGCACGCACACCGCAATGACCGACGCGAACGGCAGAACGCTGTATACGGGGATCAGCCACGGCTTTTTCCAGCATCGCCTCAACGAAGAAGAAGCAGCCATCGCCGGTTACGCCGATCGCCACGGCCTGTCCTTTGAACGGGTTCACGCCGAGGTTGAGCGTTTGTACTCCCTTCCCGGTGGGCCGGATCTTCGCCTCGACCTGGAGTTGGTCGACCTGGATGACCGCTTCAATGTGCAGGGGGCGAGCGACGGCTTCACCGATCTCGGCGAACTTGCACCCCGCGGATTCGGGCTTGCCAATGCGGCTGTGCGCTCAGGCGCCGCCCGCATTGCCGAGGCTGTCGTCGCTCAGGCACTTTATTCCGATCCGGAAAAAACCGCGCGGGCGTTTAACGGAGAGACTGTCGATATCAAACTGATGGCGATACCAATCCTGCATTGCAGTGACACTTCTGATTGCATGCCGCAACTCGGCGCATTCGAGGAACTCGAAAAATCTCCCCTGGCGTTGTCAATGCTCGATCACGAAGGCCATGCACACTACGTACGGGCAAACGTCCGGTATTACGAATTTGCCGTCACGATCGGGGAGTTTCGAGTGCGCCGGGCTTCCTCCTGGGATGCAACAGAGTTTTGCAAGTTGATTGGGCCGTTGGGCGACCGTGAACTGTCGGGCGAAGTGTCAGTGAGAATCGACGCCATGAAAACCCGGGTAGCCGAACTGAGGTCTTCGATGATACGGGAACTGCCAGCGATCAGGCCTGCCGGAAAGCCTCTTCCCGAAGTCGGGCCTGTGCCAAACGAAATCCGCAAACTGGGTGAGGACTCGGCGTACCTGGAAAGAAGCCTGCGCACGCTGGAGCAGGCGGGCATGGATTTCAAAGCCTGCCTGATGGGGGGGATCGGCAGAGACGCAGGCGACGAGCCAATTCTCGACAACGCCGCGCGGGTTGCCTTGATCGCCCATCTGACCGGCCGGACTCCCGTATTGTGTTGCCCGGCGGACAAAGACTCGGTGATACGGGTGGAATCGCACATCGAGTCGCTCCTGAGTTTTGCCGGGGCCCATGAAGGCAATCTCCCAATACTCCGCGCCCGGGCGGTGCGGTAGGAACCAGCCAGGCCGAGCCAACGCTGCATTGGCCCACAGACTGCGGCGCGTGGCGGCTGGTTCACGTTGCCTGGTCCCTTTTGGGTATAATCCGCGCCCGGTCGGGGCGCGCGGCCCGGTGTCGGACACGCAGGGTAGACGCGTTACACCATACATCAGGGATTGGCACGCGGGCGACCAGCCTCCCAGGCGAGTCCGGTATATGCAGTGATTCGGCCGCCGGGTGGTTGCGGTCTCCAGGTCACCCGGACGGTTGCCGGGTTTCACGGACGCAGTGCATTTCCAAAGGAGTACGACGAAAGATGCAGTTGAGGGTTTGGGTCGGTATCTGTTGCCTGTTGCTGGCAGGCGGAGCGTGGGGCGCCGGCGATCCGGTGGCGGGCCAGGCACAGTCGCTTGCCTGTTCCGCCTGTCATGGCATGGATGGCGCCACGCCGCTGGATCCCACCTACCCCAACCTGGCGGGGCAGAACGAGAAATACCTGTTCGATCAGCTCAAGCTCATCCAGTCGAACGAGCGCGTCATCCTGCTGATGACGGGGCAGCTCATGGGCAAGACGGACCAGGACCTCTGGGACATGGCGGCCTATTACGCCTCGCTGCCCGCCAAGATCGGCCAGGCGACCAGCGGCGACGAGTCTGTCGCCCGGGCCGAGGCAATTTATCGCGGCGGCATCATGGACAAGCGCGTGGCCGCCTGCACCGCCTGTCATTCGCCGACCGGGAACGGCAATGCGCTCGCCGGGTTTCCGGCCCTGCGCGGTCAACCCGGCCCTTACCTTGCTGCCCAGCTCAAGGCCTATCGCGAGGGCGAACGCGCCACCGACGAAGCCTACGGCGGCATGATGCGCGACGTGGCCGGCGGGCTGACCGATGGCGAAATCGCCGTGCTGGCCGACTATATTCAGGGATTGCACTGACGGGCAATGGCTCCGGCCCGACGGCAATGTGGCGGCCGGGCGCGGATTTCAATCGTCTGATAACCTTCATCCGCGAACAAGAGGAAGGGCAGCTCACATGAAATGGTGCGGATCGCTGGGCGGACTGTTGCTTCTGGGCTGGGTTGCGGCCGGCGTGCCGGCCATGGCTGAGGAATCCGCGCCCGCTTACGAAGAAGGTGTTCAGTATCACCTGCTTCCAGTCGCTGTCGATACCCAGGATCCGGAGCGCATCGAGGTGGTGGAGGTCTTCGGGTACGCCTGCATTCACTGCTACAGGTTCGATCCGATCCTGGAGGATTGGCGCAGCGGCCTCCCCGGCGATGTCGCCTTCCGCCGCGTACCGGCCGTCTTCAACGAGACCTGGGCGCTCCTGGGGCGCATGTTCTACGCTGCAGAGGTGCTCGGCGTCGGCGAGGAGATGCACATGCCCCTGTTCGAGGCAATCCACAGGCAGGGCCTCGATCTGCGCCGGGTGGAGATTGCCGAGGATCTTTTCGAATCCGAGGCCCGGGTCGAGCCCGCAGACTTCAAGGCCGCGCTGAATTCCTTCGGCGTGGCAGCGCGCGTGAGGCAGGCAGACGCCCAGGGCCGCGTCTACCGGGTGACCGGCGTGCCCTCCCTTATCGTCAACGGCAAGTACCGCATCGACAGCGGCGATGCCGGCGGCTACGTGGAGATGGTGCGCATCGCCGACTTCCTCATCGACATGGAGCGCACTGCGCAAGCGGAGTAAGGCCCCATGCAACAGACCGGCAGCCAAATCGACGACGGCTGGAGTCTCGAGCAGGAAGAGTGGGTCGAAGCCCTCGAAGACGTACTGGTCAACCGGGGGGAAGCGGAAACAAAGGCGTTGTTGCTGAAGCTGCAGCAGCATCTTAGCCGCAAGGGGCTGGTGCTGACCGAAGCCGCCCTGAATACCCCCTACAAGAACACAATCGACGTCAAGGATCAGCCCGGGTACCCCGGCGACATCGAACTGGAGACCCGCATTGGCAACATCATCCGCTGGAACGCGGTGGCCATGGTGTTGCAGGCCTTCGACAGCGGTTCCGGCGTGGGCGGCCACATCGCCACTTACCTGTCCGCGGCCACCATGATGGAGGTGGGATTCAACCACGTTTTCAGAACCGGCAGCGCCGGCGACGACCAGGTTCACTACCAGGCCCATACATCCCCGGGCATTTATGCGCGCGCCTTCCTCGAGGGCCGGCTGACCGAGGGGCAACTGAAGAACTTCCGACGGGAACTGGGCGCCGGCGGGGGCCTGCCCTCCTATCCGCACCCGCGGCGTCTGCCCGGTTTCTGGCAGATGCCCACGGCCAGCATGGGCCTTTCAACGCCCAGCGCCATCTACCTGGCCCGCTTTGCCAAGTACCTGGAAAGCCGGGGGCTGAAGAAGCGCAGCGGCGGCAAGGTGTGGGCGTTCATCGGCGACGGCGAGTCGGACGAGCCGGAAGTGCTGGGCACCATCAACATCGCCAGCCGCGAAGACCTCGACAACCTGGTGCTGGTGGTGAACTGCAACCTGCAGCGCCTGGACGGCCCGGTGCGCGGCAACGGCAAGATCATCCAGGAACTGGAGCGGTCGTTCCGCGGCGCCGACTGGCACGTCATCAAGGTGATCTGGGGCGGCGGCTGGGACCCGATCCTGGCCCGGGACGTGCACGGCGTGCTGCAGGAACGCATGGAGCAGGCGGTGGATGGCGACTACCAGATGTACACGGTTTCGCCCGGAGACGCGGTGCGCGAGCACTGGGTGGAACACACGCCGGAACTGCGCGACCTGATGAAGACGCTCACCGACGAGGAGGTGCGCTCGATCAAGCGCGGCGGCCACGATCACGCCAAGATCCATGCCGCGTTCCGGCATGCGGCGGAGGTGACCGGCAAACCCTGCGTGGTGTTGCTGAAGACCGTGAAGGGCGACGGGCTGGGGCCGGGTGCCGAGGGCCGCAACACGGTACATCAGAAGAAGTACCTGAGCCCCGACGAGCGGCGGGAACTGGCGAAACGCTTCGACATTCCCCTCTCCGACGAGGCAGTGCTCGGCGCCGAGTTCTACCGGCCCCCCGAGGACTCCGAGGAGATCCGCTACCTGAAAGCGCGGCGGGAAGCGCTCGGCGGCTTCATCCCGAGGCGGGACGTGCATTGCGAGCGCCTGGAACCGCCCGCGCTCGAGTTCTTCGATGCCATGCTGAAGGGCACCGCCCGCAACGTTTCCACCACGATGGTTGTTGTGCGCATGCTCTCGCGGCTGTTGCGGCACAAGCGGCTGGGCAAGTACGTGGTGCCCATCGTCCCCGATGAGGCGCGCACCTTCGGCATGGACGGGCTGTTTCCCCAGGCCGGCATCTACTCCCCGGTGGGGCAGCACTACAGGCCGGTGGATGCTGGCACCATCGCCCCGTACCGGGAGTCGGAAGACGGCCAGATCCTGCAGGAAGGCATCTGCGAGACGGGGGCCATGGCATCCTTCCTGGCGGCGGGCACGGCCTATGCGAACTACGGCCTGCCCATGATCCCGTTCTACATCTTCTACTCGATCTTCGGTTTCCAGCGGGTCGGCGACATGATCTGGGCCTGCGGCGACATGATGTGCAAGGGCTTCCTGCTCGGCGGCACCTCTGGCCGCACCACCCTGAACGGCGAAGGCGTGCAGCACCAGGACGGGCACTCCCAGCTCATTGCCAGCACGATTCCCAACCTGAAGAGCTACGACCCGGCCTTTGCCTTCGAGATCGCGCTGATCGTGCGCGACGGCATCCGGGCGATGTACGAGGACCACGAGGATGTCTTCTACTACCTGACGCTCACCAACCAGAGCTATCCGATGCCGGCGATGCCCGACGGTGTTCAGGATGGCGTACTTAAGGGCATGTACTGTTTCGAGCGCGCGCCGGGTGCGGAGATCAACCTGTTCGGCAGCGGCGCGGTGATGACGGAAGTGCTGCGGGCGCGGGACATCCTCGCGGGCATGGACATGCCCTGCAACCTGTGGAGCGTGACCAGCTACAACGAGCTTGCGCGGGAAGCGCAGGCGATCGAGCGCCAGGAACTGCTCAAGGTGGGCGATGTGGACGTGAGACCGTACGTGCAGTCGCTGCTTGCCGAAGAAAGCGGCATATTCGTCGCCGCCACCGATTACATGAAGGCGCTGCCCGGCATGATCGCACCCTGGATACCGGGGCCCTACACGGTGCTCGGCACCGATGGCTTCGGGCTGTCAGAGTCCCGGGAACGGCTGCGCGACCATTTCGAGGTGTCGGGCGAGTGGGTCGCCTTCGCGGTGCTGTCCAGCCTTGCCCGCAACAACCGGGGGACGCGAAACACGGCGCTGAAGTTCGCCGAGGCGAATGGGCTCGACCTGGGCAAGGCCGACTCGGCAACCTGGTAGCCCGCCCCGATGCAGCGATGCCGCGTGTTGCCGCAAACCTCGTGCAGCGCGCTGAAACGAAAGAAAACCTCAAGACAGGGCGCCGGGCAGGCGCCACGCGTGGGTAGGTCGTGAGAGCGCGACGAGTTCACATCATCGGTTGCTATCGCAGCGGTACCACCCTGCTTATGGAGTTGATGTGGCGAAGCTTCGCCTTCAGCGGCCGCGCTGACCACGAAGCTTCCCTGCTCGACCCCCCGCCTGCCGGAGAGACGCTGTATCTCTCCAAAAAACCGCCCGACACCACCCGAATAGAGCGTGTTTTCCTGCGCGACGATGAAACCTTCCTGATCGCCATGCTGCGCGACCCCCGGGCAGTGGTGGCGAGCCGCCACGCCAGCAGGCCGGAGGTGTATTTTCGCGGCTTCCGTCACTGGCGCGACAGCGCCCGGGCCATCCGCCGCCTGGAAACCAATCCCCGGTGCCTGGTGGCGCGGTTCGAGGATCTCCTCGTCGAGCCCGATGGCGTGCAGGCAGCTATCGAGCGCCGTTTCGGCTTCCTCGAGCGGCGGGCGCGCTTTTCCGACTACCCGGACGGGGTGGAAACGGGGGAACGCGCCGGGCGGTCGCTCGGCGGCCTTCGGCGGCTGGATGCCTCGCGAATCGGGGGCTGGAAGGATCATCTGCCCAGGATCAGGGCCCAGCTCGATGCGCACCCCGACATGGAATCAAGCCTGATCGAGTTCGGCTACGAACCCGACGCCGCCTGGACGAAGCAACTCGAGGGGATAAGCCCGCACGTACAGCGCTACAAGGAGAATCCCCCGCATCTGCTCAAGCGTTTGGAGACCGCCCTGCGTTACCGCTTGAGGACGCGGGCATACCTGCGCAACCGGCGATCGGCGCGCCTGGCAGCCCGTGGCAAAAGTCCGGCGTAGCACCGAGAGCGCCGATGGTTCGAGCCGCTCGCGCATCGCGAGGCAGAGCACTGCTCTGCCAGGCGGGCGCAGCGGCGTTCGAATGCCGGCGGACTTTTGCCACGGGCTGCTAGGGCCAGGCCGGCGAGACTGAACAAGCTGCCCGGCAGGATGTGCGGGTCAGAGCAGCCCCGCGCTTTCCGCGTCTTCGAGAATGGCCGTGAACAGGTTGAGCGCCTCGGCCTGCTCGTCCCCTTCCACCTCGGCGCTCCTGGAACTGACACCGGGAATACGGGCAATCATGAGGGTGCCGGAGACTGAATAGACGCCGGAGTAACGCTTGCCCTTGAAGTCGATGGGCAGTTGGGTGGGAGGCGTTGACATGGTTAAAACCGTCGATGGGCGAAAGCGCGGAAAGATAACAGATTGAACCGCGTGGCTGGAACCGCGAATGCGAGTCGGCAACAATGGCCGCTATCGTCGAGTCGCCATGGGATGGTACGGGAGGCTATGCCTTGAATAACAAGCGAACCGCTTGCAGCAAGCCGGAGGCCGGTTCCGCCAGGTCGAGGGCCGTCACTTGATTGCCGCGCTGTTCAATACTCTGCCGTTGCGGGTCGCATCGCTGGCGGCGCTGGTGTTCTGTGCGCTCTGCGGGGGGCTGCGGGCCGACCCGATCGTCGTTGTGCTTTCCTGGGACGGCGTGCGGCACGACTACCCTGAACGGGCGGAACTCCCGGGCTTGAGTCGCCTGCAGAGCGAAGGTGTCCGGGCGCGGCGGTTGACGCCGGTCTATCCGTCCAAGACCTTTCCCGGCCATGTATCCATCGCGACGGGTACTTACCCCGATGTACACGGCATCGTCGACAACCACTTTTTCGACCGGGAGCGGGGGGAGTTCCTTTACGGTGATGCCGCGGCCTGGATGACGGCTGAGCCCCTCTGGATCGCGGCGGAGCGCCAGGGGGTGCCGGCCGCTACCTATTACTGGGTAGGTTCGGCAAGCGACTGGCGGGGCGCAGGGGTCTCCTACCGGGTTGCTCCTTTCGATGCCGACACGTCGGAGGAGGAAAAGGTTTCCCAGGTACTGGCCTGGCTGGCCCTGCCGGAGGACCAGCGTCCCCGGCTGATCATGTCCTATTGGGCGGGCGCGGATGCCGCTGGACACCGGTACGGGCCGGACTCCGACAGGGTCGTGGAACAGTTGCAGGGCCAGGATGCACAGTTGCAGCGGCTGCTGGCCGGCATCGATGAACTCGGGCTCTGGGACCGATTGACACTGCTCCTGGTCAGCGACCACGGCATGACGACAACCGGGCGCTGGCTCGATGTGGAGGGCGTTCTCGAAGAGGCGGGAATCGGTGCGCGCCTGTACGGCGGCGCCCTCGCGCACATCTTTCTCGACGACCCGGATGACCTTGACCGGGCGATGGGTGTGCTGTTCGCGGTGCAGCCGGCCTGGGCCTATACGCGGGAACAGGTTCCCGCCTCCTGGCGCGTGCTTCACCCGGGGCGCGCCGGAGACCTGCTCATGACCACGGAACCGCCCTACAGCTTCACCCGCCCCCGGGGGCTTGGCGGCAAGGTCGCCCCGGTTCTCGCCCGGATGGGTTGGACGCTCGGGGGACACGGCTACTTCCCGCACCTGCCCGACATGGGAGGCATCTTCATGGCGCTCGGACGGGGCGTGCCGGCGGGCGCGTCACTGCCCGCGGTTCACCAGGTCGATGTCGCCCCGACGGTAGCCCGACTGCTCTCCATCGACCCGCCGCTGCAATCGGAAGGAGGCCCCATCGAAGGCATTGGCGGTGAACCCGATGCCCCGCCGGTGTCACAAGACTGAGAAATCGGAAAAGAGGGTCTCCAGTGCCGCAAGAACAACGCAAGCGCAGCTTCTGGACCTGGGGGCACGTCGACGACGAGCCCTCCGAGGCGGAGCGCCGGAAAGTCGCGCAAGCCATCGCCCGCCGCACCGGCGTTGCCGTGGAGCCGCCGCCGGTGCCGCGCCTGGGCGACATCGAGATCGGCCCGGCGCGGCTGAAGGTTCCAGAAGCGTTGCGGGGCTGGGTGTCGACGGAATCCGAAGACCGCCTGCTGCATACCTACGGCGGCCATTCCCTGGAACTGCTGGCCGCGCTCAGGGGCCGCTTCGACAACCCGCCGGACGCCGTGGCCCACCCGGGCTCGGAGGAAGAACTGGAGCGTACCCTGGAGTGGGCCGCCGGCGCGGGCCACGTCGTTATCCCCTACGGTGGCGGTACCTCGGTGGTGTGGGGACTGAACGTGCCGGAAGACGCTGAAACGGCCGTCACGGTGGACCTGGACCGCCTGAACGCGGTTCTGGAGATCGACCACAGCTCCCGCGCCGCGCGCCTGCAGGGCGGGATACTGGGTCCGGATCTTGAAAGTGCCCTGCGCCCGGAAGGGCTGACACTGCGCCACTTCCCCCAGAGTTTCCCCTGGTCCACCGTGGGTGGCTGGGTCGCCACCCGTTCCGGCGGGCACTACGCCACCAATCACACCCACATCGACGATTTCGTGGAGAGCATCCGCATGCTGACGCCGCGCGGCTGGTGGGAATCGAGGCGGCTGCCCGGTAGCGGCGCCGGCCCGAGCCCGGATCGCCTGGTGATCGGTTCCGAGGGCACGCTGGGCATCATCAGCGAGTGCTGGCTCAGGTTGCAGAAGCGGCCGACGTTCCGGGCGAGCGCCGGCATCCTGTTCCCGGACTGGCCATCCGGCGCCGAGGCGGTGCGGCAGATTGTCCAGGCCAAGCTGTGGCCCGCCAACCTGCGCCTGCTCGACCCGGAGGAAGCGGGCCGGGCCGCGGGCGTGGAGGGAACCCGGGCATTGCTGGTGACCGGTTTCGAGTCTGCCGATGTCCCGCAGGGCACGAATATTCATGCCGCGGTAGCCATCGCCCGGGAGTGCGGCGGCAGCATTGATGACGAGGCAGTCCGCATCGATGACGGAACGGGCAAGGCCACGGGCCGGGCCGGCGCGGTGGGCGCCTGGCGCAACGCCTTCATCGGCGTCAACGCCGGGGCGACCAACGGGCTGGGATTGCTCTCCGACACCTTCGAGACGGCGATCACCTGGGACAAGTTCGCCGAATTCGATGCTTATGTGCGGGATCGGATGACCGATGTGCTTGCCCGTGTGCTGGGCAAGGGCACCTCCCTTTCCTGCCGGTTTACCCATGTCTATCCGGACGGCCCGGCCCCCTATTACAGCTTTGCCGGCCCGGCGCGCCTGGGCGGCGAGTTCGAGCAATGGCAGGAAATCAAGGCAGTGGCGAACGATGCCGTGGTGGCGGCGGGGGGCACGGTCACCCACCACCATGCCGTCGGCCGCATGCACCGGCCCGGCTACGACATCCAGCGGCCGGACCTGTTCGCCGAGGCATACCGGGGCGCGAAGCGGGCGGTGGACCCACGCGGGGTGATGAATCCGGGCGTGTTGATCGACCCCTGATAACAGGGCGATGCCTCAGCCCGACGAGATAACGGCGACCGGGTGCCAGCTTGACTCAATCGACAGCCTTGTCCGCGAATGATGAACTGACGTCCGGGCCAGGTTCCGAAAGCCACCGCGGCTTCATATTCCAGGCCAGCTACCGCATCCAGGCAGGCGTTCCCGTCGTGCACCTGTTCGGCCGGCTGGAGAACGGCGACACCTTCCTGGTTCGTGACCGGCGCCAGACGCCCCACTTCTACGTGCCGGCCGATGCGCCGGGCAGGGCACGGCCGGCCGACTGGCAGGGCGCCCGCCTTTCGCCCTCGGACCGCATCGCCTTCAGCGGGGGGGCGACCCGTCGGGTCAGCGTGCCGACGCCGCCGGATGCACCGCTGGTGCGGGACCGGCTGCACGCCCGCGGCATCGACACCTTCGAAGCCGATGTGCGGTTCGCCATGCGCTACCTGATCGACCGGGACATCAAGGGTGGCTGCAGCATCCGTGGCGAGGCGCGGCGCGGTTCCGGTTGCCGATGGATTTTCGACGACCCCGAGCTGGCGCCAGCACCGGTGAGCCTTCGGCCGAGCGTGCTGTCCCTTGACATCGAGACGGATGAACGCGCAGAGCGCCTGCTTGCCATAGCGCTCTACGGCTGCGGCGTGGACGAGGTCTATATCGTCGACAGCGCCGGCCGCGAGATGCCCGACAGGGCGGTGGCCTGCGCAAACGAACGGGCGGCCCTCGAAGCCTTCAGCGCGCGGGTACGAAAACTGGATGCCGACGTGCTGACCGGATGGAACGTCATCGACTTCGACCTGACCGTGCTGGCGCGCATCGCGGCCCGCCATCGCCTACCCCTGGAACTGGGGCGTGAACCCGGCCGGATGAACATCCGGCCCGCCCGGGGCTATTTCGGCAGCGGCCAGGCCACCATTCCGGGGCGGCTGGTTCTCGACGGCGTGGACTTGGTCCGGGGCGCCTTCGTGCGCATGGATGAATATTCGCTGGACGCGGTCGCGCGCAACGTGCTCGGCGAAGGCAAGGCGCTCACCGGAGACGCGCATGACCGGGTGGGCGAGATTCTCCGGAACTATGCACACGACCTGGAGGCGTTCGCCCGCTACGCCCGGACGGACGCCCGGCTGGCTCTCGAGATCGTCGAGCGGCTCGACCTGGTGAACCTGGCCGTTGCGCGCAGCCGCCTCACCGGCATGACGCCCGACCGGGTGGCGGCAAGCATCGCCTCGTTCGACTTCCTCTACCTTGCGGAACTCCACAAGCGGCGCATCGTTGCGCCGAGCGTCAGGAGCAGCGACTCCCGGGTGCACGCTGCCCAGGCGGGCGGGCATGTACTGGAGCCGGTCACGGGGCTGCACGAGGGCGTGTGGGTATTCGACTTCAAGAGCCTGTATCCGAGCGTCATCCGCACTTACAACATCGATCCGCTGGCCTACATCGACAAGGAGGAGACCGCTACCCCAGTCACGGCCGTGGACGACCCCATCGAACTCGCCGGCGGGGCTTGTTTTCGCCGCACGCCGGGCATTCTCCCGGGCATGCTGGACGAACTGTTTCCACGGCGGGAGCAGGCCAAGCGGGACGGCGACCGGGTCGCCTCCCAGGCCATCAAGATCCTCATGAACTCCTTCTACGGCGTGCTGGGCACACCGGCCTGCCGCTTCTACAACCCGGCCATCGCCAACGCCATCACCGGACAGGGCCGCCGCCTGCTGCTCTGGTCCAAGCGCTGGTTCGAGGACAAGGGATTCCAGGTTCTCTACGGCGATACGGACAGCCTCTTCGTCGCCTCGGGCGGCGATGCGAAAGGCGCGACGGAGAAGGGTTCAATGCTGGCCGCGGCGTTGACAGCGGACCTCGCCGAACACATCCGGCGGGAATCGCGCGTCGAGAGCCGCCTGGAACTCGAACTCGAAAAGTTCTACAGCAAGCTCTTCCTGCCCGTGACGCGCACCGGCACCGGCGGTGCACGCAAGCGCTATGCCGGGCAGATCCTGGGAAAGGACGATGTGGAGTTCACGGGCATGGAGGTGGTGCGCCGGGACTGGACCGAGCTGGCCAAGCAGGTGCAGCGGGAACTCTATGGCCGGCTCTTCCGCGACGAACCCATCGAGGACTGGCTGCGCGACCTGGTAGCCCGCCTGCGCGCAGGCTCACTGGATGACTGGCTGGTCTATCGGAAAGGGCTGCGCAAGCGGGTAGAGGACTACACGGCCCAGACACCCCCGCACGTTGCCGCCGCGCGAAAATCGAAAACCGCTCCGGGCCGGGTGATCGCGTATTTGATTACGCTGGCAGGCCCCGAACCCCTGGACAACCTCACCGCGAAACCGGACCGGGAGCACTACGTGGCGAAACAGGTGAAACCCGTGGCGGAACCGGTTCTGGCCACGCTGGGTCTGAACTTCGAGCGCGTGATCGGCGACGATAGGCAGCTGGGGCTTTTCTGACGAGAACAGAACGACGAGGCTAGTGTCCTTTCCGCCCGGCGTTGGTGTGAAACCAAGGCGCTGCGCGCGTACACTAGGGGTTTGTCGACTCTCGGGCCGGGTTTACATAAACGACTGATTCAAATGAGAAATTTCACCGAAGAGCAAACAATGTTCCGGGACGCCTACCGGCGCTTCCTGGAAACGGAAGTGGTTCCGCGCATGCCGGAGTTCCGCGAGGCCGGCATCGTCGACCGGGAAATCTTCAAAAAGGCCGGCGATCAGGGTTTCCTGATGATCTGGCCGGACGAGAAGTACGGAGGCATGGGCGATCCGGATTTTCGCTTCGAACAGATCATCATGGAGGAAACGATGAGGGCGCGTTGTGCGGCCTGGTACAACACGCTGCACAGCCGCCTGGTGGGGCCCTACTTCGACCGGTACGGCAGCGACGAACAGAAGAAGCGCTTTCTGCCGGGCTGCGTCAGCGGCGAGAAAATTCTCGCCATCGCCATGACGGAACCCGATGCGGGCAGCGACCTGGCCGGAATGCGCACCACCGCAAAGGACCGGGGCGATCACTTCCTGCTGAACGGCTCCAAGATCTACATCTCCAACGGCATCAACGCCGATTACGTCATCGTGGCGGCCAAGTTCGACGGGGCCGAAAGCAGGCACGCCATGGTGCTGCTGGTCGTCGAACGCGGCATGGAAGGCTTCGAGCGTGGGGCCAACCTGGAAAAGATGGGGCTGAAAGCCCAGGACACCGCGGAGCTGTTTTTCAACAATGTGAAGGTTCCGAAGGAAAACGTGCTAGGCGAGCCGGGCCAGGGTTTCAAGTACCTGATGCACAACCTGGCGGAAGAGCGTTTGATCGCAGCGGTTTCCAACGTCTCCCAGGCCCGCAGGGCATTCGATGTGACCCGGCAGTTCTGCCTGGAACGCAAGGTCTTCGGCGCGCCCCTGGCCGAGCAGCAGAACACGCAGTTCAAGATGGCCGAGATGGATGCCGAGATCGAGATGGCGCAGTGTTACGTCGATCATTGCGTGACCGTCCACAACGAAGGCGCCCTGACCTCGAACATGGCCGCCAAGGCCAAGCTGCTCACCGCGGAAATCGAATGGAAAATGGTCGACCTGGGCGTGCAACTGCACGGCGGCGCCGGCTACATGATGGAATACGAGATCGCCAACATCTTCACCGATGCGCGCGTCGACCGCATCTACGCGGGTTCATCGGAGATCATGAAACTGATCATCGGCCGCGATCTGTTTTCGCGATCCTACAAGAGCATTCTGGACTGAGCGGCCGGCGGCCGCCGGTCGGGAATGATCGGCTTCCGGCGGGGACGAACGACAAGACGGAGGACCCATGAGCCCAAAGAGCCTGCAGGGCACCGACTGTCCCGAAATCCGCGAGGAGGTCATCAAGCTCTGCAAACAGTATCCCGGCGAGTACTGGCGCAAGCTCGACCGGGAGATGGCCTATCCTTCCGAGTTCGTAAAAGCGCTGGCCGATGCCGGTTATCTCGCCGCCCTGATTCCCGAGGAATACGGCGGTTCCGGGCTACCGCTGTCGGCTTCGGCGGCGATCCTGGAAGAGATTCAGCGCGCGGGCTGCAACGGCGCAGCCTGCCATGCGCAGATGTACATCATGGGTGCACTGCTCCGCCACGGCAGCGAGGCGCAGAAGCAGCGATACCTGCCCGGCATCGCCAGCGGCGAGCTGCGTCTGCAGGCATTCGGCGTCACCGAGCCGACGAGCGGTAGCGACACCGGCGCGCTGAAAACCTATGCGGCGCGCGAGGGGGATCGTTACGTGGTCAACGGCCAGAAGATCTGGACGAGCCGGGCCGAACACTCCGACCTGATGCTGCTGCTGGCGCGGACCACGCCCCGGGACGAGGTTGCGCGCGGCATCGACGGCCTGTCCATTTTCATCCTGGACATGAACGAGGGGCGTGCCGCCGGCGGACTTACGGTGCGGCCGATCCGCACGATGATGAACCACTCCACCACCGAGGTTTTCTTCGACAACGTGGAGGTGCCTGCCGAGAACCTGATCGGCGAGGAAGGCAGGGGCTTCCGCTACATTCTTTCCGGCATGAATGCGGAGCGCATCCTCATCGCGGCGGAATGCATCGGCGATGCGAAATGGTTCATCGAGCGGGCACGTGACTACGCCGGCGAGCGCGAGCTGTTCGGCCGGCCGATCGGACAGAACCAGGGCGTCCAGTTTCCCATCGCCAAGGCCTACGCACAGATGCGGGCGGCGGAACTGATGGTGCACCGCGCGGCGGAGTTGTTCGAAGCTGGCGAGAACGTGGGCGAGCAGGCGAACATCGCCAAGATGCTGGCGGCGGATGCTTCCTGGGCGGCGGCGGAAGTGGCGGTCCAGACCCACGGCGGCTTCGGCTTCGCCGAGGAATACGACGTGGAGCGCAAGTTCCGCGAAACGCGGCTCTACCAGGTGGCGCCGGTATCCACGAACCTGATCCTGAGCTACGTTTCCGAGCACGTGCTGGGCTTGCCCAGGTCGTATTGACCTCCGCGCAAGCCCACAACCGCATGGCAGGGGACTGAACACCGGCCCGGCGCGGCTGCGGGCCCGGCGTCACCGGACCCTTGGGCGCCGTTATTGCCGCCGATGACGGAACCCGCGGAGGCCCGGTGTCGAAATGCGGTGCGCCGCGGTATGCGACCCCGGCGTCAGTTTATGGTGCAGACCCCCTGGTCGATCACCACCACACCGTCCTGGTTCGTGGTGCGAAAGAGCGCCCGGCTCCCGTCGACCCACATGGACACGGTCAGTGCGTCGCCCGGCATCACCGGCCGCGAGAAGCGCGCGTTCATGGAGCGGAAGCGGGTCGGGTCGCCGTCGCAGAGGGTGTGCAGGAGTGCGCGCCCCGTGAACCCGTAGGTGCACAGCCCGTGCAGGATGGGCCGGTCGAAGCCGCCCATGGCGGCGAACGACGGGTCGGAATGCAGCGGGTTGCGGTCTCCGGAGAGCCGGTAAGTGAGGGCCTGGTCTTCGCGCGTGGCGTAGGTGACCTGGTGGGTCGGTTCGGCGTCCGGGAATTCCACCTTCGCGGAGGGGCCCCGGTCGCCGCCCCAGCCGCCCTCGCCGCGGCAGAACAGAGTGGATCGCGTGCGCAGAAGCGGCTTGCCGGTGGCCGTGTTGACGGCTTCCGACTCCATCTCGATGACGGCCGCGTTGCCCTTGTCCCAGATGCCCGCGATCCGGCCGTGGCTTTCGAGCTGACCGTCCGGCGGGATTTCGTCCAGGAGTTCGATGCCCTGCTCGCCGTGCACCATGAGCGCCGGATTGAAGCTGCCGACACTGCCCACGGGCACGCCGCCTCCGCCGATGATCACGGCGAAGGTCGGAAAGACCCGTTGTGGCGTGTCCCTGGTATTTTCAGTGGTGAAGGGAAGTTCGCCGGTACCCGCGCCGATGCCGACGGCGTAGAGCAGCGCGTCCTTGGATGTCCAGCTGTGCGTGGAGGGTCCCCCGGTCTCGCCGACCGCGTCGGGATTGATTGGCATGACTTTCCCCGTTGTCGATTTCGCCCGCACCATAAACGATGCCCGAATGCTGCGAAAGGAAATCGCGCGGTTCCTTGAACCTGTTGTGAGAACCGCATGCTGCCTTGACCCCGGCGCCTTTGGAGTGAACACTCGCAAGTCCCGTGCGCAAAGTGCGCAACGTGCGCCGAACGGCGGGCGCGTAGCTCAGTTGGTCAGAGCGCTGTCTTCACATGGCAGAAGTCGCTGGTTCGAATCCAGCCGCGCCCACCACCTTGCAGTGGTCATTACCGGACGCAACTCGGTGCAGCCGAACAGTTGAACACCAGTTGGGGTACGACCACTTCCCACTCGTCGCACTGCAGCCCCTCCCGGTATTCCGGTTCGCTGTCTTCACGATTCCAGGTCACGATGGCATGTACGCGGGCCGAATGCACTTTGCCAGCGGGCTGATACTGCCTGGCGAGCCGGCAGACGGTGGGGCCGTTCGGGAGGGCGAGTTCCCAGGGGGAATGGGCGGTTCGTACGGTGAGTTCGTCACCCGGCCGGAGTTGACGAATGGCATCGTATATGGGACGCCAGGCCCCATGCCGGCCGGGGAAGCTCAGGTTTACGTCCGCAAGGCCCAGGGTTTCCCGGCGCGAATCGAGTTCCGCGGGAACCACGCCCGGTGCAACGATGCGCCGGTGCACCACCGCGGGGTGTCCGCGCAGCTCCGGAATCGGCGCAGCGTGCGTCGGCGCGCCAGGGGCCTGTTCGCGCACCGCCAGTCCGCCGTTGGCCGGGCGTCCCGCAACGGCGCTGCCGCCTGCATCGAACCGGGCGATCGCCAGGGTCTTCCTGGCGCGAGTCATGGCCACGTAGAACAGGCGCCGCCAGGCGTCCGGGTCTTCGTTGCGGCTCGTGGAACGCCAGTCGCCGTCGAGGATGACGACGTGATCGAATTCAAGGCCCTTGGCGCGGTGGGCGGAGAGCAAGAGCAGGCCGGTCTGACGGCGGCGCAATTCCCTGCCCCACTCCGCCAGCCATTCCCTGAAGCTCTCCACGGGGTGCTCGCCTTCACCCGCATCGAGCCGATAGTCGGCGACGGCTTCCCCGAGGGCGTCCATCCAGACGCTTTGCGTTTGTGTGCTCAACCAGTCTTCGACGGCGGCAACAGTCACCAGGCGGTTTTGCGACTGCTGCAGCCAGTCCCGCATCCGGCGGGTTTCGCGCAGGCGCCAGAAATAGTTGACGTCGTCGTTGGCCATCTGCGCCGGTATTCCCTCGAGTTCGCACAGGCTGCCTACCGGGTCGAGCGTTCGCCAGTTACGTGCGATGACCGCGCACCTGCGCCAGTCCCAGTCGCCCGCCGCCGCCAGCGACTCCAGGCGCCGCAGCTCGCCGATTGCTGCAAACGCCTGGGTGCGGTCGTCGTCGCCGGCGGGAAGCACCTGCACGCGGCCCCGGGCAACCGGGTCGCTCTCGGCCCAGTCGCCGCCCGGTAGTTCTGTTCTTCTGCCTCGGTCGACCTCGATCGGGTGTTCCGCCTTTATCCTCCGCCGCGCCGGTTCGATGAACGCGTTGGCGGCGTCGATGATGTGGGCGGTGGAGCGATAGTTCTCGGTGAGCCAGTTGCGCCGGGCGGAATAGTCCGATTCGAAACGCCGGATGAACTCCACCGATGCGCCCATGAAGCTGTAGATGTTCTGGTCGTCGTCGCCCACAGCGAACACCGTCAGCTTGCTGTCGTCGTCGTTGAGGGTCCGTCCGGCCAGGGCGGAGATCAGTTCGTACTGGTCCGGGTCGATGTCCTGGTATTCGTCCACCAGAATCCAGCGAAAGCCGGCCAGCAGCCTCTCGCGCTGGGTATCGGCTTCCTCCGGCTCCAGCCCTTCGCCGCGAAGCAGGGCTATGGCTTCCTTCAGCACCCGGGCGAAGGCGCTGTTCGCCTGTTCACTGGCTTGCGGCTGCGCGTCGCCCGGTTGTTCCCCTGACAACCGGCTCCCGCCACGGCGATTGTGCGCCGGGTCGTCGGCAGCCTGCGGCTTCATGGCCGCGAAGCTGGCGCCGACCAGCCGCATGGCCAGCGCATGACAAGTCATCACGGTCACGCCCCGGGCATCGTCGCCGATCAGTTCGGCCAGCCTCCTGCGTATCTCGACGGCAGCATGGCGGTTGTAGGCCAGCGCGACGATGCCCCGGGGGTTTTGCCGCCGGACCCGCACGAGGTAGGCGATGCGATGCACCAGCACGCGCGTCTTGCCGGAGCCCGGCCCCGCCAGCACCAGTACGTTCGTCTGCTCACGTTCGTCCGCCACGATGCGCCGCTGCGCGGGACTGAGTTCCTCGATAATGGCGCGCCAGGCTTCGGGAGTGGTCTCACGGGCGATTTCGGCTTGACGGTCGGGCAGCCAACGCTCGAGGAACACCCCCCGGTCCAGGCTGAAGTAGTCCATCGCCAAGCGCACTGCGTCGGCCATGGCTTCCAGGCCACGGGCGGCAAACTCGGCCATCACGTGAATCTGCAGCACCTGTTCGCGGTAGTGGAGTTTCAGGGGCTCGAAATCGCTGTCGACGAAACCCCGGCGCCGCCGCCCCTGCTCCGGCTGCTCCGAAAGGTGGATAGTCATGGCGGGCCGGAAGACGGCGAGCCCCTTGTTCAGGCGGATGACCTCCTGCTCGTGCAGCCACAGCAGGGCGCGTTCCAGCAGCTTGTCGAGGTTCGGGCTCTGTGCCTTCAGCACCAGGTCGGCGTCCAGCGCGCCGCGCAAGGCACCGAGCGTCGTCTCCGCCAGCAGGTCGGCACCCCGCAGGCTCACCGGTAAGGCCGCGACCAGATGGTCCAGCAACAGGCGGGCAGCGCCGCGGCGGCGTTCCGCGAGCGCTGCGAGGTTCCGCCAGTTTCTCCGCAGGGTCACGGTGACGGTTTCCGCATCCCGGCGACGCATGTCGATGCTTCCGCCCGACCCTTCCTCGGCCCGTTCGTCACCGCGGCCGTCCTGGGAAATGCTGCGAACGATGCGCAGCAGCCGCTCGGGAATGGCCTGGGCAAGGCCGGCATCCTTCAGGGACTGCGCAGCCAACCGCAGGTGCAGCGTGGAGCGCTCGCCTTTGGCAAGATCCGGTGCGGCTTCCCGCAGGTGTTCGATCAGGGCGATTTCAAGTTCCCGGGCTTCCTCCAGCCGCTGGCGGGACGGCTTTGAAGTTCCCACGTGCACGAAGGCGGTCAACGCCGTGTCGTTCCTGGCAATGCCCAGCTCTTCCAGGTCGTACAGGGCGCCGCGCACGCCCTCGGAATCCAGCCCGGCGACTCCCATCAGTTCATCGGTTGATATGCCCTCGTCGGGGTCGGCGGCTATCAGCGCTTTCACCAGGCTAAGCAGAATCTTGCGGCGTACCTCGGTAAGGCTTGCGTTCGCGGCAAGCCGTTCGCGGGCATCCTCGACCGATTGCACCCGCAGTGACGACGGAAATACCTGCACCCGATTTTCCTCCCGTCGCACCAGGGCGGCTTCCTCCAGCCAGGCAACGGCGGTCTTCACGCGGGTGTCGTCGGTGGCGTTGTCCCTTTCGAAGGCGTTTTCCTCGTCTTCGACGAGAATCTCGCCCGGAGTGGCAACTACTTTGCCCGCCAATCGATTCTTGCGGTCGACGTTGCGCAAGGCCCGGAGAATGCCGTGAATCTCCCGGCGGGTGAGGCGCGAGCGGGCCGACATGCCGAACTGGCGCTCGACGTCTTCGGTGGTGTAGAGCAGTACGCAACGTGCCGACTTTCGGTCTCGACCGGCGCGGCCCGCTTCCTGGACGTAGTTTTCCAGGGAACCCGGGATGTCTGCGTGAATGACCAGCCGCACATCGGGCTTGTCGATGCCCATGCCGAACGCGTTAGTGGCGGCGATGACCCGAAGGTCGCCGTTGATGAAGCGCTGCTGCGTATCCTTCTTGGCTTCCGAGAGGAGGCCCGCATGGAAGTGGGCGGCGGCCAGGTCCTTGCGGCGCAGGAACTCGGCGACGTCCTCGCAGTGTTTCCGGGTGGCGCAGTAGACGATGGCGCCGCCCGGACGTTCGGGCGGCAGGTCGGCCATGAGTACCTCGAATATATCGTCCAGCTTGCGGGCGGTTTCCGTCGGTACGACGACGAAGTCCAGGTTGTCGCGGCGCGCGCCACCGTTGAAGGTGGTGAACCCGATACCGAGGTGGTCGTGGAAGTAAGCGTGGATGTCAGCCACCACTTCCGGCTTGGCTGTTGCGGTGAGGCACAGGATGGGTGCGAGGTCGCCGACAGCTTCCGGTCCGGCCTGCAGGCGCTCGGCGCGATCCTTGATGTAGCGGCCGATGTAGCGGTAGTCGGGCCGGAAGTCGTGGCCCCAGCGCGACAGGCAGTGGGCTTCGTCGAGTACCCAGGCGCCGATTTCTCGCTGGTCGAGTGCACGGCGCAGGGAACGGTTGCGCAGTTGCTCCGGCGAGATAAGGACGATCGCCGCATCGCCCAGGCGCACCCGGTCGAGAGCGTCGGCGCGCTCCGGCATCGACAGCATGCCGTTAACGGTGACGCAAGAACTGATGCCCCTAGTTTCGAGCCCGGCCACCTGATCGGCCATCAGCGCCACAAGCGGGGAGATCACGACAGTGAGCGCGCCGGTCTTGTCGTAGCGCGAGAGTGCCGGCACCTGGTAGCAGAGCGATTTGCCGGCGCCGGTGGGCAACAGCCCGATTGCATGCTCGCCGCGCATGGCGGTCTCGACGACCGCCTGCTGCATGGACGTACCGCGCTCGGTCGCCGGGTTGGCGCGAAAGCTCTCGAAACCGAACCAGCGCTTGAGTTCCCGCGCGGCGTCGTGCCGTTCCCGGCACCAGGCGCAGCTTCGGTCTTCGCAGGGCACGTCGCGCAGCCGCTTCACGAGTTGACCGGCTGCGGGGAACTGGTGTCGTACCCAGGGCGGCATGACGGAATTGCCGCCGGCCACGGACAGCCAGGCGAGAGCAAACGCCATCGGCCAACCGTCTTCGTCCGCGGCAAGGGCCCGATTTCCACGTGTGGCGCATACATGGCCGGCCAGCCGCCGCTCGACGGCCGCATGGGCTTCGGTTTCGGTGGGGCAGGGTGCATCGCGCAGTTCGGCGAAAAAAACATCGAAGCCCGTGCCGTCAGCCGACCGCGCGGTCAGCCAGTGCCAGGCAACGAGCAGATCCGGGTCGGCATTGCGCAACGCGTCCCGTTCATCGGCGAGCAGGTCGAGCGTCAGCCGCGCGTCCAGTTCCGGATTGTTGACCTGTCCCCGGACGAGCCCGCCGTCCTGATAGTGCTTGACCAGGCGATGATAGGGATTGGCCGGAAAGGCCAGCGGGCTGAGGCGCAGGGTGTCCAGCACCGGCAGGCGCAGCAGGGCCAAGTCTGGCGCGGTGGCTTGGAGGTGTGGAATGTCGAACGCGATCAGGTTGTGGCCGACGAGGCAGTCCGCCTTCGAGCAGAACTCCTCGAATTCCGCCAGCGCCGCGGTGAAGGCGCGGCTACGTCCGCGATTGCGCTCGAACTTCATCGCCGCGCCGGTTCGTTCATCCACGGCCGCAAGCGCCAGGATGCGCTGATCGCGCTTGCCGATTTCCAGGTCTACGGAGATGAGGTGCATCGGCGCACACGTTGCCTGAAGAGCGCGCAATCGTACTACAGGGCCCTCCTGCGGCTAACGTGGCTCTTGCTGCGCGAACGTGGCCGTCAGGCGGTCGCGGTTTTTCCCCGCCATCCGGCAGGTACTTCGCCGGGATTGGGGGAGGATGCCGGCAGCATCGCGACGGCCGTTGCGACCAGGAAGGCGAGAGTGGTCGTAGCGGTTCGAGGGAAGGGCCGCGTGCGGCGGTGCGCGGAGATTGTGATCATGGTGTCGTCCTCGGCGCGTTTGGGAGCAGCGTGTTGACGCGAAAAGTATTGGGCGGGATCGCTGTGGAAGCCAGCGCGACGGGAAAGCCACCATTCCACCCCCGTTTGCGCTCGGGGGTGCCACGGCGACGATCTGCGCTCCGGCGGGGCCGACGATTTCCAGCGCTTCGTCGAGTAGAAGCTGGACCCATGATCCGCTCGCGCCACGAGGTCACCGACAAACGGGCCGGCATCCTTGGCGATTCCTACGGCAGCACCTTCATTTTCCACGCTTTCCGGCGCCAGTCGAAGCTGTTCGACAGGTACTTCCTGGGCAGCCCGGGACTTTTTGACACAGAGGTGGACTACATCGGCGCGGTCGAGAAGCTGCTCGAAGGCAAGCTTGTCCACGAGACGAAGATGTACCTGTCGTTTGGCGCCATGAAAGCCAACCGGGGCGTCTCCTTCTACAAAGAGTTGGGGCGCGATTACAACAGCCTTGAGCGCGAGCTCAACACCACGCCGAACGACCGGCTGGAGATCGCCTCAAACATGTGACCCGGCCACACGCATACGACGAACCTGGCGCCCGCGTTCAACGACGACCTTCTGTACCTGTACGGCTCCGCACCTCCCACGCGGCTGCGGGCCCGCCGTACCGCCTTAAATGTGCACTTGAGCAGCGTCCTTGATGCTCGGTCAAATGCCGACGACCGGTGGGATGGTCGAAGTGTCGTCCTCGAAGCTCACCCAATCGGCGTCAAATCGCTGATAAGGCTCTATGTCCGCCAGGGTGATCTCATCGGTTCCCAACACTTCGACCCCGGCACAATGGATGTCGGGCTTGAACTGGTTCCAGAAAGCCTGCATTCCTTCCTCGATCTCCGTGCGCTTCCTGGCCCAGTCGGCGGCACCCCGTTTCGAGTGAGGAACGGCGAGGATTAGGTGGCACTGATATGGTGTTTCCGCCGCGAGTTCGTCGAGTGTGCTGAGCCGAAGATATACACCCTGCATCCATTCGCTGTGCTTCCTCAGAAGCCTTAGCCAATTGTTCAGCTTCGAACGCCAGCGCTGATCGAAGGCAGTGGGAAATGCTGAGCGGATGTACCGTTTTGCGAGCCATTCTGCCACAAGCCTGCGCTGCTTGGCGGGGAGAACGTGCACCGGAGGCTCTTTCGCCAGCAGGTTTCGGGGAATCGTCCACCGGTCGTGAGCGACGCATGACAGGATGACCGGGGCGTCTCCTGTTTCGACTGCAATCTGTAGCGTTCGTGGATTTCTGCCTGAAGACAGTCGCTTGTCCACTATGCCGCCCGCAGACTCTCTCATGCGCAGGACTTCGACAACAGGCTCCTTGTCGATGCTGACGTTGAGAATGTCGCAGTCGTGGCTGGTCAATACCAGCCAGTCCGCGCCGTCGACAGCCGCCGTCGGGGGAGCGTATTCTCCCGCCGGCATTGCCAGCTTGGTTCCCAGAATGGCGCCTTGACGCCACCCAAGTTTCGCTAGTTCTTCGCTGTCAAACGGTTCGGCCACGCGCTACGGGATCGCCCAATTCCGGAGGGCCATGTTCCTGGCTATGTGCTCTTGTCGCTGCTCCGGCCCTGAATCTTCAAAGCCGAGTTCCCGCAGCTGCTCTTCCCGGACAGCCCGCCTTCGAGCAACCTCGTGTTCAAGCGCCCGCGCCTGCTCAATTGCGCTGACTACACGGCCTTCGTCAAGTCGCTCCTCCGGCAGCACTTCGAGAAGCGCTGGTTTGTCGAGGTCTGCGGACTGGCGGACAAACCGCGCATTGAGCGGGCTGGCGCTTGAAGCCCGCGCCCGAGCGAGGCAGCGCAAGAGGGTATGAAGCCGGGCGGTGTTGGTCGCATTGGGCTCTTTGCCACGAAACCACTCGTACAGGGCAGGACGGCTTACCCGAAGGATTCGCGCAAGCTGCGATTTGTTCAGGGCAAGAGTGGCTTGCAACTCCTGCAATTGCTCGACCACGGAGAGTTGCAGAAAGCCGCGCAAGTCGGGAGGTGAGTCCGCGTTTCTCGCGGTCGACGTGCCCTCGGTCGCCTGAAGTTCGACGACGTAGGGGCTCGATCCGATGTGAAAGGAAGTTTGCTTGTGGTCGGAAGCGGGTGGGATGATGCCACCGCTGCCCGAGTACGCGAGCCAGGGCATGATCTTCCAAAGGCTCTCATGTGCGCTGACCATGGGGTTAGAGCCGTCCGTTCGCATGGCATGCACGCGTTTTGCAGTTTCGAAGTCCGGATAACTGGTCGTCGGAGTCATTTCCACACCTCGATAGCGGTTTCCGTAGCCACGTGGTTGTGGAACGTCTCGATGATTTGATCATGCATCTCGAACGCTCGTGCCACCACCCAGTCGGTGTCAGGATTGAAGGTCCCTTCGATGTAGTGGTCCATGTCGATTAGCGTGATCAGCGTGCCCGGATTAGCCTTGGGGGTGTATTTCGGCGCCCCGCCAATGAGATCGGGTGGTAGCGAGAATCCCTGATCGTCCTGGACGATCCGCAAGATCATGGTGCCAGTTACATCATCCCCAACAGTCGTTCTCCCTGTGCTCTGCATGTGCAGCCGGTGGGTTCCCGATTGAAAGATGGCGTCCGTCGTGCCGTGTAATCCGGGCCGGAGGTAGGTACGGAAGTCTTCGCCCTCGCGCGGTTGGACGACATCGACGTACCGAAGCCCCACGCGCTGGACGACGCCAAGGTGATCGTGCCGGGTTGTTTCAAGCACAGTGCGAACTGCGTGCTGGAACCTGTCGACGAATTTCTCGAATCTGTTGTAAGCGGTCGTCTGTAGGACGACGCTGTCTTGCGTTACCAGAATGCTCCAGGTCTCGTCCTTGGTTCGATACTCCCACCGTTGCTGCTCGATGACGTCGACGGGCACCCCTGCGCCTGGTCCGAATTTGATCTGCTGAAACTTGCCGGCGCGTTCGACGGGAAAGCCGTGCTGACGAAAACCCTCCTGGATCTCCGGGATGTACCGGTCCATCTGACGGATGGGGCTGAATTTGACCTGGGCCAGAACCAGCGCGAGTGGCTGTTGGGACAAGGGCACATACCGGCACTTGCGCTCCATGAACTGCTCCTCTTGAACTTTACAGTCAATCTTACACTTAATTCGTTAATCTGGAACACTAGAGATGTAGGTGCGGGAACCATCCGCAGCATCTCCGGTGATCTGACATGGGATGCCGGATGAAGTTTCCCTTCGCTGGCGTTGCTCGTTGCCCGTCAGGAGTTCTTCACGGGCGGTTGCCTTGCTTGACGCTGGTCAGGCTGGAGGCCGGCGGTGCCGGTGGAGGTCGAATCCGATGCGATCATCGGTGCGGGATCCAGAATGCGTAAGCGGCGCGGCGTGATAGAGTCTGCCCGCCGCCAGGTGCAGGAGAGGCGGGTTGTTCAATAGGGAGAGAAAGGAATGATCGAAGTCAACTCACCGCGGATGCTGGATCTCGTGGCCGAGGATGCAACCGTCGACCAGGTTTGCACGGGTTTCCAGTTCACCGAGGGGCCGGTGTGGCACCCCGGCGAGCAGTGCCTCTACTTCAGCGACATCCCGGCGGACACGCGCCGGCGCTGGAGCGAGGCGGACGGCGCCAGCGACGTGCGCCACCCCAACAACAAGGGCAACGGCATGACGCTGGACGCCGATCTCAATCTCTACGTCTGCGAGCACGTGACCAGCGTGCTGGTTCGCGAGACACCGTCCGGCGAGCGCCAGGTACTCGCCTCGCACTACGACGGCAAGACGCTGAACAGCCCCAACGACGTGGTGGTGAAGTCCGATGGCTCGGTCTATTTCTCCGACCCGACGTACGGCCGCACGCCGGGGTTCGGCCTGGAGCGCGATCAGGAACTCGGCTTCCAGGGGGTTTTCCGCATCGCGCCCGACGGCGAACTGCACTGCGAGGCCAATGACTTCGGCCAGCCCAACGGGCTCTGCTTCTCGCCGGACGAGAGCATCCTCTACGTCAACGACACTACGCACGCCCATATCCGGGCGTTCGACGTGAGTGCTGACGATTCCCTCTCAAACGGGCGCACATTCGCCGAGAACATTGGCGACGGCGCATTCGCTGGCGGCCTTGTCGACGGCATGAAGTGCGACGAGCGGGGCAACGTCTACGTGACCGGCCCGCGCGGCTTCTGGGTCTTCGCGCCGGACGGCGAGCACCTCGGCGTCATCGGCATGCCGGAGCACTCGGCCAACCTCAACTGGGGCGGCGCCGGGTGGAACGAGCTGTACTGCACCTGCTCGACCTCGGTGTACCGGGTCGTGCTAAAGGTCGCCGGCAATCGCCTGGCCTACATGTAGGAGGGGATGCAAGGGCTCCGACGGCCTCTACTGAGCATCCCTTCGGCCGACCATATTCCGCAATCAGCCCAAGCGGACAACCAGCATCTTCAAGGCGCCATCGCCCGGCGCGGGCTAAGAGTCCCTGACACGGGGCGGCCCAAGCGACTTCAATCTCTGGGTCAACCCCTTCACCTCATGCGGAACGCCAGGCGCCTCCAGGGAGTCGATATCTTCCCGGCTGAGATCGAGATCGAGATCGACTGCGGACACCGCGTCGTCAAGCTGACCCAACCTGGTGGCCCCCGCGACTGGAATCGCCATAGCTCATGCAGCCCGCGCAGAGGCGTGCCAATCAGGATTGAATGACCGTCCGATTCGGAACATGTCACCGGACAATCCGGAATGATACTGCGACCGTTTCGGAATTCATGTTCGGTGAAGCCGGAACATCAATGCGGAAACGGGCTGGTCGGCAGCATCGTCAAAGCGCTTGATGAGCGGGCCGGAGACAGGGGCCTGCGTGTCAAAGAACGGGGGCTGCGTGGCTGAACCCATCGAGCCTCACGGGCATAATTCGGCTTTGTCGTTGCATTGGTGTTGAACCCTGCTGCCCGTTACCGACAGTATTTGGCTCGTCACTGGCGTCCCCGGCGTTGGAAAGACCTCGGTGTCCAGGATGTTGGCCGGCCGGTTAACCAGATCCGCGCACATCGAGGTAGACCGCGTGCGGGAGATGGTCGCCGCCGGGTATCTGTCACCGGGAGAAGAGCCCTTGCGGGAATCGGATGCGCAACTCAGCCTGGGAGCGCGCAATGCAGCGCTGCTTGCAGACTCGTACATGGACGCCGGATTCACGCCAGTCGTTGACGATGTCGTTCTGCGGCTGCAGATGGTGCAGTACCGCGAGATTCTCTCCCGCTGGCCGCTTCGTCTGATCGTACTGGCACCGCCGGTCGAAGTTGCGCTGGAACGCGACAGCGAACGGGCGGAGAGGCATGTGGCCGGGAGGTTCACTTTTCTTGACCGGGAATTGCGCGTTCAAATGCGAGGCCAGGGCCTCTGGCTGGACACTTCAGGGATGACCCTTGCAGCGACGGTCGAGGCAATTCTGCTGCAATCGGAAGAAGCGCTCCTCGATGGATTTGCCTGATGCTTACACCCAACAAGTCGATGGAACGTTGCCGGCAGTCAGGTCACCAGTAGAATCGATCCAGTCACCTGCAGGTGGAACTCGATGGTCAGGTTTTACGCGGTCCTGTGTGTCTTCGGAACGGTCCTGCCGTACAGCGCCCTGGTTGGTTGGGGATTGGAAACCGGCGGCATGGATCTGGGCGCGATGGTGGCCGAGATCGCCCGTTCGCGCATTTCTACGATGGCTTGGCTGGATGTCCTGGTTTCTGCCGTCGCGCTCATCGCTTTCATCCGTCATGAGAGCCGGCTATTGTCGATTACCGGCTGGTGGATTCCCATTGCCGGTACCTGTGCGGTAGGTGTGTCACTCGGCCTCCCGCTGTTCCTGTTGATGTGCGAGAGGGAATTGCGCAGGGCCGGCATCCGGGAGACACTCAAGACGATGCCACTTGCCAACAGTTAGCCCATGCCGGTCGAGCAGAAAGTCAACCCGATGTCACCTTCGAACGTAACGGTCAGCCGACGATGACCAACATCAACCGCATGGATAACCCGGTCTGCCCGGCCAGCCTCGATGAGGCAACGCTGGCGGATGCCGAGGTGCTGGAGTGCCCGTATCCCACCTACAGCCTGCTGCGGGAGCAGGCGCCCGTCTGGCAGGATCCGCGTACCGGCATCTGGGTGATCACCCGCTATGAAGACCTGCGCATGGTCTGCCTCGATACCGAGCGCTTCAGCAATCACCGTCCGAGCAACGACCACGAGAAGCTCACGGGCAACGCGCGCAAGGCCTATGAACTGTTTCTCGAGAAGGGATGGGTGCCCGGCGAGTCGCTGGCCGCCCGGGACGATCCGGAGCACCGGCAGATGCGCTCCATCTTCGATGCGGCCTTCCGTCCCCGGCGCATCAAGGCCCTGGACCCGGAGGTGGAGGCGCTGGCCTACGAGCTGATCGAAGGCTTCATCGGCGACGGGCACTGCAACTTCGTCAAGCAGTTCGCCGTTCCCCTGCCGCTGATCATCATCTGCCGGCAGATGGGCGCGAAAGAAGAGGATATCTGGCAGATCAAGGCCTGGACCGATGCCTGGTTCCGTGGCACGGGCTTCGACCTCAGCGAAGAGGAGGTGATCTGGGCGACCGAGATGGAAATCCAGGCTCAGCATTACTTCCAGCCCATCTTCGAGCGGCTGCGTCGGGAGCCGGACGACACACTGCTCTCGGATCTCGTCAACACCCCTGTACCCGGCTGGGGCCGGACGCTGAACGATAACGAACTGCATGCCGAAATGATGCAGGACACCTTCGTGGGCGGTTCGGAAACCACCACCAATGCCCTCTCCGCCGGCATCATGCTGCTGGCGCGCAACCCGGGGGTCTGGGAGAAGCTGAGGGGCGACCCCGACCGATACTTGAGAACCTTCTGCGAGGAAGTGGTGCGGCTGGAAAGTCCGGTACAGGGGCTCACCCGAATGGCGAAGACGGATATCACCCTGCACGGCGTCACCATACCCAGGGGAGCCGTCATTGACGCCCGCTTCGCCTCGGCCAACCGGGACGCCGCCCACTTCGAGCGCCCGGATGACGTAGACCTGGAGCGGCGCAACGCCGCGTCGCACCTGGGCTACAGTTCAGGCACCCACTACTGCCTGGGTGCGCCCCTGGCCAGGCGCGAACTCTACTGGGGGTTCAAGGCGTTCATCGACAACGTGGAAGACTTCCGCCTCGCGCCGGGGCGCAACAACCTCCGGCACTACCCCAACTACGGGCTGCGCGCGCTGAACGAGCTGCACATCGAGTTCACCGCGAAACCGGGCCGCGGGCGAAATCCGGTGTAGCCGACGTTCCTGTCAGGGCGGCAGGATGCGCATGGCCTGCAGGCGCCGCAGTTGGTCCTGGAACATGACCTCGGTGTCGATGCAGTCGCCGAACCCGGCCTGCCGCACCTTGACGGTGGACAGCAGCGTGTGTTGCGAACCGCGCAGGCCGAATACCGCGTCGGCGAACTGCCAGGAGGATCCGACCAGTTCATCCATGGTCCGTCCGCTCAGGCCGTGTTTCTCCGTCATTGTGTGCCAGAGCCCGGCATGATCCGGCATGGTCTCGGCCAGGCTGGTCGGCCGGTCCTCGCCGACGGGCATGCCGAAGGCTTGCGCGATTGACGGCCAGACAGATCGCCAGATCAACTCGTCCCCGTTGGTGATGTTGAAGGTTTCGCCGCCGGCCTCGGGCGCGGATGCCGCCCAGCGGATGGCGCGCCCGAGCAGCAGCGCATCCGTCGCCTGGGTAATGAAGGGATCGCCGCCGGGGTATGACAGGGGCAGCCCCAGTTCTTTCTGCACGGCGGCGTAAACGCCAATGGCCATGGTCATGTTCATCGGGCTGCCGACCGCCATGCCGCAGACGATCTGCGGGCGCATGACCGTGAACGTCCACCCTCCCGCGGCGGCACGCTCACGGACCAGGTCTTCCTGGTTCCAGTAGAAGTTGGGCCCTTCGTGGCGCGGGTGGTGCTCCTTGCCAGGGTTGAGCATGGGGCCTAGATGGGCGCCGTAAGCCTTGGTGCCCTGCAGCAGTGTCAGGTGTTCCGCGGGCTCCAGGAAATCGAGCAGGTTGGTCAGCATGGCGAGGTTGGTCCGGATCTGCGCATCTTCCCGCCAGCCCCCGATCAGGTCCGGCCGCTCGTGCAGGGCCGTGTAGACGACGTGGGTGACACCGCTGAGCGAGGGGTCCGAGAGCACGGCACGGCAGGCGGCGCGGTCCGTGAGGTCCAGGGAAAGGAACCGGGCTCGGGTCGGGAAATCCGGGGCGCGCCTGGACAGGCCGATCAGCTCGCAGTCGGCCGCATCCTCCATCGCTTCGAGCACGCCCCGGCCCACCAGCCCGAGCGCGCCGACAACCAGCATCTTCATGGCGCTATCGTGCTACGCAGACATGGTGATCGTAAAGTTTCGGCCGATTGATGAACCCATTGATCTGAAGGCTGTCTTTTCAAGGTGGTGCTGCCTCAGCCGCCGAAGCGATAGTTCACCTTCATGCCCCAGATGCGCGGGTGCGGTCGCAGGCGGAATCCGCTGTAGCCGAAATTCTCGCCGGTGCCGGTGAAGTACGCTTCGTCGGTCAGGTTCTCCACGTAGGCCACCAATTCCCAGTCCTCGCCGGGCTGAATGCCGATCCGCAGGTGCAGGAGATGCACATCGGGCGTACGGAACGGAAAGCCGTCGCTGCGATCCGGTACCTGGGCGATCGGCACCTGCTGCGTCAGCGGATCTGCGTAGATGACAGCCCCGCTCGTCTGCCGGTAGGTGACGTCTTCGATGGTGGAGAACTGGGAGTCCCTGTAGATCCACTCCAGCCGCACCCAGCCGTCCCAGCGGTAGAGCCGGAAACTGTAGTCCGCCGCCATGCTCCAGGACAGCTCCGGCGCCCGGGGCAGGGGCTCGCCCTTCAGGTTCACGAACAGGTTGCCGCTCAGGCGCGCCACATCGTCGCTCTTGATTTCGGTGTCGACGTAGCCCAGCCCTGCCGTGATGCTCAGGTTGCCGTTGATCAGGGCCGCCAGTTCCGCCTCGAATCCGACGGCGCGCGCTTCCTCGACGTTGATGGTGAGTTCGACGTTGGTGGTGGGGTCGCCGGGCACCAGGAAGAAGAATGTCTCCAGTTGCAGGTCTGTCCAATCGACGTAAAAAGCCGAGGCGTTGAAGCGCGCCCGTCCGTCGAGCAACGTGGACTTCACGCCCAGTTCGTAGTTCCACAACTTCTCCGCGGCAAACGGTTCGTCGATGGCGGAGTTGTCGGCGCCGTTGCGCCCGAGCGAAAAGCCGCCGGCCTTGTAACCCCGGGAGACGGTGCCGTACAGGGTGGCTTCCGGGGAAACCTCGTAGGCAACGGCAATGCGGGGGGAGAAGTTGTCGAATGTCCTGTCGTTCCCGATCTGTGCCGTCGGCACGATGTCGTTGGGCCAGCGCGGCCCGCCGGTCGGGCCCAGGGGGAAGAAGGCGTAGTCGACGTCGTCGGAGGTGTAGCGCCCGCCCAGGGTGAGATCGAGGCGGTCGCTGACCTCAAGGGTGAGGTCGGCGAATACCGCGATGCTCTTCAGTTCGAAGTCGTCCCGTTGGCAGGCCAGGCAGAACGGCCGGCCGAAGACATCGTTCAGGAAGGTGGGCGGCAGCGAGCCGATTGCAGCGTGGTCCACGCCGCCGACAGTGGTCGTCGTTCCCAACTGCACGTTGCTGTCGACGGTCTTCTCGTCCCGGGCGTACATGGCGCCCAGGGTCCAGTCCAGCGTATCGGTCGATGCATCGACGCGCACCTCGGTGCTGAAGGACGTGCCGTCCCGGGTCTGGTCGCGGAAAACCACGTTCTCGGGAACCAGGTCGTTGTCGAACACCCGGTCGGTGTCGGTGTCGATCCAGCCGGTGATCCAGTTCAGCGTGGCCGCCTCGGAAAGATCGCGGCTGACCTTGAGAATACCCGTCAGGGTGGTGTTGTCGTTCTTCTCGCCGATGGCCGAGCGGCCGGTTTTGTTACGGTTATCGGGCCAGAACCCGGTACCCGGGTCCACCGGGTCGGTGAGGCCGCCGGATGGGCCGTTTAACAGGAAGGTGGCGACCGAGTCGGTGTCCCAGACTCCCGACGGCACGTTCTCGTCGTGCCCCTGCTGCTCGTCGGTGACCATCCACATGACGTCGACGGTGGTTGCGTCGTCCGGCAGCCAGCGGGCGGCGGCGCGCCCCATGACGTATTCGTGGCCTGAGTCGCCGCCGCCGGGGACGATGTTCTCCACCAGGCCGCCGGAATCCTCGTAGTAGAGCACGGCGCGCAGCAAGAAGGTCTCCGCGACCGGCAGGTTCACCATGCCGCTGAAGTCGTACTGCTCGCTTGCGCCCTCGAAGGAGCGGGCGCCAATGCTGAGACTGGCGTCGAAATCTTCGGCGGGCTTGCGGGTGGTGAGGTTGAGGGCGCCGCCCACGGCGTTGCGGCCGAAATAGGTGCCCTGGGGGCCGCGCAGCACCTCGATGCGTTCCAGGTCCTGCAGTTGCGGATTGATGGTTCCCTGGCCCACGGAAGCGACGCTGAACTCGTCCAGGTAGACGCCGATGGACTGGATGAAGGAGGTCTCGTCGGTATTGATGTTGCTCACGCCGCGCATGGCGATGCTGATGCCGCGGCTGCCCACCTGCCCGTCCTCGGTGTAGCTGACGTTCGGCGTCAGGTTGAGGTAGTGGGCGGCCTCGGTGATGTTGGCAGCTTCCAGCGCATCGCCCGTGAAGGCGGTGACCGCCACCGGCACTTCCTGGATGTTCTGTTCGCGGCGCTGAGCGGTGACGATGATTTCCTCGAGCACCGCATCGTCCTGCGCCCGGGCCGGCTGGATGCCGGGGGCGAGCAGGGTAATTGCGAGGACCAGTGTCACCGGGCCGGCCGTTTGCGCGTTCATGTATTGATCCTCCCTGGACCGATGGTCTACACGAGCGACGACGACGGCAATCGCAGTCCTGCCCTGTATCGATTATCGCGCCTGGGCGAGGTGGGGGAAAGTCGGGCTGCTAGACGGTCGCCGGGGGTCTGCCCGGGATTGGCGCGCGTGCGTTCCGGCACGCGGGACAGGCCGGCGCCGCAGGTGGTATTGTCAATGCGAATCAACAGTGGAGACCGGCGTGAAGGGCATCATCGTTCGTACCCTGATCATTGCCTTGGGAATCTGGGTGGCGGGCAAGCTCGTGGACGGCATTCATGTCGCATCGTTCGGCTCGCTGATGTTTGCGGCGATCGCACTCGGTCTCATAAATGCGCTGATCCGTCCGCTGATCGTGCTGCTCACGCTGCCCTTCACGCTGGTCACGCTGGGGCTGTTTCTGCTGATCGTCAACGCCGCCATGCTGCAACTGGCCGACTGGTTCGTTTCCGGCTTCTCGGTCGATGGTTTCTTCAGCGCCGTGTTCGGGTCCATTGTTGTCAGCCTGGTGAGTTGGGTGGCTTCGTCGTTCATTGGCCCGAAGGGGCGTTACGAAGTAATGGTTCGGCGGGAACGGCATTAGCGCCAGCCTTGGTGCCGTTGTTTCAGTCGCCGGAGGGTCTTCCGGTTCATTTGTTGTCCCCCGCCACGGGAGAAACTGGTTTTTTTGAAGGAGGAGTCAGAGCAACATGCCGCAATTCATACTTATCGGCCTTTGCGAGCCGCCGGGTCCCGGCGATGAGGCCGCGTTCGAGGAATGGTTTGTCGACCAGCACATCGAGGACACGGCCAAGTGCCCGAATTTCGTCAGCGGGCGCGTGTTCAAGCTGAGCGGTCCGCACCTCGACGGCGAAACGGTTTCCGGCTACCTGTCTCTCTACGAGGTCGAGGCGCCGAGCTACGAGGAGGCGGAGCGCGTGCTCAACGAATGGCAGGCCAACCCCGATGCCTGGGAAGGCCGGCGCAATCACATGGAAACCGCGGCCAGGCTGGGCGGTGTGCCGCTGAAGGTCAACGGGTCGGGCTGGTACGAACTGATCAAATCGTTTCCGGGGCCGAAGGCTGGGGCGTAACAGGCGTAGCGATGTTCCAGAGCCCGGCCCGGTCGATCGGTAAACGCGGGCTTTCCCGGCAAGGACGTGCCCGTACGGCGGGGCTTGCCCTGGCGGCGCTGGTTCTTCTGGGCGCCTGCGGGGGCGGAAGTGGCGGCAGCGAGCCGGCCCCGCCCCCTCCGCCCGCCGGAACCGGCGGCGGTAGCGATACCCCGGCCGGCACCGACGGTTGTTCCGTCGAAGTAAGCGGCGGGCCGTATGAGCGGACCTGGCCCGACATGGAGTGGGAGTCCAGAAGCCCCGAATCCCAGGGATTGTGTCCGGACGGGATCGACGCAGCCATGGACTATGCCTTCCGGGCCGGAAACGACACGGGCGCGGTGCTCCTGGTCCGGAACGGTTACATCGTTGCGGAACGTTACTCGGAAGACCGGGAAGCGGCCGACCTCGCCACGAGCTGGTCTGTTGCCAAGAGTCTTGCCAGCGCCCTGGTGGGAGCGGCCCTCGACGATGGCCTGATCCTGAATCTCGACCAGCGCGTATCGGAGTTCGTACCGGCGTGGCGCGACACCGACAAGTCCGCAATCACCCTGGAACACCTGATGACCTTGCGCACCGCGCTCGATACCGTTGACGGTACCGATCTCTACGACGCGCAAGACCAGTTGCAGTTCTCGCTGGACCGCGAACTCGTCGGCGAGCCGGGCGAGAGGCACTACGACTACTCGAACGCGGACGTGATGATCGCCGGGGAGGTCATCCGTTCCGCAACGGGGATGCCGGCCGGCGCCTATCTCGACCAGAGGATCGGCGCCACCATCGGGTTCTCGGGAGACTGGTGGGCCGATGGCGCCGGCCACGCAATGACCTATTGTTGCCTCGATGCCACGCCGCGCGGCTTTGCCCGGTTCGGCCTGCTGTTTGCCCGTGGCGGCGAGTGGAACGGCACGACGGTTCTGTCAGGCGACTGGATGGAGCAGAGCACCGGACCCGCCTCGGAGGGCAGATACCGGTTCTATTGGTGGTCCGCCGGCAGCGGCGGCATCGGCGCGTTCGGCCTGCACGGGCAGATCGTCGCCGTCTACCCGGAGGCTGACCTGGTGGTCACCCGTTTCAGCCGGTATACGAAACAGGGCGATGGCCGCTCCGTACGGGAGGGCGACAACTACCACGGTACCGCGGAACCCGAAGACTTCGACAACGCCGATTTTCTGGAACTGGCGCTCGACAGCCTGCAGGGTGACTAACCCATCTTTACCGTGCGCCGTGCAAAGGCTTCATTCCTCAGCGGGTGCGAATCCCGCCCGGCAATTGTCGCTCCAGCCGGTAGCAGTCGGAGCGGGCGAAGGAGGTAACGACATCGTCTGAAGCACTCCGAAGAAAAGGACCGCCATGGGCGGTTTAGCGAACATGCGGGCCGCAACGCGAGTGAACGCTGAGCAGGCCTCGAAAAGGGTAATGCGGAAGCCGACCCGGCGGTAATACGGGGAAGGCTGCCATCGGCAGGGAAGCGAGCGACGGACGCACCAGCCGGTTCCGCCGGGGTATTGGCGGTGGCACGCATGTAGGAGGGGGATGGATGCAACACGGGAAACCCTGTCGGTGGTGTGCACGCACCAACCGGAATCCCGCGAGGGGCAGGCCGGGCCGGCAGGGTGGCGGAGAGGCTCGTAGTACTGAAGACGCCGGGTAATGCCGGTCGAGGAAAGGGGCCTCAGGCGAGGAGCGATGTCGGAAGGAAGAAGGCTGGCGGGAGTGGCAATGCCTGGACCCCGCGAAAGGGCAAGGATTCCGGAAGCATCCCATGCATAAGCGAAGGAGCCGAGCCGTAAGGGCTCGATGCTGTCGAGGCGTGAACAGGCTCGATGGCTCGCCGGACAGGCGACACTACGCAGAGCGGGCGCCGTGCAGCATCCGTAGACGATGTCGGAATTCACCGATCACCTGCGTATCCGTTTCGCCCCGGCGATCCGTGTGCGAGGCGCATGATCCTGCTGGAGAGCCCGGTGCCGGAAATCGGCACGCCGGGTTCGGGGAGCAGGGGCTGGAAACGTGACATAAGGTCGGCGCGCCAGCCCTTGACTCCACAAGAACCCCGTGATTTTCGCCCGATCTTGCCGTGATTGACGGTTTCGGGGTCGGCAACTCGTTGTTTTCCGGTTCCTGGCGGGGTGGATTGGTTGATGTAGTGCCATAATAAATAGATTAGTGTTGACATGCGTGGCCGGCCCCGCTACCGTCACCACCCATGTTCATCCGCCGTACCCTCACCCGCCGCACCGGCGGCCAGGACTACCACTCCCACCGCCTCGTGCACAGTCAACGCGACGGCGCCAAGGTCCGCCAGCGCACGTTGTTGAACCTCGGTAGCGATTTCGACCTGCCCAAAGCGGAATGGCCAGAGCTCTGCCGGCGCATCGACGAGATCTTGAACGGCCAGGCGCCGCTCATCGACGATACGCCGGCTGCCGTCGAGGAAGAAGCGCAACGGATCGCCGCACAACTGCTGGCCCGCGGCCGGGCGGGGGACGCCGAAGCGGTGCGTGATCCGGTCCGTGTGGACGTGGCGTCGCTCGAGTTGACGCGCCCGCGCAGTGTGGGCGTCGAGCAGGTGGGGCTGTGGGCGGTCGAGCGGTTGGGCCTGATGGAGTTGCTGTCGACCCTGGGCATCAACGCGTCGCTGTGCACGGCGGCGGTGGCCTCGATCGTGGCGCGGCTGGCGTACCCGGCCTCGGAGCGGGCCACGCACGCCTGGCTGCGCGAGCGCAGTGCCTTGGGGGAGTTGCTGGGTGTGGACTTCGAGACCATGGGGGCGATGCAGTTGTACCGGGCCTCGGATGCCTTGGTTGCCCACCGCGAAGCGATCGAGGCGCATCTGTTCGACCGTGCCATGGACCTGTTCGACCTGACGCCGACGGTGACGCTCTACGATCTGACCAACACCTATTATGAGGGCGATGTAGCGGATCAGCCCGAGGCGCGGCGGGGTCATTCGAAGGAGAAGCGCAGCGACTGCAAGCTGCTCACCCTGGGGCTGGTGCTGGACGGGGGTGGTTTTGTGCGGCGTTCCCGGGTGTTTGCGGGCAACGTCAAGGAACACCGGACGCTTTCCGGCATGCTGGACGCGCTCGGGGCACCGCCGGGGTCGCGGGTGGTGCTCGACCGGGGCATCGCCACCGAGCAACAGGTCGACTGGCTGAAGGCGAACGGGTACCGCTACATCGTGGTCTCGCGCGAGCGCAAGCGCCGCTTCGAGCCCGAGGCGGCACTCGCCCATCGCACCCGCAGCGGCGGGGTGGTGCATCTGGAGAAGGTGGACGATACCGAGGCGGGCGAGGTGCGCTTGTACTGTTATTCCGAGCAGCGTGCGGAGAAGGAGCGCGGCATGGCCAAGCGGTTTGCGCAACGCCTGGAGCAGGACCTCGATGCGATCAACGAGGGGCTGTCGCGGCCGCGCACGCAGAAGAAGCCGGAAAAGATCTGGAAACGCATCGGTCGACTGGTGGAGAAGAGCCGCGGTGTCGGCCAACACTATGACATCACGGTGGCAACCGACGAGAGCGGCAAACGGGCCGTGGCGGTGATCTACCGCCGCAACCCGGTGGCCGGGACGATGCTCACCCATCCGGGCGTCTATTGCCTGCGCAGCAACGAGACCGACTTCAGCGAAGAGCGCCTGTGGCGCACCTTCACCCTGCTCACGGATGTCGAGGCGGTGTTCCGTTCCCTGAAATCCGAACTGGGCCTGCGCCCCATCCATCATCGCAAGCCGCGCCGTGCCGAGGGTCATCTGTTCATCACGGTGATCGCCTACCAACTGGTCCAGGTGATTCGCAACCATCTGGCCGAGCGCGGCGACGAGTCCAACCGCACGGCGAGCTGGACGACGCTCAAACGGATTCTCGGCGGCCGTCAGCGCGTGACCGCGACGTTCAGGCGTGCCGACGGACGCACGCTGCATGTGCGCAAGGCGACGCGCCCGGAACCGCAGCAGAAGGCCATCCTCGATGCCTTGGGCATCGCCTCCTCAGCCGGGGGGACACACCAGGCAGTCATCTGAGGGGAAACCATCACGTTGGGCACGAATGTAGTGCCATACGCGCGATTCGGCCAACCTAACTTGTTGAGATACAACAGTTTATTTTTTTCGTTGTGGAGTCAAGGGCTGGCGCGCCGACCTTATGTCACGTTTCCAGCCCCTGCTCCCCGAACCCGGCGTGCCGATTTCCGGCACCGGGCTCTCCAGCAGGATCATGCGCCTCGCACACGGATCGCCGGGGCGAAACGGATACGCAGGTGATCGGTGAATTCCGACATCGTCTACGGATGCTGCACGGCGCCCGCTCTGCGTAGTGTCGCCTGTCCGGCGAGCCATCGAGCCTGTTCACGCCTCGACAGCATCGAGCCCTTACGGCTCGGCTCCTTCGCTTATGCATGGGATGCTTCCGGAATCCTTGCCCTTTCGCGGGGTCCAGGCATTGCCACTCCCGCCAGCCTTCTTCCTTCCGACATCGCTCCTCGCCTGAGGCCCCTTTCCTCGACCGGCATTACCCGGCGTCTTCAGTACTACGAGCCTCTCCGCCACCCTGCCGGCCCGGCCTGCCCCTCGCGGGATTCCGGTTGGTGCGTGCACACCACCGACAGGGTTTCCCGTGTTGCATCCATCCCCCTCCTACATGCGTGCCACCGCCAATACCCCGGCGGAACCGGCTGGTGCGTCCGTCGCTCGCTTCCCTGCCGATGGCAGCCTTCCCCGTATTACCGCCGGGTCGGCTTCCGCATTACCCTTTTCGAGGCCTGCTCAGCGTTCACTCGCGTTGCGGCCCGCATGTTCGCTAAACCGCCCATGGCGGTCCTTTTCTTCGGAGTGCTTCAGACGATGTCGTTACCTCCTTCGCCCGCTCCGACTGCTACCGGCTGGAGCGACAATTGCCGGGCGGGATTCGCACCCGCTGAGGAATGAAGCCTTTGCACGGCGCACGGTAAACTCGGGCTAACGGGACGAAACCCCAGCCCGACGAGAAAACAGCGACCGGGTGCGGTATCGACTCGTTTGAGAACCCTGTCCGCGAATGAGAGGTCCAGCGGAAAGCTGGCCGAGGTCAGGCTACTGTCGAGGTTCGAGTTCCAGCAATCTGGCGTGTTCGTCGACACGCTGGCCCGGGGCGCAGTGCACCGCGGTCACCTCGCCGGCGCAGGGGGCAAGCACGCTGTGCTCCATCTTCATGGCCTCGATGACGGTCAGCAGGTCGCCGGCCTCCACATCGTCGCCCACGGCAACGGCCAGGCTGATCACCTGGCCGGGCATGGGCGAGACGATGCGGTCAGCGCCGTCGAGCAGGGCCGCCTGGCCCGCCGTCTGGTCCTGTACGCACTGGAAGACGGAGGTTTCGCCGTCGAGCATCAGGTGGATGGCACTGCCGTCCCGAAGCAACCCCGCTTCGTGAAGATTTCCGTTCAGGCGGACGACCAGCGAGTGGGTACCCGAATCCAGATCTTCGACGCTGAATGAGGCATCGCCGACCACGACCCGGCCGGGGTGGAAGCCTACGGCCCGGAGCGTGCCGCCCTGCTGCAGCAGCACCTCGATACGCGCCGGCTGATTGACGCGCCAGCCATCGGCCCGGGACCAGGGACCGGCGCCGCCCGGCATTGCGGCCAGCGCGGCCAGTGCCCAGTGCAGGT
Source organism: Pseudomonadales bacterium (assembly GCA_963663395.1). Taxonomy (GTDB): domain Bacteria; phylum Pseudomonadota; class Gammaproteobacteria; order Pseudomonadales; family Azotimanducaceae; genus Azophilus. Next base: position 693,426 of record OY760226.1, read on the forward strand.
CCTCGAGCCCCGGGGTCACGGCTTCGTGGATGTTGTCGGCAAGATGGGTGCCGTAGTCGCCCGCCACGAATTCGGGATGGGCAAGCAGGTTGCGCAGGTACCCGGCATTGTGCTCGATGCCCGCTATCTCGGTCTTTGCCAGGGCTTCGATGAGATCGCGGCGTGCCGCCTCCCGGGATGGCCCGTGGGCGATCAGCTTCGCTACCATCGGGTCGTAGTGCACCGGTACGGAATCGCCCTGGTGCACGCCGGTGTCGACGCGAACGTTGTCGGGAAAGCGCAGTCGCAGCAGCTTGCCCGCGGAGGGCAGGAAACCCCTGGCCGGGCTCTCCGCGTACAGGCGTGCTTCGATGGCGTGGCCGGATGCCTCGGGCTCGATGTCGAGCGGTTCGCCGGCGGCGATGCGCAACTGCCATTCCACCAGGTCGAGGCCGGTTATCGCCTCGGTGACCGGGTGCTCCACCTGCAGCCGGGTATTCATCTCCATGAAATAGAAGGCGGTGTCGTCCCCCCGGCCATCGGCGATGAATTCGACCGTACCCGCACCCGTGTAACCGATGGCTTTCGCCGCATTGACCGCAGCTTCCAGCAGACGCCGGCGCAAGGGTTCGTCCACCGTCGGGCCCGGCGCCTCTTCGATGACCTTCTGGTGCCGGCGCTGGACCGAACAGTCCCGTTCGAAAACGCCGACGGTGTTGCCGCGCGCATCGGCCAGGATTTGCACCTCCAGGTGTTTCGGGTCCACCAGGTAGCGTTCCAGCAACATCTTCTCGTCGGCGAAGGCGGCGGCCGCTTCGCGACGTGCCCCTTCCAGGGCGCCCGCGAATTCCTCCGGCGCTTCAACCAGCCGCATGCCCTTACCCCCGCCCCCGGCGGAAGCCTTGATCAGCAGTGGAAACCCAAGCTCGCGGGCGGCGGCCGCGAGTACGGCATCGTCCTGGTCGTCGTCCTGATAGCCGGGAACCACCGGCGTGCCCGCCGCCGCCACCAGGCGCTTGGCCTCCACCTTGGAACCCATGGCGCGGATGGCGGCGCTCGAGGGGCCGACGAAGGCGATCCCTGCCGCAGCGCAGGCATCGGCGAATTCGGCGTTCTCGCTCAGGAATCCATACCCGGGATGAATCGCATCGGCCCCGGCTTGCTGCGCAGCGGCGAGCACGGCTTCGATGTCAAGATAACTTTCCACGGCGGGCGCCGGGCCGATGCGAAACGCGCTGTCGGCGCGCCGGACATGCAATGCGCCGGCATCGGCATCGGAATAGACCGCCACCGTGTGCATCCCCAGCCGCCTGGCGGTGGCAATGACCCGACAGGCGATTTCGCCCCGGTTGGCGATGAGCAGGGTACCTATTGTCATCGCGCCCGTCCGGGGCCGGCGGACGGCCTGTGCTGCGGCTTGCGTTGGTGAGGTCCAGGGAATGGGGGGTGAGGGCAATGCATCGAACCGCCTACATCCGAAAAACGCCGAAGCGGGATTTCGGCTGCTCCGGCTTTCGGCAGGCCACTGCCAGCGCCAGCCCAAGGGCCCGGCGGGTGTCGACGGGGTCGATCACGCCGTCGTCCCACAGCCGCGCGCTCGCGTAGTAGGGATGACCCTGCGCTTCGTACTGGTCCCTGATGCCTTCCATGAAGGCGTCCTGTTCCTCCTGGGGCCAGCTTCTGCCGCGCGCCTCGAGGCCGTCGCGGCGGACGGTGGCGAGTACGTGAGCGGCCTGTTCGCCGCCCATGACCGAGATGCGGGAGTTCGGCCAGGTCCAGAGCATGTTGCCGGTATAGGCACGGCCGCACATGGCGTAGTTGCCGGCGCCGTGGGAGCCGCCGATGACCACGGTGAACTTCGGCACCCTGGCGCAGGCCACGGCGGTGACCATCTTGGCCCCGTTCTTGGCGATCCCCTCGTTCTCGTACTTCCTGCCCACCATGAAGCCGGTGATGTTCTGCAGGAAGAGGAGCGGAATGCCCCGCCGGTCGGCTACCTGGATGAAGTGCGCGCCCTTGAGCGCGGATTCTGAAAACAGGATGCCGTTGTTCGCCAGGATGGCGACCGGGTAACCATCGATGTGGGCGAAGCCGCAGACGAGGGTTTCTCCGTAGAGCGGCTTGAACTCGTGAAACTCGCTGCCGTCCACCAGGCGGGCGATCACTTCGTAGACATCGTAGGGCGTTCGGGTATCCCTGGGCAGCACGCCGTAGAGTTCGGAGGGGTCGGCTGCCGGTTCCACCGGGTCCCGTGTCTTCACCGTGGGCCGGTAGCGCAGGTGGCTGTTGTCGACGATCTCCCGGGCCAGCGCCAGGGCATGACGGTCATCGGCGGCCAGGTAGTCGGCCACGCCCGAGGTTCTGCTGTGCACGTCGCCCCCGCCCAGGGACTCGGCATCCACCTCTTCGCCGGTGGCCGCCTTCACCAGCGGCGGCCCGCCCAGGAAGATGGTGCCCTGGTTGCGCACGATGACCACCTGGTCGCACATGGCCGGCACGTAGGCGCCGCCGGCGGTGCACGACCCCATCACCACGGCGATCTGGGGAATGCCGTCGGCGGACAGGTTCGCCTGGTTGTAGAAGATGCGCCCGAAATGGCGGCGGTCTGGAAAGATGCCGTCCTGCAGGGGCAGGAAACCGCCGCCGGAATCCACCAGGTAGATGCAGGGCAGGTGGTTTTCGGCGGCAAGCTCCTGGGCGCGAAGGTGTTTCTTTACGGTGATGGGGTAATAGGTGCCGCCCTTGACGGTCGCATCGTTGACCACGATGGCGCAGGGTTGCCCCGCCACGCGGCCGATGCCGGTGATGATGCCGCCGCCGGGGGGCCAGTCATCGTAGACCTCGTAGCCGCCGAGCAGGCCGATCTCGAGGAACGGCGTGCCCGGGTCGAGCAATCCCTCCAGGCGTTCCCGGGGCAGCAGCTTGCCGCGCGAGGTGTGCCGCTCCCGGGACCGCTCGTCGCCACCCAATGCCAGCCTGGCGGTGAGTTCCCGTAGATCCGCGGCCAGTGCGCGGTGATGTTCGCTGTTGGCCCTGAAATCCGGGGACCCGGTATCGATCTTGCTGCGCAGTACGGCCATCGGGGAATTGTACGTAGCGAAACGGTGTCCTGTCCCGTGAGTTTTCGTAATTCGCAGTTTGCGCGGCGCACCAATGCAGGATGTGTCCCGCGCCGGCCGAAGGAATCCTGCCCCGGGCAGCGAACGGAGTTAAACTTATGGGTGACGGCGGCGGGGTTTCCCGGGCGCGCATGGCGAACCCGGGTGCGGCGCCGACAGTTGAATCCAGGCAACAAGAGGCCGGCAAGGGAAAGCCAGACGAACGCGTGGCCGCTAAGCGCAGCACGAGCAAGAGAACATCGAAGAAACGCCGGGGGCTGCACGGCCCCAGCTTCCTTGGCGGCGCGATCCTCGGTGCGGGCGCCGTCGCCCTCGCGCTGCTCGCCCCGGAACTCGTCTCCGAACAGTTCGCCAGGCTGCCCGACGTTACGCCTGGCCAGGAGGACCTTGAAGTCGTCTTCGAGTTTCCTGAACTCCTGCGCGAACCCGTGCCGGTCAACCCGGAGTCGTACGGCACCCCGGGCTCGAGAACCAGCGACGCGCCTCCGGCATCCCGCCCTGAGGCAGCGCCGGCGCCGTCCGGCGACGTGCAATCCGCACCGGTGCAGGCGGCTCCCGTCCGGATCACCGAGATCTACATCCAGGCCGCCTCATTCCGCGATGCCGGCGAAGCGGACCAGCTCCGTGCCCGGCTGCTGCTGCAGGGCCTGCCGGTCAGCCTGGGCCAGGTCGTGCTGGGAGACGGCACCTGGACCCGGGTCACCGTGGGCCCCATCGACTCGGCGGAGAAGGCGGACGGCATCATGGCCCGCCTGCGCGAGCAGAACCTGTCCGCCATACGCATCAATCCCGGGTGACACCTTGAAAGTGCCCCGCACTGCCACCACTATCGCCGGTCATGGAACCCATACACGCAACGACCGTACTCTGCGTACGGCGTGACGGCCGCGTCGCCCTGGGCGGCGACGGCCAGGTGTCCGCCGGCAACACGGTCATGAAAGGCAACGCCGTCAAGGTCAGGCGCCTGTACCAGGACAAGATCCTTTCGGGATTCGCGGGCGGCACGGCGGATGCGTTTACGCTGTTCGAACGGTTCGAACAGGCCCTGGACAAGTACTCGGGCAATCTCATGCGCGCGTCGGTGGAACTGGCCAAGGACTGGCGCGCAGACCGGGTGCTGCGCCGCCTCGAAGCCATGCTCATCGTGGCGGACGGCAGCGCGACCCTGATGATCAGCGGCACGGGCGATGTCATCGAGCCGGAATCGGGAGTCATCGCCATCGGTTCGGGCGGGCCCTTCGCACAGGCCGCGGCCCGGGCACTGATCGAAAACACGGACCTCGGCGCCGTGGAGATCGTGGAGAAGGCGCTCGGCATTGCCGCCGACATCTGCATCTACACGAATCACAGCCGCACCATCGAAAGCCTGGCCGCCGGCTAGCTCACTGGACCGACGGACGATACGACATGCAGAAGAACTCGGTGATGACGCCAAGGGAAATCGTCCACGAACTGGACAAGCACATCATCGGCCAGGATGCCGCCAAGCGGGCGGTCGCCATTGCGCTCAGGAACCGTTGGCGGCGCATGCAGCTCGACCAGGAGATGCGCGAAGAGATCACCCCGAAGAACATTCTCATGATCGGCCCGACGGGCGTCGGCAAGACGGAAATTGCGCGGCGCCTGGCGCGGCTCGCCGGCGCGCCCTTCATCAAGGTCGAGGCCACCAAGTTTACGGAAGTGGGCTATGTGGGGCGGGACGTGGAGTCCATCGTCCGCGACCTCGCCGACGTGGCGGTGAAGATGCTGCGCGAAACGCAGCTTGCCAGGGTGCAGCACCGCGCCGACGACGAGGCGGAAGAACGCGTGCTCGACGCGCTGCTGCCGGAGCCCCGCAACGCCGGGTTCAACACCGACGGCGACGATTCCCACAAGTCATCGGCGACCCGGCAGATATTCCGCAAGAAGCTCAGGGAAGGCGAACTCGACGACAAGGAGGTCGAAATCGAGATCGAGGCGATGCCGGTGGGTGTGGAGATCATGGCACCGCCCGGCATGGAGGAGTTGACCAGCCAGTTGCAGGGCATGATCGGCAACCTGGGCTCGGGCCGGAAGCGTTCCATGCGCATGAAGATCAAGGAGGCCTACAAGCGGCTGCGCGAGCAGGAGGCGGCCAAGCTCATCAACGAGGACGAAGTGAAGGCCCAGGCGGTCGAGGCGGTCGAGCAGACGGGCATCGTCTTTCTTGACGAGATCGACAAGGTGGCCAAGCGCAGCAACGCGGTCGGAGCGGATGTCTCCCGCGAGGGCGTGCAGCGCGACCTGCTGCCGCTGATCGAAGGCTGCACGATTTCCACCAAGTACGGCATGGTGAAGACCGACCATGTCCTGTTCATCGCCTCCGGCGCCTTCCATGTTTCCAAGCCTTCGGACCTGATTCCGGAACTGCAGGGCCGATTGCCGATCCGGGTCGAGCTCTCGGCCCTGACCGCCGACGACTTCAAGCGCATCCTGGTTGAACCCGATGCCTCGCTCACCGAGCAATACCAGGCGCTTCTGGGTACGGAAAACCTGGGCATCGAGTTCACGACGGACGGGCTGGAGCGCATCGCCGAACTCGCCTGCCAGGTCAACGAGAACACCGAGAACATCGGCGCCCGGAGGCTGCACACGGTGATGGAGCGGCTGCTGGACGAAGTCTCGTTCTCCGCCGGCGACTCACCCGGCACGCCGGTAAACATCGATGCCGCGTACGTCGACAAACACCTCGAGGCCCTGGTGGAAGACCAGGACCTCTCCCGATACATCCTCTGAGTGCAAGCGGCCAGCGTCGTGCGGCCTTCCAACATCACCTACCGCAAACGCAGCAAGACCCTGGTGCTGGAGTACGGGCCCTCCAGTTCGGAACTTTCCGCTGAACTCCTGAGGGTGTATTCGCCCTCGGCGGAGGTGCGCGGCCACAGCCCGGAGCAGAAGCGCCTGCAGACCGGCAAGAAACAGGTGGCCATCGCCGAAATCGAACCCGTCGGAAATTACGGCATCCGCCTGACCTTCGACGACGGTCACGACACCGGCATCTATGCCTGGGAATACCTCAAGGACCTTGCCGAACATCGGGACCGGTACTGGCAGGACTATCTGGCCGACCTGAAGGCCGCCAACGCCTCCCGGCTGCCCGCTATCCCGGTCGGCCACTTCACGCCCCGGAAGACCTGAGTTCCGCCCATCCGGATTGCGGCCCGCCGGGGCGGGTAAGCATCGGCGTTCAAGGGGAGTAAACTCCGGCCCATGAGCGATGAGCAGCGCACCACCGGCTTCGGCGACCGCGAGGTGAGCCCGGAGGAGAAGACCCGCCTGGTGGGCGGGGTATTCGATTCCGTGGCGCATCGCTACGACCTGATGAACGACCTCATGTCTTTGGGCAGTCACCGGCTGCTGAAGCGCATGACGGTTGAAATGGCAGGGTTGCGCGAAGGCCAGCGGGTGCTCGATCTCGCCGGCGGCACCGGCGATCTCTCTCGGCTGGCGGCGCCGCTGGTCGGTGATCGTGGCACGGTGGTGCTGGCAGATATCAATGGGCCCATGCTCGCTGCCGGACGCGATCGCCTGCTCGATGAGGGTATCGCCGGGGTACGGTTCTGTCGGGCGGCAGCGGAGGCGCTGCCGTTCGCCGCGGATGGCTTCGATTGCGCCCTGATTGGCTTCGGGCTGCGCAACTTCACCGACAAGCAGGCAGCCCTGGGGGAGTTAAGGCGGGTGCTCAGGCCCGGCGGCGTGCTGCTTGTGCTGGAGTTCTCCAAGCCACTCAACCCGGTGCTCGAAGGGCTGTCCACGGGCTGGCAGAGCTTCTGGCCCGCCGTCGGGCAGCTGGTCGCCGGCGACAGCGGCAGCTACCGGTACCTGGTCGAGTCGATTCGCCGCCATCCGCCCCAGGAGGCGTTGAAGCTGATGATGGAAGATGCGCGATTCGCCGAGGTGGAGTTCCATAACCTGCTGGGCGGCGCTGTAGCTATCCACCGGGGGGTGGCGTGATATGAGCCTCGGCTCCGATCTCGAATCGCTGTTCGCCCGGTTGGCGGAATCGATGGCCAATGCCACGTTGCGCCTCGACAAGGGCAGCACGGAGCGCCTGGCGGCACTGGAAGGCCGCTCGATTCAGGTGGAAAGCACCGGGCCTGCCCAGGTGTTCACCGTTCGGGTGAGCGATGCGCGCATCGAGGTGGCCCCGGGGCTGGTCGACTCGCCGCATGCCGTGGTCAGGGGCAGGTTCCAGGACCTGGTCGCCTGGCTCGCGGCGCCGGACGGCAGCGCGGCGGAACGGGTGGAAATCGACGGCGATCCGGCGGTACCGGCGGACCTGGCGGAACTGTTCCGGCAGTTGGCGCCGCTGGGCCTGGCCCTGCCGATTCGCGGAGACGACCTCCTGGGTGCCGTGGAACTGGCGGGCGCGGTACTCGGTTCGGCAGCGGAAGGCGCGGCGCGGGCGTGGCGCCAGGTTCCGACGCAGCCGTTCGTGAATCGCGACCGCTTTGGCGATGCCCGGGAGGACATCGAGGCTCTGCGTGCGGATGTAGAAAATCTGACCGCCCGTGTGGAGACCATGGAATCTGGCCGGGGCGAGGTGGCGGAGGCCGAAGAAGGGGAACCGGCGCAAGGGAATGGCCAGGAAAATGAGGCTGCTGCCGAGCCGCCGGAGGACACACCGCAATGAAGCGCCGGCTGCTGCGGATCGCGCGTATCGCCGCACGCCATCGCCTTGATGCGGTCCTCCCGGCCGATGCGCTGCTCGAGAACGAATTGCCTGTTGCCGCGCGCCTGCTGCTGAAGGCCTGGCCGGGCCGATGGGTGCCGGCTCGGGGTGACGGCCCGGCGGTGCGCCTGCGCCTGTTCTTCGAGGAACTCGGGCCCGTCTTCATCAAGTTCGGCCAGTTGCTGTCCACACGGCGAGACCTGCTGCCAGCCGATTTCGCCGACGAACTTGCCAAGCTGCAGGATCATGTGCCGCCCTTCCCCGGCGCGGATGCCCGGGCCATCGTCGAAGCGGCCCTGGGCGACCTGTTCGGCGCTCGCATCGAGGGATTCGAAGAGGAACCGCTGGCGTCCGCATCCATTGCCCAGGTGCACGGCGCTGTCCTGGACGACGGCGAAGAGGTCGTGGTGAAGGTGGTGCGCCCCGGGCTGGAGCGGGTCATCCGCGACGACCTCGACGTTCTGATGTGGCTTGCCGGCTGGATCGACCGGCATGTCGTGGCCAGCCGCCGGCTGCATCTGCCGGAGGTGGCCGAAGACCACGCTACGGTGGTGCTCGGCGAACTGGACATGATCAGGGAGGCGGCCAACACTCAGCGGCTGCGGGACAATTTCGCCGGTTCCACGCTGCTGTACGTTCCGCGTGTCCACCACGACCTGACGCGCCCCAACGTGCTGGTGCTGGAACGGGTCAGGGGCGTACCGATCGGCGACGTGGCGGAGTTGCGCGCCCGGGGCACGAACATGGAGACGCTGGCCAACCGGGGTGTGGAAACCTTTTTTACCCAAGTGTTCGTGCACAATTTCTTCCACGCGGACATGCACCCTGGAAACATATTCGTCGATGTCGAGGACCCGGAGAACCCACGCTACATCGCCCTCGACTGCGCCATCATCGGGCACCTCGAGAAGCGCGACCAGGACTACCTGGCGCGCAACCTCGTCGCCTTCTTCAACCGGGACTACGAGCAGGTGGCGCGGCTGCACTTCGAGTCGGGATGGATACCGCAGCGCACCGAGCAGCGGGAATTCGAGCAGGTGATACGGGAAGTCTGCGATCCGATCTTCGCCAAGCCTCTGAGCGAAATCTCCTTCGGTCACTTCCTGGTCGAACTGTTCCGTACGGCAGCTCGGTTCGACATGGAGATACAGCCGCAGCTCGTGCTGTTGCAGAAGACGCTGCTCTACATCGAAGGGCTCGGGCGCCAGCTTTACCCGGAGCTGGACCTGTGGCGCACCGCCAAACCCTTCATGGAAGAGTGGATGCGCGAACGCGTGGGGCCCCTGGCCATGCTGCGCGGCTTCGCCGAGCGGGCGCCGGAGATCATGGAGCAGTTGCCCCGGCTCCCGGACCTGATCCTCGACACGGGCCGCAAGCTGTCCGGGCTCGAAAGTGCGCTGAAGGAACAGCAGGCGAGCGTGCGCCAGCTCGAGGAATCCCTGGCCAGGCAGCATCGCGGACGCCGCCGCCGGCGCCTGTCCGGCGCGGCATTGATGGCGGTCGCCATGGTGCTGCTCTGGGAACCTGCCATGCAGGCGACCATGGAAGGGCTCGGTGCTGCCGCCGGGCTGTTGAGCGCCGCGGTCGGCTCTTACCTGCTGGTCAGGGCCTGAAGACCGGCCACGAAAGACGCAAGGCGCCGGTAACGCGCCTATAATGGGGCTGGCGGCGGGATGACGGTCGCGGCGCAGTCAACGGCGCAGGGCGCATCCGTCTCATCCGCCGACACCGTAGCTCTGCGAGGAGGCTGACCATGCCTGGAGGATTCGGGCTCACTGAACTGCTGGTCGTTCTGGCCATCGTCCTGCTGATATTCGGGCCCCGGCGGCTCAAGAACATCGGTTCCGATCTCGGCAACGCGATACGCGGGTTCCGCAAGGCCGTAACCGAAGAGGAGGCGAAAGCCGAGGCGGACAAGGACCCGGGCGTCATCGACGGAGAAGTCGCCGGGCAGAAGACCGAGACCAAACAGGAAACGCATGTTTGATATCGGTTTTCCGGAACTGCTGCTGTCGGCGCTCGTCGGCCTGCTGGTAATCGGTCCGGAGCGCCTGCCCGAAGCATTGCGTACCCTCGGTCTCTGGCTCGGCCGCATGCGCCGCAGCTTTCATTCGGTCAAGGCCGAAATCGAGAAAGAGATCGGCATGGATGAAGTGCGCAAGCAACTGCACAACGAATCGGTGATGGAGGAGATGAAGCGCATCGAGCGCGAGGTGAAGGCGACCACCAGTGCTGCTGCCGATGCCACACGCATCGAATCCATCGATCCCGCGCCCCCGCAGGCCGCGGATGCACGAACATCGGAGCCGCTGCAGGGTCCGCCGGTGGAGACCGACCAATCGCCGGCCCAACCGGCCAGGTCCGACAGCGGTTGAGGGGGCCATGCCCCAACTCGACATGAAAGCGGTAACCGGGTGTGAGGTGACCGCTGTGACGGCCTTATCCGCGAACAAGAGGTCTAGCCCGACCCGCCAGATACATGCCTTCCGACCCTGACTCGACAAACCCGGAGGACCGCAAAACGCCCGTTGAGGATGCGGCCGAGCACGATGCGCTGGTCGACAGCGCGGAGATGCCCTTCATGGCGCACGTCGTCGAACTGCGCCAGCGCATCCTGCGCGGGCTGTTCGCGGTGCTCGCCCTGTTCCTGCCGATCTACTTTTTTGCCAACGATCTCTACGAACTGGTGGCCGCGCCACTGATGGCGCACCTGCCGGACGGCGGCAACATGATCGCCACGGAAGTGGCCTCGCCGTTCCTGACCCCGTTCAAGCTTGCAATATACGCGGCGATCTTCGTCGGCATGCCGGTGCTGCTGCACCAGGCCTGGTCGTTCGTGTCGCCTGGGCTGTACAAGCACGAGAAGCGGTTCGCCCGGCCGCTGCTGGGCTCAAGCATCGCGCTCTTCTACTTGGGGATGGCGTTCGCCTACTTCCTTGTTTTCCCGCTGGTGTTCGCCTTCATGGCAAGCGTCACGCCCGTGGGCGTCACCATGATGACGGACATCAACCGCTACCTGGACTTCGTGCTGACCATGTTCTTCGCATTCGGCTTCGCCTTCGAGATTCCGATTGCGACCCTGCTGCTGGTCTGGTCGGGCGTCAGCACGGCCAGCAGCATCGCCAGGAAACGCCCCTACGTGATCGTGGGGTGTTTCATCGGCGGGATGCTGCTCACGCCCCCTGACGTCATCTCCCAGCTGCTGCTGGCGATACCCACCTGGCTGCTGTTCGAGGTGGGCATACTGTTCGCCCGCATCGCGGAGAAGCGCAGCGAAAGGACTGACTGACGGGGCGTTCTCAGCCCGCTCCATTCCTTTCCAGTAGAAACGTCACGGGGCCGTCGTTGACCAGCGCGACCTGCATGTGGGCGCCGAAGCGGCCTGTCTGCACGTCCTGACAGCGCTCTCTCAGCCCGTCGGCGTAGGCTTCATAGAGCCGCTCGGCCTGTTCCGGACGCGCGGCGCGGCTGAACCCGGGCCTCTTGCCCCGGCTCGTGTCTCCCGCCAGGGTGAATTGGGAAACCACCAGTATGGATCCGCCGACGTCGAGCACGGAGCGGTTCATGGGCCTGTGCTCGTCGGCGAAGATGCGCAAACCCAGCGTCTTGTCCACCAGCCAGGCGACCTGTTCCGGCCCATCGTTGGGGAAGACACCCACCAACGCCAGCAGACCGGCGCCGACCTCCGCGACCACCGTGGAATCGACGGTGACGGAAGCCCCCGTTACGCGTTGCAGCAAAACCCTCAAAACGGGAAAGATCCGACGCTCTTGCAACAACTGGTTGGAGAGATGAGTTTCCCGAACGCCGAGCGGGCATGAGTTAGGGTTCCCCCGGCTTCATTGCGTGATATGCGGTCTGGCACTACACTGCGCGGCCCGGTGCCAACGAGGCGGCCTGCCGTTGGCGGAAGACGGTCGGCGGGCATGCACATGACTGATTTGAAAACCTTTTCTCGCAACGTAGCCCGACCAGTTCATGAATAAACTACTGCGGCCGTCAATAGCAGCGAAATCACTGGGCGTGCTCCCGCCGCGTGCTCAACGTGCTGTCAAGCACGCTTGCGCGCGCTCTGGTGCGCGCCACCCAGTGATTTCACTACTCTTGCCAGCCTCGTTACGTTCATTCACGAACAGGTCGGGCTAGAGGTCTGACAGGCGGCGATTATGGCGAAACCGATCAAGGCTGTCGCGCTCATCTCCGGTGGCCTCGACTCCATGCTCGCGGCCAAGGTGGTCATGGAGCAGGGCGTGCACGTCGAGGGCATCAACTTCTTCACCGGTTTCTGCGTCGAGGGCCACACCCACGCGATTCGTGCGAAACACCGTGCGAGGCCCAAGCGCAACAATGCCCTGTGGGTGGCGGAACAGGTCGGCATCAAGCTGCACATCATCGACGTCATCGAGGAGTACAAGAAGGTGCTGCTGGAGCCGAAGCACGGCTACGGGCGCAACCTGAACCCCTGCCTGGACTGCAAGATATTCATGGTGGGCAAGGCGCTGGCCTGGTCGTTCATGGAGGAGCACGGATTCGACTTCGTGATCACCGGCGAGGTGATCGGCCAGCGCCCCAAGAGCCAGCGGCGCGACACCATGAGCGTCATCGCCCGGGAGTCCGGGGCCGACGACCGGCTGCTGCGCCCGTTGTGCGCCAGGAACCTGCCGCCGACACTGCCGGAGCGTGAAGGCTGGGTCGACCGGGAGGCGCTGTACGGATTCGAGGGCCGCAACCGCAAGCCCCAGATGGCACTGGCCGAACAGTTTGGATTCACCGACTGGGCGCAACCCGCCGGCGGCTGCTGCTTCCTCACCGACGAGCAGTACTCCAGAAAACTCGCCGATCTCTGGGACAGCCGGGGCAGCCGCGAGTACGAACTCGATGACATCATGCTGCTCAAGGTGGGGCGACACATTCGCCCGGCGCCGCATTTCAAGCTGATCGTGGGCCGGGAGGAGGGCGAAAACGCCTACCTGGAAGGCTACCGCCGGCAGTTCGTTGCGCTGCGTCCCACCAGCCACAAGGGGCCGCTCTGCCTGATTGACGGCAGGCCCGACGGCGGGGATGTGCAGCTCGCGGCACGCGTTCTGGCACGCTACAGCCAGGGGCGCGATGCCTCCAGCGTAACCGTCGTTGCCGATGAGCCGGGCGGTGACCGCACCGAATTCAACGTGGCGCCCATGCCGCCATCCGAGATTCCCGCCGCCTGGCACGTCTGAATGGCCGGCGAGGCGCAGTTCCCCCTTGAAACCCTCGATGCTCGGGGGTTACTGTGTCCGCTTCCCGTTATCAGGACCCAGGACAGGATATCGGCCTTGCGTCCCGGCACTCTGCTGGATGTATTCGCCACCGACCCGGGGACGCTGGAGGACATCCCTGCCTGGTGCAGGGTCCACGGCCACGAGGTGGTGGAAACGGAGCGGGACGGGCGCGAACTTCGCATTCGCGTCAAAGTACTTGGTGGCTCGTAACAGACGAAGGCAGTATTTGTCCTCGTGCCGGGTATTGGTGCAAGGGCCATTTTGTCGCACCAAAACGGTGCGTCTGTTTGGGGGCCGAAACGGTCAAATGCTTGACGGGCGGGACGTGGCATGCAAATTGCCTAGATTTCCCGAGGCCCAGCGACCGGCGAAGAAGCCGGTTTCTGGAAGAGGTGCGCGCGGCCTGCCTGGTTGCGGCCGGCGCGTTGAATGGAGCGGCGCTCGCTTGGCGCTTGGGCTAAAACATTCTCAAAGGTAGAGAGATGTCAGAAAACACACTGAAGCTAATCAAAGACAACGATGTCAAATGGGTGGATCTCAGGTTCACGTCTCCGCGGGGCAAGGAACAGCACACGACCATTCCGGCGAATCGCGTCGATGCGGAGTCCCTGGCCGACGGGTTCATGTTCGACGGTTCCTCGGTTGCCGGATGGAAGTCGATCAACGAGTCCGACATGATCCTGATGCCGGACGATGCGACGCCGGTTCTCGACCCGTTCCGGGACGAGACCACGCTCAACGTGCGTTGCGACATCGTCGAACCCATGACGATGCAGCCCTACGAGCGCGACCCGCGCGCTGTCGCAAGGAAGGCCGAGGCCTATCTCGCCTCCACGGGCATAGGCGACGAAGCGTTCTTCGGCCCCGAGTGCGAGTTTTTCGTATTCGACGACGTCAAGTACAAGGTGGAGATGGGCGGCGCCATGTATTCCATCAGCGCCGAAGAGGCCGCCTGGGAATCGGGCGCCGACTTCGAGGGCGGCAACCTCGGCCACCGGCCGGGCGTCAAGGGCGGGTATTTCCCGGTTCCCCCGGTGGATTCCGGCGCTGACCTGCGCTCGGCCATGTGCTCCGCCATGCAGGCCATGGGCCTTGAGGTCGAAGTGCATCACCACGAAGTGGGCACAGCCGGCCAGGCCGAGATCGGCGTGCAGTTCAACACGCTGGTGCGCAAGGCGGACGAAGTGCAGATCTACAAGTATTGCGTGCACAACGTCGCCGATGCCTACGGCAAGACGGCGACTTTCATGCCGAAGCCCCTGGTGGGCGACAACGGCAACGGCATGCACGTGCACCAGTCCATCTTCTCCGGTGGCAGCAACGTATTCCACGGCGATGCCTATGCGGGGCTGTCCGAGACGGCACTGTTCTACATCGGCGGCGTCATCAAGCATGCCCGGGCGATCTGCGCGTTCTCCAATGCCAGCACCAATTCCTACAAGCGGCTGGTGCCCGGTTTCGAGGCCCCGGTATTGCTCGCCTACTCGGCGCGCAACCGCTCGGCTTCGGTGCGCGTGCCCTACATCCAGGGGGGCAACCCGAAGGCCTATCGCGTTGAAGTGCGCTTCCCCGACAGCACGGGCAATCCCTACCTGACCTTCGCCGCCATGCTCATGGCCGGCCTCGACGGCATCAGGAACGAGATTCACCCGGGTGATTCGTTCGACAAGGATCTCTACGACCTGCCGGCGGAAGAACTGGAAGGCGTGCCCACCGTCGCCAGTTCGCTGGAACAGGCGCTGGCGGCGCTGGATGCCGACCGGGATTTCCTGCGGGCGGGCGATGTATTCGCCGACTCCATGATCGACGGCTACCTGGAGCTGAAGCAGGAGGAAGTGGATCTTCTGAATTCCAGCACCCATCCGGTGGAATTCCAGTTGTACTACTCCGTCTAAGGCACTTATCGCACAGACACGCACAGCGAGGGCGGCGACAATCCTGACTCGCCGGGGCCGCCCTCGTCGTGCTGCTGTTTGGTGGGGGTGTCGAAGCGGCCTGCGGCCCGAAAGAGTGATGAGGCACTCTGGACGATGCGCAGGTGAAACCCTACGGTACCGGGTATCTGGCCAACTGGCATAAAGCGCTGGTGACAGCCGGGCTTCTGTGCTGCGCCGCCAGTTCCGCGGCTCTGCCCGAGGGTCCGGCAAATGGCGACGGCGCAGAGACTTACACGCAAGCCCTGATCGTCTCGCCCGTCAACGATTCGGCGGTGCGCAGCAATGCCGGCATGCTGACCGTGCGGACCCGCGTCGATCCCCCATTGCGGGAGGGACATCGCCTGCGACTGCTGCTGGATGGATTTCTCCAGGGCGTCGAAGGCAAGGCGTCCTCTTTCGAGCTTGAGAATATCGACCGAGGCACGCACAGCCTGCAGCTCCAGGTCACCGACGACGCGGGCCGGGTCCTGTTCACTGGGACGCCGAGCACGTTTCACCTACTGCGCTATTCCCGCCTGCACCGTTAGCCGCACTCGCGCCGACGGCCGGTCTTCTGATGCGCATGGCACAGCGCCGTATACGAACTCGCTGTCCAGTGCCGGCGACTGTTGAATAGAAGCTACAAAGCGGATTGGAGAATGTCCCATACGAACTGGCCTGCACTGGCGGATGAGGCCTTCGAATTGACCTGACAAGCACCATGCACTACTTTGGTGCATGAAACCCTCAGGTGATACCAGTTTCATGGGTGGGAACTGGACCGATTCTTGCTCAGTATTCTTACCATGGGTTTCAATTTCCAATTCCCGATTCCGTGCCAAGGCTCCCGCAAGCGGCGTTTTTTGCAGTTGCGGATCATCCACTGTGGCGCGCGGCGGGCCGTTCGGTATTCCCGGCAGTAGAACGAGTGAACGCACCCGCCAATTTCCTGGACCAGCAGGTGCTTGAACACCAGACCATCGCGATTGTGGTGGTCTCCGGATCGCTCGGCATCAAGTTCGTGAACCCCGCGGCGGAAGACCTGTTCGGCGTGAGCGGCCAACGGGTGCTTGGCGCTTCGCTGGAGACGCTGTTCCAGAACCCGCGCAACATTCTCGGCGACCCGGCTGGCCGGTCGGCCGACGAACGGTCGTTCACCCTGCGGCAACAGCACCTCTTCCTGCCGGGCGGGGAGGAATTCGTGGTCGATCTCACCGTGGTTCCCATCGACGGGGGAGACCTGCTCATCGAGGTGCAGCCGCTGAACCGCTTGCTGCGCATCAACCTGGACGACCGCCTGATCAATGTCCAGGAAACCACGGCCGAACTCGTCCGCGGGCTTGCGCACGAAATCAAGAATCCCCTGGGCGGCATCCGGGGCGCCGCCCAGTTGCTCGACCGCGAACTCGGCCGCCCTGATCTAGCCGAGTACACCCGGGTCATCATCCGGGAAGCCGACCGCCTGACCGAACTGGTGGACAGCATGCTTGGGCCGAGCCGGCCCCTGAAGATCGCACCGGTAAACGTACACAGGGTATTGGAGCACGTCGCGCGGATCGCGAAGTCGGGCATGGCGCCGGCGCAACTGCACATGTCCAGGGACTACGATCCCAGCCTGCCGGATGTCGATGCGGACGAGGACCAGCTGATCCAGGCGCTGCTGAACCTGGTGAGCAATGCCTGCATAGCGCTCGAAGAGGTGCGCGAGGGGTGCATTACGCTGCGCACCAGGGCGCTGCGCCAGTTCACGATCGCCGGGCGACGCCACCGGCTCGTGGTCCAGATAGACATCATCGACAACGGGCCGGGCATTCCCGAGGAACTCATCGACCGCATGTTCTATCCCATGATCAGTGGCCGGCCGCACGGGACCGGGCTGGGCCTTGCCATCGCGCAGACCATCGTTCGGCGCCACAACGGTGTGCTCGAGTGCGAAAGCCGGCCGGGACGCACGCAGTTTTCGGTACTCCTGCCGCTGACCTACGTGGAGGTCGCTTGAGCATGAGCAAGGCGAATGATTCGGCAGCCGTCTGGGTGGTCGACGACGACCGTTCCATCCGCTGGGTGCTGGAAAAGGCCCTTGGCCGCGCGGGCATCCCGATCCGGGCGTTTGCGAACGCCAATCTGGTCGTCGACGCCCTGGCCGATGCCCGTCCTGCAGCCGTTCTGACGGACATCCGCATGCCCGGCATGGACGGGCTGAAGCTGCTGGAGCGGCTGCGGGAGTCCGACCCGGAGCTGCCGGTCATCGTCATGACCGCTTATTCCGATCTCGACAGCGCGGTTTCGTCCTACCGGGGCGGAGCGTTCGAGTACCTGCCGAAGCCGTTCGACATCGACGAGGCCGTGGCGGCGGTGCAGCGGGCCGTTGCCCACGGACAGCAGAGCGGTACGGAAGTCGAAACCCCGGCCGAGGGCGACGGGGAGATCATCGGCCAGGCACCGGCCATGCAGGAGGTATTCAGGGCCATCGGCCGGCTCTCCAACTCCAATGTCACGGTGCTCATCAACGGCCCCTCCGGTAGCGGCAAGGAGCTGATCGCGAAAGCCCTGCACCAGCACAGCCCCAGGGCGCTCCGCCAGTTCGTTCCGCTGAATGTCGCCGCGATTCCGGGGGAACTCATCGAATCGGAATTGTTCGGCCACGAGAAGGGGGCGTTCACCGGCGCCTCCGGGCGCCGCGTCGGGCGTTTCGAGCAATCGAACGGCGGGACGCTGTTCCTCGACGAGATCGGCGACATGCCGATGAAAATGCAGACCCGCCTGCTCCGGGTCATCGCCGAGGGCGAATTCCACCGGGTGGGCGGCTACGACCCCATCAAGGTGGACGTGCGCATCATCGCGGCGACCCACCAGCAACTCGAGGAACTGGTGCAGAAGGGCAAGTTTCGCGAAGACCTCTTTCACCGCCTGAACGTGATCCGCGTGCATGTGCCCGGGCTTGCGGACCGCCGCGAGGACATCCCGCTGCTCGCCGCCCATTTCATGGAGCGCGCCACCCGGGAAATCGGCGAGGAACCCAAGCATTTCGATGCCGAAACGCTGGACTACCTGTCCGATCTGCCGTGGCCGGGCAATGTTCGTCAGCTAGAGAATACCTGCCGCTGGCTGGCGGTGATGGTCACGGGGCGCCGGGTGCTGGTCGAAGACCTGCCTCCGGAACTGAAAGGGGAAGGCGCCGAACCCCGGGCGCTTTCCTGGGAAGCGGCGCTGGCCGAGTGGGTGGGGGCAGCCCTGGCCTCGAACCGCACCAGGCCCGTCCTGGACGAAGCGCTTCCGGCCTTTGAGCGCGCCCTGATTCTGACGGCGCTGAAACACACGGGAGGCCGGCGCAAGGAAGCCGCCGAACTGCTCGGCTGGGGGCGCAATACGCTGACCCGCAAGATAGCCGAACTGGATCTCTGACCCGCAAATCTCGCCAACAATTGTCGCGGGGGCGCCAAGGCGCCCGGAGGGAGCAGGGGCAGGTGTGGCGAGCGCGTCGGCGTCCGCGGCAGAAAGTCGGTCAGAGATGCGGGTTAAGGAGGCCTGGCGCCGGATCGCCCGGGGGGCGCAGGGTGGTAACCGGAGGGGCTTGCTCCCTTCGGTTACCGGCTTGCGTCAGTGGGTGATTTCCGGATCCTGGGCCAGGTCCTGGCCCTGGCCCCCTTCCTGCTGTTTGCGCAGCGCCTCCAGATAGAGGGCATCGAAATTGACCTGGGCGATGTGCAATGCGGGGAATCCACCCTTCAGCGTCAGGTTGTCGATCGCTTCCCTGGCGTAGGGAAAGAGGGTGGTGGGGCCAAGGGTGGCCAGCATGCGCTGCAGCATCTCTCCTTCGAGGTCTTCCACCGCAAACACCCCTGCCTGCTGTATCTCCACGATGAACGCGGTCTTGCCGCCGTCCTGCTTTGCGCGCAGCGTCACCGTGAGAACCACCTCGAAATGATCGTCATCCAGCCGCGTGGAGCGCGTGTTGATATCGGCCTGCACTTCCGGCTGAAAGTTCTCGGTGAATACCTGCGGGCTCCTCGGCGATTCCCATGAGGCGTCCTTGAGGTAAATGCGCTCCAGGCGCACCTGGGCGGTCATGCCTTCACCACCGGCAGGCTCTGGTTGCGCCACTCGGTAACGCCACCCGTAAGCCGGGTGACGTTCTCGAAGCCGTGCTTCCTGAGGATGGTGCCGGCCGTACCGGAGTGCTGCCCCATCTTGCAGGCGACGACGATGGGCCGTTCGCGGTGTTTCTTGAGTTCGTTCACCCGGCCGTCGAGGGCGGCGAAGGGTATGTTGAGGGCATCGACGATGTGGCCTGCGTCGTATTCCTTCTTGTCACGGACATCTAGCACGAGGGCATTCTCCCTGTTGACGAGGTCGACCAGTTGCTGGGCGGTTACCGAGCGGCCGCCGCGCCGCGTTTCGTTCCTGATGAACAGCGCCAGCAGGATGACGAACGCGGCGACGAGGATCGGGTGGTTGCCTATGAATTCGAATACCTGGTTCATTGCCGTTGGATATCAACTCCGGGAAGCGCCCGAAATGCGCCGCCCGTCACGGTGCCGTGTTCCTTCCCAATCTGAACGCCCCGCTCAAGGCAGCCGGGAAACCCCGGCGCCGCGGCGATTATACAGGGTTGCCGATTGGATCGCGCTTGCTCCGGAGCCGGGTCCGTGAGCCATCCGGGAGGCAGGCACGGTAGAATGTGCGCGCCTTGGCCCTCCCGCTCCGTCGCCGGCAGGTATTGCGTGTCGGCGGGGACCGGGACCAGACGGAAACCTCGCTGCCTTGAAAGATCGGCATACTCCGAAGACCACGCTGCTCGTCGTACTCGATGGTTTCGGCCACCGGGACGCCGTCGAGCACAACGCCATTGCGGCGGCCGAAACGCCCACCTGGGACCGCTTCCTGGGGACCAGGCCGCATACGCTCATCTCCGCATCGGGTGTCGACGTAGGCCTGCCGCCCGGGCAAATGGGCAACTCCGAGGTGGGGCACATGAACCTGGGTGCCGGCAGGGCGATCCTGCAGGACCTGAGCCGTATCGACCGCGCCATCAAACAGGGCGAACTGGAAGGCAACGTAGCGCTGAACCGCCTGTTCGCCCGGGTGCGGACGTCAAGAGGCGTCCTGCATGTCATGGGGCTGCTGTCGCCGGGCGGCGTGCATTCCCATGAAGAGCAGATCTTCGAACTTCTGCGGGTGGCGGCGGGCAAGGGGGTGCCGCGCATCCATCTGCACGCGTTCCTGGACGGCCGCGACACGCCGCCCAGGAGCGCCGACGCCTCCCTGGAGAAAGCGCAGGCAATGCTGCAGGGCTTGGGCGTTGGCCGGATCGCATCGATCACCGGACGGTACTACGCCATGGACCGGGACAGGCGCTGGGAACGTGTCGAGCAGGCCCATCGGCTGCTCGTTGGCGGTGAGTCGGAATTCCGGGCGGACGAGGCGATGGCGGGACTCGAACTCGCCTATCAGCGCGGGGAGTCGGACGAGTTCGTCCGGCCCACCCTCATTGCCGGGGCAGGCGACTCGGCGCCACTGCTGACGCCGGACGATGGCGTCGTTTTCATGAACTTCCGGGCCGACCGGGCCCGGCAGTTGACGCATGCGCTCACGGATCCGGATTTTGACGAGTTCGATCGGGGTCGCTTCGTTCCGCTTGCCGATTTCGTCACCCTCACCCGCTACGCCGACGATATCGATGCGAACTGCGCCTTCGAACCGCCTCGATTCGCGAACACCCTGGGCGAATACATGGCACAACTCGGCAAGCGGCAACTGCGTATCGCGGAGACGGAAAAGTACGCGCACGTCACCTTCTTCTTCTCCGGGGGCCGGGAGGCCCCCTTTGCCGGGGAGGAGCGCATACTCATCCCGAGCCCCAGGGTCGCCACCTACGACCTGCAACCCGAGATGAGCGCACCTGCCGTCACCGATGAACTGGTGGCGGCCATCGCGTCGAAACGCTTCGACCTGATCGTCTGCAATTACGCCAACGGCGACATGGTGGGGCATACGGGCGTGTTCGATGCGGCGGTTCAGGCCGTCGAGACGCTGGATCTGTGCCTCGGGCGGCTGGAGGAAGCGCTCTCGACGCACGGCGGCCAGATGCTCGTGACCGCGGACCACGGCAACGTGGAAAAGATGCATGACACCGCATCGGCGCAACCCCACACCGCGCACACCTGCGAACTGGTGCCGCTCGTCTACGTCGGTCCCGATGAAGTCGCTTTCCGGTCGGGCGGGACGCTTGCGGATGTGGCGCCCACGCTGCTTGAACTCATGCGTCTCGAAACGCCGGCGGAAATGACGGGCCGAACGCTCGCCCGAATGCGGGAGCGCCGAAGCGCGTGAGGTGCGTGCCGCACCGGCGCCTCACCCGGTCGGTTGTCTTGTTCCTGGCCTGCCTCCACGCCGGCTGGATTGCCGCTGGGGAACCGGCGGACAACGAGCGCGTTCAGGCCGAACTCGAGCGTCTTACCGAACAACTCAACAGCCTGGACTCCTGGCTCTCCCGGGCGCAGCAGCGGCGTTTGCGATTGCTCGCGGACCTGCGGGCGAAGGACCGAGCCGTCGCGGCGGCCGTGAGCGACGTGGCAGCAAGCGATGCGGAGCTTGCGGTTGTAAATGGGGACCTGGCCCGGCTCGATGCCGAGCGCAAAGATCTTCAGCACAGGCGGAGTCGGGAGGCAGGCCGCATCGGGGAACATCTTGTCGCCGCCTACCGGCTGCAGGGCCGGAACTTCCTCAGATTGCTGCTCGATCAACAGAGTGCAGTGCCGGCAGAGCGCATGCTGGTCTATCACCGCTATCTCATCGCCGCGCGCCTCGACGCCCTGGAGTCATACCGGCTTGCATCGTTACAACTTGAGCGCAACGCGGAGGCGCTGGCCGAACGGGAGGCAGCGGAACGGGAGGAACGACGGCGATTGGTGGCCCACCGGCAGGAGCTGGAGCGGAACAGGACGGAACGGCGTACGCTCATCGAATCCCTGGAAAGGGACGTTCAGGATCGGGAAAGTCGGCGCGAGGCGCTTCTGGAGGACCAGCAACGCCTGCAGGCCCTCTTCGCCGAGTTGCAACGGCGGTCGACCACCATCGAAGGCGCCGACTTTGCCGACCGGAAGGGTTCGCTGCCGTGGCCACTCGATGGCGTTCTGGTCAGCCGTTTCGGACAGTCCCGGGCCGATGGGCGCCTCAAATGGCACGGCCTGTTGCTGCGGGCGGAGACGGGCAGCCCGGTCAAGGCGGTTCATCGCGGGCGGGTGGTCTTCGCGGACTGGCTGCGGGGATTCGGGCTGTTGACGATTCTGGATCACGGTGACGGGTACATGACCCTGTACGGGCATGCCGAGGTGCTGGCGAAGCGCCCGGGCGACATGGTGGAAAGCGGCGAGGTCATCGCCCGGGCGGGGCAGAGCGGCGGCGTTCGGACGAGCGGAATCTATTTTGAAATCCGCCGGCACGGCAACGCCACGGACCCGCTGCAATGGGTGGTCAAACGGGGCTGAGGCGTCGACCCCCTTCCCGGGTTTTCAGGCATCCCTGGATTCGCTCGTGAGCCGACCGCGCCTTACCGCGCTACACTGCGGCGATGGGCTTGCGTTTCGTCACCCTGTTCGGAATCGTCGCCAGTATCGTTACCGGCATAGCGCTCGGCATACTCGGCTACCGGGGCTGGTTCGACGGCGCCGCCTCATCGCGGCAGGCCGATATCATCGAACAGGCGGCCAGGTACATCAGGACCAACTACGTCGACGACATTGAAGACGGACAGCTTGTCACCGATGCGCTCAGGGGCATGCTGGACGGCCTCGACGACTACTCGAAATACCTGGACCGGGATGCCTACGAGCGCCTGCAGGCAGACACGGCCGGCCGCTTCGGCGGAATCGGTATCGAACTCGGCCTGAGGGGCGGGTACTTCACCGTTATCGAATCGCTGGACGATGCGCCGGCAGCCCGTGCGGGCGTGGCTGCGGGAGACCGGTTGATCGCTGTCGACGGCGAGTCCCTCAAGGGGAAGAAGCTGCTGGATGTGATCGAACTGATACGGGGACCGCGCGGGTCCCGGGTCAACCTGGCGCTGACCCGGTCAGGCAGCAGGTTCGAAGTTGCCCTGAGCCGTGCCCGGATCGATGTCAAAAGCGTTCGCGCGCGCTGGCTGGAACCCGGCTACGCTTATGTGCGCATTGCCCGTTTCCAGAAAGATACCGGCCACGACTTTGCCCAGGTGGTCATGGCGCTCGCTCGGGAAGGGGAAGGGGAAAGGAGAGGGCAAGGGCAAGGCGGAATCGCCGGGCTGGTGCTCGACCTGCGCAACAACCCCGGCGGCGTGCTGGGCGCATCGGTGGACACGGCGGACGTCCTGCTCGAGCAGGGGCTTCTCATCTGCACGGAGAGCCGGACCGGGGTTCAGCGGCTGGAGCATCGTGCTCTTACCGGAGACATGTTGAACGGCGCTCCGGCGGTGGTGTTGATCAACGAGGGCTCGGCATCAGGCTCGGAGATCGTGGCGAGCGCGCTTCAGGATCACGGGCGCGCTGCCCTCATGGGAGTGAAGAGCTACGGCAAGGGCTCGGTGCAGTCGGTTCTGCCCCTTGCCGGAGACCGTGCCCTGAAGCTGACCACCGGCTATTACTATCGGCCCAACGGCGACTCTTTGCACGCCAATGGCGTGGTTCCGGATGTGCACATGCACTCGTCGGACGACGAGGCGTGGATTGAGCGGGCCATGCAGTTTGTCAAAGGGGAAGTTTTCGCGGCAAGGTAATTGCCCGCATGGAACAAATCTCCAATTCACTTTACTAGCTTCTATTCAACAATCACCTGCACCGGGCAGCGAGTTTGTATACGGCGCTTCCCTTTCGGCGCACCAGCCACGACATCCTGCTGCACGGGAGGGGGTGGGACGAGCTCCAACGCGCCGAAAGGGAAGCGCCGCATACGAACTCTTTCCCGAGATCCAGCGTTGTTCCCCGCGCTTTAGCGCGCCGCTATAGCGCGCCGGGGCGGAAACTTTCATGGTCGTGGGCATCGTAGTGCCGTCGTGCCGGAACAGGTGTCGATCAGGCGTCCAGCAATGTCTGTCCGGCTCGGAAGTCGAGTGTTTCGGCATAGAGCGCCCGCCCGGTTATGGCGCCCAGGAGGGTGCGGCCCGCTGCGTCGTCGGCAGCCTTGAGGCGCGCGAGGTCGTCAAGGTCGTTGAGTCCGCCGGAGGCTATGACGGGGAGCGAGGTTGCGCCCGCAAGTTCCAGCGTCGCTTCGACGTTGAGACCGGAGAGCATGCCGTCGCGCTCGATGTCGGTGTAGACGATGCCGGCCAGGTCCAGCGTGCCGGCCCGCGTCGCGAGGTCCAGGGCGCTTTGCCCGGATGTAGTGTCCCATCCTTCGGTGGCGGCCTTGCCGTTCCTGGCATCCAGCCCGAACAGGACGCGGCCGGGGAAAGTTTCCGCCAACAATGGCAGGAAACCGGCGTCCTGCACGGCGCTGGTGCCGACGATCACGGCTTCCACCCCTGCATCGAAATAGGCGCGCGCGGTATCCGGCGAACGGATGCCGCCGCCGATCTGAACGGGTATGCCGGGCACCGCATCGACCATTCGGGCGATCAGGTCCCGGTTCTTCGGCCGTCCGGCGAAAGCGCCATCGAGATCGACGATGTGCAGCCGGCGGCACCCGGACTCGGCCCAGCGTTCCGCCATGGCCACGGGGTCATCGGAATACACCGTGGCGTCCTGCATCCGGCCCTGTTGCAGGCGCACGCAACGGCCTTCCTTCAGGTCGATCGCCGGGATCAGCAGCATGGGTAACTCGGCCTTACAGCGAACCCTTGGTCGAAGGCACCCGGCCCTCGATGCGGGGGTCGAGGGCGACAGCGGCACGCAGCGCGCGGCCGAACGCCTTGAACAGCGTCTCGGCCTGGTGATGGGCGTTGTTGCCGCGCAGGTTGTCGAGGTGCAGGGTGACCTGGGCGTGATTGACGAAGCCCTGGAAGAACTCGTGCAGCAGGTCGACATCGAAGTCGCCGACCCGCGGGCGCACGTAGTCGCAGTTGTAGTGGAGCCCCGGTCGGCCGGAAAGGTCAACGACGGCGCGCGACAGGGCCTCGTCCAGGGGCACGTAGGCATGGCCGTAGCGCGAAATGCCCTGTTTGTCGCCGATGGCTTTTGCCAATGCCTGACCGAGCACGATGCCTACATCCTCCACCGTGTGGTGCGCATCCACCTCCAGGTCGCCCCTGGCATCGATGGTCAGGTCCACCAGCCCGTGGCGGGCCACCTGGGTCAGCATGTGTTCGAAAAACGGCAACCCGGTCTGCAGGTCGCTCGCGCCGGAGCCGTCCAGGTTCAGGGCAAGCTCGATCTGCGTTTCCCGGGTGTTCCGCGTTACCTTGGCGGTGCGCGCGGCAGTGGGCGCGGATGTCATGGTTTCAGTCCGGATTCAGGCCGGCCGCGAGTATACGGGATACCGGGGTCGGGGTGCTTGGAACCAACCGACGATTTGCGATCGGTAAGTGCCGGCGCCAATGCCCGGTTTCGCGGATTTCAGTGGGCTCATCCCGGCGCGAGCGGAGCTGGTGCATTCGTCCGGCGAATCAGAGGCGGTCCATCAGGCTGCCGTACGGGAGGAACCTGTTTTCCGTGTGCCCCTTGATCCAGGCTGTCAGTTCGTTGTGCCAGGCGCCTCGGGCGCGCAATGCCTTTGCCAGCACGATCACCGGTGAGTTCGACCCGGCTTTCCAGGCGGGAAACCTGCCCTCGGCCAGGGTGTAGAAGCGGATCAGCGCGATCACCTGGTCTTCTTGCAGAGCCTCCGAAGCGGTCTGCCAATCCACGCGATTGGCGTGCGCGGACCCGGCGAGACGCTCGATGTCTGCCGGCGCCAAGCCGAAATCCTCTTCGGCTGGCCGGGTTGCGGCCGCCAGCAACTCGTCGAGAACGGGGGCGCTCAATTCGGTGACTTGTTCCGATGGATTCCAGGTGCCGACGCTCAATGGGGTTTTCTCGGTTAAGGCCTTGGGACACTGGCCGGACAGTGGAGTTTAATCGACGGCATCGGACTGGCGATAGCGGCAGGCTGCCCTTGTCGAGGCAAAGTAGAGATGTCCGCTTGTTTTCAATTTTGAAATGCCCCATTTTTTGAGTTGGCGTCAGGGGGCTCCGTCGTTTCGGCGTGGCATCAGCCGATCGGGAGGTGGCTGGCCGCAAAGGCGGGCCACACAGGCGAGCCTGGCGCCGCTCGTTTCGAGGGTTTCCCTATAATGACGATGGTTCCGGTTCGTTCAGCAGTACATGAAAAAAGATCTGAAATGAGTCAATCGCGCACCCGTTCACCTCATTCCCGCCGCGTAGGGGGATCGGCCCCGTAGCCATCATGCGCAGAATACTGTTCATCGCGTTGGCGGTTCTGGTGGCTGTGGCCGGGGTCGTCGTCTGGTTCGTCCAGGATGCCAATCGGTTCAAGCCGGCACTGGTTGCTCAACTCGAACGTGTCACCGGGATTCACGTCGAGGTTCGCGGTGACCTCGCCTGGCGGTTCAAGCCGGGCCTGTGGTTGACCGCGGAGGGGCTGCACGCCACGCAGGCGGGCCGGGCCTGGTCGGTGGAGCGGTTGGCGCTGCGCCCGGACGTCGTCTCCCTGGTCCGCACTCCCGGAATTCCCGGTCGATGGCGCATCGACGAAGCGCTCGTTCAGAACCTGGAAATCGAGGATGCCGGCAATCTGATCCAGGCGCCCCGGCTTGCCGTCCGCAACATCGGCATCGGCATTCCGGTCCCCGTTGAAGCACGCATCGTCTACGTTGCACAGGGTCGGCAACCCCACGAGATAGCCGTTGCCGGAACGTTGACGGTGGAAGCCGATCGCTTCAGCGCCCGCGATTTCTCGTTCGGCATGCCGGGAGCGGCAGGGAAGTGCGACCTGCAGGCGATGCCGAACGGCAAGCTCTGGCCGCCGCTGGAGCCGTTGGAGAACAGCATCCTGCCCGTCGGGATCATGCGCGCCTACGACTGGGATGGGCGGTGCGACATCGAACGAGTCGAGCGCGGGGGCGAGGTGCTCGAAAACGTCGTCGTTGTACTCGACAACAAGGAAGGCGGCAGCATTGTCTCGGTCGACGCGCCGGAATTTCTCGGAGGCAAGGCGCAACTGGAGGTGGTTGTCCAGGCGGATGCGTCGCCGGTGACCTGGGATGTGCGCCCGGCGCTAAACGGCGTCGACAGCCGCCGGCTGGCGGCCTGGATGGGCGGCGGCAGCGTGATTGCCGCCGCTGTCGACTATGGGGGCGAGATCCGGATGGCCGGCAACACGCGGGAGGCGCTGGCAGCTTCGATCGATGCGAACACGCGCTTCTCCACCGGGCCCGGAGCGATAGACGGCAGTGGCCTGGCCGCACCGCTGGCCGAAGTCTCCACTCTCTTGAATTCCGGCGGCCCGGCGCTGGCGGCGCCTGCAACGCTCGCCTACGAAAATCTGAGCGGCGCATGGCTGGTCAACGGCGAACGCCACACGCTGGAACTTGCCCTGGACAGCCTCAGGCTGGAAGCGAACGGCGACTATCTCGTCGCGAAAGACAAGCTGGATCTGCGCGGCGCGATCGATCCCGGCGAGAGCATCGAGCAGTGGGGTCTGCGCCTGCCGCCCGCATTGGCCGGCGCGCCTATACACTTCCGGTGCCGCGGTTCGGCCGCCGACCCGCGTTGCCGGCTGGATGCGAGGCGCACGCTGCTGGGTGCCGGTGCGGCTGAGGGAAGCGCCGCGGCGCGCGGACTGATCGATGCGCATGTACCGGAGGAATACCGGGCGGCGGCGCGCTCGCTGCTGGATTCACTGGAAGATCAGGTCGATGCAGCGCTGCGCAAGGACCCGGAACAGTTGATCGAGGAGCAGGTTCCGGAGCGGTATCAGGGGATGGCGCGCTCCCTGCTGGACAAGCTGGGCGAGACCCTGGACGAGGAAAACTGACAGCACATTGGACTGGTTCGCGCGACACCTGCTGACATGGTTCGACGAGCACGGCCGCAAGGACCTGCCCTGGCAGCGGGATCCGTCGCCTTACCGGGTGTGGGTCTCGGAGATCATGCTGCAACAGACCCAGGTGCAGACGGTCATTCCCTACTATGAACGCTTCATGGCGCGCTTTTCCGACGTTGCCAGCCTCGCCCGGGCGGACCTCGACGAGGTGCTGCATCTGTGGACGGGTCTCGGCTATTACGCGAGAGCCCGCAATCTGCACAAGGCAGCCATTCAGGTCGAGCAGTCCGGTGGCGCGTTCCCGTCCACCCGCGAAGGGCTGGAAGCGCTGCCCGGCATCGGCCGCTCGACGGCCGCGGCGGTGCTCGCCCTGGCATTCGGCAGGCGTGCGGCGATTCTGGACGGCAACGTCAAGCGGGTTCTCAGCCGATACCATGCCGTCGAGGGGGATGTCGCCCGGTCTGCGACGCTGCATGAATTGTGGGGACACGCCGAGTCGCATACGCCGGAACGCCGGCTGAAAGATTACACCCAGGCGGTCATGGATCTCGGCGCGACGGTTTGCATGCGACTGGCGCCGAAGTGCGATTCGTGCCCGCTAAAACGACGCTGCAAGGCGTTCTTGAGTGGACGCGCCGGAGAATTTCCGCAGCGGCGCCGCGCCCCGGCAAAACCCGTGCGCAAGGCACGCATGTACGTCATTGCCACCGGGGCAGGAGCCTGCCTGTTGGAACGGCGATCCGCCAACGGAATCTGGGGCGGGCTCTGGACTCCGCCGCAAAGAGACGCCGACTGCACTCTGAATGAAATCTGCCGGGAGTTCGGGATCAACGAGCAGTCTGTAACGAAGAACCGGGTCGGGCCGGTTTTCCGTCACACGTTTTCGCACTTCCACCTGGACATCGAGCCGGTTTACCTGGTGCTGGACAAGAAACCCGGGCAGGTCTCGGAGGGGGACCGAACCCGGTGGTATCGCCGGGGCGGAACAGAAGCTGTCGGCATGCCCGCGCCGGCGGTTAAACTGTTGGCAGGCGTTTTCGATGGCGCTGCCAATTGAATTGACCGGAAACCTTCGAACATGGCCCATACCGTCACCTGCCGCAAATATCGACGCGAACTGGAAGGGCTGGAGGCGCCCCCGCTTCCGGGACCCAGGGGCCAGGAGATCTTTGAAACCGTGTCACTGAAGGCCTGGACGGAATGGCAGGCCCTGCAGACCATGCTGATCAACGAGAAGAACCTCAGGCTCATCGATCCGGAAGCGCGCCGTTACCTTGCCGACCAGATGGAAAGATTCCTCGACAACCGGCCGATAGATCGTATCGAGGGATACGTAGCGCCGGAGGATTAGCCGCCCGAAATCCAATGCGCCCCGCCCCGGGGCGATTCAGTTTCCAGTGTCTTGTCTCGGCTGCAAGGCGTCGCGTTTCATTGTGGACTTTCGAGCGGGCGGAGGTTAGCTTCCGAGCCATAACGACAATTATGGAGGGGATCAACAATGATCAGTCAGTCGCTTCGTATTCTATCTCTGTTCGGTATCTGGGCCCTGTGTGCGAACATCGGGATTGCCCAGGAGAGCCAGCAACCCGATGCCGCCGGCTCCCAGCAGATCCAGGAAGAAACCATGCCGGCGGCAGTCTCGGAGGAATCAGCCGCCGCGCCGCCGCCCATCGAGGAAATCGTCGTGACCGGGTCGCGCATCCGGCGCGATGCGTTCACCAGCGCCTCGCCCATTCAGGTGATCACCAGCGAAACCTCGGCACTCGCAGGGTTGCTGGACACCGCTGAAATCCTGCAGGGCTCCACAGCCGCCTCAGGCCAACAGATCGACGACAGTTTTTCCGGATTCGTCACGGACGGGGGGCCGGGCTCGCTGTCCGTCTCGTTGCGGGGCTTCGGCGAACAACGCACCCTGGTTCTGGTGAACGGCAAGCGCTGGGGACCGTCCGGCGTGCGGGGCGCCACCAACTCGGTGGATCTCACCGCCATTCCCAGCACCGTCATCTCCAGATACGAGATTCTCAAGGACGGCGCTTCCTCCGTCTACGGCGCCGATGCCGTCGCCGGTGTGATCAACGCCATTACCAGGAAGCGCTTCGACGGTTTCCAGGTCAGTGCCGAAACCCTGTTGCCCGAGGAGGGGGGCGCGGAGAGCTACGTCGTTGACGCCACCTGGGGCAAGGTAGGCAGCGACTGGTCTTTCAACATCGCGGCTGGTTACGACAAGCGTGTCGAGATGGTCCCGTCCGACCGCGGGTACTCGGAATGCCCCCAGCGGCCACGCTACACGGACCAGGACGGCGACGGCGTGGTGGACAACACGAATCCGGAGACCGGCGAGCCCCTGTGCTACGGCTTCATCTACGGCTTCGTCGTATCGCCGTTCGGTTGGGTGCGTCACGAGCCCAGCCTTTCGACGCCCGACCCGGGCAACCCCTACTTCTCCGCCCCGCAACAATTCGGCATTCCGTACTACACCCGGGTTCCCCCCCACGGCTGGAAGCCCGGTACGGACCCGGCGGACGAGGAGCCGGCATGGGACAACGAAGGACAGTTCTACAGGGATGAGCGCGAGCGGGATTTCGAGACCTTCTTTCCCGAGCGGGAACTCATCTCCATCACCTCGTTCGGCGACAAGGACTTCGATATCGGTGGCCGTTCCGCCAATGCCTACTACGAACTCTATTACAATCACCGGTCCACGGAATTCAGCGGTTACCGGCAGTTCTTCCCGGCCGTGCCGGCCAGCAATCCGACCAACCCGTTCGGCGTCCATGGTCCCCTGGGGGCGATTCTGGGGCGCGGCTTTACGGTGCTGCCGGTGCTGCCCAGCTACGACTTGACGAGCAACACGAACAAGGTCTCCGTCGACCGGGTCAACTTCTTTTTCGGTCTCGACGGCGATATTTCGGAGTCGTGGAGCTATTCCACCTATGCGGGCTACAGTTGGTCCAAGGGCGATTACACGGGTCCGTCGTTTATCGCCGACCGCGTTGCCGCCTCGCTGAACGCCACGCTGGATGCCAACGGCAACCTGGTCTGCGCGGACAACAGCATTCCGGGTTGCGTGCCGGCCAATCTCTTCACCGAAGACGCGCTGGTGCGCGGGCAACTGCCGGCGGACGTACTTGCTTTCATCGCCAAGGAGATCGAGGGAGACACCACCTACAAGAGCATCCAGTTCTCCGGGTACGTCACGGGCAGGCTGTTCGAATTTCCTAACGGCGAGGATGTCATGGCCGTGCTGGGCTTCGAGATACGCAACGAGGACATCAACGACGTACCCGACATCGATGCCCAGAACGACAATCTCTGGGGACTCACCTCGTCGGGAATCACGACCGGTGACGATACGGTCAAGGAATTCTTCAGCGAACTGGAAGTGCCGCTCCTGAAACAGGTGCCGCTGGCCGAGGAAATGGTATTCAACGGCTCGGTGCGCTGGACGGACTATGACTCCTACGGCGATGACATCACCTATCGCCTTGCGCTCGACCACCAGGTGATTCCATCGGTGCGCATGCGCGGCACCTACGGCACATCGTTCCGGGCGCCGGACCTGTTCGAACAGTTCCTCGCCAACCAGACCGGTTTCGCGAGCGGTTTTCTCGATCCCTGCATCACCTACGGAGATCAATTTGATCCGGACGATGTGATCTACCAGAACTGCGCTGCCGAGGGACTGCCCCCGGACCTCGGGGCGGACGGTGTCCCGGGCATTCGCAACGTGATTGGCGGCAACCCGGACCTCAAGGCGGAGACGTCGGACTCCTGGACCGCCGGCGTCGTCTTTCAGCCCGAGGAGCTCGGCATCTCGCTGGCCTATACCTGGTGGGAGCTCGATCTCAAGAACACCGTCGAGGATCCGTCCACCGGCTATATCCTCGGTGTCTGCTATGGCTCCCAAGGGCGGACTCATGCGTTCTGCGACCGCATCGCTCCACGCGGAGACGACGGCTTCCTGACCGATATAGACGCGTCGCTGTTGAACGTCGGCCTGCAGGTTGCCCGGGGGGCCGATTTCGACTTTCGCTACGAGAAGGAGTTCTCCCGTTTCGACCTGACCATCGACGGCACCGCGACCCGCCTGGTGTCCCAGCGCACGCAACTGTTCGATGATGAATGGGATTCCGTGGGGAACTGGGGCTTCCCGAAGTGGGTCGGCGAAGTCGACTTCAGAGTCGACTGGCGCGACTGGACGTTCTTCTGGCGCGCGCGCATGGTCGGCAAGTCCCATGAAGACCCGGTTTTCGACCCGGGCACCGCCGATCGGGACCGGCCTACGTCGACCGATAACGAGTGGTTTCACTCGGCCTCGGTCCGCTACCAGAATGCGGACTGGGTAGTTCTTGCGACACTGAGGAACGTTTTCGACAACCAGCCGCCCCTGGTCGCCGACGGCGTTGGCAGTGAATCGGCCACCCGTTTGGGCAGCCTCAACACGATTCCCGGCGCCGGTTACGACCTGTTGGGCCGCTCGCTGGTTCTCCAGGTGGCCAGGGAATTCTAACGATGCGATGGCTGCCGCGGATGGCGTGTGTCTGCCAGTTGACAGGTTCTCTGGCCATGGCCAGTGCGGCTATTGCCGCCGAGCCCGTTCCCATCAACGCCTGGATCCACGATCCGGTAATCTCCAGCGTCGATGTCGCCCCGAACGGCGAACAACTCGCGGCCCTGACCCTGTCGGGCATCAATGCGCCGCCGGAGGTTACAGTCTGGCAGACCCGCGACCTGTCGCTGCCTCCCCGGCGTTTCAGGCCCGTTGACGTCAAGGCGCTGTCGGTGAGCTGGTTGAACGACGAATACCTGCTGGTCGTGGGCAGGCAGAAGTTCGACATTCGCGTCGGGGCGCGTCCGACCAAATGGTTCCGCAACAAGATCTATGTCGTCGATGACGAGGGCAAGCGGTTCCGGGAGCTTTTCGAGACCAGGCGAATCCTCGGAGTCAGCGGATTGAGCACGCTGCCCCAGCACAAGGACAAGTTTCTGGTGCAGGTGACCAACACCGAGTTCGCTGATGACCTCTATGAGGTGAGCCTGAAAAACTTCGTGGCCAGGCGTGTCTACCGCGGCGCCAGCAACGAAAACATATCCATGGATCACCACGGTGAAATTCGAGCCAAGGTGCAACTCGAAGGCAGCGGCAAGGACACCCACATCCGGATCAGCTACAAGCACCCGCAGACCGGCGCATGGGAAGAGCATCATCGTGTCTATGCCGCCAAGAGGGAGGGCATACAGCCCGTCGCCTTCGACAACGATGGCCGCCGGGTGTACATGGTCGACAACGTCGCCCGTGAAAGAAGCGTGATCCGCACTTACGACCTTGTCACGCGGGAACTTGGAGAACCCCTATACGGCGGCGGGAATATCGAGGCGTTCGATGTCATTCAGGCATCCAATCCCGGGGACTTCGGCGCGATCGTCGGTTTTGTGGGAGCCGCGGACAAGATTGAAAGGACATACACCGAACCCAAGCGGCAAGCGATGCAAACGCGCCTGGAGCAGGCGCTGCCGGCCGGCCAGGAACACAACTGGGTGGCCATGTCGGACGACCTCACAGTCATCGTCGTGCGATCCTCGGGCCCCCGGGAGGCCGGCGCCTATTACCTGTTGGTCAACGGCAAGGACCTGATATCCCTCGGACGCAGTTTTCCATTGCTCGAGCCCGACAAGATGGCTGACATGGAATTCGTCACCTACAAGGCGCGCGACGGGCTGGAAATACCCGGTTTCCTGACTACCCCCCAATCCGGCAAGAAACCCTATCCCGCCGTGGTGCTGCCCCATGGCGGACCCTGGGCACGGGACTACCTCGGCTGGGACCGCTGGGCGCAGTTTCTTGCCAATCGCGGATATGTGGTGTTACAGCCCCAATACCGGGGTTCGGAAGGCTTCGGTCAAACGCTGTGGCGGGCCGGGGACAACGAGTGGGGCCAGAAGATGCAGGACGACAAGGACGACGGCGCCCGCTGGCTGGTGGAACAGGGTATCGCGGCTGAAGACAGGATAGCGATATTCGGTTACTCCTACGGCGGCTTCGCCGCCATGGCGGCCAGCGTCCGCCGCAACTCCCCATACCAGTGCGCGATTTCCGGGGCGGGGCTGGCGGAATTACGCAGTTTCGACAAGGTCACGTTCACGAACCGGTTTCAGCGCCAGTTCCAGAACCCCACCATCGGCGGCATGTCGCCCCTCGATCACGTCAGGGACTCCGAAATTCCCATATTCGTTTTCCACGGCGACCGTGACCAGCGCGTGCCCGTGGAACAGTCGCGAAAATTCGTCAGGGCCATGGAGCGGGCCGGCAAGGATGTGGAGTACCTCGAGATCGTCGACCTCTGGCACAGTCTGCCATGGTGGCCTCAACATCATCTCGCGATGTTCGAGTCGCTGGAAGACTATCTGGCGAACGATTGCGGGCCGGGGGGCCTGTAGGCAGGGGGCGCCGCCTAGATCAATAATAAAGGCGCTCGCGACCGCCTGATCATGGTGGGCAGTGGGTACAGGCAGGAGCCCTGAAGAGTCCGTCCGAAGTTTCCCGCAACGCCAGGCGGCGGAGGCACCGGGCAAACGGCATCAACGCAATGTCGCGATCTGCCGATCCTGAATCATCTCGAAGTCGATTTCGGCACCGAGCCCGGGCTCGTCGAAGGCATGCACCTGCCCGTCGCCATCTACTTCGATGTCCTGCACGAGTCCGTGCTTCTGTGCCCGTGGGGGCAGCAGCACCTCGAAATACTCGCAGTTGCCGATGGCCATTGTCAGGTGCAGGTTGGCCACGTTGTTCAGCGAGTTGCCGCCATGATGGATTTCGTAGTTCATGCGGAACGCCTCGGCGAGGTGCGCGACCTTGAGACAACCGGTCAACCCGCCCTTGATCGCCACATCGCCGCGCAGGTAATCCGTCGCCCGGTTCATGATCCATGGCGCATAGGAGGTGGGGCCGGCGGTTGGCAGTTCCGTCGCCATGATCGGAATCTGGAGCACCTGCTTGAGCTTGACGTAGCCGTAGAGGTCGTCGTCGGCAAGCGGGTCTTCATACCAGTAGAAGTCGAGATCCTGAATTGCCCGCCCGACGCGCAGCGCCTGGGGGTAATCGTAGGACCAGGTGGAATCGAGCATCAGCCGAAAGTCGCTGCCCACAGCTTCGCGCACAGTCCGGCAGATCTCGATATCCACCTCCGGAATGGCCGGCGGGTGGATCTTGTACGCGGTCCAGCCGGCTTCCATGTGCGCCAGGGCTTCCTCGGCGTACGCCTGCGGCGAATCCAGAACGGCGGAACTGGCGTAGGCGGGCACACTGTCGCGGCAGGAACCCATCAGCCGGTGGATCGGCAATCCGGTAGCGCGCCCGGCAAGATCCCAGAGGGCCACATCGACAGCGCCGATTGCGCGAAACATCTGGCCCCCCGTGTGGCCGCCGGTACGGGTCATCATCGCGCTCCACAGCCGTTCACGGGCCAGGGGGTCTTCGCCCGTCAGCATCGGCTTCAGGCGGTCCACCACGAAGGGGGCATCGCGGTCCGCCGGGGCGTAGGAGGAGCCGATGAAGGCGAAACCGGCGACCTCTTCGTCGGTATCGATGCGCACCAGGCCCATTTGCGCGGCGCGGCTGACGGAACTTGCAACGGCGCGGGTGTAGCGGGTAGGCGGAATGTCCTCCCAGCGCCAGAGTGTGACCGTCACATCGGTGATGCGCATGGTGCCGCCCCCTTCCCGTAGAGATCGTTCCCGAGTTTACACGCGGGAAAGGCGCAACCGCCAAATTGCCGCCGACACGGCCCGAACGAGTGGCGGCTTGCTTCGGTGGATCGGCCCGCGCCTCCGGCTGTGCCTGTTGCGCCGACCGGCCGTAGACACAAGCTGCCAGACTCCGGGGAAACACGCCTTGCTTGACGGTGCCATGGCCCGTCGCTTTAATACGCGCCCTCCCCGCACCCCGTTTGCCGGGTGCCCCCGGCCAGGTAGCTCAGTCGGTAGAGCAGCGGACTGAAAATCCGCGTGTCGGCAGTTCGATTCTGCCCCTGGCCACCAATGCGGCCTGTTGAAAGATCAGGCGCCGGTCAGGTGTTCGGTTTGGCCTGAGTATCGGTCTGGACGTTCAGGTCCGGGTGCGCAAAGCTGACAATTGTCTCGATGCGGACCAACCGTTCGCGCATTTCCAATTGACCTTTTTGAAGTTCGCTCACTTGCGCTCCAAGGTCAGCGCGTAACTGCTTGATGTCGTCTCTTTGCCACGTGGACAGTGTCAGCATGAAACCGCCGAGCGCCACGAGCAATGCAACCCCGGTGCCGATGATGGTCCAGGATTCCTGACTCATTCCGGTTTGCGGGGTGCTATCGACCACGCTGGGAATTGTAGCGTCCGGCGAATCCGGCCGGAATGAGCTTTCTCCTACATGCTGCCGGCTTTTTCAGGGTCTTGGCGGTGCTTTTCCATCCGACGTCAGCGCTATGCAGGCCAAACGGACGTACATTGGGCGGGGACGTGATGACGGTTTGTGAAAAAATTCTCCGGAACGCCTGCAAAGGTGTTCCGGAGATGTTTGGCTGGATTGATTGTATCTGTTGTCAGCGTAACCTGTGTCAGCCATCAACGGCGATCTTGCGAGGTTGGGCTTCCGCTCCCTTGGGGAGCATGACCTCCAGTACGCCGTTCTCGTACTGCGCGGAGATGCCGTCCTTGTCGATGGTTGCCGGCAGCGTCAGGCGCCGGCAGTAGCTGCCGCTGATGCGCTCGCTGCGCAGTACCTTGCCGTCGTCGTCGGAGCCGGTCACCTCGCGCTTGCCGCGGATGGTCAGCACGTTGCGGTCCATCGTGATCTCCACGTCGTCGCGTTGCACGCCGGGCAGGTCGGCCCGGAGCAGGTAGCCGTTGTCGACCTCGCGGATATCGATGGCAGGCGTCCAGTTGCTCTCGCCGGACGCGAATTCTTCGTTGACCGCGCGCAGGCCGTTGCCGACCAGGCGGCCCATGTCGCGCCGCCAGCACGCGAGAGCGTTGTAGGGGTCGTAACGGGTAATCCTCATGTCGTCATTCCTCCTGATTCGGTTGCTGTTTCGCCGGAATGCACCGGCCGTTGACAGTCAAGATGGGGACGGCAGTGGGGATTTCAAGTGAGGTGCGGCGCGGGGTCGTTCGGCAGCATGGCCCCGACCGCGGTCGCGCTTCGAAGGTTGGCTTGCGCTGCTGCGCCGAGTGCTCGAAGCGGGGAACCCGGATCACGGGTTCCCCGCTCGAGTGAGGCACTATCAGAGAGAGAGGGCTCCCGCGAGGAACCAGTAGCGACCCAGGGCATCGTACATGCCCGGAAAGGTGTTGCCGTTGCCGGAAATCGAAGGCCCGGCGCCGTTGCCCGCGATAGGCGGCGCCTTGTCGAAGAGATTGTTGATGCCGGCGCGCACCTGAATGCGCTCGCTCACATCCCAGATCGCCGACAGGTCTATGTAGGAGATGGCATTCAGATCGATGCCGGTTTCGTTGAGGTCATCGATCTTGTTGGTGTAGCGCCACATCACGGTCGCCGCGACATTCCACGGGGTCGTCCAGATCAGCCGCATCTTGTTGCGCAGGTCAGGCGTCGGAAAACCGCAGACGAAGCCCCACTTGCCCGCGCACGCCTCCGTCGGAGCGCCGGCCAGTTCCTGCTGGTCCCACGTGTCGATCAACGAAAGCACGTTGCTGATATTCACGCTGCCCATCTCGCCCACATCGAAAGAGTAGTCGGCGACCAAGTCGAATCCGGTGACCTTCTCGATGGCCAGGTTGTCCTGAAGCGCCACGATGTGCCCGCTGCTGTCGACGTTCGAACCAATCCAGAGGTCTCCCGGAAAGCCCCGCCTGACCGATTCGCATAGCGTCTGGTTACCGTCCAGGCACTCGTTCAGGAGGAACTCCGGTGTCAGGCTGCTGATGCCTTTCTTGATGCGGATGTTGTAGTAGTCCACCGTTACGGTCAGCCCGTCGATGGCGCTCGGCGAGAAGACCACGCCGGCCGTCCAGGTATCGGCCACTTCCGGTTCGAGGTTTGGATTGCCGCCCTGCAGGAAGTTGTATTGACCGGCCGGCGAGTGCGGGATGTTGCCCCACTGCTCCATGGTCACGCCACTGCGGGCGCACTCCTCGAAGGTTCGCCCTTCCGCAGTGACGCCGCCGGTCACGGGGCCGCCGCAGGGGTCCCCGGTCATGTCGAACAGGTTGAAGCCCTGGGGCAGGAACAACTCCCCCACGCTGGCGCCCCGGATGGCGCGCTGAAAGCTGCCGCGCAGCTTGACATCGTAATTGATCGCCCAGCCGGCGCGAATCCCGAAGGTTTCCGTGGATATGCCGTAGTCGTAGTCGGAATAGCGGAATCCGAAATCGAGGTTCAACTCTTCCGCGAACGGCCGGCCTTCCACCAGCGGAACGCTGGCTTCCATGAACAATTCGAAGACGCTGTAGCCGCCGCTGACCGGATTGGTCGCTCCGCCCTGTCCGGCGCCCTCGCCGCTGCGGAAGCCTTCGTCCGGGTTGAAATCGAGGTTCTCCTTGCGGTACTCGGCACCGAATACCACGGCCACTCCGGTGTCCGCAGCCGGAGACCTTATACCGTATTCGGTCAGGTCGCCCGAGATAAACCCGGAAGCGACCAATTGGTCGGTGGTGCCACGGGCAAACAGCGGCAGCACGATGTAGTCCAGCGCTTCCTGGCTCACGCCGCCTTCCTGGAATATGTTCCACGGTACGCAGTTCGGGTCAGAGCCGTCGACCACGGAGCGGCACACCACCTGCCCGGTATTCGGATCGGTCACCGCGTCGAGCGCGCGGCGGATCTTCGTCGTGCCGAGGTCGTTGAGGTAGGTGTTCTCCATGCTGACTTCGGCATACATCACGGAAGCGTCGTAGCTCCAGCTCGGATTCATCTCGCCCCGCACACCGAAAACGCCGCGGAACGACGTGTGACGCAGGTCTTGTTGCCGGTTGCCGCCTTCGACATTGCGCCGGCCGATCCAGAACGGGGCACGGGTATCCTCCCGGGTCAGCCCCACGGAACCGCAGACGGTCTCGAATTGCTGGTCGGACATCAGCGGATTGGCGCAACTCAAGCTGTCGGTCACGAAGAAAGCGCCGGACGGAGCGATTTGCGAAACCGTCCGGTCGTCCATGAACATCAACTCCGTGTAGACCTCCGCATAGTCGGAAACGTTGTAGTGCGCAAAGCCGCCGAATGTGTATTGTTCATCGGGGCGCTGATAGTAGTTCAGCGGACCGTAGTTGAAGGTCTCACCCTGGCGGGGTGCGAACTCATTGCCCGATACGATGTAGTCGACGAAGGGGCCGCCGACACCGAAGTTGGTGAATCGCCCCTGGGGTATGGTGGAGGAACCGAAACAAAAGCTCGTGTCGTCGCTGAGCGCGCAGGAACTGTAGTCGCGGTCGCCCTGCAATACGGGTTTGATGTCCCGGTATGTGGCATAAGCTGTCGCATTGCCCCGGCCTTCATCGAAGTTGCCGCCGATGATCAGCGAAACGTAGGAGGTATTGCCGTCCGACTCGGTGCCGTCGGCCGCCGGGTAACCGGAATCTTCGACGATGCCCT
Source organism: Pseudomonadales bacterium (assembly GCA_963663395.1). Lineage (GTDB taxonomy): Bacteria > Pseudomonadota > Gammaproteobacteria > Pseudomonadales > Azotimanducaceae > Azophilus. Next base: position 732,924 of record OY760226.1, read on the forward strand.
GCCACTTGCTCGACCTGTTGTTGTGCGAGTACTGGCTGAACTGGTAGTCGACCCGTACTCCTTCGAAGTCGTCCTTCATCAGGAAGTTGACGACGCCGGCTACGGCGTCCGACCCGTAGGTCGCCGAGGCGCCTCCGGTCAGTATTTCCACGCTGCGAACGAGCGCACCCGGAATCTGGTTGATGTCGGCGCCAGCGCCGCCCCCGAGCGGCGAACCAGCCGGCAGCCTGCGGCCGTTGACCAGAACCAGCGTACGGGCCGTGCCCAGGTTCCGAAGGTTCAGCGTCGCCGTGCCGTTGGCGCCATTGGACTGGCTGGTGTTCTGGGCTGAATAGACTTGAGGCAGGGTGCGGGCCATGTCCTCGACCCGTACGGTGCCCTGGAACAGCAATTCGTCGGCATCGACCTGGGTGACAGGGCTGGCGCTGACCAGGTTTCGCCGCTGAATACGCGAACCGGTGACCACGATTTCCTCGATTTCCATGAGCGGGTCGGCCTGTTCCGCAGAGACGGTATTCGGCGTGGCGGCGAACAGGACGGCAGCGGCGGGGAACAATAGGTGTAGCCTGAGGTGATCTCTCAACATGTGGAACTCCTCCATATATCGTACTTCTTGCTGAGCATGGATTGGTTCGATAGGAGCCGCTCGAACAGGCAATCGACCGACTGCCGCGGAACCGAACCCATGCCTCTCCAAATTCGGTCGGGCAGACGCACGCGGCGCGTGCGTTACCCGAAGTGAACAGTACCACTTGGAATTAGCGAAGTGAACGTTTGCACCCTGAAATCCGCCGCACTTGTCGGGCATTCATCGCTTTGAGTCGCCTGCTTTGACTGGCTCTTTCAGCATTCGAAGGGGGCCGCCTTTCCTTTCAACAGCACAGGCGGCACATGGCAGACCGGCTCGGACCGGCAGCAATCCGGGAGATGGCGGCGCCGGTTTCTCGTCGCTCAGGAATCGCGCTGGGGTATCGTGTCGGTCAGGTCGCGTAACCCCAGTAAGTAAAGGCCGCGATCCTCGGCGTCGACGGGACATACATCGTTTCCAGCTGCCGCACATCGAAGCCCCCTTCCCGCAGCAGGCGGGGGATGTCCCGGTTCAGGTGGCAGCCCCCGGCAATTTTCTTCCAGAGCGGGTTGATCCGGTCCTGCCAGCGCCTCACGGCTTCATCCGGTGCCGCGCCGTGCTCGCTGAACAGCAGTTTGCCGCCGGGTTTGAGCACGCGCCGCATCTGTTCCAGCGCCTCTTTCCAGCCCGGAATCGTACACAGCGTATAGGTCAGCACGACCGTGTCGGCACTGTTGCTCTCCAGGGGTATTTCCTCCCCCGGCAGGTCTAGCCATTCCAGCCTGAAGGGCGCCGACTGGACTCGTGGCCAGGCCTTTTTGCGCATTCCCTCCGACGGTTCGAGCCCCCAGACCATCTCGACCTTGTCCGGGTTGTAGTGTTCGATGTTGTGACCCGAACCCATCCCCACTTCGAGAACCCGGCCCTCGGCCAGGGGAACCACCTTTTCGCGTTGCTTGCGTACGGGTTTTACTCCGCAGCCGGAATTGATCATGTGCGGCAATATGTGGTTTTCGTAGAAGCCCATGGAAGATCTCCGTTTGCTGGCCGGGGCTTGCCGACTTGCAAGCCTCTCGGCCTCTTGTTGGCGGATACGGTTTTCGGGTGGGTCAGTTCGCACCCGGTCGCCGCGTTCTCATCGAGCTGAGGCAACGCCCCGTTAGCGTATCAGAACGCCCCGTCAGCGTATCAGACCGAGCTTTCCTGCCAGGTTGCAATCAGTTGATCGTACGGAACGGTGCGTCCCGGCGGCTTCTCGTTCTCCAGACGGGGTTTCGGCGCACCGGGCCGCCCAAGCCATTCGTCGGTATCCGTTTCCGGGTTGAGCTTCGGCCCGCAGTCGCCCTGGATGCCGATGCGTTCCAGCCGCGCCAGCACGTCATCCTGTTGCTGCGCCAGGGTATCCATGGCGGTCTGCGGGGTGACGGTGCCGCTCACCGCGTTGGCGACGTTCGGCCACCAGAGTTGTGCGAGCTTCGGGTAATCCGGCACGTTGGTGCCCGTCGGCGTCCACAGCACCCGGGCGGGGCTGCGGTAGAACTCCACCAACCCGCCGAGTCGGGGCGCTTCCCTTGCCATGGCTTCGGAACGCAGGTCGGAATCCCGGATGGGGGTCAGGCCCACCAGCGTCTTTTTCAACGAGACGGTTTTCGACACCACGAACTGGGCGTACAGCCACGCTGCCTTGCGCCGCTCCAGCGGCGTGCTCTTCAGGAACGTCCAGGCACCGGCATCCTGGTAGCCCAGCTTCATTCCCTCCTCCCAGTAGGGCCCGTGGGGCGATGGGGCCATGCGCCATTTCGGGGAGCCGTCTTCGTGCACCACCGCGAGGCCGGGCTCGATCATGTCTGCCGTGAACGTGGTGTACCAGAAGATCTGCTGGGCGATGTGGCCCTGTGCCGGCACCGGGCCCGCCTCGGAGAACGTCATGCCCTGGGCTTCCGGCGGCGCGAAGCGCTTCAGCCATTCCATGTACTTGCGCAGGGCGTAGACCGCAGCTGGCCCGTTGGCCGCGCCGCCGCGGCTGACGGAAGCACCCACCGGCCGGCACCCTTCGGCGCGAATGCCCCACTCGTCCACCGGCGAGCCGTTGGGAATGCCCGTATCGCCGGCGCCGGCCATGGACAGCCAGGCATCGGTGAAGCGCCAGCCAAGGGATGGGTCCTTCTTGCCGTAATCCATGTGGCCGTATACCCGCCCGCCGTCCAGGGTCTGCACCTTTTCGGAGAAAAACTCGGCGATGTCTTCATAGGCCGACCAGTTGACCGGCACCCCCAGCTCGTAACCGTAGGCATCGCGGAAGCGTTCGCGCAGGTCGCCGCGGGAGAACCAGTCGTACCGGAACCAGTAGAGGTTTGCGAACTGCTGATCGGGCAATTGGTAGAGCTTGCCGTCCGGCCCGGTGGTGAAGCTCCTGCCGATGAAATCGTCGATGTCCAGGGTGGGCAGCGTGACGTCGGCTCCTTCGCCGGCAATGAAATCGGAGAGCGGCACGACGTAGCCGTAGCGGGAGTGGGTGCCGATCAGGTCGGAATCGTTGACGTAGGCGTCGTAGACGTTCTGGCCGGACTGCATCTGTGTCTGCAGTTTTTCGATCACGTCGCCTTCCTGGATCAGGTCGTGGGTGACGCGGATGCCGGTGATTTCCTCGAAAGCGCGGGCAAGAACCTCGGATTCGTACTTGTGGGTCGTCAGCGTCTCCGAAACGACGCTGATGCTCATGTCGCGGAACGGCGCCGCGGCCTCGGTGAACCAGGCCAGTTCCCCGAGTTGCTGTTCCCGGGAAAGGGTGGACGGCTGAAACTCTTCGTCCGCCCAGCGCGCGGCATTGGCGGCGTAGTCGGTGGACTCCCGGGTGTCCTCCGGCTGATCATCGCTGCCGCAGGCAGCGAGCGCTGCGACCGCAAGAACGGCAAGGCAAACTCGTGGGATCATGGGTTCCTCGACTCCTGGCGTACTGGCTGTCGCGGCAGCAGGTTAACAAAAGAGCGAACCGTGCGTCCCCGAATCTGCGCGACTTCCTGCGGCTCTGGCTCGCGTTGAACAATTCACTTGCCGAATCGGAATTCCGAGCGCCGAGCGGGCGCGAGGTACGGGCCTCCTGCACGCTAAGCGGGTTCCCTCTGTTCGACAGTACGGGTTGATCGACAAACCGGCCCCGCAACGAGTTGCGGGGCGTCGCCACCTGCCGAAGTGGTACTTCGGCTCGGGCTGCGCCCGACCGGCGGCGACCCTTAAAGGTGCTGGAGACCCGCACCTCACACCCGCTCTCATCGTACATCCAACCGTTGTTCCCCGCGCTTCAGCGCGCCGCCGACTCCTAACCCTTGGACATCACCAACGCGGTGTAAGCGAGACTTGCGAGACCGGCTGCAACGACAGGCAGGTCGGTTGCAGCCAGCCAGAAGATGTGAATGAAGCCGCTGCCGAGCAGGCTGATAAAGAACCGGTCGCCCCGGGTGGTCGAGATCGGCAGCCAGCCGCGGCGCTCGACGGTTGGCCAGCGCAGTTCCGCGAGCGTCATGAGGGTGAGAGCCAGCGCGACGCATGCGAAGAATGCGGCCGTCGGCCACGTCCAGGCCATCCACGCCATCAGACCCGCCCCATGGCAAAGCCCTTGACGAGGTGCCGGCGCACGAACCACACGACGGCGATGCCCGGCAGGATGGTCAGTACGCCCGCCGCCGCCAGCACGCCCCAGTCGAGCCCGGCGGCGCTCACCGTGCGGGTCATCACCACGACGATGGGCTTGGCGTCGCTGGCCGTAAGCGTCCGGGCGATCAGCAGTTCCACCCAGCTGAACATGAAGCAGAAGAACACGGTGACGCCGATGCCGCTGCGAATCGCCGGGATGAAGATGCGGAAGAAGAACCAGGTGCGGGAGTGACCGTCGATGCGCGCCATCTCGTCCAGTTGGCGGGGCACCGCGGACATGAATCCTTCCAGTATCCACACGGCAAGCGGGACGGTGAACAGGCAGTGCGCCAGGGCCACCGCCAAGGGCGTGTCGAACAGGCCGATGGCCGAGTAGAGCTGGAAGAACGGCAGCAGGAAGACCGCGGGCGGGGCCATGCGGTTGGTGAGCAGCCAGAAGAAAAGGTGCCTGTCCCCCAGGAAGCGGTAGCGTGAAAAGGCGTACGCCGCCGGCAGCGCCACGGCCACTGACACCACCGTGTTGATCGCCACGTAGGTGAGCGAGTTGGCAAAGGCTTCGTACCAGACCGGGTTGGTGAAGATCTCGATGAAGTTTTCGAGCGTGGGCCGGGCCGGTACCACCTCCAGGGTTCCGGTGATGTCCTGGTTGCGCTTCACCGCCATGGTGACCAGCCAGTACAGGGGCAGCAGCAGGTAGGCGCAGTACAGGTACAGCGTCCAGTGTGCCTTGCGGCCGTCAGCGGTCATGGGCGTCCCGCTTCATCACGGAGGTGTAGAAGAGCCAGCAGAGCAGCAGGATGAGCAGGAAATACAGGACCGAGAATGCCGCGGCGGGGCCGAGGTCGAACTGGCCGACCGCCATGCTGGTGAGATACTGGCTGAGGAAGGTGGTGCTGTTGCCGGGCCCGCCGCCGGTGAGCACGAAGGGTTCCGTATAGATCATCAGGCTGTCCATCAGGCGCAGCATCACCGCGATGGTCAGCACCGCGCGCAGGCGCGGCAGTTCGACGTATCGGAACACCTGCCAGGCGCTCGCGGCGTCGAGTTCGGCTGCCTGGTAGCAGGCCCGGGGAATCGATGCCAGCCCGGCAAAGGCCAAGAGCGCCACCAGCGAAGTCCAGTGCCAGACATCCATCAGCAACAGGGTGATCCAGGCATCCAGCGCAGAGCCCGTGTAATTGTAGGCAATGCCCAGCGCCGCCACGGCAGCGCCCAGCAGGCCGATGTCGGGGCGTGCGAATATCTGCCAGATCGTGCCGACCACGTTCCAGGGAATGAGCAGGGGTATGGCCAGCACGATCAGGAATACGGCCGTGGCCCGGCCCTCCCGCGGCAGGGTTCGCGCGATCCAGATGCCGAGCGGCACCTCGATCGCCAGCACCAGGCCGCTGAACAGCACCTGCCGCAGCAGCGCGTCGATGAAGCGCGGGTCGCGCAGGGTTTCGCGGTACCAGTCGAGGCCGACGAAGATGCGTGTATCGACGTCGAAGATGTCCTGAACGGAATAGTTGACGACCGTAATCAGGGGCACTATGGCGGTGAACGCCACCACCAGCACGACGGGTAGAACCGCCAGCCATGCCTTGTCGGTGCGCATTGCCGGTCAGCCCTCCATCCTCGCCCGGAACCAATCTGCCACGTCCAGCAGCGAGCCGGCGTACGGGGCTTCCCTTTCGGCGCACCAGCCACGACATCCTGCTGTACGGGAGGGTGCTGGACGAGCTCTAACGCGCCGAAAGGGAAGCGCCGCATGCGAACTCCTTCCCGAAACCCGGCGTTGTTCCTCCCACATCAGCGTCCGGGCGCCAGGGCGAGAATCAGGAGTTGTCATGGGCCACCAGACGCTCGTTGCGATAGATGACGAGCCGTTTCGGGTCGAACCGCAGGTACGCTGAACCGGTTCGTCCCGAGGCGCTCGGCGGCTCCGGTCGATGTCCCTGGTTGCGGGCAGGACCGGTTGGGAACCCGGCCGGAAAATCGCCCAGCCGCTGCCGAACCTGTACGGTAGCGCCGTGCAGGCTGGCTGTTACCAGGCCCGAGGGCATACCGTCTTCCGTACCCAACACGCGAACTGATTCCACTGCAACCGGTATTCCTTCTTCGGCGGCATCGGACCCCGACTCGACAGTGGCCCATTCGGGCCGGAATCCGACCAGACAGCGGCCTCCGTCGAGACCGCTGGCGGCAACAACTCGTTCGCCGATGCACAACTGGCCGCCGCGCACTTCGGCAGCGACCAGGTTCATGCCGGGAGACCCGATGAAACGGGCGACTGCGGTGTGGGCCGGGGCTTCGTACAGCTCCGAAGGCGCGCCGGTCTGCAGGATGCCTCCCTGGTGCAGCAGGGTGATGCGATCCGCGAAAGTCAGCGCTTCCGCCTGATCGTGCGTGACATAGACCATGGTCAGGCCCAGCTCCTGCTGAACCGTCTTCAGCGCGCGCCGCAGCCGCCACTTGGTAGCCGGCTCCACGGCGGTGAGCGGTTCGTCGAGAAGTACCACCGCAACGTCGGGGCGTGCCAGGGCGCGGGCAATGGCCACAAGCTGCTTTTCGAACAGCGACAGCGCCCTGGGCCGCTTGCCAAGCAGCGGCACGATTTCAAGCAGTTCCGCGACCTCGCCTACCCTGTCGCGGACGGCCTGCTTTCTCCAGCCGCGGTTGCCGAGCGCAAAACCGATGTTGTCGGCGACGTTCAGCGACGGGTAGAGCACGGGGAACTGAAACACCTGGGCTACATTGCGGCCGGCGCCGCCCAGCCGGGTGACGTCCCGCTCGTCGAAGCGGATGGTTCCGGACTGCGGCTGCAGCAGGCCCGCCAGCAGGTTCAGCAGCGTTGTCTTGCCCGCCCCGGAACCGCCCAGGACGGCGTGCGCTTCTCCGTCCGCGAGGGTCAGGTCGATGCCCTCGAGAACGGCTTCCGCTTCGGTGTAGCGGTGTCTGAGCCCGGTTATTTCAATGGCCGCCATCAGCAGCCAATCCGGTTGAGCGGCCGTTGAACCGAAGCAGGTCGCCGGCATGGGCGTAGAGCTGGACCGTGGCGCCGAGCGGCAGGTGGAACATGCCCGACAGTCGCGCCACCCAATCCCCGTCGCCCGTCCGGCAACGAAGCCAGGTTTCCGCGCCGCTGGTTTCGAGACCTTCCAGCGTGCCTGCAAAGCAAAGGTCGCCCGGTGAGCGGCGGGTTACCGAGAGGTGTTCGGGGCGCACCGCTTCCCCCGTCACCAGGCGGTTGACGCCTGGATTGCTCATGAGATCGGCTGCGCGAACCGACACCGGTTCCCGGTACACCTCGAGCGGGGTACCGCTCTGGATCTTCTCCCGCTCGTCCAGCAGCACCACTTCGTCGGCGAGATTGAAGGCATCGCGGGGATCGGAGGTGGTGTAGATGACGACCGGGTCCTCGTCGAGCAACAGTTCCCTGAGTTGCGATTCCAGTTCTTCGCGCAGCTTGTAGTCGAGGTTGACCAGCGGCTCGTCCATGACCAGTACCCGGCCGCCCTGTGCCAGTGCCCGTGCGATGGCCACGCGCTGCTGCTGGCCGCCGGACAGCTCGTGAGGCTGGCGCTGGAGCAACGCGTCGATCTGCAGCCTCGTCGCAAGTTCGACCACCTTGTTTTCCACCGAAGCCGGTTCGGCGCCCCGGGCAAGCAGGGGCGAGGCGATGTTGCGGAAGACGTTCCAGTTCGGATAGTTGACGAAAGCCTGGTAGACGAGCCCCACACGCCGCCGCCGGGCGTCGTGCCCGCTGACATCGACGTCGTCAATGGCCAGGGTGCCGGGGGCCGAGAGCTCGAGGCCGGCTATCGAGCGGGCAAGCCGGGTCTTGCCGGAGTTGTTGCGGCCGAGCACGACGGTGATTGCGCCGGCCGAGAACCGGTGCTTGAAGGCTCGCTTTCCCCCGAGGTCGAGTCCGTCAATCGAAAGCATGGCGCATTTATACTCTTTTGCCGCCTCCATCTCAGCGTTGCGCTGACTCGGCAGTATTGGCGGGTGCCGGTAAGTTGGCGCGACTGCGCCCCGACACATGCTACGATTTGGAATCGAGAATAGTGGTCCTGATACCGTATCCCCTGTGGCATTGTCGATAGTAGTAATGAGACGAAGACCCTTCACAGGTTCGGCCCGATTCCCGACATTGCTGCTGCTGTTGGGTGTGGCGGTCTGTTTGCCGTCGCAGGCGCGGGCCGGAGAAGCGGAATTGCTCGGCACCTGGACCGTGAACATAGAGCGCACCCGGGAAGTTCAGCCCAACAACGCCAACGTTCGCTGGTGGGAAGGCCTGGAAGGCAATTTCTCCACCGGCGTGTATGTCGGCGGCGTTCCCGTCCCGGTTGGCGGCGGGCCAAAGCCCGAGGGCGATGCGGGGGTCCCCAATCCGGAGATGCTGCGCTGCCAGTCCTTCAGTGTGGAGCGCAACGAACACGGGCTGTTGCTGACCTATCACGGAGTGGGTGAAGAGAAAATCCGCTCCGGCGCCTATCGCGGCCTGCACAGCGCCTGGTCAGCGAAGAAGCTGACCTCCGACTACGAATCGACCACGCGCAAGGTCAAGCGCTCGCTGGAAATTCAGAAGGACGGAACCCTGCTGATGTCGGTGATCATCAACCCGCGCAAGGGCAAGACCCGCCGCTTCAAACGGGTGTTCGAGCGCGGCAGCTGAAATCACGGATAGGCGTAGCTCGCCTGCAACCCGAGCGGCAGTCCCGCGGCCCAGTACGCCAGCAGAAACAGCGTCCACACCACCAGAAACGTGACGGCGTATGGCAGCATCATCGACAGCACCGTGCCGATCCCCGAGTTCTTGACGTACCGCTGGCAGAATACGACCACCAGCGGGAAGTACGGCATGAGCGGGGTGATGATGTTGGTCGAGGAGTCGCCGACCCGGTAGGCCGCCTGTGTCAGGTCGGGCGAAATGCCGAGTTGCATCAGCATGGGTACCAGGATCGGCGCGAGCAGCGCCCACTTGGCCGAGGCGGAACCGACGAACAGGTTGACCACCCCGGTAATGACGATGGCGCCTACCACGGTAATGAAAGCGGGCAGCGCCGCCGCCTTGAGTACCGCGGCGCCCTCCAGCGCCAGTAGCGCGCCCAGGTTCGAGCGGCCGAACTCGGCGATGAACAGCGATGCGAAGAATGCCATCACCAGGTAGTAGGCCAGCCCGTTCATCGCCTGGGTCATGCCGGCGATGATGTCCCGGTGCCCGGAGACGGTTTTCGCGACGTAGCCGAAGACGATGCCGGGCAGCAGGAAGATCAGGAAGATCAGGGGCACGATACTGCGCATCAACGGCGCGGAGCCTGCCGTGAGTTCACCGCCCGGAGACCGCCAGGCGGATCCTTCCGGCAGCGTGCTGATGAACAGGGCCAGCAGCGCCAGCCCCATCACCGCAAGACTTGCGGCCAGCCCCCTGCGCTCGTCCGGGGTCAGGGGCTCAAGCGCGGGTACCTCGGCGAGGTCGCCGTCCAGCGTTGTACCCGACAGGCGCGGCTCGATGATCCGGTCGGTCAGGTACCAGCCGAGGCCGACGACCAGCAGCGTGGACGCCGAGGTGAAGAACCAGTTGTTCAGCGGGTTCAGGGCGATGTCGGGGTCGATTATCTGCGCTCCCGCCTGGGTGATGCCCTGCAGCAGCGGGTCGAGGGCGGAAGGGACGAAGTTGGCGCTGAATCCGCCGGAGACGCCGGCGAAGGCGGCCGCTATCCCGGCAAGCGGATGCCGGCCGGCGGCCTGAAAAATTACCGCGCCCAGCGGAATCACCAGAACATAGCCGGCGTCCACCGCGCTGTGGCTGATGATGGCGATCAGCAGCAGCATCGGCGTGACGATGACCCTGGAAGTCACGTTCATCAGCGCCTTCAGGCCGGTGCGGATAAACCCGGTGTAGTCGGCGACGCCGATGCCGAGCATGGCGAGCAGCACGACGCCGAGGGGATGAAAGCCGACGAAGGTGGGCACCATCCGCGACAGGAAGTGGGTGAACTGGTCGGGCGTGGCGAGATTGTGAACCTCCAGCGGGCTGCCCGTGCGCGGGTCGATATGGGAGTAGCTGAACTGGGCAAGCAGCGCGGAGAAGACCCAGACCGCGATCAGCAGCAGCAGGAACAGCACCGCCGGGTCGGGCAGCTTGTTGCCGAGCACCTCGACGCGGTCGAGGATACGAACGAGCCGGGGACGCTGCTGTGCTTCATTCATCGTTCTTCTTCCTCAGTCTCCGCAGGGCGATCCGCGAGTCAGACATCCTCCCAGCAAATAAAGACCGGGTCCTTGATCAGGGCGTAGACAGACTTGTGCACGGCGTCTTCCGGCTCCGTCAGGGAGTAGATGTGGTCCACCGCCCGGTCGCACTGGGCCCGGTCCCGAAACGTCATGATGAAGAAGTATTCGTGGTCGCGTTCACTGTCGGTGTCCATGATCGTATCGGTTTGCCTGCGGCCCACCGGGCCTGTCGATTCAACCAGATCGATTTTCTTCAGGTGCGCGGTGAAATCGGCCACGGAACGGCGGAAATCATCAACCGTCCCGTTCGGCTTGAGATTGAAACAGGACAACATGTGAAACATGCTTCAAGCCACTCCGGCGCATCCGATTCAAACTGCCGACCGTGCCGGCCGACGGGCCGCATCGCGGCCGCGATCTTTCTTCGGGCACGATCATACACACTCGCCACCGTGCCAATCGCAGCGGCAGCGTCGAAGCATCCTCGCACGTTTGTTTTGACTGATCTCTCACAGTCTGAAAGCGCCGGGCTGATATGATTTGTCCTGAATCGAGCGAGTAGTAGCGATCGAGGGAAGTTCGCATGAGCGCGATCATCAAGGAGGTCTACGATGCCTTCAGAAGTGCCGGTGTATCGGACGAACAAGCGACCGCGGCTGCCCGATCTATTCCGGCGAGTCGCGAACCGGCCACAAAAGGCGATTTCCGGGAACTCCGATCAGAGATCCGCGAACTCCGCGCAGAAACGAGAAGCGACATGAAAGAACTCGAACTGCGCATGACGCTCAAGTTCTTTGCCGCCGTTGGCATGGCGGTGGCCGGAATCAAGGCGCTCGACTTTCTGGTCGGCTGAAAGGGTCTGAGGCCGCTTCCCGCCAGCCCGGCGAATGTGCGCCCTGATGCCGCTTCGGGGCGTGGTTGAATCCGTCTGGTAATCTCTTGTCGTCGTCCGCCGCCTCCCCGGTTATGCAGAAAATTCCAGACGAAGCATTGAGCTTTCAATTCATCCGCGCGACGGGTCCGGGCGGCCAGCACGTCAACAAGACATCGAGCGCCGTGCAACTGCGCCTGAATCTCGACCGGGCCGGGCTGCCGGCCGCGGTGCGGCAACGGCTCGTGGGCCTGGCGGGCCGGCGGGCGACAAGGTCCGGCGAGGTGGTGATCACCGCCGAGCGTTTCCGCTCCCAACAGCAGAATCGCCGGGATGCGCTGGCCCGGCTCAATGACCTGGTGGCGCGGGCATGGCGCCGGCCCAGGCAGCGGCTGCCGACGCAGCCGACCAGGGCGGCAAAGGCCCGGCGGCTTGCGGGCAAGAAGCTGCACGGAAAGAAAAAGCTGCTGCGCAGATCGCCGGCGACCTTCTCCGATTAGCGTTCCGAAGAAGCCCGGCGGCGCTTTACAGGCTGCTGCGGATAACCTCGAGATTACAGTGCGGTTCAGTCGGCGCTGCCGACGGTTGCTAGACTCCTTGAGTGGCGCTTGTGTGTACAGATGAGTTGCATTCTCGAACAACGTATCCAAGTTGCGGAGCAACTTGAACGCGTCGCCAATTGGCAACGCGCCTATTCATCTGCCTCCATGATTCCGTTCAGGCGCTCGCTTGCCTCTGCAAAATCTTCCATGAACTCGTAAACCACCTGCCGGGCGGACTGCACGTGGTTCATCAGGCCCACGGCCTGGCCCACGAAATAGGTGGTGAGTTGCCTGGCCCCGGAATGGCCGGAGTCGGCGAGCTTGGCGATCTTGGAGAGGGCCGGTTCGCTGACCAGGCCCTGCAGCGGCATGGGCAGGGGTTCGGGGGCTTCGTCGGCATGCCAGGCATCGGTCCATGCCGAGCGGAGCTGCCGGGTGTACTTGCCGGTGCGGCTTCTCGAGCGAACGGTCTGTCGGGAATTGGCCGAGAGGAACTTTTCCTTCACCGCGGGCGCGGTTTCCGCCTCCGCGGTGGTCAGCCAGACGGAACCGGTCCACACGCCGTGGGCGCCCATGGCCATCAGGCCGGCCATCTGGCGCCCCGTGGCGATGCCGCCTGCGGCGAGAACGGGGACTTCGCCGTAGGGTTGCAGCGCTTCCAGCACTTCGGGCACCAGTACCAGGGTGGACACCTCGCCGCAGTGGCCGCCGGCCTCGGTGCCGGCCACGACCAGGATGTCGACGCCGGCCTCGGCGTGCTTGACGGCATGTTCCCGGGCGCCCGTGAGTGCAGCGACCGGCACCCCTTCCCGCTTGCCCTGCTCCAGCATGAATGGGGGCGGAACCCCGAGTGCGTTGGCGATGAGCCTGATGGGATGGGTGAAGGCGCAGTCGAGCAGGTCGCCGGCGCCCTGTTCCCGCATGCTCTCGCCCATCCGGTCGTAAGGCAGCGCGGAATAGACATCGTCGGTGTCGATGTCGAAGCGGGCCAGCAGGTTGCGCACGTATTCCTTGTGCTCCGGCGGAATGCGCGCTTCGATCTCCGCGGCCGAGAGCGCCTCCTCCTTGCTGTCCATGCTGGTCGGGACGATCAGGTCGAGGCCGTAGGGCCTGCCCTTGACCTGCTCGTCGATCCACGACAACTCGATATCCAGCGTCTGTGGCGTATGGCTCACCCCGCCGAGCACGCCGAAGCCGCCGGCGTTGGTGACCGCCGCGACCACATCGCGGCAATGGCTGAAAGCGAACAGCGGGAATTCGCAACCCACCATGTCGCAGACGATTGATTTCATATCGCTTCCCTCAAGTTTCTCGGCAAACTGTAGCACGCGCACCAGAGTCCTGAGTCGACCGGTCTGGCGATCGGCGGAACTCTGGAATGCAGGAAAATTATCGGACGGGACACTAGCCGCACCAATTCGTGAATAAGCTACTGCTAGCGCAACATGAACATGCCGCCGCATACCGTCACGGCCTGGCCGGTGATGTGGCCGCTGGCGCCCGAGGCGAGGAAGACGGCAACCCCTTTCAGGTCTTCGGGTTCGCCGATGCGGCGCAAAGGCGTGCCGGCGATCACGCCGCGCGCGGCCTCATCGGTTTCCCACAGCACCCGGGCGAAGTCGGTCTTGATGGTGCCGGGGCAGATGGCATTGACCCGGATGCCCTTGGGGCCCAGTTCGAGAGCCAGGTTACGCACCAGGCCGAGTTCGGCGACCTTGGAGATGTTGTAGGTGCCCAGAACGTCGGACGGGTGGAAGGCGCCGGTGCTCGACGTGATGACTATGGAACCCGCGCCTTTCTCCACCATGTCAGGCGCGACCATCTGGCAGAGCCAGTGGTTCGAACGCACATTGGAGCCCATGATCTTGTCGAAGGCCCAGTCGGGGATTTCCGACATGGGGCCGTAGAAGGGATTGATGCCCGCGTTGCAGACCAGCACGTCCACCGGCCCCAGCTTCTCATGGGTGACGTTCACCAGGTTTTCGAGCTGATCCTTGTGGCCGATGTTGCAGGCGACGGCAATTGCAGTGCCGTCACCGCAGCGCTCGTTGATTGCCTCGGCCGCGATTTCGCATTGGTCGAGCTTGCGGCTGGAGATCACCACCCGGGCGCCGTGTTCCGCCAACGCCTCTGCCATGGCCAGGCCCATGCCCTTCGATGCGCCGGTCAACAGGGCCACCTTGCCCGTCAGGTCGAAAAGATTCGTCTCGATTGCCACCGATAGTACTCCTAGACAGTGTTTGATACGGCCTGGATCGCCATGCCGAATATCCATCCGCTCATGGCGAGGGTTGCCAGCAGCGCCCCCAGGCGGGCCGGCGCCAGGCCGGCGAGGGAGAATAGCCCGTGCAGCAACGCGGAGGCTACCCACAGCGGCGCCGCCAGCGACCAGTCGCCGGCCGGGTCCACACCGCCCGCCAGCGCGGCCATGTTGGCGACGGCAAAAACCACCAGCGACTCCCAGTCGTTCAGCGGCGAACTCCAGCCCCTGGCGTTGCCGTTCGCGCCGCGCGCGGCGTCGATGCCGCTCCAGATACAGGCCATGCCCGCCCCCGCGGCCAGGCAGATGACTTGAATGATCAAGAAGCGTCCGCCGCCACGAAATCGAAATCACCCTGCAGATCCATCATGCCGTCATCCCGTTCCAGTGGCGCACCCCAGGGCGCAAACCGCGGCATTATACGCTTGGGGGTTTTCACCCCGACACGCCGCGGCGCGCTGGACCGGCGGGGAACCACGCCGAATCTCGGAAAAGAGTGCGCATGCGTTGGTCCCTCCGAAGCGAAAGCAACGAATGGAGAATTGTTCCACGCGAGCGCCCGTTCCGAGTTCATGCGCCTTCGCATTGCCGGTGCTTCAACATACAATTCGAGGGTTCCCGGTCAATGAATTGTGGAGGATAACCATGGCCAGCAGCCCGACCCTGCATCCCGACAGCGTCCATCATCTCGCCTTGCTCACCACGGACATAAAGACCCAGCTTCAGTTCTTCAACGACGTGCTCGGCATGCCGCTGAAGGCGCTCTACTGGATGCACGGGGTGGAGGGATACTTTCACGGATTCCTGGAACTGGCCCCGGATTCCTACGTGGCCTTCGTCGCCGGCCCGGGCGTTTCCGGGGACATCAAGTACGGCGTCACCCACTCCGGCAGCCCGATGACCCCGGGCACCGGCGGAACGATGCAGCATGTCGCCTTTCACGTCGACAGCTTCGAAGACCTGCTCGCCATGCAGAACCGCATCCGCTCCCGGGGCATTCACGTCATGGGCCCGCTCGACCACGGTTTCTGCAAGTCGATCTACTTTGCGGGGCCCGAATCCCTGAGCCTCGAGGTTTCCTGCGGCACCAACATCGACGCCAACGCCTGGATTGACCCGGAAGTGGTGGAACTGTGCGGCATCAGCGACGAGGAACTGGAGGTTTTGAAATCTCCGAAGCCCTATCACCCGCCGGCCGAACCGGTTCCGCAGCCGCCCATGGACACGACCGCGCCGCGCATGCACCTGCCGCCGGAACAGTACGAACTGCTGCTCGGCTCGAGCGACGAGAAGGTTTCGGAGATGTTGAGCGAGACGACGCCGCCGGTAGTTGTGGAGAGGCCGGCTGCCGCGGTGAACGAGTGATGCGCAAGCTCACGCTGTCTTTCGACAACGGCCCCGATCCGGAATGCACGCCGCAGGTGCTCGATGCGCTCGCCGAGCGGCGTATCAAGGCGACGTTCTTCGTCTGCGCACAGGGCAATGAAGATCGCTCGGCCATGCCGGCGGCGGCGCCGGAGGGCGTCGAAATCCTCCAGCGGGCACGCGACGAGGGGCACTGGATCGGCAATCACACCCTGACCCATACGCTGGAGTTGGGCACCACGCGGGAGCAGGGGGACTTCGAAAGGGAAATCGGCCGGGCACAGAGCCTGCTGGGCGACTTCGTCGAGCCCCGGCGCCTGTTCCGGCCCTACATGGGTGGCGGCATCTGGGGGCCCCGATGTTTCAGTCCGGAAGCGGTCGACTATCTCTGCGAACAGCGATATACGGCGGTACTCTTCAATTGCCTGCCCCGTGACTGGGAGATTCCGGAAACCTGGCCGGAAGTGACGTTCAGGCAGGGAGAAGACGTGGATTGGGCGCTTATGGTCCTGCATGACCTGAACGTGACCGGGGCCATGCGGCAGGTGCCGCGTTTCCTCGATGAGTGTTTGTCCCGGGGCATCGAGTTTACGCAGGATTTCCCTCCGGAATGCACGCCAATTCTCGATGGCAGGCTGGTGGGTTCGCTCGACGGATTGATCTGCGAATCGTAAGCGTCCGTATCGGCTGAACACTTCGCCGGGGTCATGTGGCGCCGGCTGCGTTTCGTCCCGCCGTTCGACCGAACACGGCGCCGGAAGTCAGCCCCGTACCGCCGGGATAGTTGAAATAGAACAGGCCGCCGACCAGTTCGCCGGCGGCGTAGAGCCCGGGTATCTGCAGACCGTCTTCCCCGATGACCCGGGCGCTAGCGTCGACGTGCAGGCCACCGAACGTAAAGGTGATTCCGCAGGTGACTCCGTACGCTTCGAACGGGGGGGTGTCGAGGCGATTGGCCCAGTTGGATTTGGGTGGGTCGATGGCTCGCGCGGCGCGGCCGTCCTTGATAGCCGGGTTGAACGGCGCCTCGGAATCGGTGGCGTTGTTGAATTCCTGCAGCGTTGTCAGCGCCCGTCGGGCGTCGACGCCGTCGAGCTTGCGCGTCAGTGCCTCCAGGCTGGATGCGGAAACCCTGGTCATGCGCCGGATTCGGTATTCGTCGCGCAGTAGCGGGGCGACCTTTGCATCGAAGACCTGCCAGGCAAACTGGCCGGGCTGACGCAGAATCTCGGCGCCGTACTTCGCGTAGGTGTAGTTGCGGAAGTCCGCGCCTTCATCCACGAAACGCCGCCCTTCGGCGTTCAGCATGACACCCAGGGGATAGGAGTGTTTCTGGAAGTTGTCTCCCACCTCGAGGTCGCCGAAGTCGGGCGCATGCATGTCCCAGGCGACAGCGTGGCAGCCCGACCAGTTGCCGCGGCTGGCCGCGCCCGCTTCAAGCGCCATGCGGATGCCGTCGCCGGTGTTGAAGCGGGTTCCCCGCACCTTGGCGAGTTCCCATCCCGGGCCCAGGTACCGGGCGCGCCAGGCGGCATTGGACTCGAAGCCGCCGCAGGCGAGAACAACGGCATCCGCGGCGATTTCCTCATCGGCAAGTCGTACGCCGACTACCCGTCCCGCCTTGACGGCCAGGGCCCGGGCGCGGGCGCCGTAGCGAATGTCGACGCCCAGGCGCCCGGCGATGCCCGACAGGCTGTCCACCAGCCCCGGCCCCCCGCCCCAGGCCTCTATGGTGAGCCCGCCCCAGAAACGGACGCGCCCATCGGTGTCGAAAGACTGCCGGCCGTACATCGGCAGGAACCGGACGCCGTGGCCGGCCATCCAGTGCAGGGTGTCGAAACTCTCGTCGATCAGCTTGCCGGCCAGTTCCGGATCTGTGCGGTAACCGGTGATACGCCCCATGTCGTCGTAGAAAGACTCTCGCGGATAGGCGCCGAAGTCGGTGCGCGCAAGCTCCTGCGGAGTGAGTTCCGGTACCAGGGCGCGGATTTCCCCGCTTCCCTCGTAGGCGAACCGCATGCCGCCGGCCGTGAATCGGGAATTGCCGCCGCGCAACTCGAATGGTGCGCGCTCGAGCAAGAGCACCTCCGCGCCCCGTTCCCGGGCGCCGATCGCGGCACAGAGCGCCGCGTTGCCGCTGCCAACGACAATGATTCGAGTCATGACACTGGAAACCTTGAACGGCCTCTGTGTGGACAGATGAGTCGCATTTTCGAACAACGTCTCCAAGTTGCAGAGCAACTAGATCGCGTCGCCGCCAGGCGACGCGCCCAGGGCCCTCTTTTCTGCTGCGAGCGTCAGTCTGATTGGATTATGATGGCTCGAAGCCGGGAATGCTGCGAGGAAGCACCATGAAAGCCGTAAAGATCATCGGGATTCTGCTGGGTGTCTGGGTTGCGATTGTCGTGATATTCGAATCACTGCTCGGATACATGCAACCCACCTCTCCGGATTCGGTGACCATTACCACCTTCGATGCTGAAGGCAATTCATTCGACCGGGTGCTGTCCGGACTCGAAAGCGGCGGGCAGTTCTACGTGGCGGTGAATCACTGGCCGCGCGCCTGGTATCGAAGGCTGCTGGAGAACCCGGAAGTGCGCATCATGCGCAACGATCAAACCCGGGACTATCTGGCTGTCCGGGTTTCGGGGGAGGAAGCAGCGCGGGTCGAGCGGGAATATCCGCGCGGGCCCGTGGTCGGCTTCCTCATGGGCTTTGCGCCCCGTTGCTTCATCAGGCTCGATCCAGCCGACGTCTGATCGCCTGTTCCGGCGAACCTTTTTGCGCCCGGGTCATTCGCCGGCGGCGGATTGCCGGAGCGATTCCAGTTGCTGCTGCACCTCCCGGTGCCGCTCCCTGGTAAGGGGGTAGTTCCAGGCCACCAGGGCACAGATGGCCATGCCCACCGCAGGGCCGAAGGCGTAGAGCATGCGCAGCCCGAGAATGGAGTCGGGCGTGTTCTGCACGCCTTCGGATGCCTCGTAGCCGACCAACGCCAGCAGCGCAAAGGCGAGCGCCGGGCCGACGGAACTGCCCACCTTGACGATGAACGACCAGACGGCAAAGTACCAGGCGGCCCGGTCTTCACCGCTCTCCAGCGTGTCGAGGTCGGCGATATCCGCCAGCATCGACGTCGGCACCACCGAGAACGCGGCGCCCAGGAACCCGGTGCAGGCCGTGATGGGCAGCATCCTGTAGAAGTCGCCTGGGCCAAGCAGCATGTACAGGCAGTGAAAGCCCGCGAATCCGAATAGAGCCGCACACCAGGCCCGGTGCTTGTTGACCCGCCGCGCGATCCGCAGCCAGAAGGGTACGCCCGCCAGGTTGAATATGAAGAAGACCAGCAGCATCAGCAGGACGTGTTCTTCCTGGTGCAGGGCATCGAGGATGAACAGGGCGACGGTAACCGTGGAAATACCGGAACCCAACTGATTGATTAGGAGCGCGAGCAGCAGGCGCTTGAACGGTCCGTTCTGCGCCATGACCTTGAGTCCCGGGCGCAGGGGAAGCCGCGGGGGCAGGTAGTCGGTTCGTTCGGGAACGCCGACGATGGTGGCTCCCACGGTGAGCGGCAACAGGGCGAGCGTCATGATGCCGATGATGAGCAGGTTGTCGGCGATGGTGGCCAATCCCAACAGAAAGCCCGCCGCTACCGGCACCAGCTTGCTCAGGACGTTGGCGGAGAGCCCGATGCCGGAGCGCCAGGCGGTTATGCGTGTGCGCTCGTCGTAGTCGGGCGAGATCTCCGCGCCCAGCGCGTAGTAGGGAATGTACAGGAGCGTCCAGCCCAGCCACATGACGATGAGCCAGGTGACCAGGTAGAACGCATCCACCGGCCCCGGGGGAAAGAACAGCTTGTAGATCGCCAGCATGAATACGGGAACGGAGACGGCCATCCACACCCGGCGCCGCCCGAACCGGGACTTCGTGCGGTCCGAGAGCCAGCCGATCAGCGGGTCGGTGATGGCATCGAAGAGCCGCGAGGCCAGCAGCACGGCGCTGGCCGCGGCCATGGTTACGCCAAGGTCGGCGGTGTAGTAGGCCGGAATCAGGGATAGTACGGGGATCGCCACCACCTGGATCGGCATGTCGGCAAGCCCGTAGCAGAAGAGCGTACGGCGCGGAATGGACTGGCTGTCAGATTGCTGTGCCACGGAGAGTGCCGTCGGTCGGGTCCAACGGTTCCATGAAGTAACACAGGCAATCCTGCCGGACGACGTTCGGATCGGTCGTGTACATGGCGGGCACGACCGAGTGCCTGAGGGCGATGCGTCCGCCGCGCACTTCGAAGAAATCTCCAGTGACCATCCGGTGGTCGTTGTCGAGAACCTCCGGGGTCTGGCCGTCCGCGGTCACCCCGAATAATGTCCCGGCCGGCAGCCTGGCGAAGTTGGATGCCTCGATGGCATCGTCGAGCACGAGGTCGAGATCGTTCGTTGGGCCCGGAGGCGCCACGTCGGTTTCGGAGGCATCGGCGCGCCGAAGCCAGTCGGCCGTGACCGAAGTCGATTCCCGATTGGTGAAGGCGAAGCGCGTGCCATCCCGCAGATGTACCCGTGCAAGGGTGCGATACAGTTGCGTATTTCCCCCCGGGGCCGCGGGAATACCGTCGGATTGCAGCAGGCCGCGCAGGTACTCGTAGCCGCGGCGGGCAGCCTCCTTGTCGGAAACCGGGCCCAGTTCCAGCGTAATGTTGGGTGTGTGTGGGCTGAAGGCCCGAGTCAGCACCGTGGCGGGTTCTTCGATGTAGACGGCGGTGTCCCCGAAAAGGGCAGCCAGGCCCCGGCTCCCGGCAGAGAAGTCGGTCAGCACGGAGTAGTGCGGGTTCCTGCCGGTGTTGTTGTGCAGGTCGACGACCGCGAGGAGGGAAACCTTCGCCACGTGGCAAAGGACTTCCCGCGCGATGCCTGTCGGCTTGCGCCACATGCGGTTGAAGTCCTGTTGTCCGGGCAGGGTGCGCAGGCCGCTGGCTGCCGCTTCGACATTGCCGACGAGAATCAGGAGATCGCGGGGCGGGGCGGGAAAGTCGCGCAACAGCCTCCGTACGGCGTACCAGCCGCTGGTTTCGTTGCCGTGCAGCAAGACGCTTACGAACAGCGCCCCGCGATGCGTTGGCGATCCTTCCGGGCCGGATCGCAGGTGCAGGAGCGTCGGTCCTCCGAGCAGCCCCAACAATTCTTGCGGCCCGGCGTCCAGCAACCTGGGCGGAATGGCCTGGAATCGATTGAGCGCCGTCACAGCGGCCAGGTGTGCACGGGCTCCCCGCTCTCCTGCATGCGGGCGTAGTCCAGGACGAGGTCGTTGGCGCGCATGCCGTTGTGTGTCACCCAGCGTTTCTGCCAGGCGGCGCCGTTCTGCGTGGATTCCACCCGAGCCTCGACGATGCCCAGGTAGCCGTCGATTTCCTGATCGGGAATGGCGTAGCCGGCAAGACCCCGGCGGGCCGTCGGCAGCAGTTCTTCGAGCAGCAGTTCGCGAATCCCGACCTCGCCGCCGTTCCAGCCGATGCGGGCGCCGAGCCCGTAACGTGCGGCGTTGTAGAAGTTGTCCCTGGCCGTCTCGAAAGTCATGCATGCTTCCGCCGGCTCGTCTTCCAGGCCGAAGCCCCGAACCAGTCCGAAAAAGAACGCCGCATTGGCCACGCAGTCCTTGACGGTGGGGCCCGCGGGCACCACCCGGTGCTCGATGCGTAGATGTACCTGTCCGTCGTGATCGAAACCGATCAGCGGCCGGTTCCAGCGCCAGATGGTGCCGTTGTGAAAGCGTACGTGGGAGTACTCGTTCGGAGAACTGTCGCTGACATAAGGGAGCAGGATGGGGTGTTGCTGCTGGTTTTCCAGGAAAACTTCCAGCATGGATTGCTCGGCGAACCCGGTACCGAAACCGACCCGCTTCGGGTAGTGGGCGCCCACATCCACAGCCTGCTCGAAGAGCGGTATGCGCGTCTCGTCCCACAGCATCCGGCCGAACAGGGTCGGCGAGTTGGCTGAGACGGCGACCATGGGGGCGGAAGCGACCATGGTCGCGTTGAAATCCCGCACCGCGTTCTCGGGCTTGCACTGCAGGTGAATCTGAAACGATGTCGCCGCGGCTTCCAGCATCACGTCGGGGTGCAGCATGTCCAGACCCGCTCCCCCCTCGATCTCGAGGTGCAGCGGCTTGCCGTCCCTGAGCGCCATCACCCGGTCGTTCAGTGCCTGGTAGCGCACCATCTTCGACATGTGATCCGAATTCAGCAGCGCTTCCCGGATGGTCGGCAGTATGCCGACGGTCACCAGGTGGCAGTCCATCTCCTTGGCCGTGGCCTGGCAGGCGCCCCAGGTTGCCGCCAGCTCGTCTTCCAGGCGGGAGAAGGTGCTGCCCGCCAGCGCGGTGGGGCTGCCGTTCAGTTCGACGTTGAAGCTGGCCAGTTCCGGTACGACCAGCGGGTTGTCCAGCCGTTCGAGAAACTCGTGGTTCCTGGGCAGCGGGTCGCCCTGGCGGTCCACCAGCCAGGCTTCCAGTTCGAAACCGGCGATGTCCCCCCGCTCGCTGAAACGGGACGAGGCGAACTGCTCGGCCAGGAGTTTGGTCTCTTCGTCCAGGCGGAACCGGAAGACGCTGAAATCTTCTGCGTTGAAGTGACGGCGGGGAATTTCGTCGCCCACGGTGCCTCCCTCTCCCGTTCAGTAGCTGCGAACGGCGCGGTGCGCGCCTGGCGCCAGGAAAAACGGCCAGGGGGTGCAGGCTTGGCTCAAGCGAACACCCTTGTCAGCGACCAGGACATTCAGCGTCAGTCCGGGAGTCCCAGCACGCGCTTGGCGATGATGTTGCGCTGAATCTCGTTGCTGCCGCTGTAGATGGTCACCGCGCGATAGTGGAGCCAGAGGCGCGTCATCTGCCGTTCCTCCGCGGTAGCCGTCTGCAGGTCCGTGCTGAACCCCCGGGTGCCGCGCATCCGTGTCGTCAGGTCGTAGAACTCCTGCTGCAGTTCGCTGCCGTAGAGCTTGAAGATGGAGGACACGGGACCCGGCGTGCCACCTTCGGACTCCTCCACCGCGCGCCGCTGCGCCAGCCGGAAAGCGTGCCGGTTCATTTCGTGGGCGGCCACTGTCGACCGCCAGGTGGGGTCGGCGATTCTGCCTTCATCATCGCCCAGGCAGGATTTCGCCTCTTGGGCCAGGCCGGCCTCTGCGACCCCCCCACTGCCGCCCGCCACCAGTTCGGCCAACCCCGAGCGCTCGTGCTGCAGCAGGCGCTTGCCGACGGTCCAGCCCTTGTTCAACTCGCCGATCAGGTCGCCCTTGGCCGCTATGGCGTTGTCAAAGAACGTCGCGTTGAACGGCGATTCACCGTTGATCATGCGGATGGGCTCGACGGTGACGCCGGGCTGGTCCATGGGCAGCAGCAGGAAACTGATGCCCTGGTGCTTGGGGACATCCGGGTCGGTGCGCACCAGGATGAACATCCAGTCCGCAATCTGGGCGCCGCTCGTCCAGATCTTCTGGCCGTTGATGACGAAGTGGTCGCCCCGGTCCTCCGCGCGGGTGCTGAGGCCGGCGAGGTCGCTGCCTGCCCCCGGCTCGCTGTAGCCCTGGCACCAGGCCACTTCGGCCCGGGTAATGCGCGGAATGTGGGTCTGTTTCTGTTCTTCGGTGCCGAACTCAAGCACGGTCGGGCCGAGCATGCTTATCCCGAAACCCCCCAGCGGCGGCCGCGCCCCGATTCGCTGCATCTCCTCGACGAGGATGGTGAACTCCAGCTTGTTCAGTCCGCCGCCGCCGTACTCCGTCGGCCAGTTGGGCGCGGTCCAGCCTTTCTCGATCATCCGGTCGAGCCAGACGCGGGTGTCCCGGTCGGTGATCTCGACCTTGGTGCTGCCGGTGGGGATGGGCCCCGGACCCCGGGTGCCGGGAGGGCAGTTGGCCGTGAGCCAGGCTCGGGTTTCCGCCCGGAATTCAGCGAGTTCCGTCAATGTTTCCTTCCCCGGTGTTCGCCCGTTGGTAGGGCGACACCGCTTTTTAGCACGATTGGCGGCGTGACGCATTGCCCGGGAATCGCGCGTGCCGACAAGGCCCCGTCCCCGGTTAACCGGGAAACCGGGGACCAGGAGCGGACAGTGTTCAACAACTCAATGTCCGTCCCGCCCGAACACGCGCGTCAACCCGTAGAACGCAGCGCCGGCACCCACCAGCGCGAGGCCGGTCAGGGCTTCGTGGGGGCGTTCCATGAGAATGTAAGCCAAGGTCCAACCGGTGATGGCCAGGTAAACCAGCGCCGGCAGCGGATAGGCGGTGAGCCGGTAGGGCCTCGGCAGTTCAGGGCGCCTGATGCGCAGCACGAAGAGGCCAAGAACGGTCAGGAAGGTGCTCAGACCCAGCGTGAATCCCGCGAACACCAGAATCGACTCGAAAGATGCGGTCCAGATAAAGGCTAGCGCCAGTGCGGACTGGGTGGCGACGGCAACCGACGGCAGGCCGTGGGAATTGGTTCGGGCCAGCACGCGGAACGCACGGAAGTCTTCGCCGATCACCTGCAGCACCCGGGGGCCCGCCATGATCATCGCGCTGGCCGTGGACACCAGCAGCAGGGCCAGCGCCACACCCATGACGGCAGCGCCGTGACTGCCGAATACGTGCCGCGCCGCCACATAGCCCACCTCGAGTTCGCCCGCCATGGCGTCGATGGGCGCCGCGTAGAGAAAAGTGAAATTCAGCAGCACGTAGGCGAGCGCCACAGCGGCGGTACCCGATGTCAGCACGACAGGCAGGACGCGCTGGGGTTCGCGCAACTCGCTGGACAGATAGGTAACGGCATTCCAGCCGGTGTAGGCATAGCTGACGTAGATCAGCGCCACGGCGAAGGCGCCGCTGATGAGCAAGGCGCTGTCGCCGCTTGCCGGGAGGAAGGAGACCGGCTGGCCGTCACCGGCCTTCCAGAGAACAACCAGGCAGAAAACGGCGATGAAGGCGACCTTCAGCCCGGTGAACCACCGCTGCACGCCGCCGCTGCCCCTCCTGGTGCTCATGTGTACGAACGTGAGGCCGATGACGAGAAGGGTGGCGCAGGGCACCGGGGAAAGTGAGGGGAACACCGAGGACAGGTAGGTGCCGAAGGTGATGGCTGCGAGCGCCGTCGGCGCGGCAAATCCGATGGTGGCGGAGATCCATCCGGATACGAACCCCACGCCGGGATGAAAGATCCTGCCGAGGAAGTTGTATTCGCCCCCGGAGCGGGGCAGGGCCGCGCCCAGCTCGGCGTAGCAGAGCGCGCCGCACAGCGCCGCCACGCCCCCGACGGCCCACAGCATCAGGATGACGAAGCCGGACTGAATCTCCAGAAGCTGAAAGCCGAGACTGGTGAAAACGCCCGTCCCGATCATGTTGGCGACCACCACCGCGACGGCGGTTGCCGGACTGAACCTTGACTCGGGGGCCACTCAGGTACGTG
This sequence comes from Pseudomonadales bacterium, assembly GCA_963663395.1. Lineage (GTDB taxonomy): Bacteria > Pseudomonadota > Gammaproteobacteria > Pseudomonadales > Azotimanducaceae > Azophilus. The sequence goes on from OY760226.1 coordinate 757,835, forward strand.
CTTTCCGGATGCGTTGCATCAGCGGCGAGTCGCTGTCTCCACATTCATCAGTGTCGCAGTACCACGGGCATGCTGGCATGCCCGAACACCAGGTTGGCGCCCGTGCGAATCGCCGGCCCGGCGGATTCGATGCTGCTGTAGCGGGCGATCAGTTCTTCCCACAGGGCGCGCACCTGCAACTGGGCCAGGCGGAAGCCGATGCAGTGGTGCACGCCGGAGCCGAACGACAGCGGGCGCGGCCCATCGCGGTCGAGCACCAGTTTCTCGGCATCGGGAAAAACACGCTCGTCGCGATTTCCGGAAACGATCCACATCACCACTTTTTCGCCGGCGCGGATGGTCTTGCCGCCCACCTCGGCATCTTCCAGGGCAGTGCGCCGCATGTGGATCACCGGCGAGACGAATCGGATGATCTCGACAACGGCGCGGGCGGTCAGGGCGGGGTCGGCCTTTAGCGCCGCGAAGCTGCCGGGTTGTTCGATCATTGCCTTCAGGCCGCCGGCGATGGAGGCGCGCGTCGTGTCGTTTGCGCCCACCACCAGCAGCTTCAGGTGGCTGAGAAAGGTCTCGTCGGAAAGCGTCTGGGAGTCGGGGCCATGCACCAGGTGCGAGATGAGATCGAATTCCCGCGGCCGAAGGCGGCTCTCGTCCAGCAGCCGGAGAAAATAGGCGGAGAAGGACGGGCCGCGTTCGGCAGGCGCTGCATGGCCTTCGAGCCGCGCCATGATGTGCTGGGCCCACCGGAACATCTGGTCGCGGTTTTCCTCCGGTACGCCGAACGGGGTCGCAAGCATCTGCGAGGGCAACTGGTTGGCGACGCGGCCCACCCAGTCGAAGGGCTCGCCGACGGGCACGCTGTCCAGGATGTCGCGAACGCGCCGGCGGATCTCGCTTTCCAGTTCGGCCAGGTTGCTGGTGGTGAACACGGGCGTGACCAGGGAGCGGTGCCGGCGATGTTCGGGAGGGTCCATGGCGATGAAGCTCGGTGACGCCTCCGGAGCGTAGTCGGCGATGAGGTTGCCGCCGTGCTCAAGGGCCGATGAGAAGACCCGGTAATTGCGGTCTACGGCATCGATGTCGTCGTAGGTGGTGATCGACCAGTAGGGGCCGAAGCGGCTCTCGCCGCAGTAATGCACGGGGTCCTCGGCTCGCAAGCGCTTGAAGGCCGCCCGATAGCCGTCCGATTCAAACAGCGACGGATCGGAAACGTCCATCTGTGCCTGCGGCCATTTTCAGATCTCCCATGACGACAACATCGGAGGTGTGCCGCGCAGTTGCGCCGGTTGACGATTGTATACCAACCGGTGCCCGGTGCGATGCGGGCCGGCTTCCTGAAATGCCATGCCTGTGTCACGTAAACGTAACCTTCCATTCATACACTGGCTATCGCCTGCAATTGGAGCATTGCATTGCCCGTCGTCCAGCGCCTGCTGCCATTAGTCTTCGGATGTGCCCTGTCGGTCTCCGTCTCGTCGCTTGCGCACGCCGGCGATGTCGCGCCATCCCCAACGGGGGAGACGCCGCAAAGTGCCGGTTCCGTTTCAGACTCCCAACGGGGAAACATCTGTTTCGGCGGCCTCGATGACGGCAAACTCATCCCCAACGACGACCGCATCGACAACCCCTTCAGGCAGACAACCCTGCTCGGCTGCTCGGTTGAAGGCGGCGAACCGGTCTTTCTCCCGGACCTGAAGCCCGCGATCCCGAACGGCGTTCTCGCCTGAGGCATTGATTCCCCGCGAATAGGCACCTGCCCCGTGCGGGTCGCTCATCCAACCGGATTGTTCGTGATAGCCTCGCAGACCCGTGAAGAGTCTCCAATCCATGCGCTTGAATGCCTGCCTGTATGTCTTTCTGCTGCTCACACCGGCGGTGCTTGCAGAGGAGGCGTTGCCCGTTCCGGATCCGGCGACCGCCCGGTCGACCGACCTGGGACGCTATCGCATCGCTATTGCCAGCGCGTTGCAGCCGCTGGCCATCAACCGCATCCACGCCTGGGTAGTCCATGTGGCCGACGCCGATGGCAACTCCGTGGAGGACGCCGAGATTTCCGTTGCCGGCGGGATGCCCACACATGATCACGGGCTTCCGACCGTCCCGCGCATGACCCGTAATCTGGGAGGCGGTAACTACCTCGTCGAGGGGATGAGATTTCACATGGGGGGTGCCTGGGAGGTAAACCTTGCGGTTGCCGGGCCGGATGGCAAGGACTCCTTGACCATGCAATTGAACCTGTAGCTTCCAGTGCCACCGGAAATCCTGCGCAACACAGCTGCTTTCGTCATCATGGCCCTGGCGCTGGGAGCCACCTGGGCCTTGTTCCGCGCGCCGCTGCAGCAGGCCCCCTGGACAGCGGAAGAAATCAGAACCCTGCAATCGTTGTGGCTGGGTTCACTGCCAGGGCTTCCGGGAGAAACCGGCAACGCCGTCGCCGACGATCAGCGCGCTCAGCGGCTCGGCCATCGCCTGTTCTTCGACCCGCGGCTGAGCGCCAACGGCCAGGTTTCCTGTGCCACCTGTCACCTGCCGGCGAGACGATTTGCGGACGGGGTGACGGTGGCCGTCGGGCTGTCGGTGGGCGATTTCAATTCCATGAGCCTGGTCGGCGCCGCCTACAGCCCCTGGCTTTTCTGGGACGGGCGCAAGGACAGCCTCTGGTCGCAGGCGCTGAGCCCGCTGGAAAGCCCGCTGGAGCAAGGCGTTGCCCGGACATCGCTCGCCAGGCTGATTGCCGGGGACCCGGTTTACCGGGAGCAGTATGCGGAGCTGTTCGAACCCGTTCCGGACCTGTCCGACCGCGGCCGGTTTCCCGTAGGTGCGGGACCGAACGGCAATGCGGAATCCGAAGCGGGCTGGGCGAACATGGCACCGGAAGACCGGGAAACCGTCACTGCCGTCTTCGTCAATATCGGCAAGGCCATCGCCGCGTACCAACGGCTGCTGCTTCCCGGAGAAACGGATTTCGACCGCTACGTGAAGGATATGGACTCCTCCGTGTCTTCCCCAGCCGGTCTCAGCCGCAGGGCGAGCGAGGGATTGCGTCTGTTCATCGGTAAGGCGCAGTGCCTCAACTGCCACAACGGCTCGTTGTTCACCAACCACGAGTTCCACAATACGGGCGTCCTGCCGCTCCTGGGCAGGCTTCCGGACAAGGGTCGGGTTTCCGGTGTCGAGCAGGTGCTGAACGACCCGTTCAATTGCCTCGGAACATACAGCGACGCGCCTCGGCGTGATTGCGCGGAGCTGCGTTTCGCCAGGACGGGCGCCGAATTGACCGGTGCGCGCAAGACGCCGTCACTGCGCAACCTGGGAGGCACCGGCCCCTTCATGCACGCGGGGCAGATCAGGTCGATCGCCGGAGTACTCGACCACTACAACCGTGCCCGCCCGGCCATCGTGGGGCACAACGAGGCGAAGCCGCTGAACCTGCTGCCTTACGAGTTGAAGAGGCTGGAGGCATTCCTGCTTGCGCTGGACGGCCCCATGGCGGTCGCGCCGGAATGGCTGGCGCCGCCCGCCGACTACTCGACGATATCGCCCACCTTCTGATGAATAACGTCCAGGAACAGGTCGCGCAACGAGATCATGCCGACGGTCTTGCCGTTGTCGACCACCGGCAGATGACGCACATGGTGCTTCCTGGTCAGGGCGATGCAGTGCACGATGGTGTCTTCCCGCGTCACCGTCACGACATCTCGGGTCATCACCTCGGAGACCTTCGTCTTCTGGGAAGAGTGGATATCCAGGATCACCTTGCGCATGTAGTCCCGTTCCGAAAGGATGCCGACGAGGTACCCTTCGATCTGCACCAGGACGGCGCCGATGTTTTTCTCGTTCATGAGCTTGAGGGCATCGAACACCGATTCGAGCGGCCCGATCCAGACCACTTCTTCGGATTTCTCTTCCAGGATGTCACCGACGCAGCGCACTACGATCCCCGGTAGGTGAGACCCGCAACAGTAGAACGCCCGCTCGCGGTTCGCAAGGCCAATCGGCCTCTGAAACGGGGTTTCCGCGAGTCCGGCGGGCCCGGAACTGTGCTATCATCGCCGCCGAGGAACCCCGCCATGCGTTCGCATCTTCAACGCCGTTTCGGAGCGCTGAAAATTCTTGTCAGCGTCGCTGCGATTGCACTGTGCAGTGCGCAGGTAATTGCCGGCCAGCATCTGCATGACACCCCCGCCCCGCAAGACCTCTGCAGCATTTGCAGTTTCTCCGACTCCGGCAGTGTCCTTGCCGGGAGCGACGAGTTGCCCGGGGCACAGTTGCCGGAAATCGCGTGCCATGTACGGGAAGCATCCAGTCCCCTTCTCGTGCGCCCGTTCGAGCGCCGCCTCACCCGCGCACCACCCCTTTCCTGACTGACTAAGCCGAAAGAACGCGGCCTCCCCCGGGAGCCGTGCCGTTTGTCACCAGGAAGTTTTTCATGCAATTCAACAAGCTATTACCACTCGCGCTGGCAGGATGCCTGCCGGCGCCTGTCTACGGAGAGGAGGCACCGTCCGAACGGGCGGGCTCGATAATCGAAGAAGTCCTTGTCATCGGCCACCCGCTTTCCGCGGAGGGCATCGCCCAGGCCAGCGACGTACTCGCCGGTGAGGAACTCGACCGCAAGGTCGCCGACAGCATCGGCGCCACGGTTGCCAACGAACCGGGCGTCCACAACAGTTCCTTCGGGGTCGCGGCGGGCCGCCCGGTCATTCACGGCCTCGACGGAGCCCGGGTGCGCGTGCTCGAAGACCGCATCGACACCCTCGACGTATCCGTCACCAGCGGCGACCACGCGGTAACGGTAGACCCGTTCATCGCGAACCGCATCGAGATTCTCAAGGGTTCGGCCACGCTGCTGTACGGGTCCGGCGCCATCGGCGGCGTCGTGGATACGCATACGGGCCGCATCCCGCACGAGGTGCCGGACCGCATCACCGGCAAGCTCGATATTCGGGGGGGAGATAACGGAGACGGCAGCAGCGGCTCGTTCCGGCTCGATGGGGGCGGCGGCAACTTCGCCTGGCACGTGGACGGCTTTCACCGGGAACGGGAAGACTACGAAATTCCGGGATATGCGGAATCCGCGCGCTTGATGGCCATGGAGGAAGAGGAGCACGGCCACGACGAGGACCATGAGGAAGACCACGAGGAAGATCACGACGAGGACGAAGATCACGACGAGGATCATGAGGAGGACGACCACCACGAAGGCGAAGACGATCATGCCGACGAGGAAGAGCCCGTCTATGGCAAGGTCGAAGGCAGCGGCATGGAGGTCTACGGCGGCTCCGCGGGATTTTCGTTCGTCAGCGACCGGGGCTTCATCGGTGTCTCCGTCAGCCGGATGGAGTCCGAATACGGCATTCCCGGCCACAGCCACGGCCACGATGAACACGACGAAGACGAACACCACGACGAGGACCATGACGAGGACCACGACGAGGACCACGACGAAGACCATGACGAGGACGAGGATCACGACGAAGAGCACGACGAAGAGCACGAAGAAGATCACGAAGAGGAAGAAGGTCATGGCGACGAGGGCACGCCCTTCGTGGACCTGAAACAGACACGCATCGATATCGAAGCTGCCCTGATCGACCCGCTGCCGGGCTTCACGAACCTGAACCTGCGCCTGGGCATCAACGACTACGAGCACCAGGAAGTGGAAGGTTCCGGCGAAGTCGGCACAGCTTTCGAGAACGATGCCTGGGAAGCGCGGGCCGAGTTGACCCATCGTGACTGGGCGGGCTGGAACGGAGCCGTCGGTGCGCAATACGGCGACCGGGAGTTCTCGGTTGTCGGCGAAGAAGCCTTCACCCCGCCGGTGGATACCCGGTCTTTCGGGCTGTTCTGGGTGGGCGAACGGTCGTTTTCCGGCTTCCAGCTGGAAGCGGGCGCCCGCTACGATCATGTGAAACACGAGCCGGCGACGGGCGGCAGCGACAGCTTCAGCGGCGTGAGCGCATCGCTCGGCGCGATCGTTCCGCTGGGAGACATCTGGCAGGCCAGGCTGCTCGCCGACTATTCGACCCGCGCCCCTGTCGGCGAAGAGCTGTATTCCCACGGTCCGCACCTGGCCACGAGCAGCTTCGAGATCGGCGACCCCGATCTGGACGAGGAAAAGGCCGTCAACCTGTCGGCATCCCTGGATGCGCGGGGCGACCGCTGGTCGATACACGGCAACGTCTATTTCATGGAGTTCAACGATTTCATCTTTCAGCAGGCCACCGGCGAAGAAGAAGACGGGCTGGACGTCCGGCAGTTCGGCCAGGTAGACGCCACCTTCACCGGGCTGGACCTGGAAGCGGCCGCCACGGTTGCTGCCTGGGAGCAGGGGTCTCTGAAACTCCGCGCGTTCTACGACATCGTCTCCGCGGAACTGGACGTGTCCGGCAACGACAACCTTCCCCGGATACCGCCGCAACGTGCCGGTTTGGGCCTGGCGCTCGACTGGGGACGCCTCGATGTCAACGTCGACTACGCCCGGGCCTTCAAACAGGACGATGTGGCCGATTTCGAGCTGGTAACCGACGCGTACGACGACCTGCGCGCCTATGTGGGCTGGGGCGGCGAAATGGGTGATACCTCGTTCAGGGTCTTCCTGCAGGGCCGGAACCTGACCGACGACGAGCAGCGTTTGCACACGTCGATCGTCAAGGACCTGGTACCCCAGCCGGGACGCACCATCGAGGCCGGGATTCGCGTCGCATTCTAGAAACCTTGAACGGCCCGTTACCGGCAAGACCGGTGACGGGCCGGCTTCTGTTTGCGGGGAAGCGGCCATGAGTTTCCGGTCGCAAGCCTGCTCTCCCACGGAATCCCGAAGCGGTTTCCGCTGCGTCGGCGGCCGGGTATTGCCGTACTCTTCGCCGATGTGCGCAAGCGGCGCGAACCGGGCGCATTTGCGGCGAGGCCCGGGATGTTCCCTGGTTTCCCCGTGGGGCGCGGGTGTGGTGCGGCGGCCTGCCCCAAGTTATTCTCCGGCATCCACGGGAACATCGAGGGCACTCCGTGCAGGACATCATTGCCATGCTGGACGAGAAGCGCGCCCGGGCGGAGCTCGGCGGCGGCGAGAAGCGCATCGAACAGCAGCACGCCAAGGGCAAGCTGACGGCCCGGGAACGCATCAGCCTGCTGCTCGACGACGGCAGCTTCGAGGAGTGGGACAAGTTCGTCGAGCACCGCTGCAACGACTTCGGCATGGACGAGCAGAAAGTCCCGGGCGACGGGGTGGTCACCGGTTACGGCACCATCAACGGCCGCCTGGTGTTCGTGTTCAGCCAGGACTTCACCGTCTTCGGCGGCGCGCTCTCCGAAGCGCACGCTGAGAAGATCTGCAAGGTCATGGACCAGGCCATGAAGGTCGGGGCGCCGGTCATCGGCCTGAACGATTCCGGCGGCGCCCGCATCCAGGAAGGCGTGGCCTCGCTGGGCGGCTATGCCGAGATCTTCCAGCGTAACGTGCTGGCCTCCGGGGTCGTGCCCCAGGTATCGGTCATCATGGGGCCCTGCGCCGGCGGCGCGGTCTATTCGCCGGCCATCACCGACTTCATCTTCATGGTGGAAGACTCCTCCTACATGTTCGTCACCGGGCCGGGCGTGGTGAAGACGGTCACCCACGAGGTGGTCACGCCGGAAGAGCTCGGCGGTTCCAGCATCCACACCCGCAAATCGGGCGTTGCCGACCTGGCCTTTCCGAACGATGTGCAGGCCATGCTGTTCACGCGCCGCTTCTTCGACTACCTGCCCCCGAACAACCGGGAGGGCGTACCGCGCTGGCCCACCGACGACCCGGCGGACCGGCTCGAACCGTCCCTGGACACCCTGGTGCCCGACGACCAGGAGAAACCCTACGACATCAAGGAAGTGATCCTGAAGGTCGCCGACGAGGGCGAGTTTTTCGAGTTGCAGCAGGGCTATGCCCAGAACATCGTCATAGGCTTCATGCGCCTGCAGGGCTCGACGGTCGGGGTCGTGGCCAACCAGCCCATGGTGCTGGCCGGTTGCCTGGACATCGATGCATCCAAGAAGGGGGCGCGTTTCGTGCGCTTCTGCGATGCGTTCAACATCCCCATCTTCACCCTGGTCGACGTGCCGGGCTTCATGCCGGGTACCGCCCAGGAGTACGGCGGCATCATCAAGAACGGCGCCAAGCTGCTCTATGCCTACGCTGAGTGCACGGTGCCCAAGGTCACCCTGATCACCCGCAAGGCATACGGCGGCGCTTACGACGTGATGGCTTCCAAGCACCTGCGGGGCGATGTCAACTTCGCCTGGCCGAGCGCCGAGATCGCCGTAATGGGGGCCAAGGGCGCGGTGGAGATCATCTTCCGCAAGGACAAGGACGACGAGCGCCTCATACAGGCCCGCACCGACGAGTACCGGGACAAGTTCGCCAACCCGTTCGTGGCCGCGAGCCGCGGTTACATCGACGATGTCATAGCGCCCCGGGAGACGCGCATGCGCGTCTGCCGCTCGTTCGCCATGCTGCGGGACAAGTCGCTGGAGAACCCCTGGCGCAAGCACGGCAACATTCCGCTTTGAGCCGCCTGTCCGCAGTGAAAGAACACCCCGTGCGTCGAATCCGCAACCGGTGTCCATTCGGGGACCCGCCCGCAACAGCACTTCTTTAGGATCATGTTCAGAAAAATACTCATCGCCAATCGCGGCGAGATCGCCTGCCGCGTCATGAAGACCGCCCGCAGGATGGGCATTGCCACGGTCGCCGTACACTCGGACGCCGACGCACGGGCATTGCACGTGCAGATGGCTGACGAAGCCGTACGCATCGGCGAGGCCCCCTCGGTGGACAGCTACCTGCGGGCTGACCGGATTCTCGACGCCATAAGGAGTACGGGGGCCGATGCGGTGCACCCCGGCTACGGGTTCCTGTCGGAGAACGCCGAGTTTTCGAAATCGCTCGCGGACGCCGGGGTCGCTTTCATCGGGCCCGGGGAGCGCGCCATCACCAGCATGGGGGACAAGATCACCTCCAAGCGCATCGCCGCGGACGCCGGCGTTAACACCATCCCCGGTTTCGAAGGGGTAATCGACGGGCCGGACCACGCGGTGACCATCGCCGGGGAGATCGGCTACCCGGTCATGCTCAAGGCCAGTGCCGGCGGCGGCGGCAAGGGCATGCGCGTGGTGCGCAACGAGCAGGAGTGCCGGGACGGCTTCGACAGCGCGTCGAGCGAGGCCAGGTCGAGCTTCGGCGACGACCGCATGCTGGCGGAGAAATTCATCGAACAGCCCCGCCACATCGAGATACAGGTGATGGCGGACAACCACGGCAACGCCGTCTACCTCGGCGAGCGCGAGTGCTCCATCCAGCGGCGCCACCAGAAGGTTGTCGAGGAGGCGCCGTCGCCGTTCCTGGACGCCGCGACCCGTCAGGCCATGGGCGAACAGGCCGTGGCGCTCGCCAAAGCGGTGGATTACAGCTCCGCCGGCACCGTGGAGTTCATCGTCGATGCGAAGCGGAACTTCTACTTCCTGGAGATGAACACGCGGTTGCAGGTGGAACACCCGATCACGGAACTGGTCACGGGCCTCGACCTGGTTGAACTGATGATCCGCGTCGCCGCCGGCGAGGAACTGCCGCTCGCCCAGGAAGACGTGACACTGAACGGCTGGGCGGTGGAGGCGCGGGTCTATGCGGAAGACCCGTTCCGCAACTTCCTGCCCTCCATCGGCAGGCTGGTGCGCTACCGGCCGCCGGAGGAGTCGGAATCGGTGCGGGTGGATACGGGCATCGTCGAAGGCAGCGAAGTCTCGATGTACTACGACCCCATGATCGCCAAGCTCTGCACCTGGGGCGAGGACCGGCCGCAAGCCATCGAGCGCATGAACGACGCGCTGGATGCCTACCTGATCCGCGGCGTCAGTCACAACGTCAGCTTCCTGAACGCGGTGATCGCCAATCCCCGTTTCCGTGCAGGCCGGCTTACCACCGAATTCATCGCCGAGGAGTTTCCCGACGGCTTCCAACCGTCCGACCTGCCCCGGACGGACCCGATGACCGTGGTCGCTGTCGCTGCCATGGTGCATTGCCGGCGCGCCGCCCGGGCCGGCGAAATCAGCGGCCAGACCCGGCGCTTCGAATACCGGGTCGGCAGTGACTGGGTGGTGATCGCCAACGGGGAACACTACCCGGTCGAGGTGGCGGCTACGCTGGACGGTTTCGACGTCCGGTCAAACGGAAACCTGTACCGCATCGAAACCGCCTGGCGGCTCGAAGAACCCATTGTGGAGGCCAGGGTCAACGGCTCGGCGGTGCGTGTGCAGGTCGACCGGGAGGGTGCCGGATACCGCCTGTACCACCGCGGTACCGAGGTCGATGCCCTGGTGCTGTCCCCGGCCGGGGCCGCCCTGGCCGGGCACATGCTGGAAAAGGTGCCGCCGGACCTCAGCCGCTTCCTGCTCTCGCCGATGCCGGGCCTGCTGGTTCGCCTGTCCGTGGAGGAAGGCCAGGAAGCCAAGGCCGGGGAGGAACTTGCCGTTGTCGAAGCCATGAAGATGGAGAACAGCCTGCGTGCCACCGACGACGTGACGGTCAAGAAGGTTCTGGCGAAGATGGGCGAGAGTCTCGAGGTGGATCAGCCGATCCTGGAATTCGAATAGCCCGGGCACAACGGTCCCCGGCCTGACAGGCGCCCACTCGCCGACGGGGCCAGGCCGTAAGTCCGGCAACAAAGCGGTGAACGGGTGCGAACTTGATTCGTTCGACAACTTCGTTCGCAAATCAGGGGCCCAGCCGGACGCGACGCGCCGGCACAACGGTCACGCGATGCTGCAACTCATTGACATCACCCTGAAACGGGGCGAGAAAACGGTCTTCGACCAGGCCGGGCTGACCGTGCACGCCGGACACACCGCGGGGGTTGTGGGTCGCAACGGTGTGGGCAAGACGACGCTGTTCGAACTCGTTCGCGGGCGCCTGCTGCCGGAAGAGGGGGACGTGCTGCGGCCGCGCAAGTGGCGCCTCGCCTGGCTCGACCAGGCTGTGGAGCCGAGCCCCCGTTCGGCCCTCGATTTCACCCTGGACGGCGACCGCGGGCTGCGTGCGGTCGAGGCCCGCATCGAGGCGGCCGAGCGGGCGGGAGACAACGAGGCACTGGCGCTTGCCCACGTCGAGTTCGAGGAAGCGCGGGGATACGACGCCGAAGCGCGCGCCGGCGAGATCCTGCACGGTCTCGGATTCCACGGTGAAGACTTCGGCAAGCCGCACCGGGAGTTTTCCGGCGGCTGGCGGATCCGCCTGAACCTGGCCCGCACCCTGATGTCGCCGTCGGAGCTGCTGCTGCTCGACGAGCCGACCAATCATCTCGATCTCGATGCGGCGCTGTGGCTCGAGACCTGGCTGAAGCGCTACCCGGGGACCTTGCTGGTGATCTCCCACGACCGGGACTTCCTGGATGCGGTCTGCGACGAGATCGTGCATGTGGCCGATGGCAAGACCGCTACCTATACGGGCAGCTATTCCTCTTTCGAACGGCAGCGGGCCGAGGCGCTGGAGCGGCAGGCGGCGCAACATGCGAAGCAGCAGCTCGAGATCAGGCACATGCAGAGTTTCATCGACCGGTTCCGGGCGAAGGCGAAGAAGGCGCGCATGGCCCAGAGCCGCCTGAAGGCGCTCGAGCGAATGGAGCGTGTCGCCCCGGTACACGCGCGCTCGCCGTACCGGTTCACCTTCCCGAATCCTGAGCAGGTATCGAATCCGACCCTCTCCCTGGACGAGGCGGTGCTGGGATATCTGGAAAGCCCGGTGCTCGGCGACCTTACGCTACGCATCTACCCCGGCGACCGGATCGGCGTGCTCGGCGTCAACGGCGCGGGCAAGACCACGCTGCTGAAGGCACTGGCGGATGAGATCGAACCCCTGGCGGGCGCCCTGACCCGGGGCCGCCACAGCAGTGTCGGCTACTTCGCCCAGCACCAGATGGAATCGCTGCGGGGAGACAGCACCGCGCTGGCAACGATTCACGCATCGCCGGGCGAGCCCCTGGGCGGACAACAGGCGCGGGACTACCTGGGCCGCTGGGGATTCAGCGGCGAAATGGTGGAACGGCCGCTGGCCACTTTCTCAGGCGGCGAGAAGGCGCGGCTCGTCCTGGCCCTGATCGCCCGCACCCGCCCGGCCCTGCTGCTGCTGGACGAGCCCACCAACCATCTCGACATCGAGATGCGCGAGGCGCTGGCACTGGCCCTACAGGATTACGACGGCGCCCTGGTGCTCGTCTCCCACGACCGGCATCTCCTGCGCCAGTGCGCCGATACGCTGTGGCTCGTTGCCCACGGCCGGGTCGATCCGTTTACGGAGGGCCTCGACGCCTACGCGGAAATCCACCAGGGACGCCAGGGCCGGGCAGCGCGGCACGACCGGAAGAGCAAGCGCCGGCAATCGGCGGAGCGACGTGCGGCAATGAGGCCCCTGACGAAGAAACTGGCCCGGCTCGAGCGCGCAATCGATGGGTTCACCGGGGAACTCGACGAACTGTCGACGGTGCTCTCCAACAGCGCGACCTTCGAGCACGCCACCACGGAGCAGATCTCGGAAATGCTCGCCCGCCAGGGCCGGATCAGGAAGCGCCTCGCGCAAACGGAAGCCGAATGGCTGGAGGTACAGGAACTCATCGAGGAGGTTGGTTAGCCGCTTGTATGGGAGATCTTGGATACAGCTATCGCAGAGACAAGGAAGGACAAGTAAGAATCCTGCGTAACGGCAAGCCCGTAACTACGCTTCGTGGCAAATCTGCAGTGAAGTTCCTCAACGCGGTAAAACAGGGATCTTTCGACTCCGACCAGCAATTGATGGCCCGCGTCACCGGCAACTACAAGCATGGAAATGAACGTGCAGCCAAGCGTCACAAGCGCGACACCCGGACAGTACGCGCCACCAGGTCTTCAAGACCGAGTTCCGACTGACCAGCGAGGCTGGCGCCCACCCTGCCTCGCCAAGCGGTGAGCCAGTGATTCCGAAACCGGACTTCGTTCATGCTGTCTAGTTCGACCAGTAGGCGAAGGTGTCCCCCGCTGCGTCGGGCTGGCTGAGGTCGCGGTCGACGTTGAGGGGCGAGTCGATCAGCGAGGGCCAGATCGGCTGCGCCTGCTCTGCGTTGTGGGCATCGAGCGCGCTCTGCAGTTCGGCCGCCACGGCGGGCAACTGGGCCGCGAGATCCCGGCGCTCTTCGGGGTCGGCCTCGAGATCGAACAGCCATTGCCGGCGCTCGCCGCCGGGCGGTTCGCTCACGGTGAGCTTGTAGCGCCCCTGCCGTACGCTGGCGGCGGCGCCGCTGCGCCAGAAAAGCCGCTCGTGGGGTGAGCCCTCGACTCTGGCAAGGACGTAGTCGTGGAGGTCGACGCCGTCCATCCTGCGGTCGTCCGGCAGGGGAGCGCCGGCGGCGGCCGCGGCGGTGGCGTACAGGTCGAAATGATGCACGGGCGGGGTGAACACCAGCCCGCCGGGAAAGGCGCGCGGCCACTTGACGAAGAAGGGAACGCGTATGCCGCCCTCGAACAGGGACATCTTCCAGCCCCGCAGCGGGTGGTTGACCTCCGGCAGCCCTATGTAGCCCGCGCCGCCGTTGTCGGAGGTGAACATGACCAGGGTGTTCTCCTCCAGGCCGTTGGCCCGGAGTGTTTCCAGTACCCGCCCGACGCCGCGGTCGAGCGCCCGCACCATGGCCCCGTAGACCCGTTCGCGGTGCAGTTCGATCTCGGGCAGCGCATCGTAGTCTTCCCGGGCCGCCTGCAGCGGCGTGTGCGGCGCCCAATGGGCGAGGTACAGGAAGAATGGCCGGTTGCGGTTTGCCTCGATGACCCTGACGGCTTCGTCGGTGTAATAGTCGGTCAGGTAGCGGGGCGGCTCGAATGCCGGGCCGCCGTTGAACGAGGCCGCGAAGCGCAGCGCACGCCACAGGAACCGGTCGATCGGGTCGAAATCCTGGCGTGCCTGGACGATGTCCGGGTCATCCAGGCTTCCGTAGAGGCCGCTTGCCATCAACAGGCTTTCGTTGAACCCCTGGTTCATGGGGCTCATTCCGCCGGTAAGTCCGAGATGCCACTTGCCGATGTGCGCCGTGTGATAGCCGCGGTCCCGCAACAGTTCGGCCAGGGTGATTTCCTCCGGTGGCATGCCCATGTCCTGGTATGGAATGCTGTCGGCCTCGTCGTCGAAGTACATGGGCGGCATGGCGCGGTCGCTGGCGTTCCGCATCATGCGCATCATGGGCATCATCGACGGCGGGGTGGGGGTGAATTCGAAGCCGAAGCGGGTGCTGTAGCGCCCGGACATCAGGGCCGCCCGGGACGGCGCGCAGGTGGCGTTGGCGGCGTAGCCCTGGATGAAGTTCACGCCGTCGCGGGCGATCGAGTCGATATGCGGGGTGGGAACCGCACCGCTGCCGATGCCGCCGCCGTTGAAGCTGAGGTCGTTCCACCCCAGGTCGTCCGCCAGGATGAGCACGATGTTGGGCGGGCGGTCTGCGACATCCACCGGCGCGGTTGCGGGGCCGGCCGCCCAGACAACATCCCGGGGCGGCTCGATCGGCAAGGCGCGTCGCGCCCGGTACTCGATGAAAGCGAGCAGCAACTCGATGCGAAAGGCCCACACTAGCAAACCCAGCGCGGCCAGGATGCCGACTACGATAGCCCAGGCCCTGAAGCTCCCGACTCTCATGCCATTCCCGACCCTCAACAACGATCCTGCATCGAATGATAACGTCACTCGTGACCGAGCGGTCTAGCGAAACTTCCATCAATATTCCCGTCCTCGCGCTGACCGCCCATCCGCGCCCGACAGGGAACGGCTCGAAGAGGCGGGCCGCTAATCGCTGCGATGCCAATTCTCCACAGCCAGCGCGGGTACCCTGGAAAAGTGCCTTTGATTGTTGGTGACGAGTACGCAGTCGAGGCTCACCGCGTGCGCGGCGATCATTGCGTCGTTGCGCCCGATCGGGTCGCCAATGTCGAGCAACTTTGCCTGCAGCGAAGCGAACTTGTCCGCGGCGGCCTTGTCCCAGGCCGCGATGCCGCTGAGGCGATCGCAGAAACTGCCGATGGCCGAGTGATGTCGTGCAGGGCTTTGCGGTCGCTCGGCACCCAACCGCAGTTCAGCGTAGGTGATGGACGACACACACATTTCGGCCCCTGAACGGGCCTGGGTCTGCAAGGTTACGAGTAGGCGGGGGTCGCGCTTGCGGATAATATAGCTGCTGATATCCGTATCCAGCATGTACTGCATCAGAATTCAACGTTACCGTCTTCCATGAGATCGGGACGTAAGGAAAGGAAGTTGTCATCCACCGGCGGAGCCTCGTCCACGAAAGATTCCCAACTCCTGCGGGCCGGCAGGAGGATTAGGGCATCGCCTTCCTTGCGCACGACAACCTCACTGACGCCCTCGAATCGATAGGCTTTGGGGATCCGGACAGCTTGGCTGCGACCGTTGATGAAGAGTTTGACGGTGGTTGCCATCGAAATGCCTCGGAGCCAGCCTGAAACAACGGATGTATATCGCAGACATATGCCGCAAAGCCAGCACGGAACGGCAGGCACTCAGGTGGCCCGCGTTCAGGCTACCTCTTCCAGTTCGATCAACGGGCTGCAGAAGTCCTTGGGATGCAGGTACACCACCCGCAGGCCTTGCGCGCTGGACGTAAGTATGCCGGCGCCAAGCGCTTGAGCGCGACCGCCCTCAAGTTGCCCGATCGCGGTTTTGGCTGTCCTTCACCTCATGACAGACGTGGTGTATTCCACTGCAGAGGTTGCTGGCGGGAAGATTGGCGACAGGAGTGCTCTCGCCCACAGAGTGCAGCAACTCGATTGTACTGTTCGGCAGTTCCACGAAAACCGTCGGGGCACCCTGGTACAGCAGCGCGACCGGTTAGACGCCACCGCAGACGTCGATCACGTCACCTTATCCGAACACTCGATCAGATGTGGGACAAGGGCCTCCTTATCTCCGGCGAGGGTGGAAACGCCGACCACGTGGGCATCGCAGGCGCGCACGTTAACGGCCGCATAGGCGGGGCTCTGGAAGAGTTCGCCGGCGTGGACCTCGGAATCCAGGTGGACGAAGGCGTTGGCGATCATCTTACTGAACCGGCGCCTCCGGCGTGGCCCGCGTCGTCATGCAATCCATACCAGCCGAACCCCTGCGGGATAGTACACTGCTGGCAAAAGCAGTTTACAATTCGATTTGACTGACGGCACGGCCCCTTGTCTTGGTGGAGCTAGACATCGGCAAACACCCCTTGATCGAACAAGCGGGAATTGGCGTGTGCGTACTGTAAAGGAGGTTCTTGGTTCCTACCCTTGCGCGCCGCAGAAATCAGTCAGTGACGAGCCGGGGAGCCAATTGGTGTGCTCAAACTAAACGGAGTCGGAATGTTTTGCGCTACTTTGCGCGGATCGAAGTAGCTCATTGACAAAATGAAGCTGGCGCTGCTTCCACTGTCGTCAGGGTGGTCTAGAACGATTATGAGTAGTGTTATTCGGTACATCGCCAGCAAATTTATTTTGCAAGGGAAAATCGATGAACGGTGAAGATCCTATTGCGGCGGCTCTTCGTCTAACGACAGGCGCCAAGTTTCATCGGTGCGCGCTCCAGGTCAATCCGCATCACTACGCCGGCACCTACCGAGGGCAGCCATCGCCAATTGAAGAGCCGGAATATGTTGAGAATCTGATAGACAAGGCAGCGGAACTTGGCATTTCCGTATTGGCAGTCACGGATCACAACCATGTAGGTGGCGTGGATGCGATCCGGCGATCTGCTCAAGACCGCTCCATTACGGTTTTTCCTGGGTTTGAACTGTGTTCACAAGAAGGCGTTCATGTTCTGTGCTTGTATTCGCCTTGTACGGTGGTGGAGCGACTGGAGCGGTTTCTGGGAGAGTTCGGTATCCGCGACACTGCGACATCGAGTTCCCCTTGCGAAAAGCCGTTTGTAGATGTTCTTGCCATCGTCCGGGAACAGGGAGGATTGTGCATAGCAGCCCATGTGACCAATGACCATGGTTTGTTCAAAGTGCTGCAAGGTCAACCGAGAATCAAAGCCTGGCAAGATGAGAATCTCAGTGCAATTCAAATACCGGGTAGGATCGCTACGCTGGATTTCGACATTCGAAAGATCGTTGAAAACAAGGATTCTCAGTACCGACGCAAGCACTCGCCGGAGAGTAACTTAGCTATAGCGGTGGTAAACGCCAAGGATGTCGCCACTCCAGATGATCTGCAAGCACCCTCCGCGACCTGCTGGATCAAGATGTCAGAAGTGAGCATCGAAGGCCTAAAACAGGCCTTCCTCGACCCCGGATCGAGGATCCGGTTACACGGGGATCCAGAGCCGGAGGAACACTCCGAATTTGTCGCGATGACTTGGCAGGGAGGGTTTCTCGACGGCGCCATGGTTCGCTTCAACCCCAACTTGAACGTTCTGGTTGGAGGCCGCGGGGCCGGCAAATCCACGATAATCGTCAGCTTGCGATATGTTCTCGGGCTTGAGCCGCTGGGGGACGAAGCCCAGTCGGACCACAAAGGGATTCTCAAGAGCGTACTGCGCAACGGCACGAAAATATCCCTTTTGGTTCGAAGTCACCGCCCCAGTCCAAGGTGTTACCGTATCGAACGAACCGTTCCCAACCCGCCGGTTGTGCGAGATGCTGAGTCCGGCGAGGTACTGAACGTCAAGACCGACGATGTCTTTCCCGGTGTTGAAGTTTATGGGCAGCATGAAATTTCCGAACTGACCAGAAGCCCCGGAAAGCTGACTCGATTGCTCGAACGGTTCGCGCCGCGAAATGATGGCATTGCTTCCAGAAAGCGGGATTTGCGGCAGGCGATGCAACGCTCGCGCAATGCCATCCTCGAAGCCGAAACCGAGCTCAAACAAATCGATGAACGGTTGGAGGCATTGCCGGGGCTGGAGGAGACGCTCAAGCGTTATCGAGAGGCCGGCCTTGAAGAAGACCTGAAAGAACAGAGTTTGCTAGTTCGAGAGGAACGAGTCCTTGACACGGTATCGGAGCGGTTGCAACCCCTAAGAGGGAGTCTGTTGGACTTGGAAAGGGAGTTTCCGCTGGATCGGGCGTTTCTGTCCGATCGGGCATTGGATGGGTTGCCGGGCAAGGAAGTTCTGAAAGGGGCAGGCGTTGTTCTGGAACAACTGAGCGCCGATATGCAAAGTGCTTTTTCCCTGATTTGGGCAGCGTTTGAAAAAGCCGACCAGGGAATGGCACAGGTCCACAAACTGTTCGACGAGCGCAAGTCGGTTGTGGAAGCCGGCTACGCAGAGAAGCTGCGGGAGTTGCAGAAAACCCGAATCGATGGCGAAGATTTCATCGCTCTCCAACGCGGAATCGAGTCTCTGCGCCCGGCCAGGGAGCGCCGAACTGCTTTGGCCGACATGGTTCAGAAGCGTTGGGAACAGCGCAGCAACCTTGTCGCAGAATGGGAGGACCTCAAAGGAGAAGAGTTTCGTACCCTCGAAAAAGCAGCAAAGCGGGTAACCCGGAAGCTCGGCGGTCGAGTTCGGGTTCAAGTCGATTTTGCCGGCAATCGCGAACCGCTATTTCAGCTCCTTCGCGATAAGATTGGCGGGAGATTGATCGAGTCCATCAAGCTGTTGAGCGAGAAGGACAGTTTGTCATTGAGCGCCCTCGCTGACGCTTGCCGTGAGGGTGTGAATCAGCTCAAGAACGAATTTGACATTGCTGGTCGGCAGGCGGATGCGCTGACGGGTGGTTCGCAGTCGACGCTCATGGAGATCGAAGAACTCGATCTGCCATCTACGACCAGTATAGAACTGAATACCGCTCCCTCGGGCCAGCCGGAATATTGGCAGGCGCTTAATGACCTTTCCACCGGCCAGAAAGCGACCGCTGTTTTGCTGCTCGTGCTCCTGGAATCAGATGCGCCCTTGGTTGTCGACCAACCAGAAGACGACTTGGACAACCGGTTCATCACCGAAGGCATTGTTCCGCGCATGCGGGAAGAAAAACGGCGGCGACAGTTCGTGTTCTCCACCCATAACGCGAACATTCCGGTCCTGGGGGATGCGGAGCTCATATTGGGGCTGAGTGCGGCTGGGGATGCCCAGGAAGGCCACGCCAGGATAGCGGCGGAACACATGGGGTCGATAGACGCAAAGCCGGTCAGGGACTTGGTCGAAGAGTTGCTTGAAGGCGGTGAAGAGGCGTTTGAGCGCCGCCGCCGAAAATACGGCTTCTGAGAAGTGCAATCGTAGTATGACGAAGACAGAATTACTCGAGCTGATAGAAAACCTTGAGAATTCCGGCGTCGAGTTCAAGCGGGATACGATCAGCAATCGCGAGTTGGCGAAGGAACTTGTCGCGCTCGCAAACTTGCAGGGGGGCCATGTTCTATTGGGCGTCGAAGACGGTGGGACCGTTTGCGGACTCACCAAGTCGGACCCGGTTGAAGATGCCAACGACGCAGAATCGTCAGCAGAACATACCTACCAGCGTCTCGAAGAGTGGGTCATGCAGACCTGTCGAGACAAGATTCGTCCCGAACTCAATCCCTATTTTCACGTTTGGCGCGATGTTCGCCCGGGCGCAGATGTGGCGGTCATCCGGATTGACCGAGGGTGGAGCGTCCACCATGTCTGGCACAGCAATCATCGTACATATTATGTTCGTGTAGGCAGTACCAGCCGGGAGGCGAGCCCGGAAGAGTTGGCGCGGCTGTTTCAGCAGCGAGGCTCCGTCAGATTGGAACGCCAACCCGTGTCCGGAACGTCAATCCACGATCTAGATCGTCGCAGGCTTGCCGATTACTTCGACAAAGTACGGGGGCCTCATGCTCCGGAGTCCGAACCGTCAGAGGTTTGGCGCAACGACATGAGGGTTTGGGCCGAGCGGGAGGCTGGGCGGCATTGGCGCCTGCTGTTTCAGGATCTCGAACGGGAATGGCGCGAAACTCAGGAGAACAAGTGGAGAACGCTCCTTGTTAACACGGAGTTCCTCGCCGAAGAAGAGCCCCTGCCGGCGACGGTGGCGGGATTAGTACTGTTCGGCGTGGAACCACATCGGTTCCTGCCTCAATCGAAGATCGACGCTACCGCTTACTTGGGGACCGAAAAAGACTATGACGCCAAAGAAAGACTCACATTGCGTGGGCCGCTTGTAAGACTGCATGCCGCAGACGGAACAGTACTAGAGCCAGGGCTTGCGGAACAAGCGGTGGATTTTGTTCGACGCAACATCAACACGGTACTGCTTGAAGATGGCGTGCGCCGGAGCGAAAGATGGGACTATCCTGAGGAAGCCCTCAGGGAAACGATCGTCAACGCCATAGTTCATCGCGACTACATGCTCTCCAACTCGGATATAGAATTGAGCATCTATTCCGATCGGATAGAAGTCGTTTCACCGGGAAGATTGTCGAATGGCATTACACCTGAGCGCATGAGAGCAGGATGCAGAGCGGCTCGCAATGAACTGATAAAGGACGTGATGCGAGACTACGGCTACCTTGAGCACACTGGCATGGGCGTACCTCGCAAGATTGTTCGAGGAATGCAGGAACACAACGGCACGGATCCTGACTTCGAGGAAGAAGGCGAGCGATTCGTCGTTCGCTTGTGGAAGAACCCGCCGGCCGATGCGGAATGATTCTACGCAGTCTTTCTCGAATAAAGCAGCGCCACTACTCCCGCTACGCGCGGCTTGCCGATGGTGCGGGGACAGCGGGGGGGGGCTCAGGCCACCTCTTCCAGTTCGATCAGCGTGCCGCAGAAGTCCTTGGGATGCAGGAACACCACCGGCAGGCCGTGCGCGCCGGTCCTGGGTTTGCCGTCGCCGAGTACCCGGGCGCCCTGGGTTTCCAGTTGCGCGATCGCGGCCTCGATATCCTCTACCTCGTAGCAGACATGGTGCATGCCGCCGCTGGGGTTGTTGGCGAGGAAATTGGCGACCGGTGAGTTTTCGCCCAGGGGATGCAGCAACTCGATCTTGCTGTTCGGCAGTTCCACGAAAACCGTGGTGACGCCGTGGTCCGGCAGCGGTACGGGGTCGGAGACCGTCGCACCCAGGCTTTCTTCATAAAGCCCGGCCGCGGCGGCGAGGTCGGGAACGACAATGGCTACATGGTTCAATCTTCCGATCATCGCGGGCTTCCTTGTGGTTCCATGAATTCTGACTCAGGGGCGTTCGGCGTTGCCCGGCTTACCGGTTCCGGCCCGGGATCAGCTTCAGGATATCGCTGGCCGCCCCGGGAATGTTCGTGCCGGGGCCGTAGATCGCCGCCACCCCGGCATCCTTGAGGAAAGCATAGTCCTGGCGCGGAATCACGCCGCCGCAGACCACGATCACGTCGCCCTTGCCGAGTGCCTCGAGTTCCTCGATCAGTTGCGGCACCAGGGTCTTGTGGCCGCCGGCGAGTGTGGATACGCCGACCACGTGGGCATCGCAGTCGCGCACGTCGATGGCCGCCTCTGCGGGGGTCTGGAAGAGTTCGCCGGCGCGCACCTCGAAGCCGAGGTCGGCAAAGGCGTTGGCAATGACCTTGGCGCCCCGGTCGTGGCCGTCCTGGCCCATCTTGACCACCAGGATGCCGGGCGGGCGGCCCTCGAATTCGGTGAACACCTTTATCTCGTCCGCTACCCGGTGGTAGTCCTCGCCGTTCCGGTGGGCCTCGGCGTAGACGCCCCGGGTCACTTTCGCGATCGCATGGTGGCGGCCCCATACTTTTTCGAGCGCGCCGGAGACCTCGCCCACCGTGGCCCGGCGCCGGGTCGCCTCGATGCTCAGTTGCAGCAGGTTGCCCGCGCCGTTCGTGGCGGCTTCAGTCAGCTTGTCGAGGGCGCCGCGGGTGCTCGCCTCATCGCGCTTTTCGCGTATCTCGTTCAAGAGCCGGACCTGGCCGTCCCGCACCCGGGTGTTGTCCACCTCGAGCACGTCCACCTCCGAGTCGTCCTGCTCCAGGACGTACTTGTTGACGCCGACGATCACTTCCTCGCCCTGCTCGATGCGCGCCTGGCGCCGGGCGGCGGTCTCTTCGATGCGCTGCTTGGGCATGCCGTCGATGACCGCCCGGGTCATGCCGCCGAGTTCCTCGACTTCCGCGATGAGCTTCCGGGCTTCCACGACCATGGAGTTGGTGAGGCTCTCCACGTAGTAGCTGCCGGCCAGCGGGTCCACGGTGCGGGTCACCTGGGACTCCTCGGCGATGATGATCTGCGTGTTTCGGGCAATGCGCGCAGAGAACGGCGTCGGCAGTGCGATGGCCTCGTCGAAGGCGTTGGTGTGCAGGCTCTGGGTGCCGCCGAGCACCGCAGCCAGGGCCTCGATGGTGGTGCGCACCACGTTGTTGTACGGGTCCTGTTCCTGCAGCGAGACGCCGGAGGTCTGGCAATGGGTGCGCAGCATGGAAGAGGCGGGGTTCTTCGGGTTGAACTGCTGCATCAGTTCCGCCCAGAGGATGCGCGCCGCACGCAGCTTGGCCACTTCCATGAAGAAATTGATGCCGATGCAGAAGAAGAAGGAGAGCCTGGGGGCGAACTTGTCGATGCCGATGCCGGTGGCCAGCGCCGCGCGCACGTACTCGATGCCGTCCGCCAGGGTGAAGGCGAGTTCCTGCACCAGGTTGGCGCCGGCCTCCTGCATGTGATAACCGGAGATGGAGATCGAGTTGAACCGGGGCATGTGCTCGGCGGTGAAGCCGATGATGTCGGCGACGATGCGCATGCTCTCCGCCGGCGGGTAGATATAGGTGTTGCGCACCATGAACTCTTTGAGAATGTCGTTCTGGATGGTGCCCGAGAGGTTCTTCGCGGAAACCCCCTGTTCCTCGGCCGCAACGATGTAGCCGGCCAGCACCGGCAGTACCGCGCCGTTCATCGTCATGGACACGCTCATCGCATCGAGCGGTATGCCGTCGAAGAGGATCTTCATGTCCTCGACGGAGTCGATCGCTACGCCCGCCTTGCCCACGTCGCCGCGCACCCGGGGATGGTCCGAGTCGTAGCCGCGGTGCGTCGCCAGGTCGAAGGCGACGGACAGGCCCTTCTGCCCCCCGGCCAGGTTGTCCCGGTAGAAGCGGTTCGATTCCTGGGCGGTGGAGAACCCGGCGTACTGGCGGATGGTCCAGGGCCGGTTGGTGTACATGGTGGCCCGCGGGCCGCGCACGAAGGGCTCGAACCCGGGCATGGTGTTCAGGTGCTCGAGACCCTCGAGGTCCTCGAGCGAATAAAGCGGTTTGACCGGGATGGCTTCCGGGCTCAGCCAGGTGAGGTCTTCCAGGGGCTTGCCACGCAGTTCCTTGCGGGCAAGTTCATCCCACGCGGGCTTGCTTGCTTTTGTCATCGGCTTTTTCGGGGGCAGTTTTCCGGCGATTATATCAAGGGTCGCCGGGCGCCCCGTTTCGTTTGCACCCGGGCCGACACGGCAACGGCACGCGGGGCCGGGCGAACGGGACAAGTTCGCTCTGATTCGCGATTGCACTTGCGGTCCCCAGTGGGCGCCACTTGGGAAGCGAGCGCTTTGCAGATCATGGGTTCGATTGGTTGCCCGGCCCGCTTAGTGATAGCCTCCGACCGAAGAATCTCGCGCAGACAACAAGGGCCTGACCATGCCTCTCGATTCCGACATTCAAGCCATTCTCGACCTGTTCGAGTCCATGGGCGTCCCGGACTTCTGGACGATGACGCCCGAGGAGGCCCGCAACTTCGAACTCGCGCCGCCACCCGAAGTACCGACTCCGGTCGGTGGCGAGGTGGCCGACAGAACGATCCCGGGGTCGGAGGCCGACATACCGGTGCGCATCTATCGCCCGGGTGAAGAAAGGACGGGCGTCGTCCTGTACTTCCACGGCGGCGGCTGGGTGATCGGCGGGCTCGACAGTCACGACGAGACCAGCCGCCATATCTGTTCCGGGTCCGGGCAGACGGTCGTTTCGGTGGACTACCGGCTGGCGCCGGAAACACGCTATCCGGGGGCCGTCACAGACTGCTTCGATGCCACCGCCTGGGTGGCGGCCAATGCCGATGATCTGGGCGTGGATGCCGGGCGGCTGGCCGTGGCCGGAGACAGCGCCGGCGGCAATCTCGCGGCCGCAGTGGCGCAGCAGGCCAGGGACCGGGGCGGTCCGGCCATCGCCTTCCAGCTGCTGATCTACCCGGTCACCAATGCAGACTTCGATACCGCGTCATGCCTGGAAAACGCCGAGGGCTACTTTCTCACGCGCAAGGCCATGCAGTGGTTCTGGGACCACTACGCCCCGGATCCGGAAAGCCGCAGGGAGCCCTATGCGGCGCCCCTGCTCGGAAACCTCGACGGCCTGCCGCCGGCCCTTGTGCAGACGGCCGAGTTCGACCCGCTACGTGACGAAGGCGAGGCCTATGCCGAGGCGCTGCGGGCCGCGGGCTGCGAGGTGGAACTGACCCGTTACGACGGGCTGATTCACGGGTATTTCGGGATGCAGGCAGCAGTGGCGGCGTCACGCACGGCCATGCGGCAGGCGTGTGACGCCCTTGCGAAATATCTTGGCTGAGGCAGATCGTCATGGCACACGCACCGACCATGATGATTCGCCTGCGAGTCCGGAACCCGCGGGGACGAGGACACGGCGCGCTAAAGCGCGGGGAACATCAATGCTC
The DNA here is from genome assembly GCA_963663395.1 of Pseudomonadales bacterium. Taxonomy (GTDB): domain Bacteria; phylum Pseudomonadota; class Gammaproteobacteria; order Pseudomonadales; family Azotimanducaceae; genus Azophilus. The sequence continues at coordinate 782,451 of OY760226.1, forward strand.
GGTTGTGGGATGAGAGCGGGTGTGAGGTGCGGGCCTCCAGCACCTTTAAAGCACTTCAGCGCGCTAAGAATCCACCGACAGCGCGCTCGCTTAGCGTGCAGGAGGACCGTACCTCGCGCCCGCTCGTCGCTTGGAAAGCCAATTCCCGAAAATGTGTTCCACGAAAGTTTCGTCAGGGGATGTGCTGGCGTGGGCGCCCGGCGTACGGTTCGTGCCGTGTACGGCGACTGACCCCGCCGTCTACGGCGACTGACCCCGGAGGGCCGCACATGCCGGATTTCAGCTTCGAGACCATCTTCACCCCGGAGATCGTCGCCAATCCGTATCCGTTGTACCGCCAGCTGCGTGAGACCAGTCCGGCCCTGCCGCTGGCGGAGAACAACCTGCTGGTGCTGTCCAGCTACGAACTCGCCCAGGCCGCGGTGCGTCACAAGCAACTCGGTCATGTGGACGACCCGCGGATGACCGAGCAACAACTTGCCGAGCGGCGTGCCAACCCGGCGATCGCCGGGCTACGGCACATGATGCTGTTTCAGAACCCGCCGGACCACACGCGTTTGCGCGGGCTGGTCGTCAAGGCATTCGATGCGCGGCGGGTGGAAGCGATGCGCACCCGCATCGCGGACATTGCCGAGAACCTCGTCGATGCCTTCATCGACCGGAAGCAGGGCGACCTTGTCAGCCTGTTCCTGCACCCGCTGCCGGTCATCGTCATCTGCGACATGCTCGGCATTCCGGAACAGGACCGGTCCGAGTTCATCGTGGGTACCCGCGTGCGGGGCCGGCTGATCGACCCGACCCCCATGACGCCGGATGAACTCGAAGAGGCCAACCGGGGCATGCTCGAAAGCCAGGCCTATTTCGAGGCGCTCTGCGACGAGCGGCGCGCCAATCCCCGGGATGACCTGATCACGGCGCTGGTGGAGAGCGAAACGGAGCACGGCAAGCTCACCAAACAGGAGCTCACAGCCAACATCCAGCTGCTGTTCGCGGCCGGGCACGAGACCACGGTCAACCTGATGGGCAACGCGCTGCTCGCCCTGTACCGCAACCCGGAACAACTCGCCCTCCTGAAAAACGAACCGGCGCTGATGCCCCAGGCGGTGGAGGAATTCCTGCGCTACGACAGTTCCGTGCAACTCACCGGTCGCGGCGCCCTCACGGACATGGAATTCGCGGGCATGCCGGTCGCCAAAGGAACACAGATCATCGCCCTGCTCGCCGCGGCCAACCGCGACCCGGCGGTATTCGACCAGCCCGACGAACTCGACATCACCCGGGAAGGGATTCGGCCGCTGTCGTTCGGCGGCGGCGTCCACTATTGCCTCGGCGCGCAACTTGCGCGGCTGGAGGCGGCCGAAGCCCTGAAGGTGCTGTTCCGCCGCCTGCCCGGCCTCGCCCTCGACGATATCGAAAACCCGGTCTGGAAACGGACGATCACCCTGCGCGGCGTGGTTGCCCTGCCGGCAATCTGGTGATCGGGGCGGGCCCGGAAAGTGATTCTTGAACTGGCAATGCTGGATGTCAGGCCGGGACAGGAAAGTGAATTTGAGGAAGCGTTCGCACGCGCCCAGTCGATCGTTTCATCGATGGATGGATATGTTTCCCACGAGCTGAAACGATGTATCGAGAAGCCCTTCAGGTACGTGCTGCTGGTTCGGTGGGAGACGCTGGCCGACCATGTGGAAGGGTTCCGGAATTCGCCCCGCTACCAGGAGTGGAAACGGTTGCTGCATCACTTCTATGACCCGTTCCCCACCGTGGAGCATTTCGAGCCGATTGATGCCGTGCCGTCCCACATTTGATGGAATCATGGGATGGCAGACCGGCCCGTGCCTTGATCACCCGGCAGCAGGCAAGTCGCAAGAAAGCGCAAAAGTGAAAATAGTATGGAATCGTTCAGCCTAACTTCTTGATGTCTCTGATGATTTTTCCGAGGCCCCGCGGATGGCCCCGAAACCGTCTTTTTTTCTCTCTGATTTTTCGGCATTCTAGGAAGCCTCACTAGTCGGCGCTGTATGTAAATACAGTGTATTTCTCTTCGGCAGGGCGAACGCACGACCATGGAGCGCCGGCTAGTTGAGGCCAAACTCCCCGCCCCGCTTTCTACCTGTTCCAAACGCTCGCTTTTTTGTCTTTTTCTTTTGTATTACAAGGTGTTAGCGTCAGGTAAGCGGTCTGCCCAGGGAAAGGCGGAGTCGGCAACCGCGATGAAATCCGGGTTCAGGAACTCCGGCTTGTTGTAGGCGATGGGCTCTCCGTCGAGGCGCCAGACCGCACCGCCGGCGGCAGCCAGCACGGCGTGGGCGGCGGCGATGTCCCATTCGGAAGTCGGGCCCAGCCGCGGATACAGGTCGGCATCGCCGTCAGCGAGCATGCACAGCTTCAGCGAACTGCCCATGGCCCGCCGCTCCACACCCGGAAACGTCCCGGCCAGGGCAGCCAGGTAACGCTCCAGCCGCTGGTTCTTGTGACTTCGGCTGGCCACCACCGTCAGCGGCCGGTCTGCCGCCATCGGACGTCCGCCGATCGGGCGGGTCGTTCCGTCCTCGTGGCATTCCGCCCGTCCCGTGGCGACACAACCGAAGTAGATCTGGGCGCGCGTGGGTACGCCGACCAGTCCGAGTCGCGGTTGCCCGTTCTCGATCAATGCAATGTTGACGGTGAACTGGCCGTTCCGGTCGACGAACTCGCGGGTTCCGTCCAGGGGGTCGATCAGCCAGTAACGCTGCCAGCGTTGCCGCTCTGCAAACGGCGGCGGCTCCGATTCCTCCGACAGCAGCGGAATTTCCGGGGTGAGGCTTGCCAGAGCCTCGGCAATGACATCGTGGGCCGCGAGATCGGCCGCGGTGAGCGGCGACGCATCGGACTTCGTCTGCACCTCGAAATCCGATTCGTAGACCTCGAGAATCGCCGCGCCGGCCCGGCGGGTCACGTCGACCAGTGCGGCGATCAGGTGTTCAGGGAGAGCAGAGGGTGGGGCTGTCGGCATGGAAAAGGCGTCCGGCGAGACAAAGGGCGAGACTATAGCAGCCGGCCGTCGGTGCAGGCTTTCACGGGTCACTTTTTTGGAATTGGCTCTCCAAAGCGCCGAGCGGGCGCGAGGTACGGTCCTCCTGCACGCTAAGCGAGCGCGCTGTCGGTGGATTCTTAGCGCGCTGAAGTGCTTTAAAGGTGCTGGAGGCCCGCACCTCACACCCGCTCTCATCTTACAGCCAACCGTTGTTCCCCGTGCTCCAGCGCGCCGCGTCAGCGCCCCGGCTCACAGGCTTGGAATCGCCTATGCTCAATTGCTGCCCGAACGCGCGCTTCGGGAACTGTATAAGCGACGCTGAAGTGGTATACCTGTGTCGATGATCGACTGGCACTCCATCGACACTGTGCTTCTGGACATGGACGGCACGCTGCTGGACCTCAAGTACGACAACACCCTGTGGAATCAGCTCGTGCCCGACAGGTACTGCGACGCCCGGCCATCGGCAACGCAGCGAAACAGGCAGGATCTCCTGCAGCACATGATGGACACGCGCCATACCATCGATTTCTATTGCCTGAACTATTGGGCGCGTTATACGGGCCTGGAAATCGTGGCGCTGCACCATGAACTGGCACACCTCATCCAGTACCGGCCGGGCGCCGAGTCGTTTCTTGGCTGGCTGGATCGAGAGGGCGTCCGCAGGATTCTGGTCACCAACGCCCACCGGGACAGCCTCTCGGTGAAGAACGCCTACTCCGGGTTGTGCAGGGCGATGCACGCCACGGTGTCGTCGCACGACTACGGCCACCCCAAGGAAACGGAGTCGTTCTGGGTGCGGCTCGCGGAAAATCACCCGTTCGATACGAGCCGGACGTTGCTCATCGACGACAGCCGGGCGGTACTCGATGCTGCCGCTGCGTACGGCATCGAGTACCTGTTGACGGTGCAGCAGCCCGACTCCGCCCGTCCGTTCCGGAAGGAACTGGCGTTTCCGGCGTTCAACGATTTCGGGGAACTGATGCCTGGCGGTTGACCGGGCGTGTGAATACCGCATTGACGCGTTGCCCTGCCTCTGAAACCATATCGCCTGCGAGAAAGGACACTGGCACGTGCCCGGTTCCCTCGATTCTGGCTGGTTCGACCGCCGGAGGGCTCTGGCATAATCGTTGAACGCAGGGGGACCGCATCAGTTAATGGCCGCTCAAATCGATAGTACATCCCGCCCCGCGATCCAAACCGAACTTTCCTCCCCGAGACTCGCCGAACTGGCGGTGACCCGCGGCGAGGGCCGGTTTGCGAACAACGGTGCCATCGTGGTGGAGACCGGAAAACGCACCGGCCGCTCGCCGAAGGACCGTTTCATCGTCGACGAACCATCGACATCCGATGCCATCGACTGGGGCGCCATCAACCAGCCGATTGCACCGGCGGCGTTCGATGCGCTCTGGGACAGGGTCCACCTGCACCTGGAACGCTCCGGGTGCTTCGTATCGCACCTGCACGTCGGCGCGGACCCGGAGCACTACCTGCCCGTCGAGGTGAGAACCGAATACGCCTGGCACGCGCTCTTCGGCCAGGCGCTGTTCATCACGCCCGAACACTACAACCCGCACAACAAGAAAGTCTGGCAGGTGGCGAGCGCTCCGGATTTTGTCTGCCGCCCGGAACGGGACGGTACGGCCAGCGACGGCACGGTGATGATCAACTTCGCGGCGCGCAAGGTGCTGCTGGCCGGCATGCGCTACGCCGGCGAGATGAAGAAATCCATGTTCAGCGTGCTGAATTTCCTGCTCCCCGAAAAGGACGTGCTGCCCATGCACTGCTCGGCGAACATGGGCAAGGGCGGCGACGTGTCGCTTTTCTTCGGCCTGTCGGGCACCGGCAAGACGACGCTGTCGGCAGACCCCGGCCGTTTCCTGATCGGCGATGACGAGCACGGCTGGGGCAAGGGCACGGTCTTCAACTTCGAGGGCGGCTGCTACGCGAAATGCATCGACCTCACGCGGGAGAACGAGCCGGTGATCTTCGATGCGATCAGCTTCGGCGCCATCGTCGAGAACGTCATCATCGATCCCGACACCCGCCAGCCCGACTATTCCGATGGCTCCCTCACCGAAAATACCCGCGCCTGCTATCCCCGTTCAAACATTGAGCTAAAGGTGCCGGAAAACCGCGCCGGCGAGCCCAACAACGTCATCTTCCTTACCTGCGACGTCAGCGGCGTGCTGCCGCCGGTTTCCCTGCTGGGGAAAGAGGCAGCCGCCTATCATTTTCTTTCCGGATACACCGCTGCCGTGGGGTCGACCGTGATGGGGTCGACGGAAGCCTATCAGGCGACCTTTTCCACCTGTTTCGGCGCCGCCTTCTTTCCCCGGCCGGCAGGGGTGTACGCAGACCTGCTGATCCGCCGGATCGAGGAGTTCGGGTCCAGGGTCTACCTGGTCAATACCGGCTGGACGGGCGGCGGGTACGGGGTTGGCGAGCGGTTCAGGATACCCGTTACCCGGGCCATCATTGCCGCCGTCCAGAACGGCAGCCTGGAAAACGTGTCCACGAGGCGGCTGCCCGGTTTCAACCTGGACGTACCGGAAGCGGTTCCCGGCGTCGACAGCGCCCTGCTCAACCCGCGCGATACCTGGGCGGACAAGGATGCTTACGATGCCGCCGCACGAAACCTGAGCGCGAAGTTCGCGGAAAATTTCAGCAAGTTCGACGTGGACCCCGCCATTGTCGCCGCGGGGCCGTCGGCCGATTGCTGACGGGGCGTTTCCCGGCCCGACCAGAAAACAGCGACCGGGAGGGAATCTGACGCATTTGACGACTTTGTCCGTGAATAAGAGGCCTGGCCGGCATGCAGCCGACCCGTTGGCTGCAACGGACGGTATCCGGTGACGGAAACGGCGACTCGGTACGACATGCGCCTGAAGAGCCTGGAGATTCCGTCGTCGATCCTCGATGCGCTGCGCGAGGGCTACGGGGAACTTACCGGCATTCGCCGGGGCATCGAAAAGGAAAGCCTGCGGGTCACTCCGGACGGCAACCTGTCGCAGCGCAGCCATCCGCGCGACCTGGGTTCGACCCTGACCCACCCCAACATCACCACCGACTTCTCGGAAGCGCAACTCGAGCTCATCACCGGCGTTCATGCCTCGCCCGAAGCGTGCATCGGCCAGCTTCACGATGTCCACCGCTATGTGTATTCCTGCCTGGACGACGAGTTGCTCTGGGTGGCGTCCATGCCCTGCTTCGTCGGCGAGGATGCCGACATTCCCGTGGGCCGGTACGGGTCGTCCAATATCGGCACGGCCAAGACGGTCTACCGGCTCGGGCTGGGCCATCGGTACGGGCGCCTGATGCAGACCATCTCCGGCATTCATTACAACTTTTCCCTGCCGGATGCCTTCTGGAAACAGTATGCGGCGCTGCAGGGGCGTCCGGCCGACCGTGATTTCGTGACGGACTGTTACTTCGGCCTGATCCGCAACTTCCGCCGGCACGGTTGGCTGTTGACCTGGCTGTTCGGTGCGTCGCCTGCCATCTGCCGCTCGTTTGCGCGCAATCTCGATCATGGCCTGGACGGGTTCGACGAGGGCACGCTTTACCTGCCCTGGGCCACGTCGCTGAGAATGGGGCGCCTGGGCTACCAGAGCGATGCCCAGAGCGGGTTGCACATCTCGTACAACGGCCTGGAATCCTACGCTCGGACGATGCACAGGGCGCTGACGCAATCCTATCCCCCCTACGAGGCGATCGGCGTCAAGGTGGACGGCGCCTACCGTCAGCTCAACACGGCGCTGCTGCAGATCGAAAACGAGTTCTACGGGGCAATCCGGCCCAAGCGGCGGATCCGTTCCGGCGAGCGCCCGTTGACGGCACTCAGACGCCGGGGGGTGGAGTACGTGGAAGTCCGCTGCCTCGACCTCAACCCGTTTCTGCGCGTGGGCATCGACGAGCAGCAGATCCGCTTCATGGACACCTTCCTGCTCTGTTGCCTGCTCGCCGAAAGTCCCGAGGACAGCCCGGAGGAATCGGCGGAGAACGAGGCGATTCAGCTCGCCGTGGTGGAGCGCGGGCGCGAGCCGGGGCTGCGTCTCGGCGGCGAACTCCGCGACAACCGGGCGGGCGCGATCCTGAGCCGGTGTGCGGCGGTGGCCGAACTGCTCGATGCGGCGCACGAAACGGACCTGTATACCGATGCCGTGGAACAGCAGCGGGCCCGGGCGCGCAATTCCAGCCTGACCCCGTCCGCGCGAATCCTGGACATGATGGCGAGCCAGAAGGCGCCGTTCTTCCGCTTCGCGCTCAACCAGTCCATCGCGCACAAGGGATATTTCGATGAACATCCCCCGACCCGGCGCGAGATGAACCGGCAACAGGCCATGGCCCGGCGGTCGTACGCGGACCAGGAATCCATACAGGACGCGGACGAGGTGGATTTCGACACGTTTCTCGAATCCTATCTCAAGCCTCCGCAGTGAACTTCCTGGCGCACTGCCTGATCGCCGACCGGGCGAACCCGGGAGACGAGGCGATGGGGGCGGGCCTCATCGCCGGCGCCATTCTGGGTGACTTCGTGAAAGGCCCGGTCCCGGACCGGTGGCCGGCCCCGTTGCAGGCGGGCATACGCCTGCACCGGCGCATCGACGCTTACAGCAACGGCGCAGCCGGGATACGCAGGAGCTGCAATCGCTTTCCGGCGGATCTGCGCCGCCTGGCGCCGGTATTCGTGGACATCGTTGCCGACCATTGCCTGGCCATTGACTGGCACGCCTGCCACGCCGAGCCGCTGGAGGCCTTCAGCCGGCGCTGCTATGCGACGCTGGAACCGCACGCGCACCGCCTCGACTCACAGGGCCGGCGCTACCTTGACTGGATGGTCGAGGATGACCTGCTGGCCCGCTACCGGGATGTCGATGCGATGGAACGGGGGCTGCTCAGCGTCACGCGCCGGCTCGGCCGGGAAAACCTGAACGGCGGTCTGCTGGAATTCGTTGCCGGCTGCCTGCCGGACCTGCAGAAAGACTTTCGCGGCTACTTCCCGGAACTGCTCGCCCACGGGCGCGAGTGGACGGAGAAACTGGCGGAGTCGGCTGCCGGGACGGGGCAGCCCGGTTGACGCTTCGGCTATCGCCGTTAATCTAGACCTTTTGTTCGCGGACAAGGCAATCGAATGAGTCGAATTCCCACCCGGTCACCATTTTCTCGTCGTGCTCACGCATCGCCCCGTCCGGCGCTTTGCCTCCTCGGGGAATCTTCTTGAAAGCCGTGTTGTGCAAGGCCTTCGGGCCTCCGGAGTCGCTGGTCCTCGAAGATGTCGCGGAGCCGGTCATCGGGCCGGACGATGTGCTGGTGGACATTCGCGCCGTTGCGCTCAATTTCCCCGATGTCCTGATGATCGCCGGCAAGTATCAGAGCCAGCCATCGTTTCCGTTCACTCCGGGTGGCGAAGTAGCGGGAACAATCGCGGCGACCGGCGCCAACGTCTCGGAGTTTGCGCCTGGAGACCGGGTATTCGGCGGCGTGGGACACGGCGGGTTCGCGGAACGGGTCGGTCTGCCGGCCGGGCGCCTGTTCCGGATGCCCGAGTCCATGAGCTTTGCCCAGGCATCCGGCATCAGCACCACTTACGGCACCTCCTACTATGCGCTGAAGGATCGGGCGGCGCTGCAACCGGGCGAGAACCTGCTCGTGCTGGGGGCAGGCGGGGGAGTCGGCATCGCGGCGGTACAACTCGGCAAGGCCATGGGCGCCCGGGTCATCGCCGCCGCGAGTTCGGCGGAGAAGCTGGATGCCGCCCGCGCCTCCGGGGCCGACGAGACCATCGACTACAGCGACGGCCAGCTCAAGGACAAGGTCAAGGCGCTGACCGGCGGGAAGGGCGCCGATGTCATCTACGATCCGGTCGGGGGCGATCTGTTCGATCAGTGCATGCGCTGCATCAACTGGTACGGCAGGGTGCTGGTCATCGGCTTCGCTGCCGGCGATATTCCCAGGGTGCCCATAAACCTGATTCTGCTGAAAAGCTGCCAGGTCGTCGGCGTCTTCTACGGCGCCTGGTCCATGCGCTCTCCGGACGAGCACAAGGCACGCTTCCAGGAGATCCTTGAGCTCTTCGGGCGGGGCGGGATCGACCCCCTGGTCGGCAGCAGTTATCCCCTGGAGCAATATGTCCGGGGGCTCCGCGACCTGTCGGAACGTCGCGCCATCGGCAAGGTGGTTCTGACCGTCGACGAAGCAGGTGCCTCATGAGACGCCGCTTCCTTGCACGGGATTATGCGGTCGCCGTCGCCGGGTTGTGCGGCGCCCTGGTATTCGGGGCGCTGGTTCTGGAGCATGCGGTCGCAGGCATGGAGCCCTGTCCGCTTTGCCTGATGCAGCGCCTGTGGTTTCTGATTGCCGGGCTGGTTGCCTACGCGGGGCTGGCGCATAACCCGCGTTGGGGCATCTATCCCCTGTTGACGTTCACCGCTGCCCTGGCCGGGGGCGCTTTCGCCGTGCGCCAGCTCTGGCTCAAGAGCCTGCCCGCGGACCAGGTGCCGGCCTGCATCGACCTGGACCGGCTTTTCGAATTCGGGATGTTCTCGGATGCGCTCACAGCGATGGTTTCCGGCACGGGCGATTGCGTCGCGGAACCCCCGTTTCTGGGCATACCGGTCCCGCTCTGGTCGCTGGCCGGGTTCATCGCCGTCGCGGTCGCAGCGGTTCTGCAATGGCGGGCCAGGTGAACCCCGAACACGGGGTCCGATTCTCCGTGGGGCCGGCTTAACCGGGTTCAAATCAAAGGGTTGCAGGTACCTCGCGGACGCGTCGTCGCGACGTGATCCCGTTGATCCGGGCGTTGGGCGCCCACGTGCAAATGCGAGTCCGGGTGGTATAGTTATCCACAGGCCGTTCTTTACGAGCGGCCGAAGGACGACGGCACGGCCCGGAAAAACACGCAAACGGCAGGATTGTCGGCGCGGGAACTGGCGGGGCGTGCCGAGCAACGAGTTGCGGTGGGGGCCGCAGAAACTCGAAGAAAGGGCGGCAAGGACGATGTCAGGCGAGACATGCGCCGCAATCGGCGCGCGCCGAATACTGGTGATCAACGGCAAGGGCGGCTGCGGCAAGACCACGGTTGCCACCAACCTGGCTGTGGCGCTTGCGGCCGCGGGCAGGCGCGTGGCGCTGGTCGACAGCGACCCGCAGGGCTCGAGCTCCTACTGGGCCGCGCAGCGTTCGCCCGAGTTGCCGGCCGTGCCGGTGATCTGCGCGCACGAACAGGCCGGCGAACGTTGGCCGCTGCACGAACTGGCGCCCCCCGGCACCGACTGCCTGGTCGTCGACGGCCATGTCGGTGAGGACGAGCGTGGGCTGCCGTGGCTGGTTCAGCAGGCGGACGCCGTCCTGGTACCGATCCTGCCGTCGTCCATCGATATCCGGGTCGGCGGCCGATTCATCACCCAGGTACTCACGCACCGCCGCTTCCGGGCAATGCCGCGGCCCCTGGGCGTGCTGGCCAATCGCGTGCAGCCCAATGCCGATACCCATGCCAAGCTAAAGCATTTCCTCGGCTGCCTGGGTCACCCCGTGGTGGCGACGTTCCGGGACAGCCCGGTGTACAGCGAGGCCATCGGCTCCGGGCAGGGCGTGGTCGACATGATCGACAGCCGCGCGGCCCGCAAGGAGACTCCCGCCTGGCGGGAAGTCACCGCCTGGGTCGATGCACAGACGGTACGGGTGAGGCCGGCAGCAAGCCACATTCGCAGGGCGCCGGCCGCCGCCGGCCGCCGTACCACGCGCGCAAGTTCCCTCTCCGCCTGAGCCGGCGACCCCCGCCCGTGCCGCGCCAGTTTCCAGCGACCCGCATGCGCCGCGTGCGCGCCCGGGAATTTTCGCGCCGCCTGGTGCGGGAATCGACACTGACGGCAAGCGACCTCATCTACCCCATGTTCGTGATCGACGGCGCAGGGCGGACCGAGCCGGTAGCGTCCATGCCCGGCATCGAGCGGTACACCATCGACCGACTGGTCCACGAGGTGGAGAGCGTGGCGCAGCTCGGGATCCCGGCGGTGGCCCTCTTCCCGAACCTGGATTTCTCCCTGCGCAGCCTCGACGGCGCCGAGGCCTGGAACCCGGATGGGCTCATTCCACGCGCGGTACAGGCCGTCAAGCAGGCGGCGCCGGACCTTGGTGTCATTACCGATGCCGCCCTGGACCCGTACACGACTCACGGGCAGGACGGCATCGTCGACGATGCCGGATACGTACAGAACGACATCACGGTCGAGGCGCTGTGCAAGCAGGCTGCGGTGTGCGCACAGGCGGGCAGCGACGTGATCGCCCCTTCCGACATGATGGACGGCCGCGTCGGTGCCATACGCGAAACGCTTGACGGGGCCGGCCACACAAACACCTTGATCATGGCCTACTCGGCCAAGTACGCCTCGTCCTACTACGGGCCGTTCCGCGACGCGGTCGGTTCAAGCGCTACCCTCGGGGGGGGAGACAAGTTTTCCTACCAGATGGACCCCGGCAACAGCGACGAGGCCATGCATGAGATTGCCCTCGACCTCGACGAGGGCGCGGACATGGTCATGGTGAAGCCGGGCATGCCCTACCTGGACATCATCCGGCGGGTCAAGGCCGAATTCGGGGTGCCGACCTTTGCCTACCAGGTGAGCGGCGAATACGCCATGCACATGGCGGCCGTGGGCAACGGCTGGCTGAACGAATCGGTCATTGCCGAATCGCTCCTGTGCCTGAAGCGCGGGGGGGCGGACGGCATCCTTACCTATTTCGCGAAACGCATCGCAGGTTTTCTCGCCGACTCCGAAGCGACAGGCTGACCGGCTTTGCACGCGGTCCCGACGCTCGCCCGGTTCATCGTCGGGAAAGAAAATGGAGGCGCGCCATGCCGGGTCATCGCGTTCGGCTTCCGTGGTAAACTGCGCGCCCCCCGAAATTCGGCGCAACCAGGCGGAGAAAAGCAATGGCGGAAACGGCGGCAACTGAGAATCAGAGTAACAGCGGCAGCATCGTTCACACCACGGACGGCGATTTCGAAAGCGACGTTCTCAACGCCGAGAGGCCGGTACTGGTTGACTACTGGGCGGAATGGTGCGGCCCATGCAAGATGATCGCACCCATACTCGACGATATCGCGGGCGAGTACAGCGACAGCATCAAGGTGTGCAAGCTGGACATAGACTCCAACCAGGCCACCCCCGCCAAATACGGCATCCGAGGCATTCCCACACTGATGCTGTTCAAGGACGGCCAGGTGGAAGCCACCAAGGTCGGCGCACTCAGCAAATCCCAACTGGCGGCGTTCCTCGACAGCAACATCTGATCCGGGGTCACCCGGAGACCAGCCACGCGGCCCGTCGGCGCCTTTAGAGTGCCCGGCTGACGGATCAGTTGCCGGGGATCAAGGCGCGGGGTCGTACCAGATCGGTGACGTCCAGGCCCGGTCCTGAATGACGGGCTCCGTGCCCGGCATCGGTTCGACGCCGGCCCTGAGGGCGTCCCAGGTGCTCCAGCGGCAGGTGGGGTTCTCCAGTACACGGACGTAATAGAACGCGCGCTGCAAGGGGTCGAATTCCGGATCGATCCAGTGAGCGGAGAGTTCGGCGGCGCCGCGCTCAAAATCTTCCGCGCAGGTATTCAGGTCCACTCGCGCTCCGTTGTCCGGGCAACGGTGGGTCTCCGGGTCGACGCTGAGTCCGTCGGAACAGGCCGCATCGAAGACCTTCTCGCGGGACTCTCCGTCCTCGACCCAGCCCTTCACCACCTGCAGGCGCTGCAGCCAGGCGCTGCGCGGATCCCGGCTGGCCTCGGCAAACATCTCCACCGGTGCATCGGATGCGGTGAGTTCACCGCCCATGGGGACGGCCCGGTCGTACAGGCGGCCGGCCCTGCCGCGCCCGTCAAGATCCAGATTGCCGAGATCGCCTCCGGCCCAGGCACGCACCCGGATGCGCGGCCCGCTGGTGCCGAAGGTTTCCTTGCGCCGGAATGCGGCATAGATGGCCTCGCGAGTGTTCGCCGCGACCCATACGCCGGTGAGGCCCGAAGCGCTCCAGTCAGCGTAGTACGGGGTTACCGAAGGCATCGAGAATGCCGAGATAGGTGGCGTGGTCGGTGACCGCGTAGAAATCGAGCGGCCCGCCGCGCAGGCGCATGGGGTAGCCGAGCGGGTGTGTAATCGGTTCCCCCTTTGCGAAGCGGTAGGCATCCTCCGGGGTTGCGCGCGCGTTGAAGATGTAGGCGTCGAACGAGTAGCGCGTGTGCACGTGCAGGTCGCCGAAAAGGGCTCGCCTTTCCCCGGCCGGAGCGGGGACGCCCGGCGTCCCGGCGGCGTCGGACTCGGGCGTGGATTCGGCCGTTGCGGTGCCCGAAAACAACAAAAGCAATCCTGCGGCGACCGCGGCGGGCCGCATACTCTTCTTTCTCACTGGGCTATCCTTCCGTTGCAGCAACTCGGAGTATAGGACAAGGCCGTGCGCTTCCGGGACCAGACCGCCGCCTTCGCCGACGGCAAGCTGTTTCTGCCACAGTGCGCGGAGCGGCCCGCCGGCAGGTCTTGCCGTCACAGTCGGAGGGTGTCAGTGCGGCGCCTTCCCATCCGGCGGCCAGGCATCGACACCTTCTTCCAGGGGCACGGCCAGGCTCTGCAGCAGTTGCGAGAACATGATCCAGTTGCCGATGGCGACCACCAGTTCGACGCGCTCGGCTTCGGTTGCAAGGTGTTCGCAGCAGGCGGACCAGGTTTCGGGCCGAATGGACCCGTGCTCGAGCGTATCGTCCGTTGCCTGCAGCACCGCCCTGTCCGCATCGCCCAAGGCCTTCGATACCCGCCAGTCGCGCACCGCGAGCAGGTCTTCCGCGGGGATGTCCATGCGCCGCGCTATTCGCCAGTGCTGGGTCCACTCGTACACCGACCCGGTCTGCCAGGCGATGCGCATGATCAGGAGTTCCCGCAGCCGCCCGTCGAGCGAATTGCCGGTGAACAGCAGCGTCGTGACGCTGTTCGCGAGCTCCTTGGCGACGGGTTCGTTCTGCAGCAGAATCCGGAAAACCGACAGTTCTGCGAACTGTGCGTTCAGGCCCAGAGTTTCGGCTTTCTGCGCCGCTTCTTCCACGGGGAGCAAGGGGATACGGGACTCTGACATCGTTTGGCGATCTCCAGGGGGTACCCGGGCATTATATTGAGTTCTAGTCGGGCTCAGATGATCCCGTAGGCGAGCATCGCATCGGCGACTTTCAGGAATCCGCCGATATTGGCGCCCTTGACGTAGTTCACGTGGCCGTTCTCGGAGCCGTGGCGTACGCAGGTCTCGTGGATGTCGTGCATGATGGTCTGCAGGCGCGAGTCCACCTCGTGGGCGTTCCAGGACAGGCGCTGGGCGTTCTGGCTCTGCTCCAGGCCCGAGACCGCCACGCCGCCGGCATTGGCGGCCTTGGCGGGCCCGTAAAGGATGCCGGCATCGACGAAGGCGCGGGCGCCGTCCAGGTCCGTCGGCATGTTGGCGCCTTCGCAGACGGCCAGCACGCCATTGTTCAGCAGTACCCTCGCTTCGTCGCTGTTGATTTCGTTCTGGGTGGCGCAGGGCATGGCGATGTCCACGGGCACGGCCCAGGGGCGCTCGCCCGGATGAAAGTTGATGTTCCTAAAGCGTTCGGCAGCTTCCGAGATGCGGCCGCGCCTGACTTCCTTGAGATCGCGGATGAACTCCAGGACATCGCGGTCCAGGCCTCCGTCTATGTGGATGAAGCCCGAGGAATCGGACATGGTCAAAACCCTGGCCCCGTGGGTGATGGACTTCTGGGCCGCGTAGATCGCCACGTTGCCGGAACCCGAGATGGCGACGGATTTTCCCTTCATGCCGTCGCCGATTCGATTGAGCATGTTCTCGCAAAAATAGACGCAGCCGAATCCCGTGGCTTCGGTGCGGATCAGGCTGCCCCCGAAATTCAGGCCCTTGCCGGTCATGATGCCGGCGTAGCGGTTCTCCAGGCGCAGGTACTGGCCGAACAGGTGGCTGATTTCCCGGGCGCCGACACCAATATCGCCGGCAGGGACATCGGTGTCCTCGCCGATGTGGCGGTGCAGTTCGATCATCAGCGACTTGCAGAACCGTTCCACCTCACGGTCGCTCTTGCCCCGGGGATTGAAATTGGAGCCGCCCTTGCCGCCCCCCATGGGCAGCCCGGTCAGGCTGTTCTTGAAGACCTGTTCGAAGCCGAGAAACTTCAGGACGCTCAGGGTCACCGAAGGATGAAAGCGCAGGCCGCCCTTGTAGGGGCCGATGCAGTTGTTGAACTGCACCCGCCAGGCCCGGTTGACGCGTACGTTGTGGGCGTCGTCCTCCCAGCACACCCGGAAGATGACGATGCGATCGGGTTCCGTGAGGCGCTCGAGAATCCTGGCCTCCCGGTATTCCGGGTGTTCCAGCACGTAGGGCATCAGGGTCTCGACCACCTCGCGCACCGCCTGGTGAAACTCGTTTTCACCGGGGTTGCGGCGGATCAGTCCGCGCATGAAGCGGTCGATTTCGTCCATGGGTGCCGGGTTGCTGCCTGTCATGATCCGGTGGCCGGGCGTCGGTTTCAATTCTAAGGGAATAAAGGGTTCCTGTTACGATATCTTAGACCCGCCACCGGACCGCGGGTTCGACGCTCGCGGTAAACCGCAGAACCGCAGAACCGCAGAACCGGGATTCCGCGGCTTCGAGCAACGTCGAGCGGAATGCGCCGGGCCGGGAAGCCTCAGCGCCGGTCGACGATGCGCTTCGCCTTGCCTTCCGAGCGGGGAATGCCGCCGGCGTCGTGCACCCGGATCCCTGCCGAGATGCCGATATAGGACTTGATGCGCTGGCCGAGTGATGTTGCCGCGGATTCCCGTTGCGCGTCCCCGGCGCCGCTCGACAGCTCGACGTTGACCGTCAGCGCATCCAGGTGCCCCTGCTTTTCGACTTCGATGAAGTAGTGGGGCGCCAGGGATTCGATGGCCAGTAGCTGTTCCTCGATCTGTGAGGGGAAGACGTTGACGCCGCGGATGATCAGCATGTCGTCGCTGCGCCCGGTGATCCTGTCCATGCGGCGCATGGTGCGCGCGGTGCCGGGCAAGAGCCGGGTCAGGTCCCGGGTGCGGTAGCGGATCACGGGCATGGCCTGCTTGGTGAGCGAGGTGAACACCAGTTCGCCTTCCTCGCCGTCGGGCAGCACCTCTCCGGTTTTCGGATCGATGACCTCCGGGTAGAAGTGGTCTTCCCAAACGGTCGGACCGTCCTTGCTCTCGACGCATTCCTGGGCGACGCCCGGGCCGATCACCTCCGAGAGACCGTAGATGTCCACCGCGTCGATGCCGGTGCGGCGTTCCAGTTCCCGGCGCATGGCTTCGGTCCAGGGTTCGGCGCCGAAGATGCCGGCGCGAAGCGCGAGTTCAGCGGGGTCGACCCCCTGCCGGTCCATTTCATCGGCTATGTTCAGCATGTACGACGGCGTGACCATGATGATGTCGGGGTCGAAGTCGCGGATGAGCTGCACCTGTTTCTCGGTCTGCCCGCCGGACATGGGAACGACGGTACAGCCGAGCCGCTCCGCGCCGTAGTGGGCGCCGAGCCCGCCGGTGAAGAGCCCGTAGCCGTAGGCGACGTGTACCATGTCGCCGGCCTGGCCACCTGCGGCGCGGATGGAGCGTGCCGCCACATCCGACCACATCTCGATGTCTTCGGCGGTATAGCCCACCACCGTGGGCTGGCCGGTGGTGCCGCTGGAAGCGTGGATACGGATGATCCTGTCCATGGGTACCGCGAACATGCCGAAGGGGTAGTTGTCGCGCAGGTCCGCCTTGGCTGTCGTCGGAAAGCCCGCAAGGTCGTCGAGGCTTTTCAGGTCTTCGGGGCGAACGTCGGCAGCATCGAATTTTGCCCTGTAGACCGGCGAATTCTCATGGGCATGCCGCAGCGTACGTTGCAGCCGTTCGAGCTGCAGGCTCTGCAACTCGTCCAGGCTCGCCTTTTCGATCGGGTGTAATGGGTCGAGACAGAACTGCTTTTTCATGTTTCGTCCTTGGTTGGGCTGCTCCGGGCCGGTGCCGGCGGCAATTGGCCGCGTTGTTCTCAATCAGACCGTGGTTCCTGGTCGGGGTTCCGGCCCGGATTATTTCGCCTGCGGGCCCCCATTTCCATGTAGATCGCAAGGGTTCGTCGGCAGCCCGGGACCGCCGGCAGCCGGGATGGCGGGATCCATTACATCAACGGCGGTCAGTGCTTGTGTTTGCCGCCAAACTGCGCACTATGGCGAATCTGGGTTTGCGGACATCGAGTGGAGAAAAACACCCTGGAATCAATACAGATGGCTGCACGACCGGACATTCTCTACAGCGCCTGCCCCCACGACTGCCCGTCCACCTGCGCGCTGGAAGTGGAACGGCTGGATGAGCGGACCATCGGCAAGGTGCGCGGCGCCCGCGACAACACCTATACCGCCGGCGTCATCTGCAGCAAGGTCGCCCGCTACGCCGAGCGGATTCACCATCCGGAACGCCTGACAACGCCCCTGCGCCGCACCGGCGAAAAGGGCGACCGCAACGGTTTCCAGCCGGTGTCCTGGGACGACGCGCTCGACATCGTGGCCGAATCCCTGCTTGCCGCGGAGCAACGGTTCGGGTCCGAGACGGTCTGGCCCTACTACTACGCGGGCACGATGGGCCTGGTCATGCGCGATGGCATCAACCGCCTGCGTCACGTCAAGCGGTACTCGGGCCAGCACTCGACCATCTGCGTCACCCTGGCGTGGAACGGCTTCATTGCGGGTACCGGAAAACTCGCTGGCAGCGACCCCCGGGAAATGGCGAAGTCGGACCTGGTGGTGATCTGGGGCACCAACGCCGCGGCCACGCAGATCAACGTGATGACCCACGCCCTGGAGGCGAGGCGGCGGCGCAAGGCGCCGATCGTGGTGATCGATACCTATCGCAACGCAACCGCGAAGCAGGCGGACCTGTTCGTTTGCGTGCGGCCGGGAACCGACGGCGCGCTGGCCTGCGCGGTAATGCACGTGCTGTTTCGCGACGGGCATGCCAATCGGGAGTATCTCGAGCGCTACACCGATTGCCCCGGCGAACTCGAGCGGCACCTTGCCTATCGGACGCCGGAGTGGGCGTCCACCATCACCGGCGTTCCCGTCGAGACCATCGAGACACTTGCTCGCCTGATCGGCGCCACCCCGCGCACCTACCTGCGCCTCGGTTACGGCTTTTCCCGCCAGCGCAACGGTGCCGTGAACATGCACGCCGCACTTTCCATCGCCGCGGTGACCGGCGCCTGGCTGCACGAAGGCGGTGGCGCCTTTCACAACAACGGCGCGATCTTTCACTGGGACAAGACACTGATCGAGGGGCTCGATGCCGTCGACCGCTCGATTCGAATTCTCGATCAGTCGCGCATCGGGCCGGTACTCGACGGCGATGCCCGCGATATCGGCGACGGGCCGGCGGTCACCGCGCTCTTCATCCAGAACACGAACCCGATGATGGTGGCGCCGGAACACGAGCGGGTGCGCCGGGGATTTGCCCGGGACGACCTCTTCGTGTGCGTGCACGAGCAGTTCATGACCGAAACCGCGGCCATGGCAGACGTCGTGCTGCCGGCGACGATGTTTCTGGAGCACGACGATCTGTACCAGGGCGGTGGGCATCAGCACATCGTGATGGGGCCGAAGGTTGTCGAAGCGCCGGGCGAATGCCGCTCCAACCACGAGGTGATCTGCGCGCTGGCCCGGCGGCTTGACGCCCGGCACCCGGGGTTCGGGATGAGCGCCCGGGAACTCGTAGACCACACCCTGCGTACGTCGGGATGGGGCGGCATCGACCGGCTGGAGCGGGAACGCTGGATCGACTGCCAGCCGGACTTCGACGAGGCGCACTACACCGACGGGTTCGCGCACCCTGACGGCCGTTTCCGCTTTGCGCCGGACTGGAAGGCGTTCAGGCCGGCGGGATTCGTCGATGAGGCGGCCGTTTCCTCAATGCCGCGGCTACCCGATCACTGGAACGTCATCGAGGAAGCGACTGCCGAGATGCCATTCCGGCTGGTTACCGCCCCGGCGCGGCACTACCTAAACTCGACCTTCACGCAGATGCCCACCTCCGTCCGGCGACAACGCCGCCCCAGCGTCATGATGCACCCGGAGGATATTGCTGAACTCGGTGTGCGGGACGGTGCCCGGGTGCGGCTCGGCAACGACCGGGGCAGCCTGCTCGTTCCCGTGCACGCGTTCGACGGCGTGCAGCGGGGCGTGGTCATCGTCGAGAGCATCTGGCCCAACGAGGCCTTCGAGGAGGGCAAGGGCATCAATGTGCTGACGGGCGCGGACGCCGCCGCACCGGTGGGCGGCGCCCCTTTTCACGACAACCGGATCTGGATTCGGGCTGCCTGATATCTCCGGTCGGCCGTCGTCTGAATGTGGTGGGCCGGCGGTCTCATATCCATGTCCCGATTGCCTGTCCGACCTTCACGGACTTGCCGGGCTCGAGTGAATCGAGGCGGGCGGACCGGGCCGGGGTACAGAGGATCACGGTCGACCCCAGTTGGAATCGCCCGAGTTCGTCGCCCGTGGACAAGACCTGGTTGGGGCGCTGCGTTTCCGTGGCGAGGCAGGGAGAGACTGGCCCGGCCCATGGCGTGACTATGCTGCCGACGATCAGCGCGCCGACCAGCACGATCAGCAAGTCTCCGTGGGGTGTGGCCAGGCGGCAAACCAGGCGCTCGTTGCGGCAGAAAAGGCCCGGCACGGAGGCTTCCGTGGCGGCGTTGACCGAATAGAGCGCACCGGGGATCGCTTGTGCATCCGTCAATGCGCCGGCACAGGGCGTGTGCACGCGGTGGTAGTTGTGCGGCGCCAGGTAGACGGTGACGAAGCTGCCGCCGTCGAATCCATCGCCCGGTTGCCCCGCCAGTGAGTCGAGGGAGTAGCGAACGCCCTTGGCCTGCAAGAGCGTGCCCGCCTCGATCTGCCCGCTCTGGCTGACGGTGCCGTCGGCGGGACAGGCGATAGCCCGGTCGTCCGCGGGGAAGGGGCGTGCGCCCGGTTTAAGCGCCCTTGTGAAGAAATCGTTGAACGAGCGGTAGTCGGCGCGGTGCGGCCGGTCGGCTTCGGAGAGGTCCACGTCATACAAGGCGCTGAAGATGCGGATAAACGTATCCTTGATCCAGGCCGTCTCGGATGCCGCGAGCCTGCCCATCCACCTTGTCAACGCGTGCTGCGGCAACAGGCGCTGGACGGCCGCAAAGAGTCTGGCGGGCATGGGAGTTCAAATCCCCTGGTTGCTAGCCATCGAGGGTCACGGGCAGGTCGTCCCGGTTGCCCCATTCCGACCAGGAGCCGTGGTAAGCCTTGATGTTTGGATATCCCAGCAGCCGGCCGACCAGGTAGGAGAGCCCGGAGCGATGGTGGGTCTGGCAATGGGTAATGACGGATTTCTCGGGACCGATGCCGTGCCGGCTCAGGAGACCTTTGATGTCCCGCACCAGGCGCTGGCTGTCGAACGGGTTCTTGAGCGCCAGCCAGTCGACGTTGACGGCGCCCGGTATGTGCCCGGCACGCCGGGCCGCGCGCCGCATGCCGTTGAATTCCTCGGCCGAACGCACATCCAGGATGACCTGCCGCGGATCGCCGATCGCATTCAGCACATCGTCGGCTTCCGCGATTGGGGCGGTATCGATTTCCAGGCTGACCCGTGTCGGCTGCGGCGCCGTGCCCGGGCCGGTCTCGGCGCGACGGCCCGCGGCGATCCAGGCGTGGATGCCGCCGTTCAGGTATCCCCAGTTGCGGTGGCCGATCACATCGAGCGTCCACAGGAAACGGCCGGCCCAGCCGCCCCCCTCGTCGTCACAGGCGACGATGTCCAGGTCCGGCCGGTAACCGATGCGCGAGAAGAGCGCCGTCAACTGGTCCAGTCCGGGCAGGCGCCCGGTAGCCGGCGGAATGCCGCAGACCAGTTCACGCGGTTCGACCAGCACGGCGCCGGGCACGTGGGCGGCCATGTAGCTGGCCGGTTCCGCCACCTGGACGATCAGGCCGGCCCTTTCAAGGTCCAGGTCGTCCGCTTCGATGAGTCCTGCCTGTTGGATGGGCTTACCTCGGATCCATGTCGTCCGACAGAATGTCGTCAAACTGCCCGCCGGGAATCTTGTGGCTTTCGTTCGCCCAGGCGCCGAAGTCGATCAGCCGGCAGCGTTTCGAGCAGAACGGTCGGAACGGGTTGGACGGCGCCCACTTCACCGGCTTTTTGCAGGTCGGACAGGGCAGGATGCGTGGTGTGTCGGACATGGGGATCGTTCGAACTGCCTTGGTACCGTCAACTCCAATCTCAACGACCGGAGGATAACTCTATTGCGGGCGAAGGGGCACCGCGCGTACGCCGGCACTGTGGATTCGGCCATCCCGTCGGGTACCTGAATGCTTCGAATCGGCACACTGCCGCAAATCCGGGAGCCTGAGTCCCGGCGATCGGCGCCTGCTACAGGCGATCGGCGCCTGATATAGTTGCGGGCGCTTTTTCCGCGCTGCGGGCATTGCGAGGAACCGGGTCAATTGCCTGAATCACAATGACGACACGTCTGGTAACGAGAGTCCTGCCGAACGGTTCGGGCCAGGATGCAGGTCGGCCGGCATGACGGATTTCCTGCGCTGGCGCATTGGCGAGGTGACCGTGACCCGGGTGGTTGAGCTGACCTCGACGACCATCGGTGGCCACATTCTCCCGCAGGCGCCTGCCGACCTCGTTCAGTCCCTGCCCTGGCTCAAGCCCTTCACCGACGACAACAGGCTGCTGATGTCGTTTCACAGCCTGGTGATCCAGCGTGGCGACGAGACGATCGTCGTCGATACCTGCATTGGCAACGACAAGGAGCGGAGCTACCCCCGCTGGAACCGGATGCAGAGCGGCTTTCTCACCGATTTCGCGACAGCCGGCTTCGATTTGGATGCGGTCGGTACTGTGCTCTGCACCCACATGCACGTTGATCATGTGGGCTGGAGCACGCGGCTGGTCGACGACCGCTGGCAACCGACGTTCCAGACAGCACGCTACCTGTACGCCGAAGAAGAGCTGGCGCACTGGCGCGAACACGATCAGGGCGAAAGGTACGGCCCGGTCATGACTGACTCCGTGGAACCCGTGTTCGACGCCGGGCTCGCCCACCTCGTGGCCACGGACCACCGGGTCAGCGCCGAAGTGCGCCTCGAACCGACGCCGGGCCACACGCCCGGGCATGTCAGCGTGCATATCACATCCCGGGGCGAAGAAGCCGTAATTACAGGCGACCTGATGCACCACCCTTGCCAGACCGCGCATCCCGACTGGTCGAGTACCGCTGACGTGGATGCAGCCCTCGCCGCCCGCACGCGCAGGGCATTCCTCGAGCGCTACGCCGACCGGCCCGTGCTGGTCATCGGAACCCATTTCGCCGGGCCGACAGCGGGCAGAATAGTGCGCGACGGCGACGCTTACAGGCTGGACTGCTAGACCTCTTACTCGTAGACAAGGTGTCAGATGAGCCAAGTTCCCCCACGGTCACTTTTTTCTCGCCGGGCCGGGGTATAGCCCCGTTGGGAAAAGCGATGGCAACGGAAGCCCGACTGGTCTGGATGGACCTGGAGATGACCGGCCTGGATCCGGACCGTGACGTCATTATCGAAATCGCAACGATTGTCACGGACGATCAACTGGCCGTCGTTGCCGAAGGCCCGGCCATCGCCATCTCCCAACCGGCGGAGCGGCTCGCCGCCATGGACGAGTGGAATCGCAAGCACCATGGCGCCTCGGGCCTGATCGAAAAGGTGCGCGCGAGCCGGGTGACTGCCGGGGAGGCGGAAACGGCGACGCTAGAGTTCCTCAGGCAGCATGTGGAAAAGAACGCATCGCCCCTGTGCGGCAATACCATTTGGCAGGACCGGCGGTTCCTGGCGCGATACATGCCTGCCCTGGAAGGCTTTTTCCACTACCGGAACATCGACGTCAGCAGCATCAAGGAACTGGCCAGGCGCTGGCGCCCCGACCTGGCCGCCGGCTTTTCCAAGAAGAACGAGCACACGGCGCTTGCGGATATCCGCGAGTCAATCGCCGAGTTGGCCTACTACCGCGAGCACTTTTTCAAACTGGGGCGAGCGTAGCCGCCCGGCCCCGGGCCGCTCCGCCGCACAGGTCGAGCGCAGCCTGCGCTCTTACTACTCTTGCCAACCTCGCTGCGTTCGTTCACGAATAGGCTTGGCTATTGGATGGATTCATCGTCGTCCGGGGTGTATCGCTGTCGGGAACGCCCTTCGTTGTCTTCAAAAGGTGTCTCGTCATGGTCTGGTGGTTCCACCTCGACGCGGACGCGGTCGTCGCGCATGCGGTCAGCCAGGATTGCCTGAAAGCGAGACTCCTGGCCCATCAGAAACTCCCTGGCGGCTTCAGATTTCGGCGCGAACACGATGTTGATTTCCCCGGCATCGCGAAAAATCCGGATTTCGCTGCCGTCCAGAATCGAACCCTTGAGTTGAATGCGGACTTCCTCGCTGTTGCCGGAGGTTGGTATCGAGACCAGTATGCGGTCGACGATCTGCGAGATCTGGTGAGCGAATCCCGCGGACCGGGCGACCGGCATCCGGGGTGCATCAGTGCCGGTGGATTGGGCGGATTCCGAAGTCCCGGCCGGCCCCGAATTGCTCGACGTTTCTGGCGGCGGCAGGGGGCTCACGGGCGTGAGGACGCCATGGGAAGGGTCCGATCCGGCGTTGACGGACCTGCTTGAAGCGGTTCCAGGTTGGCCAATACCAAGCGAACCAGGTGCAGGCGGCGCGGTGCCGGCCTGCAGCTGAGGGGGTTCGGTGTCAAGCGGAGCGAGGTCGGGGGTTCCGGTTGCTTCGCCCTGTGACTGGGTTGCGGGCGAGTTATCTCCGGTGCCAGCGTCATCGGGTGTGGTTTGTGTCGTGCCGGCCTGCGGCTGTGGGGATTCGGTGTCAAGCGGAGCGAGGTCGGGGGTTCCGGTTGCTTCGCCCTGCGACTGGGTTGCGGGTGAGTCATCTCGGGAACCGGCGTCATCGGGCGTGGTTTGTGTCGTGCCGGCCTGCGGCTGTGGGGATTCGGTGTCAAGCGGAGCGGGGTCGGGGTTTCCGGTTGCTTCGCCCTGTGACTGGGTTGCGGGCGAGTTATCTCCGGAGCCGGCGTCATCGGGGGTGGTTTGTGTCGTGCCGGCCTGCGGCTGAGGGGGTTCGGTGTCAAGCGGAGCGGGGCCGGGGTTTCCGGTTGCTTCGCCCTGCGACTGGGTTGCGGGCGAGTCATCTCCGGAGCCGGCGTCATCGGGTGTGGCTTGTGCCGTGCCGGCCTGCGGCTGAGGGGGTTCGGTGTCAAGCGGAGCGGCGTCGGGGTTTCCGGTTGCTTCGCCCTGCGACTGGGTTGCGGGCGAGTCATCTCCGGAACCGGCGTCATCGGGTGTGGCTTGTGTCGTACCGGCCTGCGGCTGAGGGGGTTCGGTGTCAAGCGGAGCGGGGCCGGGGTTTCCGGTTGCTTCGCCCTGCGACTGGGTTGCGGGCGAGTCATCTCCGGAACCGGCGTCATCGGGTGTGGCTTGTGCCGTGCCGGCCTGCGGCTGAGGGGGTTCGGTGTCAAGCGGAGCGGCGTCGGGGTTTCCGGTTGCTTCGCCCTGCGACTGGGTTGCGGGCGAGTTATCTCCGGAGCCGGCGTCATCGGGTGTGGCTTGTGCCGTGCCGGCCTGCGGCTGAGGGGGTTCGGTGTCAAGCGGAGCGGGGCCGGGGTTTCCGGTTGCTTCGCCCTGCGACTGGGTTGCGGGCGAGTTATCTCCGGAGCCGGCGTCATCGGGTGTGGCTTGTGCCGTGCCGGCCTGCGGCTGAGGGGGTTCGGTGTCAAGCGGAGCGGCGTCGGGGTTTCCGGTTGCTTCGCCCTGCGACTGGGTTGCGGGCGAGTTATCTCCGGAGCCGGCGTCATCGGGTGTGGCTTGTGCCGTGCCGGCCTGCGGCTGAGGGGGTTCGGTGTCAAGCGGAGCGGGGCCGGGGTTTCCGGTTGCTTCGCCCTGCGACTGGGTTGCGGGCGAGTTATCTCCGGAGCCGGCGTCATCGGGTGTGGCTTGTGCCGTGCCGGCCTGCGGCTGAGGGGGTTCGGTGTCAAGCGGAGCGGGGCCGGGGTTTCCGGTTGCTTCGCCCTGCGACTGGGTTGCGGGCGAGTTATCTCCGGAGCCGGCGTCATCGGGTGTGGCTTGTGCCGTGCCGGCCTGCGGCTGAGGAGGTTCGGTGTCAAGCTGAGTGAGGTCGGGGTTTCCGGTTGCTTCGCGCTGCGACTGGGTTGCGGGCGAGTTATCTCCGGAACCCGAGATATCGGGTGTGGTTTGCGTTGTGCGGGTTTGTTGCTGCCTGGATTCGAGGTCAACGGCAGTGGAGCTCGGGTTGTCGGATTCGATCGCTCCGGATCCATCGCCAGGCACGGGAATTCCGCGGGCGGATGGTACGAAGGAAGATTCGCCGGCACCATGCGACCCCGGTGGCTGGTCAAGGTCGGGTTCCTGCGGCGCAGCAGCAGAGGCCTCGGCTCGCTCAGGGCCAGGCGCCGGCTGCAGTCCGTCCAGCGTGAGCATGATGGTCAGGCGGGTTGCCGGAGACTGGGATTCGTGCAGTTCCCTGCCTTCGTTCAATGCCCGATCGAACAGTTCCGTGCTCTTTTTGGGTGGCTCTTCGGAAGCCGGCGGCGTTGGTGCCGCAGGGCGCCTCGTCTCTGCTGGGACGGGAGGCGAGTTACTGATTTGGTCCATGATGTTCCGCTCTCTCAACTGCGAACCGGGCTGTGACGGTTTCCTCGGTTTCCGTTTCCTCTCGACGTTCTGCGCGGAGGTTTTCCATATTAGTCAATCGGCTGACATACTCCTCGAACCTGACCACCTCCCGGCGGGCTTCGAGCCCTCGTCGCCGCGACGCCTTGAGTTCCAAGCCGGCGCCTTCAAGTGAGTGCCTGGCATCCGCGAGTTCATCTTCCAGTTTCAATTCCCGGCTTCTCAGCAAACTGATCTGTTGACGATAACCTTCCAATTTGGACGGGCTCAGTTGCTGCCGGTGCACTGATTCGTAGAGCCGGGTTGTCTCCTGTTTGCGCCAGTTTCCGTAGTTCAGGAGCTCCTGCTCTTTCGCCCTACAAGCCACTTGCAGGCGGTTGTATTCCAGTTTCGACTCTCCTAGCCTGGCGATGGCGTCCCGTTCGCGTTGGCGCTTTACGGATAGCAGCTTGGCCAGCATGCCGCGTTATCCGTGCACCGCCTGGTGTATGCGTTGGATTGTCTCGTCAAACGATGATGGTTCGCGAAGGCCCTGTTTGAGAACCGCGTTGATTCCGTCAACCTTGCGAATCGCTTCGTCCGCGACGGAATCCGATCCCTCTTTGTATTCACCCACCTTGATGAGCAACTCCACTTCCCGGTATTTCGCCAGAAGCTCCCTGACTAGTGTGGCGAGACGAAGATGATCTTCTCCGACCACGCTGTTCATCACCCTGCTGATGCTGGCAAGCACGTCTACGGCGGGGTAGTGATTGGCCTGGGCAAGCTGCCGTGAAAGAATGATGTGACCGTCTAGAATGGAACGGGTCTCGTCGGCGACCGGCTCGGTCATGTCGTCGCCTTCGACCAGAACCGTGTAAAGTGCGGTGATGGAGCCCTTGTTGGATTGTCCTGCCCTCTCCATGAGCTGCGGCAAGGCGGCGAATACCGACGGCGGAAATCCACGGCGTGTCGGCGGCTCTCCGGCCGAGAGGCCGATCTCTCGCAGGGCCCGGGCGAAGCGGGTCACTGAATCCATCATCAGCAGTACCCTCGATCCCTGGTCGCGAAAATACTCGGCGATGGCCGTCGCTACATAGGCTGCCTTGATCCGCTCCATGGCAGGACGCTCGGAGGTCGATACAACCACTACCGCCCGACGCAATCCCTCCGCGCCGATGCCGTGCTCGATGTACTCCCGCACTTCCCGACCGCGCTCGCCGATCAAGGCGAGGACCTTGACGTCCGCGCTGGTGTATCGAGTCAACATCGACAGTAGCGAGCTCTTGCCGCCGCCGGCTGCGGCGAAGATGCCCATTCGTTGCCCCTCTCCACAGGTTAGCAGTCCGTCAAAGACGCGCAATCCCATCGCCAGCGGTCGGTCGATGACACGACGCTGCATCGGATCGGGGGGCTCGGCGAGCACCGGATAGCTGGTCGTACATTTGACAGCTCTTCCATCGAGAGGCTGTCCAAGCCCGTTCAGCACCCTGCCGAGCAGCGACGGGCCGACGGCCACCTCATGGGTCCTGCCCGTGGCAGCGACCAGGGTATGGTTGCAAATCCCCTGCGTTGCCCCCAAAGGCGACAGCAGCACCTGTCGGCGGTCGAACCCGATCACTTCGGCCAGCCGTTGCGACGCCCCGGCATGCGGCCGGGCGCTTTGCAGCAGGCACAACTCACCGATTCCAACCCCCGGTACCGTAGCCCGGATCAGCGAACCTGCAACGCTCTGTACGAACCCGCGCCTCTCGATGAGCGGCGCATTCAGAACGGTGTTGCGGGCCCACTCGGTCAGCCGGTCGAGCCTGGCGCGAAGCTCGCCCGGATTGTGGTGGAGGGGGTTCACTGGCCCCTATAGCGCTATCTTGCCGAGGGGCTGCACGGTCACTTCCTGCGTGAGCTCCTGGAAAGAGAGTACGGCAAGATCATAGAGTTCGATTTCGATCATCTTGCGCAGGTAGCGGCGGATGTCCATTGCCGTGACGATCACGGGTTTGTTCTCGAGCCTGCCGATGTCGCCGACCAGCGCCTTGGTTTCGGCTATGATGCGCTCGGTGACTGGGGGGTCCAGCGCAAGATAGTTCCCCGACGAGGTCTGGCGAATGCCCCTGCGGATGGTCTCCTCGGCATCCTGATCCAACAGATAGGCGGAAAGTACGTTCTGGTCGTTGCTGTACTTGTAGCTGATGTAGCGCTTCAGATCGGTGCGTACGTATTCCGTCAACATGACTACGTCCTTCTCCTGCTGCCCCCATTCGACAAGCGACTCCAGGATCAGGCGAATATTGCGTATTGACACGTCTTCACAGACCAGTCGCTGCAGAACTTCGCTGGTCTGGTGGATGGGCAGGACGCGCTGCGCTTCCTTGATAAGTTCGGGGTAGGTTTCCTGCAACCGTTCAAACAGCTCATGGGTTTCCTGAATACCGACAAACTCTTCCGCATATCTTTTCATGACGTATGCCAAGTGATAGGTGAGAACCTTGTACAGGGGCATGAATGACATTGAAGCCTCCCGCAGGGACTCGGTATGCTCCTCTTCGATCCAGATCGTCGGCATGTTCGGCAGGAAAGACTCCCCACGCTCCACGGGAACTCCGGTGATGTCCAGTTGCGATTCGCTGTCGGCGTAGAAGATGCAGCCTGGGCGGAGAACTCCTTTGGCAACCGGGATTTCCTGCAGCAGGATCGCGTAGGAATTTTCGGCAGTGTTTTCATTGAATCGGACGTGGATACCGGGAAACGGTACGCCGAGGTCGAGATAAAGGGCACGCCTGACCTTCGCCGCCTCCCGGTTCAACAGGCGCATGTCGAGGTGCACTTGCAGGGAAGCGGAAATGTCGACCAACAGCGGTGCTCCCAGGCTGATTTCCTGTTTCCCGGTCAGTTGGTCCTGCACTTCGGCCTCGGATCGTGTTTCCGTCGAAACGGGGGTAAGAATTGACGAGACTTGGCTTTCTGCCTGCTTGTGTTTTCGTTTCTTCGAAGCCCGCATCAACAGAAGCCCGGCGCCGGAGGTTGCCGCGGCCAGGGCGAGAAAAGTCAGCGTGGGGAATCCGGGAACCAGGCTGAAGGCCACCATGAGTATGCCGGCGACCAGCAAAGCCCGGGGTTGAGCGCCGAATTGCAAGCCGATGTCGCTGGCCAGGTTTTCGGTTTCGTCGGTGCTGACCCGCGTGACGATGATTCCGGCCGTCATGGCGATCAGCAAAGCGGGAATCTGTGCCACCAGCCCGTCCCCGATCGTCAGTATCGAGTAGATCTGAATCGCCTGGCCGAAGCTCAGGTCCCGCTGCGTCATGCCGATGACGAGCCCGCCGATCAGGTTGACGGCGATTATGATCAGGCCGGCGATGGCATCGCCCTTGACGAACTTCATGGCTCCGTCCATCGAGCCGTAGAGCTGACTCTCCTTCTCGACCAGCTGCCGCCGCCGCCGCGCCTCGGCCATGTCGATCACACCGGCGCGCATGTCACCGTCGATGCTCATCTGCTTGCCGGGCATCGCGTCGAGCGAGAATCGGGCGCTCACCTCCGCCACACGTTCCGCGCCCTTGGTGACGACCAGAAACTGGACGATGGTGATGATCAGGAAGATCACCATGCCGATCACCAGGTTGCCGGCAACGACGAAGTTGCCGAAGGTATCGATGATGGCGCCGGCGTCGGCCTGCAGCAGCACGAGCCGAGTCGTGGTGATTGACAGTGCCAGACGAAACAGGGTCGACAGCAGCAGAACCGCGGGAAACGCGAAGAAGTCGCTGGCCGTCCGGATGTAGATGGCGAGCATCAGCAGCACGACGGAGATACCCATGCTTATGCCGATCAGTACGTCCACCAGTTCGGTAGGTAGCGGCAGGATCATCATGAAGATGATGGCGACAAGCAGCGAGGCGAGCAGCACGTCCTTGCGCTGGGTAACGGTGTAGAGAATGTTCTGGGCTTTTTCGGGAAGGGGCATCAGGCTATGACCTCGGCTGGTTCGAGGTGTGGATCAGGCGCCCTGCAGACGCGGCTGGCCGCTCGGGACGCTGTCTGCCAGACGGGCGCTCAGCGCATCGACGGCAGCCCGCTCCCGCGCGGACAATTGGTGCTGGTTCAGGCGTGCCAGAGTTGTGCCGCAGCGGCGCTGGTCGTCCTGGCGCAGCAAGGCGTAGGCGAGCATTGTCTGGCCCTGCACATTGTGTGGGTCGATCAGGACAAGAAACTCGAGCAGCACGATGGCCCGGTCGGTCTTCTGCTGGTCCAGGAGCGTGCTCGCTGCCGCGAGCAGCCAGGAAATGTGGTCCACTTCGAATTCCTTGAACAAGGCGCGCCCCTTCTCCATATCAGATACCGATCAAGGTGCTGCGCGCGAACGCCAGTGCCGCGAAGTCCTCCTTCATGGCGCCCAGCAGCGTCCGGGCCGAACGGAGAATGCGGCCCGCTTCGCCGGGCTCGTCGTGAAGCCTGGCGCTGGCGGTCTCGATTTCATCGAAGAGTTGCAGGTAGCGAGCGGGCGTGGTCACGTGTGGATTGCACAGGACCGGCCGGATCGCATCCGCCAGCAGTCTTTCGTTGGCATAGAGATTAAAAACCCTTTCGACGTGGCGCGGAATCGACGCGCCCGTCGCCAGATTGACCTTGTGACGGGGAAAGTCTGTGGGAGACTTGACCGAGGAAGGCTGGTAGGAAACCCCTTCGAGGCCCATGTGCAGGCTGATGGCCATGGCGATCAGAGTCTCGCGTCTGCGAAGAGCTTGCGGATGAGTTCGAAGGCGTTGTACATACGCCCTGCTTCCGTGCGGTGAAGGCGTACCGCCAGCACGATCACGTCGCTGCCTTTCAGGCCGGCCTGGAGAAAGTACGGGTGGTGGCTGTCAGGACTGCATGAACGTAGCAGCAGCATGATCTTCTCCTCGACATCCGACAGCGGTACGTGTCGAAATGTCGCCAGCAGGATGTCATCTGCGGATCGCTCGATGTCGACAAGATAACGGCCGCCGTCCACAGAGAGATTCAGGGTATCCATCGTCCAGTCGGCGGTATGCTGGAACCCCATGCTGGCGCCGAATTCCCCGACCGCCCTTGCCCACCAGCCGGGGCTCGACCTCCTGTTTGCGAACGAGTTGGTCAGATGAGTCAAGTCGGCACCCCTTCGCCGTCTTTCCGCCGTGTTCGGGCGCTGCCCCGTCATTGGTCGACAACTTCGTTGTCGATTGCCAGGTCCAGGGCTTGCTGCACCGAGATCATCACCCGGTCGCGTTGGCTCAGATCGTCACCGAATGCCTTCAACGGCATCGAACGGACGAGTTCCTTGAAACCCTGCAGGAGGTAGATTGCGCCCTCTTGGCTTTGCACCCCCAGCTTCTCCGGAAGGCCGCTGAACGCATCGGCGCCCTGCCACGCGCGGCCCTGGGCACCCAACAGTTCCGACATGAGGTTCCTGGGGGCCAGTGGCCCGGCATCGGCGCCATGGTTCCGCTGCGCGCGGAGCATGAGTTCCTTGCACTGCTGATGAACGCTGTTCAGTGACTTCAACTGGTGCATGTCGTTGACGATCTGCTTTAACCGCGTCCTGGATACAGTCTGCGAAGCGGCCGCGAGGTCTGCACCCAGGGCGTTGAGTAGAAACCCGACCGCTTCGTCGAATGTCCGGCCGGGATGGCCCTTGACGATGCGCTGAAAGGCGTCGTTTATTTCCTCGCAGTCGAGCACCACGTCGCGATACAGATCGCGCAGGTCCTGGATGCTGCCGAGGTCTTCGCCGGAGAATCGCTGCGCGACGGTTGAGACGTTCAAACCCGCCTGGATCGCAGGCCCGCTCTCTTCGCGCAGGCTCTCGATGGCGTCTTCCAGTGCGGCAACGAGTGCTGGCTCCGCATTCTGCGAGACGGCTTGCCCGAGGGCGAACGAAAGTGCGAGGAACTGGTGGGTCGGGTCGCTGGAGAAAACCCTTGCGCTTTGCCGCAACTCCTGGGGGCCTGCAAGCTCCCCGGAGGCGAGGATCGATCTTGCGAATTCTGCGAGCTTCTGGTTCCTCTCCAGGTCGGGCACCTGCTCGAGGTATCTGCGCGTCTGGTCCAGGGCGAATGAACCGGTGGCCCGTTGGCTGGCCAGTCTGCGCTGCGCCAGTTTTCTTGCGACACGCTCGCTGCGGAGGAAAGTCAACTCCTCTGCGGCTTCCTGAAGTTGCGCCGTGGGATTGGGCACCAGGTCGACTCGTTCGCCTCGAAAGCTGCCGGTGACGCCGGCAGGATTGCCCTGGGTTGGCGCCGGGGGGCTTGCGCTGGATTGGCCAGGCGCATTGATGGTGTTGGTCATGGCCTGCAGTACAACCTGGTGTGCGCCGGTTGGCGAAGGGTCGTTGGAATCGACGGACTAGTGTGCATGGGATGCCCGAACCGGCAATCAGACCTTGGACCAGATGTTCCGGCTGGTCTGGTTCATGCCTTCGTACATTTGCTGGATGACCTGAATCATGTCGTGGGCGCTTTTCTGCATCGACTCGCCGAATGCCCTGGTGTTTTCCATATGGGCACGCTGCTCCTCCGCCTCGGCCTCGTCGTCCTTGATATCGGCTTCCTCGAGCCTGGACGTGTAGTCCAGCACCGTCCTGGACAATTCGCCCGCTGAACTCGGGATTAGCGCCAGCCCCTGGCTCACCAGCACCGAGCTTTGCGCCTTGGCGGACAACTGTTGCGACAGGGTGTGATCAAGGACGTTGGCGCTTACCTGTGGGTCGGCGTCGGCCGCACTGTGCGGGTTACCTACATCCTGGGCATCTTGGCCCGCTGGCGTGTCAGGGCCTCCTCCCGGAGGCTGGTTGATCTCGGGCGTCTGGGGTTCGGGCGCGTCCGACGCCGCCTGCATTTCGGGCGAATCCATGCCAGGCTGGGAGTCGGGTGATTCGACGGCAGCCGGGGTGTCCGGAGTGTCGGACGAAACAGGTTGACCGGACGTTGATTCGGGCGTGGAAGCCCTACCCGATGCAGGTTGAGTCGGCACCTGTCGAGTATGTGCCCCTGGTGCCGGGGCATTTGGCCCCGGGCTTGCCGGTGGTGCGGACGGTGGTGGCGCGGACGGTGGTGGTGCGGACGGTGGTGGCGTTGGCGGCGGCTGTGCGTTCTGTGAAGCCGGCGGTGGGGTCGAGCCGGCGGTTGTGGTCGGTTGGCCCGATGTCAATCTAATACCGTAAAAGCCGCCCGCAATGTTGATGCCGGCGGAAACCACCTGCAATCCCCCGGATACGACTCCGCCGGCGAGCGCCAGCTTCGCCGCGGTGCGAATTTTGTCGGCGATGGCGTGCATTTGGTTGGCAAGCGCGTCAATCTCCATTACCCGGGCATCGCGGGCTGCTCGGGCAAGTTCCGAGTCAAGCAGCAGCATCAATGCCGCGATACGAGCGTAGTCGACGCCGACGTAATGCGAGATGGCCTGGAGTGCCGCAAACGCAAGCCTGTTGTCGACCGCGCTGGAACCGGGCGGTAACTCCTGTTCCGACACTTTCGGGGGACTGGTATCCCCTGGGTGTTGCGTGTCGATGGGCGCCCCATTCGACGGCGGGTTACGGATCCCGATCTGCCCCGGGGTGGGTTGGGGAACATGGTCTATGGTCCCGACTGCTGTCATGGCAATCTCCTTGTCCCGTACGCTGTTGCCTTTACTGATCGAAAACAGGCCAAGCGGCGATTGAATTTCGGAATGTCTCGCATTGGACAGCGGTTCTGGGGAAAGTTCCCGGTGGGGGTTGCCGGCGCGCCGGCAGTGCCAGCCACTCGCTATCGGCTTTGGGGCGGCCGGAGGCGCCGTTGAGCGCGCTCGCTGATCTTCT
The DNA here is from genome assembly GCA_963663395.1 of Pseudomonadales bacterium. Taxonomy (GTDB): domain Bacteria; phylum Pseudomonadota; class Gammaproteobacteria; order Pseudomonadales; family Azotimanducaceae; genus Azophilus. The sequence goes on from OY760226.1 coordinate 816,037, forward strand.
GCCCGCGCGACGGGCCCGGAGGGTCAACCCCGGGTTGCAGGGGGGCGTGTGGCAGTGTCCCGGTGGTTCGGAGCGCCGTCGCCATTCCCGATGGCGTTCACGGCATCTATCGACTCCAGCGGGCTGTCCTCGAACCCCGACCTGATCTCGTAGGAGATTTCCGAAGACAGGATTCTCGGTACGATGAGAAAATAGCGGGCGATCGATTTGTCCAGGTCCGCTTTGGTTGTAAACAGCCTGCCCATCACCGGTATCCGGCCGAAGAACGGAATGCGTTGTTCGAAACGCGACTGTTCCCGCACGGTATATCCACCGATCAACAGGCTGTTTCCTTCCCGAACGACTGCCTGGGTCTGAATCAGGTTCTGCGAAACCTCAGGAACGCCGGTGACGGCAAGCTCCGCACCGCCGCGGTTGCCGTCTTCGATGTGTATTGCGAGCTGTACGCTTCGCTGGTCCCCGTCATAGATGATATGCGGGCGAATGCGCACCACCCAACCGTAGGAAACCGGGGCGAGATCGACGGACTCGGCGTCGTTGCCGCCGAGGCGGACGTAGAAGGTGTGGTTGTTCTGAAATGACGCCTCGTGGTTGTCCAGGGTGGTTATGGAAGGACGGGTGAGCACGCGGCTCTTGCCGGCGTTGCGCAGGGCGCGTACGCGCACGGCCAGACCGTCGATGTTCCACTGGTTCTGGGCGTACCACAAGGTCGAACCCCCGCCGTCGCCCACGGCATTGACCTGCAACGAATCGGCTTCGAGGCCGAAGCTCAGCGCCTCGGCGGCGGATGTATCGATGTCGAGGACCGAAACGCCGATTTCGATCTGGTCCAGAGGGCTGTCGAGTTCCCTGATCAGGCGTTCGTAGATGGGCATACGATAGCTTCGGTCGCGCACGATGATGGCGTTCAACCGCGGGTCGCCGATGACGAAGGCTTCCTGTCCCTGGCCCCGGGCGCCGGTGACGCGGGCTGGCGGAGGCGGCATATTTCGCCCGGTGTCCTGCGGTTGGGGGATGACGCCGGTGCCGCGTAGCTTGCTTGTGGGCCTGGTCGTATCCTCGCCGGCCGTAATGCCGACGACGTCGGTGACGTGGGATACGTTCATCAACTTGGCGACCATTTCCGCCAGGCTTGCAACCCTTCCCGGTCCGCCGGCATTGTTGCTGTCGAACTGGTCGACATAACCGTATTCCACCGGAAAAATGCGAACCGTGTAGTCGAGGTCTTCTTCCGGGGTGAGTCGGCCGCCCCAGCCGGATTCTTCCTCGGCAATCCTGTTCGCGAGACTCGATCCCCATTCGACGAACCGGGGCGGCCCGGAAAGTTGCAGCTGATTCTCGGCGGGAAGAAAAACCCAATTCAGCGGCACGCCACGCAGGCGCGCTTGTTTGATCGAGTCCTTGAATGCACCACTGCGCGAGAAGGGAAAGTCGACAGTTTCCCGAACCGATTCCGAGCCGTCGTACAGGAAAAGAGTGTTGCCGTCGTAGATCCAGATCAAACCGAAGCGGGCATGGAGTTCGGCGAGGAACGTTTCGGCGGTCATGGCGGGGACACTGTCCTGGACAGTGATTTGGATATTTGCGCTCACGACCACTGGAATGTCGAGGCTGGCACCGAAGTCGTAGAGTAGCGCGCGAAGGGACTCGTTGTTGGCTATGTAGCCGTAGCGCGTGTCCACCCAATCGGGATTGACGCGGGTTTGCCCAACCTCGGTTTCGGCCGAGGCGTAGGCGAACGCGAACGCAAGCGCGGCCGCTGCCGCGCAAGCCTTTACAAGGCGGGGCATGCACGAATGCCCGGGCGACTCTCCCGGGTAGGATGACCGTTCATGGATGATAGTAGGACCAGGCGTGCTCAAGGATCAGGCTGGCTGCGTCCAGGCCTTTTTTCAGGGCCATCAACCGGCGGTGCTCTTCGGGTCGTACGCCTTTCTTCAGTTCCGCTTCAATGGCAGCGGCCTGTTCGGCGATACCGGCGCCGATTGCAGATTTCAGGGAACCGGAGTGGTCTTCCTCGAGTTGAGTCTCGATTTGCATCCGGATTCTTGGTTCGGGTTGATTTGTCATTTCGTTTTCCTTGGTTTTGCTCCGGTCCGACCGATCCCTGTCCCGGCGGACCCCGGTCAGACCCTCATCATGCCGCCGTCCGGAAGCTCGGGATCGCTTGCCGGCTGGGCCGGCGGACCATCTACAGTGCCGGCGTCCAGGTGTCCCATCCACAGTTCGGCAACGTTCACGAAGTCTTCGACGATGGTTTCGAGTCTCGGCAGGCGAAGCGAGTCGAGCCGCTCTTCCCTGATCAGCACGGCGTCGTTGTTTTTCGGGTCGATGCTCAACGTTGACCCGAGGGTGGCTGCGAGCAGATGATTGGCGCGCAGCATTGCCGCGAGAAACGAATCCGCCTCCCGGTTCGGGACAGTGCCCAGCAGGGCGTAAATGAACATGCTTGCATCGCCGTGTGCGAGTTCAAAGCTCACCGCGACATCGTCGAACATGAGATTGCACCGGTTATCTTCATCGATCTGGAGGTCGGGGATACCGATAGCGGTGCCGAATTCGCTGATGAGATTGTTCATGATGGCTTGAGACATCGGGGTCGCTCCGGGTTACGCGTTCAGCTGTCTTGTTCGGGGGTTTCTTCCGGCTGGCGCGGAGCGTTTGCAGGGCTGCCTGGCGCTGGGGCGGCTATGTCAATCGCTGCGGCCAGGGCAGCGGCCCGCATGCGCAAGTCAGCGTGCGCTGATGCGTCGGGCAGGCCGCAGATGAACTCGACGGAGTTGAAGGCGTTCCGGGCGTTCTCCGGATCGCCCAGGGCGAGGTAGCATTCGCCGGCGTGCAGTGCAGGACGGGGGTTGGTCGCGTCGAGTATCGCCGCCATGCCGTAGGCAGTGACGGCCTGTTTGTGGCCGCCGGACATCTGCAAGGACGCTGCAAGCCCCATCCAGAAGCGACTCTCCGCGTGGTCGTTGTGCACCAGAAACTGGAACAGCTGACGAGCTTCCTCATACTTGCGCTGCTGATAGGCGTTGTGGGCAAAGTGATACACGGCTTCCAGTTCGTCCTCCGTGTAGCCCCTCACATCGGCCAGGGTTGCCCCTTCGATGAGGCACTTCTTCGCCAGTTCCTCGACCCTGAGCAGGTCGTTTTCGCTGAGCGCGTCCAGCAAGTCGGTAGCCGCTTCCACGTTGATGTCTCCTTGCTTTCGGGGTTGCGGGTGGGGATTTCGGATGGGGATTTCGGATGCAGGCCGCACGAAAAGCGAACCGCGGGGTGAAGTCACCAGCGCGACACGAGGTTTTTGGTCATGTCGTTGGTTTTGTCGGCCAGGCTGTTGGCGCTTTCGAGCGCGGTGTTCATGAGGTTCACGATCTGCTTGAACTTGGTCATGAACAGGTTGTTGCTGTCATTCACCTGGTCGATGTAGTTGTTCACGTTAGATTTCAGGCCGTCGATGCTGTCTCTGTCAATCATCCGGACACCGGAAATTTGGTATTCACGATTCCCGCCTTTCGCCTCGAAATCGAATTCTTTGGCGCGATCGGAGTACGTTATCAATTTTCCATCCTCGCCAAGGTAAAGCCCGTAATGGTTGCGTACGGACTCCGGAAGAAGGGGGACCCTGGAGGCGTAAAATATCAGGCGGTTCGTAAAGATTTCAGGAGAACAATTCACGTCGTTTTTCAGGAAATCCTCCATTTCCGGTGTGATCGGACACCGATCCCTGTAGACCTTGGATGATGCCGAAAAAATGTACAGGTCCTGGAGGTCGATCAACATCTGGCGCGCGGCCCGGATTTTGTCCAAGTGCCGTTGAGCCATCTCGGTACGGTCTGCGCCCACTTCCTTCATCACTCCGGTGCGGTGCATCATGACGAATTGCGCCGCCTCGATGGAGGAAACGCGGACCCCACCGAAGCTCACCATCCCGTCGCTCGAGGCGCCGTCACCGGTTTCCAGGATGGATCCGTACAAACCGGCTGATGGGTCGACTGTGGTCATTGTTAATCTCCTCGATGATTTTCGGGTGTGCTATCGCCGGAATTCCAGCTAGTCAGATGGTCTGCCGTATGTGCATGGCCGTGTCGCGGGAGTCGGCAATGGTTTCGGCGACGATCAGTCCGGCGTCCTGGAGCTGTTCTACGAGTTTGCGGATGCGTCGTAACCACTCGTAGGTAATTTCCTGATGTTTTGCCATTTCCGCCTGTTCGTCCTGGGCGTCGGCTCGAGCCATGCCTGCTTCGTAGTTTGCGACGGATGTCCCGACCTGCGCCGATGAGCCACCTGCTCCGGCGACTCCCTGGGCAGTCTGCGTGGCAGCCCGCACCCGGTTCGCCACGCGCACGACTTTCGCGCTGGTTTCCGCGGTGTGTGTGGCCGTCTGGGCTGTGCCTGTGCCTGCCTGGGCTGTGCCTGTGCCTGCCTGGGCTGTGGCGGTGCCTGCCTGGGCTGTGCCTGTGCCTACCTGGGCCGTGGCGGTGCCTGCCTGGGCTGTGGCGGTGCCTGCCTGGGCTGTGGCGGTGCCTGCCTGGGCTGTGCCTGTGCCTACCTGGGCCGTGGCGGTGCCTGCCTGGGCTGTGGCGGTGCCTGCCTGGGCTGTGCCTGTGCCTACCTGGGCTGTGGCGGTGCCTGCCTGGGCTGTGGCGGTGCCTGCCTGAGCTGTGGCGGTGCCTGCCTGAGCTGCGGCTGAGCCAGTCTGGGCTGCGGCTGAGCCAGTCTGGGCTGCGGCGGCGCCAGTTTGGGCGCTTGCGGCTGCGCCCTGGGTTGCTCCGGACCCGGCTTGAGCCCCGGCTCCGGCTAGCGTGGTTGCGCTGGAAGCGGCGCCGCCCGCCGCAGCGCCACAGCTCAAAACGGTCATGGCGATCGTGAGCACCAGCATGAAAGCCGCCAGGCCGATCTGAAAAGCCATGGCCTGCTTGTCGTTCAAGTCCATCGCCTCGATGGCCTCTTCCGTGCCGCCGGTCTGCTGACAGACCATGAATGCCGTCAGTGCGACCGCTGCCACGATGAGAGGTGCTGCCGCGGCTCCTCCGGAGGCGACCGCGACGATGCCGACGATGATCCAGGCCAGGCCCACGCCGATCCAGCCGAATACCTCCCCGATCTTGGCGCTCTTGTCGCCCTTTTTCTGCTTTTCCTCGATCTCCTTGAGCTTTTCCATGATCTCTTCGTGTTTTTCCTGACGTTTCTGCTTGCTTTCCGCGGTACGTTGCTCCGCGGTCTTGATCTGGTCCTGACCCTGTTTGTGCTGGACGGCGTATAGCAACAGGATCATGACATCGGCATCCATTTTCTTCGGCAAGGCGAGCAACGGAACAGTTCCGCCCTCAGGTGCAGAGATGATCAACAAGGCGCCATCGCCGGTTTCGGTACCGATTGAATTTTGCTGCCCGCGCCCGGAAGGTGGCGGTGAGGGTGCCCGGTCCGGGTCGACAATGCTGGCGGGTGTGAGTGGCTGTATGCTTGACATGTTCCTGTTTTCCTTTCCGATGGTTACGTAAGTTCTGGCCATGCGTTCGGATTCATCGGGTTGGCGCGCTTTCCGCCAGTTGGGCCTGCAGCTTCCCCGCCTTCGCATGCCATGGTTCGTTCGCGGGCTCTTTGCCTGCGGCCTCGAGTGCTTCCCGTAAGCGGACGCCGGCCGCGTCGGCATGCCCGGCGGCAAAGAGGTTTTCGACTAGTTGCAATTCGAGGCTGCCGTTGAACTGGTCGGACAGGCCTATGGCAAATCCGAACGCGGCTGCGGCACCCAGGTGGTCCTTGTTCGCCTGCCTGCAGGTACCGAGCGCCTGCCAGTAGCGGGCGTTTTCGTGGTCGTACAGGCACAGCATCTCCAGGTTGCTCAATGCCTGTGCCCGATGGCCGGCGACGTACAACTCCCGGGTAATGCCGTAAAAGCTGTCGAGGGCGGCCCTGGAAATGCCCCGTGCCCCGGCCAGGGTCTTCTTGCCGTCAAGCAGTGCGCCAAGTTTGGCAACGATGCCTGAGGTGGTTCCCTCCGCCGCCGCGCGTTCGAATTCGGCGGCCCGGTTCATGCTGTTTGAGCCCTGTTTTCCAATTTCTTCATCCGGCCTCGTTGGCTCTCTTTGGCGCTAGCGGGACATGTTGCTGGTAATTGTCTGCATCAGTTGCTTGATGTTCTGCAGAACCCCATCGGCTGCCGTCATGGCTTGTTGCGCCTTGTTCACCGCAGTCTTCAGCGACAGCATCCTGAGATCGTTGTTGCTGCTCAGTTGATCGACGTAGTTGCTGATCTGCGTCTGGGCATGCTTGAAGTCTTCAATGGTTGGCGGGTCTTGATAACCGGAGGTGTCGAGATCATGGCTGTTCATCCAGGCCAACAGGGCGTCGGTGTCGGACTCCGTTTCGGCGCTGTCGTCGTCTCCGTCGACGGCCGGGCGTTCGAAGTCACCGTCGATCGTGGCATCTGTCACGGCGTTGAGCCACCGGTTGGCCTCCTTGATCAGGTTCACCTGTTGCTGCATCTCCCGGGTTCTTTCGGCCGTCACGTCGCTCATGGCGACGTAACGCTGCTGCAGAACGAACATCACCGCCTCCAGCGTGGAAATTTTGACCGACTCGCCGTTCACCATCATCTGAAACTGGTGTTCTTCGGGAATGTATGAGACCTGGTGTTCGCCGGACACCTGGTCTAGTGAGGGGGTTTCCATGCCTGAGTTGTCCTTTCCGTTGTGGTCCTGTTCAGATTCGCATCATTCCGCGGCGCCGCTGGGCCGGCTTGCGAGCCTGCCGGTATCCGGACTCGGCCATCAGGGTTACCTCCTCCTCCCGAAGTTCCCGCTCGAGTTCCGCCAGATCGTCTTTCACCATGCACCTGAGGGCAGGGGAACAGTTCTCGCTACGCGCCATGTCGTGCAGGATGGACTCGTCCTCAATGCCCATGTCGCGAAAGAAGCGCGTCATGCGCTGCGAGGTTTGGCGCGCTTCGGCGATGGTGGCTTCCATCTCCTCGATCAGCCTTTCGATGCGGGTCAGACGTGCCCGGTGTTTCGTCATGTGTTGCTCCTTCGTCGCCGGTCGCACCAGCAGAGAGGACGTTACGGGCGCTTGGACAATCCGGGGTCGGAAAGGTTCATCGGCTCTGGTATTCGTGAGACCGGTGACGCCTTGCGGGCGGTTCAGGACGAAATTAGAAGAAAGTTGTGACAACTTCGTGAGCACTTCGTGATAAATCCCCTGCAAGCTGGTGTTCCCGAAACGGAATCCATCAGGAGAGCCTTCATGCGCCAAATTGTCAGGGACAGGCTTGTTGAGGACAGGCCGACTACCCGGGCCGGAAACCCACGCAAACCTGCTTCTGTCACACCGGTATTCCGCGGCTGGGTTCGCCGTGGCGAGCAGGGCAGGCGAATCAAATGATCCCCGCAAAGGCGCAGTATGGTATCCCGGGCCCCGGGAATGGAAAGGCAAAGTCAAACGACCTGGAGGCGATGATTCCTGGCGCGGACACTGACCGGGAACTGGTGCGACGTTTCAAGCAAGGCGACAAGACGGCGTTCGATTTGCTGTTCACGCGCTACCAGCACAGGGTTTTCAGCCTGGTTCGGCGTTATCTGCACGATGCCGACGAGGTCCAGGACGTGGCACAGGAGGCCTTCGTCAAAGCGCTGCGAGGGCTGCCGAAGTTTCGGGAAGAGAGCGCGTTTTATACGTGGCTCTATCGCATCGCGGTCAACACGGTGAAGAATCACATCATTGCCGCAGGGCGCCGCCCGCCGGACATGGACATCGACGTGGAAGACGCCCAGTTCAAGGACAGCGGCTACCTGCTCCGGGATTCGGAGGATCCGGTGGCCTCGCTGACGAGGGACGAGTTGTCCGTGGCAATCGACCGGGCCATGAGAGCACTGCCCCACGAACTGCGCGATGCCCTGGCGTTGCGCGAAATCGACGGAATGAGTTACGAACAGATTGCCTCGCTGCTCGAGTGCCCGGTGGGCACGGTGCGTTCACGGATATTCCGGGCAAGGAAAGCGGTCGATGAACGGATCCGGCCGCTGCTAGGGTAGTTCGGTAGACCCCATCAGGTAACGATCCATCTCCCGGGCGGCTTCCCTGCCTTCGTTGATCGCGCGCACCACCAGCGACTGCCCGCGGCGGCAGTCGCCGGCGGCAAAGACCCCTTCGATGCTGGTCTGGTAGTTACCGTAATCCGCCCTGTAATTGCTGCGCTGGTCGTAGGCGAGCTCCAGCGGGTCCGAAACGGCGTGCTCCGGCCCGAGAAAACCCATCGCCAGCAGTACCAGGTCGGCGGGCCATTCCCTTTCCGAGCCTGGTACGTTCTCGAAACGGCCGTCCCTGAACTCGACGTCGACGGTACGGATGCCTACCACCCTGCCGTTGCGGCCGCTCAGGAACTCCGTCGAGGAGATGAGAAAGACGCGCGGGTCGCTGCCGAACCTGGCCGCGGATTCCTCATGACCGTATTCGGTACGGAATATGACTGGCCAGGTCGGCCAGGGATTTTGGGGTGCCCGGGTTGCGGGCGGGCGGGGGAACAGTTCGAAGTTGACCAGGCTACTGCATTCGTGGCGCAGGGCGGTGCCGATGCAGTCGGTGCCGGTGTCGCCTCCGCCTATGACGATGACGTCCTTGCCCTTCGCGGAGATGTAGTTGCCGTCGGCCAGGTTCGAGTCGAGCAGGCTGCGGGTGTTCTTGGTCAGGAATTCCATGGCGAAGTGAACGCCCTGCAGTTCCCGGCCCGGTATGGGCAGGTCACGGGGAACGGTCGCCCCGGTTGCGAGCAGCACGGCATCGTATTCCCCTTGCAGGGTACGTACGTCGATCGTGCCGCCGCTGCCGCTGCCCACCGGCGCATTGACCCGGAAGTCGACGCCTTCCCCGCGCATCTGGTCGAGGCGCCGCTCGACAATCTCGTTCTTGTCGAGCTTCATGTTGGGGATGCCGTACATCAGCAGGCCGCCGATGCGGTCTTCCCGTTCAAAGACGACCGTCTCGTGCCCGGCCCGGTTCAGTTGCTGTGCCGCGGCGAGCCCGGCCGGCCCCGAACCGACCACGGCGACGCGTTTGCCGGTCTGCCCGGCGGGCAGCTCGGGGACGATCCAGCCCTCGTCGAAGCCCCTGTCGACAATGGCCATCTCGATGTTCTTGATGGTCACCGCCGGGTCGGTGATGCCGAGCACGCAGGCGCCTTCGCAGGGCGCCGGGCACACCCGGCCCGTGAACTCGGGGAAGTTGTTGGTGTTGTGCAGGCGGTCGAGGGCTTCGCGCCAGTGCCCCCGGTAGATGAGATCGTTCCACTCCGGAATGAGGTTGTGGATGGGGCAGCCTTCCTCCGACTGGCAGAAGGGTACGCCGCAGTCCATGCAGCGGGCGCCCTGAACGGTTAGCCGCTGCTCGTCGTGGCCGGTGTAGATTTCCCGGAAATCGAGCAGGCGCTCGCGCGCGTCGCGATAGGGTGCCGCGTCCCGGGCGTAATCCATGAATCCCGTGGTCTTGCCCATTCCTGCTTACCCGGCGGCGACGGCGGTCTTCTGTTGTTCGAGTACCCGCTTGTAGTCGACGGGCATGACCTTGACGAACTGTGCGGCGCTGCGCCGCCAGTCATCGAGGAGGGATCGGGCGACGGTGGAGCCGGTCAGGGCGAAGTGCCGCTCGATGAGCCCGCGTACCTCCGCCAGGTCGCTGTCGGACTGCAGCGGTTCGAGTTCCACCATCTCGGGATTGCACAGGTCGTGGAAGTCGCCGGCGGGGTTCCAGACGTAGGCGATGCCGCCGCTCATGCCGGCGGCGAAGTTGCGGCCGGTGGGGCCGAGAATGACGACGCGGCCGCCGGTCATGTATTCGCAAGCGTGGTCGCCGACGCCTTCGATCACCGCCCGCGCGCCGCTGTTGCGCACGCAGAACCGTTCCGCCGCGACGCCGCGGAAGAAGCAGTCGCCGGAGGTGGCGCCGTACAGCACCACGTTGCCGACCAGCACGTTGTCTTCGGGCACGAAACGCGACTCGCGGGGTGGATAGACGATGAGCCGCCCCCCGGACAGGCCCTTGCCCACGTAGTCGTTGGCGTCCCCCTCCACTTCCAGGGTGACGCCGCGGGCGAGCCAGCAGCCGAAGCTCTGGCCGGCGCTGCCCCTGAACTTGAAGTGCACGGTGCCGTCCGGAAGCATCTGCGGGCCGCAGCGCCTGATGATGGCATTGGAGAGCATGCCGCCCACGACCCGGTTCGTGTTGACGATGGGCATCTCGTGATAGACCTTCTCGCCGCGTTCCAGCGCGGGGCTTGCGAGTTCGATCAGGCGGTTGTCCAGCGCACGGTCGAGGCCGTGGTCCTGGTCGTGCATGGCGTAGCTGCCCAGGAACTCCGGTGGCACCGAGGCGGGCGTCAGCATCCCGGTGAGGTCGATGCCCCTGGCTTTCCAGTGCTCGATGGCGTCGGTGACTTCCAGCGCATCCACGCGCCCGACCATTTCGTTGACCGTGCGGAAGCCGAGCTCCGCCATGAGCTGCCGCAACTCCTTCGCGACCATGAAGAAATAGTTGATCACGTGTTCGGGCTCACCCTCGAATTTCTTTCTCAAGGCCGGATCCTGGGTGGCGATGCCCACCGGACAGGTATTCAGGTGGCACTTGCGCATCATGATGCAGCCGAGGGTGACCAGCGGCGCCGTGGCGAAGCCGAACTCCTCGGCGCCGAGCAGGCAGGCGACGGCCACATCGCGGCCGGTCTTGAGCTGGCCGTCGGTCTGCAGCACGACGCGGGATCGCAGGTTGTTGACGACCAGGGTCTGGTGGGTCTCGGCGATACCGAGTTCCCAGGGCAGCCCGGCATGCTTGATGGACGTCAGCGGCGATGCGCCGGTGCCGCCGGAATCGCCGGCGATGACCAGGTGATCGGAGCGCGCCTTGGTGACGCCCGCGGCAACCGCGCCCACGCCCACTTCCGCGCCGAGCTTGACGCTGATGCGTGCCTCGGGGTTGCCGTTCTTGAGGTCGTGGATGAGCTGCGCGATGTCTTCGATGGAATAGATGTCGTGGTGCGGCGGCGGGCTGATGAGCCCCACGCCGGGCGTCGAGTGACGGATGCCCGCAATGATCTCGTCCACCTTGTGGCCGGGCAGTTCGCCGCCCTCGCCGGGCTTGGCGCCCTGGACGATCTTGATCTGCAGTTCGTCGGCGTTGGTCAGGTAATCGATGGTGACGCCGAAACGGCCGCTGGCCACCTGCTTGATGGCGCTGCGCTTCGAATCGCCGTTGGGCAGCGGCGTGTACCGGCGCGCGTCTTCCCCGCCCTCGCCGGTATTCGACTTGCCGCCGATGCGGTTCATGGCGATGGCCAGCGACTCGTGGGCCTCGGCGCTGATGGAGCCGAAGCTCATGGCGCCGGTGGCGAAGCGCTTGACGATCTCGCTTTCGGGCTCCACGTCGTCAAGGTCGATGGAGCCGCCGTTGGCGCCGGTCCTGAAGGCCAGCAGCCCGCGCAGGTTGGCGTTGGCCGTGTTCTCGCGGTTGACGTGTTCGGCGAAGCGCCAGTAGGCGCTCTCGTCGTTCGCCCGGGACGCCACCTGCAGGTCGGCGATGGCCTGGGGGTCCCACATGTGGGTGTCGCCGTGCCGGCGCCAGTGAAAGTCGCCGGGATTGGGCAGGACGGCGACGCTGAGATTCCGCCCGGGATAGCCGAGTGCATGGCGGCGTTCCATCTCCTCGGCAAGCACTCCCAGGCCCACGCCCTGAACGCGGCTGGCGGTACCCCGGAAAGCCCGGTCGATGACATCGTCGGCCAGCCCCACCGCTTCGAAGATCTGGGCGCCCTTGTAGGATTGCAGGGTGGAGATGCCCATCTTCGCCATGACCTTGAGCATGCCCTTGGCCGTGCCCTTGCGGTAGGCGGCGATCACGTCTTCGTTGTCGGCGATGTGCGGGGCGTCGTCCAGGTAGCCCTGTTCCCGGGAATCCCACAGCGCCTCGAAAGCCAGGTAGGGGTTGATGGCATCGGCGCCGTAGCCGGTGAGCAGGCAGTGATGGTGCACCTCGCGCGCTTCGCCGGTTTCCAGGACGATGCCGATGCGGGTGCGCGCATGGGTTGCGATCAGGTGGTGATGCACCGTTCCGACGGCGAGCAGCGCGCTGATGGGTACCCGGTCCGGGCCGACGGCGCGGTCGGACAGCACAATGAGGCTGTAGCCGTCTTCGATGGCCCGGCTCGCCTCGGCGGAGATCCTGTCCAGGGCCGCCTCGAGGCCGCCTCTGCCCGATCCGGCCGGAAAGGTGATATCGATGGTGGCGGTTCTCCAGCCCCGGTGATCGAGATGCCGGATGGCGGCCAGTTCGTCGTTCGAGAGTATCGGGTGGGGAATGCGCAACCGGTGCGCATGGGCTTCCGTGGTTTCCAGCAGGTTCCGTTCCGGGCCGCAGTAGCACTCCAGCGCCATGATCACTTCCTCGCGGATGGAATCGATGGCGGGGTTGGTCACCTGGGCGAAGCGCTGCTTGAAGTAGTCGTAGAGCATGCGCGGCTTGTCGGACATCACCGCCAGCGCCGCATCGTTGCCCATGGAGCCGAGCGGGTCGCGCAACTCCTTGACCAGGGGCTGCAGCATGATCTGCATGGTCTCGACGGTGTAGCCGAAGGCGTTCATGCGGGCGGTCAGTGTCGATGAATCGGGCGCCGGAGCCTGGGCTGCGGGCAGTTCGTCGAGTTCGATGCGCTGCTTTTCCAGCCAGTCGGCGTACGGGCGGGCGCCGGCCCACTCCGACTTGATCTCCTCGTCGGGGATCATGCGGCCCTGGTCGAAGTCGATGAGAAAGATGCGGCCCGGCTGCAGCCGCCCCTTTTCCACCACCGTTGCCGGGTCGACCCGCACCACGCCGACCTCCGAGGCCATGATGCAGCGGTCGTCGTCGGTGATGTAGTAGCGGCTGGGCCGGAGCCCGTTGCGGTCGAGCACGGCGCCGATGTAGGTGCCGTCGGTGAAGGCGATGGAAGCCGGGCCGTCCCAGGGTTCCATCAGGCAGGAGTGGTATTCGTAGAAGGCGCGCCGGGCCGGGTCCATGGCGCCGTGCTGCTGCCAGGCCTCTGGAATCATCATCAGCACCGCTTCCTGCAGCTTGCGCCCGGTCATCAGCAGGAATTCCAGCACGTTGTCGAAGGTGCCGGAGTCGGAGCAGTCGGGCTCCACCACCGGGAACAGCTTCTCGATGTCGTCGCCGAAGAGCGGCGAGGAGACCACGCCCTGGCGCGCGTTCATGGCGTTCTCGTTGCCGAGCAGGGTGTTGATCTCGCCATTGTGGCTCATGAACCGGTTGGGCTGCGCCCGGTCCCACGAGGGGAACGTATTGGTGCTGAAACGCGAGTGCACCATGGCCAGGTGCGACTCGAAATCCGGTTCGCTCAGGTCCCTGAAGAAGGGCGTCATCTGGATCGGCGTCAGCATGCCCTTGTAGACGATTACTTTGGAAGACAGGGAACAGACGTAGAACGACTGCCGTTGCGCGAGGCTGGAATCGCTGCGCAGCAGGTGGGTGGCATGCTTGCGGATCAGGTACAGCTTGCGCTCGAACTCATCGCCGGTCAGCGGGTTGCCGGCGTCGGTGCCGATGAAGAGCTGCGCCATGTGCGGCATGGCTGCCCGGGCCGCGTTGCCGATGTCGGCCCCGTCCGGGTCGGTGGGCAGTTCCCGCCAGCCGAGCAGCCGCTGGCCGGCATCCGCGATTTCCGCTTCCAGGAGGCGCCGGCAGGCCTCGCGTTCGCCGGCATCGGTGGGCAGAAAGACGATGCCGACGCCGTAGCTGCCGCGCGCGGGCAGGTCGATGCCGAGTTCGTCCCGGGCGGCCCGGCGCAGGAAGCGGTCCGGCAGGCCGAGCAGAATGCCGGCGCCGTCGCCGGTGTTCTGCTCGTAGCCGAGGCCCCCGCGATGCTCCATGCAGCAGTTCATGGACAGGGCATCCTCGACGATGCCCCGGCTCGGGCGCCCCTTGATGTCGCAGATAAAGCCGACGCCGCAGCTATCTTTCTCGAAAGCCGGATCGTACAGGCCCTGCTTCGGAGGCAGGCCGGGTATCTTCGCTGTCATTGACAGCCCCTCATGCCGATGTCCAATGGGATTCCGCTGGGCCGCCCGCGCCCCGGGCACGGGAAGAACCGCCGAACTACTGCGCGTTGACCACTTGCCTCAATCGAGTCTTGTCATTGTTCGAAGCTACCGGCAAGGGAACGGCTCGCGCCGAAACGCGAACCCACAAACATCCCAAAAAAACGCGGTTGAATCAAGTTGCCGCACAGCCCACCATGATGGGCCGCTTGTTCGTGAGGAGGAATATTGGCCCGTCCGGAGCGCGACGGATTTCCCGTCGTCGTGCACATCCTGCTGATGCGCAACAGCCGTATGTTCATGCTGCGGCGTGCGCATACAGGTTTCATGGACGGTTATTACGGCCTGCCGGGCGGCCATCTGCGCAGGGGCGAAAGTGTCAGCGAAGCCGCGGTCAGGGAGTGCCGGGAAGAGACGGGGGTGGTGCCGCAGGACCTCGATCCACGCTGCGTCCTGCCGTACATCTCCGGCAGGCACCAGGGCCTGAACTTCGTGTTTGAGTCGCATCGATTCGAGGGGGAACCGCGCGTCAACGAGCCGGAGCTGTTCGACGCCTGTTGCTGGGCGGCGCGCGACGATCTGCCGGCCAGGGTGACACCATGGCTGGTCGATGCCCTGGCAATGCCGCGCGACCGCTGGTTCCGGGAGTTTCGCTGGGACTGACTCCGCGCTCGGGAATATCATGTCTCCAAACACTTGTTCCATGTGGGTGGAAAATCTGAAGGTCGCCGACCCGCGCCGCACGCAGGCTGTTCAGCAGAGCCCGCTTTCATCTATATTGAAAAGCAGTTCCCGGCCGAGCCCCGAATGTTCAGATCCAGGCAGAGGAGTGTTGCTGCATGAAACCGCTCGCGGATTACAACCTGTTCGACGATGCCACCCGAGAGTGTCCGTTCCCCTACTTTCAGGCGATTCGGCGCGAGGCCCCGGTGTACTACATGCCGGAAATCGGCGCCTGGTACGTTTCCCGCTACGAGGACCTGCGCCACGTCAAGAAGAACCCGCAGATCTTCTCCAACCAGATCTACGCGTTCGCTGAAAGCCGCGGCGGCACCCGCGATGTGGCGGAAAGCTATCGCAGCGAGCACGGCTGGCAGCGCGTGCACACCCTGCAGCGCACCGACCCGCCGGAGCACACGAGATACCGCAAACTCATCAACCACGCCTTCTCCGTCAAGCGCATCCGCGGCATGACCGCCTATGTCGAGACCATCGTCAACGACCTGGTGGACGGGTTCATCCGCCGCGGCGAGTGCGACTTCGTCCGGGAATTTTCGGTCCCGCTGCCCTGCACCGTCATCGCCGATCAACTGGGCGTCCCCCGTGAAAGCATCGGGGACCTCAAGCAGTGGTCGGACGCGATGCTGGCGCCGGGCGGCGGCTATATTGACGAGGCTGAAGCGCTGGAATGCGGCAAGCTGGTGGTTCAGGCGCAACGTTTCTTCGCGGGCATCATCGAAGAACGCCGGCGCCAACCCCGCGACGACATCATTTCCGACGTGGTGCACGCCAGCATTGCCGATGCGGAAACCGGCGAGGAACGCCATCTCACCATGCACGAACTGCTCGACCTGCTCGACCAGCTGCTGACCGGGGGCAACGAGACCACCACCAACGCCATCGCCTCGGGGCTGATGCTGCTGCTGCAGCGCCCGGGCACCATGGAGCGGTTGCGTGGCGACGACAAGCTGCTGCGCAACTTCATCGAGGAAACCCTGCGTTACGAGTCACCGGTGATTCACCTCTGGCGCGTCACCACGCAGGACACCGAACTCGGCGGAGTGAAACTGCCGAAGGGCTCGTCACTGGCGCTGGGCTATGCGTCGGCGAACCGGGACGAGGCGGTTTTCGAGGACGGGGAAACGTTCGATATCGAGCGCAGCAAGATTGGGGCTCACCTCGCCTTCGGGTCCGGCCCCCATCACTGCCCGGGGGCCGCACTTGCCCGCCAGGAGATGTTCTCGACGTTCACCGTCCTGCTGAACCGCCTGGAAAATATCCGCCTCAAGGACCCGGCGGACCGGTTCGAGCACCTGCCGAGCAGTTTTCTCCGCGGCTTGAAAGAGTTGCAGATCACTTTCGATGTACGGAATGCCGGACGCCATGAGCCCGGCGCCTCCTGGTACTGACCGCCATGGGACACCTCGACGGAAAACGCATGGTGATCACCGGGTCTTCCCGGGGACTGGGGCGGGCCTTTGCCATTGCCGCCGCCGCGGAAGGCGCCTCGGTCATCGTCAACGGCACCAATGAGAGTGCGCTTGCCGAAACGGTGGAGGCCGTCGGGTCGGACAACGGCTGCGTCATCCCCGTACCCGGCTCCGTGGCCGAGCCGGAAGTGGTTGAGCGGCTGGTGCGAACCTGCGTGGAACAGTTCGGCGGCGTCGACGTGATGGTGAACAATGCCGGCATCGTGCGCGACCGAACGCTTCTGAAAATGTCGGTCGAGGACTGGGACGAGGTCGTCCGGGTGCATCTGCGCGGCGCGTTCCTCTGCACGCGGCAGGCGGCGCTGGCCATGCGCGAGACCGGCGGCCACATCATCCAGGTCATCTCCGCCTCGGGCCTCGTCGGCGGGTTCGGCCAGGGCAATTACGCAGCGGCAAAAGAAGGCATGATCGGGCTGCTGCGAACCTCGCTGCTCGAATTCGCCCGCTACGGCATACGCAGCAACGCACTCTGGCCGGTGGGCCAGACCGACATGACCCAGGTGGTTTTCGAGCGCGCCCGCGCCGCCGCCACCCAGCAGGGCGAGCCTCCGCCGAACCCCGTCGACATGGGATTCGGCACCCCGGAGGAAGTGGCGGCCGGCCTCGTCTGGCTGGCCAGCGACGGCGCCGCTCGCTTCAACGGCCAGATCCTGAGCTTCAATGGCCGCAAGACCGGGCTGTGGACCCATCCGGCCGAGGTGCATGCCGAATATCGCGACGAGCCCTGGACCGTCGACGAATTGGATGCCTATTACAGGGACATTGAGCCGCAACCCGTCAATCCGCCGGTGCGGGCGCGAACGCCGGCGAACTAGAATCCTTGAGCGGCCTTGATGTGGACAGATGAGTCGCTGCTCTTTCGAACAGACTCTCCAAGTTTCGAATCAACTTGATCGCGTTGCCAGGCGGCGACGCGCCTAATCTCTTGTTTCAGGCACGGCATTCCACGCTGGCGGATTGGCCGGAAGCTCCGTTCGTCGGGTTCTGCTATGGCGTCTCGCGGTCGCCCGTCCTGTAAGAGGGAAATTCCTCTCTGATCACCCTTCGTAGCGTCTCTTCCAGTCCTTCCTGATCGTTCGGGGCCTGTAAGTCGATGTGTGCCCTCAACGCCGCGTTGATCAGGGTCTGATAGTTGCCGCCCCCCGCCGCGTGCACCTGACCCCTGAACCAGTCCAGGATGTCGTCGTCGATCCGAATGGTGATTCGTGTTTTGCAACTTGGGGTTCGCACGACGGAGCCGCGCTTTGCGTTGGAAAAGTCGTACCTGGTTTTCACTTCTGCCTGCTGGTCATCCCACTCGAATTCCATGCTCGGGATTGTATGCACGCGTGTACACTAGAATCAATTCCGTCAGTGCGAGAGCAGGGCTGTCGCTTGCGGAGTTGGCGTGTCACCGTCAGGGAAATCCGCGGTAACCACTGCAGGAGTTGCGAGCTAGAATAGGCGCCCCCAAAAACCGGGAAGAGACATGACAGAACCCGTTAGAGTTACCGTCACCGGGGCGGCTGGCCAGATCGGCTACGCGCTGATCTTCCGCATTGCGGCTGGTGAGATGCTTGGCAAGGACCAGCCGGTGATCCTGCAGTTACTGGAGATAACGCCGGCTCTGGATGCCCTGCGCGGCGTGGCCATGGAACTGGATGACTGCGCATTCCCGCTGCTCGCGGGCATCGTGCAGACGGACGATCCGGATGTCGCCTTTGCAGGCGCGGACTACGCCCTGCTCGTGGGTTCCCGTCCCCGCAGCGCCGGCATGGAGCGCAGCGACCTGCTCGAAGCCAACGCGGCCATCTTCTCGGTGCAGGGCAAGGCCCTGAACGATCATGCGTCCCGGAATGTGAAGGTGCTGGTGGTGGGCAATCCCGCCAACACCAACTGCCTGATCGCCCAGCGCAACGCGCCCGGCCTCGACCCGCGCAACTTCACGGCCATGACCCGCCTGGACCACAACCGCGCGGTGGGCCAACTGGCGGCGAAAACGGGTTGTTCCGTTTCGGAGATCTCGGGACTGGCGATCTGGGGCAATCATTCCACCACCATGTACCCCGACATTTCCCACGCCTCGGCCGGCGGGCGCGTGGCCCTTGGCCTGGTCGAGTCAGACTGGGTGGAGGCCGAATTCCTACCCACAGTGCAGAAGCGCGGCGCCGAGATCATCGCCGCCCGCGGCGCATCGAGCGCCGCATCCGCCGCCAACGCCGCCATCGGCCACATGTGCGACTGGGCGCTCGGCACCGATTCGGTGGTCAGCATGGGCGTGTACTCGGACGGCGGCTACGGTATCGCCGAGGGCTTGATCTTCTCCTTTCCGGTCACCTGCTCAGGCGGCGACTGGCGGCTGATCGAAGACCTGGACATCGATCCGTTCAGCCGTGAGAAACTGCTGGCGACGGAAGCCGAGTTGATCGAAGAGCGGGATGCGGTGGCGCACCTGCTGCCGTGAACTCCTCGGGAGCATTCAACTTCGATCTAGCAGCCCGTGGCAAAAGTCCGCCGGCATGCGGGCGCAGGGGCGCTCTCGGTGCTACGCCGGACTGTTGCCACGGGCTGCTAGGGGGGGTGACTCGGCGTTGCCCCGGCGGCTTGCCTCGCCGTCCCGGCAAATGCTCAAACCTTGCCTATAACATCATGGTCGCCGGTTCCGCACGGCCGGGACAGGCGGCCACGGTCAACCCATGAACATGCGCCAGGTCTCGAGGTCTTTCACCGCCAGATAGGTGTTGACGCGCTTGGTCTCGCCCATGGTCGCGCTCGCCACGTGGGCGTAGTTGTGGCCGGGCAGCAGCAGCGTTTCGTCGGGCAGGCTCTTCAGTTTCTGCAGGCTGTGGTACATGTCTTCCGTGTTCGAGCCGGGCAGGTCGACGCGCCCGCAGCCGTTGATGAACAGCGTATCGCCGGAGACAAGCGTGTTCTTGATGCGGAAGCACTGTGAGCCGGGCGTGTGTCCGGGCGTGTGCAGGAATTCGATCTCGATCTCGCCCACGCGGACGGTGTCGCCGGAGTCGACCTTGACCAGATCCGAATCCGAGATACCCGTCACCTTCTTCACGCCGCCGGCCTCGTCCTTGTGCGCGTAGGCCTTGACCGGCCGCTTCTCCATGAGTTCCGCAATGCCCTGGATGTTGTGGTTGGAAAACGAACCGCCGATGTGGTCGGGATGATAGTGGGTGACCAGTGCGCCCTTGAGCAGATAATCGTTCTCGTCCAGCCGCTCGATCAGGCTGTCGATGTCCCAGGCGGGGTCGACGATCACCACTTCCCGGGTGGTGCGGTGGCCCACCACGTAGGTGAAGTTCTGCATGGGGCCGATCTGTATCTGCTCGACGATCAGTTCGTTTTCAGCGCTCGGGGCCATGGTGCTTTTCCGTTTGCCGCGTGACGGCGTATGGCGGGATATTGCCAGCGGTACGCGCTGGCGACCAGCGTCGGCGGCTCACAAGCCCGGCGCGGCGATCAGGCATCGCGCGGCACCGGCGGTCGAGATGCGGTGACCGTCGAGGCCGGGTCCGGGTACCAGGCAGGCCTCTTCCGGCCCGAGTTCGACCCCTCCGATGTCGATTCGGCCCTCCAGCGCCATGCACAGTGCATAGCGCGCCTGCGGCGGCAGTACGACGGGTCTGTCCGGCTCCACGGCCGCGCGCCAAACCCCGAAATCGTCGAAGGAAGCGATACGATCGACACGTGGGGCAACCTCCTCGAAGGCCGGGTCGGCCGGCGGATCGAGGCGTAGTCGCGCGATGGCGCGTTCACTGTCCCAGCCGTCCTGGGTCAGCACCTTCTGGGCGAAGGAAATGATGTAGCGCTCGTAAGCCGCGGTCTGAAACTCCACCACCCGGGTGCCGTGCTGCAGGGCGTGGGGTGTCCAGGTCGGCACCACGACCACATCTGAGGGGCGCAGGCTCTTGAGGCTCGTGAACGCGTCCATCGCCGCCCTCTTGCGGGCTTCGTCTTCCGCCGGGACCGCGTCGCCCCGGTCGATGCTGCGCCTGGTGCCCTCGTACTCACGCACCGCGGCCAGGTATGCCGCGCGGAATTCACCGTCGTCGGCGAATTGGCGGCGCATGTCCTGGCTCATTCCGAACCGGATGCGGCCCTTTCCGTCCGGCCAGGCGCCCCGGTCCACGGCCGTCACTACGTAGACCTCGCGCTTGTGCTCATGCACCTCGAAGTAGAGATCGCCCCGGACGGGCTCGGGATGGGGATCGAGCACCTTGAGCAGGATGACCGGCGTGGGGATGCCTGCCGCGTCAAGGTATGTGGAAAGGGGCAATTCGCCCCCGTCGGTGTGAACCCGGCTCTCGCCGCGCTCCTCGATCCCCGAATACCAGATTTCCCGCCCCCACGGCTTGTCAATGCTGACGGGCACGAGCTTGACGGGGCTGTCCGGTACGACGGCGATTGCGGACAATGTCCGGATCCTGCGAGGTTTTCGGGCGAAACCGGATTATAGTCCCGGTAACTCTCAATACCTCTTACTCGCGGACAAGGTTGTCGAATGAGTCAAATTGCCCCCGGTCTCTCTTGTCTCGTCGGATTGGGGCATCGCCCCGTTCGACGTCGCATTCGCGGACAAGATTGTCAGATTAGTCAAGTTCGCAGCCGTTCGCTGCTTTCTCGTCGGGCTGGGGCATCGCCCCGATAGCGATGCACTTGAGTGCTTCCGGAAACTGAAATCTGCGAACGCGCGCGCCTCAGCCGCGACCCCCGCTTCGACGGGCGCTTTGTCACTGCCGTGCTGACCACCGGCATCTACTGCCGCCCGGTCTGCCCGGCGAGGCCGCCGGCCCGGGAGAACGTGCGCTATTTCCCCACTGCCGCCGCCGCACGGGACGCCGGGTATCGTCCGTGCCTGCGTTGCCGGCCGGAGGATGCGGGGCGGCTGCCGGAATGGACGGTGGGTAGTGAAACCGCGGTCCGGGGGTTGCGCCTGATCGATGCCGGCTATCTGAACGATCACGGCGTGGAGGATCTGGCTGCGTTATTGGGCTGTACGGGCCGCCACCTGAGCCGCATTTTCCGGTCAGAGCTCGGAACGACGCCGGCGAGCCTCGGCCGAACGCACCGGGTGCAACTGGCCAAGCGCCTGATCGATGCCGGTGGCCTGCGCCTTGCGGAGGTGGCGATGCACGCGGGCTACGGCAGCCTGCGCCGCTTCAACGATGAGATGAAGGCGGTGTTCGGGTGCCCGCCGTCGCAGTTGCGCCGTCGCAGCACGATCAGGCGGGGGCAGCCACTGACGTTGCAGCTTGCGGTTCGAAAACCCTACAACGCCGATTGGGTGTTCGGGTACCTTGCCCGGCGTGCACTGGCGGGCCTGGAGACCGTGCAGGGGCTCTCGTATCGGCGCCGGCTGCTGGGCGCGGGCGGGTCCGGGTGCCTGGAAGTTCGATGGCGCCACGATCACCTGACCGTAACCGTTCCGCCGGGGTTTCAGGACAATCTTGGGGAAATCCTGCGCCGCACGAGGCGGCTCTTCGACCTCGATGCGGATTCCGCGGTGATCGATGCGCATCTGTCGGCCGACGGCCTGCTGGGTCCCAGGGTGCGCGCAGCCCCGGGATTGCGGGTACCGGGCGCCTGGGACGGTTTCGAAACCGCGGTACGCGCGGTGCTGGGTCAGCAGGTGAGCGTGGCGCGCGCAACGCGGCTGGCGGAAATCCTGATTGAACGGTACGGGGGCGGCGCCTTTCCGTCACCGGCGGCGCTGGCTGCTGTGAACCCCGCCGAAGTCGGTATGCCGGGCAGGCGCGGCGAGGCGATTCGGCGCCTGGCGGCCGAAGTGGAGGCAGGGTCGCTGCGGCTGGACGAATGCGTGGACAGCGGTGAACTGCGCGAGCGATTGTGCGAACTGCCGGGAATAGGCTCCTGGACCGCCTCCTATGTCGCATTGCGCGTCGCCAGGGATCCCGATGCGTTTCCGGAGAGCGACTGGGGCGTGCTCAAGGCCCTCGGTACAACGGCCGCGAGTGCGCGGCGGCAGGCTCGGGCCTGGGCGCCCTGGCGCGGCTACGCGCTGATGCATTTGTGGCATGGTGGAGCGGCAAGCCGGCAGAGCCGTGCCGCCGGGGAATGAAACAGACGGAGAGCCGGCGGAGCCGTACCGCCGAGGCATGAAACATGAATCCGAGGCATGAAAAGAGGTGTGCGTGATGTTCTATTCCTTTCTCGACAGTCCCATCGGGCCGCTGCTGCTGGCGGGTTCCGGCGGCCGGCTGCGGATGGTCGGATTCCCCTCGGGCCCGAAGGCACAGACACCGCCCGGCGACTGGCTTCGCCGGGATGGGCCGTTCGATGAGGCGAAACGGCAGTTGAGCGAGTACTTCGAGGGTGCAAGACGCGCGTTCGACCTGGATCTCGCCCCGGAGGGCACGGCCTTTCAGCTCAGGGTCTGGCGGGCACTGTCGGGCATTCCGTACGGGGAAACCCGCAGCTACGGAGAGATCGCCGCCGTGATCGGCAAGCCCCGGGCAGCGATGGCCGTCGGCGGCGCCAACGGAAGCAACCCCCTGCCCATCGTGGTTCCCTGCCACCGGGTGATTGGCAGCGATGGAAATCTTGTCGGATTCGGCGGCGGACTGGCGGCAAAACGGTTCCTGCTCGACCTGGAGGCCGGCAACAACGGTTGAAGGCAACCTCGGCGCCCGCGCTTCCTTCTCCGGGGCCGAAGACCAGGTCAGTCGTTGCACAGCCGTGGGCGTGCAGGCCGGCGCAAGCCCTGTAAACCCGGGGGAAGGTCAGGCCCGGCTCATTCCTTGTCGATCCTCCAGAACTTGGAGCCCTCGAACGACAGTTCGTACATCAGGCCCTTGTTTCCGAAAATGAAACCGATGATGGGGCTCTGCACATTGTGGGTGTCGATGTCGCCGCCGACGCCCACGGTTATGAGGGCGATGCTGCCGTCCACGCCAGCTTCCCAGCCGTCGCTCTGCCGGAAGCGTTCGAGGGCGTCGTCGGTCATGAACAGGACGACCTCGCTGGACGCCTGGCCGCCGATCTGCAGACCGATGGAAAGCGAGGTGGTCCGGTAGTACTGAACCGGCTGGTAGTTGACCAGGAGCGATCCCTCGCCGGTAGAGCCGCCCAGCCCGAAGCCGGCCTTCAGCACCCGGGGGAACACCAGGATGCCGGAGGCTTTCTGCATCAGTTCGACAGTGGCGCTTTCGTGTTCCTGAAGCCGCTCGAGGGTTGCCGAGACGCGAGCGTCCAACTCGACCTTCGACGCCGCCTGGACGCCTGGTGCGATCCAGCCCACTACGAGCAGAAAAATCGGCAACAAGGATGGAACGAGCAATCTCTTGCGCATGGGCGCCACCTCACGAATTGGGCAACTTCGACGATCAGCCAATTATGCACCCGA
The DNA here is from genome assembly GCA_963663395.1 of Pseudomonadales bacterium. GTDB lineage: Bacteria > Pseudomonadota > Gammaproteobacteria > Pseudomonadales > Azotimanducaceae > Azophilus. Next base: position 839,676 of record OY760226.1, read on the forward strand.
TTTGCGACGCGGGACATTTGCTTGCGAGGTTTGGGAGGGTTTCTCAACCCTGGTGGTCGGCGTCGTGGAAGCGGAACCGATGGCTCGCGCCATAAAGTAACTAAATGGTTGTCTATATGGTCGACTCGCGCGACAATGCGGTGGTCAAAAGTAAATATATAGTTACACAGTGCCCCGTAGAAACCCTGATGCCACTCGAGCCCGCATCCTCGAGGCCGCCGGAGAGCTGTTCGCCGCTGCCGGCTTTGCCGGAACACGCATAGATGCGGTGGCGGCGCGGTCCGGTGCGAACAAGCGCATGATCTACCACTATTTCGGGGGCAAGGAAGCCCTGTTCGAGGCGGTACTCCACAAGCGCCTTGCGGAGTCACCCTGGACCGGCGAGCCGAAGATTGAAACCGGTGCCGCCAGGCTGATTGCCTGGGAAGGTCTCGAATGCACGGAGCTAGTCGCTGCCCCGGCCCGGACAGAGGCGATTCAGGGTCTCGTGCGGGGTCTCGAAGCCCGCCTGGCTGAAAGTCGGCTTGGGGGGCAAATCGATCCCGCGCTGTTGGCCCTGGTGCTGGTGAGTGCCCGCCTCTTTCCCCGGATCGCACCCCGATTCGCGGCACTCATTGACGGAGACCGGCCTGATTTCGAGGCTCGCTACGAGGCATTGGTGGAGATGCTGGCCGAGCCGTCGGCGCCACCTCCTGCGGCGGCGAAGCCCAGGGTCACCCTGAGGCCCAATGTAACCGGGAATTCAAGGGACCAGCGCCAGCAGGTAGCCGGATCGCGTGGAACAGCCGGTCGGTCGGCGACAACGGAAAAGACGGCCTGAGCGTCAGGTCGATCGCGATAGCGTCTCGGAGCCTGGTCGCTCAGCGGTCCTGGGGCTACACATCATCGCCTCGCGAGCTTTGAGAACACCTTGAAGTAGTCCGGAAAGGTCTTGGCGACGCAATCCGGGTCGACGATCGTGACTGGGATGCCGCCGAGCGCGGCCAGTGAAAAACACATCGCCATGCGGTGGTCGCCATAGGTCTCGATGACGGCGGGGGTCAGTTCCGCGGGCGGGTCGATGGCCAGGAAATCTTCGCCTTCCTCCACGGCGGCTCCGAGTTTGCGCAGCTCGCGCGCCATGGCGGCCAATCGGTCAGTCTCTTTCACGCGCCAGTTGTAGATATTGCGGATGCGGGTTTTGCCGCTGGCGAACAGCGCCAGCACGGCGACGGTCATCGCCGCGTCCGGAATGTGGTTCAGGTCGGCATCGATGCCCCTGAGTTCCCCGGGGGCGGACTCGATATGGTCGGTGTGAACCGTTACCCGCGCGCCCATCTTCCGCAGCACATCGATGAACGCCGTGTCTCCCTGAATGCTGTCGGCGCCGATACCCTGTACGCGCACGCCCTCGCCGCGGATGGCTCCGGCGGCCAGAAAGTAGGTTGCCGAAGAGGCATCGCCCTCCACCAGATACTGTCCGGGCGAACGGTAGCCCCCGGTGGGAATGTGGAATCCCTCATGGCCGGATTCAGCCTCTACATCGACACCGAAGCGGCGCATCAGGTCCAGGGTGATGTCGACATAGGGCTTCGAGACCAACTGCCCCGCAACGCGAACTTTGACGGGGGCCCTGGCCAGTGGCGCGGCCAAGAGCAGGGATGTCAGAAACTGGCTCGAGATGCTGCCGTCGATGAACGTGCTGCCGCCGTTCAAGCCCCGGCCTCTCACCCTGAGTGGCGGATGACCGTGCTCGCCGGTGTACTCGATATCGGCGCCCAGGGCGGTGAGCGCCTCCACCAGGTGGGCGACGGGCCGTTCCCGCATCCGGGCCACGCCGTCCAGTTCGAATTCGCCGTTACCCAGTGTCAGGGCCGCCGCCAGGGGCCGGAATGCTGTGCCTGCCAGGCCCAGGTGCAGGCGTTCAGTGCGGCCGTCCGTCACCAGCGGGCCGTTGACGCCGGTGACCGCCAGTTCTCCGCGGTCTTCGACGATGTCGATGCCCAGCCTCGCGAGGGCATCGAGCATTACCCGCGTATCGTCGCCGTGCAGCAGGTTGACCAGCCGGGTTTGACCCCCGGCCATCGATGCGAGCAGCAGCGCCCGGTTGGAAATGCTCTTCGAACCGGGCAGACGTACGTCGCCGGACAGCGACGTCAACGGATCCAGCGTGAGTGACTGCATGGTCACCTGGCCGGCGCGGGAATTGCCGCACGCACCGAAGCTTGGTCGCCCGGGCCGACCGGCGCCAGCAGGTCGAGAAACTCCCCCAGGCTGCCAGCGACGGTGCGCAACGGCTTGTAGCCGGGCCGTTCCAGCAGCACCTCGCCGGTGTCGTTGCGCACGGTCAGTATCAGGTCGGAGTCGGGTTCCGTGCAGGCGAAGAACAGGCTCAGCGGGCTCTTGCTGCGGCGGTTCACCAGGGCGTGGCCGATCTGGTTCTCCACCAGGCGGTCGGCATCGTCGGGATTCCACAGCAGGATGAGGCTGACGTGCCCGTCCGGCGCCTCTGCCTCCAGATTGCCGGACCACCAGGCTCCGTAGTAAGCCTTGATGTCCGGGTGAATCTCGGTTTCCAGCGCGTTCTCAAGACCGGGGAAGTCATCGGCCAGCGATCGCTTGACCGGGCGCCAGCGGATGAACTCCCCGGGGTTGCCGGCGCCGTCATCAGGTTGCCGGCTGTACGGTTCGCCGATCTCGCACGGCGAGCGCCAGGCCGGGTCGAAGGGGGCTTCGAGCTCCGGCCAGGCCTTCAGGTGGTGCTCAACGAAGTGGGCGAGGGATTCGGTGACGGACATGCTGTCATGTTACTGCGCGAAAGCCGGCGTCGCACCGGGAAGGAAAGTGTAGCTGCAATCCCCGGCTAACCGCGCCAGATCACCCGCTCGGAAACGTCGTTGATGTCGCGGAGCCCGCAGAAGGCCATGGTGAGATCGAGTTCCCGGCGGAGAATATTCAGGGCCGTGACGACGCCCTCCTCGCCCATGGCGCCCAGGCCGTAGGCGTAGGCGCGCCCGATCATCGTGCCCCTGGCGCCCAGGGCCAGGGCGCGAAATAGGTTCTGGCCGGTGCGGATGCCGCCGTCCATCCACACCTCTACCTTGTCGCCCACCTCCCGGGCAATGGCCGGCAGCGCATCGATGGTGGCCGGGGCGCCATCGAGTTGCCGGCCGCCGTGATTGGAGACGATGATGGCATCGGCGCCGCTCTGCGCCGCCCTGCGTGCGTCTTCCACGTCGATGATGCCCTTCAGGATCAGCGTGCCGCCCCAGCGGTCCTTGATCCACTGCACATCGTCCCAGTTCAGCTTGGGATCGAACTGGCGGGCCGTCCAGGTGGCGAGCGACCGCGTATTCCGGGCATCTGCGATGTGCCCGACGATATTCCTGAAGGTGCGGCGCCTGGTGCGTGCCATGCCCCAGGCCCAGCGGGGCTTGCCGGCGATGTTCAGCAGGTTCGCAAGCGTCGGGTTCGGCGGCGTCGACAGGCCGTTCTTGATGTCGGCGTGGCGCTGACCGAGGATCTGCAGGTCCACGGTGAGCACCAGGGCGGAGCAGCCGGCTGCCTTGGCGCGGTCGATGAGGCGCCCGACGAAATCACGGTCCCGCATCACGTACAACTGGAACCAGAACGGTTTGCCGGCGTGTTCGGCGACATCCTCGATGGAACAGATGCTCATGGTCGACAGGCAGTAGGGCACGCCGAACCGCTCCGCGGCCCGGGCGGCCTTGATCTCGCCGTCCGCGTTCAGCATGCCGGCGCTGCCCAGCGGGGCGAGCGCCACCGGCATGGCGACCTCCTGGCCCGCCATGCGTGTCTGCACGGTGCGGTCGGTCATGTCGACCAGGATCTTCTGCCGCAGCTTGATCGCGTCGAAGGCGCTCAGGTTGTTTTTGAGCGTGCTCTCCGTCCACGAACCCGCCTCGGTGTAGTCAACGAACATCCGGGGCACGCGCTTTCGAAAAAGCTGGCGCAGGTCTTCGATGCAGGTGATCGGCGTCATGGAAACTCGTCTGGTCCGTGGCTGTCCGTGGCTGTCCGTGAGCTGCCTGACTTGGCAATGTACCGTTTTCAGGCCGCCATGACCTCCGCCCCGAACCGTTCCAGGGCGGCGTGGTTGCTGGCGATGTCGCCGGTCTCGGTGTGCATTACCACTTCGGTGACGCCCGCCTCCTCAAAGTCGGCGACGGCTTCGGGCGTTATGCGCTCGATGCCGATGCGTACCTGCACCGTGCGCATCGGCGGTCGCCCTGCCTTGCGTTGTTCCTCGCGAATCACCGGGAGACGCTTGCGCACGCTGTCGGGACGCAGGTTCAGGGAGTGCCAGCCGTCGCCGAGGCGGGCGGCCCGCTTGAGCGCCTGCGGCCGGTTGCCGCCTATGACGATGGGCGGGTGCGGTGCCTGAAGTGGTTTCGGCGAAGAGACGATGTCCTCGAAATCGAAGAAGCGGCCGTGAAACGTGGCGGCTTCCCGGGTCCAGAGCGCGCGCAGCACCTCGATAAACTCGTCGCTGTAGCTGCCGCGGGTGTTGTACGGGACGCCGAGTGCCGCGTTTTCCTCCGGCATGCTGCCCACGCCGAGCCCCACGGTCAGCCGCCCGCCGGAGAAGTGGTCCAGGGTCGCGAGTTCCTTGGCGAGCACCATTGGGTGCAGGTAGGGCATGACCAGCACGCTGGTGCCCAGCCGGATGCGGGACGTGTGCGCGGCGATCCACGTTAGCGTGATGAGCGCATCCTGGTACGGCGCGTTGCCCAGCCGCTCCTGGACGTAGCCCAGGTTCAGCACATGGTGGCTGACCCAGACGGAATCGAACCCCAGGGCTTCCGCCCGCCGGGCCAGTTCGGTCAAGTCGTTGGGGTCCACGACCCCCGCGTTATTGGGTATCACGTATCCGAAGCGCATGTCTTCCCCGGTGCCCGTGGCACGATGGCCGACGCCGCGCGATGTTACAACATGGCGCCGGTTCGGGCTTGCGGAGGGGTGGAATGAGTTGGGGTGGCGGCGGTACGCGCACGGGAACCGGTGTTTTTTGGGACGGGCGGGAAAGGGTACCGGTCAGGCTCGTGGGGACGGCTTCCTGAAATCCTTCGCATCGGGCAGATGGTCGTCCACGTGCAGCCAGTCGATCCGTGAATCACGATAGTCGTGAAAGCCGGCGGGCCAGGCATCTGGGTCGTCGAAGACGCCCAGCGTAATGTAGATCCGTTCGGGGCGCGGGTTGTAGCCGAAGCACAGGCTGCTGCCGCACCTGGGACAGAATCCGCGCCAGGCGCGCTCGCTGGAGTCGTATCGGGCCAGGGGCCCCGTCCACGTCACGGCATCGCTGGCGAATGTGGCAAAGGTCGCCACCGCCCCGCCCGTCGCGCGCCGGCACATGACGCAATGGCAGTGGGTGACCCGGCGCGGTTCCTCCGAGGCGCTGAAGCGGATGTCACCGCAAAGACAGGAGCCGGTTACAGCCATGTCGGTGCTCCCCCCTGTTCCGCTGCCCGCCCCCGCCGTCAGCGCAGCCCGAAATCGAAGCCTTCGTCCCGCGCGAAGCGGCGCAGGATGCGCCCGCCGGTGTTCTGGATGTGCACCTCGTCGGCGCCGTCGTAGATGCGGGCGTAGCGGGCGTTGCGGTACATGCGCTCCAGCGGCGTGTCCTCGGTGACGCCCTTGGCGCCGTGCACCTGGATGGCCCGGTCGATGACGTTGTGCAGCATCTGCGCGCCGTACACCTTGATGAGCCCGATCTCCACCCGGGCCTCCGTGCCCTGGTCGATCTTCTGGGCGGCGTGCAGGGTCAGCAGGCGGCTGGCCTGGATCTCGGCCGCCGAGTCGAAGACGAATTTCTGGATCTGCTGGTGTTCGCCCAGGGTCTTGCCGAAGGCTACCCGGTCGTTGGCCCGCTCGCACAACAGGTCGAAGGCCCGCTGGGCCTGGCCGAGCCAGCGCATGCAGTGGAAGATGCGCCCGGGCCCCAGGCGCTGCTGGGCGATCTTGAAGCCCTGCCCGCGCGGCCCGAGGAGGTTGCTCTTCGGCACCCGCACGTTGTCGTAGACCACTTCGCAATGGCCCTGTGCCTGGCCCATGACCTTCACGTCCCGAACGATGTTGTAGCCGGGCGTGTCGGTGGGCACCACGATCATGGAAAAGGCCTGGTGGTCGGGCGCATCGGGCTCGGTGCGCACCATCGCCGTGGTATAGGCGGCGGAGTTGGCGCCGGAGGTGAACCACTTGCGGCCGTTGATGACCCACTCGTCGCCGTCGAGTTCGGCCCGGGTCTGCAACTGGGTGGGATCGGAACTGGCCACATCCGGTTCGGTCATGCCGAAACTGGGAAAGACCTCGCCGTCGACCAGCGGTTGCAGGTACTTCTCGCGCCACTCTTCCTTTGCGTACATGTGCAGCATGATGGAGTCTTGCAGGGAGTGGGTGCCAAGCGCCACCGTCGCCACCTCCGAGCGCCCCACCACTTCGTTGATGAAGACGTAGTCCATGAACGGCAGCCCGCCGCCGCCGAGTTCCTCCGGGTGGCCGAGCGCCCAGAGTCCTTCCGCCTTGGCCTTGTCCATCAGGGCGCGCAGCGCGCCGTCGCGGCGGCTCGAAACCCGGTCGGCCAGCACGTCGGATTCGACGGGATAGATTTCCTGCTCGATGAACTGCAGCACCTTGTCGCGCAGCGGGCGGATGTGGTCCGGGATGGACAGGTTGAGCATCGACATACCACTACTCCCCGATTCTCTGGAACCTGGGCGCGCGCTTCTCGATGAACGCCCGGGCGCCCTCCGTCGAATCCGGCGCCGCCACGGCCAGGTTCTGGGCCACCTCCGCTTCGCGCAGCGCGGTCGGGTAATCGGTGCCCACATGGCGGTACACGAGGCGCTTGGTCTCGGCGATTGTCGTGGGGGGCGATGTCTCGGCCAGCCGCCGCACGTAGTCGCAGGCGCTGGTCAGCAGGTTCTCAGGTTCGAACACCCGGTCCACCAGCCCCAGTTCCCGGGCTTCCTCGGCGCCGATGCGGTCGCTCATCCACAACAGGTCCAGCGCCCGGCCGAGGCCCACCAGGCGGGGCAGCAGCCAGGTCGAGCCATGCTCCGCGACCAGGCCGCGCTTCAGGAAGATGGTGGACAGGCTGGCGGCCGACGATGCGAAGCGCAGGTCGCTCATCAGGGCGAGAATCAGCCCGCCGCCGACGGCCACGCCGTTGATGGCGGAGATGACGGGTTTGGGCACGTCCAGCAGGTAGGTGAAGAGCCCCGGAATCTCGTCTTTCGGCGTGGGGGCCGGGGGTTCGGTCGAAGAGGTAACCTCGGCCAGGGCCTGCAGGTCGAGGCCGGCGCAGAAGCCGCGCCCGTTGCCGGTGATGACGATGCCGACGACGCGCCGGTCCGCCGCGGCCTGGTCAACGGCCTGGCGTATCTCCCTGAGCGTGTGGTACGTGAACGCATTGAGCTGGTTGGGCCGGTTGAGGCGTATGAGGGCGACGGGGTCGTCGACGCTGTATTCGATGTCGGTGTAGGTGTCCATTTGAAGAACGTCCTCGTGATGCGATGAAGTGTTAAAGCTGCGTCTGGACCTCTTGCCCGCGGGTCAGGTTGTCAGATGAATCAGGTCGGCGCCCGTTCAGCGCTTTCCCGACGGGCCCGGGTATCGCCGCGTCAGCATTAAATGCGGTTCGCGAACGGCGGGTCAAGCATGCGACCGCCAGGTGTTTCCGGCCCGGCTTGCGAGATCCCCGTGCGGCATACCTGGTCTCGGTGCCGGAACGGGTCCTTTGGTTTGACTCCCGGAGCGGGTATGCGGTAGGTGGATTCGGGAGGCCAGGCGGCAATTCTCTTTCTTTTGGACAGTATGGATAGTTCAACAGGCTGGCCCCGCAACCAGTTGCGGGGCGTCGCCACCTGCTGAAGCTGTGCTTCAGCTCGGGTTGCGCCCGACCGGTGGCGACTCATTCGGTCGCCGGTGCCGCTTGCGGGCGCGCATGCTCTGCAGCATTTGTCTGCGCTCTTCCGGCGTCAGTGACTCCACGAGATTGACGAACGCCGTATGCCCGGCTTCCTGGCCGGCGAACAGATTGTTCCTGAACCGGGCCAGTGCCGCTTCCAGGGGCTCGCGCTCGAACGGTTCGCTGTTGATGGCGTCGTAAAGCGCGCGCTGCGTGCCGCGCAGGCGGCGCAGGCTCGGGGCTGCCTCGCGAAACTGGCGGATCACGGGATTGAGCTCCGCTCGCCGCTCGTCGGAAAGAAACCGGGTGGGCGCGCGAATTCCCATCGTCAGGTCGAAATGGGACCGATGCCCGGCGGAGAAACGCCCCGCCAGGACGCCGACCAGCGCGAGATTCACCAGAAGGGACACCACCAGGGCGGCCACGAGCCATCTGAATCTATTCATAGTCGAACTCCTCGAACGATTCCACGAATGCCAGGACGATCACGTCGTCCTCCGGTTCCGGGGCGGCGTATTCCAGGTCGAAGCCGACCAGGAAGCCGACTGCGAGCGGTATGGCGGCGGTCAGCACCCCACGGGAGAAACTCGAGACGATCCAGTCGATCAGCCGCTGCAGGCCGTCCCGGACCGGCAGGTTGTTGCGGATGCGCTGCTCGAGGCCGGGGGTGAGGTGGTGCTCCTCGTTGAGCAGTGTGTTCAGCCGGTCTTCGAAACTTTCGCCGGTCATGCTGTTGCTTCCTCCTGAAATTCCTTGCGCAATGCCCGCCTGGCCCGGGCCAGCAGGGATTCGAGGGCGCGCACGCCCACGCCGAGCACGATGGCGGCATCCCGGTTCGACATTCCCTGCTGGTGGCAGAGCAGGACGGCATCGCGCTGGTTGGCGGGCAGGCGCACGAGAGCCGCGTGCAGGCGCCGCCTGTCCTCGGCGATGCCGCGATTCTCCTGGGGCCCGGGGGTGAAATCGGCGGTATGGGGCAGGTCGTCATCAACCTTCCGCGCCTTTCTGCGGTAATGGTCGACAAACTGGTTGTGAGCGATGCGATGCAACCAGGTGGTGAATTTCACCCGCCCGGGGCGATACGTGCCCGCCCTGCGCCATACCGCGAAGAACGTTTCCTGGGCCAGGTCGTCGCTGTCGGCCCTGGACCCGGTCAGACGAAACAGGTAGTGATGGATGGCACCCAGGTGGCGGCCGAGCAGGCTGGCGAAAGCCTGCTCATCGCCTTCGTGGATTCGGCGCACCAGTTCCTCGTCGCCCGGTGACGACAAGCCGGCGTCAGCCGTCCTGCTGCCGTTTCGTTGTCTTGCGGTGCTTGGCGGCGCGGAGTTCTTCACGGGTCACCTGTCCGTCCTGGTCGCTGTCGAGTGCAAGCAGCCGCTCGATGCGCTTGCCGTACTCTTCCGCCGAGACGGTGCCGTCTCCGTCGGCGTCCAGGCGTTCGAACTTGCGTTGCCGCCGCTCGCCGATCCTTTCCTGACGCCGTTCCTCGGAAAACAGCTCCTCCCTGGTCAACGTACCGTCCCCGTCCGCATCGATGCGGCTGAAGCGCTCCGCCGCCCTGGCTTCGGCTTCCTCGATGGATATGGGGCCGTGCCAGCGCCTGTCGGGCTTCTCCGCGAACGCTGCGGCGCTTGCCGCGAGCAAGGCCGGGATCAATATCAGAGACGTTTTCAATCTCGTTCTCCTGTTGAGGGTGCATCGCTTTGTACGAGACGGGGGCACTGATTCCGTCGCACAAGATACACCTGAGTCTGCCGTGTCAACGTTTCCTGTCAGCGTAAGACAACATGATTACAGATTTGCTAACATGACGACATGAAGCGAACTCAAATTCAGTTGACCGAGCAACAGGCCAGGGCGCTCAAGGCGCAGGCGCGGATGGAAGAACGCTCGGTCGCAGAGCTGGTGCGGGAGAGCGTGGCGGAATACCTCGGTAGGCGGCGCAGCGTCGATACCCTGGACCTTCTCAGCCGGGCGCACGGCCTCAAAGGGCGTTTCCGGTCGGGGCATGGCGACCTCGCCGAGGCGCACGACCGCTATCTCGACGATGCCTTCGATTGGTGAGCGTCTTTGTCGACACTTCCGCCCTCATCGCTTTCCTCGATGCCGATCAGCCGCGGCATGAGGCGGTAATCGATGCCTGGGACCGTTCGGTCGTCGGGCAGGAGCCACTGTTCACCTCGAATTATGTTCTGGTCGAGTCCTTCGCGCTCGTCCAGCGACGCCTGGGGCTCGACGCCCTGCGCGCGTTGGACGCCATACTCCTGCCCATGCTCAGGCCGCTCTGGGTAGACGAGGAACTGCATGCAGCGGCCGTGGCCGCCCTTTTTGCAGCGAGCCGCCGGAAACTGTCGCTGGTTGACTGCACGAGTTTCGAACTGATGCGCCGCCACGGGCTGACGCACGCACTTGCATTGGATGAAGACTTCTCACGCCAGGGTTTCCGGTTACTCCCCGGCTCGTGACGGCATCAGCGCCCTCATTGCTTTCGGAACAGGTTCCTGAGCGTCGACTCGAGCGGAGACTCGGCAATACCGCGATCGGTGATGATTCCGGTCACGAGGCGAGCGGGTGTCACGTCGAATGCGGGGTTGTAGGCGGCGACGGCCGCTGATTCGCCACGGCGTACCTCGTCGTCGGAACGCTGCTCGATGGCCACGTCCTGGCCGGAAGCGGTGTCGGGGTCGTATGTTGAAGCAGGGCAGGCGACGTAGAAAGGCACGCCGAAGTGGTGGGCGAGGACGGCTAGGTTGAGCGTGCCGATCTTGTTGACCACATCGCCGTTCCGCGTCACCCGGTCCGTGCCGACAATGACCAGGTCGATCTTGCCGGCGGCCATCAGGCTGGCCGGAACGTTGTCGCAGATCAGGGTTACGTCGATGCCCGCCCGGTCCAGTTCCCAGGCCGTCAGCCGGGCTCCCTGGAGCAGCGGACGGGTTTCGTCGACGTAGACGTGGAAAGGCACGCCGGCATCGTGGTTGAGATAGAGCGGGGCGGTGGCGGTGCCGAGTTCGGAGACGGCCAGGGCGCCGGCGTTGCAGTGGGTCAGCACGTTGGCCTCGGGCGCGATGAGCCCGCGGCCGTGTTCCCCGATGGCCCGGCACTGGGCGACATCCTCCCGATGGATTGCCTCGGCTTCCGCGGCGAGTGCGGCCGGGTCGGGTTCCGCCGCACCCCGTTCGCGCAGGCGCTCGACCGCCCAGCGCAGGTTGACGGCCGTCGGACGAGCCGCGATGAGGGCGTCGCCGCCGTCGCGCAGTACCCCGGCGACACCGGCCTTGTCACCGGCATTGCGGGCGGCGACCGCCAGCGCGTAGGCCGCGGCGATCCCGATGGCCGGCGCGCCGCGTACCGCGAGGGTCCTGATCGCATCGATTGCCGAGGGGATATCGGGAATGCCCAGGTAATCCACTACCCCCGGCAGGCGGCGCTGATCGAGCAGGGTCAGTCTGCCGTCGCTCCAGCGGATGGCGGGAGGCACTTTCACGAGCCGATGCTCCGCGCCAGCAGGCTGACGAGCGATGCACCCGTCTCTCCGGCATTGCCACCGCAGGCGAAGACGCCGTCCTTGTGACCGAGGGTAACGAACGTCAGGGGTCGTTCGTTGTTCGTGGCAAGCAATTCCGCGACGGCGCCGGCCATGGCCGGGGACCCGTAGGCGATATCAGCGCCGGTCGCCGGTATGTCCAGTGCCTCTGCCCGGCGCCAGATTTCGGGGCTGTGAACGTGAAACACCCACTCCACCTTAGGGCCGGCGTCGTAGATCATGGCGTGGCTGAGGCTTTCCGACGACGGGGGCCGCGTGCCCGCGGCTGAAACCCGGAACCGGGCCAGGTCGAAATCGCGAATGCGGCACAGGCCGTCCGCACCCAGGTCGCGGATACCGCTGGTCTGGCTGGCCGTTATGACGAACTCGCGGGGCTGCTCGGGGTCGCGGACGCTGAGATTGCCGTAACCCAGGCCGCCGTAGCGTCCGGGTTCCTGGCCGAGCAGGCGGAGCCGGCGGAGCACCGTGCGCCAGGCCATGAGCGTTTGCAGAATGCTCGCCCCGACCGGCGGGCCCATTGCCGTTTCCAGATCGAAATCGAACTGGATGACGCCTTCCGTTTCCGGCATCGCCTCCTCTCCCCCTTGCGCCGGGAAGCCCATGGATTCAATCTCCGGTGCCGATCGGCGGCCATCCGGGGTCACGGTTCGGGAACCGGTTTCCCGCAAAGAGTGCGTCAGGCCCTTGACGGTAACGGCGGGAAACACGAAATTCCCGATCGTTGCGTCTAGACCGCTTATTCGTGGACAGAATCGTCAAATGAGCCAAATTCCCTCCGGGTCACTGTATTCTCGTCGGGCTGGGGCATCGCCCCGTTAGAACCGTTGTTCGCGGGCAAGGCTGTCGGATGAGTCAGATTCGTATTCCTTCACCGATTTCTCATGGGGCCGGGGCATGGCCCCGCCAGCATTCGTAGGGGGATTCTTACACCATGCTAGAGGTTCGGAAAGCGGCAGGCGCGCTTGGCGCGTTCGTTAGCGGGGCATCGCTCGCCGATGTAGCCCGGGATTCGGCCCTGTTCGAGCGGCTGCACGCGCTGGCGCTGGAACACCATGTGCTGTTTTTTCGGGGCCAGCAGATCGAACCGCTCGACTTCCAGGCGTTCGCCCGGCGCTTCGGGCCGGTACTCGGGCACCCGGCCTATCCCCTGGTGCCGGGCACCGAGGATGTGCAGGTCCTGGAAAGCACCCCGGAGGCGCCCTCGAAGATCGAGGAGTGGCACTCGGACATGACCTTCAGCGCCACCCCACCGACGTATACGCTTTTGCACGGTCAGATCATTCCGGAGTTCGGCGGCGATACGCTGTGGGCGAGCGCCGTGGCGGCCTACGACGCACTGTCGAAACCGATGCAGGGGCTGCTGGACGGCCTGCAGGCGGTGCACGACTTCCGGCACGGGTTCCGGGAGAGCCTCGCCGAGCCCGGCGGCGAGGAACGCCTGGCCGGGGCGGTTGCAGCGAATCCGCCGGTCAGTCATCCGCTGATCCGCACGCACCCGGAATCCGGTGTGAGGGCGATCTATGTCAATCCGCTGTTCACCACCCATATCGAAGGGCTGACAGCGTCGGAGAGCCGCGACATCCTGAGTTTCCTGTACCGCCACACGGTCACGCCCGAGTTCACCGTGCGCCTGTCCTGGGAGCCCCACACCGCGGTGATCTGGGACAACCGCTCGGTGCAGCACAAGCCGGTCAACGACTTCTTTCCCCAGCACCGCAAGCTGCATCGGGTGACCATCACGGGCGACCGTCCGCGGTGACGGAGGGTGAGCCGCTTCGATCCCCGCAAGGTTCCGGTCTATCGCGCCTATCGGGACGAGATACCCTGGGACCTGCTGCCCACGGCCGACATCGAACCGGATTGGGTGCGGGTTGCCAAGCTCGACGGCGAGGTCATCGGCGTGTACGCGGTGCATCCGTTGTCCGGGGTGGAATTCCGTATCGATTTTTTGGCGGTGGCGCCGCCGCATCGCGGGCAGGGCCTGGGGAGCTGGCTGCTGCGCCACGCCATCGGCGTCTGCGAGACCAAGGGAGCCAGGGAAATCGTTGCCGACTCCGCACCGGGTACGACCATTTGCTCAAAGGCAGGATTCAAGCCCGAGGGCGGCCTGCTGCGGCTACGGCTGACCCCGGAGTAGGGGGAGCGGCCTGACTCCAGCGTAGGGAGCATGTGCGCGCAGATGGGCAATAGACAAGCGAGGGTGCGTCCGTGTCCGGAGCCATTGCCGCGGTCAGCGCACTTTGTACCGGTTACAACCTTCGCAAACAGGAGTGCAGCCAAGCAAAAGCCGGCGAAATTCGTGAACTCGATGAGCGGATTGGTGCAATATTCGGCCTGAATTGGCGGAAGTCGTAACGCCGGCATGTCATCCCGCCGGCGAGCCTGATTGTCTCAGCGCGGGACGTTGTCGGTTCGGGCCCGGCGGCCCAGGTAGCCGCCGTGGTGGCGCAGCCCCCAATCCTCCGCGGTCACGCCCTTCACTTCCATCAGCGCGAGTGCGATGGCATCCCCGATCGCCAGCATGACGGCCATGCTGGCGCTGGGTGTCAGGCCGAGCGGGCAGGGCTCTTCGATGATCCCCATGTCGAGTACCAGGTCGGCAAGCCCGCGCAACTCCGAGTCCGGATGGGATGTCACCCCGATGACGTTGGCGACGCCGAGGTGCCGGGCCATTTCCAGCAGTTCCAGCACCTCCCGGCTCTTGCCGCTGGTTGAAAAGGCCACCACCACATCGTCGCGGCCAACCAGCCCGAGGTCGCCGTGGGCCGCTTCGGCCGGGTGGATGAAATCTGCAGGCGTGGCTGTCGAGCAAAGGGTCGCGGCAAACTTTCGCGCGATGTGCCCGGCCTTGCCGATGCCGGTGGTCACTACCTTGCCGGAGCAGGCTGCCAGGGAATCCACGGCCCGGGCGAAGTCGTCGGTGACCGCAACCGCCCTGATGGCGTCGGCTTCCGCGTCGAGTACCGCGCGCATGCGTTCGCGTACGTTCATGGCCGCCTGTTCAACCGGGGAGGCCGCATGGTGTCATGAGTCCCGGCGAATGCAAGCTGTCCGTATCCGTGGGGCCATTGGCAGACCGGTGTTCGAGACCACCACCCGCACAGATAGCTCCAGGTCGGCTCGCCGCGAATCAGGTGTCCGGTGTCCTGTGCCGTGTCGCATCATGCGCCACACGCCCCCTGGGGCATCGTCAGTCGCATGATCCTATAATCCCGCCTCTCTGGTGCCTTGGATCTCGAGAACGACCGGCGTGGCATCGGGTGTGGTGCGACCCGTGACGGGTGCAACGGCTACAGGGGCGCGGACTGGCGAGAAGCGCGGCAGAAGAGGAGGACAAGCGGCATGCAGCGACCGCATGTGGACTACATCGAACGTACCCGGGAGCAGTATTCGGCCCTCGGCTATCCCACGTACCGCTGGGTTGAGGAGACCGAGCCTCCGGCGTTTACGCGCGTGGAGGCGCCTATGCACGAATGGCGCGTGGGGCTCGTGGCTTCGGGGGGCATCTATGTACCGGGCCAGATCGCCTTCCATCACCGGGACGACATCAGCTATCGGGAAATCGGGACGGAGACCCCCGTCGACCGGTTGCGCGCAACGCACTTCGCCTATGACCTCACCGATGCACACGCTGATCCGAATGTGGTGTTTCCGCTGGAGGCGTTGCGCCACCTGCGCGACCGCGGCGAGATCGGCGCCCTGGCGCCGCTCGCCTACACGTTCATGGGCGGTATCTACTCGGTGCGCAAGGTGCGCGATGCGCTGGCGCCAGCGCTGGCCGACCGCCTCTGTTCCGACGAGGTCGACGTGGCGATCCTGGTTCCGGTCTGACCCGTCTGCCATCAGTCCGTGGGACTGATCGCGCGGGAAATCGAAAAAAGAGGCATTGCCACGGTCAGCCTGTCGAGCGCCTACTCGATAACGCGGGCGGCCTTCGCGCCGCGCGCTATCTACCTGGACTTTCCACTCGGCCGCACGGCGGGCAAGCGGGACGACGTGGCGATGCAGCGCGACGTCATGCGCGCGGCGCTGGCGAGGCTGCGCGATGCCGAGGCGCCGGGCGAGATCGTGGAACTGCCCTACCGCTGGGCGGAAACGGATGACTGGAAAGACGGGGTGATGCGTGCGCAGGCAGGCCGCGACTCGGAGTCCCACCAGGACAACCGCAGTGCGCGTCTCGGAACCCCCCAGTACCAGACGGAGGAAGACGCCGCCCTGGCTGATCCTGATTGCCCCACCTGCATCTATCCGGACGGGGCCAGCCGTGCCGTGGGTGCCTGACAATCGCACGGGGCGACCCGGCGGAGGTACGCTCGGGCCGGCGTCGGCGATCAACGATCTCACGATGCGCCCGAATCCGGATGGATGACCGGCGCCGTTTCCCATGAGCGATGACATCTGGTTGTTCGGCTACGGCTCGATCATCTGGCGTGCCGGATTTCCCTACCGGGAGCGGCGCGCAGCGCGCCTGCCCGGCTACGTGCGGCGCCTCTGGCAGGGCTCCCATGATCACCGCGGAACCCCGGAGGCTCCCGGTCGGGTGGTCACGCTGATCGAGGACGGGCAGGGCTTCTGTGACGGCGCCGCCTACCTGATTGACTCTGCGGACGCCGAGGAGGTGCTTGTTGCGCTCGATTATCGGGAAAAGAACGGATACGAGCGTTACGGCGTACGAATGCTCCTCAGCGAGGGACAACGTCTGCCGCGGAAACCGGGGACGCAGTGCACCGGGACTGCAGGGCTCACCTATCTCGCGCCACCCGGCAATCATGCCTTTCTCGGCGAGGCGCCGCTCGAGGAGATAGTTCTTCAGGTGCGGCGCTCCATGGGGCCTTCGGGCGCCAATATCGACTACGTAAGACGGCTGGCCGAGTCGGTCAGGGAACTCGGCGGTGAGGATCGATACCTGGACGAAGTCTACGGCGCTGTTCTGTCGACCTGACACAGGCTCCCTGCGCGACTTCCTGCGGCGCAGGCTCCTGGCGCGTGCATCGGCCGGATGCGCGTATCCGGTTTCGACACTGGTCTGTTCTTCGCCCGCGGGGGATGGAACCTGAGTGAGCGGCAGCCGTTTGGAACATAATTCAAAAACGGGCAAGATGCGCCGCTGACGCAAAACCCAATCATCCCCGTCAGCCGGGGTGGGCTGCCGGAGGGTCAGTCATGCCGCCGTTCCACTCAAAGATTGCCTGCATACTGTGCGCGGCATTGGTGAGCGCCTCTGCTTTCGTGGCTCCCGCGTACGGCCAGGGAAAGACGCTCGGTTACATCTTCGGCAAGGTCGCGTCGCGTTCGGGTCCGGTGGCCGGCGCCACCGTCACCGCCTGGCATCCCGATACGAGGCGCACGCGCACGGCGGTTACCGGCGAGGACGGCCGCTACCGGTTCTCCGCACTCACCGTTGGGCGGTACGCGGTCTCGGCCACACTCGGCGGACTGCGGGCGAGCATCGTTCCCGCGGCCGTGAACGTCGGCGAGGGTACCTCCGTCGAACTGCTGCTGGAGAACCCCAGGGCCGTGGAAGAAGTGCTCGTCATCGGCGAGTCCGTCTCGCCGCTGGATGTCACCACCTCGGAGACGGCGAGAATCGTGACATCGGACGATATCCAGCGCCTGCCGATCCCGAGGGACCAGAACGCCGTGGTGCTGATGGCGCCCGGCGCGGTGCAGGGGGATGCCGCGTTCGGAACGGCGGGGACGCGTTCCCACTACGGCACGGGCTCCGGATATGCATCCCTCGGGGGCGCCTCGGTGGCGGAGAACGTCTACTACATCAACGGCATGAACGTGACGAACTTCCGCAACGGGCTCGGCGCGAGCACCATTCCGTTCGAGTTCTACGATCAGTTCCAGATCAAGACGGGCGGCTACGGCGCCGAGTTCGGGCGTTCGACGGGGGGCGTGGTGAACGCCGTCACGAAACGGGGCTCGAACGAGTGGGGATTCACCGTCGGTGGCTACTTCCAGCCCGATTCGCTGCGTGGCGACGTGCCGAACGTGGAACACCCGTCCGGGCGCATCGCGTTCGACTCCGCCGACGGGTTCGACCGGCGGGACGACCTCAGCACCTTCCTCTCCGTCAGCGGGCCCATTGTCCGCGACCGGCTGTTCGTCTACGGCATCTACGAATTCAGGGATGTCGAGGTGGACGATTACAGCGCCTGGGGCGTGCTGCACCGGGAGACCGACGACGACGGATTCTGGGGGGCCAAGCTCGACTGGCTGGTCACCGACAGCCATCGCATCGAGTACACCGGGTTCTCGGACAGGAGAACCGTGAAACGCACATCGTTCCGGTGGGACCCGTCGGAACGGGCGGTGGGGCGGCTGCTCGGCAAGACCGACATCAACCGGGGCGGCGACAATCACATCGTCACTTACAGGGGCTACTTCGGTACGCGCCTTGCCACGACGCTCATGTGGGGCGCCAGCGAGTACGATCTCACCTCCCGGGCACCGACCGAGGCCACCTGCCCCGTTGCCATCGACTCCACTGCCGGCGGATTCCGGCGCATCGGCTGCTGGACGAGCTACCTGAAGACCGCCGCGAACGACGAACGCGAGGTGGTGCGGGCCGATGTGGAATGGGCCGTCGGCGACCAGCACCTGATCCGGTTCGGCATGGACCGGGAAGAGAACACTTCGTTCGACGGCCTGGAGTTCTCGGGCGGCGGTTATTACCAGTACCTCACCGTGAGTCCCGGCGATGTCCTCGCCAACCGTGCGATCGTTCCGGACGGGGTGACGGAAGTGACCCGCTACCGGCAGGTCCGGCGACACGGCCACTTCGATGTCATCGCCACGGCTTTCTATATCGAAGACGAGTGGTCCATCGCCCCCCTGAATGCCACCCTGCGCATGGGCTTGCGCAACGAGCGTTTCGACAACCGCAACGCGGCAGGGCAATCGTTCATCAAGATCGAGGACCAGTACGCGCCGCGCATCGGTTTCTCGTGGGACATCGGTGGCGACAGGGCTTCCAAGGTCTTTGCCAACTACGGCCGCTACCACCTGCCGGTGGCCAGCATCATCAATGTTCGCATGGCCAGCGGCACAACCTACACGGAAGACTGGTTCGTGCGCGCTCAACCGATCGCCGCGGATGGCAGCACGGTTCTCGGCGCCAGAATCGGCGAGACGACCGTATACGCCGATGGCTCCGCGCCGGACGTTCGCACCATCGCTGACCGGGACATCAAACCGATGGCCCAGGATGAAATCGTCCTCGGCTATGAGCGGCGGATACTGTCGGACTACATTTTCGGCATCACCTTCACCTGGCGCGACCTCGTGCAGGGCATCGAGGACATCACGTTCGACGAGGCCATCGGGGTATTCGGCGAGTTCAATTACGTCCTCGCCAATCCGGGCCGCGATCTGCGGACGTTCTACGACATCGACGGCGATGGCGAGCTGGACGAACTCAGGTTGTCGGCGGAAGAACTCGGCTATCCCAAGGTGAAACGCCGCTACAAGGCATTGACGCTGGATCTGCAGAGGCAATGGGACGGGGTGTTCTACGCGCGGGCGTCGTACACTCTGTCGCGCAACCACGGCAACTACGAAGGCACCGTCCGAAGCGATACCGGCGAGGACGCTGCCGGCTACACGACGCAGTACGACTTTACCGCCCTGATGGAGGGGGCCGACGGCAACCTGCCGAACGACCGGCGCCACCAGTTGAAGGTGTGGGGTGTATGGGAGTTTGCCAGGCGCTGGCAGGCCAGTGCCGCCTTTCATTTTGCGAGCGGCCGGCCGCGCAACGCGTTCGGGTATCACCCGAGTGATCCGTACGCAGGGCTATACGGCCCGGCGACTTTCTATCGGCAGGGCATGCCGGTGCCCCGCGGATCGCTCGGAACGACAGAGGACGTCTACCGGCTCGATCTGGGCCTCAAGTACAGCGCCGAGGCGTTCGGCGGCGGCAGGCTCATCGTTCGGCTCGACGTTTTCAACGTTCTGGACCTGGATGCTGAGACGGAAGTCGACGAGCGTGCCGACTGGTACGGCGGCCGGCGCCCCTCGGGTACGTTCGGGCTACCGGTTCGATTCCAGCAGCCGCGAACCGTGCGCATCGGCATGCGCTACGAGTTCTGATCCAACCGGAGAGTACGCGGCCGCGATCGTTTACGCATCCGCGGGTGCCGGGGCCGGTGCCGAGGTCGACAGGCTGATCCGCGGGCCAATGCCGGCCTCGGGACCGCACGTTTCAGGGCGGGGGTGCACGCCGTTGACAGCCATCCGCCGCGCGTACAGGCTGTCCGCCATGTCAGGCGACCATCAACCGGAACGGGCTTTCGGTTTCCACACCCGGGCCGTACACGCCGGGGCACGCCCGGAACCCGGCACGGGCGCCCGCGCGGTTCCCATCTACCAGACGTCGAGCTATGTGTTCGAGGATCCGGAGTCGGCCGCGGCCTACTTCAACCTGCAGGAATACGGGAACACCTATTCGCGGATCATGAACCCGACGGTCGCTGCGCTGGAGGAGCGGCTCGCGAACCTGGAGGGGGGCATAGGGTCGGTAGCCTTCGCCAGCGGCCTCGCCGCCCAGTCGTCGGCCCTGTTCACCCTGCTCGTGCCCGGCGACCACATCGTCGCCTCCGCGGCGCTCTACGGGGGCACGGTCACCCAACTCAAGCACCTGGCGCGCAAGCTTTCCGTCGGGTTGACCTTTGTCGACCCGGACGCCCCCGCCAACTGGCGCGATGCGGTCCGGGAGGAGACCCGGCTGCTGTTCGCGGAGACTATCGGCAATCCCGGCGGCAACGTCCTCGACATCGAGGCGGTTGCCGCCATCGCCCATGATGCCGGCGTGCCGCTCATGGTGGACAACACCTTCGCCACGCCTTACCTGTGCCGCCCCATGGAATGGGGAGCGGATATCGTGGTGCACTCGCTGACCAAGTTCCTCGGCGGGCACGGCACCAGCATCGGTGGCGCCGTGGTGGACTCGGGAGAGTTCGACTGGTCGAACGGCAACTTTCCCATCGTCGCCGACCCGTCCCCCGCCTACCATGGGCTGGCCTTTCACGAGACATTCGGCAACTACGGCTACCTGATGAAGCTGCGGGCGGAAACCCTGCGGGATCTCGGCGGCGCGCTCAGCCCCCAGAACGCCTTCCTGTTCATGCAGGGCATCGAGACCCTGCCACTGCGCATGGAGCGCCATGTGGGCAATGCCCTGGCCGTTGCCGAGTGGTTACGCGGGCGGGACGATGTGGCTCTTGTGCGCCATCCGGGGTTGCCGGGCAGCCCGTACGCCGGCCTGGTCGCCCGCTATCTGCCCAAGGGGGCGGGTGCCGTGTTCTGCTTCGACCTCGACGGCGGCCGGGAGGCCGGCCAGGAATTCATCCGCGGCGTGCGGCTTTTCTCCCACCTGGCCAATGTCGGCGACGCCAAGAGCCTGATCATCCATCCCGCCAGCACCACCCACCGGCAACTCGGCGACGACGAGCTTGCCGCCGCCGGCATCGGCCCCGGCACCATACGCCTGTCCATCGGCATCGAGGATGTCGAAGACCTGATCTGGGACCTGGAACAGGGCTTCGCACACATCGGGAGAAAAGCGTCATGACCGATTCGGCGCCTTACCAGGACCCGGAAGTCATCCAGCGCGTGCTGCACCAGTCGCGCACGGTGGCCATCGTCGGGCTGTCGTCCAACGTGCTGCGGGCCAGCCACTTCGTCGGCTTCTACGCCGAGCGCCACGGTTACCGCGTGATACCCGTGAACCCGCGGGAAACGGAAATACTCGGCGCCCGCGCCTACCCGAGCCTCGGCGATATCGAAGAGCCGGTGGACATCGTCGACGTGTTCCGCGCCCCGGCCGCGGTGCCGGCCATCGCGCGCGAAGCGGTCGCCATCGGCGCCCGGGCGCTGTGGCTGCAGTTCGGCGTCATCAGCCCGGAGGGCGCGTCAATCGCGGCCGAAGCCGGGCTCGACGTGGTCATGGACCGCTGCCTGAAGATCGAGCATGCGCGTTACATTGGCCGCATGCACGTCCTCGGTTTCGACACCGGGGTGATCTCCGCCCGGCGAGTGACAGAGCCCGGCTAACGCGTCGGGCCCGCCGCTACCCCGCGGCGTGCTGCCCGGCCTCGATCATGCGCTGGCCGTCGTGCAGACGTTGGATCTCTTCCCACCCGAAATAGCCGGTGAACCCTTCCTCGTCGAAGAAGAGCACGGGGCCGTCGGAGAGCATCAGGTAGTCGACGTCCTCGAGCGCCTCGGTGGAATAGTGCACCATGCAGTTCGGCTCGAACAGGAAATCGCCCGCCTCCATGACGTTGTCGCGCACCTGCAGCTTGCCGCTGATGATGTAGACGTACACGGCCCCGAAGTGCTTGTGTGACGGCGCGGCGTAGCCTTTCTTCCAGCGGTAGATGCCGGCGTACTTGCCCGTTTCGGGCTGCGACCACAGCAGCCTCACCCAGGCCATGCCCGGCTCGGTCTCGAGCCAGTCGTCGTCCGAGGCTGCGATTACGGTGTCTTCCAATGACTCGACAAACGGAGTGATGTCTTGTGGTAGTGGCACTTGCCTTCCTCCTGTGTGGCATTTGCCGCTTGATTGTAGCACCAGAAGTGGCGCTCGGAACCACCTCCAGGGCGTGCGTGAATCCGGAATCGTGCAGATCTGCTCCCCGCGCCCCCTGTAAAGTAAACTGACCGTTTTCGACCTGTCCTGAAGAGGGTACCCATGTCCGACGTCGTCGTTGAAACCGTAGAGCTCGAACCGCAACCGGCAATGGTGGTCCGCCGCAAGGTTGCGGTGCAGGAACTGGGCGGGGTTCTGGGCGACATTCTTCCACGCGTGTACCAGCACATCGTCCAGGCCGGGCAGCAACCTGCCGGCATGCCCTTCATGCGCTACTTCAGCATGGACGGCGTGTCCTGCGACATTGCCGCCGGCCTGCCGGTAGCGGAGCCGATTGCCGGCGAGGGTGACATCGAAAACCACACGCTACCGGGAGGCGAGGCGCTTACGGCGCTCCATGTGGGAGCGTACGAAGAGGTTGGTCCGGTGTGGAGCCAGGTCATGCGGCGTGCCGGTGAACTCGGTTCCGAACACGGGTTCGGCGGCTGGGACGTTTATACCAACGACCCCGATGAGGTGGCGGAAGAAGAGCGGGAAACGCGCGTCTACCTGCCTCTTTGAGGCTCGGCAAGGGATTAGTGACCGCCGCAGACCGGAACCCGCGCAATCCAATTGAGCGACATGCAGGCCACACCCCCGCTCATGCCAAGGCCGCGGCAGCTGGCGCTGTCCGGTGAATTGCTGGCCCCGGCCCGGTTGCGGGGCGGCGCCGATGCGGACCCCCGCCTGCTGCGGGCCCTGGAGCGCCTGAATGCACAGATCGGCCCCTCGCACCGCGAGACCCTTGACGTCAGGTTCGAGCTTGGCCGACCCCGGCCCGGCGCGCCCGTTCCGGGCGACGATGAGGGTTTCACGCTCGACATTGCGGTCGATGGCGTCGCGGTGTCCGCTAACGGCACCTGGGGAGCGTTGCACGCACTGACCACCCTGGCGCAACTCGCCGACTCTGCCGGACGGTTGCCCATCGGGCACATCGACGACGCGCCCCGGTATTCCTGGCGCGGGCTCATGCTGGACACGGTCCGTCACTTCCTCGGCGCGCGGGCCTTGTACGACGTTGTCGATGTCATGGCGTTCTACCGGCTGAACGTCCTGCACCTGCACCTGAGCGACGACCAGGGCTTCCGCATGCCGAGCGATGCCTTCCCGAAACTCCCCAGCCGGAAGCATTACAACCGGAGACAGCTCGGGGAGCTGGTGCAGCGGGCGGCCGACCGGGGAATTCGGGTCGTGCCGGAACTCGACATGCCCGGGCACGTCACGAGCTGGCTGGCGGCTTATCCCCAGTGGGCTCCGGCCCGGCCGGAGGGGCCCAGCGGCGGAACCGGAACGGGTGCGCGGGACGAGGCGGAAGCTTTCCCACCCATTGCCGCGAGCAAACGGTTCGGGCCGCATCCGGCGGTGCTCAACGTGGCGGACGAAGCGGTCTACCGGGCCATTGATGATCTCTTCGGGGAGTTGGCCGACATCTTCCCCGATCCGTACGTCCATATCGGCGGTGACGAGGTACTCCCCGGGTGGTGGATGGAGAGCGTGGCAGTGCGCTCGTACATGGAACGGCGCGGACTCGCCGATGCGGTTGCCCTGCAGGCACATTTCAACGGCAGGGTGGCGGAGATCGCGGGCCGTCACGGCAAGCGGCTGATCGGCTGGGACGAGGTTCTGAAAGGCGGGGCGCCGGCGGGCATGACGGTACAGGCCTGGCGCGGCGCCACGGCCCGCGACCGGGCGATGGCGGCGGGCCACCCGTGCATCGAGTCGTCCGGCTACTATCTGGACCTCTTCTTTCCCGCGGATGTCCACCACGGCTGGGATCCCGGGGCGCCTTTGGCCGAACGGATTGCCCGGGAGGATGCGCTGACCGAGGACGCGCGCTTCGAGCATGTGGCGGCGGGCATGGAGTGGACCCGGTCCTGGCGAGAAGCCGCCCCGCAGGCCGCCGCCGGAAGCCGGCCGGGTTCCAAAGATGCCGACGAACGGGCGGCTTCAGGCACGAACGACTCGGACTCGGCTGCGGTTCCGGGACTGACCGGGGCAGGAACCGTGCCAGGCTGCGCGTTGGCGGGACAGGTGCTCGGCGGCGAGGCCTGCCTGTGGTCGGAGCTGGTGGACGAACGGCTGTTGCCGGTGCGCCTGTGGTCCCGGATGCCGGTGATTGCCGAGAGATTGTGGTCTGTCGAAATACCGCGGGGCGGCATCGTTGAACGCCTCGAAGCGTCTCTCGACCGGCTTGCCGGCACCGGCCTCGCGGACGTGAAGCGGGCAAGCCGCCGGCTTCTGGGGGAGTCTGGTGTGGCCGATGCTCAACTCGATGCGGTGGAGTTGCTGGAACCCGTCAAGTGGTATGCGCGCCTGCTCGGCGAACAGGTTCTGAAAGCCCGTATCGAAGGCAACGAGATACCGACACCCCGGCCCTATGATGTGGATACGCCATTGAATCGCCCGGTGGATGCGCTGCTGCCGGAGAGCTTTGCCGCGCAGCGGTTCGCGCGGTTGCTCGAGAGCGGCGGCGAACCCTTGCGCGACGAGTGCAAACGGTTGTTGGCGATCTGCCGTTCCGAAAATGTCCTGCCCGAACTCGAGGCGCCGCTGGGCAATCTGGCGGAGCTGCTGTCGACCGTTGTCGATGTACTCGAAGGAAGCGGCGAACGGGCAACGGCGTGCGCGACGGCCGCGGCTGCGGCAACACCGTCCGGCGAGTACATCGTTGCCGTGGCGCCGGCCGTCGCGGCCTGGCTGGAGCGGCGGTGAGTCCCCGGAAGGTCCTGCTGGACGCCTGGCATCGCGCCGCGGAAATCCGGCCCGTCGGCGAGGGATTGATCAACGATACCTTTCTCGTCCAGGGCGAGGGCGACCCCCTGGTACTGCAGAGGGTCAACGGCTCGGTGTTCCGCGATACGGACCTGCTCATGGAAAACGTCGCCCGGGTGTCCGGCCACCTTTCCCGGAAACAGCGCGCCTGGGCGCCCACCCTGATTCCAACCGCGGCAGGCAGGTCCTTCGCCCGGGTCGCCGGCGAAACCTGGCGCCTGTGGACCTATCTGCCGGGAGCCAGCGCACTGACCTCCGTGGAAAACGACCGTCACGCCTTCGTTGCCGGAACCGGCTTCGGCCGTACCTACCGCTGGCTGCAGGACCTTGAAGGTCCGCGGCTCGAAGACAGCATCCCGGGCTTCCTGCAACTCGGCCACTACCTGGACGAGTTCGATGGATGCCGGGGAGCGCGGGCGGATCTCGCCGCGGCGGTGGACGCCAGGCGCACGCTTGCCGACCGGTTCCACAAGCGCACCGGCTACATCCATGGGGACTGCAGAATCGAGCACCTGGTGCTGGACGGGGCGGGCAATGCAGCCGGTGTACTGGACCTGGACACGGTCATGTGGGGCAACTGGGCGTGGGAATTCGGCGACCTGGTCCGCTCGATGTCCGGCAGTCGTCCCCACCCCTCGCGATTCGAGGCCGCGGCACGGGGATACCTCGGCGAAGCCAGAGTGGCCGCCAACGCGGAAGACCTGGTATTCGCCCCCCGTTACACCACGTTCATGCTCGGGGTCCGGTTTCTTACGGACCATCTCCAGGACAATGTCTACTTCAAGACAGCCAGCCCCGGCGAAAACCTCAAGCGAGCCACAGCGCAGTTTCGCCTGGTCGAAGCCATGGAATCGATGGAACGGGAGATGACTGCGCGTGCAGAGACCCTGCTGGCGGACCTCCCTGCAAGGCTGCCGTAGCGCCTGACTGAACGCCCCGATGGGAAGCCCCGCATGCCCGCTAAAGCGCAGGGAACGACGGTTGGCTGTACGATGAGAGTGGGCGTGAGGTGCGGGCCTCCGGCACCTTTAAAGCAGGTCAGCGCGCCCGGAATCCACCGACAGCCTGCTCGCTTGGCGTGCAGGAGGACCGTACCTCATGCCCACTCGGCGTTTTGGAGAGCAAATTCCTAAAGGGTGTCCCGAAAAATCTCCGCACCGGGGCGGAAACTGTCAGCCGAACCCCTTGGTCTCAAGTACGATCTCGACGCCCAGCCAGACGGTCAGTATCAGGGTAATCGCGAAAGCGATCCACGTAGCGATAAACTTCCAGCCTGCCCGCTGTTTCGAGGCCGGCAGGTCCGGCCGAACCCCGGAACCCGAACCGGCCGACGGGCCGCCCGCACCCGTGTCGCTTTGTCCGTCCGGAGCTCCCATCGATTCGGGTCGGGGGGCCGTTACCACTGGTTCCAGTGGGTGATCTTCGCCACCGGCGGGCGCCTGGCCGGCTTGAAGTCGGTGCCCTTCGTATAGGCCACCGGCAACAGGGCGACCTGCATGACGTCGTCCGGAATGCCGAGCAGTTCGGCGGTCGCCGATTCTTCCATGAGGTGCAGTGTGGTGAGTGTCGAGCCCAGCCCCCGGGCGCGCAGTGCAAGCTGAAAGCTCCACACCGCGGGGAAGATGGAGCCGAACAAGCCGCCCAGCAGCGTGACGGGCATGTTTCCTTCCGGCCGGCCCGCCACGCAGGGGATGACGTGCACGGGCACCTCCTGCAGGTGCTCCATCAGGTACATGGCGGAGTCGAATACCCGTTGGCTTTGCGCATCCTCTGCCTGGTCCAGGGCGCCGGCCAGGTAGGGTGCGGCGCCTTTGCGGTACAGGTCGGCCAGGGCGCGCCGCTTCTCGGCATCATCGACGACCACCCAGCGCCAGGTCTGGGAGTTCGACCCGGTGGGCGCCTGCACGGCGAGTTCCAGGCATTCATCGATGATCGCCCGTGGCACGGGCCGCTCGAGGTCCAGGCGCTTGCGTACCGCTCGTGTGGTGCTGAGCAGCGCATCGGTCATGGCGAGGTCGAATTCCATCGGGGTTTCTCCGGTTCACCTGCGGGGACGGCATTATGGTCGCGGCGGGTGCAGGGGGCAACGGAACGCCACGGGCGCCCAGGTTGGGTTACCATGCGGCGATCCATGGATTTCGTGAGGACGATGATGAAAGGTCGGCATTCCACCGGTGCTCCCGTCGCTTCCGGATTGACTGCTTTCGAGACGAACTCCGCCAGACCGCGGCCGCACCGCGTGCCCTTGACGGGGCTCGGCAAGGCAACCGCACTCATGACGCTGCTTTGCAGCCTCGCCGCGGCGGGCCAGGTCCACGCCGACGAGTTTTACGACGCGATCGATGAGGCCTCGGCCGCCGTCGAAGCCCAGGTGGTTGCCTGGCGCAGGGATGTGCATGAGCATCCGGAACTGTCGAACCGCGAATACCGCACCGCCAAGCTGGTCGCCGCCCACCTGAACGACCTGGGCCTGGAGGTCACCACCGGCGTTTCCAACACGGGCGTGGTCGGTGTCCTGCGCGGCGGAAAACCGGGCCCGGTGGTGGCGCTCAGGGCCGACATGGACGCCTTGCCCGTGGTGGAACAGACCGGCCTGCCATACGCCTCCAAGGTCACCGCCGACTATCTCGGCAAGGAAGTCGGCGTCATGCACGCCTGCGGCCACGACAACCACGTCGCCATCCTGATGGGCGTCGCGAGCGTACTCACCGGATTGCGGGAAGAACTGCCGGGCACCGTGAAGTTCATCTTTCAGCCAGCCGAGGAGGGGGCCCCCGCGGGTGAAGAAAGCGGGGCGGAGGTGATGATAAGGGAGGGCGTCCTGGAGAATCCGGATGTCGATGCGATCTTCGCCCTGCACGTCTTCCAGGCGGGAACGGTTGGTGTCGCCAGTTACCGCTCCGGCGGCGCCATGGCCAGTGCCCAGAGCTACGAGATCGAGATCGTCGGGCAGCAGACCCACGGCGCCCGTCCCTGGGAGGGCGTGGACCCGATCGTTGCCGGGGCGCAGATCGTCACGGCCCTGCAGACCATCGTCAGCCGGCAGGTGGACATCACGGTTTCTCCCGCGGTTGTTACGGTGGGTACCTTCGAGAGCGGCATGCGCTTCAACATCGTTCCCGACCGGGCGAAGCTCACCGGAACGATCAGAACCTACGATGTGGAAACCCGCGAACTGATCCACCGGCAGGTTCGTGAGATCGCGACCAGTGTCGGCGGCGCGCTCGGTGCCGAGGTGGACGTCACCATTGACCGCGGCGTGCCGGTTACCTACAACGATCCGG
Source organism: Pseudomonadales bacterium (assembly GCA_963663395.1). GTDB lineage: Bacteria > Pseudomonadota > Gammaproteobacteria > Pseudomonadales > Azotimanducaceae > Azophilus. Next base: position 867,827 of record OY760226.1, read on the forward strand.
AGCTCACCGCGGCCATGGTGCCTACGCTGGAGCGCGTTTACGGGAAGGAAAACGTGACCACCGGGCCGCGACAGACCGGCGCGGAGGACTTTTCCTTCTTTCAGGAAAAGATCCCCGGATTCTACTTCGCCATCGGTGTGCGGCCGGCGGATGTTCCGCCCGAAGAGACTATCCCCAATCACTCACCTTTCTTTTACGCGGACGAAGCTGCGCTGGTACCGGGGGTCAGGGCGATGGCGAACGTTGCGTACGATTACCTGAAAGCGAATACCGGACGATAGCGCCGACGTCCCGGCAAGCGGGTCACGGATTCAGGGGGCTGCGGAAGTCGGAGTCGACGAGTGAACGGCCGGATGGCCGCGGCTGCTCGGCCCCGACGTACGCGAAAGCCGGCGGAAATGCTGAACCGACTCAGGATCGAGGCTTGTCGGCCGTTTTCCGGCGTTTCTTCTTCCGGCGGACGCCGAACGTGCCCCGGCTGATCTTGCCGCGCTTCGAGCGAATGTCCCCTTTGCCCATGGATACCTGCCTTTCTCCGGATTCGGTGGCCCCGGCGCCTGCCGACCCGGGGAGCGCATTATAGACCCCAGCACTCCAGGTCGTCAGCGAAGATGACCGGCCCGAGGTATTCTCTCTCGATCGCCTCGATACTCTGGGACTCACGCCCCCGGGTCGTGTTGGTGCGGTGGCCCAGCAACAGCATGCGGGCATCCGCCCGGGCCGCGACGCGGCCGAGCTTGCTGGGTATCGCGAATTCTTCCCGGGCCGCCGGCCGGGCCGTTTCCGGCAAGGCGTGAGAAACCACCAGGGCATCCGCATCCTTGGCGAACCGGGCGATCAGATCCTTCTGGTTGGAAAAGTCGCCGGCGAACACGATGGATTTGTCCGCCGCCTCGACGCGCCAGGCCAGGGTGGGCACGCCACCGTGATGCACCGGAATCGCGGTGAGCCCCAGGTGGTCGGAGCCGAAGCCGGCCCAGCGCTGTCGCCCCTTGGCGGGGACGTTGCGCACCTGCAGCCGGTATCCGCCGCCGGGTTTGCGGATGAGTGAGTCGGCCAGGTAGGGAAAGGCGCCGTTCGGGCCGATCATGCGGCTGACGAAGGTTTTCGTGTCGGGAAAGGTGTCGTCGCCGTCCGGCCCGAGTACGGTCAGGGGCCGGTCCCGCTGCACAAAGCGGCCCCCGTTTATGAACGACGGGAAATCGGCGCTGTGATCGGCGTGCAGGTGCGTCAGCACGATGGCATCGAGGTCTTCGAAGCGCGCGCCGATCTCGTCGAAGCGCACCGATGCTCCGGGCGCCGTGTCCACCAGCAGGCGCGCGCGGTTGTCGAGCCACACGACATAGCTGGAGGCGCCTTGTGTGTCGTCGAGTTCCGGGCCGCCGGCACCGAGAATCTGTATCCAGACGCCCGTCTCCCCGCAGGGCGGGGCGTCGACGGCAAGCGCGCCCGGCGTCCAGCCGGCGAACACGATGAGGACGGCGGCAGGGATGCCGGGGATGGCGGCGAGGACGCCGGGGATGGCGGCGATAAACCTCTTGTTTCGCATTTTCATTTGTCTCCTGCCGCAATCCCGTGCCTGCCGGGCATGCCGCAAGCGTTTGGCGCTTGCCTCCTTGTGCCGATCAATACCCGTCGATCTCCGCGACCAGCGCATCGGCGGAAGCCTCGTCGGGCATTCGCCAGTCGCCGCGCGGCGAAAGGCTCACGCTGCCGACTTTCGGGCCGGGCGGCAGTGTGGTGCGCTTGAACTGCTGGCTGAAGAAGCGCTCGAAGAACAGCTTCATCCACTGCCGGATTGTGGCCGGTTCATAGCGGCCGTCGAACGCGAGCCTGGCCAGTTCGTAAATCTTCCTCGGCTCGAATCCGTCGCGAACGTAGTGATAGAGAAAGAAGTCGTGCAGTTCGTAGGGCCCGATAATCGCTTCCGTTTCCTGGCTGATCCTGCCGTCGCGCGGCGGTAACAGCTCGGGCGTTATGGGCGTGTCCAGCACCCGGTCGAGAACGCCGGCAAGCTCGGTGCCCGCGCGGTGGCGCGCGTACCAGCGCACCAGGTACGACACCAGGGTTTTCGGCACGCCGGCGTTGACGTTGTAGCCGGCGATGTGGTCGGCGTTGAAGGTGCACCAGCCCAGCGCCAGTTCGGAGAGGTCGCCGGTGCCGACGACGATGCCGCCGACCTGGTTGGCATAGTCGAACAGCAGCTGGGTGCGCTCCCGGGCCTGCGCGTTTTCGAAAACCACATCGTCTTCGCCGGTGTGTTCAAGGTCCTTGAGATGCTGGGCGACAGCGGCGCCTATGGGGATCTCGCGCAGGACCACTCCCGTCGCCGCCGCAAGCTGCTCGACGGACGTTCTGGTGTGCGGGCTGGTTCCGGGGCCGGGCATCGAGAGCGCGTGCAGGCTTGCCGGCGGAAGGTCGAGCTGGTGCAGCGTATCCAGGCAGACCAGCAGGGCGAGCGTCGAATCGAGCCCGCCGGACAGGCCGATCACGAGTTGATCCGCCGGCGAGCCGAGCAGCCGGCGGCCCAGCCCCCCGGCCTGGATGCTCAGGATTTCACGGGCCCGGGCGTCAAACTCTGATTCGTCCCTGGGGACGAACGGGTGAGCGTCGTGTACGCGGTCGAGGTTGGTCAGGGCCGGGATTTCGCCTGCGAGCCGTATGCGGCGATAGCCTTCGGGCCGGGCGGCATTGGCGAAGGTGCCGTTGCGCATGCGGTCGCGGCGCAGCCGGTCGAGGTCGAAGTCGGCGGTAAGCACGTTGGCGCCCAGTTTGAAACGCTCACTCTCGCGGAGCAGGCGGCCGTTCTCCGCGGCCAGAAGATGCCCGCCGAAAACCAGGTCCTTGCTCGATTCGGTGAGGCCAGCGCCGGCGTACAGGTATCCGCACAGCCACTGGGCGCTCGCCATGCGCACCAGGTCGCGACGGTAGTCGGCCTTGGCCACCAGTTCATTGCTGGCGGACAGGTTGAGGATCAATTCCGCGCCCGCCAGGCAGTGGCCGGCGGCGGGCGGCACCGGCGCCCACAGGTCTTCGCAGAGTTCAATGGCGAAACGGCAGGGCCCGACCTCGAACACCTGGTTCGGGCAGATGCGGAGGCGGCCGAATTCCGTATCGTCCTCGAGGTCCACGCCGGCGCCGGAAGCAAACCAGCGGCGCTCGTAAAACTCGGCGTGATTGGGCAAGGCCGTCTTGGGAACGATGCCGGCGATGCGGCCACCGGCGATGACCGCAGCGGCATTGAACAGCCTGCCGTCTGGGCTCGGCCAGGGCGTGCCCACGACCACGGTAATGGGCCCGCCGGCCTTCCTGATCCGTTCGAGTGCCACACGCGTATCCGCGAGCAGCTTGGCCGAGAGCAGCAGGTCTTCGGAGCTGTACCCGGTAAGGCAGAGTTCGGGAAACACGGCCAGCGCCACACCGCTCGACTCGAGCTGCTTGAGCTGGTGAACGATCTCAGCGGCGTTGGCCAGCGGTTCTGCCAGGTGAATTTCAGGCGCGACGGCAGCGGCTCGGAGGAAGCCTAGCTCGACGTAGTTCGCGGTTGGTGACGCCATGCCCAATCTTAGTGTCCTGTCCCATGAGTTTCCACGATCTCCGCGTGGGAAGGTGGCGAGGCGGCGCCCAGCGGCTGGCCCCGCGAACGTGACCTGTTGGGGGCCATGTTCATTTCGTTGAATTGTCGAAAACTATTTCACGCCAACGCAGTCCAATCGCCGCATGGCCACCCGAAACAGATTGCGCAGTCGCAAAGTGCGATGGAAACCGACGCCGGGTTTGCGAGAGCCGTCACGTGATTGATCTTGACGTCTTCCAGGCAACGGCTGCGGCGGCTGCCGAACAGTCCGGCAGCCGCTCTGCGATCAGCCTGTCAAACGGTCACGATGGGCTGATTGTCCGTACGGGATGCATGGCCTGCGGGGCCGCGTGGTTCCGATCAGCTGCAAACCGCGCTGTGACAGGTGTGTTTGCCGAATCGCTGCGTCGGAAATTCGGTGATGAGGTGTCACGGGCGGCGCTCGAGCCGGACATGTTTCGCCGTCAGGCGCGTGGAAAACCCCTGCGCGCGCGGCATGTGCTGGAAGTCATTGACAGCGCCGCACGATTGCAGGCGGATTTCAACAAATGCAACATCAATGTGTCGCGCCTGTATTTCCGGTCGACGGTACCGGGCAATGCCACCGAGGCGCTGCACCGATTGGTCGACCTGCGGGTGCGGCAATGTTGCCGATTGGTTCCCTATGCGGGCAGGTTTCTGGACCTGGGCCGAATTGCCCGAACGGTCAAAGATGACATCCTCGCCGCGGGCCTGGCAGGCAGCCATCTGGTGACAAGGGAAGAAGCCGCCGGCATTGTCGCCAGAGTCATCGATCGGCAACTCGAATCAAGCGGCGTAGTTCCGGAAGTGAGTGGCACGAGCCTGGCCAGCTCAATCGCGGGCCGGGCGCTTGCAAGTGCCGTCCGCGCCGACCCGACCTTCCTTGAGGATCTTATGTCGCTGGGCAAACGCCCTGAAGGCCGCCAACTGCGGGATGTCATCGTGAAGGTCGGCAGCGCCATGGCACTGGCGCCCGGCAACACCGAAGGTTCGAGCGGCGTCGAGAACCGGGGTGCCGACGGAAGTTGCCGTGAATCGCTGCTGGCGGCCGGCGGCGAGCAGTTGGCCAGGGCCGTTTTCCGACGTATCGCGGTGGGAGGCAGCTCCCTGCGGGCAGTCGGCGCCGGCGTCAACTGGTTCCTGGAGGACTTCCTGCCCAGCGGGGAGGCGCAGCAGGCCTGCGCGTACTCGCACCCGCACGTGCGAGGAACGGCGATCTACGACTACACGGCGTATCGCGCCGCGTTGGTGCTTGGGGCAATCATCAATGCGCTGGCTGCCCGGGAAGCCGTCGGCGCAAGCGCAGACGAATACGGATTCTCGAAGCGGAGCCCGGACCAGCTGCCGGACGCCGACATCGTGACGCTGCGTGACCTCGGTGTTCCGCTTCCGGCTCCCGATCGCGTCGGTGTGGTAAACCCGAAGTTGCGGTTGTCCCGAATGACCCATGAGGCGGTGCAGCGCAACGTCGTTCAGCAGCTAGACGGCATGTTCAAACGAGGCGCCGTCAATGTCGTCGTGGGTGACCGGCTCGGGCAAATTGGCCATGCCGGCTTGAGGATTGACGGTGTTTGGCTCGAACGCGGCACAGACAGTGCGCTGCAGCAAGTGCGAGCATTTTTCAGTGACGGACAAGGAGCCCTTGATACGGAATTGCTGCGCAAGGTTTCCATTTTGGCTGGGCAAGCAACCCTCGACTCGGTTTACTCGGCCTGTTTCGACACCCGCCGTCCGGACCTTGCGGTCTTTGCCGGCCGCCCAGTCGTGTCCATGAACGAACCCGCTTACGCGTTCAACCGGGACAGCCACGGCAACGTCCTGCTGGAAATTTCGCACGCCGGCGATGTGCGACAACTCGAATTCGACGATGCCGACGGCTCTGTCCGGGTGGTGCACTTGGATCGGGAACGGAGCCGTCTGGACTGTGTAGTGAAAATGACCATTGGAGTTGACGGACGCGATCCGGTGGTCAACGACGTTGTCATGGCCTACTTCCTGGCACCGGCGGGAGACGGGCGCCCGCCGGAGGGCGCAGGTTCGCTCCCGGTCCCTGCGGCAGTGGCGCAGGGAGCCGGGGTGAACCGGTTGCCGCCGAACTTTGATCACGCTGGCGCGATTGCGCGGCTCGATCAGGAGATCGCCCTGCAGCGGGCAGAGCTTCGGGCGCTTGGCGACGGGCGCCACGATTCGGCGGACCGTCGTCGGATGCAAGCGGAACTCGATGCCCGCCTGTTGTCCCGGAGAGCGATTGATGCGCGTCAGGATCCCCGGGCCGTCCTGCGCTCCCGCGTGGGGGAAATGGTCGGACTGCATGGTGCGGACGACTCTCGTACGTGTGCTTTTGTCGACACCTGCGAGTACCTCGAGAAAACCGGCGCATTCCTGGCGGGACGGGCCGAACCGGCCGGCGAAGGTGATGCGTTTGCAACCTGCGGGCTCATCGCCGCGTGGCGAACCCGCTTGACCGGTCTGCGGTCCGAAACCGCCAGGCTGCGCCCGAACACTCGGTTGCAGGTGCAGCGGGCCGAGGCGCTGGCGGATGTGGAGGCCTACTATCAGCAGGCAATCGTGCAACTGTCGTCCGGCCGTAACCCGGTTCCGGAGTTGCTGCGGCATGCGGTTGAACTGGAGCGGCGCCACCTTGCCGATGGCAATACCGCTGTAGCCGAGGCGGCCCTGCTGCGGACGATGGCGCAGGAGTACGCCGAATTGCCCTAGCCCGCATATTGCACCAAGCTGATTATTGAATTCACGAATTTTGTTGGTTTTTGCTTGGCTGTAATCATGTTTGCGAAGGTTTTACCAGGTACAAAGCGCGCTGGCCACGCCCTCGCTTGTCTTTTGCCCTTCTGCGCGCACATGCTCCCTCCACCATAGGCGGGGCTATGCTTCCGGTCGCGAGCACGCGCAGAAGAGCAAAATCCGGCGCGATGATCGCGGCCCTTGGTGCGATATGCGGGCTAGCGGACTCGCGTTTTGACCCCAAAGTGTGGAGAATTGCGGGCTCGTTTTTTTCCATGGAACCGACGAGGGGACAATGAACTTCGAGTTCTCTGACGAACAGAAGCTTTTGCGCGACCAGGCACGCGGATTTCTGGCTGATCATTGCCCGATGGGCAAAGTGCGCGACGCACTTGAAAACAGCGGCGCTTTTGATGCGGAACTCTGGGGCAAGGTAGCCGAGATGGGCTGGACCGCCACGGTGATTCCGGAGGAGTACGGCGGGCTCGGGCTCTCCTACGTGGAATTGGTGGTAATCGCCGAAGAACTGGGGCGTGCCGTGGCGCCGATACCGTTCTCCTCGTCGGTTTATCTGGCCACCGAAGCCTTGCTCATGGCGGGCAGTGCCGAACAGAAAGAGCAATGGTTGCCGAAACTGGCGAGCGGTGAGGCGATCGGTACCTTTGCGCTTGCCGAAGGGCCGGGGCGCGCGACGGCAGCCGGTTTGAAGACTACCGGTTCGAACGGCGCCCTGAACGGCAGCAAGGTTGCGGTTGCCGACGGCGACATCGCTCATGTCGCCGTGGTGGCCTCGGCCAGCGATAGCGCCGGCAGCGCCGGCGTCGGCGACGGGGCCAGCCTGAACCTGGTCGAACTCGATCAGCCGGGCGTGACCCGAACGCCCCAGCGCACGCTGGATTTCTCCCGTAGCCACGCGCGTCTCGACTTCAGCGATGCGGCGTCCGAGCCCCTGGGCGCCCCCGGCACCGGCTGGGCGGCGACGCAGAAACTGCTCGACCGCGCCGCAGTGCTGTTCGCCTGGGAACAGGTCGGCGGCGCCGATGCCGCGTTGGAGATGGGCAAGGAATACGCCATGGGCCGGTTTGCTTTCGGCCGGCCCATCGCTTCCTACCAGGCCATCAAGCACAAGCTGGCCCATGCCTACGTCAACAATGCTCTGGCCCGTTCGAACTGCTACTACGGCGCCTGGGCATTGGACACCGATGCGCCGGACCTGCCGCTGGCGGCGGCCACCGCCCGGGTGTCGGCCACACAGGCGTATTACTATGCGTCCAAGGAGAACATCCAGACCCATGGCGGCATGGGCTACACCTGGGAGTTCGACTGCCAGTTCTTCTATCGGCGGGCAAAACTCCTGTCCGTCAACATCGGCAGCGAAGGCCAATGGCAGGACAAGCTGGTGACAGCAATCGAACAGAGCAACGTGGCCTGACGGCAGGCAGGAGGAACACATGGATTTCAACGACACCGCGCAAGAAGCCGAATTCCGCGAAGAGGCCCGTGCCTGGCTCACCGACAACGTGCCGAACGAAGACGATTTCGCGGGCCTGGACATGATGGCCCAGTCGAAACTCTGGCAGCAGCGCAAGTACGACGCGGGGTGGGCCTGTATCCGCTGGCCGAAGGAATACGGCGGTCGCGGCGCCTCCGCCATCGAGTCGGTGATCTACAACCAGGAGGAAGCCAAGTACGGCCCGCTGCCCGGCGGCGTGTTCAGCATCGGCCAGGGCATGGCGGCGCCCACGCTGATGGCCTGGGCGACGGAAGAGCAGAAACGCCGTTACCTGCCGAAGCTCGCCAGCGGCGAGGAAATCTGGTGCCAACTGTTCAGCGAACCGGCCGGCGGCTCGGACCTGGCGGCCCTGCGCACCAAGGCGAAGAAGGACGGTGACGACTGGGTCATAAACGGCCAGAAAATCTGGACCTCCGGCGCGCACTATTCCGACTACGGCATCCTGGTGGTGCGCACCGACCCCGACGTGCCCAAGCACAAGGGCCTGTCGTATTTCTTCCTTGACATGAAATCCCCCGGCATCGAGACGAAGCCGATCAAGCAGCTTTCCGGCGACGCCAATTTCAACGAAGTCTATTTCACGGATGTACGCATCCCCGATGCACAGCGGCTCGGCGCCGTCGGTCAGGGCTGGCAGGTTTCCATCACCACCCTGATGAACGAGCGCCTGGCGATCGGTACCGGCGGTGGCGGCGGCGGGGGCGGCGATTTCCGGTCGTTCATCAAGCTGGCCCAGACGGTAACCATCGACGACAAGCCGGCCATCGAGGATGCCGCCGTGCGGGCGAAGATCGCCGACTGGTACTGCAAGCGCTCCGGTCTCAAGTACACCGGCTACCGCGCGCTGTCCGCCCTGTCCCGAGGTGAGACGCCCGGGCCTGAAAATTCCATCGGCAAGCTGGTGGCCGCACCCATGGCCCAGGACATGGCCTCGTTCGCCATGGACCTGATGGAAATGTCGGGTGCCGTCTGGGAGGGGGATTATTCGGACCCGTCCGGTGCGTTTCCCCTGTCTTTCATGGCCATCCCGGGCATGCGCATTGCCGGCGGCACCGACGAGATCATGGCCAACATCATCGCCGAGCGGGTACTGGGCATGCCCCAGGAGCCGCGGCTCGACAAGGGCATACCGTTCAACGAGGTGCCGACCGGGGCGAACTAGCGCGCCGGGACGCCGCAGCGGCGCGCTAAAGCGGCGCACTATAGTGCGGGGGAAAATGCCGGCTCGCTGCCGGACGTGGGAGATTTGTTCCACAAAAGACGAGCGACGGAAGCTGCCCAGGATGACATCGGATAGCGGAAGCGGGTCTTGACGTCACCGAGGGCCTTACGGCGCATTGCGCTCGCCCACCAGGGACTGATCGGGCGGCGCAGGCTGGGGCGCGGACTCGATGGGGTACGCAAGACACTCTACCGGCTGGGCTACGTCCAGATCGATACCATCTCGGTAGTGGCCCGCGCCCATCACCACACGTTCTGGTCACGGGTAAACGGCTACCGGGACGAGCATGTCAACCGGCTCATCCGGCGCGGCGAGGCGTTCGAATACTGGAGCCACGCCGCCGCCTACCTGCCCATGCGCGACTACCGGTTTTCGTTGCCGGCGATGCGCGCGTTCAGGAACGGCGAAGAGCGCTGGATGCGCTCCCGGGAGCCGAAGGTGATGCGCACGGTGCGGGACCGGATTCGGGATGAGGGGCCGTTGCGCGCCAGGGACTTCGTGGACAGCCCGCGCGGGTCGCCCGGCTGGTGGGACTGGAAACCGGCCAAGGGCGCCCTGGAGCAGCTTTTCATGCAGGGCGACCTGATGTGCGTGCGCCGCGACGGGTTCGAAAAGGTATACGACCTTGCCGAACGTACGTTGCCGGGCGATGCAGTCACATCGGAGCCATCGGTGGAAGAGCACGCCGCGCACTTCATCGACACCACCCTGCGCGCGCACGGAGTCGCCGCCCGGCGCACCTTCACCTACGGCATCTGCCTGGGGAAGAGGAATGCGCCTACGCGCGCCGCGGTCAAGGCATTGCTCACCGAACGGGTTCGCAACGGGTCGCTGGCAACCGCTGAGGCAGCCGACGGCAAGCTTTTCTACGGGCTGCCCGAAACCCTTGCCGAGCACCCGCGCAAGCCCCCGCCCGTGGTGCGCATCCTTTCGCCCTTCGACAACAGCATCATTCAGCGCGACCGCGGGCTCGGGCTGTTCGAGTTCGACTTTCAGCTCGAATGCTACGTTACCGAGGCAAAGCGGCGCTGGGGCTACTTCTGCCTGCCGCTATTGTTTGGCGATACGTTTGTCGGGCGGATGGACTGCAAGGCGCACCGCGCCTCCGGCGTCTTCGAGATCAGGCATCTGCACCTCGAGAAACCGGCTGGTGAGGCTTTCGATGCGGCCTTTTCGGCGGCCGTTCGGGACTATGCGGAATACAACGGCTGCGCACGCGTGGAGGTATCGCGCGTCAGCCCGGCAGGCGAACGACCCCGGATCGTGCGGGCCCTGGCCGATCCACGCTGATGCGCCGGGTGGGTATACGGTGCGGGCTCCCGGCACGCCAGGCCGGATTTTACGCCTGCAAGGCGCCAATCGCCTGCCAGAGGGCGACCCCGCCCAGGACAATCATCACGAGCAGGGTGACGCCCGCCCCGATGGCACGCAGCGGGTGGGTCGGCCGGTCAGGGTTCAATCCGAGGGGATGTGCGACGCGCGCCACCACCAGCAGGGCGCCCAGCACGTGCAGCAGCAACGCATTCCCGCCGTTGATCTCGACGATGCCCATGAGAACCAGCGTAAGGGGCACGTTCTCGAGAAAGTTGGCGTGCCGGCGAATTGTGGTGGCGAGTTCCATGTTGTCGCCGTGCAGCAGCGAGATGCCGGTCTTGCCGCGCATGGCGCCGACCATGAATTGCAGGTAGATGTTGATGGCGACCAGGATGCCGGCATAGAGGGCGGTGATTGCGAGCATGGTATGGAGTCCTCCTTCTGTTCCGCCGCCATTGTGATTGTGCGCGGCGGTGTGGACAAGGCTTCGGCTGTTGGCAGGTGCCGGGGGTTGTCTGTAAGGTTCGCTTCCTCGCCCGGCGGGGGCGGCCCCGGCGCCAGGGACAACGTTCGGCGCACCGACTAACGGGGCGATGTCCCAACCCGACGAGAAAACGGCGACCGGGTGCGCTATTCACTCATTTGAGAACCTTATCTGCGAATAAGGGGTTTAGGAGAAGAACACTGAACATTCACGGCAGTTGCGCGCCTGGTTTCGAGCGCGTCGGAGAGGCTTTCAAAGAGAACTTCACGGAACGGGACGATGTGGGCGCATCCGTTGCGGTGACGCTCGAGGGCGAAACCGTCGTCGACCTCTGGGGCGGCTGGCGCGACCGTGCCGGGACCTTGCCCTGGGAGGAAGACACCATCGTCAACGTGTATTCCACCACCAAGACCATGGCCGCCCTGACCATGCTGCTGCTTGCCGACCGTGGCGAACTCGACCTGCATGCGCCGGTAAAGAAGTACTGGCCGGAATTCGCTGCCAACGGCAAGGAAAGAGTGGAGGTGCGCCACTTCCTGAGCCACTCCGCGGGGCTCTCGGGCATGGACGAACCGATTGTTGGGGACGACGCTTACGACTGGGAAAAAGTGGTGACAGCGCTCGCCCGTCAGAAACCCTGGTGGGAGCCGGGAACGGCCAGCGGCTACCACGCGCTCACCCAGGGATACCTGATCGGCGAGGTGGTGCGCCGGGTTACGGGTTCGACGCTCGGCGGCTTTTTTCGCCGGGAACTCGCCGAGCCGCTCGGCGCCGATTTCCATATCGGCACGGATCCTGAGCATCATCACCGGATCGGGGAACTGGTGCCGCCGGCCGAAAGCCCGGCGGCAGAGGCGGAGAAAGACTCCATCGCCGCTCGCACCTTCGCCAATCCGGCAATCAAAGCCAGCGCGTCCGCTACTGCCGGCTGGCGGCAGGCAGAGATTCCCGCGGCCAACGGGCACGGCAACGCCCGATCCGTGGCTGCCGTGCAGACCCTTGCCGCCAACCTGGGCGTGGCTGCCGGAAAGCGCCTCATGTCGGAAGCGGGCTGCCGGGCGATCTTCGAGGAACAGACCTTCGGCCCGGACCTGGTGCTGGGCGTACCGCTGCGTTTCGGGATGGGCTATGGCCTGACCACCGAACTCCTGCCCATGGGGCCGAACGAGCATATCGCCTACTGGGGCGGGTGGGGCGGCTCGACGGCGGTGGTGGACCAGGATGCGCGGCTCTGCGTTTCCTATGTCATGAACCGCATGGAAGGGAACCTCCTGGGCGACCTGCGCGGCTTCAAGCTTCTGCAGGCGGCCTATCGGTCGCTGAACCCCCGCTGAGGGCCTCGCCCCGCAGCACAGAGCAATTGCCTTGCCGCCCGGGGCCCGGACCCGGACGGGGTCAGGAAACCTGCCGGTCGCGCCCGGCCCAGTAGGGCTTGCGGATCTCCACCTTGAGGATCTTGCCGGAAGGATTGCGCGGCAGGTCTTCCACCCAGTCCACGGAAGTCGGGCACTTGTAGCCGGCCAGGCGCTGGCGGCAGTAGCTCATGACCTCCTCTTCGCCGAGGCTCTCGTCCGCCCGCTTGACGATGGCCTTGACGGTCTCGCCCCAGCGGTCGTCCGGCACCCCGATCACCGCAGCATCGGCAATGCCGGCGTGCTGCATCAGCACGTTCTCGATCTCGGCGGGATAAATGTTCTCGCCGCCGGAGATGATCATGTCCTTGACCCGGTCGTGGATGTACAGGTAACCGTCGCGCAGGTAACCGGCATCACCGGTGCGAAACCAGCCGTCAACGAACGCATCCCGGTTGGCGTCGGGATTGTTCCAGTAACCCTTCATGACCTGCGGGCCGCGGACCCAGATCTCGCCGACTTCCCCTTCCGGCATTTTCTCAAGGCTGTCCGTATCCATGATACGAACCTCGTGTGAGTCGATGGGCTTGCCGCAAGACCGCAGGAGATGGGCACGCGCACCGCCCGGGTCGTGATCGTCGTTGTGCAGCAGGGAGACGACGCCGGTCGTTTCCGTCAGCCCGTAGGCCTGGAAGAATTTGCAGCCGAACGTGTCCATGGCGTCCACCAGCACGCTTTCGGAAATCGGCGAGGCGCCGTAGGTGATGGAATGGAGGGATGAGTAGTCCGCATCGCCCACACCGGGTACGGCCAGCAGAAACTGCAGCACCGCGGGCACGAAGAGACTGTGCGTGATGCGCTCTTCGCCGATGAGGTTCACGATCCGGGGCAGGTCCACATCGCGCAGCATCAGGCTTCGGGCGCCGTGGAATATGCCGACCGCGCCCCAGCCGCTGCCGGAGATGTGGAAAAGCGGCATGCAGATCAGGTTGACCGTGTTTTCGTCCAATTCCAGGGCTGCCAGGCTGTCCTTCAGGCAGTGCAGGAAATTGGACTGGGTCAGCTCGACGCCCTTGGGCAGTCCGGTGGTACCCGATGTGTAGAGCTGGTAGCAGGTGTCTTCGTCGTTGACGGGCACTTCGGGGTCGACGGCCGGTTGACCGGCCAGCCACTGATCGTAGGTGGGAAAGCCGGTTTCCCCGGGATCGCCGAGAACGACGATGGTCGAGATGCCGGGCAGGTCCATCTGGCCGATGCCGTCGAGAAACTCCTCGCCCGCCAGCAGCACCTTCGAGGCGCTGTCGTTCAGGATGTATTCCATCTCGGGGACCGCGAGGCGCCAGTTGACCGCAACGGACGCGGCATTGACCTTGGCGCCGCCGAACAGGAACGGGAAGTACTCCGGAGAGTTCCGGTCCAGGTAGGCGATGCGGTCTCCGGGTTCGACCCCCGCCGCAAGAAGCGCCTGGGCCACGCGGTTCGATTCGGCGTCAAGCTGGGCAAAGGTCCAGCTACGGCCGTCGTTGACATAGGTAAGAGCGGTGTGGTCGGGCCGTTTCGCCGCCAGTTCCCGCGTGACATCCGCCAGTACGCGCATGATTCCGTCCCCGTTTCCCAGTTTTCCAGTTATTCGTTTTTCCAGTGAGTCAGAGCACTTCCTCCGCCATGAAGCGCAGTGTTTCCGGGTCTGACGCGCCGACCGTCAACATGGTGACGGGACTGTCGCGCCAGCCCTGCAGCCGCTCGCGAATCCGGGCCTTGGGCCCCATCAGGGCAATCTCGTCGCAGAGTTGCTCCGGCACGGCGGCGATGGCCTCGTCGCGCCGGCCGGACAGGAACAGTTCCTGGATTCTCTCGGCTTCTTCGGCGAAGCCCAGCCGGCCGACATGGTCCTTGTGCACGTTGAAGTTCTTAGCGCCCATGCCGCCGACGTAGAAGCCGACCTGCTGTTTCACCGACTGCATGGCACGGTCGACGTCGTCGTCGAGAATGACCGGCACCACGGCTGCAATTTCGAAGTCTTTGGTGCGGCGCGCCATGGCGTCCTTGTAAACCTCCATCATGCGATAGGGCGACAGGAACATGGGAATCCAGCCGTCGCAATGCTCGACCCCGAGGCGAACGTTCTTTGGACCCTCGGCGCCCAGGTAGAGGGGAATGTGATCGCGAACGGGATGCAGTATCAGCCTCAGCGGCTTGCCGAGACCGGTGCCGCCGGGCAGCGGCAACTGGTAGTGATCGCCGTCGTAGGCCACGGGCTCCCGCCGCGCGATGATCTTGCGGAAAATGTCGATCCACTCCCGGGTACGCGCCAGGGGCTTGGGATACGGCTGCCCGTACCAGCCCTCCACCACCTGCGGCCCGGACACGCCGATGCCGAGAATCAGCCGGCCTTCGGTCAGGTAGTCCAGTGTCGCGGCCTGCATGGCGGCGCTGGCCGGCGTTCGCGCCGATATCTGCATGATCGAGGTGCCGAGGTTGATGCGCGAGGTGTTGGCGCCGACCCAGGCAAGCGGCGTAAAGCAGTCGGCCCCGTAGATTTCCGGGCACCAGACGGTGTCGTAACCGAGGGCTTCCGCCTCCTGCGCCACCGCAACGATGCTGGCGCCGCCTGGCGGCCCGAGCGGGCCGATGCCAATACCGAGTTTCATGTCAGGTTGATCCGAGTGGTTTTATGGGGTGCGGAGTTTAACCCGGAATTTCCGCCTTGTTGTTGAATGGATGTTGCCGCCAATGCGCTCGAAGCCGCTGATCTGGTGACCTTATAATTCCCTACTTCCGTCTCGCGGAGCGTGCAGGCCAATGGAAATTGCGCTGATCTGGGCCATGGCCAGGAACCGGGTGATCGGCCGGGATAACGGCCTGCCCTGGCGGTTGCCCGATGAAATGCGGCACTTCATGCGTACCACCATGGGCCAGCCGGTCATCATGGGGCGCCGGACGTTCGAGTCGATGCACAAGCCGCTGCCGGGGCGCGCCAATATCGTGATGACTACCCGGGCGGATTACGCAGCAGAGAACATCGATGTGGTCGGAGATTTCGATGCGGCCCTGAACGTGGCCGCGCGGCGGGTTCTGTCATCCGACGGCGATACCGTTTTCGTAATCGGCGGCGCCCGGATATACGAGTTGGCGTTGCCGGTGGCGCACCGCCTGTACGTGACCCGGATCGATGCGGAGTTGGAGGGCGACACCTGGTTTCCGGAGGTTGACTGGGGCCTATGGGAGGAGATTTCGTCCGAACATCACGATGCGGATGCAGCTAACGAGTACTCCTTTCGAATCGTCACCTATATTCGCAAGCAGGACTGAGAAGGCGCAGGGGGTCGGGGACTGGCCCGTGGCTGAACAAAGCCTCGCGTGGAACAAATCACTTGCCGAATCGGAATTCCGAGCGCCGAGCGGGCGCGAGGTACGGGCCTCCTGCACGCTAAGCGAGCGCGCTGTCGGTGGATTCATAGCGCGCTGAAGTGCTTTAAAGGTGCTGGAGGCCCGCACCTCACACCCGCTCTCATCGTACATCCAACCGTTGTTCCCTGCGCTTTAGCGCACCGCGTCAGCGCTCCGGTGCGCCGGGGCGGAAACTCTCATGAAACACTTTTTCGGAGTTGGCTCTCCAAGCGCCGAGCGAGTGTGCATGGCCCAATGTATCATTGCGCCGCCCAAACCGCGTCGGACTCTCTGCATGATCATCAAGCCCCGTATCCGTGGATTTATCTGTACCACCGCACATCCCCGGGGTTGCGCTGTGCATGTCGCGGAACAGATCGAATACGTGAAGTCCGCGGGGCCGATTGATGCCGGTGTTGCGAATGCGCTCGTAGTGGGCTGTTCGGGCGGGTACGGGCTCGCTTCCCGCATCGTGGCGGCGGCCGGTTGCGGGGCGAATACTTTGGGCGTGTCGCTGGAAAAACCGCCGAGTTCGAAACGCACCGCCACTGCGGGGTGGTACAACAACCTGGCTTTCGAGGAAGCCGTTGACGGCTATGCCAGAACCCTGGACGGCGATGCGTTCTCCGACGAAACGAAGGCGGATGCCGTCGAGGTCATCGGCAACGACATGGGCAAGATCGATCTCCTCGTATACAGCCTGGCATCGCCGGTGCGCCGGCACCCGCGTACCGGGTTCCTGCATCGTTCGGCCCTTAAGCCCCTCGGCGACACTCTGAGGATGAAATCGCTGAACGTGGACAAGGGCGAAGTCATCGAGGTTGCCCTCGAGCCGGGCTCGGAGGAGGACATCGCCAACACCGTCGCCGTGATGGGCGGCGAGGATTGGGAAATGTGGATCGATGCGTTGGCCCAGGCAGACCTGCTGGCGCCCGGATTCCGGACGGTGGCCTTCACCTACCTCGGCAGCGAGCTGACCTGGCCGATCTACTGGGGAGGCACGCTCGGCAAGGCGAAGGAAGACCTCGACCGCGCCGCCGCGGCCATCACCGGGCGGCTGGCCGGGCTGGGCGGGAATGCGCGGGTGGCATCTCTCAAGGGGGTCGTTACCCAGGCGAGCAGCGCGATTCCGGTGGTTTCGCTCTACATGGCGCTGCTGTTCAAGGTCATGAAGGAACAGGGGGTGCACGAGGACTGCATCCGGCACATCTACCGGCTGTACGCGACGCAACTTGCAACGGGCGCCGCGCAGCGCCTTGACGAGGTGGGCCGCATCCGCGTCGACGACGTGGAACTCTCGGAGCCGGTCCAGGGCGAGGTCAAGCGCCGCTGGGGTCTGGTGGGGACGGAGAACGTTGCCAAGTTGGGCGACCTGGCCGGCTTCCAGGAAGACTTCCTGAAGATCTTCGGATTCGGGCTGGCCGGCGTCGATTACGAGGAAGACCTCGATCCCGCGCTCGGTCGGGACATTGGCTGACGTAACGGAACGGCACTAGCTGCTGGAGCCGCTCGGGTCCGGGCTGCTTCAATGCCGAGCAGGTTTGGTTCGTCGGTATTGCAAACGGCCATGGGTGCCGGCAAAAGAGGTCTGGCAGCCAATGCGCGGCCATTCCGTTACGGCTTTTTTCCGGTCATAGCGGTCGGCTTTCTGCTTTTTGGGGAACCGGAATTCGGCCAGGCGGTGGCGGTGACCTGCTGGTGCGCGCTCTGGCCGCCGGTGGCCGATGGCATCTCGCGCGGAGGCAGAGGTAGTGTGCGCCTGAATCTGCGGCTGCACGTCGCGGAAGTCGCCCTCACCTGTTTCCTGTTTGCCGCTTCGGGTTTGCCGCAGCCCCTGCTGGAAGCCGTCTGCATCATCCTGGTCATGAGCAACGCCCTGCAGGGAGGGTTGCCGCAGGTGGCCAGAACCGTTGCCGCCGGTGCGCCGGCGCTGGCGGCCGGGATGCTGGTTGGCGTCCCGCCGGAATTGCCGGAGGCGTCCTCCGTGTTTGCGGGGCTGTTGCTGCTGGCGTATTGCATGCTGGTCGCGCACGTTGCCTTCTCCCGGGTGCTTGCCACCCACGGGGACCATACCAGGGCCAGGGCTATAAACACGCGCTTGCAGAAATACCTGCCACACACTCTTGCCGAACGTGTTGGCGCCAACGAGCGGCCGCGGCTGGAAAGGCGCTGGCTGGTGATCGTATTCGCCGATCTGGCTGGGTTCACCACGTTGGTCGAACGCCTGCAGATGGAAGAAGTGGCGACGATGCTCGACGGCTATCTGCAGTGCATCACGGGGGTGACGCGCAGGCGGGGCGGAGCGCTCAGCAAGGTGCTAGGCGACGGGGTGCTGCTCGTATTCGGGGAAGAGGGAAACGCATCGCGCGGGCAACTGGTAACCGATGCCCTCGGCTGCTGCAGGGAACTGGCCGAAGAACTCGAAAAGCTGACGGCCCGCTGGCAGAGCCGCGGCCTCCCGGGTTCGGCGCGCGTCAAGATCGGCGTCGCCAGCGGCTATTGCTCGCTGGGCGACTGGGGCGGCGGCGAACGCCTGGAATACACGGTGATCGGCCACCCCGTAAATCTCGCGAGCCGCCTGCAGGATCTGGCCGCCGGTGGAGAGACGCTGCTGTGCGAGCGCACGTCCCTGCTCGCAGAGGCGCCCTTGTCTCCCGCCATGCGGCGCGGCGTCAAGGGTCTGGGTGATGTGAGCTTTCACAAGGTCGAGCAACCCGCAAGGCCTGATGCGAATGCCGGGCCTGAACGGCAATCCCCGAGCCGACTGTCGGTTTGAACTCATCCGTCGTCTTCAGGAACTTTAGGGCCTGCTGTTGCCGGTGCGAGTGGTTCGGTAGCCCGTCGCTGGCGGCGTTTGCTAAGGTGCGGCGGATTTTTCTACTGAGCGCCGCATGGAAAAGGTATTCCTCAAGGCCTGCCGGGGCGAGCCGGTGGACTGCACGCCCATCTGGCTGAACCGCCAGGCGGGGCGGTACATGCCGGAATACCACGCGGTCAAGGGCGACCTGCCCAGCCTTGAATTTTTCAAGAACCCGGATCGCGCGGCCCAGGCGGCCCTGGATGCGCAGCGCATTCTCGGCGTCGATGCGGCCATCCTGTTTGCCGATCTTCTGCCCATCCTGGAGCCCATGGGACTATCGCTGGACTACAAGCCCGGCGTCGGCCCGGTTTTCGCCAATCCGTTGCGTAGCGAACGGGATATCGAGGCCCTGGCCTGCGCCCCGGCGGAGGAAGCGACGCCCTATATCGCGGAGACGGTCCGCAATATCATCTCGGGCCTGCCGGCGGAAATTGCGCTGATCGGGTTCGCGGGCGCCCCCTTCACCCTGGCTTCCTACGCCATCGAAGGCGGGGGTTCGCAGAACTACCTGTACGTCAAGAAGCTGATGTTCGAGGCACCGGCGCTCTGGCGCCGGCTGCTCGACAAGCTTGTCGGGCAGCTGGAAAGCTACCTGGCCCTGCAAGTGGCCAGCGGCGTGGAGGCCGTGCAATTGTTCGATACCTGGGCCGGTTGCCTGTCGGCGGCCGATTTCCGGGACCATGTACTGCCGCATACTCGCCGGCTGGTCGACAGCGTTCGCCGGCTCGGCGTGCCCGTCATCTACTTCGGAACCGGCAATGCCCACCAGCTTGCCGACGTGGCGTCGATGCAGCCGGACGTCATTGCGCTGGACTGGCGGGTGTCGCTGGGGGCTACCTGGTCTGCAACCGGGTGCAAGGCGGTGCAGGGCAACCTCGACCCGATCGCGCTGTTTGCCGACAGGAAGGCCATTGCCCACAGGGCGCAGGCCATACTCGACGAGGCAGGGAAGCGCCCCGGCCACATTTTCAACCTGGGCCACGGGATTTTACCGGAGACCCCGGTCGACAACGTGAAGTACCTGGTGGACTACGTTCACGAACGCGGCTGAACGACGCGTTCACCTGCTGCCGTGACGGCGGACCAACTGGCCCGGATAAACGTCACGCTCAACCGCTACCGTGTCGGTCGTCCAACGGGACGAGATAAATGCCTCGCTCACCCGCTGCCGTGTCGGTCGTCCAATTGGTCCAGATAGAAGGTATTGCCGTCCGGGTCGCTGAACATTGCCATGAACCCGCCCCAGGGTTGTTTCTCGGGCGGCATGACGAACTCGACGCCATTTGCGGCAAGGTCGCGATGGCTGGCAACCAGGTCCTCGACTCCGAAACCGATGCCGGTGTGGCGCCCGACGAGTTTGTCGTCGTCGGCCTGGACGATTGCGAACAGGGTATCGGCGGTGCGGAACGAGGCGTAACCGAACTCCGGGTCCCTGGTTGCGGCGGTGAAGCCCAATGCCCCTTCGTAGAACGCCAGCGCCTGTTCGAAGTCAGAGACGAACAGGTTCACATACCAGAGCTTCATGTGCGGTCCTCCAATGTCTGCACATGTCTCACTGTAATCGAACACAACCGTTGTGGGCATATGGTGATTGTGCCGTCTGGGGCTTTCCCGTATGGTAGCCAAAGACTGGACCTCCGCTGATCTGTACGTTCGATTGAATCCGATGCCTCCGTTTCGAGCCTCTAATTCATCTAGGCGGCGTTCCCAGCAAGTGGCCCGGGTTCATGATTGAGTTGCGGGCCTCAGGTAGTTAGATTCGGGATAGAGGATGAAGATATACGTAGGCAACCTGCCTTGGCGCATGACCAGCGCCGACCTTGAGGAACTCTTTGCGCAGCACGGTGAAGTCCGCTCCGCCAACGTGGTGATGGACCGGGAAACCGGGCGCTCCAGGGGTTTCGGTTTCGTTGAGATGAGCGACGACGGCGCACGTTCCGCCATCGAGGAACTCAACGAAACGGAAGTGCAATCGCGGCGCATCCGCGTCAGCCAGGCACGGGAACGGTCAAGGGACAGAAAGCCCTACCGGTAACCTGTGCAAGGCGATTCGGCGCCACGGCGCGCCGTTCGCCGGCGACAACGCACACTTTCCGACCTGTCATGTCACGGCCATGCAGGCAATGGCGGGCGTAGCGCCGCCGGCTGTTGCCTCGTCTTGGCGTCGTGGGACACGCAGAGTGCGTAGAAAGACGCGTGACACAACACCGGTGTCGATCCCCTAAACGGCTTGCCCCCTGCGGGCCCGGACGACCAACGCGGTGTAAACGGCGCCGTTGATGAGTATCACCAGGGTGCCGAGAACCAGGTGCATGGCCACGGGCATTTCAGGCGGATAGACGATCGGCACGATGTAGTGATCGATGAAGCCGCCCTCGTAGCCGGCAATACCGGCCAGGTCGCGGAATTCTTTCTCCCAGGTCGTCAGGGGGCAGACCCTGCCGATGTACTGAACGTAAATCGCCCACACAACGGCCGGTACGTGCAGCCAGAGAATCCATCGTGCCCGGAACGCGATGAACCCGCCTACGACCACGAACACGATGTACAGCAAGTGAGCGGTCACCATCGTGTCTGCGGCCAGGCGATAACCCACGGCGCTACCGTTCTAACCGGACCTCAGGTTCGCGGGTCGGCCTGTTGAGCGAGCCGAGTTCGCTCCCGGCTGACGCTTTCACGCGGGGTTGGTGCATTGTTCTTCTTGTCCTCACCATCGATCGGTTACGGCACCGCCGCTCGCGGAGCCGACCAGGCGCGCGTATTTGGCGAGCAGGCCACGCTCGGCGTAAGGCTCGGGGCGTTCCCAGGCGGCACGGCGCGACGCCAGTTCGGCATCGGTCAGCGCCACGCTGATGGTCCGCCGTTCCGCGTCAACCGTGATCTCGTCGCCGTCTTCGAGCAGGGCGATTGGGCCGCCTTCAAAGGCTTCCGGGGAGACGTGGCCGATGACGAACCCGTGCGACCCGCCGGAAAAGCGCCCATCGGTGATCAGCGCCACCTCTGCGCCGAGACCGCGCCCGGCGATGGCGCTGGTGGGCGACAGCATCTCGCGCATGCCCGGGCCGCCCCTCGGCCCTTCGTAACGTACGACGACCACATCGCCGGGGCCCACGGCGCCGTCCATGATCGCCGCCATGGCCGCCTCTTCGCCGTGAAAGCAGCGGGCGGTGCCGGTGAACGCCAGCCCTTCGTTGCCGGTGATCTTGGCCACCGCCCCTTCGGGCGCCAGGTTTCCGTAAAGAATCACCAGGTGGCTGTCGGGCTTGATCGGGTTGGAAAACGGCCGGATGATCTGCTGGCCTTCCGGGTAGGGCGCCACCTCCGCCAGGTTCTCGGCCAGGGTATTGCCGGTGACAGTGAGGCAGTCGCCGTGCAGCAGACCGCCGTCGAGCAGCATTTTCATGAGTGGCTGAATGCCGCCGATCTCGATCAGTTCGCTCATGCCGTACCGGCCGGCGGGGCGCATGTCGCCGAGCACGGGTACCCGGGCGCCGATACGGGTGAAATCGTCGAGTTCGAGTGGAATGCCGCCGGCGCTGGCGATGGCCAGCAGGTGCAGTACCGCGTTGGTGGAGCCTTCCAGGGCGATGGCAACCGTGATGGCGTTCTCGAAGGCTTCCCGGCACAGGATGTCGCTGGGCCTGATGCCGCGTTCGATCAGGTTGTGGACGGCGGCGCCCGCGTTGTAGCTGTCCTGGCGCTTGTGCTCGGAAACCGCTTCCTGGGCGGAACTGTTGGGCAGCGAGAGGCCCAGGGCCTCGATCGCCGACGCCATCGTGTTGGCGGTGTACATGCCGCCACAGGAGCCCGCCCCGGGAATGGCGGTAGCCTCCACTTCCTTGAGCTTGTCGTCGTCGATGCGCCCCGCAGCGTGCTGCCCGACGGCCTCGAAAACCGAGATGATGTCGCGGCGCTTGGCGCCCATCTGGATGGTGCCGCCGTAGACGAAGACGCTGGGCCGGTCGATGCGTGCCATGGCCATGGCGCAGCCGGGCATGTTCTTGTCGCAGCCGCCGATGGCGACGAAGCCGTCGAATCCCTGGGCGCAGACCACCGCCTCGATGGAATCGGCGATGACTTCCCGGGACACCAGCGAATAGCGCATGCCCGGAGTACCCATGGAGATGCCATCGGATACCGTGATGGTGTTGAACACGACGCTCTTGCTTCCCGCTTCGTCCGCGCCCATGGCGGCGGCATCGGCGAGCTGGTTGATGTGCATGTTGCAGGGCGTGACCATGCTCCAGGTGGAGGCGATGCCGACCTGGGGCTTGGCGAAGTCGGCCTCGGTGAAACCCACGGGGTAGAGCATGGCGCGGCTCGGCGCCTGGGCGATGCCGTCGACGACGATGGAGGAATGGGGTCTTCTGTCAGCCATGTTTGCGGCCCCCGAAGTGGTTCCCGATGGATGGCGAGCCTTGCGGTTGCATTGCCTTGATCAGCACCTTGGCGTTGCGCTCGACGCAGATGTGCGTCCGGTATGCCTCGGGCAGCGCGTCGCTCGCAGTCTCCTTGAAGCCGTTCTCGATAAACCAGTCCCGCGTCTGGGTGGTCAGTACGAACAGGTGATCGAACCCTTCCGCCTGCGCTGCGTGTTCCGCCGCCGCCAGTAGTTTGCCGCCGAGGCCCGTCTCCCCGCCGCGGTGCGCCGGATGCACGGCCACACAGGCCAGTTCCGCGCCCGTCCCGGCCGGCAGCAGCGCGCAGCAGCCGGCGACGATGCCGTCGACTTCGGCAACGAGGAAGTGCTCCAGTTCACGTTCCAACTGGTCGCGCGAGCGCTCGACAAGCACGCCGGCTTCCTCGAGCGGCCGAATGATCTCGACGATATTCGCCACATCGCCCGCTTCGGCGCCGCGCACCAGGCGCCGGTCTTCCCGGGTGACCTGGGTGCCCACGCCTTCCGCGGTGAACAGTTCCGCGAGCAGCGCGCCGTCATCGGCGTAGCTGACGAGCTGGCCGCTGGCGACACCCCCGCGCACGGCACCGAGCAGGGCGCGCAGGTTGCGTCGGGTGGCCTCGCCGAGAAGGCGGGTGCCCAGCGCTTCCTCAAGCTGTGTGGGCGACAGGTTCGCCACGCGCTTGTCGTTAGTGTCGGTGAGGTATGGCGATTCATCCAGCACGATGAGTTTGTTCGCCTCGAGCCCAATCGCGACCTGCTCGGCGAGGTCATCGGCGGCCAGGTTGAACGCCTGGCCGGAGGGCGAATAACCCATGGGTGAGAGCAGCACGATCGCCCCGGTGTCGAGGGCGGCGTTGATGCCGTTCACGCGCACCCGGCGCGGCTGTCCGGCAAGCTGGTGGTCGGCGCCGCCGAGCACCCCGATGGGCCTGGCGACCACGAAATTGCCGGTGACGAGCTGAATCTCCGTGTTGTGCAGCGGGCTGGTGGGCAGGCCGGTGGAGAACAGCGCCTCCAGTTCGGCGCGCAGTTGGCCGTGAACGCCGGCCACGGCGCCCATCGTCGCGGCATCGGTGATGCGCCGGGTGATCCCCAGGTGCGTGTGAAATCTGCTATCCGGCAGTGTCCGGTCGATCTGCGGCCGTGCGCCATGCACGACCACCAGGCGCGCGCCCAGCACGTTCAGCAGCGCCAGGTCGTGCACGATGTTGACCAGGTTGCCGTGCAGCATGGCTTCGCCGCTCAGCAGGACGACGAAGGTCCGGCCGCGGTGGGCGCTGATATAAGGGGTCGAAGCGCGGAACCAGCGGGCGTATTGCTCGGTTTTCATGTCGGCTTTCCAAGTCCGCACCTGAGACGGATACATTCGAGACTGCAAGCGGATTATAGCTGCGGCCGGCGGCGGTAGAACAACGGGCATCCGTTCGGGCTAGAATCGTTCGGCAATCCGAGGCCCGGACCGCATGACCGCGATGGGCGCGGGCGGGAGCGTTGGTGCCCTGCGCCGGCCTGGCGAGAGGGTGGCCGGGAACCGGTCGGGTCTGGGGTTCGGGTGGATAGCATGAAGGACGGCGCCTTGATGGATGCGCACGCAATGCCCGGTAGCCTGGTCGAATCGGTGGACCGGTTCGCGGCCCGGGAGAGGCTCGAACTGACGGCGCCTGCGCGCCGGGTGCTGGCGCTCAGCGAGTTCGCCCAGCGGGTTGCCGTGCAGCAGCGGGAATGGTTCCTGCAGTCGGTCGAATCGGGTCTTTTCGACGAACCGCTCACGGAGGCGGCCCTGGTGCAGGAATTGGAGGGCGCCGTCGCGGAAGCGGGGAGCGCTGGCGACGCGGCTGCCGTCACCAACCTCAAGAGAACGTTTCGTCGACTGCGCAACCGCTGCCAGTTGCGGGTGGTCTGGCGGCATCTCACCGGTGCGGCATCGTTCGAGGAGACCACCGGCATACTGTCGTTCATGGCCGACCGGTTCGTTGGCGCCGCGCTGGATGCGGCGGAGCGGCGCGAGACGGGTCGTGCGGGCGAACCGCGCGGCAAGGAGTCCGGCGACCAGCAGCGGCTGGCCGTGTTCGGCCTCGGCAAGCTGGGTGGCCGGGAGCTGAACCTCTCCTCGGACATCGACCTCATCTTCGCCTACCCGGAAGAGGGGCAGACGCCATCCGGGCTCAGCAACCAGCAGTTCTTCACCCGGGTCGGGCAGGGGCTCATCGACCTGCTGCACCCGGTAACCGCGGACGGCTTTGTGTTCCGTGTCGACATGCGCCTGCGGCCCTATGGTGCGAGCGGCCCGCTGGTCATGCACTTCGGCGCCGTTCAGCAGTACTTCGAGACCAAGGGCCGCAGTTGGGAACGCTACGCACTCATCAAGGCGCGTACCTGCGCGGGGGACATCGAGCGGGGCGAGGAACTGCTGGCATCGCTGAAGCCCTTCGTATTCCGGCGCTATCTCGACTTCGGCTCCCTGGAATCGATGCGCGACATGAAGGCGCGCCTGGCCGCCGAACGGCACAAGCCGCACGACGTGAAGCTCGGGCCCGGCGGCATCCGCTACGCGGAATTCGCGGTGCAGGTGCAGCAACTCATACTCGGCGGCCGCCACGCCGGCATGCAGAAGCGCGGTTTCCTGGAGACGCTCGCCGAGTTGCGGCGGGCCGAGCATTTCGATGCGGATACCTGTGCCGAACTGGGCGATGCCTACCGCTTCCTGCGCAATACGGAACATTGCATCCAGGGGGAGGCCGACCGGCAGACACAACAGCTGCCGGTGACCGACAGCAGCCGGATGCGGCTGGCCTGCGCCATGGGGTTCGAGTCGTATACGGGCTTTCTGTCGTTGCTGGCCCGGCACCGGGACAACGTGGAGCGCATTTTCGACCGGGTGGTGGGCGCCGAGGCGCCGCGCACGGAAGGCGGCCTCTGGGCGGCGCGGGAAGACCCTGCCCAACTCCTGGAGGCGGGATTCCACGACACGCGCAGGGTTGTCGAGCTGCTGGCCGACCTGGCGGGGGCGCGCGACCGGTCCTCGGTCAGCGAGGACGGCCGGAAGCGCCTCGATGCCCTCATGCCGGAGGTTCTGCAGATCGCCTGCCGTCAGCCCAACCCGGCCCGCGTGATCGAACGACTCGGTCCGATCCTGAAGGCGCTGCTGCGCCGATCGACCTATCTGGCGCTCCTGCGGGAAAACCCGGAGGCGCTGCAGATTTTCGTGCGCCTCGCGGGGCAGAGCCGATGGGTGGCCGAGCAGCTTGCCGCCCAGCCGATATTCATGGAGGTACTGCTCGACAAGCACGCCTGGGATCTCCTCTCGGGCCGGAATTCCCTGGTCGATGAACTGGGAACGGCCCTGGCCGCCACCGCGGACGAGGAAGCCCGGGTTGACGAACTACGCTCATTCAAGGAACAGCGTGTCTTCCGGGTGGCGGTGGCCGAGACCCGGGGACTGTTGCCGATCATGCATGTCAGCGATTACCTGAGCTGGCTGGCCGAGGCGGTCCTGGAACACGCCATTCGCATGGCCTGGGAGCAGTGCGCCACGGACGAAACCGGGCGGCGGCCACTGATCGCCGTGGGCTACGGCAAGCTCGGGGGCCTGGAACTGGGCCCGGATTCCGACCTGGACCTCGTATTCGTCCACGACCTGCCCATGTCGGCCTCGCAGTTCCTGCACCGGCTGGTACGCAAGCTCATGCACCTGCTGACGGTGCGTACCCTGGCGGGGCCGCTCTACGAGATCGACATGCGCCTGCGCCCCTCCGGCAATGCCGGCCCCATGGTATCCAGCCTGCAGGCTTTCCGGAATTACCAGCGCGACAAGGCATGGGTGTGGGAACACCAGGCTTTGGTCCGGGCGCGGGCGGTAGCCGGCGACCCCACCCTGATGGATTCCTTCGAAACTACGCGCCGCGACCTGCTCTGCCAGCCGAGGCCGATCGAAACCCTGCGCGCCGAGGTGCTCAAGATGCGCAAGCGCATCGAAGCCCATCACGGAGCCGGTCTCGACCTCAAGCGCGGCACGGGCGGAATCGTCGACGTGGAATTCATGGCGCAGTACCTGGTTCTTGCCCATGCGCACGAGCACGCCAACCTCGCCACCTACTCCGACAATGTGCGCATCCTGGAGGAAGCGGGCAACGCCGGCGTGCTGGTACAGGAAGAGGCCGAACGCCTTGTGCTGGCCTATCTGGCCCTGCGCGGCGAAGTGCACCGCCGCTCGCTGGACCTGTCGGAGTCTGCGCAGACCGATGCCGCCCTGACCGTGCATCGGGAAGTCGTGTGCGAGACCTGGGAGCGGCTTTTCGATGAACCGCGCCCATTGGTCACAAGGGCGCCCTGACCGCCTGGTCGTGCGAGGCCCGGCACCCGCGAAGCCCAATCTGCCAAAATTTCGCCGGATGGGGGGTAGAATGCCCGGCTGCAAACGGAAGTAGAGCACACATGTCCGCACCGACCTTCGCCGATCGAGACGGCTATATCTGGCAGAACGGAACCCTCAAGCCCTGGCGCGAGGCCCAGGTGCATGTACTGACGCATACTCTGCATTACGGTCTTGGGGTGTTCGAGGGCGTGCGCTGCTATGACACGCCCAAGGGGCCCTGCATCTTCCGGCTGAACGAGCACACGCAGCGGCTCTTCAATTCGGCGCACATCCTGGGGATCGAGATTCCGTACACCCGGGATGAGGTCAACGCAGCCCAGGTCGAGACCTTTCGCGCCAACGAACTGGGCGAGGGATACCTGCGGCCGCTGGTTTACCTGGGCTCGGAAGCCATGGGGCTGCGCGCCCAGGGCCTGACGGTGAACCTGATCGTGGCGGCCTGGCCCTGGCCGAACTACATGGACGAGGATGCCCGGGTGAAGGGGATCACCGTGCGCACCTCCTCCTACACGCGCCATCACGTCAACATCACCATGTGCAAGGCGAAGTCGAACGGCAACTACACCAACTCCATCCTGGCACTGCACGAGGCTCTCGATTCCGGCTGCGACGAGGCACTGATGCTCGACAACGAGGGCTATGTGGCGGAAGGCTCGGGTGAGAACATCTTCATCGTGCGCGACGGTCTCATCCATACGCCGGAGTTGACGAGCTGTCTTGACGGCATCACGCGCAACACGGTGTTTGAACTCGCCGGCGAGTTCGGCCTCGACATCGTCGAACGCCGCATCACGCGCGACGAGGTCTATATCTGCGACGAAGCTTTCTTTACCGGCACCGCGGCGGAAGTGCTGCCCATCCGGTCGCTGGACGGGCGCCGCATCGGCAACGGCAAGCGCGGGCCCATCACCGAACAGTTGCAGAGCGCCTACTTCGACCAGGTACGGGGCCGGCGCAACTCCTTTCCGGAATGGCACACCGCCGTGTAGCGTCGCCGCCAGTGGGGCGACGCCCGAGCCGAAGCATCGCTTCGGCAGGTGGCGGCGCCCCGCGATATCATCCCGGTCGAGCACTCGTTCAATGAAAGCGCTGATCATCGCCCCAGCATGGGTCGGCGACATGGTCATGACGCAGCCCCTGGTCAGCCTGCTGAAGGAGCGCCAACCGGGCCGTGAGATTCATCTGGTTGCACCCCCCGCGACGGCACCGCTCGGCGCCCGAATGCCCGGCGTGGACGCGGTACACGAACTTGGGGTCGGCCACGGCGAATTGGGGTTGGCGCGCCGGCGGCTCCTGGCCCGGAAGTTGCGGCCGCTCGAATTCACATCTGCCTACGTGCTGCCGAACAGCTTCAAGTCGGCGCTGATCCCCTGGTGGGCGGGAGTCCAGAGGCGGGTTGGCTGGCATGGCGAGGCGCGCTATGGGTTGTTGAACGACCGCCGCCGGCTGGATGTGGCCCGTTACCCGAGGATGATCGACCGGTTCATGGCGTTGGCGCTGCCCGAGGGCGCGCCAGTGCCCGAACGCGCGCCGCGCCCGAAGCTGCGTGCGGATGAGGACAATCGGCGATCGGTAGTTGAACGTCTGGAACTCGGCCTGGATTGCGACAAGGGAGCGAAGCAGCCTCCGAATGAAGAGGTTCCCCCTGGCGATAACGGCGATCGAGACGGGGGCCGCGATCGAATCGGAGGTCGCGATCGAATCGGGGGCCGCGACGGAAACACGGAACCGCTGCGCGACAGCGCGCCGGATCGGAAGGGGAATCTCGATCTGACTCTGAGCAGGCCGGTGGCCGCTCTCTGTCCCGGCGCCGAATACGGGGATGCAAAAAGATGGCCCGCCGGTCATTTCGCAGCGGTGGCGAGGGAATTGCTGCGCGCCGGTCATTCGGTGTGGCTCATGGGCTCGGCTGGGGATTCAAAGGTTGCCGGAGAAATTGCCGCCGCCGCGCCGGGCGCAAGGGACCTGACCGGGTGCACCAGCCTGCCCGACGCGGTGGATCTCCTGTCGCTGGCCGATGCGGTCGTCACCAACGATTCGGGGCTGATGCACATCGCCTGCGCCCTCGGCCGCAGGGTGGTCGCCGTATTCGGCTCGACATCGCCGGAGTTCACGCCGCCATTGAGCCCGCTCGCGACGGTGATCGAGAACGAACTGGATTGTCGGCCCTGTTTCCAGCGAAAGTGTCCGCTTGTGCATCTCGACTGCCTGCGCGGCATCGCACCCGAGCGGGTCATTGCGGCGCTGACCCCATGAGAGTGCTGCTGGTGAAAATGTCGTCGCTCGGCGACGTGGTGCATGCCCTGCCGGCCGTGACCGATGCCGCCCGCTTGGGCGTGCGTTTTCACTGGGTCGTGGAAGAGGCGTTTCAGGCCGTACCAGCGGCCCATCCGGCGGTGGAGAAGGTGTTGCCCATTGCGTGGCGACGGTGGCGCCGACGCCTGTGGCGCTCCCGGGGCGAAATGCTGGCCTTCTACGAGAACCTTGCCGGCGAGCGGTACGACCTGGCGATCGATTCCCAGGGGCTGGTGAAGAGCGCGCTGGCGATGAAGGGCGCCCGGTGTGGGGCACGCGTCGGGTTCTGCAGGAAATCAGCCCGGGAACCGATAGCCGCTCGAATCTATGACCGCTGCGTCGAGGTGCCCAAGGATGGCCATGCGGTGGACCGGCAACGCCTGCTGTTCGCGGGGGCGCTGGATTATTCGTGCGATGCGTCCAGTGACATCGATTTCGGGCTGGGGCGGGACGGTGTCGGGCAGTCCGGTGAGAGCATGGGCCAGCGCGGCGGAGACATCGTCCAGTCCGGGGGGAGCCAGGACCCGGGGCAGGAGCCCCCTGCGCCCCGCTGCGTGTTCCTGCACGGCGCCACCTGGGCGACCAAGTTGTATCCGGAAGCGATGTGGATTGAACTGGCGCGCCTGGCGCGCGAGGC
The DNA here is from genome assembly GCA_963663395.1 of Pseudomonadales bacterium. Taxonomy (GTDB): domain Bacteria; phylum Pseudomonadota; class Gammaproteobacteria; order Pseudomonadales; family Azotimanducaceae; genus Azophilus. The sequence goes on from OY760226.1 coordinate 898,011, forward strand.
CGGGCTTGAGGCGGCACTGCCCTGGGGCAACAGCGAGGAGCGCGACCGGGCGGAACGCATCGCCGGAGCGAGCGACGGCACCCTGTTGCCGCGCCTCGATCTTGGCAAACTCATGGATGAACTGCGGCGCGCGCGATTGGTCGTGGGGGTCGATTCCGGCCTTGCCCATCTTGCCGGCGCGCTGGGCGTTCCAACGGTAGTGATGTACGGCAGCACCGACAGCGCACTGACCGGCTGCCGGGGCAGCGGTGCGCAAAACCTGCAGGCCGGGTTCGCGTGCTCTCCCTGCCGTTCCAGAACCTGCCGCTATCGGGGCCCCGAGGTCCGCTGGCGGCAAGCGGCCGTGACACCGCCCTGCTATGGTGAACTCGACCCGGACAGGGTGTGGGCGGCGGCGCTGGAGACGATGGATGCAGATCGCCTTCTGCATATTTAAGTACTTCCCCTACGGCGGCATACAGCGGGACCTCCTGAAACTGGGCCGCGAGTGCCTGGCGCGCGGCATGAGCGTGCGCATCTACACGATCCGCTGGCTGGCGGAACCGCCCGAGAACCTGGAACTCTGCATCCTGCCCGTGCAGGCGCTCAGCCGGCACGCCCAGTACCAGCAATTCGCCAAGCGGGTGCGCGAGGATCTCGGACGCCGCCCCGTCGACCTGGTGGTGGGCATGAACAAGATGCCGGGGCTCGATGTCTACTACGCGGGCGACTCCTGTTACCGGGAGAAGGCGCACACGCAACGCAGCGTCTTCTACCGGCTGTTGCCGCGGTACCGTTCGTTCCTGCGCGCCGAGCGGGCCGTGTTCGAACCGGAAAGCGGCACGGAAATACTGACCATATCCGATGTGCAGACGCCGGTGTTTCAGCGTCATTTCGGCACGCCCGCCGGGCGCTTCCATCCCCTGCCGCCGGGCATCGAGCGAGACCGGGCAGCGCCACCGGACCGGCAGGCCGTGCGTTGCCGGCTGCGGGCGGAATTGGGTCTCGATGGGGCCGAGAGATTGCTGCTCTTCGTCGGATCCGGATTCGTCAAGAAGGGCCTGAACCGGGTTCTGCTGGGCATGCGTGAGCTGCCGCCTGAGCTCCTGAACCGCACCTGGCTGTACGTGCTGGGCGAGGACAAGCCCGGGCGCTTCGAACGCATGGCGCGCCGGCTGGGCGTGGCCGCGCGGGTTCGCTTCCTTGGCGGCAGAAGCGATGTGCCGGATTTCCTGCTGGCCGGCGACGGCCTGGTGCTGCCCGCGCTGGATGAGAATGCGGGGATGGTGATACTGGAGGCGATGATTGCCGGGTTGCCGGCGCTGGTGACGGAGAATTGCGGGTATGCGCGTTACCTGGAAGAGGCGGAGGCAGGACTGCTGACGCCGATGCCGTTCCGACAGCAGGTGTTCAACGAGCAACTCGTCGAGCTGCTGACATCCGGTCGGCGTGAGCGCTGGTCAATCAACGGCATGGCCGTTGCCGCGGACGAGAACATCTATCGCATGGTGCCGGCGGCAGTGGACCTGTTCGAACGGTTTGCCGAGGCCCGCAATGCGCCCGCGTCGGCAAGCGAGGGATGAATGGCCGCGCGCGCTGAGCCTTACCTTCGACCCGGACTGGAGGGCGTCCCGGCCGCCGACCGGCTGCTGCAGTGGGGCGAAGCCGTGGAAGGCGAGGTCTATCGCCAGGGCCAGGGCCGGCGCACCGTTCGCGTCGTGCTCGAGGGCAGGCCTTATTTCCTGAAGTTCCATTGGGGCGTTGGCTGGGCGGAAATCCTGAAAAACTGGCTGGTCGGCAAGAAGCCGGTACTCGGGGCCGAAAACGAGTTCCGGGCTTGCCGGCACCTGGAAGCCCGCGGGCTCAATGCGCCGCGAGTTGCCGCATACGCTGCAGGTTCGGGCAATCCCGCGGCCCGGCGTTCATTGATCCTGTGTGATGAACTCGCCGGGTACGCAAGCCTCGAAGATGTGGTGAACGGGTGGGACGAGTCGCCCCCGGGCCCGGCAGCCAGCCGGCGTCTTGTAATGGGAATCGCGGACTTCGTCCGGCGTCTGCACGAAGCCGGCGTGGTGCACCGGGATCTCTATCTCTGCCACCTGTTGCTGCGCAAGGATGCCTGGGCTGCGGGCAGGGTGGAGCTTGCGGTGCTCGACCTGCACCGCGCGCGCATTCTCTCGCCGATGCCGGATTACTGGCGCAGGCGCGACCTGGCGGCGCTGCTGTTCTCGGCCCTCGATGCGCCGGTGCGTCGCCGTGCCTGGCTGCGCTTCGTGCGGGTGTATTCCGGCCGCCCGCTCCGGGAAACGTTCGCAACGGAAGGCGCGTTCTGGCGCTCGGTGTATCGGCGGGCTGTCAAGCTGTACGGCAAGGGATTGAGGAAGGGGCTGGTCTCAGGGCGCTTCCGGACCGCCGATCCGCCGTTGAGCTTGTCGAATGATTAACCCGCGTATTGGACCAAGGGCCGCGATGTGCGGCGTGGTGCAATATGCGGGTTAAAGATCGCCGTCATTCGCTGCTTGCTGTCGGGTGTGGGACTGCGTTCGTTGGATGCTGGACCGTCAAATGAATCAGGTTTGCACCCGGCCGCTGTTGTCTCGTCTGGCCGGTTGATGGCCACGTCAGTCATGATTGCTGTCTGGGCCGGTGCGGGAGCACGCGCAAGCGGATGCAGATCGACCTCGACAAACTGATTTCCCTGGGGCGGGATGTCGAACCGCCGTTGGAAATTGCGCTGGCGGACGGCAATTGCACGGTCGAGGAGATCCATCGCCTGCTGCCCGGCCGGCGCCTGGCGGCGCGGGGCAGCCATCGGGGCCGGGACGTGTTCGTCAAGCTCTTCTTCGGCAACGGCGCCCGCCGGGCCTGCGAGCGGGACAGGCAGGGTGTGGAACTGCTGCGCTCGAGTAGCGTCGATACGCCGCAACTCCTGCTGGAGACAGCCACAGCGCAGCCGGGCGGACATGCGTTGGTGTTCGAGTTCCTGGAGCACGCTCGACCCATCGGCATTGGAGAGTGCCGGGAGGTGGGCAATCATGCCGCGCTTGCGGTGGATGCGCTGGCGCGCCTGCACGGGCGGGGAGCGGTGCACCGCGACGCGAACCTCGACAATTTCATGGTAAGCGGCGGACGCCTCTACGTTGTCGACGGGGCCGCCGTCCGGGGAACCCGCGGAGCGTTGGGAGAACCCGCGAGCCTCAAGGCGCTGGCCGCGTTCCTGGCGGAGTATCCGCCCGCGGAGGATGATCGGGTGCCGGAGCTGCTGTCGCGCTACGAGACGGGTCGCGGCTGGCCGGAAGGTGCTTCTCGCCTGTCTCGACTTGAAGCCGAACTGGCCGAGGCACGCCGTCTGCGGGTGCGCCGGTACCTGGCCAAGACGGAACGGGACTGTACCGAATTTCACGTCGAGCGCGAGTGGCGGCGCGTTGTGCTGGCGAAACGTAGCAACTGGACCGGGGCGCTTGCCGGTTTCGCGAAAGAGCCGCAAACCTGCCTCGCCGATGCGGAGCGCATCAAGAACGGCCGGTCTGCCACCGTTTTTCGCCTGCACCTGAATGGCGAGCCCGTCGTGGTGAAGCGATACAACGTCAAGTCGGCCCCGCACCGGGTGCGGCGTTGGTTCAGGCACCGGTCGCGCATCGCCTGGCGCAATGGCCATTGCCTGGCGTTTCTCGGCATCCCCGGGGCGGAACCGGTCGCGCTGATCGAGCGCCGCTGGGGCCCGCTACGCGCAGAGAGCTGGCTGGTGATGCCGGATTGCGGTCCCCAGGACATCCAGGCAGAGGTGGAAGCCCGGGGTTGGGCCGATCACCTGCTCGACGGCGTCGTGCGGATTTTCCGAGATCTGAAAACCGCAGGCCTTTTGCACGGCGACACCAAGGCCAGCAACTTCCTGGTACAGGATGGCACGGTCCATCTCATCGACCTGGACGGCATGCGCGAGTCGCCCCGTTATGCCGCGGATGTCGCGAGGTTTCTACGGAATTTCGACGGGCAGGCGCTTACGGAAGCTCAGGCGAGGCTTGCCGCCGAAGGGCTGCTCGGCAGCAGCGAATGATCATTCTCGGTCTATCGGGCGCCCTGGGTCACGACCCGTCCGCCGCGCTGCTGGTGGATGGGGAGATTGTCGCCGCGGCGGAGGAAGAGCGCTTCGTTCGGGACAAGCACGCAAAGAAGCGCATGCCCATCGAGTCGGCGCGCTATTGCCTGTCCGCGGGAGGCATCGATCCGGCGGATGTGGACATCGTCGCTTTCCCGTACGCCCCCATTCCGCTTTCGTCGCCTGCCCGCTGGCGCTTCGCGCGCGGCTACTGGTACGCCCCAGACCGCGCGCTGGATGCGCTGCTGAACGGCAACCGCCGTTTCCGCCGCAATCGCCGCCGGGTGCACGAGGCCGGCGTTGCGCTGGGCATCGACTGGTCGACCACAGAGTTCGTGCCCGTGGAGCACCACCTGGCACATGCTTCGAGCGCCTATCACCTGAGCGGGTTCGAGGAAAAGACGGCCATTCTCGGCGTTGACGGCAAGGGAGAGTACGCCACCACCTTCTTCGGCTACGGCGAACACGGCCGCATCCATACGCTGAAGGAGTTCTACGACCCGGACAGCCTGAGTGGCGTGTACGGCGCGATGACCGAGTACCTGGGCTTCGAGATGCTGGATGGCGAGTACAAGGTGATGGGCATGGCGCCGTACGGGGATGCCGGGCGGTTCGACCTCTCGAGGCTGATACGCTGTAACGGCTCCGGATTCAGGGTGAACACCCGCTACGTGAACACCGTCGGCCTGCGGCGTTACAAGGAAGACCGGGTGGGTTTCTATTTCAGCCCGAAACTCATCGAGTGGCTGGGGCCGCGCCGGCAGGGCGATGCCGTGGACGAGCCCTATGTGCACTACGCCGCCGCCATGCAGCAATTGTTCGAACGGCACTGCCTCCATCTGATGGAAACCTGGCTGGGCGACATTCTGCGGGAAACGGGCAGGCTGGCCTTTGCCGGTGGCGGCGCGCTGAACGTCAAGCTGAACCAGCGGATCGTGGCGCTGCCGCATGTCAGGGAACTGTTCGTGCAACCCGCATCCGGCGATGCCGGCACATCCCTGGGCGCAGCCACCCATGTCGCTGCCGAGCGGGGCGAGAAGCCCGCCAGGATGACGCATGTGTTTTACGGCCCCGAATTCAGCAACGCCGATTGCCTGAGGACCCTGGAGGGTGTTTCCGATCGTATCGAATACCGGAAACTCGACGACGTTCCCGGCGAAGTGGCCGGGACTCTTGCCGCCGGCCACCCCGTGGCCTGGTTCCAGGGCCGCATGGAATTCGGCCCCCGGGCCCTGGGCGCCCGCAGCATCCTCGGTTGCCCCAGCGTTCCCGGCATTGCCGACCGCATCAACGAGCAGATCAAGTTTCGCGAACGCTGGCGGCCCTTCTGCCCGAGCGTGCTCGACCGGGTAGCCCCGGAAGTCGTCGGCACGGATCACCCCGCGCCGTTCATGACCATCACCTTCGACGTGACGCCCGAGTGGCGGGAGCGCATTCCCGAAGTGGTGCACGAGGACGGCACGGCTCGCATCCAAGTGGTGAAACGGCAGGCCAACCCGCGCTACTACGCGCTGCTTGAAGCCGTGGAAGGGTTGACCGGCAACGGCGTATTGCTCAATACATCGCTCAACCGGCGCGGCGAGCCGATCGTCTGCACCCCGTCGGATGCGCTGGCGATGTTCTTCGGATCGGACCTGCAATACCTTGCGATGGAAGACTTCCTGGTAACCAAGAGGAATGGTCGCCGGTAGGCGGGAGCAACGCGGCGGAAAAGACAGGGCGACGTGACGGTAAACAATGCATCGTTCAAGCGGTTCGTGCAGATCTGCCCGAACGACGGGCCGCCGTTTCTCGATCTATGCCGGGTATACGCCCAGGCGGCCGAGCGCTTGGGACTGGCCGCAACGACTGTGTTCCTGAACCCGTCCCAGTTTGAACCGGCGCCGGCCGACAGCCGCTACCTCGACCTTACCGACCTCCGTGCCACCGGCGCCCTGGCCGGAGCACTGCGCAGGCTGCTGCCCGATGTTCGGGACAGCCTCGTGCTGTGCCATCGATACCGGGCTTACTGGGCGTTTGCGCGCTCGGGTTTGACCGCGGGGCGGGCCGTCGCGCTGGCGCACGAGCACGGCTTCTTCGAGCGTCGCGGACGCCGCCTGGGCCGGCGGATTTTCGGGCGGGGGGTTTCGTTTGCGGGTGTTTCTCCGACCATCGCGTCTGAATTGGAGCGTGCTGTCGGTACGGCTCTGCATTTGCCCAACGCCTTGGACCTTGCAGCGATCGAATGGTCCGCCAGGGAGCAGGCACGCCGCGAACTGGGACTTCCGGACGACGGCGTCTGCATCGGCGTGATCGGCCGCCTGCACTACAAGAAGAACCCGGCACTCGCGCTGGATGCGTTTCGCCTCTTCAACGAACGGTACGGCCCGGCTCACCTGGGCGTTGTCGGCGACGGCGCGTTGCGGCAACCGATGGAAGAGCGCGCAATGGGAATGCCCGTCGCGTTTGCGGGCTTCGTACGCGACCCGAAGAGGCTCGTCCGGGCGTTCGATGCGGTATTGCTCACATCCGGGACCCGGGCGTTTCCGATCATGGTGGCGCTTGAAGCGATGGCCGCGGATGTGCCGGTTGTGGCTCCCCGGTTGCCCGACTCGACAGGTGTTCTGGGCCGACACGGGTACTATTTCGACGACCACCGCAGCGAGTCTGTAGCGGCGGCTTTGCATGAAGCCGTTGCCTCCGGGGTGCCCGGAGCTGGATCGGAACGGGTGCGCGACGAGTACTCGGTTGACGCAGTGGCTCGAAGACTGCAGCAGTTGCTGACCTGACAAGGCGTTGCCGGGCATCGCATCGGCACGCTCTCGCGGGCGTCTGCGGGTCGGGTGGCTCTTCGACGCCGCGGCGCCCGCCGCAATTGATGTCGGTGAGGGGAACCCAGCTCGCATACTGATGTCGAAGCTGCCCTCATGGACCGGCCAGGACGCACATCGGAAGCCACTGCTGCAGGCAGTCAAGGCGGAGCACCACCCACTGAGGGCCGCTCCCGACAAGGGGCTCTTGGCGGTCGGCGGGTTCTGGAACGAAGTGGGCAGGCGCAGGGCCTGTCGGTTGGCGAACATCAGGGGGCGACGGGCGATGCCGGCCGGCTTGGGGAGGCGCGCGGTTTAGGTTCGCGACGGGTGTCAGCCGCACCTACAACGCTTGGCACGACGGCACCAGGGGCTGCGATGCAACAGCGGCCCCCCGCCGGGCAAACGTCATCCAGCGACATTCAGCCGGACGGTGGGCAGGGCGAGCCGCGCGCCGCGATGCTACTTGGCAGGGGTGAACCGGTGCGTCGGATACGCGACTTGCGCAGCGTTGCGCTTCCCTGGCTCGCACGGGAAGAAAACGGGCAGCGCCGGACGATGGACGCGCGACTGGAAAGACTGCGGCATCAAGGGGATGTCTCAGCGCGATTGCGGGAAGAGCTGCTTCAAAAAGCCGAACAGGTCTCCTCCAGCGAGATGTTCGTGCTGGACACACACAGTTTGCTGCAGCGGTCTGCCGTGGAGATTCTGACAGAATCGGAATGGGACACATTGTGCGGGATGGTCGGGCGGCTGAGGCTGGATCTCCCGCAGCAATCGGCCCAACTGCAATCAAACCTCCGGCAAGCTGTGGATGGTGACGTCCTGCCTCCCGAAGCGGAGGCGCTGTCCCGGGAACTGGGGCAGCGTCTTGCCAGTGCCCACCGTTTCCTTTGCCAGGATAACGTGGGCTGGGACGACGCTGTTCGTACGGTCGAAGCCTGGTTTCCGATTCCTGCAGCAAACCTGGTTTCGACGACCACAAGGGTCGGGGTACAGAGCCGGGTCGTGCCCGGTACGGCGCTGGGTTCGTGGTTCGTGAATGGTTACCCGTCTGAGAGCAGCATCGCCCCGTTCAGTGCAGCGCGCTACAGGCACGTGCCGGACCTCGCACAAACCATCCTGAAGAACGAAAAGGATCAGGTAATCTTCCGGGGATTGCGTCACGGCCTTGTCAGTGCCAGGGAACTTGGCGGCGATGTCCTGGTCGCGCTTCCCGACGAAGAACTGCAACCGCTGGTCGAAGAGCTTGACCTCGGCGGGGTCGGCACGGAACCGCTGAGCCAGGCTCGCGTGCGGCAGGTCAGGGAGCACTGCGCTGCGATACGGGCTAGCGGGGTACGGGCGGCGAACAGTGCTATCGCCATACGAGAAGCAAGCTGCGAACATAGAGTGAAGGAATCGGCAGCCGCCGCTCTCGTTGCCGACCGCAGCAAGCTCCGCCGGGCGCTCGAAGGCGATACGGTCAATCTCCGCCTGTTCTCCCTGTCTCTGATTACACGGGATGGCTATGCGAAATGGCTCGATCAGCAAGTTGTCTTCGCCGAACTCGATCAGCAGGGAAGCGTCGAGTTGCAGGTGCGCGACCCGGAGGTGGAAGGCGCGGCGCGGAAGGTGGTCGCCAACGTGGGCGTTCGGCAATTCGTTGTTTGGGTAGGTGAAGAGGCAAGCAATCCGTGGGTGCGCGACCTGGCCAACCAGGAACTTGCCCGGTTGCTCGGAGCGCAGCACACGCGTGGGCTGCAGGGCGACATCAGGGCTCGTCTAGACGCCATGAATGCACGCCTCGCGGGGTTGTCCGACCGATTCGTTTCCATGGATCAGGAATATTCCCGTATCGTTCAGGAACAAGGTGCAAGTTGTTGGCAATCTAAAGAGCTGAACTTCAAGATCCTCGAGTTGCAGGAAGAAAGGGCTGACGTCGAAAAGAAAGCCCTCACCCTAAAGGAGGCCGGCCAGCAACTGAAAGCCATGTGGGTGCATTATCAAGGTTTACCCGCCGGCATCGAATCCCACAAGAAGGCGGCTGCGCGGCTTGCCCTGATCGGTCGCCTGATGCGCGAGACGCCGGTGTTGATCTGCATGAGCCAGCGGGACTTTGCCCGGCAACTGGACCCGGAAATCAAGTTTCTCGCCACCGTTGCCGATCGCCTGCATGGGCACCTGCCGCTGGTGGAGGAGCAGATGGAGACGTGGTGGGAAGCCCGCAGCGCGTTCTCGCCGCAGTAGGCGGCGTTGCACGGGTCGGTGTTGTGGCTATTGGCCGGGCTGCCCTGCCGCGATGCAGTCGATCTCCACCTGTGCGCCGAGTGCGAGCCCGTTGGCGCCGAATGCACTTCTGGCGGGAAAGTGCTCGTCGAACCAGGTCGTGTAGATGTCATTGAAGTCTGCCCACCGGGAGATGTCTGACAACATGATCGTGCACTTGACGAGATCGTCCATGGAATAGCCGTGCGCTTCGAGACTGGTTTTGATGTTCTCCAGCGTTTGGCGGGTCTCGGCTTCCAGACCGCCCGGCACGAGCTTCATGGTGCCGGGGACGATGCCGAGCTGGCCGGCCAGGTACAGGGTGTTACCGACGCGAACCGCTTCCGAGAAGGGCAAGCCGGACGGGAACACCGTCCGTGAGTTGAGGTAGTCGGGAGAACCGGATTCATCGGCAAGTGCCGGCGTGGCCGCACAGCCGACAACGGCCGTTACCGCCAAAAGAAATCTGCATTTGTTCATATTCATCACCACCCTTCAGACCAGGGCAACCCGGTCCGGCCGGAACAACCGGCTTTGCCGATCCTCGCCTTCATACCCGGTCGGATTGCCGATGCACCGGGTCGTGCCGATATGGTAGTCGAAGGCCTCGTGAGTGTGCCCCGATATCCAGAGCTTTGCACCGATGGCACGCACCAGGTCTTCGCGGTCATTGATGAAATACGGGTTCGTCTCGTCGCCTTCGAACTTCGGATGAATTGCCTCCAGGGTCGGCGGCCAGTGGGTGATCACCACGTCTACGTGGCCGGCCTGCCGCGCCAGAAGTTCGGTCTGCTCAATGTGCGCCGCGACGTGTTTCGAGAGCGTCCACTCACCGCCGCCGTTGCACCGGCGATGGAAATCGAGCACGTACTTCTGGAACTGCGCGACCCGCCAGGGATCGTCGGAGCAGAGGCGTTCATAGTCGCCCCACAGGTCGGAACACCACGGCGTCCCCCAGAACCGCAGCCCGTCGATCTCGACGCCTTCCGCCAGGAGGTAATGCAGGCTGTCGTGCTCTCCGGCAAGCCTGCGCCAGTCGGCCTCGATGACCGCTCGCGGCTGCTTTCCGTAGTACTCGTGATTGCCGGGCACGTAGATGACCGGGGAGCGTTCCAGCTCGCGCTCGATGAACTCAAGAGCGAGTGTGCCGGTACCGATGTCTCCCGCCAGCACGAGAACGTCCCGCTCCGCCGCTGGAGTGAAAGCCTCGGGGCCGGGCAGGTGGGGCGGCTCGAGGGCCTCGAGGTGCAGGTCGGATGCGATTTGAACGATCATGGGCAGGCGCGCGATTGTACGCGCAGGGCGATGCGTTCCGCGAGTCGGCGCGACAGTTCGTATTGTGCTTCGCTGCCGTTGTCGGTGAGCAGTTCGTTCAGGTCTCCGCGGGTCATGGGGGGGAATACCCGGCTTCTTTGGGTCTGCGCAAATCCCCGGTCATCGGCGGCCTCCGGAACCCAGATAACGGCGCCGTCGGCGAGGCTCCAGGTCCAGGCTTCTCTTACGCCCATGCGGAAGTAAGGGCCGAGCTTGTGGCTGGAATCCACCGAGCGGTCGACTTCGGCGACGAGGTCGGGAACCGGGTGATCCCGTCCGGTGTCCAGATAGCCTGAAATTTCCCGGGCGCGAATGGCGCCTGCGGGGTCGACAAAGATGGAGGTGTCCGGTTCGAAGGCGCCGTCAATGCTCAGCAGGCGGGTGGCCGGCGCGACAAAATAGCCTGGGAACCGCCCCGCATCGGCCAGCGCGGCTTCAATGTGGGCAAACAGGCGGGAAATGAGCCAGGCCCGCGACTCGTGCGCGGCGCCGGGAGCGGCGACGAACTCGGCGATACCCTGCGCCGCGTCGTATCGGCATCTGGGCGCATTGTCGTGGTTCGTCAGGCGGTCGAAGAGTTGGCGCGGCATGGGCAGTTCGATGCGCACCGGGCCGAGGGGCTCTTCGGGCGTAGTCCCGGGTGCCTGGCCAGGGGTGCTTGCGGTGGGCACGGAAGATCGGGCGGTGTACTGCATTGTCGTCGCCATGATTCCGGGTGTGGTGGGAGATCATACAAGCGCGGTTGCAGGGCCGGGTAGTCTGCGTGACGGAGGTTACAATGGCACCACTGCCCATGGACCTCGACTACGACACCCTCGCCCGCATGCGCCGCAGCCACCCGGCCTGGCGCCTGCTGCGCTCGAACAACGCACCGCTGGTGGCGGGATTCCTGCACCGCTTTTTCCTGGAGCCGAACCGGCGCGCAACGCCGCAGGGCGACCTGGCCGAAGCTCTTGAGGACGAACTGTTCGCGTTGCGGGAACGATTGGGCGCCGAGGCCTTCCCGCGGACGGCGGCCGAGTACCTCAATGACTGGGCCGACCCGGAACGCGGATGGCTCAGAAAGTACTACACCGAAGACTCGGACGAGCCTCATTTCGACCTGACGCCGGCCGCGGAGAAAGCCGTTCGCTGGCTGGTCTCCCTGACCGGGCGAACCTTCGTGGGAACCGAGTCGCGCCTGCGCACGCTGATCGAGCTGCTGCGGCAGATTCGCGAAGGCGCCGACGAAGATCCCCAGGCCCGTATCGCGGAACTCGAGCGCCGGCGTGCCGCCATCGAGGCGGAAATCGACGGCATCCGCGCGGGCGAACTGACCCTGCTCGACGACACCGGGGTGAAGGACCGTTTCCAGCAGTTCACGCAGATGGCCCGGGAACTGCTCGGCGATTTCCGCGAGGTGGAACACAATTTCCGCATGCTCGACCGCAGCGTTCGCGAGCGTATCGCTCTGTGGGACGGGCCGCGCGCGGCACTGCTCGACGATGTGGTCGAACGGCGCGGCGCCATCGCCGAATCCGATCAGGGGCGCAGTTTCAACGCCTTCTGGGACTTCCTGATGTCGCAGGAACGCCAAGAGGAACTGACCGGCCTGCTCGACGCGGTGCTGGCGCTGCCGGCGGTGGGCGAAATGCGCCCGGATGCACGCACCCGCCGCGTGCACTACGACTGGCTGGAAGCCGGCGAGCAGGCCCAGGCCACGGTACGTCGGCTGTCGCAGCAGTTGCGGCGCTTCCTGGACGACCAGGCCTGGCTGGAGAATCGCCGGATCATGGAGATATTGCGCGGCATCGAAGCCAACGCCCTGGCGGTGCGCGACAGGCCGCCCAAGGGGCCTTTCGCCGAGGTTCCCGCGACGGCGGCACGCATACGGCTGCCCATGGAGCGTCCACTGTACGCGCCACCCGTCAGCCCGTCGATCTCCACCCTCGCGCTCGAATCCGGCGAGGACGACGTGGACACGGCGGCACTCTTCGCCGAGACGGTGGTGGACAAGGCGCGCCTGGAAGCGCATATCCGCCACGCCCTGCAGGACCGCTCACAGGTCACGCTGCGGGAATTGTGCGAGGCGCGGCCCCTCGAACACGGCCTGGCGGAACTGGTCGCCTACCTGCAACTGGCAGACAGTCTGGACGCCCATGTGGACGAGGAAACCGAAGAATGGATATGGTGGAATCGCCCCGCAGCGCAGGCTCCGCGGGAATCGGGCGGCGGGCATGACAGGGAGCGGCCCCCGGGGGAAACCATGAAGCGCACGAGGCTGCCGCGAATCATTTTCGCGCGCTGAATTGCGCGCTGAGCGGCGGATGGACGGATGACGGGCCGAACCGTGCGGTTTGCCACGCTTGCGGTCGATCGCGCGGGGCTGCGGGAGAACATGGTGGTGCGATGAGCAACGGCGAACGGAACGACCAACAGACGAGCCCGGACATCGACCCGCTCGGCCGGGTTGCCGTCCGCCTGCTTCGGGGCGTGGTGTTTCGGGACCGGGACCCGGGCTTGTGGGAAGAGTTGATCGGGTTGCGCGCACGGGTACGAGACTACATGGCCGTGACGGGCCTCGAACTCGTCATCGACGAAGGCGAGGGCTATGCTTACCTGCATTCGAAAGGCGATGAAAGCGAGGGCAACCGCGCCGTCCCCCGGCTGATTCCCCGGCGGCCGCTTTCGTTCAACGTCAGCCTGCTGCTGGCGCTATTGCGCAAGAAGCTGGTGGAACAGGACGCCACCGGCGGGGAAACCCGGCTGGTTATGAGCCGCGACGAGATCGCCGAACTGGTGCGGGTGTTCCTGCCGGAGAATACGAACGAGGCACGCGTGATGGAACGGCTGGATGCGGACCTGAACCGCATTGTCGAACTCGGTTTCCTGCGGCGCATGAAAGCTCGGGAGGGCGGCCGCAGGCGTGAATTCGAGGTGCAGCGTTTCCTGAAGGCGTTCGTGGATGCCCAGTGGCTGACGGAATTCGACAGCCGGCTGGCCGCCTACCGGTCCGAGTTGGAGAGAACGTCGCCATGAAAGGCGAGCAGGAGTCGGCATCGCCATGAACCGCGGGCAACACGAGCCCCTGTCGCTGTTCGACAGCATCACCGACGATGCGCTGTCGGGCTATCGCCTGGAGCGGCTGGAGGTGTTCAACTGGGGCACGTTCGATGAGCGTGTCTGGTCGCTGAAGTTGCATGGCAGGAACAACCTGGTCACCGGCGACATCGGTTCGGGCAAGACTACCCTGGTGGATGCGGTAACCACACTGCTGGTACCGGCACAGCGCGTCGCCTACAACCGTGCTGCCGGCGCCGCCAGCCGCGAGCGCAGCCTGCGCAGCTATGTGCTCGGGCATTAAAGACGGAACGCAGCGACGGCGGCGGCCCGGCCCGGCCCGTGGGGCTGCGCGACCACAACACCTATTCCGTCATCCTCGGCGTATTCCGCAACCAGGACTTTCAGCAGGCCGTCACCCTCGCCCAGGTATTCTGGATCAACGATGTCCAGGGCCAGCCCGCCCGCATCTTCGCGGCTGCCGAGCGGGAGCTGTCCATCGCCGGGGAGTTCGCCGGTTTCGGCGCTGACATCGGCAACCTGCGCAAGCAACTGCGCAAGAACGGCGTAGACCTGTTCCAGAGCTTTCCGCCCTACGGCGCCTGGTTCCGGCGCCGCTTCGGCATCGACAACGAGCAGGCGATGGAGCTGTTCCACCAGACGGTGTCCATGAAATCCGTGGGCAACCTGACGGACTTCGTGCGCGGCCACATGCTGGAGCCCTTCGATGCGGGGCCGCAGATCAGGGCGCTGATCGATCACTTCGACGACCTCGACCGCGCCTACCGGGCCGTGCTGACGGCGAAGCGGCAGGTAAGCCTGCTGGAGCCGCTGGCGGCGGACTGCGCCCGGCATGGCGAACTGACGGAAAGCCTCGAGCAGCTGCGCGGCTGCCGGGACGCGCTGCGCAGCTACTTCGCGGGCCTGAAACGGGAACTGCTGAACGAGCGCCTCGGCCGGCTCGATGCGGACTTGCAGCGTCAGGGTGACCGTGTGGGGCAGCTTGCGCAGAGCCGTGATGCGCAACGGCGGGAGGTGGAGGAAATACGCCGGGCGATCGCCGAAAACGGCGGCGACCGCATCGACAGCCTCACCGCCGAGATCGGCCGCCTGGACCAGGAGCGGGACCGCAGGAAAGAGAAGGCGGGGCGTTACCGGGAACTCGCCGCGAGCCTGGACGAGACGGCTGCAACCACCGAGCCCGGGTTCCTGCAGCAACGCGAACGGTTCCTGCGGCTGGAAACCGATCTTGCGGAGAGCGCCGACCGGCTGCGCAACCAGCTTACCGAAGACAACGTAACCGCACGCGGCCTCGATGAAGAACTCGGCGACCTGCAACGGGAAATAGAGAGCCTGCAGGCCCGGCGCAGCAACATTCCCGAACGGCAGGTGGCGTTGCGGGGGCGCCTGTGCGATGCGCTCGGGATCGCAGAGGAAGACATCCCGTTCGCCGGCGAACTGTTGCAGGTGCGCGAGGAGGAAGGCGAATGGGAAGGGGCGGCGGAACGCGTGCTGCGCAATTTCGGGCTGGCGCTGCTGGTGGAAGGCGGCCATTACGCCAGGGTGGCTGCCTGGGTGGACGGGAACGACCTGAAAAACCGGGTTGTCTACTTTCGCGTGCGGCAGGGCGGGAGCGGGGAGTACCCCAGCCTGCACCCGGACTCCCTTGCCCGCAAACTGTCCGTTAAACCCGACTCCGGGTTCTACGGCTGGCTGGAGACGGAACTTGCGCGGCGCTTCGACATCGCCTGCTGCGGCGACCAGGAGCAGTTCCGGAGGGAACGGCGCGCACTGACCCGTTCCGGCCAGCTCAAGTTACCCGGGGAACGCCACGAGAAGGACGACCGGCACCGGTTGGGCGACCGCTCCCGCTACGTGCTCGGCTGGAGCAACGAAGCGAAGATTGCGGCCCTGCAGAAGGAACACAAGCGCAAGCGGGCGGCCCTCGACAAACTGGCATCGCGCATCGACCGCACCAATCGCGAGTACGGTGCCGTGGAAGCGCAACGCCGCAACCTGGCGACGCTCGAATCGGAATACGCCCGGTTCGACGAACTGGACTGGGGAGCGACGGCCGCGAAGATTCAGCGCCTGACCGACGAGCGCGACCGCCTGGCATCCGCATCGGACGTTCTGAGGCAGCTGAAGGAACAGCTTGACCGGGCCGAAACCGCCCTCCGGGAAGCGGAAGGGCAACTGGAAGACGCGCGGGCGGAGCGGGCCAGAACCGAACAGCGGCACAGCGACGCGCAGGAACTGCTCGCCGGCACCGAGGCCGAACTGCGCGAAGCGGCGACTCCGACCGAAGCCCAGGCGCAGGCGCTGCCCGCAATCCGCGACGAGGCGCTGGGCGAACACCGCTTGAGCGTCGAGTCGTGCGACAACCGGCAGCAGGATGTGCGCGAATGGCTGCAGAAGCGCATCGATGCCGACGAAAAGCGCTCCCGGCGCCTGGGCGAGAAGATCGTGAAGGCCATGTCGGAGTTCAGGGAGGAATACCGGCAGGAGACCACCGAGTTCGATGCGAGCATCGCCGCCGGCCCCGAATACGCCGCCATGCTCAAGCGCCTGAACGCCGACGACCTGCCCCGATTCGAGGCGCATTTCAAGCAGCTTCTGAACGAGAACACCATACGCGAGATCGCCAACTTCCAGTCGCAGCTGGGCAAGCACCGCGAGGAGATTCGCGAGCGCATCGGCCGCATCAACCACTCCCTTGCGCAGATCGACTACAACCCCGGGCGCTACATCGAACTGGAGCCGAAGTCCGCTCCGGACGCCGACATACGCGAGTTCCGCGGCGACTTGCGGGCCTGCACCGAGGGAACCCTGACCGGTTCCGACGACGCCCAGTACTCGGAAGGCAAGTTTCTGCAGGTTAAGAACATCATCGACCGCCTGCGCGGGCGGGAGGGCCTGGCCGAGCAGGACCGCCGCTGGGCCGGCAAGGTGACCGATGTGCGCAACTGGTTCGTATTCTCGGCCAGCGAGCGCTGGCGCGAGGACGGCGCGGAATTCGAGCATTACACGGATTCCGGGGGCAAGTCCGGCGGCCAGAAGGAAAAGCTGGCTTACACGGTGCTGGCCGCCAGCCTCGCCTACCAGTTCGGGCTGGAGCGCGACCGGGTGCGCTCCCGTTCCTTCCGCTTCGTGGCGATCGACGAAGCCTTCGGACGCGGCTCGGACGAGAGCACCCAGTACGCCCTGAAACTGTTCGAAGCACTGCACCTGCAACTGCTGATCGTCACGCCCCTGCAGAAGATTCACGTCATCGAACCGTTCGTCGCCGGCGTGGGGTTCGTGCATAACGAGGACGGCCGCGCCTCCAGGCTGCGCAACCTGACGATCGAGGAGTACCGCGAAGAGCGTGAACGGTTCAACGGCGCCGGGTAACCCAGGCCACGATGCCGCCGCTGCATGGACCACCCCGCTGCAGGTGCGCCGCCGGGCCGGGCGCCTGTGGGACCGGGGCGCCATGCTGGCCAGCCTCGTTACCGGCGAACCCCTGTTTCCCCGGCGGCTGCCGATACGCGGCCCCACGTCGGCGGAGCTTGCGGAGCGATTCGAAGAGGCCCGCAACTGGGCCCAGGCCTTGCGCAGCATGGCGCACGTGCGGATGGAGGAACGGGAATTTCGCCATCGGGTGCTTGGTGCGAATTCCCTGCCCCGGGCAGCCTGGCTGGACAGCATGGACGACGCCGTCGCGCTGCTCGGCAAGTCCCGCGAGCGCGAGCGGTTCCGGGAGGTTCTGGGTCTCACGCGCCAGCGCCTGCCGGTTTTGCTCGCGTGGTTGGGCAAGCGCCCCCTCGTCGCCCTCAATCAGGCGCGGGATTGGGAGAAGCTGCTGAACGTGGTGGCCTGGATGGAAGAGCATCCGCGGCCGGGCATCTATGTCCGTCAGTTGGACATCCCCGGCGTACACACCAAGTTCATCGAAAAGCACCGCGGGCTGTTGAGCGAACTGCTCGACTGCGCCCTGCCCGCCGCCGCCATCGTGGAAGACGAGACCGGCGTGCGCCGGTTCGAACGCAGATACGGTTTCAGGGCAAAGCCGGAGCGCATCCGCTTTCGCATGCTGGACGCGTCCTGCGGCGATTTCGGTTTGCGCCCCCTGGCCGATATCGAAACCGACGCAGCCACCTTCGCCGAGCTGCAACCGGGGGTTTCGCAAGCGTTCATTACGGAAAACGAGATCAACTTTCTCGCCTTCCCGGACGTACCGGAAAGCATGGTGATCTTCGGCGCCGGCTACGGCTTTGCAACCCTGGGCAAGGCACGCTGGCTCGAGGCCTGCAGGCTTCGGTACTGGGGAGATATCGATACGCACGGTTTCGCGATCCTCGACCAGTTGCGCGCCCACCTGCCCCACGCCGAGTCGTTCCTGATGGACCGCGCCACACTGCTGGCCGGCAAACCGTTCTGGGGGCAGGAAAAAACACCGGTCGAGCGCGACCTGCCACGGCTGAGCGCCGCGGAAAGGGCGCTGTATGAAGACCTGTGCGCCAACCGCCTCGGCGAACGGGTGCGTATGGAGCAGGAACGCATCGGCTTTGCCCGGGTGCGGGAGGCGCTGGGCGGCACTCAGCCAACCTGATGCGCTCCACGAGCCGCGGTGATTGATGGTATTGTCCTTCGCTGCCGTTGTCCGCCAACAGTTCGTTCCAGTGGTCGTGGGTCAATGGGGGAACGTTCGGCTGGTGTGGGTTTGCAAGAATTCCCGGTCATCGGTGCGGCGGGCTCGGGAATTCAGATCGCAGCGCCGTCGTCGCCGGATGACGATCAGGCGATAAAGATCTCAGCCGAAACGCCAAATCGCTTCGACAAGGCCGAAACCTGGCGAAGATTCAGTTGCCGCTTGCCGTTGAGAATGGCCGACACGACGCTCTGCGCTCCAATCTCGGGCAAATCCGCCTGCTTGAGCCCGTTCTGGTCCATCAGAAATCTCAACACTTGTGCGGGTTCGGCATCCGGCAGGGGATGGTGCTCCGCCTCATAAGCTTCAATGAGTTCACCGATACGTTCGGCAAACACCGCAAGATGAGAATTTTCGTCCGCCCCCCCGGCATCGAGGACCTCGTCGAGAACGCCAATAAGCCGTTCGTACTCGTGCATTGAGCGGGGAGCCGTAAGCGCCGGCGCCACGTATTGCCAATGTTCGATGGCGCTTGTGGCCGTGTGTCTTGCTGCCGGAGTCATTTGCGCGTTTCCTTCCATTTCTCCTGATCGTACTCCAGGTGGGTCAATATGCCGCGGATGTAGGCCTTCTGCCGATTGAAGTGAATGGCCGCAACGATGCGGAGGTGATTGCCCGCTACGTTGAACACGTACACCCGGCCGACCTTGTCGACGCTTCGAAACGTATTCCGCAGTTCAGCGAAGTTCATGAATCTGCCTTTCTTTACGATTCGATACCAACTCAGCAAGGCGGCTTCGTGCCTCGGGAATCGTACGACTGCTTCACGGATTCGCCGTTGACTGATTACATGCACGCGCCAAATATAGCATTTTGCTATTCTGGGTCAAGGTAAATGGCACGTTCATCCGTGCCCGGTCTTGCACGACGACACCGCCAGCGCCTCCAGTCAGGTTGCGCTCAACCGCAAGCGCACCGAAGACCTCCTGGGGGACCCGTCCGCCGGCCGCGGCCCTGGGGTTGGTGGCGGCGGTAGCGTCGCCGAGCGGAACCCGTCAGGGTGCTGCGCCGCGCTTCTTGAGGTAGCTGCTCAGCAAACCCGGGTGGATCCGCTGCAATGTGCTTCTGAGAGAAATGATCTCTGACTCCGCGCGGCCCTGCTCTTTCGGCGGCTGTTGCAGCGCGCGCACCAGGTTGAATGCGCTTTCGGGCGGGCTTTCTCCGTCCAGGTCGGAAAGGGCGAGAGCCAGGCCCGGCTCATGGATGAGCATCCAGGCGGGGAACCATTCGGCAGTCAATTCCTCCCCGTCGTTGCCTTCAGCCATCGCCGTTTGCCAGGCACTTGCAATGCCCGCGTCTTCGAAATCCTTTGACTCCACGAGATTGGCGAAGTCGTCCGGCGCCAGCAGGCACAGGGCAAACCAGCACTCCAGCGCGCGGGTCCGATCGCCCAGCCGGTACTCGGCCGTGGCAAGCCGTTGCAGCAGCACCGGTTGCGCACGAAATCCCGGCGCCGCCAGCACCGAACGCTTGAGGCGCCGCCACTCGCGGGCCTGCTCGAATGCGTAGCTGGCGTGCCGCTCGGGGCGTTCCGCATCGAACGGCGCGGATTCCAGGGCCTGCCCGAGTTCGCGCCACACCGGTTCCAGGAATTTCGCGCCCGGCCCGGGCCCCAGAAATTCGCGGGCCGCGGGCCGCCATTGCCGCTGCATGCGCTCGAGCGACTCGAATGCTTGCGCCGCGGACTCCGGTAGCGGCGCCTGCAGGGCGTCGATCAGAAACTCGCCGTTCTGCAGGTGCCTGTAGCCGGGAACCAGCGCGGCCGTGCGCTGCAGTTCTTTCCGGGCCCGGCCGGCATCGCGGGCGATCAGTGCGCCGAGCAGGGCGTTGATGCTCTCGGTCTTGCCGCCGTCCAGAAACAGGTCTCCCTGGCTGCTGTCCGCCGGCCGATGGCGGTGCACCAGCAACTCGTTCAGCCGCGGATCGGTGGATGCCACCAGTTCGCGACCCGCACGGTCGCCCAGGCCATGATAGGCAACCCGTTCGGAAACCAGTTCGAGCCCCTTGGCAAAGGCTAGGGCCGATTTCAGGATTTCCCTGGCGAGCCGCACGTCGCCGACTGCTTCGTCGAGGCTGGAAATCCCGCCGGTTCGCCAGGCTCGATAGCGTTCTTCGGAGAGTAGCTTTTCCGCCTTCAGCAACTCGACGGGCGAATACTCCTGGTGGGCTTCGAGCAGTTGATGGACGGTACTTTTGATTGACAATTTGGGCATGGGTACCGCGAGGTGTCTGCTACGAATTATGCGTGAGGCTTGCGACGGGAAGAAGAATGGAACGCAGTATGGTGGCCGGAAATTCTGCTTTGCTCGTCCAATGGCTTTCAACCAGGACAAACGATCTCCAGCCCTGACGAGGCCAACTCGTCGGCGTCGCGTCGGCTGGCGCGGGCCAATGCTTACACTTCACCGGGCGATTGCCTGATTGCGCGAAGCATCGGACTTTGCGTGAATGATCCAGGTTCCATGAGGGACGCCCCTGTATGGTTTCATCGAGGGCAGCACATAATGTACACTTTGAAGTGCACACTTCAAGGGCAGATGCCGACGATGGAGATTCCCGCAAAGAGCCTGAGAAGCCGCGTCGGGGAAATACTCGCCTGCGTTGACCGGGGCGAGTCCGTCATCATCACCTACCGCGGCAAACCCCGTGCAAGACTGATCGGCATTGAAGAGGCCGGCGAGACGGCCGCGGACGGCGGAAACTTCCCCGGGTTCGGCATGTGGGAGAACCACGAAGAGATGCGGGACGTGGACGCCTGGCTTCGGGGGATACGCCAGTCCCGCCATGCTGGTTGATACCGATGTCCTGGTCTGGCTGTTCCGTGGCCGCGAAACCGCCCGGGAAGCCATTGCAGGGTGCGTGGATGTCAAACTTTCCGCTGTCACCTATATGGAATTGGCGCAAGGGGTACGCAATCGGGACGAACTTCGCCTGCTGCGCCGGACCATCGGCACGAACGCGTGGCAGGTGGTGCCGCTTTCCGAAAACATCGGGCATCGGGCAACCCTGTATGTCGAAAACCACGCCCTGTCCCATGGCATGCGACTGGCCGACGCGCTGGTTGCCGCCACGGCCGTCGAGTGCGGGGAATCACTGCTGACGGCGAACCTGCGGCATTACCGGTTTCTGCGCGAGATATCGCTGGAGCGATATCGCCCTTAAGGGTAAGGCGGGACATTGCGTGGATTGCCCTCTTTCACCAGACCGCTCCGGCGCACCCGGCTTTCCAGTTCCGCGATTCGGGCATCCGCCGCCCGGCGGACAGATGCCAGCCGATCGAGTTCCTTCTCCGCCGCCCGGCGGTCGGCGATTTTTCCCCGGAACAGGCGCATCTCCAGGTCGCGTTCCGCCTTCAATGTTTGCGTGGCCTTTTTCGTGGCTCTTGTGGCGTCGACCGTTTCCATGTGCGTCAGAAGGCGGACATTCCGCACCGGGTCGAAGTAGAAGAGCCGCTCTTCCTCGAGACACAACTCGAGACCCAGCAGGCTCTGATGGCAGAGCACCCCCTCGTGCTCTTGCAGCACCAGGTCACGGTACTTGCCGTCCGGCCCCAACTCCCGGCCCTTCAGAATCGGGTCGAGGTAGTCGCCCTCCGGGTCGAACTGCCAGTACTCCCGAACGCCAAGCTCCTCATAGACCCTCTTCTTCCGGCCCTCATCCTCAAGCTCCGTGTTCTCCGAGGTGATCTCCAGCACGAAATCCGGCCCCTTGCCCTCCAGCCAGAGCAGCCAATTGTTGCGTTCCGGCAGCTTCGGAACGCCGAACGCCACCCACACATCGGGCACCACGTTGCCGTTCACATCCCCTTCCCGGTAGTACATCAACATGTCGCAGCCCACGTAGACGTCGCTGCGCTCTTCGACGAAAAATTCCAGCGCCATCGCGGCATCGGTCTTGCACCTATCCAGGCTCCACCGCCAGCAGCGTACAGGCGAGTCCGTCTATGCGATCGAAATGCCGGTCGTACGAGAGGAGGTCCGCGCCGGTTTCCATCGTGTGCGCGGCGATCCAGATATCGTTTGAGGGAATGGGGAGTCCTCGCGCGCGGAGTGTGGCCGAGATGCGCGCGTAACGGTCTGCCGTGGTGAAGGTCATGGCCGGTACCTTGACATAGGGACTGTCCAGAAAGGCCTGCAGTTCGTCGACGTTTCGCTCGAGGCGCGAACCGCACCGGAACCCATACAGCAGTTCGCCGATCACGATATTGGGGATGAGGATTTCCTCGGAACGGCGGACGAATTCGGCGATACGACGGTGCCCCCGTTTCAGGTGCGAGTACGCGTTTGAGTCAAGCAGGATTCTCACCTCCACATCGCCTCGTCTATTTGCGACAGGTCTTCCAGGGCATGCTCCATTTCCGACGCTTCTTCAGCGGTCCATGTGCCGATCAGGTGGTCCAGCGCCGTGCCGATGGCATTTGCGGTTCCAACCCGCTCTGCGAGGCCGGCACCGCGGCGAAGCAGCTTCATAACCGCTCGATTCAGGGAAATGCCTTCCTGGTGTGCGAGTTGTTGAATCCGGCTTTCCAGCGCGTCGTCGAAGCCTCTGATCGTCAATTGATTCAATGTGAACCTCTGATGAGTCATAAATAGAGTCTAGTTGACTCACATTATTGACTCATTTGTGTCGAGTCAACGGGTTCTGAGTGGTTTGCGGAGAGTGAATCGAGTGTGCGGCTCAAGATCAGATGGACTCTCCGGTTTCATTGGAACTCTGTTTGCCGGATGGAGCTAACTCCCCGCTGACAGCATTTCTGTCAGGCGCGGGTGCAGCGTGCTGACGAGGCGATCCAGCCGGTCGCGCATCCAGGTGACTGCTTCCTTGAAATCGCCCGATGGGCTGTCATCGACGAACGGCAACGGTGTCGGGCGACGGAATCCGATCCGCCGCCGCCCCGCATCGTTGTGCCAGAACTCAAGGTCGTTTCCCATTTCCTGCTTCAGGGTTTCCAGCGATTCTTCAATGCGTTCGTAGATACTGGCAGCCTGCGGTACATTTGTACGACAAGCCAGAAAACACCCAACCTGGGGCCGTTTTCGTAACACATAGCCAACGAAGGAAAGTCCGCTGAAACCAATGCCCGGCTGTTGCACGCGAACATAGACTGCCGATTCCTTCGTCGGGTTGGGCGTATCGACCGTCACGTCCGAGAACGTGAAATCGCCCAGCACTGCATTCCAGAAGCGAAGATTTTCCTGCTGCCAGTCGGAGAGCGAGTCTTCGTCGGCGTCGTCCTTGGCGTTGGCCTGCTCGGGCGCCGTTTGGCCTTCTACAACGAAGCGTTGGACAATCTCCGTCCGGGCGAGGACCCGCGGTTGAACGATGATGCGATCGGCACCGTCCTGGAACAGCGCTGCCTCGACCAGCGCGAGATTGAAATGCAGGCCGCTGTGCCGCTGGACGAACTTGACGATGTTCTCCGCGCCTTCGCGAATGCCGTCACCGACAATCAGCAACAGAAATTCCCCTCGCGAGAGATTGCGGGTGACGTTGTCGACGAAGTCTGCTTCGTTCAGTTCGGCCCCGCTCGCCGTGCGTACCGTTTCGTAGAGCGCATTGTCTTTCCGTTTGAGGATCATGGACACTGCCCGCTGCAGATCTTCGTAGCTCCACGAGGCGAGTTCCTGCGCGTAGTCGAGGATCTGACCGATCACTTCCCGGCGTGCCTGGGGATTGCGCCAGAGCTTGAATTCCACAATGGTCAGGCGGCCGAGCGGGTTGACGTACAGGGCATCCAGCGGACCGGCGCGGGTTCGGAGTTCCATGCAGATGGGTACGGCCCCGTCATAGGCCGAATCGATGGCGGCGATCGGTAACGCCTCCGGGGCGCGGAACAGCAGGTGCTGCAGCGATTTCTCGTCAATCCCGCCTTGATCGGGGGGTGCGCCGAGGGGAATGCGTGGCAGTGTTTCCACGGTGGCTCGCCGTTCCCGGTCGAGCCGGATCAAGTTTCCGAATGCCCGTGTAGTCGAATTCACGATGGAGAATGGCTCTGGCTGATGAATTGGCGAATATCCCAATTTACGATCGGTTTTGTCGAGCAGTTCCTTACCGGTGTTGCAGTCGATGATCCAACAGCCTATCTGGTTGAGATGCGATGGATCCGCCACGGTGGCTAGGCGCAGAGCCAAAGATTCCGCCGTTGCCGGGCCAAATTTCTGTTTCGCCAGACGGCGAAGCAGGTCGCGTTCCTGGGCCAAACCCTGGTGAACACCCTGGTCAATGCCCTGCTGCAACCACCCCGCTTCCCATTGTTTCGCCCGTTCCGCCAATAGCGACATCCTGTTCTCCGGTTCTGGTGGTTCCTACTGCGAATTCGCCGCCGCTGGGGCAGCGCGCGAACCTGGGGACATCCTTGGCGTCATGGGCGCCAGTCGTTCGAGAGTCGTCGACAGTCGCGATTGAAGGAAGTGGCAATTGTCTGATTTTGGTGTGCGACATTGCCCAATTCCTGCCAGCTTCGGAGCTTTAGGGCGAGAATCGCCCGATGACGGCTTCCGCGTGCTGACCAATATCCGGGTCGGAATGGCGCTGCCAGATATCCAGAACCTGCCGGTAGGTGACGGAGACGAAGCCGACTTCGTCACCTGATACGCAGTCGGCAAAGTGTGCGATTTCATCCCTATGCTGTTTCTTCGCGCTGTCTTCGACGCGGCGCCCGGTGCGTGGCCAGTTGTCCGGTTCGGCATAAACGTAGAGAAGGGTGGGGCGCAATCCGTGATGCTCTTTCGCGCGGTGAACCTCGGAGCGCAGCGCGAAAGCATGCTTCACGAGTTGTGCTGCATCGAGATGGGCGTAAAGGCCGCTGTCCTCGTGCAGCGCGTCCCGCACTCCTTCAAAGCCACGCATGCGGTCGCCCCAGACGGGGCGCCAGTAGGCGTCGCTGAAACTGGCCTTGGCGGGCTTGCGAAACGGTTCGAACCGCTTGCATTCGATGCCGATGAGCGTGGACCGCGTGGCTACAAGGCAATCGAGCACCGGATGGCGCCCACCGCTCCATGGGAAGCGAACCGTCGCTTCCAGGGCCAGTGAGTTGGCGGGCCAGGCAGCATGTTCGCAACCCGGTAGTGGCGGCAGGTCGGCGGGTCGATGGAGAAAGAAACCGAAAGTGTTGACGGCCAGCGCAGCGGAAGACTCTGGGCTGTCAAATTTGCCACGGGCGATTTCGTTTCCTTGCGCGGCGTTGATGATTTCCTCGATCGCCTTGGCGGGGACGCCGGGAAGAAAACGGTTTTGGTGATTCAATTTGTCGGTACCTGTTGGGAGAAGGCTTACCGGCACCAGTTGGGAAAAGGCCTTGCGAACCATCGATGCTTCATCGCTTAACGTGTCGCCCCGGCAGCTGTTCTTGACCGCCCTTCCGTCATCGAACGGGATACGGTCGAATTGCGCCGGAAAGGAGAGCGCTCGCAATGACATTGAGACGGTACCGTCGGTCTTCTCGGCTGCGAACCGGTCAATGGCCGTGTTCATGCTGGTGAACAGGTCGGAATGCGTCGCTTGCTCGTAGAACGCGCTGGGTGCGACGACCTCTAGCACGACCTCGGCAACTTGCATCAGGCGGCGTCGCTCCAAGCGCAACTCGTGCTCGTGGAGCAGAGCAAAGAGGTAGGCAAGGCCATATTCGACTACTTCGAACAAGGCGTACGCGGGCGTATCGCTCGCCCATTTCAGTTCGATCAATCGAGCCTTGCTTTCGGACAAGTGAACCAGATCGATCGCTCGCCTTCGGTCTTTGGAGGGGTCGGTGATGCCGGAGGCAACGGGACACTGGTTGAACCAGCCCGGCATGTGTTCTTGGTCGGCGAGATTGGCGACTGCTTTTTCGAGAATCGTTTCCGGATTGCGGTTGTCATCGCGAATGTCAGGCGCTCGCCGGCAGCGCCAAAGCATTCCGGAGGGGCTGAATGAGCCTCCGGAATAGTTGGTCATCATGCGGTCGTACAGGCTGTTGACCAACTTGAATGACTCTTCGTCAGAGAGCTGCGCGAGCTTCAGCGAGCGGCGATTCAGTTCGGCGCGTCGTCGAATGCCCAATGCTTCACAAATGATCTGTTCCGTGCCGGAAAACAAGCTGTGCATATGATGTGGTCCAAAATTCCGCAGTGTTTCTAACGTCAACTATTTCTTTCGCCGCGTTGCCTCAACAGCAGAGGTTACCCACGCTCCGCTGCCCGTAACTTGACGTCGCATGCGCCCTCGTCCCGTTAGGCGTGGAGGCGACCGGTCGAATTCGCTGGGCAGCCCTGCCTGATCCCGAGGCAGGAGGGAAGTGATCGAGTCTGTCTCGCTGTAATCATTGTCTCGGTCTGTGGACTTGGTGAGCGAGCAGATCGACAGAAATAGAATCATGCTGGATGGTTGGTGCGACTTGGAATCCTTCATTGTCATCTTTCGACTCGGCATGAGACGAAGTATTTGTTTGTTTCCGCTGACTCCGGATCTTGGAAGGTCGGTTGCCAAGAGAGATCAAAATGGTGGGGATTGGCTGGAACGTTTAACGACTCGCAAGTGAGCGTCCGACGCCAGCCAGTGGGTTTGACCAAATCTGTCCGCGAAGGTCGGATTCGGGGGCGTGGTGTCACATTCCACGGTACAAGGAAGGCCAGCATCGCGGACCGTATCAATGTTCTCTCTGGATCCGTCTCGACCCCATATCGCCAACTTGCCCCCGCCCGCAAGGTTGCATACCAGTCTGCGGCGGTCCGGGCTGCCCCTCACGCCGCCCTCGTCGAAGGCAATAATTGTCAGAGTCGCTGAAGAATCCGCTGGGTCGGTCGCATCATGACGGGCCGGAACAGGCTCATTGCGATGGGGAGCCCGACCTTCAGCAAGAAATCGCTTTATGCGCGGGTCTACGTAGACGGAGTCTTGGTTGAGTGGCTGTTATAAAACGAGCCCTTCCAGTGAAGTACACCGGCTGAGAGCGACGTAGATCTGGCCGGCCGCGAAAGCCCCGCTCTCGAGGTCGACAACAACGCGATCGAAAGTTTGCCCCTGGCTCTTGTGAATGGTCACTGCCCAGGCAAGGCGGATTGGCAGTTGCCTGAATTTGCCGGCAGGTTCCGAAACTATGCGTCCTTTCTTATGGGTGAATCGAACCAGTTCCCAAGTATGTCGCTGGACTTCCACCATCCTGTTCCTGCTGCGCAAGCGTACGCGCAGACATTCATCATATTCTTCCTTCCGCAGCACCGATTCGATCCTGCCCATGTCGCCGTTGACCCAGCGACCTTCGGGGTCGTTGTTGACCATCATGACCTGGGCGCCTGGCTTGTAGGCGAGCTCAAGCGAGGTGGGAAAGTAGTCCCTGCTGAAATCTTCATCGTACTCGGCGTGAGAAACCAGCGGGTTGCCCGGCAACTCGGCGAGGTTGGCGGCATTGATTCGGTCTGCGTTGCGATTGGTGGTGGTGAGGTACACGAGAGAGGTGTCGTTGTCGGGCTCGAAATCCGGATCGACACGTTCGTTCAAGTGGGTCAGGTCCGCTGCCTCGGCGGAGCCGTCGCGTATACGGTTGAGTAGATTGATGAATGTGGCGTCGTTCTGCCGATAGACTTTTTCCAGCTCGACAATTTCCAGTGGTTCGCCGGCCAGCGCCTTGGCGCTGAAAAAGTAGGGTGTTTCGTAGTAACTGCTGAACGCGTCTGCCAGGTCACCGGTCACCACTGGCGGCAGCTGATACAAATCTCCGACGAAAACCATCTGCACGCCGCCGAACAGCGTGTTGGGCCTGGGCCCGTATTTTCGCAGGAACCCATCGATGCAATCGAGGAGGTCGGCGCGAAGCATCGACACCTCGTCAACGATGATGGACTTGAGCTGCTTGTAAAGCTGCGGGTCACGCGGCCTGATCCGGTTTTGCTGGATCTTCTCGGGCGTGACGTCGATGCCGAAACCGAAAAACCGATGGATGGTCTGGCCGCTAACGTTGAGAGCCGCGATTCCGGTAGGGGCGAGAATTACCGCCGTCTGCCGCGAATTTGCCTGATAGTGGTTCAGCAATGTCGATTTGCCGGTGCCAGCTTTGCCGGTGATAAAGAGGTGTTGATTACCCGCCTCCATTAGCTTTAGAGCTTTGGCAAATGCCGGGTTGATCTCCACCTTCTCCCGGCCGCGTTCGTTGACGACATGCAATTCGCCGTTCCATGGCACCCATTTGGTGTGTCCTTGCCTCTGTACGAAAGACGGCGCTGGCAGGATCCACTCACACTCCACGCTACACGGCATTCCTGCGCGAAGAACGGCGTCAATGTTCTCCCGCGTCCCCTCCCGGCCCCAGATGATGAGCTTTCCTCCGCCGTCGATATTGCAAACCAGCCTAAGGCGGCTCGGCATCCCACTCTCATCCAGCCCGACGAGTCGAAAGGTGTCGAGAGAGTTATCAGGTTTCTTGGAACTCATGCTTTGCAATCCTCATCGGTGACCCACCGGGCCCGGTATTGCCTTGGAGGGAACTGAAGAGGCGACCATCGCAATGGACTTGCGTACTGGTTTGGAACGTTTGTGGGGTAAATGGGAGATAGGGCGAAGTACTGCATCACAATCGCCAAGAGTCTGGATGTGGGGGTGATCATACATGTCCGGCGTACCGATCGTCTTGGATGGTGGGAGGATTCCGGGCGCTTTTCACGCAGTACCCGAGAATAGGATTGCCGTAGCGAAAGCGCGGCATTGGAAGCGTTCGCCGCAGCGATTGATCGATGCGTACAGAATCCCTGCTCCAAGAGTTGGGTTTTTGGGCCGCTGCCTCGCTCCGCCTTGTCGTGGAGCATTCCCGAGTAGCTGAGGACGGTGTTGTCGCCTAGATGGCGTCCATGTGCTCGAGCAGTTCAGCACCGTTTGTGGAGTCAATGATCCAGCCGCCGACCTCGGCGAGACGCTTCGTGTCGGTCACGCTGGCAATTCGCCTGGCGAGTTCCTGCGCTGTCGCCAGATCGAATTTGCGCTCCGCCAGGTAAGACAGCAATTCACGTTCAGCGGCGAGGCCGTGTTCTACGCCCTGCTCAATGCCCTGCTCAATGCCCTGCTGCAACCACTCTGCTTCCCACTGCTTCGCTCTTTCCGCCAATAGAGACATCTTGTTCTCCCGTTCTCGTAATGCCTGTTGCAACTCGGCAACCGCTGTGGCGGTGCCTGAACCTGGAAACATCCTCGGCCTCAAGGTCAAAATCCACTCCAGGATCGTTGTCAGAACCGTGTCGGCCGTTGCCGCACCGGCCACGTCCGGCAGCCAATCTGACAGATCCTGAATGCGTGCGACCATGTCCGCCGAGGACTTCAGGGTTTCCAACTCGAAAACCGTCGCGACGATTGGTACGGTCGGGGCCTGGTGATCGTGGACGACGATCAGGCCGGTCGTTTTGCGCGCAAACGGCGTTCCAGTTCCGCAACCCGGGCCTCAGCCGCGTGGCGGGCGGCGGTTTCGTCGCGGCGCAGGCGCGCCTCTAGGTCGCGTTCCGCCTCCGCCGTTAGTATGGCATCGTCCTTGTCCGCGGAGGTTAACAGGCGGGCATTGCGCACCGGGTCGAAGTAAAACAACCGCCCTCCCTCCAGGCACAGTTCGAGACCCAGCAGGCTCTCATGTCGAAGTACGCCGTCACGTTCCTGAAGCACCAGGTCACGGTACCTGCCGTTGGTGCCCAGCTCCCGGCCCTTGAGAATCGGGTCGAGATAGTCGCCCGTGGGGTCGAACTGCCAGTACTCCTTGACCCCAAGTTCCTCATAGAGCTTCTTCTTGCTCACCTCGTCCTCGCGCTGCGTGCTCTTCGAGGTGATCTCCAGAACGAAATCCGGGCCCTTGCCCTCCAGCCAGATCAGCCAGGTGCGGCGCTCCGGCAACTTGGGTACACCAAACGCCACCCACACGTCCGGCACCACGTTGCGCCTCAGGTCGCCCTCGACGTAGTACATAAACATGTCGCTGCCGACATAAACATCGCTGCGCTCCCGGTATAAATCTTCCAGCGGACTGGTCGCGTCGATGGTGGCGCGCCGGTGGAGAGGCGTCTCTGCCATCGGCTTGCCATCGGATTCCGGGTAATCCGAGGGCGAAAGAATCGGGCTGACGGGAGGTTTGGGAGGTGCGCCGCGAAGGCGCTTGTGGCGCGGACGTAACGGCTCG
The DNA here is from genome assembly GCA_963663395.1 of Pseudomonadales bacterium. Taxonomy (GTDB): domain Bacteria; phylum Pseudomonadota; class Gammaproteobacteria; order Pseudomonadales; family Azotimanducaceae; genus Azophilus. Next base: position 928,295 of record OY760226.1, read on the forward strand.
GCTTCGCGCATGGCGTACTCCTTCAGCGGGCCGTGGGTGGGTGGCCGGAACTGTACCACGGTGCAGAAATCGCCATAAGCGGCTTGTGCGGCAGCGAAGGGCGCCGGTGGCACGATACATCGAATGGCCTGGTTGCAGGACAGCCCATGCAACTTGCCAAAGACTCGGTGTGGCTTATGCCGGGCAAACGCCAGGCGTTTCGTGCGAGTTCGCCGGCGACAGGGACTTCTGATGTGGGAATCCGCCGGGCACCGAGTGACGTTCATGCACACAGGAGCCGCTCGAGCACATGAATCGACGGCAAGTAGATGGTGCACAGACGCTTCGGGCACGTGTGTGGGTCTTTGCCGAACGCGTGCTCCGCGGGTACGCCCATTGACGTGAGTTCCGCCCCAACCACCCAACGGCGGTACAGGTGTGCGGCCCAGCGCGCGGTTTTTTCAACCACGCCTCGCGTGGCGATGGCGTTCGCGATGGCTACCATCGTGCTTGGCCAGCCCGTTTGCCGCACCGGGCGTGCGAATGGGCGCCTCTCGCCGTAGCGGCCGTCCATGCCCGCGGCGAGGATTTGCATCCTCGCGGGAGCATCAACTCTCCGTCGTCGGTGATCGAGATTTCGATGGCGCCCCCTGGCACCGTCCAGGTGTGCGACATAATTTGACGCATAGCCATGCCACCATTACCGCCTCCCTGTTCGAAATCCGCGAGGCCGCCATGCTGAACACCTACGAACGCCACGTCGTCACCGGATACCTCTCCAACGTGGCCAAGCGGTTCGACCGCAAGAGTCTCGAAGCCAGTGGAATAGTGGATTGGTTGACCGAGAACGGCGATCTTCTTGGTTTCGACAGGCAATCGTTCGATCTGGATTCGGAACACTTCGATTCGAAAGACGAGATGTCGGCCAAGCAGTGGCGCGTGTGTCGAAGAATTCTCGACCAGGCCGCGAAATCCAAGGCCCCGGTAAGAAATGACCGGTTGATGCGCCGCCTCCGCCGTCTGGGCCGAATCGTCAGGCTATCGGCCGAGGAGATTTCGATTCTTCAGTTGCTGTTGCGCTACCAGACGCAGCCCGAATTCGAAGACCTTCTCGACACGGTGGCAAACGGGGGGCGCCGGAGATTTCATCACAGTGCATTGAACCTGAAAAGCCGCCTCGCCGCCTGGGCACTCGGCATTTCGGCCAGCACGCTTCGAAGACGACTCGCCGACGACGCTCCCCTGGTACGGTCGGGCCTGGTGATCGTGGACGACGATCAGAACATCTCCTCGCTCGAACGGCTGCGCACGATGGCCTGGGCCGGCGGCCGCCAGATGGACGTGCGCAGGCTGCTGCTCGGCGCAACACGCCCGACCGAACTCGAATGGTCCGATTTCGACCACCTGGGGCAACCGCGGAGCGATGTGGAAAACCTTCTGCAAGGCGCGCTCGACACCGGCAAGCGGGGGGTGAACGTGCTGATCCACGGGCCGCCGGGTACCGGCAAGACAGAGTTCTGCCGGGTATTGGCCAAGCGGATAGATGTAGAGATGTTCAGCATCGGCGAGGCCGATGCGGCCGGCGGCGAACCCACGCGCACCGAACGGCTGGGCGATCTCCGGCTGGCGCAAAGCCTGCTCGGCCGGGACAGCGGTTCGTTGCTGCTGTTCGACGAGATGGACGACCTGCTCAGCCAGGATTCCATGTCGTTCCCACTGTTCCAGATGCCGCGTCGCCGGCGGCCGAGAGGCGCCATGTCCAAGGTGTTCATGAACCGCCTGCTGGAGGACAACGCCACGCCGACGCTATGGACCACCAACGAAGTCCACGACATGAGTGCCGCCATTCTGCGGCGCATGGTCTATGCGCTGGAGATGCGCCTGCCGCCGCCGCGCATCCGGGCACGGATCTGGGCGCGCCAGCTTGCGCAGCACGACATTGAAGCCACGGATACCGACACCCGGACACTGGCCCATGAATTCGACGCTCCGCCGGGCGTCGCCGCCGGAGCCACAGCGGCGGCCGATCTCGGCGCCGGCGGTTTCGACCTGGTGCGCCGGAGCGTGCGCAGCCTGTCGCGCGTACTCGGATGCGAGCGGGCGGAGGGCCTGCAATCGACGAACTTTGACCCGGCGCTCATTGAAGCCGACCTCGTTCTCACCGATCTCGCGGATCGCCTGGAACGCAGCGGCGAGCGACGGTTCTCGATCTGTCTGCAGGGACCGCCGGGCACGGGCAAGAGCGCCTACGCCCGCTACCTGGCCGATCGACTGGGGCTGGAGGTGATGCACAGGCGCGCTTCCGACCTCATGAGCATGTGGGTGGGTGGAACGGAGAAAAATATCGCCCGCGCTTTCGCGGAGGCGCGCGATACCGAGGCATTCCTGATCTTCGACGAGGCGGATTCGCTGCTTGCAGACCGGCGTGGCGCTCACCGGTCCTGGGAGGTTGCCCAGGTCAATGAAATGCTCACGTGGATGGAAAGCCAACCGCTGCCGTTTGTCTGCACCACGAACGACGGTGAACGGCTCGATAGTGCGTCGCTACGGCGCTTTGTGTTCAAGGCGAAGCTCGGCTTCCTGAAGCCCGAATCGGCGGCGGTGGGGTTTCGCACTTTTTTCGGCTTGGAAGCGCCTCTGTCGCTGCGCGGGGTGGGCCTGCTGACGCCGGGTGACTTTGCGGTGGTGCGGCGGAAGGCCGAGGTGCTGGGGAGCCTCTCGGATAGCGAAGCGCTGGTGGCAATGCTGCAAGCGGAATGCAGCGTGAAGCCCCAGCATACTGCGTCGATCGGTTTCAGGCAGTGAGCCTGGAACGGCGGAGTGGGCGGCTGCCGATTGGATGCGGAACACGCATCGCCGACTGGAACGGTGCACGGCCTTCGAGAATCGCGCTATCGTGGGCTGCCGGCACGAACTTCGGTCTGTTTGCGCCAGGCTTGGTCGGCGGAAGGGAATGACAGGATGCGCAAAGCTACAGACACGACACTACGCAATTTGGCCATGCTGAGTTGCATTCCGGTGTGTCCGAACGCCAAGAGCACAAAGCGCATTCTGCAAGAGTTGCGCGAGCTGGATCCTGACTACGATGTGTCTGAGCGTACCGTTCAGCGCGATCTGGATCAGCTTAGCGGCCGGTTTCCGATCAGCTGCGAAGCACGCGGTCGAGCCAATCACTGGTTCTGGACGGATCCGCATGCGCTTACCCAGATTCCTTCGATGAGCGCGCCTACCGCATTCGCGCTTCGGCTTGCGGCGGAGTATTTGAGGCCGATCATGCCGCCATCCACGCGGGGCTTGCTGGAGGCGTACTTCAATCACGCTGACTCGGTGCTGGAGGGCACGGCTTTGGGGCGCTGGACGGATAAGGCGGTGATTGTCGCTCGAGGTCCGGTGCTTACGCCTCCTTCGGTGCCGGTCGAGGTGCAGGAGACTGTCTATACGGCCTTGATGGAGAGCCGGAAAGTGGAGGTGGCCTACCGTGCCAAGGCCCGGACTCGGGCACGACAGATGGTGTTGAACCCACTCGGCATAGTTGTTCGCGCGGGGATAATCAGTGACCGATCACCAAGCGCCGCCAGGAGGCGCCATGAGCGTCGTAACACTATGATTTTTTTGTAATTAGTTGCAAATCGAGCCTCCACAAGGCGTCACCTGCCGTCATGAAACGGCACTCAGATCCGGGTACGTAAAGTGGTAACTGAATTCGTTGGCTGCAGCAGGCGCGAACCGGAGTATACGCCGTTTATCCGGTGGAGATTTCCGCTGCCGAGTTGCTTCGCGCCCTCGATCAACTCAACGACGGTGATCGTATTTTGACGACAGTATGCGTCATGTTTCGCCATCCCGTTTGACGCTTGCTCGCGCTCTCCGAAACAAGTTCGAGACCATGAGCGCCTTCGCCGCTGCGTGCGTAGTGCGCGTCGGGGGCTCAAAAGCAACAGGGATAGGGTGGACCACCGCATCACCGGATTGCCAACTAAGCGGCTGCGCTAGCGATCTCGCGCAACGTAGTTTGCATGGCATTCGGTCTGCTGATGTCCACTGTCGCGATGTTGAACGTCGTGCACGAACCTGACACCCGCCAGCGCCGGCATATCCCGGCCTCGGGCAAGGCTTCGTGCCAGGGATACAGCAATACCAGGTGACGGGCCCGATAGGCCCGCGCGTACGCGAGCATCTGGTAGATGTCCGACTCCACCACGCCTAGATTCGTCTTCCCAGGGTCAAGACGCTTCCACTTCGTGTCGATCACGATGTCACTGTCAACCACTATGTCGGGCTTCAGTCGAAATCTGCCAAGTTGCCCTTCCTCAAGTGCGTATCGGTCGCGTCGCTGCAAGCGGACGGACCTCGAAGCCAACGCAATCTGAATGCTGCGGCCCATGTAGACCTCGAACAGGTCGTTCATCGCGAACAAAAGGGTGAACCCCTCCTTGCCGCCAGCCATAGTGCTCTGCCAGTCCCCGGCAAGAAATAGCCGGGCCAGAGCATGGAGGCGATGGAACGTAATGTTCGTTCGGTCCAGACGTACCAGCTCCGCCAGTGGATCAGCGCTTTCGCCAACGGACTCGAAGCGGGCGGACAGTTCGCCAAGCTTGCGACCGTTCGCCGCGATGCGGGTCACTCCCGACAGCCATCGCACAGCGGCACTCAGCACCCGGTTCAGCGGCGTGTCCACCGATAACTCGTCATAGGTACATGCCAAACGGTCCGCCCGCGTCGCGTGGCGCAGGAGCTGACGACGGATGTCCAGTTTTCCCCGCAGCAACGACAGTTCTTCCTCCCGCCGCTGATAGCGCAGCGGTAATCCCCGCCTCACAGCGACCAGCAGACGATCCGCGAAGAGGCGTACGAGTAACTCAAGCAAATTCTCCCGTTGCGTGGCCATCGATGACGTTTCGCGTTCCGCGACGGGCAAGCCAAATGCGACCGCGAGCATGCGCGTTAACGAACGCCGCACCCCCCCGTCTGTTTCTCCGTCAATCTTGGGCAGGATTTCAAGGTTCGCCCCGGGCACCGAGAGCACTCCGACGACCTGCCCCGCCCGCAGACCTGGCCGTGCCGTACGGCTGAGGACCGGCTGAGCGACGCGCAGCCGCCGCGTCTCGCGTTCCGCCAATGCATGCAGTCGTTGTGCAGCCGCCAGCGACACCCCGCTTTCCCCGATCGGAAGCTCCTGCCACTCGCGAACGGTGAAAGCGCTCACGAGTTGGTTACCCGGTGGCCGCTTCCGCGCCCGATTCGCGCACCAGGCGTTCATAGGCGTCTTCGGCAAACGTTGGTCGAACGGACCATCGGTATCGTCCTTCGGCGATGTCGGAGTCGATGCCGGGCGGTACTTCAAGCGCAACTCGCTCGATGAAATCGTCGGTACCCCCCAGAACCGCCCGGACTTTCTGCCAGTCGTCGTAGAAGTACTCCGCAATCAACGGGATGATCTTCCGCCTCATGAGACTGTCGAGGTCCGGTCGATCCTTCGCGCTCATCAGCCACGCATGCCCGATCAGGTGATCGCGATCGACCAGATACTCGAGCCGCTTGTTCATGCTGTCCAGGACGCGGGGCAGGTCCACGCCGGTTCGCTCCGTTGCGTCTTCCAGCAGGCCGGGATCCGGCGCCATCTCCTCGAAGTCGAACCGGCGCCGCAGCGCGGTATCCAGTAAGGCAATCGACCGGTCCGCGGTGTTCATGGTGCCGAGAATGTGCAGGTTAGACGGTAACGTGAACGGGTCCCTGGAATACGGCAGTGTAACTGTAACCTCGTTTTCCGCGCCCTCCCGCTTGTCTTCCTCTAGCACCGTGATGAGTTCACCCATCACCTTCGATATGTTCGCACGGTTGATCTCGTCGATGACGAGCACGAAGTTGGGCCGCTCTCCGCGCATCGCGGTCGATTCCGTTGTCGCGGCGTCTGCCGCCTCGACACTGAATCCGGGTGCGACCACATGAAGCCGCTCTTGTTGCACCAACCAACGTAGCGTTTGTGCGATCTCACTTTCGGTCATTTTTTCGCCGGTCTGCGGTCGGACGAAACCATTCACCCTGGCCACCACGTCTTCGCCTGTCAGCGGCTGGCCGGTCTCATCCAGCGTGCGGTAAACACACTCAATGATGCTGTCGGGTTTGGGCTTGGGTTGGTAGGGGCCCCTCAACGCATACCTCGCGATTCTCACCGCGCCGTCGATGTGTGGCAGCGCGGAATCGCCGGTTACCAACGACGCCGCACCCGGGACGGTAACCGGCGCCACCAATCTGAGTGTCTTTCGCGCCTTTTCCGCGAGCCGTATGAGGATTCCGGGCTCCACGCGGTAAACGACTTGGCCATCTTGCTCGGCGGGCCGAATGCCTTCCACGAACTCCTCGTAACCGTAAGACTGGTGGAACGTCACAAAATCGACTCGGCCCTCGGCCATCAATTTCTCGTAGCGCAGACGTAGATCTTCCCGCTTGTCCGGAACGTGGCCATCGCAGATTGTCACGCACCGTTCCACGGTCTTGTACGTCTTACCCGTGCCCGGCGGGCCGTAGAGGATCGTGTTAAGTGCTCCCTCCTGGCTTTTTCTTTCCATTGAACTTCTCGGTTGCCCGTTTACCTCTTCGTCGGTCCACCACTTAGTATTCTGGAGCGACCAAACCACCGATTGCGCATCCAACCTTGTCCCCGGTCTCTCCATGCCCCGTTTGCCTGCCTCGGCGATCAGCCGATCCAGGAAGGAAATGGCATGCCCGTATCGCAACGCCACATCGTCTTCCGAGTCCGATGGCGGATAGCCGAGCTGAACGTAGGTGCGATCGAACACAGTCAGCTTGATCGGCGGAAGCTTTTCATCGGGAATCGCCATAAGGAGGTAAGATGCCAAGTCAAGGCGCGCCGTCGAACTGCCTTTCGAGAAGACGCGCTCCGGCAGCTTATCGTCGAACAATTTCACACGGTCCACCGGCGATTTCCCGCCACCTTGCGACCACATCTCGGCGAGAGCACCTTCCACTGTCGCCCTGTCCTGTTCGATCCACTCGTTGATAGTCGCCTTGTTGCGCCACCCAATCAGGTTATTTTCCCCATCCCGAACCGCCCCACTCAAGAGCGTCGACCAGTTCTCGTCACCCGCCATCAACCCCGCTCGAACCGCCGCCAAGGCGCTCGCGAGGCCGTCCTTGTACCCCTCATCGCTATCAAGCGTTCCTTCTTCAATCCGGTGTTTTGCCGCCTCCAGGTATTGGTCCCACCTATGCGTAGCTGCCCTTTCCGAATGCTCGGCCTTGCGGAATTCGCAAAACTTCGTCACCACGGCTTTGTAGCCCTGAAGTCCGTGATATGGGCTGGGAGCGTCAATGGGGATCTTCGATGCGTTCGCTAAGCCGCGCCGTTCGTCTTCTTTGGTGTAATTGAGCTCAGCCAGCACGCTCCGAAGTTCATCTCTCTCGTACAGCTCGTCAAGATCCCCATAGTGGCCTTCGACGCGCTTCGCGTCCGACAGGTACGTCCCAATGCTGCTCTTGTTGAGCCCTTGTTGTTCCAGCCACCGCCTGAAATCGTCCTGTCGCACCAGCTTCTCTCGCGTTCCTTGCCGAACGCGCGATTCTGGGCCAACTCGAACGCGACGACCAGTCCAGCATCGTCCCTCCGCGCTTGGCCGGAAACGCCTCCCAAACCCCAGCGTCTCCATGCGATCACGGTACGCGGGCACGCCGGGCGTCACGCCAGTCGTTTAGAGTGCGCCTCTCCGATTCTTAAGCAAAACCGCGCCCGATGTCATTGAACCGTTTCACGCGACTCTCCGGCGCCGACATTCGGGACGCCTGGGCGAACGAGTCCAGGGGCTTCACCCCGTGTCTTTTCGAAAATATCGATTTCCTTTCCGACGCCCCAGGCATCGAACACGGAAGCCACCCGCATTGAGGCCAAGGTTGAAGGCTACTCGGCAGATATTGTCGCGATGGGCATCCTCAGCGGCGAGCGCGTCCTCATTGATAACCAGTTGAAACCTTCGGATCACATCCGCCTCGGCCTGATCCTGACCAAACTTGCCGGGGTCGAGGCGAAGTCGGTCGTCTGGATAGCTCGCCGATTGCGTGAACCGCACCGTTCCGCCACCCGGTGGCTCAATGAACACACCGGTGACGACTTCGCGTTCTTTGCCGGTAACTTGCCCGCCGTCTCCCTGCCCGAATGATGACAAGTGCAGGGCATTGCCATCACAAAGTCGAGAGACATCAGCAAGTTAGTACACCATCCGGCGTCAAGTAGGTCCCCGGTGTTGTCAGATCCGGCCGCGAATTGGGCGTCTTGCCCCCAAAATTGTTGGGAATGCGCCCGTCGTCGGAGGCGACTCCCGTGGACGGACGGACCTCAATCCATGGTGTAACCGACCGCGGCATAGGCCCGAAGCGTTAGCAGTGCGTCGATAGTGACTCTGCCCCGCCATTCGAGTTCCACGCCAGGGCAGATTGCCGGCCACTTGATAGGCCAACCGCCGTCTTCGCGTTGGGCAGCGGCCAGGGCTTTGAGACCCGCATCAAGCTGGCACCGATCGAAGAGGCTGTGACCAAAGCCAGTCGGAGCCGGGGTCCAATCTAGCGGTGGATGTACATAGCTAGCGGCGGTGCGGTCGTATTCGACCTCGTCGGATGACAGCAGGTGTGCCCGTATCCGACTCAGCAAAGCCCTGGATCGTTCCGGGCAGGGCGCCTGTTCCAGAAACGCGATCGCGCACCGCAGGTCATCGAGCCCGGTAGGTAGTAGATCCTCCAGGAAGGCCCAGCAGAAATCAGTCGCCTGCCCGATCCGGGCATGGTCAATGCTTCGTTTCAACAGGATCGCGACTATGGATCCCGTCGGGTTGATCCAAGGGGGCGGTGAGGTCGGTGCCCGCCACCACGGGGCGTGTGGAGAGATATTCGCGCTCGGCAGTGAAAGCGGGACCCCGCCGGAGGCGCCTGCGGTCCGGTCGAGCTAGTCGCCGGCGTCGACCGGTCAACAGAGGCTGCCGACCATCGGGTCGTCAAACCTGTCAACGAGGTTGAGAATTTTGAGCGCCACCTCGGCGTCGACCGGTTGACTGTCCGGACACCGCTTGTCCGGCTCCAGGGCGTTTCCGAAATCGCCGTCCGTATTTCGGTAGGCGCGCAAGGCGTCGATCGCCGGCTCACACTGCGCGCCATCGAACAGGTAAGTACACACATGTTGGTCGAGCAGCCTGGCATTGCGCAGCATGAAATCGCGTGCACGGGTTAGACGTTCAGTGCCGATCACCGATTGAGTGCTGCTGGTTGCGGCTGCAGCCACCGCGCTACTCGTCATCGCCGCCCGTCAACCAACCCAGCCCAAATGCGCTCAACACCAGCGCCAGCACACCGTAATCCCGGCGCCGGCCATCATGATTTGCCGCTTCGACTCGCGGATCATCTGGATAATCCCAGCCGGGCCGGGACAGATCCTCAGCTCGTTGCCTGCCCCACCTCACGAGGCTGTCCGTCTGTGGCGGGGCTTCCAATGTCAGGCTGATAGTCAGGTCGACATCCCCTTCCGTCGCCAAGCCCCGGCTGTGCAGGGCTTCGATCGGGTCATCCACGAAATCGAGGATCTCGTTCAGCCACGCCCGGGCTTGGTCCAGCAACTCGCGGTAGATGTCACCGAGTAACAACAACCCCGGCGCGTCCCTGGCGTCACCTTTTGCGCGGCGCACCTCGTCGTAGCTGTCGAGCAGACGTTCGATACACATCTCGAAACGCCCTGCAGCTCGCCAGATTGCGGCGTCGTTGCCTTCCGCGCCGATTGCGTTCCTGACGTCGCCATTGAGTTCGTCGGTCAGCGCATCGGTGTCGTCTGCGATCCTATCCAGGTGGCGCGACACGAATTCCAAGATGTCTTCCTGTCGGTCCGTTCGGGCCGGTACCTCCAGCATTCTTTTTTCCGTCTTGCGGGAGATCGGGCGCAACGCGTCACCCAGCACCATGACCGGCTTCGGGACAATTGACTCTTCGGCCATCCAGGCAAGCTCTCCTTGGCGATCCCGCCGCAATGATCGGTTATTTCAGGCCAAGGCGGTACCGCGGACTCAACGTGCGGCCCTCAAGTACCGTTTCAGTCGTAGAGCGGTTGAAAAGCAACGCCGGCGCCCCAATGTCCCTTGGCTTCAGGCCAATGCCGACAAAGGTAGCTTTGTAATGACTGCAAACCTCTCGTTCTTCCCCGTAGACAATGGCGACATGACACTGGTACAGACGGAGGAAGGCAACAAGATACTGATCGATATGAATATACGGGCGGCAGCGGATGACAAGGACGACGATACGCCGGATGTCGCCTCGAAGCTCCGGAACAAGCTGTCCCGCGACTCCGAGGGCCGACTGTTCATAGACGCCCTGCTCGTAAGCCATCCAGACGAGGATCATTGTCACGGATTGGAGAAGCACTTCCATCTCGGTCCGCCGGAAGATTGGTCGGAGAAGGCGGACAAAATCTTCGTTCGCGGAATCTGGTCGTCTCCCATAGTGTTTCGGCGCGCGTCACGCAAACATGTCCTGTGCGATGACGCGAAAGCGTTCAACGCGGAAGCCCGGCGGCGCGTGCGGAAGTACCGAGATACCTCTGTCAAAGTGGCGGATGGAGATCGGATTCTCATCCTCGGCGAGGACCAGGACGGCAAGACCGACGACCTTGGGGAGATCTTGGTCAAGCTCGACGAGGAGTTCTCCGGGGTAAACGGAAAGAACGATTCCACTTTGAGAGTCCGGCTGCTGGGGCCGCTACCCGCAGAGGACGACGACGACGAAGACGTGCTGTCCAAGAACAACTCGAGCACAATTCTGCGCTTTTCACTGACGGGAGACGGAATTTCAGACAAGTGCCGGTTCCTCACTGGTGGAGACGCCGAAGTCGTGATCTGGGAGCGACTCTGGAAACGGCACGAACGGAACGTGGACGTCCTGATGTACGACATCCTGCTCTCCCCCCATCATTGTTCGTGGCACAGCCTGTCGCACGACAGTTGGAGCGAAAAGGGCGAGGACGCGGAGGTTAGTACGCAAGCGCACAATGCGCTTGGACAAGCGCGGAGCGGCGCGACAATAGTCGCGAGCAGCAAGCCGATAAAGGACGACGATGATGACCCGCCGTGCATTCGTGCGAAGCGGGAATACGAGGACACTGTCGATGGCGTATCGGGGGTGTTCAAGTGTGTGGGCGAGTACCCGTCAGAGTCGTCGCCAGGCGTAATGGAATTCGAGATCGGGAGGCACGGGCTGCGCTTGGTAACAGCACTGATGGCGGACTCCACAGTGCGACGCCGAGGCAAGATCGGGAGGCAGCCGCTGGGACACGGCTAGGCTTTTCCGCCATGGTTCCAGACGAAGCCATTCGCCATTCCCTGACCCTCATTGCGGAACATCCCCAGGTCCTTGCGGTCGGCAAGCCCAAGGCGATCGGTGAGAGTGGGGCTATGGCAGTCGAGGTGACTTTCGAGGTCAACCTGCCGAATGAATGGCGTCGAGGTGGCGAGAGCCCTACCGGCGTGCGACTCCAGGAACCTGTGCGATTCGACTTTCCCAGCGGATATCCGATGGCACCGCCCGAGGTGTCGCTCCGCCGCGATTTCACGCGCGATCTTCCACACATCCAACCATGGACGGTTGATGGACGGCCGGTGCCATGTATCTACGACGGGGACCTCACGGAGTTGCTTCACCAGGCCGGGTTGGTTGCGATTCTCAATCAGGCCGCGCTTTGGCTGGACCGGGCGGCGCTCGGAAAGCTGATTGACCCTGAGCAGGGCTGGGAACCCGTTCGCCGGGATGAATTCGTGGATTTCGTGATCGCCGATGAGGAGGTGCTGCGGAACTGGGTGGACAAGGATGGAGGATTCCGCTTCGTGCCCATGCGGTTTGTCACGGTAAACTCGGAGGACGGCAGTTTGGCAAGCGTTCAGTGCCAGCTATCAAGCGACTCAGTTTCAGTCAATCGGAACACGATTCAACACAGAGTTAGGCCTTGGGGCAATGATGGCCAATCAATGTATTGGGGAGATTCACTGGCACTAGTGGTATGCCCGGGGAAAGAGCCGTCAGGGAAGGAGATTGTCTGCGACTCCTATTTGCCCGAAACCGTGAAGGACCTCCACGACCTCAAACAGCGAGCGGGCGATTACGGGTGCGGCAAGGACTTAGACACCGCGTTGGGATGGCTCAAAAACTGCCTGTCGGCGGTAAATGTCAAGCAGACGATACCTCTGGCGGTGATTCTATTGGCAAGACGGCCGATAAATTTGATTGGCAGTGAGAGCCCCGTCGAACTTTGCCCGTATGTCGTGGAAGTCACTGCGCCCCAACTTTTCGGTGCGGGCCCGGCAACGCCAGTGCGCCCCGCGGCGCACCGCAGTTCGATTACGTCCGGGCTCCTGGCTCGAATGGGTGGGGGACCAGATCTTGTCGAAAGGCAAGATTGGACGCTGGTCGGTGCGGGTAGCGTGGGATCGAAGCTGGCGCTCCACCTGGCACGCGCAGGTGGCGGGCCGTCTGTCGTGGTGGATAAATCGAGCATGGCGCCCCACAACGCGGCCCGCCACGCACTGATCCCCGAATTTGGCGACCTGCAAATGCTCTGGACAATTGATAAAGCATGCAAACTGACAAACGCACTTGCGGGACTCGACCAGACTGCCAAGCCCGTAACGGAGGACGCTGCACGCATGTTGCTGTCTGGCGGAGGATCGAATGGCGCTTGGTCCAGACGGACCTGGGCTGTGGTCAACACGACGGCATCGCTGGCGCTCCGGGAGGCGTTCGGAGTGGCTAAGTCGATGCCAGCACGAGTTGTGGAGACGCTTTTGTTTTCGGCTGGACGCGCAGGTGTGATCACGGTTGAGGGCCCGGACCGTAATCCGAACACGGTGGACCTAATGGCAGAGGTCTATGCAGCAATGCTGGAGCACCCTTCCGTCGGGTCGATCGTCTTTGATAGCGATGCGAGCGTTGCCCGACGGCGTACGGGACAAGGCTGCGGGTCCATGACGATGACCGTATCTGACGGACGGGTGTCGTTGTTCGCGGCTGGTGCTGCAGAATACCTGCTGGGTAACCAGAGGGAGGGTCTGCCACAGGCCAGCGGGGAGATATTGATTGGCCGTCTATGCGATGACGGCCTCGGGGTCAAATGGCAATCGCGACAGATCGAACCGCTGACGGAGGTGCGAGCGGTGCATGGGACCGGATGGCGCGTTCGTATCCACCCGCGTGCGCTGGCCAGGATGAATGACGAAGCGTCGCGATGGCCCAACGATGAAACGGGCGGCGTGTTGATAGGCCGGATCTCGGACGTATCGCGCGTCATCAACGTCGTTGACGTCCTGGAGGCGCCAAAAGACAGCGAGCGGTCACCACATGCTTTCCTGTTGGGCACCAAAGGGCTGCGGCGGCGAATCGAGGAATACTCGACGGCCGTGGGTTGGTCCTTGTACTGCCTTGGGACGTGGCATAGCCACCTCGAGGAGGGAGGCCCGTCCAACAAGGACCGGGCCACGGCCCGGGCCGTAGCGCTGGCACGACTTACGCCGACGGTTTTCTTGATCAAGACGCCAACCAGCTTCCATGCACTGGCATTGAATGCGTAGCGAATGACAATAGCGGGGTAGATTCGATGTTCGACTGGCTGACGCCCACTCTGGACGAATACGACCGTACCGCGCGCCTCAAGCCCGCGCTGTTTTCAGGCTTACCGTTGGTTGCATCCACAGTGCTGTTGATTCCGGAATTCGGCGTCATCTGGGGAACAATCGGCGGGCTTGTCGTCTACAGCGGTGGGACAATGTTGTTGATGCAGATCTGCCGGGATCTAGGCAAAAAACTGGAAGTACGACTGTATCAATCATGGGGCGGAAAGCCATCAGTAACCATGTTGCGATATTCGGACGACCGTCTGGGAACACTCACAAAGGAGCGCTACCGATTATTTCTGAGTGAGGCAGTGCCTGGCCTCTCTTTGCCATCACCTGAGGAAGAGCGAAACAACCCCGAACAGGCGGACGAAGCGTACGAAAGCGCTAACGATTGGTTGCTGGAAAAGACCAGGGACGATGATCGGTTCGCGCTGCTGTTTAGGGAGAACATGAATTACGGCTTCCGCCGGAACTTGCTCGGCCTGAAGCCCATAGCACTGGTAATGGACGGAATGGCACTTGCGCTGGTGATCGGGAGTGCAAGCGTCTCCTGGACAGGTCACTTTACACCAACAGTTGGAGCCTTAGGGGCCGCGTGGTGGGCAAGTGCCGCGATCACGATTGGCCACTTGCTGGTCTTCGTCGTCCGAATTTGCGGTCATTGGGTTCAGCTAGTCGCTGAAGCGTATGCCAGGAGGTTGTGGGGAACTTGCGACGCATTACATTGCGACGCGAGTGCGGAATGAAATTGGCTTTGATGCTCAACGGGCACTACGAATCCAAAGAATGAAAAGAGAAGGGAGACCTCTGTGACATCGTGCACCTATGCCGCGTGGCCAGCAGTGAATTTGGGTTTGGGTGACAGAGTGGAAGGCGGTCGCTCAATCGTCGTCGACGCAGTCGAGTAGATGTTCACGGTGTTACGTTGTCCGGCCTATCGTTTGTTACGGCGATGACGATGGTTGATCAGTCGCGTGCAGATGTTGGCAACGTTTCGCTAGCCCGCACATTGCACCAAGCTGCTCATCGAATTTTCGAATTTCGTTGGTTTTTTCTCAATGGCTTTGCTATTGGCAAGGATTGTTCGGGGTACGAAACGCGCTGGCCACGCCCTCACTTGTCTTTTGCTCTTCTGCGCGCACATGCTCCCTCCACCATAGGCGGGGCTATGATTCCGGTCGCGAGCACGCGCAGAAGAGCAAAATCCGGCGCGATCATCGCGGCCCTTGGTGCAATATGCGGGCTAGTTTTTCGAGCTACCTCGGTCCAGAACCAAGTCCAGTTCGAAACCAGCTCGGTTGGGATACCGTTCGGTCTTCCGCACAACCTGCGTCTTTTGGATGGTCAGTATGAAGTCTTCTTCTGACTGGACTGCCACTAGGGCGCGCAGGAGGTCCCCGCCGATGCTCCGTTCCAGAAGTACTTGAGTAATCTCATTGAACCTTTCTTTGGCCAAAGTGGGATCGAAGCGGTTGTTGAAGTAGCCTTTGAGGCGCAAGGTGGTTGCGAAATCTTCAAGACCCTCGACAGAAAAGCTCGCGCTATTCGGTAGGGCCTGGCTGTCTAAGTCAACGCGGTTCGAGTCCGCCCACCATTTCCCTCCGAATGCTCTGTGATAGTCGCTTGTTTCGAACCCCTCCAGCTTGAGAAACTCGCTGGCCAAGTAAGGGCTCCAGCCCAAATTCTCGTCGACGTCAGACGGTTTTTTCCTGCGCCGTTCATGAGCAAGAACATCCAAGACGATCTGATCAACGTCTTCGGTCGTGTCTGCCGGCAGGCTGTAGAACTGCCTTGTGGCACGTCGGAGGAGCTGGGGGCGGATCATGAACCTAAGGAAAAAGCGTCTTCTTGCGTATCGTTTTAGCTCGTCCGATTGAAAGGTCTTGAGGTCCATCTGAATACGGGCGTTCTCGATGGTGGAGTAACAGTGCAGAAGGTAGAGGAATGGAATCGACCCTGCGGTCAGCAACATCGGGAGTAAGAAATTGCGTCCTGTCTTCGTTGTGAAGAACGCGTCGGGCCGGTCCCAGATACTCCAGACAGCTTTCCACACCACGAATACCACGACAGCAGTAATGATCCACTCGAAGAGCTTCCTGATCGAAACGAGTTCAACCTTCGATCGCGAGATCTCTATCGACAACGCAAGGAATGTCATGACGGGGACGAGCACCAGTTCGGTCGGCAGACTGAACGAGTACCCCACGATTAGAAACTCCAGTACTACCGTTATCTTGAGGCAATCCAGAAAGAGACGCCTGAAGTAGCCTTGATCGTCCTCCGCAGATAGCGTCCTGCCACCCAGGAAAAATCCCGACAAGACGGTCCACAAGCAGGTCGCTGGTAGCTGATCTCGAACCCAAAAACCGATGGTGGATAAAAGCCAACACAGTACCCCGACACTCAGGATCGTCGATCCGAAGAGGATGGCCAACTTTGGTTGCAGAAGTGCCTTCAGGACACCTCCGATGCTAGAGCGAATGTTCCTGTTGAGGAGGCAAGGGAGAATTCCAATCAAGAGCCAGATGACCGTGGCGATCTGGCGGTTGGAAAAGGCTGGTTGAAGCCAGCACCACAAATCGTTCACGGCTCAAATCCCAGCTGGTTACTCAAAGAAGGACGCTTCGCAGATCTAGGTGAATACTGGTGCGATTCAATAGCGAGCGTTCGGTCTTCGTCGCGGTCTATTGTCCAACCCAACCAATCGGCGACTGGTGACTACTGCGTTCGATCACCCATCTTCCAGTCAGGTGCCGCATGGTAGCCGGGCAATCTCGCTGTCCGTCCAGCATACGTTCTCGTACGCGCAAGCGCGGCAGCAAACTTGGCGGTCCAAGACAGTAATCTGACACCTATGATACCGACGATCTACCACAACCTGATGCGCACAATGATGCGCCTCTCCGTCGACGACAAAAGTCCGGGGATGCTGCACGCGAGGCGTAGTCACGGCCCCCGTTCCGATTCCGTTTCCACTTGCGCTGGCCCTTCGCCAGCTGTGGAACTGGCATGGATCCACGTGCGGCCACTCACGCAAGAAATGGGTGCACAGACCTGTTACAAACAACCACTCGTTCGGCGCCCTTTCCAAAGGCTTCACAACCTTTTTTTGGATCCTCATTTCCAAGACCGCATCCGCAGCAAAGCCATTGAACTCTGAAAGTCCAACTGGATTCAACTCGTTGCCCATCTCCTCCGAGCACCGGCCCAGTAGCGCGGCCGCGTTGTCCTTGACGACCGCCAGATGATTCCAAAGTTTCTCACTGAACCGGTCTGGGCCAACCGGCAATGGGGCCTCACCTTCATCAACTACGGCCACCGTCATCCCGTCGCGTCGCTGAAATACAATAGCCGCGTAGACCAGAACCCTTGGTACCGGTGTAAACAGTTCCGATCCGGTGACTTGATAGGCGACGTGCACCGCATGGAACACGCGAAATTCGTGGTCCGTAGCGAGATAGCTCCCCAACTGACCAACGCGCAAATTGAAGGGGATCTGATCGGCCAGAGACCGTCGACTCAACAATTCGAATATCCGGCGCCCCTGTTGTATGTACTCGGCTATCCTGAACATCTCGATGTGAGAGGTGTCTACCCTCCCACGTTCGACAAACGTCGTAGCGGGTTGCGTAAATACCACTATCCAGTCGCCGCTCGACAGTACCAAGCGACTCAGCTCATGATTGCCGTTTGCGTGAATTGCACTTGCGTATTTGCTCACCTGTTCGAGATGTTCGTGCCAAGGCCGAATTAAGGGTGACGTCTCCTTCCGTCCTCCTTCCAAAACGTGTCGCAGCCCGGCCACGATGAGTTCTGCTGCGCTAGCGCTGACTTCCTCGGAATTACGCGCCGCAACCCAAGGTTCCCCCCAACGCTTTGCTTCCAACAGCAAAACTGGCGCCGGTGATTGTTGCGTACTCATTCCGACGTAGTCGATAAAGTGCATCGATCCACTCTTGACGCGTGCCTCTTGAACTACGTCGCCTCGGATGTCGAGGTTCCAGCCAAGAAGCTCAAACAGCTTGTCGAGAAACCAGGCTCGCGTCGTATGCTCCAGCACCTTCGGATCGCCGGAAGCTGCGCCAAAGGGGTCCACGTTGGCAGGCGTCAGCTCGCTGCTAACATCCTCGACCAACCGTTTGAAATCCACATGGAATCGATTGACCTCGTCTTCGAAGTTCAATGGAATATTTCCGGCAACCCGTACATCAGTCGCCGGGCGGATGGCCAACCAACCTCGACAAAAATCTCCAAACAGCGCACCAGGGATTCCCGCCGCCCAGTGTCCTCGAAAATCCAGCGGTAGTCGGCCAGCAACCTTCCGACCAGCCGAACAACCGCATCGGCTCCCATGGACTCGTACTTGAACGGTGCATCCTCTCCGCCAGCGAGTAAAGCGGATGCCAACAAATCGAACGCTCCATCTGGATCCAATGGCAGGAGAAACTCCAACATCTCGATCAACTGGTAGGTAGTGTGGGGAATGCCGCAAGCAGCGATCAATTCGAGGGTCGGTCTCACTTCGTTGAGGAAGACTGCGAGTTCCTGATTCGGAATTCCATCCTTAGAATCGCGTTCAGCCCGAGCACCGGTGCTGAAATACAATTGTGAACACACGGAATCAATGATCCTGGCAAGCGATTTGCCTCTCGATACGTCCTCCGGATTCGCTCTAATCGCATCAAGCTCCGCCTTTGCGTGCTGTACGATCTGACTCGCCACACCCAAGGCCCTCGACCGCATTCCATGATTGCTATCTGTCCCGCCCTCTGTCAATCCCCGTGTATAAGCCTCCCGCAAAGTACTGGAAACTCGGATCAACTGGCTTTCGTTCAGAATTGGCTCCTCGATCCATGCGCTTAGCAAATCTTGCGCCCCCGCACCTTCGTATCTAACAGCGATGATCGCGACCTTTCCGGCAAGCGCTTCCATCAAGCCTTCACCACTTTCACCCGAGTGGGGTAGGCGTTCCGCAAGCGCAAGAATAAGCTCCTCGACTTGCTCCGGGGACTCATGCAACACCCGCCCGAGGAGATCGGCGACGAAGAACTTGAGCACGCCCACGTTCGTCTCATTCATTGAGCGAGCTTTGACGCACCTCCAGAACTCCGACTTGTCGACGCCCCACAAACAAGTGAGGTAGAGAGATGCTCTCATTCGCACGGCAGGATGTTCGTCTGTTAACAGGGCGTCCACCTTGGGAGACAAGGCGTTGAGCAGATCCGGTCGCCGGTTGATTGTCCTCAACACCAACTCGCCTGCGACGACGCGAACAGCCGGGATCGACCACGAAGGGGACTTTCCGAATGCTTCTTCCGTCGTTTCCTCGACTTCTGGTGATGCGGACTCGCACGCAACGGTGACCAGATCAATGAATCGTTTAGTCCCTTCGCGGTCCTCGTTCGAAGGCAATAGCTTTTGTTCGACCAATTTCAGGCAACCATCCGCTATTGTTGATTCACCCTCCTCCAACAAGGCGCGATCGGGATTGCCGGATCGCAATGCGTCTTCTACTTGCTCTAATTCTTCGCAAGCCCCCAGAAAACTGCCCTCAAACGCATCTCCTTTCTCCGAACCGAGTCGCAGCAACTCCTTCGCAGCAGTTATGACCGCGGCCACCCGTGCTTTTTGGGTGTCACTAGCATATCTTTCCCCCAGATCCGCCGAGTCTTCTGTGCGGCTAACCCAACCGGACTCCAACCTGAAAGGTCGCTGATTGACGGATTCGGGAGGCTGATCCGTCCCAAACCTCTCGATCCATTGAATCGCTTCAGTGGATACCAATTGCTCCTTCCCTATCGTCGAAAACAATGTCAGCAACACCCCCGATCGCGCCCGTTCTGCGTTGTCGTATCGAGAGAAGTCAAATGCGAACACCCCCTTTTCGAATGCCATTCGGGAGTCGCTTGACAAGCCAGAAATGCCGTTCGCCAGAACGTCAATCGCATCCTTTCGCGTGTCTCCGCTCATCAAAAACGGCTCTTGCATTGCTAACGGGAGCATCAACTGAAGGAGGCCGTCTCTCCGCGTTGCTGCTGCATGGAACAGTCGCGACCAGACCACTCCCAATGACACAGTCGGGGTCAATGCCTTGGCGATACGCAACGCAAGCGCCTCATCGCAGTGTTTTAACACCTTCAATAACGTCACAACGAGCGCGTCCGCGTCGTGGCCGTACGCCTCTTCCGGGTCATGGGCCCAAACGTAGCTCAAGTCCTCCTGCAGCCGAATTTTCAGTCCATCCACCTGCCAACTGTGTAGCATTGCCGCCGCCGGCAGCGGATGTTTTCGGCCAACAAATCCCTCAACCGCAACCGACACCGCTTTTGCCGCGATTTCCGGCGTCGACGTCAGGAAACTCTCGAAGAACTCCGTCAAATGGTACCGGGCCATTTCAAAGTCCTGCTTCGCATTCGAGACAAGCGGCAGGATCTGACTTGCACTCATCATCGTCTCCGAATCGATTGTTACTTCCTGGGAAAATGTTTGCCGGTAAAGGTCTACAACGAACTCGGGATCAACTGCCGCGATCGAATCGACCTTGGAGCAAACGGCCGGGACTTCATTAAATCCGAACTGTTCGAACCGCGATGGATCGAACGCAAATGCGAGCAATCGACGAGATTCGCCTACATCAGTCGAGTAGCTTTCGGCTACGAAGCCTATCGCCGCTCTTACCCCAAACGAGGAGTGTTGGATGCCTTGGTAGTAAGCTAGCAACGCGCGGGCAGCCCGGCCAACACCCAGATACCATTGGCTGTCTGCGCTCGAATCGATGAACAAATCCAATAGAGTGCCAATCGCTTCGGCGAGTTGGCTTGCCCATCCCGACACCTCGGCGAGCAACCAGACCCACGGCTCCCGCGACCTCGTGGGCTCGTCTTGGAACAGGACACCTATAGACTGACACAGCTTAGTCAATGCGGAAGGTATCTCCGGCCGTCCCTCGCGTAGTTTGTCGACAAACCACTTGACGTCGGGTGCTTTCGTTGGAAATTCGGCGCCGACGCGCGCGGCAGCGCTCCGAATCACTGGGTCGATTACCTCATCCAAAACTAGCGCCTGAAAGATGCTCCAAAACTCTGATCTGTCCGACGACTGTTCCCATCGGTCTGACATCGCAAATCTGAATGCAGGCGCAAGCAATAAGCCCCTCGAACTACCTCGTCCTAGGGTTGTCGATCCTCCCAACGATTCGCCGGACGCCAGCAGGAACCGTGCGGCCGCATAGTCAAACAATACGTGATGACGAAACTGGACCGACTCTAAGCCGTTCCTTATCAGCATCCCGTCAGAGCAAAGTAAATCGAGCGACCCTACATGACTGGAGACGTCGACAAGTGGCGCACGTAGCGTGCCGCGCCCCAGAATGACCTTAACGACCTCGAAGACGGAGAGAACACCTCCAGTCCCGTGCCGGTCCACTCTGTGTTCCCAGTACAGGCTGAGCAACTGCGTTTGCGAAGTCACCTCACGAAGCTGGGCTCGAATATCTATCTCATTGAGCAGATCAGCAATCAATCTTGTATTGAATGGGACATGCGCCAGTTCAAGCAGCTTGTCCGGCGCGTTTTCCAAAACATCCGCCAGACTCGTAGATTTCTTACGAATCGTCTGGAACTCCACTGTAGACCAAGGGGGTACCTGAACGTGTCTAACCATTGGTAGCGTTGGGTCGGACAGTTCACCACTCGGTGGGCTACCGCGGAAAAGGGAACGAAACACGCGACCTTGTTTCAGGTCGTAAGATCTGATTGTGGCTACTACGTTCCAGCGGTCCTTGAGCCTCAGCACCTTTTCAATCAAGACCCGAAACACGTCCTCGCCGCGGCCCCCGCGCGCTGCGTCCAAGGCATCGATGACCAGCCAGCCGGGCTTTGGACCATCCCAGGCCTTGAGTACGCTCAGAAGATCATGCGTTAGTTCGAGCTGTCCACTCAATCCCTCAAGAGATTCTACGGAGTGCTGATCGACCGCTAGGCGGATGACATCAAGCCCTCTTGATTCGAGTGCTCGCCCGAGTGCGTTCAATACGCCACTTTTGCCTGTGCCTGCCTCGCCTATGATTAACAATGATCCTGTCAGCGCAGCCTCGTTTACCACTTCCTGGCACTTGCGCTCGATCATGACGGGGCCCTCTCCAACCACGTCGAATCTCTCGTATTGATCGAGCAGCGTTTGGACCGAACTTGAAATTGCCCGTAGCCTTTCGATATCGGTATCGAATTCGCGGCGTGGCCGAAGTTCGACTCCTTTTGCGAACAGCATTCGGCGTAACTCCGACACCCCACCCCCGGTTCGCTCTGACATCATGTCTGCGCTTGCCAGCTCCAGGGCGCTAGCCGCCGCAATCACATCGGCTGCGAGCGGTAGCGAGTACTCCAGAATTTCGCGCGTACGCGTTTGGCCCGCTCCGCGATTGTCATAAACATAAACCGTCGCCAATTGTGCGAGTGTCGCTACAAACGACTCGTCAAAGGCTTCGGCCGTAGACGAACGCCACGCTTTTTCGACGCATGACCCAAAGCTATTGGCAGCATGTTGCGTCCGCTTAGAAAGAGGCGCGCTTTGGTTGTTGGCGAGTTTCCGAAGTGCCGATGGTAAATCATCGCGAATTGTGGCCGGCGCACGTGCGCTCACCGCAATGACCAAGCGGTCGATATCTGGTTTTAGTTTCCGTTGCCATGGTTGCGTCCCACCATCTCTACACGCTAGCCAATGGCGTACGAATTGCAGGATCGTGCTGCCAAACGCACTATCGAGACGTGACGACAACGTGAGGCTCGTCTTGGCTTGAATCGCGACGTATCCATTCACCGACGTTCTGACGAGTATGTCGTCGACTGGTGCCTCCGTCTCGAATCGAACGGACACTGGAATGCTGTTACCGAGACCGAATGAGTCATCGATTGGCCGCTGCGAAAGAACCATTGCGCAGAAATGAGTACCGAGTTGCTGTCCAAATCGGAAACCCCCCGCGGCTGCGGCGCCCCCTGAGCTCCCTGCTGTGGCGCAATCTTCCAGGTTCATCGATTAGGCTCCGCTTTTGGTCGGCAACTGGGACATCATATTGAACTCCGCGAAAGCACTACCATGACCGGTCCACATGTCCGATCAAGAAACACTGTGCCGCTTGTCTGCGGCCAGCGTTTTGGATGAACCAGCCATATCTGGCTTTCGACCAATACCCCAAATTCCGGTTCGTGCCAACGTTAACTTTATCAGCTAGCGCACACCAACCAAACGTAGCGCCTCCTCCCACACTGGTCAATGAGGACCTCAATCCGCTCGACTCTTCGTCCAAGCGTTGCAGGGTATTCCCGGCGAGGATTGATGGACCATTGATAAGCGGGCCTCGGCGGCTTCGCTGCTCCTGAACATGTCCGATTCAGATTTCTGCTTTCCAGATTCCAGGTTTGCCACCACCGATCTGAATTTCCCGTATTCTTCGACGGCGTCTTCTTCGAAAAGCTTGCTGTAAGTCACTAGTGTCCCAAGAATTAATCAAATAAATTCAATTGGTTAGAGTTATTGTTGTGGGCATTGGCGCGGTCTGTTTCGGAAAACACGGAAATTATCGGTGTTTTCTCGAACAGGGTCAGGCTCAATACCTGCAAAAAAGTGTAGAGATCGCCGCGTATGCCGAGCCGCTTCTTGACGATGGCGACGAGCACATAAACGGCCACGGCGATCCAGATCTGCGTCTTCACCGCGTTTTCCGAGGTGCCGAAGAACGACTTGATGTGCAAGTGTTGCTTGATCCACTTGAAAAACAATTCCACCCGCCAGCGATGGCGATAGAGGTCGGCTACGGTCGCGGCCGGGACGGCGAAGTGGTTGGTCAGAAAATTGAACGTCTTTCCAGTTTGCTCGTCGACGTATTTCACGCGACGCAACGGCTGCGGATAATCGTCCTTTGAATGCACGCCCGTCAGGACGACGGTTTGGTCGCAGCGCAGACCCGTGGACTTGTCGACTTCTCGCGAATACCGGCGCCGGTACTGGGTGTTGGACTTGGCGCGCACGACGAAAAAGGCGCCCAGGCTGTGCATGACGTACAAGCGCCGGAAGTCGATATAAGCCCGGTCCATGACGTAGAACGCGCCGGGCTCCGGAATCAGCCTGTCGAGCACGTTGACATCGTGCAGTTTGGCATCGGAAACATGGACAAACGCTAGAATATTGCCGCGCAGATCCAGAAGCGTATGCAGCTTGACACCGGACTTCGTCGAGCGGAACAAAGCCCAGGGAAAGACGGAAAGGCACAGGTCGATAGTCGAGGCGTCCAGGGCATAGACGGCGTTGTCGAGTTCCAAGCCCAGGTCGTCCTCGGCATACAGCGGCCGTGCAATGCGGATCAGCGCCTGGGCGAACTCGGCGTAAATGCGCCAGTCGCGCTGTTTGTTGGCGTTGGCCAGCGTGTTGCGCGAGACCTTGCCGCGAATGCCCATGTGGTAGAGCTTGTTGTGCTGGGCGCGCAGACAGACCTCGATGTCGCGCAGGCTCTCGCGGCGGGCCAATTGCGCGAACGCCATGCACAGGAACTGCGAGAGGCAGGGGAAGGTCTTGACGTAGCGGTTTCCGCCGTAGCGGCGAACGCACCGGCGCAAGACGTGCATCGGCAGATGGGCCATGACTTGGGAGAACACGAGTTGGCCTGCATACATGATAGGCAGCCTCGAAATAGAGACAGCAATCCTTGCCAAAGCCCATCGGCCGTTCAAGTCGGTGACACCGAAAATCCGATATTTCTAACGTCAAATCAATACGTTAAGATCGGTTTCGATCATTTTATTGGGACACTAGTGGCTGTAAGTGTTTCTTCGTTTTCTTCGGCCCGTCTTCTTCTGAGGTGCCGTTCCGGCGTGGACGTGCGCATCATTGGCAGCTGAAGGAACCCACTCGATGACGAATCGAAGACGACGCAAGTGCCTAAACCGCGGGATGTTGTTCAGCCCGGACCCGCGGAACCTGCGGCACCGCTCGGGCAGCGCCTGCCGTAAGGCGAGCAACGCGAAGAGCCAGACGCGCTGGCTGTCCGAATTCCAGAACCGGAAACACCTCCAGGGTCCGAAAACAGACTACAACTTGAAACCGGTGGTTCTGCTGCAATTTCGTGCCGCTGATAGCACTACACCTACAAACAGTACCGAGCAGCGTGTTCCAGGCCAAAGCTGCCACTGATTCTGGAGGAAGGCTGCCACCCATTCCACGCGAAAGCTGCCACTGATTCCACGGCAAAGCTGACACTCTGGCGGGTTGCCTGAGATCGCCGATTGGATATTCCGACGCGGGATAACGAATCGGTAATCTGACCTTTTCGACATGAAGGGGATCAGATGCCGGCAAAGAGGTTATCCATGCGTAAAATCAAAGAGGTCCTGCGCCTCAAGTGGTCCAAGAACCTGAGCAATCGGCGGATTGCGAGCAGTTGCGGCATCGCTCGCCCCACCGTCAGCGAGTACTTGCGCCGGGCGGAAGCGGCCGGGTTGAGTTGGCCCCTGCCGGCCGAGCTGGACGATGGGCGCCTGGAACGGCTGCTGTTTCCCGCGCTGCCGCATTTGCCTGCTGCGGACCGTGGCGTCCCGGACTGGACGCACATCCAGCGGGAGCTCAAGCACAAGGGCGTCACCCTGTTCCTGCTCTGGCAGGAGTACCGGGCCGCCCATCCGGACGGCTACCAGTACAGCTGGTTCTGCGAGCGGTATCGCGCCTGGCGGGGCAAGCTGGACGTGGTCATGCGCCAGGACCACCGAGCGGGCGAGAAGCTTTTTGTCGATTACGCCGGACAGACCGTTCCGGTGACCGACCGCGCCACCGGGGAGATCCGCGACGCGCAGATCTTTGTGGCGGTTCTGGGGGCATCGAACTACACCTATGCCGAGGCCACCTGGAGTCAGGGGTTACCGGAATGGATCGGCTCCCACGTGCGCACCTTCGGCTTCCTGCTTCGGTTCAGCCAAAATGGTTAATGGCGTGATTGATGAGAGCGTCGATCTACGGAGTTACAAGCCTGATATTTGGCGTTAGACTTTAGACAAAACAGAAGGCTACGCCTGCGCTAGCCCAACAGACAAATGGGGGGGATCGATAATGGGCGTCAACCTCGTAGTTGCAGTCACCGACAGCGACTGGTTTGAAATGCTCCGAAGACGCCCTGATTTGACTGAAGTCAACTTCTGGGCGCCCAGCCCCAAGAATTTTCGTGCCCTGGAAGCGGGCGAACTCTTCCTGTTCAAGCTCCATGCACCCAGGAGCATGATCGTCGGTGGGGGAGTTTTCACACATGCCAACACATTGCCAGTATCCATTGCCTGGGATGCTTTTGGTGAGGCTAACGGTGCCCGCTCATTGCAGCAAATGAAAGAGCGCATTGTGAAATACCGTTCCGATAGTGGCGACCTTCGTGACGATTTCACCATCGGTTGCCGGATTCTCGGCCAGCCGTTTTTCTTCGAGGAACGGGACTGGATTCCCGTTCCGAGCAGTTGGTCTCCAAACATTGTGCGGCTCAAGAGATTCAACACTGATGAGCCGGATGGACTGCGCCTGTGGCAATCTGTGACTGTGCAGCGCTTCCATGAACAGGTACGTGATCTGGATTGGCAACGCCCCCGTTACGGCGAACCTCAGCTCATTCGTCCGCGGCTCGGCCAGGGTGGGTTTCGCGTACTGGTCACCGATATATACCAAAGACGATGCGCTGTAACTCGAGAGCGTACATTGCCTGCGCTTGAAGCGGCCCATATTCATCCTTATCACGAAGGCGGCAGGCACGAACCGCGCAATGGCTTGCTACTTCGGGGTGACATTCATCGGCTCTTCGATGCAGGCTATGTGACTATTACTCCCGATCTTGACTTTGAAGTCAGTCCTAGAATCCGGGAGGAATTTGAGAATGGGCGGGACTACTACGCCATGCACGGTAGGAAGATTGCTGCTCCTCATCCATCTCGTTATCGGCCTGATGCAGAGGCGCTGGCTTGGCACAACGAGCACCGATTCTTGTAAAGGCGAGTGTTTTAGATGACGGCGGACATTCGGGACAACATGATGCGTAGAGCAGCTTTCAAGCGTGTCCAGGTGCTTCAGCAGGACCTTGTGTACCTGACTGCCAATGACTTAAAACCCGGTTTTAGATTCGAGGGCGAGCGCATACCACTGGTAAATCCACAACGTGGAATCTTCAAGCCGAGACAAATGCGTTTCTTGCTGTCGGTAAAGACCGTGTATCCGCGCCCCGGGGGAAAGGTGTGGTACGACGACCAACTCTTCGTTCACCGCCAGATTTTCGAGAGTGAGGATTTGGTGGAATACGCATTCATGGGTACGAATCCCGCCTCTGCCGACAATCGTTGGCTGCGCGAGGCATACGAGCTGCGCATACCGATCATCTATTTTCTTGGCGTAGCCCCAGGCCTTTACGAAGCGATTTTTCCGGTTTTTGTTTCCGAATGGAATTCAGAGGCACTAAAGGCAAGTCTTGTGTTTGGATTGCCGATTCTGGAAGAAATCGTTTTGCCGAATTCGGCCCCGGACAATATGTTGGGTGACTTTCCCGAGACTGCTCTTGAACGCCGTTACGCGTTACAAACGGTGAAGCAGCGCTTGCATCAGTCGTCATTCCGGGAAGCCGTCATCCATGCGTACGGAGGGCGCTGCGCAGTGTCTGGAATACCAGAGCCGTTGCTGCTTGATGCGGCGCATATCGTGCCTGACAAGCATGAACAACTTGGGCAGCCAATCATTCCAAACGGTCTACCTTTGTCAAAAATTCATCACGCAGCGTTTGATACGCATCTGCTTGGCATCGACCCGGACTTTCGACTCCACATTGCAGATCGACTACTCGAAAAGGAAGACGGCCCACTGTTGGATTCGCTGAAACGACTTGGAGGCAAGATGATCCATCTACCGAGCCGTCATGTTGATCTGCCGGATCGGGACCGGCTTGCACTGCGCTTCGAATCATTCAAAGCCGCCGCGTAATACTTTTGGATAGCTGCAAAAGGCAGAGCCCTGTGCCTTGAAAGCTTAAGCGAACGGTTCTTGAAATCAGTCTGGACTGGATTCGGGCGTTGCGTATGGCGGAGACGCAGATTCTGCTGCCTTTGGTAAACCAATGTTCGATGAAGCGGGATCTTGTCTGAAATTAACAAAGTTCCTGAAGTAATCGGTGGTTTCCTCGTCGACGCAGAAAACGTAACAGCCCTTTTGACCACGAGTCATCAACGTCCGATAGGTGTTCTTGATGATGCGATCTGCTAAAGGCTTTGCTTTTGCAGGGTTTTCTTTGAACATCTTTTTGTAGCCATGTACGGACCGATCTTGGCCCGAACGCTTGCCCGCGTCGGTCACGACTTGCCCATTACGGACGATCAGGTCTTCTCCGACAATCACACCGACGTAGTCGAGTTCCAAGCCCTGGCAGGTATGAATACACCCGATTTCCGATACACTCTCTGGAGCAACGATCCACAGTGATCCGTCCTTGTCGAGATTCCAGCGCTTGGCGAAATCGTACTCAGGGATAACGACATCCTTGATCTCTGGATCTTTCTTCCCCTTCCAGTCCCAGCAATAGCCTGCAACTACGCGAGATTTATTGTTTTCGATATTAATCTCTGCGATGCGTTCCCAGAGATCGGTTGGAGACTCGAATACCTGAAAGTCAAAATCAACTCCGGCAAGTGTCGTATTCGCGGTGTTTTCGATTTGTAGCGTGTTGTTGATCCAGGAGAGATAGCCATCTGAACCGTTGCAGCGAAACTGCGATTCCAGATTTTGCTCAACGAGAGATGCCCCGGCTTCCGCTGCCCAACGGCGAATCTGTTCTCTGTCACCAATATCCTTGAGCGTGACGCGTTGGTCCTGGTCAAGGAAAAATATTGAAAATCGTGCAGCGCGAATGATCTCCTTGATCTGGTTCTCGCCCTGGTTCTGATAGAGGCCGGATTTCTCATTCAACCGGTGTGCCTCGTCGACGATCAGGCAGTCGAGAGCGTCAGGAGATGTGTCTATGTATGCACCGGACCCTTTGAAAAGATTAGAAACGTGAGACTTGGAGAATGTTCGAGTTAGCTTGCTTTCGTAGACGGCGCGTGGCGCTGCATTGCGCGACACGTACTGAGCGACGAGTTCCCTGTTCGTGAGTTCAACCAGTAAATTTATTGCAATAACTGATTTTCCTGTCCCGGGGCCGCCCTCTACTAACAGAATCTGCTTGCCGCCGTCTTTCGCCCTTTCCGCCAATTCCAGCGCACTTTCATAGACAATTTTCTGATCGTCAATCATTTCAAATTCACGGTTGCCTTGCAGAAGCGAGGCTAAATGGTCTGCAAGGTTCTTCGATGGTCTCAATCGACCATGTTCGATCCTGTAAAGGATCCGGGATCCATCTCCATGCTTGACGTGTTGGCTGAGAAAATCGCGCAGGAGTTCTGCATCATTTCTAATGAAGACCGGCGCCTTGGCCGTGTGCTCATCGTAGAAAGGCGCCTTGACCGCGGAGGGGTCTAAGCAGTTGTGAAGATAGGCGCATGGGCGTAGAGAAATTTCGCCATCTTGTACCTCGACGTTGAAATCTCGGATCAGTGCCGCGTATGTCCAAGCCTGGTAGGAAGGATGCGTGGTTTCGCGTTTGGCTCGCCCCAGGACTGTCTGAACGATTGCGTCCTTTTGTGTGATGGACACCTCGGACCATTGTTTCAACTCCACGATGACAACGGTTTCTCGATTGTCGCCATCGAGGCCCGACAGGATGAAGTCTACGCGCTTGGAAGTCAGGGGAATCTGATATTCGATGGCTACACCGGCGTCATGTGGGATCTCGCCGGAGACCAGCACGTTGTTCATGTACTGCATCGAATTTTTCCAGGATTCAATCTCGGAGGCGGATGTCGTGTGCCCCAGTTGCGAGGAGAACGCCGAGAGGATTTTCTGCTCGATCTGATTCGCAAACACGTCCCTGGAGAATTCAGCCGCCGTGGCGGTGTAGACGATCATTCCCCCACCATGCGTCTACTCATCCGCCGGCGGTCGAACTGATGGGGGATACTTGATGGCATTGGTGTCGATCTTTTCCTTCACAGCTTGCTCAATGTCCACGCCGAGTTTGTCTGAAAGCATCGCCAGATAAATCTGAATATCGGCGATTTCGGCGGCAACTGCACTCCGATCAACTATTTCGGGTGATGACGACTGCGACTCGGTGAGCCATTGAAAGTGCTCAAGCAGCTCAGCGGCCTCGACCGATAGTGCCATCGCAAGATTCTTTGGCGAGTGGAACCGGTGCCAATCGCGCTCGTCCGCGAAGGCTCTGAGGCGCTCCTGTAGTTTTGCCAGGTTCATGGGCACCGATACTCAGCTCAGTTGTGGCCAGTATCGTAAGCGGCTTTGGCACTATCAAGAAAGCACTACGGACCGACTCGTGGAAAGACCTCCGTCAGGCCGTCTGCCCGTTACCTCACGTATCGATCTTGACCCGCCTTTCTCTCAACACCCGGAACCCGTTGCACATTCGGGAGGTCGCCACCGGTGTAGCGGGAGCCGAGACGCCACTCGGCTGGACTGCTTTGCCCGGCACCACTTTGCGCAATTAGCCGAATAGTGCAACAATCGCGCAACTAACGTCGCAAATAGCGCAAGTGCCGCTGTGCCCCAGCCCCTCAAACACATGGCCACCCCAGAAAACTCGACCAACGTAATCGAAGCCGTAGTCGGGCGACACCCGAACGGCATTCCTCCCCGCTTGATCGCTGCCGAACTGTCGCCCCCGTTGCCTCGGCGCACGCTCCAGTACCGTCTCGCGAAACTCGTGGAAGCGGGCCGCCTCGTTCGGCAAGGCGCGGGCCGAGCCACGGTCTATCGTCCTGTCCGAACCGTTGACATCCGTATCGACGCCGTGACCGGGACGCCGCGTACCGGCATCCGGCTCGATGCGGTGCCAAATGAACTCGCTGACCTGCGTCGCGAATACCGGCAACGATTCCTGTCGCTGCCCCCGGATCAGCGGCCCCCGGCCGGCTACCGGCGAGCATTCCTGGACGACTATCGGCCCGCAGCCGGTTACCTCTCACAGGTCGACCTGCACGAACTCTCGAAAATCGGACATATGGCCGCTGCTCCTGCACCGGCGGGCACTTATGCGCGGGGCATCCTCGACCGCATGCTGATCGACTTGTCCTGGAATTCGAGCCGCCTTGAGGGCAACACGTACTCCCTGCTGGACACGAAGCGGCTGTTCGAAACCGGGGCCGAAGGCCAGAATCGCGACGCGCGGGAAACGCAGATGATCCTCAACCACAAGCGAGCCATCGAGTTCCTCGTGGACAGTGTCGATGAGGTCGATCTCGACCGGCGTACCCTTCTCAACCTGCACGCCCTGCTCGCCGACAACCTGTTGCCGGATCCAGGCGCGCCGGGTCGCTTGCGTGCGCGTCCCG
This sequence comes from Pseudomonadales bacterium, assembly GCA_963663395.1. Lineage (GTDB taxonomy): Bacteria > Pseudomonadota > Gammaproteobacteria > Pseudomonadales > Azotimanducaceae > Azophilus. The sequence continues at coordinate 959,370 of OY760226.1, forward strand.
TCGGCATCACTGCATCGGCCTATCAACCCCTCGACATCCCGGCGCTGATCGCCGAAACTTTTGATCGACTGCTCGAGACGGCCCGCGCGATCGAGCACCCCATCGAGCAAGCCCTGTTCTGCCTCGTGCACCTGCCGTATCTGCAAGCCTTCGACGACGTGAACAAGCGGGTCTCCCGGCTCGCCGCGAACATCCCGCTGATCAAGCACAACCTTGCCCCGCTGTCCTTCAACGATGTCCCGACCGACTACTACACCGACGCCGTACTGCTGATCTACGAGCACAACGAGATCGGCTTGATGAAGGCATTGTTCCGATGGGCATACGGTCGTTCAGCCGCGCGATACGGTGCGGTGCGGCAGTTGCTGGGCGATCCCGACCCGTTCCGCCTGCGGTATCGGGATGCGCTCGGCCAGCTGGTCTCCGAGGTCATCCGCAACCGCCTCGGTGTGGGCGCTGCCGCCGGTTACGTCACCGCCTGGGTGCTGGAGAACATCGACGCCACCGACCGTGCCCGGTTCCAGGAGATCACCGAAACCGAACTCATGGGTCTGCACGAGGGCAACTACGCACGCTACCGGGTTTCGTTCGGCCAGTTTGACGCTTGGCGGGCCGTTTGGGACGCCGGCTCATAGGTTATGGTAGGCGCGTGGGAACGAGCGATTATCGAGATGGCCCCAAGGCAGGCGGGAGCGGTTCCAGTGGAAATTGGACGGGACGACGCGCAATCCGATGGACACGGCAGCCTGGCAAAATATGTAGGACGTGACGATGTCGTCGCGTTTCTCGATCCAGATAGCAAGATGGTGAAGCGCGTCGATGTGATCGGGGCACAAGCGCACGATAGCGCGGAGGTCGCCACGTCAGCAGGCCTTGAGCGCCCGGTCGAATTCATTGTCAATAGTGGAAGCAATCGTAGGATGCTGGAAGATCCATGCGTTTTCGAATTGTTCGATGAGTTTTGTTGGACAACCTCCCCAGCGTGGGAGCACGTGACTCTGACAGCATCGGATGGTGGCTCGTAGAAGGGATGCCCGGATGCTCTTGCATCGTTTTTCCATGTTGCAGTTGCAATGATTGTTACTCGTTGGATAGTCATCCACTATACTGTAGATTCATCCAGTTTCTGTAGGTGCTACCGTATGTCTGTCGAGGTGCGACCACTACGAGGTTCAGATGGCTCGTAACTCCAAGATTGAATGGACAGATCATACGTTCAATCCCTGGTGGGGCTGCACGAAAGTCTCTCCTGCTTGCGACCATTGCTACGCGGAAGCTTGGGCAAAGCGGGTCGGGTTCGATGTTTGGAGCGCAGGGCGGCCGAGGCGGTATTTGAGCGATGGCTATTGGCAACAACCGTATCGCTGGGAGCAGGAGGCAGTGCGGGCTGGGCGCAGGTTTCGAGTGTTCTGCGCCTCCATGGCGGATGTCTTTGAATGGAAGCGTGGTCTAGCTGATTGGCGGAAACGACTCTGGGCGACTATTGAGAGTACCCCCAACCTGGATTGGCTATTGCTTACAAAACGTCCGCATCTGGTAGAGCGTCTTACACCATGGAATGACGACTGGCCTGCCAACGTGTGGCTTGGTACGACTGTCGAGAGCCAAAAGTGGGTGAACAAACGATTGCCACACATCGAGGAAAGCGGAGCCCGTATCCGGTTTTTGTCCTGTGAACCATTGCTCGGTGAAATTCATGTGGGCGAGTGGCTGGAACGGAAGGCGATTCACTGGGTGATAGCCGGGGGCGAGAGCGGCCCCAAAGCACGGCCGAGCGATCCGGAATGGTTTTACAGCTTGCGTGACCAGTGCGTTGCAAACAAAACACCATTCCACTTCAAGCAGTGGGGCGATTGGGCTCCCACGGACGCAGTGCAGCACGCCTTGCCTCGTTCTGTCATCAATAGTGACTTCTACTCGACGCAGATGGGGAGATTTGGAAAAAAGTCGAGTGGGCGGTATCTAATGGGTCGAATTTGGGATGACATTCCCGAACATTCAGTGGAACCGTATCGAAATGCCTTTATCACTAGGGAACCCCCGTCCCCCGAGAGGACGATTAACGGAAATGCGACCCTCACGTTCGAGGGGCCGTAGCGTACTCTTCCTGAGATGACCTTTATGAAAGATGGTTTCGTCGCCCATGACAAATTCGTCTATTTTCTCAATTGGCGTTGACTTGTTTCCGAATTGCTTCCTTAGTTGAATTGCCAACGGTTCTGTGTTTGTCTCGAATAAAATTCGGAGTTGGTCGGAGTGGCCGCGGAATGCATAGCTGCCGGTCGGTTCGACCTTCCAAATTGCAGATTTCATCAGGTTGCATCCCTTCAGGCTGCTTGATGTGAAATAGATTGTGTATATGTGGCGATTGCCTTTCCAGAGTTCGAATGGAACGACGTAGTCAGCGCCATGATTTTTCAGTTGAACTGAAAACAGGTCATGAAGGAATCGCTTTTTCGCATCTGATTCCTTCATAGCAAGGCACTCCTTCCAATCAGAAGTGCCGAACAATGAGTCGAGATGTGGACCATACTCTGGTGATCCGTGAAATCGGCGAATGGGTTCATACATAAAGGAAATCATGCACTCGCTTTTCTCGATATTGAGAATTCGCTCGATGAGCTTCATGGGGCTTCCCTTGACTCCAAAGGGATCGATCATCACGAGTGCGGGCGCAAGCTGTGCTTTCTGTTCTTCGATTTGGTCGAGGATACTGGTCATGTGATCGTCAAACGTGCCCAGCAAAACTTGATGCGTAGTGCCGGGTACATGTGGTTGCTGATCCAGAATTTCAGCCAGGTGATGTGCGTGATTCGGGTTAGACTCGATAAAAAGGCACACGACCTGGACGTTCTGTAAACGGCCCTCTTTCTTGTGTCTTCTTACGCAATCGAGAGCGATCAATGGAGATCCCGGGTCGCCGCCTTCGTATTCGCCAGGCCCCGCAAACCCGTCTATGAAAAGCAATCGACCATTCCAGCGACCGAGAATCGGAAACCAACCGTCAAGATAGTGCTTGAGCAGCAAATGCTTTCCTTCGGTTTGTTGGTCTCGAGTCCAGATTCTCTTACTCATGGTTTATGGGTTCAGTCCAAGGAGTTATGAATTCGGCAATGCAGGACCCGAACGGCGCCTGAAACAGAGTATCGGCGTACACGTCAATCGCGTCTATGGCAAAAGTCGCACAGGCGGGTAACCGTCGACACAGGGCCTTCACCCGTACGGGCGGGGATTCCCTGGCGGACGCGTCTTGAACCTGCGGTGCAGCCACAGGTACTGCTCCGGATGCTTGCGAATCTCCCCCTCCAACACCTGATTGATCCGACACGCATCCTGCTGATCATCACCACTCGGAAACCCCTCGATCGGCACACTGAACTCAATCGTCCAACACCGCCCCTCATAGTCCCGATGATGACTCAGCATCACCACCGGCGACCCGTTCAACCCCGCAAACCGCGCCGTAGCCGTAATCGTAGCTGCCTCAACCCCAAAGAACGGCGCAAACACGGAATACTTCGCCCCATAATCCTGATCCGCCGCATACCAAACCGCCCGCCCCGCTTTCAGCGCCTGCAGCACCGCCCGCGTATCCTGCCGCTCGATCACCCCCCGGTAATAATGCCGCCGTCCCCGCAACTGCACCCACTCCAGCACCGGGTTCTTGTTGTACCGATACATCACATCAATCCGCCCCAGAACCGCCAGCGCCTGGGAGATAATGTCCAGGCACCCGAAATGCGCCCCAAGCAGCACCACCCCCCGGCCCTGCGCCATGGCGGCACGAAAGTGCTCCGCCCCCACAACCTTCATCCGCCCCCGCAGATCCCGCAGCGGATTGAACCAGGCGACACAGAATTCCAGCACCCCGAGTGTCACCGCCTCGAACACCCGCCTGGCCATGGCGGTGACCTCCGGTGCGTCGAGCTCGGGAAAGCAAAGCCGCAGATTGGTCTCGGTAATCCGCCGCCGCCGGCCCCAGCAGCGGAAGGCAATCCGCCCGAGGTGCTTGCCCAGGGGAAACAGCATCCCCAGCGGCAGACGCCCGATCACCCAGCCCACGCCCACCAGGCACCAACTGGGCCACATCCGTGGCGATGCCAGGTGCGGGGGCTTGGGTTTTCCGGAGCCCATGCTTCACCGCCTCTCACGCCAGCCCGCAAGGCGAGTTCGGCAAGGCAGACAGGTGTTTCGAAGGTGAGACATCGGCGGCGAAATCGCTCAAACGCGGTGGAGAAGCCCCCGGATTCTAGCAACTAACCCCTGTGATACCATCCGGGCCGAGCCGCCACAGGCCACCCGAATTGAGGCACCTCCAGCTCCCGTCGCTTAAGAACCTGCACGTACTGGTCGTCGGCGATGTCATGCTTGACCGCTACTGGCACGGCCCCACCCGCCGGGTCTCGCCGGAAGCCCCGGTGCCCGTCGTCGACGTGGAGCACACCGAAGACTGCCCCGGCGGCGCCGCCAACGTGGCCCTCAATGTCAGGAGTCTCGGCGCCCTCAGCACGCTTATTGGGTGCACGGGCGACGATGCCGTGGGCCAGGCCCTCAAGCACAAGCTTGAAGCATCCGGCGTCTGCGACGACTTCCTCGTCAGCATCGATGCCCCCACCACCCTCAAGCTCCGCGTCGTGAGCCGCCAGCAGCAACTGCTGCGTACAGACTTCGAGGCGCCCACGTCGCCTTACCTCGCCCGCAGACTGGCAACGATGGTGCCGGGTCAACTCGAAGACGCCAACGCCCTGATCATCGCCGACTATGACAAGGGCGCAATACACGACCCGGCCCCCATCATCGACGCGGCCCGGCGGATCAACGTGCCCGTGGTGGTCGACCCCAAGGCCAAGCCGTTTCGCGCCTATGCCGGCGCCAGTGTGCTGAAGCCGAACGAGCAGGAATTCGCCGCCGCCACCGGCGAATGGCGCAGCGAGGGCGAACTCGGCGAACGGGCCGTGGCGCTATGTGCTGAACTGGATATCGGCGCGCTGGTAATCACCCACGGCGCCGGCGGCATGAGCGTCGCGACGGGCGAAGGCTGCCACCACCTGCCGGCACGCCCCGTTGAAGTCTTCGACGTCACGGGGGCCGGCGACACCGCTGCCGCGGTGCTCGGCATTACCAGTGCCCTCGGCTGGCCTGCACTGGACGGAGCGCGCCTCGCCAACATCGCCGGGTCCATCGCCGTTACCAAGGCCGGGACGGCGGCGGTCAGCGGCCCCGAACTGGCCCTGGCGGCGGGCCACGACAGCCAGGCCGACCGCGGCATCCTCAGCCGCGAGCAGTTGGCCCTGGCCGCAAAAGCGGCCGCTGCCGCCGGCGAGAAGCTGGTATTCACCAACGGCTGTTTCGACATCCTGCACGCCGGCCACGTCCGTTACCTGGAGGAAGCCCGGGCATTGGGCGACCGCCTGATTGTTGCGGTGAACGACGATGCCTCGGTGGCGCGACTCAAGGGCACGGGCCGCCCGGTCAACGGCCTGGACCGGAGGCTGCGGGTACTTGCGGGCCTTGAGTCCGTGGATTGGGTGGTTGCCTTCGACGAAGACACGCCAGACGCGCTGCTCGAACTGCTGCGGCCCCACGTGCTGGCGAAGGGGGGCGATTACGAGCCCCATGAAGTCGTGGGCGCCGATTTCGTCCGCTCCTACGGCGGTTCGGTGCGGGTGCTCGCCCACGTCGAAGACTGCTCGACTACGGCGATTCTGGAACAGATGAAGAGCCGCGGTTCGCGCGGCGGCTGATTCTGTACCTCTTGTTCGCGGATCAGGCTGTCAAATGAGCCAAGTTTGCGCCCGGTCACTGCTTTTTCGTGGGGCCGGGGTGTCGTCCCGTTAGCCATGCGCATCGTAAGCTGGAACGTCAACGGCTTGCGCGCCTGCGTCAGGAAAGGGTTCCTGAGCTTTCTGCATTCCTCCGGCGCCGACATTATTGCGCTGCAGGAAGTGCGCGCGTTCGAGCACCAGTTGGATGAGGCCACCCGCGCACCGGAAGGCTGGCACACCAGTTTCTCCCCGGCGGAGCGCCCCGGCTACAGCGGCGTGGCCATCTATTCCCGCCGCCCGCCGGACCGGGTGGAAACCGCACTGGGCGAGCATCGTTTCGATGCGGAAGGCCGCTTTATCGTCGCCCGCTTCGGGAGGGTGTCGGTGGCTTCGGTCTACTTTCCCAAGGGAAGCGGCCGCGACCGCGACAACAGCCGCGTGCCCTACAAGCTCGACTTCTACGCGGCGGTGTTCGACCGCATCCAGATACTACGGCGCCGGGGCCCGGTATTTGTGGTGGGCGACTACAACACGGCCCATGCAGCCATCGACCTGGCGCGGCCGAAGTCGAACAGGAAAGCCAGCGGTTTCCTGCCGGAGGAGCGCGCGGAACTCACGCGCTGGCTGGACGCCGGATGGGTCGATACGTTCCGCGCCCGTCATCCCGGTGAGCCCGGCCACTATTCCTGGTGGCGGCAGTGGGGCGGTATGCGGGAGAAGAACGTCGGCTGGCGGATTGACTACGTGCTGGCTTCGCCGGGGGCGGCGAAGCGGGTTGAAAATGCATTCATCTGGCCCGAGGTGCTGGGCTCGGATCACTGCCCTGTGGGCGTCGACGTTTCAGCTTGAACTCTGACTACAGGCCATAGCCAACTACTAAATGGATGCGGGCTGGAGTTGATTCACGCCATTGGGGCGGCCTGTGCGCAGGATTCACGCTATGCGGTATCGATGCTGACGGAGCGGCCGCACTTCAAGGCGAAGGCGACCAGCGTATCGAGTCGAAAAGATGTGAAATCTCCCTTCATGAGCGTACTGACGCGGCGTTGTGAGATTCCAAGCATTCCCGCAACCTCTGGTTGCCTCAGCTCGTTCGATCTGATGTGTTGCGTGATTGCGTGCATCAGTTCCGAACGCAGCTTGTAGAGCTCTCGCTTCACGGGATCGCCTTCGAGAGCGTCCCACACGCTTTCAAGTTTCTCGTTGCTCATTGTGAGTCAGCCACAATTCCAGCGTTTGATTCGAGATGCTCCGGGTTCAGGGTGCCTACGACAACGCTGCTTACGCCTGGATGCCGGGCGGCCAGGTGTAGTGCTTGCGGAGCTGCCCGCCCACCGGCGAGTGCCTTCTTTACCAGTACGCCGCATCTTTGCTTGCCCGCTTGCTCGATAACCTTAGTTTCAGACGTGTTTGTCGGATTCAGCGTCGCCATGATGACATCGGCTTGCTGTTCCAGGGCCGGGCGCGCTCCGGCCGGCGACTTGTGCGAGATGCCGACGGCGCGGATCAGGCCCTGTTCCTTGAGATGCTTTAGACAGTCCAGAGTTCCCTGTTCGTTCAGGATCCGCTCATCGTTCCCGTCTGAATGGATCAGCACCACGTCCAGCCAGTCGGTGCCCAGCCGCTGCAGCGAGCGGTGCACGCTCATGGTCGTGTGCTCCGGGCTGAAATCATGGCTCGACCTGGTGCCGTCGAATTCCTCGCCCACCTTCGTGACGATCACCCAGCGTTGCCGCTGCCCGGCGAGCAATTCGCCCAGGCGCTCTTCGCTGGTGCCATAAGCCGGGGCCGTATCGATGAGATTGATGCCAAGCGCGTGCGCCTTATCGATCAGGCGCCGCGCTTCCCCCATGCTGGGCAGGCGGAACGGTCGGGCATAGTCGACGCCGCTGTCGCGGCCCAGCTTGACGGTGCCGAGGCCCAGTACGGATACGTCGATACCGGTAGCGCCGAGTGGCCGGTACTCCATTACGCGCCCCAGGGCGTCCGCCCGACGGCGGCGGGTTGCAGTGTCAACGGGCCGGGCGATGGGTGTTCTGGCGGCGGCAGCAGGCTAAGCACCCGGTCCCCGAGATCGGGCGCCAGGGTGAGCTTGGTAGGCCAGCAGACGATGCAGGGGCCCGAGGCTTCCGCGAAGGCGTGGTCGGGCCGTAGACCCGCCCGCTGCCGGGGTTCCGCCCGATCGATCCGCCAGGTTTCGAACGTGGCGAGGCTCCAGTCCATCCAGGGAAAGCAGGTCTCGAGTTCCAGCCTTGCCTGTCGGCGTTGCTCCTCTCCACTGCGTCCAACCCCGTCCGTGGCAAGCTGCCCGCCGAGATACCAGAGCAGGCCGCCGCGAGTCGATTCGCCGCCGTCCTGGTGAGTGGTGATCGTCAACCGCGGCTCGGCGCGCCCGGCGCCGGCCAGCCAATGACCGAACAGCGGCGGCAGATGCGGATGACGGACGATCGCCTGGTGCAGCGGACGCCGCTGCAGGGCGATGCCGGACAGGCCCAGCCCTTCGAGCAGCGCCTCGTTGCCGTCGCCGGCCGCCAGGATCAGCCGATTGGCGGACAAGTTGCAATCCGCCAACCGCACCTGCACATTCCCGTCCAGCGTACAGGCATCGGCAGTCAGCGAGTGCCGGTAGATGTTGCCGGAACCGAGCGTGGCGAGGCGTTCGACCAGCGCCGATGTATCCAGCACGAAGTCCTCCAGGCGGTAAACCGGCCCCCGAAAGGCATCGTTTCGAAGCGCCTTGGGAAAGTCGCGCCCATCGAGTTGCTCCACGCGTCCGCGGAGCGCTTTGCTCGCGAAGAACGCCGCTAGCCTGCCGAGGGCGCCCGCGCCCGCAAACAGGTGGAAGCGGTCGCACAAGGGCTCGAGCCCGCGGAGGTCGATCTCGCCGGTGCCCTTCAGGCAGGCGCGCCATCGACCGGGGGCCTGGCTCAGGGCTTCACTGGCGGGCGTGAGGGCGCCCCCCAGCGCGTATTTCATGCCGCCGTGAACGACCCCTTGGGACGAAAGCGTCTGCCCCCCGCCCAGACGCTCGGCTTCCAGCAGCACGGCGCTGTAGCCTTTCGAGCGCAGTACGTTCAGCAGCCAGAGACCTGCTATGCCGCCGCCGGCGATCACGGTATCGACTTTGACTGTGTTGCTGGGCATCGCCTTGCCGGGGTGGCGCCGCATGAACGGTCGGGTTGGTGAAACCCGGATTGTAGCAACCGGCCCCGCGCCAAGGCGGCAACTGCCTGGCCGGCGGCGACATGCTGGAAAAGCGGTTAGGCTTGCGGCCCATGATCAGGCTTCTCTACCAGGTGTTGCTCTGGCTGGTTCTCCCCGCCGTTCTGCTGCGCCTGGAGTGGCGGGCGCGGCGCGAACCGGAATACGGAAAGCGGGTCGGTGAACGGATGGGCCGGGTACCGGCGCGGGTGCCGGGCGGATGTGTCTGGTTTCACGCGGTTTCCGCCGGCGAAACCATTGCCTTGGCGCCGCTGATCGCGCAGCTTGCTGCCGAGTTTTCGGGCGATGGCGGAGTGCCCATCCTGGTGACCACCACCACCCCGACTGGCTCCGCCCAGGTCACCGGCCGGCTCGGAGACAGCGTTCACCACTGTTATGCTCCGTACGACTTCCTGTTCGCGGTGCGGTCCTTCTTCGACAAGGTGCAGCCTCGCGTGCTGGTGCTGGTGGAAACGGAGTTGTGGCCCAACCTGATCCATGAAGCCAATCGCCGGAGCGTTCCCGTGCTGCTGGTCAATGCACGCCTGTCCGCCAGGTCGGCGCGCGGCTATGGACTTGCACTTGTGCGCGGCCTGACGCGAAGCATGCTTCGGGAGGTCGATCTCGTCGCCTGCCAGTACAACGATACCCTGGAGCGTTTCAAGTCTCTGGGCCTGCCGGGCGCAAAAGCGGTCGCCCTGGGCAGCGTCAAGTTCGATGCACGCCTGCCGGAAGATCACGCCGACCGGTCGGCGGCGCTGCGCCGGGCGTTGGGGTTGCAGCAACGGCGCGTCTGGATAGCAGGCAGCACCCATCCCGGCGAGGACGAACTGGTGCTCGACGCCCATGCACGCGTGCGTGAGCACAGTCCCGAAAGCTGCCTGTTGCTGGCGCCGCGGCATCCGGTGCGGGGGCGGGAAATCTGCGGCCTGGCGCGGCGCAGAGGCTTCTCGGTACTGCGCATGGGCGGGATTGAGTTCGGCGAACCGGCTGTCCCTCCGGCATCGGCGGATGTGGTCGTTTGCGACACCATGGGGCAGCTTCAGACTCTCTACGGCCTGTCCGAGATCGCCTTCCTGGGCGGCAGCCTTGTCCCCGTCGGCGGCCACAACCCCATCGAGGCCGCGCTTTGCCGTCAGCCCCTGGTGATGGGCCCCCACACCTGGAACTTCGATGAAGCGGTGGCGGCATTCGCCGAGGCGGGCTGCCTCGAACGGGTGCAAACGGCGGCACAACTCGGCGATGCCGTAATCGCGGCCTTCGAGGACGAGGAAACCCGCGCCGCGGCCGGTGCGCGCGCGCTTCAGGTGGTGGAGGAAAACGGCGGCGCCACAGCGCGCCTGCTCGACCTGTTGCGAGCCCGGATTCGCGCTGCGATTGCGTAGGGAGGCCTGATGGGAACCTGGTCGGAAGCGACTTCCACCTCGGCCTGTTTGACCTATCGCGAACCCGGATTCGTGCCGCGATTGCGTAGCGAAGCCTCCCGGGTAACCGGGTCGGCGGGGTCCGCGAAGCGGTTCAGCTCCATCAGGTCTTCGTCGTTGAGGATGCCGGCGGCCTGCTTCAGCCGCATCAGGTCGATCACGTAGTTGTAGCGCGAGTCGGCGTAGTCGAACTGCGAGGCGAACAGCCGCTGCTGGGCCTGCAGCACATCGACGATGTTGCGGGTGCCCACTTCGTAGCCGGTCTCGGTGGCTTCCAGGGCCGATTCGCTCGATGCGATGGCCTTCATGCGAGCACCCACCCGCACCACGTCGGTGGCTACCATCTGAAACAGGTTGCGGGTATCGCGGCTGACGGTGAGTTGCTGGTTGAGCAGTTCCTCACGGGCCTGCTCGGCCATGGCCCGGGCCTCCTTGGTGCGCGAGTTGGTGAAGCCGCCCTGGTAGATCGGCAGGTTTACCGACAGCGCATAGGTGGTGGTGTTGATCTTGTTGGCCAGGAAGCTGGCGCCGCCGGTGTAGTAATGGCTGCGCGTGATGGAGCCGTCTACCGTCGGCAGGTGCCCCGACCGGCGCGCCGCGATGGCTCGGTTGGCGGCCTCGAGTTGCGCGTGGGCGGCGGCGATGTTGTGGTTGGTGTCCAGCGCCGTCTGCACCCAATGCGCTTCGTTCTGCGGCTCGGGGTCTATGACCGGCAGGTTTTCGGAGATGCGGTCGACGCTGTCGAACGATTCGCCGATCAGGGCCTGCAGGGTCTCGAAGAAGATGTACCGGTCGCCGTCGGCCTGGATGCGGTCGACCACGGCGTTGTCGGAGCCGGCCTGGGCCTCCAGCACGTCGGTAATGGCCACCAGGCCGACATCGAAGCGCTGCTGAACCTGCTCCAGCTGCCGGTTGACGGCGGCTTCCCGGGCAAGGGTTGCGTCCAGGCGGTCCTGGGCTCGCAGCACGTTCAGGTAGGCTTCGACCACGCGCACTACCAACGCCTGCCGGGCGTTCGCCAGGTTGAACTCGGCGCCTTCCACCGAGGACTTGGCGCTGCGCCAGTCAAACCACCTGCTCAGGTTGACGATGGGCTGTTCCAGGCGGGCCGACCACTGGCGCTCGTTGTAGTTCTGGTCGGCCACCGGCGCTATCGTGCCGAACGTGGGGCTGTCGGGGTTGAAGTCGAGCCTGGGCGGTACTGGGAAACTCCGTTCATTCCAGCTGGTGGAGGCGCTGAAGCTCATTTTTGGGAGCAGGTTGGCCCGTGCCTGGGGGATGAGTTCCTTGCGTGCCTCGTAGCCCGCCTCGGCCGCGCCGAGCACCGGGTCGTTCTCCAGGGCGTCGCGATAGGCATCGGCAACGTCGATGGCGTATGCCGGGGCGGTGGCGAGGAGCAATGCGACGGCAGCGGAACGCAAGATGTAACTGCTGGTATTGCGAACTGAATCGTCCATGTGGGGAGGAGCGTCTCCGGAATTCGGGTGGCGGGAGTTTAGCAGAGCGGGAATCCCAAAACCGTAGGAGGTCTGCCATGGTTGGCGTAGAACCTGTCGTGCAGCGATTGTGATCCGGGTGGGCAACGGCGGGGGAACACGCAGGGCGCCGGTGGGAACTTGTTGAGACCTGTTGGAGAGCCGGTTGCCCGATCGCGGGAGGTTGTTCTACCGTGGCCTCATGATCAAACGGGCGAATTGACGTGCCGAGGATGTCGCGAGCGTTCACCTTGCTACTGGCATTACTGATTGCCTGCTTTTTCGTCGTTCCCGAGCAACACCAGCGCAACTGGTTGCTGTACCTCGCGGCAGCGGCGGCGCATGGGTTTCTGTTCGACTGGCGAACCGCAAGAACCGCGTTTGCGGGAAGGGCTGGATGGACGGTCCCGCTGCTGCTCGCCGTACCTCTGCTGTCCTTGACCTGGAGCGGACCGGTCGCGGGGGAAAGCGCGGCCGACCTGCTGCTGGCGGCCTACTGCATCCTTCTGATTTATCTGGGTGTCGCACACTTGACCCGACAGGCTCCGCAAGCGTTGGAGCGGCTTCAGCAGACGCTGTTGCTGGGTGCCAACCTGGGTGCGCTGCTGTCCATCGGTCACTGGTGGGCAACCTGGAACCCGGAGTGGCCGAGGCTCGCCGGCTGGCTCGGGCTCGACAACCCGGTGCACGCCTCCATTCTGCTGCTGGCCGCCACTTTGCCGGTCTGCACCGGCATCGCCCGGGGCAGGCTGCAGCTCCGCTGGGGTTGGGCTTGCGCAGCGCCCATCGCCTTCGTCGTGCTCGCCGGCCCGCGCACGGCGCTGGCGGCCTACATCATCGTGGTTGCCGTTATTTTCGGGCCGAGGATGCGCCCTCGAACATTGCTGGCCGGTGCGGTAGCGCTGGGCGTTGTGGGGGCTGCGGCGCTGATCGGCAGCGAGGCGCTGCAGTCCATCTGGCTCGACCGGGGGCTCTCCTACCGGCCGGCGATCTGGTCTCAGACCTTCTCGGCGTTCGCATCCTGCAATCCGCTAATCGGTTGCGGCATCGCCGCGCCGCTCGAAGTCGAATACCTGCCGGAAACCGTCACCGACCGCGCCCATAGCCTCTACGTAGCCGCGATCTATCACCAGGGGTTCCTGGGCGCGGCGGTATTCTTCGGCGCGATGGGATGGCTGCTGTATTGCGCGCGTGGCCGGCGCCGTGACTGGGCATTAGTGCTGGTCTACGTGCTGCTCGCCAGCACCACCAGCGGCGATCACCTGCTGGTGCGAACCACCCTTTTCTGGTGCTATTTCTGGTTGCCGGTGATGGTGCTGGCCGCATCCACCACGGCCCTCAGCGAAAGGGAAAACTCGCAAGCAACTCCTGCTTGATCGTCTCGATGCCGGGTCGGCCGTAGCCGTTGAATGCCGCTTCCGGATCGAGGCCCGGCAACCGCGCGGGATCCGGCTGCATTTCGAATACGCTGTAGTAGTCGTCGAACTTGTGGCGGCCGCCGATCAATGCCCCGGACGCCGTGACCCAGCGGTTCGGAATACCCAGTGCATCGGCGAACACCAGGCCGTGCAGCCCGGTGGACAGCACGCCCTCGCAGCGCGCGATCTCGGCGAGAAGTTCCATGACGGGAGCGGTGACGTCGAGTAGACGGGCCTGAGCCGTTGCCTCAACGAATGCGTTTACTTCGGCGTGCCCCCGGTCGGCAAGATGGGGAATCACGCCGATGCCTGAGCGCTTGGCCGGCGCATCATCGAGCAGCAGGTCGGCCAGCAGGCCCGGGTCTCCCAGGCGCGGCGGCGTCTCCACCCGCTCGCAGCGCGCCAGCGTCAACCGGCCGCGCAGCGCATGCAGGCGATGGGTGCCCGTCAGCCGGTCCTCGCTGCGCAGAGAGCCCGTGCCCCATATGTCGAGCCGGCGGCGAATGCCCAGACGATGCAGGGGGTGGGACCTGTCGAGCCGCGCCAGCAGGCTGCCGGCGGCGGCCATGTCACAACGACGCGGGTCGGCATAGACGACAGTGCGCCCGCTCAGGCGCTCGCAGATCAGCGGCGAGAACCAGTCGCCGGCGTTGCGCTCGTGGCCGCGTGACCAGAAGAGCTTCAGAGCCTTCATGCCCGCGCGTTTGAACTCGGGATTGCAGATTCCATTGCAGCCGCATCGTACCGCCAAGGCCGGCCGCCGGGAAAACCAAAGTGCACCGAGGCGGAACTTCTCGCTCCTTTTGTTGCCTCACTCCTCACGCGCATTGAATCCGTTCGCCCCAGCCGACGAAGCGGAAAGCGGGCAGGAGCGCCGGCCCAGACGGGCAGCGGCTCCTGTCCCGCAACTACCTGGCACCCTGCAACCGCAATCCGGCCAGTTGCTGCATGATGGGTCACGAACGTTTTGTATATCGTAGAGACCCCGTTATATATTGGGACCGGAATGGAGTTCCAGATCTGCATGAAACGCGCGAACAACCGTTACAGCATCGATTTGCCCCGGCACATGGCGGAGTGCGATGCGAACTATGTGCGCCTCATGCGGCTATTTCCCGAATTGCGTGAACGTGCCGGCGATACGCTGGACGTGAGCATCGCCGGCCGCCGGTCCGAAGTCAGTCTGGAAGTGCTGGAACGCAATCCTTACACGACTCTGATCCGCCTGATCCAGGGCCCGGAAGCGCCCTGGGGCCTGAATCCCGGCTTCGCCGTGCGCCTCTACCACGATGCCCGCTGTGCCGAGGTGGTGGAATACCAGCGGGCGCGCCACTTCAAGGCCGTTTATGCCTACCCCAACGACGCCATGCGGCAGAAAGACGAGAAAGTGCAGGTGAACCGCCTGCTCGGCGAGTTCCTGTCCTACTGTCTGCGTAACGGCGTGGCCTTGCGGGAACCGGCCCCCGTCTCTTGATGACAGCCGCAGACACCTCCCCTGGTGTCCGGTCGGTTTTGCACATTACGGACCTCCACCTCCTCGAAAGCGAAGAAAAGCGCCTGCTCGGCGTAGACACCACCAAAACGCTGAGGGCCGTGCTTGCGGCGGCAACCGGCGAACGGCAGCCGGCGGCGCTGCTGGCGACGGGCGACATCGCGCACGACCCGGTGGTCGCCACCTACCGGCACTGCCTGGAACTGCTGGGCGAATTCCATGCCGGCCCCCTGCTCTGCCTGCCTGGTAACCACGACCTGCTGCAGCCCATGGTGGATGCGAACATGCCCATGCAGCCCCTTGAGCTCGGAGCCTGGCGCATCCTTCCCTGGGACACCCACGAAGACGACGGGCCGAGCGCGGTCTGGGACGAGGCAACCTGGCAGACGCTCTTGAGCGAGATCGCACGCGCCAACGGTCACCAGGTGGTGGCCACCCATCACCCCCTGGTCGACGTGGGCTGCCCCTGGCTCGACAAGGACCGGCTCGGCAACGCGCCGGAACTGGTAGAATGCCTGGCTGAAGCGTCGTCGGTGAAATCGGTAGTGTTCGGCCATGCCCACCAGACGGTCGAGGAACGCCATGGCGACATGGCGATTCTCGGTACGCCATCGACCTGTTTTCAGTTCGAGCCCCATTCGCTCGAATTCGGTCTCGACGGCTCCGCGCCCGGGTACCGCTGGCTGCATCTGGACGACGACGGCAATTTTCAGACAGAAGTGAGGCGAATCATCCCCCCAATCGACCGCTAAAGCAGGTATAAGGAGCCATTCCCTCCCCCATGGCAGTTCAATACTCTGCAGAGTCACTGCAAGTCCTGTCCGGGCTTGAGCCGGTGCGCCGCCGGCCGGGCATGTACACCGATGTCAGCCGGCCCAATCACCTCGTCCAGGAGGTGGTCGACAACAGCGTCGACGAAGCCCTGGCCGGCTTCGCCCGGGAAATCGAGGTTACGCTCTACAAGGACGGCACCATCGAGGTGATCGACGACGGCCGCGGCATGCCCGTGGACGACCACCCCGAGCACGGCATCTCCGGCGTGGAACTGATCCTCACGCGGCTACACGCCGGCGCCAAGTTCGACGACAAGAACTACACCTACGCTGGCGGCCTGCACGGTGTCGGCGTATCGGTGGTGAACGCGCTGTCCGAGTGGCTGGAGGTCGAGGTGAAGCGCGGCGGCCAGGTCTACCGGCAGCGGTACGAGTCCGGCGAGCCCGTCACCGCCCTGAAAGCGGTCGGCTCGGTGGGCCGGCGCAACACCGGCACCCGCATCCACTTCAAGCCTGACCCGTCATATTTCGACTCGCCCAACGTGGCCCCCGCCCGGCTCAGGCACCTGCTGCGCGCCAAGGCGGTGCTGGCCCCGGGGCTGGCGGTGGCCCTGACCATCGAGGGCCGGGAGGAAGACAGCAGCTACTGGGTGTTCGAGGACGGCCTGGTGGGCTACCTGAACCAGTCCCTCGCGGGCGCGGATACGGTTCCCGCATCGGCCTTCACCCACAGCGCCGAGGGCAACCGCGAGGCGGTGGACTGGGCGGTGAAATGGGTGGTCGACGGCGGCGACCTCATTACCGAAAGCTACGTCAACCTGATCCCCACCTCCCAGGGCGGCACCCACGTCAGCGGCCTGCGCAGCGGCCTCGTCAATGCGCTGAAGGAGTTCTGCGAATTCCGCGACCTGCTGCCCCGCGGCATCAAGCTCACCGGCGACGACCTGTGGGACCAATGCGCCTACGTTCTCTCCGCCAAGCTCTCCGACCCGCAGTTCTCGGGCCAGACGAAGGAGCGCCTGTCATCGCGCAACTCGGCCGTCTTCATTGGCGGCGTCGCCAAGGATGCCTTCAGCCTGTGGCTGAACGAGAACCCCAAGGACGGCGAGCGCATCGCCGAACTCGCCATCGGCAACGCCCAGCGCCGGGCCAATGCCGCGAAAAAGGTCGCGCGCAAGAAAACCGTCGCCGGCCCCGCGCTGCCCGGCAAGCTGGCGGACTGCTCCGGCCAGGACACCTCGATGGCGGAAATCTTCCTCGTCGAAGGCGACTCTGCCGGCGGCTCCGCCAAGCAGGCCCGCGACCGCGAATTCCAGGCCGTGATGCCCCTGCGCGGCAAGATCCTCAACACCTGGGAAGTCGATGCCACCCAGGTGCTCGCCTCCCAGGAAGTGCACGACATCGCCATCGCCGTAGGCGTCGACCCCGGCTCACCCGACCTGTCCAGGCTGCGCTACGACAAGATCTGCGTGCTCGCCGACGCCGACTCCGACGGCGCCCACATCGCCACCCTCCTATGTGCCCTGTTCCTCAAGCACTTCCGCCCCCTGGTCGAACAAGGGCATGTCTACGTAGCGATGCCCCCGCTATTCCGCATCGATGTAGGCAAGGAAGTCTTCTACGCCCTCGACGAAGCGGAAAAAGAAGGCGTACTCGACCGCATCGCCGCCGACAAAAAGCGCGGCAACGTCGTCGTCCAGCGCTTCAAGGGCCTCGGCGAGATGAATCCCAAGCAGTTGCGCGAAACCACCATGGACCCGGAAACCCGCCGCCTGGTCCGCCTCACCCTCGATTCCTCCATCCGCACCCAGGAAACCCTGGACATGCTGCTGGCCAAGAAGCGATCCGGCGACCGCCGCACCTGGTTGGAAAAGAAGGGCCATGAAGCAAGCCTTGTCTGACCCCGCACCTCATGGCCGCTCGGCGCTTGGGGAGACGAACTCCACCATAATTTACTTCATGTGAGCTGAAGGAAATGGAACTCACCGACATCGAAACGATTCCGCTTCGGACGTACACGGAGCGCGCGTACCTGGATTACGCCATGTACGTCATCAACGACCGCGCGCTCCCCCACATAGCCGACGGCCTGAAACCCGTACAGCGCCGCATCGTCTACGCCATGGGCGAACTCGGCCTGAACAACAACGCAAAATTCGCCAAATCGGCCCGCACCGTCGGCGACGTGCTGGGCAAGTTCCACCCCCACGGCGACACGGCCTGCTACGAAGCCATGGTGCTCATGGCGCAGCCTTTCTCGTTCCGCTACCCGCTGGTGGATGGCCAGGGCAACTGGGGCGCCCCCGACGACCCCAAGTCGTTTGCCGCCATGCGCTACACCGAAGCGCGCCTGTCGAAATACGCAGCGCTGCTGCTATCGGAAACGCGCCAGGGCACCGTCGACTTCGCCCCCAACTTCGACGGCACCATCGACGAACCCGTGCTGCTGCCGGCCCGGGTACCCATGCTGCTGCTGAACGGCGGCGCCGGCATCGCCGTCGGCATGGCGACGGAAATCCCGCCGCACAACATGAACGAGGTGATCAGCGCCTGCATCCACCTGCTGGAGGTGCCCTCAGCGACGCTCGAAGACATCATGACCCACATCAAGGGGCCGGACTTTCCCTCGGATGCCCTGATCGTGACGCCCCCCGAAGACATCCGGAAGGTCTACGAGACAGGCAAGGGCAGCATCAAGGCGCGGGCGGTCTATACGCGCGAAAACGGGTCCATCGTGGTCACCGCCCTGCCGTACCAGGTATCGCCGGCCAAGGTGCTGGAGCAGATCGCCCAGCAGATGCAGGCGAAGAAGCTGCCGATGCTCACCGACATCCGCGATGAGTCCGATCACCGGAACCCCACGCGGCTGGTGCTGGTGCCCCGCTCCAACCGGGTCGACTGCGACCGGCTGATGAGCCACCTGTTCGCATCCACCAATCTCGAGCAAAACTACCGGGTCAACCTGAACGTGATCGGCCTCGACCAGCGGCCGCGGGTGAAAGACCTGCTGGGCATACTCAAGGAGTGGCTCAAGTACCGCGAGCAGGTGGTCACCCGGCGCATTGCCTGGCGCCTGGAGAAGATCAACGAGCGCCTGCACGTGCTGGACGGCCTGCTGGTCGCCTATCTCAATCTCGACGAGGTGATTCGCATCGTCCGCGAGGAAGACGACCCGAAGGCCGAGCTGATGCGGCGTTTCGCCCTCTCGGACATTCAGGCGAGCGCCATTCTCGACATCCGGCTGCGGCAGTTGGCGCGCCTCGAAGAGGTGAAGCTCGTTGACGAGAAGAACGGCCTGCAAGCCGAGAAGGAGGAGAGCGAAAAAATCCTGGGCTCCCGGGCAAGGCTTAGAACGCTGATCAAGAAAGAGCTGCTCGCGGATGCGGAATCCTACGGCGACCCCCGCCGTTCACCGCTCGCCAGCGTCGAGGAGGCCACGGCATACAGCGAGGAAGACCTGGTTTCAAACGACCCCATCACGGTGGTGCTCTCCGAGAAGGGCTGGGTGCGTGCCGCCAAGGGCCACGAACTCGACCCGGCCGAACTTGCCTACAAGACGGGCGACAGTTACGGCCACGCGGTGCGCGGCCGCACCAACGAGTTGCTCGTCTTTCTCGACTCAACCGGGCGCTCATACAACATCCAGGCGGCCAGCCTGCCGTCGGCGCGCGGCCAGGGCGAGCCGCTTACCGGGCGGCTCAACCCGCCGGAAGGCGCACGTTTCGTCGGGGCCTGCATGGGTCCCGCGGGTACCCGGGCATTGCTCTGCTCCACGGCGGGTTACGGATTTATCGGGGGCCTGAGCGACATGGTCACCAAGAACAAGGCCGGCAAGGCCTGTCTGACCGTGCCGGCGGGAGGCGCGGCGCTGCCGCCGGGAGACGTGAGCGCGGGCGACGATCAGCAGGTCGCTGCCGTCACCAGCCAGGGGCGCCTTCTGGTATTTTCCCTGGCCAGCCTTCCGGAACTGGCGCGGGGCAAGGGCGTGAAGCTCATCAACATTCCGGCCCCCGCGTTCAAGGCCGGAGAAGAGCACCTCGTGGGCGCCGCCGTGCTCGGCCGGCGCGATGCACTGAAGGTCTACGCCGGGCAACGCTACCTGAGGCTGAAGCCGAAAGACCTGGAACACTATGCGGGCGAGCGCGCCCGCCGCGGCCTCAAGCTGCCGAGGGGCTTCCAGCGCGTCGATGCGGTGGAGGTGGAACGGCGCGGCTGAATGCGCGCGCCGTTCCCCGGCTGCGCTCAGTTCTCCTGCTGCAGTTCCGCCGCGATATCCGGGTCGGGCATCAGCACGAACTCGGGATAGGCCTCAAGGCCCAGTTCCGCCGAATCCTGTCCGACTTCCTCGACGGCACGCGATACCCGCGCGCCCATGGTCTTCTCGATTGCGAACCACGCCGCATACGATGCGCCGAACACGAAGACGCCCACCGCCAGCACGCCGGTGAGCTGTATCAGGAAGTCGCCGCCGCCGGCGATGCACACGGCCAGGGTTCCCCAGACGCCTGCAAACAGGTGAGCCGGAACCGCGCCGACCACGTCGTCCACCTTCATGTCTTCGAGGAACCGGATTCCGGCGGTGCAGATCACCCCGCCGACCGCGCCGATCACAACCGCCCAGCGATGATCCAGGATGTCCGGGGCCGCGGTTATCGAGACCAGCCCGGCGATAGCGCCGTTCAGCCCCGCCAGCAGGTCCACCCGGCCCAGAATCGGCCTTGAGACGCTGATGGCGGCCATGACGCCTGCCGCCGCGGCCAGGTTCGTATTGACCAGCACGTTGCTCATGGCCACTGCGTCGATGGCGCCGCCCAGGGCGAGTTGCGAGCCGCCGTTGAAACCGAACCAGCCGAGCCACAGGATGAACACCCCGAGGGTCACGATGGGAACGTTGGAGGGCACGGTGGGCCTGGCGGTGCCGTCGGGTCGGAACTTGCCGAGCCTGGGGCCCACGATCAGGGCGCCGGCCAGGGCTGCCCAGCCGCCGGTGGAGTGCACGATGGTGGAGCCGGCAAAGTCCTGGAATCCCATTTCGTTCAGCCAGCCGCCGCCCCAGGTCCAGGCGCCGACCACGGGGTAGATGAAGCCGGTGAGCAGCACCGTGAACAGGAAGAACGACCAGAGCCGCACCCGCTCCGCCAGGGTGCCGGAGATAATGGATGCCGTGGTCGCCACGAACACCATCTGGAAGAACCAGTCCGACATGGTGGAATAGCCGTTCTCCACCACTGCGCCCCGGGCACTCTCGTCACCGCCCAGGAGCGCCAGTTCGTTGTCCGACGGACCGTAGAAGAAGTTGAACGAACCGATCCAGCCGCTTACGTCCACGTACATCAGGTTGTAGCCGACAAAGAAATACATCAGGCCGGCGATGGAGTAGAGGCCGATGTTCTTCAGGCAGATCACCGAGGCGTTCTTGGTGCGCACCGATCCGGATTCGAGCATCGTGAACCCGGCGCACATCCACATCACCAGGGCGCCCCAGATCAGGAACGAGAACGTGTTGAAGACGAACTGCGTCTCGTCGGACACGGCCGCCGCCGCTACCGCGGGGGCGGCGAGCAGAGCGGCTGCCGCCAATACGCGCGCGGATGCCGCGCCGCAGATTGTCCGGAAACGGCATTGTTTCATGATCCCTCCCATCCTTGACTTGAAACAATTGAAAATAATACAACCGAATCGGACTCGACAGGAAGCGATTCCGTTCCGAGCGGCGAGCCTGGCTGGGCTCAAACAGGTGGCGACGCCCCGCAACTCGGTTGCGGGGCCGGTTTGTCGATCAACCCGTACTGTCGAACAGAGAGATCCCGCTTGGCTAGCAGGATACCCGCTCTCGGCGTTTGGGAAACTCATGGTGCCACCAAACTGTTCCAAGCGGCACGTTGAAACACAAGAAACTCACGGGCTGCTAGCCGTCCGTTTCTAGGTCTCGCAGTTCCGCGGGATTCTCCGGCAGCCGTATGGAGAACCTGGTGAATTCGCCCACTTCGGATTCGACATCGATCGAACCGCCGTGCCGGGTGACGATGTCGGCGGTCAACGAAAGCCCGAGCCCGGTGCCCTTGCCGGTATCCTTTGTGGTCACGAAGGGCTCGAACATTCGCTGTTTCAGGTCTTCGGGAATGCCGGGCCCGTTGTCGCGCACCCAGAATTCGAATCCGTCCTCGGTGCGGCGGCTGCCGACTTCCAGTTCCGGCTCGTAGTCGCCGTGGAGCGACACGCGTTTCTCGTCGATCGCCTGGCAGGCGTTGGTCAGGATGTTCAGGAAAGCGCGGCTCAGGTCCTGGGGCACTACCTCCAGCATGCCGATGCTCTCGTCGAAGCTCTCCTGCATCTTCAGGTTGAAGTCGGTGTTCTCCGCGCGCATGGCGTGGTAGGCGAGGTCGCGATACTGCTTGAGCAGGGCGTTCAGATCGGTCTCCCGCCAGTCGCCCCCTTCTGCCCGTGAGTGTTCCAGCATGCTGTGCACGATGCCGTCGGCGCGGGTGCTGTGCTCGCGCACCTTGCCGAGGTTGGTGCGGAGGTCGCCGAGAATCTCGTTGATCTCCTCCAGCATCTCGGAATCCTGATCCTCGGTTTCCTCCAGGATCTCGCCGATCTCGTCGATGAGTTCCAGCGACACTTCGGTGAAATTGTTGACGAAATTCAGTGGATTCTTGATCTCGTGAGCCACCCCGGCGGTCAACTGGCCCAGCGAGGCCAGTTTCTCTTCCGCCACGATCTGCTCCTGGGCGCGGTGCAGGCGCTCCAGGGCAGTCTCCAGGTCCTTGTTCTTGCCGTCGAGTTCCTGGGCCAGTTTCTCGACCAGGTTCAGCCGCTGCACCTCCAGGGCATAACGCCGGAAAACTTCCAGCGAGTTTGCCATGTCGGTGACCTCGTCGTTGCCGGAAACGTTGACCGGGGCTTCCAGGTCGCCGCCGGCCATGTCGCGCATGGAGACGGCCAGGCCCACCAGGCGCCGGATCAGGTAGCGGCCGACGAACAGCCAGCCGATCAGCACGGCGCCCGCGACGCTCAGCATGGTCAGCAGCACCAGCACCAGGATGCCGGTGGCCGCGGCGGACTGAGACATGGCGTTGACGGTGACCGCGTCGGTGTTCACCTCCTCGACCAGCCGTTCCATGTCGCGCAGCAGTTCAGCGGATGCTTCGCGGCCGGCGGACAGCGCTTCGCGTTCCTGGCGCAACCGCTCAAGGGTTTCCCGGCGCAGCGCGAACACGCCCTGGGGCGACTCGCCGATTTCCACCAGGCGCGTAGCGCCCCGGGTGAGCGACTCCATGGGCATGTGCATCTCCAGCCGCCTCACTACCCGTCGCAGGTTGTACGCGGCGCTCTGGAAGCGCTCTTCCAGGGGTCCGAGCAGGTCGCGGTCGGTGAGCACCAGGGTCTCGCCCATGTGCAGCCCGGCCAGGTTCGCCTGCTGGCTTATCTCGATCAGGTCGCGGTAATAGGCGAGTTCCTCGCTCCAGTCGCGCTGCGCGATGGGTTGAGCTGAATCGCCCAGGTTGCGGATGCCCTCCACCAGGAAGAAACCCTGGTCGTCGATGGCCGCCACCACCTCGCGTTCGATGCTTCGGTTGACCTCGCCGAGTTCCTCGGACAGCCCCTCCAGGGAGCGTTCGATTTCCAGGCGCCGACCGGAGGACTGGTACACCTCTTCGAGCAGGGCTCCGAAACTTCGCAGCCGCGACTCGAGCGCCTGTACCTGGCTGTCCAGGGATGCTCCCGCGCTCAGTTCCTCCACCACGCCGAGCAGTTCTTCCCGCTCCCAGAGTACCTCTCCGGAAACCGCCTCGTGCTCGTCCAGGGAGGTTGCCGACACCATGCGCACGGCGCCGTTCACCAGGGTGGCGCTCTGGCGGGCGACTTCCACGGTGCGGCTCAGGTTGGGAATGCTCTGCACGGCCAGGCGCGACTGGTAGTCGACGATCTCGTCCAGAAAGTAGTAGGCAACGAAACTGGCGATGCTCACGAGCGCCACGCTGCCGAACAGCCCCATGTAGATCTGCGGGCCGATGCCGATCCGCTTCCTGATCGCCCGTACTTCTTTGGCGTCGGGAGCCGGCGCTCTTCCGGTTACGGCACTGCTCTCGGGCGTGTAACTCATCGCCTGGCCATCCTGGTGACCGGCCTGACCGTGCCGTTGCGATCGATGACGGTCAGGTACACCCGGTCGGAACCCTGATTGTCGTTGGGGCCGTACCCCAGTTCGAAACCGCCGAGGTCAATGCTGGGTGTCTGCCGCAACGTATCCAGAAACGATGCGGGCGAAGCCTGTGGCCCCGCGCGGCGCAATCCCTCCGCCACCAGGCGGCCGGCCAGGTACCCTTCCAGGGAGACGAAGCCGGGGTCGGTGTCTGGCGCGACCGAGGCGAGGGCCTGCTGATAGCTGGCGACGGCCGGAACGCTGCCGTCACCGGGAAACGGCACCACCTGCGAAATGTAGACGCCCGCTCCGGCCGGGCCGAGTTCCTCGACCAGGGCGGAAGTGCCGACGAACGAGATGTTGACGAAAACGGGGTTGAAATTGAGCCGCCTGGCCCACCGGATCAGGGTCGCCGCAGGCTGGTAGGCGCCGATGATGATGACCGCATCAGGGTTGAACCGGCGCAGGTCGAGCAGCGGCACCTTGACGCTCACCGTGTTGCGCGGGTAGTCCACCTCGGCGGCCAGGCCCAGGCCGTGGGCGTCGAGGCCCCGGCGCACGCCCTCGAGGCCGGCCCGGCCGTAGGAGTCGTCCTGGTAGAAAATGCCGATGCGGGTAATGCCGAGATCGGTGGTCAGGCGCGCGACGATTTCCGCGGTTTCCTGGAAGTAGGAGGCGCGCACGTTGACCACGTTGGCCGGTTCGCCGGCGTCGCGCAGGAACTCCGCGCCGGTGAAGGGAGCGATGTAGGGCACGCCGGCATCGCTGGTCACCGGCTGCGCGGCCCGGGAAGTGGGCGTGCCGATGGCCCCGACCAGCGCAAACACATCGTGCTTCTCGATCAGTTCGCGGGTGTTGGAAATAGCGGCTTCGGGTTCGTAGGCGTCGTCGAGCGTGGTCAGCGCCAGGCGGCGCCCGTGTACGCCGCCGACCCGGTTGACTTCCTCGAACGCGGCCAGCAGCCCCAGGCGCATGCCGGTCCCCAGGGCGCTAGCCGGCCCGCTCAGTGCCGCGGATTGGCCGAACAGGTACTCGGCCGGCTGACCGGACCCTCCGGGGGCCGCGGTTTCTTCCGCCGCCGCGGGCAAGCCGGACAAGGCCAACAGTGCCGCCGCGAGGAGCAGCGAGTGTCGCATCAGTTCAGTCCGGGCGAGGCGTCCGCCGGTTTAACGGCCTTCCAGCGCAACGCCAGGCAGGTCATGTCGTCGAACTGCTCCATGCCCAGGGCGAATTCTTCCACCGCCTTGACCACGATGTCGACCAGGTCCCCCATCGCCGCGAAACGCTCGGTGCCCAGGTGATTGTCCAGACGGTCTTCGCCGAATTCATCCTCGGTCGAATTGCACGCCTCGGTGATGCCGTCGGTATAGAGAAACAGCGAATCGCCCAGTTCCAGCGTGATTTCGTTCTCGTTGAACTCGTGACCGGGAATGATGCCCAGCGCCAGGTTGCCGGTTTGCGGCACGGCTATCACCTCGCCGTCTGTGCCACGCACGATACGCGGCGGATTGTGGCCGCCGTTGCTGTATTGGAGGGTGCCGGTGCCGAGGTCGAGCACCCCGTAGAACAGGGTGACGAACATGCACGCATCGTTTTCCTGGGCGAGCAGTTCGTTCACCTCGCCCAGGCAACGGGCCGGCGAGGCATGGTTGCGGGCGGCAGACTTCAGGAGCGCCCGGGTCACCATCGTGAACAGTGCGGCAGGTACGCCCTTGCCGGAAACGTCGGCGATAACCAGCCCCAGGCGCTGGTCATCGAGGGTGAAATAGTCGTAGAAGTCGCCGCCGATCTCCCGTGCGGGAGTCATTTGGGCATAGAGGTCGTAATACTCGCTGGGAGGCGGCACCGCCGGCAGCACCGACTCCTGCACGTTCTTGGCGACCGCGAGTTCCTGCTTCAGCGAGACCAGGCGGTCGCGGGACGCAAGGGCCTGCTGAATCATCTCGATGTGCGCCAGCGTCTTCTCGATGGTGATCTGCAGGTCGTTGAAGTCGATGGGCTTGGTGACGAAGTCGAAGGCGCCCCGGTTCATGGCGGTGCGGATGTTGGCCATGTCGCCGTAGGCGGAAATGATGACTGCGCAGATTTCCGGATTGGCGCTCTCGAGCTGGCTCAACAGGGTGAGCCCGTCCATTTCCGGCATGTTGATGTCGGAGAGCACCAGGCGGATGTCGGGGTTTTCCTCCAGGGCTTCCAGCGCTTCCACGCCGTTGTGAGCGAAGAGGAATTCAAACTCGCCCTTCCTGATGCGCCGGCGGAACCGCTGGCGTATCAGCAACTCGAGGTCAACCTCGTCGTCGACCATCAGGATTCGTGAAGTTGCCATGGCGGCTCCGGTGGCGCCCTGACCTTGCTCAGATGGCCCCGAGCGCCTCGTCGCGGTTTGAGTGAACGGCAAGGATCTTGTCGAAGCCGCTGACCGCGAATACCTCGGCGATCTGTTTCGAGAGGCCGCAGAACACCGACTTGCCGCCCCGGGACTGGGTATCCCGCGCCGCCACCAGCAATACGCGCAGGCCGGCACTGCTGATGTAGTTCAGGCCGCTGAAGTCGAATACCAATATGGATTGGCCGCCTTCCAGTTGATCCCTGATGACACCTTCAAGCGTTCCCGCGTTGGTGCCGTCCACGCGCCCGCTGGGACACAGGATCACCCCCTTGTCGTGCTGTTCTGTTGCAACCGCTAGTTGAGTCTGATCGCTCATTCAATTCTCCGTTTTCATCCGCAAGGTAATCCGATTGACGCCGCCCTCCCGCTCGTAACTCGCGCTGTCGGCAAACTGCGTCACGAAAAACACGCCCAACCCGCCTATCGGCCGCTCGTCCAGCCCCTTGGACGTATCCGGCTTCGGTGCATCCTGGAACGGGTCGAATGCGGCGCCATTATCCTCCAATTGCGCTGTCACGCCATCCGGCGTGCGGGACAGGCGCACGCGCAACAGGGGTTCCGCTACCTCCGGCAGTGCATAGTTGACGCTGTTCGTGACGAGTTCGTCAAGAACCAGATTCAGCCGAAAAGGCACTTCCCCCCCGATTGAATGACTGGCGGCAAATTGCTCGATGGCCTCTGCCAGCGCACCTAGAGCCTGGGTGAGTTCAGGTGCCAGGCACACGTCGACGCTAGCTTCAAAAGAGGCTGGTTTGCCGGTGTCAAGCATTCACCGGATAGTACACGTAACTCCGTTCAAGGGCATCATGAAATTCCCGGAACTGACGGCAGACCGGCGCCAGGCCGCCGGAATCCGGGGGTTCGTCGCCGGCGGACGCCCCTGCGTACCTGTCTACAAGGTCGTCGAGCCGGTGCAGGACTGCGAAGGGAGCCGGTCGGGGTTCGCCGGGTGGGGCCGGGTCGATGACGTCGAGGCCCGAGTGCAGCCGCTGCAGGCAGAATCGAAGCGAAAAAGGCAGCTCTGCCTCGTGTACCAGGAGTTGCAGGATGTTTCCCTGCTCGAAAGCGCCTCCGTACTCGTGGCCGTAGGCCTCGAATGCGTTGCAGGCCCGCAGCAGTACCGGCCATTCGGCATCGTCCCGGGTGGCAGCCGCCGCTCCGCCGCAGTGCGCCGCGAGCAGCGACCCCACCAGCTGGGCTCGCTCGACGTACTTGCCGAGTTGCATGAAAGACCACTCTTCGCCGTGGCGCATCGATGTGTCGCAGACGCCGTGAAAGCGCTCGACGCCTTCGGCGATATCCCGGTAGAGCAGTTCGGGCTCGCGTTTCCACACGTCGACCAGCCGTGTCTCGCGCAGCTTCAGGTATTCCCGGTTGAGGCTCGACCAGATGCGGGGACCGATGCTGCTGCGTACTTCCCGGGCATTTTCCCGGGCGGCGGTCATGCAGTTCAGGATGGAACCGGGGTTGCCGGTCTCGAAGGTCAGGAGATCGGTGAGGGTATAGCCGTCCGCGAAGAGGTAATCGTCATCCTCCAGGCCGCCGGGCAGGAGGAACTCCGACGGATCGGCGCCGAGGCCCGCCAAAAGCAGTTGCCAACCCCTGGCGATTTCATCGGCCGAACCCATCGGCAGCCGCTGAACCTGCAGACTGACCAGGCGCGCGCTGAATTCCGCCCGTTCCAGGTAGCGGTTCATCCAGTAGAGGCTGTCGGCTACCCGCGTAAGCATTGGCGTCCTGTCCGATCGATATCCGGCACTTCAGCGTTCCTCGATGATCCAGGCGTCCTTGGCGCCTCCGCCCTGGCTGGAATTGACCACCAGGCTCCCCTTGCGCAGCGCCACCCGGCTCAGCCCGCCCGGGACAATGCGTGTCTCGGCCCCGTGCAGCACGAAGGGCCTGAGGTCGACATGGCGGGACTCGACGCGGCCGTCGATGAGGCAGGGCGCCCGGGACAGGTCCAGCGTCGGCTGTGAAATGTAGTTGGCGGGATTGGCGCGAATCCTGTCGGCGAAGGCCTCGCGCTCGGCGCGGCTCGCGTGAACGCCGACCAGCATGTCGTAACCGCCGGACTCTCCCACTGCCTTGACGACGAGTTTGTCGAGATGTTCGAGGGTATAGGCCAGGCCCTCCGGTTCCCGGCACAGGTGGGTCTCCACGTTCAGCAGAATGGGCTCCTCGTCGAGGTAATAGCGAATGATGCGCGGCACGTAGGCGTAGACGGCCTTGTCGTCCGCCACCCCGGTTCCCGGAGCGTTTGCCATCGCCAGGTTGCCCTTCCTGTACACATCGAACAGGCCCGGTACGCCGAGCGCCGAGTCGGCGCGGAATGCCTTGGGGTCGATGAAGTCGTCGTCGAGCCGCCGGTAGAGCACGTCCACCGGCCGCAGCCCGTGCGTAGTGCGCATGTGCAGACGGTCGCCCTGCACGAGCAGGTCGTCGCCACGCACCAGTTCGATGTCCATTTCGGAGGCGAGGAAGGCGTGTTCGTAGTAGGCGGAGTTGTAAATGCCGGGAGTCAGCAGCGCTATGCTCGGGGACTCCCGGTTCGGTGACAGCGACCTCAGCACCCTTAACAGTTCGGTTCCGTATTGCTCGACGGGGCGCACCCGGTAGCCCCGGTAGACACGGGGCCAGGCGCGGCGGATCGCCTGGCGGCAGGCCAGCATGTACGACACCCCGGAAGGGACGCGCAGGTTGTCTTCCAGCACCATGAAGCCGTCGTGGGTACGAACGATGTCGGTGCCGCAGACCGAGACGTAGGCATCGAGCGGCACCTTCACGCCTTCCATTTCCGGCCTGTAGTTGGGGCAGCCGCGTACGAGATCCTCAGGGACCACGCCGTCGCGGATGATGCTGCCCTTGCTGTATACATCCGCCAGAAACAGGTTCAGCGCCTGAACGCGTTGAATCAGACCGCGCTCGATGTGTTCCCAGTCGCTCGCGAGCACCAGCCGCGGGACGCAGTCGACCGGGAAGACCCGTTCGATGGACTCGTCGTCGCCGTAGACGGTGAAGGTGATCCCCTCGTGCAGCAGGGCGCGGTTGACCCGCTGCTGCAGGCTGCCGAGTTCATCGGCGGGCAGCTCCGACAGCGCCTCGATCAGTGCATTGCAATGCGGCCGCGGCCGGCCGGGTGCGGTGAACATCTCGTCGTAGAAGCGTTGCTCGAACTCGTATTCGTCGAACAGCGCGGGGCGGGTGACGCCCGTTCTGTGCGGCCCGGCATCGGTGCTGCCGCCAGTGGGATCGGCGTGCAAAGCGGGTTAACCCTCCCAAGTGGCAATCACGTCACGGAAGCCGCCGGTGGGACCATGAATTCCGGGTGGCGCATCGATTGGCGAGGCAACCACCGGGACCGCATTCGATTCTACGCCCGTGGGAAGTGGTTTCAAGTACGGTTTATTTTGTGGACCCGGTGCCTCCAAAGGCGGGTTTCCGGTGCGTTTTTGAAAATAAGCTAGTTCTTGTCCGTAAAAGCGGAATTCGAGGGCGGGATGCTGGGGGAAAGCGACTGCGAATTATCTCAAAGAGCGCTCCGCCAAGCAAAAAAAAAACGATCCGGCTTCGCCCAGCACGCCGCAGTCGCGGTCCGCGGGTCTCGTTTCGCCGGGTTTCCCGTGTCTTCGGGGCGGGCGGGCACGAGCACGCGCCGGTTGTTCCAACCGGCTGGCGGCGATGGCGGACAGCGGCGTCAGGCCGGCTGGGGATGCAAGCGAACCAGACGCATCAGGTTGTGGGCGAACACCGCCGATTGGACGTAGGCCTTGAAGCGCGGCAAGCCGCGCCACAGGCAACGCCCCAGGCCGAAGCACCGTTTCAGGTAGGAGATGCCCGCCTCGACGCCGGCGCGGAAACGCTTGAGCTGCCCGTACAGCCACGACGAGGAGGTCATGTCCGCGGCCTTCAGGCCGCGCTTCTTGTGGAACACGACGTGCTCGATGCCCAGCGCCTTGGCGTCGTTGAGGTTCGCGCGCGAGGCGTAGCCGCCATCGAAGGCCACCCGCGACGGCGCCGAGCCGTAGTGCTCGATATGCCGCTGAAGCATCGGCAGACAACGCGCGCTGTCCGCCGGGTTGCCGTCCTCCACCACCACGTCGAGCACCAGCCCGCTCCGCCCCGTGGCCAGGTTGATCTTGTGGCCGTAACGCGTCACGCGGCCGCCCTTGACGATGATGTCGGTGTGCGGCTCGAACAGGCTCACCACCTTCTCGCCCGCCGGCACCGTCTCGCCATCGAACACCCGTCGCTCCGTCTGGTCCGTCACTTTGCCGAGCAAATCCAGATAGGCCGTCGCGGTCTCCACCCAATCCCGGCTCCAGGCCGTGCCCGCCACTGCCACCGCCGGCAACGCCGCCTCGATGTAACCCATCGTCCGCCCGGTCAGACGCAACAGCTTACGGTAGGTCTTGGCGCGCCGTTGGGCCCCGCGTTGCGAGCCAACCTCCAGCGCCCGCCGCTTCGCGGCCCGGCAATGATCGTGGAAGTCGATGGCCGACGCGCCCAACTCGTCTCGCGCCTTGCGCAACAGCTGCGTCAGCACGCGCACCCCGTCGAACAGTAGCCGGCTGTCCGAGGGCTCAAGGATGTGCGTCTCGGTCACCGTGGAATCGACGCGCACCGCCTTCCCCATCTCGACCCCTGAGCCGTGCGCCACCGCCAGTAAGGTTCGGTTGATCGCTTCCCAGGTCGCGGCGCCGATCGCCCCGACGGTGGCCTGCAGCACCGATTTTCCCGGCGCCCGCCGCGTCGGATCGAGCCGTGCGAAGCGTTGCGCCGAGAGCGAATCCCGTAGCGTGAATGCCAGTCCCCGGTAGCTCTCGCCGCGCAGATGCATGAGCACCGCGCAACGCAGAATCGTCTCGCGGGTCAGGCCGTGACGGCCCAGGCTCGACCCTACCCCGCCATCGGGGTCGGCGGCGATCTCGTCGAGCAATTCGGGGTGCGCGTCGAGCCACGCGGACGCCCATTCCAGTTCGTCGGCGACGGGGTGGTCAAGGACTTGGGGATCGAATAGACTGGTTTGAGCGGTGCGTTTTGCGCGCATTGCGACCTCCGGCGTTTTTGGTTTTCCAGTGTTTTTATTAGGAAAGTGAAAACACAGGATATCGGAAACGCCGGTTTTAAGCCACCTGAAACGACAATTTGTTCAACCAAATCAATCCGTTATGAGTTTACGGACAGGAACAAGCTAATGAAAATGTTTGCAGTCGTAGTGGCACATCTTCCCGGGAGTACGCCGGAAAAATAACGATTATTCAAAGAGTTAAAAAATGATAACGTTTACATTCCGAACAGATTCCACGATTTGCACTCCTTTGAACGGTTGCGGAATCACCCCCAAACAATGAAAATGTCGCGGTTGTAACGGGTCGAAACGGATACGCCCCCCGGGTGTCGGTTTTGTACATGGGATTTCAACTGCGTTTGGCCGACTGCCACGGTACGAAATGGCTACCCCGATGGCGGGCGGCAGCCAAACAACAAGGGGATCGGCAATGAATTTCATCGCAACACTGAAGTTGTTCCGGATTGGCGTGGTCCGTGCCGGAGTCGTCCTGCTGACGATGTCGCTGGCGAACCTGGCCCTCGCCGAAGCAGCGGATGAAGCGGCGGAAGCCGCGTCGGCATCGGGCGGGGCCATCGAAGAGGTGGTCGTGGTCGGCTCTCGGCGCAGGGACCGTTCCGCCGCCGACTCGCCCGTTCCGGTGGACGTCATCGGCGGCGACGATTTTGCCGCGCAGGGCGATTCGAACATGGATTCCCTGATTGCGAGCCTCGTCCCCTCCTATAATGTCAGCCAGGAACCCATCAGCGACGCGGCGACCTTTATTCGCCCGGCGACGCTCAGGGGCCTGGCGCCCGACGCCACCCTCGTGCTGGTCAACGGCAAACGGCGCCATCGCGCCGCGGTAATCGCCCTGCTAGGGGCAGGAATCTCGGGCGGTTCGCAAGGCCCGGATGTTTCCGTCATTCCCGCCATTGCGCTGGACAGGCTCGAAGTTCTGCGTGACGGCGCCTCTGCCCAGTATGGCTCGGACGCCATCGCCGGCATCATGAATTTCGTGCTCAAGGAAGACAATTCCGGCATGGCCGTGGATGCCAAGTGGGGCAGCCACTACGAAGGCGACGGCGATGCGCTGACGCTTTCCACGAATGTCGGCCTGCCCCTGACGGAGTACGGTTTTGCCAATTTCAGTTTCGAATGGAAGGAATCCGACCCAACCAGCCGCAGCCGGCAGCGGGGCGATGCCCAGGGGCTGATCGATGCGGGCAACAGCAACGTGCGCCAGCCCGCGGCGCAGATCTGGGGCGCGCCGGAATATTCCGACGATTTCAAGCTCTTCGGCAACTTCGGCATCGACCTCGGCAACGGCATGGAAGCCTACGCGTTCGGCAACTGGGCAGAGCGCCAGGTGGAAGGCGGGTTCTACTATCGTAATCCGCATACCCGCGGCGGCGTTTTCCGCGGGCCGGAGGTGAACGGCGAGCCCACAGTGAAGGTCGCCAATCTCTCCGGCGACCTGTCCTACCAGTGCCCGACCATACCCATCCGCAATAATGTGCCCGATGCAGCCGGCCTGGCTGCCGTAGGGGCGGACCCCAACTGCTACACCCTCTACGAGAAGTTCCCGGGCGGTTTCACACCCCAGTTCGGCGCCTTCATCGACGACTACTCGATGGCCGGCGGCGTGCGCGGGCAACTCGGCGCGTGGTATTTCGATGTCAGTGCAGTGGCCGGCCGCAGCAATGCCGAGTTCTACATCTACAACACCATCAATCCCCAGTTGCTGGGCCAGCGCAACGACATCGATGTCCACTACGACGCGGGGCACTATACGGAGACCGACCGGGTAGTGAACCTCGACGTATCGAGGCCGGTCGACTTCGCCAATTTCTACGGGCCGCTAAACGTGGCGGCCGGCTTCGAGTACCGGGACGAAACCTTCAAGATCACCAACGGCGAACCCAACTCGTTCTATATCGACACCGAATACGGCCTTGGCGCACAGGGGTTCGGCATCGGTTCCAACGGCTTCCCGGGTTTCCAGCCGGGCGATGCGGGCAGCCACAAGTCGAGCGCCATCGCCGCCTATGTCGACCTCGAGTCGAACGTGACGGAGCGGTTGCTGGTCGGCGCGGCACTGCGCTACGAAGACTACAAGCAATTCGGCGATACCCTGGACGGCAAGGTGGCGATGCGCGTTCAGGTTGCTGATGGCATGGCCCTGCGTGGCGCGGTCAGCACCGGTTTCCGGGTACCCACCGCCGGGCAGGCCAACCTGCGTAACGTGACCACCGAGTTCAACATGGGGTTCCTGGCCGATATCGCCACCCTGCCGCCAACCAATCCCGTGGCACAGCAGAAGGGCGCCCAGGACCTGACGCCGGAAGAGTCGGTGAACATCACCCTCGGCGCCGTATTCGAGGCCGGTCCCGCTGACGTCACCATCGACTACTACAACATCAAGATCGAGGATCGGATCGCCTTTACCAGCCGGTTCAGCCTGACGCCCACCGATATCGCGGCGCTGCAGGCCGCCGGTGTCAGCGATGCCGCCAGCTTCACCTCGGTGCGTTTCTTCTCGAATCAGCAGACGGTCAAGACCCAGGGTGTCGACGTGGTCGTCACCTTGCCGTTCGATCTCGGCGGCGGCACATCGAGCCTGACGGCGGTCGCCAACTGGTCCGACATCGAACTCAGCAAGTTCAACCCGGACTTCACCAGCGACAATCGTCGCCTGCAGATCGAAAGGGGCCGCCCGGAAACGCGTTTCGTGTTGACCTGGACGCACCTGCAGGGGCCCTGGCGTTTCATGGCCCGGGGGCGCTACTACGGCGAGTTCTACGATGCGCCGACCAACGATGCCTCGGTGTCCTACTTCCCGGATTCGAAGTTCCTGATGGACTTCGAGGTCTCCTACGACGTCGGCGAGCAGGTCACGTTGCTGGCCGGTGCGCAGAACGCCTTCGATACCTATCCGCAGCAGAACCCGGCGGGCGAGGTGGCCGGCCTGATCTACCCGGAAAGCTCTCCCTTCAGCTTCAACGGCGGGTTCTACTAC
Source organism: Pseudomonadales bacterium (assembly GCA_963663395.1). Taxonomy (GTDB): domain Bacteria; phylum Pseudomonadota; class Gammaproteobacteria; order Pseudomonadales; family Azotimanducaceae; genus Azophilus. Next base: position 993,519 of record OY760226.1, read on the forward strand.
CTGCGGGCGCGCTGGGAGCGACCGTAGCCGATTGGTCCGGGGCGGGGATTGTCTCGCGACAATCCCCGCCTCCGGTTGATTCTTAGCGCGGAGCGGAAACAGCGGCGTCTTTTCGCGCGAGATGGGCGCGCCTGACAAGCCCTTTCCTGTAATCTTGCAGACTGCCAAAGGCGTCGCACGCTGCCCGCAAGCGTACGCCTACGCGAAGAACAGGGTTGTGCGCAGGCAGGCAAATTGAGCCGGAACCCCCGCTACGACATTCTCTTCGAGCCCGTTCGGATCGGCCCGGTCACGGCGCCGAACCGGTTCTACTGCACGCCGCACGCACTCGGCACCGGCAACCGGATGCCCCATACGCGGGCGGCCATGCGTGCAATTCGCGCCGAAGGCGGCTGGGGGGTGGTCAATACGGGCTATTGCTCCATTCACCCGAGCTCCGACGACGAACCGCTTCCTTATGCCCGACTCTGGGACGACAAAGACATCGGTGTGCATGCCCTGATGGTCGACGCCGCTCATCGCCACGGCGCGCTCGCTGGCGTCGAGCTCTGGCACGGCGGGGGCGGTACCGGTAACCGCATGACGCGCATGCCGCTGATGTCGGCTTCCGGTATCGCGGGCGAATCGACCTATCCCGGCTGGATGAACCTGGCCAGGTCGCGGCCCATGGACAAGCGGGATATCCGCGACTTCCGCCGCTGGCACGTCGATGCGGCGAAGCGCGCAAGGTCGGCCGGCTTCGACATCGTCTACATCTATTCGGGCATGAATTTCGGGCCGTACCAGTTCCTGTTGCCGTGGGTGAACAGGCGCACGGACGAGTACGGCGGCAGCCTCGAGAATCGCGTCAGGCTGACGCGCGAGATACTGGAAGACCTGAAAGAGGCCGTGGGCGACCAATGTGCCGTCGCTTTGCGATTCAGTACCGATGAACTGCTCGGGGTTCCCGGCGAGCACATGGAGACGGAGGCCCACGAGATCGTCTCCATGCTCTCCGATCTCCCCGATCTCTGGGACCTGAAGTCCTCGAGCTGGGTGGTCGAAACCGCATCCGCGCGCTTCATGGAGCAGGGCGCCCAGGAACCTTTTGTCAGCTTCGCGAAGTCGCTGACCTCGAAGCCCGTTGTCGGCGTTGGCCGATTCACCTCTCCGGACGCCATGGTGAGCCAGATCAGGCGCGGCATTCTTGACCTTATCGGCGCGGCGCGGCCGTCCATCGCGGATCCGTTTCTGCCGGCAAAGATCAACGAGGGGCGCGAAGACGAGATACGCGAGTGCATCGGCTGCAACATCTGCGTGTCGTCGTACCACGATGGGGTGCCCGTGCGCTGTACCCAGAATCCCACCATGGGCGAGGAATGGCGGCGCGGCTGGCACCCGGAACGCATTCCGCTGGGCGACCCCGGCACCAGCGTGCTGGTCGTCGGCGCCGGTCCGGCGGGGCTCGAATGCGCCAGTGCGTTGGGCAAGCGCGGGTTTGCAGTAACGCTTGCCGAGGCCGGCAAGGAACTGGGCGGGCGCGTAACCGTCGAGTCGAAGCTGCCCGGACTCGCCACCTGGGCCCGGGTGCGTGACTACCGCAGCCATCTGATCCAGTCCATGGCCAATGTCACCGTCTATCGCGACAGCCTGCTGACGGCCCGGGACGTGCTCGAATTCGCAAGCGATCACGTGGTCGTCGCAACGGGCGCGAACTGGACCACCGACATCCTTGAGCGCAACGGATACCCCAGCGCGGGATTCGACAGCGACGCGCTCTTCACCCCGGACGATGTACTGGCCGACGCGGCCCTCGAAGGCCCCGTCGTTATCTACGACTTCGACCACTACTACATGGGCGGCTGCCTGGCCGAACTGCTGCGCGGGCGCGGACACGAGGTAACGCTCGTTACCAATGCCAATGCCGTATCCGCCTGGACGTTCATGAACAACGAACTCGCCGAGATACGGTCGCGAATGATCGAACTCGGGATCCGGACCGAACTCGAACAAACCGTAACCGCTTTCAGCGGCAGCGCAGCCGAATTGACCAGTATCTATCGTGACCGGACGGTCAGGTCGATCGAATGCGGTTCCCTGGTTGTAGTCGGCGTCAGGCAGCCGAACGATCTTCTGTACCGGGAACTGATCGCCGATGACGACGGCCTTGCCCGTGCCGGCATCTCCGGTGTGCGCAGCATCGGCGATTGCCGGGCGCCGGGAGCCATTGTCCACGCTGTGTATTCCGGGCATGAATGCGCCCGAACGATCGACCGGGCGAATGAGGTCGAACCGATCGCCTGGGAAAGACCACACCTATTCGACTGTTAAGTCTTTGTGCGACATTTGCCATAGCGGGTTTCAAGGGCGGGGGCGTATGATTCGGGCATGGCCAAGGACGTTTGGGCATTGCTTGGGGTTTTCGCTGCGGGGTTTATCCTCCTGGCAGGGCTGACTCTTGGCATCTATGATCGGCTTGACGCCAGATATGATCGTCTTGATGCCAGAATAGAACGGCTCGACATGAAACTGAGCGGGGAAACCGGGAAGATTCAAGCAGACCTGGCCGCGATTCGTGAGCGCCTTGTGCGCCTGGAAACGCTGGTCGGCGTCGCGGACCGGGATCTTGCACCCGCTGTCGAGGACGACGCCGACTTCAACTCCTGAGTTCTGGTCGAAAACCGCCGTTTCGTCAACTGAGCGGTATTTGTAGGCGTTTAGTCAATCATTCGCGTAGGCAAGGTGTCCGGCTTCCGGTTGATCCGGGGCGTCGCGTGACAGCCACCCTCGCTCAATTCGAAATTTTGCACCACGTTATGTAATCCATTACAGTCGACTCGACCGCGAACCCAAAGGCCAAGAAGTACTTGGATTCGACTGATCCCCCTGCAGTCCACTGTGGCCCCAACGATCATCTCCATTCATGGGTGAACGATGAGGATCTCCGTGTTTCGGTGACCCTACGGTGGGCCGTCCACACGCCCGCTATAGTTACCTGGGCTTCGCTTGCGCTGACCGGATAACGAGCGCGCAATCGTGACAGAGCCCAGCCGCAGCCAGACCGCCGCCTCCGAGTCGTCTTCGCGTATGCGTGGGTTCGCGGCGCTTGCCTGCACCCTGGCGGTGCTGGTGGCGATCGGCCTTGCAGCGCCGAGCCTGGCTCAGGAAATGAGCCCGACAGCGCGGGCGAAGGCAATGGCCGCGATCGAGGCATCCGTCCTCGAAAAGGATCGCCGCACGCCGGCCCAGCGGAAGATGTCATCGGAACTTCTTGACAAGGTGGTGGAGGACCGCCGGGGAGAAGTCGAAGTCGACATTCGGGCCGATGTAACGCCGGAATTGCTGGTCAGGATAGGCGAACTCGGCGGGGAACTCGTCAGCGCGTTCCCGGACTACCGAGCGATTCGGGCCGTACTGCCGGCTTCGGCGCTGGAGGAGCTTGCGGGAAGCGAAGACGTACAGACGCTGGCCGTAGCGAAAAGGGGTGTGTCCAACCAGAGGGCCCCGGCGTCGGGGCACGGTGACGGCAACGAAGCCGGTGAATTGCCCGATCCGCGTGAGTCAGCGCGCTCCCGGTCATTGGCCGGCGCTTCCGTGCGGCTGCAGGACAACACGTCCGAAGGCGATGTCGCGCACCAGGCCGATCTGGCCCGCCAGACCCACGGCGTCGACGGCACGGGGATAGGAATCGGGGTGATTTCCAACGGCTTGCGCACGCTCGCATCACGGCAGGCGACCGGCGACCTGCCTGCTCACATTTCGATTTTGCCGGGGCAGGCGGGTGCGGGCGACGAAGGCACGGCAATGCTCGAGATCGTCCACGACCTGGCCCCGGGGGCGGACCTGTACTTTGCATCGGGCAACAGCGGCAAGGCGCAGATGGCGGCCAACATCGAGGCGCTTTGCGCCGCGGGCGCGGACATCATCGTCGACGACCTCCAGTACTCCGATGACTCCGCGTTTCAGGACGGGCTGATTTCCCGGGCAATCAGTTCGGTGGTCGGGCAGGGCTGCCTGTACTTTTCCGCAGCAGGCAACGGCGGCAACCTGAATGACGGCACGTCCGGGGTCTGGGAGGGCGATTACGTTCAGGGAGACCCGTTGACCGTCGGCGGGGAGACGGTGGGGAACATGCACGACTTCGGGGGCGGCGTGCATGAAAACCGGGTCGAGAAGGATACGCACCGCTGGTTCACGCTGCAGTGGTCCGACCCCTGGGGCGCAGCGGCGAACGACTACGATCTGTTTCTGGTGGATGCCGAAGGAGACGTGATCGCCAGTTCCACCACCACGCAGGACGGCTCGCAGGATCCGTTCGAAGGAATTTCCAGCGGGGCGGACCACACCGGCGCCAGCCTGATTGTCGTGAAGGTGTCGGGCAGCGGCCGCTACCTGCGTCTCTTTTCGCATACCGGTGAATTGGCAATCGCGACGGCCGGCGCCACCTATGGCCACCAGGCCGCGGAAGACGCCATCGGCGTGGCTGCCGTACAAGCGACGGAGGCCGCATTCGACGGCAGCGAATCCGTGCAGACGTACAGTTCCGACGGCCCGCGGCGCATCTTCTACACCGCGGCCGGGGAGGCCGTTACCGCCGGCGACTTTTCCTCCACGGGCGGGCGCCTGTTGAACAAGCCGGACCTGGCTGCCGCCGACGGCGTTTCCACCGCCACGCCGGGTTTCGACCCGTTTGAGGGCACGTCGGCTGCCGCACCCCATGCGGCGGCTATCGCCGCGCTGATGCTCGAGGCGCGCGGTGGCCCGAGCGGTTTCACCCCGGCGCTCGCCAGGGCGGCAATGGCCGAGGGCGCCCTCGACATCGAGGCGATGGGCGTGGACCGGGATGCGGGCAGCGGGCTGGTGATGGCGCCCGGTGCGGTGGGAGCGGTTGCGGTCGCCATCGCCGATCGAAACGGAGCGCCGACCGTCGAGAACGCGATTGCGGACCAGACGCTGGTCCCCGGCGGCGATGCCGCGACCTTCGACCTGGATACGGTGTTCGACGATCCGGACGACGACGACCTCACCTGGCGGGTGGATGCGGACGATCCCGTCCGCGTGGAGGCGGTTATCGACGAAATGACCGGAACGCTGACGCTCACGCCGAACTCGCCGGGCCGCACCGCGGTGGTCGTACAGGCGACCGACCCGGACGGGCTGTCGGCCACCCTGGTGTTCGAGGTCACCCTGGCGTTGGGGAACAACGACTACGACACCGACAACGACGGTCTCATCGACGTCGCCAACCTGGCGCAACTCGACGCCATGCGTTACGACCTGAACGGCGACGGCGCGGTGGACGGGACGGACTGGAGTACCCACGCCGCTGCCTTTCCGCAGGCCGCCCTGGGCATGGGATGTCCGGACGTCTGCAGCGGCTTCGAGCTGACCGAGAACCTGGATTTCGACACCAACGGCAACGGCATGGCCGATGCGGGTGATTCCTACTGGAACAACGGCGCGGGCTGGACACCGATCGGGTTGTTTCCCGACGAGTTCGCTGCGACGTTCGAAGGCAATCACAAGACCATCAGCAATCTTTACATCGACGGCGCCGTACGGCGCGCGGCCCTCTTCGATTCGACGGATACCCCGGGCGCCGTGCGCAATCTGGGACTGGTCGACGTGGATATCGTCGGGGATTCCATATCCGGCGCGCTCGTGGGATACAACAAGGTAAAGATCACGAACAGCTACGCGACCGGTACCGTCACCGCCACGGACTCGGTCGGCGGCCTGGTTGGCCAATCCAGGGGCGCCATCGAGCGCAGCCATGCAAACGTGGAGGTCACCGGAACCGGCAACTATGTCGGCGGGCTGGTCGGGCTGTCAGAAGGCGTGGTTGCGGAGAGCTACGCCACGGGCAACGTCTCCAGTACGGGCAGCGGCGTCGGCGGGCTCGTGGGCGTTGCCGAGAACACCATCCACAACAGCTTTGCCGCCGGCGATGTGTCGGGAGAGGATGCGGTGGGCGGCCTGGCGGGTGAAACGGAATGGGTCCTGTCCTGCTACGCCACCGGAAGGGTCTCCGGGCGCGGCGGTCGGCAGGAGGTGAGGCGTTTCACCCCGTGGGGCGGCGTCGGCGGACTCTCCGGGAACGCGACGGACTGGATCCGCAACAGCTATGCCACGGGTCCGGTCTCCGGTGAGGCCGCGGTGGGTGGGCTGGTCGGCACCATCGGGGAAGAACATCGCATCTACAGCAGCTACTGGGACAGGACGACGTCCGGCCTGCACGTGGGGGTGGGCTCCGACGACGTCAACGACAACGGGTTGCTCGACGGCTCGGAAAGCGTCACCGGGGGCGTTGCCGGCCATGGCACCGGGGACTTGCAGAGTCCGACCGGGGCCAGCGGTCCCTATGAGAACTGGGACCGGGAAGTCTTCAGGAGCGTAGCGACGGATGCCTGGGACTTCGGCACCGGCAGCCAGTACCCGGCGCTGTCCGTGGACATGGACGGCAACGATACGGCGACCTGGCAGGAGTTCGGGCGTCAGCTGCGCGACACCCCGGCGCCGCTCACGGTGACGACTTCCAGCGGGTCCGCCGATGCGGTTCTGGGATGGCAGGCCGTAACGGGGAGTCATTGGTCACCACAGCCGGGCCTGACCTATGCGGTAACCAGAACGGATGCCGCCCTGCAGGGAGCGCCACAGACGGTCGCGTCGGGCCTCACGGCAACGGGCTACACCGACTCCGGCGTGTCGGGCACGACCTATGCCTACCAGGCACGGGCGCAGGCGCAGGGCGGCACCGTCACCCGCAGCGCGCGGGTCACGGTGATCTCGGGCGCCGCCAACCGTCCCCCGGACGCGGTCGGCACGTTGCCGGACCTGAGCCTGCGCGCCGGGGCGGATGCGACCACTGTCGATGTCGACAATGCCTTCGAGGACCCGGACGGCGACACCCTGACCTTCGCAGCGGCCTCGGACGGAACGGCGGTAACGACGACGGTGTCCGGGTCGGTAATCTCGCTGACGCCGGTGTCGGAGGGTTCCGCCCTGATCACCGTCAGCGCAACCGATGCGGACGGCTCGAACACCAGCGCCCACCAGCGGTTCAGGGTAACCGTCTGGAGCGCAAACGCCGTTGACTACGACGAGGATGACGACGGGTTGATCGAGATCGCCTCCCATCAGCAGCTGGACGCCGTGCGCTACGACCTGGATGGCGACGGGTTTCCGGAGGCGACGGAAGCGACTTCCTATGCCTCGGCGTACCCGGACGCCATCGGGCGCATGGGATGCCCGAACATCGATGGATGCTCCGGCTACGAACTCACCGTCGACCTGGACCTGGACACCAACGGCAACGGAACGGCCGACGCCGGCGATGCCTACTGGAACGACGGCCTCGGCTGGAACCCGATCGGCGGAGAGGGCAGTACCGCCAGCGGGGGAATCACCTACCTGCGGAACCCATTCGATACCGTCTTCGAAGGCAATGGGCACACGGTATCCAATCTTTACGTCAGGTCGGAGACCGACCCCCTGCTGGCGGGGTTGTTCGGGTATGCAGGGCGCGGGTCCCTGATTCGGAACCTGGCCGTGGTCGATGCGGACGTGGCCGGACAGCGACACGTCGGAACCCTGGTGGGAACGACGGATGGCAGCGTAACCGGCGTCTATGCGACGGGACGGGTGGAGGGGACCGGCGCCTACGCCTTTGCCGGGGGATTGGCAGGACAGAAACTCTCGAACAGCCTCGTTTCGGTCAGCTATGCCTCGGTCAGCGTGGAAGGCACTGCCACCGCCGCGGGCGGCCTGGTCGGGCTCAACTTCGGCGAGATCGAGGCGAGCTACGCAACGGGTGCGGTAGTCGGAACCATTGCCGGCGCCCTGGTCGGCCGCAATGCGGGAACCATCGTTGCGAGTTACGCCACGGGCGCGCTGCCCGGAATCAACACGGGCTACCTGGTCAGGGAACGCTTTCTAAGGGGCACGACGTCCAACAGCTACTTCGACACGCAAACGGCCGGTGTAGCCTTCCGAGACAGCACCGGGCAGACCACATCGAGCCTCCAGTCTCCCACCGACTATTCTGGAATCTATTCGACCTGGAACGTCGACACCGACGGCGACGGCACGGCGGACGATCCCTGGGATTTCGGAGGCAGCGGCGACTACCCTGCCCTGAATCACGATTTCGACGGCGGCGGCACGGCGACCTGGGAAGAATTCGGGTACCAGTTCCGCGACGGCCCGGCCCTGACCATTGCAACGGGTTCGGGGCAGCCCGTGCTGACCTGGACGGCAGTCGCTGCCGACGACTGGGATCCTGAGCCCAGTGTCCTCTACACGGTCACCCGTGACGACGGTACCGATGTGAACACTCTCGCAAGCGGCCTGGCGGTGCTGACCTACACGGACGGCGATGTCATCGAGGGCGAAACGTACAGCTACCAGGTGGCGGCGGGCACCGGAGCCGGCGAGGCGGTACGCAGTGCGGTCGTGGAGGTCACCACACCCATCGACCCGACCACGCCGCCCAGGGTCCGATCCATCGCCAGCGATGCAACACACCCGACGAAAGACGCGTTCACGGTGACCATCGGTTTTACCAAGGCGGTCACCGGCCTGGAAGCGAGCGAGATCGAGGTGGACAACGGCAGCGGCTCGAACTTCTCTGGATCCGGCGCCACCTACAGGCTGCGGGTGACGCCGGATGCCGATTTCGAGGGTGACGTCACGGTACGGGTTCCGGCCGGGGTGGCGGTGGACGGCGCATCGAACCTCAACGAGCTGGGCAGCGAGAGTTTCGCGGCGGACACCCGGGCGCCGGCACTGGCCGCGACGGACGGCGCCACGGTGAACGGCGCGACCCTGACCCTCACCTACGACGAGGCCCTCGCCGCCGCAACCACGCCGGCATCGGCCTTCACGGTTACCGGCGCAACGTCCCGGTCGGTCACCGCGGTATCGGTGAGTGGCGAGCAGGTGCAGTTGACGGTCAGCCCGCCGATCCTGCACGGCGAGTCCGGCATCGAGGTGGACTATGCCGTCCCGTCCCGGGAAGCCCTGGAAGACGCGGTGGGCAATCGGGCGGCGTCGTTCACCGATCAGGCGGTAGCCAACGAGACTCCGGCGACGACCCTTTCGTCCGCGGTGAACCTGTTGCTGGATACGCCGCTGGTCCAGGAGGGCGACAGTGCGAAATCGGTGACGGTGACCGGCGCGCTGAACCGCTCGGCGCGGCCGGCGGCGACTACGGTGGCGGTCGAAGTGGGCGCGAGCGGCGACACGGCAACGGAAGGCTCTGACTACGCCACGGTCGGCACGCTGACCCTGACCATTCCCGCCTATGCGCGAAGCGCGACGGTGCGCTTCATGCTGACGCCGGCCAACGACCGCATCGACGAACCGAACGAGAGCCTGACGGTGAGCGGCTCGACCACGGCCGGCGGCCTGAGCGTGTCGCCGCCGGCCGGCCTGACGATAGGCATTGCCGATGACGACCCGGCGCCGTCGCTGGGTCTCTCGGTGAACCGTACGACGATCGCCGAGGATGGGGGAACCGCATCGGTCACCGTGAATACGGGTTCGGGCTCGACCTTCGCGGCCGCACAGACGGTATTGCTGTCGGTGGCGGGCACGGCCACGGAGACCGCGGACTACACCTTCGACGCCACGACGCTGACGCTGCCCGCCGGCACGGGGACCAACGCATCCGCGGTGAGCACCACCCTGACCGGGGTGGACGACACCGTCGATGACGATGACGAGACCATCGTGATCAGTGCCTCCCATGACGGCACGGACCTGGGCCAGCGCCGCACCGTCACCATCGAGGACGACGACGATCCGGAAGTGACGGTGCGCTTTGCGCAGCCCGCCTACCGGGTCGCCGAGGGAGCGCATGTGGATGTGGCGGTGACGTTGAGCGCGGTTCCGGAACGGGCCGTGACCATTCCGATCGAGGCAGAGGGCACGGACGGCGCGGAGAGCGTCGACTACTCCGTCTCTCCGTCGAACCTGCGTTTCGGGGCGAACGAGACGGCCGGGACGGTGCGCGTGAGTGCGGCCAACGACAGCGTGGTAGACCCTGGGGAGGGTGTGTCACTGGGTTTCGGAACGCTGCCGGATCGGGTTTCGGCAGGGACGCTCGACGCGGCCGCGGTGGCCATCCGTGACGAGGATTTCACGTTCGTTCCGACCTTTGCGGCGGGAGCGGGGGCCACGGAGTCATCGGCCACCGATATCTTCGTGGTGGACGAGGACGAAGGCGCCTTGCGCCTGAACTTGGCGCTCGTGACGCCGGGCGGGGTCAAGACCGTGGACGTGGCAGCCCCGGTGGTGGTGTCGCTGGCCACGCTCGAAAACGCGGGCAGCCGGGAGGCGGGCGAAGGCCATGCCAGCGAGCGGCGGAGCGGCACGTTCGGCGATTACGGACGGCTGAACCGGGACATCTCGTTCGTGCCGGGAGATTTCCTGGACGACGGCAATTGCGGCTGCGCGCGCGCCGAGAAGGCCGTCTCCGTGGATATATTCAACGACCGGGTGCACGAAGCCACGGAGGTTTTCGTGCTGCGGCTGACGCGGGACAGCGGCCGCCTGTCGGTCTCGTCGAAGGACCTCACCGTCAAGATCGCGGAGGACGACGCGGTACCCGTGCTGTCGCTCGACATCGACCCGATGCAGATCGCCGAAGCCGGGGGCACCGCAACGGTGACCGTGGACACCGGCTCGGGGTCGACGTTTCCCACCACGCAGACCATCTCGCTCGACCTCTCGGGAACGGCAACTCGGGATGCGGACTACGAGATCGATGCGACGACGCTGACACTGCCGGCGGGAACGGGCATGAACCGCTCAGCCGTCACGACGACGGTGCGAAGCCTGGACGACCCGGTCGATGACGATGCCGAAACGGTGGTGGTGGCGGCAAGCCGGGGCGGGACGGAATTCGCAAGCCGCACCCTCACCATCCTCGACGACGATGCGGGGTCGACGCAGGTAAACCTGAGCCTCAATCCGCCCCAGGTGCGGGAAGACGTGGCAGCGACTCTGGTGCGGGTCAAGGCGGAGTTGGACGAGGGGGCGCGGACGGAAGACACGGACGTGACGGTCACGGTGGGGTCGCCCGGCGACCCGGCGGTCGAGGGAACCGACTACGAGACGGTCGATGCGCTGACCCTGACCATTGACGCCGGCAAGACGGAAGCCGAGACGACCTTCACGCTGCGGCCCACGAACGACAATTCCGTGGAGGGCGCGGAGCGGATCACGGTGGACGGCAGTGTTTCCGGGCTTGGGGTGGTCGCGGCGACGCTGACGTTGAACGACGACGATGTCGAATCCACGGAAGTGGTGCTGACGCTGGACCCGGACGAAGTGTCGGAGAATACCGGTAGCCGCCCGGTGCGGGTTACGGGTACGCTGAACGGCGGGGTGCGCACGGCGGACACGGAGGTGACGGTCACGGTGGGCATGCCCTCGGATACGGCGGTGGAGGGTACGGATTTCACCGAGGTCGGGGATCTTGACTTGAGCATCCCGGCAAATCGGACCGAGGCAAGCGTGACGTTTACGATTCGGCCAACGAACGATTCGACCGCGGAAGGCGACGAGACGATCACGGTGTCGGGTAACGTTGCGGGGTTGTCGGTGCTGCCTGCAGAACTCCTGCTGCGCGACGATGACGATGCGTCCACCCGGGTGGACCTGTCGCTCAGCCCCCCATCGGTGTCCGAAGGCGTCGCCAGCGCCGAAGTTCGGGTGACCGGCCGGCTGAACGACGGGGCGCGCCCGGACGAGACGGTGGTGGCGCTGACGGTTGGCGAGCCGGACGACACGGCGGTCGTGAATTCGGACTACGCGGGGGTGATCGGCCCGACGCTGACCATTCCGCCAAACGAGACCACCGCCGAGACCACGTTCACCCTCTTCCCGGAGGACGACGGGATTGCCGAGGGCGCGGAGTCGATCACGGTCTCCGGCCAGACCGGCGCCCTGACCGTGAACCCGGCCACCCTGACCCTGTCCGACAACGACACGCCGTCACGCCGCATCACGCTGTCGGTCGACCCGCAGTCGGTTCGCGAGGAGAACGTCGCGGACGTGATGGTGACCGGCCGCCTGGATGCAGGGGCCCGTGCCGAAGACACCACCGTGCGGCTGACGGTCGGTGCAGCCGGCGACACGGCAGAGCCGGGTACGGACTACCGCGGAGTGGCCGACCTGGACCTGACCATCGGGGCCGGCGAGACGGAAGGGTCGGCGGCGTTTCAGCTTGTGCCCGTGGACAACGACTCGGCGGACGGCGCAAGGACGCTGTCGGTGACGGGTACCACCGTTGCGGCAGGCCTGCGCATCGAGCCGGCGCGAGGCGTGATGATCGCGCTGGAAGACAACGATGTGCCCGCCGTGCTGGTTACCCCGGAATCCCTGGAGGTACGGGAAGCCGGGTCCAACGACTACCAGGTGGTGTTGCAGACCCAGCCGACGGCGGACGTTAGGGTGACGATCTCCGGCGCGACGGGCGACCTGAGCCTGGACCGGCCGAGCCTCGTGTTCACGCCGGGCGACTGGGAAATCGTGCAGTTCGTGACGGTGATGGCGGCGGACGATGCTGACAACGTCCAGGATGCGGACCTGACATTGACGCACCGGGCTTCGGGCGCCGCCGAATATGCGGGGCAGACCGCCGAATTGGTCGTGACCATCCTGGAAAACGACCCGAGCCTGCTGTTCCGCGGAACGCCGGTGGCGGTGCCGGAAGGGGGTATGGCGACCTACGAGGTGTCGCTGGCGACCGAACCGACTGGGGATGTGGCCGTGGCGATCGAGGGAGTCTCCGGAGACCTGAGCCTTGACTCGACGGACCTGCTTTTCATGCGGGGTAACTGGGAAATCGCGCAAACCGTGACGGTAACGGCGGCCGACGACGAAGACGGTGCGACGGACCCGGCGGTGACGCTGACCCACAGTGCGACGGGCGGCGGCTACGACGGCATCGCCGGAACCGTACGGGTATCCGTCACGGAAAAAGACCCGGTGACCAATCCCGGCGGCGGCGGGGGCGGCGGCGGGGCCGCCAACCGCCCGCCGGTGGTGGAGCGGGTAATTCCGGCGCAGGTGCTTGCGGCGGGCGACGTTCTGGAACTCGACATCTCCCTGAGCTTCTACGACCGGGAACAGCGGGCGCTGGATTACTTCGTGGAATCCGCCAACCCCGCCGTCGCAACCGCCACGGCCAGCCGCGATGCCGTGCTGACGATTCGGGGAATTTCGCGCGGCGTGACAACCATAACGGTGACGGCGGCGGACCGCCGGGACGAGCGGGCCTCCCAGACGTTTACCGTGACAGTGACCGGTCCGGCCCTGGTGCCGCTGTTCCCGTCGGCGTCGGACCCGTTGGGCCGCCAGGGATTCGTGCGGGTCATCAACCGGTCTGCCGAGGCGGGCGAGGTATCGATCACCGCCCATGACGACAGCGAGACGGTCTACGATGCCCTGGCGCTGGCAATCGGCGCTGGGGAAACCGTTCACTTCAACTCCCATGACCTCGAAACGGGCAACGCGGCCAAGGGCCTGGCCGGCGGCACCGGCGCGGGCACGCGCGACTGGCGGCTGGCCATGGCCAGCGAGCTGGAAATCGAGGTGCTGGCCTATATCCGTACCGGCGACGGCTTTCTCACTGCGATGCACGACATCGCCCCGATTCGCGACGGCGGTCACTGGGTGGCGGTCTTCAACCCCGGGAGCAACCCGAACCAGGTAAGTAGCCTGAGGCTGGTCAATCCGGCCGAGGACGATGCCGTGGCGACCATCGTGGGCATCGACGATGCCGGCAGATCGCCGGGCACGGAGGTGACCGTAACGGTGCCGACCGGCGCCTCGCGCACGCTTACCGCGGCGGAGCTGGAGACCGGCGGGGCCGGTCTTGACGGTGCGCTTGGCGACGGAGCGGGGAAGTGGCGTCTATTGATCACGTGCGAAGAACCGATCGTCGTGATGAGCCTGCTCTCCAGTCCGACGGGACACCTGACCAACCTCTCGACTGTGCCCGCTGGCTCTGACTCCGCACCTCCCTCCGATACGGTTCCTCTACGATTCTCAGACCCTTCGGAGTGATAAATGGTGATAAATGGGGTCAGGTTCAGTTTGCCGGGCAAATTGAACCTGACCCCATTTGTCACGTTCCGGTGCGCCTATCGGCTGATCCATGGCGTGTTATTGCTCCTTCGTGTCGCCCGATTTCCGGCGCGGCCGGTTTCCGCCCGTCGATCCGTAGGTCGGCACCGCCAATGGGGATAAGTTTCATGGAACCGGAACGGCTCCAGGTGCTTCCGGCGGCCGTCACGTTGGTGGTGACGCAGTCAGTCGGGTTTTCCGTAGTCTTCCACGTTGTAACACTCGAAGATCAGGTGAATCCGGTCGGTTGCGCCTTCATTTCTCACGGCGTGGACGCGTTTGTTGTTTACCTCGAAGATCTGCCCGGCAGGCAGGTGCATTTCCTTGCGGCCGACGCAGAACGCCACCCTGTCGTTGGTGATCAGCGGCACGTGGATCTTGTGGATGTAGTGGCTGGCCTCGCCGTCGTAATGACCGGAGATGTCGCCACCGGCGGGCACCCTGGCGAACATCACGCGCGGAAAGCGGTAATCGGTGTAACCGAGTTTTTCCGCCGCCTGCTTCATGATGGGGAGCAAGGCATCCTTCCATTCGTCCCAGAGCACCGGGTGGTTGCTGTAGTCGAACACCCTTTCCGTATCGGTGATGAAGCGGAACATGATGTGGCGCGTTTCGTTCAGTTGCGCGATCTTGTTGGGCTTTGCCTCGTTCTGCGCTTCCCACAGCGACTCGGGGATATCCTGCACGCGCTTCAACAGGGTGGTTATGTCTGCCGATCCCAGGTGCCTGAAATAGTCGGTTTTCGGGTAGTTGTGCGCCTCTGAAAATTCGTAACCGAATCGATCTATGAGCGTGCGCTCCCGGTCGGCGACCTGTTGCTCGAGTTCCGGCCCATAGGCGCCGACGAAGTTCTTCGGGCGCGGGCTCGCGTTGAGCGGCTCGGCTCTTTTCAGGTATCCGGCAATCCGATTCGTTATTGGCGTGCCGGTTTCCTCAAACAGTCGGAGTGCCTCCTGCCGCAGGTTTTCGAACCGTCCGATTTGGATCGCCTGGCCGCGCGCGGACCGGAACATGAGCTGGAACAACCAGCCGTAGTAACCGATGCCCGCGGGGTAATTCGCGAAGTGTTCCGAGCGGAGCCCCGGCAGGTGATTGCGTGCGGGCTGGCGTGCATTGATGACCCTCGGGGCAATTCGGGTCAGGTGCTGCAACAGCCTCCGGCTCGTGGCGCTGCCGTCGCC
This sequence comes from Pseudomonadales bacterium, assembly GCA_963663395.1. Taxonomy (GTDB): domain Bacteria; phylum Pseudomonadota; class Gammaproteobacteria; order Pseudomonadales; family Azotimanducaceae; genus Azophilus. The sequence goes on from OY760226.1 coordinate 1,008,812, forward strand.
GAGGTTGAGAAACCGGGCGACCGTCTGATCGAAATCCAGCGTGCCCCGGTCGGAGAGAATCTGGTATACGAACTGCCCCTTGCGGCGGTAGTCGCTGTACATGGAGACATACCAGTCCCACGGGTTGCGCACGAAGCCGATCACGGGCAGGTGCTCATGGGCCGCCGGCAGGTCTTCCAGGTGGCCGTGATACTGAAGCATCCGGGCGCCCGGAACCTGGTTCATGATGAGCTTGTTGAGGAAGGTCCCGCCGGTACGGGACACGTGGATGTAGACGAAATGGTCGGTGACGATCATCTTGGCTGGCAACCGGTGGCAGCAGTCCCGCGTTGCGCCGGGAGCGGGTACCCCGCGCGCAAGCACGCAGACAGCCGGGAGGCATCTTCGTTCGATTGCAGTGAGACCTGTGACACGGGCTGCTACGCGCGCATTTTCGAAGCGCTTGGGTCATACGGGGGCTTTGACAGCAGCCTGGCCGCTCTGCGGCCGTCAACGAGGTGCACGGAGTACTCACCTGCCGGTGACTCGAGGTACGGCGTCCTGATGTAGCCCAGCGCCAGGCTTTTCCCCACCCGGTGCCCGTAGGCGCCGGACGTCACGAAGCCGGCGTAGTCCTCACCGAGCCAGATCGGCTCGTAGCCCCAGGCATCGGCTTCGCCGGCATCGATCTCCAGGGCGACCAGCCTGTGTTCGGGCTCTTCATCGCGGTCGGCAAGCGCAGCCTCACGGCCGATGAAGGCCGCCTTGCCGTAGTCGATCCACCGGTCCATGCCGCACATGACGGGCGTGTAGTCCGGCGTGAATTCCCGGGACCAGACTCCGAAGCTCTTCTCCATGCCCATCGACACGAGCGCCCGGTTGCCGAACGGCCGAATACCGAACTTGCGCCCGGCTTCCAGCAGCCGGTCGTAGACGGCGCCGGCAAAGGTAGCCGAAACGTAGATTTCGTAGCCGAGCTCGCCCGTGAACGAGACCCTCGCCACCTGCGCTTCCGCCAGCCCGACATCCATGCTGCGCACCGACATGAACGGCATCGCGGCGGTGTCGAAATCCCCGTCCGCCACCGACATCATCAGTTCGCGGGATGCGGGACCGGCGATCGAGATGGCCGTCAGGTCATCGGAGCGATTCCTGAGTTCCACGTCGCTTTCACCCAGGTGCTGCTCGAACCACAGCATGTGGTATTGCTGCAGGTAGCCGGAGCCGATGATGCGGAAACGGTCGTTGGCGAGGCGCATCAGCGTCAGGTCGCCCTTCATGTGCCCCGACGGCGAAAGCATGGGGCCCATGCGCATGCGGCCGACGGCGGGCAGGCGGCCCGCCAGCAGCCGGTTGAGAAAGGCGACGCTGTCCGGCCCCGATACTTCGTACTTGGAGAACGAGGTTCCATCGATGATGCCGACACCGGTGGCCACCGCCCGGCATTCCTCGCCGACCGGGTCATGGGAGTTCGAGCGCCGGAAACTCGGCTGCTCGACGGGTTCGGCTTCCCCCGGTGCAAACCAGAGCGGCACTTCCAGGCCGAATGACGAGCCGAACACGGCGTTCGCCGCCTGTAGCCGGCTGTGCAGGGCCGATGTCTTGAGGGGGCGCGCGGCAGGCCACTCGTCATTGGGACACAGCAGGTAGAAGCGGTTCTCGTAGAACTCCTTCGCCTTCTCCACCGCGTAGGCGCTCGTCGCATAGGCGCCGAAACGATTGACGTCCATCGCGAACACATCGCCTTCGGGCTCGCCGTCGATCATCCACTGCGAAAGCGCCAGCGCCACGCCGCTGCCCTGGCTGAATCCCGCCATGACGCCGCAGCAGGACCAGTAGTTGCGGACGCCCCGTACCGGGCCGACGAGCGGGTTGCCGTCGGGCGCGAAGGTGAAGGGCCCGTTGACGATGCGCCGGATTCCGGCTTCGGCCACGGAGGGGAATCGCTCGAAACCCTTTGTCAGGGCATCGGCGATGTCATCGAGCCGCACTTCGAGCAGGTCGGTTTCGCCGAAGTCCCAGGACGTGCCCTTGACGGACCAGGGCGTGGAGTTCTGCTCGTAGACGCCCAGCAGCACGCCGTTGTGTTCCTGGCGCAGGTACATCTCGCCATCGAGATCGAGCACCAGCGGCAACTCGCTGTCCCATCCGGCCAGTTCGTCCAGCTCTTCGGTCAGCAGGTAATGGTGCTCCATAGGGACGATGGGCACGTGTACGCCGGCCATTGCGCCCACTTCCCGGGCCCAGAGCCCGGCCGCGTTGACGATGTGTTCGCAATGGATGTTTCCCTGGTCGGTAACCACCGTCCAGGTGCCGTCCGGCTTGTGAATCAGGTCTTCGACCATCGTGTTGACGTAGACCTCGGCGCCCCCCTTGCGGGCTGCCCTGGCCAGCGCCTGTGTCGAACCGTAGGGGTCGATGTGGCCTTCGTTGGCGTCGAACAGCCCGCCGATCACGCCGGTGGTGTCCATGATCGGGCAGAGCTTCTTTATGTCACCCGGCGTCAGCAGGTGGCTGTCGATACCGAGTACCCGGTGCTTGGCGTGCTCGTAGTTGATGTTCTCCCAGCGCTCTTCCGTCGCGGCAACCTGGATGCCGCCGGTGACGTGCATGCCGACGTCCTGGCCGCTGATCTCTTCCACCTCCCGGTACACCGATATGCCGTAGGCCTGCAGACGTGCCACGTTGGGGTCGCTGTTCATGGCGTGAAAGCCGCCGGCGGCATGCCAGGTGGACCCGGCGGTGAGCTGCTTGCGCTCGACCAGCACCACGTCGGCCCAGCCCAGTTTGGTCAGGTGATAGAGCACGGCGGCCCCGACGATGCCGCCGCCGATGACGACGACCCGGGCATGGTCCTTCATGGCAGACAACCGCTGTTCATCGGCCAACGGGGCTACGTTGCAGCCCGACTGGAAAACAGCGACCGGGAGAGAGTTTGACTCGTTTCACAGCTTATCCAGGCAAAGACGAGGTCTAACAGCTTATATCAGCCTGTGAACGGCCAGGGCGCGAGGCCGTGAATGGCGTTGCGAATGTCCATGGAAAGATTGACGGAGGCCACTCGCTGTCGAGACTGGAAATCGTACAGGCTGATGGTGGACGGTGACGAGCCGGCGGCCACGAACCGGTCGCCGACCGCGCACAGGCCGCGGGCGAACCCCTGGCGCAGGTCGCCGGTATCTTCCTTGGCGGTGAACTCGATCTCCACCTCGGCGAAAGACGCCGTCTTGAACGCAAGGCTGGCGCCATCGCGCCCCGCGTAGCGCACGCAGTCGCTGTCCGTGTCGTTCAGCAGCACGCCCTCGCGAAACGGGCGGGCGTTGTGCACCTCCCCCGGCAGCGAGCAGACCACCGATACGTCCATTTCGTTGCCCAGGTGCAGCAGCGCCTCGGTGCGCAGGCCGCTGAAATAGATGCCGGTACCGTCCACGTGAACCATGTTGATGTGATAGTCGTTGACCGGCACCGGGCCCATGTTCGAGCGCGGGTCGAAGGTGTGGCCGGTCCACCGGCCGTGCTGCCGGATCAGGTGATAGCCCCAGACGTACTCCCGGGTGCCCAGGTCGAAGGCGAGCAGGCTGTCGAAACCCGGCGAGGTCAGGAAAACCTTGTCCTCGTAGCGGCAGATCTCGTGGCAGTCGTCCAGGTAGCGGTTGCGGCTGAACGTCTTGATCGTGAAGCCGGGGTCGCAGCGGAACAGCACATCGCTGCCGGCGATCAGCACGTCTTCGTCGCTGACGGCGATGCCGCGCAGCCCCCGGTCGCCGCTGGCGCCTTCGAAGTCCATGTCGCCCGAGTTCCAGTCGAAGAGTTGATCAACGGTGCGCTCTTCGAAATCGACGACGAACACACCGCCCTCGCTCTTGTCCCTGTGCGTGCCGCGCACTACCGATGTGGCGACGAGCCTTGGCAGTCTTGTCGTCATGGCGTGCTCAACGCCTGCCGCGACCGGTTGCGCCGGTGGTCGACGCATGGCGTGGTTCGCCCGAAGCGGGTGCCTGGTGCCCGTTTGCATTCATGGGTGGCCGAACATAGGCTGGCATCGGAAGAAATTCAGCCTATTTTACATCGCCTGCCACCATGGACATCGAGGAACCGCTGCGCGATCTGGGCACCGTCGACGCCACTGCGTTGCGCGATGTCATCCTGGCCCAGGAGGAGATCGCCTGGAGCGAAGACCGGTCCCGCCAGGAGTCGTTCTATGTGCACGACCAGACCCGGTCGATCGTGATGATCGCGGTGGACGACGATTCCTGGCCGTCGGGCGAGGTCAGCCGCGGGCCCGGTTGGAACCGCATCGCAAAAGCCGCCCTGCCGGTGATGCAGAAAATCGTCACCGCCCACTATCCCGAAGGCGGCGAAGTCATCCGCGCGATCGCGGCAAACCTCGAGGCCGGCAGCAGAATCCGGGCGCACAGCGACATTCACCAATCGTTCCACTGCGCACACCGCATCCACGTACCCATCACGACCAACCCCAAGGTCTGGTACACCATTCACGGCCGCCCGTTCCAGCTCAAGCCCGGCAACGCCTTCGAGATCAACAACCAGGCGCAGCACAGCGTCACCAACCGCGGAACCGGGGACCGCATCACCTTCATCTTCGACTACATCCCCCCCGGCCCGCTGGCCTACGACCCCGGCCACGGCCGGAAAAGGCCCGAAAACCTGAGCATCCAACCCCCCGGCCTGGCATTCCGCGTTCCGCCCGAAATACCGGTTGCCGACAACTGAACGCCATGCGAACTCGCTGCCGGATATGGGCGAATCCTCCCAAGAACGACTATGCCGCAAGCCCGCCCGGCGTCCGTCCGGCAGAACCCCGGTAACAGGTCCGTAGCGTGCAGGCAAAACGCGTACTGGTGGTCGGGGGCGGTTCTGCAGGCTGGACGGCGGCGGCTTATCTCAATGCCGCACTGAACGTCGGCAATGGAAAAGCCGCGCACGTGGCGCTGGTCGAGTCGCCGGACGTGCCCCGCATCGGCGTCGGCGAAGCGACGGTGCCGAACATCAACCGCACGCTGGCCATGATCGGCATCGACGAACTGGACTTCATGAAAAACGTCGACGCCACCTTCAAGGCATCGATCCGGTTCGTGAACTGGCTCGACGACAAACGCCGCTTCTATCACCACCCATTCAGCCGTTTCGGCGCGGGTTTGCGAGACGACGCCGGCCGACGCTGGCTCATGAGCGACCGCTCCGTTCCCTACATGAACACCGTCTCCGCGCAACCGGTGCTGTGCGAAATGGGCCTCGCGCCAAAGGCGTTCGACCAGCCGGACCTGGGCATACCGGTGGGCTACGCCTTCCACATGAATGCGCTGAAGTACGCGGACTATCTGCGCGACTTCTCCACCGCCCGCGGGGTCGCCCATCATCTCGAGCACGTGACCGACATCGAGACGGCCGAGGACGGCAGCATCGCCGCACTCGCGACCCGCGGCGGCCGGCGCCTGGAAGCGGACCTGTTCATCGACTGCACGGGCTTTGCCTCCATCCTGATCGAAAAGACGCTGGGCGTCGGCTGGGTCGACTTCTCCCCGTGGCTGCTCTGCGACCGCGCCCTGGTGATGCCGGTGCCCTATGAAACCCACTATCCCGGGTCCGTCCGTCCGCACACCCAGGCGACGGCTCTTTCGGCCGGCTGGGTCTGGGACATTCCATTGCAGAACCGGCGCGGCGTCGGCTATGTCCATTCGAGCGCGTTCATCAGCGAAGACGATGCCGAGCGGGAGCTTCGCGCCTACGAGGGCAGCCATGCCGGGCGCCTCGACACCCGGCTGGTGCGCTTCAAGGTCGGTGTGCGGGAGAAACTCTGGCACAGGAACTGCGTGGCCATGGGGCTGGCCGGCGGCTTCCTGGAACCGCTGGAGTCGACGGGCCTGTACCTGAACGAGATCGCCGCGGAACTGCTCACCGAGCATTTCCCCCGTGGCAACGACATGGAACCGCTGGCATTCCGGTTCAACCGCCTCATGCGCAATCGCTACTACGAGATCCTCGACTTTATCAACATGCACTATTGCCTGACGCGCAGGACGGATACGGCATTCTGGCGCGAGGTCGGCCGGCCGGAACGTATCAACGACAGGTTGCGCGCGAAGCTCGACTTCTGGCGCATCAAGCCCCCGAGCGCCTCCGACTTCGTCGATCAGTTCCTGCCGGGCCAGGCGGACGGATCGCCCGGCCAGGCGACCGGTGCCGTCGATGCCCGGTGTCCCATCGATACGGGCAGGCTCTGGAACCACCACAGCTACGAAGCCATCCTGTACGGCATGGATTTCCTGAGTGACGAATGCGATCGGTGGTTTGGCCGATCACGCCCGCGGCCGGCGATTCACAGGCAGGTAATCGACGGGATCCAGACCGCGCAGGAGAAGCTGCCCCCGCACGATGTCTGGCTGAAGCGCATGGTCGGCATGCCGGATTACCGGGCCTGAAGGGATGCCGATGACGTTCAACGATGCCCTGAAAACCAGGGACTTCACGGTGACAGGCCAGTTGAACCTCGCCAACGCCCCGGATGCCGGATCGCTGCTTCAGCAGGGCGAGACGCTGCGCCCGGCGGTCGATGCGGTGCAACTGCTCGATGCCAAGCAACCGCACATCTCGGGAGTTGCCGCCGCCGCCCTGCTGATCGGCAACGGCGTCGACCCGGTCGTCCACATGAACTGCCGCGACCGCAATCGCCTGGCGCTGCAGAAAGATCTTCTCGGCGCCGCGGCGCTCGGCGTCAACAGCGTGCTGATCGCCCGTGGCGCGAAGATTCCGAAAAGCGCCAGGGTGGGGGTGCGCAACGTTTTCGATACCCCCGCGCTCGAGTTCATGGCCTACATCCAGGGCCTGAAGCAGGATGAAGACGAGAAACGGCTCTCGCCCGACTTCCTGATCGGCGCCAACGCGGAGATGTTCAAGCCGGAAGCCGACTGGGAGCCGAAGAACCTGATCCGCAAATGCGATGCCGGCGCCAACTTCGTGCAGTTGCAGATCTGCTTCGACATGAACGTTGCCCGCAGGTACATGGCCCGCATCGTCGCCGCGAAGCTGACGCACCGGGCCAGCTTCATCATGGGGCTTTCCCCGCTGCCGTCGGCCGAGGCAGCGCGCTGGATCCGGGAAAACGTCAAGGGCGCCCTGGTTCCGGATGCGATCGTCAGTCGCCTGGAGCGGGCCTCGGACCCGGAAAGCGAGGGCGTCGACATCTGCGCGGCGCTGCTCCGGGAGGCCGCCACAATTCCCGGCGTCTCCGGCGCCAACCTGTTGACGCTGGGAAACCTCGAAACGATTCCGGCGGCAGTCGCAGCGTCCGGCCTGCGCTCGTGCGCATGACCTGCAGCGGGGAGAAATCCAATTTCGCGTTTTAGCGCAAAGCGGTTTCAGGAAGCGCAGCGCCTTCTGCAGGGCGGTGAAGCGGCACCTGCCGAAGCGATTTGTGCGGACGTTCTGAGCGGGCAGCCCAACGACGCCAACTTCCTGTGCCTGTCGGCCCGCGCACTGGTCAAGCTCGGCCGCTACCAGGATGCCGATGAGCGCATCGAGCGGGCCCTGTCCCTCTACCCGAAATTCGCCCGTCCCCACGAGGTGCGCGGAGAGCTTCTGGCCGCGCAAGGCCAGGTGCAGGACGCCGTCGATGCGCTACGCAAGGCACTGCAACTCGACCCCAAGCGGCAAAATGCCCGGGTGCGGCTCGGGCAGTTGCTGCTGGTGCTGGGCGAGGTGGACGAAGCCCGGGCGTTGAAGTCCGAATTCATGGAACTCGACCAGGACAACCAGGATATCGCGCAAGCGGCGGAACTCGAAAAGCAGGAGAAATTCGCCGAAGCCGAGAAGATCTACCGCAGGATTCTGACCCGTCACCCGGACAACGTCACCGCCATGCGCCTGTGGGCACGGCTGGGGGTCCGCGAGAAGCGCCACGCCGAAGCGGAGGTGCTGTTGCAGCAGGCGGTGAAGGTGGCGCCGGGTTTCAGCGGCGCCTGGTCCGACCTGTGCGGCGCGCAGCTCGAGCAGGAGAAGTACGACAGCGCTGCCGAAAGCGCGCGGCAACTGGCCAGGCTGAAGCCCAACTCGGCCGAAGGTCACGTGTGGCTGGCTGCGGTTACCGCGGCGGAGGGGGATCACGCCGGTGCCGTGAGGCATTACGACAGGGCGCTGGAAGTGGAACCCGATTACTCCGGGGCCATGTGCGGCAAGGGCAACGCGCTGCGCACGATCGGCGATCAGGAAGGCGCGATCGCCGCCTATCGAAGCAGCATCGAGGCGCGCCCGCTGTATGCGGAGGCGTACTGGAGCCTGGCAAACCTGAAGACGTTCCGGTTCGAGGAGCGGGAGGTCCAGGCCATGCTGGCGCTGCTCGACGATGATCGCATCACGCCGGATGGCCAGGTGCAGTTGAACAATGCGCTGGGCCTGGAATTCGAGGCGCGCGAAGACTACAGGAAGGCGTTCGAATTCTTCGACCATGGCTGCATGGTGCGCCGCGAGCAGGAGTTCTACGATCGCGTCGAGAACGAAGAGCGCACCGACCTGGCGATCGAGGCATTCTCAAGGCAGTTTCTCGGCGACAACGCGGGTCACGGCTGCCCCGATCCCGCGCCCATATTCATCGTCGGCCTGCCGCGTTCGGGCTCGACGCTGCTGGAACAGGTGCTGTCCAGTCACTCCCGGGTTGACGGCACCCACGAACTGCCCGATCTCGGAAGAATCGTCCGCTCCAGACCGGTGTTGGTGGACCCGCCCGCCCGTTATCCGGCTTCCGTAGTCAATCTCGATGCCAGTGAGTTTCGGCAGATGGGCGTTGACTACATCGAGCGCAGCCGCCGGCACCGGGCCGAGGCGCCGCTGTTCACGGACAAGAACCCCAACAACTTCGTGCACGTAGGCCTGCTGCACCTGATGCTGCCCAACGCGAAGATCGTCAATGCCCGTCGCCATCCGCTGGACAGTTGCTTCGGCAGTTACAAGCAACTGTTTGCGGCGGGGCAGCCGTTTACCTACGACCTGGTCGAACTGGGCGAATACTACCTGCAGTACCAGCGGTTGATGGACCACTGGCACCGGGTGCTGCCCGGCAAGGTGCTCGACGTTCAATACGAAGCAGTGGTTGGCGACCTTGAGGGCCAGGTGCGGCGGATACTCGACCATTGCGGCCTGGAGTTCGAAGAGTCCTGCCTCAGGTTCCACGAGACGGAACGTTCCGTGAAATCGGCGAGTTCCGAGCAGGTTCGAAGGCCGATCTATTCCAGTTCCGTCAACCTCTGGCGGCGCTATGAGCAGCATCTCGGGCCGCTGATCGAGACACTAGAGCCGCTCCTGGCGACGCTTCCCGAAGCCGACCGGCCGGCAAGTCTTTCCCGGCAGGCCGCGCGGGATTGAGGCACGGGACAATGGGGTCGGAGTCAATTTGCCGGGCAAATTGACTCCGACCCCATTGTCCCGATCATCTGGAAGAAGTGGCAGGGAGTTATACAATATATAAGAGTCTTGGCGTATTTGTCGCACGTAGCGATTAATTCAATGGCACGACCTTGTTGAACAATCTCGAGCGTTTCATATTGTATAACTAAGTCTGGAGCCAATTGTATTGCTCCGGGCTATGCGCCTATAATCGAATCGAAGCAAGTTTGCTTGCCAGGGGCCGGGTAATGACGCTGACCCTGAAGCGGTTGGCCAAATATCGCCCCGTCTCGTTCACGAAGGGGAGTCGATGATGCGCCAGAAGAATCCTTATTCCATGAAGCCGGTAGCGGCAGCCGTTTCAGCCGCGATAGCCGCCCCCATTGCCGCACAGGCACAAGAATCGCAGGTACAGGGCGAGGCCGCCGGCGACCGTCTCGAAGAGATCATAGTCACCGCGACCAAGCGCGAAGAGAACGCGCAGAAGATCCCCTCCACGGTGCACGCCCTGCCGGAATCGATGCTCAAGGAAATCGGCGCGCTGAACACGGAAGACTACACCCGGTTCATGCCCAGCGTTAACTGGATCAACTTCACCCCCGGCCAGAATAATCTCGTATTCCGGGGCATCAACACCACCACCAGCAATTTCATTTCCACCTCCAGCGCCTCGATGTACCTGGACGAGATACCGGTTACCCAGACGAACGGCTCCCAGCCGGAGATCCGCCTGCTCGATGTCGCGCGCACCGAAGCGCTGTCCGGCCCGCAGGGCACGCTGTTCGGCGCCGCGGCCCAGTCCGGCACCCTGCGCGTCATCACCAACAAGCCCGACCCGACCCAGTTCGAGGCGAGCGCCGACCTCGAGTACCGGGGCGGCAACACCAGCGATGCGAGCCACAGCCTGACGGGTGTGATCAACGTCCCCGTGGTCGAAAACCAGTTCGCGATTCGTATCGCGGCACAAACCGCCACGGAAGGCGGCTTTATCGACAACGAACTGGGGCACACGCCGGATACCTGGTGGGGCCAGACCGCCGCGGAGAACGCCGCGGCCGGCGGCAGTTGGGGGGCGAACAGGCTGCAGTGGGGTCAGCACCGCAACGACGATGTCGCCGAGAAAAACTACAACGACGCCGACTACCTTTCGTTCCGGGTCTCTGCGCGCTGGGACATCAACGACCAGTGGAGTGCGACGGCCGCGTATCACTACGGCGAAATCGAGGCGCATGGCAGCCCTTCTTACAACCCGTTCGTCGGCGACCTGAAGACCATCGAGTTCGTCAGGGACTACAACCACACCGAGTGGGACATGATCTCCCTGCAGATCGAGGGCGATCTCGGCTTCGCCCAGATCGTCTCGGCGACCAGTTTCTTCGACAACCAGCGCTCCTACCAGATCGACAACACGATGTACTACAAGTACTACACCACCAAGGCCTATTGCGGCGACCGTGGCGTGTGGGCCGACATCCAGTACTACTGGCTCTGGGAAAACACCGAAACCGGGCGGGCGATCTATGCGCCCCTGTACTGCGTCATGCCGGGCACGAACCCCAACGGCCCCGTGGACCAGCTCGCGGAGGTCATCGGCATCGGCGAGGGGCCGGAATGGCAGGAGCGTTTCAGCCAGGAGATCCGCCTGACGCGCCAGGGCGAGAACTTCGACTGGCTGGCCGGCTTCTACTACGAAGACGCCAACGACTCCTGGAATTCGGTGTGGATGGCGGATGCGAACGTACCGTTCCGCGAGTCCATGTCGTTCGCGTTCATGCAGGATTGCGCCAACGCGCAGCCCGGCAGCGCTACCTACCGGATGTGGGAGTGCAATCCCGGCAACTACCCCAACGGAATACGCTCAGGCCCCGGAGACGTGGCCACCGCCCTGCAGAACGCCGACACCTACTGGACATCGTGGGACGATACCGACTGGGAAACCACTGCCGTATTCGGCGAGGTGAGCTGGCACGTCAACGAAAAGCTGAATGTCACGGTCGGTGGCCGCTGGTTCGAAATCAGCAACGACAAGGTGTACACCAAGATCCTGGCGGGCCACACGGGAGGCCCCAAGGACAAGCTCAGCGGTGGTTTCATCCAGCCGCGCTGGGTCGACAACGACGTCAAGCAGTCGGGCAAGATCACGGAATTCGTGCCCAAGGTCAGCATCGACTACAACATCAACGACGACATGATGGCCTATGCGCTGTATTCCGAGGGCTACAGGACCGGCGGGGTCAACCGGGCCAACAAGCGGGCGATCTGGGATCGCACCCTCTGGGGCCAGGTATGGGATCCGGACAAGCTGGCGAACTTCGAAATGGGTTGGCGCTCGCGTTTCGCCGACGACACGGTGCAACTCAATGCGACCTTCTATTACATGGCCTGGGACGACTTCCAGCACGAGGTCGTTGACCCGAGTTCGGGCGAGTGCGTGGATATCAACGCTACCGCCCCCTGTTCCGGGCTTGACGCGCTGCCGTGGCTGTCGATCGTCGGCAATGTGGGCAAGGCGCACAGCACCGGAATCAACGCGGAGCTGGACTGGGTTGCCTCGGACAACCTGCAGATCGGCGGCAATCTCCAGTACCTGATCGAGGCAGAGATCGACAGCGTCTCGTCCGACGAGAGAGCGGGCATCGTCAAGGGCCAGGAATTGCCCAATGTGCCGGATTTCCAGGGTTCGATGTGGGCCACCTACACCTGGCCCGTGGAATTTGTCCGCGGCAGCGAGATGTTCGTGCGAGGCCAGGTTTCCTACCGGGGCAAGACCCATACCGGGCTGGTGCCGCGGAGCGAGGGCGGCGCGAATCCGACGTTTGACACCGACGCGTACACGCTTGCCGACATTCGGGTCGGCCTGCGCTCGGGCGACAACAGGTGGCAGGTCGACATTTTCGTCAAGAACGTCACCGATGAACGGGCGGAGGTCTACCGCGGTTCCGATGGCGGGGCGTGGCAGTGGGGCCGGTCGGGCGAGTACGACCGTTCGCACAACATCTGGACGGTCCGGCCGCGCGAATTCGGCGTGCGTTTCCTGACGCGCTGGGGTGAGTGAGCGGCGCTGCATTGTCCGCACACCTTTTCCCTGAAACCATGGAAAGACCCCGCCCCGGCGGGGTCTTTCGCAAGAAGGCCGCACCGGGAGCAGGGGTGCCGCGACTTGCAACGGGGTAGCGCCATGAGCCGACGACGGTTTACCGGCGTGTTCGCTGCCGCCGGCGCAGGCGTCGCGGTGATGCCGGGCGCATGGGCTGCCACATCCGAAATGCGCACGCAGGCGAAGATCTTCTTCGAGCCCCACATACCCACCGCCCTGCGCCGGGCGCTTGATTACGCCGGCGACGACGGGTTCGTGGCATCCATGCCGCAACTCCTCCATGCACGAACCCTGGCTCCGTTCGACAACATCATCTGGAACACCTGGTTTACCGCCAACTCCGAGGAAAGCGTGGTCACCACGCCACAGGGCAACCGGGTGGTCGTGGCCGTCCACGGCGGCGGCATCTTCGGTTCGCCGGATCGCTTCGAGCGCAGCCTGAACGCCGATCAGGACCGGCACAACAGCGAAGGGCTGACGGGCCAGACCGCCGCGAAGATCAGCACCCGGGAGTCGCACGACCTGTTGGACGGACGCCTGCCGGACGGCACACGGTTCCCGGTCTATCCGTTCGCGGAATTCAGGGCCGGCATCGCAAAGCTGCCCAACCGCTACGGCGTAATCCTGGATTTCGAACTGGCCAGGCGGTCGAAACGCGGCTACGAGAAATTCGAGATCCTGAAGGAGGACCCGAACATGATCGTCCGGGCCGGCGGTGTCGAGCCGAACATCGCCTACCTCGACAAGTTCAGGAGCCGCCACGATACGGAACTCATGGGCAACTGGCACCCGTTCAACCGGATCGATCCGGACGTGCCGCAGACGCGCATCCCCTTTCTCGCCGGAAACCGGGGTGGTATCGGCAGCGAAGGCAGGAACCAGGGCCTCGGCTGGGGCTACGACGCCGAATACGGCATGGGCGGAGACGCCAGCATGGTCGGCATGGGCCGCTACGTGGCGCTGGCGCCGCGCGCGGTTTCGGCCGGCTTGCACGATCTCGATTTCGAGCCATGAGCGAGTCGGCACAGGTGATCGCCGCACGAGGTGAACAGATGCCCGGAAAGACCATGCAGCCGACGATCGTCTTCGAACCCCACATCCCCACCGCATTGCAGCGCGCGCTCGAATACGCCGGCGACGATGGCTTCGTGGCATCGTTGCCGGACCTGTTGCGCGCCCGGGCGCAAGCGCCCTACGACAATATCGTTTGGAATACCTGGTTCACGTCTCATTCCGAGGAATGCGTGGTCACCACGGCCCGGGGAAACCCCGTCGTCGTTGCCGTACACGGCGGCGGCGTGCTCGGAACGCCGCAACGATTCGAACAGAGCCTGTATGCGGACATGGACCATCGGAACGAGGAAGGCCTCACGGGGGAGGGCGCTGCAAAACTCACCCGGCAGGAGGCCCGCGATGTGCTGGAAGGCAGGCTGCCCGACGGGACGGAAATCCCGGTGTGCCCCTACAGCGAATTCAGGCGGGGCATCGATGACCTGCCGCGGCGCTACGCTGTCGTGCTGGACTTCGAGCTCGCGAGAAAGACAGAGAAGGGTTTCACGCCGTTCGAGGTTCTGAAGGAGGAACCGAACTTCATCGTCCGCGCCGGTGGTGTCGAGGCGGCGGCGGCCTATCTCGACCGGTTCCAGGCACGTCATGACACGAAGCTGATGGGGAACTTTCATCCCTTCGACTTCGTCGATGTGGATCAGCCGCAGACCCGCGTGATCTTCCTCGCCGGCAACAGGGGCGGTGTAGGCAGCGAGGGCGATTACTTCTACGGCTATGACTCGGACTATGGCATCGGCGGGTACGCCCACATGGTCGGCATGGCCCGCTATGTTGCCGTCGCGCCGCGCGCCGCGGACTCTGGCGGCCTGCGGGGCCGGGATTTCGAACGCGGGGGGAACACGGAGACGTGAACACGCGGCGCGAACTGATCCGAGCCGCTACCACGATCGGCATCGGCGTGCTGGTGAACCCGACGGCCCTTTCAAGAGAACCGGAACTGCGTATGACCGCGAGAATCTTCTTCGATTCCTACAACACGCTGGCCTTGCGCCAGGCGCTGAATTACGCGGGCGATGACGGCTTTGTCGCATCGTTGCCGCAACTGTTGCGCGCCCGGGTCAACGCCGGCTATGACAACATCATCTGGAACACCTGGTTCTCCGCCTACTCCGAAGAGAGCGTCGTTACGACGCCCGGGGGAAACCCCGTCGTCGTCACCGTTCACGGCGGCGGCATATTCGGCAATCCGGGGAGGATCGAGCGTGCGCTACGCGCCGACCTGAGTCGCCACAACGTCCACGGCCTGACCGGACAGTACGCAGCGAAAATCACCCCGCAGGAGGCGCGCGACCTGTTGCGCGGCCGGCTGCCGGACGGTTCGAAGTTTCCCCTCCATGACTTCGAGGCCTTCAGGAAAGGTGTAGGTGACCTGCCCCGGCGCTATGGCGTGGTGCTCGATTTCGAGACGGCGAAAGCATCCGCCACCGGCCACGTGCCTTTCGACGATTTGCGGAACGACCCGGTCACCATATGCCGCGTGGGCGGCGCCGAGGCGGTCGCCGCCTACCTGGAGAAAGCCAGCAACCGAAATGACACCAGCAGGATGCAGGTTTCGCACAGGCACGCCGCCATCGACCCGACTCAACCCCAGACACGCCTGTTGAGCCTGGGCGGCAACCGGGGCGGCGTCGGTAGCGAGGGCCACGAGGGCCTGAGCTGGGGCTACGGCGAGGACTGGGGCTTAAGCGCCTCGGGGCCGGTGGACATGGGCCGATACATCGCGGTCGCCCCGCGTGACACCTCCAGCAGCGTCCAATACCTGGACTTCGGAATCTGACCCGAAGCTGCTTCGTTTGCGTGCGGCATTCCTGCTGGCGCCTCGGCTGCAATCGCCCCGGATCGAGGGAACTTTCGACGAGTTTCGGTGCCGAAGCGCTACTGAATGCCGGCCGCGCGGGAGAGGGCAGAGCGTTCGGGTAGGACTTTTGCGCCGATTCGGCACGCAACGATGCACATTGCGTGGATGTGAACGCGGGCTCGCGGCCGAAACCGGCGTCACGGGAACTCAGGAGGACGACGACATCGTGGATATACCCACAAAGGCGCCGGAAGGAATCGTGGGGAGCCTCGGCGACGGAACGTTGCGCCCGGCGATGCCGGTCCGGCAGGGGATATTCTGCCAGCGGCTGGTGTCCCAATCGGCATCGAAAGCGCAGGCGCCGCTCAGGCCCGAGAATCGGGATGCCGGGTCCGTCGCCGCCGCGGTTGGTACGCATCACAGTATTGACTCGCGCCAGGCAACAGCCGGTACGTCGTTTTCCGAAGGGGGAGGGGCTGGAACGGCGCCCGAACTCGCCGGCGGCGCGGATCGTTCGCCCGGGTCAACCGAACCGGCGCCCGATTTTCTCACGGTGAGTCAAGATTTTCGAAGTCTTAGCCGACGCTACGTCGATCGTTTCGATCCGGCGGCCCGTTACCGCATCAAACTTGCCCAGGACGCAGCCAGAATTCGAATCATGAAAACTCATCGCTCTGTCATCGGGGGCAAGGTGAAGATGAACTCCAAGAGCACCGCAGCTTCCATGGCGGAACAGGCGTATCTCGATCTCTGCGAAAGGGCGCGCCAGGCCGATCGGGACGGCGATTCCCTGACAGGCTTTAGGTTGCGGGAACGTCTGGCTGCATGCAGCAAGGCCACCTACGAGAAGTTGAAGAAACTGCAAGAGCAATTCGGCGAAGGCGACACGCCGCCCACCGAAGCGGGGCTTCGATCGCCGGGTTCGGTCGCACCGGGAGCGCCTCTGGAGGTCGCTAAGCCGTCGGCCGTAGAAATCCGACAATTCGACTGGGTCTCCGAGTACAGGCGAGTGCTAAAGCTACACCAGCAGTTCCGAACACTTGAGTCAAGGGTCGCATCGCACGACTTTAAAAGCGCCTACACTCGCATCGGCCTAACCGTCAGACGCTGCTACGACGCAGTCCTGGCATCGACCGAAGAGCAATCCGCGAAGGTCCCCAATCAACAACGAACGGAAAAGCGTTACCTTGCCATCGTGGACATGGCCCACAAGGCTGCAGATTCGAATGACGACGAACTGGCTGCCAAATGTGAACGGTCGCTGGACGAGGTGCACCGTGAAACGAAGGAGGTGTTGGCCGGGCTGAGCACCAAGCACGGGCGGTTTGAGGACCTGGTCAGGCAGCCTAGATTAGAGCAGCAAGAGCCGGCGACGATTGCGCCCCCAGCCTCCGGCCGCCGGCCCTTGGACCCAACCGTTCAACCGCCTGCAATCGGCGCCGACTCCAGCGGCGGCGCTAACGGTACCCGGTCACCGGGTCTGCCTTTGAGTGACGACGACTTTGCCGTGGAGCGCGCCCTCCTCGTCGGCGAACTGCCCCCGGGATTCGATGCCTCCCTGCTGATCGGCGAGGCCAGCGTTGGCGACGAACAGTGGCTCGTTAACACGCTAGAGGCGCGACAGCTACCGACACCAGCCCTCGAGGAGGCGCTCCAGTTTTACCAGGCAACCGACAAGGAGGGCTCCAATACCCTGAAAATCGAATATCTCCGCTCTGTCAAGGAGAACATCGAACGCGCTCTGCGAGCGGCGTATCCGGGGCGTGCCGAACCGGAGTGGCTTGCCCGGGTAAAGGCGCATTTGCTCCCGCGCGTGGAGCCTTCAGAAGTGCGCGTAGCCACAATCCCCTCGCCGCCCGTCCCGTCCACGACGCAGTGAGGAGAGGTAGTCGGCGCCCTTCACCGGCCCGACGACACCGACCGGAGAGTCCTGCAGCCGCCGCTGCCGTAGCCGGCATGGACCGGAGTGCGATCGAGGCGATGGGGCGCTATCCAGGTGCATCGTCCGCCGTGCCCGCGCCTGGGGGTTCGACCCGGAGTCAGTCCGTCATTTCTCTCGCGAAGTCCCGGTTTTCCTTGCGCAGGCTCTCGTCGCTGCCCAGCGCGTAGTGTTTCGACATGTCGGGTGAGTAACGGCTTGCCGGCGGCTTCTTGCCCAGGGCCTCCGCCATCGCGCGGATGTGGTGCGGGCCCGCGCCGCAGCAGACGCCCTGGTAGTTGACGCCCAGCGCATACGCCTGCCTGGCGAAATCGGCGATCTCGTAACGGTTGCAGGTCAGGGCGTCGAGCGCGGTGGGAAACGCGATGTCCGGGATGCAGTCGCAGCCCGGGTCGGTGAGCGCCTGGAAGTTGACCTGTTCCGGCGTCGTCCGGTACGGCACCGGAAGCGCGGCCAGGGGGCCTTCGACCTCCCGGCTAAGCTCTTTGAGCAGCGGCAGCATCGTCCACGGCCCGCGCGCACAGTTGAGGCCGACCACGTCGGCGCCCGCGTCCTTCAGGCGCCGGCAGGCCTCCGGCACCGTGTAGTCGTCGCGCAGCGCCTGGTGTATGGCGAGCGTGATGACGGAAATCGCACCGGCGTCCTTTATGACCTCCAGGGCAAGCAGGGCTTCCTCGGCAAAGGAGAACGTCTCGCCGACGATGAAGTCCACGCCCGCCTCCATGGCCCAGCCGACCTGCTCTTCGAACATGGCCCGGGATTCCTTGTGGCTTGCCACATCGCCGGGCAGGAATACGTTCGTGTTGCAGATATTGCCCGCGACCAGTGCATCACCTTCTGCAGCCACCTGCTTTGCGAGCTGCAGCGCCGTGCGGTTCATGTTCTCGAGGTCGTTTTCGCGCCCGACGAGTTTCAGCTTCTCGCGGTGGGCGTAGTAGGTGAAGGCTTCGATCACATCGGAGCCCGCGTTCATGAACTCCCGGTGCAGCTGAAGCACGGCATCGGGGTGGTCGAGCACGACCTCCGGGACGTACGGCCCGGCCTGGACGTACCCCCGGCGTTCCATCTCGAACACATACCCTTCGGCGCAGATGACCGGGCCCTCTTCGAGCCGTTCCAGCAGGTTTGGTGATGTCATGGTGTTTTCCTCCTTCAAATTGGGCCATTGGCCTGTTGCATACTCATGCGGTGCAGCCACTCCGCGGTGCCCGTCGGCAACAGCACGGAACCCGGAAATATGCAGGTTTCCAACGCGAGAATGGTCGGCAGTGTCCGCGTGAACCGCACCTGTGTCCTCCTGTAGACCTGCAGCGTCACCGCCGCCCCGTTCCGGCCGGACCCCGGTGCGGCTCGTCGCTGCCGAGCGCCACGGATATGGCATTGGCAGCGTGGACGACATCGGGTGCGATGCGGTGTATCACTTCTTCCGTCAGCCGGCTCGAGTGGCCGCTGACGCTGATGGCCGCGGCGACCTCCCCGAGGCCGTCGACGACCCAGCTTGCCACCCCGTTGACGCCGGTTTCGTACTCTGCGAGGTCGGTTGCGTATCCCTGCTCCCGGAAACCCGCAAGCTGCGCTTCAAGAACGTCCAGATCGGTGATGGTATTCGGCGTGAGACCCGTCAGCTCACACGAGTCGTAAATCGACTGGCGCATCAGCGCATCCCAACCGGAAAGGAAGGCCTTGCCCAGCGCCGTGCAGTGGTACATCCAGCGCCAGTCGTTGTTGGCGCGGCCATGCGAGACCCGGGACCCCACGAAGCTGTCAACCACCCGGAAGTCGAGCATGCCCGGTATGCCCAGGTTGACCGTTTCGTTGGTCTTGCGGCACAGGGCGACCAGTATCGGGCGAGCCACGTGCGAGACCTGCAGGCGTTGCTGAACCTGGCGCCCGAGTTCCAGGCAGCGCAGCCCCAGCCGGTACCTTTTCGTTTGCGCGTCCTGCTCGACCAGCCCCAGGGCGACCAGCGAGGCCAGCAGATTGAAAGCCGTCGTCTTGTTCAGCGACGTGGCCCTGCTGATGACGGTGAGCCCGACGCCGCCCTCTTCACCGGTTGCGATTACGTCGATGATCGCGCTGGCGCGGGCGAGTGCCTGAATTCGTACCGGCTTTGCGGGTGCGCTTGCGGCCAAGATTGCGAGCCTCCTGGTTCTATAATGTATGACTGACTGCCGTCCCGCTTAAAAAATGCCCGTTCCGTTGACAACGCGCAATGCAATGGGTCAGTCTGTGGATCAAGCGAAATCTCCCGGTGCGGTTGGTGGTCCCGCGGTATCTTCGTACCGGCAGGCAAGTTGTATATTGTACAGCACTCGGATCAGGACACACTCATCATGGCCGCCGTGAAAATGGAAGCTGAGATCATCTTCGAACCCCACGTGCCGAGGGCCCTGGCGCGGGCCCTGGAATATGCCGGGGAAGACGGCTACGTGGCATCGGTACCGCAACTGCTGCACGCCAGGACGCACGCCGACTACGACAACATCATCTGGAACACGTGGTTCACGGCCAATTCCGAGGAGAACGTGGTCACCACGCCCCAGGGCAATCACGTCGTGGTGGTGATTCACGGCGGCGGCATCTTCGCCTCGCCCGCCCGCTTCGAGCAGGTGTATCGCGCCAGCGCCGACCGCACCAGCCCGGACGGCTTCACCGGGCAGTACGCCGGCAAGATTTCCCACGCGGAAGGGCGGAACGCGCTCGCAGGCAAGATGCCGGACGGCGCGGAGATTCCGGTCTATCCGTTCGATGAGTTCAACAAAGGCATTGCCGATCTGCCCATCCGCTACGGCGTGGTCCTGGATATCGAGCTCGCCCGCGCCTCGAAACGCGGCTACGAGGAGTTCGAGATCCTGAAAGACGACCCCAACATGATTGTGCGCGCCGGCGGGGTGGAAGCCAACATCGCCTATCTCGACAAGTACCAGGCCCGCCACAACACGAAACTGGCCGGCAACTGGCACCCCTACAACCGGATCGACCTCGATCAGCCGCAAACGCGCATCACCTTCCTGGCCGGCAACAGGGGCGGCCTGTTCTCCCAGGGCGACGACCCGGAAGAATGGGGCTACGACGCCGAGTACGGCATCGGCGGCGATGCCTGCATCCACAACATGGCCCGCTATATCGCGGTTGCGCCGCGGGATCCGTCCACGAGCCTGAGAAACCTGGATTTCGGCACCTGAGTACCTCCCGTGAGGCAAACCCCGAGAGCAGAACCCGGCCAGGTAACCGACTTTTACAACGGGCTCAGCGTCCTGTATCGCCACAACATGGGCTGGGACTGGAAATCGACGATGCGTGCTGAGGGCGCGACGCTCGATCGCACGCTCACCGGAATCATGGGCCGGCCGGGCCCGTACCGGCTGCTCGACTGCTCCTGCGGGATCGGTACGCAGGCGATCGGACTGGCCATTCTGGGCCACAGCGTCCACGCAACCGACCTGAGCCCCACATCGATCGATTGCGCCCGGGCTGAGGCAGAGGAGCTGGGGGTCGATGTGAGCTTCGGCGTCGCGGACTATCGGCGTCTTGAAGAAGATGTTTCCGGCACTTTCGATGTCGTGCTGTCCTGCGACAACTCCATCGCCCACTGCCTCACCGACGCCGACCTTGGCGCTGCATTGAGCAGCATGAAGTCGAAACTCGAACCGGATGGCCTGCTGCTGCTCAGCGCCCGCGACTATGGTGCGCTGGTGGTGGATCGCCCGCGTTTCAACAACCAGCACGTCCAGGACCGGCCGGACGGCCGCCGCATCGTGTTCCAGCTCTGGGACTGGGACGACGACGGCCGCCGTTACAAGATGCATCAGTTCCTATTGCGCGACCAGGGCGGAACTTTCAAGATCGACCACTTCGAGACGAGGCTCAGGGCATTGCTGCGGGATGAACTGATCGCCGCCGTACGCGATGCGGGATACGACCAGGTTGTCTGGCATTCCCCCGAGGACACGGGCTACTACCAGCCGATCGTTACCGCCCGGAACCAGGCGGCCCGGCATGGGGCAGCGCAACAATGACCGACATCGGACTGGAGGCGGACGATACTGCCGTTGGACTGCCGGCGCCCGCAATGACCGAGGAGCAGCAACGCGATGAGTGATACAAGCCTGGAAGCGGCCGTCGTCTTCGACACCCACCTTCCCGACGCCCTGCAGCGGGCGCTCGAATACGCCGGCGACGACGGTTTCGTGGCTTCGCTGCCGGCACTGCTGCATGCCCGCGCGAATGCGCCCTTCGACAATGAAATCTGGGACACCTGGTTTTTCACGGCGAATTCCGAAGAGAGCCTGGTGCGAACGCCCGCAGGCAACCATGTGGCGGTGATCGTGCACGGCGGCGGCATCTTCGCGACGCCGCAACGGTTTCGCCGCCTGTACCTGTCCAGCACCTGGCGCGACAGTGCCGAAGGGTTTACGGGCCTCTTCGGTGGCAAGCTTCGCGAAGGCGAGGCGCATGCCATTCTCGAAGGCCGGTGTACCGACGGCGCCGAGATACCGGTTTACTCCTACGGCGAGTTCGAGAACGGAATATCCGGCCTGCCGCGCCGCTACGCCATCGTCATGGATTTCGAGGTGGCCAGAACGTCGAGGTGCGGTCTGGCACCCTTCGAAGCACTCAAGGAGGATCCGCTGATGATCGCGCGCGCCGGCGGAACCGGGGCAGCGGCGGCCTATCTCGACCGGGCGCGGGAGTATTACGGCACGGAGGTGATGGGTAGCTGGCACCGCTTCAACGACATGGATCCGCTGATCCCGCAGGCCTGGATCGCTTTCGTCTACGACTGCATCGGCGGTGCGGGCGACAGGCGGGACCTCGACCCGTCGATGCGCCTCGAAGGCGAGATGGACATCTGGTTCACCCACTATCGCGTCGCCAGGGACGCCGGCTTCGGCATTCGCGCCGACACGGCGCTGATCAACACGGCCCGTTATGTGGCGGTGGCGCCGCGCCAGGTCTCCAACGGTGTCAGGGATCTCGAATACACGGCACGGCAAGCGGCGGGTTGAAGAGGGGGCCGACAGCTACGGCGCCCGGGAGGGCAGGATGAGGCAGGATCGGTTACTGGCGGCACCCGAGACGGCGCGATGAAAATGGAAGCGGCCATGTTCTTCGATTCCTACCTGCCCGATGCGCTGCGCCGGGCCCTGGAATACGCGGGCGAAGAAGGCTTCGTGGCATCGCTCCCGCAACTGCTGCGGGCCCGCGTTGGCGCGGACTACGACAACGAACTCTGGAACAACTGGTTCTTTCCGAATACCGAGGAGAGCCTGGTCAGAACGCCGGGGGGAAGTCGCGTCATCGTCACCGTTCACGGCGGTGGTGTCTTTGCGACACCCGAGCGCTATGAACGCCTGTTCCGTGCAAGCACCGACCGGGAGAGCGAGTTCGGATTCACGGGCCTCTTTGCCGCAAAGCTGTCGCAACCGGAGGTGCGCGGCGTTCTCGCCGGCCGCATGCCCGACGGCGCCGAGATTCCCGTCTACGGTTTCGACGAATTCAGGCGGGGGGCCGATGCCCTGCCGCGCCGCTACGCGGTGGTGACGGACTTCGAGACGGCGAAAAGCTCGGCCTGCGGCTACGTCGGCTTCGACACGCTACGCGACGACCCGGTCATGATCGTGCGCGCCGGCGGTGCGGAGGCTGCATCGGAATATCTCGACAAGGCACAGGCACGCAACAACACCACGAAGATGGGAAGCTGGCACCCGTTCAACAACATCGATACGCCCGACCAGGCCCAGACCCGGGTTCCTGCCCTGGCCGGCAACCGGGGCGGCGCCGGTAGCGATGTAGACGACGGTCACCTCTACGGCTACGACACCGACTACGGCATCGGCGGCGATAGCTGGTTTCACAGCACCAGCATGATCAACATCGCCCGCTACGTGGCGGTTGCGCCGCGCGACGCCGAATGCGGCGTGCGCGATCTGGCGTTCACGCCCGGCTAGCCGATGGAGGCGGTTGCATTCGGGCGTACCGGGCTCAAGGTGAGCCGGATCTGCTTCGGCACCATGGGTGTCGGCAGCAGTGCCTGGAAACCCTGGGTGCTTGATGAACGGGACTCCGTCGCGCTGCTCAAGCGGTGCCTGGACCTCGGCATCACGTTCTTCGACATGGCCGACTGGTATTCGACCGGGGTCAGCGAACAGGTCGTCGGCAAGACGTTGCTGTCAATGGTGCCGCGGGATTCGCTGGTGTTCGCCACCAAGGCCAGGTATGCGATGAGCGACGACCCGAACGATGCGGGGCTGTCGCGCAAGCACCTGTTGTCGGCGATAGACAACAGCCTCAGGCGGATCGGCACCGACTACGTCGACGTTTTCATGGTGCACTCGTTCGATCCGGCAACGCCCATTGAAGAAACGATGGCAACGCTGCACGACATCGTGAAGGCGGGCAAGGCACGCTACATCGGTGCATCGACGATGTGGGCCTGGCAGTTCGCGGAAATGAATGCCGTTGCCCGGGAGAACGGGTGGACGCGGTTCGTCAACATGCAGTGCCAGTACAACCTGCTCTACCGCGAGGAAGAGCGCGAGATGATTCCCTACTGCCTCGACCAGGGCATCGCCGTTACCACCTTCAGCCCCCTGGCGCGCGGCTGGCTGTCCGGGGCAACCGATGTCCGCGCCGAAACCGACCAGTACCGCGCCAGGAACTACGGCGATGCACTGGACCTGAAGATCGGCGAGCGCGTCCGGGCCATCGCCGAAAAGCACGGCACGAACATGGCGACGGTGGCCATTGCCTGGGTGCTTTCCAGAAAGGCCGTCTGCGCGCCGATCGTCAGTGTCAGAACCCCCGACCAGCTCGAGAGTAACGTGTCGGCGCTGAACCTGGCGCTCGCGCCTGAAGAGCTGGCATCGCTGGAGGAAATGTACCGGCCGCGCGGCGTCGTCAACGACTATGTCAAGGACCTGCCGCAACGCCACCTCGGCGGCGTACTGTCGTGAATCCTGAGGTGGGGGTAGAGATGCCGGAGCATTGCCGTAGCGAAGCGCCGCGTCAGACGAGTTTCGGTCCGGTACTCTTTTTCGGTCCCAGGCAGGATTAACGCAATGGAAACGGTCTCTTTCGGCAATACGGGGCTCAAGGTGAGCCGGCTGTGCTTCGGCACCATGACCATCGGCTCGAGCCGCTGGAAGCCCTGGGTTCTGGACGAGGCGGAGTCGCGGCCGCTGCTGAAGAAGTGCCTTGATCTCGGCATTACCTTCTACGACACGGCAAATTGGTATTCCACGGGCGAGAGCGAGCGCATCGTGGCGTCCGCACTCACTTCGATGGTGCCCCGCGATTCCCTGGTGCTGGCCACGAAAGCCTTCTACGCGATGAGCGACGACGCCAACGACCGGGGGCTCTCGCGGAAACACCTGCTGGCTTCGGCGGACGCGAGCCTGCGCCGCATGAACACCGACTACATCGACCTGCTCGTCATCCATGCCTTCGATCCCGAAACGCCGATGGAAGAGACGATGTCGGCGCTGCACGATCTCGTCCGGGCGGGCAAGGTCCGCTACCTGGGCGCATCGACCATGTTCGCCTGGCAGTTCGCGCAGATGAACCACATCGCGCGCCTCAACGGCTGGACGCAGTTCGTGAACATGCAATGCCAGTACAACCTGCTCTACCGGGAGGAGGAGCGCGAGATGCTGCCCTATTGCCGCGACCAGGGCATTGCCGTCACGGCGTTCAGCGTGCTGGCCCGGGGGCAGCTATCGGCGAGCGACAGAATTCGGTCACGGACGGATGAGCACTTCAGCAACATGTATGGCGATGCGCTGGACCGCGAGATCTGCGCCCGGGTCGCGGCGATAGCAACTGAGCGCGATACGACCATGGCCGCCGTCGCCCTTGCCTGGGTTCTCTCCAGGGACGACGTCTGCTGCCCCATTATCGGCGCCAGCACGCCGGGCCAGGTCGAGAACAACGTCCGTGCACTCGACCTCGAACTCACGGCCGAGGAAATCGAGGGTCTTGACGCCATGTACAGGCCGCGGGATGTCATCAACGACTATGTGCCGGAACCGATGCCGCGCTACTGGCAGGGAGGTTCGAGCGATGGGGGATAGTGCGGGTTTCGACCGCGCGGCCGTGCAGGCGGTGTCAGCCGTCCGGGAGATATTCGAGGCGGAAGCGGCGATCAACCCGGCCTGCTCGGAACAACTCGGTCGTGTGCTCGCGCTGATGCAGGAACTGCGACCCGACCCCAAGCGGGCGGCGCCCCGGCAATTCCCCGGGTGCCGCCACTTGACGCGGACGCTCGAACTCGCCGAATCCGGCCCGACGGCTGCCGTCGCGGCGGCAATCGAGCAGCTTCAGCCCGATCTCGCCTGGGCGCAGAACCCCCGTTACAACGCGGCCAACATGGGCGCCGAATTCATGGACAACTACGCCTGGAGCGGCCTCGGGCTCACCGGCAGCGAGAAGATGGCGTTCGGCGTGCTGCTGCTCGGCCCCGGGGTGACCTACCCGCCGACCAGCTATGAGTCGGAAGGCGTTTTTCTCGTGATCGGTGGATCCCCCGAATGGAAATCCGGCGACGCTCCCTGGGTGCGGGTCGAACCCGGGGCGGTCATCTGCCGCCCTTACGGCGGCAGCGAAGGCAAGCGGCCCGGCGACCAGCCGATGCTGGCGTTGTATGCCTGGATGTATCGGTAGCACGCGAGCCCGATATCCGGCGTCGTTCCTTCCACGTCAGTGTCCCGGTCGCCGGGACGAAAACTGCTAGAACACCGTATAGCCTCCGTCGACGCAGACCTCCTGGCCGGTGTGGAAGCTGATGTCCGGGTCGGCGAGGAATGCGCCCACTTCGCGGAATTCACTGGGATCCGCCCATCGGCGCACCGGTGTTCGTTGGGTGGTGACCGTTCTGAACCTGTCGTTCTCATAGCCGCCCCTGGCGAGTTCCGTCCGGGTCCATCCGGGCAACAGGGAATTCACTCGAATCCGGTGACGGGCAAGCCCCACGGCAAGCGCCCTGACCAGACCGTTCAGGCCGGTCTTGGCGGTGCCGTAGGCCTCGTTGCCGGCCGCCCCGTGTATGGCGGAAGTCGAGGAAACCGCCACCAGGCTGCCGCCTTCGCCCTGTTCGATCAGCACCCTGGCGGCTTCGCGCAAGGTCAGGAAAACCCCGTCGAGGTTGACGGCCATCACCGCCCGCCAGTCTTCGAGCGTCAGATCGATGAAAGACTTGCGTACGCCGGACCGGCCGGCGTTGGCGAAGCAGCCGTCCAGGCGCCCGAAGCGGTCGACCGTCTTCGCGATGGCGTCTGCGACCGCGGATTCATCGCTGACATCGCATTCGAGGGCGAGGGAGGGCGCGCCAAGTTCCTGCAGCCTTTCGAGAGCCTGCCGGTTCTTCTCCCGGTTCCGGCCCCAGATGGATAACGAACCGCCGGCGGCGGCGATGCCTTCCGCCATGCCGAGACCGATGCCGCCGTTCCCGCCCGTGACCACGAATACCTTTCCCGAGAGATCCGTCATGTCGTGTGTGCCCTTGTCAGTTCGCGCAGGGAATGCGGTGCAGATCCTGAACGAGATCCGGTGGCACGTCCTCCCCGACTCCTATGACGTCGGCTACGCCGCCGAATCGCTGCTCGACCGCCGCCGCGATCTGATCGTGCCTGCCGACGGCGCAGAACAGGTGCGCTACCTCGTCGCTGACTTGCTTTGTCATCGCATCCCACTGGCCCTTTTTCGACATGTCGTTGAGCTTGCGGCCCAGGTCCTCCAGGCCGTGCGCCTCGAATACCGGCCAGTAGGACGGCGTCGAGCCGTAGAAGCCGACCCGCATGCGCACCCACTCGAACATCTTTGCCACGGCTTCGTCGTCCTGGCCGGTGCAGACGAAACCGCCGCCGCTGATCTCGAAATCCTCGCGCTTCCGGCCGGCCTTGGCGAGCCCTTTCAGAAGCCGCGGCATGACGGCCTCGTCGAGGTACTTGCGGGTGCAGAAGCCGTGCAGCAGCACGCCGTCGCACTCTTCCGCCGCCACGCTCATCATCACCGGCCCGACCGCCGCGATCTGAACCCGCGGCAGGGCGCAGGTCAGGGGTTCGGGACAGAAGTTCGGCGTCATCAGCGTGAACTGGTAGTGCTCCCCTTCGTAGTTGAGGCGCTCGCCGTCCTGCCAGCAGCGCCAGATCGCCCGCAGGGCCTGAACGTACTCCCTCAGCCTTGGCGCCGGCGGGCTCCAGGGCACGCTGAAGCGGCGCACGTTATGCCCCTTGACCTGGCTGCCGAGCCCAAGGGTGAACCGCCCGTTCGATGCCGTCTGCAGGTCCCAGGCCACGTTCGCAACGGGCATGGGGCTGCGCGAGAAGGCAATCGCTATGCTGGTGCGCAGGCCGAGGCTGCGCGTTTGCGTCGCCGCGACGGCCAGCGGCAGGTAGGGGTCGTGCCGGTTTTCCTGTGTGGATATCCCATCGATTCCTGTTGCTTCAATGCGTCGCGCGGCCTCGCCGACGCTGTTCAGGCCGTGATGGGAAACAGAAGTGACGGTGCGCATGCGAGGCCCTCGGAAAGATGTAACGTGGGGCAGACTTTCGCACGGTCGGTGTGCGCGGGTCACCCGATAATTCGCGCGAGGGATAAGTGGGGTCTTGGACTCCGCCGATTCGGTGCGGTTCCCATCACCTCGGCGTCAGGCGCTCCTTGAGATCGGCGAATTGCCGTGAATGGAGCGTCAGCCTGCCCATCTTGATATCGGCTTCGCCCTGTACCAAGAGCTTCATCATTGCCAAGGCTTCCATGAGTCCCTGATAGGTCTCGTAGTCCTGTACGACCACTGTAGCGGAACCGTTTTGAGTCAATATGATTTCTCCTCCAGAGGCAATCATGCTCTCGATCAATCGGGGCTCCCCGGCCTTGAATTCGCTGAGGCTGACCACGGATTTCTTCTTGCTCATCGGTTTGCCTGCCGGTTGCTCGTCTGCTCAAACCTGTCCAAATTCAGCCTGAATTCGGTTCGATGATGGTAAATGCTCGGGCACTGCGACCAAGCATCAAGCGTTTCTTTCCAATATGGGTCAATGCCGACCCGCAAAGATCTCGGTGCGCGAACCAATCCGGCAGGTGCCGGAACTTATTCCTCGCCGGTGCGACGAAGTATCCGCGCTGTCGGGATTGTGGCGCTACGCGCTTTGTTCAGGAACTTCTCTCCGATTGAATCGTCGAACTCTGTGGAAGATGTGGGATGACAGGTATGGCCCAGGGTACCGGAGCGGTGGAAGCCGTCGTCAGGGATCATCACGGCATGGCGCCTCAAGCCCGTCCGGTGACCAATCGCGGCGCCTTCGCCGGCCGGCAGGTGTCGCAAGTACCCAGGGGCGTGCTGGATGCCCCCCTCGGTTATTGGCAGCAGGCGCGCGCGGGCGGCGTTGCCTGGGGCTGGGGAGAATGCCGGAGTCTCTGTTCCAGGCTGACCGCGGCCGCCGGCTCGCTGTTGCGTTTTCTGGAACCGCCCTTTCTACGCGACCTTGAGATGTTGGCGGGCGGGTCGCTCGATGAAAGGAAACCGGATTCCCGCCCGGGTCTGGAGCGTTCGCCACGGCAGGTTCCGGATCGGGATGCGGAACTCGAGGCTGACTACGGGCAACTTGAGGGGTTGGTCCGTCGATCGGACATTCCGGCCGTCAAGAAGCGTGCTCTGAACCGCGCCGTCACCGCCATGGTTGAAATCGAACGAGGCATGTCGGCGGCGGACGCGATGTTGAAGAGATCGCAAAGGGAGATGTCGACCGACACGGACCGAAGGGACCTGTGTGCCCTGATCCGCTCGATCGGATCCGATCTTTGGGCGGTCGAGGATCTATGGAACGGCGAGCCGGTCCCGGTGCCGGAGAGCGACGCCCCGGCATTGCCGGAGGCGGCAGTGCTGCAGGAGTTGCAGCATCGCTGGCAGCGTCTGCACGATCGTTTCTACTCGAACGACATGCCCTGGAAACACTCGATGCACCCTATTGGAACGCGTCTCGGCGGCAGTCCGTACGTGCATGTGAGCGTCAATAGCTGCATCGTTCCAGGCGCTGTTCTCGGAACCCGCTTTGCGGGAGGTTATCCGCTTGAGGACTTCGCCGACCCGGCTTGCCTGGCGCGCTACTGGCATGTGTCCGGTCTCCGGCAGTCGGTTCTCACCGATGCAGGCGGGGGGCTGCTGTTTCGCGGGCTGCGCCATGACATCTTCCAGGTCGACGAACCGCAGGGTGAGCTGTTCGACCGGGTTGGCGATGAAGACATTTGCGAGTTGGTCGAGCGGTTACTCTTCGAGGAAACGAGCGACACGGCGTTGCGGCAGTCGCGCCGGCCGCTGATATTGCACCACGTCGAGGCGTTGCGGACACACGGAACCGGCAGCGAGTCCACTGCCGAAGCCATGCGGGCGTCGGCCCGCATCAATCTGGCGGGGGAAACCGTCGCCGCGGCGCTGGTCGCCGACCCGGAGAGATTTCAGCGCTCGCTGGCAGGAGAGGCGATCGATCTCGACCTGTTCTCGATTGCGGTGGTGACGCCCGACGATCATATCCTCTGGTGTGATCAAAGCTGCGCGTTGTCCAGAATGTCGGAGCTTCGAGCTGATTCACCCGTAACGTTGTACCTGCGTGACCGGCATGGCGCGATGCGCGCGGTCACGGTGCGTTGCAAAATCCGGCAGTTTCCCCTTTTCACCGAACCGGGTGAACAGGGGCCAATGATTGGCAATGTTGAAGAAAGGACGCTGCAGAATCTGCTCGGGCCGCCACGTTCTCCGGAGCTGGGGGGCGATGTGTTGACCCGCGTCAAGGCCATGAAGCTGCGCGCTGCCGGGCTGCGCGCCGAACTGGCCGCAACGGGCTGGCGGCACGCGCGCGCCTGTCCGCTCAGAGGTGCGCACCATCAACAGGTGCGGGGGTTCAGGGACAGGCTCTCCCGGCACGAAGCGGTGGCCGGACGCCTGGAAAAGAATGCGCGCACGCTGGAGGACGCGGGGCGGCAATTGAAAGGGTTGTGGCAGCAGGCCGAACGCTGGCCCGCCGGTGCCGAACAATACCGGCAGGTGGGGGCGAGGCTGGCCCTGGTTGGTCACCTGACAGGCGGAATGCCCCTGTTGAGTTGTGCCGGCGGCAGGCTCTTCACCCGGGAACTGGATGCCGAAATCAAGTTTCTCGCGACGGTCGCCGACCACCGGAACGGGCGCCTTCTGCCAATCGATGGAGACGAGACGGTCTGGCGGCGAACCCGCAATGACTTCCGGCTGCAATAGGCCGGGATTGGGGCCGCCGACCGGGTTGGTCGAGTTGGTTTGACAGGGCCCAAATCCGCACATCACGGGTGGCTTGAATCCGGGGGCACAGTCACCTCGACAATCGATCCCTGTGCATAGTGGTAGCGCACGTAGCGCCAGTGTATGGCATCTGAAAGTGCCCGAACCCGCATCACTCAATCGCGCCGGGTTGTCGGAGGCTGTCTCGTCAGGTTGCAGCCTCCGACAATTTCAGGACGATTTGCGCCGACTCGTTTCAAGTCGTGATGAGCAGTGAAATTGACGGCGCCTCGCAGGAACGGGAACAGCTTTACCACGAGGAAAAGGCCAGGGGCGGCGTTGCCATGACCATGTTCGGCGGCTCATCCGCCGTGGCGCAGGACTCGGCGACGCCTTCGGGTGTGCTCACCTTGGGCGACGACTCGATCATTCGTCAGTTTCAGAAGTCTGCAGGGATAAATTGACTCTGACCCCATTTATCCCCGGGCTGCGGCCTTTTGCCTCAAATGGTAGGCAACCGGCACTGTCAGAAAGGTGAGCGCCCCCAATATCAGCCATGCTGGACGGTAGGTCGCGAAAGCGTCGAAGACCCAACCAGCTAAACCCGGTGCCGCAAACCACAAGAGTGACGGAGGAAGCATGACCAGACCAATCATGAGGGGGAAGGCGCGGGCACCGTACTGGTCGCCCACCAGCAGGGGCACCGACACCGCGAGCCCACCGACCCCTAGTGCAAACACAGGGATAAACACAATCAACTGCCAATCCTGGGATATGAAGCCGAACCAGAGGGTAGCCAGCGACATGGCAATGAGCTCATACACAATGAGCCGATATCTATTCATTCTGTCACCCAACCAACCCACGAACGCGCGGGCAGCCAGACCGCAGACGGACATCGCGGTAATCGTGATTGCGGCCAATTCAGGGCTGATGTTGCGTTCGCTCAGATAAATGAACAAATGAGGGACAATCGCACTAAAGGGCAGCCAGCCGACTGCGGTGACTGCCACGACGCCCCAGAACTGCCAGGTTCGGATGACATCGCCTGCCTGGTAGGTACGATCATCCGCTGGTGTATCGGGGGACGGCTCATCATGCATCGCCTGCTCGGGTATCCCGTCCATGGTCAGGCCGTAGGGTTCCGGGCGCGTCCTGAAAAGCAGGCACAGGGGCAGGCAAACCAGTGCTACAGCCATCGCGCACAGCGCGAAGGAAAACCGCCAGCCGTACGTCTGGGCCGCCCACAGAACGACCGGAACCAGCACGCCACCTAATCCGCTTCCCACCATGACAATCCCCATTGCCATGGATCGTTTGACACGAAACCAGTTGGTAATCGCAGTGAGGGGCGCGACATGGTAAACACCGAAACCGAGACCAACCAAAATAAATCCCACGTAGAAGTCGACAAGCGAATCGAGGTGGTAGAGGACAATGAATCCGATCAACGCAATGGAGGTTGCGAACGCCATCGGCCTGCGTAATCCATAGCGATAGACCAACCAGCCGTAGACGGGCGCCAGAACACCGCCCTCGAGTGTCGTGATGCCGTACACCAACGACGTCGAGGCCGTGCTCCAGCCGTATTCGTCGAGAATGAATTTCAGAAAAGCCGGAAACCCATAGAAAAGCGCCGCTCCCGCAATCAAGGAAAGGATTATCTGCCCGTAAACCAGATACCAGCCGTAGAAGATCTTCGGCTTCCGCTGTTTGGCCACGTTCGCGTCATCCCCCATTTGTCCCACCATTTGTCCCTGAGTTGTATAATTGGCGGCGCCTAGTCACTATTCTTACGTTGAGTCAACTCAAGGAGCAAAGCACCGTGCCGCGATATTCGGCCATTCAGAAAGACGTCCTGAACGAGTTGATGAGAGACCAGGTTCATCAACATGCAGTGGAGATCCTCGAATCCCAAGGGGCTGACGGCCTGACGCTTGAGCGGTTGGCGGAACGAATCGGCATCTCCAGAGGCACCCTGTACAACTACTTTGCCGACCGGAGTGCGATCGTGGAATTTGTGGAGCATCGGGTTTTCTCGCCGATTGTTGTCGAGATCGAGGCAATCGGTAAGGCCGACGGCAGTCCGGTCGTGAAGATGGAACGTCTGCTCCGAAAAACACTTGGCGAACTGGTAAAGAACAAGGAACTCTACTTCGCGATTTCTCAGGCGCGGCCGAAAGCCCGGCCCAGGCAAGTCGACCAGGCGACGCGAGCCAACCGCGTTCTCGCAACCATCAGCAAGATCGTGCGCGAAGGCGTTAAAACCGGCGACTTTGTTGACCTTCCCGCCGATCTTGCCGCCATGATCATCGCAGGGTCGATGGAGGGGGTTATTGATGAGATGGGACGTTCTGGCGATGTGAAAGCGCAGGAACAGGTCATACCCGCCTTCCTCGCGATCGCTTTGGGCGGGTTGACGTGCGGCACGTACACACAGCAGCTGAATTGACCCGACTGACCCGGGGCCGGAACCCACTGCCTGCTCTCTACCGAGAGGCATCACCGCCTCGGGGGGGCGTGGGTCGGCCAACTCGAATCGACAGCCGGGTGTTCAGGATGCTTCCACCCCCGGTTGGTTTTCCGGGCTCTGTCGGGAAGCCGAGTTGGGAATTACGGCGCAGCCGGTTGCTTCGATCAGTAGCGGCCAATCGCCGACCGGCGCCAATTCCGTCACCCCGATTGCCGCCATCATCGGCACTTGGTCATCGGCAATGTATTTCCGCCTGATCGCCGGCGCTTTCTCCAGGTCTCGGGAAAGATCAACGTAGTACCAGGTAACATGCAGAATGTCGGCCATGGAGCTTCCGAGGCTTTCAAGGGTGGCCTTCAACTCTTTGAGGGTGAACTCCAACTGTTGTTCGAACTCCGGACCCGCCACGTTTCCCAGCTTGTCGACCCCGGCCGCCGCAAAAAAAATCAAGTTGCCGGCCTTGACGGCTCTGGGCCAGGAAACGGCTCCGTCACGATGAAAGATGATCTCCTTATTCATTCGCTTGCTCCGTTCCCAACAACCCTCTTCGATCCAGAACCCGCCGTTTCTTGATTTCCGACCCGTCGACGCTGGTCAATTCGACCAGGCTGCGGGCGGGAACGGGCTCGACGGATACCCGGACGCCCAGATCCGATTTCAGCCGGCTTTCCAGCTTGTCTCGAAAATCTTCCAAATCCACGCTCGCATCGGCGTACTCGACGCGTACGGACATTTCTTCCGACAGGTAAACGCCGTCGTCGCTGTGCACGGCATCGACGACGCACAGATACTCCCCCGTGGAGCGCGGATCGGCATGCACTGCATCCTGGCACGCCTCCGGATAAACGTTGGTTCCGCGCAACTTGACCATGTCGTCGCTGCGGCCGAGGTGGTGGTCGCGCCGCAGCAGAAAACTCCCGCAACCGCATCGCTGCCCGTAGTCGACGAAGCGCATGCGGTCCTTGAGGTTGTAACGTATCAACGGGGGATGCCGGCGATAGAAACTGGTGTACACCAGGTCTCCCGCTTCTCCACTTTTGACATTGACCGGCTCCCCGGTGCCCGGATCGATGACTTCAACATGGCCCAGGTCTTCCTGCAGGTGCTGTCCGGCTTTTTCCCTGCATTCGAATGCTGGCAGACCGAGTTCGTGGGTACCGTAGTTGTCATATACGTCACAGCCCCAGAGATCCTCCAGGGCGGCGCGAAATTCACCCGTTTCGTCCGGACCGAGAAAGGCGTGCAGAAACTTGGTATTCAGGTCTCGGACATCGAATTCAAGCTCCTCCAGGGCGGTGTTCGCCAGTTGCACGTGATACGGTCCGGCAAGCCAGATGTTGGTTCCCCAATCCCGGGCAATCTCGAGTTGGCGACGAGAAGGCGTAACCGAACCCGCGCCGGTTGTGACCGGCACAACGCCTGCCCAGGCGTGGCAGGCGTAGTAATAGGCCCATCCGGCGTTGCCGGTGTAGCAGGTCATGGGAATCTGCATCACGTCGCCGGGGCGGGCGCCCTGTATGACCAGCGCCCTGGCCGCGGACATGCCGTTCATTTCCCACTCGAGCGGGCCAAAGAAGGTAGGGCGCGGTTTGCCGGTGGTGCCGCCGCTGGTCTGAATTTTCAGCGGCTTGTCTCGCGCATCTTCCGGTGTCACCCCCTGGTGCGCTCCCCAGGGGGGCGCCGCATCGATGGCAGCCTTGAAATCCAGAGCCGAGACGATCGGCAGCTTGCG
The DNA here is from genome assembly GCA_963663395.1 of Pseudomonadales bacterium. Classification (GTDB taxonomy): domain Bacteria; phylum Pseudomonadota; class Gammaproteobacteria; order Pseudomonadales; family Azotimanducaceae; genus Azophilus. The sequence continues at coordinate 1,043,540 of OY760226.1, forward strand.
TATGTCCTCGATTCCACGGATGTCACCGGGCTGCAAGCCCGCCTGTTCCCATCTCGCCCGGTAGAAAGGATTGCTCCATCCGAACTCGATCGCTTCCAGGAACCGTTCGGCCTGCATTTTTCGGATCCGGTTACGGTCCCATCGGTATACCGTCTCTTCAAACTCCGCGGGCGGGGGAAACTTGCGGACGAACGCACCCCAGTCCATGGATCTGTAGTAATAAGGGATATTGACTCCGGTCATGACAAGGCTCCGGTGCCCGGGAATGCCGCTGCCTAGCCCGCCTGAATCTCCGCCTCGATCCGTGCGTACTCGTGCCGACTTGCGAAATCGAGGCGGCGCACGCCCAGTGGGTCGATCAGGCCGCGGATCAGGTGGAGTTCAGCCTCTGTCGGAATTCCCGTTTCGGTGAGATCATCGGGAACGATCAACTCGAAACCGGTGTTCTCCTCGACCTGGGACCGCGTTATCCCCTTGTGCAGCGACTTCAGGCGCGCTTTGCCGATCTCGGCATCGAAGTCGATGATGCACAGGTTGGTGATGACCTCGATGGGCGCGCCCCATTGCACGATGCCGGACCGCCGCTCCTCTCCGTAACCGACGCCGGATCTGAAGTCGACACGCTCGACGAAGACTCGCGGCGAGTGGTTCGGCACGAAGTAGAACGTTCTTGGCTGCATCACCGTATTGTTGGGGCAGCCTCTGGAGCCGACAAAGGAGTGTGTCGGCTTGCGCATGTCACCGAGCAGCGACAGGTTCATGAAGCCGCGCTGGTCGATCTGCACGGGTTGCATGACCACCAGGTACTTGCCGCTGTTGACCATCGCGAACGCTTCTTCCGAGGAATACAGGGTCTCTATCCATTCCTCGGGAATCTGCCCCTGCTCGAACGGGAAACGCAACTTGCCGAGAACGCCATATTTGCCCTTGACCCACGCCAGTAACGACAGTCGCGGCGCGTATAGTTCCTTGGCCAGCGACATGGCGATACTCGTGCAGTTGTTTACACCGAACACGCCAAAGCTGTCGTCAGCGTCAAACGATCGGGCCAGGTAACAGATGACCTGTTCCTCGACGGTGTAATCAGTCATTCGGCTGTGTCCTGCCTCAGTTCAGTGCGTGAGCGAGGTAGCTCGCGAAATCATCGGGGTTCCGCGCGGCTTTTCCGTATTCGAGACAAGCCTGGGCATCAAAGGCGTAGTCGGGATAGCAACTGCCTGGAGCTGCGGCGCCCGGCGCTTCGACCACCTGGTCGACATGAATGCCCAGAATGTCCGCTTCGCCGATCTCGCCCACGGGTACGATGCGTTCGCAGCTCACTACAACGTGCTTGCCGGCCTTTGCGAACACCCGGTCCCAGAATGGATCTCCGGATATCCTGGCGTTTCCCGTTCGATCGGCTGCATTGGCGTGTATCAGGCACAGGTCGGGGCTGAAGGCCGGCACCGCCAGGACCGTCTCGTCGCTGTACGGGTCATGGACCGTTCGCAGTTCCGGATTCAGCGTCAGGATATCGGTGCCGATGCCGGCCCGGACCGGATAGAACGGGATACGCTCGGCGGCCGCCTTGAACTGGCAGCAGAACATGTACTCGTCCATTTCGCGCATGTCGACGGTCGCTTCACGCCGGGCCCTGATGACGTTTCCCGCCCGGATCGGCGCACCGCCGTCGCAGGCGACGAATCCGAACACGGCCTTGCGCACCTTGCCCGCGCCGATCAGCAGATCGAGGTCCATGGCGGCGTAGGAGTAGATCGTCAGGTTGGCCACATCGGAGCGGGCGATGGCCCGCACCAGCGACATGGGCTTGCGGACATCGCCCCAACCGCCGATCAGTATGGAGTCGCCGCTGCCGACTGCGGCAATCGCGGCTTCGTTGCTCACACGTTTGTCGACGGTCACCGAATCCTCCGCGTTCAGGCGGTTTCCATCAACTTGCTCACGCAGCTGTAGCGCAGCGGGCCTTGTTGCCTTTCGCGCTCGAGCCAGGCGGACCCGTCGATTTCCGGATCGCTACGGAACGAAGCGAAGGCTTTTTCGCGATGGGCGAGGCTCTCCCAGATCCAGAAATAGGAGACCTGATTTTCACAGCCGAACACGGTCTTGAAAGGCCCGAGAGAGTTGAAGCCATGCTTCTCGGCCTGTTTGAAAAATCTCGGGAAGCCTTCCGACCGTATTCTTCGCACTTCGCTGGTCTTGAAGGTATATACCCTGTATTCATAAATCATGGGGCACGCCTCCTAGGCATTTGTGCGCACGGCCCAGTCGAGCGTCTCGTTCAGCGACTTTTCGAGTTTGTCGAAGAGTTCGTTTACCTGGGATTCGGTAATCACCAGGGGAGGGCTGATCGCCAGGCTGTCGCCGAGCGGTCGCAGCAGCAGGCCGTTGGCTTCACATCGTGCCATGCAATGGACGCCGACCCCGGATTCGACCGGATAAGCTGCCTTGCTCGCCTTGTCCTGAACGATTTCGACGGCGCCGAGCAGTCCCCTGCCTCTCGTTTCGCCAATCAGCGGATGATTGCCGAGCGCGTTCATGCGTTTCTGGAACGGGATGCCGACCGCCGCGGCATGCTCGAACACGCCCCGCTCTTCCATCAACTCGAGGTTGCGCAGTGCGACGGCCGCACACACGGGGTGACCGGAGTAGGTAAAGCCGTGGCCGAACACGCCGATCTGATTCGATGCCTCGACGATGGGTTCGTGCATGAACTCGGGAATGATGACCGCGGAAATCGGCAGGTAGGCGGATGACACCGCCTTGGCGACCGACATCGTGGTCGGTTTGATGTCCATGGTTTGCGAACCGAAAAGGTTCCCCGTGCGGCCGAAACCGCAGATCACTTCGTCGTCGATGAAGAATATGCCGTACCGGTCAAGTACGGCCTGTATCTGCGGGTAGTACCCGTCAGGGGGAACGACGACTCCGCCGGCTCCGGTAATCGGTTCCGCTATGAATGCGGCAATGGTCTCCGGACCTTCCCTGACGATCAGATCCTCCAGCGAAGAGACCATGCGCGCGACGAACTGCGCTTCCGACTCGCCCTCCCGGGCACCCCTGTAGTAGTGCGGCGACTCGGTGTGCAGCACGTCCGGCAGGGGCAGGTTGAACGCCTTGTGGAAGGCGGGCAGACCGGTCAGGCTGCCGCTGCCGATGGTCAGGCCGTGATAGGCGCCTTTTCTGGCGATGATCTTTCTTCGATCCGGTTTGCCGATCGCGTTGTGGTAGTACCACATGAGTTTCATCTGCGAATCGTTGGCATCCGAACCGGAAAGCCCGAAGAAAACCCGTCCGGCATCGAACGGCATCATCGACTTGAGTTTCTCGGCGAGCAGGATCGAGGGTTCGTTCGAGCGTCCGAAGAACAACGGAGAAAAACTGAGCTTCTCGATCTGCTCCTTTGCAACCCGCGCGAGTTCCTTGTCGCCGTAGCCGATGGCGGTACACCACAAACCGGCAACGCCGTCCAGATACTGCTTGCCCCCGGTGTCCCAGACATAGACGTTTGATGCCGTTGCGGCCACCTTGGCGCCATTGGCCTGATAGCTCCGGTAGTAGGTGACCGGATGCAGCAGATGCTGGAGGTCTTTGGCCTCCAGTGTCTCCACCGGCGAGCGCTCGGCAGGGCGTGGCATTACTCTGACCAGTTCCGCACGGGCGGGGTCTCTTCCAGTTCCAGAAGGACGCTGTCAACGCTGATCATCAGCGGGCCCTCCTGTTCTTCGCGCAGCCACCAGCCCGCGGTTCCCTTCAGCAGTTCTTCGTCTTCGTAGATCGCGCTCCATGCCTGCTCCCGTTGCGCCAGGCTGTCCCAGATGAAGCAGTAGGAAACCTCGTTCTCCTCGCCGATGATCGTGCGGAACGGACCCAGCAGGTTGGCGAAGCCATAGGGTTCCGCAGCCTTGCAGAAATCACGGAGTTCCTTGATGTAACTTTCCTGCTCGCCATACCTGAGGTTGTAGGTTCGATATTCGTAATACATGGTCGATGCTTCCGCTTGACGCGGCTCTCGCCTATTCGTCTCGAGGAGCGACGCGCTCCGCCCAGATCGAATGGGACCCTTCCTGCAGGTATTTGGGGTTTTTCGGTTGGGGAAAGTCCGGAACCGATTCGTACATCGTGTTGGTTATGGTGTAGATGATCGGGCCTTCGCTGGATTCGATCTCGTGCCAGCGCGTCCAATGGGGAGCCAGTTCCTCGTCTTCGGCAATCGCCTGCCACACGGCTTCGCGCTCGCCGAGGCTTTTCCAGACATTGAAGTAGGATATTTCCGGATTGGTGCCCACTTCCGTTCTGAAAGGCCCGAACCAGTCATAGCCATGCTTCTCGAAGGCGACGAAACAGGTCCGCAGCTCTTCCAGCACTTTCTGGTAGGTACCCATCTTGATTCGGTACACACGATGTTCGTAAATCACGGTGCATTCTCCCTGTTCGTTCAGTGGGGGGCTGACCGGCCGTTGCGAAGCCCGCCGGAACCGACTATTGGCGTCGCCGTCAAAATTCCTTGCGTACCGACAGACCCCAGGTGCGCCCCAGGTCGCGGGTATGGATGTCTGTTCCCAGGCCGTAGGCATCGTATGGCGCAAAGACGTTTTGCAATTCTTTCTCGTCGCCGAGGTTCTCCACGAACAGGTTTGCGCTGACACCAGTGTTGCTATGCCGGTATGTCAGACGCGCATTGAATCGCCAGAAGTCGCCAAGTTTTTGCGTGTTTTCCAGGTCGGGATAGAACCTGCCGACGTAGTCGAAGTCGATTTGCGGTGACAGCGTTCCCCCGGGGACCGGCAGGTCGTAACGAACGAGACCGTTGATGTCCAGGTCCGCGGAACGCGGCGGCGTGTTTCCGGACAGATCCTCCAGTGCGTTGGAGACGTATTTCTCGATCTCCGCATCGGCATAACCCACGCCGACTTTCATCAGCAGGTTTTCGGCCGGCGTTGCCGACACCTCCAACTCGAATCCCGTGATTTCCGTCTGCGGTATATTGACGTCGCTGCGGGAAAAGCTGAACGTCGTGCCGACGGTGGCCGACGTCTGATAGTCTTCGTAGTCGTAGAAAAAGACCGCCGCATTGATCATCAGACGGCCTTCCGCCAACAGGCTCTTGATGCCCAACTCGTAGGAAACCACGGTTTCTGGGTTCACGAAAACGAACTGGTTTTCCAGGGAATTCCAGAATGCACCCAATGCCCCGGCCTTGTACCCGGTGGATATGCTGGCGTAGAGAAGGGCATCTTCGGTGGCTGCGTATTCGGCCGCCACGCGCCAGGTGACTTCGTCTGTCTTTGCACTGTCGGCATGGTCGACGACCAGCGGATCCGACCCGAAGTCGTTATGAATGGAGAGATCGACGAATGAGAGTCGTGATGAGCGGGGAAAGGCGGTCGAATTGAGCGCGGTCCGAACGCGGCTCAGTTTGTCCCGCGTGTAGCGGATTCCATGTGTTGTCTTGAATTTCTCCGACCAGGCATGGTCGGTATGCAGGTAGATTGCCCAACTCTTGGAGTCGTGGTCGATGCGGTCCATGTCGCCGAAACCCGTGCCGGGAATCGACAGGCCGAACAGGATGAACAGATCGGTAAAGTCATCGGAGACCTTGCTCGTCATTTCACCGTCCTGATAAAAGCCGCCGGCAATCCACTGGAAGGCGGAGTCGGTCTCCGATGTCAGCCGAACCTCTTGTGTGACGCCCTCATACTCGACGGCGTTGTAGAAGTGGAATATGTCGGTAGCCGTCGAGTCCGCGTCGTTCAGAAACGAAAAGTCATACTTCTCGTAGCCGGTAACCGAAGTCAGCCGGACGTCCCCGAGATCCCAGTTCAGCGTCATGCTGACCTGGGTATCTTCGAACGTATCCTCGATTTCACCGCCGTCAAAACTGAGGTTGCCTCTTTCGTAATCGCTGTCGGGACCGGGATTGAACAGGTATGAATCGTTAAACCCGAAACCCGTGAAGGCGTGAGGATTAGGAATGGAGCTTTGCCAGACCAGCGGATGCTGGTCTGTTTCAGCGTGCTGAACTTTCAGGAGAATGTCCACGTTTTCACTGGGAGTCAGCTCGAGCAGTCCCCGCAGGGCGAACGCATCCGAGTCGTAGAGGTCTTCACCGGTGTGAACGTTTTCGAACCAGCCTTGCTGCTGGCCATAGAACCCGGCGATACGGATGCCGACGGTTTCCGATATCGCACCGCCCGCCGCACCCTCGAAACGGGTCTTGTCGAACGACCCATAGCTCACCTCGGCATAGCCGTCATCGCCGGGCCGGTTGCTGATGACCTGCACGGCGCCCGCGGTAGAGTTGCGACCGAAGAGCGTGCCCTGGGGCCCGCGCAACACTTCAACCCGCTGCGCATCGAAGAACGCGAGTCCTTGCGAGAGATAGCTGTCCAGCAGGACATCGTCCGCATAGACCAGCGCCGATGGGCCGACCATGTAGGTCTGACCGGAGGAATAGACGCCCCTGATCACGATCTGGACGGCGCCGTTTTCACCCGAGTCGTTGAAGATCTTGAGGTTGGGCACTTGAGACCCGAGTTCCCCGGTAGAACGCAGGTTGAGGTCCCGGAGGTCCGCTCCGCCCAGCACCGTCATGGACAGCGGAACATCCTGGGGATTCTGCGAACGCCGCTGGGCGGTGACCAGAATTTCTTCGATGTCGTCGTCGGTGTCCGCGCCGAAGGCGGGTTGGCTCACGGAACCCGCGGCGGCGATCAATCCGAGCAGCGGCAGCAGACCGGCGAGCAGGGTGCGAGCCGTGCACCGCAATCTGAATACCAGCGGGAACAGTGACGACCGATGTTTGCACATGCTGCCCATGGCGAGATCCCCCAATACTCTTACGGCAACAGTTGTATACTTAAATAAACAATATGTCAATGTAAATGTACAGATAGTCATTATATTGAATTCCCCGATTCGCGCTCGCCCTCAGTGGTTGGGATAAAAGGGCTCAAGGATAAGAAGTGGGGATATATGGGGTGAGGGTCAATTTGCCCGGCAAATTGACCCTCACCCCATATATCATGCATCGAAAGCGAGCGAACTCACGGACATGACCCACACAGACCCGCTCCTGCAACCGTTTCAACTCAAGCACCTGACGCTCAAGAACCGCATCATCAGCACCAGCCACACCATGCTGTACGCGGTCGACGGCGCCCCGCGGGAACGGGAACAGCTTTACCACGAGGAAAAGGCCAGGGGCGGCATCGCCATGACCATGTTCGGCGGCTCATCCGCCGTGGCGCAGGACTCGGCGACGTCTTCCGGGGTGCTCACCTTGGACGACGACTCGATCATTCCTCACTTTCAGCAGTTTGCAGAGCGAATACACAGATACGACTGCGCCCTGATGTGCCAGGTCACCCACCTCGGCCGGCGCGCCAGGACGAGGGCGTTCGACTGGCTGCCGAGCGTCTCGTCTTCGCGAACGCGGGAGGTGGACGGCGGCTTCCCCAAGGTCATGGACCGTGCCGACATCGACCGTATCGTCGCCGCGTACGGCGAGGCCGCGCGGCGCTGCCGGGAAGGCGGCCTGGACGGGTGCGAGGTGGTCGGCCAGGCGCACCTGCCCGAACAGTTCTGGTCGCCGGCCTGGAACAACCGCACCGATGAATTCGGCGGCTCGCTCGAGAACCGGCTGCGCTTCGGCTTCATGGTGCTCGAAGAGATCCGCCGCAAGGCCGGCGATGACTTCATTGTCGGCATTCGCATCGCCATCGATCAGAATCTTCAGGGCGGCCTGTCGAAAGACGACTGCCTCGAGATTGCGCAGATGCACGAACGATCCGGGCTCGTCGACTTTCTCAATCTCAACTTCGGCCGTGTCGATACCGAGATCGATTACGTCAACCTGATGCCGGGCATGTCGGCACCGAAGGCGCCTTACCTCGACCGGGTACAGGCGTTCACCCGGGAACTCACGTTGCCCACCTTCCATGCCTGCCGCATCGTCGACGCGGCAACCGCGCGCCGGGTCATTGACGAGGGCATCGTCGACATGGTGGGCATGACGCGCGCCCACATCGCCGACCCGCACATCGTCCGGAAGATCGAAGCCGGCGAGGAAGAGCGCATTCGGCCCTGTGTCGGCGCAACGTTCTGCATGGACCATCGTTTCTGCATTCACAACCCCTCGACCGGGCGCGAAAAGACCCTGCCGCACGATGTGTCCGGCGCCAGGGCCGTCAAGCGCGTGGTGGTGGTGGGTGGCGGGCCGGCCGGTCTCGAGGCCGCGCGGGTCAGCGCTGCGCGGGGGCATGAAGTGCTGCTGCTCGAAGCCACCGACCGTCTGGGCGGGCAGGTCGCGCTGGCGGCGAAAGCGGGGTGGCGGCGCGAGATTGGGGGCGTTACCGACTGGCTGGCCCGCGAGATCGGGCACCTGGGCGTGGATATCCGTTTGTCGATCCATGCCGATCCGGATGTCGTGACGGAACTCCGCCCGGACGTGGTGATAGTCGCCACGGGCGGCCTCCCCGACCTCGAGTGGCTCGAAGGTCACGAGCATTGCAACAGCGTTCGGGACATCCTGAGCGGCAGCGTGGCCGTCGCGGACAAGGTGCTGATTTGCGACGAACTCGGGGACCATGCGGGAGCGTCCTGTGCCGAGGTGTTAGCCGATACGGGGGCAGACGTCGAACTTGCCATTCGCGGTCATCACGCGGCGGAGAGTGCGGGCTACTGCAACTACCCGGTTTACCTGCAGCACTACTATGAGAAGGGAGTGAAACTCACGCCGGACCTGCGGCTCGAGAAAGTGGAGCGGGCCGGTACGCGGCTACGCTCGGTCTTTGCGAACGAATTGACGGGAAAGATCGAGGACCGCCTGTCTGACCAGGTTGTGGTCGAGCGCGGTACCGTTCCCGCCGATGGCCTCTTCGAGGAACTGAGGCCCGGATCATACAATAGTGGTGCGCTCGACCCGGCCAGGCTGCTGGCCGGCTTGCCACAGGCGGCGAACGGCAGGCACGATCGGGGTTTCGAACTGTACAAGGTCGGCGATGCCGTATCGTCGCGGGACATTCACTGCGCCATACTCGATTCGCGCCGCTTGTGCAGGGCTCTCTAACACTACTAAAACAGCGACCACCGACGTTGACGACTGAGCCGGAGATCCGGCCGTCGCCGTCCGGGAAGGAAGATTCAACATGAAGGATTTCAACGGCAAGCTCGCGGTCGTCACCGGTGGCGGAAGCGGTATCGGGCGCGAACTCACGGTTCAGCTCGCGGCGGCAGGTTGCGATGTGGCGGCCTGCGACATTTTCGCGGACAGCCTCGCCGAGACGGCCGCGATGTGCAGCGATGCCGTGCGGGTCACCACGCACCAGTGCGATGTCGCAGACGAGGCCCAGGTACTCGCGTTCCGCGATGCGGTGGTGGAGCAGCACGAAGCGGAGTGCATCCACCTGCTGTTCAACAACGCCGGTATCGGCAGCCCCGTCGCATTCATCGACGGTGACCGGGAGGAGTGGGAGCGGGTTTTCGGCGTCTGCTGGTATGGCGTGTACTACTGCGCCCGGGCCTTCATCCCCCTGCTGGTGGCAAGCGACGAGGCCTGCCTGGTCAACACCTCCAGCATCAACGGCTTCTGGGCGAGCCTGGGCCCCACGGTGCCCCACACGCCGTACTGCGCGGCCAAGTTCGCGGTAAAGGGTTTCTCGGAAGCGCTGATCACCGACCTGCGCGTGCACGCGCCGCACGTGAAGGTGGCGCTGGTCATGCCGGGGCACATCGGCACCTCCATCGCCATCAACTCGAGCCGCGTGCTCGGCGCGCCGGAACCCGCGGAACTGTCCGCTGAACAGGTTGCGGAGATTCGCGGGCAAATGGTGGTTGCCGGTCTTCCTGTCGGCAACGAGTCCGACGACCACATCCGCACGGCCGTCGCGCAGCAGCGGGCCGACTTCCGCGACAACGCTCCCACCACCCCGGCCCGGGCTGCATCGATCATCCTCGACGGCGTGCGGCAGGAACGCTGGCGCATCCTGGTGGGCGCCGATGCCCACATCGTCGACGAACTGGTGCGCGAGGATCCCGAGGCGGCCTACGATCTCGACTTCCTGGGCAAAATCCTGCAGCGTGGCGCGCTCGGGGAGCTGACCGAGCAACTCTGAGGCGATGGTGACGAAGATGCGATTGCAAACTACGGGGGCGGGAGGTTGACGATGCCGGGCCCGCTCGCAGGTCTGAACGTGGTGGAACTGGCGACTTCCATTCAGGGTCCGGGCGCGGGCCTCTACTTTGCGAACATGGGCGCCCGGGTCGTCAAGGTGGAACCGCCCATCGGCGACCCGAGCCGCTATCACCGGGGCGTCGACAACCCGCTGCCGGAAGACGCGCCGGGGTCGCAATTCGTCGCCATGAACAAGGCGAAGCGCTCCGTGACGCTCGACCTGCACACGGACCTCGGCCGCGCGGTCATGGCGAAGCTGCTGGAGAAAGCAGACCTGTTTCTCTCCAACTACCGTGCATCCGCCCTCGCCCGGATGGGGCTCGACCTTGGCGAACTGCCGACGCGGTATCCGCAACTGGTGGTCGGGCACGTCAATGGATTTGGGCCGCGCGGCCCGGATGCGGACAGGGCGATGCTGGACGGTGCCGCCCAGGCGCGGGGCGGGCTGGCGAGCATGAGTGGCCGGCCCGGCGAGATGGCGATGCCGCCGGGCGTGGCCGTCGCGGACCATGCAGGCGCGATGCAACTGGCCCTGGGTTGCGTCACGGCGCTGCTGAACCGGGCTGCCACCGGCCGGGGGCAACTGGTGCAGACATCGTCCCTGGGCGCGCAACTGTGGCTGCAGATGTGGGAACTGCAACACGCGGCGCTCACCGGCGCCCGCCTGACCCGGGCCGGTACCCACCATCCCAACATCGTGGGGCCCTACGGTGTCTATGTAACTTCGGACGGCGTGCAGGTGTGGTTCGTCGCGGCGCTGACGGAGGAGGCCTGGGCCGCTTTCTGGATCTTCTACGGCAGGCCGGAAGTAATCCTGATGGAAGAATGGGATGCGGTGAGCAAGCGGATCGGCTTCTTCGGGAGCGAGGCGGGCGTCGCCGAGATACGGCGGCGCATGAGCGAAGCCTTCGCCTCGAAAACCTACGACGAATTGGCCCGTTTCGTCGCCGCGCAGCCGGACATTATCTGCGAGCGCGTGCGCGACTACGAAGATGTGTTGACGGATCCCCAGAACCTGGCCAACGGCTACGTCGTCGACCTCGAACTGCCCGACGTCGGCGAGACGCGCACGGTCGGCGCCCTGGTGGACTTCAGCGCTACGCCCGCGGGCCAGCCGGGGGCGCCGCCGCCGCTTGGCGCGCACACGGCGGAAGTCATGACGGAACTTGGCTTCGAAGAGACGGATGTCGAGTCGGTCCTGAGTCACTGCGAGCGCGAGATGCAGGAGACGTATGCCGCCTTGTTCGAAGGCGATTGAGCAATGGTGCAAACCCTCCCCTGCGCTCGAACCGCGCCTCCGCGAGTCTCGCGGCCGCGGTTGTCGCAACAGCCCTGCTTACCGGAAATCGTTCCGGACTGTCTGCCTCGCGGGTAGTTCGACCATCGAAACGGCCGGCCCGGCACCGGCATCGACCGGGGTCGTCCCGTCAGGCCTGAAGGCGTATCGGCGAACCGTCAAAAAACCGGCTGTGCCGGAATGCCGAGAGGTCGATACCGGTGTCGGCGCCCGTCAGCAACCCGGCGATCGCCTTGCCGGCGCCGGGGCCGATACCGAAGCCGTGGCCACTGAGCCCGGTGGCGATGTAGAAGCCCGGCAGCGTCTCGGCTTCGTCAATCACCGGCACGGCGTCGGGCGTTGTTTCAACCACGCCGCTCCAGGCCTCGGCGATGGCGATGCCTGCCAACGACGGAAACCGTTCCGCCAGGATGTTGCGGATGCGGGCAACGGCCCGCGGTCGCGGCTGCGGATTGAGTACCCTGACCTTCTCGAACGGCGAGGGCGCATCGAGCGGCCAGCGCCCGGGCGTTCGCCAGGCATCAATGAACTCGCGGCCGATCGACAGGCGCACACCCCCGAACTCCTTGCGGAAGGCCGGCAGATACCTGAACGCGAAGCGGAATGTGGCGGGCACGATGGGGTGTTCGAGCAATGAACTGTGCGCCACGTTGTATCCGCCGTCCTGCCGGCGCCGTATGCCGGCCTTGTGGTCCCAGAGGCAGGTGTTCAGCGCTTCGGGCCCGGGCGCCGTGCGTACGACGGTGCCGTTCAGGGTGAGTTGCGGCAGCGGGATGGCAAGAGACCGGCAGAACATCGATGTCCAGGCTCCCGCCGCGCAGAGCGCCACGGATGTCCTGATCGTACCCCGCTCCGTCACGACAGCAGATACCCGCCCGGCTTGCGTTTCGATTCCGCGCGCCGCGCAGGCCGTCAGGATCGAGGCGCCGCCCCGAACCGCGGCCCGGGCGATTGCCGGAGCAGCCATGTGCGGTTCGGCCTGACCGTCACTCGCGGTGTAGATACCGCCCTTCCATTTGCCGGCAGCGCCGGGCGCGAAGCGCGCGACCTCGTCGCCGGAGACCATGCGCGTATCGAGACCGTGGTCCCGCGCGGTGGGCAACCAGGCCGCGTAGCCCTCGAGTTCGTCCTCGGTTCGGGCGGCATACAGGCACCCGGTCTGCGCGAAGCCGACGTCTTCGCCGATTGCCTCGGCCAGCCCGCGCCAGATATTGAGGCTCGAGACGATCATCGGCATCTCGCGCGCATCCCGGCCCTGTTGCCGTACCCAACCCCAGTTGCGCCCCGACTGCTCGCCCGCCACATGACCTTTCTCGCACAAGGCCACCCGCACGCCTTGCCTGGCCAGGAACCAGGCGGCAGACACACCGACGATGCCGCCGCCAATGATGACGATGTCTGCCGAGTCGGGGATGGTCTCGGGGCGCTCGAACGGCCGCGACCAGGTTCGCGTTACCAACTGCTCGGGTGCCGGACCGCTCATCTGCTCGACCCGGCCGGCCGGTGATGCCTCGGTGTTCTGCACGGCGCCGGCCACGGGTTCTTCCAGTTCGGGAAGACAGCCGTGGCAGTAGCTGCGGTCGCCCGGACAGGCCGTGTGGCCCCGTACGGCGTTTGCGAGTTCGGAGGATGCAGCGAAGTGCAATGCCTGCTTCTCCGGCCGTTGCGCTTCGAGACGCCGCAGAGCGAGATGATGCCCGGTTCTTTCAAGTCGATGTGCCACCCACGGTCGGAAGATCGCCGGCAACCCACTATGATTGAACTCGGTAAAACGGGCAACGCCTGGCGAGGCGATGCCCGAGCCGGGCGCGATGGCCGCGAACCAGTGCCGCCGTGACTCGTTCGACAACCTTGTCCGCGAACAGGAGGTGCAGGGATTCGTGACCGCAATGCAACTGGGTGAGATCACCGTCCACCGGATCGTGGAGCACGAGATTCCCGTCTACCTGCCCACCGACTTGTTCGACGACGCAATACCCGAGGCGGTGGAACCCTACCGGGATTGGCTGGTGCCGAAGGCCCTGTGCCCACGTACCGGCTGCCTGGTCATGCCGGTGGTCTCCTACCTGGTGCGTACGCGCCACCACTGCATTCTCATCGACACCTGTGTCGGCTGCGACAAGAACTATGCCGAACCGCCCGCCTGGCATCAGCGCGAAAACGAACGCTGGCTGGCCGGCCTGGCGGCGGCGGGCGCGCATCCCGACGAGATCGACTTCGTCTTCTGCACGCACCTGCACTCGGACCATTGCGGCTGGAACACGCGCCTTGTGGATGGCCGGTGGAAGCCGACCTTCCGCAATGCGAAATACGTGTTCTCGCGCGAGGAATATGCGGCCACGGAGGCCGAGGGGCACCAGCTCTTCCTCGACAACGTGCTGCCGGTGATGGAAGCGCGACAGGCTGTGCTGGTGGACATGGACTACGCACTGGACGATGAGCTATGGCTCGAACCGGCGACCGGCCACACGGCCGGCCATGTGGCTGTTCACCTCAGGTCCGGCCCGCATCGTGCAGCCATGTGCGGAGACCTGATACACAGCCCGCTACAGCTCGTCGAGCCGGATTGGAGCTGCAACTCCGACTTCGACCTGGTTCTGGCGGCAACAACCCGGAAGAAATTCCTCAGGGCCCACTGCGATACCGAGACGCTCATTCTGACGTCGCACTTCCCGTCGCCTTCGGTCGGCCATATCGTCTCGAGCGCGAACCGCTACGACTTCGACTATCTCTGAGCTGGCGTCGTCCGCGCGGGGCGCCTGACGCCGGAATCCGTTTCCGGTGGGTGCGCCGGATACGTCAGGGGTTCAGCAGTGGCAGGTCGTCCGCCTCACTGCCACCGGTAGCCCCGTTCTCGTCTATCGGTTCACTCGATGAACTCGAGATGGAAACTGCCGTGCGCGACGTTCGATCGAACCCGGAGGCAGAGGCGGAGCCCGCCCCAGGCAACAGCCGGCCGGCCTCAGGATCGGTGTCGGCGTTTCGCCGATCTATCTCCGTCAGAATCTGCCTGACTCTGTGCGACGTAAGTGGTTTGTTGGCTACCCGGTCGCCGGCAAGAGTGCCGATTGCCCACTGCAGATGTGCCGCGCCGCGACGGTCGCCAGCCAGCACGTCAAGAAAGCGATCGTATGTGGCGATTGTCCTGGTATTGACCGCGCGAGCCATACCAAGCTTGTTGGTCAACCACCCTGCGGCGTTCTTCAGATTACTGCTTCTGTTGAAACGGAGCCGCCCGCTGTCTGGATCGAAGTGTATTTCCGCGTTGCCGCCCGCCCGTGCAGCAGCGACAAACGAATCAAGACCGGATGATGGCATCATTTCGAATTCCCCATTGAGCCTGCTATGCCTGTTGCCGGGTGCGGGCTTCGTTCGGCAACATTGCGTTGACATCGGGCATGCCCCGGAGTTCCACGGACCCTGAACGAGTCGGGGCGCATCTAACCCGCATATCTCACCAACTTCCTGCTGCGGACGCCGATGCACTCGCCCCACGTGCCCGTGCTCCCTCCGGGCACCTTGACGTACTGTCAAGTACGCCGGCGGTGCCCTCCGGTCCGCGCGGGCACGTGGGACGGCGCCTCGACGCCCTCGCGACGAAAGTTGGTGAGATATGCGGGCTAAGGGGATTGTGGAGTGTGAAGTGGGGTTGCCGCCGGCTTCCTGAACGGTCGAGCTATTCGTAGCAGGTGTCGTGGGCGTTCACTGGCTGCCGCTGCTCCGGTCCGGAGAGCGGAGACGGCAGCACAGGCGTTCCCTGGACAGCCGCGCCGGCCGGCGACGATACTAACCTGCAAATTCCCTTGCATTCGGAGCGCGGCACATGCGATTCGGGTTCGCACTTAGACTGATGGGTACCGCGGCCAACGCCGGCGTTCTGCGGGAGAGCGCGCGGCGCGCCGAACAGGCCGGCCTGGATGCGCTGTGGGTTCCGGATCATATTGCCATCCCGCCGGACGACACCGAGGGTTCCGGCGGACGCTATCTCGATCCCCTGACCTCGCTCGCCTGGCTCGCGGCGGCGACCGAACGCATCCGCATCGGCACGGCCGTGCTCATCCTGCCCTACCGGCCGCCCCTGCCCACCGCCAAGGCCATCGCCACGGTCCAGGAACTCTCGGGCGGCCGCCTGGAACTGGGCGTCGGCGTCGGTTGGATGAAAGCGGAGTTCCGCGCCGTCGGCGTCGACCGCCGGCGCCGGGGCCGGGTCACCGACGAGACGCTAACCTTCCTGCGCGATGCCTTCGATGCCGATGACGACCTGACCACGTCCAACGGCCAGCCATTCGTATTCCGCCCGCGTCCCGCGCGTCCGCGCATCTGGGTCGGCGGCGCCCCGCCCCATGCGCTCGACCGCGCGGCACGCCTGGGTGACGGCTGGATGCCGATGGGCGACGACCCGTCGGTGCTGCAGCCGGCAATAAGGGAACTGCGCGCGCGCTTTGCCGACGCCGGCCGCGGCATTCCGGAAGTTGCAGCGGGCGGCGCCCTCGGGCGGCGGTCGGCCGCCGAAGACATGGACCGGCTCGATGGGCTCGCCGAGCTTGGCGTGACGGAGTACATTCATGGCGCGCGCTACCACGACCTCGACGGTTTCCTCCGCTCCTTCGATCCGCTGATGGAGCGCATCGAGTCGTACCGCGCACGTTGACCAGGCGTTACCTGCAGCATTCTGGTATCGCATTTTTTAGTCGCGCATCGCGCGCATGTTGTGAAACCCGCAGAGCGGGCGTTGCAACCGACAGTGAGGTAATGGGATGTACGGAGTAGCAATACACGCGTCGAGCGGCCCGGCTTTCGTGGCGCAGGTGCAGCAGGCCGAGACCGCCGGCGTTCAGGCGGCGTGGGCGACGATGGGCGCGGCCGGCGTCGGCGACATGATGCCGGTGCTTGCCGCCGCAGCCCAGCAGACCGGGCGCATCCTGCTCGGCAACTCGATCGTGCACACCTGGTCGCGGCAGCCGGTGACCTTCGCCGAAGAGGCCATGGCGGTAGATCAGTTCGGCCCCGGCCGGTTCCGCCTTGGAATCGGCCCGTCGACGGCTTTCTTCGTGGAGCGGATGTATGGGCAGGCGTACAGCAAGCCGCTGACCAACCTGCGGGAGTACCTGCACATCGTCCGGTCGCTGTTGCGCGAGGGCAGTGTCCAGTTCGAGGGTGAGCACGTATCACTGCGCTGGCGCGTCAATCCGGATGCGGCCGTGCCTGTGATGGCCTCGGCGCTGCGCCCGAAGTCTTTCGAGTTGTGCGGAGCAACGGCGGACGGTGCGATTTCCTGGATGTGCCCGCTGAAATACCTGACCGGTGTGGCGCTACCGGCGCTTGAGCGCGGGGCGGAGGGCGCCGGGCGCGAGGCGCCGCCCCTGGTGGCGCATGTGCCCGTCGCGGTGACCACCGACCGTGATGCCGTGCGCGCCATGGCCCGCGAGCAACTCGGGATGTACGCCCGGGTGTCGAACTACCGGGGCATGTTCGCTGCCGCGGGCTTCGACGTGAAGGGCGGTTACAGCGATGAACTGATTGATGACCTGGTGGTGTCGGGAACCGAAGCGGAGGTGGCAGCGGGGCTGCAACGTTGGATCGCAGCCGGGATGGGCGAGGTACTGGCGCTGCCGCTCAGGGGCCCGGACCCGGATGCGTCAAACGCGGCGGTGTTCGCCGCGGTGGCGCGAGCGGCCGCTTGAGGGGCGGCTTGTGACGATGGCAGACTCGGGAATGGTCGTTACCGCTACCTGATATGCTCGTTTCTCCGCACCACGGGAGGAGGAAGCCGTCCATGCGACACAGCCGGATTGCCGTTTTCCTGCTGACAGCGCTCTTCGGCGCAGCTGGCTGTGACCCTGGCGTCAGCCGACCGGGCGCGTGGCTGAGCGGCGAAGAGGTCTCCACACCGGTCACGGACTGGACCTTCACGAATGCATTCGAGGACTGCTACCTCGAGACCGCCACCTGGTACGGCATCCCGCACTCCGTGACGCTCTGGTGCGCCGTGCATGACGGAGATCTCCATGTCGGAAGTTTCAGCGCCGGCGGGGGCTGGGAAGGCCACCGGACCTGGGAGAACCACGTCGCGCGCAATGGCGAGGGAGCGGCCCGAATTGACGGCAGGATCTACCGCGGCACATGGGAGCGCGTGGAGGATCCCGGCGTGATCGAAGCAGTCGAGCGCAGCTACGCCGCCAAATACGGCCACACGGAGACATGGAAACAGGGGCTTGCGGCGTACGATCCATTGCCCGAGTGGCGCTTCTACCGCCTCAGTCAGGAAGCCGAACCCCCCGAGAAGCCGGCCAGCTCCACGGTGACTTATCAGGGCCGTGAGGTCCCCCGCTCAGACGAGGCGATTCTCGACCCGAAGCACACGGTTCTGGTGGTGCACGAGATGCTGAACGATTTCGTCTCGAAGGGTGGCGTCGCCGACCAGGTGGGCCAGCGTTACGCCATGGATGCCGAAGTGGAACGCATCGCCAGGCTGCTCGCGGCCGCCCGGGCGAAGAACGTCCGGGTGGCCTATGTCCGGTGGACCCGGGACGCCTACGGCGCCACGGACGACGATGCGTCATGCGCCCGGGAGACCCCGGTGTGCAGCGGCCGGCGTACCGAGGCCGGCAGAGCCCACCCGCCATCCAACATCGAGGGGTCCTGGGGCTGGCAGGCCCCCGAGGCCATCAAGCCCGCGCCCGGCGATTGGGTGCTGCCCAAGTGGCGGCAGGACGCTTTCTTCTCGACCCCGCTCGATGCGCTGATGCGCTGGAACGGCATCAGGACCATGGTGATCGTCGGGCTCGGCGCGGAAGTCGGCATCATGCCCACGGTGCTGACGGCCGCGGAGATGGGCTACTTCCCGGTGGTTGTAGAGGATGCCATCGCAGCCGCCTATCCCGGGCGGGGGGAAAACGCAATGGAGTTCCTGCGCGACTCGGCCATCATCAAGAACACGCGCGAGATGGAGGAGATCTGGACAAAAACCGCCGCTGCCCCCACCGCGGTCGTTTCAGCAACTGCCGGGGAGCCGCTGCCAAATGATGCGGCGCCCCGGACGGCGGACCCCAACTCTACCGTCGACTTCCGGGAGCGGCAGATCCCGCGCACCGACGCGGAAGTCCTCAATCCACAACATACCCTGTTGCTCGTGCATGAGATGCAGAACGACTTCATCGGCAAGGGGGGTGCGTTCGACCGAGCGGGCAGGCGCATCGATGCCGACGGGATTCTCAAGCCCATTGCCGGGCTCCTTGCACAGGCCAGGGCCAAGAACGTGCCCGTGGCCTATGTCAGGTGGACGAATTACGCCGACCGGTCCACGGTTTCCGACCGCATGCTGCGGAGCCCCCTGGCCGGGCCGGGCGCCGTCGGCGGCGCCTGGGCGGTCGAAGGCACGCCCGGGTGGGAGATCGCCGATGCGGTCGAACCCGTGCCCGGTGACTGGTTGATACGGAAGTATCGTCCGGATGCCTTTTTTGCGACCCCGCTCGACAGCATGATGCGCTGGAACGGCATCAGGACGCTGGTTGTCGTGGGGGTCGGCGCGGAAGTCGGCGTATTGCCGACCCTGATGACGGCATCGAACCTGGGTTACTTCACGGTCGCGGTTTCAGACGGCCTGCGGCCTGCCGACCCGGAGCGCATGGAGGATGCGATGCGCTACATCGCCGACCAGGCAATGGTGAAGACTCATGCCGAGTTGCTGGAAATCTGGCGCGCGGCGGCGCCCAGACCGGCGGAATAGAGCGGCCCACGCTCCCGGCGCGAAGAAGCTACTCCTGGGCTGGCGGCGAGAAGATCCCGATTACCTCGTGAGGTCCCTTGATTACCCGATACTTGTAGGTCGTTTTCGGGGGGACGAAAAACAGTGAACCCGGACCGAGACGATGGCGTGTGCCCCCGCTCTCCAGTTCGACCTCCCCCGAGATGACGTAGGCGACCTCGTCCTGACCCTCGCTGGGAACCGCCTCTGCCTCGAAGCCCTCTTCGGCGATGGAATGCAGTATCTGGATCCGGTTGGAGCCCTGGGCCGGGCCGATGGCCGGGCGCACGACGACATCGTCGCCAAGACCTTCCATCTCGATCGGGTCGAGCTCCATGGTGTTGATTACCTTGATTTTTCCCATCGCGAGCCTCCTTGGTCCGCAAACTGTGCCAGCCCGCTCCAAGGCGAGGCTGTACGAGCCTTCGCGTCGCTTCGGTGTGTTGTAAGGGGCGCAGTCAGCTCCGTGGCGCCAGGCGATAGAAGATCTCGAAGTATTCCGCGGCGGGCTCCAGGCCTCCGAAGAGCTTCCGGATACCCTTGTCGTATTTCGCCATGAATGCCTCGAAGACGCGCTGGCGCTGCTCGGCGTCCTCGACCAGGGAGGCTTGCAGGGCATACACGTCGTCGCCAACGCGAATCCAGACGTCGGGCCGCTTTTCGATGCGCTGGTTCCAGCCGGTGGAGGGAGCCGTCCAGAGATAGATGGAGTCGCCTATGGCTACGGCCCAGATGGTGACCACGTGCGGCAGCAGGTCGCCGCTGACTTTCAGCTGGACCAGGTCATGCTCCCACCGGTTGACGAATTCGAAATCGGCGGGGATGGGCTGCTCGGTACCGCCGAGGCGCTGGCCCGGCCATCTCTCCATCTTGTAGGCAAGGTCGGCAAGCTCTTTCGGCGAACAGCCGGCCAGTGCGATGGCCATGGCGATGACGAATGCGAGTCGCTGGAGCATGGGTCCTCCCTCCTTCCAGGCATCGATGCGATGCCGCATGTTAACGATAAAGGCTGCCGGCGGTCATCCTCAGGTAACGGTCTTTCCAGCCCGGCTTTCTTTCGGCGGCCATGCGGATGAACTCCGCGGCCGACGAAGCCTGCGGGCCGATTTCCGCGTAGATCTCGAGGCTTTCACGGGCGAGCGCCAGCTGTTCGCGTCCTTTCGGCTCGATCCCGTGACCGAAGACGATGCGGTCGAAACGCCGGTCGGCTTCAAGGGCATCGAGCATCGCCATGCCCTTTTCGATCTGTGCCGGCAGCGTCGCCATGCCGGCCCCGATGACCAGTTCATGGCCATCGGGGATGATCGCATCGAATACCATCAGGAGTTGGTGTTCGGGAATGATCGCGAACATCTCCGTTCCGGCCTCCTGCGTGGGCATTTCGAAAAACTCGAAGGTGGTGCCGTCGAAATCGTACTCGCCAAGCTGCAGAGTGGCCGAGGCGATCGGCAGATCGTCGAGGGGCATGAGCTGCGCGGCCTCGTCCCCCATGCTCTGCTTCAGGATTTCCGCGTAGAACGGAAACGATTGCCTCGATTCCTCGATGACGTTGGCGGTACCCCAAAGCTCGCCCAGGCCTTTCATGTAGGCGTAACCGAAACCATGGTCGGGGTGGCCGTGGCTGATGATGAGCTTGTCCACCGGCTTGCCGAGGCTCTCGATGTAGGCTTTCGCTTCCTCGGCGAAAGGCTTGTAGAACTGGGTATCGAACACCAGCAGGTTGTCGCCGCTTTCGAAGACGAAGGTGGTGACCGAACCCGAACCGGAGCCAAGGCCGTTCGACAGGTAGGTGTGCAGCACCAACTCGTCACCCAGCGCCTCGATTCGAACCTGCCCCTGCGGGAGTTCCTTCATCGTGGCCCCGTGCGTTCCGGCACCGTCATCCGAAGCGCCGGCGACCTCGGCCGAAGCGCCGGCGACCTCGGCCGAAGCGCCGGCGACCTCGGCCAAAGCGCCGGCCGCCGCGGCCGAACCCAACGCCAGTGCGCCCGTGAGAACGGCTGCGGAAAAGGTGGCGGCAATGCAGGTTTTCATGAGAGTTCCCTTCCGATTCACATCCCTATCCGAACAGTTCCCGGTTGGCGCGCCGCAGGAACAGCAGGCCGATCGCCGCGTTGAAGAAGATGAAGAAGTTGTGCATCACGAGCCCGAAGGCGGAGAGCTGCGCCGCGTTGTCGGGGAACAGCACCACCCAGATGGTGATGGCGGCGGCACGCATCGGGGTCGGAATCGCGGCCGCGAAGAAGATCACCGGAAGTACCCCCAGCATGTCGAGGAAGGAGGCTTCGACCCCGAACAGTCGTAGCGCCAGGGTGTAGACCACGACGGCTCCGAGCAGGGCGGGAGAGCGGATCGCGGCGACGATGACGTAGCGAAGCGGCGAGGCTTCCCGGAAAGCCTTCAGTATCGATCGCTCACGCAGCGCCTTGCCCACGGGGATGATGCCGCGGAAGTAGGCGACCCAGAGGATGAAGAGCAGCAGCACCCCCAGCCCGATCCACGGCACCAGCCCGAACACGGCCGGCAGGGTGTCGGCCGCCAGCAGGTAGCCGACGTTCGCCCAGAAGGTGAGATAGAGCAGTTCGCAGAACATGATGAACAGCATCGACGAGCCGACTTCCCAGCCGGGTACGCCGTCGCGGCGATTCAGGTAGAGCGCCATCGCACCCTTGCCCACCTGCTCGTTCACGATCGAGATGATGTAGGCGCTCGCCCGGATGGGCAGAATGCCCTTCCAGGGCACGCGGGCGTTGAACCAGGTGACAACGCGCCACACCACCGTGGAGTCGACCAGGAAGAAAAACACCGAGTAGGGGATCATCAGCGCCAGCCAGGTCCCCCAGGAGACGCTTGCGAAGACCTGTAGCAGGTAACTGGCCGCCGAGGCGCCCTGGCGGGCCGCCGCGGCATCGATGCGGGTGTACAGCCACACAAAGCACAGGATCGTGATTAGCCAGAGCAGCGCGCGCTGCCAGAGGGGCGTAGGGGGGCGGGCGTTGCTTGACGCGTCGTTAGTCATGGTTGCTCCGCTACTTGGAGAGGAAATTCGAAAGTGCAACTCATCTGTCCACGCCGAGGCTGCTCAAGGATTCTAGTCCGGGGTGGTGAGCGAGTTGGTCAGCGACTTCTGATAGAGCTTCCAGGACTGCTCGACCACAAAGGCGTGCACGGCGCTGGCGTCCTCCACGCTCATGGCATCGTGGTAGGCGGGCATGCCGAGGTGCCTGCGGCTGCCGGCGAGCACGATGGCGTTCCATTGTGCGTGCGTCTCGGCCGCCATGTAGCGCAGGTCCGGGATCGCCCCGGGCACGCGCCGGCCATCGGCGTCTTCCATCTGGCGCCCGACGCCCACCACCGATACCCCGTGGCAGTACTCGCAGGCGACGGCGCGCCAGATCGACTCGCCGCGCTCGATCTGCTCCCGGCTCGCGGCCTGTTCCGGTGGTATCGGCACGGGGGTGAAATCGCGCAGTGCCGGCATCTGTGCCTCGCCGCCCAGCTTGAAGGCGAAAACCCGCGCGGGCCCCTGGGCATCCGGGGTCGAAATGTACGGTGCGATGGTTACGCCGTTGCCGCCGCCGACACCCGCGGCGGCCAGCAGGTACTGCTCCGTGCCGAGCCGGTAGGTGACCGGGGGCGACAGGATCGGGGTTCCGGTCTTGCGCGTCCACAGGCGTTCTCCCGTATCCGCCCGGTAGGCGTTGAAGTCGCCGCCCGCCGTTCCCTGGAACACCAGGTTGCCCGCGGTGGAGAGCACGCCGCCGTTGTAAGGCACCGGCTGCGCCACGGTCCAGCGTGCCTCGCGCTGCACCGGGTCCCAGGCCAGAAGTTGACCGCTGTCGGCCGGGAGTTCCTCATCCGCCCAGGCGTTGGGCACGAATTCGAATGTCCAGCCGGCGCGGTCGGTGACGCCCGCTTCGTCCCCGGCGGGATTGAGCGCCAGGAAGGTCGCGGCCAGGTCCGTTGCGGGGATGTAGACCAAGCCGGTGAGCGGGCTGAAGCTCATGGGATGCCAGGTGTGGCTGCCGCCCGGCGAGGGTTTGACCAGAACTGGCTGCCCCGCGTTCTCGCCCTGGTAGTAGCGTGCTTCGGCGCGTTCCACGGGGCGCCCCGTTTCCATGTCGATGTGCGTCGCCCAGTTCACTTCGACTATGGGGTCAGCGGCCAGCAGTTCGCCGGTGTGGGCGTCGAGCACGTAGAAGAAGCCGTTCTTGGGCGCAGACAACACGACACGGCGCCGCTGTTCCGTGCCGGGGCCGGCCTCCCCCGGGCCGGCCGGAAACAGGAGGTCCGTCACGATGAGCGGCGGGGCGGCGTCGTAGTCCCAGGCGTCCTCGGGTACGGTCTGGTAATGCCACTTGTACTTACCGGTCTTCGCGTCCACCGCAATAATGCTGTTCGCGAACAGCGCATCGCCCGGACCGCGCACGGCGGGATTCCCCGGTCCGGGGGCGGAGGTGCCGAAGAACACGCTGCCGGTAACGGGGTCGTAGCGGATTCCCTCCCACACCGAACCGCCGCCCATCTCTGACCAGCCGTTGGTCCAGGTGGCGGAGGCGAGTTCGAGTTCCGGTGTCTCGAAGCCCTTGGCCGGGTCGCCCGGAACCGTCCAGAAGCGCCACACTTCCTTGCCGGTCTCGGCATCGAACGCCGCCAGCGAACCCCTGGCGCTGGTGGAGCCGGAGTAGCCGGCGAAGACCATGCCGCCCCCGGCCCGCGGCGCCGAACGGATGTGCGCGCCGACGCCTTCGCGCGTATCGCAGATGGGCGACCTCCAGAGCTCCGTCGCCGTGGCGGCATCGATGGCGATCAGCATGCAATCCCCGCTGCCGACGAAGATGCGCCCCTCCCACACCGCGACGCCGCGGCTGAAACGCGCGCCATAGGAGTTGCCGAGACTCATGTCCAGCGGAACGTCGGGATGGAATTGCCACAACATCGTGCCGCTCGCCGCATCGAGGGCGAACACCCGGCTGAGCGAACCGCTCAGGAAGACGACGCCGTCCACGACGATGGGCTCCAGCGCGAAGGTGAAGCTGGGGATGTCGGCGTACCAGGCCAGTTCGAGTTGGTCGACGTTTGCCACGGTGATCTGTTCCAGGGGGCTGAAGTGCTCGCCGCTGAAGCGCCCGCCGTTGACCAACCAGTTCTCGCCGGTGGTGGCCTCTTCGAGAACGCGTGCCTCGGTCACGTCCCCGAAGCGCCCCTCGGTGGCGGGCTCTTCGGTGCACGCGGCCGACAACACGAGCATCGCCGCCAGGACGACGCGCAGGCTCGGAACTGACATGGGAACCCCTTGTCCGCAGTTGGCCGCATTGTAGCCAAAAAGAACAGCTGGCCGGGAACCGCGCGCGTTTGAGCGTGTCAAACGTTGGGTGTGGAGGCTAACCGCAGCGGCGCAGCCTCGAGACACTCCAATCGAGCGCAATGTCCAACTGAGGAACTAAACATGGATCGCCCCGAACGCCCGCAGGCGGCGGGTGACGCGAGTCGCCGTCAGAGCACGCCCAGCGCCGCCTCGGAACCCGGGAAAGCCCCCTTTCGCGGCAGGCAGGTTGCCGAGGTGCCGGCAGCCGGGCCCTCTCCATCCCGGACGAAGCCGCAAGCCACCCAGGCAACCGCCGCGGTCAGCGGAAGCCCCGTGGGTCCGGCTTTGAGGGGAGCTGGCCGGGCCGGACGCAGGTTTCAACCGTACTCCGCTGGGGAACCCGGGCGTCCCGGGGCGTCCCATTTGCCGGTCGGTGGACCTTCCGTTCCTCCGGTACCGCAGGGAGGCAGGCAGGAACCGGAACGGCTGGTGCGTTCCAATTTGGTGCACGCCTACTCTCGCATGAAGCTACGGCACAACACGGATACGAAGCGGGGGGATACCTATGCCACCGCCGCGAGCGATGCAGCCCTTCGTGAAATCGAGGGGGCAGTGATGGAGGCACATTCCACCCACCTCGCCGGGTCTGCGTGCCGTGCCCCGGAAAGTACGCTAGACGCGGTGCACCTCCTCAGGAAAACGCGACGCAACGCCAAATGCCGCAAAAGACTGCCCAGGGCCGAAGCCATCCTGAAATCCTTGGACCGCATCGAACGCCTCACTCAGGCCAGGTCTACGCAGCTCAAGGATCGCCACGCCGAGTTTCAGTCGGCGTCGCCCTCCCGTGCCGTTCCGGTACCCCCACAGGAAGCCCTTGGAGGGTGGCTGCAAGCCCAGGCCGATGCGGCGCCGGGTACGGAGATCGAGCATGCGTATTTCACGCAGCTGCTGCAGGAACTTCTCCAGGGGCACGATCCCTGGACGGTCTCCCGGGAACTCATGGATAGCCTGCCGAGTCCAGGCGACGCGCAGCAAAGAGGGCGGTTGCAAGCCGCCCACAAACGCCTCGTGCGAGCGATCGCCTGCGGTATATCCGATAAGCCTTCGGAATCCGGCGACCTGGAACTGTGGCGCGATTTGAGGTGGGGAGCCCACTATGGCGCAATCAAGAAACGTTGCTCGATGGACCAGAGTGGGAGTGATTTCTACGCTGCGAATGCCAGCACTTCGGCGCTTCGGGACATTGACCGCGCGGTGATGGAGGCGTACTTCACACATCGCTCGTACAGTGGACCGGTTCCACCGTCCGATGCAACGGAAGTCATGGAGGAAATCCGCGTCATGCGGCGCGTGGCGTTGCGCTCAGACAATCAACCCAGGGTCGAGTCCATCCAACTATCTCTGGGGGACATCAATCGGCTCACTCAGGGCCGCCGCACGGAACTCGAGCGTCGTAGCGAAGAGTTCCAGTCGGCGTCGCTCTCCGGTGCCCTTCCGGTCCCCGACCGCGAAGCCCTTGGACGGTGGCTGCGGGGCCAGGCCGATGCGGCGCCTGGCACCGGCATAGAGCATACGTATTTCACGCGCCTGGCGCAGGAACTCCCCCACGGTCGCGACCCCTGGACGGTCTCTCGGGAGTTGATGGGAAGCCTGCCCAGGCAGGGCAACGAGGAACAGAGCCAGCGGTTGCGGGATGCCCACGGCCGCCTGGTGCAAGCCATGGCCGGAATTCCGCCACAGCCGGCGGCCGTGGCCGCGCCAATCACTACACAAACCTCCGGTGAGGATCGGGCTCCAGTGTCAACGCAGCAAGACATCGTTGGGCGGTTGAACAGCCGCATGCCGCTGTCGCGCTGGCAGGTGCAGGCCATCATGTCCGCGGTCGGACGGGCCAACGACGCCGGGGCGTTGGGCTTGTCGACGTCACAACCGGAGGCCTAGGCAAAGGACCTGGTACTCCGGGTCCAGACCAGCGTTCGAGCGCCGGTTTTCGCCCTGACCGAATCCGAGAGGGACCAGGTGTCGTCCGATCTGAAGCGGTTGGGCGAACTGGTCGAGCAGCTTGGCCGTCTGGGTTATCTGTAATCTCGAGTCCCGTCCCGGGCTCGTGAACTGTGCGAATCGATGGCCGAGACCGGAAGAGGCGCCCGTTACGGCCGCCACCCGGCCGCTTGGATCGATGGTCAGGTTTGGTAAGGGCTAGGAGCCTGCACCGAAGGAAACCTGGAAACCGATCATTCGCGGACGCGCGTAGATGTTGCGCACCGTGCCGCCGAAATCGCGGCGCCACAGCTTGTTCAGGATGATCTCGTCGTTGAACAGGTTGTCAACGAAGATCGATGCCGTCCAGCGCGCGTCGGCCCGGTCGGAGAGGCTGACGCGCAGGCTGGTCAGGTCGTACTTGTCCAACAAAACGTCATTCTGTATCTGGGCGAATTGCTTGGCGACGCGCTGATGGTCCGCGCGGAAACGGCCTTCGAGATTGCCGGGAAGATTGAATCGGTAATCGACGCTGGCCGACAGGCTCCATTCCGGAGCGTAGAGGAGCTTTGAGCCCTTCGGGGCCAGAATGCTGTCTTCGTCCGTCTCGGCCTCGTTGATGTCCCCGGCGAAACGCAGCAGCAACCCGTCGGCCACCTCCCAGTTCAACTCCAGTTCCAGGCCCTGGCTGTGGGAATCTCCGGCATTGGCGTTGTATTGTCCGACGCCCGCCTCCGCCGACAGCACGTCGTCAAAGAACTCCGTGATCATGTCCTTCCATTCCTGGTGGTAAGCGGCTGCGATCAACTGGGCGCGACCGTCGGCGAAACTCAGCTTGGCGCCGATTTCGAAGTTGTCCAGCGTGTCGCCGTTGAAGGTGAGTGCGTTGTTCAGCCGTTCTGCCGCGTCCGGCGACAGCGCGGTGGCCAGGTTGCGGCGGTTGAATTCCATGGAGTAGTTCACGTTGCCGGGACGAAAGCCACGTGCGTAGTTGAGATACAGGAGAGCATCGTCCGTCGGCTGCCAGGCGAGGGTGGCCCTCGGCGACACCACCGTGTCTTTGGTTCCGTAGCCCCCGTACTCGAAATCCTGCTCCAGCCTGGACACCCGTGCCCCGGCCGTGATGGAAAAGGCATCCGAGAGGGCGTACGTGGCTTCCGCAAAACCGGAAATCTCGTCCAGCGCGGCAAAGTACCGCTCGGTGGGGTCGTAACCCGCGTGCCGCGGGGGCGAGGCGAAGAGGTCCGCCCAAAGCCCCTCGACGAACTCGCGGCCGGGGTTGAAAAGCGCCTGTTGCGGGTCTTTCCGGAGATCGTCGGAGGTCTTGTAGAAGAGCCCCGCCGTCCACAGCAGGGGGCCGTCGGTGTCGGACACCAGGCGAAGTTCCTGGATGAAGCGTTCGGACCTGTACGAACCGTCAATGCCCCAGGCCGATATGCTGCCGCCGTCACCGTTCGGACAGTAGGCGTCAAACAGGGCAAAGCCCACGTCTGCCGGCCTGGGAGTGCAGGGCGACGGAATCCCTCCGAAATTTGCCAACAGGCCGTACACGATGTCGAGGAAGTAGACCGTGCCGGGGTCCCACTCCGTGGTCGCGCTGGCTTCGCGGTCATAGTAGGAGGTTACCGAGGTCAGCGTGGCGAAGTCGAAATCGTAGTCGAGCCGCAGGCTGAACAGGGAAACCTCCTCCGCGGACCGTGCCGGGTTGTGCGTAATGCTCGCGTGCACGCTTTCCTCGTAGGGAGTGTAGGCTTCCGAGGGCCCGTCCGTTTCCGTGTCGGTGATATAAACCGACGCCAGCGCGGTGAGCCGCTCGGACGCCCGCCACTTGGCGGCAATGCGCCCGCCCGTGGATTTTGTGGCGTTGATGTCCTTCCTGGCCGGCGTGACATTGAACTTGTCGATCCAGCCGGCCGCATCGTCATGGAATGCCGAAATGCGAACGGCAAAGTCTTCCGACAAGGGGATGTTGACCATCCCGTCGAGCCGGTAGCCGGTGTCGTCGGATTCGTTCTGCAGGAAGGCGCCGGCCTGCACGCGGTAATCCGGCGCGGACGCATCCGGCTCGTTGTAGATGTAGCGGACGGTACCGCCTTGCGAGCCCTCCCCGAACAGGGTGCCCTGGGGGCCTTTCAGCACTTCCACGCGCTGCACGTCGAACAGCGCGCCGGCCAGTTGCCGCTGCGAGCCCATGACCGAACCGTTGGCCGAAGTCATGGGCGTGTCGTCGATGTAGACGGCAATGGCGGAATTGGTCGGGCGGGTCCCGGAACCTACGTTTTGCGACGAGATGCCCCGGATCACCAGGCGATTGTTGCCCGTCCCCCCGCCGACCGCGTTGAGACCCGGCAGCGCCCGGAACAGGTCCAGGACATTGGTGGCGCCAAGCTGTTCGATGGTGTCTCCGTCGACGGCGCTGATCGTCACTGCCGTGTCCATCAGGTTGGTTTCCCGATGGGTGGCCGTGACGATGATCTCCTCTATCGCCGTGTCCGGTGATGCGCTTTGTTCCGATTCGGCTACCGCGATGGCGGTTGCGCCGAGCCCGAATCCCGCGACCACAACTACAGCCGCAGGCAACAGCCTGGCAAGATTCAACATGGTTAGTTCCCTCTGTGCTTCCGGATATCCCGTTGAAGAAATCCGGCATACCCTTGTCCCTGGCAAATACTATTACGTGTTGACGGGGCTTTCCAACCCTGGAACGGTGACGTGGTACCGTCTTCATTTGAATGGCACTTGCCGAATGCGCGAACGGGAAGCGATCCATCACGACCCATGGGAGGAGTTGTGTCCGATTCAGTAATAGACAGAACGGTCGGCTTCCGCCTCGGCGGTGTCGACGCAACTGAGACCGCGTTTACCGCGCCGCTTGGGGAGGCGCTGTTTTCATACGCCAGGCGCGAAAACCCCACCGTAACCGATTGCGAGCGCGCACTCGCCGATGTCGAATCGTCCGAGTGGTGCATCCTGGCGCCCTGCGGGATGGCCGCCATAAACACCGCCCTGTCGATCTTCAACGATGCGAACGACGGGCGGCCATGGATATTTCCGACCGATGCGTACAGCGGGACGGTGCAATACGCTGCCGAGGTGCTGAAGTGCCAGCGCGGCGCCAACGTCCGGTTCGCCGACCCTGCCGGGGCGAACTCGACGACGGCCAACCTGATCGGCGCCATCGAGGACGAGCCGCCGGCGCTGGTCTTTGTCGAACCGATCACGAACCCGCTGCTGGACGTCGTCGACGTGCCGGCCGTTGTTCGGGCGGCGCAGCGACAGGGCGCACGGGTTGTCGTCGACAACACCATTGCTACCCCGTTCCTGTTCAAACCGCTCGGTGCCGGCGCCGACCTGGTCGTGCACAGCGCCACCAAGTGGCTGGCGGGACATAACGATATCCTGGCCGGCGTCATCGGCGGGAACGACCCGGACCTGCGCGCCCGGCTGCTGATGCACCGCAATACGATCGGGTCGGTGATCAGCCCGGACGATGCGGGGCGCCTCAAGTCGGAACTCGCAACCTTTTCGCTGCGAGTGGCGCGGCAGAATGCAAACGCCGCTGAACTGGCCGAATACCTGGAGGACCATCCCGACGTTGCCAGGGTCCGGTATGCCGGCCTCTCTGCGCACGCCGATCACGCACTGGCCAGGGGCCTGTTCGAAGAGCGTGGTTTCGGCGCGTTGATAACCTTCGATCTCGCGCGTGACGAAGCAGGCTGCAGCCGTTTCGTCGATGACCTCGGCCCGCACATCCCGCACATCCCTTCCATGGGAGACGTCACCACGACCTTTCTGCACATCAAGGCCTGTTTCGGGCCGGCGTACGAGCCCTCGACGATCAGGCTGTCGGTCGGGGTGGAGCCGGTCGAGCAGATTGTCGACTGCCTCGAAAAGGCATTTGGGACGAATCGACGACTCTAAGCAGCGACTCCAGACTTCCCGTTCGCGGATAAAGCTTGTCAGGCGAGTCAGGTTCGGACCCGTCAATCGCTTTTCCATCGGGCCGGGGCGTCGCTCCGATAGTCTGATCGTGGCTCGATTCGATCCGGATCTGAAGCGCTACGACGATGGACCGCGATCAGACCGATGTCTGGGGCCGTATCGGCGTGCCGTCGAAGAAGCGGCCGAGCCGGAATTCGCGTAAATCGATACCGCTGCCGTCGCCGGTGAGCAGCCCGGCGATCGCTTTGCCGGCGCCGGGGCCGATGCCGAATCCGTGGCCGCTGAAACCCGTTGCGATGAAAAAACCGGGCAGCGCCTCGGCCTGATCGATCACGGGAATGACATCCGGCGTCATCTCGATCATGCCGGCCCAGCTTTCGACGATGGGCACGCCGGCCAGTTCCGGAAAGAGGACGTCGGTGTGCTCCCGAATCTGCCGCAGGATGCGGCGATTGGGCTGCGGGTCGAGTACCCGACACTTCTCGAAGGGAGATTGCTCATCGAGTGACCATCGCTTCGGCGTGTTCCATTCATCGACGAACGCGCGGCCGAGACTCAGGCGCAGGTTGCGCCTTTCCATGCGGAGGGCAGGAAGGAACTTGGGGCCGAAGCGCACCGTCGACGGCGTGATCGGGTGCTCCAGCGTCGTGCCGTGGGCGAGGGTATAACCGCCGTCCAGCCGGCGGCGCAGGGCCAGCCCGCCCTCGATCATGTTGCCGTTGCAGACGACGGTGTTGGACGGCGCGGTTCGAGCCACGGTGCCGCGCACGCGCAACTGCGGCACCCTGATGCCCAGTGAGCGGCAGAACATGGATGTCCAGGCGCCGCCGGCACAGAGCACCGTCGATGTGCTGATGGTGCCGTGCTCCGTGACCACCGCCGAGACCCTTCCCGCCGACGTTTCGATACCGCGTACGGCGCAGGCAGTGAAAATGGCGGCGCCTTCCCGGGCGGCGGCGCGAGCCAGGGCGGGCGTTGCCTTGTGCGGTTCCGCGCGGCCGTCGCTGGCGGTGTACAGGGCGCCGCGCCAGCGGGCCGTCGCGCCCTGGACCAAGCCCTCGAGTTCCCTGGCTTCGATCAGCCGCGAGCCGATCTCGTAGTCCTCCACAGCCTTGACCCATGCGGCGAACCGCTCGAGCTGCGTGTCGTTGTCTATGAGATAGAGAATGCCCTGTTCGCGAAAGCCGACGTCCTCGCCAATCGCGTCGCCGAGTTGCCGCCAGATGCGCAGCGACTCGACGATCATCGGCATTTCCCGCGTATCCCGGCCCTGCTGCCGCACCCAGCCCCAGTTGCGGCCGGACTGCTCGCCGGCGATGTGACCCTTCTCGCAGATGACGACGTCGATGCCTTGTTGGGCCAGGAACCAGGCGGTGGAGATGCCAATGATGCCGCCGCCGATGATGACGATGTCGGCGGCCTCGGGGATGGCGTTCGGCGGGTCCGACGGGTGTGACCATGTCTGGGAAACGAGGTTGGGTGGAATGGATTGGGACATTGGAGGGAGTGGCTGAGCGTCCGGGCCTTCAATCGGAGAAGGATAACGGATGTCGAGCCGGCCGGGAAAAGCCGCCCCGGTGGGTCTGGCTCTGGCGCCCGAAGCCCATTCCCCTTAGGCTTCGTTTCCGGCCGCCGACAGGAAAAGCGTAGTGATACGGGGAATTCACCATGTGGCGATCTCGACGCCCGATCTCGACAGAATCGTGGCGTTTTACCGCGATGTGTTAGGTGCCGAGCAGGTGTACGAGGGAGGTTGGGAGAAGGGTTCCGAGATCATCGACAGGATTGTCGGGCTCGAGGGTTCGTCATGCAGGCAGGCCATGCTGAAACTGCATAACGCCTACCTTGAGTTTTTCGAGTACCAGACCCCGGCTCCGGAACCGAAGGATCCCGCCTATCCGCCCAACAACCACGGCTACACCCATTTCTGTATCGACGTTACGGACATTGACGCCGAGTATGAACGGCTCAGCGAAGCCGGGGTGAAGTTCAACATCCCACCGCCCGATTTTGAAGGCGGTGACATCCGCGCGACCTACGGCCGCGACCCGGACGGCAACATCATCGAGATTCAGCAGATCCTGAACAGGGAGCACGCCTTCTATCTTGACGCGGGCAGGTAGCCGCCAAGGTCGAGCTATCCGCCGAAGTGATAGGTCAGGCCTGCGCTGACGGCGTTGAAGTCCGCGGTGTTGCGGCCATCGGTCACGTCGTACCAGCGTACGCTCAGGTCGAATCGATCAAACGACAGGGTCCCACCCAGGGACAGGCGGTCGAGTTCCTCGTCGACGAACGGCAGTACAAAGCGCGTGAAACCGGGACCGTGGATGTCCCTGTCCCCGTCGGACCTTTGCAGATGGTATTGCGCGCTCAGCACCAGGTGCGAGCCGGCAATGACGTGCGCATCGAAATTCATGAAGGTTTCGTTGGGTATATCGCTGCTGCGGTTGCGGATTCCCACTTCGGCGGAGAGCGCGAGCCGGTTGCCGAAGACCTTGCCGACGATTCCGGAAACTTCGAAGCCGTCCGCGCCGTCGCCGATCGCCGTGGGGTAGGCCGTATCGTAATCTCCCTCGAGAATCAGGCCGAATCGCACCGCCATGCTGGGCATTTGGCCGAACACCTCGTCGACAAAGCGCCACGTCACACCCAACTTCGTATCGGCTCGTCCGTCGAGCTTGGGATGGGGCCCGGCGTCCACCTTGTTCGAAGCTTCGGACCAGCCGACTTGCGCGTCCAGTGCCCACGCATCGGACAGGCCGTACGTGGCGCTGAGGAACGTGCTGGTCTGCTCCAGCCCGGGTCCGAACGGCGTGTGCGACATCCGGCCGTCCACGATATGCCAGAAGTCGTCCGCATCCTGCGAAACGTAGGTAACCGTCAGCGATGCCGCGCCCGGCGCGGGAAGCCACACCGAGCCGCCTGCGTGGGCGTTCGTCGACATTGCGGTAAGCACCAGAAGTGCGGGTACGGTGATTTTTGCTGTTGTCAGCCTCATGGTGTTCCCCCTGTTGGTCAGGCTAAAGCTTGTAACGCCGGGTGAGGTAGTAGTGCACCATCTCCTGTTCGTCGCGCCCCAGTACGCCGATATGCGCATCGTCTTCCGTGCTTGGCTTGTCGGCCTCGTCGCGAGCCTCGAGACTGTTCTTCAGGCTCAGCGCCCGTTCGCGATCGAGCGAACCCGGCTGGATCGGGCAGCCCGCACAAACCAGCTTCTTGAACGTCAGTGATTTGCCCTGCACGTACGCATCCCGCGCGTTGATCGAGCCACCTGCCACGATGGAACCGGAAGCCAGCGCAGTCGATTGCAGCAGCGCTCCCAATGCGGCTACTGCGATCCACCGGCCAATTCTCGAAACCATTCCCCGGGAAAGAGCCGCAAGGCCCCGGTACGCCCCTGATCGTGTGTCCATAAGCAACCTCCTGTCTAAGTCCGGCGCGCACATTATCAATAGCATTATGGAGTGTCATTCACACGCGGCGAAGGCCCGGCTGACCTGGCGCAACTCGGCCACCGTTCCCGCCTTTCGTGTGTTTTGACCGGGTCACAGTGAAAACGTTCCCATGGTTCCGATATCGACCATGACGACGTTCGGCCGGGTGCGCGCCGCAACGACGGCACGCTTCACGGCAGCGGGCCCGGCATGGGGCTTCGGTCGTCGAGCATGCGCCGCACGTTCGCGCCGTGGCCGGTCATCTCCCACCGCGTAAGTTCAAGGGGCACCCAGGCCGCGGCGACGAGTTCGTTGTGAAACGGGCCGAGTTCGAAGCGGGGGCCGAGTTGCTGCCGCCGTTCGGCGAGCAGGCGCTCGATCTGTAGCTTGCCGATGAGATAAACGATTCCCCCGGTGGGCGCCGCGAGGAAATCCAGGGCTTCCTCGCTCGCGATGCGCTCATCGAGGGGTATTGTCATGAGCGCCGCCACGGCCTCGTCGACATTCATCTCTCCGAGGGCCATTTTCACGTCCACGATCACGCGCATGGCCCGCAGGCGCAGGAAGTTGTAGATCAGTTCGCGGCTCCTCGGCCGCTCATCGTAGTAACCGAGTTGCATGGCCGTCTCTTCCCAGTACGTCGACCAGCCTTCGCTCTTGAAGCGGTCGCGGCGGCCCGATCGAATCGGGGAGGGGTGCCGCGCCGAGACGATGCCCTGCAGATGATGCCCGGGAATGCCGTCGTGGAAGATGTTCGTGCTGGGGTCGACGCGCATGATCGACTCCCAGTAGGTCGCGGTGTATGGATGATCTTCCGGCACCGAGTACTTCACGACCCCGTTGCCCGGTGTCCGGTAGCCGCTGAGGGCCGCCCACAGCGAAAAGGCCTGAATGTAGGCGGGCATCTGCGTTCTTCGATACGGCCCCACGTGGCTTTGGATGTCGAGCGCGCGTTTCTGCGCCAGGAAGGTGCGGATCCGCTTGGCTTCCGACTCCGTGCGCGCCGCGTACTCAGCCGTCGTCTTCGTGCCGGCCGGTTGCGGCAGGTTGCGGTTGCGCGATTCCTCGAACGATGTAAAGGAGAGATAACGCGCGAATTCCTGCTCGCCGAGACGGAGTATGTCTTCGGCATCGAACGGTAACAGCCAGATCCGGCGCAGTATCCAGTCGTACATCTCACGTCCGATGGGCCGGGCGCCGGCCATGTCGGGCAGCCGGTTCTCGATCCATTGCCGATACGACTCCAGAGCCGCCCCCATGTCGGCTGCTGCCTCATCGAGTTCGCCGGCCAGTCCGGGCGGAAAGTGCGGGCGCAGGCCGTCGGCAAACCTCTGGCTGCTGACTTCGGCATCGGCGAGGTCCCGTAGCGCCCAGCGCGCCATCTCACGAGCCGGCTCCGTCAGGTTTCGCTTCGCCTGCTCGAGGATTGCGGGAATGCTCCGCATGTGGGCAAGAATGCGCTCTGCACGCGCCTGCGGGAACGGCGGGGGCTGCTGGACGAGTCTGCCCAGCCCGCTGAGCACCGCGCCGCTCAACATGCCGAAGGAAGAAACCGACGACAGGTAAAAGGCGGGGTTCCTGGAGGTGGCCCGGTAAACGCGGAAGCCGTAGTCCAGCATGTCCAGTTCGGAGCGGACGATCAGGTAGTCGACCTGTTCGGCTCTCGTCCAGTCTGACGGGTCCAGGCCGTCGAATCGGACGCGGAGCTTGCCGAGGTCCGCCTTCTGGCTTTCTACAGCGGCGGGTGAGAAATCCGGGATGCCGTCAACGATTACCGGTTGTCGGAGGTCCTGCGCCGCAAGAAAGATGCGCGAGAGATCCTCACGCGAAGCTTGCCCGGTCTTCGCTACCGCAGAGTCAGTGATAACCGCTCCCAGAAGCAACACGGCTGCCAGTCTTGCGAACGCGCGGGAGTATCTAGCAGCCCGTGGCAAAAGTCCGCCGGCATTCGAACGCCGCTGCATCCCGCCTGACTGCGTTTCTCGTCGCTCAAATATGCCCGATATTCTCGCTCCTCGCGCCTTGTCAGGCGGGCGCATCGGCGCTCTCGGTGCTACGCCGGACTTTTGCCACGGGCTGCTAGTAATCGTCATGTCCATTCTGCTATCCAGTGGGCGGCTGATCTCCGGTTCTCGGTCATCGTTGCTGATCAGGCTGGTTGAGCGCCCAATCGTAGTCGTACTCGACCACGCCGGAAAACCCTTTCAGACGGCCCGCAAGCTCGGGCTCTGCATACCGGATAAGGTGTTCGAAGACTTTCTGCTCCGAGTTGCCGAAATCCACCACGAACCAGTCGTAGATACCGGAGATGACGATGAAGTCCTCATCGACGAAGTCGACACCCCTGGGATGATTGATGTACTCCGCAGCACCCGCCTCGAGCAGCGCCTCCATGTTCGACGCGGTATAGACGCTCGGCGACAGGTTCGGACAGCCCAGGCTTGCGCAGTTCACCGCGTAGTGGATGCGGGGGTCTCCCCAGATCGGGCGCAGGATGCCGTGTTCGATGTCGTCCAGGGTCAGTTCCATGCCTGCGACTTCGGCATGAACGTCGCCCCAGGGGCCTGTGGGAATCGGCAGTATGCTCTCGTGGATATGCTTGATGCTGTCCACCGGGTAGGCGTCCGTAACCACCTGCACGGTCAGCGCATTGTAGAAGTTGACCCAGTAGGGTTTCTGCTCCGCCCGGGAAAGAGTCCTCGGATCGAGAGACTGAAGATAGGCCAGATATTTCGCCAGCGTGGCCCTGTCTGCCGCGCTGGACTTCAACCCACCGTAGTCGAAGCGGTTGATTCCGGAAGGGCGCGTCTTCAGATGCGTGTCGAGAAGTTGCTGCCATGCCCCGTGGTCGACGCTGAAGGCGTTCGTCTCAACGCTGGCATCCCAGCCGCCGGGAATCAGTTCAGGCGGGGCCGCGGCCGACTCCAGCGGCATCAGCAACAACGTTGCAAGCAAACCCGGCAGCAGGTGCTGCGGCAATCGACGCCAGTTGCCGTTTCGATTGGTGCAAATGGCGGTCATGACCGTCTCCTCAATGGGTGAGTTCCAGGGGCGTCGAACAAACTCTCCAAACCACTTTCCAGCTTCGAATCAACAATTGCCAGCACCGGGCAGCGAGATCGTATACGGCGCTTCCCTTTCGGCGCACCAGCCACCACATCCTGCTTGTGCAAGAGGGGGTGGGGCGAGCTCTAACGCGCCGAAAGGGAAGCGCCGTATACGATCTCTTCCCCGAGATTCCGCGTCGGCGCCCAGGCGTCAGCGCCGAGGCGGCGGGTTGGAAAGAACACTAGTCTGGCGGATTATATTGCAATGTTCAGATTCTGCCTTCTTCGCGGGTGCATGGTCCGGGGCAGGCGAGTGCCGTGACCGAGCCCCGACACCAGGCACCCACCGCTGCGCGAAGATGGGTGGATGCGGCCGGCCTGTGGTGCGCATTGGGGTACGCGGTGCTGGCGGTACTGGTCCGGCAACCCGGCGAACCCGGTCTGCCGCAGTTCTATTTCCTGGTAGCCTGGGCCGGCCTCCCTGCCTTCGCTCTCTTTCATTACTTTCTGCGCCACGACATTGCGTTCCCGCTCGGCCGGATGATCCTCTGGGCGGTTGTATTCAGGCTCTGCGGCCTGGCCGGCGGGCCGTTCTTCGAGGACGATTTCTTCCGCTACCTGTGGGACGGGTACCGGTTTGCGACGGCCGGTACCCCGTACGGCATCGCACCGGAAGCGTTCTTTGTGGATCCGGCCGTACCGGCCGCGTTGCAATCCGTACTCGACCGCATCAACAACCCCGACCTGCCGACGATCTACGGGCCGACTACGCAGTTGTTGTTCCTGCTGGGCTACTGGCTGCAACCCGCCAATGTCCTGGCCCTGCAGGCGCTGTTGATCCTCGTCGATCTGGCCACCATCGGGTTGCTGTTGCGCCTGGCGCCTGCCCGCAACGTCATGCTCTACGCCTGGTGCCCGCTGGTGGTCAAGGAGATCGCCTTTACCGCGCACCCGGAAGGCATCGGCGTGTGCCTGCTGATGGCGGCGATCGTGCTGGCCCGCGAGCGGCATTGGCGGACTACCGCCCTGTGCCTGGGCCTTGCGGGCGGGGCCAAGGTATTCGCGCTCGTTCTGGCGCCGTTGATTCTGCTGCGCGCCCGGTTGGTGCACTGGCTGCTTTTCGCGGCCACATTGGGGGCACTGTATGCGCCGTTCGCGCTGAGCGGCGGGACGGACCTTGAGTCGCTGGGTGTTTTCGCGCGGGAATGGGAGTTCAATTCCGCGGCGTTCGGACTGCTCACAACCGTTTTGTCGCGGGCAGAAGCCATGGCGGTTCTGGGAGTGGTGTTCGTCGCATTCTGGATGCACCATGCCGTGCAGCTACACAGGCATGGAGTGCCTGACATCCCAAGGGGCGATTGGATATTCGGCGCGTTTCTGATTGTCTCGCCGGTGATCAATCCCTGGTATCTGCTCTGGCTGCTGCCGTTTGCCGTGATCGTTCCCAGCGCCTGGGCCTGGACGGCTTCGGTCGCCGTTCTGCTCGCCTACACCACGGGCCTGAACCTGAATGCCTCCGAACTGCAGGCGTATCAACAGCCCGCATGGGTCCGCCCCCTGGAGTTCGGCGTGATTCTCCTGGCGTTTGCCTGGGATCTGATTCGGCAACGGCCGCCGATGCGGGGCGGCGCCAACGGCAAGCCTCCCGGGGCCGGCAGGCAATGTACCGGAACCTGACAGTCGGCGCCGTGATACCGGCGCACAACGAGGAAGACAATATCGGTGCGGTTGTCGAGGCGCTGCTGGAACTGCGCGCGGAGGACGGACAACCTGTCATCGACGACCTGGTGGTATGCGACAACGGCTCCACGGATGCCACGGCGCAAATCGCCCGCCGGGCCGGCGCCCGGATTGCCGTGGAGCGGAAACTGGGCTACGGGGCCGCGTGCCTGGCAGCCATCGAGGCGCTGCGTGGCGTCAACGTGGTCCTGTTTGTCGATGGCGACCAGTCCTTCGAGGTTGGCCAGTCCCTGCGGCTGCTCGCGGCCATCGACGAGGGCGCCGACCTGGCGATCGGTTCCAGGACGCTCGGAGAACGTGAACACGGGGCGCTGTCCGTGCCGCAACTGGCCGGCAATCTGGTGGCGGGCTGGATGATCCGGCTGCTCTGGGGATGCCGGGTGACAGACCTCGGGCCCTTCCGGGCGATCCGCGCAGATGCGTTGCAGCGCCTTGACATGCGGGATACCGCCTACGGCTGGACCATTGAGATGCAGATCAAGGCGATTCAGGCCAATATGAGGGTGATTGAAACTGCCGTCGACACCTACCGCCGACGGTTTGGCAAGTCCAAGGTCGGTGGAACCCTGAAGGGGATCATTGGTGCAAGCTTGGGCATCCTGTCCATGATCTTGCGCCTGTGGTTGCAGGGTTCCGCTCGACGTGCCGGCGGAAGTGGCCGCGGAAAACCGTGAACCGCCGGTGCATCCGGAGCGCAATGAAGTATTGACTGACGGGGCCCCGATTCGACCAAAAACGGCGAAGGAGTGCGGACTTGACACGTTTGTCCGCGAGGCACGATCCAATGCGCCTGAAACGACTCAGGAACCCGCGCAGCGGGGCATCATGAAGAGGAACCGGAAATGACAGCCTGGAAAAAAGAGTTTGTCTCATCACTGTCGCCGACCGCTCCGCGGTACGGCGCGGGTTACTACCCTTGTCAGGGGCTGTACTTTTCGCCGACGGGGGCTGCGCCCCGGACGGCGCTGATTGCCACGCACTACAACGTGGATTTCAGCGAGCACTACCTGGGCGAGTTCATGGCCGCGCGAGGTTTCGGTTTCCTGGGCTGGAATACGCGCTTTCGCGGCAACGAAGGCTTTTTCCTCCTGGAGCACGCGCTCATCGATATCGGTGTCGGCGTGCGCTGGCTGAAGGAGCAGGCGGGCGTCGACCAGGTTGTCATCCTCGGCAATTCCGGCGGCGGATCACTCATGGGCGCCTATCAATCTCAGGCGCTGGGCGTAACCATGACCCCCACACCCGGGCTGACGCTCCCCGACGAACTGCACGAACTCATTGAAGCGGACCTCTATATCTCGTTGTGCTCCCACCTGGGGCGGCCGGAAGTGCTCACCGACTGGTTCGACCCTTCCATCGTGGACGAAACAGACCCGACCAGCGTGGACGAGTCGCTGAACATGTACAACCCGGACAACGGGCCGCCGTATTCCGGAGAGTTCATCGCGCGCTACCGCGGGGCGCAGAAAGCGCGCAACGACCGCCTTACCGCCTGGTGCCACGCAGAGCTGGAGCGGCTGCGCGGTGTCGGCCTGTTCGACCGGGCCTTCAACATGTACCGCACCTGGGCGGACCTGCGCCTGATGGACGGCGCCATCGACCCTTCCAACCGGGAGGTGGGCCGTTGCTATGCGGGTGACCCGAAGAAAGCCAACTTCTCGCCGCGGGGCATCGGCTTGACGAATACGCTGCGTACCTGGCTTTCGATGTGGAGCCTCGAGGACTCCCACTGTCGGGGCGCCCCGCACCTGAACCGGATAACCCTGCCGGCGCTGGTGGTGCAGAGTGACGGGGATAGCGGCGTGTTTCCAGGCGACGCACAAGCTATCCACGATGCGTTGGGCTCCAAGGACAAGCACCTGGAAATGATCGTCGGGGACCACTATCTGCAGACCCCGGCAAACGCCCGGGACGGGGTAGCGGACCTGCTGACCGACTGGTTGCATGACAAGGGCGCCTGAAGGGAGCCGGAAGATGAGCAGCGAACGCGCCAAGTATCCCGAGTTGCCCGTTGGCCTGGTGGGAAGCTACTCCCAACCGGGCTGGTTGATCGACCGGCAGCGGCTCGGTGAGCGCCTGCCGCCGCGGGTGCTGCTCGATGCGCTGTGGCAGGTTGCGCCGGAGAGCCTGGAAGAAGCGCAGAACGACGCCACCGTTCTCGCCCTGGAAGACCAGCATCGCGCCGGCGTCGATATCGTGACCGATGGCGAGATGCGCCGGGAAAGCTATTCCAACCGGTTCTCCAACGCGCTGACCGGCGTGGACCTGGACAACCCGGGCGAGGCGATGGACCGTACCGGCAAACCGGTTCCGGTGCCCAGGGTGGTGGGCGAGATCAGCCGCCGCGCCCCGGTGGAAGCGGGACTTGTTCCGTTTCTCCGGGCCCATACCGACAGGTTGCTGAAAGTGACGCTGCCCGGCCCGTTCACCATGGCCCAGCAGGCTCAGAACGACTACTACGCGAGCGATGCTGACCTGGCCATGGCCTATGCCGCGGCGGTGAACGAAGAGGTGCGGGACCTGTTCGCCGCCGGAGCCGACATCGTTCAGTTGGACGAACCCTATGTACAGGCAAGGCCGGAAGCAGCCCGGGAATACGCCGTTCCCGCCATCGACCGGGCGCTGGAAGGTGCCGCCTCCCGTACCGCGCTGCACGTCTGTTTCGGCTACGGCAAGCATGTGAAAGACAAGCCGGCCGGGTATGCCTTTCTCGAAGAGTTGAATGATTGCGTGGTCGAGGAGGTCTCGATCGAGTGCGCACAGCCGAGGTTGAAGATGGACCTTCTGACCGCGCTGCCGGACAAGACCGTGCACGTGGGCGTTCTGGACTTGCGCGATACGGAAGTCGAATCGCCGGAGGTAGTGGCGGATCGCATTTGCGCGGCACTCGAGGTGATCCCCGTTGACCGAATGATCGTGGCGCCGGACTGCGGCATGAAATACCTGCCGAGGGATGTGGCGTACGGCAAGCTGCGCAACATGGTGCGGGGTCGGGACCTGGTGTTGGCGGGGTGAAGGTTGGTAGCACAATTGGTAGTATTTGGGGTAGTATTTTCCTATGAAGCTCAGCATCAGCCTCAAGCCGGAAGAAGTGGGATTTCTGGACACCTACGCGACATCACAAGGTATTGCGTCGCGGTCTGCGGTCGTTCGGTTAGCACTGCGCCTGCTGCGCGAACGGGAACTCGCGGGCGATTATGCGGCTGCCTTCAATGAGTTCGATGACGAGACCGCCGAGTTGTGGGAAGGGGCGGCGAGCGATGGACTGAACGCTTGAACACGTCAGGCCGGGTGCGCCGGGGCGACATCTGGATGGTGGACTTCAGCGTACCGATGGGGTCTGAGGCGGCTTATCGGCGCCCCGCAGTGGTCGCGAGCAATGACAGCGCCAACCGCAGCGCCACGGACACCGGGCGAGGAGTAGTGACGGTGGTGCCGGTCACCAGCAACCTTCGAAGGGTCTATCCGTTCCAGGTCAGGCTTCCTGCTCGTGATTGCGGTCTGCCGCGCGACTCAAAGGCACAGGCAGAGCAGGTTCGTTCGGTGGCGATAGAGCGACTCGACGCCCGGGTCGGCCGCGTGCCGACGAATACAATGAGTGAACTCGACGCAGCGCTCCGCCTGCATCTGAATCTCTGAACGTCATCCGGCCTGTTTTGTGGTTTCAACCGCTGAAGATTTCCCGGCCCATCCCCACCATCGGTGGATACAATCGTTGGCGACGCCATCGGGAAGAGCATTGGCCGCAGGGGTGGCCAGCGCGTGCAGCCGCAATTCGGCTTCGGAGAGAATCGGACGTTCGTCCAGGTAGTCATTTTCGAGCAGATAATTCAACAGGCGCTCATGGGTTCGCCGCTGAAAACCCCGCAACCGGTCGTCCTGGCGGCTGGACAGCAGGGCGAGTAACTGCTCGGGATCTCCATCCAGTTCCTTTGCGATGGCAACCACATCGTCCAGAAAGCGAGAGGAAAGCGCGTCGCTGTCAACGAGCGCGTCTCTGTCTACCGGTCGCCCCCGACCCCGTCTCCACAATTCACAGAAAACCTCGAGCAAGTCCAGGCGAAAACCAATTTCCGGGACGTCAATGGTTTGGGATTGCAGACTGTTGGCGCCCGGTGAATCTGAAACCAGTTTCCACTGGCCGGCCCACTCGACTCCCCTGGTCAGCAAGCCGTGCAACAGGTTCAAGTCGTCCCACAGAACGTAAAAGATGTGCTGTTCTGAAAAACCCAGGGACGGACGGAGTGCCGGTGCTGCAATCGCCGCGCCGTATTCTTCGGGCGTCAAGCCTTCTGGCGGGGGTATGCTGCGCGACGGAGCAACGCGGAGCGCGTCGGGACTGCTGATGCTGGCCGCGCCGGTGCGTATCAGGCCCAGATCGATCGCCGAGGCGATGTTGCAGTCCTCGTCGCCGAGCGCATCGCGAATCCGGTCAACATCGAGCGGGTCGCTGGTGAGGTAGAAGATCTGGCGTTGCTGATCCCTGGCGACACAGCCGAGACTCTGCACGATCGCCTCGAATCTTTGCGGGTCGCTCTGGTCGAGTGCTTCATCGAGAAACAGCGGCAATATCGCGCCCTGTTCTACTTCTTCGGCGAATGCGACACGCGCGGCCAGCAACAACTGCACCCGCGTCCCGTCTGAAAGCTCATGGAGCTCGCGTCTGTGCCTGCCTCGCAATTCGATGGCGAACAGCCGTGGCGTGCCGTTGCCCTTCTCGAGACGCAATTCGTAATTGTGGAACGTGAAGTTGGAGAAATGATCGCGGGCGCGTTCGAATACGCGTGGCATTCGGGACTGCTCGTATTCCTGTTCCACTTCTTCGACTAGAAAGCGGCCTGCCGTAGCGAACAGCGCCTGGTCGCGCAGATCCTGCAAGTTTGTTCGGGCTTCTTCGCGGCCAGCAATCAGCTTCTGCATATCGGACCCTCGCCGCGCCTGTTCCGTTTCGGCCCTTACGTCGGCGATTTCGCGGCGCAATCGGTTCTCCTCCAGTTCGGCGGCCGTCAATTCGGCTTCGAGTTTTTCGAGCGACTGGCTGTCCTTTTCGGTCAGCCCGGGTTCGCCGGTTTTCTCGAGTTCATTGCGATCCAGTTCGATCTGGCTCTCCAGACGTTCTCGTTGCCTGGTCAGTTCGCGGAAATCCGGAAGTGCTTGCAGCAGCATCTCAAGGCCAGCCGAATCACCGTCGTCCAGCCCGGATTTCGCATAGATCCGACTGGTCGAGAGCAGAGTTGCTTTGCGGTCGGCGGCGTACTGGTCCATCAGCTTGCGGGAGGATCGTTCAGCTTCGAGCCCTTGCACGATTAGCGTGTTCCTCTTCGCAAGATTGTTTATGCGGGCTTTTGCGAAAGCAGCGCGCTCAGGCGGCGGTTCGCCGTAACGCTCAAGAATGTCGGCCAATTCCGCCAGGCGTTCGGTGTGACTGAGTTGAAGGCGCTGGACTTTTCCCGTCTTGTGCTCGTGATCGGCGCGAGCCAGTCTCAGTTGGTCGAGCGCCCGCACAAAATCGACTAACTCGGCGTCGGGAGGAAGCGCTTCAAGGCCGAGCGCGG
Source organism: Pseudomonadales bacterium (assembly GCA_963663395.1). Classification (GTDB taxonomy): domain Bacteria; phylum Pseudomonadota; class Gammaproteobacteria; order Pseudomonadales; family Azotimanducaceae; genus Azophilus. Next base: position 1,087,761 of record OY760226.1, read on the forward strand.
ATTGCAGGCCCTGTCTCCGTGATTCGATCCCCTGCTCTTGTTCGGCCAGGCTTTCCAGTTGATTCTGCAGTGACGCCCTCTCGACGTCCCGATCACGCGCCTGCTTCCGGGATGCCTCCAAGTCTGACATTCGGCTCTCCAGGCTGCGCAGTGCGGACGTCACGGTGGGAACGTCCCAGTGCGTGGGCTCTGCAAGCCCCAGTTCCTTGAACCCGGTCTGCGTAGGCTGTTTCCAATGATCGGAGCCGCGTTCGTTGCCGACGAACATTGCTGCAAGGCCGATACCGGCACCCGCGGCTGCGATCGAAGCCAGCAACGGATCGATGAGAAAAGCGAGCCCGCCGGCCAACAGCAGTGCGAATGCCGACAGGAACCAGGGCCACCTGCTGCGCAGCCGGACGGTGAAGGATTGCGGTTGCGGCGCACGTAGCCAGTTGCGCATGGAATCGGCCAGGTGTCGAAACTTGTCGAGATCCTGTTCGCCGTATTCGGGAGCATCCTCAGGGGCGTCGAGTCTCGCGAGCAGACGCAATCTTTCCCGAACGACGCCAACCTCGGTATCAATTGACTGGCTGGCACGAAGGAATTCAAAGAGTTCCTTGTGATCGCCAAGGTTCAGCTCGGCCGATTCGGTATCGGCGCCACCGACCGCCTTCAATGCCGTGGCGAGGCCGTTCCGGGAGGCCTCCTGGTCGGTTTTCGCCGCCTCCAGCTCCAGTTCCATGCGTTCCAACTCATCGGCCCGGTCGCGCCATGCCGCCAGGTCGGCTTCGTCCAGCGGGGCAGAGAGTCCGGATTCTTTCTGCTTTGTGCGGGCATCCTGCAGTTCCCGTTCGACGTCACGCGCACGCTTTTCCAATTCGGTCAATCGCTTCTGGTGGTCCTTGATGGCCCCGTGCTCCGTGCCAGTCAGGTTCGGCAACGGTTCGGGCAGCACCCGGAGCCTTTCCACGATGCCCGCAAGCTCACGCCGGCGCCCTGAAAGTCCGATCGCTCGCTTGACGTGCGGGAGGCGGCCGGCAGCGGTCTTCGCCTTGGCGAGTTGCGCCTCGAGTTGTTCAAGCTGATCGACGCGCTGCTGTAGACGCGATTGCTCGACCTCCGCCCGCTGGACGTCGACCGTTGCGCCGTTGTACCTGTTTCGCCTACGGCGTTTGAGGCGGTGCGTTACGGGGGTGAACAGGTCTGAGGCGAGTTCATCCAGATCGAACCCTCCCGACATCTGGCGCCGGATTTCCAGGGCGATGTCCGCCGTGCTCTCGGATGACGAATCGATCAGGTCTCGCAGCTTGAGGAAGAAGTATGAGTGGTTGTGCGCAGGCGGAAACTTTGGCGAGGCTTGTCCGTCATCGCCGTGCCTCCAGCGTACGGACGGCCCATCGCGCTCGCCCAGCCAGGTTTCTCCATCCCAGTCGAATTCGCCCCTCACCCAGGTTTGCTTCGAGGATCCGCGATCTTCCCAATATAGCCCCTCCACGGCACGGCCAATGCTCGACTTGCCAATGCCATTGGGCCCGAAAATCACATGGATTCCATGCCCCGACGCCTCGATTTCAAACGGTTGGTCGATGCCCGGCAACCGGTCGATGGCGAGTCTTCTGATAATCATGATCCGGATGCCAACTGCCGGCCGGCGAGCATTGCGCTCAAGGCCGCCGTTCCTGACCGGAACAGCAAATCGCGCAGGGCATCGTCCGACAGGGCATCGGCCGCATTGCGGTGTTCCTGAACCGGCGTCCAGATGTCCTCCTGGGCGATTGCGCCCAATCGTTTGCGCGCCTTCCCGAGAAAGTCCCCGGATGTGTCGTCGTCCTGACTCAGCAGCAGTAATCGTCGTGCAATAAGCGCGGCGGGATCATCGCCCGATGCGATTTGCTCCAGGTCGAGATGCAGTTCCATCCCCTCGACGATTTTGTTGAAGAAAATGACGGTGTCGTCAACTACCCGTACCAATGACTTCCACTCTTCGGCCGCGATCCATCTTCGGATGTTGTCGTAGCTGCTGCTCTTACCGGTAAGCCTTACGCGGAGACCCAGCGCACGCGGAGGTGGGCCTGCTTGTGCCAGCGCATTCTGATATTGCTGCGCAGCAGCCAGCAACCGGTCGGGCACGTCCTCGATGTGGTCCAGACCGTCCATGGACACATCCATGTGCTCCCACCGCAGGGGTGCGCTAGGTTTCTGCTCCAGCGCGATATTGCCTTCCTTGAATACCTTCAGTAGCCATGGACCGTGGGGTCCCGTTTCCGAAGGATCCAGACCCACCAGTGAACCGAGATATCCAGAGGGCCGGGCGCTGTTGGCCGCCGACAGCCCTTCCAGCGAAGGCTTGTGAATATGACCCAGGAGCCAGGCGTCATAGCCGGTGTCGTCGAGTTCGGTTTGCCTGATTGGGGCGTAGTGGCCCCCGGAAGCGCCGAGGTCCCCATGCATCAGACCAATCCTCGGCACGGCCGGCGAGGGCGGCGGCAGCGGTTCGCCAAGCAACAGTGCGACAGGACTCTGGCGCACGTGTTTCTCGCCGAAAGACCAACCAACCACCTGGGCGAAGGGATTTCCGGCCCTTGCAAGGGTGATTGCTTCCCAGCGCCCGCCGGCGCCCAGAAGTGTAAATCCGTCGATCAGCCCGGCAATCCTCGGCAGTGCCTCGACGTCGTGGTTTCCGGCAACGGCAATGACCTCGATTCCGGCGTCCAGCAGGCGTTGAACGCCTTCCTCGAGGGGCAGCATCGCCTCAAACCTGGCATTGGTGCTCTCAACGACGTCGCCCGCGAACAAAACCGCGTCCACCTGCGCGTCTATTGCGAAACTGACAGCCGACCGCAATGCCACGGCAGGCGTCAGATCGGACGGGTCGACGCCCCAGGCGGAGATTTCTTCAGGCAATCCGGAACACGCCGTGCCGAGATGCACATCACCGATGGCGAGAATCGAGGCGACCTCATTCATTCAGTTTGAGCCTGGTCCGGACTACGCGATTGCGGCTACGGTAGCACCCAAGCAATAGTTGGTCACATGTGGGGAGGCAGCTTTACCGTAGACACCCGCTTGAGGCCAAGAAGGGCATCTGCGAGTTCATCCGGCGAGTCGATATCGAGGCTAAGCATGGCGGTATCGGCAGCGTCATCGAACTCTTTCCGCATTGGGTGTGGCCTCACAAGCCTCAGGACACGATCAAAACGTGATGATGATGCCACTGCGGCTCTTCAAACTGAATCCGGAGTCAACATGATGTTACTTCGGCCACTGGTGGGGCCGCCGCATCAATCGGGCTCCGGCGGCGGCTGATACCAGCCCGCCGCCTCCGGCCAGGTCTCAAGGCTCTCATCCACCACCGTCCACGCAGCCCGCGAATCGGCGAAGATGTTGTCGGTCGGCGCCTTGCCCGGGTCGGTGTCGAGGCAGCCTGCGGGAACGACCATGTGCTTCTCGTCCCGCTCCCAGGGAGTTCGCGCACCACAGGTCTTGCAAAACGCGCAGTTGAACTGGGTGCCCGGAACCCGGTATCGGGTGATGTTGTCCGCACCCGAGAGCCAGCGGAACCCGCGGCGGCGGGCGCGGACAACGGTCTGGTAGGCCGCGCTCACGGCGCGCCGGCAGCGCGAGCAGTGGCAGTTGTACATGCGCACCGGCGGGTCGTCGAACTCGAATGCGACCGCGCCGCAGAGGCAGCTTCCTCCAATTGCGCCCGGCGTTTGCGGCTCCCGGACGGGGCGGTCCACCGAAACGGCGTCCGCACCGAACTCCGGCGGCCAGGCTTCATGTTGCGGCAGGCCGTCGACGATGCTGTGCCAGGGCGCCATGGATCCGGTGAACCAATGCAGGCTCGGGCGCGTGCCGGGGTCCTCGCCGACGTTGCCCATGGGCACCAGGGCGAACGGCAGGTCTTCTCCGCTCATGGGCACGGCGGAGCCGCAACGGGGACAGAATAGCCGGTAGCCCTCGGAGGAAGAGAGGTACTTGCTGATACGCTCCGCACCCCGCACCCATCTGAACCGGTCCGGCGATGCCGTCGCGTGGGTGGCGAAAGCGCCGCCGTGAAACTTGCGGCACATCGAGCAGTGGCAATGCCCAATCATGTCCACGGTCCCATCGATTTCGAAGGCGATGTCTCCGCACAGGCAACTTCCGGTCAGCATGCACTCCTCCTGTTGTCGAACCGATATTTGAGTCCCGCTGCAAGCGCGGCCAGCATGCGGTGTTTTGCATGGCGGCGCCATCGCGCTATATTCGCTGCACGCCGTTTGCCGGGATTTGCTGGCCGGTTGTTGGGGTCCGTGGGGGAATCAGCACCAGTTCAGAGCCAGGCCTCGTAGCTGCACAGCTGCATCGAGGTCCCGGAAGCGCAACCGAAAATTGAGGAGTTGATTCGTGAACAAACCAGCCATGATCCCCGTGCGCACCATCGACGAGGCTTACCACAAGCTGCTCGACGAGGAGACCCGCCCGATACAGGATTCCTACCGGCGCGACAGCCCGATCGGGCCCGGGCCCACCCATGTGCCGGTCAAGCAATACACCTCGCAGGAGTTCTTCGATCTCGAGGTCGAGAAAATCTGGAAGCGCGCCTGGCAGATGGCCTGTCACGAAGACGACATGCCGAATGTCGGCGACTATGTGCCCTACGACATTGCCGGCCTGTCGTTCCTGGTGGTGCGCACCGGGCAGGACGAGTTCAAGGCCTACTACAACGCCTGCCTGCACCGGGGCCGCAAGCTGCGCGAGAACCGCGGGCGGTGCGCCACGGAATTGCGTTGCCCCTTCCACGGCTGGACCTGGAATATCGACGGCACGCTGCGCCAGGTTCCGTGCCAATGGGATTATCCGGGCCTGAAGCACAGCGAGCAGTCGCTGCCGGAAGTCAAGACGGGCCGCTGGGGGCGCTACATCTTCATCAACCCCGATCCCGACTGCGAACCCCTGGAGGATTTCCTCGGCGACCTCTCGAGCCATTTCGAACTGTTGCCCTACGAGCGGCGTTACAAGTCCGCGCACGTGGCCAAGATCATCCGCTGCAACTGGAAGGTGGCCTCCGAGGCGTTCATGGAGTCCTACCACGTCATCGCCACCCACCCGCAGATTCTGCTCGGCGGTGTGCACGACGTCGACACCAAGTACGACGTGTTCGGCAACTACTCCCGCGCCATTCGGTGCGGTGCACTGGAAAGCGAGGGCATGCCCGACTGGGGCGAAATGCCCAGCGACGGCAAGCCGCGGCTGCGCCACCCGCTGAACGGCTGGGTCTACGAGGCGACCGACGACGGCCTGGTGCGCGTGACGACGCCGAAGGGCAAGTGGGGGCTGTTCACGTCCAATGCCGAGCCGGTGGAGGGCGAACTGGGCGATGTGAACCCGCACCTGTGCAACTGGGTCGGCGGGCGGCAGCTCCCGCCCTCGGAGCTGGAACAGGCCATTGCCGAGCGCGCGGCCAAGAGCAACCGCTCGGAGCCGACCCACCCGCGCGTCGCCTTTGCCGACATGCAGCGGCAGATGCTCAAGGACGTGATTCCATCCGTTGCCGACAAGATTCCCGATGTCGAGTTCTCGTCGGTGTTCTTCACCCTGTTCCCCAACTTCCACCCCTGGGGCTCGTTCAACAGCATCAACTACCGGTTCCGCCCGCACGGCAGGAATCCCGACGAGTGCATCATGGAGTGCATTTTCCTGTCACCCATTCCGGAGAACGGCGAGTACGAGCCGGTCAGGGAGATCCACTGGCTCAGCGCCGACGACGACTGGATGGAGGCGCCGGAACTGGGAATGCTGGCGAAGGTATTCAACCAGGACACCCGCAACCTGCCCTACGTGCAGCAGGGCCTGCATGCCACGGCCAAGGAGTACCTGCAGTTTGCGGACTACAACGAAACCAAGCCCCGGCACCTGCACATGCTGATGGACGAGTGGATGGCCCGGCCTTAGGAGAACTCGCGGGCTGGGTTCAGTCCGACCTTCGGTCGCCGGCCAAATGGCTGGCCTGTTGCTCGAGCAGCGCCCGGTGGTCATCCGCAAGACCCGTAATCAGGCAACTCTGTTCGCCGGTGGCGTGCAACTGCTCCAGCATGGGGTGCGAAAATGTTTCCGCTTCCAGGCGGCCGGGTTCGGCAATGTGGGCAAAGAACGGGCCGCTCGCGACGATGGTGCCGGACTTGCCCATGGCGGCCAGCAGGGCGGCATCTTCCAGCGCGGCGGGGTGATCCGACGGAGACTCGCCCGGCTGGAGTTCAACAACGTGCAGGCCGAACCGATAGTTGTCGGTAGCAGCATCGCCGGCCAGGAGCCGGGCGACAAGAAAGGCGGCGCAAACCGCCTCGAACGCGGAGTCGTTGTCTTCCTGTGCCGCAAATGTCATGAGTAGGCCTGTACCCGGCAAATGCGTGCTCCGGCACCCGTATATCTCGCCGACCTGCCGGGCGACGGCAAGCGCCTGCTCGGCTGTCCTCCTGCGTTCGGAACCCGTCAGGCTCAACTGGTTGCGCAGATTGCCGACCAGAAGGAACTCGGTGGAGGCTTCCGTCGCGGCGTCGAGGCGGGTCGAAGTGTCCGGCGACGGCGCGGGCGTCCCGCCGCGCAGCCTGGCGGACCACCAGGCAACCAGCAGTGCGATCGCAAGCAGAGCCAGGCCGCTCGCTGAAAGACGCACGAGGTCCAGCGCCGGCGCCGGCGGAACCAGGCTGATACGGGCGAACCCGAGCAGCGTGTCGTCGAGCACGATCGGCTCGATGAACGGCGCGCCCTCCTCCAGAGTGCCGCTCAGTGCCAGCAGTTCGTCCTCGACGGTGAAGATCGCCACACCGGCGACCCGTGGAACCCGGGTCAGGCGGTTCGCCACCACGCCAAGCTCGATCCGGTTCTGGTCGATCAGCCCGCCCATGCTGGCCCGGGCGGCCAGGTCGGCCAGCATCTCGCCGGTTGCCCGGTCGTGCTCTTCGCTGGCACGGCCCTCCCAGATCAGGAACATTGCCGTCGCGGACAACAACGCCGTTGTCGCGGCGATCAGCAAGTAGAATCTGAAACTGGGCTGCATGAGTCTCCAGGTTGTATTGCCGGCAGGCCGTTGGGGGTCGGGCGCGATGGCGGCGGACGGGAGAAGATTCTGAACGAATCAGCGGCGGGAAGCCACGCTGCGTCCGGTTTGGGCCCGGTAGCCGCCCTTGTTGTGGGCACGCGCCCGGGTATCATGCCCCTTTGCGGTAGCGACCGACGATGGCCAGTTATTCCACCAACGAATTCCGCTCCGGTCTGAAGGTACTCCTCGAGGCGGAACCCTGCACGATCCTGGTCAACGAATTCGTCAAGCCGGGCAAGGGGCAGGCATTCAACCGCGTGAAGTTCCGCAACCTGAAGACCGGCCGGGTGTGGGAACGGACCTTCAAGTCCGGGGATTCCATTCAGGCGGCCGATGTGCTCGACCTCGACATGGAGTATCTCTACTCGGACGGCGAGTTCTACCATTTCATGAAAACCGACGGCAGCTACGAGCAGCTTCCCGCTTCGCTCACGGCGGTAGGCGAGGCACGGAACTGGATCACCGAACAGGACGTCTGCCGGGTCACCCTGTGGAACGATGAGCCGATCTCGGTAGTACCGCCGAACTTCGTGGAACTCGAAGTCACGGAGACCGACCCCGGATTGAAGGGCGATACCGCTCAGGGTGGGACGAAGCCGGCAACGCTTGCCACGGGCGCAACCATCAAGGTGCCCCTGTTCGTCAACACCGGCGACAGGCTGAAGATCGATACGCGATCGGGCGAATACGTCAGCAGGGCATGACTTGAGCTGACCGGTCGGCGCCTCCGGGGGGCGTTGCAGGTTTGTAGCGCGTGTGGCTTATCCGGCCCCGTCCTGAACCATCGCATCGAGCCGCTCGGTCAACACGGAGCGGATTCGCCCGATGGCCCTGGCGTCCCCGATCGGCTGCATCCCCCTGCCTGATATCTGGAAGATATCCTCGATTCGCTCTCCGAGCGTATTGATCCGGGCCTGGTGAACTTCGATGTCGAGTTCGACGAACATCGAACCGATCTCGGCGAGCAACCCCGGCCGGTCAGAGGTAACGAGGGTCAACTGCGAGATACCGGACGCGTCCGGGCCGTCCAATGTCACCTCGGTGGGGACGGCAAAGTGCTTCAGGGTGCGCGGAATGCGCCGCGAACCCCCTCTCACCTGCGCCTCGGGATCAGTCAGGGCCTTGAGCAGGTTCTGTCGAACGGAATCCCTGAGCGCCTGGTCGGCGATGGCCTTTCCCTGCCGGTCGAGGACGATGAACGAATCGTAACAACGCCCCTCGGCGCCTGTGGCGATGCGGGCGTTGACGATGGAAAGACGCAGGCGGTCCAGCGCCAGCACGCTGTCCGCGAACAGGTTCTCCCGGTCCGGCATGCAGATGAACACCTCGGTGGCGCCCTTGCCGAAATCGCCGCCTTTCACGTTGGTCACCAGCACGATCTGTTCCGAGTGTGACAATTCTCCAAGCACCTGTTCGGTGATCGATGCCGCTTCTTCCGGCGTGTGCTGGAGGAAGAATCCCTCGCCCGCCCCTTCCCAGATCGCGGCGTAGTCGGCATGGTCGATGTTCTTCGCGGCCAGGGTGGCTTCCGCCTGCCGCTGCCGGCGCTCGACCTTCGCATCCCGGGATACCTGGAAACCGGGGCCTTGCTGCAGCAGGTTGCTGGATGCGACGTAAAGCTGGCCGAGCAGCGTCGAACGCCAGTCGGTCCATAGCGTGGGGTTGGTGGCGTTGATGTCGGCGACGGTCAGCGCATACAGGTAGTTGAGCCGCTCTTCCGTACGAACCAGCCTGGCGAAGGCGGCCACCACTTCGGGATCGTTGATGTCCTTGCGTTGCGCCGTGGTGGACATGACCAGGTGCGAACGCACCAGGAAGTCGAGCAGGTCCGACTCCTCGTCGGGAAGGCCGTGACGTTGGCAGAACTCGACGACATCGCTGGCACCCAGGTTGGAATGATCGCCGCCGCGTCCCTTGGCGATGTCGTGGAAGAGGCCCGCAACATATAGAAGCTCGATCTTCGGAAGCTCCCTGACGATCCGGCTGGCCAGCGGAAACTCGGTCGCCGATTCCTCCAGGGTGAAGCGCTGCATGAAGCGGATCACCATCATGGTGTGCGCATCGACCGTGTAGATGTGGAACAGGTCGTGCTGCATCTGGCCGATCACCCGGCCGAACTCGGGGACGTAGCGGCCGAGTACGCCGTAGCGCCGCATGCGGCCCAACTGGGTGACGAGCGTATGCGGGGCGCGGAGCAGTTCCATGAACAGGCGGGTATTTTCGGGGTCTTGGCGGAAGTCGTCGTCGATCAGCCGCAGGCTGTTGCGCAGCCAGCCGATGGTCTGCGCACCTACCGCCACGTTGTCGTCGCGGCCGGCCATGATCACGAACACCTCAAGGAGCGCGGACGGTTTCTCGGCGAAGACGCCCTCGTGCACCGCCTCGATGTATCCGCGGCGGACCTGGAAGCGCTCGTTGATCGGTTCGACCGCGGGCTCGGGTTCGTCGTGGAAAGTGATGGTCTCGAACCACTGCAGCAGGATCTCGCAGATCTGCCGCAATTCCAGCACCCGGCGATAGTAGGCGTGCATGAATCGTTCAACCCCCAGCAGGGTTTCCGTGTCCTCGTACCCGAGCCTGGCCGCGAGTTCCCGCTGGTAATCGAACAGCAGCCGGTCTTCCTCCCGCCCGGCCACGATGTGCAGTCCGAAGCGGACCCGCCAGAGAAACTTGATGCGCTTGACGAACCAGTCCCGGTCACGTTCGGAAATCAGCCCGAGCCGGTGATGGTCGTGAGGGTCCGCCGAGCCGAACTGGCGCTTGCTTAGCCAGCCCAGCGTCTGCAGGTCGCGCAGGCCGCCCGGCGAGGTCTTGATGTTCGGTTCCAGGCTGTATTCCACATCGCTCTGCCGCTCGTGACGGGCGTGCAGTTCGTCCACCCTGGCCCGGAAGTAATCCTTGCTGCTCCAGACGGGCTTGCCGTTGAGGATGTCGTCCAGTTTCTTCGAGAGCGCTTCGGAACCCGTGATGTGCCTGCGGTCGTAGAGGGCCGTGACGATGGTCAGGTCGTCCCGGGCGGCGGAACGGCACTCCCCGGGGGTGCGGACGCTGTGGCCGACGGTCTGGCCCAGGTCCCAGAGATTGCGAACGAATTCGGCGACCGCATCGCCCGCCTGGCGATGCGAGGGCACCAGGATGAGCAGATCGATATCGGAATGGGGATGGAGTTCGGCACGGCCGTATCCCCCCACCGCGAGCAGGGCCAGGTTGGAGGTGTCTCCGAACACTTCCCGCCAGACGTCGGCAAGGCAGCCGTCCATGAACGAAGCGCGCTCGTGGATGAGATGTTCGACATCGTCGCCCTGCCAGAACCGCTCGGCCTGCGATTGATCGAAATCGCGGATGCGTTTCTTGACCGCTAACGTGTCCAACGGTTTGTCACCGTTCGATCCTGCCCCCCGACCTGCAATTATCGTTTCCGCCACGCCGGCGCGCAATCGTTCGCGCCCGGCGCGGAGTACCGCTTCGCCCGGCGTGTCGGAAACCGGCCGGCTGTGGGTCGCCAGCCCCGGTTACGTCAGCCCGCCAGGTCGCCGACGGACGCCCAGTACTTTCCGAGCGCGTCGATGTGTTCCCGCGGGGAACTCAGCCCCCCACCCAATCCGCGCATGGCCATGGCGCGCACCGCGACATAGTCGGCACCGGCCTCCCGCCAGGCCTCCACTTCACCACGCCACCGGTCCGGTCCCGACTGGTAGTTGAGCAACGCCTCGATGCCGAATTCGCTGTCGTTGCGCCCGGCGTTGTCCAGTTCCCGGCGGACCAGTTCCAGCGCTTCCAGGTTCTGACGCTGGCTGGAGCCGAATATGAACCCGTCGCCGATGCGCGCTGCCCGGCGGAAGGCGACGGGCGCGAAGCCGCCAAACCAGATCGGGATTCGCCGGCCGGGTAACGGCTTCAGGCCGGCGCGGTCGATGCGGTGATGGTCGCCCGTGAAGTCCACGACCGGCTCCGCCCAGAGCCTTCGCAACAGTTCCACCTGTTCTTCCTGGCGTGGCCCCCGGTTGCGGAAGTCCTCGTTGAGGCTGTCGTACTCCACGTAGTTCCAGCCCGTGCCGACACCGAGCCGCAGGCGGCCGCCGGACAGGATGTCGACTTCGGCGGCCTGCTTGGCGACCAGCGCCGTCTGCCGTTGCGGCAGAATCACGACGCCCGTGGCCAGTTCGATGCGCCTGGTGCAGGCCGCCAGGTAGCCGAACAGCACGAACGGCTCGTGAAAGTCATCCTCTTCGGTGTACGGCCCCCACAACTTCGGATCGCGGCCGTCATGAACGGCGCCGAGCACGTGGTCGTAAGCGAGGATGTGGGAATAACCCAGTTCTTCCGCGTTCTGCGCCCATTCGCGGATGACCGCCGGGTCGTCCCCGATCTCCTGGTGTGGAAACACGACGCCGATCTTCATTTGCATCTTCCCGTCTGTTTTCAGGCGCGAAAATGATGCACGCTTCATGTTTTTACGCAACCGGGGATTTGAAAAACCGATGACGACCGATGAGTTGATTACCCGCGAAGAGATTCGGGACGTTCTCTACCGCTATTGCCGGGCTGTGGACCGGGGAGACCGGGAATTGCTGAAAAGCGTCTATCATGCGGATGCCACCGACAACCACGGCACTTTCCGCGGATCGGGCATGGAATTCGCGGACCACATCGTCGACGCGATGGACGAGGTCAACCACGTCGGGCAGCATCACATCACCAACATCCTGATGGAGATCGAGGGCGATGCTGCCGCGGTGGAAAGCTACTTTCTCGCGTTTCACCCGTGGTTTTCCTCGTCGGCGGGCGGGCAGCACAACTTTGTCGGCGGGCGTTACCTCGACCGGTTCGAGCGGCGCCTCGGCCGATGGCGAATCGCCCAGCGTGAGGTGGTGATCGACTGGAGCCGCGCGGAAATCCCCGGTAACGACATGCCCCGGCAGCAGGAATTCACCCGCGGCGGCCGACGGCGGGATGATTTTTCGGCGACCTGGTTCAACTGGCTTTAGCAGACTCCGACCTGGTGCTAAAGCGGCGCGTTAGAGCTCGCCCCGCCCCCTCCGGTACTGCAGGATGTCGTGGCTGGCGCGCCGAAAGGGAAGCCCCGCATGCCAGCTCGCTACGGGGGGTGGGAGACGCCATTGAAGGCCGGAGACAATGTGCAACCGAAACTGCCGACGCTTCTCACAAGCACCGTGACTCGTTTGCGGCGGTGACACTGGCTAAAGAACAGGATGGTGCGGAAAGTGAGCGGAGGAAGAATCCTGATCAGCGGGGGCGGCATCGGCGGCCTTGCGGCAGCCCTGTGCCTGGCCAGGGCAGGGTTCGAAGCGGTCGTTTTCGAGCAGGCGCCTGAATTCGGTGAAATCGGCGCCGGCATTCAACTGAGCCCTAACTGCTCCCGGGTGCTGCACCATCTGGGCCTGGCCCCGGCACTGGCGAAGTGTGCCTTCCTGCCGGAAGGCACCGAGTTCAGGGCCTGGAAGACGGGAAGGCTGATCGCTTCATCGACGCTCGGCGAGGCGGTGCGCGAGCGCTACGGGGCGCCGTACTACCACATTCATCGCGGCGACCTGCTTGCCTTGCTGGTCGAGGCGGCACGGCAGAACCAGGCGATCGAGTTGCGCGAGTCCGCCCGGGTGGAAGCCTTTTCCCAGGATGCCAGCGGCGTTCGCATAACGGTGAACGACCGGTCGGAGGAAGGCGATGCTCTGATCGGGGCGGACGGGATCCATTCCACGGTGCGCGCCGGGCTGTTCGGCGCCGTGGCGCCCACCTTCACCGGCAACGTGGCCTGGCGTGCCCTCGTGCCGGCGGACCGCCTGCCCAGGGGCATGCTGAATCCCGTCGGAACGGTGTGGTGGGGCCCGGGCAGGCACTTCGTCTGCTACTACTTGCGCGGGGGCGCCCTGCTCAATTGCGTCTGCGTTGTCGAAAAGGATGGCTGGGAAGTGGAATCGTGGACCGAGCGCGGCGAGCGCGCGGAACTGAAGGGCGATTTCGCGGGCTGGCATGAACACATCCGGATTCTCATCGACAACATGGACCGCGACTCGCTTTACAAGTGGGCGTTGCACGACCGGCCGCCCATGGCCCGGTGGGGAAAATCGGCCGTCACGCTGCTGGGCGATGCCTGCCATCCCACCCTGCCGTTCATGGCGCAGGGTGCGGCAATGGCGATTGAGGATGCAGCGGTGCTCGCCCAGTGTCTGAAAACCGACGATGAGATCGCAATCGGCCTCAAGCGTTACGAGGGTCTCCGTCGTGAGCGCACGGCGCTGGTGCAGAACGGTTCGCGGCGCAATGCCAGGCTCTTCCATGCGCGGGGATTGAAGGCGTGGTTGCGGAACCTGGCGGCAAGTCGAGGCGCGGGGCGCGTGACGGACAGCCTGTTTCGGTACGACGCCCTGTCGGCAGTGGGTCGGAATTCCCCTGCCGGCCCTTGAGTACCGCTTGATTGACAGGGATGATGTGCGGCTGTGCGCGCGGCTGAAGGTGTTGGCAGGATGCCGCATGATTGCCGAGTGACGGCTTAATTCACCGGAGAAAAACGATGGGATTCAGACTGGTCAATGTCGATGGCCGTGCCGCACTGGCATCGGATGGGCAGTATTACGATCTGAATGAGATCAGCGGCGGGGCTGTCAGCGACGACCCGATGCAGGCGTTGGCGGCCGGCTCGCAACTGGCTGCACTTGACGCCGAACTGGGCGGCAAGACAGCCACGGGCACCTTGGCGGATGCGAATCTGCTGGCGCCGGTGCCCCGGCCGCCACAAGGCTTCGGAATCGGCCTGAACTACCGCAAGCACGCCGAAGAGGCCAACATGACCATTCCGGACGTGCCAATGGTATTCACGAAATACCCCGCGTCGGTCACAGGCCCCAGCGGCGATGTGATATTGCGCAGCAATTTCGTCGATTACGAAGGCGAATTGGTCGTCGTCATCGGCCCGCCGGCCAAGGATGTCGCCGTCGAGGACGGCTGGCAGCATGTGGCGGGGCTGTGCGTCGGCCAGGACGTCTCCGACCGGGCCGTGCAGTTCGCCTCGACGCCGCCGCAGTTCAGCCTCGGCAAGTCATTCGACACCTTCTCGCCGATGGGCCCGATGGTGGTTTCCCCCGACGCACTCGAAAATCCGGGCGCCTTGCGGCTTACCACCAAGGTAAACGGCGAAGTGCGTCAGGACGATACCACGGGCGACCTCATTTTCGACGTGCCCGCCCTGGTCTCCTACCTCTCGCACATCATGACGCTGCAGACGGGCGATGTGATTTTCACCGGGACGCCGAGCGGGGTTGGCGCCGTCCAGGGCAAGTTCCTGCGCGACGGCGATGTGATCGAAACGACCATCGAGGGCCTGGGCACCATGACCAATCGATGCGTTCAGGGGCCGGACCACCCCGACGCGCACAAACCGCTCAGGCTTCCGGGGGGCTGACAACGGGAGATGGACCGGCAGTTCGGGGGAACCCGGCCGCGGTGTTCGACTCGGTCTTCAGGTATGCGCAAGCACCAGTTGTTAAGTTAATCTTCCGGCGAAATTCGTCGATGGGGGAATGTGAACGATGTCAGATGTGAAACCGGGGCTCAGGCTCAAGAGCGCCGTCTGTTCGGCGGAAGTGATGATCGTCAAGGGCGCCGGGGATATCAGTCTGACCTGTGGCGGTGCGCCGATGGCCGCGCCCGGGGAAACTGCCGGCGAGGCAGCGGCCGACGCGGACCAGATGGGCGGCTGTCAGGTGGGCAAGCGATACGTCAATGCCGACCAGTCCCTGGAGGTGCTGTGCATCAAGCCGGGTCAGGGTACGCTGGCGGCCGGCGGAGCAGCGTTGGCCATCAAGGAGGCGAAGAAACTTCCCTCGTCCGATTGAGGGGTCTGACCGGGTCCGTACATGAACATCGCCATGCTCCTGCAGATGGCCGCGGAGGCCGGTTTCGGGCGCCGTGCGCTCAGTTGCGACGGCCGGCACTACTCCGCTGAGGATCTCTTTGCCGCGGCGGGCGGGGCCGCGGCGCGCATCCGCGAGTCCGGATGCGGTTTCGTCTCGGTGCTGGACGTCAGCAGCCCGGCCACCCCGGTCGCGCTCTTCGGCGCCGCCATGGCGGGGGTTCCATATGCCCCGCTCAACTATCGCTTGCCTGCCGAAGTGGTGGAATCGCTGATTGCCCGCCTGGAACCCCTCTACCTGGTTGCCGATGAGGGCGGCTGCGCGGCCCACGGAAAACACCCGGCGGTACTGGCAGCGATTGCAAGCGGGACGTTTCTGGAGGAGGCAATCGCCCGGGATGACCCGGAGACGGCCTGGCCCGACGATCCGGGAATTGCCGTGCAACTCTTCACCAGCGGCACCACGGGGCCGCCGAAGGCCGCCATCCTGCGCCATGAACACCTGATGTCCTACATCCTCGGCAGTGTCGAGTTCCTGTCGGCCGACGAGGACGAAGCGGCGCTCGTTTCCGTGCCGCCGTATCACATCGCGGGCATTTCAGCCCTGCTGAGCGGCGTCTATGCCGGCCGCCGCATCGTCCAGCTCGCCAACTTCGATGCGGCCGCCTGGCTCGAGCTCGCGGAACGCGAGGCCGTTACCAGCGCCTTCGTGGTGCCCACCATGCTGGCGCGCATCGTGGAAGAACTCGACGCAGGCGCACGGCAACGGGACCTCGGCTCGCTCAGGGCCATTGCCTACGGCGGCGGCAGAATGCCCGTGAACGTCATCGAGCGGGCACTCGACCTGTTTCCCGGCGTCGACTTCACGAACGCGTACGGGCTTACCGAGACGAGCTCGACCATCACGCTGCTCGGGCCCGAGGATCACCGCCAGGCGCTGGCAAGCGATAACGCCGATGTCCGCGCCCGCCTGGGTTCCGTCGGCCAGGCGCTACCGTCGGTCGAGATCGAGATTCGGGGCGCCGACGACCGGCCGCTGGCGCCGGGACAGCCCGGCGAGGTACATGTGCGCGGCCCCCAGGTTTCCGGCGAGTATCGCGAACGCAGCGTCATCGATGCCGACGGCTGGTTTCCCACCCGGGACACGGGCCATCTCGACACGGAAGGCTACCTGTTCCTGTCCGGGCGGGCCGACGATGTGATCGTGCGCGGCGGCGAGAACATCTCGCCGGCGGAAGTGGAGGACGTGCTGCTCGGCCACGATGCGGTGGCCGACGCGGCCGCGGTTGCCGTGCCTTCAGAGCAGTGGGGGGAGGCCGTGGGCGTTGCGGTGGTGCTCAAGCCCGGAGCATCGGCCGGTTCGGAGGAACTGTGCGAACTGGTGCGAAGCCGGCTGCGCTCTTCCCGTGTTCCGGAAGCCGTCCGCTTCGTCGATGAACTGCCGTACAACGAGACCGGCAAGCTGCTGCGCCGGGAAATCAAGCCCTGGTTCGCATGACACGCCGGCAACCGGGCGCCCCGTGCTGATCGCAAACGCGGGAATCTACGGGATGGGTGTGGCCGACCTGCGTATCGAAAACGGAAAAATCGCGGCCATCGGGCGCCTCGCCGGCGAGCCGGGAGAAGAGATTCTCGATCAGGGTGGCGCGGCTGTGCTGCCGGGCCTCAACGACCACCACATTCACCTGATGGCCTACGCGGCCGCCCTCGACTCCGTTGCCTGCGGACCTCCGCAAGTGAATACGCAAGAGGAATTGATCGAGGCGCTGGCAAGTGCAGCCCCGAATTCCAACGGCTGGGTCCGGGGCATCGGTTATCACGAGAGCGTTGCCGGCGACATTGACCGACGCCGGTTGGATGCGATTCTTACCGACGTGCCAGTGCGTGTTCAGCATCGCACCGGGCGCCTGTGGATAGTCAACTCCTCGGGCCTCGAACGTCTTGCGCTCGCTTGCGATGGTGAGGTCGCATCGGAGGGCGAGCGGGGGCGATTCTTCGATCGGGACGAAGTGCTGCGCAAGTTGTGGGGTGGCGGGACACCACCCATCGCGGCTGCCAGCCGCCGGCTCGCCTCCTTCGGGGTGACCGGCCTTACCGACCTGACCCCCGGCAACGACACGGCCGACGCTTGCGGGTTCGACCGGCTCCGGGCTGCAGGCAGCCTCCTTCAGCGGATCCGCGTCGGCGGGAAGCCGGAGATGCGTCATGCGCCGGCAGGACCCACAAAGGTTCACCTGCACGATTCGTCCCTCCCGGATTACGACGGTCTGTGCAGGTTGATCGAGGGCAGCCATGCCCGCGGGCGCGAAGTGGCGATGCACTGCGTCACCGAAGCGGAACTGGTTTTTGCGCTGGCGGCATTCCGGGATGCGGGTACAAGGTGCGGCGACCGGATCGAACACGCATCCGTCACGCCGCCCGTGCTGCTCGACCAGATACGGGAACTGGGCCTGTTGGTAGTGACCCAGCCCCAGTTCGTCGCGGAACGGGGCGATGATTATCTGCGCGACCTGCCGGACGAAGAACACGCCTGGCTATACAGGTGCCGGGGATTCCTGGATCGGGGCATTCCGCTTGCGGGTGGCAGTGACGCGCCATTCGGCCATGCGGATCCGTGGCGGGCGATGCGCGCAGCGGTCGAGAGGCGAACCGCTTCCGGGCAGTTGCTTGGGGCGCGGGAAGCGCTTTCCCCCGAGCAGGCGCTGTCGCTCTACCTCGGTGCCCTCGAACAGCCGGGGAGAGAACGCCGCATCGCGGTCGGCGCCGCCGCCGATCTCTGCCTGCTCGATCGCCCCTGGCGGGAGGCACGAGCCGTGCTGCGTAGCGCCTCTGTCTCGGCGACCATCCAGGCGGGACGAGTCGTCTATCGGCGCAGCGATCAACCGGACAATACGCGAGCGTATGGCGGCCTCACTGTAAACGGCGTCTCGCACTTGCCGCGTCACGTTCAGGTCTGAAGTTCGAGGCAGCAGTCACGCCGCCCCGGGTCGGGTTCATTGCAGGCCCGTCAACCCACAATCTCATCGATCAATCCCCAACCAAGCGCCTGTTCCGTAGTCACCGTCTCGCCGAGGATCGCCATCCGGGCAGTTCGTTGCCGGCCGATGCGTCGGGGAATGCTGACGCATCCGCCGGCACCGGGGATGAGGCCCATGCTCACCTCCGGCAGCCGGAACGTCGTATCAGCGTTCGCCACCAGGCGAGCCGCGAACGCTGGCAGCTCGATACCTGCGCCGATGCAGGCGCCGTGCAGATGGAAGGTGCAGCGCTCGCGGCAGGCGGCCAGGTAGCGGGCGGGCATGTGTGTCATGCGCACGCTGTGCGCCCGGGCGAGGTCGGTCATGGTGCCGAATTCGCTCAGGTCGCCACCGGCGCTGAAGCAGGGCCCCCTGGCGGAAACGTCGATGTTGGTGATGGAGCTGTCCTGAACGGCCAGCCGGAACGCATCGGTGAGCGCATCGCGCATGGCAGCGGAGAGCGCGTTGCGGTTTTCCGGGCGGTTGAGCACGACCTGCAGGTTGTCCCCTGTTCTTTCGAGCAGCACGATGTCCTCCGCCGAGCCGCGCTTTGGCTGCATGGGCGGCCGCTCCTCGAGCCAGCGGGCGAACTCCGCGCCTCCCTGCAGCGCCGCGTACGCCATCGATTCCATCGCCAGGGCAGCCAGGGGGTCCAGTTCACCCGTAACCCGCAGCACCTGAACCAGTACGGCGCAGGCGCGGGGATATCTTTCGATCTGTTCCTTGACCGCTTGCAGTTCGACGGTGGTATCCACGACCAGGTCCACCGCGCCAGTCAGGGCCGATGTCCGGTCTCTGCCAACGCCAACGATCGGAATCGGCTGCTGCGCCAGCCACGCGCTCAACCGGGCTGTCTCCTCCTGATCCAGGTGCGCTTGCGGGTCTGACTGAACCGCAAGAAAGCAGCGCCGGTCTGGATCCTCCCGTGCCCAGTTGGGTTCCACCGAAAGGGTGAGCAGTTGCGAGGGTGTCAGGCAGTGTTCCATGACGCGGGACTCAGGGCCGCTCCCAATCGGCAATGCTGCCGGCCGGTTCCGACGATTCGGGACAGGTTACCAACGGGGTTTTGGCGTCGCCACCGGTCGGGCGCAGCCCGAGCCGAAGCACCGCGTCGGCCCAACGAATCCGCTGCGAGAACTCCCGGGTCGTGCTCGGCGGGTGGTACCTGCCAAAACCGGGCGCGGGTTGGGATATGATGCATCGAGCCGTCCCGCGAGGGGCAGGGCGGCGACGGCGTGGCGTCGCGCCGCGTAGCAAAGGAGGAGGGAAATGAAACTCGGCCTGTTCATGATGCCGATACACAATCACGAGAGGGACTATCACCAGACCCTCATGGAGGACATCGAAGCGATCGTCCATGCCGACCGTCTGGGCTTTTCCGAAGCCTGGGTAGGCGAGCACCACGGCTCCAAGTCGGAACAGATCACCTCGCCGCTGCTGTTCCTCTCCCACGTGCTGCCGCAGACCGAGCAGATCGTCTGCGGCACGGGCGTAATCTGCCTGCCGCAATACCACCCGGCGGTCACGGCCGGCCACATCGCCATGTTCGATCACCTGGCGAAGGGGCGCTACATCGCCGGTCTCGGCCCCGGCGGCCTGGCGCCCGACTTCGAGCTGTTCGGCCTGATGGAGGCAGACCGCAATGCCATGATGGTGGAGGCCATCGACATCATGGTTGACATCTGGACCTCCGACCCGCCCTACGAGTACGGCGGCGAGCACTGGCAGTTCGCCCTCAAGGACTGGATCGACGAGGAAAAGGGGCTCGGCTACCTGGCAAAGCCCTATCAGAAGCCCCATCCGCCAATCGCCATTTCGGCGATGAGCCCCTTCTCGGGCTCGATACGGTTCGCGGGCACGCGCGGCTATATCCCGATCTCGGCAAACTTCATCGGCACCTGGTCGGTCAAGTCCCACTGGCAGGTCTATGCCGAGGCGGCGGACAAGGCCGGTCACGCGACCGACCCGGAAATCTGGCGCGTCGCGCGGAACATCCACGTGGACGAGACCGACGCGGCGGCCGAGGCCTTCGTCAAGACGGCTGAAGACAGTACCGACTGGTACTTCAGCTACCTGTACAACCTGTTCGATCGGGGCGGCATGAAGGGCCCCTTCGTGGTCAACCAGGGCGACGACCCGGAGGCGCTGAAACACGAGGCGCTGCGCGATAACTTCACGATCTACGGCAGCCCGGAGACGGTCGCGGAGAAGATCCTGGCCCTGCGCGACGAGGTAGGCCACTTCGGCACGCTGATGCAGACCGCCCAGGACTGGACCGACAAGCAACGGATGAAGCGCTCCATGTCGCTTCTTGCCGAGGAAGTCATGCCCAGGGTGAACGCCGCCATCGGGGCCGCCTGACGGCGGCGACGGGCCCGGGCGCAGGCCTAGCCCGCAAATCTCACCATTAAACTGGAATGGGACCTCGATTTATTGGATAATGTGAGTGGATTCAATTACTTACACTATTCCAACAAAGAGGTCCCATGAACACACAGTGTACGCCCAGGCAACTTGAATTTCACGCCTTTGGCCGCCGCGAAGTTGTCGGTCGTTTCGACGCCGGTCGGCTCACCTCCGATGGCGGCGCCATCCTGCTGCGCGAGGTGGATCGCCGCTTGGGGCTGATGCAGCGCATCGCAGATTGCTTCACCGATTATCGCGACCCCAGGAAGGTCGAACACTCGGTGTTGGAGATGGTTACCCAGCGGGTGGGTGGGATTGCCCTGGGCTACGAAGACCTCAACGATCACGACGCGTTGCGCGGCGACAGCCTGTTGGCGCTCTGGGCGGGCAAGGCCGACCTGACCGGTGCGCAGCGACCCCGGGAGCGGGATCGGAGGTATGCACTGGCGGGTTCGAGCACGTTGAACCGCCTGGAGTTGGGTAAGCCGGAGGATGCGGCCCGGGATCGCTACCGCCGCATCGCGGCGGATGCGGATGCCCTGGACCGGGTGCTGGTGGATCTGTTCCTGGATGCCCACACCGAGGCGCCGGCAGAACTGTGGCTGGACCTGGACGCCACGGACGATCCGCTGCACGGCAATCAGGAGGGGCGTTTCTTTCATGGTTACTACAAGAACTACTGTTACTTGCCGCTCTACATCTTTTGTGGCGAGCATCTGTTGTGCGCACGACTGCGGCCATCGAACCGGGATGCCAGCGTCGGCAGCGTCGAGGAGTTGACCCGCATCGTTGGCCGGATTCGCCAACGCTGGCCCGAGGTGCGCGTGGTGGTACGGGGCGATTCCGGATTTTGCCGGGAATCGATCATGCATTGGTGCGAGTGCAACGACGTGGACTATGTGCTCGGTCTGGCGCGCAACGAGCGCCTGGTGGGACACATCGAGAAGGCTCTGCACAAGTCCCACAGCCGCTATGCGACGACGGGCGCGCCGTCGCGTCGGTTCCGGGTGTTTCGCTACCGGACCCGAACATCCTGGAGCCGCGCGCGCCGGGTGGTGGCCAAAGCCGAGCATCTGGCGAAGGGTCCCAACCCGCGCTTCGTGGTGACCAGCCTGGGCCCGGCGGTGGCCGGGCCGCAACGACTCTACGAACAACTGTATTGCGCCCGTGGCGACATGGAAAACCGCATCAAAGAGTGTCAGCTCGATCTGTTCGCCGACCGGACCAGCACGGCGACGCTGCGCGCCAACCAACTGCGTCTGTATTTTGCGTCCTTCGCCTATGTGCTCATGCACGGCCTGCGGCGCCTGGGCCTGGCCGGCACGCGCTGGGCCCGGGCGCAATGCGGAACCCTTCGGGTGAAACTGCTCAAGGTCGCAGCCCGGGTGCGGATCACCGCACGCAAGGTCTGGTTGTCGTTCTCATCGGTCTACCCCTACCGGGACGCATTTACGGCCGCCGCAAACGCGCTCTGTCGGGGACCGACCCGCGCCCCGCCTGCGTAACCGGATTCGCGCCGACCCATCACACCGACCGGCTCACCCGCCGGGGAGGACCCACGCCTGAAAGACAGCCCGTGGCTGCCACCGCCGTGGCACAGTCACGTTTCCGACCCTGCCGAGAGCCAAAATTGCCTCAATATCGCCGCACAGGCATGCGTTTACAGCACTGGCACTTTCTAACAAGCAAACAAACGGCCCTCAGCCAGCCGGTTCAAACGGCTCCGTCGAGTTGGTGACGGATGCGGGCTAGCAGCCCGTGGCAAAAGTCCGGCGAAGCACCGAGAGGGGCGCGAGGGGGCACACCTCGCACGAAAACGCAGTCAGGCGGGATGCAGCGGCGTTCGAATGCCGGCGGACTTTTGCTACGGGCTGCTATGAGTCGGGAACCCGGCGCCCCGGGTTGGAAACCCCTGGTTCAGGCGTCCAGCCCCGCTGCCGTCTGGCCAACGACGAGGTCGACCACGGCGCGCAGCGCTTCACGTTCGCTTGCGCCTTCCAGGCGGCGCAGGCGGTACAGGTCGATCTGCTCATCGGCGCTGGCGCCTTCCCGCACGATGGTGAGGCTGTGCCGCATCTCGTCTTCGCACCCCAGGGCGCGGGCATCTTCGGCGAGTTCCTCCACCAGCGCTTCGATTTCTTCGGCGATGTCGATGCGCCCGCCGCGGCGGGTATCCCCCAGGAAGGCCAGCATGCCGTAGCGCTGGGCGAGCCACTTGTTCTCGACGATGATCTCGGTCGGGGGCTCGACGGGCAGTTCGTTCGCGTGGTACTGGCGGAGCAGCATGCGAATGAGGCTGGCATAGATCGCGGCGATGCACAGCGCATCCTCCATGCGCGGACACACGTCGCAGATGCGCAACTCCACCGTCGGGTACTTGTGCGACGGACGGATGTCCCACCAGATTTCGCCACCGTCGCCGATAAAGGCCAGGCGCTGGTATTCGGCGATCAGGGCGTCGAAATCGGCGCGGGAGTACAGCGGGCCCGGAAGGCTGGTGCGCGGCATGGCTTCAAAGAGATTCAGTCGACCGCACTTGAAACCGGTTTCCCGGCCATCGTTGAACGGCGATGAACCGGACAACGCGTTCAAGAGCGGCAGATAACGGCGCAGTGCCGTCATCACGCGAATCCGGCTGTCTGCATCGCCGAATCCGGCGTGCACGTGCATGCCGTTCACCACCAGCCGCCGCACTGTTTCCTGGAAGATGACGGCAAAGTCCTCGTAGCGCTGGTTTGCGGTGGGCAACTGCGATTCCCAGGCAGCGAACGGGTGGGTCGATGCCGCCATGACCTCAGCGCCGTATTTGCGGGCAGCACCGACCACCAGCCGCCGGGTCGCCTTCAGCGCTTCGCGCAGGTCCGTGACGGAACCGCAGACTTCGGTATTGGTTTCGATCTGGGTGCGGAGAAATTCCTGCACCACGCCGTGCGGTCCGGCGCTCGCGGCGCCCGCTTCGAAGATGCGCGGATCCGGGTCGTGCAGCAGGTCACGGGTCTCGGGGTCGGTGAGGAAGAATTCCTCCTCGATGCCCAGGGTGACGGTGAGTTCGCTGTCCGTTCCGTTTTGGCTCATAGATCGAATTCCGGTAAACGAGGCACTTGTCTGCAATCGTGCGGCGGGATTTTCAGCATTGAATTACCCGAAACTGCAGTTCCCGGGGCGAGGTTAACAAATGAGTCGGTTTTCTACTCGCCAGTGTTCCGGACAGTATCGCCGAAAGCGCTCTTGGCGGGTTGCTTCACCGACCGGTGCCGCTGGTGTGCTACGGTGCGCCGTCCCCCGAGAGGTATCCCCATGATCCAGCCCGTTCGTTTCCCTGCAGTATTGTGGATCGCCTTTCTTGCCCTTGTCGGCTGCGAGCGCGAAGCTCCGTCCGGCGCAGGGGCCGAGCTTCAATCGACGCCTGTGGAAACGGTTGCCCAGCGGCCGGCAACCGGGGAGCGGTCGGTGCGCTACACCGAGGAACGCGAGCCCTGCACGGATTATGCGCCTCTGCGCCAGCCCCTGTACGGGGATCTTCACGTTCACACCAGTTTCTCGTTCGATGCGGCGGCCAACAGCATCGGTGCCACGCCCGACGATGCGCATCGCTTTGCCCGGGGCGAGGCGATCGATTTCTGGCCGCTGGACGATGCCGGTGACCCGGCCGGCAAGTTCGCCATCGACCGCCCCCTGGACTTTCTGGCGGTTACCGACCATGGCGAGTTTCTGGGCGAGCGTGCCATCTGCCGAACGCCCGGAAGCCCCGCCTACGACATGCCTTTCTGTACCGCGTACCGCCAGGATCAGCAGCAGGGCATGATCATGCTCGCCCAGGTGGTCACCACGGAAACGCCTGTAAGGGTACCGGAGGTTTGCGGTGACGACGGGGCGCAGTGCCTTGGGGCGGCGCGG
The DNA here is from genome assembly GCA_963663395.1 of Pseudomonadales bacterium. Taxonomy (GTDB): domain Bacteria; phylum Pseudomonadota; class Gammaproteobacteria; order Pseudomonadales; family Azotimanducaceae; genus Azophilus. The sequence continues at coordinate 1,112,017 of OY760226.1, forward strand.
GAGCCCTGGGGACGCATGATCGAAGCCGCGGAGGCAGCTTACGACCGCACCGCCGAGTGCTCGTTCACGAGCTTTGTCGGTTACGAGTACACCGGAACGCCGGGGGTTTCGAACTATCACCGCAACGTGATCTTCCGCAACGGCAACGTACCGGAATTGCCGGTGTCCTATGTGGACGCGCCCGTCGACAGCGAGCTCTGGCGGCGCCTGGATGAGTCTTGCCTTGTCGCCGACGGCTGCAGCTACCTGACCATTCCGCACAACACGAATCTCGCCAACGGCCGGATGGCGCCCTACATGGGGGTCGACGGGTCCGTCGAAAGCCGCCGCGCCTATGCCGCCGTTCGCCTGGAACGCGAGCCGATCGTCGAGATCTTCCAGCACAAGGGGGCATCGGAGTGCATCAACGGCCTGACCGCGGTGATGGGCGCACCCGATGAACTCTGCGATATCGAGGCGGTTCGGGTGATCGGGCGCGAGGAAACCTATGTCGATACGGCCATGGTTGACGGTGAACCCGTCATGGAGCAGCGCAGCCTGGTCACCGAAGAGTGCGGCGACGGCGTCGGCACATTCGGCATGCTGGGCGCCGGCTGCGTGGATGCAACGGATTTCGTGCGTTCGGCGCTGGTGGTGGGCCTCAGGGAGGAACGGGAAACGGGCATGAACCCCGTAAAGCTCGGCATCATCGCTTCCACCGATACCCACACGGCGACACCCGGAGCGGTGAGCGAATCCGATTATCGCGGTGCGGTAACCGGTGAGGCGACACCCGCCGGGCGATTGCAGCCTGGGCTGCTCACCGCCGGCCCGGAAGGCAATCCGGGCGGTCTCGCCGGTGTCTGGTCTGTCGAGAATTCGCGGGATGCCATATTCGAAGCCATGCAGCGGCGGGAAGTCTTCGGCACCTCCGGCCCGCGCATCGCACCGCGTTTCTTCGCTGGCTGGGGCTTTGATGAGGGGATGTGCGGCAACGACTCCCTGGTTGCCGATGGCTATGCGGGCGGCGTGCCCATGGGCGGCGACCTGGGCGATGCGCCGTCGGGCGACGCCAAGCCGCGCTTCGTTGCGTTTGCGGCGCGCGACCCTGCGGAAGGCGCGGCGCCGCTTGATCGCCTGGAACTGATCAAGGGCTGGGTGGATGTGGACGGCGCGATGCACAGCGCGGTGCGCAAGGTCGCCGGTTCGGCGGATCTGGAAGCGGGTGCGGAGACTCTCTGCTCCATCGTTGCCGATGATGAATTCGATGCATCCGAGTCGGCCTACTATTACCTGCGGGTGGTGGAGGTGCCCACGCGCCGCTGGAGCAGCTACGATTGCGAAGGCCTCGGAGCGGAGGCGCCGCCGCTGTGCAGCGACGGCAGCCTGCCCGAGACCGTCGTGGAAATGGCCTGGACGTCGCCGGTCTGGTACCGGCCCGGGGAGGCGGGCGCACCGGAATAGGGTTGCGCCCTGGATCGGCCTGGCGGTGGTTTGCGCCCGCCGCCAACGGGCGCCGTTAACCGTTAACCTATTGGGCGACGGAACGCGGGGTCGGCACGATGCGCTGCACGCTGATCGATTCCCGGTCTAGCAACTCCCCTACGCGGGGACCGATCTCGTTATTCCACTCGTCCGTGTCATAGACGGCGGCGTACAGGCGTTCGCGCTCGGCCTCGGACTCGAAGCGGCGCAGCCAGATGTAGACCGAGTCGTCCGCTTCACCCCGGAAGCTGCCGGTAATGACCATCCCGCGCGCGACCTGGAAAGGGATGATCGTCTCCTCCATGAACGGAACCCATTCATCCATCTTGCCGGGGAGAATCTTGTATTGGCGAAGCTCGTAGAACATGAGGAAACCATCCTGTTGCGGCTGTTGGCCGAAACTATAGCAGCGTTCCCGACCGCCGATCGGGACGGCCTGCCGGGTCGATGGGCCGGAGGCCGTGGCGGCATCGAAGAAGAAAAGCGCACCCTCACCGTCGCGCTGCCAATGGCCCAACAGTGGAGTCAAGTCGCACGAACAACTGCAGGCGGAATGACGGTGTACGGCGTCTCCACGTAGAATTGCGGGCAAGGGAAGCCGGATTCGATCTGACTGGATGCAGGGAACACCATCGAAGCGCTGGAACGTTTCCGCTCCGTCCGCGGTAGCGGAAATCCGAACGGTGGACGGCGCCTCCATTTTTGTCCGCCGGCACGGCAACCCCGCCGGGCCCCGCGTACTGATGACCCACGGCAACGGTCTTGCGGCGGACCTGTACTACCCGTTCTGGTCCCTGCTCGCGGAACAGTTCGATCTTCTGCTCTACGACCTTCGCAGCCACGGCTGGAATCCGACCGGAGACCTGCGGTCGCAGAATTTTCCTTCGCTGCTGCGCGACAACGGCGACGTGCGCAGGGCCATAAGCAGGGAATTTGGCGAAAAGCCGACGGTTGGGGTCTACCACTCCGTCTCGGCGCTGGTCGCGCTAATCGATGAACTCCGTGAAGACGCGGGATTTTCCGCGCTCATGTTGTTCGACCTTCCCATGTGCCCACCTGGCGGCGCTCCGGAAGATCTCGAGGTTTCCCTCGGACGGGTGGCAACGCGCACCCGCAAACGGCAGGAACGGTTCGAGTCCCGGGAGGAATTCGTCGAGTCGCTGTGCGAGTCGCGGTCATTTGAGCGAATGGGTCCCGGCATGGTCGAACTGTTCGCCGAAACGACGCTGCGCCCGTCCGCCGGGGGCGGGTATGAGTTGAACTGCCCCGTCGAGCACGAGGCGGTGATTTACGAATACGGGTTCGGTTGGGCGATGCAGACGCAACTGGCCCTGGAGCAGGTACCTCTGAAGTGTCCGGTGAAAGTCATCGGCAGCGACCCGACCGTGCCTTATTCGTTCCTGCCCGGCATGGACCTGGCGACACTGACCATGCTGAACTACGATTTCCTGCCCGAGACAACCCACTTCCTGCAACTCGAGCAGCCGCAGGCCTGTGCGGATGCCATGACGGAGTTTCTGGGCCGGTCACCCGGCCGATAACGCTTCCGCCCCGAACCGCTCGATGGCTTCCAGGGTCTCGCGCACGTCGTCCCAGGTGGTGTTGTGGTTGATGATGCACAATCTCAGGGCAAACATTCCCCTCGGGCGGGCCGACGAGATGAAGGCGTTGTCTTCCCAGAAAATGCCGGTCAGCACACGCTGATTGATCGCCTCGAGCGACTCTTCGCCCAGGCCGGCGTCTTCCGGGTTGAACCGAAAAACGATAACGCCCAGCGAAGCGGGATTCAGAATTTCAAGCACCGGGCTTGCCCGAACGTAGTCCTCGGCGCGGGCGGCAAATTCCATTCCCTGAGCCACCGCCCGCCGGAATGCGGCCATGCCGAAGGTCTGGATCGACATCCAGATCTTCAGCGCCCGGAACGAGCGGCTCAGTTGCAGGCCGCGGTCGGTGAAGTTGGGATGATTGGCGCCCCAGACCGTATCCTGCAGGAAATCGGGCCGGACACCGAACGGCTCCTCCAGGGTGCGCACGTCCTTGACCAACAGGCAGCCGGCTTCGTAGGGCTGAAACAACCACTTGTGCGCATCCAGGCCCACCGAGTCGGCGCGCTCGATTCCGCGCAGCAATTTCCTGCCTTCATCGGTAATGACCGCGAAGCCGCCGTAGGCCGCATCCACGTGCAGCCAGATGCCTTCGGCTGCGCAGTAGTCCGCCATCGCGACGAGCGGGTCGACGGCGCCGGTGGCGGTTGCCCCGGCATTGGCACAGATGGCGATCGGGTTGCAACCCGCGGCCCGGTCCTCGGCGACCGCGGCGGTGAGCGCCGCCATGTCCAGGCGAAAGCGCTCGTCGCAGGGAATCATGCGGATGCAGTCGCGGCGCACGCCGACAATCATTGCGGCACGAACGAAGGCGCTGTGGCTCTGGTCGCTCATGTACACCGTTGCGCGGTCCGGACTGCCCGCCGCTTCCCGGGCCGCCACAAACGCATCGACGCTGGCGGCGGACCCGCCGCTGGTCAGCAGGCCGCCCGCCCCTTCAGGATAGCCGAGCCACTGCCGAAACCACTCCAGGACGACCAACTCGACCTGACTTGCGCCGCTTGCAACCAGCCAGGTGCACTCATTGATGTTGAACCCCGCCGCCATGAAGTCGGCGAGGACCCCGGGCCAGGTCGGCGCCGAGGGAACGAAAGCGAAACACTTGGGATGATCGAGCCGCATGGCGTAGGGGAGTATGTCGCGCGCCGCCTCCTCGAGAACCTCCACGCCGGAACGCCCGTCCTCCGGCGGATCCACCATCAGCTTGTGCTCGAGGGTCTCGCGAAAATCGCCGTCCCAGGCATCGCCCCTCGGCAGGTTCTCGATCCGTTGCACGACGAGTTCGGCCGCTTTGCGGGCAAGGTCGAGCATCATCTCCGGCGTCATGCCAAGGCCGTGCTGCGCAGTGCCGGGATTCGGCGAATTTGCGTGCGCCTTTGCCCCCTCGTTTGGTTCTTGCATCTGATTCTTCCCCTCTGGTTCTTCCCTTGAACAGCCCAGGTATGGTTGACAGTACGGCGCCGATTGGTGTGTACGGACAACGCCCGCAAGACGGCTGGCATCAATCAGCCGACGGTTTGCGCTGCCAGCAGCCCCCGGCGGAATTGCAGTTTGAGCATGAGCCAACTTCGTCACGGTTTCCAGTGTCACCGAGCGCCCGGTGACCGCCCACCCGTCGTTTTGCCGGATGGGGACGGCGCCGACCGGGCGGGCCGTTTCGAACCATCGCGCCGATCGCCGGTCAAACGGAGTATGGATACGCATGAATTTCCGATGGGATCGGTGCAGTACAGGAGGGGCCGCAGAAGCGTCGCCAAACTCGCGATAACTGTATTTATCGTGAGTTTGATCCGGTAGGCGTACGCGACGGCTCCGGATAACTGATCGTCTGCGGTTCTTGCGTGCGCGCAGACGATACAAAAAAATTCGGCGAATGATAAGGACTAGTGTCGTGTCACACGTCTTTCTACGCATTCAGCGTGCCCCACGGGGCCTGTGGCAAGGCGCGGCCCGCGGGCAATATCGAGCATATTGCCAAGGGCCGCAACACCGCCACAGGCCCCGTGGGGCACGCCCTCCGGGAGCTCGCGGTGCACGCTACTGCCGCGTTGTGGCCCTTGCCAATATGCTTGATATTGGCGGCGGACCACGCCTTGCATTAGCGCGCACCGCGAACTCTGAATGCGTAGAAAGACGTGTGACACGACACTAGTTCAATTCGCGGGTGACCGGAAGCGTTTTCCAGTCTCGGATGGGCGCACTCCAGTCTGTCGCCCCTGTGGCTGACGGTCTGGCGCGCTATCAGGCTAGCCCCGGTGCTGCAGCTTGGCGAGTTGCGCCGCTCCGCTGCGCTGGGCCAGCAGCCGTTCTCCGTAGCGGTTGACCATGGCCGTGCTCTTCCAGCGGCCTGCCTGCAGAATGGCGGGCAGTTCGACGCCGTACTCGATCATGTCTTGAGTGGCGCCCACCCGCGTACTGTGTCCGGACAGCCCATCGATGACTTCCGGCGGTAGTCCGGCGAGGCGCGCCATCCCCTTGTAGATTCGGGGAATCTGGCTCGGGTCCAGTTTCTGTCCCAGCGAACCGCCTCGGAGTGAGCGAAACAACCGCCCGTCGGCAACCCCGCTCCGGTCGAGCCATTCGAGCACCATGGCAACGGTGTCCGGGGCCAGGTACACCATGGCGCCGCTACCGGCGGTGTCAGTCTTGGTCTGGCGCACCAGCAGGGTCGCCGCTCCGGTCATTTCGACAATCAAGTCTTTGACCCTCAGGGCCGCCAGTTCGGCACGGCGCAACAGGGTGTCGTATGCCACCGACAGCAGCGCCCGGTTGCGCAGGTCGATCAAGCGGTCGCCCGCAGCTTCGAGCAAGCGAGTACGCAGGGGCCAGGTCAGCCCCTGCGCCTGTACCTGACGGCGTCCCCTGGTCCGGTGCATGCGTTGAAGCGCCAACTTCACCAGGGGACTGGCGGTGGTTCGGCCATGACCGATCGCCTTGTGCGCCGCGGCGATGCTTGCCACGTAGCGCCGCACCGTCGCCGGCGCGCGCGAATCGGCCATCGCGTCCACAAATGCGGCAATGTCGGCTGGAGTCGCGGGCAATCCCGCAATCCCCCGGCCGGCACACCAATTCGCGTAGACCTCCAGGTCGGATCGGATCGCTCGTTCGGTGTTGTTGCTGAATGCTCCCCGGGCAGCCCGCGCATATGCCTCCAACTGCAGCGTATCGGGCCGTTCGACGGTTTCGCACGAGTGCGGGGCAGGGCAAGGGTGAGTTTTCGGTTGCATTTGGCGGCCTCCGAACCTTGGTGACTGCGTCGTTCGCGCGACTCGCGATAAATACAGTTATCGCGTATTGCGGAGGGCTCGCATAGCCGTTTTTGTGCAGTAAGCGTGTGCGAGAAGGCTGACATTTTGGGGCATCCGCAACTCGAATCACGACAGGAGCGGATTCCTTCCCTTCAATCCAGTTCCCCTTCGGGCGCGGTGGACGCAGTGGCAGGCGGCGGTTCAGGCAGAACCATGCGGCTGGATGCGCCAGGTTTGGCGCGGGTGTTTCAAGACCGCGATAGAACGCGGGCGGCCGGAAAGCTCGACATGGAGCGCCGGTTCCGCCACCGGAACGAGGGGCGGAATGATGCGAATCGAAGCGGTGTATCTGCCGGAGTTCGAATTGGCCGTTAGTTTGGCCATGTGCCGGAATCCGCAGTGCGTCAATTTCGGCGTCCGGTTCGAGGGAGAGCTTGGGGAAGGGCAGAAGCAAGTCTACGGTCAACGCTACGCCATCGAAATTGGCACTGGCCCGCACGGGGTGGCGTTTGGCACGATCCGATGCCGCAAGTGCGGGCAGGTCTCGGAGTTGACGTCCAATCGGGCAGTTCGCCCGGTTTCTCGCTACTTTCTTGGTCTCAGCCTGCCGTTTGCAGACTGCCCCAACGAAACATGCGTCAACCATGGGATGAACCTGTTCGAGCATTGGCAGGTAGTGGAAAGCGATCCGCCGATTCGCTACCGGCGCGAACGGGAGCAAGGGGCGCGTTGCGTTCCCTGTGCCGAAGCGGCCGATTCGGCGGCAAGCCAGCGTCCCGCGCCCATTGCACTTGGCACGGCCAGGCGTACGTCGTACAGCCCCGCGACCCGCTTGAGGTGGGCGGCGATACTGGACAGCCTGCGCAGCCGGCGGCCGGGGGCCGGCACTGTCGACTTGATGGGTATCAGCGCAGCGAGCTATTACGGGAGTTTGCGGCGCATTGCAGCACGGTTGCGCGATTACCAGGCATTCCGGAATTCGCAGTTCTGGAACCCGGACCTCCCGCGCCGGGGCGAACCGGCGGCGCTCTACACAGACGTTGTGGAAATCCCCTGCGGCGCACCGGATGGACGGCGGGCGGGCATGATCTTGAGAGTCATTGTCAGTGCAGTTGCGCTGGGCGGGTGCGTCTACGTGCTGGCGGCACACCCGTACTTTCTGCCGAAATCCTTCCATCCAAAAGCGGAGTCGCCGGCCGTCGGTCAGGAGCAGTTCGCGTTCCAGTCGGAGCGGGCCTGTCTCAAGGAGCTGTCAAGGAGCGATCCGCTGCACCACGATGGCTGGTTCATTCGCTCGCCTTACGCCGAACTCGCCCATTTTCTCGTTGTGCGCAAGATGCTCGATGGATTTGCGGCGGTCCGCCACTACATGCAGTCGGCCGGCGAGCTGTTCCCTGCAGCGGCAATTGCCTGGCGCGACCGGGTGCTTGCGGGACGACCGGAAACAGTGCGCTCCGAGAGGCGGCGCAACCTGCCGCCGCGGACCGTTGAATTCGTCCTGCTCGAGCCTTCCAGGTCGCAACAGCGGCCCCGGATCCGTCGGATGACCCGCCTGCCGGGCAGGACGGCCGCGGGTCTTGGCGAAGCCGCAGCGCACATGGCTACGCTCCAGCCGTTGCATTCGATCTTCGACACGGTCGGCGTGCAACGCGGCCCAGTACAACCCGCATCGGTCAATTCAGTGGGGCGGGGACCCCGGAATCGGTATTACCGACCGGAGATCGTCTACGATGAACTTGCGCTGTGCTTGCTCGCGTACAACTTTGCTCAGCACCGACCCGTGTTTGCGGACGTTCCCGCACGGGCGATCGGCCTGCTCGGGCCCGGGGACGTGGAGCCCGACCTCGTGGACGTCGCCTGGCGATTCCGCCTCGGCACACGGCATGCCGAGAGAATCAGCCTGTGGAAGAGGGATTAGGGCGCGCTTGCCCCATTTGATCACTTGCGAAACGTCGGGGTCATCCCCACGGATACGCCGATTGGGGCGGGGATTGGATCTCGCTGGTGCCACAAAGCGCATTGTCCTGCCATGTTACCCAGTCCACGTGGCGCTATTATCGGGAAAATTTGGCATAATTGGTATATACGCCATTTGATTGGTGTTATTTGTAGAAATACGCCATAATCGCGCCATATTTATTCGACGCAAACCAGACGTCCGTGCAGAGTAAGCAAGCGCTCTTTTCAACGATCAAGGCCGCTCCGCAGGGCTTGACGATGACGGAGTTGCTCGTGACGCACCCGGACATCGCGCGTCGGACTGCCCAGCGCTGGGTGAGCGAGTGGGTCAAGGACGGACTGATAGCCGCAGTGGGGAAAACGCGGGGCCGACGTTACGTCCCGGCGGCCGGGGCGGGGGCTTCTCCTGCCGCATCCGTTGCGGGATTTTCGGCTCATGCTTCCCCGGACGCGGGCAACCGTGGGGCTCTTCGCCACCCTGCACCGTGGTCTGGAGCCTGGGAACCCGCAGGCTACGAATCGGGCACACTTGCTGCCTATCGGCCCAACGACACGTTCTATCTCGCCGATGCCTTGCGAGGGCAACTGCACACTCTGGGATATACCGGTCAGAGGAACCTGGGTGCGGGGACCTACGCCAGAGCAATCCTCGGCCGCTTGTCGATCGACCTTTCCTGGGCGTCGAGCCGCCTCGAAGGCAACACATACAGCCTCGTCGAGACGCGAGAGCTGCTCGAAAGCGGCAAGTCGGCCGAGGACAAGGCGCCTGTCGAGACGCAGACGATTTTGAATCACCGGGCGGCAATCGAGTTGCTGGTCGAAAATGCCGGGGCTGCCGCGTTCGATCGATACACGCTGCTCAATCTTCACGGCATTCTGTCGGAAAACCTGCTGCGCGACCCTGCTGAGGAGGGGCGCCTGCGCCAGGCTGGCGGCGCGACCGGAGACACCGCCTCGCAAACGGAGTCCTCGCCCCGGAGACTCGAAGAGGTGCTTGATGCCGTGCTGGAAAAGGCTTCCAGGATCATGGACCCGTTCGAACAGTCGTTCTTCGCGATGGTGCACCTGCACCGGATGCGCCCATTCGCAGACGTCAACAAGCGCACTTCCCGCCTCATGGCCAATCTCCCGCTCATTCGCGCGAATCTTTGCCCGCTGACCTTCGTTGGCGTGCTTGAGGCGGATTACAACCGCGCCGTCCTGGGGTTGTACGAGACCAGCGATCTTGAGCCGCTGCGCGAGTTTTACCACCGAGCGTACGAGCGCTCTACCCGGGAATACCTCGCGGGAAGGGGCAAGCCGGCCGAACCCGATCCGGCTCGGCTGCAATACAGGGACGCCATCAGGCAGGCGGTGCAGGATGTGGTGAAGTACCGGGAGGACGAACCGGCCGACCGGATCCGGCGATCCCTTGCTGCGCACTTCGCCAATCTCGACCGTGCCATGCCGGCCGATCTGGCGGAACTGGTGGTCGCGGAATTGGACCGACTGCACGAAGGGGTCCTGGCCCGCTACGGCCTGCGACCGGCGCAGTACTCGCTTTGGCGGGAACGTTGCAAGCGGATTGCGTCGCCCTGAACAGCATCCGTCACCAACTTTCCGCTGCGGACGCCGATGCACTTGCGCAAGCGCGGCCCTGCTCCCTCCGGGCTAACCGCCTTCCAGTTCCTCGATGCGTTTCGGCCAGGCGTCCCTGAGCAATTTGGAGAGCGATCGGTCGGCAAGCACACGCCCGCCGGTCTGGCAGCGGGCGCAGTAATTGCTCTCGTTCTCCGCGTGCACGATGCGCTGGATCGGCGCGCCGCAGACCGGGCAGGGCTGGCGGTATTTTCCGTGGGCCGCCATCTCCTCGTGGAAGGCTGTCACCCTGTCGGGAAATTCGTCGCCCGCCTTGCTGCGCAGGATGCGAATCCACTCGGTCAGTGTTCGTCGGCAGGCTGCGTAGAGCCGAACGGCTTCCTCGTCGTCGACATTCCGGGCGCGCTTGAAGGGCGACAGCCCGGCATGAAGCAGAATTTCGTCGGAGTACGCGTTACCGATGCCGGCGAAAATGCGCTGGTCGGTGAGCGTGCGCTTGAGGGTGTGGTTGGAAGCGCGCAGCCGCTCCGTGAAGGCGGCAAGGTCGATGTCCAGCACTTCCAGCCCGCCGGGGTCGAATTGTGCCAGGGCTTTACTGCCGCGTACCAGGCGCAGCGAAGCCCGTTTCTTCCTGCCCGCTTCTGTAAAGACCAGCGTTCCGGAGGAAAAGTCGAATGCGGCGAGCCCGCCGCGCTTCGGCACGGCCCGCCCCTGTTCGTACCACCGCAACCTTCCCGCGATCATGAGGTGGATGACCGCGAACAGGTCCTGCTCAAGTTCGAATACGAGCTGTTTGGCGAGGCGCTGCACCCCGGTGACCCGGGAACCGCGAAGTTCCTCGATTGCAGGCGCTACGGAACGCAGCAGGAACGGGCTCGCAAGGCGGATGTCCAGAAGCCGTTCGCCGACGATGCGACGGTCGAGGTGTTCGATGTAAACGGTGAGATCCGGCAACTCCGGCATTGTCTTATCGTTCGTCCTGTCGCTCGACGCGAAGCGGCCTGCTGCACGGTCACCCGGTCCGGGCTTGCCGCCGGGTCCGCTCCCTCGAGTCCGTGGTAACGCGCCGTTGAATCGTACGCGAACGCCCGGTTTGGCGGGAGGGTGATGCCGCTTACGGCACTCTCAGGTTAAGGTATTGCGGGCAAACGGGAAACCGCATGGGGGCGCATCGTGTACAGGCTCCTGCATGGCATGAGGGTTGCCGCGCTGGCGGTGAATTGGCGGTCGGGGCGACGCCCGGCCCGACGGGAAAACAGCGACCGGGTGCGAACGTGAAACTATTGACGACTCTGTCCGCAAATCTGAGGTCTGACGGGGTGATGCCCCAGCCCGACGGGCAAGCTGTGACCGGATGCGACCTGGATCTGTCTGACAAACCTATCCGAGAATTCAGAGGCCTGGTCGGATGAGTGCCGCTACGTCCCGGCGCCTGTGGGCAGTCGTCGGCGGCATCTCGCTGGCAATCGGGGTCGTGGGCATCGTGATCCCGCTGCTGCCGACGACGCCCTTCCTGATCCTGGCCGCCTACTGTTTCTCCCGGGGGTCGCGTCGATTGCATGACTGGCTGCTCGGCCATCCCGTGTTCGGCCCGCCCGTTCGCGACTGGCGCGAGCACCGTGCCGTCTCGCGCAGGGCCAAATTCTCCGCGATGATTGCCATCGCCCTCATTTTCGCCCTGTCGGTCTTCCTTGAGGCGCCCGGTTGGGCGCTCGCCCTGCAGGGGGTCATACTCGTCAGTGTGGCTGTGTATCTGCTCACCCGGCCGGCGCCGCCCGCCGATTGATCCATGGAACTCTGGGAACCCACGTGCACCGTCGAGGCGCTCCGCGCACGGGCGGGGATACTGGGCGCGATTCGCCGGTTCTTCGCGGGACGCGACGTGCTCGAAGTACAGACGCCGACCCTGGGAAGAACCTCGGTGTCCGATACTGAAATCGAGAGCCTGCGCACGACTGGCGGGGAATTTCTGCAGACTTCGCCCGAGTACTACATGAAGCGGCTGCTGGCGGCGGGCGCACCGTCGATCTACCAGATCTGCCCGGCTTATCGGGCAGGTGAATCCGGGCGTCTGCATCTGACGGAATTCACCCTGGTCGAGTGGTACCGGTTGGGATTCGACGACGATGACCTGATGGCTGAAGTCACCGACCTGGTGAATTCCGTACTGGGGCCGGCGCCCTATCGTAGCTTGACCCATGGGGATTTGCTGGCCACGCGACCGGACGGTGCGGACGACCCGGACCTGAGGTTCGTCGAAGCGGCGGAAGCGCTTGGCGAAGGCCGTGTCTTCGTAACCGATTATCCGGCGGATCAGGCCGCGCTGGCGCGGTTGCGGCCGAAGGATTCCCGCGTGGCCGCCCGCTTCGAACTGCTGGTCGATGGCCTGGAATTGGCCAACGGCTACCACGAACTGGCGGACGCGGAGGAACTGCGAATACGCATGCAGAGCGACAACCGCCGCCGGCGGGAGCGTGGTAAACCCGAAATGGAACCGGACCGGCGCCTGTTGGCCGCGATGCGACACGGCCTGCCGGACTGCGCCGGCGTGGCGCTCGGACTGGACCGGCTGGTCATGCTGGCCGTCGGCGCCTCAAGCGTTGCGGATGTCGTGCCGTTTGCCCGCCACTGACGACGCCATCCGGTTCCGGGTGGAACGCCTTGACCATGGAGCGGAACAACGCGCCGAGCAGATGCGGTCGCGCAACGCGGCAGCAGCCGGAACGTCCTGACCGAAGATTGGTCTAAACCCAGGAAAGACTCGGCGTCTGGACGATGTGCCGTTTCACGAACATTGGTGCCCTGATCCTTTGAAGAATCCGACTTTTGTCGATGACCATCAGCGTGATATCTCATCCAGAGGGCGAGTGCCGGCATCCAAGGTGCCGAGGAGCGAGCCCCGTGCTTGAGGAATTGTCGGGGTTCGATACGGCATGAGCAAATCCCCCATGTCGTCGCCAGCCGCTCTGGCCAAGCGCAAAGCGAGGCTGTCTGTCGTCGCACCGTCCTGGCTTACGGAGCATCGCATAACACCGCCTGAACCGCTTGCAGACTATCTGGTCCGCTCCGCGTTGATTGAGCAATGCCTGCCGACGAACCGGCATCTCACGCTGTTGTGGGCGCCGGGCGGGTTTGGAAAGACGACGGTTCTTGCCGATTGCTACCGGTTGTTGCAGGAGCGGGGGATACCAACCGCCTGGCTGCGCCTCGACAACGATGGGCCTTCCGGACTGGATACGTATCTATCTTTCACGTTCGAGCGAGCGGGATTGGATGTACTTGAGCCGTTGCGCCGGGAGGGCGCCAACTTCCAGTCGAAATTCAATCGAACCGATTTCCTGTTGCGCGCTCTCGCGGCCGAGCCCGGGCCCTGGGTACTCCTGCTGGACGAACTGGAACGATTGCAGAACCCGGAGTCGGTGGAGCTGCTGAACCTGCTGGTCCGTACTGCTCCGCCGAATCTTCACCTGGCCGTCGCCTGTCGGGAATTGCCGGGGGGCTTCGACATTACGCCGATGACGTTCAAGGGTGCGGCCAGGATCTTCAGCGCTGGCGAGTTGCGCTTTTCCAGGCAGGAGATCGAGCGGTTTCTGGGTGGCGTGCTGCCGTCTGCGGAATTGGCCGCTGTGGTTTCGACTTCTGCGGGTTGGCCGATTGAGTTGCACGTCCGGCGAAGCGTTAGCGGAAAGCCCGCAATCGAGCAACGCCACATTGTCAGGAAGGTGGTTTGGAACTGGGTGGAGGCGCGGCTTTGGTATGCGCTCGGCGATGAGGACCGGGAGTTCCTGCTCGACGTGGGATTGTTTGACTACGTCGACGCCGAGTTGCTGGACGACGTGCTCGGCGGAAGGAACCTCCTGGACAGGTTCCACGCCCTGTCCGGTGTATCCGGCCTTATCGAACCGTTCCCTGGCCACGACCGGAAAGTCTGGCGCCTGCATTCCCTGATACGAGACCACTGCGCCAACCGGCGACGGCGGGAGTCGCCGCAGCGCTATCGAACGATTCATCGCCGAATCGCGATCGCGCTTGCGCGGCGCGTGGAAATTGTAGCGGCCATGCGGCATGCGGTCGAAGCGTCCGACGCAACGCTGGCCGGCGAGATTCTGCTCAAGGTCGGCGGGTTGTCTTACTGGGGAGTTCAGGGTCCCGACCGGCTGCTCGCCGTTGATCGGTATCTGTTGCAGGAGGCCATCGATCAGTTTCCACTGTTGCTTCTGATCCGGATGATGGCGCAGGCTGCGAGTGGGCGGGTTCTGGAGGCGAGGCGCAATCTCGCTGCTGCATCAGCACTGGTGGCTGAGTCGGGTGACGACGAGGTATTGCAGAATTACTGGGTCGCGTTGCGAGGCTTGATTGTGCAGCGTGGCTGCGAACCGGTTGGCTCCGGCCTGTTTCGCGAGACGGTAGAAGCGGCCAGGCGCGTCGCGGAGGTGCCGGGCGTGCACCCGATCCTACGCTATGGCGGTGAATACTGGGTTTGTCTCGAACACAACCTGAAGGCGGAGTTTGCGGCTGCACTCGAGCGGCGTGCTCGCGCACGGGAATGGCTCGGTGACCGTTACCCATATGCCACCTTGGCAATGAACTTTCAGATGGGGCAGATAGCTATGGCGCGAGGACGCGTCAGAGAGGCGACGGTGTGGTATCGAGCCGGCATCAGGACCGCCAGGCGCAATTTTCTGAACGACTTCGGGTTGGTGGCGCTTGGCGAGATTCTGATGCGGGAGCTCAATCTCGAGTGCAACGGCCTGCCGGGTGCCGATGAATGTGACCGGATCGTCCGGGAGTCCTGGCAAGCCGGCACACAGTTGGCTTCCTATGCGGCGGCCTGTGGGGTAGCGGTCGACATTGCGCTGCACACCCGCGACACGGCGCATGCCATGGCTATTCTCGAAGAGTCAATCGAGAACGCCTACAGGCACGAGCTACCGGCGTTCGAGCGTTTCCTGGGCGGTCTGTGCGTCGGTGTACTCGCGGCCGCAGGCCAGGTTGATCGAGCCGAGCGCCGTTGGCATGTCTATGGGCTGCCCGATGCGCAGTCCGCGTGTCTGGATCTGAAAAACCAGAGCTGGCGCGAGATGGAGGCGTTGTCCCTGGCGCGGCTGCGTCTGTGCATTTTGCGCGGCGAATTCGACGACGGCCGGCGACTGCTGCTCGATCTGCTGGCTCTCGCGGACAGACGTGAATTGCGGCGTACAAGCGTGCGCGGGATGGCCCTGGCCGTTGTACTTGAAGAAGCTGCCGGCGACCGTGCGGCGGCAGTGCGGCATCTGACTGCGTTCCTTGAACTGTTTGCGAAAACCGGCTACGGATGGGCTCTGGTTCGGGAGGGGCAGCCGGTGGTCGCCGTGCTGAAGGAATTGATCGACGCCTGTCCGGACACATCCATCGTGACCTCTGCACGGTCGCTTCTGACGAAGGTCGAAGGGAAGTAGTCTGTTCCTACCACGTCGGCATCCCGGGGAACCGGCTAGAACGCCCTGATGATGAAACCGATCAATGAGCCGAGCAAAAAGATGTAGATCGTCGGCATGCTGATGTAGAGGCCGATGCTGCGTTTTTCGGGCGCCTTGTAGTACCCGATGGCGTACATCAGGCGGCCGACCGGCCAGATGGCTCCGATGCCCGTTGCCCACAGCGGGTCCACTGCGAGTGCGAACAACCACAGGCCGGGCAGGAAGAGGGCGAGGTGCTCCAGCGTGTTCTGGTGCGCACGAACATGGCGCACATATTCTTCGGGACCGTCGTGGGATGGCGCCTGTACCTCGAAGCGACCGCGGGCCATGCCGGCCTTGAACAGGGTGTAGTAGTAGACGAGCAGCGCGATGCTGCTGAGTATTCCGGGATAGATGTAGTCGCCCATCGTTGCCTCCGCGCACAGAACGTCCTGATAGAGCATACAGGCTATCTTGGTTCCACCGCGCCTGCCTCGGAACCTTCGCGCCCTGCTTCGCTCCGTCTCACTCAGCCCGAAACCATTCGATCAGCGGGTCGGGCCACGCGGGGACGCGGTTTTCGAATGCGCGCTTTGCGTCAGTCGGTCCGTGCGGGATAGGATGTTGAAACTGGTTCTAAAGAGGGAAGACGGTGGAGGCGAAGCGACCCAACCATGAATTGAGCCCGATGCGCTGCCCGGTGCATCTCGACGATGTCGACCTGTTCTCGCCCGGCGCCCAGGAATACTGGTACGAGGCCTACGACATCCTGCATGCCGAGGCGCCGGTGCATCGCATTCCGGGCGAGGGGTTCGAGCCCGGCACCGATGCTTTCATCCTTTCGAAGCACGAAGACATCGCCATGGTGGTGCGGGACCAGCAGCGCTTCCCCGTCGTAACCAGCCTGGCTCTCAAGCACGTCATCGAGGCGGGCGGCGACCCGTTCGAACTTCCCAACGTCAACACACTGGTCGCCTCCATGGTGAGCCTGCGGCCAAATCCCGAAATGTGGCGCACCCACCGTCAGGAACTCACCGATCCCTGGGTCGGCCCGGGTGCAGGCCGCAACCGGGATATGGTGGAACGGGTCGCAAACGATCTCGTGGACAAGTGGATTGACCGGGGCGAGGTGGAGTTCGTTTCCGAATTCGCCCAGCCGCTGCCGCATACCGTGATGGCGAACGTGCTCGGCTGGCCCCTGGCCGACCTTCAGCTTCTGAAGTATTTCGGCGACGGTACCGTCAGGCCGTTCGTCTACGGCCGCAAGCACAACAACCTGCTCAACGAGGAGGAGATCAAGGAGCAGTTCGAGGTGCTCGCCGAATTCGAGCGGTACACGGACGATCTGATCGACGAGAAACGCAGGCATCCCGGGGATGACATGATCTCTTTTCTCACCCAGGTTGAGTACTCGCCAATCAAGCGCAAGCTCAGAAACGGGGAGATCAACGGCATCGTCTACGCGATGGTCATCGGCGGCCTGGAAACAACCCAGTACGCGCTGGCCGAAGAGGTGCAGTTGCTGATCGAGCGCGACGGCGTCTGGGATGAACTCAAGGCGGACCGGAGCCGGGTTCGCGCGTTCACCGAGGAAGGCATGCGCCTGCGTTCGCCCACCCAGGGCCTGTCCACCCGGGTCACCAGCCAGGACGAAGTGTTCCAGGGGGTGCACGTGCCGAAGGGGTCGTATCTGCACCTGCGCTGGGCGGCAGCCAATATCGACCCGGAAGAGTGGCAGCAGGCCCAGGAGCTGAATCTCGACCGGCGGGCGGGCACCCGGCACCTGACGTTCTCCGCGGGGCCGAGGGTGTGCCCGGGCGCCCACATTTCGCGCCTGGAACAGACCGTTGCCTGGAATACGCTGCTCGACCGCGTCGGCCGGTTCGAATACGCGGAGGACAACGACTTCCTGCATCAGCCGGGCATCATGCTGGGCACCTTGAAACTCAACCTGAGTTTTACGAAGGCCTGAAACCCGACTGCGGCCGATGGATTGAAGTCGGCTCAGTGCCAGGCTCGGTCCGGTTCGGGGCCGTCGCGGGTTCCGCTGCCGCGCGATCGATGCGCCCCAATGGTTCGCAGCGGGCACGGTTTCCGTCCGGATGAAAGATCGATTTCGCGGTAATACTGCCGCTTGACGACAGCAATCAAAGCACTACACTTGCAAGTCGGAGGCGGAAACAACGCTTCCGTCCAACCGTATCCAAGTTCACTACCCCTCAGTCAGGCCCTGGCAGTAGACCCTGGAGAAAGCACCGAAAGGTGTGCGGATTGGAACGGCATCCCGCGCAGTTTCGCGCCGAACGTCACCAACAAGAGCAAACAGTTGCCATGCCAACCTACCTGAAAGACCTGAAAAGCAAGCCGGTGGTCGAGCTTGTTGATTTGGCTCGCGAGCACGGTCTCGAAAACCTGGCCCGTTCCCGCAAACAGGAAGTCATCGCGGCCATGGTGCGCAAACTCGCCAAGGCGGGGGAAGATATCTTTGGCGAGGGCACCCTGGAGATCCTGCAGGACGGGTTCGGCTTCCTCCGCTCCGCCGACAGTTCCTACCTGGCGGGCCCCGACGACATCTACGTATCGCCGAGTCAGATCCGCCGCTTCAACCTGAGAACCGGCGACAGCCTGGCCGGCAAGATCCGCCCACCCAAGGACGGCGAGCGCTATTTCGCCATGCTGAAAGTCGACGAGATCAACTTCAGCGAGCCGAACAGCAAGAAGCACAAGCTGCTGTTCGAAAACCTGACCCCCCTGTTTCCGAACCAGCGGCTGAACCTGGAACGCGGCAACGGCAGCACCGAGGACATCACCGCCCGCATCATCGACCTGATCGCGCCCATCGGCCGGGGCCAGCGCGGCCTGATCGTCTCGCCGCCGAAAGCGGGCAAGACCCTGGTGCTGCAGAACATCGCCCAGTCCATCACCTACAACGACCCGGAAGTGGTGCTCATCGTGCTGCTCATCGACGAGCGGCCCGAGGAAGTCACCGAGATGCAGCGCTCCGTGCGCGGCGAGGTGGTCGCCAGCACCTTCGACGAACCGCCCACCCGGCACGTGCAGGTGGCGGAAATGGTGATCGAGAAAGCCAAGCGCCTGGTGGAGCACCAGCGCGATGTGGTGATATTGCTGGACTCGATCACGCGGCTCGCCCGAGCCTACAACACCATCGTCCCGTCCTCCGGCAAGGTATTGACCGGCGGAGTGGACGCGCATGCGCTGGAGCGCCCCAAGCGCTTCTTCGGCGCTGCGCGCAACATCGAGGAAGGCGGCAGCCTCACCATCGTTGCCACTTCGCTGATCGACACGGGCTCGAAGATGGACGAAGTCATCTACGAGGAGTTCAAGGGCACCGGCAACCAGGAACTGCACCTCGAGCGCAAGATCGCCGAGAAGCGCGTCTACCCGGCCATCAACATTCGCCGGTCCGGCACCCGCCGGGAAGAACTTCTGATGAGCGAGGAGGAACTGCAACGCGTGTGGATACTGCGCAAGATCCTGCACGACATGGACGACCTGGTGGCCATCGAGTTTCTCATCGACAAGCTCAAGGACACCAAGACCAACGCCGAGTTCTTCAGCTCGATGCGGGCCCGTTAGGCAAATCGCTCGGCAGCCACTTTCCGAATAGCGCAATCGCCTCATCGAGGCACGTTGACGGGAGGCGCGGGCCGCCGCGGGATCTTCCGGACAGCGTTGTCCAACTGGTAATCGAGGAAATCGCATGAAAGCAGGACTGGCCTTTGCGAGCAGCATTGGTATCGACGGGGACTCGGCGCTGGAGATCTGCAGGCGCGCCGAGGCGGTGGGCTTCGAGTCCGCCTGGGGTGGCGAGCATGTGGTGATGCCCGATTCGATCGCCTCGAAGTATCCGTACAGCCCCGACGGCAAGGTTCCGGCGGAACCCGAAACGCCGATTCCCGATCCCCTGATCTGGCTCGCCTTCGTTGCCGCGGCAGCGCCGACGCTGAAGCTGGGCACCTGCATACTGATCGTGCCGCAGCGCAATCCACTGGTGCTCGCCAAGGAATTGGCGACCCTCGACCGACTGACCGGCGGCCGGGTCGAACTTGGGCTGGGCGTCGGCTGGTTGAAGGAGGAGTTCGAGGCCCTCGGAGTCGCCTGGGAGCGCCGGGGAGCCCGCAATGACGAGTACATTGCCGCCATGAAAGCGCTGTGGGCGGGCCCGCACGCGGAGTTTCATGGCGAGTTTGTCGACTTCGAGCCGGTCACCTGCAGCCCGCGGCCCGTCAACGGCACCATTCCGGTGCTTGTGGGCGGCGATACGAATGCCGCCATTCAGCGCGCGGCCCGCATCGCCGACGGCTACTTTCCGGGCGAAGGCGATGCCGAGCGCCTGGGCGGGTTGATCGCCCGCGTACGCGAGGCCGCCGAAGCCCATGGCCGCGACCCTGACAGCATCGAGATCAACGCGATATTCGGCGCGCAGATGGCCGACCCCGAGGCGGGCGTCGAGCAGATGCGGTCCCTGGGCGTGGGCCGGATAATGATTCCGGCGTTCTTTTTCGCCGGCCCCGGCGGTCTGGATCGCCTGAGCGAGTTCGGCGAGCGCATCGTTCCCCTGACGCAGGGGTAAGCACAGGCGCCCGGTCAGGCGCCGGCGGTCAGAAGTTCACGCCCCGCGTGAAAGCCCCGTCCACGCGTACGTTGGTGCCGTTGACCCAGCTTGCCGCCGGGCTGGCCAGAAAAGCCACGACCCTTGCGACTTCTGCCGCGGTTCCCATGCGTTTGGTGGGGTGGTAGTCGCGATCGCGCTCGTACAGGGCGGTCATCTGATCCTTGATCGTGTTCCATACGCCGCCTTCGATGAAGATCGGCCCGGGCGAGACGCTGTTGGCTCGAATGCCCTTGGGCCCCCACTGCTGGGCGAGTTGCGCCATGTGGCGGATGGAGGCGGCCTTGATGGCGCCATAGCTCGGGCTGATTGGCACATCGTGGTGCTCGATGCCCGTAATGGTGGCGATCTGCACGAGTGACGCGCGCTCCGATTTCTCGAGGTAGGGCAAGGCGCCCTCGCTCATGCCCACCATGCCCAGCAGGTCGACGTTGAAGTTGTTGATCCAGGACTGCGGCCCCGGGCCGGGCTGCCCGCTGGCGGTGGCGTTGTGAACCACGATGTCGATGCCGCCCAGTGCCTCGGCGGCGTCCTGCATCCATTGCACCGTGGCGGCGTGGTCGCTGACATCGCAGGCCTGGCCGACGGCGGTGCCGAGCGCCGACAGTTCCTCAAGGGCCGAGTTCACACCTTCCTGCCGCCGCGCGCAGATGCTCACCGAGGCACCTTCGCCGAGCAGTTCCCTGGCCACGGCCAGCCCGATTCCTTGCGTGCCGCCGGATATCACGGCCCTGGCGCCAGTCAGTCCCAAATCCATGGTTGCCTCCCGATTGTTGCAGTCAGTTTGGTTTTCCTGACCGAATCATAACCGCTGCCCCTTCTCCGTTCGCCAGAATTCGACGAAGAATGTGACGGTCCCGGGAATTTCAACCCGGTGCGGTACTTCAGGAACGATCACCGCGCTCGACCCGGCCGCTACGCGCAACGACCTGCCGACTGGATCGCCGACGTGATAGCGCAATTCGCCGGCGAGGACATGGATTCGCGCCCACACGCCGCGCTTCGTGGCGTGATTTCGCTTGAGGCCGCCCGGAACGGTTTGTTCGTTGAACTCCGGAGTCCGCCGGTAGGCCACGAACCCGTCGGGCCATTCCATCCGGTCGCAGCGCACGCAGTTCAGCTCGCTACCAAGCCGGGCCTCCCTTCCCGAGACGGTGGTTACCCAGGGGCGATTGATGAACGGCGGCCGGTGACGCACGTGCTGGCCATGCCCGCAGTCGAGGGCGGCGACCCAGTCGCCGAACTCGTCGAGGTGGAAATCGATAATGGTGCGATTCATGGCCTACAATGGTGCGGCTGCGGTAGCGCCCGCAGCAGCGGCAGGGGGGTAGGAAAAGTGCCAGTCTCCGTCACCGCCTCGGGCGATGTCCAGGCGCTTTACCGTTCGGTAGCGCGATCAAGTTGCTCCGCAACCTGGAGAGGTAGTTCGAACATGCAACTCATGTGTCCCCATCAAGGCCGCCCAAGGATTCTAGAACAGGCCCGGCAAAGAGGAGCGCCTCGCATGGAACAATTCACTTGCCGAATCGGAATTCCGAGCGCCGAGCGGGCGCGAGGTACGGTCCTCCTGCACGCTAAGCGGGATTCCTCTGTTCGACAGTACGGGTTGATCGACAAACCGGCCCCGCAACGAGTTGCGGGGCGTCGCCACCTGCCGAAGCGGTGCTTCGGCTCGGGCTGCGCCCGACCGGTGGCGACCCTTAAAGGTGCTGGAGGCCCGCACCTCACACCCGCTCTCAACGTACAGCCGACCGTTGTTCCCCGCGCTTTAGCGCGCCGCGTCAGTCCCCGGCGCGCCGGAGTGGAAACTTTCATGAGAACGACCGCCGTCATCCTGTGTACCTGTGTCCTGTTGTCCTCCAGCGTTGCCGCTCAAGACCGGCAGCTTCTCTGGGGCGATACGCACGTGCACACCACCTATTCCTTCGATGCCTTTCTCAACAACAATCTCACCGCCGATCCGGATACGGCCTACCGGTTTGCCAGGGGCCAGCCGGTAATCCATCCCTATCACCGGGCGCGCATGCAACTGGCGACGCCGCTGGACTTTCTGGTCGTCTCGGATCATGCCGAGTTCCTGGGCCGGATGCGAGACATCTATCACAACGGATTGCAGGAGGAGGACGCGGGACTCTGGGACAGTATCGTCAACTGGTACACCACTCGCACCCTGCGCGAGGCGATCGATGCGCAGGAAGCCGTGGCGCTGTTCCGCCAGGTGCTGCCGCAAAGCATCGATCCCCGGGTGGCCGCAAGTGCGCCGAGGGACTTCGCCGCAAGCTCCATACCGCTCGACCTGGAGGTGGCGCGGTCCGCCTGGGCGGATATCGTGGCCACCGCCGAGGCGCACTATGAGCCCGGCGGCTTTACCGCCCTGCTGGGCTGGGAGTGGAGCTCCATTCCCGGTGGCGCCAACCTGCACCGGATCGTGGTCACCGATGCCGGGGAAGACCAGGCGCGATCCTTCCGGCCGTTTTCCTCGCTGGAAAGCCCCTATCCCGAAGACCTCTGGCAATGGCTCGAGTCGACCAGCGAGGCCACGGGGGCACGTTTCGTGGCCATACCTCACAACTCCAATATCTCCAAGGGCTTCATGTTCCCCGAGACGACGCTGCGCGGCGAGCCCGTCGATGCCGACTACGCCTCAAGGCGGATGCGCTGGGAAAAGATCGTGGAAGTCACCCAGACCAAGGGAGATTCCGAGGCGCATTTGCTGCTGTCGCCCGAGGATGAGTTTGCGGGTTTCGAAGAGTACCCGTTCTACATTCAGCGGGACGCGGAACAATACGTGCCGCGCCCGGGCGACTATGTGCGCTCCGCGCTCAAGGTCGGCCTCGAGCTGGGTGCGGGGGTCGGCGTCAACCCGTACCAGTTCGGCATGATCGGCTCCACGGATTCCCACTCCGGCCTCTCCACCGCCGACGAGAACAATTTCGGCGGCAAGATGGCGACGGATTCGATCCCGGAAATGAAGGCAATGCCGGTCATTGCGGGTGCCGTGCGGGGCTGGAGCATGTCCGCTTCCGGGCTGGCGGCCGTTTGGGCCGACGAGAACACCCGGGAATCAATCGTCGATGCCATGCAGCGGCGGGAGACCTACGCCACGACGGGGCCGCGCATGAGGGTCCGTTTCTTCGGCGGCTGGGACTATGTGGATGCCGATCTGGAGGCGGCGGATATCGCTGCGGCCGCGTATGCCCGAGGCGTGCCGATGGGAGGCGAGCTGTCGCTGCCCGGGAAGCGGGATGCCGGCAGCGATGCGGCAGTTGCGAATTCCGCCGCGACGGCCGGGGAGGCGGATTCCGGGAGTTTGCCCGGGGACGGAGCTGGCCCGGCGTTCCTCGTTGTGGCGCACAAGGACCCGTTGGGTGCGAACCTCGACCGCGTGCAGATCGTCAAGGGCTGGCTCGATGACAACGGTACGGCTCAGGAACGGGTAGTCGATGTGGTATGGGCCGGTGACCGCGAACCGGGTGAGGACGGCAAGCTGCCACCGGTGGGCAACTCCGTGGACCTGACAGCGGCCCGTTACAGCAACAGCATAGGGGCCGCGGAACTCGCAACAGTGTGGCGCGACCCAACCTTCGATGCGGCGCAAGCGGCTTTCTACTATGTCCGGGTCATCGAAATTCCCACTCCCCGTCACGCCCAGTACGATGCCGTCGCGCTCGGAATGGAGGCGCCGAACTACGGCCCGTCGGTCATTCAGGAACGGGCCTACACATCACCGATCTGGTACCGACCCTCTGTGCCGCCGGTGGACGCCATGGCGGAGGCATCCGCCGAATCTGGACCGGATTCCTGAATTCGCCAGGCCTGGCAGGGACATCGCCCCGTTGGCAGATTGTCGCCCGGGCAAAGAAGGTTCGCGTTGGGCCCTAATCGGGTTTCCCGGGCGTCGGCGCCACCGTCACGGGCATGTTCTCGGGTTCGAGCCCGAGGTTGATCAGCACCTTGGACATGCCGAGAAAGAGCCCCACACCCAGCGTGAGCTCGACGATCTGGGCATCGTTGTAGTGGGCCTTGATCAGCGCCCTGGTGTTCTCATCCGGCGGCCGGGGCATGCCGACGATGGCATCTGCCAGCTTGATCGCGGCAGCCTCCGCGGGTTCGAGGGCCGCCTCGTAACCGTCGTCGATCTGCGCCACCCGGTCTTCGTTGAGCCCCGCCTCACGGGCGGAGTCGAACCGCACTTGCCGTCAGTAGCCGCAGTCGGTGATGCGGGCGTTGCGAATCCGCGTCATCTCCTTGATGGCGGTATCGGCCACACCGTTCTGCCAGTACTCGGCGTACAGGTCGGCGAACAGGCGACCGATCTCCGGCACGTGGGCCAGCACATTGCCGAAATCCGGCGCCTGTCCGGGAACGGCGGATTCGATTCTTGGGCGGGTCGACATCCGATTTCTTCCGGTTCAGGCCAGCGAGCCGTCGCTGAGCGGCGGGCTGTCCAAAAGGGCGGGTTGCGCGTCCAGGTCGAACGCCAGCTTCCAGCGGCAGGTCACGTCAAAGAACGCGAGGGCGATCATCAGTGCGACCGTGGCCCTGGAGCCGAACTCGGCTTTCGCCTTGCCGACCGCCGCATCGTCGACGGCGTGATGTTCGAAGGGAAAACGTCCGGCGATTGCCAGTGCGGACCGCTCGGCGGGCGTGAAGCCCTCCAGATCACCGGCATTCAAGGCCGTTAACTCGGACGGGGAGAGCGTGACCTGGGAATCGCGCACGATCGACTCCTGGGTGCAGCCGTGAATGGCGGCTATCCGCAGACGGCAGAGTTCAAGCACGCGCCGGGGCAGCAGCCCGTCTTCCCACAGTGCGCTGTAGAATGCCTTGTAGCGGGACAGCAATTCGGGCCGATGCCCGAGCAGCCCCTCGATCGGCGTTCTTGCGTCGATACCGTTTATCCAGTTCATGTGAAGCATAATACTCGCCAGGCCACAGAGGTGAACCCATGTCGTATACCCATCCCGAGTTTCTGATTTCAGCAGACGAACTTGCCGCGGACCTGAACGGCAGGCGCGTTCTGGATGCCGCGGTGTTCCTCAGCCCGGCGCCAAACGGAGGTTACCGCGCGGAGTCCGGGCTGGCGCGTTTCAACGAGGGACACATCCCCGGCGCGCTGTTTCTAGACCTGATCCGGGATGCCTCCGACACGTCCACGGGCCTGGGATTCAGCCTGCCGCCCGTCGCGCAACTGGAGGCGTTGTTCGCCCGCCTGGGCGTTTCCAACGACACCGAAGTCGTGCTCTACAGCAGCGGGCACATGATGTGGGCGACACGCGCCTGGTGGCTGTTCCACTATTGCGGGCACCATCATGCGCGTGTGCTCGACGGCGGCCTGCAGGCCTGGCGGGCCGGCGGTCACCCGCTTTCGTCGGCGACGGCGAGCTACCCGGAAGGGGACTTCAAGGCCACCCCGAACGCTGCGCTGTTCGCCGACAAGAGCGCGGTGCTGGCAGCGATCGGAGATGCCGGCGTGTGCACGGTCAATGCGCTGCCTCCCGAGGTTTACGCGGGCGAAGGAGACTTCAGCTACGGGCGGAAAGGCCACATCGCCGGAAGCATCAACCTGCACTACGACGACCTGCTGGACGACGGCCGGTTCAGGGATGCCGAGGCGCTGCGCGAAGCGCTGGGCGCGAAAGGGCTGCTCTCAGCGCAGCGGGTCATCTCCTATTGCGGCGGCGGCATCTCGGCGACCATCGATGCATTCGCCTGCCTCCTGTGCGGTAAGGAAGAGGTCGCGGTTTACGACGGGTCGATGGCGGAATGGGTACGGGACGAATCGCTGCCGATGGAAACCGGGTCGTAGAGCGCGGGGGTCACTGGGGCCCGCCCGGCATCCTGCAACGGTTCCTGCGCTGCATTGGATCGACTGCGCCCTGTGCGGGGCGGCGACTAGGGAAAAGCCCTACAGCCCGTGGTTTGAAAGGTCCCTGGCGATGTCCTCCGGCGTGGTGCGCGGTTCGTAGCGCGCCAGTACTTCACCGTCCCCGTCCACCAGGAACTTGGTGAAGTTCCAGGCGATGTCGCTGCCCCTGGGGCCGGCCTTGCTGGATTTTAGAAATTCGTACAACTCGCAGGCGCCCGCCCCGTTGACCTCGATCTTCTCGAACATGGGGAAGTTCACATCGTACCGGGATGTCGCGAACTCGAGGATTGCCTCGTTCGTTCCGGGTTCCTGACCCTTGAACTGGTTGCAGGGAAAGCCGAGCACGGTGACCTTGCCTGCCGATTGCAGTGTACGCAGACCTGCGTACTGACGCGTGAAGCCTCACTGGCTGGCGAGGTTGACCACCAGGCAGGCTGCGCCCTTGTAGCGATCGAAGGATACCGGCTCGCCGCTGATGGCGTTCATGGTGAGATCGTGAAAGCTGGACATGCGACGTTTCTCCAGTGAATCCGGTGCCGATTATTTCGGCGGCAGCGGTGAAAGTCCACGCATTGCTTCGCTTTCGCCTGGTCGAGCTGGCAGTTGCTTCCTCGGAGTCGGTCAAATTCCACGAAACGCTGGTTCGTTCGGTGTTGCTGTGCGGTCGGGAGCGAGTCGTCGGGGTTACCTCCACAGCGCTATACTTGGGCCAAGGAGGAAACCGCGATGTCGCTCAACATTGGACCCACGGGCGCCACTCTGGGCGCGGTTGTCACCGGCATTCATCTCGGGTCACTGGACGATACCGCCTGGCCCGTCATCGAGCGGGCATTCCACGATCACGCCGTGTTGATCTTCCCGGGCCAGCACCTGACGGCCGACGAACAGTTCGAATTCGCCAGGCGCTTCGGCGACATTGAAAACCTGGTGCCCGGACGCAACCTCAAGGTGGTGCCGCTCAGCAACCGCCGCGCGGACGGCACGCCGCTCTATGCCGAGGGGCATGGCGCCCAGGTTCTCAAGGGTAACGAAGGTTGGCATACGGACAGTTCCTACATGCCGTTGTCGGCAAAGGCATCCGTTCTGAGTGCAGTCGATGTGGTGCCGGGAGCCGCCAGGACGGGGTGGGCCGACATGCGCGCGGCCTACGAAGCCCTCGACGACGCGACGCGAGACCGCATCTCGAACCTGTGCGCCTATCACTCCCTGTTCTACTCCCAGGGCCGCATCGGCCACCAGCCTGAGGTCGGCGCCGGCTACGGTTTCTATGCGGGTGAGAAACCCATGCGGCCGCTGGTAAAGGTACATCCGGCAACCGGCCGTCCGGCGCTGTATATCGGCCGCCACGCCTACGGTATTCCGGGCCTTTCCGAAGAGGAATCGGAGCGCCTGCTGACAGGTCTGGCGGAATTCGCCTGTCAGCCACCGCGCACTTATGAGCACGAGTGGCAGGTGGGTGATACGGCAATCTGGGACAACCGCTGCGTGATGCACCGGGCGCGGCCCTGCGATCCCAGCCTGCCACGGGTATTGGTCCACACCCGGGTCGCCGGCGACCCGCGCACCGAACTGGCACCCGGGATGACGCCGCAGCAATAGCCCGGCCTTCGCATCCACGGGCCCTTGCGCCTCACAAGCCGGACCATGCGCCCGTCTCACCTTCGCGAGTCCGGCAAACGGTAAACCTCGGCGATCGCGACTAACCACACACGGTTCCAAGGCGTGTTGCGGCGAATTGCAAGCAGCGCGGCTCCACCCACCCCACTTTCTAAAGCGGTTTATCGCCCGCTAGTTTTTTTTAATTTTCAACAACAGAGAGAACTTTTCGGCTTCGCGTTGTCTACAGGGACCACGAGCTACTGCCCTATGTCCATTTGAAAACAGTCCGGATGAAGTCATGTCCCTGAAGAACACGTCGACCCTGGCAATCCCGTTTACCCTCGCGCTGCTGATCGGCGCCGCGGAAACAACAGCGTCCGGATTTGTGGCCGATCCGCCGGCTGGCGCCCTGCGCACTGCCCGGGTCAATGCCGGGGCTGATTACGCGCACTCCGGTTCGCGCATGGCCTACGACCCATCGTTCGGGGCGCCCGGTGCCGACATTGTCCGCATTGCGAGCCCGGCTTCTGTGCACGGGAGCGCCGCGACCGTCACGGCAGCTACGCCCAAGATCACCGATGCGGTGACGGTGACCCGCGTGCCGACAAAAGACCTCCGTCACGACACCGCCCGCGCGGAGCTTGAGCCGCTTCCCCAGCGTACGTTCTCGTGGCGTGACGGTGACCGCACCATCGCTGTTGTGCTCGAGGAGCAAGGCCCGCTCGCCGGCCGCCAACCGGACAAGGGATTTGCCAATGCCAGCCTGGAGGACCATGCAGAAACGCAACCGGTCTTCCGGTCGCATTCGGGAATCCCCATGACCCTGCCCGGCGGAATTCTGCTGGAGCTGGACCCGTCATGGTCCGCCGCCGCAGTCGAGGACTTCTTCGGACGCAACGGGATAGCGTTCGATCGGGCGATCCCGCTCGATTACCTGCCCAACGGGTTTTTCGTCGCAACCGAACCCGGTATCGAATCACTTGAGCTGGCCAACGTACTGGCCGGACAGAACGGCGTGGAAGCCTCCAGCCCGAATTGGCAGCGGCGCGTGCAGCCCAAGTAGATCCCCTTTGCACAGCGAAAAGAAAACCCGTATGAACAAACCAATCCCTCGCTGGGTAACCAGGCCCATAGTTGCTCTATTGATTCTCGGTACGGTAGCGCTAGCACCTGACGCCGGCGCCCGGTCCGACGTCCCGGGCGTACCGAGAATCGACTCGATAACGGAGGGCGAAAACTGGTTGGGCGTGGCCTGGCAAGCGCCGTCGAGCGGCAGCGGATCCGGCATCACGGCCTACGACATCCGCCGGATCGAGAGCGACGCCGGCGACAAGAACGACGGCGACTGGACGGTCGTGGACAACGTCTGGGTCACCGGTGGGGGCGGTTTGCTGCATGTTCTCACCGGGCTGGAGCAGAACGAGGAGTACGACGTGCAGATGCGCGCAGTCAATGCCAATGGCCAGGGGGCCTGGTCTCCAACCGTACGGGCTACGCCCGTGGACGCACCCGACAGGCAGTCCGGCGCCACGACGCTGCCCCTGAGAACGGTATCGGACGGTGGGCTGCATCCGCTGGGAAATAACCGGTATCCCGGGAACTTTAATTCCGGCGACGACGTCGACTTCTACAAGATCGTTGTGACGACGGCCCAGGCGCCGAACTCGAGCGGCCTCTGGTTCGCATCCCGGGGCGATACAGACACTGAAGGAGTCTTGTATGATCGCGTGCGCGAGCTCGTCAGAACGGACGACGGCGTTACCGACGACCCCTACCCGGAGAACTTCTTGATCTGGGGAGATCTAGGGCCAGGCACTTATTACCTTGCGGTATACAGTTCCAGCGATACGCTGGGTCCCTACGAGGTCCAGGTGCGCACGTTCCCGGAAACCAGCGGCCGCGCCAATGCGATCGCACTGCCGCTCGGCGAGGTCGCAGCCGGAAACCTGTCGGAGTCGGGCGACGAGGACTTTTTCAAGCTGTCCCTGTCATCGCAGGCCGATCTCATCTTGCGCAGTGACGGCGCCGTCGACACCGTCGGAGAACTCCAGAACAGCAACGGAGCCAGACTGACGAGCAACGACGACGGGCTGTTTCCCCAGAATTCTTACCAGTTTCTCATCCGCCGCACGCTCGCCGCGGGAACTTACTACCTCAAAGTGACCGGGTTCGGCGGTGAGGCCATCGGCCCGTACAGCGTGCATGCCACGGCTCCGGGAAACCCGGGCAACACGACAGCCACCGCACAGGCCCTGACGCTGAGTGATGCGGCCGGCGGCGACATCTCTTCCGCCAGCGACACCGACTATTTCAGTATCGCTGTGGACGAAGACACCTATGTGACCCTCTGGGCCGTGCACAACGACAGCCACATCGATGTGGACGCCGAACTGCTCGACGGTAGCGGCCGCACGCTGACCGCCGATTACCTCCACGACTTCGCCGGCCGAACGGGCTTCGGTATGGAACACCGGTTCGAACCCGGTACCCATTACCTGAAAGTGACCGGAGACGGCAGCCGCGGCAAGTACAGCTTGCTGGCCACCGAGAACGCGCGCTTCAAATGGGTGGCGGATACGTGTTCCGCCATCCCGCGCAGTACGGGCATCGATGACAGCCTGTCCGGATGCCAGTGGCATCTCCGGAACAATGACCAATTCGCCGGTGGTGCCGCAAAGGACATCAACGTGGAACCGGTGTGGTCCGCCGGCAACCTCGGCGAGGGCATCAGGGTCGCCATCGTCGACGACGGTCTCAACCACCAGCACCCGGATCTCAGGGACAACGTCGACACCGACAGCAACTTCGACTACCGGGGCACGGGTGAGATCTACGCGTACCACCACAGCCACGGTACGTCCGTCGCCGGTGTCGTCGCCGCGCGGGACAACCGCCTCGGCATGCGAGGCGTAGCCCCCCGTGCCAGCATCTACGGCTACAACCTTCTCAACTCCGGTGCAATCGCCGTGCAAGCGGAGCAAGAGCGCGAGGCGGACGCGATGAGCCGGAATGCGGCTGACACAGCGGTGTCCAACAACAGTTGGGGGCCTGTCGACACTGCCGTTCGCGCACCCGCGCACTATTTCTGGGAGTCGGCCATCGAAACCGGCCTCGCGACCGGCTACGGCGGCAAGGGCACCTTCTATGCGTGGGCCGGGGGCAACGGCGCCCCGATCGGGGACAACTCCAACCTCGATGAATTCGCCAACTTCTACGGTGTCACCGCCGTCTGTGCTGTCAATCACGCGGACGAGCGGGCCGCCTATTCGGAGCCCGGATCCAATCTGTGGGTATGTGCACCTTCGGGCAACGGCCTTACGGGTCCTCGCATCGCCACCACCTCGAACCAGGGACTCTTCTCTACCGCATTCGACGGCACCAGCGCCGCCACCCCACAGGTCTCGGGACTGGCCGCCCTGTTGCGCAAGGCCAATGCGGACCTGACGTGGCGCGACATAAAACTCATCCTCGCGGCATCCGCGCGCAAGAACGACGCCGAAGATTCCGGCTGGAACGACGGAGCCATGAAGTACGGCTCCAGTACGGAGAGCTACTCTTTCAATCCTCAGTACGGTTTCGGCGTCATCGACGCCCGGGCCGCGGTGGACCTTGCGGCGTACTGGGACACGGTGCCGCCGCTTCGCGAGGCCACAGGTGAGTCGGGGCGGATCAATCGTTTGATTCCGGACGCGTCCTCGTCCGGCACCGCCGGCCAGCAGATCAAACACTCCATCGAGCTGGACGACAGCGTGGAGTTCATCGAATTCGTCTCGCTGCGGACGCAGTTCGAACACACGTCCTTCCGCGATCTGCAGGTTAGACTGGTGTCTCCTTCGGGCACCGTTTCCAAGCTGGTGCCGTACTACGACGACTCCGACGGGTCCGAGATACCGTTGGACACCCTGGACACCGCCTTCCGGCTGAGTTCCGCCAGGTACCTGGGAGAGTCGTCGGAAGGAACGTGGACCATCCGGGTACGGGACCATCATGCACTTGATGCCGGGCGTCTGACCGACTGGTCGATCACCGCCTACGGCCACGGAATCAGCCCCGCCGCCCCTGAACTTCACGCACTGGTGCAACACCCCAAGGGCGGCTTCACCGTGTCATGGACTGCCCCCGAGGATACGGGCGTCTCGGCGATCACCTCTTACGATGTGCGCTACATCAGGAGCGATGCCACCGACAAGGACGCCGACGACAGTTGGACCGAGCGAACCGGGATACGCGATGCCGGCGATCTTACCTACCGCCTGGACGGACTTGAAGTTCAAACCAGCTACGACGTGCAGGTGCGCGCCGTGAACGCTGACAGGAATGGAAAGTGGTCTTCCACGCAGACCGCCACCACGGGCGAAAGCGCGCTTGAGCTGATCCCCAGGTGCAAACCCCGACCTGGGGAGACGCAAGCAGATATGGCAGGGCACACTCACCGTAGGGGAGGGCATCGCGTCCGGCTATTGGGCCGTCCCGGATGAGCGCATGGGCTGGGGTTACTTGCGGAAGCGCACAGGATGGCTGACCGGAAGGAACCAGCCCATAGTCATCGGGGACAACTCCTACAGGATCGGCGATGCGGTGATGCAATTCGATTATGGTCCGACTCAGACACGGAGCTTCGAGACGGGCACGAAGAGTGGCCGCCAGGCAGGGCTCGGCACAACGTCTACTACTGGAAGGATTCGGGCCTTTGGTGGTCGGAGGGGCTAACGCCCGGGCCTTGGCGGTAGCGGCAGGTTCGGCAAGCCGGTGCAGGCCTTGGCAAGGTACTCGCTGCCGCGGATGAATTCTCCGAGGTGGTTCAGCAGCCGGCCGAGTTCGCCGTAAACCGCGGCGGACGATTCGAGCCGCAGGCTGGCTTCCAGGTATTCCCGCGCTTTCGACCAGGCGCCGTTCATCATGGCGATGCGGCCGAGCGCGAGCAGCAGCGGGGCATTGTTGGGATGGTTGGCCAACCAGCCTTCCGCTGCAGCCAACTGCCGAGGTGAGTCTGTTGACGGGATGCGCCCGTACAGGTCGATGAGCCGCTCGTCCCAATTGCGGTCGAGCGCCTTGCGCACGGCCCGTTCGGCGGCGGCAGGTTCGCCCGAAACGACCAGGCACCTCGCCCGGGCAGCGATAAGCTCCGGGTCGCGCCTGAGTTCCTTGGGCAGGTTCTGCCAGGTTTCGGCGAAGTCCGCCGCGTTCAGCCGCTGTGACCAGGCCTGGCGTTCCAGGGCCTGAAGCGTTTCGCCGTCGACCGCCCTGGACCTGTGCAGGTCGGGCAGCAGTTCGATGACGGCCTGCCAGTCTCCCAGGCGTTCGTGGCATTGCCCCAGCATGTCCAGCATGAACGGGTGCCTCGGCGTCATCTCGCGAACTTCGAGGAGCGTGGCCCGGCAGTCCCGCCAGAGGCCTTCATCGAACAGGAGCCGGGCTCGGGTGAGGAGTACGGCGGCGCGGGCACCGGGCGTCGTCGCGTCGGCCCGGTCGAGCAACTCGTCACGGCCTTGGGCATCGCCGGACTCATGGGCGGCCTGCGCGGCCTGGAGATAGTTGACGAGCGGCATGGTGGCGCTCTGTCCCGCTTCGGTGAGCATTCGTCTCGCTTCATCCCACTGGCCTTCCGCCAGCAGCATCAACCCGCGTACGGTCTGCTTGTCGGCACTGCGCTGACCCCGCTCCGCGCGCCAGGCGCCGAGGAGGCTCCTGCCACGAAGGAGGCGCGCTGCAACGAAGACGACGATCCGGATTACGAAGTAGGCGATGAACAGCAGAACCAGCGCGAACCAGAGGCTGGTTTCCAAGGCTCGGCCGGCGTAGGAGACCAGCACGTAGCCGGGATCCCTGAGCATCAGCGTTCCCACGAGCCCGCCGAGGACGGCAGTCGTGATCAGGAACAGCAGCCCGATTCTCATGACTGTTCCCGGCGAGCCTCGAGCAGTTCGTGCAGCGAGCCCGAGATGTCGGGAAGCGGCGCTTCCAGGTCCAGGCGTCGGAGTGCTTCGAGTGCATCGACGGTCTCCTGAACCTGGTTGTCCTGCCCGTTCAGCAAGGCGCGGGTCCACTCCAGCGCGGCGTCCAGGCTCGATGCGTATACGGCTTGATCCCGCTTGAGAGCCGCCAGTTGGGCCTGTTCCAGCATCAGGCGCAGGTTGAGTTCGAGCAGATCGCTCTCGGTCGGGGCGGGTGGCCGTTCAAGCGTCGTGTCGAAGCGGCGGAAGCGGACGAGTTGGCCGAGTTCCCGGGCCAGGGTGGTGAAAATTCCGGCCTCTTCGCTTGCGGCCAGCGTCTTGGCGGCCGTGTTGGCGTCTTCATCGGGGGCTCGCTCTTCCGTGGCCGGGGAAGGCGCTGCTGACTCCGGGCTGGTTTGCCCCGTGATTTCTGGGTCCGGAGCAGGGCCGCTGTCGTCATCGACCGGCGGGACCGCGATACCTTCTTCGGGACTTTTTGCGGAGACCGGAACCACGGTGGTGTATTCGGGCAGCGCGAGCGTCAGGTCGGTGAGCCGGCGCTTGATCGCATCGAGGCGCAGGTAGATTGCAGAGGGATCGACGGCGTCCACCTGTGCAAGGCTCAGAACCTCGGAGGCGATCGTCGAGCGCACCGCGAGTGCGGCGGGGCCGCCCAACCCGCCGAGAATGCCGTCGGCCGATCTCAGCAACTCGAGGGCAGAGTCGACGTCCCGCTCGAACAGCGCCCTCTGGTTGGCGCCGCGCAGGAGGAATTCGACCTCGGCGAGTTTCCATTCCCGTTCCGTTGGAATACCGGGGGCGGTCGGCCCCCCAAGGGACCCGGCGAGCTCGTTTTCGGAAGTCCGCTGCCGTTCTTCGAGTTCGGCGCGAAACGCCGCGAACGCGGCTTGTCGATCATCGGCCAGTTTCCGCAGGTCCGTGCGCAGCTGCGCCTGAGCCGTTTGCAGCCTGGCCAGGCGTTCGGCGTTGCCCGCGGCGGGATTGTGCATGACGAGCGTGTAGTAGAGATAAGCGATGCCGCACACGGACGCCAGCGCGATGAGCAGGGCGAGCACGGCCAGCCAGCGCCCACCGGTCCCTCGTACCGGACGAGCCAGTTCGCTGTCCGGGGCAGCCGTGATCTCTTCAGCCATCGCGCATCAACCTCGCCTATCCTCGAATTCGAACCGCTCCAGCGTGCGCAGAACCGCTTGCGGGCTGGCGCCGCCGCAGTCGTACACGGATCGGAAGCCCAGTTCGGCGCCAAGCGCCGCGACCCGTGCCGAGGGCGTCAGCACCGGAATGCCCCGATCGCCCCCGGCCGCGCTCCACACACGCTCGGCCTGCCTGAGCCCGTCACCGCTCGAAGCCACGATAAGACCCACCGTTCCGGCATCCAATTCCGGGGTCAAAGGATACCGCACGTAGACATCGAGGCGCGTGACGCGGGCGCCGCGGCCATGCAACGCATCGGCCAGCAGGGTTCTCCCGCCGACGCCGGTTACGATGAGAACGCGCTTGCCAGCCACGTCCCCCAGCGTCTCCAGCATTCCCTCGCTGGTCTCGATATCGGGTACCGCGGCGTCGAACCCCCGTGCTCGCAGTGCCGACCGGGTCCGGCTTCCGACGGTGAACAGGGCTTGGATGTCATCCGCCACATCGGCCGCGGCGAAGCGTACCGCGTTTACCGAGAGGAACAGCCCGATATCGAATGGACCCCGGACCGGCTCGAACGGCCTGGGCCTGATCTCCAGAACGGGGGCCTTGAGTACGGCGTGACCGGCGGCCCCGAGCGCGGCGGCGAGCGTG
Organism: Pseudomonadales bacterium; assembly: GCA_963663395.1. Taxonomy (GTDB): domain Bacteria; phylum Pseudomonadota; class Gammaproteobacteria; order Pseudomonadales; family Azotimanducaceae; genus Azophilus. Next base: position 1,147,151 of record OY760226.1, read on the forward strand.
GACGCTCCCGGTTCGGTACGTGTCACCCAGACAGCCACACTATCGTCTCCACGCAGCGCCCGACGGGGCTCAGCCGGACTGTTCAGTGGCAGTGGCCAACAGCGCCTCGGCCCCCTGGCGGCGCAATTCCCTGACGACTGCGTCAACGGCGGAATCCGCATCGGGGCGGGTGGCGGCAGCCCGCAGCAGAACCCGGCCATCCGCGGAACCCAGAACCGCCCGCAGGGCCAGCCCGTCGCCGCCAAGCGTTGCGTAAGCGCCGAGCGGCATGCTGCAGTCGGCACCGAGCGCGGCGCTCACCCCCCGTTCCGCCCGGACGCACAGGGAAACAGCGGGGTCGTTCAATGGTTGCAGAAGCTCGATGACGCGGGCGTTGCCGGCAAGGCATTCGATCCCGAGGGCTCCCTGGCCGGCAGCGGGCAGGCAGCGGTCCGTGCTCAGTGCTTCGGTGATACGGTCTGCCCAGCCGAGGCGGGTCAAGCCGGCGACGGCCAGCACAATCGCGTCGAACTCCCCCTGGTCGAGCTTGCGCAATCGGGTGTCGACATTGCCGCGGATTGGCAGAACCTCGAGGTCCGGGCGCGCCGCAAGCAGTTGCGCCTGGCGGCGCAGGCTCGAAGAACCCACGGTTGCTCCCGCCGGCGCGGAGTCGAAGGATCCGGCCGGGCTGATCCAGGCGTCGCGGACATCCTCGCGAAAGCCGATTGCGGCCAGTGCGAACCGGCCGTCGAGACCGGCGGGCAGGTCTTTCATGGAATGCACGGCCAGGTCGGCATCGCCGCGCAGCAGCGCAGCCTCCAACTCCTTGATGAACAGACCCTTGCCCCCAAGGGTGCTGAGACGGGCGTCGAGCCGCCGGTCGCCCTCCGTGGTCATGCCGACCAACTCGACGCCGAGCCCCGGATGATGGCGCTCGAGTTCGGACTTGACGAAACCGGCCTGCCAAAGGGCCAGCCGGCTCTTGCGCGTGGCGATTCGCAACTGGTCCATTGGTGTCCGGGAACCGGCCAGGGAGGGGTCTGTATGCCTTGGCATACGGTGATTTGCAAGCGAGTGGGGAACGCGCCCGCGAGGATGACGACTCACACGAAGCAGAGGTTGGGTGCGGGATGAGAGCGCATTTGCAAAGCGCCGCTGGCGCCGATGCCTCTGGAGTGCGGAAGCGGCTTCCCGTGATAGGTGCAGGCTAGGATCTGATCCGATACCGCTATAATCCACGGATGAATACCGACTCCCGCCAGATCCGCGGCCGCCTGCACGAAGCGCCCGACGCCCTCGTCGAGCAATTCACCGCCTCGGTTGCGTTCGACCGCCGCCTGTACCGCCAGGACATTCGCGGCTCCATCGCGCATTGCCGCATGCTCGGGCGGGTGGGCGTGCTGGGCGACGACGAAGTGCAGCGCATTGTCGCCGGGTTGCAGCGCATCCGGGCAGAGATCGATGACGGTACCTTTGTCTGGCGCACCGAGCTCGAAGACGTGCACATGAACGTCGAAGGGCGCCTTATCGAGATGATCGGGGAAACGGGCAAGAAGCTGCATACGGGCCGTTCGCGCAACGACCAGGTGGCAACGGATGTGCGCCTGTACCTGCGCGACGGCATCGACGCCCTCGTCGAGCAGGAAAACGCGCTGCTGGCCGCGCTGCTGGACACCGCGGAGCAGCATCGTGCGACGGTAATGCCGGGCTATACGCACCTGCAGGCAGCCCAGCCGGTCACCTTCGGCCACCATATGCTGGCGTGGTTCGAAATGCTGCTGCGCGACCGCGACCGTCTCCTCGACTGCCGTGCCCGGGTAAACGTGCTGCCGCTCGGCGCGGGGGCGCTGGCCGGCACGACCTTTCCCATCGACCGCCAGTCGGTAGCGGAAGAACTCGGGTTCGATGCGCTTGCGGAGAACTCCCTGGATGCGGTCAGCGACCGGGACTTCGCCATCGAATTCTGCGCCGCGGCCTCGATCACCATGATGCACTTCTCCCGCTGGTGCGAGGAACTGGTGCTGTGGAACTCCCAGCGGTTCTCCTTTGTCGATCTGCCGGACCGCTTCTGCACGGGTTCCAGCATCATGCCGCAGAAGAAGAACCCCGACGTGCCGGAACTGGTACGGGGCAAGGCGGGCCGCGTTTACGGTCATCTGTTCGCGTTGCTGACGCTGATGAAGAGCCAGCCGCTGGCTTACAACAAGGACAACCAGGAGGACAAGGAGCCCCTGTTCGATGCTGTCGACACGCTCGGCAACTGCCTGGCGGCGATGCTGGGCCTGATACCCAACGTCGAGGTCAACGCTGCGGCAATGCGCGCCGCCGCGGTGGAAGGGTTCACCACGGCGACGGATCTTGCCGACTATCTCGTCCGCAAGGGAGAGCCGTTCCGCGATGCGCATGCTGCGGTCGGCCGGGCGGTGGCTCATGCCGTCGAACAGGGCACGAGCCTGGATGCCCTGCCCCTGGAGACACTCAGGGCTCTGGCGGGGCCGGGCGTGGACGCGGACGTGTTCGACGTGCTTGACGTCGACGGTTCGGTGGCGGCCCGGGAACACGTTGGCGGTACGGCCCCCGAGGCGGTCAGCCGGGCGATTGCCGTTGCCCGGAACCGGATCTGAGCGTCCTTGCCATGCGTTGGCTTGCGTGTGTCCTGCTTTCGTTCCTGGTGGCCACCTGCGGTCAGAAAGGACCCCTGACGTTGCCGGAGGAAGAAGCACTCCACAGGTCCGCCGCCTCGGCAGATTCGCGATACCGGGCGATGGCATGGGTAGCGCGTGGAACACGGGAACGCGCACCGACGTTGGAGCGACGCAGCGTTGCAGGGCAATCGTTCGGGTCGGGACGGCGGGCCTGACATGACTTTCCGCGTTCATGAGGGCGTGCTTCATGCCGGGCCGGTCTCCCTTGCCGATGTCGCGGCTGCCGTGGGTACGCCGACCTACGTGTATTCCGGCGAGGCCATCGCCGCTCAATACGCTGCGTTGCAGCGCGCCTTTCCCGACGCCGCGGTCTGTTACGCGGTCAAGGCCAATTCCAACCTGGGGGTGCTGCGTTTCATGCATGGTCTCGGGGCGGGATTCGATATCGTGTCCGGCGGTGAACTGCAGCGGGTGCTGGCCGCCGGGGCGCCGTCCGGTGCGGCCGTCTTCTCGGGTGTGGGCAAGTCCGTTGCGGAAATCGACCTGGCCCTGAAGCTGGGCATCGGCTGCTTCAACGTGGAGAGCGAGGCCGAGCTCAAGCGCCTGGCGACCCAGGCGGAATTGCTGGAAAGCGTTGCGCCGGTCGCCGTTCGCGTCAATCCGGACGTGGATGCGAACACCCATCCGTACATAGCGACCGGCCTGAAAGAGAGCAAGTTTGGCGTTTCCCCGGAAGAGGCGCAGGAGCTGTACGCGCTGGCCGACCGTCATCCATGCCTGGAGGTGAAAGGCATTGCCAGTCACATCGGCTCGCAGATCGCCTCGCCGGAGCCATACCTTCAAGCGCTGGAGTGTCTTCTCGAGATCACGGGACGATTGGGCTCGGGAGGAATCCGGGTTGAGCATGTCGATATCGGCGGCGGTTTCGGCATCGCCTATGAGGATGAACAGGCGCTGGATCTCGCGGCCCTCGGCGCAGAGGTGACCGAACGCATGGCCGGGCGGTCCCAGCGGCTGGTCATCGAACCGGGACGTTTCCTGACCGCGGACGCCGGTGTGCTATTGACCCGCATCGAATACCTGAAGCCGGCGCGGTCAGCCGGTCAGCGCAGCTTCGTCATCGTGGATGCGGCGATGAACGATCTGTTGCGTCCCTCCCTGTATGGCGCCTGGCACGCCGTCGATCGGGTGGAGGCGCCCTCGGCGGAGGCGGTTGCCGGTACCTGGGATGTGGTCGGCCCGATTTGCGAGACCGGCGACTTCCTGGCCAGGGATCGTGAACTGACCGTGGCGGCAGGAGACCTGCTGGCCGTGCACACCGCGGGCGCCTACGGCATGGCGCTGAGTTCGAACTACAACTCCCGGGGCCGGTCCGCGGAGGTGCTCGTGGAAGGCGGAAAGTTTCGGGTCGTGAGGCACCGGGAACACATCGGCGATCAGTTGCGCCTGGAGCGGACGCCGGCGGAGCAGGAATGATGAACCTGCGTTTTGCCAAGATGCATGGGTTGGGCAATGACTTCATGGTCATCGACCTGGTTACCCAGAACCTGGAAATCGAACCCGAAGCGGTGCGGCGCTGGTCGAACCGGAGAACGGGGATCGGCTTCGATCAGTTGCTTGCACTGGATTTTCCCACGGAACCCGATGCGGACTTCTGGTTCCGCATCTACAACGCCGACGGCAGCAGCGCCGAACAGTGCGGTAACGGTGCCCGCTGCATTGCGCACTTCGTCCGCCGGGAAAACCTGAGTCCGAAGACCGAACTGGAGCTGCAAACGGAGTCCGGGCGCATCCGCACCGCGCTCCTTGATTGGGGCGTGCGCGTCGACATGGGCGTCCCGTCGACGCATCCGGAAGACGTGCCCTTCGTTGCTGAACAGGATCAGTTGAGTCACGCCCTCGAGGTGGAGGGCCAGAGGTATGAGATCACTCCGGTATCGATGGGCAACCCGCACGGCGTGCTGTTCGTGGACGATGCCGCTGCGGCGAATGTCGCGGCAATAGGCGCTGCCCTGACCGGCCATCGACAGTTTCCGCAGGGCGCCAACATTGGCTTTTGCGAAGTGGTGGACCGCGGCTTCGTCCGCCTGCGCGTCTTCGAGCGCGGCGTCGGAGAAACCCTGGCCTGCGGCACCGGTGCCTGCGCGGCCGTGGTGGCGGGCCGGTTGAAGGGAAGACTCGACGAATCGGTGAAAGTCTCGTTGCCGGGGGGCAAGGTGCGCATTGCCTGGAAGGGTCCGGGCGCAACCGTTAGAATGACCGGACCCGCCGAGACGGTATACGAGGGCCACCTCGAGACCTGAATGGGAACAGGTTCCAACATCGACGATCAACAGGTCATCGAGTACCTCCGAGCGAATCCGGACTTCTTCCAGACGTACTCCAGCGAACTTTCCGATCTCAAGGTGGGGCACGCCTCGGGGGCGGCCGTGTCGCTCATCGAGCGCCAGGTCGAAGTGCTGCGCGAACGCATCTTCCGCATGCGCCGGCGCATGAACCAGTTGCTGCACACGGCGCGCAACAACGACGAGTTGTTTGCCAAGGTTCGCTCCCTAACCCTCGCACTGATGGATGTCTCGACCTGGCAGGACCTGAACGAGGTACTTGCCACCAACATGCTCGTCGAATTCGGCGCGGACTACGTGTGCTGCCACGTCCAGGGTGACGACATCAACTTCGATCACATCCGCTCCTATGAGACCGAGGCCCCATTCGAGCCGTTCGTGAACGGCCCGTTGCCGGTGTGCGCGACGCTGCGGGCCACCGAACTGCAAGCCCTGTTCCCCGTCCAGAGCCACGACAGCGACGGCAGCGCCGTGCTGCTGCCGCTCACCTTGACGCGCGGCGATGGCTGCCTGGCCGTCGGCAGCCGCGAGACCTACCGTTTCACGCGCGAACTCGACACCTTCTTCGTCAGCCACATCGGCGACATGCTCGGCCGCATCATTGATCATCTGGAGAGCCCTCAGCCGGGGAGCGCGAGGGGGTACCCCTCGCAGGAAGAGAGCCCTCAGCCGGGGAGCGCGAGGGGGTACCCCTCGCAGGAAGAGACTCAGCCGGGGAGCGCGAGGGAATACCCCTCGCAGGAAGAGTAACCCCCCGCATGGACCAGCGAATTTCAGACTTCCTCGACTACCTCAAATTCGAGAAACGCTATTCCGCGAACACGATCTCGGCCTACCGGCGCGATCTGGAACGGCTGGCACGAGAAGCCGGCATTCAGTGGACGGACATCAGGCCGCATGACGTTTCTGCGTTCACGGCGCGCCTGCACGCCCGGGGCCTGAGCCCGCGGTCTCTGCAGCGTGTTCTGTCGAGCGTGCGAAGCTTTTTCAACTACCTGCAAAAGCAGGGCGTCGTCGAAGCAAACCCGGCCGGTAATGCCCGGGCCCCGAAGTCGAGGAACAAGCTGCCGCGTACGCTCGATGCCGACAAGACGGCACGGCTATTCGATTTCGAGGCAAAGACGGCGCGGGACAAACGTGACCTCGCGATGCTGGAACTTTTCTACGGCAGTGGCGTGCGCCTGGCCGAACTGGTCGGCATCGACCTTCGTGACCTCGACCTGCAGGGCGGCTTCGTTACCGTCACGGGGAAAGGCAACAAGGTACGGCAGGTGCCCCTGGGGGCGCCCTGCATCGCTGCCATAGAGAACTGGCTGGCCGCGCGTGGCCCGCTCGATCCGTCCTCGCCGCTGTTCACCGGCCGCGGCAGTGCAAGAATCGGGCGGCGCACGGTCCAGCAACGCCTCAAGCGCCTTGGCGGCACGCAGCTGGGCAGCAACCTTGTGCATCCGCACATGCTGCGTCACAGTTTCGCCAGCCATATGCTCGAGTCGTCTGGAGACCTGCGCGCCGTGCAGGAGCTGCTCGGGCACGCGGACATCTCCACCACACAGATCTATACGCACCTGGATTTCCAGCACCTGGCCAAGGTTTACGATGCCGCCCATCCCCGGGCAGCCAAACGCGAAGCCGGGGACTAGATTTTCCCTTTCCCATGCCCCGTATCCGAGTCATCACCTTCGATCTCGACAATACCCTTTGGGATGTGGTTCCAGTCATCTCGGGTGCGGAGCGGCGGATGTTGCAGTGGCTGGAAGAAGCCGTGCCCGAGGTTTTGTCGCTTTATTCCGACGGCGGCGCGGTCGCCGACATCCGCGATGACCTGATCGAGGAACAACCGGCGATCGTTCACGATGTCTCGAGTCTCCGGGAAGAGTTGACCTTTCGCTGCATTCGTCGTGTGGGAAGGGACACGCAGTCAGCGCGCAGATTGGCACGAGGCGCCTTCAATGTCTTCCTGGAGGCGCGCCACGAGATAGAGTTCTTCGACGGGGCGCTGGACACCCTGGACCGCCTGTCGCGCAACTACACCCTGGGATCGCTCACCAACGGCAATGCAGACCCGAAACGCCTGCAACTCGACCGCTTCTTCTCGTTCAGCTTTTCCGCCGCGACGGTGGGAACCGGCAAGCCGGCTCCGGACATGTTCGAAAGGGTGCTCAGCCACGCCGATATTCGCGCAGACGAAGCGGTTCACGTCGGCGACCACCCGATCGACGACATTCAGGGCGCGGCCAACGTCGGCATGCATACGGTTTGGGCGAACGGACCGAAGCAGCGCGCGCTGCGCGGTGCGGAAACGGCGGTGGAGGCGACGGTGGAGATCGAGCGGCTCGAAGACCTGGACGACGCGATCCGGCATATCGAAAGTATTTAACCGGCGGGGCGGGTGCGCCGCCGGTGGCCAGCCCGCTTATTGCACCAAGCGCCGCGATGATGCGCACCCTGACGGGTGCGGCCGAGGGTCCAATTCGCTCCTGGGGCTGACGCTGAATCGATCAGCCATGGATGTCGGGAGCGCGCTCCCGGATAACCGCCTTGACTGCATCGATGTCGGCCGGCAACACCGTCCGTCGCGAGGGCTTGTCTTTCAGCGCTTCGAGGGAGGGATGCCGCGCCACCGGTTTGCCGACCGCTTCGTTCACGGCCTCGGGGAATTTCGCGGCGTGTGCGGTTGCCAGGCAGGCCACCGTGCCGGGCACGTCGATGCGCCGGGCAGCGGCGAGACCCACTGCCGTGTGTGGGTCTGCCACGTATCCAGTCTCCTGATAGATCTCCCTGATGGCGGCCATGGTGTTCGACGTATCGACGGCCGTAGCGAGAAAGACATCGTTCCCCGGAGGCGCAAGGCGGGCTTCCCCGGTGCGGTCGAATGCATCCATGAAGGCGTGCAGGGCGGCGGGGTCTTCGCCGAGGTGGTAGTAAAGAAACCGTTCGAGGTTGCTGGCCACCTGGATGTCCATGGACGGTGAGATGGTGAAATGCACCTGACCCCTTCGGTAAAGGCCCGTGCGGAAAAACACCGACAGGATGTCGTTTTCGTTGGTGGCCAGGATCAGCCGGTGAATGGGGAACCCCATTCGCCTGGCGAGATAGCCCGCGAAGATGTTGCCGAAGTTGCCGGTGGGCACGCAGAACGAAACGGGCGCGGGTAGCCTGAGGCTGGCATAGGCGTAATAGACGATCTGCGCCAGCACCCGGGCCCAGTTCACCGAGTTGATGGAACCGAGCGCGTACCTGGCCTTGAAGTCGAGGTCGCCGAAGGTGCTTTTCATGAGCTGCTGGCAATCATCGAAACTGCCTTCGACGGCGATGCAATGCACGTTTTCGTCGGTGACCGTGGTCATCTGCAGTTCCTGCAGCGGACTGATGCGCCCGTGCGGATACATGACGAAGATGTCCATTGCGGGCCTGCCGCGCACGCCGGCAATGGCTGCGCTGCCGGTGTCGCCGCTCGTTGCGCCCAGGATGTTCAGCCGCTGCCCGCGCTTTTTCAGGATGTAGTCGAAGAGCTGGCCGAGCAATTGCAGGGCGACGTCCTTGAACGCCAGGGTGGGCCCATGGAACAGTTCCAGCACGGGATTTTCGCCGGCCTGTTCCAGCCGCACTACCCCCGGGTAGCTGAAGTTGCGGTATGCGGCATCAACGAGGTCCTCCAGGTCGGATGGCGGGATGTCGTCGATGAACCGGGGCAGGATGCGCTTGGCCAACCCGACGAAATCCAGAGAAGCCAGGCTGTCGAGGTCCCCGGAGAGATCGGGGATATGCGCCGGTACCAGCAGGCCGCCGTCGGGCGCGAGGCCGGTCAGCACCGCGTCCTGAAACCTCAGGGCGTCGGTTGCTCCTCTGGTACTGACATACTGCATGGCGCGGTCCGGTTTCCGGCGACCGGCTATGTTAACCGCTTGCGGGGGGGCCCGGAAAAGAGAAACGCCCCGGGGGAGAGGGGGGTCCCACCGGGGCGTTCCTGGTGCCCTTGACGGGCTAGGGTTAAGCCTTGACGAATTCCGGATAGGCCTCGATTCCGGTTTCGGAGAGGTCCGCGCCCTCGTACTCCTCTTCTTCCGAGATGCGGATGCCCATGGTCGCCTTCAGGATGTACCAGACGATCAGGGCGGCTACGAAGGTCCAGGCGAAGATCACCACGATGCCCAGCAACTGCGCACCGATCGTCGCTTCGGCGTTTGTCAGGCAGACCGCCAGCAGGCCCCAGACGCCGGCCGTGCCGTGCACGGAGATGGCGCCCACCGGATCGTCGATTTTCAGCTTGTCGAGCAGCACGATCGAGCCGACCACCAGTGCGCCGCCGACGGCGCCGATCATCGCGGACGCCTGAATGGTGCCCTCAAGCGGTTCAGCCGTGATGGACACCAGCCCCGCGAGCGCCCCGTTCAGGGCCATGGTCAGGTCGCCCTTGCCGAACAGCACCCGGGCCAGGATGAGGGCCGTGATCAACCCGCCGCTCGCCGCGATGTTGGTGTTGACGAACACCTGGGCGACCGCATTTGCCTCGTCGACGTTGCTGACCTTCAGTTCCGAGCCGCCGTTGAATCCGAACCAGCCGAACCAGAGTATGAACATGCCCAGGGTCGCCAACGGCATGTTGGCGCCGGGCAGGGCGTTGACCTGCCCGTCCGGCCCGTACTTGCCGGACCTGGGGCCGAGCAGCAGCACGCCTGCCAGCGCTGCGGTCGCGCCGCACATGTGAACCACCCCGGATCCCGCGAAGTCAAGGAAGCCGGCTGCGTCCAGCGCGCCGCCGCCCCACTTCCAGAACCCCTGCACGGGATAGATGAACCCGGTCATGACCACCGCGAAGATGAGGAACGCCCACAGCTTCATGCGTTCCGCCACCGCGCCCGAGACGATGGACATGGCGGTTGCCACGAACACCACCTGGAAGAAGTAGTCGGAACGGACCGAGTAGTAGGTGTCGCCACCGGAAGCCAGCACCGCTTCCGCGGTGTTCTCCTCGCCGATTCCGAACCCGATCAGCGGCAGCCAGGCGCCTTCGCCGGCCCCCGGGTACATGATGTAGTAACCGCAGATCATGTACATGATGCAGGCGATGGCGAACAGCGCCACGTTCTTGGTGAGAATCTCAGAGGTGTTCTTGGCCCGGACCATGCCGGCTTCCAGCATGGCGAAGCCCGGGGCCATGAACATCACCAGAACACCCATCACTAGGAAATAGAAGGTGTCCAGTGCGTAGTTGGTTTGAATCAGATCTTCCACAATCTTGTCTCCCGATTGAGCCGGGCGCGCCCGCCCGTGCTCTTCGCGACTTGTATGCCGGTATAAGCGCTAGACGGCTTCCGGCCCCGTTTCTCCGGTGCGTATGCGCACCACTTCTTCCAGGTTGGCGACGAAAATCTTTCCGTCTCCGACCTTGCCGGTGTTGGCCGACTTGGTGATTGCCTCCAGCACCTGGTCGAGCAGCGCGTCATCGACGGCTACCTCCACCTTCACCTTCGGCAGGAAGTCAACGACATACTCGGCGCCCCGGTAGAGTTCCGTGTGGCCTTTCTGGCGCCCGAAGCCCTTGACTTCGGTAACCGTCATGCCCTGTACGCCGATGCCTGAAAGGGCCTCGCGGACGTCGTCGAGCTTGAACGGCTTGATGATCGCTGATATGAGTTTCATGTATGTTCTCCTTGTGAACCCTTAAGTTGACACGTCCCCCGAGGTTGGCGGAGGTTCCCCGCGCGGGCGGGCAAGTTGTGGAAGACCCGTGTAACTTAGGATTCTCTCTCAATTAGAGGCTTTTCGATACCGAAACCACGATGGTCTCTTCGCACCCCTTGAAGCCGTCGAAGCACTCGGCATCGCTGAGATCGGTTCCGATCACCTGCAGGCCCCAGTCGACGCCCAGCGCGGAAGTCGACAGGCCAATGGCGTAGTCGATGTACTGATCCTTGGGGTCGCCCACCTCGCCGATGCCGAAGCCGGCGCCGGCTGCCTTGTCGTTGAAGATGTTGAAGCCCAGGTGAATGTCGAGGGACAGGTTCTCGGCCAGCCCGAAGGAGTAATCGCCGAAGACGTAGAAGAAGGAGTCGGTTTCGGCGAAGTAGTCCGGCGAATAGGCCACGCCCAGGGTGAAGTCCTGGAAGGAGTAGCTTCCGTAGATCTCGACGAAATCCAGGCCCGGGTCGGCATCGTCTTCCGGATAGCCGTAATACCAGACGCCGACGTCGATGGCTGAGCTTTCGTTCAGATCCATGGCCCAGCCGCCGTACCAGTCAAGCTCGATGGTGCCGCCGGACCAGGGGGCGACGTTTGATGCCCAGGTGCCAAGATAGAAACCGCCATCGAGCTCGATGTCGAATCCACCCTGAATGGCCGCAGATCGGTCGCCCTGGGAGATACCTCGGAAGCGGTAGTCGCTGAAGTAACCCACATTGCCGGAAAATTCCGCTGCGGATGCGTAACCCGATCCGCACAGCAACAGCGCGATTAGTAATCTCTTCATTTCAGAATCCCTCTGTAATTTGAAGTACGGATTGTCTTGTCGACGCCCGTGTATACACACGATTCGTGCCAAATTCGAATCAACTTGTATTTCAATTAGTTAACAGATTCCGGGCGGGGGTTGGCCGGGCGTCGAGCGCGTGGCCTGCATCATTTTGGAGCGTCGGTTCGCACTATTTTGATGCGTGCCTTGTGGCCGATGTCTCACGCACTGAAGTGCCGATCGGCGCTGGAGCGAGATTCGGGCGCTGGTTAACATGGCCACATTTCCCGGAGTGCTGACGATGACCGAACCGAAGTCTCCGCTCGATGCCCTGTTGGCCCGCATTGGCCGCCTGCTGGAAGGCACGGCGGGGTCCGGCGTTGCCGATCAGGTTCAACAGGTCGTTGCAGATTTCCTGGCAGCGTTCCGGCTGGTTCCCAAAAAGGAATTCGACGAGCACCTGGCGGAACTGCACGAGTTGCAGGCCCTGGTGGGAGACCTCTCCCGCCGCATTCAGGCCCTGGAGCGCCAGGGCGATTGACCTCCCCGGCCCCCTCCGCGCCCGCCGCGCTGGGAGGGAGCACCCCGGCCGGCATCGCCGTCAGGTCGCGCGCCCAGGTGGGCATGGGCTCGCCACTGGTCACGGTGGAAACCCACATCGGCGGCGGCTTGCCCCGGTTCACCCTGGTGGGCCTGCCGGAAGCGGCGGTGCGCGAAGCCCGCGACCGGGTAAGAAGCGCGCTGGAAAACAACAGCTTCGAATTTCCGGACGGGCGCGTGGTCGTCAACCTGGCCCCGGCAGACCTTGCCAAGGAGGGCGCCCGCTTCGACCTGGCCATCGCGATCAGCCTGCTGGCGGCGACCGGCCAGGTACCGGCTGAACACCTTTCCCGGTTCGAGTTCCTGGCGGAACTGGGCCTCTACGGGGCATTGCGCCATACCCGCGGGGTCCTGCCGGCCGCTCTCGCCCTTGCGGACGCGCGCACGGTGCTGGTTATCCCGGAAGCCAATCGGCGCGAAGCCGAACTGGTCGATGCGAACATTCTGGCGCCCTGTCGTAACCTGAGCGAAGTTGTGGCCCTGGTGCGTCGCCCGGATACCGCGTTGCGCGTGGTTGCTGCGTCGACGAAGCGCCCCGAAGGCTCCAGCACGGATTTTCTGGCGCTGGTCAAGGGGCATGAGACCGCCAAGAGGGCGCTGCAGGTCGCTGCTGCGGGAGGGCACCATTTCCTCATGGTGGGCCCACCCGGAACGGGCAAAACGATGCTGGCGCGCAGCGTCGTCAACCTGTTGCCCGCACTTCGGGAATCCCAGGCGCTGGAGGTGGCGGCCGTGTATTCCAGCGCCGGCCTCTTGCGTGACGCCTACGATCGGGTTCCGTTCCGCGATCCCCACCATTCCGCGAGCGCTCCGTCCATCGTCGGCGGCGGTCAGGTTGCAATGCCGGGGGAAGCATCGCTGGCGCACCACGGCGTCCTGTTCCTCGACGAAATGCCGCACTTTCAGCCGGCCGTGCTCAATCTGCTGCGCGAACCGCTGGAATCCCGTCAGGCCACCATCACCCGCGCCAACTATCGCGTCGTTTTCCCGGCACGGTTTCAACTGATTGCAGCGATGAATCCCTGTCCCGCGGGACGGGTCTGCGCGGAGGGCCGGTGCCGATGCACGCCACGCCAGGTGCAGGGCTACCAGGCCCGTGTTTCCGGCCCCCTGCTCGACCGCATCGACATGCAGCTCTGGTTGCCGAACCTTCCCACGGAACTGTTGGCCGACCGCAGCCTGCCGGTCAGCAATACGGCGGAGCTTGCCGGGCGCGTTGCCGCGGCCCGGGCCCGGCAACTGCAGCGGCAACAATGCTTGAATGGCCACCTGAGCGGCCCCGTCGCTGCTGAAGGCGCCGGTATGGACGGCGCTGCCGAGGCGCTGCTGACACAGGCAATCGACCGCTACCACCTGTCCGCGAGGAGCTATCACAAGGTCATCAAGGTGGGCATGACGATCGGCGATCTCGAGGCGGCTGAGACCATGTCCGCGGCCCACATCGCGGAAGCGTTGAGCTATCGAGCGGTGGACTGGGAGGCGATGGTCGGGCAGTAGCGGCTCCGCACCACCAGCGCGGTGCGGTCTGAAAGTCAGTGCGCGTTGTCGATCATGTATTGAATGGAGTCGCGCATCTCGTCGTCGGTGCAATTCATGCAGGTGCCCATCGGGGGCATGAGGTTGAGCCCGGTCAACGAAGTCGCCACCAACTCGTCCATGCCCTTGTCGATACGCGGCTGCCATTGCTCCAGGCTGCCGAACAGCGGCGCTTCGCTGACGCCGGTGGCGTGGCAGGCGAAACAGAACGTGCCGTAGATGGCCTCACCCGAGCGTGTCCCGGCGGCTGCGGTCAGTGCATTCACGTGTGCGGGGGCCTCGACCTCGGGCTCCGCTGCTGCCGGTTCGCCTTCGCCTTCCAGGCGGGCCTGGGCATCGACCACGGATTTGTCCACCAGGCCGATGGCGTGCAATGACGCCGCCGCCCCTGCCAGGGGGAAACCGAACGTCACGGGGCCTTTGCCCCGGTAGTCCATTCGCACGGTGAGTGTCTCGCCTGCCTGGTCTTCCAGCGCTTCTTTCAGGAAACGGACGGGGCCTGTTCCGAGCAGCAGAATGTCCTGGCCGTCGGCAGGCTGCCTCACCCTGAATTCCGTCTCGCGCTCCCCGATGCCGAGCGTGATCCAGTGATTCACCCAGGCGCCGTACCGGCTTTTTTCACCGCCTTCGAGACTCAGGAAAGTGAAGTGCATCGTGGCATCCATGCCGGACCTGAGATTGATGCTGGCGGAGGTGGCGGGCCAGCGAATGTCCGAATTTGCCCATGGGCTCTGCGCCGTCTGATCGCCGCTTTGCCCGCCCCGGTCATCGAGCAGGCCCGGCACGCTCCAGTCCTCGCCGCCCGCCGCCCGCGCCGACTCGGCGGCCGGGGTGGGGCAGGCTTCCCCGGTACGGCAGACCTGGCCGAACGGCTGCAGGCGTTCGCGGATCTCCTCGGCAGTGCCTGCCCGGGGGACGGCATGGGCGGCCATGGCGGCAAGTGCCGGGAGAACGGCAAGGGCAAGATAGTGGAGGTGCTTCACCTTTGGCATTCCGGGTTGGGAGCGAAGCGCGGCATTATAGGGGCTCTTTTCCCGCAACTCACCACAAAAACGGTGCTTCGCCCCAGCTCGACCAAAGACAGCGACCGGGAGGGGACTTGACGCACTCGACAACCTGATCCGCGGCGTAAGAGGCTGAGAGCGGAACCGGGTGCGGCTGTCAGGCGTTGCCGGTAGCCTCGAACAGCTCGCGCCCGATGAGCATGCGGCGGATTTCGCTGGTACCGCCCCCGATCTCGTAAATCTTGGCGTCCCTCAGCAGCCGTCCCGCGGGATACTCGTTTATGTACCCGTTTCCGCCGAGTGCCTGAATCGCCTCGGAAGCCATCCAGGTGGCTTTCTCGGAGGCGTACAGGATGCATCCGGCGGCATCGAAGCGTGTGGTGCGGCCCTGGTCGCAGGCCGCTGCCACCGAGTAGACGTAGGAGCGGCAGGCGTTCATCGTCGTGTACATGTCCGCCATCTTGCCCTGCATGAGCTGGAAGGTGCCGATGGGGCGCCCGAACTGCTCCCGGTCGTGCACATAGGGCAGCACCAGGTCCATGCAGCTGCGCATGACGCCGAGCGGACCGGCGGCCAGCACCACGCGCTCGTAGTCGAGCCCGCTCATCAGAATGGCGGCGCCCTGGCCGACCTTGCCGAGCAGTTGTGAGCCCGGGACGAAACAGTCGTCGAAAATGAGTTCGCAGGTATCGGAACCGCGCATGCCGAGCTTGTCGAGCTTCTGCGCGGTGGAGAATCCCGGCATGCCCCGCTCGATCAGGAAGGCCGTGACGCCCTTCGGCCCGGCATCCGGATCCACCGTGGCGTAAACCACCAGGACATCGGCGCCGGGGCCGTTGGTGATCCACATCTTGTTGCCGGTCAGGCGCCAGCCGTCGCCTTCTTCCACGGCCCTGAGCTTCAGGCTCATCACGTCGGAACCGGCGCCCGGCTCGCTCATGGCAAGGGCGCCGAGATACTCCCCGGAAATCAGTTTCGGAAGATACCGGTCTTTCTGTTGCTCGGTGCCGAAGCGGCGTATCTGGTTTACGCAAAGGTTGGAGTGGGCGCCGTAGGAAAGGCCGACGGACGCGGATGCGCGGCTTATTTCCTCCATGGCGATGCAGTGCGCGAGGTACCCCAGCCCGGTGCCGCCATATCGTTCCTCGACGGTGATGCCGTGCGCGCCCAGCGCCCCGAGTTTGGGCCAGAGAGCGCGCGGGAACTCGTTGGACGCATCGATTTCGGCCGCCAGCGGCGCGATCTCCGCGCTGGCGAACTCGCGCACGCTGTCGCGCAGCATGTCCAGGGTTTCCCCTAATCCAAAGTCGAAATCCCACATCGCCGCCTCCTTGAACGCGGTATACATCTCTGAAACAATCCGCGCCGGCCCGTACCGGACAAATGAGCGATGCCCCGGGCGAGCCTTGCTCCGTCCCGTTTATCATCCGCTTGAGGGCCCGTCCCGGCAACCCGCTGTCTGGAAAAGATCTTGGCTTCACGACTGGCGTGCACATCGGACCGAAATTCGTTGCCCGCGCGTCGATTTGCGCCGGGAAGCGCGTTCCGGAGGCCAGCTCGCAACCTGATGTGGGAGATCTGTTCCACGGGAGTCTGCCCGTGAAAGTACTGGTTACAGGTGCGGCCGGTTTTATCGGCTCGTTCACGGCCCGGCGCCTGATCGACCGGGGCGATGAGGTGGTCGGGGTCGACAACCTCAACGATTATTACGATGTCCGCCTCAAACGCGACCGCCTGGCTCGCCTGCAGAACAGCTCCGGGTTTGTATTCGACGAGGTGGACGTATCGGATGCCAAGGCGGTTCTTGCCGTATTCAGGACGTTTCGGCCAGACCGGGTGGTGCACCTGGCGGCCCAGGCGGGTGTCCGCCATTCGCTGGTCGACCCGCATGCCTATGTCGAGGCGAACCTGAAGGGATTTGCCAATGTGCTGGAGGCGGCGCGGGAGGCCGACGCCGAGCACCTGGTCTACGCCTCGACCAGTTCCGTGTACGGGGCGAACACGAACTCGCCGTTCTCGGAGCACCACGGCGCCGGCCATCCGCTGTCGCTGTATGCCGCAACCAAGCGGTCCAACGAATTGATGGCGCATGCCTACAGCCATCTTTTCGGTATTCCGACAACGGGCCTGCGCTACTTCACCGTCTATGGCCCCTGGGGGCGGCCCGATCAGGCACTGTTCACGTTCACCCGAAAGATCCTCGCTGGCGAGCCCATCGACGTTTACAACAACGGTGAACACCGACGCGATTTCACCTACATCGACGATGCGGTGGAAGCTACGGTTCGAGCGCTCGACCGGGTGGCATCGCCCGATGGCGGTTGGGATGGCGCCGCCCCGGACCCGGCTGCTTCGGCGGCGCCCTACCGGCTTTACAACATCGGCGGCAACAATCCGGTCGAGTTGCTGCGTTACATCGAACTCATCGAGCGGTTCCTGGGCCGGACTGCAACGAAGCGCCTGCTGCCCATGCAGCCTGGCGATGTCCCGGAAACCTGGGCGGATACGTCGGATCTTGTCCGTGACCTGGGCTTTGCGCCGCAAACGCCCCTGGAGACCGGCGTGGAGCGATTCATCTCCTGGTATCGCGACTACTACGAGGTCGGCGAATTGCCGGTTGGCAGCGGGCCGTCCGGGTGAACTCCCGGACGAACGCCGCCCCGCGGCGCAGTGGAGCGCAGAGAAACTGCCGGGTGTTCGCGCCGGTGCCAATGCGTTTGTCCGGAGAAGTTGAGGCATGAATCTGATCATCTCCGTTGCCTCGATTGCAGTGGTGCTGATCTCGTTCGTCATCGTGGCGCGCTTTGCGAGGCTGCGGCTCACCGGAACGGATCCGGTAGCCTTCCTTACCTTCATGTCGATCCTGTTCACCTCCGGCCTGGATGTCGGGCTAATCATGTTTCCGCTGGCGGAATTCCCGATGTACGAGGCCGGGGAGGCGTATGCGTTCGCCAATCCACTGGCGGTCATATTCGGCAGTTGGGGATTCCTGGTCTGGATCTTCTATTTCGTGACGACCTATTACTTCCTCGTCGTCGAACCGCGCCTGAAGCTCTTCGAAATCCCCTGGGTCAAGCTGGTGAACAATGCGGTGATCATCGGCACCTGCGCGTTTACGGGCTACCTGTTCCTGTTCTACCTGCCCACCTATATCGAGGGGATTACCCCGCTGTTCAGGTACGGCCTGGTCGCGACGGTGGTGCTGCTCGCCGTGCTTTCGAGTACCGACATCCGGTTTGTGAAAGTACTCAGCGTCGCCTCGGTCGGTCTCTTCGGACTGCTTGCCGTGGCGATGTGGGCCGCGAGCGGCATGGGCCTGGCGGAGATGGGCGCGACCCTCGCCAGGCTCGAGGGTTATTTCGCGAACATGCACCGCTTCGTGACCCCGATCAGCGACCACCATGCCTTCTACCTGTACTGGTGGTTCGCCTGGAGCATCATGATCGGTCAGTTCGTGGCGCGCTTCGTCAGGAATCTGGCCACCTGGCAACTGCTGGCGTCCCTGCTGATCGTCCCTTCGATACCGCTCGCGCTCTGGTTTTCGGTCATCTACTTCCATCACACGCAGGAAGTGGCGGTGAGCGGAGTGCTCAACCTGTTCACGATCGTGGTCGGCGTCGTCTTCGTCATCAACTCGCTCGACTCGCTGACGCGCCTGTACACGGACAACCTGAACCTGAAGGTCGAACGGCTTGGCGGGCCGCGTTACGTCGGGCTGCACTGGACGGTGATCTTCGGCCTGATACTGCTCTATCAGTTCACCCCGCTGCAGATCGAGTGGGTGGGCCTGGTGGTCATCGGGCTGTACGTCGCGATCGGTTGTCTCGTCTCCAGGCGCAGACAGGCGGTGTCCCCGGTTGGCGCGCCGGGCGTTCGACCGTGATCCACCGGGAGATATCGACAGGCACGCCGTTACCGGCAGGGTGACCCGTGCAGAAATACAGGTACGACTACATCATCGTTGGCGCCGGGTCGGCAGGTTGCGTGCTGGCCAACCGGCTGTCTGCCGTCGCTGAAAACCGGGTGCTGCTCATCGAGGCCGGGGGCCGCGACAACAGCCTGTTCATCCGCATGCCGGCGGCTTTTTCCGGGGCGATGAACATCCGGCGGTTCAACTGGGGCTACGTCTCCGAGCCGGAACCGGGCCTGGACGGCCGCCGCCTCGACTGCCCGCGGGGCAAGGTGCTCGGCGGTTCGTCATCGATCAACGGCATGGTCTACGTGCGCGGGCATGCGCGGGACTTCGACGAATGGGAGGCACTCGGCGCCTCCGGCTGGAACTACGGCAACTGCCTTCCTTATTTCCGGCGCTCGGAAAACTGGCAGGGCGGCCCGGATACCTGGCGCGGCGGCGACGGCCCGGTGGGCACGAGCGGCGGCAACAACCGTAACCGCAACCCCCTCTACGCCGCGTTCGTCGAGGCTGGCGTGCAGGCGGGCTATGCCCGCACCGATGACTGCAACGGGTATCGGCAGGAGGGGTTCGGACCGATGCAGATGACCGTGGCGGACGGGGTGCGAGCTTCTACCGCACATGCGTACCTGGCGCCAGTGAAAAAGCGGCGGAACCTGACGGTCGTTACGGGCGCCAGCGTCGACGTGGTCACGCTCGAGAGCGGAGTGGCAACGGGAGTGGTCTATCAGTTGGGTAGTCGGCGCATCGAGGTCGTTGCCGGCAAGGAAGTGATCCTGGCGGCGGGCGCCATTGGTTCGCCGATGCTGCTGCAGCGTTCGGGCATCGGGCCGCGGGACGTGCTCGAGAACGCGGGCGTTGCGGTGGTACACGAATTGCCCGGTGTCGGGGAAAACCTGCAGGATCACCTGGAGGTTTACTGTCAGTACCAGTGCCGGGAGCCGATCACCCTGAACGGTGTGCTGAATCCCCTCGGCAAAGCGCGCATCGGCTTGCGCTGGCTGCTGCTCAGGGATGGACTGGGCAGCACCAATCACTTTGAATCCGGTGCGTTCATTCGCTCCAGACCCGAGAAGGAGTGGCCGGATGTCCAGCTGCACTTTCTGCCGGCCGCCATGCGCTACGACGGCACCCAGGCTTTCAATGGCCACGGATTTCAGGTCCACGTCGGGCCGAACAAGCCGGGGAGCCGGGGCAAGGTCACCATCGACTCGGCGAGCCCCGACGCGAAACCGCGCATTCGTTTCAACTATCTGACGCACCGGGACGATGTGCGTACCTGGCGCGCCTGTATCCGACTGATCCGCAGGATCATGCAGCAGCCGGCGCTGTATCCGTATCGCGGCCCGGAAATTCAACCCGGGCCGGGGGTGCAGACGATCCCGGAGATCGACAGGTGGGTTCGCGAGAACGTCGAGAGCGCCTACCACCCTTCCTGCACCTGCAGGATGGGCGTTGCCCGGGACGACCTGGCCGTGGTGGACCCGGAATGCCGGGTCCGCGGCCTCGACAGGCTCAGGGTCGTGGACTCATCCGTTTTTCCGACCATAACCAATGGCAATCTGAACGCGCCGACCATGATGGTGGCCGAGCGGGCCGCCGATATTATCCTCGGCCGGCCGCTGTTGCGGGCCGAACAGGGGCTTGATCTCTATCCGAATGACGGGCAGACCAACGCCGCAGGAGCCGCCGCCCGCCCGCAGGGATTTGGCTGAAGCCGGTTCCCGGCGGGCCGTTTTGCGGCCGGCCCGGCGTCCCGCCGGTCTGCGAGCCGAACACCCGGGTAGGTTGTTTTCGCCTGAACGGATTGGTGTAAGCTCCAGGTCATGGATGGGGCAGGGCAATCCTTCGCGGCACGTTACGGCGCCTGGGCCGTAGTGGCCGGCGCTTCGGAAGGCCTGGGCGCCGCCTTTGCGGCGGATCTCGCCGGCCGCGGCATGAATCTGGTGCTGATCGCGAGGCGCGGCGAGGTGATGGAGGAAGTCGCGGAGAACATTCGCGCGGAACAGGGGGTCGAGGTCCGCTGCCTGGCACGGGATCTTGCAGATCCCGACACGGTCGGCGCCGTCTCGGAGGCGCTCGCCGGGCAGGACCTGGGCGTACTCATCTACAACGCGGCATCCGTCCCCCTGGGTGGGTTCCTCGACGTGGGCTTCGAGGAGATCGAACGGGCCGTGGCGGTCAACGTACGCGGGCCGCTTGCCTTCGCTCACGCATTGCTGCCGGGCATGTGCGGGCGCGGGCGCGGCGCGGTGGTGCTGATGTCGTCGCTCGCGGGCCTGCAGGGCATGCCGGGCATCGCCACCTATGCCGCGAGCAAGGCTTTCAACATTATTCTGGGCGAAGGGCTCTGGGGTGAACTGCGCGAACGGGGCATCGATGTATCGGTGTGCTGTTCGGGGGCGGTTCGCACCCCCGGCTATACCCGGTTCTCGGACAAGGATGCGCCCGGCATGCTGTCGCCGGAGGAAATGGTCCGCCAAACCCTCGATGCCCTCGGCAGGGGGCCGCGGTTCGTGCCCGGGAGGACGAATCGCTTCACGGCGCAACTCATGGGGCGCCTCCTGCCCCGCAAGACGGCCATCGGCCTCATCGCCAGGAATACACAGCGGCTGTCATGACGGGTCTGCTGCCGGGTTTCTTCAGCTCCTGGATCATTTTCGCGGGCATCCTGGCGTTACACCTGCTGTTGCCGGCGCGCCGCGTGACCGGCTATGTACGCGACGAGGACAGCGGCGAACTGCTGCGCTACCGCCTGAACGGGCCGTTGGTGCTGATCGTCAGCGTCGGCATCTGGGTGGCGCTGGGCTTGAGTGGCACACTGCCCTGGGACTGGCTCTGGCAGCATCGCTGGCCGGGTGCGGCGGGTGCGGTTGCGTTAGGCCTGCTACTCTCGGCAGCGGTGGTTCTGTCGACGCCGGGGAAGGGCGGTTCCCTGCTGGCCGACCTCTATTTCGGCCGACGGGAAAACCCGCAGCCGTTCAACCGGCGCTCGGATGCGAAGATGTTTCTTTACCTGGCCGGTGCGGTGCTGCTGCAACTCAACCTGCTGTCGTTCGCGGCCCATCACTTCCTGGCCTATCCGGACGATCCCTCTCCGGGAGTCGTTCTCTACGTGGCTCTGTTTACCTGGTTCGTCTGCGACTACCTGGTCTTCGAGCGGGTTCACCTCTATACCTACGATCTTATCGCGGAACGCCTGGGATTCAAGCTGATCTGGGGTTGCCTCGCCTGGTATCCCTATTTTTACGCCGTGGGGCTCTGGTCCGTTGCCGACCTGCCGAACCCTCATGCGCCCGCCTGGTTGCTGGTCCTGGCGGCTGGGGTTTTTTTCTCGGGCTGGATTCTGGCACGTGGCGCGAACATGCAGAAGTTCACCTTCAAGCTGGACCGGGAGCGGGCCTTTCTTGGCCGGATCGCACCGCAGGCCTTTTCCGACGGCGAACAGCATGTGCTCTGCAGCGGCTTTTGGGGTGTCTCGAGGCATGTGAACTACCTCGGCGAAATCCTGATGGCCTCGGGCCTGGCGCTCGCATTGGGTTGGCCGCTGATGATTGGCCCCTGGCTGTATGCACTCTATTACGTTGCGCTGCTCCTTCCGCGGGAGCGAGACGACGACAAACGTTGTGCCGCGAAGTACGGCCCCCTGTGGGAGCAGTATCGGCAACAGGTGCCCTGGCGTATCGTGCCCGGCGTTTATTGATCCGGCGGCCGACGAACCCTGATCAGGAACAGCAACCGCTCACCCATGGATGCGAGTGTGGTTGCCACCAGGATCCAGGCCAGAGCATCGACCAGCGCCAGCGGTAGCCACTCGAACCCGAAAGCTTCACGGCCGATGATCGTACCGGGGAGCACGAAATAGCCGATGCCGTTGGTTTTACCCAGTGCATTGGTGCGCAGTGTGTGGCCAGCCAGTACGCCCGAGTCAAAGGTGTACTGCAGGAAGGCGGACGGAATCAGTACTACCAGCAGCCACGGCGCCCAGCCCGCCGCGGCCAGTCCGGCGAGCGTCGCGGTGACGAAGGTGCAATCCGTGGCGTGATCGAAAAACCCGCCGCTCGCCGTAACCTGGCCGAAGCGGCGCGCCGCCATTCCGTCCAGCAGGTCGCTGAGGACAGCGAGCACGAACAGGGTCAGCGCCAGGCGCCACTGACCGGTAGCGGCCCCCCACGCGCAGAAAGGCGCGGCCAGAAGCCGCAGCGCCGTCAGTCCATTCGCCCAAGTCATGGCGGGCATGTTAATCGGAATTGCGCTTCTCTATTGTTCGGTCTTGGCCTCTGATCCTCAAAGCTCAAATAATTCAGTGGCTAGCAGCCCGTGGCAAAAGTACTCCGGCATTCGAACGCCGCTGCATCCCGCCTGATTGCGTTTTCGTGCGAGGTGTGCCCCCTCCCGCACCCCGGGCTGAAGGCTCCGCTCGTCGCTCAAATATGCCCGATATTCTCGCTCCTCGCGTCTTGCCAGGCGGGCGCATCCTTTCGCCCTCCCCTCGCGCCCGTCTCGGTGCTATGGCCTGCTTTTGCCACGGGCTGCTAGCCCGCATCCGTCACCAACTCGACGGAGCCGTTTGAACCGGCTGGCTGAGGGCCGTTTGTTTGCTTGTTAGAAAGTGCCAGTGCTGTAAACGCATGCCTGTGCGGCGATATTGAGGCAATTTTGGCTCTCGGCAGGGTCGGAAACGTGACTGTGCCACGGCGGTGGCAGCCACGGGCTGTCTTTCAGGCGTGGGTCCTCCCCGGCGGGTGAGCCGGTCGGTGTGATGGGTCGGCGCGAATCCGGTTACGCAGGCGGGGCGCGGGTCGGTCCCCGACAGAGCGCGTTTGCGGCGGCCGTAAATGCGTCCCGGTAGGGGTAGACCGATGAGAACGACAACCAGACCTTGCGTGCGGTGATCCGCACCCGGGCTGCGACCTTGAGCAGTTTCACCCGAAGGGTTCCGCATTGCGCCCGGGCCCAGCGCGTGCCGGCCAGGCCCAGGCGCCGCAGGCCGTGCATGAGCACATAGGCGAAGGACGCAAAATACAGACGCAGTTGGTTGGCGCGCAGCGTCGCCGTGCTGGTCCGGTCGGCGAACAGATCGAGCTGACACTCTTTGATGCGGTTTTCCATGTCGCCACGGGCGCAATACAGTTGTTCGTAGAGTCGTTGCGGCCCGGCCACCGCCGGGCCCAGGCTGGTCACCACGAAGCGCGGGTTGGGACCCTTCGCCAGATGCTCGGCTTTGGCCACCACCCGGCGCGCGCGGCTCCAGGATGTTCGGGTCCGGTAGCGAAACACCCGGAACCGACGCGACGGCGCGCCCGTCGTCGCATAGCGGCTGTGGGACTTGTGCAGAGCCTTCTCGATGTGTCCCACCAGGCGCTCGTTGCGCGCCAGACCGAGCACATAGTCCACGTCGTT
The DNA here is from genome assembly GCA_963663395.1 of Pseudomonadales bacterium. Lineage (GTDB taxonomy): Bacteria > Pseudomonadota > Gammaproteobacteria > Pseudomonadales > Azotimanducaceae > Azophilus. The sequence continues at coordinate 1,171,027 of OY760226.1, forward strand.
GCACTCGCACCAATGCATGATCGATTCCCGGCAAAATCCGGAATCGCCCCGTACCACCACGCGCACCTCGGGCCAGCGTTGGCGAATCCGGCCAACGATGCGGGTCAACTCCTCGACGCTGCCGACGCTGGCATCCCGGTTCGATGGCCGCAGTCGTGCGCACAACAGATGCTCGCCACAAAAGATGTAGAGCGGCAAGTAACAGTAGTTCTTGTAGTAACCATGAAAGAAACGCCCCTCCTGATTGCCGTGCAGCGGATCGTCCGTGGCGTCCAGGTCCAGCCACAGTTCTGCCGGCGCCTCGGTGTGGGCATCCAGGAACAGATCCACCAGCACCCGGTCCAGGGCATCCGCATCCGCCGCGATGCGGCGGTAGCGATCCCGGGCCGCATCCTCCGGCTTACCCAACTCCAGGCGGTTCAACGTGCTCGAACCCGCCAGTGCATACCTCCGATCCCGCTCCCGGGGTCGCTGCGCACCGGTCAGGTCGGCCTTGCCCGCCCAGAGCGCCAACAGGCTGTCGCCGCGCAACGCGTCGTGATCGTTGAGGTCTTCGTAGCCCAGGGCAATCCCACCCACCCGCTGGGTAACCATCTCCAACACCGAGTGTTCGACCTTCCTGGGGTCGCGATAATCGGTGAAGCAATCTGCGATGCGCTGCATCAGCCCCAAGCGGCGATCCACCTCGCGCAGCAGGATGGCGCCGCCATCGGAGGTGAGCCGACCGGCGTCGAAACGACCGACAACTTCGCGGCGGCCAAAGGCGTGAAATTCAAGTTGCCTGGGCGTACACTGTGTGTTCATGGGACCTCTTTGTTGGAATAGTGTAAGTAATTGAATCCACTCACATTATCCAATAAATCGAGGTCCCATTCCAGTTTAATGGTGAGATTTGCGGGCTAGGTTGTCAGTTCCGCTAACCCGAGTTTACCGTGCGCCGTGCAAAGGCTTCATTCCTCAGCGGGTGCGAATCCCGCCCGGCAATTGTCGCTCCAGCCGGTAGCAGTCGGAGCGGGCGAAGGAGGTAACGACATCGTCTGAAGCACTCCGAAGAAAAGGACCGCCATGGGCGGTTTAGCGAACATGCGGGCCGCAACGCGAGTGAACGCTGAGCAGGCCTCGAAAAGGGTAATGCGGAAGCCGACCCGGCGGTAATACGGGGAAGGCTGCCATCGGCAGGGAAGCGAGCGACGGACGCACCAGCCGGTTCCGCCGGGGTATTGGCGGTGGCACGCATGTAGGAGGGGGATGGATGCAACACGGGAAACCCTGTCGGTGGTGTGCACGCACCAACCGGAATCCCGCGAGGGGCAGGCCGGGCCGGCAGGGTGGCGGAGAGGCTCGTAGTACTGAAGACGCCGGGTAATGCCGGTCGAGGAAAGGGGCCTCAGGCGAGGAGCGATGTCGGAAGGAAGAAGGCTGGCGGGAGTGGCAATGCCTGGACCCCGCGAAAGGGCAAGGATTCCGGAAGCATCCCATGCATAAGCGAAGGAGCCGAGCCGTAAGGGCTCGATGCTGTCGAGGCGTGAACAGGCTCGATGGCTCGCCGGACAGGCGACACTACGCAGAGCGGGCGCCGTGCAGCATCCGTAGACGATGTCGGAATTCACCGATCACCTGCGTATCCGTTTCGCCCCGGCGATCCGTGTGCGAGGCGCATGATCCTGCTGGAGAGCCCGGTGCCGGAAATCGGCACGCCGGGTTCGGGGAGCAGGGGCTGGAAACGTGACATAAGGTCGGCGCGCCAGCCCTTGACTCCACAACGAAAAAAATAAGCTGTTGTATCTCAACAACTTAGGTTGAACGAATCGCGCGTATGGCACTACATTCGTGCCCCGCTTGCTGGTTACCCCTCTCAGACGACCGCCTGGTGTGTCCCCCCGGCTGAGGAGGCGATGCCCAAGGCATCGAGGATGGCCTTCTGCTGCGGTTCCGGGCGCGTCGCCTTGCGCACATGCAGTGTGCGTCCGTCGGCGCGCTTGAACGTTGCGGTCACCCGCTGGCGGCCGCCGAGAATCCGTTTGAGCGTCGTCCAGCTCGCCGTGCGGTTGGACTCGTCGCCGCGCTCGGCCAGACGGGTGCGAATCACCTGGACCAGTTGGTAGGCGATCACCGTGATGAACAGATGACCCTCGGCACGGCGCGGCTTGCGATGATGGATGGGGCGCAGGCCCAGTTCGGATTTCAGGGAACGGAACACCGCCTCGACATCCGTGAGCAGGGTGAAGGTGCGCCACAGGCGCTCCTCGCTCCAGTCGGTCTCGTTGCTGCGCAGGCAATAGACGCCCGGATGGGTGAGCATCGTCCCGGCCACCGGGTTGCGGCGGTAGATCACCGCCACGGCCCGTTTGCCGCTCTCGTCGGTTGCCACCGTGATGTCATAGTGTTGGCCGACACCGCGGCTCTTCTCCACCAGCCGACCGATGCGTTTCCAGATCTTTTCCGGCTTCTTCTGCGTGCGCGGCCGCGACAGCCCCTCGTTGATTGCATCGAGGTCCCGCTCCAGGCGTTGCGCAAACCGCTTGGCCATGCCGCGCTCCTTCTCGGCACGCTGCTCGGAATAACAGTACAAGCGCACCTCGCCCGCCTCGGCATCGTCCACCTTCTCGAGATGCACCACCCCGCCGCTGCGGGTGCGATGGGCGAGTGCCGCCTCGGGCTCGAAGCGGCGCTTGCGCTCGCGCGAGACCACGATGTAGCGGTACCCGTTCGCCTTCAGCCAGTCGACCTGTTGCTCGGTGGCGATGCCCCGGTCGAGCACCACCCGCGACCCCGGCGGTGCCCCGAGCGCGTCCAGCATGCCGGCCAACGTCCGGTCTTCCTTGACGTTGCCCGCAAACACCCGGGAACGTCGCACAAAACCACCCCCGTCCAGCACCAGCCCCAGGGTGAGTAACTTGCAGTCGCTGCGCTTCTCCTTCGAATGACCCCGCCGCGCCTCGGGCTGATCCGCCACATCGCCCTCATAATAGGTGTTGGTCAGATCGTAGAGCGTCACCGTCGGCGTCAGATCGAACAGGTCCATGGCACGGTCGAACAGATGCGCCTCGATCGCCTCGCGGTGTGCCACCAAGGCATCCGAGGCCCGGTACAACTGCATCGCCCCCATGGTCTCGAAGTCCACACCCAGTAACTCCCCCAAGGCACTGCGCTCGCGCAGCCAGGCGTGCGTGGCCCGCTCCGAGGCCGGGTACGCCAGCCGCGCCACGATCGAGGCCACCGCCGCCGTGCACAGCGACGCGTTGATGCCCAGGGTCGACAGCAACTCCATCAGGCCCAACCGCTCGACCGCCCACAGCCCCACCTGCTCGACGCCCACACTGCGCGGGCGCGTCAACTCGAGCGACGCCACGTCCACACGGACCGGATCACGCACCGCTTCGGCGTCCCCCGCCCGGCCGCGGGCCAGCAGTTGTGCGGCGATCCGTTGTGCTTCTTCCTCGACGGCAGCCGGCGTATCGTCGATGAGCGGCGCCTGGCCGTTCAAGATCTCGTCGATGCGCCGGCACAGCTCTGGCCATTCCGCTTTGGGCAGGTCGAAATCGCTACCGAGGTTCAACAACGTGCGCTGGCGGACCTTGGCGCCGTCGCGCTGACTGTGCACGAGGCGGTGGGAGTGGTAGTCCTGGCCGCCGGTGCGGCGGGTGAGGGTACGGCGGATGAACATGGGTGGTGACGGTAGCGGGGCCGGCCACGCATGTCAACACTAATCTATTTATTATGGCACTACATCAACCAATCCACCCCGCCAGGAACCGGAAAACAACGAGTTGCCGACCCCGAAACCGTCAATCACGGCAAGATCGGGCGAAAATCACGGGGTTGTTGTGGAGTCAAGGGCTGGCGCGCCGACCTTATGTCACGTTTCCAGCCCCTGCTCCCCGAACCCGGCGTGCCGATTTCCGGCACCGGGCTCTCCAGCAGGATCATGCGCCTCGCACACGGATCGCCGGGGCGAAACGGATACGCAGGTGATCGGTGAATTCCGACATCGTCTACGGATGCTGCACGGCGCCCGCTCTGCGTAGTGTCGCCTGTCCGGCGAGCCATCGAGCCTGTTCACGCCTCGACAGCATCGAGCCCTTACGGCTCGGCTCCTTCGCTTATGCATGGGATGCTTCCGGAATCCTTGCCCTTTCGCGGGGTCCAGGCATTGCCACTCCCGCCAGCCTTCTTCCTTCCGACATCGCTCCTCGCCTGAGGCCCCTTTCCTCGACCGGCATTACCCGGCGTCTTCAGTACTACGAGCCTCTCCGCCACCCTGCCGGCCCGGCCTGCCCCTCGCGGGATTCCGGTTGGTGCGTGCACACCACCGACAGGGTTTCCCGTGTTGCATCCATCCCCCTCCTACATGCGTGCCACCGCCAATACCCCGGCGGAACCGGCTGGTGCGTCCGTCGCTCGCTTCCCTGCCGATGGCAGCCTTCCCCGTATTACCGCCGGGTCGGCTTCCGCATTACCCTTTTCGAGGCCTGCTCAGCGTTCACTCGCGTTGCGGCCCGCATGTTCGCTAAACCGCCCATGGCGGTCCTTTTCTTCGGAGTGCTTCAGACGATGTCGTTACCTCCTTCGCCCGCTCCGACTGCTACCGGCTGGAGCGACAATTGCCGGGCGGGATTCGCACCCGCTGAGGAATGAAGCCTTTGCACGGCGCACGGTAAAGATGGGCTAACCTTGAAATGCGCGCGTCGAATTCCTGGTGCAGCCCCTGCACGAGTATTCGAACCTCCCCGGGCAGGGCATCCATTTGCTCCGGTGTCTCAAGCGCCCGCAGTGGTTGGTTGAGTGCTCTCTCCGCCAAATTCCTGCTCTGGTCGATACGCGAATTCAGTTCGAATTCATCGATACTCTGCAAGGGCGCGGGTCCCGATTTCAATTCCTCCACTCGCGCGATGGCCTGGTCGAATTGAGTTCCGAGTTCGAGGCAGTTTAACAGGTGGCCACTCGCCTCCGGTCCAAGCGCATACGGATTCGGTCCGACCAGCGCAACCAATTCGGACCACTCGGCATCACTCAACGATGTCCTGCTTAACTTGTTCAGCGATTCCTCCAGGGCCAAGATTTGCAAATCGGTGCCCTTGCCAACGTCCACGAGCGGCTCGAGGCGGTGCAACGCCTTTTGGCGGACATCCTCCGAGCTATCTCCCACCATCCGGCGCAACTCCTGCCATTCATCGTCGTGCAATTGCTCTTTCATTGACCTCTCGAGCAAATGCACCGCCCATTCGGCATCTTGCTCGACCGGTGACGCCAGTTGCCAATGGGTCGTAGGCGATGAGGCGGTGACTTCTCCAATACCCGATGTAGCGCGAAACCGCGGCAGATAAGCATCCCGGTCCACCGACTTGATCAACGATTGAATCCTCGTAGCACGCTCGCCGAAACGAAGGCGCAACCTGTGCACCAGGTCTTTGAGTTCTGGGCTCGCCTTGCCCTCTTGCACGACGGCCTCAAGCTCAAGGTTGTACGTAGCTTCCTCCCGTAAAATTTTCAGTTTTTCTTCGCAGAAACCCAGATGCGAATCCAGAGCGCGGCGGTCCGGGCTACCCGGGAACCACGCCGCGCATCTGCCATGCAGTTCCAGCGCTCGCTGTACCTTTTGATCGAACCGACCGACCGGTGGCGGAGCGTTTGGGGGCGATGGCTTGTTTTCTCTTGACACCCGTACATCGACCGGGTCCGGAATCGGGGAAATCCTATCGGCCGGTACCGGCTCAGTCTCTATCTCTGTAGCCACGCCGCTGTCCAGCTGCAAACTGCTCGACCCGACCGCTGAATTGACCACGATGGCCGGTGCGGGGGATTGAAGTTCCTCACTTGCTGGCGGTTCCGGCGCCGACTCGCCCTCGCTGCTTTCGCCCGACAGGAGAACGGGCGCAGGGTCGTTCAGGTTCCCGGTGCCGCTGATGGGAACATCAGCCAAGAGCGCCCGGCTCTCCAATTCGCCACCTGTGACCCGCCTGGTCTGAGCCAGTTGGTTTAACTCGTCTATACGGACATCAAAACGATACTGAAGCGCCTGGAAAAGTGTTCGAGCTTCCGGGGAGAGGTCATGCCTTTGAAGAATTTCATTGCAAGGGGACGCTACCTTTTGCTTGAGTGAATCCGCGAAGCTGCCGAGAGTCTCCAACAGCAGGACGATCTTGTCCGGTTTCAGGTGGTGGCTCTCCGACACCGCCGCGCAATTGGACAACAGTTGCTTCGTCTGCTCGATGCGCGCATCGATTCCCTCTCCCAAGGAAACGAATTTCTGCAACCCTTCCAAAAGCTCCGGCTCTACCGACCGATCGTTCCCCCCGATCAACAGAAACAGCTCGAACAACTGATGGGGCACCAACGGCGCTGGGCGGGATAGCTCAAACAGGTCCACCGCCGCCTTGAGTTGCTGATCGACCTGTTTGAGCATGTATGGGAAAAACGGCGAAGCCTGACTGCTTGTACAACGCTCCCGTACACCCTTTAACGCCGGCTGCGGCAGCCAATGCGGCCATGGATCCGGCTCGCCGTCCCGGTGGGTTTGCGGTTCCGGTTTGGTAGACCAGGTGCCGACAACCCGACTCGCGTGAGCATGACCTTGCGCCTCTCTCGCCGGCTCGCGGACGAGATCCGCAGACTCGCAATCGTCCGCAATCTGTCCGAGGTGTTCGTAACGCTGGGCCAATCGACCCTTTATTGCCGTCAACAGATGGAGGCCAGCGAGCGCCAGTAACTGACTTTCCGCAAGGTCCATGGTGTCGTATCGCGCCGCATCCAGCCCGGCTTCTACCTGAGCTTGAAGCTTCTCGAGATCCTGTTTCATCGACGCTTGAGTCGTTGACAGTTCGAGCCGTCCAAACTCGCCCTCCACGCTGGATTGTTGCGAGTCGAAGCGCTTCGAGCATTCGGCGTACTCCCGTGCGAGTCGAAGCGATTTCTCCGAAACGTTGAGATTTTTCGATCCCACGAGAAACAGAGCCTCTTTCGCTTCCTCCGGGTTAAGAGATCCCTGTTTGGCTCTCGTGAGCAGTTCCACGGCTCGCAGGATGTCCCGGTCGACCCGTCGTAGGAATTCGGGGTCGTCCAGCTCACTCCGATCGCCTGCGAGAACGGTCAAACGCGGTGTGTGATTAGCGCCTGACGACCACGACCGCCTTCGTTCCGGCATTGCTTCGCAGGTCGAGCGGCTGTTTCGTCGTGCATCGGGTGCCGGTGATGCCCTCGACAGTGTGCGCGACTCGCCGGCCGAAACGTCGGTGCTCTCGCTACCCGACGGAAATTGCCAGATTCGTGTCGGCGTTCCTGCGCGGGTCGGGAGGCCAATTGGCGGTGTATCGGGTGCCGGTGATGCCCTCGGCGGCGTCGGCGACTGGCCGGCCGGTTGAGCTGTTTCCCGTGGTTGCCGCGCGGGTTGAGTGGCTCGTGCAGCTGCCATCGGAGTCAGCAGGCGCCTGAAAAATTTAATCAACGAGGCGATCCTCGAACGCAAGCTGCTTGACTCTCCGGCAGCGCTGACTCTTCTTCCGGCTTCCCGGCCCGCTTGCACTGAAACGTGCAGCCTGTCCGAATCGACAACCTGCAGAACGCCCCTGCCTTTGAATGTGCCTTGATGTGCCCCGTCCTCGGGCCGGGAGGATCCAAGGCGATCGCTGCCCACGGATCCTTCCGATATCGAAACTGCTCGTTCCATTGTTTTCCTGCCTGCTACTGATCAATAGGCCCGGACTCGCGGTGTTCGGCTGGCGTTGCGCAACGCCAGCGCGGCCAACGCATGCCTGCGCAACCTGCCCATTGGATCTCGGACGGTCGCGCTTGAATGGTTCAGCTATGCGAATTCTCAATAGAGTTGAGTGTCTAACCCCTCGCGACTCGGTTGTGACACCGGCAACGGCGCTTGGTTCCAGTCGACGTCAACTTCCACCAGTCGAAGTCCGGCGACCTCATGACAACTCCGCCGCTCCCGACCCGGTCGGGGGCCTATCGGAGGTGGAATCGCTTGGACGCTACATGGAACACATGACTCCGGAGCTGTTCAAGCGCGCCTGTCATCCGGTATTGGCCGGGCCGGTGGTATTCCGGGCCCTCGACCTCGCAGGCATCGACTGCGCGGAACAATGGACGACCGTGGGCGTGATGCGCTACCGCAGCCGTCGGGACATCATGGAGATTGCAGTGAACCCCATCTTCAGCGTCAAGCATGATTTCAAGCTGGCGGCGCTCGAGAAGACCATAGCGGTGCCCGACGGGAGCACAACAGGCCGTCTGAACCGTTTCCGACATGAAAATCCCGACTGGCGACAGGTTCAACCGGTTCCCTTGAACCGGGCCGCTCGGCTTGGCCCGGCCGTGATATATTCGCCCGCCCTGTTCGCAGGATGCCGTGTAGTGGACGAAGCCACCGACGTCCGTAACATCGCCGAACGGTGCGCGGGCCGCATCGGCGGGCCGATTACTGCGCTACGCAGGATCGTCGAGGCCCGCGGGCGGATTCAGCGTGCCCACATGGAAATCGTAGCCGACGTATTCAACCTGAGCGTCGCGGAGGTGCGGGGCATCGTCGGTTTCTACAGCGATCTGCGCACGGCGCCGGCGGGTCGGAAACACATCCGCATCTGCCAGGCCGAAGCCTGCCAGGCCGTCGGGGCGCGGGCGCTCACCTCGGCGGTCACGAACAGGCTCGGCATTAACCTCGGGGAGACCGCCGCGGACGGCAGCGTGAGCCTGGAAGCCGTCTATTGCCTGGGGCTATGCGCGAACGGGCCCAATGCTACCGTCAACGGCAGCCCGGTGGTCCGCGCCACACCGGAAGGGCTGACCGGATGAGCGTTGCCAAGGTGCCAAACGAGACCCTGGCCAACGCGCTGGGCGCAAACGGCATCGCGGATGCGCTGGCGCGGCAGGGTCACGAGGTGATGCGTACCGGTTCGCATGGGTTGAGTTGGCTGGAACCCCTGGTGGAACTCGACGGCATCGCTTTCGGCCCGGTTGCCGATCCGGACGATCTGGATGCGGTCAGGCTGGGGCCCGTCGCGGAATTGCCCGACCTCGCCCGGCAGACCCGGCTGGTCTTCGACCGCTGCGGACATGTCGATCCCTTCGATTACGACCCGGCCTGGATTCGCGCGCAACTCGAGCGTGAGCCCGCGGAAATCCTGGAAGAGATCCGGCTAAGCGGGTTGCGCGGCCGGGGCGGCGCGGGGTTTCCCGCCCACATCAAGTGGCGCACGGTGCACGACACCCCGGCCGACGAAAAATACATCGTTGTCAATGCCGACGAGGGCGATTCGGGCACCTTCGCCGACCGGTTGGTCATGGAGGGCGACCCGTTCCGGCTCATCGAGGGGATGCTCATCTCCGGGCACGCGACCGGATCGGGCAAGGGAATCATCTACCTGCGCTCGGAATATCCGCTGGCGGCGGAGATTCTCCGGAAGTCGATCGACTCCGCACGCGGCCTGGGCTTGCTCGAATCCTTCGATATCGAGCTTTTCGTCGGCGCCGGCGCCTATATCTGCGGTGAGGAAACGTCGCTGCTCGAGAGCCTGGAAGGCAAGCGGGGCGAGGTGCGCTCGAAACCGCCGGTTCCCGCCATCGCCGGGCTGTTCGGCCGCCCGACCCTGGTGCACAATGTGATCACGCTGGCCGCGGTGCCCGCCATTCTGGAGCACGGCGGCGCGGCTTATGGAGAAATTGGCGTCGGCCCCTCCACGGGAACGATGACGTTCCAGCTTGCCGGCAACATACGTCGCGGCGGCCTGATCGAACTGCCCTTCGGCATTCCCCTTCGCGAACTGATCGAAGACTGGGGCGGCGGCACCCTGAGCGGGCGCCCGATCGGCGCCGTGCAGGTGGGCGGGCCCCTCGGCGCCTACCTGAAGGATGCGCAACTCGACACGCCGCTCACCTACGAAGCCCTCGCTGAACTGGGCGCGGGCGTCGGCCACGGCGGCGTGGTGGTCTTCGACGACACCGTCGACCTGGTGCAGCAGGCGCACTTTGCCTTCGCCTTCTGCGCCCACGAATCCTGTGGCAAGTGCACACCCTGCCGAATCGGCGCCGTGCGCGGCAAGGAAACCGTGGAGACGTTGATGGGCAAGGGTTTCCGTGGAGTTGTGGAGCCGGATCAGGCGTCAGGCGGCCACGGACAAGGCAGCCGCGAATTGGCTATCATTAGCGACCTGTGCGACGTCATGGAGGAGGCGAGCCTCTGCCAGATGGGCGGCATGACGCCCATACCGGTACGTAGCGCACTGGGGTTGAAATGAGTCTTTTCGAAACCGATCTCGGCACACCACCCCCCGCAGCAGCGGGGGCGTCCGCAGCAGCGGGGGCCTCCGCGGCAGTGGAGACGGTGACACTGACCATCGACGGCATGGATGTCACGGTGCCGGCGGGTACATCGATCATGCGGGCAGCCGCCACCGCCGGCGTTCCCGTGCCGAAGCTCTGCGCCACCGACAGCCTGAATGCGTTCGGCTCCTGCCGGCTGTGCCTGGTCGAGATCGAAGGCCGGCGCGGCATGCCCGCCGCCTGTACCGAGCCCGTGCGTGACGGCATGGCGGTACGCACGCAAACCGAGGCCGTGGCGAAAATAAGGCGCGGGGTCATGGAGTTGTATATCTCCGATCATCCCCTCGACTGCCTGACCTGCCCGGCCAACGGCGACTGCGAACTCGAGGACATGGCCGGTGCCGTGGGCCTGCGGGAAGTGCGCTATGCCAATGGCGAGGAGCATGCCAACCACCTCGATGCGCCGAAGGATGAATCCAATCCCTATTTCACTTTCGACCCGTCGAAATGCATCGTCTGCTCCCGCTGCGTGCGCGCCTGCGACGAGGTGCAGGGTACGTTTGCGCTGACCATCGACGGGCGCGCTTTCGACTCGGTGGTGAAAACCGGCGCGGACGATTTCTTCTCGTCGGAATGCGTCTCGTGCGGCGCCTGCGTGCAGGCCTGCCCCACGGCAACGCTGATGGACAAATCGGTTATCGAACACGGCGTACCGGACCGGGTCGTGAAGACCACCTGCGCCTATTGCGGCGTCGGCTGCTCCTTCAAGGCCGAGGTGAAGGGCGACCAGGTGGTGCGCATGACGCCGGACAAGGACGGCAAGGCCAACCACGGGCACTCCTGCGTGAAGGGTCGCTATGCCTGGGGTTATGCCAATCACACCGACCGGATTCTCGAGCCCATGGTGCGGGAGAAGATCACCGACCCCTGGACGGTGGTGTCCTGGGAGGAAGCGATCGATCAGGCGGCGGCGCGGCTCAAGGCGGTTCAGGCGAAATACGGCAACAGGTCCATCGGCGGCATCACCTCCTCGCGCTGCACCAACGAAGAGGTCTGGCTGGTGCAGAAGATGGTGCGGGCGGCCTTCGGCAACAACAATGTGGATACCTGCGCCCGGGTCTGCCACTCGCCCACCGGCTACGGCCTGAAAACGGCCTACGGCACCTCGGCGGGCACGCAGAATTTCGACTCGGTGGCGCAGGCGGACGTCATCGTCGTCATCGGCGCGAATCCGACGGACGGCCATCCCGTTTTCGCATCGATGATGAAACAGCGTCTGCGGCAGGGCGCGAAACTGATCGTGGCCGACCCGCGGCGCATTGACCTGGTGCGCTCACCGCATGTTGAAGCCGAACACCACCTCGCCCTCCTGCCCGGCACCAACGTGCCGCTGATGAATGCATTTGCTCACGTCGTGGTGACCGAAGGCCTCATCGACCGGGAATTCGTCGACAAGCGTTGCGACAGGGAATCCTTCAAGGAGTGGCTGGAGTTTGCCGCCCTTGAGGAAAACTCGCCCGAGCGGGTAGCGCCCGTCGCGGGCGTCGACGCCGAAGATATCCGCGCTGCCGCGCGCCTGTACGCCACCGCGGCAAACGGAGCCATCTACTACGGCCTGGGCGTCACGGAGCACAGCCAGGGCTCCACCATGGTCCTGGCCATGGCGAACCTGGCCATGGCCACCGGCAACATCGGCCGGCCGGGCGTTGGCGTCAACCCGTTGCGCGGTCAGAACAACGTGCAGGGTTCCTGCGACATGGGCTCCTTTCCCCACGAATGGCCGGGCTATCGCCACATCAGCAACGACACTGTGCGCGCCAGGTTCGAACAGGCCTGGCAGACCGACCTGTCCGGTGCACCGGGTTTCCGCATTCCCAACATGCTCGACGAAGCCTGCGCCGGCGTGTTCAAGGGCATCTATATCCAGGGCGAAGACATCGCCCAGTCCGACCCCAATACCCAGCATGTCGAGGCAGCCCTCGGCGCCATGGAATGCGTCATCGTCCAGGACCTGTTCCTGAACGAGACCGCCAAGTTCGCGCACGTCTTCTTCCCCGGCACCTCGTTCCTGGAGAAGGACGGCACCTTCACCAATGCGGAGCGGCGCATCAACCGGGTGCGGCCCGTGATGCAGCCGCAGACCGGCATCACGGAATGGGAGGTTACCCAGGCGCTGACCAACGCATTGGGGTACCCGATGCAGTACGGCTCGGCACGCGAAATCATGGACGAGATCGCCACGCTCACGCCCACGTTCGCAGGCGTTTCCTTTGACATGCTCGACCGCGCCGGCAGCGTGCAGTGGCCGTGCAACGATACCGCGCCGGAAGGCACGCCGATCATGCACCGGGAAGAGTTCGTGCGCGGCAAGGGCCTGTTCGTGCTCACCGACTATCAACCCACCGACGAGAAGGCGAACCGCAAGTTCCCGCTGCTGCTCACCACCGGGCGGATTCTCACCCAGTACAACGTGGGCGCGCAGACCCGGCGCACCGAAAACATCGAGTGGCTGAACGAAGACCGGCTGGAGATCCATCCGGCTGACGCCGAGTTGCGCGGCATACGCACCGACGACTGGGTATCGGTAACGAGCCGGATGGGCGAGATCACCCTGCGCGCCGACGTGACCGAGCGTGTGGCGGCGGGTGTGGTCTATACGACGTTCCACCACCCCTCCACGGGCACCAATGTGGTGACCACCGAGTTGAGCGACTGGGCCACCAACTGCCCGGAGTACAAGGTCACGGCCGTAGAAGTCCGGCCCGCCAACCACCGTTCCCCCTGGCAGGAAGAGCACCTGAGCCGGGCGAGCGAGCAGGTCGGGCTGCTGCCGGCCTGACGACCGCGTTGCCATGAAAGTTTCCACCCCGGCGCGCCGACCCCCTGACGTGGCGCGCCGAAGCGCGGGGAACAACGCCGGAATCCCGCGAAAGAGTTCGTATGCGCCGATGATTGCAGCCGCTTGCCCGGATTGACGTCTTGTCTGAGTCGCCACCGACAGTTTCCTCCGGGCAATTGCCTGCCGCCAGCCTCCGGGTCGGCATCGAAAAGGTTTCCCCGGATGTGGGGCGGCGCCCGGGCAGCGATGTCATCACCGTCGAGGAACCGCTCGAGATCCGGTTGTCGTACACAGCGCGTGGAGAACGCGTGGAGCAGAGCATCTCGGTCACCATGCGCACCCCAGGCAACGACGAGGAACTTGCGGTCGGCTTTCTGGCGGGGGAAGCCATCATCCGGGGTGCCGGCGATGTACGCCGGGTCGAGCACTGCGCCCCGGCGAGCCCTGACAAGGGCATCAGGAACGTCATCCGGGTGGAGTTGGCCGATGACATCGGCGTCGATGCGGGCGGACTGCTGCGCCACTTCTACACGACGTCGAGTTGCGGCGTATGCGGCAAGGCATCCCTCGATGCCGTGCGCGTGCAACTCGAACCGCGCACGCCGTCGTCGTTCAGCATCTCCGAGACGGCGCTCAGAGGGCTGCCCGAGGCGCTTCGAACCGGTCAGACCGAATTCGCCCGCACCGGCGGGCTGCATGCCACGGCGAGTTTCAACGAGTCCGGCGCCATCCTGCGGATACGCGAAGACGTTGGCCGGCACAACGCCTTCGACAAGCTTGCCGGTTCCTACCTGGCTGACGGCGATCTCGGCAGGCATGGCATCCTGCTAAGCGGCCGCGCCAGTTTCGAGTTGCTGCAGAAGGCGGCCGTGGCCGGCGCGCCGCTGGTCGCTTCAATCGGCCCGCCGTCGAGCCTGGCCGTGGAACTGGCGCAGGATCAGGGCATCACGCTGGCGGGCTTCCTCAAGTCCGACCGGTTCAACGTTTACACAGGGCTCGAACGGATTACGGCGTGATCAACCCGTCGCCCCCGGCGGCGTTTTCCCCCGGGCGTGAGCCAGTTTCTTCCTGAGTTCCAGGTGCCGGGACTCCGTGAGCGGGTAGTTCCACGCAATCAATGCCGTCAGCAGAAACCCGGTCGCGGGGCCGAATACGAACAGGAGTTTCAGGCCCAGCGTCGAGCCCTCGTCCACGCCTGCCTCGGGCGATGGGACGTAACCGGTCAGGGACAGCATCCAGAGGGCGATGGCCGGCCCCACGGTGAGCGCGACCTTGATGGCTAGCGACCAGACGGCGAAATAGAAGGCAGTTCGGTCCTCGCCACTTTCCAGTCGATCGATGTCGATCACATCCGCCTTCATGGAATTTGGAATGACCCAGAACGACCCCGCCAGGAAGCCCGTGACCGCCGTGATCGGAAGCATCCAGTAAAAGTCGCCGGCACCGAGCAGCAGATAGCCCAACATGCAGAAGGAGAAGAGGAAAAGCGCGTGACACCAGGCGCGGTGCTTGCCCACCCTGCTCGAGTACTTTACGAAGAACGGAATGCCGCTCAGGTTGAATGCGTAGAACACCAGGAGCTGCACGATGGCCTTTTCATCCTCCTGCAGCACGCTGCGAACGTAGAAAACGATCAGGGCGGTCGAGATCGACGTGCCCAGTTGATTGACGAAAAAGGCGGCTATCAGCCTCTTGAACGGGCCGTTTCGCCACATGAGGCGCAATCCGGGAAGCAGGGGCATGCGGGCGGGTATGAAGTCCCTGCCTTCGGGCACCATGAATACGGTGAGTCCTACCGTAAGGGGCAGCAGAATCAGGGTCATGCTGCCGACCAGGAAGAGTGTTTCCTGCGTCCCTCCGAAGGCGAAGAAGTAGAGCGCCACCACGGGCACGAGTTTGCTCACCACGTTGGCCCCGAGCCCGATGCTAGACCGCCAGCCGGTGATGCGCGACCGCTCGTTGTATTCCGGCGACAGTTCCGCCGCCCACGCATAGTAGGGAATGAAAAGCATGGTCCAGCCCAGCCACAGGGTCACCAGCCACGTGAGGAGATAGACGGCCGACACGTCCTCGGGATCCGGCATGAACAGCTTGTAGATCGAAAGCATGAGAATCGGCACGGACGCCAGCATCCACACCCGGCGTCTGCCCCAGCGGGTATTCGTCCGGTCGGACAGCCAGCCGATCAGCGGGTCGGTGATGGCGTCGAACGAGCGCGACAAAAGCAGCACCAGCCCGACGGCCGCCAGGCTGACTCCAAGGTCCTGACCATAGTAATTCGGCACGAACGCCGCCACGGGAATGGCCGCCATCTGGATAGGCATGTCGGCCAGGCCGTAGTAGAACAGCGTTTTCCGGGACAATCGCTCCGGCTCTTTCTCAGGCACCCCTTCTCTCACCACGGCAAATCGCTCGACGATACTGTATGACCGCGGGCGGGGTGTCTACGTGGCAAGCGATTGATCGTGTTGTCGCCGGTTTCCGCGACACTGGTCACCCGGTCGCGACGAAGTCTTTCACGAAGATCCTCCGTTGACGCTTTGTCTTTGCGTCTACATAGTCAAATGTCTGGTCAGACAGGCCCCTGGAAAACGATCATGAACGAAAGCTGGCAGGTTCAGGAAGCCGAGGCGAGATTCAGCGAGTTTCTCTCGGCAAGCTTGACCAAGGGGCCTCAGATTGTGACGCGCCGCGGAGTCCAGACAGCGGTACTGGTTCCGATTGACGAGTGGCACAGGCTGAAGAAGGCAGCCGGACCGGGTATCAAGGAGTTGTTGCTTGCGCCGGAGGCCAGGAGCGAGGCGCTCACGCCACCGAGAACGGATGAGCGGCTGCGCCCGCCGCCCACTTTCGATTGACCGCGTATCTGCTTCACACCAACATGGTGTCGGAATTGCGCCGGCCCAAGCTTCGCTGAATTGGCCAGTCTCTACACCAGGTCCATTTCGCGATGGAGCATCAAGAATACAATTGAGTTGGCTCGTCTGGTTTGATGGCCTGCTGCAGGGCAGTGTAGTTCCCCTTGAACATTTGAAAGTGCAGGTGCTCATACCCGGTCTGCGAACGAAAGATTTCCAGGATATCGAGTGATTTCCGCATCAAGGGCTCGGCTTCATCGATGCGGTTGGTGTCTTTCAGCAGCAACGCCAGATTGTTCAAGTCTGTCGCCACACTCGGGTGTTGGTTTCCGAACGAGGCCTCATCGATGGCGAGGGCCTTGCGCATCAAGGGCTCGGCTTCGTCGAATCGGTTGGTGGCTTTCAGCAGCGACGCGAGATTGTTCAAGTCTATTGCCACTTTCGGGTGTTGGTTTCCGAATGAGGCCTCATCAATGGCGAGGGTCTTGCGCATCAAGGGCTCGGCTTCGTCGATTCGGTTGGTGTCTTTCAGCAGCGTCGCCAGATTGTTCAAGTCTCTTGCCACGTTCGGGTGTTGGTTTCCGAATGAGGCCTCATCGATGGCGAGGGCCTTGCGCATCAAGCGCTCGGCTTCGTCGATTCGGTTGGTGTCTTGCAGCAGCGACGCGAGATTGTTCAAGTCTCTTGCCACATTCGGGTGTTGGTTTCCGAATGAGGCTTCATCGATGGCGAGGGCCTTGCGCATCAAGGGCTCGGCTTCGTCGATTCGGTTGGTGTCTTGCAGCAGCGACGCGAGATTGTTCAAGTCTCTTGCCACATTCGGGTGTTGGCTTCCGAATGAGGCTTCATCGATGGCGAGAGCCCTGCGCATCACAGGTTCGGCTTCGTCAAAGCGATTGGTGTCTTTCAGCAGCGACGCGAGATTGTTCAAGTCTCTTGCCACATTCGGGTGTTGGCTTCCGAATGAGGCTTCATCGATGGCGAGAGCCCTGCGCATCACAGGTTCGGCTTCGTCAAAGCGATTGGTGTCTTTCAGCAGCAACGCGAGATTGTTCAATCGGATCGCCACCGTCGGGTGTTGGTTTCCGAAAGAGGCCTCATTGATGGCGAGGGCCTTGCGCATCAAGGGCTCGGCTTCGTCGATGCGGTTGGTGTCT
The DNA here is from genome assembly GCA_963663395.1 of Pseudomonadales bacterium. Lineage (GTDB taxonomy): Bacteria > Pseudomonadota > Gammaproteobacteria > Pseudomonadales > Azotimanducaceae > Azophilus. Next base: position 1,188,147 of record OY760226.1, read on the forward strand.
TTCAGCAGCGACGCGAGATTGTTCAAGTCTGTCGCCAGTTTCGGGTGTTGGTTTCCGAAAAAGGCCTCATCGATGGCGAGGGCCGTGCGCATTAAGGGCTCGGCTTCGTCGATGCGGTTGGTGTCTATCAGCAGCGAAGTCAGATTGTTCAAGCAAGTCGCTACATTCGGGTGTTGGTTTCCGAACGCGGCCTCATTGATGGCGAGGGCCTTGCGCATCAAGGGCTCGGCTTCCTCGAAGCGGTTGGTGTCTTTCAGCAGCAATGCCAGATTGTTCGAAGCCGACGCGACTAGCTTCGAATCCGAGAGCGCTGCGGCCTCGGCCAGAGCGGGGCGCAACTGTTCTTCAGACTCGTCCCAACGCACGAGTTCTTTCAGAACCCCGGCAATTCTGAGGCGTTGTTCGATCCGCGCTTCGGGATCGCTCAAGCTCTCGAGCGTATCCTGCAGGAAGGTCAGCCTGGTTTCGGAAAAAGTGCGCAGCGTCAGTTCGCTCCCCATGGAGGTGAGCCGATGTGCAAACGACTCGAAATCGCCGCTTCGGTGTTCTTCCCAGCACGCGATCATTTCTTCGATTTCGGCAAGATAGTCAGGGGCGGACTCGGTGCTCGTAGCGACGCGTTCGATAGACTGGCTTACATTGTCTCCGGCCAATGGCGCTGCTTCGCGCACGTAGCCGGCCGACAGTTGGGCATCGCCACGGGAGGCGTAAATCCGGGCCATGTCGAACTTTGCGCCGGCCCGCTCCTTTTCGTCGCCGACTTCACTGAGATAGTCGAGCGCTTTTTCAGCATCGTCACTGCCCTGGGCCGAGAGTTTCTCGCCTAACTGCCGCCGTTTCTCGTTGCGCGCGTCGATGCTCGGGTAGTAGAGGCTCAAGAATTCGACGACAAACGGCAGGCGTTTGCGCGCATCGCGGGAAAGATTCATCGCCAGCCAGATATCGAAGAACCCTTCGCGGATCGTGTAGAGGCGCGAGCGCTTGTCATCAGGGTGCGGGGTCGAGCGCAGATAGTGAGAATCGGACAGGCGCTTGAGCAGCGACGAAGTCTCCTGCTGGCTCTTCCGCATGCGCGCGGCGATGGAGGCGGGCGTCTTCTCCTGGTCGCGCATGCCGGCCAGACATTCCAGCAGGGCGCGTTGGCCGGGTGAGAGGTCGTTCAGGCGGCCCTGGTAGAAAGGCGAGATCCTGTCGAGTTGCAGGCGGAATTGATCCAGCACCCTGGTGACCGATTCGTTGGCGATCAGTTCGTAGAGCATCATCGTCAGCCGCGGGTTTCCCCCGGTCATGCTGTAGAGCGCCTGCAGTCGGGGTCGCATGTCATCGAAAGTTGCAAGAATCTCGGTGTGCCCATCCCATTCAAGATTCCGACGGATGACTTCAACTGTCTCCTCGAAGCTCAGGTTCTCCAGAATCTGGATGTCAAAGAAGTCGTAAAACGGCCGCCCGATGTCGGTGATTCCGTCGAAGTGCATGGGTGCGGTGGCCAACAGCAGGCAGCCGTTGTCGGCCATGAAGAACTTGCGCAGCGAGGCGATGTCGTGTTGGTTGCGTATCTGCCGGGTGAAAATTTCGCCCAGGTTCTCGAGCATGACGAGCAGCGTGCGTTTGCGCAGTCGATTTTGTTTGCGTATGGCCGGTACCAATGTGTCGGCCACGATGGCGTCGTTATCCTCTGTCTCTACCTTGGCGAACAGTTGAGCCCACAGCGGTTCGTCTTCGAGATCGTCTTTCAATATCCGGCACAGCCCGATCAGGAAATCGGCAAAGGACAGCGTCTGATTCGATTCCTCCGGAAACCGGGCAACCACCACGCACGCCCGCAGCGCTTCGTCCGATGCAACCCCAGCTTCGATGCAGGAAAGCAGGTGGGTCTTGCCGATTCCGCGAGGCCCGATGAACAACATGTGATGTTTCGACTTCCTGCCCACCGAACCGCGCAGCGACTCGATGGCGTTGCCCAGGACCGGGTCACGCCCTACGCTCGTTCCCCGCAGACGTTCCGGGCTGGTTATGCCGGACCGGTACAGCCCGATGTTTGTGCTGACTGACGGTTCATGCATGGTATTTCCTCCACCAGAGTTTCAGCACGCCGCCGGCGAAATCGTAGACCCCAGCCTCGACCTCCTCGACGTAGAAGTCGTTCTCAAGGTCGAGCATTATCCGATTGAACACCTGTCTGCGCTCATGGGCGGGTAGTTCGTGCCCGAGGTCCGCCAGCAGGCGCTCTGTTTCCTGCAGCAGGATTGTGCGCCTGAGCCCTTCTTCGCTTGCGCTAATCTGTCCGAGCAAAGCGTGGGCAATCGAGCCGTTGGTGTTTCCGTAGTACTGCCGGATGCGTGAGTGGAAGTGCTGCAACCGGGTGCGGGCGCCGGAACTGACAATCATCGCGTCGAATACTGCATCGACGTCCGTGGCGACGATTTTGCGCTGCTCTCTTTTCCACAGCCGGTAGAGATCCTGGGTTGCCATCTGCATGAACAGCGGGATGGGACGGCCCAGGCGGGCGACAAGCCGTGGCGCTACGCCCGTGTCGAATGGAACGGCGCGCCCGCCGAGCATGTCGTTCAGGAAAGCCTTGACGTCCTCATCGGTGAGTGGAGGCAGGGGGATGTCCGCGAGATCGTTGATGAGATCCACCAGCCCGAGCGATTCAAGGGTGCCGCCCAGGTTGACGGAGCCGCCGACAAGCCATCGGATCGGGTCCCTTGCCGGAGCGGGATTCAATCGTTGGGCGCGAAACCAGGCCAGAAATTTGCGCAACAACGGTTCGTTCTCTCGTGCCAGGTTAAGCAGCATGTCGGGAAATTCGTCGACGATGAACAGTATTGGCCGGCCGGCATTGCGGGCCTGGGTAAGCAGCCTGTCACCGTGCTGACGCCAGTTCTTGTCCCAATCAGGGTCACTCTGCCGCAGCGCCAGCTTGAAACCACCTACGTCGACCTCATCGATTTTTCCCAAAACGCCACTCACCAGTTCCCATCCTCTGGCAAGTTGGTCGCGGAGGAATTCAGGGTGCGCATCGTGTAAGGCATCGAGCAGCGCCTGGAAGAAATCGGCCGGGTGGGTCAAGTCCTGGACGTTGATCGAGATAACGGAGAAACCGTGATCGGGTCGGTCACGCAAGTGATCCATGACGCTGGTCTTGCCTGTTCGCCGAGGCGCCGTAAGCACCACGTGTTGAGCGCGCAACGTTTCCCAAAGCTCTGTAAGAAACGCGCCACGGAATCTCAGATCGGCGGGGTCGACCGGAGCCCCGGTGTAGAATTCGGGAGCGCGATTCATTTGCACACCAGATTTGTTGTAAAACGTAATTGTCGTGTAAATAACTATACGACGAAATTGATATAAGTCAATCTTGTTGTATAAAAATCAGAAAGTGAACTTGGATCGTGTGCACCGTCGGCTGAAACACGACTTGCAGCCCGGCGTTACAAATGCGCCATCGGATTCTGTGGTGTAGCGGAAGCTCGCCCTATGCAGGCGCGCAACGCCGGAGAGTTCGGCGTCAGGCTGCTTCGCTGACTTCGGCGGGAGACGGCCGCTTGCGGCTTTGCACCATCTCTTCGTTCAGCCGGCGAATGCAGTCGCTGCCGGTGCGCACGAACAGGAAGGGAAGCAGGGCATGCACGAGGCAGGCAACGCCTCCGGCCAGCATGGTGGCGGCGAAGCCCGATGCCTTTCTCAGGTGCTGCGGATAGGTCTCTCCAACTTCCTGCAGATGATCGGTCAATCGATTCATCCGATTTCTATTCTTCCGATCATTTGAATGATGTTATCCCAAGCGAAGGAGAATTTTGTTCCAAATTGAACGACTTCTATCCAATTAGATAGAATATTATTTCAGAGAGGCTGATCCTGGGCTGACTGCGGATCGGCTGCTTCCAGACACCCGGGCAGGAGGCGAGCAATGGCCCTGGACCGTACCGACCTGAAGATTCTCGACCTGCTTCAGCACGATGCCACGCTTTCAACCGCGGAAGTTGCCGAGGCAGTCGGCCTGAGCACGACGCCCTGCTGGCGGCGCATTCAGAACCTGGAGAAGGCGGGCGTCATCACGAAACGCGTGGCATTGCTCGACCGGGACCATCTGAACGTGGGGGTCGATGCCTTTGTGGCGATCCGCACCGACCAGCACAACAGGCGCTGGCTCGATGACTTCGCGAAGACGGTTGCGGCCTTCCCGGAGGTCATCGAGCTGTACCGGATGAGCGGCGAGGTGGACTACCTGATGCGCGTCGTGGTCCCCGATATTGCCGCTTATGACGACTTCTACCAGCGTCTGATCCAGGCCATCGACCTCACTGACGTGAGTTCCAGCTTCGCGATGGAGCGCATCAAGTACACCACCGTGCTGCCGCTCACTCATGCGAGGCGCGCTTCCGAGAGTTGAGATAGACTTTCCCCCGCCACATCACAGCGGAAACACCCGATGGCAGATTACATTCCGACCCCGGTCAAGTGGGTACGTGAGCAGGTCGAACTCTATGAAAGCAGCGGCGGTACCGAGGGTACCGAACTGATGGATACCGGCCTGCCCTGCATCCTGTTCACGCACACGGGCAACAGGACGGGAGCCATCCGCAAGACGCCGCTGATGCGCGTCAAGGACGGCGAAAACTACGTGCTGGTGGCTTCCAAGGGCGGCGCGCCCGACAACCCGGTCTGGGTCTATAACCTGCGTGCCGATCCCCGGATCGAGCTTCGCGATGCGACCGAGGTGCAGCCGATGCGGGTGCGCGAAGTCGCGGATTCGGACGAGCGGGCACGGGTCTGGGCGCTTTCGGTAGCGGCGTTCCCACCCTACGAGGAATACAGGAACAAGACCTCGCGAACGATCCCGATATTCATTGCGGAACCGGCTTGATGGTTGCTTGCCGTCCGCACGGCACACGGGTATGGCCGTTGAGATCCCGGGTCATGGCCTTCGCGGTGGGCACAGCACTTTGGGTTCGGGTCGTGCCGTGACCCAACCGCCGGCCTTTCTGCTGGAAGACGGGCGAGGGGAGCAGTACGCGTTTCCCGGCTCGAGACCGGCGTTAGTCTGCTTCGTCAAGGAAGACTGCCCGACCTGCAATGATGTCATGCCGCTCATCGAAGCGGCCTGGGGCGGATTGGGCGAGAACGTCGACTTTTTCGTCTGCGGCCAGACCGAGGCCGGCAACCGCGTCCTGACGGAGAACCACGGCCTGACCGTGCCCCTGCTGGACGATTCCTCGCTCAAGGTATCGTTCGCCTGGGATGTCGAAATCGTGCCCACGCTCGTCGTGGTCGACACGGACGGCAGCGCGCGGCACCGCTTCATAGGGTTCGAGCGGGAGGAATGGCGGCAGGCGCTGGCCGACCTGGCGGAGACGTCTGGCGCACCGCAACCACAGATCGACTGGCCGGCTTTTCCCGCGCTGCGTCCCGGTTGCGGTTCGCTGTCGGCGGACCCCACCATTGCCGCGCGCCTGCAGGCCGAGGCCGAGAACAGCCCCCTGCGCGCCCGCCGCATCGACATCGCGGTGCACGACGACGAGTTCGAGTTCATGTTCGACCAGGGGTTCAGCGACGGCATGCCTCTCATCCCGCCCACGCCGGAACGGGTGATGCGCATGCTGGGCGGAACGACGCGCGATCCTCAGGAGGTGATCGCCACGGTGCCGCCCAACATGGGCGAGGCGACGGTGGAAAAAGTGGCCATCAACTCGGTCATGGCCGGCTGCAAGCCCGAATACCTGCCCGTGGTGCTGACGGCGCTGGAGGCGGTGTGCACGGACGAATTCAATATCCATGGCGTGATGGCGACGACCATGGGCGCGAGCCCGGTCGTCGTGGTGAACGGTCCCATCCGCCACCGGCTCGGCATGAACATGAAGCTCGGCGCGCTCGGACAGGGAAACCGGGCAAACGCCACCATGGGCCGGGCGTTGCGCCTGGCCGTTCGCAACATCGGCGGCGCCAGGCCGGGCGGTACGGAGCGGTCGACGCTGGGCAACCCCATGAAATTCAGCATGTGTTTTGCGGAATGGGAAGAGCGCTCCCCCTGGACGCCGCTGCACGTCGAACGCGGATTCGAGCCCGGGGATTCGGTGTTGACCGTATACGCCATGACCAGCGGGCCCGTGCTGATGGTCGACCAGGACTCGCGCAGCGCCGCGCAACTGGCGGGAAGCTTCGCGATGTGTCTTGAAAGCATTGTGCACCCGAAGGTGCACATGTGGGGCGAGACACTGCTGGTCGTCGCACCCGAGCATGTCGACACCCTGGCCGGCGACGGCTACGGGAAGGCGGAGATACGCGCGCGCATCCAGGAAGTCAGCGCGCGGCCGATACGGGAACTGGTGGAAGACGACCGGTCAGCCATGGGTTTCAAGCGGGCCATGGCCGAGCAGATGGACGATGCAGCCCTGAGCCGCAAGCTGCCGAAGTTTCGCGACGAATCGGATATTCATATCGTTGTCGCGGGCTCCGAGGCCGGCAGTTTCTCGGGCGCCTTTCACGGCTGGGTATTGGGCGAGACCGGTTCCATCCCGGTTTCCAGGAAAATTTTGCAGTGAACCGCGGGCAGGCGGCGGGCACGGGCGACCGTGACGACGGCCAGGCTACGGTTCGCGAAACAACAGGAGGAAAAAAAGTGGTAACCATTCTGGACCCCACCGACGAACGTGTACCGGTGGAACGTCAGGTGACGCCGCGGCCGGATGCCATTTCCGGCAACGTGGCGCTGCTCGACATCTCCAAGCCGCGCGGCAATGTGCTGCTCGACCGGCTGGAAGCCCTGCTGCAGGAGCGCCTGCCGGGCATATCCATCAACCGCTATGCCAAGCCGACGTTCGCAAAACCGGCACCGGACGCATTGCGGGCGGATATCGCCTCAAGCAACGACTTCGTGATCGAGGCGCTGGCTGACTGAGGCTCCTGTACCACGTGCAGTTTGCATGACACGGTATGGTTCGAGATTCAGGGCAAGCCCGCGGTTTCGATTGCATCGACGGAGTTCGCCGACGCCGCGGCCACCCAGGCCGAAGCGCTCGGCATGAAGGATGCGCACGCGGTGTTTGTCGGGCACCCCATTCAAGGGGCGACCGATGAGGAAATGCGCGCAAAGGCGGAAGAGGTCGTGGATCGGGTCATCGCCTCGTTGACCGGCTGACGCGCCCGGCGGCGGGCGGTTGCCGGTTGCGGGAAGCCCGATTCAGTTCAGGTGTAGCGCCTGAGCTTCGTTCTGGGCTTCCCGATCGGTTTTCTTCAGGTAGGCGTTCTGGTCGTGGCCGATTGCGCCCTTCGGCAGAAACGACGCGAAGGCGCCGAGACTGCGGTTGATGGTGTTTTCGTAGAAGTTCGGAATGACGTCCGTTTCCTGCTCGAGGTAGTCCCGCATCTTGCGGTCGGTGTCCATGAAGCCGCGCAGTCTCCTGTGATACTTCAGGCGGAAGAATCCTTCGGAGGAATAGGCGCGAACCACGTTCATCAGCTTCGCGATGGGCCGCCTGTTCGCGCGAAATCGCCGGAAGACGGCGCCCCTGGAGAATGAGTGCTCCATCAGGTCGATCAGGTGGTCGTAGAACTCCGGCCACTGGTAGTTCTTCGGCCGCACGTTCATCGCCTTGTTGTTGTCGAGAAAGTAGTGGGGAAAGCCGAGAATGCGGCCGTCACGCTGCAGGCCGATGTTCTGGGGCACCGCCTCGCCGAATGCGGAGAGCAGCGAATAGGCGGGGAAGGCGCCGGGTGAGAGCGTGATGAACTGCTTGGTGAGTTCGAACGGTTCGGCACCTTCGTCATCGTCCAGCCCAAGCACGAAGTTCGTCTGGATGTAGGGGATGTGGCGCAGGATCATGTTGACCTGCTCGGACACCCGCAGCACCTTCTCCTCGCCCTGGCGCCGGCCGGTGCCTGACTTGTTGCCCATGTCGTACCAGGACTCGATGCCGGGCAGGATCGCAAGGCACCCCGCCTTCCCGAGCCGCCTGGCGTTCTTCTCGGACAGGAGCGACAGGGTGCTTTCCGCCAGAAAGGGAATGCTGCCGTTCGGCGCGGCCTCTTCGATGACCGACAGGTAATCGTTGAAGCGGATACCGAAGTTGGGGTCGTGCCAGAGCACCCGGGGATTGGGCATGTTCCTGGCGATGAACTTCAGGTCCTCGCGAATCTGGGCATATTCCAGAGGTTGATAGTCGACCAGGGAATCGATGCAGAAACTGCAGGTGTAGGGGCACCCGAGGCTACCGATCATGGGTACGAACTTGAGGCGCGTGGGCGCCTTGGCGAGCGTTGCCGAGATGAATTTCCAGCGCTCCTGAGCACCCGGCAGATGACGCGGCTGTTGCGCGGCAGAGAGGCACACGCCAAGGGGCTGCTGTACCGAACAGTCGCCAATCAGGTCGTCGATGACGGTCCTGTCGGTGATGCCGAGCACATAGTCGAAATACAGCCGCGCATCGTCCGGGTAGCAGCGGGCGTGGGGGCCGCCCAGCACGGTGATCGTGCCCCGCTGCCGATACATGTTGCTGATGGCGTAGGCCAGCTGTGCCGAGCGCGTGAACGCGCTGATGAACAGGACATCGAGATCGGCGGGCAACTCATCGGCCAGGTCGCCGACACCGGTATAGCAGTCGAAGTGCACCTCGTGACCGGCCTGCTCGCACCAGACGGCCACCACCTGCGGCATGATGCTCGCGAGATTGGCACGCATGATGCGCGAGAACATTTTTTTCGTCGGTGCGCGGGCGGCGAGGTCGAGCACCCCGATCCTGAGTTTCTTGTGCACCCGTCCCTCCCTTGTCACGTGGTGCCGCGCTGTTACGTCAGCAGCGTGAGTTCACGGCTGCCGCGTTCCTCCATGAATCGTTCGCCCCGGCTTGATACCGGCACGCGTGAACCAGAGTACCGCCTCAAGTCTCCCTGCGCGAATGTGGCGGCCGCCTGCCGTTCTCGTCCAGGATGTCGAACTCCTCGCCCAGGTCATCCACCCACTGGATGGTGCCCGAGCGCTCCATCAGGCTGTCGCTGGTGAGCAACGCCACCGCAGCGCGCCCGACGAAGAGCGGAGTCTGCGAATTGGTCAGATCCATGCCCTGGTCCTTGGCGACATCCACGATGAATTCCGTACTCACCGATCCGGGGTAGAGCGCGATAGCCGCAATGCCCTTGGGTTTCAATTCGATGGCCATGTCCGCCGTAAGGCGATCGAGACCGGCCTTGCCGGTGCCGTAGGAGGAGGAAAAGATATAACCCTGCCCGCCGGCGGATGAAATGTTGAGAATGGTGCCGCCGGGGCCCGCCTCGAACAGCAGCGGAGCCGCATACCAGCTCGCCACGTAGTGGGCCCGGAGCCCGATGCCCACCTGGTCGTCCCAGATCTGCAGCGGGTGATCCCAGAAACCGCCGCCCCAGGCCGGCGGGTCGGGAATCTTGTAGACGTTGTTGACCAGGATGTCGATCTTGCCCGCCTCGGATTTGACCTGCTCGAAAACGCCCCCGATCTGGTCGTCGTCGAAGTGGTCGCACTGGATGGCCCGGCCCTCGCCGCCCTTCTCGGTGATCTGGCGTGCCGTGGTATCGATGGTGCGCTCGCCATCGCCGGTGGTGCGGCCGGTGATGTAAACCGTCGCCCCGGCCTCGCCGAGCGCGAGCGCTATGCCCTTGCCGATGCCGCGGCTGGCCCCGGTGACCACCGCCACCTTGTCCTTGAGTGCTGTCATTTCAGGGTGCCCCAAATTTTGGAGCGCGCACTATAGCGTAAACCGGGACGCCGACGCGCATGCCTGCCCGCATGGAATCAACGCATAGCCTGCGCCGTGAGGCGGATCGCATCGGCCGATCGTACAACGGGTGAGCGTTAGCCAAGAGTGAGGCTCAGCACCAGCAACGCGGCTAACGCCAGGCTGACTAGTTTCCAGAACAGCGTCGGGTTCTTCTCCAGGAGCGGTGCCGCCTCGGCGCGGCGAACCAGTTCCGGGTTGGGCCGATCCAGGTCCGTGACCAGTTCGGACAGGGCCTCATAGCGACTGACGGGGTTCTGCGCAGTCGCCCTGGCGAGGGCCAGGTCCACCCATTTCGGCAGATCGCCACGGCCTGCCTGGTCGAGTGGCACATACGGCCGATTCAGGTAGGCCTTCGCATCGCGGGCGAGGGGCCGCTTGAAGGGCAAGGCGCCGGCCAACATCTCGTAGGCCAAGACGCCCAGGGCGTAGATGTCGGCGGCATGGGTAACGGGCCGGCCCAACAGGCACTCCGGCGCGACATAGCCCACCGACCCGACAGGGTGGGTCTCGCGAACCGCGTTGTCGAGTTCGTCGAACCCCTGGACGTAGGCCGTGCCGAAGTCGACGATCCTGGCGTTGCCGTCGCGATCGACCATGACGTTCTCCGGCTTGAGATCGCGATGCACCATCTGCAGGCGTTGGAAGGCACGCAGGCCGCTGGCGATGTCACCGACCAGGCGCCGTACTTCGTCGATGGCGGGCCGGGGATTGTCGAGCATCCACTGGCGCAGGCTGCGGCCTTCGATGTACTCGGCCACGTAGTAAAGGAAGCGGCTTTCCGGGCGCGGCAGGATCTTCATCACCCCCGGGTGATCGATGCGTTTGCCGATCCACTCCTCGCGGATGAATCCGTCGAGGTACAGGGCGTCGTCGGCGAACGATTCGGACGGCACCTTCAACGCCATGCGCCGACCGGACGGGTCTTCGACGAGGTAAATGTGACTGCGCGTCCCACTCGCGACGGTGCGCAGGACCCGGTAGCCGTCGATGCGTGCATCGGCCCGGAGCACGGGCGGGATGACCTGCCGGGTGAGGCGGCGGTGCGCTTCGTCGATGGCCTCGTCCGGCGTGTCGTCGATGCGTACGAGCAGGCAGCTCAGATTGTCCTCGCTGCCTCGTCGCAAGGCGGCGTCGACAACGGCCCGGGACACGCTCTCAAGCGTCGTGGTCCCGGTAGCACACGCCACGCGCTCGCGCAGGTGTCGAACCGGGAGCGCATCGTGTACACCGTCGGTGGTTAGTACGAAAACATCGCCCTTCGCCAGGTCTTCGGCCAGGTAGTCGACCTCGATGTCCAGGTCCATGCCGAGTGCATTGGTCAGCATGGCGTGGCGGCGGTGATCGCGGGTGAGTTGTTCGAGTTCGCCGTCGCGGAACCGGTACACCCGGCTATCGCCGACATGGAAGATGTGCGCCGTGCGACCCTTGGCCACCACGGCACTTACCGTGGTGGCCATCCCGTCGTGGTGGCAAAACCAGCGGTTCAGCGCGTTCAGCACCCGCGCGGCGGACGTTTTCACGGTCCAGGTCTCGGGCGTGGCGAGATATTCGTCGATGAAATCCGTGACCGCGGTCTGGCTGGCCTGCTCGGCAAGTGCGCCGCTTGAGACACCGTCGGCGATCATGGCGACCGCGCCCTTCAGCCAGTCTGGTGGCGACGCCGCAAACGCGTCCTGGTTGACCTCCAGGGCGCCGGCCACCGACGTGCCGCCGTAGCTGACCTTCAGTTCGGCGCTGTTCATGGCTCCCTGCACGACGGTATCCGTCTCCCGCCCGGGTTCCGACGGTGTGGATTCGCGACCGCGAGCCGCGAGGGCGGCCCCTTCGGACCCGTTTCTTGCGGCCATCCTAGCCAACTTCGATCAACTCCACGGTACCGTCGTCGCGGATCTCGGCCATGTGGCCGCGCGGCTCCTCCATGAAGAACAGGACCAGGAAACCAAGTACCGCCGATACGCCGATGATAGCGAAGAACGCCCCATAGCCGACAAACGAGAAAATCGTCAGGTAGCACACCGCGCCGATGTTGCCGTAGGCACCCGTCATGCCGGCGATCTGCCCGGTTAGCCGTCGCTTGATCAGCGGAACGACCGCGAACACGGCACCCTCCCCCGCCTGTACGAAGAACGAGCAGGCCATCGCGGTGATCACGGCCAGCACCAGCGGCCACGACGAGTCCACCAACGCGAACGTGAAGTAGCCGATGGCGAGTCCGGCGATCAGGATCAGGAGCGTCGGCTTGCGGCCGAAAAAGTCGCTGATCAGGCCACCGGCCGGGCGGGACATGAGGTTCATGAAGGCGTACGACGACGCCAGCAGGCCGGCCTGCACCATGCTGAGCCCGAACACGTCGCTGAAGAACAGCGGCAGCATGGAGATCACCGCCAGTTCGGAACCGAACGTGGCAAAGTAGAGCACGTTCAACACCGCGACCTGCTTGAACTTGTAGCGGTGAAGTTCGGGTACGGGCTTCTCGAAGACGCCTCTGTTCACCCGCCACGCAACCCAGGCGTCGTAGCCGTACCCGGCAATCAGGAACGCGTAGATGGTAATCGCGGCGTTGTCCGAGAGCAGGGCGACGCTGCCCGTCGACAGTTTCCAGGTCAGCAGGGCAAGCGCCAGGAAGATTGGCGCCTTCATGATCAGCAACAGGTAGAAGTCGCCCTTGCTGGTTACCTCGATGGCGCCTAGGTTTTTCGGCTTGAAGTATGTCGAACCCTTGGGCGTGTCCGAGACGTTGAAGTAGTAGATTACGCCGAAGGCGATGGCCAGCACGCCCGTCGTGCCGACGGCGTAGCGCCAGCCGTCATCGCCCCCGAACAGGAGGGCCAGCGTGGGCAGCGACATCGCCGCTGCGGCCGAACCGAAATTGCCCCAACCGCCGTAGACGCCCTCGGCGCGACCGAGTTCGTGGGCGGGGAACCACTCCCCCACCATGCGGATACCCACCACGAAGCCAGCCCCGATGCAGCCGAGCAGAAAGCGCGCGACGGCCGCCTGTACGAACGTGTCGGCCAACGCGAACGCGAAACAGGGCACGCTCGCCACCAGGAGCAGGACGGAATAGACGATTCGGGGGCCAAACTTGTCGGTGAGCATGCCGATCAGGATCCGCGCGGGGATCGCGAGCGCCACGTTCAACGTGAGAAGTGTCGAGACCTCCGCCTTGGTCAATCCCAGCGAGCCCTGGATAGCGGACATGAGGGGCGCATGGTTGAACCACACCACGAAGGTGACGAAGAACGCCATCCAACTCATGTGCAGCACTTTCATCTTGCCCTGGAAGGCCAGGAGGTTGAATCCGGCTACGTCGTTCGACATGTATTGCTCCTTTTCTAATGCCCATCCGAATCCGTTTGGGGCACCCTCGCGGTCGCCCGCATCAGGCATCCAGGCCTGCTCCGCCAGCGGGACGGGACAGGCCCGTCCCCCGCGCCGGATGGATCCGTAATGGTTTGTTCGTCAATGGTCCGTCGGCGCAACCCCGACGGCCGGGTTCGCGGCCAACCCGATGTCCCGGGCGTGTTCCTCGAATCCCTTGTTTTTCCAGAAGAAGGCACCGGGCATCGTGGTCGGCACGACGACCACGTAGAACAACGCTCGGCCAACGGTTGCCGAGCCCAGGCCCAGGAGCGCGGCAACAAGCCAGGGCGCCGGCTCAGTCACTCCGGCAACCGTGAGGGCGCCAACCAGGATCAGGTTGCCCGGCAGCAGCGCATTTCGAAGGCGGTAGACCTGGCCGAAGGTCGTCGTCTGGACATGGTGCGACACCGCACCCTCATGCTCCGCGGCGCGCATGTCCCGTGCGTGGCCGACAAGGCCGGCGATCTCCAGTGCCAATCCTGTCACGATCGCCCAACACAGCAGCGGCGGCCACCCGGGCACCAGGGCCAGGCCGATCCAACCGCCGAGTGCCAGCGATGCACCGACGAAGGACGCCCCCGCCTGCCAATGGTTCCAGAACGGCCGAGCCGGTATCAGGTAGCAGCGGACCATGTAGAAGATCGTCGCGACTCCCGCGACAACGGCCGCCGCCCCGAAGGCCGGCGCAACACGCGTCCATCCGGCGAGATCAGCGATGAGATACAGGCCCGTCGCCGCGCCAAATACGGCTGTTGCGAGCGCTTCGCGGCTCAGGTTGGAATGCCGCAGGTTGTTGAAGCCACGATGGAAACGCAGGGTCTTGCCGAGGTGGGCGGTGGATGCGGCCATGCCAAGGCCGACGAGGACGATGGCGGCGAACGCGACCAGGCCGCTGCCCTGGCCGGCTACGAATGTCGTCGCGAACGCGCCGACGGCGGCCTGCACGGCCAACGTGAACGCCACCAACGGGTTCTCGCGGGACGAGAGCCGCGCCCAGTTCCACCGCTTCTCGACGCCTTCCTTGGGATCGACAACCGGACGGAACCCGGATTCCGTGCCGTTGCGCCGGTACTTCACCGGAGCCGAGTCGGGCCGCGTGACCTCGAGGGGTGTCCGATTGGCCTGCTCGAAGCGAATGTTCGGCTTGGTGATGGTCGGGTCCGGAAATCCGGGAATTCGAGTGTCGGTCTGATCGCGTCCCTCGGGAACGTTCTCCACGACACCGAAATCCAGGGCATTGCCCACGCAGGCCGAGACGCACGCGGGCTTCAGGCCGACTTCCAGCCGATCGACACACATGTTGCACTTCTCGACCTGGCCGGCCATCGGATCGAGTTGCGGCGCGTTGTAGGGGCACACCCAGGTGCAATAGCCGCAACCGAAGCAGATGTCCGGATCCTGGATGACCGCACCGTACTCGGGGTGCTTTGTGTACGCGCCGGTGGGACACCCTTTGAGGCAGACCGGATCGTCGCAGTGATTGCACGCCATCGAGATGTTGATGCGCGTGTAGTCGGGATAGGTGCCGCCTTCCACGTAGCCGACCGAGCGAAAGCTCAAGTGCGGCGGCAAGTCGTTCTTCTCGCTGCAGGCGGCTTCGCAGGCGTGGCAGCCGATGCAGTTGTCCGCGGTGAAATGGAACGCGTGCTGGCGCGTGCGGTTCGGGTTGTCGCCGATTCCGTCATCGCCGTTGATGCGCAAGCTGACACCGTTGTCGCCGTCCGGCAGCAACTGGATCGGGTTGCCGTAACGGTTGAGCGTCTGCGCGGTGGCATCCGCCAACTTCGCATAGTCAGGTTCGTCGACCCGGGGCGGAATCATCAGAAAGCCCTCAAGGCGTCGTTCCACTCGGCCGCGTCGGACTGGTCCACGGACTCGATCCGCACCGTGCACTGCTTGAACGCGGGCTGGCGCGAATAGGGATCGAGCAGGCCCAGGGTCAGCCGGTTCACGCACTCGTGGAAGTGGAACGGAATGAACACCATGTTCCTGGGCACGCGCTGCGTGCGCTGCACCATCACCACGGCGTCGCCGCGCCGGGAGACCAGGCGCGCATAACCCAATTGATCGACGCCGAGTTCATCCGCCGCGTCCGGATTCATCTCCATGTAGGGCGTCGGCGAGTGCTTGTTGCAGTCGCCGACCTTGCCGGTCTTGGTCCGGGTGTGGAAATGCTCGACCACACGGCCGCTGTTCAGCCAGAACGGGAACTCCTCGTCGGGACGCTCGTTGTTCTCGACATACGGCAATGCCAGGAGCCTCGCCTTGCCGTCGGGGAACGCGAACGTGCCATCGCCGTAGAGCCGCGGCGAACCCCGGGGAGCGCGAGGGGCTTGCCCCTCGCATGAGTGTTCATCGCCCTCGCGCATCGGCCATTGGATGCCGCGCGCGGCCTCGATCTTTTCGTAGGTCATGCCGGAAATGTCCAGGTTCCGACCCCGGCCCCTGGAAAGCTGTTTCATCTCCTCGAATGCGGCTTCCGGGGTCTGCGGCCAGTTGATCGCGGCGGCGCCCGGCCAGCGCCTGGCAAGCGACGTGAAGATCCAGAAGTCGGGCCTGGAGTCAGCGAACGGTGCCGTGATGGGTCGGGTGAGATTCACGCGCCGCTCGGTGTTGGTGAAGCAGCCCTCCTTCTCCGCCCACACCGACGCGGGCAGGTAGACGTGCGCGTAGTCCGCGGTTTCGACATCTTCGTAGGCGTCCTGGACGACGCAAAATTCGAGGTTCTGCAAGGTCTTGCGAATGCGCGGCGTATTCGGCATGGATGTCATGGGATTGGTGCCGATCACCCAAAGCGCCTTGATCTGCCCGGTTTCGATGGCCGGGAAGATGTCGGTCTGAAAAAGGCCGCGCTGTTTCGGGAAGAACTCCGGATCGACGTTCCAGAACTTGCCGACCTCGTCCCGGTGCGCCGGGTTCTCAAGCTGCCGGTAGCCCGGCAGACCGGAACACGACGACCACTCGCGCGTGCCCATGGCGTTGCACTGGCCCGTGATCGACAGGCTCGTGCCGCCGGGTTTGCCGACATTCCCGGTGACCAGGTTCAGGTTGTTGATTGCGCACACGCCATCGCTACCGTGCGTGGACTGGTTGATGCCCATGGTCCAGATCGCCATCGCCGCGTCGGCCTTGCCGTACAGGCGCGCTACCGTGCGGATGGTGTCCTCGTCGATCCCGCAGATCTTCGCCGCCGTCGCGGGGTCGTACTCGGCAACCGTTTCCGCGAAGTCCTCGAAACCGTTGGTGTGGGCGCGAATGTAGGCCTCGTCGTGCAACCCCTCTTCGAGGATGACGTGGCACAGGCTGTTCAACAGCACCAGGTCCGTGCCCGGGGTCACCGGCAGGTGGATATCCGCGAACTGGGCGAACATCGTTACCCGGGGATCAACGACGATGACCGGGAAGCTGCGTCTCTCCAGCGCTTCCTTGAGGCGCCAATAGATGATCGGATGCTGCTCGGGCAGGTTGGAGCCGAACGCCAGCAGACAATGCGTGTGCTCGAAGTCGCCGTAGCAACCGGGCGGGCCGTCGGAACCGAACGAACGCTTGTACCCCGCCACGGCCGAGGCCATGCAAAGCGTGGTGTTGCCGTCGTAGTTGTTGGTGCCGATGACCCCGCGTACCAGCTTGCCGAGGGTGTAGAACTCCTCGGTCATGATCTGACCGGTGGAGATGACGGCCACCGCGTCGCGCCCATGGCGGGCCTGGGTCTGTTTGAAGCCATCCGCGACGCGGTCCAGCGCCGGGTCCCAGTCGGCGCGTTGCCAGTCCTCGAAGATCCGGTCGCGCAACTTCGGCGCGCTGCCGCGGCCGGGCGCGGCGAAGATCTGCGCCTGCGTCAGCCCCTTGATACACAGCTTGCCGCGGTTGACGTCGGCACCGCCGACCCCGCGTGCAGTCACCGGCTTGCCGAGCGCATCGACACCCACTTCGATGGAGCAGCCGACCGAACAGTAGCCGCAAGTGGTGTACTTCCACTCGGCAACGGCCTTGTTGGCGATGCGAACAGGATTCTTTCGGCGCCGTCCGAACAACATGGGAGAGCCGTCAGCTGGGGTGCGCGAGGGGTTTCCCCTCGCAGGAAGAGAGCTGCGCGAGGGGTTTCCCCTCGCAAGTAGCGCGGCGAACCTGGACGTGGCCGTCGACCACGCGCGCATCGAACGTTCGTACGGCGACCGCCTCGTCCTCAAGGCACTTCCCGGTATGGAGATTGAAGTGCTGCTTGTAGATCGGCGACGCGACCACAAGTTGTCCCCTGACGTCGCCAACGATGCCGCCCGACAGCACGGGTGCGTTGCTGAACGGGTCGATGGCGTCGATCGCGAACATCTGGTCCCAGGGCGAGATCCGAAAGACCGCCACCTGGGTATCGCCCACGAGCGCCCGGACGCCCGTGTCGGGGACAACGGCATCGAGTTCGCAAACGGTGGTCCAGTCGGCACTGCCTGGTTCATGCATGGTCCTGGTTCCTCAAGCCGTTTCAGATTCGAGCGCCGGCCGTCGCTGCCCTCGTTCGCGGACAAAAACGAGGGAGTCATCAGCCTGCTCGCTGTTGACGAACGTACGGAAACGTTTGAGTTTCTCGGGATCGTTGATCGTGGCCTTCCATTCGCACCGGTAGGTGCCCACCACGTGTTCCATGTCGGACTCGAGGTCGGCGACCAATCCAAGCTGGTCGTCGATGATCACGGACCTGAGGTAGTCGAGACCGCCTTCGAGGTTTTCCATCCACACCGAAGTGCGCTGGAGACGATCGGCGGTGCGGATGTAGAACATCAGGAACCGGTCGATCAACTTGACCAGCGTCTCGTCGTCGAGACCCGTGGCTAACAAGTCGGCATGGCGCGGGCGCATGCCGCCGTTGCCGCAGACGTAGAGATTCCAGCCGATCTCGGTGGCGATGACGCCGACGTCCTTGCTCTGCGCCTCCGCGCATTCCCGGGTGCAGCCGGAAACGGCGAACTTGACCTTGTGGGGGGCCCGCAAGCCCTTGTAGCGGTTCTCGACGGCGATCGCCATGCCGACGCTGTCGAGTACACCGTAGCGGCACCAGGTACTGCCGACGCAGGACTTCACGGTGCGTACCGCCTTGCCGTAGGCATGGCCGGTCTCGAAACCGGCGTCGATCAGTTCCCGCCAGATGAGCGGCAACTCGTGAACCTGGGCCCCGAACAGGTCGACCCGCTGGCCGCCGGTGATCTTGGTGTAGAGGTCGTATTTCTTCGCGACCTGCCCCAGCGCGATCAGCTTGTCCGGCGTGATCTCCCCGGCAGGGACGCGCGGCACGACGGAGTACGTGCCGTTCTTCTGAATGTTGGCCAGAAAGCGGTCGTTGGTGTCCTGCAGCGGTGCGTGTGGCGTCTTCAGCACATGGTCGTTCCAGCACGCCGCCAGTATCGACGCGACGGCGGGCTTGCAGATATCGCAACCCAGGCCCCGGCCGTGCCTCTCGATCAACTCGTCGAACGCGGTGATACGTTCCACCCGGACGAGGTGGTACAACTCCTGGCGCGTGTGCGGGAAGTGCTCGCAGAGGTCGGTGTTGATCTCGATGCCGCGCTGTTCGAGTTCCGCATTCAGCAACTGCGTAACCAGCGGCCCGCAACCGCCGCAGCCGGTGCTGGCCTTGGTGCAACTGCGGATCGCGCCGAGCGTCGTGGCCCCATCGGCAACTGCGTTCACGATCGCGCCTTTCGAGATGTCGTGGCATGAGCAGATCTGCGCGCTGTCCGGCAGTGCGGCGACAGCACCCGCGGGCATGCCGCCGCCGTCGCGCTGCGGCAGGATCAGCGCGTCCGGGTGCTTCGGCAGTGCCAATTCGTTCTGCATCGTCTGCAGCAACATGCCGTAGTCGGCGGTGTCGCCGACCAGGACCGCGCCGAGCAGCTTTTTGCCGGTCTTGTTGACGACAATGCGCTTGTATACGTGGTCGCGTTCGTCGATATACGTGTAGGTGGTAGCGCCCCGGGCTCGACCGCGGGCATCGCCGACACTGCCGACATCGACGCCGAGCAGCTTCAGCTTGGTGCTCATGTCGGCACCGCGAAACGCCGTGTCACGGTTCCCGGCCACGGCCCCGGCTGCGACCTTGGCCATCTTGTAGCCAGGCGCGACGAGGCCGAAGATCCGGCCATCGTAGAGCGCGCACTCGCCAACCGCGAAGATGTGGGGATCCGAGGTGGCGCAATATTCGTCGATGACGATGCCGCCACGTTCGCCCACCGCGAGTCCGCACTCGCGGGCCAGTTCGTCGCGTGGTCGGATTCCCGCGGAGAACACCACGACGTCGGTTTCGAGGGTGTCGCCGTCGGCGAACTCCATGCGGTACCGGGCCGACTCGCCGGCGACGATGCGCAGGGTGTTCTTGCCGGTGTGCACCGAGACGCCCAGGTCCTCGATCATGCCGCGCAGCATGGTCCCGCCGCCGTCGTCCAACTGCGTGCCCATCAGCACCGGCGCGAACTCCACGACATGCGTTGCGAGGCCCATGTTCCTGAGCGCATTCGCGGCCTCGAGACCGAGCAGACCGCCGCCCACCACGACACCGACCCGGGCATCCGTTCCGGAGGCCTTGATGGCGTTCAAGTCCTCGATGGTGCGGTAGACGTGGCAGTGCGGTTGCTCGTTGCCCTCGACCGGCGGCACGAAGGGATAGGAACCGGTGGCGAGGACGAGGGTGTCGTAGTCGATGCGCCGACCCTTGTCAGTGTGGACGGCGTTCGATTCGCGGTCGATCTCGACGACGCGCTCGCCGACGTGAACCGTCGCATCCGACGGCGGTTCCGCCAGTGCGAGGTCGTCGGCACTGCTGCCCGCGAAGTACTCGCTAAGGTGTACGCGATCGTAAGCCCGGCGCGGTTCCTCGCCGAACACGGTAATCGCCACGCCCGGAATGGCGGCGGCGAGTTCCACGAAGCGGTGGCCGACCATGCCGTTTCCAACCACTACGACGTGACGGTCGGCAGCGGCGCTGCTGTGTGCTGCTGCGTTCATGCCGAACGACGTAGCAACAACCGTGCCAGCCGGTAAACCAATTATTAATCAGTAACTTGGAATCTCTCGACGCTGGGCTTCTGCTGCACCATGTGATTGCTCCCGCACTGCTATGAGGCAGCGATCGATGGATTGACGGTGGGTTAGGGGCGGGACAAGCCCGTTCCCGTCGACGAGGATGGCGGGCTCGTTGGCGCAGCGTACCTGCGTAACTGTCAGGGCGTTGCGGCTACCGCGCCGGAATCCAGGGCCAGCGATTTCAGCAGCCCGTACATCATGAAAATCAGCACGATACTCACCGGCAGGGCCGCAACGATGGATGCCGTCTGCAATGCCTGCAGCCCGCCGGCCAGCAGCAGGACCGCGGCCACCAGCCCCTGACCGAGCCCCCACACCACCCGGAACCGCTGCGGTGGATTATCGTCGCCCATGCTCAGCATGGTGGTGATCACCAGCGTGCCGGAGTCCGAGGAGGTGATGAACCAGGTCGCCAGCAGGAAGGTGGCAAGCGCCGACATGGCCCAGGTGAGCCAGGACAGGTCGCTCATCGAGGCTATGGTGCCGTACAGGGCGGCTTCGAGATTGCCGCCGCGCACCAGGTCTATGATGCCGGCCGTACCGGCGCCCCCTTCGGCGTAGAGTTCGAGATGGATGGCGTTGCCGCCCAGGAGCGCGATCCAGAGCACGCCCAGGCCCGTGGGCACGAACATGGCGCCCGCGACGAACTCCCGGAGCTTGCGCCCCCGGGAAATCCGGGCGATGAACATGCCGACGAAGGGCGCCCAGGATATCCACCAGCCCCAGTAGAAGACGGTCCAGCTGCTCTGCCAGGCCGCGGTTCCCTCGTCGGCCGCGGTCCAGAATCCCATCGGAATGGCCGCCCACAGGTAGTCGCCGGCGGTGGTGGCGAAAAACCCCAGCAGCCATTCGGTCGGACCCCAGAACAGGAAGAAACCGAGCAGTACCACGGTGAGGTAGATGTTCCATTCGGAGATGATGCGGATGCCGCGGCCCACCCCGGAGACAGCCGACAGGGTGGCCACGGTGGAGATCGCGGCGATCAGGCCGATCTGCGTAACGATGCCCGGGTCGACGCCGAACAGGGTATCCAGCCCGGCGCCCATCTGCTTGACGCCCAGGCCCAGTGAGGTGGCGACGCCGAATACCGTGCCGAATACCGCCAGCAGGTCGACGAGGTGTCCGGGCGTGCCGTAGATGCGATCGCCGATCACCGGATACAGGGCGGAACGAAGGGTTAGCGGAAGCTTCTTGCGGAAGCCGAACCAGGCGAGGCAGAGGCCGACGATCACGTACACCGACCAGGCGTGAATGCCCCAGTGCATGTAGGTGACGCGCACCGCGTGTTCCGCCCGCTGCACGTCCAGCAGCAGGGCGCCTGCACGGTCGGCGTGCGGATTGTTGGGGTAGCCGCCAGGGGCGCTGTTGTCCAGGTAGTAGAGCGGTTCGGCGATGGAGAAGAACAGGAGCCCGATGCCGAGGCCCGCCGAGAACAGCATCGCCAGCCAGGAGAAGGTGCTGAATTCGGGGCGCGCATCGTCGTCGCCGAGGCGGATATTGCCGTAGCGGCTGCACATCAGGTACAGCGAGACGAACACCGCCACGCATACGGTCAGCACGTAGTACCAGTCCAGCGTGCCCTCGATCCACGCCCGGACGTCGGAGTACAGGGCGCCCGCCGCATCCAGAAAAGCCACGGACAGGATCACGAACACCAGCACCATGCCCTTGGCGGCCAACGCCATGCCCGAGTGCAGTCCCTTCCATGGTCCGGTTTTCGCGATGGACAGCACACCCGGCGAGTCCGGCGTCGTCGTTCCGATTTCCTGCCCCTCAGTCATTCGCGCTTCCCGGCAAGCATGGCGAACCAATGTACCGGGAGTTGCAGCGGTGGGTCCAGGCGCTTCGGGCCCGCGACGTCAGGTACGTCTGCCCTGTCGCCGGCGCCGCCGGCGCGGTGCCACGGCAGCGGCGTTGCCGCCCAGTGCGGTTGCGCTGCGGGTGGGAAGCGGAAACGCCGAGGTCAGGTTGGGAAAAGGATCGCTGCCGTGGGGAATTGCCATGGCGCTGACGAAGTATTCCTGGAACTTGGGTTCAACCGCCGTTTCCACTCGTTCGATCCCCCTGACCACAGTCTCGATCTCTGTGCGGGAGGCGTTGTTCAGGAGCGCAATGCGCGCCCCGGTGCCGGCCGCGTTGCCGGCGGGACCGGCCCGGTCGAGGGGGCAATCGGGAATGATGCCCAGCGCCATGGCGTACTTGACGTCGATGTGGCTGCCGAAGGCGCCCGCCAGGCGGATGCTGTCCACGGAATCGACCTCCAGCCGGTCCATGAGGAGCTTCACGCCGGCGTACAGTGCAGCCTTCGCCAACTGAATCTGCCGTACATCGTTCTGGGTGACGGAAATCACCGGGTCGTCCTGGTGGAGCACGAAAGAAAAGGTCCTCCCGTCACGTACCAGGCGATCGCTGCGATCTGCCAGTACATCGTCGATGACGCCGTCTCCGCTCAGCACGCCGGCCAGCATCATCTCGACCACCGCTTCTATGATTCCCGAACCGCAGATGCCGGTGACGATGCCGCCCGGCACGGACTCGGCGAAGCCCGGATCGTCCGACCAGAGGTCTGACCCGATGACCCTGATGCGGGTCTCGAGTGTCTGCGGATCGATGCGCACGCGCTCGATGGCCCCCGGCGCCGCCCGCTGGCCGCAGCTGATCTGGGCGCCTTCGAAGGCCGGGCCCGTGGGGCTCGAGCAGGCGAGCAGCCGGTGCCGGTTGCCCAGCACAATCTCCGCGTTGGTGCCGATGTCGACGACCAGGTTGATCCCGTCCCGGTCATGGGGCTGTTCGGAGAGGATCACGCCGGCGGTGTCGGCGCCCACGTGGCCGGCGATGCAGGGCAGCACATAGGCCACGCCGCCGGGATTGATGGCGATGTCGAGATCTCGCGCCTGAGCATGAACGGATGTGTCTACCGCCAGCGCGAAGGGTGCGCCGCCGAGTTCCACGGGGCTGAAGCCCAGAAGGAGATGGTGCATGACCGGATTGCAGACGAATGCGATGCTGAGAATGTCCTCCGGTGCGATGCCGGCATCCGCGCTCGTCCGCGCGATCATTTCATTGATCGCCTCCCGCACTGCCACGGTCATCTCGCGGGCGCCTTCCGGATGCATCATGACGTAGGAGACCCGGCTCATGAGGTCTTCGCCGAAGCGTATCTGCGGATTCATCATGCCGTTCGAAGAGACGACTTCACCGCTGGACAGGGCGCAGAGGTGCGCGGCGATGGTGGTCGAGCCGACGTCGATGGCGAGTCCCCAGATCTCGTCCCGATACCCCGGCCATAGCGTGATGATTTCCCGGTCCCGGTGCACGGCCACCGTCACGGACCAGTCGCCTTCCCGCAGCGTCGGCTGCAGGCCGGAGGTGACCCGGGTGTCGCAGGACAGCCCGGTGAGATTCCACTGCTCGTTCAGTGCTTCCCTGAGCCGGGTGAGGTCGCTCCTGGCGTCATGGAGAAGGGCTTCCTCCACTTCGACGAAGTAAAGGCGAACCACTGGGTCGAGTTCGATAGCTCGCCGGTCTGCCTCCTTGCGGACCACCTGGCGGTGCACCTGGCTTTCCGCGGGAACATCGATAACCAGGTCGCCCTGTATGGTGGCATGACAACTGAGTCGCCGGCCCGGCGCCAGGGGTTTGCGCCGGGTACCGTAATCCCGTTCGGTGGCCGTGAACGGCGAGAGATGCTCGTTCCTGGAGACGATTCCGTGCTTTGGAAAGTCGCCCTCGCTGCACAGGACCTGGCAACGCCCGCACAGGCCCCTGCCGCCGCAGATCGAGGCGATGTCGACGCCGAGTTCGCGCGCCGCGTCCAGCACGGGCGTACCGAGCGGAAAGGTTCCGCGCCGGCCGGCGGGGGTGAATACGACTTTGGCGCTGGTTTTCATGGTGGCGCTTGTGCGCGACATGGGCTGCTGGCCGGTGCCCTCGAACGGCGCGGGCCACCCGGGTCAGGAGGCCCGGCGGCGCCGCCCCCGCTCCCGTCGCCGTCCGCCGTTGGCGGCCTGCGGGACCGGGTCGCGGTATTGCCGGATCCAGCGCGCGCAATTGGGATCGTTACCCATCATCACGTCGGCGCCGAGCACTGCCTGGGTGACTTCGGTGTGCAACGGATTGGTGATCGCCGAGGTGAGGCCGGCGCCGATGGCCATGGTCAGGAAGGCGCTGTTGATGCCGCCGCGGTTCGGCAGGCCGAAACTCACGTTCGAGGCGCCGCAGGTGGTATTCACCTTCAGTTCGCTGCGCAGGCGCCGGACGATGTTCATCACCTGGCGCCCGGCGGTATTGATGGCCCCTATGGGCATCACCAGCGGGTCGACGACCACGTCGCCGGGCGGTATGCCGTAGTCGGCCGCACGTTCGACGATCTTCCTTGCGACGTCGAAGCGCACGTCCGGGTCTTCCGAGATACCGGTTTCGTCGTTGGATATGGCGACCACGGCGGCGCCGTGTTTCGCGACCAGCGGCAGCACCGTCTCGAGCCGCTCCTCCTCGCCGGTCACGGAGTTGACGAGCGCCTTGCCCTGGTAGACGGAGAGGCCCGACTCCAGCGCCGCAACGATTGAAGAGTCGATGGACAGGGGCACATCGGTGACCTGCTGAACCAGCTTGACCGCTTCGGCCAGGATCGCCGGTTCGTCCGCGAGCGGTATGCCGGCATTGACATCGAGCATGTGCGCCCCGGCCTGCACCTGGGCGATGGCATCGCCCGTCACCCGGCTGTAGTCGCCAACCTTCATCTCGGCGGCCAGCACCTTGCGGCCGGTAGGATTGATGCGCTCGCCGATGATCACGAAGGGCCGGTCGAAGCCGATGACGACTTCCCGGGTGGCGGAACTGACGATGGTGTCGGTCATCAGGCTGCTCCCGATGCTGCTTGAGCCGCTGTGGGTCGCCAGGGCGTCCGGTCTTCGAGAATGCCGGCGCCTGCCACGATTTCCGGAACGCGATGCTCCTGGCGGTAAGCCATGATGTGTACCCCGTGCACGCCTTCGATCTCGCGCAGTTGCTGGATGACGTCCTTGCAGATCTCCACGCCTTCCTGAGCCTGGTCCTTCGCCCCCTTGAGCCGGTCTATACAGGCGTCGGGAATAAAAACGCCCGGTACGTTCGTGCGTATCCACTCCGCGGCGCGGGCGGACGCCAGGGGGCCCACGCCGGCCAGGATGAATGCCTGTTCGTGCAGCCCTTCATCGCGCACCCGCTGCATGTACTGCTTGAACCTGTCGATATCGAAACAGTACTGCGTCTGGACGAACTGGGCGCCGGCAGCCACTTTCTGGGCGAAGCGGACCGGCCGGTAATCATGGGGGGGAGAGAAGGGATTGATGGCGGCGCCCAGAAAGACCCGCGGCGGACTCTTGATCTTGCGGCCGCTCAGGTATTCGCCATCGTCGCGCATGGTGCGCAGCGTGCCGAGCAGTGTCATGCAGTCGAGATCGAAGACCGCCTTGGCCTCCGGATGATCGCCGTTCGAGACCGAATCGCCCGTGAGGCACAGTATGTTGGCCACGCCCATGGCGGAGGCGCCGAGCGCATCGCCCTGTATGGAGATGCGGTTC
The DNA here is from genome assembly GCA_963663395.1 of Pseudomonadales bacterium. Taxonomy (GTDB): domain Bacteria; phylum Pseudomonadota; class Gammaproteobacteria; order Pseudomonadales; family Azotimanducaceae; genus Azophilus. The sequence goes on from OY760226.1 coordinate 1,213,894, forward strand.
CGGTCCCGGCACGTCATCTGCAGGATCATGGCGTAGCCGCGCCGGGTCAGCAGCGAGCAGACGCCGACGCTTGACATGTGGCAATTGCCGCCGGAACCGTCGGTCGCATTGATGGCATCGACCCAGCCGTCGAAGACGGCGGCCCGTTCGTAGACATCGTCGGGGTTTGCGGAGTCGGGCGGCGCCACTTCCGCCGTCACCGCAAAGGCGCCGGACCGCAGCACGCGCTCGAGGCGCCCCGGTGAGGAGTGTCCGGGCAGGATGGGAAGGTTCTCGCCCGGATTCGGCTCGTCTTCAAACCGCATGGCTTTGCTCCAGGTGCTGTGCCGGTTGTTGGTCCAGGTACAGTTCGGGGTGTTCCTCCGGATGCAGGTCCGGGTGATGGTCCCTGCCATGCGCCGGGTAACCGGTTTCCGGATAGGCGTGACGTTTCCTCACCTCGCGCAGCCAGGCGGACGTGTTCTTCAGGCGGTCGTCGGCGGGCGGCAGGACGAAGCGGACCGCCTGAAGGTCGGGATCCAGCCGCCGGCGGCCTTCCCAGGCGACGACCCACACGCAGGGCATGTCCGCTATGACCTCACAGTTGCCGTTGGGCCGGACCCCTCCGCAGGGCCCGTTGCGCAGTTGCTTCGGGCAGTTCATCGGGCACGACATGCCGGTGAGTTTCAGGGTGCACTGGCCGCAGGATTGGGAGTCGAACAGGAAACCCTTGATCTTCTTCTCCACGGCGAGGAAGTGGCGGTCGAGGCGCTGGTAGCCGATGCGCGCGAAGAGGGGGTGCAGAAGGGAGAGAAAGCCCTCCAGGCCGTTGTAGAGACGCGCGAGCCAGCGCGCGTTGCGCGCGGACCAGAGGCGCATTGTGTACTTGTCCATCATCGCTTCGTTAGACCCCCTGTTCGCGGGTCAGTTTCTCGACTGCATCAAGATCCCACCCGGTCACTGTTCTGTCCTTGGGCTGGTGCATCGCTCCGCTAATCCTCCTGTTCGCGGATCAGGTTCTCCAACGAGTCAAGATCCCACCCGGTCACTGTTCTGTCCTTGGGCTGGTGCATCGCTCCGCTAATCCTCCTGTTCGCGGATCAGGTTCTCCAACGAGTCAAGATCCCACCCGGTCACTGTTCTGTCCTTGGGCTGGTGCATCGCTCCGTTAGGCCATGATTCCTGATCAGGGCCAGCAGGCGCTCGTCGGAATAGTCGCGTTCGAGTTCCTGCGCGATTGCATCGGCCATGCCCTGCAGGCTGGTCTGGCCTGCGAAGCCGGGTTCCAGGCCGCTCCTGTCGCGCACCCATTCGCTCATGTAGGCGTCTTCGCTGTGCTTCCTGGCGCGCATCGCCGCCCGGTCGACGGCCTGCTGGAAGCGGTGGCTCAACAGCACCTTGGCCCGCTTTCTGCCGTTCTTGACGATTACCTGCGAAGGGATGTCGCGCCAACTGACCACGATCTTTTCCATGGCTCAGGCCGCCGACCGGCAGATGACCCGAGGGTCGGTGCCGGGGCCCGGCACGTCGCCGCGGGCGAATTCGGCGAGTGAGGTCTCAAGCGCCCCGTATCCGCAGTGGACGTGGTGGAAATCGAGGTTCAGGGTTGCTGCCGCCTGCCTGGCTTTGGCGAGGAGTTCCTCATCCCGGGTCTGCGCCAGGTAGACGACCCGGCGGTAGTTGCCGAAGAACGACTCCATCAGTTCCGGGTGGCGGTCGAGCATCAGGGCGCCCATGACCACCCGGTCGAAAAAACGCGCCAGGAAGTCCGTCAGGTAGAAGGTTCCCGGCTCCACATCGGACAGGCGTTCGAACTCTTGGGCGCCGGCGAAAAACTCGTAGCAGTGCAGGCCCGGCAGCCGTTCGATGTCGGGTTGTGCGGCCAGTATCCGGTCGATCTCGCCATAGGTGCCGCAGTCCGCGTAGGCGACGAAAATTCGCCGGTAGCTGGCGCGGGCCCGGTCAATTTCCTGCCGCAACCGCCCCGGAATCAATGCGGGGCGGTGGTGCAGCCTGGCATCGATGCATCGAATGTGCAGGTGGTCCCAGCCGTTGGCCCGCCGGAGCGCATGCAATTCCCTGCCCAGCGCACCGCAGGCGATTACCAGTACCGGTTCAGCCATCGCCCCGTCACTCCTTGTCCGGAAGTTCCGACTTGCGGCGTTCCATGAATGCCTTGAGCGCTGCGTCGGTCGCCTCGTCCAGCGGCGGCGGTTCATAGTTGGCCAGCGTCTCTTTCCAGATCCGGTTGGCGCGCTGGGCGGCGTCGAGTTCGCCGTCCTCGCGCCACTGCTCGAAGCTGTTGTTGTCGGCGACGCTCGAGCGGTAGAAGGCCGACTCGAAATTGGCCTGGGTGTGGGCCGCGCCGAGGAAATGGCTGCCAGGGCCGACCTCGCGGATGGCATCCATGGCCATGCCGGTCTCGCTCAGGTCGACGCCCTTCAGCAGCACCCCGATCATGCCCGCCTGGTCGGCGTCCATGACGAACTTCTCGTAGCCCATGGCCAGGCCGCCCTCCAGCCAGCCGGCCGTGTGCAGCATGAAATTGACCCCCGCCAGCGCCGCTGCCTGCAGGGTGTTGGCGGACTCGTAGGCGGCCTGGGCATCGGCAATCTTCGAGGCGCACAGCCCGCCGCCACTGCGGAAGGGCACGCCGAGCCGGCGGGCGAGGGCGGCTGCGGCGTAAAGCACCAGCGTAGGCTCCGGCGTACCGAAGGTGGGTGCCCCCGACTGCATGGAGATCGACGAGGAGAAAGTTCCGAATATCACCGGCGCGCCCGGCCGGACGAGTTGAGTGAAGGTCATGCCTGCCAGCGCCTCGGCGAGAATCTGGGCCAGCGTGCCCCCGATGGTGACCGGCGACATGGCTCCGGCCAGGATGAACGGGGAAATCACCGTGGCCTGGTTGTTGCGGGCGTAGACCCTGGCTGCGCCGAGCATCGTCGCGTCATAGGTCATCGGCGAGTTGGCGTTGATCAGGCTGGTGATTACGGTGTTGGCATCCACGAATGCCTCACCGAAAACGACTTTCGCCATGTCCACCGAGTCCTGGGCCCGGTCCGGGCGTGTCACCGACCCCATGAACGGCTTGTCGCTGTACTTGATGTGGGTGTAGACCATGTCGAGATGGCGCTTGTTGACCGGCAGGTCGACGGGCTCGCAAACCGTGCCGCCCGAGTGGTGCAGGCTGGGCGATGCGGCCGTGAGCTTCACGAAATTCCGGAAGTCCTCGATGGTGGCGTAGCGCCGGCCCTTGTCCAGGCAGCGCACGAACGGTGGGCCGTAAGCCGGCACCAGCACGGTGCGTTTGCCGCCGATGATCACGCTGCGTTCCGGGTTGCGGGCGTGCTGGGTGAATTCCCGGGGCGCGGAGGCCCGGATGATCGAACGGCACATCCCGCGGGGGAATCGGACCCGCTCCCGCTCGATGTCGGCGCCGGCCTTGCGGAACGATTCAAGCGCTTCGGGGTCGCCGCGGAACTCGATGCCGATTTCCTGGAGGATCGTCTCCGCGCTTTCCTCGATGAGGGCAAGGGCGCCCTCGTCGAGTAGTTCGTAATAGGGAATCTCCCGCTCGATGAAGGCCACCACGGGCGCGCGCGCCGCAAGCCGCGTCGCCTGGCGGGCGCTGCGGCCGCCGCTGCGTCTGCGTCGTGGTGCTTTAGACATCTGATTCGCGGATGAGGTTGTCAAGTGAGTCAAATCCCTCCCGGTCGCTGTTTTCTCGTCGGGCTGGGGCGTAGCCCCGTTAGCATTCATGCGCGTGGTCGCCTGTTCCCTGGTCTGCCCGAGTGTGGAAGTGCAGGCGATACGTCGCCTTCGCTACGTGCGCCGGCACCGGATGAGCCACCGCATCCCGGCCGGCCCTCGGCAAGTGTGGAACAGCCCGGGTTTTGCTGCGCGTGAAAGTACGACACTCATGTAAGCGATTACGACACAAGGCATGATCGGGCGAATCGCATTGACTAATCTGCGGCGAATTGATGCTGACGGGGCGACCCGCCAGCCCGGCGAGAGAGCGGTGATCGGGTGCGAACTTGACTCAGGAAACAACAATATTCGCAAACAACGCGTCTAACGGGGCCACGCCCGGCTCGGCGAGATACAGCGGCCGGGAGGGAAGTTGACTCACCTCACAATCTTGTCCGCGGGTGATGGGTCCAGGCGAAGTACGCCGGGAGTAGCGCAGGCCGGCGGGATGCAGCGGCGTTCGAATGCCGGCGGACTTCTGCCACGGGCTGCCAGGTACCCCGGTGGGTGCGGGCACGCAACATGAAGACACATGTCCGTGCAGTCGTGATCGGAGGCGGCGTCGTCGGCGTCAGCACGCTCTATCACCTGGCCCGCAAGGGCTGGGGCGAGGATGCGGTGCTGCTGGAGAAGGCGGAACTGACCTCGGGCTCCACCTGGCACGCCGCCGGGCTGCTGCCGCTGTTCAACATGAGCTACAGCGTCGGCCAGATTCACAAGTACTCCGTCGAACTGTACCGGGGCCTGGAGGCCGAGACCGGCCAGGCCGTGGGATTCAGGCAGGTCGGCAACCTGCGTCTGGCCATGAACCGAAACCGGATGGACGAGTACACCCAGTATGCCGCCACCGCCCGCACCATCGGCGTCAACGTCGAGTTCCTCACCCCTGCCGAAATCGGTGAGATCTGGCCGCTATGCAACACGGACGGCTTGGTCGGCGCCATCTTCCATCCCGAGGACGGCTACATCCAACCGGCTGACCTGACCCAGGCGCTGGCGGCCGGCGCCCGCGCCCGGGGCGCGACCATCTACCGGAATACCCTGGTAACGGGTATAGAGCGCACCCCGTTGGGCGAGTGGCTGGTGAAAACGGATCGCGGCGAGATCGTCTGCGAACACCTGGTGTCCGCCACCGGCAACCATGCGCGCCGCACCGGCGCCATGGTCGGGCTCGACATCCCGGTCATGCCGGTGGAGCACCAGTACATCGTCACGGACGCCCACCCGGAACTCTCCGCGCGGGCGCAGCAGGGGATGCCGGAAATGGCGGTGCTGCGGGAGTCCGACGGATCCTGGTACCTGCGCGAGGAGAACCGGGGTTTCATCCTGGGTCCCTACGAGAAAGGGGCGCCCTGCTGTTATGTGGACGATCCGCGCCTCGATGCGGAGTACGAACTGTTCCAGGAAGACATCGACCGCCTCGAGCCGCACATCGAGGCGGCCATCAACCGGGTGCCTGCCTTCGGCGAGTGCGGGGTGAAGCAGGTCTACAACGGCGCCATCGCCTACACCCCGGACGGCAACCCCATCGTCGGCCCCGCCTGGGGAATCCGCAATTTCTGGCTGAACGAGGGGCACAGTTTCGGCATCACAGCGGCCGGCGGCGCCGGCTGGCAGCTTGCCGAGTGGATCGTCGAGGGCGAGCCCACCATCGACATGCTGGGCGTGGAGCCCCGGCGTTTCGGGGCATACGCCGACAAGGACTACCTGATCGAGAAGAACGAAGAAGCCTATGCTCACGTCTTCGTCATCCACTATCCCGACGAGGAGCGCCCCGCCGCCCGCCCGCTGAAGACGGCGCCCTGCTATGAGCGGCTAAAGGCGCGCGGCGCCGTGTTCGGCCAGAAATCCGGCTGGGAACGGGCGAACTTCTTCGCTACGGACGGGATGCCGCAGGAAGACCACTGGTCGTTCCGTCGCTCCCGATGGTTCGAGGCCATTCGCAGGGAAGCCCTGCATGTCCACGAGAAGGTCGGGCTGCTCGATTTGACCCCGTTCGCCAAGTGCCGTCTCTCGGGTTCCGGTGCCGAGGCATGGCTCGATGGGATGATCGCCAATCGCCTGCCCGCGCGCGTGGGCCGCATCGGCTTGTGCCATTCGCTGAACGAGCGCGGCGGCGTGCACTCGGAATTTACCATCACCCGCGAGTCCGACGATGCCTTTTACCTGGTTTCGGCCGCTGCCTGGGAGCGCCTCGACCACGACTGGCTGCACAAGCGCATGCCCGAAGACGGTTCCGTGCGTTTTGAGCACCTGACGGACGCTATCGGCGTGTTCGTCCTCGCAGGGCCGCGTTCCCGCGAGTTGTTGCAGCGCCTGACGGATGCTGATTTTTCCAACGACGCATTCCGCTTTCTCGCCGCCCGTGAGGTCGAGATCGCCGGCGTGCCGCTCAAGGCCATGCGGGTGAACTACGTGGGCGAACTGGGCTGGGAACTGCACCATCCGATGGAGGCGCAGAACGCGTTGTTCGATGTCCTGTTCGAAGCCGGCCGGGACCTCGATCTCAAGCCGTTCGGCATCCGCGCCATGGACTCCATGCGGCTCGAGAAGTCCTACCGGATGATCGGTACGGAACTTTCCATCGAATATTCGGCCTATGAATCTGCAATGGACCGATTCGTCCGTCCCGAAAAAGGCGAGTTTCTCGGGCGCACCGCCCTGCTCGCCGGCCTGCAACGCGGGCTGAACCACCTGCTCGTCACCCTCGATGTGCTCGGTACCAAGGATGCGGATGCGCTGGGCAACAATGCCCTGGTCCGCAACGGCGAGGTGATCGGCCGCGCCACCAGCGGGGGATACGGCTTCCGCGTCGACAAGTCCCTGGCGCTAGGCATGGTCAGGCCCGAGTACGCGGAACCCGGCACCAGGATGCAGATCGACATTCTCGGTCGCAATTACGAGGCGGTCGTCGTTCCGGAAAGCCCGTTCGACCCGGACAACGAGAGGCTGCGCGACATCAACGACGCCAACCGCCGCGTGGGTTGAGGCACCGGCTGACGAATCCGATGATCAGCGTCTTCGACATGTTCACCATCGGTATCGGGCCTTCGAGTTCGCATACGGTGGGCCCCATGCGCGCGGCGCGCCTGTTTGCGGAGCATTTGTGCACGGGCGGTTATCTCCCCAGGGTGGCGTCGGTGACCGTCGACCTCTACGGGTCGCTTGGCGCCACCGGCAGGGCACACGGCTGCGACAAGGCCGTCATCCTGGGGTTGATGGGAGAGATGCCCGAGACCACGGCCGTCGATGAGATCGACGGCAAGCTGGAACACGTACGGAACAGCCGCACGCTGAATCTTCTCGAGGAGCGGTCCATCCGTTTCGACATCGAACGCGACCTCGTCTTCCGCAAGCGCGAGCGCCTTCCCGCCCATGTGAACGGGATGCGGTTTGGCGCATCGAGCGAGGCCGGCCGCCTGCTTGCCGAGAAGACCTTCTACTCCGTGGGAGGCGGTTTCATCGTCGCTCCCGACGAAAACGGGGTTGTCTCCGTGCAGGAGGAAGACGCGACACCCGTGCCCCATCCTTTCCGCAATGCAGAACAGTTGCTTGAGATTTGCGCCGGCAGGGACTTGAGCATCAGCGAGGTGATGCTGAACAACGAGAAATGCCTGCGCGACGAACCGACGATTCGCGCCGGGCTACTCGATATCTGGCGGGTGATGCAGGCGTGTGTTGAGCGCGGCTGCGCGACGCCGGGGACATTGCCGGGCCGCCTGAAGGTCCGGCGCCGCGCAGCGGGCCTGCACGATCGGCTGTGCGCCCGGCAGGGCGGGGCGCCCGGGTCGCTGGACGCCATGGACTGGGTCAATCTCTACGCGCTGGCCGTCAACGAAGAGAATGCGGCGGGCGGGCGGGTGGTTACCGCGCCGACCAATGGCGCGGCCGGCGTGATTCCCGCCGTATTGCATTACTATCGTCAATTCTGTGACGGGGCGAACGATGAAGGGGTGGTCCGCTTCCTGCTGGCCGCCGCCGCGATCGGGCTTCTCTACAAGTACAACGCCTCCGTCTCGGGCGCCGAGGTGGGCTGTCAGGGCGAGGTGGGTTCCGCCTGTTCCATGGCCGCGGCGGGGCTGACGGAGGTGCTTGGCGGCTCGCCCGCGCAGGTGGAACATGCCGCGGAGATCGGGATGGAACACAATCTGGGGCTGACCTGCGATCCGGTGGGCGGCCTGGTGCAGATTCCCTGCATCGAGCGGAACGCCATCGCCGCGGTGAAGGCGATCAACGCATCGCGGCTGGCGCTGCTGGCGGACGGGCAGCACTACGTATCGCTGGACAACGTCATCAAGACCATGCGCGACACGGGCCGGGACATGAAGACCAAGTACAAGGAAACGGCCCGCGGCGGGCTCGCGGTCAACGTCGTGGAATGTTGACTTGAAACGGCAGAAATACTCGGCCTTTTCCCTGCTGCGCAATGCCTTCTCCCGCCACGAGAAGTGGCGGCAGGCCTGGCGCAACCCGGAGCCGCGCAAGAGCTACGACGTCATCGTGGTGGGCGGTGGCGGGCACGGCCTGGCAACGGCCTACTACCTGGCCCGGGAGCACGGCGTGCGCAATGTGGCGGTGCTGGAAAAAGGCTGGATCGGCGGCGGCAACACCGGGCGCAACACCACCATCGTGCGCTCCAACTACCTGTGGACGGAGGCGGCCCTTCTCTACGAGAAGTCGATGCAGCTCTGGGAGGGCCTGAGCGCAGACCTCAACTACAACGTCATGTTCAGCCAGCGGGGCGTCTACAACCTGGCGCACAGCCTGCAGGACCTGCGGGAGATCGAGCGGCGGGTGACCGCAAACCGGCTGAACGGCATCGATGCCGAGGTGGTGATGCCAGCGGAAATCAAGGCCGCGATTCCGATCATCAATACCTCACGGGGTGCGCGCTACCCGATTCTGGGCGCCTCCCTGCAGAGGCGCGGCGGCGTCGCCCGCCACGATGCGGTGGCCTGGGGCTTCGCCCGGGCCGCCGATTCCCTGGGCGTCGACATCATCCAGAACTGCGAAGTGACCGGCCTGGATGTGGCGGATGGCAGGGTCGCGGCGGTAAGGACGAACCGGGGACGCATTCGGGCCGGCAGGGTGGGTGTGGTCGTCGCCGGCCATGCCAGCGTGCTGGCGGCCATGGCCGGCATGCGCCTGCCCATCGAGAGCCATCCGCTGCAGGCTTATGTCTCGGAACCGCTGAAACCCGTGCTCGACACCGTGGTCATGTCCGGGGCCGTACACGGTTACATCAGCCAGTCGGACAAGGGCGAACTGGTCGTCGGCGCCGGCATCGATGCGTACAACGGCTATGGTCAGCGCGGCAGCTTCCAGACTATCGAGCACGCCATGCAGGCCATCGTCGAACTGTTCCCGACGTTCAGCCGGGTGCGCATGCTGCGGCAATGGGGCGGCATCGTGGATGTCACGCCCGACGCGTGCCCCATCATCGGCGGGACCCCGGTGGACGGCCTCTACTTCAACTGCGGCTGGGGCACCGGCGGGTTCAAGGCGACCCCGGGGTCGGGCTGGGTGTTCGCGCACACCATCGCCAACGACAAGCCGCACGAGTTGAATTCGCCGTTCAGCCTGGAGCGGTTCACTACGGGCGCGCTCATCGATGAGCACGGCGCCGCCGCGGTGGCGCACTGAGGCGGGGAGGCCGGCGATGCTGAGGATCGAGTGTCCCTGGTGCGGCAAGCGCGACGAGGGCGAATTCAGCTACGGCGGCGAGGCGGACATCAAGCGGCCCCTGGCGCCGGATGACCTCAGCGACGCGGAATGGGCCGACTACCTGTTCATGCGCACCAATCCCAAGGGCGCCCACAGGGAGTTGTGGAATCACGCGCACGGTTGCCGCCGCTGGTTCGTCGCGGAACGGGATACCGTGACGTATCGTTTTTTGGATTCGAGGGATTCGAGGGATTCGGGGGATTCGGGGGATTCGGGGGATTCGGGGGATTCGGGGGATTCGGGGGATTCGGGGGATTCGGGGGAAGTCGAGGTCCCGGCGTGAAGGCTCTCTTGTCGGGTGACGCACATGCAGCCTGACCGTCTTGACGAAGGCGGGCGCATCGACCGTTCCCGGCCGCTCGCTTTCTCTTTCAACGGCAGGGCGCTCGAGGGTTACGCGGGAGATTCCCTGGCCTCGGCGCTGTTGGCCAACGGGGTGAGCGTCGTCGGCCGCAGTTTCAAGTATCACCGCCCCCGGGGCATCGTCGGCAGCGGGCCGGAAGAGCCGAATGCGATCGTGCAAATCGACAGCGGCGCGGCAACGACACCCAATGTGCGGGCCACCGCACAGGAACTTCACGACGGCCTGACCGCCTCCACCGTGAAGGGCTGGCCGAGTCTCGACTTCGATCTCATGGCGGTGACGGACTGGTTTAATCGCCTGTTCGTTGCCGGCTTCTACTACAAGACCTTCATGCGGCCCCGGGCACTGTGGAATTTCTACGAGCACCTGATTCGCCGCACCGCGGGGCTCGGCGTGGCGCCGGAACTGCCCGACCCGGACGCCTACGACCACTTCAATGCGCATTGCGACGTGCTGGTGGCCGGCGCCGGTCCGACGGGCCTGATGGCGGCGCTGGCGGCAGCCCGATGCGGAGCCCGGGTGATCGTCGCGGACGAGCGCAGCGAACCGGGCGGCAGCCTGTTGCGCGAGACCTCGAGCCTGAACGGCGGTCCGGCGAGCGCCTGGCTGGAGGCTGTCCTTGAGGAACTGTCGGAGCGCCCGGGTGTCACGGTGCTCTCCCGAAGCACCGTTTTCGGCTACTACGATCAGAACTTTCTGACGGTTCTGGAACGCTGTGGCGAAGGATCGATGCGGAACGGCGGGGAGCGCGTGGCGAACATACGCCAGCGGCTGTGGCGGGTACGCGCGAGGCGGGTGGTTCTGGCCACCGGCGCCTGCGAGCGGCCCCTGGTATTCGCGAACAACGACCGCCCGGGCATCATGCTGGCTACGGCGGTTTCGGAATACATCCACCGCTACGCGGTTCGCCCCGGCAGGCGGGCGGTTGTCTTCACCAACAACGACAGCGGCTACCGGGCGGCACTGGACCTGGTGAACGCCGGGGCGGATGCCATGCTGGTCGACAGCCGCAGCGACGGCGCTGGCCCGGTGGCGGAAATCGCCGCCGGTGCGGGGATCGAGGTGCGCACCGGGTACGCCGTTTCCGGTGTTGCCGGGCGCAAGCGCGTCCGCGCTGCGGAAATCGTGCCCGCCTCGGCGAACGGTGGAGCAACACATCGACGGCCGGAGCGGGTTGCCTGCGACCTGGTGGCCATGGCGGGCGGCTGGAGCCCGGTTGTGCACCTGCACTCCCAGGCGGGCGGGCGCGTAGCCTGGAACGAGTCATCGGGCTGCTTCGTCCCGGGCGAATCGGGTCAGCACAATGTATCGGCCGGTGCAGCCGCCGGCACCTGGGAACTGGGCGCCTGCCTGGAGGAGGGCAGGCGGGCCGGTCTGGAAGCGGCTCGTTACTGCGGGTTCGATGCGGCCGAGGTCGCTGTCCCGACAACGGAACCCGAGACCGCCAATCCCGCATCTTTCTTCTGGCGAACACCGTCTCCGCGCTCTCCGGAACGGTCGCCGAGACAGTTCGTGGACTATCAGAACGACACCACGCTGTCCGACATTCGCCTGGCCGTTCGCGAGGGTTACCGCAGCGTGGAACACGTCAAGCGCTATACGGCGCTGGGGTTCGGCACCGACCAGGGCAAGCTGGGCAACGTCAACGGGTTCGCGGCGCTGGCGGAGTGCCTGGATGTCCCGGTCGGCGAGGTGGGCACCACCACGTTCAGGCCGGCCTATACGCCGGTGGCCTTCGGCGCCTGCGCGGGCATGCATGCCGGCGACCTCTACGACCCGGTGCGCAAGACCGCCCTGCACGAGTGGCACGAAGCCGCCGGCGCCGAGTTTGAGGTGGTCGGGCAGTGGCTGCGGCCCTGGTATTTCCCGGCACCGGGAGAGGACATGCATGCGGCGGTGGCCCGGGAATGCCGTGCCGCCCGGGATTCCCTGGCGATCATGGATGCCTCCACCCTCGGCAAGATCGAGGTCCGGGGGCCGGATGCGGTAACGTTCCTGGAAAGGATCTATACGCACCGGGTCGGCGCCATGAAGGTTGGCCGTTGCGCCTACGGCATCATGCTGGGCGAAGACGGCATGGTGTTTGACGACGGCGTCACCGCGCGGCTGGGCGAGGATCACTACTATCTCACCACCACCACCGGCGGTGCTGCGGCGGTTCTGGGCTGGCTGGAATGGTGGCTGCAGACCGAATGGCCCGAGTTGCAGGTCTATTTCACGTCGGTGACCGACCGCTGGTCCACCATCGCCCTGGTGGGGCCGAACAGCAGGAAGGTGCTTGAAGGCCTGGAGTGCGACATCGCCTTCGATGCCGCCGACTTTCCCTTCATGTCCCTGCGCGACGGGCAGCTCGCGGGTTGTCCGGTGCGGATATTCCGGGTCAGCTTCAGCGGCGAACTGGCCTTCGAGATCAACGTGGATAGCGACTGCGCCACGTCCCTGTGGGAACTGCTGATGGAGGCGGGGCGGTCATACGGCATCACGCCCTACGGCACCGAGGCCATGCACGTGCTGCGGGCCGAGAAGGGCTTCGTCATCGTCGGCCAGGACACCGACGGTTCGGTGACGCCGGTCGATCTGGGCATGAACTGGCTTTTGGCCAAGGACAAGGACTACCTGGGCAGGCGCTCGTTGCAGAGGCCGGATTGCAAGCGCCCTGACCGCCAGCAGTGGGTCGGCCTGCTCTCGGAGGACGGCTCGACGGTATTGCCGGAAGGCGCGCAACTGGTCGAGGCGCCGAACGGAGCGCCGCCCGTTCCCCTGCTCGGCCACGTTACCTCCAGCTATTCGAGCGCCAGCCTGGGGCACCCCATTGCCCTCGGGCTGGTGAGCGGCGGGCGGGCGCGCCGCGGCGAGTCGATCTACGCTGCGTTGCGTGACGGACGGTTCGTGAAGGTGAAGATCACACCGTCCGTGTTCTACGATCCCAAGGGGGAGCGCCAGCGTGTCTGAACCGGTGGCCAGGCATCATGCGCTGGAACCGTTCCTGAATCGCGTGGAGCGTCGGACGCAGGCCGACTGCGGGGTTGTGATCGCAGTGTTGCCGTATCGGGGCTATCTCAATCTGCGCGGCGACCCGAATGGCAGCGGCTTCCTGGAATCCGTTCTCGAAGTCCTGGGCCAACCCCTGCCCATTGCCGCCAACACGTTCACCAAGGGCCAGTGCCGCGCGTTCTGGCTGGGGCCGGACGAATGGCTGGTTATGACGGAGCCGGGCATGGAAAAGGCGCTGGCGGCGCGCCTCGAGGCTGCGCTTGCGGGCCGGGCCCGCGCCCTGACCGACCTCACCGGCGGCCAGATCTGTATCCGTCTGGGCGGCCGCAATGCCCGGGATGTGCTGGCCAAGGGATCCACCCTGGATTTTCATCCCCGGGCCTTCCTGCCGGGGCAGTGTGCCCAGACCGTGCTCGGCAAGTCGTCCATGCTGATTGCCTTGTCGCGTGCCGGGGCTGACAGCGCGGGTTCCGACGATACCCGGGCGGGAAACGATCCGGGGTTGGCCGATGAATCCGGGGTGTTCGACATCGTCGTGCGCCGCACTTTCGCCGACTATGCGGCCGAGTGGCTCTATCGCAGCGCCCTGGAGTATGGCGCAAGGGTGACGGTGCAAAGCGCCGGTCCGATGTGAAGGCGGCAAGCAGGTCCGGACTTGAGGCATGGGGCGTTCGGCGACCTGACCCGCGCATTGGAGGTTTAGAACGGCATGACTGAAGCGACAGGCGTTCCCCGCATCCGGCGGGGTACCGACAGTCTCGAAATCCTCTGGCCGGGGGGATACTCGAGCCGGCACCTGTACTACTGGCTGCGGGAAAACTGTCACTGCCGCCAATGCGCTCATCCCGATGCCTGGGAGCGGCTCGTCGACTTCATGGCGATTCCCCTGGACATTGCACCGCTCGAGTGCCGGGGCGATGCCGACGGGCTGCATATCGACTGGCCGCAGGACGGCGCGCCCTGCGCGGGAACCTTCTACAGTTGGGACTGGCTCGACCGGCACCGCTGCGAGCCGGAAGCGCGCCGAGCTCGCAAGCCGCGCCGTACCGCCTGGACGGCGGCGGATGTCGACAAGCCGTCCGTTTCCATCGGTCATGATGCCGTTACCGGCAGCGGGCCGGGCATGCTCGAACTCCTGGAGCGGGTTGACAACTTGGGGGTCGCCCTGGTGACCGGCGTTCCGTTCGAGGAACTGGCGGTGGTGGGCCTTGCCGAACGGTTCGGTTTCATCGAGGAGTCGCACTTCGGGCGCCACTTTGACGTGGAATCGAAACCCCAGGCCGAAAACCTCGCCTATACGCACCACGCGCTGTATCCCCACAACGACCTTCCGAGCCGGCGGCAAATGCCCGGCATTCAGTTCCTGCATTGCATTGCGAACGATGCTCGGGGGGGCGACAGCGTACTCGTTGACTCAATCGCCTGTGCCGCCCGGTTGCGGGAAGTGGATGCGGCTGCGTTCGACCTGCTTTCCCGCGAACGGGTGACCTTCACCTCCGTTGCCGACGACTGGCACATCGTCAATCGAGGAACGCTGATCGAGGTCGATGAGGACGGCGACGTCACGGGGACGCGATTGCACCCAGCGCTGCTCGGTCCCGTGGACATCGCACCGCAGTTTCAGGCGGAGTTTTACCGGGCGCATCGGCGGTTTCTGGAGATTGCCCTTAGCGAGGCGATGCAGTTCCGGTTTCGGCTGGAACCCGGTGACTGCCAGATCTTCGACAACTGCCGCGTCATGCACGCGCGCAGCGCGTTCGACCCCACCAGCGGCCGTCGTCAACTTCAGGGCTGTTATGTCGGCCGGGACGAATTCGCGAGCCGCCTGGAACTGTTGCGACGCGGCGGCGAGGACTTTCGTCAGACCTGACTGGGTTGCAGCGATCTCGCACAACGGATTCAGGCGTCGTCTCACCGCCCGGAACTTTCTTTCTGATATGCTCCAATTCGATCCAGTTGAGCAGTCGCGATCAAGGCCCATTTCCCGTGAGCGCAATCGTCAAGGAAGTCTACGATGCTTTCCGTAGTGCCGGTGTCTCGGACGAACAGGCGACGGCGGCAGCGCGAACTATTCCACTCGTTGACGATCTCGCGACGAAAGCCGACATCGATGCACTGCGGGCGGAGATGAAGGTTCTCGAACTTCGCATGACAATAAAACTGTTCGGCGGGCTCGGGATGGCGGTAGCCGGCGTAAAGGCGCTCGACTTCCTCATCGGCTGAACCCGCCTGTCACGGTTTTCGCGCGGGGCTGTCGCTCGGGATTCACCGGCCCACGGTTTGTGCGCCTGTAGACGCTCAGCGTCCCGGGGGATTGCCCGCCAGGTAGTCGTGCAGCACTTCGTGGAACCGTCTGACGCGGGTTTCCTGTGCCGCCATGTAGGGCTCCTGGTAGCCCCTGGAGCGCCAGCCGGCAGTCTGGCCGGCAGTCAGCTGCCAGTCCTGGAACACGACCTGGTCCGAATATTCCTGGACGCCGGCGCCGTTGTCATATTCCCGTTCGTCCAGTTCGGCTTCGGTGAGCTGAATCGGGTTGACCGCGGTGCGGTTGACGAATTCCTCCATCCCTTCAATGGGGTAGGCCATCGTCCACTGGTCGAAAAAGCACTGTTCGGGATCTGTCGGGTGCGGTTCCCAACGCCAGACCAGGAAGGAATCCGCCGAGGGGGCGATGGCGACGTTGGGGAACAGCACCTGGAACGGGCTTTCCGTCAGGTCCTCGTCATCGAGATGTTCGTAATGCAGGTAACCTTTCTCTCTCCATAGCCGTCTCTTCGCGGCCTTGAGATCCAGCCAGCCCTGCATCGCCTTGGTTTCGTAATCGGGATACTTGTCGGGGTCGATGTCCCAGACACGCAGCATGTCGTCGAACGGGTGCGGCACGCCATCGGGCAGCCTGTCTCTGAGAGAGGGGCGCCCCATCTGCACGATCCGATTGTGGCCCATCGGGAACATCTCGTAGCGCGACGTGAAGTGGTCCTGGTCGATGATCGGCGGTACCTGGGGATGCACGGTTCGCGTGTGATACGACTCGTTGAAATTGTCCGACCAGAATTTCCAGTTCGTTTTGAGCGCGACCCGAAACTGGTTGACCCGAACGGTTTTCTCGAACTGGTGGTTCTTGTACAACTCCGGCGTGGGTTCCAGGTACTTCATGAGGTCCGGCGCTTCGTCGTCCATGGTGTACCAGACCAGGCTGGCCCAGGTGGCGACGCGGACTTCGGTGAGTTTGAGCTTGCCGACCGGGTCGCCCCGGCAGAAGTCGTCCCGGTCGGGCAGGTCTTCCAGCACGCCGTCGAGCCCCCACGTCCAGCCGTGGTAAGGGCAGGTGAAGCAGTCCTGGCTGCTGTTCTGCCACACCAGGCGCTGTGCGCGGTGGCCGCAGGCGTTGTAGAACCCCTTGAGCGAGCCATCGCGCTGCTTCACGATGATCACCGACTCGTGCATGAAATCGTGCACGATGTAGTCGCCGGGTTCCTCGAGTTGTTGCTCGCGGCCGGCGATGTGCCAGATCTTCGTCCAGAGGTTTTCCCATTCCCGGGCCATGAAATCACGGCAGTAATAGCGATCCTGGCTAATCGGATCGCCCCGAAGCTGTGAAGGGTCTTTGCCATCCATCGCCATTGGATGATTTACAAACTGGTTCATTGGCTGTGCCTCCCTCGACTTCCGGAAATTAGACCAACGGGAACGCCGATGTCAAAGCCGGCGCATTCCGGGGCAGTCCGGCTGTCAGGCAGGGGGCCGCGCCGCAATCAGGATGAACCTGTCCGTCTTGCCGCGTATATCCGGCTCGAAAACATTCAGCGTATGGTCGTCGTCCGGACGACGCAGCATTTGTGGCGAGGCGACGACCTCGAGCCCGGCGGCTTCCGTGACCGAGCGAGCCAGGTCCTCGGTCATGCGATGCAGGGTTGCGTTGTCCGCGCCTTCCGCACCGCGATGGTCGATGATCACGACGAATCCCCCGGGTTTCAGCAGATTCCTGATCGCGCTCAGAAACTGCACCGCGATCTCTTCGCTGTCGAGGTAATAGTAGTCGTGCAGATTGAGCGCCGTGAGGGCTGCGTCCAGGCTGCCCGCTGCAAGTCCCGAGTCACCCACGGCGACATCGATGCGCTCCACGTTGGCCAGCCGGCCGTCTGCCAGGCGTGCCGTGATGGCCTTGTCGTAGCGGCGGTCGTCCCACTCGAGCCACTCGGGGGCGTTCTGGGCGTAAACGGTGCCTGCATCGCCTACCCCCACCGACAGGACCTCCGTGTACCATCCGCCCGAGGACGCAAGATCCATGACGGTCATGCCGCGCTCGATTCCGGCAGCCACCAGCACTTCGGCCGGCTGACGGGCGGCATCGCGGGCGCGGTCTTCTTCCGAACGCGCTTCGAGCGCCTCGGAGAGCGACTCGACTGTCCAGGTCTCGGCGGACAGGCTGAACGAGACTAGGCAGGCGAAAACACCCGCGAAGAACCTGGCTGGCATGTCTTGCTCCAAAAACGATCAATGGCGGCGCGATCATACACGCGTGGCGGGCTGGGGGGAGACAGGAAAGGCGATCGCACAAGGGAGCGACGTGATCATGACCTGCCTGCCGTCTCCGGAGGTCTCGGCGCAGGTTCTCGAGGAACCCAACGGTGTGCTGGAGGGGATCACCGAGGGCAAGATCTGGCTCGAAGCCTCCGCGACGGATGCCGATGAGGTGAAGCGCCTGGGCGCGCTGGTGGAAGCGAACGGAGGCCAGGCCATGGACACGCCGGTTTCCGGCGGCTGCCACCGTGCCGCCCATGAATAGTCCTGCTGGAGCGGTGTTCGCGCTACCGGAAACGCAGGGAAGTTTGCCGCTTCCCTGTCGCGGTGCCGATCAGGGCTCAAATCCTGCGGTTGACCAGGCTCGGCAATTCCCGGCGAACCTTTTCCACCTTGCCCGCGTCGATTTCGGCGATGGCGAACCCATCCCCTTCTTCCGGGCATTCAGCGACTACATCTCCCCAGGGGTCGACGATCAGCGAGTGCCCGTAGGAGATCCGGTTCGCATGGCCGTGCTCCCCAAATTGGGCGGGCGCAATCACATAAGCCTGGCATTCGATGGCGCGGGCGCGCAGCAGCACGTGCCAGTGGTCGCGCCCGGTCGTGCGGGTGAATGCCGAGGGTACGGTCAACGCGATGGCGCCGAGGTCCGCCAGCCGCTGATAAAGGCCGGGGAAGCGCACGTCGTAGCAGACCGAGAGGCCCAGGGTGCCGAACGGCAACTCGGTCACCACCGGTGTGTCCCCGGGCGCGGTCCCCCTGGATTCCAGCAGGCGCGTGCCGTCCGCCAGGTCTACGTCGAAAAGATGGATCTTGCGGTAGAGCGCCGCGATCTCTCCCTTGGGGTCGAGATGCACGCAGGTATTGAATGATCGCCCGTCTGGGGCCCGCTCGTGGAAGCCGAAGACGAAATGCACGCGGTTGTCCGCCGCCATCGTGCGGCACTGGTCCAGAACGGGCCCTCCGTCCGGCAGCGGCTCGAGCATTTTCGCCCGTTCCCGGCCCGGACCGATAAAGGTGAACGCCTCCGGTGCGAAGACGGTGCCGGCGCCGGCGTCCGCGGCCTTCTCTACCAGCTTCGATGTGACGCTGAGGTTCCTTCGAACATCGGCAGTGGCGCACATCTGCACGACAGCGGCCTTCGTGGGCGTGCTCACCCCTGCGGCCGGGCTGTCTACCATCGCAGCACCTTCTGCGCCGCGGGCCGCGAGCGGTAGCGTTCATCCCAGGCGCGGAGCCGGGGACGGTCACCGAACAGGTGCGCGTCCACGAAGCGCAGGAATTGCAGGGACGCCTGCAGCGTACAGTCGCCGATCGACACCGCCTCGCCCGTCATGAGCGGGCGACCGTCCCCCAGGAGATTCTCCAGGTAATCGAGCGGGACCTGCAGGTCGTCCTCCAACTGCGCGGCTTTCTCCGGGTCGGGCGGGAGCCCGAGCGGCGATTTCTTCGCGTGTACATAGGCGGCCATCGGCCCCGAGACGCGCAGGTCGATGATGCGTTCCACGTCCCTTGCCCTGCCACGGGCCACGGAATCCCCGTCGAGCAACGCGCCTGCCGCGAACCGGTCTTCGAGGTACTCGATGATCGCCAGCGACTCGACAAGGTGGGATCCGTCATCGAGTTCCAGTACGGGCAGCGTGCCGAAAGGGTTCCTGGCCAGGTGTTCGGGCTCGCGGTGCCTGCCCTTCAGCGTGTTGACCACCACCTGCTCGATGCCCATGTCCGTGCCGAGTTCGGCGCGCTCGGCGATGTAGAGCATGACCTTGGTAGGGTTCGGCGCCAGCGGCACCATGTAGAGTTTCACTGGATTCCCTCCGCGGGATCGACAGAAATCGCAAAACATCGATACGGATCAGGCGACCCAGGGCTTTTGTCGATGCCCGGGGGCTTGATCACGCACGGCATCAGTTTATAGCAACAAGACCCATAGGAGTTTTCGCACTGCCGACCGGCGCGCTGACTGAAACCCCACTGATGGCGACCCAATCATAGGTCGAGCGAAGCATTGTCCATTTCTTCCAATGCATGGTCCGAAGGATGTGCCGGGCATGTGCCGGGCATGCGCGGGCTGTCAATTGTCGATTGCTTGTAAGGGACGCCCGACGACTAACGTCATGACCGGTTCTGATCGGTTGATCTCGAACACGTGCTTACAGGAACGGTAAACGCGGGCGCCGCAGCTTGCGGTCGAGCGGCCGTCAAAAGCGTCGCATCCGGGCAAGCTGACGTCGTAAGGGCAGGAACGGGTCGGCCGTCAAGGGGGTCTAAACGAATGACGCTGCCCGAAGTCACGACATGGCCTCCAGGACCTCAGCACACCAGTTCTTGCGGCGAGAGCGCGGCCTCCCGGCAAGCTCCCATGCCGGAAACAGCAGGTTTTCCGTACTCCAGTCCACCGGCCTCGGCCTTCCTTCGATTCCGTCGGTACAAGCCGCGTTTCTCGTGGCACTGACATCGCTTGTACTCGGCGGCGCACCATCCGCGCATGGGGGAGCATCGGCCAATGCGCCCAACATCGTTGTGATTACGGTCGACGGATTGGGCATGGCGGATCTCGGCTACAACGGAGCCATTGACATCGAAACACCGAAAATCGACCGACTTGCCGCTGCAGGCACGGTTTTCACCAACGCCTATACGACGACGTCACGTTCCAGCCCTGCTCGGGCCGGGCTCCTGACCGGTCGGCATCCAGCTCGATTCGGACTCGAGGAGGACCTCGCGCTCGCATGGCTCGACGCGGAACAGGCACTCCCGGCCTCGGAACGAACCATTGCGCGGCATCTGCGCCAGGCGGGCTACCGCACCGGACTGGTCGGCAAGTGGCATCTGGGAGCCGAAGAGCGCCGGGTGCCGCTGGAGCGAGGCTTCGACTACTTCTTCGGATTCATCGGCCGGGGCCACGACTATTGGCACACGGATGCAAACGCCTTGGCGGACGAATACCTCATTCCCCTCGTCGAGAACCACCGCAACGTGCGCCTCGACGGCTACCTGACGAATGTCCTGACGGACAAGGCCATCGAATTCGTGAACGATTCCGGAACTGCGCCGTTCTTCCTGCAACTGACGTTCAATGCGCCGCAAAGGCCTCTGGACGCGCCCCGCGAACTGCTGGCGAAGTACGCGGGTGTTCAAGATGCCCCCCGACGATCCTACCTGGCAATGGTAGACGCCTTGGACAACAACATCGGACGCATCCTCGATGCCCTTGACGCGGCGGGCATCCTGGATGCGACGCTGATTTTCCTCACACGTGATCACGTCGCGGCACCGCCAGCGGACAACGGCGGACTACGCGGCGGCGGGTTCCACGAGGGCGCCATCCGAGTGCCGTTCGTGGCGTCCTGGCCGTCGAGATGGCCGAGCGGAAGCACCTTTCAGCACACGGCGTCGACACTGGACATCGCCGCAACGATTCTCGCCGCAGCCGGTGCGACACCCTCCGCATCCCACCCCGCTCTGGACGGCGTGAACCTCGATCCGTTCCTGCGCGGAGAACGGACCGATGCTCCTCACGAAGCATTGTTCTGGCGACGTTCCACGACTGGGGGCTACGCGGTCCGCCGGGGGAACATGAAGCTCGTGCGCAATCGACGGGGCGATCCGCCGGCCCTGTTCGATCTCGCCGCCGATCCGGGAGAGACGGTAAACAGGCTGGCCGGCGATTCGGAAACGGCGAACGAGATCGCTGCGCTCTGGAACACCTGGAATGCGGACAACACCGACGGCAATCTGTACACCGCCGCCGACACCTACGAAGCCAACCGGCGCCAGTACTTCGAAGACTACGAAGCAGAGCGGCTGCGTGATGCGCAGAGCCAGACCATGCGCATCGAGGCGTTCGAGGAATCCGGAGAAGCGGGCGAGGCGACGTCTGGGATCGAGGCCGGAGTCAAGCCGGTCGCGACCACGACCGAGCCGCTGCCGCCGCCGGTCAACACGCCCAACGTGATCATCATCACCGCCGATGACCTCGGCTACGCGGATCTCGGATTCACTGGCGCAACGGAAATTTCAACGCCGGGAATCGACCGTCTCGCCCGCGAAGGCGTCGTCTTTACCAACGCCTACACCACGCACACCGTGTGCAGTCCTTCCCGGGCTGCGCTGATCACTGGACGCCATGGGTCGCGATTCCGACTCGAGTCGAACCTCGGCTTCGAACCATTCGACGAGTTACAGGGACTGACGACATCGGAGACCACCGTGGCCCGGCATCTGCAGACGGCGGGTTACCGCACGGGCATCATCGGCAAGTGGCACCTCGGGGGGTCGCAGCCATTCAACCCGAGACAGCGCGGATTCGGAACGTTTTTCGGGTTTCTCGGTGGCGGCCATTAGTACTGGCAGACCGACGCGGGGAAGGCGGGAACAGAACATTCCGCCCCGTTGATCGACGATGTCACCAGCCACCACCTTGACGGTGCCTACCTCACTTCGGCCTTTTCCGATCGGGCCGTCGAATTCGTGCAGGCCGCGCGTGACCGTCCCTTCTTCCTCTACCTGCCATACAACGCCCCTCATGGGCCGATTGAGGCGCCCGCTTCGCTTGTCGCGAAATACGACCATGTGGCGAACAGTCGTCGCCGGACGTACCTGGCGATGGTGGATGCCATGGACACCGGCGTGGGGCAATTGCTCGATGCCCTGGAACGAGAAGGCCTGCGCGACAATACTCTGATCTTCTTCCTGTCGGACCATGGGGCTCCCTTGAAGCAAGGGGGCGACAACGGCGTGTTCAGCGGCGGCAAGTCAAGCCTCTCCGAGGGCGGCTTGCGCGTCCCGTTCGTCGCATCCTGGCCTGCGCGATGGCCGCGAGCGGCGACGTTCGATCCGATCGTCTCTTCGCTCGATATCGCCGCCACTGCCATGGCGATGGCATCGGCTTCCGTTGGCGGCGCCGCACCCCTCGACGGCGCCAACCTCGATCCCTTCGTTCGCGGCGAGAGAACCGATGTTCCCCATGACGCGCTGTTCTGGCGCAAGTCCAATACCGGAAGCTACGCGGCTCGGTCGGGCGACATGAAGCTCGTAAAGGACGGCGGCGAACCGAGGCTTTACAACGTCGCCGACGACCCGGGTGAAACGAACGACTTGCTCCCCGGCGACGCGGACATCGCCAACCGCCTGGCGACCTTGTGGAATGCCTGGAACGAACACAACCTTGACGGATCGATTTCGAAAGGCATGGGGTACTACGCCAGTCGCAGGAAGGAACGCCTTGTTGAAATAGCCGCCGAGACCCGCGATGGGGCAGTCGGACAGCGGTTCGAAATCGAGGTCTTCGAGGGTCCGGCGGCGGAGACTACCGAGGTCGAACCGCCCAACGTTGCCTCGACCCACGCCAATGGCATGGCCGACAACCGCTATCCCACCGGCCCCTGGTCCGAAAGCGAAATGCGGCCGACGGCCAACGCCCTCGCACGCGATGTGTTCCCGTACGCCCGGCCCGGGCTGGACACGCCTGGCGCCGCAGGCGGTCGTTTGGACGTCGTCCTCGAAAACCGTGTCGCGGCGACGCCAACCAGCGGCGGTTTACCCGCGGCAATCCCCGACGCAATGCTCCGCGCCCGCATCGCGGCCGCCCTTCGCAAGCCACCGGGAGCCGTTGTCGGCGAGCGCGATCTGGCGGCGCTGCGGGTCTTGAACCTGAGCGGTGCCGGCATCCGCGACCCTTCCGGTCTCGACTTCGCCGTGAACCTGACGGGTCTGGACCTGAGCTGGAACCCGTTGGCGGACTTGCGGATCCTGCAGGCTCTGCCGTCGCTAGAAACCCTGAAGCTCGACGGCATGGCGGTCGATCCGTGGCAGCTTGCGCCGATGACCTGGCTCAGGCGACTGTCGCTACGTGACAACGGCCTTTACGACGTCGCCGCGCTTGCGCCGCTTACCGAACTCGTCGTGCTGGACATCGGCAACAACGAGGTGGGGGATCTATACACACTTGTCGGCCTCACTCAGCTCGAGGAACTGCGTGCCGACAGGAACCGGATCACGGACTTGGCGGCGCTGTCATCGCTGCCCCGCCTCATGGTGCTGGACATCGGCGACAACGAGGTAGGGGATCTATACCCACTCATCGGCCTCACTCAGCTCGAGGAACTGCGTGCCGACGGGAACCGGATCACGGACGTGGCAGCGCTGTCATCACTGCCCCGCCTTGTGGTGCTGGACGTGCGCGCCAACCCCGTCGGCGGTCCGCAGTAGCTCGGCGGAGGCTGGCGCGGGGCTCGTTACTCCTGCAGGGTCGGGCCGGTTCCGGCAACGCGGGTCTGGCGCATTCTGCGGCGCCAGCGGTCGGCGTCGTAGCCGTTGCCGCGATGCAGCAGGCAGCGATTGTCCCAGATCAGGGTGTCGCCGACTCTCCACCGATGCGTATGGGTGTCTTCCGGCGCGGTGGCACGCTCCAGCAGATCATCGAGTAGCTGCCGGCTCTCAATCCCCGGCCAGCCGACGATGGACCGTGCATGGGAGCCGACGTAGTAGTTCTTCAGACCGTTTCCCGGGTTCGTCCGTACGAGCCTGTGCTCAACCGGCGGCAGGGAGGCGGCGTGGTTCGGGTCGACGGGCGCGACCTGTGTGCGGGAAAAGACGTAGTCGTGGATCGCGTGGAGCGGATCGATCAACGCCTGCAGGTCCGCCGGCAGCCCCGCATAGGCGTGGCGCATGCTCACGAAGCTTGTCTCGCCGCCCTCTCCCGGCACCTCGTAGGCATGGGTGATGGTGACGAACGAGGGCACGTGCCGGAACGAGGAATCCGAGTGCCACATTTCGTTGCCGGTCTGGTAGCGGGTTCGGGCGTGCCCGCTGCCCTGCACGCTGCCGCGATCGTCGACGTTGCCGACGGTACCGAACCAGACCACCTTGCCGGTCTTGCCGAGGGTGACGTGCTCCGCCTCCGGTTCGCCCAGCCGGCGGGTGAACGCAAGTTGGGCCTGGTCGGTCATCGGCTGCTCCGGAAAGCAGAGCAACGAGAAGGTGTCGATCGCTTCGCGAATCGCATCCAGAGTATCCGCGGAAAACTCCGTAGTCAGGTCGACACCGGTGACCCGGGCGCCGAAGGGTGCCGTCAGCGGCTCGATATGGAGCAAGCTCATTCGACATCTCCGGATCCGGTACCGGCTTTCATTCTGTCGACAACTTGTATGTCCGGCCTGGGTTCGAGGATTGTACGCAAGGCTTGGCTCCGGGTTCGAGGTGCGCCTGGGCCTGTTGTTGCCGGGTGCACGGAGTCGGCTTGATGATCGGATCGGTCGGATCCATAATAGATTCAATATGGATTCATAACAGAGCCATGCCCAATCTATCGATCAAGAACGTGCCGGAACCCGTTGTCGAGAAACTTCGCGCGCGTGCAGCTGCAAACCATCGCTCGCTACAGGGAGAATTGATGGCTCTCGTGTGCCGTGCCGCGGAGGGCGCGAATCAACGGCCCGAGCCCGGGAGTCCGGAACAGTGGGAATCCGGGTGGAAGTCGGCCGAGCAGGTTCTCGCCAAACACAGGTCGGTCCGGCCCGGGCCGGTTACGAGCGGTCCTCGCGCGGTTGACATCATTCGCATGGAGCGCGACGCCAGGTGAGTGAACCCATCGTTGCCGAACCCCGCAGCGCTTACCGGCAACTGCCGCCCATTGTCGTCGACTGCAGCGTGCTGGCCGCGTTGCTTTTCGATGAGCCGGAGGGGAACAGCGCCGCCAGGGTGCTCGCGGGCAAATCGATTTTCGCTCCGTGGCTGATCGATCACGAGATAATCAGCGTGGGCCTGAAAAAAGCCAGGTCCGGGCAGGACGACGTGGCAAGCCAGGGCCTCGAAGCCCTTGCCCAAATCAGCTTGACCCGCCGGACAACCAACGGCATGGCACAGTGGCAACTGGCCAGGCAGGAAAACCTCTCGGCATACGATGCTGCCTACCTGCAACTGGCGGTCGAGTTGAACGCACCCCTGGCGACCTATGATCAGGCGCTGGGGGCCGCAGCGGAACGAGTGCTTGGCGGACGATAGCGAAGTTGTCGACAGCGCTTACTTATCGCCCCCTCCAGACCGGGTCCCGCTTCTCGGTGAATGCGCGCGATCCCTCGTCCAGGTCTTCGCTGTCGTACAGGCGATCGACTGTTGCAAACTGCCGCTTTGTGACTCGGTTCAGCGCATCCTGGAAACGCATGCTTTCTGCTTCGCGGGCCACTTCCTTGATCGCGGCGAAAACGAGCGGTGGGCCGTCTGCAAGCGCTCGGGCCAGGTCCCAGGCGCGATTCATCAGATCATCCGGTTCCAGTATCTCGTTGACGATGCCCCAGCGTTGCGCCTCCTCGGCGTCCATCCAGCGGCCGGTCAGCAGCAGCTCCATGGCTACGTGATACGGCATGCGCTTCGGCAGCTTGATGGTGGCGGCATCGGCGATTGTGCCGGCGTGAATCTCGGGAAGCGCGAACCGCGCCGTATTGGAGGCGAGAATCAGGTCGCAGGAGAGCGCCAGTTCGAAGCCTCCGCCGACGGCCATGCCGTTCACGGCCGCGATCAGCGGCTTGTTCAGATCCGGCAGTTCCTGCATTCCTCCGAATCCGCCTGCGCCGTAGTCGCCGTCCACCGCATCGCCCCCGGCGGCGGCCTTGAGATCCCAGCCGGCGCTGAAGAACCGGTCGCCGCCACCGGTGACGATGGCTACGCGCAGGTCCGGGTCGTCGCGAAATGCCTTGAACGTGGCGCCCATGATCCGGCTGGTGGCCAGATCGATGGCGTTGGCCTTGGGGCGGTCAAGGGTCACCTCGATCACGGAGCCCTCGCGGCGGGTTCTGACGACATCGTTCATGATGTTTCCTCTCGCGTGCTTCTGTTCGGGTCAGCGTCTTTCGGGCCAGTCTCCGTTTCGGGCTCCCGAATTCGGATCAGGGCATCGAGCGCCACCGCTCCGCGGCCGCGGGGACGAATCGCGAGCGGATTGACATCGAGTTCCTCCAGGCGGTCGCTGTGTGCGGCCGCGAACTTCGCGATCTGGAGGACAGTCGTCACGGCCGCGTCGACATCGGCGGGTTCGCCGTCCCGAAAGCCCTCGAGCATCGGTGCACATTTCAGATTCGAGATGGCGTCGCGCACCTCGGCTTCCGTTATCGGCAACAGCAGCGTGACGGTGTCTGCGACAAGTTCCACGAGAGTGCCCCCGGAACCCAACGTGAGGATCAGGCCGAATTGGGGGTCCCGATGCAGGCCGACAATCAGCTCGACCACGGTGTCTGTGAAGAATCGTTCAACGAGGAGCCTGGCAGGCGAAGCCGGTTGCGCGATGGCTGCGGGCGCATCGCCTGAGACTGCGGGCGCATTGCCCGAGGCTGTGGGCGAAGTGCCCGAAGATGCGTTGGGATCAGCCGGGGATGCCAGTGCGGTGTCTGCGTCGGGGACTGCACCGCCCGCGATGCTGTCCGGGGGACATGTTGCGAGCAACTCCTGCGCTGCGGAGCGGATTTCGCCGGATTCGCGCAGGTTCAGCCGGAGTGCGCCGCGGTCCGTCTTGTGCGGGATGCCGAGCGCCTTGAGCGCAACCGGCGCATCGATGGATGCAGCGATGGAGACCGCTTCATCGGCGCCCTGCGCGACCCCGCCGTTCGGGACCGCAACACCGAAGGCAGCGAGGCGTGCTTTCGCCTCGGCCTCATCCAGCACCACGGGGTCGTTTGACAGGCGTCGGTTGCGGGTCAGGGGATCGGGCAACGGCGACTTCCAGGCGGCGCCGATCGAAGCTACGCATTCCATGGCGGTCAGCGCGTCCCGTACGCCCACGAGCGGTGCGATGCCGCGCTCGACCAGTTTGACGGCGGTAGCCTCGGGCAGGTTCTCCGCCATCGTAGCCATGATCGCGCCCTTGCCGCCGGCGGTACTCATGGCGTGCCCGAATGCACGCACCGATGCCCACCAGTCATTGTCCACGCAGCGGTCGCCGCGCGGAAAGTCGAGAACCAGCAGGTTTGCGTCGAATCCGCCCCGGGCGAACGCCGTGAATGTCTCGGTCAGGGCTGTCTCGTCGCCCCAGTTGAAGGTGTGATAGTCGAAAGGGTTGTCCACCGAAACCAGGGGATGCACGGTGGCGGCCACCGCGGCCGAGTGGCCCGGTTCCAGCCGCGGGCAGGTCAGTGCGGATTCATCTGCGGCATCGGCCACCACGCTGGCCTCTCCGCCGGAACAGCACATGGCGCCCACGCGATTGCCGTCGAGGGATCCGTGCACGTGCAGGAATTTCAATGTCTCCAGCAGTTGCCCGATGCCGAGGACACGAGCGAACCCCAGCCGCTTGAGGAAGGCCTGGGCGCCGGCTTCGGACCCGGCCAGGGAGGCCGTGTGACTGAACGTTGCGGTGCGCCCTCGTTCCGAGCGGCCCGTCTTCATGACCACTACGGGCACACTGCGCTTCCGCGACATTGCCGCCAGCGCCTCAAAGCCCGGGATCGAGTCGAACCCCTCCACGTGCAGGCCAAGGGCGCTGACCCGAGTGTCGCGAAGCATGGCAGCCGCCAGGTCAGAGACACCCAACTGGGCCTGATTGCCGGCGGTAACCACATAGGCGAGTGGCAGGCCCCGCTGCTGCATGGTCAGGCTAACGGCGATGTTGGACGACTGCGTTACGATGGCGACACCGCTTTCGTTCGGGTCGAGGCGCCGCCCGCCATGCTGGTCCGGCCACAGGGGCGCACCGTCGAGATAGTTGAGCATTCCGTAACAGTTCGGCCCGATGATGGGCATTTCGCCTGCCGCCACCACCAGTGCGCGCTGCAGGTCGGCGCCGTCCGCGCTTTCCTGAAATCCGGACGCGTAGCAGATTGCGCCGCCTGCACCCAGGCGAGACAGTTCGGCGATGGCTTCGACGGTGGCATGGCGGTTGATGCCGATGAAGGTGGCATCGGGCGAACCGGGGAGGGCGGCTACCGAGCGGAACGCATCCCTCCCTGCGACGTTCGTCCGCGTGGGGTGGACGGGCCAGATTTCGCCGTCGTAGCCCATGCGTTCGCATTGCCTGACAACCTCGGCCGCGCTGCGGCCGCCGATGACGGCGATGCTCCGCGGCCTTAACAGCCTGGGAAGACGCCGGCTCCATGGGCGTCTTTCGCCACCATCGACGCCGGCAAGCCTGTCGAGCCGGGTACGCACCTGTGCAGGATCGTTCACGAGCCCAGCGGGCGCAGCAGGTCGCGCCCGATGATGTGGCGCTGG
The DNA here is from genome assembly GCA_963663395.1 of Pseudomonadales bacterium. GTDB lineage: Bacteria > Pseudomonadota > Gammaproteobacteria > Pseudomonadales > Azotimanducaceae > Azophilus. The sequence continues at coordinate 1,242,431 of OY760226.1, forward strand.
ATCTCGGAGGTGCCGTCCCAGATGCGCTCCACCCGCGCATCGCGCCAGAATCGGGCCAGCGGCAGGTCGCTCATCAGCCCCATGCCGCCGTGAATCTGGACGGCTTCATCCGTAACCCGGGCGAGCATCTCCGTGGCGTACAGCTTGGCGGAGGCGATTTGCCGGTCGGCCGGCAGGCCCCCGTCGAGGCGCCAGGCGGCGCTGAGCGTCAGCCAGTCAGCCGCATCGATCTCGGTGACCATGTCGGCAAGCTTGAAGGAGACGCCCTGGAAGCGGCCGATCGGCTGTCCGAACTGGTGCCGTTGTGCGGCGTGTGAAAGGGCCAGGTCGAATGCCCGGCGAGCGCGGCCCACACACATGGCGGCCACGGTGAGCCGGGTTCCATACAGCCACTCGTTGGCCAGGTCGAATCCCCTGTCTACCTCGCCGAGAACCTGGGCAGCCGGCACGCGGCAGTCGTCGAAATCGAGGATGCAGTTCCGATATCCCCGGTGGGAGACGGAATCGTAGCCCGGGCGGATATCGAAGCCGGGTGTACCCCGGTCCACCAGGAAACAGGTGATGCGCTTCCTGGGCCCGCGGGGCGTCTCGTCTTCGCCGGTGGCGACGAAGACGATGACGAAGTCGGCGAGGTCCGCGTGGGAGATGAAGTGTTTGCTGCCGTTGATGATCCAGTCGCCGTCGTCTGGGCGCGCCGAACACTGCATGCCCCGCACATCGGAACCGGCGGCGGGCTCGGTCATGGCCAGGGCATCGAAGCGGTCGCCGCGGGCCGACGGCAGCAGGTAGCGTTGACGCTGTTCTGCGTTGCAGGCCATCAGGATTCCCGACGGCCGGCCCCAGAAAACGCTGAGCGCCATGGACGGCCGGCCGAGTTCCCGTTCCAGCAGGGTGAAGGTGAGGTGATCGAGGCCCCCGCCGCCCACCTCCGCAGGCAGGTTCGGCGCGTAGAAACCCAGATCGATTACCTTCCGCTTGATCTCTTCGCCGACTTCCGGCGGCACCTGGCCGCTGCTCTCGACCTCTTCCTCGAGAGGGTACAACTCGCGCTCCACGAACCCGCGTACGGTGTCCACCACCATCTGTTGCTCGGAGGTGAGAGCGAAGTCCACTACACCACCAACTCGTGTGTCACGGTCGTTGACCTGGCCAGGATTTCACCCTCGAGCGATGTCTCATCGGGGTGCGGAAACGCCCTGTTCGTCATCACCTCCACGTCAGGTTCGGCTAAACCTCTTGTTCGCGGAAGGGGGTTGTCAAATGAGTCAAAATCCCTCCCGGTCGCTGTTTTCTCGTCGGGCTGGGGCATCGTCCCGTTACCCCTCGCCCGAGCGGCGCGCTTCGTTTTCCGCCAGCGTTATGCCTGCGCCGATCTCGAAGCGTCTGAGCGCCTGCATGATGGCGACCAGGCATTCGTCGCGCAATCGCTCCAGTTCCTTGACGCTGCGTCCCGCGGCTTGCCGCCGGGTTCCGTCGGCCAGCTTGCCGATCAGTGCAGCGGTCAGTTCCGGCGCCTCGAGTCGGGACCAGGGCAGCTTGAGCGCGGGGCCGAACTGTTTCATGAAATCCGCCATGCCCCGGTCGCCGCCGGCCATGTGAAACGACAGGCAGGTGCCCATGAAGGCCCAGCGCAGCCCGGGGCCGTAGACGATTGCGGCATCGAGTTCTTCAGTGGTCGCCACGTCTTCGTCGAGCAGATGCAAAAGTTCCCGCCACAGGGCTTCCTGCAGGCGGTCGGAGAGAAACCCCTCGATCTCGGTGCGCACCCGCAGCGGGTGCATGCCCAGGTTCCGGTAGATTGCCATGGCCGACTCGATGCTCCCGGGGGCTGTCTGTTCTCCTCCCAGCACTTCCACCAGCGGCAGCAGGTAGACGGGATTGAACGGGTGTCCGACCACCAGCCGTTCCGGATGGCGGCATCCGGACTGCAGGTGGGTGGGCAGGAGTCCGGAGGTGCTGGAAGCGACGATGACGTCCGCGGCGGTTGCGGCATCGATCCGGGCGTGCAGGCCCTGTTTCAGGGCCAAACGCTCCGGAGCGCTCTCCTGGATGAAATCGGCGGCGGTGCAGACATCCTCCATGGATTCCGCAAAGCGCAGCCGTCGGCGGTCGGCATCCGGGTAAAGGCCCAGCTCGGTCAAGGCTGGCCAGGCATTCTCTACCGCGGCCAGCAACCCGGCCTGCCAGCCTGGAGCCGGGTCCCATGCTACGACGTCGAGGCCATGGGCCAGGGCGCGTGCCGTCCAGCCCGCGCCAATCACGCCGGTGCCGATGATTCCGTAGGTGTGAGTGTGCTCGCGCATCGTTCTGCCGCAGCGACGCCCGTTATACGGCTAACGGGGAGATACCCCGGCCCGACGAGAAAACAGCGACGGGGAGGGAATTTGACTCATGGTCCCTCCCGCACCACCTAAGCCGCTGAATCCGGTATCCGTATACTCGCAACATGCGGTTTTTTCAGGCATTTTCCGTCCCTGTCCAATTCCGAAGTCAACGCCAATTTGCGAGAATAGTACCCGATTTCTTGGTACTTTTTTGGAACGGACATGGCACGACGCAACCTCACCAAACGATTCATCGAACGGGCACCGCAAGGGCGACACACTGACGCAAGCGGTTTCGGTCTCTCCCTGTGTGTCGATTCTCGGGGCCGGAAGTTCTGGCACTGGCGCGGCGTCGTCAAAGGCACTGGGCGGCAAGTGACGCTCGGGCTTGGCTCCGCCAATCTCGTCAGCATCGACGAAGCCCGCGAACAGGCAATGATGGCCAAGAAGAAAGCCCGGCAGGGTATCAACCCGCAACCCGAAATCGTTCAACAGAACGCCATCGAAGCGGCCACACTCGCGCCGACCTTGCGCGAAGCGATTGCCGACTGCATCAAGGCACGCAAGGCAACGTGGAAGAATCCTGCCAAGACGGAACGGCGATGGGAGAAAGTGACGGAAAGCCACGCGGCCCGATTGGTGAACCGCCGCGTTGATGCCATCGAACCGAAAGACATCCAGGCATCAATCGACCGTTCCACCAACATGGGCAATGAGGCGCTTGGCTACCTCAACCTGACCTTTGACATGCTGCTTGCGCATGGCGTCGTGAAAGAGAACGTATCCCGCCAAGCCGCAAAGGTGATGCTGGCCAAGCCCGCCGAATGCAAGCATCACGAAAGCCTGCCGTACCGGAACGCGCCGTCGTTCTTCCGGGCGGTCGCTGCATCGACCCGGAGCGCCCCGGCAAGGTTGGCCCTCCAATGGATCATGCTTTCCGGCTGCCGCTTGCAGGAAGCCTGCAAGGCGCGATGGTCGGAATTCGACCTGGATGCAAAAGTCTGGACCGTTCCCGCCGGTCGCATGAAGAAGTCGAACGAATGGGACGTTCCCCTGACTGACGCCATGCTCGCGGTACTGGAACAAGCCCGCGCACTGCCGGGCGCTGGTGACTACGTGTTCCGCAACGGTCGAAAGCCCATCGGCGGCGAAGCCGTGCGACGGCTGAAAGGCACGCTTGACGATCAAGTCACCGTCCACGGGTTCCGTACCACGTTCGCAACCTGGGCGATGGAAAACACGGATGCCGACGAAGCGACCATCGAAAGGTGCATCGGGCATGTCGTAGGAAGCGCGAGCCGCCGGGCCTACCTTCGTTCCACAATGCTGGAAGCCCGCCGGGCAATCATGGAATCGTGGGGCGGCTTCGTGGCCGGCCCAGCGACGAAGGCGGCAGCGGTCAAGGCCGCATAGCTGCCGATGGCGCTTGACGGAAGGGGGGGCTTCGGCCCCCTTCTTCTTTTGTTACAGTTCCATGCGAGCAACGACAAGGCGAAACCATGGACCACCTACAGGCAGCGACCCTGGACATGACATACGCGCTTTCGCGCTTGTGTTTGGCAATGGACGGGTTCAGCTACGGGGAACCTGAATTGCCGGACCCGGAGCGGCAAGCTAATGCCCTGACGGCCGCCAGGGAGTCTTGGAAGGCATTCCACGAAGCCGCCGCGAGTGAACTGCAATGGCAGCCGGAGTAGTCGAACTCAAACCGCCGATGCTCGCGACCGTCGAACTGTACGCAAGCGCGGCCATGCTCACCATGGAAGTAGCCGAATTCCTGGCCGCCGTCGAAGCTGGCGAAGAAAAGCGCGCGACGTTGCAGGATGCCCTGTGGGAACTCGAAGATTCCTGGGATGAATTCGAGCGACGCGCCGTTGCCCTGATGCGCTGAACGTAATAGGTGACTTGGGTTGCTGCCTTCCCTTCCCCTTGCCGATTGGTGAACGCTCTTTCTTCAAGGTGCAAACCAGCTTCCCCTGCTATGTGCTAGGGGTCGCTGGTTCGCACACTTGCCGACCGGAGCCACGCCAATCAACAAGGCGGCAGGGTTGCGTACACGCTCCCTGCTAGGGCCGCTTCCCGGATGTACCCGGCTCACCCTGTCGGCCCGCTTGTTTCCACAAGCCCGTTCCAGTGCCGCCGTGGTGTTCCCATGCTTGCGGCCATGTCCAAGCGCGCCGCACCGTCTTTAATGGCAGCCAAGTCAACCAACCGCCATCTATTCCCGAAAGCACGCAAGGGGCGGTTTGTTTGGTTGACTTCGGGCTTATTGGTGCGGACAATTCATGTCTGCGGTTCGTCCGGCGTCAACTGTAACGAACTGCCAAGGGGCGCTCAATCGAGCGCCCTTTGACCTTTTATACTCCAACTTTCCCCCGCAAAAAATAGTTGACCGAATTCTATATCCGTATAAAAACAATAGGTTTTCGTTATTTGTTATCATTCGGGCCAGAGAAAGGACGGACTGGTGACACATGGCCGGACGTGAATGGACGCAAGCCGAGGACGCTGGGCTAGAAGAGGTAGTCGCGCTAAATCGTGAAGTCGGGAAATTGATGGGAAATGCACGGCTCCGCGAGTACGCTGAAACTATCGGTCGAACCTACGTGGCGGTTAAGAATCGGGCATGGGATTTAAAACTGCCATCCAACCGGGGCACCGGGCGCAGACCGCGCCCATGGATCGCCAGTGAAAAACGCCACGCGCGCATAGGCGAAGAGGTCGCCAGCAATGCCCGTTAAAGGGGGTAATCGGCTGAAGGCGCACCTTGCCAAGCAACGTGCTGCTGCACGGCGAGCGCCACGGTCTGTAACCGTCGGGTTCCATGGCGCGATGTCTGGGCTTGCGAGCCGCTTGGAGTTTGGAGACCGTGATACGAACCTTCCCGAGCGGCCTGCATTTAGGCAAGCCCTCCGCGCGTCGCATGCGGCCTTCAGGGCCGTTTTGCTAACGGAAAAGCAGCCATCCCGTGACTTGGCTAGGCGGGCTGGCGAAGCCGCACTGGATGAAATCCGGCGGTCTTATCAGGGTTTCAGCGGGCCGGGTTTGTCGCAATGGCAGAAAAAACGCAAGAAAGGCACACAAGGGGCAGGCAAGGAACTGGTGGGCCATCGCGGGCCGAAGTTGATTGCTCACCTGTCCGTTCACATCGACGGGCGACCCGCATGATGGCACCGCCAAAACGTTTGACATCCCCCTGTTCCGGAGCGGGTACTTTTCGATGCAGCAATCAATGCTCAATCTTCGGCCCTTCCAGCGGCGCTTTCTGAGCCGGGCATTCGCTCCGGGCATCCGTACTGCCGCCCTTAGTCTGCCCCGTGGCAATGGCAAGACAACTCTCTCCAGCTACATCCTGACCCGCTGCATGACTCCGGGGGATGCTTGGCATCAACCGGGGTCAGAGTACCTACTCGGGGCCGCTTCAATCGAACAAGCGCGGTTGTGTTACCGACCTATCCGGGCATGGCTGGAACCGATGGGCGGGTATCGGTTCATAGACTCCGCGCAACGGATCGGCATTACCCATGTCCCGACTAACACGCGGCTGCGGGTTGTGTCGTCATCGGGGAAGCGCGCCATGGGCGTGGTAGGTGTGCCCTTGTGGGTAATGGATGAGCCGGGATCGTTCGAGGTTGCCGGGGGGCAGCTAATGCACGATGCGGCGCAGACGGCGCAAGGGAAGCCTGGTTCCGATCTGCGCGTTCTGTATGTCGGCACGATTGCGCCGAGTGACCCGCGCGGCTGGTGGGGGCAGATGATCGAACGGGGCAGCCACGGGAGTACCTACGTGCAAGCCCTACAAGGTGACCCGAAACGCTGGGATCAATGGGGCACCATCCGGCGAGCCAATCCGCTGTCAGAGATTGACGCGGGCTTTCGGCAGACGCTACTGGAAGAGCGCGACGAAGCGCGACGGGATACCCGGCTGAAGGCCCGGTTCATGTCGTATCGGTTGAACCTGCCGACCGCCGACGAGTCGGAAATGCTGCTATCGGTGGATGACTGGGAGCGCGTGATTACCCGTCCCGTTCCCGGCCCGGTCGGGCGGCCCGTGGTCGGGGTTGATCTGGGCGGAGGCCGGGCATGGTCGGCAGCGGTCGCGGTCTGGCGGAACGGTCGGGTTGATGCCGTGGCGGTTGCGCCCGGCGTGCCCGGCATCCGGCAGCAAGAGAAACGGGACCGTGTACCCGCTGGCACCTATCAGCGTCTTGTGGATACGGGGGCGCTCCGGGTTGCGAGCGGTCTACGGGTGCAACCGCCCGCCATGTTGATCGGGGCGGCCCGGTCGCAATGGGGGCAGCCCGACTCCATCATTTGCGATAGGTTCCGGCTTGCGGAACTGCAAGACATCGCTGGGAACGTGCCCATAGTCCCGCGTGTTGCACGCTGGAGTGAGGCGAGCGCAGACATCCGTGGTCTTCGCAAGGTGGCTAAGGATGGCCCGCTCGCGGTTGTGGAGGGCTGCCGGGACTTGTGCGCGGCTTCGCTGGCGGTTGCGCTGGTGAAAAACGACGATCAGGGTTCCATGCGGCTGGTCAAATCCGGCACGAATAACACTTGCCGGGATGACGTGGCCGCCGCGTTGACGCTGGCCGCTGGCGTGTTGAATCGGTCGCTGACCCGTCCGGCCAGGACGGGCCGGGTGCGTTCGACGCTGGCCGGGTAATGAGCCGCGACACCGAAGCCCTGAAGATTCGCCCCTGGGCCGATGCCGGCCAGCGGGAGATTCCTGAACTGAAGTCTGACCCGATCAGCCGGGACACCGGCTGGACGCTGGAATATGCCCTGCCCGGCGGGCCGACGATCAGCCGCCCGCTGATGAATCAAATGTTCCGTGAAATCACGGGCATGCTTGCGGAGGTCAACACTTCCGGCATTCCGGCGTGGAGTCCGTGGGTCAGCTATGTGCATGTCGCGTTTGTGCGCTGGCGTGGCGGCCTGTATCGGAGTCTCTGCGATTCCGGCCCGGCGTATGGCGGTTCGTTCATCCCAAGCGCGCCCGATCAGGACGCATGGCGGCGACATTGAGCCGGTTCCATACCAAGCTAGACCGGGTGCGCTGGGTTGCCGTCCGCCGGGCCACGCTGAACCGAGACGGCTGGCGCTGCCGGAAGTGTGGGACGGCCGGGAGGCTCGAAGTCGATCATGTCGTGCCGCTGCACAAGGGCGGCGACCTGTATGGAAGTGAAAATCTCCAGACGCTTTGCCGTCGATGCCATCTACAAAAGACTTCCCGCGAAAACATGACGGCTGGCCCGGAACGGCTGGCGTGGATGGCCCTTGTCAATCGAATTTAGACAAACCCGTTATTTTTCAATCGCTTACTAGGGGGCGGCCATTTGGCCGCCCTACGGATATCCCAGCCCATGTCAACTATTTTTCTTTGCAAATCAAAGGCTTAGAATATCGGCGCAATATCAGACGGAACCCTGCCGACATGACACCAGCCCAGCGCCTACAGGTCGAACACTCCGAGAAGCGTCAAAAAATCAACGAACTGCTCGCCGCCGATGAAATCACCGACGAACAGCGGACCGAACTGGCCGCCCTGACCGGCCGCATGCAACAGATTGAAGTCGAACTGCGCGCCGCCATCGTGGCCGAAGCCGACGATGAAAAGCGCGCCCTGGAAACGGAACCCGATGCCGAGATGCGCGAGCGCCTTGAACTGCGCGGTAAGGCGTCCCTTGCCGCGTACCTTCAAGCCGCACTGGCCGGGCGGGCCGTGAACGGGGCCGAAGCCGAACTGCAAGCCGCCGCCGGGGCCGGGGCAGGCATTCCGCTCGAATTGTGGGATACCGCCGCCCCGACGGAAAAGCGGGCCGATGCCGTGACCGGAGCGCCGGGCACTGTGGGCGTAAATCTCGCCCCCCTGTTGCCTGCCGTGTTCGCGCCTTCGATTGCGCCCCGCCTGGGAATCGAAATGCCGAGAGTTGAATCGGGCAGCTACGCAACCGCGACCTTGACCACGAACCTGACCGCCGCCGCAAAGTCGAAAGGAGGAGCCGCCGAAGCGACTGCCGCCGCGTTCACACCAACCACGGTCACACCGAAGCGCATTTCGGCCCGGATGGCCGTGGCCATCGAAGACGTGGCCAGTGTGGGAGTCGGGAATTTTGAGTCAATTCTTCGGGAAAACCTGTCCCTGGTCCTGTCGGATGCCCTGGACGATGCGGCCATCAACGGCGATGGCCAAGCGCCGAACCTGAAAGGCATGCTCGCCAGTCTGACGGACCCTGACGACCCGACGGCCGTGGCCGATTTCGATGCCTTTGCCGCCACGCATGCCGGCGGCATTGATGGTTTGTGGGCTTCGACGCTGGCCGATGTCGGAATCGTCGTCGGGCCGGCCACCTATGCCTTGTCGGCCCGCACGTTCCAGAGCGCCGCCAGCTACAAAGGCGAGTTGTCCGCCGCCGCCTACGCGATGTCGGCAACCGGCGGATTTTGGACGAATAAGCGGATGCCGCTGCCCGCTAGCGACGTTCAACAGGCAATCCTTTACCGCAAGGGCCGCACCGGAATGCGAACGGCGGTCTGCCCACACTGGAATTCGATCAGCATTGACGATATCTACTCCGGCAGCGCGGCCGGGCAGCGGTTTTTCACCCTGCATGTACTGCTGGGCGATGTCGTCGTGACGCAACCCGATGCCTACGCGCAGGTGGCGTACAAAGTCGCGTGAACCGTGACCATCGAGCGCCATTATTCTGGGATTGAATGCCGGGCCGCTGGGCGCACCCTGACCGGGCCGGCCATACGATATGGTGACGTTTCGCCGACGCACCGCGAGCGATTCGAGCCGGGCGCGTTCACCCTGGACAACCGGACCCGCTGGCTGGACCTACGCCACGATGAAAGCCGCCTGCTCGCCTGGACGGGCGGCGGCGGCCTGGAACTGACCGACGCACCGGATGCCCTGACCGTGACCGCCACGCTGCCCGAAACCCCACTACATGACGCCGCGCTAACCCAAGTCCGCGACGGCACCTTGAAGGGCTTTTCCGTGGAATTCCGGGCGCAATCCGAACGGCGGGAGTCCGGCATTCGGGTTGTGACTGGGGCGGCCCTGGCCGGCATAGGGCTGGTCCCTGAGCCGTCCTATCCGGCCAGCACGGCGGAAGTCCGGGCACGCGGGTTCAGCCTGTCGGGGCGCATCCCGTTCGGCAAGCCGATGACGTGCCGCTGCCATCGCGGTTCATGCGATGTCGTGAAATTCACTGAAGACGCTTTCGACGAAGCCCTAGAAAGCCAGCGGGATACCCTGTTGATAACCGGCACGTTCGACAGTGCCATGGCGAGCCGCCAGAAGGGCACGCTGAAGTTCACGAAGTCTGACGGGGAGCTGAAAGTCGAAGCGAACCTGCCCGCCACGACCGCCGCCGACGATCTGGCCGCCAGTGCCGGAAGCGTCAACTTGTTGACGAGACCGGTCTTCGATCAAGACCTATCGGAATACGTGGAGAAAGATGGCGTGGCGACCTACACCAAGGTTCATTTGAAAGCCGTGCTGGTAGGTGCCAGCGATGTCGAGGGCTGGCCCGCCGCAACCATTGCCGGCAAGTCTGCCCGGAGGTCGCGGGTATGGCTCTAAGCGTGACAGACCTTGCAGTTTCGCTTCGGCTGGCCAGCGCGGGCGAGTCGATCAGCAATGACTTGCAGCGCATACTTTCCGGCCTGCTGGCAACCGCCGAAGCCGTTTGCGAGCGGTACGCGCCGAATGCCCCGGCGGCCGTTCTGGATGAAGCCGAAATCCGGCTGGCGGGATACTTGTTCGATGCCCCGGAAGCGCCGGGCGGGGACCGCTTCGCTGCCGCGTTCCGCAATTCCGGCGGCATGGCCCTACTTTCGCCCTGGAAGGTGCGACGGGCGGGAGCGATCTGATGCCCGACCTTCGACGCGAGCAACGCGACCGTTCCCGGCAACCGCTCGATATCCGGGTATCCATCACCCTGGCGGGCGGCGGCATGCGCAATGAATTTGGAGAATGGGTGCCTGGGGTGCAAACCGTTCTGACCTGGGCACGGCGCGACGATCAGGCAACCGTCGAAGGGCGCGACCTGGGCGATGCCGGGTTCCGCGTGACCGGTTCGACCGCCTACGTGCTGCGCCACAATCCGATGATCGGGCCGGGGGCGGTCATCAATGACGACGGCCGCCGGTTCGTCGTGGATCAGGTGGAGGAAATCGGCCGCCGCCGGTACATCCGCGCAACCGGCAGCTACTCGTCATGATGCTGCCATTCTGGAACAAGCAGACGGAACGCCGGGAGTCGGGCGGCACGTTCACCGATGCCGTGGTTCGCCTGATTGAATCGCAAGCCGCCGGCAAGGCGGCGGATGCCGGTTCCACGGCGGCCGTGGAAGCGGCCAGCGGGGCACTGAGCCGGGCTTTCGCCAGTGCCGATGTCAATGGCCCGGCCTGGGCACAAGATGCCATTACGCCGGGTTTCCTGGCCCTTGTGGGGCGCGATCTTGTGCGCCGGGGCGATAGCGTTCATATCATCGAAGTAAGCCGGGGCACCGTGGCCCTGTTGCCCTGTAGTTCCTGGCACTGGGAAGGCAACGCGCACCCCGATTCGTGGCGATGCCGGGCGACCATGTACGGGCCGAGTACCAGCACGACCCGATACCTGCCGAACGCTGGCGTGGTCCATGCCCGATGGGGTGCAACCCCCGGCCAGCCCTATACGGGAGTCGGGCCGCTTTCCTGGGCTTCCCTGACCGCTCGCCTGCAATCCGAAACGGAACGGTCGCTTGCGGATGAATCCGCCGGACCGCTCGCGCATATTCTCCCGGTTCCGGCCGACGGGGGCGACGGCGGCGCAGATGACCCGCTCGCGGCCGTGAAACTGGACATCCGCACCGCACGCGGCAAGGCGGTGCTGGTGGAGACGACATCCGCCGGTTGGGGCGAAGGCAAGGCGGCGGCACCGAATCGAGATTGGCAAGCAAACCGGCTTGGCCCGCAACCACCGCAAGCCCTGGCCACCATTCGCACGGATGCTTTCAACGCGGTACTGGCCGCATGCGGCACCCCTCCGGCCCTGTTCGATAACAGCGACGGCACCGCGCAACGGGAGAGTTTCCGCCGGTATCTGACCCTGACCGTGCAACCCCTGGCCCGTGCCCTGGAACGCGAACTGAGCGCGAAACTGGAAGCGCCCGTTAGCCTGTCGTTCGACGGCCTGTATGCCCATGACCTGCAAGGCCGGGCGACCGCCTTTCAAAAACTGGTTGCCGGGGGCGTGGCGGTCAATGAAGCCCTGGCGACAAGCGGCCTGCTAAACGGAGAGTGACAACGATGGCCTTTGATTTTTCCCAGACCCGAAACCATGTCGAAGTGACCAGCACGCCGGCAAACGTCGCGCTTGGGCTGCCCGATGGTTCGCACCTTCTTTATGTGCGGAGCGGCGAGTCAGTCTTGTGGGCGCGCCGGGCGGCGGCCCCGACGGACCAGAACGATTACATCGTTGCCGGCAGCCGGACCTATGTGCCGTTCAGCACCGCGACGGATTCGCTGCCCTTTTGGGTGCGCTCGAACCCTGCCGTTACCGGCGGGGAAACGGTGCGCGTGCTGGTCGCTTCGCGTTAGCCGCCACCGCCCTCGCACAGAAACGAGAATGACGCGGAACTCCCTGCCCCTCCCAACTGGGGTCTCCACGGGGCATAGCAACCGCGACTAGGGGCATCCGCGTTCCATGTAGACTGGGAAAAAGCCCCGGAGAGAACCCGCTTCACGGCGGGTTTTTTTTGCCTGTTGTCGGCGCGGCACGCCAGCGGTTAGGGTGCGGGCTTTCGGCGATGGACATTGACGCAAATGGACACCACGAAGCCTGTGGGCGAAGCATCGGGCGCTGGGCAAAACGAACAAGCACCGCCCGTCGGGCGGAGAAACCAATTTGACTACTACCGGCGACACCACCCGTACAACGTCGCCGCGAATGACTACGACGAAAAAGGCCAAGCCAAAAATATTCAACTGTGGTCTGTGATCGACCCTTTGACCGGCGAAGTGGTGGGGCGGGTCAAACGCCGGTCTAATGGAGTTGGGCCGTTCACCATTGAACTGAAATTCGCCGCTGCCTCAAGCGACAAGTTGGTCAAGTTGGCAGAGAGCAACAAATCTCCAGAACAGAACTATTCGATTTACGAAAAGGCTGACGAATTGTGGGCGTCCGGATATCCGATAAAGTCGTGGTGGTGGCGACTCATGCGAAGCGTCGTGCATACCTTCGACGCCGCATGGAGCATCGTTGTCTTGGCATTACGGGCGGCACTGGTAATTTTGGCAATTTGGTTCGTCGGCGATTGGGTCTATTTTTTGTTCGAGGCTCGCGACGTTCTCCAAAACATCATGTTGCAGTGGTTGGATGGATTCACGGAGTAGGTAATTCTCCCTGCATGAATCCCGCTCAAGTGCCCGCCGAATTTGGCATTTTTTGGTGACAGGCACGGATATTTTGCTAAGGTGCTGTTTTTATTGGGGTAGTGGTCCCATGACTCATTCGGCGACGTTATCCGCGAATGAACGGTCTGGGCGCGTCACCTGCTGGCGATGCGGCGCGTCACCTGCTGGCGACGTGTTCAAGTTGCTCCGCAACTTGGAGAGGTAGGATGCAAATGCAACACAAATGTCCACATCAGGGCCGCTCAAGGATTCTGTGGACGAATCGGATGGCCTGACCAAGATCTCAATCCGGGAAGTTCAGGCGCGCCTGGTCAGGCCGAATTGCTCGCGCGCCTCGTCCGGCCCGAGCACCCGGCAGCCCATCAGTTCGACGATGTTGCGGGCGCGGTCGACCAGTTGCGCATTGCTGGCGAAGACGCCCCGTTGCAGATAGAGATTGTCTTCGAGCCCCACCCGCACGTGTCCGCCGAGCAGCACCGACTGGGCAGCGAAGGGCATCTGGTTGCGGCTGATCGCAAATGCCGTGAAGTTGGCGTTCGCCGGCAGCATCTCCACCCAGGATTTGAAAACACCCACATCCGCGGGCGCTGCCCAGGGGATGCCGAAACAGAGCTGAAAGAGCGGCGGGTCGTCGATAAGGCCCTCGTCGATCATCTGCAGGGTGAAACTCAGTTGGCCGGAATCGAATATCTCGAGTTCTGGCTTGACGCCGAGTTCCTGGATGCGCTTTGCACCCCGGCGCAACATGTCGGGGGTGGAAACGTAAACCAGGCTGCCTTCGCCGAAGTTGTACGAGCCGCAGTCCAGGGAGCAGATTTCCGGCAACAGTTCTTCAACGTGGGGAATCCGCTCGAGTGCGCCGACCAGGTCGGTTTCCTCGCCGAATTCCGTAGGCATCTCGTCCGGCCCGATGAACAGGTCGCCGCCCATGCCGGAAGTCAGGTTGATCACCACGTCGGTGGCGCTGTCCCGGATGCGCGCGACCACCTCCCGGTAGAGCGCGGTGTCCCGGGCGCCCTTGCCGGTCACCGGGTCGCGCACGTGGCAATGGACGATTGCCGCGCCGGCCTTGGCCGCATCGATGGCGGCATCGGCAACCTGTTCGGGGGTGACGGGCATGTCGGGGTGCTTGCCGACGGTATCGCCGGCCCCGGTGACCGCGCAGGTAATGATGACATCGGTGTTCATTCAGCATCCTCCGGCGGACCCTTTTGCGGGCAGCGTTCCCGGCCGAAAGATAGCACGGTTGCAGGGCGCGGTATGCGACGAAAAATGTGGGTCAGGCGACGGCCCGCCTCGCTCCGGCCCGTGACGTATCGCGGCCGGGGGAGACCGGCCGTCAGACCGGGCGGACTGCCGTGAACCGATCCGAAATTCTCATGTGCGAGATCGTCTGCGAGATCGTCTGCGAGATCGTCTGCAAGATCGTCGTCAGAACGGGCACTGCTCTTGACCGGCGACCGCCAAGCCATCATTGTCCGCTCCTTTTGCGCGGCGGCCCTAGCCGGACCCGCCGCCAATAGCCTGGAGAAGACTTCCGATGAGAACCCTGATAGCCAGTGTCCTGCTGGTATTTTCCGCAAGCGCCGCCGCCGCCGACCTGGCTGTGCAGGATCCCGCAGGTGTCGGCATGTCTGCCGAACGGCTGGATCGCATCACCGCGCTGACGCAACGCTACGTCGACGAAGGCAAGCTTGCCGGCGTGGTGACCCTTGTTGCCCGAGACGGCGCCATCGTGCATTTCGAGGCGGTCGGGCAGCGCGGCGCCGGGGACGAGCGGCCGATGACGGAAGATGCGCTGTTCCGCATCTTCTCGATGACCAAGCCGATTACCGCCGTGGCGGCGATGATGCTCTACGAAGAGGGCCTGTTCCAGCTTACCGACCCGGTCGACAAGTTCGTTCCGGAGTTCGCAGAGTTGACCGTGCTCGGCGAGGACGGCGTCATCCGGCCCGCCGAAAACCGCATGACCATGCAGCAGTTGCTGAGCCACACCACGGGCCTCTCCTACGGTTTCAATCCCGACGATACCGTTGACAAGCTCTACAACGAGGCCGACCTCTGGCAGTCGCAAGACCTCGACGAACTGGCCGAAAAGCTTGCCGAAATTCCGCTCAAGTTCGAGCCCGGCGCGCAGTGGCACTACAGCGTTGCCGTCGATGTCACCGGGCTGGTCGTGCAGCGCCTGTCCGGCCTCCCGTTCGATGAGTTCCTGAAGGAACGGCTGTTCGACCCTCTCGGTATGGAAGACACCTTCTTCAACGTGCCGCCCGAAAAGATGGACCGGTTCCTGCCCAATCACACCTGGGATGGCGAGAACGAAAGGCTCGAGCAGCTTGAAGGCGACGTATTCATCGGCTACACCGACACGACCCTGTTCTCCGGCGGCGGCGGCCTCGTCTCCACGGCCATGGACTACCTGCGCTTTTGCGAAATGCTGCGCCGCGGCGGCGAACTCGACGGCGTGCGCATCCTGAGCCCGAAAACGGTGGAATACATGGCGATCGACCATCTTCCCGGCGCACTGTCCGCAACCGCTGCCGGCGAAAGCCCCGCCGACACGCTGCGGGGCGACGGCTTCGGCTTCGGCCTGGGTTTCGGCGTGCTGACCGATGCCGTGCGGAGCGGCGTGATCGGTTCCCCGGGCGAATACAACTGGGGCGGCGCCGCGGGGACGCTGTTCTGGATCGACCCCGTCGAAGAGGTGATCACCATCGGCATGATCCAGCTCATGGGTTCACCCTGGCCGCTGCGCACGGAGATGAAGGTGCTGACCTACCAGTCGCTGACGGAGCTGAAGTAGGGCGCAACGCGCAGGTCGCATAAACACGACTTGACGAAAGCCGGGGCTGACAGAACACTGCTTGCCGTGTGCGAGCGGTGGACAACAAACCGGGCGGTATCAAGGTGTTGAAGGTAATTTGGGCTGTTACCCGGGTCGGGTGTTTGCCTGACTGCCCGCGCAATGGAGTGCGGTGAGTGCGCCTTAACAAGCCTTTCATACGGCTGCCCTTCCGCTTCGATGCGCAACGGCTCGAAGAGGAGGTGGGTGGCCTCGGCAACACCCGCTGGATGCGGCATCCGAGCAGGATGCGGGGAAATTCGGCGATTGCCTTGATCTCAAGCGGCGGTGGGGACAACGATTCCTTCGAGGGTGAAAAGAAGCCGACGCCGCACCTGGAGCGCTGCCTTTACATGCAGCAGGTGATGGCGAGTTTCGGGGAGGTGCTCTCCCGCTCGCGGCTGATGAAGCTCGATGCCGGCGCCGAGGTGAGCCTGCATGTGGATTTCAATTATCACTGGTTCAGCCGGGTAAGAATTCATATCCCGGTAATCACCGCCCCCGAAGTGATCTTCCATTGCGGTCGCGAGAGGCTGCACATGCGCGCCGGCGATTGCTGGATTTTCGATTCCTGGCGCAGGCACCGCGTGATCAATGCCGGAACACGCGAACGGGTGCACCTGGTGATCGATCTCTGCGGTTCATCCCGGTTCTGGGGGATGGTGCGGGAAGCCGAATCGCGCGCTCCCGGAAACCTGGCGGAAACGTCGAGTTTCGTCCCGTACAAGCCCGACGAGCCGCCGGCATTGGTCCTGGAGCGTTTCACCAGCCTGCCAGTGATGGCCCCCGGGGAGTGCGCGGCGCTGGTGGAAGACCTGGTCGCGGATTTCTCGGAAAATCCAGCGAACGACCCGGACCTGGTGCGCATCTACAGCGCCTTGCTCAGGGATTTCGCCCATGACTGGCGCGAGTTGTGGGTACTCTACGGTCAGCAACCAGAGGGAATGGGCCGTTACCGGGCCCTGATCGAGGCGACGCGCGGGCGGTTGCACCCCGACCGGCGGGCATTGACGACAGCCAGCAACGACATCGGCGTCAACGCGGTGTTTGCCCAGCGCGTGCTGAATGCGGCGCTGGCTCGGGAAGGCGGTTTCGAAACAGGGCGCCCGGACAGTTGATGCGCACATTGACCTGTGTCGTGCAAAAGTGCGGGGCACACTGCGACATGCCGATCAAGTCGAATATCCGAAGCGGTCGATCCAGGGGTCCAGGGTCGGCAATACCGGTTCGATGAATTCGCGGTAGCGCAGCCAGCGTCCGCTCGCCCCGGAGTACAGGGGTTGGATGACCTGGTTGTAGCTGGCGGTTCGAATGTAGGGCCGTTCCCGGGCCGTTCTTTTGTGATCGAGTACGCCCGGGTGCCACGGTAACCCGACAAATTCCAGTACGGCCCGACAGGTTTGCTCGGCGTTATTCACCAGGTTTTCATAGCGCACCTCCAATACACGCGGGGTCAGGACCTCGGTGAACTGCCGCCAGAGGCCGAACACCGCGTCGTACAGGAACGCAGCTTCTTCCAGGGTATGGAAGCTGGCGTTGGCCGAGGTTTCCGTGAAGGTTCTCAGATAGGCGCTCAATGTACAGTCGGCGGGATGGCGCAGCATGAGAATCAACCGGGCATCGGGAAACACCCTGAGTATTTCCCCCGCGTAGATCATGTTCAGGGCGAAGCGGTCTATGATCGTGGTGGTTGTCGCGGATGGCCGGACCTGTCCGGCGAGCCTTTCGAGGTAGTCGGTTCCGGCGTTTTCGATCGCGTTCTCGGACAGGGCGCCGAGCGCAGGCAGGTCGTCGTCGGCGGCCCCTGACAGGCGGTTGACCATGGCCGCCGCCGCATCGCTCTCTTCTGCGATTTCAACCTGCGGGTGACCACGCAGCATGGTATCGATTAGTGTCGTGCCGGACCTCGGAAAGCCCATGATGAAGACGGGTTGCGGCACATTTCCCGGTGCGCCCGACGACCGTCGGCGGTTGCCGTGGCGGCCCGGGCGCTCGCCTTGGGGAGCCGGCCGCGCCGGGCGCCATTGCTCGATGTTGTCGCGCTGGAAATACCGTTTCCGGTTCTCGATGAATGCGAGAAATCGTTGCTTGTCGATGCCCTTGCTGGCGCTTAACCGGGCCGACAGCCGGTTCGCTTCCCCGGCGTATTGCATGGCGCCACCGATATCGTCCAGTTTGTCGCAGATGCCCGTCAGGTGGGCAAGGCGCATTCTCTCGTCGTGCAGGCCGTCTAAGTCCGCCGTGTTGAATTCGCAGCTTTCCAGCAGTGTCCTGGCGGTGCGGTTGTCGTCCCGCATCGTGGCGATGAGACCCTCGTGCATCCTCACCAGTGGATGGTTGGCCCCGAGCGCCGCGCGGGCGTGGGCGAGCGCCGTGCGAAATTCTTCGGTGCGATTGGACTGCTCGAGAAACTGCAACAGGCCCCGGTGGGCCGGCAGGTAGCCGTTGTCGATGGCCAGTGCCCGGCGATAGTGCTCCGCGACCGATTCGTAGTTGCCGAGTTCCCAGCGTACTTTCGCCAGGGCGCTCCATGCCTTGGCGTAACCGGGTTCCAGGGCGACAGCCTGCTCGAACTGCTGCGCCGCTTCGGGCAGGCGCCGCCCGTTCTCGCAGACTATGCCCAGGTTGAATCGGGCTTCGGCGAACCGGGCATCGTTATCGATGGCGAGCTGAAAGCTGCGGGCGGCGTCAGCCAGGCGGCCCGAGCGCAGATAGGCGATTCCCAGGCTGTTGTGTGCCTTTGCGAATCGGGGCCGTACGGCCAGCGCCGCCCGGTAGCTCTCGATGGCGGCATCGTGGTCCCCGAGTTCCAGGCAGGCGGCGCCGAGCAGGGTGTGCAGGACCAGTTCGCCGGGGTGATCAACCAGCAGGGAACGTACCTCGTCGGCCAGTTTATCGAAGGCGCCGGCCCGGTATAGCTCGAACAGCGATTGGCTGGTTGCGGGATCGATGTTGCTCATGCTCGCTGGCATTCCTGAACCACGGCATTACGGCCGCGCCGTGAGGCCGGCCAGGGGAGTTTCGAGTCTACAGCCGCTCGATGATCCATGGGAGGCGTTCAACCAGGTAGAGCGGCAGCGACAGCAGCCGGTAGCGGACAGGGACACTGCCAGCGCTCGTTATCGCACGAGCGTTGATCGTCTGAAGAATGGGTTCGGCTGCGTGAAAGCGCACTGCCAGGCCATTGCCCCTGTCTGCGGCGAACTGATGCAGGGACCTCAAAGTGCCCGTGCGGCCCGACTTGACCTCGATGGGCACGATGCGCCCGCCGAATTCCACGACGTAGTCCACCTCCGCGTTGTTGGAACGCCCTTCGCGCAGCCAATAAGTCAGTTCGCGATTGGGGCGTTGGGCAATCAGGTTGGCGAGGTGCTGGCCAATGAACTGTTCAGCAATTGCTCCCTCATTCACAAGTGCCTCGTTCGAACGACCTGAAATCGTTGCCCAGTTCAGGCCGCATACCGCGTTCATCAGGCCGACATCCAGGAACAGGAGCTTGAAAACGTTTTCCTTCAGGTCTGCCTGAAGCGGCAGTCCCGAGCAGTGACTGTGCGTCACCTTGGCGATCACGCGGGCCATCGCCAGGATGTCGATGTCGCGGCGCAGTGTGCCGCTCTGTTGATCGGGAAAGATGTTGCTGTATTTCACCTTGCGTCCCGCCCGCATGGCCGCGAAGTTGAACACGCCCAGCATTCGCGCCAGGTCCCGGCGGGCAGCGTATTTCGGAAAATCATCGCGGTAGGTTTCAATGATGCTGGCGTGCACGCGGCTCACGGCTCCCAGGTCACGGTTTTGTGAGTAGACCTGCACGGCTTCCGGCATGCCGCCGATGAACAGGTAGAGCTTCAAAAGGTCCAGCAGGCGCTGGTGAATCAGGGGATGAGGCCATCCCCGGTCGGCTCCGCCCGAATCGAACTCGAATTGGCCAATTTCGTCTGCGAGTGGGGATTCGCCAATTCCGGTAAGAAATTCGGTGAAGGTCATTGGTCCCACGTTCAGGTATTCGATCCTGCCGACCGGCATCGAGAACGGATGGCTGGCCAGAAGGAACTCCATGAGCGAGCCGGCAGCGATAACCGGCAACTCCGGCATGTCCTCCCGAAAGTACCTGAGCATAGGTAACGCGCCAGGCGCGGCCTGAATCTCGTCGAGAAACAGAATGCTTCGCTCCGATAGCGCGGGTGCCTCCGGAAGCGCCTGCATCAAGTTCAGCAGTTCCCGGGGAGTACCCTCATTGAAGGCCTGGGCGAGCAGCGGGTACCGCTCCAGGTTGACGGCAAACAGGTCGGTGCCTGCACCGCCCTCTCCAGCAAGCATTTCCACGAGGGTAGACTTGCCGACCTGGCGCGCGCCGCGAATCACGAGCGGCTTGCGCCGCGGTGAACGCAGCCAATCTTTCAGGTTGTGCAGTTGGCGGCGGTACACGAAGCGGTTACGGGTCATATGCCCCATGAAATATGAATTAAATTATTATTTTAGGGGGGTAATCCGATAATTAGAATACTATATTAAGGTTTTTATACGTGCTGCGCGGGATCGTCGGGATCGCGTCAGCAGGTAGGGTGGCGCGCCAGGATATCCGGTCCCAGCGCTTCCCGAAGGGGATTCAGGTGCGCTTCGAAGCGCCGCCAGCGGTCGACGCCTTCCCGGTAGATCGGTTGCCGTACCTGCTCGGAACTCGGCGTCCTGATGTTTCGCTCGGTCTTGTGGAAGTGGATGCAGTTTTCCTCGAACGGGAGTTCGCAGAAGTCGAGGATGCGCCGCACCTGGGTTTCCAGGTCGTCCACCACGTCTTCGTGCATGACGCGCAGCACGTGCCCCGGCAATACCGCATCCCAGTGGTCCATCAGGCGCACATAGGCGCGGTAGTAGCGTCCGACTTCCTCGAGGCCGTAGGTGAATTCCTGCCCTTCGCCGAAGAGTTGCTGAAAGCAGCTGAAACAGCAGGCCATGGGGTTGCGCCGCGCATCGATTACCTTTGCGTTCGGCAGGATGAGCCGGATCAGCCCGATGTGCACGAAGTTGTTCGGCATCTTGTCGATGAACAGCGGCGCCGTTCCCCGGTAGGTGCGGGTGTCCTCGATGTACTGCTCCCCGAAGCGCCGGAAGTAGTCGTCGTCCAGGTCGTGGAGGATGCCGGGATACCTGGATGTTTTCTCCGCCGCGCGCCCCCGCAGCCGCTGCGCAAGGGCGAGGATGTTGTGCAGTTCCATGGTGCCGTCCACCATGCTGTGGGAGGCGAGAATCTGCTCGAGAAGCGTCGAGCCGGCGCGGGGCAGCCCGACGATGAATATCGGATCGCGGCAATCCAGGCCGACTCCCTCCCGGCGCTCGAACAGTGCGGGGGTGCAGGTCTCGATCTGGGCGCCTGCACGCTCCTCGATGTTCTCCGGGTTGTAGCCGGTCTGTTGTTGCTTGAGCGCATTGCCCCTCTCGTAGTAGCCGAACGAAGCCTCGTATTCGGCCCGGTCTTCGAGTGCCTTGCCGGCGGCGAAGCACAGGTGGATGCGGTCTTCGGCCGCGGTCTGCGGCGCGCGCTCGTAGCGCTTGATGTGGCCGAGTTCCGCATCGCTGAACCGGTAGGTCTTGGTGTTGGCCAGGCTCCAGAACGCATCGCCGAAATCGGGCCTGCAATGGTAAGCCTCCCTATAGGATGCGACAGCTTCATCGAATGCACCCATCGTCTTCCGGGCGTGGCCGGCAAGCAGGTGCAGTTGGCTGCGGGTCGGGTCCGCTTCCAGGAGTTCCTCATAGAGCGCCATGCCCTCCTCAAACCGGCCGAGCCCGACCAGGGTGGTTGCCAACGTGGTCTTGAAGCCGCGGTTTTGCGGCTGCATCGCCACCAACCGCTGCGCCTGCTCGTGCGCCTTCTCGAACCTGGTCTTGCGAATGAGCAGGTTGGCGTAATCGATGCGCGCCTGCAGGTGATCGGGCGCGAATTCCACGCAACTCTCCAGCAGGAACTCGGCATCGTCGTAGATCTTCAGCTTCGTTCCGATCTCCGCGAGGAGCCGCATGGCTTCCACGTGGCGCTGGTTGGATTGGAGGAATTTCCGGCAGAGCTGCTCGGCCTTGTAGTATTTTTTTTCGTGGATGAGGTCGGTGACGTGCACCAGTTCCGGCGGCAGTTGCTTCAGAAAACCCAGGCGTTCCCGGGCCAGCCGGGCTTCCTCGCGGTTACCCTGCCGTTCATGAAGCTCGGCCAGGGCGCGCCAACTGGCGGGCAGCGCCGGGTTTCTTTCCACGGCCCGCGCGTAGGCCGCAATGGCCTCGTTACGCCAGCCCTGTGCGGCACAGATGTGCCCCCGCTCCTGCCAGGCGCGCGCGTGCTCGCTGTCTTCGCCGTGCAGGCGCTGCAGCGTCGCCAGTGCCTCCCGGTGGCGGTTTGCCAGTCGTTGCGCCACCGCGAGCAGGTACAGCGCCTCGGCAAGCTCCTGGTGTTCGAGCCCGGCATCGAGCAGGCTGGAGGCGAGAGTGATCGCCTCGCCGAGCCTCGCGGACTGAATCAGCTTCCTGGCCTGGTCGAGCCGCTCGGCAGCGCCATCGGCGCGCGGCGTTGGCGGTGCGCCGCTGGACGGGTCTGTTTGCATCGGCCGGCGTCAGGTTCGGAGGCTGACCGGATCATACCACCGGGGTGGAACCCTGCTGCTTCCCGCGAACATCAGCGAAACCGGGGAGACAAGCAAAAAAAAGAGCAGGCTGTGTTGCCTGCTCTTTTGGCGACTCTTGCGAGAGCCGTCTTCGGCCCGGTCTATCCGTCAAAGTCGTAGGAAACGCGCAAGCCGATGCTGCGTGGCCGGTTGGTCACCACCTTCGGCACGTACTGCAGCGTATCGACGTTCAACTGCGCCCGCTTGTCCGTGACGTTGTCCACGAACACTTCGGCACTCCAGTTGTCTCTCTCGACACCGAACGCCAGGTCCAGGAACACGTAGCTGTCCTGAACGTACCTGCCGTTCGGGCAGAAGCTCGGGGCATCGTAGGTGCCACAGTTGCCGCCGGCAAAGAGCCCGCCCTCGTGGGCGATCTTGAGCCCGGAGCCACGTCCGCCATGGCTGCGCTCGAGCGTGTCTTCAACGAAGAAGGCGCTGCCGGCGATGCCCGACTTGCTGCTGCCGGAATAGCTGATGCCGGCGCTGACATAGGCGTTGGTCTGCCCGTCGAATGCGCCGTGGAAGTCGTAGCGGGCGCGCAGGCTGCCCGAAAAGTCGGGACTGAACGGCAACTCGCTGCCCTCGGGCACGGAGATGTCCACCAATTGCGCATTGATGCGGGTGATCTCGCTGTCGATGATGCTGATGGCGCCGGAAATCGTCAGGTTCGGCGTCGGCAGCCAGGTGAAATCGGCGTCGAGACCCATGATTTCAGCGTCTCCGACGTTCTCGATGAACACCAGGAAGGCCACGTTGGCCGGGTCGAAACGGGAGACCTGCAGGTCGGAAATCTCAGAGAAATAGGCCGTGGCGTTGAGCCGCAGGGTGTTATCGGCGAAGTCGCCCTTCATGCCCAGTTCCCAGTTGTCCATCTCGTCGGTAAGCGCGATGGCCGGCACCCGGTAACCGTCATAGACGGGCAGTCCGCGGGGATTGTTTGCAGCCTTGCCGGCGTTCCGGTTGGTGACCCCGTGCCGGAAACCCTGACCGTAAGTGGCGAACAGCATCAGGCTGTCGTTGACGCGCCAGTCCAGCGATGCCCGGATGATGACATCGGATTCGTTGAGCACGCCGTCGTCGTTCAGGTTGTCTACGTTCAACGCACCGCTTTGAATGTCTGCGTAGGCGCCTTCCGCGTCTGCGAAGTTCATTCCGCGACTGAATGTCCCGCCGCGGCACGCGCTGGTCGTGCGCACCTCCGGACGGCAATCGCCCGTACCGGCCGCCATGAGCGCCTCCAGGGTGCCAACGCCCAAGGCGCGCAGCCGTTCGGTGACGTTGTTGCCGGAAGTACGGCTGGTGGCATCGAAGCCGCCCCGGCCGACACTGGCATCGCAGCCGTCCGTGCCGTACTTGCAACCGAACGAGAAGCTGCTGGCGCCCTTGAAGTCGAAGTCCAGGTCGTACCAGCGGGCGCCGAAGCTGGCGGTCACGCTGTCCGTGAGATCGAATTCGAGGTGACCGAAAACGGCGATCTGATCGGTCTTGCGCGTATAGTCGTTGACGAAGCTGACCCGCGGGTTGAACGGATCGAGGCTGGCATTCGTTCCTTCGCCCTGATCGGCGATCATGGCAAGGGTCGGCCAGGAGCCGTCGCCGTCGTCACGGGTGGCCGCATCCTCGAATGCCGCCGTGCCCTCGGTTTTCTGGTCGTCGTAGTACACGCCCGCGGTGACCCTGGCGCGATGTTCCTGTGGGGTGGAGATGCGGAATTCGTGCACCATGCGCTTGTTGCTGGTGGTCTCCGCGTACTGGGCCTCGGGGTCGTGGCACATGACGGGGGGGCTCGCCGTGCCGCTTCTCGCCCAGCTGCCGTCGTCGGCGTAGCCGGGGCACAGGTAGTACGTCTGGTAGCCGCCGCCGTTGGTGTAGTCGGAGTAATCGACATAGGCCTCGACATCGCGGTCGAGGTAACCCACGGCGTAGATCAGGTCGAGCATGCCCGCGCGGCCGTTGATCGTCAGGGTGCTCAGGCCGAACTCGTCTTCGGAGCTGTCCATGGTGAAGCGGTTGACGCTGCTCTTGCCGTCCAGATTGGGGTCGTAGGCGAAGACGCCGTCGGTCTCCAGGGACTGCTGGAGATGCGCGACATTGAGGCTCCAATCATCGTTGATGTCGTAGAGGAGGCTGATGCGCCCGCCGAGATAGTCGGCATCGTTGAAGTCGTCTTCGACCAGGTGGCTGTTGTCGGCGGCCTCGAAGGTGCTCGCCGGGTTGATGGGCGCCGCCGAAATGTCGTTGCGGTTGAGCAGGTCGACGCTGGGGGAGAAACCGCCGTTGGCCGGATCGTTGGGGATGTGGTCGATCCAGCCGGCCTGGTTGTCGCGATAGCCGACGACACGCAGCGCCGCCTGGTCCGACAGGGGCACGTTGAAGAACGCTTCCTGGGAGTTGCTGACGTCGCCGCCCTTGGTGGTCATGGCGCCCACCTTGATGCCCGCCTCGAACCGCGTCGGGTCGGGCTTGTTGGAAATCAGGCGCACCGTGCCGGACTGGGAACTGGAGCCGAACAGGGTGCCCTGGGGACCGGGCAACACCTCGATCCGGTTCAGGTCGGCGGCGTAGATATCGAGGTTGCGGCCGCCGAAGGAAACGGGCATTTCATCGAGGTACAGGGCGGTGGCGGGCGACGAGCCCTGGATGCTGGCGATGGTGTTCTTCGACTGTTCGGTGGCCGCGCCGCGGATGTAGATCTCGCTCTGGCCGGGGCCCACGCCCATCATCACCACGTTGGGCAGGTGTTTTATGTAGTCGTCGAAATTGCTGATTCTCAGTTCATCGAGCGCATCGCCCTGCAGGGCCGAGACGGATACGGCGATGTCCTGGGTGGATTCGGCCCGCTTGGTGGCCGTGACGATGACCTCTTCGATGCCCCGGGCCTCATCTTCGGCGACCGCGACGCCGGTAGCGCCGGTAGCGGCCGTGGCCAGGGCGGCGGAGATGGCAAGGCTGAGTTTCTTACGTTCCCACATGACAAATTCCCCTCGAATTGACATATCTCGCTCAGTCAACAGTATAAGTCAGATCGATTCGCATCGGCGGGCCAATATCCGTCGTGTTTGCCAATATGCGACATGCAACGAACTATTCTCGACATTGAAAAATCGCTCGGATTGCGGCTTCCGACCGTATCGCCAAGCATCGGTTTTTTCGCGCTTAACCGCCACTCGCTCAGCGTGTACCCGGCGGCGTTGACCGCGACGAACCACGGAGAGCGCCATGGATAGTCAAGCCCGCATCGTGATCGTCGGCGGTGGCATCATGGGGGCCGGGTTGCTCTACCACCTGGCCGAAGAAGGGTGCCGGGACGCTCTCCTGATCGAAAAAGGGGAGCTCACCTCAGGGTCCACCTGGCATGCGGCGGGCCAGTGCCCGAGCCTGGTCGGCAACTACAATCTCGCCAAAATCCACGACTACAGCATTTCGCTCTACAAGCGTCTCGAGGACATCACCGGCCAGTTCGTGAGCTGGCACACCTCGGGCAGCGTCCGGTTTGCCCTGACGCAAGCGGACCTCGACTGGTTCGAGTACGTGCGCGGCATTGCGCAGAGCGTGGGCTTCCGCATGGAAATCATCGATGTCGACAAGATCCGGCAACTCAACCCGTTCGTAACCACCGACGGCGTGCTCGCCGGCGCCTGGACGCCCGACGACGGTCACGCCGACCCGGCGGGCCTGTGCAATGCCATGGCGCGGGGCGCGCGGGACATGGGCGCGCGTATCGTGCGCAACAACCGGGTCACCGCCATCAACGCGTTGCCAACCGGAGAGTGGGAAGTGGTCACCGAACAGGGCCGGGTCGTTGCGGAGCATGTCGTCAACGCAGCCGGTTGCTATGCCCGGCAGGTGGCGCGGATGGTGGGTGCGGACGCACCGATCTGCAACATTCAGCATCACTACCTGGTTTCCGGGCCCGTCCCCGAATTCGCAGGCCGCGACGCCGAGATACCCGTCATGCGCGACCCCTGGGCGTCGGCCTACCTGCGCCAGGAACAGCGCTCGGGCCTGATCGGCATCTATGAGCACGACAACCTGGCGGAAGCCTGGCCGCCCGGAGGGCTGCCGGACTGGGAGTCCGACAGCGAACTCTTCACCGACAATCTCGAGCGGCTGATGCCCTGGCTCGAGCGCGCCATGGAGCGCATGCCGATCTTCGAGCCCGCCGGCATCCGGCGCATCGTCAACGGCGCAATCCCCCACTGTGCGGACGGTCCGCCGTTACTGGGCCCGGTCGGGGGTCTCAGGAATTTCTGGTTCTGCTGCGGTTCGTCGTTCGGAATCGCCCAGGGCGCCGGTTGCGGCAAGTATCTCGCCCAATGGATGCTGCATGGCGATGCGGAGATCAACATGACCGGCTTCGACCCGCGCCGCTTCGGCGCCTTCGCCGACGAGGGCTACATGAAGGCCAAGGGCCGGCAGGATTACGGCATGACCTACTTCACGCCGCTGCCGGGCGAGGAGTTGCCGGCTGCACGCCGCAACCGGGTCAGCCCCCTGTATGAAAAGCTGCTGGACAGGGGCTGCATCTACACCGAGACGTTTGGTTGGGAGCGGCCCAAGTGGTTCTCGCCCGACGGGCGCGAGGAAGAGTTTGGCTTCAGACACAATAACGTGTTCGAAGTCGTGCGCGACGAGTGCCTTGCGGTTCGTGAACGCGCGGGGGTCCTCGATCTTTCCGGCTTTGCCAAGTACGACGTCACCGGCCCCGATGCCGGCACTTTCCTCAATCGGATCTGCGCGAACCGCATGCCATCAAACGGCGGCATCGTGCTCGCGCACCACCTGTCCGAGCGCGGCCGCATCGGCGGCGAACTGACGGTTACGCACCTGGCGGACGACCGTTTCTACGTGCTGTCGGCAGCGGGCGCCGAAGTACGCGATCTCGACCGGTTGTTGCAGGCGGGACATCCGGACGAGCGCGTTCAGGTGGCCAATGTCACCGACGAACGGGGCGTACTGGTACTCGCGGGTCCCCGCTCGCGGGACATACTCGCCCGGCTCACCGACACGCCCCTCGACAGCGCCTCGTTCCGCTGGCTTAGCGGCAGGGAGATCGTGCTCGCCGGAAAGCCCGTGCGGGCTCTGCGGGTCAACTACGTGGGCGAGTTGGGTTGGGAACTGCATCCGGCCATGAACGACTTGGAGGCGCTGTACGATGCCCTGCGGGAAGCAGGCGCGGAATTCGGGCTCGCCGATTTCGGGCTGTACGCGGTCAACAGCCTGAGAATGGAGAAGGCCTACCGCAGCTGGGGGGCGGAACTGACCAACGAGGTGAGCATGATCGACGCCACCATGGATCGCTTCATCAAGTTCGAAAAGAATGACTTCGTCGGCCGGCAGGCAACCCTGGAGCAGGAAGATCGCACGCTGCAACTAATCTATTTCGAGGTCGATGCGCACGATTCCGATGTGCGCGGCGGCGAGCCGGTATTCGATGGCGAACGGTACGCTGGTGTCACCACGTCCGGCGCATACGGCCATGTCGTACAGAAGAGCCTGGGTTTCGGATACGTGCATCCCCGTCTCGCCGAGCCGGGCAGTGAACTGCAAGTCGGCCTCCTCGGCGAGCGCCGCCGCGCGAGGATTCTCGGTGAACCGGCATACGATCCCACCAACAAACGCCTGCGGGCCTAGCGGCGCGCAAGAGCGATGTCGTGAAATGTTGCATGAAAGTTTCCGCCCCGGCGCGCCGAGACGCCAACGTGCAGGGAGCAACGCCGGAATCCCGGGAAAGAGCTGGCATGCGGGATATTTGAATTGGAATCCAGGACACCTGAATTGCCGCGCCGCGCGGGTGTGATCGTCATTGGCGGTGGCGTGATCGGCTGCTCGATCGCCTATCACCTCGCGCGCTCGGGGCAATCCGACGTGCTGCTGCTCGAGCGCCGGCAGATCACCTCCGGCACCACCTGGCATGCGGCCGGCCTGATCGGGCAACTGCGTCCTTCGATCAACATGACGAACCTGGCCCGGTATACCCGGGAGCTGTATGACCGGCTGGAGGGCGAAACCGGGCAGGCAACGGGTTACCGACGGTGCGGGTCCTTCTCCATCGCGACCGACCCGGAGCGTTTCGAGGAACTCAAGCGCAGCGCCTCCATGGCCAGGGTGTTCGGGCTGCAGGTCGATGTGGTCACGCCGGAGTCGATAAAGGAACGCATACCGCTGCTCAACACCAGCGACGTGCTCGGCGGCATACACATCCCTACCGACGGTTATGCCAACGCCGTGGACATAACGCAGGCGCTGGCCAAGGGCGCCCGCGCCGCCGGCGCCCGGATTGTCGAGAATGTACCGGTGGCCGCGATTCGAACCGCCGAGGGCCGCCTGACCGGCGTCACCACGGAACAGGGAGAGGTAGATGCAGACTGCATCGTGATCTGCACCGGCATGTGGACCCGCGACCTGGCCGCCTCCATCGGCGTCAACGTGCCGCTGCATGCCTGCGAGCACTACTACGCCCTGTTCGAATCCGTCGAGGGGCTGGATGCGAGCCTTCCCGTCGTACGGGACTACGATGCCTGCACTTACTACAAGTACGATGCGGGCAAGCTGCTCGTCGGCGCCTTCGAGCCCAACGCCCGCCCCTGGGGCGCGGACGGTATCCCGGAGGACTTCTCCTTCGATGAGATCGCCGGCAGTTTCGACCACTTCGAGCCCATACTGCACGGCGCCATGACGCGCATGCCGGCACTGGAGCGGGCCGGTATCCAGAAGTTCTTCTGCGGACCGGAGAGTTTCACCCCGGACGTCCGTTACCACATCGGGCAGGCGCCGGAGTACGCCAACTGCTTCGTCGCGGCCGGCCTGAATTCCATCGGCCTGCAATCCGCCGGCGGCATCGGCAAGGTCGTCTCCGAATGGATTCGCGACGGTCATCCACCTGCGGACCTCTGGGAAGTGGATGTGCGTCGCAACATGCCCTTCCAGCGCAACCGCAAGTACCTGCGCGAACGGGTTTCCGAGAGCCTGGGCCTCCTCTATGCCACCCACTTTCCCTACCGCCAGTTCGAGACCGCCCGGGGCGTGCGCCGGTCGCCGCTGCACGACCGCCTGTGCGCAGCCGGCGCCTGTCACGGCGAGCTGGCCGGATGGGAGCGGCCGAACTGGTACGCCCGAGGGGGTATGCCGGCCAGCTACGAGTACAGCTACGGGCGCCAGAACTGGTTCGAATGCGCCGCCGCGGAACACCGGGCGGTGCGAGAAAACGTCGGTCTTTTCGATCAGTCGTCGTTCGCCAAGTTCCGCCTGGAAGGCCGGGATGCGGTTACGGTGCTCAACCGGGTCTGCGCCAACGACATCAACGTACGGCTGGGCCGCCTGGTCTATACGCAGTGGCTGAACGAGCGCGGCGGCATCGAGGCGGACCTCACCGTCACACGCCTCTCGGAAAACAGCTTCCTGGTCGTGACCGCTGCCGCGACCGAGGTGAAGGACTTTCACTGGCTCAAGGCGCACGTCCCGGGAGATGCGCATTGCGTACTCACCAATGTGACCTCGGGGATGGGTGTGATTTCCCTGATGGGGCCGCGGTCCCGGGAACTGCTGCAATCGCTGACGTCGGCGGACCTTTCAAACGAGGCGTTCCGCTTCGCGACCAGCCGGGAGATCGAGCTGGGATACGGGCTGGTCAGGGCATCGCGCATCACCTATGTGGGAGAACTCGGTTGGGAACTCTACATACCGGCCGAGTTCACGGTGGGCGTATACGAACAGATTCTCGACGCCAGCGAATCGTTTGGCCTGGTGCATGCCGGCTACCACGCCCTCGACTCGCTCCGCATCGAGAAGGCTTACCGCCACTGGGGCCACGACATCACCGACGAGGACTCACCGCTTGAAGCGGGCCTGGGATTCGCACTCAAGTTCGACAAGCCCGGCGGCTTCATCGGCCGCGAGGCACTGCTCAGGCAGAAGGAACGCGGTATTCCCAGGCGCCTCCTGCAGTTCAGGCTCTGCGACCCGGAGCCGCTGCTCTATCACAACGAGCCGATCTGGTATCGGGACGAGATCGTGGGTTACATCAGGTCCGGCAATTATGGCCACAGCCTGGGCGGGAGCATCGGCCTCGGCTATGTGGACAGGTCACGAGCGGGCGACCTTTCGGGGGCAGGCGCGGGTACTTGCGAGATCGAGGTGGCAGGGATGCGCGTTCCGGCCGAGGCATCGTTGCGACCAATGTACGATCCGGACAATAGCCGTATCCGCTGCTGACCCACCCCTGGGATTGGTCAGGCCGCCTGGTTGCGGGTGATGGCTTCGCGCAAGCCCTCCAACAGGCCCTCCAAGTGAGCCATTCGCTCACGGAGGTCACCTTGCCCGCTGTCTATGCGGGCGAGCCGCTCGTGCTGTTCCTGCTTGTCGCGATCCGTGCGCTGGTTCAGTTCTTGTGTGTCGCGATTCATGCGCTCGTTCAGTTCCTGCTTGTGGCGGTCCATGCGCTCGCTCAGTTCCTGCTTGTCGTGATCCATGCGCTCGCTCAGTTCCTGCTTGTCGCGATCCATGCGCTGGATCAGTACTGTAGTCTCGCGATCCATGCGCTCGTCGAGTTGATTCACAAGGGTAGTCAGGTCCAGCCGCAGGCGGCGCACGCTGTTCAGGGTGAGGCCCGCAATAGCGATACCCACGCTGAGGATTGTCCAGATTTCCGGAGACATGGCGTTGAGTCTACACGCTATGCGAGGGCTCGTGACTCAGCCTTTTGCTTACTCTTGTGTCAGCCTTCGGCCATGCGCTTTTCGGCGATCAGCGCCGTGGCGGTCTCCACCGCGACGGCCGCATCCCGGCAGTAGGCATCGGCGCCGACCGCCTCGCCGAACTCCTCGTTCAGCGGCGCGCCGCCGACCAGTACGATCAACTCGTCGCGAATGCCCTTTTCCACCAGCGTGTCGATGACAACTTTCATGTAAGGCATGGTGGTGGTGAGCAGGGCCGACATGCCGAGAATGTCCGGCTTGTGCTCGGCGATGGCCTCCAGGAAATTTTCCACCGGGTTGTTGATGCCGATGTTGATCACCTCGAACCCGGCGCCTTCCATCATCATGCTCACCAGGTTCTTGCCGATGTCGTGGATGTCGCCCTTCACGGTGCCGATCACCATCTTGCCGACCGGCTTGGCGCCGGTTTCCGCGAGCAGCGGGCGCAGCACCGCCATGCCGCCCTTCATGGCGTTGGCGGCCAGCAAGACTTCGGGCACGAACAGGATGCCGTCGCGGAAATCGATGCCGACGATGGTCATGCCGTCGACCAGCGCGGTCTGCAGAACCTTCTCGGCCGACCAGCCGCGCTCCAGCAGGATCTCGGTGCCTTCGACGATCTCTTCCTTCAGGCCGTCGTACAGGTCGTCGTGCATCTGCTCGACCAGTTCATCGTCCGGGAGGGCGGCGAGATCGATGTCGTCGTCGAAATCCTGGTTGTCGGGAACGACTTCAGTCATGGGTGCTTATCCTCTGCCCATTGCTTCACGGGGAAGAAAGATCGGAAATTGCGAGCGGACCAGTTCGTCTGCGGCATCGCTGATGTGCTGCGGGTAGTGGCTGCTCAGAATGGCGCGCTTTCTGCGGATGGCTTCCTGCAGGGGCGCCGGCTTGCCGTTGTCCTCCCACACCGTCGGGCTGGTGCGGTCGCTGAATTCCGGATAGATGTACTCGCTCTGCATGACCTGCAGGGTGTGATTGGAGCCGAGGTAGTGGCCCTCGCCACCGGTGCAGACCGCCTTGATCTCTTCGAAGCTGAGGGTGTCGGGGGTCACCTCGATGCCCCGGGTGACACGCATGGCCGCGCCGAGCACGTCGTTGTCGAGCAGCAGGCTCTCGGGGCAGGTGCCAAGCAGGCTCGCGTACATGCCGGCGGACTCGTAGATGATGTTGGCGCCGGAGAGCGCTGCCGCCAGAACGGTCGACGCCCGTTCCGCGCCGGCCTGGAAGTCCGGCAGTTTTGCATCCGTCATGCCGCAGGCCGTGCCGAAGGGCAGGTCGAAGACGATGCCCATCTGCGCGCAGGCGGCGGACAACAGGCCCTGTTCCGGCGAGCCGCCGCTCATGGCGCCGGTTCTCAGGTCTGAAACGAAGGGCCAGGTGCCGAGGATGGCCGGAGCACCGGGCTCGATCGCGTTCACGTACACCAGGCCACCGAGGCATTCGGCCCAGGCCTGCGAGACGGCGCCGGCCAGGCAGGCGGGAGTGGTCGCGCCCGCCTGGCCGGCGGAAAGCAACAGTACGGGCATGCCGCCCTCGACGGCGACCCGGAGGCATTCCAGGGCATCCACCGCAAACTTCATGGGCGGCACCACGAAACAGTTCGATTGGCTGACGAAGGGCCGCGCCCGCCACTGCGCCTCGCCGCCTGCAATGATGTGCAGCATGTCGAGGGACTTTTCCACGTGGCTGGAGTGGACCCAGCTCGAGCCCACGTGCTTGGCGGTGCCGGCCACGGCGCAATAGGCCGTGTTCAGGTCCATCGCATAGTTGTCTTCGATGTCGCGCAGCACACAGGTGCGCTGGAACATGTGGATGTGCTCGCAGGTGTCGACAATGCGTGCCATGTCGTAGAGGTCCTGGGCCGTGGAGTCGCGGTAGCTGTCGTTCTCCGGGTCGGCGATCATGACCGCGGCGCCGGCCGTGGCGAAATGGACCTTGGCTTCCGTGATGCTGAGGTCGTGGCGCGGATCCTGCCCAAACAGGACAAGGTCGCGACGTGCCTGCTGCATGGCTTTCTCGACAACGGCGCGCGGCATGCGCAGACGGCCGTCGTCGCCGTATACGGCCCCGGCGGCCGTGCAGGTCTCGATGCAGTGGGTCGTGGCATCTGCGAAACCGACCTCTTCGAGAATGCGGAAGATGTTTTCGACAACGGCGGTGACGTCGGCCTCGGAAAACGGCTTGAATTGCCCGCCGGACTCTCCCGGATGAACGGGCTTGATCGCATCGGCCAGGGGGGCGCTGCGTTGCGCCTTGCGCGCCCGCCTTCCACCGGATCGCCGAGCCATGGTCAGGCTCTCCCCGACCCGCCCGCGAGGCGAGGCCGTGACTGCGTTGCAGCGCTCACCTGCCGCGCTCCTGGGTGGGCCGTACCTTGAAGTGGTCGAAGTAGCACTTGCTGAAGTGCTGCAGCGACTTGAAGCCGGTCTCGATGGCGATGGCGCGCACCGTCATGCTGGAATGGCGTAGCAGGTTGCGCGCGGCATTGAGCCTCACCCGCAGGTAGTACTGGCTGGGGGAGGTGTTGAAGTAACGCTTGAAGGCCCGTTCAAGCTGGCGCGTCGACACCTTCAGGTAATCGGCGATCTCTTCCACGAACAGCCGCTCCGAGACGTTGTGCTTCATGAGTTGCACCGCATCGCTCAGGTAGTCCGGCGCCCCCGGCGACTGGTTGCGCACCGATACCTCCTGGGTCTCGCCCAGGTCGCGAATGCGTTCAACGGTAAACTCTTCGGAGATGGCGAATGCTACGTCGCGGCCATAATCCCGTGACACCAGGTAGAGCATCATGTCGAGGGGCGCCGTACCGCCGGCGCAGGTGTAGCGCTTGCGGTCGATCTCGAAAATGTCATCCTTGACGATGAGCCGCGGGAACTCCTCGCGCATGCTGGTGAGGTATTCCCAGTGTACGGTGCAGCGATGGTCGTCCAGCACGCCGGACCTGGCGAGCAGGTAGGAGGCCGTGCACAGCGCGCCGAGGGGCATGTTGGCCGCGGCCAGGCGCCGCATCTCGGTGCCGAGCCGGGCGTCCCAGTGCTTCCTGACGTTGACGCCGGCGCAGACGAACAGCGCATCGAGTTCCCGAGCACTGGCGAGCGGCATGTTGGGCTGGAACTCCAGTGCCGCGCTCGACGTGACCGGTTTGTCGTCCAGGGTCAGCACCGACCACCGGTACAGTTCCTGCTGCGACGTAAAGTTCGCCATGCGCAAAACCTCAACCGCCGAAGAGAACGCGATCAGCGTAAAGTCCGGGGTTAAAAGAAAACCGTAGCGGTACGGTCGCCCCTCAGGCATTTCACTCTCTCCACAGCGCCGCAGCAATAGCGGGATGCGACAGCACTTTTACTACAGGCGACCTTCCAATAGAAGGCCGCGATGAGGCGTTTGACTTCGGTCCAGATCGCGGTGTTCAGTATTCGCCCGCCGCGCCGGGGTGCGGGCAGACCATTGGGAACGTGAGTTATGGCCAGAAAGACTCTTCGCCCGATCACGGAAGTGGCATCGGAACTCGGCCTCCAATCCGGGGATGTGGAGCTTTACGGCTCCGTGAAAGCCAAGATTCCGGTGGACGCGATCCCGCGGCGGCAGGACCCCGGGCGGCTCGTGGTGGTCACAGCCATCACGCCGACGCCGGCCGGGGAAGGCAAGTCCACCGTCGCCGTCGGCCTCACCCAGGGTTTGGCGCGACTGGGCAGGAGTGTGGCGCTGACCATCCGGCAACCGTCGCTCGGCCCGGTCTTCGGCCACAAGGGCGGCGGCACTGGCGGCGGGCGCACGACGGTGCAGCCGGCCGAAGAGATCAACCTGCATTTCACCGGCGATTTTCACGCCGTGGAGTCGGCCCACAACCTGCTGGCGGCGATGGCCGACAATGCGGCCCACCGCAAGGCCGTGCCGGGGCTGGAAGCGGCCGGCATCACCTGGCGCCGGGTCACGGATGCCGAAGACCGGTCGCTGCGCCAGGTCGTCACCGGTGTTGGCGGCCGGGTCAACGGGCCGATGCGGGAAGCGCGATTCGACATTTCCGCGGCCTCGGAGATCATGGCGATACTGGCCCTGGCCTCCGGCTATTCCGACCTTCGCCAACGGCTCGGCGATATCGTGCTCGGCTGGACGAAAGACAGGGAACCGGTGCGGGCGCGGGACATCGGCGGCATCGGCTCCCTGATGGCGCTGCTGCGGGATGCGCTGAAACCCAACCTGGTGCAGACCGTCGAGGGTCAGCCGGCCATCGTCCACATGGGCCCGTTCGGCAACATCGCGCACGGCTGCAGTTCGATACTGGCGGATCGCCTGGCGGTGAACACGGCGGATCTGACTGTCACCGAGGCAGGGTTCGGTGCCGATCTCGGCTTCGAGAAATTCATGGACATCAAGATCCGGCAGGGCGGGCCCCCGCCTTCGGCCGCGGTGGTTGTCGCTACCGTTCGAGGGCTCAAATGGCACGGCGGCGTGCAGCGGAACGAACTGGACCGGCGCAATGTCCGCGCGGTGCAGACGGGCGCCCTCAATCTGGCCAACGCCATCCGCATCGTGAACATGTACGGGCTGCCGGCCGTGGTGGCGATCAACCGCTTTCCGTCCGACCACCGTGATGAAATCGAAGCGGCGAGCCGGGCCGCGGAGGAGGCAGGCGCCACGGCGGTCGCGGTGGCGAACGGTTTCGCCGCCGGCAGCGCCGGCATGACCGATCTGGCTGCTGCCTGTTGGGAGGCGGCCAACAACGGCGAAGCGGACGTCAAGCTGCTCTATTCGGACAACGAACCCCTGCAGGCCAAGGTGGAACGCCTTGCGGAGAACATCTACCAGGCGGGCATCGTCGAATGGGGGCCGAGAACGCGCGACACGGCGGATCGATTTGCGAGGCTCGGCTGGAACTTCCCGGTG
Source organism: Pseudomonadales bacterium (assembly GCA_963663395.1). GTDB lineage: Bacteria > Pseudomonadota > Gammaproteobacteria > Pseudomonadales > Azotimanducaceae > Azophilus. The sequence goes on from OY760226.1 coordinate 1,278,246, forward strand.
TGCATGGCCAAGACCCATCTCTCGGTTTCCGCGAAACCCGATCTGCTGAACGTCCCCACGGGTCACACCCTGCCCATACGTGAATTGCGCGTGCAGGCGGGCGCACAGCAGATCGTCACCCTGGCGGGCGACATCAATACATTGCCGGGGCTGCCCTCGCATCCCAACGCCCTCGACATCGATCTGGACGATGCAACGGGCGAAATAACGGGCATACTCAGCACCTGACGTCGGAACCAACCGGTCGGCCCGGAACCGGGCCCTGTACCTGACCGCCTGGAGGTTTCCCCATGCCTGCCCGCCTGCGGGTCAACCGCGAAGCCCTCGCCGCCAACTACCGGCAATACCGGGTTGCCGTGGCCGGCGACTGCGGTGCTGTGGTCAAGGCCGACGGTTACGGCCTGGGAGCGGAGGCAACCGCGGCGGTATTCCAGCGGCTTGGCTGCGGGCACTTCTTCGTGGCCACCGCCGCCGAGGGGCTGGCGCTCAAAAAGGCGCTGCGCGGTGGCGCAGTCTACGTGCTGGAAGGCGCGCTGCCCGATTCGGCGCGGTCGCTGGCCGAGGCGGGCCTGATTCCCGTCGTCAATCACGCAGAACAACTGGCGGCGTGGGCGCCGTACCGCGATCGGGAAATCGCCGTACACATCGATACCGGAATGAATCGGCTGGGGTTTCCGAAAGGGGTCGAACAGTCGACGTTCGACGGCTTTCGCCTGTCGCTGCTCATGACCCACCTGGCCTGCGCCGACGAACCGCCCCACCCGTTGAATGAAATCCAGCTGCAGCGTTTCGCCACGGTCGCCGAGCGATTTCCGGGCGTTGCCACGAGTATCGGCAATTCCGCGGGCGCCCTGCTCGACAAGCGTTACCAGGGCGACCTGGCGCGCCCGGGAATCGGTCTTTTCGGGGGGAATCCCTGGTCGAACAAGCCCAATCCGGTGCAGCCGGTCGCCACCCTTGAAGCGACCGTCGTGCAGATTCGGCAGGTAGTGCCGGGAGAATCGGTGGGCTACGGCGCGACCTGGCAGAGCGACAAGGCTGCGCGCCTGGCCGTGCTCGGCGTCGGCTATGCGGACGGACTGCCGCGCTGCCTGTCGAATTGCGGCGAAGCCGTGGTGAGGGGGAAGCGCTGCCCGATCGTGGGCCGGGTATCCATGGACCTCACGGTGATCGATGTGACCGGTGCCCGGGCGGTTGCGGGCGACTGGGTGGAGTTGTTCGGGGCCGGGTTGCCGGTCGATGAGGTGGCTCGTAAGGCCGATACGATCGCCTACGAGTTGCTCACCGGTATTTCGCCCCGGGTCCCGCGAGTCTACGAAGGCTGACCAGCCACGCCATCCCCCTATTCGGTTGCCCCGCGAATCGGCACTTCGGTCTTCTTGACCACGGTGCGCAGCGCGAAACTGGAATGCAGCCGGTCGACGCCGGGAAGGCGGGTGAGGTGCTGGCTGTGGATGCGTTCGTAGTCGCGTGCATCGTTGACGATCACCCTGAGCAGGTAGTCGGCATCGCCGGACATCAGGTAACACTCCATTACCTCCGCCAGCTTGCTCACCGCGCGTTCGAAGGCGACCAGGTCGTCGCGCTGCTGGCTGTGCAGGGTCACGCGGACGAAGACGTTGTCCGGATAGCCAGCGCCCGACTGGTCGATCAGCGCGACGTAGCCGCGCAGCATGCCGTTCTCCTCCAGCCGCCGCACCCGGCGCAGGCACGCCGACTCGGAAAGGTTCACGCGTTCAGCCAGCGCGGTGTTGGAAAGCCTGCCGTCCAGTTGTAGTTCGTGGAGGATTAATCGGTCCAGGCGATCTATATTCAAATAATCTTGCATGAAAAAGACAGTTAGTCGAACTTAGTTGTGAATTTTTGGTCAATATACGCAAGAAAGCAATAATTTTCGATGGCGGCTCGGGTACAGTGAGCGTCCGGAATTGCCTCGGAAAAGGCAGCCATGCGAATCGGGGTCCCAAGGGAAGTCAAAGTCCACGAGAACCGGGTCGGCCTGACGCCCGAATCGATTGCGGAACTCACCTCGGCCGGCGCCGATGCGGTCGTGCAGGCGGGCGCCGGTATCGGTGCCGGGTTTGCCGATGACGACTACCGCAGTGCCGGAGCGCGCATCGGGTCGGTTCAGGAAGCCTTCGCCGCCGACCTGGTGGTCAAGGTGAAGGAGCCGCTGCTGCACGAATGCGAGCGGCTGCGCCCGGAACAGGTGCTGTTCACCTATCTGCATCTCGCTGCCGACAAGCCTCAGGCCCTCGCCCTGATGGAGTCCGGGGCAACGGCCATCGCCTACGAGACGGTGACCACCCCCGGCGGCGGGTTGCCTCTGCTCACGCCCATGAGCGAGGTGGCCGGACGCATGTCGATTCAGGTGGGTGCGTTCGCGTTGCAGAATGCGAACGGCGGGCGTGGCATGCTGCTCGGCGGCGTGCCGGGGGTCGCGCCGGCCAGGGTGGTGATCATCGGGGGCGGCGTTGCCGGCGCCAACGCGGCCGCCATGGCGGTCGGCCTGCAGGCGGACGTGACCATACTTGACAAGTCCATTTCCCGCTTGCGCGAACTCAGCGCAGAGTTCCGGGGCCGGGCGCGGGTGCTGATGGCATCCCGCCACAACTTGCTCAGTGAAGCTCTGGCTGCCGATCTGGTCATCGGCGCGGTGCTGGTTCCCGGCGCTGCCGCACCAAAGCTGCTGACCCGGGACATGGTCCGGGCCATGAAGGACGGCGCCGCGGTCGTCGATATCTCAATCGACCAGGGCGGCTGTTTCGAAACCAGCCGGCCAACCACCCACGACGATCCCATATACGTCGACGAAGGCGTGGTCCATTACTGCGTGACCAACATGCCGGGGGCGGTGGCCCGCACTTCCACGCAGGCGCTCAACAACGTCACGCTGCCCTACGTCAAGGCGGTGGCCACCCTTGGCTGGCGCGAGGCATTCCGGCGCGACGCCGGATTTGCCGCCGGGCTGAACGTCCACGATGGCGCGATCCGGCACCAAAAGGTGGCTGAAGCGCTTGGACTGCGGCTGGTTGCCGAAGCGGCCTGACGCCCGGCAGAGTTTCACCGCGGCCGTCGCTCTTTGCGCGCCCTGCGGTGTTCCGCGCTAAACTGCCCCGGACTGATTTCGATACGATGGCGAAGGGCGATAGGGTCCGGACTGGTTGCTGATGACAGGACGGTCCGGATCGACAGGCGAACGGGTTGACCTGGGGCACTGCAGGCCCACACAGACTACGCACAAGGACATGGATCATGGCGCAACCGCTGCACAACGAATTTCCCCCGGGCTCACTCGAGGCGAAGGATCTCGAGCACCTGATGCACCCCACCACCAACCTGAAAGTGCACTATGAGAAAGGCCCGGCCGTGCACATGCGGGCCGAGGGCGTCTATCTGTGGGACAACCAGGGCAGACAGTACATCGAGGGCCTGGCGGGCCTCTGGTGCACGGCGCTCGGCTACGGCGAGGAAGAACTCGCGCGCGTGGCCATGGAGCAGATGAAGAAACTCAGCTATTCGCAACTTTTTGCCGGCAAGAGCAACGAGCCGAGCATCCTGCTGGCCGAGAAACTGAAGGCAATGGCGCCGTTCGATGCCGGGCGGGTGTTCTTCGGTCTGTCGGGCAGCGATGCCAACGACACCCAGGTCAAGCTCATGTGGTACTACCACAATGCCATCGGCAAGCCGGAGAAGAAGAAGATCATCTCGCGGCTCGGCGGTTATCACGGCACCACGGTTGCGTCCGGCTCGCTGACGGGCCTGCCGCCCTTCCACGCAAACTTCGACCTGCCGATTCCCCAGGTACTCCACACCGACCGGCCCCACTACTACCGGGACGCCGAAGGCGCGGAAAGCGAGAGCGCTTTCTGCGAGCGGATCGTCGGCAACCTCGAGGACCTGATCGTCCGGGAAGGTCCGGAGACCATCGCGGCGTTCATCGCAGAGCCCATTCTCGGCGCGGGCGGCGTGATCGTGCCGCCGACCGGGTACTACGAGAAAGTCCAGGCGGTGCTGGCGAAGCACGGGATTCTCTTCATCGACGACGAGGTGATCTGCGGTTTCGGCCGTACCGGCAATCCCTTCGGCGCACAGACCATGGGCATCAACCCGACGACCATGAGTGTCGCCAAGGCGTTGAGTTCGGCATACCAGCCGATTTCCGCCGTGCTCATTCCCGAATTCATGTACGAGCCGTTCATCGAGGCGAGCAACAAGGCCGGCATTTTCGGTCACGGGTTCACCTATTCCGGCCACCCGGTCTGCGCCGCGGTGGCCCTGCGCACCCTGGAACTCATGGAAGAGCGGGAAGTCTTCGCGCATGCAGCGCGCGTCGGGAGGCTGTTCCAGGAACGGCTGCAGCGTCTTGATGAACACCCGCTGGTGGGCAACGTGCGCGGCGCGGGGCTCATCGGAGCCGCGGAACTCATGGCCGACAAGGAGGCGCGCACGCCTTTCGCTCCCACCCAAGGCGTCGGCGCCTACTGCAACGAGCGATGCGAGGCGCACGGGCTGATCCTGCGCAACCTGGTCGATACCATGGCGATCTGTCCGCCGCTCGTGATCAGCGCAGACCAGGTCGGCGAAGTCTTCGACAAGCTGGAATTGGCGCTCGACGACACGCTGAACTGGGTAAGCTAGCCGGCCGTCCGTTCGAGGCCGGATTCGTCGATGCCACCAGGACGGGAAGCGCCGCGCCGGAAGGTAACGATCTTCGACGTTGCCGAACATGCGGGCGTGTCCATCAAGACCGTCTCGCGGGTCGTCAACAACGAAGCCAACGTCCGCGACAAGACCCGGGAAAAGGTCCTGGGCGTCATCCGCGAACTGCAGTACAAGCCTAATGCGGCGGCGCGGGAGCTTTCCGGCAGACGCTCCCGCACCATCGGCCTGGTCTACGAAAACGCCGAGGAATTCAATTACACGGCTGCCGTGTTGAACGGCGCGCTCGGCGCCTGCGAAGCGCGGGGCTATTCCCTGCTGCTGTGTCCCCTCAATCTGCCTAATCCCGACGTCGAGGGACGTGTCAGGGGCTTTGCCATTCAGGCCAGGGTCGAGGGAATCGTGCTGCCGGCGCCCGTGGGCGATGTTGGTGAGGTCACGGGAGCACTGCAGGACATGCGGATTCCCTTCGCGGCGATAGCGCCCAGGGATCCGCTGCCGACGGAGATCAATATCGCCTGCAAGGATGAGGCAGCGACCTTCTCGCTCACCGGGTACCTGATCGGGCTGGGACACCGGCGCATCGGCTACATCAGGGGCCATCCGGATCACGGCGCGAGCGCCGAGCGATTTGCCGGGTATCGGCGGGCACTGGAGAAACACGGCCTGGCGTTCGCGCCGGGGCTGGTCCGGCAAGGCTACTTCGATTTCGACTCCGGCAAGACCTGCGCTGCCGAACTGCTCAACCTGCCGGATTCGCCTACCGCCATCGTTGCCGGCAACGACGACATGGCAGCGGGCGTGCTCTTCGAGGCGCGGGAGCGCGGGCTGTCGGTGCCGGGTCAACTGTCCGTTGTCGGGTTCGACGATACCCGGATCGCCTCGCGCCTGTGGCCGCCGCTGACCACGGTGCGCCAGCCCATCATGCAGATGGCTGAGACCGCGGCACGGCTCCTGATCGACAGGCTGAACGGCGAGGCGGCGGAGGCGCCGCAGGAACCGTTCGAATGCGAAGTGGTCATCCGGGAGTCTTCCGTTCGATTGACCTGATGTCCGTTCCGGCAGCGGATTGTTGACAGCGCTGTCACCCTGCTGGTAAAAGACCTCGCTTCGTAGTTCCTGAGAACGAAGGGAGGCGATGGGCTCGCGAGCGTCTGTCCTGTGGGTGTTGTTGTGTCTGGCCGGCATGTCGATGAGCGGCGCCGCCGCGAACGCGCAATCTGCCGCCCTTCCCGTGGAAATCAGGGGAGAACCCGGGAACTTCAGGCTATACCGGGCCGGTGAGCCCTATGTGGTCAAGGGGGCCGGTACCCAGTCGGTGGACGATCTGGCCTCGCTTGCCCGCCACGGCGCCAACTCGGTGCGCAATTGGGCGGTCGACGATGGCAGCTTTCTGGACAGGGCGCAGGAACTTGGCCTGACCGTGGCCCTGTGCCTGGACGTGGAGCGGGAACGGCACGGGTTCGACTACGATGACGCAGCGGCAGTCGAAGAACAGTTCGAACGCCTGCGGACCCAGGTTCTGGCGCACCGCAACCACCCGGCCCTGCTGGTCTGGATCATCGGCAACGAACTGAACCACGACTACCGGAACCCTGCCGTCTATGACGCCGTCAACGACATCTCGAAAATGATTCATGAGCTGGACGGCAATCATCCGACCACCATCACCACGGCCGGAATCGACGCCTCGCTTGCGCGGGTCATCGAGAAGCGCGCGCCGGACCTGGACTTCCTGAGCGTCCAGGTTTACGGGGGGTTGTTTGACCTGCCCGATGCGCTGGCGGAAGCCCGCCTGGAGATGCCGCTGATGGTCACCGAGTGGGGCACCATCGGCCACTGGGAAGTGCCGGAGACCGCCTGGGGAGCGCCCATCGAACCCACGAGCACCGAAAAGGCACGCCGCTATCGGGAAGGATACGAGCGGGTGCTGGCGCCCATGGCCGGCCGCCTGATCGGTAACTACGCGTTCCTGTGGGGTCAGAAACAGGAACGCACGCCTACCTGGTACGGGGTATTCACCGCGGACGGCAGGCGTACCGAGGCGGTGGACACGCTGCAGCAAATATGGACCGGCGAATGGCCTGCGAACCGGGTGCCGCGGGTCCACGATCTGCTGCTCGACGGCAAACGGGCGTCGGACGAGGTGCGCCTGGAGCCTGGCGGGTCCTACGTCGCGTCGGTGCAGGCCGTCGACCCGGACCGGGACAGGCTCGAATACGACTGGCGGGTAATGGAGGAAAGCCGGGCCACGCAGTCCGGCGGCGATTCCGAGTACGTGCCCGAGGAGTTGCGCTTGCTGAACGCGAACGGCCGATCGGGTGAAATTTACTGGCGCGCTCCGGAGGAACCGGGCGCCTACCGCCTCTATGTCTACGTGGGCGATGGCCGGGGCGGCGCCGCCCATGCCAACGTCCCGTTTCTGGTCCTTGAATCCTGATGGTGCCCTGGAGCGCTCGATGTTGAACGCGGACCACGAAGCTATTGCCTCGAAATTGCTGGAGAGAATGGATCTCCGGCAGAAGATCGGCCAGATGACCATGGCGGAACGCCTTTCCGCCGGGCCGGCCGATGTCAAGCACTACGGTCTCGGTGCCGTTCTCTCGGGCGGCGGGTCCCACCCGGGCGACAATGTGCCCGCCGACTGGGTGCGCATGAACGACGAGTTCTGGCAGGCGGCCATGGGCGATGCCGACGGCCCGGGCATCCCGATTCTCTACGGCTGCGATGCCGTGCACGGCAACAACAATGTGCAGGGGGCAACGATCTTCCCGCACAACATCGGGTTCGGCGCCGCCGGAGATCCCGGGCTGGTCGCTGACGCCGCGCGCATCACTGCCAGGGAGATGCTCGACAGCGGCCTGGACTGGAACTTCGCCCCGACGCTCGCCGTCGTGCAGGACTGCCGATGGGGCCGTACCTTCGAGAGTTTCGGAAACGACCCGCAACGGGCCGCCTCGTTCGGGCGGCACTATGTGGAGGCGCTACAGGACGAGGGCATCATCGGTTGCGTCAAGCACTGGGCTGGGGACGGGGGCACCCGGCACGGGATGGACCAGGGCGAGACGACGCTGGCTTGGGAAGAGCTGGAAAAAACGCACGTTGCACCCTATTACCCGGCGCTTCGGGCGGGGGTCATGTCGGTGATGGTGTCCTTCAACAGCTGGAACGGCGAGAAGTGTCACGGGCACCGCTTCCTGGTTACGGAGTTGCTCAAGGAACGGCTCGGGTTCGACGGCCTGGTTCTCTCCGACTGGGACGGGGTCAACTATCTCGACGAAGATTACGGAAGCGCCGTCCGCATGTCCGTGAACGCCGGGCTGGACATGTTCATGGTCCCGGAGCGGTGGCGGGAATTCATCGATGCCCTGGAGACACAGGTGCGCCTCGGGCACGTGAGCACCGCGCGCATCGACGATGCGGTGCGGCGCATCCTGCGCACCAAACTGCGCCATGGGTTGTTTGACATGCCGCGGCCGGCGGCGCGGCCCGGCGCCGGTACCGGCTGTACCGGCTGCGCGGAGCACCGGGATGTTGCGCGGCGCGCGGTACGCGAATCGCTGGTGCTGCTGAAGAACGAAGGAAATCTGCTGCCGCTCAAGACCGGCCAGCGGATACTGGTCGCCGGCAAGAGTGCCCACAACCTCGGCCACCAGTGCGGGGGCTGGACCCGGAGCTGGCAGGGCGAGACCGGAAACGACACCATAGACGGAACCTCCATCTGGGAGGGCATTCGCGAACTGGCGCCGAATGCACGGCTCAGCACAGGCAACACCGGTGAAGACGCCGACCCGAACGAGCACGACCTGGCCCTGGTGGTAATTGGCGAGAAGCCGTACGCGGAGGGCTTCGGCGACATCCGCTCCGGCGACGATGTCGTTGTGGAAGCCGGTTCCATGGTCAACGGCCTCGTGAATTCGCTGGAGCCCTACGCGCGCTCGCTGGAACTGGCCGAGACTCACCCGGAAGACCTGGCCTGCATCCGCCGGATTGCCGACAAGGGAATACCCGTGGTGGTTGTCCTCGTTTCCGGCAGGCCGCTGGTCACAGGCCGGGAACTGGCGGCTTCCACCGCCTTCGTTGCAGCCTGGCTGCCTGGAAGCGAAGGGCGGGGCGTTGCCGAAGTGCTGTTTGGCTACAGCGACTTCCACGGCCGGTTGCCGTTGCCCTGGCCGGGCGATGGCGACCCGGCCGCCGATGCATTGAAGTTCCCGGCGGGGTTCGGATTGAGCTACTCGGCCAACACGATTGACAGCGCTGTCTTTATGGACTATAAGACAGGATGACAGCGTTATCATTTTTTCTGCGCAGTGGCAAGCTGAACGGTGTCCGCGCAGCGGCAACCTGAAAACGCTTCACGCAGGGAGTCGGGATACGCCACAAGGTAGTCGAGGAGAGCAGTAGCATGCCCATCAATGTATTCAGGAAGTCTCCGCTCGCCGCGGCGGTGTCGCTGGCTTTGGCGGGCGGTACGGCCTATGCGGAGGAGAGCGCGGGCGCCGCCGCCGCACAGGCGGGGACGATCGAGGAGGTGGTTGTCGTCGGCATCCGCCAGAGTCTCAAGAGGTCCATGGACATCAAACGCTCCCGCGACGGCGTGGTGGATGCCATCTCCGCCGAAGACATCGGCGACTTTCCCGACAGCAACCTGGCGGAATCCCTGCAGCGCATCACCGGCGTCTCCATCGACCGCGAACGCGGCGAGGGCGCGCGGGTGACGGTGCGCGGTTTCGGCCCCGACTTCAATCTCGTGCTGCTCAACGGCCGGCAGATGCCGACCACCAGCGGCCTCGGGCGCTCCTTCGACTTCGGTGATCTCGCCGCCGAGGGCGTCGCCGCCGTCGAGGTCTACAAGAGCGGCCAGGCCAACGTGCCCACCGGCGGCATCGGCTCCACCATAAACATCCGCAGTACGCGTCCCCTTGACTCCCCCGGGATGAAGTTCACGGCCGCCGGGAGCGGCCTGCACGACACGTCGTCGGAAGAGGGCAAGGACATCACCCCGGAGGTGTCCGCGCTCTTTTCCAACACCTTTGCGGAAGATACGGTGGGCATCGCCCTCAGCGCCGTGCGCCAGGAGCGCAACAACGGCGCCAACACCGCCAGCGTCGGCGGCTGGCGGACCTTTCCCGGTGAAGTAGACAACTGTTGGTGCGGCGTCGGGCCCTCGGAGTGGGGCGGCATTCCGCCCGCGGGCGATGCCAACCAGGAAAACCGTCCCGGTGCCGGCGATCTGTACTCGGTACCGCAGAACATCGGCTACGAACTGGCCGAGTACGACCGGGTGCGCACCAACGGCCAGCTCACCCTGCAGTGGCAGCCTGCCGAGACCCTGGTGGCCACCCTGGACTACACCTACTCGGAACTGGAACTGGAGCGTACCTACAGCAACCTGTCGGCCTGGTTCAACTTCGGCGGCCAGGAAACGGTGTGGACCGACGGCCCGCAGGCCTCGCCCCTTGTCTACACTGAAAACCTGCCCAACAGCGACTATTCGATGGGTGGCGGCCAGGATGCCTGGCGCACACGCAACGGCTCCACCGGGCTGAACCTGGTGTGGGACGTGACCGACCGGTTCACCCTCGATTTCGACTATCACGACTCCACGGCGAAGCGCAGACCCAACAGCCCGTTCGGCGATTCGGCGCTGCTGTCCACGGCGGCATTCAGCCGCGACAAGACGACCGGTTACTTCGGTGAAGACCTGCCAGTGCTCGAGCTGACGCTCGGTGACCCCCTTTCCCCCGACGACATGATCGTCACCGGCAGCGTTTTCACCAACAACTATTCGAAGATGGGCATCGAGCAGGGGGAGCTTGGCGGCTCCTTCACGTTCGATGCCGGATTCGTCGAGAGCATCGACTTCGGGGTGCAGCTTACCGAGGTCAACAACCGCTCGGCGGGTTCCGTGGTGCAGCGCGATGCCTGGGGCGGGGTGACCCAGCCCGGGGCGATTGCCGACCTTCTCACGCCCGCCTCCGCGGAGGATGCCTTCGACGAAGTGCCCGGCGGCGACGATGCCCGCCGGCAGGTCGACTACTACACGTTCGACATGGCGGAACTGGTCGCCAGGACCGAGTCGCTCATGGCCTCCGGCGAGGCGACGACCTTCATGCTGGCGGACATGGGCGATTGCGGTACGGGGCTTTGCACTTCCAGCAACTTCACGTCGGACCGGCGCACCAGTGAGGAATCGGTGGCCGCCTTCGCGCAGGTGAACCTGGGCGCGGAACTCGGTTCGGTGTTTGTCGACGTGCGGCTGGGTTTGCGTTACGAGCAGACCGACATCACCTCGGAGGCCCTGTCGCCGGCCTATGCCATGATCAACTGGGTTGCCGGCAATGAACTGACGGCCGTTCAGGGCGCCCCCGATTTCACCGAACTCGAGGGCGACTACGACATGTGGCTGCCCAACGCCGATCTCAAGATCGAGTTCACCGACAGCCTGGTAGGCCGCTTTTCCTTCAGCGAGACGATGACCCGGCCCAACTACGGCGATATCCAGGGCGGCCAGACCATCAACTCGCTGTTGCGCATCGACGGCGGCACCGGTGACCGGGGCAACCCCAACCTGCTGCCCTTCGAGTCGACCAACTTCGATGCGTCGCTGGAGTTCTACTACGGCGTCGACAGTTACGTCGCGGTCGGTTACTTCCACAAGGACGTGAAAAACTTCATCGGCACCTCCTCGGTGGTGGAGGAGACGTTCGGGCTGCCGCACCCGGCGCTGGGGCCGCTGGCCGACGAGGCGCGGGCAGCCACCGGCACTACCGATGCCGGCACCCTGTACTCCTGGATCCTGGAAAACCGGGCGGATGCGCCGGGCGTGGATGCGGCCAACGGCCTCATCAGCGGGGTGGCCGGGCGCGATCCGGCCTCGCCGTTCAACCTGACCGTGCCGGTCAACATCGAAGAAGCCACGATGAAGGGCTGGGAGTTCGTCATTCAGCACACCTTCGGCGAGACCGGCTTCGGGGCGATTCTCAACGCCACCCTGGTCGATGCCGATGTGGGCTACGACAACTTCAGCCTGGCCCAGCAGTTCGTGCTTACGGGATTGAGCGATTCGGCCAACATCATCGCTTTCTACGACAAGCACGATTTCAGCGTGCGGGTGGCCTGGAACTGGCGGGACGACTTCCTGTCCGGAACCGGCCAGGCCAATGTCGGCGCCGGGCCGCCGACCCATGTGGCCGCCTACCAGCAACTGGATGTCAGTGCCAGTTACTGGTTTACCGACAGCTTTCAGGTGTATGTCGACGTTCTGAACCTGACCGACGAGACCACCCATGTCTACGGACGGGACAAGGCGCAGACGCTGTTCGCGGCGCAGTTGGGCCCGCGCTACAACATCGGCGTCCGGTACAAGTTCTGACGTGCCTGGCGAGGGGGCCGCAGATGGGTGCGGCCCGCCCTCGATTCTTCACGCTCTCCACTGCCGCGCCGACATCGGCACGGGCCGCCGTCGGTGTGATTTCTGTATCATCGGCCCGGGGTCATCCATGCCGCGCGGATTGAGCCTGCGCACGGCGCGACAGAGGGCGTACCCCGGTCTGCGAGAGGGCGACCAGCGGGGGGAAACTTGATTCGATTGAAACCTCATTCCCGCGACCGAGAGTGCTGTTGGCGATGAACCGGCCAACGCGGACGGTCGTGGTGGTGGGCGGCGGCACCGCGGGATGGATCACTGCCAACCTGATCGCGGCTGAATATCCCGGCGGCGAGGGCAGCCCGTTGCGTGTGGTGCTGGTGGAATCCCCCGACATACCGACCATAGGCGTCGGCGAGGGGACCTGGCCGTCGATGCGGACGACCCTGCAGCGCATCGGCCTCTCCGAAGACGAGATGGTTCGTGCCACAGATGCCAGCTTCAAGCAGGGTACGCGCTTCTTCGGCTGGGCCGGCGACGGCGGCGATGCAGACACCTACTGTCACCCTTTCAGCCTGCCGCTGGAGTACACGAGCCTGAACCCTGCCCGGTACTGGCTGGAGCAGGGCCGGGAGTCGCCTTTCGCGGAGTTCGTCACGCCCCAGGCCCGGGTGATCGCCGGGGGCCTGGCGCCCAAGCAACTGGCGACGCCGGAATACGCGTTCACCGTCAACTACGGCTACCACCTCGATGCGGGCAAGTTCGCCGTCCAGCTGCACGCACACGCGGTGGGCAATCTGGGCGTGCACTACATCGCGGGCAATGTCCGGCAGATCGATTCGCACCCGGACGGCGATATCGCGGCGCTGGCGCTCGATACCGGCGAACGCATCGAGGGCGACCTGTTCGTGGACTGCACCGGGCAACGCGCGCTCTTGATCGGCGAACACTGCGGCGAGCCTTTCCACTCCGTACGGGGCTTTCTGTTCAACGACCGGGCCATCGCCGTCCAGGTGCCCCATGCCGACCTCGGGGCAGCCATCGCATCGGTGACCCGCGCCACCGCGCAGCCTGCCGGATGGATCTGGGACATCGCGCTCGGCACGCGCCGGGGCCTCGGCCATGTGCACTCCAGCGCGCACATCGATGAGCAAGCGGCGCAACTGGCACTTCAGCGGTATGCGGAAAGCACCTCTGGGGGCCTGGATTCGGGCTCGTTCAACTACCGGACCATTACGTTCGAGCCTGGCTACAGGAAGGCGCCCTGGATCAGGAACTGCGTCGCCGTGGGCCTGTCGGCGGGTTTCGTGGAACCGCTGGAAGCCTCTGCCCTTGCGCTGATCGAGCAGGCGGCGGGCATCATCGCCGGGCAGCTTCCCAGGGACCGGCGCATCATGGAGGTGGTCGCCGCGCGCTTCAACGCGAAAATGGGCTATCACTGGGAGCGTATCGTCGAGTTCCTCAAGCTGCACTACGCGACAAGCCGGCGTGACGACAGCGATTACTGGCGCGACAACCGGGCGGCGGGCTCGTGCCCCGACGGGCTGCGCGAGAAACTGACGCTGTGGCAGCAGCAGCCGCCGTGGCATGACGATGCGCCGCGCGTCGACGAAATGTTCCCCTCGGCGAGCTATCAGTACGTGCTGTACGGCATGGGATTCAAGCCCTGCCACACGGGCGCCGACACGGCGCCCTACGGCCGCATGCGCGAGCGGGCGGACGACGTGTTCCACGGTGTGCGCGAGCAGGGCGGGCGGATGGCGCGCCTGCTGCCGACAAACCGCGAACTGGTTTGTGCCATCGTCCAACGGGCGGAAAACAGCGCCGCGCAACGGGCGGCAGGGAGCGCGTAGCCGTGGCCGATTTCGCGCTGCTGAACAACGTCGATCACCAGGACGTGCGGATCATCACCGAGCGCTCCGCCCGCTACGGCGACGATGTCATGCAGGTGCTCACCTTTCCCTTCGAGTTTCGCAACGTCCAGGCGTTCTACCCGATCCTGTTCCAGCAGGATGCGAGCGGCGGCTTCTTCCCGGTGGTGCTGTTCGGCTTTCAGGAGAAGGAAAACCTCTTTCTCGACGAGGACGGCTGGCATGCCGCGTACATACCGGCGATGGTGCGGCGCGAGCCTTTCCTGATCGGGTTCCAGGACTCCCGGGAACCGGGCAACCCGGGCCGCACCCGGGTGCTGTCGCTGGACATGCAGCATCCACGGGTGAACGCCGATTCGGGGGAAGCGTTGTTCCAGCCTCTCGGCGGACGCACGCCCTTCCTTGAGCAGGCGGCCGACCTGCTGGAGACCATTTACGCCGGCATCGAGCACAACAAGGCTTTCACCCGTGCCCTTGCCGAGCACGACCTGATCGAGGCGGTCACTCTGGAAGTCGAATTGAAGGACGGCTCGCGGAACCAGTTGATCGGCTATCACTGTATCGATGAAGAGAAGGTGCAGGCACTGTCGGGAGGAACGCTCGCGCAATTCAATCGCGAGGGGTTCCTGATGCCGATGTTCATGGCGCTGGCCTCCATGGGCAACATCCAGCGCCTGGTGGCGTTGAAGAACAACACCCTGGCCGTGACCGATCATGAATGAGCTGCCGCGGTCGTCAGCGGCAGCGACATCACCGGGCGTACTCCCGCCGCTTGCCCGACGTGCTTTCAGGCACGCACGCGCGCGCTATGTTGCACGCGCCGGGTGTGTTCGCCACTGTTGCCATCTTCGCCACGTTCGTTCACGAGTGGGCACCCCTGTATCCGGGGCCGGCCGATGACCTGGGTCGGTGACCTTGCGCCGATAGCGGCCCTGGATTGCGCCGACGGCATCGTTCCGGCATCCGTTTTTGAATCCGATATTCCGGTACGCCTGAACGGGCTGGTGAGCGGCTGGCCCGCCGTGCGCGAGTGCGGCGCGTCGGCCGAGTCGGCGGCGCGCTACCTGTCCCGGTTCTGGTCGGATGCGCCGCTCACCGCCTATGTCGGGGATGCCTCCATCGACGGGCGGTTCTTCTACAACCCGGAGTTCACCGGGTTCAACTTTCGCAGCGGCAAGGCGACCCTGCCGCAGCTATTCGAAAAGCTCGCCGAACCGGAGCGCGATCAGCGCCTGGCTACGATCTACGTCGGGTCGACCCCGGTGGATCAATGGCTGCCCGGCTTTCGCGCCCACAACGACGTGCAACTGCCCGCGGACGACGCGCTCGCCAGTTTCTGGCTCGGCAATCGCACCCGGGTTTCGGCCCACTACGATTTTCCCGACAACCTGGCCTGCGTGGTGTGCGGAGAGCGGCGATTCACCCTGTTTCCGCCGGACCAGGTTGGCAACCTGTACGTCGGCCCACTGGACATGACGCCCTCGGGGCAGGCCATCAGCCTGGTGGATTTCGCCGCACCGGACCTTGAGCGCCATCCGAAGTTCGCCGAGGCCATGGGGCACGGGCAGAGCGCCGTGCTGCGGCCGGGCGATGCCGTCTTCATTCCCAGCATGTGGTGGCACCACATCGAGTCGACGGCGCCGTTCAACCTGTTGATCAACTACTGGTGGTGTTCGACGCCCGCCGCCATGGGCTCGCCGTCGGAGGCCCTGCTGCACGCCATACTGGCCTTGAGGGATCTTCCGCCGCGGCAGCGGGAAGCCTGTCGGAGCCTTTTCGATCATTATGTTTTCGATGCGGACGAGTCGACCTGCGAACACATCCCGGAAGCTGGGAGAAGCTGGCTCGGGCCGCTCGATGAGACGGCGGCGAAGCGCCTGCGCGCCGAGTTGCTCAACAGGCTGAATCGTTGACGGAGCGATCCGCAGCCCGGGGAGAACTTGGTGAACGGGTGGGAACCTGACCCTTTTGAGAACCTGATCCGCGCTCAAGTGGCATAGAGCGCTTTTGCAGTAATACGGGGAGGCCGGCCTTGCAGAACAGAAAGATCCACAAGGTGGTGGTTGCCGGGGGCGGCACGGCCGGCTGGATGGCTGCCGCCTCGCTGGCAAGGCTCCTGGGCAGGACACTGGACATCACGCTGGTGGAGTCCGACCAGATCGGCACAGTGGGCGTCGGCGAGGCGACCATCCCGACGCTGCTCACTCTGCACGAGCTGCTCAAGATCAAGGAGCAGGACTTCCTGCGGGCCGTTCAGGGCACCTTCAAGCTGGGCATCTCCTTTGAGAACTGGCGCGATGTGGGCGAAGACTACATCCACTCGTTCGGCTGGACAGGCCAGGACAGCTGGGCGGCCGGATTCCAGCACTTCTGGCTGAAGGGCCGCAAAATGGGCATCAGCCGGGAGTTCGGCGAGTACTGCAAGGAATGGCTGGCCGCCAGGCAGAACCGCTTTGCGGTGATGCCCAAGCAGGGCCTCAACTACGCGTACCACATCGACGCTTCCCTGTACGCCCGCTTCCTGCGCGGCATGGCGGAAGAGTACGGCGCCGTGCGCCAGGAGGGGCGGATCGACAGCGTGCAACAGGACCCTGGCAGCGGTTTCATCACCGGCCTGCGCCTGCAGTCCGGGCAGCTTGTCGAGGGCGACCTGTTCATCGACTGCACCGGCTTCCGCGGGCTACTCATCGAGCAGACCCTGAACGCCGGCTATGAGGACTGGCGGCACTGGCTGCCCTGCGACAGCGCCGTTGCGGTGCAGACCGAATCCGTGCAGCCGCCCATTCCGTACACCCGGTCCATCGCCCGCGAGGCGGGCTGGCAATGGCGCATCCCGCTGCAGCACCGGGTTGGCAACGGCGTGGTGTTCAGTTCCGGGCACTGGTCCGACGACGAGGCGGTAGAGCGCCTGCTCGGCAACGTCCGGGGCCGGGTGCTGACGGAACCGAGGGTGATCAAGTTCAAGACCGGCCAGCGGCGCCGGCACTGGCACAGGAACTGCGTGGCCATGGGGCTGTCCTCCGGCTTCATCGAGCCCCTGGAGTCGACCAGCATTCACCTCATCCAGCGCAGCATCATCCGCCTGATGCAGATGTTTCCCTACGACGGCATACGCGAGCCGGACGTGGACGAGTTCAACAACCAGATGCAATTCGAGATCGAGAATGTCCGCGATTTTATCGTCCTGCACTACCATGTGACCGACCGGACGGACACGGCGTTCTGGCGCCATTGCCGGACCATGGACATCCCGGACTCCCTCCGGCATCGCATCGAGCTGTTCCGGCAGGCAGGCCGCGTATTCAAGGTGCCGACGGAGCTGTTCGGCGAGAACTCCTGGATTCAGGTAATGCTCGGCCAGGGCCTGCTGCCGGAGCAGTACCACCCCATCGTCAACATGATGAGCGACGACGAACTGACGCAGTTCCTCAGCGGCATCCACGGCGCCGTCGGCAGCTTCGTCAGCCAGCTCCCGGAACACCAGCGCTTCATCGATCACTACTGCAAGGCGGCTCCGGGCTGACGCCCCGACTTTCCTCCCCAAACAACCAACAGGAACGCACCCATGAGCGCCAACGGTTCAGGGCCGGCACCGCCGGTCGAGAAGCTGACGATTTCGGAGAAGCTGGGCTATGGCCTGGGCGATGCCGCATCCAATTTCTACTTCCAGGTGTTCAACCTGTTCCTGTTGTACTACTACACCGATGTGTTCGGCCTGGCGCCGGCCGCCGTGGGCACGATGTTCCTGGTTACCAAGCTGGTCGATGCGGTGAGCGACCCGGCCATGGGGGTGATTGCCGACCGCACCGACACCCGCTGGGGCAAGTACCGGCCCTACCTGCTCATCATGGCGGTCCCCTATGGGCTGCTGGGTTACGCGATGTTCGTGGGCCCGGGTTTTTCGGAGACCGGAAAACTGGCTTATGCCTACGTCACCTACTCGCTGATGATGCTGGCCTACACCGCGATCAACATTCCCTACTCGGCACTCATGGGCGTGATCTCGCCCTCGTCCGACGAGCGCGTGAAGGTATCCTCCTATCGGTTTGTCTGCGCATTCGGTGCGGCCTGGCTGATCGGCACCTTTGTCACGCCGCTGAAGAACATGCTCGGGGGCGGCGACGAAGCGGAAGGATTTCGCCTCACGATGATGATCTTCGCGGTGATTTCAATCGCGCTCTTCTGGCTGACCTTCGCTTCCACGAAGGAGCGGGTGCAGGCAGCGGAGTCGGTGGAACCGGACCTCAAGGCGGAACTCCGGGCACTGGGCCGCAACCTGCCATGGATCGCCCTGTTCGTCTCCGGGGTGTTTTCCCTGATGCAGGTTGCCGTGCGCAACGGCGGCATCGTCTACTACTTCAAGTATTTCGTGGGTGACGACGGCAGCCGTGTCTTCTGGATCTTCGACCAGACGGCGATCTTTCTGTCATTGGGCATCATGTCGATGATCCTGGGCGTGACCCTGACCCGCCAGCTGACCCGGCGGTTCGAGAAGCGCAGCCTGATGATTACCCTGACAGTACTGAGTGCAGCGGTTTCCGGCCTGTTTTACTTCCTGCCGCCGGATCAGTTCCTGCTGATGGTGGCGTTCAACTGCCTCGGGTCGTTTATCGCGGCCCCGTTGGCGCCGCTGGTATTCGCGATGAATGCCGACTGTGCCGACTACGGCGAGTGGCGCAGCCACCGGCGTACCACCGGCCTTATCTATTCCGGCGGCGGCTTCGCGGCGAAACTGGGCCTGGCGGTGGGCGCGGGGCTGGCCGGGTACACACTGGCGCTATTCGGCTTCATCGCCAATCAGCCACAGACGGAAACCGCGCTGCTCGGCGTTCGCCTGATGTTCACCCTGTTCCCCGCCGTGCTCTCCCTGCTGGGCGCCGCGGCCATCATCTTCTACAGGCTGGACAACGCACTGGTCGCCCGCATAGAGACCGAGCTTGCCGAGCGGCGCCGGTCCGCGTCCGGGTGAGCGGCGTTGCTCGGCCGCCTGCATTTGCGCAAGGACGGGAAACCGTGAGGCGATACGGGGGTCAGGAAAGCAGCTGGCGGGCGACCTGGCTGGCGCCGAGCAACCCCGGCTGGGGGTGCGTGACCGCCAGCGTCGGAATCGCTTCCATGATGCGGCGATGCCGGCCCTTGTTTTCGAAACCTGAACGGAAACGGCTGTTGGTCAACAGGTCAAGGTGGCGTTGCGCGATGCCGCCGGCGATGTAGATGCCCTGGAAGGCGCCCATGGACAGGGCCAGGTTGCCGGCGATCTGGCCGAGAATCTCGAAGAAGAGATCGACGGATCGTACTGCATGGGCGTCGCCGGCTCGGGCGCGGTCGAATATCTCCGCCGCGCGAGGCCCCGGTTCTTCGCCCGGGCAGAGTGCACGATAAATGTTCTCCACGCCGGCGCCGGACGCCAGGCGCTCATCGGAGACCCGGTCGAAGCGGCCGTGCAGCCTGGCGAGCAACTCGACTTGCTCCGGCGACTCCGGCGCGAAGCCGACATGGCCCGCTTCGGTGACCAGGGGCGCCGTGACACCACCGCGGCGCACCAGGCCCGCGGCGCCGAGGCCGGTTCCGGGGCCGAGCACGCCGATGGTGAAGTCGCCCCGGCTCAGGTCCGGCGCCCGCGCCTTGCCGACCCGGTGGCACGCATCGTCCGGCAGCAGGGGGATCGCCAGGGCAATGGACTCGAAGTCGTTGATCAGGCGCACCCGATCGGTGCCGAAGCCCGCCTTCAACGGCCCTTCGGCGATCTGCCAGTGACTGTTGGTGAACTGAACCGCTCCGTCGAAGATCGGCCCGGCCACGGCCAGGCAGATGGTGCCGGCACCCCGTAGCCCGACATCGAGCAGGTACGACTCGATGGCCGTTTCCAGGGAGGGAAAGTCGGCACAGGAGTATGCCTTTTCCTTCTCGAACCCCGTGCGGTCTGGACGGGCGACGGCAAAGCGGGCATTGGTGCCGCCGATATCGCCGATGATGCAGGCTTGGGCGTTCATGGACGCGATTGCGCGACAGATCACGTAAGTAGTCAAGCAATTGATTGATTTGCCGGCCGGCGCCCGGCTTGGCGTACTTCCCCAGCGCTGCCTTGCCGGCGTTGTCGTTGGCCGTCATGCCTCCCGGCCTGCCGGAAGGGGTAACGCAGGCCGGGTCGGCGCCCGGGTGGGAATCCTTTCCGGCTCCCGACTTCGCTGACCGGCAAATCTGTTAGATTCACCGGCACGAAAGCCCGTACCCGGAAACGCGATCTCGGAGGAACCCCTGCCCATGGCCCTGTACGACCGTCTGTTCGAGCCTGTAGAAGTCGGCCCCATCACCATCAGGAACCGCATCGTGCGTTCGGCGCACTCCACCGGGCTGAGCGATGAAGCCCTGATGGCCTATCACGAGGCCAGGGCCCGGGGCGGGGTGGGCATGTCGACCATAGAGGCCACCAGCGTGCATCCCCTTGCGCCCGGGCGCATTCCGCTCTGGGACGATGCCTGCCTGCCCGTCCTGGCCCGCATTGCCGACCGGATTCGCCCGACCGGCATGAAGCTTCTGCTGCAGCTTTACCACCCGGGCGCGGGTTATGCCGAGGCGGCGGGCATGCCGGAACACTGGTCGGCCAGCGCCGTGCCCAATCCCATGGCCGGCGTGGTGCCCATCGCCATGACCCGGTCCATGATCGACGATGTGGTGGAGCACTTCGCCAACGCGGCGCGGCGCTGCCGGGACGCGGGCCTGGACGGTGTCGACATTCACGCCTCCAGCGGCTACCTGATTCACGAGTTCCTTTCCCCGGCGCTGAACAAGCGCGACGACGAGTACGGTGGATCGTTCGAAAACCGGCTGCGCTTTCTGGAGGAAATCATCGCCGCGGTGCGGGATGCGGTCGGCGATGCCGAATTCGCCATGGGCGTGCGCCTGCCCAACGAGGACCACGTTCCCGGCGGCCTGACGGCGGCCGACAACGCCCGCATCGCCCAGGCCGTGGATAAATCCGTCGACTACGTATCGCTGCACATGGGCGCGTACTGGCGCTTCCACAAGCTTATTGCGCCGGCGGACGACCCGCTGGGCGTCGAAATGGCGGCGAACGAGGTCATCGCGCCGGACCTGTCGAGCCCGGTCATGGTGGTGGGCCGCATCATGACCCTCGATCACGCCCTGCATATCGTCAACAGCGGCGCGGCCGAGATGGTTTCCATGGTGCGCGCTCTCATCGCCGACCCGGAACTGGTCAACAAGGCGCGGCGGCGGGAGGAACACCGGGTGCGCCCCTGCCTCGGCACCAACATGGGCTGCGTCGGCCAGTTGATGACCAACGGCCGCGTGAGTTGCGTGGTGAACTACACCAATGCCCGGGAAAACGCGCTTTCCTACGAACCGGAAGATCGAGTGGACCGGCCGAAGAAGATCCTGGTTGCCGGCGGCGGCCCGGCCGGGCTCGAGTTTGCGCGCAATGCCGCCTTGCGCGGCCACGAGGTCGAGGTGCACGAGGCCATGCAGCGCCTGGGGGGCCAGGTGGCCATAGCAGCCGGCGCGCCGCACCGGGCGGATGTGGGCGCCATCGTGGGGTGGCTGGAACAGGAGATCGACACTCTGGGTGTGAAAGTGCGGCTGAATGCACCCGTGGACAAGGCCACTATCGAGTCGGTTGCTGCGGATGAAGTGGTGATCGCCACCGGTACCACCCCGCGCACCGACGGCTTTCAGCTCTCCACGCCGGCGGCGCCGGTACCGGGATTCGACCTGCCGCACGTTCACCCATCCTGGGACTTTTTCGGTTTCGGTCCGCGGCCCGACATCGCTGGCCACGCGGTTGTCTATGACGACACGGGTTCGTTCGAGGCGATTTCGGTGGCTGACGTGCTGTTGCAGGCGGGCGCCCGGGTCACGCTCGTGTCCCGGTTCGATGCCATAGGCGGATCGTTGCCGTTCCCCGCGGTCACGGCCGGCGCGGCGCGGGAACGGCTGTTCTCCGGTGACTTCGATTTCATCGGCGGTCATTACCTGCGCGGCATAACGGCCGAGGCGGTGGAAATCGGCGTTCTGTTCACGGACCGGTCACGGTTTCTGGACACGGAGCTGGTGGTGCTGGTCGGTTACAACGAGCCGAACCGCGACCTCGCCGGCGAGTTGGCCGAATCGTCGATTCCCTGCCATCTGATCGGCGACGTCCGTGGCCGCAACAGCATCATGAGCGCCATGCATGCAGGCGCCGCGTTGGGGCGCGCGATCTGAGTGCGACATCGCGTTGCCGCTTGGCAACGCGATCCAGTTGCTCCGTAACGTGGAGAGTTGGTTCGAAGGTGCAACTCATCTGTCCGCATCAAGGCCGCTCAAGGACTCCGGCGGCGGGTACCGCACCGGCCCCGCGACGGTATACTGCCGCCCCCGCCCGGAACGACCGAACGGCCGCGCGCGTGCGGGCGGATTCGACATGGACTGAACTGAGGAGCTCGTCAGATGTGGTTGCGTTTACGGCAGATTGCCCTGGTTGCGGAGAAACTCAAGCCGGTGGAAGAGGAATTGTGTGATGTGCTGGGCATCGCGGTCGCGCACCGGGATCCGGGAGTCGGGAATTTCGGGCTGGAGAACGCGCTCCTGCCGGTGGGCAACCAGATCGTGGAAGTGGTGGCGCCGATTCAGGAACATACCGCCGGCGGCCGCTACCTCGAGCGGCGCGGCGGTGACGGAGGCTACATGGTCATCACCCAGTGTGACGATCATGCCCCGCGCCGAGCCCGGGTGGAGGAACTGGGCATCCGCATCGTGGGCCAGTTCGAGAACCCGGAATTCCGCCACATGCAGTTGCATCCCCGGGACACGGGAGGCTCGTTCTTCGAAATCGACGAACAGGTGGGGCCCCGCGCCCACGATTCCGACGGCCCCTGGGATCCGGCAGGGCCGCACTGGCATGAGTTCCGGCGGCTGGAACGGGTCACCGGCATCGCCGCGGCGGAGGTGCAATGCGACGACCCGGGCAAAATCGCTTCCCGCTGGTCGGAGATCGCCGAGATCGGGCTGAGCGGCAACGGCGATCCGGTGCTTCCCCTGGCCAACGCTGACGTGCGCTTCGTGCCCTGCACGGACGGGCGTCCGGAAGGGCTGGGCGGCATCGATGTCACCTGTGCGGACGCGCAGGCGGTACTCGCGGCAGCGGAGGCGCGCGATTGCCGCACCGGCGAGAGCCAGGTTCATCTCTGCGGAATGCGCATTAATCTCGTATGACGGACTTTCGCCCGGTCGGGGGCGATCGGGCGTGGCTTCGCCACCACGCTCTTGGTTAGAATACGCGCGCTTCCGCCCACGACCATGCCAGAACCATGGAGAACTCATAGATGAAACTGGCCCTATCCCTGATAGTCTGGACGCTGATCGCCCTGTCCGCACTGTATGTACTCGGTCCCGATACCAGCCGCGACCTGCCCAAGCCCAAGCCGCCGCCGTCGCAACCGAAAGAGCACGCCGCGGTTCCCTACACCGGCGCGCTCGAAATCGGTTCCGCGGTACGCGTGCGGCTCGAATCGACATCGGCGGCATTCTGCTGAATGGCGGCGGACAAGCCGACGCCCCGCCCGGCCGATGTGCCGCGGTGGGGTCGACAAGGAGCGCTTCGTTGAAACTCACCCTGACAAGGCTCGTCCTGGCAACGGGCGTATTGCTCATGCTCGGTGCCTGCGAACCGCAGGACCGGCGGCCGGGGCTGTGGTTGAGCGGCCAGCCGCAACCCTATCCCGAGGACTGGAGCTTTACCGACGAGCACCTCGAGATCGCCATTCAGGTCTCGGCGCCCTATTTCCTTCCCCATTCCATCACCATCATCTGCGCCTCATTCGAGGGCGATCTGTACGTGGCGGCCTACCGGCCGCAAACCAAGAACTGGCCCGCCTGGGTTACCGATGACCCGAACGTGGTGCTGAAGATCGGCGAGGATCTCTACGAAGGCGAGCTGACCCGGGTGGAGGACCCGCTTGCGATCGCCGACGTCCTCGGCGCCTACGCGGCCAAGTACCGGCAGACCGGGTCGATACCCACCTCCGTCTGGTTCTGGCGCGTAGACCCGCGTGCCTGAGCGCTCCGGGTGCCCCGGAGGCGGCGGTCGCTCATGACTTCCATAGCCGTACTTGGACTCGGTAATTTCGGCACGGCGCTCGCGCGGGTCTGGGCGCTGCACGGAAACCGGGTTTGCGGCTGGACCGTGGAAGAGGAGGTGTTCACCAGCTTCCGGGAGACGGGTACGAATGCAAAGTACCTTCCGGATGTGGAACTTCCCGGCGCCGAAGTGACCATGGACCTGCCCGCCGCCCTGGACGGTGCGGAAGCGGTGGTGCTGGCGCTGCCCTCCCATGTGATTCTCGAGGTTGTCGATGACATTGCGCCGCTGTTGGCGGACCGGCAGATGTTGCTCGACCTGGCCAAGGGCCTGGCGCCGGGAGAGCGCCTGGTATCGGAAGCGATCAAGGAGAAGCTCGGCGCGGCGGGATGTGCCAGTCCCCTGGCGGTGATGACCGGACCGACCATCGCCCGGGAGGTCGCCGCGGGCGTCCTGACCACCGCCCTGGTTGCCTCGGAGGAACTCTCCGTCGCAAGAACTCTTGCCCAACGCCTCTCCACGGACACCCTGAAACTCCGGTTTGCTGACGACCCGCTCGGCGTCGAGCTTTGGGGTGCGTTCAAGAACGTCATTGCGCTGGCCTGCGGCGTCTGCGACGGGCTCGGTGGCGATGACGGCCCCGGGGCAGACAACCTCAAGGCGGCCGTCTTCACCGCCGGCTTTCACGAAGCCTGCCGATTGCTCGAAGCCATGGGGGCGCAGCCGGATACGGCGCGCAGCCCCGCGGGTATCGGCGACCTGTTCGTGACGGCCACCTCCCCCCACGGCCGCAATCGCCGCACGGGCGAACTGCTCGGTTCGGGGCAGCGCCTTGACGAAGCCCTGGGCAGCACCGTCATGGTATCGGAGGGCGTGCGGGCCACCCGCATGTTTGCCGCGCGAGCGGCAGCGGAGGGCATCGACGCACCCTTTGTCACCGGCGTGCTGGCGCTGCTCGACGGTGCAGTCAGCGCGCGGGACTGCGTGGAAGGCCTGCTGCGCATCGACCGCTGACCGCCGCCTTGAAATCATCACTTGAAATGGCGGCGGGTATTCCCTATATAACTTGAGAGACATCGACTATCGAGGCACCGAAGTGGCGCAACCCAACCTGATCTCCGCCCGCACCCGCACTCCGACCGCCGTCCAGGTCAACAGCGTGCTGCGCAACACCTACCTGCTGCTGGGCATGACGCTTGCGTTCAGCGCCGCAACCGCCGTGGTCTCCATGGCGATGAACGCGCCGTACCCGGGTTTCCTCATCACCATCATCGGCTTCTTCGGGCTGCTTTACGCCGTGCACAAGACTGCGGACAGCGCGCTCGGCATCGTGTTCACATTTCTGTTCACGGGCTTCCTGGGTTTCACCACGGGTCCCATTATCAACGCCTACCTGAGCCTGGCGAACGGCCCCAACCTGGTCGCCTCGGCGCTGGGCACCACCGCCGCGGCTTTCATCGGCCTGTCCGCATACGCCATCATCACGCGCCGGGACTTCAGCTTCCTGTCAGGGTTCCTGGTGGTCGGGTTCTTCGTGCTGATGGGCGCGGTCGTGCTGAGCTGGCTGTTTGACCTGTCGGCTTTCTCCGTCGCCATCTCCTGCGGCTTCGTGCTCTTTGCCAGCGCCGCCATCCTGTGGCAGACCAGCGCCATCGTCCACGGCGGCGAGACCAACTACATCCGCGCCACCGTGACTCTGTTCGTCTCGTTCTACAACCTGTTCATGTCGCTGTTGCACATATTCGGGGCGATGGGCGACGATTAACGGACCCCACGCCCGGTCGAGGCCGTCGCCTCTACATTCGGGATAGATCGCCCGGATGAGCGAGGAAACCGAACGTCTGCTCGACGCAACCACGGCGCTGTTTCCGCCGTTGTTGTCAGCGCTGGAAGCGTTGGAAAACGCCAGGCGTCACCTGCAACCGATCAATATCGCGGGGCTCGCGGCATCGGCCGCGCAATGCCGGCAACCGCTCGCCGATGGTCTGGCAGCGTTCGAATCCATGGACTGGCCGGAACGCCTGGAGCGTTTCGCAGCTTACAGCGGCGAAGCCGCTGGTCATGCCATTCAGGCGCTCGAGGGATTGGCCGGGGCCGCCGGCCTCGACAACCCGGCATTGGGCGCCTACCGGGCGCTCGGGAAGCTGGGCCGGGCAACCGAAGCGCTTTATCCCGTTTCCGCCATGCTGCCGGCGGTGAGCCGTTATTTCGTGCATCCGGACCATCGCGACGATGCGGCGCTTGCCCGGAGACTGGCGGATGCCGATCCCGGCCGCGACGAGGTTGGAATCATCCATTCCGACAACCGGTCTGACCAACGGGGCGGTTTCTCCGTCTACGTGCCGGAGTATTACAGCGGCGAGCCATGCCCGCTGGTGATTGCGCTGCATGGCGGCAGCGGCCACGGCCGCAGTTTCCTGTGGACCTGGCTGCGCGATGCGCGGACCCGGGGCGCGATTCTGGTCAGCCCTTCGTCGCGGGCTGCGACCTGGTCGCTGATGGGGCCGGATATCGACAGCCCGAGCCTGGATGCGATGGTCGAGCAGGTGAAGGCGAACTGGAACGTGGACGGGGAGCGCGTGCTGCTCACGGGCATGTCCGACGGCGGAACCTTCTGCTACCTGTCGGGACTGCGCGACGATGCGCCGTTCACGCACCTGGCGCCCTGCGCCGCCTCCTTCCATCCCATGCTGCTCGAGATGGCCAGCGGGAGCCGGATGAACGGGCTGCCCGTCTACGTGATTCACGGCGCCCTGGACTGGATGTTTCCGGTGGAAGTGGCGCAGACCGCGCGGGATGCACTATCAGCGGCGGGAGCGGATGTGGTGTACCGCGAAATCGAGGACCTGTCGCACACCTACCCATGGGAAGAGAACGACCGCATCATCGACTGGCTGAACGGCTGAACGGCTGAACGGCTGAACGGCTGAACGGCTGAACGGCTGAACGGCTGAACGGCTGAACGGCTGAACGGCTGAACGGCTGAACGGCTGAACGGCTGAACGGCTGAACGGCTGAACGCGGGCGGAAACCGAGTCCCCGTTTTCAGGCAATCGGTGTCGGCGCATTCAGTTCATTGGCCCGCTGGTACGCCTCCCGGTCGGTGATCCGCTCCCGGTATTCTGAAAGCACTGTGGGCACATCAAGCTTGTAGAGGTGAGCCCAGATCAGGCAGGTGGCGAGCATCAGGTCCGCACCCGTGAATTGCTCGCCCACGAGGTAGTCGTGTGCGGCCAGGCGCTGTTCGGCGAAACCGAGCAGCTTGCCGAACCCCTCGATGGCCGTCGTTATGGCCGCGGGGGCCTCGCCGTACAGGTTGGCCAGGTCCTGGTGCTTACGCACCACATAGAGCGTGTGCGCGTCCAGTTCCATCTGCACATAGGCGAGCCATTCGTTGTACCTCGCGCGCTCCGTCGTGTAGGGGAGCGGCACCAGCCCGGTGTCGGGCCCGTAGCGGTCGCCCAGGTAGGTGACGATGGCTGCGCTTTCGGTCAGCACGAGGTCGTCGTCGACCAGCACGGGAATTTTCCCCTTGACGTTCAGCGCCTGGAACTCGGCGGTTTGCGTCTCACCCGTGCGCGGCCCGATCAGCTTCGCCTCGTAGGGTGTGCCCAGTTCGTGCAGCATCCAGTGCGGGCGCAGCGTGCGCGCGGTGGCGCCGCCCCACAGCGTGATCATCGGGGCATCTCGATCTCGGTGGCTTCGTAGAAATGGGCCACCGTCTCCCCGGGCGGCTGCCCCTGCATGGTGGCCAGGAACTCGGCCATGTGCGGTGTCTGAAAGTGGGCGGCCAGGGCTTCCATGCTGGTCCAGCGCTCGGTGACGCGAAGGACGCCGGGGTCGGCCAGTTCCACGGCGAAGTTGTAATCCTCACAGCCGTCTTCGGCCAGCGAGGCCGTCTGCATGGCGATTATGGCCTCGCGCAGGGCTGCCACGCCCTCCGCACTGGACTCGATACGGGCATTGACGACGATCATCTGCATCTCCTTGTGGTTTTTTTCAGTCTATAGCATTGGCGGGCGAACAGGAGCGGTGCGGAATCACCCGCCTGGAATTCTTCCACGGAATTCTTCCACGGAAGAATTCCGCGTTGATACTGTATAAAAACACAGTTATTCTCCTCATCCGGGACAAAGGCTGCCGGCATGGCGAACGGAACAGTACACAAGGGCCGCGGGGCCACCATCAATCCCGAAAGCCGGTATCTTCCCACCACCACCCAGTCCGTGGACGACGGATGGGATCTCGAGGAAGAACCGGTTTCCAACCCAGCCACGGAGTTCTTCCCGGACCGGACGGTTCGCCTGATCACCAAGAACCAGTCGCCCGACATTCCGTTCGACCGCTCGATCAATGCCTACAAGGGGTGCGAGCACGGCTGCGTCTACTGCTATGCCCGGCCCACCCACGCCTACCTGGACCTTTCGCCCGGGCTCGATTTCGAAACGCGCATTTTCTACAAGACCGGGGTCCGGGAAAGGCTGCTCGAGGAACTCGGTCATCGCTCGTACCAGTGCCGCACGATCGCGATGGGCACCAACACCGATCCATACCAGCCCGTTGAAAAGAAGCTCCGGATCACCCGCACCGTCCTCGAGGTGGCGCTGGAGTGCAGGCATCCGGTGAGTATTGTCACGAAAAGCCAGTTGATCCTGCGCGACGTGGATGTTCTGGCCGAGCTTGCCGGGCTCGGGCTGGTCAATGTCATGGTCAGCGTGACGACGCTCTCCAATGAACTGAAAGTGAAACTCGAGCCGCGTACCGCGAGTCCAGCCGCGCGCCTCAGAACCATCGAGCGGCTCCATGGCCGTGGCGTGCCGGTGGGCGCCATGGCGGCGCCGATGATTCCCTTCATCAACGACGGGGAACTGGAGGCCATCGTCGGGCGTGCCGCGGCGGCCGGCGCCCGGGCGGTGCGCTACGTGCTGCTGAGGCTGCCCCTGGAGGTGAAGGATCTGTTCGAGGCCTGGCTCGCCGAGCACTACCCGCTACGCGCCGAACGCGTCATGAGCGCCGTGCGCGACACCCGGGGCGGCAAGGCGTACGACTCGGCCTGGGGCCGCCGCATGCGTGGCAGCGGGCCCTTTGCAGACCTCCTGGCGGCGCGCTTCGCCACGGCCTGCCGCAAGCATGGCCTGGCGGACGCCGAGTTACCGCAGCTCAGAGCAGACCTGTTCGAACCGCCGCGCAACAACGGGCCGCAACTTTCCCTGTTTTGATCCGCCGCTGAGGAACATAGAAGCCTGCGCCGCAGGAAGTCGCGATAGCGGAATTGCAGCCGTGGGTTGCTACGGCTGGGTGCGACAGGCCGCGCCCCGGGGCAATTTGCCGGCCCAACAGCCCGTGGCCAAAACCGCCTGCATTCGACCGCCGATCCACCCCGCCCGAGCCGGTCGTTCGTCGCTCGAATGTGCCGGAAATTCTCGATTCTTGCTCTCCTCTCGGTGCAATGCCGGACTTTCGCCACGGGCCGGGTTTCCTCCCGTGAGGTTGCGCGCTGCCGGTTGCAGCGCGTTATCATGCCGGCCGACCGGGGCCGCGGCGCCGGCGATGCAACTGCTGGGAATGCAACTGGAAAGGAGGGGAAGGCATGGACCTGATCGGCTGGTCGTGGCTGTTCCTGGTGCTCTATATCGGCCTGATGGTGGGGTTCGGCATCTGGGGGCGTTACCGGGTAAAGAATGCCGACGACTTCGCCACCGCGCGCAATTCCTACGGGGCCATATTCCTGGCATTCGCGTTCGCGGCGACCACCGCGAGCGGCGCCACGTTCGTGGGGTTTCCGGGCATCGTCTACGAGGCCGGGTTCGCCGCCATCTGGTCTGCGTTCCTGTATCCCCTTGGCGTGTACCTGGGCGTGTGGATCTGCCTGAAGGTGGTCAGCAACAGCGGCCACCGGTTCGGCAACCGCTCGATTCCGGAATACCTCGGCAGCCGCTACCAGTCCGACACGGTGCGCACCATGGTGTCGATCTTCTCGCTGCTGCTGTTCTTCTATCTCGCGGGGCAGTTGGTCTCCGGCATCGTCATGTTCGAACTGATGCTCGGCGTATCCCCGGAGTGGGCCCTGGCCACCACCGCGGCGGTGCTGATGACCTACGTGGTGCTCGGCGGCGCCCACGCGGACATACTCACCGACGGTGTTCAGGGCTTCATCATGGTCGCCATCGGCGCCGCCCTGGTGCTGATGTTCCTCACCGGGTTCGGGATCGAGGGCGGTTTTTCCGGCATGGTCGACAATATCCGTTCCCAGGATCCGAACCTGGTCGGCTGGCTGAATCCAGACTCGGCGCTCTATCGCTCCTGGTGGTCGGTGCTGGTCATCGTGCTGTCGCACATACCGCTCGGCATGCTGCCCCACATCGGCAACAAGGTCTGGGCGCTGAAAAGCCCGCGCGAGCGGCGCCGGTTCATCCGGCTGGCGTTCACCTTCGGTCTCATCCTCGGCATGCTGGGCCTGGGCGGGCTGCTGGCCAGGGCGTTGCTGGGCGATGCCCTGTTGCAGCCCGGCGAGTCGAGCAACAGCGCCCTGGCGCTGTTGTTCATCGAGTTGTTCCCGGGTTGGCTGGCGGCATTGCTCGGTGTCGGCATTCTCGCCGCGGTGATGTCCACGGCAGACGGGCTGGTGGTATCGAGTTCGCAGATCATTGCCAACGACCTATACCGGCTGAGTTACGTGCCGCGTTTTGCCCGCCATCTCGATGAGGCGGCCGTAGACCGGCGGGTACTGTCCATCAGCCGCATCTCCACCGTCCTGGTCATGCTGGCATGCACCGCCATGGCCTGGGCCCTGGTAGACAGGAACGTTGCCCTGATCGTGTGGATCGGCACCGGCGGCATGATGGCTGCCTTCGCCGGCCCGCTGGTGGTGGGCGCCGTCTGGCGGGGCGTCACCCGGGCCGGGGCCTTTGCGGGGCTCTTCGGTGGCGTGATCGTGTTCAGCATCACCCACAGCGGCGCGATCGACCCGCAGTGGTTCAGCCCCGGCGCGCTCCGCGACGCGGCGGCCTGGCTGCACGGCGAGGCGCCCAACCCCTGGTCCTGCGCGGCCATGGGCGAAGTCGTTTCCGTGGCTCTTACCTGGGCGGTATCGAAGCTGACCCAACCGTTGCCGGAAGAGCATCTCCGTCAGCTGTTCGATGCGCCTCCAATGGAAGAAGGGGCCGCCAGGTAATGCACGTCCATCGGTTCGATTACCGGAGCAAGCCGTTTGAAGTGCGATTCGGCGACGACGGTACGGTGGAGCTCTGCCTGGACGGCGTGGTGCGCAAGCGGCGCCAGCCGTCGGGGAACGCGCCGATGTACCTGTGGACCAATGTCGAGCTGCAGTGGGAGGAACATCACTTCGTGGAGGTGCGCTACTGGCCGGGGAACGGCCGCCTGCTGATCACGGCCAACGGCGACCCGCTCCACGACGAGGCGTTGCCGTCATCAGGAATCACGGAGTAACGCCAGCCCGACCGACTCACGAATGAACGTAGCGAGGTTGGCAAGATGCGGAGTAGTGAAAACGCTGGGTGGCGCCGAATTGCGGGTTACCCGGTTGCCGATGCCTCCGGCCGGGGAGGCACGATCAGCCCCTTGATGTCCCCCGCGATGACGTAGAGCGACGGCACCAGAACGAGGGTGATCAATGTTGCGAACAGGATGCCGAAGGCCACCGAGACGGCCATGGGTATCACGATCTGCGCCTGCATGCTGGTTTCCAGCACCATGGGTATCAGCCCGAAGAAGGTGGTCAGCGAGGTGAGCAGGATGGCCCGGAAGCGCCTGGCGCCGGACTGAATCGCCGCTTCGATCTGGTTTGACCCGGAAGCCACGGCCTTGTTCACGAAGTCGACCATGATGAGGCTGTCGTTCACCACCACGCCGGAGAGGGCGATGATGCCCATGATCGACACGGCACTGACCGCAAGGCCGAGCAGCATGTGGCCGAACACGGCGCCGACGATGCCGAACGGAATCACGCCCATGATGATCAGCGGCTGCAGGTACGATCGCAGGGGAATCGCCATGAGGGCGTAGATGCCGAACAGCGCGATGCCGAACCCGATCAGAACCTGGATGAAGCCGACGCGTTCCTCGTAGGCGCTGCCGGCCACATCGGTCGAGATGCCGGGATACAGGGCACGCAACTGCGGCATGTAGTCCTCGGTGATTTCGCTGGTGATCTGGCCGGGTTCGACGATGTTCAGGTCGGTGCGGGCGGTTACGCGGATGCTGCGCTGGCCGTCGACCCGCTGGATGGAGTCGTAGCCCTGTTCCAGGGCGTATTCCGCCACGGCTGCAAAGGGCAGTTCACGGCCGTCCGGCGTGCGTATCCACATTTTCTCCAGGTTGCCCAGGGACTGCCGCTCGGACCGCGGATAGCGCACCATGACGCGCACTTCCTGGTCACCGCGCTGGATGCGCTGCGCTTCGGCGCCATAAAACGCGGTGCGCACCTGCCGCCCAAGCTCCTGCAGCGTGAGCCCGGAGGCCTCGGCTTCCGGCTTGATGGCCAGGCGCACCTCTTCCGGCCCGGCATTGGCGGAAACCTGGATCTCGAAGACGCCGTCGAAACCGGCCAGGTGCTCTTCCAGATCCGCCGCTGCCCGCTCCAGTTGCCGGAAGTCGCGCCCCGCCAGCTTGAAGTCGATGGGCGGGCCGCCGCCCATGTGCATGGTGGACATGAAGCGCAGTTCCCTGGCGCCGGGAATCTCCCCGACTTCACTGCGCCAGCGCTGCTCCACGGCCTGTGGCGTCACCTCGCGGTCCTCTCCGCCCGCCAACTCCACGAAAAAGTATCCGAAGCGCCCATCGCGAATGTAGGTGAACACGTTCTTGATGATGTCCTCATCCGTGCCCGCTTCGGCCTTGAGTTGGTCGTTGACCCGGCCCAGGGCGCCGTTCATGCGTTCCACCACGCTGGCAACCAGCGATTCGGGTGCGCCGTCGTAGAGTTCGAGATTCGCGGCCAGCATGTCCTGCTCGACCTCGGGGAAGAAGACGTAGCGCACCTTGCCGCCGAGCACGAGGCTGACGGTCAGGATCAACAGGCCCAGAAACAGCGAAAGCGTCGTGTACCGGTGCCGGATGGCCAGGTTCAGCATCGGCTTGTAGCGGCGATCGATGAAATCCTTCAACCAGCGGTCGACCACCTCGGCGGGCCCCTTGCCGCTGCCGGAGACGTGGGAAGAGCGCATGATGGCCAGGTGGGAGGGCAGGATGAGCTTGGACTCCACCAGCGAGAACGCCAGGCACAGTACGACCACCCAGCCGACCGAACCGGTCAGGGCGGCCAGCGCTCCGCCGGTGAACAGCATGGGCAGGAAGGCCATGATGGTGGTCAGAACGCCGAAAGTCGCGGGTACGGCGACCCGCCGCGCCCCGGCGACGATGTTGGCGGTGGAATAACCCTCGCGTTCCGTCTCCGCATAGACGGACTCCGCTACCACGATGGCATCGTCGACCACGATGCCCAGCACCAGGATGAAGCCGAAGACGCTGATCACGTTGATGCTGATGCCGATGGCCGGCAGGGGCAGCATCATCAGCGCACCGAGAAAGGCGACCGGGAGGCCGACGATTACCCAGAAAGCGAACTTCAGGTGCAGGAACAGGCCCAGTATTGCGAACACCAGGATGGCGCCGATGAACATGTTCTTGAACATCATGTTCATGCGGCTTTCCAGGTGCTGGCTGACATCGCCCCAGCTTTCCATCTTCACGCCCGGGGGCATGGCGGCGCCGGCTTCCTCCACATAGGCCCGCACCGCGGCGGTGACGTCGAGTTCGTTTTCGTCCTCCGTGCTCATCACCGCGATGCCGAAGCTGCGCTTGCCGTTGAAGAAAGCGTAGGACTCCGTCTCGGCGAAAGCGTCTTCAATCGTGGCGATGTCGCCCAGCCTGATGCGGGTGCCGTCTTCCCGGGAGATCAGCACGATCTGCTCGAATTCCTCGCCGGTGTAGGCCTGGCCCTTGGTGCGCAGGCGGATGTTGCCGCCTTCGGAACGGATACTGCCGCCGGGCAGATCCACCGACCAGGCGCGGATGGCCAGGGCCACCTGGTCGAGGGTAAGGCCGTACTGGCGCAGGGTGATCTCCGGGATCTGCACCGAGATCTCGAACGGGCGGGAGCCGCGCACCTCGGCATAGCTCACCTCGTCGAGTGCCATGATCTCGTCGCGGATGCGCTCGGCGAGATTCTTCATGTCCCGCTCGTCCATGTCGCCGGAGACCTGGACGGTGATCGCCTCCTGGCGAAACTTGGCCTTGCTGATGATGGGACGCTCGGTTTCCACGGGGAAGGTGGAGATGCTGTCGATGGCCAGCTTCACCTCGTCGAGGACGGCGGCGGCATCGAATCCATCGCGCACTTCGATGCTGACCCGGCCCGAGCCTTCCCGGGCATAGCCGAAAACCTGCTTGATGCCCTCGATGTCCTGAATGGCCTCTTCGATCTTGACGACCACCCCTTCTTCCACTTCCGCCGGCGCCGCGCCCCGGTAGGGAACCTGCACCTCGATGTTGTCGAACTCGAAATTGGGGAAGGTCTCCACGGTGATGGTGAAGGCGCCGTAGAGGCCCATCGAGATGATGAAGAACATCAGCAGGTTCGCCGCCACGTGGTTGTGGGCGAACCAGCCGATGATGCCGCCGCGCACCGGGTTTGCCGTCAGGGCCGGAGGTTGCTCGCTCACGAGGTGCGTACCGGCATGCCGGGCAGCGGCTGCTCCATGGGCGTGATGCAGATGCGGTCGCCGACCTCGAGTCCCCCGTCAACGTAGACGTAGTCGGTATCCGCCCGCACGATGCCGATCTCGGCGGCCTGCAGCCGGTTGTCCTCATCCACCAGCCAGACGGTGGTTCCCTTGTAAAGGGCGTGGCGTGGCACGGCGAACAGGGCGCCGGCATTCCTGCCCTGGACCTCGGCGTTCACGAAGGTGCCGATACGCAGGGGTTCGGGGCGTGCGTGATCGATGCCGTAGGGGTCCTGCACCTGGGCGACGGCGTACAGCACCCGGGTGCGGTTGTCGAAGATGCCTTCGGTGCGGGTCACCGCGCCGTCCCACCGCTGATTCGCACCGGCGACCCTGGCGGTCAGCGTGACGGGAACCGGTGTTGCGCCTGTCGTCCGGGGCAGGTCCAGGAACTGGAGGTCGGCTTGAGTGAGTGGCAGCCGGACTTCCGCGTAGTCCACCGCGAATATTCCTGCAAGCCGGTCGCCGACCCGCACGTACTGCCCCACGTCCGCCAGTTTTTCCCGAACCATGCCGCTGTAGGGTGCGCGGATCGAGGTGCGTTCCAGGTCGCCCTCTGCTTCGACCAGTTCCGCTTGCGCGGACTCCAGTTGCGCGAGTGCCGCGGCGAGTTGCGGCTTGCGCAGCACCAGTTCCGACGGAGCCTCCCTGGTGTGCCCGTGTCCCGCGTGCTCCTGCTGCCAGTCTTCGTCCGCCTGCAGTTCCTGCAGGCGATGCCAGTCTTCGAGCGCGTAGCCGGCCATGGCGTTCTCGGTCGCAACCTGGGTCCTCGCCGAGGCGACATTTGCCCGGGCGCGCTTGACGCGGGCATCGTAGATGCGCGGGTCGATGCGCACGAGCAGTTCGCCCGCGCTAAAGAACCCGCCGCTCACGAACGAGGACGACACCTCGATGATCTGGCCGCTCACCTCGGAAATCAGGGTGGTTTCCGTGCGTGGTGCGACTTCGCCCTGGGTGGTGACGGTAAACGTCGTCGGAACACGGGTGGCGGTGAGGGTGTCCACCAGCAGCACCGGCGGCTGGCGCGGCTGCTGTTTGGCTTCGGGCCGGTTCAGCACCAGCGCGGAACCTATGCCGACGGCAACGACCAGTACCGCGATGGGAGTGACGATCCTTCGGAGCATGAAGCGGCTCGGGGGCACCTGCCCGATGTGGGATGCGGATTATAGCGCCTGAATCCGTCGACAAGCCGCAAAACTCAGCGTGTTGGGGCACTTTCGCCGGAGCGCCTGCCGGGAGAGAATCCACCCCATGAAAACGCGGGCACGAGAGGCGCGATCGTTGAACGCGTCCGTATTCGGGCGTGACGGCTACATCGTGGTCAAGGGCATGGTCGATGCAACGGTATGCGAGGACGTTCGCGCCTCGGTGCAGGCAGCGCTCGACCCGCTTCTCGGAGCGGCGGAATTCGAGGCGGACGTGGGCTACCCGGGCGCCCCGGCGGGGCTCGATTCAGCAGGTGGCCGCACGCCCCGGCGCCTGCTGTTCGCTGCCTCGCGCTTTCCGCGCCTCAAGGAATGGGCGACGGGCCGGCGCATGCGTTCGGAACTGGCGGCCTATCTCGGCGACGAGCCGGTGCTGTCGCAGTGCCACCACAACTGCGTCATGACCAAATCGCCGGGTTACAGCAGCGCCACGCTGTGGCACCAGGACATACGCTACTGGTCGTTCGACCGGCCGGAACTTGTCTCTGTCTGGCTGGCGCTGGGCGATGAAACCAACAGGAACGGGGCGCTGAAAATCATTCCCGGCAGCCATCGCCTGGACCTCGACCGGGGGCGCTTCGACCGGGACCTGTTTCTGAGGCCCGACCTGCCGGAAAACAAGGGGCTGATCCGGCAGGCGCGGGACGTGGTCATGCAGGCGGGCGATGTGCTGTTCTTCCACTGCCGGGCGATTCATGCGGCGGGCAAGAACCGCAGTGAAGAGGTCAAGCTGTCCTGTGTTTTCACCTACCACGATACGGAAAATCGCCCAATCCCGGGTACGCGTTCCGACCGCTATCCGGGATTGCCGCTCCTCGGGACCGGCGGCCGGGCTGGGTAGTCGTCTTTCCGCTCTCATTGCCGGCGCCACGGTTTTCACTTCGCGTCAACGAGCTGGTCACGGGGGCAAGGGCCATGAGGCCGCTCTGCCTGGGCTGCCCGGTTGCGACCGCTGGCGCGGCAGGGGCCTCTTGGCGTAGGGTTCGCGCTCGATTCCCGATAGTGGAGGCCGGATTCCATGGCGGTCAAGCTCGCCGTCCTCGACCTTGCGCCCATCGTCGAAGGGGGCGATGCCGCCCGCGCGTTTGCGAACTCGGTGGATCTTGCCCGGCACACCGAGCGGTTGGGCTATGTGCGCTATTGGGTCGCCGAGCACCACAACATGCGGGGAATCGCGAGCGCTGCCACGGCGGTGGTGATCGGGCACATCGCGGGGGCCACCTCGACCCTGCGGGTGGGCGCCGGGGGCGTCATGCTCCCCAATCACGCGCCGCTGGTGATCGCGGAGCAGTTCGGCACCCTGGAGTCGCTGTACCCGGGGCGCATCGATCTCGGCATCGGGCGGGCACCCGGCACCGATCAGATGACGGCGCATGCCCTGCGGCGCACGCTCACCGGCAATGTCGACGACTTCCCCCGGGACGTGATGGAACTCCGTGACTATTTCGCGGAGCCGAAACCGGACCGGCACGTCCGCGCGGTGCCGGGGGCCGGCTTGCAGGTACCGCTGTGGATCCTCGGGTCCAGCCTGTACGGGGCGCAGCTTGCGGCGCTGCTCGGTTTGCCGTACGCGTTCGCCTCGCACTTTGCGCCGGCCGCGCTGGACCAGGCGCTGGCCACCTATCGCGAACATTTCGTGGCGTCCCCCCAGCTTGCGGAACCCTACCTGATGGCGGGATTCAACGTCATTGCCGCCGACACGGACGAGGAGGCCCGGTTCCTGCGCACCTCATCGCAACAGTCCTTCCTGAAGCTGCGCACGGGCAACCCGGGGCCTCTGCCGCCGCCGGTGGCGGACTTCGAAGCGAGCCTGGGCTCCGCGGAACGCCACCTGCTCGGGCAGATCACCGCCTGCTCCGCGGTGGGCGCGCCCGGTACCGTGCGTGACGAAATGAAGGCTTTCATCGAACGCACGGGTGTCGACGAGGTGATTGTCTCCGCTCATGTCTACGATCACGGTGCGCGCCTGCGCTCCTACGAGATTGCCGCGGAGGTGGCTGCGGAACTATAGGGTGCCCTTGCCCAGGTCGAGGGCGCCCCGGGCCAGGTTGAGCCGCAGCACGTCGGACGCGCCCTCGGCCAGCCGCCAGGCGCGAACCCGCCGGTACAGGGCTTCCAGCGGATGCCCTACTACCAGTGCCTGCCCCCCGTGCAGTTGTATGGCGGTGTCGACGATTGCCGTGATGGCGTCAGTCGCAAACACCTTGCACATGATGGTTTCGTTGATGGCGTTCGCGCCGGACTCGGCCAGCCGCGCGGTGCGGTACAGCATGCTGCGCGCCGCGAAGGCCTGGGTGCGCATGTCGGCGTAACGCAGGCGCACGCCTTCCCTGTCACCGAGAGGCTTGCCTTGCCGGTCGATTGCGGCGAGATGCTTCGTGGTGCGCTCGACGACCCAGCGGGCAAGGCCGACACTGTAGGCGCCGATCGCCAGGCGCGTATCCGAGATCTGCCCCATGGCCCGGGGCAGGCCCTCGCCGGGCTTGCCCACGATACGGTTGGCGGGCACGCGCAGGTCGCTGAACTCGAAGGCCGCGTGATGGCTGCCGTCCAGCGATTCGAAGCGCTCGGTCATCTGCACGCCGGGCGCCCGGGTGTCGATGACAACCAT
This sequence comes from Pseudomonadales bacterium, assembly GCA_963663395.1. GTDB lineage: Bacteria > Pseudomonadota > Gammaproteobacteria > Pseudomonadales > Azotimanducaceae > Azophilus. The sequence goes on from OY760226.1 coordinate 1,316,784, forward strand.
GGCAGGACCCCTCTCCTCGATGCGTACCAGAGTGTTGATGAAGTCCGCGTCGGCGCCGCCGGTGACGTAGGATTTGCAGCCGTTGACGACCAGGTCGTCTCCCTCAAGCCGGCCGGTGGTGGGATTGCTCTCCGGTTCGGTGAACCCGAAAGCGGGCCTTTTGGCGCCCCGCAGCATGGGCTGCAGATAGTCGCTGGCCAGGGGCTCGGCGCAGCCGGCGAGGACGCCGGGCCCCGGCCCGAAAACCGCGTCGAGGAACGGCGGATTGGCTGCTGCCAGCTCCTCGCGCACAACCGTCAGCGCCAGCGGCCCGGCGGCCGTGCCGCCATAGCGACGGGGCTGGGTCATTTGAAAAAAACCCGCCTCCCGGGCAGCTGCGACCACCTCGGCGCGCTCCTGGGTGGCGTGCAGACTTACCGCGAACTCCGCGGCGCGGTCGCGCAATGCCTTCAGTTCGGGGGCAAGTTGGTCAGGCACGGGAAAGAGTCACAGCGCCGGCCCGATCATGATTACGATGATCATGAGGGCACACAGGACCATGACGCCCACCGCGAACAGGATGATGCTTTCGCGCCGTGCCTGGTCGCTCAGGAACTTTTCCACTTCCTCGGGTTCCCGTGCGGCCATGGCGCTGGTCAGCCGGTAGCGCGTCAGTCCGTCCCGTTTCGGCAAGCGCACGAAGAGTTCCGGTGTGCGGTCCAGCATTTTCATGACGGGCATGAAGCCGATGCCGGTGTGCCGGACGATCTGGGTGGGGTGCAGCCCTTCGCCGGGATGCGCGAGAAAACAGCGGTACATCTCGAACAGTCTGCGGACTTTGCCGCGAAAGCGAAAGGTGAACGGGAACAGGCCAAACATGCGATTGTGCAGGTCGATTGCCGCGGGCGGGCCAAGTCTAACAGCAGTTGAGCAGTGCGAATGCGGACCGCGCTACCCGCCGAAGAAGCCATCGGTATCGGACAGGCTCCATGCCCACTCGGCGCCAGGAATTCAAATTGAGCAAAGAACGACGGAAGTCGGGATTGAAGGGCCCGTTTTCGCTACTCTTGACGACCACAGTAGTTTGTTCATGAATTAGTGCGGCCAAGGTCGATGCAGAGAGAGTGAGCGATGCAGGTGTTGCGTATCTATACCGGTGACGATGGACGTTCGCATTTCGAGGACGTGGAACTTGAACTCGGCGCAGGGAGTGCAGTGGGGCGAGTCTCCGAGCTGTTCCGCGGTCGCGGTGTCTGGTTCCGGGAGGTCGATGGCGACTACAGCCTCGACTTTCACAACGCGCCGCGCAGGCAGTTCGTGGTCAACCTGACCGGCTCCGTCGACATTGGCATCGGCGACGGCACGGTCCGCCGCGTCGGCCCCGGTTCCATCCTCCTCGCCGAGGACCTGGAGGGGGAAGGTCATACGAGCACGGCGGTTGACGGCGAACCGCGGCAGTGCCTGTTCATTCCCATAGACGAAGGGGTGACGCTGTCTGGTGGTTCCGGCTGCGAATAAGAGTGTTCAGCGAGTCGGTTTGGCACCCGATCAAGGGCGAATGACGGGATTGAGGAACTGCCCTGCTTGCGCGCTGGATTCGGTCGTCCCGCGCGGAACCGGCACCGGGGGCAACACTTGAGAGATCATCTGAGCGGCAGCGGCAGCGGCAGCGGCAGCGGCAGCGGCAACGGCACTCCAGGAGATTGCGGCGATGGGAAGACTTGAAAACAAGGTGTGCCTGATCACCGGCGCGGCGCGAGGCCAGGGTGCCGTGGAAGCGCGGCTTTTCGCGGCGGAGGGCGGTACGGTCTGGCTGACCGACGTGCGGGATGAGGGAGGCCGGGCGCTCGCCGCGGAACTCGGTGGTGAATACCGGCACCTGGACGTCCGCGATGCCGCAGCCTGGGATTCCCTGGTGGCCGAAATCCTCGATGCCGGGAAACGTCTCGATGTGCTGGTCAACAACGCGGGCATCTTTCAGGCGCGACGCTTGCTGGAGACCGAACCCGAGGACTTCGAGACGGTGATGGCCGTGAACTGCACCGGGGTGTATCTCGGCATGCGGGCGGTTGCACCGGCCATGAGCGAGACCGGTGGGGGATCGATCGTCAATATCTCTTCCATTGCGGGCCTCGCGGGGGCTCCGCGCGCGTTCGCGTACGGGGCCTCCAAGTGGGCGGTGCGCGGCATGACGAAAAGCGCGGCATACGAACTCGGGCGCCAGGGCATCAGGGTGAACTCGATCCATCCGGGAATGATAGAAACCGAGATGCTCTACCAGGTTGCCGGCTATACCGAGGACGGCAGAATGGCGCGCCGGGTGCCACTCGGCCGGGTGGGGGAGGCGGAAGAGGTTGCCCGGCTTGCCCTGTTCCTCGCGAGCGACGAGAGTTCCTATAGTACCGGCGGGGAATTCATCGTGGACGGAGGACTGACGGCGACCTGACGGAGCCGGCCCGCACATGCCGGCAAATGACAAGCGAGGGCGCGTCCGCATAAGCTGCCAGCTCAGTTTGTACCCGCTACAACTTCCAGCTATTGCGAAGTTGCCCAGACAGTACAAGCAACATTAGTGAACTCGATGAGCGGCTTGGTGCAATATGCGGGCTAATCTGGAGTTCGCGCGATGGCCACGCAACGGCACGGCGCCGGGTGGCCTTCTATGGTCAGGGCCTTGTCTTCCGGGTCCAGCGCCTCGGCCAGGGACTCGAATCGCATCCATGCCGTCGAGCGCTGTTCCGCCGTGGTGGTGAGGGCGGTGCTCACCACGCGCCCATCCTGAAATCCGCACTCCCTCATCCAGTCGAGGAGTTGGCCCGGCGCCGGTATGAACCGGACGTTTTTCATGCGCGCGTATCTGCCGTCGGGCACAAGGGGCGAGTCGCCGTCGGCCACCAGGGTTTCGACCACCGCGAACCCGCCGGGGGCGAGGCATTGCTTCAGTCGACGGAGATGATCGAGCGGGTCGCGACGGTGATAGATGACGCCCATGCTGAACGCTGCATCGAAGCGCCCCGCCGAGAGGCGCTCGGGCAATTCTTCAAACCTGAGGGGTAGCACCTGGTTTCTTCGGTCGCCGATGAATCGGTTGATGGCCTCGTGCTGCATGCAGTAGAGCACGGTGGGGTCGATCCCCGCGACGAAGGCCGCCCCGGCGTCGAGCATGCGCCAGCCGTAATAGCCGTTGCCGCAGCCGACATCGAGAACGCGCCGGCCCGCGAGATCGATGTGCGGTGCCACCCGCCGCCACTTGATGTCGGAGCGCCACTCGCTGTCGATGTGGATGCCAAACAGTGAAAAAGGCCCCTTGCGCCAGGGGTGCAGCGCCTGCAGCGACTCGCGCAACCGCTTCGCGTCGCCTCTAGGCAAGTCGCCGGAAACGGTGACGGTGTCATCGAGTGAAACCGCCCGGGCGGACAAGGCGGGCAGGCTCTCAACGGCTCGTTGCCATCGGTCGAAGTCGCCGTGCCTGTGCAGGTTGCGCAGCAGCGCCTCGTCCAGGGGCGACCAGTCCGGCAACAGGGCGTGGAGCCCGTCGAATCGGGGCGGCAAGGGTTAAGCCCAGGCGATGAACGATGCCCAGTTCAGGCAGCGAAACCAGGTTCTTACCGGCTCGAACCCCGCCGTGTGCAGGCGCGCGAAGTGCGTTTCCTCGGTATCGACGATCATCACGTTCTCCAGCGCGGTGCGTTTGCGGCTGACTTCCAGGTCGCTGTAGCCGTTTGCCTGCTTGAAGGCCAGGTGGGTCGCGTCGAAGAACGCCTGCTCCTCCGCGCCGGCGTAGTCGATCTTCTCGGAAAGCAGCAACAGGCCGCCCGGCGCCATCTGCTTCCGGAACCGGCTCATCAGGGCCTGACGGTCGGCGGGAGGGAGAAACTGCAATACGTAGTTCATGAGGATGACGTCGGCGCCGCTGACATCGGTTGTGCGGAGATCCTCCTGGCGAAACTCTACCCGCCGGTCGTTCACGAGCCCGGCGGCGCGCTCGAGCATAGGCCTTGAGTTGTCCACGGCGACGATTCGCAATGGTGCATCACTCACCTGACGGAGCACCGCCAGGGTCGTTGCGCCGAGCGAGCAGCCGAGGTCGAAGACCAGTCCACCCGGCGCCGCTGCACGCGTGTCTTTGCCAGGTGCGACGTTGATTTCCGGGGCAGGGGGCTCCGACTCCGCGACGGCGTCCTCCCCGGTATGGCGACCCGGCATTGCGCCTGCCAGATGCCGGGCGGCGATCAGGCCGGTCAGGGGCACCACGGTTTCATAGGCGGGCACGCTGCGGCGAATCATGTCCGGGAACACCTCGGCGACACTGTTGTCGAAGGCGAAATCCACAAGCTGATGCTCCGGGCCCCGAAATATGCTGTCTCTTCCTGTCATTTCGCTCTCAGAGGGCGTGGTAAACTCGCCGGTCCCTTTGGAAAACCCCGTCCCCGCCGTGGACAACGACGCGCTCAACAATCCGGAACTGTACATCAATCGCGAACTCTCGCTGTTGGAGTTCCATCGCCGGGTGCTCGCCCAGGCCAAGGACGAGTCTTTGCCGCTGCTCGAGCGGCTGCGCTTCCTGTGCATCTTCAGTTCGGTACTCGACGAATTCTTCGAGATTCGGGTTGCCGGCCTGAAGCAGCAGGAGGCATACGGCGCCCAGCACCGGGGCCCCGACAACATGACGCCGTCGGAACAGTTGCGCCGCATAGCGCATACCGCCCACGAAATCGTCGACGAGCAGTACGTGGCGCTCAACGAGGCCCTGTTGCCGGCCCTCGATGCCGAGGGCATCCGCTTCATCGGCAAGGAAGACTGGAACGCCCGGCAGCGGCGGTGGATCAAGCGTTTCTTCAACCATGAACTGGCGCCCGTGATGAGCCCCATCGGGCTCGACCCTGCCCATCCGTTCCCGCAGTTGATCAACAAGAGCCTCACTTTCATCGTCACCCTGGAGGGCAAGGATGCCTTCGGCCGCAACAGCGGCAAGGCGGTTCTGCAGGCGCCGCGGTCCCTGCCCCGGGTCATCCGCCTGCCGGACTCCTGTACGGCCGGCCCCAACGAGTTCGTACTGCTTTCGTCCATCATTGCCGCCCACGCCGGTGACCTGTTCATCGGCATGAAGGCCACCGGCGTCTACCAGTTTCGCGTGACCCGCAACAGCGACCTGTTCGTCGACGAAGAGGAGGTCGACGATCTGCTGCGCGCCCTGGAAGGCGAACTTTCCTCACGGCGCTACGGCGATGCGGTGCGGTTGGAAGTCGCCAACGACTGCCCGGACGATCTCGAAGCTTTCCTGTTTGCCCAGTTCCACCTGTCCCGGGACGATGTCTTTCGCTGCAACGGGCCAGTAAACCTGATGCGCCTCGCCACGGTGCCGGACCTGGTTGACCGGCCGGACCTGAAGTACCCGGGCTTCACCCCGAGCGTTCCGGAGCGGGTGCGTGCGGCGAACGACATGTTCGAGGCGATTTCCCGTGCCGATATCCTGCTGCACCATCCCTTCCAGTCATTCGCTCCGTTCGTGGAATTTCTGCGGCAGGCGGCGCGGGACCCGGGGGTGCTGTCCATTCGCCAGACCCTGTATCGCACCGGCACCGACTCGGTAGTGGTGGAAGCGCTCACGGATGCGGCCAACAACGGCAAGGAAGTGCTGGTGGTCATCGAACTGCGCGCCCGGTTCGATGAAGCGGCCAACATCGAGTTGGCCAACCACCTGCAGAGCGCCGGAGCCCAGGTGGTGTACGGCGTTGTGGGGCACAAGGCGCATGCGAAGATGTGCCTGGTCATTCGCCGGGAAGGCTCTACGCTGAAACGCTACGCGCACCTCGGCACCGGCAACTACCACACCCGCACCGCCCGGCTGTACACCGACTACGGGCTGTTCACCCGCGACCCCGACATCGGCGAGGACGTGCAGAAGGTGTTCCAGCAACTCACCGCGATGGGCCGGGCCGGGCGCCTGAAGAAATTGCTGCAGTCGCCGTTCACCCTGCACAAGTCCATGCTCGAACTCATTGAGGGGGAGATCAGGAACGCCGGCGAGAACGGCAAGGCGCGCATCATGGCCAAGATGAACTCCCTCATCGAGCCGCAGATCATCCAGGCGCTGTATCGGGCGAGCCAGGCGGGTGTGCAGGTAGACCTGATCGTGCGCGGAGTCTGCGGACTGCGCCCCGGCGTCGAGGGCGTCTCGGAAAACATCCGGGTGCGGTCAATCGTCGGCCGTTTCCTCGAACATCCCCGGGTTTTCTATTTCCAGAACGGCGGCGAGCCGAAGGTGTTCCTCTCCAGCGCCGACTGGATGGGCCGCAATTTCTTCAACCGGGTGGAAACCTGCCTGCCCATCGAAAACAAGAGCCTGAGGCGGCGGGTCGTCAAGGAAACCTTCGATACCTATCTGAACGACAACTGCCAGGCCTGGCTGCTGCAGAGCGACGGTACCTATACCGCCGTCCAGCATGAATCGGACGACCGCAGCAGCGCCCAGGAGACATTGCTGACGCAGTTGGCCGAATGAGCCGGATGGGTGCGGATCAGGGTTGCGTCGGGGCATCGCCCGGCGGGCGATTCACGAAACTGTCGCGAACCTGCTGCCAATCCTCCCCGCTCAGGTCTACCGGCGGGACATACCCGTCGAGACGGTGAGCGGCGGCTGCCACAAACATCGCCTCCGGCTGTATCTCCTGTTCCAGGCGTTGGCTGTTTGACGAGATCAGCGCGGGTGTCTCTCCCATCAGATGGCCGATCAGCGCAAGCCTCGATGCGATGATCCTGTGAACATCGGCGCCGGCGGGCCATTCGCGTCTGCCGCCCTCCGCCCACATGGTTTTCAATTGCTGCCCGGCCTGTTCGAGGGAACGGGCGTCTCGTTCGAGATTTGACCGGGCGGTATTCGTCTCGTCCAGCGTTTCCAGCATGGCACCGGATTGGGAATGATGCGCTCCCAGTTCCGCGGCGCATCGTACCTGTTCCTTCTCCAGCGCCAGGCCGTCTTCGCGAAGCCTTGAGATGCGCGCATTCATGTCGACGACCCGCTCCTTGATCTCGCCTCCGAGAGCCTGCGTGTATCCGGGCCCCAACAGACGCGTGGCGGGCTCGTAGTCCGGCATGGCAGGTGTGCCGATTGGCGCAAGCGCCGTGTCCGACTGGAGGACAAACTGCCGGACCCGTACGTTGGCCGATACCCTGTGGGGCATGCCGTCCATGCTGCAAACAGCGAGTTCAACCGGGGTCTCCTCACTAAACGCGTCGAGTGCCTCTGCCTGGTTGTGCCAGGCATTGACGTCGTCCGGATCCAATAGTGAAATCGAGCACAGCGTCAGATCGACCCTTTCTCCGGCGAGCGCGCGCTGAAGTTTCTCCAGATCTGCCACGAGGGCGGCGGTAGCCGTTTCGCTAGCCATTTCCCGGCAGGCTGCCTGTCGCATTGCCGCTGCCTGCAGTTCCGCTTCCTGGGGTGAGGCTTTGATTCTTAGGCAATACTCGTCGATCGACCTTGCGATATCGCGGCCCTCGCGCTCGCCGCGGGCTCCTCCAAAGAGCAGGGCGCCGATCATCGTTTTCAGTTCGGCGTCGGGAAGCCGTCTCAGGAATTCGCCGTCAAGCCCCGGGACATCGATCAGGCCGTGGAGCAGCCCGGAATACAGCGTCCGGCCCGCAGCATCGCCCGCCGTCGCCAGCGCGAGACCGGGCACATGACTGAAGCGCGATCCCAGGTACAGGTTGTTGCGGTCATCCCCGGGATAACCTTCGGCAAAGCGGGTTCCGAGGGCGGTGCCTGGAACGAGCCGGCAATGCATGTCGAGACGCGGTTCGCCAGCGACCGGCAGCGCTACTGCGACGCGCCAGGGCGCGGCGTTCCAAGGCAGGTCGTTGGATGACAGGCACCCGCGGGCGATGGCGAGGCGTTGCCCCAGTTCGTGGGACATCCGTTCGATCATGGAGCCGGGAATGGCGCTCTCGGTCAACCGGGCGAGCCGGTCACTCAGTTCTGCCTGCACGGGCGAGTTCGGATCGTGTTGTGATGCGATCAGTGTGGCCAGCTCGCGCGATTCGGCATCGCTCGGGAGTTCCGTTTGCGACTTCTGAAGCAACAAGCGCGCCCTCAGAACATCCTGCTCGACCCTGCCCACCAGGTGAAGAACGGCGGACAGATGCGCCAGCGAATCAGGCGGGATGCCTAGGTGAGCGCGGAGTTGCTGCAGGCACCCTTCCTGCATTCGCCGCCGGGCGTTCTGGCTGGGGGTGAGCCAGGGAAGTGGCGCGGCAATAGAAGCCGATTCCGGGGCGTCTATTTCAGCCGGGGCCAGAACCGGGGCCGGGTTGAGCCCGCCATGGGGAACGTCGCGAAGCGTGGGGCGAACTCCTTCTTCAAGAGCCTGAGCGTCCCGCGTCGGCGTGCGGACGCTACGGGAGACTCCGGGCACCGCAATACCGACGAAGGTGCGAGCGGCCGCAATCAGCCTACCGGCCGCGGTTCGGCGTCGCCCCGGGCCCCCGGCGCTACTGCCCGTCTCCTGCGATTCCCGGGGGGAAACGCCTTGGACCCCTGTCTCCCACTGCGAAACCCGCCGGCCGCGGAATTGCCCCTGCACGGAGTCGCCCGGAGTAGTAGTCGCGCCGTCCCGCTGGGCTCGGACGGCCGCCACCGCCGCGCCTGCTGTTGCGCCCATGTTTCTGTCTCCTCGCCGTAGCGGCTTTGCAATGATCGTAGGGGGCTTGGACAGGGCCAACAGCCAAAGGTTCTCGCCCCGTCGGCGGACAGGCAGGCATGCGCGCTACAGGGCCAGCGGCACGGCGTCGTGACCCGCCAGGCTAACGGGCGAGCGATTCTGCACCTGACGCGCTAACCTGTCCGGCTTGTATCTGCGAACAGGCAACTCCGGGAGATTCCGACATGAATGCGATCGAAGCGATGGAAACCTGCACGGCAATGCGTTACTTCAGGGACGAACCGGTCCCCAGGGAGGCGATCGAGAAACTGGTATACGCCGCGACACGGGCTTCGAGCCCGGGCAACAGCCAGGGCTGGGAATTCCTCGTCATCGACGATCCGGCCATCAAGGAGCCCGTCGGCGAGAAAGTGCTCGCGGGGATGGCGCCGTTCTTCGCCAACCGTCCCGCGGGCAGCGATGGCGTGGAAGAGCGCATGCTGCTCGGGGCAGAGCACCTGGCCCGGAGTTTCGCGAAAGTGCCGGCCTGGATCGTCTGCATGGCACGCAAGGTCTACCCGCCCCAGGACCCCCAGGACACCTTCATGCACTCGACGATCTACCCGGCGGCGCAGAACATGATCGTCGCCGCCCGCTCGCTCGGTATCGGCACCTGCTTCACCACATTTCCGGGCCAGGCGGGGCCGGAGATCCGGGCATTGTGCAACGTACCGGATGACCTGCACCTGTTTGTCTATGTGGCGGTCGGCTACCCGGCCCGGCGCTTCATGACCGTCAAGCGCAAGCCCGTTGAAGAGGTCATGACCTGGAATCGCTTTCAGGCTTCCTGATCGGGGTAGACAGGATTAAAGGGGTCAGAGTCAGTTTATCCCCACTCATCCGCCGCTTTGCGCAAGGTGCATGGCCGCAACATGGGCGAACGTCATGGCGGGGCCGATGGTGCCGCCGGCGCCGGGATAGAATCCGCCCAGCGCGGACGCCGCGCAGTTGCCAACCGCGTACAGGCCCGCTATCGGTTCTCCCATTTCACTTAGAGCTTGCGCAAACTCGTTGGTCGACACGCCGCCGTGCGCGCTGAGATCGCCGGCGTAGATTCGCAACGCGTAAAACGGTGGCCGGCGGATCGGCGCCAGGCAGGGATTGGGTGCAACGGTGGGGTCGCCGCCGTAGCGGTCGAATGCGAATTCGCCGCGCTGGAAGTCCTCGTCCACACCGCGCTCGGCCATTTCGTTGAATCGCGCCAGCGTGGCGGACAGCCCGGCAGCATCGATCCCGACTTCCCCGCATAGCGCCTCAACACTGGCGGCCCGGGCGAGGAAACCGCTCTCAATGGCACTCTCAGGCGTCCTGCCGGGCAGCAGGTTGCCGATGGGGTAGCGGTCCCTGTAGGTCTGGTCGAAAATCATGAACGCCGGGATGGCGCCGCCCGAGGATCGGTGCGCATCGAACATCTCGCGCACGAAATCGCCGTAGGGCTGCGCTTCGTTGGCGAAACGCCGTCCCCCGGCATCGACGATGATCTGCCCCGGCTTGCCGCGCTCGAATATGACGATCTGCGGCCCGGCGCCGGGCATCAGCGCGGTCGGCGCCCACCAGGCATCGTCCATCCGCGACAGCGCGGCGCCGGCCCGCTCGGCCACGAGTTGTCCGTCGCCGGTGTTGGTGCGCGCGCCCGACGAGTAGTTTTCAACGCCTTCGGGCGGAAGATGGCGGGCGCGCAGTTCGGCGTTGTGATCGAATCCGCCGGAAGCCAGGATCACACCGCGCCGGGCGTGCACCTGCAAGTTGCCGTTGTCGCTGCCGATGACGACGCCCGTCACCTGCCCATCGTCCACGATCAGTGATTCGAGGGGAGCGTTCAGGTGCAACGGAATGCCGAGGCGTTGCGCCCCATGTGCCAGCCAGCCGATCAGGGCAGCCCCGCTTGCGAGTTGTTTCGCACCCGTCAACCGGCCCCACAGGCTGCGCGGGATTATCCGCCATGCCTTCAGGAACTCGGAGAGGTCGGTCTTGACTGCCGCCAGGCGGCGCATCTCGGTCATGGTGCCCACGAACGGGAGGTTTCGTGGCCTGTACAGGAGATCGGGCAACCAGTCGCCGAGCTTCGACCCGGCGAAAACCGCCGGCTCCACGGAGCGCCCGCCGCCGTCGTCTGCCATGTCGCCGCCCGGCGTTTCCGCCCGATAGTCCGGGAAGCCGGCCATCCTGGAGACCTTGAGGAACCCGTTGGATGTCATGTGTTGGAGCATCCTCGAGGCATTTTCGACGAAGCTCTCGAGGATCGCGTCGGTCGATCTGTTGCCGACGTGATGCCTCAGATAGCGCAGCGCATCGTCCCGGCATGTGGCGGCCGACGGCGACAGGTGATTGCCCGGCAGCCAGGCCACGCCGCCCGAGAGCGCCGACGTGCCGCCGAACCGATCGGACTTTTCGAAGATCTGGACATCAAGGCCTTGGGATGCGGCCGTCAGTGCAGCCGTGAAACCCGCTGCCCCGGAACCGATAACGGCAACGTCCGTTTCCAGCCTGTCCGTTCGGTCGATCATACGGCCCACCCTGACTGATCATTGCTTGAGCCATGATTCTGGTGCAGGTTCCAGGCAGCGCGCAATCCCCGCGATTTGTCGCTCACACCAGGCCCGCCGCCTTCACATCCGCCAGGTAACCGCGGCTGACCGGAATCTCCCGGTCTCCGGTCAGGCGGAGGATGGTGCTGCCGTCGCGTCGCAAGACACCCTGCACGTGGGCGCGGGAAACCCAGTGGGAGCGGTGCACGCGCAACCCGCCGGCGCTTTCCAGCTCCGCCACGGCATCCGCGAACCGCATCAGGACGAGGGCCGAACCGAGGGTAGTGAACACTTCGACGTAATGGTCCGCCATTCTGAGGCAGACGAGGTCCCGGCCGATCTTCTCCGGCAGGCGGTCCAGGAACCGCTCGGCGCCACCCATCCGGCGGGCCTCCGGCGAACTCTGCGCTGCCGGACCGCGTGCCGCGGCGAGCAGCAGAATCAGGATGGTGATGGCAAACATCAGCACGGTTACCGACAGGTAGACGGTGGGCAGCATGCCTGCCGCCACGTAACCGGGCCGGAACACGGCCTCCGCGGTAAACACCACGCCCGTGCCGGGGACCGCGGTCAGCAGCGACAGCCCAGCGACCGCGAGGGTCCGTCGCGGCCATGATGCGCCGGCGAGGTATCGGAGTGCCAGCATGTTGACGCTGGCACACACCAGCCAGTTGGCGCCCAGCGCCACCGACCAGTAGCCGAGCCTGGCGAGCGGGCCGATGGTGTCATAGGTACCGAAAGGCCCTGTAAATGCGAACAGGGCGACCAGGCTTGTCAGCACGACGCCCTGGCCGGGCAGGGTCAGGAACGTGGGTGTTTCGCGATTCGTGGATTGCGGTTCAGGAACGTTCACGAATAAATCCTGGTGTTGGCGTACTTGACCGTGACCTGATCGGGAAGTGCGGCAAACTGCGGGAAGCATCGTAGCGCAACCCCAATCGGGAGACATCCATGCAACAGGCAATCCCTGCCCTCCTGGCGTCGACTCTGGCCATTGCAGCAGCACTTTTCCCCACTCAGAATCACGCGGTCGACCTTGAGGTGACGCTGCACGGAGTGCATTCAACCGATGGCCAGGCGCTGGTCGCCGTCCACCGGGAAGTTCCCGGGGTCGGGTTCCCGAGCGATGGCGGCGTTGTCGCCGGTGAAGCCCGCCCGGCCGCCACGGAGGACATTCGATTCGTTTTCGAGGCGCTGCCCCCCGGTGACTACGCGGTCGCTGCATTTCACGACGCCGACGCCGACGGACAGCTCGATGCGAATTTCGCGGGCATGCCGACGGAGGGATTCGGGTTCTCCAATGACGCGCGCGGCTTCATGGGGCCGCCGACGTTCGAAGCGGCGAAAATTTCCGTGGGCTCCAACGAGGAAACAACCCGCATCGTTGTGACCATCGAATGCCCGGAGTCGGCAAGGTGAACGCCTTCCCGTTCTCGCGCCGGGCCCTTTTGCGCGGCTTTGCCGCGGCCCCGTTGCTGCTCTGCTCGCAGTCCCGGGCCGGACGCCGGGAGGACTTCGCGGCCGCAAAGGCGCGCAACCCCTCGCTGTTGGCTTTCGAGAGCGTGCGCGCATCCGAGTTGGCTGCTCCACTGAAGACCGTGGCAGGTCGGCTCCCTCCGGAACTGACTGGCGTCCTGTGGCGCAACGGTCCGGCCGAGCACGAACGCTTCGGCCATCGTTACGGCCATTGGTTCGACGGCGACGGCATGGTTCAGGCTTTTAGCTTTGACGGCGCCGGAGTGACACACCGGGCTCGTATCCTGGACACCCCTAAACGACGCCGTGAAACGCAGGCGGGACGGCGGGTGCTGCCCGCGTTCGGGACGCTGCCACCGGATGTCGGCCCCATCCGGGGACCGGATGACATGAACGTGGCGAACACGTCGATTGTCCAACACGGCGGCCGCCTGATGGCGCTCTGGGAAGGCGGTTCCGCCGTCGACGTCGATCCCGACCGGCTTTCCGCACGGGGCTTCGTCACCTGGCGCGACGACCTGGCTGGAATGCCCTTCGGCGCACATCCCAAACGGGATACCGACGGCGGCCTGTGGAACATCGGCGTATTGGCGAACCCGGTGCCCATGCTCCTGCTGTATCGCATCGACCGGGCGGGCAGCCTTGCGGCGTTCAGCCACATCCCGATCTCGCCGATCGGCATGGTGCACGATTTCGTCGTCACCGCCCGGCACCTGGTGGTGCTGGTGCCGCCGTTCGTGGTCGAGCCGGAACGCTTCGCGTCGGGTCAGGTGAGTTTCCTGGATGCACACGCCTGGCGGCCCGAGTTCGGGACGCGTGTGCTCGTCATCGACAAGAACAGCCTTGCGCCGGTGCGTCGTCACGAACTTGCCGCCGGATTCCACTTTCATCACGGGAATGGCTGGGAGGAAAACGACGGCACGATAAACCTCGACCTCTGTCAGGCACCGGACCACCGATTTGCCGTGGAGGATTTTCGAGCCCTGATGCGCGGCGAGTGGGGCTACTCGTCCGGGCAGCCGCGTTACCGGAGCCTCGCACTCCGCCCGGACGGCAGCGCGCGGATCGAAGATGCTGCCGCGGGAGTCGCGGATTTCCCCCGCATTGATCCTCGCCGCGCAGCCCGGCGCCACCGCAAGGTATTCGCGCTGGTCGGTCCAGGCGTTTCGCCCGGGTTGGAGGAAGAATCTGCAGGCGACGGCGTGCGCCCGGCCACCTCCACACTGCCCGTGTCGAATTGGCCTCTTGAGGGCGTGGCCTGTCTGCGACACGACGGTGGAGAAACCGACCGATGGTCATACCCGCCGCAGCAGATTGCGGAGGAACACGTATTCGTTCCCCGTGGGTCCGCGGAGGGTGACGGTTGGCTGGTCGGCCCATTTCTCGACATTGCGCGCGGCAGCGCAGGACTTTCCGTGTTCAATGCCCTGCATCTCGCCGACGGGCCGGTGTGGCAGGGTGTATTGCCCTACCCGATGCCGCTCGGCCTGCACGGTACATTCGTGGTGGGTTGACGCACATATTGCACCAAGGGCCGTGATGAACGCGCCGGTTTTACCTGGAAAAGCCCCCGTACAATCGGAAGTAATCCAGCAAAGACAAAAGACAATCGTTTGATCTATGAGCGGCCTGGTGCAACATGCGGGTTAAGCGTCCGGAGGTAGCTCGCCTCTGTTCTCCCGTGTGCCGGTAACAATCGTCGGATTCGTTCGGCCGAACCCTGCGGCTCAGTTCAGTTCCGGCGCACTCGCCGTGTAGGCAGGCCTGTCCGATCCGCTTTTCACCCGCACCTCGCCGTTTGCCCCGTTGCGCAGCAGGTCAACGACTTCAGCCGCCATCACGGACGCGGGCATCATGCCGAATTCCGGCGCCTTGTACATGTCCGGCACGATGTCCGTGTCCACCACGCCCGGGCAGATAACGTTGATGCGGACGTTGGACCCCTCGTTTGCAGCGGCCACGGCCCGCCCGAAGCCGATCACCGCGTACTTGGTGGCCGTGTACAGGGGGTCGCCGGGCACCATGCCGAGGCCCGCCATGGAGGCGGTAAGCGTGATCGCACCACCCTTTTCCCGCATCAGGGGGAGCACCGTTTTCGTGCCGTGAAACACCCCGTCGAGATTGACCCCGAGGATTTTCCTGTACTGCAGTTCGGTCACGTCTTCGATGGCCAGGAAAGGGTGATTCGTGGGAACGGTCATGATGCCCGCGTTGAGGTGAACGTAGTCCGGGGTCCCGAACCGTTCGACGCAGCCCTTTACCGCGGCCTGCACGCTCTCCAGGCGGCTTACGTCGCAGCGAATGAATTCACCGCCGATGTTCTTCGCCAGCTTTGCGCCATCTTCCCTGTTGATGTCACACACGGCGACTTTCACACCCAACCCGGCAAGCGATGTGGCCACCGCCGCGCCGATTCCGGTTGCGGCCCCCGTGATCAAGGCAATCTGTTCCGTCATTTTCGTTCTCCATCTCCAATTCAGAATCTCTTTTCTCTGCTCTCCGCGGGCGCCAGCCCGGCGTCCTCGGGCGATACGCCCGGCCCGCTCATCCCACCTTGATCTTCAACGCGAACGAAGAAGCGGACAGGTACGCAGCCTCTTCCTCGAGGTTCAGGCGGGTGAGCGGATGTTTCGCCAGCCATTTCTTCGGAATCGTCAGTGTGAGTTCGGTGTTTCTTGCGGCCGCCGAAATGTGGGGCAGCGGGTTCTTGCTGCGGCTCCGGTTCAGAATCACGGCAACGCGCAGCAGCGTGGCGAGGCGCAGGATGTGTTTCCGGGCGAGCGTGGGCTCGGTTTCCACCGGGAACTTGCGCCGATGGCTGCGCACCAGGCCCGCCAGCTGAAACTGGTCCGGCCAGGAAAAGCCCGGCATGTCCATATGGGCCAGCAGGTAGCCGCCGTGCCGGTGGTAGTGGTTGTGGGCGATGTCCATGCCGATTTCGTGCAGGTCGGCCGCCCAGGCCAGTAGCAGCCGGTTGGAGGACTCGGTGAGGTCCCAGGCGACGGCGGTCTGGGCCAGCAGGCTGAGTGCCGTGTCGCGCACCCGCTTGGCGTGGGCTGCATCGACGTGATAGCGCACCATTAGGTTCTGAACGGTGCTGTCGCGGATATCGTGGTCATGGGCCCGCCCGAGCAGGTCGTAAAGCAGGCCTTCGCGCAACGCGCCCCGGCTGGCTCGCAGCGCATCGAGGCGCAGCGCGTCGACGACGGCGGTCAGTACTGCCATTCCGCCGGGAAACACGGCCCGGCGTTGCTCGGACAACCCCGGCAGCTTAAGCCGGTCCACGTGGCCTGCCTTGGCCATCCGTTCGTTGACCGCCTTGAGCCCCTCGGGGGAGATGGTGGTTGCCGGGTTGTCTTCCAGTTGCGTCAGCACCCCCCGGGCGGCAAGGACGGTACCCGATGCACCGATGGCGGTGTCCCAGCCGACCGCCCGGTACTGGTTGCGCACGGCCTGGAGTTCCTTTCTGCAATGATTGACGGCGGATTGCAACGACTTGCGGGACAGGCGGCCGCTCGGGAAGAAACGGTCGGTGACCCCGACACAACCGATGTGCAGGCTTTCCATGATCTCGGGTTGAAAAGAGCGCCCGAGAATCAGTTCCGTGCTGCCACCGCCGATATCGACCACCAGCCGCCGGTCTTCGCTGTCTTCCAGGGTGTGGGAAACGCCGGCGTAAATCAGGCGCGCCTCTTCCCGGCCGGAGATCACCTCGACGGGATGGCCGAGGGCCTCCTGCGCCCGGGCAAGGAATTGTGCCGAGTTGCGCGCCTTGCGCAGGGTATTGGTGCCGACGATGCGCACGTTGTCCCGGTGCAGGTCCCTGAGTCGCTGGCCGAAACGTTCCAGGCAGCCCATGGCGCGTTGCACGACCGTCTCCGCAAGCTGGTTGGCGGTGCCGAGGCCTTCCGCGAGGCGAACCATCTCCTTGATGCGGTCGACCACCTGGAGGTGACCATTGGATTCATGGGCGACGATGAGATGAAAGCTGTTGGAGCCCAGGTCCAACGCGGCCATTTCCCGGTTGGACATGGATTACCCGAGGCCCGATGCCGCTGCTGCCAGAACGAGCGTGCTGGATGGGAAGGCGATGGTTCTGGCCATGAACCGCGCAGGTCAGTCGGGCAGCCCCAGTACCCGCTTGGCGATCACGTTGAGCTGAACCTCGCTGGTGCCGCCCTCGATCGAGTTGGCTTTGGAGCGCAACCATTGCCGTGTATAGGCGCGCTCCCGCTCGGTAAACCCGTCGCCCTCCCAGCCCGTGGCCGCTGTACCTGTGGTTTCGAGTATCAGTTCGTATTTGCGCTTGTTCTGTTCGGTGCCGTAATACTTGAACATGGAGGCCAGGTGCCCGTTCGCCTGGCCGGCCTTGGCTTCCTCGCCGCCCCGGGCGAAGGTGAGCTGAAGGGCACGGTCGTTCATGCGGTGGCCGCTGATCCTGTCGCGAATGACGGGGTCGCTGATGCGGCCATCGGATTCCCCGACGTAGGTTCTGGCGACATCCTCCAGCCTGCTGCCCGAGCTGCCGAGGGCCGT
Source organism: Pseudomonadales bacterium (assembly GCA_963663395.1). Taxonomy (GTDB): domain Bacteria; phylum Pseudomonadota; class Gammaproteobacteria; order Pseudomonadales; family Azotimanducaceae; genus Azophilus. The sequence goes on from OY760226.1 coordinate 1,334,002, forward strand.
GTTGCCGCCAATGCCGGCGACCATGTTGCGCTCGTGCTGCAACAGGCGCTTGGCAATGGTCCAGCCCTTGTTCAGCTCACCGACAAGGTTGCGCTTGGGTACACGTACGTTGTCGAAGAAGGTCTGGCAGAACGGCGACGAACCGCTGATTAGCTCGATGGGCGAGGTGGAAACGCCCTCGCTGGCCATGTCGAACAGCAGGAAGCTGATGCCCTGGTGTTTCGGCACGTCCGGGTCGGTGCGTACCAGACAGAATATCCAGTCGCACTCGTCCGCATAGGAGGTCCAGATCTTGGAGCCGTTGACCAGGTAGTGATCGCCCTTGTCCTCGGCCCTGGTCTGCAGGCCGGCCAGGTCGGAGCCGTGGCCCGGTTCCGAATAGCCCTGGCACCAGCGGATCTCGCCGCGGACGATCGGCGGAATGTGCTCCTGCTTCTGTTGTTCGTCGGCGAACTCCAGGAGTGCCGGGCCCAGCATCCAGATGCCGAAGCTGTTCAGTGGTATGCGTGCCTGGATGTCTGCGAGTTCCTGCTGAAGTATCCGGTCTTCCTCGAAAGACAGCCCGCCGCCACCGTACTGTTTCGGCCATCGCGGTGCGGTCCAGCCTTGCCCAGCCATGCGGTCGAGCCAGACTTTCGAGTCCGGGTTCCTGAACTGTTCCCGTCGTCCGCCCCAGATCACTTCGTCTTCCGGGGTGGGTGTACGCATCGACGGTGGGCAGTTTTCTTCAAGCCATTCCCGCACCTCGTCGCGGAATTCTTGCAACTCATTCACTGGGGAGGAATCTCTACAGGTGGCAGGCGGGACATTGTATGGAAATGGGCGCGGCGGCGGTAGGTAGGCCGCGGCTGCAGCCTGAGCGGCGCTACCAGAACGCCAAATCGGGGGTTATAGTGCCGCGTCCGATATCTGAAGGGTGCGCATGAGTCAGTTCGACGCCGGCGAGTTCCGCGCGACGCTGGGGCAGTTCGCAAGCGGAGTCGTTCTCGCCACGGGTTGCCTGGACGGCGAACCCGCCGGTTTTGCGGCCCAGTCGTTCACGTCGCTGTCCCTGGAACCGCCGCTCGTGGCGCTGTGCCCGGCAAGGTCGAGTCGAAGCTGGCCGAAGCTGCGTGACAGCGGCAGTTTCTGCATCAATATCCTGTCCGAAAGTCAGCAGCCGCTGAGCGAACTCTTTGCCCGTACCGGCATCGACAAGTTCGCCGACCTGGATTGGCGGCCGGGACTGACCGGCTCGCCCGTTCTTGCGGAGGCACTGGCTTTTGTCGATTGCGAGCTGGTGGAGGAACACGATGCCGGCGATCACACCATCGCCGTCGGACGGGTGCGGGACCTGGGTGTGCTCAATGCCGCCGCTGGTCCGCTGGTGTTCTTCCGGGGCGCTTACGGGTTGGCCGACGGCGCTTGAGAAGCGGCTCGTAGTGAGCGGGGCGCGCTGGATTTCCTCGGTCGCCACGTGGCCTTCCAAGGCGACTGCGATGCCTTCGTAAATGCCGGTTTCTGCCATAGTTCACCACGTGCGAAGAACGGGAAATGTTAGCCTATCCGCGAAAGGTGGCGCACCGACATGGATGATGCGGACAGCGAGAAGGCTCCGGAAAGCGCAGAAGCTCTGAAACCCGGCGAGGAATCCGGCTCCTTCGTCAGCCCGGGCATCTGGCAGCTTGCCTTTCCGTCGATTCTGGGCAACCTCTCATACTCGGTCGTCGCCATGGTGCAGACCAAGTTTGTCGGCGAGCTGGGTGCGGGCGCCCTGGCAGCGGTCGGCGCCGGGCAGCGCGTGTTCTTCGCGATGCAGGCGATTCTGATGGCGGTAAGCGCCGGCACCACGGCACTGGTGGCCCGGGCCTGGGGCGCCGGGGACTACAAGGAGGCGAGCCGCGTCACCATGGCTTCGCTGGCGCTGGCCGGAGTTTTCTCGGTCGCGGTCATGGTGCTGGGCGTGCTCTACGCGCGCCCCATCTCCGGCATGTTCGGACTCGACCCGCTCACCCTGGACCTGGCCGCGGAGAACATCCGCATGTTGAGCTGGTTCAACCTCGCCTTCGCCGTCACCTTCATTCTCAGCGCCGCGTTGCGGGCATCGGGGGACGCCTGGTCGCCGCTCTGGATCGGCACCGCTGTGAACCTGGTCAACATTCCCCTGCTGTACGCGTTCGTGTTCGGCCGATACGGGTTCCCGGAACTTGGCGTCGCCGGCGCCGCCGCGGCGGCCGGGGTTTCGTTCTCCGTGGGTGGCGCGCTGCTGCTGGGGCTGTGGCTCATGCAGAAGTTTCGCATTCGCCACGTGAGCGGCGGCTGGTGGCGGCGGGAACGCCTGCAGCGGCTGGTGCACATCGGGTACCCGGCAGCCTTCGAGCAGGTTGTCTTTCAGTTCGGTTTTTTCATTTTCCTGATACTGATCGGCAATTTCTACGGCACCGAGGCCTTTGCCGCCTACAACGTGGGCGCCAACATGCTCATGGTGTGCTTCATGGTCGGCTTCGGCTTTTCCATCGCCGGATCGACCCTGGTGGGCCAGCATCTCGGCGCGGACGACCACCCGGGGGCGGAGCGCAGCGGCTGGCGGGCCGGTGGGCTGGCCATGCTGTCGATGGGTGCGCTGGCCTTGCCGGTAATACTGTTCGCGACGGAACTGGCGAACCTGTTCATCGGCGATGAGCCGCTGACCGTCAAGTACACCGTGCAGTTCATCTACGTGATGGGAGGCATGATGCCGCTGCTTGCGATCGAGTTCGCGATCGGCGGGGCGCTGCGCGGCGCCGGCGATACCCGCTTCCCCCTCATGGCGACTTTCATCGGGCTGATCCTCGTGCGCTGCGGCCTGGCGGCAGCGTTCACCTGGATGGAACTGCCCGTTGCCTGGGTCTATGCCGCGCTGGTGGGGGACTATTTCGTCAAGGGCCTGATGCTGGTGACGCGGTTCAAGCGGGGCCGCTGGAAGACAGTGGTACGCACCGAGTCGATGGGTTTGAACCGTGCGTGAAATGCGCTGCAGGCGACCACCCCGGACAGCGAGCATATCCGCAACGGCGCGTGCGCGAGCGGTTCAGCGCGAGTTTCTGATCAGCGTCGAAGAAACGTCCATGCGGAATTCCGCCTCGTCGATGCCGGTGCAAGCTTCCATCAGGGGGGCGGGCAAGGCCTGATCGCCCAATTCCTGGAAGCTGTCGTCGAACAGGCGCCCGAACACCAGGAATCGAATGCCCCGGCCAAGCATGGCGGCGATCTTCTCGTCCCGTTGCCGTTGGCCGCCGTAGTACCGGGGGTTGGCGATGCGCACCAGCGTGTCGGTGCCAACAACGAACGTGGCGCCTGGAAACTTCCCGGCTTTCTCGGCGAAAGTGGGTAATCGGGTCAACCAGGCGGGGCGGTCAAACTGGTCGAGCCGCGTGCGGATCTCGAAGTAGTCGAGTAACGGTTTGTCCGGGTTCTCGATCGACAGTTCGTAGGCGCATTCGCGCCCCAACCGCTTCTCGGCGACGGCCAGCATGGCGCGGTGGCCGTCGTGCAGAGGGTTGAAAGAGCCCGGCAACACCAGGCTGCCGTCATGCGGCGCCGTCGCTATATGGGTGTGCCGGCCTTCCACCAGCGCCTGCCAGTCCGGCGCAGCTTCCACCACGCTGATTTCGCGATTGCGCGCGCCGGGCAACCCCAGGGCAGTCATCAGGATGTCCCACGTGGCTTCGACCAGCTCCCGCTCCTGCGCCGCGCGGTCGTCGTTGACGGAAAACCCGGAGACTTCCGCATGGAACCCGTGGGTTGCCGTCTGCGCGGCGATGTGTGCCCGCAAGCGCCCGCGCTTGACCCGGTCGGTTGCCAGGCTGGCGGTGCTGGCAAAGCCGAACGGGCGGGCCGCCGCCAGGTGCATGGCACGCTCGAATCCGGTCATGGCCAGGATCCGGGCAGTCTCGCTGCTACATGCCTGTGCCGGCGGGCTGCCCAGCAACTCGGCAAGGCTGGTCGCCGAATACGGAACGCTCGCATCCAGCACGGTGCGGGAAGCGCCTGCCGTGCCCAGAAGTTCCGCAAGAAACCCGGCGCCGCCGCCGGTGAGATGGAATACGCCCTGCCATGGACTGTCGTGCAGGATCCGGGCGCGCGCACTCATCGCCCGTGCACCGGGTACCCGCCCGTCCCCCGTGGAAAGACGGCGCTGCAGGGCCGCTCGGAAATTAGAAAACCCAAAGCTGCAAACGGTTGTTCGATTCGGGCCGGGAGCGGGAAGCGCCTGGTCCGGGTCATCGCTCGTTGAGAAACGCGCGGGTTATGTCGACAAACTCATCGAGCTGATCGTGGTGCACCCAGTGCCCGGCGCCTTCGACGTTGGCGACCCTGGCGTCCTTGAAGTAGGCGACCCGGCCGTCTGTGGCCGGATCGGCGGCCCAGCTTTCCGTACCCCGGAACAGCAGTGTCGGGCAGGTGATGCGGCCGTACAACTCGTACTGTTCCTTCCGCGGCAGGCTGACCGGCGCCAGTGCGCGCACATAGTTGTCGAACTTCCAACTGAAGGTGCCGTCTTCGTTCTGAATGCTGCCGTGTATTGTCAGGTGCCTTGCCTGGTCTTCGGTCAGGTGCGGGTTTTCCGTCTGCATGCGTTCGTAGGCGTCTTCCAGCGAACTGTAGCGCCTCGGGATGCGGCCGGAAATCTGGCGGAGATCCTTGACCCAGGTGTCCAGGCGCCTGTTCACCGGCTGGTTGAGTCGCTGTTCGAAGATTTCCGGCGGGGGCCCCATGCCCTCAATGGAGACGAGCCTGGTCACGGTTTCCGGGTAAAGCCCGCTGTAGAGCAGGGAGATCGAACCGCCCAGGGAATGGCCGATGATGGTCACCGGCGTGTGGTGCCGCTGGTGCAGCAGTTGCGCGATGTCGTAGACGTAGTCCACGGCGTCGTAACTGCCGCCGAGCAGCCACTGGGAGTCGCCGTGGCCGCGCAGGTCCGGCGCGATGATGTGGTAGTCGTCCCGAAATGCCTCGGCAACCCAGTCCCAGTTGCGGCAGTGGTCCCGCCCGCCGTGAATCAGCAGCATGGGGGGAGCGCCTTCGTTCCCCCAGTCGACGTAGTGCAGTCGCAGCCGTTGCGAAAAGTAGATGTTTGATGTCGGGCCTTGCATGCGCGTTCGTTATTCCAGTTTCAGAGCGGTACGCGGGGCGGAAATGGTACTTGTCATTTGCGCCCCCCGTCGAGACATGGTTTGCGGCGAGGCGGTCCTGAGTTCGCAGGGCCGCTTCTCAAAGACCCCGGCGGGGTTTTTTGATAGCATGCCGCGTTGGCCGGATTGTATCGGGCCACGGCTTTTTCGGGGAAATCGCCGAACACTTGAAAGGAAAATTACATGCGGGACGTAGTCGTAGTGGACAACGTGCGGACCGGCTTGGCGAAGTCGTTTCGCGGAAGTTTCAATCTCACCCGGTCTGATGACATGCTGGCGCATTGCATCGATGCGCTGCTCGACCGGAATCCGGGCGTTTCGCCGGACGAAGTGGAAGACGTGATCGTCGGCGCCGCCAACCACGTTGGCGAACAGGACGGCAACATTGCGCGGCTTGCGGTGGTGCTCTCGAAGCTGCCGATTTCGGTGGCCGGCTCGACCATCAACCGCTTCTGCTCCTCCGGGCTGCAGTCGATCGCCTTTGCAGCCAACCAGATCGCCTCGGGGCAGACCCAGGTCGCCATTGCCGGGGGCGTCGATTCCATCTCCATGCGCACCCGCCAGGATGCCGGCAAGTCGGAACTGAACAAGATTCTTCTGGAAGAAAAGCCCGACATCTTCATGGCCATGGGCAACACGGCCGAGGTGGTCGCCCGCCGCTACCAGGTGACCCGCGAGGTTCAGGACGAATACGCACTGCAGAGCCAGCAGCGCTACGCCAGGGCCCAGGAGGCCGGGTGGGTCGACGAAGAGATCGCTCCCATGAACGCCACCATGCTCAAGGTGGACAAGCAGACCGGCGATCAGAGCAAGGTGGACGTGGTCGTCGAGCGGGACGAGTGCAACCGTCCCACCACCACGCTGGAAGGGCTGGCCGGTTTGCCGCCGGCGTTCGAGGAAGACGGCACCGTCACCGCCGGCAATGCCTCCCAGCTCTCCGACGGAGCTTCCATGACGCTGTTGATGAGCGCCGAGCGCGCGGGTCAGCTGGGTGTGGAACCCATGGGCATATACCGGGGCTTTACGGTGGCTGCCTGCGAGCCGGACGAAATGGGCATCGGGCCGGTGTTCGCCGTGCCCCGCCTGTTGCAGAACGCCGGCCTCGAGCAGGACGATATCGATCTCTGGGAACTGAACGAGGCGTTCGCTTCCCAGTGCGTCTATTGTCGGGATGCGCTCGGGCTAGACAACGAAATCTACAACGTCAACGGCGGCAGCATCAGCATCGGCCATCCGTTCGGCATGACCGGCTCGCGAATGACCGGGCTGATCCTGCGGGAACTGAAGCGCCGCAACAAGAAATACGGCGTCGTCACCATGTGCATCGGCGGCGGCCAGGGTGCGGCGGGCCTCTTCGAGGCAGCGTGAGGTATGTGTTGGGATACACATTGAAACGTGCGGGAAATCAGGAAGTAACACCGGCGCGGCAAAATGATCGATTACTCTGCGGAATTGAAAACGACACGTAGAATGGTTGTTGAGAAGGGCTGGAATCGCGCCTGGCGCGTATTGGTTCTGGTCGCAATATTGCCCTGGGCAGCAGGGGTATACGCGGTAGCGAACGACGAGTCCGGGTCACAGCCCGCACGCGTCAGCTACGCCTCGGTCAGCGACGAGGACCTGACTGCCATCGTCGCACGCTGGGATGATCTCGATGCGCAGCAGCGCCGCGCGCTGCTCTCGGAAGTCAAGCTGCGGATGCAGCGCAACGGCGCCGCCGAAGGCGTTCTGCAGGTCAACGTCAGGCGCCGTTACGGTACCGTGGTGCGCCATCCGAACGGAGCGAGGGCGACGTTGCGCGTGGAGGTTCGCTCGGTCAAGAAGCCGGGCAGCCAGGAATTCGGGGTCGGCTTCGAGCAGCGCGCCGGTCAGGACGATGCCGCGCCCGAAGAGCAAGAGCCCAACCGGCCGGTACTCAGGGTGGCCGACCCGGACAAGTAACGGCCAATGGAAGCCGAAGGCGCGAGGCTCCTGGTCGTCGATGACGACCCCGAGATTCGGGAACTCACCCAGGCATACCTCTCCAGGCAGGGATTCGAAGTCGACTGTGTCGATGGCGGCCCGGCGATGGACGATTATCTCGCCGACCGACAGCCCGACCTGATCGTACTCGACCTCATGCTGCCCGGTGAGCATGGGCTCTCGATTGCCCGGCGCCTGAAGGGCGAACGGGACATCCCCATCATCATCGTCTCCGCCCAGGGCGAGGACGTCGACCGGATCGTCGGCCTGGAGGTCGGCGCCGACGACTACCTCGGCAAGCCGTTCAATCCGAGGGAACTGCTCGCCCGCATCCGGGCGGTGCTGCGCCGCATCGACCGTCCTCAGGAAGGGGGCGAGGACAGCGGGATTCTCTTCGGCCCGTTCGAACTGGATCAGGCCGCCTATCGGCTGACCCGGGAGGGCGCGCCGGTGCCGTTGACCTCGGGGGAATTCGACCTGCTGTGCGTACTGACGGCACACCCCAACAAAGTCCTGGACCGTGACCGCATTCTGGATCTGTTGACCGGCGCGGAGCGGTCTCCGTTCGACCGCAGCATCGATGTGCGCGTGACCAGGCTGCGCAGCAAGATCGAGGTCGATCCGGCGGAACCGGCCTACATCAAGACCATCTGGGGCAAGGGCTACATGTTCTGTCCGGACGGCTGAGGCGCCGATGGCCGGGGAAAAGCTGCAATTCAGTGCCGCGGCGATCGCGAGACGGCTCCGCAATCTCTGGGCCAACTCGTTGCTGTTCCGAACCATCCTGACCCTGGGTGTCAGTACGCTGGTCATCGTCGCAATCGCGGTGGCCGCGGTGCAGTACTACGTCGTGCAACCCATCGCCGAGCAGTCTGCCGACGACGAGGCCGCCCTGCTGGTGCTCTCCGCGCAGACCTGGGTGGAGCTTCCTCCGGAAGCGCGGCCGTATTTCGAACTGGAGCTTGCCGAGAGCCACGACCTCATCATCAGCGCGGTGCCGGAGCAATACGCCCCGGTGGAGTACGGCGTTTCGCCTTTCCTGGCCCTGTTGGAAGAGAAGCTCAGCGAGCGCTTCGGCGGGCCGGTGGAAATGTCGCGCTCGGAGGAGCTGACCTGGGCGACCCTGCCCATCGCCGGTTACGAAATACAGATCGGTTTCTCGCCCACCCGCCGGGGCGTGCAGACCACTTTCATGGCGATTGTGATCGCCGGCGCCGGCGCGGCGGTGGTGTTCATTACGTCGCTGTTCATCGCATTGCGCATCACGCGCCCGCTGGTGCAGGCCGCGCAGCGGGCCGAGACGTTCCGGGGCGGCCTGAACTTCGATCCGTTGCCCGAGGAAGGGCCGCGGGAACTGGTGGTGCTGGCCCGCAATTTCAACACCATGGCGCGGGAAATATCGGCGCTTCTGTCGAACCGGACCACGCTGCTGGCGGGAATTTCGCACGACCTGAAGACCCCCCTGACGCGCATGCGGCTTGCGGTGGAACTGCTGCCCGACGATGTGGAACCGGGCCTGATCCAGCGATTCGAGCACAACCTGGAGTCGATGGACGAACTGATTACCGATGCGCTGAAGCTCTCGAGCGGCACCCACGAGGCGGAACAGGAAGTCGACCTGCAACCCTTTGTCGAATCGGTTCTGGCGAGTTACGCCACGCCCATGCCGCTGGAGTGCCGGGATTGTCCGGCAGAACCGGTGCGGCTGGCGCCGGGCGCCCTGCGCCGGGTGTTGACCAACCTGCTCACCAATGCCCGGCAGCACGGCAAGGACGTGCGGGTGCAGGTGCGCGGGCGGGAGATTCACGTGCTCGATTCCGGCCCGGGCATTCCGCCGGAACACCGGGAGGCAGTGTTTCAGCCCTTCTTCCGGCTGGACAGTTCGCGCAGTGCTGCCACGGGGGGCAGCGGATTGGGCCTCGCCATCGTGCACCAGCTATGCCAGACGCACGGCTGGCGCATCGAGATCGGCTCCAGCCCGAGCGGCGGGACCGATGTCTGTCTGGGCATCTGAGACAACCGGCCACTGATGCAAACATCGTGGCGCGGCGCCTGAATGCGTGTTTACAACGCGTGGTAACAAAATGACACAATTTTCCGATGGCCGGAAATTCTCTGGAAACACCTTTGCGAGATATTAGGTCCCGTGAAGTGGCCCAAGAAGCTGCTTCCCCATGAGGCAATCTCTATCCCCTTAGACCTTAATTGGTCTACTCCAGCCGCCGGCTTCCTCTCCAGGCCGGCGGCTTTCTTTTTTGGGACGCGCAAACGCCTGCACGGCATCGAGGCGCAGGCCGGTGTCCGCGCGGACGCTGTACATCGAACGGCGAAACCGTGGAAACTAACGTGGCCACGCTTTAGCCCGACGAGAAAACAGTGACCGGGAGGGAACTTTGACTCATTTGAAAACCTTGTCCGCGAACAAGAGGTGTAGCGCGACACCACGCGGGAATACGTCGTGACGGAGTTTGTCGAGATAACCTACGAGGAGCGGGGCCCCATGGCCCTGATCACCATCAACCGTCCGGCCAGGCATAACGCGATCTCCCTGGACACGCTCGAAGAATTGCACGCGGCCGTGGGCCGTGCGGCGGACTCCGAGGCGGTACGCGCCATCACGATCACCGGGGCGGGAGAGAAAGCCTTTGCCTCCGGGTCCGATCTCTCGGAGGTGCTGCACCGGGACTTCAGGAAGGCGCTGGAACCCATCGTCCAGGGTCTGGCGGACCGGCTGGAACGCACGCCCAAGCCGACCATTGCTGCCATCAACGGCATCTGCATGGGCGGCGGCCTCGAGGTCGCCCTGGGTTGCGATCTGCGTATTGCCACGCCTGAGGCCCGTTTTGCCACGCCGGAGGGCAAGTTGGGGATCATTCCCGGCGGCGGTGCGACGGCGCGCCTGCCGCGCATAGTAGGCCGCGGCTGGGGGATGGAGATGCTGCTCATGGGCGAGCCGATCGATGCGGAGCGGGCACTGGCCATCGGCCTGGTCACGCGCATCGTCCCGGCGGAGGAGTTGCTGGCCGAGGCGCAGCGCATCGCCGAGCATCTGGCGGGGTTCGCGCCGTTCGTTCCCAGAACGATGAAGGCCATGGTGAATTTCGGCATGGAGGCGAGCCTCTCGGGCGCGCTCATGCTCGAAAAGTACGCCCAGGGGGCGCTGGTGCAGACCGAGGACAAGGCCGAGGGCATCAGCGCCTTCCTCGAAAAGAGGAAGCCAGAATTCAAGGGCCGTTGATCCGCGGCGGACGCTGTTGGATACTCCCGCCCTTCACTATTTCCACATCGCACCATTCACTTGAGGGAGCAAGATGGCTATCGAGAAGTTTCTGGTTGAAGCAAGCCACATCATGATGTTCGCCCGTTCCGTGGCGGACGAGAACCAGATCTACCACGACGAGGAGTACGCGGCGACCACGGAGCCTGGCGGCATCATCGCGCCGCCCACCTTCGCCCAGGCGAGCGCCCAGTTCGACCCGGACTATTTCCTGCGTCCCAAGACCGGCGAGCCCTGGTTCGGCTCGGGCAAGGAGCCGACCGGCATCAAGCGTGACGGTTCCGGCGGTGGTGGCGGCGGCGGTGGCGGCGGCCTGCACGCGGAGCAGCATTTCGAATACCACCGGCACATCGGCCCGGGAGATGTGCTGACCGCCACGGTCAAGCCGGGGAAGACCTGGGAACGGGAGAGCAAGCGGGCCGGCAAGCTGACGTTTTCCGAAACCATCACCGAATACCGCGACCAGAACGGCGAACTCGCCATCACCGCGCGCGGCGTTGGCGTGCGTACCGAACGGCCGGTTGAGCAATAAGCGAACGGGGCGGCGCCCCAACCCGACGGGAAAGCAGTCAACGGATAGAAACTTGACTGAATTGACAATCTAATCCGCGGATCCGCGAATCCGCGAACAAGAGGTAAAGAAATGGCATTGAAAGCAAGTGAACTGAACGTGGGCGACACCTATTCGGAATGCCTGGTCGAAGACCTCAAGCGTACGCAACTCGTTCAGTACGCGGGCGCTTCGGGCGATTACAACCCATTGCATACCGATGAGCCGTTCACGAAGGAAATCGCCGGTTATCCCACCGTATTTGCCCACGGCATGCTCACCATGGGCATGACCGGCCGCATGCTGACCAACTATGTGGGCGACGGCCGGCTGAAGAAATACGGCGTGCGCTTCACCAACCAGGTCTGGCCGGGCGATACGCTGAACTCCACGGCCACGGTTGAGGACATCGCCGAAGAAGAGGGCGAACTGGTCGTCAATCTCAAGGTGGAAACCACCAACCAGGACGGCCTGGTAGTCGTGAGGGGATACGCTTCCGCCCAGGTTGATGCCTGAGTAACCGGGTTGGACGGGCGCGCGCGCCCGCCCGGCCGGCTACCAGTTCTCGACGGAGGTTCTCAGGTCCAGCTCGAACGTCCAGGCCGTGGGCGGTTGCCGGAAGAGGTGCACATAACCGTCGACGATTCCCTCGAGCGAGATCAGCCGGCCGCCGCCGGACGACTCGGCCAATTCGGGAACGCGCCTGAATATCTTCTCGCCGGCAATGCCGCCGTCGATTACCACGTGGCCGACGTGCACCCCTTCGGGGCCGTACTCCTTGGCCATGGCCTGCGCGAGATTGCGTAATGCCCCTTTTGCCGAGTTGAATGCGCCGAAGTTTGCCCGGCCCCGCAGGGACGCGCTCGCACCGGTGAACAGCAGCGTTCCGCGCGTGCCGGTGGCTGCCCCACCGTTTCCCGTGCCGTCGTCACCTGGCGAAACGGAATTGCCGGCCAGGAAACGGCGCACCGCTTCGCGGCCGACCAGAAAACCCCCGAAACAGCCCGTTCGCCAGGCATTCTCGAAATAGTCGGCCTCCATGTCGGCGATGCGCCCGGGCGTGTTGTTGCCGACGTTGTAGATGACCAGCGCCAGCCCGTCGCCCGCGGCATCGAACAGCGAGGCGACCTGGCCTTCGTCGGTGGCATCGGTGACCGCGGCCTCGGCCACGCCGCCGTCTGCCTCGATATTGGCCACCACGGCATCCAGGGACTCCCGGGTGCGTCCCGCGACGAAGACCTTGAGCCCCAGCCCGGCGAAGCGCCGGCACAGTTGAGCGCCGAGCCCCCGGTCGGGGCCGACGCCGATGACGATTGCGGTGTTCATGATTGCTCCTGATCCTGACGGTCCGTACCGCACTCATGTAGAATCTCGCGCCCAGTCTATACAAGACCGGCCCATTCGCCAGGCACGGGCCCTGCCGTTCGACGGATCCGACCCCATGGATGGAAGGACGGTGGCGCCGGGGCCGCGAAGCGAGCCGGAACGAAACACAGGAGCGACTATGGCCAGGCTCGACGGTGAGCAGGACATCATGGAGGCGGCGAAGCAGTTCAACATGCTTGAGAGTACGCTGTTCAAGCATCGTACGCTGACGCTGTTCGGCGAGATCACCAAGGATGTGGCCCAGCGCACGGCAGAGCGGCTGTTGAGCCTGTCGTTCGAATCCGACGACCCCATCACCATGTTCATCGGCTCGCCCGGCGGCCACGTGGAGTCTGGCGACACCATCTACGACATGATCGGCTACGTGAAGCCCACGATCCGGGTGGTGGGCACCGGCTGGGTGGGCAGTATCGCCACCCACATCTACCTGGCGCCTGAGCGGGAACACCGCTTCTGCCTGCCGAACACCCGTTTCCTTATCCACCAGCCTGCCGGCGGTTTCGGAGGGGATGCCACGGACATCGAGATCCATGCCCGGGAGATCGTCAAGACCCGGGAGCGCATCAACCGCATCATCGCCGAGCGCACCGGCCAGCCGCTTGAGAAGGTGGCCGAAGACACCGACCGCGATTACTGGATGAGCGCGGAAGAATCGCTGGAATACGGTCTCGTCGGCAAGATCATCGCCAGCGCTGAAGAACTCGCCTGATTCTCGTTCGCCCCCCGGGGTATGGGGGCGACGGTTGCGCTACAGGCGGAGCACCAGCTTGGCGACGATGTTCTTCTGCACTTCGTTGCTGCCGCCCGCGATGGAACTGGCCCGCTGGTTGAAATAGCGCGGAAACGCATTCACACCGTCGACCGGCCCGACCGGCTGGAGATTCTGCCCTGGAACGACGGCATCCTGCTGTTCCGGCGCGATGTAGTAGGCCAGCGCTTCCACGGCCAGTTCAGTCAATCGCTGGCCGATGTCGGCGCCGCAGGTCTTGAGAACAGACGATTCCGGCCCTGGACTCTCCCCCTTCGAGAGCGCCGCCATGATGCGCAACTCCGTGTACTGGATGGCCTGCATCCTGACCGCGGTTTCATCGAGCCTGCGCCTGAATGCCGGGTCGTCGAGCAGCGCCCGGCCGGAGGCGTCCTGGCTGGCGGCAAGCCGGCGAATGCGTTTGAGGCTCGCTTCATGGCCGCCGGAACCGGCGCCGCCGCGCTCGAACTCGAGCAGGTACTTGGCCACCGTCCAGCCCTGGTGCTCTTTGCCGACGATGTTGGCCTTCGGAACGCGCACCTGGTCGAAGAACACCTGGTTCACTTCGTGGGTACCCGATGCGAACAGGATCGGCTCCACAGTGATGCCGGGGGTGTCCATGTCGAGCAGGATGAAGGTGATGCCTTCCTGGGGCTTGCCGGTATTCCGGGTGCGCACCAGGCAGAACATCCGGTTCGCATAGTGGGCATGGGAAGTCCAGATCTTGGTGCCGCGCAGCCGGTAGTCGTTGCCGTCGGTCTCGGCCTTCAGCTTCAGGGCAGCCAGGTCGGACCCGGAACCCGGTTCCGAGTAGCCCTGGCACCAGTAGTCCTCGCCGGACAGGATGCGCGGCAGGTAGGTGCTTTTCTGTTCGGCGGTGCCGTGACCGATCAGCATCGGTCCGCACATGCCGAGCCCGGTGGGGAACAGGCTGGGGGCATGGGCCAGCGACGACTCCACCGACCAGATGTAGCGCTGCGCCAGGTCCCAGCCGGTGCCGCCGTGCTCCTGCGGCCAGTCAGGCGCCACCCAGCCCTTCTTGTGGAGAATCCGGTGCCAGCGGTTGTTGTACTCGTAGTCCAGGAAAAAACTCGCCCGGTCCCGCTCGGCGGCGCGCAGGTCATCCGGCAAGGACGTGTCTAGAAACTCCCTGACTTCTTCGCGGAACGCTTCGTGCTCGTCGCTGAAGGCGATGTTCATCGTTCGGTTGCCGATTGTGTGTCAGGTGGCGGTTGGCCGGGTTTGCCGGAATGCAGCGTATGGGGCGCTGATGCGGACGGCGCGCTCGGTGGAGACATTCAGGCGAGGCCCTTGGCCACTCGAAACGCCTGGACGCTGGCGTCCCGCAGTTCCCCGTCGAGAAGGAAATCCGAAGCCGTCATGGCCAGCAGCTTGGCGCCGTCTATGGCAGCGGCATCGCCCATCCCGGAGCGCGCCCACCGGGCGAACTCGGGGTTGTGAATGACCACGTCCCGGGGTGCGGCCGCCAGCATGGGATGAATCGAGGGCACCCGGTGGCTGACGTTGCCCATGTCCGTGCTGCCGGCACCGCCCAGTTCCTGCCAGTCCACGAATTCCCGGCCCAGGCCCTCGCCATGCGCCTGGAAAGCCGCGGCCAGCGGCCAGTTGGTGTTCAGATCGAGGTAGTCGACATTGGCCCAGTTGATTTCGACTTCGCTGCCGCTGCCCCGGGCCCCCGCCTCAAAACAGGCCTGCACACGCGGTTTGAGTCTGGCTAGCGCTTTCTCGTCAACGGCCCGAACGTAGAAGTCGCCGCTTGCCCGGTCGGGCACGATGTTGGGCGCTTCGCCGCCCTCGGTGATGATGCCGTGGATGCGCTCGTCCTCCCTGATGTGTTGGCGGAGGTTGGAGATGGCCTGGTAGGCGAGCAGCAGGCCGTCCAGGGCGTTGATGCCCTTGTGCGGTGAGACCGAAGCGTGGGCGGAACGGCCGTGGTAGGTGACTTCCACTTCCGCGACGCAGATGCAGGGCATTGTCGCCAGGTTCATGCCGGCGGGATGAATCATCATGGCCGCGTCGACGCCGTCAAAGGCTCCGGCGCGGGCCATCAGTTCCTTGCCGCCGCCTTTTTCCTCGGCGGGCGTGCCGATCAGGCGCACCCGGCCCGGGAGTTGCTCTTGAACCGCCTGCAGCCCGAGTGCCGCCCCGAGCGCCGCGGTGGCGATCAGGTTGTGACCACAGGCGTGGCCGATACCGGGGAGGGCATCGTACTCCGCGATTACGGCGACCGTGGGGCCTGTGCTGCCGGCATTGATCTGCGCCTCGAAGGCCGTCTCCAGAGTGAACACGCCCTGTTCCGCCGCCAGGCCCTGCTGCTCGAGCGCGCGGGTCAGCAACTCGCAGGCGTGGAATTCATGGAAGGCGAGTTCCGGCTTGGCGTGAATGGCGTGCGATACGTCCAGCAGCGTATCCGCCAGCGTGTCGATACGATCTACAATGGATTTGTGTAGCGCTTGCATGACGACAACGCATTCCCCCTGCGACCACTCATTATGCACAAAAGCGGTCGACGGGTCAGAGTCGCGAACTTTCGAGGTGAACCGGGCGCAGCACTCGCAAGGAGCACCCGCTCTCTTTGCTACGACCAACCGGTAATCCTTGCACTTTCTTGATTTGTTGCTTTTTCAAGACGTTGGTATAGATTGACGCGATTCCGCTCTTCGACTATCCAATGACCCGGATTGCCTTCCTGGCGCTTGCATTGATTACGGTGAGTGCAGCGGTGACTGCCGAGCCGCCCGCCAGTGCCGGCGCAGGGGCGGAAATCATCGAGGAAGTGGTGAGCATCGGCACGCGCCGCCGGGCCCGTGCCGCGGTGGACACGGCGGTGCCGGTGGATGTCTTCGGGCCGGAACAGGTGGCGAGCGTCAATTCCTCCGACCTGCTGGAAGTTCTCAATACGATCGTGCCTTCGTTCTCCGTGCGCCGGCAGCCGATCTCCGACGGCGCCAGTTTCATTCGCCCGACCCACATGCGCGGCCTGGACTCGCACCACACCCTGGTGCTGATCAACGGCAAGCGCCGCCATCGATCTGCGCTCATGCAGATCGGCGGTTTCGGTTCGCACGGCCCGGACCTGGGCAGCATCCCGTCCATCGCCATCGAGTCCATGGAGGTTCTGCGGGACGGCGCTGCTGCACAGTATGGCTCGGACGCCATCGCAGGAGTCATCAACTTCAACCTGCGGCGAGCGAGTTCGGGCGCCGAGTTGCGCGTGCGTGCCGGGGGTTACGACGAAGGAGACGGCGAGGAGATTACCGTTGAAGGCAATGCCGGATTCCCTCTGCCCAACGGGGGATTCGTCAACATCAGCGGCCAATTTTCCGATTCGGCCCCCACCAGCCGCTCGGAACCCTATGACCTGACGATTGCCGGGTCCGGCCAGACGCCCCTGGCCGCGACCACGAGCCGCTTGACGACAGGCGGCGTTACCCACTACGGGCCGGACGCGCTCACCTACCGGTATTCCCCCAGCGGCGAGATTCTGCAGGCAGCGCTTGGCAGCGACGGCATTCCGGACGATCTCGACGACCGTTATGCGGAGAACTTCCGTACCGTGGGCGGCAGTCGGCCGTTTGCGAGCCCCGCCCAGATCTGGGGCCAGCCAGACCGGGAGCAGGCACTGGCCCTGGTGAATGCGGTGCTGCCGCTGACCGGGGGTGTGGAGATGTACGGCTTTGCGTCCTACGCCAGCAAGGACCAGACGGGTGGTTTTTTCTACCGCCGCCCGGGCGTCAGCCAGCTTCTGCCGGTTCGCCAGGCGGATGGTTCCATCCACGACCCCCGGGCAAGCCTGTATCCCGCCGGGTTCACGCCGCAGTTCTCCGGCGATGTCACCGACTACTCGGTCGCCGGCGGCCTGCGGGGCAGCCATCGATCGGGCCTGACCTTCGATGTCTCGGCCAGCTACGGTTTCGACGAAATCCGCTATCGCATCGAGAACACCCTGAACCCGTCGCTCGGCCCCGACACGCCCACCCGGTTCCGGCCCGGGACGCTTTCCAACGACGAGCTGGCGCTCAACGCGGATCTTGTCTGGCCCCTGGAAGTCGGGCTGGCCAGTCCCCTGAACCTGGCCTTCGGTTTCGAGTACCGCGTGGAGGGCTACCGCATCAAGGCCGGGGATCCGCCGTCCTACCGGGTCGGACCGTTCGGCGTAGCGGATCCGTTCAATTTCGAAATCACCCAGGCCGAGGTCGACGCCGAACCGGAGGACGCATTGACGGTCATCGAATGCCGCATACCCGGATTCGAGGCTGTCGGGTCGCTCTGCCCCCCGGGCGATCCGGTCAACAACGCCGTTCCCATCGGCTCCAACGGTTTCCCCGGCTATCCGCCCACCTTCGCTTCCAACCGGACCCGACAGAGCTACGCGGGCTATGTCGATCTCGAAGTCGACCTGACGGACAACTGGCTGGCGAATGCCGCAGCGCGCTACGAGGACTTCGACGACTTCGGTAGCGTTGCCATCTGGAAGCTGGCCACCCGCTACCGGCTTAATGACAGGGTCAACCTGCGCGGCTCGGTGGGCACGGGGTTTCGGGCGCCGACGCCGGGCCAGATTTCCACGAGCGTGGTCTCGACGCGGATCGATGCCGCCGGAATACCGCGCGCGGAAGGCGTCTTTCCGCCCACCCATGCTGCCGCGGGGCTGTTCGGCGCCCGGCCGCTCGACCCCGAGCGGTCGGATTCGTTCACGCTGGGTCTTGCCGCCCAACCCTTTCCCGGCGGCACGCTCACTGTCGATTACTACCGCATCCGCCTGGATGACCGCATCGTCATGTCGTCCCAGTTCATCGTTGATGCGGCCGCGGCCGCCCGTCTCATCGAACTGGGCGTTCCCGGCGCCAACGACATTGCCAGGGTGCGCTTCTTCACCAACGATGTGGTGACGGAAACCAGCGGTGTCGACCTGGTCGCCGCGGCCACATTCGATTGGGACCTGGGGGCAACTTCCTTGCAGGCCGCGTTCAATTTCAATCGAACGGAAGTCGTCGACCTCGGGCGCTTCGTGGACGAGGAGGCCAGGCACGACATCGAGAAAGGCAGGCCGGACACCCGCGGCGTGGTCAGCGTGGGCCACGCCTGGAGGTTTCTGGACGTGCTGCTGCGCGCGCGCTATTTCGGGAAATACAGGAACGCCAGCGATGCGAGCCTCGCCGCTGTCCAGGAGTTCGGCCGGGAAGTGCTGGTCGACCTGGAAGTGAATGCCACGTTCCGGGAGCGCTATGCGCTCAAGCTGGGTGTCGAAAACCTGTTCGATAACTATCCCGACCCGGGCGATTTCGAGGTCTGTTGCGGCCGCATCTACCGCAGCGACTCCATAGTGCCCTGGCAGGGAAGGCTGTTCTACGCCCAACTGGGAGTGTCGATCTACTGAGCGCGTCGGGCATCCGCCCGCTCTCATCCTGCCGCCAACCGTTGGTCTCTGCATGTCAGGGTCCCGCATCGCCGGGGCGAAAGCCCTGGCCGAATGGCGGGGTCGGGGCGTTGGCAAGAGCATCTCCAGTCCGTTTTTGGGGCGTGGTAGGCTTGGCGTTCGATTTTCGAAGTTCACCCTTTTCTGGAGACAGGCCCGATGGCCGGTATCGCCGATATTCTTTATGTCCGCTTCCGGGTTCCCGACCTGGACCGCCAGCAACGTTTTCTCGATGACTTCGGCTTTGTCACGAGTCGCGACAACGGCCGCCTGTTCGCCCGGGGGACCGACGCGACCCAATATGCCTACGTGGCGGAAGAGGGCGAGGCATCCTTCCTCGGGTTGGGTTTCGAAGCCTTGAGCGAGGCGGAACTGGAGCGGATTGCCGCCGTTGACGGGGCGCCGGTGCAGGACCTGGGCTTGCCGGGGGGCGGCCGGTTCGCGCGGCTCAGCGATCCGGACGGCCTCCCCGTGGACGTGGTGCACGGCATCGTCAGGCCCGAGCCGCTGCCTTCCCCGTATCGCCAGCCGCTCAACTTCGGCGAGGGCCGCTTGCGGCTCGGGGAACGGGTTGCCTTCGAATCGGTGATGCCTAGCGTCAAGCGCCTCGGGCATTGCGTATTGAACGTCACCGATTTCCGCACCTCCGAGGCCTGGTACAAGGAGCGGTTCGGCTTAATCACCAGCGACGAGGTCTACATGGGGGAGGAGAGCCGGGTGCTTGGCGCATTCATGCGCTGCAACCGGGGCGAGCGGTTCGTCGACCACCACACGCTGTTCCTGGTCGGCTCCGGAGAACCGGAATTCAATCACGCCGCCTTTGAAGTGGCGGACTGGGACACGCTGATGCTGGGCCACGACGTCCTCGGCGAGGCGGGCTACGAGCACCGGTGGGGCGTGGCGAAGCACGTTCTGGGCAGCCAGATCTTCGATTACTGGAAAGACCCCCACGGTTTCACCCTGGAACACTTCACCGACGGCGACCTCCTCAACGAAGCGTTCGGCTCCCACAAGGCGCCCATAGAACAACTGCTGGCCACCCACTGGGGGCCGCAAGGCATGCCCTAGCCGCACCGAATCGTGCCCCGGTCCGGCCAGGCGGCGGGCACCGGCGCACCACTCGACGATGCCGCCGTTGCCGTGGACCCTGGACGCGACACTGCACATTGCCAATCACCTTCCGCGGAGCCTTAATGGCGAGTGCCCCACGCCGTTGGTGCAGGGTAAGAACAGAACAGGAGACCGGCAGGCGGACATGCCCGCCCGCAACAGGCTGCAATTTGCCGCCTGAATATCGTCAGGAGTACCCCATGGCTTACGAATTTGACTTGCTGAACGTGGACGTGGCGGCATCGGTCGCCCGGGTGACCGTCAGTAATCCGCCGATCAACATCATGACGCGCGACCTGTACGTCGAGTTGCTGAAGCTCTCAACCGAGTTGGAAGCAGACCCCGATCTGGCCGTGGTGGTGTTGAAGAGCGCGGACCCGGATTTTTTCATCGCCCACTTTGATGTGTCGCTCATCCTGGACTTCCCCACCGAAGGCGAAGCCCGCCGGGAGGAGGAACTCAACCCGTTCCACGCCATGTGCGAGCGCTTCCGCACCATGGACAAGGTCACCATTGCCCAGATAGAGGGGCGCGTGGGCGGCGGCGGCAGTGAACTGGCAGCGAGTTTCGACATGCGCTTCGGCGTTCGCGGCAAGACCGTCGTCAACCAGATGGAGGTGCCGCTGGGCATCCTGCCCGGCGGTACGGGAACGCAGCGGCTGCCGCGACTGGTCGGGCGCGGCAGGGCCATGGAGATCATCCTGGGCGGTGACGACATCGATGCGGAAACCGCCGAGCGCTGGGGCTATCTCAACCGCATCTTCGAACCGGGAGAAATCGAACCCTTCGTCGACAGGCTCGCCGGCCGGATCGCCTCATTCCCCGTCGAGGCCGTGCGCCTCGCCAAGGCCGCGGTGGATCAGGCGGAGCGCCCGCTTGCCGAGGGCCTGCGCGAAGAAGCGTTCCTGTTTCAGCAGTTGCTGCGCAACAGCGGATCTCAGGCCGCCATGCGACGCTTTCTGGAGATCGGCGGACAAACTCGGGACGGAGAAGTGCGCGTAGGGGAACTCAACGCGGAAATCTCGATCGGTAAGTAGTGGCAGGTCAAACGATTCTCGACCCTGACCGGCCCCAATACTTGTCCTTGAGCAGCCGCTTGTAGAGCTTGCCTGTGGGCAGCCTCGGCATCTCGTCGATGAAGTCGATGCTCTTCGGGCACTTGTAGTGGGCTATGCGTTCCCGGGTGTAGGCGAGCAGTTCGGCGGCCAGGTCATCGCTTTCGGGAACGCCCTCGGCAACCTGTACAACCGCCTTGACCGCCTCGCCCATTTCCTGGTCCGGCACGCCGACCACGGCTACATCGGCCACCTTGTCGTGCATGATCATGGCGTCCTCGATCTCCTGGGGATAGATGTTCACGCCGCCGCTGATGATCATGAAGGTGGCGCGGTCGGTGAGGTACAGGAAACCCTCCTCGTCCACGTAACCCACGTCGCCGAGTGCCGTCCAGGTCGGGTGTTGCGGGTGCTGGGCGGAGCGGGTCTTGGCGGAATCCTTGTAGTACTCGAACGGCAACTGCGGCATCTCGAAATAGACGATTCCCGCTTCGCCGACGGGCAGTTCCCCGCCGTCTTCGTCGCAGATGTGAATGACGCCGACGAGCGGCTTGCCGACCGTACCCGGATGGGCGAGCCATTCCTGCGAAGTTGTGTGGGTGAAGCCGTTGAATTCCGTGCCGGCGTAGTACTCGTAGAGAATCGGTCCCCACCAGTCCAGCATCTGCCGCTTCACCGCTTCAGGACAGGGCGCGGCGGCGTGGATCGCCGCCTTGTGCGAGGAAAGGTCGAAGCCGAGGCGGTCCTCGTCGGGGAGCTTCAACATGCGGCTGAACATGGTCGGCACCCATTGGCTGTGGGTGACGCGATGTTCTTCGATAGCCCTGAGAGCCCCGACGGCATCGAAGCGGGGCATCATCACCGCCGTGCCCCCCAAGGTCTGTATCGCAATACAGAAGGAAATCGGAGCAGAGTGATACAAGGGGGCGGGGGACAGGTACACGGTGGACTCGTCGAACCCCCACAGCATCTTCAGCACAGCGGTCACGGGGCCGGGGTCTTCATGAATCATCAGGTCGGGCGGGGGCCGCACGATACCCTTGGGCCGCCCGGTGGTGCCGGAACTGTAGAGCATGAAGGTGCCCGCCGGCTCTTCCGCCAGATTGGTCGCGGGAAATCCCGCGATCGACTCCTCGTAGGGTTCGTAGCCGTCGACTGCGCCGTCGACCGTCAGCCAGGTATGGCAACGGGGTGCAAAGGGCGGAATCTCCGTGGCAACACTGCCCAGGTGAGCAGATGCGACCAGTGCCTGTGCCTCGCAGTTGTCGACGATATAGCCCGCCTCCTCGGCGGTGAGATAGCGATTGACGGTTGTGATGTAAAGCCCGGAGCGAAACGCCGCCCAGACCACTTCGAAGAAACGGAGGTTGTTTTCCATGAACACGGCGATGTGGTCGCCCCGGCGCAGGCCGCGTTCCCACAGCAGCTGTGCCAGCCGGTTGGATCGTTCGTTGAGTTCGCCGTGCGTGACCGCCTCGCCGGTAACGGCGTGCACGACCGCCGGCTTGTCCGGAAATTCAATGCCCCACTTGCCCGGATACATGTTGCCCCCGATACCTCGAAAACGCCGCATGGTGGCAGATGCAGAGTTTTTTGGAAACGGCATCTGGTTAAACTTGCAGGATAGGGACAACATCAATCGGAAACAGGCGGATATGGATAGAGAAGAATGGCTCGCCCAAGTGCAGGAACCCATCATCGAGCCGGAGCGCCCGATCTGCGACCCCCATCATCATTTGTGGGACAACGAGCGCAGCCGATACCTGCTCGATGAGTTACTGGCGGATACCGACTCCGGTCACAACATCGTCAGTACCGTGTTCGTCGAATGCATGGCCATGTATCGTGCCGACGGGCCGGAAGCCCTCAGGCCCGTGGGCGAGACGGAGTTCGTCAACGGCGTAGCGGCCATGTCCGCCAGCGGCGGCTACGGGGACATGCGCGCCTGTACCGGCATCGTCAGCTTCGCGGACCTGACCCTCGGCGCTGCCGTGGGCGACGTACTCGAAGCCCACATGGCGGCCAGTCCCCGGTTTCGCGGCATTCGCCATGCCGCCGGGTGGGACGCCAGTGCGGAGGTTCGCAATTCCCACACCAACCCTTCCGAACACCTGCTGCTGGAGCCGGGTTTTCGGGAGGGATACGCAGAACTTGGGCGGCGAGGACTGTCCTTCGATGCCTGGCTGTACCATGCGCAGATCCCGGAACTGACCGACCTGGCCCGGGCGTTTCCCGACACCACCATCGTCTTCGACCACTTCGGCGGCCCTCTCGGTATCGGTCCGTATGAAGGCAGGCGTGAGGAGATATTCGGCAAGTGGCTGTCCGATATTGCGGAACTGGCGCGCTGCGAGAACGTCTACGCCAAGTTGGGCGGTATCTTCATGCCGATCAACGGCTTCGGCTTCCACCAGCGGGAGGTTCCGGCCAACTCGGACGAACTGGTCGCGGCCGCCGGCCGTTATTACCGGCACGCCATAGACTGCTTCGGCGTCAGGCGATGCATGTTCGAGAGCAATTTCCCGGTGGACAAGGCCAGCTGTTCGTATGCGGTTCTCTGGAACGCCTTCAAGAAGCTGGTGATCGACGCCTCCGACGACGAGAAGAACTGGCTCTTTCACGACGCGGCCGCCGCCGCATACCGGCTCGATTGAGGGGGACCAGGAGCCTGCGCCGTATGATCGCCTGTAACCGACTAGGCGAGTGTCCGTGAGAATACAGAACGTATCAAATGGTTGTTTAACTTGATGATAATACTTAGTTTTTTGGTAAACGGAGCGCACCAGGGACGACTCTCCAAGACTCGTGAAATCTCGCTCCGTCCATGCATTTTAGTGGGGTTCATTGCCTTCATCCTATGCATCGGCTAGACTGGCGGTACGCCTCCACGGACCGCCCCCATGCCGCGACTCTGCCGCAACGCCCTCTCCGCCGCCATGGTGCGCACCGCCAGCCGCGGCAGCTACGTGGACGGCAACGGCCTCATGCTCCGGGTCAAGGCGAACGGCACCCGACAGTGGATCCAGAGACTCACTATACACGGGCGCCGCGTGGACCTGGGTCTCGGCAGCGCCGAACTGGTCTCCCTCGCGGACGCCCGGCGAGCCGCGGCCGACAACCGGGCCATCGCCCGCACGAGGGGAGATCCCAGGCGAGCCCGGGTGCCGACCTTCGCCACGGCGGAGGCGGCGTGCTTCAAGGAGAAGCTCGACACCTGGCGCACACCCAGTCCGGCGCGCAACTGGCGGGTGGCGATGGACAAGCACGTGCTGCCGAAGCTCGGCCGCATGCCGGTGGACAGGATCGGCACCGCGGCGGTCTACGAGGTGCTGCGCCCGGTGGCGCTCTCGGGCCGGCACGCGACGGTGAAAGCGGCGGGCACGGGGATCACGGCGGTGCTGGACTGGGCGCGGATCAACGAATACCGGTCGGAGGGCTCGCCGGTGGAGACGGTGCGCCGCAGTCTGCCGAAGCGGGCGGGGGGACCGAAGCACCACGACGCCCTGGACTGGCCGGCGGTGGGCGCGGCGCTCGTGAAGATCGACGCCACGAACTGCGCACCTGCCACGAAGCGGGCCATCCGGTTCACGGCGCTGACGGCGGCGCGGCAGATCGAGGTGCGCCGGGCGGCGTGGGAGCAGTTCGACCTCAAGGCGGCGGTCTGGGAGAAGCCCGCCGAGTCGATGAAGACAGGCAAGGCACACCGGGTGCCGCTGTCGGCGCAGGCGCTGGCGGTGCTGCGGGAGGCAAGCACGGACGTGCGGGGCGCCGGGCTGGTGTTCCCAGGCTCGCGTCCCGGGGCAATGCTGGGCGACAAGGTGATGACGCAGGCGCTGCGTAGCGCCGGGATTGCGGCCTCGGGCCACGGCTTCCGTTCGAGCTTCAAGGACTGGGCCCGCCACCACGACGTAGACGAACTGCTCTCGGAGTTCGCACTGGCGCACGTCGAAGGCTCGGCCACGGTGGCTGCCTACGCCCGCGACGACCTCCTGGACAAGCGCCGCCCGGTCATGCAGCGGTGGGCCGACCGCATCGCGCCGTAGGGATCCGTTTGCCGCCCGGCGGGGCTCGGATGCGCGCGCCGGAAAGTACCGGCCGGATACCGGGCACGCGTCCGAGTCTTTCACCGGAACGCCGTTTGGTGTAGAAAGGGGCCTGCGGCGGTGGTCTTCGGGTTTCTTTCGCTGTAGTCGATGGCGTCAGGAGAGAATGTGCGGGCGATTTGCAGGAGCCGAGACGGCATGCGTTCGGTCGAGCGCCGGAGGGGGTCGCGTTTCCCTGGCCGGCAGGGGTTGACAGTCCCCAGGCAGCCCATCAACGTATAATGACAAGCCGCAAGCCGCAAGCCGCAAGCCGCAAGCCGCAAGCCGCAAGCCGCAAGCCGCAAGCCGCAAGCCGCAAGCCGCAAGCCGCAAGCCGCAAGCCGCAAGCCGCAAGCCGCAAGCCGCAAGCCGCAAGCCGTGATTCCGTGCGGCGCCTGGCGGCGATGCGCTCGCGCGTTTACCTCCCCGCCTGAGTCGCCCCGCGCCGTCGGGCGCGCGTCCGTCTGCAGTGAACTTTCCCTCGCCCATGGCGGTCTGCGAGCCGCCGCCCGCCGTCCGCGCCGCGCCCTGGCAGCCGCGCTGCTCGCCCTGCCGCTGCTGGCCGGCCTGGCCCCGGCGGCGCAGGCGCAGGAGTGCACCACGGCCACCGACGGCGCCTACACGGTGCCGGCGGACTGGGCGCTGATACCCTCGGGCGTCACCAGCGGAAAGAAGTTCCGGCTGCTGTTCGTCACCTCGACCCAGCGCAAACCGGATGTGACCGCCATCGCCACCTACGATACCCACGTACAGAACGCGGCCAAGGCCGGCCACTCCGCCATCAGCGACAGTTGCGGTAACCGGTTCAAGGTACTCGGTTCAACCCCCAGCGTGGATGCGCGCGACCACACCGGGACCACCTACACGTCCTCGGACAAGGGCGTGCCCATCTACTGGCTGGACGGCGCCAAGGCCGCCGACGACTACGAGGACTTCTACGACAACAGCTGGGACAGCTACGGCGGCAAGAACGAGAGTGGCGACGGCACCGCCGCTACCTTTATAGCTACGGGCAGCAACAACAACGGCACCAAGCATGCTACGCGCCGTCTTGGCAGTGGTCAGGTCCAATATGGGCGTTTGCGTAGCGGAGACATGCTCAATGCTGGCAGTTCGCCTTCGCAAGGCCAACGACACTTCTACGCCCTCTCCCCCGTGTTCCTGGTCGGCAGCCACACCGTCTCGATGCGCCTCGAGTCCACGGGCGGCTACGAGGGCGACGG
This sequence comes from Pseudomonadales bacterium, assembly GCA_963663395.1. GTDB lineage: Bacteria > Pseudomonadota > Gammaproteobacteria > Pseudomonadales > Azotimanducaceae > Azophilus. Next base: position 1,359,988 of record OY760226.1, read on the forward strand.
CTCCGACCCGCAGAGCCACAGGGTCACCTTCTCCACATCGCCGGCGTGGGACGGCACGCCGGCCATCTTCGAGGTGAACCTCTGCGCCACGGGAACCGCGACGCTGCACAGCACGGACGGCACGAACGACTGGGAGTTGGTTAACGAGCGCGGTCAAGCATATGCCTTCCATATCGACGACGGTTGCTATACGGGGGGCCTTCCGTTCCCGCGAGCGGTGAACGATGACGAGTGGTTCATCCGGCCGAAGGGCGACACCCGGGCCGAGCCCGACGAGACGGCGATCCTGACCCTGACCAGGCGCTCCGACACCCCGGCCGGCGTCGCCATATCGGGCACCGCCGGCACGGCAACCTTCACCATCTACGACGACGAGGGCGACTACCCGGTGGCGAGCTTCGCGTCGGCCGCGGGGACCATCGCCGAGGGCGGGGGCACGCACACCGTGCGGCTGAACCTGTCCAAGGCGTCCGCCACGGACCTGACCATCGGCTACGTCCTGGGCGGCACGGCGACGGCGGGCTCGGACTACACCGCGCCCTCCGGCACGGTGACCCTGACGGCGGGCGCGACGACCGCGGACATCGCGGTGGCGGTCACCAACGACACGGACGCGGAGGGGGACGAGACGGTCGTGCTGACGCTGTCCGCCGGCTCGGGCTACCTGTTCGGCGCGACGACCGAGCACACGCTCACGATCACGGACGACGAGGCCCTGCCCGGATGCGCGGCGGCCAACGCGGGCGGCGCGTACCCGGTGCCGACGGGCTGGGCGCTGAAGCCCTCGGCGGTCGCCCTCAACGGCAAGTTCCGGCTGCTGTTCGTCACCTCGACGACGCGCAACGGGGAGTCGGCCGCCATCGCCGACTACAACGCCTTCGTGCGGACCGCCGCCAAGGCCGGTCACCCGGCGCTCGCCGACGGCTGCGGCGACCGGTTCGTGGCGGTCGCCTCCACGCCCACCGTGGACGCGCGCGACAACACCGACATGTGGGATGCCACCGCGAGCATGGGCGCCGGCGACCACAAGGACGCCGGCGCGGCCGTGCCGATCTACTGGCTCGACGGCGCCAGGCTCGCCGACGACTACGCGGACTTCTACGACGGCAACTGGGACGACTACGGCGCCGCCGACGATCGCACAACCGTCTTGACGGGCAGCGACAACGACGGCACCGCGCACGCCACGGAGTCCCTTGGCAGTCCTACCACGGGCCTAAACGCGGTCGCCCGGACGGGATACCCGGCCGATGGTCGCACGCTAAACAACAGCAACCAACGTCAATCGATCGGCGAGGAATTCTACGCCCTGTCCCCGGTGTTCGAGGTCAGCAACGTCGTCGTCGCCTCCCACACCCTCTCGATGAGCGTGGCCGCGACCGCGGACGAAGGGGACATTGGCAGCCCGGGCTACACGGACCACGAGATCACCTTCACCGTCGCCCCGGCCTACGCCAACACGTTCGACATCGGCGTCTGCCTCACCGGCACGGCGACCTGGGGCCCCGGCAACGACTACGAGCTCGTGGACGTGGGCGACGGGGACCTCGCCTTCGCCACCGTGGGCGGCAGGCTGTGCGCCAACACCCCCGGCCGGCAGTGGCCCATCAGCAGCGTGCACCGGTATTACCTCCGGGTGCACGGGGACACCGTGGTGGAGGACGACGAGACGGTGACCCTGACCCTCGAAAAAGTGACCGGCGGCAGCACCCCGACGCCGGCGGACGTGACCATCTCGACAACCGCCGGCTCGGCCACCCACACCATCGCGAACGACGACGCCCCCAAAGTGAACCTGTCGGTGTCGGGGGGCGGGGCCATCACGGAGGGCGGCGCGGCGCTGACGATCACGGCGACGCGCGATACGAACAACACCTCGGGCGGGCCGCTCGTCATCCCCATCGGGGTAAAGACGGCGGACACCGACGCGCAGAGCAACGACTACACGGTGGTGACCTCGATCAGCATCGCCAACAACATGGCGTCCGGGACGACGGGTTTTGCGGTCACCGACGACGGCGCCGACGAGGCGGACGAGACCGTGGTGATCGAACTGGGCACGCTGCCATCGGGGAGCGATCCGGGTGCGAACGACGAGGTCGAGATCACCATCACGGACAACGACGCGACGGCGGTGACCCTCACCGGGGCCGCGGGGGACGTGACCGAGGGCGGCACGAAGACTTTTACGGTTACCCTGGGCCGGGGCCTGGTGAACGGCGAGGCGCTGGATGTGCCCCTCGTCTTCGGGGGGACGGCCACCCGCAACGGCGACTACACGACCGCCTGCCCGAACACGCCGCCCACGGGGGTGGCCTGTTACGACCTCAACAACACCAATGCGGGCAACAAGCCCCGGGTGACGTTCACGGGGCCCGCCACGGGCGCGACGGCGACGACCGTGACCCTGACCTTGAGCGCCGCCACGGACAGCGCCGGCGAGGGCGGCGAGACGGTCGACATCGACCTTGGCGCCCTGGACGGGAACTCGGGCACGAACCTCGACGGCGGCGCCTCGGGGACCGACACCCTGGCCGAGTTCGACATCGACGACCCGGCCAACCAGGCGCTCACGCTGTCCGCCGGGACGCTGTCGGTGACGGAGGGTGCCGCCGGCACGTTCACGGTGCGGCTTTCGAGCCAGCCGACGGGTACGGTGACGGTGGCGGTGGCCTCGAACAACGCCGACGTGACGGCGGCCCCGTCGACGCTGACGTTCAACCCGACGGGCACCGATCTCTGGAGCGCCGCGCAGACGGTGACGGTGAGCGCGGCGCAGGACATGGACGCGGCGGACGAGGGCGCGGCGCTGACGCTGTCCGCCTCGGGCGGCGGCTACGGCGCGGTCTCGGCGGCGGTGACGGTGACGGTGTTCGACGACGAGGCGCCGCCGGCCGGCCTGGCCACCACGGGCGCCTCCCATGACCTGCCGGAAGGCGCGGCGCGGTGGTTCAACCTGTTCTTCACCGACTCGAACAACCTGCTCGCGGCGGGCGAGGCGGCGACCTACCGGATCGTGCTGGGCGGCACGGCGGGGCGCGCGGACTACGTCCTGGGTTGCGGCGCCAGCGTCTCCTGCGGCGGTCTGGACGGGGCCGCCCCCGCGGTCACCGTGACCCGGGGTCTGGTGGACGACGACGGCCGGAACTACGGCAGCGCGCTGTCCGTGACGGCGGTCGAGGACAACGCCGCCGAGAGCCGGGAGACGCTGACGCTGCGCCTGAACGACCCGTCCGCGGGCGTGGCGTTCGGCATCGTGGACTCGCCGACGGCCACGACGGTCGGGTTCACCTCGGGGACCCAGCTCGTGACGGAGCGAGCCGCCCAGGCGGCGGTGCTCATGCGGGTGAACCCGCCCGTCGGCCGGGACCTGACGATCCCGGTGACGGTGACCGCCGGCACCGCCACCGAAGGGGAGGACTACGACGCCTTCTCCAGCCTCCCCCTGCCCGCGGGCGTGGCGGTGACGGGGGTGTCCTTGCCGATCGTCCCGGACTCGGTCGACGAGGACGACGAGACCGTCATCATCGCCATCGACACGGCGAACCTGCCGGCGAACGTGACCGCCGGGGCGATCACCACGGCGACCGTCACCATCCGCGACGACGACGAGAGGGGCCTGGACATCGCCGGCGGTCCGCTGACGGTGCCGGAGGGCGGCAGCGGCGCGTTCACGGTGAGGCTGGCGTCGCAGCCGACGGGTGCGGTGACGGTGGCGGTGGCGTCGGACGACACGGACGTGACGCCGACCCCAGCCTCGCTCACGTTCAACGCGACCGGCGCCACGAACCTCTGGAGCGCGGCGCGGACGGTGACGGTCGCGGCGGCGGCCGGCAGCGACGGCGACACGGCCACGGTCACCCTCACCGCGTCCGGCGCGGACTACGGCGCGGAGACCGGCACGGTGGCGGTGACGGTGGGCCCGGGCGGCGATCCGCTGGTAAGCATCACGGGCGGGTCCGCGGTCGCCGAGGGCACGGCGGCGGCGTTCACCCTGCACGCCGACCCGCCGTTTTCCGGCACGACGATCGTGAGCATCGGGGTGGCGGACGCACCGGGCGCCGATTTCCTCGAGGCCGGCGTCGGCGGGGTCGAGGGCGACAACGGCGTCCAGGTGTTCCCCAGCGGCCAGGCCACCTACGACTTCACCATCGCCACCACCGTCGACAACGTCGCCGAGCCGAGCGGCCCGGTGCGGGTGACCGTGCGCTCCAGGTCCCCCGTCCAGTACGCGGTCGGCGACCCGAACTCCGCGGTGGTGGTGGTGAACGACAACGACGGGGGTGCGATGGCAAAACCGCTGGCGGCGTTCGCGGCGGGGTCGTCCGGCGCCGGCGAGAGCGCGGCGACCCACAACGTCCGCGTAAACTTCACGCCAGCGCTGCCGGCGGGCATTACGCTCACCTACACGGTGGGCGGCACGGCGGACGCGGACGCGGACTACGCGGCGCTCGCGGGCACCCTGAACGTCGCGGCCAACGCGACGCATGCGGACATCCCGGTGGCGGTGCTGCACGACACGGCGGTCGAGGACGCCGAGACGGTGATCCTGACGCTCAGCGAGGGTACCGGTTACGCGCGCGGCGGCCGCATCGAGCACGTGTTCACCATCGCCGACGACGACGACGGCACGCCGGAGGCGAACTTCCAGTTGTCCGCGTCGAGCAGGGCCGAGGAGTCGGCTGGGGCGCACAACGTGCGGGTGGAGCTGTCGCCGTCGCCGCCCTCGCCCGTCACGCTCAACTACGCGGTGACCGGCACGGCGACGTCGGGCACGGACTTCGGGACGCTGACGGGCACGGCGGCGGCGGCGGCGAACGCGACCCACGTCCTCATCCCGGTCTCGGTCACGGACGACGCCGACGACGACGGCGGCGAGACGGTGATCCTGACGCTGCGGCCGGGCTCGGGCTACACGGTGGGCTCGCGCAGCGTGCACACGCTCACCATCACGGACGACGACGCGCCGCCGGTGGCCAGCTTCGCGCGGGCGGCGCGCAGCGCGGCGGAGAACGCCTCCGCGTCGACCGTGTCCATCGTGCTTTCCAAGCAGCCGGCGGCGACGGTGACCGTGACCTACGCGGTGACCGGCACGGCGGACGCGGACGCGGACTACGAGGCGCTCACGGGTTCCGTGGACATCGAGTCGAACCGGACCTCCCGGAGCTTCCCGGTGCGCATCACCGACGACGTCGACGTCGAGGGCGCCGAGACGGTGATCCTGACGCTCACCGCGGGCACGGGCTACACGATCGGCTCGCCGGGCGTGCACACGCTGACCATCACGGACAACGACGGCGGGGTCACGAACAACGCGCCGGCGTTCGCCGCCGGCACGGCGGCGCGCAGCGTCGCCGAGAACGCGGCCGCGGGCACCAACGTCGGCGCCGTCATCCCGGCCGCCACCGACGCGGACGGCGACACGCTGACCTATTCGATGGGCGGCACTGATGCGGCGTCGTTCGCCTTCGACACCTCGACCCGGCAGATCACGACCCGGGCCGGGGTGACCTACGACCACGAGGCGACGTCGAGCCACACCGTGACGGTGACGGCGTCCGACGGCACGGACAGCGACGCGGTCACGGTGACGATCACCGTCACCGACGTCGCCGAGCCGCCCGCGGCGCCCGCGGCGCCGGGTGTGACGGCGACCTCGGGTTCGACCACCGGTCTCGATGTGAGCTGGAGTGCGCCGGCGAACGCCGGCAGGCCGGCGATCGAGAGCTACGACGTGCAGTACCGCGCCGGCACGAGCGGCGCCTTCGGCAACGGCCCGCAGAACGTGACCGGCACGAGCACGGCGCTCACCGGCCTCACCGCGAACACGTCCTACCAGGTGCGGGTGCGCGCCACCAACGCCGAGGGCGACAGCCCCTGGTCGGCCCCGGGCAGCGGCACGACCGGCAACACCACGCCGCAGGCGAACTTCGCGGCGGCGGCGTCGACCGCGGGGGAGGCGTCGGGCACGCAGAACGTGCGGGTGAATTTTTCGCCAACCCCGGGTTCGGGCTTCACGCTCAACTACGCGGTGGGCGGCTCGGCGACGGCGGGCACCGACTTCGGGACGCTGCCGGGCACGGTGGCGGTGACGGCGAACGCGGCGCACGTGGACATCCCGGTGGCGATCACCAACGACACCAACGAGGAGAACGACGAGACGGTGATGCTGACGCTGCGGCCCGGCTCCGGCTACACGGTGGGCCCATCGAGGCGGCACACGCTCACCATCCAGGACAACGACGGCACCCCGACGGCTCGATTTGCCGGCACCGCGGGGCGGGCGGACGAGGACGGCGGCACGGCGAACGCGCGGGTGCTCTTTTCTCCGGCGCCGCAGTCGGGCATCACGCTCAACTACGGCGTGGGCGGCACGGCAACGGCGGGCACGGATTTTGGGACGCTGTCGGGCACGGTGTCCGTCTCGTCCGGCGCGACGGCGGTGAACATCGCGGTGGCGATCACCGACGATGCCGCCGAGGAGGGCACCGAGACGGTGATCCTCACCCTCACCGACGGCTCGGGCTACGCGGTGGGCGCGCCGGGCGCCTACACGCTGTCCATCGACGACGACGAGGTGGGGTTGGAGATCACCACGCAGACGGCGCCCCGGCGGGTGTTCGTGGACGAGGGGGGCCCGGCGGGCAGCTACGACGTGGAACTGCTCGCCGCGCCGACCGGGGCCGTGACGGTGACGGTGACCAGCGAGTCGCCGGCGGTGGCGCTGGTGAACGCGGCGGGCGGCCAGCCCGGCACGCGGGCGACGCTGACCTTCGGGACCGCCAACTGGAGCGACGCGCAGGCCGTGACGGTGACGCCGCGCTCCGACTCGGACGCCGACGACGAGACGGCGGTAATCACCCACGCGGTGAGCGGCCCGGGCGTCTATGCCAACCTGCCGGACTACACGGTTCTGGTGCTGGTCGACGACGACGACACCGGCGGCGGTGGCGGCGGCGGCGGTGGTGGCGGTAGAGGCGTCTGCGACCGGGTTGACCTGGTTGTGGAAAACCTCGAGGTCGAGGAACCGGACGGGAAAACGAGCATCCGGATCAGGCTGCCGTACAACGACCCGCCGTTTGACACCTCGACGATCGTCCGGTGCGCGGCCGTCTCGATAAACTACACGACCGAGGATGGGTCGGCCCTGTCCGGTGAGGACTACGAAGCCCGTTCGGGTGACATTGAGCTCTTGTCCGCCGGAGGCCGAACCGAAGGGTACGGCGAAGCCACCCTGGAGATTCCAATCCTGAATGACGCCCGCTACGAGCCGGACGAGGCGTTCACGCTCAAGCTTGAAATCGACCCGAACGACAACCGGAGCTGGTCCAGGTCCAATTTACCGATCGTGGACGACAAGGGCTACCCGGTAACCATTCTCAGCGACGACCCGCCGTCGTTTTACGTTCCGGCGGAACCACAACCTGCATGGGAGTACGTGGAATGAAACTGGAAAAAGCAGCCATCGCGATGGGCCTGGCACTCGTTGCCGCCGGGCTGGTATCGGTCCCCCCGGCCGAGGCCGCTGACGGCGGCTGGGCGCCCCTGGCTTTCTCGGACGATCCGGAAGCGACATGGGCGGAACACAACATCGACGACTACTACGTGGCGACCACCACGGTCAGGTCGTCCACGATCAGCCTGGGTGACGTCCCGACCCCGAAGCTTTTGATCCACACGGATCTGCCGACGACGGACATCGGCTGCACGGCGCTCTACGTCAGGGACGCCAACTACGACAGCTACGAGCAGGTCACGCCCGCGCTCATCGAGGAGATCGAGGAGCGCCGACAGGTCATGAGCCGCCTCAACCTGGCCAAGGCCAGGGGCTTGCCGGTCCGGCTGATCGTGAGCTACAGCGCACTCGACCGGTTCGTTGAGAGCGATGGCGACGGACCCAGGACCTGGTGCCGTATCGTGCGGGCATCCGTACGGTAGGTTGCGCGTCACTGGGGTTGCCGGTGATCCACTTGTCCGTGACACGACGGCGTGTCCTGTGCGTGGCCTGTGCGGCCGGCTCTTGCTCGCGGGGGTTGCACCTCCGGCGGTGATTCGCTCTGCCGATGCCCAGCCACCCGCGGCTCAAGTCGCCCACCTTGCGCGCGATCTGCAACCAGTCGGGGGTGAGCCGGGCGGACTTTGTGCTGGCGTACGGACGCGCTCGGCGGCCCGCTGTGGGTCTGGCCGACCCTTCGCTGCATCGAGGCGTCGGGCCTCCCGCGCGCCCTGCGCCCCCGTCACTACCCCGGCTGTCGCACAACGTCGCAGGGCCGCTGCGCGGTGTGAAAAACCATCGCGGCAATCCGGTAGTGACGGGGCGCTAAACGCACCGCGGGCCCTTATGCCGCAAGGGCTGCTAAACACGCGGCGCTGGTGATGCGCTGATTATGGGTGTACGGTAACTCCCATGTTGGCGCTGTCGTATGACGGCATGGCCGGGGCCACCCGGAAGTTCAGGGCATGTCCTGGGCGCGTCGAAGCAATTCGGTGTACACCGCAGCGCTGCGGTCACTATCGGGGAAACCCGTAGTCCGGGAAGCCGGATGCGCTAAGGGGCAACCCTGGCGTCTGTCGGGGAAACCCGGCCCGGGCGCGGAACACCGCGACCGAAGTGCCACGCTGCGAGAATACCGCAGCGGGCGGGGAGATGCACCGCCAACGGCACCGTGCGCCATGTCGCTGATTTCGGTAGCGACGGGGCGTACCCAGGACGGCAGACGGCCTCCGCGAACCTTACGATACCTCGCGGACGACCTGGCAACAGCCGGGCGTAGAGCCGGACTGTCGTGGCGCGAAGATCGCGGCGGCTCGGGTTTAGTCCACCCTTGCCATTCGCGGATCGCGGGATGTAAGCAGTCCTTGCGATCTATGTGTCGTGAACGGAAGTCGCGCCGAAGAAGCTTGCGGCCGCTGCCGGAAAGGCAAGCCGCAGCCGCCGCATTTGGACGGCAACCGCAAGAAATGCATCGAGGGCGATTCGCAGTTGTAGCTGCGCTCCGACGACTTGTTCAAGGCGTTGGATGGCCCATCAAAACTCACCAGGATCACCCTCCCCGGCCGCCCTCTGGCGGCCGCGGGCGGAGCCTCCGGCGATCTCCCCGAACACGGCGGCGCACCTCTCGCCACCGCCCGTCCGGCGGCGTCCCGACCGTCCGCAACCTGCTGAAACCACGAGAGAAAAACTTAGCGCCGTGCTTCACACGCGGTCGTTGACGGCACCGGCCAGGCTGCTACTTTGGCCGGATGCGGCAGTTGAACTACGACCTGAAACGCCTGCAGGACGACGCCAAAGAAGGCGCGTTCGGCACCCGGACCGGGCGCTCGTTCAATCTCGCCCGCATGGCGAACACCCTCCACGATCTCGGCTACCGGCGCCTGCGGGCGAAGGGGCTGAAAGGCAAGCACGTCGAGGCGCTGGTGCGCGAGTGGAAGCGCCAGGGGCTCTCGACCGGCACGATGAAGAACAGGATGAGCTACCTGCGCTGGTGGGCGAAGCGGATCGGCAAGCCGAACGTGGTGCGCGCGGACAACGCGAGCTACGGGATCGGGGAGCACAAACGCGTCGCCAACGAGGATCGGAGCGGCGACCTGCCGGAGGACCGGCTGGCGCTGGTGCGGGACGCGCACGTCCGCATGGCGCTCCGGCTGCAGGCGGCGTTCGGGCTTAGGCGCGAGGAGGCGATCAAGTTCTCGCCGTCGTACGCGGACAGGGGATCGAAGATCGTGCTGAAGGCGTCGTGGACCAAGGGCGGCCGGTCGCGCGAGATCCCGGTGCTCAAGGAATCCCAGCGCCGGCTGCTCGACGAGGCGCGCGCCTTCGCCGGCGGCGGGGCCATGATCCCCGGCCGCAGGAATTACAAACAGCAGCTCGAGGTCTACGAGAAACAAACGGCGGACGCCGGGCTGAAGCGCATGCACAGCCTGCGATACGGCTATGCCCAAACCCGCTACGAGGAACTCACCGGCTGGAAACCGCCGGCCGCGGGCGGGCCGCCGATGCGGAGCCTGAAGGGGGCGCGCAAGCGGATCGACCGGGACGCCCGGGCGACGATTTCAAGGGAGATGGGGCACTCAAGAATTTCCATAGTGGAGGTGTATTTGTAATGCGTGAGTACCAACCTGCGGGCGCGAACGGCGACGTGGCGCTCCTGATCGATTTCTGGAACCTGGTGCACGGCGTCAAGAATGACGTCGACTGCCAAGCGCTCTACCGGTTCGCCGGGGAGCACGGCAGGGTCGCTACCGCCAACGCCTACGCAGACTGGGGCGAGGAAGCGGTGAACGGCTACCGGCCGGCGCTCCGCGGACTGGGCGTCGAACCGGTGCAGGTACCGGTACGCGCCGACAGGGCGCACGGGGTGTGCATCAAGATGGCCATTGACGCGGTGAACCTGGCGTGGTCGGAGCCGCAGGTGGGCGTCTACGTGATCGTGGCGGCAGACATCGGGCTGGTCCCGGCTGTGAAGGCGTTGCGTTGGCGCGGGAGGAAGGTCGTCGGCGCGTGGCCGGTCGGCGGCAGGTTGTAGTCCGGGTCAGCCGACGGAGCGGCAGGAGGCGCAAGGACCGAAGAGTCGCTGCGCCTCCGCCGCGACTGCGCGGAATCAGTACCGGTGGTGCAGCTTCCCGTTCATCAGCGACCAGCGCCATCCCTGTTCCGAAGGCGGCTCGGGGTCTGGCAGCGGACTCCAGTATGCTGCCGAGGCTTCAGGCGCCGGTCGCCCGTTCCAAGGGCTAATGCCAAGATCGAGGTTGCTCGCCTTGTGGACGCGTTCGGGCTGGGCCGCGAGCTCGTCGATGGCTGCCGCGTCGATGGCGTCCTGGCGCTTCTGCGCGCGCCCCCGGTCGCGATCGTCTCGGCACCGCTGGCAGAGGAAGTCGCCCGCCAGCCGTTGGCGATACGCGCATCTGCTGCAGCCGCCTTCTGCGGTCTTCGCGGCGCGCCTTCTTCGGCAACTTGCCGCTCGACGATCCAGACATTTTTGACAGGAGCGCGCCCACTCCCCGTTGGCTTTGACCGCGCATGGCCGCTTGCAGCGCCGCTGCTGACATCGTGGTGGTTTCGCGGAAAGGACGGCGGGCGGGACGAAGCCCGGTGGGGTCTTGCCGCTCCACTGGGCGATGAGGGTTGAAAGGTCCATGGTGTTCTCCGTTTCAGGGTTGCGACGCGGTGTGCGTCGGTGCCTGAACGGCCGGCACGCGCGCGCAGGGCGGTCACCTCGCGCCAGCGAGGTCGGAGCACGCGGAGAACCCGCCCTGCGGGTTGACCGCCGGAGCACGCGTGACACGCTGGCGGGCAGACGACGGACGACGTGTTGTTGTCGTTGACGGCGCTGACGCCGATCCATGCGGCGGCCGGCGCACCGGGCGGAGCGGGCGGCTGTGGTCTACCGGGTTGTCGTCCGACTCGGCCAGGCGGTCTGCCGGTCGGATCGTCTACGCTGGTACGGTCGTGGCGGTCTCACCGCCCGGAGGGCGGAAGCGGTAGTGATCGTTACCCGTCAGGGACAAGACCGCGCCAGCGGGCTTGGTCGCCTTGGCGATAGAGCACGGGCCGCCCCTGGCGGCACCGCCCACAATCGTCTGTCAACGCCGCTGAGGCTCTTTTGTCGGAACCTTGCGAAAACATATGCATCACACCAGCAACACCCACCACGGCCGCGCACGACGCGCCAGGAGGGGCGCTCGCCGCTCCCGGCGTTCAGCGTGGTGCCGCCTTCGTCGTGTCAAGGGTGCGCGCCCGGCGTAGCCGGGCGCCCTGGTGGCCCTTGACTCGGCCCCGGCGGCGGGCTGCGATGCACCGCGGCGGGACGCCCATCGGTGAATGGACTAAGATGTCGAGCGTGTCGGTTGGTAAGGCATCAAGCCGTGCCGGGCCGCCGCGAGGGGCGCCGTGACATCGCGGATCGGGAAGGTGATCCGTAGTGGGATCGACTAGGTGCTAAGCCCGTAAGTGCGCGATATTTATGGGGTTTTTTGAGCGTACGCGGCTACGCCGTAGGAATTCACGGCTGCTAGCCCGCTTCGTCAAGCAGCCAGCGAAACAGGTAGGTCGCGATTACCGCGCCGACGCATTGCGCCAGTATGAAGCCCGGCGCATGTTCCGGCTGTATGCCGGAGAACGTATCGGTGAATGAGCGGGCAACGGTGACAGCGGGGTTGGCGAAGGAAGTCGATGCCGTGAACCAGTAGCCGGCGGTGATGTACAGCCCCACGGCATAGGCGACTGCCTCGGCCCGGAAACGCAACACCGCCAGAATGGTCGCGACGAGCCCAAAGGTGGCCACGGTTTCCGCAAGCCACTGGCCGGCGCCGGTGCGCGCGTTGGTTGATGCCTGCAGAAGGGCCTGATCGAACATGGCATGGGCAATGATCATGCCGGCGAGCCCGCCCGTGACCTGCGCGGCCCAGTACGGCACCGCTTCCCGGAAGGCGATGTCGCCGCGCAGCAGGAACGCCAGGGTGACCGCCGGATTGAAATGTGCGCCGCTGATGGCGCCGAACATGAGGATCAGCACGACGAGAATGGCGCCGGTGGCGATGGTGTTGCCGAGCAGCGCTATGGCATCGTTGCCGCCGGCGAGTTGCTCGCCCATGATGCCGGAGCCCACCACGGTCGCCAGAAGCAGCAACGTGCCGGTGAATTCAGCAACCAGGCGGCGATTCATTGGCCCCTCACAGGCTGTGGGTTGGAGTCTCAGCCCGCGCTTCTCGCAAGGCCGTGCGTTGCAGCGGACAGACTAGGCGCGTCGCCAAGCGACGCGATCAAGTTGCTCCGCAACTTGGAGAGGTTATTCGAATATGCAACTCATCTGTCCACATCAAGGCCGCTCAAGGATACTAGCATGCGCCCGGTGCATGAATGTTACGCCTGGATGAAAGGATGCTTCCCGGCCACTCCCTTCGCAAGACAGGAGGTTGATCTCCGTGAGGCGGCGTCGCGCCGCCGGGTGAGGACTCTCAGTTGCCGGCCAGGATTTCCAGCTGTGCCTTCAGTACTCCGGCCAGCTGCACGGCGTGGGACGGAAATACCCGGTTCGGGTGCGGATACTCGGGAGCGGCAACGTCTTCAGCCTCCATTTGCAGGGTCAGTTCGGCCAGGTCGGAGAGCAGGATGGTAGCCACGTCGCCCACCTCGATGGCAGTCGGCCCTACCTCGGTAGCCCGAATACTCTCTAGTCTCAGTAAGGCGACGCCGTGCTCCGAAGCCGGTTGCCTTGAGAGGTCCATGCACTCCGCCAGGCGATTGAATACATCCACGGGAAACTTGCCGGTCTGATGCGCAGGCAGCGGTGGATACCGGGTCTCTTCGGGCAGGGCCCCCCCCACGTAGGTAATAGCCAGCAGTATGCGATCGTATATCGTTGCCCAGGCCACGGACCGTCCGCCGATGAAGTTGATCTCGCGCCCTGCGTCGATGATCTCCTGCAGTACGTCGGACGGTTGCTTGCGACGCTGGGGCGGCGCTTCCGGGGCGGCCGCCTCGATACCGAGTGCCGCTTTCACCAGGCCGAGTTGCCCGCGGACATCGTTCAGCAGGGCCAGCACGTCTTCGTCGTGGATCGTTCCCTCAGGTGCCTGCCTGGGCGAAATGCGGGAAACGCCGGCCATCTGCTGGGCGAACTGGTTCGACTTGCGAAACAGCGTCTGGGCCTGGTAGAAGACGTGGCGCGGGACCGCATCTTGGATGCGGTACTCCCGGGTGGGAGGCAGCGGCTCGCCCATCACCTGCCGGATCTGTTCGATTTCAGAGCGCAACTCCGTCACCGATCTGAACAACTCGTTGGTGTCGATCTCCGCGGCCCGGACTTCTGCCGCCGTGACGGCGATAAGGAAGTAAAGAAACGAGGAAACAAGGCGCATGGTCATGACGTCAGGCCGGCACTTCAACGGCACGATGATGTTGCCCCCTGCCGTGCATGTCAACGACCGGCGCGCATAGCCGGCGCCCCGGGGAACGAGCGCGGTGGCTGCGCCTCAGTTGCCGGGCGAGAGTACCAGCGACTTGTACCCGGCGGCCTCCATGGCGGCGGCCACCCGCTGCTGCTCGCCGGGGCACAGGGCGATCATGGAGCCACCACCGCCGCCGCCGGTCAGCTTCGCGCCGAGCGCGCCGTTGCGCCGGGCAATGTGGATGAGTTCTTCCAGTTCCGGCGACGAAACCTGCAGGGCGTTCAGGTAGCCCTGGCAAACATCCATCAGGTGGCCGAGTTCGTCGAACCGGGCCGCTTCAAGTGCCTCGACGCCGGCATCGGCAAGCTGCGCCATCTGATCGAAGATCGCCTCGATTCGGGCCGGGTGTTCCTGCCGGACGGCCCGTACACGGGCAACCGTGCGCGCCGTCAGGCTTTCCCGCCCCGTAAGGCCGAGGACCAGGGGCACCGGTTGCGGCAGGCTCAGACCGCGGAAAGACGGATCGTCGTCTTTCCTGAAGACCAGTGGCTTGCCGTAGGTAGCGACCGTATTGTCGATCCCGGAAGGCGTACCGTGGGCCATTTTCTCGCTCTCGAAGGCCAGACGGTTCACCGAAGCATCGTCGAGGTCGAGCCCGAACTCGTGGCTGAGTGCGCGGACGAGGGCCACCGCAAGGGCTGCCGAACCGCCCAGGCCCATGCCGCGGGGCAGGTGCGGCATCAGTTCGATGGTCATCGAAACGCCGGTCAGGTCCAGCGACTGCAGCATGGTGTTGACGGCGCCGTTGACGCCTTGGGTCACCCCGGGCTTTACCTGCTGTTCCAGCCCCCAGCGTGGAATCAGGACGTGCACCCCGTCGCCGCCCTTGTGCACCACCGCCTCAACGGCCAGGGTAATGGGCAACGCGATGGCCGGCCGGTTGTAAACCACCGAGTGCTCGCCGAGCAGAATGACCTTGCCGCACGCGGAGCTGCGTTCGGCCTGTTCCGGTGTCGTAACCTTCCTGGCCAGGTCCTGGGCGATCTCCCTGGCTTTCCACACCTTGATCTCGCCCGACTCGATAAGCCCTTCAACCACGTCATCGAACACCGCCTCGGGCACGCCCGCGGATGTGGCGACGCTGCGGGCATGCAGGGTCATGTGGCCCTTCTGGATGCCGTCCGTGGCCAGCGCCCGGAGCGCAGCGAGATTCTGCGCCAACCCGACGGCGGCCAGGATGCCGGCGAGTTCCCCGGCGGAGGGTGAGCCGAGCAGGCGGTGGCTGATGCGCGCGCTCGGGTTGGTATTCACGGAGCCGCCGACGGTGCCGACCTTCATGGGGATCTCGATCTCGCCGACGAGGTCGCCCTCGGCATTCGAATACCAGCGGGACAATGCCCGGTAGCGCCCGCCGCGCGCGGCGAATGCATGAGCGGCGGACTCGATGGCCCGCCAGTCGTTGCCGGTGGCGATGGCCAGGGCATCCACGCCGTTCATGATGCCCTTGTTGTGGGTGGTGGCCCGGTACGGGTCCACCTGGGCCAGGTCGCTCGCCAGCACGATGCCGTCCCGCACTTCCTCGCCACCGTAGCCCTTGCCTTCCAGGTTCTTGACGGGCACGCGAACGCTCGCGGTCGCGACGGCCCGGTCGGTGAGATTGGACAGGATGCGCAGAAAGACCTTTCCGCCGGTAATGGTCTCGACCAGGGCGGCGATGCCTTCGCACATGGTGTTGACCAGGTTGGCGCCCATGGCTTCACGGGTGTCGACCAGCAGATGCAGCACCACCATGTGTTCGCCCCGGGAACTCGAATGCACGTGCACCTCGATGTCGCGGGCGCCGCCGCCCCTGGCCACCATGTTCGGATGCAGGCTGTTGGCCAGCGCCAGAATCTCTCCCCTGCGTGCCAGCAGTTGCGCCTTCGCCCGGGCCGGGTCCGCCATGCCCACTGCCTGCACCTGGCCGATCAGGATCGGATCGGGAGTCGATGCGTTGAATCCCCCGCTCAGCCGGGTCAGCCGCCCTATGCCCGAAAGGCCGGCAACGATCGATGCCTCTTCCACCGCCAGCGGCACCACGTAGTCGCGGCCATTCACCAGGAAGTTGAGCGCCACCCCCATGGGCAGACCGAACACCCCGACGACGTTCTCGATCATCTTGTCCGCGGTGGGCAGCCGCAGGGTGTGGCCGGCCCCGGCAAGCAGGCTCACGTCCTCGTCGCTCAACAGCCCCCGCTCGTACAGCGCATCGATGCGCTCGGCGATGGACATGCGAAAGAAATTCGGGATGCGGGAGCTGGCCTCGACGGGCTGCTTGCCGGTCGACGGCCCCGGCTCTCGCGGCTTACCGATGTTCGACTTTGACGCCATGTGGAGCGGTCTCCAGCTTGAGAATTGCAAATCCGTGCGCCTCTGCCGAGGCCGCGAATCGAGGCAGCGGTTCGGGGGAGTCGGCAACGGCAACGCCCACATCTCCGCCGCCTGCGCCGCAGGGCTTGTAAACCAGGCCGGACGCCGTGGCGAGGCGCTCGGCAGCCAGATGCGCCGGGGAGTAAACACCCAATCCGGCGGCATTGTCCAGCGCCTTCAGGGCGCCGGCATAGGCGTCCAGCGCCTCTGCTGACGGGTCGTTGAAGAGACTTTCGGAGCGGTCGCCCAGGGCATGCAGTGCCGTTCGGTCGCCTCGGTCCAGGTAGTCATTGAACCGGTCGAGCTTTCGGGGTGTCTGCGCCGATTCGCCCACCCATACGAAGCAGCGATGGGTCAGAGGATCCCGGCAGGGTTGTGCATTGCCGTCCCGAAAACGCAGGCAGCCGCCGAAAAAGCTAGCGGCGATGTCGATGCCGCTGCCTTGCCCGGCCTGCAGGCGGCGGTGTGCGGCCAGTGCCCGCCTGTAGTCGGGCCTGTTGCCGGCCAGCGTGGCAAAGGCGGCTTGCACGGCGACGCAGAGTGCCGCGCTGGAACCCAGCCCCAGCTTGACCCCGCCGTGGAAGAATCCGTCTGTGTGCATGGCCGCGGTAACCGGGGTCGATGGCGCCTCGGCAAACTCCTGGAGTACCTGCCACGGCAGGACGGCCGCCGCGTCGGCAGGCACCCTGGCCGCCAGCCGGTCGAACTCCGCAATGGGCGCCTCGAATCCGGCCGTCGAGAACTGCCAGTTCCGGCTGATTTCGAGAGAGCACCTGGCAAAACGGTCCACAGCCAGTACGGCCGCGGGGGCACCCTCCAGTACGGCGTACTCGCCCCATAGAACCACCTTGCCGGGCGCGCTGGCGGAAATCACTGGTCCACCACCACGGCGCCGCCGCCGAGCCCTACTGCCACGGTGTCGTGGACACCCGGCTGGGCGCGCAACAGGTCCTGCACGGCCCGGGCATCCGGGGACTCGCACACGGCTTTCACCTGCGGCCCCGCATCCACCGTGAAAAAGACGTTCCGGCCGGCCTCGCGCAGGCTGCGCAATGCTTCGATACAACCCAGGGTGGCGGCGTTCCAGTAGAGCAGCGCCGGTTCGCCGCTCATCATGAGTCCGTGCAGCCTGAGGCAACTCGCTTCCGACAGCTCCGCAAGGCGCGCGAAATCACGGCGCAACACGGCGTCGCGCATCGAACCGAAGTCGCCGGCCGTGGCGGAGACCCAGGCATCGAAGTAGGGCGAGGTGCTTCTCGAGATCGCCATGCCTTCCCGGGAAGAGACGGTCTTGGGGGCTGTCGAGGTGATTGCCACCACCACCTTCAGCGGCCAGTAATCCGCGCTCATCAGTTGCGATGCCTGCCAGTCCGGCCCGTTGAGCGTAGCGAAGCCACCGTAGATGGAGCGGGCCGCGGATGCCGAGCCGCGCCGCGCCAGGGCCGACCGCTCGCCTGCCGACAGGCCCAGCCCGCAATGTCCGTCGACGGCCGTTGCCAGGGCCGCGAATCCGGATGCGGAGGAAGCAAGCCCCGCGGCGGTGGGAAAGCTGTTGCGGGTGTCGATGGCGAGCGGCGGGATCTCGTGGTCGCGCCGCCAGTCCGCCAGCGCTGCGCCGACTCTCGGATCTGCAGCGACTTCGCCGTTCAGCGAGAGAGAGTCCGCACGCGCCTGCCGCACGGTGGTGGTCGTGGCAAGCGTATCCAGGGTAATGGACAGCGACGGCGCCGCGGGAATGTTCCCGGGCCCGTCCTGCTTGCCCCAGTATTTCAGGAGCGCAATGTTGGGGTGGGCACGGGCCGTGGTCGAATCGGCGGTCATGACTACGCCTTGTTCTGGCCCGCCGGCTCACTGCCAGACGTGAGAAATTTGTACATGGCAGCGATTCAATTCCCCGTAATTATTTGTTTATAAAAGATTTTTAACATATGTTCAGGTCCGCTGGCCAATAAAACGCCACCGTCCGTTCCTGACCCCATTCGATCCGGAAAACCAAAGCATTACGGTCCTGGTTGGCGTCCTACCCACGCGCCGATCAACAGGATGCAGGCGCTGTCATGATGTTGCCGCGGTGCGTATGGTTACTGCCGCTCGGCCAGAAGCGCCAGGAGCGGCAGGTTGATGTAGAGGTTCTCGCGTCCCGCCTTGATTTCCTGGAGGAGGCCTTCGGCTGCGAGGGCTTTCAGATAGACGGCGGCCGTCTGACGCTTGGCGATGTCCGCATTGACCACGTCGCCGATCCGGCAGTAGGGATGCACGAAGATCAGTTCCGCCAGTTCGCGGGAGTAGATTTTCGGCATCGTCTGTCGAATCGCACCTGCCGTCTCGTCGAGAAGCTTCCGGATCGCATGGGCTTTTGCCGTGGTCCATTCGGCCGTCGTTCTTACAGCCTCGAGAATGAACAGTATCCACGTCTCCCACGCCTGCCGGGTCGTCACTTCAAGCAGATAACGGTAGTAAAGCGCCCTGTTCCGGATGATGTACCGACTGAGATAGAGCACGGGTATATCCAACAGGCCCTTGTCGACCAGATAGAGCAGGTTCAGCACGCGTCCGGTCCGTCCGTTTCCGTCGACGAACGGGTGGATCGCCTCGAATTGATAATGCATGACGGCAAGGCGGATCAGCGGGTCGATCTCCTCGGCCTCGTGAATGTACCGCTCCCAGTTGGCGAGCTTGCTCCGGAGAACGCCCTCTCCCTCCGGCGGTGTGTAGATGACCTGCTGGGTTGCATCGTTCACCAACGCCGTTCCCGGCGTGCTGCGAATGTCGAGTTCCACCCCCTTGATCGTTCGACAGACCTCGACAGCCATGGCGGTCGAAACCGGCCGCCGTTCCAGCATCTCGAAACCGCGGTGCAATGCGGTGCGGTAGCGCAGTGCCTCTTTGGTAGCCGGGTCGGCTCGACCCGACGCGTCGTTGGCATGGCGGAACAACCGGTCCCTCGTCGTGACGATGTTCTCAATCTCGGAACTCGCCTGGGCTTCGAGCAGGGGGATCGAATTGATCAGCATCGCCTGGTTCGGGATGAGCCCACCGGAGACCCGGAGTTCCGCCATTGCCGCGCGCGCGGCAATGCAACTCCGAAGAATGGCCCTTGTCTCGGTGTCCGAAGCCGGCGGCAGGTTCGGAAGGTCATTGAAGGGGCGATTGGGATCGAACGCCATGTCGATGTATCCTGCTCCCGTCGACACGTGTTCCGAACATGTCGATCTAATCGACACTTCACTCCAACGTGTCGACGTAGAGAGAATATATCGACAAGTCGGGTCGTGGCAAGCAGACAAAATCTCCCGTAACCGGAATCCGGGGGGAGAGGCTTGTCCATGAAAGCAACCAGCTATATCCGAGCCTATGATGCTGCCGTGGTGGTCGTGAGCGCCTGGCCCGGTGTTTGCGTCAATTCCGCCAGGCCGACGGGAGGCGATCCCGGACCGCGATGACGCGCGGGGCGATGTCGCGATAACTCGCAGCGGTTGAGGCATCATCCGAATATGCCCGGTACAACCCACATCGTCGGGGCGGGGATGGCCGGCCTAGCCGCGGCCGTCACCCTGGCTCGCGGAAGCCAGGCTGTCGTTCTGCATGAGGCAAGCGGCCAGGCCGGGGGGCGCTGCCGGTCCATTGAGGATGCAACACTCGGCTGTTCGATCGACAACGGCAATCACCTGCTGCTGAGTGGCAACGCCTCGGCAATGCGTTACCTGCGCAGCATCGGCGCGGAGGATCGCCTGGTCGGCCCGGACAGGGCCTGTTTTCCGTTCCTCGACCTGCGTACCGGGCAAGGATGGCGGTTGCGGCCCAACGCCGGCGTCGTGCCCTGGTGGATCCTCGACCCTCGCCGGCGGGTGCCCGAAACCAGGGCACGGGATTACCTGACGGCAGTTCGCATCGCGCTCGCGGGCCGATCGCGCACGGTGACGGACTGTGTCGGGGAGGGCGGCGCGTTGTTCGAACGGTTCTGGCAACCCCTGGCGGTCGCGGCGCTGAACGCACCGGTGCAAGCCGGCGCCGCAACCTTGTTGTGGCGCGTGTTGCGCGAGACCTTCGTGTCAGGCGAATCGGCCTGCCGGCCGCGCATCGCCGCGACGGGGCTGTCGAAAACATTCGTCCATCCTGCGCTGGACTTCCTGAAAAGCCGAGGCGCCGAGGTTCGACTTGGAGACCGGCTGCGGGGCATCGACTGCAGGGACGGCAGGGCGTGCGGGCTTCATTTCGGCGAAGCAACGGTGGAGTTGTCCGATGAAGACAGCCTGGTCCTTGCCGTACCCCCGGCGGCCGCGGCGGAACTGCTGCCGGACCTGACGGTCCCGGAGGAGAGCAGCGCCATAGTCAACGTGCATTTTCGGCTGCCCATGCCGCCGGGCCTCCCGGCGGACCTGCCGTTCATGGGGTTGATCGGCGGAACGGCACAGTGGCTCTTTGTCCGTGGTGAAATCGCCTCTGTAACAGTGAGCGCTGCAGGTGCACTGTCCGCGGAGCCGGCCGCGGTCATTGCGCGGAAAACCTGGCGGGATGTGGCGATTGCGCTACGGCTCAACGGTGCAGTATTGCCCGCGTATCGCGTCGTCAAGGAAAAGCGTGCAACCTTCGCCCAAACCCCGGAACAGCTGGTGAGGCGGCCCGACACGCGATGCGGGTTGGTCAATGTCTACCTGGCGGGAGACTGGGTCGACACGGGTCTGCCGGCAACGATCGAGGGCGCGATTCGTTCGGGACAGGCAGCGGCGGGGGCAATGCTCGGGAAATGACTGACGGGGCGATGGCCCGGCCCGACGAGAGAACGGTCGCCGCCCGCAAACTTCACGCGTTTGGGAATTTGCCGTGCGATCGGGAGGTCCGGGCCGATTCCGCGATTCGCTCGCGGCTCAGGCCAGGACGTTGTGATCGGACGGTCGCTCGGTCATGTCCGGTTGCATCGGTTTCACTTTGTTGACACGGGTTTGGCCCTGCGGCAGGGTTCGTCGACTCGCACAATCAACCGTGTGAAGGGAATGCTGAACAAGATCGGATTGTTCGTGCCGTTGTTCGCGGCCGTCCTCTGTATACCGGTGAACGCCGCCGCCGACACCTTCGAATCCGCGCGCGCGGCGTACAACGAAGGCCGCTTTCTCGAGGCGGCGGAGCAGGCCGAGGCGCTCGGCACCGCACAAGGATTGACGTTGGCGAACATGTCCCTGGTGGCCTACGGCTACCACATCGCCGACGACGATGAAAAGCAGGGTTTGTACGAGCGTGCCATGGCCCTGGGCGAGAAAGCGGTCAGCCTCGATCCGGACGATGCGGAGAGCGCGCTGCGCTGGGGCCACGCGATGGGGCGCTACACGCAGACAATCGGCAGCATCAAGGCGTTTCGCCAGGGCTATGCCGGACGGATACGCAAAGCGTTCGAGAAAGCGGTCTCCATCGATCCGGACCTGGGCGAAGCCCACATCAGCCTTGGCGCCTGGCACGTGGAAGGCATCAAGGAAGGGGGTTTCATGGCGCGCGCGACCCTGGGGGCATCGAACAAGACCGGCGTGAAACACTACGAGCGGGGCCTGGAACTCGATCCGGAATCCAAGGTGGTGGTTTACGAATACGCCCGGGGCCTGATGATGCTGAATGAGCGCAAGAACCGCGAACGGGCTCGCGAGATGTACGTGCGCGCCCTCGAAATCCCCCCGTCTAATGCAGCCGACCGCCTGCTCAATGAAAAGATCGCCAGGAAAATAGCGAAACTCGACGGTTGACCCGCCTGGCTATTGCGTGAACCCCGCCGGCCTTGGCCCTCGCCCTGGCCGGGCAGTCTCTCCGCTGCGCGTCAGTCGACGTACTGCGGCGGCGGCGTGAAGCGGAACCCCGCTGCCTCCATCATCCGTGCCGCCCCGATCGTGACCAGGTCGCCGTATTCCGGCCCCACGATCTGTACGCCGATCGGCAGCCCCGCATCGTTCAGGCCGGTGGGAATCACGGTGGAGGGCAGGTAGCTGGCGCTGGCGAGCCCGGCCCAGAACACCTGGTCGAAATAAGGCTGCGAGGCGCCGTTGACCGTAATGGTACGCTGGCCCATGGGCCGATGGTCGTGCCTGAATGCGGCCGTGGACATGATGGGCATCAGCAGCAGATCGAACTCCTTGAAGAATTCGTGCCACTTCCAGCGCAGGTGAGAGCGCTGCTCGTCATTCTGTTTCCACATCTTGAACGATGCCACCTGAGCCCGGAAAACGCGCGCCGCTGCGCTGTCGTCGTTGGGGTCGAGCCTGGCGACGTGTTCGCGGAGCGTCTCGTACTCGGCGTCCGGCATGCGTGCCGCCATGGTTGCCTGCAGCAGTACCGAGTAGGTCTCGTGTCCCCGGGCCGGCTCGAAGTCCGGCCGGGCCTCCCCGTCGACCGCCGCGCCGCCGTCCCGGAAGGCGGAGGCAACCTGTTCCACGCGTTCCCGCACCTCCGCGCTCACGGGGACGCCCTCGTCGTCGGCCCACACGGCCACCCGGAGATCTTTGAGGGTGCGCCCGTTCAGGGAAGGCAGGTCCAGCCGGTAGCCGCGCGCCATGATCTCGTCCGGGCCGGACATGGCCATGACCGCGGTCTCCAGGTCTTCCGCGGAGCGCGCGAGCGGGCCGATGACGGATATGTCGGGCTTGCTGCGCATGTCACCCGGCGGCGAGTGTCCCCGGATCCAGAGCAGGTTCCAGGTGGGCTTGTGGCCGAAGACGCCGCAGTAGTGGGCAGGGTTGCGGATGGAACCGCCGATGTCCGAGCCGGTTTCGATACCGGTCAGGCCCGCCGCCAGTGCAGCCGCCGAACCCCCTGATGACCCACCGGGCCCCCGGGCGTGGTCGTAGGGGTTGTTGGTGGTGCCGTAGATGTCGTTGTAGCTCTGGAAATCCGCGAGCATGAGCGGGACGTTGGTCTTGCCGAAGATGATTGCCCCTGCCTGCTTGAGCTTCTTGACCGACTCCGCGTCTTCGCGGGCGATGTTGTCTTTCCAGCCGGTGTTACCCCAGGTGGTCGGCGTGCCGGCCAGGTTGTACGACTCCTTGAGGGTCATCGGGACGCCGTGCAACGGGCCGAGATCGTCGCCCGCAGCGACCGCCCGGTCCGCAGCCCGGGCTTCCTCGAGGGCCTGTTCACGCACATCCACCACCAGCGCGTTCAGCGCGCCGTTGTGGCGGTCGACCCGGTCGAGATAGTGGCGCAGGATTTCTTCGCAGCCGAGTTCCCGGTTACGGATTCTGGCGGCGATAGCGGTTGCGGACAGGAAGGCGAGTTCGCTCATTGGGTGTTTTCTGGGGTAGGGACGGAACGGCAACTAATACCCCATCGGCTTCGACAAAGCGAGTCCCGCGACCGGTGCCTGCACACCGGATTGTCTGCCCGCGGGCATTCCGTACGGTTGTGGGTGCGAGGAGAGGCGCTGCCGCCGGCGAGCGATGCGTTGAACGGCGCCGCAGCGGCTTCGCAGCCGGTTGAAGCAACATCCGCCTTGGCCCATAGTGCGCGTCCGTCTACCCGCTCCGAGCCCCGCCCGATGAAACACCTGACCCGAGCAGAACTCGATGCAGGCCTTGCCCACATTCAGGCGTCGCCCGGCGACGGCGGCCCGGTGGAAATGCTCGTGCGCCGTCCCCGAGCCGACGAGCGGGAGTTGCTCGATGCGGGCGTGCTCGACCTTGAGGAAGGGCTGGTGGGCGACAACTGGGTCACCGACAAGTACGGACTGGACCCGGCGGAACATCGCGATTCGCAGATCACCATGATGAATGCCAGGGCTGCCGCACTGGTTGCGCAGAGCCGGGAGCACTGGGCCCTGGCGGGCGATCAACTGTATGTCGATCTCGACCTGGGCAAAGAAAACCTGCCGCCGGGAACGCGGGTACAACTCGGCGAAGCCGTCATCGAGGTGACCGCGCTGCCGCACACGGGTTGCCGGAAATTCTCCGCCCGGTTCGGCGCCGATGCCACCCGGTTCGTCAATTCGAAGCAAGGCAGGCAACTGAATCTGCGCGGCATCAATGCCAGGGTGGTGGAACCCGGTACCGTTCGGGTTGGCGATATCGCCAGAAAAATCCAGCCCTGACCGGGCGATCCCCGCCGGACTCGCGGAAGCTGCCGCTCGCCTGTCTGCGCAGGCGCACCGGATATCGTGGGGCCGTGCACGGCCGATTTGGAATTGCCGGAAGCTGGAACTCAGGCCGGCAATGCTGGCCGCTGCCCGAAGTAGACCTGGCGAAACCAGAGGTAACCCGCAATGCCCATGATGCAGTTGGCGGCTGCCGTGGCAATGAAGATGCCCTGGTATCCCCAGAACTGGTTGAACAAAAGCGCCAGGGGAACGTTCAGCACGAACATGCGCGTAAATGAGAGCAGGGTAGAGGGAATCGGTTTGCCGAGCGCGTTGAACGAGGCGGACACCATCATGAGTACCCCCCAGAGCCCATGGCTCCAGGGAACCAGCGCAAGATAGAATACCGCAATGGCGATCACCTCCGGATCGTCGTTGATCCAGGGCGCGACGCTGTCGCGGAACAGGAACAGGGCCGCTCCGGTCAACAAGCCCCAACCCAGGCAGAAGACGTAGCTGGCATTCATACCGCCACGCACCCGGTCGATCCGGTTGGCGCCCCAGTTCTGGCCGACGAAGGGCCCGATGCTGCTCGACAGTGCGAACAGGGTGATGATCGCCGCAATCTCGATGCGAGAGGCCACCCCGAAACCCGCCACCACGATCTCACCGTGGCCGGCCAGCAGCCTGGTGATGACCGCGGCCGATACCGGCCCGATCAACTGCGTGGCCATGGCCGGTATGCCGATGTGCATGATGCGCCGGCACGACTCGATGAACCGTTCTGCAATCGCCGTGGTGCGGATCAATCCACTCCGGTAGATGTAGTGAAACAGCACGAGCGTGGTCAGCAGCCGGGTGACCGTCATGGCCCACGCCGCTCCGGCCAGCTCGAGCCTCGGAAAACCGAACCAGCCGAAGATCAGGATCGGATCGATGGCGAGGTGCAGGGCGGAGCCTACGGTTATCACCAGGCCGGGTACGTTGGCGTTGCCGCTCGAGCGCATGATGCTGCTCGCCGTCATGGTGACGGAAAACAGCACCGCGCCGGGAAAATAGATATCGAGGTAGCTGTGAATGAGCGGCAGCATGCTCGCCGGCGCACCGAGCGCCAGGAACACCGGGTCGATGGTCGCCCATGCGGCGATTGCCAGCAGCACCATCACGCCGCTGGAGAGGAGGATGCTGTGCGTCCCGAGCCGCCTGACATCCTCCCAGTCGCCGCTGCCGACACCCCGGGCGATGATGGACGAGGCGCCGATGCCGATGCCAAGCGCGATGCTCGACAGGACCATGGTCAACGGAAAGGTGAACGTCATGGCCGCGACGTGCTCGATGCTCAACTGCCCGATGAACCCCATCTCCAGGGTCTGCACGAGAATCGCGGAGGTGATGCCCACGGTCATGGGCGCCGTGAGCTTGAGCAGCGATACGGGTACGGAACCTTTGGTCAGGTCTCGTTGTGACATGCGTGTTCCGTTCCGCTTCCCTGCAGCTCCGTCCGGCGGCGAAAATCGTCACCTTAACGCCGGTGTGCCTGCGGGAACAGGCACAGCCTCGATGTCCAACGCGAGGTGAGCCCGACGTTGAAGTGCGATTCCAACGCCAAATGAGCCCGTAGTCGGCCTACCGGGGATCGTCGAGTCTTTCGTGACACCGGGCGCCTTGAGCGATAATGCCGGGATCACTCACCCGGTTGCAGGACCATGCTGACCTATTCGGAAAGAGTCGAAGTCACAGCGGAGCAGTCCAAGGCCTGCCTGGCGCTCGCCCTCGATGCCACGGAGCGGGCGGGGGCGGTGGCGCTGCCGTTTTTCCGCACGGGGGCGAGCGTGGACAACAAGCGGGACGAAGCGGAAATCGGGCGGGCGTTTGACCCGGTCACCGAAGCCGACCGCGCCGCGGAGACGGTCATTCGCGAGCGCATAAAGAGCGCCTTCCCCGAGCATGGGCTGTTCGGCGAGGAGTTCGGCCACGAGCAGGGCAATGGCCTTACCTGGGTGATCGACCCCATCGACGGCACCCGCGGTTTCGTGACCGGCCAACTGCACTGGGGCGTTCTGTTGGGGTTGTTCGACGGGCAGGCGCCGATTCTGGGCGTCATGCACCAACCGTTCACCGGCGAGACCTTCTTCGGTGCCGGCGGAAGTGCCGGTTACCGGCGCGGTGGCGAGGAACGCACGTTGCGGGTGCGCCCATGTGCTGCGCTGGCGGATGCCGCGCTGGCGGTAACCACCCCGCGCCTCTTTACGCCGGGAGAGCAGAAGGATGCGTTCGACCGGGTCGACGAGCGGGTGCGCTTCACAAGGTTCGGAGGCGACTGCTACAACTACGCGCTGCTGGCGATGGGTTGCCTCGACCTGGTTGTGGAGGCGTCACTGAAGCCCTATGACATACAGGCGCTGATACCCATCGTGCGGGGCGCGGGCGGGGTGATAACGACCTGGTCGGGCGGCGACCCGTACATGGGGGGTACGGCAGTGGCCGCCGGAGACGCCCGGGTTCACGAGGAAGCCCTGCGCCTCCTCAATCGATAGCTGCGTTCGGCCGTTACGCGTCCCCCACGACCGACCCGGTCGAAATCCTTCCGAAAACCAGGTCGCGAAGCGTGTTGACTACCAGTACCCGCTCCGCGGTCTGAACGCGTTGCTCCAGATCCTCTACGGCATCGTCCGGGAGCACGGGAACCCGCACCTGGGAGACGGTAGGGCCGGTGTCGTAGTCTGCATCCACCAGGTGCACGGTGGCGCCGGATTCGGTTTCGCCGGCATCGATTACCGCCTGGTGCACCTTGCGGCCGTAGAACCCCCGGCCGCCGAATTTCGGCAGCAGGGCGGGGTGGGTGTTGAGGATGCGGCGGGGGAAAGCGGCCAGGGTCTCGTTGCCCAGTTTTTTCATGTAGCCCGCCAGCATTACCCAGTCGGCCCGCACCTCCACCAGTGCATCGCGTATGGCGCGGTCGAGGGCATCCGGGTCCGGATGCGTCCGGCTGCTCAGGTGCAGGGTTTCCAGTCCCGCGTTCGCGGCGCGCCGCAGCGCCAGCGAGCCGCTGTTGTTGCCGATGACCAGCACCACTTCGGCGGGCAGTTCGCCAGCCTGGCAGGCATCCATGATGGCCTGCAGGATGGAACCGCCATGGGACGCGAGAGCTGCGATGCGGGTCATTCGGCTCTAGACCTCGTGTTCGCGGATAAGGGTGTCAGAATGAGTCAAGATCCCTCCCGGTCACTGTTTTCCCGTCGGGCTGGGGCGTAGCCCCGTTAGTGCCCATTGCGCCGGGGCGCATCGATTCGTTGCGTCGCAAGATGACACCCTCAGTTGTAGGCCTGCGCCGGTAGCCAGGTGACGAGGTCCTGCCAGTTGAAGATGATGATCAGCCCGATCAACTGCAGCACGATAAACGGAATCACGCCCCGGTAGATGGTACGCACGTCGATCTCCGCCGGGGCGACGCCCTTGAGGTAGAAGATGGAGAACCCCACCGGCGGGGTCAGGAAGCTGGTCTGCAGGCAGACGGCGAACAGCACCGTGAACCACACCGGGTCGAAGCCGAGACTGACGACCACCGGCGAGACCAGGGGCAGGATGATCAGGGTCAGCTCGATCCAGTCGAGAAAGAAACCGAGCAGGAACGTCGCGAACAGTATGGCGATGACGATGCCCGCCGGCTCGAACGGCAGGGTCAGCAGGGCCCGCTCGATCAGTTCGTCGCCGCCCAGGCCGCGCAGCACCAGGGCGAACGCCGTGGCGCCGAGCAGCACGCCAAATATGAAGGCGGTGGTGCGCGTGGTCTCGATCAGCACGGTCTTCATGACGCCGCGGTCGAGTTGGCGTTTCACGAACGCCAGCAAGAGGGCCGCCGCAGCGCCCACGCCGGCCGCTTCCGTGGGTGTCGCCAGCCCGAAGAAGATGCTGCCCAGCACCGCCAGGATCAGGAGTGCCGGCGGCAGAATCGCCACGAACAGCGCCCGGATGGCTTTCCAGTCCACGGTTTCGCGCTCGCCCGCGGGTGCTGCCTCGGGGCGCAGCCAGGCGTAGACGAACAGGTACCCGACATAGAGGCCGCCGAGCATGATCCCGGGGAAGACGGCGCCCAGAAACAGATCGCCGACGCTCATGGCCATGCGGTCGGCCATGAGTACCAGCATGATGCTGGGTGGGATGAGAATGCCGAGCGTGCCGACCGCGCACACGGTGCCCGAGGCCAGGGACTTGTCGTAGCCCTGGTTCAGCATCACGGGCAGCCCAAGCAGCGCCAGCAGCACCACGGATGCGCCGATGATGCCGGTGGTGGCGGCGAGCAGCACGCCGATGAGCGTGACGGTGACGGCAAGCCCGCCGCGGATGCCGCCGAACAGGCGCGAGAAGCTGACCATGAGTTCCCTGGCGATGCCGGAGCGGTCGAGCATCAGGCCCATGAAGATGAACATGGGCAGCGCCACCATCACCCAGTTCTCCATGACGTTCCAGGAGCGGTCGACCACCAGCGAGGTGTAGTTCCAGTCGATGGAGAAGGGGACGTTGAAGTCGACGTGCAGCACGATGGCCAGTGCCGTGAACAGGATCGACAGCCCGCCCAGGATCCAGGCCACCGGAAAGCCGGTGAACACCAGGCCGATGAAGCTCAGGAACATGCAGAGCGCGAGGATCTCATTCGGATCCATGGGCGCTCCGTTGGGGTGCGGGCGGTCGTGGTGATTCAGACATGGCGATCGCGGCCGCCGTTTTCACCGTCGGGATTCAGGAACAGGAAGGTCCACACCCTCGACAGGCGCGAGAGGGCCGCGAGCAGCAGCAGGCCGAAACCGAGCGGCAGCATCGCCTTGACGGCCCACCGGTAGGGCAACCCGCCGGGCGATGCGGATACCTCGCTCAGTTCGAAACTGGCGCGTACGAACGGCACGCTGTAGAGGAGCATCACCAGGATGAACGGCAACGCCAGCAGGAGCAGGCCGTACAACTCGATCCAGGCCTTCAGCCCCGGCGAGTATCGTTCGTGCAGTACGTCGACCCGAATGTGCGCATCAGCCTGCAGGGCATAGCCGAGGCCGAGCAGGAACCCGGCTGCATAGATATGCCACTGGATTTCCTCGAACTCGATGCGGCCCTCGCCGAAGGCGTAGCGCAGGATCACGTTGGCGACGATGATCACCACGAGCATCAGCCACAGCCACGACGACCAGTGGCCGATGCGCACCAGCCAGGGGTCGACCGCCCGGGACAGGCGCGTCTGCGGCAGGTCCAGGGTCGACCCGGCGATGGTTGACTCGATGGAACGCGGCTCGTCCATCAGAAATCCCTGGGCAGGTAGCCCCGCGCTTTCCAGTGGGCGTAGTCGGCTCGAAATGCGTTCTGCGAGGCCAGAATCGCGGCGAAGTCGGGATCGCGCTGCGCTTCCTCCTCCAGGACGGTTTCGGTGATGCGCTCCAGTTCCCGCAACAGGTCGTCCGGCAGGGTTTCCGCGGTGACGCCGACTTCAGGGAACCCGGCGATTACCGCGCCCTGCAGCGCTTCGCTGCGCGCCAGGTTGCGCAGCACGCCGGCGGTGCAGGCGGTTTCGATGAGTGTCTGGTCGGCGGCAGAGGTGTTGTTCCAGACATCCATGTTGACGACCATGTGGGATGCCGTCGACGGCTGGTGCCAGCCCGGGTAGTAGTTGAAAGTGGCCACCCGGTTGAATCCCAGCGCCTGGTCGACGATGGGAAGGGCGTATTCGGTGGCATCGATGGCGCCCTTCTCGAGGGCCTGGAAGATCTCGCCACCCGGCAGCATGGTGACCGAGGCGCCGGTGCGCTCGATGACCTTGCCGCCGATGCCGGCGAAACGAATCTTCAGGCCCTGCATGTCCGCGAGGCTCCTGACCGGTTCCCGGAACCAGCCGGCCGTCTCGGGCCCGGTCAGGCCGCAGAAGATGATGTGCGTGTTGTGCTTGGCGTACAGCGCCCGGCCCACCGCTTCGCCCCCGGCGTCGAACCACCACGCCGCAAATTCCCAGGGTTCCATGCCGAACGGTACGGCGGCGAGCAGCGCCGAGGAAGGAATGCGCCCCTGGTCGTAGCCGAGCCAGGTGTAACCGGCCTCGATCTTGCCGTCGCGAACCGCCTCGCTGATCCCGAACGCGGGCACCACTTCGCCGGGCTCGAACAGGCGGATGTCCACGGCGCCCCCGGAAGCCGCCCGCAGGGACTCGGTGACGTAGATCGGGTTGTCGCCCAGCACCGGCATGGTGGTCTGAAACGACAGGGGCAGGCGCCAGTACACACGTTTGACTACCTCGCCTGTCGAGGCAGAGTCGCCGCTCCCGGAGGCGACCTGCTCCCCGGCGGGACGCAACGCCAGGCTGCCGATCAAGCCGGTGAGAAAGGCGATGGCGACGGCGACCGCCGCCGAGGCGTTGGTGATCTTGCTGCGGCTCATGGGATTCCTTCCCTCTCAGGTATTCTCCATCCGCCGGGCCCGGGCGCAGCTGTTTCGCGAACGGCTATAGCGCCTCGATATCTTTGCATCGAAATTCTGCGAGGTTCGCGCGCCGGCTCCCGCAACCGCACTGTAACCCGGCGCGGAGGCAGCGGTCGAACCAACGCGTAATCGGGCATCCGAAAAGGCCGGGCGGCGCACAGCCGGACCAGTCGCGGGAAGGGCATAATGGGCGCCGAAGGTGCGTGGCGGGCGCGGGCGAAAGCGCGGTTCCCGCGTGCGTGAATTGACCAGGCGGAGGAAGTGCCCTGTGGCGGAGGTGATTTGTTTCGGGGAGATCATGTTGCGGCTCACGGCCCCGGACTACGAGCGCCTGCTGCAATCGCCCCGGTTCGATGCGGCGCTCGGCGGTGCGGAGACCAATGTTGCGGTGGCGCTGGCGGGTTTCGGCATCGATGTGGCGGTAGCGACCGCGCTGCCGGAGAACCCTCTCGGCGATGCCACCGTCGCCGCGTTGCGCGGTTTCGGCGTCGGCACGGACAACGTCTGCCGGCGCGGCGACCGGATGGGTATCTACTTTGTCGAGACCGGCTCCGGCTATCTCGGCACAAAGGTAACATACGATCGTACGGGCTCGGCGCTCGCTACGGTTCAGCCCGGCGACCTCGACTGGCCTGCCATTCTGGCCGGCGCCCGATGGCTGCATATTACCGGCATCACGCCGGCGCTCAGTGCAGCCGCGGCGGACGCGACGCGTGCGGCGGTGGCGTGCGCCCGGAAGCTCGATATCAGGGTTTCCTGCGACGCCAACTATCGCAGCAAGCTCTGGAATTACGGCGCATCGCCCTCTTCCGTAATGAAAGAGATCGTCAGGGATGTCGATGTACTTGTAGCCGGCGCGGACGACTTCCGCGAGATGTTCGACATCGTCACCGAGCCGTCGGCCGGCGACGACTACGGGGCCGTTTTCGAGACGTTGAGTGCCAAGGCAATGGCGGCCTGGCCCAACCTCTCACTGGTGGCCGGCACCTGGCGTGATGTCCGGGGCGCCAACAGCAACGGCTGGTCGGGCTGCCTGCGTACCCGGTCCGGGTTCCATCGCGCCCGGTACTACCGGATCCGCCACATCGCCGACCGTATCGGCACCGGCGATGCCTTCACCGCCGGGCTGATCTACCGCCTGCTCGACGGTGCAACCCCGGAATCGGCTCTTGAGTTCGCGGTTGCTGCCGGCTGCATCAATCATGCCATTCCCGGCGACTTTCACCGTACCGGCGTTGCCGAGATTGAAGCGCTCCTCGGCGGGGAGGAATCGGCCCGGGTGCAACGTTGATTGCGGCCGGCCAACAGACCCCGGATTTCCCCGGGCGAGGTGAATGGACAACCGCCAACCGACCCCGTCATCGGATTGCTTGCTTTCGCGGTGCCGTTTAGTAAAGTCCCCGCTTTCGCCTTCCGGCCGGCCGCCGGAAACCAATGGGGAAATTCATGCTGATTGCGACGCCTAAGGAATCCTGGCCCGGCGAACTGCGGGCGGCACTCGTGCCGGCCGGCGTGAAGAAGCTGGTGGCGGCCGGGTTCGAGATTGCTGTGGAGGCGGGCGCCGGCGCTGCCGCGGGCTATCCGGACAGCGAGTACGAAGCGGCCGGTGCGGCTGTGCGTGGCGACCGGGCGGGGCTGCTCGGCGATGCGGACATCGTGCTCAGGGTGCGCAAGCCCGACCCGGCCGAGACGGCGCTGCTCAAGACGGGCTGCATCCACATCAGCTTTCTCGACCCGTTCAACGAAAAGCAGCTGGTGGAGACGCTGGCGGCCCAGGGTGTCACGCTCGTTTCCATGGAAATGATTCCGCGCACCACCAAGGCGCAGAAGATGGACGCGCTGTCCTCCCAGGCCAACCTCGCCGGTTATGTGACCGTCGTGCTGGCGGCGTACCACAGCAGGAAGATCTTCCCGATGATGATGACGCCGGCCGGTACGATCGCCCCGTCCCGGGTCTTCGTCATCGGCGCGGGCGTGGCCGGACTGCAGGCCATCGCCACCGCCAAGCGTCTCGGCGCCCGGGTGGAAGCCTTCGATACGCGCCCGGTGGTGGCCGAGCAGGTGCGCTCGCTGGGGGCAAAGTTCGTGGAGATCGATCTCGGCGAGATCGGCCAGACCGAGCAGGGCTACGCCAAGGCGCTGACACCGGAGCAACTCGAGTTGCAGAAAGAGGGGCAGAAGCGGGTGATCGCCCAGTCGGATGTCGTCATTACCACAGCCCAGGTTTTCGGCCGTCCGGCGCCGCGCATCGTCACGGCCGACATGGTCGCTGCGATGCGCCCCGGCAGCGTGGTCGTGGACATGGCGGTGGAAAGTGGCGGCAACGTCGAAGGCTCGGTATTGAACGAGGTCGTCGATGTGGGCGGTGTCAGCATTGTGGGCTTGGGCAACCTGCCCTCCGATGTGTCCCGGCACGCCAGCGACATGTACTCGGCCAACCTGGTCAACCTGCTGGAAGAGTTCTGGGACGGTGAAGCCAGAACCCTGAATCTCGACCTGGAAGACGAAATTGCCGCGGGCTGCGTGATTGCCCGGGGCGGCGAGATCGTCAACGACACCATCGCGAACCTCTGAGGGAGCCGCACATGGAAGCCGTATTTCTCGCCCTTGTACTGATGTTGTCCATCTTCCTCGGCTTCGAGCTCATCTCGAAGGTGCCGGCAACGCTGCATACGCCGCTGATGTCGGGCGCCAACGCCATTTCCGGCATCACCATCGTCGGTGCGCTGATCTCGGCCGGCTCGGGCCTGGCACAGGTGGCCACCTGGCTCGGGGCGCTCGCTGTCGTCTTCGCCACCATCAACGTGGTCGGCGGCTACCTGGTCACCAACCGCATGCTGGGCATGTTCAGGAAGAAACCCGACAAGGGTTCGACGGGAGCATCCTCGTGACCCTGGAACTCATCAATGTCTGGTACATAGTCGCGGCCGCGCTGTTCGTATTCGGGCTGAAACAGCTCGGCTCGCCGGCCACCGCCGTGCGGGGCAACCTGCTGTCGGCCATCGGCATGCTCATCGCCGTTGTGGTGACGCTCTTCGCCCAGGAAATTCTCGAATTCCGCTGGATATTGGTTGCCGCGGCGGTGGGCGCCCTGATCGGCGCGGTGGCGGCGCAGCGCATCGCCATGACGGCGATGCCGGAGATGGTGGCGCTGTT
This sequence comes from Pseudomonadales bacterium, assembly GCA_963663395.1. GTDB lineage: Bacteria > Pseudomonadota > Gammaproteobacteria > Pseudomonadales > Azotimanducaceae > Azophilus. The sequence goes on from OY760226.1 coordinate 1,393,949, forward strand.
CAACGGTTCCGGCGGCATTGCGAGCCTGCTGGTGGGCTGGTCGGCGCTCTACAGCCAGGGCAACACCACCTTTACCGACATCACCATCCTGCTCTCCATCCTGATCGGGGGGGTCACCTTTTCCGGCAGCATCATCGCGTGGGGCAAGCTATCCGAGGTGATGACCAGCCGCGCCGTGGTGTTCGGCGCCCAGCGCCTGGTCAATGGCCTGATTCTCATCGCGCTGGTGTCGTGTGGCGTGCTGTTCTGCCTGGACCCCGGCGTGGACTCTCCCTACCTTTACGCCGTCATCGGTCTCAGCTTCCTGTTCGGCGTCATGGCCGTCATGCCCATCGGCGGGGCGGACATGCCGGTGGTGATCTCGCTTCTGAACTCCTATTCGGGGCTCGCCGCCTGCGCTGCCGGCTTCGCCATCAACAACAACATACTCATCGTCGCCGGGTCCCTGGTGGGTGCGGCGGGCATCATTCTCACCAACATCATGTGCAAGGCCATGAACCGGTCGCTGGCCAACGTGCTGTTCTCCGGTTTCGGCGCCGTGAAGACCGCCACCAAGGTGGAAGGCGAGGTGAAGCCGATCAACACCGAGGACGCCTACCTGATCCTCGAAGCAGCTTCCTCGGTCACCTTCGTGCCCGGCTACGGGATGGCCGTTGCCCAGGCGCAGCACGTGGTGCGGGAGCTGGGCGACATTCTCGAGAACAACGGCGCGGAGGTTTCCTTCGCCATCCACCCGGTGGCCGGCCGCATGCCCGGGCACATGAACGTGCTGCTCGCGGAGGCCAACGTCTCCTACGACCAACTCGTCGAGATGGACGACATCAACCCCCGCATCGGCAACATCGACGTGGCGGTGGTGATCGGCGCCAACGACGTAGTGAACCCGGCCGCCCGGGAAGACGAGAACAGCCCCATCTACGGCATGCCGATCATCAACGTCGATCACGCCCGCACCGTGTTCGTACTGAAGCGCTCGATGGCGTCCGGTTTCTCGGGCGTCGACAACCCGCTGTTCTTCGGGGAAAACACGCGCATGCTGTTCGGCGATGCGAAGGAATCCATTTCCGGCGTCATCGGCGAATTCAAGGGTTGAGGCGGACGCGCTCATGTTGAATTCGGCGCAAGACGGAGACGGCTCGAGCCTGCCGTTCGAGCCGCAAGCTCAAGCGCACCCGCGACTGCTGCCGCTGGAAGGCGGGCGCAACTTTCGCGATCTTGGCGGCTACCCGGCGGCGGACGGCAAGACGGTCCGGTGGGGAAAGCTCTACCGTTCCGGCGCGATGACGAACCTGACGGATGCGGATTACCGCTACCTGACCGGGCTCGGCCTGCGCGTGGTCAGCGATTTCCGCTCCAACGAAGAGCGCCACGACGAACCCGCGGGGTGGGAGGCGGTGCAGGGCGTCGACTACCGGGCCTGGGACTATTCCCGGGAAGACGAGACCGATGGCCGGGTCAGCCTGACTTCCCTGCTCGTCCAGCCGGGCATGACGCCGGAGAGGGTGCGGGCCATCGTGATCCGGAACTATTCCGACATCGTCGAGCAGCACAAGGAAAAGTTCGCGGATCTGTTCCAGCGCCTGGCCCTGGGCGAGGTTCCGCTCGTTTTCAACTGCTCGGCGGGCAAGGACCGCACCGGCGTTGCCGCGGCACTAGTACTTGTGGCGCTCGAAGTGCCTGTCGACTGCATCGTCGAGGACTATGCGCTCAGCGAACGGCTGGTCGATTTCGAGGCCGAGTTGCTCAACTCGAATCCGCGCGAGCCCGACAGGGACGATGAACTGCTCGAGTGGGTGGCCAGTGCGCCGATCGAGCAGGTGAGGCCGCTGTTGCGTTCCGAACCGGCCTATCTCGAAGCCGCCTTCAGGCACATGGACGAGACCTATGGCGGGGCCATGCGCTATGTCCGTACGGAACTCGGGGTGGACGATCGCTCGTTGAGCGGCATTCGAGCCTGTTGCTGGAGTAACGGCTCGCGGCTGGCGGTGCCTGGGGCGCTCGCGGCAAAAGTAGTTTTATACTACCGGCGTTGGCGAATCGTCGTCGGCCGGCAGAACCGGGACAGCGCCCGTTTGCGGCTGGGGAAACGGATACCATGTCATTGCTCTCCATCAAGGTCATCGCCGCCCTGGCGATTCTCGGCATCGGAATCTTAGGCGGCCTGATTCCGCTGATTGCATCCCGCCGCCAGGCAGGGCGCCGATTCCTCTCGCTCGGCAATGCCCTGGCCGGGGGCATCTTTCTCGGCGCCGGGTTCATTCACCTGCTACCGGAAGCGGCGGAAGCCCTGGAAGAGGTGGTGGAGTATCCGCTCGCCGCGCTGCTGGCCGCACTGGGCGTCGGCATACTCCTGCTGATCGACCGCGTCGTGTTCGAGACAACGCGCGCTCAGGGTATGGACCAGGCCGGCGGGCCGCGTCAGCCGATCTACCCCGTGGTTCTGCTGGTGGTGCTGTCCATCCACTCCATCATCGCGGGCATTGCCCTCGGCCTCGAACCCGAGGTCGCTGCCTCGGTACTCGTCATGCTGGGCATACTGTTTCACAAGGGTTCGGCTTCCTTTGCGCTGATGGTCAGCGCACAATCCGCCGGTGCCGACAGGGCGCGGCTCAGGGCGATCCTGACGGTCTTCGTGCTCATGACGCCGTTTGGAATCATGCTCGGCACCGTGGCCTCGAACATGCTTGAAGGCGAGGCCGCGGCGCTCATCAAGGGCAGTTTCAATGCCCTGGCAGCGGGCACCTTCATATACGTTGCCATCCTGGATGTCATCGATGCGGAGATGTCCCGGTTCGATGACCGGGTCGCGCGGTTCGTGAGCAGCGCGCTGATGGGCGAGGGCGATGTCGCCATGCCGGTGCAGGATTCCGACCGCTTCCTCAAGTTCCTGCTGGTGCTTGCCGGCCTCGGCAGCATGGCGGTACTTGGAATCTGGATGTAACCTGCCTCAAGACGGAGAAAACGATGGAACTCTTTGACGTCATGCGCACCACCTTCTCGGCCCGGGATTTCACGGACGATCCGGTCCCCGATGCAGTTGTGCACAGGATCCTGGACGAGGCCCGATTCGCCGGCAGCGGCGGCAACCGGCAGGGGTGGCGGGTTGTGGTTGTGCGCGAGGCGGCGACCCGGGCGGCGATGGCCTCTGCGATCTACCCGACCTTCAAGCGCTATTTCACCCAGATGATGGCCGGCGAGGCGCCGTACAACACGATCAATGCATCGCAGGTGACCGAGGAACAGGTCAATGCATCCGAGCCGCCCGGCCACTTTATCGACAACGTCGTCAACGCCCCTGTCGTCCTGCTCGTATTCGTCGACCTGAGCGTGGTGGCGTCGTTCGATGCCGGCCTTGACCGGGTGGGCGTCATATCCGGCGCGTCGATCTACCCGTTCGTTCACAACATTCTCCTCGCGGCCCGGAACGAGGGCTATGGCGGCACGCTGACCACGTTTGCGGGCGCGCGGGAACAGGAACTGCGAGACCATCTCGGCATTCCCGAACAGATGGCCTTCGCCGCCATGATTCCGCTGGGGCGGCCGGTCAGGCAACTCACGAAGCTGAAGCGCAGGCCGGTGGAGGAATTTGCCGTGCTGGAACGCTGGGACGGCCCGGCCATAGGAGCCTGAAGCGCCCCTGGGATTCCGGCCCGGTTGAAACCTCAGGCTCCGGGCTGTAGTTTGGCCCGGGCGACCGACAGGGGGAAGGCGTGAACCAATCCGGCGAGTACCGCATTCCGGCCGAGCGGGCCGAAGTATGGCTCGCGCTGAATGACCCGAACACGCTGAAACGGTGCATCGCCGGTTGCCAATCCATGGAAATGCGCTCCGACGGCGGCTTCGACGCGGTCGTCAAGGCGGGGGTGGGCCCGGTCCGGGCGGTCTTCAAGGCGGCCCTGAATCTCACCGACATGAATCCGCCTGAAAGCTATACGATCAACATCGCCGTAAAGGGCGGCCCCGCCGGGTTCGCCCGGGGGTCCGCGGCTGTTGCGCTTGCTCCGGAAGGGGAAGAGACGATGCTGCGCTATACGGCAAGGGCCAACATCGGCGGCAAGCTGGCGCAGATCGGCTCCCGACTCATCGACGGAGCCGCACGCAAGATGGCCGACGACTTCTTCAAGGCGTTTCACGCTGAAATGTCCGGGCGGCAAAGGCAACCCGCAGCGTAGGCGGGCGGTTGGCGGAGCGGCGGCATCGAATTTGAATCAAGTGAACACCTGAGACCTGTCGGCCGATACGGTACCGCGGGCAACGGGCACTGAGGACGCGAAATGAACATGACGATAATGGTGAATGGCGCATCCCACCTAGTGGATGTGCCGGACAATACGCTCCTGGTCGACCTGCTCCGTGAGCGATTGCGGCTGACGGGCACCCATGTGGGCTGCGACACCAGCCAATGCGGGGCCTGCACCGTCCACCTCGACGGGCGGGCCGTGAAGTCCTGCGGCCTGTTTGCGGCCCAGGCGGACGGCTGCTCGGTGACCACCATCGAAGGCATCGGCAAACCGGGCGAACTGCACCCCATGCAGGAGGCGTTCCGCGAATGCCACGGCCTGCAGTGCGGATTCTGCACGCCGGGCATGATCATGCGGGCCATCGACCTGGTGGAACATTCCGGGGGCCTGGACGGACGCGCCGTGCGCGACGGCCTGGAAGGCAATCTCTGCCGCTGCACGGGATACCACAACATCGTTCAGGCAGTGCTAAAGGGGCAGGAGTCGATGGGAGGCAACAATGAGTGAAGGCACCGGCATCGGCGCATCGGTAAAGCGCCGCGAAGACGTTCGATTCCTGACCGGGTCGGGCACCTATACCGACGACCTCAACCAGTACGGGCAGACCTACGGCGTCTTCCTGAGGTCGCCGCACGCACGCGCCCGCATCGGCGCCATCGACGCGGCCGATGCCCTGGCGCACGACGGCGTACTGGCGGTCTACACCGGCCAGGACTCGGCGGCCGACGGGCTCGGCGACCTGCCCTGCGGCTGGCTGGTGAAGTCCAAGGACGGCTCCGACATGGTTTCCGCCCCGCGCCCGCCGCTGGCGGTTACCCAGGTGAATTACGTGGGCGAGCCCTACGGCCTGGTCGTGGGTGAAACCCTGGCAGCCGCGCAGCAGGGTGCCGAACTGGTGATGACCGATTTCACGGAGTTGACCCCGGTCGTGGACCCGGGGTCCGCGGCGGATTCGGAAGCCATTCACGAGGGGCTGGACAGCAACATCGTCTACGACTGGGGGCTGGGCGATCCGGAAGCGACAGACGCGGCACTTGCGGGTGCCGCGCACGTGACGCAACTCGACCTCACCAACAACCGCCTGATTCCCAACGCCATCGAACCCCGCGCGGCCATCGGCGTCTACGAGGCCGCGAGCGGCGACTACACGCTGTACACGACCAGTCAAAATCCCCACCTTGAGCGCCTGGTGCTCTCTGCGTTCGTGCAGGTGGCGCCGGAGCACAAGTTGCGCGTCGTCGCCCCCGATGTGGGCGGCGGTTTCGGGTCGAAGATTTTCATCTACCCGGAAGAGACCATCGTGCTCTGGGCGGCGGGCAAGCTGGGCCGGCCCATCAAGTGGACGGCGCACCGCTACGAGTCCTTCCTGACGGATGCGCACGGGCGCGACCACATCACCCAGGCGCAACTCGGCCTCGACCGTGACGGGCGCTTCGTGGCGCTGAAGGTAAGCACCACGGCCAATATCGGCGCCTATCTCTCGACCTTCGGTTCCTCGGTGCCCACCTTCCTGTACGGCACCCTGCTGGCCGGCCAGTACAAGACGCCGAACATCTATGTCGAGACGCTCGGCGTCTACACCAATACCTGCCCGGTGGATGCCTACCGGGGCGCGGGCCGGCCGGAAGCCACCTTCGTGGTGGAGCGCATCGTGGAAACCGCTGCCCGGGAACTCGGCCGCGACCCGGCGGAACTGCGGCGCCTCAACATGATCCAGCCGGAAGACTTTCCCTACGAGACGCCGGTGGCGCTGGTCTACGACACCGGCGACTACGAGGCGAGCCTGGATAAGGCGCTGGAACTGGCCGACTACGGGGGTTTCGAGGCGCGCCGGCGCGCATCTGCGGCGACGGGCAAGCGCCGGGGCATCGGCTTCGCCTGCTATATCGAAGCCTGCGGCATCGCGCCTTCGCAGCTCGCCATCTCCCTCGGGGCCGGAGTGGGCCTCTACGAGAGCGGCGAGGTACGGATCAACCCGACCGGTTCGGTCTCGGTGTTCACCGGAGCGCACAGCCACGGCCAGGGCCACGAGACCACCTTTGCCCAGGTGGTGTCCGACAAGCTCGGCATACCCTTCGACGACATCGAGATCGTCCACGGCGACACCGGCCGCATGGAATTCGGCCTGGGCACCTATGGTTCCCGGTCGCTGGCGGTGGGCGGCTCCGCCCTGATCGTCGCGGCAGACAAGATAATCGCCAAGGGCAAGAAGATCGCCGCGCACATGATGGAAACCACGGACGACAACGTCGACTTCGAGGACGGCACCTTCTCCAGCGGCAACCACCAGGCGACGATCCAGGAGGTGGCCTTCGCCTCGTATGTGCCGTCCGACTATCCCGAGGACCTGGAGCCCGGGCTGTCGGAGAAGGCGTTCTACGATCCCAAGAACTTCACCTACCCGGCGGGCACCCATATCGCCGAGGTGGAGGTGGATGAAGAGACCGGCGTGGTCGACCTGGTGAGCCTGGTGGCGGTTGACGACTTCGGTGAAATCATCAATCCCATGATCGTCGACGGCCAGGTGCACGGCGGGCTCGCCCAGGGCGCCGGGCAGGCGCTCATGGAACACGGCCGCTACGACGACTACGGCCAGTTGCAGACGGGCTCCTACATGGACTACTGCATGCCGCGGGCGGACGACCTGCCGGACTTCGTTGTCGACACCACGGTGACGCCCTGCACCCACAACCCCCTCGGGGTGAAAGGGTGCGGCGAAGCCGGGGCCATCGGCTCGCCTGCGGCCATCGTCAATGCCATCTCCGATGCACTCGATGGCCACAACATCGCCATGCCCGCCACCTCGGAGCAGGTCTGGCGCGCGCTTGGAGGGAAATAGATGTACCAGTTCAACTATGTGAAGCCGGCCACGGTGGCGGAAGCCGTGGCGCTCTACGCGAACGCGGAAGACCCGGTCTATCTCTCCGGGGGCCAGACCCTGATACCGACCATGCGGCAGCGGCTCGCCGCACCCACCGATGTCATCGACCTGTCCGACATCGATGCGTTGAGCGGCATCGCCGTGGGTGACGGCAAGGTTACCGTCGGCGCGTTCACGCGCCACTCCGCGGTGGCGGATTCCGCCGAGGTGCAGGCAGCCATTCCTGCCCTGGCGAACCTCGCTGGCCGCATCGGCGACGCCCAGGTGCGCAACTGTGGCACCATTGGCGGTTCGGTGGCCAACAGCGACCCGGCCGCGGACTATCCCGCCGCGGTGGTGGGGCTCGGCGCGGCGGTTCATACGGACAAACGCAGCATCCCGGGGGACGACTTCTTCAAGGACCTGTTCGAGACGGCCCTGGAACCGGGCGAGATCATCACCTCCATCGAGTTCCCGATTCCCGACCGCGCCGCCTATCGGAAGTTTCCGAACCCGGCCTCCCGGTACGCCGTGGTGGGCGTCATGGTCGCTGACTTCGGCGGAAAGGTACGTGTGGGTGTCACCGGCGCGGGTGCCTGCGCTTTTCGCGCACGCACCATCGAGGACATGCTGAACGCCGACCTGAGCGCATCGTCCCTCGATGGCGTGGAGGTGCCCGATGCGGGTTTCAACAGCGACCTGCACGCCTCCGCGGAATACCGCGCCCATCTCGTGAAAGTGATGGCCAGGCGGGCGGTGTCCGACCTGCTCAGTTGAGCGGGTCGAATTCCCGGAGAGTCGCATGGCGGAGGAGGCTCCGGGATCCGGGGCGCTGGAAGGGATTCGAGTCGTCGACCTGACCACGGTGCTCATGGGGCCGCTCGCAACCCGAATGTTGGGAGACCATGGCGCCGATGTGATCCAGGTAGTGGCGCCTGCCAGGGCGGCTTCGATTCGCGCCGACGGGCTCAGCATGGGCAGCACGGCACTGGACACCCAGCGCAACAAGCGCAGCGTGGCCCTCGACCTGAAGTCGGATGCGGGCAACAAGGCGCTGTGGGCGCTGATTGCGACTTCCGACGTGCTGGTGACCAACATGCGGGCAGCCGCCCTGGCTCGGCTGGGCTTTTCCGCCGCGGACGTGCGTGCGCGTCACCCGGGGCTGATCTACTGCCTCGCCAACGGCTATGGCGACGACGGCCCCTACGCCGACCGCGCAGCCTACGACGATGCGATTCAGGCCATTTCCGGGTTTGCCGCCCTGTCGGCTCGGATCACCGGCAAGCCCGCCTACGCGCCTTCGGTAATCGTCGACAAGATCTGCAGCCTGGTCATCGTTCAGGCGGTTCTGGCGGCGATTCTGCATCGCAGGGAGACGGGGCATGGACAGACGATCAACGTCCCCATGTTCGAAACCATGGCCGCGTTCAACCTGGTGGAACACTTCAGGGACGCCGCTCTGGTTCCGCCGAAGGGCAAGATGGGCTACGCGCGCCTGATCAACCCCGAGCGCCGTCCCTATGAGAGCGCCGACGGCTGGGTCGCCATACTGCCCTACACGGATGCCAACTGGCGGGACTTTTTCAACATCATCGGTTCACCGGAACTCACGCAGGACCCCCGATTCGCCACCCACGCCTCGCGCATCGAAAACGTTGAGGCTTTGTACCGCATCGTCGCCGAGTCCGCCCGGTCGAGATCCACCGGGGAATGGCTGGAGCTTTGTGACCGGCACTCCATTCCGTGCAACCCGGTACTGGACCTCGAAGACCTGCTCAATGACCCGCACCTGACGGCCGTGGGCATGATGACCGTGGTCGGCCACCCCACGGAAGGCCCCTATCGCACCGTGCGCGACCCGGTGAGCTACGACACCCTTTCAACAGCCTTGCGCCGCCACGCGCCTGTACCGGGTGAGCACACAGAGGAAATCATGCGCGAGCTTGGCTGGAGTAACGAAGCCATCGAATTGCTGAACGGCGAGTGATTTGCTGCGACCGCTATTCTACGGACAGGCGCGTACAGCGACCTCCCTGTAGGCGCGCTTGACCGCATTCGACGCGTGACGGAAGCCCTGGTGCGGCGTGCAACCGCGCGCCCCGCAACGACTACGGCCGTTACGTGATCGGCGACACCGCAATCGAGGTTCTGATCCCGGACCGCGCCGCCTCCCGGAAGTTCTCGAACCCCGCCTCCCGGTACGCTGGGGTAGGCGTCATGGTCGCCGACTTTGCTGGAAAGGTGCGTGTGGGCAGGACACGGACGTGGCGAAACGGCTGATTCCCCGTAGGCCGGCACCTGCCGGCTGAGCAGCGAAAGCGCGTGCAGACCGCGCTTCGAGCCACGTCCCGCGCTCTCCCGCGGAATCAACTGCGGATTCCCCGGTCTATAGCGACAAGAGCACCGTTATGAGAGAGCAGCATGAGAGGCGAATCGAATCACTACCTCTGTCAAAACAAAAGGGGCCCATCCGTGGCCCGTTTTCCCTGCCGGAGTACACTCGATGCCAGTCCCTGCGTTACCGGCCTGCACCGCTATTGTGCCTGCTGCAAACATTCTTTGGGGCATCGTTCCCGAGATTTCTCAACGCGACTGGCACGGGCCTGTTTCGGCAGGTTGGTGCACGCTTTCAGGCCCGTGCCGGTCTGTGCCGTCTTCCTTCTCGGCACTGTGGTTCCGGCGCTGGCCCAGCAGAACCTGCCCCAGGTCTCGATCGAGCCGCCCACTCTCGCGGCAGGTACCGGAGGCCACCTGTTCGAGATCGAGGGCGATCCCGGCAGCGCGGAACAAGTCCCGTGCGGCGCTTGGGTGCTGATCCGCACCGGCGACCGCACCGGCGAACTCACTGTGAACCTGACAGTCACCGAGACGGTCGGCGAGACGGTCGGCGACTTCGTGCCGGCGTCGAACGAAGGATCCCGGACGGTGACGTTCCCCGATGGCGACGCCGCGGTCTATTACCGGCCCATCGAGGACGATTCGATCAAGGAGAGCCATGGCACGGTGACTGTCGCGATCGCGGCAGGTAGCGGCTACGAAGTGGATGCGGACAACAGCAGTGCGGCGGTTGCCGTGCGCGATGACGATTTCCAGATGACACTCACCGTCGATCCGCTCGACCTGACCGTCGTCGAGGGGGAAGCGGCACAGTTCTACGCCGTTCTGCGCACGAACAACACTAAAACGTTTACGGAAGCCGACGACGTCTGGCGCGTCATGCGTTTGCGCGGCAACGACATGACGCCGGGGAAGAGTGCGCCCTATTCGATTGCCTGGGCGGCGATTTCGATCGAAGCGGTGCCGCCGGACGATTACGAGGTGACTTCCACGACACTCGACGTCAAGGCATCGGACTTCTCCGCCGAAGGCGACGGGTACGAGGCGCGCATGGTCCTGACGCCAATCCGGACCGTGGACGACATGGAGGAAGAGGAACCCGAGCGTTTCCTCGCCGAACTCGGCTGGGACCGTGGATCCATCGCGAGTCTCGCCACGATCGCGAGCCGCGCCAACATTCCGGATCTGCAGCAGAACGGCGAGGTCGTAGAGCTTTCAGACTCCAGGAGCATCCGCGCGGTAGCGACCATCACCGACCCGCCACTGCCGCCCAGCGACGATGCCACCCTGGGCCGGCTGGCGCTGACCGAGACCGACAGCGGCAACGGCATCACGCTCGATCCGACTTTCGATCCGGCCGTTCTCAACTACGACGCACAAGTGCCTGTCGGCGTCGAGACCATCACGCTGGACGCGGCGGCCAGTGACGCCGGCGCCGCGCTCACCTACCTCAACGGCACGGAGAGCGAGCTTGCCGACGCAGACGGGGAGACGGACGGCTTCCAGGCCGGGCTGATGCTCGGCGCGACCGTCCTCAAGGTACAGGTCGATGCGGAAGACGGCACGAAGCTGATCTACGCCCTGAGCGTGTTCCGGCCGGGGCCACCGCTGTCGCTGAACGTCGTTACCGCCGCCGATGACGACGTGGTGAACATCCGGGAAAAAGCGAACGGCTTCAGCATCGCCGGTACGGTGCAGGACGACAAGTCGGGTGCCGTGGGCAACGCCACGGTCACCGTGGAAATTGCCGGCGAGACGCTGACCGCCACCTCGGGCAGCGACGGCACATGGTCGGTCGACGTGCCTGCCGCGGCGGAGTACATCGGCGAGCCGAGCGTAACGGTGACGGTGAACGCGACCAAGCCGCCCTTCCTGCCGGCCCCGGAGGTGGCGCACACCCTGACGGTGGACCTGACCTCGCCGACCCTGGTTTCCGCGACGGCGCTATACACCAGACTGGAACTCGCCTACGATGAGGCCCTGGCCACAACCGACCTGCCGACAAGCGCCTTTTCGGTGACGGTGGACGGCATCGTCTTCTCGGACGACATAGCCGTGAGCATTGCGGACAGCAGCATTGCGCTCTTGCTTTCATCTGCCGTTTCCATTGGCGATACGGTGACGGTGAGCCATACCCCTCCGGCCGAAACGGACGGCGAGCCCATTCGGGACAGCGCGGACAACCCGGTCAAAGCCCTGACCGATCACCCGGTAGAGAACATCACACCACCGGGCGAGCACTGCACGGGTCCGGAAGGATCGATGCGTCTGTCGGACGGCAGCGACGCCAAGGAGGGCCGCGTGGAAGTCTGCGCTGACGACGATGTCACCGACACCACGCCCGCTCGCTGGGGAGTGGTCTGCGACGACTACTGGACCAACGAAGAAGCCGACGTGGTCTGCAAAGCGGTCGGCCATGAGCGTTCGGAGCCGAACGCCGGCCGGTTCCTACGTTCGTACTTCGGCGCCGGCACAGGCCCCTTCTGGCTGGATGACCTGCTCTGCAACGGCGACGAGACGAGCCTGCTCGACTGCCGGGTGGCGAACGGGGGGCTGGCACGGGACGCCATCGGGGTGCACAACTGCAGGGTTTCGGAGACGGTGGGTGTTCGTTGCATGGCTGCGGGCGATCCCTGATACCCCACGTAATCGGTCAGCTTGGAGTCACGCAGAGACCGACCCCAGTCTGCAGCTCAGAGGCTCGATGCGTTGGTAGCAGGGCACTGAAAACACGAGTTCTGCGAGCGGAGGCGTTTTGCGGACTCCGGCACTTCCCAGCCATCCAGGGCCGTCGCGTTCCGGGTCGTCGTTCGGCATGTCCTCGATGGTGTGCTCGTCAGGGTACGATCACGGCCGATACCAGATCGGCGACGACCAGGCGCGGTCCTGGATCGTTGCGTGCATGTCGGGTCGAGGGGCAACGCCCGCGCGAATCGCGTCCCAGGTGGACCAGCGGCACTTGGGATTTTCCAGTACGCGCACGTAGTAGAAGGCGCGCTGGGCGGGATCGAAGTCCGGATCCTGCCACACCGCCTTGAGTTCCCCCGCGCCCTTGTCGGGAGTCACCGCGCAGGTACTCAAATCGACGCCTGCACCATTGTCCGGGCAGCGCTGGGTGAGGGGGTCTACCGTGCCGCCGTCGGAACAGGCGATGTCGATGACCGCTTCCCGCGTCTCGCCATCCTCGACCCAGCCCTTGATGACCTGCAGTCGCTGCAACGCCACCGTGTCCGTGTCGCGGGCCGCCCAGGCGAAGAAGCGGGGGGCGCGCTCACCGCCAGCCTCCAGGTCGGCGCCCATGGGCACGCCCTTCGCGTAGGCCTTTGCGATGCTGTCGGGAGCTGACAGCAGCGACTCATCGATGTCGTAACCCGCGAAGAACCGCACCCGGATGTGCGGGCCGCTGGTGCTGAAGGTCTCCTTGCGCCGGAATGCATCGAATATGGCATCCCGGGTGTTCGACTCGGCCCACACGCCGGCGAGCCCGGAAGCGCCCCAGAAGCGGGAGGCGCCCTGGGCATATTCCGGATCCCCGGGAGCTGAGTCGGGCAACGGCACCGATCCGCGCATGGACGGCTCGATGTCCGTCAGACCGGTCTTGCTCCAGTAGTTGTCTTCCTCGAATGAGCCCGCCGCATTGTGGGTATCGGACGAGCCGATCACGCCGAAGCGGAAGGGATTGAAGCCATCCTGTTCTTCCATCGCCAGGCCGTTCCGCCAGGCTTCCCGAACATAGCTGCCGGGTGCGCGCGAGGCCTGGTCGCTGGCCACCCTGAGCTCCATCAACTCGAAATCGGCCCATTCGTCATTGGGCGAGAGCAGCGGATGGGTATCCGAGGTTCCCTTCACCTGGGTGTTCTCTACAAGCGGCTCGTTGCGCATGCGCAGTTGTGCGTAGTCGGCATCGATCGGCTGGCCGGCCCAGTCGGTCTGCTGGAACATCCAGCCGTCCGAGCCGTTCGAGTTGTGGGGAATGGCGATCGACTCCATGCCCTGGGCACGGTTGGCTTCCATCCAGGCCCACAGGTCTTCCGGGTTGCGCGAGTCGAGCATGGAAAACGGCTGCACCGGCACCTGGCCGCTGCGAAAGATCACGTTGCGGTGCAGGTTCTGCAGTTCCGGCCCGGAGGTGGTGTACTCGTAGCCGATGAAGGTGGTGAAGTTGCCGGGGTCGTTGTGGCGCTCGGCCGACTCGATGATCTCCTGCCAGGCGGACCGGGCCACGTCGCGGTCGTCCAGATCGTCTTCTGCGTCCGGGTCGTTGACGGTGGCGCGAAGGTACTCAACCATCGCCCCGAAAGCGGCCACCGAACCTTCCGCGTTGTCAGCGCCCCGAACGGCCGGGGCTAGCGGGTGCCCTGCGTAGGGTGAATTCTCGTCGCCGAGTTCGCGCCCGATGCCCAGGTAGAACGCATGGTCCGAGACGGCCAGGAAGTCGAGGGGTTTGCGCATCTGCATCACGAAGCCCGTTGCATGCTCGATGGCCCCGCCCCTGGCGTAGTCGTAGGCATCGTCCGGCGTGCGCCGCGTGCCCATGAGGTAGGCGTCGATGGAAAGCACCGTGTGGATGTGCGTGTCGCCAAAGTAGGCGTTCCTGAGCGGGTTCGGCTCGATTGCCGGGGGCTCGGCCTGCGTTTGGTCAGCTGGCGCGGCAGCGGTAGGTTTTCCGGCCTCTTCCGGCGGCTGCTCGCCGCAGGCCACGGCGAACAGCAGTACGCCCATCCATGCGATCGTATTTCTCATGTCACCCATTCTTGTACTGCGTGCGGAGCGGCAATGTAACAGGTCTTGCCGAAAATCACTCAGGGACTCCCGCAACGACTGGACTGATGGTCAATCGTCGTCCGGCCCGACTCGGCAGCAGGCTCGCTGGTACCATTCCGACCCGAGATGTACACCCAGAGCGGCGCCGTACGTGAGTTGTTGACAGATTGACCTGGGGCCGTCGACGGCGAGGGGAACACAGCGATGAAACTGTACCAACTGGCCATGGCCGTAGCAGACCTTGATGTAGCGGAGGCGTTCTACGGCGATGTCCTCGGCGCTCGGTTCGTGGCGCGGTTCGAACCGCCGGGACTGCTGTTTTTCGACTTCGATGGCGTTCGTGTTCTATTTGAGCGAAGCAAGGCACCCGCCGAAAATTCCATTCTGTACCTGTGGACAGACGACATTGAGGGGCGCGTCGCCGAACTCGAATCCAGGGGGGTGCGGTTCACCGAGGCACCGCACGCAATTTACCGCGACGAAGAGGGCACCTTCGGTGCGCCTGGCGAGACGGAGTGGATGGCTTTCTTCGAGGATCCTGCCGGGAACACCCTGGCCCTGGTGACGCGCAACCGTATGCCCAGGAATCCGAGCTAGCGACTTGAGTAGAACACGTCGTCAAGCGTTGGCGCGTCGAGTACGTTTTCGGCCCAGGTTTCAAGATCGGCAATAGACGCTTGCTCCAGCCTTGCGGTGACTGCGGGCGACAGGAGCCCGAATCGCCGCTTCAGCAGTCTTTCGAGGACCACACGCTCCCCCTCGACGCGACCCTGCTGCATGCCCTGCTGCATACCCTGTTCCATGCCCTGCTCCATACCCTGTTCCATGCCTCGCTGCATACCTTCTTCGCGGGCCCTTGAGATAACTCCTGCCATGGTGGAACTGTCCTCGCGATACTGCCGTTGATAGCGCCGATACTCATTTTCGGTGAGGCCGGCGTAGATGTCGATGAATTCAATGTATTTGGCCCGCTTGTCGCTGTCCCGCTCAAGAGCCAGCAACCCTCGGATCGCCTGCGCGTAGACCTCGACCTTTCGGTCTTCCGAGCTCTGCATGTTCGGCAGGTTGACCCGCGCCACCAGGTTGTCGCTGTGCCGCCAGTGCTCGGCGGGTATCTCCTTGAGCTTGCAGGCGAGCGTGTCGAACGCCAGGTAACGGCGGCGCTCGGTGCCCAAAGTAAGCGACGCGGGAGCTCCCTCGGCGCCCCGCAGGAAGATCGCGACCGGCACCACGCGGTTGGTCTCGAACTGAATCGCCCCGGGTTTGTCTGAGCCTGTTTCGTAAGGTGGCGGTCTCGAAGTCGTAGCCCGATCTTTGGAGTCTATACTGCGCTTTCGGGCAACGGGGGTGTGCGAATATGCGAGCGGCACTGATGGAGCGGGGAGACATCCGGGTCGAGGATGTTCCGGACCCGACTCCCGCCGCCGGCGAAGTGGTCGTGAAGTCGGTCGCGTGCGGCATCTGCGGGTCGGACCTGCATGCTGCCAGGCATACGGAGGAGTTTGTCGCCACGAGCATCGAGGCTGGCGGGGCCTTCAAGCTCACCACCTTCGACCCCGTCGTCCTCGGTCACGAATTCTGCGCCGAGGTCATGGAGAGTCATGGCGAGTTGCGTGCCGGCGACCTTGTTTGCTCCGTCCCCGTTCTCGCGCGGCCCACCAGGGTTCCGGTCGGATACTCCAAAGAGGCGCCGGGTGGGTTCGGTGAATACATGCTGCTGTCCGAACGACTGCTCATGCCGGTGCCCGCCGGAACGTCGCAAGAGCGTGCCGCACTCACCGAACCCATGGCCGTCGGTTACCACGCCGTCAACATGGCCCGCCTCACGGGTGGTGAGGCGATCGTCGTAATCGGGGCCGGGCCCGTCGGATTGGCCGTCACGGCGAACCTGAGAGCCCGTGGCGCCGGGCCGGTCGCCGTCTCGGAGCTGTCGGCAAGGCGGCGCGAACTCGCCGTCGAGATGGGCGCCCACCTGGTGGTCGATCCGCGGCAGGAGAGCCCCTACCGCCTGCGTGACGTCGCGGTGCGAGACACCCTGGTGGTCTTCGAGTGCGTTGGCGTACCCGGCATGATCGATGACATTTTCCTGAACGTTCCGCACGGGGCGCGAATCGTGGTGGTGGGCGTCTGCCTGCAGATGGACCGCTCGCGGCCGCTGATCGCCGTGAACAAGGAACTCAACGTGCAGTACGTGCTCGGCTACAGCGTGCGGGAGTTCCACGACACGTTGCAGCGCATCGCGGATGAAACCCTGAGCGTCGAACCGATCGTCACCCACACCGTTGGCCTGGACGGCATTTCAGGTGCGTTCGAAGACTTGGCGCGGCCCGATGCCCACGGCAAGGTAATCGTCCGGCCCTGGGGCTGATCCCGGGCGGATGCCGGCCGATTCTATCTCCAGGCGCGCCCGGGACCTGGCTCAGCAGCTGGGCGCGGGCATTCGAGCTAGCTACTTGAATCGAAGACGTCGTCAAGCGTTGGCGCGTCGAGTACGTTTTCGGCCCAGGTCTCCAGGTCGGCAGCAGACGCCTGGCCCAGCCTTGCTGAGATTTGGGGCGACAGCAGTCCGAATCGCCGTCGCAGTTGTCGTTCCAGGAGCGCACGCTCCCCCTCGACGCGACCCTGCTGCATGCCCCGCTGCAAACCTTCTTCGCGGGCTCTTGAGATAACTCCTGCCATGGTGGAACTGTCCTCGCGATACTGCTGTTGATAGCGCCGGTACTCATTTTCGGTGAGGCCGGCGTAGATGTCGATGAACTCGATGTATTTGGCCCGCTTGTCGCTGTCCCGCTCCAGAGCCAGCAACCCTCGGATCGCCTCGGCGTAGACCTCGACCTTTCGGTCTTCCGAGCTTCGCATGTTCGGCAGGTTGACCCGCGCCACCAGGTTGTCGCTGTGCTGCCAGCGCTCGGACGGTATCTCCTTGAGCTTGCAGGCTAGAGTGTCGAATGTCAGGTAACGGCGGCGCTCGGTGCCCAGGGTAAGCGATGCGGGGGCTCCCTCGGCGGCCCGCAAAAAGATCGCGACCGGCACCACGCGGTTGGTCTCGAACAGTTCGGCGAGGTCGAGGCAGTAGTGCGCCAGCCGGTGCAGGGAGAAGCGCCGCCAGTCGGTTTCTTCTTCGAGCACGAACAGAACCGCCTCGCGACGGCCGTCGGACCACTCCACGAGCAACGGCACGTCCAGTTCTCGGAAACGATTGCCCAAGCGTTCCTTGAGTTGTTCCTGCCGCGCTGGGACGATGCGCACCGGGTCATCGGGCGCGGGCGCCTCTTCCGGGGCGAAGAACGCCAGGGCATCCAGCGGATAGTCGAGAATCAGGTTCTTGAAGTTCTGGTCGTGGTTGACCGCGTTCGTCATGCACTGCCCCCAGCAGTTGTTCTGCCGTAGGGTCAGGCAAGTGTCGGCACACGTGCTATGGGCAATGGCTGAAAAGACTGTGGGTAATCTGCCCTGGCCAGCCGAGTGGCGTCGACTGGCGAACTGATGTCCTCGATTGCTAATGCGACGAATGCGGGAGATACGTGCTGACAGTGCCGTTGTCGCCGACCGGGCACGCACCATGAGTGTTTGCACCGGGCGGGGCCTGAACCGCAATCAACTCGCTGGGTAGGTCACTCGGTAACGATGAACTCGATACTGCCCATTGCGCCGTAGTCGGCGCGGTAGCTGCCGGGAAGCGCGGGGTGGATGCCGCCGCAGGCGCCCGTGATGAAGAGCATGTTTTCGACGACCGGAAAGCCGCGTACGCGGGATTCGTTCAGCATCCATTCCAGCGCCGCCACGGGTCCTCCGAGCGCTTCGGTGGCCGGCGCGGAGCTCAGGGTTTCGCCGTTTCTGGTGAGGGTGACCTGGATGTCCTCGTAGGAGTCGAGCAGCGGCTGTTGCGTGCCTTCAATGTAACGGTCGGCGCTGATGCTGCAGGCGACGAAGATGTTTCCGTTCAGATCCTCGCCGTCCGCAAACGCCATGCGCGGCACCTCTATGACGGGACCGGCGGTCAGCGGCATGCCGTCCCCGCCGATCACGACCCCGATCTCGCACTCTAGCATCACCCCGGGCAGGCTCGGGAACGAGGTGCCGGGCGTCATGCGGCCGGCGGCGAAAAGGGTGCCCAGCAACGGGTGGTCGATGCCGAACTGTTGCTGCGCCGCCGCCGCCGTCATCCCCGCCTTGCGGCCAGCCACGGCGTCGCCGGTAACTGCCGCGACCATGGCCTTCTGGATCTCGTAGGCCTCCTCCAGGGTAAGGCCGGCGGGCATCTTGGGGAGCGTACCACCGTCGCGAATCGCTGCCGCCATCTCGCAGGCCAGCCCGTCCATGTTGTCATCTCGCTTCATCTTTGATCCCAAGGGGCTCCAATCGCGTGGCAGGTGGCCGTCAGTGTACTCGTGGAAGGGGTCGCGATCCGGTCAAGCGAACGAGAGATCGGGACCGGCCGGCACGACACGAGTCGGGTTGATGATGGCGTGGCTGCCGTAGTAGTGGCGCTTGATGTGGCCCAAGTCAACCGTTTCCGCAACGCCCGGCATGGCGTACAGCCGCCGGGTGTGTGCCCACAGGTTTGGGTAGTCGACGAGGCGCCGGATGTTGCACTTGAAGTGGCCGTGGTAGACGGGGTCGAACCTGACCAGGGTGGGGAAAAGCCGCCAATCCGCTTCGGTCAGTGTATCGCCGACGACAAACCGGTTTCCCTCCAGCAGCCCCTCGAGCCAGTCAAGCGTGTCGAACAGCGGGTGGACGGCCGTCTCGTAGGCCTCCTGGTTCATCGCGAATCCCGACCTGTACACG
The DNA here is from genome assembly GCA_963663395.1 of Pseudomonadales bacterium. Taxonomy (GTDB): domain Bacteria; phylum Pseudomonadota; class Gammaproteobacteria; order Pseudomonadales; family Azotimanducaceae; genus Azophilus. The sequence continues at coordinate 1,412,942 of OY760226.1, forward strand.
CCATTGTTCAGGGTCTCGTATACACGCTGGTTCACCGCATCGATGCGCCGGCGCAGTTGCTCGGGATAGTAGTCCCCCGAGGCGGCCCCGATCCCGTCGAAAGCGCTGTTGAACATGCGGATGATCTCCGACGACTCGTTGTTGACGATGGTTCCCGTCTTCCTGTCCCACAGCACGGGAATGGTCACCCGGCCGGTGAATTCCGGGTCCGCTGCCTGATAGACCTCGTGCAGTGCGTGGGCGTGGTTGACGCTGTCGGGGATTACTCCGTCGCCGGGCTCGAAGGTCCAGCCCTGCTCGCCCATGAACCAGTGCACCACCGACATTGAGATCATGTCAGCCAGGCCCTTCAGCTTCAGGAAGATGTGGGTGCGATGCGCCCAGGGACAGGCGTGGCCGATGTAGAGGTGATAACGCCCGGATTCGGCCCCGAAGCCTCCTGCACCCGTCGGCCCCGGCGCGCCGTCGGGCGTTATCCAGTTCCGGAACTGCGATTCGGTCCGGACGAACCTGCCCTCTCGGGTTCTCTTGTCGAAACGGTCCTGCACCCACTTGCCGTCAATCAGCATTCCCATGTGTGAATCCCTGGGTTGGAGCCTGTCAATACTATCTGAGCGGTCTCTGCCGGGAGTTGTCTTTTCGTCCGGCAAGGCGGCGCGAAGGCGGTGTGGCCAAACCACGCTCCTTGCGCCTTGATTCGCGCAGGTTCAGACCCGGCGGAGACTGCCCAGATAGTGTTAACAGGCCCTGGTTCATGTCGAATTGCCGGATGATGTCACGTCGGGCGTTCCGGCCGCCACCCCGCAGGCCCGGCTTGGCGTTGCACGCGCTGATTCGGCAAATGACATTGCTTGCGAGACGTTCGTACCGCGTGTAGCCCGGTCTGCCTGCTGTGCCCGGCCGCGCGGAAGAGTCGTCTGTCTGACCGGGTTTCAGGCTGATAGTATGCGCGCCATGGCCTACGACTCAAACAACATATTCGCCAAAATTCTGCGCGGCGAGGCGAGTGCGCACACGGTCCTCGACGAGGAACACTGCCTGGCTTTCATGGACCTCATGCCCCAGGCCCCCGGCCATACGCTGGTGATCCCGCGGGAGCCGGCGGAGAGCCTGTTCGACTTGAGCGATGAGGGCCTGTCGCATCTGATCGTGGCGACGAAGCGGGTGGCCCGGGCGGTGCGGGCGGCCTTCAGTCCGCCAGGCATGATGATTGCCCAGCTCAACGGCGCAGAGGCCGGGCAGACGGTGTTTCACATCCATTTCCACGTCATTCCCCGGGAAGGCGGCGTGGCGATGCCGTTGCATGCCCGCAGCATGGCCGATGCGGCGGAACTCGCCGACCACGCGGCGAAAATACGCGCGCAACTCGACGCTGCCTGAGAGCGCCACACCCCCTTCCAGCCTGTTTCTACACGAGGGACGCAAACCATGAACATGGAAGAAATCTGTGCCGACATGACGGAGAAGGCCCGCTTGATCGACCCGCTGGGCAAGTCCCTCCTGTTCCAGCTCGACGATGAGCGCCTGCTGGTCGACGGAACGGGGGACAGCAATCTCGTTTCCATCGAGACGGGCCGGGAGGTAGAAGCGGAATGCACCGTGCGCATGTCCCTCGACACCTACGGCAAACTCCAGAGAAAGGAGATCAAGCCGTTCATGGCTGTCGCATCCGGGAAGATCAAGGTGGCCGGTGACTTTTCGATTGCGGCGAAGCTCAAGAAGCTGACCTGAGGCCCCGTGTACGACTCCCCAGTCGCCATCGAGCATTCGAGGAACCTCAGGATCTTCAATGTCGCCGGCGCTATCGCCGGGCGCCTGGGGCTCGACCTGTTCCGCCTGGACCGCGAGCGCATCCTGGACAAGGCGGCTCGAGCGGCGGGCTTTTCCTTTGCCGACGATGCGATGACGCAAGGGCTCGATCGGCTGATTGCCTCGCTCGAGGCGGACTCCGGCCTGAACCCGTTCGGTGCCTTCGCGCTGAACCGCACCATCCAGAGAATGGCTGAGTCCCGCTTCCGGGTGGAGAAGGCCATTGCCGAACGCCCGGAGATTCTCGAAGAACCGATCACCGAACCGGTGTTCATCATCGGCATGCCGCGGTCCGGAACGTCGATTCTGCAGGCGCTGCTGTTCCGGGACGCCGCGCACCGCTCGCCCCTTTCCTGGGAGTGCCTGCTGCCGTACCCGGCGCCGACGCCGGACGACTATCTGGACAACGACCGCATCGCCGCCATACGCAAGGAGTTCGACCAGATCTTCAAGCTGGTTCCGGACTTCAGGAAGAAGCACTACATGGAAGCCGACTCGCCCCAGGAGTGCGTTGGGGTGACGGCGCTGAATTTCACCAGTTTTCAGTACATCGCGACGGCCTACCTGCCCGGCTACCACGAGTGGTTCTTCGACGCCGCCGACCAGTTGGCGAACCTGCGCTGGCACAAGAGGTTCCTGCAGTTCCTGCAGTCGGGTGGTGTGCGCAGAACCCGGTGGCTGCTGAAGTCCCCGGTACACCTCATGCGCCTGAAAGCCCTGTTCGAGGTCTATCCCGATGCGCGGGTCATCGTGCCGCACCGGCACCCGTCGAGCGTCGTGCCTTCCCTGACCAGCCTGGTCTCGTCCATGCGGTCACTGTATTCCGACACCGAGAGCGTCGAACGAACCGGTCGCGAGCAACTGCGCCTGTGGGCGGGGTACTTCGACCGTTTTCTGAGTGCCCGCCAGGCATTGAACCGGGAAGGCCAGATCGTCGACCTCGCGTTCGATGACTTCGTGGACGACCAGATGGGCGTTGTGAAACACATATACGATCGGTTCGGATGGCGTCTCGATGAGGCGAGCGCGGCCCGCATGCAAGCCTTCCTCGAGAGTGAACAAAAGGACAAGCACGGCAGGCACGAATATTCGCTGAACATGTTCGGGCTGGATTCCGCCGAGATCGAAAACCACTTCTCGGGCTACCTGGAATTCCTGGATGGCCTGGACGCGGCGCGGGACCAGCGGATCGCCTGAAAAACGCAGCGGAATATACGGAACAACCGGAAAACGACAGATCATGCAAAGCAAGGAAGCCCTGAACGAATTTCTCGATGTGATCCGCAATGCGGACCAGACCTTCCTCGATCCGGAAAAAGGGCTGGATCACCAGGGCAAGGTCGACGGTTACCGGCACATCTTCCACCTGCTGCAGACCGCGGTGGACTTCTACCTGCACAACGACCCCCTGCGGCCGCAGCTCATGCTGCTCTCCGACGGCAACCGCAAGCTCTACGGCGACAACGTCGACGCGGTCTACTACTTCACGCAGGTGCGCGGCGACCAGGAGTACGTCATCAGGGGGCAGCGTTTCGACAGCTGCTACCTGAGCTTCTGCCTCTACGGCGGCGACCCGCACGGCGAACTGGCGGACCGGGTGTCGCTCAGCGTCAATCAGCGGGACATCGCCTTCGAGGAGGATGGCTCGTTCGAGATAAAGCTGACGCCGAATCCCCAGGGACCCAACGAATTCCGAATCGATCCGGACTCGGTGACGCTGTTCACCCGCGAATACTTCTTCGACCGCCCCAACTCGCAGGAGAGCCTGCTCAGCATCGAGAACGTTGCGCCGCAACCCGCCCGGCTGCCGCTCACGGACGAGCAACTGGCAAGGCGCATCCGCACCATGGCGATGTTCTTCCAGTGCACGACCTGGGTCGCGCCCCTGCCGGTGCAGTTTCCCATCAACGTGTTCCTGCCGCCTTTCGAGTTCGATGCGGAACAGGGCGGCTGGGGAACCGTCGACAACGTCTACTGCTTCTGCCGCTACCGCCTGGAGGAAAACGAATACCTCAAGATTCGATTCCGGTCACCACAAGCCTGCTACTGGGGCCTGCAGACCTGGAACTTCCTGATGCAGTCCACCAACTTCGACGACTTTCCGGTCTGCCTGAACAAGCAGACCGCGGTCGCCGAGCCCGACGGCAGCCATGTCATCCACCTGAGCCACAGACCCGTCGAGCACAACTGGATCAGTACCGCCGGCTACAGCGAGGCGATTATCTTCATCCGCTGGCTGCTCGCCGAGGAGATGCCGGAAACGCCCACCCTCGAACTTTTGAAGTGGTAGATCGGGGGCGAAAAAACTGCTCTATTGAGACTCTTCCAGAAAACGCTCCTGCAACCGCCGCATCCCGTGCAGCCAACGGTCGTAGTCGGAAGTCTTGCGCTTGATGTATTCCGCGACTTCCGGGTGCGTCAGCACGAGAAAGCGCTCTTCCCGTAGTGCTTCGATCACGGCATCCGCCGCCTGTTCCGGTTCGATCATGCCGTCCACCGCGGCGACGCCGGGGCCGTCCGCCGTCATGGCGGTGCGCACCGCCTGAGGACAGAGCACCGAGACCTTGATGCCCTGCCGGCCGTGGGTGATGGCGATCCACTCGGCCAGGGCGACGGCCGCGTGCTTGGTGACCGCGTAGGTGACAGAGCCGATCTGCGTGAGCAGCCCGGCGGCCGACGCCGTATTCAGCAGGTAGCCGCCGCCGCGGGCTATCATGCGCGGCACCAGGTGGCGCGCGGTCCAGACGTGCGCCATGGTGTTGACCCGCCAGATGGCATCCCACACCTCGTCCGGCTCATCGAGCTCCCGGCCCGTGCTGATGCCCGCATTTGAGCAGAACAGGTCGATCGGCCCGATGTCGCTTTCCGTGGCATCGATGAGCGAGACGATGTCCTGCTCCACACCGACATCGACCCGCCGGCTGGTGCCGCCGATGGCCGAGGCGACTTCGGCGGCGCCGTCGCCGTTCAGGTCGGCCACCACCACGTGCCGCGCACCCTCTTTCGCGAAGCGCTCGCACATCGCCCTGCCGATCCCGCTGGCGCCGCCGGTAACGACGACGATCCTGTTCGCGACTTCCATGCCTGCTCCCCGATCATTGGATGTGGCAACCGTAGACGTTTCCGGCGCCTGGCACCAGTGAGGTCCCGAAGGGCGGTTTTATGGGGTTGGGGCCGAATTGCGGCCCTTGGCAAGGGCTGGGCCACTCCCGGCCCCGGACGCAATCGCGCTTGGATTCCCGATCGGTGCGTCTATATGCTGTCGCCATCGCGCACCGCCCTCGACCGGGCGTCCGCTCTGCAGTCGATGGAGTCTCGATGGCATTGATCAGCATTTTCCTGTTGGGATTCATTGAAATCAGCTTCCCGCTGCCGGTCATTCTCGCCATGGACGGGCCCATCGAGCCGGCGTTCCTGGTCATTGCCGTTTCGGGAACGCTCGGAACGCTGTTCTTCGTTTACCTGTCGCAACCGATCAGGCGCTGGCTGGTGCAGCGTTACGGCATGGACAGCGTGGTGTTCACCCGTACCGAGCGATTCCTGGTTCGATACGGGTCGGTCGGGGTCGGCCTGCTCGCCCCGATGATTCTGGGGCACGCTCTGACTGCCGTCGCCGGCGTGGTGCTGGGCGCCCCCGCCAACAAGCTGGCGGCCTGGACGATCGCGGGCGTCTGGGTGTGGACCCTCATTTACTATGTCATGTTCCTGACTGGAGTATCGCTGATCTCGAGCGGCGGCTGAGCGGTTTTCGACGTGTTCACTCTCGACGAACTCGAACAAGCCGGCGCCCTGCTCGCCCCGCACCTGGCACCGACACCGGTCTATCGCTGGCCGGGGCTGTGCAGCCGGGCCGGCTGCGAGGTGTGGCTGAAACACGAAAACCACACGCCGATCGGGGCCTTCAAGGTACGGGGCGGCCTGGTGTACCTGGACGAATTGTCGCGTGGCTCCGAATTGCCGCGCGGCATCGTCACGGCCACGCGGGGCAATCACGGGCAGAGCATCCCCTTCGCTGCGCGCCTGCATGACGTGCCGGTCACGGTGCTGGTGCCGGAGGGCAACAGCGCGGAAAAGAACGCGGCGATGCGGGGCTGGGGGGCTGACGTCGTCGTGCACGGCCGCGACTTCGACGTGGCGAGGGTGGAAGCCGGGCGGCGTGCCGAGCAGGAAGGGCTGCTGTTCGCGCCGGCTTTTCATCCGGCCCTGGTGAAGGGCGTGGCGACTTACGCCCTGGAACTGTTCCGCGCGCTCGAGGACCTCGATGCGGTGTATGTGCCCATCGGCATGGGCTCGGGAATCTGCGGGCTCATCCGCACGCGCGACCTGCTGGGACTGACCACCGAGATCGTGGGCGTGGTGGCGGCGGAAGCACCGGCCGTGGCGCTGAGCCTGGCCGCGGGGCAGATTGTCGAGACCAACTCCGCGGACACCTTTGCCGACGGCATGGCTTGCCGGGTGCCGATGCCGGAGCCATTCGCCATCATCAGCAGCGGCGCCGCGCGGGTCGTTCAGGTCACCGAGGAGGAAATCGCCGCCTCGATGCGCGCCCTCTATGCCGACACCCATAACGTTGCGGAGGGGGCGGGCGCCGCTGCGTTCGCCGCGCTGATGCAGGAACGAAGCCGGCAGCGGGGCAGGCGGGTCGCGGCGATTCTAACCGGTGGGAATGTGGATACGGATGTCTTTCGCACCGTGCTGGAGGGGCAATGCCCCAGTCCGACGAGCAAACAGTGACCGGCTGCGAACTTGACCCGTGTGACATCCCTTTCCGCCAATAGCTGGCCTGAAACGGTGGCCGTTGCCGTCGCACCGCTGACGGCGAATGCATTAGAATGCGGGCACGCCTTCCCGAGCCGGGGCAATCGAAACGCCTGTGCCGGTTCGCGGTAACGCTTTCTGCGGGAATAGCTCAGTTGGTAGAGCCCTTGCTTCCCAAGCAAGCTGTCGCGGGTTCGAGTCCCGTTTCCCGCTCCAATACAATTTGGGGCCGAACAGCCCCATGGGCGAACGGGTAACACGAATGTATCGCAATTCTCTGGCTGCAACGCTCGTTGCGGCGACCTTGGCATTGCCCGCGGCCGTGGGCACGCCCGCATACGCGGCCCTGCCCCTGGAACTGCCCGGCGGCCAGGAAATGCCAACGCTGGCGCCCATGCTCGAGCGGGTCAATCCCGCCGTGGTGAACATCGCCACGTCCACCACCGTGCCGGTGCGGAACCCCCTCTTCGAAGACCCCTTCTTCCGCCGCTTTTTCAACGTTCCGGACCGGCAGCGGTACCGCCAGACCCGCAGTGCGGGCAGCGGCGTGGTAGTGGATGCGGAAGGCGGGTACATCGTCACCAACAACCACGTCGTGCAGCGTGCCGACAACATCGATGTAACCCTTGCCGACGGGCGGTTGCTCGAGGCGTCACTGGTGGGCAGCGATCCCCAGGTCGACCTGGCGGTGCTGAAGGTGGACCCGGAAAAACTGGTGGAGATCGGGTTTGCCGATTCCAACGACCTGCGCGTCGGCGACTTCGTGGTGGCGATCGGCAATCCCTTCGGGCTCAACCAGACGGTCACCAGCGGCATCATCAGCGCGCTCGGCCGCAGCGGCCTGGGCATCGAGGGGTACGAGGACTTCATTCAGACCGATGCCTCCATCAATCCGGGCAATTCCGGTGGCGCGCTGGTGGACCTGAACGGCAGCCTGGTGGGCATCAATACGGCAATTTTTGCCCCGTCAGGGGGGAACGTCGGCATCGGCTTCGCCATTCCCGCCAACATGGTCCGGGCCGTCATGGGGCAACTCATCGACCACGGCGAAGTACGGCGCGGTCACCTGGGCATCGTCGTCCAGGACCTGGCGGTCGAATTGGCAGAGGCCTTCGACGTCGACTATCGGGAAGGCGTACTGGTGGTTGAGGTCATGCCGGAAAGCTCGGCGGAAGCCGCGGGCCTGGAGGCGGGCGACATCATCACCCGGGTACGCGACCGTGAAGTCAGCAACGTTGACGAGTTCAAGAGCCAGACCGCGACCATATTCATCGGCGACAAGGTCGACCTGGCAGTGCTGCGGGACGGCAAGTCCAGGGACCTGGAACTCGATGTCAAGGAGGACGATCTCGAGAAGGTGCGGGGCTCCCGAATCGACCGGCGCCTCTCCGGCACCGAGTTGCAGAACTTCCGCGATCAGGAGGAGGTTGGCGCCGGGGTGCTGGTGACCGGCGCGGAAGCCGACAGCAAGGCGGCCCGGGCGGGCCTGCGGCCGGGCGACGTGATCGTCGAGGCAAACCGTCAGGCCATCCGCGACCTGCGCAACCTGCGCGAGGCGGCGCGGATGAGCACCGAACAGATTCTGCTGAGGGTCTACCGGTCGGGACGCTTCGGATACATCGGCATTCGCTGACCGCTTTTCGTCCCGACTACTGAATTGCCAGGGCGCGATCTGGTTCCGGCATGCGCGGATTGGCCTGCAGCGGCCGGATGGATGAGTGCTGGGGAGTCGTCGGGGCTGCCGCCGCAGCCGGCCGGCGGGTCAGTCGAACATGATGACGTTGCGGGCGACTTCCCCGGTCTTGAGTTGTTCCAGGGCCTCGTTGACCTGTTCCAGCCGGATTCGCCCGGAGATCATCTTGTCGAGGTGCAGCTTCCCCTGAAGGTAAAAGTCGATGAAACGGGGCATGTCCACGCGGAACCGGTTGGAACCCATGTTGGAGCCCTGAAGTTTCTTTTCGCCCAGGAACTCGGGGCCGTGGATCTCCACCATGGTGCCGACGGGAATCATGCCGATGACCGTGGCTGTGCCGCCGCGGCGCACCATCTTGAATGCCTGCTGGGCCGTCTTGGCCAGCCCGATGGCTTCGAATGAATAGTGCACGCCTCCCCCGGTGAGTTCGCGAACGCTACCGACCGGATCGACCTCGGCGGAATTCACCACATCCGTGGCGCCGAATTCCTTCGCCAGGTCGAGCTTGCTTGGAACGACATCGATGGCGATGATTCGCCCGGCCCCGGCGATGGCGGCGCCGTTGATGGCCGATAGTCCCACGCCGCCGCAGCCGATCACGGCGACGCTGCTGCCGGGTTCCACGCCGGCCGTGTGGATCACGGACCCGACACCGGTGGTGACGCCGCAGCCGATCAGGGCGGCCAGGTCGAAGGGCATGTCTTCGCGAATTTTGGCGAGCGCGTGCTCATGGACAAGCATGTACTCGGCGAAGGACGAGAGGTTGAGGAACTGGGCGAGGCCTTCGCCGTTCTTGGCAAGACGCGGCTCCTCGTCGGGGGGGCGCTGCAATTCCGGCTCGAAACAGAGGGCCATGTTGCCGGTCAGGCACTGCTCGCAATGCCCGCAGAAGGCTGAAAGGCATGTAATGACGTGATCCCCCGGCTTGACGTAGCTGACCATGCTGCCCACCGCTTCGACCACGCCGGCGGACTCGTGGCCGAGCACCGCCGGCAGCATGTGCGGCCAGGAACCGTCCTGAAAGTGCAGGTCGGAATGGCATACGCCCGCCGCGCGGGTGCGCACCAGCACCTCCCGGGGGCCGGGGTTGCCGTGCTGGACATCTTCGATTTGCAGCGGTGTGTTGACTTCACGCAGTACGGCGGCTTTCACTATGCCTCCCGTCGAAACGGTTCAAGGGGTCGGGCGGGAAGTTTGCCAAACAGCCTGGGTGATTACTATCTCGACAAGCCACTTACATGCGCCTTTCCGGCACGCCCGGATTTTCGCAGCAGGCATTGTCGCGCTCTGCCTGCTTGCCGGTTTTGCGCCGGGCACGGCCCGTGGCTACGAGTCGGACATTCACCAGAAGCTCACTTTCGTCGCGGCCAAGCAGCTCAATCGCTGTGTGGCGGGGTCCGGGGTGCCGGGGGTTAACGCGCTGCAGGTACGCCTCATCGCCAAGGCCAACACGCGGCAGGCGGATGCCAACCTGTTCGTGCGCATGTTCCGATGGAACTACTACGACCGCAGCGGTGTTGGCGACCGGGACATACTGTGGGTGATCGATACCCGCTTTCACGAGCATTTCGACGAGGTCGTCCGGCGTATCGGGGCGGCGCATCAGGCCAACGACCGCTACCGGGAGCTCGGGCGCGTTGTCGGCTACGTGCAGGATGTCACCTCGCCCTCCCACGCGGTGCCGGTCTATGCCACGCGCTGGTGGCGCCTGACGCTCAAGGATCGGTTCGACCGGTATCCGGTCGACGAGGAAGCGGTCTCCGGACTGGTCGAAGGGAGTTGTGAAGCGGCGATGAAACCGGCGGCCGATTTCCACACCGTGCTCGAAGAGGCGGCGCAGGATACCCTCGCGGCCGTCCAGCAGCCGGTCACCGGGCTGCCCGTGACCTGGGAGATTTTCTGGCAGGCGCACGAGGACCCGGGCAGGTTCGGATCCTACGGGCCCGCGGGCAACAACTTCGGGCGGGGCGCGCGGTTCCCCTGCGGGCAGTCGGAACGGTGCGTGCTGCTCGACGACGATCCGCTGTATGCCGACTTCGCGGTGCGCCGGCACGCGGCAGCGGTGGTTGCGAGCGTGCGTGCGATGATGATTGCGCAAAGGGTCCAGCAGGAGAGTTCCAGCGAATGATGCAATCAGGCCGGAAAGCGCGAACATGCGAACTTCGGCGGCGCAAGCCCGCCGTACGGGCAAAAGCGGGCTGGTGAAGATGCGGCCGGGTCTGACTCCCTGGGATTTCAGCGACCGGTCGGCGGCATCGCTCTCCCGGCAGGCAACGATTGCCGAATCCCTGGGCTACGAATCCTTCTGGTTGCCGGAGAGCCACTTCATTCCGGATGCCATTCCCGATCCGCTGATGCTGCTGGCCGCGGTAGCCGCCGGAACCGAGAGGCTGCGGCTCGGCACCACCTCCTACCTCGTCCCGCTGCGCAATCCCCTGCAGGCGGCCGAGCAGGTAGCGGTTCTCGATCGGCTGTCGAACGGACGGGTGATCCTTGGCGTGGGGCGGGGCTATGCGTCCGCCATGTTGCGCGCATTCGACGTGGCGCCGAGGGAAAAGCGTGAAACGTTCGAGCGCAACCTTGACGTGATGATGCGCGCCTGGAGGGGCGAGGCGGTGCATGCCGGCGAGGGCGGAGAAGCTGTCGTGCTCGACCCATTGCCGGTCCAGAAGCCGCACCCGCCCGTTTGGGTGGCCGCGTTCGGCCCCAAGGCGCTCGCCCAGGCCGGACGGCTGGGGCTGCCTTACCTGGCATCGCCCATGGAGGCGCTCGAGAATCTGCAGGACAACTTCAGATTGCACGAAGAGGCAGCAGCGGGCGCCGGGCACGACGAGGTGGCGGTGCGGCCGATCATGCGCACGGTGTTCCTGGGACATCGCCGCCGCGAAGTGGACGAACTGAAGGCGCGGCTCGACAGCGCAGGCCGGCCGCGCAGCGACGACCGTGCGACGGTGGACGACTGGGCGATCGTCGGCGACCGGGGATTCGTCGCCGCCAAGCTGGACGAGTACCGGGAGGCGCTGGGCACCACCCACATGGTGGTGACGCGATTGCGCATCGGCGGCATCGACGAGGAGCGGCTGCGCAAATCCGTCGCGGAAGTCGCGGAACTGTTTTGAGCGAGGCCACGCAGAAGGCAGGAAACGCGGCGGGTGCCGCGGAGAAGCCGGACTACAGGAAGCGCCGGCAGCGCGTGTTCCTGGTTCTCTCGGGCGTGTTCCTGGGCACCTTGGCGCTGCTGAACGTACTGGGCATCAGCCGCTTCATCGACCTGTCGTTCACGCTATTCGGCACCTCGATACCCATGGTCGTCGCGGTGGGCGTTCTGCCTTACCCGATAACGTTTCTCTGCACGGACCTGATCAGCGAGCTGTACGGCGAGAAACGTGCCCGGGACATGGTGTGGGTGGGCCTGCTCCTGAACGGCTGGGTGGTGTTCCTGCTCTGGCTGGGCGGGGCCCTGCCGGGATTCGAGCCGATGGACGCGGCCACCGGCTTGCCCGTCCCCGATGCGGCGGGCCGCCTGCCGGTATTCTACGAGGTGCGGCAACTCGCCTTCGGCGCGGTCGCCGCATCGATGATCGCCTACATGGCGGCGCAGTTCTGCGACGTGCGGCTCTTCCACTTCTGGAAGAACCTCACCCGCGGCCGTCATCTCTGGCTGCGCAACAACGCATCCACCATGACCAGCCAGTTGCTCGACACCACCGCGGTGATACTCATCACGCACTTCTACGCCCATGCGCTGCCGGTGACCGCGGACGAACCCCTGTGGCCGCAGCTGCTCGTCTTCATCGCCTCCGGATACGTTTTCAAACTGTCGGTCGCAGCGCTGGATACGGGCCCCATCTACCTGGCAGTCCGCTGGCTGCGCCCCTACCTGGGGCTCGACGCGAACGAGGAAGCCGCCGAGGATTGAGCGGACGTCAATAACCGCAGCGGCCAACATCGGGCCGTGTTCAAAGCTTGCTGGAGATTTGCTCACTCCAGGTTCTGGCCAGTTCGGCATCGATGTCCCTTGCGCGACTGGTGGGGTCGCTGACGATGCCCTGCCAGGGAAGTTTTGCGGCCTTGGGATTGACGAGAGTTGATGTGAGCGAGTTGCTGATGACGGTGGACAGGCTGATACCGCGCCGCCGAGCTTCGCCGCGTGCCCTCTCTGCAACATCATCTGGTAGCGAAATGGTTATACGAGCCATGTGAATCTTCCTAACGATCCACCTGGCCCAGATTAGCGTGGATCACGGCGCCGTTGACGACCGGATTTTGAGACGCCCAGAACAGCGTTTCGGCAATCTCGCCGGGTTCGATGAGGCGGTTGTATGCGGACATGCCGCGCACCGCGTCCATGGCTTCCGGGGGAACGTGGTTTCTGAGCATTTCGGTGTCGGTGAATCCGGGGCAGATGCAGGCCGTGTGGATACCCTGTCCGGCGAGATCCTGGCAAGTGGCGCGCATCATGCCGATCAGGCCGTGTTTGGAGAGCACATAAGAGAAGCTGTTGGGCACGGCTTTCTCCCCTAGGGTGGAGCCGACGTACAGGATGGAGGAGCCGGCCTTCATGAAGGGGACTGTGAAGGCGTTCAGGGTATTTGGTGCGACCAGGTTGATCTCGAGCGTTGTCCTGAGGCTCTCGCTCGATGTCTCTGCCGCGCTGTCGTTGACGAGCCTTGATGCGTTGTGGATCAGAACGGTCCGTTCGGCTTCCGCGAGTGGCGGGCGCAGGTGGTCGCCGACCGAACCCAGAAAATCGGGGGCCGCGAGGTCGCAGGAGACATGGTCAACCGCATCGATTGGACAGGGCCGGCGCGAGAGATTGACGACGCGGTACCCTTCGTCGATGAAGCGTTGCGCAGTGTGCAGTCCGATACCGGCGCTGGCACCGGTGACAAGGACGAGCTTCATCGGTTGGCGACTCCGGTTGCTGGGTTGTCTCCGGCCGTGGAAACCTGGTTCGACTCTGCAGTCTGGCACCGAAGGTCCGACTCTCCCGGCGAGAATGAGGATTGCGCCCACTGCCCGGCTCCGGACGACACCTTGACGGTCAGCCTGTGCATGCCCAACGCGGTGATGCCGGGGTCCCTGAGCAGTTCCCCGCCCAGCCAGTCCGCGAGTGCCTCCACGGTGATATTGGCTACGGGAAGCGTCAGTACGTCCCTCGGCAGAAAGGGGATTCGTTCACCGTTGAAGTGGGCGACCGTATACCCCTGGTCCTCGGAAATCGCGAGATGCGGCGAGCGCCCGGGCAGCAGCGTGCGCTCGTCAAGCCCGTCGCACAGCGCCTGCAGGGCGCTCTTGACCAGGTTGTAGTCGAACGCCAACCCGTCCTTTCCCACCTCGGCGTCGATGTCCGCGGCGACCTGAAAGTTGTGCCCGTGCAGGTTCTCGCGCTCGGTGGCCGAGAAAATGGTGAAGTGGGCCGCGGCGAAGTGCAGCGCTTCCTTGCTGATGCTGATGGTGGTGCGGGCCATTGCCCATGCTAACCCCAGCCCGCCTGGGAAGTCAGCCTACCGCGGAGGCGAATTCGTCCAGGCTGGTGAAGGTCCAGGTTGGATTGGCCGCCACTGTCCTGGCGGCGCCGAGGGAGGGGCGGTTGATCCAGACGGTGTCGAGGCCGGCGGCGGTGGCGGGCTGGATGTCGTGGAAACGGCTCTGGGCGACGTGCAGGACGGGGCCTTGCGCCGTCTCGAGGGCGGCGGCGAACATTTCCGGCGCGGGCTTGTAGACGCCGACCTGCCCCGCGGTTATGACGTGCTGGAAGGGCACCACCAGGTTTTCCGCCGACATTGCAAAGAGATCGTCATCGATATTGGAAACCACGGCGAGTTCGAAGTGCTCCGCCAGTGCTTTCAGGGATTCCACGGTGTCCGGGAAAGCCGGCCACTGCCTGATGCTGGCGGAGAAACCTTCCAGTTCGCTGTCCTTGGGGGTGAAGGCCAGGCGCTCCCCGAAGCGTTGCAGCACCCTGGCGAGCACCTTCCGGTAGGAACCGCCCTCGTCCTGGGCTTCCGGCTCGTAGCGGCTGTAGCACTCCAGCACGAACTCGTCGATCACGTGCACGTCGTAGCTTTCGAACAGGGGTGTGAGGTAGGCGAGGATGCCGGTTTCCCAGTCGATCAGGGTGCCGTAGCAATCGAATGTCAGCGTCCGGTAGTTCGCCGGGTCGATGCCGTTGCCTTCGGTGTCACTCATGTTGAATCCGGTCGAGTATCAGTCCGTAGAAGAAGTCGCTTTCCGCCCCCGGAGCAACCCGGTCGAAATACCAGCCGAGGTGCCGCTGGCACTCGCTGCAGGCAGCGATGCGCCACTGAAAGCCCATGAACCAGCTGTCGGCCGCCTCGGGCGTACCGGCGATGCTGCAGCCGAGCGCCTCGCTGAAGCAGCCGATGTGGAACAGGTAGCCATACGGATTGGCGAAGCGGTGGTCGTGACTGCCGTTCACCTCGGTGCGGTCGCTGTACTTGCCGATGACCGTGGAGCAGGTGCCACAGTAGATGAAGTCCCTGGCCTCTTCCTCCTCGCGTTCGAGCAGGTCCTTGAGTTCGGGGTCGAGCGCTTGACGCTCCTTGTCGACAACATCGATCATGCCAGCCTTTGTTGAAGGCTCCGGACGTGGACAGTTTCGATAGCATCTTTCAGCGCGCAGCCGAGCGCAAGGGGGGCGTGGATGCCCTGGAGGAACTGCTGCCGGAGGCGGAATCGGAGGCAAGCCTGCGCGGCCTGCCGGATGATCGGGCGCTTTCCGAAATGACCAAGTGCATCTTCCGGTCCGGTTTCGTCTGGAAGATCGTCGAGAACAAGTGGCCGCATTTCGAGGCTGCCTTTCACGGCTTCGATGTAGCCCGGTGTGCCATGCTGTCGGATGAGGAACTCGAGGCGCTGGCCGTGGACGAGCGCATCATCCGCAACGCGAAGAAGATCCAGTCCGTGCGCCGAAACGCCGCGTTCGTGCTGGACGTGCGCGCTGAACACGGCAGCTTCGGAAGCTATCTCGCCGACTGGCCGGTCACGGACACCTTCGGCTTGTGGGCCGACATCAAGCGGCGCGGCGACCGGCTCGGCGGCCACACCGGCGGCTATTTCCTACGCTTCATCGGCAAGGACACGCCCATGTTTTCCAGGGACGTGGTCAGGGCGCTTGTCGAGCAGGGGATCGTCGACAAGGAACCGACCAGCAAGCGGGACCTCGGCGCGGCCCAGGCGGCGTTCAACCAGTGGCGCGAGGAAAGCGGCCGCGATCTCTGCCAGATTTCCCGCGTGCTGGCCTGTTCGGTGCCGTAGGCTGGCGTCCTGCGATGGTCAGAAGAGGAATTCGCGCGCGTCGTCATCGAGTTCGCGAGCACCAGGCAATCGCCCACAGTCATTTCAGCCATTGCCCGTAGCGCGTGCGGTGGCACTTGCCTGACCCTGTGGTAAAGCAACTATCGGGCGCGGTACATGGCGAACGCGGTCAGCCACGATCAGAACTTCAAGAATCTGATTCTCGACTATCCGCTTGATGCCCTGGCGTTCTTCGCCCCGGAAGAGGCGCCCGCTCCCGATGACCCGGTGCGTATCGTCCCGGCGCGACAGGAACAACTCAAGGAACGTCTGGGCAATCGCTTTCGGGAGCTGGACGTACCGCTGCTGGTGGAGTGGGCCGACGGCCGCCGCGAGGCGGTTCTGTTCGTGCTCGAAGAAGAAACCGACTGGCGGCGCTTCTCCCTGCACCGGCTGGCGCACTACTGCCTCGACCTCGCCGAACTGTTCGAGACCAACCGCGTGGTGCCGGTCGCGATCTTTTTGCGGGCCGCCGAGGGAGCCCCCGCATCGCTCACGCTAGGCACCGAGCGCCGCCGTTACCTGGCGTTCGACACGCTCGCCTGCAAGCTCAAGGAGATACCGTCCGAGCGCTGGCAGCACAGCGACAACCTGGTGGCGCGGGTCAACCTGCCGAACATGCGAAGCTCGGAAGACCGAAAGGTCGAGGTCTACGCCGAGGCGATCCGAGGGTTGCTGGCTCTGGAGCGGGACAGCGACAAGCGGGCCAAATACATCGAATTCATCGACATCTACGCCGGCCTCACCGAAAATGAGTACCGGCGCTATCAACAGCAGTATCGCGAGGACAGTTCCACCATGGCAGGAGTTATCTCGAGGGCCCGCGAAGAAGGTATGCAGCGGGGCATGGAGCAGGGAATGGAACAGGGAATGGAACAGGGTATTCAGCAGGGCATGGATCAGGGTCGCGTCGAAGGGGAGCGCACGATCCTGGAACGACAACTGCGACGACGGTTCGGTTTGCTGTCGCCCGCAGTCGCCGAAAGGCTGGGCCAGGCGTCTGCTGCCGATCTTGAATCTTGGGCCGAAAACGTACTCGACGCGTCAACGCTTGACGACGTCTTCAATTCAAGTCGCTAGGAGTTCTCGCAGCGGATCCGCTACGCTGACGCGCAGGGAATAGACGACCGCTGGGAGAGAGTAGGTGTGCGGTGCGGGTATCCGGCACCTTTAAAGCAGTTCAGGACGCCCGAACCCACCGACAACTCCTCCGCTTGGCCTGCCGGATGCCCGTACCGCATACCTGCTTTCGGTGCCTGAACGAAGGAACGGTTCTCGACCGCAATGAACTTTAATAAAATCAATAAGTTGAAATTTTTTCCATGCAAGTTCGTCGGTTTTGGGATTTTGAAGTCGCCGAAAAGGCAATCGTGAATTGTAGCTCATAAGGCCTGCTCGAAACCGTCTGAAGTCGGCATGATGCGTGACTCCGCGTCCGTCAGATTCACCTGATCCGTATCCCTCGGTCCCGCCTGTGGCGCCTAGGGTGGACGACCACCGGGTTTGCGCCCCGTCTTCTTCTCCTTCTCGCGCCGTGCCTCAAGCTTCGCCTCGTAGTCCGCCTGTTCCGCCGCGTGGCGTTCCTGCGCCCGCCGTTCGATCTCCGCCTGCACCGCCTCGATCACC
Organism: Pseudomonadales bacterium; assembly: GCA_963663395.1. Classification (GTDB taxonomy): domain Bacteria; phylum Pseudomonadota; class Gammaproteobacteria; order Pseudomonadales; family Azotimanducaceae; genus Azophilus. The sequence continues at coordinate 1,430,148 of OY760226.1, forward strand.
GCCAACCGCTCCGTGCGACGCTTCAACTCCTCCGGGATATCCAGTTCAGGCTCTGAATCGTCCGCCCGCGCTGCCTGCTCAAGCAGCGCCGATAACTCGGCGCGCAACTGCTCCTCAAGGCGCTTCGCATACCCCCAACTGAGCGCCTTGTGCTTGCTCGCGTTCGCCTGAACCTTCGTCCCGTCCAGGCTCACGTTGCCCAACTTCAACAAACCCGTCTCTTGCGCAATCAACAGAATCTGAACGAACAGCCCCTGCAACTCCTTGAGAAAACGCTTGCGGAAACTCGCAATCGTGTCGTGGTCCGGATGCGAGTTCGCCGCAATGTAGCGGAACGCCACCGAATCGTAGGTCGCACGCTCCAGCTTGCGGCTCGAAAAGACACCCGTCGCGTAACCGTAGAACAGCAGGCCCAGCAACAGCGACGGATGATACGGATCCTTCCCGCCGCCACTGTATTGACGCTCCAGGGCGCTCAGGTCCAGCCGCTCCACAATATCCACCACAAAACGCGCCAGATGATCGTCCGGCAACCAATCCTGGACCGACGGCGGCAGAAGGTAGAGCGTGTCTCGATCCACTGTGCGAAACTTCGAGGATATCTGCGAAGCGTCCATCAACAATGTGAACACGATTTTGCCTGAGTCGCTAAATCCGACAGGCTCCTAGAACATTCTTCGACTACACTCGTGCAATATCTGGGCCAAAGACTAAAAAATGGAGAGGAGGGGGGGTTACATGAGCGGCGTATCGGCATCACTGACCAATTGGTTTTCTAAGCGCCCTCAGTGGCTCCAGATTGCGGCTACTCGGCTGCTTCAGCAGTCCGAGCTTACCGACAAAGATGTCTCTGAGCTCGCAAACCTGTGCCAGCAGGAAGCCGATGGAAAGTTGTCCAAAACGACTTGTTCCTTTCCCGCTACTGCGTTCTCCCAGGGCGCTGCAGGTACCTTGCGTTTGTGCTCAATCAGTGATGTCGAAGGAGTAAACGTCCTTGCTCCGAAAAAACCACTTGAGTTTGGTAAGGGTAATATCACGATTGTTTATGGCAACAACGGGTCAGGCAAATCCGGTTACGTCAGACTCCTCAAGCATGTATGCGGTGCCCGCGAGACCGGTACACTTCACCGCAATGTCTATAAGCCCGGCTCTGCCGTACAGAAAGCCTGCATTTCGTTTGAGCAGAACGGCGTACCGAAGAGTCATAACTGGTCAGGGCAAGGTATCTGCGATGACCTCAACAGCGTTGATATTTTCGACACCTCGTTTGGAACGGTCTTTGTCGGCAGCGAAGATGAGGTGAGCTACGAGCCGCCCGTCCTATCGTTTTTCAGCTCGCTCATCCTCGCATGCGAAAAGGTCGCATCGGCTTTGGACACCGAGGCCAACGGGCACCAGTCCAAGAAGCCGAACATCCCGGCTGACAAGAAGGTAACCCCTGAAGGTATCTGGTACGAAGCTATCAGCGCCGAGACCAGCACCCAGGACATCGACAAGCATTGCGCATTTAGCAGCGTTAACGAGACTGAGATGCAAACGCTGCAGCAACGCCTTGCCGAACAGGCACCGGCGGAAAAAGCGAAACAGCTTAGGAAGCGGAAACAGCATATCGACAATCTGGTTCAGGATGCCCAAAAGCATCTGGAGCAGCTATCGGACAAGAATTACCGGCGGATCATTGCCGCCAAGAAGAAGTCGATTCTCAAAAAGACAGCGGCAGATACGGCGGCAGAAAAGGTATTCTCCGGTAGCGAGCTGGAAGGCATTGGGTCTGATGTCTGGAAGGAGCTTTGGGAAGCGGCCCGGAACTACTCCGTATCGACTGCCTACAAAGAAGCCGAGTATCCAAATGTTTCTGATGGTTCCCGTTGTGTCCTGTGCCATCAGCCCTTGACCCAGGAGGCCAACGAGAGATTGACCTCCTTCGAAAATTTCGTGAAGGGCGAAATGCACAAAGCGGCAACGGATGCGGCCAAGGAATATGAAGCTGCCAGTCAAACTATCGAGGCGCTACCGACATCGGAGACGTTGAAGACGCGTATCGATGCGGCTGGGATTCCACAGGCTGAAGTCGCCAACCAGGTGACGGATTTCTTTGCTCAATTGCAGGCCAGAAAAGACCTGCTCCCCGGGATCGAATCCGAAGAAGCCATTCCCGATCCTCTGCTCTCACCGAAATGGATTGATGAAGCCAACGCCCAATCGAAAAGCCTTAGTGAACTCGCCACAAAATATGACGAAGACGCCAAAAGCGACAATCGAGAGGAGATCAAGAAAAAGGTAAACAGCCTGCAGGCCAGAAAGTGGTTGTCTGAACACCGCGCCGCCATTGATGCAGAAGTCACCCGATTGAAGCTACTGAGCCAGATTCAGGCAGCCAAGAAGTCGACCAACACCAAAGCTCTGTCCCAGAAAAAAGGCGAGCTGGCAGAAGCCCTGATCACGGATGCATTCGTGCAAAAATTCAACGCAGAGCTCAATGCTCTCGGCGCGTCTCAGGTGAAGGTTGAGCTCGTGAAGTCAAGAGTCTCCAAAGGCCGCGTCCTACATAAGCTACAGCTTCGAGAGGCCTCTAAGAGTAGCCTGGCAGATGTCCTGAGCGAAGGAGAAAATCGGATCGTTTCCATTGCGGCATTTTTGGCCGACGTCGCTGGCAAGAGCAACCAAGCCCCGTTTATCTTTGACGACCCAATATCCTCGCTCGACCAACGCTATGAGGAGGCGGTGGTTCAACGGCTGATCGAGTTGTCTCAGGACAAGCAGATCATTGTCTTTACTCACCGCCTGTCCTTACTTGGAACGGTAAGGCATTTTGCCGAGAAAAAGGATATCAAGCCCGATGTAGTGAGCATTCGCTCTGTGGACTGGGGTACCGGAGAGCCAGCTCCTATTCCACTTTCACAGAGTGACATCAAATCGGCCCTGAACACTCTCATGAACCAGCGGTATCAAGACGCAAAGAATGCAAGTGAGAACGGCGAATTTGAACATGCCGAAACATTGCTGAAGTCAGTATGCAGCGACTTCAGAACATTGGTGGAGCGCTCTATTGAAAATGATCTGCTGTGCGGAGTGGTTCAAAGATTCCAGCGACCGGTGTATACGTTGAAGCTCAAGGATCTGGCCAAGTTGAAGGGCGCGGATTGCAATCTCCTTGATTCGCTCATGACCAAATACTCTGGTTTTGAACATTCGCAGCCAACAGAATCGCCAGTGGAACTGCCGAAGCCAGACGATCTTCTGGCCGACATGACTTCATTAAAAGACTGGCGGGAAGAATACGCGAAGCGCCCCGCCTCTGCGGTGGCCGGATAACAGTATGAGAGTTCTTCACACATCCGACTGGCACATCGGGCGTACTCTTTATGGCAGAAAACGCTACGAGGAGTTCGAATCCTTTCTGACCTGGCTGGCTGAGACGATTCAAGAAAATTCAATTGATGCGCTGCTGGTAGCGGGTGATGTCTTTGACATCAATGCTCCGAGTAATCGTGCTCAGGAGCTCTATTACCGGTTCATGTGCCGGGTGGCCGCCTCATCCTGTCGGCATGTCGTCGTCGTTGCGGGCAACCATGATTCGCCGTCCTTTCTCAATGCACCCAAGGAGCTGCTCAAGGTCCTTGATGTCCATGTGGTCGGTAGTAGCACTGAGTCCCCAGAAGACGAAGTGCTCGTGCTCCGTAATGAGCAGGATGCTCCGGAAATGATTGTCTGCGCCGTGCCCTACCTCCGCGACAGAGATATCCGCGTGGCGGAAGGGGGTGAGAGCGTCGAGGACAAAGAACGAAAGCTGATTGAGGGCATCCGCACTCATTACGCCATCGTCGCCACCATGGCCGAACAGAAGCGCGAGGAACTTGGGGTTGATGTTCCCATCATCGCGATGGGACATCTGTTCACCGCTGGCGGGCAAACCGTCGACGGCGATGGCGTGCGCGAACTCTATGTTGGTTCCTTGGCCCATGTGACAGCCGGGATTTTCCCTACTTGTTTTGATTACCTGGCGCTTGGGCACCTCCACATCCCGCAAAAGGTGAACGGCTCAGAAACAATACGGTACAGCGGCTCTCCACTTCCCATGGGGTTCGGAGAGGCAAAACAGCAGAAGAGCGTTTGCCAGGTTGTCTTTGATCAGGAGGAGGGCCACAGCACCGCTGCATCCATACAACTGATTAACGTGCCGGAGTTTCAAAGGCTTGAGCGCGTCAAGGGAGACTGGGACGGCATCTCAGGCCGCATGCTCGAATTATCTGCAACGGACTCCCAAGGCTGGCTCGAGGTCACTTATGAAGGTGACGAGATCATAGGCGACCTGCGTGAGCGTCTGGAAGCTGCGATTTCCGGCACCCAAATGGAAATCCTCCGGATAAAGAACAACCGCATCATCGACCGCGCGCTGGGACAAATCCATGAAGAGGAAACACTCGACGATCTGAACGTGAACGACGTGTTCGAACGATGCCTTACCGTTCACGACGTGCCTGAAGACCAGCGGCCTGAACTGTTTCGGGCCTATCAGGAAACGGTCTCGTCTCTCTATGAAGACGATGTGCAGGCAGAATAGAGAGGCTGTCGATGAGAATACTGAAGGTACGCTTCAAGAATCTGAACTCACTGGTCGGCGAATGGCAAATCGACCTGATGCACCCGGCCTTTGCGTCCGACGGAATCTTTGCCATTACCGGCCCCACCGGCGCGGGGAAGACCACCATCCTCGATGCCATTTGCCTCGCCCTTTATGGACGGACGCCTCGCCTGAACAAGGTCACCAAGAGCGGAAACGAAATCATGTCCCGCCAGACCGGCGAATGCTTTGCTGAGGTGACCTTCGAAACCCAGTCTGGGCGTTACCGCTGTCACTGGAGCCAACGCCGGGCACGCAAGAAGCCGGATGGCCAACTCCAAGCCCCGAAACACGAAATTGCCAATGCCGATTCCGGCGAGATATTCCAATCCAAGATCAGAGGTGTAGCCGACCAGATCGAGTCTGCTACCGGCATGGACTTTGATCGTTTTACCCGATCCATGTTGCTGGCCCAAGGCGGCTTCGCCGCGTTTCTTCAGGCCGTACCGGATGATCGGGCTCCGATCCTGGAGCAGATAACGGGCACAGAGATCTACAGCCAGATATCCATCCGTGTCCATGAGCGCCAGCGCGAGGAGAGGGAAAAACTGAAATTGCTCCAGTCTGAAACGGCAGGCATCGTGATTCTTGAGCCGGAGCAGGAACAAGTGATTGGTCAGGCACTCGAGACAAAGCAGAAGGAAGAAACAGACCTTGCCGCCAAATCCGCTGTCACCGGGAAGGCCATTACTTGGCTCACCACCATCGATGGGCTGAAGAAGGAAATCGTCAACCTGGCCGATGAATCGAGCAAGCTTCAGGAGGATATCGAGGCGTTCAAACCGGATCGTGAAAAGCTGGGCCGGGCATTGAGTGCTGCCTCACTGGACGGCGCATACGCAACGCTCACCGCCTCCCGCAAACAGCAGGCAGATGACAGAGCAGGCTTGATAGTTGAGGAAGAGGCTCTTCCTGGACTGGAATCATCCGCCAAGGAACAAGCCGAAGCACTGAAATCGGCTGAGCAACAAACCGCTCGGGCCAAAGAAGATCTGAAAGCGGCAGCGCCTACCTTGCAGAAGGTTCGCTCCCTCGATCAGAAGCTTGCCGATCAGAAAAAGGCTATTTCGGAAGGTGATGAGAGCTGTAAGAAGGATGCGGCAAAGATTGATGCAGACAAAAGATCCCGGCTCGAAGAGCAGGAAAAACGATCCACGGCACAACAGACGCTGGAACTTGTTAACGGCTACCTCAAGGAGCATGCACGGGATGAATGGCTGATCAGCGGCTTGGCTGGCGTGGAAGAACAGTTCGGCGGCCTGCTCGCCAGGCAAAACGAAATCCTTCGAAAAGAGATCGACCACGACAAGGCCGCGAATGCCTTGGACCAAGCGACAGAGTCACTTGACGACCGTCAGAAGCGATCAGTCATTCGGAAACAGGAGCTGGAGGGCGCATCAAAACTGCTTCAGCAGGGCAAAGATGCTTTGAGCCAGCTACTGGGGGACTGCTTGTTGCGAGAATACCGTACCGAGAAGGAGACCTTGCTGCGCGAGATGGCCTTCCTGACAAAAATAGTGGAGCTTGAAGATCACCGGACAAAACTAGAAGACGGCAAGCTCTGTCCTCTTTGCGGCGCAACCGAACACCCCTTTGCGGAAGGGAATGTCCCTGTCCCCGATGAAACCGAACAAAAGATCGACGCACTGACGGGGCTGATTAGCAAAGCCGAGGATCAGGAAGCCGCCATCAAGAAACTCGAAGAAGCAGAAAGCCTGGCCCGCAAAAGCCTGATTGAGGCTGAAAAGCAAGAGTCAGCAGCGGCTAATGACAGGAAGGCCGCCGAGAAAGCCCTATCCGAGTTGAAGGACGGCCTGGTGAAACTCCGTGCTGATTTTGTCGAACGCAGGCAGGCGGTCTCTACCAAACTCCAGCCGCTTGGTATTGCGGACATCCCCGAAACGGACATTTCATCACTGATCGAATCCCTCAGAGCGCGGTTGAAGGCGTGGCAGGCCCAGGTCAAGAAACAGGCGGACATCGAGAAACAGGTTGCCGCCATCGACAGTGAGGTGAAGCGGCTGGATGCGGTTATCGAAACTCAAGGTACCGTTCTGGACGAAAAGTTGGAGCGTATGGGTACCCTGAAAAAAGAACTCGCCACCGGAAGTGATGAGCGTAATGCGCTGTACGGCGACAAGAATCCCGACGATGAGGAGCGCCGTTTAAACAAGGCGATGTCTGATGCCGAAGGTTCCGAAAAGCAAATTAGAGAACGGCACAATGAGTTCCAACAAAATTGGAATACCGCGCAAGCCCATGTTGAATCTCTGAATAAACGCATCGCCCGACGAGAGCCAGAACTGAGCGGTCTGGAAACCCAATTCTCCGCAGCACTCGCGCCCGTTGGCTTTTCAAATGAAGAACAGTTTTTGGCGGCCAGGCTTCCCTCTGAACGGAAGGCTGAGCTGGCGGCTGCGGCCAAGGACCTGGATGATCGTCAAACAGATCTGAAAGCCAGACAGAAGGATTGGGAAACCCGCTTGGCTACGGAAATCGCGCGCAAGATCACAGACAAGTCGCTGGAAGAGCTAGAGCCCCAATTCAAAGAGCACGAGGTAGCCCTGAATGAGATGCGGGACATCATTGCCGGTCTCAAGCACAAGCTAAGTGAGAATACGGCCGCAAAAGAGCGGATAAAGGAAAAGCAGACGGCTATCGAAGCCCAGAAAAAAGAGTGCCGTAGGTGGGGGAACCTGCACGAACTGATCGGCTCGGCAGACGGCAAGAAGTACCGCAATTTTGCCCAAGGACTGACCTTCGAAATGATGATTGGCCACGCCAATCGGCAACTGCAGAAAATGACCGACCGTTACTTGCTGATCCGTGACGAGGCCCAACCCCTGGAACTCAACGTGGTCGACAACTACCAGGCTGGGGAGATTCGGACCACGAAGAACCTTTCCGGTGGTGAGAGCTTTATCGTCAGCCTGTCCCTAGCGCTGGGCTTGTCCCATATGGCCAGCAAGAATGTTCGGGTGGATTCGCTGTTCCTGGATGAAGGCTTCGGCACCCTGGATGAGGAAGCCCTAGACATTGCTTTGGAAACCCTCGCGGGCCTGCAGCAGGACGGCAAACTGATCGGCGTCATTTCACACGTGCCAGCGTTGAAGGAGCGAATCGGTATACAGATTCAGGTTACCCCCCAAACCGGGGGTAAAAGCCAATTTTTTGGGCCAGGTTGTAGCAAGATAGACGATGTCGAACGGGCCGTGGACGAGGGCTACACAGCGTAGATGAAAGCAACAATTTCAAAATCGACTGGGGACTTTTATGTGAGAAACCAGAAGTCACACAGATGGATCTTCCCTGCACGCTTCCCTGCAGCCGCCTACGGCTGGAAAACCTCCAGGTTGGCTTGCCAGCTGCTTCGTGAAGCTGTTTCCGAGATCAAGAAGGTTGCGAAGAAAGATGCTGTCCTTGGCGCGGAAGGTGTTATTCCCTTGATCGAAAAGATCTGGCCCGCGTTGGAGCATGTGGACAGTTCCAGCGGTGCCCTGGGTTCCGCGGCAAACAAAACACTTGATGACCTGATTCCTATAATTGTCAAAGCCCCGGCCGATGCCAAGACTCGTAACAAATGGCTCGAACGCTTGTGGCAGGCCAAGGAGGATGAAGGTATCGGCGCATAGGAAGAGTAACCGCCCGAAAACTGGTGCTCTGAAAGTAAGGCCGTCGTGCTTTCGCTAGAGGAGAGCTTGCGGGCGACGGTGACGAGGGGCAAAAAGGCGGCGATCAAGGGTGCGCAACGGAGCTTTTCGCAATTCGATCGCAGGAGGGCGGCAGGCGATGTTCTAGAACAGCCTGTGCTGGTTTGTGGGCCCCAAGGTGGTTCGCATGCCGAGGCGGCGTTCGCGGCTGTGACGGCGCTCGCGCTTCGCGAGTTCGAAAGTACTCGAGAATGGTGGCGATGACGTCGGGATCCTCGATGCGAGCGATCGTCCTGAGCTTGCCGCCGCACTTGGGGGCAGGTTTCGATATCGATGGCGAAGACTCTCTTCAAGCACTGCATTCAGGTCATGGGTGCAAGGGGCTTGTCGCTGGTTTTCTCCCTGGGCTCGCGTTTCGGCACGACCTGCGCGCTGAACACGGCAGCTTCGGCAGCTATCTCGCCGACTGGCCGGTCACGGACACCTTCGGCTTGTGGGCCGACATCAAGCGGCGCGGCGACCGGCTCGGCGGCCACACCGGCGGCTATTTCCTACGCTTCATCGGCAAGGACACGCCCATGTTTTCCAGGGACGTGGTCAGGGCGCTTGTCGAGCAGGGGATCGTCGACAAGGAACCGACCAGCAAGCGGGACCTCGGCGCGGCCCAGGCGGCGTTCAACCAGTGGCGCGAGGAAAGCGGCCGCGATCTCTGCCAGATTTCCCGCGTTCTGGCCTGTTCGGTGCCTTGATCGGGCAAGGCTTTCCGACACCGATTGCGGGCATGCGCAAAGCGGAGATACGGCACGCCAGCTGAGATTTCTCCGTTCGACAGCAGGGGTTGTTGGACACCCCGACCCTGCAACCCGTCGCGAAGCGTCGCCACCTGCCGAACCGGTGATTCAGAGCAGGGATTTAAGGTCCGTGTCCGGGTCTGCCAGAGCCTGCGGATCCAGTTCCCGGCCGATCAATCGCCGGCAGATCATGAACTCCTTGGGGCTGTTGACCGCGTCTACTGCGGCGAGTGCCCCGTTATTCAGGTGAAAGACGGCGAAGCTGTTCGCGGCCTTGTCTCCCCTGAGCACCTCGGTGTCGCCGTCGGCGGCGAACCCGACCATCTGCAGCTTGAGATCGTACTGATCGGACCAGAACCAGGGCACCGAGGCGTACACCTTGTCGCCGCCGCACATGTTGGCGGCGGCCACCCTGGCCTGTTCCATGGCGTTGGGCACGGACTCCAGCCGAAGACGCCGGTTCAGCAGCGGGTTGGGGTGATTGGTGCAGTCGCCGGCGGCGTAGATGTTCGCATCCGCGGTGCGGCAGCGGTCATCGACGACGATGCCGTTGTCGCAGGGCAGCCCCGCCTCCGCCGCCAGTTCCACGTTAGGCACAATGCCGATGCCGACGATCACCAGGTCGGCATCGAACGCCGACTCGCCGCAAAGCACCTGGTTGACCGCGCCGTTGCCGGCAAAGCCCGTCACCGCCGTACCGGTGTGAACGGACACGCCGCGACCGTTGTGCAGCCCCTGGTAGAACTCGGACATGGCAGGCGTGGTCACCCGCTGCAGTATGCGCTCTTCCATCTCGATCACGCGGACTTCGAGGCCGGCTTCGACGCAGACGGCGGCGACCTCGAGGCCGATGTAACCGCCGCCGACAACCACGACTTTCCGGCCGGGCTCCATTTCCGCCCGGATGGCGTCCACGTCCGCGATGGTTCTGAGATAGTGGATGCTGGGGAGGTCGGCCCCGTCGAGATGCAGCAGGCGCGGCCGGCTGCCCGTGGCGAGCAGCAATTTCGAGTAGGCGAGCACCTCGCCGCCGGAAGTGGCGACGGTCTTTGCGGCACGGTCGATGGCTTCGACACGCACGCCGGACCGGATGGTCACGTTCCGGTCTGCGTAGAATTTCTCCGGGCGCAGGTAGACGCGCTCCAGGCCGTGCTCGCCGGCCAGGTATTGCTTGGACAGCGGGGGGCGCTGATAGGGAATGTGCGGCTCATCGCCGATGATGACGATCTCCCCCTCGAACCCTTCCTGACGCAGGCTGGCGGCGGCCTGCCCGCCGGCGTGACCCGCTCCGATAACGATAATTGACGACACCTTTGAATTCCGTCCTCAAAAAAGCGGGCATTGTAGCCCGACAGGCTGCTTGCGCGTGGGGTCGGCGAAACCTGTGCGCCGCGCGCATCGCGGAGCGGGGGGCTAACTTGCCGAATGCGGGAGATGGAGGCTCGCCCCACGGGCGGCCTGGCGGATTGAACCGTGCGGATTACTCGGGCCGGTAGGCCAGGTCTCCCGCGAGGTGCTTGCCGGCAACCCAGTAGTGGTAGGCGGCCCAGAATTCCACCAGCGCGCAGATGGCCAGCGCATAGCGTATGGCTTCGTCGCCGTAGCGGTCGGACAAGAGGTCGGTGATGAAGCCGACGGCGAAGGGGCCGAGGCCGAGGCCGATGATGTTGAGGACGAACAGCAGCACCGCCGCGGCGACCGCCCGCATGCGTAACTCCACCAGGCCCTGGGTCTGCGAGAAGGTGGTTGCCTGGTAGAAGTTGCCGAACAGCACCGGCACGATCATCAGGATAAGCGCCCAGTAGGGATTGGGCAGGAAATACAGCGCCAGTGTGGGCGGCACGATGCCCGCCAGCGCTACCGCCGCGATCCACAGGTACCAGCGCTTGTCCCGGGCGCCGAGCCGGTCGGCCAGAAAGCCGCCCCAGGCGATGCCGATGGCGCCGGGTATGCCGAAGATCAGGCCCAGCCAGGTGCCGAGTTCGCCGGTGGGCATGTCGTGCACGCGGATGAAGAAGACGGGCGCCCAGCCCGCCAGGCCGTAGCCCACGAAGGCCGTGAGCGCGCCGCCGAAGGCCATGTGCCGGAAGGTGCGCTTGCGCCAGAGAAAGGCGAAGGTCTCCATCGCCGACGGCATGGGGCCGGTATCCTCCCGGCCTTCCGAGAGCCCCCGGCGCGGCTCGCGCACGGTGAAGCGCACGACCAGCGCGAGCAGCAGTCCGGGAATGCCCACCACGAAAAACGCCGCGCGCCAGCCGAAGAACTCGTTGATCCAGCCGCCGGCCGTGAAGCCGAACAGGATGCCCAGCGGAATGCCCAGGGAATAGACGCCCAGGGCCGAGGCGCGGCGTTCCGGAGGATAGTAGTCCGAGATGATGGAGTGTGCGGGCGGGCTGCAACCCGCCTCGCCGACGCCAACGCCGATGCGGGCGAGCAGCAGGTGCCAGAAGTTGAGCGCCAGGCCGGAAATCGCCGTCATCGCGCTCCACACCGCCAGCGCCAGGGCGATCAGGTTGCGGCGGTTGTGGCGGTCGCCCCAGCGGGCGATGGGAATGCCCAGGGTGGCGTAGAAGAGCGCGAAGGCGAATCCGCTCAGCAGCCCGAGCTGGGTGTCTGACAGGCCCAGGTCCAGCTTGATGGATTCCATCAGGATGGAGAGGATCTGGCGGTCTACGAAGTTGAAGGTATAGACCACCACCAGGATGCTCAGGGCATAGGTGCGAAACGAGGTCTCTGTGCCGTTCAGGGGAAGGCGGTCGTCTGGCATGCCGGCTCTATCCGGCGCGCGCCGGGTCGGGCAGGTATTGCCGACGCGGCGGGCGGGGCGCTATTTCTTGCCCCTGTCGCCGGGAACCGGCATGGGGAAGGGCGTGACATTGCCGGTGGTGGTTTCGGTAACCTTGGCGACGCCCTCTTTCTCCACCTCGTCGATGCGGATCACGGCGTGCATGGGAATGAAACTGCGCTGCACCCCGTCGAACTCGTTGCGCAGCTTGTCTTCGCCCGGATCGATGACCACCTGGGTGCGCTTGCCGAAGATGTAGTCTTCCACCTCGATGAACCCGTACAGGTCGCTCGAGTAGATGTTGTGGGCGTAGACCTCGTAGATCTGCCCCATGCTGTGGAACAGCACCTTGTAAATGTGGGTTTGGTTGTCGCTCATGGGACCTATATAGGTACAACCGCCCCCGGTTGCAACCATTTCCCGGTATTGCCTGTCGGCTACCGGTCAGGTTCCACGGCAGGCAATGCGCTTCCATGCCTGCACGGATAAGGCAAGAGGGGTATGAACTTTTGGGCCGGTCTGTAGTAGATTCGCCTCCCCCTTTGCAGCGGGCAGCCGAATACCGTGTCCAACGCCGCCTCCAGCCGGCTCTTCGTGAAGACCCACGGGTGCCAGATGAACGAGTACGACTCGGCGCGGATGGTGGACGTGCTGCGGGAGAGCCACGGTTATGAACTCGCCGGTTCCGAAGCCGAAGCGGACCTTATCCTGCTCAACACCTGCTCGATCCGGGAGAAGGCGCAGGCGAAGGTATTCGATCAACTCGGGCGCTGGCGCCGGCTCAAGAACCGCAAGCCCGGCCTGCTGATCGGCGTCGGCGGCTGCGTGGCCAGCCAGGAGGGCGCCGCGATTGCCGAGCGGGCGCCTTTCGTCGATATCGTCTTCGGCCCGCAGACGCTGCACCGGTTGCCGCAGATGGTGGATGAGGCCAGGGCGCGAATCGCCGGCCCGGTGGTTGACATCAGCTTCCCGGAGATCGAGAAGTTCGACAACCTGCCGCCGCCCGGCGCCGACGGGCCGAGCGCGTTCGTGTCGGTGATGGAAGGCTGCAGCAGGTACTGCACGTTCTGCGTGGTGCCCTACACCCGGGGCGAGGAGGTCAGCCGCCCGGTGGCCGACGTGCTCAGGGAGGTCGAACAGCTTGCCGCCCAGGGCGTGCGGGAGGTCAACCTGCTCGGCCAGAACGTCAATGCCTACCGGGGGCCGATCGACGGTGACCGGGCGGATCTGGCCGAATTGATCCACTACGTGGCTACCATTCGCGGCATCGAGCGCATTCGCTACACCACTTCGCACCCGGTTGAGTTCAACGACAACCTTATCGAGGCCTACGCGCAGGTGCCGGCCCTGGTCGACCACCTGCACCTGCCGGTGCAATCCGGTTCCGACCGCACCCTGGCGGCGATGAAGCGGGGGCATACGGTTCTCGAATACAAGTCGAAGATCAGGAAGTTGCGCCGGGTGCGCCCGGACATCAGCCTTTCCTCGGATTTTATCGTCGGCTTCCCGGGGGAAACGGACGCCGACTTCGAGGCCACCATGGCGCTCATCGAGGAGGTCGGCTTCGACACTTCCTTCTCTTTCATCTACAGCGCCCGGCCGGGTACCCCCGCGGCCTCCATGCCCGACCCCACCCCGGCGGAGGTCAAGAAACACCGGCTGGCGATCCTGCAGGATCGTTTGCGGGAGCAAGCGGCGGCAATCGCGCAAGGGATGGTCGGCAGCCGCCAGCGGGTGCTCGTCACGGGAATCTCCAGGCGGGATGCGGGACAGCTGCAGGGACGGACGGAAAACAACCGGGTGGTCAATTTCGATTGCCCGGACAAGGGTCTTATCGGAAACTTCGCCGACGTTCTGGTCACCGAAGCCCTGCCGAATTCCCTGCGGGGCGACCTGGCCTGAGCAATTTCAGCCTTTGTCCATTGACAGGCACTGCCCGTGGGCCTATATGCTAGTGGCCAATGGGGGACACAAGAGGCGCAACCGCAACAGTTGAGCGATGACCAATCCCGCGCCGCGCCGCGGGAAGACAAGCGCGTGGTGCAACTCACCACCAACATCAGCCTCGAACCCAACGATGCACACCGCCTGGTTGTTCTGTGTGGCCCATTCGACCAGAACCTCAAGCACCTAGAGAAGCGGCTGGGCGTGCATATCCGCAGCCGCGGCAACCGCTTCCAGGTCAGCGGGCCAGACCAGCGGGTTCGCGCGGCCGGCGCCCTGCTTTCGCAACTCTACCGAGAGACGCTCGAACGCAAGGTGATCGAATCCGACCTGGTGCATCTCTTCCTCCAGGAATCCGGCGTCGAGGCGCTGCTCACTCAGCCGGAAGGAGAGCCTGGCGACGACGGCGTGGTCATCCGCACCCGCCGCAAGACGGTCAAGCCCCGGGGCCGGAACCAGACGAACTACACCCAGGCCATTCGCGAGCACGACCTGACTTTCGGCATCGGTCCCGCCGGTACCGGCAAGACCTACCTGGCCGTGGCCTGTGCCGTGGAATTCCTGGAAACCAACCGGGTAGCGCGCATTCTGCTTGTGCGCCCGGCCGTGGAGGCCGGCGAGAAGCTCGGGTTCCTGCCGGGTGACCTCGCCCAGAAGATCGACCCCTACCTGCGGCCCCTGTACGACGCGCTATTCGAGACCATGGGCGTCGAGCGGGTCAACAAGGCGATCGAGCGCAACGTCATCGAGGTGGCGCCGCTCGCCTACATGCGCGGCCGAACGCTGAACAACGCCTTCATCATTCTCGACGAGAGCCAGAACACCACCGTCGCGCAGATGAAGATGTTCCTCACCCGCATCGGCTTCGGATCCACGGCGGTGGTCACCGGTGACATCACCCAGATCGATCTGCCGGCGGGGCAGCAGTCGGGGCTGGTGAACGTGCGCAACGTGCTGCGCGGGGTGCCGGGCATCAGTTTCACGCACTTCGGGTCGCGGGATGTGGTGCGCCACCCGCTGGTCCAGAAGATCGTCGACGCCTACGCGCAGCAGCCGGACACGTCGCCCGGCCAGGGCAAGCAGGCCGACCGGGATGCCGGTTGACGTGCAGATTGCCGCCCCCCGTTGTACGGCGCCGTCCGTGGCGAATTTGCGGCGCTGGGCCGAGCGCGCCCTTCAGGAAGAAACTGGCGGGGTCTGCGTGCGGGTGGTTGGCGCGGCGGAGGCAGGCAGGCTCAATGGCCGTTACCGGGGAGTCGAGGAGCCCACCAATGTGCTGAGCTTTCCGTCGGGGGCGGAGATTCCCGGGGAGAAACACCTGGGCGATGTGGTGGTCTGTGCCCCCGTGGTCGAAGCGGAAGCAAAGGAACAGAACAAGCGTGCCTGCGACCACTACGCCCACATGGTGGTGCACGGCGTGCTGCATCTGCGCGGGTTCGACCATGAATCGGACGGGGACGCCCGGGTGATGGAAGGCCTTGAGACAGCCATCCTCAACGAGATCGGCATCGCCGACCCTTACGCCGAATGACCGGGAACCAGCGAATTCCGGAGGTGGACCGCCGGCTGGAAACGGGCTTGCGTACGTTCCGGGATTGGCTCTCCGACTTGTTCAACGATGAGCCGGAAAACCGCGGCGAGCTGATGGAAATGCTGCGCGACGCCGCAGACCGGGAACTCATGGATGTCGAGGCACTCAACATCATCTTCGGCGCCCTGCAGGTCTCCGAGATGCAGGCCCGGGACATCATGATTCCCCGGACGCAACTGGTCTGCCTGGAGGCGGGCAGGCCGTTGACAGACCTGCTGGACGTGGTCATCGATTCGAAACACTCCCGCTTTCCGGTGATCGGCGACGACCTCGATGACGTCAAGGGCATACTGCACGCCAAGGACCTGCTGCCGCTGCTCTGCGACGGGGGCCGGGGCGGGTTCGACCTGAAAGACCGCATCCGCACCGCCAAGGTCATTCCGGAAAGCAAGCGAGTGAACGTGCTGTTGCAGGAGTTTCGTGCCACGCGCAACCACATGGCGGTGGTGGTGGACGAATACGGGCACGTCTCGGGCGCGGTCACCATCGAGGACGTGCTCGAGCAGATCGTCGGCGAGATCGAGGACGAGCACGACATCGATGAGGACAACCCCATCGGCAAGCTCGACGGGGAACTCTTCAACGTGAAGGCGACCACCGCCATCGAAGACTTCAACGCCTATTTCGATGTCGGCTTTCGCGAGGACGAGTTCGACACCATCGGTGGCATCGTGCTGAAGGCATTCGGCCACGTGCCGGAACGAGGGGAGCGCGTCGATGTGGACGGTATGCGCTTTGAGGTGCTGTCCGCGGATTCCCGGCGGCTGAGGTTGTTGCGGGTATCCCGGGTGCCGTGACGGGGCTCGCCGGGAACAGGTCACCCACATCCGGCAGCGCAAGTCCGAATAGAACCGCTTGAATACTGGAGAACTCTTGTCCGTTCATCAGCGCTTGCGCACGCTGTTGGCGCTGTGCCTGGCCGCCGGTTGCGGTGCGCTCCTGCCGCTGACGCTCGCGCCCTTTGACTGGTGGCCGCTCGGCATGCTGTCCATCGGCGGCTGGTTCTGGCTGCTCAATGTGCGCCCCCGCAGTGCCGCTGCGCTGGGATTTGCGTACGGGGTCGGCAAGTTCGGGGTCGGCGTGTCCTGGGTCTACGTCAGCATGCGGCTGTATGGGGGCGCTTCCGTGCCGCTGGCGGTGTTCCTGGTGCTGCTGTTCGTGGCGGGGCTGTCGGTTTTCACGCTCTTGCAGGGTTGGCTGTACAGCCGCGTCGCCGCCGGCCGCTCACCCTTGCGGGCCGCGGGCTTGTTCGCAGCGGTGTGGGTGCTGTTCGAGTGGCTCCTCACCTGGTTTCTTACCGGGTTCCCCTGGCTTTATCCCGGTTACGCTCACCTCGATACGCTGCTGGTTCATCTGCTGCCGGTGGGCGGCGTCAGCCTGGCAAGCCTTGGCATTGTCATGACATCGGTTTTCCTGGTGGTGGCGCTCACCGGTGTGCCCGCGCTGGCGAAGGCGTCCGCTTCGGCGAGGGTGCCTGAACTCGCGAGCGCGCCCGCTCCGGGGAACGCATCCGTTTTGACAGGCGGGCGGTGGATCGCTGCGCTCCTGTTGGCCTCGATACCCTGGGTGGCCGGCCTGGCGTTGTCGTCGGTGGAGTGGGTGCGGCCTGCCTCTTCCCACACGGTTGCGCTCGTGCAGGGTAACGTCGATCAGTCCATCAAGTGGCAGGCCGAGAACCGCATGCCGATCGTCAATCGCTACCTGGAAATGACGGAGCCTTACTGGGGGCACGATCTCGTGGTCTGGCCTGAGGCGGCGATCACGCTGTTCGAAAACCAGGCCGGAGAAGTGCTCGAGGCGCTGGACGATAGGGGGGAGCAGTCCGGGACCACGGTGGTGTTCGGCATTCCCACCGCCGAGCACATTCCGGGCGGCGACTGGCTGATCTACAACAGCGCGCTCGCCACGGGCGTCGGCAACGGGCGCTATATCAAGCGCCGGCTGGTTCCGTTCGGCGACTATGTGCCCTTTGAAGGATTGCTGAGAGGGCTGATCGGGTTTTTCGACCTGCCCATGTCCGCATTCCGTCCGGGAGCCTGGGAGCAGGGCTCCCTGGATGCGGGGGTCGGCCGGGCTGCCATGGGTATCTGCTACGAAATTGCTTACGGCGAACTCATGCGCACCTCGGCCGCGCAGGCGGATGTGCTGGTGACGATAACCAACGACACCTGGTTCGGCGCCAGCATCGGGCCCCTGCAGCACGCGCAGATGGCACGCGCCCGGGCGGTGGAGAACGGCCGCTGGCTGCTGCGGGGCACGAACAACGGCGTCACGGCGATCGTCGACCACCGGGGACGGGTGGTCAGCGCGCTCCCGCAGTTCGAGCGCAGCGTTCTGGCCGGCGAATTCCGTATCATGGAGGGCCACACCCCTTACAACCGGCACGGCGATGCCTGGCTGGTCGCGCTGTGCTTCGCCGGCCTGATCGTGGCTATCGTGAAGGCCCAAGCCCGCACCGCGAAGTGATATATTGCCGCCCTTTGAAAAGGGCAGACCATGGCCGCCGCAGACGAGAAGTACGATCCCCAGGCGGTGGAACTCAAGTGGCAGGAAAAGTGGGATAGCGAAGGCACCAACCGCTTCACCGAAGCCGACCTGAGAAACGCCCGGGACCCGTACTACAACCTGATGATGTTTCCGTACCCGTCGGCGGAAGGGCTGCACATCGGCAACATCTACGCCTATACCGGCGCCGACGTGAACGGCCGCTACTGGCGGCTGCGCGGCAAGGACGTGTTCGAGCCCATCGGTTTCGATGCCTTCGGCATCCACTCGGAGAACTACGCGCTCAAGGTCGGCACCAATCCCAACGACCTGATTCCCCGCAACATCGACAACTTCACCAGCATGCTGAAGCGCTTCGGCGGCATGTACGACTGGGACCACACGGTCAACACCACGCACGTCAGCTACTACAAGTGGACCCAGTGGGTGTTCCTGAAGCTCTACGAGGGCGGCTTGGTGGAACGCCGGGAAGCGCCGGTGAACTGGTGCCCCTCCTGCATGACGGTACTGGCCAACGAACAGGTGATCCAGGGGCAGTGCGAGCGCTGCGATGCCGTCGTCGAGCAGCGGCTGCTTCCCCAGTGGTTCTTCAGGATCACCCGCTACGCCCAGCAACTGCTGGACAACCTGGAGCACATCGACTGGTCCGACAAGACCCGCAAGGCGCAGGCCAACTGGATCGGCCGCAGCGAGGGCGCCGATGTGGACTTCGCGCTTGCCGGGCGCGACGAGAGCATTCGCGTGTTCACCACGCGGCCGGATACGCTTTTCGGGGCGACCTACATGGTGCTGGCGCCGGAGCATCCACTGGTGGATGCCGTCACCGCGCCGGCGCAAAGGCAGGCGGTGGAGACGTACCAGGCGGAGGTCGCCGGGCGCGACCTCATCGAGCGCCAGAAGGTCGACAAGGAGAAAACCGGGGTCTTCACCGGCGGCTATGCCGTCAATCCCGTCAACGGCGCGGAAATACCCGTCTGGATCGCGGACTACGTGCTGATGGGATACGGCACCGGGGCCATCATGGCCGTGCCGGGCCACGACGAGCGGGACTTCGAGTTCGCCACGGAATTCGAACTGCCCATCGTGCGGGTCATCGCGGGTCCCGATGAGGATGCATCGACGCCGCTGGAGGCCGCTTATCCCGGCGATGGCGTGCTCGTCAATTCCGGGCGCTACGACGGCCTGCAGGTGGCCGACGGCAAGCGTGCCATCGTCGCCGACCTCGAGGCCGCCGGCGTGGCGATATTCCGGGTCAACTTCCGCCTGCACGACTGGTGCGTATCGCGCCAGCGGTACTGGGGTCCGCCCATTCCCATCGTGCATTGCGGCGACTGCGGTGCGGTGCCGGTACCGGAACAGGATCTGCCGGTCGAATTGCCTTATCTCGAGGATTTTCGACCCGACGATACCGGCGTCAGCCCGCTGGCGCGGGTGACGGACTGGTACGAGACGACGTGCCCGGCCTGCGGCGGGCGTGCCCACCGGGAGACCGATGTCACCGACAACTTCCTGTGCAGCGGCTGGTATTTCCTGCGCTACCCGTCTGCGTGCCTGGACGACGAACCCATCAACCGGGAGCTTACCGAGAAGTGGCTGCCGGTGGACTGCTACATCGGCGGCCACGAACACGCCGTGCTGCACCTGATGTACGCGCGCTTTCTCACCATGGCGCTGCACGAACTTGGCATCATCGGCTTTGCCGAGCCGTTCCGGAAGTTCCGCGCCCATGGGCTGCTCATCCGCGAAGGCCGCAAGATGTCGAAGAGCCGCGGCAACGTGATCGTCCCGGACGACATCATTGCGAAGTACGGCGCCGACACCATGCGGCTGTACCTGATGTTCCTGGGGCCTTACCAGCAGGGCGGCGATTACCAGGGCAAGGGCATCCAGGGGCCGCAGGGGTTCATCAATCGCCTGTGGCAGAGCGTTCTGAGTTCACTACGCGAAGACCCCGGGGAGCCGCCGGACCCGGACGTGGAACGGGCGCTGCACCGCACCATCAAGCAGGTGACCGAGCAGGTGGCCGATCTCCACTACAACACCGCCATCGCGGCCATGATGGAGTACCTGAACGTCGTGCGCGAAGGCGGACGGGCGCCGAGGCAGGCGGAACTCAGGCCCCTGGTGATCCTGCTGGCGCCCTTCGCCCCCCATGTCGCCGAGGAACTGCACGCGAAGCTCGGTGCCGCCGGGGGCCTCTTCGCAGCGGCCCGCTGGCCGGACTACGACGAGTCGAAAATCGCCGAGGAATTCGTGGAGATTGCCGTGCAGGTGAACGGCAAACTGCGCGGGCAGGTCAACGTACCCAACGCATCAGCCGTCGAAGTGGTGCAGGAGGCAGCCTTCAGCAACAGTAACGTCGCGCGCCATCTGGACGGCAAGACGGTGCGCAAGGTCATCCACGTGCCGAACAAGCTCATCAACCTGGTCGCCGCGTGAGGCAAGCCCGCGTTCCGGCTGCGGGAACGGGGAACGGCGCGTCTCCATCGGCCGGGAGGCAGCTGCGGCAAACGCACTCTGCACGCGGGTATCGTCGGACAGGCACGTCGTCGGCACTAGCAGCCCGTGGCAAAAGTCCGACGAAGCACCGAGAGGGGCGCTGGGGGGCACACCTCGCACGAAAACGCAGTCAGGCGGGATGCAGCGGCGTTCGAATGCCGGCGGACTTTTGCCGCGGGCTGCTGGTGTCGATTGCGGTTCTTGCATTGACCCTGGGTACTCTCTCCGGCTGCGGATTCGAGTTGCGCGGCTGGGACCTCGAGAGCAGCATCGAAAGTGTTCATGTCACCGCCAAGCCGAGGGTCCGTCTTGCGGGCGAATTGCGGCGGGCGCTCAGCCAGGCGGGTGTGCGGATCGAGCCGCGGCCGTCGGCAGCCGAGATGATCGTCGAACTGCTCGAGGAGCGGCGCGGGCGGCGCACCGTCGCGGTGACGGGCAGCGCCCGGGCCGCAGAGTACGAGGTGACCATCAGCGTTCGCTTCGCCATTCGCTCCGGCGCCCGGGTTCTGCGGGAACCGGTATGGCTCGACGCCAGCCGGGTATTCGTCGTCGACCGGGACAACATCGCCGGCACCGCCGGCGAACAGGCGCTCATCGAGGCGGAACTCGCCAATGACCTGGTCGGGCAGATCATGCGGGCCCTTAACGCCGCTGCCGCAACCGTGGCGCCGCCTGCATCCGGGGCGGCCGGTGCAGGTTAACCCCCGGGAACTGGCCTCCAGCCTGTCCGGCACCCTGAGGCCGGTCTACCTGGTGACCGGCGACGAGACCCTGCTGGTCGAGGAGGCATGCGAACTCGTGCTCAAGGCCGCGGCAGGCCAGGGATTTGCCGAGCGCAAGGTGCTGCATGTGGAACCCGGCTTCAAGTGGCACGAGCTACTGGCCGAAGCCGCCTCGCTCTCGCTCTTTGCGGAAAAGAAACTGCTCGATCTGCGGGTGCCGGCCAACAAGTTCGACAAGCAGGCGTCAGAGGCACTGCGCGAATACGTGGGCGACATCAGCCCGGACAATGTCCTGCTGGTCAGAACGGGCCGCCTGCAGTCCCGCCAGCGTTCCAGCGCCTGGTACAAGGCGATCGATTCCGCGGGCGCCGTCGTTCCCGTCTGGCCCATCGATCAGCGCGAATTGACGGGCTGGCTGGCCCGAAGGGCGCGCGACGCAGGCCTGGACCTGACGCGCGAAGCCCTCGCCTGGCTTGCCGACCGGGTGGAAGGCAACCTGCTGGCCGCAGCGCAGGAAATCGACAAGCTGAAGCTTGCCGACCTGCAGCAGCCCATCGATGCGGAGAGCCTGGCAGCCGCGGTTTCCGACGCCGCCCACTACGATGCCTTCGAGTTGATCGACGCGGTATTCGCCGGCGATGCCCGGCGCGTCCGCCGCGTGCTGGCGACGCTTCGCGAAGAGGGCATCTCGCTGTTCGCCCTGTTGGGCGCCTTTACCAGCCAGCTACGCGGCATCGACTCGGGACGCTGGATGCCCCAGCAGAGAAAGCGGCTGATTCCCGGCTTCAAGCGACGCGCCGGTTCCCCGGAACGCGTGCTCGCCCAGGTCGCCCTCATCGACCAGCAAGGCAAGGGCGAACTGCGCGGCGATGCCTGGCTGTCGTTCGAACGATTGCTGGTACGGTTGTGCGGCGTACGCCTGCCGGCCCTGGAAAGAGAGGCGCGCTACCTACGACGTTGAGCGTGGCCCCGCGGGACCCGAAATCTCCACTGTTCTACAACGTTCTGCAACTGTACTTTCCGTTTGGTGGTCTAGATGCAAAGTACGTTTTCGTTTGATTGAAACGGCGCCTGTCGAACGGATGCTAATTGATATGGGTTTGCGCTTCGTTGCCCAATCGCACCAGCCGCAGTGAGCCGTTGCCGTTGTCGAAGGTGGTCACCGAGCCGTTGTCCGGCTGGAATATCACCATCCGGTCATCGCTTTGTGCGGCCCCGACCGCAACGTTGATGGCGATGAAGTGGCAGAAGATTACACAGTCTTCGCGTTGCGACTTTACGCATTCCACCAGCGCATCCCGCCAGGCCAGGAGATCGGTGCCCAGGTCGAGCCAGCTTCCGGCCATGGCTTGGGAGAGCCAGCGCGAGCGCTCGGCGAGGTCCGTTGTGGGGAAGGGGATTTCGGCCACCCGGGGCTCGATTGTTACTTCCTGTTTCCACAGTTCCGCAAGGGGTTCAGAGGTCTGCCTGGCGCGGGCGAAGGGGCTGGAGAGGATTGGCAGCGGGCCCTTGCCGCTGAGGGAGGCCGCGGTGGCCCTGGCCTGTTCGCGGCCGAGGTCGTCGAGACCGGGGTCGAGGCCGTCGCCCACCCGGGCTTTGCCGTGCCGCACCATGTAAACTGTCGCCATTCAGGTTGCCTCTTCTGTTTTGCTGGTTCGCCCCCCGGCGGTTCCGTAAAATAGCGCGCTTTGCCCGGATTTGGGAGTATCAGTGACCATACTGGAATCGGGTCTGTCGCCGGACCTCAAGCTCGACGCCAAGGTTTCCGTGCGGGAAGCGTTCGACATCGACCTCGACTTGGAGGTGCCGGCGTTCTCCGAACACACGCCGTACGTGCCGGTGGTGGACGACGACTACCTGTTCGACCGCGACACCACGCTGTCCATCCTGGCGGGGTTCGGCCACAACCGGCGGGTGATGATCCAGGGCTATCACGGCACCGGCAAGTCCACGCACGTCGAACAGATTGCCGCGCGGCTCAACTGGCCATGCCTCAGGATCAACCTCGACAGCCACATCAGCCGCATCGACCTGGTCGGCAAGGACGCCATCGTCGTCGAGGACGGCAAGCAGATCACCGCGTTCAAGGAGGGCATCCTGCCCTGGGCGCTGCAGCACCCGGTGGCGCTGTGCTTCGACGAATACGATGCCGGGCGGCCGGACGTCATGTTCGTCATCCAGCGTGTACTGGAAGTCGAGGGCAAGCTGACCCTGCTCGACCAGAACAAGGTGATTTCCCCGCACCCACACTTCCGCCTGTTTTCCACCACCAACACAGTCGGCCTGGGCGATACCACCGGGCTCTATCACGGCACGCAGCAGATCAACCAGGGGCAGATGGACCGCTGGAGCATCGTCACCACCCTGAACTACCTCGAGCACGATGCGGAAACCGACATCGTGCTCGGCAAGGCGAAAAGCTACGCCGGCAGCGAGGCGGGCCGCCGCGCCGTGTCCAACATGGTGTCCGTGGCCGACCTCACCCGACAGGGGTTCATCAACGGCGACGTATCCGTCGTCATGTCTCCCCGCACCGTCCTCACCTGGGCGCAGAATGCCGAGATTTTCGGCGATTCGGGGTTCGCGTTCCGGGTCACCTTTCTCAACAAGTGCGATGAACTGGAGCGGCCAATCGTGGCCGAGTACTACCAGCGCTGCATGGGGGAAGACCTGGGCGATGCGACGGCGGGCATAACGCTGCGCACGGCCTGAGCACAACCAGCGCCGTGTCGGTCGAACTGGAACATCCGCTGGAATCCTTCAAGCGCGCCACCGTCGCCACGGTGCGGGCCATTGCGGAAGACAACGAGGTCGAGGTCGCCTTCGGCCAGGGTTCCCCCGTGCTGCGCGGCAACCGGGTGCGCATGCCGCTGCCCACCGTGGGCTGCGACGACGCGGAAATCAATTCGGTGCGCGGCATCGGCGATGAACTGGCGCTGAAACTCCGGTTCCACGACGAGGCCGTGCACAACCGTTTCGCGCCGCGCAGCGGTCCCGCCCAGGAAATGTTCGAGTGGATCGAGGATGCGCGCATCGCCTCCATCGGTTCGCGGCGCTTCGAGGGCGTGGCGCAGAACCTCGAGGCATCCCTTGAGGCGCATTGCCGCCAGGCGGAATTCGACAGCGTCGTGGATGTATCCGAAGCACCCCTGTCGGTGGCCGTCGGCCTGCTGGTCAGGCAGCACCTGACCGGCCGCGAACTGCCGCCGTCGGCGGAAAACCTCGTCCAGTTCTGGCGTGATCATGTCCAGGAGAACGCCGGCGACGACATCGCGGCGCTGAAGGGTTGCCTGCACGACCAGCGCCGGTTCGCCACCGTCTGCCGCGAGATCATCGCGGATCTCGGCCTGGGCGCGGAACTGGAAGATCCGCTGGAGGAACTGGACAACCAGGACGAAACCGAGGCCAGCGACGAGGATGCGGAGGGCGACGCGGAGTTCGACCCGGACGACGTGGTGATCGATGACGAGGGCCTGACCGATGAATCCGCCGACGGCGAAGCGTCGCTGATGGAAATGGATGCGGACCTCGATTCAGAGGAACTCGGCGCCGAGGCAGACCCGGACGAGGCACCCCTGGTCATGCCGGACGACGCGGGCCGCATCCGTATGGATGTCAACTACCAGGCCTACACCGGCGAGTTCGACGAGGTGGTGCCCGCCGAGGAACTGTGCGACCCGGATGAACTGTCGCGCCTGCGGACATTGCTCGACCAGCAGCTTCTGCCCCTGCAGCACGCCACCGCAAAGCTCGCCAACCGCCTGCAGCGGCGCCTGATGGCCAAGCAGAACCGCACCTGGGAGTTCGATCTGGACGAGGGCATCCTCGACTCCTCCCGGCTTGCCCAGGTGGTGGTCGATCCCATGAACCCGCTGGCGTACAAGCAGGAAAAGGAGATGGACTTCCGCGACACAGTGGTCACCCTGCTGATCGACAGCTCGGGTTCCATGCGTGGCCGCTCCATCACCATTGCCGCCATGTGTGCCGACATACTCGGCCGCACGCTCGAGCGCTGCTCGGTGCGGGTGGAGATCCTCGGGTTCACCACCCGGGGATGGCGGGGCGGCCGCTCACGGGAGAAGTGGATCGCCGAGGGCAAACCCGCCCATCCCGGGCGCCTTAACGACCTGCGCCACATCGTCTACAAGGCCGCCGACGACACTTGGCACCGTTCGCGCAAGCACCTCGGGCTGATGATGCGCGAGGAAATGCTGAAGGAGAACATCGACGGCGAGGCGCTCATCTGGGCGCACAACCGCATCGTGGTGCGCCCGGAAGAGCGCAAGGTGCTGATGGTGATCTCCGACGGCCTGCCGGTGGACAACTCCACGCTGCTCGTGAACCCGAGCAATTACCTGGAGCAGCACCTCAAGTACGCCATCGACAGCATCGAAGTGCAGTCGCCCGTGGAACTGCTCGCCATCGGCATCGGCCACGATGTCACCCACCACTACCGGCGGGCGGTGACCATCACCGACGCGGAACAGCTCGGCGGGGCGATGACCGAGCAACTCGCGGCGCTGTTCGAAGTGGAAAAGGCCGGCGCCCGCTGACGCCCGGTCACGGGGAGGACGCCTGGAGTTCCGGGAGGACGCCCGGCCTTCCGGGAGGACGCCCGGAATTCCGGGAACATGCTGCCGACTGAAGTTCGCGACGACCGCTCCCGAGCCGAATCCGTTCACGAACAGGTCCGGCTGGATCCGTGCGGAGCCGGAGGGGCTAGGCCTTGATGACCTGCATGCGCTCGATTTCCGGCGCGCCGGTCATCAGCCCGGCAAAGCCCGGCCCCGCGGCCCTGAAGTGCTCGGTCTTGCCGTGGGCATCGAGGTCTTCCTGGGTATCGTACAGCTCCAGCATGACGTAGTTGCCGTCTTCGCCCTTGCACATTGAATACATCTGGTTGCCCGGCTCGTTGGCGCGAACCTGGTCGATCAGTTTGGACATGTGTTCCTCGAAGGCGGCTTCCTTGCCTGGCGCAACGTGCAGTCTGGCGATCACGGCTATCATGTGAGGTTCTCCGCAAAAGGCGGCGAGGATAGCAACGAATCCGACGATGCCCAAGCGCGGCGCAAGGGCAATGGGCGGGTGCTAACCCGGCTCGCCCCACAATTTCGCCCGCAAACAGGAGACGTGGATGCACCGGAGCAAACTGATCGCCGAACTCGATGCCTACGCGGTCCGCTTTCCCGAGGAGGCTGCGACGGCCCGGCGATTCCGCGATTTCGTCAGGCGCCACGGCGACTGTTTCAAGCGGGAGTGCCTGCCCGGCCACGTTACCGGCAGTGCCTGGATCGTCGATTCGACCGGTACCCGGGCGTTGCTTACCCATCACAAAAAGCTGGGCCGCTGGCTGCAGCCGGGGGGTCACAGCGATGGGGTGGCGGATGGCCTTGTCGTAGCGCTTCGCGAAGCGCGGGAAGAAACAGGGCTCGAACTGGTTGCCTCTTCCGATACCCCCATGGACATCGACATTCACGAGATCCCCGCCCGTGGCGCGGAGCCTGCCCACCGGCACTATGACCTGCGTTATGCCCTGACCACGCGTTCCGATGCGTACACCGTCAGCGGCGAGTCTCATGACCTGGCCTGGGTGGGCTTCGATGAACTCGAGGCCTATACCAGCGAAGATTCGGTTTTGCGGTTGCGGCGCAAATGGCTGCAAGGAAAGCGCGGGCCCGCCGTGCGGTGAATCAGGGTTGCGCCTCGCCGACTCCGGAGACTTCGCCAGGCGGCTCGGGGTTCGCGTCCGGCGCCGGGGCGCTCAGCAGAAAACGGTACAGCCTGAGAGCCAGTGCCTGATCGCTTTCTTCAAGCAGCCGCAGAGCGAGGGAATCAAGCGTTGCCGTACGGCAGGGCGATTCCGCAACGGCCGTGATTGCCGAAGCGGTGGCGTCGAAGGCAGCGTGGGGGTTGACGGGCATTCCCGGGCCGATCTCGCGGATCCGCACGCCGGCAGCGTCCAGAATGGAGATCCGGCCGTCAACGATGAACTGCAGGACGTCGCTGGCCTCGCCTGCGGCCAGGAGTGATTCGCCCGGGCCGTAATCACGGGGTTCCAGCCAGTCCCCGAGATCTTCGATCAGGTCTTCGAAGAGCGCCCCCCGATCCAGGTTTCGCTGCATCTCGTCGCCGACGGCCTCGAGCAGGGAAGACCTTGACACCCGGGCGTTACCGTCGGGCTGCCAATCCGCCAGCAGCTTGTCCTCGCAATGTTGCAGCGCCGAATCCGCATCGGCGGCGAACACGAGCTTGCCGTAAACGGGCGGGGGCAGGTTGCGCCGCAGTTCACCGGCAAGCGTGTCGGGGGCACCGCCCAGCACCACCTCGGTACCGGCGCCCCGTGCCGCCAGGATGAAACGGCACATGGCATTGACCGTCGAAAAGTCCAGGCCGGTCACCGCGGTGAAGTCCAGCAGAATGCACAGCGGCCGGGGGTCGTCGCCGAGCGATTCCTTCAGCCTGTCTGCCAGCGGGTAGCCGCCGCCGAAGAACAGGTAACCCTGCAGCCGGTAACCCCTGACCCTGGGCCCCTCCGCGCGCAGGATGGCCCGGTCCGGCACAGGGCGAGCCCTGTTGCTGCGCACTTCGCGCGCCGTAAATGTGGATTCGAGTACCCCAGCGCGGCCCATTCGGAACACGAAGACGATGACTGTAATGACCATGCCAAGCGCCACCCCTTCGAAAAATCCGAACGCCAGGATCGTCGCGAACACCGCCAGAATAATGGCGTAGTCGGTTCGCGGGACACGCTTGCGTACCTTCAGCAGCCACATGTCGAGCAGTGCGATGCCCGTGAACAGAAGCACGCCGCCCATCAGCGGCATCGGCACAAGCTTCAGCAGCGCATCGCCGAACAGCAGCGGCGAGCCCATTACCAGCGCCGCGACGATCCCGGTCGCGCGCAGGTCGACGCCGAACATCAGGCTGCGCAGGGAGGTGGGCACCACCGGGCAGCTTGGCGGGCCGCCGCCGAGACCCGCCAACGCACCGGCGAAGCCGATGGCGCCGAATTCCCGGTTCCAGTCCAGTTCGCGGTTGGAGGCGACCTCCAGGCCGCCCACGTACATGACCACGCAGAGCAGGGTAACCAGCACCAGGGTGAGGATGTTCGGAATCTGCAGGGCGACGGCGCCCCAGTCGATTCTGGCCGCATCGTCCGGTGAAACCGGGGGCCAGAGATTCGTATCCGACAGCCCCGAAAACAGGAGCCCCGCCGCTTCGGCTTCGCCATCGGTGATGCCCAGCACGGCGAGGCCGAGATGACAGAAGCCGGTCACCACGACGAAGCTCACCGGCATCAGCATGAAATTGGTCCAGCGCTGTGTGGCGAAGTACAGCCCGAACCCGTAGGCGATGCCGATACCCCAGTTCGCAGCCACCAGCGGATCGAATAGCTTCGCCAGCGCATCGGCCTCCGCCCGCACGCCCATGAGCGACAGCGCCAGCCAGCAGGCGACGCCGCCGGTGCCCGCCACGAATCCCGAAGAAACCGGGTAGGGGATGAAGCGGACCAGGTTGGCGAGGCGAAAGCGGGCGATGAGCAGGGCACAAACAGCGGTGGCCATCGAGCACAGCACGACGATGGCGACCATGGTGGGAAACAGTTCGTCGCCGGTGGCGGTCAGCGAGCCGCCGATGACGCCCAGCATGAGCATGGTGGGTACGGCCGGCGCGGAGACCGCGCCCAGGAAACCACTGCCGAGCGCGATCACCACGCATCCGGCAAAGATGCCGAACAGCACCAGGCCGATGCCCTGGGAAAGGTATGGGGCCAGGTCGCCCGAGAAAACCAGGGTCGCCAGGGCGATCTCGCCGATGACGACGCCGACACCGGAGACGAGGCCGACCGTCAGGACCGTGAGGGCCTTCTTCGCCCGGTCACTCGACGTAACGCCGCCGGCAACCCCGCCCCGCCGGGAATTCTCGCTCATGACCCCTCGCTGCTGGCTGCCGGACCGGTTGACGAACCGCCCCTCCGGCGCGTCCGGCGACTATACCGCGCAAGTCCCGAAAAGCCAGCCGACACGGGTTTCGTCAGAGGCGCGCATCGCGTTGACACCCCCTGGCCGAATACCTAATGTACGGGCGTTGGAGCGGCCCCCTTTGAATTGGGGGAAGGGTCGTTTCCATGGGCTTGCGCCGGCTGATCTGAAGCGGCTGAATGCGGCCGCCCAGTTGGTTGACGGGAGTAGTACAAGCACGTCGACAACCTGATTTTGGAGAGGTAAATCATGAAGAAGCTAATAGCCGGCCTGGCTGGTCTGGGCCTACTCGGCATTCCGTGGGGGGTTCTTGGGGGCGAAGCGGAACAGTCGGTCGACGATCTGATCGAAGAGATGATTGTCACCGCCACCAAGCGCGAAGAGTCCATACAGGACGTACCGATTGCGGTGTCCGCGTTCAGCGGCGAAGACCTGACAGCCAGGGGAGTGCAGGACATCTACGGGCTGCAGGAGGTGTCGCCCTCGATCGCCGTCTACAGTTCCAACAGCACGTCCAACGGCGGCACCCTGCGTATCCGCGGGGTGGGCACCACGGGCAACAACCCCGGCCTCGAAGCTGCCGTGGGCACGTTCATCGACGGCATCTACCGCTCCCGGGCGGGCCTGGCATTCAATGACCTGACCGACATCGATCGAATCGAGATCCTGCGTGGTCCCCAGGGCACCCTGTTCGGCAAGAACACCGTGGCCGGTGCGGTCAACATCATCACCCGCAAGCCGGAATTCGAGAACAGCGCCAGCCTGACGGTGGGCGTGGGCAACCTCGACTCCCAGGAATACGGCTTCATCGGCAACGCCGTGCTCTCGGAGGACGTGCTGGCCGGCCGGTTCGCCTACAGCTACCGAAAGCGCGACGGCTTCTACCAGGACGTCGATTCCGACGACGCGTACGACAACCGCGACCGCCACAATTTGAGGGGGCAACTGCTCTGGACGCCCGACGATCGAGTGGAAGTGCGAATCATCGGCGACTATACCGAGAAGGACGAAACGTGCTGTCCCGCGGCGTTCTGGATAAACGGTCCCGCCAGCGCCCTTATTGCGCTTCTGGGCGGCAATACCGATACCTTCGAAGTCGACAAGAAATCGCGGGTGGGCGTGAACTACGAACCCAACGAGGACGTCGAGGACTGGGGCTTGTCCGTGGATGTGCTCTGGGAGGTGGGGGAGGCCATGAGCTTCCGGTCCGTTACCGCCTATCGGGACTACGAGGTGTTTCGCGGCCAGGATATCGACTTCACCAGTGCCGACCTCCTGCATCCACAGGATACGAACGAGTCGTTCGAGAACTTCTCCCAGGAGGTACAACTCTTTGGCGAGAACGATAACTTCTCGTGGCTGGTCGGAGCCTACGTCTACACGGAAGACCTGGAATCGGACGAGATCGTCGCCATGTCCCATGACGGCCCCACCTATCTCTCCCTCGCAATCGGAGCGCCTCAAACAGCCCCGCTGTTCATGGGCGACCCGGCCGGACGCGGGGTTCCCGCCCAGGGGTACGATGCGCTCTATTTCTCGGAATCCGAAGGCTGGTCGCTGTTTACCCACAACACCTGGCACCTGAATCCGAGCGTCGACGTCACGGCGGGATTGCGGTATTCCTCCGAGAAGAAAGACGCGGGCGCCATCATCAACGGCGCCCCATTCGGCGAGGCCATCGACGACCCGTTCTGCGCGTTCGTTCCGATCGGATCGCTCTGCGACAACGCAAGCTACAACAACTCGGAAACCGAAGACGAGGTCACGGGTACCCTGAAGCTTGCCTGGCAGGCCTCGGATGCTGTCAATGTCTACGCCAGTTACAGCAGGGGTTACAAGGCCGGAGGCTACAACCTCGACCAGGAAGCTCTGGGCTTTCGGGACGAAAATGGCAATTTCATTGACGAGAGCCGGTTCGACCCGGAAACCTCGGACTCCTTCGAACTCGGCGTAAAGGGCCGTTTCGCCGACGGGCGCCTGACCGTCAACACGGCGCTGTTCTACACGACCTTCGACGATTTCCAGCTCAATACCTTCACGGGCCTGGGTTTTACCGTGGGCAACGTCAAGAAGGCCGTCTCCTCGGGGGTGGAAGTGGAGAGCTTTCTCACGCTGGCCGACGGCGTGTTCCTGACCGCGGGGGCTACCTACAACGATGCGCGTT
Organism: Pseudomonadales bacterium; assembly: GCA_963663395.1. GTDB lineage: Bacteria > Pseudomonadota > Gammaproteobacteria > Pseudomonadales > Azotimanducaceae > Azophilus. Next base: position 1,461,405 of record OY760226.1, read on the forward strand.
ACGGCGACGACCTGCTGCCGAACAACGCACACCTGGCCGACAGGCGGCTGACGCAATCGCCGCTGTGGCAGGCCAGCGCCTCGCTGTTCCTCGACCGCGAGATTCCCAACACCAACTTTCGCTGGATGGCGAACGCGAACTGGTCCCACGTAGGAGAGGTCAATACAGGTTCGGACCTGGACCATCCGCAGAAGGTTCGCGAGGCGTTCAACATGTTCAACGCCCAGTTGGGAATCAAGACCGCCGAAGGCCGCTACGAAGTCATCGTCTGGGGCCGTAACCTGACCGACAGACGGCTGAATTCCCTGGTATTCGACTCGGTGTTCCAGGGAGGAAGCTGGCACACGTTCATCAACGAGCCCCGCACCTACGGGGTGACGGTGAGGGCCCATCTCAACTAGAGTCCTTGAACGGCCTTTATGTGGACATGATGAGTCGCATTTTCGAACAGCGTCTCCAAGTTGCGGAGCAACTTGATCGCGTCGCCAGGCGACGCGCCTAGACGACCGACCAGGCAATTCCCTGTTTGGGAGTGCCTGATTTGAGTCATCTGTACGTAACCGGACGCCCCGCCGCGACAGCAATCGCGGCGGGGCGTTTGTGGTTTTCGGAGGGCACATGGGAACCATCCGGCTCCTTGGGTCAGTGAGCCGTTTCGTCGTTTGACAGAAGGTTCGGCCAAGCCTATAAGGATGTGGGGCATTGATGCCCTGGATTAACTGAGGGGATAGTTATGACAAGCGCAAATCCGATTCGCCGGCGCGCGCTGGCGACTGCCGTAGTTGCCGTGGGCATCTGCGCTCCAGCCCTGGTTCTGGCCGAGCAAGAGGGCGACGCCATCGAGGAAGTCATCGTCACCGCACAGCGCACGGCGGAGAGCATCCAGGACGTGCCCATCGCGGTGACCGCCCTGACCGGCAGCATGCTGGAGGACCGGCAGGTCATCAACCCGTCCGACCTGCAGCTGAATGCGCCGAGCGTCAGCTTCACGGCCACCAACTTCGGCAATTCGAGCTTCAGCATCCGCGGCATCGGGCGGCTGGTGATCAGCGGCACGGGAGAGGCCGGCGTGTCCACGCACATGAACGAGATTGCCGTCAGCACCAACCTCAATACCATCGAGTTTTTCGACATGGAGCGGGTCGAGATTCTGCGCGGCCCGCAGGGCACGTTGTACGGCCGTAACGCCACGGGCGGCGCCATCAACTTCGTTACCGCGCTGCCCGACTTCGAGGCAGCGGAGGGGTTCCTGGATTTCGAATTCGGCGACTACAACCACACACGGGCGAAAGCCGTGCTGAACATTCCACTCGGAGAGACGGCCGGGCTGCGACTGGGCGGTTTCAAGCTCGACCGTGACGGATACATTGAAAACATCGCCTACGGCCAGACCGACGCCAACGGCAACACCATCGACGGCATCGATGACGACATCGACGGCCGCGACATCACCGCCCTCAGGGCAACCTTCCGCTGGCAGCCCACCGACCGCGCCGATTTCTGGGTTCAATACAACAGTTTCCGGGAAGACGACGACCGGGCGCGGATCACCAACCAGGTTTGCGTGCGCAACACGCTGCCCACCGCGGGTTGCCTGCCGAACGAGTTCGGCTTCGACAAACCGCACCTCGGCGCCACAACGGGCGGCATATTCGCGGCTCTTGCCGGCGCGCTGCCGCCGGGCGTGGACGGCTCCAATCCCGCTATGTACGCCTACCCGCGGCCGGCGCTGGGCGGCTTCCGGGAAATGCACACCGACTACGAGCCAGTATTCGAAGACGAGGAAGACCTGTGGACCGCGGGCTTAAGCTATGAGTTCGATTCCTTCATGGTGAACCTGTCAGGGGCCTACCAGACCCGTGACTACGTTTCGCGGCAGGACTACCTGATGGACGTGGGGCCGACGCTGGCGCCCACGCCGCTCAATCCTGCGGGGCTGTGGCCCACCTCCGAGCCCGCCGGCCTGGCCGCGGGCTCCGACTGGACGTCGGATCAGTGCAACCTGCTGGAAGGAACGGCCGGGGTCTTCGGCGGGTGCATCCTGCCGGTGGACCAGACCCGCGTTTTCGCTTTCGACCAGGCTGATGCGGATTCCGAATACTGGACCGCCGAGGCGCGGATTCAAAGCACGCTTGATGGGCCGTTCAACTTCCAGATGGGTGGCAGCCTGTACGACTCCACCAGTAACGGCGACTACTACGTACTCGCCAACACCCTCGATATCGTGTCGATCTACGGCTCGCCGCTGCTCGGCTTCCCGCCGCTGTATCCGGGTTTTTTCAACAACACCAACAATCCGGACGATGGCACGGTTCAGGACGGTTGGGCGGTCTTCGGCGAGGCATACTTCGACGTTTCCGACAGCGTGAAGATCACGGCCGGCTTGCGTTACAACGAGGACAACAAGGAGGTGGACGACACCAGCGTGTTGTTCAACTCCATCAATGCGAACGCCGCGCTGGGCGGCCTGTTCGGCGCCAACCCGATCTGGTTGCGCACACCGCTGTTCCTGGAAATGGTGGGCATGGCAAGCAACCCGACGCTGCCGCTGAGCGAGGCTTCCACGAGAACGCTCGAGTTCTGGGACGCCCAGGGCGTCTATGCTGAAACCGCGCCGACGATTGTCGGGGGAATCGCCACCCTGGGCATCCTCGGAGGAGTCCAGGACGGGTCGATTCCCCTGGGTACGGCGTTCCAGTTGCTGGGTGGTCTACCGCCGGTGTTTCAGGGCATGGCGCTGGCGCTGATCAGTGGGGATCCGGCAGTGATTGCAGCGGATCCGGGCGTGCAGGCATTCGGCGGCGCACTCGGCGCCCTGGCTGGCGCCATTCCACCGGCACCCGGTTTCGGCGAGACGCGCTTTGTCACCGGCAGCCCCAGCAAGGCGGACTGGTCCGAGTTGAGCGGACGGATCGGCATCGACTGGCAGATCAACAACAACTCCATGGTTTACGGGTTCTACAGCCGCGGCTACAAGCCCGGCGGTTTCAACCCCGCCATTCCGCCGGCCTTCCAGTCGACATCGTCGTTCACCTTCGATTCCGAAGAGGTGGGCTCCATCGAAATAGGCAGCAAGAATACCTTCATGGACGGGCGCCTGATGCTCAACGGCGCGTTCTTCCTGTACGACTACTCGGGCCTGCAGGTAACGCGAATCGCCAACAACTCCTCGCTCAACGACAACATCGATTCCGACATCATGGGCATCGAGATCGAGGGGCTGTGGCGGCCCGAGGCGCTACCCGGCATGGCGGTAGACTTCGCCTACGGCTGGCTGAACGCGGAAGTGGACGGGTCGGAGTCGCTTGACCCGCTGAACCGAACCGCCGACAACCCCGACTACATCCTGTTGAAGAACATCGACCCGGGCTCGTTGACCGGCGTGACCTACATTGCCCGGGAATCGCAGATTACCGATGCGGTGGTCAATGCCGCGCTGGCGAGCGGCGGAGCCCTGGATCTGCGCAACGGAACGGTATTGCAGAACGTTGCCTATCCCGCCAACAGCGCCGGCGTCTCCATTCCGGCCTACTTCTCGCGAGGGTTCCTGGACGCCTTCGGGGTCGAGACCCTGAACGGGCTGCCGGTCGACCTGGACGGCAATCGCCTGCCCAACTCCCCGGAGCATACCCTGAGGCTGGGCCTGGCCTACACCTGGCAGGTGCCGGCCATCGCCGGTTCGCTCACGGCCCGTTGGGACTACTACTGGCAAGGCGACTCGTACGCCCGGGAATTCAATTCCGTCGGCGATGAGATCGACAGCTGGGACCAGCACAACGCCACGCTCATCTACGAGAGCAGCGACGGCCGCTGGATGGTGAAAGCCTGGGTACGCAACATTTCCGATGACGACAACGTCACGGGCAAGTACCTGACGTCGGATACGTCCGGATTCTTCAGGAACTACTTCCTGACGGAACCGCGCCTGTTCGGCGCGTCCCTGCGCTTCAACTTTGGGGGCTGATCCCGCACCGGGCGGAACCCTTGGTCAGGCGTAGAGGTGGCAGGCGACCTGCCTGTCCTCCTCTGCGCTTGACGCATCTTTCAGGGGGATCAATTCGGGCGTCTGCTCCCGGCAGACGTCCATGACTTTCGGGCAACGCCCCGCGAACCGGCACCCCGGTGGGATGTTGATGGGTGAGGGGATCTCGCCACGAATGTGCGTCGATACCCGGTCCCGCTCCGAGATCGGGTCCGGCTCCGGATTGGAGCCGACCAATATCTCGGTGTAGGGGTGCTTCGGGCGGAAGAAGACATCGTTCGCCCTGCCCACTTCCACCAGCGACCCGAGGTACATCACTGCCATGCGGTCGCTCACGTAGCGCACCATCGACAGGTCGTGGGCAATGAACAGCAGCGTCAGCCCCATGGACGACTTCAGTTCATCGAGCAGGTTGACCACCTGGGCCTGCACGGAGACATCCAGTGCCGAGATCGGCTCGTCGCAGACGACGAATTCGGGTTCGAGTACCAGCGCCCGGGCGACGCCGATGCGCTGCCGCTGGCCGCCTGAGAACTCGTGGGGATAACGCGCCATGTGGTCGGCCTGCAGGCCGACCCGCTCAAGCCAATCGGCGCAGCGGTCGCGGACTTCGCGGCTGTCCAGGTCTGAATGCAGCCGCAGGCCCTCGCCGACGATCTCGCCCACGGTCATGCGCGGGTTCAACGAGGAATAGGGGTCCTGGAAGATCATCTGCATGCGCCGGGCGTAGCGCTGGAAATCCGCGGGCCCGTACCGTTGCGGCAGGGTCTCGCCCTTGAAGGTCACCGTGCCCCCGGTCTTGTCGTGCAGGCCCAGGATGGCCTTGCCGAAGGTGGACTTGCCCGACCCGCTTTCCCCCACCAACCCCACGATCTCCTGCTCGGCGATGGCGAGGCTGACATCGTCCACCGCCTGCACCCGCTGATTGCGGCCGATCAGGAAGTGCTTGGTGACATTGCGTGCGTCGAGGACGGTGTTCACCGGGCTGCCTCCAGACGGTGATTCGCCAGGCAGCCGCCCGGCCACGGTTCGCCAGGTTGTTTGGGGGCAGCGGGCCGCAAAGCCACTTGAGAACCCTGGTTCACGACGACGCTTCCCGGTAATGGATGCCGGCAACCCGCTGCCCGGCTGCCGGATGGTGCAGCCAGCAGCGGGTGTAGTGGGACGGCGAGAGTTCGAAGGCGCCCGGATCGTTGGGGCCGCAGATGCGCATCGTGTAAGGACAGCGGGCGCCGTAGGCGCACCCCTGCGGGGGAGCGAACAGGTCCGGCGGGCTGCCGTCAATGGGCGTGAGTTCCTGTTCGGCGCCGGGATCGTTGGTCGGCATGGCCGCGTTCAGCCCAAGGGTATAGGGGTGGGCAGAGCGGTAGAACACATCGTCCGCCGTGCCGTTCTCGACGATCCGGCCTGCGTACATGACCGCCACCTGGTCCGCCATGCGTGCCACCACGCCGAGGTCGTGGGTGATCAGGATGATGGCCATGCCGTTCTCGCGCTGCAGGTCGCGCAGCAGGTCGAGAATCTGTGCCTGGATGGTCACGTCCAGCGCGGTCGACGGTTCGTCGGCTATCAGTATGGCCGGCTCGCAGGCGATGGCCATGGCGATCATGGAGCGTTGCAACATGCCCCCGGAAAACTCGAAGGGATATTGCGCGGCCCGTTGTTCCGCCTCCGGGATGCGGGTCAACGCCAGCAGTTCGACCGCCCTTGCCAGCGCCTGCTGCTTCGAATAACCCCGATGAACCTGCAGGGTCTCGGCGATCTGGGCGCCGATGGTCATGGTGGGGTTCAGAGAGGTCATGGGGTCCTGGAAGATCATGCCGATCTGGGCGCCGCGGATGCTGGTGCCATTCACCTGGGTGCGCCCGAGGATTTCGGCGCCGTTCAGTTTCGCGGAACCCGACGTGATACGCCCCGGCGGCATGGGGATCAGGCCCATCATGCTCTGTACCGTTACCGACTTGCCGCAGCCGGACTCGCCGACGATGGCCAGCGTCTTCCCCGCCTCCACGTTGAAACTGACACCGCGCACCGCCTGCACGACACCGCCGTAGGTGTCGAACTCGACCTTGAGATCGGCGACTTCGAGCAGTGCGGTCACGTCGCGCCTCCCAGGGGGCTAACGCTGTTGGGCCATTGGGGTGCACGCTTTCCGACCCGCATGCCCGCTCTTTCCCGGGATTCCTGCATTGTTCCTTGCGCGTCCTCGTCCCGACGCGCCGGGTTCCCGGCTCGCATGGAATAGATTGTCGGGCCGTTGGCACTCAGGGGCATGCTCACTCCGTACCTCTCATGCGGGCGTCCAGCGCATCGCGCAGCCCGTCGCCGAGCAGGTTGAATGCCAGTACGGTGATGCTGATGAACAGCGCCGGAAAGATCAGTTCATGGGGGTAGGTGAGCATGGTCTTGATGCCCTCGTTGCACATGCTCCCCCAGGAGGCTTCCGGCGGGGCGACGCCCATGCCGATGAAGGACAGGAAAGCCTCGGTGAAGATGGCGCTCGGCACGGCGAAGGTCAGGGTGACCAGGATGACACCCATGGTGTTGGGGATCATGTGGCGCAGCACCAGGTAGCCGGTCTTCGCGCCGAGCAGCCGCGAGGCGCTGACGTAACCCTCTTCGCGGATCTGCAGGATCTGCCCACGCACCAGCCGGGCGGTCGCCGGCCAGCCCAGCAGCACCAGGGCGATGACCAGGGGCGCGATGCCAGATTCGCCGGGCTGCACCCCGGAGGCGACCCGGATGAGGATCATGAACAGCAGGAAGGGCAGCGCCACCACGAAATCCGAGAAGCGCATGAGCAGTTGATCGGCGATCCCGCCGAAAAACCCGGCGGTGGCCCCGTAGACGACTCCGAACAGGATGAACAATATGGGGGCGAAGATACCGATGAACAGCGAGACCCGGGCTCCCGACATCAGGCGCGCCAGCATGTCGCGCCCCAGGTAGTCGGTGCCCAGCGGGTGGAAGGCGAGTTCAACGCTGTCGCCCTCTCGAAGCTCCACCCCTTGCGGGACCAGGCCGGCCGCAGCGGCCTCTTCCAGGGTGATTACCCGTTCCACGTCCACTTCGATGGTCTGATGGGCATCCGTCGGCTGGCCGTCGGCTCCCAGCACCACCACGGAATAAAAATAGTTGCGCGGTTTCAGGTCCAGCCGGTCTTCGAAGGCTGTGTCGGCCGGATCGAGAATGTCGAACAGCGGCAGCCCGAAGGCGCGCTCCTCGCCGATGGGGAACAGGTTCCGATAGAGGCGGTAGCCTCGCGCACCGTCGATGGGCTCCCAGATCAGCCGCACCGCCTGGCTGGTCGCCGGCTCCGCGAGTCGCAGACCTGTTCCGGGCTGCAGTGTGGAGCCGTCCCAGGGCGTATGGGGTTCGATGACGGTGGCAACGGCAGCGGGACCCGGCGCGCGGCTGACCTGGTCCAGATCCTGTGCCTGCGGATCCACCGTCCAGATCCAGGGGCCGGCGATGGTGAACGTCAGTAGGGCGATGATCAGGTATAGCGAGAACAGCGCCCGCCGGTTGTCCTTCAGCCGCACCCAGGCATCCTGCCAGTAGGAGAGCGAGGGCCGCGCGACGACCTGTACGGCCTCGTCGGTGCGGACGGATTCGAAGTCCCGGGCGGTGAAGGTCGTTTCGCTCACGGCGCTACTCCAGCCTTACCCGCGGATCGATCAGCCCGTACAAGAGGTCGACAATGATCACCATCAGCACCAGGAAGGCGCCATAGAACACCGTCGTGCCCATGATTACGGTGTAGTCGGACTGCTGCACCGCCTGCACGAAATAACGCCCGAGCCCCGGAATGGCGAACACGATCTCCACGACGAAACCGCCGGTGGTAATCACCGCGATGGACGGGCCGAGCACGGTGACGACCGGCAGGATGGCGTTGCGCAACTGGTGGTGCGTAAAAATGCGGGGTGCCGGCACACCCTTCGACCGGGCAGTGCGCACGAAGTCGGAGTTCATGATCTCGAGCATCGACGAACGCATCAGCCGGGTGAGGTAGGCCATGGTGCCCAGGCCCAGCACCAGCGAGGGCACCAGCATGTGGGCCACCGTGCCCCAGCCGGCCACGGGCAAAAGCGAGAAACCGAGCAGGTTGTTGATGTTGACCAGGGTGAGCTGGCCGAGGGCGGCGAACACGAAACTCGGCACGGATATGCCGAGAATCACCAGCAGCATGATGACGATGTCCGGCATGCGGTTGCGGTTGAGCGCCGTCAGCGCACCCCACAGGATGCCGCCCAGGGCCGCGAACACCACCGCGAGAATGCCCAGCGTCGCGGAGATGGGGAAGTGTTCCCGGATGATGTCGTTCACCCGGCGGTTCTCCTGGGTGAACGAGATGCCGAAGTCGCCACGCGCCAGGTTTGCCATGTAGATGCCGTACTGGGTGAGAAGCGGCTTGTCGAGGCCGTACTTGGCTTCCAGGTTGGCGCGAATCTTCTCGCTGACCGCCTTGTCGCTCGCCAGGGGGTCGCCGGGCACCATGTGCATGGCAAAGAATGTGGCGGTCGCGATGAACCACACCGTGATGGCGCCCTGGACCAGGCGCTTCAGTGCGTAACGGCCCATTTCTCCACGATACCGCGCCCGTCACCCGTCCAGGTCGATGTAGGCATAGGTGTAATCCTGTTCCGCCCCGACCGCCCGCCGCACGATGCCTTTCACCCGCGGGTCGCTGACGTAGGCCTGGCCGCGTTCGTAGTTGACGATGAGAACCGCGTCGTCGTAGATGATGCGCTGCATCTCGTTGAACGCATCCATGCGCACCTTCGGGTCGAGTGACCCTTGCGCAGTGCGCACCAGCCGGTCGTACTCCGGGTTGTCGTAGCGCCCGCGGTTGTTCAGGTTCCAGGAGGCGAACAGGTCGCCGTAGGTCAGTGCGTCGTTGTAGTCGGGCCCCCAGCCGGCCAGCACCATGTCGAACTGGCCCTTGGTCATCTTGTCGAGCCGCTGCTTGAAGATCTGCCGGTCGATGCGGATGTCGAGGCCCAGGTTCTTCTTGAAGACAGCCTGGTAATACTCGGACTGGATGTTCGAGACGGGGTTGTCGCCGGTGAGCATGACGAGCGAAGGGAACTCCTCCAGGCCAAGCTCGACACGCGCCTTCTCCAGGTGCTGCCGCGCGCTGACGAGGTCCATCCGGTGCTCCGGGGCCGGGTACTCTTCGCGGAACTTGCCGCGCACGCCGTCCAGAAAGACCGGAAACAGGGACTCGCCGGGCAGGTAGCCGGGAATCTTGATGACCTTGTAGACCAGTTCGTTCGGGTCCTGGGCCAGCAGCATGGCCTTGCGCAGGTTGTGGTTGCGGGTGAGCCGGTCCGGCCGGTGGTTGAACTCGATGAAGAAGACCGAACCGTCCATGAAACGATTGATGTGCCAGCGCTGCTCCATGGCTTCGGCCAGGTTCTCGGCCGTCAGCGAGGCCATGGCAATCTTGCCGTCCTTGAAGAGGTTCAGCACGGCGTTGGCGTCGGAGACGATGTAGGCAACGTTGATGCGGTCGAGGCGGATGCGGTCCTTGTCCCAGTAAAGCGGGTTCTTGTGCAGGTCCAGCGACTGGCCGTGCACCCAGCTTTCCATGACGAAGGGGCCGTTGTAGAGCAGTTGGTCGGCGTCCGCACCATAGCGCCCGTCGGCCGACTCGTAAAAGTCCTGCCGTACCGGATAGTAAGTGGAAAAGGCCGTCAGCTTGTCGAAGAAGGCGACCGGCCGCTCCAGGTCAACAACCAGCGTTCGGTCGCCTTCCGCCCGGGCGCCGAGGGCATCGAGGGGCAGTTCACCGCGATTGATGGCTTCGGCGTTCCTGATCGGGTAAAGGATGAAGGCGTATTGCGAGGCGTTTGCCGGATCGAGTGCGGTGCGCCAGGCGAACACGAAGTCGTGCGCCGTGACCGGCTTGCCGTCGCTCCACAGAGCATCGCGCAGGTTGAAGACCGCCTGTTCGGCGTTGATCTCCCAGCGCTCGGCCATTCCGGGAACCAGGCGCTGGTGCTGGTCGTAGCGCAGCAGCCCTTCCATGATGTGGGCGATGACGACGCCGCTCACGGCATCGGTGAGCAGGGTGGTATCCAGTTGCGGCGGCTCCTCGGTCAACCGGATGGTGATGGTGTTGTTGGCGGCATCCACCGCCGTGCTGCTGCCGGTTGCCGATGCGGTGAGGTTGGCAAGCAGGTTGAGCAGCCACATCAGCAGTGCGAGGAGTGCCACCGCGGCGAGCGCGTACACCGCAAGCTGCCTCCCGGCGGAGCGGTTGAAGGATTCCTCGGCGGCGGCCTGTGTCGTGCTCATCCCCCATCCCGAATCGGGCACCTCCAGACTTCCGGCTTGTCGGTGGTTCAAGTGGCAATGGAGCCATCGTACCAGACGAGATCGCCGCAACTCGGGGCAAGCAGGAGCAGATGCGATCCAGTGCACCGATAGACGCGGTGGTGGAATTGCGAACGATCAGGGAATCTCCGGGAGGCTCTCGCGATGGACTGGCGCGCCGGAGTTGTTTACCGTGCCCGGCGAGCGACCTCAGGAAGGCCGCCTGCCTGGGCGAGAGCGTTGCGGCGGAACCCTGTCCCTCATAGGCCAATCAAGGAGATCGAGAGTGACATTTGCCCTACGTTCCGCACTCGTGCGGCTTTCAGCAACGGTCGCGCTGTTGTGTGCTACGGCGACGGCGGCCGCCGCCCCGGATGTCAACTCCTGCCGCAACCTGTACCGGCTCACCGATCTGCAGCATGCGATGGAGCCGGGGGTCGAGGTGGAAGCGACGGACGAGCTCCCGGCCCGCTGCCGCGTGCGCGGCGTGATCAACCGCGCCATCCGCTTCGAGGTCACGCTGCCGGAAGCATGGAACGGCCGCCTCATGTTTGCAGCGGTCGGCGGCTCGGCGGGCGTCATCGGCGATACCACGAGCCTGCTTGCGCGCGGATACGCGCAGGCATCCACCGACACCGGCCACGAGATCGCCGAGGGCAACGACTTCGTGAAGCAGCCCGAGGCGCTCCTCGACTACGCTTACCGGGGTGTGCACCTGGCGACCCTGGCGTCGAAACGCGTCATCGCGCACTACTACGGCCGCGACATCGACCACGCTTACCTGCAGGGCTGTTCCAACGGCGGCCGGGCGGCGATGCTGGAAGCGGCCCGGTTTCCGGACGACTACGACGGCATCATCGCCGGCGCTCCCGCCTTTCGGTTCCAGGAGTTCATTCCGTGGATGGTCGCCGTAGGCCGCAGGCAGGCTGCCCACCCACTCGACCGGGCCGCGCTCGAGGTGCTGGACGATGCGTCGCGCAGCGCCTGCGATGCACTGGATGGGGTCACCGACGGGGTGATCAACGATCCCCGCGTCTGCAAGGTGAACCTCGACAGCCTGGCGTGCGCCGAAGGGGAAACCCAGGGCTGCCTGTCTCCCGGGCAAATCGAAACCGCCCGTTTCATCTATGAGGACATGATCGGCGCCGACGGCAGCGTACAGTCTCCCGGCGTGCCGCCCGGGGCCGAGGCCGCGGGCGATTGGGGCGGCTGGATGCTGCCGAACGAAGCCCTGGCCGGCGCAGGCGTAACCATCATCGGCGACCTGATCCCGGAGATGCTCGGCTTTCTCATGCGGCACGATCCCGATTTCGACATCGACGCCTTCGACCCCGTCGGCGACTACGACAGGCTCACCGACCCGTTCACGCCCCTGGATTTGCGTACAGCCGATCTTTCGGAGTTCCGGGACCGCGGCGGCAAGCTGCTGATCTACCAGGGTTGGAACGACTTCCCGTTGCGGCCCCAGCGCGCCATCGCCTACCTCGAATCCGCCGAGCAGGCGATGGGAGGGGCCGATGCCACCGCGGACTTCTTTCGCATGTTCATGGTGCCGGGCATGGTGCATTGCGCCGGCGGCCCGGGCGCCTGGGAGGCGGACTTCGTCGACCCCCTCGTGAAGTGGACGGAACAGGGTGAGGCCCCCGAACGCATTGTCGCCTCCCACCCGGGCCCGACGGAATTCGACCATCTTGACGCCGGAGCCAGAACCGGGCAGGACCGCACCTTCACCCGGCCGCTCTGTGCCTATCCGAAACTCGCGCAGTACGATGGCGAAGGCGACCCGGATGACGAGGCCAGCTTCGGCTGCGCGGCGCCCTGACGGGCGATTTCCACCGACCGGTCAGGCGAGTGCATTGGCGTGACCCCATTCGTTTTCGCTTGCCGATTTGATTACCATTTGTAGCAGCGGAGTGTAGTCTTTGCTTACGTTTGGAGATCGCCATCTTGTGCGGAATAGTGGGACTGTTTGCGAAGTCTGCATCCATTGAAAGCAGCCTGGGTTTGCATGTCGCCGATATGTTGATCCAGATGACGGAACGGGGCCCCGACAGCGCGGGCGTGGCGGTCTACAGAAACTCTGTCGGCAGGGGCAAGACCAAGCTTTCCCTTTATCACCCCGATCTCGAATATGACTGGCACGGCTTGCACAATGAACTGGATGGCGCGTTTGACGGGCAGACTGTTCTTGAAGTTCGCGTAAATCATGGTCTTGTAGTCGTGAACGCTCAACCTGCGGAGGTTCGCAACTGGCTGCAGGCCAATCATGGCGAACTCAGCCTGATGAGTGACGGCGACGCGATCGAAATCTACAAGGAAAAGGGTTCGCCTGGAGCCTTTGTCGATGGCTTCGGATTGCGCGCCATGACCGGTACGCATGCTCTTGGACATACACGCATGGCGACAGAGAGTGCCGTTACCACGCAGGGATCTCACCCTTTTTCAACCGGCCTGGACCTGTGCCTGGTGCACAACGGCTCATTGTCGAATCACAACCATCTGCGCAGGATGCTGATCAGAAAAGGCATGGAATTTCGTACGGAAAACGATTCAGAGGTGGCAGCCGGCTATTTGACCTGGCGTTTGAGCGATGGCGACACTCTCGAAGAGGCGATTGAGAGCGCGCTTGAAGACCTGGATGGGTTTTACACCTTTGCCATCGGCACCCATGACGGCTTTGCAGTAGTTAGAGATCCGATTGCCTGTAAGCCCGCGATCATGGCAGAAACGCATGATTGGGTAGCCATGGCCTCGGAATTCCGTGCCATCGAATGTCTTCCCGATGCCGGCCGAGCCAACATCTGGGAGCCGGAGCCAGCCCAAATCTACAGTTGGGGTCGTTAGAAGCGTGCGGGTAATAGACCTGAGGCAAACGGAACTTCGTGAACTCAATCAGAGTTTGCAAACCGGCGATTCAGGGACCGACTGGCAAATCGACAATCCGGACGGCAAGCACTCGATTGCCGTCGGTTTGAGTGCCGCAATCAATGTGACGATAAATGGACACACGGGATATTACTGTGCCGGCATGAATCAGAAAGCGAATGTCATGGTTAACGGTAATGTCGGGCCGGGCGTAGCCGAGAACATGATGTCCGGAGTGGTTCATGTCAAAGGCAGTGCTTCCCAGTATGCCGGCGCAACGGGAAATGGTGGATTGCTTGTCATAGAAGGCGATGCCAGTTCTCGATGTGGTATCTCGCTGAAGGGAACGGACATTGTCGTCAAAGGCTCGGTGGGGCACATGAGCGCGTTCATGGCGCAGGCTGGATGCCTGGTCATATGTGGTGATGCCGGTGACGCGTTGGGTGATTCGGCGTATGAGGTGCACATATACGTTAAAGGAAACGTCAAGTCCCTTGGCGCGGATTGTGTTGAAAAAGACATGCGGGAAGAGCACGTTGCTGAACTGCAGAGCTTGCTGGACAAGGCGAATTTCGATGACCACCCTAGAGATTTCAAGCGATATGGGTCTGGACGCGAATTTTACAATTTCAAGATTGACAATGCCGTTCTATAGCGAGGGGCTGGAAAGAAATGACCACTGAGCATCCGGGCTTGAGGCAATCCGCCACCTTCGACAGGAATACGATCTGGGAAATCAATCGCGCCGCGGAAACCGGCATTTACGATATCCGCGGATTCGGCGCTAAACGCAAGGTTCCCCATTTCGACGATCTACTCTTTCTCGGTGCAAGCGTGTCGCGCTACCCCCTGGAAGGGTATCGGGAAACCTGTGCCACAGACGTCGTACTCGGCGACCGGTTCGCGGAGAAACCCCTGCATCTCGACATCCCGATCACGATCGCGGGCATGAGTTTCGGGTCTCTGTCCGCCAATGCGAAAGAAGCATTGGGGCGCGGTGCAAACGCAATGGGCACCTCCACGACCACCGGCGACGGCGGCATGACGCCTGAAGAACGGGAGCATTCCAAGACCCTGGTCTACCAATACCTGCCTTCCCGCTATGGCATGAACCCGGACGATATGCGCAAGGCAGACGCCATAGAGGTGGTGCTGGGGCAGGGGGCGAAACCAGGCGGCGGTGGCATGCTGCTGGGGGTGAAAGTCACGGACCGTGTTGCGCAGATGCGCACGTTGCCCCTGGGCGTCGACCAACGCAGTGCCTGCCGTCATCCGGATTGGACCGGTCCGGATGACTTGGAAATCAAGATTGGCGAGCTGCGCGAAATCACCAATTGGCAAGTACCCATATATGTAAAGATTGGTGCCACGCGCACGTATTTCGACACCAAGCTGGTTGTCAAAGCCGGTGCGGACGTCATCGTGATCGACGGTATGCAGGGTGGAACCGCGGCGACCCAGGAAGTCTTTATCGAACACGTAGGCATCCCGACACTCGCGGCAGTACCTCAGGCTGTACAGGCACTGCAGGAAATGGACATGCATCGCAAGGTTCAGCTTGTCGTGTCAGGCGGCATACGCAATGGTGCGGATGTGGCGAAGTGCATGGCGCTCGGTGCGGATGCCGTATCCATTGGCACGGCGGCCTTGATTGCCATCGGTTGCAACCATCCGAAGTACGAAGAGGAATACCGGAAGATTGGCTCTTCAGCAGGTTATTACGACGATTATCATGAGGGTCGCTGCCCTGCGGGTATTTCAACGCAAGACCCTGAGTTGATGAAGAAGCTCGATCCGGAACTTGGCGGACGTCGTTTAAGGAATTATCTGCAGTGCATGACCCTGGAGGCACAAACAGTTGCACGGGCATGTGGCAAGAGTCACCTGCAAAACCTAGAACCAGAGGACCTCGTCGCACTCACCGTCGAATCCGCGGCAATGGCAAGAGTGCCACTGGCGGGTACGGACTGGGTCCCGGGTACAAATGGATATTGAAATCAGGTGAGCCGCTGAAAGTGGTAATGAATTAGTTGGGAAAAGACATGCTTGAACTCGCACAGATCGCCAAAGAACAGAACATCAAATATTTCCTGATCAACTTCGTCGACTTTTTTGGCGTGTTGAGATCCAAACTTGTGCCCGCCCGCGCCATCGCGGGAATGCAGAAGGACGGGGCGGGGTTCGCGGGATTTGCGGCCTGGCTGGACATGACCCCGGCACATCCGGACATGTTTGCGATACCCGACCCGGAAAGCTTGATCCAATTGCCCTGGAAGCCTGAAGTGGCCTGGCTGGCCAGTGACCTGTGGATGGATGGCAAGGAGGTTGAGGCTTCTCCACGCATCGCGCTGAAGCGACAGTTGGCGAAGCTGGAGGAATCAGGGTACCGCATGAAAACAGGGGTTGAATGCGAGTATTTTCTGTTGAGCCCACAAGGGGATGAACTCTCGGATCCCTTTGATATTCAGGCGAAGCCCTGTTACGACCAGTCTGCGTTGATGCGTAGATACGATATTGTCAGTGAAATCTGCGATGCCATGCTCGAACTGGGCTGGAACCCCTATCAGAATGACCATGAGGATGCCAACGGTCAGTTTGAAATGAACTGGGAATACGACGATTGCCTGCGAACGGCGGACCGGCATGTGTTTTTCAAGTACATGACAAAACAGATCGCCGAGAATCATGGCTACCGGGCCACGTTCATGCCGAAACCGTTTGCCGGGCTGACGGGCAACGGTTGCCACGCTCACGTTTCATTGTGGGACATGAAGGGAGAGAACAATCTGTTTCTCGACCAGAGCGATGCCCTGGGCCTTTCCAAGCCGGCTTATGAGTTTCTGGGAGGCATCATGCATAACGCGACGGCTTTGTGTGCGCTGTTCAATCCCACGGTGAACAGTTACAAGCGCATCAATGCGCCACGCACGGCGTCCGGTGCAAGCTGGTCGCCTAATACGGTCACGTACTCCGGCAATAACCGGACGCACATGATTCGCGTGCCCGAGGAAGGTCGGTTCGAGCTGCGCCTGATGGATGGAAGTGCGAATCCGTATCTGATGCAGGCCGGCGTGGCAGCGGCGGGGATTGATGGGATCAGCAACAAGCGTGACCCGGGAGAGCCTTTGCACATCGATATGTATGAGCAGGGCCACACGGTGGAATCTGCCAAGCGTCTGCCGGCCAATCTTCTGGATGCGCTGCGGCTGTTCGAAAAGAGCGAGGTCCTTCGAGAGCAGTTGGGCGGTGAACTCGTCGATTCCTATACAAAACTGAAGATGGCTCAATGGAATGAATACACTTCTCACCTGAGTGACTGGGAACGAAAAACCACATTGGATTGTTGAAAAAAATCTCAAAAACATGATTGCGACCTGCGGCAGAACCTAAATCCAATGCCCTTGTCGCTACTGAAATTGGGCCTGACCAAACGGCCGAAGCTGCAACGGCATTTTGCTCTGCCGCTTGACCTGAAGAAAAGCTATGACGTAGTCATCATTGGTGGTGGCGGCCACGGCCTGGCGGCGGCGTACTATCTGGCGAAAGATTGGGGAATCACCAACGTCGCGGTGCTGGAGAAAGGCTACCTGGCTGGCGGTAACACCGCGCGAAACACGACCATTATTCGTTCCAATTATCTTACTGAAGAGGGTGTCAGGTTCTATGACGAATCCGTCGGCCTGTATCGTCAACTAAGCACGGAGTTGGACTACAACATACTGTATTCCGAGCGTGGTCACTTCACCCTGGCGCATACTGATGATGCCATGCGCACGGCGCGCTGGCGCGCTGAAGTCAACAAGCATCTCGGAGTCGATTCGGAAGTTGTTTCCCCGGAAGAGATCGCGAAACTGTGCCCGCAACTCAATCTTGGAAACGATGTTCGCTATCCCATTCTGGGTGCTCTGTACCATCCTCCTGGAGCATTGGCCCGGCATGACGCCGTAGCCTGGGGTTATGCGAAACGTGCTACCGAGTGCGGCATTGAAATTCATACGCAAACGGAAGTGACCGGTGTAAAGATTGAAAGCGAACGTGTTGTCGGCGTGCACACATCGCGGGGCGAGATACAGTGCAGCCGGGTTCTGCAGGCTGTAGCGGGAATGAGTTCCGTGGTTGCAGAGATGGCTGGAATCAAGTTGCCCATCAGGACCATTCCCCTGCAAGCTTGTGTTACGGAACCGGTCAAACCCTTTCTGGACCCTATCATCGTGTCCAGTTCATTACACACGTACGTTTCACAGTCCTCGCGAGGCGAACTGGTGATGGGGGCATCCGCCGATCCTTACCCGCTATATTCCACGCGCTCGACGCTCGAGTTCAAAGAAGAGCTGGCGATGCACCTGTTGGAACTCTTTCCGTTTGTGGCGAAATTGCGCGTGCTAAGACAATGGGCAGGAATGACGGACATGACGCCGGATTTCAGCCCTGTTATGGGCTTGACGCCAGTTGAGCATTACTACATCGATGCTGGTTGGGGAACCTGGGGATTCAAGGCGACCCCAGTGTGTGGCAAGCGCATGGCTGAGACCGTTGCGACCGGCAAGGCGGCGGATTTGATCAAGCCTTTTGAACTGGAGCGGTTTTATCGTTTCGAACAGGTGGGCGAGCGGGGCGCTGCTTCGGTGGGGCACTAATCGTGAAACTGATGAAGTGCCCCCTGAATGGCGTTCGCAATATCTCGGAGTTCGTCTGCGGAGGGGAAGTCGTGGACATGCCCGATCCTCGGACCTGTAGCGACAGGGAGTGGGCAGACTACTTGTTCATGGAAGCGAATACGAAGGGCATGGTCAGGGAGTGGTGGATGCACTCGGCCAGTTCCTACTGGTTCATAGCGGAAAGAAACACTGAAACCAACGAGATATTAAGGACTTATCCGGCTGCGCAGTTGTTTCGCGAGCAAAAGAAGGTGCATTCTCGGTAAGTGTGAGAGCACTTCATGACTCGGGCTGCCTGAAGGAAATGATCGAAGATCACGCGCCACAAGCATGAGATTGCATAATCCATATGGTGTTTATCTTGATCGGGATAAAGTCGTTTCCTTCCAGTTTGACGGCCGGACTTACACGGGATACGAGGGCGACACGATAGCCAGTGCGCTGGCGGCCAATTCCGTCAAGCTGATTTCCCGATCGTTCAAGTATCACCGCCCGCGGGGAATCCTGAGCATGGCCGGCCAGGATGGCAACACGCTGGTACAAGTCGGTGACGAGCCAGGCGTTCGTGCGGATGCCAGGGCCATAGAAGAGGGGATGGTCGTCACTGCGCAGAACGTGGTCGGCAGCCTGGAAAACGACTATGGCCGCGTAGTCGAATCATTGGGTCAGTTTCTGCCCGTCGGCTTTTACTACAAGGCGTTTTACAAGCCGAAAGGCGCCTGGCGGTTTTGGGAACCCATCATCCGACGAATGGCGGGCCTGGGCAGGGTAGATCCGGCATCACGAAGTGATTACACGGACAAACAGTATCGGTTTTCCGATGTCGCGGTAATTGGCGGCGGACCGGCGGGTATGAGTGCGGCGCTGGAAGCCGCTGAGAGTGGTGCGGAAGTATTGCTCGTCGATGAGAACCCGATGCTGGGTGGCTCGCTGAACTACGCGCGCTTCAGCGTGAATCGCAGCGCCGTCGAAACAATGTCGCGCAACCTTGTCAGAGATGTAGAACAGCATCCTGGTATAGAGGCGTTGACCAGTGCCCGTTGCACCGGTTGGTTTGACGACAACTGGCTGTCCATAGCTGCGAAACACCGTTTGCTCAAGCTCCGCTCGCAGTCCGTGGTAATCGCAAGCGGGTCGTTCGAACAGCCTGCGGTGTTTCACAACAACGACTTGCCCGGTGTAATGTTGGGTTCTGCAGCGCAGAGACTGCTGCGCTTGTATGCGGTCAAGCCCGGGCAACGGGCCGTGGTAATGACTGGCAACGATGATGGATACGGTGTCGCTCTTGATTTGCTGGATGCGGGTATAGATGTCGCTGCTGTATTGGAAATGCGCAAGGAATTGCCCGCCGGTGAATTGACTCAGGCCGTGCTGGGCAGGGAAGTTGAAGTCTTGTGCAACCATGCGATCTATTCGGCGATTCCAGGGCCGGCCAAACGCTCCATCAAGGGTGTCACGGCGGCTGCGATTGCTGGAGATGGGCGGCTCTCTGTCGCGAAACGGAACATTGGCTGCGATCTGCTGTGCATGAGTGTGGGTTATTCCCCGGCAGCACAACTGCTTTGTCACTCTGGCAGGCAGTTGACCTACGACGAGCCCACATCCATGTTGCAAGTGGCTGCCGCGCCGCCTCACGGCAATAGTGAAAAGGCAATCGTTGCCGGTTCTCTGAATGGGGCGTTTGATCTGCAAGCGGTTTTGGCCGACGGCAAGCACGCCGGATGGGCAGCAGCCGATCTGGCGGGCTTTGGTCAGAAAACCGAACCGGCCAAACCAGACCTGCAAGCGGCACCAGACCAGAATTACCCCTGGCCGATCTTCCAGCATCCTGAGGGTAAGGAGTTTGTCGACTATGACGAAGATTTGCAGATCAAGGACATCGAACAATCGGTCGCCGAAGGATACGACGATCTCGAACTGGTAAAGCGTTACTCCACTGTCGTCATGGGCCCATCACAGGGCCGCCAATCCGCTCTGAACAATTTGCGTATTGCTACAAGAGCAGCAGGAAGACCTTTGCAGGGCGTGAGCATCACCACACAACGGCCGCCGTTTCATCCGGAACCGATACAACTGCTTGCCGGTCGCTCTTTCCAGCCGGTGCGGCGTACTGCGATACATCATCGGCACCTGGAGCTTGGCGCACAGATGATGCCGGCGGGCGATTGGTTGAGGCCGGCCTACTATGGTGATGCGGCGCAACGCACTCGGTTGATTGAACAGGAAGCACTGGCGATACGTAACCAGGTGGGCCTGATTGACGTCTCGACTCTGGGCAAGCTGGAAGTGCGCGGCCCCGATGCGGCCGAATTCATGAATCGCATGTATACCTTCGCTTATCTCAGCCAACCTGTCGGACGTCTGCGCTATGTGCTGATGACCGACGAGACGGGGGTAATTGCCGACGATGGTATCGCTGCCCGCTTCAGCGACGATCACTTTTATGTATCAACCACCACCGGGGGTTTCGCCACGGTGTATCGCACCATGCTGCAGTGGAACGCTCGATGGTGTCTGGATGTTGACATCACGAATGTCACCAGCGCCTATTCGGCAATCAGTATTGCAGGGCCGCTGTCTCGCGAGGTGTTGCAGAAGATACCGCATAACATCGATCTCGGCGCCGATGCGTTTCCGTACCTGGAAGCGAGGCATGGAAAACTGTCGGACGTGGAAGTTAGATTGCTGCGAGTGGGCTTCGTAGGAGAGCTTGGTTGGGAAATTCATGTACCTTCAAGTCAGGCGGAGTTTCTGTGGGATGTTTTGCTCGATGCCGGCAAGGAGTTTGCCTGCAAACCAGTGGGAGTGGAGGCGCAGCGGCTACTGAGACTGGAAAAAGGCCACATCATCGTAGGCCAGGACACCGATGGTCTGACAGTTCCCGAAGAAGCGGCCATGTCCTGGGCGGTCGCAAAGAAGAAACCGTTTCACATTGGCAAGCGCAGTTGTGAAATATTTGCTTCGAGAAAGCAAACACGATGCCTCGTGGGTTTCGTGTTACCTGCTGAATCGAAAATGCCGGAGGAATCCAATCTGACCCTGTCAGGGAATGATATCGCCGGTCGCATTACATCCATCGCTTTTTCTCCTGTATTGAGGAAGGCAATCGGACTTGCGTACGTACGACCGGAACAGAGTGATCCTGGGTGTCACTTTGAAATCAAACTATCTGATGGCATGCGAGTAAGCGCCGAAGTGGTAGATCTGCCGTTTTATGACAGTGAAAATGCAAGACAGGCACTATGACAAGAATGCGAACGCAAATATACCGTAAGTTCCGGGAACCAGATTTTGTCTTTGGCAGCAGCAACGGTTATGACGTTCCTCTTTCGGCGATTGGGCAACGTCTGCAGAAGAAGGGAACGAGCGGACTGGCGCTGTGTGACTTATCGGCGATGGGCCGCGTTGGATTCAAATCTGCTGCTGTCGACTCATGGTGTGAGGCAAACTGTGGCATTACCGCCCCACCCATCAACCAGGGCGCACTGACAGATAAAGAATTGCTCATAATCAGGTTGTCAGGCACTGAAGTTCTGATGATGGAAGATCGCGCAGCCAGGGGTGACTTCGAACTCATGCTGCAAAGCGTTCCCGCGGCGTACGTACTCCCCCGACAGGACAGTCACCACTGTTACATGCTGTTGGGGCAGCACTGTGCGTCGCTGTTCTCGAAACTGTGCGCTGTAGACCTGCGTTTTCACAAGTTTCAAAGTTTGCAGGTGGCACAGACTGTCATGGCCAGGGCGGGTGTCATAATCATTCGACGCGACATCGAGCAGACACCGGCCTTTTATCTACTGACAGACAGTTCGCTCGCGGAGTACATGTGGGATTGTATACTCGATGCGATGCAGGAGTTCGAAGGCGAGGTGATTGGCATCGGTGACCTGGCTGTCGGCCGGAGAGGGTTGCCGGGGGCCGCCCAAATCCCGGGAAATTAGTCGAAATCGGGGTTGAGGTGCGGCTAGGGCAGCGCGAAAGCCTTTCGCGCTTCGCGGTTCAGGTCTGCAGGCAGGTTCAACGGCGGCAGACGCCCGCCCTGACTGTCGGCAAAAGTGGCGAGAAACCGCAATTCCTCTTCCACTGGCGCGATGAAATCCCGGCCGCTTGCGCAACTCAAGAAGGGCGTCTCGCCCATCAGGAATCCGATAAGCGCCAGCCGCGCCGCCGCCATCCTGTGTCTTGAGATGCCCGCAGGCCTGTCGCCCGCCGCTGCCCACAGGGTCTTCAGTTGACGGGTGGCGACCTCAAATGTGCGCACCTGTTTTTCCAGGTTCCGCAGGTCGTCTTTTTCCCTGGCCAGTTCTCGGTCGACCGTCAGTGCGAGCGGATGGTTCGCACCCAGACTCCCGGAAGCCCCGTCATAGAACTGGTGCTTGATCGCCAGTTCATCGTGCGTCTTTGCAATCAAGGATTCCGCGCGTATGAGCCAAGCCCTCGCGTCGCCGCCGAGACTCGGCGAATTCAAGGGGCCGAGCAGACGTTCCGATTCCCGTCTGCCGATGCCAGGACAGCCGTCCAGACGCGGCCGCTCCGGCTCAACCAAGAGCGCGCATTGGCGGATGCTGACGTCGATCTTCGTCAACGTGGTTGAGGCGTTCGTGCCACGTCCGGCAACCAGGAATTCGACGGGTTCCGCATGGCGATGGCAATCACCCTGGAAACTCCACGCCTCGACATCCTCCGGAGCCAGCAATGCGATGGAAAAGAGGTTGATGCCGATGTCCTGCCCCGACAGCAACAGACTGGTCCGTATGTCATCGGACAGGACAGCGGCGAAAACCGTATCCTCATAGGAACTGGCGCGGGCTTGGAGCTTCAGTGAACGGGCCCAGGACGCAAGGTTATCTGCGGACATCTTTCGAATCCGCTCGCATTGTTCCTGTGCATTCCAGGCGAAGTACTTGACACCCGGCGGCATCTGGGAAATCGGCACTGGATTTGAAATGTAGAGGAGCTCGACAAGTCTGCGGTGATACTGGGACAGCACGGATTGCAAGGCTTCGTTCGCCAGCCCCGCCACCCGTTCGCCATCGAGTTCGTGGGCATGATAGAAGCTGTGGCTGGCCCCTGCGTAAAGCAAGTGCCCGCTGGTGTTGCTCAAACCGGACAGCGCCAGGTCGGGTGCGCGGAAATATCGTTCGCCGCATGGCGCGCTGCCTGTGCCGTGCGGGGGCATGCCCTTCCCGAGATGGGCGCCGAGTGCCTTGCCCGCAAGGAAATGGCAGTCGACTGCAACACGCTTGCCGTTGCCGATCGGAAGCGTCACCTCGATCCGGTGGGCCCGGTCCCTCCATGCGGGGCCGCAGGAGCGCAGGTAGTCGTAGACATCGTCAAGGCGCCTCAGGAGGCCCTCAGCCAACGCCGCGTCTTCGAGCGTCAGGACGTTCGCGGCCGCCAACCCGAAGAGCGTAAAGTTCAACAATTTCAGACGCGTGGGCATCTCGAGTTTGGTCTCACGGAGCAGAACGCTGAGCGTTTGGCGCTCAACATTGCCCAGCGCCTGCGTCCGGGCCGACTCGAGCAACTTGTGCGCCTCACCGATGTTGTCTTCCGCGCCTTTCACCATTGCTGCCGCGTGGAACAGATCCGTTCCATGCTTCCTGTCTTGCAAGCGCGAGCAAAGTTCGATCAGCCTGCCGTGAGCCGCCTCCACTTCCGCGTGCCGGTCCCGTTGCAGCCAGGGTGGGCTGGAGGGGCAGGAGCGTCGTACCCGATGGATGCGTGGAACCGCACCAGGGGGCGTCCTGCCCGTGGCCAAGTGCTCGCGCACGGGAACACTGGGTTCTCCACCGGGCGGCTGTGCAACGGTGCGCCCGCCGAAGGCGCCCTGGCGCCCCTCGTGCGTTACCGGCGCGGAATCCGGGCGAAGGTTTCCGTCGGCCGCAGCCGCTGCGGTTACGCGACCATCCATTTGCCGTGCTCCTATTTCCCCACGGCCCGTTTCCCTGCGAGCTGCTTCCCTGCCACTCGCGCCGGCATCGCAACCGGTATTGAGAATTGTCCCGAAACGGGTGCGGTTCCGACTCTTCAACGCCGTGAGTGGTTGTGAATCGTTCCCGGCAATCGAACGGACTGCCGAAGCCGGCCGGCGGCGAATCGCCAACTCCCGTGGTTGCCGATAGTGTTCGGCATCGAGATGGGCCGAAAGTTCATTCCTGGTGTCCTGTCCGGCCTGCGAACCGCATCGCGGGGCACCGGAAAGATCTGCAGACCGCCGGCGCCAGGGGGAAAGGGCGCCCGTCAGGTAACGGTTTTCAACAGATTCCCCACCACCCGCTCGAGGTGCATCAGCGAGTTGCACTCGTCCACCTGGTGGCAATAGGCGCTGTAGCGCCGCATTTCGGCATCGCCCACGTACCAGGAGTTGCGGCTTTCCGGGTTCAGCCAGATCACCCGCTTGGCCCGGTCGTACATTTCCTTGAGGATCTCCGCGCGCGGTTCGCCGTAGTTGTTGCGGCCGTCGCCCAGGATGATGATGGTGGTGCGGTTGTCGATGTCGTCCAGGCACAGGCGCTTGAAGTCCTGGAAGGCCTGGCCGTAGTCGGTGGAGCCGCCGGAGTAGTCGCGCAGGGTCTTGGCGATGGCGTCCTCGATGTTGTTGCGCTCGAACAGTTCCGTCACCTCGGCCAGGTCCGAAGAGAAAGCGAAGGAGCGCACCCTGGGCATCACCGCTTCGAGGCTGTACAGGAACATCAGCATGAAGCGCGCGTAGTTGGCAACCGATCCGGATACGTCGCAGATGGCGAACACCCTGGGCCGGTCGATCTTCACCGACTTCCACTTGAGGTCGAAGATGGCGCCGTCGTAGGCGAGGTTGTGACGCAGGGTGCGCGGCACGTTCAGCTGGCCCTTCTTGAACACCTTCTTGCGGCGGGAGTACATGGTGGCCAGCCTTTTCGCCATCTTGTAGACGATTTCCTGGATCAGGCGGAAGCTGCGGTGCTCCACGTTGGAGAGCTTCACCTTGCGCAGCAGTTCCTCGCGCAGGCGCCTGCCGCTGGCGTCGGCGTGCAGCAGAAACTGCCGCTCGACGTAGTCGCGCACCTGTTCGCGCAGCCAGTCGCGGCGTTTTTTGAGTTCCTGGCCGAGGCGCCGCTCGGGCACGGCGCGGCTGTCGCGCAGTGCGCCGATCTCGCCGTTCAGTTCGCCCAGGCCCATCTCGTCCATGATGCGGCGGGTGTACAGGCCCTTCTGGGTGAACACCTGGATCTCGCGCACATCGACCGCTTCACCGGCGGCGGAGACGGACATGGAAAGCTCCACCTTGGAGTCGAGCATGAGCAGCTTGCCGAGGGCGGAATGGGGCTCGGCCATCGCGCCGGGGCCGAGGTCTTCTTCCGCCTCCTGCTCCGGTTGCAGCGCGTTAACGCCGCGCTGCTTTGATTTTCTGCGGCCCTGTGCGGCGACCCCCTGGCGGGGTTCGCCGTCCTGGTCCCCACCGCCCCCTGCGCCATCACCCGCCTCGTTTCCGGGGTCACCCTCGCTCCCGGAATCTTCGGCGGCATCGCCCTGGGCTCCGGAGCGGGCGCCGCGAATGTCGTCGAAGGAAAAGAACCGGTCGAAGCAGGTATCGAACGTCTCCTTCTCGTCGATCGTCTTGGGCAGCGC
This sequence comes from Pseudomonadales bacterium, assembly GCA_963663395.1. Lineage (GTDB taxonomy): Bacteria > Pseudomonadota > Gammaproteobacteria > Pseudomonadales > Azotimanducaceae > Azophilus. The sequence continues at coordinate 1,486,842 of OY760226.1, forward strand.
CAGGGAGAGAGAACGTTTCAGTAGTTCGCGGTCTGTGTAACCGACCAGTTCCACCGTGTTGAAGGCATCGAGCGTTTCCGCGGTGGAGATGCGGACCTCGGCGTTGCGCAGGGCGCCGATGAAATTGGCCAGGGTGCGGTCCACGTGGCGTCCTGCGCCTACCTCGCGTGGCTCGGTTGCTTGGCGACAACCTTGCTCGTGATCGCCATCACCTCGCCGTTCACGTTCTCGATGTCGTCCTGAAACTTGAGAATGACGTTCAGCGTATCGCGCACAAGCTGTGGATCGAGGCTCTCGGCGTGCAGCAGCAGCAGCGTGCGCGCCCAGTCGATGGTCTCGGATATGGCGGGCGACTTCTTGAGGTCGAGATCGCGCAGTTCGTGGATGAACGAGACGAGTTGCCGGCGCAGTTCCGGCGGAATGTCCGGAACGCGTGCATTGATGATGCGCTGCTCGAGGTCGATGTCGGGGAACGGGATGTACAGGTGCAGGCAGCGGCGCTTCAGGGCATCCGAGATCTCGCGGGTGTTGTTGCTGGTGAGGAACACCATCGGCGGTTCTTTCGTGGCCTTTACCGTGCCGATCTCGGGAATGGAAACCTGGTAGTCGGAGAGGATTTCCAGCAACAGCGACTCGAACTCGTGGTCGGACTTGTCGACCTCGTCGATCAGCAGCACGCAGCCGTCTTCCTCGCGCAGCGCCTTCAGCAGCGGGCGCGGTTCCATGAACTCCTCGGAAAAGAAGATGTCGCCGAACTCGTGCAGGCGGCTCACGGACTGGGCGAACCCCTGGGCGCCCTGCAGCACCTCTTCAAGCGTTTCCTTCAGCACCTGGGTGTAGAGAAGCTGCTTGCCGTACTTCCACTCGTAGATGGCCTTGGCCTCGTCGAGGCCTTCGTAGCACTGCAGCCGGATCAGCGGCAGGTCGAACATCTCGGCGGAGGTCTTGGCGAGTTCGGTCTTGCCAACGCCCGGCGGGCCTTCAATGAGAATGGGCTTGCGCAGGTGGTAGGCCAGGTACACGGCGGTGGCGATCTGGTTGCTGCAGATGTAACGATGCGCCTCCAGGCTCTGCTGGATGGCCGCAACCGACCCCGTTGTCTGCTCGATTTCCTGCACCAGTCCTCCTGAATCTTCCCCGCGCGTTCCGACTCAAGGGTGCTTCGGCATCGCGGCGACCCGCCATTATCCTGTCTGGAGGCGCACAAAAAAAGGACATGGTTCGAGATGCGGGCTCGCGAACCGGTGCAGCGAGGGCAGATTACCGCCGGTCCGGTTGCCTCGCTCCGCCGACATCTCGCGATCCTGGCCGCGATTTCGGGGAGAGCGGTTCAGTTCAGAAAGTGAGGCCTGCCCGTTGTGCGGTAAACGGTGGTGGTGATACCGAACCCGAATCCATAAGACATCGATAGCATCCACAACCAACTGTAATGCGCGGTTCCGCCGAGGAGCAGGTAGACGCCCAGAACCGGGAGCATGGTAACCAACGAGAACAGCAACAGCCGCCGGAAGCTTCGGCCGGTGAGAGGAAGATCCAACCTGTTGAATTTTGCCATTGTCCGCACCTTGCTCAGCACGCGAAGTGTTGAGTCAGTAGCCCGCCACCGGCCAATGTTACGCCTACGACCACGCCGGGGAAACTTAGTGGCGATGCAATGGAGGCACCTGTAACGATGATCAATCCATAGGATTGCGCCCAAACCGCAAAGTCCTGACAAGATGGGGAATTTATGCTGCTCATAAAGTCGGCGAAATCCTGCATTCGTTCCCTTCCGGCTACCATTTGTCTGGCCTGGTGGTGCCTGGCCGCAACCTGCGCGTGAGCGATGCGTTCCGCGAGGTCCGCGGGAATCAATGCAAGTATGGCGGATGTTGATGCTTCCAGAAACGCCAGCAATTCCTGGTTGCTCAGCCGCTGGAGCACTTGATACGCGGCTGCTTGATTTGTCCAGAAAACATGTGTGCCCGAGACAATGGTGTTTGGGACACCGTCACAGATTGCCGCGGATGTAATCTCGTCGCAGGTGGGACCTGGGTTCGCCCCGCCGGTCGCCCCCACCGGGATAGGTAAGACGCCTACCCCCAACATTGCGAAGCATAGAAACCGATAGAGTGTTTTGCTCATTTGTTTGTTCCCGGATGTGTTGTCAAGCACCAGGGACAATGGTGTTAGGGAAACGCAGCGGCTTCTGCGGGCGATACATTGAAGTTGGTCGGAGAGATTTAGTTGAAATTGTGTGCGCGATGTCGCACCCGCCATCATCCTGGGCGTGGACGGGAAACAACCGGGGTGCGATGTGGTGCTTCTGGCCGGCTGCTGACTTGTGGCTGCCGCGTGACGTTCAATCGAGTGCAGCCGGGCCTTCCGCCGGACTACCCTCAACCATTATCCTGACCCGATTCGAACGCAAGGGGAAAGACGCATGAGAATCTTCTGCATGATGCTGGCGCTCACGCTGTCCGGCGCCGCCTGGTCGGAAATGGTCATCCACGCCGGCAAGATGGTGGACGCATCCACCGGCGACGTGCGCGAAGCCGTCACCATCGTGGTGGACGGCGAGCGCATCCAGTCGGTAGAGGCTGGCTACCAGGGCACGGCCGACATCGACCTCACCGATGCCTTCGTCATGCCCGGCTGGATCGACATGCACGTGCACATCGCCAGTCAGCAGAGCCCCAACCGGTTCGTCGAGGGCTTCACCCAGGAACCCGCCGACTCCGCACTGCGCGCCGTGCCCTACGCGGAAAAGACCCTGATGGCGGGCTTCACCACGGTGCGCGACCTCGGCACTTCGCACGGTCTCGCGCAATCCATCCGCGATGCCGTCGCCGGGGGCCACATCCTGGGGCCGCGCATCTACACCGCCGGCAAGAGCCTTGCCACCACCGGCGGCCACGCCGACCCCTCCAACGGCGTCAACAGCGAACTGCGCGGCGACCCGGGCCCGGCGGAAGGCGTGGTGAACGGCCTGGACGATGCCTACAAGGCCGTGCGCGCCCGCTACAAGGAAGGCGCAGACCTCATCAAGCTCACCGCCACCGGCGGCGTGCTGAGCCAGGCCAAGAGCGGGCAGAACCCGCAGTTCACCATCGAAGAGATACAGGCCATCGTTGCCGCCGCCGAAGACTACGGGTTCCGGGTGGCGGCTCACGCCCACGGCACCGAAGGCATGCGCCGCGCCGTGGTGGCCGGCGTGAACTCCATCGAGCACGGCACCTACATGAGCGACGAGGTGATGGAACTGATGAAACAGCACGGCACCTGGTATGTGCCGACCATCGCCGCGGGCAAGTTCGTCGGCGAGAAGGCCGAGATCGACGGCTACTTCTCCGAAGTGGTGCGCCCCAAGGCGGCGGCGATCGGGCCGGTGATCTTCGATACTTTCGCCCGCGCCTACGCCACCGGCGTGAAGATCGCGTTCGGCACCGACACGGGCGTCTCACCCCACGGCGAGAACTGGAAAGAGTTCATCTACATGGTGGAAGGCGGCATGCCGGTGATGGAAGCCATCGTGAGCGCGACACGAAGCGCGGCCGAGTTGCTGAAGGAATGGGAGAACCTGGGTTCCATTGAGGCGGGCAAGTACGCGGACATCGTCGCGGTGCCCGGCGATCCCCGGGAAGATGTGGAGGAGTTCGGGCGCGTGCACTTCGTGATGAAGGGCGGCAAGGTGTTCAAGCAGTGAGATCGTTGACCGCCAAACTGGCCATTGCCGCGTTCACTTTCGCTGCCGTTGCGGCCGGCGCCCGCGAGCCCTATGAATCCACCTACGAACCGCTCGAGGCGCCGGATTTCCTGATCGCCTCCACTTCCGTGTTCACCGGCGCGGGCGAACTGCTCGAAGGCGTGGATGTGCGGGTGGAAGCCGGGCGCATCGCGGCAATCGGCGCAGACCTGCCCCGGGACGGCGTCGAGGTGGTGGACGGCGCGGGCCGCTGGCTGACGCCGGGCATCATCGACGTGCATTCCCACCTGGGCGCGTACCCGTCCCCCGCCGTCGATTCCACCGCCGACGGCAACGAAGCGACATCGCCCAACACCGCCGAGGTGTGGGTGGAGCATTCGGTGTGGCCGCAAGACCCGCAATTCACCCTGGCCCTGGCGGGCGGCGTAACCACGCTGCACATCCTGCCGGGCAGCGCCAATCTGTTCGGGGGGCGGGGCGTCACCCTGAAGAACGTGCCCTCGCGCACGGTGCAGGGCATGAAGTTCCCCGGTGCGCCGCAGTCGCTGAAGATGGCCTGCGGCGAAAACCCGAAGCTGTATTACGGCGGCAAGGAAGTGGCGCCGTCCACGCGCATGGGCAATGTGGCCGGCTACCGCGCGGCCTGGGCCAGGGCCGTCGCCTACGGCGAAAAGCGGGACGCCTGGCTGGCCGGAGATGCAGAAGCGCCGCCGGAAAGGGACCTGACGCTCGATACGCTGGTGGGGGTGCTCGACGGGGAGATTCTGGTGCAGAACCACTGTTATCGGGCCGATGAGATGGCGACGATGATGGATGTGGCGCAGGAATTCGGGTATCGCATCACGGCGTTTCATCATGCGGTGGAGTCTTACAAGATTGCTGACCTGCTGGCGGAGGCGGGTATCTGTTCGGCGATGTGGTCGGACTGGTGGGGGTTCAAGCTGGAGGCTTTTGATGGCATTCCGCAGAACGTTGCGCTGGTTGATGCTGCTGGGGCCTGCGCCATCGTTCACTCGGATTCGCCGGAGCTAATTCAGCGGATGAACCAGGAGGCGGCAAAGGCCATGGCGGCGGGCTGGCGGATGGGGATGGATATCAGCGAGGCGCGGGCGATGCGGTGGATTACGCTGAATGCGGCCCAGGCGTTGGCGATTGATGGGGAGACGGGGAGTATTGAAGTGGGGAAGGCGGCGGACCTGGTGTTGTGGAATCGGAATCCGTTTAGCGTTTATGCGTTGGCGGATTTGGTTTGGATTGACGGGTACTCGTATTACGACAGGAAGGCTTCGAAGATGCCGGTTCGGGATTTTGATTTGGAGCAGACGGTTCGGGGGATGTCGCGGTGAAGGGTCCGGGAATTCAGCTGAGCGGGTGGTTGGGTGCGCTGGCCGCGGGGCTCTCGATAGCTGGGGCGTTTGCCGATATTGCCATCGTCGGGGGACGCGTTTATACGATGGAATCGCCGGAGCCGTTGCGTGACGCGACGGTGTTGATTTCCGACGGGCGCATTGAGGCGGTCGGGACCGACATTGAGGCGCCGTTTGACTATCAGCAGATCGATGCCACCGGCAAGATTGTTACGCCTGGGTTGATCGAATCGTACAGTCAGCTTGGACTCGTCGAGATCTGGGCGGAGGGGACGACCGTGGACAGCCAGGTTGAGGAGTATGCCGTAGGGCCTTCGCTGGACGTTAGTTTTGCCGTCAATCCGGCGTCGACGCTGTTCGCGGTCAATCGGATGGGTGGTGTTACGCGTGCAGTGGTGGCGCCCATGCCAGGCAGCGATCCGCTTGCTGGGCTTGGGGCGACGATTCGACTGGGTGGTGACAACGTGCTGGTGGAGTCGCGCGTTGCCCTGTTCGGTGATGTCACGCCAAGCGCTGCCGACTTTACCGGCGGTAGCCGCGCGGTTCTATTGCAGCGGCTGCACGACGCCCTGGATGAGGCGGCGCGGTTCAGTCCGAACCGATATCGGGCAGTGGGGAACGACTACAGCCGTCAAGACATGGCCGCGCTGAAGGAGTTCCTGCGAAGCGGCAAGCCTCTCGTATTACGTGTGGAACGTGCCGTTGACATTCTACGCTGCATCGATTTGGCGAAATCCCACGACTTGCGCCTCATCGTGCTCGGCGGTGTGGAGGCATGGAAAGTCCGGGACGCACTGGCAATAGCCGGCGCTACTGTGATCTTGAGCGCAACGACCAATTTGCCAATCGGTTTCGATGGCTTGGGAGCACGCCTCGACAACGCGGCGCTTCTTCGGGAAGCGGGAGTTGATGTGCTCTATACGGGTTCCGAGACCCACAATGCGCGCAACCTGCGCCAGCTTGCGGGAAACGCGGTGGCGTACGGTGTGCGTTGGTATGATGCACTCGATTCGTTGACACGCAAGGCCGCCATCACGTGGAATATTCCAGGCGCTGGTATGCTACGACCCGGTGCGACCGGCGATGTGGTCGTCTGGAACGACGATCCGTTGGAGGTTACCAGTTGGGCTGAGCATGTCGTTATTGATGGTCGACTGATGCCAATGAATTCTCGGCAAATCAGGCTGTTTGATCGGTACTGGGATTTGAGGCGGACGTACGGCTACAGTGAATCAGCGCCGTAATTTCATCAGACCCCTGGTTGAGTTTGCGATACCGTATCCGTATGAATTTTGCGCCAGACGGGGAAAGCGGTACGCGAACGGACGATTGGTCGTGGAGGCCAGATCTTTGATTCTGGGCCAATTGCGAATCAACTGTTGTACAAGGGACCAACGGGCAAGGTTCTTGCCGCCGAGAAAAAAAACGGTCCGACTCGATGAGATTTGAGAGCATCCAAATCGGCGGTATTTCGGAGAATGCGATCATCGCGCGTGACCAGGAAAAAAGGCTTGGCTGCCGATGTACTCTAGCCACACAGGTAATATGGTCGGTGGCTCAAAGTTTTATTGCACCCCCGGATGCTGAATTGCTAATTTCGGAGCCGCCGAACGGAGAACGATCGATCCATGATTTCAAAGTCGCCGAATCGTAACCCAGAGTCAGTACCCGATTCCATGTCGCGCATAGACGATGATTAAGTCGGAAAACCCCAGCGTTCAAGGGAAGCGTAGGTCCAGGGGACGGACACTACGTGTCCTCAGTTTGTTTTCTGGAATCGGAGGCTTGGATCTGGGCTTTATTCAAGAGGGATTTCATCCGGTTGGAGCTTTTGACGTTTGGCAAACTGCGATTGACGTCTACCAAAAAAACCTTGCTAGTGAAGCGTACGTTCTAGACTTGTCCAAAAATGATGTTCCACAAACTGAGGCCCCAGATGTAGTAATCGCTGGTTCGCCGTGTCAAGGGTTTTCTGTAATCGGATCCAGAAAGCTTGATGATCCCAGAAATTCGTTGTATGTCAGAGCAGCGCAACTTGCAGTCAGTACAGATCCCCAGGCAATCGTTCTTGAAAACGTACCCGGCGTGCTCGCAGGGAAACATAAGGATTACTACGGCAAGGCAGTTCACTTTCTGGAACAAGCCCAATTTATTGTTCACCATATCGAAATTAGTGCACAAGAAACAGGCCTTCCTCAACGACGCAAGCGCGTTTTCCTAATCGCCACAAAAACCTCAAGGTCCCCGATTGTTGAAACCGAGAAAAACGGTAGGACGCTTGGGCAAATATTAGTCGGGGCGGATCAACAGCAGAATCATGACCCAATTTATTTGTCAAAAGGCACAAAAGACTATGAAATTGCGCTGAACATTCTTCCCGGACAAAAGCTATCCGACGTGCGTGGTGGCCCATCATCCGTGCATTCATGGGATATTCCTCGCGTCTTCGGACCTACCACAAGAAGACAGCGAGAACTCCTGGTAGCAATCATGCGTCTCCGTAGGCGCAAAAGGAGAAGAGAATTTGGAGATGCCGATCCAGTTCGTTACTCTGATCTATTCAAATTGTATCCGCTCCGATCTACAAGAGACTTAGAACGTCTACTTCAACGAGGATACTTGCGAACGTTAGAAGGGTACATCGACTTGGCTAGGCGTTTCAATGGAAAATACCGTAGGTTAAATGGAGAAGGGATTTCAAATACCGTGGACACCCGATTCGGAGACCCAAGGAATTTTTTGCACCCCTCACAGCAACGAGGAATCAGCGCGAGGGAGGCGGCACGTATACAAGGGTTCCCAGATACATTTTCCTTTGAGGGGAGCCTTTCGGAGCAATTTCGAATGATCGGTAATGCAGTACCAGTTCCTATGGCGCGGGCTATAGCGCGCGCAGTTAAGGGAATAGCACGCCCATGATCGTTGAGCAGTGGATCGCGGATGTGAACGACCCGAAACTCCGAACCCGGCTGCTTGAGCTTAGGCAAAGATATGAATATCTGTCCAAGAGCCTCTTTTGCGAATACGAACCTACGCGTACTAGTAGTAGACGGGATGAGCGCGAGTTCATGTTGCGATTGGATAGGTGGCTGAGTCAATTTGAAACGGACGAAGAAAGAATAGTTGCCTTTCAGTCTATCGAATATCTGTTTTTTGCCGGCACAGGAGAATTTGATGAACTGTATCGATGTGCACTTGAGTCAGTACAAAGATGGTTGATGGAAGTCAATTGCCTTGATCCATTCACGGCGGACAAGTTGATCAGCGATGAAATGCGGAAGTGTTGGTTTTGTCCGATTACCGACAGCCTACGGATAAATAGTTTCCTGCATATCACCGGCGTAGTTGGACATAAATTTAGGCCTGATTGGCTGAGTAGCTCCCGCTTTTCGGACAAGCAAGAACTAAAGAACTTTGTAAAATCTGAAAATATAGAATATCTCATTTTGCTCGAAGACTTTGTCGGATCGGGAAAACAAGCGGCCGATGCTGTTAAATTTGCGGCCGATGCTTTAAACATAAGTACACTGGTACTTCCACTGATTGTGTGCTCGCCAGGGTTAAGCAAATTGGAGAGATTGGCTAACACTCGCAATAATGTTTGGATTAAGCCTATAGTGACGATGCCGAAAAACTGCCTGGTTTTGCCTACTGTGTCAGACGGAGAACCTCAATTGTTCTCAAGACTTAGGATCGTCATAAAGAATCACTTCGGTTCGCTCAAAAGCAAGTCGAGTGGTGGAGAATTCGGTTATGGAAAGGTTGGAAGTATGGTAGTAATGTATAGCAATTGCCCGAACAATACCCTCCCGATTTACCACAAGTCACGTAAGGCGTTCTCTCCACTCTTTCCTCGTCATGCGAGACCCTGGGGAAAAAAATGAACAAATTCGACAATCCGTTTCACGACTTATGGCTGACAGAAATATTGAACCCGGACGAATTCGTTCGTATGTTCAGCCCGAAGATCGTCGAATTTGCTGAAGACCTATTTGGAACGGGAAATGTCGTGGTTCGCGGTCGGCAAGGAAGCGGAAAGAGTATGCTCTTACGTTTACTAGATACGAGCACACGGATTGCTTATGCGAGATCAAAGGAGAGATATCCTGTACTCGAAAAGAATCAGTTTATTTGTGGAAGCGTCAATTTGACAAAAAGTAACGTTAGTGCAATATCGTCGCGTTTGCCCCTAAAGCCGGAGAGGGGCGACAAAGAATGGGCGGCCACTACGTTTTCTGACTATTTGAATTTGTTGCTTGCCTTGGATTTGTTACGAAACGTGGTTGAATTGGGAAGTGACCAAGAAGGTGAAAAGACGCTGCAATCAATTCTTAAAGTTAATCTCACTGAATCCGCTCAGGAACTGTTCTGTGAAGCATTGAATTTGGATGGTAGCTGGTACGGTATTTTCTCGAGTTGCCGGAACCTTGCCGATGTCGCGATGTGTATTCGAAAACGCTTGGAACATTATCGGTCGTATTTTAACTTTAACGTTGACGAGTTGAATGAGAGCGTTAGCAAGACTCGGACGGAGGTAGGGGAACCAATATCGGTTTTAGCTGAGGGGCTCAAGTCGAGCGGAATCATTCCAACAAGTTGTTTGGTTTATTTAAAAATTGATCAGCACGAAGAGTTGTTTGAGCTCGAACGTCAAACAGGCTTAGGTGATGTCTTTAGACAGACAATCAACAAGGCGCTAGCGGGAAGGGACCGTAGGGTGGCGTATCGTATTGGTACGCGACATTATTCATGGTCGCGGGATCTCAAAATTTGGGGGACGGCCGCGCATTTGGAGGATCTAAGGGATTATTCGGTCGTAGACATTGACAAGATGTTTCGGCGACCAGAAGACCCGAAGATTGGCAATATCGCCTTCAAGAAATTTGCGGCGGACGTGTTTTGTCGGCGACTCTCGGTTGCGGGGTTTAAGTTAGCCGAGGGCTCAACAAATCTCGTTAAGGATGTATTCGGACCGACTCCTTCTGTTAGACAACGTGCCCGAGAGCTGATCTCGAAAAGCACTCCAAGACGGTATGAATATCCTTCTGAATGGGCTAAAGAGTGGCGAGACCTTTTGAGTGATCTTCGGCATACGGATCCGTTGGATGCAAAATTAGGAGAAGCATGGCTAATGCAAAGAGCTCAAATACGGCTGGGAGTTCATCTTGACGGGTCAAACGCCGTAGCTACACGTTGGCGTGAGAAGCCCTGGTGGACGAAGGAACGAAATGAGGTGGCCCTTATTCAACTAGCCAGCGAATTTTCACAAAACCTGTCGTGGTATGGGGAAAGGCACATTATTGATCTTTCAGGATGGAACATCCTTGCGTTTATGAGTATTTGCAGGACCATTTGGTCGGGATGGTTACGGATACAAAGCAGCGAATCTCTTGAAGCGATCAGCCTCCCGAGGATTGATCGTTCTACACAGATTGTTGGAATTTTTGAAGCAAGCAAGTTGTGGGTCGACAAGCTTAGAGAAGGCTTGGACGGGGACAATAGACGCAATTTTATATTGAAGCTAGGCGATTGGTTTTCCAGAGGGCTAAGACAGGATAAAGCGATGTCCAATCCCGGCCACAATGGTTTTTCAATGCGCTTGTATGAATTTGAAAAAGACGATCGGATTAATATCCTCATCAAGCGCTGTAGAGATCATGGTGACTTAATTGAATCTGATCATACGTCTAAGGGTCGGGATGGTAAGCGAAAGAAGTGGTATCTTAATCCGATACTTTGCCCGTATTTTCGAATTCCGCACGTTCGTACTAAAGAACCTATTTATGCAAAGCTTGATATCTTGCGCGGCGTCCTTAGCGGATTTCCAAAATCCAAGGCTAGGGATGAAGGTCGCAATCTGGAATTATTTTAAGAATCATGAAGCCTTGGGGACACGTAGATTGGGTGTTGCGCTGGTACCCCAATCGGAGATGGAAGATTATATCTTCAGTTGGTTTCGAGCCGAGATGCACAGCTCTTTTTTCTCATTTTGTCAATCTCGGGATTTCTCCCGAGCAGGCAATTGCGCTACGTCTAGATGACCCAGATAGCGACTATACCGAAGAGATAGATATCCGAACTGATAACAATCAAAATACGATTACTGCTTGCTTTCCAGAAGTGGAGTATTGTCGAGCTCCTTTAATGGAACGAGGCCAAAGGTGGCGATCACTTTTATCTACAGTATGCGATAAGCCAAACGCATCAATAATCCTAGATCTCACTTCATTGCCAAAAAGGGTGGGCTTGTTTATTTTGAGAGAGTTACTCAGAGATAAACTGGTCAAGGATATCGTCGTATGTTACACGCGCGCGGAAAGCTACAAGGAAGGTCACTTTGTTCTTGATGAACAACATCCCGCTGCACTTCCTGGTTTTGGTTCGCTTTCGCCTGATGAGGACCGGGAAAGCGAATTGATTGTTGGAGTGGGATATTCGAGATTCGACATAAGACAGGTTCTGCAGCAGACTTCTCCCAATATACACTTTTTGCTGCCGTTTCCACCTGCCTCGCCGTCATCACGACGCACATGGAGGTATTTGAAGGAACTCAACGAAAACCTAGAGCCCATAAAACCTTCGATAATTAGGTTTAATGCGATTGATATGTTTTCGGTTCACGATTGGCTAGTGGGTCACATAGACAAATCCAAGCATACGATCATGCTGCCCTTGGGGCCAAAGCCGCATAGTATTGCAATGGCATTGGCGCAAATCAATCGACCTACGTGCTCTCAACTCATGTACCCACAACCAAGTCGCTACCATCCTGATTATTCTTCTGGAGTACATGTAGAACTTGACGGCAAGGCTAGCATCATAGCCTATGCGTTGAGGCGTGATCGAGAAAATGTAATTCAAGGGTAGCCCTCGGCAGAGTTGACTTGGGGTATCGTCAATGTTGGCAGTTACTATTTCGTGTCGCGTCTGTTTGATTTTGTGATACTCCCACGATCGGGGAGGATAACCTCAAATCAACAGGGGGTTGATTCCATGTGAATGGTTTTTAGATTCAACCATACATTCGCTTACCTACGGACGATGGTTGCGCTTCATGTCCAAACGCTCCTCTTTGGTACTAGTGTCCCAAGAAAATGATCGAAATTGATCTTAACGTATTGATTTTATGATAGTAGAAGCGGATTTTCGGCGTCACCGACTTTAGCGGCCGATGGGGTTTGGGAAGGATTACTGTCTGAATTTCGAGGCTGCCCATCATGTGTGCAGGCCAACTCGTGTTCTCCCAAGCCATGGCCCATCTGCCGATGCACGTCTTGCGCCGGTGCATTGGTCGCTGCGGGGGAAACCGCTACGTCAAGACCTTCCCCTGCCTCTCGCAGTTCCTGTGTATGGCGTTCGCGCAATTGGCTCGCCGCGAGAACCTGCGCGACGTCGAGGTCTGTCTGCGCGCCCAGCACAACAAGCTCTACCACATGGGCATTCGCGGCAAGATCTCGCGCGACACGCTGGCCAACGCCAACAAACAGCGCGACTGGCGCATCTACGCCGAATTCGCCTAGGAAGCTGTCCGAGAATACACCCGCCCTTTATACTATCGTTTGATCCGTGCTGACGAGAGTGTTGGATGCCTGCTCCCTTCAAGGACTATCCGGCGGATTACTTCCAGAACCAACTGTTCCCGAGCAACGTTTTCGATTTGTTGCAGGACGATCACGATTGTTTCGTTGATCGGGATTTGTTCGAGCAACTGGACACCTCGGCGGTGGACGCCCAGTACAGCCGCCGGGGTCAGCATGCCCATGCGCCGCGGCAGGTCGTCTCGATTCTGATTTATGCCTACAGTCACGGCGTATTCAGTTCGCGGCAGATCGAGAAGCGTTGCAACGAGGACTTGGGGTTCATGTACGTCGCGGGCAAGCGGTGCCCGAACTTCCGGGTATTGAGCGATTTTCGCAAGGACCAGGGGGATTTCTTCCGGTCCTGCTTCAAGCAGACGGTGCAAATGGCACTGGAACTCGAGATGGTTTCGCTGGGCCATGTGAGTTTGGACGGTTCCAAGTTCAAGGCGAACAGTTCGAAGCACAAGGCGATGAGTTACGGTCGGATGAAGGAGCGGGAGCGCGTGTTGTGCGGGGAGATCGAGGACTTGGTGGAACGGGCGCGGTGCTGCGACGAGGAGGAGGACCGCGCCTACCGGGAGCGCACGGGGTACGAGTTGCAGGAGGACTTGCGCGACAAGCAACAGCGATTGGAGCGGATTCGGCAGGCGAAGCAGGCCTTGGAGGCGCGCGAGGCGGAACTGCGGCCGGGGCAGGCGATCGAGGACAACAAGCAGATCAGCTTCGCCGACAAGGACGCGCGGATCATGGGCAAGAAGGGTGCGTTCGACTACGCCTATAACGCGCAGATTGGCGTGGACGGCGATGCGCAGATCATTGTCGGCCAGCACGTCAGCCAGGCGGCGAACGACCAGCGGGAGGTGGGCCGGGCGCTGGACGAACTGGAGGCTTCGAGCGGTCGTTTGCCGGACAAGATGAGCCTCGACAACGGTTATTACTCGGGGGACAACTTGCAGGCGGTGTCGGACCGGGGAGTGGAGGCGTACATTGCGACGGACCGGGGTGAGAAGCCGGCCAAGACGGGTCTGGAAGACAGTGATCGGACCTTGGTGAAAGCGGACTTTCGTTACGATGAGGCACGGGACGGTTTTCATTGCCCCGGTGGTCAGTTTCTGGCGTTGCGGCGCGTGGATGCCGAGGGCCGGCGCGTGTATCAGGGCGAGGACGAGGTTTGCGCGGCCTGTGTTTACCACGATCGTTGTTGCCGGTCGAAGTCCGGGGCGGCGCGTACGGTAACGAGCGACGGCCGGGAGCCGTTGCGCCGGGCCATGAACGAGCGGATGTCGCGACCGGAGAGCCGGGCGATCTACCGCCGCCGCAAGGCGATTGTGGAACCGGTGTACGGGCAGATCAAGAATACGGGGTTCCGGGGTTTTGGCGTACGCGGCCTGTCGAAGGTGGCTGGGGAGTTCTTGCTGGTATGCGCGGCGCACAACATCAAAAAAATGGTCCATGCGGCGAAAGCGGGAGTGGTGCGCCTGGAGTTCGGACAAAGGGCAGCGCTGGCGTAGAATCGAGCCGGCGGGGGTCCTGGACGTAACGAAACGGTCTAACCGCATCCATTGTTAGTCGAAAAAAACCGGATGAATCGTCCGGCTTGGCCGACTGCGCGCCAGGACCGTGTTTTCGGAGTAATCGACCTGCAGCGATATGCGTCAGCAGAAGTGAAATGTCGCCGAATGCCGTATTCTCGGACGCGCTCCTAGGTCGGGTTAGAGGGTTTGTGTCTCGTCTGAGTGCTTGCCTTCGACGATAGACCGCATTCCAAGGACGTGGCTTTCCACCACAGCCAGGCGCTTGTCTATGATCAACGGATCCGCCAGGCGGTAGTAGACCGATTCTTCGATGGTCTGCCGGTTTGCCGCAGGAAATCCATGGCCCGATAGAAGCGTGGGAACCAGTTGGAAAGCAGAATGCGCGTGCAACCACCCCGCACAATACCCGTGCAATCGGTCGTCACAATATTCGTGCATTCGGATCACATAATACTCGTGTACTCAGACGCCCATGCTATCATCGGCCAGCTACTCCTCATTGCAGTTGTCACCGGCATGGTTGCCCCCAACGAGAAGCTGGCTCAATCGCTGATGTCCTTGCGCCGCCTCCAGGAAGACGGCCGGGGCGTATACAGGTCTGAGGAGCTATCAAGACAAGATCGCGAGCGCCTGATCCGCCACGGCTGGCTGATGCCGATTGTCAAAGGCTGGCTGATGGCGAGTGAACCCAGCGTCCCTCAAGGCGATTCGACGCCTTGGCATACTGCATTCTGGGAGTTCTGCTCCCGATATTGCGCGCATCGGTTTGGTTCCCGGTGGCACTTGTCCCCCGACCTTTCGCTGCTTCTCCACGTAGAGAACTCGACGGTGCCACGCCAGGTGGTCGTGCGTGCTGCCGATGCGCGAAACCATCGCATCGACTTGCCGTTCGAGACATCGTTGTTCAACCTCAAAAGTTCCCGGACGCTGGCACCGGACGACCTCTGCCTCAAGGATGGCCTGCGCCTGTTTACGGTCGAGGCGGCCTTGTTGCGCGTGCGGGCGCGGTTTTTTCGGGATCGTCCCGTCGAGGCTCAAACAGCACTGGCGTCGGTGCGCCAGATCACGGAACTGGTTCGCCGGCTGCTGGAAGGAAGTCATTCGAAGGTGGCGGGTCGATTGGCTGGCGCTTTCCGTCATATCGGGCGAGACAGGTTCGCCGATGAGATTCTCCGCGCCATGCGTGACACCGAGCATGATGTTCGCGAATCCAATCCTTTCTCATTGGATGACGGGCAGGCCGCGATTGTGCGCGGCAGCATCCAGGGCTATGCCTCACCTCCGATTGCCCATCGCATCAGAACCTTGTGGGATTTGGCGCGAGAACCTGTCCTGGATGTCTTTCCTGCGCTTCCAGGGCTCCCCGTGGAGGCCGATGCAAAAGAGCGGTATCTCAAACAGGCCCACGACCTGTACGTGACCGATGCCTACCATTCGCTTTCCATTGAGGGATACGGCGTCACGCAGGAGTTGATTGAGCAGGTTCGGGCCGGGGATTGGGACCCTGAGCGTGTGCCGGAGGACCGGAAACAACACGATGCCCTTGCGGCACGGGGCTACTGGCAGGCGTTTCAAGCCGTTCAGAAATCAATGGGAGACATTATGGGCTGCGCGAACGCAGGAGAGGTCTTTCGTACCGATCACGGCCGGTGGTTTTTCGAATTGTTTCAACCCTTTGTAGCGGCCGGTGTATATCGACCGGAAAGCTTGGCCGGCTATCGCAATCAACCTGTTTACCTCCAGGGATCGAGGCATGTGCCGCCGCGTCACGAGGTTCTTCCAGACGCAATGGACACCCTGTTTGCGCTTCTGGAGGAAGAGCCGCATCCCGCCCTGCGCGCATTGGCAGGACACTGGTTGTTCGGATACATCCACCCACATCGCGACGGTAACGGAAGGATCGCCCGATTCCTGATGAACGCAATGCTGGCGTCTGGCGGATACCCGTGGACCGTCATTCGTGTGGAAACCCGGGAGAAATACCTCGCTGCGCTGGAGTCCGCTAGTGTCGACCAGGATTTTGAGCCGTTTGCGGAATTCCTGACGCAGAAAGTGCGGGAAAACTTGCCTGATTAAGCCGACGAACTGGCATTATTCTCGAGCGCATCGATGTCGGCGATGGGCACGTAGGCCCGTGGCGGTCGGCGGCGATGCCGTGTTCGACCCCGCCGAAGGACGGGCCGTAGCGCAGGGTGCCTGATGGAGAACGGCCTTGTTTGCCCGCGTATGGTAATTCGACCGTCCCGAACCGTCGCGGTCAACCCGCATAGGGCCTCGCACAGTGGCAGGAACCGGCGAGAGAATCTGATGTCGAAAAGGAGCGATGTTCGGAAATCGCCGCCGGCTGTCTCATTGACCCATAGCCTATTGGATATATACCATTTAAGATATGTGGGAGATCTACGAGCACCGAACTGTACCGAAGAAGCTGCGGAAACTCCCGAAGGAAGTCTTGCAACGATACGAAAAATGGAAGGACATCGTTCGAATATCAGGCCCTCAGGGATTGAGAGTCATTCGGGGGTTCAACGATGAGGCGCTCGGAGGCGTGTGGGCGGGCCATCGTTCCTCTCGGTTGAACATTCAGTACCGCGTTCTTTATCGCATTGAGCGCGAAAACGTGCTTGTCCGGGTTGTCACCGTTTCGCCTCACGATTACAGGAAGAATTGACATGAAGGATTACCGCAAAGCGACGAAAACCGTCGACCTCACCGTGGGGGACTCCGTACGAATCGTTCGCGAGCTCCAGGAGTTGAGCCAGAATCAACTTGCGCGGTTGACCGGTATCCCTCAGTCGACGATATCCAGCATAGAAAACAACCGGGTGAATCTGGGCGTAGAGCGCGCAAAAGTTCTGGCGCGTGCGCTCAAGTGCCACCCCGCAGTGCTGGTTTTTCCCGGCTGGGAAACCGAAGAACACGAAGCGGCTTAAGCGGGCTCGAAGTCCGGTGGGGAGAGGTGGCCCCCACTCTTTGAACAACTCGGCAGCGGAGCGAACCAGTGAAGAGACTACAAGGCTTGGCAACACCGCCTCAGTCCACCGGATACTCGAACGCATAGAGTACGTTGCCGGGCATTCCCATCCCCTGGCCATACCCTGATGACTGGAAGAACATGCCGTTGACCAGCGCCGTGCCACCGCGCGATATGGAGCCGCCCCGCCCCGAGAGCCCGTTTATTCCGTCCACCTCGATCGCGGTGTCGAAACGCCAGACCACCGCGCCGCTGTTCGTGTCGTAGGCGCGCAACACGCCGTCGTTGGCGCCGGCGAACACGACGTCTGCAATGATCGTCGGTGGCGCAGTCATCGACGTGTAGCAACGCTGCGGTTTGCCGGCGCACCAGTCATCCGACGCGTCCGAGCGCCACGCGATGTTACCTGACTCCAGGTCTACGGCGACGAGTGCCCCATAGGCCGTATTCTCCAGCACATCGATGTCGGCGATGGGCACATAGGCCCGTTGGCGGTCGGCGGCGATGCCGTGCTCCACCCCGCCGAAGGACGGCCCGCGAATGCGGATGATCCGGCCGACGCGCACCTCCCAGATCACTTCTCCACTACGATCGGGGTCGAGGGCGTACAGCATGCCGTCCTTCGATGCCACCAGCATCAATTCGCGGCCGTCCTGCCGCGTTTGCAGGACTATGGGGCTGCCGATATCCCGGTCGCCTTGCAGCGACTCGTTTTCCGGCGGGCATTCCTCCTCCGCATCGGCAAAGACCCCGACGCAGCCGCCGTTCCAGATATCCTTTCCGCCAAAGCGCTCCGGTGCAAAGCTCCTCACCCACTTTTTCGTGCCGCTGGAGAGATCCAGGGCAACCACTGCATCGGATTCGGGAACGGGCGGCCCGGTTTTCTGGTTGCTGGTGCCGAGGTACAGCAGGCCGCGCTTTTCATCCACCGTCGGTACCGACCAGACGCTGCCGCCGGACGGGCCGTAGCGCATGGTGCCCGATGGGGAGCGGCCGAGTTCACGCAGGGGTTCGTCGATGATGCGCGTTCGCCAGATGCGCTGCCCCGTGCGTGCATCGAACGCGGTGATCAGACCCTGGAACGTGCAGCAGGGCAGCCTGGGATCCAATGCGTTTACGAATCCCTGGTTGGTCGACAGGGGTACGTAGACAACGCCCCCGTGCACCGTGACGCTGCCGTTTACCCGGGCTGAGGGCTGCTCGTCGGCCTTGTTGCGCCAGATCAGCTCGCCGGTGTCGGCATGCAGCGCGTAAACGTGGTTTTCATAGTCGGCAAAGATGGCGGCGCCGCCGTCGATGGAAATGGCCGAACGCACCCCCGCGACAGGTTTGTAGCGCCAGTGCACGCAGCCGGTTGCGGCATCCAGCGAGAAGACGAAGCCGCTGCGGCTGCCGATGAACAGCCGGCCGTCGTGAATCGTGGGCTGGTTGCCGGCATTGGTGGTGGCGCCGGTATCGGGAATGACGAAGGCCCACTTCAGACTGGCCCGCGCCAATTGAGATCGGGAAAGGACGACGCCGGAGAGTTGCCTGTTGTTGCGCGTGTCCGGTGCCCAGCCGGGCCAGGAGCCAGTCGGCGGAGCGTCCCCGCCGCGCCCGGTGGGGGCGCAGTAGTTCGAGACGGCAGCCGCAGGCTTGTGGGGCGAAAGGTTGCCGACGTACTGTGCCACCGCCCAACGTTCGGCATCGTTCAGTCCGGCCGCTGCTTCGCGCATGACGCCGGCCCACAGCGTTCGATAGACGACGTCCGCGGTGAGTTTGGCCAATCCGGCGACCCCAGGTTCTATCACGGCCGAACTGTGGCACTCGGCGCATCGATCGTTGAAGATTCTCGCGCCCTGTGCTGCCGAGGTGCCTTGCTCGGCGACAACGCCTTGCCCGGCCGCGACGCTTTGCCCGACGGTGACGCCTTGCCTTCCGGCAAGGGTTGGGTCGAGAGCCGAGTGGTTGACCGCGGCTGGTTTGGCAGTGCCCTGACTTGGCGGATACTCCGTGGTGGACTGGTGTGTGGTTTCATTGTCGGCTGCAACGGGCACGGCCACAGCGCTCGCCAGTAGCACGCTTACAAGAAATTTCAAAGTGACCTGGCTCAAGACCGCCCGGTCTCCGGCAGTTGGCTTGCCTCCAAAAGCACTCTCCCCGGTTGACTACTGCGTGGCGATGGCGGGCACGCCTTCTTCCAGCGTCACCCAGTTCTGCTTGCTGTCACACCAGGCCTGGAACATCGGCTTGAATGTGGTGGTGTCGTCCAGCGTGCCGGTCTTCAGAAAGACCGTATCCGGTTGCTCCGGTAGGGCCGAATAGATGGGCGAGCCGCAATTGCCGCAGAAATAGCGCTGTACGGGGTTGCCGCTGGTGGTGTCGGTGTCTTCGTACAGTTTCGGCGTGCCGGTGATGCAAAGTTCCGCCGCTGGCACAGCAGCGAGAGTCGAATAGGCCGACCCGGCCTGCCGTTGACAGTTCTTGCAGTGGCAGATGCCGGTCGTCGCTGGTGCGTTTGCGATTTCGTACTTGATTGCGCCGCAGAGGCATTGGCCGGTGATGGACATGGCGGCTCCGTTTGCGTGAGGGGACGTTAAGGATAATGCAACTATTGGTGTCTTGTGTTTGGCCTGTAGGGCTCGGCCGATGTCGCGGTATCGACCGTGGCGAGCCAGTGGATGGGCGTCTCGGCCGCCGATAGAACTGCTGGGAGTAGCCGAGCGGAAGTGAATGCTAAATGAAACCAATCGAATACCGGCCTTTCAAGCGCGTTTATCACGCCCTGGCCCTTCATCGATTGGAACGATGGGTCTGGGAATTGACCACTTTAGTTTTGAGCCGCCTACTGGCTGTGATCCCCAACGACTACCAGGCAAGTGCACTACGACCTCCCGGAGTAATGGTTTGACTCGGGCGACTTCGCCCCCGTCATCGAACACTGACAGCGATTGCGGAAACTGTTGGGCAGGTCTATCCTGCTCTTTGAGAACGCTGGTTCTCGTTCTGTTGTCTTCACTTGCCGCGTAAGCGTTTTTTTGGGGGGAGGGATATGTATTGCCCATTGCCAACGGCTAGACACGCTTTCAAGCTAACTGCTATTGCCTTGATCGGTGTTGTCTTCGGCTGCGCCTCGAATCCCGACAAACTGGATGCGGCTTATGTCTCGCCGCTCAAGTACAAAGATTATGACTGTGACCAGATCGCATTGGAAATGGATCACGTCAGCAACAGAACGACCAAGCTTTATCATCGTCTGAAAAAAGAACGAAAAGCCGACAATTGGCAAATGGGAGTTGGTTTGGTTCTCTTTTGGCCCACGTTGTTCTTCTTGGAAGGCGGAGATGGACCGGAAGCGTCGGAATACACTCAATTGAAGGGTGAATTTGAAGCTTTACGAATCAACTCGGTACAAAAAAAGTGTGAAATCGATGCGCTGTCTCCCGAGGAAGTGCTAAAGCGGGAAGATGCAAAGGACAAAGAAGAAAGCGCCAAGAATGGTGGGGACGAGACTGAGGAAACTGACGAAAGTCAGGATGCTGTCGAGACCCAAGAAGCTGACGTAGGCGATAAGCCGAACGAGGCCGATGAAATGGGCGAAGACCAGGATGAAGAAGAGTCCCCATCGACAAGCGAAGACGATGAAAACGACATTTGAGTTGGCATTCTCCGTATATGCCCCGAATCTGAAATAGCTTCCAGGCACGCGTGCGTGAAGTTGATTCGCGGCGTGGAAGCATCAAGGTTTGCTTTGTCTAGCAGGTCAGCGCCTGTTTACTATCGCCCCCTCAACTGGCGCTCTAGCTCCGCAATCCGGGCTTCCGCCGCTCGGCGGGCGGCAGTTTCCTCGCGGCGCAGGCGCGCCTCCAGGTCGCGTTCCTCCTCTGCCTTCAGCCTCGCCGCTTTCTCCGCTCGCCTGGCACTGCGCTCTTCGGTGTCGGTCAGAATAGAGGCATTGCCAACCGGGTCGAAGTAAAACAACCGCCCGTCCTTCAGGCACACGTCGAGGCCTAGCAGGCTCGCATGACGAAGCACGCCGTCACGCTCCTCTAGCACCAAGTCATGGTACTTGCCGTCCGGGCCCAGCTCCCGGCCCTTCAGAATCGGGTCGAGGTAGTCTCCCTCCGGGTCAAACTGCCAGTACTCCCGTACGCCAAGCTCTTCATAGACCCTCTTCTTACGGCCTTCATCCTCAAGCTCCGTGTTCTCCGAGGTGATCTCCAGCACGAAATCCGGCCCCTTGCCCTCCAGCCAGAGCAGCCAGTTGTCGCGCTCCGGCAGCTTCGGAACGCCGAACGCCACCCACACATCCGGCACGACGTTGCCGTTCACATCCCCTTCCCGGAAGTACATCAACATGTCGCAGCCCACGTAGACGTCGCTGCGCTCTTCGAAGAAAAAGTGCAGCGCCATCGCGGCATCGACCGTTGCACGCCCGTGGATGGGCGTCTCGGCCATCGGGTTGCCATCGCGTACCGGGTAATCCGAGGGAGCAAGGGGGCCGGGGCTCGGTGGTTGGGGGAAAATGACTCGACTTCGGTTGCATACGGGGTAGAACGGCTCGGCTTCTCGCATGGCGTACTCCTTCAGCGGGCCGTGGATGGGTGCGCGAAACTGTACCACGGGGTCATGCTGCATGATCCAAGTCTGTCTGGCATGGCCAGCGGCAACATCCGGTTCACCGCTTGCCAAAAGACATTGTCTGCAGGTGCGCTTGCTTTGTAGGATACGACTGCGCCCTTTAGACTTTCTTCGGTCAGGAGAGGAACCAATCGCCTAATCAGCGGACTGAAATAACAATGGGTGAAGTCAAAGCGTCACAAAGCGACCTGTCGGACCGAATTCGAACGGTCTTGCGAGAAGAATTGGCCCAAGGCGCGGTAAGCGATCAGATTCGTAACGTGGTTCGCGATGAACACTATCGATGGCTGGGCGGCGCTTTTACCGCGCTCGTGGGGTTGTTGGCCACGTTTTTTTCGATCATGCAGTCCGAATTCGTGGTCGGCTTGCTGGATCTCCACGGCCATTGGATTGGTCCCGGGGTAGCTGTCGCGGCGTTCGTCGCCATGTGGCTTCTGATAGGCCGCAGGTAGTAATCCTTGGCGAAGCCCGGTTTCTCGCACGGCGTATTCCGTCAGCGGGCCGTGAATGGGTGCACGGAATTGCACCACGGGGTGGGCACCGCCTTGAGCGGCCTGTGCGTCAATGCCGCGTCCCGCGGATGGGGAAACCAATCACAACAGCGCAACCTGGTATCGATCCAGCAGCACGTAGAAGTCGTCCCCCAGATAGTCCCGTAGCGTGCCGCACTGGTTCAATTCAAGAGCTGGCTGCGCCCGCTCGAAAATCGCCGCGAGCCGTTGCTTCGGGTCGTGCCGGGAGCGGTACAGAATGCCGTCCGGCTGATCCGGGTGTTCCTGAAATGCTCGCGCCCACTCCTGGGCCAATTTGTAGCTGCCGGTGGCCAGACGCGCGTCCAGCCCCATCTTGACGAGGCCTTTGCCGGCAAGATCAACCAGCCTCAGCCCTCGCGAAGATCGAAACTCGGCCACGCGGTACTGCTCGAGGTGTGCTTCGGTGATGCGCGATGTTCCCCGGTGAGGTGTGCGGCAGAACACCTCGACGAAAGAACCCTCAATCTTTCGAGCCAGATACAAGGTGCCGGACCCGGGCGTATCGAATCGATTCTCGCCGGAGGATCCAAAGTACATGGGACTGTAGCCGGCCCGGTGCAGCCGCACCCATGAATGCTGCCTGGCCACCGGGGTTGTGGCCAGCGGTGCGTCGAAGCAACTCCGGGTCGGGCGGGCGTGGCGCCGCGGCCGAGCCATTCCCGGTGTTACACCGCGCCGTGCTCGCCGTGCATGCGAGCTGCCCGGCGAACCTGGTCTGTTCTGCCCGCATGAAGGAGGTCGATCGGCCGTTTGCCGCCGATTGCATCATCGTGGCTGAGGAAGAAAAGAAACTGCGTCCAGGGGTCGTCGTCGCGGAGTAGCTCCAGAACCTCGACGAAGCCACTCAGCACGTCGTTGCCTTCGAACTGCCATGCCGGGTAGACATACCCGCGGTTGCCCGCCACCCCCAGCAACTTCCCCGCGTTTCGGCGCAGCCCCACGGCCTGGCGGCTGATTCCTAGCAACTCGCCGACGTTGGAGGGGCTGAGCACGCCGCCGTCCTGCTCGAGCAACTCCCGCCGTGCGATGGCGCCCCGCATGCGAACGCGGAGTTCGGGGGATTCCTTGACGGGAAGGAGAGCCAGAGTTTCCAGCAACGTCCAGAAATCGTCCGGCGCCGAAAGTGCTTTCGCTCGCTCGCGATTCGGCAGGGATCGGATGGCGCCGTGGAAATATCGGACGATCCGGGCCATGAGGGCGGCTTCGGCAGGGTTCGCGATTTCTTCTATTGTTGTGCTGGACATCGCTTCAGCATTCGGGCCGGGCACATTGGCTTGACGATAATATACCTATCGAGCTATGTAAAGAACGTAAAGCAACTTGATGTTCGGCGCGCCCCGATTGCGGGTGCATGCCGGTGAAGGGTCCGGCGGCATGAAGCATGCGTGCCGCTCTACCAGCCGGTCCCCGGCGCGATGTCCGAGTGGCGCCAGGCCAGCTTCAGCCGCGCATCAACGCCTGCTACAGGCTCGCCGTCGCCCGCGAGGGCTTCGCGCAGGCCGTGCAGCGACCAACCGTTTTCGGGAAATTCAACCAGGTCGGCGGCAAAGACTTCCTGAGCCGCTTGCAGGTCCCGGTTCCGTATCAGCGCCGTACCGAGCGCCTGTCGAACGGGAAAGTGCCAGAAAGGCGGTTCGGAATACGGCAGCGTGAGCTGGATGTCTACTGCTTCCAGAAGCAGTTCAACCTCCCGTTCAGTGTTCCCAAGCTGCTTCTCAATTCCTGCCCGCACCAGGTTTGCGGCAATGTCCACCAGATTCCTGCTGATCTCCGCCCGTCGCAGCACCACCAGATCGAATTCGTCGCTATCCCGCGTCGCCTCCAACGCCGCAAGCTCCGCGCGCGCCGCTTCCACATCCCCTTTCGCCGCAAGCGCCAGTCCCCGCCCGTAGTGCCACATGGCCGTCGCATAGGGCAACCCGTCGGCCTCAGGCGGCTCAGCCAGCGCCTCGTCCCACATTCCGAACCGCGCAAACGTGAACATCCGAACCGGCAGGTAAGCCTGAATCGCCCCCATCTGCCGGGCGACCTCAACGGGAACCCGCTCCCGCAACCGATCCGCCGTCGCCAGTGACAATCCCCGCTGTCCTTCCATCATCGCCGCGTACCACAGGAAGTGCAGGTTGTGCGGATAGTAGGCCGCCGGGTAGAGGCCCTGCGCATTGCACTGCGCGATGTAATCCTCATCGGAAGCCGCCGCTTGCTGGTTGGCGATCACGGCATCGTGATACCGGCCCAGGCGCAGGTAAATGTGCGAGGGCATGTGCACCAGGTGCCCCGCCACGGGCACCAGGCCGCCCAGGCGGTCGGCGGCTTCCTCGGCCTTGTTCGGGGTGAACTGTTCCATGGCGTGTATGTAAAGGTGGGCCGCGCCCGGGTGTTCCGGGTCTGCGGCAAGCACCGTCTCCAGGGCCTCCACCAAGGTGGGCGTGATTTCCTTCGGCGTACCGTCGTCGTTCCAGTAGGCCCAGGGCATCCGGTCCATCAGCGACTCGGCGTAAAGCGTCAGGGCGTGCAGGTCGTCGGGGTACTTCGCGGCGAGCGCTGCCATTGCCTCGGAGAAAGCGGCGTCCAGCGCCGCGCGGTCTTCGCCATTCTCGGAGTAGCGCGCGGTGATCGCGTCGATGTAGTCGCGCTCCCGGTCGGTCTCGTGGTGCCGCTGGGCACGCGCGAACTCGACGGCTTTCCAGGCCGGCGCAATGGCCTCTTCGCTCATCGGGGCGTTGATGTTCGGCCCGAGGGCGAGCGCCTGGCCGGCGTAGCAGATGCCGCAGGTGGGGTCCAGGGCGGCAGCGGCGCGGAAGGAGCGCACGGCTTCGGCGTGGTTGAAGCCGAAGGCCAGGGTCAGCGCCTGGTTGAAGTAGCGCTGCGCCTTGGGTTCGACCGTGCTGATGGGGAAGTGTAGCGGGCCGATGCCTTGCAGAAGCGGTGCGATAGGCGGCGCGGCCGGCTGGTTGGCAGCAACCATCGGGGCTGCAGCGAAAATTATGGCGATCAGGGTCTTGCTGATGTGCATGATTTGCGAACCGATATCCAATGCGGCTGTCTGGAGCATATCAACGAGCGTGGATACTTTCCTACGGCTGGTCTAGCGGGATTCTGCTTCCACTTGGGCGCAAGCGCGGTACTCCCGTCGGAGCGCGTGGCTGTATGCCGATGGTGCCCACGTCGTATTGCATCCACGAGACTTCGGTGGGCTGGGTGCGCCAGATCATGCGAGAATCTGCCGATTCCGTCGCTCCAGGTCCCCCGCCATGCGTGATTCCATTGAACTCTGGGTCAACCGAAACGACCTTCGCGATGCCCGCGTCGAGAGGCGGGCTCTCCAGCCGCTGCAGGACGGATGCGTGCGCGTGAAGATTCAGATGTTCGGGCTCACGGCCAACAACGTCAGCTATGCGGTGGCGGGCGACCAGATCGGCTATTGGGGGTTCTTCCCCGCCGAGGGTTCGTGGGGAAGGGTGCCCGTATGGGGGTGCGGCAACGTCATGGCTTCGAATTCTCCGGGCATACCGGAGGGGGAGCGCCTGTGGGGGTTCCTGCCCATGGCGAACTCCGTCGATTTGCAGCCGGGGCGCATCCGCGCAGATCAGTTCACCGACATGGCGGCACATCGCCAGGCGCTCCCCGAGGTATACAACAACTATCGGCGCACGAACGCCGAGCCTGAATTCCTGCGGGAACTGGAAGTGGAAAGGTGCCTGTTCTTTCCGCTGTTCATCACGTCGTTCGTGCTCTACGACTATCTGCAGGACAACGGATTTTTCGGGGCGCGCCAGGTAGCGGTCGGATCCGTCTCGTCCAAGACGGGTTTCGGGCTGGCGCACCTGCTCTACGACGACCCGGAAGTCGATGTGCGGGTGGTCGGCATCACGTCGCCGGCGAACGTTCCGTTCGTGGAATCGCTGCACTGTTGCGACCAGGTGCTGACCTACGGCAATGAAACGTCGCTCGATGCCGCAGTGCCGACCGCTTTTGTCGACATGTCGGGGAATCGGGCATTGACCGAGGCGCTGCACCACCACTTTGCAGACAACCTGGTCGAGAGCTGCATGGTCGGGGCCACGCACTGGGAGAGCCGGGGAAGCGGCGCAGGGCTGCCCGGCGAAGAAACGCCGGGCGCGGCATTGCCCGGCGCCAGGCCGAAGTTTTTCTTTGCGCCGTCGCAGATTACCAAGCGCAATCGGGATTGGGGGCCGGGCGAGGTCATGCTGAAGGCGGGCGAGGCGAGCGCCGCTCTTTCGAAGCGGCTGCGTGAGTCGATGACCGTGGAATGGACCCGGGATGTGGAGGGGCTGCAGGCGCTCTGGCTGGAAATGCTGGAAAACAGGATTCACCCTGGCCGGGGGCAGATGGTGTCGCTGTAATGTCGGTAACCGGGGGCGACCGCTTCCATTGGTTCCTGTGGAAGCGAGGCTTTCGGTCCGACTGACGATTGGCCGGGAGCGCCCCGCGGATTCGTCGACATTTATTGCCCGTTTGGTACGACCGAATGTGACGTAGACGCCTGATAGCTTGTCTTCAGATCCCGAGAACCAAGCCTGAAGAAATGATCACGCGTTATCAGCGACGTCTCCTGCTGTCCTACGCCTTGAACGTCGCCTCCCGTTTTGACCACAAGAGCCTCGTGGCAAACGCCGTTGCTTCCTGGTTGGAGAAATCTATCGTTCTGCTTGAGACCGGGAGGGATCAAACTGAAACGCCAGCGGGCCGCCTCGAATCCGATGGCGAAACTGGCCAGCCCGGGGCCGGTTCGAACGGTCTTCGCGAGGAACTCGCTCGGCTGTTTGCCTGGACAAGCGAAGGCGGACGATCGCGGGTTGATGGGGAGCCGCTCTTGTCCCGCAATGCGTGGGAGCACCTCAAAGACATCATGGCTCGTGAAGTCGGCGGGTTGAAGAACGCGCGCGCCGACTCGATGGCAAGGCGCATCCGTGAACTCGCTCGCGTGGTGGGGTTGTCAAGGACGGACACGTCAATTCTCGAGCTTCTGTTGCGCCTTGAAACTCAACCGCCCGTTGAGTCCCTGGTTCGCGACTTGCTCACGTGTGTCGCTGGCCGCGGGTACAGGCTGACACTGGGCAATCGCGTGCTGCCGGACATGCTCGGCCTGTCGTACAACACCTGTTCCGCACGCTTGAGCCCCAACAGCCCCCTGATACGCACGGGGCTCGCCCACGTTGAAGATGACGGAGACATCAACATCGTCGACCGGTTGAAGCGGCTGGCATTCGCAACGGCTGATTCGCCTCGCGATGTCGGGCAGTTGCTGTTCGGCACCGCGCCACAGGGCAACCTGCTCTGGTCCGATTTCGAACACGTGACAGAGGGTAGAGACCACGTCGAGCGCCTGATCAGGGGTGCGTTGAAGGCCGGCGCCACTGGCGTCAACGTCCTGATCTACGGTCCACCCGGTACTGGCAAGACTGAATTCTGCAGAACACTTGCGGCCCGGCTGGGAGTAACGCTGCACAGCGTCGGCGAAGCCGATGACGATGGCCAGGAGCCCAACCGATACGAGCGGCTTCAGGAACTGATCCTGGTTCAGCACGTTTTCGGGGGCAGCGACAACACCCTTCTGCTGTTCGACGAGATGGAGGACCTGTTGGCCGACTCCGTCCACATGAACCTGCCGTATCGCATGCCGTGGACCGGGCTCCGGGGCGGCAGCCAAGGATCCAAGGTGTACATGAACCGACTGCTGGAGCAGAACACCGTACCGACGCTGTGGACATCGAATTCCGCCGAAATGACCTGTCCTACGGTATTGAGGCGCATGATGTTCGCGCTGGAACTGCGTCAGCCTTCCCGCAAGGTGCGGGCGCGCATCTGGGCGCGGCAGCTCGCACGCCACGGCATCGCATCGGATGCAACGGCGCCCGATGAACTGGCTCGCGAATACGATGTCTCTCCGGGCGTGGTCGCCGGCGCCACCGCTGCTGCGGAACTCGTGGAAGGCGGTGGCATCGCCGACGTGCGGCGCGGCGCACGCAGCCTGGCGCGCCTGCTGTCGGGCGAAAAGCCGCCGCAGCGGGCGCCCGCCGAATTTGATCCGGCTCTCGTTCGCTCGGACACCGACCCTGTGCAACTTGCAGATCGATTTGCCCGCTGGGGCGCCCGGCGCGTCTCGCTTTGTCTCAGCGGGCCGCCCGGTACCGGGAAGAGCGCGTTCGTGCGTTACCTGGCCGAACGAATGGGGCTGGAAGTAGAACAGAAACGCGCCTCGGACCTCCTTTCGATGTGGGTCGGAGGGACGGAAAAGCAGATCGCCGCCGCGTTTGCCCAGGCGCGGGAAGACAGGCACTTCCTGGTTTTCGACGAGGCCGACTCGCTGCTTGCCGACCGGCGGCTCGCGCATCGATCATGGGAGGTGAGCCAGGTCAACGAAATGCTCACCTGGATGGAGAGCCACCCGTTGCCGTTCGCCTGCACCACCAATTTCGCCGAACACCTCGATGTGGCCACGTTGCGCCGTTTCGACTTCAAGATCGAGCTTGAATACCTCTCGGTGGACCAGGTGCGGTCGGCCTTTCGCCTGTTCTTCAGGCTGGCGCCGCCTGCCGGGTTGTCCGACGTGCGCACGCTGACCCCGGGAGACTTTGCGGTTGTCCGGCGCCGTGCGGAGGTACTAGACTGTCTTGACAATCCCGGCGCGCTTTCCGGGATGCTCCGCGAGGAAAGTGAGGCCAAGCCCGATCTGCCCAAACGCATCGGGTTTGGCGGTTAGTACATGACCATTCAATCGATTCACGGGTAACGACTCATGCGCTACGAGCGAGTAATTGACATTGTCCGCCTGGCGATCCGCCTCCAGGCAACCGCTGAAGGAATGACCCTCGACGACATCGCGGAGCATTTCTCGGTCAGCCGGCGAACGGCGGAACGCATGCGCGATGCCGTCGAACAGGTATTCGGCCCGCTTCAGGTCGCGGAGACACCTGGCAAGCGCCACCACTGGAAACTAGATTCCTACTCCGTGCGCGCGGTCGCACGAGTCACTGCGGAGGAACTGGCCGAACTCGAAGCCGCCGCAAACGCCCTGGAACGCGCCGGGCTCACCGAGCGCGCGGCCGCCCTGCGCACGCTTTCCGAGAAACTGCGCGCAGTGCGGAAAACGGTTCCAGGAAGCGAATTCGAATCCGACCTGCAAACGCTCATGCAGGCAGAAGGCCTCGCCATGCGCCCCGGGCCCAGACCACGCCTCGAACCGGGCCTGCTATCGCTACTGCGCGATGCCATAAGAACCAGGCGCGAGGTGGAGTTCGACTACTTCTCCCAGTCGCAAGGCCGACGCAGCCGACACCGGGTGCAACCCTATGGCGTCCTCTATGGAAACCGGCCCTACCTGGTCGGCCAAATGCCCTGGGCAGACGACACCCGGATTTGGCGCCTCTCCAACATCAGCAACGCCTGCTGGCTGAATACCACCTTTGAACCGGATCCGAGTTTTGACCTGCAGAAGTACGCGGAACGGTCCTTCGGTGCCTATCAGGAGCCGCCATTCGATGTTGTTTGGCAATTTGATGCAGAGGTGGCGGAAGATGCAGCCACGTTTCTGTTTCATCCGAATCAGTCACTTTTCGAGAACGACGATGGCTCGCTTACGGTGAAATTCCGAGCCGGTGGCCTCGAGGAAATGTGCTGGCATCTGTTCACTTGGGGGCAAAGCGTTACGGTCCAGGAGCCGGAACGTTTAAACCAGCGATTGGCTGAGTTGTGCGCATCGCTGGCGCTGCACCATGGCAACAACGATCGTCGATGTGATCAAGAGATATAGGAATACGAGATGAAGAACAGCAATTCAGGAACGATCAAGCAAGTATTCAGAAATCTTGATAGTTGGCGTCACCTTCCGGCTTATCGACTTGAGCCCCGTGTGGCGCCCTTCTTTGCACTATTTCTACGCGAAGTACTAAGCAAGAAATTCAAGATCGAGTTGCACGAATTGGTTATTCCCGAGTTTCCGTTGAGAATCGGTACATTGCAGAAAACGGACAAATCAGGAGCAGGAACAACGCAAGGCTCAGGAAGAGCAGGCGAAAACCAGTCTTATAACGTTGACTATCTTGCGTTCACTGCAGATTTTACCCAAGCCTTTCTGGTCGAATTGAAAACCGATATGGAGTCTGTTTCCGATAAACAGCAATGCTATCTAAGAAGGGCAGCTGAAGTTGGCATTGGCGGGCTTATCGGCGGAATACTCGAAATCTGCAAAGAAACAAAAAAACAACCAAAGTATGTCCACTTGCTTCATCGTCTGTCCAAACTGGATTTGGTATCGATTCCTGATGGAGCAGAACTTTATGACTTGACGTTTCCCGAACCTCGTAAGGGCTGGTCTAATGCGCTGAGGCGAGTCGAACCTACACAAAGTGCGGACGGGCCAGAGTGCGAAGTGGTCTACATTCAGCCCAAACCGGGGAATGCCGTGGAGGGGTTCAAGTACGTTTACTTTGATGAAATGGCCGACATTGTCAAAGAGTCAGGCGACCTCGGAGGGATATTTGCACAGTATCTCAGGAAGTGGACGGCGCCGGCGGGGCAACGTGACCCACGAGACATCACTCAAATCGCGTGACTCCCAAACCATCACTCTCAAAATCCCGCTTCATGTCAGGCACCCAGTGCCATCTGCGGCTCTGGTATGAAACCCGCGCGCGGGACCTCGCCTCGGAGCCTGACGATACTCTGCAGGGAATCTTCGATACTGGGCACGAGGTCGGCGAGTTGGCCTGCCAACGATTTCCGGGCGGGCACTTCATTGCGCATGACCATCGTCATGTTCGAGAGGCGCTCGAAGAAACACGCGTCGTGCTGGAATCTGCAACGCACACCGCGCTGTTCGAACCGGCATTCAGGCATCAGGGGGTGCTGGTTCGGGTCGACATACTGGAGCGGCTGCCCGGGGGCGGCTGGGGCCTGATCGAAGTCAAGTCGACCACCCGGCTCAAGGACACCTTTGTACTCGATGCCGCCGTTCAGCTCTGGGTGCTGCGCGGTGCCGGCCTGGACGTGCGAGAGGCGGGCGTTCTGACTCTCAACCGGGAATACGTCTATGCGGGGGGTGAGCACGACTTGAACGCGCTGTTCGAGCTGCATCCCGTACTGGAACCCGCGACAGCGCTGCTTGAATCCATCGGCACAGACATCTCCGAGATGCAGGCCATGCTCTCGGCGCCTCAAGCTCCTGACATCCACCCCGGAGACCATTGCTTTTCGCCTTACACCTGTCCGTTTTACGCGCACTGCACCCGGGATTTCGAGTACCCCGACCACGGTATCGACGAGTTGCCCCGCCTGAGTGCTGCACGCAGGCAGGAACTCGAAGCGGCGCGTGTCAGCGAGATTCGCGACATCCCGGAAGAATTCCAGCTCAATGGATTGCAGCAGATCGTCCGTCAGGCCGTTCGCGAAGACGGTGGCCTCGTGCATGGAGACCTGCACGCACAGATCGCGCGAATTGAGGCGCCCGTGCACCACCTGGATTTCGAAACGTTCGCCCCGGCAATCCCCCGCTTCATCGGCACCCGGCCCTACGAACCAATACCCTTCCTTTTCTCGGTGCATATCGAGGGTGACGGGCAATCGCCGGAGCACACCGACTATCTGCACGAAGGCAGCGACGACCCGCGGCCGCAACTCGCGAATCGGCTGATTGACGCGCTGGGGCAGCAGGGAAGCATCTGCACCTATTCGAGCTATGAACGACAGGTATTGCGCCGACTTGCCGCGGCTTTGCCTGAAAAGGCGGCGGCGCTCGGCGCAATCGAGACCCGTCTCTTCGACCTGCTTCCTGTCGTACGAAACAACTACTATCACCCGGAGTTTCGCGGCTCGTTTTCGATCAAGCACGTGCTTCCGGCGCTGGTGCCCGAGTCCGGCTATGACGATCTCGCCATAAGCGACGGGCAGACAGCGGCGGTCCACTACGCACAGGCGCTCAACAAATCCGTTTCGGCAGAACGCCGGCAGACGTTCGAGAATCTGCGAGCCTATTGCGAAAGGGATACGCTGGCCATGGTCGAGCTTCGCGAGGCGCTGGCGGCGCTTTAGCGCCGGTCGCCAACCGCATTGATTTGCGGTCTGTCTGTTCTCGCGTCCACGGATGACACCGGTTGGACAAGGGCGCTACGTAGTCATCCCGCGATGGGCCGCCTTTGTCCCGATTCACCGTGGAACGAGCGCCCGGAACGGCCTATTCTTGCCGCCCGGTCTTCCAGGAAGCCACCCGATGAACTATCTTCCCGCACTCGTCCTCACGCTGGCTGCCATCCCCGCCATGGCCGATATCGCCGAGATGGTCGAGCACCGCTACGCGGACAGCGACGGGGTGCGCATCCACTATGCTGTCGCCGGCGAAGGCCCACTCGTGGTGATGATCCACGGCTTCCCGGACTACTGGTATTCCTGGCGCCACCAGATGGAAGCGCTCAACGATCGTTTCCGGGTCGCCGCCGTGGATCAGCGGGGCTACAACCGGAGCGACAGGCCCAAGGGCGTGGAGAACTACGCGATGCCGCTACTGGTGCAGGATGTGGCTGCCGTCATCGCCGCCGAAGGGGAAGAGACGGCCATCGTCGTCGGCCATGACTGGGGCGGCATAGTTGCCTGGAACCTCGCCATGGCTCGACCTGAGCTCGTGGATCTGCTTGTTATCCTCAACATGACGCATCCCAACGGATTTGCCCGGGAACTGAGGAACAATCCCGAACAGCAAGCCAACAGCCAATATGCGATGGAGTTCCAGAAACCCGGCGCGCACGAACAACTCACTGCCGAAGCTCTTGCCGTGTGGGTCGCCGACGAATCCGCCCGCGGCCGCTACGTCGAAGCCTTCGAGCGCTCGGACTTCGAGGTCATGCTGAATTACTACAAGGCCAACTTCCCTGATGTGGGACCTGCCACAGACGACGCACCGGCGCGGCCGCCACTACCAAAGGTGCGGGCGCCGGTGCTGATGTTCCACGGCCTGGATGACCAGGCCGTTCTGGCCGCCGGCCTGAACGGCACCTGGAACTGGCTTGAACGGGATCTCACGCTGGTAACCGTTCCCGGCGTCGGCCACTTCGTGCAACAGGACGCCGCGGAACTGGTTTCGGAGACGATGCGAAGCTGGTTGCTGCAGAGGCGGCGCGAATCCGGGTGAAGCAGGCACCGGTGCAAACCGACATGGTAGCGATGGATGAGTCCTGTGGGTGTTCCCGGAAGCCTACGCTACTGAGCCTGAAGGTTGCGCACGACGTCACGTCATTGAAGCGCGCGAGCAATTAGTGCCCGATCGATTTCGCTGTCGAATCGGCACGCAAAACGCTCCTTGAAGACCTCTCGGGCAACCGCCCACGGGTCGCCAGCTTTCCCTTGCAATTGCCCTGCGTCTTGCCACCAGTTAATGCTTTCGAGTGACAGGCGGAACGCAACGTAGTTGGCCAACGCTGCAGCGTTCACGTCATGCATCGATGCCACTCGGGAAACCTCACCCTTCAGCCGTCCGGACGATCCGTTCCCGTGTTCCAGGCATAGCTTGGCCAACTCCTCGGCCCGTCCGTTGAGCATGACATCGGCCGCGAACCGATTGGCCGCGGCTTCCTCCTCCGCGATCCGCTGGCCTGCCCCTGAGTCAGAGCCCGAGACTTTGCCAATCGTTCGAGTCTCAGGCTGTTGCGCGGCGTGATGTAGTTCATGCAGGAGGTCGAAAGTCCACCGGGACTCAAACGGCGACCTCTGGTTCAGTACGATCGAGTTCCGCCCGTCATGCCGCCAGCAGGCGGCGTGAAATGTCCGCGGACCGCGCAGCGGAAGCACTACCACACCCAGATCCCACACCGCGCGCAGTACATTCTCGAAGCCATCCGAACGGTATCGCTCAACTATGCGCTTGCGCACCTCCAGCGGATCCGCGGGTATGTGTTCCAATGGTTCTGGACCCATGCCACGAGCCGCGAGCATGGCCAGGTAGCCCGCGTAGGTTTCAAATGCGGCCGCTGCTTGGGAGTCTCGACGGCCGAACCGCCTGAACCGGACTCCCGCGCTACTTGAACCGGTAATCGTCAATGGCTCTGCGCCCATCAGCTCCGCGGGCGACCATCCGAATACACGCTCGAGCACGGCCATCGTTTTCGCCGTCAGTGCTCCGTCTTCGCCTTTTGTCGAAGACTCATACTCAGCCGTTGCGGAATCGGCAGGCGGCAACAGCCTTTCCAGCACGAAGTCACGGTGCAGGCCCACCTGCGCTACTTTTGCGAGCAGTCCCTCGAAATCAACCGGAACATGGGGAAGCAGGATCTCGTTGCGAATCCTGATTCCGAGCGCTTGCGACACCTCGCACAATCGGCGGTAACTCGTGGAACGGTATCGTTCCGCTTCGTAGCGCTGAATCTGCTGTGCCGTCAGCCCGAGGCGTTCCGCCAAAGCCCGCTGGCTCATGCCGGCGGCGATTCGAGCCCTGATCAATCCCTCCGGGAGTTCTTCGAACGAGTCGAGTGTAAAGCCCGATGGCCCGGCTCGTTTCAAACACTCGTAGTCGTTCAACTCATGCTCGAGATCCTGCAATTGGCTCTCGATCGCTTCGCGCTGTGCCCGCATCAGGCGCGGATGCACTTCCGGTCGCGGGGTCGTTACTGTACTCAGGGCGGAAAGGGCAGCAGCGAGATTCCGCGCCTTGCTACGCGTTATCTTGTACTGCCGCTCATTGGTGATCATGGCAGGGTCTCGAGATCGATCAGCACAACGCCTTTCTCGCGTCCGTCACGATCCGTCTTGAAGAACTCGCGGAATGTTGACCCCGGGGCCGCAAATGCGTTTTCCGGAAACAGTTCCCCGTAGTATTTGGCCTTCATGGCGGCGCGGCCATTGGAGAAGTCAAGCAGGACGGGGT
Organism: Pseudomonadales bacterium; assembly: GCA_963663395.1. Taxonomy (GTDB): domain Bacteria; phylum Pseudomonadota; class Gammaproteobacteria; order Pseudomonadales; family Azotimanducaceae; genus Azophilus. The sequence continues at coordinate 1,522,010 of OY760226.1, forward strand.
CGAGCAGACTCGGGACGACACCCGATGGATCCCAGGCTGCGTCGTAGTCTCCGGGAAAAGCCTTGAGCGAAACAAAGCTGCCGTTGAGAAGCACAGATTTGCATCCGGCGCGAGCGAGTTCCTTGCACGCGGCGAGAAGCCCCTCCACGAGGCGCATGCGATAGGAATTTCCGCTGAATCGTTTCACCACCTCCTCCCAGGTCGCCGAGTGCATTCCGGGTGGTAGATGGCGGGTCGTGGGGTCTGCATCGGGAATCATATGACACAACAATTTTGTAGTGTCAAGGCGAAGATTGCCGATCAAACGGGCCGGGAGGCTTTGTGGATCGGTTGTGTCCGCCGAGACGGCTGAATCGATTCGAAAGCTGACCTGCTTGCCCCCGTTTGTCTGTAGGAAATCGACGATTCGTCTTGGGGTAATTGTCTGATTTTGACGTGCGTGGCGGCGCGACAGTCAGGAGGTGCGAACCAGGGAAATACGGGCACGCAGCGCGAGAGCTGCCGACAACGATCCTATCCTTCGGCGCGCCGTTGGCGAATGGCTTTCCTCACGAGTCCGAGCCAGTCGCCTTGAGTACCTCGGCATAAATGGCAGTGCCTACTTCGTCGAAACAGACGAAAACGACTCGACGCACGGCTCCTGCCGGCGTCGCGCGAACTTCGGAGACGGCTATTTCGGCGGCCTCGCGCAGGGGATAGCCATAGACGCCGGTGCTGATCGCCGGGAAGGCGATGCTCGCGAGAGCGTGTTTTTCGGCCAATGCCATGCAGTTTCGGTAGCAGGCCCGCAACAGTGCCGGCTCTCCCTGGGAACCGCCCCGCCAGACGGGCCCAACGGTGTGGATGACATGCTTCGCGGGCAGCCGGTAGCCCCCGGTCAGCACCGCTTCCCCGGTGGGGCAACCGCCAATGGCGCGGCATTCGTCCAGCAGGCGGGGGCCGGCAGCACGGTGTATTGCGCCGTCGACGCCGCCGCCGCCGAGCAGGCGTTCATTGGCGGCATTGACGATGGCGTCCACCGCCAGCGTGGTGATGTCTCCCGTCCAAAATTCGATATTCATAGTGTCTTCAGGCCGGCGGATCAGAGCATGCGGGAACTGCTGCGCATCCATCAGCAATTGGTGCTCAGGCTGTAGCGCGTACCGCAGTCCCGGGGTCAGAAATTCAGCGGCAGGTCGTGTTCGGCGAATACCCAGTCGCGTTGCTCGACGAGTATGGCGTCGAGGTCGCCGAGCATGTTGCTGACGATGTCGTAGGCTTTCCGCATTGGCGCCGGCATGGGGCAACTCGCTTCCGGCAGCGTCTGCACGCCCTGGGAAAAATATGCCCAGTAGATGTCAACGGCACTGAGCGCCTCTCCCACGATGTAACGGCTGCCCGCCTTCCGCTGCGCGATGAGCTGGGCTGTCAGCCGATGCATTACCGCCCTGGCCCGGTCGGTGGCTACGGAGCCATCATCATCGCTGTAGCCGTATTGGTCGTACATGGGGTTGCGGGTACGTTCCTGCGCAGCTCGTTCCGGGCCGCCAAGCCCGAGCATCAACAGCCGCAGGTTCCAGATGAAACCGTTCTCGCCGATCAGTTCGTGCGAGAGGCCCACCATCAGCATGCGTTCGTCGGTGTCCGAGGGAATCAGGGAAGGGCCGGTTCCGAGCCGCTCGGCGAGATACAGGATCTCGAGCCAGCCCACCCGCGGCGCTTCGTTGTTGTAGACCGCCACCGGTGCGTTCCGGTGCCCGGTCCACGCCACGAGGTCTTCGTTTGCGCCGCCGCCGGCCTGCAGCACCGGGACATAGGCCACGCCGTGGTGATCGAGTATCGCGCGGGCCGACAGGCTGTAGGGTGCCGGTGCGTGTGCGGTCAGCGCCAAGCGCAGGCCATCCATGTCGCGCGCCGTTGCCGGCTCGATGTAGTTCATTAATCCTCCAGGCCCGGAAGCAAAGCACTGTATTACCCACGAAGTGAGATGCGATGTCCAGACGCTGGAGTATTCATGGCCCGGGCGACACGATTCGACGGCGAGGATTGGTCCCGCTTGCGGCCGGCTTTTTGGTCCACGGTTTTCGGTGCGCTAGACTGCGCGTGCCATGGAATCGAAGTTGACCCAGGCCGACAACTGGATCATCCGGACCAAGTTGTCACCGCCCAGGGCGTCGGCTGGCGAGTTTGCGCGACATCAGTTGCTTCAGATGGTCACAGGCTCGGGCGACGTCCGGCTGACCATGGTTCATGCGCCGGCAGGATATGGCAAAACGACATTCCTGAAGCAGTGGCATGACTATCTGCTGGGTAACGACAGCGCCGCAAGCTGGTTGTCGCTCGACGAAGAAGAAAGAAGCGCGCGCCGGTTTTTCAACTACCTGGTGGCGGCGCTGAAGAGCGCGGGCGTCGGCTGTGACTCGCTGGAAAACCTGTTGAGTCGCGGAACCGGCATTCCACCTTCCAGTTCCCTGGCTGCGCTTACCGTCAACGCGCTGCAGGATTTCGGCCGAAATCTCGTTCTGTTTTTCGATGACTATCACCTGATCGCGGAAGCGTCGGTGGACGAGTATTTTCAAAAGGTAGTCGAGCGCCTGCCGGACAACGTCGAGTTAGTCGTTTCTTCACGATCCCGGCCCGACTTGCGCGTGGAAAATCTTCGCTATCGGGGCGAAGTTCGCGAAATTTCGGTGGCGGATCTCAGCTTCAGCGTCGCAGAGATGAAGTCGCTGATCGATCTGGATCTTGCTCCAGACGATCTGCGCCGGTTGTGGCGGAAAACGGAGGGCTGGCCCCTCGTCTGCCGGATGATCGATTCGCTCTACCGGTCGAAGTCGATTTCGGTGGAGGGCCTGGATGAGTTCTCCGGAAGGTCGAGCGACTTTGCGACCTATGTGACGGAGCAGGTTTTTTCCTCGCTATCCGAGGACGAACGGCAATTCCTGCTGCACACATCGATCTCCGGTCGGTTCAGCGGCGATCTGGCGAGTTTGCTCTGCCCCGGAATCGACGGCTGGAGCATCCTGGACAATTTCCGGCGCAACGATTTCTTTCTCGTTTCGCTCGACGCCGAGGGACGCTGGTACAGATACCATCATCTGTTCCGCGAGTACCTCTACGAGACGCTACGGAGAAGGGTGGGGTCCGAAATCAATGTCCTGCACAACAAGGCGGCCGTCTGGTTGTTTGATGCGGGGCTGATCCAGGAAGCCATCGAGCAGGCGCTGAAGGCGGGCGCGCATCGCATGGCCGCCGACATGATCGAGACTCAGGGCGGTTGGCGGTTGATCTATCAGGACCGCCTCGGCTGGTTGCAGGGTGTACTTGAACGAATCGACAAGTCGTTTCTGGCCGAGTTTCCGCGGCTTTTTCTTGCCGAGCTGGTGTTGCTGGTAAAGAGCGGAAGACCGGTTCAGGCCATGAATCTCGCGGAAGAGATCTCCGCGAAGACGGCGGAGTACCAGGAGTGGGGCGGAGAACCGCTGGCGAAAGAACTACTGACCGAGTTCGAACTCGTGCGGCGGCTTTTCCTGGAAGACTATGTCGACCGGCCCATCGGCCCGGGCACGTTGACGTTCATGCAGAACAGTCTCGATTCGCTTCGTGACGACGACATCCTGAAGGCGCTGATCCACGATGCGATGACCGCGGCGCATGCCGATGCGGGTGAGTTGGACAAGGCCGAGGGGCACCTCGATGAAGCCGAAGTGGTCCTGAACCATTGCGGCTATCACTACGAGATCATCTATATTCTTTTTCACCGGGCGAACGTCTGCATGGAGCGGGCGCGCCTGCACCAGGCTGCCGACGTACTGCAGAGAGCGGAAAGCATCGGCAGCAGGTACTTCGATGCCGACTCCGACGTGATCGCCAACGTTGCCTCTTTCAAGGCCGATCTGGCTTTCATGCAGAATCGACTGGGCGATGCGGGGCGGCTGGTGGGGTCTGCGCTGGATCTTGTTCAGGGAAGGGATGGCTGGTTCGACCTCTATGCGAAGGCTTACTCGACGGCCGCGTCGCTTGCACGGGTAACGACCGGCATGACATCGGCGGTTGCCGTGTTGAACGAGGCGCGGGAAACGGCTCACCGCCGATGCCTGCCCAGGCTCGAGACGCTAAGCAATCTTCTCGAACTCAAGCTGCTGCTGCTGGACGGCAATGTATCGGAAGCGAATGAAACGGCCAGACACATTGGCCTCGACGATCTGGCAAACGTACGTTCGAGTACGGCCAACCGGTCGGTGTTCCTGCCGGATCGGGCAGCGATCGTACTTGCCCGGCTAAGGCTGGCCCTCAACGAACCGCGGGCGGCATCGCGGGTATTGCGTCGGCTCATGGTGCCGCTTGAGCGCCAGGGGCGCCTTCGCCTGCTGGTCGAAGTCTGGCTGTTGATGGCCGGTACGATGGCCAGGTTGGGAAACAACCGTGCGTGCGGCGAATACCTTGACAAGGCCGTTCATGCTTGCGTGCTCGAGGGGCACACCCGTCCGTTCGTCGACGAAGGCGAGATGCTGTCATCGGTGCTGAAAGTCGATGACTCGGAATGCCGAACGAGTACCCGCAGTCGCTTCGAGAGAACGTTTCTCGCGAACGTCGCCGACGCGATCAGGCTCGAGCAGCTTGCCAGAGGTGCGGCTGACCGGTTCGGGTTGAGCAGGAAAGAGCACGAGGTGGTTGTGCAGTTGGCGAAGGGGCTTACGAACAGGCAGATAGCGGCCGCGCTCTACGTTTCGGAAGACACAGTCAAGTACCGGCTGAAAAAACTGTTCAGGAAGTGGGACGTTCGTTCGCGTCAGAGTGCGGTCCGCTACGCAAGGGAAAAGTCGCTCTTGAGCTGACCAGACCCGATTCTTGCCCCTTGGCTGACGCAGGGTTACCCGCCTGCAATTTCTTTTACCCGGTTTCGCGTCCATGACACCGTGCGCTGTTGCTAGCATTCGGGTGTAGCGGGTTTGCAGTCGTGTAGCCGGTGAGAATTGGTGTTGATGTAGGTGGTACCAATACCGACGCTGTGTTGTTGAGCGGATCATCGATACTGAGGTGGTGCAAATCCGCTACCTCAGCCGACATTGGTTCGAGCGTCTGCGCAGCGGCGGGACGGTTGCTTGATGACTCCCGGTGCGATCCCGCGTCGGTCAGCGACGTCATGGTGGGAACCACGCACTTCACGAACGGTCTCCTGGAAAGAAAGGGCTTGCTCGAGGTGGCGGTACTGCGGCTTGCGAGCCCGAGCGGTCATGCGGTGCCACCGAAGATCGGCTGGCCCGGTGGGCTGTCGGCGGCCGTCGGAGACCACACGTTTCTCTTGCCGGGGGGCTATGAATTCGATGGGCGGGAAATCGCGCCGTTCGATGCAGCGAAGGTCCGTAGCGCGGCCCGGGAAATCAGGCGCCGGGGCCTGCAGGCAGCGGCGATTTCGTCCGCTTTCGCACCGCTGAATGCAGGAATGGAACAACGTGCGGCGGCGATACTCTGCGGGGAGATCCCGGGTATCAGCGTCACGCTGTCGTCGGACATGGGACGAATCGGCCTCCACGAGCGAGAAAACTCGGCGATTCTGAACGCGTCACTGGCTGCCTTGTCCCGCCGGGTCATCGAGTCGTTTCACGGCGCCCTGTCGCAGTTGGGCATCCGTGCACGGCTGCACATCAGCCAGAACGACGGCACCCTGATGAATGGGGAGATCGTAAGGAATTTCCCGATCCTCACGCTGGCGTCGGGGCCCACCAACAGCATGCGTGGGGCGGCGTTGCTTTCCGGGTTGAAGGAAGCGGTCGTCATCGACATCGGGGGAACCACCTGCGATTTCGGCGTTCTCCGAAACGGGTTCCCTCGAGAGTCTGCGAGGGATGTCGAATTCGCGGGTGTTCGCACGAACTTCCGGATGCCGGACATCCTGTCGATTGCCCTGGGGGGCGGCTCGATCGTTCACGGATTCGAGCCGGGGCGGCCGGCAAATGCTGTGGATTGCGGCGAGATTTCCATCGGCCCGGAGTCCGTAGGTTTCGAGTTGACGCGAAAGGCGCTGGTTTTCGGCGGCAAGACGCTGACCGCGACGGACGTGGCGGTGGCGGCAAATCGCGAACTGAACATTGGAGACAGAAGCCGGGTCGAAGGCATTGCAGGCGAACTGGTCGAACGGCTCGATTCGAAGATTCATCACCTTGTGGAGAGTACGCTGCTGCAGATGGACATGGGTGCCGAGGCCATGCCCATCGTTCTCGTGGGCGGCGGAAGCGTACTCATACGGCGCCCGCTACAGGGCCGCGATTCACCAATACGGCCGGAATTCGCCCCCGTTGCCAATGCAGTGGGTGCAGCCATTGCGCAAGTAGGGGGAGAAGTCGACCGTGTGTATTCCTACAGAAAAACGCCCCGCGACCAGGCGTTGAATGACGCGAAGCGATGCGCGGTCGATCGCGTCATTGAAGCTGGAGGAGTTCGCGATGCCGTCCGATTCGTCGACATCGAGGAGATACCGATCAACTACCTGCCGGGCGAAGCGGTGCGCATCCGGGCGAAAGCAGTTTCAGACCTGGCGGGTGTGACGGAATGTTGATGGAAGGCGCTGGAGAGTCGCCTCGCGTCGTACCGGCCGTACGCAGTCTCGATGCGCAGGCCATTCGGGAAATCGCGATCGGGTCGACGTTGCTGGGCGCGGGTGGGGGCGGCGAGACCTATCTGGCCGAACTGCGGCTTCAACAGGCGCTGAAGTGCGGTTCAACGGTGGAGATTGTGGGTCTGTCCGACGTACCGGACGATGCCCTGGTCGCAGCCTGCGGGTGGATGGGTGCACCCACCGTGCAGAAGGAAAAGTACCCGAACGGCAGCGAGGCCGAACTTGGCCTGGAAAAGCTCGAACAGATCCTGGGCCGGCCCTTGTTCGCGGTGTTCCCGATAGAAATTGGCGGGCAGAACGCCTTGACGCCCATGTTGCTCGCCGCGCGCCGCGGGATTCCGGTTGTGGATTGCGACGGCATGGGCCGGGCTTTTCCGGAAGCCCAGATGGTGACTTTCAACGTTTCCGGCTGCAGCGCTTTCCCGGCCGTTTTCACCGACGAGAAGGGAAGCTGCCTGGTCATGGAACTTCCGGACAACCGGCAGGAAGAAACGCTCGGCCGCCAGATCGCCGTGGCCATGGGTGGCCAATGCCATGTCATCGACTACCCCATGCTCGGCCGCCAGCTCAAGCAATTTGCCGTACGCGACACCATTTCGATAGCCCGGGGGATCGGCCGCGCCAGCAGGGAAGCGGCGAGGAATCGCGAAAACCCGTTCACCGCCATCCTGTCCTACCTCGGCACGACGGAACATTACCGGCACGCCCGCATCCTGTTCGACGGGATGATCGTGGATCTCGACCGGAGCGTCCGCGATGGCTTCGACAAGGGTCATACGACGCTGGAGGGAATCGAAGACTGCTCCGGCGAGGTCATGCGCATCGAGTTTCAGAACGAGAACCTCATCGCTTGCCGCAACGGAGCGGTTGTCGCCACGGTGCCCGACATCGTTGCGCTGGTCGACAGGGAGAGTGCCGCGGCGATCAATACGGAGGAACTCCGTTACGGCCTCAGGGTGAAAGTATTGGGAATCAGCGTGCCGCCTGTTCTGAGAACACCGGAAGCGCTGAATGTACTGGGCCCCAGGTGTTTTGGATTGGACGTGGACTATGTACCGATGCAAGCGCTCGACGGTAATGCAGACAGGGCCTGAGCGGCAGCGTGTTTGCGGAGCGTGCATCGATTTCGAGTAAAGAACCTTCGAAAGTAGCAACGAGGAGGGGTGAAAAGATGAATCGGACCGTTTCGAGTTTTGCGCTGCGCTGGACAGTCGGCCTGGCTCTTGTGGCCGGCCTGTTGGACGCAGACGTAAGAATTGTGCTTGCGGAGCAGGCCGAGATCGAGGAGATACTGGTCACGGCGCGCAAGAGGCAGGAAAACGTGCGGGAAGTGCCGATCTCCGTCACGGCGATCTCGGAGGACGTCGTCGAGATGGCCAGGCTGGAACAGATCGCCGACGTCGTTGCGCTGACGCCCGGCGTCACGCTCCGGGAGCAGTTCTCGCCGAGTTTCACGAACCTGACCGTTCGCGGCATAGCGACGCAGCAGAACGGCGAATTGCCGGTGGCCCTGTCGATCGATGGGGTGACGGTGCCGTTCACCAGCTTCCTGAACCAGGACCTGCTCGATGTTCAGCAGGTGGAGGTATTGAAAGGGCCCCAGGGTGGGCTGTATGGCCGCAACGCGATAGCGGGCGCAATCAACATCACCACCCGCTCCCCATCGGATGAGTTGGAGGGCAGGTTCCGGGCGACCTATGGCAATGGCGACTACAAGCAGATTCTGGGCACGCTGTCTGGGCCTGTCGCCGACCAGGGGCTCTACGGCAAAGTAGGCTTTTCCGTCAAGGATTCGAACGGATTGATCGACAATCAACTGGGCTCGGACAATCTGGATTTTGTCGAGGAGAAAACGGTGTTCGGCCGTCTCGTGTATTACGGCGCGGACGAACGATTCAACCTGGACCTGAGAGGCAGGTACACCGATGCCGAAGTCGGGGCTTCCTATTTCTCGGAAATGCCCGCGGATCGGCTCGATGACTTCTCCGACGACACCGACCCGATTATCAGCGATCCTGCCGGGGATGACCGGGAGCTTTTCGAGATCACTGCCAAAATCGACTTTGAAACCGAGGCCGGATCGTTCACCTCGATAACGGGGTTTTTCGAAGTGGAAGACTTCATCTACGGCGATGCCGATTTCGGTATCCCGGCCTGGGGCGCCGAATTCGGAATATTTCAGGATTTCCGGACCACCGTCGAGGGCTGGAGCCAGGAACTACGCTTCACGTCACCTGCCGATCGAAGTTTCCGCTGGATTGCGGGCGCCTTCTACCAGGACCGGCAGAACGGCACGTTCACCGACATACTTACCGACATAGGCGCCGGGTTTCCTGAATCGGTGTTCCTTGTCGAAGACTCCACCAACGACAGTGAATCCTGGGCGCTGTTCGGTCAGGCAGACTACGACCTGACGCCTTCGCTGGAACTTTCCGTTGCCCTGCGCTACGACGAAGACAAGCGGTCCACCGTGGACCGGGCGGTTGCCGGAGAGCGGCAGAACCGTTCCTTTTCTGCGTTCCAGCCCAAGCTGACGCTGTCCTACAGCCTCGGGGACGACTTTCTCGTCTACGGAAGCTGGGGAAAGGGTTTTCGCAGCGGCGGATTCAACGGTTTCGGCGTGCCGGCTGACCGCAGGTCCTTCGACAAGGAAGTGTCCACGACCTACGAGGTGGGCGCAAAAGCCTCGCTCGCCGATGGCAGGATCCTGGCCGATGCCTCGCTGTACCACATCAAGTACGACGATCAGCAGTTCTTTTTCTTCATCGACGTGTTCAACTCGCTGATCGTGAACGCGGATGAAACCACCATAGACGGCGCCGAGGTGGAACTGACCATGCGCCTGTCGGACCGGCTAGACCTGTACGCCAATTTCGGCTTCACCGACGGGGAAATCACGGAAGACCGCAACCCGCCGGACGCCAATTTCGGGAGCTTCATCGGCAACTCATCGCCGGGCGCGCATCGATACACGCTCAATCTTGGCGTGCAGTACGTTCAACCGATCGCGGGTTCCGGTTTCGAATGGGCGACCAGGGTCGACTTCGAACGCCGGGGCCCGATCTACTATGAGTTCAACAATCGGGACAAGACCGGTCCCGTCGATCTGCTGAACGTTCGTACGGCGATTCGGAACGACGCCTGGTCTTTTTCGGCCTTCGCGCGCAATCTCACAGACGAACGGTATCCGCTCACGGCGGAGACCCTGGTCCCGGATCTGGGGCCGGGTCGCGTGTTCCGGTTACCGAGCCGCCCACGCTTTTTCGGAATCGATGTTGCCTACGCATTCTGACAGGGCGAGAACGGGAGATCAGTTCGGCCGGGTAGCGGGGCTTCCGTCCTACAATTGCCCGGCGGACCTGCCCCGTTCAGTTGTGGGCCTGACCGGATGTAACGCCATGTTGCGCCGTAGTGGCGGGCTGAAGATTCGGATGTCGCGGTGACAGTCGAACGATCCGCCAAGCTGCGCGACTTGCTGGAAGATTTTGCGACCCGGCCCGTTCCCCGGGGAATTGCGGTCGGCGGTTTCCGCATTGCGCTGATCAACACCGCTCTGGCCTTCTCGCTGCCGGCCCTGCTTACGGGCGCGCAGTTGAGCTCCGTGGCGAGGCCCGGGGAAATGTTCACGGCGATTCTGGTGGGCGGGCTGATCGTCGCCGTCATCGGCACGGCAGTCGGCATCGTCGGCGTGAGAAACCGATTAAGCACCTACATGCTGCTGGCTCACCCCTTTGGAGTGCGCGGGGCCGTCCTGGTGAACCTGTGCATGGCGCTCTCCCTCTTCGGCTGGTTCGGGGTGAACGTCCACCTGTTCGGGCAGGCGGGCAGCGAGCTGACGCTGGCTCTCACCGACTACCGGCTTGGATCCTGGGTATTCGTGCTGGCGGGCGGCATCTTGATGACGGCCGGGGCCATCTGTGGCTTCAAGTCGATTCAGCGGCTTGCCACGCTAATCGTTCCGCTTCAGGTGGTGGTTGTTGCGCTGCTGGCCAGGAGTCTGTTCGCCGGTACGGGGATGGGCGAACCGGTAGCATCGCCCCCGGAAGCGGGGCTGACCCAGGGCGAGAGTATTTCGGCGGTTGTTGGTAGCTTCATCGTTGCCGCGGTGATCATGTCGGATTTCACCCGTTACGGTGCATCGTGGCGGGATGCAGCGGTCGCGTCCTTTGTGCCCTATTTCATTGCGGCCACCGTCACCTATTCGATTTCGGCGTTCGCTGCGAGCGCCACCGGAGAATCCGACATCATTCGCCTGATGATTCACGCGGGACTGGGCCTGTTCTCGTTCGTTCTGGTGATCGTTTCAAGCTGGATAACGAACTCCGTGAACCTGTATGGGTGTACGTTGAGTATCGCCGCCGTTTTCCCGAGGCTGGGCGAGTGGAAAATCGCCGTTCTTTCCGGTCTCGCGGGCATAGGCGTGGCTTTCATGGGGATTCTCGATCACTACATCGATTTCATCTATTCGTTGAGCTTCCTGTTTGCGCCGGTTGCCGGAATCCTGTTGGCGGACTATTTCGTGGTGCACCGCGGCAAGTACGAGTCAGGGGTGACGGAAGGCAAGCCCAGAATCTCCGGCATCGCCATCCTGGCCTGGTTCGTCGCCGTGGCGTTGACGTATGGAGGCGACGCACGGTGGAGCGGTATAACCGGAATTGCCGCTTGCGACTCACTTCTCATCGGAGCGGTCTGTTACCTTCTGCTGACGAAGTCCAGGTCCATATTGCAGCGGTGAGGCGTTGACCCGCGCCTGCGCGGCTGTGTAGCCTGCGCGGCCTTGTATCGAACGCCCTGTACCATGTCCGAACCCCTGACCCTCGTTATCGCCAACAAGAACTATTCCTCCTGGTCGTTGCGTCCCTGGCTGGCGATGACCGAGCTCGGCATCCCGTTCAGGGAGCGGATGGTGAAATTCGATTCCGAAGATTGGCAGAACAATATTGCCGATCTGTCGCCGACCCGTCTCGTGCCCGTGCTCTGGGAAGGAAAGCCTGGCGCCGGGTTCGCCACGTTCGACACTGTTGCCATCCTCGAGCGCCTTCATGAACTGCATCCACAAGCCGGCATCTGGCCGACGGATGCTCGGGCCCGGGCGCGGGCCAGATCCCTCGTCGCGGACTTTCATGCCGGGTATCAGAGCCTGCGTAGCGCCATGCCGATGAATATCCGGTCCAGCCACCCCGGCAAGGGCATGAGCCCGGAGGTCGCGCGCGAGATCGAATGCCTGTGCGGCCATTGGGAGGGCACCCGCCACCAGTTCGGCGCCGGCGGCGGCTTCCTGTTTGGCGAATTCTCGGCCGCGGACGCCTGTTTCACCCCGGTCGTGTCGCGCTTCGTTACCTATGGCGTCGCCCTTGACGGCGAGCCGAGGGCGTATCAGAAAGCCCTGCTCGGCACCCATTCCATGAAAGCCTGGACAGCGAAGGCACTGGAGGAAACCGAGTTTGTGGCGATGGACGAGCCATACGCCTGACGGTTACCAAGCTCGGCATTGAAGCGGCCAGCAGTTGACCCGGCTAGTCCAGATCCAATGCTTCGGCGCTGTCGGTGTCAGAGGTGAATTCGAGTTCGGACATGGTTTCGTCCGCTGAATCGAATTCTCCGAAAGTTTCCCCCACGGGGATGAATGCATAGTCGATGCAGGCGTCTTTGAGTTCGGGCTGGCCGGTCGCGTCGTCGAGTTTGAAACGGACTGTCAGGTCGAGATGGCTTTGGTCCGGGTCCAGGTCGACGGTCTCCAGGGTGCCGCTTTCGTTTTGCCAATTTACCTGTTGCACTTTGCCGACCAGCCGGCTTTCCAGGGTTACGCCGCCGTCCCGGTCCCGGGCAAGTCGGTGGGACTGTTCTACGTCCGTGACAACCGGTTCCTCGCTGAACAAAGCTATTTCGGGCCGCGCGTAGTTCAGGCACGAGTCGTGAACACAGTCGAATGCTCCTCGATACGCCAGCATCGACAGGTTCCTGAGCAGTTGTTGATTGAGGTGGCCTCCCGGGGCCGTACAGAATTCGAACATTGCCTGGCCGACGGAACCCCGATTGCGCTTAACCAACTTGCCCTCGATTACGTAAGTGTTGTTTTCAACGTCGCGAATACACTCGGCCGATACCCCGTAAGTAAATTCTCCTTGGCCCTTGACGCGCAAGTACTCACTGAGTTGTTGGCGAATTGCAGCGAGTCCGGACTCGGATATCCGGGCATCTTGATTCTGCCGGCCGAGCCGCCTTGGAGCGGGCATGGAAATCCCGAGATTGCGGAGCGTGACGATCGTTTCGTCGGGAACGTTTCCGTTGATTTCAATGGGCGTGTACGTGCCGGTCTTTTCTTGGAGAACCTCGGCCAGCGAGCGCATCATGAGCGAATAGTCTGTCGCGGCTTTGAGCGCCTCGTGGTCGGCGCCAGAGGATCTTGCCGACCCGGGATGCGTCGGCGCAGGCGGCCGTTGCGCCGCTCGGAGCGGCTGCATTGCCATTTGAGGACGCCGTTGCCCCGTACGCTGCGACCGCCGTTGGGCTCGGGGAGATTGCTCGGCTGCGCGGGGAGACTGCGCTGCTGCCTGAGACGGTTGCCCTGCCGTCTGCAGACGGTGATGTTCGTTTTTGTACCAGGTCGCACCTTCTCCAAGGGCGCGCAGCGGGCTCCCTGCACGCTGCAGTTGTTGAACGAGACCCTGGGCCTGGCCCAATCGGCCGGGCGCCAGCACGATTCTCCAGAACGTCTTGCAGGCTCGATGTCGATTCTCTGGAGTCAGTTCCAGACCGGAATCCTCAAATGCCCGGTTCATTGCATTGCGAATCGCCCGCATTGCAGTTTGCAGTTCATTGCCCGATTGCGCTCCACTGAGCGAACTCAGTTCGTCCTTGATCTGCACATAGGCGTTTGCCAGGGGAGCAACCAGGAAGCTTGGGATGTCGTCGTGGAGAACCTGCCGTTTTATGGCCGCCCTCGCCGCCTCGTCCAGGGACAGGTCTTCGACCACACTCCAGGCCGCGGCCCGCTGGCCCACAAAATCTCGCCGCGCTTCTTCAGGAAGGTTTCGCAACACGTCTTCGCGTTCGAGGACATCAACCGGAGTTTGGCGGGCACCGGTTGCTGACCGTGACTTGTTCGCCAGGTAAACCAGGGCTTCCGGTGTCAGTAGGCTGACGTCGAAGTTGGGGGGCCAATTGCGCGTTGCGGTGGGTTGCTGCTGCGCCTCGCCGGTGTTTGAGGCAGGGTTGTTTCTCTGTGGCGTTGTTGGCATGAAGGTGTTGATGGCGGGCGCGTTTCCGCCTTCCGTGTGCACCGCCCGTGCCTGCCGATTGCCGAGGGGCGTGTCACGAACCTGCGCCTCCTCGCGGGTGGAGTTGGAATTGCCGAGTGAAGTTGTTCCGGCCTGCCGGTCGCGCAGGGGCTCGGCGAATCGGTTGTTTGCCCCGGCGGTCTCACGGGTATCGAGACCGCGGATGACATACACCACCCTTCCAGACCGGGCGTCGACCCTGACTTGATCGGGCGACGGCGCGACCGCCGGGTTTGTGTCGCTCGCCCGTGCTGCAAATGGAGAGTATTCGACTTCCGACATCGTCTATGCGCTACCCTGCCGATGGGCACTAGAGCCGAGTGCGAGTTGTTTTGGCGGGTTGGGCCGTCAGCCCCGGCGGGGAGCGGTAAATTGCTCCTGTTGTACGGATGTGGGACAAGAGCAGGCGGGTTAAGTTCAGTAACGTGCCTGCCTGGTCATCCGATTGAAGTGGGCCCTGTTGCAATCGGCGGCCGTTGAGTTCGAAATTGGGGCATCATCCGGACTCGGGAAATTCAGGGGGACACAGGCGGTGAGAGACGTATACATCGCGGGCGCATTCATGACCCGCTTCGACCGGCACTTTGACCGCAGCCTCGGTTCGTTGGCCCGGGAAGCAGCCGAGGGCGCCCTGGGGGATGCGAGCGTCACCGCCGATGCTGTCGAGTTCGTTGCATTCGGCAATGCGGCCGCGGGTATCCTCACCGGCCAGGAGATGATTCGCGCCCAGACCGCGCTGGCGGGCAGCGGGCTCGAAGGCGCCCCGATGGTCAACGTCGAGAACGCCTGCGCATCCGCATCGAGCGCCTTTCACCTGGCATTCAACGCCATCCGCTCAGGCCAGCACGAGGCAGCCCTTGCCGTGGGCGCGGAAAAGATGAACGTTGCCGACCGCAATCTCGCCAACGTGGCCCTGGCCCGGGCGGTCGACGTGGAGGAACTGGTCGCCGAACAGGGAGACAGCGTGCTCTCTGAGGGGGCGGGCCCGCTCTTCATGGAAATTTACGCCGGTTTCGCCCGTGACTACATGGATATGTCGGGTGCGACTCAACACGACTTGGCAACCGCGGCCGCGAAAAACCGGTTTCATGGCAGCCTCAATCCCAACGCACAGTTCCGAAAGGCGGTAACCGCCGAGGAAGTACTGGCCAGCCGCACGATCGTCGACCCGTTGACGTTGTTCATGTGCTCCCCCATCTCGGACGGTGCTGCCGCGCTGGTTCTCGGTACGCGGAAGACGGCTCGCAAGGCGGGCGGGCCCCTCGTCCGCGTACGGGCGAGCGCCATGCAGACGGGCCGCAAGCAGGGCCCCGACGATGCGGTTGCCCGGGCCGCGGCGAAGGCGTACGAGGCCGGCGGAATCGGGCCGGAAGACGTTGACGTGATCGAACTGCACGATGCGGCCATACCCGCTGAATTCATCGTGCTCGAGGAACTGGGGGTCGCAGCCAGTGGCGAAGCTCCGAGCCTGTTGCACGATGGCGCAACGCGGCTCGGGGGCCGGGTGCCGGTCAATCCGAGTGGCGGACTATTGAGCCGGGGTCACCCCATCGGCGCTACCGGAACCGGACAGCTCGTCGAACTCACCGACCAGTTGCGGGGCCGTGCCGGAAAGCGACAGGTAACAGGTGCCCGCGTCGCGTTGGCGGAAAATGCAGGCGGCGTTCTGGGGCGTGGCACGGCTGTTGCGGTAGTGACCGTTCTCGAGGGGGCAGGCTCCTCGAATTAGCCCTTGCCTCATGCGGCTGCGGCTAATACCCCAACCGGCGCAACGCGTTCCTGGTCATGTACTGGTCGTATATGTCGGGATCGTTTACCCGCGTCCGGTGACCGCCGCGGATTCGCCTGACCTGCTCGAGCCGTGTCATGCGCCCCGTCTGAATGTCGAATGCGTGCACGTGCGACCAGGACCAGTATGGGTGCGGCCCGTCCATGACTGCCTTGTCGCCCTTCCGGTAGACGGAGTAGGCGCCGTCAAAGCTTCGATACACCTCGCCCTTGTGGTCGTAGGTGTTCATGGCCAGCGGCAGGCCGGTCCTGGCATCGAACCATACCCGTTTCCTGCTCACCGGCGCCCGGCGATAGAGGAGGGGCTCCGCATCGACCACAATCGCCTCGGGAATGAGTTCCACGGTGGTATCCCAGAAGGTGTCGCCTTTCGGGCCGCCGTGGGTGGTGTGCTCCCAGTTGGGGTGATCGGCATTCCAGGCACCGGACATGCCGGCCAGGAAGGGGCCCCGGTCGACGATACGGTAGTTGCCCCAGGTGTGCAGCGGATCGCCGGCCGCCCAGGCATCCGACAGATAAAGGGTGCCGCCGGGAATGAGCGGCTCGAACCGCTGATTGGTGGGGAAGACGCGGATGCGCTTGAATGCCGGCAGGTAGCCCAGCAATTCCGGAAACTTGTTCTGGTCGTACGGCCAGATGTTCAGGTATGAGGTGCCCGCCACGTCGTGCGGATAGAGAAAAAACACGCTTTGGTAGCGCAACTTGTCTTCGTGCCCTGTCCAGTAGGGCTTCGGATCGAGGCGCACCCGGGCCACCGCTGCCAGTTCCGTCCAGACCGTGTCGTATTGATACTGAACTACTCCCTCGACGGACAGATCGTGTTCCCTCACCGCATACAGTGAAGCGTCGTGCCGCCCCCAACTCAACGTGAGCGACGCGAAGAGTTCCAGCCCGGTCTTCGCATCCGGAAACGGGTTGCCGCCGATCCAGGGTTTGCCGTCATCGACAACCACGTTGCCTGATGCATCGAACCGCGCCTTGCCCTGGTTGCGCAGTGTCGCCTCGATATAGTCCCAGGGGGAAAGCTGCATGATGTCGGTGGTGGTTGGGGCAGTGCCGAGTTGCCGCCCCATGTCGCGGATCTGCTGATACTTGATGTCGTCGAGCAGACTTCGCACGTGCTCGACATTGTCGGCGGTTATGACGTCTCCCGTACTCAGCTTTCCGCCGGTGTACTCATCGAGCGACAGCAGTTCGTCCGGATAGGCGGCGGAGATGTCCCCTTCAGCGGCAATGGTCGGCCACAGGGGGGCGAGAACGCCTGCCGCGGCGGACCCCTGGACGACCTGGCGCAGAAAGTGCCGGCGGCTGTAGTCCCGGTCGAAGCGGGTCAGGCGCATTCCGGAGGTCCTGTTCGATCGGCTTCTAGCATTTCAAAGTTCGCTCGGCGCGCCATCGCGTCGTTGGAAAGCGGTTGATCGCCAACTGCTTACAGGCGTTCCGCGCGCGCGACCCTGATCACCCGGCCGGAATGGCCGACCGCGATGAAGCCGCTGTCGGTGGCCACCATCTTTCCGTACCAGTTGGTGTTCACCTCGGCGTCGGTTACCGGTCTCCAGCTTTCCCCGTCGTCGTCGCTGACGATCATGTAACGCATCCCTGACACCGTCGCCTGGCCGTCCTCGGTCGACCAGACGCCCAGCAGGTTGCCGCTGGTCGGCGTATCCAGGCCCGTCCAGGTCTGTCCGCCATCGGTGGTGCGCAGCACGGCGCCGTCCTGGCCGACTGCGAAGCCCGTTCCGTCCGTTCGCACGTGAACACCCGAGAGCGAGGCGATGCCCTGATGGACGATGTCCCAGTTGCGCCCCTCATCGGTCGTACGAAGGATCAGGCCGAATTCGCCCACGATGAGGGCGCTCCCGTCCGGGTTGACCTGAACGTCATAAAGATGGGGGTCGTAAAAACCCTCGACATGGGGAGCGAGTTGCAGGGGGGACTCTTCCCAGGTTTCCCCGCCGTCGTAGGACAGGAGAATGAGGTCGAAGCTGCCAACCGCGATTGCCAGGCCGTCAGCATTCATATCGACAGCAAGCAAACGTTCTTCCGTGCCGGATTCAACCGACCGCCACGCTTCGCCCGAGTCGCTCACCCAGATGCCGCCCATCTGGCCGACGGTCAGGCGGCGGTCGCCCTGTACCGCCACGTCGATGAGCGACAGCGAGGTGTCCAGTTGTGCCGTTTCCCAGCTTTGCCCGCCGTCGTCGGTCAGTATGACGGTGCCGCGGGCGCCGACGGCTATGCCGCGCTGCAGGTCGTCGTGAAAGTCGATGCCGTAAAGCGGCCGGTGTACCGTACCGTCGGCCACGATCGTTATGGAGCGGGGCGCCGTTTCAGCCTGTACGCCTGAAGAAGCAGCCAGCGAGAGAAAGAGCAGCAGTGCCGGCGCCGTAATCCGCTGGCGGCTGACGGGCGCCCGCTGCCGAGTGCTGTCAGGTAGCCGCACTGCTTGCACCCCATTGCTGCGAGCTGGCCCCGTCGTTCTGCCGTGCGGCTTGCGCTTCGCGCACCAGGTCTACGCGTTCACTTACCAGGAGATCGTCCCGGCTGACGAATTCCGGACGCAGGAACCAGACCAGGAGCGGCAGCACGAACAGCGCCATGACCATGTTGATTACCATCACCGCAGCCAGCAGCAGGCCCATGTCGGCCAGGAACTTGAGCCCGGAAAGGAAGTACCAGGGCAGTATGCCGATCAGCATGATGGTGGCGGTAAAGGCGATGGCGCGGCCGGTCGTGGTGGTCGCCTCGCGAATGATGGCGGCGAAGTCCCCCTCGTGATTCTTGTATTCGTCGCAGACCCGCGCCAGCAGGTAGATGCCGTAGTCGATTCCCACGCCGATGCCCATGGCCGCCACCAGCAGTGAATTGATGTCGAGGCCCATGTCGAGGGCTTCCAGCATAGCGATGATGACGAAGTTGGCCATGTTCACCTGCACGAGCAATATGAAGCCCGCGACCAGGGATTTGAACGCCACCGCCGACAGCGCGAACATCAGGAAGCCGAGAACGCCCACGATGACCCAGTAGTGGTCCTGGACGGTGTCGTTCACCGCCTGCTGCAACGCGATCGTGCCGCTCCCCAGGCGAATCCTGAATTGCTCATGGTCGAGGCCCACCGCGTTCACGGCTTCGGTTGCGTTGGCGAGCGCCGCGTCGACCGTCTCCTGCTTGTTGTCGCGGTACCACAGCGACACGGTCGAATGCTGCTGCCTCATGTCGATGACGTGGCTGAACGCCTTCGGCCCGCTGCCCATCATCGCGGCCGTCGCGGCGGCCTGAGTCGCCCAGTCGGAGGTGTCCAGGGGATTCCAGCGGGGATCGCCCCCATTGTAGAGGCGCCCGCCCTCGCTAAGGTAGTCGGCGAACGACAGGGTCGCCCTGGGCGGATGCGCGGACTGTTCCATGTGGTCCTGCAGCGCCAGCATGGCGTGCACCGGGCCGGCCTTGCGGGCGGTCTTTTCCAGCGTTTCGCCTTCCTTCGACTCCAGAACCAGTTCCAGGGTGTTCACGCCCGGGAAGTTGTCGTTGATGGTGCGCACCGCCACATTGAACTCGGAGTCTTCCCACAACAGCGAACTGCCCTCCACCGGATTGCCCACCTTGATCTGCAGGCCGTTGTAGATGGAGATTCCCGCCAGCAGCAGCAACGCGAAGCCCGTATAGGCGGCGCTTTTCCCCGTGGTCAACATGGCCACCCGGCGCAGCACCCTGGCCATCCACTGATGCACGCCCGTCAGGCTGAGGTCGCGCGATACGATCGAATACAGATTCCTGGGCACGGGCAGCCTGGACAGGATCAGGGGTGCCAGCAGTACCGACGTGGGCAGGAGAATCATGGCCCAGTAGCCGGCGAAGAGTGCAAAGCGCTGCATTGCGGGGATGGGTGCCAGGGCGATCAGGAGGATCGCCGTCGCATCCGTAATGATCCCGAGTACGCCGGGGCCCATCATCACCCGCAGCGACAGCCTGCCCGCTTCCTCCTTGTCGCCGACCACGTGCAATACCTCGTAGAAGCGCTCGATGTACTGAACGGTGTGACTGAAGGCGCGCGCCACGAGCAACAGCGGCACCAGCAGCAGCAGCGGCTCCACCGCCAGGTCGAGCCAGCCGGCCAGCCCGAAACCCCAGATGGCGGAGACCACGCCGGTAATCGCCGGCGTTACAACGCCCGCGATGTTGCGCATGTAGAGAAACAGCGCCGCGAACAGCGCCAGCAGGGTGACGGCGAATATCCAGATCATCTGCGTCTGGTACTGGTACACCCAGCCCACCAGCGCAGGCTCGCCCGCAAGAAACACGTCGTGGTCGGCGTCGCTGGCGGCGTGTGCCAGCCCGTTCACGTATTCGAACGTTTCGCCGAAATCCAGCCGGTGCTCGATGAAGGTGGCCTGAATCAGCGTGGCGGTGGCGTCTTCGGAGACCAGGAAGCCCCTGGAGTTCGGGGAGCGTTCAACGCGCTGCTTGAATTCCTCCATCTCCGCTGCCGTTTGCGGCACCGTGCTGTCCATGAGCGGACGCATGTCGATGCCGAAGGGCGTGGCAGCGGCATAGCGTGCCTTTGAGGTGGTGATAGACAGGATCTGGTCGTGGTCCACCGCGGGCGCCAGGTCGACGTCACGGGTCAGGTCCCAGACTTTCTGCAGGGTTTCCGTGTTGTAGATGTCGCCTTGCTTGCGCTTGACCATCATGTGGATGGTGAGGGGATTGCCGAAATTCGGGTGATCGCGGAAGGTCTCCGCAAAGGGGTGTCCGGTGGGTTGCA
This sequence comes from Pseudomonadales bacterium, assembly GCA_963663395.1. GTDB lineage: Bacteria > Pseudomonadota > Gammaproteobacteria > Pseudomonadales > Azotimanducaceae > Azophilus. The sequence continues at coordinate 1,542,438 of OY760226.1, forward strand.
GGTCGGAAAAAATCGTCTTGATCTGCACCCGCGGCAGCCCGAGCGCGGACACCAGGGTCGCAACCGCGATCAGCAGCAGCGCCAGCGGGCGATGCGTGAATAACCAGTGGGAAATCCGATAACGCAGTCTGCTCATCGCCAACCCCTTTCCACGTCAATCGATGCCTGGCAAGGTTTCGTCAGGGCGCCCTCACGCGATCCGGGCATCGCCCTGCGTGCCCCACCCACGCCGCTTACCCCCAGGCCGAACCAATGCCACAAAAGAGACCGCAAAGGTCGTAGACGGCCGGCTCGGGCGCGAGCCGAACGCCAACCACAGGACAAATTAGCATACAGGATTATAGTACAATTCATGGAACAGTCAGCCGGAACCCCCCGATTCGCTACCCGCCCGATCCCGGAGATCGTTCAGGTCGTCCATGTCTTCAGCCAGCGTTTGCAAACTTTCCGTTGCGGTCAGGTCCAGGCCCAGCGGACTGAGGGAGATATAGCCGTCGGCAATCGCCTTGATATCGGAATCCGGGCCCGGCGACCCGTCTTCGTAGGCCAGTAGCATCCGGTAGTAGGGCTCGCCCGTAGCGTCCTCGTCCTGCTCCAGAACGTAACATCCGGGAGGGCGCCGCCCCTGCCTGGTGATGCGCAGGCCGCGCACCTGGTCGGGCGGCACCCCGGGAAAATTCAGGTTCATGAACACGCTGTCGTCCCAGGCGTTCGCCAGCAGGCGTTTCAACACCGGCGGCGCCCAGCGCTCGGAGGTCTCCCAATGGATCCTTCGGTCTTCGCCGAGACCGAAGTTCTTCTCACCGGGCACGAAGACCTGGCTCATCGCAACCGCCGGTACACCGAGCTGGGTCGACTCCCGGGCAGCGGCGATGGTTCCCGAGTAGGCCGTGTCGTCCGCCAGGTTGGGCCCCCGGTTGATGCCTGCGAGACAGACCGTCGGCCGGTTGTCGGTGAGCAACTCCTGGAGCGCCAGCATGACGCATTCCGCAGGGCTGCCCGTCACGGCGTAGTGATACCGGTCGACCTTGCGCACCCGCACGGGCATTCCGATGGACAGTGAGTGCGAAGCCCCGGACTGGTTCTCTTCCGGCGCGACAACGAAAACCTCCTCTGCGATCTGTCGTGCAACCGCTTCGAGAACGCGCATTCCCGGCGCGTCGATGCCATCGTCATTGACCAGTAAAATCCGGTGATCGGCCAGTGCGCTCATGTCCTCCCGTTTCCCAGTGACAGCGCCTCGGGAACGCGAAATTTCCCGGCGGCAATTGTACTACAATGTTGTAACACTTTTGAGCGAATTGTATACTTCTGCGCGGTAAAGGGAGTGCGTTAGGGTGTTCACCGCCATCCGGTCCGCACAGCAAAACGAAGACAAAACAAGGATCCGCACATGTCGAAAATCTTCAGTGATGTAGACAAGTTCGAGTCAGAGTCACCGTCGAGCGTCGTTACCGCCATCAACACCGCCATGCAGGCGGTCGTGCGCCAGCGGTTCGAGGAGTCCGGCAAGGATTGGAAAGACTTCGTATTCGGCGAATCGCTGGAGACGATTACGGAAGAGGATTTCCGGGCGGTCGAAAAGATGCTGATCGATGCGGGCCATCGATACGACTGGTCGGCCGCCATCTCTCCGCAGGAGCGTCCCGATGCCTACAAACCCGCGGTTGGCACCACCGAGGACGATCTCGACACCTTCTGTTTCGAAGACCCTGAAGCGCCTGTGGGTGAACCCGACAGTGAAGGCCTGGAACTGCGGGGCGTCGGCGATAACGTGGTGAGCTACTCCGAGGACACCGTCGGTATCGCCCGTTACGTGCGCTCCACCAACCGGGTATTGAAATGGCTGAGCGAAGGCGTGCCGGAAAACACCATAGCGGTAATCGACGACTCCGGCGGCACGCTGACGGCGCCCATTCTGGAGCAGTTCAAGGGCGTGATCTGTGCCGGCGGCACGGTACGTTCGCACCTGGGTATCCTCACCCGCGAGTACGGCATCCCCTGCCTGATGAACTCGAAAGTGCACGGCATCATGGAAGGCGACAGCGTACGCATGGAATCCACGGCCCGCGCCAAGAACACCGACGACTACCAGAGCGGACGCGAGGTCACGGCCAACATCTGGCGCGTTCATTCCCAATAACCCACGAAGCCCGGCCAGCGGAGATCTCCCCATGAAACCAGACTATGCGCAACTGCTCGAAACGAACCACCTGCTGCAGACGAATGGCGACCAGACCTACTGGTTGTGCGTAACCCGCACCGTGCAGGAATCGAAACTGTTTCCGGTGCCGGCCTACATGCTGTTGTCCTATCTGAACGCCTTCTATCGCTATCCCGCCCTGCTCAAGAAGATCGAGACGGTCATGACCGCCGAGGAACTCGGCGACCGTGCGCGCAACATGGGTTCCAAGGCCCACGCCACCTCCATGTGGGGCTTGCCCTGTTTCTACCTGCTCGGGCGGGAGTGGCAGATCAACATGGGGCTCATCCGGCCGGAGGATGCAGCCGAGGACCTGATCTACATCGTCGATTTCTGGAAACGCTTCCAGCTTTCATGGCGCCGCAATTCAGGCCACATCACGGCTTCCGACGGCGGACACCGTACCCAGATACTTCCCGAACGGCAGATCCAGGTGTTTCACGCGGACATGTACGACTGCGAGCCCGGGGAGCCGCTGCACGAAGCGGCCCAGGCCTTTGCCGCATCGGCCGCGCAGTACGCCTTCCTGGTTGCCTGCGAGAGCAGGATCAGCATGCACCAGCACGGCCCCTACCACCTGGGCGAGAACCGGGAAATGCTGGTGCGGGATTTCGTCGACCTGGCCGAATGCGACCTGCCCTGGCTGGACGGCGTCGCCGAAAACGTCCCCTACACCAACCTCACCATGCCTGTTGCCACCGAAGGGGTGCACTTCAACATCATCGACGACTGGGGAAGTTTCGCGGCCGAGCCGGAATTCCAGGGCGAGCACATAAGGGGCGTGGGCCTGTATACCTCCGATCCGCTGTCGGACGGCTACGAGCCGGTGGGGATGGGCAGCAAGGAGGAATTGACCCGCACCTTCCAGGACCTGGACGAGAAGCTCAAGGATGCCATGGCGAGCCTGTGGCGGCGTGTCGCCGGCTGGACGCGCGATCAGATGCTCGATGCGGGCGCCATCACCTACTACGCCATCATCAAGGATCTGGCGCACATTGCGGGTTGCTACGATCCCGACGACTGGATCAAGATCGATGCGAGGGCAGAGCGTTTCCGGCCGCTGCTCAACGACGAATACAGCCGCGACATGCTCGGCGACATCTGCGTGGGCAGCAGTCCCAGCCACCAGATGTACGAATACCTCATGATGCGGCACTCCAACCTGCCGCAGCGGATCTATTCGCCGGTGCCTTATTCCATCCTGTTGGACGACGACTACGCGCCATCGGTCGGGGGAATTCAACCGGGAGTTACCTACCTGGATACCAAGCTGGACCGCTACCGGACCACCAGGGGTACGTTCGGCATCGAGGAATACAATCGCAGGGTTCGCGAGGCGCGGCCGAAGACGCACGAAGACCGCTATCGCTTCCTTTGTGAGCCGTCGATCAAGTACCAGTATGACGGCGCGTCTGCGGACGAGTTATACAAGCTCCATCAGGAAAATTCACGCAACCTCAAGGGCAGGGGCGCCGGCTTGCGGCGTGCCGATATCGACGCGTTGCGCGGCTGACGTCAGAACCAGGTAGCCGACTTTGCAGATTGGCAGTTTGATACGCCGGGCGGCGCGTCACCACGGTGAGGCCGCCTGTGTCACCGAGGGCGATACGACCCTGAGTTTTCGTGACTTCGATACGGCAACGGATCGTCTCGGCAATGCGCTTCTGGCCACTGGGCTGAAACCCGGCGATCGTGTCGGTGTACTGCTGCCCAACGGTATCGATTGCCTGGTGGCTTACTATGCCCTGGCGAAAGCGGGGCTGGTCAGGCTCGGGCTGAATACTCGTGAAACCCTGGAGAACCACGAGTACAAGCTGACCGAAACCGACGCCCACGCGGTAATTCACAGTGGCGGGGAACGGTTCGGCCTGGATGTCGAAATCGACAGCCCGCGCCTGAGTGATATGGTGGAGAACGGCGACGATGCCCCCTGCTGCGTCGACCGCCCGATGGATGCGCCGTACCGAATCGGGTTCACCGGCGGCACCACCGGGCGGCCCAAGGGCGTGGTGTTGACCACGCGTGGCGAACTCTCGGAAATCTCGGCGTTTCTCACGGATCTGATACCGGATATCCACTCGGACGACGTTTTTCTGCACGCGGCTCCGATCGCTCATGCTTCAGGGGCGTTCTTTCTGCCCGCCATCGAGCGCGGCGCACATTCGGTGATCATGCCGGCCTTCGACCCGGAGCAGTTTCTGCGCCTGGCGGAGCAGAGCCGGGCCAGCCTCACCTTTCTCGTCCCGACCATGCTTGCCATGATCATGGAGGCGCCCGGAACGGCGGATGCCGACCTGGGTTTCCGGCGCATCGCCTACGGCGCGTCGCCGATTTCACCCGGGGTGCTGGAGCGCGCGGAAGCGCGGTTCGGGCGAATCTTCGCGCAGACTTACGGGCAGGCGGAGAGTCCCATGGTCATCACCTGCCTGAAGCCGGAAGACCACGACCGTTCCGGTTCCTGCGGACGGCCTTTCACCCTTGCGGAAGTAGCGGTAGTCGATCAGGAAGACCGGTTCCTGCCGGCCAATGAACCCGGCGAAATCGTGACCCGCGGGCCGCAGACCATGGCCGGCTACTGGAATCGCCCGGAGGCCACCGCCGAGGCGTTTCGGAACGGCTGGCTGCACACGGGCGATGTCGGCACCATGGATGACGACGGGTATTTCTACATACTCGACCGCAAGAACGACATGCTGATCTCAGGGGGGTTCAACGTCTATCCCCGGGAGGTCGAGGAAATACTGATGGCCTGCGACGGCGTCCACGAGGCGGCCGTTGTCGGCTTACCGGACGACATCTGGGGTGACCGGGTACATGCCGTTGTCACGGGACGCTCGGACCTTTGCAGCAAGCAGGTGATGGCGCACGCGAAGGGTCATCTTGCCAACTACAAGCGCCCCAAGGACATCGAAGTCTGGCCGGAGTTGCCGAAAAGCGCGGCCAACAAGATTCTGCGGCGCAGCGTGCGCGATCAGATTCTGAAAGGTGGGCCGTCTTAGCCTGGGTTGGGGACGAGGAGCGCCGACATGCGTGAAAATCACCTGGTTCTGCATGCATTTGCCATCAAGAAATTCGCCTCAATCGAAGATGCCACTGCACTGACCGGTCTCGGCGAGGTTCGCGTGCGAACGCTGGCCGCGGAGGCGGCGGCCGGGGGCCGGCTGAACGAGGTCGACGGCAAGTACATGGTGACGCCGACCGCGCAGATCACCCTGCAGGGCGTCTATGCAAAGGTTTACGCCACGTTGCGCGGCGATGCCGGTTTCCGGGAGGACTACGAGGCCTTCGAGCGCATCAACGACGATCTGAAGCAACTGATGACCGATTGGCAGACGCTGACCATCGCGGGTGAAACCGTGGCCAACGATCATTCGGACCCGGACTACGATGAGCGGATCGTCAGTAGGCTGGGAAGGCTTCACGATCGTGCCGAGCGGCTGCTGGGCCGTCTGGCGCAGCATGTGCCCCGCATCGGGTACTACGGCGGGCAACTGCTGGCGGCCCTGGAAAAGGCGGAAGACGGCGACGTTCGCTGGGTGAGCGACGCGACGATCGGCAGCTACCACACGGTCTGGTTCGAGCTGCACGAAGATCTGTTGCGTGTGACGGGCCTGGCGCGGCGCGAGTGAACGACATGCCCTCGGCCTTGTCGGGACGCTGGCTGATAGGGCTCGACGCGATCAGCGGGCCTGCCTTGCCGGACCGGCGTTTGATCGGCGGCAAGGCCTGGTCGATCGCCCACATGCAGTCGTTGGGGTTGCCGACGCCGCCGGCCTTCGTGGTTACCACCGAAGCCTGTTTGGAGTATCAACGAAGCGGAACCATGCCGGACGGCCTGGAGTCCGAGTTGCAAGCGGGGATGCGCTGGCTGGAGCAGCGTAGCGGGCGCGGCTTTGGGCACGACGAGAAGCCCCTGCTGGTTGCTGTTCGCTCCGGCGCGGCGATTTCGATGCCGGGCATGATGGATACGCTGCTCAACCTGGGTATCAGCGAAGCGAACCTGCCGGCGCTGGCTGCCGAATCGGGGGATGCGGCGTTTGCCCGAGATACGTATCGGCGGTTCTTCCAACTCTATGCCGAGGTGGTGCTGGGAACGGACTGCCCTGAAATGAAGTGCGGTGAAGACCCCGGGGACTGGCGGGCGCAGATTGAGCGCAACGCGCGGCAAACCATTCCCGACGATCCCATGCTGCAACTGCACGCCGCCGTGCGGGCGGTTTTCGATTCATGGAATTCGCGGCGCGCCCGCCGTTATCGCAAGCATCACGGCATCGCGGATGACCTGGGCACGGCGGTGACCGTGCAGCTCATGGTATTCGGAAACTTCGATGAACAGAGCGGCACGGGCGTATTGTTCAGCCGCAATCCCCTGGACGGGGCGCCGGTGCCCTACGGGGAATACCTCCGCCGAGCCCAGGGCGAAGATGTCGTTTCCGGCAGGCACACACCGGAGTCGCTGGACGATCTGCACGCCCAGTCACCCCGGCTGCATGCACAACTGCTGGCCGCGGCCGGCCGGCTGGAAGATGCCAACCGGGAGGTTCAGGACATCGAGTTCACGGTTCAGAAGGGAACGCTGTACCTGTTGCAATCGCGAACGGCGAAACGGGCCCCCGCTGCCGCCGTGCGCATCGCCGTGGACATGCAGCGCGAGGGCGCCATCGACATCGGCGAGGCCCTGTCGAGGGTCACCCCCGCCCAGGTGCGCAGCCTGCTCAGTCCGAGGTTGACGGCGGAAGCGGCGAGGACCGTGCCGGTTGCGACCGGGAACGGGGTCTCGCACGGTGTCGGCGCCGGAGTGGTGGTGACCAGCGCCGACGAGGCCGAGCAGCGTGCTAAACAGGGCGAAGACGTGATTCTGGCCACGGCCACCACCTGTCCGGACGATGTTCACGGCATGATCGCCGCCCGTGCCGTGGTCACGGAATTCGGCGGCTCCACTTCCCATGCCGCCGTGGTCGGGCGTTCCCTCGGTTTGCCTTGCGTGGTCGGCTGCGGCGCCGGGGCAGTGACGGCGCTCGACGGCGAGACCGTTACGGTCGATGGCGCTGCGGGGGGCATCTACCCCGGCGTTCTGGAAATCGACCATCCGGACGAGCGCGAGGATGAATGGCTGCGGCAGATGCTGCACTGGGCGGCGGAGCGGAGCCCCTTGCGCGTACTCCGACCGGATGAAGCGCCCGTTAGGGATATCCTGGATCTTGATGCGCTGGAAGCGGCAGCCGACCCCGATCGGCTGGCCGGCCTGTTGCAGGGGGTCGAGGCTGCGAGGGGCCGGGCCATTTCCAGCGACGAAGGCGTCGCGGCCGCGCTTGCGGCAAACCTGCGTTTCATCGTCGCAGAGCCTACACTGCCCCCGCTGCTGGCGGCCGTACAGATGACGGCCGGGCAGGCGGCTACTGCCAATTGACAATCATCCCGATCGGAAAGCCATGGAAAAACGCACCTTTCAGGACATCAACACGCTGATAGAGCTGTTCGAAAACTCGGACTGGCGGGAACTGTCCATCGAGGTGGAGGACTTCAGCCTGCACCTTTCCCGTGACGAGGCCACCGCCGGTCTGGGACAGCGGCCATCCATTCCCGCTCGGGAAAAGCCGCGGGACGCTACCACCGAGGCACCGCCTGCCGAGGAACCCGCAGCCGCGATAAAAAGCGTGGATGACGAGGAACTCGACGGATTGACCGTAGTCCGCGCCCCGAACCTGGGCCTGTTCTACCGTTCGCCGAAGCCCGGGGCGCCGCCCTATGTGCAGATCGGCGAGGAATTGAGCGAGGACACCGAGGTCTGCCTGATCGAAGTCATGAAGCTGTTCACGCCGGTGGTAGCGGGAGTCAGTGGCATCCTGCGCCGCATCTGTGTCGAGGACGGGGCCCTGGTGGAGTTCGATCAGCCGCTGTTCTACGTCGAATCCCAATCTTGACCCCACTGCGATGAAACGCCTGTTCGTCGCCAACCGGGGAGAGATCGCGGTGCGAATACTCTCCGCGGCAAAGTCCGTTGGGCTGGAAACCGTACTGGGCGTTTCCGCTGCGGACAGGAACGGCCTCGGCCCGGACCTCGCCGATCGCGTGGTCGTGCTTGGGCCGGCCGTTCCCGCGCGCAGTTATCTCGACGAGAACCTGACCGTTCAGGCGGCGAAGTCCACCGGTTGCGATGCCCTGCACCCGGGCTACGGTTTTCTCTCGGAACGGGCGAGCCTGGCCCGTCTTTGTGAATCGGAAGGCATCGTGTTCGTCGGCCCTCGGGCGGAGACCATCGATGCACTCGGCGACAAGCTCAACGCCCGCAAGCTGGCCGCCGCCTCGGATGTGCCTCTGCTGCCCGGCACGCCGGCCTTGCACTCGGTCGAGGAAGCGTGCGGCGACGCGGAGGAAATCGGCTACCCGGTGGTCATCAAGGCCAGTGCCGGCGGTGGCGGCCGGGGCATGTTCCTGGCCGATTGCGCTGCTGACATCAGGGGCGGTTTCACCAGGGCATCGGAGGAAGCCCGGGCAGCCTTCGGCAGTGGCCTGATGTACATGGAGCGTTTCATACGCAGCGCCCGCCATGTTGAAGTCCAGGTATTCGGCGACGGCAACGGCAAGGTGCTGCACTTCGGCGAACGCGACTGCTCGGTGCAGCGGCGCTACCAGAAGCTGATCGAGGAATCACCGTGCGCGATTCTGCCCGAGGGCACCCGGGGGCGATTACACAGTGCCGCCGTCAAGCTGGCCTCTGACCTGGCGTACCGGAACGCCGGCACCGTCGAGTTTCTCTACGATTCGGACACCGACGAGTTCTTTTTCATCGAAGTCAATGCCCGGATACAGGTCGAACACCCGGTCACCGAGCTTGTCTCCGATGCGGACCTCGTGGCGATGCAACTCAGGGTCGCGCTCGGAGAGCCTCTGGAAATGTCGCAGTCGGAGATCGAAATGCAGGGGCATGCCATTGAGTGCCGGATCAACGCCGAGGACCCCGACCATGACTTCCGGCCCGCGCCCGGCGACATCACGAGCTGGAGCCCGCCGGGCGGCGATGGCATTCGACTCGATACGTACTGCCGTGCAGGCGAACGGGTTTCTCCCTACTACGACAGCATGATCGGCAAGCTGATCGCCCGCGGCGCCGACCGCGACGATGCCATCGGCCGGCTCGACCGCGCTCTGGGCACCTTCGAAATCGGCGGTTTGAGAACGAATCTGGCGTTGCAGCAATTCGTGGTGCAGCACCCGGATTTCCGGAACAACGCCATCTCGACGCGGTGGCTTGAACAGACCGGCTTGCCGGCGTTCGCCGAACGACAACAGGAAGCACATCATGGCGCACATTGAATTCCTCGACACCACCATGCGTGACGGCCAGCAGAGCCTGTGGGGCATGGAGATGCGCTGCGGCATGGCGCTGCCCATCGCGCCCACCATCGACCGTACGGGGTTCCGGGTCATCGACCTGACCGGTTCGTCCATGTTCGAGGTGCTGATCCGCGTAAATCACGAGAATCCCTGGGAGGGGCTCGACCTGCTTACCGAGGCAATGCCCAGAACCCCGATCCGGGCCGGCATGCGGTCCAATGCCTCTGTGACCTTCGGGGTGACCCCGGACGCGCTCATGGATGTGTGGATGCGGCAACTGAACGAGCACGGCTGCCGTTCCTTCTGGGTTTACGACGTGCTGTTCAATATCGACAAGATGCACCGCCTGGCCAGGGTGGCCAAGGAATACGGCTCGGAGGTCGCGGGGTCGATCATGTTCACCTCGAGCCCGGTGCACACCGACGATTACTATGCCGACAAGGCCGACCGGCTCTCGGTCTGCCCTGACATCGATACATTGCTGCTCTACGACACGGCCGGCGTTCTCGAGCGGGAACGGATGAAGACGCTGGTGCCGGCGATCCTGGCCAAGTCCCGCGGCAAGCCCGTCGAGTTTCACTCGAACAACATCCTGGGCATGTCCGGAAAGGCCTACTGCGACATCGTCGAGTTCGGGGTCACCATATTGCACACGGCCACCCGCCCCATGGCGAATGGCCCCGCCGTACCCTCCACGGAGATCATGACCCGTAACATGACCCTGCTTGGACACACCCACGACATCGACGTTTCCCTGCTGCCCCCGGTGGCGGAACACTTCGAGAAAGTGGGTCTGGCAGCGGGCTACCGGGTGAACCAGCACAACGAATACGATGTTCTTGCGGCCAAGCACCAGATTCCCGGCGGCATGACCGGAACCCTGCGGGCGCAGATCGCCAAGCACAACCTGAGCGACCGCCTGGACGAGATCCTGGAGGAGACGGCGGTGGTGCGCGAGGAATTGGGCTACCCCGGCATGGCTACGCCGTTCTCCCAACTCGTGGGCATCCAGTCGGTCTTGAACCTGGTGACAGGCGAGCGCTACAAGATCGTTCCGGACGAAGTCATCCAGTACGCGGCCGGTTTCTATGGAGAGTCCGTGGCGCCGATCGACGAAGACATACTCGACCGGATCATGGCGTCACCGCGCGCCGACAAAGTTTTGGCGTCACCACCGGAAGAGCCGACGCTCGAAGAACTGTTCAAGCGCTATGATACCCGGGACCCGGACGAACTGATCCTTCGGGCCCTGATGCCCGAGCCGGATCTGCAGAAAATGCGTGCCGCGGGGCCGGTTCAGCGAAGTTATCCGGTCATGTCCACGCCGGAACTCGAGCAGGCGCGGCAACTCTTGAAGACCGCCCGTTCGCCGTTTGTGCAGATCAAGTCGGCAGAGCTCAATCTCACGCTGCGGCGGTGAAGCCGGCATCTTCGGGCTTGCCCGGATCAACTGTTTTTTTGCGCACGCGTCACGGGCAGCGCCGAGTGGAATCAGGCGTTTTCGGTTGTGCCTTTGTGCCTTGAGTCGCCGGGAGGGCGAATCGTAACGGGTCACCGCTGCGCGGCGGCGTAGGCTTCTTCGGGGAAACTGGTCATGCTGCGCCGGCGGCGTTTCAGGTGTTCGCGGCAGGCGCGTTCGGCGCGCTTTTCGTCCCCGGCCAGCACGGCTTCGGCAATGGCTTTCAATCCCTTGAGCTGATTCTCGTGATGCTGGGCGGTTACGTAGGCCTGAAACTGAAGGCGCAGCAGGCTGATCTGCATCCGCGGGATCATGCGCTGCAGTTCCCTGTTGCCGCCGATTTCGTAAAGCGTGTCGTAGAACCGGCGTCTTTCGCCGAGAAATGCAAAGGTCTCACCCTGCTTCCCCTGCGCCATCATGCGGTCGTGGGTTTCCTTGAGCCGCTGCCGGTTGTCCCCCTTGTGTATGGATTGCGCCGCCAGCTTGGCTGCCAGCCCGCCGAGTGTTTCCATCACGCTCAAGGTGTCGTTGACTTCTTCCCTGGTGTGCGCGCGGATGTAGGCGCCGCGATGCCGGTTCAGAACCAGCACGCCTTCGCCGGCGAGCCGTTTGAACGCCTCGCGTACGGGGCCTCGGCTGATCTTGAGTTCGCGGGTCAGGTCGACTTCGATCAGGCGTTGGCCGGGAACGAACCGTCCTTTCTGGATACCGCTCAGAACTGCGTTGACGACCCGCTGCGGGGAACTGTCGTCCACATCACGGGATCCCGACAGTTGGCCCCCTACCGTGCCTGCAGGTTTGTCGGACGTGGATTCTGTCTTGGCCAATTCGGTCTTCGCAACGTCAGATGCGCGCCGAGGTTCCACCGTCGATCAGCATCACCGATCCGTTGGTATAGCTCGATTCGTCCGACGCCAGGTACAGGCAACCGAAAGCTATCTCTTCGGGCGTTCCGGTCCGGCGCATGGGGCACAGGCGGTCTGCCGTTGCCTCATCCTCGAACAGGTGCATGTGCGTGGCGATCATCGGCGTATCGATGAACCCCGGGCAAACGCAATTGCAGCGAATGCCGTCCAGCGTGTAGGCCGCGGTGATCGACCGGGTCAGGTTGATCATGCCGCCCTTGGCCGTCGTATAGGCGTGGGCGTCGGGATGTCCTTTCACGCCGAGAACCGACGAGATGTTGATGATCGAGCCATTGCCCTGTTTCTGCATGTGCGGGATCACCAGCCGGGACATGAAGAACACGGAATCGAGGTCGATGGCGGTGACCTCCCGCCACAGTTCCGGCGTCGTATCGGTAATCGACCCCATGGAACCCGGTACCTTGGGCTCCAGCGAATAGCCGACGCCGGCTGAGTTCACCAGAACGTCCACCCGGCCGTAGGCCTCCACCGTGGCATTGACCAGAATTTCCGCCCCCTCGGGAGTCGACAGGTCCGCGGCGACAACGATGCCCTCGCCGCCGTCGTCGGTTACGCATTCGAGAACCTCGTCCAGATTGCTCTGGGTCCTGGAGCACCCTGCCACCCTGGCGCCCTCGCGGGCGAAAAGCTCCATGCAGGCGCGCCCGATTCCGGTTCCCGCCCCGGTTACGATGGCAACCTTGTCGTCCAGTCGTCCCATGGTTTCTCCTATTTTCGAATGTGTTCCCTTCAAGTGCCTTGCCGGCGAACTCGCCTGCCGTTAACTGCGCCGGGAGATAACGCTCTGTAACAGAATCACATGCGCCATTCAAATCCCGCAAGGCGCAGCAGGGGAAGCCGTCCCGGCGGCGGCAAGGGATAAACGGGCGGCGACCCCCGGGGTCGTCGCCCGCAAATTCCTAGAACTCGTAGCCGACCCTGAGCGTAAACTCGTCCGCCCACTCCGTCGTGGCCAGTGCGTTGTAGTTGGGGTTCCTGTCTCGCACTCCGCCGTCGATGAAGTTGTAGAAGGCTTCGACGGCCCAGTTGTTGCCCGGCCTCCAGCGCAGGGCGGGCTGGATCAGGATGCCGCCTTCCAGGTCGTACAGCATGCCGAGGTCCAGGCGCCACACCAGGTTCGGAAACGGTTGCTGCAACGCGAAGGCGATGTAGTTGGAGCTTCCGGGCGTGTTGCCATCGCGGGCAGCTCGGTCAACGCTGCCGCCCATGCCGCTAAGGTGCCTGCCGAAGATGTCGCTTTCCGTCCGGTGCATCCATTGCAGAACGAAATAGGTGGCCGGGAAGGCGGGGGTGAAGCGCTGGTACTTCTCCAGCACGAAGGAAACGATGGTTTCGTCTTCCACGATTCGCCGTTGGCTCAGCGACGGGTTGGTGAAATGCCGGTCCTTCGCATATTGAATTTCGATATTGGCGATGAGTTGGTCGAACAGGGACCCCGGTGCGCCGTTGAACACGTAGCCAAAACCGACTCCGAACAGGCTTTCGCGATGGTACTCCCGGGCGATGTGTCCGCGGAGGCCGCCGGACAGGCGGAAGAAAAGATCGAGTTCCTGGCTTGCGAACGCGTAGTCGGGCGCCAGCACCGCTCCCAGAGCCTGGGCCGCGGGGAACTCGGCGATCGATGCGTTCAGGCCGTCGATGCCGTCGAGACGGGCCAGGCCCGCGAAAGTGAACCATTCCCTGGCCGAGTGCACGCCGGACGTGTCCTGTTCGTACGCGGTCTGCGCCATGAGACCTTCCGTGCCCGGGAATCCGGGCCCCAGGGGCTTGTGCACCCCGGATTGCGTCCATCGGAACGTGCCGTCGGGGTTGTAGCGGCGCGCCGCCATGACCTGGAACTTGACCGGGCCGAGATCTCCCCGGGCGCGCATCCCGAAGTTGAACTTGTCGTCGTAGTCCTTGTACAGGTCATGCACCGTGAACTGCGACGCGATCACGTTGTAGGGCGTATTGGGGTTGCCGTAGATGGTCGGTCGGAAATGCTGGACGAACCCGTCGAGTTCCCAGCTGCCGGCCATGTACTGAACGCGCACCGCAAGCGCCGGTACCCGCTTGTCGGAAAACTCCTCGGGAACATAGTCGAGCAGGCTGTGACGGCGCAGGTCGAGCCCGTTCGGGATGTCCATTACCCGGAAAAACAGTGACTGGCCCCAGGCGATCTGCTGATTGCCCATGCGCACATGCAGGGGCCCCTTGTGGTAGTCCAGGTAAAAGCGGGGCAGGTCCATCATGAACTTTTTACCGGAAACCTCGAGCGCGCCCGGATTCTTGCGCGACATTAGCGAATTGCCGTTCACCCGGTACTCGAACAGGTTGGGCTTGCGGTTCAGGCTGCCGGCCGGGTCGGCGCCGGGAATGTCGTCCGGATGGAAATTCTTGTACAGATCCACATCGAACAGGGCGCGTAACTCACCGCGGAACGACCAGTTGCGGCTCAGGCTGACGTTGACGTCGAACTTGCCGCGCACGACGCTCAGATTGATATCCTCATCCTGCTGAGGCCCCTGCCGGACGTAGGTGTCCGAACCGCCGAACAGGTCGAGCCTGTCCACGCCGACCCCGTTGAAGGGGTTGCCGATCTGGTTGTACGGATTGCGTTTGGAACTCGTGCTCAGGGCCGACTCGATGCGAATGAAACCGCTGGTGCTGACATCGAAATATTCGTTGTCGCCCCAGCCGCCTTCCGCAAGAACGGGCGACGCGGCGAAGCACCCGAGCCCGGCGCCCATGAACCAGAACCATGTTTTCCTGAGATTTAGCATGCTATTGCCCCTTGTCATGTTCTCCACTGAGTTCGAGCGTCAGCCACCCAATCGCTGCAGCGCCTGCGGCGTCAGATACTTGTTGTAGACATCCCACTCATCGTCGGTTTCGAATTCGGTGCGATAGCCACCCTGAACACGCTTGCCGACGAAGTATCGGGTCATCCGGCCGTCGAGCCGGTCATAGATCATCACGCCGGTCCAGGACCAGGCCGGCATGCCGGCTTTCGTGAAGGTCTCGTGCTCGTTCTGGTACTGCGCGAACTGCGGCTCGAACGTCTTCCAGACCTCGCCCTTGCGGTCGGTGGTTATGGAAGCGATGAAAACCTGGTTGCGCACATCGAGCCAGATACGCCGCTTGCCGACGGGCGAGCGCGCGTATCCTATGGGCTCGCACTCCAGCGTGATGCATTCCGGGCACAGTTCCATCCATACATCGTGGAAGGTCACGCCCTTCGGTCCGCCGTGGACGGGTTTCTCCCAGTTCTCCCTTCCTCCCATGAAGTTCGCGGAGCCCTGGGCTCCCAGCATGGGCCCGTGGCCGACGATCTTGTAGTTGCCCCAGGTCAGCATTGGATCGCCCGAGGCCCAGGCATCCGACAGGAACAGCACCATGCCCGGCACCAGTGGCTCGAAGCGCTGATTGGTCGGGAATTGCCGTACTCGACGGAAGGCCGGCAGGTAACCGAGCAGGTCGGGGAACTTGCGCTGATCGTAGTACCAGGTGTTCAGGTACGAAGTGCCGTTTACGTCTTCAGGCCTCGTGAACCAGGTGGTGTTGAGCCGCAACAGGTCGTCGCGGCCCTGCCAGAATTCGCCATCGGAACGCGAAGTGGTCTGGAACTCCGTCCAGATGAAATCGTACTGGTAGGCAATGTCGCCGTTGCGGTCGATGTCGTGGTCCCTCACGGCGCTCAGCTGCCAGTCGTTGCGCCCCCAACTCAACGTCATGTCGGCAATGACTTCCTGGGGGGTCTTCGGATCCGGGAAGGGATTGCCGCCGATCCAGGCTCCGCCTTCCTTGGTTCGCACGTTGCCGTCGGCGTCGAATGTGGCCTTGCCCTGATTCCTGAGCGTCGCCTCCAGATAGTCGTGCGGATACATCTTGGTGATGTCCGTGGTGGTCTCGACGATGTGAATGCGCCGTTGCATGGTCTTGACCTGCTCCACGGCTATGGGATCGAGCAGGTGTTCCACATGCTCGACATTGTCGGCGGTGATGGTGTCGCCGGGTTTTATCTTGCCCTTGGTGTGCATCTCGATGGAGAGCAGTTCATCGGGATAAGCGCCGCTGATATCGGTGATTCCCGAATCGGACTTGGCGATGAGCGGCCACAGGGATGTCAGGATTCCGGCTGAAGCCGTACCCTTCAGCGTTTTTTCAAGAAACTTTCTACGTGAATAGTTGAAGTCATATTTTCGTATATGCATGTCTGTCTCTCGACTTAGTGAAACGACGTGGTCAATGTTTTCGCGCCAGACGAAACTGCAGGCGGGGAAACGGAAATTGAGCGGCGTGTGGGAGTGGAGTGGCGAGTTCGGGAGGCGGAATCAATCCAGCACGAAGCCCGACACCGTGAGCCGGACCCGAGCTGCTGTATCGCTTTCAACAGTAGCACTTCCCCCCAACCTCCGGCGGGACTCATCCCCCCAAATGGGGCCGGACATTGTGAGTTCGTTCACCCGTCTGGCCCGAATGGGCGACGACGCTTGGAATGCCCGGGCACGATGCCGATCAAGCCAGATTATCGCCACATCCTGTAGAACAATATAATAGAACAATTCTTGGAGTGTCAAGGAATGAGCCCCCGGTGAAATTCGTTACCTTCGGCGGCTTCCGATGTCCCTGGACGCGGTGCTGGACGGCCGCTCTCGCTTCCATGGATAGCTGTTCATGACGGCAGAATCGGGGTGAGTCCAGCACCGCCTTGGAACCCGATCGTGGGCGTTTGTGGTGCCATTCATCGACAGTCTATGCTGCAATTTCCGAGCGCGACACCCGCGGGGCGACGCCACAGACTGGGGGAATGCAGCGGAGGTTCACGAGTCTGTCTCGTTTCACATTCCCATCCGCCAAACCCGGATCGAGACCGGAAAGGAGAAATCGACAATGACAAGATCCACGCCGTTGGGCGTAACGGTCGGCAGCCTTGCCGTACTCGGGCCACCCGCGGCTGTCACGGTCGCCAAGCTGGCGGAATCGATGAACTACCGTTCGCTGTGGACCGTCGAAGCGACGGGCACCGATGCCTTCACCCTGCTGGCAGCCGTTTCGTCGGTGGTCCCGAACATCGACCTGGCGACCGGCATCGTACCTGTTCAGCTCCGCACGCCCCCGCTGAACGCCATGTCTGCAGCGACCCTGCAGGCCTTGAGCCCGGACGCGGATGTCTGGCTCGGATTGGGCGTCTCCGCACCGGGCATCCTCCGCCAGCATGGCGTGCCGGGTTCCGAGCGGCCGATTGCCATGATGCGCGAGTACGTCGCCCTGATGCGGGAGTGCCTGTCCGGTGAACCGGTAACCTTCGAAGGCGACTTCTGGCAGGTGAAACGATTCCGCCTCGGCGTGCGTCTCGGCGAGCGCCGGCCGAAGATCGTATTGGCGGCGCTGAACCCGCAAATGCTCAGGCTTGCCGGCGAAATAGCGGATGGCGTATTGCTCAACTACATTCCCGCTGCCCACGTCGGCACTGCCGTGGAGCGGGTCCGCGCCGGCGGCGATGCGCGGATATTCACCTATGTGCACGCCACCGTGGGCGATTTCGAGCGTTGCGCAAGGTCGGCCCGCAAGGACCTGTTCAACTACACCATGGCAGACGGCTACGCCAGGATGTTCCGCGCCAGCGGGTTTGCCGACGAAGTGGCGGAAGTGCGCGCGCGCCAGGCGGAGCGGGACCGGTTCGGCGCCCTGGCGGCGATCTCGGAGCGCATGATTCAGTCCATCGATTTCATCGGCTCTCCCGCGGAGGTTACCGACTTCGTGGGGGACTATGTCGACGCGGGCGTGGAGTACCCGGTGCTGATGCCCATGCCCTGGGGTGAAGACCGCTGGGCAGTGACCGAAGCGACCATGGCCGCGGCTGCGCGCGCGGTCGAGTGAACGTGGCGGGCTGCTTTGACCGCAACGCCCCACGCGTTCGTCACGCGCCTCCGGGGACGTTGCGGCTGTGGAATGATGGCCCGGACCCGTGCTTCATTCTGTGATTAGATAGTCCCCTACGGACCTCGGGGATGGATCCATGCAAGCAGGGCTGGTCACCGGCAAGCGCCGGGTCGAACTGGTGGAGATGCCGGAACCGGAGCCGGAACCCGGCAAGGCCGTGGTAGAGATCGACTATTGCGGCATCTGCGGTACAGACGTCCACGCCTATTTATCCGGCGACCCCTATAACCCGGCGATCTGCGGCCATGAATGGACGGGCCGGGTGAGCGCCGCGGGGCAGGGCGTGACCAATGTGAAGGAAGGCGACCGGGTCGCTGCGGGCATGGTCACTGCCTGTGGCCAATGCCCCACTTGCCGGCGCGGCAACCCCAGCCATTGCGAGATCGCCTTTGTGAGCGCCGTCGGGAGGAGCCCGCTGGCCGCCCCGCACGGCGGTTTCGCGAGAGCCATCGCATTCGAGGCGGCGCGTCTCTATCAGATCGACGCGGCCATGAGCGAAGAAGACGCCGCCATGCTGGAGCCAGTCACGGTTGCCGTGCACGCGGTTCGCCGGACGGACATTCGCCTGGGAGACACGGCCGTAATAATCGGCGCCGGCCCCATCGGGTTGCTGGTGCTGCAGGCTGCCCGCGCCGCCGGCGCCGGTCACACGATACTGGTCGAACCGGAACCCTCCCGGCGCCGTCTGGGCGGAACGCTGGGCGCGGATACGTTGATCGACCCGGTTGACGAGGATGCCGGCGAAGTGATCGAGGCCACCCTGGGCTCGCAGGGCGCAGACGTGGTTTTCGAGTGTGCGGGCATTCCGCGCACCATCCAGCACGCGGTCGATCTGGTTCGCCGCGGCGGTGTGGTGTCATTGGTCGGCCTGCCCAATCTTCCCGCGGAAATCGATGCGGCCCGCTGGCTCGTCAAGGAAGTTCGCCTGACCGCGTCGCTCGCCTATCTGCACGAGGAATTCGAGGTGGCCAAGGGGCTTGTCGCGGACGGGCGCATTCGCTGCGCGCCGCTGCACACCGACACGGTCTCGCTCGGTGGGCTTGACGAGGCGTTCGGCAGGCTCGCGGAGCATCCCGCCGATATCAAGATACTGCTTGACCCGCGGTGTTAGCCGGTTGACGCGGCCGCGGCGGCCCCGTTCGTCGCCGCTCGACGAATGCGCGTGCTATTGCAGTGCGTGAGGCAGCGGCGCGGGCAGCATCGACATGCCTCCGTCGACGACGAATTCCTGGGCCGTGATGAAGGAGGACTCATCCGATGCGAGGAAAACTACCAGGTCAGCGATGTTGTGCGGATGCCCCACCACGCCGACCTGGGCGGTTGGGTCCGGCACGTCGAACAGCTCGGGGTTCTCGAGCGCCGCTTCTGCCACCTGGCGCCCCAGATTGCGCACCATCGGCGTGTCGATGACGCCCGGATGGACTGAATTGCAGCGAATCCGGTAGCCGGATTCCAGGCAGTGTGCCGCGATCGAGCGGGTCATGCCCTCAATGGCGCCCTTGGCGGCGGCATAACCCACGGTGCCGCTGTAGCCGAGCTTGGAAACAACTGAGGCCATGTTGACGATGGAGCCGCCCCCGCTTGCCGCCATAAGTGGAATCGCGTACTTGCTGCCGAGGAAGGTGGAGTCGGCCATCACCTCCATCTGTGTCCTGTACTGCGCGTAGGTCTGGCTTTCCACCGTGCCCCCGATTACGAGGCCGGCATTGTTGACCAGCACGTGCAGGGCGCCGTATTCGCTTTTGATTTCGGCGATGATCTCCTGCCAGCGCGCTTCGTCGGCTACATCCTGGTGCTTGAATACCGCGCCGATTTCGTCGGCTAACGCCTGACCGGCTTCCCGGTCGATATCGGTCAGCACCACCTGCGCCCCCTCGGCGGCAAGTGCCCTTGCGTCAGCTTCCCCGAGACCCTTGGCGCCTCCGGTAACCAGCACGACCTTTCCTGCGACACGTCCTGTCATCGACGCGACCTCCAGCTTTCAGTGGGAATGGGGCGATTATCTTGGCAAAGACGGACGAGCGCAAAACACGCCGCCATTTGTCCGAACTCCAGTCAGCTCCCTGATACGCGCCGGTCCTGTCCCGCCCAGTAGGGTTCGCGCAGGTCCTTGCGCTTGATCTTGCCTACCGGGCTCTTCGGCAGCGGTTCGGTCTGTATGGTGACGCTGCCGGGTTTCTTGTAGGAGCCCAGTTCCTGCGCCGTCAGATCGATGACTTCGTCCGTGGTCAAGGCATCGGCGTCCTTGACCACGCAGACGGCATGGGGCGTTTCACCCCATTTGGCGTGCGGCACGCCGAATACGGCGACTTCGATCACGGCCGGGTGGTTGGCGATGGCATTCTCGAGTTCCGCCGGCCAGATGTTGAAGCCGCCGGAGATGATCATGTCGTCGGCCCGGTCGACGATGTAGAGATAGCCGTTGGCATCGAGGCGCCCGAGGTCGCCGGTCTTGATCCAGCCGTTGATGACCCGCTCCCGGGTGGCTTCCTCGTTGTTCCAGAAACCGCTCATCATGCCGTCGGCCCGGGCGACGATCTCGCCGACCTCGTCGGTCGCCACGGGCCGGTTGTCCTCGTCCCAGATCTCGACCTCCGCGAAGGGCAGCGCCAGGCCGCAGGAACGCAGGGGTGTGGAGCCCTCGACCTCCGCGAACCACTGGCGCGGGCCCATCATGGAAACGGGTAACACCTCGGTCTGGCCGTAGCCCTGGTAGAGCACATCGCCGAACACGTCCCGCGCGGCCAGCGCCGTGGCATCCTGGATGGGCGCCGCGGCGATCAGCAGGCACTTCAACTTCGAGAAATCCCGCCCCCGCGCGCTGTTGTCCTGGACGACGGCGTTGACCATGGTCGGCACCATGAACCCGTAGGCAATGCCTTCGCGTTCCATGAGGTCGAGGGTTTCCCGGGTGTCGAAATGGTCCAGCATGACGTTGCAGCCGCCGCTGAGCCAGGTGGGCAGGTACTGATAGCCGGAGCCGTGGGAAATGGGGCCGAGGTGCATGCACTTGTCGCCGGGCTCGACTGGCGGGAACGCGTAGAACCAGTCTCTGCCGGCATCGAGCCAGGCCTTGTGGCTATAGGCAACGCCCTTGGATTTGCCGGTGGTGCCGCCGGTATGGCGAATGATGAAATTGTCGTTTTCGGCGATGTCCGGATCCGGGTCGTTTTCCGGGTGCTGCGCCAGCCAGTCTTCGTAGCCTGCATCGCGCACCCACACCTGATCGAGATCGGGCAGTTCATCGGCAATGCCAGTAACCTCCGCGGCATGGTTCTCGCTCACGATCAGCAGCCGGCACCCGGTGTGCCCGAGCATGTGCAGGTGCGCATCGCGGCCGTTGCGCGGGTAGAGCGGCACGCGCACCAGGTTCGCGGCCGCGGCGCCGCCGAACAGGTCCGCCGCCTCGATCGAATTGTCTTCGAGCACGCCGATCCGGTCCCCCGGCTCAAGGCCCGCTGCCAGCATGGCGTTCGCCAGGCGCAGGGAGCGCTGCCACGAGTCGGCGAAGGTCAGGCGGCGTTCGCCATGCACCACCGCTTCGAGATTGGAGTAGTGAGCGGCTGCCCGCCGCATCAGGGTACGCACATCCATGTCTGGTCCTTGCTGACTCACCGGGCCGGCCATTACCAAGTGGGTGGCCTACGGTAATCATAGGAATTTATGGGGCTGGACACTACGGCAAAATTCCGGCGCCCGTTAACGTGCAACTCCTCTGCGGGATTCGAACAGTGGGCGGCTGCCCGCCGTGGCAGGGTCCGCACGTCCGCTCCAGGCGTGTGGAGGGGGAACTTTCTGCGGCCTTCGATGACTGAATCATGTCGACAGTTGCCAGCAGGGGTTACGCTGCTCGAATCTCAAAGACATCCGGGCGATGCGGGAATGTTTGCGCAATGACCGATGTGCAGAGCTTCCTGGTTGCGGCCGAGCGGGGGAACGGCAGCGCGATTCTCACCCTTGATTCCGACCGGGAAGGCATCACTGCCCGTTCCGGGCGGGTCGTTCGTTGGCTCGCAAATGTTCGAAAATCGGAAAATCGCGCGCTCGCCGAGCGCTTCGTTGACGCTCTTGTCGACCGGTATGGAGAGGATCCGACGACGGCCGCGGCTGCGGCTACCGGATTGGCCAGAATCAGGGCTCGCGGCAAGGCTTTGCGTGTTCGCGAGGTGCGGGAAGCCATTCAACAGGCCCAGCGCTTTCAGGAGTCTTTTTCCAATAAAAACCGCGATTGGGCCGATCGAATCCGGGCAGCCGGCATGCGCTCCACCTATCGCAACGACGGTGTTCCCCTCCTCAGGGTCAAGATCGATGCCGTGGCCAGAGTTCGGTATCGCGAGAACCCCACCGTGTCGAAGCTCGTGGCCACCGACGTTGTAGAGCGCAAGGCCCAGGAGGCAATCATGGCGAATAGCCGTGGCGGCAGGCACTTGGTCTCCACCCGGGAAGTCGCCGAAGTCCTGTCCAGGGTGATCGCCGACGAACTTGAGACGGCCTATATTTCACGTCGAAACCAGGCTTGGAAGGCGTTTTCGCTGACAGAGGGTTCCATCGCCCGTGAGGCGTTCGAGCGGGCGGCGGCGGAATGCGAACCGCGGTTGGTGGTTCGTCTGGAACAGCTTACGCCCAATGCGGTGCAAGACCTCACGTCTCGGCTGCATGAAGGCATCCGCACCGGCCGAATTCCGGCTGACCGGCTCGACGATGACGCCGCATTGACCGAATTCGCGCATGCACAAGCGCAGGGTTTCCTGGCCGAGCGGGTTGCGGCCCACGCGGCGGTCGCCCGGCTCGACCTTGGCGGAGAGGCCGGCCACAGCGAAAAGGCGGCCTTGTTGTCC
This sequence comes from Pseudomonadales bacterium, assembly GCA_963663395.1. Classification (GTDB taxonomy): domain Bacteria; phylum Pseudomonadota; class Gammaproteobacteria; order Pseudomonadales; family Azotimanducaceae; genus Azophilus. The sequence goes on from OY760226.1 coordinate 1,565,127, forward strand.
CTCGTAACCCGCGACAATATTCCCGAGCGGTTCGTGCCGGCCATGGGGCGCGCGTACGAAAAAGTGCGAGAAGATATCGCGGGCCTGACCGGGTCGTCGTCGGACGCGGCCCTGGCAGTCAGCATCCGCAAGATCCAACTTGCGATCGAAAAGGCGTTCCTGGATTCGAACAATCGCATCGAAATCGAAAACCAGGACAGGATGTTCGAACAGGCATGGCGATTCCTGCTCGCGCCGGGTGGCGAAGCGCAGGCCGCCGCAATCTTGGGTCGGTTCGTTCCGGCTGACAGCCTGTTGCGGGGCATCACCGAGGGCGCGTCCAACTACCGCTTGCTTTTCCCCGGCACCCCAGAATGGAGCCGCAAGTATCGGGGCGTCCACGAATCGCTGAACGGCCGGCTGGTCCACGATGAGCAATCGAGAGACGTGGCGAGTGTCTATTCCACGCTGATGCTGTCGTTGTGCAGGATTCTCGACCAGTCGGTGGCGGGCGGCAGTGAAGACACAGAGCTGGATTTCGAGAGGACGCCGGGCGACGGGGCGGTCGCCGCCTTGCGCAACTATGGCATTCCGTTTCCCCCGCCCAACAGGGTCGGCGCATCAAACCGCCGCGTTCCGCTCTCGCACCCCCAGTTGGCAGCAGTCAAAGCCGAACTACGTTCCCTTCTGCTTCACAGTGTCGGCGAAGCAGCGGATGAGTCCGGATTGGCGAAGGCATGTCTGGACGACCTCAGCGAGAACCACCTGCGCTACCTCGAACAGGAGCGCACCCAAGGATGGGGCCGTGTCGTCAACCGCTATTTTATCGACAGCGACCAATGCCTGCCTCAGGACCCGGAGGCGGTGGTCCAGGCCTTGCGAGACTTCTGCATAGAACGGGAGGGAGAGGGCGCCGGAACATTGAACCGGGAACTGCTGAAAAAGGTTTCCGCCATGGCAACGCAAGACACGATCAACTGCGTGCATTGGGGTTGCATGGATCCGAACCGGCCTGATCTGGCCATCATGAACGGCGACCTGCGGGGTGTGGTCGACAGCATCGAGTACAGGCTTTCCAGGGGCGAAGACGGGCAAATCCGATTGCGGGTAGAGCAGCGTTTGCGGCCACTGTGGTACCTGCCGGTAAACAAGGACACTGACGTCGAGGCAATGGGCTCGGGAGAGGGCGCCATCGCCGACCGCATTGCCTTGAGCCCGACGAAGAGCCATTTCCGTACAACGGTTGAATTGCGATTTGCACGGAATGCCCGCGAACCCATCATCGGCAATGTCGACCTCGGCTATCGTCTCGTCGAGGGCGTCCACGACGAAAGTGAGTCTCCCTATATCATTCGCAACCCCGCCAGGAGATGAGGCTGCATGTCCTCCGTATCCTACTCCGGGTGCCAGGCCGCCGAGGCGCCGCCCCTGCTCGACGGCAATGCGGTGAACGGGAGCGAATTCAATTCATTTGACAGCCCGATGCCCGCAAAAGAGGTCCGTTCGCACCCGGTACGGGGCAGCCGCAAGCCCTCCGAAGCGCTGACGGCCGAGGTGAGGCCTGCCTTGGCAACGCGTCGCGGACGGCTCAGTACTTGTAACTTTCCGGCTTGTACGGCCCGGCCGTGTCCACCCCGATGTAGTCGGCCTGGGAGGCGGTGAGCCGGGTCATCGTGCCGCCGAAGCCCGCCACCATCAGTTCCGCCACCTCTTCGTCGAGCTTTTTCGGCAATACCTCGATGGTCACCGGCGCCCGCTGGTTGTCGGGCTGGCTGGCCCAGCGTTCGTGGTAGAGGTGCATCTGGGCGAGTACCTGGTTGGCGAAAGAGCCGTCCATGACCCGGGACGGGTGGCCCATGGCGTTGCCCAGGTTCACGAGGCGGCCTTCCGAGAGCAGGATGAGGTAGTCGCCGGGTTGGTCGCTGCGGAAAACCTGGTGCACCTGGTCCTTCACCATCTCCCAGCGCCAGTTGTCGCGCATGTAGGCGGTGTCGATTTCGTTGTCGAAGTGGCCGATGTTGCAGACCACGGCGCCGTTCTTGATCGTCTGCAGCATGGCGGCATCGCAGACGTTGCTGTTGCCGGTGCAGGTCACCACCAGGTCGGTGTCGTTCATCAGCCGGGTGTCGATGTCTTCGACGCGGCCGGTATTGACGCCGCCGCGGTAAGGCGAAACCAGTTCGAAGCCGTCCATGCAGGCCTGCATGCCGCAGATCGGGTCGATTTCCGCTACCCGTACGATCATGCCCTCCTGGCGCAGACTCTGGGTGGAGCCCTTGCCGACATCGCCGTAGCCGAATACCAGGGCGCGCTTGCCGGCGAGCAGCATGTCGGTGCCGCGCTTGATGGCATCGTTCAGGCTGTGCCGGCAGCCGTAGCGGTTGTCGTTCTTGGATTTGGTGACGGAGTCGTTCACGTTCACCGCGGGCACCTTGAGTTCGCCTTGACGCAGCATGTCGTGCAGCCTGTGTACGCCGGTGGTGGTCTCTTCGCTGATGCCGTGGATGCTGCGCAGCATCGACGGGTAGCGCTGGTGCACCATCTGCGTGAGGTCGCCGCCGTCGTCGAGCAGCAGGTTGGCGTCCCAGGGCTGGCCGTCCTTCAGCAGGGTCTGCTCGATGCACCAGTCGTACTCCTCCTCGGTCTCGCCCTTCCACGCGAACACGGGGATTCCGCGGGCCGCCATGGCGGCAGCGGCGTGGTCCTGGGTGGAGAAGATGTTGCAGGACGACCAGCGCACCTCGGCGCCGAGGGCCATGAGCGTCTCGATCAGCACGGCGGTCTGCACGGTCATGTGGATGCAGCCGATGACTTTCGCGCCGGCCAGGGGTTGCTCGTCCGCGTATCTGCCGCGCAGCGCCATCAGTGCCGGCATTTCCGCCTCGGCCAGCGCGATTTCCCGGCGTCCGAATTCGGCGAGCCCGATGTCGGCCACGCGGTAATCGGTGAAACTGGCGTCGGACATGGTTCGTTCCTTTTTTGGTTCCGGCTTTGGGCGCACAGGCGTTACGCGGCTGTTGCGCCGCTGGCCGGGCCGGGGCTTCAGGGGCGGCGGATGCTACCAAAGGTTATGGGAGAACGGAAAACCGGCCGGCGCGCGGCAGGGCGGCGGCTGTCGCCACAGCGCACCTGTGCGGGGCAAAGAGTTCATAATGTGAACGTTCGGGCGACACCGGGAATTCGGAATGAACCGGCCGGAATCGATGGCTGAGGGCAAGCAGGCGGATGCGGCCGCGCATCCGGTGAGCAAGCTGCCGGAGGTCGGCACCACCATATTCACGGTGATGTCGGCGCTGGCGGCGGAAGAGGGCGCCCTGAACCTTTCCCAGGGTTTTCCGGATTTCGACGGGCCGGAGGAACTGATCGGGCGGGTGCGGCATTACCTCACCAACGGGTTCAACCAGTATCCGCCGATGGCGGGGGTCCCGTCGCTGCGGGAGGCGATTGCAGTCAAGGTTCGGGATCTTTACGGGCTGGAGGTCGATCCGGATACCGAGGTGACGGTTACCTCCGGGGCCACCGAAGCGCTGTTCTGCGCCATGGCCGCCGTGATTCATCCCGGGGACGAGGCGATCGTATTCGACCCGGCCTACGACAGCTACGAACCGGGGATTCGGCTGCAGGGGGGCATCACGCGCCATCTGCCGCTTCGTCCGCCCGGATATCGGGTGGACTGGGAACGGGTGGAGGCCACCATCGGCCCGCGGACACGGCTGCTGATCTTCAACACGCCCCACAATCCGACCGGTACCGTCTGGGAACGCGAAGACCTCGAGCGACTGGAGGCGCTGGCTGTCCGGCACGGCTTCTACGTACTCGCCGACGAAGTCTACGAGCACATCATCTTCGACGGACGGCAGCACCAGAGCGTCTGCCGGTTCCCCGGGCTATTCGAGCGCAGTTTCGCCGTCTCCTCGTTCGGCAAGACCTACCACGTCACGGGCTGGAAGATCGGCTACTGCGTGGCGCCGGCGGCGCTTTCTGCCGAGTTCCGCAAGGTGCACCAGTTTGTCACCTTTACCTCCAATACCCCGGTGCAGCATGGGCTGGCCGATTTCCTTGCCAACCACCCGGAACACCACCTGGAACTGGGTTCGTTCTACCAGCGCAAGCGGGACCTGTTCTGCGCGTTGCTGGATGGCTCGAGGTTCAGCGTGGTGCCCAGCGCCGGCACCTACTTCCAGCTTCTCGGCTACCAGCGCCTGTTCAACGAAAAGGACTCCGATCTCGCCTTCCGGCTGACCCGGGAAGCGAAGCTCGCGTCCATTCCCGTGTCGATCTTCTACGAAGACCCGGACGCCAACGACCACAGGGTGCTGCGCTTCTGCTTCTGCAAGGATGACGACACGCTCCGCCGGGGAGCGGAAATCCTGCGCGGCCTGTAGCCCGATTTTCACGAATAAGCGCAGCGAGGCTGGCAGGAGTGGTGAAAGCACCGGGTGGCGCGAACGCGTGCTTGCAACCCGTTGAGCACGCGGCGGGAGCACGGCGGGTGATTTCGCTGCTATTGACGGCCGGACGCCTCACCAGGCCCGGTGCAAGGTAGCCCTCAATAGCGGGTTGCCGGGGGAACGGTCCGACCGGGTGCGGCGTCGTCCGGTTACGGCATACCGCACTCGCTTCCTTCATAGACGCCGATGTTGTCCATCTGCACGTCCGGCAGGCTCTGCGCGAAGTCGAACGCGACCCTGGCGAACAGGTCGGTCTCCGCCACGGTGAATGTGTGATGAAAGCTCTGATACGTGGTGGACAGGTGCGCCCGGTGCTGGCCGCCGCTGATGTTCCGCCACTCGTCGAGGTTTGAGTCCAGGTAGGCGGTGATGAATCGCGGCCCCTGGGCCCTGGCGTCATAGCAAAGCGAATACTGCTGCCCGGCGACCACCATGACGGGGTGGCTGATCTGTGCGTGCCAGGGGAAGAGCGAGCCCGACTTCAGGTCGATGCGAACCTCTCCGCCGATCTCGTGGATGGAGTTGGTGACCATTTCCACGGTGTTCCAGTGATCTTCGAACTGGTCCTCGCCGGGGGTGAAGGAACCGCCGCCGGCTATCAGGTTGCCTGGTCTCGCAGGCAACGCGGACTGCTCGGAGAAGAACATCAGGTCGTTGCTGAAAAGGCCTTCCGGGTTCTGCAGTTGCAGGAAATGAAGGCCGCCGGGCTCGGGCAATTCGTTCAATGTGACGACGAGCACCTCCGTATCGCAGTCGGGAAACTCGCCTTCGTCGCATTCGACCGTGCCGCCGGCAAGGCGGCCGTCGATAAAACTCGATGCGCCTTCCAGCACGTGCCTGCCGTTCAATCTCAGCGTTGAACTCTCGCTCAGGATGGGAATGTCCACCTGGCGAAGCTGCGCCTGAATGGGCTCTACCGGCCACAGGGCGGGTTGCGGGTTGTCCACATCGACGTTGATGCCGGACCGGCCCGTCAGCGTGAGGACCAGGTTGCCCGCACCCGACTGCTCGATCAGCCCGGCCCGGGAGAAGGTATCCTCGCCGTCCCTCACCTGGTAGGCCCCGTCCGTGAATTCGACCGCCAGCGGACTGGCTGCGCCCGCTTCGATGCGCACGCCTTCGCCCTGAAGCCGGATCGCACCCTCGGAGGCGGATAGTTCGAGGGCGTCCAGCACGCTGCCCGTAATCGGCAAGGCGGCAGTGTCGGCGTTCAGGGTGACCTGCCGTGCGAAGCTGCCGGAAAACCCGGTGCTGCCCTGTACCACCATCTCCCAGATGTCGGGCGTCGCCCCGGCCAGGATCCACATGTCGCGTTCGGGAAAGCTGTCGTCCATGCCGGCGATATTCATCAGGTCGATAACGTTGACCCGGCCCTGGGGCAGCAGCATCCAGCGGTCGTAAGCGCCCCGCCACGTGGGCGCATCCATGCCGGTGCCCGGCGTGTTGGTGCTGACCAGGAACGGCAGCTTGTGGCAGCTACCGCAGGTGGGCGCTCCGGTGGTCTGCCCGGCGGCATCGTTGATGAAGCTGAACTCGAAGAATCCGTCCCTGGCCGCGGGGGTCAGGACATTGTCGAACGGCCGCGTTTTTGAGGGCGGGTAGGGCACGCTCAGAAGGAACCGGGCCAAGGCATCCCGGTCCCCGGCGTCCAGGAGCCCCGCTTTTTCCTCGTCGTTGGTCGGGCAGTTCGCCTGGTCGCACATGGTGGCGGCCAGGGTGCCGTCCACCAGGTGCCGCGTGCAGCTTTCCGCGTCGTCGGCAGCGCAATTCGGATCGACGCTCGCATTGATGGATGCCGTGTTGTTGCCGCCGAACGGATCGCCGGGAATGCCGTCCCAGTGGTAGGGCGCAGTATCCCGCAGCCCGCGCACCGGCATGGTCAGGCGAGGCGGTATCTGGGTGCAGCCTTCCACGTCGCAGGCGGGGGTATCCAGTACCCAGAGCAACTGGTCGGTGTGCGCGTCCGGATGGCAGCTCTCGCAGGAGAAGGTGCCGGTGGAGGACGCGGCGGCGTTGTTGAAGGCGATGCGGCCCCGTTTCACGTCAGGATGTGTCGGGTCCTCGAGGGTGACGGTTGCCGTCACCGCGGGCTCGGTCGCCGCCAGGTCTACCAACGAGACAGTATTTCCGACCGCGTTCAGTACCCAGGCTGCCTCGGGTGCCCCGGTGTCGTCGGATACCAGCGCGATGCCCCGTGGCGCAGCGCCGACGCTCACACGTCCGGAAACCTCACCGGTGCCGGCATCGACCGTGAACAGCTTGTCGGAGCCGGCGGCGGTAACCACGAGGGTTGTGTTGTCATCGCTCACCTGGATGCCGAACGGCGTTACCAGCGCCATGCCGGCTTCCGGGTGTTGTGGAGGCAGGGGCTCCAGGTCGTAGCGCACGGGTGTACCGCAACCGTCGGTACAGTCGATGCGCGTGATCTGGTTCAGGAAGGCCCGGTTCTGCATCTCCGCCAGGCCGTCCTTCAGGGTTCCGGCACTGCCGTTCTCGACGTTGCGCGCATCTGTCTGCGCGACGAAGATGCGGTGGTCGGCATCGACGGCCAGGCCGTACAGCAGGGTGCCGACGCGGGTCACAATCTCCTTCTGCTCATCGGTTACGGTGTCGAATACGAACAGGTCGCGGTCCGGTACGCCGGGATTCTTCACGATGTCGGCATCGTAGCCCGCTGAGAGCACGTTGTTGTTGCTTACGACATGCTCCAGGACATCGAATGTGCAGGTGTCCTCGTTGAGGTTCCAGGGCAGGCAGCCCGACAGTTGGCTCTGGTTGTTGGATTCGAAGGCGGTCACGTACAGCCTGTCGCCGCGCACGGCGATCGCCCGGGGGTCCTGGGCGGCGATGGCCAGGTGTCCGGTGACCGTGCGGGTGGTCACGTCGACAACGGCAATGCGGTTGGAAGTCGAGAGCGCCACATAAGCCTTGCTGTCGTTGGCGAAGGCGATGCCCGCCGGTTCGTCGAAGCGCGTCGACAGGCTGTCGGAATCGATGTCCTGAACCGTGGCGATCACCTGCTGGAAGGTGTCGCTCGTCGAGTCCGCATCAATTACGCTGACGGTGTCGGAGACGTGGTTGGCAACCCAGACCTCGCTGCCGTCCGGCCGTACCGCCACGCTTACCGGGTCGACCCCGACATTGATGCGCGCGGACAGGTCCTGCGTGCTTGCCTCGATTACGTCGATGGTATCGGCCGGCGTGTTCGCCACGTAGACATATGAGCCTGCGATGGCTATGGGCCTGGCGTGGGGGCTGGCGAAAGTGGGGTGCCCGATGCCGTCGCCGGACGAGTCGGCCGCGCCCTCGGTATCGTCCGCCGCCGCCGCACCGATGCCGGCAAGCATCAGCAGCATCGACCCCGCCGCCAGTCCCGACCGCACCCGGCGCAAGCGCGCGTTTAGCGGCGCGGTGCGGGAATCGAAATTACGGTCGGTCATGTACCTGTCCGTGCGAAAGCGGCTATTCTTCGCGCCTTTTGGGGTGATTCACCGGAGTCGATGTCGCGGTGGGCAACCATAGCAAATGCCGGAAAGGCGACAAAGGCGCGGCCGGTAGCCACCGGCAACGACAGTAGCCGGAGAGGATTTTCATGATTCGCTGGAAGGCCGCGTGTTGCGCCTCGTTGTTCCTGGTCGCCGCCTGTTCCGAGTCCGGGCCGGGTACGGCGGACGGTGCAGCCGTGCCGGAGCATCCGGGCAAGGCGACCTATGAGCGGTTCTGTTTCTCCTGCCATGCGGCCGGTGTAGCCGGCGCGCCGAAAACGGGCGATGCCGACTCCTGGGCGCCGCGCCTGGCCAAGGGCATGGATCAAATGTTGCAGTCCACCGTCGAGGGCATGCCGCCCGGCATGCCGGAACGGGGGCTTTGTTTCAATTGCTCGGACGAGCAGTTGACCGACGCAATCGACTACATGCTGGTCCAGAGCCGGTAGCGCCGATGTTCCGTGCCCATGGGTATGCCGGATGCCGGGATGCGGGTGTGGCTTATTCCAGTAGCGCGAACGCGTCCATCTCGTCCAGCGCGCTCATCGCGTTGCCCAGCAATACACGGCCGAGGGCCTGGCCCCGCTCGTTCTCCGGGTCGAGTTGGCCGGCGATACTGACGGCGAAACACAGCAGGTACAGCGAGCACAGGCGATAGCGTTCCCGGCAGCGGGCCAGGTCATAGTCCACGCCGTGGCGGACCAGTTCGGAGTGATAGTACGCAACCAGGTCTTCCTGCCCGCGCACGGCAGGCGTTACGCTCTGGGTGATGAAGTAGGCCACGTCCTGTTCCGGGGCCGAGGTGCACACTGACTGCCAGTCCACGAAGACCACCTCGTCGCCGTCATAGAAGATGTTGTCGAGGCGCACGTCCACGTGTGTCAGGCAGACGGGATCCCGGCACATCTCTTCGAGCAGCCGCCCGACCGCGCCGGGCATTTTTTTGCCGGCGACACGGGAGCTTTCCGGTATCAATTCCGGGAATTTTTCGTTCACGGCCGGCCAGCCCACCTCGAAGGCGTAGATCATGCCGTCGCGCTGGGCCGGATTGTTGTGGGAACGCAGGCCGGGGAACCGGTTCGTCCGCCACGTGCTGGCGTGCAGGCCGGCCACCGCTGCAAGCACCGACCGCGCCTCGGCCAGGGTGCAGCCGGCCACCTGGTCGCCCAGGCGCAGATGGCCCAGGTCTTCCAGCAGCATGACAAAGTCTTCCGTGGCCGGGTCGAAGGCCGAGTAAAAACAGTGCGGTGAGCGAATCGCCACCTGGTCCGCGATGCCCTGGTAGAACATCACTTCCCGCGCGTACATGTTGTAAGTTCTGGCGATTGAACGATTGGTCGGGTTGGGCGTCGGGAACTTGGCGATCACCGACCGGGGGTTGCCGGCTGCGGCGGTCAGCAGCACCCGGGTCACCATGGCGATGATGCCGGTGCCTTCGGCGAAACGGGTGACCTCGAAGTCCTGTACCGGGAAACCCAGGGCTTTGGCCAGCCACTCGGTGGTCAACTCTTCCGGTCTGATTGGAAAGTCAGCCATGCGGGAACGCTCGTGTGGAAGCCGAACAATTATGCTACGTTTCGGATCGGAGTGACCATCGGGGCCGCCGATGCAGCGAGACTATCAGCCGGGCGACATCGTTGCCCGCCGCAAGGGCCTGGTGATGCACAAGGGCGTTGTGCTGGGCGAGAACCGTATTCTGCACAACACGCCCTGGCGCGGGGAGCACGTCTCCACCGAACAGGAGTTCCGGGCCGGGCGGCGGCTGCGGGTCACACAGCTCGACCCGCAGGCACGGCAGCGTGCGCAGGGCGGGGCGGGGTTCCATGCGCGCCGCTACAACCTCTTCACCAACAACTGCGAACACACCGTGAACCGCGTAACCACCGGTCGTTCCACCAGCCCGCAACTGCAGGGCTGGATCGCGGGCGCGGGCGTGGCGGTCGTGGCGTTCGCCGTTCTACGGCATCCAGTGCTGGCTGCGTCGGCCTTTGCGCTCGGCCGGGGCCTGGTCAAACGGCTGCGCGGCCAGGGGTCGCGAACACGGGAAACCTGAATCGACGCGTTGACCGAGTTGACGGGTCGGCGTGGGGAACTGCTAGCCGAATTCGAAACCCTCGAGGTGCGCCGTAATGGCCGCATACCCCGGGAGTTTCAGTCGCAGGGCATGCAACATCAGGCGCTCCGCGCGCTGGGCAGGAGACCGGGGGCTGCCGTACAGGGTGTCGCCGACGATCGGGTGGCCGATCCAGCTCAGGTGCACGCGCAGCTGGTGGGTGCGGCCAGTGGTGGGCTTGAGCAGCAGGCAACTGCCGCGGGCATCGCGGCGCAGCACGCGGAAACGGGTGCAGGCGGGATGGCCGCCCTCGGCATCGGGGTGCATCCACAGGTCGCCGGAACGCACGATGCCATCCCGTAGACCGGCGATGCGGTACCGGCTCTTGCGGCCGGGACGCAGCGGCAGATCGATAATGCCGGTTCCCCGAACCCGCAGGCTGCCCGTCACGCGGGCAATATAGGTCTTGCCGACCCGCCGCTCCCGGAAAGCGCGCGTCAAGCGCGCCTGAGTGGCCGGATTGCGCGCCACCGCGAGCACCCCGCTGGTGCCCTTGTCGAGGCGGTGCACCAGGTACGGTTTGCCCAGTTCCGCCTTGATGCTGTCCCACAGGCAGGGGGCGCCGCTGCGGTCGGCAAGCAGGGAAACGCCGGGCGGCTTGTCGATGAACGCCAGGTTCTCGTCGATATGGATGACATCGAGCACCGATCGGACAGCCATCTGCTTTCTCGAGTGTCCCTGGGGAGCGGGCGCCGGCTCCGGTGCGTTTGGATACGGGGAACAGTAACATACCGCGCAGACACAACGATCTGGTCACCGGGGTGGCATCCACTGCTTCCCGGTGCTTCGAGCGCGGTGCTGTCAAGTAGCTAACGGCTCTACGCCCAGCCCGACGAGAAAACAGTGACAGGGGGGATCTTGACTCAGTTGACAGCCTCATCCGCGCATGAGAGGACTTGAAACCTCATGAACCTGCGCGATCTGCGGTACCTGGTGGCGGTTGCGGAACACCGGCATTTCGGCCGCGCGGCCGCTGCCTGTTTCGTCAGCCAGCCGACGCTGTCGACGCAACTCAAGAAGCTGGAAGAAACCCTGGGCGTGACGCTCATAGAGCGAACGAACCGGCAGGTAATGCTGACGCCGGTGGGGGAGTCTATCGTGGCGCAGGCGCAGCGGGTGCTTGGCGAGGTCAATCGGCTGGTGGGTTTTGCGGAGGAACATCGCGACCCGCTGGGCGGGGAGTTCCGGCTGGGGATAATTCCCACGGTGGCGCCGTATCTGCTGCCGAGGATTCTCGGCCCCGTGCGCGAAGCGCTCCCCAACCTGAAGATCCAGTTGACCGAAGCACAGACGGCGGTGATTACGCGGATGCTCAGGGAGGGAGACCTCGATGCCGTGATCCTGGCCCTGCCTCTCGGTGAGGACAACATCGCCGAGTCCGCCCTGTACCGCGAGCCCTTCTACCTGGCCGTGTCAGACCGGCACGAGAAAGCCAACCGGCAGTCGGTCAGCGTCGCGGACCTCGACCAGGAGCAGGTGCTGCTGCTGGAGGACGGGCATTGCCTGCGAGACCAGGCACTGGAGGTCTGCAAGTCGCACAATGCCGTGGAGAACACCAACTTCCGGGCAACCAGCCTGGAGACCCTGCGCCAGATGGTGGCGGCGAACGTCGGGACGACCCTGATGCCGGAACTCGCCCGTCCCGCCGAAGGAGGCGGGGTGAGCTACATACCGTTCGATGAGCCGGATCCGCCGTCGAGAACGATCGGCATCGCCTGGCGCAACAGTTCCCCCAGGGTTGCCCTGCTCGACCAGATGACGAGAACGCTGCGCACGGCGATTCGCAGAGCGGAACACTAAACGAGCTGGCGTTATCTTGGGAACACCTGGCCGGGTCCCATGGAACAGTGTTTTGACGCCATCGGTTTCTCGAAGCGCTGGTCCTCAGGGCTGGAGGAATCCGTGGCGCAGGGCCAGCCACATCTTGCGCGTGGCGGTCAGGCGAATGGGCTTACCGATGTCATGCCAGCCGCGCACCTCCAGACGATCGAGGGTTTCGCGATAGATTGTCATCATGACGACGGCCGCACGCAGTTTGCGGGAGCCGATTTCAACAATGAGCGCTTCGGCTTCTGCGAAGTAGCTGCGCGCCAGCTCGGACAACCCCGCGCAGACCGAGTCGAATCGGGGATGTTCCAAGGCGGCTTGCGCAGAGTGCCCGTCGATGCCGCGCCCGGCCAGCAGGTCCTGGGGAAGGTACAGCCGGTCGGCTGCCGCGTCTTCGGCCAGGTCGCGCAGGATGTTGGTCAACTGCAAGGCGTTGCCGAGCGTCTCGGCGATGCGCGGACCGGGGTGGGCGGGGATACCGAAGGCATGGACGGACAGCATGCCGACCGAGCCGGCCACGTTGCGGCAATAAGCCAGCAGATCGGTCAGGGTGCGCATCCTCACCACCGGCGCGGTATCGAGCTCAACGCCGTCGATGAGAGCCAGGAATTCCTCGCGCGGCAGGTCGAAGCGCTGCACCGGCCCGTACAGCGCACGGGTAGTCGGCCGTTGCGGTCGCCCGGCGAACAGGCGCCCGATCTCGTCGCGCCACGCGGCCAGAGCAACTTGCTTGACGGCTGCTTCGCCGGGTAGATCAGCGATGTCGTCCACTTCGCGACAGAAGGCATAGATCGCGTACATTGCTCGGCGGCGCTCGGCGGGCAGAATCCGCATGCCCCAGAAAAAGGACGACCGCGAGCGTCGCACCACCCGGTGGACGTGACGCCAGTGTTCGCCCTTGTCCTGTGCGCATGGAGCGGGGCTGCCGCGCGAATTCATCGGACCGCGGCCCCGAGCGGCACCGGGAGATTCACCCGGCGCGAGCCTTGTTACGGCCACTGGCGAGGCGCCGGAGCCTGCTGAACAGGACGCGGCCGATGCCACAGGCACTGCAGGCCACGTATTGAAGCCTGGTCAGCGCGACCCGTTCCGCCAGCGGGTCCCTGCGGCGCAGTTCCGCGCTGAGCGTCCTGGCGATATTGACAATGATGGCGGCATCCATGGAGAAGCGGGGGTTCCTGATCTTGTCCGGCAGCCCGAGGGCCAGGTCCAGAAGACCGTCGGTGGCATCCAGGCAGCGGTCGAATACCTGGCGCAACGCCGTCGAGGACTGCACCCGGTTCAGTCCCTCGACCCCGACACCGGCCTCTCTCATCCAGTCCTGCGGCAGATAGACGCGGTCGAGGGACTTGTAATCTTCCCGGCAGTCCTGCAGGTGATTGAGTACCTGCAGCGCGTTGCAGAGCGCATCGGAATACCGATAGGTTGCGTCCGACTCGCCGTGCAGGTCGACGAGATAGCGACCCACAGGGGCTGCGGAGAGGTTGCAGTAACCCATGAGGTCGTTCCAGTCGCGGTAACGGCTTTTGACCTGGTCGAGCTTGAACGCCTGGGTCAGGTCGATGCAGTGGCGGCGGGTGACTTCCGTCTTCGCCAGGCTGCGCCGCACGTCATGCGCCCTGCGCAGGGCGGGATTGGCCCTGTCGACCCCGCTCGCTGCCCAGGCGAACTGATTCAGGCGGCGGAGCTTGTCGGAGCGGCGGAGATACGGATTGTCGGCGATGTCGTCGATGGTCCGGGCATAGGCATAGAAAGCCTCTATGTGCGGGCGCAGGCGCGCCGGCAACAGCAAGCCGATGACCGGAAAGTTTTCCTCCTTTGCAGCTTTGCCGGATGGCGTCTCGAGTACGGCGGCCTCGTGCATACAATCTCCCGCGCCGGAGGGTTCGCGTTTGGAAACCCTGTCGGACATCACAGGTTATCGAGAATCTTGGTCTTGTTTCAACTTTCGTTCCGTCGTGTGTCGGTGCTGGACCTCTTATTCGCGGACAAGGTTGTCAAATGATTCAAGTTCCCTCCCGGTCGCTGTTGTTGGCCGGGCTGGGGCATAGCACCGTTCGTTGGTTCGACGCCGTTTCGCCGAGTTGGTTCCCGGATATGGGTCGATGTGCGGAGAAACCGGATTACAATGGCGGCTTGATTGGGAGCCCGGATCCCTGAGCGCACGATGGCCGGCCCATGAACAGCAAATCCGAAGTCGTCTCCTTTGATGACGAGCCCCTCATCCTGGTCGATTCCGCCGACCGGGTGCTCGGGTATCTGGACAAGGCCGCCTGTCACAACGGCGAGGGGCAGTTGCACCGGGCATTCTCCGCATTTGTCTTTAACGCCCGGGGCGAGTTGCTCCTGCAGAGGCGTGGCCGGGACAAGCGGCTCTGGCCGAGTTACTGGTCCAACAGTTGCTGTTCGCATCCGCGCCGCGGCGAGTCGATGGACACCGCCGTGCGCCGGCGCATCGAGCAGGAGTTGGGGCTGGACGGGAACCTGCTGCACGATCTGCGGTTCGTCTACAAGTTCGAATACCGGGCGGGGTTCGGCGCGACGGGCAGCGAGTACGAATTGTGCTCAGTCTATCTTACCCGCACCACCGGCACGCCGGTCGTCAACACCACGGAAATCGACGACTGGCAATGGATTGCCGGCCCGGAGCTGGAACGGCGCCTCGCGCAACGGCCGGAAGAGTACACGCCCTGGCTGCAGCAGGAGTGGGCGACGCTGCGCGAGCGTCACGCCAATGAACTGCCTGCGGGCGCCGGCCGGCAGCAGTCGTGAATGGCGCGTCCGGGATGTTGGCGATGCCGACAGCCTACACGGAAGGCTATGCGACGGCCCGCATCCGCGACGCCGCGCTGGCGGACAATTACATGCGCCACACCGGCATCGGCGACCCGGTGCTCGATGCCGTGTTCGAGGAGTTGAGCACGCTGCCGCCGGGCGATCTGCACCGCTTCATCAAGGCCGGCATTGAACAGGAACGGGGAGGGCTCAAGACCGCCCCGAAGGTGCTGCGCGAATTCTTCGAGAGCGTGGATTCCCAATCACCGCCCTGGCTCGACTTCGAAGCCTTCAAGCCGGCCGTTCGGGTATTCAACCTCAATGTCACCAATATGCTGGTCGCCTTCGTCTGCGGCGTTCTGATCGAAGGCTTCTCCACGCTGATCGCCAAGTCATTCGCGGCTACGGGGCGGGTCCTTAGCGGGAAAACCGCGAAACGCAGGCTGATGCAGAACAACCGTCATCTGCTGGAGGTGTTCTATCCCGGCGGCCTGCACCGGCTGGGCGACGGTTGGAAGCTGTCCATGCGCCTGCGCTTCGTCCATGGTCGGGTGAGAAACCTGTTGAAGCACTCCGGCACTTGGGACGAGGCAACCTACGGTACGCCGGTCAGCGCGGCGCACCTGGGCCTGGCCATGACCGTCTTTTCCATGCGCCTCCTGGACTACTCGAGGCTGACCGGCGCCCTGTTCAACAGGGAGGAGGCCGCGAGCCTCATGGCGGTGTGGCGTTATGCCGGATATGTCATGGGCGTGCCGGAGACGATTCTTTACCGGGACGAGGACGATGCGCGGCGAATTTTCGAGATCGGCAACCTGTGTGAGCCAAATCCGGATGCGGACTCGGCAAAGATGGCGAATGCCCTGATCGAGGCGGTGCCCATTACCGCGGGGCTGACCGACCCCAGGGAGCAGCGCCTACTGAGAAACCTGGCCTATCGTATTTCCCGCGGCCTCATCGGCAACGAGCTCGCCAATCACCTGCAGTTTCCGCAGATGTTCTCGGTGGGCGCGCTGTGGGGGTGGCGGATGAAACAGCGGGTGCAGCAGGTCGTGAAGAGCCGGCAGAAGATCAAGTACGACAACTTCACCCAGTTGCTGCAGATCTCGGTTTACGACGAAACGGGCATGACCTACAGGCTGCCCGACCACGCGGAGTCGTCGAAGTCCAGTCCCTGGTAGGCGGGTCGAACCCTTTTCCTGCGCCCAACCAATGTGGCTTGCGCGGAACGCCTCGGAGCTTGGGGCGGAAACTCTGATGCCGGACGGTTTGTCAGACCCTGATGGTGCGTATGAGCAACTCGTGCAGGTGCACCGAGGTGCGCACGGCGGTATCGGAGATGATGCGCAGCAGGTTGTCGAAGTTGTCGGTTCCCGCCAACGCGGCGATCTGCAGTTTCTGTTCCGGTGTGGTTGCCTTGGGGTCGAAGGCGCCGCCGCAGGTCATGCGGAAGAAGCCGTCGAGGTTCTGCCACAGGGCGGCGGCTTCGCCCAGTTCACGGGCGGTGTCGGCTTCCAGCAGTTGCCGGTGAGCGGCGGCCTCGAAGGTCTCATGCAGGGTGTTGACGCCTGAGGCGGGCGCGGCGCCGGCGAGCTGCAGGTATTCCGCGGCCAGCACCACGTCGCCGAGCCCGCCGCGAAACGTGCCGATGGCCCAGATGTCCTCGGCATCGTGGTGCTGCGTGGCCTGCCGCCGGATGTCCGAGATCTCGCGGACGACCGGGCCCAGTTCCCGCGTGCGTGCAAGCGCGGATCGTCGCAAGTCCTCGAACTCGCCGGCGAGACCGTTCTCGGCGGAGATGACCCGGGCGTGGGTGAGCATGCGCAGGTCAACGGGGGTTGCCCCGGCCTCCAGGTACTCCCGTAGCCGCCGCATCGAACACGCGGGTGCATCGCCGTTGGTGTCCTGCAATGCGTAGGGGCGCCGGGGCTCGAACAGCATGCCTTCGGCGGAGAGATTGCGAACGAGCACCATGAGGCGTTGCAGCAGTTGCTCGTGCCAGTTTTCCGGTGTCTCCACCACCACGCCCGCCGGCACGGGACCGTGGTCGTAGATGAACAGCAGCTCGAGGGGCGCGCCCGTCGCCAGTTCGCGGCGTCCGGCGGCGCCGAGTGCGACCAGGCCGGCCCGGGCGTTGGGAATCTCGCCGTGCTCCCGCGCGAACTCGCGCTTCGCCGTGGCCAGCAGCGCAGCCAGGCAGGTGTCCAGGATGTTCGAGATCGGGCGCGTCGCATCGACGGGCGCCATGGCACTCCGGGCCATGTGCACGCCGAGCTGGATCGTGCGCTGTTCGGCCCAGGTGCGGGCCTCGTCAACAAGCGCGTCGCTGGCTTCTGTCCTGGCGGCAATCTCGCTGAACTCGTTGCCCATCGCCCCGGCATCGAATTCATTCTCGTAGTACAGGCGTACCAGTCCTTGTTGGGCCATCCTGGCCGATTCCGGGTCGAGATCGAGATCGGCAGGCAGCTCCAGATCCCGGAACTCCCGGCTGCGCAGGCTTTCCGCCACGTAGGGGTGGCGCGACATCCAGGTGACCAGGCGCGGCGCCCCGCCGATGACGCCGCCGACCAGGCTCGAGATGCGCCTGGCGCCGCTGCCGATGTCGTCGGCCACGAGCCAGAACGCCGGCACCAGCAGCAGGGCGGCCGGTGCGGAAACCAGGATGCCGAATGCCAGTGCGATGGCCATGGGCACGAGCAGCTGAGCCTGGGTGCTGTCGTTCAGCATCAGCGGGGTCAGGCCCGCGAACGTGGTGGCCGTGGTGATCAGGATGGGGCGGAAGCGGGTGACTGCGGAGTTGGTCAGGGCGTCGAACAGCGAATCGCCCCCGGCCTGGAAACGATTGACGCCGTGAATCAGCACCAGGGTGGAATTGACGACGACCCCGGATGCGGCCACGACGCCGAACAGCGACGAGACGGACAGGCCGTGGATTATGCCCAACGGCTTCATCAGGGCGTGCCCCCAGACTGCGCCCACCAGGGCGAACGGCAGCACCGACATGATGATCAGCGGTTGCGTGTACGAGCCCAGCGGCATGGCCAGCAGCGCGTAGATGGCGAGCAATACGAACAGGAACAGCGGCCCCAGGGTTCCGGCGAGTTCCGTTTGCTCCTCGGCGCTCTTGAACCAGTAGGAGATGTCCGGATAGGGGGCGACCGTGCGCTGCAGGAACCCGGAGTCGAGCCCGGCGAGCACGGCGGCGGCGGAAGTGACCGCGGGGTCGACCTCGGCGGTGATCCAGGCAAAGCGCCTGCCGTTGGTGCGCTCGATCACCGGGAAACCGCGCCCGGATTCCACGTCGGCAACGGTTGCAAACGGCACTTCGCCGCCGTCCGGCGTGCGGATGCGCAGGCCGTAGAGCGATTCCAGGGAACGGCGCTCCTCTTCCGTGTAGCGCACCATGATGCGGATGTCGTCGCGGCCGCGCTGGATCCGCTGCGCCTCCTCGCCGTAGAACGCCTGGCGCACCTGGCGACCCAGGTCGGCCAGCGTGATTCCCAGGGCCTCACCGGCGGGCGTCACCGACAGTTTCACTTCCGGTTTGCCGGAAGTCAGCGAGTCGGTGACTTCGTAAACACCGGGAAACTCGGCCAGTTGACGGCGGATGGCCGCCGCCACCGCGAGCATTTCGTCCCGGTCGTTGCCGCCGATGCGGATGTCTATGTCCGGGGCGCCCGGGACCCGGTCGGTGATGAAGGCGAGTTCGACCGCATCGGCGATGGGGCCGACCGCGTCGCGCCACCGGGCGGCGACCGCATTGGTGGTGATCGTCCGCTGCTCGCCGGGCGTCAGTTGCATGGTGACCTCGCCGAGGTGCGTGCCCACATCGTCGACCCGGTAACCGAGGCCTGCCGGGGCGGCGAACTGCCCGCCCCTGGACTCGAGAACGTGCAGCACCACCGGTTCCTCGAATTCCTCGTCGAGTTGCCGGCGCAGTTCGCCTGCCGTCTCCGACAACTGGCCGAGCGCCTGTTCCATGGCCCGCTCGGAGACACCCATCGGCATTGTCAGTTTGGCGACCACGCTGTCGCCGGTCTGCGGCGTTCTCACCGAAAACGGCAGATGGCCGCCGGCGAGCAGGGCGAATGCGGACGCGAGCATCCCGACGGCAATGGCCACGGTTATGTATCGCTGCCGGAAGGCGGTATCGGCGAGCTGGCGGAACGGCTTGTGGATCAGCCATGACAGGCCGGACTCGAACAGCACCTGGGCGCGGGCGAATCCGCCCGCGGCCTTGCTCAGCAGTCCGGAAATGTGGGCCGCGCATACGGCAGCGACCACGACCACGGCTACCGCGCTGCCGGTACGCAGGTCCGGCGTCAGCGCCAGCGCCGCGACCACGCCGGTTGCCAGCAGTGTCAGGCCGAAGTCGCCGAGGGGCAGGCGCCCGCTGCCGTGACCGAGGTGCGCGGGCAGCACCATCTGGCACTCGATGAGGGAGAAAATCAGGCAGCAGATGACCACCACGGCCATGAACCCGTAGGCCTGGCCGATGGTGCCCACCGCAAACAGCAGGGGCAGGAAGGCCACCGTGGTGGTGATCACGCCGAAGGTGACGGGCACCAGCACGTCCTGGGCGCCCTTGATGGCTCCGGCGAGCTTGCCCCCGCCCCGCTCCTGGGCGGAATAGACGTTTTCGCCGACCACCACCGCATCGTCGACGAGCATGCCCAGTGCCAGGATGAAGCCCATGACGGACAGGGCGTCGATGGAAAAACCGAACCAGTAGATCAGGAAGATGGCGCCCAGGAAGGCGATGGGAATCCCGGCAGCCACCCACAGAGCGAGGTGTGGCCGCAGAAACAGCGCCAGCAGGATCAGCACGAACAGGAGCCCCTGGACACCGCTGTCTACCAGCGCCTGCAGGCGGAAGGCCAGGGTGACGGATGTATCTCTCCATACCGTCAGGTCGACGCCCTCGGGATAGTCCGATGCGGCCTCCGCCACGTAGCGGCGCACCGTCCCGGCCACGCTGCGCACATCCTGGTTGCCGACCCGGAACACCTGCACCAGGGCGGCGGGCCTGCCGTCGAAGGTCAATCCCTGCCCGGTATCTTCGAAACCGTCCACCACGTGCGCCACATCGCTCAACATGACCCGCGTGCCGTCGCTGCGCGTGGTGACGGTCAGCTTTTCCAGTTCATGCCCCCAGTAGGCCTGCCCGGCAGTGCGCAGCAGAATCTCTCCCTGGTCGGTCTTGACCGAGCCCCCGGGCAGGTCCAGCGAGCGTTCGCGCAAGGCGTCCGCCACATCGTCGAAGGTCAGGTTGTTGCGCGACAGGGATACTTCGGAGACCTCCACCGAGATCTCGTAGGGCGGTTCGTTGACCATCATGGCCTGGGTGATGCCCGGCAGCCTGAGGATGTCGTCGCGCACCCGGCGGCCCATTTCCTTGAGTGTGCGTTCGTCCGTCGGCCCGGTAACGGCCACCTCGATGACCACGTTGTCGGCGGTGGCCACCTGGATGATGGGCCGCTCTGCTTCATCGGGGAAGGTCTCGATGGCGTAGACCTGGTTCTCCACCTCGCCGAGGGTCTGCATCCGGTCCGTGTCGAAGAACAGCTCGACCTGGACCGTGCACATCCCTTCCGCCGAGATGGAGCGCACTTCCCGGATGCCGGTGATGCCCTCCAGGCTTTCCTCGATGCGGGTGCAGACGCCCGACTCGACTTCCTCCGGAGCGGCACCGAGGTAAGGCACGGTGACGATGATCAGGGGCAGGTCGACGTCGGGGTAGAGCTTGACCGGAATGCGGCTGAGCGAGGCGAGGCCCGCGAACACCGCGAACCCCATCACCAGATTCGCCGCCACGTGATTGGTGGCGAACCAGGCGATCATCTTTTTCATGGGAAGGCCGCGCTGGCGGGTTGGCCGGCGCGCCCTGGCAGCATGGCCCGCAGCCGCTCGACCAGGACCAGGATGGCGGGCAGCAGCAGCAGGATGCCGAAACTCGCGAAGATCAGGCCCCCGGCCAGGCTGACCACCAGGGGAATGAGAAACCTCAGGATCTCCGACTTGTCGTAGAGCAGGGGCGCGAGACCCACGACAGTGGTTACCGTCGTGAGCACGATGGGCCGCGCGCGCAGCTGCGTTGCCTGCATGACGGCATCGCTCACGGACAACCGCGGTTCATCCCGGCGAATCCGGTTGTACCGGTCGAGCAGCACCAGCGAGTCGTTGATGACCACGCCCGTGACCGCGATCAGCCCGAAAATGGAGGAGAGCGTCAGGTCGTAACCCAGCACCCAGTGCAGGTAGATAGACCCGGCGAACGCCAGCGGAATGCCGAGCAGCACGTAGAACGGCTGCAGGATGCTGCGCAGCTGGATGGCGACGAGCACGAAGATCAGGAGGACGGCTGCCGGGAAATAGACGCCGAGGCTCCTCCCCACCTTGGCCGTGTCGCGCCTGGTACCGTCAGGCAGAATCGAAAGCCCCGGGTATTTCTGCCTGAGCTCCGGCAGCCAGCTTCCCTCGATGAGCCCGCCGAGTTCCCTGGAGCTGGTCATCGCCACGTTGTAGAAGGCGTTCACCGAGGCCGCGGGCAAGCCGTCGATGCGCTGGCGCTGCTTGAGGTCCTGGGTCTGGGCGATCTCGGCGATACTGGAAAAGGCCGCCACGTCGCCGTTCGGCAGGCCGATGAGTTCGTCGTGAAGATCGCTGGTTCGTGCGCGCTTTTCGACGGGGTATCGCGCCATGACCTCGATTTCTTCCTTGTGCCGCACCACCTGGTCCACTTCCGCCCCGTAGAAGCGGTCGCGCAGTTGCCTCGCCAGCGCCATGGCGGTCAGGCCCGAAGAACGTCCGGCGTCCGTCAGGTGAACCTCGTAGCGAACGTTGCCCAGCTCGAGCGTGTCGTCGATCTGATAGATGAAGGGGTGGTTCTTCATCCGCTCCTTCAGCTCGCTTGCCGCGGCGACCACGGTGTCGTCATCGGGGTGCAGCAGCGCGTAGCCGAGACTGGAGGCGGTGGCCGTGCGGGTCGTGGGGAATGCCAGCTTGTCCGATCCGCGCACGACGCCGATATTGTCGATCCAGAGCTGCTTGATCTCGTCGGTGGTAATGGCCCGTTCCGGGGGCAGGTTCAGGCGCAACTGGACGGTTGCCAGGTGGGGCGCCGGGTCGGGGACTTCCGCGCCCAGCATGGTTTCGACGCCCTTGTGCTGGCCGACGATCACGTTGATGGCGTTGACCCCCGTCCCGCCGGCTTCGCGATTGGCCGCCCAGGCGGCCTGGACGATGCGCTCGACAGCGCGCACCGTGTCGCCGAAAGTGGAACCCGCCGTCATGGTCAGGTCGGCCTGCAGCTTCTGCTCGTCGAGCCGGTTGTCCGCGGCGTTGTAGCGCACGGCATTGCCCGTAAACAGGCTGACGGCGACCAGAACGAGCAGCGCAACGCCTGCAATCGCCACCAGCGGGCGGCGCACCGAGAAAGCGATGCCCGGCATCAGCCGCCGGTCGATGAATCCCTGAAAGGCACCACCCGCCCTCGCCTGTATCAGGGTCAGGGGCCAGCGGCTCAGATCGCGCTCGCCGGACAGGTGCGCGGGCAGCAGCAGGAAGCAGTCGATGAGCGAAAGCAGCAGTACGGCGAGTACGCCGATGCCCGTGTAGCTGAACATCTGCCCCAGGTTGCCGTCGAGCGGCAGCAGTACGGAGAATGCGACCATGGTCGTCAGCACGCCGACCAGGACTGGCGCCATGACTTCCCGGGCGCCGCGGATCGATGCTTCACGGGCCGGAACGCCGAGCGCGCGCAGGCGGGCGATGTTCTCGCCCACGACAATGGCATCGTCGACCACGATGCCGATGATCATGGCGATGCCCCAGACGATGAACCAGCTGATCGATATGCCGAGCAGGTACAGGAGAATGAAGGAACCGATGATCGCGGTGGGAATGCCGATGCCGATCCACACCCCGACGCGCAGGTCGAACAGGAGGATCAGCAGGATGAAGACCAGCGCCGCGCTGATCATGCCGTTGTTGGCAACGGACTGCAGCGGCTTCTTGATCTTGTAGGTTTCGTCCAGCCACAGTTCGACAGCGGTTCCCGGGGGCGCGGTGTAGGTGGGCAGGAAGCGCTCGACCTCGGCGATGACATCGTCCGGGTCCGCCCGGGGAGGCGCCTGCACATGCACGAAGACCGCGGGCACACCGTTGACGGTATTGATGAGCGGGTCGTCGATGAACCCGTCGCGGACGGTGGCGATGTCGCCGAGCCGGACGATGGCGCCGTCGGGCCGGCTGAGAATGACGATGTCCCGAAACTCCTCCCCCCGCACGCGTTTGTCCATCATGCTCATGACGATGGTCCCGGATTCCGTGCGGATGCTGCCGCCGGTCACGTTCACCGAGGCCCGGCGGACGAGCGCCACGACTTCGGCGATGGTCAGGTGATGCCGGCGCAGTCTCGATTCGTCGATGTCGATCTGGATTTCCCGCTCCCGGGCGCCGATGAGTTCGACGATGCCCACATTGGGCAGCAGCAGGAGCTGTTCGCGCAGGTCCTCCGCCGTGCGCCGGAGTTGGTTCTCGCCGGCCGTCGGCGAAGTGACGGCGAGCGACACCACTTCCCTGACGATCTCCTTGCGGACCACTTCCGGTGGGTCGGCGTTCGGGGGAGGAAAGTCCTCGATGCGTTCCACGGCGGTTCGCACCGTCTCCAGCCGTGAGACTGAGTCGACCCATTGCTTCAGCTCGATGAGAACCTCGGCGCGGCCCTCCCAGGCATTGGAGGTGATCCGGTCCACCCCGTCGAGGCCGGCGATGCTCTCCTCGATGCGGCGAATGATGTCCTCTTCGACTTCCCGCGGCGTTGCGCCGTCGTAGGGCACGTTCACCGCAATGGTTCGCAGGTCGAGTTCCGGATAGCGTTCGATGGTGCTGTTGAAGATTGCGACGACGCCGAGCACCAGCAGCAGGAAGGTGATCAGGTAGACGGCGATGTGGTTGCGCGCGAAGTAATCGATCAACGACGGCGGCCCTTTTGCGGAGGCGCTCGGATTGTTCGTTTCGCTCATCGGTCGCTCATCGGGCGTCGCCAAACCGCCGGCAACGTCAGCCCGCGAACCGCCGGCGGCCGAGCCGCCCCTTCGCCAATTCCACCATCATGATGACCGACGGCAGGAAGAACAGCAGGCCGATGCCCGCGAACACCAGGCCGAAGGCGATGCTCACCACCAGCGGAATCAGGAACTGGATGGCCTCGTCGCCGCTGAACAGGATGGGCAGCAGGCCGAGCAGGGTGGTCACGCTGGTGAGCAGGATTGCCCGGGCGCGCTGCCGGGTGGCCGCGGAAATGGCCGCGATTTCCGGGATGTCCGAGTCCCGGACCATCTGGTTGTACCGGTACATCAGCAGGATCGTGTCGTTGACGATGACGCCGGAAACCGCGATCAGGCCGAATACCGACGTGTTGCTGAACCCGTAACCCAGCACCAGGTGGCCGAGCACCGCGCCCACGAACGCCATGGGAATGCCCGCCAGGGCCAAGAGCGGCTGCACGAAACTGCGCAGGAACGAGGCGATCAGGCAGTACATGACCAGCAATGCAATGGGCACCGAGAGCGCCAGGATGTCCGTGAGGCGCTGCATGTCCCGGTTCGCCCCGTGCTTGCGGATCTGGATATCGGGGTAGCGGCTCTCCAGGCCCGGGAGCATCCGCGTCTCCACCTCATCGGCAAGGTCGCCGGCGAACAGCCGCGTGGCATGGTATCCGGCGGTGACCACCGCGGCGCTGCGCCCGTCGATGCGCAGCCGGTTTGCGATGCCGCGGGTTTCCGTGATCTCGGCCACCGTGTACAGCGGAACCTGTTCCCGGCTGGCCGGCAGGTTGATGCGTTCGTTCAGCAGCTCCGCGTAGCTGGTGCGCCGGTCCTCGGGGTAGCGCACCATCACCAGAACCTCCTCCCGGCCCCGCTGGATGCGTTGCGCTTCGGCGCCGTAGAAGCCGTTGCGCAACTGGGTGGCGACCAATGCCGCGCTCAGGCCGGCCGCATGACCGGCGGCGTTCAGGCGCACATCGAAACGGCGCTTGCCCCGCTCGATCGAGTCGTTGACCCGGCCGATCCCGTCAAGCCTGGTGAGAGCCTCGCGCAATTCCCCGGCGGCATCGGCGAGAACGTCGGGGTCCGGATGCATCAGCGCATACGACAGCGTGCTCGATGTCTGCGTCTGCCTGGTGGGGAAGCTCACCGACTCCACGCCTGGCATGTCGGCCAGGGAAAGGCGCCAGCGGTGCTGCAGTTCTTCGATGGTCACGCCGCGCACATCCGGCGGATTGAGCCGCAGCTGCACCGAGGCCAGATTGCCCCGGTACCGGCCCGCATCGGCGCCCCGGTAGGTTTCCATGGGGAAGTGACGGCCGATGGCCACGGCTGTTGCATCGACCGCCCGGCCGCCGAATTCGCCGTTCACGCGTGCCGCTGCAGCGACCGCATATTCCGTGGCGGCCTGCAGGTCTTCGGGCCGTGCGTCACTGGGCAGCACCAGGTCGACCTGGACGTTCTTCTCGTCCACCACCCGCAGGCTCGGGTCGAAATTGACGATGCCGAACACAAGCAGGCAGGCGGCAACCAGGACGCTGCCTGCAACGATGACCGGCGGCCACTGCAGGCGCCGCACCGACCAGGAAATCAGGGGAACGATCCTGGCTTCGATGACCGCCTGGACGGCGGCATGGCACCGCTGTTGAATCGCCGCAAGGGGCCAGGCGCTCCAGCGCCCCGATCTGGCCAGGTGGCCGGGGAGGACGATGGCCGCTTCGAACAGCGACAGCAGCAGCACGACCACGACCACGATCGGGATAACGGCAAACATCTGCCCGATCACCCCGTCGAGCGGCAGCAGTGTGGCGAATGCCGCCATGGTGGTGAAGGCGCCGACCGCAATGGGAGCGATGACTTCCCGGGTGCCGGCAATGGCGCCCTCGGCGCCCGTTGCGCCCCGGTCCCGGTGGGTGGCGATGTTCTCGCCCACCACGATCGCGTCGTCCACGACGATGCCGATCAGTATGAAGAATGCGAACAGCGTGATGACATTCAGGGTGAGGCCGAAGAAGGGAAAGACGATCAGCGAGGCCACGAACACCACCGGAACGCCGAGCGCCACCCAGGTCGCGATGCGCAGGTCGAACAGCAGCATGAGCGCGGCGAACACCAGGATCAGGCCGAATATCCCGTTCTTGATGATCAGGTACGTGCGGTCCTCGACCGCCCAGGTCTCGTCTTCCCAGATGGCCACCCCGACGGTGTCGGCGGCCTCGAAGCCCGCCAGGTAGTCGCGCACCTGAGCACTCGCTTTCTGGGGGGAGGTATCGGCGGAGACCTTGACCTGGAGAAAAATGGTGGGCACGCCGTTGACGGTGGTGACGGTGTCGTGCTCCAGCAGGCTGTCGTGCAGCCGGGCGATGTCGCCGAGGCGTACCAGCGACCCGTCCGCCCGGGCGATGACCACCACGTCGGCGAACTGGCCGGCGTAGTCGCGTTTCGCCAGCGTGCTCATGATGATGTCGCCCGACCCGGTGCGCAGTTCGCCGCCGGTGACGTTCACCGAGGTGCGCCGGATGGCGCTGACCACGTGGTCCAGGGTAATGCCGTACTGGCGCAGCGTCTCCTCGCTGAGCTCGATCTGAATCTCCTGGTCCTTCGTTCCGAACAGCTCGATGATGGATATGCCGGACAGCAGCAGCAGCCGGTCCCTCAGCGACTCCGCCGCAAGGCGCAGTTGGTAAGGGTCCAGTGCCCCGGAACTCACGGCAACGGTCAGCACGTTGCGGCTGACCTCGACCTTGGTGACTTCCGGCTCGTCGGCATTGAGCGGCGGGAAATCCTCGATGCGATCGATGGCCGTGCGCACGAAATTCAGGGTGTCGATGTCGTCGGCGAAGGGTTCCATTTCCACGTCGACGACGGCCAGTTCCTCCCGGGAACTGGAGATGGTGCGAGCGACGCCGATGGTGCCCACCAGGCTTTCCTCGATGCGCTTGACGATGTCTTCCTCGACTTCCGCGGGGGTCGCGGCCGGGTAAGGGACTTCGATGCGGACGATGCGCGGGTCGTACTTGGGGAAGGTTTCGAGGGTGATCAGGTCGGAGGCGATCAGCCCGCCGACAAACAGCAGGAACAGCAGTACGTTGGCGGCGACGGGATTGCGGGCGAAGTAGGCGATGACGCCCCGGTGCGCGTCCGCTTCCGGAACACCGATGCTTGCAGATTCAGCCATGGCGGATTCCCTGCCTGCGCGGTACTGGGGCTGCCCGGGTGCCTATTGCGCCGCTCCGGCGGGTACGGCGTTTACGCCCAGGCCTTCGCGCGCGCCTGGGACGCGGCCCACCACGATGCCGTCACGGGTGTCGAACGCCCGGACCAGCCAGCCCCCGTCGCTGTAGCCCACCGAAGCGGGGGTGTGTGCGGTGAGGGTGCCGTCATCGACCAGCCAGACGCTGCCGTTGATCTGCAGTGCGGATTCGGGCAGCACGAACAGGTCGTCCTGCATCGGCCCTTCCACGGTCACGTCCGCAAAGGTGCCGGGCGGCGGCAGCATTTCCGCGTTCTCCTGGTCGAGCACCTCGAGGTACAGGCTTGCCAGGCGCGTCTCGATATCGACCTCCTTCGAGACCCGTTCGACCACCGTCTCGTAGGCCCGGCCGTCGGCGACCGCGACGGCCCTCTTGCCGATGACCGGTCGCAGTGAATTCAGGTCGAAGGCCGAGATGCGGGCGCGCACCCGCAACTGATTCTTCGCATAGACTTCACCGACGTTCGTGACCACCCGTTCCACCACCTGCCCGGGGGACAGGGCGGTGGTGCGCACGTATCCGTCGAACGGCATCCGGATCCTGGTCTCGTCCAGAGCGATCTCCGCCAGCGCGATCTTGTTGCGGGCGATTTCGATCAGAGCCTCGGCTTCCTCGATAGTACCTTCGGTGGCGAGCCAGGGGTTCAGGTGCCCACCGGGAAATTTCGTCTTGAACTGCGGAGCCCGCGCCGCCTCGTCCAGCCGCTGCTTCAGGTTTTCCTGTGCGGCAACCAGCTTGAGTTTCGCGTTCGCCACGATCAGTTCGAATTCGCGCGCGTCGATTCTCGCGAGTGTTTCGTTGGCGCGGAATTCGGTGCCGCTGCGGAAATTCTCCGACACCCAGACCACTTCGCCGGATGCCTCCGGTATCACCGCCACGTTGCCGAGCGTGCTCACCGTGCCGGTCAGCACCACCTTGTGGGATGCCCGGGTTGCGACCGGCTCGATGACCGCCGCGGTGGGCTCGACGCGGGCCTGGGCCAGATTCGGATCGATCTCGAGGAATTCGCGGCTGGGTGCGCGGGCGAAGAAGATCGCCGCCAGGATCGCCGCGACGATGACTGCCAGCTGCAGGATGCCGCGCCAGCGCGGCTGCTGTCCTGCATCGCCCGGCCCATCGGATTCCGGCATCTTTGCATCCTCCCTGTTCGGACTGGCGCGCCCGGCACGAACGGCCTCGGCGATTCCTGCCTGCGATCAGCGGTCAAGTATAGACGACGAAGTCGCCTTGTCGGCAGTCCCCGGCGGTCACTCCGTGACCTGTCTTGCAGCGAAGGCGCCGGTCAGACCAGACCGTCGCCTCAGGTGGTTTCCAGGGCGATGGGCCGAACGCGCTGCCCTTCGATGGCGTTGGCCAGTGTGGAGAGGCAGATCATCTCGCCGGTTTCCACGCCGCCCCGGATATAGACCGACTCGCCGGTCGTGCGCAGGACGTCGACGCCACGGAACGACAGGCGGCCGTCCTCGGCCACCACATAGACCCGGTCCCCTTCCTGCAGCGCGGTGCGTGGAACGACGATGACGTTTTCGACCCAGACGCCGAAGATTTCCGCTTCCACGAACAGGCCCACGGTCAACGGCGGTGCGTTGCCGGCCGGCTCGTACGGTGACGGTACCTGGGCGATGACGTTGACCATGCGCGTGCGTGGGTCGAGTTCACCCTCCGTACGCACCACATGGGCCTCCCAGGCGTGTTCGGCGCCGGCAAACTCGGCGCGCAGGATCACTTTCGGCATGGGCGTGCCGTCCTCCGTGCGCGCCAGCGACAGCGGCAGAAAGGCGAGGTCGACATCGCGCACGGGCAGGCGGACTTCGGCGTAGTCGATGGAGTAAAGGGTGGCGATCGTCTCCCCCCGGTTCACGAACTGGCCCACATCGACCCGCTCGGTGCGCACGCGGCCATCGTAGGGCGCCGTCAGGCGGGTGCGCGCGAGGTCGCGTTCGGCCCGGGCCAGGCTGGCCTCGGCCGCGCGCAGCGAGGCGCGGGCGATGGTGAGCCGGTTGAGGGCGTCGTCTCTTCTGGACTCGCTCACGGACTGGGTCTTGGCGAGTTCCTCCGCCCTGCGATGATCCTTCCCGGCGTTGTCGAGTTCGCTCCGGGCGGAGGCCAGGTGTGCCCGGGACTGTTCGAGGGCGACCTCGTAGTCGACACGTTCCACCTCCACCAGCACATCGCCCGTGGCGAAAAAGCCTCCGGTAACCATACCTGGCGCCACGGCGATCACCCTCCCCGCGACTTCCGATACCAGGTTGCTTTCGGTCTTCGGCAGCACTTCGCCGTGTGCGTCGACGGTCATCTGCACCCACCTGGGCAAGGCCGGCGCAGCGTGCACGACGGGAATCTTCGGCGCCGCGGTGCTCTGCTGCAGTTCGGGCCCGGCCGCCACGATCATGACTGCCAGGGCTATGCCCGCGGCCAGCACCAGAAGGGCGCCGAGATACTGCCTGATCACTTGCGGGCGAGACCCGTGCGCCCCGTGCAGGCGACGCTCTCGCGGCGCTTCGCAAACGGCGGGCTGGGTTGGCTCAGTGACATCCAGCCAAAGTAAGCGTCTTTGCAGGCGCGTTCAAGTGACCCGCCGCGGGCGGCGTCGGTGCTGCGGAGGCTGCCGGTGCCTCCGGGACACCGGGTGATGGCGGGCGGTTCAGTCGAGATCGGCGAGCAGGGCGGCGCGTATTTCGCCTTTCACCTTTACCTCGCAGCGCATGAAATCGTGATCAATGCCGAAACTGAGGGTCGCCCCGGACCTGAGAGCTTCGATGGACGGGGAATCGAGTTCGAAGCGCATGAAATGCACGGCGGCGGTCTTCTCCTCGGTGGACCTCTCGAGGTCCTCGTTGGCGTTGCAGCATATGCGGGGGCAGTCGCCCGCGCGTACCCAGACGCGGTGCTCCACGCCGCTGAGCGCCTCGAGTGCGCGCCGCCGCTCCTCGACGTCCGGATACTCGATCATGAAGGTCGCCTTCCAGTTGGCGCCGTCGGGGATGAGGGGGTTGTAGGCTTCGATCTCCTCCTCGATCAGAGCCGGCTCGAAGATGCGCTCCACCCGCAGCATCTCCTGCACCTGGTACTTCATGGTGGTGAAGTCCTCGAAGTAGAGCGTCGCGTGGTCGTTCAACGGCAGCTGCCGATGTTTCTTGTGGGCGATGACCGCGGCGCGGAACGCGGGCCGTTCCGTGGCGTACTGCTCCAGGCTCCAGAGCTTTGACCGGTCGAGCTTGTCCATGCCGGGCCCGCTTCAGATGCCGTACGCGGCGCGTACCATGGAAATGGGATGTTCGGCCTCGCCCGTCTCGCCGTGACCCTCGAGGCCGTGGGCGATCAGCCGCCCGGCCATGGGGCAGTCGGAGCCGAACCGGTCAGGTTCCGCCTGCCTGACCCGGTTGACTACCGGGCGGGCGATCTTCATGGCCTTGGCATGGGTTTCCGCCTTCACGGCGTAGGTGCCGTCGTGGCCCGAGCAACGCTCGATTGCCGCGACCTCGGTGCCTTCGATCAGGTTCAGGAACTCGCGGGTCTTCATGCCGATGTTCTGCACACGCTGGTGGCAGGCAACGTGGTAAGCGACCTTGCCGAGGGGGTTCCTGAACTCCGTGTTCAAGAGCCCGGCCTTGTGGCGTAGCATGAGGTACTCGAAGGGGTCAAAGAACGCCGCCGCCACCCGGGCAACCTCTTCGTCGTCCGGGAACATGAGAGGCAACTCCTGCTTGTACATCAGCACGCAGGACGGCACCGGCGCCAGCAGGTCGCAGCCCGCCTCGATGGCCTGCAGGAATGCCGGCAGGTTGGCATCCTTGATGGCGGCCACCCGGTCGAGATCCCCGAGTTCCAGTTTCGGCATGCCGCAACAGCCGGCATCCTTGAGGATGGTCACCGGTATGCCGTTGCGGTTGAGAACGGCGATCATGTCCTCGACGATCTCGGGCGTGTTGTAGTCGCCGTAGCAGGTAACGTAGATGGCCACCCGGCCGGTAGTGCGATCGGACGATACGGCGTCCAACTCATCCCCGGCACTGGCCCCTACCCGCTTCGACAGCGGCTTGGCGTTGAACACCGGCAGCGGCGCATCCGCGGCAATGCCGGCGATGCGCTCGCCGAGCCTGCGCAGCGGCTTGCTCCCCCCAGCCGCATTCGCCGTCTGAGCGATTCCGGGCATCGACAGCGCACCGAAAACCCGGTCGGTGCTGGTAATCAGCCGGTCACGCCACTTGGTGTCCCCCTGCTTGAACCGCCAGGCCTTGGCCCGAAGCATCAGGTGTGGAAAGTCGACTGCCCATTCGTGAGGCGGCAGGTACGGGCACTTGGTCTCCGCACAAAGGTCGCAAAGGAAACATTGGTCGACGACCTTCGTGTAGTCCTCCTTGGGAATACCGTCCACCTCCAGCGTCGGCGACTCGTCCACCAGGTCGAAAAGCGTCGGAAAGGCATCGCAGAGCATGACGCAACGCCGGCAGCCGTGGCAGATATCGTATATCCGCTCCAGTTCCTTGTAGAGGTTGTCCTCGTCATAGAACCCCTCATCCTGCCAGCCGAGCGGCTGACGTTCAGGAGCTTCCAGACTGCCTTCACGCACCATGACGAATCCTCAGCCTCCGTGGAGCCTGAATCGGTAAGAAACCTGTTCCCCGCGGGAGCCCTGACTGCCAGGACTCCCGGTGGAATGCCGTCGACGACAGGCCGCGGTACCCGTCAGTCCATTGCGTCCAGGGCTTTCTGAAAGCGATTGGCGTGCGACCGCTCGGCCTTGGCCAGCGTCTCGAACCAGTCGGAGATCTCGTCGAACCCTTCGTCCCGGGCGGTCCTTGCCATGCCGGGATACATGTCGGTGTACTCGTGAGTCTCGCCGGCAATGGCCGCCTTCAGGTTGTCGCTGGTGGTGCCGATGGGCAGCCCGGTGGCCGGGTCGCCGACCGCTTCCAGGTATTCCAGGTGACCGTGCGCGTGGCCGGTCTCCCCTTCCGCCGTGGAGCGGAAGACCGCGGAGACATCGTTCTCGCCTTCCACGTCCGCTTTCGCGGCGAAATAAAGGTAACGGCGATTGGCCTGGGATTCGCCCGCAAAGGCGTCCTTCAGGTTCTGTTCCGTCTGGCTGTCTTTGAGATCCATCTGGGTGCGTCCTCTTGCTGATTTCTATCGGTGATGCCGGTCGAAGTATACGAACTGTGCCCGCGAGTGGTAGTCGAAAGTTTGAATCGTCGCGATAGAAGGCCTCTATCGTCATGTGTGGAGGCCCAATGCCCTGTATATGGTAATCATTCTCGTTTGCGTCTGGCCAAATTGACGGGCGGGGCGCGATAGCGGCAGTGGCCATGCGGGTACAATGCGCGCTCCTTGGTTTCCCGGGAATCGTTGGTGATCCGGCGCGAACTGGGCCAGTTGTCGCGGCTGGCCCTGCCCATGATGTTGGCGCAGCTGTCGCAGATGGGGATGGGCGTGATGGACACCATCATGGCCGGCCGCGTCAGCGCGGTAGACCTCGCCGGTGTGGCGCTGGGCGGCAACCTGTTCTGGCCCTCGGTCCTGTTCGTGGTGGGTGTGCTCATGTCACTCATGCCGTCCATTTCGCAACTGCATGGGGCGGGGCGCGAACGGGAAGCCGGCGAGGTCGTGCGCCAGGCCTGGTGGATCGCCCTGGCCGGCGGTGCTGGGCTGATCCTGTTCCTGCGGAACGCCGAGCGCATCTACCGGATCATCGAAGTCGACCCGCTGGCCATTCCCATCGCGGTCGCGTACCTCGATGCGCTGTCCTGGGGCGTTCTGCCCATGCTGGGTTACGTGGCGCTACGCTACCTCTGCGACGGCAATTCCTGGACGGTGCCGGCGATGGTGGTGGCGCTGTCCGGGCTGGTTCTGAAACTGCCCCTCAACCTGCTGTTCATCCACGGTGGTTTCGGCGTGCCTGCCATGGGGGGCGTGGGGTGCGGCTATGCGAGCGCCATCGTCATGACCGGCCAGTTCTTCACCATGGCCCTGATCGTGGCTTTTTCGCGCATGCGCGTCTGCGGCGTCTTTGCACGCTTCAGCGCGCCCGACGGGAGGGAGATCCGGCGATTGATCCTGCTGGGGTTGCCGATCGGTCTCGCGATCTTCATCGAGGTCGGCATGTTTTCGCTGATCACGCTCTTGGTAGGCCGGCTGGGCGTCGAGGCCGTTGCCGCGCACCAGATCGCCAGCAGCGTGGCCGGATTGACGTTCATGGTGGGACTGGCGCTGGGGGCTGCCGCATCGGTGAGAATCGGCTACAGCGTCGGAGCGGAAGACCAGCGCGGCGCCCGCAGGAGCGGTGCGGTCGCCATCGGCGTCTCAATGTCGTTTGCGCTGCTGGCGGCAGTCGCCATCTTTTTCGGGCGCTTCTGGCTCGCGGGCCTGTACACCACCGATGCGGTTGTCTTCGCGCTCGCCGCCGAGCTGCTGTTGTTTGTCGTGGCGTTCCAGCTGTTCGACGATGCCCAGGCGACCTGTACCGGAGCGTTGCGCGGATACAAGGACACGCGAACACCCATGTTGATCGGAGCGGTCGCGTACTGGGTGATTGGTCTCCCGGTAGGCGTGGCATTGGGCTTCGGCCTGTTCGGATTGTCCGATCTCGGGCTGTACGGGTTCTGGACGGGACTGACCGCCGGACTTGCCGTTGCCGCCTTTGCGCTGGTGCTCCGCTTTCGCTGGCTGTCCGGGCAGCCCGGGCGGATACGTCAACTGGCGCGTCGTTGACGCGCTAACCGGCGGCGCGGACGGTGCCCGTGCCCGGCGCCTGGTAGTGCCAGAGCTCCGTGCGCCATGTGCCAAGCACAAAGAGCACCACGGAGATGACCATGCCCGGCACCAGTGCGCTCAAGGGGTCCCAGCGTTCGATGACCTGGCCGAGCAGAATGGCGCTGACCGGCGCCGAAACCATGAAGCTGAGCAGCAACAGGGAGAGAATCTGCGCCCGCTCCTGCACCGGCGCCAGTTCCTGCACGGTGGTGCGGACCAGCGTCGTGCCTATGCCCATGTGCAGGCCCCAGCCGAACAGGGCCAGGTGGAAGAGCCAGGATGCCGGCTGCAGCCAGATCAGAACAAGGATCACCAGCCGGGTGAGCTGCATGCCCAGGTATATCCGGCCCGGGTGTTTCAGCGGCATGAAGTACAGCAGGATGATGCTCGAGCCGATGGCACCTGCCGTAAACACGATCATGGCGGTGGCGAGCGTCTCGGCGTTGCCGAGATAAACGTCCTTGACGATGAACGGTATGGCGATGACGTAGGCGCCGGCATTGAACAGGCTCGACAGCAGGTTAAGACCGATGACATCGCGGATGAGCGGGATGCGCAGCACGGCTTTCAGTCCCGACGCCAGTCCCGGGCGCTGGACGGCGACCGCCACGGGCAGGCTGGGCAACTGCCGGGCGGCGCCGAGACCTGCCAGAAACAACAGCGACTGAATGACCAGCACCGTTGTCAGCCCCAGGGTTTCCATCTGGCCGCCCACGTAAACCCCCGCCAGGCCAACCAGGGAGGTGCAGGCTGTCATTACCGTGACCGCGCGCTGCACATCCATGCGCGCCACCCGCGAGAGGGTGGCCTGCCTGGCCGGATCGGACAGCGATTGAATGCTGGCCATCAGCACGGCGAAGCCCACCACCCACCAGTAGTTCAGGAGGCCCAGCCCAAACACCATCGCGACCAGCAGCGGCGGGATGCACATGAGTAGATGCATGGTCATCAGGTAGGAACGGGCGTTGCTGCGGTCGCCCAGGATGCCGCCGAGCAGCAGTATCAGCAGCGGTGGGAACTCGGCCAGCGAGCGGGCGAAACCGACCTCGTCGGCGGGTATCGCCAGCGTTCCGACCAGCAGCCAGGTGAACAGGAAACCCTGCAGGCTCATGCCGGCCATCCAGAGACTGGAACTCGCCAGAAACCAGGGATAGGCCGAACGGGGTGGAACCTGGGTTGTCATGGCCTCCGGGGTGGGTTGTTGCGGACGGACGCAACCTGAAACCCGTATTGTACGAGAAGCCCGGGCCGGTTCCGCGTCGCGGGTTTCGATGCAGCGCGCGTGCGGACTTGGTTTCCCGGTGCCGGGCGGGCTACGATTGAACCGGTACCGGCCGGGTCGCGTGCCGGAAACGGGCAGACTCCGGGAGATACCAAATGAAAATCGGCGCGAACCTGATATTCAACCACTACACGTCGCCCGCCTTCGTGGCGGAGGCGGCCCAACTGGTGGAGGAGGCCGGCTTCCATTCCCTTTGGGTACCGGAACACGTCGTCTTCTTTTCGGAGTACGACTCGACCTACCCCTACACCGCGGACGGCAGGATCCCGGGCGAACCGGAGGGCATTCTCGATCCCTTTTCCGCCCTGATATACGTCGCCGCGGTGACCAGCCGCATACGTCTCGGCACCGGCATCTGCCTGGTTCCCCAGCGCAATCCCGTCTATACGGCCCGCACGGTGGCGGACCTCGACTATCTCTCGGGCGGGCGCTTCGACTTCGGCGTCGGTATCGGCTGGCTCAAGGAAGAATTCGACAACCTGCAGCTGGACTTTTCCACCCGCGCCCGGCGTACCGTGGAATACATCGAGGTCATGCAGGCGCTGTGGGCGCCGGGCGTGTCGGAATACAGCGGCGAAACCTACGAGTTGAGCGCCTGTTACTCCAACCCGAAGCCCGTGCAGAAGCCCCATCCACCGATCTATTTCGGCGGCGAGACACACGCGGCCATGCGGCGGGTGGCCTCCCACGGCGATGGCTGGTACGGATTCAACCGCGACCCGGCGGGAACGCGGGAGGGGATTGCCCGGCTGACGGAGCATCTGCGCGCAGCCGGCCGCAGCCGCTCCGACGTGCAGGTGTGCATCGGGGCAAACTTTCAGCCAGTCACCCGGGAGACGGTGCCGCGCTACGAGGACGAAGGGGTCGATCAGCTTCTCGTGCCGCTCGTGGCCGGCAAGATCGACAAGCTGAAGATGCGCATCGAGGAGATGCTGAAGATCGTCTCTCCCTGATCTCGATCTCCATCAATTTCCGAACCGGGGTTTTGCGGCGCTGGCGCGCAGGAGGACGGTACCTCATACCCGCTCGGCGCTTTGGACAGCAATTCCGCAAATGGTGTATCCCCCGGGGGCCATGGCCCCCGGGCTATGCCCCGGGCATTGACGGATGCCGTACAATGCGCCGCCAATTCGTACGGGCCCACAGGCGATGGCAGAACCCGCTGCAGCTCAGAACACCTTTTCCTTCGTTGAGATGGAGCACCGGATTCTGGAGTTGTGGAAGTCTTCCGAGGTCTTCCACCGCTCGATGGAGGCGCGCCAGGACAAGAAGCCCTACATCTTCTACGACGGGCCGCCGTTCGCCACGGGCCTGCCGCACCACGGGCACATCGTTTCCAGCACCATCAAGGACATCGTCCCCCGCTACTGGACCATGAAGGGGCGCCACGTGCTGCGGCGCTTCGGCTGGGATTGCCACGGGCTGCCCATCGAGCACGAGATCGACAAGCGCCTGGGCATCTCGGCGCACGAGGCGGTCGCAGAACTGGGGATTGCCGGGTACAACGACGAGTGCCGGGCCATCGTACAGCGCTACGTGCAGGAGTGGCGCCACACCATTACGCGGCTCGGCCGCTGGGTGGATTTCGACAACGACTACAAGACCATGGATGCCTGGTACATGGAGTCGCTGTGGTGGGTGGTGAAGCAACTCTGGGACAAGGGCCTGATCTATCAGGGCAACAAGATCATGCCGGTCTCCACGGCCCTGGAGACGCCGCTGTCCAACTTCGAGGCCACCGCCAACTACTTGGAGGTTCAGGACCCGGCGATCACCGTGCTGATGAAGCTCGCCGACGAGGATGCCTGGCTGTCCGTGTGGACGACCACGCCCTGGACGCTGCCTTCCAACCTGGCGATCTGCGTCGGCCCGGACATCGACTACGTGAAGGCGCACGACCCGGACGCCGGCAGGGACATCTATTTCGCGGCGGAGCGGCTGGCCGATTACGGGGACTTCGAAGTCAGGGCGACCCTCAAGGGGCGGGAACTCGCCGAACGCCGTTATGAACCGGCGTTTCCGTACTTTGCCGCCGAACGGGACAACGGCGCCTTCGTTGTGGTGAGCGACGGTTACGTCACCGCCGACGAGGGCACCGGCCTCGTGCACCAGGCGCCGGCATTCGGCGAGGACGACCAGCGCGTACTGCGGGAGGCCGGCATCGCCGCCTTCGTCTGCCCGGTGACGATGCAAGGCCGGTTCACCGATGCAGTCACCGACTTCGCTGGGCTGCATGTCAAGGAAGCCGACCGGGAGATCATCCGCAATCTCAAGGACGCGGGCGTACTCTACCGCCACGAGGTGACGCAGCACGCCTATCCCTACTGCTACCGTTCCGATACGCCGCTCATCTACCGGGCGGTGCCGAGCTGGTACGTTCGGGTAACGGACATCGTCGATAAACTTTTGGCCGCCAACGACCAGATTCGCTGGGTACCGGAGCACATCAAGGAAGGCCGGTTCGGCAACTGGCTGGCCGGCGCCATCGACTGGGCCATATCCCGCAACCGGGTATGGGGCACGCCGCTGCCCATCTGGATCAACGACGTCACCGGCA
The DNA here is from genome assembly GCA_963663395.1 of Pseudomonadales bacterium. Lineage (GTDB taxonomy): Bacteria > Pseudomonadota > Gammaproteobacteria > Pseudomonadales > Azotimanducaceae > Azophilus. The sequence goes on from OY760226.1 coordinate 1,602,653, forward strand.
GCCGCGTCTGCATCGGCTCCATCGACGAACTGCAGGAACGCACCGGCGTGCGTGTCGCCGACCTGCACCGCGAACACGTCGACCCGCTGACCTTCGAGGTGGCAGGGGAAGAGGGTACCTACCGCCGCATCCCGGAGGTGCTCGACTGCTGGTTCGAGTCGGGTTCCATGCCCTATGCCCAGCTGCACTATCCGTTCGAGAACACCGAGGTGTTCGCCGCGGCCTTCCCGGCGGAATTCATCTCGGAGGGCCTCGACCAGACCCGGGGCTGGTTCTACACCCTCACCGTGCTGGCGGCAGCGCTCTATGACAAGCCGGCGTTCCGCAACGTGATCGTCAACGGCATGGTCATGGCGGGCGACGGCAAGAAGATGTCGAAGCGGCTCAGGAACTACACGCCGCCCGACGACCTGATGGAGACCTACGGCGCCGATGCGCTCAGGCTCTACCTCATCAACTCCGGCCTGGTGCGCGGCGAGGAGCAGCGCTTCGCCGACAAGGGCGTACGCGACATGACCCGCCGGGCCCTGTTGCCCTGGTACAACGCTTTCTCCTTCCTGAAAACCTATGCCGAGATCGATGACTGGTCACCGGAGAAGGGCGACCACCTTGGCGACAACGTGCTCGACCGCTGGATACTGTCCCGGCTGCAGACCCTCAAGGGCAATGTTGCCCGGGAAATGGATGCCTACCGCCTCTACAACGTGGTGCCGGCGCTGTTCGAGTTCATCGAGGAACTGACCAACTGGTACATCCGCCTGAACCGGAACCGCTTCTGGGGCGAGGACATCACCGCGGACAAGATCGCTGCCTACAGCACGCTCTACACGGCGCTGCGCGAGCTGAGCCTGGTGATGGCGCCGTTCGCTCCCTTCCTGGCCGACCATCTCTATCGGGAACTGGCGAGCCTCGGCGACCGCCCCCCGAAGCCCGACTCGGTGCATCTGTGCGACTACCCGGACCCGGAGGAGAGCCTAATCGAGCCGGAACTCGAACGGGCGGTGAACCGCATGCAGCAGGTCATACTGCTCGGGCGGCAGAAGCGCGAGGAAGTGAGGATCGGGCTGCGCACACCGCTCAGGGAATTGGTGATCGTCAATCGCGATGCCGGCCTGCTCGAGCAACTCGAGAGGCTGGAATTTTATGTCAGGGCGGAACTCAACGTGCGGGACGTCGTCTACGAAACCGACGAACAGCGCTATATCGAGCGGGTTGCCAAACCCAATTTCCCGGTACTCGGAAAACGGCTCGGCAAGCGCATGCGCGAGTTTCAGAAACTCATCGAGTCGCTGTCAGCCGCCGACATCGACACCCTGCAGGCGGGCGGCACTATAGAGCTGAACGGCGAACGCTTCGACCCGGAAGAGATCCGGGTTCTGCAACAGGCGCGGCCCGGTACGGGAACCGTGTCGAACCGGTTCATCGGCGTCGCTCTCGACTGCACCCTGGACGATGCGCTGGTGCGCGGCGGGTACAGCCGCGAGATCGTCAACCGGGTGCAGCGGGCGCGCAAGGACAAGGGGCTGAACGTCACCGACCGCATTGTCGTGCGCTTCGATGGCGACGGGGAACTGCTGGCCGCGGCGGGCGAACACCGCGACTACATCATGCAGGAAACCCTGTGCACCACCTTCGAGCGGGACGAGTTCATCCACAGTGAGGTGGATGCCGAGATTGACGGCAAATCCTTTCGCTTCTCGATAACCAAGGCGGTGTTCCACGCCTGACGGGCCGGCTGCACTGGCGCCTCTGCACCTAGAATCACTGAGCGGCCTTCATGTGAACAGGCCAGGCCAGGCTGCTGGTTCTGGGACAATCCGGTCGCGGTAAAATTTGACCGTAAGGCGATGGGACGGTTCAGCCTGGTCGGATGGGCGTCGGCTGTTTGCGACGGTGTCGATGGAACTGGCGTTTCGGGCGATGGTCTGAACTTCAGAGTTCTATTCGAATGCCGGCGTCATAGCCCATGTACAAGGGTTGTCACTGCGAGGTTTACGCAAGGGCGTTCAGACGCGTGCGTGATACCCATGTCGGCTTGCAGCCGCAAGGAGAATGCTGATGGCAGATGAATCGACAGGACCGATGGGCACGGAGGCCGAGATTGGGCTTGCGTACCGGCGTATGGCGTTGGAGCATCTCGAGGCGGCGGGGTTCGAATTCCCGCAGGAAACGCTCGAAGGCCTGTACCGGGAGCGCCTGCCCAGTGAGTCCGAGTACGAAGTGGAGGTGAAGTCCTTCGAGAAGGATTACCGGGAGGCGATGCGCAAGGCTGCATACTTCCGGGCGATCGAGGAAATCGCCGGCGAGGATGCCGGGAAGTTTCGCCGCCTGTACGGGTTCGCTGCGGACGAGGCGGGACGGCAACGACACGGGGGCCCCCTGTACGCCGAACTGGTTGCACAGATCCCGGCGTTTGCGCCCCCGTCGGCTGAACAATACTACTCACGGTTCGACGATCACCCGCTGGAAATCAATGAACAGGTTTACGGCGAGGCGATTGAACTGGCGAGGGCGCGCTTGATCGCGGAACGTGGGAACCGGGAGTGATTGCGGCCACCGAGGTCGATTGGCGGCCGCAAGGTGGTGCGGGGCGCCGACTGCCCGAACCCGTCCGCACCGGTCCGTCGGAACAGGCAATTGCTGGAAACGCGGGTATCAGACGAGAAAACGGCCGGGATAACCCGGCCGTTTTTTGGATCAGGAGAAACGCCGCGCGTTCTCCCTTTCCTCCCCCGTTGTGCATATGACCAAATTACACATGGGGTTGTCAATCCTGATTTCCAGTTGTTTCATTCGTGGCACGTCGAACAGCGCTGCGTAGTGGAATTCTCGTTGGCGGATTGAACGCTGGTAGCTGCGTGGGCCTTGGAACTCTTCGTTAAAATTCAATGAGTTATTGATTTGCAATCGGTTTCATAAATCGGCGGGTAATTTGCATCGGTAACCTGCGGCGGCCGCTCTTTGCCGGTCTGCGCGCCACGATGGCAGCCACTGCTGCCTGGTTCGATCGGGAGCAGAAGACATGAAAAGCGCACTCGCGGAAAACCGGCATCTGGTCCGGCTGGCGCCTCTTCTCATGCTTTTTGCAGCTCTGGAGACCGCCGCCGCAGGTTATCTGGACATGCATGTGCATACGGCGGGCATCGGCGCCGGCGACAGCGGCGCCTTTGTCAACGAGGCGATGCGCGAGAATCTTCGCTTTCCAATCTACCTGCGCGCGTTCGGCGTCAGCGAACGGGAACTCGAAGAACGGGGCGATGCCATCGTCATTGCCCGCATCAGCGAATCCGTGGCGCGTTCACGCACGGTCTCGAGAGCGGTTGTGCTGGCGATGGACGGTGCGATCGACGCAGCGGGAAACCTCGACCGGAGCGCCACGCAGGTTTATGTGCCCAACGATTTCGTCGCCGCCGAGACGGCCCGGTACGGGAATCTCTGTTTCGGCGCCAGCGTCAATCCGTATCGTCGCGATGCCGTCGAACGACTGCGACGCGTCAAGGCGGACGGCGCTCTCCTCGTCAAATGGATTCCCAACATCATGCACATCGACCCGGCAGACCCGGTACTCGAACCGTTCTACCGGGAACTGGTTACGCTTGGCCTGCCGCTGTTGAGCCACGCGGGAAGGGAGCGCTCGTTCGCAAGCGCCGACGATGACCTCGGCGACCCGCTGCGCCTTGCCCTTCCCCTCTCGTTGGGGGTCACGGTGATCGCCGCGCACATCGCCGCCGCCGGCGACACCGACGGTATCGACAACTTCGAGCGCATCCTGCCGCTGTTCGAGCGCCACCCGAACCTGTACGCGGACATCTCCAGCCTCACCCAGATCAACAGGCTCGGTTACCTCGGGCGCGCGCTCGACGTGCCGGGCCTTGTCTCCCGGCTGGTGTACGGTACCGACTGGCCCCTGCAGTTCTTTCCGCTGGTGTCCCCCTACTACCACATCGGAGCCATCGGCTGGGCACAGGCGCGTTCAATCGCAGCCATCGACAACCCCTGGGACCGCGATGTCGCGCTGAAGAAGGCGTCGGGCCTGCCTGAGGAGGTGTTCGAACGCAGCGGTGCGCTGTTGTCGGCGGAACGCTGCGACTGAACGGATTCAACCAGGGAACTGCTGCGGCCGGGGAAAATTAGAGGGATACCCGCTGGGATGGGAGGGGAGGGAAGGAAGTCGGGTATCCCTCCGGGTGCAGCTTGTCTCCCCGAGGTGGGGAGGGCTGCAGTCAACTTTAGTCAACGGCCCCTATGTTACTTTTGGTAACATCAAATGCAACCTCCAGTAACGCAACGCACCGTTGCATATTTGCAACGCAAGTGCTATCAAGCGCGAGACTGTCATTGGTCCTCCGATCGAAATTCCTGGCATTCGGGGTCACACATGGATTGGGACGATTTCAAGTTCTTTTCGGCCGTCGCCCGCTGCGGCTCGGTTCGTGCCGCCGCCCGCGACCTGGGTGTCAACCCGTCCACCGTTACCCGGCGGATTGAGCAATTCGAAGGGCGCCTGGGGGCGAAGCTGTTCGCCCGAACGGCGCGCGGTCTGGTATTGACGCCGGCAGGGTCGGCCGCGGCCGACAAGGTGCAGGATGTCGAAGCCAACCTCGGCCGAATCGAACGGGCGATCCGGGAGGAAGACCAGGCGCTTGCAGGAAAGGTTCGAATCGCAGTGCCGGAGTTCATGATGCTCGGCGGCGTACTTGAAGAATATGGGGGTGTGGCGGACGCCTATTCCCGCATCACGGTGGAATGGTTGTTTGAAGCCGCGGGCCCGGCATTGACAAGGGGAGATGGCGACCTGGGCGTGGAGGTAACGGCCAGTCCGCCGCTGGATCTCGTGGGCCGCAGCATCGGCGCCGTCGCGGTCACCGCCTACGCTGCCCGGATCCGTCCCGGTTTCGCCAGCCCCCGGCGCTCGTCCCGCTGGCTTGATTGGTTGCCGCCGGGGGACCTGGGGGCCGCCTGCGATTCGATCAGGGCCGCGGGTTGGAACGACGCTACGGTGGTGAGCCGTTGCGGCGCCCTATCCCAATTGCTTGCCCTGCTTCGGGCCGGAGCGGGAGTTGCGGCGTTGCCCTGCATGGTGGGCGACATCGAGCCAGCTCTCACGCGGGTGCCGGATGCGCCACTGGTATCGGAGGAACTGTGGCTTCTGATTGCGCCGGAGGTGCGCTACGCCCGCCGGGTGAGGTTGCTGGCCGAGTACCTGAAGGAAGCGATTGCCGCCAAAGCGTCGGAGTTGACAGGAGGAACCGGCAGCGCGGCGGTGCAGCCGGATGGCTGATCGGCCGATCGGACAGGGGAAAATTGCGTCTGCCGGAAATTCGCCGCTATGGGTGCGGATGCAACCTGTGTCGAAGGCCTTTCCCTGCCGAGGGCAGGCAGGGGAAACGGATGCGTCCGTGTCAGGATGCTTGCAGGTATTCGGTAACCGCCGCTGCACTGCCGCGGAAAACGACGCGGCGGCGTTTCGAGGCGAGTTGATAGTCGTACATGGGGTCGTAGTACCACTCGAGCAACAATCCGATCCATCGCTCGTGATTGCCGTTGCGAAACCCCTCGTCCAGAGCGGCCCTGATCCTCGCGTGGCGGTCGCCGCCGAGACGTTTGCGGATACGGTCGAGCGACTCGGCAAGCCGGCCATGGAGGTCTTCCCGGGAGATACCGCCTGCTAGCGGTTCTTCGACGTATTCGGAGCGGATATTGCGCACCCTTTCTTCGATGGTGTCCTCGAGCAGTGCCAGCGGTGCCGTGCCCATCCGCTCGTGCCACGCCGCCGGCAGGGCAAGACGGCCAATGGTTCGGCTTTCGTCCTCGAGCACCAGCGTCGGGGCGTCGTGTTCGAGGTATGCGGCCGCCAGCGCGTTTTCGAAGGCGATAGGGGTGGGTTGTCCCCCGGGACGGGCGCCGAAGGCGGAGCCCCTGTGCTGTGCCAGCCCCTCCAGGTCGATCGCGTTCGCAAGCCCGCTTATGACCCGGGTCTTGCCGCTGCCGGTGCGGCCGGCCAGCACCAGCCAGCGTTTGGAATCTTCGGTGGCGCCTTCCAGTGTGGCAAGACATGCCCGGCGCAGGGTCTTGAACCCGCCGGCAACCCTGGGCACGGAGACGCCTTCCTCTTCCAGCCAGGTTTGGGCAATCCGCGAGCGCAGGCCGCCCCGCCAGCAATAGAGCCAGCAGCCGGAATGGCTGTCGGCGAACTCGGCCCAGGCCCGGGTTCGCTCGGCGCGGACCGTGCCGGAGACGAGTTCGTGGCCCCTGGCAAGGGCGGCGTCCGGACCGTCCTGCTTGTAGGTGAGCCCGACCTCGTGGCGCTCGGCATCGGTGAGCAGCGGCAGGTTCACAGATGCAGGAAAAGCGCCCTGGGCAAACTCCGCCGGCGCCCTCAGGTCGATGAGCGGAACGTTGTCGGCGAGCAGTGCGGTGGGTGTCAAGGAGCGGGTTCGATGACGGGTTGTCTGGCCATGAACAGGTCGAGGTGTTCCTGGAGAATGTCCATGACATCCTCCCGGTCGGCGTCGGTCGCCTCCTTGAGCGCAAGTTGCTGCAAGCGCACGGCTTCGTCGAAGTTGCCGTTCGCCGCAAAGGTTGCGGCCCAGGTGTCGAGAAATTCGGGGCTGGTGCGTGCCCGTTCGTCGGCTTCCATCATGCGGGTCATGATTTTCCGCGCATAGCGCGCCTTGCGCAGCCGGGCGAGATCGGAAACGGTCAGCGTCCAGGCCACTTCGTTGACGATGTCCGCGTTATTGGGCGCGGCCTTCGCGGCATCGCGGTACCAGCGATGGGCGGTGCGGAAACTCTGCCTGGCCGCTATCCCGCGGGCGTGCAGGTTGCCGAGCAGCAGCATGGCCTGGGGGTCCTCGTTTTCGTCCACCAGTTCCTGCAGCCACCGAACGGCGCGTTCATCACCCTGCGCTGCTTCGCGTTCCCGCATAAGGTAGCGGGCGTAACCGAGCCGGGCAGCGGAGTTGTGCAGCGCCGCGGAGCGAATGAAATACACGCCGGCCCGCGCCGTGTCCCGTTCGACGCCATCGCCGGCGTAGTAGAGATGGGCGAGGTAGAGGAGCGCCTCGCTGTGGCCGAGGTCGCCGGCCTGGTCCAAAAGGGGCACACCCGACGCTTCGTTGTCCTCGCCGAAGGCGCCGGTCAAGTAGAGGCTGCCGAGCGCATACATGGCATCGGTCGACCCGAGCGCGATGGCGTGCAGGTAGTTTTCCATCACCTGGTCCAGCGCCTCGCGCCTGTCGTCTTCGGTTTCCGCCGTTAACGATTTCTCCCAGAAAATGCGGGCCAGCATGACGTTGGCGATGACGTTGCCGGTCCTCGATGCCGTGCGCAGCCAGCCGACGGCATCGTCGTACTGCTTGCGGGCCATCAGCATGGCCCCCACTGCCGCCTGGGCGGTGGCATCGCCGCTTCTTGCGAGAATGCCCATGAGCGTCAGCGGCGTAAATTCGAAGTGCGGAGCCTGCCCCGCCGTCCTGTCCGACAGGGACGTCACGGTCGTGCGGTAGAGGGCGTCGAGGTTGAAGTGAAACTGCTGCAGCGGCCCCTGCTCCGGGCGTCCGACCACCAGCATGTGAAATGATTCCGGCTCGCTGGACTGATAGATCGCGCCGACCGGCGACAGCGACTCGGCGATTACGAATATCTGGGCCTCGACGGGTGTCAGGGTGCTGTAAGGGTTCTCCGGCGAGCCGTCGGCATTGCCGGCCATGTGGGCCCGGATGGCTTCCATCCACGCCGCGTGCGAGTCGGCCGTATCCGGCGAATCCAGGTGTTCGTAGAAACGCCTCAGGGCGTAGTGACCGGTGAGGCTGCCCCGGCAGATGTCCAGAATGGCGGTGCCGATGGCGCCGAGCTTGAGCGGTTCGTCTTCCGCCAGCCGCATTGCCTGCAGTTCGAGGTCGGCCAACTGCCGGAGTTGGTCGGGAAGCTTGTCACCGTCGAGAAACGCATGGCGCAGGCCGGCCACCGTTGCGGCAGTCGGGCGGTCGGCGCCTGCTGCGTCGGCGGGTGGAACAGACTGGCAACCCGCCAGTACGGTTGCGATCAGAAGCAGCGGCGTGGCGAGCAATAAACGCATGGCGCGTTTTATAGCACCGATTTGAATCGGTATCATGTGACTTGGCCGCATCTTGACGGTATGCGAACCCTCAGACCGACCTGGAGGCAGAAACATGGCATGGGGACACAACATCCGGCTACCCGGCGAAGGCGAGGCCCTGCCCGGCCGCTCGCAGCCCATGCCGCTTCCTGTCCGGCACTTCGTGAACGGCAGGGCGCTTGAGGAGCCCTTTCCCGATGGCATGCAGCGCGCGGTGTTCGGGCTGGGCTGCTTCTGGGGTGCGGAGCGCAAGTTCTGGCAGAACGAAGGGGTTTTCGTGACGGCGGTGGGGTATGCCGGCGGCATTACGCCGAATCCCGCCTACGAAGAGGTCTGTTCCGGCCGGACCGGTCATACCGAGGCGGTACTGGTTGTCCATGATCCTGCCGCGGTGTCCTACGATGCACTTCTCAAGGTGTTCTGGGAGTCACACGATCCCACCCAGGGCATGCGACAGGGCAACGATGTGGGAACCCAGTACCGTTCGGCCATATACACGTTCGGCGATGCCCAGCAGGCAGCGGCCGAAGCGTCGCGGCAGCGCTTCCAGCAGGCGCTGAACCAGTCCGGATACGGCGCCATCACCACCGAGATCCGGCCGGCCGGCCCGTTCTACTATGCGGAGCACTATCACCAGCAGTATCTGGCGAAAGTCCCCAACGGCTATTGCGGGCTCGGTGGCACGGGCGTGGCGTTCGCCGACGACGGTGAAGCGGAGGCCCTTGCGCGGCCCTGACCGGCCAAGCTCGGCCGATCTCCGTCAGCGGAGATCGTCTTGCGGGATGCACCGGTTGCGCGCCGGTTCCGCCCTGACCGCGCCCGGCGACCGAAATCATGACACTCGGTATCGGCATCGACTTCGGCACCACCAATTCCACCGCCGCGGTGTTCGACGGTGAGGTGCTGACACTCGTCGATCTCGAGAACGGCAACCCCGTGATGCCGTCGGCGACCTATATCGACCGCGACCTGCAGACCCAGGTGGGACAACGGGCCATCGACAGCTACATTGCGGGCAACACCGGCAGAACGGTGGAGCTGATTCCGGAAGTCATCGGCGAGCGCAGCGATTTCGTCGAACAGGGCAGCCCCGACGATCCGGCGCCGCTGCAGACCTCAACGACGCTCATCTATGGGCGGCCGCTCCTCGACAGCGGCCTCCGGGGCCGGCTGTTCCGGGGTGTGAAGCGCCTGCTCGGCGACAGCGGCGTCCGCCGGCTGCTGGTCTTCGAGCATCCTTTTCGCCTCGTCGCACTGATTACCCCGTTGCTGTTGCACATACGCAACCGCATCGGACCGGTTGCCGGTGCGGCGACCTACGGACATCTCGGCCATCCGGTCAATTTCGAAGGTCGCGAGCGATACCGGAACAAGACCGCGCTCACGCGGCTCGGCGAAGCCTACCGGCATGCAGGAGTGGGGGAACAGCACTTCTACGCAGAACCGATCGCGGCCGCGGTGAGTTTTCTGCATGCCAATCCGGGCGTGGAGGGCAAGTACCTGCTGACCGTTGACTTCGGCGGTGGCACGCTGGATTTCTGTGTGCTCCGGCGCGGTCGCGGCGGCTTCGAGGTTGTCGCTACCCATGGCATTGCGCTGGGCGGCGACCACATCGACCGCCTGTTGTTCCGCAAGCTGCTCTTTCCCCTGCTGGGCGAAGGGGAGATCTGGCGGCGGCGCGGCATGAACCGGGAAATCGAGACCCGCTTCCCTTTCGAGGACTACGCGGAACTGCTGCTGAACTGGCCGGTCAGCTACACGCTGAACCAGAACCGCTATACCACGGCCGTACTGGACTGCATTGCGGGCAAGGGACCGGGCGCCGCCAAGTTCAAACGGTTGCGCGACATCATCGGCCTGAATCTCGGGTATGTGGTCTTTCAGACCCTGAAGGACCTCAAGGCGGAACTCTCGACCGCCCCGCGCGCTGTACTGGACGTTCCGGAACTCGATGTGCGCGTGCCGCTGTCACGCCCCGAATTCGAAGCCCTGATCGCGGATCTGCTCGATTCGTTCAGGCGGGCGCTTGATGCAACCCTGGCACGGGCCCGTCTTGCGCCCCGTGACATTCAGATTGTGCTCGGCACGGGCGGGTCGATACTCATTCCCGCTGTGCGCGGCATCCTGGAGGACGTGTTTCCGGGGCGCATGGTGGAACACGACCCGTTTACCAGCGTTGCCGCAGGCCTGGCGATAGCGGATTTCGAAGGGCGCCGTAGCGGCTGACCGCAACCGTGAACGCGCAGCCCCGGCGCGACCGGTATCGATTCCGATTATGCCGCGAAGCTTGCCCGATGGGGCCCGACGCGCTCGCCGATCTTGTCGAGTTCGGCGCGGTCGAACCTGTAGAACTCCGCGGCGTTGCCACCGAGCATGGCCGCGATGTCGTCTTCCGGCAGGCCCTTGAAGGTGTCGATCATCTGCGGCCGGGTGTGCGGCCAGGTGCCTTCGGGATGCGGGTAATCGGTGCCCCACATGATCTGCTTCATCCCCAGTTGGTGGCGCATTTCCGCATCGGACCTGGGCATGCACGATGCGCCGATGGCGCAGTTTCTGCGGAAATAGTCCGTGGGCGCCATGGAAAGATGGCTGCGGTAGTCGCCGAGCTTGGCGCTGAAGAAGGTGTCGTTGTAGTGGTGGTCGAGCATGCGGAAGATCGGCGGCAAGAGCCAGCCCTGGCCGGTTTCCGTGACGCTGGCCTTCAACTTCGGGTAACGCTCGAAGACGCCGCCCCAGAGCATGAAAATCAGCGGCCGCCAGGTCCAGAAGAACACTTCCGAGATGTAGACGCCCAGGGCGCCCGGGTACTGCGACTGGTCGTTGTCCGGAAACCCCTTGCCGAAGAAGTGGCTGAAGGGCCCCGGCCCGGAATGGAAGCAGACGACGATGCCGAGGTCTTCGCAGGCCTCCCAGAACGGGTTGTAGCGCGGGTGGTGGTAGGGCTCGAACTGATCGGTGAGCAGCAGCGGTATCAGCATGCCGCCCAGCCCGTTTTCGGCGCCGAAACGCACTTCCTCCACGGCGCGGTCGATATCCCACAGCAGCGGGCAGACCGCCACGCCGAAGTGGCGCACGGGGTCGCGGGCGCACAGTTCCGCCAGCCAGCGGTTGTGTGCCCGGGCGCCGGCCCATTGCAGCTCCGGCATGATGCCCTCGGTGGGCAGCGACAGCCCGGCGCCGAACGGCGGGGCGTTCTGTTCCGTGATGCCGTCGGGGAAGATGATCTCGCCGGCGATGCCGTCGCCGTCGAGCACTTCGAGGCGGCGTTCATAATCCCAGGCGCCGCTCAACTGCGCTTCGACGCCGGAGCGCCACTGCTCGTTCGCCTCCTTGACCAGGAACATGTGCTCGAACTTGTCGGTGACGGCCTTCTGCATGGGCAGGGCCATGTCGAAGACCTCCCGGTGCTGCGGGTCGACATAGTCCCGGTACATGTCCGGCGGCAATCCGGCATGGCAATCGGAAGAGATTACGGTAAAGCGGTCATTGGGCATTGTTTTCTACTTCCTCGAATCGCACCTCCTCAAGCGGTTGCTGGCGGCAACCTTGCAGAGGACGGTTACGTTGTTCACTTGGCTTGCGTTGTTCAGGTTCCGTGGATTGTAGCCGCAAAGGCGGCCGATGGGCGCGCCGTACCGGGCGAGAGGAATCTCCTGCGTAGTCCCTCCGGCCGGTTTTGCAGGAAGCCATTGCGGTGAGCGGCAGGGCCGCGTCAACCGTGGCTGACGAGCGCCGGGTCCCCGCGGGGTTCGGAGGCCGGGACCGGCCCTGCCTGGGCGGACTGCGCCGCCGCGTCGTCGTAGAACTGGCTGAACCAGGCGCGGTACTTCGCGATCGGGCCGTCGCCGTCGCACAGCATCGGCGAGGCGCGGAAGGTCTTGTTCTCCCAGATGGGAATGTCCTGTCCCACCTGCCGGACCACTTCCGCGTTCAGGGCATCGGCCAGCATGCCGAATTGCGGCGAGAGGTCGCGTGGCCTGGTGAAGGCAAACCACAGCTTCATTCGGGTTGCCGTGATGGGGGTTATGGCGCTGAACAGCACGGTCTTCAGCCGGGTGCTGAAACTCTGATAGCTGACACCCGGCCCGCAGGCCCAGGTGACGAGGTGGATGTCCTCCAGCTTCGTGAAGTCGATGTTGCCCTCGCCGTCGATGCTCGGAATGGGGCAGACCAGCCTGGTTTCACGCCGGTGGCCATCGAGGGTGATCGTTGCCCTGGGCATGGCCTGGGCGGTGTGCACCGTGACGAAGTGGGCGATGTCCACGGCGTTTTCGCCGGCCTCCTGGATGGGTGACTCGATTTCCCAGTCATAACAGTCGGCATCGGTCCAGTCAGGGTCGCTCAGTTCGGGGACGTCCTCGATGTCCCACAGCGGCGCCACGCGGCGCGGGTGATACCAGGCCCAGATCATCCGGTTGCGCTCCTGGACCGGATAGCTGTGCATGCAGGGCCCCTGCGTAGCCCGTTTGGGAATGCGGCTGGCGTAAGGCACGTTCACGCAGGTGCCGCTGCCGTCGAACTGCCAGCCGTGAAACGGGCAGGCTATGGCATTGCCCTCGATCTTGCCGCCGTGGCCGAGGTGGGCGCCCAGATGGGGACAGAACGCTTCCAGAAGGTGCGGCTCGCCGTCCTCCGTGCGAAACAGGACCAGGTGTTCACCGAAGTAGTAGAGCGGCTCGACGCCGCCCGGCGGCAGGTCCTGGCTTTGGGTCAGGGCGAACCAGCCGAAGGGGATGGGAAGGGTCATGGCTTGCTCCCTGTGCAATGGCCGGTGTGGCCGGGCCACCGCGATCGCTTCCAAATAATAGGAACACAATACGATGATTTGTTCCTAAAATAAACATTAAGAGCACATAATTTATTTTATTGTTCTAAATTAATCATTTATCGGGATTCTTGGTAACGAGTTGTTCTCTATTTAGTCTGAAAGAGGATGTAATCGGGAGTTATGTTCCGGTTTGGAGGGCGGGCTGTAGAGAATCAAGGGGGTTTTTGTTAGCTTGCTTGGGATGAGCAGCAGAAACGGCCCGAGCCGTCCGCAGGCGCGTACCGAAGATACCCGCCGCACCATCCTCGATACCGCGGTAGCGCTCTATCTCAGCCAGGGAACCGACAACACGACGGTCAGCGCCATCATCGATCGGGCGGGCCTCGGCCGTACCACCTTCTACCGCTATTTCAAGGACGCCGACGATGTGCTGAACCAGGCGGTGATCCGGGATTTCGAAACCCTGATGGCCGATTTCGAGACCCAGCGCTACGAGCACGTGGGCCTCGAGGAACAGATCATCGACGACATCGTCTGGTTCATTCGCCAGTTGCGCCGCCGTCCGGCCCTGAAGCTGCTGTTCGCCAACAACAGCGCACAACTCTACGAGCGCATCGACGACTCGTTTGCCGCCTGCTACAAGGCGGCAATGGCCTGGTCGCGCCCCACCTACGATCGTGCGAAGCGGCAGGGCCGTCTGCGCGAAGGGGTTACCCTCGAGAAGTACGTGGAGTGGTGCATGTTCGTCGTCATGTCGTTGCAGACGGTCAATTTCCCCTTCGCCAGCAACGAGTTCCGCTTGCGGGAAATGATGAAGGACTTCGTGGCGCCGTCGCTGATCCTCGGCCTGGAGGAGTCGCAGGGCGCCGCGGCCGAAGGGGAGGTTTCCGGCACCGACGGCACCGTGGAGCAGTTGCTGGGAGGCGATGGCTGACCGGGCGATGCCCCGCACCGGCAGGTTACCTGGCGCGGCGTGCGAACCTGGATTGCGCGGGAACCTTCAGTTCCCGATAGGGCTCACTCCTGATCGACCGCGGCCCAGCCGGGATCGAGGGTCCGGAAGAAATCCTTCAGCATCCGGTAGGTAAGCCCCCAGACGAAGTGGCCGCCGGCCAGGCGGTAGCCGTTGAACACCGTCGGGGTGCCCGTGATCGAAAGCGTTTCGGTGTCGTGCAGCTCGTTCTGCACCATCGGTTCGAGGGGCGCCCAGACTGTCTCGTCCACCTCGTAGTTCAGTTCGAAGCGGGGGTCGCCCTCGATTTCGAAGACGTGCGGGGCGATCAGCATGTCGAGGCGTCGGCCGCGCGGTGCGGCCCGGTGATGATCCAGGGCGCCGAGATAGGCCTCATCCTCGAGGTCCAGCCCCACCTCCTCGAGGGTTTCGCGCATGGCTGCCGCCTTGAGCCCGCTGTCGGTGGGGTCGCGGTGTCCGCCCGGAAAGGCCATCTGCCCGGACCAGGGATCGCCGGGCTTTATGGCGCGCTTGATGAACAGGACCTCGGTGCCGTTCGAGAACTCGCGCAGAACGACGGCGACGGCGGCTTGGCGCGTTCGCCGGTCGGGACTGAACGTGTTGCCGGTGTAGGTGGCGAGCCGTTTGCGGATGGTGGGCAGGTCGCTCAAGGTCGGGTCTGGACGGACGGGAAGCGCGGACCCTACCACAAGCCGGCGGCAGGTGCGTTTGGCGGGGAGCCCGCTGTCCAATGAGAAAGTGAGGGTGAAATTGGTCTTGTTGCGAGGCTTGTTGAAGTCGGATGCCGTTTGCGCGATGACGGGATGATTGGGCGAGAAGCGTCGCTGGTCAAGAGCGACTTGGGTGATTTCGAGCCAATCGGTTGGTCTGGATCGAACGCATGGGTTCCGGTGGTACAGACCACTTGTGAAAAAAAATGGTTGTCGGTCCTGTGGAGTTGTGGGCGAGAGGCCCGCGAGTGTGGGCAGGCGGTGGGCAACGCGCGCCTGGCGCGTTGTCCACGGGCTGTCCACACGGCCCGCAGGGCGTGGGCCGGTCCGAAGGACTCGTCCACAAATCCACAGGACGGTTCCGCCTCCTGATGTCGCCACCCGCCGCCCATCATCCGGCGGCTCGGACGGCCGTGCTGCCGTCACCGATGAGCCGGAACAGCTCGCGCCGCTCGGCCTGCACGCGCCGAACGGCCTCCAGGTCGGTCTCGGCCGTTGCCATGGCGTCCAGCAAGGCAAAGTGGACGCCGGGTTTGAGCAAGTGCTCGGCGTCGGCCAGGCTGCGGAGTTTGGCGTAGGGCGTCATGACGTGCTCGGCGAGGTACTTGCGCCGAATCCTTCCTTGGCCGTCCCGGTACTCGGTGGCGAACAGGCAGGGGCGGTGGAAGTTGAGGAAGGGGGACAGGGTGGCCTGCGCGAAGCGGTTGACCTCGGGCGCGAAGCGCTGCGGGATGTGGTCGTGGCCGAACCACTTGCGGATCACATTGGCGTTCTTGCCCTCGACCAGCGCGTTGTCGTTGGAATGCCGGGACCGGGACTTGGTGAACCGCCCGACGCGCAGCTTCTCGAGGAGCGCAGCGACCTGGTGGTTGATGTATTCGCTGCCGTTGTCGGCGTGGAAGCCGAGGATCGGGAACGGAAAGGACAACAACAGCCCCTCGAGCAGCGGGACCAGGAAGCGCTCAGAGATACCCACTACCGCACCGACGAACTCGAACTGGGTGACCTCGTCCACCAAATTGATCAGATACACGCCCTTGATCCCGTCCCGATCGCCTTGGTGAACGGTGTCGACACGGACATGACCCGGCTGCCCATCGGGTTGCGGGGCCTGGCGCAGGCCGATGCTCACCGTCACCGCCCGCGTCTTGGTCCATACCGTGCGCTTGGCGCGATAGGTCGAGGAGGCGCGCAGATTGTAGATGTGCCCGTTGGAAATCGTCGCCAGCCGCTCGAAGCGCGGATCGCCAAACACCTCGTACTGGCGCCGCAGGATCTCGCGCGTCGCCAAGCCCGACATCTGCTCGAACGCTTCGTCGACCTCCGCCAACAGACGGATGTCCGCGCCGCTGTACTTGCGTACAAACGGTCGACCGCGGGCGCCACCCCGCCGATCCCGGATCACCCCCGTCTCGCGCCACTGCCGGACCAGACGCTCCATCTGCTGGCGCGAATGGCCGGTCGCAACCACCAGAAACTTCAACACCACCCCCTTGTCCCGCTTGCCGAGCGTCACGTAGCCGAAGCGCACCAGCGTTTCCCGAATGAAGGTGTAGACCCCGCCCCGATCCTGGGGATGAAAGATCACCGCCTCGTTGCCCTCGATGAAGGCACAAAGCTGCCCGATGGTGCGTAGCCGCCGCGTTTGGATGTCCACGATCATTCCAAAATGATGCGCCTGACATCCCTTCACCCTCACTTCGCGTTGGAATCAACCCTCCGCTTCACCCTCATCTCGCGTTGGACAGTGCGGGGAGGCGTCCGTTTGCCCCGATGGTGATAACCTTCGCGCGGGAAATCACCGAGGCCTGCCAATGCCCCTGGATGACGAAGCCAACCGCTGTTTCGTGTGCGGACCGGGTAATCCGATCGGGCTCAATGTGCGGTTCCGCATCGAAGACGACGTGTGCCGGGCAGAGTTCACGCCGGACAGCCGGCACACCGGTTACCGTGACGTCACCCACGGCGGCATCGTCTTTAGCCTGCTCGACGACGTCATGGCCAACTGGCTCTGGCTGAAGGGCATCAAGAGCTTCACGGCACGGGCCGACATCCGCTACCGGGCCGAGCTTCCCATAGGGACCGCGGTTCGGCTGGAGGGCCGCTGCGTCAAGCGCAAGGGGCGACTTGCGCAGATGGAAGGAAAGGTCATTCAGCAGGTGGACGAAGCAGTGGTCGCGGAAGCCACCGGCAGCTTCATGATTCAGGCCGGATAGTTTCGGGCCATCCAGTCGAGCATCAGCCCGGTGGTCTCTTCCGGGCGTTCCTGTTGAATCCAGTGACCGCAGTCGAGTTCGGCGACCTCGACGTTCGGCACGAAGTCGGCCAGGTTGCCGGAGCGCTGTACCAGGTCGTGCTTGCCGAATATGGCGAGTGCCGGCTGATTCACCCGTTGCTCGTAGCCGCCGAGTATTTCCCAGTTACGGGTGAAGTTGCGGTACCAGTTGATGCCGCCGGTGAAGCCCGAGTGTTCGAATGACCGCACGAACACCTGCAGTTCCGCATCGCTCATGATCGGCTCCCCCGGCGGGCTGTCCGTCTGCGCCAGGTTGATCAGCATCATGCCGGGACCCAGATCCGGTGCGGGCCCGTTCCACTGCCCGGCCCTGTACAGGTTGTCCAGAAACCGTCCGACATTGGCATCGAACACGGCGTCGGCCACCCCGGGCTGCCGGTTGAAGTGAACGATGTAGAAGTCCTGGCCGCCGAATTCTTCCCACACACCGACCCACTCGCGGGTGCCGCGGTCCAGGTACGGCACGCTCAGGTTGATGACCCCCGCCGTTCTTTCAGGATGCAGGACCGCCATCGCCCAGACGACGATCGCACCCCAGTCGTGGCCGACGAACAGAGCGTTGTCGTACCCGTGATGGTCGAGCAGGCCGACCAGGTCGCCCGTCAGGTGCACGATGTCATAGGCCGCCACATCGCCGGGGCGTGAAGAGCGGCCGTAGCCCCGCTGATTCGGGGCGAGCACGTGATACCCGGCATCGGCAAGCCGCGGGACCTGGTGGCGCCAGGACCAGGCCAGTTCCGGCCAGCCGTGGCACAGCACCACGGGGCGACCGGCACCGGCGCTGAAGACTTCGAGCTCGATGCCGTTTGTGGCGATGTAGTCGGGTTCGGGGAATTGGAGCATTCGTCGCACACTCGATTGGGGGCGAATTAGGGTACCGGCAAACGTCTTCGGCTTACAGAGCGGAGGCGCCGGGCTTGATACCGTTGAGTTCCAGATTTTCAACCATGAGGACAATCCAATGCAGGAAAATACGATTCACATCCTTGGCGCACGGGAACTCGATCAGGTAAGCGGAGGGTTCTTCGGTTGCGTGCTCGGCCCGTGGCCACCGGGAAAGCCGGTCCCAGGTCCGGTTCCGCTTCCCTGGCCGGTTCCCGTCCCCTTGCCCCCGCGTCCACGGCCCGGTCCGGTGCCCTATCCTTTCTGGCCCGGCCCGTCGTTGCTGCTGCTCCGGTGATGCCTCGCGGGACGAGAAAACGGTGACAGGGTGCGCGTCCGGCCGTTTGCCAAGCGTGCCCGGCTTGTTCGCGGGTAGCAGGAAGCAAGCGGCCGGGTCCCCTGCCGGGTCGGCGCATGCCGACCCGGCAGGCTTGCGGCGCACAGGAATCTCGCGCAACGGCGCCGGTTCCGGGTACAGTTGCCGCGCGATTTCAAGCGGTGAGCGTTCCCCATGAGCAAGCACAAGAGCCCGAAACCCACGGGTTTCGACACATTGGCCCTGCATGCGGGCCAGGCGCCAGACCCTGTGACCCGTGCCCGGGCGACGCCCATCTACCAGTCGGCATCCTTCGTATTTCCAGACTCCGACTTCGCCGCCGGGCTGTTCAACATCGAGCGTGCCGGGCACGTATACTCGCGCCTGTCCAATCCGACCAATGCGGTGCTCGAGGAACGCATCGCAGCGCTCGACGGCGGGGTCGGCGCCATCGCGACCGCCAGCGGCCAGGCGGCCATGCACCTGGCCGTGGCCACCATCTGTTCGGCGGGCGACCACATCGTCGCCAGCCGCTCGCTCTACGGCGGTACGCACAATCTTCTCGAATACACCCTGCCGCGGTTCGGCATCGAGACCACGTTCGTGGACCCGCGCGACGTCGATGCCTTCGCGGCGGCGGTGCGCCCGGAAACCAGGCTGCTGTTCGGCGAGATTCTCGGCAACCCGGGGCTCGAAGTGCTGAATGTCCCGCTGATCGCCGAAGTGGCCCATGCCGCCCACGTGCCCCTGCTCGTGGACGCCACCTTCTCCACACCCTACCTGTGCCGGCCCATCGCCCTCGGCGCAGACCTGGTGCTGCACTCCGCCACCAAGTTCCTCAGCGGCCATGGCGTCGTCATCGGCGGATTGCTGGTGGACGGCGGCACTTTCGACTGGGAGTCCGGCAACTTTCCCACCATTAACGAGACCTACCCGGGCTTCCACGACCTGGTGTTCGGCGAGGAGTTCGGCCCCCAGGCGTTCATTACCCGGGCACGCAAGGAGGGCATCCGGGATTTCGGGGCCTGCATGGCGCCGATGACCGCGTTCCAGGTGCTGCAGGGCCTGGAGACCCTGCCGATCCGGATGGCACGCCACGTTGCCAACACCGAGCGGGTGGTGGAGTTCCTGGCGGCGCATCCGCTGGTGGAGTCCGTCAGCTATCCGAGCCTGCCGGAGCATCCGGATCACGAACTGGCAAAACAGCTTCTGCCAAGGGGGGCGGGCGCGGTGTTCGGCTTCACCGTTCAGGGCGGACGGCCGGCGGGCCGCACGCTCATCGAGGCGCTGCACATCTTTTCGCATCTCGCCAACGTGGGTGACGCCAAGTCGCTGGTTATCCACCCGGCCAGCACCACCCACCACCGCATGGACGCGGATGCCCTTGCGGCGGCGGGTATCGGCGAGGGCCTGATCCGGCTCTCCATCGGCCTGGAAGACCCGGACGACCTGATCAACGACCTGCGGGGCGCCTTGCGCCGCGTCGAAAAGGCGCTGCGGTCATGAAGTTCGAGGTGGACGGCAAGACGGCTTTCGCATCGACCGGTACCGGCCGCCATGGGGCGGACAACGCGGCGGTGGTGTTCATACACGGCGCGGGCATGGATCACAGCGTCTGGGTGATGCCTGCGCGACATTTCGCCCGCACGGGTCTGAACGTACTGGCGCCGGACCTCCCCGGGCACGGGCGCAGCCGGGGGCCAGCGATGAATGATGTAACGGAGCTGGCCCATTGGGTGGTCAGGGCCATGGATGCGGCGGGCCTGAAAACGGCGGCCATCGCCGGGCACAGCATGGGAGCGCTCATCGCGTTCGCGTTGGCCGCGCTGCATCCCGAACGTTGCCGGGCCCTCGCTTTGCTGGGGATATCCGCACCCATGCCCGTGACCAGCGTACTGCTGAACGCTGCCGAGGACGACGACCACGCGGCCATCGACATGGCCAACACCTGGAGCCACAGTGCCGGGGCGAGGCTTGGCGCAAACGAGAACCCGGGCATGTGGATGCTGGGCACGGGCCAGCGGCTGCTGGAAACCAGCGGTCCCGGCGTGTTCCACGCGGATTTGTGTGCCTGCAACGGCTTTCAGCCGGACGAGATCGACGCGCCCGTCTCGTGCCCCACTCTGGTTGTCCTCGGTGAAGAAGACCAGATGACCCCTGCCCGGGCGGGGCTGCGCATCCAGGAGCGGCTCGAGAATGCCCGGGCCGTGCAGTTGCCCGGCTGCGGCCACTCGATGTTGTCGGAACAGCCGAACGCGGTGCTCGATGCCCTGATCTCGATCGTGCCCTGAAGCCGGCAGGGCGGGGATTTGCCTATTGCGTAGCGGCGGGCGGACGGAAAGCCTGGTTCAGCGCCTCGATGTGCTCGGGTGAGGTTCCGCAGCATCCGCCGATCAGGAGCGCTCCCTGCGCGACCCAGTCGCGCGCGTGCTCGACGAGCCTTTCCGGCGTGGAGTCGGGGTCGAAAGTCCAGTGCGGCGGGTTGAACTCGCCGGTCTCCGGGTAAACGCCCAGGGGCCCCTGCCAGCGTTCCCGCACCATGGCAATGCCCGGCGCCACGGCGTCCAGCTCGCAGTGCATGATGTTGACCACGTCGGGACCCATGGGAATCAGTGCATCGAGGGGTCTTGCGAAGTCCATGCCCGGCAGGTCGAAACTCACCAGGCCGTCGCCGTCCGGGTGCCGCCGGCAGCTCACGCCCAGCCAGACCGGCAAGCCGGTCGCCAGGGCCGCTTCCATGGCCCGCACGGCATGGTGTGTGTCCTGCATCATTTCCAGGGCGATCAGGTCCACGCCGCAGTCCGCGAGAAGGTCTGCCAGTTCTCTCAAGCTGGCGAGTTCCGCTTCGGCGAGCGGATAGTTCATTGGCTGCATGCCCGGCGGCAGGTTCGAGATCGACCCCGCGATGGCGACGTCCCTGCCGGAGGCCTCCCTTGCCTCGACGGCCAGCCGCACCGCGTTCCTGTTGATGTTCTCGAATTCGTCGCCGAGACCCGCGGCTTCCAGAAGAAAGCGCGTGGTGCCGAAGGTGTTGGTGATGATTACCTCGGCCCCGGCGTCAATATAGGCCTCGTGAACTTCCCGGACCACCTCGGGATGGGTGTGGACGGCGAGCCCGGACCAGGCTGCCTCGTTCATGGGGACGCCGCGCCGCTGCAGCTCGGAGCCGGTTCCGCCGTCGAGCAGCACGATCTGCCCGCGCTCGACTTTTTCACGCCAGGACATGCGGGCGATTGTCGCATGCGGATTCGGCGCCTGAAACCTGGGTGAAAAAAGGGACTTGATTTTTGCGCGCGAGTCCCTATGTTTCGCCTCCTGCAAAGGGCGGGCGCGGCAAGGTCGCGCTCACGGCGAACCAATCGGAAAAGTTACTGGGGGCGCGATGATTGAAGCGGATCGGCTGACGCGTCGCTATGGCGATTTCACCGCCGTCGACGACGTGTCATTCCGGATTGAACCCGGCGAAATCGTCGGGTTGCTTGGCCACAACGGGGCCGGCAAGACCACCATCATGAAAATGCTGACCGGCGCGCTGGAGCCGAGTTCAGGCCTCGTCCGCGTTGACGGCACGACGCTGGAGAGCGCACCCGGCGCCGTGCAGCGGCAACTTGGCTACCTGCCCGAGAGCGTGCCGCTCTATCCCGAACTCGCGGTGGTGGATTACCTTGCCTATGTCGCGCAACTGCGGCAGTTGGGGGATGCGAAGGCAGCGGTTGCCCGGGCGATCGAGGCAACCGACCTCGGGGACAAGGCCATGGACACCATCGCCACCCTCTCCCGCGGGTACAAGCAACGGGTGGGCGTGGCCCAGGCCATTCTGCACGAGCCGCTGTTCCTGATACTCGATGAGCCGACCAACGGCCTCGATCCGGGCCAGACGCAGCACATGCGCCAACTGGTGCGCGATCTCGCCGTGTCGGCCACGGTAATTCTCTCCACGCACATCATGCAGGAGGTGGGTGCGGTGTGCGACCGGGTTCTGATATTGCGGGACGGGCGGCTTGCGCTCGATGAGCGGCTAGACGACCTGCAATCCACCAGCCGGCTCACGCTGCGCACCGACCCCGGGGCGACCATCGGCGAGCTTGACGACGGAACGCCGGCAAGCCTCGGCGAAGGCCACTGGCTGGTGAACGTTGACGGCGACCTGGCGGAAGCCGCCGACCGCATTGCCAGACAACTGGTCGAGCGCAACATTCCGATCTATGAACTGTCCCCGGAACAGCGCGACCTGGAGACGGTATTCCGGGAAGCGAGCGAAGGAGGGTCAACCCATGCAGTCTGATCGTTCGGCCGTGATCAGGAGGGTCGCGGCCAAGGAGCTGTCACTCTTTTTCGCAGCGCCCACGGGTTACCTGTTTCTGGCGGCGTTCCTGGGCGTCACCCTGTTCGTGTTCTTCTGGGTCGAGGCCTGGTTTGCCCGCAACGTGGCGGATGTGCGCCCCATGTTCGAATGGCTGCCCGTGCTGCTCATCTTCCTGTCGGCGGCGCTGACCATGCGCATGTGGAGCGAGGAACGGCGCAGCGGCACCATGGAGCTGGTGTTCACGTCGCCGGCGGGTACCTGGGAGTTTGTGCTGGGCAAGTTCCTGGCGTGCTGGGCGCTGATCGGCGTCGCCCTGGCGCTGACCCTGCCGCTGCCGATCAGCGCCGCCTTCGTGGCGGACCTCGACTGGGGGCCCGTGTTCGCTGGGTACGTGGCGGCCCTGCTGCTGGGCGGCGCCTATACGGCGATCGGGCTCTTTGTCAGCGCCCGTACCGAAAGCCAGATAGTCAGCTTGATCGTTGCCAGCTTCGCGTGCGGTGTCTTCTATCTCGTCGGCAGCCCGGTACTGACGGAATTGATGCCGGGGACCGTCGCCGATTTCTTCCGTTCCATCGGCTCGGGCTCGCGATTCGAGGCCATCACCCGGGGCGTGCTGGATCTTCGCGATCTCTACTATTACGTGTCCCTCGGTGCCGTGTTTCTGGCGCTGAACGTCTACGGCCTCGAAGTGCAGCGCTGGGCCAGGGACGGCGATGCGAGCCGCCACAGGGCGTGGCTTGTCGGCACGGGCCTGCTGGTGGCCAACTTGCTGGCCGCCAACGTGTGGCTTGCATCGCTGACGGGCTTGCGCGTGGACATGACGGAAGGGCGCATCTATTCGATCTCGGACGCCACCCGTGCCTACCTCGGCCGGCTGCAGGAACCCCTGCTGATCCGCGGCTATTTCAGCAACAAGACCCACCCGCTGCTGGCGCCGCTGGTACCGCGCATGCGCGACCTGCTTACCGAGTACGAGGTGGCCGGCCGCGGCAACGTGCGGGTGGAGATCGTCGATCCGGTGGACGACCCCGAACTCGAGGACGAGGCCAACACAAAGTACGGCATCCGCTCGGTGCCGTTCCAGGTCGCCGACCGCTATCAATCGGCCCTGGTCAACTCCTATTTCGACGTGCTGCTGAGCTATGGCGACGAGTACGAAGTGCTGAGCTTCCGCGACCTGATCGAGGTCAAGGTGCGCGGCGAGGCAGACCTTGACGTACAGCTCAGGAACCCGGAGTACGATCTCACCCGGGCGGTGAAGAAAGTGCTGTTCGGCTTTCAGGGCGGCGGCAGCGTCTTCGACAACGTTCAGGACCCGGTCCACTTCGTCGGCTACCTGTCGGGCGACGACAGGCTGCCCATGGAACTGGCCGAGTTCCGGGGCGTGCTGACAGAGGTGCTGGACTCGCTGACGGAAGAGAGCGGCGGCAAGCTGACCGTGGAAGTCGTCGACCCGGAAGCCGGTGACGGCGCGCTGGCCGAAGAGATCGCTGCAAATTACGGTTTCCAGCCCCAGGTGGCGAGCCTGTTCGATCTCAACACCTTCTATTTCTACCTGACACTGACCGACGGGCAGACCCTGGTGCAGATACCCATACCGGACGCGCTGTCGGAAGAGGCTGCCCGGCGCGGTATCGAGGAAGGCCTGAAACGATTCGCGGCGGGTCTCCTGCGTACCGTCGCGCTGGTCGCGCCGACGGCTCCGCCGCCCTACATGGCCGGCCAGGGCATGGGCGGCAACCAGTTCAGTCAGTTGCAGGGGACGCTGGCCAACGACTTCAACGTGGAAACCACCGACCTTGCCGAGGGCGTCGTGCCCGAAGCCGCGGACGTGCTCATGGTGGTCGACCCCAGCGACCTCTCGGAAAAGCAGCTCTTCGCCGTGGATCAGTTCCTCATGAAGGGCGGCACCGTGGTGATTGCCGCCGGCGCTTTTGAAGCCAGCCTCACCGGTCAGTCGCTCACCGCCACCAGGCGCACCACCGGCCTCGAGGACTGGCTCGAACACCAGGGTATCGGGATAGGCGAGTCGCTGGTCATGGATCCGGTCAACGCGGCCTTCCCGGTACCCGTCACCCGGCGGGTGGGCGGCTTCAGTTTCCAGGAACTGGTGATGCTGGACTATCCGTACTTTCCCGATATCCGGGCGCCGGGCCTCAGCCAGGACTCGCTGATCACTTCGGCCCTGCCCCAGGTGACCATGGCCTGGGCCTCCCCCATTGAAATCGACGGGGAGAGCAACGCCGGGCGGGAAGTGACGGAGTTGCTGCGCACATCGGCGGGAAGCTGGTTGTCCACCTCCACCGATGTCATGCCGAGAGTGAACGAGGCGGGGTTGAGCGCGTTCGTGCCGGAGGGCGATCCGGCGTCGCAACTGGTGGGCGTTGCCATCAGCGGCCGGTTCGAGTCCTTCTTCAAGGACCGGGACTCACCGCTGCTCGAAGTGCCCGAAGACGAGGTGGAGGGCGAAGCAGAAACCGATGCCGACGCGGAGGTGGCCTCCGAGGATGCGGAGGAGGCCTCCGAGGACGCGGAGGTGGCCGCCGAGGAAGAAGACACGCTCGGCATCGTCAGTTCCGTGATCGAGCGCTCGCCGGAATCCGCGCGGCTGTTCGTTTTTCCGTCCAACGGCTTTCTGGCGGACCAGACGCTGCGCATGGTGGGTTCCGCCGACGGCACTCTGTATGACAACTCGGTGCAGATGCTGGTCAACGCGGTGGACTGGTCGCTGGAAGACCGCACACTGCTCGGCATTCGCGCGCGGGGGAATTTCAACCGCACCCTACCGGGTGACTGGAGCACCGATCAGCAATCGCGTCTGGAGTACATCAACTACGCGCTGGCGCTCGCGGGCATCGGGCTCGTTTACATGTTGCATCGGCAGCTGAAGGCGCGCCGGCGCAGGATCTACCGTGGCTGGTTGGCCGGGGAGGTCGCGTGAATACAAGACTTGGATTGCTGGGCGGCTTGCTGGCGGTGCAGGCAGTGATTGTCGCGGCCCTGCTGGCCGTCGGCAGCACGGGCCGGGGCGAGGCCGCGGAAGGTCTGCTGCCCTTTGATCCCGCGCAAGCCGTCAGCCTGAACATCGCCACGGACGATGAAGAAGTCGCGCTGTCCAGGGGAGACGATGGCTGGAATCTCGGCGGCGGTCTGCCAGCGGACGACGGCAAGGTGGGCGAGGTGCTTGAAAAGCTTGCCAAGGCATCGGCAGCCTGGCCCGTGGCGACCAGCACGGCAACCGCCGAGCGCTTCGAGGTCACTGAAGACAGCTTCCAACGGCGGCTGACCATCGGCAGCGAAGACGGCGAGACGGCAACACTTTTCCTGGGTTCGTCTCCGGGGTACCGCCGCGTGCATGCGCGGGCCGCAGGGGCCGATGAGGTATACAGCATCGACTTTTCAAACTACGAGGCGCCTGCCGATCCGGGCCAATGGCTGGACCGGACGCTGTTGCGTCCCGACGGAGAAGTGGCCGCGGTAAGCCGTGACGAAGGCTGGCGCCTGACAAGCGGCGAGGAAGGCGAGTGGCTGGTGGACGGCGCCGTGGCGGACGAGGAGGCGGCGGACCAGCTCATCGGCCGGTTCGAAGACCTGAACGTCCTGGGCATTGCCGGGAACGACGGCGAGCCTGCCGGGTCTTTCGCGGTTCGCGACGAGGCGGGCGAATACCGGCTCGACTTTTACTTCGTTGAAGACGAGGACGACTACAGCGTCACCTCGACGCGGGTCGATGGCCGGTTCGAGATTGCCACCTACGTTGCGGAACAGATACTGATCGAAGCCGACGATCTGCTGCCCGAGGAAGATGCGCCGGAGGACACTGGCGCGCCGGAGTCCGGCGACGGTGCCGAGGATGCCGGCGACGGTGCCGAGGATGCCGGCAACGGTGCCGAGGATGCCGGCAACGGTGCCGAGGATGCCGGCAAAGCGGAGGCGGAAGTTTCCGGGTAGGCGCCCTGAGGCAAGGTGGCTGACGCGGCGCAAAGTAGAATGCGCCGCAGCATGCGTCCTTCCCCGTCGATATCGCTGTTCTCCCTGTTGGCCCTGCTGGCCGGGTGTGCGGGAGTGCCTCAGCCGGGCTCCTGGGGAGCCCATTGGCCCGACGCCGGCGCGTTGCGCGACGCCGCGGGCGATGCGGCGAAGAACCCGCGAACCTGGGCGCCGCTGACCGGCGCCGCCCTGTTGACTGTTACCGGCCTCGACAACGACGTTTCCGACTGGCTTGCCGACGAGGCGCCCCTGTTCGGTTCCGGAGCCGCCAGGGCTAGCGACAGGCTGCGCGACGCTGCCGTGGCGGGCTACCTGCTGACGGCGTTGGCCGCGCCGAGCGAATCGGCGCGGGAAAAGCTGTCCGGTCTCGGCGTGGGCATCGTCACGCTCTATGCTCAGGGCATGTTGGTGGAAGGCGCCAAGGAAGTTGCCGACCGCCGGCGCCCGGATCGTTCCGACCGCTTGAGCTTTCCCTCCGGGCACACCAGCACGGCAAGCGCCGCCGCGCTGCTGGGCGTGCGCAACCTGGCGTATATCGACATGCCCTCATCGGCGCGGACAGTCGTCAACCTCGGGTTCGAAGGGCTGGCAATCAGCACCGGCTGGGCACGCGTGGAGGCGCGCAAACACTACGTTGCCGATGTGCTGGCGGGCTATGCGGTCGGGCATTTCATGGCCGCCTTCGCGCAGTCCGCCTTTATCGACAGGGCGTTGCCGGGCGCGCAGGTCAGGTTCCATCCCATCGACGGCGGCGGCGCGCTTCGCCTGACGCTCCCGGTATCCCGCCGGACGACCGCCGCTCCACACAACCTGCGAAGATCACACCCGTTTTGATAAGCTGCCCGCGCCCCGGCCGATGACCGCATGGGGACGGAATAAGGCCTGAATCGACCTTGAAACTGACATTCTCAAGCTACCTGGACGATCTGAAATCGCTCGGCGCCAACATCCGGGGTACGGCCTTCTTTGACCTCGACCGTACGCTCATCGCCGGCTACTCGGTGGCGGCGCTGGGCTGGGAAGGGTTCAAATGCGCCACCGTGCCGCGTTGGCGCATGGTGCTGCAGTTGCGCGTGTTCTTCGACTACAGCCTGGGCCTCGCCCACTATCTCGACCTGATGCGGGTGACGCTCAATGACCTGGCGGGCACACACGAGCCGGAGTTCATCCGCCTGGGAGAGCAGGCGTTTCACAACGGGCTGGGGGGAAGCATCTACGATGAGGGCCGCGAACTCATCGGCGCACACAAGGCTCTCGGCCATGAAGTCGTCCTGCTTACATCCGCAACGCGAGCCCAGGCAGCACCCTTTGCCCGGGAACTGGACATCGGGCACCTGTGCTGTACCGAGCTCGAATCCCTCGACGGGCGCATTACCGGCAATTTCGAACCCTGTTACGGCGAAAGCAAACGCGATGCGGCGGAACTTTTCTGCGCACAACGGGGGCTGCACGTGCGCGATGCCTGGTTCTATACCGACGGCATCGAAGATCTCCCGCTGCTCGACAGGGTGGGCAGGCCGGTTGTCGTGAACCCAAAGGCCAGGTTGGCGAAGGTGGCCGGGGAGCGGGGCTGGCCGCACATGGAATTCGTTCCGCCCCCGGAGACCGGACGTGAAGCGGGCGGCCGGCAGGAAGCTCTCACTGACCCGCGTGGCACCGTGCTACGGCTCTTCAACGGGATTACTGAAAAGGGGCGGGCGGCCCTGGCCAGGCGGCGTTCTCGATAGGCCCTGTTTACAGGTCCTCGCCCGGGCCGCTCTGCACCCTGCTACCGATGCCTGGGCGCAATGCGCGTTGACGCCGCGCAAATGCTCACATGGCGGTACTACCCGTCCCAGTATGCGGGGGTGGCAAACAGGGCGGCGACGGCGACCGCGGCGCCGATGACCAGAATGAGCAGGAAGGTGTTTTTGGTTTCGT
The DNA here is from genome assembly GCA_963663395.1 of Pseudomonadales bacterium. Taxonomy (GTDB): domain Bacteria; phylum Pseudomonadota; class Gammaproteobacteria; order Pseudomonadales; family Azotimanducaceae; genus Azophilus. Next base: position 1,630,915 of record OY760226.1, read on the forward strand.
CGCCTTCCGCCTGGGCTCGCCTTTTCTTCGTGACGATGTAGAGCACGCCCAGGAAAATAAGGGCCGGGATCAGGAACTGTACGAGATAGCGCATGACTTGCGGATGAAGGGCATGGCCATGCGGAGCATACCGGGTATCGCTGCCGAGTTGAACCGGATTCCCGCCATCCCGACGCGGGGGTCAGCGAGCGAACCGGGCACTCCGGCAAGGTGTGCCGGCATCTCGTATCATCCGGGGCACGACGCGGATGTGCGGATTTCCATGAACGACTATCAGCAGATTCAGAGCCTGATTTCGCGATACTGTTTCGTGGTCGATCGGGGCAGCGCCAATGAGATTGCGGCGATGTTCTGGGATGACGCCAGGCTCCGGTTCGGCCGCAGTTCCCGGAACGACGGGGCGGATGCCATCAGGGACGGCCTGCAGAAATGGATAGAGAAAATGCGCGACCCCGTCGTGGGTTTGCGCCACATGGCGCATTCGCCTTCCATCGAGATCGACGGCAATCGGGCCACGGCCGAGACGTACTACGATGCTGACGGCCACTCGCGCAAACGGCGCTGGCCAATCCACCTGCGGGGCGTCTACCAGGACCGCCTGGAGAAGCGTGATGGGGAATGGCGATTTGCCGAGCGCCACATCGTTATCATGGATTCGACGTTGAAGGACCTTTCGCCGCCGGAAAAGGACAGCCGGGCAATCTGACCGTTGGTTGTTGTGGTTGGCAACCTCAGGGCGGCGGCGCATCATAGGGCGGACTGTCGAAACGCCAGGGGTCCGGCCGGTGCGCGGTGTCCTGACTTTGCTGACCTTGCTGCTGACGTGGCTTCCCGTCGCCGGTTTTTCCGACGAGGAACCGCTCGATGTCGAGGACATTCTCAGCGCCGACCCGGAAGCCGAAGACTACGTGAAAAGCGTGCGTTGCCTGCAGGTTCGGCGCATCCGCTCGGCGACGGCGCTGGACGACCGCCATATCGTCTTCCGGGTCAACCGCTCGGAGCAGTACCTGGTGCAGCTTGCGCGCCGCTGTCCGGGAATCCGGAGGAACGACACCCTGGTTTACGAGACTACGGGAGGCATGTCGGTTTGCCGCAACGACAGCGTGCGGGGAACCTACGGGTTCGGGCCGGGCAGCCGCCAGCTCGGGCCGCGCTGCCGCATCACCGATTTTCAGCGCATTACCTCGGAGCAACTCGACCTCTTGCGCGAAACGCTGAAGCAGGCGAAGTCGCGCTGAAATTCTTTTCCCCGAGTGAAATCGAACGAAAAACCGCGCACCGACGGGTCGATGTTTGCGCCAGACTGCATGGCGCATTATCGTAATGAACAGGCACTCCCCGTCATCGTTTCCAGTCTACCGTCAGCGAGGGTGGAACTGGGGGTGTGCCGCTGCTGCAAACGCCGCTCGCGCGCAAATGGTGGGGAAGATTGTGCGTAACTGCGTACGCGGCAGAGTTGGGAGAACATCAATAAGGTGCCGATGCAGTGCCCAAGGGTTCGGTTTCCAGCCAGAAACCTGATCAGTCGCGTTTAGGTGGTTACAGCACCCGGGAGGTGGCAGACCTGATCGGTTTGAGGCCCTCCCAGGTCCGCCACTACGTTCGCCGCGAAATCCTCGATCCGCAGCGCGGTTCCAGCCGCGAATACCGCTTCCATTTCCAGGACATCGTCCTCCTGCGCACGGCCAAGGGCCTGATGGACGCCGACGTGAGTACCCGTGACGTCTATCGGGCGCTCACCAAGCTCAAGGCGGAACTCAGGACCGTCTCGTCGCTTACGAGCATGCGCATATTCGCCGAGGGCGGCAACGTGGTGGTCAGCAATGACCGGCAGATCTGGAATGTCGACACGGGCCAGGGTCATTTCGACTTTGCGGTGCGGGAGCTTGCGGACAACGTGGCCGACCTGGCGAACAACCATGTGGCGGCCGCCATGGAAACCGAGGAGCTGAGCAGCGACGAGTGGTATAACCTCGGCCTCGACCTCGAGGAAGTGGACGCGGGCAAGGCGCCGGAGTGCTATCGGCGGGCCCTGCAGCTCGACCCGGAAAATGCGGATGCCCACGTCAACCTGGGGCGTCTCTACCAGCTCGAGGGCGACTTCAAGCAGGCCAAGAGGCATTACGGCCAGGCGATGAGCGTCGCCGGCGAACACCAGCTTGCCCATTACAATCTCGGCACGGTGTTCGATGAACACGAAAAGTTCGAGCAGGCGGCCGACCACTACCGGATGGCATCGGACGTGCCCGACGCACACTACAACCTGGCGCGCATCTTCAGGTTGCAGGGCGACCAGGTTTCCGCCCACCGCCACATGCAGCTCTACTGGCGGCTTTCGGGGCGGGAAGAGCCTGCGGACGATCGTTGAAGGGGCCGCGACGTCGCCCCGCCAGAATTCTCGAGCAGCCTATCCAAGTTGCCGCATGGCGACAGTACGTCGCCATGCGGCAACGCGCCTAGTCCGAAACCTGCACCACCGGAATGAGATTCCGCTCCCGGTACCGCCTCCTTCCCCACTGGATGAGCAGCGTAAAGCCGGTAGCGGCCAATGCGAGCGCCATCCCCAGCCATCCGGCGGCGGTGGTGGGGTCGCTGCCCCAGGAGCCGACCTGGTAGACGACGACCGCGACGCTGTATGCCATTACCACTGACCAGGCCGTGGAGAAGACGGCCCAGAAGGCGCCGATCTCCTTGTAGATGACGCCGATGGTCGCGACGCAGGGCATGTACAGCAGAATGAACAGCAGGTAGCTGAACGCGCCGAGTTCGCCGTGGAACAGCGTCCGCATGACGGCGATGGTATCGAGTTCCACGTCCTGGTCGGCCGCGGTCGCCTCCGCATCGCCCAGCGCGTCGAGATTGAGCCCGAGCGGGTCCGCGACGGCGCCGCCCAGCTCCGCAAGATTGTCCGGAACGCTCGCGGCCGCTGCCCCCAGCATGGCCAGAAGGTCGGCGTCGTCCGCCTCGGTTTGCGGTGCGTACAGCGCATCGAGCGTGCCCACCACCACTTCCTTGGCGAAGATGCCGGTGAAGATACCCACGGTGGCCGGCCAGTTGTCCTCGTCGATGCCCATGGGGTGGAACACCGGCGTGATGGTCCTGCCGATGGCCGACAGGACGGAATTCTCGCTGTTCTCGTTGCCGATGCTGCCATCGGTGCCGATCGAGTTGACCGTATTCAGGATCACGACGACCAGCACGATGGCCTTGCCGGCACGCACCACGAACCCCTGCAGGCGTTGCCAGGTCTGCAGCAGCAGGCCCCTGAGGGTCGGCATGTGATAGGCGGGCAACTCCAGCACGAAGGTTCCGACGGGCGCCGCGATGAGGTGCCTGCGCACGATGGTGGCCGAGATTACGGCCACGGCGACGCCGATCAGGTACAGGCCGAAGACGACGTTCTGCCCGCCGGAGGGAAAGAACGCCGCGGCGAACAGGGCATAGACGGTCAGCCGGGCGCCGCATGACATGTAGGGCGCCATGATCGTGGTCAGGATGCGGTCGGGTTCGTTGTCGAGGGAGCGCGTGGCCATGACGGCCGGCACGTTGCAGCCGAACCCGACAATCAGCGGCACGAAGGACTTGCCCGGCAGGCCCAGCGCCCGCAGCAGCCGGTCGATGATGAAGGCCACGCGCCCCATGTAGCCGGTGTCCTCCAGGAACGACAGGGCCAGGAACAGGCAGCCGATGACCGGTATGAAGGTGCCGACAAGCTGTATGCCGCCGCCGACTCCATCGGCCAGAAAGACGACCGCCCACTGGGGCAGCCCTGCCGACATCAGCAATTGCCTCGGTGCTTCCACGAAGAGGGCGGCGCCGGCGATGTCGAAAAAGTCGATGAAGGCGGACCCCACGTTGATCGCGAACATGAACATCAGGTACATGACGCCGAGAAAGATCGGGAACGCCAGAAAGCGATTCAGCACGACCCGGTCGATTCGATCGGTCAGCGTGCGCCGAACCGGCGTTGTCGACAGGCATCCCTCCAGCAGGCGGTCAACCTCCGCGTAGCGGGCTTCCACGCTGGCCGACGGCGGATGCGGCGCTGCCCGCGGGGCGGCGGGGCGGGTCATGACCGCATCCTTGAGCGCGCCGACGCCGTCGTTGTGTGTCGCGACCAGCGGCACGACCGGGCATCCGAGCCGCCTGGCCAGGTTGAAGGTGTCGATATGGGTGCCATGCCTGTCGGCCACATCCATCATGTTGAGCGCCAGCACCAGCGGCTGGCCCCGTTCGAGCAGTTCCAGGGTGAGATACAGGCCCCTGGCGAGGCTCGAGGCATCGATCACGTTGACCAGGACGTCGGCCCGGCCGTCGTTGACGTACTGCTGCACGATGCGCTCGTCGATGGCGTCTCCCGCCGGCGCCATGCCGTAGATGCCGGGCAGGTCCTCAACCTGGAGGGTGGCGTCGCCATGGCGGTAGTGGCCCGTCTTGCGCTCGACGGTGACGCCGGGCCAGTTGCCGACCCGTTGCCGGGCGCCGGTCAGGGCGTTGAACAGCGTGGACTTCCCGGAATTCGGGTTGCCGATCAGGGCAACGGTGGTCACAGCTTCTCCAGCAGCAGGCAGTCTGCCTCTTCCGGCCGCAGCGTCAGCGAAAAACCGCGAAACCGGATCTCGATCGGATCACCGAGGGGCGCCCGGCGCTGTACTTCGAAGCGCGTTCCCGGAATGAGCCCGAGACGCAGCAGGCCCTGGGCGTAGGTCGATTGTCCGGAATAGCCGGCCACACGCGCTGCATCGCCGGGTCTCAGGTCGCTGAGGCTGAACTCCATGGGTATCCCGCTCGGGACTTGGCCGTTTGAATAAGAGCAATTCTCATTTTCAACTAAATGGAGGCCGTTGGCCAGATGAATCCGGTCCGCGCAGCCACCTGGGGAAGCGCCTCGACGCCCTCGTGACGAATGTTGGTGAGATTTCCTGGTAAGGCCGCCAGGCGTTGATTGCCGGAAGTCGAATCCGCAGGCTGGAATCGCATTGCCGAGGGAACAGCCGCGGGCTGGATGGAATGACGGTGTGTGGAACGGTCGGGGCAGCCCGCCGGTTGAGCCTGCCCTTATCTCTTCTTGCGCACGTACAGCACAAGCTGATGGTCCATCAACTCGTAGCCCTGTTCCTGTGCGATTTCTCTCTGCAGGGATTCGATACGCTCGTTGACGAACTCCATGACCTGGCCGGTGTCGATGTCGACCATGTGGTCGTGGTGGTCGCCGGCGGAGAGTTCGTAGACGCTGTGCCCGTCGTCGAAATTGTGCCGTTCGACGATGCCCGCCGATTCGAACTGGGTGAGCACCCGGTAGACCGTCGCAAGCCCCACGGACTCTTCCTGCTCGATGAGGCGTTTGTAGACATCCTCTGCGCTCATGTGGTGAGGCTCTGCGCTGCTGAGCACCTCCAGCACCTTGAGGCGGGGCAATGTTACCTTCAATCCTGCCCTTTTCAGGTCAGCCCCGCTCATTGGCTTGCGCTCCGGTTGTTCACGGGAGTCAACTTAGCCCATGCGCCTATGCCCGTCCACCGCTCACGGCCGAGTGTCTGCGCATTTGAGAGATATCCCGTCGCTCAACGGGACGTTGTCCTCATTCCGATGTAACGGTGATTGCCGATGTATCGGATGATGCCGATGTATCGGTTGAAGCCGATGTATCGGTTAAAGCCGGCGGAATCGGGTCAGGCCGACGAGGGGACTCGCTCTTGTCCGTCATTGCAGGCGCCGTTGTTCCCACAGCGACGGCCGGGCGGCAGGCGGGTCAGATCGGGCTGCGGTTCTCGGCATCGACCCGAACGGTCAGTATGTCGGTGTCGTGATACTGCTGGTGGTGAACCGACGAGGCGAGATGCCGCAGCAGCCGCAGCGACACTTCGTGCTCGATCTGTTCCCCGGCGGCGGCGCCCTCGCCGAGCAGCGCGATCCGGTCCTCGATGTTCTCGTCTCCGCCGGTGGCCACGAATTCCAGCACGACGCCGCCCGCTTCCCTGTGCGCCGTCAGCCGCAGCCGCCGGGGCGCCGCTTCTTCAGTGCCCTCGTTTTCCCTGAGGAGGGTGAGCAAGGTTTCCTCGCCGGCGGCATCGAGGCGCCCGGCCGTTTCGGTCTGCAGACCGTTGCGGGTCGCAAATTCGGCGAGAAACTCCCTGATGACGGGCAGCGCCTCCAGGTCGAAGGCGGTTTCGACGCGGCGGCGGCGCGGTGCGGCCAGTTCGAGAAACAGGGTCATCAGTACCGCGGTAAGGCCCCCGGCGGTCATGCCGTTTTCCAGCAGGCCTCCGGCGAATGCGGAAACGTACTGGGGAAAGATCAGGCCGTTCTGGAAGCCGACCCCCATCCAGAACGACACCCCGGCGATCAGCCCGGTCCTGTAGTCGAGCCCGGCCTGAACGACCATCTTCATGCCCACCGAAAACAGCATCGCCAGCAGTATCGCCAGAAACGCCGCGACAACGGCGTCCGGGATGGCAAGAATGACCGCCAGCGCCTTCGGCAGGAATGCCATGACCATGAAAATGCAGCCGATGGCGACCCCCACCCCGCGGGCCGCGACGCCGGTCAGTTCCGTGACGGCGACGCTGCTGGAATAGGTGGTGTTGGGCACGGTGCCGCCAAGCCCCGATAGCAGGTTGCCCATGCCGTCCGCGGCCACCGCGCCCTGCACGGCGCGGAAGTCGACCGCGCGCGGCTGCTTCCACGACACGCCCTGGATGGCCGTGGCGTCGCCGATGGTTTCCATGGCGCCCACCAGGGTGACGAATACGAATGCGGGCAGCAGCTTCCAGAATACCGCCCCGAACTCCAGGTCGAAGCCCGGCCAGGCGACCTCCGGAATGCCGATCCAGGCAGCTTCCGCTATCCGGCCGGTATCGTACATGCCGAAGTACCCGGCGGTCATCGAACCTGCGATCACACCGATGACCGGCGCCCATAGCCGGAGCGCTCCGGTCGCTTTCAATGCGATGCCCAGGATGACGAACAGCGTAACGGCGGCGATCAGCGCTGGTGCGGTTCCCGGGACGCCGTCGGGCAGCGTTTTCAGCATGTTGAAGGCGATCGGCATGACGGTAACGGCGATCAGCATGATCACGGTTCCCACAACCGTGGGAGTCAGGATGCGCCGGAATAGAGACAGCCGGGTCGACAGCGCGAACTGGAACAGGGAGGAAATGACGATCAGGGTGGCGAGCATGGCCGGGCCGCCCTCGGCGATCGCCGTGACGCTGACCGCTATGAAGGCGCCGGACGTGCCCATCAGCAGCACGTAGCCGGCGCCGATGCGCCCCAGGCGCAGCGCCTGCAGTACGGTGGTCAGGCCGCTTACCGCAACCGCTGCGAAGACCGCCCAGGCCAGGAACGCGTCGCTGGCGCCCGCGGCGCGGATGATAATGGCCGGAGTGAGCACGATGCCGCCGATGGCGAGTACCGCGAGTTGCAGGCCCAGGCCGAAGGTCAGCGGCAGGGGAGGGTTTTCGTCGGCTTCAAAGCGCACGGCCGAATGCGATTGGGAGAGTTCCTCGGTCATCCGTTTTCCTGATTGTTTGCCAATGGGGCGCTGCCCCGACCCAACGCGAAATAAACCGGCGGCGTCATGCCAACTTCGTTTAAGAACCGTTTTCGCGAACAGGTGTTCTGTACGGGGGACCACTCCCTCCCCGGACTTTTTATACCACGGCCCGGCCACGTCACCGCAACCGTTCGCAGTACAAGGTGTGCTCCAACTGGTCCGCGCCGGGTCGCGAAACGCCGGATTTGTCATTCCGGCGCGCACCACACACAATCTAGTGCATCGGCAACTTGTTGGGAGAAGACCATGCGAACGGTCCGCAATATCCTGAAGGCAAAGCGCGGCGGCATCTACAGCATCGACCCCGCGGACACCGTGTTTGAGGCGATCGCCATGATGGCCGAGAAGGAAATCGGCGCCCTGCTGGTCATGCAGGAAGGGCAACCGGTAGGGATCATTTCGGAACGGGACTACACGCGCAAGGTGATCCTGAAGGACAAGTCCTCCAAGCAGACCCGGGTATCGGAGATCATGACGACCGACGTCATCTCCACCACATCCGGCCATCAGATCGATGAATGCGTCAACCTGATGAAGCAGCACCACATCCGCCATCTGCCCGTGATCGACGATGGCGCGGTGACGGGCATGCTCAGTTTGCGGGACCTTTTCTCCGCGATCATCGACGAGCAGGCCAGCACCATCGAGAACCTCGAACACTACGTTCGGGGCGAGGTGCCATAGGCGAAATCGAACAAGGGCGGTATGTCACGGAGGCGCGTCGCTTCGAGCCGGCGGGACCCTGCGCGGACGGCCTGGTCCGTGCCGGTCGATTGACGGGATTGCCGGTCCTTTGGCCCCGCCGAGGCCGAAAGGCCCGGTTACCGTAATCGCGGACGGGAGGAGCAATGGAAAAACTGGCCGAAGGATACAGTCTCATCGAGGGACCGGTCTGGGACGCTGACCGGGGACTGTTGTTCAGCGACGTATTGTCTGGGGGCGTGTTTTGTCTTGACCCCGCCGGCGGCATCTCGACGGTATTCGCGCACCGCCGCGGCATCGGCGGCATGGCGCTGCACGCGGACGGCGGCCTGATCGTGAGCGGACGCAACATCTCCTACAAGCCGTTCGACGGGGGCGCAACCGTGACCGTGCTGGACCGCGACGAAGCGGCGCACAACGTCGGCTACAACGACCTGACGACCGACAGTAAGGGAAGGGTCTACGCCGGCAGTCTCGGTGCGAGCCCTGTGTTCGAGGATGGGCGGGAGCCGCAGGCGGGCGACCTGTACCTGATCGATCTCGACGGCTCGGCGCGCATTGTCGGCACGGATGTTCAGTTGACCAACGGGCTCGGTTTCTCCCCGGACGGAAGCGTCCTCTACCACTCCGATTCGTCGCGGCAGACGGTGTTCTGCTACAGCGTGGCCGGCGACGGGTCTCTCGGCGAGAAACGCCCGTTCGTGGAAACCGGGCGCGGCGCGCCGGACGGCCTGGTGGTTTCCGAAGACGGCGCGGTCTGGGTAGCCCTGGCCGGCGCCGGCGGGGTGGGGGTCTATACCGCCGCGGGCGCGGAGCGCGATTTCATCGAGATTCCAAAGCCCATGTGCACCAGTGTCTGCTTTGGCGGCCCCGGCCTCAGCGACCTGTACATCGTTTGCGGTTCCGAAGGCAGCGACGGCGACAGCGCCGGGGCCGTGTACAGAACGGCGACAGGCGCGGCGGGCTTGCCGGTATCTCCGGCGCGTGTGAGGATCGGTTGATGGGACGGGCTGCCGGTAGGCTCTCACGGCGGTGGCGCGAGCGCGGGGCATCGGCGGCGCCTGTCGATAGTATTCGAAAGGGACACTGAATAAGGGAACGGCGATGACGAAGACGGCTATCGATACGGGCACCGGGGACCTGCTGGCCCACGAAGAGGACGGCGTGGCCGTGATCACGCTGAACCGGCCCCAGGCACGCAATGCCATGAGCGCGGAGATGAACGGCGCTTTGGCCAGCGTACTGGACCGTGCCGAACGGGATGCGGCGATCCGCTGCGTGGTGCTGACCGGCGCCGGCGGCGCGTTCTGCGCTGGCGGCGATGTCAAGGGCATGGCGGCCCGGGGTGGAGAGGACGGCGGCCCCGGACCAAGCCTGGACGAGCGCATTCACGGTCAACGGTTGAACCAGCGCAATACCGCCGGCCGCATGTTCCTGATGCCGAAACCGGTAGTGGCATCGCTGCCGGGCCCCGCCGCGGGCGCCGGCCTGTCCCTGGCGCTTTCTGCGGATCTCCGCGTCATGGCGGAGACCGCGTTCATTACCACGGCGTTTGCCAGGGTGGGGTTCAGCGGCGACTACGGGGGCAGTTTCTTTCTCTCCAACCTGGTCGGCAGCGGCAGGGCGAAGGAACTCTACTTCCTCTCCGACCGCCTCGCGGCGGACGAGTGCCTGAGGCTGGGCATCGCCAACCGGGTGGTGCCCGCGGAAGAACTCGAGGAAGCGACCATGACCCTTGCCCGGCGCCTCGCCTCCGGCCCGACCGTCGCCTACCGGTACATGAAGGAGAACTTCAACCGGGCGGCCATGGGCGGGGATGTCATCGAGTGCCTCGATCTCGAAGCGACGCACCATGTGCACACCGGCCTGACCGAGGACCACCGCAACGCGGCCAGGGCCTTTGTGGAGAAGAAGCAGCCCGTTTTCAACGGGAGATAGTCCCGGATTTGGCCTCCCGAGCACCGGTCGGCGCGACGAAAACTGCTAGGCGGGCGACAAACCCCGTTCGGCGAGAAAGCTTGGGTTGAACAGGCTCGACTGGTACTTGTGCCCCGCGTCCGCCAGCACGGTCACGATGGTGTGGCCCGGGCCCAGCGACTCGGCCACTTGCACGGCGGCGCACAGATTGATGCCGGTGCTGGACCCGAAGAACCAGCCTTCGCCGCGCAGCATTTCGTAGACCATGGTCACCATCGGTTGATCCGGTACCTGAACGGCATCGTCGATTTCGGTTCCGGCCAGGTTGTCGGTGACGCGGCTGTTGCCGATGCCCTCGGTGATGGACGGCCCGGGGGTCATGACGGCATCGCCTGTCGTAACCCAGTTGTACAGGGCGCTGCCGTGGGGATCGGCGAGCACGATGCGGGTGTCGCGGCTTTTCTCCTTCAGGTAGCGGGAAACGCCCGCCAGGGTGCCGCCCGTGCCCACTGAGCAGGTGAAGGCGTCAATCCTGCCCCTGGTCTGCTCCCAGATCTCGGGCGCCGTGGACTCGTAGTGCGCCAGGCGGTTGGCGACGTTGTCGAACTGGTTCGCCCAAACGGCACCGTCGAGCGATTCGGCGTAGCGGCCCGCCTGTTTCTGGTAGTTCATGGGGTCCCTGTAGGGGACGGTGGCGACGACGCGCACCTCCGCGCCCAGGGTTTTCAGGATTTCGACCTTCTCGGGCGACTGGTTGTCGGGCATGTAGATGACACAGGGGTAGCCGCGCTCGTTGCAGACGTGGGCGAGGCCGATGCCGGTATTGCCGGCGGTGCCTTCCACCACGGTGCCGCCCGGACGCAGCGCGCCGCTCTTCTCGTGTTCGCGCACCATCCACAGCGCCGCCCGGTCCTTGACGGACCCGCCCGGGTTCAGGAACTCGGCCTTGCCGAGAATCTCGCAGCCGGTCGCCTCGCTCAGGCTCCTGATACGGATGAGCGGTGTATTGCCGACGCTGCCGGTGAACCCGTCGCGCGTATCCATGAAGTGCGGTCCCGCAAAAGCGGTGCATTCTAACGGCAACGGGGAGGGTTTGAGGAACCCTGGGAACCTGCGCCGTAGAAATTCACGGCTGCAAACCCGCTCTCATCCACGCCCTTGACCGCTCGATTTCATCATATCTGGCTCGATATTCTCCTCAATCGACCGGCCAAGGGCGCGGCGATGGCGAATTTTCGTTTTCGCCACTTCCTACGGGGCAAGCTCCTGACCGCGGGTAACCGGGGCGGCGCGAAAAAAATTGAGGATCGAGCCTGTACGCTGATCGGTGATTTTTGGCAAACTGCGCGTGCCCGGCGGCCCTCCGCGGACCCGGGAGAATATCTGGAACTCCAGAATCCGAAACCGCACGGGGGTGGGACAACACCATGGATCTTACTGCGCATTGGGTCGGCATCACCTGCATCGTGGTGTTCGTTCTGTCTTACTCGCTGGTGATCGCCGAAGAATTCACGCACCTGCGCAAGTCGGTGCCCGTGATGCTGGGTGCCGGTATCATCTGGGCGTTCATCGCCGCCGAATACGCGGGCGGGAGTATGACCCACGCTTCCGAGGAAGCCGTGCGCCACTTCCTCATCGAGTTCGGCGAACTGTTCCTCTTCCTGCTCTGCGCCATGACCTATGTCAACTCGATGAGCGAGCGGCGCGTGTTCGACGCGCTGCGCTCCTGGCTCGTCCGGCACGGCTTCAGTTACCGGCAGCTCTTCTGGATCACCGGGGTGATCAGCTTCTTCCTCTCGCCCATCATCGACAATCTCACCACGGCGCTGGTGATGTGCGCGGTGATACTGGCCGTGGGCCAGGGAAACAGGCGGTTCATCGGCATCGGTTGCGTGAACATCGTGGTTGCAGCGAACGCGGGCGGTGCGTTCAGCCCCTTCGGCGACATCACCACGCTGATGGTGTGGCAGCGGGGCATCGTCGACTTTTTCACCTTCTTCGCTCTGTTCATTCCGTCGGTGGTCAACTACATCATTCCGGCGGTGATCATGTCGTTTTTCGTCGAGAACGCCCAACCCGATGCGGACAGCGAGCGGGTCGAGATGCGCCGCGGCGCCAGGCGCATCATGTTCCTGTTCGGATGCACGATCGCCACCGCCGTCTCGTTCCACAACTTCCTGCACCTGCCCCCGTTCCTGGGCATGATGACGGGGCTCGCCTACCTGAAGATCTTCGGTCACTACCTCGCCAAGACCAGCGTGCCACCGGTCACCGGTGGGCCCGAGGGCCAGGAGGCCGGCGATATCATCCAGCCCTACGACAGCTTCCGCGAGGTGGCCCGCGCCGAGTGGGACACGCTGCTCTTCTTCTTCGGGGTGATCATGTGCGTCGGCGGCCTCGGCTTCGTGGGCTATCTCGAACTGGTCTCCCAGTACATGTACGTCGAACTCGGCCCCACCTTCGCCAACACCATGGTCGGCATTCTCTCGGCCATCGTCGACAACATCCCGGTCATGGTGGCGGTGCTGCAGATGCACCCGGTCATGGACCTCTCCCAGTGGCTGCTGGTCACACTGACGGCGGGCGTCGGGGGCAGCATGCTGTCCATCGGTTCGGCGGCGGGCGTGGCGCTCATGGGACAGGCGCGCGGCTACTACACCTTCTTCGGGCACCTGAAGTGGACGGTACCCATCGCGCTGGGCTATTTCGCCAGCATCTGGGTGCACCTCAAGTGGAATACCCACTACGAAGGCATCATGCCCTGATCGGGCTCACTGCCGGCGGTCAGCCCCGGCTCGGACTACTTTCGCACCCTGCGCGTGCGCGACTGCGTTCAGCCGGGGAGTGGAAGACCGGCGCTTCAGCGCGATCTACCGCGCAGCGACATCGGTCAGGCGGTCGACCGCCGGGGTCGTGGCTATGACCCGCCGAACTGCAGGCCCTCGAAGCTGCCCGTTTCGCGCCAGTCTTCCAGTAGCTTGAAGAAACCGATCGACCCGCCGCCCCAGGGTGCCGACTGGGCGGCATGGGGATGCTCCTGGCCCTCGTTGTTGTAGTAGCCGGGCGTGCAATCCGGGCCGCCGAGACCGGCGAGCGGGCCGCCTTCGAAGCCGAGAATGGTCTGCACCCAGGCGTCTTCGGCTTCCCGGGTCACCTCCACTTCGGTGAATCCGTTTTCGAGCGCGTGGCCGATGATGTGCGCCTGGTGCCTGGCGCACTCCTCCAGCAGGTGCGGGAAGTTGGCGGTGAAGGCGGCCTGGGAGATCTGCGAGACGAACAGGTTCGGAAAGCCGTGGCTGCTCATGCCGTGCAGGCTGCGCGTGCCGTCAGCCCAGTGCTCGCTGAGGGCCCTGCCGCCGCGGCCGAACGCGTCGTAGCCGGCCCTGCGCGTATAGGCGGTGCCGACCTCGAAGCCGGTGCTGTAGATGATGCAGTCCACCTCGTATTCGATTCCGGCGACCACCAGGCCCTTCTCGGTGATGCGTTCCACGCCCTTGCCGTCGGTGTCCACCAGGTGAACGTTGGGCCGGTTGAAGGTGGGCAGGTACTCGTCGTTGAAGGTGGGCCGCTTGCAGAACATCTGGTAGTAGGGCTTGAGCTTGTCGGCCGTTTCGGCGTCGTCCACCAGGTCGTCCACCCGGCCGCGCAGCTCTTCCATCTTCTCGAAGTTGACCATCTCTACCATTTGCGGAATCGACATGTTGGCGCCCGGGTCGGCGTTCTGAAACCGGTGGACGAACTTGGAGACCAGGTCGGTCCAGCCATCGTCGACCAGGTCCACTTCCTGGGGCACGCCGGAGACCAGCGAGTTGAAGTTCTCCATGCGGTGCTTCTGCCAGCCCCGTTGCAGGCTCTGCGCCCACTCTTGATCTGTGGGCGAGTTGCCGCGCACGTCCACCGTGGAGGGTGTGCGCTGGAACACGTAAAGTTCCTTCGCCGCCTCGCCGAGAAAGGGCACGCACTGGATTGCCGTGGCGCCCGTGCCGATGATGGCCACCCGCTTGTCGCCCAGCCGGTCGAGCCCGCCGTTGGGCCCGCCGCCGGTATAGCCGTAGTCCCAGCGGCTGGTGTGAAAGCTGTGGCCGCGGAAATTGCGCAGGCCGGGAACGCCGGGCAATTTCGGGCGGTGCAGCGGGCCGTTGGCCATGCACACGAAGCGGGCGCGCACGGCATCGCCGCGGTCGGTGTGCACGATCCAGCGGGAGGCCGCCTCGTCCCAGCGCAGTTCGTTCACTTCCGTCTGGAACAGCGTCTGCTCGTAGAGGCCGTAGTGGCGCCCGATCGCTTCGGCGTGATCGAGGATCTCGCGGGCGTAGGCGTACTTCTCCTTCGGAACGTAGTTCAACTCCTCGAGCAGCGGCAGGTAGCAGTAGGATTCGACATCGCACTGGGCGCCCGGATAGCGGTTCCAGTACCAGGTGCCGCCGAAGTCGCCGCCCTTCTCGATGAGCTTGACGTCGTTAATGCCTGCCTCGCGGAACCGCGCCGCCGTGGTCAGGCCCCCGAAGCCGCCGCCGATCAGTACCACGTCCACCTCGTCGGTGACCGGGTCGCGCTCGATCCGCTCGTCGATGTAGGGGTCTTCCAGGTAGTGCGCGAATTCGCCGGCCAGCTCGACGTACTGTTCATTGCCGTCCGGGCGCAGGCGCTTGTCGCGCTCCATGCGATAGCGCTCGCGCAGGGCGTCCGGGTCGAAGTCGAGTTGGCGGGCGGTCTCGCTCATGGCTGCAGTCTCTTTTCCAGAAGGTTGTCGGTGGGCCGGTTTGCCCACGAGGGAGGCGAAGCGCCTGGCCCTTTCGTCCGACGGGGGCCTGTCGGGCAACGCGCCCCGAATCTTGAATCAGGTTTCAAATGGGCGCAAGCATCCCATCCCACCTTCAAAACTACGCCACCGTCAACATCTGCCCCGCCGACCTGCTCGGCGACCAGCGGTCGGACAACCTGGGCCTGGCGCTGTACGAAGGGCTGTAGAGACCCGCGTTTCGAGTAGCGCTCGGAGTTCGGCTGACTCGATGGCAACGCCGCGATCGCAACCGGCACCCGCAGGTTCATCTTTGACATCAAACTTTTGATGTTTATGATGACAGCGTGCGGACCACAGTAACCATTCATGATGATATCGCAGCGCAGATCGAGGAAATGCGCAGGCGCGAGGGGCTGAGCTTCAAAGCCGCGCTCAATCAATTGTTGAGGCTCGGCGTGCAGGCAAGGTCGGCGCCCCCAAAGCCGAAAAAGTTCCGGGCTCCTACCGCAAAGCTGGATTTGAAGCCCGGAATCGATCCCACCCGGATGAACGCCCTCATCGATGAACTCGAAATCGGGGACTTCACGGGCGAGGAGAGTTGATCCTCCCCGATGTCAATCTGCTCGTTTACGCGGTGGACGAAACCAGTTCGTTCCACGTTGCCGCAAACGCCTGGTTGAATGATGCACTCTCACGCACGGATCCGGTTGGCTTTTGCTATCCCACGGTGCTCGGTTTCGTTCGGCTGGTAACCAATCGCCGGGTGTTCTCAAACCCGCTCGGCCTCGAAGAAGCCATTGAATTCGTCGACAGGTGCCTGGAACAACCGAACGCCGTCATCGTCGTACCGACGCCAAGGCACTGGCCGCTGGTGAAAGATCTTCTGCAATCGTCGGGCACCGCCGGTAACCTGACAACAGATGCACATATCGCCGCGCTGGCTCTTGAGCACGGCTACACGGTTTATTCAAACGACGCGGATTTCGGGCGTTTCCCAAATGTGAATTGGGTGAATCCGCTGAAATAGCCTGCTGAGTGTGAACAAGCCGAGCCGTTCCTGCGATTCAGGGCTTTACGGGTATGTACCAGTGCTGAGCCGTTGACTAAGCGTACGTTAATACGTACATTTCAAGTTTGCTCGGAGGTGATTGCATGACGACTCTCAATGCGACCGATGCCCGTTCCAGGCTTTATCGCCTCATCGATGAAACAACGCAATCACACAAACCGATTCTGATTACCGGCAAGCGCGGCAACGCGGTTCTTCTGGCGGAACAGGACTGGAACGCGATCAACGAAACGCTTTACCTTGTTTCCATGCCGGGCATGCGTGAGTCAATACGTCAAGGATTGGAAACCGGTCTGGATGATTGCAAAACCGACCTTGATTGGTGATGTGGGAGCTTTACTTCACCTCGCAGGCCAGGAAGGACGCAAAAAAATTGGCAAGTGCAGGGTTAAAGGCACGGGCTCAAAGGTTACTCGACATCATTCAGGCCAATCCCTACCAGAATCCGCCTCCGTACGAAAAATTGGTGGGCGATTTGGCCGGTGCGTACTCTCGAAGAATCAACATTCAACACCGACTGGTCTACCAGGTTCTCGAGGAAGAGAAAGCCGTGAAGGTGTTGCGCCTTTGGACGCACTACGAGTAATTGCGGGTCCGTCGCGTGCCCATGATCGACAATCCTGCTGATTCAGGATTGACAGAATTCGACCGTACGGTCGATGTCGGGGTGAGAACAGCCGCCTTTTCCTGGCTGGACAGCCTGGTCCTGACTCATGGAGAAGTCCTGCCCCGGGTTGCCCTTGAACAGGGTTTCTTCTTTGGCAACCGACGCGTGTTTGTCATCGGACCGTCCGGAATGTTCAAACCGGCTTTGTTGCAAGCACCGTTATCCATCACCACGTCTCCGAACGGTCCCTATGACGACGCCTTCGCCCCCAGCGGGCTTCTGCGGTACCGATACCGTGGAACGGACCCGGAACACCGGGACAATGTCGGGATGCGGTTCGCCATGAAAGAGCAACTACCTCTGGTGTATTTCCACGGCATCCTGCCCGGCCGGTACCTTGCAATCTGGCCGGCATATGTAGTTCACGATTTCCCCGAGGCGCTTACGTTCTCCGTTGCCGTTGACGATGCCGCAAACCTGGAGTTTCGGGCACAACCCGAAACGGCCAGCCTGCAAGTGGCTGAAGTGCGTCGCCAATATGTAACAACACTGGCCAAGCGTCGTGTTCATCAAACTGCGTTTCGCGAACGGGTTCTCCGCGCATACAAGCATCGTTGCTCCTTCTGCCGCCTGCGACACACCGAGTTGCTGGAAGCCGCACACATCATTCCTGACCCTGAACCGGAAGGTGAGCCGGTTGTCAGCAACGGACTGTCGCTTTGTCGATTGCATCACGCTGCGTTCGACAGATTTTTTGTCGGCGTAAGACCGGATCACGTTATCCACGTGCGTAGCGACTTACTTGAAGAAACCGATGGCCCGACGCTCAGACATGCGATTCAGGGCTTGCACGGACAGCGAATCACCCTTCCCAGAAAACCCGGCGAGCGTCCGGGAGTCCATCGTCTTGAAGAGCGGTATCAACGCTTTCTGGTCGCTGCAAGTATCGGTTAAGAAATTCTCACAGGTCGGCAGTGCAGTCATGATCCTGAAGATCGATCCGGCAACGGGTCGCCGGCGTACGTCGAACTGCTCGGAAGAACTGCTTGGGAGATAGGCGAGTTGCGAATATCCGTTGCCATCGACGCGCTAAGGAGAGCCGACCTCGGGACACTGCAGATCGCCTCCGTGGGGGCGTTCGCGCTGCACAATTGCGAAGAGATTCCTACTCTATCCGATTGGATCTCGCAAACCGTGCCGTCGCTGGGCCACTTGGTGACCTGTGGTACGCGGGGCATTCTGATCGCAGCGACCTTGTTGACCGCTTGCTATGCATTGGCGGTATTTTTCACCTATCGCAAGAGCGGAACGATCCCGCTGGTGGTATTTGCGACGGCATATTCCGCCGTGTTTGCCAATGCGATCGCGCATGTGGCATTGGCAGCCGTATTCTGGGCTTACGTACCCGGGCTTGTGACCTCGGCGATGTTGATTGTTCCGCTTTCGGTGCTGATCTACAGACGTATCGTCCAGGAACGGCATTTGACTGCATTGGGACTGGCCGGGGTCGTCGTTACCGGGGCGGCGATTGTTTATCCGGCCAGCTACGGCGCGCTGTCAGTCGCGGGAGCACTGAGTCGATGCACCTGACTCCCTTGGTGTTGGTTCGCTGCGCCTACGCGAAACGCGCCGGGTCGCCGATGATGCTTTTTTCCTTCAGAGCGTCGATTTCCCTCTCGCTCAGGCCGAGGTCGGTGGCGAGTACCTCGTGGGTGTGCTCGCCCAACCGCGGTGGGCGCTCCATTGCCACAGTGGATTCCGACAGCCGTGGTGCGAATCCGAGCATCGGTACCGTGCCGTGCACGGGCAGGTGCATCTCGTGCACGAAACCGCGCTCGGCGAGGTGCGGGTCGTGATGCAGTTCCGCGGTGTCGAAGCAGGCCGAACAGGGTACGCCGGCGCCGGCTATGGCTTCCATGGCCTCGTGCTTGGTGCGCTGTCCTGTCCAGTTGCGAATCTCCTCGTACAACGCATCGCCGTTCTCGATCCGGGAACCCGCATCCGCGAAGCGCGGGTCGAGCAGTAGGTCGGCGCGGTCGATTGCCGTGCAAAGGGCGTCCCAGTGGCCCTCGTTCACCGGCATCAAGTAGATGTAGTCGTTTGTGCCGAACGGTTTGCACGGATAAATGTCCACCGGCGGCACGCCGCCGGCGTTGCCGGTGCGCGGTGCCGGCCTCCTATCCCAGCCGGAGCTCAGGTAAGTGCGGGTGCGGACGTAGTAGGCCGTCGCCTCCTGCATGGACAGCTCCACCTGCTGGCCGACGCCGGTGCGCTGCTTCTGGATGTACGCTGCCAGAATCGCCATGGCCGCCTGCACGCCGGTGCCGGAGTCGCCGGTGGTGGTGCCGGGCATCATGGGCGGCCCTTCCGCTTCACCGGTGACCGAAAAGGCGCCGGCTGCCGCCTGTGCCACCATGTCCATGCAGCGGTACCCGGAATAGGGGCCGGTGACGCCGAAACCCTTGATGCGTGCGTAGACGATTCCCGGGTTGGCTGCCTGCAGCACGTCGTAGCCGATGTTCAGCCGCTCGATGACGCCGGGGCCGTAATTCTCGACGAAGACATCGAATTTCGGCGCCAGGTCCAGCAGGATCTCGCGGCCTTGCGGGCTGCGCAAGTCGAGCGCCAGGCTCCGCTTGTTGGCGTTCCAGGCGCAGAAGTAGGCGGAGTAGTCCTTGGTCGACGTCCGGCCCACTCCGCGCCCCGGGTCGCCGATGTCGGGCGCCTCCACCTTCACCACGTCCGCGCCGAGCCACGCCAGTGCCTGGGTGCAGGAGGTGCCCGCTTCGTATTGCGTCATGTCCAGAACCCGGAGTCCGTCCAGGGCAGTCATAAGGCGTCTCCAAGAGTGACAAACGATTGCGCCTGTAGTGAACACTGACTCGCGCACGGAATCAAAGCGTAAGAGTGATCGCAGTCAGTCTAGCGGTGCGGAATTTCGAGACATTGGCCGTGTGCACCGCTCCTCCGGCTTCGGCGCCGCGCGTCCCTGATGGACACGCTTGGTCTCCACAAGTGGCTTTGGGCGGGGCGTTGTTCCGCACGCGCACAAAGCTCAAGAACGCCATGGATGGCGGGTACGTGCGGCTGAACGGCACCCGGGCTAAACCGGCGAAAGAAAGTGAAAGCCGACGACATCCATACTATCCGGCGAGGTGCCAAGGAGATTTTCGTTGAGGTAATCGCGTGTACGGACCGCAGGGGTGATGCTCGCGCTGCCAAGGCGTCTTACGCGGGGACGCCCGATGTCGACGCAACAGCGCGACGCACAAGCCAGGGAAGCTGGGCCGAATTGGCCGGACGTGTTTTCCGGTTTACGCGACCGACAACAAAAGGATCGGCGGCAACTCAGGGAATAGAAGGCGACGCGCACGGCCTGATGCCCGGCGACCGAGTCGCGTCCCGTCAACATCTTCATCGCCGGATCGAAAGCCAACCGAGCGGCACCATTGCCGTCGGCGTAGCCGCAGGCGATGCCGAACAGTCGTTGTTGAATCAACTCCCGCAGAAATTAAGTGACCTTCGACTGCTCGCGGACGTCCGACATGCACGCCGCCAACATCTCGCTCAACTGAAGCCGCTGGTCGCAGGCCTTGAGCAGGATTGCACCCGCGTCTAAACTGTCATGATCCTCGTCGAAACTAGCGACTACCGCTTTCTTTTTGGACAGGCCCTCGAACAAAACACGCCGTTCGCTGGTATCTTCTGACATGCAGAAGCCTTTGCTGCGATAACTGGTTGTCTGTCAACGCCATTTTCGCTTGACCAAGTGCTTTTGCTTTATCTATTCGTGAATTATTGGGGCTAGAATCTAGGGGTACGGTCAGCTTCTCAATGAGGTGTCGAAGTCCGGTTTAACGGCGCCTACGATAGCACCGCCTAGAGGCGCGCTGCCAACGTTAGTCGCCTGCCTGAATGATATCGATGGCTTGCAATAGCCTGAGCAATACAGGGCGCTCGTTGTCAGTTGGTACTTGTAGTCAAAAGAGTTCATCTTGATTTTTTGTTGGTGGCCAGAACACACCAATCACAAGAAAGGGATTTGGTGCTCTGGCATTCCATTCTTTTGTTGTACCCAAAAACAGGTGAGTATCTCGATCGACAACGAGATCATTCATATACTTGTTCTTGACATCGTCAATTGCTGCGTCTTCGGATCCATGTTTATCAAACTGCCGCCAATACAATGCGCCAATCTCCCAATCCTCAATCATCAACTTACTGACTCTTCCAGAATCATCAAGAAATTCGTATCGAAACTTGTAAGGGAGCTTACGAACCACTTCAAAATCGCGCCTGGGCTTCTCAAATAGATGGCCTTGACGTCCGCGTTGAAGCATGGCATCTAACTTACTCTTGTCCCACTCTCTTTGATCCGGTTCGGAAGTTACCCGAATGATCTCTTTCGGACGGAAGGTCGCTAACGAGAGTTCATGGTCTTTGTTTCTTGCGATAAGGTCATCAAGGTTAGTGTAGACAACACCTTTTTCGAGTACGAAATTACGGCGTTCAAACCACGCATTGTCGGTACCCATTTGATCAAATAATGATATTTCAGATTTTGGCCGATAGCTCTCCACTCGGACATCACTTGTGTTTTTTTCAATGTCTAGTTCTATCCACTGGAACTTCTTGTACTGCTGATATTCATCAAATTTACGAAACGGAACAGGATAGAGCCTAATCCAAGAGGCATCTTCTCGAAAGCCGGCGGTACATACGATCTCGTCGTAGGTGGTTGATATTGTAGGGTAAGTCTTTACTGTTACGAGAATTCGAACGCGGCTCATGGCACAATCTGTACTTCCGTTAGAGATGCATGAAGGCGATCGGGTCTTGCGTACTTGCTGCGGCTGCCTTGGCAACGCGATCACGATGGCATCGAGAATGGTCCCGTTCAAAGCACGTTATTGCAATGCGTTTGTATTCGACAAAAAACTGAATTAGCTGGTGGATCTTTTCCATGTTACGGGGAAGGATTTCATTGTCGTAGTGTTCGAATAGCTGATCGTAGTCTTTATGATCCGAGAGATCTCGGCGTAACTTACTTGATATGCCCAATTCTGGAACGTGTACATAGTAGATACCAAATCTATTGCAAAATTCGGACAGAGCTGATTTCGAAAATCCGTACTTACGGCTAATCGGGTTCTTTCGGACATCGACTAAAGCCCGGATGTCATTCGTCAAGAGCTGGTTGAGATAGGTCTCAATGCGCTGCCCTTCATAGCCAATTGTAAAGAACATTGACTTGCGTCTTGTCTTGGGACGAGCTGCGAATACCCTTGCCAACTCCGTCTCCGACAAATGATGTTCAGCAATCTCACTACGTGTCGCGTAGTACGGATAGTTCTTGTACACATGTCGGATCAAGCTTGCCCCAGACATCTTTCCCTGGTTCGCAGCGTAGGTTTTGATCCTCGCGTGGTATATTTTTGGTAGCGCCTGCAAGTATGAAAGCCTCGGCCGCGTGATTTGCCAATTGGAGTCATCGTGCAATTGGCCTTGAGAAATCAGCTTCCTTTTGTGGGCAGTCGCCTCGAACGAATAGCAGCCATATCGATACGGGAGGAATTCAAAACTCTTCTCACTCTCGTAGAGCCTAGTGAACAGGAAAAGGTGCTTCTGAAAGTCTGTTGCCGCGACGCTACCGCCCAGCGACTCGAGTAACGCCAATAGCAACTTGTGACGAAAAAATAGCACGATACGGATGATTCCCGATTTGGTGGAATCTGACCAAAAAGACAACCCAAACTGAGGCGGCAGTATACAGGCAATTGAGATTCGCGGAAGCGTAGAAGACAGAGGGCGGCTGCTTGTCGCGTTGTGCCGGAGTCACGCAAGCACCGTCGTGGCACAAATTGAGGCTATCCCTACCGCCTCATGGGATAGGAAGAACAACCGCCGAACACAGTAATTACCGAGCAACAGCTGTTGCTCCGTCTGAGTTGCGAAGTGTTGGCGACGTTTGTTGGAAGGCGATTGCGTGCTGATGGCATGCAAGAGAACAATGGTCGAGGGAATCGGACGTTTCATTGGCACCCGCAGAAGTGTGAATACTCTCAGACGAAACTCAATAGCTCTATCTATCAACATCAGTTCGGCTGCACCCTAAATCCGGTGCTGGGTTGTCTAGAAGTGGGGCCAATTCACTCGACCTTTACCACGTCCGTGCCGAGCCACGCCTGCGCTTAGGTGCAAGAACAGCCCGTCTCGAATTTAGTCATGTCCTGAACCCGAAGTCCGTCCGGTGCCGCCGCAAAGCGCTTCCACAAGTGCCAAAATCACCAGCGGAGACAATTATTCGGCCCGACCCTACGCCGCATCGGATGGCCATCGACAAGCCGACGGATCGGCGGCAGCGTTCGCCACGCGAAGAGCATCAAGGCCGGAACTGTATCGCCCTGGGCGCAAGCCGCGCCGGCTGGGTCGCGAGCCTGTAGGCAATCTGCGCCCATTCGCAGACCAGCCTGCGCGTGTCCCGGGGATCGATCATCTCTTCCATCTGGAATTTCGACAGCGGCCCCAGGGGGCCACGGGCGCTCTCGATGCGCGCCATGAGTTCCTCGCGCAGCGCTTTCGGGTCTTCGGCCTCGGCGAGCTGGCGCTTGTAGGCGGCTTCGATGCCGCCTTCCGGCGGGATGCCGCCCACGTCCGCGGCCGGCCAGGCGACCCGCATCGAGGGCCTGGAGCGCGGCGTTGCGAAGTTGTTGCCGGCTACCCCGAAACTGCGGCGCACGATCACGGTGAAGATGGGTACGACCACCTGGGCGAAGGCGATCATCCACTCGCCGCCCCGGCGGATGGTGCCGGCGATCTCGTGCTCGAGGCCGACGGCGAAACCGGGGTTGTCCACCAGGTTCAGGATCGGCAGGTGGAAGAGGTCGCACAGGTCGAGGTGGCGGGTGACCTTGCTGCAGCCGTCCGCGGTGAGCGCCCCGCCGTTCACATGCCGGCTGTCCGAGGCGACCACGCCCATGGGTATGCCGTCCATGCGGATGAAGCCGGTGACCTGGTCGGTGCCCCAGAGAGGACCGATTTCGAAGAACGAGCCCTTGTCGGCGATCAGGCTGATGGCGCGGCGGATGTCGAAGGTGGTGGTCCGCTTGCGGGGCACCAGCGTGAACAGTTCTTCTTCCCGGCGGTCGGACGGGTCGTCGGGGCCCGGGGGCACAACCGGCGGCGGCTCGTAGGTGTTCGACGGCAGGTAGGAAAGAAAGCGCCGCGTGATCAGCGCCGCTTCCTCTTCGGTGTCGGCCGGATTGTCGACCGAGCCGTTGGCGCAGTGGATGTGCCAGCCGCCCAGGTCTTCCTTGGTGATCTCGTAGCCCATGGCGTGGCTCACCACGGGCGGCCCGGCGACAAAGAGCTGGGCGATGTCGCGCACCATGACCGAGAAGTGGCCGAGTACGGCCTTGGCGGCGCCGAGGCCCACCACGCTGCCGAGCAGCACGTTCACCACCGGGACGGTGGCGAGCTGTTCGGTGAACAGGGTGCCGCCCTGGTGGCCGGGCAGAAAGGAGCCGCCCGTACCGGCGACCCGGGGGCGGCCGGCCTTGATCGCTCCCTCGCTCTCCTTGGCCCGGCTCTCGCCGCTGCGTTTCTGCTGCGGCACCATGGAGGCGACGCTGCCGCCGCCGGAAGAGCCGTCCAGCAGGCGTATGGACGGCATGCGCATCTCCAGCGACAGCCGGTCGAGATAGGTGCTCTTGGCGCCGATGGCGCCGTCGGAGTGGCCGCCGCGGGAGGTGAAATCGTCGGCGCAGACCGCGGCCGGCCGGCCCTCGATCCTGCCCCAGCCGCCAACATGGTTGGACGGCGTGAAGGCGGCGATGTTGCCGTCCTCGTCGTGGGACGGAAAGCCGGTGACGCTGCCGACCTCCTGGAACGAGCCCTCGTCGAGCAGCAATTCGATCCGTTCCCGGCAGGTCAGCTTGCCGCGGCTGCGTTGCCGCACCACGCCGGGGTCCCGGGAGCCAGGCTGCAGCCGTTCCTCGGCGAGCCGTTTAATCTCTGCGATCTCCTTCATCAGCGGTGCCCAGGTGTTTTCGCTGGACGTTGCCGTTTCAGCGCCGCGGTCGCCCTCGGCAGGAGATACGGCCATCACCACCTGCCCGGCAGCGACGCTGTCGCCTGGTTGCAGGGCTTGCGCCGTGCTCAGGGTCCCCGAGCAGGGAGCGGTCACCTCGGATTCCATCTTCATGGCGCTGATTACCAGCAGCGTCTGCCCGGCGCTCACGCTGTCGCCCGGTTCCGCCTGAACCTCGAGCACGGTGCCGCTCATGGCACAGGCAACGGGCAGGTCGCCGTCGGGTACTGCCAGGTCGGGTTGCGGCGGCGGGAGGCCGGGCGCGCGGATTCCCGCCGTCGATCCCGGGTTCGAGCCGGGCGCCTGTTGTTCGAGGAGGGCAAGGGTGCCGTTGTGAACGGCTTTCGGCCCTGCCGTCAGGAGGTCCGGGTGATCGGCGAGCAATGTCGTTCTTGCGTCGCCCCGGTTCATCTCGGGATGTTCCAGGATGGCGCGCAGCATCGGGATGTTGGTGCCGAGACCTGTAATGTGAAATTCGTCGAGCGTACGGCGCGTACGTTCCACGGCGGAGGCAAAGGAAGCGCCGGCGTTCGAGGTGCAGATCACCTTGGCCAGCAGCGGGTCGAACTGCGGCGGCGGCGCGTAGCCGAGGTACCCGGCCGCATCGACCCGCACGCCCGGGCCGGAGGGCTCCTTGTAGGCGCTGATGGTGCCGGCGCCCGCGGCGTTCACCCGTGCCTGTATGGAGTAACATCGGGGTACGGCGAGGGCCGACTCAGCGCCCATGCCGAGGCTGTCGAGGGATGCGCCCGCCGCGATCCGGAACTGCGCCTCGACCAGGTCAAACCCCGTGATCTGTTCGGTAACCGTGTGCTCGACCTGGATGCGGGGATTGCACTCGATGAAATAGTGCTCGCCGGTCTCCGGCGTCACCAGGAATTCGACGGTTCCGGCATTGACGTAATCCGCGGCGCCGGCAAGCCTCACGGCGTCTGCATGCAACCGGGCGCGCAGTGCATCGTCCAGATTCGGCGCGGGCGCCACCTCGATGAGCTTCTGGTTGCGCAGTTGCACCGAACAGTCGCGCTCGAACAGGTGCACGACGGTGCCCTGGGAGTCCGCAAGGATCTGAACTTCGATGTGCCGGGGGCGCGGGATGAGTTTCTCCACGAACAGCGAGGGGTCGCCGAAGGCTGCCGCCGCTTCGCCCTGGCAACGGTCGAACGCGCCGCGCATCTCGTCGGGTGAACTCACCGCCCGCATGCCCCTGCCGCCGCCTCCCGCGGCTGCCTTCAGCATCACCGGGTAGCCGATTTCGCTAGCGGCGTCCGCGGCTTGCTTGCTGGTCTTCACGGCCGCGCTGCCGCCGGGTACCACCGGGATGTCGAGAGAGGCGGCCAGTTCGCGAGCGAGCACCTTGTCGCCGAACAGCGCAAGCGCGTCGGCGCCGGGGCCGATGAAGGCCAAACCGTTCACTGCGCAGAGTTCGGCGAACGGCGCGTTCTCGGCAAGAAAGCCGTAGCCGGGGTGCACGCAGTCGCAGCCGGTCTCCCTGGCGATGTCGATGAGTGCCCCGGCGTCCAGGTACGCCCCGACGGGGTTGTCTCCGCCGCCGTCGAGTTCCCGGGCTTCGGTTACAACCCTTGTGTGCAGCGACCAGGCATCGACCGCCGCATGCACACCGACGGACTCGATGCCGAGCGCTGATGCCGCCTTGGCAATACGAATCGCGATCTCACCCCGATTGGCAATCAGCACGCGCTTGAACATATTTGCTTGTTGCTCCCCGAAACCGGTGTATGCGGCTTTTCAGGCAAGCCGCCCCGTACAACAGTCTGTCGGATGCGCCGCGCCGGTGGCAAGTGACCGCCATGCCGTCGGGCATTGTCCGTGCCGTACATCCGGCAATTCAATCCCAGGGATTGAGAAGCCTGACGCCCATGGGTTCGAAATCCGCGACGTTGCGCGTGACGAGTATCAACCCGTGCGCCAGCGCGGTAGCCGCGATGAAACCATCGCGGATGGGGCGCGGGTCGGATACGTGAAGCTGGGCGCTTCTGCGCGCCACTGTCGTGTCTAACGGGAGAATCCGATCTGCAAACAAGGGCAGAACCTGCTTGTCCATCCAGCGCCGGAACAACTCGCCCTGCACCCGGTCTCGTCGCTCGATGCCGAGAACGCCGATCTCGAGTTCTTCGATGGTAACCGCGGACAGGTACAGTTCACCCGCATCCGCCGAATCGGACCAGGCGCCGACGGAACGGTCGGCCTTGCCCGTTTTGACCTTGCGCAATTCTGAAACGACGGTCGTGTCAAGCAGGAACATCAGGTCAGATCAGCGGGGTGCGCAGGCTCGTGCCGTCGTGGTAGATCGAGCTCAATGTCTTCGGTGCCCGGTAGTGCCAGCAGATCCGAAACTTTCTCGCCGAGCCCTGCCAGACGCTTGTACTCCAGGATGCTCAACAGAACGTGAGCGGGCTTCCCACGATCGGTGATGAACACCGGCCCGTGCCGCGCGGCCTTCTTGGCACGGCCGGTATCCTGATTGAACTCCCGGCTTGTCAGGGTGGTGATGCTCATGGCCAGACGTCCTTACGATTCAATTGTAGAAACTTTACTACAAATGGTTGCGCAAATGGTGGGCACTTCCGCGATTCAATACTCAAAGATCGACTTCGTCC
This sequence comes from Pseudomonadales bacterium, assembly GCA_963663395.1. GTDB lineage: Bacteria > Pseudomonadota > Gammaproteobacteria > Pseudomonadales > Azotimanducaceae > Azophilus. The sequence continues at coordinate 1,658,219 of OY760226.1, forward strand.
TTGAGCAACCTAAAAAGCCCCAACTCGGTAGTCTGCCAAAGGCCCCGGTCTGACCATTGACGCCTTGCGGCGGCCTTGCTATACACATTGACATACACACGAATAGGTGTCGACAAGTGCGTACCAACATTGAACTCGACCAGGACCTGGTGCAGGAAGCTCAACAGTTGAGTCAGATCAAGACCAAGAGAGCTTTGGTGCATCAGGCGCTGTTGGAATTTGTGGCAAACCGCAAGCGGCTCGATCTGAGGGAGCTCGAAGGGTCCAACCTGCTTGATCTGGAATACGATCACAAGGCACTTCGCCCAGCAGGCAGTTGAGCGCGATGTATCTGGTGGATACGTCGGTGTGGATTGACTACATTCGCGGACGGGATGTCGCGCATGTCCACTTTCTGCGCGATTTGTTGTCGAATCCCCTGGCCGTCAGCATTACGCCGCTCATCTACATGGAGATCCTGCAGGGCGCCCGCGACAGTACCGCGTTCGAGCGCCTGCAGGACTATTTCAACGGCCAGCGGTTCGTGGACTTCGAGCAGCCCGCAACCAGCCACGCGGCTGCGGCCCGCATCTATCTCGACTGCCGAATTCGCGGCGTGACCGTTCGCTCGAGCATCGATTGTCTGATCGCGCAGAGTGCCATCGAGTCCGACCTGACGCTCTTGCACCATGACCAGGATTTCAGGCGCATCGCAACCCTGGTGCCGACACTAAGTGAAAAGAGTTTTCTTCAATAGAACGCCTGAAAGGACATTCGAGAACAAGTGTGGTCGACGGCGAGGCCCTTGCCGTGGAAGGTTCCGACGGGTCGCAATGCATCTGATACGCTTGGCGTTTGCGTTTTCAGGACACGGGCGGCCATGCACGTCGTAATCATCGGTGCCGGTCTGCAGGGCATCTGCACGGCCTACTATCTCGCCGAGGCCGGGGTCGAGGTCACCGTGCTGGAGCGCAACGACGGCCCGGCGCTGGAGGCGAGCTTCGGCAATGGCGGCTATTTCCAGGCGGAATGCCCGGAGATCTGGAACCAGCCGGGCGTGCTGGGAGCGCTGCCCAAGTGGTGGTGGTCGAGCCTGAGCGGCAGCCGCGGGGAAGCGGCGAAGCTTCTGCGCACGTCTGAACTCCTGCGCCTGCTTCCCTGGGGAATCCGGTTCCTGCGGGCGGCCAATCCCGAAACGTATTTCCGGCACGTCGCCCTGAATCGCGAACTTGCCCTGTACACACTCGATTGCATGGCCGACCTGCGTCGCGAGCTGGGCATCGAGTACGCGCACCGGTCCTGCGGGGCCCTGTTCATCTATCGTGACCGGGGCAGCCTGGAACGCCTCAGGCCGCTCCTGGAGCGCCTGGGCGCGGAGTGGGAAGAGCTGGACCGGGACATGCTGTTGCAGACAGAGCCGTGCCTCCGCCCGATTGGCGATGAGCTGTGCGGGGCGATCCGGTTTCCGCGGGACGCATCGGGCGACTCGTATCTTTTTTCGCAGTCGATGTGCGAACTGGCGGCGCAGAAAGGCGTCACGTTCGCATACGATAGCCCGGTTTCGCGCATCACCGCGGATGGGTCGGGGGTGACGGTCGCCGCGGATGGGAAGGAAGTGCGGGGCGATGCCCTGATCATTGCTGCCGGGGCGTATTCGGGCAGGTTGGCGGCCACCCTGGGCATCAGGCTGCCCATCGCCCCGGCCAAGGGCTATTCCATAACCGTGCCCCTCGGCGACTGGCCGGAGCGCCCGCGTCACGTAATCGGCGACATGGGCGTGCATGCGGGCCTGAACGTGCTGGGCGACACACTGCGGGTCGCGGGCACGGCGGACTTCTGCGGATTCGATACAAGCGTCGACCCCGAGCGCATCGACTACATGACAGGCCTGGTGGAAGCCGTGCTGCCGGAATTCGCGGACGCGATGGACCGCAGCGCCATCAGGCCCTTCGCGGGCCTGCGGCCCTTGTCCGCCGATGGCCTGCCCATGATCGGCGCGACGGGCGTTGCCAATGTTTTTGTGAACACCGGTCACGGCGGCCTGGGCTGGACCATGGCAGCGGGTTCGTCCAAAGCCCTTGCGGATCAGGTCCGTGGCCTGAAACCGGCTCTCGACATCGAACCCTATTCTCCCTCGCGGTTCTAGAATCCTTGAACGGCCTTTACGTGGATAGATGAGTCGCACTTTCGAACAACGTCTCCAAGTTGCGGAGCAACTTGATCGCGTCGCCTGGCGACGCGCCTAGTTCGCCCCACTGCCCGCCTCGTTTCTCGAAGCGACCCCGGTTACTCTTCCGCCCCATCAGCCAAGGAGGGTCCGATGACCGACAGACAGATCGTGCGCAACATCATCGATGCCGCCATGCGGGGTAGCCGCCGGTCGCTGAACGCGGAAGAGGCCCGGCAGGTCTGTGCGGCTTACGGCATCGAGGTTCCGGATCAGGGCGTCGCGCAATCCCCTGCGGAAGCCCGCTCGATTGCAGAGCGTATCGGCTATCCGGTGGTCGCCAAGATCGACTCGCCCGACATCCTGCACAAGACCGATGCCGGCGGTGTGATGCTGGGCATCGACAGTGATGATGCCCTCGAGGCCGCTTGCGACATCCTGGTTGCGGTGGTGGCGGAGCATTCGCCGGAGGCTGCCGTCGACGGTGTACTCATCCAGCGTGAGGTGGGCGGTGAAGCTGGCGTGCAGGAAGTGATCGTCGGCGCCGTGACCGACCCGGTGTTCGGCAAACTCGTTGCCTTCGGGTTGGGCGGCGTACTGGTAGAAGTCATGGGCGACCTGACGTTCCGGCTGGCGCCGGTTGCGGAGGGCGAGGCCGCGGCAATGCTCGACGACATCGCGGGCGCCGCGGTGCTGGACGGGGTGCGCGGGTCGCCGGGCGTCGATCGTGAGGCGTTGACTGCCCTGATCGTGAACGTCGGCCGGCTGATAACCGATTGCCCGGAAATCCACGAACTCGATCTGAACCCGGTTTTTGCGAGCGCCGGAGGCGCCTGTGCGGTGGATGCGCGCATCCTGTTGCAGGAGCCGGCCGAACCGCGCTACCGGCCCGGGCAGGACGAAATCCTGGGGGCCATGCGCCGGATCATGCAGCCGGATGCCGTGGCGGTGATCGGCGCTTCCGCGGAAGAAGGCAAGATCGGCAACTCCGTCATGAAGAACCTGATCGACGGCGGTTACGAGGGCGCGCTCTACCCCATCCATCCCAAGGCGGATGTCATCCTGGATCACGCCTGCCATCCGAGCGTGGTGGACGTACCCGGCGATATCGACATCGCCATCTTCTGCATCCCGGCCCGCTTCGTCGCCGGCGTGCTCGCCGAGTGCGGGCGCAAGAACATCCCGGGCGCCATCCTGATTCCTTCCGGCTTCGCGGAAGTGGGCGAACAGGCGCTGCAGGACGAGATCGTCGCCGTCGCCCGTGAAAACAGCGTGCGCCTGATGGGGCCGAACATCTACGGCTACTACTACACCCACAAGAACCTGTGCGCGACCTTCTGCACGCCCTATACGGAACGGGGCAAGGTGGCGCTGTCGTCACAGAGCGGCGGCGTGGGCATGGCCATCGTCGGTTTCAGCCGCTCCGCGAAAATGGGCGTCTCGGCGATCGTGGGCCTCGGCAACAAGGCGGATATCGACGAGGACGACCTGCTGACGTTTTTCGAGCAGGACCCGAACACGGAAGTGATCGCCATGCACGTCGAAGACCTGAAGGACGGCCGGGCGTTCGCGGAAGTTGCCGCCCGCGTGTCACGGAAGAAGCCCGTGGTGGTACTGAAGGCGGGCCGTACGCGCATGGGCGCCCGCGCCGCCAATTCGCACACCGGTGCACTCGCCGGCGACGACCGCGTCTACGATGCGGTGCTGAAACAGAGCGGCGTGATTCGTGCCGCGACGCTGAACGACATGCTGGAGTTTGCCCGGGGATTGCAGGTACTGCCGACTCCCGGGGGCGAGAACATCCTGATCCTGACCGGCGCTGGCGGGTCGGGGGTACTGCTGTCGGATGCCTGTGTCGATCACGGCCTGTCCCTCATGGAAATGCCCGAGGACCTCGATGCCGCCTTCAAGGCGTTCATCCCGCCCTTCGGCGCATCCGGCAACCCGGTGGACATCACCGGCGGCGAACCGCCGACCACCTACCGCGCCACCATCGACCTCGCGCTTGCGGACGATCGCATCCATGCGCTGGTGCTGGGTTATTGGCATACCATCATCACGCCGCCCATGGTGTTCGCCGAACTGCTCGGCGAGGCGGTGGCCGACGCGCGCGGCCGGGGCATCGACAAGCCTGTGGTCGCCTCCCTGGTGGGCGATGTGGAAATCGAGGCGGCCTGCGACTACCTGATGGACCGGGATATCCTGGCGTATCCGTACACGGCGGAGAAACCGGTTGCCGTGCTCGGAGCGAAGTACCGGTGGGCACGCAATGCCGGGCTGATCTGATCTGCGGTAAACCGGATGCCGGGGGCGCTGAATTGCGAACCCCGGCGTCAAGCTCGGGCGGGGCGGCCCCATGTGCCCCTACATCAGCGACACCACCAGCGTCGCCCCGTACTGCCGGGGCTGGGTGGGTGCGGCGAACGCGAACAGGGTCGCTACCGGCGTGCCGCCGAGGCGCTCGATGTTGTTGGAGAGGTTCTTGCCCCAAAGCGCGAGGCGATATTGCCCGTCTGCGGACTCCCACACGGCCTGGGCATCCAGGGTGGTCAGCTCGTCCCGCATGAAGCCCACGTCGTTCGGTGTCGTCAATGCCATCTCGTCGGTGTAGCTCAAGCGTCCGCCGACGGTGAGCGAACCCATGTCCGCCAGGTCGAACTCGTAGCTGGCGCCGACGCTGAGATCCCACTTCGGGGCGCGGACCAGGTCGAGGCTGCTGTTGTCGGTTTCGATGCCGTCGCCCGTCAGGTCGGCCACGAAACCCTTGTACTCGATGTCGAGGTAGCCGATGTTGCCGTTGATGCTGAATCCGGGGGCGGGTACCAGGCTGAACGCGACCTCGGCCCCGAAGGATTCGGCGCCGGCGGCGTTGTCGGTAAAGGTTTCCTGGCCGGTGGAAGTCGGTGCCGCCCGGATCACGCCGCGCTGCAGGTCCTTGTACTCCGCGTAGAACAGGTTGGCGTTCAGGCGCAGGCGGTTGTCGAACAGGTCGCTGCGCATGCCCGCCTCGAAGTTGTCCACCTGTTCGTCGTCGTAGGGCGTCGAGAACACGGGCAGGGTGCCGGCGTTGTTGACGAAACCGCCGGACTTGAACGCCCGCTGCCAGAAGGCGAACAGCAGTACGTCGTCCGTCGCCTGGTACTCGATGCCGATGCGCGGCGAGAAGGTCGTCCAGTCCTCGCTGACCGGGCCGAAACGCACCGATGGGTCGAAGTCCGTCACGTCCGAGGGGTCGTTGCCGGAGAAGGGCACGCCGTTGCAGGGTGCGGTCTGCGGGGTGGCGCCGGGCGGGCAGGCGCTGTCGTTGATGGCCATGCCGAATACGTCGTGTTTTTTCTCGTAGGTCAGCCGCCCGCCCAGATTCAGCGTCCAGCGCTCGTCCAGGTGCCAGTCGACCTGTGCATAACCGGCCATCGAGTAGCGCTGCTGCTCGTTGGTGCCCCAGCTTACCGCCGGGTTGTCGCGGCCGTAGCCGCCGCCGCCGAAGAGCGCGCTGTCGAGGAAGATCCACAGGTATTGCTGAACCTGGTAGCTGTCTTCCAGGTAGAACGCGCCCAGCAGCACGTCCAGGTTGTCGTTGAATGTCGTGGCGAAGCGCGCCTCCACCTGGGTGGAGTCAAATTCCTGCAGCCGGGTGCTGGCAAACACGTCCCAGTTGAAACCGTCGGTGTCTGTAGTGATGTCCTCCTCGACATCGCGATGGTTGACGATGAGGGTGAAGGTGCCCGCATCGGTATCGTACCGGGTGTCGAGCGTGATGCCCCAGATGTCCTGCAGCGTCTGGTTGGGGTGCAGGTTGAAGCCGACTTCGTACGGGTCGCTGCCGTCCCCTTCGATGCCGAAGCGTTTGTCGCCGAACGGGTCCTTGCAGGGAAAGCCAAACAGGGTGTGCACGGCGGGGTTGCCGCTGAGCCCGTTGCCGAGCGGCGGCGGCAGGCTGGTGGGCTGGTAGCACTGGCTCCAGTTGGCGGTGCCGTCGCCCTTGTCTTCCCAGTACTCGCCGATCAGGTCGATGCGCCAGGCGTCGTTCGGTTCGAAGCGCAGGCTGGGGCGGATCATCAGCGACCGTTCGCCGTTTTCCCGGTCGCCCTGCTTTTCCGGATCGACCCGCGTGACCAGGGTTGCGGTGGCCGGGCTGTAGCTTTCCAGGACAATGCCGTCGTTTTTGTAGAACCCGGCAAGCTCGTGGTAGTTCGCGGCAATGCGGAACGCCGCCCGTTCGCCGAACGGCACGTTGCCGACGACGCCCAGGTTGCGCCGCCCGGCGTTGCCCGCGTCGGCATGCACTTCAAGGAGGCTGGCGCCGAGGTTCGGCCGCTTGGTGCGCACGGCGATGGCGCCGGCGAAGGCGTTGCGTCCGTAAAGTGTGCCTTGCGGCCCCCGGTAGGCCGTCACCGATTCGATGTCGAACAGGTCCAGCAGCGCGACGGCGTTGCGCGAGTAGTACACATCGTCGACGAATACCGCCACCACCGGGTCTGCAAAGCTCTCGATGCCCGCGGTGCCGATACCACGCATGTTGAACGACGCGGCTGCCTGAAAGAGGCCCACGTGCTCAAGTTGAACGTTGGGGATGGCGTGGTTGAAATCCTCGAGGGTAACCGCGAACTCGCGTTCCAGGCTTGGACCGGAAAAGGCCGTCACCGCCTCGGCCATGTTCTGCACATTCTGGGCGTCGCCCCGTTTCGTGGTGACGACGATTTCTTCTATGGTGCCCGCGGCGTGCTCTTCCTCCGCCGCGGCGGCCCCGGCCAGCAGCAACAACACCATACCGACCGCTGCCGGGAACGACACACTCTCTCTCATTTTGGCTTTACTCCGGGAATTGGACCTGAACATGCGCGCCCGGGAAGGCCGCGCTACCACTGTGGCGCGCAGTATACCCAAGCCGGCGCGCTAAAGCGGCGCGCTAAAGCGGCGCGCTAAAGCGGCGCGCTAAAGCGCGGGAAACAACGATTGGTTGCGCGATGAAAGAAGGTGTGCGGTCAGCCGATTGCCCTTGCTGCGTCGACCACCTCACGCATCCTGTCGAGATGCTGTTCCGCATCCAGGCCGTCGCCGAGCGTGCGCAGGCAGAGATGCGTCAGGCCGGTGTCGCGCCAGCCCTTGACCCTGCTGCGCCATTCCGCCTCGCGCGGCCCCACCACGGCTACGCCGGCTTCCATGCCGATGCTTGCCGGGTCGCGTCCAGCCGCTCGTGCCGCGCCGTCGATGTCGGCCTTGATCGCCGGGAACTCATCGGGCGAGCAGAGCACGAACCAGCCGTCGGCCTGGCGGCCGATGCGGGTGCGTATCCGGGGCGCCGGCACGCCTCTGGCACCGATCCAGAGCGGGATGGGTCGCTGCACCGGTAGGGGGGCGAGGCCGATGTCTTTCACACTGTCCCAGCGTCCCTCGAAACTGACCGTCTCCTGAGTCCACAGCGCCCGCAACAGATCGATCTGCTCCTCGATGCGGGCTCCCCGGGTGCGGAAGTCCTGGTTCATGGCCGCGTACTCTTCGGCGTTGCCGCCGACGCCAATGCCGAGCCGTAGCCGCCCCCCGGTCAGCACATCCAGTTCGGCCGCCTGTTTGGCAAGCAACGCCGTCTGCCGGGAGGGGGTGACGATCACGGAGGGGACAAGTTCGATGCGCTCAGTGATTGCCGCGACCCAGGCGAGCAGCATCATCGGTTCGTGCAAGGCGCCGCTGCCGGGACGCAGCACCAGGTCCGGAACCCGCAGGTGGGTGTAACCCAGTTCGTCCGCGGCTTGCGCAAACGCCCGGATCGCGCCCATGTCGTTGCCCAGTTCCCTGACGGGGAGGGAGATGCCGATTCTCATTGTTGACCTTCAGTCCGCTGTAGCTCTTCTTTCCATGATTCGGCTGCCATGCGGGAAAAGTCAATCGGCGGCGTCGCAGGATCGGGCCTGGCTGTTAGGGCTTCCACAGGCATCGCTCGTGTCATAATCCCTTGCGCCGATCCGGCGGGGATAGCCGTTTGACCGACACGACACACCGCATCTTTACCGAATCTCCGGCCCTCGACGACGCCCTTGTCGATTCAGCCCGCTGGGCGGACGAGGGCTGGGTGCACGCCCAGTTCGCCTGGCTGCGGGAAAACGAACCGGTGCGGCGGATGGCGCCGAACGGTTTCGACCCCTACTGGTCGATCACCCGGCACGCCGACATCAAGGCCATCGAAGGCAAAAAGCGCCTGTTCATCAACGATCCCAGGCCGATACTCGGCGGACGGATGCTCGATGCGTTCGTCCAGCAGCTGTTCGGGCGCCGACACCTGGTCCGGTCACTGGTGACGATGGACGATCCGGACCACACCGACTACCGGGCCTTGACCCAGTCCTGGTTCCGGGGCGAGAACCTGCGCCGGCTGACCGGGCGCATCGAGCAGCTTGCTGCGCACTACGTTGATCGGCTTGCCGGTCTGGGCGGCGAGTGCGACTTCGTCAGGGATGTGGCCATCTGGTATCCGTTGCGGGTGATCATGTCGATCCTCGGCGTTCCCGAAGAGGACGAGCCGCTCATGATGAAGCTCACCCAGGAGATGTTCGGGTCGACGGACCCGGACAGCCGGCGCTCCTTCGAGATCACGTCCCTGGGGGAGGTGATCTCGGACTTCGAAACCTATTTCAGCGATCTCAGCCGCCGCCGCCGACAGAATCCCACCGATGACGTGGCCAGCCTGATCGCCAATGCGCGCATCGACGGGGAGCCCCTGCCCGAGTTCGAGACCAACGGCTACTACATCATCATCGCCACCGCCGGCCACGACACCACCAGTTCATCGGTGGCGGGCGGCCTGCTGGCGCTCATCGAGAATCCCGGCGAACTGGCGAAGCTGCGCGCCGACCCGGACCGGCACATGGCCACCGCCCTGAACGAGATCATCCGCTGGGTCACGCCCGTGCGGCAGTTCATGCGCACCGCGACTGCCGATTGCCAGGTCGGCGGCGTGGACATCGCCGAGGGCGAAGCCTGCGCCCTCTGGTACCCGTCGGCGAACCGGGACGAGACGGTCTTCGATGCGCCGTTCGAGTTCCGCATCGACCGCCGGGATGCCGGCCACCTGGCCTTCGGATTCGGCGCCCATGTGTGCCTGGGCCAGCACTTGGCCCGGCTGGAGATGGCGATTCTTTACCGGGAACTGCTGCGGCGCGTTGATCGCATCGAGTTGAACGGGGAGCCGCTCTATACGCAGTCTACGTTTGTGGGGGGGCTCAAGAGCCTGCCGATCTGTTACCGGATGAAATAGACGTGCGGTATTGGTGAAGGGTTTGGGGGACGTTTTTTGGCGCGGTGGGTAAGCGGAACGCCTGGTGGCGATGAGGTGTACTCTGGCAGGCTGAGCGGGATTTGTGCTTTCGATTGTTTCGGGTGTTCGATACACCGGCCCCGCAACTAGTTGCGGGGCGTCGCCACCTGCCGAAGCAGTGCTTCGGCTCGAGCTTTGCTCGACCGGTGGCGACCCTCACGCCTGCTCATGTGGTTGGGGGCGCCGTTGTTCCCTCAGTTCAGGCCGCATCTCCGCGCAATGCCGATACCTCGTCCTTCAGCGCCTCGGCCGTGGCGCGAGCCGGCGCGACCGGGTCGCCGGCGACCACCTGTACGCGGCTCCAGATGCGCCCGGTGTTCTTGAAGAACCCTTCCTTGAAGCTGAAAAAGCTGCCCCACAGGCCGCGTAGCGCCACCGGAATCACGGGAACGGGTGTCTCGGCGAGGATCCGCTCGATGCCGGGGCGGAAGGGGCCGATCTCGCCGTCCCGGGTAAGCGAGCCTTCTGGAAAGATGCAGAGCAGGTTGCCGTCGTTCAGGCCCTCGCGGATGGCGCGGAACGCCATTTCGTAGGCCTCTGCATCGACGCTCCTGCCGGCGATGGGTATCGCCCGGCCGGTGCGGAAGACGAAGTTCAGCACGGGAATGTCGTAGATGGGCTTGAACGTAATGAACCGGATCGGCCGGCGGACGGCCCCGGCCAGCAACAGCGCATCGACGTAGCTCACGTGATTGCACACCATCACCGCAGCGCCCTTGTCGGGGATCTTGTCCAGGTCGCGGTGCGTGACCCGGTACAGGGTGTGGGAGAGCGCCCAGATCAGGAACCGCATGGCGAATTCCGGCACCCGCCCGAATATGTACGCGGCGACCGCCACATTGGCCACGGCCACCGCCAGCAGCAGGCTCGGGATGGTCAGGTCCAGCACCGCCAGCCAGACAATCGCCAGCACCGCGCCGGCCACCATGAACAGCGAGTTGAGAATGTTGTTCGCGGCGATGACGCGGGCGCGGCGGTCTTCCGGTGTGCGTGCCTGGATAAAGGCCATCAGCGGGATGACGTACATGCCGCCGCAGATGCCGAGCACCAGGATGTCGAGCAGCAGGCGCACGCTGCCGTCGGCGGCCAGGAAAGCCAGGGCGTCGCGCATCCCCGTTGCTTCGATGGCCCCGATGGCGAAGTAGGCGTCGATGCCGGCGACACTCAGCCCCAGTGAACCGAATGGAACCAGCCCGATCTCGACGCGGCGCCCCGAGAGCCGCTCGCAGAGCAGCGAACCGATGGCCACCGCCACGGTGAACACCGTCAGGAAGAGCGTCACCACCGTCGGGTCGCCGCCCAGGTATTCCCGGGTCAGGTTCGGAATCTGGGCGAGGTAGACGGCGCCGGTCAGCCAGAACCAGGAGATGCCCAGAACCGAGAGGAATACGCTCTTCTTCTCCCGGGCGAGGTTGATCACCTCCCAGGTGAGCGCCACGGGATTCCACCGCACGGACTGCCCGGGGTCGCTTGCCGGGGCCGGGGGAACCCGGCGGCTGGCCAGGTAGCCGCTGACGGCGACGGCGAGCACCAGTGCAAAGAGCCAGGCGGAGACTGCTTCCGCGCCACCGATAAGCGTGCCGAGGATGGTGCCGAGCAGAATCGCCACGAAGGTGCCCATGCCGACCATGCCGTTGCCGCCCACGAGTTCCGTCTCGTGCAGGTGCTGGGGCAGGATGGAAAACTTGAGCGGACCGAAGAAAGTGGACTGGAACCCCAGCAGGAACAGCACCACGAGCATCAGCGTCAGGCTTTGCAGGAACAGCGCGGCCCCGGCGAGCAGGGCCACGGCGATCTCCAGCAGCTTCACACCCCTTATGAGCCGTGATTTCTCGTACTTGTCGGCGAACTGCCCGGCCATGGCCGAGAACAGGAAGAACGGCAGGACGAACAGCCCCGCCGCTGCGTTTACCACCAGGTCGGTCTGCTCGGCGGCCACGAGGCCGCCGTAGACGAAGAAAACCGTCAGCGCCGCCTTGAACAGGTTGTCGTTGAAGGCCCCGAAGAATTGGGTGGTGAACAGCGGGCCCAGGCGGCGGGTAAACAGTAGCTGGAACTGGGAGCGGCGCTCGTTCATGACGGTTGGAGCATAGCGGTCGCCGGCACATTTCTCACGCGGCTATCCGCGACGGCTGACTGATTTCTGCCGCCGGGCGGCGTATGCTGGAATTGCGTTTGAACCGGGAAAGGCAGTACGGGCCATGAATGACGCGAAATACCGAATCGAGGATCGGGAGCAGCACTTTGCCGAGGGTATGCTGATCCGCCTGCAACCCGCACTCTGCCCCACCGAGGACCAGTTTTTCGAATTCTGCCGCATCAACAGAGACCTGCGCATCGAGCGCAATGCCGATGGGGGCGTGTTGGTCATGGAGCCGGCAGGATGGGACACCGGCGATCGGAATGCAGAGCTCACCTGTCAACTCAGAATCTGGACAACGAAAGACGGCGCCGGCCGGTCGGTAGACTCGTCAGCAGGCTATCGGCTGCCAAACGGAGCGATACGTTCGCCCGATGCGTCCTGGGTGCGCAATGAGCGCCTTGCATCCGTGACCGCGGAGGATCGTACGAAGTTCCTTCCGTTGTGTCCGGATTTCGCTGTTGAACTGCGCTCGCCTACCGACAGGTTTCGCAGGCTTCAGGAAAAGATGGCCGAGTACATCGCCAACGGCGCGGAATTGTGTTGGCTGATCGACCCGTTGCGGCGGCAGGTGTTGGTGTACCGCCCCGGAATGGATGCCGAATTGATCGACGCGCCGCAGTCGGTCTCGGCAGACCCGGTGTTGCCGGGGTTCCGGCTGCGGATGAAAAGGATCTGGTAGGCAGGTCGGGGCCTGTACCCCACACAGGTCCCGCGCGCCCCAGTGCCACCGGGCCGGTCGACCGGAAACGCGCCTCAGGCGCCCGTTTGACCCGTATCGCGTCAGCGCCCATATTAGCCGCTATCCCTGAGCTTGCGACGGAGGCGCCGAGTGCGCAATTTGACCAGTTTTCTTCTATTGCTCACGGTCGCCGCGTGGGCAAACCGGGTGTCCGCGGACGATGCGGTTCTGCGTTACGTGGAAGAGGGCGGTGATGCGGCCGTTGCGGTCGCCCAGGACATCTGGACTTTTGCCGAGTTGGGCTACCTGGAGGAGAAGAGCACCCGGCGCCTGCAGGGCTTCCTGGAAGGCCGGGGCTTCGACATCGAAACCGGTATTGCCGGGATACCCACGGCGTTTCTGGCGAGCCGGGGCTCCGGCAAGCCGGTCATCGGCATACTGGCGGAATTCGATGCCCTTCCGGGGCTGTCTCAGGCGGCGGTGCCGCATCGGCAGCCGCGAGTGGCGGACGCGCCGGGCCACGCCTGTGGCCACCACCTGTTCGGGGCGGCGTCGGTCCTGGCCGCTGCAAGCGTGGCGGAGTGGCTGCAGGAGACAGGCGCCGGCGGAACGGTTCGCCTGTACGGTACGCCGGCAGAGGAGGGCGGCTCCGGCAAGGTCTACATGACGCGTGAAGGGCTGTTCGACGATGTGGATGTCGTCCTGCACTGGCACCCCTCCGACCGTAACGATGCATCGCCGTCGAGCAGCAACGCGAACAAGTCCGGCCGCTTCCAGTTTCATGGCATCGCCGCCCATGCCGCCTCCGCCCCGGACCGGGGCCGCTCGGCCCTCGACGGCGTGGAGGCAATGAATTTCATGGTGAACTTGATGCGCGAACACGTGCCTTCCGACTCGCGCATCCACTACGTCATCACCGACGGCGGCGATGCGCCCAACATCGTCCCCGAATTCGCGGAGGTCTATTACTACGTGCGCAATCCGGACCCGGAGGTCGTCAAGCGGCTGTTCGAGCGGGTGGTGAATGCCGCGAATGCCGCTGCCCTGGGCACGGGCACGCGCATGGAATACGAAGTCATGCACGGTAACTATCCGGTGCTGCCCAACGAAGTTCTGGCCAGGCAGGTTGATGCAAATCTCAGGAAGCTCGGCGGGTTTGATTACAGCCCCGAGGAGCGGAAGTTTGCCGAATCCATTTACGAGACGCTGATCGAGCCGTCGCTGCAACTGGGTTCGCAGGCGCAGGTACAGCCATACGTCTACCGCCAGCGTATGGGGTCCACCGACGTGGGAGATGTGAGCTGGGCCGTTCCGACGGTGGGTTTAGGTACGGCCACCTACGTGCCGGGAACGGCGGGGCACAGTTGGCAGGCGGTGGCGGCGGGCGGCATGAGCATCGGCCACAAGGGCATGCTGCTCGCGGCCAGGGTACTGGCCATGACGGCGACAGACCTGTACTCGAACCCTGCACTGATCGAGCGCGCCCGGAAGGAGTTGGAGGAACGCCGCGGCGCGGATTTCGAATATTCGGCGCTGCTCGGCGACCGGGAACCGCCCCTGGACTACCGTTTGTGAGCTAATGCGTCCCGAGCATTTTTCCCGCCTGCCGCCTGAAAACCGGGCAGCCGTTGCGGCCGGAGCCTCGACTTGCCTGTGAATCTCGGCCTGCTCCATCCCGGGGAGATGGGCGTAACCGTCGGTGCGGCGCTGGTCGAGTCGGGGCATGCGGTGCATTGGCTGGCGGCGGGGCGTAGCGCCGAAACCAGGGCACGCGCCCGGTCATCCGGTTTTCGTTCCCACGGCTCGTTGCCGGCCCTGCTCGAACAGGCGACGGGCGTCATCTCGGTGTGCCCGCCGCACGCGGCGGCCGAGGTGGCCGGTGCCGTCGCCGCGGAAGGATTCTCCGGCATCTACGTGGATGCCAATGCCGTTGCGCCGGCAACGGCCCGGGAGATTGCCGGGATCGTCGGCGCCAACGCCGGGATCGTCGGCGCCAACGCCGGGAACGTCGGCGCCAACGCCGGGATCGTCGGCGCCAACGCCGGGAACGTCGGCGCCAACGCCGGGAACGTCGGCGCCAACTACGTCGACGGCGGCATTGTCGGGCCGCCGGCCCGTTCCCGGGGCACGACCCGGCTGTATCTGTCGGGGCCGGGTGCTGGCGATGTCGCGGCGTGGTTCAGCCAAGGGTTTGTGGAGGCGGTGGTGCTGGGGGAGGGCCTCGCCGAAGCGTCTGCCCTGAAGATGTGTTATGCGGCCTATACCAAGGGCAGCAGCGCGCTGCTGCTGGCCATCAGGGCCCTCGCCGAGCACGAGGGGGTTACCGACGGCCTTCTCGCGGAGTGGGCGCGGTCTCAGCCCGGACTGCCGGAACGCTCGCAACGCGCGGCGGCCGGCACCGCTCCCAAGGCATGGCGCTTCGTCGGAGAGATGCGCGAGATCGCCTCGACCTTCGCTGACGCCGGGCTGCCGGATGGATTCCACGCCGCCGCGGGGGAAATCTACTCACGCATCGGCGATTTGAAAGACGCTGACCGCCCGGGTCTGAAAGAGGTACTTCGAGCCCTCGACACCTGATCGAACAGGGCTTCGAGAAACGAGCGGGCCGGCGGCCGCGGCCGCCGTTGAATCAGGCGCGGGTGCCGCTGAAGGTGGCGGTGCCGAAGGCGCCGAGCTTGACGTTGCCGCTGATGCTGTCGCCGTCGACCGTCGCGCTGAATTCCAGCGTCATCGCCATGGGCGTGGTGATGTCGGCTTTCCAGGACAGCGAATCGCCGTCGGCGGCGCCGTCTTTCAACTCGATCGTGCCCTGGGCGCCGCTCAGCGTGCCGGTCAGCGCGCTGCCGTCGGTCTTGAGTTCCAGCGTGCCCTGCTGGGCGCCCATTGGCGTGTTCATGGTGGTGTTCCAGGTACCGTCTGCACTCATCGTCTTGTCCCCATTGAAGCTCATGGAAAAGTGAAGGCGGCGAAGTATGGCATAGGACTTTGGGCGGGTCATCACCGGCCGGTCCGGGCCGGATTCGGTCACGCATCCGCCAGGCTTGCTACCCGGGCATGGAGTTCCAGCAGGGGGACGACGGTTTCCGGCGGCCGGCGGCCGAACCCGCATTCCGTGGCTATGCCGAAAGCGGGCACGGCTTCCCTTGCGGCCGCGATCCGCCAGCGAGCGCCCTGTTCCGCATCGCTGAGGTGAACGAGGCCCAGGAACAGCTGCGTCTCCGGCGGCAGCTTCAGTTGCCTGAGCGGCTCGAAGAATGCCGCATCGTGCCGGTCGATTGGCACCGGCATGTGAATCCAGCCTAGGGTTCGGCCGGCGGCCTCGGCGATGCCATTGGCCAGCCGCGTAAGGATCCGCCCGTCTCCAGGCTCGACGATGTGCTTGTGCCCCGGGTCCCCGTAGCAGAGGTGAATGCCCACCTCGATGCCGTCGGAAACCATGGCGCAAAGCGACCCGAGTTGCCCGAAGGTGAATGCCTCGGGGTCGTCGCCGGGCGCCGGAAGCAGGCCCTCGCAGGCGATGACCTCCATGCAGACATCCCATTGAATGGCCAGGCGCCGGGCCGGAATGGCTTCGGCGATTGCGGCGACTTCCCGGGCCATGGCCCGCTCATAGGCGGGCAGAAAGACGGGCCAGGATGCGGGGGAGATATAGAGGCTGGCCACCGCATATGGCGTCGGCAGGCTCACCTGGAAACGGGTGCCGGACGGAATTCGACCACCGCGCTGCAGGGCCTCGAAGGTCCGGTAGGACCGGATGGCGTGAACCGCGTACTGAGTTTCGATATTGAGTTCGGCCGACTGGACACCCGACGCCACCCTGAGGAAACGAAATTTCGGAGCATCGACGGCCAACCCGTCGTCTGCGGTGGCGCGGCGGGGTTCGGCGCTGTCCGGGTCGGGTTCCAGGTTCGGGTTGGCCTGCAGCATAGGCAGTTGCCAGGCAATCCAGTTGCTGCGCTCGCCCGTTTCTCCGTCGGGAATGCGCGCCGCCCTCGGGCCGAGCAGCCGGGAGACCGTGGCGAACACTTCTTCGGCGTTCGCGAGCGGGACGCTTCCCACCAGGTGCACCTGGGTCGGATTCGTTTCGGTCATGGTCGCTTCGTCCTGTCGGCTTCAGAGTGCGTCCAGACCGCCGATGGTCTGGCGAATAACCTGCCGGGCGCGCCACCACACCATCTCCAGCCAATCGCGCGTGGCGGGGTAGTAGACCCTGAGCATTTCGCTGCGGATTCGCTCGGCCCGTGCCGGTTCCGCCTGCGGGTTGTTGTACAGCCACAGGTCCGCGATCTCGGCGGCGAGTACCTGTTCGTTTGGATAGGTGCCGAATTCAACACCGGCGGCAACGACGTTCGTCTCCGGCAGTCGCTTGATGAACGCCCGCATCAGCAGCCCGTCGATGAATTGGTTGTAGTCCGGGTAACCCGCCTGCTCTCCGGCCTCGGCGAAAGTCGTCATGGCCGGCCCGTACCAGGCCCGGCTGTAGCCGGCCTGGGGGCTGTCCGGGTCGTTGGCGATCCCCACCAGCCCGTGCCCGAAAAAACCGAGGCCGGTGTGCAGGTCGATCGTGGCCAGGTGCGCGCGTTCCCTGCAGTGCTCCTCGATCAGGCTGTCGATCACTCCGGCCGACCAGACCGGCTCGTGACCGCCGAAGTTGATGCCGTTGGGGTGGCTGTACTGGCCCAGCATGGCGAGCTGGAAAACGTCTTCGCCGCGTTCGCGCCGAAACTCCCCGATGTGCGGGTCGGCTTGCAGGCACACCGGCCGTTCGGCTCCCGTGGGAACCAACAGGTCGTGCAATTCCACGTAGTGGGGATTCTCGAAATGGGTTTTGCCGTGATCCACGAAGTTGCGGTTGAGGTCGACGTTGTCCTCGTTGACCCGGCGGCGCCAGGCAGCGCCGAAGGGGTTGATGCAGTGAATCAGCAGGGCCGCGCAGTCATCGGGCAGGTCATCGAATTCGCGCTCCAGCAGCCAGCCGGCCTGAATGCCGGAGCCGCACAGGGCCTCTACGCCATGGGTGCCGGAGATCATCACGAGCAGCTTGGCGGCTCCGGCGTCGCCCAGGTAAGCCACATCGGTGGCCAGCAGTTCGCCGTCAGGCCCGGTGCGTTCGTTGGTGAACGACTGCATGTTCGCCCCCGCCGCCCGGGCGGCGTCAAGGAACTTCCGCCGTGCCTCGGTGTAGGTGGAGGAGAAACAGTGGGCGAACATATGCGCCATCGTCAGCGGTCTCCGGTTTCCGCTGCTGCGGCAATGTCCGCCGCTTCGGTGGGGGCTTGGGGATCTGCACGGTCGCCTCGCGCAAGCCCCCGCAAGGCCTGCCCGATCACCTGCCGCGACCGCCAGTGCACCATGTGCTGCCAGTCTTCGTCGTCCGGAAAGAACTTTTCCAGCCAGTCGCGGGCGATTTCCCTGCCGTGGGGCGAGTCCGGTTTACCGAACTCGTGCAGCCAGGCATCGGCGCGCATGGCGGGAATGCAGTCGTCGAAGGGATAGGTGCCGAATTCCAGGGCAATGGCGGTCGTATCGGCATCCGGCAGCTGCGCCGCGAACGCTTCGATCATGGCGCCGCCGGTCAGCGCATCGCCGTCGGTGTCGGCATCCGGCTTGTCCAGCGCGTACATGGAGATCAGGGCATCCCCGTACCAGTCGTGAGCGCGCTTAAAGGCGGGGTCGTCCGGACGGTACGGGGCGATGGGCATGCCGTAGCCGTAGGGCCCCATACCGCTGTGAAAATCGATCAGCGCGGCGTGGCTCGCGGTACCCGCATGCTGCAGCCACAACCGGCGGATCAGCCGTTGCGACCACTCGGGTTCGCGGCCGCCGAAGAGCACGCCCCGGGGGTGGGAGTGCTGGCCGCCGAATGCCCGCATGTAGGCGGCTTCGCCATGTTCCCGCCGATACTCGGCAACGCGCCGGTTGGCGGCTTCGAGGCACTCCGCGCCAAGGTTCGCCGGCAACAGGGCATCATGCAGCGCCTCGTATTCGGGATTGGCCCGGTACGCCTTGCCGTGGTCCACGAAGTTGCGATTGATGTCGACGTTGTTTTCGTTGACGCGCCGCAGCCAGGCGGTGCCGTAAGGATTGATCAGGTTCACCAGCACGACCGCGATGTTGTCGGGCAAACCCTCCGGCCCGTCGCCGTTCAACCAGGCGATGAGCGCGCCGGCGCCGCAGTACCCCTCCACTCCATGCACACCGGTGACCAGGAACAGCACTCTGGATGCGCTCCCGTCCCCGAAGCGCGCCACGTCCGTGACCAGCGGTTCGCCTGCGGGCCCGGTTGACGGGTGCGCGCAGGTCAGTACCTCCCCGCCGCGCAACGTGACCGCGTCCCTGAACGCGCCGCGAACGGCAACATAAGACCGGTGAAAGTACTGACCTGAACCCATTCGCATTCCGCAGGGCCCCTGAGGTGACCGTAGCCTATCAGGGTCCACGATTCGAATGTTTGCGGGAGGGTGGCCGATAGTATGCGTTTGCGGCGGCATCTATGCTTAAATTGAGCGGATATGGTGGGAGACGAGAAAGGGCCGGGCCGCGAATACAGCGGCGAACTCGCCAGCTTTGCTACGCGTTTTCCCAGGGCCGACAGGAGCCGCTACGGATTTGCCGAATGGGATACCGCCGGCGACCACGCTGCGGGCGGGCGGACGCTGTTCGCCTCGGACCGGGGGTTGCTGGTCGGGGTTTCCGCGATGCGCTGCCGGGAATCCTGGTCGGAGCCCAGCGTCGGCGAAGACTATCTGAAATTGCACTTCCGGCTGGAAGGCGAGAACCGGATACGGCTCGCCGAGGGCAAGTCCTATTCGATCCGGCCTGGCACCTGCAGCATTATTTCGCACCCCCGCGGCCTGGAGAAAAGCGAGTGTTGGCCCGGTAACGGGGTGGAAACCTCGATCACGCTGGCGTGCAAGGCACCGTTGATCGGCGAGTACTTCGAACGATGCGCCTCGCAGTTGCCCGGCCCCGTGCACGAATTTCTCGATCGCGGCAGCAGCGACTTCTGGTGGCGGGCGGTGCCCATGAACGTCGAGATGTACAGTTCCGCGAGGTCGCTGGTGTCGAGCATGATCGAGAACCGGCTGTCGCCGCTGCAACTCGAAGCCCTTTCCCTGCAGCTTCTGTACCTGGGACTGAGGAGCCTCGAGTGCGGCTCCAGAAGGATATCCCTGCCGCTCGGCAACCGGGATCTGCGCATCATCGAGCATGCGGCGAAAATCCTGCAACGGGAGTTTGCCGAAGCACCGAGTATCGGTTGCCTCGCGAGACGCGTGGGCATGAACGACGCCAAGCTGTGTGCCGGGTTCAAACAGGCCTTCGGCATGACTATCTCCGACTATTCCCGGCACCTGCGCATGCACCGGGCCAAGGCGTTGCTCGAGGAGTCGGGGCTGAGCATCATCGAGGTAGCCCTCGAGGTCGGCTACAGTCACGCGAGCAACTTCGCGACGGCGTTCAAGCGCTACTATGGCGTCACGCCCAGGCAGGCCCGCCGGGGCAGCCTGCACCGCAATCGCCCGGCCGCGGTTCAGGCGCGGCCGTCCGGGGCGCCGGCGGTTATCGGAGCCGAAACCGTAGCTGCATCCCGATCTCCCGGGGCCGGATGATGAATTCCTGAAGGCCGAGCACCGAGGTCGGTGCGGTGCTCGAGACGACGCCCCGCTCGTCGGTTAGGTTTCTGACAAAGAATTCCAGGTCGAACCGCTCCTGGCCGATCAGGGCGCGCAGGTTGATCACATCGTAGCTGCCCAGGCGCACCGAGGCGCCGGTGCCGGCCTCCGCGGCAGACAGCACATCGCCGACATGGTTGTAGTCGGCCCGGAGATAACCGCTCCACTCGGTGTTCAGCGCGTAGTCGTACTGAATGCCGATGCTCAGGCTTTCCTCGGGCGACCCGGGCACCCGGGCGCCGTTTTCGAAGCCCGAGCGCGGGTCGACGTCGTCGAATTCCGTGTTGCTCACGGATGCGGCAAGGTCGACGCGCAGGTTGTCGGTCAACAGCGCCGTGATCTCGATCTCGGCGCCCTCGCCGGTGGCATCCCCGGCGTTGACGATGGGCGTGAATCCGCAGAGCAGTTGCAGCGTTGTCTGTATGTCTTTCCAGTCGGTGCGGTAGACGGCGGCATTCAGCGTCGTGCGGCCGTTGCCCAGCGTCCATTTGCCGCCCAGTTCGTAGTTCCAGAGGGTGTCCGGCTTGGTGAGGCTCAGATCTCCGAGTTCGGCCAGTTCGGCGCCGCAGGGCCCGGCCGGAACGGTCTCGTTGATCACCCCCGTGCGGAAGCCCTGTGCCGCCTGCACGTAACCGAAAAAGCGGTCGTTCGGGGAGTATGACAACTGGAACTTGGGATTGATCTCGTCCGAGGAAGCGTCCCCGTCATCGAGCAGCGGGAACGGCGACTCGGCGATCAGCCCCACCTGGCTCTCGGAGAACTCGAGGTCGGTATCGAAGTAACGCAGCCCCGCGCCGATTTCCCAGTCATCGTTGATGGCGTAGGTGAATTCGCCGAAAAAGGCCAGCTGTTTCTCGTCGAACTCCTTGGCGCTGTCGAACAGCGGGCCGCCGGGGCCGAAGAAGGTCCAGGACAGGCAGGAAGGGCAGGCGTGGTCGACCAGCGACTGGGCGGAAGACTGTTCGTGTTTCGAATAGAAGCCGCCCACCAGCCATTGCAGGGCGCTGTCGCTCGCGGACTGCAGACGGATCTCCTGGGTCAGTATCTCGTCCTTCTGGTTGTCGTTCAGTCCCCAGGGGAAGTAGACGCCGAAGTTGAGCACGGGAAAGGTGGAGGCATCGCGCCGCTGCACCAGGTCGCGCTCGGTATACGAGGTGGAGGAGATGAGGGAAACGTCGCCGAAGCTGTAGTCAATCACCAGGTTGGCGATGTCGAGGTCATCGCCAAGTTCCTGCTCCTGGAAATGATCGATGCCGTGCGAGTTGGCGTAGTCGCCGATCGTGGAATCGATGTCCGGCGACCCGGGGCCCATGCGGCTGTCCTGGGTGACATAGGTGAGTTGCACGTCGAGTTGCTCGGAGGGGCGCCACAACAGGCTCACCCGGCCGCCCGAGGTGTCCTCTGCGTTGATGTCCTCGGCGGTGGATGCCGGCACGCCGGGGGTAACGATGGTTCCGGGCGGGAACGGTGCGCCGACGAACACGAAGCCGAAGATGGCGCTCAGGTCGAACTCCGGATTTCCCGGAAAGTGGTTGTCGACGAACCCGGTAAGCTGGTAGTCGTACCCCACCACCCGCAGGGCCAGCCGGTCTTCGATGAGGGGCAGGTTCAGCATGCCCTCGAAGCGGGTGTTGTCGTCATCGCCATGGGCGGTGGCAGACCAGCCTCCGCTCACCTCGACGTTGGCCTCCTCGAGGTCCGGCGCTGCCGGAATCAGGCGCACCGCGCCGGCCAGCGCGTTGGCGCCGAACAGGGTGCCCTGGGGCCCGCGCAGCACCTCGACGCGCTCCATGTCCACCAGCCGCGGGTTGGCGTTGCCGTTGATCTGCTGGCCCGTGGCGGTGGTGGGCACTTCGCCGAAGTAGGTGGCAACGGTAGGCGGCGAGCCGAACTCGCCGGTGCTGATGCCGCGGATCTTGATGCTGTTGCGGGCCGGGCCGGTGTCTTCGATGTGCACGCTGGGCAGGGTGTTGAGATAGTCGCTGAATTCACGAAAGCCCCGGGCTGCGATCTGCTCGCCGCTGATGGCGGAGACCGCCAGCGGCACGTCCTGTACCGACTCGCTGCGCTTGGTGGCGGTCACCAGGATCTCCTCGAGCACCGGCTGCTCCTCGCCCAGGCTGACTGCCGCCGGCAGAATCAGCAGACCCATGACTCCGCGAATCGCCGTTTTCCAGTTGCGCATGATCAACTCCCCGAAACCTGGTTTCAGAACCCGAGCGTCAAGCTTATGGGCTGCCGAAGTCCCGTTCCTTTGCAGGGGGGCGTGAATTCCTTTGCGCGTTCGTAGTAATGCGCGATTGCAAAGTGGCCGGTGGCAAGAAAGGTCTGCAGATCAGTCAGACGCCTCCTGGCCGGATTGGGGCTCCTCCTTTTCAGCTCGATTTCTCCCTCCCCGGTATCGTAAAGCATAAGGAAACAGCAGGACAACGCTTGCCAACACCGCCGCACTCCCCAGGATCGCCACCGGCGACAGTTCGCCTTCGCCCGCAAGATTACCGGCCAGGACCGGGCCGAGAGCGATGCCGGCGGCCTGAAAGGGCGTAACCAGCACGATATACCGGCGCGCCCGGTCCAGGGCCGCCACGATGGCGACGATGTAGGGAATCGCGAAGTTCCAGAAAATCTGGAATCCCGTGGCCGCGATCAGGAACAGGGCCGCCGTCATGGGCCCCTGTAGTACCCAGAGTGCTGCCAACTGACCTATGGCCACCACCGCCAGCGGCGCCGCGCGACCGTACCGGTCGGCGATGAGGCTGGCGGCCAGGGGGCCGGCAATGGCCAGGCTGACCGATATGGCAAGCATCGTGCCCACCGTCTCGTGAGCGAGGCCGGCCTGCGCCGCCATGCGTTCCAGGAAGGCCCAGACGCCGCTCTGGGCGATGAAGAAGATCGTGTTGGCGAACAGGGCAACGAACACGTGCAGGTTGCCCGACGCCTTCCCGAGCGTGCCGGGCGCGATAGCTTCGGTGCCTCTCACCAGTTGCGTGGCCGCCAACAGCCCGATGGCGGACAAACCGGCCAGCAGTCCGAACAGGCTGGCGAGCCCCCAGGACCGAACCGCAACCGGCATCAGCCAGAGCGCGATGGTGCTGAAGGCGACCTGGGCGGCGATGGCCAGGGCGAAGGCGCGGTCGGGATTCGCGACCCGGGCCAGGTGGGCCATGCCGATGGCCATCAGGTTTCCTGCCGCGAATCCGAGCACGCCCCGCAGCACGAGCAACGGCGCATACCCATCCATCCACGGGCAGGCGACGTTGCCCGCGACCATGAACGTAAGGCTGAACAGGGCAACCCGCCGCCAGTCGGCCCGGCGAATCCAGGCCAGGGCGGCGATGGCAGCGGCGAATATGCCCGCCAGGTCGGCGGAGGCGACCGCGCCCGCCTGCGCCATGCTCAAGCCGCCTGTGTCGACCAGCGCGCCCACGAACACCGGCAGGATCAGGAAGACCCCGCCGCCGCTCACGATCACGACGATGGTGGCCGCGATGGCCCGCGGGCTCGAGATGCTCATTCGCGGATGCTCATCCGGGCGGTATCAGCCGATGTTGCCGAGGATCAGGTCTGCGGCCCGCTCGGCGACCATCATGGTCGGCGCATTGGTGTTGCCGGAGATCAGCCGCGGAAAGACGGAGGCATCCACCACGCGCAGCCCGTCGATGCCGCGCACCCTGAGGTACGGGTCGACCACGGCCCCGCCGTCGGAACCCATCCGGCAGGTGCCGCAGGGGTGGTCGCCGCGCCATGCCGTGGCGCGCACATACTCGGCCCAGGCCGTGTCGCTGTCTGCCGTGCCGGGGCCGGGAACCACTTCGCGCACGACGTGGCGACCGAGGGGCTCGGACGTAACGATGCGGCGCGCCAACCGGCCGGCCTCGATCAGCCGGGAAACCGACTTCCCGGAACCCACCAGTTCATGTCGAATCACCGGCGCCTCCCTGGGGTTTGCCGAGCGCAGGCCGATGCTGCCGGTGTTGTCGGGATGCAGGAATACGCTGCCGATGCCGATTCTGGAGGTGTCCTGAAGCGTCCAGGTGGAACTGTCGACACCGCGGTCGGCCGCGTATCCGACGGGCATGAAGACGAGTTGCAGGTCGGGACGGTCGGCAGCTGCGGAGGAGCGCACGAAAGCCTGTGCGTGGCCCACGCAGTAGGCCAGCGGCCCCCTTCCCCGGACAAGCCAGTTGACGGCGTGGCCGAGGGCCCGGAACGAGACGGGTTTCTCGTCGTTGAGCGTCGGTACCGTCACGGCCCAATTCTGCATGATGCACGGGTGTTCCTGCAGGTTGCGGCCGACGCCGTCGAGAGCGTGGCGCACTGCGATTCCGGCGGACCGAAGTTGTTCGGGGGGACCGATGCC
Source organism: Pseudomonadales bacterium (assembly GCA_963663395.1). Taxonomy (GTDB): domain Bacteria; phylum Pseudomonadota; class Gammaproteobacteria; order Pseudomonadales; family Azotimanducaceae; genus Azophilus. The sequence continues at coordinate 1,682,532 of OY760226.1, forward strand.
GGACAGCATGAGCAGCTTCGGGGATATGAGCGCGCCCGCGCACAGGATGACCTCCCCCCCGCACCCGGCCCGGCGGCTGCCGCCGCCCTGCTCGTATTCGACCCCCACGGCCCGGTCGCCCGCCAGGAGAATCCGGTTGACGTGGGCGCCGGTGACGATCTTCAGGTTGCGGCGGCTTCGTGCCGGCCGCAGATAGGCCCGGGCGGCGGACTGGCGCAGCCCCTTGTGGATGTTGGTCTGGACGACGCCCACCCCGTCCTGGTGTTCCCCGTTGTAGTCCCCGGTTCGCGCGATGCCGCTCTGCTCGGCGGCTGCGATGAACTGTTCCGTCAGGGGGTGTCCCACGCGCTCCCGAGCGACGTGGACCGGCCCGCCGCCGCCGCGGTAGTTGTCTGCGCCGCCTTCCCAGGCTTCCAGGCGCCTGAAGTACGGCAAAACGCTTTCGTAATCCCAGCCCGTGCAGCCTGCCTGGGCCCAGTCGTCGTAGTCGAGCGGGTTGCCGCGCACGAACATCATGCCGTTGATGGCGCTGCTGCCGCCGAGCACGTTGCCGGCAGACCAGACATCCTCGACGCCGTTTCGGGAGGCGTCCGGTTCGCCGGGGTAGAACCAGTTGAATTTCTCGGCGCCGAACAGCAGGCCGGCGGGTATGGCCAGGGCGGGAGAGCGGCCCCGGCCGCCGGCCTCCAGCAGCAGTACCCGGTTGTTCCGGTCGGCGGACAGGCGATTGGCGAGCACGGACCCAGCCGAACCGGCGCCGATGACAACATAGTCGTAGTCAGCGCTCATGCCTGTTCAATGTTTCGGCCTCCCGGGGCGGTTGCGGTTTTATATCATCAATCCGCGCGCGGCCTGTTATGCGCAACGGTGCGCGCTTCTTTGCGAACGGGCGCGCCGGGCGTTGCCGGGGTTGGGAGATGGCTGTTGCGCAAACGTATCGCTCGAGCCGCACATAACAAATCCGGCGCCGCGCTCCTCTATACTTGCAGGCACCGGGCCGGGAAGCCCCATTGCCCGCAAGCTTCAGGAAACTTGATGCCGCTCGTGGAACCCCTCCCTCCGGACGCCGACGAGAGCGTCCGCAAGCTCTCCGAATTCTTCGGCGGCCCCCTCGGTTTTACGCCGAACAGCGTGCTGACGATGCAGCGGCGGCCGGAGATCGCGCGTGCCTTCATCGAGCTGAACATCGCCGTCACCCAACCCGTGCACATCGATAATCAACTCAAGCGCATGATCGGCTACATGGCGAGCTATGCCGCCGGCTGCCGCTACTGCCAGGCGCACCTGGCGCTGGGCACGAGCCGCTTCGGCGCCGATGACGAGAAGGTGGCGGCACTGTGGGAGTACAGGACGAGCCCGTTGTTTTCCGAGGCCGAGCGCGCCGCCCTGGATTTCGCCCTCGCCGCCGCCAGCGTGCCAAACGGCGTCACCGATGAAATCGCGGCCGAGTTGAAGCGGCACTACAGCGACGATGCGATCGTCGAGATACTTGCCGAAGTGGCGTTGATGGGCTTTCTCAACCGCTGGAACGACAGCATGGGAACGGTTCTCGAAGCGGAACCCGGCAAGTTGGGCGAAGAACTCTTGGGGTCGTCAGGCTGGACGCCGGGGAAGCACCGCTGAACGCTTACGGTAGGCAGCAGGGCGAGACGAAACGACTGCGGGGCAGTTGGTGAAGTCGACCGGTGTTGCCGGGGGAGGGGAGCGGGAATGAGCCGTTTCGAACAGACGCTCGAGAAGTATTTCGTGGCCCTGGACTCGGGAAATCTCCAGGGAATCCTGAATGTGTTCGCCGACGACGCGAGGGTGCACTCCCCGTTTCTTGGAGAGATGTCCGCCGAAGAGTTCTTTCCAAAAGTTTTTGCCGCCTCGTCCGCATCGGACATCACGGTTTTCGATGTGCTGGCCAGCGTGCGGGGCGAGCTCCGGGCGATTGGGTATTTCCGGTACGACTGGACCCTGGCCGACGGTACGAAAGTTCACTTCGATGCCGCTGACGTTTTCGATTTCAATGCAGGTGGCGAGATCGTCAGGATGACCATCCTTTACGACACCCACCCATTGCGGGAGACGGTGGGCGACAAGTACGCCTGACGCTCCAACTGCCTCCAGGAGCCCGTGCCGCGACAATTGCCGCAGTGCCCTTCTGGCCGTGCGCTATTGTCCGATCGCTTCCTGTAGCACTTCGTTCAGGTCGCTGACCAGGGTGATGGCCATTTCCTTGCGCACGGGCTCCGGCAGCTTCCGGAGGTCGGCCTCGTTGTCCTTGGGCAGGATGACCTTCCTCAGCCCCGCACGGTGCGCGGCGAGAATCTTTTCCTTGACGCCGCCTACCGGGAGAACGAGGCCGGAGAGCGTCAGTTCGCCCGTCATGGCCAGCTTTTCCTGCACCGGCTTCTGGCTATAGGCCGATACCAGCGCGGTGGCCATGGTTACCCCCGCAGACGGCCCGTCCTTGGGCACGGCCCCGGCGGGCACGTGAATGTGCACGCCGCACTCCTCGATGCGCTCCCGGTCGAGGCCGATGCGATCGGCGATCGACCAGATGTAGCTGCGCGCGGCCTTGGCCGACTCCTGCATGACCTGGCCGAGATGGCCCGTCAGCGTTATTTTCTCGTCTTTCTGGGTGAGCGTCGCCTCGACGTAGAGTACATCCCCGCCGGCTTCCGTCCAGGCGAGGCCGGCGGCGACGCCGGCCGCCATGTTGGTGCGGCCGTTGTCCGACTTGAACTTCTCGGGCCCAAGCAGTTCGCCGAGTGTTTCCACGGCGATCGTGTCCTCATCGGCCTGCTCTTCCACCACCTGCCGGGCCCGCTTGCGGGCGATGCGGCCGATGACCCGTTCGAGTTCCCGCACGCCGGCTTCCCGGGTGTGGCGCCGGATCATGTAGCGCAAGCCCTCGTCGGAGATGTCGAGCTGCTCTTCCGCCAGGCCGGCTTCGGTGCGCCGCCGGGGAATCAGGTATTGCCGGGCGATGGCCTGCTTCTCCATGTCGCTGTAACCGGACAGTTCCAGCACCTCCATGCGGTCGAGCAACGGGCGCGGTATGCCTTCCAGGGTGTTTGCCGTGGTGATGAACAGCACCTTCGAGAGGTCGTAGGCGAGGTTCAGGTAGTTGTCGCGGAACTCCTTGTTCTGCTCCGGGTCCAGGATCTCCATCAGGGCGGCGGCCGGGTCGCCTCGGAAGTCGCGGCCGAGCTTGTCGATCTCGTCGAGCATCAGAATCGGGTTGGTGACGCCGGCCCGGCGCACGCCCTGCAGGATACGCCCCGGCATGGCGCCGATATAGGTGCGGCGGTGCCCGCGCAGTTCGGATTCGTCGTGCAGGCCGCCGAGGCTCATGCGCTCGAACTTGCGGCCCATGGCCCGGGCGATGGACTGGCCGAGCGAAGTCTTGCCGACGCCCGGAGGCCCGACGAAGCAGAGTATCGGCGCCTTGGCTTCCGGGTTCAGTTGCATCACCGCCAGAGATTCGAGGATGCGCTCCTTGACGTCGTCGAGCCCGTAGTGGTCTTCGTCGAGCACGACGCGCGCGTGCTCGAGGTCGAGTTGATCTTCGGTCTGCTGGTTCCAGGGAAGTTCGGCGATGAGTTCCAGGTAGCCCCGGGCCACCTGGTAGTCCGCGGCGTTGGGGGACATGCGCCCGAGGCGCTTCAGTTCGCGGTCTACCTCGGTCTTGGCGTGGGCCGGCAGTTGCGCTTCTTCGAGCTGCTTGCGCAGTTCGGCCACGTCCTCGTCCTCGCCGGATTCCCCCAGCGCCTGCTCTATGGCCCGTTTCTGCTGGCGCAGCAGGTGTTCGCGCTGCTGCTGGTCGATATCGTCGCGGGCCTGCTCGGCGATCTGGCGGCGCAGTTCGCTGACCTGCACCTCGTGCAGCAGTATCTCGTGCACCTGTTCCATCAGGTCCCGGGTAGACCCGCATTCCAGCACCGCCTGCTCCTGCTCCAGCGTGATGTTGGCCAGGTTGGCGATGCGGTACATCTGGGTGACCGGGTCGTTGATGGAGCCGATGAGCTGCTGATAGATCTGGTCGCCGTCGCCGCCGCCGTAGAGGCTGGCAATGCGCTTGGACAGTTCGAGGTTCTCCCGCAACAGCGCATCCACGTTGGCGGCGTCGTCGCCCAGTTCTTCCATGGACAGCGAGGGCAGCCGCTCGTACTCCACTTCCAGGTGACTGCTGCCGTCGATTGCCGTGCCGAGGCGGATGCGCTCTACGCCCTGCACGATCACCTGGGCGCCCTTTTCGCGCTTTTCGACCCGGTTGATGGTGGCGATGGTGCCTATGGGGAACAGGTCGTCCCGGGCCGGGTCCTCGATAGACGCCTGTTTCTGCGCCACGGTGACGATGCGGCGCCCGGATTCGATGCCGGCGTTTACCGCCGCCAGCGACTTGGGGCGCCCGACCGCCAGGGGAATGACGATCTGCGGGTAGACCACCGTGTTTTTCAGCGGCAGTACGGGGTAGGTTTCGGCCATGAGGAACGGCTGCACTTTTATTAGGGCCTATTTAGCGATATGTGGGCAGTATTGTGCAATTCAAGTAGGCAATGGTTGCCCGCGGCTGATCTCTTCTCATTAGACGCCGTCGGGGGCAAACAGTTTCCATGCGCGACGAAATTTGCCCTGCCGCCCGTCTGGCCGCCTGTGGGGGGTTGCCCGCGGAGCCCCCGCGAAACGGGGAATTCCGGGCTCAATCGATCAGTTGTTGCGCGCGCGCGGCTTCCTCGCGGACCAGTTCCGGGGCGCCGAGCATCTGCCGGTTGAAGCCGATGCGCTTGAACCAGTAGTGCAGCCCCAACAGGTCGGTAAAACCCATGCCGCCATGCACTTCCGTCGCCTTGCGCGCCACGAAGGTGCCCACCTCGGCCACGTGGGCCTTGGTGTGACAGGCGGTGAGGTGCGCTTCATCGGGAACCTCGGACAGCGCGTGCGCCGCGTACCAGACCATCGCCCGGCAGGGTTCCAGGGAGGCCGCCATCTCCGCGCAGAGGTGCTTTACCGCCTGGAACGAGCCGATGGGCCGGTTGAACTGGCGCCGCTCTCCGGCGTAGGCGACTGCCTGGTCGAGCATGTTCTGGGCGGCGCCGAGGGTATCCGCCGCCAGCATGACGCGCCCGGTGTCGATCAGGCTTTCGAGGTGTTCCGGGTTGTCGGACAGCAGGGTGGCGGGCGTGCCGTCGAAAGTCAGCTCGCAGGTGGGCCTGGTCCTGTCGATGGTCGGTTGCGCCTTTTGCCGTGCCGCGGCGGCCGGCGCCAGGAACAGGCGGCGGTGCTGATCGGCCACCAGGAATTCGTCGGCAGCCGGGTCGAGAACGAAAAGCGCCTTGCCGGTCAGGCGGCCCTCATTCGAGCGGATGCCCGCATCGGCGCGCGCCGCCACCGCTTCGCCGAGTGCGACGCCGATGCGCAATTCGCCGGCGGCGAGCCCGGCGAGGCGGTCGTCCTGTTCCCCGGCGAGCGTCAGCGCCAGCGGACCGAGGATGGCGGAACTGAGGAAGGGCGAGGGTGTGCAGTGGTAACCGAGGCATTCCGCGACAAGCGCCGCATCCAGGGGACTGAGGCCGACGCCCCCGTGCTCTTCCGGGACGAGCAGCGCCCCGGCTCCGAGTTCACAAAGCGCCGACCAGATGGCGGCATCGGTGTCCTTGCCGGCAGCCACCCGGCGCACGGTGTCCAGCCCGGCGTTGCCCTCGAGGCACCGGTTGACGCTGTCCTGCAGCAGCGTCTGTTCTTCCGACAGCCCGAAATCCACCCTCAGCCTCCCGCTGCTTGCGCAGCCCAGGGGGCAGACCCGGGAAGCGCCTTGGGTTCCCTGGGCAATCCCAGGCCCCGTTCGCCGATGATGTTTTTCTGGATCTGTGACGTGCCGCCGCCGATGATCAGCCCCAGAAAGTACATGTAGTGGTTCTGCCAACTGAACCGGTCCGTGGCGTCGGGGCCGGTCTTCTCGCCGTAGGCGAGCCCGCGCTCGCCCATGACGTCGATGCCGAGCTGTTCGAGTTCGTGGCGCAGTTCCGTGCCCTGCAGCTTGGCGATCATGCGCGCGAGCTGCGCGTCCCTGTTGTTCAACTTCGCGGAGAGTATGCGCAGGTCGTTGAAGCGCATTGCCATTACGCGTCCCTGGATGCGCATCAGCCGGTCGCGGTAGGTGGGGTGCTCCATCAGGGGGCGGCCGTCGACGGTCTCGGACTTCATCAGCCGAATCAGTGCGTACACCCGTGCCAGGCTCGCGTTGGGGTCCCCCAGGGAGTCCCGCTCGTGCCCGAGTATGGTGTTGGCCACGCGCCAGCCTTCGCCGCGCGCGCCGATCATCTGGTGAGCGGGCACCCGGACATCGGTGAAAAACACCTCGTTGAAATTCGCGGCGCCCGTCATGTCCACGAGCGGCCGGATCTCGATGCCCGGCGTGTCCATGCGCAGCAGCAGGAAGGAGATGCCCTGGTGCTTGGGCGCATCGGGCTCGGTGCGCACCAGGCAGAACATCCAGTGGGCCATGTGTGCCTGGGAGGTCCAGATCTTCTGGCCGTTGATGACCCAGTGGTCGCCGTCGAGTTCGGCGCGGGTTCTCAGGCTCGCCAGATCGCTGCCGGAACCCGGTTCAGAGTAGCCCTGGCACCAGATCGTCTCGCCCTCGATGGTCGTTCGGACGTGTTGCCGCTTCTGCTCCTCGGTACCCAGTTCGAGCACCGTCGGCACCAGCATGGAGATGCCGATGCCGCCGGTGCCGGGGTTGACACGGGCAGCGGCGAACTCCTCGGCGATGATGCGCGATTTCAGGATGTCCGGTTCAGCGCCGTAGCCGCCGTATTCCTTGGGGATAGTGCGGGCTGCATAGCCGTTCGAAATCAACAGCTTCTGCCACTCGATGGCGGCGGGGCGCCCCGGGTCCACGCCTCGCGGGGCCTGGCTGCCGTGCGCTTCCAGAAACTGCTTTACCTCGCCTCGAAAAACGTCGTATTCGGCCCCGTATGCCAGATCCATGCATCCGCTCCGATTGGAAAGGCGGCAGTGTAGCCGAAGCGCGCCGGGGGGTGCGACCGCGGCCGGCCGGCCCCAGTCTTCGGCGATGCGGCTGCAGCGCCAGGAACGCTCGCTTGGCCGGGGGTTCCCGATTGCTCCATAATTCCAGCCCTCCCAGGCTCGACCGGAGTGCCGGAAACCGGATGGACAAGGCAGCCATGCTGGACACCATGGCCGCCATGCAGGATGCGCACAACACCCAGGTGCATCCGCAGTGGCGCCAGAGCGGCTATGAGTATTACCGGGCCGTTTGGGTCGAGTGTGCGGAACTGCTGGATCACTTCGGCTGGAAGTGGTGGAAACATCAGCGGCCGGACCTCGACCAGGTCAAGCTGGAACTGGTGGACATCTGGCACTTCGGCATGAGCGACCTGATCCGCGCGGATGCGCTGAACGCCAGCGCCATCGAGGTCCTCGACATCGAACCGGTTGCGGAAGCGGAGCCTGAGGCGTTGCGCCTGGCCGTGGAAGACCTCGCCCGGGAGACCCTGGCGGCCAAGGCGTTTGCACTGGAAGCGTTCGCCCGGGCGATGCGGCTGCTGCCGCTGACTTTCGACGAACTGTTCCGCCTGTACATCGGCAAGAACGTGCTGAACCGGTTTCGCCAGGACCACGGCTACAAGACGGGCACCTACGTGAAGACCTGGGACGGCCGCGAGGACAACGAACACCTCGTGGAACTGCTCGATGACCTGGAACGGCCGGAAACGGCGGTCGCCGACCTGTACGGCCGTCTCGAGGCGCGCTACCCGGGCGGGCGCGGCGAAGCGGCTGACTGATTGATGCCTTGCTGCTCCGCGGGCGGCCCCCGGCTTGGCCTGTTTGCTACGACGGGCTCGCCGGATCGGCCATGCGGAAGTGACAATCCGCAGGCGTTTCATGAGGGGACGGGCAGGTGAAAAAACTTCTGCTCGTAACCGATGCCTGGGAGCCGCAGACCAACGGCGTCGTCACCACCCTGCAACAGGTGACGCGTCATCTGCCGGAATTCGGGTTCGAAGCCCGAGTGGTGCATCCCGGCGAGTTCAAGCAGGTGCCGCTGCCCAGCTATCCCGAGATCCGCATCTCGCGTAATCCGTGGAAGCTCAACGAGACGCTGCGCCGCGAGCGGCCGGACGCCTGTCATGTCGCCACCGAAGGGCCGCTCGGGCTCTATGCACGGAGCCTGTTCCGGCGGCGGGGCATCCCCTTTACCACGTCGTTGCATACGAAGTTCCCGGAGTACGCGCATCAGCGTATTCGTCTACCGCTCAACATGGGCTATGCCTTCATCCGCTGGTTTCATCGCCCGGCACAGCGCACGCTGTGCACCACCGAATCGTTGAAGCAGGAACTGCTCGGCTGGGGGTTGCGCAAACTCGTCGTCTGGAGCCGTGGGGTGGACACGGACAGGTTTCGACCTGCGCTGGACCGATTGGGCGCCGCCGCCCTCCAGCCGTGCGCCGCCTCGGATCGGCCGGGGGACAATGGCGCCAACGGCGGCTCGTCCAGCGGCCGGCGGCCGCGCCTCCTGTATGTCGGCCGCATCGCCGTCGAAAAGAACGTTCAAGCCTTTCTTGACCTGGACATCAATGCGGAAAAAGTCATGGTCGGCGACGGGCCGCAGCGCGCGGAGCTCGAGGCCAGGTATCCGAACGCACAGTGGCTCGGTTACCGCAAGGGTCAGCCGCTGGTCGACGAATACGCGGCGGCCGATGCCTTCGTGTTTCCCAGCCGCACCGATACCTTCGGCCTGGTCATGCTCGAGGCCCTGGCCTGCGGCACGCCGGTGGCCGCCTATCCGGTGACCGGCCCGAAGGACGTCGTGCGGCAGGGCGTCACGGGCTGGCTGGACGAGGACCTGAACGTCGCGGTACGAAACGCGTTGCAGGTCAGCCGGGAAGACTGCCGCGCCTATGCCGTGGCCAACGGCTGGCCGAAAATCGCCTGCCGGATGGCCGACAATCTCGCCGTCTTCGACTGGCGGGACATTGGCGGACGCTGATCTGCCCGTAGCGTCGCTGCGGGCGGAACTGCAGCGGCGCCTGGTCGGCTGGCAACCCGACTACACCGGCACCCTGCTGTTCATTCGCGATGGCGACCGTCTGCTGCTGATTCGCAAGAAGCGGGGCCACGGCGCGGGCAAGATCAACGCGCCGGGCGGCAAGGTCGATGCGGGGGAGACGCCCGAGGAATCCGCGGTTCGGGAAACCCTGGAAGAGGTGGGCGTGCGGGCGCTCGACCCCGTGCACATGGCCGTTCTGCGCTTCGTCGACCGTGTCGACCCCCAGTGGCTGGGTCATGTCTTCGTCGCCGAAAACCACGAGGGAACACCGCACGAAACCGACGAGGCGAAGCCATTCTGGGTGCCACTGGATGCGATTCCCTACGCCGCGATGTGGGAGGACGACTGCATCTGGCTGCCGGAGATACTCGCGGGACGGCCCGTGCGGGGAGATTTCCTTTTCGAGTCCGGCAAGCTGCTGAGCTATGCGCTGCAGGAGCGGTAATTGGAGATTGCAGGCCAGGAGGTCCTGTTTGCGGTCCAGGTTCTCAAATGAATCAAGTTTGCACCCGGTCGCCGCGTTCTCGCAGGGCCGGGCGTTCCCCCTTCAGCGTTCGACCAGCAGAAACTCCAGCAGCGCCTTCTGGCTGTGCAGCCGGTTACCCGCGGCCGTCCAGGCGCCGCTGCGCGGGTCGTCCAGCACCGTCTCGTTGACTTCCTCGCCCCGGTGGGCGGGAAGGCAGTGCAGAAACAGCACCTCGTCCTTCGCGTAATCGAGCAGGTCTTCGTTGACCTGGTAGGGCGCAAAGGCGTTGCGCCGCTCCTCGCGTTCCGCATCGTGGCCGATGGATGACCAGACATCGGTGACCACCAGGTCGGCGTTTTCCACGGCTTCCCTTGGCGCCTCCGCCAGCGTCGTATTGTTGCTGCCGGCCAGCAGTTCCGCGTCGGGCTCGAAACCCGGCGGGCAGGCGATCCTGAGCTGGAAACCGTACTGGCTGGCGGCATTGATGTAGGACTGGCACATGTTGTAGCCGTCGCCGAGAAAGGCGACCGTGCTGCCTTCCACCGGCCCGCGCAGTTCCTCGAAGGTCTGCATGTCGGCCAGCAGCTGGCAGGGATGAAAGCGGTTGGTCATGGCGTTGATGACGGGAATGGACGCGGCCCCGGCAAAGACTTCGACATCGGCGTGGCTCTGCGTGCGGATGATGGCAATGTCCACCATCTCGGAAAGAACCTTTGCGGTATCGGCGATCGGCTCGCCCCGCCCGAGCTGGGTGTCTGCGGCCCCCAGGAAGATTGCCAGGCCGCCCAGCTGGTTCATGCCGGCTTCGAACGCCACGCGTGTGCGGGTGCTGCTGAGCAGCAGCATCAGCCCGGCGGTGCGGCCAACCAGCGGCCGGTAGGCTTCGCCGGCGGCGAGACTGCGCTTGAGTTCGCTGCCCCGGGCGAGCAGGACCTTCAGTTCTTCCGGAGAGCAGTCGAGCAGCGACAGGAAATCCCGCTTGCTCATGGCTCGGCATCCGCGTTCGGATTCCAGGCCGCAATGCGGGCTGAGGCGTCAAAGCTCCCACGGCGGGGGTTGATTGCTGGATTATTCATCGGTGAGCCCGCTTCCGCTCGCGTCAGGACATCTGGCCTTCGATCAACGCCGAAACCCGCGCAATCACCTCGTCCGCTTCTGCGTCCGTGAGCGTGAGCGGCGGCAGCAGCCGGACGATGGTGTCGCCGATGGCGTTGATGAGGACGCGGTGCTCGAGCCCCGCGTTGACCAGCCCCGGCACGGGTTCGTTCAACTCGACGGCGATCATGAGGCCCTTGCCGCGGATCTCCTTGATGCTGTTGTTGCCCTTCAGCGCCGCGCCGAGGCCATCGACGATGCGTTTGCCGAGCACGCCGGCGCGCTCCATGAGACTCTCGTTCTCGATGGTGTCCAGCACGGCGTGCGCTGCTGCGCAGGCAATGAAGTTGCCCCCGAAGGTGGAGCCGTGGTGGCCGGGCTGGAACATCTCGGCGGCATCGCCCCGGGCGAGGCAGACTCCGATGGGGATACCGTTGCCGAGGCCCTTGGCGGTGGTGACCACATCCGGCAGGCAGCCGGTGTGCTGGTAGGCGAAGAAGCGGCCGGTGCGCCCGTTGCCGGTCTGTACCTCATCGAGCATCAGCAGCCAGTCGTTGGCATCGCAGATCCTGCGCAGCGCATCGAGGTAGCCGTCGTCAGGGATGTTTATGCCGCTCTCGCCCTGGACCGGTTCCACAAGGATCGCGGCGATGTCGGGGTTGTTGGCAGCGATCTGCTCGACGGTGGCGGAATCGTTGTAGGGGGCCCGTACGAAGCCGGTGAGCAGCGGCTCGAACCCTGCCTGCGCCTTGCGATTGCCCGTGGCGGTGAGGGTCGCCATGGTGCGGCCGTGGAAGCTCCGGTCGGTGACGATCACCGTGGGTGACTTGATGCCGCGCTTGCGCCCGTGCAGGCGGGCAATCTTGATGGCTGCCTCGTTCGCCTCGGCGCCGGAATTGCCGAAGAATACGCGGTCCATGCCCGAAAGCGCCGTCAGCCGCTCGGCAAGGGCTGCCTGCTGGGGAATTTCATAGAGGTTGGAAGTGTGCAGCAGCGTCTCTGCCTGACTGGAAACCGCCTGCGCCACCGCGGGATGGGCATGGCCGAGCCCGCAGACGGCGAGCCCGGTCAGCGCGTCCAGGTAGCGGTTTCCGTCGCTGTCCTCGACGTACGCGCCGCTGCCCTTGACGAATGCCACCGGCAGGCGGGCATAGGTGTTCATCAGGCTGGTCATGGTCTTCCGTCTCCGCAAAAATAGAAAAAGGCAGCGGTGCTGCCTTGAATGGGAATGGAAACGACAAAAGCGAAATCCTACTTTAGCGATTCAAGCAGTTCAACGGGGGAGGTTTGCCGCCGCTTCCGGCGCCGGCCGCCTCCATGGCCCGATGGTAGCGCTCGAGGCCGCGTTCGAGCATTGCCCGGGTGCAGGCGAAGTTGAAACGGACGAAACCCGTCCCCCCGAAAGCGGCGCCGTCCGACAGCCCCAGCCCGAAGCCCTCGAACCAGGCCCCCGGGTCTTCGAGCCCGAGGTCGCTGACATCGATCCAGGCCAGGTAGGTCCCCTCAACCGGGGTCATTCGCGAGCCCGCGGCCTCGAGCAGGCGCTGGTGGTTCCCCCGCAGATAGTCAAGCAGGTCCGCTACCCAACCGCTGCGATCCTCGAAGGCCGCTTCCGATGCGGCGTACGCCAGGGGCCCGATCAGGGGCACCAGGTCGCGCCGGGCAGCGTTGAAGCGGGCGCGGCAATCGGCATCGGGAATCACCCCCACCGCGCAGGAAAGGCCGGGCATGTTGTAGGTCTTGGTGGGCGCGAACAGGCTGATGGTTCTGGCGGCGATGTCTTCCCCGAGGCTGGCGATGGGGATGTGCCGTGCTTCAGGGTCGAGGATCAGGGCGCAATGGATCTCGTCGGAGCAGATGACGAGATCGTGGCGCTCCGCAAACCGCGCGAGTGCGAGGAGTTCGTCTTTCGTATAGCAGCGCCCGGTAGGATTCTGGGGATTGGCGATCATCACCAGCCGCGTGTCCGGTTGCACGGCGGCCTCCATCGCGTCGAAGTCCATTTCCCACTTCCCCCGGCTGCGGCTCATGGGAACTTCTATCGATTTCCGCTCTGCGTTGGCGGGGACGGAGCGAAACGGGTAGTACACGGGCGTGGGTATCAGCAGTGAATCGCCGGGCTGTCCGACGGCCATGGCGCTGAGGTTGATGCCGGGAACCACGCCGGGTATCCAGACCAGCCACTCCCGGGGGACGCTCCAGCCGTAGTTGCGCTCGAGCCAGGCCCGGAACGCGGCAATCAACGATTTCGGCGGCCGCGTGTAGCCCATGATGCCGTGGTCGAGGCGCGTCCGCAGGGCGTCCAGGATGAAATCCGGCATCTCGAACTCCATGTCGGCCACCCAGAAGGGCAGCACATCGGTGCCGCGGTACCGGTCCCACTTGATGGCCGACGTGCCTCGACGCTCGACTTCCGAGTCAAAGCTGCTAGTGGAGGGTTCTCTCATCGACAGGGCGCCTGTTCCGCGGTTTCGCGCATGGAGTACAATGCTCGCTGTTCCAGCCCACCGGGTAAAGCGAACGGGGCGATGCCGCAAGCCCGAACAACAAGCGGTGAACGGGTGCGAACCTGGCCCGCTCGATAACTTTATCCGCGAACACAAAGGATTGAATCATGGCGGACACCAGCGACCCGGTCCTCGAAGCCATCAAGGGCCAGATTGAGGACAACCCCATCATCGTCTACATGAAGGGTTCACCCCAGGCGCCCCAGTGCGGCTTCTCCGCGCAGACGGTGCAATGCCTGATCGGCTGCGGCGAGCGGTTCGCCTACGTCGACGTGCTCTCCAACCCGGACATCCGCGCCACCCTGCCGCACTACGCCAACTGGCCGACCTTTCCCCAGCTTTGGGTCGGCGGCGAACTGGTCGGCGGTTGCGACATCGTCACCGAGATGTACGAGGCCGGGGAACTGCAGTCGCTGGTCAAGGAAGCGGCCGCGGCCTGATCGCCGTGCCGGCCGGCGGAGCGTGCCGGCCCCCTTTTTCCCGCGAAAACCGCACCCGTTCTATTCGGCGGGCTTGGGCGGAGGCTTCAGCAGGTTCGGCGACGACGCATTCCAGGTGTTGACCATTTGGCAGAACAGCAGCGCGCACCGCTCCGCGTCGTACAGGGCGCTGTGCGCCTTTTCCTTCTCGTAGGGAATCCCCGCCCGGGAACAGGTTTCGCTCAATACCGTATGGCCGTAGAAGACGGCCGCCAGCGAGGCCGTGTCCAGTGTGCTGAACGGGTGGAAAGGGTCCCGCTTGACCCGGGTTCGCGCCACGGCCGTGCGCAGGAACCCCGCATCGAACGCGGCGTTGTGAGCGAGCAGGATGGCCCGCTGGCAACCGTGCCGCTTGATGTCCTTGCGCACCACCTTGAACAGTTCCGTCAGGGCGTCCTTTTCGCCGATTGCCCCACGCTCCGGGTCATCGAGATCGATGCCGGTCACTTTCAGCGATGCCTGGTCGATCGCTGCCGTGGCAAACGGCCGGACGGCCCAGCGCAGGCGCTGGTCGATGCGCAACTCGTTGTTCACGAACTCGAACGTCAACGCGGCTATTTCGAGTAGCCCGTGCCGGTTTGCATCGAAACCGGTGGTTTCCAGGTCCATCGCCACGGGAAGGAATCCGCGGAAGCGGTGCGCCATCAGGTTTTCGGCCATGGCTCACATAAACAGGTCGGTGCGCATAACTCAAGCGCGGGCCGGGTGTTGCGCGGCCACCCACCGACTGTCGGCGCGGTACGGCCGCCTCCCGCATGATTCCGAGCCCTGAAATCCACGAATCCAGCACTGCTCCACGCCGCAGTGATGATCCTCCGCAAACTTCGATCAGGTGCCGGCCGGCCGGGTTTTCCGCAATATGCGGGCTATATGGCTGGTTGACCTGGCACTGACATCGTAACTGCCGGCGAAGTCCGGCCAGTCGGCGATGGCTGCCGCAACCCGATCGATGATCTGGAGAATTTCGTTGTTCTTCAGATCCGCATCTCTGCCAAGCGCGGTCAAATGTTCTTGGGTAATGGATTTTCCGTGCCCCTGAACGGAGGTGGAGTGTTCACCTCCGGGGCCGGGCGAGAAGGTGAGGTCGTAGGCGGGCGCCAGCCGCCAGGCTCCGTCCCGGTTCATCAGCCAGGTGAATTGCCGCGCGTGGTCGTCGCGGTTGTGTGCCAGGACGTTGAACGCGGCGAGAACGAATATGGCCCGGCATTCGCGCCGGTCGCGGGTGATGGATCGGGTCAATGCGATCAGGTTCCGGTAATCCAGGGAGGGCAGGCGGAAGTCGGCGTAAAGAAGCCCGCTGGCGGTGTGGGCATGCAAGCGCCTGTTGCCCTCGCGGTCGAAGCGCCGGGAGGCAAAGTAAACCTGGTCCGCCGCACCTTGCAGAAGGCGCGTCTCGGGCAGCCGAACGCCGGCGGCCCTGGCCATGTCGGCGTACGCCTGCTCGATGCGCGCCGCGTCGGAGGGGTCGTCGGCCCCTCTGAACTTCACCAGGTAGTGAGCGTGGCTTTGCGGCACGTTGTCGGTGCCGATAATGACATTGTCGCCTGCATCGATTGCGACGAGGACCTTGGGGCGCGCACCACCGGGAGAGCCGCCGGTACGGCCCAACTCGGGGATTACATCCACGGCCCTTCCTTTCAGCACAGTACGTGCGCCGGCCGCCAGCCGGTCGAGATCGATTGCCGGCTCAAACTCGCCCCACACATCGGCGGCCGGCGCATAGCACAGCGCGCCGATCCCCCGGCTGCCGACGCAGGCGAGGCGGTCCAGCGGCGTGAGCGTTGCCGGGTCGATGCCGAGTTGGCGGGCGCGGCGGTCGACGAGGAGACGGCCCCAGCCGTCCGGCAGGCTGTCGTTGAACAGGCCGTGCAATCCCTCGAATACGCTGGTGTCGTAAGGGCGGACCAGGCCTTGCATTGTCGTGTGCTGGATGGGCGACAGTTCAACACCGGAGGCCAGGAAGGCATCGTCGAACTCGAAGAAGGCGATGCGGCCCCGGTATGCGAGACGTCCGACCGGTGGTTCGTCGCCGGGACTCCAGCGCAAGCTGACCTGCAACGGTGAACCCTGAGGAATCTTCACGTGATGCGGCCCCTCGAACGCGCCCGGGGCGGTTCGAGCACATCGTCCAGACTCTCGAATTCCGGTTCGGTCAACAGCTTGTCGAGCCCTGCTTCTTCCTTGAGCGCGACCAGCAGGCGGATGAATGAAACCAGCGAAATCGCCCCGGAGCGCTCGAATTTCTTCAGGGTGCCCAGGGGGACGCCCGACCGCAGCGCAAGGCCCTGTTGGCTGAGATTCATGGCCAGCCGGCGGGATTTCAGCCGGGCGGCCAGTGCCGTCGCGATTTCCTGCGGAGATTTTAGAGCAGATATTATATTAGCCATAAACGATAAAATATGGGACTTATAGATCTAATGATAACTGCTATACAGATGATTTTCCTTCATGCGAACCGGGAGCCCGGCGCGCTATGAGGCGGGCAACAACGCCGAATCTCGGGAAAGAGTTCTTATGCGGCGCTTCCCTTTCGGCGCGTTAAGCTCGTCCGAAAACGTTGCGTTTGGCAGGACGATGTGGCCGTGCGCCGAAAGGGAAGCGCCGTATAAGAACTCGCGGACAAGTGGGGTCCGGTTCGATTTGCCGGGCAATTTGACCCGGACCCCATCTATCCCTTTGTGTCCCGCCTTCAGGCTTCGATCAGGGCAATGACATCGTCAGTGGAATAGACGTCGCCGAACCCGAGCAGGATATTTGAGAGGCTCGCCCAGTGTTCCTCGTCGTCGCGGCCGGCATTGGCATCGGTGATCATTACCGTCTTGAAGTTGCGCATCGCGGCTTCCCGGGCGGTGGACTCGCAGCAGACGCTGGTGACCGTGCCGGTGACCAGCACGGTGTCGATGTCGCGGCCTCGCAGCAGTTCCTCGAGCCCGCCGCCGCTGCCGACGAAAGCGCTGAACCGGTTCTTGCTGACGGTGATGTCTTCGGGGTGCTGTTCCAGGGGGGCGTAGATCGAGTGGCCCGGCGCCCCCGTGCTGAGCGAGGCCCGGAAGGCCTTCCCCTGTTCCTCGCCGAAGACATGGTCGTACATGATGGGCCAGCGGTTCTCTTCGTCGGGGCCGTAGGTGGATACGATCCACACCACCAGCCCGCCGGCCTGGCGCAGCGCCGCGTTGATGCGGTTGATGTTGGGCACCACCCCCCGGGCCGAGGGAATTTCGGCGGCCGCGCCCTCGGCCACGAATGCGTTCTGCATGTCGACGACCAGCATCGCGGTGCGCGCCGGGTCGATGGATTCGAATGTGTGCACCCGGCCACGCCGGGCCATGCAGCGATTGATGACGTCCTCAGGAATTCCGCCCGTGTTCATTGCCGTTCCCCCCTTCGAAGATTAGCGGAACCGGATTTTCGCAACTTGGTTGAACCGAGTCCAATGCCAGGTGGCGGCCATTTGCAGCCCTTGCGGCGGCAGCCGCCGCCGGGCTCGGCGACGCCTGCACATGAGGCAGGGCTCGAAGAGCCGGCAGCCGATCTCCGGTTATGCAATTCCATTGGCCTGGCGTAGGATTGCGCGATTCGATCAGGGTCCGTTTCACGAGGAGGATCGATGGCGTCAGAACCGTTGAACGCAGCGGTCATTGCCCACGAGCAGGAGTTCGAGTTGTACCACTGCAACGAGTCGCTTTGCTCGCAGAAGGCGCGGGTGGGGTTTCTCGAGAAGGCGGTGGCGTACAGGTCGCATCACATCATGCTCTGCGACATCAGCCCGGACTGTCAGAACCTTTCGCCCGAGTACCTAGCCGTCAACCCCAAGGGCCAGGTGCCGACGCTCGTGCACGACGGCAGGGCGGTCTACGACGCGCACCGCATCGTCAAGCACGTCGATGACGCGCGGCCGGACAGCGGGGTGCGCCTGTGGCCGGAAGAACCGGGTCGCCGGCAGTGGGCGGCCGAGTGGTTCGAACTGGGCATGCTCGATGATACGAAGCCCCTGGGCGCAACTTTCGGCACTGCCATTCCCATGATCACGCTGCCCATTCTGGCGAGCCTGTTGCAGCGTCAGTCCACCGATGCGGTCAGCGCGAACATGGGCCGCCACCCGGTGGAGCAGCGGCGGCAGATTTTTCTCCGCCTGCATCGGGAGGGGGCGGGATCGTTGCCGCCCCAGGCGATCGAAGGCGCCTTGGGCGCGCTGTGCGGGGGGCTCGCCAGGGCGGACGACAACCTGGCCGAGTTCGGCGGCCCGTGGCTGCTCGGCGACTTTTCGCTCGCCGATATCACCATGATGGCCTGTTTTCACCGGCTGGAGGATGTGGGCCTGGACGGCCTGCTGCGCGACGAGTCGGTTCCCCGGCTGGGCGGCTACTGGGACCGGCTGCGTGCGCGGCCGTCCTATTCCGCCGGCATTACAGACTGGCACGACGACGGCTGGCGCAGCGCCATCGAGGAGATCCGGGGCGCTCAACCATCGCCCCTGCTTGCGGATGCGCGCCGCTGTCTGCGCGAAATCCGCAACGGATCATGAGCCTGACTGCGGCAAATTTACCCTGACCCCGATTGTTCGATTGCACTGAGGAAACCAACTGGAGATGAACGCTGACAAGGTCGTTCTGGCCTATTCCGGAGGACTGGATACGTCCGTCATCTGCCGCTGGCTGCAGGACACCTGCAACGCCGAGGTGGTGACGTTCACCGCCGACATCGGGCAGGGCGAGGAAGTCGAGCCAGCCCGCGCCAAGGCCGAGGCCATGGGGGTCAGGGAGATCCACATCGAAGATCTCACGGAGACCTTCGTTCGTGACTACGTGTTCCCCATGTTCCGCGCCAACACGCTCTATGAAGGCGAATACCTGCTCGGCACCAGCATCGCCCGCCCGCTGATCGCCAGGCGGCTGGTGGAGATTGCGGCGGAGACGGGGGCAGACGCCATCGCCCACGGCGCTACCGGCAAGGGCAACGACCAGGTGCGCTTCGAGCTGGGCGCTTATGCACTCAATCCCGATATCAAGGTGATTGCGCCCTGGCGGGAGTGGGACCTGAATTCCCGCGAGGCGCTGCTGGCTTACTGCCGCGAAAGGCAGATACCGGTCGACTACGAGCGCAAGGGCGAGTCGCCGTACTCGATGGATGCCAACCTGCTACACATCTCGTACGAGGGCGGCGGGCTGGAAGACCCCTGGAAAGAACCGGGCGAGGACATGTGGCGCTGGACCGTGTCACCTGAGGCGGCCCCGGACGAACCGGGGGTCGTCGAGGTGGAATTCGCCGGCGGCGATGCCGTGGCGCTTGACGGTGAACCCATGAGCCCGGGGGCATTGCTCGCCCGATTGAACGCGCTGGGCGGCGCCCACGGCGTCGGCCGTCAGGACCTGGTCGAGAACCGCTACGTCGGCATGAAGTCCCGGGGCTGCTACGAGACCCCGGGCGGCACCATCCTGCTCAAGGCGCACCGGGCCATCGAGTCGCTGACCCTCGACCGGGAGGTGGCGCACCTCAAGGACGACCTGATGCCGCGCTATGCCGATCTCATCTACAACGGTTACTGGTGGTCGCCGGAACGCAAGGCCCTGCAGGCGCTGATCGATGAGACCCAGCAGCCGGTGAACGGCGCCGTCCGGCTGAAGCTCTTCAAGGGCGCTGTCTCGGTGCTCGGCAGGCGTTCGCCCGACAGCCTGTACGACGAGGACGTGGCGACCTTCGAGGACGACCACGGCGCCTATCGCCAGGAAGACGCGGCGGGATTCATCCGGCTGAACGCCCTGCGGTTGCGCACCGGGGCAAAACGGGGACGCAAATTGTAGGCCCCAGGAATCGCGGCACCAACAGCAGGCCGATTCCAGAATTCACCAGTGGGGTAAGGCAATGCACTGACCCCCTCCCGGTGGTTGGTGCGGCCACACCGGGCTGGGCGGATACCGGCCGCAGTTAGGGGTTTCAACAGAATGGCGGAAAACTCCGAAGAACGCGGCGTAATCTACGAACCGGACGAAACGCCGCCGACAGCACAGACTGCGGGCCTGGGCCTGCAGTACGCACTGCTTTCGCTGAGCGGGATGATTCTGATCCCCCTGGTGATTTTTCGCGCTGCAGAGGCTCCGGAGAGCTTGCTGGTCTGGGCCGTGTTCGCGTCCATGGTCGTCTGCGGCCTGATCACGGCCCTGCATGCCTTTCCGCTCGGCCGTTTCGGGGCCGGGTACGTGCTGATCACCGGGTCGACGGGTACCGCCATTGCGGTTAGTGTCGATGCGCTCGAGGCCGGAGGCATCGCCCTGCTGGCTTCCCTGATGCTGGCCTCGTCGCTGTTCCAGTTTGCGTTGTCGCTGAAGCTGTCGATGTTCCGGCGCGTGCTGACACCGACTGTTTCGGGCGTGGTGCTGATGCTTATTCCCGTGACGATAATGCCCGTCGTCTTCGGGATGCTGGACGAGTTGCCGGAGGGGCTGCCGCTCAGGGCATCGCTGATTCCCGCGCTGGTAACGTTGCTGGCGCTGGGCGGCGTCATGATCAAGGGTACGCCAAAACTGCGCCCCTGGGCGCCGGTGGTCGGCATGGCCGCGGGTTCGCTGGTTTCGGCGATTTACGGGCTGTACGACGTCGAGCGCGTCGTCGAAGCGGGCTGGGTGGGGATTCCCGCGGACAGGCCCGCCTTCGGTCTCGACTTCGGGCCGGCCTTCCTGCAACTGCTGCCCGCCTTCATGTTGGTATTCCTGGTCTGCACGGTCCGGACCGTGAGCGGTACCCTGGGCATTCAGGGGGTGTCCTGGCGGCAGCGCCGGGCGGTGGATTTTCGCTCCGTGCAGGGGGCCGTTGCCGCCGACGCGCTCAGCAACCTGCTGTCCGGCCTGGCCGGCACGGTGCCCAACGGCGTTCGCGCCACCACCATAGCGCTGACCGAGTTCAGCGGCGTCGCCGCCCGCCGCGTTGGCATCGTGTTCGGTATCGCCCTGGCAGCCATGGCGTTCTTTCCCAAGATCCTGGCTCTGGTGCTGGCCGTGCCGGGCCCTGTCATCGCCGGCTACATCGTGGTGATCATCGCCATGATATTCACGCTCGGCATGAAGATGGTCGTCTCGGACGGGCTGGACCGCCGCCAGGCCCTGGTGGCGGGAATCTCGTTCTGGGTAGGCGTCGGCTGTCAGTACGGGTTCATCTTTCCCGAGGTGGTGCCGGACCTCGCGGGCGGTCTGCTGAATAGCGGCCTCACCGCCGGCGGGCTTACCGCCATCGTGCTGAGCCTGGTGATGGAACTGATGGCGCCGCGGCGCACGAAGCTGGAAACGCGCGAGAACGTCGCCGCCCTACCGGAAATCCGGGAGTTCGTTGCCCGATTCAGCGCCAGCAGCGGCTGGGACGAGACGATGGCGAGCCGGCTCGACGCGGCGAGCGAGGAGACCCTGCTGAGCCTGTTGGCGAACGAAGAGAACGCGGCAACGAGGGAGCGGCGGTTGCTGGTCACGGCCCGGCGGGAGGGCGGGGACGCGGTGTTCGAGTTCATCGCCTCCGGCGGCGAAGACAACATCGAGGACCGGCTTGCCCTGCTCGCCGAAGGGGCTGCGGAAGAGGTCATGGAGCGGCAGGTTTCGCTACGGTTGTTGCGGCACCATGCGTCCGAGGTCCGCCACCGGCAATATCACGACGAGGACTTCATTACGGTGCGCGTGTCGGCGCCAACCGCGCGCCCGGCCGCGCCAGGCGATTGAGCCACGGGGTTACCCGGAGTCCGACTGCCAGAACGGCGTTCCCACGACAGGCGTCGATGGGTTTGCCGTCTCGCTTTCGGCCATGGCGCCGGCTTCGAAGGCCAGGCGGCCCGCCGCCACGGCCTGGCCGAAGGCGGCGGCCATGCGCACCGGGTCATCGGCGCGCGCGACGGCCGTGTTCAGCAGCACCCCGTCGAAACCCATTTCCAGCACGCGGGCGGCATGGGAGGGCAAGCCGAGCCCCGCATCGACGATGAGTACGGCATCGGGTAGCCGTGCGCGCAGCGTCTCCAGCGCATAGGGGTCGGTGATGCCCTTGCCGGTGCCGATGGGCGCGCCCCAGGGCATGATGACTTCGCAGCCGAGGTCACGGAGGCGCGAACAGACCACCAGGTCGTCGGTGGTGTAGGCGAATACCTTGAAGTCCGCCTTGACCAGTTCCCGGGTGGCTTCAACAAGTTCGTACGGGTCGGGCTGCAGGTTGTAGTCGTCGCCGGTGACCTCGAGCTTGATCCAGTCCGTACCGAAGATCTCGCGGCTCATGCGGGCGAGGGTCACCGCCTCCCGGGCGCTGTGGCAGCCGGCGGTGTTGGGCAGCAGCCGGCAGCCGAGCTTCGCGATGTGGTCCCATACGGAGCCGCCGCCGAGTTTTTCCGGCGACTGGCGCCGCAACCCCAGGGTCAGCACGTCCGCGCCGGAGGCGGCCACCGCCTCGGTCATGACGGCGAGCGACGGATAGCGGGCCGTGCCGAGCAACAGGCGGCTGTTGAGAGCCTCCCCATACAGCGACCACCCCTCGGGTGCATTGGGCGTGAGGGGCGCTTCGCTCATGCTCACCCTCCCTCGATGGCGGAGAGGACATCGAGCCGGTCCCCGGCGCGCACCCGGTAAGACGGCCACTCCTCCTTCGCAACGAAGGTCTCGTTGACGGCGACCACCACGCGGCGCTCGGTGTACCCGAGGCGCTCAAGGGCCTCGGCAAGCCGCTCCACGTCAAGGTTTACCCGGTCGCCGTTGCAGAAGATGTCCATGACTAACGAAGCGATGCGCCGGGCGCTGACGCAAGCGTTGACGGGGTGTGGAATCGACTCACTGGACAACCGTTTTTCGCGAGTATGGAATCTGGTCGATCTCTGCGATGACGTGTTCGACCAGGGCGGGGGCGATCAGGAAACCGTGCCGGTAGAGCCCGTTGACCCTTAGCACACCGCCGTCCCACTCGATGCGGGGCAGGTTGTCTGCGAAGGCTGGCCTGAGCCCGGTGCAGAGTTCCAGAATTTCCGCCTCGGCGAAGCCGGCGTGCAGCGCGAACGCAGCGGACAGCAGTTCCAGGGCGCTGCGCACCGTAACCCCCTGCAGCGAGTCGCTTTCGATCTGGGTGGCGCCGATGACGTACTCGCCGCCGGGGCGGGGCGCGGCGTAGAGCTGGTAACGCGGATGCATGAGCCGCACGGGCCGGGACAGTTCCACCTCCGGCGCACGCACGCGAATCGCCTCGCCGCGCACGCCGCGCAGTCCCTCGAGGCCGGCCCCGATGCCGCGGCAGTCGATGACGATGTCGGCCCGGAGATCGCGTGGGTCGACGGCCTGGCCGTAGTGGACGTCGCCGCAGCGGGTTTCCAGCGCATCGAGCAGTGCGCGGTTGTCCAGCCAGCCCTCGTGGGGCAGGTAAAGGCCGCGCTGAAAGCGGCCGGACAGTGCGGGCTCGAGCGCCGCAATGCCGGGCCCGTCCAGCCAGCGGGCTTCGGCCGCACCTTCGGTGCCCAGGGAGCGGTGGAACTTGTCCAGGAGAGGCCCGTCGGGACCGTGTGCCACGAGCAGGGATCCCATGATGGAGTAGGGCACGGCCAGCGCATCGAGCAGCGGCGGCCAGAGTTCGAGGCTGCGCTTGCCCATTTCGAAGATTGCGGGGTCCGCGTCGGGATACTCGCTCACCGGCGCCAGCATCGCCGCCGCCGCGTGAGCGGCGCTTTCCGGCGCTGCCAGGGACGCCCGGTCGTGCAGCGACACGTCGGCACCACCTTCGGTGAGGCGCCAGCCAATCATCCGCCCCATCAGCCCCGCGCCGGCAATTTCAACTTTCATGGCACGAATCTCCCACGTCCGGCAGCGAGCTGGCTGGATCTCCTGGTCGCGGACAGTGTTGTCCAATCAGTCAACTTTGCACCCGTTCACTGCTTGCCCGGCGGGTTTTGGCATTGCCCCGTTAGCTGTAGATCTCGCTGCCCTGGTCGCGGAACTCGCGGGCCTTGCGGCTCAATTCGGCCTCCACATCGACCATGCGCACGGTGTCGTCGGTGACGCCGGCGGCGTCGCGCACCTCCTGGCTGATCTTCATCGAGCAGAACTTCGGCCCGCACATGGAGCAGAAGTGGGCTACCTTGGCGGAATCCTTGGGCAGCGTCTCGTCGTGGAACTGCTGGGCACGTTCCGGATCCAGGCCGAGATTGAACTGGTCTTCCCAGCGGAACTCGAAGCGTGCCTTGGACAGCGCGTTGTCGCGGATCTGCGCGCCCGGGTGCCCCTTGGCCAGGTCCGCGGCATGGGCGGCCACCTTGTAGGCGATGATGCCGTCGCGCACGTCTTCCTTGTCGGGCAGGCCGAGGTGCTCCTTCGGGGTCACGTAGCAGAGCATCGCGCAGCCGTACCAGCCGATCATCGCCGCGCCGATGGCGGAGGTGATGTGGTCGTAGCCCGGTGCGATGTCGGTGGTCAGCGGGCCAAGCGTATAGAAGGGAGCCTCGTCGCAGCATTCGAGCTGCTTGTCCATGTTCTCCTTGATGAGCTGCATGGGCACGTGCCCCGGGCCCTCGATCATGGTCTGCACATCGTGCTTCCAGGCGGTCTGCGTCAGTTCGCCCAGGGTCTCGAGTTCCGCGAACTGGGCCTCGTCATTGGCATCCGCGATGGAACCGGGCCGCAGGCCGTCGCCGAGGGAGAAGGCCACGTCATAGGCCTTCATGATTTCGCAAATGTCCTCGAAGTGCTCGTAGAGGAAGCTCTCGCGGTGGTGGGCGAGGCACCACTTGGCCATGATCGAGCCGCCGCGGCTGACGATGCCCGTGGTACGGCGCGCGGTCAGCGGTACGTAGCGCAAAAGCACGCCGGCGTGGATGGTGAAGTAGTCGACGCCCTGTTCGGCCTGTTCGATGAGGGTGTCGCGGTACAGTTCCCAGGTCAGTTCCTCGGCTACGCCGCCGACCTTTTCGAGCGCCTGATAGATAGGCACCGTGCCGATTGGTACGGGCGAGTTGCGCACGATCCACTCGCGGGTTTCGTGGATGTTCTTGCCCGTGGACAGGTCCATCACGGTATCGGTGCCCCAGCGCGTCGCCCAGACCATCTTCTCGACTTCTTCCTCGATGCTGGAAGTGACCGCCGAGTTGCCGATGTTGGCGTTCACTTTCACCAGGAAGTTACGGCCGATGATCATTGGCTCGGATTCGGGGTGGTTGATGTTGTTCGGGATGATGGCGCGCCCCGCGGCCACTTCCGCGCGCACGAACTCGGCAGTGATCTCGTTTGGGGTGCTCGCGCCGAAGTTCTCGCCGGGGTGCTGACCGGGGTTGTAGCCGGGGTTGGCCCTTGCCAGGTTTTCACGAATGGCAATGTATTCCATCTCCGGGGTCACGACGCCGGCGCGCGCATAGTGCATCTGGGTGACGTTCCTGCCGGGCAGGGCACGCCGGGGCGTTCTCAGGTGCGCGAAACGCAGCTTTTGCAGCGCCTCGTCCGCATTCCTCGACAGGGTGTAGGAGGAACTGAACCCCGGCAGCGGCTCGGTGTCGCCCCGTGCCAGAATCCAGGCGTCGCGCAAGCGCGGGATGCCGGTGCGAACGTCCACGTCGATATCCGGGTCGGTGTACGGGCCGGAGGTGTCGTAGACGCGCAGGTGCGGATTGGGTGTCAGCTGTGGCGACCCCGCACCGCCGGGTGGCTGCACCGAGGTGGGCGAGAGCGCGATCTCGCGCATGCCCACGCGAATGCCGTCGTTGCCCGCCACATGGACTTTCTGCGACCGGGGCAACGGTTTGAGCATCTCGGCGTCGAGATGGGCCGCTTCGGAAAGAATGGGTTGCTCGGACATGGTATCCCCCGATTGTTGATGCCCAAAGGCAGTGCGCCGCAGCGCTTTTCAGTCGGGGGCTGTTCCCTACGCCGGGATTAACCGGATCAGGTTCTACGGGTTCGCAGAGCGTCTCAGCCGTTTGGCACCCCGACAATTGATCGGCAAGTATAGGGCGGTTTCGCCCGGATTTGCCAGCTGGATGGGGTTTTCATGGAACAGAACCTTCACGTCCGGCAGCGAGCTGGCATGCGGAGCTTCCCTTTCGGCGCACCGGGTTCCCGACTCGCGCGGAACATCTATATTGGATTTGGCACGCCCGCTCTCATGGCACAAGGGAACGCTGCTCTCACTCCGGTGACGGAGGCCGCCCCCCCTGTTTGATTGCGGCCAGGTACCGGCGGCTTGCGGCAACCGGGTCTGCGGCGCCCGAAATGCCGGACAGTACGGCGACGCCGTGGGCGCCGGCATCGAGGCAGTCGGGGACCCGGGAAGGGTCGATGCCGCCGAGGGCGTAGATGGGCAGGGGCGATGCCGCGGCGGTTTCGCGCAGGGCTGCCAGGCCCGCGGGGTTAGAGGCTTTCCAGGTGGGGGCGAATACCGGTCCGTAGACCACGGCGGTTGCCGAAGCCCGTCGGGCGCGGAACACCGCCTCGATGGAATGGGCCGCGGCACTCCGAAAACGGAGGGCATCGGGTTCGGGCGGCCTGTCGGGAACAGCGGCCTCGGGCCAGTGTACGCCGTCATAGCCGAGTTCGAGGGCCAGGGTGTCCGATCCGTTCAGCACGAGCAGCGCTTCGTCGCCAACCGCTTCGCGGCTCAACCGCGCGGCAGTAGCCAGGTGGGTGCTGGAAGCCTGTCGGGCGCGTACCTGTATCGCGAGTTGCGACGGGAGGAGGCGGGCTGCCTCGGCGAGGTGTGCGATCAGGGTGGTGAATCCGGTAAGGGAGCCAGCGAAGTCGAGGTCGGCGATGGCGTAGAGCCGCGGGAGTTCGTGCCGGGTCACGCGCTGCCCCGGCTGGTCCGCGACTGCAGGCATGCGTCGGTGACGACATGCAGCCTGGGTGTCGTCTTCATGTGGTCAATGAGGTAGCCAGCCATAGGTTCCGATTGAAACTATCGACGATCTGGATGTCCAACGCTACCACCCGGCGAGAGCCGAGTAGTAACGACAGAGGGGAAGTGCCATGGACCGAATACCGACGACGACCAACGGATCACTTGACGGCAATCGGGAAACGGCCCCGATAGCTGGTACGCAGCAGGGCCGTTTGGGCGAACGGCGGGTTTCGCAAGCGCCACAGTCAGCGCGCCCGCACCTTCTCGAGGTGTATGAACCGGGCAGTGGCGGTGCGCCTGCTGAAGTACAGACGGACATCCCTTCCAGGACGGTTACCGAGGCTCCTGCTTCGAAGCGCCTCTCAGGCGCGACTGCAATGCCGCAACCCGGTCCCGGACAAGACGATCCGATCCAGCCGTCACCGGCCGGCGATGTTCGCGGGCAGCCGGGAACCCTGTCCGGGCCAGACCCGAAGCCAAGTTACCGAACCAGATGGAACGCATTCGTCCGTTGGTGCAAAAGAACCAACGTGCAGCACTGCCCGGCCATTCCGGACACGGTTGCGAGCTATCTGAAAGCATGTGCGCCGCGGAACGGTTTCAAGGCACTACGCACGATACGTGCCGCGATTTCGTCCTCACACTGTGCCGCGGGATGCGAGGATCCGTGCACCACGAACCTCGTCCGAACGACGTTTAAGGAACTGGGTCGGGTAAGCCGGGAGAGCGGCGCCAGGAAGATGGTTGTCACCAGGGTGCCTCTCAAGCCAGCGCAGATAGAGGCGATCCGGGCGGTGGCGTTCGAACGACGGCCTGTAGGCCAACGCATAGAGAGCCTTCAAGAAACCAGGCGCCGTGGGCGCGTAGACGTTGCGCTGTGTTCGGCGATTCTTGAAACCGGATTGCAATACCAGTATGTAGCGGCGCTCGAATGGAGGGACGTGGGAGTGGACGAAAACCTCGGTACGATACTCACAATCAGGGCACAGTCGGGTGGGCCCGATGCGGTCATTGCAATCTCCGAGCGAGCGTACCGCGATCTGATGGCGCTTGCGCCTCGAGCTTTCGAGCAGAACGAGAGGATTTTCCAGATTGGCGTAGCGCAGATAGGCAATCGGATCAGAGCGATGAAGCGAGTCGCGAGCTCGAACAGCCGGATCGCGGGCAGCGAGTCGTTGTGGAACCAGCAGGCTGACACTCACGCCATGCCGGGATCACGCTCCGGCGCCACGCCGGGATCACCCTCCAGCGCCACGCCGGGATCACCCTCCGGCGCCACGCCAATGCCGTTCTCCAGCGCCACGCCAATGCCGTTGTACGGCGCCATGCCGGGCCCATCGTTCGTTGCCACGCCAATGCCGTTCTACGGCGCCATGCCGGGCGCATCGTTCGTTGCCACGCCATTGCCGTTCTACGGCGCCACGCCGGGCCCATCCTCAAGCACCACGCCGGGTCCAAACTCCGGCGCCACGCCTGGCCCGTCACACACCGCCGCGGCAGACCCTTCGCGCACCTCAGCGTGACCAGCCCGCGCGCATCGCTCCAAAATGGGCCTTATCAAGACCGGGCTCAACAAGCTGGCCCAAGCCAACTGCAAAAAGCCAAAGGGGAGCAATGCGATTGGAGTACCACCATCAGTGGGAATTTTCTGGATGTCACCGACGGCATAGAGCCGGGGGAGTTTGTGCCGGGTCACGCGCTGCGCGGGCTCAATGCTTACGCAGGGCGGCCGCACAGGCGCGGGCAGCGTGCTCCGGACTGTCGGCGGCCACGACGCAGGACAGTACCGCGACGCCGTGGGCGCCTGTGCGCAGGATGTCGCCGATGTGCTGCGGCTCGATCCCGCCGATGGCGATGACGGGCTTCGGCGAATGTGTGGCGATGCGGGTCAGGGTTTCGAGGCCCATCCTCGGGGCGGGCTCGGCCTTCGACCGGGTTCCGAAAACGGGGCCGACACCGAGATAGTCGACATCGGTCTTCCAGACCCGCGCCGCTTCGTTGTAGGAATTGGCGGTGCCGCCGATGATGGCCGCGGCGCCGAGAATCCGCCGCGCGGTGGCGGCGTCCAGGTCGTGGCGACCCAGGTGCACGGCGACGGCGTCGAGTGCGAGCGCAACGTCGGCCCGGTCGTCGATGACCGCCGTCGCGCCCGCCGCGCGGCAGGCCTCGACCACCGGGCGCGCGGCCTCGACCAGTTCGACGGTCGTCAGCGGGCGCTTTTCGCGAAACTGCACGCAGTCGGCGCCGCCGGCGAGAGCCAGCCGCGCAAGCTCGCCGTGGCTGAACCGGGTCTGCAGTGTTTCGTCGGTGATGACGTGCAGCCTGGGAATCTTTTTCATCATGAGGTCAGCCGAATGGCGTAAGCGTACAACGGCGGCAGGACGCATCGGCCGTGGACAGTGGGACCAACGAAGTAACGAACCATAGACTCCGATTGAAACTTTCGACGATCCGGATGTCCAACATCACCGCTTGGCGGGAACCCTCAGGGTCACATCGCCAGGTGCAGTCGAGTGCAGAAGGGGAATGGCCATGTATCGGATACCAACGACGAACGACGGAGCTCTCGGCGGCAATCGGGATACGGTTGCAGGCCCGATGGCCGGTATGCCCCAGGGCCGTTTCGGTGACCGGCGGGTGTCGGAAGCGCCGGAGGGGCCGCATCCGCACCTCCGCACCCGACGAACCGATGCTGCCCAACCGACACCACCAGATCGGCATCGGCATGGCGGCCAGTTGCTGGCCGGGGTCACGGTCGGATCCGCCGCCGATACGCCCGGGACGTCATCCTCCGCGTCGGCAGCCGTCGGTGTTGGCGAGCGGCCGGGAACCCTGTCCGAGCCGTCCCCGAAGTCGGCTTACCGTTCGATATGGAATATGTTCGTTCGCTGGTGCAACGAGCGCAATGTGCCGTACCTGCCGGCCAGTCCGGAAACGGTGGCGGACTATCTGACAGAGCTCGCGAAGCGTTGCGCCGTATCAACATTGCGAACCCATCTATGCGGCATATCGCGAACGCTCGTTGCGGCCGGGTGCGAGGACCGCTACGGAACGGGTGTCGTCAAGTCAACGCTAGAGGAACTGATTGCCATCAAGGGCGGGAAACGCTGTCGGAGCATGAGGGTTAACGGTAGTTCTCTCGATGCGGCAGATCTCGAGTCGATCCGGGCGTGCGCGCTTGAACCCCGGCCGCGAGGCGGAGGTTACGAGCAGCCCGAAAAGGCCACGCGCCGGGGGAAGGTCGACCTTGCGCTTTGCTCGTTGGCACTCGAAGCCGGCTTGCAGTGCGAACAGGTGGCGAAACTAGAATGGCAGGAGCTGGGGATAGACGAGGACGGTGGGCCGGCGATAACGGTCCGGACGGGGTCGGCGGGGGCCGGCGAAGTCATCTCAATCTCCGAGCAAGCATACGACGACCTCGACGCCATCGCGCCTGAAGATGCCGAGGCGTCGAGGCGCATCTTCCCACTCAGTGCCGAGCAGGTCGCCGTTCGCATCAGAGAGGCGGCGCGAGCCGCGGGATTGGAAAGCCGAATTGCCGTTCCGAGATCTCGCCAGGATGCAGATGGTGCAACGGCAAACGCACCCTCCGCGAAAGCTCGCGCTTATGACACCTATTGGCGGAAATTCTGCGAGTGGTGCGAGAAGCGCGGCGAAGACGGGCTGCCCGCGCGGCCTGAAACGGTCGCGGAGTATCTGAGGGAAAGGTCGGTGACCAGAGGCATGGACACGATCCGGGGTATACGGTACGCCATCAGGGATGCCCACCGCGCGGCCGGACACGGTAACCCGTGCGATTCCGATCTCGTGAAGGCGGTGAACGAGGAAATCCTCCGCAGGGACTTGGCATGCGCCGATATCGCTTGATCCCGAATCGCTCGAAGCAATTCGGGCGGCTGCCACAATTCTCCGGCGTAGCCGCCGTACCCTTACGGCGCAACTGCGCACGCGGGTTAACGTTGCGCTCTGCTCGGTGCTGCTGATTGGCCAGTTGACGCCCAGGCAGGCCGTGGAGCTGAAATGGCGGGATGTGGAGAATCTCGGCGCGGACAGAGCGAGGCTCACTCTCAGGTCTGCGGCCGATCCTCACGACGGTGCCGTAATCCGTGAAATTGCGGGGGAGGTCGTTCGCGAACTCGAGGCAATCCGAGGTGACGCCCGGCCCGAGGAAAGCGTATTCGGGATCAGAGACGACGACGTTTACTATCGCGTCAGGGAAGCGGCCAAAGTCGCGGAACTCAAGGTTTCCGCCGAAGCGGGTCCATCGCACACCGCCACGGCAGGTCCATCGCACACCGCCACGGCAGGTCCATCGCACACCGCCACGGCAGGTCCATCGCACACCGCCACGGCAGGTCCATCGCACACCGCCACGGCAGGTCCATCGCACACCGCCACGGCAGGTCCATCGCACACCGCCACGGCAGGTCCATCGCACACCGCCACGGCAGGTCCATCGCACACCGCCACGGCAGGCCCATCACATACCGCCACGGCGAGCCCGCCACGCACCTCCGAGTGACCGAGTTGGATTGTTATCCCTGTTCTTCGTGATACATGGCATGAAAGTGATCCATGGGGCCGACTCCCCGGCCCACCGCTGGGCCATGCCGGATGGCGGCGGTGACGTAGCACTTCGCCTTGTCGATGGCATCGGTCAGGCTCTCGCCGCGGCCAAGGAAGGTGGCGATGGCCGACGAAAAGGCGCATCCCGTGCCGCTGGTGCCTGGCGTGGGAAGAAACTCGCCGGCGAAAGCCTGGTCCATGCCGCGAGTGACCAACAGGTCCGTGGCTGGCGCCGCGGCAAGATGGCCACCCTTTACGAGTACGGCTCGACAGCCGCGATCGATCAGCACGGCCGCAGCGGCGCGGGCGTCTGCCAGGGTGCGTACCGGCCGGCCCGTCATCAGTTCGAGTTCGGGCACGTTGGGCGTCACCAGTTTCGCCAGGGGCGCCAGATCATTGAGCATGGCAGCGACTGCGTCCCGCTCGAGCAGCGGATACCCGGAGCTCGAGGTGATTACCGGGTCCAGGACATAGTTGGGCGCGCCCCGGTTCCTGAGCTCTTCGGCGACCGCGGCGACCCGCTCGCGGTCGACGAGCATGCCGCTTTTTACGGCGGCAATGTCAAACGCTTCAAAGACCGCCGCGAACTGAGCGGCGATGAGGTTCGCGGGAACGGGCATGGTGGCGTTTACCGCCCTGGCATTCTGGGCGGTGACCGCCGTGACCACCGTCAGACCGTAGGCGCCGTTGGCCGCGATGGTCTTGAGGTCTGCCTGGATGCCGGCCCCGCCGCTGCTGTCGGAGCCGGCGACGGTGAGGATGGCTTTCATTCCATCGGCGCCCAGGTTTCGCTTCGATACCATCTGTCTGTGCCTGAAACGCCCGCTCACGTCTGATACCGCCGGGCCGAGGGGCTATTTTGGCGTGCTACGCCGGTCAGCGGAATGGTCTTTTCGATTGTATAGCGGGCGCCGGCGGGCCGCCTCGTTTCAATCTCCTACGCCGGCGCGTAGAGTGATGCGGATGAGCATTGCCGCCCGATTGACGTTTCTATTCGCCCTGCCGGGTCTGTGCGCCTGCGGAACCGGCGTTCGGCAGGCAGACCTGATTTACGTTTCCGGCCGTGTCTACACCCTGAACGATACCGCGCCGTGGGTGGAGGCGGTGGCAATACGGGAAGGGCGCATCGCCGCGGTGGGTTCCAACGCTGAAGTCACCGGCACCTGGGCCGGGCCCACCATCGACCTGGCGGGGCGCATGATGTTGCCGGGATTCCACGACGTGCACGTGCACCCGATGTACGGCGGCATCCAGATGTCGCAATGCGACCTGGCGGGGTCTGCAAGCGTCGATGCGCTGCTGGGCAAGGTGGCGTCGTGCGACGAGGGGTTGCCCGAGGGCGATTGGCTGGTCGGCGGCGGCTGGAACCTGTCGCTCTTTCCGGAAGCCAATCCGGGCAAGGAACTGCTGGACGGCATCAATGCGGCGCGGCCGATGTTTCTGCGCGGCGAGGACGGCCACTCCTCCTGGGCCAATTCACGGGCGCTGACGCTGGCCGGCATCGAGAGCGAAACGCCTAGCCCGTCGCACGGCATCATTGAGCGGAACGAAGACGGCGAACCCTCCGGCACCTTGCGCGAATCGGCGCAGGCGATGGTCGAGGCAATCCTGCCGGTGCTGACCCTCGAGCAGCGCGTGAACGCCACCCGCGAGGCGATTCGCCTGGCCAATCGCCTGGGCATCACTTCCATGGTGGAAGCGGCAGCCTCGGACTGGGAACTGGACGCCTACCGCGCCCTCGAAGCCGAAGGCGCGTTGACCGCGCGGCTGGTCGCGTCGGTGACGATCGGCGAGAACCCCATCGGCCTCACGAACCGCGACCTGATCACGCCGGAGGACCGGGGTACCGGCAAGCGCATTCGCCTGGATGCGGCCAAGATTTTCGTCGACGGGGTTCTGGAGGGCGAGACCGCCGCGTTGCTGGAACCCTATATCGGGCGCGGCGGCGCTTCCGGCATGCTGCTGCAGGAACCGGAAACGCTGAACGCCACCGTGGCGGATCTCGACGCGCGGGATGTGCAGGTGCACTTCCACGCCATTGGCGACCGCGCCGTGCGCGCCGCCCTGGACGCGGTGGAACACGCCCGGCGCGAGAACGGCGCCCGGAACAACCGCCACCACATCTCCCATCTGCAGCTCATCGAAGAAGCGGATCACGCACGCTTTGCGGAACTCGGCGTAGTAGCCAACTTCCAGGCCTTGTGGGCTTATCCGGACACCTATATCACCGACGTCAACCTGCCGGCCGTGGGGCCGGAACGGGTGCAGCGCATGTACCCGCTCGGTTCCATCGAACGCGCCGGCGGCGTGATCGCCGGCGGAAGCGACTGGTCTGTCTCGTCGCTGAACCCCCTTGTGGCAATCGAAACCGCGGTCACCCGCCAGGACGCATCCGGCGAGATCGAGGGCGTATTGAGCCCCGCCGAACAGGTATCCCTGGAGACGATGCTGGCCGCCTACACCCGGAACGGGGCGTACGTGATGCACCAGGAAGACCAGGTAGGGACAATCGAGCCCGGCAAGCTTGCCGATTTGACGGTGCTGGAACGTGATCTGTTCCAAACCCCGGTCAGGGAAATCGGCGAGGTGGGCGTCGTGATGACTCTGCTCGAAGGCGCTGTCGTCCACGATTCCGGGGTGCTTGGCCACGGCGCTTCGCCCTAGCCCGAATCGCGCCGGTCCGCAGTTGCTAACGCCGGTCGAGTGCCGCTCGTACGGTGGAAATGGTGATGAACATTCGATTCGGCCGCGACGGAAATGGGATGAATCCCAAACGCTCGTAATGCCTCAATCGTCGCAGGAACGCATCGGTACCATCGGTCTTTGCCCGAATCGCCCGCTCACGTCTGATGCCGACGGGCCGAGGGGCTGTTTTCGCGTGTTGCACCGGTCAGCGGAAAGGTTCTTTCGATGGCATGATGGGCGCCGGTGGGCCGGGCAGTTGCTGCAGGTCGCGGTTGCTATCGAGCTCGGACCAATGTCCCGAACCGGGGGGTAGGTTAGGAGAATTTGCCCTGCGCCGGTTGCGGCGGCGTGCCTGCCACCGCCGCTTGGTCGCCGGCCGAGATGTGGTCGGCCGTCGAGAACGCTGCGGCGGGATTGTCGGCGGCAGCCCTTAGTTCCCACTGTTTCCGGTTGGCAAACCGTATGATGTTGCCCAGGGCGATGCCTAGCCCGGACGTTGGGGAATCTGCGAATTTGGAATGGAGTGAAGCTGGCCTGTCCCTCAGTTGGCAGAGGGTGAAAAAAGCTGACTCGGTATTGGTAGTCGTGTGGTCCAGGTGCCGGGGAAAACGGAAACGGTACTCGGCGATCACTCTGTCGTCGATGGCCTTGATGGCTGCCGAATACTCGCTGACGGCATCGGCATCCTTTTTTCCTTGGGCACGCTCGCACTGTGTTTGCAATTCACCGTAGGCGGTATACCACTCGCAGTCGGAGGCTTGTCGGCCAGCGAACAGGACGCGTGTTTGAGCGGTCGATGCGGGGACAGTCGGGTGGGAAAGGCCGGAGGAGCCTGGGTCGGCAATGTCTGACCGCATCAGCGGCGCAACTGCGTGCTCCACGGTCACTGGAGCGGCGGTGGACTCGTTTTGCGAACCCGCATTTGCCATGGCGTGCATGAGGCTGGTGTGGGCGGCTTGCAGTTCCCGGAGCGTGGCCTTGCCGCCGTCTTTTTCAGCCTTCTTGATGATCTTGGAGGAGACCGACCACGGGTCCCGCCCCTGGGCGCATTCATTGCGCAGACGCTCGAAGTATCTGTGCCTGACCCGTGCAGCCCACTGCACCATCGAGTGGTCCGGGACGTCCCATTGATTTGCGGCTCGACTGGCTTGAACAGCCGCATCCCTGAGCCAGGCGTCAAGGCTTTCCGGGGCACGCTCCGGCCTCGAGCCGTCCGGGGAAGCCAGCGCCGCGGGCAAGGCCGCGAACTGCGCGGAACGCTCTTCCAGTTCCGCGATATTGCGACGGGTGAACTTGTGGAGTTCGGTGATGGAGCGCCCGATGATCGTCTTTTTTTGCGCCGGTGTGGCCACCGAATGGTGGAATTCCTTGCGTATTTCGATCAGGGCACGGTAGGCCTCGGCCGCATCGTAGTCGTCTGGCACCGGCGATGCTGGCCTGACCAGCCGAAGCGACTGTAGAACCCGGGCATCGATGGCAGCGATGGTTTCACGGTACGCGCGGGCGGCGTGCGCGTCGCCGCGTGTCTGGGCCCGCCTGAGTCCTTCCTTCAATTCGCGATGGGCAGCGGGCCAGTCAAAATCGCTCGAGAGAGGGGGCTGGACGCTTGATTGCGTCGCCCCTGGGTACGGGGAGACCCTGCCTTCTGCTCGACGAACCGTTCTGGAAGCCTGGCCGCGGCGCGCTCCCCGGGCGCTGGGTGCTTCCGCCGCCGAAAGGTTGTGCAGCGATGACGGTCGCCGCTCTTCCGGCATGGCAGTCGCCTGCCTGGCGCCGAGACTGCCCTGTTGAGGTGCGTTCGCGGCAGCCGACGCTTGTTGATGGTGGCTACGGGCGGCAGCTTCCGCCGCGCTTACGGTTACTCCCATGATTATCGACTCAACGTCTTTGCCAAGTTGTGAAGAAGGGCGCGGACAACGCGTCAAGAGATCCCGTTTGCTCGGCCATGCCCGAGCGCATCGGGAAAGAGGGCGCGTCCCGGGCCTCCGTGGGGGACGACTCGCTGTCTGACAAAGGCGGCGACCCAATCCTGCACAACGGGGTGGACATCCGGCACGGCGCGAAGTTCCACGGAACCGTCACGAACGCGGATCCGCTCACCCCAAGGAGCGTTCCGCACGCTGAATCTTCTCTAAGACAAAGCGTTTCGTGCGCTGCGCCATGCGTGCGCAGCTAGGTTGTTGAGCGTGTTCAGTTGAAAATCGTGGCAGGACAGCATCGACTGGATCACCATTCGGATGGATGAATCGGTCGGTTGTCGGACGTGCGTCACCATGGGTTTCAGTCGTCGATCTTGTCCGGATACTCGCAGAGATCCTCGATCAGGCAGGAGCCGCAGCGGGGCTTCCTGGCGGTGCACACGTAGCGACCGTGCAGGATGAGCCAGTGGTGGGCGTCTTTCAGGAAGGGCTTGGGAATCCAGCGCACCAGGCGGTCCTCTACCTGGCGGACGTTCTTGCCGGGGGCAATGCGGGTGCGGTTAGCGACCCGGAAGATGTGGGTGTCCACCGCCATGGTCGGCTGGCCGAAGGCGGTGTTCAGTACCACGTTGGCGGTCTTGCGGCCAACGCCCGGCAGTGCCTCGAGCGCCTCGCGGTCTTCCGGGACCTGGCCGTCGTGTTGCTCGATGAGGATTCGGCTGGTTTTGACGATGTTTTCGGCCTTGGTGTTGAACAGGCCGATGCTCTGGATGTACTTCTTCAGTTTGCTGACGCCCAGGTCGGCCACCGCCTGCGGGCTATTGGCAGCCCTGTACAGCGCCTCTGTCGCCTTGTTGACGCTGACGTCCGTTGCCTGGGCGGAGAGGATGACGGAGACGAGCAGCTCATAGGGCGTCTGGTATTTCAGCTCCGTGGTCGGGTCGGGGTCGTTGGCCTGCAGCCGCTCGAATATCCGGGTTCGCTTTTCCTTGTTCATCGGTGGCCGCTACGGATCCAGTTGGCCAGGCCGAGCAAAAGCCCGCCCGTCAGGAAGGCGCCCGGTGGCAGCAGCACGACCAGCAGGCCCCCGTTCGCGACAATCTCGACGGTCCATCCATCCGCGGCCGGGCCGAACAACTGTGACATGCCGGCGAACAGCGTGCCGTTGCCAAGCAGTTCGCGAACGCCGCCGAGGACGATGAGGGCGATTGCGAATCCGCAGGCTGTCCCCAGTGCATCGAGCGCGGCCTGCCCCGGGGGCTGGCGGCTGGCGAAGGCTTCGATGCGGCCGAGGATCATGCAGTTGGACACGATGATCTGAATGAAGAGCGCGACGCGAAGGTACAGGTCGAACGCATGGGCTTCCAGCAGCAGCACGCTCATGGTGGTGAACGTGGCGATGACCAGTACGAAACAGGGGAGGCGCGCGGCATGGGGGATCCACCCGCGCAGCACCGAGATCGTGAGGCTGGAGCCAAGCATCACGAACCCGCTGGCCAGGGCGAGCCCGAGGGCGTTGACCAGGCTGTTGCTGACGGCCAGCAGTGGGCAGAGGCCGAGCAGTTGCGCCCAGGCCGGGTTCCGCTCGATGGCGGCCGCAGCAAAGGTGCCGGTGCTCAAGGATTGTCTCCGGGTAGTGCAGGGCTCGCCCCGGGGTGCGCCAACGCCGATACGCCGCGCTTGACGGCTTCGCTGGTGATGGTGGCGCCCGTCACGGCATCGACCTCGTCGGGCAATTTGTCCGAAAACTGGTGGATCCAGGGGCTGCGCGCCGTATCGATGAAGTCGCCGAGCCCGGGCGTCTCCCGGTGACGGGTGACGCGCACGCCGGCCAGCGCGTCCGTCCCGCCCGGTTCCGGCCGGATCGCGGCGAGGAACTCGATTTCGCCCGCGTAGCCGTTGACCGACGAGCGCTGCAGCCGAACGCCATCGGGGAGATCAAGGCGGTCGCCGTCCCAGCGCAGGTCCGCTGTGGGGAACTCGGTACCCACGAGTTCGAAGGCGACCCGCCAGGCATGCGCATCGCGATTGGCCTCGATGTCGTCTGCGGTGAACCGGTGGGTGCCCGCCAGCAGCAGGGCGCAGAGGGCACCGATTGCAGTGAGGCTCGCGAGCGGCTTCATCGAATTTGCACCCAGCCCCGGCAGGGCACATCGATTGCGTTGAGGCTGAGCAACGCTTTCATCGGATACCCACCCGGCGCAGGCAGAGCCCATCGATTGCGGTGAAGCTGAGCAAAGGCTTCATCGCAAACCCACCCGGCCCCGGCCGAGCGCATCGAGAAACGGGGTGGCCGCGTTGGCGATCAGTACGCCGAAGGCAATGCCGTCCGGGTAGCCGCCCCAGGCGCGAATCGCAAAGGTGATGCCGGCTGCCAGCGCGCCGAAGAGCCATTGCCCGGCGGGGTGGCCGGGGTGTGTCACGGGGTCGGTCACGACGAAGAACGCCGCCAGCATGGTTCCGGCCGAGAGGTAGTGAAACAACGGCGAACCGGCGCTTTTCGAGCTGCCCCCGTCGTGGAAAACGAGGGCGAAAAGGCCGAGTACGATGAGAAAGCCCAGCACGACGCGCCAGGCGATCAATCCCAGCCCGGCGGCCACCAGGCCCCCGCACGCGAAAGCGATGTTCGCCCACTCCCAGCCGTAGCCGCCAAGTTGGCCGAATGCCGGGTCGGCGGCAAAGGCCTCCATGGCGGTCAGCCCTTCACGGTACCGGAACGCCGTGAGCGCGGTGGCGCCGGTGTGCCCGTCCACCAGGGGCGGCCAGGTGGCGAGCGCCACCGGGAAACAGACCAGCGCCAGTGCGTAGCCGACCATTGCGGGGTTGAAGATGTTGTGGCCGAGCCCGCCGTAAAGCTGGCGCGCCAGCACGACCATGCCGAATGTGGCGAGCAGAAGAACGTGCCAGGGCATGCCCGGCGGCAAGGCCAATGCCAGGATGAGCGTGCCCAGGAAAATCGAGCCGTCGAACGAACCCGGGGGCGGGTTTCGGCGATACAGTGGCAGTGGTTGTCCGCGCAGGCGCAGGCATGCGAAGTCCAACGCATACGCCAGCGGCAGGGCGATGGCCAGGTTGCGCAGGTATCCCCAGCCGTAGAACCAGGACAGCACCGCGAAGCCTGGCGCCAGGGCCAAGGTGACGGCCCACATGATGCGGTCGCTTTTCACTGCGGGGTGGCCTCGCCCCGCTCGGCCAGACGCCGCTGCCGAGAGAGCCGTTCGGCGCGGCGCTGCTGCGCGGCGTGCTGCTCGGCGGCAAGACGTGCGGTGCGCGCTTCGAATCGGGCTTTTGCGTGCGCGGCCTGAGCGTTTCTTGCCGCCGTGTCGGCCAATGTCCGCTTTCCGCTCGCGAAGATCGCCGCGAGCGGGATATCGCTCGGGCAGGCGCGGTCGCACCGGCGACATTCGATACAGCGGTCAAGCCCGAGATCGAGTGCCGTGTCCCATCTCTCCGCGTCGCTCAACCACAACAACTCCCGGGGCGCGAGATCGGCAGGACAGACCGGCTCACACCTGTTGCAGCCGATGCACGCTTGACCGTGGGGCGCCAATTCGGTTCGCACCTGCGCCGGTTGGGGAATCTCGGGCTCGCGGGTGTCGCATTGGCGGTCGGGAAGCAGGTCGATGCAGTCCACCGGGCAGGCCGGAACGCACAGTTCACAGCCCGTACACTCACCCTCGATAACGGTGTGCATGTATCCCGGCGCGCCGATGATGGCGTCCACGGGGCAGGCGCGGATGCAGAGGAAACAGCCGATGCACTCCGCTTCCCTGATCCGTGCGAGCACGGGTTCCGACGCTGGCGGGGACGCGCCTTCGCTGCGGCCGAGCAGCGCCTGCAGCCCCTCGAAGGTGGCGTTGCCGCCGGGTGGGCAGAGGTCGATCGCCGCGCCGGTGGCCACCGCTTCTGCATAGGGCCGGCAGCCGGGGTATCCGCACTGCGCGCACTGGGTTTGCGGCAGCAGGGCATCGATGGCGTCTATGAGTTCGTCGTCGTCGTCCTTGAATCGCGCGTGCGCGGACAGCAACAGCCAACCGAGCGCCAGGGTGACGCTTGAGAGCACGATGACGGTCAAGATCATCTCCACCCCGTAGCATCCCACGTGGCCGCGCTTTCGACCGGGCGGGCCGAATTGAACGTCTTCAGGCAGGGCTGGCGAGTTTCGGTTGCGCCCGCTATCGCACCAGCGTGCGACGAACCGCGATGCCGCGCGCCGCTCACGAATCGAGGCCCACGAACCCCAGGAAGCCGAGGCTCATGATTCCGGCGGTGATCAGGGCGATGGGCGCGCCTTTGAAGGGGCCGGGTACGTCGGCGCCTTCGAGGCGCTCGCGGATGGCGCCGAACAGCACCAT
Source organism: Pseudomonadales bacterium (assembly GCA_963663395.1). GTDB lineage: Bacteria > Pseudomonadota > Gammaproteobacteria > Pseudomonadales > Azotimanducaceae > Azophilus. The sequence goes on from OY760226.1 coordinate 1,722,493, forward strand.
TACCAGGGAGAACCCTGCTGCGGCGCCGGCGCTGAAGACGATGGTGCCGGCGAACGAAAGCTCGCTTCCAACGGCCAGTAGCGCAACGCCGAGAACGGCGCAATTGGTCGTGATGAGCGGCAGATAGATGCCGAGGTTCTGGTGCAGCAGGGGGCTCGTGGCCCGAACGTACATCTCCGTGTATTGCACGACCCCGGCGATCACCACGATGAACACGATGATGTTCAGCCAGTCCAGGCCGAGCGGCACCAGCAGCCCGTGAAAAACCAGGAAGCAGACGGTGGCGGAAAGCGTTAGCACGAAGGTGGTCGCCAACCCCATCGCCAGTGCCGTCGACAGGCTGTTCGTCACGCCCATAAACGGGCACAGCCCCAGGAACTGGGCCAGCACGAAGTTGTTGACCAGCAGCGCGCCGATGAGAATCAGTGCGAGTTCGCCCATGGGGAGAGCCTAGCCCAATACTCCACGAAAAAGCAGCGCGTTTCCGGCGACGTCAGCGCACGTTCAAGCCGGGTTCCGCTCCGCTATCCGGGCTGATCAGGAAGATGTCTTCGCCGCCGGGCCCGGCGGCTAGCACCATGCCTTCGGAGGTGCCGAACTTCATCTTGCGCGGGGCCAGGTTGGCGACCACCACGACTAGGCGGCCGACCAGGTCTTCGGGTTGCGGGTAGGCGGCCTTGATGCCGGCGAGCACCTGGCGCTTTTCGTCGCCCAGGTCGACGGTGAGCCGCAGCAGCTTGTCGGCGCCTTGCACGTGCTCTGCGGCTACCACCGACGCCACCTTGAGTTCGATTCGGGCGAAATCGTCGATGGAGATGGTGTTGTCGTCCGTGCTTTCGGCGTCCCCGGTCTCGGCATCCGCGGTTTCGGTGTTCCCGTTCTCGGCATTCCCGTTCTCGGCGTCGGCTTCGCTCTTCGAAGCGTCCAGCAGAGCATCCAGGTCTTTCCTGTCCATGCGCTTGAAGAGCGGCTGAAACCTGCCGATCCGGTGGCAGAGCAGGGGCTTGTCGATGTCGTTCCAGGTGAAGGGTTCCACGTTCAGGAACTCCCGCGAACGCTCTGCCATGCCGGGCAGGATGGGCTGCAGGTAGATGGCGAGCACCCGGAACAGGTTGATGCCCTGGCTGCAGATGGCCTGCATCTCGTCGTGGCGTTCGGGAACCTTGGCAAGCTTCCAGGGCTCGTGGCGGGCGATGTACTGGTTGGCGAGGTCGGCGAGTTCGGTGATCAGGCGCACGCCCTTCGACGTGGCGCTGTTCTCGAAGTGTTCCGCCAGTTCCTCCCGGGCCTCGATGCAGCGCTTCCACAGCGGCTCGTCGTGCAACTCCGCCGACAACTGCCCGCCGAACTGCTTGTTGATGAAGCCCGCGCAACGGCTGGCGATGTTCACCACCTTGCCCACCAGGTCGCTGTTCACCCGCTGCGCGAAATCGTCGAAGTTGAGGTCGAAATCGTCGATCGTGCCGTTCAGCTTGGTGGCGTAGTAGTAGCGCAGGCACTCCGGGTCGACGTATTCGAGGCAGGTCTCGGCGTTGATCAGCGTGCCCTTCGACTTGGACATCTTGGCGCCGTTGACCGTCAGGAACCCGTGCGTGTGCAGGCGGGTGGGCGTGCGGAAGCCGGAACCGTCCAGTACCGCCGGCCAGAACAGGGCGTGGAAGTTGATGATGTCCTTGCCGATGAAGTGGTGCACCTCGGTCTCGCCCACCGCATCCGGCGACCAGAAGTCCTCGAAGCGCACTGCGCCACCGGCATCCACCAGGTTCTTGAAGCTCGCCATGTAGCCGATGGGCGCATCCATCCACACGTAGAAGTACTTGTCGGTGGTGCCGGGCACCAGGAACCCGAAATAGGGTGCATCGCGGGAGATGTCCCAGGCGCGCAAGCCGCCGTCGAGCCACTCGGCGAGCTTGTTGGCCACCTCGGGCTGCACGGCGCCGCTGCGCGTCCACTCACGCAGGAAGTCGGTGTATTTCGGCAGGTCGAAGAAGTAGTGCGGGGAACTGCGCACGGTCGGCTCCGCGCCGGACAGCAGCGAACGTGGGTTCTTCAGTTCAATGGCGTTGTAGGTCGCACCGCAGGCATCGCAGTTGTCGCCGTACTGGTCTTCGGCGCCGCAGCGCGGGCAATTGCCCTTCACGAACCGGTCGGCCAGGAACATGTTGCGCTCGGCATCGTAGAGCTGCTCTACGTCCCGGGTGAAGATCAGGCCGGCATCGACCAGCCGCTGATAGATCAGTTCGCTGAGTTCGCGGTTTTCCTGAGAGTGCGTGGAGTGGTAGTTGTCGTAGTCGACGTGGAAGCCCTTGAAATCCCGCACGTGTTCCCGGCGCATCCCCTCGATCATCACCTCCGGGTCGACGCCTTCCTGCTCCGCTTTCAGCATGGTGCCGGTGCCGTGGGTATCGTCGGCGCAGACGTAGATGCACTCGTTGCCGCGCAGCCGCTGGTAGCGCACCCAGATGTCCGACTGCACGTGCTCCAGCAGGTGGCCGATATGGATGGGGCCATTGGTGTACGGGAGGGCGCTGGTGACCAGCAGGCGGCGGCTCATGATTCGCTTCGGCCCGGTTTCCGGTGGGCGGCGCGCACTATACCGCAAGCGGGTACGCAACCCTATAATGGCCGACTTGCGTCTATCGACGTTCCAGCCGGAAGCGTGCCCCGCCTTATGAAGATCGAGCAGTTCAATGATCCGTACCTTGCCAAGAGCTGGCAGAGCCTGGGCGCGCGCGTGCTTACCAGCGGCAGCCGGGTGTCGGTGACGCTGGGGTACCCGGCGGCAGGCATGAAAGACGCATTGGCCGGGCAGCTCGAGGCCTTCCTGGACACCGAGCGGCTCGACCTGGAGGTGCGTTTCGATGCGCCGGCCGCGCGCGGCTTCGCCCAGGTGAAGCACGTGATTGCGGTGGCGTCCGGCAAGGGCGGCGTGGGCAAATCGACCACCGCCGTCAACCTCGCCCTGGCCCTCGACCGGGAGGGCGCGAGAGTGGGGCTGCTCGATGCGGACATCTACGGCCCCAGCCAGGGCATGATGCTGGGCGTCCCGTCGAACCGCCGCCCGGAGATCAAGGACGAGAAGCAGTTCGTGCCCATCCGGGCGCATGGCATCAAGACCATGTCGATGAGCTTCCTGGTGGAAGAGAACACGCCGATGGTGTGGCGCGGGCCCATGGCAACCGGCGCGCTGCAGCAGTTGCTGATGCAGACCGACTGGGAGGAGCTGGACTACCTCATCGTCGACATGCCGCCCGGCACCGGCGACATTCAGCTCACGCTGTCGCAGAAGGTTCCGGTCTCCGGCGCCGTCATCGTCACCACGCCCCAGGACATCGCCCTGCTGGACGCCAGGAAGGGCATCGAGATGTTCCGCAAGGTGGACATTCCGGTACTCGGCGTGGTGGAGAACATGAGCCTCTACGAGTGCCCCAAATGCGGCGAGTTGAGCCACCTGTTCGGCGCTGGCGGCGGAGAGCGGGTAGCCGCCGAGTTCGGGGTGCCGGTGCTTGGCGAGTTGCCGTTGGCGACGGCGATCCGCGAGCAGGCCGACGGCGGCAACCCCACCGTGGCCGCAGACCCGGAAAGCGTGCACAGCGGGCTCTACCGGGATGCCGCCCGCCACATGGCCGCCCGCCTGTGGGAAATCGACACGCCGGCCCAGCCCGTTATCGGCATGAGCGACGACTGATGAGCATCAAGTCTGACCGGTGGATTCGGGAAATGGCCGCCCAGGGCATGATCGAGCCCTTCGAGCCGGGCCAGGTTCGCCAGGGGGCGAACGGCAAGATCATCTCGTTCGGCACCTCCAGCTACGGCTACGATGTGCGTTGCGCGCCGCAGTTCAAGGTGTTCACCAACATCTACTCCGCCACCGTCGACCCCAAGGCGTTCGATGAACGCAGCTTCGTGGACGTGGAAGGCGATGTCTGCACCATCCCCCCGAATTCCTTTGCGCTCGCTTCCACCGTCGAGCATTTCCGCATCCCCCGCGACGTGCTGACCATCTGCCTGGGCAAGTCCACCTACGCCCGCTGCGGCATCATCGTCAACGTGACGCCGCTGGAACCGGAGTGGGAGGGCCACGTCACCCTGGAGTTTTCCAACACCACCAATCTGCCGGCCAAAATCTATGCCAACGAGGGTGCCGCGCAGATGGTTTTCTTTCAGTCCGACGAGCGTTGCGAAGTTTCCTACAAGGACCGCGGAGGCAAATACCAGGGGCAGCGGGGCGTTACGTTGCCGAAGCCCTGAAACGACTGGAATTTCAGCGATTGCCGTCTGGAAACGAAGGGCGTTTCAGGTTATAAAATTGCCATCGGGGCTGGCCTTCCCCGTAGACCGATTCGCGGAATTGGTGCCTTGGCCGGGGCTCGAACCCGGAAGGCATGCAGGGTTAGCTGCAGGGGCCGGAGGAGTGCCATTCCTCTGCGTCTGCCAATTCCGCCACCAAGGCTGGGAAGCCCGAATCGGCAACGGTTCGGGCTTCCATTTTCGCGAGATTCGGCGATGTGCAGGCAGAAGAAAGGGCCCTGATATGTGTCGTCCGAAACCCTTGAAAACCGTCGGAGATAGCTCACACGATGATTGACAATGCAATCCGGCGGTTCGACCAGGCGCTGAAGACGTTGACCGGTTCGCGCGTTGCGGAGCGGGAGAACCCAGCCGCGCAGATTGCCGATGAGCCCATGGACGACGCCGAGCGCGCCCACGCCGCCGGCCTGATGCGCGTCAACCACACCGGCGAGGTGTGCGCCCAGGCGCTCTACGAAGGCCAGGCCCTCACGGCCCGCGACCGGGAGGTTCGCGACCGCCTGCAAAAGGCGGCCGGGGAAGAGGCCGACCACCTGGCCTGGTGCGCGGAACGGCTGGGCGAACTGGGCAGCGGGCCCAGCGTGCTGAACCCGCTGTTCTACGCCGCCTCCTACGCAATGGGCGCGGTAACCGGCCTGATCGGCGACAAGGTGAGCCTGGGCTTCGTCGAGGCCACGGAAGACCAGGTGTGCGAGCACCTCGAACGCCATCTCGATGCGTTGCCCGCACAGGACGCAAAGAGCCGCGCCATCGTCGAACGCATGCACGAAGAGGAGGCGCGGCACGGCTCTGAAGCCCTGGAAATGGGCGGCACGGAGTTCCCGGCACCGGTGAAGCAGGCAATGACGCTGGCTTCCCGCGTCATGACGGAGACGACTTACCGGATTTGAGTTCCACTTGAACGCCACCAAGGTTCTGCACTTGGACGGCTCGATCACTCTGCGCCGGCTCGAGAGTGCCGGAGTTCTTTCCGAGATTGTTGCGCAGCCCCGGGAACCCAAGGCCGCGCAACTCGCGTGACCGCTAGTGTTTGTTGGTCAGGCGGAGTCTCATTGCTGCGCGACTGCCACCGTGACTGGTGAGGCCGCTACCGCGTGGCATGTAGTGGTACACCATATAGCCAACACCAGCAGCGATACCGCCGACATAGGCGCCAACCGGACCGCCGAAACTTCCCCCGACGCCCATGCCGATCAGCATGGCGGAGACAATGCCGCCGTCGGTGAAGCCGTGGCCCCCGGAGACAATCGTAATTTCATCAGGTGTGAGTTCTCTCATTTCATTTCTCCTATTGGATTAAGGTTAACTTTTGATAGGGAAGTACCGCAGGGCCAGGTACATGCCCAGGCAAACGGATGCGATAAAGGCGACCAGCAGGGTCAGGACCTCGAACACGCCGTGTACGCCGATGATGGAATCATTGCCTTTAGACCACCAATCGACGAACAGCCCCGCGACAATCAGGCAGGAGGACGCCCCCATTCTGAGCAGCGTGATGGGCTTTCGCTGCCTGGCGTTCACCAGGCATGAGATCAATACGGCCGCGGGCGATATCACCAATACCCATACAAGCATATGTAGACCCTCCAGAACTGATACGAATCTAGCTTCGATCCCAAATCCAGTCTGTAGGCCTTCTTCTGCAATTTGCGGCAGCTTGCACTCATGTGCACAGACGGACGCCACTGAACGCGCCCACGCCGCCGGGCTCATGCGCGTCAACCACAACGGCGACCTATGCGCCCAGGCAGTCGACTGAGGAGGTGCTTTTCCTGGAGGCGCATCGGCGGCAGGAAGAAGCCGAAGCCCGGCGCGCGGCGGAAGCGGGGGTGGCAGATCTGGAGCGGCTGCTGCGCGGCGAGTGAGTTACCGCCCGGCTGACATCAGGGAAACAAGTTTCGCAAGGCCGCTCCCGGGTCCGGCGCGCGCATGAAGGCTTCTCCTACCAGGAAGGCGCGCACACCCCGGTCGAGCATGGCTTGTACGTCGCTTCTTTGCCGAATGCCGCTTTCCGTGACCACCGTTATTCCTTCCGGTATCCCGCGCAGCAGGTCGAAAGTCGTCGTCAGGCTGGTTTCGAACGTTTTCAGGTTGCGGTTGTTGATGCCGATGAGGGCTGGTTCCAGGGAGAGCGCGGAATCCAGTTCCTCCCGGTTGTGCACTTCGATCAGCACGTCGAGCCCGAGACCGGCGGCCAGGTCTGCGAGGGACCTGAGTTCCGGCTTTTCGAGGGCGCTCACGATCAGCAGGATGCAGTCGGCGCCCAGCGCGCGCGCCTCGTAAACCTGGTATTCGTCGATGGTGAAGTCCTTGCGCAGCACCGGCAGGGCAACGGCGTCGCGCGCCGCCTGCAGACAGGCATCGCCGCCCTGGAAGTACTTCTCATCGGTGAGCACCGACAGGCAGGCGGCGCCGGCGGCTTCGTAGCTGCGCGCGATTGCGGGCGGGTCGAAAATCTCGCGGATGATGCCCTTGCTGGGCGAAGCCTTCTTGATCTCGGCGATTACGGCCGGGCGGCCGGCATTCTGACGCTCTTGCAGGGCGCCGACGAAGCCGCGTGCCGGTGGTTGCCGCTCGGCTTCCTTGCGCACCTGTGCCAGCGGCCGACTGCGTCGGCGTCGTTCAACTTCCTGGCGCTTGTGGGCGAGGATTTCGTCGAGCACAGTTGCCATCGGATCAGTTCGCTATCGACGTCTTGTTCCCGGGCAAAGGCGATCGAACACAAGGTTTGCACCCGGTTGCCGCTTTCATCTCGGGCTGGCGCATCGCCTTGCCAGGCGCCCGACGCTCAGGGCTCGCCCATGAGGCTGGTGATGCGCACGAACTCGTCGAGGCGCTCCTTGGCGAGCCCGGCGGCGATGGCATCCTGGGCCATGGTGACGCCGTTGGCGAAGGTGGTAGCCAGGCCCGCGGCGTAGATGCCGGCTCCGGCGTTCAGGGCCACCACGTCCGCGGCGGCGGAATCCGGCTGCGTCAGCGCGCCCTTGAAGAGGTTCAGGCTCGCCTCGACCGAGTCGGCGCGCAGGGGCTCGACGCTCTGGCCCGCGATGCCGAAATCTTCCGGCACGATGTCGTACTCGGAGATTTTCCCGTCCTTCAGTTCGCAGACGTGGCTGGGGCCGTCGAGGGTGATTTCGTCGAGCCCGTTGCTGTGCACCACCAGCACGTGCTCGCTGCCAAGAAGGTTCGCCACTTCCGCCAGGGTGCGCTGCCAGCGGGCGCTGAACACGCCGATCACCTGCCGCCGGGCGCCGGCGGGATTGGTGAGCGGGCCCAGTACGTTCATCAGGGTGGGCGCGCCGAGTTCCCGGCGTACAGGTGCGGCGTGCCGGGTGGCGCCGTGATGCGCCTGGGCGAACATGAAGCCGACGCCGACCTCGCTGATGCAATGGGCCACCTGGGCCGGAGTGAGGCCGATATTGGCGCCGGCGGCTTCCAGCACATCGGCGCTGCCGCTGAAGCTGGTCATCTTGCGGTTGCCGTGCTTGGCGACATGAGCGCCCGCCGCCGCGGCGGTGAAGGCGGCGGCGGTGGAGATATTGAAGAGCTTGACGCCGCTGCCGCCCGTGCCGCAGGTGTCGATCAGGTTGGGCAGATCGACCTCCACCCGGGTGGCGAATTCGCGCATGGTCTGGGCCGCCCCGGCCACCTCTTCGGCGGTCTCGCCCTTGACGCGCAACGCGGCGAGCAGGCCGCCGATTTGCGCGGGCGTCGCCTCGCCGGACATCACCTGGCGGAACACGGCGCCGGTCTGCGCCTGGCTCAGGCTTTGGCCGTCGAACAGGCTTGCCAGCGCTTCCTCAATTCGCATGGTTCGTGCTTTCCGTGTTGCGTAAGGCCTTCGGATCGACGGTGCCGCTTCCCTCCAGGAAATTGCGCAGCAGGTCGTGCCCCGTCTTCGTGAATATCGATTCCGGGTGAAACTGTACCCCTTCGATGGGGTATTCGCGATGGCGCACACCCATTATCTCGTCGAACTCCCCGTAGCGTTCCGTCCATGCCGTGACTTCCAGGCAGTCGGGCAGCGTATTCCGGGCGACGATGAGTGAGTGGTAGCGGGTGGCCTCGAACGGTTCCGGCAAACGGGAGAACACGGATCCGCCGCCATGGTGAATCATGGAAGTCTTGCCGTGCATCACCTCCCGGGCGCGCACCACATCGCCGCCGAACGCCTGCCCGATGCTCTGGTGGCCGAGGCAGATGCCGAGCAGCGGTGTCGTCGGCCCGAAATGCCGGACCACGTCGACCGAAATGCCTGCCTCGTCCGGCGTGCAGGGCCCCGGCGAGATGACGATGCGCTCCGGCTGCAGCTCCGCGATTTCTTCCAGGGTGATTTCGTCATTCCGGTGCACCGCCACCTCGGCGCCCAGTTCGCCCAGGTACTGCACCACGTTGTAGGTAAACGAATCGTAGTTGTCGATCATCAGCAGCATGGCAGTCACTCCAGCGTGGCGAACCCGGACGCGGCCATGGCGGCAGCGCGAAAGATGGCCCGTCCCTTGTTCATGCTCTCCTTCCACTCGAGCCGGGGGATGGAGTCGGCGACGATGCCGCCGCCCGTCTCGATGTAGAGCTTGCCTTCCTTCACCACCGCGGTGCGGATGGCGATGGCCGTATCCATGTTGCCGTTCCAGGCCAGGTAGCCGACGGCGCCGCCGTACACGCCGCGCTTCACCGGCTCGAGTTCGTCGATGATCTCCATGGCGCGGATCTTGGGCGCCCCCGACAGGGTGCCCACGGGCAGCGTCGCCCGCAGCAGGTCCATGGCGGTCTTGTCCGCCTGCAGTTTGCCGACCACGTGGCTCGCAATGTGCATCACGTGGGAATAACGCTCGATGGCGAACTGCTCGGTGACTTCCACCGAGCCGGTCTCGCACACCTTGCCGATGTCGTTGCGGCCGAGGTCGATCAGCATCAGGTGCTCTGCGATCTCCTTCGGGTCGGCCAGCAGTTCGCGCTCCAGGGCCACGTCTTCTTCCGGCGTGTGGCCGCGGCGCCGGGTGCCGGCCAGCGGGCGGTTGAACGCCACCCCGTCCTCCAGCCGGGCCAGGATTTCCGGCGATGAACTGACGATCTGGAAGTCGCGCAGGTCCATGAAGTACATGTAGGGGGAGGGGTTCAGGCTGCGCAGCGCCCGGTACAGGTCGATGGGGTCTGCGGAGAACGGAATGGACATCCGCTGCGCCAGCACCACCTGCATGACATCGCCGGCCTGGGTGTACTGCCGGATGCGATCCACGGCAGCCTTGAACGCCTCTTCGCCGAACTCGGAGACGAACTGGCTCTCATCCACGGGCTTGCCCGGGCACTCCTGCCCCCGGGAAACCGTCGCGCCAACCGGCGCGGTGGATTCCGCCAGAACGCGGGCCCGCTCCCGCAGCCGTTCTTCGGTTTTCCCGCGAACGCCCGGCTCGGCGGGATCGACCAGGCTGATCAACTGCATTCGACCCTTCAGGTTGTCGAAAACGATGATCTCCTCGGAAACCATCAGCACCGCATCAGGCGTGCCCAGCGGGTCAGGCGGCGTGCTGTGCTGCAGCCGCTTCTCCACATAGCGGACGCAGTCGTAGCCGAAATAGCCGACCAGGCCGCCGTGGAAGCGGGGAAGTTCCGGGTGTGGGGCCACCCGGTAGCGGGCCTGGAATGCCTCGATGAACGCCAGCGGGTCATCCACCTCCAGGTCTTCCTCGGGGTGCCCGTTAGACGAGACGGTGACCCGGTGGCCCGTAACCTTCAGCACGGTCTGACAGGGCAGCCCGATGATCGAGTAGCGGCCCCACTGCTCACCGCCCTGGGCGGATTCCAGCAGGTAGGAGTACGGCCCAGTGGCGATTTTCAGGTAAACGGATAAGGGAGTGTCGAGGTCGGCAAGGGTTTCGAATACAACGGGAACCCGGTTGTATCCTTCGGCGGCCAGCCGGGCAAAGTCATCGTCGGCGTGCATGGGTTCATCTCTTGCGGAGTGCGGTGGCCGCGCGATTCAACGCTGAAACAGGAAGGGGAAAAACGCGGCGCCTGCCGGCCCTGCCATCAGGGCCAGCGTCGTTCAGTTCAAGGTCGCCAACGGTACCTTGTGATTTGCCGCATGTTCATTGCAGGAGAAGGTTCAATTTGCCGAACCGGCGCGCAGCCTAAACGAGGAGGGCGGGGGAATCAATCTGGAAACCGCAGTCGAGTTCCAGCGTCTCTTTTGCGTTGGTGCCGCTGATCGATCCGTTTTGGCTCGTGCTTGAGGCGTCGTGCTTTCTTCAGGTCCAAGGCGTTCGTGACGTCTTCGCCCGCGTCGAATCGGTCGTCAAATTCCCTGGCCTTCATGGCGTGCTACCTCTCTGTTGTGGGGCCGCGATGGACGACAAAGCGATTCACCCGGTCTCGCCGGAAGTGGCGTATGGGTTCACGACCAGCAGTTTATCGAACGCCTGGCCATGCTGCAGGTCTTCAGTCAGCAGAGTCGCGGCCCCGGCCTCGAGCGCCGTTTCGACAACCAGCGCATCCCAATAGTCCAGCCGAGATGCCACACTCCGACGGATGGCCGCCCGCACCAGCCCGCCGTGCAGTTGGCGGATGCGGAAAGCGCACAACGCGTTCACGGCCTCGAGCGCCTGTTCAGCGGCGAGTGGCCGGGCGAGCTTGCGCGTAACCGTCACGTAGAACTCGCTCAGCACCTGTGGACTCAGCACGTAGTAATCGGTGTCAGCTTCCAGCAGTTCCCGCGATCGCGACTGTTTTTCCGGCGAATCGTTGTCATACAGGTAAACGAGGATGTTCGTGTCAATGAACTGAAGCTCAGCGCTCATACAACTCGTCCCGGGTCCATCGGGATTGGCCCCTGCCGGACTGGCAGGTTCTGGAGAGATGAAGAAGACGGCCGGCGGCGGCGGTTTTACCGGACGTCAAACCGGCGTATGCCGCCAGATAGTCGCGCAGCACGGCGTTGACGGACGTGTTTTCCTCCAGTGCGCGAATGCGGGCGCTGCGAAGTACGTCGTCCTGCACAGTGATCGTCAGATTCATTGCTGGAGCCCCTGCATTGGTGACGCGTGAAATATACACGGAATCCGTGTAGCACTAAAACTGTGTCAACCGTATCATCTGGTCCTGGCGACAATCAGCATCGGCCGGGGCGGCAGCGGCGAACTGTTGAGTAGCCCCACGCTCGACGGGCGCCGGCCCCGGTGACGACCTGGTGTTCAGCGACTTCGTCTTCGACCCGGAAGAGAACCGGGGCGGGGAGATTGGCATCAAGACGTCGCTGCTGGAGAACTCCATGCTGGCGACGGTGGAGGTGTACTACTACCAGTTCAGCGACCTGCAGGTGGACTTCTTCAACGATGCGCAGTTCGCATTCGTGACCTCGAACGCGGGCGGGGGATGTGCCTTCGACCGGGGGGAATACTGGGACGCCGGAAGGGTTTCTGGGGATCTATCCGGAGGGACTATTCGGCCTCGGCAGTATGAGGTGGAGTTGAGTTGGAGGTTTTAATGCTCTGATGGCACTGCCTTGGTGATGACCGGGGCAGTGCGCTTGGAGGGTCACCAAACTACGGCAAGTCCGATTGTAGGAAATCTGCCATATCGAGCCGACCAGCGGGGGGTTACAATCACTTTCGTGCATAGCATGAGCGATGCATGAGCAATGGCGAGTTTCTCCGACTTAGGAGTCGAAATTATGGCTGCGAATCTGACGCAAGAGGAGGTTGCGGCGTTGCCGGAGGGTCTGCAGGTCATTCATCGAATGCAAGAGGCCAGGGAGCGTGGAGATGAGGAGACCTACCATCGCCTGCAACGTCGGCTGAAGATCCCGGCAGAGTCGTTGATGGCCGCCAAGCGAACAATGGGGGCGGATTGGATACGCGAACGCGGATTGAGAACGGAACTCGCGGATGCCAAGTATGGCCCGGACTGGCTTGACCGTGACGACTAGACACCAAGATGAAGCCGCGGCCGGAGTTGATCGCCTCAGTGGTAGATGCGCTACTGGAAGAGCGAACTGCCACTTTTGAAGTCCGCAATCAGGCGGCGACTCAAGTTGTTCTCAGTGCTCAGGGTGCTCTGCGCCAGCGCCTTTTCGAGGTTGGAGACTCTGGCGACATCGACACGATCCTGGATGCCGAAAGGCAAATTCTGGAAAACGAACGCGAGCATTTCGCCAACTCGCCAGTAATGGCCACCTCTTTGGAGAATGCCTTGGTTGAGTTGCGTGCCGCGGTTGACATGCTGCCATTGGTCCGCGATGCCGAGGCGTACAAAGCGGTGGATCACAACTTCAGTTTGCCGCGAAATCGCGTCGGTCAGTTGCCCCGTGATCAAGCCAGACAATTCTTCGCATCGCAGAACTCGCGCCTGGTAAATCTGGACAAGAGCCGATTAAGCGAAGCCGAAAAGCGCGTGCTCAAATCGAGAAAGGAAAACATCGCAACAGCGCGCAAGCTGTACGGGGGCCTCCAGCGGAAGGCGCTTGGCATTGCGATTCAATAGCTCGATTGGCGACGTTGGATTTGCCGTGCCAAAACGCTTCGAGACGCCAAGCCAGCGTATTCGATCAGATAGTCGCGCATGACGGCGGTAATGGACGTGTTTTCCTGAAGTGCGCGAATGCGGGCGCTGCGAAGCACGTCGTCCTGCACAGTGATCGTCAAGTTCATTGCTGGAGCCCCTGGATTGCTACCGGACGAATATTATACGGAATCCGTGTAACACGAAAATCGTGCCCTGCCAATCGTCTTGCCCTGGAGAGAATCAGTAAAACGAGACCACCGCTGACGCCCGCGGTGGAAAACAGGTTGCGCGCTCCGGGCGCAATATGTTCACATTCAGACCATAGCTGAACACGTTACAGAAATTGCGAGGGTGAGCCCGTTCCCCCAGGCAAGCGCTTGATTCAGGTTTGGCCATTGGACGGGTCGCCCCGATAAAACGGATGGGGAGATCCACAATGACAGCAGCTCGAAGCCTGGCTTGCGCCGGCAAGTCCCTGATGCTTTCCCTGGCCCTCTTCCTTGGCATGCCCACGGCATTCGCCGCCGAGGTGGAGGAAATAATCGTCACCGCCCGCGCCACGGAAGAATCCGTGCGCGACATCCCCGTGGCGATCACCGCGGTGAACGAAGACCGCATGGACCGCTTCGGCCTGGAAGGCTTCATGGACCTCGAAGCCATCACGCCCCAGCTCAGCATCGGCCGGGGCGGCAGCGGCAACGGCGCGGCCATCGGCATCCGCGGCATCGCCTCCGCCACCTCCAGCATCGGCATCGAGTCTTCCGTGGGCATCATCATCGACGGCGTGTACATGCCCCAGGCCCGGGCCATCAACGAGGGGCTGTTCGACACCAGCCAGGTGGCCGTGCTGAAAGGCCCGCAGGCGCTCTACTTCGGCAAGAACGCCACGGCCGGCGTGATCTCCGTGATGACCAACAACCCGGGCGAGGAGTTCGAAGCCAGCGCCCGCATCAACAACGAGTTCGAGTCGGAAGACCTCACCCTGGAGGCGGTGATCTCCATCCCCGTGAGCGAACAGCTCGGCCTGCGCTTCGCCGCCCAGACCTCCGACATGAACAAGGGCTGGATACAGAACAACGCCGGCGCCGACAAGTACGCCACCTTCGATGCGGCCACCGGGTCGATCAATGTGTGGGACAACCCGGCGGCCAACGGCGAATGGTGGCCCGGCGAGGAAACCACCTATTTCCGCATGACGGCCGCCGGCGACCTGAGCGACCGGTTCAGCTACAACATAAAGGGCAGTTACGCCAAGTTCGCACAGCACGCCAGCAGCGGCGGCGGCGAACTGTTCAGTTGCCCCACGCTCGACGGGCGCCAGCACATCAGCCTGCCCGTCGACCCGCAGCCACCGGGGCGGCAGACCACGCTGTTCGAGGCGCGCCCGGTGCCGGACTCGGACTGCGAAGTCAACCTGGCCCGCGGCATCAACGACGTGCCGCCCGGAATCGGCACCGTCAACTCGCTGCTGAACCAGTTCGGCGACGGCGACCTCGGCGAGAAGTTCACCTCCTGGAACATCACGGGCAACTTCGACTACGCCTTCGACAAGGTAGACCTCAGCACCAACATCAACTACAACGACGCCACCGAGCGCTGGGTGAGCGACTTCGACGGCGGCGGCATCACCAACATCTTCGCCGGCGAGCGCAACACCTTCGAGCAGTTCGCCATCGAATCGCGCGCCGTCACCCGCTTCGACTCGCCGCTGAACGTGGTGGTTGGCGCCTACTACCAGCAGACCGACCGCTTCTTCGACCAGGACGTGATTTTTGCCTTCCTGCCGTTCCCGGGTTGCGTGGTCGGCACGGCGACGGTGTGTGGGCCGGAATGGTCGGGGCCGCTGGTGGACCCGGACGATCAGTTCACCGCCTATAACAAGATCTCCGAGACAGACGGCGAGACCTGGTCCGTTTACGCGGAATTCGTGTGGAACATTGCCGCGGACTGGGAACTCACCGCCGGAGCCCGCTACATCCACGAGACCAAGGACTCGTTCTTCATCCAGCCCTATGTCTTTCCCTTCGTGACGGGGCTGTTCATCCCCCACGACCCCAGCAACCTGCTGACCACGGCCGCGGCGGACCAGACATTCAAGAACCTGATACCGGAAGCGACGCTCACCTGGACGGTGAACGACAACGTCACCGCCTATGTGGCGTACAAGGAAGGGTTCAAGTCGGGAGGGTTTTCCAACAGCGCAATCTTGAGCAACCTGTCGCCGCCGCTGGTGAACGGGGCGCCTTGCATACAGCCCGCGCTGGGGGGCACGTGCCTGGGCGCCGGGCCCGGAGACGACCTGGTGTTCAGCGACTTCGTCTTCGACCCGGAAGAGAACCGGGGCGGGGAGATCGGCATCAAGACATCGCTGCTGGAGAACTCCATGCTGGCGACGGTGGAGGTGTACTACTACAAGTTCAGCGACCTGCAGGTGGACTTCTTCAACGATGCGCAGTTCGCGTTCGTGACCTCGAACGCGGGCGGCTCGGAAACCTACGGCGCCGAACTGCAGGTGGACTGGGCGACGCCCGTGGAAGGGCTGGCGCTGAGCGGGTCGTTCGGGTGGCTGGAGTCGAAGTTCACGGAGTTCTTCCAGTTCTGTCACGGCGGGCAGACGCCGGCGCAGGGGTGCGGGCCGTTGCAGCCCGGGCAGACGGAAACGGATTTGCGGCAGAACCTGGCCGGGAATACGCGGCCGGGGGCGCCGCGGTGGTCTGGGCACCTGGTGGCGAATTATGAGCGGCCGCTCGGGAACGGGCTGCAGCTTGGGCTTACGGGGAACGTGCAATACAAGAGCCGGACGCATTTGAGTGCGGATATTCCGTCGATTACCTACAAGGCCTATGCGACGGTCGATGCGAGCATTCGGCTGGGGACGCAGGATGGGCGGTGGCAGCTGGCGTTTATCGGGAAGAATCTGACGGACGAGCTGGCGATTCGGGGTGCGGGGGATGTGCCTTCGACCGGGGGGAATACTGGGACGCCGGAAGGGTTCCTCGGGGATCTTTCCGGGGGGACTATTCGGCCTCGGCAGTATGAGGTGGAGTTGAGTTGGCGGTTTTGAGGTTGTGATTGAACGTGGTCATGGTAGGCCATCTTCACGATTCACACTGCTCCGCGGATTTCTACGTTGCGACGCTTGAACGTACTTATTCGAATGAGAGTTAGATTGGATAGATTTCGACTACGTTGGCCCAGCAGGAATTGCTGCACATACTTGAACCCATTGCCCGGCTAAGGAGCAAAGGAAGCTCAATGGAACAAAGGGACGCTCAGCTCTTCTTGTTAACGGAGGATCTGGCTCTTTTCGTAGTTGCTATATGGTTTGGCACACGTACGCTGAGAGCCGTTGTTTCAAGAGCCTATCCTTGGCCCATCTTCTGTGCTCGATGATGCCCTGGTCGCGCCCGAAGTACATGCCCGCCAGCATCAAACTGCCCAGACTCTCAAGGCATAGACGATGGTTGTGGTAGGCGACCCAGACTTCTATTTGACGTCTCAGGTCATTGGTCAGGAAGTTGTTTTTTGAGACGATCCGGTTTTTCAATGTCTGAGGCCAAAACTCCTTCTTTCCCCGAAGTGTTGAGATGGTTGGGCATGTCGCGGATGTGGATCATGCCGCATTCACGTACCCAGCCGTCGAGATCGTCCGCGCTGGAAGGGGTGCCGTTTTCGCTCATCAGCCAGGGTCTTGTGGGAGACTTTGGCGCGATCGCAGCACGAATCCTAAGGGCCAGGATTAGCGTCTGGGTGAAATCGATCACCAGCATTTTGACACACTGCTTTCGGGTCAACACACAGAGCGAGTAGTCGTCCTATACGCTACGGGTAATCTACAACTAGGGACCTGCACCGGTCCAAAAGCTTTCAAAGGAAAAAGGGGTATCAGAGTGATTCGTATACATGCACTGAAAGAGACGATTGAGTCTGGAGAACAGAGCTATCCGATCTATCTCGCGCTAATGCAGGCGGACGAAATCTCGAAAATTGCAGATGTTCCAAGCTACCGAGAGACGACCACAAATGCTGACATTGCCCGCAACGTCTCAACGGTTCCGGTGAAGGAGTGGCAGCGACCGCCAATTCCCGAAAAAATCGAAGCAATTCGGCAACTGTTCGATAACCGGGGGGAGTTTATGCCGAATCCGATCTTGATTGGCGAAAATCCCCATACCATCGTCCCGCCCAAGGTTGAGCCCGTACTGATAGGAGGAGACTCGGCATCGGTGTGGGAACTAGTGATTGAGCTGGCAGAACTGGGGGCGGAAAAACCACTCTGGATACTCGATGGGCAACATCGCATTGCCGGACTTTCCGCATCTGCACAGTCTTCCAACCCAGTACCGGTCGTATTTCTGCTCAATGAGGGATCGGTCCATTACGGCGCCGATACGTTAGCGCAGATCTTCGCACAAGTGACGACCTCTGCAACCCCTCTTGGAGCGCTCCACAGGGAATGGTTGTCGTACGCCTTCAGTCTGAACCACTACTCGCCTCGGGAGCTTCGCTCACTTGCGCAGAAGAAATCCATGGCCGCAGTACTCTCCCTGTGCATGAAGCCTAGTTTCGGGGAGCAACCGAACCCGTTCTTTGATCGCATTCAGTACAACGATCGATTACCGCTTTCGAGGATTCAGCCGGGGGGGCACGTCTATTCCTGCATTGAACTTAAGGATATCGTGTTCCGTTCATATTACTCGGCACAAAAGAACCAGACAGAGCTGGACCCGGAAGACGTGGCAATGCAGATGTGCCTGGCTCGGATCGCTCTTGTGGATGAAATTAGAACGCCGGTGGAACGCTCGGTGTTCTTCGGCGACGAGTCGCACCACCAGAAGATTATGGAAGACGCGTTCTGGTCTGGGGTCCTCAGATACCTAGCCGTACGCGGTGTCCCCCGGTCATGGCGAGATGTACTTAGAGCATTGAATTTCCACTCAACGAATTGGGATTTCTCATGGAAACTCAGTCTTCACGGCAGAGACCAAAGCACATCCAAAGCGCTGGCAGTCAAAGTGATGGTGGACATATTTTCCAAGCAAACGCTGCCAAGCGGCAACAACAGCGTTGCGGATCTCTTGCGTGGCAATGGTGCCCAGTTCGAACTGGAGGCGTTCAAGCTAACCTGTAAGGGTCGTCGCTCGGCACGTGACACTGCGGTGCTTGAGGTGCACAGAGGCGCTGTTACGTCCTTCCCCATTGAACCGTGCGTCGGAATCAGGCTTCGGAAACGCAGCCTGAACATTCAGGACGTTGTGGTGACTGACAAGCAAGCGCCGCCAGGGACTCTGGTTGAGTACAAGAAAGTGCTAAGGGGAGGCGGAATGATTCTGGATGGTTCACGGCACAAGAACCCACTAGAGTTGCTGTTTACGTTGAAACACTATGGAGGCGTGACATCCACGGCGGATGTTCAAATTGGCTGGTAGCCGTCATCTACGATTTGTGAGTGCGATGGATATAACGACGCTAAAGAATCGGATTCAACGGGGCGAAGAGTACCTCCTGGCACTGGAAGAGTTTCTATGTTGTGAGTGGAGTGAAATTTTGGCGGAGTACAGCGAGGGAGGGCTCGCATTACCTCAGGCTATGGTTCTGGTTCATCCAAATTTCTACAAAGAGCGTGCAGCGCAAGTCGGTCAATGCATCCGGGGGCCGCGTAGGTTTTCGGCCACCGCCGGTCGGCACGTCGCAACGTGCATGGCGGAAAAGATTTGGCTTTCAGCTTGTCGACTTGGGAATCCAGACGACGTCGACTCAGACCACCTGTTCCCATACTCTCTTGGCGGACCAACTCTAGCGGAGAATCAGCTAATCCTGTGCCCCGTGCACAATCGCTCTAAGGCGAACGACATCCATCTGTTTCCTTGGGAGCGGGGTGAACCCTGCTGGCTCGCCACGCAAGTCGAGAGAATCCGGAATCTGCTGCTTTGATTTAAGATTCTCAGTGAACGGCCTCGGGCAGTTGTGGGGGTTCACCATCTGCGCCACCTCAGCATATCCAGACACACTGGAGTTGGTTACGCCGGTCACTGAGTTCCGACTTCGACCTCAGTCGGCAAATCTGTTTCGATTTTACGCGTCGATTATCTTGCCATGACGATTTCCGCTCCTACCGTTTGTAAAACTGCTAGGGTACTCAGTTCGTGCGTCGCGACGCTTTGGCCTGCAAACCTTGATCCGTATTCGATTTGGACCTATTGCGTGAAATACGCGAGTCGAAGTGGTTTGCTTCGCGGCGGAAAGCTCAGTTGACTCTAATCACATGCATTAGTCACTATGAACGTTTGATGGTGCGAAAACATAAATCTCCCTCACTGAACGCTACCAAGAGGATTCGTAGCCAACTTCGGCTTATACTGCAGATTGGATTAGGTCCACGAAATCTCGCAAAAATTGCTCGGCGGAGGCCGGCCTAGCATCCCTTGATTCAGCTAGAAACTCATAGCCACCGCTAGCATAAGCATTCATGCGTTCCATACCCTCCTCGGTGAGTTGAGTCTTAGAAGCGGGGGTTACCAATCGTCGAAACAACGCCCTAACGGCTGCCTTCTCCCGCAGATCTATTCCACTTCTGCGAGCTTCCGCGATCACCAGCAGGCCAATGAGTAGGCGTTGCGCTGGACGGTAGTCCTGGATGAAGTCACTAACGATCTCGCGAGCGACAACATTCGAACTTGAGGTGCTGAAAGTTCGACCGCTCGCGAGTCCGGCAATCAAGCAAAAATAGTAAAGATCGAATTTAGTCTTTGTTGGTTCTTTCCCATCGAGGTTAGCAAACCATCGCTCTGCATCCTCACGCAATCGAAATGGCATCGTCTTCTTCCTCGTCCTGTACATCGAATCGAAAGAAATAGTCGCGGTCATCGACCAAAATGGCATTCGCTGATTCGAGGAAACGACCCTCTGGAAGGTCCTGAATCATTTTGCGGGTGCCCGGGGTCTTTCGAAATAGAGTTAGATAAATCATCTCATCCACGCTAGCTTCCAATGCATCCACAAAGCCTGCGCGTTCGGTATTGATAGTGAATCCAACGAATTGAGTGCAAAGTTCGGGAAGGAGCCGACCAATCCGTCGACGTACTCCCTCGTCAAGCGGGCCAGCTGGACTATCTACGACGAGCGGAAAGTCGTTCTGCCCTCTACTGAGCACGCTCATAAGAAAGGTGTATCCGATCGCAAGGGTCTGGCCGACGCTGGCGCCCTCTTGATTCAAAAGACGTAAGGATTGATGAATGCGACCAATTCGAATCGGATCGTTTGTTAATATTGCGGAAAGACGATCGTTGCACTCCGTGACCAATTCGCTTTTGATTTGGCTACGCGCACGCTTTGTTGCGGTATGAAGTAGATTTCGAATTAGCTCGGTCTGCTTTCGTAGGCGTATGGTTCCCTGAATTTCAGCGATTTGGTCATTCTTTTCCTTGATTCTCGACGCGATTAGACTTAACGATACAGTTGTGTCGTCGCTTTCACTTTCGTCACCCGCTCCCTCGAACAGTCTCTTACGTCCCATAAGCTCATCGCGTGTCTTACACATCGCTTGCAGGTCTTTCTGCCATTTTTCTAGCTCCAAATCACCTGCGTCGACAAGCTGCTTTGCCAGCGTACGAACCTCTTGCTCCGCTTGGGTTTGCTCACGGACTGCCCTTCTGAGGTCATCTTGAAGGCGAACTATACGTTGATGGCCGGACTCCTCATTAGATTCTTCTGCGTAAACGGCGTATTGCTCGATGTCTGTCTTTAGTGCGTTGATGACACCGGCGTCATCTGCATCCAGATAGTGCTCTGCCCTTCGGCGAATTTCTTGTGCCGCACTGTCGTCTATCGGCCTTCCACATATACATTCATCTTCATTGACCAATTCGTTGAAAAACTGGGATGAGGTATTCTCGGGCAATCTAAGAATGTCCAGATTATCCCTAAGCCTGACTAGCTGTTTGCTCAATACGGGGTGAATGGCATGGGGCCATCTTAAGGCTGACATTAGAGAAACTTTTCCTGCCTCAACCTTTTTTTCGGCATCAGATCGAGCCTGTAGCGCGTGGTGGTGATTCTCACGTGTCGCTTCAACGCTACTAATTCGATTATTGATTTTCTCTTCCAGTGCAATGATGTGAGATTCTGAACGAGATATTTCGTCAATTGCTTCCAAAAGTTCTTGTGTAATGTCGCGATGCCTTTCAGTTAGTCGATCTCGACTTTTTTGAAGTCGTAACAGTCCGGACGAAGTCTTCGCCCTCTTACCCTTTGCAGACCTTTCCCAATGTTCGAAGGAGAATGCAGACATGTCATCGAGCAAATATATTTGACACAAAGCGTCTACGACATCGTCAGCCTCGTCGCTTTCTCCATCCAAAAGACGGCTAGCGAACTCGCCATCAAAAACGAACAAGTTCAAAAATTGTGGTGTCAAAAAACGCTTTATTGAAGGAGGTACATGCCATCCAGACACGATTCCTCCGCTACCCGGATTCGTTGTCTTATAATAGACGGACCCCGCGTCATAGTTGAGAATCAGTTCAATTGTCAATGGTCTTCCGTCGACCAAGAGGGTAGCCTTGAATCGGCCTTCCGACGAAAAATCTTCGGCTCGCCGATATCTTCTTACCTCGTGTGGTTTCCAATCAACTGCCGATCCACTTAACGTTGCATTCAACAGATCGAGGGTCGTCGTCTTCCCCGTGCCGTTTGGCATTTGAATTAATGCTACGGCAGGAACCCGACCGTTTCGTCGTAGGTCTACCGAGGCATCGGGACAGCGAAGTCCTGCGCTGTCCCATCCAGCGATCTCAATCCGCATCTTAGTCCTCCAACAATAGTTCGTTGCACGCTTCTAGCAGAAAGATGGCGTTTTCGTCGCGACTTAGCTCACCTTCGCTCATCTGAGTCAACCAGGCAGTAAGTCGTCGCGCAACGTTTTGTGGTTGTCCAGCATCTTTGACTGCGTCCTCAACCGCTTGCACGAGCGCATTGTCGATCATTATTGAGCTCTCCGTATGTTTGCGATGTCGGTAAGCCACTTGCATCGTTCGACGTCTGCATTAGGAATCTGTTGGAGAGCGCCAGTAGCGCTTTCAGCAGGCTTGCGCAACGCTTCGGATCTGACAAAGTCGACGACGAAAGCACGCTTAGCTGGAGCACTAGGATCGATTCGGAGGCACCGCCCAACTCGCTGAATCGTCTCCAATTTAGACCGTGCTGACGCAAACAAAACGACGGTGCGCAGCGAATGAATATCGATCCCTTGTGAAATTCGGTGACAGGTGACTAAGCAATCGATTTGGCTGCGTGAAAACTGTACGAGGTGATCGCGGTCGTCCTCCGCGTAATAGGTACGATATCGGGTTGTGTACCTATGGATATCTTCCAAGAGCCTATTGCCGTATTCTCGAGTTTCAACAAAAATAATACAGTTTTTTAGAATGCCAGGATTGGCCGCTAAGTACGTCGAAAAGACCTGCGGTTTCATTTCGGCGGTCTTATATACCCTTGACAACTCCGTCCACACTTCTTCATTGGACATTGGATTGCCGACTCTGGCCCTTGCAGCGCGTTTGGCGTACACGTCTCGAAGACGTTTACGATCTGTCTTAGTAAGCTCGTATTGAAGTGGTACATAATCAAGCTCGCTTAGGACTCCGCGCTGGATCGCTGATTCAAGTGGGAATCGGTAGACGATTGGTCCGATCTCGTTTTCGATGAATGCGTTTCCAATGTCGTCGTAGGTCCGTTCAGGCGTCGCACTTAACCCGAGACGCCAATCGAAACTCCGATGTTGCGTTTGCAGCGAAGCAATTTGTCCCGGAGCACCGAGTCCGTGTACCTCATCGTGAACAATAATCATGTGCCGCTTTTGGTCTGGCGAGATGCGCCCTAGCAATTTGTGAAGTTGGCCTCGTGAAACAACCACTATTGCTTGGTAGGGGTCTAATGCAAAATCCACTAGTCCTTTGTGTCGTTCGAAGTGCCGATAGATTGGCCATCGCCGGCCGGTAGCATGTAGCCAATTTCCCAACTCCTCGCACCATTGATCAAGAAGGTCAGTACCATCAGTGGTGATGATGGCCGCACTAATCGATCCGTTTTCGATCAACCTGTCGAGGATCTTCAGTGCGGTGCGCGTTTTACCGGTGCCGGTTGCCATCTCCAACACTCCAGTACGTTTGCCGATATAAGCGTCAACAGCTTCCTCTTGATGGCGCCATTTTGATGGTTCATGCTCGGGCGATGTAGACATCGGCTCCAAGGGAGTGGGCGGTGATTTGTACGCGCGTGACTTCAGGAGAGCCAAGGTTTTCTTATTCGGTAACTTTACGTCGAGAGCGGTCGCCTTGTTAGTCCACGCCTCGTCAAATTGCTTTACCTTTATGTCGACACGTTCTTTATCGCCGGGAACCCAGCTGCGATAAACGTCGAGCGATTCATAGTTCAACTTGTGTCCTCCGAGCGTCTCATTGGCAGAGCCGGTGAACGCCACTAGCGCATCGTCTGAAAAAGCGAAAACACCCATTTTTTCATGATATATGCCAGGTCTTTCCAAGTGTTTGGCAAATGCAAACCTGATCTGTAGACGGTCGTTCGCGATCAGCCACGCGAATATTCTCGCCCGCGCATCTTGCGAAGTAGGATCATCTGCTAGTGTGATAACCTCCTCTAACAGTCGGTCAACCACCAATTGGCGATACTTTGTCCGCTCTTCCTCATTGGATAGTTTGTTTAATACATTGATGTCCTCGCGACTCATTTCTGGAGACGCAATTAACTTGATGTTGAGGTTGTTGGCCGAAATCATTCGCGGCAATGCCTCTACCCAAGTCAGCAACGCTCTGCTGGAGAAGTATCCTACGGCTCTTCTATAAGAGGTGGCTGCTTGCAGGCAGGGCGAAAAGAAATCGGTCGCTAGGTCGTCGATGCCAGATCGATAGTGGGGTTTTATTTTCGGTCGGATAGGCGTCATGTATTGGACACCTTGGACTTGGGTGACATCTGATAGACGCCGCCGGTCTTTGCGTTGGACGTTGTTTCGTTTAGCTGGATCCATGACGTTGCGCGCGGACCCGTATTTGGTAGCCAATTAAGCACTATTCGATGGTTGGTGTAGCACGCACGTTCGAGAATTGAATTTTAAAAAAAGGTTGGATGTGCTTGGGTGCATTACTCAAATTGCCGACGACCATGCGTGCGGGATGCAGTTACCGCAGTAGGGGTAACGGCCCGCTTGGTGTTTTTCAGCACGCGATTTAGTTTCT
Organism: Pseudomonadales bacterium; assembly: GCA_963663395.1. Classification (GTDB taxonomy): domain Bacteria; phylum Pseudomonadota; class Gammaproteobacteria; order Pseudomonadales; family Azotimanducaceae; genus Azophilus. The sequence goes on from OY760226.1 coordinate 1,746,555, forward strand.
TTGCGCGGGCCGGTTGCGGGATTCTAGCGGCGCTATGTGTAAACAGACGATTGGGACCAGATGACAATGCAGACACCTGGTACTTTACTTTGCGATGTAGGGAATTACTAGGTTTGTCTGTAGAGGATTGATGCGGACACCGAGAGTCAACGGCGTCCGAAATTCATCGGTGTCAAGCCTTTGGTGCCCCATGATCTGGATCTCTTGGATGTAACTGCTGCGATTCTTCTGTGGATGTGGCTGACACATCTCCGGATTGCCAGGAGTCGTGCAACGAGCGCTCCGAAATTACGAGTGTTACCCATGGGTAATTCATGCACGGGCTTGTGCTTGGCATCGCCCGCCCTTTCACGGGCTGGATGACTTGGCTCGCGGGCAACCCAACAATTTGGAAGGACTAGTCACTGTGAGGTGAGCGGCTGGAATCTTTGATTGGAAGTGGTTGACGCGGCAGCAATGGACGTTAAAATACGCGAGATTTTAACGTCCGCGGTCGGCCAATGGATGGGTACGTCACCTCGTTTCCAGCGGTAAAGGGTAGGCAAGCTGGTGCTGAATTCTACTTTGCCATGTGTCCTATGAGGCTGTTGCCGAAAATGTTTGTCTTCGATGACGACGAAGTGCCGCCCGAGTTGCGCGCGCAGAGAACATTGAATCGCCAGAGAATACCCGAGATGGCCCAGTATCTGGTGGACAATCGGGAAAATTATGTCGTTTCCGCGATAACTGCATCGGTGGATGCCACGGTGCGCTTTCATCCCAATGGCAAGGGCGATGTGGGCCAGAATATCGGAACGCTCCTTATTCCGATGGACGCTCGACTACTGATCAATGATGGCCAGCACCGGCGGGCGGCGATTGAAGAAGCAATGAAGGATTGCCCAGAATTGAGGGACGACCATGTTCCGGTTCTCTTCTTCATGGACAAAGGGCTCAAGCGTAGCCAGCAAATGTTTGCGGACCTCAACAAACACGCTATCCGCCCTAGCGATTCCCTCAGCACACTTTACGACCAACGCGACCCCAGTTCAGAGCTTGCGCGATACGTGGCTATGACCGTTGTCGGTTTCAAAGGCATGACGGAAATGGAACGGTCGAGCATCTCCAATCGGAGCACCAAGTTGTTCACGCTGAGCAGCATCAAGCATGCGAGTCGTGCTCTATTGCGCAAGGGTCGACGGGACGATATCACGCAAGCAGAACGGGAGTTTTCGGCTGCATTCTGGTCTGAAGTGGTGTCCAATGTTCCGGATTGGGGGCTGGCAAAGCAAAGGAAGGTGGCATCGAGCGATTTGCGCCAAAATTGCGTTCACGCACATGGGGTGGCTCTATCGGCGATAGGCGCTGCAGGCGCTGACTTGGTGTCCTCTCATCCTGACGGATGGCAATCAAAGCTGAAAAAGTTGCGGACAATCGATTGGTCCCGTTCGAATGGAACCCTCTGGGAGGGGCGTGCCATGGTGCATGGGAGAATCAGTAAGGCTCGGACCAATGTGCGGTTGACTGCCAATTTTCTGAAGGAACACATGGGGCTTCCGCTAAATGCGGAGGAAGAGGAACTAGAACGCAACCTGAGTAGGCACGGTGACTGAAGCATTTCTTTACGAGTCAGCAGCAGAACAGGCAAAAGCCCTTGAACCCGCGGGCCGGCCTTTGGGAGATCTGATTCAGGAACTTTGTGAACTCTATCTCGAAGATAGCCGCCCCTGGGTTGTGGGTTTCAGCGGAGGTAAGGACTCGACCGCGGTCCTACAACTTGTCTACACCGCAGTCTTGGCCCTGCGCCCGGAAGAGAGGAAGAAACGCATCTTTGTCGTTTCCTCCGATACTCAGGTCGAAACACCAGTGGTCGTTGACCTTTTGGCCACAACTTTATCTGAACTAAACGACGCAGCCCTCTCACATGAAATTCCCCTTCAGGCAAACCAAGTGACGCCCCGGCAGGACCAAACGTTCTGGATAAACCTCCTCGGCAAGGGCTACCCAACCCCGACGCAGACGTTCCGTTGGTGTACCGAACGCATGAAGATCAACCCTATCAATGCGTTCATCTTGGATAAGGTAGCTGACTACGGTGAAGTGATCGTTATCCTGGGAGCGAGAAGTGCCGAGAGCGCCTCCAGGGCGCAGGTCATCGCCAAGCACCGCATTGATGGGAGCAGGCTCAGCCGGCATACCTCCTTGCCCAATGCCTACGTCTATACGCCGATTCAGGATTGGACCGCGGACGAGGTGTGGGAGTATCTGATGTCTGCACCACGGCCTTGGGGTGGTGACAATCGAGCGCTGCTGGAGCTCTACAGGGGGTCCAATGCGGGCGAGTGCCCAGTAGTAATCGACACCAGTACGCCGTCCTGCGGCAACTCCCGCTTTGGCTGTTGGACCTGTACGGTAGTCACTACCGACAAGGCTATGGAAAGCCTCGTCGAACAGGGCGAAGACTGGATGCGGCCTTTATTGGATTTCCGCAACATGCTCGCCGAGACCACCAAGCCGGAGCGAAAAGAACAATATCGAAACTATCGTCGGCGCACCGGAAAGGTATCGTTCGCCCGAGGCGATCTGCAGGATGACAACGACGGCAGCCGTGTTCGCAAACACATTCCAGGGCCATACTGGATGAAGTATCGCCGCAAGTGGCTCAAACGTTTGCTTAAGGTTCAGCGCGACATTCAAGCCAAGGGTCACCAGATCGAATTGATCCAGGAAGACGAACTGCATCAAATCCGGCGCGAATGGCTAAATGACCCGAATGAGCCGGACTGGGCCGATGAGTTGCCGGCCATATACAGAGACGTGTTCAATAGAGACTTGGATTGGATTCAGGACGACGCGAGCGGCTTCACCCAATCCGATGCCGACCTGTTGCAGGAACTGGAGCAGCGGTACGGTATACCCGGAACACTCGTCCGCAAACTCCTCGACCTGGAAGTCTCCATGGATGGGCTCGCCAGGCGTCGGGGTTTGACGGACCGCATTCACCGCATCCTCAACGAAGACTGGCAGCCGCTGGAGTCTGTGTTGCAGGCTGGAGAACGGGTCCTTGACGGGGGGTATCAAGAGGAGATTGACCGGCTTCAAATCGAGCTCGAGACGCTCGATGAGGCATCCCAGCAGTGATCCTAGAGCGCCTCACGCTCTGTGACTTCCGGGCTTACCGGGGCATCCAGGACGTGGAGTTGCGCCCTCGCGTTCGCTATCGGTCAGAGAGGCCGATTATCTTGTTCGGCGGACTCAACGGCGCGGGCAAAACGACACTGTTGTTGGCTGTCAAGCTTGCGCTCTATGGGCGCTTGGCGCTGGGCATGGGCACTTCAAAAGCCAGCTATGCGAAATTCGTGCGGTCCTGCATCCACTCGATACCGGGGGCGGTAGTCCCGCGTAACAGCGCGTACGTAGAACTTGAGTTCGTCTACGGCAAGTTGGGGCGGCAAACCCGGTATGTGGTACGCCGAAATTGGGTCGACGATGGTCGCGAGGTGCATGAATCGCTCTCGCTATCGGAGGACGGAGAGCGTCGACACACTCTTTCTACCGATGCTTGCCAAGGGTTCCTGAACGAACTGGTACCAATAGGTGTCTCCGAACTATTTTTCTTTGACGGAGAAAAAATTGCCGAACTGGCAGAGGACGACTCCGGCGAGGCGCTGGGAGACGCCATTCACAGGCTCCTGGGTCTCGACCTCGTTGAGCGCCTTCGCAATGATCTGCGAGTCTACATGCTGCGGCGGGAATCCAAGACGGCGGGAAAGGGTGTCGCCGCCGAACTTGACAAGCTCCAGCGGGAATATGAGGAACTAAGGAATCAACTTTCTGAGGAACGCGCGGCCCTGGAAGGTGCCCGAGAAAACCTGAATGCCCTGGTCGCGGACCGGGACCGTCTAGAAATCCGTTTAACCGAACGCGGCGGCGACTGGGGAGCGTCGCGTGAAGCACAACGCGCCAAGGCTAAGGAGCTTGCGGAGTCCCTCAAACAGGATGAGCGCGAATTGCGGGAAGAGCTAGGCGGAGCGTACCCGCTTTCGCTGGCAACCGAGGCTCTCACCGAGGCTATCGAGGTTGCTTCAAAGGAACTGGTCTCACTCACTGACACCGAGGCGAATCGGCTCTTGACGGGATTTGCGTCAGATTTGAAGGAAACTTTGGATGACGCCGGGCAAGTAACTGTTGACGAGCTGTTGGTAAAGAGGTTGCGGCCAGAGACTGCCCCTTCGACTACATTCGATCTCAGTCATCGGTCCGTGGGGCGCATGGATTACACGGTTAAGCATGCCGTTCCCGAGGCCGCGGCGCGGGTAGAGCGAGTGGTGAAACGAATTGTCGGCACCAAGGAAGAACTCGATGGCGTAACGCTCAGAATCGAGCAAGCCCCCGACGAGGCGGTATTGGCGACAGACTTTGCAAAGCTGGCGGCCCTGAATGAGAAGATCATGGCGGCTGGGGCGGAAGTCGCGGTTCGGCAGCGGGAGGTCAAGACACGATACGCCAATGCAATCGGTATTGCGCGCTCGCTGCGCGACAAGCACAAGGCTCTGTCGGAGCGCCAGGATCTTGAGCGGCCGCTGGAATATGCCAGCGGTGCCCGGGCGCTCCTCAAGGATTTCGGGCAGATCAATGCGGAACGGAAGATCGGTCAACTGGAAGAAGAGTTTGCAATGTCGTTTCGCCGGCTCGCGCGCAAGGACGACATGGTTGCGAGAGCCGAAATCGATTCTCATCGATTCACCGTTAAGCTGCTAGATGGGGACGGCGTGGAAATCCAGAAGTCGCAGCTATCCGCGGGTGAACGGCAGATTTACGCCATCGCCATGCTGGAGGCCTTGGCACGCACCTCTGGAAGACGACTGCCGGTGGTTATTGATACCCCGCTTGGCCGGCTTGACTCATATCATCGGGCGAATTTGGTGCGAGACTACTTCCCGAGGGTAAGCCACCAGGTAATCCTCCTCTCCACAGACACCGAGGTCGACGAGTCGTTCTACCGGGAGCTGTCGCCCAACATCAGCCATGCCTTCGAAATCTGCTACGACGATAAGGAACGTATGGCCAATCTCCAGCAGGGGTACTTCTGGCGGGCTCGGGCGAGGATGGCAGGATGATCCCGCATCGTGTCCGGGTGTCGGAAAAATCCACCGCGCGGTTGAAGTTCCTGAAGTCCAAGACGGGGCTAACGCCGAACATACTCAGCCGGTTTGCTTTTCTGCTATCTGCTCGTGACATGCGGCGGGTGACAAGAGGCTCTGCTGACCTGAGCGGTCAGGAATTCAATGCGCCCACGTTATTTGGCGAACACCAGGCACTTTATGACCTGCTGCTCGTGCGCTACGTCGAAACCGCGCATGACGACCGGGAGCCCGGCGCCATCATCGCCAATCACATCGAAAACGGCCTGCACAAGATGGGTCATGTCCGCGGACTGGAGGATTTGGTAAGCCTCCAGTGAGCTTGCATCACGGACGGCGTCGGCATCCAGAATCTGTGGGGCTTGGCTCGGCTTACGACGCCCTGCGGAAAACCGGTCGTGGCAAGCATGTCGGGGCGTTCAGCTACTACCACGCTTCCTTGGTTCGAGAGGTCCCGGCGGCTGATTCGCAGTTTGCCAACGTCTGGCACGACCTAATCGGTGATCCGCTCGACTACAATGTGCTGAAGCTCGATCGAAGGTCACGGATCAGCTTCCTGATGTACCAAGAATTCTCCGCGCCATTTCCACTGCTCGACTTTGCGTTCTCGTGTAACGTCGACAAAAGAACGGTGCGTAAGACCAACTACCGCGACCGTTCCAATCCACCGATTTTGCACAGAAAGGAATTGCTCCTACGAGCAGACGATCCACTTGTCCCGGCTGCCGTCCAATTGACCGCACAGCTTGAGGCCCATGGCGTGTTCGCCAACGCTAGTTCAATCGGGACACAAACCGGATGGAAATCCCGTCTTGAATCTATGGGTTTGAGCATCGTTGGTGGGGAGGTACAAGCCGCGCCATGACGGGTCCGATTGAACGTGAGCGCACCGCGCTACGCCGGACGGGTCTCTCGTCGCCGATGCAGCATCTGCTGAGGTTCGGCTTTCTGGACGGACGTCAATCGCTCTTCGACTACGGTTGCGGTCGCGGCGACGATCTGCGTGTGCTCGAACGCATGAACATAGTCGCGGCGGGCTGGGATCCGGTATTTCGACCCGACGCACCGCGCGAGCCCGCGGACATCGTCAATCTGGGTTTCGTGCTGAACGTGATCGAGGATCGCCGAGAACGCGACGCCACGCTGAATTCGGCCTTCCAGTTGGCGGAAAAGTTACTGGTGGTTAGCGTCATGCTGGGATATCAAGCCAAGCGCGAGCAGTTTGACCAGTACCAGGATGGCGTAAGGACCCAACGCAATACATTCCAGAAGTACTTCGCCCAGGATGAATTCCGCGCGTACCTCGAATCCACCCTGAAGCGCCACGCGATTCCAATAGCACCCGGCACATGCCTCGTCTTTCGGAATCAGATGGACGAGCAGTTATTTCTTCTAGCGCGCCAGCAGGTCCGCCGCGAATGGCGCCTGCTGAGGAGAGACCCCAATGATGCGGCCATCTCGGCACTGGTCGAGGACCACCGCGAGCAAGTCGACGCCTACTGGCTGGAAGCCCTGGAACTTGGCAGACCGCCGGCGCCCGAAGAGTGTCCCGAAGCCCAGTCGCTGATCCGTTTGGTGGGGTCTTGGCGGCGAGTACACGAGTGGGTGGGCCGGTTTTTCAACCCCGAGGAATTGGAAGCGGCGGCAATTGGCCGCCAGGAAGACCTTCTCGTCTACTTCGCTTTGGCGCATTTCGGAAAACGGCGGTCCTACTCGGAGTTGCCCGATCGCCTCCAACGAGACGTTCAGTTCTTCTTCGGTAGCATCACCAAGGCGCGCAACGCCGGCAAACGCGCCCTCTTTGCGGTCGGGGACAGCGCTCGAGTGGAGGAAGCCGCTATCTTCTGCCACGACGAACTCGGAATTGGCAAGCTTGAGGAACGCCACGACCTGACGTTTCATCAATCGCTACTTGGCGAGTGTTTGCCGCTCATCAGGATATACGTGGGCTGCGCGCTGCAACTATTCGGCGACGCCGGTTCGGTGGATCTGATCAAGGTGCACCTCCAATCAGGCAAAGTCACATTCCTCGTCTACGACGACTTTGGTGGATCGCAAACACCCAACCTCGTCGAGCGCATAAAGGTGGACTTGCCGCGTCTACGGGTTGACTTCTTCGACTATGTTGACGAGTACGAGCCGCAACCCTTGGAAGAGGAGCGGGAGAGCTTCTTCCTGCACTGACGGGAAGCCAGTCTGATCTGAACGAGGTGTGGAATGCGCCAGACATCTTTCAGATTCTTTCCGGACGTTCTACTACGATGCCCGATAGTGTGAAATGCACGCGCATTAGCTGGTTAGTGGGGTGGTTGGAGGTGAAATTTTCGTTGGGAACAATAGGCGGTCAAGAAGGTGAAAGCGGTTAGCATAGGCTCCGCCTCAAACCATGTCTTTACTAATATAACCGTCACGATAATCCATGTTCCGGACATCGCGTTTAATGTCGTCAATGACTGCCGGCGGTATCACTTCTCCAATTCGGTCCCGACGTGTGCTGAGACCAAAAGCAACTGCGAGCCGATCATACTCTTCGGGAGCCAAGTCATCGGCACGGAAGTTACTCGGTTTTGGAAGGCTGAGCAGATCGACATGTGTGCGTCTGGCCGCAGACCCAACCGCCGATTTAACGGATTCAACGTAGACTGGTAGGTGCCGACCACCCCCGCAAACGAAAACCGGCAATTCTCCGTCTTCGTCCCAAACGAAAGCGTTTGGATTCCGACGAGCTCGCGTTTCCAGAAGAATCCTGCTGATCAGTCGATCGCACTGAAGTTGGAAAGACCGGTCAACATTTGAAAGCGTCTGTTGGTCGACTGGTAGATACGAGTCCAATTCTGGAAGTGGCGAGATCCCGTCAGCTTGCGCAAGTACCTTGGCGAGTGTGGCTTCTGCATGCGCCGCAATGTCGGCAATTCGCCGCCGATGAAGAACATAGGCACCCAATGTCTGAACTTCAGTGGTCAAAAGTGAAAACTGATCGTCGCCATCTTTCGTATGCAGAACAAAAGTTGCAACATCTAAAGTGGACGCACCAACGTCCACCAACAGGTGAGTACCCTCTCGTCGCAAGTCGGAGCGAGCGTAAGCGACCACTTCTGCAATGACCTCGGGTACCGCCCCGATGTCCTCGGGGTGCAAATGCGGCTGATTGATTGTGATGTCGCGTTGACCATTGTGGTCTTCCACAATCCGCCGACATGCCTCAATAGCGTCCCGGCTATTCTCGACAGTGACCGGCTCATCTCGAACGGCCACTTGCCAGGCGGCCAATGCGAGTACTCGAAACGTTTCGAGTTCAGACTTTTTGTCGTAGCTCCGCGACGGAACGCCAATGTTGATCTGCCAAATCAACGTGGACTCTCGATACAAGTTCTCGTGCGTGCTCAGGAACCAATGGAGCACTTCCCGAATGACCAGGGCCATATAGCCCGTACAAACATCGAGTGCAGATGCACCTGTATTGGTTTCACTGCTCAAAAGAACGTGATTGTCTGCGCCAGCAAGAAGCTTGATCTTCAGGTCATCGATCTCGATCGCCCCATCTTGAAGACTAAAGCGCCCGTCAGGGTCGGCGTATACACGAGTCGCAAGAAGGTACGGGTGTCCATCGTGGGCAAGCTTGCCGAATGGAACAGCATACACCTCGCCCAAAACATCGTCCCCGATGGTAACTTTGGTGCATGCGGTGCCAAAATCCAGACCAATGATGACTTCCCGGTCATCTCCGTTCGACTCTGGATTAACCTGAGTCTTTGGTGTCTGACGAGGCGGAGGCGACGTTTTCGGGCGCTCGACTCATTTTCACTCGACTTGCCCGCACTATGGCTCACGGGGCTAACATGAATTGAGTCGGCCTCCTCAACTCTGGACCAGCGGTGAACCGTGACCTTGGTTGATTTCTGGGAGTTTGCGCTAACCCTGGACCGCAGTATTTCCTGTTTCTCTTGTCGGCGCGCAGGGCCGCGCGTGCTTTTTCTAGCCATACGGCTAGATGCTCGCGGATTGCTCGACTCTTCGGCGAGCGCTTTGAGAAAAGCCTTCCGCATTTGACCGCTGTCCTGGGTGCGCTGTTCTCTTTGAGGTCTATGCTGGTTTCGTGGATGGCCGCATCGCGGACAGGAATGGGATACCCTTTTTCGCTCACCACATATCGAACAATTTTCGTAATTCCGAGTCATTTGTTTTCCCACTTTCTGACAGTACTTCGGTGAACGGTTGCTGCAGGTTCAACATTACCCTTCACCCCAAAAAACGAGTTTACGCGATGATTGTTAATCGACGCGGATGAGTCCCATACAAATTTCCTGAGAATGAAACCGGAGTATCCGTTGAGCTTCAATCTCTCTCAATCGTTGTTCCATCCTTTCATCCAATTTCGCCAGCTTTCCTTCGATTGCCGGTAGAAGGCGAACTCTATTGTGCGCTCGATGATTGGCGAGTGTCTCTTCAAGCTTATCCCGCTGTCGCTTCCAGTGGCGTTCCAATGACCGCTTGCGCACGTCTGCACGATCTTCGTTTTCAAATCTGGCTTCCTTTACGTGGTCTTGAAATCGACCTTCGGCTCGATCTATACAATCCGAAACAACGCCGGTAGCTTCCGTCAATTTGACTTCAGCTCTTGCTTCAAGCCAGTCGTTACCGCGTCTAGCAGCAGTTGTGACGACCTGCTCTGCATCGTCGTCATTGAAGAAGGGAGCCGCGTCATTTAGCAATTTTACTTCAAAGTCTAAACGTTCCACGCTCCTGAGTCCCTGTATTGACCATCTGTGAACCGTGAATCCATAGATCCCACTGGGCACAGAAAGCAACACTTCGCGCGCCACTACAACGCTCACCGTAGGGTGATAGTACTGCGCCTCCTTGTCGCGAAGCCGTCGATTGACAAAACGTACAAGCGGGTGAAACTGGGTGATGTACTCGATCGTAGCGCGTGCTTGACTACGCGCCCGGTTCCGAAACTCACAACGCACACCTTTAGGGTTTCCTGCGCATAGAGCCGTCTGATGAAGCATTTTTTCAGAACGCAAGAACTGATCCAAATCAAAACGAGCGTCCGCCGAAAGCTTTATGTCGAATACCAAGTCGTTCGGGTTGACCTGTCGAAACTCCGATCCTTTGTATTCTCTAATGACAAAGTCCCGAATGTAGATCCAGAGATCTTCCCCGGTGATCCATCGATTCAACTCCCGAATTGCGCGTACTTGATTGAGGATATAATCGCCGTGGGCGATTAGATTGCCGGCCTCTTGTTCTAATTCTTCCTCCTGGAGGCGGTAGTTCTCAAGGGCCATGGCGGCCTGCTCGATACGCTCCTCTTCTTGTTCCGCGGAGAGCGTGCCTCGCAGCAACTCGATCGTGAGACCTCGGATCTTTTCACCAAGTATGGCTTCTAGCCCGCCCAAGGTTCGTTCGAACAAGCCGAGACGCACGTATAGGCGGTTATAGATCCGGGAGTCGATAGTGTCGGCATAGAATAGATTCCAGATGGTTATTTTGGACGCCTTTTGGCCAAGGCGATCAATGCGACCGATTCGTTGCTCGACCTTCATGGGGTTCCAAGGCAGATCATAGTTCACGATGACACGAGCGAATTGCAAGTCAACGCCTTCGCTGGCTACTTCAGAGGACAGAAGTACACTAGGTCCTGCAGCGTCTCGAAACTGGCCAATAATTTGGTATTTGTCGAGACCGGCTCCCCCGGTAAGCGTGACGCATCTTATACCTGCGGCCGTTAGTCGTTCCCGTAGGTATTCGAGTGTTGCTCGGAAATAAGCGAACAATACGATCTTTTCTTGAGGGAACTCGGCGAGATAACGTTTCAGCATGCGGCTGAATTTCGCATACTTGGAATCATTTTCCTTAAGTTCATCGTAGTCGCCGAGGTCGTGGACGCGACTGGTGATTTCCCGAACGAGCGGTCCGAGATGCTCAAGCGCCGTCGAGTCGTCGGCTCCGAGGTCCTCGTACATGGCGGCAGTATCAATGGATGCCCGCGTTTTCCATTCGCGCAGCGCTGCCGGCATTGAACTTGACATTTGACGCTGCGGAGTGACTAGCAAAAATCCTTCGTGGGCATCACGCTTCTCGCAGTACTCGCGGACAAGATTAGTAACGTTCTCGTAGAAATTACGTTCAACGGGCGTTAGTTCAATCTCCTCAGGTACGGCTTCGCGTAGTACCCTCCATTCCTCTACCTCACGTTTGCGCGTACGTGTGACGACGCGTCCAAGAAGATTTATTTTTTCGAGTTTGTTGGCAAGTTCGCTGCGATATTCCTTATTGTTCAGATCCCTGTCAACGGGGGGTGCATGTAACAGAGATGCCAGCTGTCGGCTGGAGGCGAGTAGAGGGTGACTTCGCGCGCTCTCGAGAGCTTCTACGACTTCCGCTGCGTTCTCTTTACCACGTATGACCAATTCGCGAGCTGCGACAAGGGGTTCATTGGCCTCCAGAATATAGTCGAATACACTTGGCTGATTGAACGTGTCCTCGTCCACCAAATTAAGTAGCTGATATAGATCTCGGCTGCGTAGATGAATTGGCGTTGCGGAAAGCAATACAACGTGCGTAGAAACGTTACGGAGGAGTCGCCCGAGATCGGACGTTGAGGTTTCAGGATTTCTCAAATAGTGGGCTTCGTCGACGATTAGCAAATCTAGGAGGGGCTCTTCAAATTCGCGCTCGCGAAGATAACGAGCCAGTTCGCTAGCCGCGCCGGTAATTGTGGAATCGGTATCCCACTTCCTGCGCGGCCGCAATCCCTGCATGCTTCCGATTAGTGCGTAATCTAGACGGCTTCCGCGATGAAACTCAGAAAATCGCTGCTGGGCTCCTGCCGCGTCAGTGACTTCCGCGTCGATTCCGAAACGGTTAAGCAGTTCTTCACGCCACTTTTCTTGCAGCATCGCGGGGCACAGAACTAGAAGCCGTCGTGCATCCATACGGCTGCGAAGCTCGGTCCAGATGAGCCCAGCTTCAATAGTCTTACCGAGTCCTACTTCATCGGCAACGACAATGCCGTTACCCGGGGACTCCAAGAAGTTGACAACTGGTTTGAATTGATACGCATAGAAGTCGGTGTTGGTCGTTTCCATGCTATAGATTAGATTCGCCAGTCTTCCGTTGAGGCGTGTGTAGGTGAGAATCTCTCGGAGATCTTGTGCTCGTCCGAATTTTCCCCGTTCTAGCAAATCTATTGGGTCTTCGAGGCCTTCGGAGAAAATTTCGAGTTGCGACTCAAGCACGAAGTCCGAGCCTTCAGGAAACATCACTTGCCGATAGCGGCGCCCTGCACGATCTCTTGTCCTGACTGTGACTACACCGCGGCGACGCGGGTCTGCCTTTATGCGAACAGGCGACCCTGGCGATATGTGAGCTGAGTCGACTACAGGACTGGGCTTGGCGTGTTCGTCCACCATTGGCGTGACTATGCCCTCCACGCGAAGTCGCTCGCGTACTTGCCTCGCACTCTGTGCGACAGAACCTGAGCCAAGTCGTACGCTGGAAGCAGCTCGTCTTTCATTTCGTCATGAGCTCCCGTCTTCAGACTGCCTGCGTGCTCTCGGCGTTAGAAGCCGAGCACTGACGATGCCGATGTCGTCGCTAATTTCTTCATGGGCCACTATCGGCAATCGGTTATTTTCAGACCGCCCTGCAATAATATATTGGTTCTCATCCAGAGAGTGGTCGGCGTCGAGATCTGTTACGTGGAGTGGATCTTGAAATACGGAGACGGCCTCCACAAACGATACAACATGATCCCCATGGTTTATTGCCGCCCTGTTGGGATCGCAGTCGAATGTCATCAGTACAACGAAACGCCTACTGAGGCGGGCCTACACAACATTCTTGCCCGCCACTTGAGCCCAAACGCAGGTGATTGGCGCCTGTTAGACCGGAAAATGGACCAGATAGAGATGACAATTCGGCAATTTTCCTGAGAATACAGTCACTTAAACTGACCGTGTTCAAACGTCCGACCGTGACAGAATGTACCTAGATGGCGATTTAGTGTCTAGGCTTTTCTCGCCGCAAGATCGAACTCCCAAATGATGATTGTGAGGATGAATCTCCTTTCAACGTAATCTTATATTGACTCCGGAAACCCCAATTTGTAGCGCCAACGCTAATCGCAATTTGCTTGCGTGCCGCCCAAAGACGGGTTTCCAACTCCGACTAGGAAACGAGTCGACCGGTGGTTGGAAAGCCCGAAGCCGCTATCCTTACGTCCTCAACGCATGCGCTTCAAGAATCGACCATAGCCAAGCCGTCTTGTCCTGCTCGGGTTCGAGCAATAGAAGACGCGGCGTCGATGGTGGCGGCTGCTCGGAGCAGACGATGCGGGTACCTTTCGCTGTGCTGTCGAGGAGTTGACTGGGTTGCCGTTCATTCCGGACGAGTAGAGGTGCCGCACGAGGGTTCCAGATGTACCTAAGGTCACGCGCCTTCGTAGGCCCTCCGCCCAATCCCGGATACAACGATGTTCATGGAGAAGGCGTTTCGTGGTTCGACGAATTCACCGATCCAACACTATTTGAAGAGGGATTTTTCTGCCGAAATTTGGGGCGGCGTGTGGGGTTCTATGACGCGCAAGGGAGGCGATGTACCCTGAGAATTCCATTCAAGCGGTGTCCGGGGAGCGTGAGTGATCGATTCAAAACGCCATACATGAAATTCGGCGTCAGATGTTCGTGTTACACATTGGGTAACGATCATGCGACCGTCACTTTAGACTGGGGCCAGGGAACGGTGTAATAGCCGGTATCGGACCGGGACATCAAAGATGCAGATAAATCGCTATGTGCCCGGCAAATTGGACGAGCGGGATGTAGCAGACATTCATTCCGAGTCCGTTAGTGAACCAACAGCTGCAAGAGTCGAAGCGCTCATGCAGTCCTGTAACTCGGACGTATTCCCCGGGCTTGTGGGTTGCCAGGTGTGAGGACGCACCAGTAGGCATCCTGTGAATCGCCCCAGGTTTGCCGGAGGCCGCTTCGTACAGGTCATGCTGCCTTGCCCGAAGTGTCGGCGGTTGGTATCCCCAACGCGACCGGGGCGGCCGTTCGACCCCGTCATCCTCACCGGAATGCCGCCTGTCCACGCTGAAAGGCTGGCGGAGCATTTCGAGGACGCCCGCCTGGTGTGGGTTGACGCCGGCATCACCCTGCGATTCGCGACGGGCACGTCGATTGCGAGTGACTCATGGCTGTCGCCAGCCGCTCCTCGCGCTTCAGCTACCTTTTTTTCGGCGAGAGCGCGTTCCAGTTCGGCGATGCGGGCTTGGGCAGCGCGAGCTTTGTCTTTGGCGGCATGAATTTCGGTTTGGGCTTCCGCTCTATTGAGCAGATATTTCCCGCGGACCGGGTCGAAAAACCGCAGGTTCTCGCCCTGCAGGCAAAGGTCCAGCCCCAGCGTTTCGCTGCGAATGGTCAATGTACCTTCGGGTGATTCGATGCCGGGAGTCGGTGCGTAGGCGCCCCCGGCGAGCCGAAAGCCGGCAAGTGCCGGATGCATGAAGTTCGCGTGCGGGTCGTACAGCCAGTACTCGCCGACTCCGAGAGCTGCGTAATGGTCGCGCTTGGGACCCAGGTCGGTGCGCCAGGTACTGGGGGATACGATTTCGAGCACTAAATTGGGCATGCCGCCCGGTTCTTCCCACACCTTGTAGGTGTCGCGCATGCGATGCCCGCCGTTCATCACGACGTACATGTCTGGCGCGATGCGGTTCTTCGGGTTCCCTTCCTCGAGATAGATGAACAGGTTGCCGGTGACGTAGACCTCGGGGCGCTGCAGAAAGTGCGCTCTGACGGCATCGACGGCGTAGCGATAGAAATCGCCCTGGTAGTCGCCATCGGGCATCGGATTGCCGTCAGTCTCTGGGTATTCAACGGCGGGTAAACGGTCGGAATCGACCATTGGCGCGACCTCCGTAGCGATTGCGAGTACGACGACGCCTTACCGGCGACACTAGCATAGCGGGTGCCTTGTCCGGAACCTGTGGAATCCCGGATTATCGACACGGGAATCCGGCAGGACAGGCGAGATTTGCCGCGATTGCGGTAGGCGTTTGCCACCGCTACGCGTGGGAAATGGTCAAAAAATGCCCCCATTGAACACTGATGAATAATTGTTCAACTACGGATAAGTTTGGATAACTTTGCTCCGGTTGTAGGATCAGTGCCAACGTGCAAAAGAACTGTACTCTCCAGGTCAGGCACAGGTAGCGAGTTTCACGAAACCCGGTGGGTAGGCAACATGACAGCAGGACACCTGACACTGGTCACCATTGGAGCCCTGGTCCTGTTCGGGGCCACGGGCCTCGGCGCCTATGGCACCCATGCCGTGCAAGGCGCCGTGGATGCAGCGCGGTGGAGCGCCTTTGAGACAGCCGTCGAATACCAATTCTACCATGGGCTGGGTATCGTCGCGGCGGGCATCCTGGCGTACCGCTTCCCCGGTTCGCAACTGATCGCCTGGTCTGGGTGGGTGCTGCTCGCCGGCATCGTCGGCTTCAGCGGCAGCATCTATGCGACGACATTCGGGGCGCCCGAAGTTATCGGTGCGCTCGCGCCGCTGGGTGGCCTGGCGATGATGGCAGGCTGGCTGTTGCTCGCGGCGGGTGCGTGGCGGGCGGGGCGGTTATAGGAACGCAGCGCGTTTGCAGCGGGCGAAAATCTGGGCGGCCCTTTCCACGGGGTCGGGATAGGCGTCGCGCAGCGGTTTCGACCGGATCTCGAGGCTGACATCCAGGCTCGATCTGCACACCGCCTGGATATCCGATTTTCTCGCCTCTCCTTCGCCCAGCGGATAGCGTGCGTCCACCGCCGCTTCGATGTAGGCGTCGCCCGTCATCGTCGCTGAAGCCTGAAAGAAGTCGCACGCCTGCACGTAGGAGAATGCGGCGGCGTCCAGGGACGGCAGGGGTTCGCCGCAGCGATTCAGGTGCATGAGATCGATGAGAACGCCGGCGGCCGGGTGATCGACCTCCGCTATGAACTCAAGCGCGGCTGTCAGCGATTTGATGTTCGTGAATTCACCGAATTCCAGATTGACGCGAATGCCGTTGCCGGCCAACTCGCAGAGTTCCCTGAACTGCGCAAGCGCGGCCTGGTGGTCATCGTGAACGGAGACCACCAGGACGTTTCTGGCGCCGAGGTTCAAACCCGCCTCCACGGTCAGCTTGTGGGTGTCGGTTGCGTTGGCGCCGCCAGCGAGCCAGAGCGCTTCCACGTCGATCAGATTGACGCCCGTCGCGGCCAGCGCCTGGTGCGTTTTCGCGAGCGCCCCGTCCTTCCAGGTGGTGTTCGGGTCAATCCACATGCCGCACGACTCGAAACCCGCTGCGTGCGCGATTGCGGGAATCTCCCAGGGCAGTGCATCGGGCGCACAACCGGCGGCCAGCGCCCAGTAAGGTTCCGCCACGTTCGCGATCCTTGGGTGTCACTTCGACTCGGTCGGGCATCTTCCGCCGTCGTTTGTGACAACGCAAATTCCCGCGAACGCCTAGGCGCGTCGCCAGGCGACGGCGCGTCGTCGCCGGACGACGCGATCAAGTTGCTCCGCAACTTGGAGACGTTGTTCGAAAAGCGACTCAACTGTCCACATAAAGGCCGTTCAAGGAATCTAGTCCTTCCGCCTGAATGGCGAGATGCAGTAGATGACGGCGACTACGCAAGCCACTGCGATGACGAAGAACATCACGAAAACGACAATCTTGCTGACGTGGGGCGGGGCTATCTTGTAAGCGACGTACGACAAGCAGATGATAATGATCGAGTTCCCAATTCGCCTGCCTATCGGAGAATCGGTTATGGCCAGAAACTTAAGTAGTTTCTGAGTCTTGGGCCCCGGTTGTTGTGGTTTGGTCATAAGAAAATCATATCTCATATCCGAGCGGCGGAAGCGATTGCCCGCCGATCCGCAATCCCCGCTGGAGGTGGGTTCAAAACCGGATGACTGCGTCCACGGTCACGGTGCGCCCTCTCGCCAACGATACGAAGGCATCCCCTAGAATCTCGTAGGCGTGCTGTATGGCGTATTCGTTGGACAGGTTTCGGCCGGTAACGCCGACTTCCCAGCGGTCGTCCGCAGCGGCGACTGCCAGGCGCGCGTCCAGCTTGACGAATGAATCCTGCGTACCCAGCGGCGAGAAGTCCTGCCGCACCGAGTAGTCGTCGGAGTAGAAGAGGCTGGCGGTGGCCAGCAACTGCAGGCCGTTGGTCAACTGCGACCGCCAGTCGAGGTTGACGTTGGCTTCCCACTCCGGCACCCGCTCCAGTGCGTGGCCGGAAAGATCGGCCTGGCCATCGATGCAGGCGGGATTCAGCTGCGCGCCGGTTGCATCGACCGGGCACTGGGCCTGGTTGAAGTCGTCGTAGGTGGCGTCTACCCAGGAGACGGCCGCGTTCATGCGCAGGTTTCCGGTCGCCTGCAGGACGGCTTCGATCTCGAAGCCCTCCACCTCTGCGGACGAGGCGTTGTTGATGATGAAGCGCGTGCCGTCGTAGGAAGAGGTCTGCAGATCGTCGAACCGCATGGTGTACGCAGCGAGGTTCAGGTTCGCCCGGCCGTCCAGCAGCGTGATCTTGGCGCCGACCTCGAAGCTCTCGGCCTGTTCGTCCTCGTAGTCGTAGGTGGCGTTGCCGTCCTGCAGCGTGACGCCCGCGGCCAGTTCGGCCCGCGACAGGCTGTCGCGCCCCGCATAGCGCTGGCACCAGGCCGGGTCGGCGCAGGCGTTCAGCGTATAGGTGCCGATGTTCTGGTCGTTTGCCTTCATGCCGCCTGCCTTCGAGCCCCTCGACCAGCCCGCGTACAGCATGACGTCGTCGTTCAGGTCGAACTGCAGGCGCACTGCCGGGTCGAGGGCATCGTCGGTGCGTTTCTGGAAGAAGCGGTAGTCGGGCGTATGAAACAGGTACTGCTGCCCGGTGTGCACCGGGTTGACCTGGTCCGGGAAGGTCGAGGAAAGCGCGTAGCCTTCGCCGTCCTGGGTTTCGTCGGTGTAGCGGATGTCGCCGATCAGGCGCACGCGGTCGCTTATGTTGAACGTCATCTGGCCGTAGGCCGACCAGGCCTCCTGATCGCGCTGCATGTGCCGGTCGGCCCCGACGCCGCCGGCGGCCGGTGGCGGCAGCAGGAAGGGGGGTAACCCGAGAATCACGCCGCCGAAGAAGCCGGCGAGTGCGGGCGAGAACGGCGAGTATTGCTGTGTACGGAGGTCTGAAGACTGGTACCAGGCGCCGGCGATGTATTCGAAGCGCTGCCCGGTCGGTGAGAGCAGGCGCAGCTCGGCCGTCACCTGGTCGTAGGTGTCGCGCAGATCGGTGTTCAGCGCGTAGTGGGGGCCGCCGTCCACGTCGAGGCGCCAGGCGGTTTCGGTTTCCCAGTAGCCCAGAATGCCGGTCAGCGTGTGCTCGCCCAGGCGGTGGTCCACGGTTAGTGTCGCCAGCTTCCAGTCGTGGTTGTAATAGTCTTCCGGGCCCACTTCGGTGCTCACGCGGCGTACGTCGTCCGCCTTGAACTCCGGGGCGGGGTCGCTGCTGATGGCCGTCATCAGGCCCGGGGCGACAAGCTGGTTGCTGCGGCCCTCGGTTTCAGAGTCGCCGCCTTCCAGCTTCAGGCGCACCAGTGTGTCGGGCCCGGCATCCCAGTCGAAAATCGCCCGTACGGCCCACCGGTCTTCGGTCGGTTCCTGCCCGCTTACGTAGGGGTTGTGCACCCAGCCGCCCACATCGTCGAAACTGAAGGCCAGCCTGGCGCGGAGCCCGTCGGCGAGGGGCCCGGAAACGAAGCCCGCAACGCCGGTGCTGTCGTCTTCCACCTCGTAGCCCACCTTCACGCTGGCCTCGAACTCGTCCGTGGGCGTTGCGCTGGCGATGCTGATGGCGCCGGACATGGTGCTTTTGCCGAACAGGGCACCCTGTGGCCCCCGCGCCACCTCGATGCGCCCGACATCCAGAAACGCCGACTCCAGGCATTTGCCCCTGGCGCAATACACGTCGTCGTTGAATACCGGTACCGAGGAGTCGAACGCCAGGTTGGTGATGGCAGAGCCCAGGCCGCGTACCCGCACCGCCCAACTGCCGAAAGTCTTCTGTACCTGCAGGCCGGGCACATAGCTTTGGAGATCGCCGAGGTCGACGATGTCGTACATCTCGACGAACTCTCCGGTGACAACGCCGACGGAAATCGGCACGTCCTGCAGGTTCTCGGTGCGCTTGGTGGCCGTGACGACGATTTCTTCGAGCGCGAGTTCCTCGGCCCCGGTCATCGCCGGCAAAGCGGTCATCGCCGCCGCAGCGATCAGCATCTTTGCGGTTGCAGGTAGTTGCATCTGATTCCCCCCTTGAATGGTTGCGGCCCTGTCCTCTTCCGGCCCGCCTCCCCGGTGAACCGGCAGGTGGCGAAGGCCCGATCGGAACGAAGCGTTGCGAGTGCGGGCCTTTCATCCAGGCTCGATTTTCCCACAATCCGGGCAGGCGTGCCTCGAGGTGTCCAGGCGATTCGACAGGTTGCCGTTCCCCGCGGGCCGCGCCTTGCGACAGGTTCCACTCGGCTGTGGTAAGTCAACCCGGCGATTCTCCGATTTTGGATAGACGCAGATGCTTGGAGACCGCAATGCGCATGCTATCGTTCCATGCCTGGAATCGGCTTAGACCCTCAAGGGCATGATCGAAATCGAACTTCGGCGCGACACAGACCTTTCCCCGGACGCGGTGTGGGAGGAAATACGGCACTTCGACCGCGTGCTGCAATGGATTCTCGGCGGGGATGAAAGCACCATCACCGTTCAGGGCGAGGGTGTCGGCGCCGTTCGTGAACTGCAGTTGGCCACCCAGGGCCATGTGCGGCATCGGCTGGTGGCCTTCGATGACGGGCAGCGGACGTTTTCCTATGAACTCACCGCGGGGAAGCCCATCGGCATGAAGGACTACGTCGTGGTCGCCAGTGTTACTCCTATCGACGAAGGTGGTTGCACCATCTGCTGGTCAGGCAGGATGAATGCCGAGCCAAGCCTGGATGAGGAGGAGGTTGGCAGCGCCCTGGAAGTGGCCCTGGGGAACATGACGACCGGCATCATCGCGCGCCTGAAGGGCGAAAAGCCGGCTTTTGCGCGGCAACCGAATGAAGACTGGCAGCTGCGCAATGTGCGTCGACGATAAATGGGGTCCCACTTATCCCGGAAATTGAACCTGACCCCATTAATCCCTTCGAACCTGACCCCGTTTATCCCCAGCTGTCGAAACGCATGATTTCCGAAAGGGGCCTTCGCTTTACCGGCCCGAAGTTGCCCATCGGGTAGCCCACCGGGATCAGGCACAGCGCCGCAAACGTCTCGGGCAGATTGAGTATGTCGCGCACCGCGTCCTGATCGCGCAGCCCAAGCGTGGTGGGCGTTGCACCAAGACCCAGTGCCCGGGCCATCAGCAGCAGATTCTGAACGCCCGGCCACACCGAGTTGGCGCTGCGGTAAATGCCGGGCCCGTCCACTTTTTCCGGGTAGTCGAAGCACGCGACGACCAGCGCGGGTATCTCGTGCATGTGCTCGATTTGCCAGACAACCGCCTGCAACTGACGCATGTGCTTATCCGGCGACAACTGCTCGGTGCCAAGATTGCCTTCGAGGCTGGGCTTGATGTAAGGCTCTGCGAATTTGCGATTCAATTCCGCCAGTTGCCGCTTGACGGTGGGGTTTCTGGCAACGATCCAGCGGGAATTCTGCGTATTGGACCCGGAGGGCGCCTGCCTTGCCGCATCGACAAGCTTTATCAACAGTTCTTCGGGCACCTCATCGGTCTTCAGCTTGCGCATCGCCCGACAGTTGTAGATCGCTTCATCCAGCGAAATATCCACGGATACATCCGCTTCGAGTCCGGTCGACATTCTTTGCTCCGATGTGGAAGAGTAAGCGGGCGATCATACACGCTTGCCGCGGCAGCGAACCTGCCGCGCGGTTGATGAGCCTTGCGGACGGGCGGCGCGATCAGCCGACCGCCGGGAATGAAGGCCGGGTCGTACTCGAAATGGGCAAAGCCGCGCTCGTCATCCGGGCTTACTGCCCCGACCGTTCGCCCCCATAGCCGGACTTCTGCCACGGTCATGATTCATCGCCCCAGGACCAGTCAGCGGGCACTTCCGGTTTGCCGGGCCGGGTCGAGGCGCGTTGCCTGGTGCGGCCGCGCATCCTGACCTGCTGCACCGGACTGAGCGCGGGTTCGGGAACCAGGGAGTCGAGGTTGTCGAGCAGCCCGAGTGCTCTCAGGATTCTGATCAGGTTCGTCGCCTGCGACGATTGCCCCCGCTCAATGCGCTGCACCGTTGGGGTGGAGACACCCGCCTGGGCGGCCAACACCGCCTGGGTGAGGTTCCTGTTCAGGCGATGGCGGGCAAGACGACGCCCAAGCGCATGCAGGGCCGCGTCGTCCGAAGTTCCGAAGGAGTAATCCATAAAGAATCAAATATGATCTAATGTATCGTATATTGTCCGTAACATATCATATTTGATGATTTAAAAATCGATTCCGACACGAATGCTGCACGAGCAGCGACTACTTGCCACCATCGCGACCCACCTCAGGGAAACAGGCATTCGCCGCGTTCGGCGCCACCGTCACATTCGGCGCCGCCGTTTCACAGCGGTTGGCGCAGAAGCTCCAGCAGTTCCCCGGTGCTGAGCCGCGCGGCGGCATCGGCGCCTTCAAGCAGCCGGTGGGCGAGATCGCGCTTGTGGTGGTGCAGTTCGACGATCTGCTCCTCGATGGTGCCCTCGGTCACGAGCCGGTATATCGTTACCGGGCGCGTTTGCCCGATTCGGTGGGCGCGGTCGGAGGCCTGGTCTTCGACGGCGGGGTTCCACCAGGGGTCCATGTGGATGACGTAGTCGGCGGCGGTGAGGTTGAGGCCGGTGCCGCCCGCCTTGAGGGAGATGAGAAAGACATCGCCGTGGCCGGCCTGAAACGCCGCTATGCGCTCGCTGCGTGCTTTGGCCGGGGTGCTGCCGTCGAGGTACTGGTAGGCGATGTTCTCGGCCACCAGGTACTCCTCGACGAGTTTCAGGTGCATGACGAACTGCGAGAACACCAGCACCTTGTGACGGTTGGCGAGCAGTTCGCCCAGCGTTTCCGCGAACGTGTTCAGCTTCGAACTCTCGGGCGCGGCGACGGCGCTGTCGAGTACCAGCCTGGGGTTGCAGCAGGCGAGGCGTAACCGGGTGAGGTGTGCGAAGAGCTGGAAGCGTTCGCCCTCGCCGACGTCCTCCGCTCCTTCGCGCGCCGCTTCGAGTTCCTCGACGGCGCGTTGGCGCAGCGCTTCATAGAGGGTTGCTTCCTCGGGCGACAAGCTGACGTGCAAGGTGATTTCCGTGCGCTCGGGCAAGTCGTCGAGCACCTCCGTCTTCAGGCGGCGCAGCACGAAGGGGGCGATGATGCGGCGCAGCCGGGCGCGCGCCGCCTCGTCGTCGCCGCGCTCGACGGGGTCGCCGAAGTTCGCCCGAAACTTCTCCCGCGAACCAAGCAGGCCGGGGTTCAGGAAGCTGAACAGCGAGTGCAGGTCCATCAGGTTGTTCTGTACCGGCGTGCCCGTGGTGACGGCGCGGAAATCCGCGGTGAGTTGCCGGGCGGCCCGGGCGCGCCGCGTCACCGGGTTCTTGATGGCCTGGGCTTCGTCCAGCACCGCGCTGTGCCAGGCCACTGCCGCCAGTTGCTCGATGTCGTTCTGCATCACGCCGTAGGTGGTTAGGTAGAGATCGAAGGGCGCCGGTTCGTCCAATAGCCCGGCGCGCTCCGCGACGCTGCCGGTGTAGGGCTTGACGTTCAGGGTCGGTGCGAAACGGCGTGCCTCGTCGACCCAGTTGGCGACAACGGAAGTGGGTGCGACCACCAGCGCCGGCCCGCCGGGGGCGCGGTCCAGCAGCACGGCGAGTGCCTGCACGGTCTTGCCGAGGCCCATGTCGTCGGCCAGGCAGGCGCCGGCGTGCAATCGGCTGAGGCGGGCAAGCCAGCGGTAGCCTTCCACCTGGTAGGGCCGCAGTTCAGCCTGCAGGGTACTCGGCACCTCCGGTTCGAAGGCGCGCACCGAGTCCAGTTCCTTGCGTACCTGCAGCCAGCCGCTGTCGGCGGCGAGGTCGGCGTCTTCGAACAGGTCGCCCAGCGATGCGGCTGCCAGGGTGTGCAGGCGTACGCCTCCCTTCGCCGCCGCTCGGGAGAGGCTGGCCAGGTCGTCGAGCTGGCGGCGGAACGTTTTCGTCAGGGCTAGGAACTCCCCGGGCCCAAGCTCGAGGAACCGGGTACGGGGATTCGCCTCCAGCAGTGCCAACAGACGCTTCAGGTCCAGCACGGTATCGCCGTCCACGGCGAGTTCGCCGGAGGCCTGCAGCCATTCCTCCGCGGGTTTCACCGAGAGCGAGAGCGAGGGCGTCGAATGCCGGGCGACGATGCGGAACGGTTGACCCTTCGGCCACCTGCAGCGCGCCCCGGCGGCGTCCAGTTGTTCCAGCAATTCCAGGCATTCGGCGGGTTCGGGAATGACGAGTGGCGCGTACTCGGTGGGTTGCGATGCCAGGCGCGGACAACTCTCGACCAGGCGTGCCAGGGCGCTGCGTTCGCCCACCAGGTCGCGGTGCGCCTGCACATGTTCGCCGTCGCGGCTCGCGAACACCGTCGCTCCGCCCTCGCCCGCCTCGAAGCAGATGCCGGAACCGGCGATGGGTTCCACCAGGAGCGCCGCCGAAAGCCCCGCCTCGAACGGCTCGAGCCGCACCCAGGGCTCCGCGTCGGCGTCCACTTCCGGCGCGCTCGCCACCGGCCCGGCGGCGCTCTGGACGCGGACTTGGGAGACGAGTGCGGATACCGCTTCGAGCAGGCGCGACTTGCCGTCGGGCGGGATCCGCAGACCCTCGGGCTGCACTACGTCGAAGAGACGCCGGTGGTCGTCGGTGAAACGCGTGACCTCGATGCGGTTGTCCGAGGCGAACCACAGGCCGTACTCACCCGACGTGTCCCAGCCGTGCGGCTCGACGTGGACCATGGCGGCACCGTCCGCACCTTCGTCTACGTGGAGTTCCGGCTCGCGGCGGACGATGTCGACGGGTTCACCGTTGCGGTTCTGGACATGGGGGTGTCCGGCCAGGGCATACAGGCCACGGGGGCCGTCCAATACATACTCGACCTTGTTCCATACGGGGCGGACCGAGATTGCGGCGGCCGCCGCCACGTCCTCGTCCAGCAGGAAACCGAGCGAACCTGCCTGGGTGGCCAGGCGCTTGAGGGCCACGCGGCGGCCCTTGGACCAGGTACCCTTCTTGTTCCGGCGTTGCTCGCGGGGGCTCAGGTATACCTCGTAGCCGCCGTCGTCCACTTCCCACACCAGCCGTTTCTCCACCGGCGTGGATGCGGTGCGGCTGTTCTGTTCCTTCTGGTTCGCGTCGTAGGCGAGTTGCTCCAGCGCCTTGAGTGAACGCTCCCAATCGGCCACGGGCTCAACGAGAACCGTCAGTGTCCGGGTGCCGAGTTCGGCGTGCGCGGGTGCCGGGTCGGGGAGTTCTTCCGGGCGGGCGACGGGCCGTTCGCCGAGGTCGTTGCGCAGTTCGGCAAACCGGTGCAACGTCGACACGCACTCTGCCGCAACCCACTTGAAGCCGTTGACGGAAGCACGGTCACGGATGGCGTTCAGCCGCTCCAACCATTTGGACACGTTGCGGTAGTACGACCCGGTCCAGCAGTCCCGGAAGCCGTCGAACAGGGTCTCCAGCGCGGAGCTGGTCGAGCCGAAACCGAAAGTGTCGTGGCCCGCCTCGAGGCGCGCGGCATCGGCAACCAGCGAAAGCTCGTCGTAGCGCTGGATGCCCTGCCGCTCGGCAACGCGCAGCAGTTGGTTCAGCAAGGCGAGAGACTCGGGGGTGTCCAGCCGAACCAGCGCCAGCAGCGACAGCGCGAACGCGGCATGGTCCGGGAACGCGTTGCGCTTGCGGGTGCCGGCCTTCTCGGCCGCCAGCGCCGCGTCGATCTCGCGCCGCGCGGCCAGGCTGTCGCCGCGCAGCAAAGCGACCAGGCCGCGCGTCGCCGCGAGGCCGGTTCTCGCCGCCCGGCTTTCCCGGGCACTGGGTGGCAGGCCCGCAAAGACGCCCTCTGCCTCGTCGAAGCGACCCTGAAGGACACGGATGTAAGCGATGTCCGCAGCGTGGCGCTCCGGCCGGCTGCTCAGGTGCTGGCAGCCTTGAACGACCGGCTCGGGGTCTGCCACAGTGGCGATGACGTGGCGCAGGCAACCGGTGAGCGCCAGGTCGATATACCGCTCCGGCAGCGTACGCAGCACGTCGGTTGCAAGCGGTTCGGCGAACATTCGCCAATCGTCCGCCGTCAGGTCGCCCGCGGTCAGTCTGTCGAGGTGGTCGAAATCGCCACCGACCACGTAGCACCGGAATAGGATGTCGTACAGGTGCGGGTCCGCACCGTAGCCCGGGCTGGTGGTCTCGAACGCGGTCAGTATCCTTGGCATGCGGCCGTCTTCGTGGGCGCGCAGCGTCAGTGCCACCCGACAATGCGGGGTAGCGCAAACACCCTTGTTGCCAGCACGGTCGAGGCGCATCGCGATGTCCGCGGCAATGAGTTCGCGGTTGGCATGGCGGATGTCGGCTTCGCTGAGCAGCCGGCCGTCAAGCGTGATGCCGGCCTCCGAGAAGATTCGCCGGGCCCTCTTCACGCCGACCGGTTGCGGGGCTATCACGCCGTAGACCTGGGCGAGCAGCTTGCCGGCGGGAGTGAGTGCGGCATAGCGGTCGGCGCCTGGGTCCGCAGTATTTTTGTGGGGATCGGCCACCCCGCATGCTCCCTCAGGTTACTGAAACGTCCCGAAGCCTGGCCGGTGCGCGTACGACGGCTAACTGCCGGCGACAATAGTAAAGGGGTGTGGGTTCCGAAACACGTGGAATCTCAGATTGTCGACGCGTCAAAACGATCGAAAGGCGAGAGTCGCCGAAGTACCGATAGGAAATTGACGCGGTCCAACGCAGGCGTTCGATTCTCCTGGTGGCATGACTGCTTTGACACTTTCGAGATGCAAGCCGCACCCATCATTCGTGGCGCAGCGCTTCGACGGGGTCAAGATTGGCTGCGCGAATGGCCGGGAGCAGGCCGAACACCACGCCTACTAGCGCCGAGAAGCCGACGGCAAGGATTGCGGCCCGGATTGGTGGCAGGGAGGCGGGAAAATCGGGGATCAGGCTGGCCACGAAGGCGGCGATGATGGTCCCGAGTAGAAGCCCGATCAGCCCACCGAGTACCGAGAGTATGGTTGCCTCGATGAGAAACTGCATGAGGATGTGTCTTCGAGTGGCGCCGAGGGCCTTGCAGATTCCGATCTCGCGGGTGCGTTCCGTGACCGACAATACCATCACGTTCATGACGCCTACACCCCCGACTAGGAGGGAGACTCCGACCAACCCTGTCACGAAAACCGTAACCGTGTCCGCCATTTCATCGAACGCGTCTGCGATTTCTTCGGCTGTCTGAACCCGGAAGTCGTCCTCTTCTGTCGGCCCCAGATCGTGGGCATGTCGTAGCAACCTGCGAATCCGTTCGGCGGTGGCCGATCGGCGTGACTGGTCCCACAGGGTGAGATGAATCTGCAGGTCCAGGGGGGCGTGTGGCCCGGCCAGGCTATGCATCGTCTGGTAAGGGAGCACCACAAGATCGTCTCGGTTCACGCCCATCAATTCCCCCTTTCGTTCCAGGACTCCGATTACTCGACACCAATCTCCCTCTACGCTGATGTACTCCCCGATGGGTGTTTCACCGATCCCAAGCGAGTCCAGGACTGTTTCGCCGATGACGCAGACGCGTCGGCTATTGCGGTTGTCTGCTGGTGAAAGGAAGCGGCCCTCACGGGGGAAGCTGTTGTATACGTCCTGATAGCGGTGTGTAGTTCCCAGCACCTGGGTTACGGTCGATCGGTTTCGATAACGGATTTCCAGGCTCGTGAGTACCAATGGAGTCATGTGCCTGACGCCGTCGACTCGCGATTCGATCAGCACCAGATCCTCTTCTGAAAGCCTGGCCGAGCGACCCTGCAGCGCATCTTCAAGGGGTGTAAACGCGCTGATCACGAGACTTGCGCCGCCGAGACCTTCGAACTGCGCTGCAATGGTAGTGCGCAGTCCATGTAGTAGCGAAACGACGGCCACGATTGAGGCGACGCCGACAACGATCCCAAAGGCCGTCAGGGCGGTGCGCAGACGATGTGCAGCGAGGGAGGCCCGCGCGGCACGGAAACACTCCAAGAGCGTGACATTGGAGAACGGCGTGATGCTCACAGGCGGGCCTGCCGGTCAGCCCTCGTCACGAACTATCCTGCCATCGGCAAGTTCGACGGTGCGCTGGCATCGAGCGGTAAGGTTGGGTTCGTGGGTGACAATGAGTACCGTCTGACCCTGGCGATGCAGCGCGTCGAATAGCCTCATCACCTGGAGTGTTGCAGCGGTATCGAGGTTGCCGGTCGGTTCGTCGGCCAGAATTACGGAAGGCCGTCCGACGAGCGCCCTGGCGATAGCGACACGTTGTCGCTCCCCGCCTGAGAGTTGTGCCGGATGGTGATCCGCACGGTGCGCGAGACCCACCGTCGCCAACGCGGCGAGCGCCGGCCGCCTACGTTCCCCGCCTGAAGTCCTGCGGTAGACGAGGGGCTGCATGACATTTTCCAGGGCCGACAATTGGGGGAGAAGTTGGTAGTTCTGGAAGACGAACCCGATCCGCTGGTTGCGGATGCGAGCGAGCTGAGGTTCATCCAGCGCGGAGACGCGTTGACCGTTCAGAATGTACTCGCCAACCGATGGGGTGTCTATGCAACCAATCAGATGGAGAAGAGTCGACTTTCCGGAGCCGGAGGATCCAACGATTGCCACATACTGGCCAACGTCGATTGAGAGATATACATCGTTGATGGCCCTCACGGTATTCCCGGCAATCGCGTAGTGCCTGCTGACCCCGGTTAGTTCGATGAGCGGCATTAGTTTTCGGTTAGGTTTTCGAATTCGAATAGTCGGTCAGTACGCCCGCCCGCCAGCCGGACGGCATCGCCATCGCGCAGTTGCCTTAGTGTCTGGCCAGGCCCTGTAATTACGCGATCGCCTTCTTGCAGGCCGAAGGTTATCTCTTGAAACGTGTCGTCCGATCGGCCGGTACCGACCGGTGTTTTGCGGGCGAGGCCGTCGCGAGATGCAAAGACGAAGTGATGGTCGTCCTCTCCTGGAGTTTCCTCAACCATGATTGCCTGGGCCGGGACAGCGAGCCGTTCTGGCCCTTGGTGCGTCACGATTTCTGCACGGCAGGACATGCCAGGACGCAGGAGAATACTGGCTTCGGGCGTGACCCGTATGCGCGCGAGGAACGATAACCCTCGACGACGCGGAGTACTCCTCGCAGTGTTGGCGACGAACGCAACACGACCTTCCAGCGACTTATCTGGATGAGCCACGGGAAAGACGTTGACTACCTGACCGATGTGCACCGTGGCAATGTCAGCTTCGTCTACCAGGACTTCGGCGACCAGCCCGGAAGGGTCGGCGATGGTCATGAGCCTGCTGCCCGGTATGTTGGTAGAGCTCGGAATGGCCGTTTCGCCGACCTTGATGTCGAGCGAAGTGACAACTCCATCAACGGGGGCCCGAATACGGGTCTTTTGCAGTTGACTCTCGGACTGGCTGAGCCGGGCGCGGGCCTGATTGAAGCGTTCCTTGCTGGCCTGCGAGTCGATGCGCGCGAGCTCAAGTTCAAGACGGACCCCCTCCAATGAGTGGACGTCCAGCAGATTCCGGTTGAACAGACGCAGGCTACGTTCGTGATTTCGATCCAGGTTTGCGATTCGGGCTTGTTGCCGAATTGTGTTGATCTCCTCGATCCGGACCGCTGCGCGATGCTGCACGACCTCCGCTGCGTACGCGTCACCGTTGATCGTCAGAACAGGTTGGCCTTTTTGGACAGCCTGGCCCTCCGTTGCATGGATTGCTTCAACGGTTCCCAGGACTTCGCTGGTCAGGTTGACTGCCTTTTCGTGAGTAATTCGACCGCTTGCGAGCACGGCAGGGCGAATGGGCTGGGGAGCCACTATGGCCACTTCGACGGTTCTGGTGCCGTTTGCGGTGAACGCGAGTCGGAGTAAGGGTAGCGAAATCAGCAGCATGGCGGACGTTACCAACCCGAAAATTCGCTTGCGATGCACTGAGGCCAGCACGGCAACTTCGGGGCCCATCAAATGGGAGAGAGTGCGACCGCGAGCATTCGCAGCACCGACGCGATGAAGACGACCAGCGACGTCGCCAAGGCGACGGCAACCATGGAATTGATGCGGCCGGCTGCTCGTGTGAGCGACAGGAAAACGAAGACGAGGAACAAGGCAGCGGCGACGTATTGCGCCTCTGTAAGCCACGATACTTCCAGCAGCGTTTCCGCGTCTGATGGCTGGGATGAAGTGGTCGCGAGTTGGTCCGCGGTTATCGGCTCAAACGGCCTGTTCAGGATGACTATAGCCGTGATTCCGGTGTTGATCGCAAAGCTCCATGTGCCAACACAGACCGCTCGGGCAACTGTTCTCATCGGAACGGGATCTTTGAGCCACCGGAGCGTCCATGCGCAACACAGCCCGAACGTGACGACCATGCCCAATCCGAGAGTGGCTGTTGTTACGATCGTGACATAGGCTGCCAGCTTCAACGCGAACTGCAGGGCTGGGGCCAAGTTGTCGAAAAGATGTTCGATGGAGATTGCAGACACGACGCTGAAACTCAGCAACCATAACGATAGCGGCGTTATCGGCGACTGCGAACACGGACCAGGGCGGCGACCATCTGAACACTCATTGAAGGCTGGCCACGGTACGGGCGAGGGGTAATGTGACACCGACTTCGATGCCGGCTGCTGCAGCCAACACCACGGCGCCCAGCAGGGCGGGCCGCAACATTTCCCCAAGAACGTTGTCCGAACGACCGTTCCACCACCAGACTTGCAGCAGCCGGGGCCCCTGCAATCCTATGGCGCCCGCGAGGAAAAACGCACCGAGTTCCGGCACACCATGGGGGAGCAGCAACAGGGCTACGCTATCAAAGGGCAATCCGAGTTGCATTGCGATGGCGACGTGCTGCCCGAGCGCAACGCCGTTGAATGCGAGGACCGCAACAGTAGTGAGCCCGCTGGACAGGACGCCAATAAGTAACCACATGTAAACGGCGAGATTCCGGCCAAGGATCCAGCCGTACAACGAGAAGGATGTGTAATTGCGATGACCGTTTTCAGGAGGTTTCTCCGGTGCCTGAAGGGTGATCGCAGTATTGGTGCCAGGCTTGTCTATGGGCGCAGTCGCCCAGTATCCCGTGGCGGTCCCCATGCCCCAGATGGCCATCGATGCCAGGATTCCGAAGAACCATCTGGCGTGATGACGTCGTTGCCCCTGGCGTAGGGTGTGGCTGGTAAGGTGACCGTGCGGTCGCTTGGTGACCAAGGCACTACTTTTGGATTTGTAGAGGAAGACAAGATTTTGATCCGCAGACGCTTCTCGTGATATGGCCGATGCCCCAGATTACGTGCACGCCTATGCTGCTCTTGGGCGCAGATTTTTCGCACGCTCTTATGCTCACCCCATTCACTGCTGCACACGTCTCTCCACGTGGAAGGAACTTGATGTTAGTAGCGTTATCGCGTGGTATTCGTGCCCTGTAATGCCTGCAGCGCGGCGATGCGGTCCGCACCGGTGGGGTGAGTGAGACTCTTGCGGTCGAGCGGTTCGCCGCGTAACTCGTGCATGCGTTGGAGCGCTTCGATCATCGGTGAGGGGTCGCCGAGCAGCTTTGCGGCGAGGCGGTCGGCTCCGTACTCTGCTCGCCGGCTGACGATGCCAGGCACGATGCCGTAGACGACGGGTACGACGAGACCAACGTATGTTGCCCCGATGAAGAACCCCTGCAACCCGAAGTCTTCCGACTGAAAGGGTGCAATGTAATGAACGAATATGTACGTGTAACAGATGCCGCCAGCGAACGTGGTTCCTAGCAGCCGTAGCACATCACGCCGGATCACGTGGGCGATTTCGTGCGCCAGCACAGCCTTGAGTTGCGTGGCTGTCATGGCCCTTGCGAAGTCGGCTCCGACTACTACGAGGTTGCGGAAAAGTCCGCCCGCTGCGAGTGCGTTGTTCTTCAATCCTTCGCTCACTCGTACATGAAATCGCGGCACCGGATGTGCCGTTGCCAGGCCCAGTAGCCAGTCGTCGATTTCCTGGCGCCCGGCATCCTGAAGTGTCGGGGAACGCAGGAATTGCAGCCAGGGCAGGAGCCATGTTTCGTAGAGAGGGACGATAGCGACAGCCATGGGTACCAACAGGAATGCGAAGGCAGTCTCTTGCAGGAATGTCAGGGACAAGATCACTGCTGAAGCGCCGGACCAGCCCAACGACCCCAACGCGATGCCAACGGCCGCCATTCGCCAGTTCCGGCGGAACTGCACCGGTGTCCGGACGGCCCAGAGATATGAATACTTTGCCAGTTCTGCAAAGAGCACACGAACATGCGCGTAAAGGAGCAGGCCAAGTGCTGCGCCGAAGAGTGGAAGAGGGGGCGGCTCCGGGTCTGGCCGGACGACGGGTTCGAAGAGTGCGAAGGAGATGGGTGCTGCGCCGCCGGCTACGGCGACCCCGAGCGCCAGTGATGCCGCCTGCGCGACCCCACGGTGCACCGGGCGCATGATCACGTCGCCGGCCCTGCGTCTCACGGTCGCGAGGACGACCGCTGCCAAAGTTGCCAGCGACAGGCCGACGACGACGATCTGCATGCTAAAGGACGTCGAAGAGACTAATCGCCTACATGGCTCCGACTGTGCTACCGATCAGCACACCGGGTGGTCCGAAAGCGCTTCCGTAGAGCATGCCCAAGTAGGTGCCGAAGAATACCGATGAGCCCGTCGAAGCGAGGTTCCAGCCTAAACCTGACCTGGTGAACCCACTTACGCCATAGAACCCGTACGCCAGCGTAAAGCCAAATTGCGCCGCTGGCTGCGCTCCAGGGTTGTTGGGTTGCGGCGTAATCGCCCAAGAGGATATGGCGATACAGATCGCAGCTAATACAGTCAACAACTTCTTTTTCACCTGATTTCTCCTTAAAACTAGAAAATAGAAGTGTTGCTATGCTAATTAGTCTGTTTACGGCGTCATATGGCCAATGGTCCTGAGGTGATGTGAGACATGGCTGAAAGCCGAATCAAGCGCCGCTGGCGCCCTCGACGTCGGCATCCGTGACGACGATGCCTTCGAGCTGGGCGTTGCCGGCCCCGGCCATGAACAGGTCGAGGATGATGTAGCGGCAGTATTCGCCGGTCATGTCGGTGGCGCCGCGTCTTCCTGGGTGGTAACGGCGCCATCAGGGTGACCGGTCACCACCGAGTTCCCGCTTCTCGTAGACGGTGGCGATTTGCCGACCGTCCCACATGTAGCACAGGAGCTGTTCCTGGCGGACGTTCGAGAGCAGGGGCGGGCGGAATACGGCGGCGCATTCGCCTCCGGGGCGGCGGACGCTGTCATAGGCGATGCCGTTTGAGCCGGATTCGCGCAGCGAATTGCCCATGTACTGGGCCGCCGAGTAATTTTCTGTGTGGTAGAGGAGCGGCTGTGCGGCTCTTTGACCGCGCAGGTCGTGCAGGTCGCCCTCGAGGTCGACTTGGTAGACCCTCATGTCGAGTTCCATGCGTGGCTGGCTGGTAGCGCGCATGAACCGCTCGCGGTGATGCCGGGTCTCGGCAATGGCGGTGTCGAGGTCGCTTGCGGCGTAGAACACCCCATAGCTGCCCTCGGAGAACCGGCTGCCGTTCGGGTTCAGATGGGTGAAAGCGGCCATGATGACGCCGGCGCCGGGGTTGCTGATGCGGTCTTCGGGCGGTACGAGTTGGATGTTGCCGGCTTCGTCACGAAGCCTGGGGTTGGTGAGCGCGTCCAATGCGAAGATTGCTTCAAGGTCTTGCGGTTCCGTTACCCGCTCGAAGAGTTGAATCGGCGGGAAGCGGCTTGCAACGATGCGCCGGCACGGTTTCCAGGCAACGCGGGCAAGCGGTGGCCTCACGCCCAGCCGCCGCGCTCTGCGTCGAGGTATTGCCGAACGACGTACAGATCGACGACCTGGCCCGACATCATCCGGTCGAGCGCCGACCGCCCGCCGAACGGGGGCGCGGCATTGGGCCGCTTCACCCATTCATCGGCTGCGGTTTCGTCGGGCAGTAGTAGCTGTAGAGCCTTGTAGATGCCGGTGATATAGGAAATTCGCTCCAGCGTATCCCGTGAAAGAACAACGCCGGGATTCTTCTTCCACTTGAAGTAGGTCGACCGGGCACTGAGCCCGAGCAGGGTCATCTGTTGCTCAACCGAGAGGCGCCACAGTTGCGCGATCTGAAAGAACGTGCGCAGGGCGGGGCCGGACAGATCCCTGCGGTCGAGGGCGTTTGCCGGATGCGCTTGTAGAGCCATTGAATGATGCATAAATGAATATATCGATGATAATAGTCTATTTTCGGACCATCAGCGATACCCTGAATCGACCGACTCGGTGATGGTCGGGGGCCGGAATTCGCCGACGGCCAGCTAGAGGCATCCGACGCGGAGTTGGTGGCGCGAATTTGGGAAGGGTGCTATCCGAGGTACGCCCATACGATGTCCGTCAGGGCCGTTCCTACCCAGGCAGCAACAAAGATCCCGAAAAACCAGTAGTACTTGACCAGGCTGTCTGGCGGTGCGTCCCAAATGACGAAGTCGAGGCCCTTGAAGGGCGCGATCAATGCGTGAAGCGCCATTGCGACCAGCAACATGGATCCCATATGGGTGCAGCCATAAGCGATGGTGGGAATGAGCAGGGCAACCGGAAACAGGATTGCGATTGTTGATGCATAAAGGACCATTACGGCCTTCAGGCTCATCCGGAATTTGATCCTACTATCGGTCTGTAGAGAACAATTGAGCACGTGAGCGACTCGGAACCTGACTAATGCAGACCATTGTGCTCACCAACGGGCCCGCAGGATGTCAGCGATAGCTCAAGTTCTTGTGTGAGATCGTCAGTATCGGCACTGAATTCGTGGGCGAGCGGTTGAAGTCATTGAGAGGCAGGCAAATCCGGTGCGAATCCTCTGGCGGAACGACCTTATCCGCCTGTTGCCGGGCCCACCCAACCAAATCCCGCGACGTCGACGTCTTCCCGTGAAACGGTGCCGGAATACTCGATTCGGCCCGCGCCGGCCAGGCCGCCGGTCAGTTCGCCGCCGTCCATGGTCAGCGCTACGTTCGTGGCGCCGGCGACATCGACGTCGGCATCGGTAACAACGATGCCCTCGAACTGGGCGTTGCCGGCCCCGGCCATGGACAGGTCGAGGGTGGCGTAGCGGCAGTCTTCGCCGGTCATGTCGGTCGCGCCGGCGGCCTCGATGGTGAGGCGGTCACCTTTGAAGCCGGAGAGCGTTACGCGGTTTTCGCCGGCCGTCGCGAGTTCCGCCAGCGCCGGCATGACGATGTTCGCAGTCAACCGGGCATCTGAACGGCCGAAGAGCGAACCGCTCCGCGCCCCGCTCAGCTTGAGTCGCCCTTTATGCATCGAAACGTCGATCTCGCGCGAGCTGTTCTCCGGGTGGACCACTTCCACCTGCCAGTTGTCGCCCTGCGTGACTGTCAGGGTCCAACGCCCTTTGATTTCGATGCTGTCGAACCCACTGAGATCATGGCTAAACCCAGACGGCTCGCCCGGGCTGGACGCGACTTGCACGCTCACTTGCCCGCCCGCCTCTTCGCCCCCGCCGAAGTTGACGCGGGCCGCAACCGCGACCACCACAATGGTCGCCACAACGATTCCGCCCAGCCACAGTAACGCGATCTTGCTTGGTTTCATGTTTCCTGTTCTCCGGTTGGTTGGTCCAGGAACCCGGCAAGCTCGTCGATGCCGATTCCCAGCACTTGCATGGCGCGGTTGATCCGGGGTACCTCATCGCGCACGAAATCCTCGCGCATTGCGGTCAACGCCCGTTCGGCGGCCCGCTCGTTGACGAAATACCCGCGCCCGCGTTGATTGACGACGATGCCCCAGTCGAGCAGCACCTGGTAACTGCGGGTCACCGTGTTCGGATTCACGCCCAGTTCGGCGGCCAGTTCGCGGATGGAGGGAATGCGTTCCCCAGCCTGCCATTCGCCTTCCAGGACGCGGTCGCGGATCTGGTCCGCGATCTGCAGGAAGATGCTTCTGGGTTCGTTAAATTCCATCGCTGACCTGCGTCTCCCGCACCCGCAGCCAGGCGATCGACCAGCAGGCCAGGGGCAACACGACCACAACGATCGTCCACAAGCCATCCAGCAGGCGCAGCAGGCCCGGGAAGGATTCGATCGCGCGGGGTACGGCATTCGCCAGGTCGCCGATCCCTTCCGGGGCGAAAACGGTCCGCATGGTGAGCAACGTGAACAGGCCCAGGCCAATGCCTGCCAGCACGATGACCAGCGTGGTCTTGACCAGGTGCCGCCTCGCGAACCAGGCCGCACCGAGAAAATAGAACGATTGCAGGAAAAGGTAGCCCGTGATCACCGGCCACAGCCGCGGGTCGAGGGGATTGAAAAGGCCGAAGCCGGTACCCGGCAATAGCCGCTGTACAAGCCAGACGAGCAGCGAGACGGCAGTGGTGAATACCAGCAGGTAGACGCTGAGCCCGACGGTTACCGCGAGCAGGCGGGCGACGGTCTTTTCGAACGCGGAGGCGGGTATCAGCAGGTACGCCTCGTTGCGGGCCTTGTCGTGGAGTTCCGTGAAGGCGCGGCTCGTGGCGATGATGCCCCAGATGTAGAGCACTCCGCCGTACCACGTTCCGAAATACCCCTGGGTCGCATCGATGGGGTCGGATGACGTCAGCGCTGCGATCAGGATGATGCCCGCGAGCGTTGCCGATACCATCAGCAGGGAGCGGTAGCCGTTGGCCAGGTCGGCGCGCAGCAACCACGCGAGCCGCTCGAAGGAGAAGTGCTCGTTCATGTCGGCTCCTCTGTGGTGGGCCAGGCCGCAAACGCCGCCGGCTCCGCGATGACGGCCTTGAAAAGCAGTTCCAGGTCCAGCCTGCCTTCGTCGCCCCCGGGGCACTTGGAGACGCTGGCGTAGCCGCCTACGGTACGCTCGCTGTAGATCAGGCCGTCGCTTGCTTCGGGCCGTTTCACGCCGACTGAAAATCTCAGGTTCGTACTGAGTTCCGGCACGCCCCGATGCAACAGCACCTTGCCCTCGTGCAATATCACCACCCGGTCCACAAGCGATTCCACGTCCCTGACCTGGTGGGTCGAAACGATGACGGTGCGCTCTTCGGTCAGCGCCTCTGCCACCAGGCGCCGGAAGAGCCCCTTCGAGGGGATGTCCAGGCCGTTGGTCGGCTCGTCCAGAAGCACCAGCGATGCGTCGCACGCCAGGCCGAACGACAGCAGGAACTTCTTCTGCTGCCCGTGGGAGAGCGCCGTCAGCTTCCTGCTGTCCGGAATTTCGAACTCGTCGAAGTAACGCTGCATTCGGCACCGGTCGAAGCCCGGATAGAAGGGTGAGCGGACGGCGACGAATTCCTTGCCGGTGATGCCCGGTACGTTGAGTTCTTCCGGCAGCATGAACACCCTGGAAAGGAACCCCGGAGCCCGCCGTGCCGGGTCGTGGCCGCAGGCGGTGATGCGGCCCGAATCCGGAAACAGCAGCCCGGTCATCAGCTTCAGCAATGTCGACTTGCCGGCGCCGTTCAGCCCCAGCAGGCCGTAGACGTGGCCGGGTGCGACCGTCAGGTCTGTGCCGGTGAACAGCGAGTCGCGGCCGTATCCGAAGTTCACCTGGCTGGCTTGAAGCATGTTGAGAACCATTTCAATACTGAACTAGTAAACTAGTAAACTAGTACAGTAGATTAATGGTGTCAACCGACAACTGGCGCAAGCGTAAGGGAACCGCCCGCATTTAACTCGACGATGGCGACATCCGCTTGGCAGAATTGCACTGGTACGAAGCACATGGCATAGGACGTCGCGAGATCAAACGGAAAAGATATCTGGATTGATGGTGAGTTCACCCGCACCCATGAGCACGCCCGATTATGTCGTTTGCGTCGATAACAGCGACTATCCGGCATCTCTCGAGTTGCACAAAATCTACCGAACGCTGCCTGATGAGGAAGCCGCCAGTTCGGGCGATCTTCGCGTCATTGACGAGAGCGGCGAGGACTACCTGTTTCCTGCCTGCAGCTTCGTCGCGATCAATCCGCCGGAGCAGATACGCTCATCGCTGCTACGCGCTGCAGCTTCGTAGCGGCGTTGGAACCGGTTCGTTAACTCCCCGTCCGGAACGCCGCACCGGGACGCGCTGGAAGCCCTCGCCCGAGGGCCCGCCAGGTTAGGGTGGTTGCGTCGTCAGGGCTCGGGAAACAGTCCCGGCATCCAACGGCTGGCCAGCGTTGCCGGAAATGCGATTCTCAAGGGCGCCCTGCTGCTTGCCGCGCTCAGGACGCCGGCGCCTGTCAACGCGGCAACGACGCGCCTTGCCTGACGGTCGCCGGTGTCTGTCAGGCCCGCCACGTCGCCGCGTGGTAATTCACCCCGGTACAGAACGGCTTCCATGATGTTGCCCGACTGAGACGGCAGGCTGCCCATGCGCACTTCTTCCTCGACCCAGATGCCGATGCGTTGCCGGAGCCTGTTCGGCTCGATCAGACCCTGCATGAATGTCACCTGACCGATACAGGTTTGCAGGAAGAAACGGGTGAAGTCCGCGAGAGTGGCTTCGCTACGGCTGCCTCGCCCGTCCAGATCACCCCGCCTCGCCTGGTCGCATGCGCCCAGGTGCGCCTTGTAGTTGCTCTCGCGGCGAGCCAATCCGCGGGCGATGGACCAGATGCCGCCGGTGTCGAGCGCCTCGCACAGCATCGCGTGCGACATGAGCCGCGCCACACGGCCGTTACCGTCCAGGAAAGGGTGAATCCAGAGCAGTCGGTGATGTGCGGCCGCTGCTGACACGATTGTCGCGGCTTTCCCGAGGTTGTTGAAGACGGATTCGAAGCGTTTCAGGAAGCGCGGCACCGTGCCGGCGCTGATCGGTACGTGATGGCCGACCTTGACATCGAGCGTACGTAGCGCGCCGGGTTCCACCCGGGCACGTTCACCGGATTCGGGGTTCTCTACCCAGAGAAATTCGTCGGGCAGCCGTTCCCCGAAACGTCTGTGAATTTCGCAGATCCCCTTCCGGGTCGCGACCCTGCCGCTCAAACCACCTGCATCGATCCATTGCTGCACGCTGACATGGGCGCGGGCTTCAAGCTGGAGATTCCGCTTTCCCGGATCGTCGCTGAAGTCGTTCCGCAATGCCCGCTCAACGTCTATGGGATGTGTGTTGTGGCCCTCGATCAGATTCGAGTAGTAGCAGTTCATGGCGCGGACGAGATCGGCGAGGGCGGTAACCACGCCGTCCGGCATGCTGCGCCGGAAACCGGCTGACTTTGCCGCCAGTTCTACCGCGAGTTCGGTCAGCGCCGGCCGATGCGGCGAGCTCTCACCAATTTGCAGCGGCTCCATCGCGGCGGTGCTTTCGCCGCGGTCTGAGACATTGATGATGTCCGCTTTCATGTCCGGTAATCTTCACACATTTACACATAAATAACATAGTGTTATGCATTTTGGTATGGATTTTTTTCCGGAAAAGTGTCCGCTTTCATGTCCGGTTTGGGCTAACCTTGGCGTGCACCTGCCCCGGCCATCGGCGTCCGTACGAAACTTGCCTCGGGGAACGCGGCGCGGGCCGGGCCGCGCCGCGGCCTGACGAGCGCGTCAATTCTTGTGGTAAAAGGCTTCCCGTTCACGGGATGCGTACACGATGGGTATGTCCTCATCGTGCAGGTCGGGCATCCACTCCTTTCGTTCCAGTGCAGCGCGCAGGTAGGGTTCCAGTTCTTCCGCCTTCTTGGCTTCACGCCGCTCACGGCCTTCGACGAATTGCGGCAGAACCCGGTCGGCGAACAGCTCCAGCCCCGCGCAGATGTGCTCGTGCCGGTTCTTGCCGCCCTGCTGCAGAAAGATGATCTGGTCGACGCCGGCGGTCTGGAAATCCCGAATGTGATCCGAGAACTGGGCCGGTGTGCCGATTCCGGGGGCGACGATCATGGGCAGGTCCCTGCCGTCGCGCAGGGCTTCGTACTCTTCCCACAGCCTCGAGCGTCCGGGCCTGGTGTCGTTCGCCACCAGGGCGTTGACGGCATAGCGGAAGAAGGCGAAACCGTCGGCGCCGCGGCGGAAGGCCTCGTCCGCATCCTCGTGGAGAGAAAACCCGGCGACGACGGCGATATTCGCATTGACCCGGTGCCCGAGCGGGACGCACTCGTCCGACTTGATGATGGAGTAGTAGGTGTCTGCCCAGGAGCGTGCCTCCTCGGAGTCGACGAAGGTGAAGGCCAGCGCCCCCAGCCCGTTTCTCGCCGCCACCTCGATGGTCTTGCGGTTCGTGCAGGCCAGCCACATCGGCGGGTGAGGCTTCTGAAACGGCTTGGGCAGCACGTTGCGGCAGGGCATGGAAAAGCTCTTCCCCTCGTAACCGGGGTAGGGGTCCATGACCATCATGTTGGCAATCTGCTCGGCTGCCTCGAACGACATGGCCCGTTTGTCCTTGGCCGGAATGCCGTAGCCGTGCAGTTCCAGGCGCGTGGCGCCTTCACCGATGCCGAAATCCACCCGGCCGTTCGACAGCAGGTCGAGCATGGCGATGGATTCTGCCGTTCGGGAAGGATGGTTGTAATTGGGGATAACCTGGCGAATCCCGAAGCCTACGCGGATGTTCTCGGTCTTCGCGGCCAGGGCGGAAAGAAAAACGTCCGATGCCGAGCAATGCGAATACTCGTCCAGGAAGTGGTGCTCCACCGCCCAGGCATAATCGATGCCCAGCCGGTCGGCCAGTTGCACCTGTTCGACGGCTTCCTGTACCAGGCGGTGCTCCGCCCCTTCCGTCCAGGGCTTGGGCAATTGCAGTTCGTAGAACACGCCGAATCTCATGCTGCGATTCCTTGTTTTGCTTGACTTGATCTGGATGCGGTGCGGCGCCGGCCGCACTGCCGATTGCGGGCATTATGGCACTGGTTGTAGAAATGTGCGCCGGCGGCATGTCGTTCGTGGATCGAGGGCGGCCCTGCTCAATCCGGCGAATTCAGCTCTGGTCCGGGCTTTCTCAGCCCTTGCGGGTCGCCTCGCTCAGCAGATGGAACCCCGCCCAGAGGTCGTCCATGGCAGGGCGATCCGGTCGATGCCCCAACAGGTCGAACCAGAGGTTGCCCGGGTCGTCTGCGCCGCGACAGCCTTGCAACGGCTGATTGGTGTCGTCGAGCGCTCCCGAGCCGATATCCATGGCTTCAATCCAGCGGTCGAGGTCGCCCGCAATGACGCGATGCAGGATCTTCCACTCGCCGTCGCGCTTTTCCCACACGTCAAGATAGCGGCCCTGATGCCAGAAGTCGGTGAACCCCTCATCGTGCTTCAAGCGGTGTATGACGTGCCACTGGCAAGTGGTGGCGCAACGGTCGCCGTCGAACTGGAATCGCGTGTTTGCAATTGTGTGCATGCTCGAGTCGATGCGCTTGAGGCATGGAATCACGTAGTCGGCAAACTCGTGGGCGTTGCCCGCGAAGAAGCCGTGGTCGTCATAGCCGTCGGCGTGATAGCAGGACTTCAGCATTTCCAGGTCGCAGCGGTCCACCGCCTGGCAGTATCGATGAATCGCCTCGCGGATGGCTTCGCGGTCCCGCAGTTCCTGTACCTCTGCTTCCAGTGCCGCCAACCGGCTTTCCAGCGCTTCAGACATGAGTTCCCCCTGTTGGTTAATCTTCGTGGCCCGCGGAGACGATGCGGTTCCGCAGCACCCCTATTCCTTCGATCTCCAGTTCAACCACATCGCCGGACTCGAGAAACCTGCCCTGTTCCAGGCCGCAGCCGCCGCCGACCGTTCCGGAACACAGTATCTCGCCGGCATGCAGCGTCTCGTCGCGGCTGATGTAGGCGATCAGGTCTTCGAAGCGATACAGCATGGAACTGCTGCTGCCCTCGGAGCGCAGCTCGCCGTTCACGCGAACGCTCATCTTCGCGCTGTTCGGGTCGAACTCGTCGGCCGTGACGATGCACGGGCCGAATACGTTGGCTCCGTCGAAATCCTTGCCCTTGGTCGGGCCGAGCCCGCCGACCATCTCGGTCATCTGGGTGTCCCGGGCGCTCAGGTCGTTGAAAATGGTGTATCCGAATATATAGTCGCCCGCATCGTCGCGGCCGATGTTGACCCCCGTGCGGCCGAGCACCATGCCCATCTCCAGTTCGTAGTCCATCAGCCTGGAATGGCTGGGCCAACGTACCTCGTGGTCCGGGCCCACGACGGCGAAGCGATTGGCCTTGTACCAGATGGGTTGCTTGCGCATCGTTTCCAGCATGTCCACGTGGCGTTGTGCCGGCGGCTGGCCGGTCTGCCTGGAAGCCGTTTCCATGGCGTTGATCACATGATCTTCAAAACACAGGCAGTCGCGTATCTGCGGGGGCTGCGGCAGAGGCGCCAGCAGCCTTACCCCGCCGAGAGACTGCTGTTCGGCTGAAGTTGCTTCGGCGAGACAACGGGCGGCGACAGCCAGCGCATCGCTGCCGCCTTCAATCAGGTGCTGCATGGATTCCAGCGACGGGTGATTGGCGCCATGAGCCCGCAGGTGCACTGCCTGCAGGTCTGTTACTCGTTTCGAATCCTCCGTCAACGCCCCCAGTTTCCGGCTGTTGTCATCGGTTTCGAAGGTCACCAGCTTCATTTCAGTTCCTGCCCGCGCCAAACGCCCGTGATACACGTATGCCCATGGTACGCGGTTCGATGCCCGCGGTGCGCTGGGGAGTTGCTTCCTGGTTCAGTACGCTGCGCCGATAGCGCTCATCGGTGAGGTTCCTGCCGTAGAGCAGTATCGACCAGTCGCCGAAGTCGATGTTGAGCGATGCGTCCAGCAGCCCTTCCGCGTCCTGTTTCGAGTTCGGGTCGATGATGTCGTTGTCCGGCTCGAAGAAGTACTCGTCGCGCCAGACATAGCCGATACGGCCGTCCACTTGGCCAAAGCCATGAACCCGGGAATAGTTCAGCGCGAACTGAAACGTGTTTTCCGGCG
The DNA here is from genome assembly GCA_963663395.1 of Pseudomonadales bacterium. GTDB lineage: Bacteria > Pseudomonadota > Gammaproteobacteria > Pseudomonadales > Azotimanducaceae > Azophilus. Next base: position 1,788,850 of record OY760226.1, read on the forward strand.
ACCTGGCGAGCTTGTTCCCCGAAAAGTCGATGCCTTGCTGTACGTCGCGAATGTACTCGTCGAACTCCGCGTCGAGATAGGCGTAGCTGAGTTCGATGGACCACGAATCGGACAGGATCGCCTTCGTTTCCAGTTCGAATCCGCGAATGGTGCTGTCGGCGGCGTTGTCGATGAGCAGCAGCGCAACATTGCCGATGCCGATCGGGCTGAGGCTCAGCAGCTGCAGATCCTTGTAGTCCATGTCGAACACGGCGGCATTGAGTTGCAGGCGCCTGTCGAGCAGTTGCGACTTGATTCCGACCTCGATGGCGTCCACCTGCTCGGGATCCGCCACCTTGCTTGCCCCGAACGGGGACGAGGCGGCGAACTGGAAAGCGCCGGACTTGTAACCTGACGTCCAGGACGCATACAGCATGACGTCGTCGGTTGCGTGGTACTCCAGGCTGACCGATGGATCGAACGAGTCCCAGTCCTCCGACAGGTCAAGGGTGAACGGCGGCAGCAGAATGCCCAGCGTGACGGTATTGAACCAATAATCCTTCTCGTCGTAGCTGTAGCGCCCGCCCAGGTTCAATGCCAGCCTGTCCGTGATGTTCCACTCGAATTGGCCGAAAGCCGCATAGCTCGTGGCGTCCAGCGCCACGCCAAAATCCCACACCAGGGGCAGCGGTGCGACCAGCAGGCCCAGGCCATGCAGCCCGAAATGAATCGAATCCACCCGTTGCACGTCTTCGGTGCCGTAGAAAAGGCCCAGCAGCAGGTTGGTGTTCTCGGTGGCCCAGTTCAGGCGCAGTTCCTGGGAAAACTGGTCCGAGGTCTCGTCTTCCGACAGGAACGAGACATCGAGTTCCGATGCATCGAGGTCGTCGGTGGCCTGCCAGTCCAGTTCGCGATAGGCGGTGATGGAGATGAGTTCGACGTCGCCAAGGGTCCAGTCGACGGTTGCCGAAATGCCGAGGATGTCCTTGTCGGTGTAGACGTCCGTCCGGTCGCTGGTTGGCCGGTACAGGTCCGTGGGCTGCGGCGGTGCCGGGATGAACGGAAGCGGTGACGGCGACCGCCCGTCGAGGTCGTCGCGGGTAAATATCAGCGTCGGGCCGTCGTGTGTGGAATAGTCCGCGGCCAGCTTGATCTGCGCGCTCTCGCCCACGGGTATGAGGAGCTTGCCGCGCAGGGCCGTGGAGTCTTCATTGGCGCCCCGCTCGTCGGTGTCGACGACGCGAATGTAGCCGTCGCGGTTGCGGTGTTTGGCCGACAGGCTGCCGAGCAGGCCGCTGTCGCCGATCGGCCCGGCGACACGGCCGGCGATCGACCAGAGATTGTCGCCGCTGATCTCGCTCAGGCCGTATTCCGCCGATATGTTGCCTTCGACGTAATCCGTCGGGTCCCTGGTGACCACGGAAAGCGCGCCGCCGATGGTGTTGCGCCCATACAACGTGCCTTGCGGGCCCTTGAGCACCTCCACCCTCTCGATGTCGTTCAGGTCCATGTCGTGGCCACCGAAGCGGCCGAGATACACGCCGTCCACGAATACCCCGACGGAGGGGTCGCTGCCCGGGTCGTAGGTTCGCGTACCGATGCCGCGCACGTACACCAGCGGCTTGGTGCGGTCGAGCCCTTCGAAGACGACGTTGGTGGCCATCCGGTCCACATCGTTCATGTCGACGACGGCGGCCTTGTCGATCGCTTCACCGGACAACGCCGTTATTGATATGGGAACGTCCTGCATGGACTCCGCCCGCTTGCGCGCGGTGACCACCACCTCTTCGATGGTCATCGAGGCCGCACCGTCACCCGGCTCCGCGGAGTGAACGGCAGGGATGACGCTCGCGACAACACAGGCCACCAGCCAGCATCTTGCTTCGCTGTTCAAAAGACCTTCCTCCGTAGCGGTTGGATAACGGTAATATTTAGGGTAGTGTAACGGCTAAAATAATACCGTACAAGTAGCGCGGAGATTGATTTCCGGCCGTTTCCCGGGTGCTCGCACCCGAGTCTCGCCGTAGCATTCAGTCGACAACCAGACCATGCAGAATCACTTCATACAACTCCGCAAAGGCTTCGCTGAATGTCAGGCCGGAGCGCGACTGGAAGTCCAGTTCATCGATTCGCGTGACTGCCGAGAGAAGGATCTCGGCCACCAGGTAGGGGTGAACGTTGCGAAAGCTGCCGCGCTGGATGCCGTCGGAAACGATGTCTTCGAGGAACTTCATGCGCTCTTCCTGATGATGCGCCAGCATCTGCTTGGCCGGCAGGTAGGAACGCACATCCTCGACGAAATCGGCCCCGGCTTCCCTGGTTTCACTGACGCCGGGTTGCAGAAAGGCTTCGATTCGCCTGATGGGCTCGGTGTGCTCCAGGGCGCCCTGCCAGCCCAGGTGGCGGATTCGTTCCAGCAACCGGTTGAGAACGAACAGGAACATTTCTTCCTTGCTCGGCGCGATGTCGTACAACGTGCGATTCGAGCACTTGAGCCGCTTGGCGAGCCGGTCGATGGTGAGGTCGCGAAATCCCTCGCGCAGGAAAATCTTCTCGAGTTGGCGGCGAATCTCCTCCCGCCGATCGCTGCGCGAGGTTCTGCGCGCCCTGGTCCGTTTTTTTGCCGGAGCGGCAGCGCTCCGGTTCGCTGCCGTAGCTTTTCGACTGGCCAAGTCCACCCTCCTGGATATCGGTAACAGAACATGCAATTCAGTACCCTAATGCTACCAGATCAACGCGGTCCCGGAGGTCGATCGTGAGGGTGACCCTGGCCGGCATTCTCACGCGCGCCATCGTCCGCTGTCGGTCGCGCGTCGCGCTGCGGGTTGGTGACGCCAGTTGGACTTACGGCGATCTCGATGCGAAATCCGCCGCATTGGCCAGCGGTTTTACCGAACTTGGCATTTCGAAGGGGGACTTTGTCGCCTTGTACCTGAAGAACTGTGCGGAGTACGTGATTGCGGACCTTGCGCTGTTGAAGATCGGGGCCGTAAAGGTTCCATTGAACGAGTATCAATCGGTCGATGACGTTACCTATATCCTTGACGACACCGGTGCCACAACGCTGGTTGCACATCAGTCCCTGCTGATTGGTCTCGGGCCTGCTCCGTCGCGACGAACGGCGTTGTCGCATATCGTCTGTGTAGCGGAGGAGGGCTGTGAGGTGCCGAAGCCGGCGCATCACTGGTGGGACGACCTGCTGGCGGACGAGACGTTCGCAGCAGTGGAAAGCTCGCCCGAAGACATCGCCATGATCACGTATACGGGCGGCACCACCGGCACCCCCAAGGGCGTGGTCCAGAACCAGGCCAGCCTCGGCGTGAACCTGTTCGCGCACATAGTGGCCGGCGAGGTCTCCGCGAGCGATGTGATGCTGCTGTCGACACCGCTGCCGCACAGTGCGGGCTATCATCTTCAGGCGTGCCTGCTGCAGGGTGGGCAGGTGATTCTGCAAAGCCGGTTCGATCCGGCCACCTTCCATGCGGTGGTGGAGGAGCGGAAGGTCACCTGGACGTTCATGGTGCCCACCATGATCTATCGGTTGCTCGACTACGGCGGCGCGCCGGTGCGCGACCATTCAAGCCTGCGCAGCATCGTTTACGGTGCGGCCCCCATGAGCGGCGCGCAACTGCATCGCGCTATCGAGAAGTTCGGGCTGTGTTTCATTCAGCTGTACGGGCAAACCGAATGCCCCAACTACATCACGGCCCTGACCAAGGACGACCACAGCAATCCAGAACTGCACGAATCCTGCGGCAAAGCGGTTCCGTTCGTGGAGGTGGCAACGACGGCCGACGACCGCAGGGGTCTCGGCGAGGTGGTTGTCAGGTCTCCCTATCTCCTCACGGAGTATTTCAAAAATGCCGATGCCACCCGCTCGACGTTGCGGCAAGGCTGGCTCCACACCGGCGACATCGGGTACATCGATGATGACGGCTACCTGTTTCTGAAGGATCGGGCCAAGGACATGATCATCTCCGGAGGCATGAACGTCTACACCAGCGAGGTGGAACAGGCGCTGAAGCGGCACCCGGCGGTTGCCGATGCCGGCGTCATCGGATTGCCCCACTCGGACTGGGGCGAGCAGGTGCATGCGGTGGTCGAAATCAGGCGCGATGCCGAGGTTACGAAGAACGCACTAATCGACTGGTGCCGGGGTAAGCTGTCCAGATACAAGGTTCCGAAATCCATGGAATTTCGAGCGGCGCTGCCACTCACCGCCTATGGCAAGGTCGACAAGAAGGCGCTGCGCAACGAAAGAGCGGGGGAATGAAATGAAAAGACCGGTGGTACTGGTGCATGGGGCATGGCATGGCGCGTGGTCCTTCCAACGGGTCGTCGAAGCCCTGCGCCAGCGGGACGTGGACGTTTACGCCGTTGACCTGCCGTTGCGGGGCGCGGCCGGCGACATTGCCGCGGCACGCGAGTGCATCAGGCGACAGCCGGGCGCGGTCGTGCTCGGCCACTCGTACGGCGGGTTCGTGATCTCGCACGCCACGGCCGGCCTGGATGTCGCCCATCTCGTCTATCTCGCGGCCTTGATGCCGGATGAACAGGAAGATATCGCCGCGAATGTTGAAAACGCCCCACCGGCCACTGCCCTCAACAACGCCATGGTGGTGCAGAACGATGGGCTGATAGCCATCGACCCGGTGCTGGGCATTGAAGCCTTCTACGATGATTGCGCGCCGCAGGACGCGGAAGCCGCCGTCTCGAGACTGCGGCCACAGTTGATCGACGGGTTTCCCACGCTGGAATGTGCGCCACCCTGGAAAAGCGTTCCGACGACCTACGTCATCTGCCGGGACGACCGCGCCCTGCATCCCGACCTGCAGCGTGACTTTTCCGGACGCGCGGCCAATGTGGTCGAGTGGGACGGGGCCCACTCCCCCTTTCTGGCGAAACCAGGGCTGGTGGTCGAGTTGTTGATGGGTCTGGCCGGTTAGCACGCCACCCGATTCACTCCAGTGCATACTGCCAGCCGAAGTGCAGGGCGTAGTCGCTCTCGAGCTGCGGCCCGTCCAGGTTGCGAACCAGCGGCAGCGACACTTCCACGCCAAGCCGGTGCCCGCCGAGCAGCAGGTTCATGCCGGCGATGGCTTCCAGGCGCTCGCCGCCGCGCAGGTTCGGGTTCGCCGTGGGCACCAGGTTGCCTGCCACGGCGCCGGCGAATCTGGGGTCTGCGCCGCGGATGTTGCCCCAGGCAAGGTACCTGGCCCGCAAGGACAGCGACAGTTCGTGCCGGGGCAGCCAGGCGCTCCAGGCCGAGGCCTCGAAGCGATTCCCCAGGCGGTAGTCGTGCCGGTTTTCGTCAAGTCGAACCAGCCCGCGCAAGTGGGCGCCCAAGGAACTGCCCGCGCGCTGGCGGTTCCAGGTGACGGAGCCCGTGGCCGACCAGGAGCCCGACCCGGTCTGCATGGGGTAGGGCAGCACCGACTTGCCCATCGGCGTGAGGTCACGATGACTCGTGCGCCCCGTGGGGGCCACGATGCCGAAACTTGCCGTGCCGGCGCCGGGCGCGGGAAACAATGCCGCCAGGCTGATGTCGCCGAGCCCGCTCGACGACGTCTCGAACGCGCCGCCCGCGGCGGTGACGTGGTCCATGTCGAGGGAAGAGAGGTATGGCGCCATGGCCATCAGCGTGAGCCGGTTGGACGGCGCGTACATCACGCCCAGCATGTGCATGGTCATGGTCATCTTTTCCGGGGCGATGCGGTAGGCGCCGCTGCCGCTCCGCAATACCTCGTCGAGAGCCAGGCCGCTGGTGCCGTCGCGGTTGCCCTCCATGGTCATCAGCATGGCACGGTAGGAGAACATCCATTCCCCCTTGTCGTGGCCGTGGTCTGCCATCACGCCGATGGGGGCATGGTCATCGGCGCGGCCGGTGTCGGTAACGCCCTGTGCGGGCAATAGCAGTGTCGTGGCCAGGGCCGCGCACGGAAGAATCTTCATTTTCAGCTCCTGTAAGAGGACTTTGGTCGGGTTGTTGCGGACAGTTACAGGAGGAAAACGGGCGGGCTCCTTGCGGACAGGCGCGCCGGGCGCCGGGAACGCACCTGCTGTTCGGCAAGGGCACGCTCCGGGCGCGCCTTTGCCGGGGTCGTGGTGAGTTGCGAGGCATGCGGGGGCAGTGACGGCGAGACGCCGTCGACGCAGAACAGGCAGTGTTCCGGGAGCGGCTCGATGACCGCCCCATGCCCCTGGTGCTGGCTGTGGGTGTCGGCGAAGGCGGCGTTCAGCGGCCCCAGGCCGATGCCGCCGAAAAGAATGGCAGCCAGCGCCAGCCAGCTGCCCCGGAGCGGTCGCTGCGCGGTGCGGTTCCGGTGCGGGGCGCCATTCGCGTGCCCTGCCGGGTGCTTTGCTATTGAGTGGCTGTCCATCGACTCATCTGTCCGCATCAAGGCTGCTCAAGGACTCTGGCTTGGCTGCGCACGGACCCGGAGGATGTGCGGCAGTGCCCCGGTTGGCAGGAACTGTTCGTAATCCGTATGAGCAGATCAGGCTGTCAGTTCGCCGAGCTTCCCCTTCAGGGCCCTTAGCGCGTTCTTGTTGGCGTTCCTGATGGCGTCCATAGTGGGCGGTTCGCCGCTGATGTCGCCGAGTTCGGCCAGCACCACGTGCACGTCGTCGTGCCCGTCGGCCTGCTTCATGCGTTCCAGCCAGCTCTGCACGTTGGGAAAGGGGTCGAAATCGAAGACGTTGGTGAAACCGGGCTGCAACTGCCCGATTTCCACGTAGGCGGCGAAATCGGCCAGGGTGAGGCGCTCGCCGGTCAGGTAGGGGGATTGCGCCAGCCAACCCGTGTCCAGGGCGCGCAGGGCGTTCGTCAGTGTCGCGAGTGCGGACTGCTGGATGACCTCCGGGATGTTCAGGTCCTTGCGGATTCTCGGCGCCACCAGGCCGATCGAGGCGTCCCGGATGTTGCGGTGGTGGTAGTGCAGGTACCAGTCCACCCTGGCGCGCTGCCGGAAATCAGCGGGGTAGACGTCGTACCAGCCGTGCGTGTTGCACAGGTAGCACATGATGGCGTGGGCCTCGCTGAGCACGAAGCCCGTGTCCGGTTCCTCGATCATGGGGATGGTGCCGCCAGGATTCTTCGCGAGGTAATCCGGATGCCGGCTGCCGGTCTCGCCCCTCGAGCCCGGGTTGATCAGCACCAGCTCGAACGGCGTCTGCTTGTAGAGCATCAGCCACATCACCGCACGTACGGGTTGCGAGAACGGCACACCGTGTAAACGAATGGAATGCATCGTATTCCTGAGCTGTTCCCGGAGATGCCGCGAAGTCTACCCGTTTGCGCGGCGATTCTCTCAATCCAGGCCCCGGCCATGCTGCGTCCCGGAGGAGGGGACCTGCAACCCGCTGCCCGCTGCCGGACTCAGGGGCCGTCTAAAGCCGTTTCCGGTTGCCGGAATACCTTGACTTCCGGCAGCGGGCCACTGAACCGCTCCACTTCCACCAGGCAGCTGTGCGCTGTAGGTCCCTGGGCGATTCTGGAGGTGCCGGCATCGCGGGTCAGCACGTTGGGATTGCCGTGCACCTCCAGCGAGTCCTCGGCCGCCGGGTCCAGCGGGTCGAACCAGGCGCCGGTCGGCAATTCGATCACATGCCGGCGGATGCCGTCGAAAAGCTCGGCTGCAGCAAGGCAGGACCCCCGGTCGTTGAACACCCGTACGATCGCGCCGTCGTCAATGCCTCGCGCGGCGGCATCGGCGGGATTGATGCGCAGCACCTCACGCTCCTGTCTCTTGGCGCTGCGGCTCGTCGCGGCATGGTCCAACTGGCTGTGCAGGCGCGTTTTCGGCTGGTTGGAAATCAGGTGCAGGGGATACTCCCTGGCTCGGGCGGCGCCCAGCCACTCGGTCTTGTCGCACCACACCGGATGGCCGGGGCAATCTTCGTACCCGAAAGACGCAATGGTTTCCGAAAAGAGTTCGATGCTGCCGCTCGGGGTGCGCAACGGGTGTGCGGCGGGATCCCGGCGAAAGGCTTCGAGCGCGAATTCACGCTCTTCCACCTGATCGATGAAGCAGAATTGCTCACCGGCCCAGAACCGATCGAACGGCGGTAGCGTCACGCCGTCCCGGGCCGCATTTTTCCGCGTCGCCTCGTAGAGTGTCTCCACCCAGGCCATCTCGTCCCGGCCCTCGGTGAACTCCACCGCCTTGCCGAATCTTTCCGCCAGCGCGGAGAAAATCTCGAAGTCACCGCGGGATTCCCCCAGGGGTTCGGCCGCCTTGCGCATCGGCGTGATGAAGCAGTCGGCCCGGCCCGCGGCGAAGTCGTTGCGCTCCAGCGAGACGGTGCAGGGAAAGACGATGTCGGCATGGCGGGCGGTCGCGGTCCAGAACGGGTCGCTGACGATCACTGTCTCCGGGCGAGCCCAGGCACGCCGCAGGCGATTGAGATCCTGGTGGTGGTGAAACGGGTTGCCGCCTGCCCAGACGATGACCCTGATGTCCGGATAGGTCAGCCGCTCACCGTTGTAGTCGAAGGCGCTGCCGGGGTTCTCCAGCATTTCGGTAATGCGCGACACCGGGATGTACCGATTCAACGGCGGCTTCCCCTGAGCCATGGCGCCGGTGCGGAACGTCGGTTGCCGGCGGCCTGCGAAACCGATGTTGTGCACGGAACCGTATCCATACGCCACGCCGCCGCCCGGCAGGCCGATCTGGCCCAGCATCGCGGCGAGCAGGGTGATCATCCAGTAGCCCTGTTCGCCGTGCTCGGCCCGTTGCAGCGACCAGCTGATGCCCAGCAGGGTGCGGGCGCGGGCCATGCGGCGCGCAAGAGCCCGAATTTCGCCGGCCGCGATTCCCGAGATGCCCGCCGCCCAGTCGGCGTGCTTGGGCTGCCCGTCGGTCTGCCCGGTCAGGTAGGGAACGAACCGTTCGAAACCGACGCAATACCTCTTGAGGAATGCCCTGTCATGGAGGCCTTCGCTGTATAACGTATGAGCCAGGCCGAGCATGATGGCCACGTCCGTGTTCGGCCGGCACGCCCACCAGTCCGCGCCCACGAAGTCGGCCATGTCTTCCTTGAGGGGCGAGACGTTCACGAAGTGGGTGTTCGAGCCGACGAGCCCCTGGAGTTGATCCGTGGCGGAGTGCGCGCCGAGACCGCCGTCGGTGACCTGGGTGTTCTTGAGTGCAATCCCGCCGAAGCACACCACCAGGTCTGTTTCCCTGGCGATGTCGGCAATGGTCGGCGCCTGCACCATCAGGCTCCCGAAGGGCATGCCGAGGATGTGCGGAACGATCACCTCGGCAGCGCCGGCCGAGTACGAGGTGCGGGAGTGCACGAACCCGCCGATCAGATTCAGGAAGCGCTTGAGATGCCCCTGGGCGTGGTGAAAGCGGCCGGCGCTGGCCCAACCGTAGGAACCGCCGTAGATCGATTCGTTGCCGCCGGCATCGATGGCGTGCTTGAGTGCATCGGCGGCCAGGTCCAGGGCGGTATCCCAATCGACCCGCACGAAGGGTTCCCGGCCGCGACCGCCGCCGCCTGCCTGCCAGCGCGCCTGCAGCCAGCCGCGGCGCACCATCGGCGCCGGCACGCGACAGGCGGGGTCCTGGGAATCGAGCAGCGACTGGCCGATGGGAGTCGGATTACGGTCTGCTGCGTAATGATGCACCGCCACCACGCGGTCGTTGCGGCTCTCCAGCAGGTAGTTGCCCCAGTGCGTACTGGTGGGCGTCAGTGCTTCGGAGTCCATCCGTCAACCGTTTCCTGTCGGGTCCGGATAGCGCTCGCCCCGCCTCCAAGAAGAACGGCGAATCGAACCGGTGTTGAACGCGCACTGACCATCATGTCGATATCGGCTACTTGAGCAGTTCCTCGGCAATGATCACCTGGCGAATCTGATTGGTGCCGGCGCCGATCTCCATCAGCTTGCCTACCCGGTAGAGCCGGTTGATTTCGAGGTCGCGGATGTAACCGGCGCCGCCATGCACCTGCACGCCGTTGTCGACGATGCGCATGAGAGCGCGCCCTGCGTGCAGCATCACGGCAGATGTGCGCATGTGTGCCTCGCCGCGACCGCCGCCGCCGATTTCGAGATCCGCAACCTCCTTCGCGATCTGGTAACTGAAGGCGCGCATCGACTGCAGGTCGGTGTACATGTCGGCCAGGATCCCCTGTACAAGCTGGAACCGCCCGATCGGCTGCCCGAACTGCTTGCGGTCCTTGGCGTAGTCGAGCGTGATGTCCATCGCCCGCTGGGCGACCCCGATCATGTGGAAACAGAGGATAGCCCGCTCCATGTTGAGGCCGCTCATCACCACACCCACTCCGCCGTCGATGCCGCCGATGACATTGCCCGCCGGAACCCGGCAGTCGTCGAACACCAGTTCGGCTGTGGGAACGCCCCGCCAGCCCATCTTGTCCAGGTGCTGTGCCACCTGGAATCCGGGCGTTGTAGTTTCGAATGCGAAAGCCGATACCCCCTTGGCGCCCTTGTCCGGCGCCGTCCTGGCATACAGCAGTATGATGTCCGCGACCGGCCCCAGGGAAATGAACATCTTGCGGCCGTTGATGACGAAGTCATCGCCGTCGCGCAGCGCTTTGGTAGCCATCGAGCCCAGGGCATCGGAGCCCGCGCCCGGCTCGGTCAGGCCCAGTGCGCCGATCAGGCTGCCGTCGCAGAAGCCGGGCAGATAGCGCGCCTTGAGGGAATCGTCGGCATTGCGCACGATGTTGTGCAGGCAGATGCTCTCACTGCCCATCCAGGCGGCGCCGAAGCTGGAATTCCAGTAGGACAGGGCCTCGGTGACCAGGCACTGTTCGATGAACCCGAGTCCCTGGCCGCCGTATAGCTCCGGAACGGACGTGCCGAGCAGGCCCATCTCGTGCAGCGAGCGGTATTGCGCCTCCGGGAACCAGTCGTCCCGGTCCATCCGGTCGCAGAGCGGATGCAGATGCTCACGGCCGTAGCGGTACACCGTGTCGTAGATCTGCTGGTGCTCCTCGGCATAGCCGTATCTGGCGAGATCGGGGATGGTCATGGATGCATTCTCGGTGGCCATGCCCGCCAAGTCTTGTCAATTCGGGCAGCGGGCGTTTCCCCAAACACGAGCCCGGTCAATCCCAATACCGGTTGATGAAGGTGGCGACGGCCGCCGGCTCTCCCGTATCGGCGAAGGAGAACGAGATTCCGTAGTGCACCTCTATGCCGCTGTCCCGATCGAGCACCTCTTCCACGGTGGCCCTGCAACGGATGCGTGAGCCCACCGTTACGGGCCTGAGAATGCGGATGCCATCGATGCCCTTGACGATCATCCGTGCCAGGTTGATGTCCATGACCTGCCAGAACAGGCTCGGGAACAGGGCGGGCAGATACAGGCCGGGTGCAATCAGGGCGCCGTACGGCGATGCCTTGCAGCGTTCCTCGTCCCAGTGTATCCACTCGTCGTTGCCGGTGCCGCGGCAGAAGTCCTGAATGCCATCGGCCGTAATCGTGACCGGGTCGGAGTCGACGATCACCCGGCCCTGCAGGCGGCGGAAGTCATCGCAACCGTTGATGACGATCTTATCGCTCATTGCCGATCCGGCACTGAGGGGCACCGCACCCTGTGGCGCCCCAGGCCGTTGCTGCCATCCTGCTGTTCATTGCGGCGGCCGGCATTGAAAGTCGATGTGCGGCTTTCTCTCGAACTCGCCGGAACTCCGGTACCGAATCGACGGATGCTTTGCCCGTTGCGACCTTGACGCCGTTGTAGCCAATACCTACCATCGCCTGAGAACGTGCGGTGAGTATCATCTAAATCATTGAATAATGGAATAAATTCCATGACCAACCCGGCGGGTGGCGCTACCGCGGAAAATCGGGATGCCGTAGAAGCGGCGATGCTCGCCCGAATCGAGGCCGGCGAACTGTTCGAAGATGCCGCGGAACTCTCCCCGCGCTACAGGGAGATACTTCGCCAGACCGTCGAAATCGCCTCGATCAGCGAGATCAGCGTGCTCACCTGGGCCTGCACCGCCTTTCGCACCGCGCCCGACATCGGCGCCAAGATCGCCGTGTGCGCCACCATTCTCGACGAAGTGGGCCACGCCTATCACCAGGGCATTCTCGCCGAGCAGTTCGGCGTCGATGTGCATGCCCGCGCCTTCCATGACGACATCGCCCATATCTGGACCTGGCCGATCATGGAAATCCCCGTACGCAGCTACATCGAATTCGTGGTGATGCAGTCGATGCTCGACCGCGCCGGCCTGCACTGGACCAAGGACCTGGAACTGCACTGCAGCTACGCCCCCTACCGACGCACGCTGCGCAAGGTGAACTTCGAGGAAGGCTTTCACATGCGCCACGGCAACTTCTGGACGGAGTTCTACTGGAACCACTCCGAAGAGACCCGGGCCGCGGTGCAGCGCGGCATCGACTGGATTTTCCCGTTCGGCGTGATGTGGTTCGGCAAACCGGACAATCTCAAGACACGGCCGGAGCAGCTGACCTACCGGGTGCGTGGCTGGAGCAACGACTTCATGCGCGAGAAGTGGCTGCAGTCGACCTGCGCCTTCCTGAACCGCCTCGGTGCCGACTTCCCCGCTGAATTTGACGCCGACAGCAAACGATGGGTACTCACCATGCCCTATCCCATGCTCTACGACGCCGAAGCCTGCACCTGGAGCGGCGAGCCGTGCTCACACGCGGAATACTGGCAGCACTCGCGCAGGGGCGGGCCCATGCGTCCGGGCGCCTACGAGCGGTTGCGCGGAGAACGCTGGGGTGATGCGCTGTGGTAGTCGATCCAGGTGCCGTCAAAGCCGCGGTGGGCCGGGTGCTCGACCCGCACATCAACGTGCCGCTGACCGAAATGGGAATGCTGAGCGCCGTGCGGGCGGATGACGCGGGCAACGTCGATGTCTCCCTGGTTTTTCCCTGCCTGGGCTGCCCGGCCTTCACGATGCTGAAGGAGAACGTCCGGCGGCAGGTGCAGCGCGTGGACGGCGTCGGCGACGTACGCGTCCGGGTGGACTGGGAGGCCCGTTGGGACCGCTCCCTGATGTCTGACCGGGCCAAACGATATGCGGCGCGAAGCGGCTACCGAATCTAGCCGGATCTGGTCATGAATAAGCTACAGCGGTCGTCAACAGCAGCGAATTCACCGGGCGTGTCACGGTCTGGTGTGCCCGCGCCGGGCCATTAGAGCCGTGTCCCTGGGCCGTTCCGCATCGCTGGACCAGCAATTCGAGGTTTTCGGCCGCGACCAGGTCGAGCGTCCGCTTTCCCATATCGGCAGCATCGTGGCGCCCAATCAGGAACTCGCCGTGGCCCGCGCGCGCATTCTGTACTCCGAACGTCAGTGGGTAGAACTGTGCGTGGCGCCGGCAGAGTCGTTCATGCACTGCCTGCAGGGGGCGCGCAGCGGCACGGTTGGGCTCGCCTGATGAACGACCGACGGACAGCGGCGGGTTCCCGCAGGGACTTCCGGCCAACGGAAGAATACGATGGCCAGGTGCGCTGCCCCTGGTGCGAATCCACCCATACCCGGCTGGTCAGTCCCTACGGCCCAAGCGTGGCGGAGATGATGTTCGAATGCCTCGACTGCGGGCAGGGATTCGGCTGGCTGAAGTGGCAGCACCGGCTCCCCGGCTGATGGTTGCCCTGTGGTGAGTTATCCGGCCGAGATCACTGCTGCGCTCAAGAGTGAACTGCTCTGTATCGCCGACAGCAACTGGGTGCTGGGGCACTGGTACGTCACCTGCATGCTCAATGGCCGGGAACTGACCGATTTCACCTCCATGGCCGGAATCGCCGAGGAAAAGCTCGGTCACGCCAGGGCCCTCTTCCGGTTCATGGAGGAGTACTACGGGCTTCCAGAGCATCAACTCGAATTCGCCCGGTCGGCGGATGACATTCACAGCATGGCGCTGCTCGACGCGCCCCCGGAGAACTGGGCCGACTTCGTTCTGACCCTGTATCTGGCCGACAAGGCCTTGTGGCGATTCTCCGACACGCTGCGCAAGGGCAATTTCGCGCCCGCCGCCAACCTGGTTACCCGGTTCGGCGAAGAGGCTTATTTCCACCAGCTTTGCATCGACGGTTGGCTGAAGGCGCTGGATGACGGCGAACGGCGCGACCTGGCTTCCGCTCTGCCCACCCGGCTGCCGCCGGTACTGCAATGGTTCGACGGGCCCGATGCCGACCCCCTGCTGGATGCGGGGGTGCGCACCGAGCCGCTGGCGCAAGCGCGGGACCGCCTCGAGGCAGACATCCGGAAGTCGTTTGAGTCGCTGCGGCACCCGGCGGACGAAACCTCGGCGCACCACGCCGACCCCGGTGAATCGATCCCCTGGGATGCCGTGCGGCGCCGTTCGCATGGGAGCGCTCTGCCGCCGCGCCTGTGGGAGTCGATGGTGCCAACGAGTGCGGCAGCGAGGCTTGCCCGCCGTCCCCTGGCGGTGAGCATCGACGACAACATCGATCTGTTCGGCAAGGTCAGGAAGGATGAAACCGAACCCCAATTCTGACCGCGACGAGTCGGCCCGGTGCAACCGGACGCGGATTTGTTGACGGCGGTCTCCCTTCAGCCGTTGTCGGCGATCTGCAGTTCGATCCCGTCGAGCGCTTCGGTCATGTGGATCTGACAGGCCAGGCGGCTGCTCGCCCGCCTGCCCTCCACCATGCACAGCATCCCTTCCTCGAGGTCTTCTATCGGGGGCAGGCGCGACAGCCAATCACGGCTGAAGTGGGAATGACAGGTGCCGCAGGCCGCCGCGCCGCCGCATTCCGCGACCATGCCCGGAATCTGCTGATTGAACGCGCCTTCCATGAGCGAGAAGCCGATGTCGACCTCTTCCTCGTGGCGAACTCCGAGCGGGTCGATGTAGATGACCTTGGGCATTGGGGCTCCATTTGGGCGATAGCGATATAATCGTTGGTCGGAAATTAGGGACGCAGCCTTGGAAGCGACGCTGCCGCTGCAGAAATCCTCATTCGGACCGATTGCCGTTGCAATCTACCAGACGCTCGAATCCTACGGCGTCGATGCCGAACTGGTCATGCGCAACGCCGGTGTGGACCTTGCCCGCGTGCAGGATCCCACCACCCGCCTGGAACCGTCCGTGCATCGCCGCATCGTGGCGGAAGCCGTGGAAATCACGGGCGACTGCAGTTTCGGGCTGCGTTTTTCCGATTTCGTGCACCCGACCTCCTTTCACGCGCTGGGGCTTGCGCTGCTCTCGAGCAGCACGCTCAGCGCTTTCTGCAAGCGCTGGGTACGCTACCACTCCTTCATAACGACGATGGGCAAGGTCACCTTCGATGAGGCCGCCGTTGATCCTGTGCTGATTTTCCCTTCTCAGTCGTCGAACCCGGTGTCGAAGGTGGGCCGCGCGATGATTGACGGGCAGATCGCCACGGTGCTCAAGCTGATCCGTTTCATGTACCGGCCGGACTACTATCCGCGGCGCGTGGAACTGATCTGCCCGATAGTGCCGGGCACCCGGCGCAACTACGAACGGTACTTCGGGCCGAACCTGCAGTTCGGCGCCGCGCGCAACGGGCTCTATTTCGATCGGGAAGACCTGAACGTGCGGCTGCCCGCCGCCAACGCGGAACTCGCGCGCCTGAACGACGAAGTGGTGGTGAAGTTTTTGGCACGGCTGGAGAAGGCGGACGTGGTGGCCCGGGCGCACTCCAAGCTTATCGAGCTGCTGCCCTCGGGCCATTGCTGCAAGGCCGAAGTGGCCCGCGCCCTGCACATGAGCGTGCGCACGCTGCACAATCGCTTGACGGAAGCCGGCACCACCTATCAGCAGTTGCTCGACCGCACGCGCCGGGGACTGGCGGAACAGTACATGCAGCAACCGAACGTTTCCGTGAGCGAAGTCGCCTACCTGCTCGGGTTTTCCGACTGCAGCAATTTCTCCAGGGCCTTCCATCGCTGGACCGGCAAATCACCGAGCGTCTACCGCGACCAGGCCAGGGCCGGGCTCTACCCCGTCAATTGACTGGGCCGTCTCCCGTCTCGCCGGTGCGGGAACCGATGGCCACGGCCGCGGCCTGCCGTTGATCGCGGCACCGACCACCTGACCGTTTGTTTGCCCGGATTCACCCTTGTCCGCGGGCCAGTCCCGGTAAACTCTCGCAATCGTTTACCGGACGTCAGCCGCGCCCCGGCATGGGCGGCCGGCTTGCATCCATACAGCGCGTTGCGGAAACGGCACATGGGACCGCTCGAGGGATACAGAATAATCGAGATCGCCGGCATCGGGCCCGGCCAATTCTGCGGCATGCTGTTGGCGGACATGGGTGCCCGGCTCGTTCGCATCGACAATCCGGCCGGCGGCGACCGGGGTGTGGCCATGCCGGCGGAATACAACCTCATGAACCGCAGCAGGCCGGTAATCGGGGTCGATCTCAAGGACCCCGAGGGGGCTGACCTGGTGCTGCGCCTGTGTGCCGGCGCCGATGCCCTGTTCGAAGGTTTCCGCCCTGGCGTCATGGAGCGGCTGGGCCTGGGGCCTGACGACTGCATGGCCCGCAATCCCCGCCTGGTCTACGGCCGCATAACGGGCTGGGGACAGGAAGGGCCACTCGCCGCCAGGGCTGGCCACGACACGAACTACATCGCGCTTGCGGGTGCGCTCGGCATGCTGGGCGACGCGGACAGACCACCGCCGGTACCCCTCAACCTGATCGGCGATTTCGGCGGCGGTGGACTGTACCTGGCGCTCGGGATGCTGGCGGCCATGCTGGAAGCGAACCGTTCCGGCAAGGGCCAGGTCGTCGATGCGGCGATGGTGGACGGCACCGCGTCCATGCTGACCCTGTTCTACGGCATGCTCGCCGGCGGCCTGTGGACCGACCGCCGGGGCGTCAACCTGTTCGACGGGAGCGCCCCGTTCGTACGCAGCTACGAGACGCGCGATGGCGGATACGTGGCGGTCTGCGCCATCGAGCGGCGTTTCTTCACCGCCTTGCTCGAAGCGCTCGATACGGATGAAATCGACCCGGCCGATCAGTACAACACCGAAGCATGGCCGGATCACCACAGGACTCTGGAAAAACTGTTCAAGTCCCGGACCCGGGATGACTGGACGCAGGTTTTCGAAGGCCGGGATGCCTGTTTCGCCCCCGTGCTGACCCTCACCGAGGCGGCGCAGCACGCGCACAGCAAGGCCCGGCAAAGCCATCTGACGGTCGACGGGATTCTGCAGCCGGCGCCCGCCCCGCGCTTCTCCCGGACGCCGTCCGGCATTCAGGGGCCGCCTTCGGGCCCGGGGGAAGATGCGCAGGAGAGCCTGTCCGGGTGGGGGCTGGGCGATGCCGAGATCCGGCGGTTGATCAAGTCCGGCGTGGTGAACTGAACGGACTACCCCTCGCCGGGGAAGCGGCCGTTCACCTGCTCAAACGCGTCGGCGTAGCGCGTGATCATTGCCACGAACCATCAGGCGGCCGCCTGGCCCCGGCCGGGCGCCCGCCACTCGGCAAGCAGGTCTGCCTGGCAGGCCCGGGCTGCCTCGACGCTCGCCAGCTTGATGTGGCCGAAACCCCGGATACGGTCCGGTACCGAAGCAATGTTGACCGCGAGCCCATGGTTGTCGTCGTTCAGGCCGTCGAGCAGTTCACCGACGGTCTGCTCGTAGTCGACGATGAGTCGCCGCTCGAGCTTCCGTTCGGCGGTGCGGCCAAACGGGTCGAAGGCCGTGCCGCGCAGGAAACGCAGGCGGGCGAGCAGCCGGAACAGCGGCAGCATCCAGCCGCCGAATTCCATCTTGCGGGCCAGGCCCGTTACCTTGTCCTTCGGGGCGATGACCGGCGGCGAGAGGTTGAAGCGGAGCTTGTAGTCCCCTTCGAACTGCTCGTTCAGCTTGCGCCGGAACTCCGGGTCGGCATACAGGCGCCCCACCTCGTACTCGTCCTTGTAGGCCATGAGCTTGTAGGCGTGACGCGCCACCGCTTCAGCCAGGCCCTGTTTGCCGTGCGTCCGGCTCTGTTCCGCACGGCGCACCGTGTCGACGAGCGATCGGTAGCGTTCGGCATAGGCCGGGTTCTGGTAGTCCGCCAGGTCCGCTGCACGTCGGTCGAGCAACTCGTCGAGTGATGGTTCTGCAGCGCCGGAGGACGTCGCGCCCGCAACGGACATGACGGCATCAAGGTCGTGAGCCGCCCGCCGGCCCCACTCGAATGCCTCCTGATTCCACGCCACGCTGACCCCGTTCAGCGCGATGGCATCGAAGATTGCCGCCCTGGACAGGGGCACCAGGCCCTGCTGCCAGGCGTAACCCACCAGGAACAGGTTGCTGCCGATGGAATCTCCGAGCAGCCGCGTGGCGATGCGCGTGGCATCGATGAAATCCACGCGCTCCGCTCCCAGGGCGCCCAGCAATCGCTCCCGCAGGTTGTCGCCGGGATAGACGAGATCCGGGTTGCGGGTGAAATCGCCGGTGATGGTCTGCCAGGTGTTCACGACCGCCCGCGTCCGCTCCGGGTCCGCCACGGCGAGCCCCTGGTCGCCGCCGGCCACCAGCAGGTCGCAGCCGATGATCAGGTCCGCCCCGCCCGCATTGATGCGCGCCGAGCGTATGACTCCGGGCCGTTCGGCGATGCGGATGTGGGTGGTGACCGGGCCGCCTTTCTGGGAGAACCCCAACTGATCGACGATGGAGACGCCCTTGCCGTCGATGTGCGCCGCCATGCCCAGGATGGCGCCGATGGTGACCACGCCGGTGCCTCCCACACCGCCGATCAGCATCGCGACGGAACCGTCCGCCGGAATGACGATCTGCTCCGGCTCGGGCAGCGCCTCCCAAACGGCCGGTGTATCGACCTGGCCGCGTCCCTTGCGCAGCGTGCCGCCAAGCACGGTCACGAAGCTGGGGCAGAACCCCTTGTTGCACGAATAGTCCTTGTTGCAGGCAGACTGGTCGATCGCGCGCTTGCGGCCGTACTCCGTCTCGACAGGCAACACGGCAACGCAGTTCGACTGCTCGCCGCAGTCGCCGCAGTTCTCGCAGACCCGGTCGTTGATGAACATGCGTCTGGCCGGGTCCGGGTAACTGCCGCGCTTGCGCCGGCGCCGTTTCTCGGCGGCGCAGGTCTGGTCGTAGATCAGTATCGACACCCCCTCCACCTCGCGCAGTTCCCGCTGCACGAAATCCAGGTCGTCCCGGTGGTGCAGGGTCGTGCCGCGTGCAAACCCGGGCTGCTTGCCGAACTTCTCCGGCTCGTCGGTGACCACGGCAATGCGCCCGATGCCCTCGTTGCGCACCTGATGGGTGATCTGGGGGACGGTGAGCTGGCCGTCTACCGGCTGACCGCCGGTCATGGCCACGGCGTCGTTGAACAGGATCTTGTAGGTGATGTTCACTCCGGCAGCGACGGCGGAGCGGATCGCCAGGATGCCGGAATGGTAATAGGTGCCGTCGCCAAGCTGCTGAAAGACGTGGGGGGTGCGAACGAACGGCGCCTGGCCGATCCAGGCCACGCCTTCCCCGCCCATCTGGCTGTAGGAATGGACCTCGCGGTCCATCCAGTTGGCCATGAAGTGGCAGCCGACGCCACCGTAGGCGCGGCTGCCCTCGGGTACGCGGGTGGAGGTATTGTGCGGGCAGCCGGAGCAGAAATACGGCAGCCGGGCCAGCGTCAGGGCCTCACGCTGCCGCTCCGCGGCCGCCTGCCGGTCCAGGAAGGCGAGGCGCGCGCGCAGGCGTTCGCTGTCGTGGAACACACCGATGCGCCCGGCGAGCGCCCGGGCGATCTTGTCCGGGTGCAGGTCGCCGACATCGTCCACAAGCTTTGCGCCGCGATCGTCGAGGCGCCCCACGATGCGGGGCCGGCTGCCCTCGGGCAACGCGTAGCAGACACTGCGGATGGCATTCTCGATCTGCTCGCGCTTGTCTTCGATGATCAGGATCTCTTCCAGTCCCTCCGCGAACTCCCGATAGGTCTCGCGGTCGACGGGGAATGGCATGGCGACCTTCAGGATGCGGATGCCGACAGCCGACAGCACGGCCGCGTCGAACCCGAGGTCGGCCAGCGCCTGCAGGCTATCGCTCCAGGTCTTGCCCATGGCCGCGATGCCGAAACGGGCGCGCGGGCTGTCGTGGGTGATGCGGTTGAGCCGGTTGGCCCGTGCGAACGCCACCGCCGCAGGCAGCTTGTAGCCGCGCAGCCGGTTCTCCTGCACCGTCCAGGAATCGCCGGGACGGGCATTGACGCCATCCGGGGGAAACTCGAATTCCGGCCGCGCAATGACGATGCCGTCATGGCCCGCCTGGATGCTGGCCGCCGTCTCGATGGTTTCCGGCAGCAGCTTGTAGCCCACCCAGGCGCCGCTGAAACGGGACAGTTCGATGCCGTAGAGGCCCAGGGTGAACACCTCCTGGATGTCTGCCGGGTACAGCACCGGCATGAGCAGGTCCTCGAACAGCAACTCCGAGTGATAGGCGTCGACGGTGGAGCGCATGGCCGGGTCGTCGCCCGCCAGGATCAGCACGCCGCCGTGCTTCGCGGAGCCGTGGTAGTTGCCCTGGCGGATGGCATCGAGGCTCTGGTCGAGGCCCGGCCCCTTGCCGTACCACATGGCATAGACGCCGTCATAGTCTGCATCGCCGAAATAGTGCACCTGCTGGGTGCCCCAGACGGCGGTCGCCGCCATGTGCTCGTTGGTGGCCGGCCAGAAACGAACTTCGTGTTTCGCGGTATGTTGTTCCGCCCGCCAGAGTTCCATGTCGATCGCCGTCATCGGCGAACCGCGGTATCCCGCAATGAACCCCGCGGTGTTGAGGCCCGCGGCAAGGTCCCGGCGGCGCTGCACCAGCAGAAGCCGCACCAGGGCCTGGGTGCCGGTCAGGTAGACGCGACCCTGGTCGGCGGTGTACTTGTCGTCGAGGCTGACGGCCGGGAGGCTCACCGAGCGTTCCTATTTCAGTTGCAGTTCCGCCTCCACTTCGACCGGAATGCCGAAGGGAAGCGCGGCCATGCCGACGGCGGAGCGCGTTGCCAGGCCGCGTTCCTCGCCGAAAATCTCGATGACCTGTTCGGAGAAGCCGTTGATCACCGCCGTTTGCCCGGTGAATCCCGGGGCCGAGTTCACCATGCCGAAGACCTTCACCCAGCAGTCGATGCGGTCGAGGTCGCCGATCTCGCGCTGAATCGTGCCGAGCATGGTGAGTGCGACCTTGCGAGCCGCCTCGGTTGCCTGTTCGACCGTCACCTCCGCACCCACCTGCCCGAGGGGTTGCGCCATCGAGCCGTCTGCTTCCTGGGGGCCGTGGCCCGAGACGAGCAAGCGCTTGCCGAGCACCCTGACCCATGCAAGGGGCACTTTCATGCCCGGTGGAAGCTTGAGTGGTCCCGGCAACACCAAACCGAGATCCCCGATGCGTTGCTCGATGCGGCCTGTCATGGTCTCCTTCCCCGCCAGCGTCCGAAAGCCATAGTATCCTCCAGTTTCTCGAGCCCTGTTTGTTAAATCGTGCAGCAAATGGGCCGCTGGCCTGCCGGTTTCAACAGAAACGGCCCGGTTCCTCCCCGGCCTGACAGCGCACTTGCCCGATGCGACAGGTCAACGCTCCTGGCAAGCTGCTACATTGACGGGCCAAACACAGTAGGCCCGTCATGCGATGCCCTACAATGCCGAACCCGATTCACAAGTTACGCAAACCCCTGTCATGACCACACCCATCCTGCGCCTGTTCGCAATAGCGGCCGCGATCTGTCTTGCCGCCACCAGCGCCGCCGGGGACAGCCCGGACCGGACGCTGTTCACCAACGTGCATGTCTTCAACGGCATGGACGGCAAGCGGCTCGAAAACGCCAACGTCCTCGTAGAAGGAAACCTCATCAAAGCCGTCTCGACGGATGCGATCGGGGTACCCGGCGCTGAAATAATCGATGGCGGCGGCCGCACCCTCATGCCGGGCCTGATCGACTCCCATGTCCATTTCTCCGCCTACACCCCGATCGCCATACAGGCACGCCAGAACGTCAGCGAGTTCATGGTGGGCGCCCTGGCCACGGTGCGCGGCGAGGCCATGCTCATGCGGGGGTTCACCACGGTCAGGGATACGGGTGGCCCGTCGACCTACCTGCGCAAGCTCTTTGACGGCAACCTGGCGCCCGGGCCGAGGGTGTACGGCGCCGAAGCCATGATCAGCCAGACCGGCGGGCACGGCGACTTCAGGGGTCTGACCAACGAGAACCCCCATTTCGGCGACGGCCCCCAGCACTGGTACGAGCGGCACCTGGGTTACATCGTCGACGGGCCGCACGAGTTCGCGCGGGCGGCCCGGGAGAGCTTCCGCAACGGTGCCGACTTCTTCAAGGTCTTTGTCAGCGGCGGCGTCTCGAGTGAGTTCGACCCGATCCATGCCCTGCAGTCCACACCGGAGGAACTCGCCGCCGTGGTGCAGGTCGCCGAACAGGCGAAAACCTACGTGACGGCGCATTGCCATACCGCGGAAGGCGTCCACCACGCGCTCGATGCCGGCGTACACATGCTTGAGCACGTTCCGATGATGGACAGCACCCCGGAGGAGATAGAGCAGGCCGTGGGGCGCATCGTCGAGAGCGGGGTCTTCGTGGAGTTCAACACCGGAACGGTTCTCGGGCGCAGCCTCGAGGAACTGCGGGCCATGCTGAGCCCCGAGAGTTACACCAAGGTGGTGCCGGCCATTCAGGCCTATCGTGCAGCGATTCGCGCATTCGCCGAACACGGCGCGAAATTCGTCTACGGTACGGACCTCGTCGCGCCCTGGGGCAACGGAACCCTCGCCACGGAAGAAAGACTGCAGCTCGCCGAGTTCGGCATCTACATGGAGTTCTTCGACAACGTGAGCGTATTGAAATCCGCAACGCTTTGGGGGGGTGAAGTGGCTGCCATGACCGGGCCCAACAATCCGTATCCGGAAGGCCGGCTGGGGGTCATCGAGGAAGGCGCCTACGCCGATATTCTGCTGGTGCAGGGCAACCCGCTGGACGACCCGGAAGTCCTGAGCGACCCTGGCAACAACCTGCACCTGATCATGAAAGACGGCATCGTGTTCAAGAACACGCTCTGACGAGGAAGTCTGCCGTGAAATCGATGAAATTTCAGTGGGCCGCCATCACCATGCTGACGGCCACCGTCCTGCCGTCGACCGCGATGGCCGAGACAACGCCCGACCGGGACGATCTCAGACATTTCGTACTGATGGCCAGGCCGGACCCCGCCGTATGGGACGGGCTCGTAACCGATCCGCAAGATCCGGAAGCCGCCGCGCGGGTGTTCATCGAGGGCATACCCGGGGCGAAGCTGGTTGCCTATTTCATTGCCGCACATGAACCGCTCAGCATCAGCATCGTCGCCCTCCCCGACACAAGGGATGCGTCGGCCCTGATCTATCAACGCGTCGCGACGCAACTGATCGAAGAAATCGAGATCATTGAAGTGCTGAAAGGGGACGAGTTCGTGGAGGTTCTCGAAGCGGCCAGGGCGTTACGCCGGAGTGACAGCTACTCGAGGCGGGAGGAAACGGATTCCGCCGATCTATCGCAAGAATAGCGGGAGTCGCGATTTACATGAATGCGCCATAGCCCGGTGTCATGCCGGTAGCTGCCGAGAGGAGAGGCCGTCAGGCAAAAGATCGCCCCTTAGAGTATTCGCCACCATGGTGCAGCGAGGATTCCCTCGCTCATCTGCAGGAGAATCGCCGTTCGTAGTCGGCATAGCTCGTTGAGAACAATTGCAGCCGCTTTCCTTTCCGATCGGTGCATCGCCCTGTTAGCCTGTTACCTCGGGACAGAGCCGGTACCCCTTTTGACAAGTCGCGTTGTCTGCGCGGAGAGATAATAGGGTTGGGCTCGAATACGTTGCCCCGGTTCGCCTAATGTCCCGCAACCCTCGGAGAGACAACATGAAAGTTTCCAAGGCACTATCCTGCAGCCTGATCTGGTGCCTGTGCGCCGGCGCGGCGCCCTTGAGCTGGTCGGAACAACCGGACGCGGAATCGTCCTCCGCCACGGCTGCACTGGTTGAAGAAGTGCTGGTCACGGCGCGCAAGCGGGCCGATCTGGAAAGCGTCCAGGATGTACCGCTCGCGGTTTCAGCCTTTTCCGGCGACCAGATCGAAGCCCTGTTCGCGGCGGACCTGACAGATATCACTGCGAACGTGCCCAATGCGACGGCTTATTCCAGCGCCACGTTTCCGGGCTACGTCAACTTCTTCATCCGTGGCATGGGCGTCGCCGGCACCGTACTCTCCGACGACCCGGCCGTGGGCGTATTCGTCGACGGCGTGTACCACGGCATTTCCGCGGGCATAGTCTTCGACAGCTTCGATCTGGAAGCCGTGGAAGTCCTTCGCGGGCCCCAGGGCACCCTTTTCGGCCGCAACGTCACCGGCGGCGCCGCCCTGCTGCGCACGCGCAAGCCCACCGAGAAGTTCAGCGGCCGGGTTCGCGTCATCGGGGGCAACGACGGCAACCTGCAGGCCGCCGCTTCCATCAGTGGCCCCTTGGTCGAGGGCAGGCTGCTCGGCAAGATTGCCGTCTTCCATACTCAACTGGATGACTGGATGGACAACCCGGCCGGAGAAGCGGCAGGATTCGACGATCTGGGCGAACTCGACCAGCAGGTCGTCCGGGGTGCATTGACCTGGCTTGCCAGCGACACCTTCACTGCCGACCTGCGCCTTGAATTCGGCCAGTCGGAGGAGGATCCGCTTCCCATCTGGGCCGTGGACAATACCCTGCTGCTGGGCGTGCAACCCATTCCCGGCTTGAGCGAAGCGGGCGCGCGGGACAGCGACGATCCCGTCGCCAACGGCGTCAACGACCACCCCCTGGACGCCGAGTGGGTCAGCGGGTCCATCGAGCTGAACTGGGATCTGCCGATGGGCTCCCTGAAGTCCATCACCGCCCTGCGCGACCTGGAACAGAAAGACCTGACGCAGGACTTCGACGGCAGCATCATCGCCATCTTCGACGTGAACAACTCCTTCATCGAACAGGAGCAGTTCAGCCAGGAACTGATCTTCAACACGAGCATCTCCGAGACCGTCGACCTGACTACGGGGCTCTTCTATTTCGACCAGGAGTTCAATTACGGCGAACGCCGCTTCGGAGCCTTGTTCGCCGCCTTGGGCGGCGGCCTGCAGGCGCACAGCAGCACCGACCACCAGGTGGTCGGGATCTTCGCACAGGCGGATTTCGCCCTCTCCGAGCAGTGGGTTCTGACCCTGGGCGGTCGTCAGTCCTGGGAGGAGAAAGAAACGCAGATCGGCCAGTTCGGCAGCTCGCTTGCCTGCACCGGCTTTGGCGGCACCGATCCCAGGACCTGCCCCTTCAACTTCGAAGACAAGGACGACTGGTCAAACTTCACGTACAAGGCCGGCATCCAGTTCCTTGCCACGGAAGACGCGCAACTCTACGGGTCCTATACCCGGGGATTCCGCAGCGGCGGGTTCAACATCCGGCAGAACGTCGGCGTGGTGCCCGGACCCTATGACGAAGAGACCGTCGACGCATTCGAAGTGGGTGCGAAGGCCGACCTCGCCGACGGCCGCGCACGCATCAATCTCTCCCTGTTTCTCAACGAGTACGACGACCTGCAGCGCACGGTCGTTGGAACCGACGGTTTTCAGACCGTCTCCAATGCCGCCAAGGCAACCATCCAGGGTATCGAACTCGAAACGTCCTGGTTGATCGTGGACGGCCTGCTGCTGCAGGCCAACATGGGCCTCATCGACGCGGAACTGAAGGATTTCTTGAACCCCCGGGGTGGTGCCGGCGGCGCACCGGTGATCATCGACGGCACCAACATGCCGTTCATTCCGAAGTGGCAACGCGAACTGCACCTCACCTACGACATTCCCGCGGGGCCGGGCAACCTGACCTTGCGCGCCAGCTACCGCTACGTGGACGACGTTGAATCCACCGATGACAACCTGGGTTTTCCGGGGTCGAGCTACGAAGAGTATGATGCGAGCGTCGCCTACTCGCCCGATTCGAGAAACTGGCGAATCGCCGTGTTCGGCAAGAACCTCACGGACAACATCGAGAGCGGCCTGATTACCAATGCCGTCAATCCCGGCTGGATTCTGAACCAGGCGCGCAATCCGGCCCGCTATGGAGTGGAGTTCCTCCTGGAGTTCTAGTCACGGGCGCGACGGCAGCAACTCCGGCCCGGCGAAGGCGCCTAAATCGAAAAGATGCTCGATACCTACCTGTTTCGCGTGCTGGTTATTCCGACGGCGGTTTTCCTTTCCGCCATCTTCGGTGCATCTTATGGCTCGGGACGCGAAGTCGTGGAATTCGTCAGCAGCAACGGGCCCACTGGCGGGCTGGTCGCGCTTGCGACTCTGTCGGCCACCTATGTGGTGTTGCTCGGGCTTAGCTTCGAGATTGCACGCCTCTTCAAGTCCTATGACTACGTCGGCTTTTTCAAGGTCCTGCTCGGGCGGGGGTGGTTCCTTTACGAGATCGTGATCGTGATCGGCCTGCTGCTTGCGATGTCGATCACGATCACCGTAGGCGGCACCGTGCTCGAGGATCATTTCGGCACCGCCGTCTGGCTTGGATCGGTGCTGATATTCATACTGGTCGTCGTGCTGAACTACTACGGCCGGGAGGTTGTCGAGAAGTCGATGATGGTGTCGATCGCCGCGCTGTTCGCGGTACTCGCCGTGTTGGTGGTGCAGCTGTTCGGTGGCTACATGGATCAGATAGCCGGGAAGTTCGCGACAGTCGATCACAAGCCTGGCGGCATCATGACCGGCTTGAAGTACGCGATCGTAAACGCAGGATACCTGCCGATCCTTCTCTACTGCGCGATGGGGCTGCGCTCACGGGCCGAGGCGTTCACAGCGGCGATCGTGGCCGCGCTCATCTGCGTCATCCCTGCCGCGATCTTCCACGCGACTTTCATGCTGCACTACCCGGAAATAGTCGACGAGCGGATTCCGGCGTACTGGATGTTCCAGAATGTAAGCACACCGTTGCTGCTGAACATCTACGTGGTGGTCATGTTCGTGCTGGTGGCACAAACCGGGGTTGCGTTGATGCAGGGCCTGATTCAGCGCGTCGACGGTTGGCACGCCCGCCATCGGGGCAGGACCATGTCGCGGCTCGGCCATGCCGGGGTGGCGACGGTAGTGGTCCTGTCGAGCCTGGCGCTGGGTACCATGGGCATAGTCGCACTCATCCTGCGCGGCTATTCGCTCATGTTCGCGAGCTTCATAGTCGTGTTCGTGATTCCGCTGCTGACATACGGCGTGTACCTCGTTTACCGGCACCGGGGCGCTGAACGGTGAATCGACGGCACAGGGCTCGTCGGGGTCGAATCAGGGCCTGTATGGCGCAGCGCTCGCGGTCCTCGGTGTATCGGCTCGTTGCGAGTTGTAGTCCCAAGTGTCGAACATAACCGTCAGAGACGGGTAATCCAGAACAATCGCTAACTTCCAAGGCATGGGCAATGGAGACATCCAGCATGAAACATCTGTCTGGCGCCGCTTTGGCGCTTATCCTGGCATTGCCGCTACCCCTACCGGCAGAAAACAGTCCGAACCAGATCCTGTTCACCAACGTCAATGTTTTCGAGGGCAATTCCAACAAGCTGACTGAAGGAGTCGAGGTTCTGGTCGAAGGCAACCTGATCAAGGCCACCGGCCGGGAACTCAGTGCGGACAATGCGCAGGTGATTGACGGCGGCGGCCGCACGCTGATGCCCGGTTTGCATGACATGCACACTCACTTGGCCATTTTCAGACAGGTTACCGAGTCCAGAAACAGCCTGAGCCTGCCATATCACGGTGCTGTTGCGGCAGCGCGTTTGGAGGGCATGCTGATGAACGGCTTCACCACGATAATGGACGCCGGCGGCCCGGCGAAATTTGCGCAGCGGCTGGTTGACGAAGGGATCTTCAAGGGCCCGCGAATATATCCATCCGAGGCGTTGATCAGCCAGACTTCGGGGCACGGCGACTTCAGAACGGGGACCGAACCGCACCCCAATTTACCGGGGAACCGGACACACCCCTGGGACAGCCACTTTTCCTGCATTGCGGACGGTGCAACCGAAATTCGTCGTTGCGTTCGGCAAAACCTGCGACGCGGGGCGTCTCAGGTCAAGATCATGGCGGGTGGCGGCATTTCAAGCCAGTTTGACCCCGTGCATTCCAGGCAATCCTCTCCGGAGGAAACTCGCGCTGCGGTCGAAGCCGCTGCAGCGTGGGACACTTTTGTGGCTGCGCATGCGTTTACGGACGAGGCCGTGCACGAAGCGGTAGAAAACGGCGTCAGGTACATACTGCATGGGCCGTTCATCACCCAGAGAACCGCAAAAACAATGGCGGACAAGGGTGTGTATCTGGGGCCGACGCTGGCGGCGGTTTATGCGACCCCATGGGAAGTCCTGGAGACGCTGCTCACGCCCGCCAGCATGAGAAAACTGAAACCCGTTTATGACACCTACCCCAGCGCGATGAAAGCGGCGGTCAAAGCGGGAGTAACAATGGTTTACGGCACCGACATAGTGGCTCCGCCGACGCAGGCCACGGCTTTCGATGACAAGGCGAACAGCGAATTCACCTACCTGGCCCGGTACATGAGCAACGCAGAAGCACTCAAGGCTGCAACCGGCAATGCGGGCCGGCTGATTCAGGAAACCGGCCAGAACAATCCTTACCCTCTGGGTGAAACCGGGGTAATCAGGTCCGGTGCTTACGCCGATATCCTGCTGGTTGACGGTGACCCGCTGGAAGATATCAACGTGATGACTGATCCGGATGCCAATTTTGACGTCATCATGAAAGACGGCGTGATTTACAAGAATGCGCTACAGGAGCCTGCGCCGTAGGAATTCGCGGCTGCAAATCCGCTCTCATCCACGCCCTTGACCGCTCGATTTCGTCAAATATGGCTCGATATTCTCCTCAATCGATCGGCCAAGGGCGCGGCGATAGCGAATTTTCGCTTTCGCGACTTCCTACGGCCCAGGCTCCTGGCCCGGAGTCAGACCGATAGCGGTCAACTTCGTTCTCGAATCTCGTTGAACGCGCGCCGTCCTTCCGCCGCTGCCGGGCCCCAGTGCTGCATGCCCTGCAGTTCGCTGTGCCCGAAACCGATGCGTCCGTGGGGGCGAGCGGCTATCGCGCGCGCGGGAGGTCCTCCGTTCCTTGCAAAGAAGAATCCGGGCCCGGGC
This sequence comes from Pseudomonadales bacterium, assembly GCA_963663395.1. GTDB lineage: Bacteria > Pseudomonadota > Gammaproteobacteria > Pseudomonadales > Azotimanducaceae > Azophilus. The sequence goes on from OY760226.1 coordinate 1,817,961, forward strand.
ATCACGTACGCATGGCCCCAGCGGTTGAGAACGATGCCCGCGATATCGGTTGCGGCATCGAACCCGGAGGCGGCGAACAGCTCGTTCATCTGCCGGACTATGCGCCGTTCGTAGTCGGCATAGCTCGTCGAGAACAATTGCAGCCGCCCGATGCTGCCCTGTACCGCGGCGGGTTCACCGGGCGTGATGAAGGGAACGTAGAAGGTCAACACGGCCGGTTTGCCCGGGTCGTGGGGCGGGACGTCGGCGCCCACGGCCATGGGATTGCGCAGGTTGCAGGCGAAACCGAAATCGCCGTCGTAGCGGCACGCGGATATACCCAGCCGATGCATGAAGCGCCAGTTCGTGAGGGCCACGTTGGCGACCAGGAACGCGGCGTGATTGAAGGAGTCGTAGGCCTGAACGGACGCTTCCGGCAAGTCTCTTACTACGTGCTTGTTGACCCAGCCGCCCGACGCCATCACGACGCCGCGGGCGCGCACCCGGTAGACCGTGCCGTCCTTCACATAGCTCACCCACACGTGGTCCGATGCTGCCGGGTCGACGTTGTCGTGTTCGACCCGCACCACGGTGGCCGAAAGGCGCATCCGGATACGTTCGCCATTCCGGTCGAGTTCATCGAAGCGGACGGCGCCGGAGAGAATGTCTTCAAATGTATCGTTGCCGGCTATCGCCCGCGGCATGGTGCGCTTGAGGAAATAGCGGGCGAAACCCGTATTGCCGCCGGGAAACGAGTGCCGGTGGTCGAGGTAAATGTCGTGATAGCCCCCGAATCCGGGCAATCCGGTCGCGTACAGGACGAAGGCGGACGTGGTGTCGCAGGCCGACCCGACCCCGGCGGCAATGATCGGGTCCACATAGGCAGTGACCGCGGGGTCGAGGCCGAGCACGTCCTCCAGGTACTGTTTGCACGACAGCGTGTCCAGCCAGGCTTCCAGACCTTCCCGCGGATGAGGGCGGGCGCGTGTACGGGACCATTCGAGCAGCGACCGGCGCACTTGGCCCGGCACGGCGAGTTCGCGCAACTCGTTGTCCCAGACGTTGCGCGCGTGCCGCCCCTCGCCTCCGCCCCCCTGAAAGTGGCTGACATCGATGCGGTCCTGCAGCCAGTGCAGGAAGCCGTAGTTGTCGTTACCGAAACGGATCGACTCGGCGCCGCCGGTGGGCGGGCTGTAGGCGAACTGCCGCGGGACACCCAGGCGGTCGTAGTAGTACGCGTCTCCCACCGCGTAGGCCAGGTCGTCCCGACTCTCGCCGGGTGGAATGGAGAACCCGTTGGAGCCCTGCGGGGCGGTGAGCCGGTAGCCGCCCACGGAGAATTCATTCTGCTTCGACTCGCCGCCGAACAGCGGGTGGTCGTCCAGGACCAGGCAGCGCGCAGCACCGGGCATCGTGGTGGCGAACTCGTACGCGGCGCCGAGACCGGCGAGGCCGGCGCCCACTATTACCGTATCGAAAACCTCCCCGGTGTCGACCCAATCGGGCCGCACCGCATCAAAATCTCCATGGCGCATTCGATGCGCCTCGAACATCGCGCCCGGTGTGTTGCCGTGCGACGCGGCGTAGTCACCGATGCCGCCGAAGCCGTACCAATCCCCAACAGGGAGCCCGAGCGGCGGATGTGCCCTTAGGCTGAACTTCCAGATGATGTTTGATCCAACCCATTGATTTTCCGGATAATTCAAAAAACCGAGGGGGACGCTACTGGGAACGTTCCAGACGCACGCCGAGGAGTTTGAAGGCTTCGCGCTGTAGCGCGGTGGGCCGGGTGAGGACCTCGAACGGTTCGGCGCCGGGCAACCGGGGCACGACCTGGTTCTTGGCGATCGTCGCCAGGTCGCCGAGCAGGGTGCGGAAGCTGTGCACCGGCAGACCGTTGGCGGTGCGTTTGCCGCGGGCTTTTTCCTTGGCGGCGTCGGAGACCCGCGCCGGCGCGACGATGGAAGTGCGCGCCGCCTCGGCGGCGGCCGGGTCGTGGTCGTCGAACAGCAGCGGCTTGAGCCGGGCGCGCATGTGCCATTCCACGTAGTAGGCCAGCATGCACAGGAACACGTGCGCGCGCACCCGGTCAGCGGTTCGGTGGAACACCGGCCGCACCTTCAGGTCCACGGTCTTCAGGCTCCGGAAGGCGCGCTCGACCGCGCTCAGGCGCTTGTAGGCGCGCACGGTGCCCTCGGCGTCGAGTTCGCCCGCGGGCAGGCTGGTGCGCACGACGTACAAGCCGTCCAGCGCCGCCTCCGCAGCGATGGACTCCGGCTTTCGCCGATAGCCGAACGCGTCGTCCTCGATAGCCAGATCGAAGTGCTTGGCCATCTTGTATTTGCCGACAACCTTGCCCGCGCGCAGGCCGATCTTGTCCGCGCCCTTCAGGCGCCGCTTCTCCCGCCGCGTGGCCGCCACGATGGGATCGAGCAACGCCTCGGTGGCCCGCAGCAGTGCTTCCCGCTTGCGCGCCCGCTCCTCGGCCAACAGCGGATTGCGGCACACCATGAGGCGCTCGCCCGGATAGGCGTCGCTGCGGATCTCCACCAGGTCGGTCTCGTCGAACAGCGACAGTTGCACCGCGCCGGACTCCACCAGCGAGCGCACCGCCGGACCCCGCAGCGCGCTGATCCAGTCCAGCCCCGCGGGCCTCACGTCCTCGCGGATGCGCGCCTCGGTCAACATCCCCCGGTCGCCCACCAGCACCACCCTGGAGAACCCGAAGCGGCGCCTGAGCTTGTCGACCTGCGCGCCCACGGTGGCCGGGTCCGCGGTGTTGCCATCGAACACCTCCACCGCCACCGGACGGCCCTCGGCGTCGCACAACAGCCCAAACTCGATCTGCAGCTTGCCGCGCCTGCCGTCGCGCGAGTAGCCGCGCCGCCCCAGCGGGCAGTGGCGTCCTTCCAGCCACACCGAGGTGAGGTCGTAGAACACCAGGGCGCCGTCCTCAAGATGGCGCTTCGCCAAGCGCCGCTCGATGGCGTCCTGACGCTCGAGCAGCCAGTCCATGGCGGCGTACAGATCGTCCTCGTCGCAGTCCTCCAGCGCCAGCGTCTCGGCGAGCGAGTCGTGCGCGGTGTCCGCCGCCAGGCTCCGGGCAGTCGCCAGCTTGGAACCCGGCTCAAGGACCCGGGCGACGATCATCGCCAGCACGCGCCGGCGCTCGGGCGAGTCCGCCCCGGCGATGGCGCGGTCCAGGCGCAGCTTGCGCAGCGTGCCGAGCACGGCGGCGACATGGCCGTGGGGTTTGGAACGCACGATGTCGAAGGCGTCGTCGAGGCGCGACACCGCGGTGCCGCCCTTGAGCAGCACGCGCAGGCCCTCGACGAGCGTCGGGGGCCATTTGGAGAGGTTGGCCAAGGTGCGTTTCCTGACCTTGACGCCCTCGCGCCAGCCTTCGCGCAGGAGGATGGCGGGAGGCGAGCTGCGGTTGGGGACGGTTTCGATGTACATGGGAACGATAGTATTCTATATAACACCGCATTACAACATTAACGTCATATAATACATGGGAACACTTCGACAATCCGAAAACGCTGTTTCCGTATTGCAATCAGTCGCTTAACTCCAATGAACGGGTCAAATGGCTGGAACTTCGGCTTAGGGAGCTTTCGACGCGCTCGATCGGCGAACAGGCCGACAGCAACGATGCGCCCGCGCCGACCAGCGTCGAGTTGATGAAATCGCGGCGGGTGATGGGTCCCATATTTGAAAGACTGCCGCCGCGCCACAAATGACGGAGTTGCCTTACCGCAGGGAAGGCGCAGAAACGGTCATTTGAATCTGACGAGATTCAGGCGGTTAGTTGCCTCCGAATCGATACGTCCCCTGCAACATTATCGTGCGCGGGGCGCCGAGATAAGCAATGTCGTATCCGAACAGCACGTTACTGCCCGTAATCACCTTCTCGTTGGTCAGGTTCAAGCCCGAGACGGCGATCTCCCAGGCATCGTTCGCGTCTGCAATGCCAAGGCGCGCAGCCAGCTTGGTCACGGAATCGCTCCTCAGGTCCGGCTCGAGGGTCGTATCCGAGAAGTAATCGTCGCCGATGGAAACCACGACTCCGCCCACCAGGCGCAACGCGTCGCTCACGGGTACGTCCAGGTCCGCCGACAGGTTCGCGGACACATCCTGGGCAAACGGCAGTGCTTCGCCCGACAGGTCGCATACAGCCAGGCCCGCTGCCTGGGACGTTCTTGAACAGGGTGCGTTTTCGTAGCTGTCGTACTCTGCATCCAGGATGGCGAGCGACCCGGCAAACTGCAGCCAATCGGTCGCGGCCCAGCGACCGTCGATTTCGATGCCCTGGGTCGTTGCCTCGCCGGCATTGCCGATGGTGGTGATCACGCTGCCGTTGGGGAGCGTCGTAAAGCCGTTGACCTGGAGAGCGTCGTACTCCGTCTTGAACGCCGACAGGTTCAGTTCCACGCGGTTGTCGGCCAGGCGCGAGCGCATCCCCACTTCGATGCCCGTTGCCTTTTCGTGGTCGTAGACGAATGTTTCCGGCGTAGTCGCGTTAGCGGTTGCGAAACCGCCGGACTTGTACGTCTGCCCGAACTTGGCGTAGAGCATGACATTTTCCGAGGCGTCCCACTGCACTGCGATCTCGGGCATGGGTTTGCTCAGATTCTTTTCGCCATCGGCGGAAACGATAGACGGGCAGTTGATGCCCCCTGTGGGAATCGGTGTGGGAGTTCCGCTGCCGTTTATCAGGCACACGCCTGAGCGCGTGGCATCCTTGCGATCCTCGGTGTAGCGCAGGCCACCGGTGATCCGGAACGCGTCGGACACATTCCAGGTCAGCGCGCCGTAAACCGACCACATTTTCTCGCCCACGCTGACCTCCCCGCCGCTCAGCGTGTCGAAGAACGGCGCCAGGGGCGAAGCCGGCCCACCGGCCAGCAGCACCGCGTCGGTGCCACTGCCGATCGGCTCGAAGTAGTCCTGGTCAAAATAGTACAGGCCGGCGATGTACTCCAGGGTTTGCCCTCTCGGTGAGGTCACGCGCAACTCCAGCGTGCCGGTTTCGGTTTCGGTGGCGGCCGCGGACCACACGCCGATGGGGAAAACGGCGCCCGGGACAAAGCCCCCGACGGTCATGTCGATGTCCGTGCTCAGGATGTAGTAGAAATCCGAATAGGATCCGATGGCGGACAGGATCGTGCCGTCCTCGAGCTCGTAGTCGAGTTGCACCACGGCCGAGGTGAAATCGGACTCGCTGCCGGGATCGACGCTTTTGCCCAACACCGTGCCGGACCGGTCGGACAGGTACGTATCGGCGCTGGTGCGCCAGTTCAGCACGCCGTCATCGGGCTCCAGTGCCGGGCCGATGCCGTTTGCGATCTCGCCGAACGAACCGTTGACCATGTCGTATTCCGCATAGGAGAACTTGCCGGTAAGGGTGAGTTGGCTGGTCGGCGTCAGGACGACGCTCAACCGCACCGCATCTTCCGTTCGGGCGTTTTCGCGCCGCCCCGTGGTGACGTTGTCGTAGAATCCGTCGCCGCCGTCCGTATGGGAATACGCGAGGCGCACCGCGGCGTTTTCGCTGATCGAGCCCCCGAGCGCGATGTTCGCGAAGAAACCGTCGAACTCCACCTCATACCCGGCGTTGATTGCTGCTTCGAACGCATCGCCTGGCTGGTTCGACCGGGAGACGACATTGACGGCGCCGGCCGTCGAGTTGATCCCGTACAACACCGCCTGGGGTCCGCGCAGCACCTCGACACTGTCGACATCCATGAACGGCAACCTGTACTGGCGCGTTCGCGGGTTGTAGACGTTGTCCACGAACAGGGTAACGGGGGATTCGAAACCGCGGTCGCCCAGTGAGCCGACGCCCCGCATGGCCACGTTGTTGTTGGTGATGCCCTCGGCAACGACGAAGTTGGGGATGGTTGCGGAAAGATCCTCGAGCGTGACGATGCGGTAGTCGTTGATGGCCTCACCGCTGACCACTTCCACCGACATCGGCACGTCCTTGATGTCCTCGGCGCGCTTGGTGGCCGTGACGATAATCTCCTCGAGCACGGCATCCTGCGCCATCGTGGCCACGGGAAGCGCAGCTCCAAGGAGCACCAGTGCGGACAGTACGCCAGGCGCCATTGCTTTCGCTTCGAATTGCATCGGATCAATCCCTCTTTGTACATTCGGACATTGACGATGGGGCCATCCTTGCGCAGGCTGCCCCAAACTAGTATCCGGCAGCGCCGGACGCTACCACTTATCAATTCAAGCACGTTCATGGTCAATTGGTGAAGGGACCCGCAACCGTGTGGGTGCTTGCGCCCGAACGGTCGCACGACGGGATCAGGGCAGAGACAGGGATCAAGGCACAATCCGTTACCGGCTCGTTTCGAACCGGTGTATATCGAGACCGTGTGGATGCACGATTTGCATGACAACCGGTATCGATCCCTAGTTAAATCGACTGCGGGCAATCGAGCCCTGCGGCTACTCCCTGTCAAAACTATGCGCAGGCCCAACGTGAATCGAATGCAGAACCTGTCCCGGAAGCTGCTTTTCCTGGCAACAGTGCTGCTGCTCTGCACGGGCTTGACCGCCATTGCGGCCGACCGTTCGGAAAACTCAGTCCTCCTCGGCCTGACGGGAGACCTGCTGATCAACCGGGACGACCCCGAAGGGGTATTCAAGGAAATTCAGCCGGCCCTGGACGAACCCGACATTCTTTTCGGGAACGTGGAAACCGGATATTCGGACAAACCGCGGATTGCCCTGACCGCCGCCATTCCATCCTACGCACCCCTGTCCAACCTGGCAGCCTTTCCCGCCGCGGGTTTCGAAGTCGTTTCGATGGCCAACAACCACATAATGGACTCCGGGCCCGAGTCCATGCTGCAAGTGGTTCAGCGCCTCTCCGAAATGGGTGTGCGCACCGTGGGGGCCGGCATCAATCTTGCCGCCGCACGTGAGCCCGCCATCATCGAGAGAAACGGGCTGAAGATCGCCTACCTGGCCTACGCTTCGATGTTCCCCTACGGCTACGAGGCGCGGGCGAGCTTTCCGGGCCTGGTGCCCATGCGCTCCCACAACCTCTACATCGAACCGATCGAGAACAACTACACGCCGGGCGTCCCCCCGAGGATACGGGCCGTACCCCACGCCACCGACCTGAAGAACATGAAGGAAGACATCGCGAAGGCGCGGGAACGGGCGGATATCGTGGTCACCTCCTTTCACTGGGGCGATTTTCAGCGCCCGTTCCATCTGACCGATCACGAACGGAGGATCGCGCGCATCGTCATCGATGCAGGCGCCGACCTCGTGCTCGGTCATCACCACCACATTCTGCGCGGCATCGAGTGGTACAGGGGCAAGCCCATCTTCTACGGGCTTGGCCATTTCGTCTTCGACATCGCCGTCGACATGCCGGTGGAAGCCATCAAGCAGTTCAGCGGGCCTGCCGACGACCCGGATTTCTACGGGTTGGTCTGGCACGACGACTGGCCGCTGTTGCCGTTGCATCCCGATGCCCGGATGACGATGCTGGCCTATGCCCTGGTTTCCAGGGCCGGCGCCGTGGATGACATCGGTTTCCTGCCCGCCCGCCTGACGAAGACGGGGCATGTCGTACCGGTCAGCACGACATCCGACGAGGGTAGGCAGATCATCGAATACGTCATGAAAGGCATCCTCACACAGGATCTGAACGGCGTGGTGTCGAACGAGGGCACCATCACGCTTGGGGGACACAACACGGTCAGAGTGGTGCCGAGAGACGACGGGTCCTGACTTGCGAACTTTGTCGACACACCATCGCTTGCAACAGGCGTACAACGTCGACGATGTGCGCGAACTCGCGCGCCGCCGCCTGCCCCGCTTCATCTTCGACTACCTCGACGGCGGCGCCGACGACGAGTACACCCGGGGCGAGAACGCGAAGTCGTTCGCCGCACTGTCGCTGCTGCAGCGGGTGCTTGTCGATGTGACCTCGGTGGACACGTCGACGACCCTGCTCGGCATGCCCACCGCGGTGCCCTTCATCCTGTCCAGTACCGGGGCGAGCCGCTTCTACCATTCCCGGGGCGAACTCGCCGCCGCGCGGGCGGCGGCCGCCTCTCAGGTGCTGTACGGCACCACCTCCTCGGCGATGTTCTCGTTGGAAGACGTGGCCGGCGTGGGCGAAGGGCCGCGCTTCTTCCAGGTGTACGTGCTGAAGGACAGGTCCATCACCGGCGAGTACGTCCAGCGCTGCAAGGCGGCCGGTTACGGCGCCATGTTCCTCACCGTCGACTGCGCCACCCACGGCAACCGGGAGCGGGACCTGCGCAACCGGATTTCCATTCCCCCCAAAGCCACCCCGCGCATACTCTGGCAACTGGCGAAAAGGCCCGGCTGGACGCTGGACTACCTGATGAATTCGGGCTGGCGCTTTCCGAACATCGAGGGCTACGTTGACGACTCCACCCGGGACGATTTCGGCTCGGTGGCGGAATGGTTCGCCGATCAGCTCGACAAGAGCTTCACCTGGGACGACGCCGCGGCGCTCTGCAGCGACTGGGGCGGGCAGTTCGTCATCAAGGGCATCACCACCGTTGCCGACGCCCGGCTCGCCGCGGACATGGGCGCCACCGGCATCGTCATCTCGAACCACGGCGGCCGGCAGCTCGACCATGCCCCGACCACCCTCGAGGTGCTGCCGGAAATCGTCGATGCGGTGGGCGACGGCGTGGAAGTCCTGGTCGACAGCGGTTTCCGGCGCGGCACCGACATCATCAAGGCCCTGGCCCTCGGCGCCCGCGGCGTATTGATCGGCAAGGCCTATCTCTACGGGCTCGGCGCCGGCGGCGAGGCGGGCGTCACCCGGGTCATCGACATCCTGAAGGGCGAACTCGAGCGCAACATGACGCTGATGGGGCTGAGAAGCATCGACGAGATCACCAGCGACTGCGTTCGCTGGCGCGACCCGCGCTTCGTCCGCTGAAGCGCATTGCGCTGATCGTGAAAGACGGCCGGATTTACAAGAATGAACTCTGAACCGTTCCGGCCAGGGCTCCGCGCGCTGGCCCTGGTACTGGCCCTGGCCCTCGCCTGCCCGCTGCCGGCCGCATGGGCTGCCGACTACGACGTCGTCATTTCCGGCGGACGCGTCATGGACCCGCAGACCGGGTTCGACGAGGTGGCCAACCTCGGTATCCGCGGCGACAGGATTGTGCGCATCTCCTCCGGGGGATTGCGGGGCGCGATCGAAATCGATGCACGGGAGCTGGTCGTCGCGCCCGGTTTCATCGACACCCACGTGCACGGCCAGACCCGCTTTGGCAGCAAGCTCATGCTGCGCGACGGCGTCACCACCACCCTGGACCTGGAGGTCGGCGGCATCAACGTCGGCGCCTGGTACGCCGCGCGCAAGGGCCGCTGGCAGACCAACCACGGCGTCTCGGCTTCCCACGAATTCGCCCGCATGGCCGTTCTGGACGAACTGCGGTTCGATGGCCCGCTGGACGCTCAGCACATCGGTCCCACGCGTGCCCGCGCCGAGCGCGACAACGGTGTGCCGGATTTCGCCGTCACCATCCCGGACTCCGCACAACTGGTTGCCATCCTGGAAATCGTCGACAGCGAACTGGCGCAAGGCGCGCTGGGCCTCGGTTCCACGGTGGGCTACATGGCCAAAGGGGTCACTACGGGGGAGATGTTCGCCCTGCAGCAACTGGCGGCGAGCTACGGCCGCGGCACGTTCAGCCATGTCCGCTTCCTCGGCAACAACCTGCCGCCCGCCGAAGGTACACTGGGTTTCGCCGAAGCCTTCGCCAACGCCATGGCATTGCGGGCGCCGTTCATGGCCGTGCACGACAACAACCGCGGCTGGCAGGAAAACGAGGCCAAGCTGGCCGGCGCCCGCGCCCAGGGTCACAACGCCTGGTCCGAGTACTACCCGTACGTCTCCGGGTCCGGCCCCATCGGCTCGGAATTCCTGAGGCCGGAAACACTGCTGCACGACTGGCAGCTTACCTACGAAGATTCCATGATGGACCCGGCCACCGGAGAATTCTTCACACAAGCCACCTATGAAGCCAAACGCAACGAAGACCCGGGTTACATCGTGGTGCTCTTCGTGCGCCAGCGCGAGGCCTGGCTGCCCGAGTGGCTGACCCGGCCGCACGCCACCGTGGGCAGCGACGGCATGCCCACCACCGACGCCGACGGCAACGATCTCACCTGGGAGCACCCGTACAGCGCCTTCGTCGGCCACCCGCGAACCGCGGGCAGCCACGCCCGGGTACTGCGCCTCGGCCGCGAACACAGTGTCGACCTGATGCAGACGCTCCGCCAGCTCAGCTACTGGTCTGCGCTGCACCTGGGGGAGGCGGGGATCGAAGCAATGCAGGCGCGGGGCCGGATCCAGGAAGGCATGATTGCGGACATCACCGTTTTCGATCCGGAAACGGTCACCGACAATGCCACGCACAAGCGGGGCGAACAGGGCGCGCCTTCCACCGGAATTCCGTACGTCCTGGTCAGCGGCCAGGTTGTCGTTCACGATTCCACGGTGCAACGGGTGTTTCCCGGACAGCCGATCCGCTACCAGAACAAGGCGCAATCTGACTCATGAAAGTTTCCGCCCCGGTGCGCCGGGACGAGGACGCGGTGCGCTAAAGCGCAAGGAACAGACCAGTAAAGGAAACTAGCCACCGGATTTTCCATGGACTTCACGCCCACCAACGAACAACGCATCGCCGTCGACTCGTTCCGCCGCTTGCTCGACAGGGAGATCGCTCCCCGGATCGCCGGGTTCGATGACACTTTCATCCCCAGGGATACCATGCAGGAACTGCTCCAGGCGCTACTGCCCTTCGGCATGGGCAATGGCCTGGTCGGCGAGGCGGAAGGCGGCCTGGGCCTCGACCCGCTCACCGTGGGCCTGCTCTTCGAGGAACTGGCGCGGGTCTCCCCGGACCTCGCCATCGTGGTGTTGATCCAGATGGAAGCCGGCCTGCTGCTCGCCGCCGGTTCCGAGTCCATCCGTGAGAATTACCTGGCTCCCCTGCTCGGCGGTGAAAAGTTCGGCTGCATCGGCATCAGCGAACCCGGCGCCGGCTCGAACATCGCCGAACTCCGGTGCCGGGCGCGCCGGGACGGTGACGGTTACGCGCTATCCGGAGAAAAACAGTGGATCTCCAGCGGCCACTACTCCGACTTCTGCATCTGCGTCGCACGGGACGAGGACGGCCCGGGCGACGGCATTGGCCTGTTCATCGTCGACCGGGAAGCAGGCTACGAGAGCCGCAACATTCCCAAGATGGCCCTGAACCGGCAGTCGACCGCCCAGCTGCACTTCGACGGCGCCAAGGTACCGCCGGCCAACCTGCTCGTGCCGCCGGGCGACGGCCTTAAACGGCTGATGACGCTGCTGGCCGGCTCGCGCCCGCTGGTCGGGCTGCTGGCCGTGGGGGTAGCCCGGGCTGCGCTGGACCACTCAATTGAGTACGCCAGAACCCGGGAACAGCACGGCAAGGTCATTGCCCGCCACCAACTGGTACAGGCGCGCATCGCCGACATGGCCGTCAAGATCGACGCGGCGCGGCTGCTGCTGTACCGGGCACTCGACCTGGCGGGCCGCGGTGAGCGCAGCGACATCGAGAGCAGCATGGCCAAGCACTTCGCCACCGAGGCCGCCTGCGAAATCACCCGGCATGCGGTGGCCATTCACGGCGGCAACGGCGTCGCCCGTGAGTTCCCGGTGGAGGAACTGTATCGGATTGCACCGATTCTCACCGTTACCGAAGGTACGCCGGAGATGCAGCAACTGATAATCGGCCGCAGCCTGCTCGGCGAATCGGCCTTTTGAGCCAGGACCGGTGCGGGCTAGACCAATTCTCCCAGCGACCGGATGATCGCATCGGCCCCGAGCCGCTCCGGCGCGATGCCGTGGTTGTAGCCGTCCGGAAGGCACACTACCGGGCAGCCCGCGGCCCGGGAGGCGTTGACGTCGGTCAGCGAGTCGCCGACGAAGAGGATTTCCTGCGTCGACAGGCCGATGCGGTCGCAGGCGTACAGGATGGGGTCGGCCGCCGGCTTCGGGTTCGCCGCGGTGTCGCCGCCGACGATGGCGTCGAACCAGGCGGTGAGTTCCAGTTCATCGAGCAGCTTGCGGGTCAGTTCGATGCGCTTGTTGGTCACTACGGCCAGCTTCGCCCGCCGTTCCGACAGAGTGCGCAACGTCTCTACGACGTGGGGAAAAGGCCGGCTCATATCGGCGATGTGCGCCCCGTAGTGGTCGAGAAACAGCTCCAGCATGGCATCCACCAGTGCGGGGTCGACCGCGGTGTGCGAAGCGCCCGGCGGTTCCGCCGGTTGACCACCGCCCGGCGCATGGCCGTCGAGCGCTGCGGCTGGTTCGCCGGCAGACGGATTGCCCGCGGCATCCGCCTGCGCCGCCGCAACCGCATGCTCGATACAGTGCTTGCCACCGTGGCCGACCCAGTGGCGTACCAGGGATTCGGGAGCCGGGGCGTAGCCGAACTGTTCGAGGGCGTGGTTCACCGCGGCGCAGATATCCGGCGCCGTGTCGATCAGGGTGCCGTCGAGATCGAACAGGTAACCCCGGAAACCCCGGGGATCAAGCGCCATGGGCGGAATCCAGGGCGGCGCGCATGGCGGCGATGGTGGCGGCGTAGTCATCGGTGCCGAAGATGGCGCTGCCGGCCACGAACGTATCCGCGCCGGCCCGGGCAGCCTCGGCGATATTGCCTGTCTTGATGCCGCCGTCCACTTCCAGGCGGATATTCCGGCCGCACTCGTCGATGCTCTGGCGAACGCGGCGCAGCTTGTCGAGGCTTTCCGGAATGAACGCCTGGCCGCCGAAGCCGGGGTTCACCGACATGATCAGCACCAGGTCGACCAGGCCGATCGCCTCGTTCAGGGCGTGCAGGGGCGTTGCCGGGTTGAACACGATGCCCGCCTGCGCGCCGCCTTCGCGAATCAGCGACAGCGTCCGGTGCAGGTGTTCCGTCGATTCGGGGTGAACGCTGATGAGGTTGGCGCCGGCATCCAGGAAATCGAAGATCAGCCGGTCTGCCGGTTTCACCATCAGGTGCACGTCCATGAAGCAGTCGATGCCCGCCTTGCGCAGCGATTGCAGCACCAGCGGCCCGATGGTCAGGTTGGGCACGTAGTGATTGTCCATGACATCGAAGTGGATGATGTCGGCGCCGGCATCGAGCACGGCGGTGATTTCTTCGCCGAGGCGGGAGAAATCAGCGGACAGGATGGACGGGGCGATCCAGGGTTGCATCTGAGTGGGTGACGGTGTCCCGTCCTTGGCAAAACGGCATTTTATAGAGGTCGGGAGGCTTTGCCCAACCGCCGCACTGTCCAACGCGAGATGAGGGTGAAGCGGAGGGTTGATTCCAACGCGAAGTGAGGGTGAAGGGATGTCAGGCGCATCATTTTGGAATGATCGTGGACATCCAAACGCGGCGGCTACGCACCATCGGGCAGCTTTGTGCCTTCATCGAGGGCAACGAGGCGGTGATCTTTCATCCCCAGGATCGGGGCGGGGTCTACACCTTCATTCGGGAAACGCTGGTGCGCTTCGGCTACGTGACGCTCGGCAAGCGGGACAAGGGGGTGGTGTTGAAGTTTCTGGTGGTTGCGACCGGCCATTCGCGCCAGCAGATGGAGCGTCTGGTCCGGCAGTGGCGCGAGACGGGGGTGATCCGGGATCGGCGGGGTGGCGCCCGCGGTCGACCGTTTGTACGCAAGTACAGCGGCGCGGACATCCGTCTGTTGGCGGAGGTCGACGAAGCGTTCGAGCAGATGTCGGGCTTGGCGACGCGCGAGATCCTGCGGCGCCAGTACGAGGTGTTTGGCGATCCGCGCTTCGAGCGGCTGGCGACGATTTCCAACGGGCACATCTACAATCTGCGCGCCTCCTCGACCTATCGCGCCAAGCGCACGGTATGGACCAAGACGCGGGCGGTGACGGTGAGCATCGGCCTGCGCCAGGCCCCGCAACCCGATGGGCAGCCGGGTCATGTCCGTGTCGACACCGTTCACCAAGGCGATCGGGACGGGATCAAGGGCGTGTATCTGATCAATTTGGTGGACGAGGTCACCCAGTTCGAGTTCGTCGGTGCGGTAGTGGGTATCTCTGAGCGCTTCCTGGTCCCGCTGCTCGAGGGGCTGTTGTTGTCCTTTCCGTTCCCGATCCTCGGCTTCCACGCCGACAACGGCAGCGAATACATCAACCACCGGGTCGCTGCGCTTCTCGAGAAGCTACGCGTCGGGCGGTTCACCAAGTCCCGGTCCCGGCATTCCAACGACAACGCGCTAGTCGAGGGCAAGAACGCCAATGTGATCCGCAAGTGGTTCGGCCACGACCACATCCCGCAGCGCTTCGCGCCCGAGGTCAACCGCTTCGCGCAGGCCACCCTGTCCCCCTTCCTCAACTTCCACCGCCCTTGCCTGTTCGCCACCGAGTACCGGGACGGCCAAGGAAGGATTCGGCGCAAGTACCTCGCCGAGCACGTCATGACGCCCTACGCCAAACTCCGCAGCCTGGCCGACGCCGAGCACTTGCTCAAACCCGGTGTCCGCTTTGCCTTGCTGGACGCCATGGCAACGGCCGAGACCGATCTGGAGGCCGTTCGGCGCGTGCAGGCCGAGCGGCGCGAGCTGTTCCGGCTCATCGGTGACGGCAGCACGGCCGTCCGAGCCGCCGGATGATGGGCGACGGGTGGCGACATCAGGAAGCGGAACCGTCCTGTGGATTTGTGGACGAGTCCTTCGGACCGGCCCACGCCCTGCGGGCCGTGTGGACAGCCCGTGGACAACGCGCCAGGCGCGCGTTGCCCACCGCCTGCCCACACTCGCGGGCCTCTCGCCCACAACTCCACAGGACCGACAACCATTTTTTTTCACAAGTGGTCTGTACCACCGGAACCCATGCGTTCGATCCAGACCAACCGATTGGCTCGAAATCACCCAAGTCGCTCTTGACCAGCGACGCTTCTCGCCCAATCATCCCGTCATCGCGCAAACGGCATCCGACTTCAACAAGCCTCGCAACAAGACCAATTTCACCCTCACTTTCTCATTGGACAGCGGGACCGCTCGCGCACCTCGTTCAGTTGTTCCGGCGTGCCGATGTCCGTCCAGTAACCGTCCCACACCTGCCCGGTGACCCGACCGCGGACCACGGCATCGAACATGGGCTCGCGCAGGGAAAACGGCTCGACGCGCCGGCCGGCCAGCAGCACCGGGTCGAACAGGGCAAGGCCGCAGTAAACGTAGTCTTCGCCGCGGCCGGTGACGCGCCCGTCCACCCAGTCGAAATCGCCCCATGCCCGGCGACCGGTTGTGGGCGTCAGCAGCATGTGCATCGACGAATTCTCCGGCAGCGATGTGGCGAACCGGGCGAACGGGAAGTCGGTAAAGATGTCGCCCAGCAGAATCAGGAACGGCTCGTTGCCCAGCACCGGCAGGGCGGCGACGATGCCGCCGCCGGTCTCCAGCAGGGTTTCCTCGGGGCTGTAGTGCACGGCCAGGCCGAACTGCCCGCCGTCACCGGCGTAATCCCTGATCTGGTCGCCGAGGTGGTGGAGATTGATCACCACGTCGGTTACGCCAGCGCTGCGCAGCCAATCCAGGTGGTAGCCGATGAGGGGTTTCCCGGCAATGGCCTGCATGGGCTTGGGAACCGTCTGGCTGTGCGCGCCCAGGCGGGTGCCCCGGCCGGCGGCGAGGATCATGGCTTTCATGAAGCGTCGAACGCCCTTCGTGCCTGGGGTATGAGGCCGGTCAGCCAGTTCCCAAGATGCCGGGTTTCGCGATAGGACGCGCAGATCCGGGTCGCCGACTCCAGGACCGGGACGATGTAGCGCATGTGGCCGGGCTTGCCGTCGCGCAGCTTGAGCCGCGCGAAAATGCCGATGGCCTTGAACTGCCGTTGCAGGCCGGTCAGGTCCAGGGCTCTCGACAGCGCATCGTCGTCGAACGGGAACCGGGACCTGCCACGGTAGTAGCGCTGCCAGCGGCGCCGCTCGCCGTCGCCGAAGTCGTGGTAACAGTCCCACAACAGGCAGGCCAGATCGTAGGTCGCGGGGCCGATCAGGGCGTCCTGAAAGTCGACGATGCCGAGGCCTCCGTCAGGCCCCACCAGGAGATTGCGGCAGTGGTAGTCGCGATGAATCAGGCACTGGGGCTGGCCGAGGGCGTTGTCGATCAGCGTCTCGAACGCCTCGCAGGCGGCTGCCGGCAGTGGCTCGTCGAGCAGGGCGCCCAGGAACCACTCGACGAAGATGCCCAGTTCGTCGCGGAAGCGGGATTCCAGGTAGGGCGGGATGTCGGGCGCATCGGTGCGTTGCAATGCCACGAGATTGTCGATGGCAACCGCGAGGGCCGAGTCCTGCACAGGGGTGCCGTAGACATCTTCCAGGTGCCGGCCTCCCAGGTCGCTGAGCAGAAAAAATCCCTTGTCCATGTTCAACGCGACGATAGACGGTACCGGCAGCCCCTGCTCGGCGAGGAGTTTCTGCACGGCGACGAACGCATCGTTGCGCTCCAGGTCCGGCGGTGAATCCATGACGACGAGGCTCTCCGGCCCATGTTGGGAGGCGTTCAGCAATACCCGGTAGAAGCGCCGGTTGCTCGCTTCCACAAGTAGCGGTTCGATTGCCGAAACGGCTGCGTCCAGGCTGGATTCAACCCATTGCGAAAGCGAGGAGTGCATGGCCGGATGGTATCATCGCGGCCGCGCCTGCCGACCGTCCCGGGCTTGCAAGGAACGTCAATTGCGGATTTGGCTTCGCGAGCGCCGAGCGGCCATGTCAGTCGTTTGCTTTATCCGAATGTTGGAGTCGAGTTTCCCGTGTGCCGTACCGCCCGGTTGTTGAAGTCGGAGACCTGGGGGCGGCGCAGGGCGCCCGGAGCGGGCGCAATCTGCCTGCTGATGTTGCTGCCCGGCCTTCTTCTTGCCGGGGAGGATAAGGGTTCGCGATCCGGGGACGAGCGGCCGCGGGAACTCAGCGCGCGCCTGCAGACCGTTGCCGCGTGGAGCGCCGAGCGGTCGCCGGCCGCTACCTACTGGGTCGACCGCAGCGACCTCACCAAGGCGGAGCAACGCGGCCTGCCGACGCATTGCAGCGGCCGCTACCTGCTGCCGCCGTTGCCCCATCCGGAAGATGTCGACGACGACGCCATGCCCATCGAGGGGGAAGCGGATGCCGTCGACTACGAGGCGGAGGGAGACATCACCCTGGAAGGCGATGTCATCCTCACCCAGGGCAACCGCACCATCCGCTCGGATCGCGCCGTACTTGGCCAGGAAAGCCGTGAGGGGTTGCTGGAAGGGGGCGTCACCATCCGCGAGCCGGACCTGTTGATGCAGGGCATCCGGGCCGAAGTCGACCTCGACCGGGAAACGGCGGTGGTTCACGATGCACAATTCCTGTTGCCCGCGCCGGAACTGCGCGGCAGGGCAGAGTCGGTGACGCGGGACGAGGCGGGCAACGTCGTGCTGAAGCGCCAGGTGTTCACCCGCTGCGAACCGGGCAACGACAGCTGGCAGATCACGGCCCGGCACGTGAACCTGCCCGAGAAGGCGGTGTTCGGCACGGCCCGGCACGCAGTGATCCGCATGAAGGGTGTGCCGGTGCTGTATACCCCCTACATCAAGTTTCCGGTCACCGGCGACCGCCAGTCCGGCTTTCTCTTTCCCAACTTCCAGTACTCAGGCGAGGACGGCCTGGACCTGTCGGTGCCTTACTACCTGAATCTCGCGCCGAACCAGGATGCGACGCTCGTCCCCAGAATCGTCACGAAGCGGGGCTACGGCCTGGAAGGCGAATACCGGCACCTGTCGCGGTGGGAGGAAACCACCCTGTCCGGCGCCATTCTGCCCAGCGACGATCTCTACAACGGCACTCTCGAGCGGGATGACTGGGAACGCCTGCAGACCGCGGGCGCCGACGTGCCGTCGACGTTCGACCCGGCCGACCGCTGGCTGGTCAACGTCGACCACCGCGGACGGATTGGCCGGTTCGCGTCCAGCATCGATTTCTCGGAAACCAGCGACCGGGACTATTTCAGGGACCTGGGCTCGGGCCTCGGCGAATCGAGCCGTATCGCGCTGAACCAGTGGGGGCAGATCACCTACCGGACGGGCGGGCTGCTGATGCGTCTGTGGGGGCAGGCCTTCCAGCGCCTGGACGAGATCGAGCGCAACGAGTACAGGCGGCTGCCGGAACTGGAGATCCTGTACACGGGGCAGGGCCTCGGCCCCCTCGAATACGGAGTCTGGGCGACCGGCTCTTCATTCGACCGGAACACGGAGGGAATGCGCGGCATCAACGCGCTGACTGGCGAACGCCTGCACCTCGAACCGCGCCTGACGCTGCCCCTGCGCTGGCCGTTCGGTTTCTTCAAGGCGAGCGCTACGTACCGGTATACGGAATACCACCTGAAGTCCGATGCCGGGCCGCTGGACGACGACAGCCCGAACCGGGGCATGGCCACCGGCTCCGTGGACGGCGGGTTGATATTCGAGCGCGACCTGGACTGGTTCGACACGCCGCTGGTCCAGACGCTGGAGCCGCGCGTCTACTATCTTTACCAGGAATACGAAGGCCAGGAAGGCCTGCCGCTGTTCGATGCCAAGACACTCACCGCGGGGTACCTGCAACTGTTCCGAGAAAATCGTTTCTCGGGTCTCGACCGCATCGGCGACGCCAACCGACTGTCGGCGGGCGTGACCACCCGCTTCTTCGGCCGCGACAGCGGCCGTGAATACCTGCGGGCAAGCATCGGGCAGATCCTGCACTTCTCCGACCGGCGCGTGGTCCTGCGGGGAAGACAGCAGCCGGACGACCGCCACGATACTTCCGCCATTGCGGGCGAAATTGCGGGCCGGATTGCCGGGCGCTGGAAACTGGCGGGCAGCCTGGTATGGGATCCCAACGACAACCAGATCGATGAAGCATCCGGCACGTTGCAGTACCAGCTCGACGGTCGCAGGGTCATCAACCTGGGATATCGCAACCGGCTGCTGCAGGACATCGATCAGACCGACGTTTCATTTTACTGGCCGGTTTCCGCCCGTTACGCCCTGTACGGCCGCTGGAATCACGACCTGGTCAGCGGGCGAATGATTGAGGGCATCGCCGGAATCGAGTACAACGACTGCTGCTGGCGCATCAGGCTCCTGTGGCGGCGCTTTCTGGACCAGCCCGCGGCCCGCAGCTTCGAGAACGTCGATGCGGACGAGGGTGTTTTCCTGCAGATCGCGCTGAAGGGCCTGGCGGGCTTCGGCGGCCGCATGGATTCGGTGCTTCAGCGCGGCATCCGCGGCTACCGGGGGCCGTGACGGAACGCAGCGGCAGGCCATGCAGCGGAAACGCCGGCCGTTGGCACCGCGCCTGTGGGTTTGAGGCCTGTCGGGCCCGGCCCCGGACACTGAGTTACCTGAGGAAGGCGACCATGACGCAAGACGGAAGAAACGTATCGGCACTATCAGGGCCCGGCCGCGGGTCATCGATCCGGGCACTGGCGGCGCTTGCGCTGTGCATCGCTGTTGCCGGAGGCGCCAGGGCCCAATACGAGGAACTCGACACCATCGTCGCCATCGTCGACGACGACGTGGTGCTGGCATCGGAACTGCTGAGCCGCCTTGACACGGTACAGGACCAGATCGTGCGCCAGGGCATGGAGGCGCCGCCCCAGGACGTGCTGCTGAGCCAGCTCATGGAGCGGCTGATACTGGAGAACATCCAGGTGCAGCAGGCGATGCGCCGTGGCGTGGAGATCGACGACGAAACCCTCACCCGCGCGGTGCTGGGTTTCGCCGAGCAGAACGAGATGTCGCTGGAGGAGTTTCAGCAGGCACTGATCGAAGACGGCATGGGCTACCGGGAGTTCCGGGAGGACATCCGCCGGGAGATGCTCATCCAGCGCCTGCAGCGCAACATGGTGAACCGCCGCATCACCATCAGCGAACAGGACGTGGAGGACCTGCTCGACTCCCCCTATTACCAGCAGTTGCTTTCCGACGAGTACCGGATCGGCCACATTCTGCTCGAGGTCGAGGAAGGCGCGAACGAGGCCACGGTGGCCGCAGCCCTGGAGGAAGCGCAGAAAATCGTCGCCGACCTGAGGCGCGGCGCCGACTTCAAGGAAACCGCCATCGCGAAATCCGCGGGCGCCCGGGCGCTCGAAGGCGGCGATCTGGGCTTTCGCCGGGCGGGCGAGTTGCCGAGCCTGTTTGCGGATCAGGTGCTCGCACTCGCGGTCGGGGATACCGCCGAGCCGATCCTGAGCCCCAGCGGCTTGCACATCGTGCAACTGCTCGAACGTCGCGGCGCCGGCGTACAGACGGCCGACCAGACCCTGGCGCGCCACATCCTCGTCCAGCCGTCGGCCATCCGCCTGCCGGCGGAAGCGGAAGCGCTGGTCCGGGACATCCGCGAACAGCTTGTGGACGGCGTGGATTTCTGCGGGCTGGCGGCAGAGCATTCCGAAGACCCGGGCAGCGCGCTGAACTGCGGCGACCTGGGCTGGAGCACCGGGGAGCAGTTCGTCGAGGCGTTCGTCGAGGCGATGAACGCCACCCCGACCGGTGAACTGTCCGAACCGTTCGAATCGGCCTACGGCTGGCACGTGCTCGAAGTGCTCGACCGCCGCACCCAGGACATGGGCGAGGAGGCACGGCGCAACATGGCCATCCAGCTCCTTCACCAGCGGCGCTTCGATGAAGAGTTGCAGAAGTGGCTGAAGGAGATCCGCGACGAGGCCTTCGTGGAGATCAGGCTCCCTGGCGCCTAGTTCCGGCGAATGCTGGCGATCACACCCGGAGAGCCTGCCGGGGTCGGCCCCGACCTGCTCATCGCGCTTGTTCAACGGGAACACCCTTCCAACTGGGTTGCCGTCGGGGACCCCGACATGCTGCGCCAACGGGCCAAGTTGCTCGGTTTACCGCTGAAAATCTGCCCGTCGTCCACAGGGCGGGCGGGAGAGTTGCACGTTGCGCCGGTGCCGCTGGCGCGCAGAGCCGTTGCCGGGCAGTTGCATCCGGCCAACGCCGAAAACGTTCTCGAGAGCCTGCGCGTCGCCACCGAGGGCTGCCTGTCGGGACGGTTTGCCGCCATGGTGACGGGCCCGGTGCAGAAGGCCACCATCATCGATGCCGGCTTCGAGTTTTCCGGCCACACGGAGTTCCTGCGCGATGCGAGCGGCGCCGCCGATGTGCTGATGCTGCTGGTGGCGGGGCGATTGCGCGTTGCGCTTGCCACGACGCACCTGCCGCTCAGGGAAGTTCCCGGCGCGCTGACGGCAGAACGCCTCGAGTCGAAACTCGCCTTGCTGACGAGCGGGCTGCGCGGCCGGTTCGGGATTGCTGAACCCTGCATCCTGGTCACGGGCCTCAATCCGCACGCCGGTGAAGCGGGGCACCTCGGGCAGGAGGAGATCGAGGTCATCGAGCCGGTTTGCGAGCGATTTCGCCGGGCGGGCGCCAATGTGGTGGGGCCGCTGCCCGCCGACACGGCCTTCACGCCCCGCCGGCTCGAGGGGGCTGATGCGGTCCTGGCCATGTACCACGACCAGGGCTTGCCGGTACTCAAGCATGCCGGGTTCGGCACCGCCGTGAACGTCACCCTGGGCCTGCCCTTCGTGCGCACATCCGTAGACCATGGAACGGCACTGGACATCGCCGGCACCGGCGCCGCCGACACCGGCAGCCTGGCCGCCGCCCTCTCGCTGGCGGAGGAAATGACGCAGTTCGCCGCGAGACCCGCCGTGCCGGGCGCCGCTGCGCCGGCTGGCACGGCGCCGGAGCGCACGGAGCAGTGAGAGCCCGCAAGCGCTTCGGCCAGCATTTCCTCACCGATGCGTCCGTCCTGGCGCGCACGCTGGAATGCATCAGTCCGCGGGCCACCGACCGCCTGCTGGAAATCGGGCCCGGCCGCGGCGCCCTTACCGAGTTGCTGCATGGTGCGGCGGGTCGGTTCGTGGCCATCGAGATCGACCGGGACCTTGCCGCGATGCTTCGCGCCCGCTTTCCGGGGCTGGAACTGGTCGTTGCAGATGTACTGAAGTTCGAGTTCACGGAACTCGGCACCGATTCCCCCTGGCGCATCGCGGGCAACCTGCCTTACAACATCAGCACGCCGCTGCTCATCAAGCTGTTGACGTCGAACCTGCCCATCGGGGACATGCACTTCATGCTCCAGAAAGAACTGGCCGAGCGGATGGACGGCGAACCCGGCACCAAGGCCTGGGGTCGCCTCTCGGTGCTGGTGCAGTATCACTGCACGGTCGAGATGCTGTTCGATGTGGAGCCGACGAGCTTTTCGCCGCCGCCGCAGGTGCGGTCTTCCATGGTGCGGTTGACGCCGCGCGCGGATCCCCTCCCTGTGTCCAGCCGGGCGCACCTGGATGCGGTGTTGCGCACCGCGTTTTCCGCCCGCCGCAAGCGTCTCGACAACGCGCTGAAGGCGCTGCCGGTCGACTGGGACCGTGCCGGGGTGGATACGGCGGTTCGGCCCGACCAACTCTCGGTCGGCGACTATGTACGCATCGCCAACGCGGTACGTTATACCGATGAATCCGCCGGGGGCGGGGCCTGATGGCCACCTACGCCATCGGGGACATTCAGGGCTGTCATGCGGAATTCGAGGACCTTCTGGATGCGGTCTCTTTCGACGCCGCGCACGACCGGCTGTGGCTCCTGGGAGACCTTGTCAACCGTGGCCCGGAATCGCGGAAGGTCATGGAACTGGTGATGTCTCTCGAAGGCCGCACGATCACCGTGCTCGGCAATCACGACCTGCATTTCATGGCCATCCACTACGGCGGGCACTCGCCCGTCAACAGCGACACGTTTCACGACCTGCTTGCCGCGCCGAATGTGGACGAGGTGGCAGACTGGCTGCGGCGCCAGCGTTTTTTCCATGCGGATGCTTCCCTCGGCTATGCCATGGCGCACGCGGGCCTCCCTCCCCGCTGGACGCTGCAGCAGGCGCAAGCCCGTTCGCGGGAGTTGATGGCGGTGCTGCAGGGCAGCGACCACGTCACCTATTTCCGCGAAATGTACGGCAATGTTCCCGACCGGCTTTCGGAAGGTCTGGTTGGCATGGATCGCTGGCGGATTCTCACGAACTTCTTCACCCGCATGCGTCTCATCGACGGGGATGGCCGGCTGAACTTCAAGCACAAGGGCTCCCTGGCCGAAGCCCCGGCCGGCTGGTCTCCGTGGTACGAATTGATCACCGACGAACCGGAAGGCCTGCGGCTGCTGTTCGGCCACTGGGCCGCGCTGGAGGGCGAAACGGGCAGGGCGGACATCATCGCGCTGGACACCGGCTGCGTCTGGGGGCGCGACCTGACGGCGCTGTGCCTGGAGACTGGAGAGTTGACGAGTGTGCCGGCGTTTGATCACGGAAGTGCGAACTGACTGTACTGAGCCAACTGGAATGGCGGTAGGCGGCCGTTTGCACACGTATAGAATGCGACGGTCATGGATGTTTACCTTGTAGGCGGCGCGGTTCGGGACGAGCTTCTGGGGCGCGCTTCGCCCGGAGTGAGGGACTGGGTCGTCGTCGGCGGCACGGCCGAAGAGTTGCTGAAGCAGGGCTACCGGCAGGTGGGCAGACACTTTCCCGTCTTCCTGCACCCCGAGACCGGCGAGGAATACGCGCTGGCCCGCACGGAGCGCAAGACCGCCCCGGGGCACCGGGGCTTTGCCGTGCATGCGGGTACAGAGGTCACACTGGAGGAAGACCTGTCACGGCGGGACCTGACGGTGAACGCCATCGCGAAGGATGCCCACGGGCATCTGATCGATCCCTTTGACGGGCAGCGGGACCTCTCGAACCGGATTCTTCGCCATGTGGGGGATGCCTTCCGCGAAGACCCCCTGCGCGTATTCCGGCTGGCGCGTTTCGCCGCGGAACTCGAAGGCTTCTCGGTGCACGATTCCACGCTCGCGCTGATCTCCGACATGGCGTCCAGCCTCACTGAACTGCCCGCCGAGAGAGTCTGGGGTGAGTTCCGCAAGGCGCTCGCCGCACCGGACCCGCAGCGATTCGTCGATGTCCTCCAGGCGGGCGACTGTCTCGGCCGCTGGTTCCCGGAACTGGAAGGCGTGGCACTCGATACCCGGCCGGACACCGCGCGGGCACGCTACGGCGCCCTCGGATGGGTACTGGACGTTTCGGAGATCCAAACCCTGAGCGACCGTCTCAAGGTTCCAAACGACCACGCAGACCTGGCTGTTGCGGTTGCCCGGCACGGGCTCGTGCTGGCTGATTGGCGCGCGGTCGCGCCCGAACGGCTGTTTGCAGCGGTGAAGGCGGTCGGCGCATTCCGGAATGTGGCCCTCAGCCGGCGGGTCTTCCAACTGGTGGGCGTGCTTGCCGAATCGCCCCTGCACGAGTTGCAACACATGGTCTCGCAGGTGGCAGAGGACATCCACGCGGGTCTTTACCGGCAGGAAGGGCAGTCAGGCCCTGCGCTCGGCCGGCGCATCGAGCGCGACCGCATCAGGCGCCTTGCCGCACTCCGGGAAGAGAAGAACGTCGATTAGCCGATCATAGGCCCGAGGCATTGACTCAGTGGTACCCCGGTCAGTGGAGTCACCGGGTCAGGGTGACTCACCAGCAACAGCGGCAAGGCTCGTCATTGGCCATCGGGCGCGGGTCGTGATGGCCAGCGCTTCGGTTTCGCCGGCGAGCAGCCGCTGGCAGCCGGCGAACGCGACCATGGCGCCGTTGTCGGTGCACAGCGATGGTTCCGCGTAGTGCACGCGGGCGTCCAGCTTCGTTTCCAGCCGCTCCCGCAGGCGGGTGTTGGCACTGACGCCGCCGGCGATCACCAGGTGTCCGGCGCCGGTCTGTTCGATGGCCCGGCGGCACTTGATGGCCAGGGTGTCGACCACGGCTTCCTCGAAACACCGGGCGATGTCGGCGCGGTCGCTGTCAGTCAGCGGTTCGTGGGCCTTGACGGTGTTGAGGGTGAACGTCTTCAGGCCGCTGAAGCTGAAGTCCAGGCCGGGCCGGTCGGTCATGGGCCGGGGAAAGCGGAAACGGGCCGGGTCTCCGTCGATGGCGCATCGGGCGATGTGCGGGCCGCCCGGGTAGCCGAGGCCGAGCATCTTTGCGGCCTTGTCGAACGCTTCGCCGGCGGCATCGTCCAGCGATTCGCCCAGCGTGGTATAGACGCCGATGCCGTCCACCTCGACCAGCTGGGTGTGGCCGCCCGACACCAGTAGCGCCACGAAGGGCAGGGGCGGTTGTGCGGCATCCATCAGCGGCGCGAGAAGGTGCGCTTCCATGTGATGTATGCCCAGCGCGGGGATGCCAAGCGTCCACGCCAGGCTGCGGCCGAAACCGGCGCCGACCAGCAGCGCGCCCATCAGCCCCGGGCCGGCGGTGTAGGCGATACCGTCCAGGTCGGCCAGGCTGCGGCCAGCCTGCGCCAGGGCTGCCCGGGTGAGCGGCACGATCTTGCGGATATGGTCCCGCGAGGCCAGCTCCGGAACGACGCCGCCATAGTCGGCGTGCAGCTCGATCTGGCTGTGCAACACGTTGGCGAGCAGACCCGCTTGCGAGTCGTACAGCGCAATTCCGGTTTCGTCGCAGGACGTTTCGATGCCAAGGATCAACATATCGGGTCAAGGCCATCCGCGGCGCTATCTGCGCCAAATCCGCGGCGCTATCTGCGCCAAATCCGCGGCGCAAAGTGCGCCCAACAGCGGCGCCGTTCGCGCCCAGTCGGGGCGCCATTGGCGCCAGGTTGCGGCACCATTTTGCGCCCAATCGCGGCGCAATCTGCGCCAAGTCGCGGCGCCATTTTGCGCGCAGGGGCTTTTCCAGTAAAATCGCCGCCCTTTCCAACGAAGGCCAACCTGTATGCCGCATGTTCGGATCAAGGAGAACGAACCGTTCGACGTCGCCTTGAGGCGTTTCAAGCGCTCCTGTGAAAAGGCCGGCATCCTCTCCGAGGTGCGCCGGCGCGAGTACTATGAAAAGCCCACGGCCGTGCGCAAGCGCAAGGCTGCGGCCGCGGTCAAGCGGCACCTGAAAAAACTGCAGCGCGAAGCCCGCCGGTTCGAAAAGTCCTACTGACCCGCAGCATCCCGCGGCCCGGTTCTTCGGGCAATGAGTCAGCTGAAACTCCATATCCAGGAAGCCACCAGGGCTGCCATGAAGGCCCGGGACAAGCCGCGCCTTGCGGCGCTGAGGCTGATCAACGCCGACATCAAGCGCGTGGAGGTGGACGAGCGCAAGGAGTTGAATGACCAGGATGTGGTTACCGTACTGACCCGGATGCTGAAGCAGCGCAACGACAGCCTCACCCAGTTCCGCGACGCCGGACGCGACGACCTGGCCGACCAGGAGCAGTTCGAGGTGGACGTGATCAATGCGTTCATGCCGGAGCCCCTGGCAGAAGCCGAGATCGACGCCCTGATCGAGGCGGCCATCGCGGGGACGGAAGCATCCTCCATGCGCGACATGGGCAAGGTGATGGCCAGGCTGCGTGGCGACGTGCAGGGCCGCGCCGACATGGGCGCGCTCAGCGCCAGGGTCCGCGCAAGGTTGACTTGAATTCCACATCATCCGAAAGCCTTCGCCGCTGTTGAGACAGGGCCCGACCGGGGAGGCGGGGCCAGCGTTTGATTCCGAGCCCGCCGCACACCGGCGCGCTACCCGTTTTACCTGTTAACGCACCCATCGCAGGAGTATTCTAGGCGGCGTAATGGCCGGCCAGATTCCCCAGTCCTTTATCAACGATCTGCTGGGTCGCGTGGACATCGTCGGGGTGGTTGGCGAGCGCGTGCCGCTCAAGAAGGCGGGCAAGGATTTCCAGGCCCGGTGTCCTTTCCACGACGAGAAAACACCGTCGTTCACTGTCAGCCAGGACAAGCAGTTCTACTATTGCTTCGGCTGCAGCGCGAGCGGTACGGCACTCACCTTTCTCATGGAATACGAACGGCTGCCATTCGTGGAGGCGGTGGAAACGCTGGCGGCCCAGGCCGGGGTGGAGGTCCCCCGGGAACGCTCCCGCCGGCCGCAACGGGACAACAGCGGCCTCTACGAGACCATGCAGCGGGCCGAGCGTTACTTCCGCGGGCAGCTCAAGCGGTCGAAGCAGGCTGTCGACTACCTCAAGTTGCGTGGCCTGACGGGCACCGTGGCCAGGGACTTCGGGGTCGGTTACGCCCCCGACTCCTGGGACGGCCTGCAGAAAGCCCTGGGCTCCGTCGGCGACGGCGACAAGCTGCTGCTCGAAGCGGGCCTGGTCAGCAAGAACGAGCGCGGCAATGTCTACGACCGTTTCCGGGGACGGGTCCTGTTCCCGATCCGGGACATCCGCGGCCGCGTCATCGGCTTCGGCGGCCGATTGCTCGGGGACGGGGACGGGCCGAAATACCTCAACTCCCCGGAGACGCCGATCTTCCACAAGGGCGAAGAGCTCTACGGGCTGTTCGAGGCACGCAAATCCGTACGAAACCTGAACCGGCTTGTGGTTGTCGAAGGTTACATGGACGTCATCGCGTTGGCCCAATGCGGCGTACCCAACGCCGTCGCCACCCTCGGCACCGCTTCCGGCGAGAACCACTACCGCAAGCTGTATCGCTATGTCGACGAGGTGATCTGCTGCTTCGACGGCGACCAGGCAGGGCGCCGCGCCGCCTGGCGGGCGCTGGAAAACGCGCTGCCCACCCTGAGCGAGGGCCGGCGGCTGAAATTCATGTTCGTGCCGGAAGGTGAAGACCCCGACTCGCTGGTGCGCAAGGAGGGTTCCGCGGATTTCCTGGAACGGCTGGAAAATGCGACCCCCGCCATCGAGTACCTGTTCGGCGAACTGGTGGGCGGTTTTGACCTCAACGCCATCGACGACCGTGCAAAGCTGTCCAGCCTGGCGATGCCGTACGTGAACCGGGTGCCGGCGGGTGCGCTGAAGGATCTGATGCTGCAGCGGGTGCGCGATCTCACCGGGCTGCGGCCCGACCGGGCTGCTCCGGGGGCGAGCGCCGGCAACCGGAACCGGAACCGGAGTCCCGCAGCGCGCGGCGGTATCCGCGGGCTTGCCGAACATCTGCTCGCCATGCTGCTGAAGCGCCCGGAATTGCTCCGCGGCTTGAGCGACGAACAGGTCGAGGCAATCGTCAATCGCGACGGAGCCAGCCTGTTCCGCGACGTTGTGAAGTACGTGGCGGAACACCCGGAAGCAGACCCGGCGCAGATTCTGGGCCGTTGGTCAGGCGACCGGTACCACGACGAACTGGTACGCCTGCACGGGCGGCGCAGCGTGCTCTCGGCCGAGGCGGAGGCCGCGGAATTTGCCGATGGCGTGGCGCGGTTCATCGCCGCGGCGCGGCGGCAGGAACGCCGTCGCCTCGTCGACGAAATGCGTGAGGACCCGTCGCGGGAGAAGCTCTCACGCTTTTGGTCGCTGAAACAGGGGTCCGGGCGTTGAGAGCCCTTGAAAATTACCGATACCGCCACACATTCAGTACGTATATAATTACTCGTTTGTCCCGACCAACGTGGGTTTCGACCCGGGGCGCGTTGATCGGTGGCATGAACAGGCCGTTCTGTCGGAATGGTTCCGGCTTAATCAACTCGTCGAGGCGTCATGAGCGATAACATCCAGCAACAACAATCGCGGCTCAAGGAACTCATCGCCAAAGGCAAGGAGCAGGGCTATATCACCTACGCCGAGGTGAACGACCACCTGCCCGACGACATCTCCGACCCGGATCAGATCGAAGACATCATCCGCATGATCAACGACATGGGGATCACGGTCTACGAGACTGCGCCCGACCCCGATGAGTTGCTCACCACCGAGGAAAACACCGCAGACGAACTGGCCGCGGAAGAAGCGGCTGCTGCGCTCGCTGCCGTGGAGACCGAAGCGGGCCGCACGACGGACCCGGTACGCATGTACATGCGCGAGATGGGCACGGTGGAACTGCTCACCCGCGAAGGCGAGATCGCCATCGCCAAGCGCATCGAGGAAGGCATTCGCGACGTGCTCGCGGCGCTTTCCGGCTATCCCGGCCCCGTCGAGTACCTGCTGAACACCTATGCCCACGTCACCAAGGAGGGCAAGCTCTCCGACCTGCTGGTGGGCTATCTCGACCCGGCCGACCACGTGCCCCAGGCGGCGCAGGTGGTTCCCAACGCCCAGCCGGCCAAGAAAAAAGACGACGACGATGACGAAAAAAACAAAGGCCCCGACCCGGTCGAGGCCAAGCGCCGCTTCACCGCGCTGAAACGGCAGTACAACAAGACGAACAGAACCATAAAGGCCCACGGCCGCACCAGCGAAGAGGCCCAGGAACAGTTGAAAGCCCTGGGCAAGAAATTTCATTCCTTCAAGCTCGTGCCCAAGCACTACGACCAAATCGTGCGCATGGCGCGGGACGGCCTCTTCAAGGTCCGCCGCCAGGAGCGCGCCCTGCTGATCGCCTGCGTGCGCCAGGCAAAGGTGCCGCGGGAACTGTTCCGCAAGGAATTCGTCGGCCACGAGACGAGCATCGCCTGGGTGAACAAGCTCATCCGGGCCAAGCGCGACTATTCGGCGGCGCTGGAACGGCAGCGCGAGGAAATTACCCGGGCGCAGAAGAAGCTCAGGAACCTGAGCGCCGAGACCGGCCTGACCATTGCCGACATCAAGGACATCAACCGCCGCATGTCGCTGGGCGAGGCCAAGGCCCGGCGCGCCAAGAAAGACATGGTCGAGGCCAACCTGCGGCTGGTGATTTCCATCGCCAAGAAATACACGAACCGCGGCCTGCAGTTCCTGGACCTCATCCAGGAGGGCAACATCGGCCTGATGAAGGCCGTGGACAAGTTCGAATACCGCCGCGGCTACAAGTTCTCGACCTACGCCACCTGGTGGATCCGCCAGGCCATAACCCGCTCGATCGCCGATCAGGCACGCACCATCCGCATTCCGGTGCACATGATCGAGACCATCAACAAGCTGAACCGCATCTCGCGGCAGATGATCCAGGAGATGGGCCGCGAACCCACGCCGGAAGAACTCGGCGAGCGCATGGAGATGCCGGAAGACAAGGTGCGCCGGGTACTCAAGATCGCCAAGGAACCGATCTCGATGGAAACGCCCATCGGCGACGACGAAGACTCACACCTCGGCGATTTCATCGAGGACATCACCATCGGCTCGCCGGTGGAACTGGCCACGGGCGAGGGCCTGAAGGAAGCCACCCGGGAAGTGCTCGGCGGGCTGACCGCACGTGAAGCCAAGGTGCTGCGCATGCGCTTCGGCATCGACATGAACACCGACCACACCCTCGAGGAAGTGGGCAAGCAGTTCGACGTCACCCGGGAGCGCATCCGCCAGATCGAGGCCAAGGCGCTGCGCAAGCTCAGGCACCCGAGCCGCTCGGAACACCTGCGCAGCTTCCTCGACGAGTGGATGGAGGCCGGCGGCGGTAAGCGCTGAGCGGCCCCGTACAACACCCGCACTTTCTCGGCAAACACGCGTTGTCGGCGCGCGTCGGGGCTGCGCGCGTCGGGGCTGCGCGCGTCGGGGCTGGGGCGGTGTGACGCGCGTGCTATATTCCTGCTGATCGGGCCTATAGCTCAGTTGGTTAGAGCAGTGGACTCATAATCCATTGGTCCCAGGTTCGAGTCCTGGTGGGCCCACCAATTTCACCCCGTGCATTCCCTGACGCATTAACGCAGGACTTTCCGTAAAAGTGGAGATATAATGGAGGCATTGCGCGCGGCCACCAACCTGCCGGTTCGCGCTGGAGAGAATCATGCGTTATCTAGTCGCCATGTCGGCGCCTCAGACCCGTAAGGCCATTGCCACCATTGTCGATGCGCCGCGATCGTTTGCCCAGGCCAAGTTGCTTGCGGCTGCCCGATATCCGGATTGCCGGGTAGTTTCGGTTCGTGCCGCTCCGGCGGGTTTGCGTCTCGATGCCGAGCGTGTCGAGATCGACTGGGATAGCGTTCGTGGCGTTTCCGCCCCGACGCAAGACATCCCGGACCAGGAACCCGGGCGCACGCCACTCGGCCTTGCCAAGCTGAAGAAGCTGTTTTCGGGGTAAGAGTGCGAATGGGCGCGAGGTGTAAACCGGCGCGACCGTAACGCGCTCCGCCTCAAGCTGCTTCGAAGCGGAGATGTATCTGCCCCAGCGCGCGCATCCACATGCCCTTTATGTGCTCGAAGGTGTCCTTCTCGGGAACGGGATGGAACTTCGCGATGCGCTTCAGAAGAATCTCCCAGGCCCACCGCTGTTCGAAGCGCGACAGCGTGGCGCCGGGGCAGACGCGCTCGCCCAAGCCGAAAGCCAGGTGGCGGCCGGCGTTCCTGCGAACCAGGTCCGGCTGGTTCGGTTCGGGGAAGCGTGCCGGGTCGTGGTTGCCGGCGCCGTAGCGAACGCTGAGGATGGCGCCCTTGGGCAGGTGGATTCCCGCCAGTTCCGTATCTTCTGAAACGTAGCGGAACAGCCCCTGGGTGGGGGATTCGATGCGCAGGGTTTCTTCGACGAAGTTCTTGATTCGAGAGGGGTCGGCGCGCAGGGCCGCTTCCACTTCAGGGTGGCGGAACAGCAGCCACAGCCCGTTAGAGATGGCGAAGGCGGTGGTTTCGTTGCCGCCGATGAGGAGGTGGTCGGTAAGGCCGATGACCTCGGCATCGGTCAGCTTGCGGCGCCTGCCCGTGTCCGCATCTTCCAGTTTCGCGTGCACCAGGTGGCTCAGGATGTCGTCACCGGGGTGTTTCCGCTTGTGCTGCATGGCATCGAAGATGTAGTGCTGCAACTCGATGTGTTTCTCGACTGCGTCGAGTTCCTGCTCGAGCGACAGGCCCCGGGAGAACGGCAGTACCCAGGCGGCGGACCACACCTTCAGTTGCGGCAGGTCGCTGCGCGGAAATCCCAGCAGTTCGGCGATGACCACCATCGGCAGGGGCTCGGCGAAGGCTTTCATGAACTCGATCTCGCCCTTGTCGATCCAGGTGTCGATGAGTTCGTCGATCAGGCTGCGCACGAACGGCTCCCGCCGGCGGATCTCGGCAGCGGTGAGTTTCGGGTCCACCAGGGCCCGGTAATGGCGGTGCTTCGGCAGGTTCTCGCTCAGGGGCGTGAAGCGGGTCCAGCCTTCATTCTGGTAGAGCGCCCGGGATTCGGGGAACTTGATGAGCGGTTCCACGTCCTGGATGTCGGGCCCGCCGCTGAAGAGGTTCGGCCGGCGCAGCACGTACTCGATTTCTTCGTAGCCGGTGAGCACGTACATGCCCAGTTGCGGCATGAAATACACCGGGGATTCAGCGCGCAGGATGTCGTAGGCCTCGAACCAGTTTTCCTGTACGGCCGGGTCCATCAGGTCGATTTCCGCCGCGGTTCGGTAGGGGCATCCCTGTGTCATGTTCGCTTCCCTGGCAGTTGCTGCGCCGGCGGCCGTCCGTTGCGCGTCCGAGTCGTTCGACTGCCGCTGTCGGCGCATGAGCGGATCGGGGCGGCAACTGCTTCGGTCATCGGCGGACGGTCACAGCCGCAGCAGTTGCTTGCCGAAGTTCTTGCCCGAGAAGAGCCGCAGCAGTGTCGGGGGAATGTTCTCGAACCCGTGCTGGATGTCTTCCTTGTGGGCGATCTTTCCCGCCCGCATCCATTCGGTGATGCGCCTGCGGGCCGCCCCGTACTCCCGTTCATAGCCGCTCAGCAGAAAACCTTCAATGATGGCCTGGCGGAAGACGATGTTGAAGTAGTTGGCGGGGCCCGGCGGCAGGGTTTCCTGCGAGTAGCGGGATATCCCGCCGCAGATGACCACCCGGGCGCGGTTGGCGATGCGGGCGAGCGCCGCGTTCAGGGCGTCGCCGCCGACGTTGTCGAAAAACACGTTGATGCCGCCGGGGCAGAGTTCGGTGATGCGCCGCTTGATGTTCTCGCTCTTGTAATCGATGGCCGCCTCGCAGCCCAGTTCGTCTGCGAGCCAGGCGCATTTCTCCGGGCCGCCGGCGATGCCGATGACACGGGCACCGAGGATGCGGGCGATCTGCACCACCATGGAGCCCACCGCCCCGGCGGCGCCGGATACCAGGATGTTGTCGCCGGGTTCGGGCCGGCCGATGCGCAGCAGGCCGAAATACGCCGTGAGGCCCGTCCCGCCCAGGGGGCCGAGGTGCGCGGTCAGCAGGTCGTCGTCGGGCAGCACTTCCACCGCGGCGCCGTCGAGAGAGGCGTATTCCTGCCAGCCCACGGCCCCGATGACCTTTTCGCCCTCGGCGATCCTTGCGTTGCGGGTTTCGACCACCTCGCCGATGCCGCGCGCCGACATCACGTTGCCGACTTCGGCGCCGCTGGTATAACCCGCGATGTTCTCCATCTGCCCTTTCTGGGAGGGGTCGAAGCTCAAGGTTTCCACGCGGACCCGCACCTGCCCGTCGGCAAGGGGTTCGATCCCGGCTTCGTGGGCCTTGAAATCGGAGAGGGAGAGTGCCCTGCCCCGGGGATTGCCATTGATGAGCCACTGGCGATTGGTCGCCGTTCCGTTCATGAGGATTTCCCTGATCTTGTTCGTGTTGAGAAACGTCGCGGGGACGCCGCTTCCGCGTTAATCGTACTATCATTGCATGACATTCGTCCCACGTGAGTTTGCTCGGCGCGCAAGATCTGCCCCATGAATGCCACGCTGTCGTTTGCCCCCGCGGCAACTAGCGCCTGGCCGATGCGCCCGGTGGACGAGTGACCGCGGCAGCTACCTGGCTGGTCGACCACTGGTTTGCCACGGCCCTGATCGCGGCCTATGCAGCGATGCTGGTGGTGCACGCCCGTTCGGGCCTGCGGGGCACCCATGGTACGTCCGACTACTTCGTGGGTGGCCGCCGCTTCGGTGGTGTAGCGATCGGCGTCTCGTTCTACGCCACCTTCGCCAGCACCAACAGCTACCTGGGCCATGCCGGGCAGGGCTACGAGTACGGCGCGCCTTTCCTGATCATGGCGGTGCTGCTGGTGGTATTCGGCTGGATCTCCTGGCGCTTCGTCGCGCCCCGGTTGCACCGTTTCGTCGCGGATTGGGATTCGGTGACGGTCCCCGATTTCCTGGCCGTGCGATTTGCCAGCGAGCGGGTGCGCCGCGCCGCGGCAGCTGTCATCGTTTTCTCGAGCCTGCTGTACCTCATCGCCATCTTCAAGGGGGTGGGGCACCTGTTCGAGGCGTTTCTCGGCATCCCGTACGAGGCGGCGGTGGCCTTGAACCTTGTGGTGGTGATGGCATACACGGCGGTGGGTGGCTTCCTCTCCGTGGTGCGCACGGACGTTCTGCAGGGATTTCTCATGGTGTTGGGCTCGCTGCTGCTGTTTGCGTTCATCACCCAGGCGGCGGGCGGGGTCGGCGTTATCACCGAGGTCACGGAATTGCCCGGCGCGGAACACCTGTTCGATCTCGATGCGGGCATCCCGTTCCCGGTGCTGATGGGCATTGCGCTGGCGGGGTCGCTGAAACTGCTGGTCGACCCGCGCCAGGTGACGCGTTTCTACGGCCTGCGCGACGAGCGCAGCCTGCGTACGGGCATGTGGATCGCCATTGCCGGCATCCTGGTGATTCAGTTCGCCCTGTTCCCGTTGGGGCTGTATGCGCGATTCCTGGTCGAGGGCGTGACGGATACGGATGTGCTCATTCCGACCCTGGTCAACGACTCGGCCATCTTTCCGAGGTACGTGGGCGATTTCCTGGTGGTGGCGATGCTGGGCGCCGCCATGTCGTCGATCGACAGCGTGCTGCTGGTGGCGGCATCGGTCACGACCCGCGACCTGCTGCCGCGGGCGACCGAGGCGAGGGAGGTGCGCCGTACCCGCCTGGGCGTAGTCGGCTTCGCCCTGGTCGCCGCCCTGGTTGCACTGCGGCCGCCCGGCGGCATCATGGACATCACCATTTTCTCCGGCAGCCTCTATGCCGTCTGTTTCCTCCCCACGGTCCTGCTCGGACTGCACTGGCGCCGCGGCAATGAAACCGCGGCACTCGGCGCCTTCATTGTTGGGATAGCCGTGCTGTTCGGCTGGCTCGCCCTCGGCTTGCAATCCGTGCTGCACGAAGTCTTTCCGGGGCTTGCCGCGTCGATGGCTTTCTACGTGGTCGCTGCCTGGCGGGGCGCCGCTGTCGACGACCCCCGGGTGCAGAAGTACTTTGCAACGGGTGCGACGGCCGACTGAAGACCAGGAGCCTGCGAGTTTGCTACCACTTCCACAAATTGAATTTGGTCGCTTTGCAAGTCAGAATGACTGCTTGCTTGGGTTGAAGGGGACGCATGATGAATGTGGCGGTAAAAGAGGAACGCGCCAGGTTCGTTTCCGGATCGGCGAACCGGGTGTACGCGGGCGACACCAATGTAACGGGCGACCGCTACACCGCACCCGAATTCATGGCGCTGGAAATGGAAAGGCTGTGGCCCCGTGTCTGGAATATCGGCGGCTGGGCCAACGAAATTCCGGAAGCGGGCGACTTCGTCACACACGCGCTGGGCCGGGAATCGATTCTGATGGTGCGCCAGGGCGACGGATCGGTCCGGGCCTTCCACAACGTCTGCCCGCACCGGGGCAACCGGCTGGTGTACGTGGAGGAAGGGTCGCTGGAGCGGTTTACCTGCACCTATCACGGCTGGACTTTCGATCATGGGGGTTCGCTCATCCACGTTCAGGACCCGGACGACTTCCCCCAGGGCAACCCCTGCGGCAAGGTGACGCTCTCTGAAATCCCCTGCGAAGTCTGGGCCGGGTTCATCTGGTACAACATGGATGAGAACTGCGCGCCACTCGGCGAGTTCATGGGCGAACTGAAGACCTACTACGACCTGCACAACATGGGCGCCGCCAAGCGCGTGTACTACAAGGTCTGCGAGGTGGATTTCAACTGGAAGGCGCTGCACGACAACTTCTGCGAAAGCTACCATCTGCCGACCACCCACCCGCAGATCGGCGACTACTACGACGACGACTACAAGAATACCGATTTCGAGCTGTACGAGACCGGGCACAATCTCATGAAGATGAAAGGCTCGCTGCCCTCGCTGCGCAGCGATGCGCCTTTCGACATGAACGCCAAACTCGAAGGCGATCTGCAGACCTGGGGCCTGGACCCGGCGGATTTCGTCGGCCGCGCGCATGCGGTGCGCCGCGCCCTGCAGGTGCAGAAGCGCAAGCTGGGCCCCGCCAAAGGCTTCATGCACTTCAAGAACCTGCCGGACGCCTGGCTCACGGACGCATTTCACTGCAACGTGTTCCCGGGAACCTCCATCACCGTACTGGCGGAAGTGTTCTCGCTGCAGCGCTGCGAGCCCCACGCCACCGACCCGAACAAGTGCATCTACGAGCACTGGCACATGGCGCTGAAGCCCAACGACGCCGACCTGGTGCCGGCACCGGAGGGCATGGTTCCGTGGGTGGAGGTGCCGAAACGCGTGGTCAAGTACGGCGAAGAGACGCTCAGCGAAGTGGCTGACCAGGACCTGGAACGTGCCACGGGCCAGCAACTGGGCTTTCAGTCGCGGGGCTTCAAGGGAGCCTACCTCTCGGGCCAGGAAAACCGGGTGCAGCAGTTCCACAATTTCATCGATCGATACATCTACTAATCATCAGTGACCCATGGCCCCGGGTAGTGGGGTCGCAAGACTCAAGGAAACAAGGAACATGACGGGAAGCAGACGATCTTCCAGGATGACCACGTGTGCGGCGAAATTGTTGGCGGGCGCCCTTGCCGCCGGGGTCTCCGCATGTGCCCTTGCGGCGGAAGTCGAGGAGATCGTGGTAACGGCCCGGGCCGTGGACGAATCGGTACGCGACGTGCCGGTGGCCATCAGCGCCTACAACGAGGAACAACTGCAGCGCTTCGCCATCCGCGACCTCGAGGACCTTGCGGCGAGCCTGGGCACCATCGAGATTGCGCGAATCAGCAGCGGCAGCGGCGCGCAGATCGCCATCCGCGGCATTTCATCGAGTCCGGGCAGCCTCGGCATCGAGCAGTCGGTTGCCCTGATCCTCGACGGCGTTTACTTCCCGCAGGGCCGCAGCATCAATGAAGGCCTGTTCGACGCCAAGCAAGTGGCTGTCCTCAAGGGGCCGCAGGCGCTCTATTTCGGCAAGAACGCCTCCGCGGGCGCCGTGGTCGTTACCACCAACGATCCGGGGTCGGAGCTGGAAGCCTTCGGCCGCATCGCCTACGAGATCGAGACACAGACAACCACCGGTGAAGGAGTTTTTTCCACCCCGCTGGGCGACAACTGGGGCGTGCGCGCGGCCGTTCAGGCCTCGAAGATGAGTGACGGGTACCTGAAGAACATAGCCGAACCCACCACCTACACCACCTTCGACGCAGCCAGCGGCTTCACGCCCACCCCCCAGGCGAACGGCGGCGCCTCGGACACCTGGATGCCGGGCGAAGAGGTTCTGTCCGCACGCGTCACGTTGATGGGCCAACTGGGTGACCGCACGACGTTGAAGCTGAAGGGCACCTACACCGACTTCGAGCACAACTCCACCAACCTGTCCGAACAGTACGACTGCTCCACCCTGGGCGGAACGCCGCACTCCAACGTGCCCGATCCCGACAACCCCGGGTTCCTGATGCCGGTGGCCAACCCGCTCGGCGGAGAGTGCCTGCAGGACCGTTCCCGGGGCCTCAACCCCATTCCGCCCTCGGTGGCCGCCACCACGCCGGACCTCAACCGTTTCGGCGGCGACCTCGGCGAAGCCTACGAGTCCTGGATCTTCACCGCCGATGTGGAGACGGAGCTGGACAGCTTCCTGATCCGGAACATTCTCAACTATCACTCGCAGAAGGTGGGCTGGGTGATCGACGCCGACGGTGGCGCCAGCACGGCGGTTTTCGCCAGCGAATACAACCAGTTCGAGAACTTCTCGTTCGAATCGAGAACCGCGACCGCGTTCGACACCGCCCTGAACGGCGTCCTCGGTTTCTACTATCAGAGCACCGACAGGGACTTCCGGCAGGAAGTGATTTTCGCCGGCGCGGAAAACTCCGCGGCCGACCCCACCAACCGCTTTATCGCCTACGACAAGGTGTCGTTTACGAAGGGTGAAACCGTGTCCGGTTACGGCGAACTGATCTGGGATGTGTCGGACACCTTCCAGGTGACCGGCGGCGCCCGCTACATCTGGGAGAACAAGGACTCCGAGTTCACCCAGCCCTACGTCAACCCCG
The DNA here is from genome assembly GCA_963663395.1 of Pseudomonadales bacterium. Taxonomy (GTDB): domain Bacteria; phylum Pseudomonadota; class Gammaproteobacteria; order Pseudomonadales; family Azotimanducaceae; genus Azophilus. Next base: position 1,856,102 of record OY760226.1, read on the forward strand.
CCTTTTCCTTCCTGTTCGTGCAGGACCGGGTGCTGGCGAGCGACAAGTCCTATGACGACATCGTCGCGGAGTTGACCGTACGCTATCAGCCCACCGACACCATCACCTACTACGCGGCCTACAAGCAGGGCTGGAAGTCCGGCGGCTTCGACAACGGCAGTATCGACAGCACACTGAACGCCGACCCGGTCGCCGACATCACCTACGAACCGGAGGAAGTCGACGGAGTCGAGGGCGGTATCAAGGGTGTCTTCCTGGACGGTGCGCTGAGCGTGGACTTCGACGTGTATTTCTACAAGTTCAAGAATCTGCAGCTGAACTTCTTCAATGCCACCACCTTTGCGTACAGAACGCTGAATGCGGGCGCCGCGGAAACCACCGGCGGCGAATTGCAGGTCAACTGGGCTACCCAGGTCGAGGGGCTGACCCTGTCCGCCGCTCTTGCGTACAACGACGCGACCTACAAGGAATTCCTCGCTCCCTGTTACGGCGGCCAGTCTTTCGCGGACGGCTGCGATATCGGCACCGGCGCCCTCAAGGACCAGGACCTGTCGGGAGAACCGCGGGCACTTGCCCCGAAGTGGCGCGGCAACCTCGGTTTCAACTACCGGCGCCCGGTGGGAAGCAACCTGGAACTCGGCCTGTCCGGCAACCTGAAGGTGCTCGACAAATACACCTTGAGCGAATACATCACCAACGCCGTACAGGACAGCTACGCGCTGATCGATGCCTCCGTGCGCCTCGGCTCTGCCGACGGCCGCTGGGCAGTGGCGGTGATTGGCCGGAACCTGACCGACGAATACATACTGACGAGCGCGGCGGACACGCCATCCACCGGCGGCAACACCGGCACGGACCGGGCGTTTCAATCCGACCGCTACGCGTTCTTCAAACTGCCGCGTACCATTGCATTCGAGTTGAGCGTGCGTATGTAGGGTGCAATCGCCGGGTCGGTGACGGGCAGCGAACCGCGTTGACTCCGGGCATGAGAGCGGGCGTGGGGTGCGGGCGGCCTGATCTATCGGCCGGATGGCTGTGGAGCATTGCCAAAGCCGGGTTCATGGGGGTTCCGCCGCAACTTGTCCAGCTCCAGCAGATTGAGCCAGTAGCGGGTTCCCTTCCCCTTGCCGGTCCTGCGCAGCGCGCCCAGGTCGACCAGCGCGCCCAGGTCGCGGGTCGCGGTTGCTGATGCCGCACCGGTAATCGTTTGATAGTTGCCGGCGCTCATGCCTCCCCTGAATCCGTCCGGCTCCTCACGAAACATGCGCATCAGCGCCTTGCGCTGACGATCGTTCAGGGCGGAATCGATCCGGCTGAACAGGCGCGCCTGCTCCCCATAGCGAACCAGGCGCTGCCTACCGTGTGCAAGCGCCTCCACCGTCGTGCGTGCAAACCACTGCTGCCAGGTATTTGCGTTCAGCGATGCCTTGCAACTCTCGAGCGCCCGGTAGTAGTTGGAACGGTGCTTGTTGATGGTTCTCGACAGGGGAATAAGGCTCGGGCGGCCCAGGCACATCGCAAGCGCTTTTTCTGCAATCGCTCGCCCGATACGTCCGTTGCCGTCCTCGAACGGGTGAATGCACTCGAAATACAGATGCGCAATGCCTGCCAGCGCCAAGGCGTCGCCGGGCGTGGCCCCCTCCAGGTTCCCGTTGAACCATTCAACGAACCGGTCCATCTCGGGCGCGACTCGTGTCCCCGGGGGACCGAGGTAGTTGAGGGATCCCTGGCCTCCGTATTCGTGGCGCAACGTCACGATTCGTACGGATTCAGGCCCGGATCGGTAAGACGCGATCTCTCTGATGGCCGGGTCGTGTTGCACCACCATGAGATGCCAGTGAAATAGCATGTCGTGCGTCAACGGCTGTTCGATAGTCTCGTAGAGATCTGCAGCCAACTCGGCCATGCCTTGCTCGGCCCTCCTGCGACTGTCGTGCGGCGATACGCCGAGTCCAAGATAGTGCAACAGTGAGGCGCGCACCGAATCCCGCCGCAACGCCTCGCCCTCGATCGCGGACGTCTCGATCATTTCGTCGGTCAGCCAGTCCAGGCTTACGTTGATCAGATCGTTTCCGCCAACGAAGAACAGGGCTCCGGACTGCCATTCGGCGCCGAGCAGAAAATCGGAAACAAACGGGGACACAACATCTTTGTCCCACGTAAAGTGCGGCCAATTGGGCTGTTCCCACACCCATTCGAATCCACGGCGGTTCAAATCGGGGTCCATATTCGATCTATATTAGACAAAATTTGATCTATATATTAGGTTGAATTTTAAGACGTTTCCATATTTGGGTTGATATATTTATTTATTCGACTCATATTTTATCTATTATTGAGTCGTATTATCCATAGGCGGAAACGCTGCCGGGATTGTAGATTCACTTCGGGGGAGAGATTGGGAAACCTCCAAGGAAGATTCGATTCTTGACGAAATCGCAAAGAAACTCCATGGACTTGACCCGCTCCCGAAGTTGGAGTTTGTAGACGTTTCCGTTCGGCGTCCGCAAACCTGTACCACCAGGAATTCTGTTCCATGAAGTTGGACAGTTACGGGTGGCCGGGCTGTACTTCGGCCGGGACCCCGCCGAAGGCTCGTCAGGCGCTGTGCAGGTTGGTGAATGTCCGGTTGAGGAAATACCAGCGGCCGTCCTGCTTGATGTACTCGTCGTCGTAGCGCCCGGCCGTCAGCGTCTGGTTGTCGTCCAGGTCGGTACCGAGTTCCAGGGTGAAGGTGCGCCCGCTGGCACGGTCGCCATCCACGGAAAGTGCGCCCAGGGTGGCGGTAAAGACGATCTGCTTGAAGCCCTCCATGGCCGCGCACCAGTTCGCCACGATTGCCTCGCGGCCTTCGGTGAGTTCCAGGCCCGGAAAGGCGGGAACGCGCCAGGTTGCCTGTTCCGCCCAGGTCATGCCCCAGTCTTCGGCATCCTTTCTGGTGACCGCATCGCCGTAGCTCATCACCAGTTCATGGATGGCAAGCCTGTCGTCGGTCGGACCCTGAAATCCCATGCATCACTCCCCGGCGCGAGTCGGCGCCCAACGTCGATCATCGAGTATACCCCAGCAACTTCGTCATGCCGGCTGGCGAGGGCGGACTCGCGTGGAACAGATCACTTGCCGAATCGGAATTCCGAACGCCGAGCGGGCGCGAGGTACGGGCCTCCTGCACGCTAAGCGAGCGCGCCGTCGGTGGATTCTTAGCGCGCTGAAGTGCTTTAAAGGTGCTGGAGGCCCGCACCTCACACCCGCTCTCATCGTACATCCAACTGTTGTTCCCTGCGCTCGAGCGCACCGCGTCCTCGTCCCGGCGCGCCGGGCTGGAATCTCCTAGCGCGGCGAATCGCTCCAGGACGCCGCCCGGTCCAGGCTCTTGCGATAGGGCTTGATGCCCAGCGCCAGGCTGATGGCGGCCAGTGTCATGGTGACCGCACAGACGACGGACAGGGAGTAGCCCAGGTCATTCTCGTCCTGGAATACATGGTCGGTCACCACCGCCACCGACAGCGTCCCGCCGGCGATGGCACAGAACACGGAGATCACGAAATACACCGCCACAACCTGTGCGCGCATCTGGTTGGGCGTGAAGAGCTGGATCGCCACGGGCGACAGCGCCTGTTGCAGCGACAGGAAGAATACGGCGACGCCGAGCGCGGGAATGCCCCATGCCGCTGTCGGCATGAGGGGCGCGACGGCCATGAATGGCATGGCCAGCGCGAAAAACGCGGCCAGCGAACGCATGGCCGCATCCTTGTAGCCGCGGGCCGTGAGCCAGTCACTGAACCAGCCGCCGGCGTAGGTGCCCAGGGTGCCCAGCACCATGAGCTGCGCGCCGAACACGATCCCCGCATCGGAAATGTCCCACCCGTAACTGCGGCGGATGAATTCCGGTACCCAGCCCATGAAGCCGTAGAACGCCATGCCGCCAGTGGCATAGCCGAAAAAGATCGAGCCGAAGGTGCCCCGGTTGGTCCACATGAACCGCGCTATGTCCCGTATGGGGATGTTCTTCTCGGTGGTGGCGGCCAGGTTCCTGCGCACCGGTTCGCGCACCGTGAACATCATCAGCAGCACGATCAGCAGGCCCGGAATGCTCACCACGATGAAGGTGAGTTGCCAGGGAACGAGCGTGCCCACCAGGGGCAGGTCCATCGGCCCCGCCTCGGTGATCAGGCGGATGGCCGCACCGCCGAGTACGAGGGCGAGGCCGGAGCCGATGAATACCCCGGTGGCGTAGACGCCGATGGCGCGGCCCAGGCGGTCCGGCGGAAAGTAGTCGGCGATCATGGAATAGGCGGCGGGGGTCAGGGTGGCTTCCCCCACGCCCACGAAGACCCGGGCCGTGAACAGTTGGGCGAAGCTGCGGGCCAGGCCGCAGGCTGCAGTGGCCAGGCTCCACAGGAAGATGCCGGCGGCGATAATGGTGCGCCGGCTGTAACGGTCGGCAAGGCGGGCGATGGGTACGCCCATGGTCACGTAGAAGATCGCGAAGGCAAACCCCATCAGGAGGCTCATCTTCGTATCGCTGATGCCGAGGTCGGCCCGGATAGGCGCCACGAGCAGGGTGATCACCTGGCGGTCGATGAACGACACCACCATGGCGAGCATGAGGATGACGACCACGTACCAGGGGTAGACGAGCCGGGGTTCCGGCGCCTGAGCGCCGGGTTCGGGCTGGGGTTTGGAACCTTCTGCCGGGTCGATGAGCCGTGCCTCCATTTATCCTGCTACTATGCCAGCGTGAACCCTGACCGGAAACCCGGCGCCGCCAGGACGTCCTGTCAGCGCTTTCCTCGATACATGGAGATGTACCTTCACGATCCGTACGGCTCGTTCAGGATTTCGGTTGTGCCTCAATTTTCCGGAACAGCGGTGATATGCTTTGCGAAAGTCAGAATGCCTTGTGATCTTTGAAACGCGGACAGAAACCGATGGCCGGTGAGCCAGTAAGCAGGATGTTCCAGAACGGAACCGGTGCACTCGGAAAGCGCGACCGCACTCGCAGCCGCATATTGGACGCTGCCGTCAACGTCATTGCCGAGCGTGGTACCGGGTCGGCTTCGATTCTCGAGATTACCGCGGTTGCCAACGTGGCAAACGGCACGTTCTATTATCATTTCAAGGACAAGGCAGAGCTTCTAAAGGCAATCGGAGTTGCCGTTACCGAAGATCTCATCAACTCGTATCAACCGGATTGGTCATCGGCGATCGCGGATCCGGCAATCCAGTTTGCCCAGTCGACCAGAATTCTGCTTACCGAGGCGGCCAAGCAACCCATGTGGTGCAGGGTCATTATCGATGCCCTGCTTCAACGGGGCGATGAATTGAACATCTACTACAAGGGCTTACGCGCCCACATTGAATATGGGCTGGCAAACAAACGGTTCGACACGGAGCTGACTGAAGATCTGCTGTCAATGCTCATGTCCATAAATCGAACCGCATTGATCTTGATGCTTGAGGGAAGAAACCCCGAAAGAACATTGGTCCAGGCGATTGAGGCCAAGCTGCGCATATTGGGCATCGCCCCCGAAGAGGCGCGAGAGATTGCCGAGGCGACGTGAATCAACTGGCGACCGAGCCAGCGATTTCAGGTCAAACAGCTCCCAGATGCCTGGTTCCGTTCCACATCAGAACAACGCCGATCGGTCCTACCGCAAGCGCCACCAGGGCCAGTGACTTCGCAACCGCAGTCGGGTCCTGAAAAATCAGGTCCGTACTGGCCGCAACCAATGTCGGGCCCAATATCAGGCCGAGAATACTGGTAACAACCACGTACAGGCCGGTTACGACGCCTCGCATTTCGTTTGGCGAAACCAGCACAATCAGGCTGGTCGTGCCCGCCAGGGGAAACGTAACAAAAAAACTGGCCAGTGCAACGAAGATCAGGGCCACGTTCACGTTGGCCTGCAAGGGTAGTAGAGCCAGAAACACGGTGGCCGCAAGTGCGCCTGCCATGGCAAGCAGTAACGGAGCACTTGAAAAGCCCCTTTTTTCAATGAACCGGACTGCGAACGGCCCTGAGAGAACTCCTGCAGAACCGGCCACCATTGCGATCATTCCGTAGACCCGGCCGGCCTGAATCAGATCCCACTCATAGACTCTGTGAAGCGTAGTGGGTATCCATGACTGAAGCCCGTACAACAGTATGATCAGGCATGAGTTTCCCAGAATGATCGCCATGTATATCTGGCGATTTTTCGTGATGAAGGAAGCTATCTGAGACCAGGATAGTATGGTCGTGGGTCCGGATGCGCGACCGGTACGAACCGGTTCACGAATCGTCAAGAAGAGTGCCGCAACGACAATTCCCGGCAAACCAACCGCAATGAAGGTCAATTGCCAGGGTGCCAGATAACCAACCACGGGAAATGTCAGGTCATCCATTTGCCCGGTCCATTCAAGCACCTGAGCACCGAAAATCATGGCAATGCCCGCACCCAGGTAAGGCCCCAGCAAATAGACGCTAAGCGGTCGGGCCAGCTTTTCGGGTTCGAAATAGTCTCCCAGAACCGATATGGCACCTGGGTGAATCGTCGACTCTCCGGCACCGACGCCGAGCCGGCTGACGAACATCTCGACGTAGCTTCTGGACAATCCGCAAGCTACCGTTGCGATACTCCAGACGACAACCCCGCCGGTCATCACGAATACCCTGTTGTACCTGTCGACCAACCGTCCTATCGGAATACAGATTCCGACGTAGGTCAGTACAAACGCCAAGCCCTGCAGTGCGCTGATCTGAACATCAGTGATTCCAAGGTCTGCCTGTATGGGGACCACCAGCAGATTCAACACCTGGCGGTCGATAAAGGAGAAGGTAAAGCCAAGCAGCAGGATTGCGGCGACGTACCAACCATAGGCACTTGATGCGTTGGCGTTCATGTGCGGTTGGTTTGGAACTATCTAAAAATCTGCGAAGTCCGAGGGTTTCTGCGTGTGATGCTGATGCGTATTCAAGTCGTCAATCATCATTGCGTACATTTCACTGGTTACGTGGAACGAAAAGTCATCCGTAAGAACCCGCTTCCAGTACCGCCTGACGATCGCCGTCGTGAGACGCCGGGTTACCCGTTCGATCTTCAACAGGTCTTCGGCGAGTTCCCACGCGCGTTCCATGAGTTTCTGTTGAGGCAGCACCTCGTTTACCAGGCCCCACTCGTACGCCTTCTCCGCGCTGATCACCTCTTTTCTGAACATATGCCAGTTCGCCCGCTTGTGACCGAGCAGCTTTTGAAACAGGAGGAATTGCCCGTCGCCCGGCGCCAATCCCGCCGCCAGGTGGCCTTCGAACAGGTTGGTCTTGTCCGAACAGATAGTCAAATCGCAAAGCAAGGCAAATTCGGTGTGGAAGCCGGGGCCATTGATTGCCGCGATCGTCGGGACATCGATACTCCATATCAGATTTTCACACAGCTTGTGGGCGTCGAGGTATTCATAGTCGTAGTTGGCCTGCTTGAATATGGCGTCGCTGCGCTCAATCTCTTCCCAACTGTCCTGGTCGAATTCCCGTAGCCAGTTATCGCCCGTTCCTGTCAATATTATTACTTCATTGTTCCTGTCTGCCCCCGCTATCTGGAAAATTTGCGGTAGCGCCCTGTGCAGCTCTTTGCTCCACTTGGCTTCGCCTCCGTGGGTATGCATGCGGATTTCCAGGATGCCGTTTTCGCGCTTCATCAAAAAGTGCTCCTTGAAGCGCTCCTTGTACTCCTCGAACGGCAAGTCCTCGACGATCTTTGTTAGAGGCATGTTGTTGTTGCTCCTTGGTTCTGTGAAATCCTTCATCTGTGAATCTGTCGGATTTCTGGATTCGATTTGCGGCCGAACCGGCCGTGCCAACAGTGCGGCTGCTGTTTATTGCCGGGCGAATACCACTCGGGCAGGCTGAGCACATTGCCGATCAATCCGGCGCCTGGCGACTCATGATTCAGCACTGTCGTGCAACGAGAAGGGACGGCGTTTCTTCAGCCGTTTCCACAATCCCCAGGCATCTACGAGACCTTCCGGTAGGGCGATTGCCGGGTCACATCAAAAGTTGTAGCCGAATTGGAGGCCTACGCTCCTGGTCCTGTCAAGAATTGCCAGAAACCCTCCGGTGGTGCCGAATATGTCCGTTCGCCAATTGCTGGTGTACTCGTCATTCAGATTCTTGCCTACTACGGCTACGTACCAGCTCCCGTCGTCCGGGGAAATCTCGATGCGCGCGTCGATTTTGTAATACGAAGGCTCCCGGGAATAGGGGTCCTGGTCGATTTCATGGAAGTATCCGTCGCTGAAGTAAACCGACACGAAAGAACTGAGATTCAGGCCATTGCCGATCTCTTCGTCATAGCTGAGGGTAATCAAACCGCTCTTGTCAGGCGCGTAAGGCAATGGCGTCCCGCTCTTGTCGCAAGTCAACATTGCGGATCCGATCGGGCAGAAGCCATTCTCGAAGTCGCGAAAAGTTGCATCCAGAATGGATACCGATGCGTCCAGGCGAAGCTTGTCGGTTAGCAGAAACGCCACCTCCAGGTCCATTCCCTGTACATCCGCGCCATTGACGTTTGTTGTTGACCAGAATCCCGAGGTGCCGAATTCCTCAGGATTTTCAGGGACCCGATAGGCGGCGGTTTGAAGATCCTCGTACTCGTTTCTGAAAAGCGCGAGACTCAACTGAAGACGGTCATTCAAGGTGGTTTTGTAACCGAGTTCGAATGCGTCCACCGATTCGGCATCGAATGCGCCACCACCCTCATTGGTGTTGGGTATCGCTTCGAAACCACCGGCCTTGAATCCGTCGGAGTAGGATGCGTAAAACATCGCGTCGTCACCAACGAAGTATTGCACCGTCAGCGCGGGTGTAACCGCGCTGTCATTCAGCGAATCGTCACGATTCAGTACCGGTGACAAGCCGTTCAAGCCGTCAAAATTGAAGTCGTCGAAAACCAGGTTGCCGCCTGCGCTGAGGATGTGGCGATTGAGATCCTTCTCCACGTCCGTCCATCGAACGCTGGGGGTTACCAGCAGGTTTTCGGTAACCGAATAGGTGATTGAGCCGAATACGGACATCAGGTCGGTGTCCTGCTTGAAGTTTCTGCTCAAACCGACAATGGAATTGCCGGTGGCCAGATTGTATAGGCCCAGACGGACTTTCAGGTCTACATCCGTTTGCTGGTAATACGCACCAATAGTGTATTGCAGGTCGTCGGTGGGAGTACCCGACAGCCTGATCTCCTGGGCGAACTGGCTGGTATCCTCCAGTACGGACCAGTGCAGCAGGGGAAGTTGGCTTTCATCCGATTCGCCGACCTGGTCCAGATCGAATGCCGTGTGACTTGTTATTGATGTCAATTCGTGGTTGCCGAAGGTCTTGTTTATTCTCAGCACGAAGGACTCGGTATCGAGATATCCGTCCTGGTTTTCGGAGCCGCTGTACTCGTCATCGAACTCGGCCTCGAATCCGGGTATGAGTTCCTGGCCGAGCCTGCACATGTTGAACGGCCCAACCGGTCCGGCCGGAAAACGGCCAGGGTCCGGCGGACATTCGGTTTGCTGCCATCCAATGCCCGATTCGTTGTCTATCCGGCCGATTTCGGCTTTCAGCGAGATGTCCATGTCATCCCAGGAATCCCACACCAGAGTTCCCCTGGCTGTCAGCGAGTCTTTCTTGGGATGATCTTCGCCTGCCGGATTGATGTTCTTCAGCCAACCGTCCATCGAATGGAACTGTATGGCGAGTCTGCCCTTCAGGCCGTCTGAAAAAGGCCCGCTCAGGATCGCCCCGATGGTTCTTTCTCCATGGCTTGCGACCGTTCCGGAAACGGACATTTCGGTTGTATCGGTCGGGGCCCTGGTTACGATGCTCAAGGCCCCCCCGATCGTATTGTTGCCGAAATAGGTGGTTTGCGGCCCTTTCAGCACCTCGACCCGTTCGATATCGAACAGTGCCGCTGTCGTGGCTTTTGATCGACCCTGATATACGCTATCGATCACCGTCCCAACCGATTGTTCGATTCCTGAATCCTGCCCTGAACCCACTCCGCGAAGAAAGAGCTTGTTGCTTACCGTGCCCTCGCTGATATGAAGGGCCGGCGTCTGCCTTGCAATATCGGATATTTGCATCAGGTCCTTGTCGATGAGCGCATCACCGCCGATGACTGTCATCGAGATCGGTGTGTCGTGGGCGCTCTGGACTCTCAGCGTTGCAGTCACCAGCACCTCTTCGATGACACCGTCTGCAGAAAACGCTGTTGTGGGAAAGAGAAACAGGCTCAAAAACAGTATGGAAAACCCACGTCTCGGCTTGGTAAACATGATTCCCCCCTTGCAAATTGTCGAACTGAGAATGTTCTCAGTTTCCTCGACGTTATACCGCCGCCAGCACTCTGTCAATATAAATCGAGACATGTCTCAAAACGGTTGTTTTGCTGACAGAGTGAGATCGCGCCGCGGCCTCGCGTGTTCGGCCGGAGTCAGTCGCGGTACTCAATGAGACCCCGGGGCGGCATGCAGGTAGCGGGAGGATAAATGGGGTCAGGTTCAATTTGCTCGGCAAATTGAACCTGACCCCATTTGTCCGTCCCATTTGTCCTGATGACATTCTCAGGTTGGGTTGCCGGCCCGCCTCCAGTGCGCGCGCCGGGACGGATTTCCGACGTGGCAGCGACAAACCGGTTGCCGCAGCCGGATTTTGCGACATACTCGCCTTCGGCCCGAAACTTCAGATGTCACAAAGGCCGTCGATCCGGAAGACGAATCGTCGTCCGGCAGCGGATCAGGTTGCATGAACAAACCCATCTACAGTGCAGGCAGGCGCATTGCGGAACCATTGTCGAGACGGCACATGCCCGCCGACCACTCGGTCTCCCTCGCGAATTACACGCGGCGGGGCACACCGGACGAGGTGCGCATCCCAGAGGACTACGGGCCCCCGCAGTCCCTCAGGGGGTTCGAGGAGACCTACCGCAACATCATCGACTACATCGTTCGCATCACCTACCGCATCTGGGAAGACCGGAATGTGGAGTACATCCGCGACACCTATTCCGACGCCTCGCAGGTCTACGACGACTACGGCCTGCAACTCGGCGATGCCAAGATCGTGGCCGACACCTATCACACCACCGGCGCGTTCTCCGACATACAGTTGATCGCCGACGAGATCGTCTGGGCGGGCGACGATGAAGTGGGCTTTCACACCTCGCACCGCACCATCATCCGCGGCACCAACGACGGTCCGAGCCGCTACGGGCCAGCAACCGGCAGAACGGTCGATGTGCTGGTGTTCGCCAATTGCGTGGCGCTGGAAAACGAGATCTTTCTCGAGCACGTTCTGTACAACAACTCGAGCCTGCTGCAGCAGCTCGGCTTCGACTTGCACGAAACGGTGCCCGGGCTCGCCGCCGACCCACCGGCAGGCTGGCCCAGGGACGATTCGGTCTGGGCCGGCCTGAAGAGTGCGGCCCGTCCCGCGGCGCCGCTCTCCGTCAGCGAACCGGTAAGCGGATTCGACCCGGACGGCTTCGTCCGCAGCACCTTCGATGCACTCTGGAACGGCCGCTCGTTTGAAACCCTTGCCGACGCCTACGTGTCGGGATTCGAGTTCCAGGGGCCCACCGACCGGGCGTTCCGGGGTGCCCGCCCATACCGGGACATGCTCGAATCCATCTTCGCCGCGTTCCCCGACCTTGAAACGCAGGTGGACGAGGTCTACTGGATGGGAAACGATGCGGAAGGCTATCTGAGCGCACAGCGGTGGAGCGGCGAGGGCACCCATACCGGCGCCGGCCTCTACGGTGAACCGACCGGCCGCCGGGTGCAGATCTGGGGAATCACCCAGCACCGGATCGTCGCCGGCCGCATCGTCCGCGAGTGGATGCTGTTCAACGAACTCGACCTGCTGATGCAACTCGCCTGATGCGCGATCTTTCCGCGGATTTCCGACCTGTGCCGGCTGCACGCGCCAGGGTGGCGTGCCTGCGCCGGATTCAGCCAATCATTACAGGGCCAGCGAGAACGGCATGAGCGAGATTCAGAGAGCGAAATCGGTGGTGCGACGATACTTCGATGAATTCGAGGCCGCGCCGGCCGGAGGCGTTGCCGACATCGTCAGGCGCCATACAACCGGCGACTATCGATTCCGGGGCGTTCATCCATTCAACGAAATTGCCGGTGTGCGGGAAGTGGCAGCGCGCGTGTGGGGCCCGTTGCGCGATGCGGTTGCGCCCATGCAGCGCCGCCAGAACGTCTTCATGGCGGGCCCGAACCGGCTGGACGGCAGCCTGTGGGTCACCAGCATGGGCAAGTTGATGGGGCTGTTCGACCGGCCCTGGCTGGGCATTCCCCCCACCGGCAAGATCGTGCTCCTCCCGTACTGCGAGTTTCACCGGGTCGAGGGAGACCGCATCGCCGAGTCCGCCTTTTTCTGCGACATCGTCAGCGTCATGAAACAGGCAGGGCTCGCGCCGCTGCCGATGCAGACCGGGGCGGAGATCGTCAATCCGAGCCCGCGCACCCAGGATGGGCTGCTGTTCGACACGCAGGACGACGGCGAGTCGCAGAAGACCCTGGACCTCATCATGGCGATGTGCGACGACCTGGTCGAAAAGGACGGTTTCCAGTCGTCCAACTCATCGCTGGCCACCACCTGGCACGACGACATGATCTGGTACGGGCCCTCGGGAATCGGCGCCACGTACACCATCGAACGCTACCAGGTTCAGCACCAGGGGCCGTTCCGCGCGGGCCTCGAGAACATCGACTTCAAAGGCCATGTGCTGGAGCACGCCGAAGGCTGTTACGGCGGCTGGTTCGGCTGGCCGAACATGTTCATGAACCAGGGCAACGGGTTCATGGGGCTGCCGGCCTCGGAGCGGGTAACGGAAATGCGCGTGGTGGACATCTACCGCCGGGAAGGGGACAAGCTGGCCGAGAACTGGGTGTTCATCGACCTGCTGAACTACATGATGCACCTGGGCGTGGACGTGCTCGCCCGCAGTACCGCCATCGGCGGCTGAAGCTCGAAACAATCGCAAACCCGCTCGACTCCGTGGAGATCAGCGTTTGCCGGGGACAAATGGGGTCAAGGGAAAAGGTGGGACAAATGGGGTCTCGTTAATCCCGGAGATATTGGACGGCGACATTCGCGAAACTGACGCGCGTCCCTGTCGGACCCGGCTCGTCGTAGCTTCGTCGCAGAGCTGAGACTGACGCGCCTTGGCTAAGTTCGGTGTCCAGTTCCTCGATGAGCGAGGACCGCTCGGCGATGAGTTCCGGATGGTTGAGGTTGAGGACGTCAATCATGCGATCGGCTTCGCGGGTGCCGTCGCCGCGGATGCGGCCGTCGGATGCGAACGCGAACCGACCCTGGCACGCTTCCTCCGGCGCGGGTTCGACGTGACACGTCTCGTCGAACCAATCATCTTTCTGGTTACCGCAGGTTGGTTGAGGATGGCCCTGGGGCTGCTGGGGGCCGCAGCTAAGAAACAGGTTGGCGTAGGCCAATTCGAGTTTCCGATATAGCGAGCGAGGCCGGAAGTGGTCGATGTGACGCCTGCTGTGCGCCCCGAGTTCGATCGCGCGGCCGCAGTATACGCATTGGCCTGTCTGCTCGAGATATAGCGCCTGCCTCGTCGCTTGCAGGGCCGCCTGGCCGAGTTCGTCGTAACGCAGGCCGATGCCGGCGGCACGCTGGTTCGCCTTCCAAGTGCGCAGCGCCTCCGGCTCGTCTCCTTTCGTGGACCCCCTCACTCCTCGTCCCGGCGTCGGCGGCGACATTTGGCGCGGCGGACGGCGACGCGGGCCGAGCCGCCCTCGATGAGATCATCCAGCGCGTCGAGCACAAGATCTGCAGCGTCGAGTGCCCCGGCGTCGAGAAGCTGGTCGAACTCGGCGAACAGGTCGCCAACCCGCGGGTCCTGTTCGGTCGTGCCCATTATCCCCTCGAGAACGTAGTTACTGTCGCGTCCCTTGGACGCGATGGGCGTCGTTGCGGCGACACGGCCACTGCCGTCGGACGAGAGCAGCCGGACGTGCCGGGCGGCAACGCTGCCGATGACCTGGGGCGAGTGCGTGCTGACGACGAACTGGCATCGCGGGAACTGTTCCGTCAGTGCAGTCAGCATCTGGCGCTGCCAGGCTGGGTGCAGGTGGAGTTCGACCTCGTCGATGCAGATGAAGCCAGGCGCCTCCGCCAGGGTGCTGCCCGGAAACTCGAGGAGCAGCCGCCGCGCGAGGTCGACGGCAAGAAGAAAGTATGCCAGCTCGCCCCCGGAGAGCGCTTCGAACGGGATGTCGAAGCCGCCTTCGCGCCGCAGGTAGAGCATCCGGTCCATGCTGCCGTCAGGCATCCTGGACCTAAGGTCGGCGGGACCTTCGGCGATGCTCGCCAGGACTTCGCGGACGGCGCTAACCTCCGGGTCCGCGTACCCGAGGTCGTTGCGCGCAACGGCCTCCCGGGCCTCGTCGCTTTCCTTCTCGAAGAACCAGTCCTTGAAGTCGAATAGCGTACCCGGTGTAGTGTCCAGGGCGGCCTTGCGGTTGCTCTCCCGGGACGACCGGAACGTCCCCGACGTCAAGCCGCCGATGCGGTTCTGATCGTAGTAGACGACCAATGGGACCGGACAGACGCTGTAGAGGTCTGACGGCGCTTCGTCCTTTGAAAACGAGTATTCCAACCCCTTGGCGTTGACAACCACGTTCCAGCTTGCCGGGACACTGTCGCCCACCGTCAGATCCAGAGCGATACTGCCTTCACGGGCACCGTAACGCACCAGGTGTCCGGGCGGCCTGAACCACGCCTCCTGCCCATCCGGGGCCAGCCAACTCCACAGCTGTGTCACCGCGCCGAGGAGTGCCTCGATGACCGACGTCTTGCCGACGCCGTTGACGCCGGCGAGGAGCGTCAACGACTCGTCGATGGGGAGGTCCAGCTCGGCAACGCCCTTGTAGTTCCGGATCGTCAATGCGCGGACTAGCGGATTGGGCGGCATGGGTCGGTCCCCAGGTTGGCAGTAGAGGCAGACCGCAACGGTCGCTTGCGTGCATTATCGGCGAGGCGTCGGCGCTCTGGCAACGTCGCTGCCGGAGACGAGGTTGTGAATTGTCCCCGACCCCATAGGCCGCCGGCCGCTGACTGGTTCGTGGGTGTCCTCCGGTAGCTCAGTTCGAAAGCCGTGCGGTCCCAGACGGTCTCTTTAACGATTCGGCTACGTCAGATCAATGCCTGCACGACCGCGAGCCCCGCGACGCACAGCCCGAAATAGACCAGCAACCAGTAGCTGGCCCGGTCGACCTTGCCGGGCAGCACGTACCAGCCGTCCTCCATTTCGTCCAGGTTCTCCCGCCGGAACTTCTCCTTCTGGCCCTGAACCGTGTACTCGGAGTAGCCGTCCTGAAAACCGTCGATCAGCACGCTCGACACCCAGGCCACCACGATGCTGACGATGGCGCCGAGGGCGCAGTACCAGGGCCAGGCGACGTCCATGTAGACCTCCACGTACCACAGTGCCAGGAAGCCGGCGGCGACGCCGATGAGCAGGCCGCGCTCCGAGGCGTGCTTTGAGTAGAAGCCCATGCCGAACATGGCCAGCTTCGAGCCCACGAAGAATGAGCCGACCTTGCTCAACACCTCCAGCACCGACCCGCCGGACTGGGTGAACGCTATGGCCGGAATCACCATGAGCGCCGCCCAGAACAGGGTGAACCACCGGGATGCCTTCAGGTAATGCTCCGGCGTGCCGTCCTTCTTCGCGAACTTCTCGTAGAAGTCCAGGGTGGTGACGGTGGCCATGGAATTCAGGCTCGAATCAAGGCTCGACATGGCGGCGGCGACCACCGCGGCAGTGAGGATGCCCATGAGCCCGGGAACCCCGATGCCGGCAACGAAAGTCAGCACGATCAGGTTCTCGTTGTCGAAGGTTCGGCCGCCGTAGTAGCTGTAGAAGAGTACGCCGAGGCCGAAGAACATCACGTAAGCCAGGAAAGCGACGTAGCCCATGGAGATATAGGCCTTCTTCGCATCGCCGAGCGAGCGCGCCGCCAGGGTGCGCTGCACCATCATCTGGTTCACGCCGTAGACCACGACGTGGTAGATGGACATGGCGATCACGCCGGTCCAGATGGTGGCGACCTTGGACGGGTCCATGGATAACTCGAACGGGTCTGTCCGGCCTTCGGCCTTCAGCGCATCCAGGGTTGCGGGCAGGGATTCCGGCAGCGCGCCGATCAGCAGGAACGCAGTCAGCACGGCGCCGATGAACAGGATCGACGCCTGGATGACATCGGTCCAGATGACCGCGGAGATGCCGCCGAGCATGGTGTAGGTGACGGCCACTACCGCAACGATGAGGATTGCGTCCACCACACCGATGCCGGTGATGAACTCCAGCACCAGCGCCGTGGTATACAGCATGATGCCCGAGTAGGCGATGTTGCCGAACAGGAACACCGCCGACATCACCGTGCGCGAGGTGAGGCCGAAACGGTGTTCCAGGTAGTCGAAAATGGAAGCGACGCCGCTCCGGTAGAAAAACGGCAGGAATACCGTCACCACCACGAAAATCGCGATGGGGTAGTTGATGTGGATGAAGATGACAGAGAAACCTTCGGTGTACGACCACGCCGGGCCGCCCAGGAAGGTGAGCGCCCCGAAGTAGGTGGCCACCACCGATATGCCGATCGCCCACCAGGGCGTCGTCCGGCGTCCAAGGTAGTAGTGCTCGGCGGTCTGGACGCGCTTGCTCAGAAAGTAGCCCAGCACTAGGTTGCCGACGATGTAGGCGACCACGATGGACCAGTTCAGCGCGCCGAATTCGCTCAAGTGCGTGTGCCTCCCGTGCCCCGATTGAACATCCGTCGATCCAGGCGCCACCCTTGCAAAATCGGCGGCTACCTTGATGGACCAGCCTGGCAAGCCCCTTTCGGCGCTGGCGCCGGCGAAACCGCCAGGATATTCGCGACGGCCGTACTCGACGGATGAAACAACAACGGTACTGCGAATGCAAGCGACGCCGGGCGCTGTGCCGAATCTGCCATAGGTGGATAAAAAATCAAATATTTCATAACGTTATAGAGATTCGGGGCGCACTTCAGCTTTGGCCGCGATCCGGTTCCCGCGGGTGATGGCAGGCGCTGAAACCCCATTACAGGACCGTTATCGCAGTGTTTTATTGCATGGGAATTCAAGATTGCTATAGCATCCGGCGTGATAGCCACAGGGGCCGGAAGGGAATTGGCACAACCGCAAGACACCGGAAAACAGCCCGCGGGCAGCGGGCGCTCGCAGCGGCGGGCCACCTCCTACGATGTGGCGCGACTCGCGGGGGTGTCCCAGTCCGCGGTGTCCAGGGTGTTCAAGCCGGGCGCCAGCGCTTCCGCCGACATGCGCCGCCGGGTCATGGATGCAGCGGCGCAGGTCGGGTACCGGCCCAACGCCATCGCCAGGGGCCTGATCACCCGGCGCTCCAACATGGTGGGCGTCATCATTTCCAAGCTCGTCAACCTGAACTACCCGGAGGTGCTCGTCGAGTTGACGCAACGGTTCTCCAGCCGCGGCATCCGGGTGCTGCTGTTCGCACTCGAAACCGAAGGCGACACGGCCGCGGCGTTCGACCAGGTGCTGCAGTACCGGGTCGACGGCGTGGTGACCGCCGCCATGCTGACAGGAGAGCAACTGCGCACCTTCGACAGCGCCGGCATTCCGGTCGTCTTCTACAACCGGGCGCCGGGTGAACCGTCCGTGAACGCCGTGCGCTGCGATCACGCCGAGGGGGAACGCTGGCTGGCCGGCGAACTCGTGGCGGCGGGTCACCGGCGTTTCAGCATCATCTCCGGTCCCGAGGATTCTCCGGTCAGTACGGAACGGACACTGGGGGCAATTGACAAGCTCCGGGAACTGGGCATCGACGATGTCGCGGTGGTGACCGGCGACTACGGCTACCTCAGCGGGCGGGAAGGGTTCGCCGGAATCGTGGAGCAACTCGGCGGGCCGCCGGATGCGGTGATCGCCGCCAACGACATGATGGCCATCGGCTGTATCGACGAGGCGCGCTCGGTTCACGGGCTCGATGTGCCGGCCGATGTATCCGTGGTCGGATTCGACGGTGTCGGCCCCGCCGCTTACGCCGCTTATCGCCTCACCACGGTATCCCAGCCGGTCGCCCGGATGACCGAGGCTGCCGTTTCCATGCTGCTCGAGCGCATCGAGGACTCGGAGTTGCCGCCCGAGAAGCGGGTCTTTTCGGGCGTTCCCATTCGCGGCGGTTCGGCCCGCCTCGCCGACAGCCGATAACAGCCGAAAGAAAAGACGCGCCAACGGACGGCGTCAGGGCACTGACCGGGCTTTCCGCCCCCACTTCGAGGAACAAACCGTGCAGCAAAGCAAAGACCGGATACTGACCACTCACGTGGGCAGCCTGCCCAGATCGAAGGCCGTGACCGATGTGGTCTTCGCCCGGGAGGACGGCCAGGGTCCCCCGGACGGAGACCGGGTGATCGCCACTGCCGTGGATGCCGTTGTCGCCCGCCAGGTCGAAAGCGGTGTCGACGTGGTGAGTGACGGCGAGATGAGCAAGATCAGCTACGCCACCTACATCAAGGACCGCATCACCGGCTTCGATGGCGACAGCGCCCGGGAACCCCCGCGCGACCTGGAAGAGTTCCCCGGCTTCCTCGCGCGGCAGGCGGCGTCCGGCGGCACGCCCACCTACCGGCGCCCGTGCTGCATCGGCGAGATCGCCGTGAAGGACATGGGGCCGGTGGGCCTGGACATCGCCAACTTCAAGGCCGCGCTCGAGCGGCACCGGCCGGCCGAAGGGTTCATGAACGCAGCCTCACCCGGCGTGATCGCGCTGTTTCAGCCCAACAACCACTACCCGGACCATGAGGCCTACCTGGAAGCGCTTGCCAATGCCATGGCGGAAGAGTACCGGGCCATTGTCGGGGCGGGCCTGGTCCTGCAACTGGACTCGCCCGACCTGGGCCTCGGCCGGCACATGATGTTCAAGGACAAGTCCGACGCGGAGTACACCACCCTCGCGGAATCGCACGTGGAAGCGCTCAATCACGCCCTTCGGGGCATACCGGCCGACCGGGTGCGGCTGCACGTTTGCTGGGGCAACTACGAGGGGCCGCATCACTGCGATGCGCCGTTGTCCATGGTGCTGCCCATTGCCCTGAAAGCCAACGTCGGGGCCTTTCTGTTCGAGTCGGCGAACCCCCGGCACGCCCATGAGTGGAAGGACCTCTCGCGGATGCCCATAGCGGACGACCGTATCCTGGTGCCCGGCGTTGTCGACTCCACCACCAACTTCGTCGAGCACCCCGAGTTGATCGCGGAACGGGTGTGCCGTTTTGCGGACATCGTCGGCCGCGAGCGGGTCATTGCCGGAACCGATTGCGGCTTCTCCACGTTCGCCGGATTCGGAGCAGTGGACCCCGACATCGTCTATGCGAAGCTCGAGAGCCTCGCCGAAGGTGCGCGGCGCGCCAGCGACCGGCTCTGGGGCTGACTTGCATCGAATGAGTTTGTTTCCGGCACGGAATCCGGGCGCAGCCGGTCAATCCAGCAGTTGGCCCAGCACTGCGAGTTGGTCGAACACCGTCCACTCGGCGGCGACCCGTTGCGCAGCCAGTCGCCAGTGGCTGACTCCGAGGACGAACACGGGTCTGCCGGTTGCGGCCAGTCCGCAGAAGGTGCCGGCATGTTCGCCGGCGAGGGTCCAGCGGGCGGCGATATCCCAGCCGCCGCTGCCGAAGGGCTGGCAGGCAACGTGGTCCAGGGACACCCGGGGATTGCCGAAGGCCCTGCTGAGATCCGCGTAGTGGTCGAGTATGGCTTCGCGGCCGGAGTATCGCTCGACCGGAGACCGGTGCATTACCGCGTAAGGCGCGTAACGGTCTTCCGGTTGCGCGGCCGGCCGGATTTCCCAGAGGCTGCCAAGCAGATGCCGGGCGAATGCTTCAGCATTGAAATCCACGGCGGGGCGGGCGTCGTGGGGCGCTGAGTTCACTCCCGGTACCGGACCCGGCTGCCCCGCGGTCGCCGGCCCCGGGGTCGATTGGCCCGCTGTCGGCGCCAGCCCGGGGTTCGCCCGATCGGCTGCTGACGCACCGGATGCCGCCCGGTTCACGCGCAGAGTCTCCGCGCGCAGCCATGCGCGGCTGCGCTCATCGAGGCCGGCGGCAAGCCGGCGGGCAGCCTCCATTGCATCGATGCCCAGTTGGCGAACCAGGGCGAGGTTGTCGCGCAACAGCCACTCCCGGGTGATGACGCCGTTCTCCACCACGCAGTCGGCGATGTTGGTCACCTGTACGCGCTTGCCCGTGGCCGGCCCGAAGGCGCTCGGCCCGATGTTGGTCATCGGGCTGGTGATACGGTGCGAGGAGTAGTAGCCGCTCTCCCGGTCGCCTGACCACACCACGTTGTCGCCGATCAGCAATCGGTCGGGAAATGCTTCCAGCGTTGCCCGCGTGCCGTCCACCATGGCTTGTGCGCCGGATATCAAGCCATCCAGGCTGAACACCTCCACATCGGGTGCGTAGTAGCCGTGGATCAGATCGACGCCGCGCTGTTCCCAAATTTCAAACGTAATGCCGAGAATGAAATCGACGATGTCGGAGCCGGGGCCGTAGGCACCGCCGGAACGCTCATGCGCGGAAGCGGTTTTCGAAGAACCGGTCACGCCCGCTCCCGGTCACTGCTTTTGCGTCTGACCGGGGCATGCGTCCCGTCAGGCGTTGTTCCCTTGCTGCTCATCCGTGTAACGTCCGGCGTTGTCGCGACGGCGTACTGTATTCGGATTGCCCGCGCCCAGAAAGCCCGGTTTGTGCGGTCGACCATCGCGGCAGCGGCCTCGTAATGTGTCTGCCCGGCTGCTCTCTGTTGACGGTGAGCGCGAATTCACGCCATAGTCGCCGGCCGCGTAATGCGGGACGGGACGAACGGAATGCACAAATCGAGTGGTGCCATGATGCTGTCGCCGTTGGCGGCCCCTCTCCGCAGCGCCCGGGCGGTTCTCCGCATCCTTTCCAGCAGACGCGCTGCCGCAAATGAGTGACGCGGGCAGGCACATGGCCAACAAGCGGCGCGCCTACGACTCCCTGCGGGAACTGGCTGCCGCACCGGAGCAGCGCCTGAATTCAGTGCTGGCGGACACCTATCACGCGGACGCGCACTGGTTCGGCTCGCATCCGCTGAACGAAACGCAGGGCATCGCCGAGATCGAGAACGTCTGGCGGGGCCTGCGCCGGGCGTTCCCCGACATGGAACGCCGCGACAGCCTGCTGCTGGGCGGCGCCTACCAGGGCGCCGACCGGGTCGCTGCACTGGGCCACTACCAGGCCACCTTCACGGAAGACTGGCTCGGCATTCCCGCCACGCACGGGGTGGTTCACCTGCGCTACGGCGAGGTGCACCAGTACGTCGACGGCAAGATCGCCCACACCCACGCGCTGATCGACCTGCTCGACCTGATGCGGCAGGCCGGCGTCTGGCCGTTGCCGCCGAGCCTGGGTGCGGAAGGCATGTGGCCGGGCCCCGCAACCGGCGATGGCCTGCGCCTTGCCGAGGCGGGCCCCGCCGCGGGGAAAGCGGCGCTGGAGGTGGTGCTCGGCATGCACCAGGCCCTGTTCGACTTCGACGGCGTCAACCTCGACACCATGGACCAGGCGAAGTACTGGGCCGAGCATTTCATGTGGTACGGCCCGTCCGGCATCGGCGCCTGCCGGGGCATGCGCGGCTACCAGGCGCATCACCAGATTCCCTTTCTGATCGCCTTTCCCGACCGCACCGGCGCCGGCCACTACGTGTGTTTCGGCGACGGCCCTTATGTGGTCACCGGCGGCTGGCCAAGCGTGGTCGGCACCCACATGGGCGACGGCTGGCTGGGGCTTGCCGCCACTGGCAAGCCCGTGCGCATGCGGGTAATGGACTTCTACCGCGCGGAGCACGGCCGCCTGGCGGAGAACTGGGTGCCGCTGGATGTGATCGACGTGCTCAGGCAGTTGGGGACGGACGTTTTCGCACGCCTGAAGCACCTGCGCGGCTCGCCGCAGCTAGCGCTCTGAATCGGGGCTTCGTTTCCGGGCTCGGCCGGCCTTCAGGCGGCGAGGCGGGTTCCCCGCGGAGACTCGCCGCCGTCGACGATGTACAGCGCGCAGGCGCTGTCGCCTGAATTGCGGTAGCGACGCGGCCGGCCCACCGGAATGGACATCACGTCGCCCGGTGTGAGGTCGATGGCACAATCGTCCACGGTGAGGGTCAGCGAACCGCGGTGCATGAGCAGCACCTCTTCCTGGGGACGTACATGCACATCGCTCTGGGCACCCGATTGCATGACGAGCTTGCGCAACTGGAAGCCGTGGGGCCAGTCGAGCTTGCCCGCCGGCATGCCGTCATCCCGGCCGCTGCCGATGATCGGCGATTCGGCGATGTCGCGGGCCGTCAACAGGGAGCGGGCCGCCGGGGCCGGTTCGGCCGCGGCGACCACGCAGCCACGCAGGGCCCCTTCGTCGAGCTGGAGGAAGCGGGCCGCGTCGTCGGCAGTGGTGGGCGTCATTTCGGCGATCCCCTCGGGAACCGACTGGCCCTGAACCAGGTCCACCAGGCTGCCGTTTTCCAGCAGCACCAGCCCGTTGCGTTTCGCGGCCTCGAAGACATAGGGCGCCCAGGTCACCCGGCCGGGGTCGTCCCCGCCAAGTATGGCGAACATGAAACCCACATCGGCGCCGATGTTCTCGAAGCCGCGAAAAACATGAATGGGAATGGATATCGTATCGCCCGGCGCCAGTTCCACCCGGGCGCCGTCCGCATTCTCTCCGAGGTAGAAGGCCCAGTTCCCGGAATGCACCACGAACACCTCGGCGGTTTCGTGGCTGTGCTGGGAGTTGGTGCAGTGCGGCGGCTGGCGCGCGCCGCCGATGTTGAACCCGTGAGCGATGTCCAGGTGCACGTGCTGGTCGGGACTTTCGGATACTCCCGGGCCGATGATCGTGAAGTTTTCCTTGCGGTCGCTGCCCGGGCTGCGGGTATCCACGAATGCCGTCGTGCAGGGAATCAGGTCTTTGTAACGCACCAGCCGTGCGGCGAGCTCATCCCTCGACCAGGAGGAAACGGCGGAAGTGTCGGCCATGAAGTGCTGTCCTTGTCGGCGCGCAAATTAACTTCGAATGCAAGGCGCGGTCAAGTTTGACTGGAATGCCCCTGCCGCCGCGGGACAGCAGCTCAGCGAACGTTCCCGGGTGCCTGGCGCGCGTCGTTGTGCCGGCGGCAAACGCGACGCCGCCGGTCAATCGATGCGGCTGTGGCAAACTTGTCCGGCGTTTCAGACGGGGCCTTGTGCGTACATGTTCAACGCATCGCAATGCTGGTGGCGAACCTGTTGCCTGACGCTGCTGCTGGCCGCTTCCACAACCGCTATCGCCAGGCCGCCTCCGCTCTCCATAGACCAGCTGCGCGCCACGCAATTCGCGGCCCGGCTCCACCCGGTGCGCGACCTGCCCGGCAGCCCGGAATTCACTGCCGTGCTGGTGGCCTACCAGTCCGCCGGTCTCAAGGTTCATGCACTGGTCGCCACGCCACGCACCGGCACACCGGAGGACGGTTTTCCGGTGCTTGTGGCAAACCACGGCCACCATCCCGACCCGCCCCGGTACGGCTTCACGGCGGACGCCACCGATGCGCGGCCGGGAGACTATTACCGCCGCATACCCGAGCTGTTCGCGAACCTCGGATTCCTTGTCGTCATGCCGGATTACCGGGGCCACAGCGATTCGCAGGGGTTTGAATACACCGACGGCATGCTGGAGTCCCTGTACTACACCGAGGACGTTCTGGCGCTGGTTTCGGGCCTGGCGGATCTTGATGACGCCAACCCGGAAAACCTGTTCATGTGGGGGCATTCCATGGGCGGCGAAGTAACGCTGCGCGCACTGCTGGCAACCGACCTTGTCAAGGGCGCTTCCCTGTGGTCGAGCGTCGGCGGCGAGATCTGGGACCAGGCGTTTTACTACTCGCGCTACCAGGACAGGCTCGCCGTCGACGGCGAGGGGGTTCCCAAGGCGGTAATCGACCGGCTCAATGCGGATATCGCGGCGCTGGACGGGCCGTTCGACTGGCGCGGCAGCGAGCCGTTGCGGCACCTTCACTATCTGGCCGCGCCGCTCATCCTGCACCACGCCGTTGCAGACCAGGGCGCCCCCTACAAGTGGTCGGAGCGGCTGGCGAAGGGGCTGTACCTGCGCTCGCACCCCTATGAGTTACACAGCTATCCCGGCGGCGATCACCTGTTCCGAGGCGACGCCCTGGAAGCAGCCGTGGCGCGGGATGCCGCCTTCTTTCGGTCCCTGATGGCGCCTTAGGCGTACTGCGAAGTCACCCTGGATTCCATTCTCCGTCCAGGAAGCCTTGCACGGAGGGTGGCAGCACCGGCGCCGCAAATCCCGTAAGGCGCTTCGAACTACGTTTAACTAATTGATTATTAATAAATAAAATGTGAAACAGACGCAAAACTGGTGGTTTAACGGACGCAATCGAAAACCTTACATTCGAAGTACAATCGGCGTATATTGGCACCTTCCGCGGGGCACCTGTCACTTGAGAGTCATGGAGAGATTCGATTGATGAAACCTGGCAACGCAGCAAAACCACCGGTACCGATTTCCGCATTGGCGGCCGCCGTAGCGACGGCGCTGGCCACACCAGCCTGGGCCGAGCAAGGCCCCGGCGCGGGCTTTATCGAGGAAGTGATCGTCACGGCCACCAAGCGCGAGAGCAGCGTACAGGATCTGGCCGTGGCCGTTACCGCCATCAGCGGCGACATGATCACCGACCTGCAGATGGTGAACGTGCTCGACCTCGACAAGGTTGTTCCCGGCCTGAAGGTCCGCTACGTGGGCGCCGACCCGTCGATCATCGTGCGCGGCGCCGGCACCGCGGGCACCAACGACGTGGCGGTGCCCATATACGTGGACGGCCTGTACCGGCCGCGTAACGGGCAGGCGCTGGCAAGCTGGCTCGACGTCGAGCGGGTGGAACTGCTGCGCGGGCCGCAGGGAACGCTGTTCGGCCGCAATACCTTCGGGGGCCTGGCCAACATCATCGCCAGGAAGCCGGACACGGCGGAATTCGATTTCGGCGCGGCGGTCACCATGGGCAACTACTCCTACCGCCGCCTTGAAGGGTTCGTGAACGTGCCGTTGAGCGACATCGTGGCCTTGCGGGTCACGGCCAGCGATACCTTCCGCGACCCGATGATCAAGAACGTCTACAACGACGATGGCGGCATGCGCGACGACAACAACGTGTACGGCCGGGCGCAACTGGGCTTCGAGCCCACGGACAATTTCGACATCACCTTGTCGGCCACCTACTGGAAGGACAAGTCCAACGGCAACGCCGACTACGCGGGCGTGATCCTCGGCATTCCCGTGAATCCGGCAACCGGCCTCACCGATGGCGTCAACGGCGTGCTGGAACCCCGCCAGGGCCGCATCCCCGGCACCGAGAACGACAGTTGGCCGCCGACCGGCGGGCGCAACCAGGCCGGCACCTTCGGCGTCGACCCGGCCGCTTCGATCACGCCCGGCGTGTACCGCATCAGCAGCGATTTCACGCCCCTGCGTGACATCAAGGAAACCTCGTTCAGCGCCCTGGTCAACTGGGACGTCGGCCCCGTCGCGATACGGGCCAACGTGGGCTACTTCGACTACGAGGAATTCCGCCTGACCGACTCGGATTTCTCGCCCAACCCCACCGGTTGGGCAGAGCGCAACGCGGGTGTGGCCCCGCCGGCCGCTACCGGGCCGGGCTACTGGTCGCAATGCTGGGGCGGGCCCTCCTGCGGCCTGGCCGCCGGCCAGCGGGTCAACTCCAAGGCCTGGCAGACCGATATCAACCTCACCTCCACCGGCGACGGGCCGCTGCAGTGGACACTGGGCTACTTCTACTACGACGACTCCGGTGACGGCGATACCTCCAGCGAGTTCGTCTGGGGTTATACCGATGCGGCGGCGCCGCAGAACGTCACCTGGGGACACTGGCTCTACCAGGGCAACGGCGGCACCAAGTCGACGGCCATCTACGGCCAGGCCGAATATTCGCTCACCGATCGGCTGCGGGTAACCGCGGGCGTACGGCGCTCCACCGACAAGCGCCAGTTCTTCAACCATTACGTGGACTGGGGCCCCAGCGTGCACGGCTGGGCCGCGGGCTATGCCGATGCCCACCTCTCCGACCCGGGCAGCCGCTTCGCCGATTGGCCGGAATTCGTCGAAACCCAGGCCAGCATCGACGGCCGCAATACCGGCAAGGCCTCGCACACCGACTGGAAGGTCGCCGTGCAGTACGACATCGGCGACAACACCATGGTGTACGCCTCCGCGGCCACCGGCTACATTGCCGGGGCGATCGAAGGCGGCGGCTCCACCGACCTGACCGATCCCAACGAGGTGGACGCCTACGAGGCGGGCCTGAAAAGCACCCTGCTCGACGGCACCATGCGGCTGAACCTGGCGGCCTACTACAACGACTACAAGGGTTTGACCACATCGTCGTTCATCGCCCAGGGCCAGACCATCGTCGCCGTGGGCACCGTCGCCGGCACCATGCAGTCCAAGGGCCTGGAAGCGGAACTGCGCTGGACGCCCAACGAGCGCCTGAACGTGACCGCGGGGCTTGCCATCAACGATTCCGAACTGGACGAGTTCGGCCGCTCGGTGCTCAACCGGGTGTTCCGCAGCGGCGGCGACCAGCAGATCGTCACCACCGACCCCTGCGATCACACCTGCTCCCAGGTGTACCTCCTCGACGGCAAGAAGGCACGATTCTCGCCGAGCTACACCATGGCACTGGACGTCAGCTACCTGTTCGACGTGGCCGGCATGGGCCAGATCGAACCCGGCATCTACCTGTATCACTCGGACAACTACAAGACCACCAACATCGAGTACTTCTTCACCAGGCAGGATGCCTACCTGACCATGGACCTGCGCGCCACCTGGCGGTCGACGCAATCGCCGTTGACCATTCAGGCCTATGTGCTCAACGCCACCGACAAGACCGTGCAGATCGGCGGCGACCAGTACAGCCAGGGCCGCGCCGTGGCCGACTTCAACAACCCGCGCACCTGGGGTGTGCGGGTAGCCTGGGATTTCTGACCGCGAGCCGGTCGACCTGAACCTGCAAAGCCTCGCGTAGTGCGGGGCTTTGTTTTCTCGGGCTCCCCATCGAAAGGCGCCTCCCGCCAGGTGCACGCATGACCCTGCAGCCTGTCGTTGGGGCGGGGCAAAGGCCGGCGAGCGCAACGCTGAGGAACGAATCCGGGGAACCGGGGTGGCGCGGCAGCGGGAATGCGGGTAGATAGGTGTCCATGCGGGAAGCAACCATTCAGGCGCTGGAGAAGGGCTACCGGGCGCAGCAGGCGGGCAACACCGCCAAGGCGGAAAAACTCTACCGGGGCATCCTCAAGCGGGAACCCGGAAATGTTCATGCGCTCAACCTGCTGGGGATGCTGTGCGTGAATTCCAGCCGCCCGGCAGAGGCGATCCGCTTCATCTCCCGGGCCATTGCCGTCGACGGTGCCGACCCGGACGCGCACGCCAACATCGCCCTGGCCTACAAGGATAGCGGGAAGGCAACCGAAGCCGTCCGGCACTTCCGGCAGTCGATCCGGTTGAATCCCGACAACCCGGTGGTGCACAACAATCTCGGCAATGTCCTGCGCCTGGTCGATCAGCCCGAGGAGGCGGCGCGCAGCTATGAGCGGGCGCTGAAGCTGCAACCGTCCTTCGCGGAATGCTGGAGCAACCTGGCGGCGGCCATGAACGAGTCCGACCGCCAGGAAAAGGGGCTTCGCGCAGTGGACAGGGCATTGCAACTCGACCCCGCGCTCGCCCAGGCCTGGAACAACAAGGGCGATATCCTGCTTGCCCAGGCAAAGTATGGCGAGGCGCTGGAACACTACCGCAAGGCTGCCGAACTCAGCCCGAAATACGCCGCCGCCCTGATCAACATGGCCCGGGTGCAGCGCGACATGGAAGCTCCCGAGGAGGCACTGGCAACGCTGGGCAAGGCCCTCGACATCGAGCCCCGGAATCCCGAGGCGCACCACGTGCTGGGCGTGCTGCACGAACAGATGGGCGACCGCGCGAGCGCGGCAAACCATTTCCAGGCCGCGATCGATGCGGCGCCGGAGATGGGGATTGCCCACTACCAGCTCGCCCAGATCAACGGCCGTACCGGTACCGATGCCGAACTTGCCGCAATGCGTTCGGCCTGGGATACGCCGGGCCTGTCCCGAAACCACCGGATGTATCTTGCCTTCGGGCTCGCCCGGGCGCTGGAGGAACGGGGCCGGTACGACGAGGCCTATGCCCATGTCGCCCGCGGCAACCGTATCAAGGCCGAGACGCGTCCTTATGACGACGCTGAAACCGCCGAGTACGTGGATGCCCTCTACGAGCGCGCCGCAGCGGCCGCAGCGCGCCTCGGCCCCGATTGCGGGTGCCGGGACGAGCGGCCGGTTTTCGTGGTGGGCATGCCGCGCTCCGGCACCAGCCTCACCGAACAGATCCTGGCGAGTCACAGCGCCATCGCCGGGGCCGGCGAGTTGAGCTTTGCCTATGACACCGCGCACCGCGTACGGGACATCACCGGGCAGAAGTTTCCCGACAACATGGACCTGCTGTCCGAAGCGCAATTCAGGGAACTGGGCGAGTATTACGTGTCGCGTCACTCCGGTGAAAACCTCGCGGCGCGCTACGTGGTGGACAAGACGCCCCTCAATTTCCAGTACATCGGCCTGCTCGGCATTGCGCTGCCCCGCGCCCGGTTCATCTACTGCCACAGGGAACCGGTCGCCAACTGCTGGGCCATCCACCGTATACCGTTCGACGAAAAGCAGACCTACGCCCATTCCCTGACTGCCCTGGGCCGGTACTACCGGCGGCACCGCGGCCTGCTGGATCGCTGGAAGGCGCTGTTTCCGGGCCGAATCCTGGATGTTCGCTACGAAGACACGGTGGCGGATGTCGAACGCCAGAGCCGCCGCCTGCTTGAATTCCTCGACCTGCCGTTCGAGCCCGGGGTGCTGGAATTCCACCGAACCCGCCGGCTCGTGAAGACGCCGAGCGCCAGCCAGGTCCGGGAACCGATATACGCCGATGCGGTGGCGGCCTGGAAGCGATTCGAAAAGCACCTGGGGCCCCTCAAGGAGGCTCTGGAATCAAGCGGCGTACCTAAATCTCCAGTTCGAACGTCAGCCGATCCAGGCGCCGATTGAATCGGAACGCACCCCGGTACAGGCGGCTGACCGGGGCGCCGCGGTTTTCCCCGCACCGGATGCCCGCATTCAGGCTCTTCACTTCCCACATCCTGGGAATATCGAGCGCGGCCGATGCCCGCCGGCCGTCGACAGACAATTCGACACGGCCCGAGGATGCGGAGGTCTTGCGGCCGTGCAACGCCAGTACATGCCTCCCGGGCGGCACGCGGTACCGCGTCCTGGCCGAATGGTGACGGCCGCGGGTGAACACGTAGACGTATTCGAGATAGCCATCGCGCATCAGGAGCTCATACCCCGCCATGCTGTCGCCGGAGGCAAGCAACACGCCGTTGGCCCGGCCAGCGTCGATCTCGACTTCCGCCGTAATCGTGTAGTCGTGGTTGAAAATATCCGGTGCGCTGCGCCGGTCGATCCGGGTTGCCCCGGGGAAGAGCACGTAGCGGGTGCGGGGAGCCGGCGCTACGTCGGCTTCGAGAGAAAGCAGATCGTCTTCGAGTGGAAGCACGTTGTTGCGTTCGGCTTCCCGGTGCCAGAGGGCGATCATGTCGGCCACCCGCTCCGGAGCCTCCGCCGCCCGATCATGGATTTCGGAAAAGTCGTCCGGGGCGTAGTACAGCGCCCAGTAGTCGTCATCGAAACCGGTGTTGGCCCGGTGCTGCGTCACGGCTTTCCAGCCATCGACCCAGATGGCCCGGTCGCCGGCGGTCTCAAAGAACTGCACCTGCTTGCGCGTGGGTGCGGTTGGGGAGTCGAACGTGTAGGCGAGGCTGATGCCGTCCAGGGATTCACCCGGGTTGCCGGCCAGGCCAAGCAGCGTCGGAACGATGTCGGTGACGTGATGGTACTGCGTGCAGATCCGGCCTTCGGGCAGGCCCCCGCCCGGCCAGTGAACAATCAAGGGGGGGCGCGGATTCCGCCTTCGAAGGTGTCGCCCTTGTACAGCTTCAATGGTGTATTGCTGACCTGCGCCCACCCGGGCCCGTAGCTTGGCTGGCTCCGGTCGCTGCCCACAAGGTCGATGTTGGCAATCAGTTCGCCGATGGGCTCCGGCTCGATGTAGACGGCGCGGTGAACGTCCAGCCGGCCGGCAGGAGGCCCCCAGGAGCCGGCGCCGTTGTCCGACAGCACCATCAGCATGGTGTCTTCCAGGCACCCGGCCCGTTCGAGAAACTCGATCAGGCGTTGCAGTTGATCGTCCGTATGGTGAAGGAACCCCGCATAGGCTTCCTGGGTTCGTGCACCGAAACGCCGCTCATCGCTCGAAATGTCATCCCAGGCGGGCACGCCCGGGTTCCGCGGTGCGAGTTCGGCGTTTGTCGGCGCAATTCCGATCGACCGCTGACGCTCGAACCGTTTCGCCCGCACCGCATCCCAGCCGGCGTCGTACCCGCCGCGATGCCGCGCCATGTAGTCAGCGGGGACATGATAGGGAAAGTGGCAGGCACCGAACGACAGGTACAGGAAGAAAGGCGTTTCGGGGGAGGCAACGACGTGGTTTGTGATGAAGGCAATGGACTGGTCGACCAGGTCCTCGGTCAGATGATAGCCGTCGCTCTTGTCCGGATAGACGGCATGGCGGTTGCGAAACAACTCCGGGTGCCAGTGGTCGGCGGCCGCGCCGAGAAAGCCGTACCACTGATCGAAACCGCGCCCGGTGGGCCACTGGTCGAACGGGCCCGTTGCATTGCGATCCGCGACAGGAGACAGGTGCCACTTCCCCACGGCGTAACTGCGGTAACCCGACGGGTTCAGCAGTTCGGCCAGCGTTCGTACGTCTTTGCGTATCCAACCGCGGTAGCCGGGATGGTCGCGGCCCCATTCGGCAATGTTGCCCACTCCCGCGGCATGGGCGTTCCTGCCCGTCAACAGGCTCGCCCGGGTCGGCGCGCACAGTGAGCTCACATGAAAGTTGTTGTAGCGCAGGCCATTGGCTGCGAGGCGGTCCATGCATGGCGTGGGCACCTCGGACCCATAGCAGCCAAGGTCGCCGAAACCTACGTCGTCAAGCACCGCCAACAGGATGTTCGGTTTGCCGCCGCGCCGCACAGGAGCCCGAGGGGCGGTTTGCGTTGCCGGGACAGTACCGGCAGCCTCTCCGCTCCTGCCCAGGGCGGCGGCCGTGAGCAGGGCTGACGACTCCATGAATCTTCGGCGCGACAGGGTCATGCGGCCTCAGGCGACCGTTGGGTCCATTGAAGATACACGACTTCTTTCTCCGGTTGCGGCACATCCCCGTTCGATTGGAGCAGCCTCCTCCTGTTGCACCTGACCCCATTTGTCCTTGATCGGCGTAGCTGGCGATGTCGGCAGCACCCTGTTGTCGAATCGCTCCACGCTGATAAGGGTGGTGGCCTTTGTCGGGTCAATGGGCTGGCCGCAAGGCGGCGCGAACAGGAAGCGTGCCGGGTAGGGCAGGGTCGGCACCCACCGCGGGACGCTGCTACCATGCCGGCGTGAACGTTGACCGGAAACCCGGGGTGGCGCTCGACCCCGTCGGGCTCGAGGTGCTGCGCGGGCGGCTTACCGCGGTAGCCGACGAGATGGAATACGTGCTGCTGCGCAGTTCCTGGTCGTCGATCATTACCGAGGCCCTGGATGCCACCTGCGCGGTATTCGACAGCGAGGGCCGGACGATTGCCCAGGCCTGCGCGATCCCGGTGCACCTGGGTGTGCTGTGTGAACTCGGCCGCGCGATTGCCGCCCGTTATCCTGCCGCCCGCACCGCGGAGGGCGATCTTTACATTGTCAACGATCCCTATTCGGGCGGTACCCATCTTCCCGACATCTGCGTCGCCTCTCCTGTTTTCTGCGGCCGGTACCTGGTGGGTTATGTGGCCACCATGGTTCACCATCAGGATATTGGCGGTTCGGCTCCCGGCAGCACCTCGGCCGCAGCCTACGATCACCTGGCCGAGGGCGTGCGCATACCCTTGATCCGGCTGGCGCGGGCCGGCGTTCTGGACGACGAGGTGGTTGATCTTCTCGCCGCCAACAGCCGCTCGCCGGACAACGTCCGGGGAGACCTCAGTGCCCAGGTCGCCGCCTGCCGCAGGGGGGAGGAACGCCTGCGGGCCGTCCATGAAGCCGGCGGCACCGGCGCGGTGTCGGCGGGGACCGCGGAACTGATGGACTACGGGGAGCGACTGACCCGTGCCGCCATCGAGCGCATTCCGGACGGCGAGTACGGGTTCACGGACTGGCTCGACGACGACGGCACCTCGCCCGAAGCGGAACCTTCGCGGATCGAAGTCAAGCTGACCGTAAGTGGCTCGAACCTTCACTTCGATTTCACGGGCACCGACCCCCAGGTCTCCGCCGCGATCAACAGCGTTCGGTCCTCCACCCTGGCGGTGGTCTACTGGGCCGTGCGGATACTGACGGGCGATGCCGCTCCCGACAACGATGGT
The DNA here is from genome assembly GCA_963663395.1 of Pseudomonadales bacterium. Taxonomy (GTDB): domain Bacteria; phylum Pseudomonadota; class Gammaproteobacteria; order Pseudomonadales; family Azotimanducaceae; genus Azophilus. The sequence goes on from OY760226.1 coordinate 1,888,770, forward strand.
TGCTATCGCCCGGTTTCGGTGAACCTCCCTTCGGGCACCCTGGTGAATTCCGAGTTTCCCGCCCCGGTGAACGCCCGCATGGTGACGGTGTTCCGCATCGGCGATGCGGTGTTGGGCGCCATGGCCAGGGCCGCGCCCGAACGGTTCACCGCGGCCGGGTGCGGCCAGACCTCGGTGATCCCGATCGGCGGCCTCGATGCCGCCGGCAACCGTTTCGTCGGCGTACTCGGCGGCCCCTATCGCGGCGGCATGGGCGCGCGCTCCGACAAGGACGGCATCGATGTCACCGACCACGACATCTGCAACGTCTACCACGTACCGGTGGAGATGACGGAAAACGAACTGCCGGTGCGCTACCGCCGGCTGGAACTGTGGCAGGACTCCGGCGGCCCAGGAACCTGGCGCGGCGGCCTGGGCTACCGCGTGGAACTCGAGTGGCTGGCGCGAGAAGGCACCGTCTCGTTACGGCGCGAACGGCACAAGTTCGGCCCTTGGGGCATAGCCGGCGGGATGGGCGCGCCCTGCTGCCGGACGGAAATCGTGCGCGCCGACGGCAGCCGTGAATCGCTTCCGGGCAAAATTCTGGCGCCCATCAACAGCGGCGAGGTCCTGTGCTATTGGACGACCGGTGGCGGCGGATACGGACCGCCTCAACAACGGGATCCGGAACTGGTGCTGGCCGACGTGCTGGATGGCCGGGTTTCCAAGGAAGCCGCGCGCGACATCTATGGCATCGCCTTGCCGGATGCCGGGCAGCACCGGGAGTCGGCAGGCGCAGCACCCTCGGATTAGAGCATTCGACGCCCTGGTCGTCTGCTCCTTGCGCTTCAGCGTCCCGGGTTGGAAAACTGTAGCAGCGCCCGGACGCCTTGATTCAGTGGAGATCCTGGGCGTGCTCCTTCAGGAGCGACAGGGGAACGTGCTTGAGGGTCGCCTCATGGGTGGAGGCCAGCAATACGACCGGCGCAGCTCCGGCCTGGTAGGCTTCCAGCCAGCGCAGCGCGCACAGGCACCAGCAGTCGCCGGGCTTGAGCCCGTCGAATCCAAGTTCAGGGTGGGGCGTGCTCAGGTCGTTGCCCCTCGCTTTGGAGAAGGCCAGGAATTCTTCGGTGACCTGGGTGCAGACCGTGTGAACGCCGGCGTCTTCGCTGCCCGTATTGCAGCAGCCGTCCCGATAAAAGCCGGTCAACGGACTTGAACTGCAGGTCTCGAGTTTTTCGCCCAGGACGTTTTTCGATTCGTACATGAAGAGTTTGCCCCTTCGCAGCGTGGACCGTAAAGCGCGATATTATCCCCGGAAGGCACGGCCGTGTCCGCAACCGGCTCCGCAACACCAGATTGTCGGGGGTTTGCGGTTTAGACTTCTCATTCGCGGATAAGGTTGTCCATTGAGTCAACTTCCCTCCCGGTCGCTGTTTTCTCGTCGGGCTGGGCGTAGCCCCGTTAGCGGCGCAACCTGAAATTGGCGCCGCTCGCCCAGTGATGGTAAAGAAGCATCTGCAAACTTCGGGAGGACTCTCATGAGCGAAGCAACTGTGCCGAACCCGGCAACCTGGCCGGGACATACCGGCAACTGGAACCGCTGGCCGAACAACCTCGGCACGCTGAACCTGGTGACGCCCGAGGTCACCCTCCGGGCCATCGGGGAGGTTTCCTCCGGGCAGGTGGTTTCGCTGAGCCGGCCGGTTACCGACCGGGAGCCCATTCGCGGCAATGTCTGCTTCGAGCACACCATGCTCAATGCCGGCGCCTGGGACCTGGAACCGGACCGGCCCGAGTCGCTGAACTCCGCGGACCAGGTCGCCTACCGCACTCACGGCATGGTGAACACCCACCTGGATGCGCTCGCGCACGTGGGCCACGACGGCAAGGGATTCAACGGCACCGATTTCGGTGACATGGTCACGAAGGAAGGGGGCGTAAAAGTCGCCGCGATCAGCGATGCCCGGGCCATCGTCACCCGCGGGGTGCTGATCGACATCGCCCGCATGCGCGGCGTATCGCACCTCCGCCCCGGCGAGTACGTCAAGCCGGAGGAGATCGAGTCCGTGGCGGACCGGCTGGAGCCGGGCGATGCGGCCCTGATCCGCACGGGGGCGACCCTGGAAGACGGCCTGCCGCCGACGGACGACAGTTGCCGGCACGGCACCTGGCAGGGGCTGCATCCGGAATGCGTCGAGGTGCTGGGCGGCCGCGACATCAGTGTGCTGGCGACGGACTGCGGGGGCGATGTCTTTCCCTCGCCGTACGGACACATCGTGCGCTCGCCCGTTCATACGCTGTGCCTGACCTACTACGGCATTCACCTGCTGCACAACATGGATCTGGAGTCGCTTGGCGAGATCTGCGTGGAGCAGAACCGCCACAGCTTCCTGTTCGTCGTCACCGCGCTGCACCTGGAGCGGGCGACGGGGTCGCTGACCAGCCCGGTCGCGGTGCTGTAGGCATCCTGAATGCCGGGAGGCAGGCAACCGCGTCACGACAGACAAACCTTCGGAGACAAATATGACTAAGCCCCACGCCATCACCCTGATCAAGCTCGACCCGCCACAGGAACGCGAGGACGAGTGGAACGACTGGTATACCAACGTGCACTCGCCGGGCCGCTTCGAGTGCGGCTTGCAGGCGTTCCGGCGCTTCGAGATCGTGCCCGGACAGCCCCAGGTGGATACGCGCCAGGGTGGCCAGGCCAAGTACCTGGCCATCATGGAGTGGCCCGACACCGATGCGTTGACCTCGCCCGCCTACGATGCCGTGACGGCCCGCTGGACGGCGCTGCCGCCGGACAGCTTCGAGCACCAGACCATGAAGCTGCCCAAGCTGGCCCGGGGCGTGCTGGAACAGATCGGTCAGTACCCCGACGGCGATCAGCCCCTGTTGCCGGAGACGAAGTACGTCTTCCTCTCCGCCCACGAGGTTCCGGTGGAGATCGCGGACGAGTTCAACGAGTGGTACGTGGAGGAGCACATGCCCCTGGTGCTGTGCGAGCCGGGGTTCAACACCGTGCGCCGCTACGCGCACCTGAGCGATGCGTTCCCGCCCATCCTGGGCGAGGGCGGCGAACTGTTCACGCACCTGTCGATCTGGGACATCGACGGCATCGAGGCGTTCCAGAACCCCGTGTTCGCCGGCTACACCGTCACCCCCTGGCAGAAGCGCATGCGGCGCCTGTTCACCCTGAAGATGAGTAACGTTTACCGGGAGATCGCACGCGGCGTGGCGCCCTGATCGAGTTGATCGCTCGAGTATTCCGCGTGGCGGTGCGGATGGGTTGGTATTACTGACATGTCGATGAAATAATACCAACGGAGGCAACGATGAATACGATTTCGCTAAAGGTTCCCGGCTCACTTGCCCTGAGGCTCGAAAACGAGGCGCGACAACGGGGCCTGAGCAAATCCGCGGTCATTCGCGATGCCCTGGAGGAGTACCTGCAGACAACGTCGGCCGAAAATTCCGGGTCTGCGCTGGCTCTTGCTGCGGATCTCGCAGGTGTGCTGTCCGGACCGGAGGACTTGTCCTTCAACAAGGACCATCTGCGCGACTTCGGGCGGTGATCGGCCAGGTCATCCTGGATGCCGGGCCGCTGGTCGCCCTGTTGAATCGCCGTGACCGCCATCATCCGTGGGCGCGGGATCAATGGGCGCGCATTTCTCCACCGCTGATTACCTGCGAAGCCGTGCTGGCCGAAGCCTGTTTTCTGGTTCGACGCTTTCCCGACGGGCAGCAGGCCGTACTCGACCTGACAAGGCGGGGTGTCCTGGATCTGTCGTATCGCCTCGCCGAGGATTCCGATGCGGTCTCCCGGCTCATGGGCAAGTACCGGGATGTGCCGATATCGCTTGCGGATGCCTGCCTGGTCAGACTGGCCGAGCGCCACACCGATGGCGTTGTCCTGACCCTCGACAACGACTTTTCAATCTATCGAAAGCACGGCCGCAAAGTGATTCCGGCGTTGACGCCATCTGCGGGGTACGATTGATTGAACTCACGCGGCTTGACTGCATAGGCAGGGCAATGAAACACCTGCGAAGAAACCTGAGCGAGCCGGCGCCCGTTCCCGAAGAAGGCATGAGGCGCGCCGTGGAAGTCATGCAAGGCGGATGGTTGACCCGCTACGGGGAATTCCACGGCGAGGGGTCCGAGGTGGCGGCGCTGGAACGGGAATTCGCCCACTACATGGGCGCCCGCTATGCCCTGGCCGTGAACTCGTGCGGCGCGGCCCTGTTCATCGCCCTGCTGTGCGCTGGCGTGCAGCGGGGGACGAGGGTGCTGGTGAACGCCTTTACGCTGGCACCGGTGCCGGGCGCCGTGGCCCATGCGGGCGCGGAACCGGTCTACGTCGAGTGCAACGACAGCTACCTGGTCGACCTGGACGACCTCGAGCGCAAGGCGCGTGGGGACGCAAAGGTGCTGCTTCTTTCCCACATGCGCGGGCACATCGCCGACATGGACGCCGTCACCGCCATCTGCCGGCGCCACGGGCTGGTTCTGATTGAAGACTGCGCCCATACCCTCGGCGCGAACTGGAACGGCACGCCGAGCGGCCGGTTCGGGCAGTTCGGCTGTTTCAGCCTGCAGGCCTACAAGCACATCAATGCGGGGGAGGGCGGCCTGCTGATCACGGACGATGAAGATGCCGCGGCGAAAGCGGTGCTGTACGCGGGCAGCTACATGCTCTACGGGCAGAACGGCGCGGCGCCGGGCCCGGAGGTGTTCCGGCGGCACGACCGGTCGGTTCCGAACCTGAGTTGCCGCATGCACGAGGTGACGGCGGCCATGGCGCGCCCTCAGATCGGGCTGCTCACCGAACGCGGCCTCGCCTGGAACCACCGTTACGGGAAACTGGCGGGGCTGTTTTCGGGCATCGACGGCGTATCTGTGCCCGAACGCGATGCGCGCGAGGGCTTCATCGGCTCATCCATTCAGTTCTCGATCGCCGGGTTGTCCGCATCCCGCATCGCGCGGGTGATCGACGGCTGCGCCGCGCGGGGCCTGAACATCAAGTGGTTCGGCGATCCCGTACCCCGGGGATTTACCGCGACGTACGATCATTGGCGCTACGTGGAGCCGCCATCGCTCGCTACGACCGACGACATGCTGCGGGGGCTCTGCGACATGCGCATACCCTTGTCGCTGACGGATGACGAGTGCAGCCTGATTGCGGAAATTCTTGCCGGGGCCATTGCGGCCACCCGCCGGGATAATCCGGAGGACGGGGGGCCATGATCCGTTCCGCGGGCGTCCCCGCCGCCTGGCCTCTTGCCGCCGACTCTTCACGAATTACCGGATCGCTATCACCAGGAAGTCCGCCATGAGTCAGCACGACAACACCGCCGGCGACCGGCCGACGTTTGTCAGCCACCTTGAATGCTCGAAAACCGGCGAACGCCATGCGGCGGGTCGGTTGCACAATCTCTCGAGCGCCGGCTTTCCGTTGCTGGTCCGCTACGACCTGGAGCGCATGGCATCGGAATTTACCAGGGAGCAACTCGCCGGCCGGCCGGCGGACCTGTGGCGCTACCGTGAAATGCTGCCCGTCACCCGCGCGCAGAACATCGTTTCGCTGGGCGAGATCACGACACCGCTGATTACCCTGGGCGCGATTTCCAGGCGTCTGGGCGCGGGGCGCATCGACGTCAAGGATGAAGGGCGGCTGCCCACGGGGTCATTCAAAGCCAGGGGCATCACCGTCGCCGTCAGCATGGCGAAGGAACTGGGGGTGCAACGGGTGGCGATGCCGACCAACGGCAACGCCGGCGCGGCGCTCAGCGCCTATGCCACCCGGGCGGGCATGGAAAGCCACGTTTTCTGCCCGGAGGACACCCCGGAGATCAACATCGCCGAGACCGGCCTGCAGGGCGCCCGCGTCTACCGGGTGAACGGCTTCATCAACGACTGCGGAAAACTGGTCGGCGACGGCAGGGCCGCGGCCGGTTGGTTCGATTTCTCGACGCTCAAGGAGCCCTACCGCATCGAGGGCAAGAAGACCATGGGCCTGGAACTTGCCGAGCAGCTTGGCTGGACGGTGCCGGATGTCATCTTCTACCCCACCGGCGGCGGCACCGGGCTCATCGGCATGTGGAAGGCGTTCGACGAACTGGAGCGACTCGGCTGGCTGGGACGGGACAGGCCGCGCATGGTGGCGGTGCAGGCGGAAGGCTGCGCCCCGATCGTCAAGGCCTTCGAGGAGGGCCGTGAGCGGGCCGAGCCCTGGCGCGATGCCGCCACGGTGGCAGCGGGCATCCGCGTACCGGCGGCCATCGGTGACTTCCTGATACTCGACGCGGTGCGCGAGAGCGGCGGTTTCGCCATCTCGGTATCCGACGCCGCCATCGAAAGCGCGCGGGAGGAAGTCGCGTCCTGGGAGGGCCTGCTGCTCTGTCCCGAGGGCGCCGCCACCCATGCGGCCTATCTGAAATCACTCGATGAAGGGCGCATCGGCCGGCGCGACCACGTGGTGCTGTTCAACTGCGCCACCGGGCTGAAGTACCCGATGCCGGAGTGCGGCGAGGCTCTCGACCGTCACGGCCGCATCGACTACGAGGGCATGGTCCGCCCGGACTGACCGGCCCCCTTGCCTGGGCCTGCCCCGCAAGGCACCGTAATGCAACTGCGTCGATCGACCACCACACCCAAGGAGGGTCACGCCATGGATCTCGGAATCTGCGTCGCCTCGCACATCGGCGATATCGACTACATCGTGCGCGCCGAGGAACTCGGCTACAGCCACGCCTGGCTTGCCGACAGCCAGATGATCTGGTCGGACTGTTACGCCACCCTCGCCCTTGCGGCGACGCGCACAAAGCGCATCAACCTGGGAACGGGCGTCGCGGTCTCGGGCACCCGGCCAGCCGCAGTGAACGCGGCGGGCATCGCGACCATCAACGCGCTGGCTCCGGGCCGGACGTTCTTCGGCGTCGGCGCTGGCAACACCGCCATGCGCATCATGGGCAGGAAACCGCACAGCATCCGCGAATTCGACCGCTACCTGGCCACGCTGCGCCCCCTGCTGCGCGGCGAGGAGGCCCTCAACGACGACGGCAAGCCCATCGTCCACATCATGCCCGAAGCTGGGTTCGTCAACTTCGACGACCCGATACCGGTGTACGTTTCGGGTTTCGGGCCGCGCTCGCTGGCCCTGGCGGGCAAGTACGGCGACGGCGCCGTGTTTGCAGGTTCCACCGCGGGCGGCATTGAAAGCGCCTGGCACATGATCGGGATGGGCGCACGGGAAGCCGGCCGCGAGCTGTCGCGCGAGAACTACTACACCACCACGCTGACGATGGTGGTGCTGCTCGAAGAAGGCGAAGCGGCGGACTCCGAGCGGGTCAAGAGCCAGTGCGGCGCCATGGCGATGGCGGTGGTGCACTACTCCTACGACCAGTACCGCAACTTCGGGCACCAGCCCCCCAATGCACTGGCCGGCATCTGGGACGACTACACGGCATTGCTGGAGACGTACCCCGAGGAACGCCGCCACCAGCGCATCCACGGCGGCCACAACTGCTGGGTGCTGCCCGAGGAGGAACGGTTTCTAACCCCGGAGGTGCTGGCTTCCGGCGCCATCATCGGCACCAGGAACCAGTTGCTCGAGAAACTGTCGGCGCTGCACGAAGCGGGGCTCGACCAACTCATGATCCTGCCGAACTTCGACACGCGCTACGATGTGCTGGAGTCGGTTGCTGCGGAACTGATGGGCAATATCGCCTGAAAGACGGTTACCGCGGCCCTCGGTTATTTCCGGACTTTCGAAACGTCGAATACAGAGGCCACATCGGCGGTGAGCCCGTCTAAAAGCACCGAGGCGGCTGTTTGACCATGGCTGAAAACCCCATGCTCGACATAGGCTCGCCCGGAGCGTGAATCTCCTTTGCTGTTCGCTGCTGGTTCCGAACCGGATAGTTCGAGCACGGTGATGGTTTCGTTGCGCGGGTCTGCAATCCAGTACTCTGGAATGCCTGCCTCCGCGTAGTCGCTGCGTTTGATGACGAGGTCGCGATCCGGATTGTCCGGGCTGACGACCTCGACCACCAGATCTGCACCCAGCCAGCACCGGTCCTGGCGGCGGGCATCCAAGCGATCCTGAAGCACGAGCAGGTCGGGTTCGCGAAACTTGCCTGGACGAATACGCAGGCGAAGAGCGGAGAACAGCACAACTCCGCCCATGGGCTCGAGCCACGAGTGAAACAGCCGGTACAGATACCCCAGAACGGCTTGATGCGTGCAAGTGGGCAATGGCAGTTCCTGGACGTAGCCATCGGTGAATTCGACAAGGCGGTTCAAGCTGTCTGTGAGCCGCAGGTATTCCTCGTCGCTCCAGTGCCCCTGGCGCGGCAGGACGTCTTCGTGGAAGGCATCGCGTGCTGCCTGGGAATTCAGGATCGTTCCAGGTTCGGCCATGCCCGGAGCATATCGTCTCGTTCCCGGGTGTGCTATCGGCCATTACCCCGGCTCGCTGTCAGCCATCGGCTTTAATCCATGCCTCCTGCAGCCTTTCCCGTTGCCGCGCGGGCAATTACCATGCGGCAATGCACCGCCTTGGACGCCTTGCCCTGCCGATAGTCCTGACGCTGGCCTGCCTGAGTGTGGTGGTCGGCGTCGTGGTATTGCCGTTCGGGGAGACGGATTCGCAAGGCGCACAGGTGGAAACCAGCTCACAGGATTCCGCCGCGGCGCAAGGGCCGCCGGAGCCGCCTCCGGACCTCGGCAGCCTGGCGCGCATCGGCCAGCCGCATACCGGTGACTTTGACAGCATGGTGGAGCGGCGTGAAATACGGGCGCTGGTCGTGCGCAGCAAGACTTTTTTCTTCTTCGACGGGGCGACCCAGCGGGGCCTGAGCTACGACATGCTCAAGGCCTTCGAGCGCCATATCAACGAGAAGCTGGCCACGGGCGCGCTGAAGGTCGATGTCGTGTTCCTGCCGGTTGTGCGCGATCAGTTGTTGCCGGCCTTGCAGGCGGGTTACGGGGACCTGGCGGTGGCCAATCTCACCATTACGCCGGAGCGCCTGGCACTGGCGGACTTTTCGATCCCGCTGTACCGGAACATCCGCGAAGTGTTGGCGACGGGGCCCGGCAGCCCACCCATCGCCTCGGTGGATGACCTGTCCGGCAAGACGGTGCACACGCGGCGTTCGAGCAGCTACTTCGAGAGCCTCGAGGCGCTGAACGAGCGGCTGGCGGCGGCAGGTCGTGCAGCCGTCGATATCCACACGGTGGACGAGCACATCGAAGACGAGGAACTGCTCGAGATGGTCAATGCCGGCCTGATCGGGGGCATTCCCATCGACTCCCACAAGGCGGCGTTCTGGGCGCAGATATTCGACGACGTGGAAGTGCGGGAAGACGTCGTCTTTCGCGACCGCGCCGACATCGGCTGGGCGATGCGGCGCGGCAATCCGCGGCTGAAGGAGATTGTGAACGAATTCCTGGCGGAAAACCGGGAAGGCTCGCTGCTCGGCAACATCCTGTTCCGCCGCTACCTCGAGGAAACGCGCTATGTAGAGAATGCGTTGCAGTCTTCAGAACTGCGCAAGTTCCGGGAAACCGCGCCGCTGTTCCAGAAATATGCCGGCCGCTATGACTTTCCCTGGCTGCTGATCATTTCACAGGCGTACCAGGAGTCGCGGCTCGACCAGAGCGTGCGCAGCCATGCCGGCGCGGTGGGTATCATGCAGTTGCTGCCGACCACCGCGGCAGGCAGGAATGTGGGCATCCCGGACATTGCGGAACTCGAGAACAACATCCATGCCGGCAACAAGTACCTGCGTTTCATCCGCGACAGGTACTTCGAAGCGGAGCCCATGAGCGAACTCGACAAGACGCTTTTTGCCTTCGCTTCATACAACGCCGGCCCGGCGCGTGTCGCCAACCTGCGCGCGGAGGCGGCGGAGGAGGGGCTCGACCCGAACGTCTGGTTCGACAACGTCGAGCTCATCGCCGCGCGGCGCATCGGCCGCGAAACCGTGCACTACGTCAGCAACATCTACAAGTACTGGATCGCCTACCAGTTGAGCCGCGAGCAACTCACCGAAACCGTGCGGGAGTCCCTGGCCGGCTGACAGCCGACCTTCAAGCGGAGGCCAGGTACTGGTCCGCCAGCCGTCCGATTTCCCGGAAGAACTGCTCGCGCACTTCGGCGATGATCTCGGCCACCGGCCGCACGGCGTCGATTCTGCCGCACACCTGGCCGCTCAAGGCGATGCTGGCCTCCATGTCGCCGCCGAAGTAGAGGTCCAGGGCGGTGCCGAATTCGGTCATCGCGTTGGTTTCCGTGTCACTTTCGAGGCGGGTGGTCTTCTCGGTGCGCAGGGCCCGCAGTGCGGGTGAGGTGTGGCGGTTGAGAAACACGGTGTCGGTTTCCCGGGCATCGATGATGGCGCGCTTCCAGTTGGCGTGCACCGGCGACTCCGCGGCGGATACCATGCGCGTGCCCATCTGCACCGCTTCCGCGCCCAGGGCGAACGCCGCGGCCATGGAGCGGCCGTCCACGAAGCCGCCGGCCGCGACGATCGGCACGTCGACCTGGGAGCGGACCAGGGGCAGCAGCACCATGCTGGCGACTTCGCGGGGGCTCTTGAACCCGCCGCCTTCGCCGCCTTCCACCACCAGCCCGTCGACGCCGGCAGCGACCGCTTTTTTCGCGGCGCCGAGACTCGGTACGACGTGGAATACCGTGAGCCCTGCGCTTTTCAGTTCCTCGGTGTAACGTTCCGGATTGCCCGCCGAGGTGGTGACGAACTGGACCCCCTGGTCGATCACGAACTGCACGATGTCAGGGTCCCGCACGAATGCCTGGGCGATGTTGACGCCGAAAGGCCTGTCGGTGAGCTGCCGCATCCTGACGATTTCCTCACGGATCGCGTCGAGTTCCCCGGAGGAGGTTTCGATGATGCCCAGCGCCCCGGCGTTGGACACCGCCGAGGCAAGCGGCGAACGGGCGATCCAGCCCATCGGCGCCTGCACGATGGGTATCTCCACACCCAGCATGCGGGTGATGCGATTGTCGAAGGTTTCACTTACAGGCATGTTTGCTTTTCCTTTGGGTATTCCGTGGGGGTCTTTGGTACCGGTTGCCGATGTGGCCCGCTTTCGGGGCGCCGGGTGATGTGGAACTGCGTGCTCGCCGGTCAGACGTGCCCGTCCAGTGCCCGCAGCATGCGCTTGAGGGCGAAGTGCCGGTAGCTGTGCAGCACCAGCCCATCGATTTCGTCCCAGTTCGCATCGTCTTCCACGTCGAGTTCGATCCAGCCGTTGTGGCCGATGTAGGGCGGTATGGCGTAGCGGGGGTCGAATGTCAGCGTGGCCTGGCGGTCGGCGCCCGCCCAGAACTGCAGATTCAGACGGCCCTTGCGGTCGTGCACGCCGGCAAAGGTTTTCTTGCCCGCCTTCCAGACAGGGTTGCCGAACTGCTCGGTTTCCAGGGTTTCCGGCAACGCCAGGCAGATCTCGCGAAACTTCGGCAGAACCTGCTGTGCCCGGGGCTTGGCCAGCGGATCGAATTCCTCGACCGGCAGGTCTTCCGTGGGCGGGTCGATGGCGATGGTGTCGCCGATCGCCTCGCAAAGTTCGCCGGGCGCCAGCTTCTCGTAGGCTTCCCGTGTCCGCTCGGCAATCGTCGTCCAGCGCAGGCCCTTGTCCAGATGCACTCCGAGCCAGCCCCGCGGACCCAGGTAGGGTGGTACGAAGTAATGCTCGGGTTCATTGCCGGCGTAGAACTCCTGGGCGCCCGGGGGTGCATTCAGCCAGAGCGCTATGCGCCCGTCGCCGTGATGGTTGACCACGTAGGTGGCGAAGGTCTTGCCGCGCACGCGGAAATCGGGCGAGCCCCGGGATGGCCGCTCCTCGGCTTCCGGGAAAGACAGGCAGATTTCACGTACTGCATCGCTGATTGTTCTGGCCAATGTCGATCCCCAATGATGAATGCGCGCCCGCGCCGCATCGGCGCAAACTGGGTTCGCGAACGCGGAAGTTGCGAAACGATACCGGGTTCCCCTAGTCTTGCAACATCGTCAGCTTGGCGGTGGGTGAATCGAGGGCGATCACGGCCCGGCCCGCGCCGCGACCGGGCGGCTTTCAGCCGGAGTCTTGCGAAGCCCGGCCCCCACGCGAGCGCAATACCGCGTACAGGATCCATGCGGGAGCGCTGAGCAGCGTAGCGTAGACGGCAATGGCGACCGGGCCAAGAAGCCCCGCGAAAATGCTTGCAAAAGCGGTCAGCGGGGCGAGTACGGCGACGGCGGCCCAGGCTGCCTTGGGATGCCCCAACCGTTGTATCTGGCGCCACGCCAGTGCCAGTGGCAGCCCGCAAGGGGCAACAGGCATGAGCGACAGGATTGCCATGGGGGCCGCCATCAACGTCATGGACAGCGATGCAAGCGGCATGAATCCGGCGCCGCTGCGGGTGAGCGACACGAAAACGACTCCGGCGGGTAGCCAGGCCAGGGCCCAGATCCAGAAGTGTGGCTCTCTGTCACGCGCCATGAGCGGTTTCCTCGATTGCAGCGACCGCGTGCCCCATCCATCGTTTTTCGGACGGTGGGGCACACTGCTTTAGACCCTGACGTTATACTCCGGTTCCGTTCGTGCAGCCACGAGCCGACGGTCCGGGGCCCGTGAGTACGGCGCCGGTGAAGGGCCGCAACCTACCGGGAGAATCGATCGGAGAACCATGCACGGCACTGCCACATTCCTCGCACTGTCCGCAGGCCGCGAAGCGCCGTCCGATTCACGGTACGAAATGGCGAGACGGTTAGCGGGCCGGCGGATATCAAGGCCATGTTCGCAACGTTCACCGCCTGGGACTTCGGTGGTTGGGCGGTCCGGTGACAACGGGGCGGCCTGGCCCCGGCTTGACGGGTGACAGCAGGGGAAACGAAAGCCGGCGCCGGCGAGGCGCCGCCGATGCGAGAGTGCTCCTTGTCCATCGGAATCGTCACCTACCGGTCCGCGGACGAGGTGGTACGCCGGTTGCTCGAGAGCCTGGTGGCCGCAGTACGAGGCGCTACCGCGCAGACGGCGATGGATGTGGCGATTCAGGTGGTCTGCAACGACGATGAGGCCGCACGGTTCCGGGCCCTGTCCGCCCTGGTCGATGACCTTGCCGAAAGCGCGCCGCAGTGCCTGCGCTGCGAGCTCGTTACGGGGCACGGCAACATCGGTTACGGCGCGGCCCAGAACCTCGCGATTCGGCGCAGTTCGGCGGACTATCACCTGGTACTGAACCCCGATGTCGAACTGGACGCCGCCGCACTGCTCGAGAGCGTAAGTTTCCTTGACTCGCATCCGGATGCGGCGGTTGTTGCGCCACAGGGGCTGGACGGGTCGGGCCGTTATGCCGGGCTTGCCAAACGCGGGCCGTCGGTGCTGGTGCTGCTGTTGAGAGCGTTGTCCGTTCGGGCTTCCTCGGGATTCTTCGGCCGCCGCGTGGGGCGCTACATCTACCACGACCGGTTGCCCTCGGAACGTGCGCAGCCCATCGACCTGGCCAGCGGCTGCTACATGTTCTGCCGGGCCTCCGCACTGAGGGCCGTCGGCGGGTTCGACGAGCGTTACTTTCTCTATTTCGAAGACTACGACCTTTCGCGGCGGATCGCCGAACATGGTCGCATCTACGAGGTGCCGGGTGTCAGAATCCGCCACCATGGCGGAGATACCGCGCGCCGCGGGCTCGGGCGGATCGCCCGCTTCGTTCGTTCCGGTATCCGGTACTTCAATTCCTATGGGTGGCGTATCCTGTAGCCTGCGCGGCCGCCGACTTTCGCCGCAGTTGCGTTGGCGGCCCGGGGAAGAAATCGGACGGACCGGCGGCGTAATGCGCCGGCTGCAGCAGGAACTTGTTGCGACATGCGAATCGAGGAATCGAGATGAGAGTTCTGGTTACCGGTGGCGCCGGCTTTATCGGCAGCGCGCTTGTCCGGCATCTCGTGGCTGTCCGGGGCGATGACGTGTGCACCGTGGACAAGCTCACCTACGCGGGAAACCCGGCCAACCTCGCCAGCGTCCGAGGTCGGGCCAAGCACCGGTTCGAGGCGCTGGACATCTGCGATGCCGCCTCGATGCGCAGCCTCGTCGCGGACTTCGCGCCGGACGCGCTGATGCACCTGGCGGCGGAGTCCCACGTCGACCGGTCCATCGAAGGTCCGGCAGACTTCGTGCAGACCAATGTCGTCGGAACCTGCACGCTGCTCGAAGCAATTCGGGACTACCGGGCAACCCGGGGCCGGGAATGCCGGTTCATCCATGTCTCCACCGATGAGGTCTACGGGTCGCTCGGCGCAGACGGTCAGTTCGACGAAGAGAGCCCCTATCGTCCCAGTTCACCCTATTCGGCTTCAAAGGCGGCGGCCGATCACCTGGCGCGGGCCTGGTGCAACACGTTCAATCTGCCGGTGACCGTCACCAACTGTTCGAACAACTATGGCCCGTACCAGTTTCCGGAGAAGCTGATACCGGTTGTCATCCTGCGGGCGCTGAACGGGGAGCCTGTGCCGGTATACGGCGACGGCCTGCAGGTGCGGGACTGGCTGCACGTGGAGGACCATGTCCGGGGCCTGGTTGCCGTGCTCGACGGCGGCCGCTCCGGCCGCACCTACAACATCGGCGGGAACTGCGAGAAGACCAATCTGGAGGTGGTGCGGACGGTTCTGCGTGCGGTTGCCTCGAGCAGGGGCGAAAGTGCCGACAACCTGCTGGGCCTGATCGAGTTCGTTGCCGACCGGCCCGGGCACGACCGGCGCTACGCCCTCGACGCCGCGCGCATTACCGCCGAGCTTGGCTGGCAGCCCGCCATCGATTTCGAATCCGGCATTGCGGACACGGTCGACTGGTACGCCGCCAACGCGGACTGGTGCGCGGCATCGCGCCGGATCTACGACGGTGCCAGGCTCGGCCTGAAGGAAGCGGCCGGGTCATGAACGGTGCGCCGTACTATCTCTCCTGATGCAGTGTTCTGAGACGAAGCTGGCAGGGGTTCTCATCATCGAACCCGATGTCTACCGAGATTCGCGGGGGTTCTTTCTCGAGCGGTACAACCATTCGACCTATGCCGGGCTTCCGGGGCTCGATGTCGCCTTCGTCCAGGACAACCATTCGCGTTCGAAGCGCGGGGTGCTGCGGGGGCTGCACCTGCAGCGCCGGCATCCCCAGGGCAAGCTGGTGAGTGCGATGCGGGGAGCCGTCTGGGACGTGGCCGCAGACATCGACCCGGTATCGCCCACCTTCCGCCAGTGGGTAGGGGTTGAACTCAGCGAGGACAATCACCGCCAGCTCTATGTTCCGCCGGGCTATGCGCACGGGTTCTGCGTACTCTCCGACCAGGCCGACGTACTTTACAAGTGCACGGAGTTCCGCCACGCGGACGATGAGTACGGCATCCTCTGGAACGACCCCGACCTTGCCATCGACTGGCCGGTCGATGAGCCTGTTCTGTCGGCCAAAGATGCAGCCAATCCCGCCCTCGCGGAGTACTTGAAGGCGTGAGGCTTACACGGAACGGATGCATTGGCCACACTTGCTGCCGGCTCACATGGGCGGGCTTGACGCTGTTGGCTGTCTCTCGGCACATCGCCGGTTCCGGGGGCGGGGTCTTGCAGTGATACGGGCATGAGAGTTCTCGTTACCGGCGGTTCGGGGCAGGTGGGTTCGGCGCTGCGAGAAACGGCGCCTCCCGACATTGAAGTGCATGCTCCGTCGTCGACGGATATGGACATCCGGCGGAGGGGAAGCGTGCGGTCTGTCGTGCGCACGACGCAGCCCGACCTGGTCGTCAACGCGGCGGCGTATACGCAGGTCGAGCGGGCCGAAGACGAGCCTGAACTGGCCATGGCGGTCAACGGTGAGGGGGCGGGGAACGTGGCGGCGGCCTGCGCCGAGTGGGGGTGCCGCCTGATTCATCTGTCGACCGACTACGTGTTCGACGGCAGGCGGTCGCGGCCCTATCGGGAGGATGACGCCACCGCGCCTCTCAATGTCTACGGGCGGTCCAAGCTGGAAGGCGAGCGTGCCGTACGTTCCTGTCTCGACCGGCATCTCATCCTGCGCGTTTCGTGGGTGTTCAGCGCAACGGGATCCAATTTCGTCAGGACGATGCTCGGCCTTTCGCACCTCGAAGAGGTGAGGGTGGTGAACGATCAGCACGGCACGCCCTGCGCGGCGGGGAGCATCGCCGGGGCGGTCTGGCGAATTGCCGGGAAGCTGGGAGAGGCGGAGGGATTCGGCACCTATCACTTTGCGAGTGCGCCGCCGACGACCTGGCACGGGTTCGCGGAAGCCGTGTTCGCGTATGGGCGCGAAGCGGATCCGGCAGAACCGACGCCGAATGTGGTGGCGATTCCCGCCAGCGAGCGGGCCACCCGGGCGGAGCGCCCGCTGAATTCACTGCTGGACGGTTCCAGGCTCGCCGATGACTACGGCATTGTGCCGCCCGACTGGCGGGACGACCTGCGTTCGGTGGTGTTTCGGCAGATTCGGGGCTGAGCGTAAGGCCGTCATGCTATAACCAAACGTTGTTGTCTTGGCGTCAACGGCCCGGCGTGCCCGGGAGACTCCAGAATCCTTCAGCGGCCCTTATGTGAATCGATGAGAGGCGTTTGCAAACTACCGCTCCAAGATGCGCAGCAACTTGACCGCATTGAGCTGCGGCAACGCGCCGTTGCCGCAGCTCAATGCGCCGTTGCCATGCGGCAACGCGCCTAGTCGAAACTCAACCGTTCCCTGACGAAATCGCCCAGTTCCGGAACGGCGACGCGCTCCTGCGCCATGGTGTCGCGGTTGCGGACGGTGACGGTGTCGTCCTGCTCGATGGTCTGGAAATCGACCGTGATGCACATGGGTGTGCCGACCTCGTCGTGGCGCCGGTAGCCCTTGCCGATGTTCCCGGTGTGTTCGTAAAGGATGCGGCCGAGGCCGAGTGCCTGCAGTTGCTGCTTGACGGCGCGCGCCTTGGCGACAATGCCCTCGTGGTTGCGTTTCAGCGGCAGCACCGCTGCCTTGATGGGCGCCAGGTGCGGCTTGAAACCGAGTACGGTGCGGGTGCTGCCGTTGTCGAGTTCCTCCTGCCGGAAGGCCTCGTTCATGATGGCCAGCACGCCACGGTCGACCCCGCCGGAGGGCTCGATGACGTACGGAACGAACCAGTTTCCCGTTTCCGGGTTGCGTACCGCGAGCCTGGCGTTAGAGTCGGTGTTTGGCGTCACTCGGGCGGCCAGGTCGAGATCGTCCTGGTTCTTGGAATGCGACCCCAGGTCGAAGTCCCGGCGGTTGGCGATGCCTTCCAGTTCCTCCTCTCCATTGGGAAAGGCATACATGATGTCGTAGGTCGCCTTGGAGTAGTGGGCGAGTTCATCCGCGGGCACATCGTAGATGGAAAGCGCATCGCGGCGAACGCCCTGTTCGGCCCACCAGTCGAGCCGCGCCTCCAGCCAGTGCCGGTGCCACTCCTCGTCCTCCCCGGGCTCGACGAAGAATTCCAGTTCCATCTGCTCGAATTCCCGTACCCGGAAGATGAAGTTCCGGGGGGTGATCTCGTTACGGAACGCCTTGCCCATCTGCGCGATGCCGAACGGCAGCCGGCGCGAGGTGGAATCCATCACGTTCTTGAAGTTGGTGAAGATCCCCTGGGCCGTTTCCGGGCGCAGGTAGACGTGGGAGGTGCCGTCGTCAACGGGGCCGAAGGCGGTACGGAACATCAGGTTGAACGGCCGGGGTTCGGTGAGGTCGTCGGAACCGCAGCCGGGGCACTTGCCGGCCACCAGGTCGGCCCGCCAGCGGTTCTTGCACTGCCGGCAATCCACCATGGGGTCGGAGAAGGTGTCTTCGTGGCCCGAGTACTGCAGGATGCGCCGGTTCGTGAGCAGGGCGGAGTCGAGGCCCTCCACATCGTCCCGTTCGTAGACCATGGCGCGCCACCAGGCGGCTTTCAGGTTGTTTTTCAGCTCGACGCCCAGGGGGCCGTAGTCGTAAAGGCCCTGGGAGCCGCCGTAAATGTCGGCTGCCTGGAAGATGAAACCGCGGCGCTTGCACAGGGAGACGAGTTCGTCCATGGACTTGGCGGGCACGGGGTTCTCCTTGACTCCGGCGGGGACTCGATGGGGCGCGCACTATACCGGATGCGGTCCTGATTGGCAGGCAGCCCCCCGGCGCTTTGCTATATGCTTGGCTGGTCGGACTGGCGGAAGCAAAAACATGACAACCTGGTGGTCGAAATCAATCCTGGCCGGCGGCGTTGCAGCCGTTCTGTTGCTGCCCATAGGCGCTCTGGGTACCCGCGCGGGCCTGTGGGGTTTCGAGGTGGGCTTCATTCTGCTGCAGTTGGGCATCCTGCTGGCGCTCGTCGGGCTCGGGGGCGGCATACCCGGCGTTATCGCTGCCAGGCGCCGCTCGCTGTCCAGGGACCTGTGGGCCACCGTGTCCGGGATGGCCCTGGGCTTCGCCGTTGTGGTGTTCCTGGGCATGCAGCTTCTGAAAGGGCTTTCGGGGCCGCTTATCCACCATGTATCCACCAACACGGAAGATCCGCCGGGATTCATCGAGATCGTGGGCTTGCGCGGCGAGGGCGCCAATCCGCTCGAATTCGATGCCGAAAAAATCGCCCCGCTGCAGGCCGAGTTCTACCCCTGGATCGAGCCGCTACTGCTGCGCGCGACACCCGATGAGGCTTTCGACGAGGCGCTTTACGTACTGATGGACATGGGGCTCGAAGTGGTGGCCACCCATCCCGAACAGGGCCTGATCGAAGCCGTCGACACCACCTTCTGGTTCGGCTTCAAGGACGATGTGGCCTTGCGCGTGCGGGCCTACCCCCAGGGTTCCGTGGTCGATGCGCGCTCAATCTCGAGAGTGGGGTTGACCGACATGGGCACCAATGCAGAGCGTGTCAAGGAGATTTTCAGGCGCCTTTCCGGGGGCTCCTAGCCTGGAATTAAAGGAATTAAAGGGGTCAGAGTCAATTCGCTCGAGCAAATTGACTCTGACCCCTTTTTGTTGCACCAGAACTTTCCCCTGCGGGACTTGTCGAAGTGCATGAGACTGCGTTGACTTTCTGATGTATGCACTGCCTGCACCTCCTGGTCCCGCCGATGGCCTTGGCGTTGGCCTGGCTTGCCGCGAGCCCCGCGCAAGCCGGGGACAGCGTTTCTGCGACCGTTGGGGGATATGTGCATGCGCAGCTGCCGAAGCCAACCGCCCCGCTCCAGGCGATAGCCGCTCCCGGGCTCCGGGTTTCTGAAGACATACAGCAGAAAGCGTTACGCTCTTCGGAGTTGAGCCCGTTCCGCGAGACCGCCCCGCTGATCAGGGAGTATGCGCGCCGCTACGGTTTCGACTGGCTGCTCATCATGTCCCAGGCCTACCAGGAGTCGCGCTTCGATCAGGCCGCGCGCAGCAGCAAGGGCGCCGTTGGCGTCATGCAGGTGCTTCCGAGCACGGCGGCGGATCGGGTCGTCGGCATCCCGGACATCTATAACCTCGAAAACAACATCCATGCGGGCAACAAGTACCTGCGTTTTCTCCACGACCAGTACGTCGACACCCGGGCCATGAGCGATCTCGACAAGACACTGTTTGCATTGGCTTCCTACAACGCTGGGCCGGCGCGCGTATCGAATCTTCGTGCCGAGGCGACAGGCGAGGGGCTCGACCCGAATGTCTGGTTCGACAGCGTCGAACGGATCGCTGCGCGCCGCATCGGCCGGGAGACCGTCGACTACGTCGGCAACATCTACAGCTACTGGGTCGCCTACGGGTTGAACCGCGAGCGAATCGAGCGTTCGGTGCGAGCTCAATCGGCAGCGCTGTTGCCGCCTGGCAGCGACGGGCCCGGGTCTGGGCCCGTGCTATGCAATATCGGGCAGGGTGGCGCGATCCTTTGCGAATCCGTGGGCGTGTACCGCCCGGTCATCCGCGCCGCCGCGGTGAGCGCGGCGCTCAGCGCACGCATTCGCGAACAGCGGCGGAAGCGTTGAAAGGCGTTGAAAGGGGTCAGGTTCAATTTGCGCAAGCGAATTGAACCTGACCCCTTTCAATCAGATAGAGTTGTTGCCCTCTCCGGGACGGAGCACTCCCAATGAAGCAACGACAGGCAGAGCCGTGGATGTCGGCGGATGAGTACGGGCGATCGCTTCGCGGCCTGACCATCAATCTTCTCGTCCGCAACGTCGAGCCCGCCCTCGCCTTCGCGCGCGATGTCCTCGGGGTCGAACCGGTCTATTCGGACCGGGACTTTGCGATGCTCCGGCATGGCCCCTCGGAGTGGATGCTCCACGCCGAACACACCTATCGCGACCACCCACTGCATGCAAGCCTCGCTGGTGGTACGGCGCGCGGCATTGGGGTTGAGATTCGGTTGCACGACGCGGACCCCGATGCGTCCGAGGAGGCGGCGCGACGGCGCGGGGATCCGATTCTGGCAGGCGCCATGGACAAGCCGCACGGGGTACGCGAGGTGTTCATTCTCGACCCGGACGGATACCTGTGGGCGGTCGACCGGCCGCTGGCCCGATCGCGGCCCAGGCTCACGGAAAATCACCACCAAGCATAGGGCAAAGTTGCGTGGGTACGAACCGCAAATGTACGATTGAGCGTTGCGCCCATCCCCGAGGAAGAAAAGCATGCCCACCTACGACCTGTTGCTGAAAGGCGGCGTCGTCATCGATGGATTGCGCACGCCGCGATATACCTCCGACATCGCGATTGCGGACGGCCGCATCGCGCGGATTGGCGGCATTGCGGAATCGGAAGCCGCACGGGTGATCGATGCAGGCGACCTGATCGTCGCCCCCGGTTTCGTCGACCTGCACACCCACTACGATTCCCAGGTCTTCTGGGACCCCTACTGCACCCTGTCCGGCTGGCACGGCGTCACGTCCGTCGCCATCGGCAACTGCGGTTTCGGTTTCGCGCCGGTGAAGCCGGAACACCGGCAGCGGGCCATGCTCACCATGGAGCGCAACGAGGCCGTGCGCGCTACCACCATGGCGGCCGGCATGCCCTGGGACTGGGAAACCTATCCCGAATTCCTCGACAGCCTGGAACGCACGCCCAAGGGGCTGAACATGCTCTCCTACGGCAGCCTGAACCCGCTGATGGCCTACGTGATGGGCCACCAGGACGCCAAGGACCGCCGCCCCACACCCGAGGAACGCGCCAGAATGTGCGCCATCCTGGGCGAGATGATGGATGTGGGCGCCTGTGGTTTCTCTGCCCAGTTGCTGGGCGCGAAAACCGTGCAGCGCGACTACGACGGCACGCCGATGATCACCGACCTCATGTCGGAGGGCGACCTGCTGGCCTTTGCCGAGGTGCTGCGCGAGAAGGGCCGCGGCATCATCCAGGTGCTCGGCGGCAGCGAGGAACTGACGGAGAAACTCTGCGAGGTAAGCGGCCGGCCGGTGGTCTGGAACGCGGTGGTGCTGCTGGCCGACCAGCACGGCATCACCCACGGCGAATACCGGGACAAGCTGCGCTGGCTCGAGGACGCCAACCGCCGCGGCAGGCGCATATTCGGCCAGGCCGTCACGGCCCAGAACAACTACGAGTTCTCGCTGGACAACTGGAACCTGTTCGACACCATGTCCATCTGGCGGGAGCTGACCATGGGCACGCCGGAAGAGCGCATCCGCAAGATGCGCGACCCCGAACGGCGCGATCGGCTGCGCAACGCCTACCGGGACACCAACCTGGTCGGGTCGCTGAGCACGGCGATCCCCGATCTCTTCATCGGCGAGGGTTTCTCCGAGGAGACGCGCGCGCTCGAGGGCATGACGGTGGGCGAACTTGCCGAGCGGGACGACAAGCACCCCGTCGACGTGCTGCTCGACGTATCGCTCGTGGACGACCTGCAGACGGTGTTCGTCACGCCGCCCCAGCAGTTTGACATGGAGGCCATGCGCGAGATTGCCAACGCGCCCTTTACGCTGCCGGGCATCTCCGACGGCGGCGCACACATGAAATTCCTCACCACGGGGCGCTACCCCACGGAGTTCCTGACGCACCTGGTGCGCGACAACGGCATCATGGACCTCGAGCAGGCGCACTGGCGGCTGTCGGGCTACCCGGCGCTGGCTGCCGGCTTCGAGGACCGGGGTTTCCTGCGCGAAGGCGCCCCGGCGGACCTCATCGTCTACGACTACGATGCGCTGAACCTGCTGCCGACGGAACGCCTGTACGACTTCCCGGCCGGGGACTGGCGCCTGGCGCAGAAAGCCGAGGGCTACCGGTACACCATCGTCAACGGCGAGATCACTTTCGAGGATGGGGAGTGCACGGGCGCCACGCCCGGCGTGATGCTGCGCCACGGGCGCACCGCCTGACCGGCGCGGCAGGCGGGCACAGCGCATGGATGCATCAGAGTCGGCTGCGTGCCTCCCTGAAGATTCGGACAGCTGGACCAGCGATCCCCTGAAACGAATCTGGCAGGAATTGTCCGGGCTGGGTCTGGAGCCCTATGTTGCGGACCTTGAGGCACACGGGTTTACCGTCATTCCGCCCGCCATCGCATGCCCGAACGGTCTTGCAGACCGGCTGCTGGCCGCCGTGCTCGACGTCTCTGAACGGCGTCGCGGCGTGCGGCCCGACCTCGACACCGGCGCAACCCACGTGGAATTTGCCGGGCGTTACGCCAAGGAAGGCGGCGATTCCCCCTGGGGCGACCTGCTGCATTCGCTGATCTTCGAGGGCGAGGTGTTCGAGGAAGCCCTCATGAACCCCGTGCTGCTGGCGATGACCACTTACCTGTGCGGCTACAGCGTGGTGCTCTCCAGCATGGGCGCCTTCCTGAAGGGGCCCAACAAGACCCAGTTCGGCCTGCACTGCGACACGCTGCTGCCGCCGCCGCTGCCGCCCCAAGCGCTGGTCTGCAACGCCACCTATGTGCTCACCGAGTTCAACCGGGAAAACGGCTCCACGGCGTTCCTGCCCGGCAGTCACAAGTTCTGCCGCGGCCCGCGGCCCCACGAGGCGCAGCTCGGCGAGGGCGGCAACCCCGACGCCATTGCCGTGCAGGCGCCCGCCGGTTCCATGATCGTCTGGCACGGCAACACCTGGCACGGCGCCTTCAATCGCCAGGCGCCGGGGCTCCGGGTAAGCATGCCCGTGCTGATGGCCCGCCCATACATGCGTACGGAAGAGGACCTGTTCCGCCGCGCGCCCGAAGCGGCGCTGAAGCGCAACCCGGCCCGTTTCGCCTACCTGGTGCAGCAGGGCATCTTCTACGGCTTCCATTCCGACGAGAGCGCCGAGGCGCGCAACGCCTACGCGGCCAAGCACGTGGTCGACTATCAGAAAGAAAGCGGCGGCGTGCTGTCGCTGGACCCGCTGCGTTTCCACCTGTACGGATAACGCGCTCCGCACACGCCATGCGGCATAAAGCCGCCGCGGCCGCCCCGTGCGCAGGCTCGTGGATCAGAACAACCCGTCTTCCCGAAGATCCAGGAACGACTGCTTGAAGGCCTCGATGATCGTATCCACGTCCTCCGGCGTGTGCGCCGCTGACAGGAACGCGAGGTGCACGCCGGGGATGATGACGTTGTAGCCGAGCAGGTGCAGGTAAAACTCCCGCTCCGCCCACTTGCCGTCTTCGGTGATGTCCCTTGAGCTGTTGATGGGGGTGCCCTGGAAGCGGAGGTACACCTTGGAGCCGGCGTTCAGCATTTGTGCCTGGAACTGGTGTTTCATGCAGAAGTCATTCACCTCGGCGGCCAGGCGGTTGCCCTGTTCCATGAGGTAGGGGTACAGCGTTTCTTTCTTGTCGCGCATTTCGGTGACGGCGGCGACGCCGGCGGTCATGGACAGGGGGTTGCCGTTGAAGGTGCCGCCGGAGAACATCCAGGGGGCGCCGCCCTTGCCGGAGAAGCAGTTCATGATGTCGCGGCGCCCGGCGACGGCGCCGATGGGCAGCCCCGCGGCGATGGCCTTGCCGTAGGTGGCGAAGTCCGGGGTGATGCCGTAGTACTCCTGGCAGCCGCCGTAGGCGATGCGGAAACCGGTGACCACCTCGTCGAAGCCGAGCAGCACGCCGGTCTCTTCGCAGACCGCCTTCAGCCCGTTCAGGAAGTCGGCGTTGTCCAGCCGTGGGTGTGAGTTCTGCGATGCTTCGAGGAATACCGCCGCCAGGTCGTCCTTGTGCTCGCGGATCAGGTCGAAGGCGGCCTCGTTGCGGTAGGGCAGCACCAGCATGGTGTCGTCCTCGATTTCCTTGGGAATGCCCGCGCCGACGCGCATGGGCGCCGGGCGGTCGCGGTCGCTCTCCGGGTTGGCGAAGATCAGGGCATAGTCGTGGGAGCCGTGGTAGCAGCCGTCGAAGAGGGCGATGCGGCTCTTGCCGGTGAAGGCCCGGGCCAGGCGCATGGCGCTCAGGGTCGCTTCCGTACCGCTGTTGAAGAAGACGACCTTCTCCGCACAGGGCGAGGCTTCCTCGATCAGGTCGGCCAGTTCGAGCTGGGTGGCGTTCGGGATGCCGAAATGCCATCCCTTTTCGAGTTGCTGATCGAGCGCGGCGGTCACCGCCGGCGGCCGGTGGCCGAGCACGCAGGGGCCGAAGCCCATGGTCATGTCGAGGTAGGTGTTGCCGTCGACGTCGGTCATGGTGCCGCCGTCGCAGGAGTCGATGTAGATCGAGTGGGGCATGTCGACGGTGCGCACGATCTCCTGGGAGAGCGACCGGCCCCGGGACTTGATCTCGGCGGAGCGCGGCGTTCGCTCGAGAAGTTTTTGCCGGGCGGCCTGTGATTTCTTCCCTTCCAGGATGAGCTTGTCAGCTTGTTTCTTGTTCATGCGTTTTCCCTGTTCATGCGCTGTGCCCCACGGCCTGCCGCTGTTGGGACAGTTGCTTGAGAATTGCGGCGTGATTTTCCCGGGTCAGCCGATACCAGGCAAAGCACCACAGGGCGATGAGCGCTCCCAGGGAAATGCCGGGGCCGACCAGCACACCCAGTTGCACGATGGTGTTGGGGTCGATGTCGCCCGCGGTCCGGATGTCCGAGCCTGTCGGCCAGTCTATCAAGTTCAGGGCCAGGCCGCCCACGAAGCTGCCGATGCCGAAGGGTGCCTTGACGGCGATGGAACTGGCGGCGAAGAACATGCCTTCCTGGCGGTTTCCCGTGGCGAGTTCGTGCTCGTCCACCGAGTCTGCCATCATGGCTCCGAAGGCGACATCGCACTGAATGGCGGCGATGCCCTGCAGCAGGCGAAACGCCATCAGGCCCGGCAGCAGCAGGGGGTCGCCGTTTTCCGGAAACCAGCCGGCCAGGCGCAGCACCACGGGGATGCCCTGGAATACCGCCCAGGCGAGAATGCCGATCTGCAACATGCGTTTGCGGGTGATCCGGCGCACCAGCACCGGGGCAAGCGCCACCCCGCCCACGGCACCGAGCACATAGGTGGGCGCCAGCAGCAGCACGTCGGCCTGCTCGAGTTCCCAGAAGAAAGTGAGCACGTGGATGCTCAGGGCCGCCTCGATACCCATGGCGGCACACAGCGCCAGCAGGCCGAAAAAAAGCGCCCGGAATGACTGGCTGTGCATGGCCGCCCACAGGTCCGTGAAGACGCGCAGCACGATGGTGACGACGCTGTCGCGGTCCCGGGCCGGTGGTTGCGGAAGATGTTCCACGACATGGCGGGTGCCCCAGGCGCTGCACAGCGCGGCCGCGGTGACGATGGCGGCCACCAGCAGCGCGAACGGCGGGTAGGCCGCGGCGTTCAGTTGCCCGTGTTCGTACTCCGGGGTGGGGGAGAAGAAGAGGCCGAAGCCGAGCACCAGTGAGCCGAGCGCGCCCACCAGCCCGAAGAAGGTGCGGTATCCCACCACCGACGACCGTTCGTGATAGTCCTCCGACAATTCTGCGCCAAGCGCGATATTGGGGATATAGAACAGGGTGATGGCGACCCGCGCCAGGTTCGCCCACACCACCATCCAGATGAACAGGGCCGCCTCGCCGGTGACGGGCGGGGCGAATAGCAGGTAGAAGGGAACGCCTGTGCCGAATGCGCCTGCATACATGAACGGGTGCCGGCGTCCGTACCGGGAGCGCCAGTGATCGGAGATGGAACCGATGACCGGGTCGGTGACGGCGTCGACGATGACGGCGAGGCCGGCGCCGAGGGCGGCCAGCGCCGGGGACATGCCGAGCACCTGGCTGTAGTAGAACAGCAGGTAGGTGCCCAACACGGCGGTGCCGAGCCGTTCGCTCATTTGAGCCAGGCCGTATTGGGCCTTGAGCCTGAAACCCAGGGGACCGGCGAGGGGCATAAGGAACCTGTAACCAACCCGGCGGTTGCAGCGCAGCCGCCTTCCCGGCGCCGATGATGTCGTCATCGGGGTGGCGCGGCAAGGACCCTACGGGCGCTGTGCTATGTTCGCGGGCATGCTCTCGTCGTACAAGGTGCTCGACCTGGCCGATCAGAAGGGGATGTTCTGCGGCTACATCCTGGCGTACCTGGGAGCGGAGGTAATTGCGGTGGAACCGCCCGGCGGGAGTTCCGCCCGTGCCCTGGCGCCGTTCGCTCATGGCGGGAACGGGCCGGAAAGCAGCCTGTGGTGGCAGGCCTACGGGTGCGGGAAAAGCAGCCTGGTTCTCGACCTGGAATCACAGTCGGGCGGCGCGCGGCTGCGTGAACTGGCGGCGGGTGCGGATGTCCTGATCGAGTCCTTCTCCGGTGCCGATGCGCGCCGGCTCGGGTTGGACTACGAGACGCTGGCCGCGGTTAATCCGGGCCTGGTCTGCGTATCTCTCAGCCCCTTCGGGCGCACCGGGCCAAAGGCGGACTGGCCCGCCACCGACCTGACGGTATGGGCATCGAGCGGCGCGCACATCCTGGCCGGAGACGACGACCGGGCGCCGGTCAGAACCAGCGTGCCGCAGGCGTTCCTGCACGCGGGCGCCGATGCGGCCTGTGCCGCGCTGATTGCGCTGGAGGCCCGCCACCGGACCGGGCTCGGCCAGCAGGTGGACGTCTCCGCCCAGCAATCGTCCGCCCAGGCTGCGCTCGGCATGATCCTGGCGGCGCCGAACAACGGCGGCTTCGCGGTGCGTCGCGTCGCGGGGGGCTTGCGGGGCACCTTTCCCATACGGTTTTCGTTTCCCTGCCGGGACGGCTACGTGACCATCACGCTGATGTTCGGCCATGCCTTCGAGGAGCCGAACCGGAGACTGCTCCGCTGGTTGCACGAGCATGGCGCCTGCAGCGCCGAAGATGTGGCGAGGGACTGGATTGCCGAAGTCGGGGCGATCGAGGCCGGTGAGCGTCCCCTGGATGGATATCTCGAACTCTGCGCCAGGATCGAGGCGTTTACCCTGGCGCGCACGCAACAGGAGCTTTTTCGCGAGGGGCTGGAGCGCGGCGTTTACATCGCGCCGGCGTTCGATATTGCCGGCCTGCTCGATGAGCCTCACTTCAGGGCCCGGGAGTTTTGGGAAACGCTGGACGTCGGCGGCGCGCGCGTCCGGGTGCCGGGCGCCTTCGCGAAGTTTTCGGCGGCTCCGCTCGAGCCCCGCGCGGGGGCCCCTCGACTGGACGATGCGGGCCAACCAACGGGGAATACGGCTTGGCGGGCTGAACGTGTCGAGGGTTCATTCGCGCCCTCGCAGCGAAACGCATCGCCCCCGGGACGCCAGGATCAAGCCGATTCGTCGGAGCGGACGGATGACCCCAACGCACCGGCCCTCTCCGGACTGAAGGTGCTCGATTTCATGTGGGTGATCGCCGGTCCGCTGTGCACCCGCATGCTGGCCGACTACGGCGCGACGGTCATCAAGGTCGAGTCCGGCGAGCGCCTCGACCCGGTGCGCGGTTCGGCGCCGCTGAAGGACGGCAAGCCGGGCATGGAAACCAGCGCGCTTTTCGCCACTTTCAATGCCGGCAAGCTCGGCGTCACCGTCGACCCGGGGCATCCGGCGGGCCGCGAGGTGATTCTCGATCTCGTACGTTGGGCGGATGTGGTGACCGAATCCTTTTCACCGAAGGCCATGAAGGCCTGGAACCTCGACTACCCGGTGCTGCGCGAAGTCAATCCATCGCTCATCATGCTCAGCAGTTGCCTGATGGGTCAGTCGGGGCCGCGCGCGATGGTGCCTGGCTACGGCAACATGGCCTCGGCACTGGCCGGCTTCCACGACCTGACCGGTTGGCCGGACCGTTCCCCGGCCGGGCCGTTCCTGGCCTATACCGATACCATCTCGCCGCGCATCATGGTGGCCTCCCTGCTGGCGGCCCTGGAACACCGGCGGCTGACCGGGGAAGGCCAGCACATCGATGTATCCCAGGCGGAAGCGGCGATTCACCTGCTCGCCCCGGCGATTCTCCACTACGAGGTGAACGGCAGGACCTGGCGGCGCATGGGCAATCGCGACCTGGCACTGTGCCCGCACGGCGTCTACCCGGCCCGCGGCGAGGACCGCTGGGTGGCCGTCGCCTGCCAGTCCGATGCGACCTGGCAGGCGCTGTGCGAGGTGATGGGTCTGGACGAAGCGGCGGCGGATCCGGAGCTTGCGACCGCGGAGGGACGCGGGCAGCGGGCCGACGAACTTGACGGCCAGGTTGCCGGCTGGACATGCAGCCGCGATGAGCGGGAGGTGGAGTCCGCCCTGGTCGCGGCCGGCGTCGCCGCCCACGTGGTGCAGAATACGGCAGAGTGCGCGGCCGACCCCCAGCTTCGGCATCGCGATCACTTTCGAACCGTCGCCAACGCCAGTGCCGGCGAACTGGTGGTCGAAGGCAGCCGATTCCAACTTTCGCGTACGCCGGCCCGAGTCGGGCAGGCAGGCCCGGAACTCGGGGAGCACAACTTTCAGGTGCTGGAAGAGATTCTGGGATACGACTCGGAGCGGATCGCCGATTTACTGGCATGCGGTGCGATGCGATAGCGTCGGCCCGACGCCGGATGTTGCCCTGCCGCGCCGCCTGACTCCTTGCGGCCGAGACATTGATGGGCGGCGTTGCGGGTGCATCGTCCACGGTAGCTCCCGCCGCCGACTGACAAACATCGGCTGAGAAACCCTACAGCGCAAGGTACCCGTTTGCCGCCACCATGCCGTTTCCGCGATCCGGGAAACGATCTGATGTCACTGTTTCGACCCGAGGTGGCGGCGGAGCGCGCCAGGTCGAACTGGGGTTCCGTCATCGTCACCAAGGCGCCTGCGTTGCGCTGGGCAAGCATCGCCCTGCTGCTTGCCTGTTGCATTGGCGCCGGCCTGGTCCTGCGTCTCGACTACGCGCGCAAGGTACAGGTCGCCGGCTATCTCGAACCGGCGGGGGGCATCGCGGAGGTGACGGCCCCGCTGGCCGGCCAGGTAGCGGTGCTGCACGTCAGGGAAGGAACCCCGGTCCGCCGGGGCCAGCCGCTGTTGGCGCTCGAACTCGGGCGTCTCGACGAGCGCGGCGTACCGTTGCAGGCGCTGGAGGCAGACCATCTCCGAGGCATGATTCGCCGCCTGGATGACTTGTCCGAAGCACAGGCCGAGAGGCACCGTGCTGAACTCTCATCGGTGCGACAGGAAATCGTCCACCTCGACGGCGAACGCCGCGGGCTGCAGGAAGAGTTGGCGGTGGTCGGAGAACGCCAGGCCCTGCTCGGCCGCGCGGAAGCGCGTCTCGAACGGCTCTCGGGGCAGGGGCTGGCAGCGCGTGCCGAGTTCGACCGTCAGCGGCAGGAGACGCTGGCTGCGCGGCAGTCGGCCAGTCAGCTTCAGCGCGCCCTGGCCGGCAATCGCGCCGGGGCGGATCTGAAGCGGGCGGCCCTGGCCCGGCTCGACCGGGACTTCAACGTACAGCGATTGCGCATGGAACAGGAACGGGCCGGGCTGGAACGCCGTCTGCAGCAGGCACGGGACGAGTACCGCACCACCATCGTCGCTCCCCGCGACGGCATTGCCGCGTTTCTCCAGTTTGGCCAGGGCGACCGGGTCATTGCCGACCAGGTGCTGATGACGGTGGCCCCGCAAGCTTCGGAATTCGAACTGGTGCTGCTGGCCGACACCGCGTCCGCGCCTCGCCTGGCCGTCGGCAACGAGGTGCGGTTCAGGGTGCTCGGCGCGGAGCGCGACGGCGACCCGCTGGGCGCGGCGGTGATCCGCGAGATCAGCCGCACTCCCCAGAAGCCGTACCGGCTGGTGAGCTGGATTCCGGTGGACGGGGCCGTGTTCCGCGCCCGGGCGGAAGTGGTCGAATACCCCGAGAAGCTCCGGCTTCGCCATGGCGTGCGCGTCGATGCGTTCGTGGTCACCACGTCGAGGGCGTTGTGGCGATGGCTTGTCGAACCCCTGCGTTCGGCGCTGGAAGCCCTTTGATGCGCGTGCGGGCGAACCTCTGGCGCAAGGTTCCGGTGCTCTGGCAGGCGGAAGCCTGCGAGTGCGGCGTGGTCTGCGTTGCCATGGTGACGGCCTGGCACGGGCGCGACCTCGACCTGGCGGACCTGCGGGCGCGCGGCCTGGCCGGCACGCGGGGCAGCACCCTGGGCGACCTGGTGGCCCTTGCCGAGGCGGAAGGGATGAACTGCCGGGGCCTGCGCCTGGAGCCGGATCACCTGAAGCGCCTGGCTGCGCCCGCCATCCTGCACTGGGACCTCAATCACTTCGTGGTGCTCGTCAAGGTCGGGCGCCGGGGCATCTGGGTCAACGATCCCGCGGAGGGCCGGCGACGGTATTCCTGGTCGGAAGTGTCCAGGCACTTCACGGGGGTGGCGCTGGAGTTGCACCCGTCCGACCGCTTTCGAGAGCGGCCGCTGGCGCCCAGGCTGAAACTGGCCGATCTCTGGCGGGGCGCGGTGGGCCTCGGCGGCAGCCTGGTGAACGTGCTGGCACTGTCGCTGCTGCTGCAGGTGACAATGGTGCTCGGCCCGTTGCAGGTGCAGTGGGTGGTCGACAACGGCGTGATGCGTGCCGACCGGGAACTGATCGCACTGCTCGCCATCGGGTTTGCCCTGCTGTTGCTCGTGCGGCTTGCCGCCCAGGTAATGCGCGGCTGGCTGGTTACGCGGCTGACGTTCCTGCTTGCCTTCGAGTTTGGGCGCAACCTGTTCGGCCACATGCTGCGGCTGCCGCTCAAGTGGTTCGAGGCGCGCCATCTCGGCGACATCGCTTCCCGGTTCGGCTCGCTGGGCCCGGTGCGCGATGCGATGACCCAGGGGCTCGTCGCCGTCTGCGTAGACGGCCTCATGGCCATTGCCATGCTGGCGATGATGCTGGCCTACGATGCCTGGCTGGCGGCGCTGGTGGTCGTGGCATGCGTGGTGTATCTGCTGGTGCGATTCGCCCAGGTGCCGACGCTGGCACGCATTGCCATGGACGAGATCAACCACCAGGCGCGGGCGGATTCCAGCTTCCTCGAGTCCATGCGCGCGATGCCGGCCGTGCGCGTCTACGCCCAGGAACGGGCCCGCCTCGACCTCTGGCAGAACCAGCAGGCAGGGGCGATCAACGCCGGCATCCGGGGCGCCAAGTGGGGGCTCTTCGGCGACGGTGCGCAGGCGCTGATCTTCGGCGTCGAGACCATATTGGTGGTCTACCTGGGCGCACACCACGTTCTCGACGGCGCGCTGACCATCGGCATGCTGTATGCGTTTCTCAGCTACAAGGGTGAATTCACCGGCCGGCTTGGCGAACTCGTCAACCAGGCCATGGCGCTGCGGTTGTTGCGCGTCCATCTCGAACGCCTCGCCGATCCGTACTGTGCGGAAGCGGAACTGTCCACAGACCCGGTATCCGACGAACCGGTTCAGGGGGCCCTGCAGCTTGCCGGCGTCGGTTTTCGCTATGGCGAGCGCGCACCCTGGGTCCTGCGTGACGTCGACCTCGATATTGCGCCGGGGGAGTTCATTGCCCTGGTGGGGCCGTCGGGAGGGGGCAAGACCACCCTGGCGAAGCTGCTGATCGGCCAGTCCGAGCCGTCCACGGGCAGCGTTCGCGCCGCGGGGCGGCCGCTGGAAGGGTCCTGGTTGCGCCAGTACCGGTGTTCGGTCGGCTGCGTTCTGCAGGACGACGCCCTGTTCGCGGGCAGCCTGGTCGCCAACATCACGCTGTTCGACCCCCAGCCGGACGAGCAGCGCTTCGGGCAGGCCTGCCGACTTGCCCGAATCGATGCGCTGATCGCGGCGCTGCCCATGGGGTTCGAGACGCCCGTCGGCGACATGGGCGCGGCGCTTTCCGGCGGGCAGGTGCAGCGGCTGCTGCTCGCCCGGGCGTTGTACCGAAACCCGAATTTCCTGTTCCTTGACGAGGGCACCGCTCACCTGGACCCGGGAATCCGGTCACAGATCCAGGAAATGGTGGCTGCCCTGGGATGTACCCGCGTGGTTGCCACCCACGACCTGTCCTTCGCGGCGCTGGCAGACAGAATATTCGAGGTGGGCGATGGCGCGGTCGTCGAGGTGTCGAACATCGATGCGGCCGGCCGGCAGCTCGAAGCCCGATAAGGGTGGAGTGTGGCGCTGGCTAGAAGCGCAGCAGCTCGGTCTCCATCGTCTCGAGGTCTACAACGCCCACCGCGTTGTAGCCCGCGAGATGGCCGGCGCACTCGCCCGGGTTGAATTCGAGGCGGCCGGCGGTGCGTGTCAGGCGGTACAGGTGGGTGTGGCCGTGCAGCGCCAGGTCGTGGTGGGTGTGGGGCAGATCTTCGAGATCCAGGGGGTCGTGCACGACGACGATGCGGCGGCCGTGCCAGGTGCACTCCAGCGGTGGCTCCTCGAAGTGGAAACCGTGGGTTGCGATGGCGCGCTCGAGGCTTTCCCGTTCGCCGCAGTCGTTGTTACCGAAAACGCCGATGAGCGGCGCGGCCAGTCCGGCCAGCGCATCCAGGGTTTTCGCCTGGGTGATGTCGCCGGTGTGCACCACCCGCGCGACGCCTGCGCCGTTCAGCAACTCGACGATTTTGCTGACGTTCCTGAGGTTGTTGTGGGTGTCGCTGACGACGCCGATGCGCATGTAAAGCCTATGGCGGGAGTGATGGGGGCAGCGTGGAAACCGGTCGATGGCGACGACCCGGCAGGCCCGATGCCGTCTGATTCCGGCGGAGAGGTGGCGCGGCCGGCTTTGGGGGCCGGCCGCGCGTTCTTCGGTGCTTCAATAAACCCGTTTCGCGGGCTTACGCCGCTTCGAGTATGTGTATGCCGCAGGCGCTGCCCAGGCCGATCACGTGGGTGAGCCCGATGCGGGCGCCTTCCACCTGGCGGGCGCCGGCTTCGCCGCGCAGATGCGTCGACACCTCGTAGATATTGGCGATGCCGGTGGCGCCGAGCGGATGACCCTTGGAAAGCAGGCCGCCCGATACGTTGACCGGAACCCGGCCGCCCAGGGCGACTTCGCCGTCATCGATCATGCGTCCGGCTTCGCCTGCGCCGCATAGCCCGAGGTTCTCGTAGTGCAGGATCTCGGCGGTTGCGAAGCAGTCGTGCAGTTCGACGAGGTCGACATCTTCCGGGCCCAGTCCCGCCATCTCGTAGGCCTTGGCTGCGGCCTGCCGGGTGCAGGTGTTGACGTCGGGCATGACCAGGTCGCGTTCCTGCCAGGGGTCGGAGGTGAGCACCGAGGCGCGTACCTTGACGGCGCGGTCCATCAGGCCGAGTTCGCGAACCTTCTTCTCGGATGCGATGACCGCGGCGGCGGAACCGTCGACGTTCACCGAGCACATGAGCTTGGTGTTCGGGTACGAGATCATCTCGGCGTTCATCACCACCTCCAGCGGCGTCTCGATCTGGTACATCGCCTTGGGGTTCATTGTGGAGTGATGGTGGTTCTTGACGGACACCTTGGCGAACTGCTCGAAAGTGGTGCCGTGATTGCGGGCGTGC
The DNA here is from genome assembly GCA_963663395.1 of Pseudomonadales bacterium. Taxonomy (GTDB): domain Bacteria; phylum Pseudomonadota; class Gammaproteobacteria; order Pseudomonadales; family Azotimanducaceae; genus Azophilus. The sequence continues at coordinate 1,922,548 of OY760226.1, forward strand.
TCCATGCCTGCCTCGGCGAAGACCGCCGGCATGGTGCCGGAACCGAACAGCCCTTCCTTGGAAATACCCTTGCCGCCGCCGGGGCTGCCGAGCAGGCCCTTGCCCATCTGCTCGACGCCGACCGCGATGACCATGTCGTAGAGTTCCGCCTTGACGGATGCCCAGGCTTCACGGAAAGCGGTAGCGCCGGTGGCGCAGGCGTTGGAGACGTTGACCACCGGAATGCCGGTCTGGCCGATTTCCTGGAGGATGCGCTGGCCGGTCATGTTGGCGGCCTGGAAGAGGTTGCCGCAGTAGAGGGCCTCCATGTCCTGAATGGTCAGCCCGCAGTCGTCGAGCGCCATGAGCGCCGATTGCGCGCCGATCTGGGGCACCGTCTTTTCCGGGAAGCGCCCGAACTTGATCATGTCCACGCCAACGACATATGCATCGGTCATTTGAGTTCTCCTTGCTTGATAGCTGGTATTCCCTGTTGGTTACTGAGTTGCCGGCAACGCCGCTGTCCCGTTGGGCCGGGGGATCGCCCTGTCAGGCCTGCGGCTGGAAGAAGTAAGCGAGATAGGAGTTGCCTTCCTTGTCCTTGCGCCCGAGTGCGTCCTTGTAGACGACCTCCACGGGCATGTCGAACGCGATCTTTTCGGGGTCGGGTTCGATGTTGATGAGGTTGCCCTTGATGGCGGTGCCGTCGTCGAGGTCGACCACGGCGCTGATGTAGGGCACGTCGATGCCCGGGTAGGAGCGGTGCACGATGCAGTAGGAATAGAGGTTGCCGGTGTTCGGCAGCTTGACGGGGCTCATCTGGTCACGGGCGCCGCACTTCGAACAGATTGTGCGTTCGCCGAGAAATGTGGCGCCGCACGCCCCGCATTTGTGGCCCTCCAAGTAGGGCTCGCCGTCATCCGGCATTTTTAGGAAATCGACCGCTGGCAGTGGCTGGCCCATCGAGCCTCCCATTCATGTCCCGAGTGAAAGCGCGAAATCATAGCAGAAAGTTTTCCGCCTGCGCGCGTGGGATTTGCTTGAGCTCAGGGTCCGGTCAGGCCGAGACCGGCCGGGGCGCGGGAATATGCGTGAATACTGCCGCCCGCTCAGCCTTCGCGCAGCGCCTTGACGATCAGTTCGTTGGCCTGCTTCGGGTCTGCCTTGCCGCGGGTCGCTTTCATGACCTGGCCGACGAAGAAGCCGAGCACCTTCTGCTTGCCGGCGCGGAACTGTTCGGCCTGGGCCGGGTGTGCGGCGACGATCTCCTCCACCACGGACTGCAATTCGCCGCTGTCGCTGATCTGGCGCAGGCCCCGGGCCTCGATGATTTCGTCGACCCCTCCTGCGTCGCCTGCCCACAACGCATCGAAGAGGGTTTTGGCGGTCTTGCCCGAGAGGGTGCCATCCTTGATGCGGGCGATGAGTGTGCCGAGGTTTTCCGCGGCGACCGGGGAATCGCCGATGGCGAGACCTTCCCGGTTGAGATTCCTCGCGACCTCGCCGGTGATCCAGTTGGCAGCCAGCTTGGCATCGCCGCCGGCACGCGCCGCCGCCTCGAAATAGTCGGCGATGTCCGGGTCGTTGGTGAGCCAGGCGGCATCGTAATCGCCGAGGCCGAGATCCTTCCGAAACCGACTGAAGCGCGCCTCGGGCAGTTCGGGCATGCCGGCGCGCACCGAGTCGACGAAAGCGTCGTCGAACTGCAGGGGCAAGAGGTCCGGGTCCGGGAAATACCGGTAATCGTCGGACATCTCCTTGCCGCGCATCGGCCGCGTCTCGTCGCGGTCCGGGTCGTAGAGCCGGGTCTCGCGCACCACGGTCCCGCCGCTCTCCAGCAGGTCGATCTGCCGGTGAATCTCGTGACGCACCGCCTTCTCCACGAAGCGGAACGAGTTCAGGTTCTTGATCTCGGTGCGCTCGCCGAGTTCCACATCGCCCGCGGGCCGTACCGATACGTTGGCATCGCAGCGCATGCTGCCCTGCGACAGGTCGCCATCGCAGATCTTCAGGTAACGCACCAGGCTGTGCAGCCTGCGGAAGCAGGCCGCCGCCTGCTCGGGGCTCCTCAAGTCGGGTTCGGACACGATTTCGAGCAGGGGGGTACCGGCCCGGTTGAGGTCGATGCCGGTCTCTCCGGGAAAGGCATCGTGGATGGATTTGCCAGCGTCTTCCTCAAGATGGGCGCGGGTGATGCGCACCTCGATCGATTCGCCTTCGTTGACAGGCACCTCGACAAGGCCCCGGCCGACGATCGGATGCTTGAACTGGCTGATCTGGTAGCCCTTCGGCAGGTCGGGGTAGAAGTAGTTCTTGCGGTCGAAGACCGAGAAGCGGTTGATTTCGGCCCCTATGGCGAGGCCGAACATGACACCCATGCGAACGGCCTCCCCGTTCAGCACCGGCAACGTGCCGGGCATTCCGATGTCCACCGGGCTGGCATGGCTGTTGGGCTCCGCGCCGAAAACCGGGCCGGCGCCGGAGAAGATCTTGCTGGCGGTGGCAAGCTGAACGTGCATCTCCAGGCCGATCACCGCTTCCCAGTTGCCGAAGCCGTTCACGATGCCGCCTCCGGGCGCAGCCGGTGCCAGTCGGTGGCCTGCTGGAAGGCGGCGCCCGTCTTGAGCAGCCGCTCTTCGTCGAAATGCCTGGCGATAAGCTGCGCGCCGACCGGCAGGCCTTCGTGCAGGCCGCAGGGCACCGAAAGGGCCGGCAGTCCGGCGAGACTCACGGGAATGGTGAATAGGTCCTGGCTGTACATGGCCACCGGGTCGCCGGCAAAGGCGCCCCTGGGAAAAGCCGTACCGGGCGCCACCGGTGCGAGCAGCAGGTCGACGTCTTCGAAGGACCGCAGGAAGTCCTGCTGGATGAGCCTGCGAATCTGCTGCGCCTTCACGTAGTAGGCATCGAAATAGCCGACGGACAGGGCATAGGTGCCGGTCAGGATGCGCCGCTTGACCTCGGCTCCGAAACCTTCGCTGCGCGAGCGCTCGTAAAGGTCTTCGAGAGACTCCGGGTGGCTGCAGCGGTGACCGAAACGCACCCCGTCGTAACGGGAGAGATTGGTCGACGCTTCCGCGCCGGCCACGATGTAGTAGGCGGCCACCGCTGCATCCGTGTGCGGCAGCGATACTTCGCGGCAGCGGAAACCGAGTCCCTCCAGGGTCTCGCGCACGCCGTCCACGAGGTGCCCACCGGCGGACATGTGCTCGAAGAACTGCTTTGCGAGACCGATCTTGAGGGGCTCGCCGAGCTCGCCGACGCCGTTTTCTGGCACGCCGCCCAACCAGGCGTCCTGCCGGTTGCTCGAGGTTGAATCCCGGGGATCGAAGCCGGCCATGTAGGCCAGCGACAGGGCGACGTCGTCGACGCTGCGGGCGAAGAGACCGCCCTGGTCGAGGCTCGATGCAAAGGCGATCATGCCGTACCGGGAAACGCGGCCGTAGGTCGGTTTCAGCCCGGTTACGCCACAGAAGGCGGCGGGCTGGCGGATGGAGCCGCCGGTATCCGTGCCCGTCGCCAGCGGCGTGATTCCCGCCGCGACACAGGCCGCGGAGCCGCCGGACGAACCGCCGGGCACCCGGTCGTGGCGCCAGGGGTTGGCCACCGGGCCGAAATGACTGGTCTCGTTGGAGGAGCCCATGGCGAACTCGTCCATGTTGGTCTTGCCGACGGTGACCGTGCCGGCATCGATCAGGCGCTGGATGGCGGTGGCCGTATAGGGCGCGGTGAAATCGGCGAGCATCCGCGACCCGCAGGTGGTCCGCCAGCCGTCGATGCAGAACAGGTCCTTGTGAGCGATGGGAATGCCGGTAAGCGGGGTGGCGGAACCGTTGCGAAGCCGATCGTCGGCGCGCCGGGCAGCCGCCAGCGCCTTTTCCTCGTCGATGGTGATCAGGCAGTTCAGCGATTCGTTGAGCCTCCTCGCCCTGTCCAGAACCTGCCGGACCAGTTCCTCGCTGGAATAGTCGCCGCGGGCCAGGTCGCCGGCGATCTGGCGTACCGACGCATGGGGTTCCATGGGCCTATTCGACGACTCGTGGCACGATGTACATTCCATCGCGCACGGCCGGAGCGCCCGCCTGGTAGTGGGCCCGGTCGACAGTCTCGGTGCGCGCATCGGGGCGCAGCCGCTGGGAGGCGTCCAGGGGATGCGCGAGGGGCACAACGCCTTCGGTATCGACCGATTGCATGCGGTCCACCATGGCCACGATGCGCTGCAGGTCGGCAAGTACTTCGGGCCGCTCGCTGTCGTTCAACCGCAGCGCCGCGAGGCGGGCGAGATGGTCGATGTCGATCCTGTCGGAATCCATGCGCGGAGTTTACTTGAATCTCGGTTCGTTGTTAGATTAGCGGCTTGCATGTCGCGCCGGCCTGGCCGGTTCGATCACGGGCCCATTGCCACGCCAAGGCGCACTTGATGTTCAAGAAGTTTCGCGGATTATTTTCCCGGGATCTTTCCATTGATCTCGGTACCGCAAATACACTTATCTATGTCCGGGAACAGGGCGTCGTGCTGGACGAGCCTTCGGTGGTTGCCATCCGCACCCAGGGCAATCAGAAAACCGTAGTCGCCGTCGGCTCCGACGCCAAGCGCATGCTCGGGCGCACCCCCGGCAACATCGAGGCCGTGCGCCCGCTCAAGGACGGCGTGATCGCAGACTTCATGGTGACGGAGAAGATGCTGAAGTACTTCATCGGCAAGGTCCATGAAGATTCCTTCATCCGCCCGAGCCCCAGGGTTCTCGTCTGTGTGCCCTGCAAGTCCACCGAGGTGGAGCGCCGGGCCATTCGCGAGAGCGCGCTTTCCGCGGGCTCGCGCGACGTGCGCCTTGTCGAGGAACCGATGGCGGCCGCGATCGGCGCCGGATTGCCGGTGCAGGAGGCCGTGGGCACCATGGTCATCGACATCGGCGGGGGCACCACCGAGATTGCGATCATCTCCCTGAACGGCATCGTCTATTCCGATACGGTGCGCGTCGGCGGCGACCGCATGGACGAGTCGATCGCGAGCTACGTGCGGCGTACCCAGGGAAGCTTTATCGGCGAGGCCACCGCGGAGAAGATCAAGCACGAGATCGGCGCCGCCTACCCGCAGAAGGACATGCGCGAGATCGATGTGCGTGGCCGCAATCTCGCGGAAGGGCTGCCGCGCAGCTTCACCCTCAATACCCACGAAATCGTGGAGGCGCTCCAGGAACCGCTGTCCGCGATGGTGCGGGCGGTGAAACGTGCGCTTGAACAGTGTCCGCCGGAACTCGCATCGGACATCGCCGAGACCGGCCTGGTCATCACCGGCGGAGGGGCTCTGCTGCGCGACCTCGATACCCTGTTCGCCGAAGAAACCGGTTTGCCGGTCATCGTTGCGGAAAACCCGCTGACGTGCGTGGCCAGGGGCGGGGGCATGGCCCTCGAGTGGATGGACGCGGCAGGCAACGTGGATCTCCTGTCGGCCGAGTGATCCGCGCCTGACCGTCTCCCGTCGCCCGCGCAGGAGGCTGGGAACTGGAATATGAAGGCCTTGTTCCTCAAAAGGTCCGTAGCCGGATACCTGTTGCTGGGATTGATCGCCGCCTCCCTGGGACTCATCTATCTGGACACCAACACGCCAAGGCTGGAACCGGCGCGCGATGTTCTGGGCACGATCGTCTATCCGGGGCAGGTCTTTGTCGAGAGCCCGTACCGGCTCACGGCGGCGGTGGCCGAAGCGGTCTCCAGCCAGGTCAGGCTCCTCGCCAGGGTCGACGAACTCGAGCAGCGCAACCTCGAACTCAACAAGGTCGCCCTGCAGTTGCAGGCGCTGAGAACCGAAAACGACAGGATGCGCGAACTGCTCGGCAGCCGGGCCCGTCTGCCCCCCGAGGTCCTGATCGCCGAGCTGATCGGCGTCGTCCCGAACCCCGATATCCTGCAGGTGATCATCGACAAGGGCACCCGGGACGGAGTTCGCATCGGCCAGGCGGTGATCGATGCGGAGGGCCTTTTCGGGCAGGTCGTGGAAACGAGCCGTTTCAGCGCATGGGTGCTGCTGATCACCGATGTCAGCCACGCGGTACCCGTGGAGCTCATGCGCAACGGGCTGCGCAGCATCGCCGGCGGCACGGGCCAGATCGATCTGCTGCTGCTCGAAAACGTGCCGGTCACCGCGGACATCCGCCAGGGAGACCTGTTGGTAACCTCGGGCCTCGGCGGGCGCTTCCCCCGCGGGTACCCGGTGGGGCAGGTGCAGTCCGTGCTCACGGAACGCACGCGGGCGTTCGCCCAGGTCAGCGTGAAACCGAGCGCCCTGCTCGACCGGTCCAGCTACCTGTTGGTCGTGCTGGGCGCCGGGCAAGAGGAGTCACAGTGAACCTTACCCGGGGTGGCTGGCTGATCCTGCTCACGGTGATTGCCGCCTTGCTGTTGAGCCTGGCGCGGGCGCCCCTGGGCTCGCCCGAATGGCTGGGGTGGTTGCGACCGGGATGGATTGTGCTGGTGGTTTACTTCTGGGCGATGCAGGTACCGCACCGCATCGGCCTCATCAGTACCTGGATCATGGGGTTCTTCGCGGATGTCGTCTTTGCCGACCCGCTCGGGCTGAACGGCATCGTCCTTACAACCATCACCTTCATTACCTGGCGCTTTCACGAGCGGCTGCGCATGTATGCCGTGCTGCAGCAGGCCTGGGTGGCTGCAGCGATGGTACTGTTCAGCGAGGGCACAAGGCGGCTGGCGCACGATCAGGCCCAGGCCTGGCTGCCGGTGACCGTGCTGCCCGCGGTGACCAGCATGTTCATCTGGCCGTTCGTGTATCTCCTGCTCGGGAAACTCAAACAGCGGTTCCGGGTCGAATAGCCTACAATGGGCGCCACGATGACGGATGAGTTGCTGATCAACGTCAACGAGTTCGAGACTCGTGCGGCGCTCATGTGTGGCGGCTCACTTCTGGAGTTGCACATCGCCCGCTCCCGCGGCTACAGCCTCACCGGCAACATCTATCTCGGCAGGGTGCAGCGCGTGGTGCCGGGCATGCAGGCGGCGTTCGTCGACATCGGCCTGGAGCGGCCCGGCTTCCTGCACGCCCGGGACATGCGCAAGCGCGACGCTACGGTACGCAAGGCTGCGGTACGCGAGCCCGCGGCAAGAGAAGCCGGGGAAGAGACCTTTCCCGACATCCGCGATCTGGCGGCAGCGGGCCAGAGCCTGCTCGTGCAGATCGTCAAGGACCCGATCTCCAGCAAGGGAGCCAGGCTCTCCACGCAGGTCACACTGGCATCCCGGTACCTGGTATTGATGCCGTTCAGCGGCCATGTCGGCATATCGCAGCGTATCGAGGCCGAGGAAGAACGGGCAAGGCTGACCGGGATCATCGAAGAAATCAGAAACCGGCGCGGAATTGAAATGGGTTTCATTGCGCGCACGGCCGGCGAAACGGTGGAGTCGGGAACATTCGAGGCGGACATCGACAGGCTGCTCGCAACCTGGGATTCGGTTCTCGAGGCCCGGGCTCAATCTGCCTGCCCCGCCCCCGTGTACGTCGAAATGCCCATGCAGGCCCGCATCGTTCGTGACCTGTCGGGGCCGGAGGTGGAAAGGATCGTCATCGATGACGAGCGTACCCGCCACCGGGTCGAAGGGTTCGTCGACAGGCACCTGCCGGAATTGGCCGGGCGCATTGAAGGGTATGCGGGCACCCGCCCATTGTTCGAACACTACGGAGTGGATGACGAGGTGGCCCGTGCGCTGCGGCCGAAGGTGGAGATGAAGTGCGGCGGCTATCTGGTGATCGAGCAGACCGAAGCGATGACAACGATTGATGTCAACACCGGCAGCTATCTCGGCGGTTACAGTCTCGAAGAAACCGCGTATCGCACCAACCTCGAGGCAGCCAGGGCGCTTCCCAGGCAACTCAGGCTGCGTAATCTCGGCGGAATCATCGTCATCGACTTCATCGACATGCACGACGAAGAGCATCAGCGGCACGTGCTGCGCGTATTGGAGAAGGCGTGCGAGGGAGATTCCGCCCGCGTGTGCGTCGAAGGATTCTCGTCCCTCGGTCTCGTGCAGATGAGCCGCAAGCGAACCCGGGGCAGTCTGGCGCAGCAGGTGTGCGAACCCTGCGGCGTCTGCCACGGAACCGGTGTCATAAAGACCGACGAGACCACATGCATAGAAGTGTTCCGGGCAATCCTCAAGGACGTGGATCCGCACTGCGCTGAAACCCGGGGCGACTACGTGGTTCGCGCCCCCCAGGGGGTGGTGGACCGGCTGATCGATGAGGACGCGGAGCACCTGGCCAGGCTGTCCCGGCAGATCGGCCGGGAGATCCGGATACAGATGGAGCCCAGCTACGGCCCCGGGGAATTCGACGTGGTCGTGATGCAGGACGGCATTTCCTAGTGTCGCGCCCCTTGGCAATGGAACCACCATTCCCGGCGGGGACGCGCCTTGCCACAGACCCCGTGGGACACGCTGAAGTACCAGAAACTAGCGGGACACGACACTAGTGTCCGCTGCTTTCGGCGGGCGGTATCGGCCGATCATCCGTCCGGCGCTCGCCTTCCTGGTGTTTCTCCTGGTCGTCTCGGCCCTCATTCAGGGGCTCGGGCGTCTGGGCATGTTGCTGCTGGACGATCTTGAAGGTACGGCGAATACCTGGCTCGACGGGTATGCGCGGCTTGATGGGCTGGAGGGCGCCTGGGACGGCCTCAATCCGGTGGCCAGCGCGCGTCGCATCGAGTTGCCGGCCGGCTGGGTGGAGCGGGTGACGGTCGAGCTGGACGTGCTGGAAAGCGTTCGGCGCAACAGCCCCGTGCTGGAAAGGCTGCTCATCGAATCGTCGGACCTCACCGTGGAGCGTACCGGGGAAGGCTGGCGCCTGGCCGGCATGGAAGCGGCGGCATCCGAGTTCGACCTGTTGCGGCTGCTCCGCGATATCGACGAGATTCGTTTCAACGGGCGCATGACTGTATCCGGAGCGGCGGAGGAGAACCTGACCATCGAGGTTCTCGGCGTGAACCGGGATGGCGCCCATGCCTACGACCTGTCGCTGGGAAACCCGGAATGCGAAACGTCGTGCCGACTCGAGGCCCGCTGGCGGGGGCAGGACCGGACCTGGACAGGGCGGCCGGAGCAGCGGTACCTCGATTTGTCGGGCGGCGTCGTCCTGCCGGGGTCCTTCGTAGACTGGCTGGGATTTCATGCCGGTCTGAAGTTGAGCGCGGAAGGCCGCTGGCTGGAACAAGGCGACAGTGGCGGCGGTGCGTTCGGCGTGCAACTGGACCGGGTGGGGCTGCCCGGTGGCGTTTTCGGGTCTTTGACGACCGAGTTGCGGGGCACACTTCTCGACGGGCGCCGCGAGGGCAAACTGGTGGATTCGGCCCTGGGCGCTGCTGACGCGGGTATCCGACTCGACCCTGTTCATTTTCGAATGCGCCCGGGCGGCGCCGAATTCTGGACCGGCCGATTGCAGCTCGGTGAACTGGCGGACTTTCTGGCCGTTGCGCTCGGTGGCGTGGCATCGGCGCGCGACTGGCTGGACGCGCTGCAACCCGACGGCGAACTGCTGAACGTTCACGCCCTGTACGGCCCCGAGGGGATGGGCTTTGCCGCCACGTTCGATGCGTTGCGGACGAATTCGTACAGGGGGGTACCCTGGGTGCGGGACGCGGTGGGGGAGATCATCGGCTACGAGAAAGGCGCACTGATGACGCTGAACAGCGAGGCCCTGCAGGTGGGGATTGCGGACGTGTTCACGGACAGGTGGCGGTGGGAGAACATGCAGGGCAACCTGCATGCCTGGTTCGGCGACGGCTATGTGGGCATGCGGGTGCCTTATCTCCGTATGGAGGCCCGGGGAACACGCTTCTCCGGTTCCTTCTCGCTGGCGCGGCCCGATCAGCGGTTGGATCAGCGGGTTGCCGTACTGATGGACGGGGATGTCCTCGACATAGTGCAGGCGCGAACCTACATCCCGCACCGGTTGTCCGCAGGCTTGCAGCAATGGTTGCACGACGGTCCGCGGGGCGGCCGCATCGTCGGCCTGCGGGTTGCGTACCAGGGCCAGGTGCACACGCTGCCGGACGACCGTGCCCGCCGGATCGAGATTCAGGGCCGACTCAGCGCCGCAGAGGTGCAATACCACCCGGACTGGCCGGTGGTCTCCGAAGCCGAGGGATTCATCGAGGTTGCCGGCTCCGAGACCTTCGCCACGGTGGACTCCGCGCGGACGCTCATGGCCGAAATCCGCGACAGCAGGGTGCGTGTCGGCAACAACGGCGCATTTGCGGAAGTCGCACTGCAGGGCGAGGTGGATGTGGGCGACGGCCTGGATTTCATCAGGGGCTCGCCGCTCTCCGAGTGGATGACGTTCGTTGCCCCGGAGTGGGACGGCAGCGGGCGCCTCGAGTTGCAAGGAGACCTCTTCGTTCCCATCGATGAGTCGGATGACCGGCCGGTCGACTGCCGCCTGCAGTTCGATCTGGGCGATGCGGGCCTGGCCCTGCCGGACTATCGCCTTGAAGTCGGGCATCTGAACGGCCCGGCCCAGTACAGTTGTCCACATTACCTGAGCGCCGAGTCGCTCCGAGCCGAACTTTTCGGCCGTCCGGCCAGTATTGGCGCGGACGCCGATGAAGACTCCATCGATCTCCGCTTCAGGGGCATCGCATCGGAGTCGGATGTTTATCATCTGATCGATGCGAGCGACCCGGGGCTGGCGGCGGGGGAGGTTCCGTTCGACGCGATCCTGAGCCTCGCCGTGGATGACTCGGTGTCGACCATGAGGGTGACCAGCGACCTCTCGGGGCTCGAGGTCGATCTGCCCGGCGAGTTCGCCAAGGCTGCCGCGGACCCGAGCCCGAGCGAACTCAACCTGGAATTTCTCGAGGAGCATGTGGTCGCCCGACTGCGCTATCGCGACCTTGACGGCTGGCTCCATGTCGACGACGTGCCGCTCAGGGGCGCTATCGGTGTGGGCGGCGACGCGCCGCCGGTCGGGCCGGATGCGGACGAGGTGGTCGTCTCCGGGCATCTGGCCGATGCGGACGTATACGAGTGGATGGCGGGCGCCGACGAGAACGAGATTCCGGTTCCCTGGCGTCTTGCGGATGTCCGCGTCGATCGTTTGCGGGTTGAAACACAGGAATTCGAAGACGTGGTTCTCACCGGCGGTTCCCGGGGCGAGACGATGCAGCTGGAGTTTGCTTCCACCGATCTCACCGGGCGGTTGCGGAGTACGGGGGAAGAACCCCTGGATCTCGATTTCGCATCGATCCGGCTGCCCGAGTCGGACGGCGAAGGCGACCCGCTCGATGTCTCGATCATCGACCGCGTGCCGGATGCCGATGTGTCGATCGAATCCCTGACCATCGGCGATGAGGACTTCGGCGCCTGGTCGTTCACTCTGCGCGGCCAACCGGATGGGGTGCTGGCGGGCGACCTCAAGGCTTCCCTGAAGGGCACGGAGATCAGCGCACCGGAGGGCGTGTTCTGGAATGCCGCCACCGACCGGAGTTCGGGTGCCGTCCGCTTGACCATGGAAGACCTCGCCGAAGTGCTGCCCCAGTGGGACTACGCGCCGAGCGTGGAAGCGGAATCGGCGGAACTCTCCGTGGATGCCAGCTGGCCCGGCTCGCCGTTGAACGTGGAAGTCAACGGGCTGCGCGGCGATGTCTCCCTGCGCGCCAGGAACGGCAGTTTCGTCGAGGTGTCCGGTGGCGGCGCCCTGCGCATCATGGCGCTCCTGAACATCAACACCGTGTTCAAGCGCATGAGCCTCAACTTCAAGGACGTGACGGCCAAGGGCACCAGCTTCGACACCATAAAGGCCGACACCCGGTTCGAGGACGGCCTGATGACTTTCGTGGAACCGGCAAAGGTGAAGGGCGCCGGTTCGGATTTCAAGATCGGTGGCAGCGTCAACCTGGTCGATGGCATCATGAACGACAACGAGATGATCGTGACCCTGCCGGTGAGCGACAGCCTGCCCTGGTACGCCGTCTATATATCGCTCGCCAACCCGGTCGCGGCTGCCGCCGTGATAGCCGGCCAGCAGATGCTGAAAAAACAGATCAAGCAGATGAGCAGCGCCAAGTACCAGATCAGCGGCCCCTGGGAAGACCCGGAGGTGAAGCTGGTGGGCATCTGGAACGATAACGTGCAGGACTTCGACGAATTGGCACAGGAAAAGGAAACACCCGGCATGCCGGACGAGACCCAGACGGAGGGCGGACCTTGAACGACCAGGTGGCAGGTGCGGTCGGGGTATTGCTGGAACCGGCCGAACTCGACCCGGCGGGTGTAGAGACGCGGCTGGGCGACCTTTCCGGCGGCGACATCGACATGGGCGAGGTCTATTTCCAGAACCGCAGAACGGAAAGCTGGGCACTGGAGGACGGCATCGTCAAGGAGGGCAGTTTCTCGCTGGACCGGGGCCTTGGCGTGCGTGCCGTAAGCGGCGAGAAGTCCGGGTTCGCCTACGTGGAAGACATCAACAGGCAGGGGTTCGAGAGCGCCGTGGATGCTGCCCGGTCCATTGCCCGCTCGGGGGCGGACGGGCGCATCGAGCTGGGCCGCCCGGTTGTGGCGGAGGCGCGCTACGCAGCCCTCGATCCCATCCCGACCCTCTCCGCCGAGAACAAGGTGGCCCTGCTCGAGCGGGTGGACAACGCCGCGCGCCGGGTCGACAACCGGGTGGAGCAGGTGACGGTGCGCCTGGTGGCCGATCACGACACCATGCTGGTGATGGCCACCGACGGCACGGTCTGCGCGGATGTGCGTCCGCTGGTGCGCATGGACGTTTCGGTGATCGTGATGCAGGACGGCCGCCGGGAACGCGGCTATGCCGGCGGCGGCGGGCGCCGTGACCTGGGTTATTTCACTCATGAGTGGGGGGACGAGCTTGCCCGGGAAGCGGTGCGTACGGCGCTGGTTAACCTGGAAGCGGGGGATGCGCCCGCCGGCCCCATGACCGTCGTGCTCGGCCCCGGCTGGCCCGGCGTGCTGCTGCACGAAGCCGTCGGTCACGGGCTCGAAGGCGATTTCAACCGCAAGGGCAGTTCCGCTTTCGCCGGCCGTATCGGCGAGCGGGTGGCGTCCCCGGCCTGCACGGTGGTGGACGACGGCACCCTGCGCGACCGGCGCGGCTCGCTGACCGTCGACGACGAAGGCACCCCCACCGGCGAAACCGTGCTGATCGAGAACGGCGTGCTGAAGGGCTACCTGCAGGACAAGCTGAATGCCCGGCTGATGGGCGTCGCGCCTACCGGCAACGGCCGCCGGCAATCCTACGCCCACCTGCCGATGCCGCGCATGACCAACACGTTCATGCGTGCCGGCGACTACGATCCCGGGGAAATCATCGCCTCCTGCGAAAAGGGCGTGTTTGCCGCCAACTTCGGCGGCGGGCAGGTCGACATCACCTCCGGGCGCTTTACCTTCTCGGCGACCGAGGCGTACCTCATCGAGAAGGGCCGGATGACCCGGCCGATTCGCGGTGCCACGCTGATCGGCAACGGCCCCGAAGTCATGACCCGGGTGTCGATGGTGGGATCGGATCTCAAGCTCGACGATGGCGTGGGCACCTGCGGCAAGGACGGCCAGACTGTGCCCGTGGGAGTGGGGCTGCCGACGCTCAGGGTGGATGAACTCATCGTCGGCGGTACCGGCGCCTGACAGCGGTGGCGCTCGACAGCATCGACATTCGGGAGCACCAGGGCGAACTCGAGACCCTGGTCGCTGACATCCTCGCGGAGGCGGACCGGCAGGGGGCGAGCGCGGCGGAGGTGTCGGCAAGCCAGGATGCGGGCCTCGGCGTCACCGTGCGCAAGGGTGAGCTCGAGAAGGTGGAATTCAACCAGGACCGGGGTTTCGGCATCACGGTCTACACGGGCCAGAGCAAGGGTTCCGCCAGTACGTCGGACAGCCGGTCGGCGGCGATACGCGAGACGGTGGCCAGGGCCATGGATATCGCCCGCCATACGCAGGACGATCCCAGCAACGGCCTGGCCGACGCCGACCTGATGGCCGGCGCGGTACCCGACCTCGACCTCTTTCACCCGGCCCCCCTCGATCCCCGGCTTGCCGAGGCGGTGGCCAGGGCTTGCGAAGCCGAAGGCCTGGGCTTCGATGCCCGCATCGTCAACTCCGACGGCGCCGAAGCGAGTAGCCTGCAGTCCTGCCGCGTATACGGCAACTCCCACGGCTTTGTCGGCAGCCTATCGGCCACCCGCCACGGGATGAGTTGCGTGCTGATCGCCGAGGACGGAAACGGCATGCAGCGCGACTACTGGTATACGACCGCCCGCGACCGCGACGCGCTGGAATCGCCGGAGCGGGTCGGCCGGCAGGCGGCCGAGCGCACCGTGTCCCGGCTGTCGCCCGGCAGGGTGCCTACGGGCAGCTATCCGGTGCTGTTCTCCGCTCAGATGGCGAGCACCCTGGCCGGACATCTCATCGGCGCGATCAGCGGCGGCGCCCTGTACCGCAAGGCGTCGTTCCTGCTCGATTCCCTGGGCGAACAGGTGGCCAGCGGCCATGTTTCCCTGGCCGAACAGCCGCTGCTCCCCAGGGGCATCGGCAGCGTCGGTTTCGATGGGGATGGCGTTGCAACCCGGGAAAAAGCCTTTGTCGATGCCGGCATCGTGCAAAGCTACGTACTCTCCACCTATTCCGCCCGCCGGCTCGGCATGACCACCACGGGCAATGCGGGCGGCGTCCACAACCTGACACTGTCGGGAAGAACCCTGCCTTTCAATGAGTTGCTGCGTGAAATGGGCCGGGGTCTGTACGTCACCGAGTTGATGGGGCAGGGGGTCAACCCGGTAAGCGGCGACTATTCCAGGGGGGCTTCCGGCTTCTGGGTGGAAAACGGGGAGATCGGTGGCCCGGTGCACGAGTTGACGATCGCGGCGAACCTGAAGGACGTGTACCGCAATGTCGTGGCGGTGGGAGACGACCTCGATGTGCGGGGCAACGTCCGGGCACCGAGTGTGCTGATCGAGTCCATGACCGTTGCGGGGGATTCGGGCTAATCGATTCTCGAGAACGGGCTCGCATGGAACAAGTCTGTCAGGTCCGGCAGCGAGCTGGCGTGCGGGGCTTCCCTTTCGGCGCACCAGCCACGACATTCTGCTGTACGAGAGGGGGTGGGACAAGCTCGAACGCGCCGAAAGGGAAGCACTGCATACGAACTCTTTCCCGGGAATCCGGCGTTGTTCCTGCTACGCCACGCCGGCCCCAACCCCACCACACCAGGACTTGTCAGGCCGCCTCGCCGGTCCAGTGCGCGCGTTTCGCGCGTCCTCCTGTCCCGCTCACCGGTATCAGGTTCTCGCGCATCCGATCCGCGATGGCCTGCCAGTCGCACCGCACCGCGTGGCGCCGGCATTCTCCCCGGTCCACGTCGACCGCCCGCGCCACGGCGACGCCGAGATCCTCGGCCAGCGCCCCCGTGGCCGGTGTCACGACATCGACCGGTCCCGTCACCGGATAGGCCGCCACCGGCGTTCCACAGGCCATCGCCTCGAGCATGACCAGGCCGAAGGTGTCCGTCCGCGAAGGAAAGACGAACACGTCGGCATCCGCATAACACCGCACGAGCGCAGCCCCCCGGCGATAGCCCAGCCACCGGGCTGACGGGTACCTGCGTTCGAGTTCGGCCCGCTGCGGGCCGTCCCCGACTACGATCTTCTCGGCGTCCACGTCCAGTTCCAGGAACGCCTCGACGTTCTTCTCCACGGCGACACGGCCCACGTAGAGGAGGCGCGGCCTGCTGCGCGGCGCGCGGGGCATCGGGCGGAACAGCTCCGTGTCCACGCCCCGTCCCCAGACCACGAGGTCGGACAACTCCCGGTCTTCGAGCTCCCGCCGATGGCTCTCGGTGGTGACCAGGATGCGCGCCGCCGGCCGGTGGAACCACCGCAGGTACGCGTATCCCCAGTCGACCGGGACGGGCAGCCGCGCCGACACGTACTCCGGGAACTTGGTGTGCAGCGCTGTCGTGAACGACAGGCGCCGGCGCGTCAGGTACGCGCGGGCGGCGAGGCCGAGCGGTCCCTCCGTGGCCAGGTGAACCGTGTCCGGCGCCCAGCGTTCCAGCAGGTCTCCCAGGCGCCAGGGGTTCGCGACGAGCCGGACCTCCGGATAGCCCGGGCAGGGGAACGTCCGGAACGCGCCAGGCTCGATGACCAGGATGTCCATACCCCGGTCCCGCAAGCGCGCAATCACGTTCTGCAGCGTGCGGACGACGCCGTTGGTCTGCGGTTCCCAGGCGTCGGTGACCAGCAGCAGCCTCACGCGGCGCGAACCGTCGTGGTGAATGGGACGACCGGGTCATCCGGTTCCGCCAGAGACCAGTCGATGATGCGGAAACGCCCGGCGGCGTCCTCCACCAGCGCCGTGCACGACTCGACCCAGTCGCCGCAGTTCATGTAGGTCACGCCGTCGTAGTCCGTGATCTGTGCGTGGTGGATGTGTCCGCACACCACGCCGTCGAGTTTCCGTCGCCGGCACTGGTGGGCCACCGCTTCCTCGAAGTCGCTCACGTAATTGACCGCCCGCTTCACGCGCCGCTTGATCCACACGGACAGCGACCAGTAGCCGTATCCGCACCGGGCGCGCACCGCGTTGAGGATCCGGTTCAGCCGCAGGAGCAGGTGGTAGCCGATGTCGCCCAGGAACGCGAGCCAGCGGTGGTAACGGGTGATCACGTCGAACTGATCCCCGTGCACGACCAGCAGGCGCCGTCCGTCCGCCGTTTCGTGGACGGCCTCATCGGCAAGGCTGAGATTGCCTATCTCCATGTCGGAGTACTTGCGCAGGAACTCGTCGTGGTTGCCGGTGACGAAGACGATGCGCGTGCCGCGCTTCATGAGGGTGAGGAAACGGCGCAGGACGTTGTTGTGCGCCTGCGGCCAGTAGAAGCTCGATTTGAGCCGCCAGCCGTCCACGATGTCGCCGACCAGGTAGAGGGTCTCGCAGTCGTGATGCTTGAGGAAGTGAATGAGCCGGTTCGCCTGGCAGCCCTTCGTGCCCAGGTGGATGTCGGAGAGGAAGATGGTCCGGTAGTGCGCCTTCGGCGGGTCGTTCGTTGTCTCGTCGTACCTCATGCTGGCTCTGCCCGGTCGCTCGGTCAATTCTAGGCAGTCCGGGTGACACTCCGGTGACACGTTCCGGTGTAGCGCACTTGCATGACACTATTCGCTGGGCGTCAGCGCAACGGGCTGGACGGTCTCGGGGTAGACTGGGCTGGCGTAGTAGCTGCCGGTGCGGGTCGCCATGTCCAGATCTCTGAAAGTCACCTTGTGGGTCCTCGGCTCCATCGCCGGGGTGGCCGTCGTCCTTGGGCTGTTCGTGTATCGCTGGGCGGGCGAGTTCGAAACGGAGCGGATCACCGACGACCTGCACGTCATCTACGGCAACCTGGGCGGCAACGTGGCTGTGCTGCGAACGGGGGAGGGTGCGCTGATCGTCGATACCATGACCTTCGTCATGCACGGCGAGGCGATTCGCGAGCTGGCCGAGGAGTTGACCGGAGAGCCGGTCGCGGTGATCGTCAATTCGCACTGGCACCTGGACCATACCCACGGCAACCCGGCGTTCGACGGCTCGGAACGGATCGTCTCCACGGCCCGCACGCTGCACCATCTGGAAACCCTGGACAAGGACTACTGGCAGGGTGAGGCGGCCCGGGGCCTGCCGAACGAGACCTTCGAGCACAGCCGCACCATCCGCATCGGCAACAAGACCGTGCACTTGGTCTGGCCGGGCCGGGGCCATACCGACGGCGACCTGGTGGCGCTGTTCGAGGAGGACCGGGCGGTGCACATGGGTGACCTGTTCTTCAATCGCCTCTATCCGAACATCGACCTGGAATCCGGGGGCAGCGTGCAGCGATGGGGCAGGACACTCGATCAAGTGTTGGCGCTTGATTTCGACCGGGTGATTCCCGGGCACGGGCCGCTCACGGATCGCGAACGCCTGGGCGAATTCCAGGCGTTCATCGAGAACCTGGCGGCCGTGGGACGGGAGGCGGCGCAGCAGGGCTGGTCGCTGGAAGAGACTGTCGAGCGCGGCGCTCTCACGGCGGATGCCGAATTCGAACCCATGGGCTTCGGCCCGATCGAAGGCCTGAACCGGGAGTTCGTCATCCGCCGCGCCTGGGAAGAGGCGACCGGTGCGCTCGCCGCTGCCAGGCAATGCGGCCCGGAGGGCATCGATGCGGCCATGGCCCATGCGGATACGGCCTCGCCGGCGATCGTCGGCGAGGAGATGCGTGCCGTTGTGGCCGAAATCGCCAGCGATGCCTACGAGGGCCGTGGTCCGGGCAGCGCGGGCGACCTGAAGGCACGGCAATGGATCGCGGCGCGGCTGGCCGAGATCGGTATCGAGCCGGGGGGAACGGAGGGCTATGAACAGCCCTTCGAACTGGTCAGCGTGACTACGGAGTTACCGGATGCCTGGACCTTCTCGACCGGGTATTCAGCGGCGCCGCTATCGGGGTTCGTGGCGAGCGTGGCCAACCAGCGTGACCGTGCGTCGCTGGCCGATGCGGAACTGGTCTTCGTCGGCTATGGCATCCAGGCGCCGGAATACGACTGGGACGATTACAAGGGCCAGGACATGGCCGGCAAGGTGCTGGTCATGCTGAACAGCGATCCGCACCGGGACGCTGACCTGTTCGCAGGCGAGCGCCGGCTGTATTACGGGCGCTGGACCTACAAGTACGAGGTAGCCGCGCGGCTCGGGGCGGCGGGCGCGATCGTCATTCACACCGACGCTTCCGCAGGTTATCCCTGGCAGGTTATCGAAACGTCCCTGGCAGGCCCGCGGTTCGAGCTTCCCGACGAAGGCGAGCCGCGCCTCGAAGTCGCTGCCTGGCTTACCGAGGCGGCGACAAGCGAGTTGCTGGCTTCCGCCGGCCATGACCTGGGCGCACTGACGGAATTGGCGCAGAGCCGCGACTTCGCACCGGTTCCCCTGGGCATCCGCACCAGCCTCGGCCTGAACGGGCGGCTGGACCGGGTCGGGACTGCGAATGTCATCGGCGTGCTGCCGGGCAGTGACGAAAGGCTCCGGCACGAGGCGGTGGTGGTCACCGCGCATCACGATCATATCGGCAAGGCTGCCGATGCCGCCGGGGGCGAAGATGCCGCCGGGGGCGAAGATGCCGCCGGGGGCGAAGATGCCGCCGGGGGCCAAGACGTTATCTACAACGGCGCGCTGGACAACGCCAGCGGCGTGGCGCAGGTACTCTCGCTGGCGAAAGCGCTTGCCGCCCTGCCGGAACCGCCGCGCCGCTCCATCGTTTTCGCCCTGGTGGGCGCGGAAGAGCAGGGATTGCTCGGCTCGCGCTACTACGCCCGCCACCCGACATTCCCCGCCGGCCGGATTTCCGCCAACGTGAACTTCGATGGTGCCAGCATCTGGGGTGAGGCTCGGGACGTGATCTTCATCGGTCTCGGCAAGTCGTCCCTGGACGCGGTCGCCTCCAACGTTGCCTGTTACTTCGAGCGGACCCTGAAGGGGGACCAGTTCCCGGACCGGGGCTATTTCTATCGATCGGATCAGTTCAGCTTCGCCAGGATCGGCGTGCCGGGAATCTACCTGGACGGCGGCGTCGAGATCATTGGCAGGCCGGAGGGCTGGGGCAGGCAGCGGATCGATGAATACACCGCCAACAACTACCACCAGCCGAGCGACGAGTTGACCGATGACTGGGTATTCGACGGCATGGTGGCGGATACCCGCTTCGGGCTGCTCGCTACCTGGCTGATCGCCCAGGCCGACGAGATGCAGGCATGGAACCCGGGCGATGAGTTCGCTGCCGCCCGCGCCGCTGCGCTGGACGAACTGCCCCGGGAACAGTGATGCCGGCCGGGATCAGCCAGTCGCGAAGCTGAGCGTTGACACTATGCGCGAGCCCGTGCCGCGGCCGGGGTTCGCGCGCCGGGCGAGGCCTGTCCGAAACGCCGCTCCACGAAACGAACCAGGCGCTTCAACCCCTCGATCAGCCTCTCGTGGGAGCGGGCGAAACACAGCCGCACGTGGCTGTCGAAACCGGGGCCGAAGGTATAGCCCGGGGCGAGGCCGACGTCCTCTTCCCGCAGCAGGTCCTGGGCAAAGGCCAGGCTGTCATCGAGGCCGTGTATGCGGGGAAACGCGTAGAAGGCGCCTTCCGGTGAGTGGTGGTGTATCAGTTCGTGGCCGGCCAGCGCCGCATCGACGATGGCGCGGCCGGCCCGGTATTGCTCACGCAGTTGCCGCACCACGCCTTCGCCCCGTTCCAGCGCGGCGATGCCGCCATACTGGGCGAAAACCGTCGCCCCGGTATTGAAGCACTCGGAGAGTGCCGGCCAGGGTACGCGGCTGGAGCGCGGCGTGACCATCCAGCCGAGGCGCCAGCCGGTCATGGCCCAGGCCTTGGAGAAGCCGTTGATCACCACCAGCGGGTCGTTCTCGTCGGCTGCCTCCAGGAAGGAGGGGGCACGGTCGCCGTCGAATACCGTGCGGTGGTAGACCTCGTCGCTGATGAGCAGGATGTTGCGCTCCCTGCAGAACGCGAGCAGCCGGCGCTGTTCTTCCCCGGCCATGACCCAGCCGGTGGGGTTGCAGGGCGAGTTGACGTAGACAGCCCTGGTGTTGGGCCTGGCCGCCGCGAACAGTTCTTCCAGGTCGAGGTGCCAGCCCCGGGGCGTGAGGCGCTGCCGGACATGGCCGATTTCGGCGCCGGTCACCTGAAAAACCGCCTCGATGTTCGGCCAGGCGGGGCTCACGATCAGCGCGTGGTCACCGCGGCCGAGCGCCGTCTGCGCGGCCATGGTGACGCCGAGCATGGCGGCCCCGGGCACCGTGACGCGGTCGGGATGGATATCTAGCCCGTACAGCCCGTCGAGATAGCGTTTCACGGCGCGGCGCAACTCGGGCAGGCCGCAGGTGTGCACGTAGAACGTGTGCCCGTCGTCCAGGGCGGTCTTGGCCGCATCCCGGATGAATTCAGGGGTAACAAGGTCACCTTCGCCGAACCACAGCGGAATCACGTCCGTATCGTCGAATCGGCTGAACGCCACCTTCGTGATGCCGTTCTGCTCGATGCGTTCTATTTCCTGTCTGAAGGCTGAGGTCATTGGTCGATCGGCCCTGGCAATCCCGATACTCTACGCGCCCGGTCACCGGTATTCCACGTCGGCTTCACCGGCAGTTCACGGCCTGCCGGCGTCTCGGCTGCGCACCGGAAAAAACAAGCCGTGCACTGTTTTTGACCCCTCGATCGAGAGTCGGTTCCGGCGCCAGGTGCAGGCCGGGGACGAGCTACTCTCCGGGCAGCATCACGATGGAACCGGTGGTGCGCCGGGCCTCCAGGTCACGATGTACCTGCGGTGCCTCGCTCAGCGGATAGCGATGATTGACGTGGATGTTCACGCTGCCGTTGCCGATGACCTCGAACAGCATGTCCACCAGGCCCATCAGGTCTTCCCGGGTGCTGGCATAGGCATAGAGGGAGGTCCGCGTGAACTTCAGGGAACCGCGCTGCATCAGGTCCATGGGGTTCACCGCGGGCGCCGGCCCGGAAGCGTTGCCGAAGGAGCAGAACAGACCGTGCGGCGCGATGCTGTCCAGGGTTCCCTGGTAGGTATCCTTGCCCACCGCATCGTAAGCCACATCGACGCCGCGCCCGCCGGTCAGTTCCCGGACGCGGGGAGCCACTTCCTCGTCCCGGTACAGGATGATCTCGTCGCAACCGTTGGCCCGGGCCAGTTCGCCCTTCTCGGGCGAGCCTGCCGTGCCGATCACCCGGGCGCCCAGCGCTTTCGCCCACTGACAGAAGATCAGGCCGACGCCGCCCGCGGCTGCGTGGAACAGCAGGGTGTGGGAAGCGTCCACCACGAAGGTCTTGCGCAGCAGGTAGCACACGGTCAGCCCTTTCAGGAGGCTCGCCGCGGCCGTCTCGTCATCGATGCCGTCCGGCAGCGGTATGAGCGTCGTCTCGTCCGACAGGCGTGCCTCGGCGTAACTGCCCGGTCCTGATGTGCAATAGCCGACCCGGTCGCCCACGCGTACCAGCGATGCATCCGGCCCCACGGCCTCGACGATGCCCGCGCCCTCCATGCCGATACCGGTCGGCAGCGGCGCCGGGTACAGGCCGCTGCGGATGTAGGTGTCGATGAAGTTCACCCCCACCGCCGTGTTCCTGACCAGTGCCTGGGTGCCTTGCGGCTCCAGTTCGCCGCTTTTCCAGTGCAGTTGCTCCGGACCGCCGGTCTGCTCGATCTGCCATCGGCTGTAACTTGTCATTGCGTTCTCCTGAAGGTTGTTGGTTGATTGGTCTTTGCCGTTGCTGACGGGCAGCCTCGCAGGAGGCACCGCTCCGGATGAACCGGAGGCCTGTCAAATCGTGGCTGCCGAACGGGTCCTCACGCGTAAGCCCAGGTGGCGAGGCCCAGAAAGACAAAGAACCCCGTGACGTCGGTAATGGTGGTGAGAATCACGCCGCCGGCGATGGCCGGGTCGATGGACAGCCGGTTGAGCGCGCTCGGCAACAGGCTGCCGGAAACGGCGGCGACCACGATGTTGACCACCATGGCCACGGCGATCACACCGCCGAGAATGGGATCGCGGAAGGCGACCGCGGCCGTGACGGCCACCAGCGCCGCCCAGAACACCCCGTTCAGCGCCGCGACGATGAATTCGCGGTTCACGAGCCAGAGCAGATTGGCTCGCCCCACATGGCCGAGGGCGATACCGCGGATCACCAGGGTCAGCGTTTGCGTGCCGGCGATTCCGCCCATGCTGGCGACGATGGGCATGAGTACGGCCAGCGCCACCACCTTGGCGATGGTCTCCTCGAAGATGTTGATCACCGCTGCCGCCACGAACGCGGTGATCAGGTTGATGCCAAGCCAGATCGTGCGGCGCCGGACGGATTTGGCGATGGGTGCGAAGGTGTCCTCGTCGAGTTCGAGGCCGGCCCGGGCAAGTACCGCCTCGTCCGCATCCTCGATGATGACGTCGACCACATCGTCGATGGTGATCCGGCCCGCCAGCTTGCCGTGCGCATCGATAACCGGGGCGGATACCAGGTCCTCTTCGGAGAAGAGCCTGGCAACCTCGGTGTCATTCAGGTCCACGGGAATCGCCCGGGCATCGGTATCCATCACTTCCCGCACGGTCACGCTCGGGTCGGAGGTGAGAAGCTTGGCGATGGGCAGCATGCCCACGTACTCGTCCCGGCTGTTCACCACCACCAGGGCATCGGTGGTTTCCGGCAGCACCTTGCGCAGGCGCAGGTAGCGCAGCACGATATCCAGGGCATGGCGGGGCTGCACCGTGATGGCATCGGTGTTCATCAGGCCGCCGGCGCTGTCCTCGGGGAAGGACATCACCGCTTCCACCCGGGCCCGGTCCGCCGCACCCATGGAATCGAGTACCTGCTGGGCGATGGTATCCGGCAATTCCTGGAGCAGGTCCGCCAGGTCGTCGGTGTCGAGATCGTCGGCGGCGGCGACGAGCTGGGCGGTGTCCATGCCCTCCAGGAAGTCGGCGCGCACGTCCTCCGCAAGGTGGTACAGCACCTGGTTGGAGGTGTCGTTGTCCATCAGGTCCCAGAGAAACTCGCGCACCCTGGGGGGCGACGCTTCCAGCAGGTTGGCGGTTTCCTGGGGACGCAGGGACTTCAGCAGCACGCGGGAATCGTCCAGCGCGCCGGCGCCGTAAGACCGGATGACTTCGCTGAAACGTTCCTGGAAATCCATGGCTCGATGTTGTCCGCGGCGCTCGGGACCCGGCGGCAAGGTTACGGGTTCGCTACGGGGTTGCAAGCTGCAGCGAGCGGGCTTACTCGTCTTCGCCGAAACGGTCCGCGATGAGCGCCTCGACGGCCGCGAACGCCTCCGCCTCGTCCTCTCCCTCGACGGTCAGTTCCAGTACGCTGCCCACGGGTGCGGCCAGCAGCAGTATGTTCATGATGCTCTTGCCGTCCACCGCGGCGCCGTCCTTCTCGAGGGTGATCCGGCTGGCAAAGGTCTTTGCCACGGAAACGAGCTTCGCGGCGGCGCGGGCGTGCAGGCCGAGGCGGTTGATGAGGGTGACCTCGGCGCGCTTCATGCCCGTCGCCCCAGTTCCCGGTGGCGTACGAGCACGTTGTTGCAGCGGTCGGCGAAGTGCAGCCCGAGGCGTTCTGCCATGTAGACGCTGCGGTGCTGGCCGCCCGTGCAGCCGAGACTCACCGTCACGTATGCCCGGTTGTTTTCCTCGAAGCGCGGCAGCCAGCTCTGCAGGTGGCCCGCAATGTCTTCGAACATGTTCGCCACGGGCGCTTCGCCGGCAAGATGGGCGCGTACCCGCTCGTCGAGCCCGGTAAGCGGTTGCAGGTCAGGCACCCAGTTGGGGTTGGGCAGGCAGCGGAGGTCGAAGACCATGTCGGAGTCCGGCGGCACGCCGAAACGGAAACCGAAGGACCGGAACAGGAGGCTCAGCCCTGCCTGTGCGCGTGCCACGACCCGGTCGCGGACCGATTCGATCAACTGCTGGGCGAGGAAGTCGCTGGTATCGATGCGGAGGTCGGCGAGGCCGGCGATGTGGACGAGCAGTTCGGTTTCCGCTTCGATTGCCTGGGGCAGGTCGGTCTGTGCATCCGTCAACGGGTGGCGGCGGCGGGTTTCGCTGGCCCGCCGCACCAGCGTGGCGTTCGAAGCATCCAGATAGATTACCTCGCAGTCTAGCCCGGCATCGTTCAGGGCGCTCAGGATTTCGGGAAATCGCTCGAGCCCGGTGGTGCGCGCATCGATGCAGACGGCCATGTTGCCGTTGCGGGCGATGGGAACGCGCAAAGCCTGGTCGACGAGGGATTGCAGCAGGCCCACGGGCAGGTTGTCCACGCAGTGGTAACCGGCGTCTTCCAGGGTGCGCAGCGCCGTGCTCTTCCCGGACCCCGACCGGCCGCTGATGATGGTCAGTTTCATGCCCCGGCCCCGAACGGACGCGCGGCCGCATCGAACAGAGTTGCGCTGAGGTCCCCGGAACTGGCGGCGCGCCTCAGGCGCTCGCGAGTGGCCGGGTCGCGGAAGACGCTGGCCAGGGTGGCCAGCACTTCGAGGTGTGCGCTGTTTTCCCCGGGAGGCACCACCAGCACGAAAACCAGGTCGACCGGTTTGCCGTCCGGCGCATCGTAGTCCACCGGTTCCGCCAGCCGGAAGAAGGCTGCCATCATGCCGGGGCATTCCAGGCGGCAGTGCGGGATCGCAACCCCCTCGCCGATGCCCGTACTGCCGAGACGCTCCCGCTCCATGAGCGCATCGAACAGGGGCCGGGCGTCCACACCGGAATACTGTTCGGCGAGGAGATCCGCGGCGAAATCGAGGCTGCGTTTGCGGCTGTGGGCCGACACGGCCCGGCGAACGCACTCCGGCGGGAGCAGGTCTTCGATGCGCACCATGTGCTGTTGTCGGACTCGAGCCGCACCAATTCGTAATCGGGCGCGGCTAACCCCGGCCGTGGCGCCGGGCGGTGACTTTCTCCTTGTACTTGACGATCTGGCGGTCGAGCTTGTCGGCAAGCATGTCGATTGCCGCGTAAAGGTCGCCGGACGTGGCGTCCGCGAACAGTTCGGCGCCGCTCACGTGGGCGGTCGCCTCGGCCCTCTGGTCGAGTTTCTGAACGCTCAGCACCACGTGCATGTTGGTTATCTGATCGTAGTGCCGCTCAAGCCGGGTCAGCTTGCCGGTGACGTAGTTCTTCAGGGCCGGCGTGACATCGATGTGGTGTCCCGAAATGCTCAACTGCATGGGATGCCTCCTTTGGAAATGCTGGGGGTGAAAGACCGGTGTTCATGCCGGGCTTCTCGTTCGCGGATCAGAGCGTCGCATGGGCCAGCAAGCCCGCACCGCGTCACCGCTATTGCGTCGGGCCGGGGCATCGCACCGTAAGGCGCTTGCGCCGGTTCGACGATGGAATCGACATCGATTCGCGGTATTTGGCAACGGTGCGCCTCGCGACATTGATGCTACGTTCCGCCAGTATTGCCGCGATCCTGCTGTCGCTCAATGGTTTTCTCGGATTTTCGTCTGCCAGGAGTTTCCTGATCAGCGCGCGGATCGCGGTACTGGAGATTTCATTGCCGTCGGTGGTGCCCACGTGGCTCGAGAAAAAGTACTTCAGCTCGAACAGGCCGCGGGGCGTCTGCATGTACTTCCTGCTGGTGACCCGGGAAATGGTCGATTCGTGCAGGCTCACGGCGTCGGCGACGTCGTGCAGCACCAGGGGCCGCATGTGCTCTTCGCCGTGTTCCAGGAAGGGGCGCTGGAACTCGACGATCTTGCTCGCCACCTTGAGCAGCGTCTCGTGCCGGCTTTCCAGGCTCTTCAGGAACCAGCGGGCTTCGGTCAGGTTGTCCCTCAACCAGGCATTCTGCCGGCTGTTGTCAGCCCGCCGCACCAGGGAGGCGTAGCCCTGGTTGATGCGCAGCCCCGGGGTCGCCTCCGGGTTCAGTTCGACCACCCAGCGGTCTTTTTCCTTGTGCACCTCCACGTCGGGGATCACGTATTCGGCCGGCCCGGCGGCAAGCGCGGCGCCGGGCCGCGGGTTCAGGGACTGGATCAGGGCGTAGACTTCGGCGAGTTCCGGTTCACCGAGACGCGTCCGGCGCTTGAGGGTGGTGAAGTCCCTGTCGCCAAGCAGCCCGAGGTGTTCCGAGACGACGGCGATGGCTTCGTCGCGCCAGGGCGTCGCAGCGTCCAGCGCCTCGAGTTGCAGGGTCAGGCACTCCGCGATGTCCCTGGCGGCTACGCCCGTGGGGTCGAAGTGCTGGATGCGCTTCAGTACGGCATCCACTTCGTCTGCGTCGATCCCCAGGGCCGGGTCGAAACTCTCCAGCAGGTCGTCGATTCCGGCCTCGAGCATGCCATCGGAATTGACGGCGTCGATGATCGCCGTGGCGATGAGGCGGTCGGAATCCGACATGGGCGTCAGGTTCAACTGCCAGCGCAGGTGATCGTCCAGGGTCTCCGCGGCGCTGTTGGTGTCGGCAATGTCGCGATAGCCCTCGCCCGCGTTGGCCGGAGTTGCCGGGGGCTGGTAGATGTCGTCCCAGTTGCTGTCGACGGGCAGCTCCTGTGGGATGGGCCGCGTCAGTTCCGCGTCCACGGCGGCCTGTTCCGGCACGGTTTCCGCGAGATCGGACAACCCGGCAGTCTCGGATGAGGCTCCGGGCTCATCCGCGTACGCGGGGAGGGGGGAGTCTGCGAACCTGTCGGGCTCCTGTTCCCGGTTGCCTTCGCCGGCCGCCTGCTCGGCGACTTCCCCTTCGGACTCCTCTTCCAGCATCGGGTTGCTTTCCAGCACTTCCCTTATCTCCTGTTGAAGGTCCAGGGCCGAGAGTTGCAGCAGGCGAATGGCCTGTTGCAACTGGGGTGTCATCCTGAGTTGCTGGCGGAGGCCGAGGGACAGGGTGGGCTTCATGGCCGTGCGGGTCAGGTTGCCACGACGTCAAAGGCGAAAGCTCTCGCCCAGGTAGACGTTGCGCACGGTTTCGTTGGCGAGGATCGCCTCGGCATCGCCTTCCGCGATGATGTGCCCTTCGTTGACGATGTAGGCCCGGTCGCAGATGTCCAGGGTGTCGCGCACGTTGTGGTCCGTGACCAGTACGCCGATGTCGCGTGCCGCGAGATCGCGCATCTCCTGCTTGATGTCCCCGACGGATATGGGATCGACGCCCG
Source organism: Pseudomonadales bacterium (assembly GCA_963663395.1). Taxonomy (GTDB): domain Bacteria; phylum Pseudomonadota; class Gammaproteobacteria; order Pseudomonadales; family Azotimanducaceae; genus Azophilus. The sequence goes on from OY760226.1 coordinate 1,950,216, forward strand.
CGAACGGTTCGTCGAGCAGCATGAAGCGGGGATTGCTGGCCAGGGCCCTGGCGATCTCGACGCGCCGGCGCTCCCCCCCGGAGAGGCGCTCACCGAGGGACTTGCGCACCGCATGCAGATTGAACTCGTCGAGCAACTGTTCGAGCAGCCGCGCTTGCGCTTTCCGGTCGAGGTCGCGGCGCAGCTCGAGGATGGCGCGCAGGTTGTCCTCGGCGGATAGTTTCCGGAACACGCTGGCTTCCTGTGGCAGGTAGCCGATGCCGGCCCGGGCGCGCAGGTGCATGGGCGATGCGGAAAGGTCCCGGCCATCGAGGGTGATGGTGCCGCCCTCGGCTTTCAGCAGCCCCACGATCATGTAGAAGCAAGTCGTCTTGCCGGCGCCGTTCGGCCCGAGCAGGCCAACGATCTCACCGCTCTCCACCCGCAGGCCGACGTTCTCGACGGCGAGCCGGGTGCGGTATTCCTTGCGGAGGTTCTGCGCTTCAAGGACGGCCACGGGCTTACTCTTCGGCCCGCCTGGCGGGCATGAGTGTGGTCTGCACCGGCCCCTGATCCGGCGCACCGGCGGCGACCCGGCCCGCCACGATGTCGTACAGGATCAGGTCGCCGTGCAGCGAATTGCCCCGCTGCTCGAGGTGGGCGTTGCCCTTGAGGTCGATGCGCGCGTCCTGGGTGTGGTAAACGATGGTGGACGCATCCGCTTCGACCTGGCCGGCTTCGTCTTCGAGTTCCTGCCGGTACCGGGCCGGGGCGCCGGTGGCCGTGATGCGAACCACCTTGCCTTCGTCGTAGTCGACGACCATGCGCTCGGCGTTCACCCGCAGCGTGCCCTGCTCCACGCGCACGGCGCCAAGATAGATGATCCGGCCCTCTTGACGCTCGATCTCCGCGGACTCGGAGCGAATGTGGATGGGTTGTTCGGCATCGTCGGGCAGAGCCCAGGCGGCAGCCGCAGCCAGTACCCAGGCTGCGGCGATGCCGCCAAGCGCAAGGCAGTCAGGCCGGGCCTTGTCCGCTGTTCTGTGGTTGGTCCGGTGCCTGGGTTTCCTCAAATTGCTCGCGTTGGACGATGGTGTGGACTGCTGCATCTTTTCCGGACGATAGTGTCATCGACCCGCGCGTCAAATCGGCCTGCATTCCGCGGGCTGCCGTGCGGCCGACATCGGTATCGATCATAACATCTCCCTCTGTCTCGGCGTATTTTCGCTCGGGATACAGGTCGAGGGTTTCGCAGCGGATTGTCATGAATTCCGAGCCGGAGCCAGACTGGTGAACGACCACCGCGTCGCGCAGCAATACCTGCTCGCCGCCGGGCGCCCCGGCCGTGCCGTGGATCTCGCCGCGCTCCGAGGTGATGCGCCAGGGCGGCTCGGGCTGGTTGTGGAGTTCCAGGTCGGGTTCGAGCAGGCGTGTGAACTGCTCGTCCTCGAAGTGGCGGATCTCGCTGGCCTGCAGCCGGTATTGAACCGAGCCGTCGTCCTGGTACTGGGTGATGGAGGCGCCCTGCATGAGGAGATCGGGTTCGTCGGCCAGTTCCGGCGGCAGCGCGCCGGGGGTGATGCTGCCCCGCCAGGGCGCGAAATAGAAGGTGAGCAGCAGGGCGCCGACCGCGAGCAGGACGCCGGCGGCCAGGCCGAATTGTTCGTTAGTTTTCATTGAATAAAGGTATCTCGAACGCCTGCTCTCACTTGCTGCCGGTACCGTTGTTCCGCGCACGTTCCGACTGAGCTACCCTGCCGCTGGCTCAGGGCGGGCCCGGGCGGTGAGGATGAGGCGGCAGACATCGCTGGCGGCGCCGGCGCCGCCGTGCCGTTCGGTGATGTGGTGGGCCGCTGCGCGGACTTCCGGCTGGCCGTTTGGAACGGAGATTGCGAGGCCGACGGCCTTCAAGACCGGAAGGTCCGGCAGGTCATCGCCCACGTAGGCGCAGGCGGCGGCATCGAGATCGAGTTTGTCGAGCAGTTGACTCAGTGCGTCGAGCTTGTCGGCGCCGCCGGCGTAGAGGTGGCGGATGCCGAGTTCCGCGGCGCGTCGTTCGACCATCGGCGATGCCCGTCCGGTGATCAGCGCCACCTCGAATCCGTTCGCCAGCAGCCGCTTGATTGCGGAGCCGTCCTGGGCGTTGAAGGACTTGATCTCGTCGCCCTTGTCCGTGTAGGTGATGTTGCCGTCGGTGAGCACGCCGTCGACGTCGAAGGCCACCAGCCTGACGCACCGGGCCCGCCGTCCGGTGTCGCTGTCCACGCTATTGAACCGACTGCTGCACGAGGAGCGCGTTGTAGCCGAGCCAGGCGAGCAGCATGACGGCGCCCTCGAACCGGGTGATGACGGCCCGGGAATTGATTCCGTATGCGAAAAGGGCGAGCAGCAGCGTCATCGCCGCCATCATGCCGCAGTCGCGCCACAGCGCCACGGGCTCCATCTGCACGGAGGTCACGAAGCCCGGCACCGCGAGAACCGCGAGGATGTTCAGGATGTTGGAGCCGACCACGTTGCCGATGGCGATGTCGGTATGGCCCTTGGTGGCGGCGGCGACGGTGGCGGCGAGTTCCGGCAGGCTCGTGCCCACGGCCACGACGGTCAGACCGATTACCAGGTGGCTGACGCCGAGCCGGTGGGCGATGTCCGTGGCGGACCAGACCAGCAGTTCGGAACTGGCTACCAGGATGACCAGGCCGCCGATGAGCCACAGGACACCCTGCAGCGTGGTCATCTCCGGGAGTTCGTCGAGTTCACCCTGAATCGTTTCGGACATTTCGGAGTGGGCCGGAGAGCGTTGCGAGACGAGGAAATAGAGGATCAGCAGCAGCCCGGCCAGGAGAATGAGGCTGTCGACGATGGTGAGCTTGAGGTTGAACATCAGCACCAGCGCCAGCAGGGTGGCGCCGAGCAGCCAGGGCAGTTCCGCCTGCAGCACGCGCGGCGAGAAGGGGAGGGGCGCCACCAGCGCGGTCACTCCGAGAACCAGCCCGATGTTGGCGATGTTGGACCCGATGGCGTTGCCGATGCCCAGCAGCGGATTGCCGGCCAGAGAGGCGGTGATGGCCACGAAGATCTCCGGGGCGGAAGTGCCGATGGAGACGACGGTCAGCCCGATGAGTATCTTGGAGACACCGAGGTTTTGGGCGGTACTCGCGGCCCCTGAAAGGAACTTGTCCGCGCTCCATACCAGGGCCATGAAACCGATGATCAACCCGAGTACGGGTATCCACATACCGAGGAAACAGGTTGGCTCGCGCAGCCGGGACGTTCACTTTAGACGCTGTTCGGGAATTAGTCACACCCCCGCACTGTCCAACGCGAGATGAGGGTGAAGCGGAGGGTTGATTCCAACGCGAAGTGAGGGTGAAGGGATGTCAGGCGCATCATTTTGGAATGATCGTGGACATCCAAACGCGGCGGCTACGCACCATCGGGCAGCTTTGTGCCTTCATCGAGGGCAACGAGGCGGTGATCTTTCATCCCCAGGATCGGGGCGGGGTCTACACCTTCATTCGGGAAACGCTGGTGCGCTTCGGCTACGTGACGCTCGGCAAGCGGGACAAGGGGGTGGTGTTGAAGTTTCTGGTGGTTGCGACCGGCCATTCGCGCCAGCAGATGGAGCGTCTGGTCCGGCAGTGGCGCGAGACGGGGGTGATCCGGGATCGGCGGGGTGGCGCCCGCGGTCGACCGTTTGTACGCAAGTACAGCGGCGCGGACATCCGTCTGTTGGCGGAGGTCGACGAAGCGTTCGAGCAGATGTCGGGCTTGGCGACGCGCGAGATCCTGCGGCGCCAGTACGAGGTGTTTGGCGATCCGCGCTTCGAGCGGCTGGCGACGATTTCCAACGGGCACATCTACAATCTGCGCGCCTCCTCGACCTATCGCGCCAAGCGCACGGTATGGACCAAGACGCGGGCGGTGACGGTGAGCATCGGCCTGCGCCAGGCCCCGCAACCCGATGGGCAGCCGGGTCATGTCCGTGTCGACACCGTTCACCAAGGCGATCGGGACGGGATCAAGGGCGTGTATCTGATCAATTTGGTGGACGAGGTCACCCAGTTCGAGTTCGTCGGTGCGGTGGTGGGTATCTCGGAGCGCTTCCTGGTCCCGCTGCTCGAGGGGCTGTTGTTGTCCTTTCCGTTCCCGATCCTCGGCTTCCACGCCGACAACGGCAGCGAATACATCAACCACCAGGTCGCTGCGCTCCTCGAGAAGCTGCGCGTCGGGCGGTTCACCAAGTCCCGGTCCCGGCATTCCAACGACAACGCGCTGGTCGAGGGCAAGAACGCCAATGTGATCCGCAAGTGGTTCGGCCACGACCACATCCCGCAGCGCTTCGCGCCCGAGGTCAACCGCTTCGCGCAGGCCACCCTGTCCCCCTTCCTCAACTTCCACCGCCCCTGCCTGTTCGCCACCGAGTACCGGGACGGCCAAGGAAGGATTCGGCGCAAGTACCTCGCCGAGCACGTCATGACGCCCTACGCCAAACTCCGCAGCCTGGCCGACGCCGAGCACTTGCTCAAACCCGGCGTCCACTTTGCCTTGCTGGACGCCATGGCAACGGCCGAGACCGACCTGGAGGCCGTTCGGCGCGTGCAGGCCGAGCGGCGCGAGCTGTTCCGGCTCATCGGTGACGGCAGCACGGCCGTCCGAGCCGCCGGATGATGGGCGGCGGGTGGCGACATCAGGAGGCGGAACCGTCCTGTGGATTTGTGGACGAGTCCTTCGGACCGGCCCACGCCCTGCGGGCCGTGTGGACAGCCCGTGGACAACGCGCCAGGCGCGCGTTGCCCACCGCCTGCCCACACTCGCGGGCCTCTCGCCCACAACTCCACAGGACCGACAACCATTTTTTTTCACAAGTGGTCTGTACCACCGGAACCCATGCGTTCGATCCAGACCAACCGATTGGCTCGAAATCACCCAAGTCGCTCTTGACCAGCGACGCTTCTCGCCCAATCATCCCGTCATCGCGCAAACGGCATCCGACTTCAACAAGCCTCGCAACAAGACCAATTTCACCCTCACTTTCTCATTGGACAGCGGGACCCCGGCCGCCGAACGGGGCGATGCCGCATGTTTTCTTGTGCCTGACTGCCGCAAATGCTCAAATCCCATCCATGCCTGAGCAAATGGAAAACGTGGCCGGCGGCGCCGCCATCGGGGACACGGGGAATCTCGTCGAGATTCGCGATCTCTGCTATTCCATCGGCGAGCTGGTTCTCTTCGATGAACTCTCGCTCACCGTGCCCCGCGGATGCATCACCGCCATCATGGGGCCGAGCGGCTGCGGCAAGACCACGCTGCTCAGGATGATCGGCGGCAGCCTGAAGCCCGACAGCGGACAGATACTCGTCAATGGCCGCGATGTGTCCCGGCTGCCTCGGGCGGAACTCTTCTCGATACGCCGGCGCATGGGCGTGCTGTTCCAGTCCGCCGCCCTGTTCACCGACCTGAGCGTGTTCGAGAACGTGGCCTTCCCCCTGCGGGTACACACCCGATTGCCGGAAGACACCATCCGCGACCTGGTGCTGATGAAGCTGAACGCGGTGGGGCTGCGCGGCGCGCGCGGCCTCATGCCGGCCGAGCTTTCCGGGGGCATGGGGCGCCGCGTGGCTCTCGCCCGGGCGATTGCCCTCGACCCGGACCTGATCATGTATGACGAGCCGTTCGCCGGCCAGGACCCGATCGCCATGGGCGTGCTGCTCAGCCTGATCCGCAATCTCAACGCCGCGCTCGGCACTACGAGCCTGATCGTCTCCCACGACATCAACGAAACCGCCAGCATCGCCGACCGCATCTATGTGCTCTCCGGTGGCGGGGTCATCGGCGCCGGGGCGGCGGAGGTACTCAAGGACCATCCGGAGCCAGAGGTGCGCCAATTCATCAACGGGACGCCCGACGGCCCGGTGCCGTTTCACTACCCCGCGCCGGATTTCGAGCAGGATCTGCTTGGAGAGGCTGTCCAATGACATTTCCAAGCCCTGCGTTCGCCGGGCGCGAGGGCTAGCCAAGTATGCCGAATTTGCTGCTCAGGCTCGGATACCGGGTCCTTGATCGCATGGCGAGCCTCGGCCGCGCGTCGATGCTGTGGGTCGCCTCGGTCTGCTGGGTGCCGAAACCGGCAGACCTTTACCTGGTGGTGCGCCAGATCCACAACGTGGGGGTGCTCTCGCTCATCATCGTCATTCTCTCCGCCTTTTCCATCGGCGCGGTGCTGGCCCTGCAGTTCTATACTCAACTGTCGCGTTTCGGCGCCCAGGATCTGGTTGGTGTCGGGCTCGCCGTGGTGCTACTGCGCGAACTCGGCCCGGTGATCACCGCCCTGCTGTTCGCCGGTCGGGCAGGGTCCGCCATCACCGCCGAGATCGGGCTGATGAAGTCCACCGAGCAGTTGACGAGCATGGAAATGATGGGCGTGGATCCGCTGCGGCGGGTGGTGGCGCCCCGGCTCTGGGCGGGGTTCATCAGCCTGCCCCTGTTGACCGCCATTTTCAACATGGTGGCCATTTACGGCGGGGTGGTGGTCGGCATAGAGTGGCTGGGCATCGAGCGCGGCGCCTTCTGGTCGGGCATGACGGATATCGTGGAGATCTGGGAGGACATCGGCAAGGGCATGCTGAAAAGCGTCTTTTTCGCCGTTGTGGTGACCTGGATCGCGGTCTTCCAGGGTTACGATACCTATCCTTCTGCTGAGGGCATCGGACTTGCGACCACGCGCACGGTCGTGTATTCGTCGGTGATGATCCTGGCGCTGGATTTCCTGCTGACGCTCAGCATGTACGCAGACTTTTGAAGAACGGTGATGCAGATCGACGAAATGATCCTTGAAGGGGGCGGTCCCGCCCGTTCACTGGCCTTGCCCCGCGCACAGGAGGACTGACGATGCGCATGCGAACGGTGGAAATCAGTGTCGGCGCTTTCGTGCTGGCCGGCATCCTGGCGCTCGTTTTCCTGGTCGTGCGGGTGAGCGGCATCAATTTCGAGGACAGTTCCAGCTACTCGGTACACGCGCGTTTCGACGATGTGGCGGGGCTCAAGCGCCGCGCCAAGGTGAGCCTTGCGGGCGTGGTGGTCGGGCGCGTCTCGCAGATTCAGGTGGACACCGAGTACGGCGAGGCCGTGGTGACCATGCTGATCGAGAGACGGGCGGGCCCGCTGAGTACCGATACCGGCGCCCAGATACTGACCGAAGGCATAATCGGCTCGCGCTATGTGAGCCTGCTGCCGGGCGCTGACGAGGAAGTGCTCGACGACGGCGATGAAATCCTGGACACCCAGGGTGCGCTCGTGCTCGAGAACCTCATCGGTGACCTGGTGACGAACCTCGGCTCATGACGGAACGCCCACATCCGGGGTGCGGCGCCAGGGCCCGGCCTGCCGATTCAACGAGCGACGAGACAACGTGAAAGAACGCCGTCGACACACCTGCCGCGCCCTGTTTCCGGGTGCGATTTGCCTTCCGGCCGCGTTGGCGGTGAGCCTTTTCTGGCTTGTGGTCGCTTCGCCACCGGCTGCGGGTGCAGACGCCGAAATCGTCGCCACCGAATTCGAATCCGTCCCACACCGCATCATCCAGCAACTGTCCGTGGATTTGCTCGACCTCATCGAGGCGTTCCGCGACCATGTCGACGAGGACCGGGACCGGTTCTTCGAGGAAGTCGACGCCCTGCTGTCCCCCGCGATCGATTTCTCCGGATTCGCCCGGGGGGTGATGTCGGTGCATTACCGGAAGGCCACGGCCGAGCAGCGCCGGCGTTTTGCCGACAACTTCAAGGCCGGCCTGCTGCGAACCTATGCGCTGTCGCTGACGTCATTCGAGGACGGTGAAGTGGTGGTGCTGCCCCCGGACGGGCCGCCGCGCCGGCCCGACCGGCAGAACGTCCGCATGGAGATCCGCACCGCCGGCAACGCGTATTCGGTGATCTACGCGATGAAGCTGGGCAGGGACGGCGTCTGGCAGATCGGCAACATCGTAATCGCCGGCGTGAACATCGGCCTGACTTTCCGCAGCCAGTTCAAGAGCGCGGTTGCCGACTCGAAGTACGGCGGAGATCTCGACCGCGTCATCGATGCCTGGGCCGCCGTGGTGGCGGAGGAGGACGCTGCTGAGTCGAAGGAGAACGCCGGCGCATGAACCCGAACGCCTGCGCGCTGGATGGAAACGGACGCCTGTCGGGCGGCGTCACTTTCGAAAACCTTGCTGAAATCCGCTCCGCGGGCGAGGTGCTGATTCGCGAGTCAAAGCACGGCACCGTCGAGTTCGACTGTTCCGGGCTGGAGGAGGCCAGCGGTGTGGCGGTCGCGCTGCTCATCGCCTGGCGACGCGCGGCCGGCAGTTGCGGAAAAAACGTCGTTTTCAGGGGCACGTCGCTCGACTTGCGCAACATCGCCGCCTTCTCCGGTCTCGGCGACGTACTGTCGCTGGAAGCCTGATGCGGACGAAGCCATGGCAGGAAGCGAGTAGCGCGGCAGATATTTTGACGGGGTCGAACTGGTGAGTCTGGAGGGCGAGGTAGAAAGGCGCATACGCGATGCGCTGCCCGGCAGTGACGTGTCGGTTGCCGTCGAGGGTAACCGGGCACTGATCAGGGTCACCAGCGACGGCTTCGAGACGCTGAACCGGGTGCGCCGGCACCAGGCCGTCTACGCCTGTATCCAGGGCTTCATTGCCGATGGCAGCCTGCACGCCGTATCAATCGATGCAAAAACCCCTGCCGAGCGTGCCTGAGCGCGTCAGGCGCAGATGGACAAGCTGGTAATAGAAGGCGGCAGGAGGCTCGAAGGGTCGTTGCGGGTGTCCGGTGCCAAGAACGCCGCGCTGCCCATCCTGGCGGCAAGCCTGCTCACGGGGGGTCGTGTGGCGCTCGGAAATGCGCCGCGGCTCAACGATATCGGCACCATGCTCAAGCTGCTGCGCGGCCTGGGCGCGGATGCCGTGGAGGACGGCAATTCGGGCATCGAGATTTCCGCCGCAACCCTCAGCGAGTTGCGCGCGCCTTACGACCTGGTGAAAACCATGCGGGCATCCTTTCTCGTGATGGGGCCGCTGCTTACCCGGTTCGGAAGCGCCGAGGTGTCCCTGCCCGGGGGTTGCGCCATCGGCGCGCGGCCGGTCGATCAGCACCTGAAGGGCTTCGCGGCGATGGGCGCCGAGATCAGCATGCAGGACGGCTATGTGCGGGCGAGCGCTCCCGGCGGGCTGAAGGGCGCCGAGTTCGAGATGGATACCGTGACCGTGGGCGGCACTGAGAACCTGATGATGGCGGCGACGCTGGCCGAGGGGAAAACCGTTCTTCGGCGGGCCGCGCGCGAGCCGGAGATCGTTGACCTCGGCAATTTCCTGAACGCCATGGGCGCGCGCGTTTCCGGGCACGGGACATCGACCGTGGAGATCGTCGGCGTCAGGGAACTCGGCGGCGCCGGCTACCCGGTCATGGCGGACCGGGTGGAGGCGGGCACCTACCTGATTGCCGTCGCCGCAACGCGCGGGCGCGTTCGCCTCACGGGCGTCGATCCGCGCACCCTCGGCGCGGTGCTCGAGCGGCTCATGGTTGCGGGTGCGGACATCAGCACCGGCAAGGGCTGGGTGGAAATGGACATGCAGGCAAGGCCGCGTGCGGTGGACATCGAAACCGCGCCCTATCCCGGCTTTCCGACGGACATGCAGGCGCAGTTCCTGGCCATGAACGCCATTGCCGAGGGTGACTGCCGGGTCATCGAGAACATCTTCGAGAACCGTTTCATGCATGTGCAGGAGATCAACCGGCTCGGCGCCAGAATCGAGTTGCAGGGCAAGTCGACCGCGCTGGTGCATGGCGTGGAGCGGCTCAAGGCGGCGCCGGTCATGGCCACCGACCTGCGCGCATCGTTCAGCCTCGTCGTCGCCGGCCTCGTCGCCGAGGGACGCACGACCATCGACCGCATCTACCACATCGACCGGGGCTACGAAACGATCGAGGACAAGCTGTCGGCGTTGGGCGCCGATGTGCAGCGCATCTGATTGCCGTGGCGCGCCGTACCGACATGCGGGTGAAAAAAGATGGGGACTGAGTTGAACATCCGCCGTCTGCGCAGTGCCGCACCCCACTTTGACCGGGAACTCGAGGCATTGACGGGAATCGATGCGGAAACCGCCGATGTGACGGAGGCAGCGGCGCAGATCGTGACCGCTGTGAAAGAGCGCGGCGATGCCGCACTGGTGGAGTTCACGAACCGGTTCGACGGCACCCGCGTCGCCGGCATCGGCGAACTCAGCTTGCACCCGGAGGAGTTTCGCCAGGCGTTCGACAGCCTGACCGATGAGCGGCGAGCTGCGCTGGAAGACGCGGCGGCACGCATCGAGGGCTATCACCGGCGGCAGGCCCGGGAGTCCTGGAGCTACGAGGACGAACTTGGCAACCGCCTGGGCGCGCGCGTCACTGCGCTGGACAGGGTCGGCGTCTATGTTCCGGGCGGCCTGGCCGCCTATCCGTCCACGGTGCTGATGACGATCGTGCCGGCGCGGGTTGCCGGGGTGGGCGAGGTGGTTGTCACCATGCCGACTCCGGGCGGCGCGCGGGATCCGATGGTGCTTGCGGCCCTGCACCTGGTCGGCGTTACCGAAGCTTATGCGATTGGCGGGGCGCAGGCCGTTGCCGCGCTGGCATGGGGCACGGAGACCATCGGCGCGGTGGACAAGATTCTCGGCCCCGGCAATGCCTACGTCGCCGCGGCCAAGCGCCAGGTGTACGGCAAAACGGGCATCGACCTGATCGCGGGGCCGAGCGAGATCCTGATCGTCACCGACGGCTCGGCCCCCATGGACTGGCTTGCCTACGACCTGTTCTCCCAGGCCGAGCACGATGAACTGGCCCAGAGCCTGCTGCTGTGTCCGGACAGGGGCTACCTGGACGCCCTGGCAACGCGCATGGCGGCGCTGATCGGCGGCCGCGAGCGTCGGGACATCATCGCCCGTTCCCTGGAAGGCCGCGGCGCCCTGATCGAGACCGCCTCGCTGGAGGAAGCGGTGGAGATTTCCAACCGAATCGCGCCGGAGCACCTGATGCTGGCCGTCCGGGACCCGGAGGCTCTGCTGGAGAACGTGCGCCATGCAGGGGCCATATTTCTCGGCGCCCACTCACCGGAAGTCATGGGCGACTACGTGGCCGGCCCGAGCCACGTTCTGCCGACGTACGGCACGGCGCGTTTCTCATCGCCCCTCGGCGTGGAGGACTTCCAGAAGCGCAGTTCCGTCATCGCGCTCACGCCGGAAGGCTGCCGGGCACTGTCGGGGACCGCTTCCGTGCTGGCAAGAAGCGAAGGTCTTGAAGCCCATGCCCTGGCAGCGGAAGTCCGGGACGGGCGCCCGGAACCGCGGACACGACACTAGTCCATCGAGACCATGTCGCCCGTGGAACGATACCGGCAGGAACTGGCAGCCGGGAATCTCATCGAGGACGAGGCGCAGCGCCAGGCCGTGACGTTGCTGGACGACCTGCACGGCCGGCTCGAGAGGCCGCGGCCGCGGAGCTTCTGGCCTTTCCGGCGCCGCCATGACGGGCCGGAACGGGGCCTGTACCTGTGGGGAGGCGTCGGCCGCGGCAAGACCATGCTGATGGACCTGTTTCACGAAAGCCTTTCCGTCGGCAAGGTCCGCATGCACTTCCACCGCTTCATGCGCCAGGTACACGACGACCTGCACGAACTGCGCGGCAGTCCGGACCCGTTGCGCCGGGTTGCGGACCGGCTGGCGCAACGGGCCCGGGTGCTGTGCTTCGATGAGTTTTTCGTGGCTGATATCGGTGACGCCATGATCCTGGGCGAGCTGCTCAAGAACCTGTTCGGCCGCGGCGTGACCCTGGTGGCCACGTCGAACGTGCGGCCGGCGCTGCTCTACGAGAACGGCCTGCAGCGCCGCCGCTTTCTGCCGGCCATAGCGGCGCTGGAGAAGCACGCCCACGTGCATCGCGTGGACGGTACGGTCGATCACCGGCTCAGAACGCTGGAACGTGCCGAGATCTATCACTCGCCGCTGGACGAAGAAGCGGAGCAGGGGCTTGCCGCCAGTTTCGATGCGCTCGCACCGGGGCAATCGCGGGCGTCGGTGAACCTGGAAGTCAACGGGCGCAGCCTCCGGGCCCGCCGCCTTGCCGACGATGTCGCCTGGTTCGAGTTCGCGGAACTGTGCGAAGGGCCGCGCAGCGCCAACGACTACATCGAACTGGCCCGTTGCCACAACGCGGTGCTGGTCTCGAACGTGAGGCGGCTCGATGCGAACCGCGAGGATGCGGCGCGCCGGTTCATCAGCCTGGTGGACGAGTTCTACGACCGCAACGTCAAGCTGATCGTTTCCGCGGAAGCGCCGGTTGGCGACCTCTACGGCGGCGAGCAGCACCGCCGGGAATTCGAGCGTACCCGCAGCCGGTTGATGGAAATGCAATCCCACGCCTATCTCGCGAGGTCGCACAAGGCCGGCTGAGCAGCCGGTGCGGGCGCGTTCCGGCAGGTGCGGCCCGTGTTGTCAAAACCATACCCAATCGTTAACATGCGCGCCTTCCGAAATCCGGCTCACTCCCGACGGGGCAATGCCCCTGCCCGACGAGAAAACAACGAACGGGTGCGAACCTGATTCGATTGACAGCCTGATCGGGAAAGGAAAGGTCCAGAAGTCATGAAAACCGTCAGCATGCGCGCCCAGGACGTGGAACGATCGTGGTACGTCGTGGATGCCGAGAACCGCACGCTCGGGCGTCTCGCATCGGCAATCGCGCATCGACTGCGCGGGAAACACAAGCCGGAATACACACCGCACGTCGATACCGGCGACTACATCATAGTCGTCAACGCCGCCAAGGTTCGGGTCACGGGAAACAAGGAAACCGGCAAGATCTATCATCGGCACAGCGGTTATCCGGGGGGCATCAAGAGCACCAGCCTGAACAGGCTGCGCCAGACCCATCCGGAGCGCATCATCGAGAAGGCCGTCAAGGGCATGCTGCCGAGAAATCCCCTGGGACGCGCCATGTTCAGGAAACTCAAGGTCTATGCCGGGCCTGAACACCCGCACGCATCGCAGCAACCCCACCCAATCGAAATCTGACGGAGCAATCGTGGCGGACCAGAACACATACGGAACCGGCAGGCGCAAGACGTCCGCCGCGCGGGTATTCATCGCTTCCGGCACGGGCAGCATCACGGTCAACTCGCGGCCGCTCGACCGCTATTTCGGGCGTGAGACCGCGCGCATGATCGTCCGTCAGCCGCTCGAGGTGGCGGAACTCGCCGACAAGGTGGATATCCGGGTGACCGTTCGCGGGGGCGGCAACTCGGGTCAGGCGGGGGCGATTCGGCACGGTATTGCCCGCGCGCTGGTTGAGCAGGACGAAACGCTGCGCCAGCCGTTGCGACAGGCGGGGTTTCTCACCCGGGACGCCCGCGAAGTAGAGCGAAAGAAAGTCGGTTTGCGCAAGGCGCGCAAGCGTCCCCAGTACTCCAAGCGCTGATCGGGCAGAGGGTCCGGACAGGTCGGAATGCCGAGTGGTGGCAGGGGTCGCTATGGTAGAATCCGCGAGCGCCGCGACGGCGCGTCGACGGTGCCAGCCAGGGGTCAGCCCGGTGGGCTGGCCATGCAGATCGAAAACAAGCCGCAATACCGCCAGATCAGACTCATACAGGAGCCTTGAGCCTTGAGCACCGATACGTTCGATGAGCCGGCCGCGAGCGGGAAAGACCGTCCCGAAGCCAACCGGAACCGGCGCAAATTCCTGGTCGGCGCCACGGTCACCATCGGCGGCGCCGGCGCGGTCGGGGCGGCCGTTCCCTTTGTGCGCTCCTGGCTGCCGAGCGCCCGGGCGCGCGCCGCCGGGGCTCCGGTAACCCTCGACATCTCCAAGCTTCGCCCCGGCGAGATCCTTGGCCCCATTCCCGCGTGGCGCGGCAAGCCCGTGTTCGTCGTGAAGCGGGACGAGGCGGCCGTCGAGCACCTCAAGGAAGAGAACGACAACCTGGCTGACGAGAAATCCGACAACCTCGAAATGCAGCCCGACTACGCGCGCAATCCCTGGCGCTCCAAGCGTCCGGACATCGGCGTCTACCTGGGGCTTTGCACGCACCTCGGTTGCTCGCCCAAGTACCACGGCGCGATTCGGCCGGAGCCCTTCGACCCCAACTGGCAGGGTGGGTTCTTCTGCCCCTGCCATGGTTCCCGGTTCGACCTGGCGGGCCGGGTGGTCAAGGCGGTGCCGGCGCCGGACAACCTGGAGGTCCCCCCGTACCGATTCGTATCAGATTCGGTGATCGTCATCGGCGAGGACGAGGAGACCGCCTGATGCAGCAGAGCCAAGGCAGGGTCGCCAGGAACCTGCGCTCCTTCGTCGGCTGGCTGGACGAACGCTTCCCGGCGACGGAAACGTGGGAATATCACCTCTCGAAGTACTACGCCCCGAAGAATCACAACTTCTGGTACCTGATGGGGTGGCTGGCTACCTTCATCCTGGTCCTGCAACTGGTCACGGGCATCTGGCTGACCATGAGCTACGTGCCGAGCGGGGAGGGGGCGTTCGCCTCGGTCGAGTACATCATGCGCGATGTCGAGTTCGGCTGGCTGCTGCGTTACCTGCATTCCACGGGCGCCTCGGCCTTCTTTGTCATCGTCTATCTGCACATGTTCCGCGGCCTGATGTACGGGTCCTATCGCAAGCCCAGGGAACTGCTTTGGCTGATCGGCATGGCAATCTACCTGGCGCTGATGGCGGAAGGCTTCTTCGGTTACCTTCTGCCCTGGGGCAACATGTCGTACTGGGGGGCGCAGGTCATCGTCTCCCTGGTCGGCGCCATACCCTTTGTCGGCCCCGATCTCATGGAGTGGCTGCGCGGCGACTACCTGATGTCGGATATCACCCTGAACCGCTTCTTTGCGCTGCACGTGATCGCCCTGCCGCTCATCCTCGTGGCGCTGGTGTTCGTGCATTTCGTCGCGCTGCACCATGTCGGCTCCACGGCGCCAGACGGGACGGACATCAAGAAGTTCAAGGACGAGACCGGCAAGCCCCTCGACGGCGTGGCGTTCTGGCCCTATACGGTGACCCACGACGTGCACGCCACCGTGGTCTTCCTGTTCCTGTTCTGCGCGGTGGTGTTCTTCGCGCCGGAGATGGGCGGTTACTTTCTCGAGAAGCCGAATTTCGAGATGGCCGACCCCCTGAAGACGCCCGAGCACATTGCGCCAGTGTGGTACTACACGCCGTTCTACGCCATGTTGCGCGCGGCAACCTTTCCGCTGTTCGGCGTGCCGGCCAAATTCTGGGGACTGGTGGTGATGGTCGGCGCCATCGCCATTCCCGCCTTCCTGCCGTGGCTGGACAAGAGCCCGGTTTCGCCCATGCGTTTCAAGGGGGCCATCTCCAAGACGATGCTGGCGATCTTCGTCGTCAGCTTCTTCATACTGGGTTATCTGGGGATGGTGCCGCCGTCGCCGTTGGCCACTATTCTTGCCCAGGTCTGCACGGTGCTCTACTTCGCCTATTTCGTGCTGATGCCCTGGTATACCCGGGCGGAGAAGACCAGGCCCGTGCCTGAACGGATCACCTGACGGGCCGATACTCGATGCTTCAGTCTGACGGGAAAACGGCCGACGTGCGCGAACCTGAATCAACCGACCACGTTTACCTGCGCTCAGGAGGTCCGGCAATGGCGCACCGTATCGTTCTGGTGCTGGCCGCGCTGCTGGTAGCGGCGGCCGGCGCCATGCCCATGCCGGCCGGCGCGGCGGCCACGGGCTGGCCCATGCAGGCGATGGAACCCGATCTTCGCGACCTGCCGTCGCTGCAACGTGGTCTGAGCCTGTACACCAACTACTGCCTCGGTTGTCACTCCCTCCGCTTCCAGCGCTACGAGCGCACCGCGGACGACCTGGGTATCCCGCATGACGTCGCCCTGGAGACGGTGGTCTTCACCGGCCAGAAGATCGGCGAACTGATGACCACGGCGATGGATACCGACCAGGCGCGCAACTGGTTCGGTGGCCCGGCCCCGGACCTCACCATGGTGACACGGGTCCGCAGCCCGGAGTGGCTCTACAACTACCTGCGAACCTTCTATGTAGACGAATCGCGCCCGTTCGGCGTGAACAACAAGGTTTTCGAGAATGTGGGCATGCCGCACGTCATGCTGGACCTGCAGGGCGTGCAGAGAGACATGTGTGCCCCGGGGGCCGAGGGCTGTTTCGAACTGGCAGTCGATGCAGGAACCGGCCTGTATTCCAGCGAGGAATACGACCAGGCGGTGTATGATCTGGTCAACTTTCTCTTCTATGTCGGAGAGCCGATGCGGCTCGAACGACAGCGACTGGGTGTCTATGTGCTGTTGTTTCTCGCCTTTCTGGGTGTTTTCACCTGGTTACTGAACCGGGAGTTCTGGAAAGACGTTCATTGATTCGACCAACTGGCACGAGCCAGCTTCAACAGAATCCGCAAGGGATAGCACCATGAGCCTAGTCACTCGACGATCTTCAATGACCTTTTTTTCCGACGCTCGGGATCACTATTCCCATCGTGTGCGGATGGTGTTGGCCGAAAAGAGCGTCACCGTGGACATCGTCGACATCGACCCCAACCGGAAGCCGGAAGAGTTGGTCGAAATCAGCCCCTACAACGCCCTCCCGATTCTGGCGGACCGGGATCTCGTTCTCTACGAGGCGAACGTGATCATGGAGTACCTGGACGAGCGGTTTCCGCACCCGCCGCTGCTGCCGGTCTACCCGGTGCAGCGGGCGCTATCCAGGCTCTGGATTTCCCGGGTGGAGAAGGAGTGGAGCGGCAAGCTGGATCTGCTGATGACCGGCAAGGGGCGGGAGACGGTACGCACGCGGGCGCGCAACGAACTGCGTGAGAGCATCGTCGGTATCGCGCCGATCTTCAGCGAGAAAGCCTTCTTCATGAACGACGAGTTCACGTTGGTGGACTGCTGCGTGGCGCCGATTTTCTGGCGGCTGAAGTCTGTTGGCATCGCCTTGCCGGAGCGTTCCACCCGGCCGCTGCAGAACTACATGCAGATGATCTTCGAGCGGGAGTCGTTCCGCACCAGCCTGACGGAAGCCGAACTGGAGATGCAGGAGTAGAGCCCGCCTGTTTCGTCGGGGCGGCGCCCGGGGTCAAAAAAGCGGGATACGCCCGCACCGGACTTCAGTCGAGGTATTCAAATACCCTGACGATCTGCTGGACCCCGAATACCGTCGCCGCAGCCTGCACCGCCGCGTCGGCCTCGGAGCGCGTCAGAAAACCCATGAGGTAGACGACGCCGTTCTCCGTCTGGACCTTGACCTTGCGGCCGGGAACGTTGTCCGCGGCGATCAGCTTGCCTTTCACCTTGGTCGTGAGCCA
This sequence comes from Pseudomonadales bacterium, assembly GCA_963663395.1. Taxonomy (GTDB): domain Bacteria; phylum Pseudomonadota; class Gammaproteobacteria; order Pseudomonadales; family Azotimanducaceae; genus Azophilus. The sequence continues at coordinate 1,967,558 of OY760226.1, forward strand.
CCCGTCGTTGCTGCGGGCCACGTAGGAGATGGGCCCGCCCACGCCGATCTCGTTATGTACCTTGCGCACCTTGGCGATGCCCTGGGTCACGGTCTGCGCCTTGTTCTTCAGTTCTTCCGTGGAAACCTGGCCGATCAGCAGCACGATGCCGCCGTAGCTGACGATGACCAGGTGGGCTTTTTTCAATTCAGGATCAGATTTCCGGATCTCCCGTTCTACGACCTTCTCGAGCGCTTCGTCATCGAGCATCGACCCGGGCGTGCGCACCCGGGGATCGTCGGAGAACGTGGCGCAGGACGAGAGCGTCAGCGCGAACACCGATAGAACCAGGAAAGCCGCAACCCGGCTCAGCACGGCGGCGGCGCGGTACAGTACCGGGCGCTCCGTCGCCGGCCGGGGACGAGCAGTTGGGCTTGCGTAAGTGTCAGCAGGAGTCATCAACCTGGAAAGCGTTCCGAATCCACTCCAATCTGGCTTTGTAGTTTGGCGTTGTCACCGATACCACGTCAAATCGGACCGGAAGGCCGGCCAGGTCCCGGCGCGAGCGCAGGAACCAGGCGGCGACCCTGGCCAATCGCTGCCGTTTGCGCCAGTCGACGGTTTCCTTGGGGCTGACAAAAGCGGACGATGCCCGGGACCGGACCTCCACGAAGACGACGATGCCCGCTTGCGTCATCACGAGGTCGACCTCGCCGACCCGACAGCGGTAGTTCCTGGCAATCAGCCGCAGGCCCCTGTCCTTGAGGAATTGCAGGGCAAGGTCCTCGGCCCGTCGACCCTTCGCGACGGTGGAAACGTCGGAAGAGGCCGCAGGCGGCGCGGGCTCTTGCCCGGGTGAGGGGGTTCGGCGGGACATGGATTGCTACGGAACGGCGGTTGCGGTGATCGGCCGGACCCTGCCGCCGCTGACTCTTGCCCAGGCAAGCCGGCGGCGCACCTGACCGCCCGGTTCGAGCCGCAGCCTGCCCGTGGCGCCGTACACCGGTTCGCCGTCGGCAACCCAGCCCCAGAGGGAGACGATGCGAAAGGCGTCCATGCCAAGCGACCTGAGTGCCGCGGTATTGCCGCCGCCACCGCCGAACGCCGCCTTTACCTCATCCCAAAGGGGGTCGGCATACAGGTTGAAGGGCATCTCGGTGACGTGAAAGCCGCTCAAATCGGCAAGCGTGGATGCATTGCGGACACTCTGTGAACTGGCGTATACGGGGGGAACGCGGCCGGCCAGGTGGTATTTCAGTGCAGGGGCCAGGGCGGTGGCCTCGAGGTGATCGACGAATGCGACCACGCCGTCGAGGTCCGAGCGGGCCCGGGGCAGGAATTCCACGTTCGTGTTCAGCAACCGTTCCAGGCTTTCCCTGCGTTCCTCGCTCGCAGCCACTCCCATGGCTGCGCCGACGGATTCGGTGACGGTCCGGACGTCGGTGAACTCCTGGAGTTCGATGTCGAACGGCCAGGTATCCGTCAGTGTGCGAGCCCCGCGGACGGCCCAGCCCTCGGTGCCGCGTATGGCGAGCAGCCGCTGCAGGTCTCGGGCGAGCAGGTGTTCCGTGATCGTCGCCGCTTCGTCCTCGATGGCGAGACCCAACTGCAGGAACGGTGGTTCGGGATCGGGCCGTGCGGGGCTTTCCGTTGCCGGTGACTGGTCTTCGCCGCCGCTTGCGGCCTCGAGGTAGTTGAGGCCAAGCACCGGCACCTGCGGTCGAAGGGCCGCGAGCGCTTCGAGCTTCTGTTTGCTCAGGGGGCCTACGATCAACTCGACCCCGTCTGCCTGGCTCTGCTCGTAGATCGGCCCGATGGGACCGGCGGCGGTGTCGTAGATGCGCACGGGCGGCTTGAGCGGCCCCGCGTCGTCCAGGTAGGCCGCGATGAACCCGTCGCGCACCGCGCGGCCGGCTGTAGCCAGGACGCCACTCAGGGGAACAAAGAGCCCCACTCGCCCGGCGTGCGGCACAGACTGCGGCACGCGTGCCAGGCTGGCTGGAGGCACGCGAACGAACGGATGGGCGGGCTCGCGGTTCATCCAGGCTCGCAGCCGTTGGACCTGTTCCCGGGAGGAGCGGGCGCCACTCATTGCCTCGCGCAGGCGCCACAGGGGGGCCAGTTCGTGATGTTGCCCGAGGTGCGCCACTTCCGCTGGCGGTAAATCCCCGGTCAGCCGCCACAGCCGGTCTGCCAGGGCCTGCCGGTTCGGTGCAGCGGATTGGCCCTCCGGGGCGACGGCCGCCCCGGCAGGCGCTGTGGCGGGCAGTTCACGAAAAGACGGGCTTTCGACAAACCGCGCAAGCGCTTCCACGGCGCAGAGGCGATTCCTGTCCCGCTCGCACGACTCGCTGACGAGCAGGTCCGAGAGGTCGACCTGCGCGAGGTGGGCTTCGTCGACGGTGGCGGGAAGTGGTTCCGGTTCCACCTGATCGACGGCCGGTGCCGGCGCGGTGGTCTCGCATGCGGCCAGCCCCATGCAGGCGAGCCAGGCCAACGGCCGCAGGATGCGGTTTGCTCGGGACGGAACGGAGCTCCGCGGTCGGATGGTCACCCGGCACGAATCGGAGTATTTTGCGCCTGGACTGGTTACGCGCTCAGGAAAGCACATGCCGGGATGCCTGTATGTGGTGGCAACGCCTATTGGAAACCTGGGGGACGTGACCCGTCGAGCGGTCAATGTCCTCGGAACGGTTGAGACAATTGCCTCGGAGGATACCAGACGCACTTCTGCCCTGTTAGCGCACCTGAACATCCGTCGGCCGCGCCTGGTTTCATTGCGCGACGACAACGAACCCAGGGCTGCACAGCGAGTGTTCGAGCGCCTCGAGGCGGGGGAGCAGGTGGCGCTGGTCTCGGATGCGGGTACGCCGCTGGTCTCCGACCCGGGCTACCGCCTCGTCAGCCTGTGCCGGGAGCGGGGTATCCCCGTGTCGCCGGTACCGGGCGCGAGCGCGGTTACCGCTGCCCTCTCGGTTTGTCCGCTGCACCTTGACGGGTATCGGTTCGAGGGCTTTCTGGATGCCGGGCCGGCCGCGCGCAAACGTGAACTCGAGGCGATCTGCGAATCGGGGCAGGCGACCCTGTTCTTCGAGGCCCCCCATCGCATGGCGTCGACGCTCGGGATCATCGCCCGCCTGGCGCCGGACCGGGCGCTCATGGTGGCCCGCGAAATGACGAAGAAGTTCGAGTCGTTCCATACGGGCACGGCCGATGCGATTTTGAGCGAACTCGAATTGCAGGATTCGCTGCGCGGCGAATTCGTCTGCGTACTCGAGGGCGTAGCCAGGCAATCCGGCCGTGAACTGGACGAGCGGCGGCTGTTGAAAGCCCTGGCTCGAGAACTCCCCCCGGCGCGGGCCGCCCGGATAATGGCCGAGGTCTGCGGAGGGGCGAAATCCGACTACTATGACCGGGTGCTCGCCGCGGCGGAACCGACTCACGATAGCGACGGCACCGCATAACTGGCAGGCGCCCGGATGCATCGATGCGATGCCGTTTGACATGGCTCCCCGCAAGGGGGACGCTTGCCGTCGAGCTGGCCATGCAGTCGCTGGCGGCCGAGGCTTCGGCTTCGCGCCGCGAGAGGAAAGTCCGGGCTCCACAGGACAGGGCGCCAGGTAACGCCTGGGAAGCGTGAGCTTACGGAAAGTGCAGCAGAGAGCAGACCGCCGCGAACCTTCGGGTACGCGGTAAGGGTGAAAGGGTGCGGTAAGAGCGCACCGCGCGCGTGGTAACACGGGTGGCTAGGCAAACCCCGCCCGGAGCAAGGCCAAATAGGAATCCGATGGCGTGGTCCGCGCCGGATTCGGGTAGGCCGCTGGAGGCCTTTGGCGACGGAGGCCCTAGATGAATGGCTGCACGCCGGATTGTGGCGGGGGCATTGCCTCCGGCGCTCCGGTGACAGAACCCGGCTTACCGGCCAGCTCTTCTTTTCCCCCTTTGGAACCAATCTTTTTAAAGTGAATTCTAGATATAACTGTCTAGCCGATATTTTCTATACAGAATGGGACCGGTTCGCGCCTTCAAAGAGCGTCGGAAAATCCTTGTAAATCCGCGAGTTAATTCACTTTTCTTGCCTTGACACTGCGCATTGGCGGTTATAGTGTCTCTTTATGGGAATTTGTGGGAAAAAGTGGGGGGCCATTCCAACTGGTGGATGACGGTGTTTCGCGGAATATCCAGCGCCAAACTCGATGCCAAGGGGCGCATGTCCATGCCGGCACGCTTCCGTGAGCGGCTGACCGCCGTTGCGGGGGGCAGGGTGGTGGTTACCGTCGACATGCGCGAGAAGTGCCTGCTGCTCTATCCCCTTCCGGAGTGGGAGACAGTACAGCAGAAGCTCGATGCGCTGCCAAACATCCGCCCGGAAAACCGCTGGCTGCAGCGCATATTGATCGGGCACGCCACCGACCTCGAACTCGATGCCAACGGCCGTATCCTGCTGCCGGCGCCGTTGCGCGATCAGGGCGGGCTGGAGAAGAGCCTCGTGCTGGTGGGGCAGGGCAACAAGATCGAGATCTGGGCGCAGGACACCTGGCGAATCCGGGTGGACGAATACACCTCGGAAGAGAACGGCGCGCTGCTTGCCGAGGGCGACGGAATCACCGGGCTGTCGGTATGAAACACGAACCGGTGCTGTGTCGCGAGACCGTGGATTTCGTCACGCCCGAACGGCGGTGCGGCGACTATCTCGACGCCACCTTCGGCCTGGGCGGGCACAGCCGCCGGCTGCTCGCCCGGCTGGATGGTTCGAGCCGGCTGCTGGCGGTGGACCGGGACGGGGATGCCATTGCCTGCGCCGAATCGCTGGCGGTGGAGGACAACCGCGTCATTCCGTTGCAGGGCAGTTTCGGCGACATCGAGAGCATGCTGGCCGAGGCCGGTTTCGACAGGCTGCAGGGCGCGATCATGGATCTCGGCGTCTCGTCGGCGCAACTCGACCAGCCGGACCGGGGCTTCAGCTTCCGGGCGGACGGACCGCTCGACATGCGCATGGACCGCCGGCAGGCGCTCACCGCGGCCGACTGGCTGAACGAAGCCGGTGTGGATGACCTGACCCGGGTACTGAGGGACTACGGGGAAGAGCGGCATGCGCGGCGCATCAGCCGCGCCATCCTGGCCGCGCGCCCGCTTTCGACCACCATGGAACTCGCGCGGGTCGTTGGCACGGCGCGGCCGGAGCCGCGCCGGCGCATTCACGAAGCGACGCGCGTGTTTCAGGCGATTCGCATCTTCATCAATCAGGAACTCGACGAACTGAAGCGGGGGCTGGAAGGCGTGTTCGCGCGCCTCGCCGTGGGCGGCCGCCTGGCGGTGATCAGCTTTCATTCGCTGGAAGACCGGATCGTCAAGCGCTATTTCCGGGCGCGCAGCTCTCCGCCGCGGCTGCCGCGGGAAATACCGGTGCGCAAGCGCGACCTGCGCATCGACGCGCGCATCGTCGCGGGACCGGTGCGGGCCGGCCCCGCGGAGATTTCACGCAATCCGCGGGCGCGCAGTGCCGTGTTGCGGGTGCTGGAGCGGGCCGCATGACCGGCATCGACTGCCGCGGTAGAGGGTCGTCGGAGTCCTGGGCACGGGGCCGGCCGAATCTTTCGAGGTGTGGACGATGAGGCGTGCGAAGAAGCCCCGGCAGCCGAAATCCGTGCGTCCGGGGCGACGCTCCGCCAAGGCCCGGCGCACTGGCGGCAAGCGAATGGGGCTGACGGCAGCGCTCTTTCTGGCAGCCGTGGTCTCGGCTCTTCAGGTGGTCATGGCTACCCATCAGCTCAGGGAGACGCACGGCAAGCTTGAGGAAACGCGCAACTACCAGGACCTGCTCCTCGCCGAACACAGCCGCCTGCTGATCGAGCGGGGGGCGCTGGCGGCCTATCACCACGTCGAGCGCGTGGCAGCCGCGGAACTGAACATGCAGTTTCCTGACGATGTGGAGCGCATATTGCCTTGAAAGCCTGGCGGCACTACTTCCTGTTGTCTCTCCTGTTTGTAGGATCGGCCGCCGTCGCATCCAGGGTGGCCTGGCTTGCCTTCCTGGAAAAAGACTTCCTGCAGGATGAGGGGGACGCGCGCTCGCTGCGTACCGAGACCATTCCTTCATACCGCGGCGTCATCTACGACCGCTACGGCGAACCCCTGGCGGTCAGCACGCCCGTCGTTGCCGTGTGGACGGATCCTTCCAGGCACCGGGTGGCGAAGGCGGACCTGGAGCGCCTGGCTCCGCACCTGGGAATGGACGTTGAACGGCTCGATGCGCTGATTGGGAACAATCTCGAAAAGTCGTTCATTTATCTGAAACGCCGCGTGCCCTGGACGGCGGCCGAACGCATACGAAAGCTCCGCATCGAGGGCCTGGAGTTCCAGCGGGAGTACCAGCGCTACTACCCGGCAGGGGAAACCGCGGCTCACATTGTCGGCAGGACGAATATCGACGATATAGGCCTCGAAGGCGTCGAACTGTCGTTCGACCAGGTGCTGCGCGGCAGGCACGGCAGCAAGCTGGTATTGAAGGACAGGCTCGGGACCATCATCCGCGACCTGGAGTTCCAGTCGGCTCCGCGCATGGGGCAGGACCTCGCGCTCAGCATCGACCTGCGGCTACAGTATGCCGCGTACCGGGAGCTGAAAAATGCGGTGGCCGGGCACGGCGCAAGGTCGGGTTCCCTGGTGATACTGGATGTGGCTACCGGTGAAATCCTGGCGCTGGTCAATCAGCCGTCCTACAACCCCAATGGACCGCTCCGTGCGGGCCTTGCGGGGATGCGCAACCGGGCGGTGACCGATGTCTACGAGCCGGGTTCGACGGTGAAGCCGTTCACGGTGATCGCGGCCCTGGAGTCGGGCCGCTACCGGCCGGACACGATCATCGACACCTCGCCGGGTTATATGGGCATCAGGGGAAAACTGATCGAAGACCCGCTCAACCGCGGCCGCATAACCCTGACCCGGGCGCTGCACAAGTCCAGCCAGGTGGGTTTTGCCAAGGTGGCGCTCGACCTGCCGCCCCGGGCCGTACACGACGTGCTGCGCCGCGCGGGCGCCGGCGACTTCGTCAGCAGCGGCCTGCCCGGAGAAACCATGGGGCATCTCGATAGCGCGGGGCTCAAGCATCCGGTGGTGCGGGCGACCATGGCGTTCGGCTACGGCCTGACGCTGTCGCCGCTGCAACTGGCCCAGGCCTATCTGACACTGGCCAGCGGCGGTGTGCGTATGCCCATCTCGGCACTGAAGCTCGACCGTCCGCCGGAAGGCGAGCGGGTGTTCGATGCCCGTACCGCCACCACCGTACTGGGCTTGATGGAAGGCGTGACCTCCCGGGAGGGCACCGCGCCGCGCGCGCACGTGCCGGGCTACCGGGTGGCCGGAAAAACCGGCACCACGCGCATCGTCGACGCCAGCGGGTACACGGACAAGCGCCACGTGGCGCTCTTCGTCGGCGTGGCGCCGCTGACCGATCCCCGCTTGCTGATGGTCGTGGTGGTCAACGATGCCAGCGGGCCGCGCATCGGCGGCGGGGCGGTCGCCGCCCCGGTGTTCGCCCGTGTGGCGGAGCGCGCGCTGCGGTTGATGGGCATTCCGCCGGACGGCGAACAGCTCGCCGCGGTGAGCGTGCCCGAGGGACGTTCGTGAAGCGCGGGTCGATGACGCTACGCGAACTGCTGGGCGACTCCGGCGCGCCGGATGTGGCGCTGACCGGGCTGTCGGAGGACTCCCGGACCGTCGATTCCGGAGATGCTTTCGTCGCGGTCAGGGGCGAGTCCGCGGACGGCCACGATTACGCTGCACAGGCGGTTGGGCGCGGCGCCGTCTGCATTCTGTCGGAACGGGAGTTGCCCGGCTTGAATGTCCCGGTCGTCCCGATCGTCGACCTGCACGAACGGCGAGGAGCGCTGGCGGCGCGCTTTTACGGTGAACCCAGCCGGAGCATGCGCTGCGTGGGTGTGACCGGCACCAACGGCAAGACTTCCATTGCCCACCACATTGCGGACCTGGCCGGCGGGCTCGGGCAGCGGGCCGGCTATCTCGGCACGCTGGGATGGGGCGAAATTGGCCGGCTCATGCCGGCTGCTCTCACCACGGCGGACGCCATCGCCACCCAGCGGCGGCTTGCCTGCCTGCGCCGGCGTGGCTGTGCCTGGGCCTGCCTGGAGGCGAGCTCCCATGCGCTGGCCCAGGGCCGGGTGGACGAAGTCCGATTCGAGAGCGCGGTTTTCTCCAATCTCACCCGAGATCATTTGGACTACCACGCGGACTTCGCCGAATACGGGGGGGCGAAACGGCGGCTTTTCGAGTTCCCCACCGTTCGTCTCGCGGTGATCAACGTCGACGATGCGTTCGGCCGGGATTTGGCCGCGAGCCTCGATGGCCCGGAGGTGATCACCGTCGGCCGCGATGGCGGTGATTTGTCCTGGGATCGCGTGAGTTTTCACGACAACGGGGTGAGCGCCCGCCTGGCGAGCCCCTGGGGAACCGAAGAGGTCGACTTGCCGGTGTTCGGCGAATTTTCCCTGGCCAACGTCGCCGCCGCGATCGGCGTGCTGGCCGGGGGCGGGCTCGCCTTCGGGGAGCTTGCCGAGCGCGCCGGGCGCCTCACGGGGGTTCCCGGCCGCATGGAGTTTTTCAGGGCGCCGGGATTGCCCACGGTGGTGGTCGACTACGCGCACACGCCCGATGCCCTCGAGAATGCCCTTTCAGCCCTTGCCGCCCACTGCCGCGGCCGCCTGATCTGCGTCATCGGCTGCGGCGGCAACCGGGACCGGGGCAAGCGGCCGTTGATGGCCCGGGCGGCCGCCGCGGCCGCGGATGCGGTCTGGCTCACCAGCGACAACCCCCGTTCGGAAGAGCCGGCGGCCATCATCGCGGATATGCGTGAGGGTCTCTCCGGAAACGCGGAAACACGGGAAGAGGTGGACCGCGCGGCGGCCATCGCCGGTGCCATCGCCCTTGCGGAACCCCGGGACCTGGTGGTCGTTGCCGGCAAGGGGCACGAGACCTCCCAGGAGATCGGCGGTTGCCGGCGGCCCTTCAGCGATCGCGAAACGGTGCGCCATGCGCTGGGAGGATTGATCTGATGCTGCTCTGGCTGACCGAATATCTCACACAGTTCGTAAGCGGTTTTTCCGTTTTCCAGTACCTGACTTTCCGTACCATGCTGAGTGTCATGACGGCCCTGGCCGCATCGCTCCTGATCGGACCCTTCGTCATCAAGCGTCTCGGCGACTATCAGATCGGTCAGACCGTGCGCGAGGACGGGCCGGAATCGCACCTGGCCAAGGCAGGCACGCCCACTATGGGCGGCGCCCTGATCATCATCGTCATTTTCGTGACCACCCTGCTGTGGGGTGAGTTGAGCAATCGCTACGTCTGGACCGCCCTGCTCGTGACCATGGCGTTCGGCGGAGTTGGCTGGGTGGACGACTATCTCAAGCTGACCCGCAAGAACGCCCGCGGCCTGACCGCCGGCTGGAAATACACCTGGCAATCGGTGTTCGGCGCCGCAGCGGCCATATTCCTCTACTGGAGCGCGGAGTTGCCCGCCGAGACGCACCTCATCGTCCCCTTTTTCAAGGCCGTCGCGGTGCCGCTCGGCCTGGGTTACGTGGTCGTTGCCTATTTCGTCATCGTCGGCATGAGCAATGCGGTCAACCTGACCGACGGGCTGGATGGGCTGGCCATCCTGCCCACCGTCATGGTCAGCGCCGCCCTGGCGCTGATCGCCTACCTGGCCGGCCACATCGAGTTCGCTCAATACCTGCAGATCCCTTACATACCGCTGGCCGGTGAGGTCGCCGTCTTCTGCGGCGCGATCATCGGCGCCGGATTGGGATTCCTGTGGTTCAACACCTATCCGGCCCAGGTCTTCATGGGCGATGTGGGCGCCCTGGCGCTTGGCGCGGCGCTGGCCGTGGTGGCCATCATCGTGCGTCACGAGATCGTGCTGTTCATCATGGGCGGGCTGTTCGTGCTGGAAACGGTATCGGTCATCCTGCAGGTGGCGTCCTATCGCCTGACCGGGCGGCGCATCTTCCGCATGGCGCCCGTGCACCATCACTTCGAGCTCAAGGGCTGGCCGGAGCCGCGCGTCATTGTCCGCTTCTGGATCGTGACGCTGGTGCTGGTGCTGGTGGGCCTGTCCACACTCAAGCTGCGGTAGGGGGCGAGCGGTGCGAACAGCTGTTGTAGGCCTGGGAGTCACGGGAATGTCGTGTTTGCGGCATCTCGACGGCCGCGACGAACTGGTCGTGGTCGATACCCGGGAGCAGCCTCCGGGGCTTGCCGAGGCGATGGCAGCCTGGCCGGCGGTGGAATACCGGCTCGGGATGGGTGAATTCGACCCGGGCGGGCTCGACCGCGCGATCCTGAGCCCGGGCATCCCCACTCACAGTCCCATGGGCCGGCAGGTGCTGGGTTGCGGACTGCCGGTATTGAGCGACATCGACCTTTTCTTTGCCTCGGTGCGCGAGCCGGTCCATGCGGTGACGGGCACCAACGGCAAGAGCACGGTGACATCGCTGGTGGGGCACCTGCTGGCTGACGCCGGTGCCCGGCCTGGCGTTGGCGGCAACCTCGGCCTCGCGGCGCTGGACGCGATCGGCCCCGACCGGGACTGCTATGTTCTGGAGTTGTCCAGTTTCCAGCTCGAGCGCACGCGCACCGCCCCGCTCAAGGCGGCCACCATCCTGAACCTCAGCGGCGATCACCTGGACTGGCACGGCAGCATGGACTGCTATGCGGCCGCCAAGCAGCGCATCTACGAGGGTGCGGAGCGAGCCGTCGCTAATCGAAGCGATGCCCTGACTTATCCGCGGGCCGGGAGTCCCGACGAGTTGATCACCTTCGGTGGCGATGAGCCGGAGCCCGGCCATTGGGGGATCCGGATGCGGCACGGAAACAGGGCGCTCGCCTGTGGAGGCCGGGCGTTGCTGGATACCTCCCGGTTGCCGTTGGCCGGGCGGCACAACGAGCAGAACGTGCTGGCGGCGCTGGCGATGGTGCACGGCGGAGAATTCCGCGGCGACGGGACTGCCCTGGAGGCGGCGGTCGCCGGTTTTTCCGGGCTGGCTCACCGCTGCGAAACCGTTGCGTCGGTCGGCGCGGTGACCTATGTCAACGATTCCAAGGCAACCAATGTGGGCGCGGCGCTGGCGGCACTTTCGGGTCTGGGCGAACCGCCGGGTTCGGTCGTGCTGATTGCCGGCGGTGACGGCAAGAGCGCCGACTTCGCGCAACTCGGCGATGCCATTGCGAAATGTGCCCGGCACCTGGTCGTGCTGGGCGTCGACGGCCCGGCCATCGAGCGGGTGGTGAAGGAGCGGGTTCCGGTGTCCAGGGTCCGGGACATGGGCGAGGCGGTGCGGCAGGCCGCTGCCGCCGCGCAGCCGGGCGATACGGTACTGCTCTCCCCGGCCTGCGCCAGTTTTGACATGTTCGAGAACTTCGAGGCGCGTGGCGCGGCTTTTCGCGACGCGGTAGCGGAGTTGGGCGCATGAGCCGGACGGGGCAAATTCGACTCCCGGAGCGCAAGCGCGTGTTCCGTTTCCGGCCGGCGCGGAGGCTACGGTCGTGAATGCTTCCGTCGACCGACCGCTGCTCTTCACCTGGCTGTTCGTGCTCGCGTTCGGCCTGGTGATGGTCGCATCTGCATCTGTGGCCATGGACCGGGACTTTCTCCCGCGGCACGGCGCCTACCTCGGGGTGGCCCTCGCGGCGTTCCTGGTCATGCTGGCGATACCGCTTGCGGTCTGGCGCCGCTGCCGGCAACTGGCGTGGATTGCGGCCCTCGTACTCTGCGCGGCGGTGCTTGTGCCGGGCCTGGGACAATCCGTCAACGGTGCCACGCGCTGGATCGACCTGGGCGTGGTGACCTTGCAGCCTTCGGAGGCCGCGCGCTTTTTCGTGCTGGTGTACCTGGCCGGATTCCTGGCGCGATTCGACGATACGCTGAAGGACGATTCGCGCGTGCTTGTGGGCCCGCTGGTCGTGCTGGGACTGATCCTGGCGCTGCTGGTGGCCGAACCCGATATCGGATCCGTTGTGGTGCTCGGCTCTACCGCAGGAGCGCTGCTGTTTCTGGCTGGCATGCGCCTGCGCTTTTTCGTGCCGCTGGTGCTGGTGGGCGCCATGCTGTTCAGTTTTCTTGCGATCGCGCAGCCATACCGGCTGGAGCGGCTGATCACTTTCACCGACCCCTGGGCGACGGCGTACGGGAGCGGCTATCAACTCGTTCAGGCACTGATTGCCTTCGGGCGCGGCGAACTGTTCGGCCTGGGGCTGGGAGCGGGCATCCAGAAGCTCTACTACCTGCCGGAAGCGCACAACGATTTCATATTCGCGGTGATTGCCGAGGAACTGGGGCTGGCGGGCGCCCTCGCGCTGCTGGCGCTGTTCTCCTTCCTGGTGTACCGGATCCTGGTGACGGGCAAGGGCCTGCTCGAAAGTGGCGAGAAGTTCGGTGGCTACCTGTGCTACGGGGTCGGCATCGTGCTGGGAGTCCAGGCGCTGATCAACCTGGGTGTGTCAAGCGGCATCCTGCCGACCAAGGGCCTGACGCTGCCTTTCGTAAGCTACGGTGGAAACAGCCTGATCGTCTGCTGCGCCCTCATCGGGCTGGTGTTCCGGGCGCAACTCGAGGGGGCAGAAGCGTGACCGGGGCGAACGGCGGCGCCAGCCTCGATGCCTACCGCGTTCCCGAGATGGGCCGGGTGCAGCGCATCCACTTCCTGGGGATCGGCGGCGCCGGCATGTCCGGCATCGCGGAGGTACTCATCAACCAGGGTTACGAGGTATCCGGATCGGACCTGGCGCGCTCGGCCACCACGGCAAGGCTCGAGTCCCTCGGTGCGGCCGTGTTCGAGGGCCATGCCCGGGAGCAGGTCGACGGGGCCGATGTGGTGGTGGTGTCCAGCGCCGTGGGAGAGGACAACCCGGAACTCGCGGCAGCTCGTGAGGAGCGGATTCCGGTGGTGGCGCGTGCCGAAATGCTGGGCGAACTGCTGCGTTACCGGCACGGGATTGCCATTGCCGGCACCCACGGCAAGACGACGACCACCAGCCTGCTCGTGTCCATCTACCAGGCGGCGGGCCGGGATCCCACATTTGTGGTCGGCGGGCTGCTCGAGAGCGCCGGTACCCATGCCCGGCTCGGCGGCAGCCGCACCATCATCGTGGAAGCCGATGAGTCCGATGCCTCGTTCCTTCATCTCCAGCCGATGGTGGCGGTAGTTACGAACATCGACCAGGACCACATGGCAACCTACGGTTACGACTTCGAACGGCTGAAGGCGACGTTCGTGGAATTCGTGCACCGGCTGCCGTTTTACGGCACCGCCATACTGTGTGCCGACGACCCGGTGGTGACGAGCCTCCTTCCCGGGTTGTCGCGGCCGATGCTCACCTACGGCTTCGCCCGGGACGCCGACTACCGCGCCTCGGATGTGCAGGCCGATGGCCGCTCCTGGCGCTTCCGCGCGCACCGGCCCAACGGGCGCGGCGTCCTCGATGTGGAACTGGCCATTCCGGGTCGGCACAACGTGCTTAACGCGCTTGCCGCGCTTGCCGTGGCCGCCGAGGAGGGAATCGACGACGGCGCCGTTCTGCGTGGCCTCGCCGGTTTCTCGGGAGTCGGGCGCCGTTTTCAGGTGTTCGACAACGTTCCGGTCGGCGGCGTCGAGGTGACCCTTGTCGACGACTACGGCCACCACCCGACAGAGGTGCGCGCGGTGCTCGATACGGTGCGGCGCGTGTGGCCGGGCCGCCGCCTGGTAATGACCTATCAGCCGCACCGGTACAGCCGCACCAGGGACCTCTTCGACGCTTTCGTCGAAGTCCTGTCCGAGGTCGACGAACTGGTTCTGGTCGAGGTGTACTCCGCGGGCGAGGCGCCGATTCCCGGAGCGGACGGCCGGGCCCTGTGCTGCGGCATCCGGAAACGTGCCGGCTTCGCCCCCCTGCTCGCGGCGAACCCGGCAGACGCGCTGGAACGGCTCGGCGGCGTGGTGCGGGACGGCGACGTCGTCCTGGTGCAGGGCGCGGGCAACGTCAGTCAGGTATCGAACCGGCTGCGAGGTGTCGCCAATGCGTAGCTTTCTCGCAGTCGTCGCCCTGGCGGCGCTGCTGGCGGCCGGGGCCGCCGGGTGGCTTGCGGCCGACCGTCAGGTTCGGGTCGTCAAGGTCGAGGGCCAGCTCGCTGAGTCCGAGGCGGCCGAGATACGGCGCCGCATCGGGCAGGCCCTCGACGGGGGGCTGCTGACCATGGATGTGGCGAGTTTGCGTGAACGGGTCATGGAACTGTCCTGGCCGGGCGAAGTGAGTGTACGGAAGGTGTGGCCCGACACCATCGTGGTTCGGGTGGCCCGGCGGACCGTGGTGGCCCGGTGGGCGGACGCCGGGTATCTCACGCCCGCCGGCGAGATCGTCAGCACCCCCAACGGCCCGGTCGATGTCCCGGTGTTCGACTGTGCGCTGTCGAGCCCCAGGGAGGCGATGGAAGTCTATCGCTATCTGCAGGGCATGACGGGGGAAGCGGGCCTGGTGATCGAGGGGGTCACCGAGAACGAGATCGGCGAGTGGCAGTTGAAGCTGGCGGCGCCGGGGGCCCTCCGTGCGGGTACGGAGCATGCCGCCGGCCCGACAGTCATGCTGGGCGCGGACAGCCTGAGGGAGCGCATGGGGCGCTTTCTCGCGGCCTGGTCCCGATTCCCGGTGGATCGCGCCGAGGCGGTTGATTACGTTGACTTGAGATACGGCAACGGCATCGCCGTGCGCTGGCGGGAGCCGGAAGTGCAACACGCGGAAGCGTCGGAAACGGCGGCAGCGACGGAGACGACATGACATCGGAAAACGATCCGGCGCGCATCGTCGGCCTGGACATCGGCACGAGCAAGGTGGCCGCCATCGTGGCGGACATCGCCCCCGACGGCGGCGTTGAGGTGATCGGCATCGGCTCGCACCCCTCGCACGGTTTGAAGAAAGGAGTCGTGGTCAACATCGACTCCACCGTGCATTCGATTCAGCGGGCCGTGGAGGAAGCGGAACTCATGGCGGGGTGCCCGATCGATTCGGTCTATGCGGGCATCGCGGGGCGCCACATCAGCAGTTTCAACTCCCACGGCATCGTCGCCATTCGCGACCGGGAAGTGCTGCCCCACGATGTGGAACGGGTGATCGATGCGGCACAGGCCATGCCGATCCCGGCGGACCAGCGCACCCTGCACATTCTGCCCCAGGAGTACGTCATCGATAACCAGGAAGGCGTCCGGGAGCCGTTGGGCATGTCCGGCGTGCGCCTGGAGGCCAAGGTGCACCTGGTCACCTGCTCGGTCAACGCCGCCCAGAATATCGAGAAGTGCATCGGTCACTGCGGGCTCAAGGTCAACGAACTGGTACTGGAACAGTGGGCGTCGAGCTATTCGGTGCTCACGGAAGACGAGCGGGACCTGGGCATCTGCCTGGTCGACATCGGCGGAGGAACGACGGATATCGCGGTGTTCACCGGCGGCGCCATACGCCACACGAAGGTGATCCCCATTGCGGGTGACCAGGTAACGAACGACATTGCGACGGCGCTGAGAACGCCGACGCAGAACGCGGAAGAAATAAAGATCAAGTACGCGTGTGCCCTGCCGCA
Source organism: Pseudomonadales bacterium (assembly GCA_963663395.1). Classification (GTDB taxonomy): domain Bacteria; phylum Pseudomonadota; class Gammaproteobacteria; order Pseudomonadales; family Azotimanducaceae; genus Azophilus. Next base: position 1,983,162 of record OY760226.1, read on the forward strand.
ACTGGCACAGGCGCAGGAGATGATCAAGGTGCCCGGCGTGGGCGACCGGCCGGACCGGGAATTGTCCCGGCAGACGTTGGCCGAAGTGGTCGAGGCCCGGTATGACGAGCTGTTTACCTTGATTCAGGCAGAACTTCGCGGCAGTGGGTTCGAGGACCTCATTGCCGCTGGTGTGGTGCTCACTGGGGGAGCATCAAAAATGGAAGGCGTGGTCGAACTCGCCGAAGAGATCTTCCACATGCCGGTGAGCGTCGGCTCGCCTGCCAGCGTAGCGGGGCTGAAGGACATCGTCCGCAACCCCATCTACGCGACGGGCGTCGGACTATTGATGTACGGCAAGGAAAAACAAGAAGGGACGGCCGCCGGCGACCGGCAGCGGGGCGGCGGCCGATTCGGCAGATTCAAAAACTGGTTTAGCGAGAATTTTTGACAGGAGACGTACACATGTTCGAATTGGTAGACAGCGGCCCCCAGAGCGCCGTGATCAAGGTATTCGGCGTTGGCGGGGGCGGCGGCAACGCGGTTCAGCACATGCTGAAGACGAAGGTTGAAGGCGTTGACTTCATCGCCGCCAACACCGATGCCCAGGCGTTGAAGAACCTGGACGCTCCGACCATTCTCCAGTTGGGCAGTTCCATTACCCGGGGCCTCGGCGCCGGCGCCAATCCCGCGATCGGCCGCGAGGCTGCCCTCGACGACCGCGACCGCATCACGGAGCTTCTCTCCGGAGCGGACATGGTGTTCGTCACCGCGGGCATGGGCGGCGGCACCGGCACCGGCGCGGCGCCGGTGGTCGCGCGCACCGCCAGGGAGATGGACATCCTGACGGTTGCCATCGTCACCCGGCCCTTCAAGTTCGAGCGGCGCGACGAGGTTGCGGAAAGCGGCATCGCCGAACTCGCCGAGTGCGTGGACTCGCTGATCACCATCCCCAACCAGCGGTTGCTGGCCGTGCTCGGGGAACGCACGACCATGCTCAATGCCTTTGCCGCGGCGAACGACGTGCTGCTCGGCGCGGTGCAGGGGATTGCGGAACTCATCACCCGGCCGGGCCTGATCAACGTCGACTTCGCCGATGTGAAGACGGTGATGGCGGAAATGGGCATGGCCATGATGGGCACGGGCACGGCTTCCGGTGACAATCGGGCGAGCGACGCAGCGGACGCTGCCATTCGCAGCCCTCTGCTGGAAGACGTGGACCTGCAGGGCGCCCACGGCATTCTGGTCAATGTCAGCGCCGGGCCCGATCTCAGCATCGGCGAGTTCGAGGACGTCGGCAAGATGGTCGAAAGCTTTGCCGCTGAAAATGCCCGTGTAGTGGCTGGAACGGTCATCGATTCGTCGATGGGCGACGAATTGCGGGTAACGATCGTTGCGACCGGCCTGGGCACGGTCAAGCCGAACGTGGTGGTCGACAACACGCAGGCGAAACGGGCGATACTCAACAGGGCATCCTACGACGACCTGGACCGGCCGGCCTACGAGCGGCATCAACCCAGGTTCGGAGCGGGAGGCGCTGCAGAGGAACAGCGGCTTGACGACAAGCTGCTCGACATCCCGGCCTTTCTCAGAAAGCAGGCGGATTGACGAACGGGCTGCAAGTGTCGTGTCCCGCAAGTTTCTGGTACTTCAGCGTGTCCCACGGGGTCTGTGGCAAGGCGCGTCCCCGCCGGGAATGGTGGTTCCATTGCCAAGGGGCGCAACACCGCCACAGGCCTCGTGGGACGCGCCCTTCGGGAGTTCGCCATGCGCGCCACTGCGGCGTTGTGGCCCTTGGCAATATGCCCGATATTACCTGCGGGCCACGCCTTGCATTGACGCGCATGGCGAACTCTGAAGCACCAGAAACTTGCGGGACACGACACTAGGTTGACGGCCGATCACCGGCGCGGGAGACGCGGGCAGCGATGCGGGTGACGCCCTTGTAGTGATTCAGGACGCGGAGCTGGCTGATGATCTCGGCGGCCTCGAAGCGCACGCGCGTCGCCACCGCCCCGTCGGAGCAGACGACGACGAGCGTGTCGCCGCGTATGTCGATGACGCGGCATGCGTTGCCCAGCCCCTCGGGTAGAACGGCCCGGAGTTCACGTGTCCAGGCATCCTGCCGGTCAGCCTGATCGAGCAGTTTCTGCAAGGGCGTGAATCGACGCCGATGGGGCGTCAGCAGCTCCGTGATCTTCATGACGGGAATGTTACCTGACTTGATTCGTAGTTCATCCCCGGCCAAAATGCTTGGTCACGCTCGGGAAGTAGATGGGAAAGCGTGACCGGCCCGACCCGTTCAATACGACATTTCTGGCTAACGGCTTGGCATTGATGAAAATTGTGTTCGTCAGGCAAGGCGGCAGTTCCCGCTCCATCGAGGCGGGCTGGAGGGTAATGCTCGCCGCGGTTTGCCTGGTTCTCGGGCTCGCGGGCGTACTGAGCGCCGTTCTGTACCCTCTGGTCACCAGCCAGTTCATGATTCCGGGAGTGATCAGCGAGTGGCGAGACAGCCTGGCAGACCAGGATGCCCGTGTGCAGCTCCTTGAGGAGCAGGCCACGGCGGAGAGCGGTGCGGTGGGCCGGCAACTCGCGCAGATGCAGGCCCGGCTGTGGCGCATGGAAGCGCTGGGCGTTCAGGTTGCCGATGTGGCCCGCATTCCCCTGGATGAGTTCGGATTCGACCTGCCCGCGCCCCAGGGCGGGCCGGCGGGCAGTTGCGACAGCTTCCTTGAATCACCCGACCTGCGGGCAGGGCTGGACGCCCTGGCCGTTGATATCCGCGACCGGGAGGACGAACTGCTGGTGCTGGAGGCGGTGCTCGGTACCCAGGAGTACTGGGAGGCGGCCCGGCTGGCCGGCTGGCCCGTGCAGCGTGGCTGGATTTCCTCCCCGTACGGCCGGCGGGTTGACCCCATCAGCGGCCGGATGGCCTGGCATACCGGCATCGACATCGCCGGGCGGAAGGGGTCGGAGGTCGTCGCCATCGCGGCGGGTGTCGTCGTCTTTGCGGGCCGGCGGGACGGGTACGGCAACCTGATCGAAATCGAGCACGGCGACGGATACGTTACCCGCTATGCGCATCAGCACGACCTCTGGATCAAGACCGGCGACATCGTCAGGCGCGGAGATTCCCTCGGCACGCTCGGTACCACGGGGCGTTCCACCGGCCCCCATGTGCATGTCGAGGTGCTCAAAAACGGCCGCCACGTCAATCCCGCCAGTTACGTGGCCCGGCGGAGTTCGTAAGACATACGCTGCCTCTCCGTGAGTTCGAGCGTGGCCGGAGCCCGGGCTGAACTCACCATAACCCCGCCAAGCAGATGCGCGGGTTAATCGGGCTGAAAACGCGGTAAAATTCCCCGTTTCTCGAATGCCAGGCAGACCTCCGTGTTAGGAAAGCTGACCCGAGCCGTTTTCGGTACCAAGAACAGTCGCGAACTGCAGCGCATGGGCCGCGTCGTTACGCGGATCAATTCGCTCGAGCCCCAGTTCGACGCGATGCGGGACGCGGAGCTCGTGGCATTCACCGATACCTTGCGTGAACGCCACGGTGGCGGCGAGAGTTTCGACGACCTGCTGCCGGAAGCCTTCGCCGCGGTTCGCGAGGCGGCCCGGCGCGCCAAGGACATGCGGCCGTTCGATGTGCAGCTCGTCGGCGGCATCACCCTGCACGAGGGCCGTATCGCCGAGATGCGTACCGGCGAGGGCAAGACCCTGGTGGCCACGCTGCCGGCCTATCTGAACGCCCTCGGCGGCCAGGGTGTCCACATCGTCACGGTCAACGATTACCTGGCCCGGCGGGACGCCGCCTGGATGGGCCCGATCTATGAGGCGCTGGGCCTCAGGGTCGGGGTGATTCAGTCCGGGCAGAATCCGGCGGAAAAGCGCACCGCCTACCAGGCGGACGTCATCTACGGCACGAACAACGAGTTCGGCTTCGATTACCTGCGCGACAACATGGCGTTCACCCTGGAGGACAAGTTTCAGCGTGACCTGCACTACGCCATCGTCGATGAAGTCGACTCGATACTGATCGACGAGGCGCGCACGCCCCTGATCATTTCCGGGCCAGCCGAGCAGAGCACGGAACTCTACAAGCAGACCAACCGGCTGGCGCTGAGGCTGAAGCGGGAGATTCCCGGTGTCGGGCCTGAAGCCCCGCCGGAGAAGGAAGGCGATTTCGTCATCGACGAGAAGAACCGCCAGGTGGAACTGACCGAGCGCGGTCACGCCTTCGTCGAGGCGCAGCTCGTCCAGATGGGCCTGCTCGATGAGCACGACAGCCTCTATTCCGCGAGCAACCTCAACCTGCTGCACCACCTGCAGGCTGCCATGAAAGCCCACGCGCTCTTCAAGCGCGATGTCGACTACATGGTTGCCAATGGCGAGGTGGTGATCGTCGATGAGCACACCGGGCGCGCCATGGCCGGGCGCCGCTGGTCCGAAGGCATCCACCAGGCCGTCGAGGCCAAGGAAGGGGTGGCGATTCAGAACGAGAGCCAGACGCTGGCGTCGACCACCTTCCAGAATTATTTCCGCCTGTTCGGGAAGCTGGCCGGCATGACCGGTACGGCAGATACCGAGGCGTTCGAGTTCCGGCAGATCTACAACCTGGACGTGGTCGTCATTCCCACGCACATGCCGATGGTCCGGGAGGACCACAACGACCTCGTCTACCTGACCATCGACGAGAAATACGACGCCATCGTCGAGGACATCACCGATTGCATGGAGCGCGGCCAGCCGGTGCTGGTGGGCACGGCCTCCATCGATGCCTCGGAGCGCCTTTCGGGGGAGCTGAAAAAACGCAAGATCGCCCACAACGTACTGAACGCCAAGCAGCACGAGCGGGAGGCGGACATCATCGCCCAGGCCGGGCGGCCGGGTGCAGTGACCATAGCCACCAACATGGCGGGCCGCGGCACCGACATCGTCCTCGGCGGCAACTGGGAAGCCGAGATCGCGGCGCTGGGCGATCCCTCGGAAGACCAGGTCCGGGCCGTGAAGGAGGACTGGCAGCAGCGTCACAACCGTGTGGTGGATGCGGGCGGCCTGCACATCGTCGGCACCGAGCGGCACGAAAGCCGGCGCATCGACAACCAGCTCAGGGGACGGTCCGGCCGCCAGGGAGACCCGGGGTCCTCGCGCTTTTTCCTGTCTGTCGAAGACAACCTGCTGCGCATCTTCGCTTCCGACCGGATGCGCCGCTTCATGCAGGGCATCGGCATGGAGCATGGCGAGGCCATCGAGCACCGCGTTGTCAACAACGCCATCGAGCGGGCCCAGCGCAAGGTGGAAGGGCGCAACTTCGACATCCGCAAGAACCTGCTGGAATTTGACGACGTCTCCAACGACCAGCGCCAGGTGATCTATCAGCAGCGCCGCGACCTGATGGCCGCCGACGAAATCGTCGACACCCTGGCCGCCATCCGCGAGGAAGTCGTGCTCGACGTGGTCGGCCAGTACGTCCCGCCCCAGAGCGTCGAGGAGCAATGGGATGTGGAGGGCCTGGAGCAGGCACTCGCCGCGGAATTCGCAAGTACCCAACCGGTCCGCAAGTGGCTGGACGAGGATGACTCGCTCAACCAGGAGAGCCTGGGCGACCGCATACTCGCGCAGGTGGAGGAAGAGTACGCCAGGAAGGATTCGCTCTGGAGCAGCCAGGGTGTGGACGTGCGGCTGGTGGAGAAGCAGATCATGCTGCAGATACTCGACCAGCGCTGGAAGGAGCACCTGGCCGCCATGGACTACCTGCGCCAGAGCATTCACCTGCGGGCTTATGCGCAGAAGCAGCCGAAACAGGAGTACAAGCGCGAGTCGTTCGAGTTGTTCCAGGATCTCCTGTTCAACATCAAGCGCGATGTGGTGAAGCTGCTTTCCCGGGTGCAGATCGAGACGCCGAGCGTCGTGGACGAGGCGGAGCGGCGGCGCCGGGAGGAGGCGGAGAAGCGCATGCGCTTCTCCCACGCCGAAGCGTCGGCAATGGGCCAGGGTGGCGGGCAGCGCACCGGGGATGGCGAAGCCGCCAGGGACGGTGCGGGCGCCAAGGCCGCGCCGTTCGTTCGCAGCGAACGCAAGGTGGGCCGTAACGAGCCTTGTCCCTGCGGGTCGGGGCGGAAGTACAAGCACTGCCACGGCAAGGCGGCCTGACTACCGGGGGGGCCGCGTGGGTCAATGTAGATTTGCGTAGATTGTGAGGGGCGGCAGCGAGTGGGCATGCGCTACGGGCATCCGGCACGCCAGGCGAGCGCGCCCTTGCGGATACCGGGCGCTCTGAATTGCGTTGACCCGCATGTTGCGCCAAGCCGCTTATCGAGTTCACGAGTCTTGTTGGCTTTTGCCTTACTGCATTCATGTTTGCGGAGGTTGTTCGAAATACAAAACGCGCGGTCGGCTATTCGAAAGCAACGTGTTGTGGCTCGCTGTCATGTTTGGGACCAGATGATACGGAGGTATCCATGGCGGTAAGACTTCCGCCGCTCGGCGAACTGGCGCCGGTAGCCGGTGTGCGCCTGGCCACCGCGTGCGCCGGCATCAAGCAGCGGCAGCGTGACGACCTGGCGGTTATCGAACTCGCCCGCGATTGCGAGGTGGCGGGCGTATTCACTCGGAATGCGTTTCGTGCGCCTCCGGTGATCATGGCGGAAGCGCGAGTCCGAACCGGCAATCCCCGTGCCTTGCTGATCAACAGCGGCAATGCCAATGCCGCCACCGGCACCAAGGGGGGCGATGACGCGGCGGCGTTGTGTGAACATCTGGCGCAATGCCTGGGTCTTGACGTCTCCGGCGAGTCGGTATTGCCGTTCTCGACGGGGGTCATCGGCGAACGGTTGCCGGTTGATGCGATGCGTTCGGCGATTGAACAGGCGGTGCCGGAACTGGCGCCGGACGGCTGGGCGAACGCGGCGCGCGCCATCATGACCACCGATACCGAGCCCAAGGGCGAGAGCGCTCGCATCGAGGTTGGCGGTAAACCCGTAACGATAACGGGTATCGCCAAGGGTTCCGGGATGATCAAGCCCGACATGGCGACCATGCTGGCCTTCCTGTGCTGCGATGTAGCGATCTCCGGGCCGGTGTTGCAGAAGATGACGGCGGAGGTTGCAGACCGGTCGTTCAACCGGGTGACTGTCGACGGCGATACGTCCACCAATGACTGCTTCGTGGTGTGCGCGACCGGGCAGGCGGGGAATGCGGAAATTAGCGGTTCGGGGCAGGCCTATCAGGAACTGAAAGCGGGGCTTCTTGCCGTGGCGGGGGCGCTGGCCGAACGCCTGGTTCGGGACGGCGAGGGAGCCACACGATTCGTGACCGTGTGCGTACGGGGCGGCGCCACTGAAGCGGAGTGCCTGAAGGTCGCCTATACCGTGGCGGAGTCGCCGCTGGTCAAGACCGCCCTGTTCGCGGGCGACCCGAACTGGGGGCGCTTCTGCATGGCGATCGGCCGCGCCGGCATCGGAGGGCTGGATCCGGGCGCCGTTTCGCTGGCCCTCGATGAGGTGGTCATCGCGCGCGCCGGCCTTGTGGCCGACGATTACGACGAAGCTTCCGCCGCGCAAGTAATGGGCCGGGACGAATACACCGTCGACATCGATCTTGGTCGCGGCGGCTGTAGCGAGACGGTCTGGACAACGGACCTGTCCTACGAATACGTGCGCATCAACGCGGAGTACCGCAGCTGACGGTTCGCGGCTAATATGGCAGCATTCCGCCGAGCGCCAATTCACGAAACACCAGTGCGCCCCAGCCGGCGATGGCCAGGAACGGGCCGAAGGGCAGGGGCTGATAGCGGGTTCGGCGCTTGCGCAGGATCGATACCAGCGCGTAGGCGAGCCCGATCGAGGCGGCGATCAGGAGGACCGCGGGCAGCGCCGTCCAGCCGAGCCAGGCGCCGATGGCCGCGAACAGCTTGAAATCGCCGTAGCCCATGCCTTCCTTGCCGGTCAGCCACTTGAATGCCCAGTAGACGGTCCACAGGAACAGGTAGGCGCCGGCCGCGCCGAGCACTGCCGAGGCCAGGTCGGTAAAGCCGCCGAGAGCGTTGGTGAGCAAGCCCGCCCACAACAGGGGCAATGTCAGCTGGTCGGGCAGCAGCCGGGTGTCGAAATCGATGCACGCCAGGGCGATGAGAGCGCACGTATATGCCGCGGCGGCGGCAGCCAGCCCGGTCCATCCGAATGCGGCGACGGCGACCAGTACGGCGCAGGCGCTGGCAGCTTCCACGACCGGGTAGCGCGGGGAGATGGCCGCACCGCAATTCGAGCACAGCCCCCGCAATGCCAGCCAACTGGCGATCGGGATGTTTTCCGCGGCCCTGATGACCTGTCCGCAGGCGGGACAATGCGATCGTGGCAGGAACAGGTTGAATATCGCCGCATCGTCCTCCGGCCCGGCTGCCTGGAGCCCGGTTCGTTTGGGGGCAGCTTCTTCGGACCCGGCTTCTACGGGTCCGGCCGGTTCACCCTCATCGAGTTGTTGCCGAGCCTGGCGCCTCCACTCCCGGTCCAGCATGAGCGGCAGGCGGTAGATCACCACGTTCAGGAAGCTGCCGATGATCAGGGCGCCCACCGCAAGCATCAGCAGGGACGCCCAGCCATGCATCAGAAGCACGGTCAGGTCCATGACGCCACGGCTGCCGGCAGGCCGCCGACTCTGGGCCGGTCGGGGACGTTCCGCTGCCCGGTGCGCGCTCCGCGCGGTGCGGCCGGAATCGGTGGTTGTGGACTCATGCCGTTCTCATCCGGAAATTACGGACCCGAGCTGAAAGATCGGCAGGTACATGGCGATCACCAGCCCGCCCACCAGGATGCCGAGTATTGCCATGATCATCGGCTCCATGAGCGATGTCAGGTTGTCCACCGCGTTGTCCACCTGTTCCTCGTAGTAGGCGGCCGATTTTGCCAGCATGTCGTCCAGGGCGCCGGCTTCCTCTCCGACAGCGACCATCTGCACCACCATGTTGGGGAAAACCCCCGACCTGCGCATGGAGACGTACAGCGGCTGGCCGGTGGAGACACTGTCGCGCAGGCCGGCTACCGCCTGCTGATAGACCGTGTTGCCGGTGGCCCCGGATGCGGACCGCAGCGCATCGATCAAGGGTACGCCGGCGGCGAAGGTGGTGGCCAGCGTGCGGGCGTACCGGGCCACCGCGGACTTCTCGACGATGCCGCCCAGCACCGGCAGCTTCAGGGCCAGCCGGTCGCAGACTCTGCGGAACCACGGCGATCGGCGGCGTGCCGCGATCAGCCCGGCGACGCCGCCGGCAAGGGCGCCGCAGGCAAGCGGCCACCAGTTGCGCAACAGCTCGGAGATGCCGATGACAAACAGGGTGAACGGGGGCAGGTCGGCGCCGAACCCGGAGAAGATTTCCTGAAACTGCGGCACAACCTCGATCAGCAGGATACCGCTCACGACAAGGGCCACCAGTATAACGGCGACCGGGTAGGTGAGCGCTTTTCGCACGCGCGCCTTCAGCGACTGGGTTTTCTCCTGGTAGGTGGCAACCCGGTCGAGCATGGTTTCCAGGGCGCCGGCCTGCTCGCCGGCGTGCACGAGGCTGCAGTAGAGCGTATCGAAGTCGCGGGGATGGGCGCGCAACGCATCGGCGAGGCTAGCGCCGGAGGATACATCGGCGCGGACGGCGCGTATGAGCTCGGCAACCGCGGGCCTGTCGAAGCCGTCGGCGACGATGTCGAACGACTGCACCAGCGGTACGCCGGCGCGCAGCATGGTGGCCATCTGCCGGGTGAATAGCGCGATGTCGGCGGGCTTCGGTTTGCCGCTGCCGCCGAACCGGATGGAGAGCCCGCTCACCCGCCCGCCGCGCTCAGGCTTCGTGTCCGGCTTGACGAACCGTGGTCACCCGGTTGACTTCGGCCAGGCTCGTCACGCCCGCGAGGGCCTTGTCGAGCCCGGAGCGCCTCAGGTTCCGGAAGCCTTCGGCGCCCGCCTGCCCGGCCAACTGCAGGGCGTCGGCTTCCTGCATGATCAGGCGGGCCAGCGACGGGGTGATCTTCACGACCTCGTAGATGCCGACCCGCCCCCTGTAGCCGTTGTTGCAGGCCTCGCAGCCCCCTTGCCCGGGCTGATAGAGACGGAACCCCGCGGAGACTTCGGCGGCGGAGAAACCTTCCGCCAGCAGCGTCTCGGCGGGCGGGGTGGCCACCTCACGGCAGCGGGTACACAACCGGCGGGCGAGGCGCTGCGCGACGATCAGGTCTACCGATGTCGCCAGGTTGAATGCGGGAATTCCCATGTTGCGCAGCCGCGTGAGCGTTGCGGCGGCGGAGTTGGTATGCAGCGTGGAAAGCACGAGGTGGCCGGTCTGCGCGGCCTTGACGGCGATTTCCGCCGTTTCGACATCGCGGATCTCGCCCACCATCACCACGTCCGGGTCCTGGCGCAGGAAGGCGCGCAGCGCCGCGGCGAAGTCGAGCCCCACCTTCGGATTAACGTTGACCTGATTGATGCCGTCAAGATTGATCTCAACCGGATCTTCCGCCGTCGCGATGTTTCGCTCGGGCGTGTTGAGCAGGTTTAGACCGGAGTAGAGCGTCACCGTCTTGCCGCTGCCGGTAGGCCCGGTAACCAGGATCATCCCCTGGGGGCGTTGCAGCGCCTCCAGCAGAAGAGCTTTCTGAGCCTCTTCGAAACCGAGGCTGTCGATGCCCATCCGGGTGCTGTCGGGGTCCAGCACGCGCAGTACCACCTTCTCGCCCCAGAGCGTCGGCAGCGTGTTCACGCGGAAGTCGATGGCGCGGGTTCTGGAGAGTTTCAACTTGATGCGGCCGTCCTGGGGTACCCGGCGCTCGGAGATGTCGAGCGCCGACATGACCTTGAGTCTGGCGGCCAGGCGCTTGCCCAGGTGAGCCGGTGGCGCCGAGGCTTCGTGCAGGATGCCGTCGGTGCGGAACCTCACCCGGTAGCTTGACGCGTACGGTTCGAAGTGGATGTCGGATACGCCCTGCTTTATGGCATCGAGCAGCATCTTGTTGACGAAACGGACAACGGGCGTGTCGTCGGCGGAGCTTGACGCCTCGGCCTCCTGCTCCTCCTCGTCGGGTTCGAAGGCGGCCATGTCGAATTCTTCCAGGCCCTCGCCATCAATGTCGCCGAGCCCCTCGTTCCTGGCGGGTTCCGCCAGTTGGCCGATCAGGGCAGCGAGTTTGTCCGGTTCGACCAGCACCGGTTCGACACTCAGGCCGGTGCGAAAGCGCAGGTCATCGATGGGTTGTGGGTTCGATGGATCGGAAATTGCCACGAAGAGGGTCTTGCCGCGTTGCATCAGGGGTAGTGCTTGTGCCTCCGGCGTCAACTGTTTGCCGAACAGGTCCCGGGGGAGGAATTGCGGGTCGAAAGCGGAGAGATCGAGGAGCGGCAGCCCGAATTCCCGCGCAGTGCTTTCGACCGGAACACTTGACGGGCCGAACCGGCTGGTGGCTGTGCCTGGGCGACTTGATGCCTCGATGGACATGGATTCTGTTGGTTTGGCTAATCTGGTTCGGCGCGTGCGGAAGGCAGTGTTGCCTCGCGTTCCGGGCCCGGCAATGGGAGGAAAGCGTCATATTGCGACAGCCATTGTCCATATCGCCCCCTCCTGTCGGGTCAAGCTGCTCATTGCTGTGAGCGACCGACCGCCACCGCATGGCCAAGGGCTTACACCATCTACCGCAGATTGCGTAGCGCATTGAGGATGCCTATCCGGCATGAATCGCTGCGCAGCGGGGCTAGATTGAGCCGGAAATTCGCTCGAACCGCGCCGCCTCCCCTGTCGGCCGGAAATGCCAAGGAGAAGGCCTAATGAAGATGAAATGCACTGCTGCGGAAGGATTCACATTGGTCGAAGTCATGATCGTCATAGCGATCATCGGCATCCTCGCCGCAATTTCGATTCCCGCTTACCAGGACTACGTGGAGAACTCCAACATGGCCAAGGTTACCTCCCACTACGAGGGCGGTGCCCGGTTCGCCGAGGTGGAACTGCGCAAGGTGCAAACCGACCTGTCCGTGGGCCGCATCGCGAACCTGGCGGACGCGGATGCCACGGGCAACTACACCCAGGCCGGCCTGGTAGCGATGCTCAATGGCGACAGTGGCACCGCGCCCGGCGGCGGCGACCCATACGTGGAAGGCAACGGCGACGGAAACACCGGCGCGATCGGTGTGGCGGTGACCGGCACCCTGGCCGCGGGCGACTGGTCGGTCACCTTTGAACGGCCGGTGATCTACGGCTTCACCGCCGTCGATACCCGGAGTGCAAATTGGAGCGACATCTGATCTGCATGTCCCGCCTTTTGCCGCGTTTTGTTCAACCACGGTGCGAGGACTGCCATGCACAGTGCGCGACTCGGGTGATGCGGAACCCTGCCCGCACGGCTCCCTGCGATTCGGCCTGGCTAGCAGCCCGTGGCAAAAGTCCGGCGAAGCACCGAGAGGGGCGCGAGGGGAGGGCGAAAGAATGCGCCCGTCTGACAAGGCGCGAGGAGCGAGAATATCGGGCATATTTGAGCGACGAGCGGAGCCTTCAGCCCGGGGTGTGCGAGGGGGCACACCTCGCACGAAAACGCAGTCAGGCGGGATGCAGCGGCGTTCGAATGCCGGCGGACTTTTGCCACGGGCTGCTAGACGAGCGTGACGCGGCGGGCTTCACCTTGCTGGAGTTGATGGTCGCCGTCGCGATCATCGCGCTGATCGCCGCCCTCGCGCTTCCCGCCTACGACGGCTACATCCGCACTTCCCGGGAAGGGGTGCTCGTCGCCAGTGTCGGCACCATGGAAGTGTTCCAGGAAGATTACCGCCTGCGCACCGGTGCGTTCCTGCAAACGGCAGCGGACACTGATGCAATCGCCGAGACAATCGGCTGGCGCCCCAAGGCGGACGATGGCGCCGTCTACAGCATTGCACCAGGCCTCGGCGACTCCTACCGGGTCACCGCGGTCTCCCGGGAAGGCACCAGCGTGTGCATGGTGATGCCGGCAAGAACCCGCTGCTGAACACCCCAGCCACCTTCACGGCACCGCCGAAAGGCGCTATCCTGCCGGCCCTTCCCAGTGCCGGAATAGCTCAGACGGCAGAGCGGCTGATTCGTAATCAGTAGGCCGGCGGTTCGAGTCCGCCTTCCGGCACCAATAAAATCAATGGGTTATCGGTTGATCTCATCCGGCATGGAGCGATGAGTCACCATCAGGTCACCACCTGGAATACTGGACGTCGGTCAGGGAGTTGCAGGCACACGACCCTGGGTCACGATGATGTCTGCCGTCAGCGTTTCCAACCCATCGTCGAAAAAGTTGACCAACTAGACTTGTTATAGTCTGATAGACCAACTAGAACGGCAGAGTGTGAGAAGGTTAAGGCGGGTCAAAGCATGATGGTCAATATCTCCGAGGCGAAAGCGCACCTTTCGAAGCTTATCGATCGTGTTTACCACGGGGAAAAGGTGGTGATTGCGAAAAACAATCTTCCCATTGCCGACCTCGTTCCGCACCGGCCGGGGGGCAAGCGGAAATTGGGGTTTCTAAAAGGCGAGCTTGACGTGCCCGATCAGGTGTTCTTTGACGTGGATGAGGAGATCGAGAACATGTTTTATGGAGACGATGATTGAAAGTCCTGGTGGATACCCATGTGTTCATCTGGTCCCTCACTGCGCCCGAGCGATTGTCCTCGGACAAAAGGTTCGAACTGGAGAGCCGCGCGAACATCATCTATCTGAGTTCCATCTCGGTTGCCGAGATCATGATCAAGGCATCCCTCAACAAGTTACGCTTCGATTACGACCCGGTTGCCTGCGCGGAGCAGTTGGGGTTCGAGCTTCTGGACTTCTCGGCCGCGGATGCCGTGCTCTTGAAGGATCTTCCTTTCCACCATCGCGACCCCTTTGACAGAATGCTGATCGCACAGAGCCTGGCGCAGAAAATCAAGTTGATGAGCGACGATCGTCGCTTCGGCTACTACGACTGCGACTTGCTTTAGAGTGTTGATCCCGCCACCCTCAGGGCACCAGACCTCTTATTCGCGGACAAGGTTGTTAAATGAGTCGACTACCCGCCCGGTCACTGTTTTCTCGTTGGGCTGGGGCGTAGCCCCGTCAGGTGTGAACAGGGACCCGCAATCTCATATCGCAGTCGAACGTTCCGTGCTTCAGAACAACAGCCCCTTTACGGGAGCACCATGACGAATCGCCCCGGCCCCCTGAGCGACCTTGTGATCGTCGACTGCACCATGGCCCTGGCCGGCCCTTTCGGCACCGCTTTGCTGGCCGACATGGGGGCGGACGTCATCAAGATCGAACCGCCGCATGGGGACGGCGCCCGCACCGTAGGCCCGCTGCCGCCGGATTACGCCAATCCCGGAACGGAACCTCCCGCCGGCGTGGACTTCGGCGGCTACTTCGCCAGCATCAATCGCAACAAGCGTAGCGTCGTGCTTGACTTGAAGCAGGATGACGACCGCGAGACCCTGCTTCTGTTGTGCGAGCAGGCGGACGCCATCGTCGAGAACATGCGGGTGGGGGTGATGGACCGCCTCGGCGTCGGATACGAGGTCATCAGGAAACGCAATCCCCGGATCGTCTACGGCGCGTTGCGTGGGTTCGGCGACCCTCGCACCGGCGAAAGCCCTTATGCGGATTGGCCCGCCTACGACATCGTCGCGCAGAGCATGGGCGGCCTGGTGGGCATCACCGGCCCGGAGGACGGTGGCGGCTATCCCTCGGGCGCGAGTGCCGGCGACATCTATCCGGGCACGCTGCTGGCCTTGGGGCTGCTGGCCGCGGTGGGACAGGCCCGCCGCACCGGAGACGGGCAGTTCTTCGATGTGGCCATGTACGATGCCGTGCTTGCCTTCAGCGAAACGGTAGTGGCGAACTTCGGTTACAGCCAGGCCGAACTTCCGCCGCGGGACCGGCATCACCCGAAACTGGCGCCGTTCAGCATCTTCCCGGCAGCGGACGGCAGTGTCGCCATTGCCGCGCCCGGGCCGGCGCACTGGCGGATCCTTTGCGAGGCGATGTCCCGCGAGGACCTGATCGATGATCCGCAGACCAGCAATCCGTATGTTCGAAGCGATAACGTTGAACTGGTGGAGCAGGCGATCTCCGAGTGGACTTCGGTTCGTACCAAGCACGACATCATGGGTGAACTGGGTGGACGGGTTCCCTGCGGTCCGGTCAACACCGCGGCAGACATCTTTGCCGATCCGCATGTGGCGGCGCGGGAGATGATTTCCCGGTTCGAACTCCCGGGGGACAACCCGGAAGTTGCGATCGTCGGCAGCCCCCTCAAGTTCCTGGAGAGTCCAACCGCTTTCTATCGCCGGGCGCCCAGGCTCGGGGAACACAATGAAGAGGTCCTGCGCGAGTTCGGGCTGAGCGACCGCCGAAAGTCCGAAAGCTGACAGGCCCGTTCGATACTCACCTGGCGTTCAGTGGAGTCCCGGAACGCTATTGCCGCCGGTGGGTTCAAGGGGCGTCCAGGAAGCGCATCGACAGGTCGAGCGGCCGGATGGTCTTGGTCAGGTCGCCGACGGACACGTAGTCCACCCCGGTGCGGGCGATGGCGGTCAGGGAATCTTCGTCGATGCCCCCGGAGGCTTCGAGCCTGGCCTTGCCGCGGGTCCGCGCCACCGCTGCCACGCAATCCTCCGCCGGGAAGTTGTCCAGCATGATCAGGTCGGCTCCGGCAGCCACCGCCTCGTCGAGTTCGGCCAGGGATTCCACCTCGACCTCCAGCGGAGCCGAAGGATTGAGCGCGCGCGCCGCCGACACGGCCGACCCGATGGAACCGGCCGAGACGATGTGGTTCTCCTTGATGAGGTAGGCGTCGAACAGCCCCATGCGATGGTTCTCGCCACCGCCGCAGCGCACGGCGTATTTTTGGGCAAGGCGCAGCCCCGGAACGGTCTTGCGGGTGTCGAGCAGGGTGGCGCGCGTAACCCGGATCAGGCCGGCGTAGCGGCGGGTTCTCGTCGCGACGCCGGAGAGCAGTTGCGCGAAATTCAGCAGGGTGCGTTCCGCCGTGAGCAGGCCCCGGGCGGGCCCGGCGAGTTCCAGGAGGAGCTGTTCCGGCGCGATGTCGTCGCCGTCGTCGGCCCGCCATTGCAGTTCGATGCGCGGATCGACCTGCCTGCATACCTCGCTCACCCAGGGTTTTCCGCAGAACACACCGGCCTCGCGGGTAATCACCCGGGCTCGGGCCAGCGCGGCTTGCGGCACCAGGCTTGCGGTGATGTCGCCGGACCCCACATCCTCTTCGATGGCGGCCCTGACCTGCGTTGCAACGGCGGTTTGGAACTGTTCGTCAGTCTGCATGTAGGTCAAACCTCCTGTTCGCGGGTCGGGTTGTCGGGTGAGGCAAGTTTGCCCGCGGCACTGCTTTCTCGTCGGGCTTGGTCAACGCCCCGCTAAACCTGTTAATCGCGGATAGGGTTGTCAGATTAGCCAAGCTTGCACCCGGTCACCGCTTGCTCGTCGGGCTGGGGCGTAGCCACGTTAGTCCTTGTTCCGCGCATCTGCGGGGAGATAATGCCCGTTGAATGCCCCCATGCGAAGATCGTTGTATGAGACTGCCGGGGGCAATGGCCGGTTTGACGGGATAGCGATGACCCGCACCGCAACCGGCGTGAAGACCATTGTCGGCGAACAAGAGGACCGGCGTGCGAATCGATTCAGAGCATTGGCTGGAAGGCGTGCGCAGGGTGCCGTCGCCGCATCACGACGACCGTCCCGAGTGGCAGGCCCCGAGCCTGGTGGTACTGCACGGTATCTCGTTGCCGCCAGGCAAGTTCGGCACCGGCCTGATCGATCAGCTTTTTTCCGGTCGCCTGCCCGCCGATCTCGCCGACGCGCTCGAATTGACCGGGCTTCGGGTGTCGAGCCACGTGCTGATCGACCGGGGCGGTGCCTGTACCCAGTACGTGCCATTCGACAAGCGCGCCTGGCACGCCGGCGTTTCCTCCTGGGAAGAGCGCCCGAACTGCAACGACTACGCCATCGGCGTCGAACTGGAAGGAACGGACTCCGAACCCTACACCAACGCCCAATACAGCACTCTGGTGCGGCTGACCGAATCGTTGTTCGAAACCTATCCGCGCCTCTCGCCAGAAGCCATCGTCGGCCACAACGAAGTGGCGCCGGGGCGCAAATCAGACCCGGGCCAGAGCTTTGATTGGCAACGGTTCCTGACGTCGCTGTACTGAGTGCCCGCCATTGCCCCAGCTTCCCTGAAACGTCATTGCAACAGCAGATAGGCTAAAATTCGTGGCAGGGCGATGCCCCAGCCCGATGAGAGGGCAGTGAACGGGTGCAAATTTGGCTCACTTGAAAAACTCGTGCGCAATCAAGAGGTCTAAACAACGGGCAATGCCGCGCCGCTGGCGCACTCCCTGAGTCGGAGATCAAGCTGCATGGCGGAACCGAGAGAGCAGATCGACACCAGCCGGGAAGAAACCCGCGAGTGGCTGGATTCCCTCGAATATGTCCTGGAAAACGACGGCGTGGACCGGGCCAATTTCCTGCTCGAACGCCTTTCGGCCCGGATGACCAAGACCGGCGCGCGCCTGCCCTATACGATCACGACGCCTTACCGCAACACCATTCCGTCCAGCCGCGAAGCCTTCATGCCCGGCGACCTCTTCATGGAGCGCCGCATCCGCTCCCTGATACGCTGGAACGCGCTGGCCATGGTGGTGCGGGCGAATAACCGGCCCGGCGACATCGGCGGCCACATCTCCACCTTCGCATCGTCCGCCACCCTGTACGACGTCGGCTTCAACTATTTCTTCCGGGGCTCCGATGCGGACGAGGACGGGCGCCCCACGGGCGATCTCATCTATTTTCAGGGCCATGCCTCCCCCGGCATCTACGCCCGCTCGTTCCTCGAAGGCAGGCTGACGGAAGAGCAACTCGACGAGTTTCGCCGCGAGGTGGGCGGGCGCGGGCTGTCCTCCTATCCGCACCCCTGGCTCATGCCCGATTACTGGCAGTTTCCCACCGTCAGCATGGGCCTCGGCCCGCTGCAGGCCATCTACCAGGCCCACGTGATGAAGTACCTGGACAGCCGCGGGCTCGTGCCCATGGGCAACCGCAAGGTCTGGGCATTCGTCGGCGACGGGGAGTGTGACGAACCCGAATCTCTCGGGGCCCTGTCGCTCGCCGGCCGGGAACGGCTCGACAACCTGATCTTCGTCGTCAACTGCAACCTGCAGCGGCTCGACGGCCCGGTGCGCGGCAACGGCAAGATCATTCAGGAACTGGAAGGTTACTTCCGGGGCGCAGGGTGGAACGTCATCAAGGTGGTGTGGGGCCGGCTGTGGGACCCCTTGTTCGCCAAGGACGATACCGGGCTCATGCAGCAACGCATGAACGAGACCGTGGACGGCGAGTACCAGAATTACAAGGCGAAAGGCGGCGCCTACGTCCGCGAGCACTTCTTCGGGCTGGACAAGGAACTGCTCGAGATGGTCGACAACCTCACCGACGACGATATCTACCGCCTGAACCGTGGAGGCCACGACCCGTTCAAGGTTTATGCCGCCTATCACTCGGCGGTCCATCACCGGGGGGAACCCACGGTGATCCTGGCAAAGACCATCAAGGGATACGGCATGGGCGATGCGGGTGAGTCCGAGAACGATACCCACCAGGTAAAGAAGCTCGACCTCGACGGCCTGAAGCATTTCCGGGACCGGTTCGACATTCCGCTGACCGACAAGGAACTGGAGAGCATCCCCTACTACCGGCCCCGGGAGGACGACCCGGAGCTGCTGTACATGAGCGAACGCCGCCGGCGCCTGGGTGGGTCAATTCCGAAACGCGGCGAGTCGCAGGAGTCCCTTCAGGTTCCGGGGCTCGATGTATTCGCGGCGCAACTCAAGGGTACGGGAGACCGGGCCAACTCGACGACCATGCAGTTCGTGCGGATGCTGGCTTCCCTGGTACGCGACAAGAACATCGGCAACCGCGTCGTACCGATCGTGCCCGACGAAGCCCGTACCTTCGGTATGGAGGGCATGTTCCGGCAACTCGGCATCTATTCCTCGAAGGGCCAGCTCTACGAGCCGGAAGACTCCGGCGAGATTGCCGCTTACCGGGAATCCAGGGACGGCCAGGTGCTCGAGGAGGGAATCAACGAGGCGGGCGCCTTTTCCGCCTGGCTGGCGGCGGCCACTTCCTACAGCACCAACCGGTTCACGCTGATTCCGTTCTACATCTTCTATTCGATGTTCGGTTTCCAGCGTATCGGCGACCTGGTCTGGGCCGCCGGCGACATGCAGGCGCGGGGGTTCCTGCTCGGCGGCACCGCCGGCCGCACCACCCTGAACGGGGAGGGGCTGCAGCACCAGGACGGCCACAGCCACGTGCTGGCTTCCACCGTTCCGAACTGTGTCTCGTACGATCCGTGCTATGCCTACGAACTGGCCGTGATCGTCCAGGACGGGATGCGCCGCATGTTCGCCGAGCGCGAGCGCATCTTCTACTACATCACGGTGATGAACGAGAACTACCAGCAGCCGCCCATGCCGGAAGGTGCAGAAGAGGGCATTCTCAAGGGCCTGTATCGGCTCAGGCAAGTGGGGGACGGCAAGGGCACGCGGGTGCGCCTGCTGGGCAGCGGCACGGTTCTGCGGGAAGTGGAAGCCGCAGCAGAGATGCTCGCCGAACGGGGCGTCACGGCGGAAGTCTGCAGCGTCACCAGTTACAACGAACTGGCCCGCGAACTGCGCGATACGGAGCGCTGGAACCTGCTGCATCCCGAGGCGGAGCCGCGCACCGCTCATGTCTCGACGGTGCTCGCCGGCGACGATCCCGTGGTATCGGCCAGCGACTACCAGAAGTCCCTGGCGGAACAGATCCGCGGCGGCCTGACGGCGCCGCTCACCGTGCTCGGCACCGACGGTTTCGGCCGCAGCGATACCCGCGAGCAGTTGCGCAACTTCTTCGAAGTGGACCGGCGCTTCATCACCCTGGCGGCGCTGTCGGCTCTCGCGGGGCAGCAGCGGGTGTCTCTCGATGCGGTACGCAGCGCGCGGGACGAATTCGGCATCGATCCCGAAAAACCCAATCCGCGGCTGGTTTAGGAACCGATGGCGGAAATCAGGATCCCCGACATTGGCGACGCCGAGAACGTCGAAGTCATTGAACTGTGCGTCGCGCCGGGCGACAGCGTCGGTCCGGACGACGCCATCCTGGTTATCGAGTCCGACAAGGCATCGATGGAAGTCCCCGCGGGCATTTCGGGTACCCTCGAAGAACTGCTGGTAGGCATCGGCGATCCTGTCGAGGAGGGGCAGCTCATCGCGCGCCTCAGCGATCCGGAGCAAGCAGCGGGTAGTCTTGCCGGGGCGCACCCGGATGCGGTGGCCGGCGTGGGTGAAGCGGAGCCAAAAGACGCGCCGGAGGTGGCTGCGGTAGAACCGGCAAGCGACAAATCAATCCGCCAGCCGCAGGCTGTCACCGGAAGCGAACTGGTGGTTTCCGTTCCCGATATCGGCGATGCCCAGGATGTGCTGGTCATCGAGGTGGCCATCGGGCCGGGCGACAGGGTGGAAGAGGACGGACTGGCGGTTGTAGTCGAGTCCGACAAGGCAACCATGGAAATACCCGCCGGCGCTACCGGCATCGTCAAAGCGGTGCATGTGGAAGAAGGCGACCCGGTTGTGGAAGGGACCCTCTTGTTCACACTGGAATCCGTCGCTGCTGCCACTGGGCCGACACCGGGCGACGAACGTGACGACGGCGCGACGGGGGAACCCGAACTCTCGAAGGCGCCGAAACCTGATCGGCTCGAAGCTCGAGCTGTACATGACGCTGAAGCGGGTGCGGACTCGACCGCAGGGCAATCGGCGCCAGCCGGGCCAGCGGCGGGCAGCGGGGCAGGCAGGCCGTCACCCCAGCTCGCGCCGGCCAAACCCCCCGGCTCCGAGATTCCTGAAAAGCACAGTCCAGGCGCCAAGGTCTATGCCGGGCCGGCCACGCGCCGCCTGGCACGTGAGTTGGGCGTCGCGCTTGCCAAAGTCAACGGCACCGGCGCCCGCGGCCGAATCGTCAAGGACGATGTCAAGCTCTATGTCAACCAGGCCATGACATCGCCGAGTTCGGTAACCGACCGCGGCGGCGCTGGCATCCCGCCGGTTCCGACGGTGGATTTCGCCCGCTTCGGGCCGGTGGAAACCGTGCCCCTGACCCGGGTACGGGCCGCCGGCGCCCGCAACCTGCATGCAAGCTGGCTCAACATTCCCCATGTCACCCAGCACGATGAGGCGGACGTGACCGAACTGGAGGAATTCCGGCAATCCCTCAAGCCGGAAGCAGCCGAGCGGGAGGTCAACCTCACCCCGCTGCCCTTCATCGTCAAGGCCTGCTGCTACGCGTTGAAGGAATTCCCCACCTTCAACGCATCGCTGGATGCGGATGCCGAGAACTACGTGCTGAAGCGCTACTTCAACGTAGGATTTGCGGTAGACAGCGACCAGGGCCTGGTTGTGCCGGTTCTGAAGGGCGCCGACAAGAAGGGCATCTGGGAACTCGCCGCGGAAATTGCCGAACTCGCGGCCAAGGCGCGCAAAAAGCGGCTGGGCATGGACGATGCCCAGGGCGGAACTTTCAGCATCTCCAGCCTGGGCACCCTGGGAGGGACCGGATTCACACCTATCATCAATGCGCCCGAGGTCGCTATCCTGGGCGTCGCGCGCTTGGTGACGAAACCGGTCTGGGACGGTTCCGACTTCCAGCCCCGCAAGATCCTGCCGCTGTCGCTAAGCTACGACCACCGGGCCATCAACGGCGCGGAAGCAGGCCGCTTCATTGCCCATCTCGCAAGCCTCCTGAACGACATCAGACGCCTCAGCCTGTAACTCCGCAAGGCCCTGAATAGCGAAATACCCGTTCCGTGCGAGTTTCCAAACCGGCCCGCCGGGACGAGGACGCGGTGCGCTAAACCGAAGTTCCAGCCATTTGACCCGTTCATTGGAGTTAAGCGACTGATTGCAATACGGAAACAGCGTTTTCGGATTGTCGAAGTGTTCCCATGTATTATATGACGTTAATGTTGTAATGCGGTGTTATATAGAATACTATCGTTCCCATGTACATCGAAACCGTCCCCAACCGCAGCTCGCCTCCCGCCATCCTCCTGCGCGAAGGCTGGCGCGAGGGCGTCAAGGTCAGGAAACGCACCTTGGCCAACCTCTCCAAATGGCCCCCGACGCTCGTCGAGGGCCTGCGCGTGCTGCTCAAGGGCGGCACCGCGGTGTCGCGCCTCGACGACGCCTTCGACATCGTGCGTTCCAAACCCCACGGCCATGTCGCCGCCGTGCTCGGCACGCTGCGCAAGCTGCGCCTGGACCGCGCCATCGCCGGGGCGGACTCGCCCGAGCGCCGGCGCGTGCTGGCGATGATCGTCGCCCGGGTCCTTGAGCCGGGTTCCAAGCTGGCGACTGCCCGGAGCCTGGCGGCGGACACCGCGCACGACTCGCTCGCCGAGACGCTGGCGCTGGAGGACTGCGACGAGGACGATCTGTACGCCGCCATGGACTGGCTGCTCGAGCGTCAGGACGCCATCGAGCGGCGCTTGGCGAAGCGCCATCTTGAGGACGGCGCCCTGGTGTTCTACGACCTCACCTCGGTGTGGCTGGAAGGACGCCACTGCCCGCTGGGGCGGCGCGGCTACTCGCGCGACGGCAGGCGCGGCAAGCTGCAGATCGAGTTTGGGCTGTTGTGCGACGCCGAGGGCCGTCCGGTGGCGGTGGAGGTGTTCGATGGCAACACCGCGGACCCGGCCACCGTGGGCGCGCAGGTCGACAAGCTCAGGCGCCGCTTCGGGTTCTCCAGGGTGGTGCTGGTGGGCGACCGGGGGATGTTGACCGAGGCGCGCATCCGCGAGGACGTGAGGCCCGCGGGGCTGGACTGGATCAGCGCGCTGCGGGGTCCGGCGGTGCGCTCGCTGGTGGAGTCCGGCGCGGTGCAACTGTCGCTGTTCGACGAGACCGACCTGGTGGAGATCCGCAGCGACGCCTATCCGGGCGAGCGCCTCATGGTGTGCCGCAATCCGCTGTTGGCCGAGGAGCGGGCGCGCAAGCGGGAAGCACTGCTGCGGGCCACCGAGGCGTTGCTCGATCCCATCGTGGCGGCCACGCGGCGGGAGAAGCGGCGCCTGAAGGGCGCGGACAAGATCGGCCTGCGCGCGGGCAAGGTTGTCGGCAAATACAAGATGGCCAAGCACTTCGATCTGGCTATCGAGGACGACGCGTTCGGCTATCGGCGAAAGCCGGAGTCCATCGCTGCGGAGGCGGCGCTGGACGGCTTGTACGTCGTGCGCACCAGCCTGCCCGCGGGCGAACTCGACGCCGAGGGCACCGTGCGCGCCTACAAGCGCCTGAGCGCGGTCGAGCGCGCCTTCCGGAGCCTGAAGACCGTGGACCTGAAGGTGCGGCCGGTGTTCCACCGAACCGCTGACCGGGTGCGCGCGCACGTGTTCCTGTGCATGCTGGCCTACTACGTGGAATGGCACATGCGCGCCCGGCTCAAGCCGCTGCTGTTCGACGACCACGACCCGGCCGCCGCCGAGGCGGCGCGCACTTCCATCGTCGCGCCGGCGCGGGTCTCCGACGCCGCCAAGGAAAAAGCCCGCGGCAAACGCACCGCCAACGGTCTGCCGGTGCACAGCTTCCGCACCCTGCTCGGCGACCTGGCGACGATCGCCAAGAACCAGGTCGTGCCCCGGTTGCCCGGCGCCGAACCGTTCGAGGTCCTCACCCGGCCCACCGCGCTACAGCGCGAAGCCTTCAAACTCCTCGGCGTGCGTCTGGAACGTTCCCAGTAGCGTCCCCCTCGGTTTTTTGAATTATCCGGAAAATCAATGGGTTGGATCAAACATCATCTGGAAGTTCAGGCTAAAGCGCAGGGAACAACGGTTGGCTGTACGATGAGAGCGGGTGTGAGGTGCGGGCCTCCAGCACCTTTAAAGCACTTCAGCGCGCTAAGAATCCACCGACAGCGCGCTCGCTTAGCGTGCAGGAGGCCCGTACCTCGCGCCCGCTCGGCGCTCGGAATTCCGATTCGGCAAATGATCTTTCCATGCGAGCTTCGCCGGGTCATCGCCGCAGGGCGTGAAACTTCTCCACCCACCTGAGCAGGCCTTCCGGCGCGTGCCCCCTGCGCCAGGTACTCGCGGCGAACTTGTTCGCTTCCGTAAGCGTCGGATAGACATGGATGGTGCTCATGATCTTCTTCAGGCCCAGCCCCCACTTCATGGCCGTGATGAATTCCGAGAGCAGGTCGCCGGCGTGATGGCCGACGATGGTGGCGCCGAGAATCCGGTCCTTGCCCGGTGGGGTTAGCACCTTGATGAATCCGCGGCCTTCTCCATCGGCGAGAGCGCGGTCGAGTTCCTCGAGGTTGTAGCGGGTGACCTCCACGGGAATGCCCTGGCTCTCCGCTTCCTGTTCATTCAGGCCGACCCGGGCCACTTCGGGATCGGTAAACGTCGTCCAGGGGATGACCGAGTAGTCCACCTTGAACCGCTTGAACGGGCCGAACAGCGAATTCACCGAGGCGAACCAGGCCTCGTGGGAAGCGGTGTGCGTGAACTGGTAGGGAGCGATGACATCGCCGCAGGCGTAGATGG
This sequence comes from Pseudomonadales bacterium, assembly GCA_963663395.1. GTDB lineage: Bacteria > Pseudomonadota > Gammaproteobacteria > Pseudomonadales > Azotimanducaceae > Azophilus. The sequence continues at coordinate 2,007,767 of OY760226.1, forward strand.
TGGGCACGCTGCTGCGCAGGAATTCGTCCACCTCGACGCCACCCCGCTCGTCGGTGACGACGCCGACCGCATCGAGGCCGAGCCCTTCGGTGTTCGGACTCCGGCCGACCGCGACGAGCAGGGCATCGAAGGGCGCTCTGATTTCGGTTCCGTCCTCATCGCCACAGACCAGGACATGCTCCTCACCACGGGATTCCACGCGCAACGCGCGATGGTTGGTGAGTAGCCGCACGCCGTCGTCCGTGAATTGCTGGCCGAGCATCTCACCGACATCGGCGTCTTCACGCATCAGCAGGCGCGGAGCCTGCTCCACCTGGGTCACAGACGCGCCGAAGCGGCAGAATGCCTGGGCCAGTTCGCTGCCGATGGGCCCTCCGCCGAGAACGACGAATCGGTGTGGCAAGGTGCGCAGATTCCAGATGGTGTCCGAGGTGTAACAGGGCGCTTCGGCAAGCCCCGGAATCGGCGGAACGAAGGGTGCTCCACCCGTGGCAATGACTATGTTGCGCGTCGTGATTTCGGTGCCGTTCACCTGCACCGCCCAGGGCGAGGCAATTGTTGCATCGCCCATGACGCAGTCCACCCCCAGCCCGGTATAGCGCTCCACGGAGTCGTTGGGCTCGATTGCCCGGATGACGCCTTGCACGCGCTCCATGACATCGGCGAAATCGAACTCGGCGTGGGCGCTCTTCAGGCCGAATTCCTGTGCCCTGGCCATGTACGAAAGCATTTTCGCCGAACGCAGCAGCGATTTGCTGGGAACGCAGCCGGTGTTGAGGCAGTCTCCGCCCATCCGGTGCCGTTCGATCAGGGTGACCCTGGCCTTGACGGTGGCCGCGATCAGGGAGCTGACCAGGCCGGCGGAACCGGCGCCGAGCACGACGAGGTTCGTATCGAAACGCTTCGGCTTCCTGAAGCGGCGCAGGGCCTTGCGCGACTTCAACTGGGCAAGCACCTTCTTGGCGATCAGCGGAAAGAGGCCGAGCAATGCGAACGAGGCGATCAGCCCCGGTGTGAGGATGCCGCTCAGGCTCAAGGTCTCGATCTGCCCCAACTCGGCTCCGGCGTTCACGTAAACGATGGTTCCGAGGAGCATGCCGACCTGGCTGACCCAGTAGAACGTCCAGGTCTTGATCGGCGTGACCGACATGGCCAGGTTGATGGCGAAGAACGGGAAAGCGGGAACCAGCCGCAGGGCGAACAGGTAGAAGGCGCCGTCTTTCTCGATACCCCGGTCGATAGCGACCAGTGCGCGTTCGAATCGGCGCCGTACCGCATCGCGGAACAGGTACCGGGCGATGGCAAAGGCGAGCGTGGCGCCAATGCTGCTGGCGAACGACACGATGACCAGGCCGGTGGCCAGGCCGAACAGGGCTCCCGCGATCAGGGTCATCAGCGCGGCGCCCGGCAGCGAAAGGCCCGTAATGGCCACATAAACAACAAAGAAGATGGCGGCCGCGGCCCAGGCGTTGTCGTTGGTGAATGCAACGATTGCCTCGCCCTGGGCGCCGAGGTATTCGATGCTCAGGAATCTTTGCAGGTCGAATGCGAAGAAAAGCGCGATGAGTATGGCCACCGCTGCCAACAGGACTAGTCGCTTGATATTCATGTCATCGATCCATGGAAACGCCAAGTTTGAAGAAAGCGGTACGCCGAAGCTGCGGAGTCCGTTTTCGTCCCCGATCGCTGCCCCGGGAAAGTTCGCCTGCAACCTCGATCAACGCGGACCGCCGGTCTTTCGATCGGTGTCGGCAGGGGCCTGCTGGCGGCGGATTCATTGTCACGGCTGAGTAGTGGGCCTGTAAACGGATGAGTGGTTGTGATCCGTCAATTTGGACCGGCCGATCGATGTTCGGTTCAGAACGGTCTTGAGGTGACCGGTTCCCGCCCCCCACGTTGGTGACAGGATTCGGGGGTGCAGGCTTTTGGATCAGCGAACGTCGCTTGGGCAGACGCCGTACCGCTTTTTGAATGCCCGCGAGAAGTGTGCGGCACTGACGAAACCCGTGCTGTAGGCGATTCGCTCGATACTGTGACCGGCATAGGCGGGATCGTTGAGGAGGTGGCGGGTGCGCTCAAGCCGCTTGGTCAGGATCAAGGCGTGCACCGTCTCTTCTTCGTCGTCGAACAGCTTGTGCAGGTAGCGGACGGAGATGTTCTGCGCGGAGGCGATGTTCTGGTTCGACAGGTCCGGGTTGCAGAGATTGTTGTCGATGTATTGGCGAATGCGCCGTTTCAGGGATTCGCGGACAATGGAATGGTTGCCCACCTGGTTCAGCATGACGGAAGAACTGAAGGCCATGGCGATCATGTCGACGAGATTTTCCGAAAGTTCATCGGGCGCCGCGTGTACGTGATGCAGTTCCCTGGCCAGCGAAAAGATGAAGTCGGTAAGCACCGCGCCGAGCCCTGACTTCCCGGAGATGGAAACGGCCGTGTATTGCTCGGGGTTCATCAGGTGGCGCGACAGCACCTCCTTGGGCATCTGCACGACCAGTTGGTGGAAGCGCTGCTCGAAGGTCAGTGAATAGGGCTGCGTGCTGTCGTAGAGAGCAAAGCTGCCGGGCGTCAGCAGTGCCTCCCTGCCGTTCTGCCTGACCAGGCCACGTTCTTCGAGCTGGAAACTGATCAGGAAGTCCGATTCCGCAAATTTTGCGATCTGGCGTTTGGACCGCTCGACGAACTGCGCGTCTGCCAACACTTCGGCGAACTGGAGCTCTCCGACGTTGGCGCCGCCGCGCAGTTCGCCCTTGAAGTCATCGGCCAGCTTGCTGCAGTCGAGCCTGACAAATTCGTCGCAGATGACGTCGCGCCAGTAACCGGTGCGATCCCTGTCGTCGAGATCGGTAGTTTCTTTCCGGTAGCGGCCTTCAAGCAGGTAGGTCGTCATCGGTTGGCAAGCCTCAGGCGTAACACAGCAACCCGGTTCCGGGATGGCAGCCGATATATTCGAACTCGCACCCGCTGCCGGGCAAGGCGGTGACCTCGTGCCAGAGGCGCAGTTGCAGGTCGGCACCGAAGGTGTCGACCATATTCAGAAAGCCATCGAATATGGCCAGATGCGTGGGATGGCTCTTTGCCCACTGCTCGAAGGCGTGCACATCCGTGGCGAACCCCAATCCGAACGACTGCTCCATGGCACCCCAGGAATCGTCTTTCCTGTCGACGAAGCGTAGCGAATAGCAATTGGTCTCGCGGGGATTATCGCCCAGGTAATGCATGCCTTCCAACAGGACCGGATGCAGTTTTTCGAGATACCAGCGCCGCTGTTCCGGGCTGCAGAAACCCCAGTTCTGTCCCGACCGGATGACACACATGTTTTCGGGCGGTGTAACAACTACGCGCAGGCCGCCGTTGGTGGTTCGGGACTCGAGGCGTGTTGCCATGTCGGCAGAGTTGCGCAGATCGCTGGATTCGGAGAGGGGTATCCTGTCTCTCATGCCGCCGGGGTAGCCGTGCTCGATGATGGGGCCTTCCATCCCGTCCGCGGAGACGCCGATGCCGTGGGGACTTTCCGTGGAGTGCAGGGTTTCGAAGCGGTCGAACGGCATCGCGAAGACTTCGCGCCAGTAGCCGACCCGGTCGGCGATACGCTCCATGTCGCTCCACCAGCCGGAGTTGGCATCCAGGGACCACCAATCGTCATAGTCGGGTTTGCGCCAGTAACAGACGTAAAGAAAGTTGGAGACTCCGAAGCGGTCGACGTAGGTGCCCCGCTCGGTTGCGAATGGCGCATGGGCTCCGGAGATTGCTCCCGCTGCCCAGTTATCGAGAAGGGTGGGTTTTTCGTTCTGAATACCGAAAACCCCGGTTACTAGCGGGCTTTGCCGGTCGCGCCAAGCCGATTGCCATGCCGGCGCGGGCGGGTCCCAACCGGCAGGCATATTGTTGCGCGGCATGATGAGCCTCCTTTCTTTCTCAGGAAATCATGGCGGTTGCGTTCCCGGAGCGTCCGCTTCCTCGAAAACGTCGGCCGCTCCTGCTTCTGCACCGCTTTTCGGCGAGAACTCCGCCACCCGCGGCTGCGGAGAGCGATTCAGTAGCAGCCTGGTGACATCCGGACGCGAATAGTGACCGACCGGATCGGCAAATGACTTGGCCACGGCAATGGCGCCGAGGTCGAGTTCCGCAAAGAGCAACCCGTCCTGATCTTCGGGCAGGGGTTCGCACATGGGGCTGCCGTCGGGAGCATAGACCTGGGCGAAACCGCCGCCGGCCCGGATGAGTGAGGCCTGATCCCCGGTTTCCACCAGCAGGTCGATCATCTCCGGGGAGATCACCCCGCAGGGGGCGAGCACAAAACACTGGCCTTCCAGTGCATAGACCTGGGAGGCGGCGCCGTTTGCCTTCGGGCCCAGGGAGTAGGCCTGGGGGTAGCAACTGAATGAGGGCCAGGCCGCGATGTGCACCTGCTCGTGCATGCTGTACATGGCGTACTTGGTCAGCGGCTGCAGGTGCTCCCAGCAGCAAAGCTGGCCGATATTGCCCAGTTCGGTGTCCAGCACATCCAGGTGGCTGCCGTTGCCCTCGCCGAACACCGTGCGCTCGGCGTGGGTGGGTTTCAGCTTGCGGCGTGCCTGCAGCAATTCGCCCTGGTCGTCGAACAGGAACTGGGCAATGTAGAGCGAGCCGTGATCGCGTTCGCTGGCGCCTGCGGAAAGGAAAACGCCGTTGTTTCGGGCGATGCGCCGGAGTTCCTCGAAGGCCTCGCCGCCGACTGCCAGGCTGTTTTCGTGATAGGCCTGAAAGTACTTGATGTTGTGGGCCGTGGCGGAAAGCCAGATCCACCAGGGATACCCGGGAAACCAGCATTCCGAGAAAGCGACCAGCCGGGCCCCTTCCTGGGCGGCCCGCTCGACGAGCCCGCGAGCCTTGTCGATGCAGCCTTCAAGGTCCATGAATTCGGGAGCTGCCTGTACAACGGCCGCCTTGAACGTCTCGGTCATGATCAGATTCACCCTATGCCTGTTAATTGCTCAACCGTCTATTCATGAATAGGTCGGGCTAGAACCGTTGACGAACGGTAATGCCGTATTCCCTCGGCCGGTTGTAGTTGGCCTCGTGGAAGCCCAGGCCGAAATTCGAGTCGCCGCTTTCGATGAATCGCTCATCGGTCAGGTTCTCGACGAAGGCGACGATGTCCGTCGATTCGCCCACCGAGAAGCGCAGGGACGCGTTCAGGGTGTCGTATGCCTTCTGGAACAGGAAGGGGGAGTTCTGGGAGTCGTTGAACACATCGTCGGTGTAGGCGTAGTCGAGCCGGAACGCCAGTTCGTTGGCGTGCCAGGGAATGCTGTATTCGACGCCCGCGATGAAGGTGTGCGACGGGGTGTTGACGAGCTTGGCGGACTCGTCGATGGTGAGCGACAGGCCGGCGATGGGATTGATCTCGTCGTAGTCGGCGTCCAGGTATCCGTAGCCGAGGTCGAGCCGCAGATTGGCCGTCACCAGGGCGGTCAACTCGAACTCCACGCCGGCGATGTCCACGGAGCCCGAGTTCGCGGTCACCGGGCCGCCGAGGCTGTCGAAGAACGTGACCTGAACCTCCTGGTAATCCGACAGGAAGGCGGCCGCGTTCAGGCGCACACGGTCATCGAAGCCCTGCCACTTGACGCCGATCTCATGGGTGTCCAGCAGTTCGGGTTCGAACGTGCGCACCTGGGGGACATACTCGACGTAGCGCAACACGAATCCGCCGCTCTTGAACCCCTGAGAAAAGCTGTAGTAGACGAGCGTGCCGTCGGCCAGATGCGCATCGAAACCCAACTTCAACGTGGTCTCCTTGAAGGTGTCGTCGACGGCGCCGCTGCCGTTGCCGACGATGGGCAGCAGGCCGGGCCTGAACTCCCCGGTTTCCGTTACGGCGCCCGGGAAGAACGGCAGCGGGTTGCCGGCAAGATCGGCGGCGATGTACTGGGTGTAGGCGAACTTCTTGTCGTCCTTGGTATGCCGTACGCCACCGGTGAAGGAGAAGACATCGTTCAGGTCCCAGGTCAACTGCAGGTAAGCGGCCTGGCTGTCGTTGTCGACATCGGCGAGATTGTGAATTGCGGCCGGGAAACCGATCGCCAGGTCGGGTGTGGGCAGGAATACGGGCACGTAGACGTTGTCTGTGCCTTCCTCGTCAAGTGCATACAGCCCTGCCACGTAGGTCAGCCGCTCATCGAAGGCGGTGCCCGTGAGTTGCAGTTCGTGGGTGGTCTGTTCGTGGTCGTAATCGGGATTCAGGGTTTCGGTGATGGCGTGGGGCGAATTGTCGGGGTCGCGGTTGAACTCCCCTTCTGTCTGCCGATAGGCGAAGGTGTACTTGAGGTCGAAGGCGGCCCCGAAGTAGTTGGCGACGAATGAAACTCCGTCGAGGTCGAGTTCCGTGCCCGAGACACCGGTAGCGTAGGAGATGTCGTCTTCGCCGTCGGTGATGTACTGCGCGAGATCCGCGAGGCCCGCGCCGATGTCGCCGAATGTGGCGAGCGCATAACCCACGGTGCCCGCCCCGGGCGTGAATCCGTTGAGGGTGGAACCCGCGCTCTGCTCGTCTATTTCCGTATGGTCGACGCTCAACTGGAAGTCCAGCGCGTCGGTGGGTTCGAACAGCACCACGCCGCGAACGGCAAACTCGTCGTCGTCGCCCAGCTTGTCGTCGACCAGCACCCGGTCGACGAAGCCGTCGCGGTTCTTTTCGGACACCGCCAGGGTGGCACGCAGTTGGTCGGCGATGGGAATGTCGATAGATGCCCGCAGGTCGTGGCGGTCGAAATTGCCGCCCGTGAGGGAAAGCTGCCCGCCGAACTCGTTGCCGGGCTTGCGCGCGGTGATGTTGACGGCGCCACCCATGGTGTTGCGGCCGAACAGGGTTCCCTGCGGGCCCCGCAGCACCTCGATGCGCTCGATGTCGAGCACGTCGAGTACACCGCCGGCAGACCGGGACATGTACACGCCGTCGACGTAGATGCCCACACCCGGGTCGGTGGTGAGGCTGAAATCGGAGTTGCCGATGCCGCGAATGAAGACAATGGCTCCGGAGGACAGACCGCTGATGGGCGATGTGGTGTCGAAAACCAGGTTCGGCGTGAAGTCGGCGATTTCCGAGATGTCCTCGAAACCGCGGTCTTCGAGGGCGGTGGAGGTAAAGGCGGTTACCGCAACCGGCGTATCCTGCAGGCGCTCTTCCCGCTTCTGCGCGGTGACGATTATTTCCTCGATGGCGGGACGGGCATCTGCGGGCGGCTGAAGCTGCGCGGCGGCTGTCTCCGCGCCGACCGAACCGAAACCGAGTAACGCGAAACCCAGGGTTCCCGGCAGCACTCGTTTGATTTTCTCCATGTCGATATCCTCTCTGGCGTGGTATCCGATCCGTACCGTTCTGAGTCGGTTTCAGTACGGATGATGCCCGAGGCCTGCCGGGAAACCCTTGCAGAAAAAGGTACGATCTCTTGCCTATTCGGGCACTGCCGAGCGGCAAAAGTTCCCCTCGACTTTGCCGTTCATGACAAAAGAAAGGGAAAGGGAAAGTGAAAGGGAAAGTGAAAGGGAAAGGGAAAGGAAAACGACAGGGGACAGCCGTTCACGGGGCATCCGTGAGAACAACGCGCTGCAGACTGGTGGATTTGCGGTGTGGCGGGACTGAACGGGCTCAGGCCGGGCGCGTAAGCGGCGCAGGCCGATGGAACCGGCCCCTTCGCATGCGGACCGGTCAGCAAGGCCGCGACCCGGTTACCCGGGCCGGCGGCCGAACGGCACTGTGACGGGTGCCGGACCTCTCATTCGCGGATCGGGTTGCCGAGCGAGTCGGGTTCGCTCCCGGTCACCAATTTTCGCCAGGCTTGCGGCGTAGCCCCGTAGCCCCGTAGCTCCGTAGCCCCGTTAGATCTTCTGCCGCCAGCGCAGGCCGATGGTTCTCGGCCGGTTCGTCGTGATGCGGCTGTCCCAGGAGGCGGCGTTCTTGAACACCTCGGCCCGTTCGTCGGTGAGGTTGCGCACGAACAGTTCCGCGCCCCAGTTGCCCCGCTCGAATCCCACGGCCGCGTTCAGGATGTCGTAGGAATGCTGCCGCTTGCGGTCGCGCACTTCCCGGCTGTTGCCGACCAGGGCGTTCCAGGACCCGCCGGTGTGCACCCAGTAGGCCTGTACGTACGCGTTATAGTCCTGTACCTGGAAGCTGTAGCGGGTGGAAATGTTCGCCTTGAACTTCGGCACCCGGGGCAGTGCCCGGCCTTTCTCGGCGTTGGGGTTGCCGTCGCCCGCGTTGGCGGAGTTCACCCAGTAGTCTTCCGCGAGTTCTGCGTCAACCACGGAGAAAGCCATGGAAACGTCCCAGCCCTCCGTGATCAGAAAGGCCATGTCGCCTTCGATACCGCGGCTACGGGCGTTGCCGATGTTGTAGGTCAGCGTGGCCGGGGAAATGGAGTTGTCCAGGCGGCTCAACTGGAAGTCGACCCAGTCCATGGTAAAGGCGGCCATGTTGTAGCGCAGCCTGCCGTCCATGCCCGTTGCCTTGACGCCGACTTCCCAACTCTCGACGAAATCCGGGTCGTAGCCGAAGCCGGCCACCGTGGACGGGTCGCGGTTCAGGCCGCCGGGCCGGTAGCCTTCGGAATAGGTGCCGTACAGCATGATGTCGTCGTTGACGTGCCAGGAGACATTGCCCTTGAACACCGTGTCCTTGTCCTTGGTGACGAGAGTGGCGTTTTCTTCGTCGGGCCCGCGGCCACCGAAGCGCTGCGGCCACCAGACCGTGCCGTAGAACCCGACCAGGCTCACTTCGGAATCGAAGCGGCGGAAGCTGAATGCGGCGGTAATGTCCTCGGTCAGGTCGAACGCCGCCTCGCCGAAGAACGCCAGTTCCTCGTTGCCGCGCACCATGTCCGTGGTCCAGTAGATATCAGGCGGTTCGACCGCCGCGGGCGTGAAGGCGCCGTGCAGGCCGTTCAGGCCCAGCACGTGCCATTCCCAGTCGAAGTCGTGCTCGTGGTCTTCGTAGAAGACGCCGAGCAGTGCCCGGAAGCGCCGGTCCGTGGGAGAAGCGATGCGGAATTCATGGGTTTCCCGCTGCACGTCGTCATCGTAGGTGGACAGCTCCCGGGGGTCGGTGCACTGGCCGAAGTAGGACACGTAACAGGAGTAGAAGCGCTGCACGAAGCCGCCGCTGATGTACCAGTCGGTGTAGAGGGAGTAGTCGGCCTGGGTGTATGACTTGCGGTCCAGCAGGGCGCCGGCGTAGGTCAGCCCGAAGCCGGAGACCTCGCCTTCCACCACCAGGGAAGCCAGGGTCCATTCGTCCTCGCCCTCGTCCGGCAGCAGCCGGGTGACCTTCAGGTCGCCGACTTCGGAGGGATCGTGGTCCCACACGCCGGAAGTCTCCAGTTCCTGGCGCATTACGCCGGCCGTGACGGTCCAGTTGTCGCTCAGATCGATGCCCAGAAGCGCCCGAAAGCCCGAGGTGGTGGACTCGTTGAAATCGCTTTCGACGATATCGGCGTTGTCGTAGGTCTGGTCGGCCGCCTCGGCGAGCAGCGCCGGGTCGGAAAGGCCGGCGCGGACGTTGGCGTTGCTGAAGGTATGGGAGTAGGGCTCGTTGTCGATGAAGCCGGCGTCTTCCTTGTGCCAGCCGACCACCCGCAGGGCGGATTGGTCGGTCAGCGGGATGTTGACCATGCCTTCGAACAGGTACCCCACATCACCGCTCTCGATGGAATTGACTTCCAGGTCGTAGTTGGCCTCGAACCCAGCCGGATTGGGCTGGTTGGTGATCAGCCGGATGCTGCCCGACTGGGAGTTGGCGCCGAACAGGGTGCCCTGTGGGCCGGCCAGGGCCTCGATGCGCGCTATGTCGTAAACGTGCGGGTTAAGAAAGCCGCCTACATCGGTGATGGACTGCTCGTCGAGATAGACTGCCACGTTGGGTGACGAGCCGAGCACGCTCTCGCCGCCCCCCGAGATACCGCGGATGTAGATGCTGCCGCTGCCCGGCCCCAGCTTGACGTAGCTGACCGACGGCAAGAGTTGGGCGAAGTCCTCGAAGTCGGTGACGCCCAGGTTCTCGAGCTCCGCCTCGCCGATCACGTCGATACTGATCGGCACGTCCTGCAGGCTCTCGTCGCGCTTCTGCGCGGTGACGATTACCTCCTCGATGCTCAGGCCTTCCTGGCCGAGGGCCGGAAGCGGCGCCGCGACGCCGGCCGCCAGGGCGACCGCCCCCGCGGAGGCCAGCGATTGGCGCCGAATGGCACGGACAAGGGGCTTTACTCGGAACGGCGCGGAAACGGTGCTGTCTTTCATCGGCAGGTCATCCTCTCCAAGTGGTGCGACTCAAAACGGGCGAACAGTACGGGAATTCGCGAAGAAATCAACCGAAGCGCGCGGATCGCCCCTGTCGGGTTTGCATGACATGAAAAACCCGTGTGGTTCTTCAGCTTCGATGTAACAGCCGCCAGCACCGGGCAGCGAGTTCGCGCGCGGGGCTTCCCTTTCGGCGCACTGCCTGATTGTCCCGCCGTGCCGGGTTGGGAACTCATGGGGGATGGTCTTTTGCCGTGCGGGTCAGTCCTGTGCTTGCTCTCCGAGTGCGGACCGTAGCGGCGCCAGGTGCTCATCGAAGTGCCGCCATTGGGCGACGGCGTCCCGGTAGATCGGTTGGCGCACCTGCTCGGAACTGGCGGTGCGCACGGCGCGGCGGTTCTGGTGGTACTGAAGGCAGGCCGGTTCAAACGGCAGGCCGCAGTAGTGGAGCAGCCTGCGAACCTGGGTCTCCAGATCGTCGATGACGCTTTCGTAGTCTACCCTCAGAACACGCCCCGGCAACACGCGCTCCCAATGCTGCATCAACTCCGTGTAGTCATGATAGTAGCGGCCGATGTCCTCGAGGCTGTACGTGAACTCCTGGCCCGCGGCGAACAGTTGCTTGAAGGCGCTGAAGCAGGTGGCCATGGGGTGCCGGCGCGCGTCGATGATGCGGGCGTTCGGCAGGATGAGGTGGATCAGGCCGATGTGGGCGAAGTTGTTCGGCAGCTTGTCGATGAAAAAGGGAGCCCCGCGCCGCTGTATCCGGGCGGCATCGAGGAATTCCTGGCCGAGGTCCCGGCATTGATCCCGCTCAAGCTCCCAGAGGACTCCGGGGTATTTTGAGGGGTCCGACCTGTTCTTCTGGCCCGCGAGGCGCCGAACGAAGTGGGGGATGTGGGGCAATTCCATGGTGCCGTCGACCTGGGAGTGGCTGGCCAGTATCTGTTCGAGCAGGGTGGAGCCGGAGCGCGGCAGCCCGACGATGAATATGGGGTCGGGCGCGGGATGGCCGTAACCCTGGCGGGACTGCAGCCTCTCGGCGGTACAGCAGGCGGCGATGGCGTGCATGGCCTCGGTGTTGGCATCCGCATCGTAGCCGCTCCGGGCACGCTTGATTTCGTTGCCCCGGGCGTAGGCGGCGAACGAGCCGTCATGGTCGCCCGTGTCCTCGAGGGCCTTGCCAAGGGCGAAGTCGAGGTGAAACTCGTCTCTCGGTGTCAGCTTGTCGCTGGCGGCGAGATGCTGCATTTTCCGGATCTCGTCATCTTCGAAGCGAAACGTCTTGAGGTTGGCAAGACTGAACCAGGCTTCTCCGAGCGAGGGGTCGGCGGCGATGGCGTTCCGGTAGGCGGCGATGCAGTCCGCCTGCCGCCCCAGGGTCTTCAGCGCGTGCCCGTAGCTCATCTGCAGGCCGGCGTGGTGGGGGGCGCGTTCGAGCGCGCGTTCATAGCGGGTGATGGCCTGTTCGTACTCCCCCACGTTGACCAGGATCGACGCCGCGAGCACGGGGTGGGCCAGGTTTTCGGGCTCGGCTGCCTCGAGTGCCGCGATTTCCTGCAGCGCGGTCTCAAACTGGCCGGTCTTGGCGAGCGCATTGGCGAAGTTGTTGCGTGCCTGGTGGTAGTCGGGGGCCAGGTCCAGGCAGCGTCGCAGCAGCTTTACCGCATCGTCGAACATCTCCAGTTGCAGCCCGATGTCCGCAAGCAGGCGGATGGCGTTCACGTCCGTGGGCCAGCGGTGGAGGTAGTCCCGGCAGATGCCTTCGGCCATGCCGAGCTTGCCCTCGGCAACCAGCCATACGGCCTGGCGCAGCCCGGGATGCATGCCTGACGCGGCCATCTGTTCGCGGAAGGCTGCATCGGCGGCTTCTTCGTCTCCCTGGTCGGCAAGCGCCTGGCCGAGGGCCTGCCAGGCCGGGGCGTGCTTCGGGTCTGCCTCGACGGCCCGCTCGAAGGCAGCCTGCGCTTCCCGCGCCTGCCGGTTCCCACGCAACGCCAGCCCCAATTCGTGAAGCACCGGCGCCGCGCTTGTTGCCTGCTTTGCGAGGGGACGCAGATCCTTCAGCGCGCCGCGCGCATCCCCCAGGCGGTTCTTGGCGACGGCGCCGATGTAGACGGCCCGGGCATCCCGCGGAAACTGCTTGCGGATCTCGCGCGACTGGGCGAGTGCCGCCTCGAAAGCGCGATCCTTGAGCAGTTGCCTGGCGTTGGCCAGCGCGGTGTCGAGATTTCCGAACGGCATCTGGCGTACTTTCCCATAAGTTACTGGCGTTGCAGAATTCGCTAGGCGTGTCGGAGTCTTCGGCCAGGGTGAGCGAGGGGGTATCCATCGCATGAAGACGCAAGGCGCCGACCGCAGCGAATGCCGATTATATTGGCAAGGGACGCCACCTGCTGAAGCGCTGCACACAGCGCGCTCCCGGCTCTTGTCGCAGCGGGCCCACGCGCGCCGGGCTGACGGTTCCGAAGCGCCGGCCGTACACGCAGAGGTGGCGGGATTGGAATGCCGGCGTCAGCCATGTAAGTTTGCTGCCCTGTCCAATTCAGGGAGGGAGCCATGCCGGCCTTCGATATTGTCTCCGAAGTCGATATGCACGAAATGAACAACGCCGTCGACCAGGCCGGGCGGGAACTTCGCTCCCGCTTCGACTTCCGGGGCGTCGATGCGAGTTTCGAGCTCGTCGATGCCGGCGTGCAGCTGCTGGCGCACGAAGACTTTCAGCTCAGGCAGATGGAGGACATTCTGCGCGACAAGATGGCGCGGCGGCGCATCGACGGAGCCTGCCTCGACCCGCGCGAGTCCGAAGGGGCCGGCAAGCAGCGTCGCCAACTGTTCGGGCTCAAGCAGGGAATCGATCGGGACACGGCCAGGAAGATCGTCAGGATGATCAAGGACTCGAGGCTCAAGGTGCAGGCACAGATCAACGGGCCGAAGCTGCGGGTCACCGGCAAGAAACGCGATGACCTGCAACGGATCATCGCCATGCTCAAGGACACCGAGCTGGATGTGCCGCTGCAGTTCGACAACTATCGCGACTGAAGGGGCGGCGCCGGGCCTTCCCATTCCCGTCTGGGGCTCGAACATGTATGCATGGATTGCGCAACAGGCATCGGCGGCATGGTTGAAACAGCCTCGCCGCAACACGCCCCCAGTCCGGCCTGTTCGTGAACGGAGGCAGCGAGGCTGGCAAGAGTAATGAAAGCGCTGGTCAACAGGTCAAGCGCACGCTTACCGTGCTTGACAGCACGTTGAGCACGCGGCGCGAGCACGGCCAATGATTTCGCTGCAATTGACGTTAGCAGTAGCTCGTTCATGAACAGGTCGGGTTAATGCAGGGCAGGACTCTCACCGCGGACAACGGCGCCCCAGGTCTGGCGGCTTGGCTCAACCCGCGGGTAGGCGCGTTGCTCATGCTGGGCTTTTCCTCCGGGCTGCCGCTGCTGCTCATCTTTGCCACCCTGTCGCTGTGGCTGCGGGAAGCGGGTGTGGACAGGAGCGCAGCCACCTTCTTCAGCTGGGCGGCGCTGGGCTATTCGTTCAAGTTCGTCTGGGCGCCGCTGATCGACAGGTTGCCCTTGCCGGTGCTGTCGAGTCGGCTCGGTCAAAGGCGTGGCTGGCTGCTGGTGGCGCAGCTCGCGGTGATTGCTTCCATCACGGCGATGGCGTTCTGCGATCCGGGTACCTCCCGGGGCCTGACGCTGATGGCGTTCGCTGCGGTTGCCCTGGGATTCTCCTCGGCCACCCAGGACATCGTGATCGATGCGTACCGCATCGAGGCCGCGGACGAAAAGATGCAGGCGATGCTGTCGTCGGCGTACGTGGCGGGATACCGGGCAGGCATGGTGATTGCCGGCGCAGGTGCGCTGTACCTTGCCGCGGGGCTCGGCACCACGGCCGAGAATTATGTATACGCGGCCTGGAAGTGGACCTATCTGTGCATGGCTGCGACCATGCTCATCGGTGTCGCGACCACGCTGAGCATTCGGGAGCCCGTCCGCCGCAACCTGTCCGACAACTTCCACGGCGCGCCGGATTACGCCCGCTTCGTGCTGCTGTTTGCACTCGTGGTGGGAACCTTCGTTACCGTCTTTGTCACCCTCTGGGACTGGGTGGACTGGGCGAAAGGCTGGCTGGCCTCCAGCATCGCCGTGGAGGGTGCGCTTGTCGCCTTCTTCCTCGAAGCCCTGCGCCTCGCCGTCTCGGTGGCCCTGGCCCTTGGGGTCGCGCGGGCATGCGTGGCTGCCGGGGTCGTTCGACAGGCAATGGTGCGGGACACCTACGTGGCGCCGGTGCTGGACTTCTTCGAGCGTTACGGGCGGGCGGCGCTGCCGATCCTGTTGCTGGTCGGCTTCTACCGGGTCTCCGACATCGTCCTGGGAGTGATCGCCAACATCTTTTATCTGGACATGGGATACAGCAAGGAGGCGATTGCCACCGTTACCAAGGTGTTCGGCATCTGGATGACCATACTGGGCGGCTTTCTGGGCGGCTGGCTTGCGCTGAAGTACGGCGTGATGAAGGTGCTCATGCTCGGCGCGGTGCTGACGGTGGCGACCAATCTGCTGTTCATTCTTCTGGCCGCCTCGCCGGGCGACGTCGCGCTGCTGTACGCGGTCATCGGCGCGGACAACCTGACCGCGGGGCTCGCGAGCGCCGCATTCGTGGCCTACCTGTCCAGCCTGACAAGCCTGTCCTTCACGGCCATGCAGTACGCGATATTCAGTTCGCTGATGACGCTGGTTCCCAAGCTGCTGGGCGGGTATTCGGGCACGATGGTGGAGGCGGTCGGCTATTCCTGGTTCTTCCTGGGCGCCGCGGCGGTCGGCATACCGGTGTTTTTCCTTGTGGCGCTGGCGGCGCGCCATGACGGGGCGCGCAGGGGGCAGTAACGCGATTTCCCGCGGGGAATTGCTCCGGGCGCCCGGGCCGCCGGAGGGCGCGCGAAGGGTGGTGAAAGCGGCCGGCGCCGGAGTTGAGACAACGCCCCGTCAGCCGCGAAACGGCAGCATCTCGATGAGATCCAGATCCTCGGTTGCCGCTGTCTGACGAGCGACCATCTGCGCCATCCAGGCGAACCCGCGCTCGTTGGTCGCGTCCAGGGTCCCGGAGACCACGGTCGCATAAGCCCAGTTGTAAAGCATGGCGTGGCGGTAGTGGACCCAGGCCTCATTGAAGCCGTAGCCTGCGACGCCTGCGCCGGCCAGGCCGTCCAGGTAGCGCCGCAGCAGGTTTCTTTCGTGCCCGCGCCGCACTTCAACCCTGGCGCTCTGGCCGAGCAGCAGCGCGACGTCCTGCATGCCGAGGGCGAGCAGCGGTCCCTGCCAGTCGAGGATGACCATGGGATGGTGTTCGGGCCTGGTGCCGAATAGGAAGTTCTCCATGCGAAAGTCGCCGTGGGAGAGAGTCAGCGGCGGCTGGTCCATGTATTTCTGCAGGGGGGCGATCGAGGGTTTCAGGTCGTCCCGCATGGCCAGCACGGCCGGCGAGAGGTAGTCGCCGAACAGGGACACCATCGTCTCCCAGCCTGCCTCGGTGCCCGCCTGCATGTTCAGCGCGTGCTGGCTGCCGGCGACGTGGGGAATCCAGGAGATGCCGTCCACGTTGTTCCAGAAGGCGGCGTGCAGCTTGGCCAGTTCGTCGATGGCGGTTTCGGTTTCTTCCAGTGTTGCCCCGACGATCTGGTTGCCTACCCGATAGTCGGCCATGTCTTCCATCAGAATGATGAAACTGTCGCCGTCGAGTTCCGTCAGGTAGGTGTCCGGGCACTGGGCGCTGGTCAGGGCGTCGAGTTCGGCAAAATAGCGCACCTCCCGTTCGTAGAGGTTGAAGCTCATCGCAATCTGCCGGTTGGTCGGGTTCTGCGACGCGTACTTGGCGATGAAGGAGCGGGGCGCATCGCCTGCGGGGCCGTCATAGGTGGGGGTCACACGGCACAACTCGCTCATCATGCCCACTCCCTCGCCGACCTGGCTGGCCACCACGCCGGAAATGGTAATGTCGGGCGCGAGGACGCCGTTTTCCCTCAGGGTCGCGGTCAGCCACTCGGGGGTCAGGCCATTTGGCATCGGGGGCAACGGTTGGGTCATCGCGAGTCCTCCACCGAACCGGGTGTAGATGAGGTCACGATACGAGAACGCCGGCGAATTTCAATCGGGCGACGGTTGGGAAAGTACGATGGCGCCTACCCGGCCGATTTCGCGGAAATGCTCGTCGAAAGTCAGCACGGTACCACCGGCCCGCACCGCGATGGCCGCAATCCAGATGTCGTTGGTTGGCAGCGGACGGCCGGCCCGCCGCAGGTCGACGATGATTTCTCCGTAGATCTGCGCGACATCGGCATCGACGGGGAGGACCTCAACCACCGGGTGATCGAGGAATTCGTCCAGTTCGGCAACGTTTCGGTCGAGGCGGCTGCCGAGCAGGAAACCGGCCCAGAGTTCACCGATCACCACGCCAGGTACACCGATCCAGTCGGCACGATCCAGATGCCCGGTGACGGGGGCATCGCCTTTGCGAAAGTGACTGTATGCGGACGTATCCAGGCAGATCCGCGTCATTTCCAGATTTCCGCATCGATTTCCCGGAAGGACGCCGTCGCCTTCTCGAAACTTTGGAATTCCTCCTCGCTCCAGGTGCCGGCGAGCTTGTGCAGCCCGTTGCTGCGCCGCCCCCTGCCCGCCATCCCGAGCGCTTCCTGAATCAGCTGGACTACGGTACGGTTCAATGAGAGCCCGCGGCGGCGCTTCTCGGTTTCGAGCGCCGAAGCGAGTTCAACCGGAATGTTGCGTACGGTTATGGTTTTCATGATCGTCAGATGTTCCCGTGCACAGGCGAATCGTTTGAATGCAGTCTATGACTGCATTATTTTGCAGTCAATCTTTGACTGACATCGCGACGACGGGAGTTCGGAACCAGGGAAGGATGACATGCCGAAATTGAGCAGTGCGGAATTCAGGATTTTTCTGGAGGAACCGGGTGTTCTCATGCGCATTGCGGTGGTGCGGGAGGACGGCAGCCCGCTGGTCACGCCCATCTGGTTCCTGTTCGAGGATGAGGCGATCTGGTTCACCCCGCGCAAGCGTTCGGAATGGTTTGCCTGCCTGCGCCGGGACTCGCGCGTGGCGCTGTGCATCGACGAGCAGGCGATGCCGTACCGCAAGGTGCTGGCCGAGGGGCGCGCGGAACTGGTTTACGACATCGGCGAAGACGATGTGTGGCGTGACCTCTATCGGCGCATTGCAGAGCGGTACGTCGCCCCGGAGGGGGCGGCGGCCTATATCCGCAACACGATCAAACAACCGCGTGGGCTGTATCGTTTGCCGTTGGACGGGGCAAGGCTGACCACCTGGCGGATGCCGCTGGCTAACGAGCCGGGAGAGGGCATCTGGCACCATCGCTACTACGAGGAAGGGGCTGAATTCCGCAATACGGAATGATGACAATGTGGCACGTCGCGTCGGCACGGCGTTCGCGTAGCACGCTCAAACGCATAGAGCCTTCGGCACGGCACGGCCGGCCGTCTCTTCGCTCCGGCCGTTCCTGGCGACGAGTCGCGCCAGCGCCACCTGCCGACCGTCTGGATCGGTGACGATCCCTTCTTCCCCGTGCAGCAACTCCAGATTCGCCGCCAGTGCCCGGAGTTCGCCGGGCTTGACCAGAAACGCGGGATTGGAGGGGCCGGCGACCGGGGTCTGCAACGATGCTGCGTCGACGGCGAGGTGCTCCTCGACCAACAGCATTCCGCCCGGTGCGAGCAGGGGGGACAGGCTGCCAAGCAGGTTCCGGTTCAGGTAACGGAACACGCAGATGACGCTGAATTTGCCGCCGACCCGCAACCCGTCGTCGAGGTCCTGCTTTCGCCAGTCGATATCCAGCCCGGCATCGAGGGCCGAACGCCGGGCTCTTTCCAACCCTGCCGCAGAGATATCGATGCCGGTCACCTCGAACCCGTTGCGGGCCAGGAACAGGGAATTGCGTCCGGCGCCGCAGGCCAGGTCGAGTGCGCGGCCCAGGGGCAGCCGGTCGATCCAGTCTTCGAGCAGGGCGCTGGGGTGCGTCCGCTCGGCGAACGCTCCCGCGCGATAGCGTTCGTTCCACTTCTTCCTGTCCGCCCGGCTCATGCCGCTACTCCGGTTGCCAACGGTAGCCGCGCGCCACGCGCTGCCCGATGAATTCCACACCCTCCTGTTCGAGGCGCTGCCTTTGCGTGACATGGCCGCCGCTGCCCTCGCGCAACGAGATGCGCAGGCCCGCATTGACCACCCGGTGCCAGGGCAGGCGGGTGCCGCGGGGCAGGTTGGCAAGGGTGCGCCCCACGAACCGTGCATGGCTGGGCATCCCGGCCAGCGCCGCCACCTGGCCGTATGTGGCGACCTTGCCGGGCGGGATCATGGCCACCACCTGCCAGACGCGTTCCTCCGGGGTTTGCTGTTCGGACATGTCATGAAATCTCCTCGCCCCCGGCCCCGCCTGCGGTGACCCGGCAGGCCGTGGCCACGGTCGCGCATCGCACTGAACGGTCTCTCAACTGCGGGAAATCGTTCGGACAGGGCATCGGAGACAGACCGGGGCCATTCGTGAACAGGACGGTCAAAATCCGCGGTGTTCCAGTACGAAACCCTCATTTGCGAAATCGTTGGCAAGCAGGCTGCCTCGGGAGCCGGGTCTCTTGCCGACGAAATGATCGAAGAACGCCAGGATTTTATCCCGTTGGATGCGATGTGCGAGTTCCGGGTCGGCGAGCCGGTAGAAAACGTCGGGCTGAAAGTAACGCGGGAATTCCCGTGGTTTCAGTTCCGGCCACCAGTAGTCGCCGGACACGCCGAAGCTGGCGTGGTTGGCATCGCGCAGCATCGCCCATACGACGGGCGCGCCGGCGTTCTCGAAGGCCGTCCTGAGCGTTGGGAACGGGTTTTCGGCAGTGGGCGTCCGGGTGCCGGCCGCTTCTGCACGCGCCGCCGCGAGGCCGATGATCAGCCTGTCCTCGGCGCCCATGAGCAACATCGTGGGCCGGCTGATCTCGCCCGGCCCGTACGGGCCTTCCGCACCGAGGATTGCCGATTCCTGCCCCGCCGGTACCAGCAGTTCCGCGGGCAAGCTGGGGCGCGGGTCCGGCATTGACGGAGGCGCCACCGCTACCCCCGCCAGAAAACGGTGCTCGAGCGGCAAGGCGGTCAGCACGGTCGATGCGCCGAAGGAACGGCCCATCAGGCCGATGCGTGCGAGGTCCAGGGTTCCCGCGAATTTCCCTTTCCGGTTCATGCGCTCGAGTGCGTCGAGTACGGCCCGCAGGTCGGCGAGCCGTTGCAGGAGCGCCTTATCCAGCGCCAGCAGTGCTCCCGCGCTCGACCGGTCCTCGGCCAGCGGCGTGTAGCTCTGGCCGTAGTTGTCGAGAGGCCCGTAGGTACCGTATTCGTTGAACGACTCGAGCACGCCTGCCATTCGGGCCTTGATGGCCGCATCGCCGTCGTCCTCTGCCAGGGCGGGATCCTCGCCGGTCATCGAGAAAGGTGAATTGCCCGTGTGCTCCGGCGCGATGACCAGGTAACCGTGCGCGGCCAGGTGCTCGCAGGTGGTCTGCATGTTGTAGCGGCTGCCCGCATCGCCGTGAGACATGACGACGACCGCAAACGGGGTGCGCGATCCTGCCACCGGTGCATCGGTGTAGCTCCCGCGTTCACGGGTGAACAGTTCATCGATGGCCGCATCGATCCGGGCGTTGGTGATGCCGGGAGCAACCGTATCGGGCGTGAGGTGGAAGAAGGTGGTGCGGGTCATCATCAACCGGTGCACGGAGCGGTTGCCGAACACGTAGTCGCCGTAGGTGGCGCGCCGGAAAGGTGTGATCGATTCGTGCTCGACCGGGTACCAGACTTCGGTAATCAACGTACGTATGCCGGCCTCGATTCCCGCCGCCTCGTCGAATCCGCGGCCGGGATCGTGGATGAACAGAGTGGTGTTGCCGACGGCGAAGGGGGCCAGGGCATCCGGTGCCTGCGCCCCTGCCGCCTGAACGCCACCGGACACTGGCAGCATGAGGGACAGGAAGAGAGTCGTGGCCACGCGCCTGATGCAACGGCCGGCGGGCACGATACGGGCGGTTGATCCGAGCTTCGCTTGCGCGCTCGGCGGTGTCGAGACAATCAGGGCCGCACCCGTTGTCCACCTGCTCGTCCGGCCCGGCGCATCGCTCTGCGGGCGGCTGTTCCGGATGAATTTCATGGGGGTCTTTTACATGCTTTCGAATCGATACGAAAGCACCGCCCTCCAGGGTAAAAAAATACGGCGCAGGGCTTGAAACTCGTGGAAACGCCCCTATCATTACCGCGCTTTGGTTTAGCACTCTCTGCGTTAGAGTGCTAAGTGGTGCTTTCGAGCACGGGAAACTGGACCCCTGCCCGTTGTCGAGGCAGGGGAGAGGCAAGGAAATTGGGAGATATCAGTCAATGAACATTCGACCTCTACATGACCGCGTTGTCGTGCGCCGGCTGGAAGAAGAGACCACCACCGCAGGTGGCATCGTTCTGCCCGATTCCGCGGCTGAGAAACCCTCGCAGGGCGAAGTCCTGGCGGTCGGCCCCGGAAAACTGCTGGACAACGGCAAGCTCCACGAGCCGCATGTCAAAGCCGGCGACCGGGTGTTATTCGGGCAGTACGGCGGCAACACCGTGAAGATCGACGGGGACGAGCTTCTCATCCTCAGCGAGAGCGAGATCTACGGCGTACTGGAAGACTGAAGGAAACCCGGGCCGGCCGGCGCGCGGAGTTGAAACTCCCGCGGGTACACAGAGGCTGAAGCCGGGGAGAGCGTGAGCCCCACGCAGGAAAAGGATTAAACGTTCAAGAGGAACAAGCAATGAGCGCGAAAGACGTAAAATTTGGAGACGACGCCCGCGGCAAGATGCTGAAGGGCGTGAATACGCTGGCCGACGCCGTCAAGGTCACGCTGGGCCCGAAGGGCCGCAACGTGGTACTCGACAAGTCCTTCGGGGCGCCCACGGTCACCAAGGACGGCGTGTCCGTTGCCAAGGAAGTCGAACTGAAGGACAAGTTCGAGAACATGGGCGCGCAGATGGTCAAGGAAGTGGCGAGCCAGACTTCCGACGAAGCCGGCGATGGCACCACCACCGCAACCGTACTGGCCCAGTCGATTCTGACCGAGGGCCTGAAATCCGTCGCCGCGGGCATGAACCCCATGGACCTCAAGCGCGGCATCGACAAGGCGGTAGCCTCCGCCGTTGCGGCCATCGGCAACATGTCCCAGCCCTGCGAGGACTCGACCTCGGTGGCCCAGGTAGGCAGCATCTCCGCCAACAGCGACACCGCCGTCGGCCAGATCATCGCCGATGCCATGGACAAGGTGGGCCGGGAAGGCGTGATCACCGTCGAGGAAGGCACCAGCCTCGACAACGAGCTCGACGTGGTCGAAGGCATGCAGTTCGACCGCGGCTATCTCTCCCCCTACTTCATCAACAACCAGGACTCGATGTCGGCGGATCTCGAAGAGCCGTACCTACTGTTGTGCGACAAGAAAATCTCCAACATCCGCGACATGCTCCCGGTCCTCGAATCCGTGGCCAAGTCCGGCAAGTCGCTGATGGTGATCGCCGAGGATATCGAAGGCGAGGCGCTCGCGACCCTGGTGGTCAACAACATGCGCGGCATCGTCAAGGTGGCCGCCGCCAAGGCGCCGGGTTTCGGCGACCGCCGCAAGGCCATGCTGCAGGACATCGCCATCCTCACCGGCGGCACGGTGATCTCGGAAGAGGTCGGGCTGACGCTGGAAGGCGCAACGCTCGATGATCTCGGCACCGCCAAGCGCGTCTCCTCCACCAAGGAAAACTCGACCATCGTCGACGGCGCAGGCGCCAAGGCCGACATCGAAGGCCGCATCAAGCAGATTCGCGCAGAGATCGAGGACACCAGCTCCGATTACGACCGCGAGAAGCTGCAGGAGCGGCTGGCCAAGCTGGCCGGCGGCGTTGCCGTCATCAAGGTGGGCGCGCCGACGGAAGTCGAAATGAAAGAGAAGAAGGCGCGCGTCGAAGATGCGCTGCACTCCACCCGGGCAGCGGTGGAAGAGGGCGTGGTCGCCGGCGGCGGCGTTGCCCTGGTGCGGGCACTGGACGCGGTAACCAGCGTCGAAGGCGATAACGAAGACCAGAATGTCGGTATCGGCATTGCTGCCCGTGCCATGAGTTCGCCGTTGCGCCAGATCGCGGTCAATGCCGGTGTCGAAGGCGCAGTGGTGCTCGACAAGGTCGTAGCGCTGGACGGCAACCAAGGCTTCAATGCCGCTACGGGCGAATACGGCGACATGCTGGACATGGGTATCCTGGATCCGGCCAAGGTCGTCCGCTCGGCGCTGCAATCGGCCGCCTCCGTTGCGGGTCTCATGATCACGACGGAAGCGATGGTCAGCGAACTGCCGGAAGACAAGCCCCCGCCAATGCCGGGCGGCGGTGGCGGCATGCCCGACATGGGCGGCATGATGTAAGGCGATCCCACGGGAATCGCATTCGGAAAACCCCGGCACGTCCGGGGTTTTTCATTTCTGGCTTCCGCGTCCTGCGGCCTTCGGCGTCATCCCGGCCGAATCCGTTTGCATGCTGCCGATTCCCGCTGTCCGAAAATATCGGTTGGTTCCGTCTCGGGGCCGCGATATATTTGCCGGTCAAGGGCGCCACGGCTTCACCGGCCTGGCACATGAACGAACTGGCGTGGAGGGAATTATGTCCGAGACGGAAATGGTGATTGACTATCTTGCCAAATGGGGTCACTTCCTGGCGGGTATCACCTGGATCGGTCTGCTCTATTACTTCAATTTCGTGCAGACCGAGTACTTCAAGGAAGCCGATGGCGGCGCGCGAACGGACGCGTTCACCAAGCTCGTCCCGCGGGCGCTGTGGTGGTTCCGTTGGGGAGCGATGCTCACCCTCCTGACAGGGCTGATCATGCTCTACCTCCGCGGGATGGGAGCCACCGTCGACATCATCATCGGTTCTGCCATGGCCATCCTGATGTTCCTGAATGTCTGGCTGATCATCTGGCCCAACCAGAAGATCCTGATCGCATCCAACGAACAGATCGCGGGCGGCGGCGAAGCATTGCCCGAGGCGGCCGCGGCGGCGCCCAAGGCGGCCCTGGCTTCGCGTACCAACACGCTTTTCTCCATCCCCATGCTGTACTTCATGGGCTCCAGCGCGCACCTGCCCAACGGCAGCATGATGAGCGAGATGAATGCCCTGATCGCGGCACTGGTAATCATCGCGGCAATCGAGATCAACGCCATTGTCGGCAAGCCCGGCCCGATCGCCTCGGTTCGCGGCGTGATCACCTCCGGGTTCGTGCTGATCTTGGTGCTATGGGGCCTGTTGCAAATTCTGTAAGCGGTCAACCCCCGCATAACGCCTGCGAACGGTTTCCCGCCGTGGTGGGGTTGGCGCCGGGCGAGCGGCGCAGGCACGGTTAGCAAGGATCGACTCATGTCGGAAAATCCCGACACCCCGAGCATTTCAGCGGCACCGGAGGATGTCCGCCGGCGCACTCCCGCGGCTTCCCGCCGGCGCGGTGGCGGCGGCGGTGCCGGTGGCAGCGGCAGAATGGTCGGGTTCACCCTTGTGCTCGCGGTCCTGGCCGCGGGGCTTGCCGTAGCCGGGTGGTTCATCGCCAACCAGCACCGCCTGCTCACCGACGAGCAGGAACGGCTTGCCGACGCCAACACGCGTATCGAGGCGCTCGAGGAGCGCCTGCAGATGACCGACCAGGTGATGAGCGAAACCGCCGGCGAGACCGACGAGCAGATCAACTTCTGGGAATCGGAGATCAGAAAACTGTGGGCGGTTTCCAACGACCGCAACAAGAAGTGGATTCAGGACAACCAGAAGCTGCTGCGATCGCACCGCACAACGATTCAGGCGCTGGAGTCCACCGACAAGTCGCTCAAGAGCACCGTGGCGCGCCATGAGAATGCGCTGGGCCGGCAGGAGGAGGTGGCCGACCAGCTTGCGTCGATCGAACTCCAGCTCCAGCGTGTACTGCGTGGGCAACGGGACCTGGTGGACAAGGTGAATGCAGCGGCACAGACCGTTGCGGGCGTGAACAGCAGCGTCGAGGAGCACGAACAGGCCATTGCCGCCATCGACTCCTACCGCAGGCAGTTCAATACGCGACTGGTAGACATCGAGCAGCGACTCGATGCATTGAGGCCGGCTCCTTCCCCGCTCTGAGACGGAGTTCTTTCCACCCGGACCCAGGTACGCCCGTCGCAAGCGGTCTTCGGTTGCGGCTGCGGCGATGAAGGGCGGTATCGTCAGGACGCCGCAGAGGCGCCGAGCTTTGCGTCCTTTGCCCGCCAGAGATCCTCAACGAAAGTCTGCAATGCCTCGCGCTGGGCTTTCGGCTCGTCACTCTGCGCGGCGGGGTCGAGGTCGAGCGCCAGAACGGTCATCCGCGCCCGCGGACACCTGCCTGACAGGAATTCCCAGAACGACGGCGGGCCGCCGGGATAGGAGATGGTGACGTCGACCAGTTGTTCGACTTCGCCCCGAAGCCCGCTGAGCACGTAAGCTAGACCGCCGGTACGCGGATTCAGCAGGCGCTCGAAGCGGCTGTGCCCGGCCGCACGCTTGGCGTCGGTGAACCGGGTGCCTTCCAGGAAGATCAGCACGGACGTCGGATGGTTCCGGAAAACCCTGCAGGCGGCCAGCGTGCTGTCCCGGTCTGCGTGTTTCAGCGCCGGGTTGGCCGCAAGTTCTGCCTTGCCGACCCGACGGACGTAGGGAAATCCCAGTACATACATGGCCGGCCCGGCCAACGGCAGCCAGATCAACTCGCGCTTGGTGAAGAATTTGAGCGGCGGAATCGCCGGCCGGAAGGCATTCTGCAGCAGCAGGATGTCCGCCCAGCTCTGATGATTGCACACCACTACGTACCACTTGCGCCGCGACAGTGGCTCCGCGGGCCAGTCAATCTCGAGTTCGACCAGCCTGAGCGCCCTGACCAGGAAGCGGTTGCTGGAAACCCAGAAGTCGATGGCGAAGTCCATGCGCCGGGTCAGGGCGCGGCGCGGGGCGCCTGAAAGCGGCAGGCGCAGAAGGGCCATCGCATAAAGCGGCACGCACACTACAATCGTTATCAGCAGTATGAAAAGAAGCGACAGCGAGCCTTTCAGCGTTGCCATGCCGGTTGATTAACACAGATGAAACTGCCTTTCCAGCGAACCGACGGTGGCTTCCCGGCGGGCATGCCGGCTCGCTGCCGGACACGGCAGATTTGTTCCCTGCGAGCCCGCGGGTTCGACCCGCTTGTCGGTCCTGCCTCGCTTGTCGTTACCGTCGCACCGGCCGGGAGGCCGTCCTGCTGCCGCGGTTGGCGTGATCGGCAGGCACTTTTCCTGCAATTGGTGGGGGTCACGGTGCTGCTTCCGGTGCTGCTGTTTGGCGGCGGCTGTGCAACCTTCGGTTACTATGCCCAGGCGGTGGGCGGGCAGCTTGAACTGGCCCGTTCGAGCCGGTCGGTACAGTCACTGCTGGAGGATCCGGAAACGCCGGCGCCGCTCCGGAAACGCCTGGCGCTCGCCGGCGACATCCTGGAGTTCTCGCGTACAGAACTGGACGTCGACGGCGGCGGCAGCTTCGGCGCCTACGCGGCGCTGGACAGGCCGTATGTCGTCTGGAACCTGTTTGCCGCGCCGCCTCTTTCGCTGGAGGGCCGACATTGGTGCTACCCGGTGGTCGGCTGCGTGCCGTACCGGGGTTTTTTCCGCCACAGGAATGCCGAGAGGGCCGCTGCGCGGCTGACAGCGACGGGGTTCGAGACCCATGTGGCCGGCGTGCCGGCCTATTCCACCCTGGGCTGGTTCAACGATCCCCTGTTGAGCACCTTCATCGACTGGCCCGAGGTCCGGCTCGTCGAACTGTTGATTCATGAACTCGCGCACCGGCGTATCTGGGTCAGGGATGACGTGGTCTTCAACGAGTCGTTTGCGGAGTATGCCGGGTTGACCGGCGCGCGCCGCTGGTTCGAAGCGAAGGGCCGCGCTTCGGAATTCATCGCGAACCAGGGTGCCCGGCAGGCCTGGCGAGACCTCAAGCGATTGCTGCTGCAGACCCGGAACCGCCTTGACGCCGTATACCGCCAGGACAGCGACGAAAGACGGCGCTACCGCGAGAAGGCCCGGGTGCTGGAGGCTTTCCGGCGTTGCTACCGCGACCGTCGGTCCAGCCTCGGAGGCGGCTCCTTTGACGGGTTGGTGGATGGGGTCAACAACGCCTATCTGGTCGCCCTGGGTGCTTATGCCGACTGGCGGCCGGCTTTTGCGGCGCTGCACCGGCAGGCGGGCGACTGGGCCGGGTTCCTGGAGGCAGTGGATGCGCTGGCCGCGCTCGGTGCCGATGAGCGGACGGCCGCTTTGCAGCGGTTGGCCCCCGCAGCAAACGCGTCAGGCGAAGAGACTGTTCGGGCACCCTGCGACTTCTAACCCGACCTATTCGTGAATGGACGTAGCGAGGCTGGCAAGATGAGGAGTAGTGAAAGCGCTGGGTGCACGGACGCGTGCTGCAGCACGTTGAGCACGCGGCGGGAGTACGCCCGGTGATTTCGCTGCTATTGACTGCCGCAGTAGTTCATTCATGAATAGGTCGGGCTAAAGTCTTGTGCTGCCGGGCAGGCCGGCTGCATCCGTAGCCGGGCCTGCTGGTGAGCCGGCGGGCCAACAATGCGAGAATGCAAAGCGGGAGGCGTGTTCTCCTTGCTTGCAATCGTCAACGCTTCTGGAGGCATCGTGCCCGATACGTTCTACTGGTATGACCTGGAAACTTCCGGCACGGAACCGCGTTGGGACCGGATCGTCCAGTTTGCGGGTCTGCGGACGGACCGCGAACTCAATGAGGTCGGCGACCCCTGGAGCACCTACGTGACCCTGCCGGACGACGTTCTGCCGAACCCGGGCGCAACCCTGGTAACGGGCATCACGCCGCAGCTTGCCCGGGAGCGGGGCATTACCGAGTGGCAGGCGCTGCGGCGCGTCAACCAACTGTTCTGCGAACCGAATACCTGCGTCGTGGGCTACAACAACCTCAGGTTCGACGATGAATTCGTCCGCTTCGGACTGTACCGCAACCTGATGGACCCCTACGCACGCGAGTGGCAGAACGGCAATTCGCGCTGGGACATCATCGACCTGGTGCGTGCCGCCGGCGCGCTGCGGCCCGACGGCATCGAGTGGCCGGTGGACGAGGAGGGGTTGCCCGTCTACAGGCTGGAAGCACTGGCAGCCGCCAACGGGCTGGACCACGGCCATGCTCACGATGCGCTGTCGGATGCGCGGGCCACCGTCGCGCTGGCACGCCTGATCCGGGAAAAGCAGCCGAAGCTGTTCGCCTATCACTTTGCGGGACGCAAAAAACGCAAGATACGCGAACTCCTCGAGCCTGCCGGGGCGCGGCTCTGCGTGCATGTTTCCGGCATGTACCCCCGCCAGCGCAAGGGTTTGGCGCCGATTGTCTCCATCTGCCGGCACCCGGCGAACAGTAATTCCATCATCGTCGCCGACCTCGGGGAAGATGTGGAGTTGCTCCTGGACTGGCCGGAGCAGCGGATCCGCGACGCATTGTTCACGCCCAATGCGCCGGTGCGCCCGCCCCTCAAGGAAATCCGCATTAACAAGTGCCCGTTCGTGGCGGTAGCGGACGTGGTCACGGAAGCGGATGCGGAGCGGTTGCAGTTCGACCGGACACTGGCAGCACAGCGGATGCGGCGCCTCAAGAAGCCCGGCGTTGCGGAGAAGATTCAGCGGGTCTACGCGCGTGGCGCGGTGGAGCCGGCGCCCGATGTGGATGCCGCGCTTTACGAGGGGTTCCTGAAGGACGAGGACAAGGCGCGTTGCGAGACTTTCAACCGGGAGCTGACCGCGAATCGCTGGGTGGACCTGGACTACCGGGACCGGCGTCTGAAGACGCTGGTGGCACGCCTCAAGGCGCGTGGATTCCCCTCCTGGCAGGACGCGGGGGAAAGGGAAGGGTGGCATTCCTGGGTACGGGACAAGCTCGGGGCCGGCGACGCGCCCTGGCGGACGTTGGGGCAATTTGAGTCGGAAGTTGCAGCCACGCTTGAGTCCGAGACGGGGCGCCGGCAAGAGTTGCTGCTTGCCCTCAAGGCACACGGGGAAGAACTGCGAGCGGCGTACGGGCTGTGAACGCGGTAGCCGAACTGTTCGGCGTGAGCAAGCGCTTCGGCGAACAGGTTGCCCTCGATCGGGTCGACCTCGCGTTTCCGTCCGGCGAGACCACCGCCGTTGTTGGTGAAAGCGGCAGCGGCAAGACCACCCTGCTGCGCTTGATCAACGCCGTTGAACGTGTGGATGCGGGCCGTGTCGAGGTGTTCGGCGCGCCCGTTCCCGGCGAACCGCTGGAACGTTTTCGCAGGCGCATCGGCTATGCCGTACAGGGGACAGGTCTGTTTCCGCACTTGACGAGCCGCGAGAACGTGGTGTTGCTCGCGAAGCTGGAAGGGTGGGCGGACTCGACCGTCGAAGACCGCTACCGTGACCTGCTCGAGCAGATGGAGTTGCCGGCAAGCGTTTCGAATCGCTATCCGGCGCAGCTTTCCGGCGGACAGCAGCAGCGGCTCGGTCTTTGCCGGGCGCTGATGCTGAAGCCGGGTCTGTTGCTGCTCGACGAACCGTTCTCCGCGGTTGATCCGATTACCCGGGTGGGCATCTACGAACGATTCGAACGGGTGCAGCGCCAGGAGGGGGTGAGTACCCTGCTCGTTACGCATGATATGCGGGAGGCCGTGCGCCTCTCACACCACCTCGTGGTGTTGCGGGGTGGCCGCGTATTGCGTAGCGGTGGGACGCCGGAAGTGGTCGGCGATCCCGGAGACGCTTACGTCCGCCGCCTGATGGAGACGCAACTGTGAGGCGCCGGGTTGTCGGGGCAGTGGTCTGGGCGCTGCTGGCAGCGCTGACGGTGATTCCGGGCGCGGCCGGGTCTGGCGGAGACCCCGCCGAACCGATCCGCATCGGAAGCAAGAATTTCAACGAATCCTATCTGCTCGGGGAAATCGGCGCGCGGTTGCTGGAAGACAGCGGATATGAGGTGGAGCGGCGTTTCGGGCTGGGTGGCACGCTGATCTGTTTCGATGCGCTGGTCAACGACGAGATCGACTTGTATTTCGAGTACACCGGTACGCTCAGTCAGGCGGTACTGCATCTTGGCAACGACGCGGGACACGACGCGTTGAACAACGAACTCCTGGGCCGCGGCTTGCGCCTGCTGGCGCCACTTGGGTTTGACAATACATACGCCATGGTAGTGCGGCGCGAGCAGTCGGAGGCGCTGAACCTCGGGACGATCGGCGATCTGGCGCTGCATCCCGAACTGAAGGTAGTGCTCAGCCACGAATTCATCGAACGCGAGGACGGCTGGCCCGGTTTGTCGCAAACCTACGGGATCGACCGGGCGGTTACCGGAATCGAGCATGGGTTGGCTTATCGGGCGATGCGGGAGGGTGCGCTCGATGTGACGGACGCCTATTCGACGGATGCGGAACTTTTACGTCACGACCTCGCCATTCTGGCGGATGACCTTGGATTCTTTCCTCGCTACGCCGCTGCGCCACTCGTGCGGCAGGACATCGGAGGGAACGTCATCGAATTGCTCAATGGGCTGGGAGACGCACTGACCGAGGAACGGATGCAGGCGCTGAATGCCTCGGTAAAGTTCGACGGTCGCACGTTCGGTGAAGCGGCGGTGGAATTTCTCGCTACGCGCGGCATTGATGCGAGGGGAGGGGAAATGGGAATGTGGACCGACCTCGCGGCCAACACCGTGCAGCACCTGAAGCTTACCGTTGTAGCGCTCATCGCAGCGGTGCTGGTGGGTGCAGGCGCCGGGTTGATCGTATTCAGGCATGCGGCAATTGCCAGAGCCGTCATCTACTTCTGCGGCCTGCTGCAGACCATTCCCAGCATCGCGCTGCTGGCACTGATGATCCCGGTGTTCGGAATCGGCGTGCAGCCCGCCATCGTCGCACTATTCCTGTATTCGCTGTTGCCGATATTGCGCAATACCGTGACTGCGCTCACCACGGTGGACCCCACGTTGCGCCGCGTGGCACTGGCCATGGGGTTGTCGAGAGGCGAGCGCCTGCGCTACGTATACGTGCCGCTGTCGTTACCGAGCATGCTGGCCGGGATCCGGACCGCTGCGGTAATCTGCATCGGCACGGCGACACTGGCGGCATTCATCGGGGCGGGAGGGCTTGGCGATCCCATCGTGACGGGACTGGCGTTGAATGACATGTCACTCGTTCTGCAGGGCGCGATTCCCGCTGCGATACTTGCCCTGATTACGGAGCTTGTGTTTGAAGCGGTTGAGAGATTTGCCGTGCCCGGACATTTTCGCAATTCTGGTTGAAGCCAGCTAGTCGAATTTGTCTGCAAATAAATTTCTGTCACTTTTCCTTTATAAAACATTAAAATACCAAAACAATACAATGGACGTTTAGCAAATGAAAACAGCGTTTTTGTTAAATTGTCCGTTGGCTTAACAAGACACTTAAAACAGTTGATGATGCGTTTCGAAGTGGCTTGTTCCAACAAGCCAACGTTTCACTTGATGGCTTGCGTAACGAATGAAAACATCAATCGGAGTTGCCATCGATTTGGCGCTCGTTCGCGCGGCGTGAGCATCTTCTCACTCGATTGCGGCCGCAATGGGTGGCCGGCTCCCTACAGCTTTCCGATCAGGTCGATAAACCAGCCCCGGCGGTTGTAGCTGGCATCGCGGATATCGTCGCTGAAGTCGGTAAAGTTGTAGCCAACACCCATTTCAAGCTGGTCGCCGAACTGCCGGTACATGCCTACAAGGACGCCCTGGCGGCGATTGTTGCCCTTCCGGTCGTGGAGAATCCGGTATTCGGCAAGCGCATCCCACTCCCTGATTACATGCCGCCGCGCGCGCACGACGGTGAGCAGCATGCTGGAGTCATGCCATTCGCCACGATCCCGGAAGGTGCGCATCTGACCTTCCTTCCACGCGATCTTGGCGCCGACCTCCCAGTAGCGGTTCAGGCTGTAGAGCGCTTCTGCCGATAGGACGTGAACGCGCTGGTCGGGCCGTAGCGTATCCTGGCCGACGCTGACGAGGTCGTGAAAGTAGCCGTACTTCACCAGTGCGTTCCAGCGGTCGTTGTTGACCGGGCGATAGGCGTGGCCGATGTCGAACTCCACGAAACGGGCATCGTAGAGGCCGTGGAAGCGGTCGTCCGTCCACGAAATGTTGAGACGGCCGAGCCAGCGGCGGGACTCGCTGGCGATGTAGGTATAGCTGGTGGCGCCAATGTACTGGTCTACCCTGGTGGCGGGGCCGTCGTCCTTGCGGTATTCCAGCTTGCCGCTGAACCGGTGTGCCGGCCGCTGTATGGCGGCGCCGAAGGAGTATGCGTGTCGCTCGATCGATGCCGGGGCTGTTTCGTTGTCGGATACAGAAACAAGCCCGGAGAGAATCCAGCCGTGGGTGGTCTTGTAGTCGAGACCGAACGTATGGCTGGCCCCGGCGAATCGGTCGTCGTCGCCGAACTGCGATTCCGTGAAGATGCCCAGACGGTTGCCCATGTCGCGGCGCTGGCCGAAGATCAGCAGGTTGCGCTCGCCGAAGGTGCGGTCCGGGTCGAGGGCATAGCTGCCGTACAGCTCATGGCCCTCGGCGAGTTCGTAGTTGCCCGCGAAGCTGGTCAGGGTGCCCGAACCGATGCCAGACTTCAGTTTCAGGCCGAAGCGGTCGGCCGGGGTGTAGTCGAAGCCGCCGGAAAGGGCACTGCCCCGGTCGCCCTCGCTCGCTTCCAGGCTGATGGCGGTTCGGTCGCTCACCTGGGTGTTGATGCCGAGCGCGACCATGTCGTTTTCCACGTAGTTGCCGCTCTCATCAAGGCCGGTCTGCGCAGAGGCGTATATGGTGCGGATGTCGTCGAGGTCGTAACCCAAGCGCACGCCGGCGAGCAGCGCGTCTCCGTCCGGGACTTCCATGCCGTACAGCGGCGTGCGGCGGATGTCCTCGTGGCGCAATTCCCCGCCGACCGTCAGGCGGCCGGAGCGAACGTCTGCCTGCACGCGGCCGACCCGGCTGGCCGCGAGCGGGCCTTCATTACGTTCGGCATAACCGGCCTGAACGTCGATGTTTTCACCCGCCTGTATTACGGCGTCGATTCCCTTTTCCACGGTGTCGTAACGATGACCGAGCCTGCCGGCGGAAAAGCCCTCGTCCCGCTCCTTCCACCAGGCACGCACATCGCCCGCCAGAAAATCGCTGTATTCGGCGAGATTGACGCGCCCTTCAACCGCGAATGCCTCGCCACTAGCGGTGGGCGACGACTGGTCACCGGAGCGGGAAAGGAAACTCAAGCCCCCGTCGACCGAGTCGAAGCTCGCCGAACTCAGTAGCGACTCGCTGCGCGCTGCCTCGACGCTGAGGTAGGTGCCCTTGCCCGCCTTGAGTGTGACGTCGATGCCTTCGAGATCGAAGTCGCGGCCGTCTTTCTGGTCGACGATCTTGCTGGCGCCTACCGCGACATGGTTCCCGAGCCACGTTTTGCCCCTGGCGCCATAGGTCACCTTGTCGGCGTCGAAGGCGTCGGGCACGTATTCGTAGTCGACGAGCAGGTAAACGTCGTCTCCTTCCAGGGGCCGGGTTCGGATGATCGACGGGCCGCGGTCGAGGACCACCTGGGACAGTGGCCGGTTGAGAATGATACGGCCCTGCAGCGCATCGATTTCGTAGTCGCGGCCGGCGATGTAATCCTGGCGCTCGAGTACCTGGGCGGTGTCGCGCTGGCGGATCTCCACCCATACCTTCTCCGAGCCAAGAACGATGTCGGTGTGCTTGAGGTAGTAAAGGGATCCTCCGGTTGCCCGGAAGCTGACGTGGGCGGCGGCGGACTGGGCCTCGGAGACGAACGCGGTCAAGGACCGCTTCGGATCGCCGAAGCGGGTTTCGGCGACGCTCTTGTGGGCTATCTTGCCGCCGTACAGCGAGCGGTTATATTGCGTGAACTCCGTGTCTGTCAGCCCGGTGTTGAAGTTTCCGAGCAGTACCTGGTTGCGGTCCCAGTCAACGCGCAGGAAGAACGGGCCCTGGCTATAGACATCGCTGACCGTAGTGGAGTCGTCGCCGTAGACGGGGTAGTACCTGTCCGGGTCGAGTTGCCTGAACACCCGGCGCGGATCCTTGCGCTTGAGATTGTCCGTGAGGTTGTCGAGCTCGTCTTCCGTGGTGTCGAGCTGTGCGGTGATCAGGTATTTTCCCTTTATTTTCGCTTTGAGATAGAAAGCAAGGCGCCCGTCTACGTTGACCGACTCGTCAAAGGATTCGTCAACGCCGATTTCCTCGAAGCTGTCCGAGACACGCGTTTGCCCGATTGTTACATTGGCGAGCCCGACGATAAACGTATAGTTTTCGTCGACTTCAGCGGTAAGGACCTGCGACCAGGCTTGTCCTTCGTTGAACCCGGAAACCACGATTTCGTTGGTGCCGGTGGAAAGGTGCAGTTCCGAAACGAAGCGGCCGTTACCGTCAACCGGCACTTCATGGCCGTTGACGCGCACCGGCTCGCCGGGCACGAACTTCTCACCGTGCACGCGCACGCGGCTCCCCTGCACCGTTATGGACTGCTTCGCGAGGTTGGACTGGCCCCAGATGGCGCTTGCTTCGCGCAATTGCTTCGGGCGCCTCGCATCGACAACGCCCATCAGGCGCGGCCGCGTGTGGTCCTCGCGGCCGCGCTCATCAGTAGCGCGCAGAACGTAGGCCAGCCGTTCGCTGCGATTCATGGTCAGGGATTCGTCCAGGAATTCGAAGGCGTTCTCGTGCTCCAACCGTGTTGCGGTCAACGTCGCCAGGGGCCGTATCAGGTCGGTGTCGGATTCGCGGTAGATCTCGAGCCGGAATTCATCGACCCAGGCCGCGTAGTTGGTGTATGCGGCGAACTTCACGGGTCGCTTCATCTTTCCGGAGTTGTCGACGGCGACCTCGTTCAGCGCCAGTACGTCGAGTTGCGGACGGTGGGCCAGCACATCCTCGGTCAACCAGAGGCGTCCACCGCCGGCACGCTCGGTGGGCGCCAGTTGTACCGGTGCGATGGCGATGACGCGTGTCGTAACAGTTTCCGTGACCCGCCGGTAAACCAGCTCGATGTCAGCGCGGCGATTGAGCGCCCGTCCGGTGACTGTGCTGTTGTCCGCAAGGGGCTCCGAGGACCCTCTCGACTCGACCCGAATGATTTCGGGGTCCAGTTCGAGCTTGCGGGCCAGATAGGACGCCACGCTCTCGGCGCGAGCCCGGGAAAGCGCCTCGTTGTTTTCTTCATCTGTTGCGGCGGTACGCACCGGCAGCCCATCGGCATGTCCGACAACCGTGACGCCGACGATCTCATGACCTTCCAGGGGCTTGAGCGCGCGGTCGATGGCGGTGATCTGATCTTCCGGCAGAGCGGTACGGCCGGACGCAAAGCGGGCGGGTTCCAGCCGCGTGGAGGATTGGGCGTGGCGTACCTCGGTGGTCGGTTCAGAGCTTGCCGGCGGTTCATCGAGGATGCGCTCTTCCTCTTCGTAGTCGTCGTAGATCAACTCCGTTTCGACGCGGCGATTCAATGCCCTGCCTTCGGCGGTGTGGTTCGTCGCAACCGGCAGGCGCTCGGCATGACCGTTCGTTTCGATCATGTCCTCGGGCAAGCGCAGTTCGGCCGCAACGAACCTGGCGACCTCGAGGGCCCGTGCTTCTGACAGCCCCTGATTGTCGCCGTAGATCGAACGCGTTCTCGGGCCGAGCGGCTGGTTGTCGGTGTGGCCCGAAAAACGTACGCGCAGGTTGGATTTGCCACGGTAGCGGGCCACCAGCGTTCGCAGACGATCGATATAGCTCGGTAAGACATTGGATTTTCCGGATGCGAAGCGCACCGGTTCAATGCGATCGAAATGATGCGAACGAACCTCGCGAATCAGCTTGTTGCCGCCGGGACCCAGTGGCTCAAATCGCCGGGCCGGCATCCTGACACCGAAGTTCACCTTGGACATCAGCGCCTGGGTCAGTCGGATGACGCGGGGATTTTCGCTAGTGACGACCGCTTCGCCCGGCAGCGTTGCCGTGTCGAGCTTGACGATGAAGTTGCGCCCCCTGTGGGGGTCGCCGCCGTCGATGTCGGCGAGGTGGTACCTGCCGTGGGCGTCCGTTTCCACGATCAGCCCGCTGACGGTCGCCAAACGCACTCCCGCTATGCCCGGTTCGTCCGGGTCCTGCCAGCCGTCGCCGTTCCTGTCGTCGAATACCTTGCCGATTACCGTGGTTTTCTCGAAGACGGGATCGGCAATCACCTCGACGCTCGCGGTGGCCTCGTTGCCGGCGAGTTGTCCGGAGACGTACGGTTTGACCCGGTTTATGTGCTGGCCTGTCGACGTTCCTGTTGTGACGCGGGTCATGTAGCGGACGGAGACTGCGGCCCCGGCCGGTAAGGCGAAGGCCTCGAAGGAAACCGGATCCGTACCGGTGGCGGCGAGAGCCGTGCTGAGGTCGTCTCCCGTACCGAGTGCGCCGTCCGGGCCGGGCGCTTGCATTGAGACCGAATCCGAAACCATGGTGAATCCGGACGGTATGTCGTCTACCAACTGCAGGTTGCCGAGGGAAAGCGTTGACGGGTTTGTCACCTGCACGACATAACCAACAAGATCGCCGATGTTGACATTGCGAACCGTTGCCCGTTTTGTCATCGTCACCAGGCGATCGGGGATCACCGCGGAAACGGGGTCGAGTGGAATGTGGTTGTGCACGGCGGTACCGTCGCCGTCCGCCACCATCCAGGCGAGATAGTACTCGGCGACCGCGGCCCCTGAGGGGGGTTCGGCATCGGCGTGCACAACGCAGGGTTCGTCAGGATCGGGATCGGCCGGACAGGTTGCCACGGCCAGCGTTTCGCCGGCCGGGGGAATGAGCAGGGAGGGTGGCGGATTGTAGCCCTCCGGCACTTCGGTGACCTCGATGCGGTAGGTGGCCGAAGCGCTAGGGCAATCGCCGTGGGCCCCGTGCACGACATCGAATCGGTAGGCGCCGTCGCTGCCGGTGCGCTGCAACTGCTGTCCGTCCAGCAGGCACTCGGCGGGCAGGTGCATGCCGGTGGAGTCAGCAAGCGCCAGCACCGCTCCGACGAGGATATCCCGTGATTCGCTGTCGTACAGACGTCCGCCCGGACCGACGCCGTGGTCAAGGGTGGTCAGGCTGTCGGAATCGATCGTGGCCGTTTGCTCGCCCCAGACCGCTTGTGATTCCGGGTGCCGGAAACTCACGGTGACGTCGCCGGGGTCGAGATCCGGGATCATGTAGGCGCCGCCGGCATCGGTCGTTGCGCTGGCGACGGTTTCGCCGGCGGCCGAAGCAACCTCGACGCGCCAGTTCGCAAGGCCCGATTCGTCGGCATCCTGCATGCCGTCCACATCGAGGTCCGCAAAAACCGTTCCCTGCATTGCGGCAGGGAACTCGACCGGCGTGGGATCGTCCTCGCCTGGGCCACCCGGGTTACCATCGCCGTCCGGGTCCGGATCGGAGCCATGGTCGGAAAGGTCTTCGGTCGAGGCGCCGGCGTAGTCTTCCGAGTACGCTTCGGCCTGGTTCTCGAACGGCCCTGCCGCCCCGTTCAGGGTTACCTCGATCGTAAACTCGATGACTGCAGATGCTTCTGCTTCCATGGAATCGGTACCGGCGAGCAGGTCGATGCTGTCGGTGCCGTCGTAAGCGCTGTTCAACGTCAGCGCCGCCCCGGTCGGGCTGGGTGCCGCCACGACGGATACGGCGGCGGGGGAGGGAAAAGCCCGGGCGAGATCGTCGGAAACCTGTACCCGGTTCGCAATGCCGTCGCCGACATTGACGACATGAATCCGTATTGTTGATCGCACCTTGCCGGATTCGGTGATGCGGGTATCAAGGGCCTGCTTTGCCACGCCGACCACGCCGCTGCCGGGCGGTTCGTCATTGTCGATTATGGTTGCGAGCCCGTCAGCGTCCGAGATGGTGGCATTGACCGGGTTGCTGAGCGTAACGGTGAACGTCTCGTCGGGTTCGTCGTCGCTGTCGTCGAGCACCGGAATCGAGATCGTGCCGGTGAGCGAACCGGTGTCGACGGTAAGCGTGCCCGTTGTGGCGGTGTAGTCCGACCCGGCTTCCGCGGTTCCGTCGCCGGTGGAATAGGCGACGGACACCGCCTGGTCGAAGGTGTCGCTGAGGGTGACGGTAAACCGGGCGTTTTCGGCATCCTCGTCTACCGTCACATCGTCAATGCTTAAACCCGGGCTTTCCGCGGGTGGTTCATCGTTGTCGGTGATCGTGCCGAGGCCTTCGGCATCTGAGATGGTCGCGTTGACGGCGGTACTCAGCGTTACGCTGAATGTCTCGTCCAATTCATCGATCGTATCCTCAAGTACCGGAACGGAAATCGTACCTGTCATGGAACCGGCATCGAGAGTCAGGGTGCCGCTGGTGGCGGTGTAGTCGGATCCGGACTCGGCGGTGCCGTCGGATGTAGCGTATGCAACGGTCACCGGCTCGTCGTAGGAATTGTCGAGTGTAACCGTGAACCGGGCGGTACCTTCGTCCTCGGCAACGGTGACGTCATCGATGCTCAGGCCGGGGGCGCCCGGCGGCGTTTCGTCGTTGTCGACGATGGTGCCCTGGCCTTCAGCATCCGCGATAGTGGCGTTCACGGCGGAGGTCAGCGTTACGGTGAAAGTTTCATCCGGCTCATCGATTGCGTCTTCGAGCACCGGCACCGAAATCGAGCCGGTGAGAGAACCGGGATCGATGGTCAATGTTCCGCTCGTGGCGGCGTAATCGGCGCCGGCTTCGGCCGTTCCGTCGCTAGTGACATAGGCGACGGACACCGCCTGGTCGAAGGTGTCGCTGAGGGTGACGGTAAACCGGGCGTTTTCGGCATCCTCGTCTACCGTCACATCGTCAATGCTTAAACCCGGGCTTTCCGCGGGTGGTTCATCGTTGTCGGTGATCGTGCCGAGGCCTTCGGCATCTGAGATGGTCGCGTTGACGGCGGTACTCAGCGTTACGCTGAATGTCTCGTCCAATTCATCGATCGTATCCTCAAGTACCGGAACGGAAATCGTACCTGTCATGGAACCGGCATCGAGAGTCAGGGTGCCGCTGGTGGCGGTGTAGTCG
The DNA here is from genome assembly GCA_963663395.1 of Pseudomonadales bacterium. Lineage (GTDB taxonomy): Bacteria > Pseudomonadota > Gammaproteobacteria > Pseudomonadales > Azotimanducaceae > Azophilus. The sequence goes on from OY760226.1 coordinate 2,046,262, forward strand.
GATCCGGACTCGGCGGTGCCGTCGGATGTAGCGTATGCAACGGTCACCGGCTCGTCGTAGGAATTGTCGAGTGTAACCGTGAACCGGGCGGTACCTTCGTCCTCGGCAACGGTGACGTCATCGATGCTCAGGCCGGGGGCGCCCGGCGGCGTTTCGTCGTTGTCGACGATGGTGCCCTGGCCTTCAGCATCCGCGATAGTGGCGTTCACGGCGGAGGTCAGCGTTACGGTGAAAGTTTCATCCGGCTCATCGATTGCGTCTTCGAGCACCGGCACCGAAATCGAGCCGGTGAGAGAACCGGGATCGATGGTCAATGTTCCGCTCGTGGCGGCGTAATCGGCGCCGGCTTCGGCCGTTCCGTCGCTAGTGACATAGGCGACGGACACCGCCTGGTCGAAGGTGTCGCTGAGGGTGACGGTAAACCGGGCGTTTTCGGCATCCTCGTCTACCGTCACGTCGTCAATGCTTATCCCCGGGCTTTCCGCGGGTGGTTCATCGTTGTCGGTGATCGTGCCGAGGCCTTCGGCATCTGAGATGGTCGCGTTGACGGCGGTACTCAGCGTTACGCTGAATGTCTCGTCCAATTCATCGATCGTATCCTCAAGTACCGGAACGGAAATCGTACCTGTCATGGAACCGGCATCGAGAGTCAGGGTGCCGCTGGTGGCGGTGTAGTCGGATCCGGACTCGGCGGTGCCGTCGGATGTAGCGTATGCAACGGTCACCGGCTCGTCGTAGGAATTGTCGAGTGTAACCGTGAACCGGGCGGTACCTTCGTCCTCGGCAACGGTGACGTCATCGATGCTCAGGGCCGGGGCGTCGGCCGGCGGTTCATCGTTATCGGTGATGGTCGCCGAGCCCTCGGCATCGTTGATCGTTGCGTTGGTGGCGTTGCTGAGGACAACGACAAATGACTCTCCAGGCTCATCGATGTCGTCATCGAGTATCGGCACGGAGATGGTTCCCGTGACGGATCCGGGCTCGATCGTGAGGGTGCCGGCCGTGGTGGTGTAGTCGGATCCTGCCTCGGCGGTGCCGTCGGTGGTGGCGTAGGCGACCGTGACCGACTGGTCGGCCGTGTCGTCGAGTGTCACGGTAAACTGGGCCGTACCGCTGTCTTCCGCAACGGTGACGTCATCGATGCTCAGGCCGGGGGCGCCCGGCGGCGTTACGTCGTTGTCGACGATGGTGCCCTGGCCTTCGGCATCCGCGATAGTGGCGTTCAGGGCGGAGGTCAGCGTTACGGTGAAAGTTTCATCCGGCTCATCGATTGCGTCTTCGAGCACCGGCACCGAAATCGAGCCGGTGAGAGAACCGGGATCGATGGTCAATGTTCCGCTCGTGGCGGCGTAATCGGCGCCGGCTTCGGCCGTTCCGTCGCTAGTAACATAGGCGACGGACACCGCCTGGTCGAAGGTGTCGCTGAGGGTGACGGTAAACCGGGCGTTTTCGGCATCCTCGTCTACCGTGACATCGTCGATGCTTACATCCGGACTTTCCGCGGGTGGTTCATCGTTGTCAGTGATGGTTGCAAGGCCTTCCGCATCGGAAATGCTTGCGTTCCTGGCGCGCCGCAAGCTGACCGTGAACGTTTCATCGAGTTCGTCGATTTCGTCATCGAGCACCGGGACGGTAATGGTGCCGCTCAGTGAATCCGCCTTGATGGTGAGCGACCCGCTCGTCTCCGTATAGTCGGCGCCCGCCTCGGCCGTCCCGTCGGCAGTGGCGTATTCGACCGTTACTGCCTGATCGAATGTGTGGTTGAGCGAGACGGTGAACCGGGCTGTGCCGCCGTCCTCGGCGATCGTGACATCGTCAATGCTCAGACTGGGGGCGCCTTCAGGCAGCGGTTCGTCGTCGTCAACGATCGTGCCGGTGCCTTCGCCCTCTGCAATCCGTCCCCGTACCGGATTGCTCAGGGTGACGGTGAATGTCTCGTCGGGTTCGTCGTCGGTGTCGTCGATGATGGGTACGACGATGGTGCCGCCGAATTCGCGATTGGGAATGGTCAGCGTTCCGCTGGTTACCCCGTAGTCCGATCCCGCCGCCGCAGTATTGTCGGCCGTCGCGTAGTCGACGGAGATGTCGTAGCGGCTGTTGGTGCTGAGGGATACTTCGAAGCGGGCTTCACCCGCGTCTTCGTCTACGTTTACATCGGCGATTCTGATCCAGGGACCGCTTCCGCCACCGCCGCCACCGCCGCCACCGTTGCCACCGCCGCCACTGCCGCCGCCGTTGCCGCCGTTGTCGTCGTCCTCGTCCTCCTCGTCCTCCTCGTTCTCGTCGTCGCCATTGCCTCCGTTCGGGCACTCGCCATCCGCAAACGTCTCCTCCGGTATCGACAGGCACCACTGTTTGGCGACATGGGTGACGTCTGGGGAGTTCATGGGTTCCGGGCAAGGCGCGCACGAATCGACCGGGCAAACGAATATTTCCGTGCCGGATTCCGGCAGCGCGTAGACGTCTATCGATACGGTGGTCTTTCCCACCGGCCACTGGTGGCCTGGCGGTCTGCAGGACACCGTGGTCCCGAAGAAGTGGACTGGTGACTTGCCTTCTTCGGTGTTCTGGCCGCCCGCGCTCATGTAGGCGCGGAAACCGCTGTCGCGAACGTTGGCTATGGGTATCCGGAAATTGCCGCCGTTGTAAGCGGGGCTACCAATGACGGGCGTTTGAGCCTCCGCCCAGGCACCGGATAGCAACAGCAGCGCGACAAGCCCCACTCGGTAGCTGATGCTTGTTATCGGGTTGAGCGCCGAACCTGCCTTGTCGCGTCTGCTGGGGTTGCCCCCGCCACCGACTGTCGCAGGGTCGCATCGCTGCGTTCGCTGCACGGCGGCGTTTCGCCTGATCACGCTGAATTCCGGGGCGCAGGAAGGGCCGCCGGCGACTCTGGTGGAATAAATTTCCTCCTGCCTGTGAGGGCGAATGCGAGGTAGCAACCCATGAGAATCGTGGGATGCGTAACATAACTCAGCCGTAACCGTGATTCCACGAATACTAAGGACATTAGCGAGTCTCCTGGCCGCTTGCTGCGTGCAGACGCGTGGAAAACTTGAATTGAAAGAACGCCGAATTGAGTTATGCCTTTGACCGCGTGGGGCTGAGGGAAGTTCCGTCCGAATGCGTCGGTGTGGGCTAGTGCGTACAATCCACCGAGGCAATCGACTGCAGGGTGATATCAGTGCAATTTCATTCGATCCGACGACTCATCGGCCTCGGCGCGGTCTGGCTTCTTGCCGCGGGCCTCGCGCACGGGGAGACGGATGAGCCGGATCCTTATGAACTGATTGCGGCAGCGATCGACAACTCCCGCAGTGCCACGTCGTACGCGGAGTTGACAATGTTGATCCACCGGCCGGAATGGCAGCGCACATCGTCTATTGTCGCCTGGACACGGGGCCGCTCGGATGCGCTGGTCCGCTTCACCGCGCCTGCCAAGGATGCCGGGAACGCATTGCTGCAAAATGGCGAAAAAATGTGGACTTACACGCCAAAGCTCAACCGCGTTATCAGGCTTCCGTTCAGCATGATGTCCCAGGACTGGGCAGGTTCCGACCTCTCTTACAATGACCTCTCGCGCAACGACAGCCTGCTGCAGCACTATCGGCTAGACATCGTCGAGGTCGGGGAGGCCGATGGCCGTGCTGTCTATACCATCGAAGCCGTGCCGTTCGACTCGGCCCCGGTCGTCTGGGGCAAGGAGGATTGGGTGGTACGTGATGACAACGTTCTGTTGTCACAAACTTTCTACGATCAGGATCTTAAACCATTGAAACGTATGGAAACGCTTGAGATCAGGGAAGTGGACGGACGCATGGTGGCGACACGCATGCGCATGTACAAGCTGGATGAATCCGACCACTATACGGAGATGGAGTTCATAGACATGGACTTCGACCTGCCGCTGGAGGACCGTCTGTTCACCACCTTCACGTTACAGAGCGGCGCAGTCCCGGAGAGCGGGCGCGGGCGCGATGGCTGAAGCTGCCGTACCGGCCGGCCGCCGCGCCACGCATGGCGGCCGGCCCCTGCTGCCCGCGGTTGCCTGGCGCAATCTGTGGCGCAACAGTCGCCGCACCTGGCTGACTGCCGGGGGCATTGCGTTCGCCGTTTTCCTGATCGTGTTCGCAATGTCGTTCCAGGGCGGCGCCTACCTCCAGATGATCGACAGTGCCACTGGGCTTCTGAGCAGCCATCTGCAGGTGCAGAACCGTGACTACGTGGAAGACACGCGCATAGAGCAAACCGTGGAACAGGTAACGGAACTGGTGAATCGTCTGGAGAGTCAGCCGGGGATCGAGTCGGTGGCGCCCAGGGCCGAAGCCTTTGCCCTGGTCTCCGCGGGCGAGCGCGCCTTTGGCGCCCAGGTGTTCGGTATCGACCCGGAGCGGGAACGCCGAACGGTTCGTTTATTCGACCGGGTTGCCGAGGGCCGCATGATCGCCGGCGGCGAGGATGCCATGGTGGGCGAAATCCTGGCCGGCAACCTCGGCATCGGCGTCGGCGGGGAAATCGTCCTGCTCGGTAGCGGAAAGGAAGGCGGTGTCGCCGCGCTGGTGCTGAACGTGGTGGGGGTATTTCGAACCGGAATCCCGGACCTCGACCGGGCCATGGTCGCGGCGCCGATCGCGACCGTCCAGGATGCGTTCGGCCTCGGCGACGAGGTCCATACGCTTGCGATCAGGACGGAACAGGTCACCGAAAGCGTGGGGCTGGCCCGCGACCTGAACAACTGGTTGCCGGAGCCGCTGGTGGCAAGGAACTGGGACGAAGTTATGCCCGACGTCAGGCAGGGCGTTGAGATCGACCGGATCGGCGGCTATTTCATGTATGGCTTCATCATCATCGTCGTCATTTTCAGCGTCGTTAACTCGTTCATCATGACGGTATTCGAGCGCACCCGGGAATTCGGCATGTTGCGGGCGATCGGCATGCGGCCCGGCCGGATCGTGCTGATGGTGCAGATCGAAGCCTCCCTGGTGTGGTTGCTCGGTGCTGCCATCGGTCTGGTGCTGGCGTTGCCGGTTGTTCTCTGGCTTGAGCGATATGGCTTCTATCTGGGCGACGAACTGGCATCCATGGCCGAGGCGATGTACGTTCCTGACCGGCTCTATACGAAAACGACGGCGATCGGGCTCGGGGGAGCCCCCGCGGTGATGTTTGTCGGCACCCAGATTGCGGCGCTGATTCCATCGTTGCGCATTCGCCGGCTGCAACCGGTCACTGCCCTGAGGGCGGACGAATGAACATGATGTTCCGCACATCGAACCCGGAACGGAGTTCGGGCCATGGCTGAAGCAACCGTTTCTCCGCAACCCGGCGCACTGGGAGGCGGCGCCGGGGCACTCGGCACCGCGAAAGTGGCGTGGCGAAACCTCTGGCGCAACCGGCGCCGCACCTGGCTCATGGCCGGCGGCATCGGCTTCGCAGCCTGGATCCCGATCATCGCCATGTCGCTGCAGGGCGGCACCTTCACCCTGATGATCGACAACGGTGCCCGCATGATGGTCGGTCACGTCCAGGTCCAGCATCCGGACTATGAGGACAACCCGCGCCTGGAGAGCGTGCTCGAAGGGGCACCTGAACTGCGCGCACGTATCGAAAGGCTTGCGGGTGTGGAAGCAGCCACCCTGCGCGGTCAGGCGACGGCGTTGGTATCGACGGAAGAGCGCAGCTTCGCCGCCCAGGTCGTGGGCGTGGAAGCGAGCCGGGAAGCCGAGTGGTCGCGGATACCGGTTTCGGTTCGCGACGGGCGCTATCTCGCAGGTTCCGGCGAAGCCTTCATCGGCTCTGTACTGGCAAGGAACCTCGGTGTATCCGTCGGGGAAGAGATCGTCGTGCTCGGTACGGCGAAGGAAGGGGGCGTTGCGGCCCTCGCCGCGGAAGTGGTGGGCATCTTCGAGACCGGAATGGTGGGAGCGGACCGGTCGCTCGTGCAGGTCCCGCTGTCGGAATTTCGGGAAGCCTGGAACCTGGCGCCGGACGAAGCGCACGCTCTCGTGGTCGCTACCGACCGTGTACGGCAAAGCCTCGAACTCGCGCAGCGCGTGGCGGTTGCGGCCGGCGACTGGAAAACCCTCGACTGGAAAGACCTGATGCCCGATGCCGAGCAGTTCATCGCCCTCAAGCTGGCCGGCGCCTGGCTCTTCTTTGTCGTTATCGCGGTCATCGTCATTTTCAGCGTCGTCAACGCCTTCATGATGACAATCTTCGAACGCACCCAGGAGTTTGGCATGTTGAAGGCCATCGGCATGCGTCCCGGGCGGATCCTGTTCGGGCTGCAGGTGGAAGCCGCCTGGCTCTGGGCGCTGGGCATGGCCATCGCTCTTGGCGTTTGCTTCGCCATGATCGTGCCGCTGGGGATCTGGGGCATGCCGCTGCCGATGGACGCCGACGAACTGCTCGCCTCCATGCACATGCCCGACCGCCTGTATCCGGATTTCGACCGTGAGTCTGCCTGGGTTTCGGGCATTGCCCTGTTCGTGGGAACGCAATTGGCGTTGCTCGTTCCTTCCCTGCGACTCTGGCGGCTGCGCTGCGTCGAGGCGCTGAGAGTCGAGGCATAACGGGCGATGCCACTCAAGCTCCTGTTCCAGCTGTCGGTGCGCAACATCTTCCGTCACAAGCGGCGCAACGGCATGTTGCTGGCCGCGATCGTGGTGGCCGTGGGCGCGGTCGTCTGCACGAGTTCGCTCATCCGCGGCTTTCAGTACGACATGGCCGATGCGGCGGTGGCCAATCTCACCGGCCACGTGAAGATACTGGCGCCCGGTTATCTGGACGACCCCAATATCGAGAAAAGCTTCGAGTTGGCGGAAACCTGGCGGCCGGACGTCGACGATGAGGAACTCGCCGGCTGGGCGGCCCGGGTGCGGGTGCCGGCAGTCATCATGAGCGAGCGCGGTACCCGGGGCGTGCAGTTCGTCGGCATCGACCCGGCGCAGGAACACATATCGTTCATCGGCAGCGTGGCGGTGGAGGGCGAGCATCTCGCGGATGCCTCGGACGGACGCATCCTGATCGGCCGGGCGCTTGCCGAGCAACTCGAAACCGGAGCCGGGCGGCGCCTTGTCATCATCACCCAGGGCCACGATGGCCTGAATCGGGAATCCGGTTTCCGCATCGCCGGCCTTTACGATGCCGAAGGCACCGGGCTCGAGAAAATGTTCGTCTTCACCGGCGTGGACACGCTGCAGCAGATGGTCGGCGCCGACGTGTACACGGAGATATCCATCAGGCTGCGCCGGGACCCCGTGCTCTTCCAGCTCAAGGCCAGCCTCGTGGAGTTCTTCACGGGGCTGGACGTACTCAACTGGCAGGAACTGGAACCCCAGGCGGCGGCCATGTTTGTCTTTGCGGATTCCGCCTTCTTCATCTGGTATTTCATCATGATGGGTGCGCTGGTGTTCGGGCTGGTAAACACGCTGGTCACTTCGGTGATGGAGCGGGTCCGCGAACTGGGCATGCTGCGCGCGCTGGGAATGCGTTCCCGGGGCGTCGTGGCGCAGGTGGTACTGGAGTCGAGCGTGCTGATGCTGATTGGTGTGGCGACGGGTATCGCGGTGGGTTGGCTGGCCGTGTTCTCCATGGGCGACGGCATCGACCTGTCGCAGTGGGCCGAGGGAATCGAAGCTTTCGGTATGCGTGGCAAGCTGGTGCCCGTACCGCTTGCGGACGATATTGTTCTGATAGGGCTGATGAGTGTGGTGCTGGGTGTGGTCGCGAGTTTCTATCCGGCGCTGCGAATTGTCAGGATCAAACCACTGGAGGCGCTCAGGCGATGAACAATGACGCGGTTGCGGTCTGCTCGGGCATAACCCGTACCTACCAGGAGGAATCGGTGCCCGTGCATGCGCTGCGCGGTGTGGATTTCACGTTTTCGCGGGGCGATTTCGTGAGCCTTGCCGGGCCATCCGGCTCGGGCAAGTCGACCCTGCTCAACATCCTGGGCGGGCTTGACCGGCCCGACTCCGGGACGGTGGCGGTGGACGGGGTGGCGCTGAACGAACTCAACGAAACGCAGCTCTCCGACCTGCGGCTTGCCAAGATGGGCTTCGTCTTCCAGTCCTACAACCTGATACCGGTGCTTTCCGCCCAGGAGAACGTCGAGTTCATCATGCAACTTCAGGGTGTCGCCCCCGCGGAGCGCGCGGAACGGGCCGTGGCTACGCTTGCGGCGCTGGACATGGCAGACCTCGCGCACCGCCGACCGGGCGAGTTGTCCGGCGGCCAGCAACAGCGGGTGGCCATCGCCCGCGCCATCGTCACCGACCCGGTGCTGCTGCTCGCCGACGAACCGAGCGCCAACCTCGATTCCGAGACTACCGAGGACCTTCTGCGGTTGTTGAAGCGGCTCAACGAAGAGCAGGGTGTCTCCGTGCTTACCGCTACCCACGATCCCATGGTCATGAAGTACGCCCATCGCCGGGTGAATCTGCGGGATGGCGCCATTGTCGAGGATTCGGCCGCGGACGGCGCAGGCTCCTAGCCGCACCCATTCATGAATAAACTACTGCGGTCGTCAATAGCAGCGAAAACACAGGGCGTGCTCCCGTCGCGTGCTCGACGTGCTGTCAGGCACGCCTCCGCGCGCTCAACGTGCCAAAGCACGCGTCCGCGCCACCCTGTGTTTTCACTACTCTTGTCAATCTCGCTACGTTCATTCACGAAGAGGTGCGGCTAGCCGGGCCTCATGTTGCTGCGGGAAAGCCTGGCGGCGATGAGGTGGTGAAAAAAAGCAACAGAAAGCGCATGCAGTCGAAAGCGGCGATGTTGTGGCTGGCGGCAGTCTGGCTGCTGCTGGTGACGCAATCGGCTACCGCGCTGGAATTCGATGCCCGCATCAAGGCGTTCGGAACGGTTGCCGCCCTGCCGTCGCACGATGTGCAACGGATTCTGGACGAATCCCCCGCACTGGATGCGAACTTCGACCTGAGGCTCATGTTCCGGGAGAACGCGAGCCCTTTCGAATTCATCGTCGACCATTCCATCACCATGATGTCGGGCGATTCATTCGCCTTCCTCAGTGCGCCCGGAGCGACCCTCGACCAGACGCCGGCCGGGGATGGAGGCCGTGCATTCGATCTGAGCTGGGAAATCGAGGACGGGTCGCGGCACCGCAGTTGGCACCGATTTGACCGGCTGGCGGTTCGTTACCGTCGGGGAAACTGGTCGGTGACCGCGGGCAGGCAGGCGGTGAGCTGGGGAAACGGTTTCGTGTTCCAGCCGATGGGGTTGTTCACCCCGTTCGCGCCGACAACCGTCGACCAGGAGTACAAGGCGGGGGACGACCTGCTGATGATCGAGCGCCTGTTCGCGGACGGCAGTGACGTCAACCTGCTGGTAGTTGGACGCCAGGACGAATCCGGTGATCTCGACTGGGGTTCGTCGAGTGCCGCCATGAAGTGGCACGGTTTCATCGGCCAGGGAGAACTGGAGCTGGTCGCGGCGAAGCATTATCGCGACGAGGTTCTGGGAATCGGTGCGCGAATTCCCCTGGGCGGTGCGCTGGCGCGTACCGATATCGTCGCGACCCATGTGCATGGGTCGGGATGGAAGCTGTCCGGAATCGTCAACGTCGATTACACCCTGCCTGTCTTTCAGGGAACTGCCCACGTGTTCGCGGAGTATTTTCATAACGGCTTCGGAGTTCACGATTTGCCGGAAACACCCCTGACGCTGCCCGCGGACCTGCTCGCGCGGCTCGGGCGCGGTGAGGTTTTCAACCTGATGCGCGATTACGCGGCCGTGGGAGCAAACGTGACCTGGGGCCTGCTCTGGTCCCAGTCCATTGCCCTGATCGGCAATCTGCAGGACGGCAGCGCGCTGTTGCAGACCTCTGTGGTTTACGAACCGGGCGAGCGCCAGAGAGTTCAGGTGGGCTGGCTTGAACCGCTCGGCGGAGCGGGCGAGGAATTCGGAGGCGTACCGCTGGCCGGCGATGCCGTTACCAGGGGCGGCGCCAGTACTGTTTTTGCTCGCTGGGTCTTTTACTTCTGACAAGCGGGGCTTGATCGCGACCCCAGCCTGTCCTGATCATGAATAGGTAAGGTAAGGTAAGGTAAGGTAAGGTCAGGCCCGGGCGCCGTGGTCATTGCCATTGGCGGGTGGTTACGGACAAGCTGCTCGGCTGACAAATGGATGAACGCTTTCGTACGTCCTGTTTGCAGCGATGGTCCGAATTTCGCTATGCCTTCTCATGCGTCTTCCAACACGGGCACGGTGTAATTCAGAATCGATCGGCCGCCGTCCGGGTAAATCGTCTGTCCGGTGATATAGGAAGCGGCTTCACTTGCAAGAAAAACGGCGACAGCTGCCACCTCTCCCGGTTCTCCGATACGTCCGATCGGAGTGCGTGCAAGGATGGCCCTGCGCTTCTCCTCATCGGTCATGACTGCTTTGAGCACGTCGGTCTGTATGGAACCCGGGCCGATGGCGTTGACCCGTATGTTGTGGGGAGCGAGGGCGATCGCCATCGCGCGGGTGAGCTGGTTGACCCCGCCCTTGCTGACCGTGTAAGCCAGTTGATTGGGTATTGCCAGCACTGCATTGACTGAAGACATGTTGATGATGCTTCCCGGCGTGCCCTGACGGATCATTTGCCTGGCGGCCGACTGCCCCAGGATGAAGTAAGCCTTCAGATTGACGTCGATTACCTTGTCAAAATCCGCCTCGTCGAGATCCAGAATGTCACCAGTGACAATAATGCCCGCGTTGTTGACCACTACGTCGATTTGCCCGAATTGAGAAACCGTCTCTTCGACGAGCGCACGGGTTTGATCGCTGTCGCCGAGGTCCGCGACAATCGAGGCCGCATTCGAGCCTGAGGTCTCGGACAGCGCCCGTGCGGCATCGGCTACCGACTCCTTGATGTCGACGAGCATGACCCGGTAGCCCTCGCCGGCAAACGCTTCGGCGCAGGCCAGGCCGATTCCGCCGGCTGCTCCGGTAACCAGTACGACCCTTTCACCAGAATTCATGCACGGAGTCCTTATTTCCGTATGTTTCCCAAGACGGGATTCTACGCTGCCCGTTGCTCTCGGACAGTCAGTGCACCGCTTCTTCCACCATGGACGCGCGTGCCGCCGCGCGCGCATGGCAAAACACAGTACCCCGCCGATGCGCTATGCACGTGAATCGCCTCGGAAGCCGGTACGCGGTGCGCCGGCAGGGGTCATGTCGTTTGCTCGAAGATGCTGTAGTCGATGCGGTCAGGTATACGTCAGGCGTCCGTTACCACACGACCGCCTGCGGACGCCTCGTTCCCTTATCCTTCGGTCATGCCCGGATCCTGGACCCGCGGCACCTCCAGACCATCGAGGTGTGTCACCAGGTCTGCTCCAGCAGTGCGCGGGTCGACTTCCCGGTCGATCCGCACAATCGTCCCGGCCGGGTCGATGAAGTAGGTCCAGCGATTTGCATAGCCGTGCTCGGAAAGGACGCCGTAAGCCTCGGATACCGTGCGGTCGGCATCGGCCAGTACCGGGAAATTGGCCCGGTTCTGTTCGGCGAATGCTGTATTGGTCTCCAGTGAGTCGACGCTTACCATGAAATAGGCGACGTCGAAGCCCTCGATCTCCACGGCGCTGTCACGCAGCGCCTTGCACTGCATGGTTCAGCCACCGGTAAACGCTTTGGGAAAGAAGGCCATTACAACGTGGCGGCCTCGGTAGTCGGCCAGTACATGCGTTTGTCCGTCACTGCCGGCCAGAGTGAATGCCGGTGCGACTTCCCCAACTTCCGCCGAGAAGACAGCGGACGAAAGTACTGAGCCGACGATTAGCGCTATCCATCTGGAGAGTGGAAATGCTGATCTCATTGGCAAACCCCCTGCTTGTCGAAGACGGCAGATTTCTGCCTGCCCGGATGCCGAAATTCGGTGCGCAATATGACAGACTCTTTCCCTGGCGTGAATAGGAGGGCGGGCGTTACGCAAATGCAACGGCTGATTGTCTGTTTGTTCGTCTTGTTCCTCGCCTCGACCGCGAGTGCCGGCCGTGCCCAGGAAATGCCGGAGCCTGGAGGCACGAAAGCCATCTCGGGCGCCACGCTGATCGATGGCACGACTCGCCCCCCGCTCCGGGACGCGGTGATCGTCATTGCCGGCAGCCGCATCGACCATGTTGGATCAGCTCAAGATACCGACATCCCGATGGGCGCCGAGATCATCGACGCGTCGGGCAAGTTTGTCATTCCGGGTCTTTCCGATATGCACAACCACCTGGCGCGGGGGAGTTTCGGTTTTGAAGAAGGCACGCCGGACTACCGACAGCATCTGGCCGAATTGCTCGGCTGGGGCGTTACGCTCGTTTTCTCGCCAGGCATCAACGATCTGGATGCCTTTGCCGAAATCAAGCGCCTTTCTGCCAAATCAGCCGCACCCTATCCGCATTTCTTCGGTGTCGGCAGGCAGTTCAGCGCTGCGGGCGGGCACGTGGTCGGCGGCTACGAGCCGGAAACACCGGATCTCGCAAGGGCTTCCGTTCGCGAGCTCGCGGCGGCCGGGGTCGACGCAATCAAGCTGGTTTACAGCCCGGTCACCTATGCCATCAAGGCCGGGCTATCCGTACTCGAGCCGACGGTAATGAGTGCAGTTATCGATGAGGCCCATCGTCACGGGTTGAAGGCTCATGTACACGCGCCGATTCTGAGTTACGCCAAAGAGGCACTGCGGGCGGGGGCCGACAGTCTGGTTCACGGCATCATTTCCGGCCCGGTTGACGACGAGTTCATTGCGTTGATGAAGAAAAACCAGGCCGTCTACATGACCACGCACTCGATCTTCGAAGCCGCCGGCGATATTGCGGACTGGGCCAGGCGCGGCGCTGCATTTGACCGGCGTGGCCTGGTACCGCGAACGGAATTCGAGAGGGGCATGAGTCCGGCGTTCGTCCGGGAGTGGGAGTCTCTCTGGGACAACCATTCCTACATGAAAGAGCGGCTGCCGGTGCTGCGGGCGAATACGAAGAAGGTCTTCGAGGCGGGCCTGCTTGTGGTTTCCGGGTCCGACACGGGCAATGCCGGTGCGGGCCTGCTGAACGGCTTGACGGCTCAGCTTGAATTGCAGTTGCTGGTTGAATCCGGCTTGTCGCCGCAGCAGGTATTAGGAATCGCGACAATCAATGCAGCGCAGATGGCGGGACGGGAGCACGATCTCGGGTCGGTTGAGCCCGGCAAGCTCGCGGACCTGGTAATCCTGGATGGGGACCCGCTGGCGGATATTGGCAACGTCCATCGAATCTTCCGTGTCGTTAAAGGCGGTGTGGTGTACCGCCAAACCGATTTGCTGCATCCCGCGGGTCGCGCCCGGTCCCTCCCGTAAACCGCGACCCGCCCTCAATCCTGGAACGGATCTCGTACGCCTCGCGCCAGCCGTTCGAACCGTGCACCGAATAATCGGCCCGGCACGGCAACTTCCCGATGGGCTTCACCCGGATGGGTAACCTCGTACAGGTGGTGCATCCGGATTCTCAATAGCATTGAGTAAGTTGTCCGACATCCGTCGGCGTCCCCGGCCCATAAGGTCGTGTACCTGACCGATCCCGGAGTCACTGACGTGTGCCGATTCATCAGATTCATTGCTGCCGCCGTTATTGGCTGTTGGGCTGGCCTGGCCGCTTCGAAAGCGCCCCCGGTGGCGCTGGCCAACGTCTACGAAGAGGGCGTTGACCTATCGGCGTACTGGGTGAGCGAAAAGCTCGACGGCGTTCGCGCGCTGTGGGACGGCGAAGCGCTTTACTCCCGCCGGGGCAACCGCTTTACCGTGCCCGCCTGGTTTCTGCGCGGATTCCCGGCGACACCGCTCGACGGCGAGTTGTGGATAGATCGTGGCGCCTTCGAAGTGTTGTCCGGCACCGTACGGCGCGAGGTGCCCGATATCCGGGCCTGGCGCAGGGTTCGCTACATGGTGTTCGATCTGCCGGATCATCCCGGATCCTTCGATGAGCGTCTGTATCGTTTGCAGGAGATGGTTGAAGGCATGGACGCGCCGTACCTGGAGTTGATTGTCCAGTATCGCGTGCCGAGCCATGAGGAGTTGATGGCGGAACTGGAGCGTATCGTAGCCCGGGGCGGTGAAGGGCTTATGCTGCGTCGGGCCGATTCCCGGCACCGGGCCGGACGAACGGATGACCTGCTGAAACTGAAGCCATACCAGGACGCCGAAGCAGTGGTCATTGCGCACTTGCCCGGCACGGGCAAGTTTCAGGGGATGCTCGGATCGCTTCTCATCGAAACGCCCGCGGGCCGCCGCTTCAAATTAGGAACCGGCTTTACCGATGCCGAACGCCGGCATCCGCCGGAATTGGGGTCAATGGTTACCTATCGCTACCGGGGACGAACGGCGAACGGGACTCCACGATTTGCCAGCTTTGTAAGAGTTCGGAAAGAGATCTGATTGTTCCGCCCTGCCGGTGGATTGAACGAGCAGAACTGATGGAGCGGAGGAACAGGCTGGGCAGCTCCGAAGACTGATTCACGGACACGTTCAGGTTGCACACTGCCGAGATCAGTAGTAATTTCTGATAATTCAGAATTTCTGATATTGCAGCTAATGGAACTCTCCAAGATTACTGCGCGAGGACAGACCACGATCCCCAAGCGCATCCGCGAGGCTGCCAATTTGCGCGAGGGGGACGTGCTTGTATTTGAAATCGAGGGTGACCATCTGGCGGTACGCAAGGTCGGGCCTCGCGTAAGTGGGGATGAATACCTTCTCGGTCTGTCGCAGGCGCTGGGGGAATGGGCTTCGCCCGAGGACGAAGAGGCCTGGCGTGAACTGTGAGGCGCTCGATGTAGTGGTTGTCCCGTTTCCCTTCGCGGATCGGCTGGCCGCCAGGCGGCGGCCAGCGCTGGTGGTCTCATCAGGGGAATTCAACGGTTCTCATGAACAGACGATCCTGGCGATGATCACTTCGGCTCGAAGCGATTGGCGTAGCGACGTGGCCATTCAGCGTTGGCAGGAAGCAGGCCTCAATGTTCCCTGCAAAGTACGTCTCAAACTGTTCACGCTCGACAATACTCTGATTCTGCGCAAGGCAGGCAGGCTTGCGAATGCGGATGGGGAAGCTGTCGGGAGAGCGTTGTCTCGGTGCCTGGTGATGGACGGCCCCGGCGACCCTTCAACGCACTTGCGTTAGTCATGCGAGCCTCGGCTATGTGATTTGGGCAGGGGGAGGACGCGTTACCTGCCCCTGTCCGAACGGGGCGCCAGCCTGAGAGTCACCCGCTGTGCATCGCTGCCCACCGCCCGGGCGCGATCCGCGTCCAGATCGTAAGCGATGTTCTGCGCGGTGATGGTGTCTTCGCCCCGGTTCAGAATGCCACCACCGGCGGCGCGTACGACGGATTCGTCGAAGTCGTAATCGAGGGCCTCCCCGGTAAGCGAGACCGGCGTTCCGTTTTCGGCATCGGTCAACCTGGCGGGTTCGCCACTGGCGCGCATCGCCATGATTTCGTTGTCGTCATTGAGACGCACCACCAGTTCGCGGCCGGCAATGCTCCGGCTGCCCTGGGTGGCCACGACGTTGCCTGTATACGTCGTCGTCCGTTCCTCGAGCAGCATTTCGAACTGGTCCGCCTGAATCTCGATGGGTTGCGCGGATGACGCATCGGCGAACGCGATCATGAGTAGTGACGCGAACATGGCGCCGCCCGTCAAAGCACGCTGGCGCCGCCGGACTCTTCCGCGACCGCGACATTGGCCCGGCGCGCTGCCACGAGTTCGGGGCCGAGCCGGTCGAGTTCATCGAGCGTCCAGAGACCGTCGGACTTGTCAAACCGCTTGATGACCGCCGGCTGCTGCATGATGGCCACGCTGCCGCCGCCGGTGTGAAAGATCTCGCCGGTGATACCTGCCGCCTCCTCGCCGCAGAGCCACACGACCATGGGCGCCACGTGTTGAGGCCCGCCCTGTTCGAGCTCCGAATCCGCCACGTTTTCGCCGCGGTTCTCCCTGAGCGGGATGGTCATGCGTGTGAGCGCGCCGGGCGAGATGGTATTCACCGTGCAGCCGTACTTGGCCATTTCCAGGGCAAGAACCCGCGAAAACCCGGCGATGCCGGCCTTGGCGGCGCCATAGTTGGTTTGCCCGAAGTTGCCGAGCAGCCCGGATACGCTGGAGAAGTTGACGATGCGGCAGCCGGTGCGCCCGGTCTCGCGGATATACCTGGCGAACGGCCGCGAGCAGCAGTAGTGGCCCTTGAGGTGTACGGCGATCACCGCATCCCAATCCGCCTCTGGCATGTTGAAGATCGACTTGTCGCGGAGAATGCCGGCGTTGTTGACCAGGATGTCCATGCCGCCGAAGGCGTCTTGTGCGGTTTGCAGCAGGCTCTCGCCGCCGGCCACATCGGCGACCGATTCGGTGTTGGCGACCGCCCTGCCGCCCAGCGCTTCGATTTCCGCCGCCACCTGGTCGGCGATCCGCCCGCCGCCGGTGCCGTCGGCGGCACCGCCGAGGTCGTTGACGACGATGCTCGCGCCTTCCCGCGCCATCATGAGCGCGATCTCCCGGCCAATGCCCCGGCCTGCGCCCGTCACTGCCGCCACCTTGTCGTCCAGTCGTCCCATTGCCGTGCCCGCTCACGTGAAACCGCGCATAGTTTAGCGTTGTCGGAGAGAAGAGTATTGCTGGCCACAATCACAGTATGATCGGAGCAATCGATTGAGCGGAACAGGAAACCCGGCCCGATGAAGGCAGACATCTCGGCGGAGAGCGCGGTAGCAACGAGGAGGGCGGGCGATGGTTCCGTCGAGTTGATCGAGAAGGTATTCGCCGGCGGGGTGGACCATGCGGCGGTGCTGCTGCGCCACTCTGCGCGCGAGTACAACCGTGACATCCACGACCTGCTGAACCCGCTGACCGACGAAGGGCGGGAGCTGTGCGAACGGTTCGGCGCCGGGCTCGACAAGTCACTGACGCTGCGCGGCTACGCCAGCCCCGCGGAACGCTGCGCGGAGACGGCAGAGTTGATCATGGACGCCCATCGTGCACAGGGTGGCGCCGCCACCCGCTGCCGGCCCGTGGAAGGGCTCGGCGTTTTCTACGCCCTCGACCAGATGAAGATGTGGCAGGCGATGCAGCAGGCCGGCGGCATGGTCGGCTATCTGCGGGCCTGGTTCGAGGGCGCGGCGCCGGCTGACGCGATGGTGCCGGCGGACCTGGCGGCGAGGCTGGTACTCCGTGTGATGATGGGAAAGCTCGAAAAACCGGTCGCGAAACCCCAACTGGATATCCTGATCACCCACGACATCACCTTGCACCTACTGCGCAACCGGCTGCTCGGCGAGTCTGTCGAGGGCCCGGAAGTCGAGTACCTGGATGCACTGGTAGCCTTCCGGCGCGATGGCGCCTGGTGGCTGCGCAGCCGGCACGGCCCGGCGCGACAGGTCAGCCCGGACATTTGAGCGTCGCCGCCGGTCGGGCGCAGGCCGGGCGGAAGCGCGGATTCAGCGTGAGGCGGCGCCCGCAACGACGTCAATTGCCCGAATAAGTCACCCGATAGACCGCCCCATACTGGTCGTCGGATATGAGCAGGCTGCCGTCGGGTGCGACCAGCACATCGTTCGGGCGCCCCCAGTTCCGCTGGCTCTCCGTGTCCAGCCAGCCTGTGATGAACGGTTCGTAGCGCGATTTTCCATCTTCGAAGACGATGACGCCAACCTGGTAGCCCACCTTGCGGGACCGGTTCCAGGAACCGTGTTCGGCAACGAATAGCGCATTCCGGTAGCGCGCCGGAAATTGTGAGCCGGTATAGAAGTCGACACCCAGGGCAGCGGAATGGGCCTGAATCTCCACCACCGGTGGTGTGTAGTCCGCCGGATTCCTGCCGCTCCCGTGCGTAGGATCGAGAATGTCGGTTGCGTGCACGTACGGAAAGCCGAAGTGCTGTCCGGGGCTGGTGATGAGGTTGAACTCTTCCGGCGGAATGTCATCGCCCATCCAGTCGCGGCCGTTGTCCGAGAACCAGAGTTGCCCGGTGCCTGGATGCCATGCGAAGCCGACGGTGTTGCGGATGCCGTGGGCGATGATTTCGGTCTCGCCGGTTGCCGGGTCCATGCTCATCAGCGACGCGAAGCGCGCATCGTCGGACAGGCAGACGTTGCAGGGCGCGCCGACGGGTACATAAAGCTGTCCATCGGGGCCGAACTTGATGTACTTCCAGCCGTGGTGATCTTCGGTCGGTAACCGGTCGGTCACCAGGTCGTATGCGGCGTTCGGCTCCAGGCGCCGGCCGATGCCGGCAAAACGCAAGACCCGGTTCAGCGCCGCGACGTACAGGTCGCCGTCCCGCTCGGCCACGCCGCTCGGCATGGTCAATCCCTCGGCCAGCACAACCACCTCCGGACCTGTCCGGCCCAGCGCATGGGGCAGTGCGTAGACCCTGCCCCCACCTTCGCGCAACGTACCGACGTAGAGCGTGCCGTCGGCCGCCAGCGCCATCTGCCGGGCATTGCCGACTTCGGAGGAGACGATGTGAACGTCGAATCCGGGCGGGAGTGTCAGCCTGTCCAGGATCGGGTCCCTGGCGACAGGGAGGGCCGGCGTCCTGGCCGGCGGGGCCGTGGACAGGTTCGTGAGGTGCCCGGTCGGGCTCATCATCAGGCTCATCACCGCAACGGGCTGGTTGGCGGAAACCCGCAGCTGCCACTTGCCTGTCCCCGCGCCCAGCGCACCCTGCAGCGGCGCCGCAGCCTCTCCGCTCCCGTCCGGGGCGGCTCGGCTTTCCACCGACTCCAGTTCCGCCGCCGTGACTTCCCGCGCTCCATCCGGGGGAAGGGTAACCGTCACGGTACCCGCTGCAGCGTCCGCAGGAAGGCTGCCGGACTCGCCGGAATCGTCGATCCCGGTGACCGTCACCCGGATCTCCGACGAATTCGTGTTGATCAGCCGCAGGATGCTGCGCTGCCGATCGTTCCTGCCCGGGTTGAATATCGCCACGCGGTGTCCGTCCGTGCCAGGTTCCACCACATCGTGCATGGCGGTAAGAAACCCGTCTTCGGTGCGAATGTAGGCCAGCACTTCAATGTTCAGGTCGCTCGCAAGTTCCAGGCGTCGGTTGCCCTGTGCGCTTCCGGTGCCGACGGGCAGGCCCTTGTCCGCAGCGCCCTGCTCCAGGTTCTCCGAGTTGAAGTGCACGGTCTCGCGCGCATCGATCGCGAGTTGTACCGGCCCCGAGCTCAAGCCGTCGTCGTCGATGGCCGTGATGGTCACTTCTCCCGCGGTGTCGGTCCGGTTGATCACCCGCACGAAGCCTTCGCGGTGCTCATCGGACGTGGACGGAAACAGCGGCACGAGGTGCGCTTCGGTGTCGCTCGACACCACTCCCGCGGCTGCAGTGGGTGAAGCGAAAGCGGCCGCCGGCGCCACTGCAACCGGGGCGTCAGCGTCCGCTTGCGGGAAGACGGGCGGCATCGGGGCGAGCACGAATAGCCCGGCGAACGACGCTGTGCCGAGCGCGCCGGCTGCGTAAATACGGGGTTTCATCCGCCCCTTTTATCAGGAACACGCCATTGGCGAAACGCGCTGTTTCGTCGGCAGGCCACCATTCGCAAGCGCCTGTCAGAAAGCCGCGCCAATAGCGGCTGCCGGGAAACCGGCATGGGGAAACAGCGATCGGGTCAGTGTGCGTCGTCGATTATTGGCGGGAACCGCGTCGGCAGCGGTCGTGAGCGCCTGTGGCAATATGGGGCGAGCGGTGTTACTCAGTATCTGCGCTGTCCGGGCGCTCGACGGAATGTCCGTCGCATCGAGGCCGGACGCATGGCAGGGAGCCGGCGCGCCGGCCGCAAGATCTGGGAAAAACGAAGGGAACACGGCATGGCAACATCAGACTCCGGCCGCAGCGTGGAGTACGAATCCGTCTCCAGCGACTACCTGGCTGCCCGCCAGCTCAGGAAGGGCGCTGCCGGCTGGGTATTGCTGGCGGGCCTGGGCGTCGCCTACGTGATCTCGGGGGATTTCGCGGGCTGGAACCTCGGCCTGGGCCGCGGCGGTTTCGGCGGCCTGCTGATCGCCACGGTGATCATGGCCGTCATGTACCTGTGCATGGTGCTGAGCCTGGCCGAGCTGTCGGCATCGTTGCCGACGGCCGGCGGCGGCTACAGCTTTGCACGACGGGCCCTGGGCCCCTGGGGCGGGTACCTGACCGGTATGGCGATCCTGCTCGAGTACGCCCTGGCGCCGGCGGCCATCGCCGTTTTCATCGGCGGCTACGTCAACTCCCTGATCGGCATCGACGGCTGGGTGGTTTACCTGGGGAGCTACCTGCTTTTCGTCGGCATACACCTCTGGGGCGCCGGGGAGGCGCTGAAGACGATGTTCGTCATCACGCTGCTGGCGGTTCTGGCCATCGGTGTATTCGTGGTTGGCATGCTGCCGCACTTCGATGCAGCCAATCTTTTCGATATTGCGGTCGACGAAGGCGCCGCGGGCGCCAGCAGCTTTCTGCCGGAAGGGTACCTGGGCGTCTGGGCAGCCTTTCCGTTTGCCATCTGGTTCTTTCTGGCCGTCGAGGGGGTGCCCCTGGCGGCCGAGGAAGCGGGCAACCCGGCGCGGGACATGCCGCGGGGGATCATAACTGCCATGTTCATCCTGCTGCTGTTCGGCGGCCTGGTGCTGGTGCTGGCACCGGGTGGGGCCGGGGCAGGCTACATGGCCGATCACGGCGCGCCCCTGGTCGGCGCCCTGCAGGCGGTCTACGGCGAGGACTCCCTGGCGGCATCGTTCGTGAACTGGGTGGGCCTGTCCGGTCTGATCGCCAGTTTCTTCTCGATCATCTATGCCTATTCCCGGCAGGTTTTCGCGCTGTCCAGGGCGGGTTACCTGCCGCGGGCATTGTCGGTGACGAACCGCAGGCGCGTTCCCGTGCTGGCCCTGGTGGTGCCCGGCCTGATCGGGTTCTGCCTGTCGCTTACGGGGCAGGGCGACCTGATGCTGACCATGGCGGTGTTCGGGGCCACCATTTCCTATGCCCTGATGACGCTTTCACACATGGTGCTGCGCCGCACGGAGCCGGGCCTGGAGCGGCCCTATCGCACCCCCGGCGGCTCGATAACCGCAGGAGTCGCATTCGTGCTGGCCATCGTGGCCTTCATATCCACCTTCCTGGCCAGCCTGGAGGCGGCCATCTGGAGCGCTGTCTTCTATGTGCTCATGGTCGGCTATTTCTACTTTTACAGCCGGCATCATCTGGTGGCCAATGCACCGGAAGAGGAGTTCGAGGCGATCGCGCTGGCGGAGCGGGAAATCAGATAACAGGCCCTTCCCGATTCGCGGTTGATTTCGCGCGGGTTTCGCATTGCGTCGCCCATCGGCACGAAAAAGGCTAACGCGCGCAATCCGCCGCGATGCTGGAAATGGCGACCCCGCGGCGGCCCTGCCGTATCGCGTGACGGTCGTGGGTGCGGGTGCAGTAGCCCAGGGACAGCCCCGTAGCGGGATCGGCCCAGGCGATCTGGCCGCCAGCGCCGTTGTGGCCGAAGGCGCCCGGGGAATTGGTTTTGCCGAAGCCCCTGAAACTGCGCTTGTCGTCCCCGGCGATGACGATGCCGAGGCCGCGGTTGGCAACCGTGCCGATGAGGTCGGTGAAGTCGCCGCTCAGCACCGTTCGCGCGCGGTGCAGCATGGCTTCCTCCCAGATGCGTTCGCCGCCGAGTCCGCCGTGCAGGAGGCCCTGGTAGAACATCGCCAGCTCCGCGGCGCTCATGAACGCACCGCCGCCGGGAACACCCACCGCGCGCACTTCCGGGCGGTTGAAGTTCAGTATGGCCTCTTCGGTGACTTCAGTAACGGGCGGGAGCGGTAACCCGAGGTTCCGCCAGTCCTGATCGGTCATCGCCTCGCCGGCGTGCTCGCAGAGGGCGGCGCGGTGCTGCTCGGTGTCGGGTAGGCCGACGTGCAGGTCGTCGAGGCCCAGAGGCCCCGCAATGCGTTCGCGCACGAATTCATGGAAGTCCCGGCCGGACCGGCGTTCGACGATCTCGGCGATCACCCACATGCTCGACGACGGGTGGTATTCGAAACGGCTTCCCGGCGGCCAGTTGAGCTGCCACTGATCGAACCGTTCGAGCCGCCGGTTCCTGTCTGTCCAGTCGAGAGCGCGGAAAGGCGCGGCCGGAAAACCGGCCGTATGCGTGAACAGCTGCTGTACCCGCAAGGAGTCCTTACCATGGCTTGCGAACTCGGGGATGATGTCGGCGACGATCTCGTCTTCCCGCAGCCTGCCTTCCTGCATCAGGATCCAGGCCGCAGCCGAGGTCACGGCCTTGGTGGCGGAGAACACGCACACCAGGCTGTCGTCGCGCAGGTCTCCGAAGCTTTCCAGAAGCGCCAGCCTGCCGTTCCGAGCCAGCGCCACCTGGACGCCGGAGAGCAGCCCCTCGTCCACCTCGCGGCGCACCCGGGCGAGCAGTTCATCAACTTTGCGGCGGTCCAGCCGGGCTTCTTCGACGCTGGAAGTCAGCGAGCCTGGAACCATGGATCTCCCTCCGATTGTGATGTCGTTTGCACGCACTCCACGAGCGCTTTCCCACGCTCGCTCAAGACCGATGTGCGATACTGGCAAGCTTCTCCATGTTGACATAGGAAGTGTGAAATGTCTGATGTCGTGGATGAGCCGAAGGTTGCCGGAAAAGCCGGTCGAAACCCGTCAACCTCCACCGAGTTGAAAGCCGGCGCAAAGCTGACCCGCCCTGAATTCGAACGCCGGTATTCCGCACACCCCAACCTCAAAAAAGCCGAGTTGGTCGATGGCATCGTCCGCATGCCGTCTCCGGTGCGCTACGTACAGCACGCCAGACCGCATACGGCCCTGCTCGAGCTGCTGATCCTGTATGCGGGCCGTACGCCGGGCGTCGGGGCAGTGTCCAATGCCTCGGTGCGGCTCGATTCGCGCACCGAGGTGCAGCCGGACGCATTGCTGCGCATCGAATCGGCTGAATTGGGCCAATCCGTGGTCGATGCCGACGGTTAC
Source organism: Pseudomonadales bacterium (assembly GCA_963663395.1). Classification (GTDB taxonomy): domain Bacteria; phylum Pseudomonadota; class Gammaproteobacteria; order Pseudomonadales; family Azotimanducaceae; genus Azophilus. The sequence goes on from OY760226.1 coordinate 2,069,238, forward strand.
ATCACCGGCGCGCCGGAGCTTGTGGCCGAAGTTTCCGCCTCCAGCGCGCGGTTCGATTTGCGCGAAAAGCTCGACGCCTACCTCAGGAACGGCGTGCGTGAATATCTTGTCTGGCAGACCCTTGCTCGTCGAATCGACTGGTTTGAACGGGTCGAGGGGACATTCCGGCCGTTGCCGACAAGCGCTGGCGGTGTCGTTTCGAGCCGTGTTTTTCCCGGATTGCGGCTGGCGCCTGAAGCGATGGTTGCGGAAGACGATGCCAGGGCGCTGGCCGCGGCGCAGGCCGGTCTGGGGAGTACCGCCCACCTCGAGTTCCTCGAGAGGCTGAGAGGCGCGCCGATGCGATAGCGAAACTCCGTTAGGCACTTTGTTAAACTCCCGCCCCGATTTCCAACGCTTCCGGAGGGAAGATGAAGACACTGTGCTGCATCTGGCTGACTGCCGCTGTCGCGGCCATGCCGGCACTGGCGGACGAGGCGTGCCAGCCGTCCCGCTGGGGCGCCGACGACGAGATCGGCAACGCCAATCTGATCACGGCTGAATCCGTACTCATGGCCGCCCAACTCATCAAAACGGGCAAGGTCTACAGCCTGGGCATCACCATCGGTGCCGACACGCCCGCTTTCCCGCCCCGGGGGCTGTCGATCACCGTCGTGCAGCCGAACCAGCAGGAAAGCGCCCGCCCGTTCGGCGCGATGACCTACAACGACGATATTTTCACCGGATGGCTGGGGATCGGGCCGCAACTCGACGGGCTTGGCCATCTGGGGGACGACGGCGAGTACTACAACTGCAACAAGGCGCGCGACTTCTCCCTCATCACCGGGCTCACGAAGCTGGGTATCGAGAAAGTGCCGCCGATCGTCGCGCGCGGCATCGTGCTGGACATGGCCGGGCACTTCGAGGCGGATTTCCTGGAAGCCGGCAGGCACTTCAGCGTCGAGGACGTGAAGGCGGTTGCAGAGCGGCAGGGTACGCCCGTTCAGGAAGGCGATGTGGTGCTCTTCCACACCGGCTGGACCGAGGCCAAGCTGCATTCGGACCCGCAGGCCTGGGCAGCGGGCGGGCCCGGCATATCGGAAGAGGTTGCAACCTACCTGGCGGCCAGCAACGTGGTGGCCGCGGGGGCGGATACCTGGGGCCTCGACGTGGTCCCGTCGCAGCACCCGGACCGGCCGTTCCAGGGTCACATCACGCTGTTGAAGGAAAACGGCATCTACATTCTCGAGACCATGAATACCGGTCCCCTGGTGCGTGACGGGGCGTTCGAGTTCCTCTTCGTGCTCGGTCAGGCGAAGGTGCGGGGAGCGGTACAGATGATCATCAACCCGGTGGCCATCCGTTGAGACGCATCAGAGCGGCCGGGAGCGGCCTCATTTCCGCACTGTCGCCCGCATTGGCGGCCGGGCTGCTTGCCTGGCTCGCGATTGGCGGTCAGGTGGCGTACGGGGCGAGCCCGCCTGCCGTATTCGGGGCGGACGGCGGGGTCGCGAGCCGTTCGCGGCTGGCTTCCGAGGTTGCGGCCGACGTGCTGCGCCGGGGCGGCAACGCGGTGGATGCCGCGGTTGCCGGCGGCTTTGCCCTGGCGGTGACCTGGCCGTCCGCGGGCAATCTGGGGGGCGGCGGCTTCATGGTAATCCGCATGGCGGACGGCACCACGACGACGAACGATCACAGGGAAAAAGCGCCTGGCGCCGCTACCCACGACATGTACCTGGACGAAAACGGCGACGTGATTGCCGGGCTTTCCACCGATTCCCACCTGGCCTCCGGCGTTCCGGGAAGCGTGGACGGGTTGCTTGCCGCACTCGAGAAGTTCGGCACCATGAGCCGTGGGCAGGTACTGCAGCCCGCCATCGGCCTGGCCCGCAACGGCTTCACCTTGCCCAGGGACATGGCGCAGGCGTTTGCCCGGCGCCGCGACCAATTCGCGCAGTATCCGGGCAGTGCGGCCAAGTTCGCGCGGGCGGACGGCAGCGCATTCGAATCCGGCGACCTGTTTCGCCAGCCGGACCTTGCCGCGAGCCTCGAGCGCATAAGTGAAAAGGGCCGGGCCGGCTTCTACGAAGGGAAGACCGCCGACCTCATCGTTGCCGAGATGCAGCGCGGCGGCGGGTTGATCTCGCACGAAGACCTTGCCGCCTACAGAAGCGTCTGGCGGGAACCCGTAACCGGGTCTTACCGCGGTCACGAGATCGTCTCCATGCCGCCCCCATCGTCCGGCGGAGTATTGCTCGTGCAGATGCTGAACATGCTGGAACCGTACGACATCGGGGGGATGGGTTTCGGCAGCGCCGCCGCGGCCCATCACCTTGTCGAGGCGGAGCGACGGGCCTATGCCGACCGGGCCGAGTACCTCGGGGACCCGGACTTCTATCCGGTGCCCGTCACCCGGCTGACGGCAAAGGATTACGCCCGGGAACGGTTCGCGGACTTCGACCCCGCCAAGGCGAGCCGTTCCGCGGACATCGGCGCCGGTGCGGCGCCGCCCGCCGAGAGCCCGGACACCACCCACCTGTCGGTCATCGACGGGGGCGGCAACGCCGTGGCGTACACGACAACGCTGAACCTGTCATACGGCTCGAAAATCGTCGCCGAGGGAACCGGCATTCTGCTCAACAACGAGATGGACGACTTCTCGGCAAAGCCCGACACCCCGAACGCGTTCGGCCTGATCGGCCGGGAAGCCAACGCCATTGCCCCCGGCAAGCGCATGCTGAGTTCGATGACGCCGACGCTGGTGACCAGGGAGGGCCAAACCGTTCTCGCCACCGGATCGCCGGGCGGCAGCACCATCATCACCACCGTGCTGCAGGTGGTGGTGAATACAATCGACCACGGCATGGCGGTATCCGACGCGGTCGGCGCGCCCCGGTTCCACCACCAGTGGCTGCCGGACCGGGTGTTGCACGAGCCCTTCGCACTGTCGCCCGATACGCTGTCGCTGTTGCGGTCAATGGGGCACGAGGGGCTGGTTTCCTGGACGTACGGGCGGGGGATCGGCGACGCCAATTCGGTCTCCCGCAGCGACCAGGGTATATTTGCCATGGCTGATCCCCGCAACACCGGCGGCGCGGTCGGCATCAGCCTGACCGCGGAGCAATAGCCGGCTGGCGGTGCGATCAAGTTTCTCCGCAACTGGGGCTCTGCAACTGGGTAAGGAAGTTCGAAAATGCAGCTCATCTGTCTACATCCCGGCCGCTCGACGACACCAGCCACGTGAAAAGTGAATTCTGGCTGGAACGCTGGCGCACGGGGCAGATCGGCTGGCACCAGGCCGAGGTCAATCCGTTGCTCGTCAAGCACTGGCCGCAACTCGAACTGCCGGAAGACTGCCCGGTGTTCGTGCCGCTGTGCGGCAAGACCCTCGACATGATCTGGCTGCGCGAGCGGGGTCACCCGGTCTACGGTGTTGAAATCGCCGAGGCGGCGGTGCGCGGCTTCTTCGACGAGAACAGCATTCGCTTCGAGGTGGCCGAGAACCGAGAGGGCCTGCCCAGGTTCAGCGGCCGCGGCTACAGGATCTATTGCGGCGATTACCTCGAGATCAGCGCCCCCCAGATCGGCGCCACTCAGGGCACCTACGACCGGGGCGCGTTGATCGCGTTACCACCGGACAAGCGCCCGATCTATGCCGACCACATCCAGCGCGTCATTCCGGACGGTGGCGAGACGCTCCTGATCACCCTGGACTACGACCAGGCCAGGGTACCCGGACCGCCGTACAGCGTCCCGGAGGAAGAGGTGCAGGCGCTGTACGGCCAGCGGTGCCGCGTCACACGGCTGGACTACTTCGAAACCGACCTGGTTCCGCCCCACTTCCAGGCAGCTGGGCTCGCCTCGGTCATGGAAGGCATCTACCGGATCACCAAGGAACATTGACATCGACATCAGAGAGGAACCATGAGTTCAGACAGCTTCCAATGCCGGCGCACACTCGCCGTCGAGGGGGTCTCCCACGACTATTTCAGCCTGCCCGAAGCGGAAGCGGCTGGTGCCGGTGCCATATCGCGCCTGCCCATGTCGCTGAAGATCCTGCTGGAGAACCTGCTCAGGTTCGAGGACGGGCAGACGGTAACCCGTGCCGATATCGAAGGCCTGGCCAACTGGGCAGACAATCCGCGTTCGGGTGCAGAGATCGCCTATCGCCCGGCCCGGGTGCTGATGCAGGACTTCACCGGCGTGCCGGCGGTGGCCGACCTGGCCGCCATGCGTAGCGCCGTGCTGGCGGCGGGGCTCGAGCCGGAAATCGTCAACCCGCTGTCGCCGGTGGATCTCGTCATCGACCATTCGGTGATGGTCGACCGGTTCGGCAGCGGCCAGGCGTTCGCAGACAACGTCGAACTCGAGATGGAGCGCAACGAAGAGCGCTACCGGTTCCTGCGCTGGGGCCAGACCGCATTCGACAACTTCCGCGTCGTGCCGCCCGGCACGGGGATCTGCCACCAGGTCAACCTGGAATACCTGGCCCGCGTGGTGTGGACGGATCAGTCGAACGGCAGCCCGACGGCCTACCCCGACACCCTGGTCGGCACCGACAGCCACACCACCATGATCAACGGCGCCGGCGTACTCGGCTGGGGCGTCGGCGGTATCGAAGCCGAAGCCGCGATGCTGGGCCAGCCGATCTCCATGCTGGTTCCCGAGGTAGTCGGGTTCCGGCTGACCGGGCGGCTTGCCGAAGGCATCACGGCGACGGACCTGGTGCTGCGCGTGGTGGAAATGCTGCGGGCCAGGGGCGTGGTCGGGAAATTCGTGGAGTTCTTCGGCGACGGTCTCAATGAGCTGCCACTGGCCGACCGCGCGACCATCGCCAACATGGCGCCGGAATACGGAGCGACCTGCGGGTTCTTTCCCGTGGACCGGGAAACCGTCAACTATCTGCGGCTGACCGACCGGCCGGCTGAGACCGTGGCGCTCGTCGAAGCGTACGCAAAGGCGCAGGGGCTGTGGCGGGGCGCCGGCGAGGCCGTCTATACGGACACGCTGGAACTCGACCTCGGTTCCATCGTCCCGAGCTTGGCCGGGCCGAAGCGCCCCCAGGACCGGGTGGCGATGACCGACATGGCCACGGCCTTCGACGGGGCTCTGGAACTGCAGGGCCGGGACAAGGCGAACGGCAGCGTCGGCGTGCCCGGCACGGACTACGGGATCGGCCATGGATCGGTGGTCATCGCCGCCATCACGTCCTGCACCAACACGTCGAATCCGGCGGTGATGCTGGGGGCCGGGCTGGTGGCGCGGAAGGCCGCGGCACGGGGCCTGAGCGTCAAGCCCTGGGTCAAGACCTCCCTGGCGCCCGGCTCCAAGGTGGTTACCGAGTACCTCGAGCGGACCGGCCTGCAGGTCGACCTCGACAACCTGGGATTCAATCTCGTCGGCTACGGCTGCACCACCTGCATCGGCAACTCCGGTCCCCTGCCTGAAGCGATTTCCGCTGCCATCGGCGAAGGCGATCTCGTCGTTGCCTCCGTGCTTTCCGGCAACCGCAATTTCGAGGGCCGCGTCCACCAGGAGGTACGCACCAACTGGCTGGCATCGCCGCCGCTGGTGGTCGCCTACGCCATTGCCGGCACCATGCGCATCGACCTGGCCAACGACCCCATCGGGCGGGATGCCGGGGGGAATGAGGTTTACCTGCGTGAGATCTGGCCGAGCAACGCGGAAATCGCCGATGTGGTCGCCCAGGTGTCCGCCGAAATGTTCGGCCGTCAGTACGACGATGTGTTTACCGGGCCCGATGCCTGGCGCGCGATCGAGGTGGAAGAGTCCGGCGCCTACGGCTGGCAGAGTTCCACCTACATCAAGCAGCCGCCCTTTTTCTCGGTGGGCAGCGATCTCGACCAGTCCGCCGAAGTCGAGGATGCCCGGATTCTGGCGCTGCTCGGCGATTCCGTGACCACGGACCACATATCCCCGGCGGGCGCCATCCAGCCGGACAGCCCCGCCGGCCATTACCTGCAACAGCACGGCGTCACTGTGGAGAACTTCAACTCCTACGGGTCCCGGCGCGGCAATCACGAAGTGATGATGCGCGGCACCTTCGCGAACATCCGGATCCGCAACGAGATGGTGCCCGGCGTGGAGGGCGGCTATACGCGGCACATTCCCACGGGAGATCAACTCTCCATCTACGATGCGGCGATACGCTACCAGGGCGAGGGAACGCCGCTGGTGGTGTTCGCTGGCAAGGAATACGGTACGGGCTCGAGCCGCGACTGGGCCGCCAAGGGCACCCGGCTGCTGGGCGTAAAGGCTGTCATCGCCGAAAGTTTCGAACGCATCCACCGCTCCAACCTGATCGGCATGGGTGTGCTGCCCCTCGTATTCGCGGAGGGCGGCAGTCGCGTGGCGCTGAATCTCACGGGCGAGGAGACTGTCGACATCCGGCTGCCGGCGGGCGTCACGGATCTCGAGCCGCGCCAGCAACTGGAACTGAGTGTGAAAAGCGGTGCCGGCGAACGCGTTCTGTCCGTCGTCAGCCGCCTGGATACGGAAAACGAGGTGGCCTATTTCAAGTGCGGCGGCATTCTCCAGTACGTGTTGAACAAGCTGGTGGCCGAAGCGGCCTGAAACGCGTCGTCACGAAACGGTGGGGCGGGCCGCAGGTGCAGTGTCCCCACGACTCCCGCAGGGTAGGGCTATGACCTTGACTTTTTCCCGGATGCACTGGAAATTGTTCGCGAGGGTCCGGGATTGATGCACTGGCCTGGGAGGGAGCATGAGCGGAATCCATGCATCGCATTCGAGATGGCAGGTCGAACAGGTCCGGCCGGAACTTCCGGTGGCCGACGTCGAGAACGTTCTCAGCCGCTACAACAGGCAATGGCACCTGGGGAACGGCGATACTTCCCGAAGCCGCATTTCCATTGGCAGCCGCCAGTTCAGCGACCTGTTGCTCACCGAGATGCACATGGCCGAAATTCGTGGCGTGCGCGATGAGAGCGTGCTCGACTCGCAAGACAACGCATACGTTGGGGTTACACACGTTACTTCGGGGCGGGTGGTGGTCGATAGCAAGAACCGGCGTCTGACCAGTTCGAACGTGCAGATCTGGACATCGCGGGAGCCGGTTTCCTTTGTGGCGACGGAACGCGTGGGGTTCCTGAACGTGCTGTTGCCGGAGAAATGCCTGCGTGACCGTCTGCCCGGTTTTTCCGGCACTTACGCGGTGGTCGGTACCGATTGCCCCGCGGGCCAACTCACCGCATCTCACATGAGGGCGATTTCGCGTGCGGCCAAGTGTCACGGCAGGCTGGACGGCCGTTGCGTCGCAGGTGCGACGGCCGATATTGTCGCCAATCTCATTCGCAGTGCAGACCTGAACGTACAACCTTCCGCGCGGCAGGCGCGGCTGACGGAGGTCAAGGAATACGTCCGGGAAAATATCAAGCGCTCCGACCTCAGGCCGGGTCTGATTGCCGGGGAGTTCGGGATGTCATTGCGCAGCCTGCACAACCTGTTTTCCGAGCATGACCTGACCGTGATGCAGTACATCAAGGGCAAGCGGCTGGAAAGGGCGGCTGAAGACCTGCGTGACCCGGCCCTTGGCCAACTCTCGGTCACGGAGGTCGGTGTCAAATGGGCGTTCTCCGATTCGGCCCATTTCAGCAACGCGTTCAAGGCCCGGTACGGTGAGAGCCCCTCGGGCTATCGGAAGCAGCGACTGACACTGGTTACCGCATAGATTCAAGGTCGGTTTGCCTCCCGTGACGTTCGGCCGTTGCACGAGAAGCCAAGCCGACCTGCACCAGCGCGCATGTGACAACGGATCGATGCGGCTATTTTGGAGCGGCGAATCGTTTTTGATGGAGAATCGTCCGGGGCAAGGGGTATGGCCGAAACCGAGGTAGTCAGCGCAGGACAGCAGAACATAGTCGATGGCTTCGAGAGCATGTTCAGAGCCGAGGACGGGGGGCCGCCCGATACGGTTCTCGACCATCGCATGGAAATCGCCGACACCCCGACAGTACCCGTTGAAAGATACGTCAGTGAAGAGTTTCACCGCCGGGAGGTAGAGCGTGTCTGGCCCCGGGTCTGGCAGGTTATCGGCTGGGCCGACGACATTCCGGCACCCGGAGACACCCTGGTCTACGATTGCGCCGGCATGTCGGCACTGGTCGTTCGACAGCCCGACGGCTCCATAAAGGCCTTCCACAACTCCTGTCTGCACCGTGGGATGCGCCTGTGCGACGGCCCGGGGAACCGATCCTCGATCCGATGCAGGTTCCACAGTTTCACCTGGGATTTGAACGGCGCCTGCCGCTTCATTCCGGAAAGCTGGGACTTTCCGCAACTCGAAAAGTCGCGCTTCACCCTGCCGGAACTGCAGGTGGATCAATGGCAAGGCTACGTGTTCGTCAACGCCGACCTCGGCGCGCCGCCCCTGTCGAATTATCTGGGCGCCATGCCCGGGCAATGGGACGAAGCCGGCTGGAGCTTCGAGAACCGGTTCAAGGCGGCTCACATCGTCAAGAAGATTCCGGCGAACTGGAAGGTGGCGCAGGAGGCCTTCATGGAGTCGTTCCACGGCCCTAGCGTACATGCCGACACGATCATGCCGGCGGCGCCCCTGCAGGCGATGCGCCAGGATGTGTACCGCGGCGAGCGGCATTTCGCGCGGGGCGTCGGCGCGGCCGGCGTGCTGACGAGAGAAGGTCCCCCCGACCGGCGTGCGGAACAGGATGCCGTCGACCACTGGATCGGCTACTACGCGCCAGAGTTCAGGAACAGGCCCGAATTCATCGTTGCGGAAGGCGAGACTGCAAGAGACGCGATCTGGCGGTTGGCCTGCGCAAAGATGCTGGCCGACCAGGGCTGCGACATCTCCCACATGAGGCGATTCGATGCCGTCGACTACGTCTGGTACAACGTCTTTCCCAACTTCATGCCCTGGCCGACGCTGGGGTATCCGCTGGGATACTGGTTCCGCCCGGATGGCGGCCCGCGGAACTGCACGATGGACATCATTCTGCTGCTGCCTTTCGACGGCGAGCGGCCGCCCTCAGCGGAACCGGTCGTAGTGGAACAGGGCGAGTCCTGTGAACCTGCACTGGGTGCGATCGGCGCGATCCTCGACCAGGACATGGCCAACATGCCGCTGCTGCAGCGCGGCCTTGAATCGTCCGCTACGGGGCATACCAACCTGGCCCGCTTTCACGAGTCGCGCATCAGGCATTTTCATCGCACGCTTGGCGAGTACGTTTCCGGCTGATCCTTTCCTGATCCTTTATGCCAACCAGGCGGGGGCGGCGAATTCCGGCAGGCTCATCGATGCCACGAACGTTCGATCGGAAAATTTCCAGACCCCGTTCACCTTGCGGAACCTCGAATAGTAGATGCCCCCGAAAAGAGGCGTTATCGAGGCGCGCTCGAGCAGATCGGTCTGGATCAGCGTTCCAGACCCGTCATCGTCGATTTCCTGTCACAAGGTGTGCACCATCGTTCTGCATGTGGCGGAGTTTTCGCCGACGTGATCGAACAGCGTGCCGGACTGCAGATGAAACGCGGATGATCCCGGGGGCGGCTCTGCGCTTCGATGTAGATTGATGACCTGTTCTTCGATTTCCCGCAGTGAACTGCACTCGAGCAGCGGTTCGCTACGGGTCGGAAGAAAGATCTTGAATTGGGCATCGTCAGTCCAGAGATCGAGCCACGCCTCGAATTGCCTGGCATCAAAGGAAAATGCGTAGGCGTAAATGAGTTTCAGGAGTTCCTGTTTGGTGGTCGTCACTTTCTGCTCATCCACGACAGCCTCCCTGAAATGAACTTACCGGACTTGTTCACGAGTTTAGTGCGCCACCGGGAGTTTCGCTTTGCGCACTGTGCAGGCAAACGTGTATCCCCGTGCACGGCTGTTGGCCGGGAACCCGTTGCAACGGGTCGGTTGAGTCTGGTTCGTGTGCACGGTGAGTGCGCGGGTTTCGCTCATGACCCTGGTTTCACTGTTGGACATCTCGCTGTGCACGCTGAAACATGAAGAGAAGCAAGGGCTGGTTGTAGCATGAAGACGCCCGGAATTCCTGCCGTTGTCCTGCGCATCAATGGCGCCGGTGCTCAAATGTGAGGTGGACTATGGAACGCTCCGTAACGAAGCTGGCAAGTGCCAGTCAACTGGTCAGGCAGGCGGCGACAGGAAGCGCGAGGTTTGGCGCCCTGTTGTTGCTGTTCATGTCTGCGACGACAAGTGCAGCGGAACAGGTTCTCGAAGAGGTGGTTGTAACCGCTCAGCGTCGCGATCAAAGCCTGCAGTCGGTACCGATCTCGGTGACAGCACTGACATCGGGCGATATACAGGAACTGAACCTTGCCGACAGTGTGTCCATCGGTGATCGTGTACCGAATCTGAACTTCAAAACCATCGGCGGCACTCTCAACATCACGATTCGCGGCGTAGGCAACAACGATTTCAACACGGCCGCCATCAGCCCGGTGAGTGTTTATCGTGATGGCGTTGTCGTAGGGGCCAATGCGCCCCAGGTCTTTTCCTTGTTCGACATGGATCGGATCGAGGTCCTGCGCGGACCGCAAGGCACCCTTTTCGGCAAGAACACCACGGGAGGCGCACTCACCTACTACTCGAAGAAACCCGGCGACGAGGTGGATGGGCGGGTGCGGGCCACCTACGGGCGGTTTGATCTTGTGCACGCTGAAGCCGCTGCCACCGTGCCGATCAGCGAAAACTTCAAGCTGCGAATAGCCGGCGTCACCCGGCAGCGTAATGGCTTCGCGGACAACATCTTCAACGACGAAGGTATTGGCGAGATTGATGAGAACGCTGTGCGGGCGATTTTTCGGTATACCCCCGAAAACCTGGACGCACTGCTGCAGATCGGTCACGGAAAAGCCAAGAACGGTCAAAACCACATTAAGGCCGTCGGCACGCTGCCGGGTGGCACCAATCTCGTTGGATGGACTTACCCCGACCGGAACGACCTGGACAACTGGAACCTCGATGCCCCATCGCATAATGAAATAGAGAATACCTATGCGATCCTGGACATCTCGTACTACCTGGATTCATTCACGATCAAGTCCATTACAGGATACGACGACGGTTCGGGCGACTACCTGCAGGATTCCGATGCGTCGCCGATCAACCTGCTTTACAGGCACATTAACCTTGCAGAAACCGAGCAATTCACGCAGGAACTGCAGTTGCAATACAGCGATGCAAAACTGGATGCCGTAGCAGGGCTGTACTATTTCAAGGAAGATTACGACTATTTCCTGTTTCTCGAGTTTTTTGGCTTCGCGAGTCCCTTTGGACTGTCAAGGCTGTTTACCAACACGCGGAAGAACGAGGCCTATGCAGCTTTTGCTCAAGGCACATATGAGCTATCCGACAGAGTGCGCGCCACGGCAGGCATCAGGTACACCTACGACGACGTCAAGGCATCCGCTGAAGAGTTCCGACTGTTCGGGGCGTTCAATCCGAACCCGTCTCCTGGTGAACTGGTGGAGTGGCTTCCTTTCGTGGAGGACAAGACCGATAGCGATGCCGTGGACTGGCGTCTTGCGCTTGAGTTCGATTTGCAAAACGACGTAATGGCCTACGGGAGCATTACGAAAGGCTTCAAGGCGGGAGGCAGCCGCGCCGCGGGGGTTGTGAACACGCCGGAGGAGTTGGGACACGTAGATCCGGAAGAGTTGATTGCCTATGAGGTGGGAATCAAATCGACCGCGCTGGAACAGCGGCTCCGGATCAATGCCAGCGCTTTTTACTACGACTACACCGATCTGCAGGTTCAATCGGTTCGCCAGGGCGAAGACAACCTCACGGTGATTCTTGTGGAGAATGCGGCGGACGCGGAGATTTCCGGGTTGGAGGTGGAAATCTCCGCTTTGCCTCTGCCGGGTCTGGAACTCGGCCTCAACTTGGGGGTGGTTGATGGAGACTACAAGAACTACGTTTCAGGCGCGGTGGACCTGGAGGGAAATCTTATCGATTTTTCCGGAAACCGACTGCCGAATACGCCCAAATTCAATATGTCTGCGAACCTGGGATATGAGTTGAACATTGATGGCTTTGCACTGCGTTTTCGTGCGGATTACAGCCACGCGGGCAAGAAATTCACAAACTCTGCGGAAGACCCGCTGGTCAACACCCTGAAAGGATATGAACTTCTGAATCTTCGTTTCAGCGTAGTTCCTCCAAACTCGAATTGGGAATTAACAGCCTGGGGCCAGAACGTCACGGGAGAGAAGTACGTTACGGAATCCCTCGACTTGCGGAGCCTCGGATACGTGTCGTATCAGTATGGAGAGCACGAGCCGACATGGGGGGTTGACGTGGTATACAGGTTCTGACGATGCCTGGCTTGGGGTCACGCGACCCGGCTGCCTCGCTCAGGGTGTGGGCCTCATATCCGCGACGAATACCCGCCTGCGAAATAACCAGTGGTTTTCGATTTTTGCCAGTTCGCTGTGATAGACACCCGCGAACAGCAATGCGGAGTTCATCTTGTCGTGCCAGGTATGGGCGTCGACTTCGTCCTTGCCATCGTCGTCGCACGTCTGCACGGTGGCATGCACCATGGTGCGAATCCGCGCACTCTCGGGCGTGAGTTCGTCGAACACGGTCAGGCTTTGCAGGTGAAAGCCGCACAGCCCGGCCGGTAGCTTGCCGCTTGCGCGTGTCGTCGTAATCACTTCCATGAGTTCGTCCCGGCCGCTCGCGGCGAGTATCGGGTCGCTGCGCGTTGGCATGTAGACCTCGAACGACCCGTCGTCCGTCCACAGGTTGAACCAACTCTGCAGATCGCCGGCATCGTACGTGAAGGAGTACTGGCCCAGGAGTTCCTGGATGGCAAGCTTGTCCGCCACCGTTGACGGATCTGCTACCGCTACACCACGCTGTATCGTCATTTTCTGAAACTCTCCCGTGTCCGAAACATTGGGTAGCGCGCCCCGCGCGCTGCTTTCATGGTAGTTGAACGGGCGGCCGGGCCGTTACGCCCTGAGACCTCTGGGTCTGGACCGTTGCTGACGCTTGCGCCGGTACTGGGCCGGAGCCTGGCCGACGAATTTGCGGAAGGCCGAGTAGAACGCCGAGTTGGAATTGAACCCCACCGAAAAGGCGACGTTCACCACCGACTCGTGCGGCTGGCCGAGATCCGTCAACAGCCCCTTGGCATGATCGACGCGGTACCGGTTCAGATAGTCAAAAAAACTGGTGCCGAAGCCGGCATTGATGACCTGGGAGAGATGGTTGACCGAACATCCCACTTCCTGCGCGAGTTCGGGCAAGGTCAGGTCGGGCTGCAGATAAAGCTGCCGCGAGTGCATGATGTGCTCGAGCCGCTGCTTGTAATCGGCCAGTTTTTCCTCGCCAAGGCCGGACTTCGCGTACTTGGGCGTTCCCCGCGTACGTGCGTGCAGACCGGGCGGCCGGGCGCTGGCCGGAATTTCGTAATAATCCGCGATGCTCAGTGCCGAATCGCCTTGCAAGGTCATGAATTCGGCGCCGTGGATGCAGGCTTCGGGTTCGCCCCGCGCTAGCGGAACCATGCGGTATTGGAAGGCGAGGGTGTTCCGGCCTTCCAGGATCTCGCCGATCAATTCGTAGCGATGGCGGCCGTCGGCGAAGAAATCTTCGAGGTCGACTATGAGTTCGTCGCGTGTGCTCTGCTCGGCCTCTGGAACGTTGTGGTAGATGCCGTCAGCCGCAAGGTGATGCGCCACGGCCTCGGGGTCGCTGTGGTTCCAGGCATCGAAGTAGCTCTGAACGAACGCTGCGGTGCGCATCTGCAACACCTCCCGACCCCTGTGGTATACCCACAAAAGAGAGATGTCAACCGGTATCGTGGCTTATCGCCCGCCGCGGGGCATACACCCGGCCGCCTGGCCGGGACTACCGGTTTTCCCTGATGCTGCGCTCAATGGTCCGGCGGCGGCGTTGCCCGGGCGCGGGCGGGCGCCCAGAAGGGCTTCTCCCTCGTCGTGCACCGCGCCACGCGGCTATAGTGGCGCAGTTCCTTTTCATAGTAGATTTCCGCCCAGAGTTCGTTGCGCAGGTACTTCGGCTCGATCATGGCCAGTGCGATGTTCGCCTTCGCCGCCGGCGACCACATGGCCGAGGTGACGTAGCCGACTTCGTTCGTGCAGCGCCTCGAAGCGTAGATGTAGGACCCTTCCGCGGGCCTGTTGCCCTCGATCTCCAGCCGGGTCAGCCGGTAGTTCGGCCCGCGGGCCTTGTCTTCCAGCAAGGCCTCCCGCCCGCTGAAGTGGGGCTTGCGGAAATCCACCAGCCAGTCCAGTCCCAGTTCGAAGGGCGTCTGATCGTGCTCGAAGTGGACGGTTCTCAGCGCTTCGTTGAACTCCATCGCCGGCATGATGAAGCCCGCCTCGAGCCGGGCCATGTTGGTCGCGGCTTCACCATAGGGCTGTATGCCGTAGGGCTCCCCCGCGGCGTAGAGTTCATCCCACAGGTGCAGCGCGAAGCCCGGCTCGATCCACAGTTCGTATCCGAGATCGCCCGTGAAGCCGGTGCGAGAGACCATCAGGGGCTCGCCATGGAAGTCGAAGTGCCGGATGTCGAAGGGCCTCGCCGCCTCGATTCCTTCGAGCCCGAGGCGCTTCAGCACGGCGCAGGAGGTGGGGCCCTGCACGCTGAGCGCAGCCAGTTCATCGCTCAGGTCCCGGACTTGGAGATCGGCGAACCCGAAGGCGCTTCTGGCCAGCCAGGCGGTGCAGGGGCTGCCGCAGGTGAGCATGAACCGGTCCGCAGCCAGCCGGAAGATGGTACCGTCGTCGATCAGCCTGCCCGCGTCGGTGCACCACAGCACGTAACCGACCCGGTCGGGCCCGATCCTCGTCACGTCCCGTGTCACCATGCGGTTCAGCATGGCTTCGGCATCGCCGCCCTCGATCCCGTATTTCTGCATCGGGGAGATGTCGTAGGTGGCGCAGCGGTTGCGAACGCAGAAATACTCGTATTCGATGTCGTAGTAGTACTCCGCGAACCTGTAGCCGTTCCACGACGACCAGGCATCGCGAATGTTCAGCGCGGACTGCCTTGGATGGAAGGGAGACAGTTTCAGCCGCTCGCCGGCGAAGGGGTCTGTTGCATTCATGGCTATTCGTCGTAAAAGTCGTCCGCCGGTACCGTGTTCGGGCGCTTGAGGTCCATCAGAATCTCGCGGGCGGCATTGGCGCCGCAGGCGGCGGACACGCCGCCCCCCGGATGTGTGGACGAGCCGCACATGTAGAGGTTCTTCACTGGCATGCGGTACTGCCCGTAGCCGGGGAACGGCCGGTTGAAGAAAAGCTGGTCGAGGGTCAGTTCGCCCTGGAAGATGTTGCCTTCCGTGAGGCCGATCTCCGTCTCGATCTCGTGCGGCGTACGCACCTCCATGTGCTCGATCAGGTCCGTGAACCCCGGGCTGTAGCGCTCGATCCGGTTGACGACGGTGCGCCCGAACGCGTCCCGCTTCTCCGGCGTCCAGGGGCCGTCGGCGAGTTCCGGCGGGCAGTACTGTATGAAGTTCGACATCCAGTGCCGGCCCAGCGGCGCGACGGTGGGGTCCCAGGCGGAGGGGATGACCGATTCGATGAACGGAACGTCGGACCAGCGGCCCCGCTTCCAGCAGTCATAGGCTCGCTCCAGGGTCTCCATCGAGCCGATGAACGCCTGGCCGCCGCGATCGATGTAGGCGTTGTCGGGGACCCCGGTGAATTTCGGCAGGGCCGACAGCGCGATGTTGACCTTGCCCGAGGAGCCGCGAATCTTGAAGTTGCGGGCCTTCTCCGCGATGCCGTCGGGCAGGTCGTCACGGTCGACGAGGCGTGTGAAGGTACGTTTCGCGTCGAGGTTGGAGACAACGATTCGGGCGCGGATCTCCTCGCCGTTCTCCAGCACGACCCCGGCGGCGCGGCGGTTCTTCACCAGGACCCGCCGCACCGGGGCTTGTGTGCGGATCTCGCCGCCGTGCTCCCGCACCGCTCCGGCGATGGCCCCGGAGATCGCCCCCATGCCACCACGCGCCAGGCCCCAGGCGCCGATGTTGCCGTCGACGTCGCCCATGACGTGGTGCAGCAGAATGTAGGCGGAGCCGGGCGAGCAGACGCCCAGTGCCGTGCCGATGATGCCGGGCGTGGCCATGGCGGCCTTGATCAGGTCGTTTTCGAAGTAGTCGTCGAGGAACTCCGCGGCGCTCATGGTGAAGAAGCGAATGTACTCGTAGATCTCCCTTTCGCCGAGCGACCAGAACTGCCTGGCCAGGAACAGCAGTTCCCCGATGTCCCGGGGCCGCAGGCGCACGGGGTCGGGCGGTGTGCGCATCAGCGTCTTGCGAATCAGTTGCGAATAGCGGGTGAGGTCCGTCTGCAGGCGGAACATGGCGTCCGCGTCGTGTGGCGAGTGGCGCTTCAGTTCCAGGTAGTTGGCCGCTTCGTCGTGGTAGGCGAACAGCCGCTCGTCGCTCTCGCCGAAACTGACGGTGCCGAGATAGGGCACCAGGATCAGGCCGTGCCGGCTCAGGTTCAAATCCCGGTGGATCGCCTGGCGCATCATGCTGCAGACGTAGGAGCAGTTGGAATAGGTCCAGCCGTCGTGGAGCTGGCGGGACACCGCCGCTCCGCCGATGTAGTCGTTTTTCTCAAGCACCAGCACCCTGAGCCCCGCCTTGGCGAGGTATGCGGCGTTGGTCAGGCCATTGTGTCCGGCGCCGATGACCAGCGCATCGCAGTTGTTCATCGAATCGCTCCGCCGGGAAATCGTGCCGAAATCATCCCAGGATCTCCCGCGCCGCGTTGTGCCCCGGCATGCCGGTGAGATCGCCGCCCGGATGGCACCCCGCACCGCAAAGGTACAGGCCGGGGATCGGTGTGCGGTACTGCGCGGCTTCGTAGGTTGGCCGCATCATCAGCAACTGGTCCAGGGCGAATTCCGTGTGATGCCAGTGGCCGCCTGTCACGCGATACTTCCGCTCGATATCCGCCGGCGTCAGCAGCTCGCTTGCCACGATCTGTTCGCGGATGCCGGGCGCATAGCGGGCGATGGTGTCGATGGCATTCTTGCGGGCCGCCTCCCGCGCCGTATCGGTCCAGCCGCCCCTGAGCCGGTAGGGCACGTACATGACATGGGCCGACAGCACGTGCCGGCCGGCGGGTGCGAGGCTCTGGTCATGCAGGCTCGGCACTACGACTTCGAGCACCGGATGCGCCGGGCAGTCGCCGTACTTGGCGTCATCGAAGGCAAACTCGATGGCATCGAGGTCGGGTGCCACGATCATGCGGCCGTCCGGCCTGTCCAGCCCCCGGAATTCAGGGGGGCCGTCCAGCGCGATGTGCAGTTTCGCCACGAGGCCGTCGCAGCGCAGGCGCCTGATGCGGTTGGTGAAGCCGATGTCGAAATGCCGAATGCCGGCAAGTTCGAGAAAAGTGCGCTGCGGGTCGGTCGCGGAGACCACCAGATCGGACTCGATAAATTCGCCGTCCGGCATGCGCACCCCCCGGACCGCCAGCCCCCCGGCAGTACCCGGCTCCCGACCGGTTCCGCTGCGCCCGGCGCCGCCCGGCGCGCCGTCGCGGCTGCCGATTTCAATGCTGCTGACCTCGGCGCCGTAGCGGACTTCCGCTCCCGCCGCCGTTGCCGCCCGGTGCAGCGACTCCACCAGGGAGGCCAGCCCCGCGGCGGGTAGCGCGTGCGCCCCGCCGGACGCGGCCGTCATGCGATACAGCATCGCGGGCACCGCCCCGTTGGGCGAGCGCGGCGCCAGCCTCGAACCAGCCAGCCCGTCCCAACTCAGCGCCGCCTTGAGCAGGGGGCTCTGAAAATACTCGTCCATCAGGTCTCGCGCCGGAAGCGTCGCTATGCGCAGGAATTCCCGCATCCCGTTCCTGCCGAGCCGACGCAGGTTCAGCCCGATACGCGCGAACGTCATGGCACCTGCCAGGTCCCCGCTGCCGATGCGCGGCATTTTCTTCAGCCAGAACGGCTCGAGCGCCCGGGCGAAACGCCGCATGAGCGAGACATAGTCACGGAAGGCATCCTGATCGTCGGCGCTCACCCCGTCGACGCGGTCGCCGGCGATGAGGACATGCGCGCCCTCACGGTTCAGGGCGACGGTGGGAAGGTGTCGTTGCCCGGGCTCGAACCCGTGCTTGTCGAGCTGCAGGTCATGGGCCACCCTGGCCGAGAAGTGGCCAAGGGTGTGCGCGACGCCGACGTGGAACCCGGGATGAAATTCGCGCCCGGCAGCCAACCCGCCGGGCCTTTCGGATGCCTCGACCACCAGTACACGGCGCCCGCCACGCGCCAGCATGGCCGCACACACCAGACCGTTGTGTCCCGCCCCGACAATGATCGCGTCGTAACGGCTCAAGCCCAAATTCCACTCGCGCGCGGGTGATTCAGGCCGTACGTTAGCCGCAGCAGCGCGCCACGGCTTCCAAGCCTATACGCGGGAGTCCCGGCGCGTCCCTATAGGCCCGGATGTCTCCCGCTCCCCCCGGGATAGAATCCCTTTGCGGCAAGTGTGGGAGAGTGTGCATGTCACGACACGATGATCGACTGTTTCTGCGAACGCCCATATCGCTGGGCGTCATGGGCGCGCTGGCGGCTACCGGTGCGCCGATCGTCGTCGAGGCGGAGGAGATCGAAGAGATCATCGTCACGGCGCGCAAGCGCGAACAGAGCATTCAGGACGCGCCGCTCCCCATTCAGGCATTCGATACGGAGGCGATCCGCGAGAAGGGCCTGAAGACCTTCATGGACTACCTGAAAGAGCTGACCAGCGTCTCTTTCGGTACCGCATCGCCCGGCGCGACGACCATCGCCTTCAGGGGAACGCTCGCCCAGCCGACCGGCTTCGACACGATCAGTTCGTCCACCCTCTATGTCGATGAAATCCCCATCACCCGGGACGGTCAGAACGCCGATGTGCGGATGATCGACATCGAACGGCTCGAAGCGCTGTCGGGACCGCAGCCCACCCTGTACGGCGCCGGCTCCCAGTCCGGTGTGCTGAGGATCGTCACCAACAAGCCCGATACATCGGAGTTCGGCGGCTACTACCAGCTCGGCGGCAGCACCACGAGGTACGGCCAGGGAAGTTACGACGCACACGCCGTGGTCAACGTTCCGCTGGCCGAGGACAGGCTGGCCATTCGCCTGGTCGGCTTCTACGAGTTCGAGGGCGGCTACATCGACAACGTTCTCGGCACCACCAGTGCCTATTCGCAATACAACGGCGACCGGGACAACGCCGACGTCGTGGAAGACAACATCAACGACTACGAGAGCCGCGGCGGGCGGGCACTGCTCCGATTCGAGCCCAACGAGGACTGGACCATCGACGCGGGCGTCATCTACCAGAAGTCGCGACTCGACTACATGTTCGATTTCAATCCCGGCTTCGGCGACCTGGAAACCATCAAGTTCAAGGACGAGAACGACGAAGACGAGTGGTACAACTTCTCGATCACCCTGCAGGGCGACCTGGGCTTCGCCGACCTGACCGTGGCCGGCGGCTGGCACAACCGCAACATCGACTACGACATCGACGCCACCGCCTACATGACCACCTACAAGGAGAACGGGCTGCAGATCGCGACCTACTACGTCGGCTCCCCGATGTTCGTGGACTACGCAACCTGTTACGCCACGGCCTACTGTTACCAGTGGATCACCACCTACGACTTCGGCGCCGACCCGACCTCGCGGATCAGCCTCGATCAGCGCATCCGCTCGTTCGCCGGCGAGGTGCGCCTGACCTCCAAGGACGACGGCTCGAGCCGCTTCAACTGGCTGCTGGGCGGCTTCTACGAGCGCACCCACAACGACTGGGACTACACACCATCGTCGACGATTTCGCCGAGAACGGGGGCCAGGGAGCGGCCTTCATCTACTACGGCGTGGCCCCCACCGATGTCTGGTTCGACCAGGGGTTCCGCGAGGGCTGGACCTACAATGGCCTGGAGGGCAACGACTTCAACGGCCAGCACCAGGACATCGAATCGATCGCCGCGTTCGCCGAATTCAGTTACGACATCACCGAAACAGTGCGGGTTTCCGTCGGCGGGCGGTACTTCTCCACCGACCGCCGGGTCAACGAGAATTCCTATTGGATCGACAACATCTTCGACAACTTCGATGTCACCGAGAACACCAAGGATTTCAGCCCGCGGGTCAACCTCACCTGGCAGCCCAACGATGACATTCTTGCCTACTTCACCTACTCGGAAGGCGTCCGCATCGGCGGCCGCAACGGCGCCGTAAGCCAGCGGCCTGCATCCGCCGCGCTCGGCGCTCCCCTGACATTCGACTCCGACCGGCTGATGAACTACGAAGCCGGGGTGAAGTCGACCTGGGCGGAAGGTCGCCTGCTCGCCAACGTGAGCGCGTTCATCATGAACTGGGAGGACTACCAGATCCGGGTAGCCCTGCCGATCGCCGGTGCGACCACGGTAAATGCCGGCAACGCCTCCATCGACGGCTTCGAGGGGCAGTTCGCGTTCAAGCCCACGGCGAACTGGGAGTTTTCCCTGGCCCTGACCTATCTCAATGCGCGCATCGACGACGACATCTCGCTGAACGACGGCACCATCGTGGCCGGGGAAGCGGGCGATGCGCTGCCGGCGGTGCCTGACTGGAAACTGGCCGCGGGCGTGCTGTATTCGCGAGACCTCCCCTGGTCCGGGTACGAGGGCTACGCGCGGTTCGACGTCTATCACACCGACGACTCCCTCAACGCCACCAACGCATCGGTCCTCCTGTTCGGCGCAGAGCGGTCCCAGCCAGCCCTCCAGCCGGCGTACCAGACCGGCTACCTGAGTTTCGGGGTGAAAGGCGACAACGGCTGGGAGGCCTGGCTGTCCGTCAACAACATCTGGGACGAGCGCGCCATTACCTATATCTATCCGCGGTTCGCGGACGACCGCGCTTTCACGATACGGCCAAGGGAATTCAGGATCGGGGTCTACAAGGCCTTCTGACGAGTCAGCCCCGGCTCCGAGTGGGTTTGCCGTGCTCCCTCTCCGGCGGGCCCACTCTTCTTTCCTGAACCGACGATGACTCCCATGCGTCCGCACCCGAACCCGCCGGCGGCTCGGCGCACATTCGATCGCGCAGTGCGCCTGATGAAAGCGAATGACTTCGCCGCGGCCGGCGCGTTGCTGGAAGCCGCACTGGAGCACGCACCCAACGACCCGAACCTGTTGCGGCTGCTCGGCGTATCGCTGACGAAGCAGAACCGCAACGCAAAGGCAGAGAAGACGCTGACCCGAGTGGTCCGGCTCGTGCCCAACTTCGCGCTCGCCCACGAAAATCTCGCCGATGCGCTCCTGCAGCAGGGCAGGCTCGATGAGGCGGCTCAATCGCTCAAGACCGCAATCCGGCACAACCCGGAATCGGATGCAGCCAACCGCAAGCTCGTTGAGGTTCTCGCGCTGACCGGCCAGGGCGCCGAGGCGGACGAAGCATTCCGGCAGTCGCTGGAGGGCGACCCCGACCGCGCGGCGATTGTCGAAGCGATGGAACTGAACCGCATCGGCGAGTCAAAGCAGTCGGAGAAGATCCTGCGGGGTCTCCTGCGGCGCAATCCCGAGCACCTCGACGCGCTGCGCCTGATGGGCGTGCACTGCGCCCGCAAGGAGCTTTACAACGATGCCGAGGCGTTCTTTCGCCGCGCCGTCGACCTGGCCCCGGATTTCTGGCTGGCATGGATCAATCTCGGCGCGGCGCTCAACGAACAGCAGAAGTTCGACGAGGCGGATACCGCCTACAAGCAGGCTTTGCAGCTCAAGCCGGAGTCGGTGTTCACGCTCGAAAAACTCGGCGCCAACAGCCTGTTCGACGGCCGCCACGAGGACGCCGTCAACTACCTCGACGCCGCTCTCGAACGAGACCCGGCCCACTTCCCCTCGCTGCTTTGCCTCGGGCATGTGCTCAAGACCGTCGGGCGGCAGGAGGAATCCATCGACGCCTACCGGCGCTGTGCCGCGGCCCGGCCGGATTTCGGCGAAGCCTATTGGAGCCTGGCCAATCTCAAGACTTTCCGGTTCAGCGGTTCGGAAGTACGCGAGATGGAAAAACAACTCGATGGGGTTTCCGGCAAGGCGGAAGGGGAGGACTCCGAGATCGCCTTTTCGTTCGCGCTGGCCAAGGCATTCGAGGACCGTCGGAACTACGGGAAGGCGTTCGAATACTACTCCCGGGGCAACGCCAGGAAACGCCCCAGGCTCAACTACGACCCGATCGAGTTCCAGAGGACGAACGATCGGATCATCGACGTATTCACCAAGGCGTTCTTCGAGGAGCGTGCCGGTCAGGGCTGCGAGGACGACTCGCCGATCCTCATCGTGGGCCTGCCCCGATCAGGCTCGACCCTGCTCGAGCAGATACTCGCCAGTCACTCGCAGGTCGAAGGCACCGCGGAGCTGCACTACCTGCTGCGGCTTGCCACCGAGACCGGGATGACCCGCTCCGATGGCGTCCGCTATCCGGAGTGCATGCTCGAAATGAAGCCCCATCACTTCCGTGATCTCGGTCGGGAGTACATGGAAAACACCGAGCGCCACCGCTCGGGCGCGCGCTATTTCACCGACAAGATGCCGAACAACTTCACCGGCATCGGCTTCCTGCAGGCGATCCTGCCCAACGCCAAGGTCATCGATGCCCGGCGCCATCCCCTGGACAGTTGCCTGGGGTCGTTCAAACAGCTCTTCGCCCGCGGCCAGATCTTCACCTACGATCTCTACGACCTGGCTCACTGCTACATTCAGTACATGCGGTTGATAGACCACTGGAACGAAGTGTTGCCCGGCAAGGTTCTCACCGTTCACTACGAAGATGTGGTGAGTGATCTTGAACAACAGGCCAGACGAATCGCGGCCCATTGCGGACTCGGGTGGGAAGACGGAATGCTGCGTTACCATGAAACGGAACGCGCCGTGAAGACCGCGAGTTCCGAACAGGTGCGTCAACCGATCTATTCGGGTTCGGTAAACCTTTGGCGCCGGTACGAAGACGAGTTGGGCGAACTGATTGATTATCTGGAGCCCGTGCTGCTCGAGCTCCCTCAGGAGCAACGGCCGAAATCGCTCCTGAACCGCTAGTGTCCTGTCCGCATTCGGCCGTTTGCAACCCTCGCAATTACCCGTCCGGCCATGCGTATGGCCAGACCTCGATTCCGTGGATCGCGTTCCTGGCATCGAGGGAGAGATTGACGGCCTTGACCGCCTTTCCTGCGTCGAGATCGTAGATCGAAATTGTCGCCGGGGCCGAGCCCGCCGCCACTGCGTGGTCAGAGATCACGCACAGTCCGCGCCCGTATCCCGCCCGCGCGACGCCCGAGCCATCCGTACCGGCATGCGTCACCTTTTCCGGAGGGAAGCGAGGCACCGGGAATGCCTTGCGGGACGTGGGGCTTTCGAACCGCAACGCGCCGGCTTCGGTGTCGTTGAACAGCACGCCGTCCCGGTAGGGGCGCGCATTGTGGACACCCTCCGGCAAGGTCGTCCTCACCCCGACGCGATCGCCTCCGAAGCGGAGCAGGGCACCGGTGCGCTTGCCGCTGACATACATGCCCCCCTTCTCGCAATGCACGTTGTTCAGTTGCAGCTTGTCGATCAACAGCGGGCCTTCGTCGCCGTTCGGATCGAATCGCCGCGCCCCGAAGACCCTCCCGTCGGTGACGATCCTGAATGCCCAGTCGAACGATTCCGTTTCCAGGTTGAAGCCGAGGATGGCATCAAAGCCCGCGGATGCCATGAAGAGGTGGCGTTCGAAAACGCAGATCTCCTGACAGTTCTGGAGGTAAGCGTTGCGAAACGAAGCCACTGCATGGAAAGCCTGGTCGAAAACCAGCAGTTCTTCCCCCGTTGCGATGTAGACCCTGTCCCGATGACAGGCAATGCCCCGCAAGCCGCGTTCCCGGCCCCGCCCCTCCCGGTCAACGTCGACCGCACTCGAGTCCACGGGTTTCAGAACCTGGCCGGTTTCGAGGTTGATCAGGTACACCCCGCCGTGACTCTCGCCCGGGTCGCCGCCGCGCAGAATCGAGGTGGCTATCAGTATCGCCATGAAACCTCTCTAATCGACGCGAGGAGCGAGAATATCGGGCACATTTTAGCGACGAGCAGAGCCTTCAGCCCGGGGTGCCCGTCAAACACTTCGCGCCGGCTGTCCGCGCACGCAGCCGGGAGAACCGGTCGCGTAATCGGGATTCGTTCAATTCGGATCCGGTGGGGCACCGGTTCGAGGGCCCGGCACGTAATCGAAAATGAACGTGATGCGATCTTCGTTGCCGCTGTTCAGCACGCTGTGGCGTTTCTGGTTATTGATCTCGTAGGCGTTACCGACCTGCAGCCGGTGCGGGCGCCCTTCGATCATGAAGCGCACCTTGTTGTTGGTGGTGATCGGCACATGGATGCGGTGGGCCCTGCGGAACGAGACGTGATGGTCGGTGTGCGGCGTGATGGCCTTGCCCACTTTCAACTTCGCCGCCATGGCGCGAATGATGGTGCCGCCCGACGGGTAGAAACGGCCGATGATGTCGTGCATCAGCGGCACGGCCAGGTGCGCAAGCCGCCCCCAGCCGGCGCCCTTGACCAGCTCGATATTCGGCCACTCGTCGTGGTCGCAGAAGATCAGGATCACCGACTCGGTGTCGTAGTGGACGTCTTCGTATTTCTTCTGGCGTATTTCTTCCTCGCGCCAGGCAGGCTCGTCCAGATCGACCACGGCATCGGCCAGGGCCGCGGAATCCACGCGTCCGAGATCCCTTATTGGCGCCCCTATGTCCATACCATCGAATCCGCCAAGGCAATCGAGCCCTTACCCGGTGTGACCCTCTCGCGGATTGTGTCAGACCCCGGGGGTTTTACAATGGCATCCTCAAGAAGGCACTGACGACCGACCGCCACTTTCGGCAAGCCGGGTTCGAGCCGGTGCCCACAGAGGACGTGTATCGCTAATGCCCTATACGGACGGATGACCGCCGGCTGCCGGTATCTCTAGTATCCTTTGCGAGCACTTGTCAGACGGGTGGCCAGAATCCATGAGCACTGACCTCGGCGAAATACTCAAACGGAAGCCATTGAACAAGTGGGGCCTGTTCTGGCTGGTCACGGCGCCGATATCGGCCGTCATGCTCATCGCCATGTCCATCGAGGACACGTCCGGCGGCCCGGGCGTTTCCTCCATGATCCAGCTTTCCGTCCGCTGCGCCGTACCCTGGTTGTACATCGCCTTCGCCGCCTCCTCGATCCAGGTGCTGTTTCCGGGTGCGCTCAGCCGCTGGTTGCTGCGCAACCGCAAGTACTTCGGCATGTGTTTCGCCGCCGCCATGGCCTGGCAGGGGTTCTTCATTCTCTGGATGGTCACGGTGCATACCGACTATTACGTCAACGAGGTGTACGTTCTGCGCGATGCCATCGAGGGCGTGGGCGGTTACGCGTTCCTGCTCGCCATGACCGTGACATCATTTCCCAAGGGCCGCAGATTGCTGAATCCCCGGCAGTGGCGGCTGCTGCACCTGAGCGGCATCTACTTCCTCTGGGCGTATGCGTTCAGCGTCTACTGGTGGTCGCTGTTCTACTACTCGAACCCCGTCGTGCTCGACTACATCTATTACTGCGCCGGCCTCGCCGCCTGGGTGTTACGCGCTGCCGCCTGGAACAAGAAGCGGGCAAAGGCCGACGCCAGGGACTCCGGGCAATCCACCGCCCACCCGCTGGCCCGCTTCGCCGGCGGCGCGCTGGTGGGCGCCGGGCTCGTCGCCGCAGCCACGGGCTCCGCCTGGCGCGGCATCGCCGAGCAGTATCTGTATGGCTACGCGCTCACCGAAGCACCCGAACTCTATCTGCCCTACTGGCCCTTCGAGCCCTTCCTGTCCCTCGGCGTCATCATGCTGGGGGTGTACGTGTTGCGCTCCGGCGCCCGCGCGGCGCCCGGTCGGGCCGTGCCGGCCGGTTAGTGCCGTCTCTTCGCATGCGAGAAGGAAAACGATGAACCCGCGGGACCGCGAGCTGGGCATGGACGCGGCCATAACCCGCCGCGACTTCCTGGGCGGCGTCGGCCTTGCCATCGGTGCGGCCGCATTGCCGCACGCCGCATACGCGGGCGACATCGCGGCCCAGGACATCGCCGGCTACTATCCCCCGGCGCTGACGGGCTTGCGGGGCTCGCACCCGGGCTCCTTCGAAATCGCACATGCCCTGCGCGACGGCGCGCAGTGGGCGGGAGAGGCCACCGGGGAAAAATACGACCTGGTCGTCGTCGGCGGCGGCATCAGCGGGCTCTCCGCCGCTTACTTCTACCGCCAGGCCATGGGCCCTTCTGCAAGAATCCTCGTCCTGGACAACCACGACGACTTCGGCGGCCACGCCAAGCGCAACGAGTTCACCATCGACGGCCGCCTCATCATCGGCTACGGCGGTACCATGCACCTGGAGTCGCCGTCCGGCTATCCCGCGGTCGCCAAACGGCTCATCGGCGAACTCGGCATCGAGCCGAAGCGGTTCTACACCGCCTACGACCGTGACCTCTACGCGTCCCACGGCCTCTCGCGCGGAACCTTTTTCGACGGGTCCGTGTTCGGATCCGATCACCTCGCCATGGGAAGCCTGGGCGATCCGAAGGTGCTGGAGGGCGTACCGCTATCAACAAGGGGCAAGGCCGACATCGCCCGCCTGTACGCCGATGAACGCCACTACCTCGGGGACATCGCGCCAGAAGCCATGATCGACTACCTGGCCCGCACGGATTATCGAACCTACCTGAAAGACAAGGCCGGGATCGGGGACGAAGCCTTGCAGGCGATCGACACGCTGCCCCATGGCGTATGGAACATCGGCATCGACGCGCTGCCGGCGAGAACCGCCTGGGTTAGCGGGTACCCCGGTTTCGGGAACCTCGACCTCGATATCTACGACGACGAAGGATGGGTGGACGAGCCCAGGATATTCCACTTTCCGGACGGCAACGCGACGGTCGCCCGGCTGCTCGTGCGCGCCATGATTCCGCGCTCGGCGCCCGGCGGCGACATGGAAGACATTGTCACGGCCCGCTTCGACTACGGCCGGCTGGACGATGGCCAATCGCCGGTACGCATCCGCCTGAACAGCACCGCGGTCCGGGTTCGCCACATCGGCGACAAGCTCGGCAATCCACTGGAAGTAACCTATGTAAGCGGCGGCAGGGCGAAGACCGTCACCGGGGGCCAGGTGGTCATGGCCTGCTACCATGCCGTCATTCCCCTGCTCTGCCCCGAGATTCCGCAAGCCCAACGCGCGCTGCTTTCCAGTTCCCTGCGCTCGCCCCTCGTCTACACGAACGCCCTGATTCGAAACTGGCGCAGTTTCGTCGAACTCGGGCTGCACCAGACCAGGTGCGCCGGCAGCTTCCAGTACCGCGTCGCTCTCGACTACCCCGTCAGCCTCGGGGACTACAGCTGTTCGGCGGACCCGGACGATCCCATCCTCGTGCAGATGATCCGCGCGCCCCTGCAACCGGGCTTGAGCGCACGGGAACAGTTCATCGCCGGCAAGCGGGAACTGCTGACCATGCCGTTCGAGACCTTCGAACGGAATACCCGCGACCTGCTCAATCGGTTGCTCGGCGACGGCGGTTTCGATGCGGCACGGGACATCGCGGCACTTACCGTCAATCGCTGGCCCCATGGATACGCCTATGGCTACGATGAAAAAACGGACCGCGTCGCCTTCGAACCGAGCCAGTGGCCGGAAGACAAGCGCCACTGGAAGCGCGCGAGCCGGGGTTTCGGCAACATCTCGATCGCTGCAACCGATGCAGCCTCCAACGCGATGAC
The DNA here is from genome assembly GCA_963663395.1 of Pseudomonadales bacterium. Classification (GTDB taxonomy): domain Bacteria; phylum Pseudomonadota; class Gammaproteobacteria; order Pseudomonadales; family Azotimanducaceae; genus Azophilus. Next base: position 2,097,011 of record OY760226.1, read on the forward strand.
GGAAGCCGCGATCGAAGAGGCCCATCGTGCGGTCGTTGAATTGTCTGGTGGCGGACAGGACACTAGAGATTCGCGACAAATACCAGCGCGATCGTCGTCGGCACGGCGAAGCGCACCAGCAGGCGCCAGCTCGAATACAAGGCCCCTTGCGAGAGCCGCAGTTCGTTCATCGTCGACTTCCGGCGCAAGCCCCAACCGGCGAGTACGGCGATGAGCACGCCGCCCGCGGGCATCATGAAGTTGGAAACGATGTAGTCCAGCGACTCGAAGATGTTGCGTTCCGCAAATGCCGGAATGTATGCCAGCGGATGGAAGTCGGCCAACAGGTTGAACGACAGCACGGTTCCAAGCCCGGCAATCCACAATAACAGGGAGCTGAAAGCGACAATGCGTGCCCGCGGCCAGCCGCTGTAGTCCTCGATGGCGGCGACCACGGTCTCCATGATGGTAATGGCCGAGGTGAGGGCGGCGATGGCGAGCAACAGGAAGAACAGCGGGCCGAGCACGCCGCCCGCCGGCATGGTGCCGAAGGCGACCGGCAGGGTGGCGAATATCAGCCCCGGGCCCTCGGCGGGCGACAGGCCGTGGCCGAATACGATGGGGAAAACGGCAAGGCCTGCCAGCAGCGCGACCGTTACGTCCGCTACCGCGACCACCACGCCGGCGCGAAGGATCGACGATTCCGGGGCCATGTAGGCGCCGATGGTCAGCAGCACCCCGAGGCCGATACCGAGGGAGAAGAATGCCTGGCCCACGGCCAGCAGCACGGTCTGCGCATCGATCTGCGAGAAGTCGGGGACGAACAGGAAACGCGCTGCGGCGGCGAAGTCGGCAGCGACAATGGCATAGCCCACCAGCAAAATCAGGATGAGGAACAGGGCCGGCGTCAGCCAGCGCAGGGCGTTTTCCAGGCCGCGGCGTACGCCGGCAGCCACCACCGCGGCGGTGAGGGCGATGAACGCGGCCTGGGACAGCATCATCCTTGCGGGGCTCTGCATCAGCCCGGCGAGCGCCGCTTCGGTGTGTTCGGCCGACATGGCGTCGAAACCGCGAGTCATCGACAGCACGAAATAGTCGATCGTCCAGCCGGCAATGACGCTGTAGAAGCTGAGTGCCAGGAAGGCGCCGAGGGCCGCCATCTGGCCGTAGTAGCGCCACCAGCGCCCGATTCCCTCGCTCTCGGCCAGGTTGTCCATGGTCTTGACGACGCTCGCGCGGCCGCGCCGACCCACCAGGAACTCCGCGATCAGCGCGGGCAGGGCGATCCCAATAACGGCCAGCACATAGACGATGACAAAGGCGCCGCCGCCGTTCTCGCCCGCGACATAGGTAAATTTCCACACGTTCGCGATGCCGACCACGGAGCCGATGGCCGCGGCGAGGAACATCAGGTTCGATGACCAGCGGCGGTCGCTCAAGCGCCGGTCTCCTGGAGTTCCGTGCGAATGATGGAGGCATGGGGGCCGGTCGGGTCGCGTTCGAGTTCGTAGGGCTCCCCAGGGGGAGTGCCGAGCCGGTCGAGACAGGCATCGAGAGCTTCCAGATCCTGGTGTTCGAGCGCCAGGTCGAGCACTGCTCTCCTGTCGTCGATTCGGGCACGGCGGCCGACGCCGAGGATGATGGCACCGACCGCCGGCCGGCCCAGCAGCCACCTTGCGGCGACCGCGGCGACCGATGTCGCGTGCTTTTCCGCCACACCGCGCAGCACGCGCAGGAGCGACTGCAGGCCATTCCAGCCGCCCACCTCATCGACGATCAACCGGTACTTCACCTCGGAACGGTTCATCGCCGCCGGCGGCTCCGAGCCGAGCCAGCGATCGCTCAGGAAACCGCCGGCCAATGCGCCGTACGCGAGAATGTTGACCGCGCGCTCCGCGCAGAAGCTGCTCAACGCCCGGTCCGGACGCCGGTCGAGCAGCGAATACTGCGCCTGGACCGAGACGATCGGCACGCCCGAGTACACCATTTTCCTGATGTGCGGCGTATCGAAGTTGGTGACGCCGATGCAGCGTATCCTGCCCGCCGATTGCGCTTCGATCAGGCGCTCGGTCAGGCGCTCGACGCCCGGCACCGCGTAATCCCACCAGTGGTACTGCACCAGGTCGAGCAGATCGGTGCGCAGGCGCTTGCGCGAGCGATCGATCATCGCGTCAATCTGCGCATCCGTCAGGGCGGCCAGTGCGCCCTTGTCGGGTACACACTTCGTGTGCACCTCGATCGAACCGGGATTCGGCAGGCTGTCGCGAAAGCGACCGATGAGTTCCTCGGTGCCCTCGTAGATGTCCGCGCAGTCGAACGTGGTAAAGCCGTGCTCGACCTGCCTGGAGAATATGGCGAGCGCGTCCCGCTTGGATGACGGCCCGCCCCCGTGGTCAGGCGACAGTTGCCAGCAGCCGTTGATGATGCGGGCGATGGAATAACCGGGGGCGAGTTCGATGCGCGGGACGTTGGTCATCGGCCAGGTAACGGCACGGCCGTCGTCTCGCCGTGACGGAACTTCGTCTTGCCGGTGCGGGTGATGCGGAAGCGGGCGCCGCAATTCGGATCGGGGCAGGCCACCTCGGCATCGGTGGTCATCCAGTCGTTGTCGGCCGTCATGCGCTGCTTCGCGGGCAGCAGGGGCAGAATGGCCGACAGGGCGTACATCGACAGCGATTGGCCGGCAGGGACGCTCAGGTTCTCGCCGCAGACCAGGAAGTAGTCGCCCACCCTGTGCCGGCACACGAACGAGTCCGCATCGCCGACCACCTCCACCTTCAGGTCCCAGAGCTCGAATTCATCGTTCATTTGTCGCCTTCCGCCGCAACCACCCGCCAATGGTACAGTGACCGGGTCGCGAAGCCGCCGGAAAAGAGCATGACCGACCTGACTACAGCACAGACCGTTGCCGCCTTCCTGACACCGACCGCGGTCTTCGCCATTCTTCTCGCACTGCACGCGATCATTCCGGCCCGTCACGTCGACGGCTACGCGCATCCGAGCGCTGCCGGGGCGGTTGACCGGTACCGACTCAACGGTCTCGCCGTTTTCGTCGTCGCGCTCGTCATCTGGTGGCTGGAGCTGACCCTTGCGCCCCTCGGCTGGCTCTGGGTGGCGAAGTGGCACGTCATCGCCGGGGGTCTGGCCTTGAGTGTCGTCCTGACCGCCTGGGTTGTCATCAGCGCTCCTGCGGACGACCGTGGCACGCTGGTGCAGTGGATGGAAGGCCGTTCCCGTACCGTCCGGTTCCGCGGCGACATCGATGCGAAGATGTTCCTCTATATCTTCGGGACCGCGCTGCTCGGGCTGAACGCCGTCTCGAGCGCCGCATACCACGTCGGCCAGCACCCTGAAGCCGTGAACCCGGGCCTGCTGCTGCACGCGGCCATGTGGGTGTGGTTCGTGGTGGACTACTTCTGCTTCGAGCGTGCGCAGCTCTACACGTTCGACATTATCGAGGAACGGCTCGGCTTCAAGCTTGTCTTCGGCTGCATCGTCGTCTATCCCTGCGTGTATCCGGTCGCGCTCTGGGGGTTGGCCGGCCTGCCGGGCCCCGACATCGATCCGGCGTGGCAACCATTGTGGCTGGGGGGTGCCGCGGCGGTGTTCCTCGTTGGCTGGGTGATCACGCGCGGCGCCAACCTGCAGAAGTACACCTTCAAGCGTTTCCCCGAGCGTTCCTTTCTCGGGTTCATCCGGCCGACCACCCTGACGGACGGGGAGCGCACGATCCTGTGCAGCGGATTCTGGGGCAAGGCCCGGCACCTGAACTACACGGGCGAGATCCTGGAGGCCCTCGGCATGGCGCTGGCGCTGGGGTATTTCACCAGCCCGTGGGCCTGGGTGTTCTTCGTCTATCTGACGGTCTTCTTCGTCTCGCGCGAGCGCATCGACGACGGGCGCTGCGCCGGCAAGTACGGTGATCTGTGGAGCGAGTACAGGGGTAAGGCCCGGTATCGCCTGGTGCCGGGGGTGTACTGACCAGGCTTTGAATGCTGGGCCTGCATGGGACTAGTGGCTGGACAGGCTAGTCGTTCTCCCGGAACCGCTGAGAGCGGGCATGCAGGACGGCCCTACAGCCCACTTAGCACGCGTAGCGATTTGATTTGTGCGCTGAATTGTATTTGGGTGCCGGGGGCTCGTACTGGCCACCTGTTCTCGTTTCTAGCGGAACCGTTGTGTGGTGCGCTATTGACAAACGACGCGGTGCTTCGCTTGGCGGCTAGGATCTACAACCCTTGAGCACGCTTTGTGTTTACAATTGGGTTACGTTTTCGGAAATGACCAATGAAATCACTATCTTGAAGTTGGATCATATGCCTCGTCGGTCTGAGGCGGAGCCTCATTAGTCTTGATCGCTCTGTACCATGAGGGGTTTTCCGGTCGCAGGCTTGCGTCCTCGATTTCCCGCGGTGAATACGCAAGCGGTGCGGCAGCGTCTCTGGCTCAATAGATTGATTGGGTGTGCGTTGCTCCCCCAATGTTGACTTTGGGCCCTTGTCTGCCTTGCGATACTCGGAACGGTCGACGACATCGTCACATTGGAGGCTCGCAGTGTGAAGGAACTCGTTTACCGACGTGAGTACGGAATTTGGGTTGCTGGTAAAGCGAATGCTTTGGCGCTGACCAGCGACGACTGCGGGCACGAGCCGCCGCCTTTGACGGCCTAACCGCCGACCTAATCGACCAACACGCAAATCTTCCACGTCAAGCCACGCTGGACGCCGCGATCCTGGATTAAGGCCAAGAGGCTGATGCAGACAGTGAGGATTGTCTCAACGCAGTGCTGCCAACCGCTACAGTCACAAGCGCCAGCCTTTGGAAGCGACGCGGAGCGACATTCTTTGTGTTGATTCGGGCAGTCGTTTCGTGATGACTCCACCGACATCCTTCGCAACTCACTCGAATCCATCACCTTCCTCTCACCGTAGGATGTGTGTCCACGATTGGCACTCTACCAAGTCCTACGATGGCAGATAACCATAAATTATTGATTTCAATAAATATTTCCAATTGAAACAGCGTTGGTCTGCAACTTCCTAGTGTATCCCAACCCGCACGCATGAACCATTTTTTGTTTTTTTTCAGTAGGTTATGTGCACTTTGGCGAGCGCTTGTGTCTTGGTGTATTCATCCTATAATGGACGTTAACAGCTACGACGAAGCTACCCCATGAGCAAATTGGAAGAATACGTCGCACCAGCTCGCGAATGCCAGCAGACTCGAATCCCAGAGTCATTGAAGTACTCTCTGCTTGACGTTGACGTTGAATCACTACCAAGTCCTACGCTTGCCCGGCTCATCGAAGAAGTAAGAAACGATGCCAATGTCGGACGAGCCTACAATCGTACCTATCACCGACATAATCGCTAAGCCCAAACCATTTGATTCCTGTTGACACCGTCCTAGTTAAGGTAGCTAGTCGCTGCAATATCAATTGTACCTACTGCTATATCTACAACATGGGAGATACCGGTTGGGCTAAGATGCCCAAAGCCATCTCCGTGGAGACGGTAGATGCTGTTGCGCAAGCGCTTTCGTGCTTGTTGGAAGACCAAAACCAAGGGTTCGCAGTAGTTCTTCATGGAGGCGAGCCCCTATTGATTGGACCGGCGAGGCTCGACCGAGTTCTCTCGCCCTTAAGAGCTGTTTTGCCCGAGAAATGTAGTCTAAATATTCAGACCAATGGTATGCTCATATCAGATACAATTCTCGATGTCTGCGCGAAATACGATTGTTCACTCTCCATTAGCATAGATGGACCTGCTGAGATACATGATCGCTGGCGGTTGGGACACAACGGCCAACCAACCCATGAAAAGGTAGTTCAAGGTATTGAAATACTTCGGCGCCACTCAAATTCAGCGTCTCTATTTTCAGGCTTACTTGCAGTAATTGATCCAGCTTCCAATCCTAAATCGGTGTACCAATATCTTAAGGCGTTTGATGCTCCAACGATCGATTTTCTCTATCGCGATGGCAATCACTCGAAACTTCCGCATGGAAAACAATCACAGGCCTCTACAGAATACGGAACGTGGATGTGTCAACTATTCGATATCTACATTTCGGACCCTTGTCCACCCAAGATAAGATTGCTTGATGATATGGGAAAGTTGCTACTTGGGGGCGTGTCACAAAAGGAAGGGATTGGCCTAACCGATTTCGGCATTTTGGTTATAGAAGCCGACGGAACAGTGTCAAAAAACGATACGCTGAAGAGTTCTTACGATGGGGCGGACCGTTTCGAAAAATCGTGGTCTGTATATCACGATCGTCTCTCAGAATTGACTGACTCGGATGAATTTGCTGCTTTCCATGCTTTGCAGAAACCCAGTGCGAAACAGTGTGCCGCATGTGTAGAACTGGCAGTCTGTGGAGGTGGAATGCCGCTGCATCGATGGAGCGATTCAATGGGATACCAGAATCCATCGATTTACTGCAGCGATCAGCTATTGCTGATTGGTCACATTAGGAAGCGTCTTCGCGAGTTCGGAGTACTCGTGTGAATCTCGAGATCTCGCTAATCGACGAACGAAAATGGCCCTTCCACTATGCGCTTTTCGAAACTGTGTTTCCGGATCATGTGCATGCATCTATTTTGCGCTGGCTGGAGGCAACGCAGTTTTGGAAAGTCGCACGCACTGACTTCTATGAACAGTTCGAATTCTGCCTTGACCACGTAGTTGTGCCGCAACGAGTGAGATTTCTCGTCGAGTCTTCGTTCAAATCAGAGCTTCGCGTAATGATGGAGACTATTTTGGAGACAAAATTGTCACCACGCATTCGCGTGCTAGCGCACATGTTAGTTCCCGGTCAACACATTGCTATCCACAATGATATGAATGCCTTTGGTGAAAGTCATCGTCTTACCGTTCAAATCAACAGCGGCCTAAAAGAGTCTGACGGCGGGTATTTTTTGCTGTTTGGCTCAGCCGATGTGAGTGATGTACATAGGATTCTTAAGCCGATTAGCAATTCAGCTATCGCCTTCGCCATTTCTCCTGATTCGTATCATGCTGTGACTTCACAACACAGAGGTAGGCGCTTCACTTTAGTATTCTCTTTTTCAATGCTCGATGGCGAAGCTGCCTGATTTCTTGTCGTCGTCACTGATTAAGAACAGTGAAGATCCATGGCTTCCGGGTACAGAGAAGTTTTTGCTTCACTATGTAGAGGGCAAACTACTTCACCCGCGTGGCTTGGTGTTCGAAGACTACGGCACTGCCAAGTACCTACAGCAAGACCGCCGCGCGCCGCGTGACGTGGTCTTCAGTCTATCGAGGCTTCACAGACCAGTTGTCATTATTGAGCGTCTGCCACCTGAGTATTTTGCCAAGTACAGCGAAGTAGGCCTTTGCCAGCGCCGGTGGGGGCAACGAGATGACGACGACGTCGTTCAGACTATTATCAAAGCTCTAGGCTATTTCGATTTCTGTCCCTCTCTAACGCCGATAGTCGACGCGTTCCTACGATGCGTCCACGTTGTGCAAGCTCCTGGAGCACACATCGACGTTAGTCATAGTGATCCGGTTGTTCCTTTGTCCGTCTTTGTTTCGGCACCGCCAAGACAAACACCTCACGGCGCTCTGAGAGTCTGCGAATCGCTCCTGCACGAGTGCATGCATTTGCAACTTTCAATTGTGGAGAAGCACGCATCATTGGTACGGCATCATAAACCGGTACTTCGTTCGCCTTGGAGACCTGACTTACGTCCTCCAAGCGGATTACTTCATGGGATATACGTGTTTCGGGCGATATCAAAGTTCTTTCGGTGGATTGAATGTGTGACGGAAATTTTTCCGGATCTGGAATACGTCGAAAGACGCCAACAGGAAATCGCCACAGAGCTCGACATAGCACATTCCAGTCTCCGCGACTCAGACCTGACACCGGTTGGCCGCCTTTTGTTGAATATGCATGGCCGGTGATCAAGTCCCTGATCACCGGTATTGAATATGTGATAGAGCTACTTGTACGTCAGGGTGGCCGTTTCGGTCTAGCCTATGCTTCAGTTCTAGACGTACAGCTTCAGGATTGAGGACCTTTGGACCAATAATGATTTTTGAACCTGGAGCGAACAAAAATGGCTTCGTTTTAACATATAGTCTCGCGGGTGATTGTTTGTCTGCATGTACAGCTGTGGCAGAAATTGCAAACGGGGCCAACATCCTTACCTCTTCTTCATTGCTATATTCCTCGTGCTTATATAGGTAGAGTACGTCACTCAAGATGGCACGTACAGTGAGGTTGATCTGGCTCCTGACAAACTCTGGGTCACTGACGGCTTTGGCAAGCCGTTCTCGGGCTTTTTGTATTTCAAAAAGGTGCCTGTTAAGGCACGATAGAGTTGATCTGATTCTGTCCTTGTCATACACGACTCTATACAAAGTCATTGAGACATCTGAGTTGTGCGTTTCACTCGCCGCCAATCCTGCGAATGCTTGCGTTTGGATCTCGCGTTCGTGCACGAAGGACTCAAACGGTAAGACGATACAAAACCCGCTACCGTCGTGTCCGTAGGCGCGCCACAAATCCAATCGATCCGATCTCAGGGTGAATGACCCTACATAGACCGAAAAAGCCAAAGGGGACAATGGCACAGTGTCCTGAAACAAGAACTCCTGCTTGTCGTGTGTTTTCGTCATGAGTTCTGGAAAAAAGTTTTGGATGTGCGTCGTTTCTGGGTTTTCTCCTAGGAGTAATATTTTGCCTTCCTGCGGGTCGTTTACATACGTTAGATTGTACAAGCGCAAGTGGTTTGATCGATCCAAATGTGAAGCATGGTTATCCCCACCAGGAGACGGCAACATGCTATGTAAGGTCTCTAAAGTGGTAAAATGCGCGATGCCGTTGGAAGCTTCGTGTATTGAAAGTGCGTGTTCTGACTTTATCTCCTTTACTGCACTTTGTAGTTTGTCGAATAGACGCAAGACATTCGATGTCTTCCGAGGGGTAATTAAACCCTTGGTATGGAGGTCGGCCAATTCTTGGGCCATGAAGGCCTTCTCGTGTCCTGCGCGTACAGCTTTTTGAGCCCAACTCTGAAATTGTGCAGCATCTTCATGGGTTCCTGCGGCTGTTCCATATGCGATCGCGGTACGATACATTGCGTCTGCATCGTTCTTTTCTGCAGCTCGGCTCTGCCATGAAAAGGCCTTCATGAGGCTCTTGCTTGCTCCAACACCCGTTGTGTAAAACTCGGATAGTTTCAACATTGCCTTGACGTCGCCGGCCTTCGCTGCGTGCTCCATATACTTACGGGCTCTCGGTGCGCTTTTTGACGTTCCACGGCCATCCAAATGCGCCATAGCGAACTCGAAAATTATCTGCGACAGCGAAGATTTGAGATCATCTATTTTTTCTGGCTCCTTGTCCTGTTGACGATCGATTGCACTCCATACCGCGTCGGTAGCTTCTGATAACAATTCGAAATATTTCCGTTCGTCCTCAACCGTACCTATCCCATCTCGGTGCGCTTGCGCTACTAGCTGAATTGCCCGCGGTAGATCCTCGGACGCAGAGTCCTCATCTGTCTCTGCGACCGCCATAGCATTTTTCGCTTCATGCATGGCATCAGTAGCGTATTTGAAGAACTTAGCGTCGCTCTTGATGGTTCCCTTTCCAGTTCTATACGCCTGAGCCAACTCCATTAGTGCGAATGGCGACTTTTGTCTCGCCATTTTTCTAGTCCAATGGAAGTAGAGATCTTCGTTGCGCTCTACGGAGGATCCACTTTGGTAGGCCTCTGCGAGGCTGAACATTGCCTCGGGATCTTCATCTTCTGCGGCGCGCTGCATCCAGCGGAAGTACGCGGATTCATCTGGCGGAGTGCCAATGCCTTCCTTATGTGCGCGCGCAAGCAGCCACTTTGCTCCAAGTTCGGCACCTTCGTCCAACTCCGCTACTTGAGCTAGAATTTCAAAATGGCGGCGCGAATCAGGTTCGGTTCCGTAGCCTTCGCGATATGCCCACACTAGGTGCATCTTTGCGCGCAGCCAATTGCTCAGATCTCTTGGCTTTTCCGGGCGCCGCTCTATCGCAACACTTCGACACTCTTGGAATTCTTTTGGTCCCCAGTCTTCGATGTCGACTGATTCGTATTGTGGTGACGATTTCTCGGGCGAACTCATATTGATCGGTCTCAGTTTTTGGGTGTTGGCGTGTGTCCTTGACTATGGGCACATGGGTCGCTGGATGCTGCGAAGTGTATCGTTTTCGTCCACTATTTCGAACCCGAGGCGTATCGGGGTTGCTTTGGCTCTTCGTTCGAGTAGTGGGTGTTTAAATTGCGAGTTCGTCATCGGCGGAGGTCGGCACCGCACGACACCTTTCATTGCCAGCGGCATCGTTCTATGGTGTGCGCTCTCGTCCATGGGGAGGGAAACAAAATTTTTTCCGTTGCACTGGCGCGCGGGCCGCTGGTCTCAAAGATACAGCACGGACAACGCCCAGGTCAGCGTAATCAGCATCAAGACGATCAGCGGCACGCCGACCTTCACGAAATCCAGGAAGCGGTAGTTGCCGGCGCTCATGACCAGCAGGTTGGTCTGGTAGGCCATGGGTGTGGCATAGCTCAGATTGGCGCCGAACAGCACGGCGAGCACGAAGGGCTCCGGTGGCAGGCCGAGCTGGTGGGCGATGCCAATGGCGATGGGTGTGCCGATCACCGCGGCGGCGTTGTTGGAGACGATGTTGGTCAGGATCGCCAGCAGCAGCATCAGCCCGCCCACGATCATCGTCGGGCTGGCGCCGTGCATCGCGAACAGGAACAGCTCCGTGATGTACTGGGTGGCGCCGGTTTCGGTCAGGGCGCGCCCGAGGGCAAGGCTTGCGACCACCACGAAGAACACCGAGGGGCTGATGGCTCTCAGGCCCTCGGAGACGTTCAGGCAGCGGGTCAGCAGCATCACCGCCACGCCGGCGACGGCGCTGACGGCGATGGGCAGGATGCCGGTGGCGGCCAGCACGATGACCATGGCAATGATGGCCAATGCGATCGGCGCCTTGCGCGTGCCCGGCAGAGCGATACTGGCGTCAAGGACCAGAAACTCCGTGCTCCGCTTCGCGGCCTGGATCCGATCGTGATCGCCCTGCACCAGGAGTACGTCTCCCGGCCGCAGGTTTACGTCCTCGATATCCCGCTGCGACTTCCAGATGGCCCGGCCCGCGCGGTGCAGGGCCAGCGGCATCAACTTGAAGCGGTCGATGAAGCGGGCGAAACGGAGGTTGGCGCGATCGAGCGGTGACCCGTAAACCACGGCAATCTCCGCGAGCATCTGGTTGTCGGCGAGGAACGGCTGCGCTTCGTCCTTCGACTGGCCCGGGCCGCGCAGGGTCGCTTTCAGCCGCTCCTCGTAGGCCTTCAGTCGCTGCGGGGTGTCGATGACGCGCAGCCGGTCGCCGCGCCTCAGGGTGACATCCGGGAGGGGCACGATGTAGGTGTTGCCGCGGCGGATGCTCCTGACGCGCATGTCGCCTTCCGTCATGGCCATTGCCTCGGCCAGGGTGCGGCCGATGGTCGGCGATTCGTCATTGAGGTGCAGCCGCGCTTCGAACAGGCGGTGCGATGGATCCGTGAGCGTGATTTCCCGTTTCGGCAGCAGGCGCGGGGCGATCAACCAGAGATACAGGATCGCCACGCCCGCGGCGATGGCCGCGGGATACACGAAATCGAACATGGCGAAGCGGCGCATGCCCAGGTCCGCGGCGACGCTCACCACCAGCAGGTTCGTGGATGTGCCGATGGTGGTGCCCATGCCGCCGATCAGGGTGGCCAGGCCCATGGGCATCAGCACGCCGCTGGGCGAAGTGGCGGTGCGCACGCAGACGCTGATGAGTATGGGCAGCAGCAGCACGACGATCGGGGTGTTGTTGATGACCGCGGATAGCGCCGCCGCCACCACCAGGGTGACCGCGAACGACAGGTAGGGAAGCTTGCCCCAGAAGCGGCTCAACAGCCGGCCGACCGGTTCCAGCGCGCCGGTACGAATTAGCCCCTGGCCCAGCACCATCAAGGCGCAGACGGCGATCAGCGCCTCGTGCCCGAAGCCGGAGAAGAGTTCCACGGTGCGGAATCCCTCGAACGGAAACAGCGAGAAACCCAGTGCCAGCACGGCGAGCAGCCCGAGACTCGTCACCTCCAGGCGCGCCCGGTCGCGGCTGAACAGTGCCAGCGCCACCACCGTCGTGAGCATGGCGGCCAGTGCATGCATGTTGGGGACTTCAGGCATGGCCAACTCTCCCAGGTAAAGGGCGGCGTCCTCGAAGGTGCCGGCGAAGTCTAACGCCATTTCCGCCCGAACGCGCCTGGTAATCAAGGCCCGGATTCGGCTCCGGGGATAGCCGAAAACTCTTTGCCCGGCGCCCGCCGTTTCACTATCATTGCCGCCCATGCAAGTTCAGGCACGAGCCTTTTTCACCACGGCGACCACGCTCACTGTCAGCGAGGGCCGCTTGCGTGCGTGATATGCAAGCGGCCTGAACGGGGCCGCCGCCGAATCAAACCCCGGAAGGCAGCGGCCACCGGGGTTTTTTCATTCCGGGCAGGGCAAAGAACAAAGGAACTTCGATGGTCCCCTTGGAACACAGCGGCGAAGCGCCGATAGATGAAATCTACAGAATCCGCCACAGCCTGGCCCATGTGCTGGCCCAGGCCGTGCTCGAGATGCGGCCGGGTTCGACGCTGGGTTTCGGCCCTCCCATCAGGGACGGGTTCTACTACGACTTCATCCTGAGCGAGGCGCTGACGGAAGAGGACTTTCCGGAACTCGAGCGCCGCATGAAGAAGATCCTCAAGAAACGGCAGCGTTTCTACCGTGAGGACCTCGATGCACAGGAGGCGCTCGCGCGCATCGATGAGATGGGCGAGCCCTACAAGCGCGAGTACGGGGCGGAACTGATCGAAAAGCAGGGGTTGTCCGGCCTCTCGTTCTACCGCAACGGGCCTTTCCTCGACATGTGCGAGGGTCCCCACGTCGAGGATACCGGCAAGATTCCCCGCAATGCGTTCAAGCTGAGGAACGTCGCAGGCGCCTATTGGCGCGGCGATTCAGACAACGTGATGATGACCCGAATCTACGCCTGGGCCTTTGCGACCCGGGAAGAACTCGAGGCGCACGTGGCCCGCTGGGAAGAGGCCCAGGCCCGCGATCACAAGAAACTGGGGCGTGCGCTCGGCATATTCGTCATCGACGACGACATCGGCCGGGGCCTGCCGCTGTGGCTGCCGAACGGTACCGTGGTTCGTGACGAACTCGAAAAGCTGGCCAGGGAGCTGGAATTCCGGGCCGGTTATCAAAGGGTCGCCACGCCTCACCTGGCGCGGGAGAGCCTCTACCGTAAAACGGGGCACCTGCCGTACTACGCCGATGACATGTACCCGCCGATGGAGGTGCCGGAAACCGGCGACGGCGAGACAGCGGTGAAGGAGGCGTACCGCCTGCGCCCCATGAACTGCCCCCACCATCACAAGATCTTTGCCGCCGAGCCGCGCAGCTACCGCGACCTGCCGCTGCGCCTGGCCGAGTACGGGCAGGTCTACCGCTGGGAAGAGTCCGGCGCGGTCTCGGGGCTGTTGCGGGTGCGGGGCATGAGCATGAACGATGCCCACATCTACTGCACCCCGGAACAGATCAAGGCCGAGTTCATGGACGTGATGGCCATGTATCGGCAGGCTTACGAGATTCTCGGGCTGGAAGACTACGTGGTGCGCCTGTCGCGCTGGGACCCGGACGACCCCAAGGGAAAGCAGAAGTACGTCGACAACCCGCCAGCCTGGGAGCGCTCGGAGCGGATCCTGCAGGAAGTGCTCGAGGAGATGGGTGTCGACTACGTGGAGGGCAAGGGCGAGGCGGCCTTTTACGGGCCCAAGATCGATATTCAGCTCGTCACCGTCACCGGCCGGGAAGAGTCGCTCTCCACCGTGCAACTCGACTTCTCGCAACCGGAAGCGTTGGGCCTGGTCTATACGGGCGCAGACGGTGCGGAGCACATGCCGTACTGCATTCATCGCGCGCCCCTGAGTACCCATGAGCGCCTGGTGGCGTTTCTGCTGGAGCACTACGCGGGCGCCTTCCCGACCTGGCTCGCGCCGGTGCAGGCACAGGTGATCGCGGTCTCCGAGAAGTTCGACGGCTATGGCCTGGAAGTGGTGAACCTCCTGCGGGAACGCATGGTTCGCGCCGAACTGGCGCCCTCGAGCGAAACCGTATCCAAGAAGATACGGCAGGGAACGACCAACAAGATCCCTAATCTGCTGATCGTCGGCGAGCGGGAGCAGGCGGAACGTACGGTGACCTTGCGGCGCTACGGGCACAGGGAGCAGCACACCCTGTCCCTCGAGCGGTTCGAGGCCGCGCTGCTCGCCACCATAACGAGCCGTTCGAAGGAATTCCTGCTGCCCGACTAGGAGCCTGCGCGTAGGAGTCCTCTTGTAACGCCGGTGTCGTTAAGAAGCCTGTTTTTTCAGTCTGATCAATGGCTTGCGGCAATGAGTCATCTTGTAACGCAGACCGGCCCCATCGCGCATAGCCCGGGTTGGCCGCCCGCCAGGCCCGCACCCGGGCCACATGCTCGGGGCCGCGGAAGTAGTTCCGGTTCTGGGGTTGAGCCAGCCAGCGGGCCTGGCTCGCCGCCTTGCTCGCCTTGCGGCAGGGGCCGGCGGAACAGTACCGCTGGTGCCGCACATTGCGCGGGTCCGGGCGGAACAACCGCCGGCAGTTCAGACACTTGCGTCGTCTTCGCTTCGTCATCGGCTGGGATCCTCCAACCGCCGATGATGCGCACCTCAACGCCGGAGCGGGACATCGGAAGAAGACGGACCGAAGAAAACGAAGAAACGTTTACAGGAAGCTTTTTGAAGAAGACGCCGTCGAAGAAAACGCGAAGTTCAGACCGGTGGAATCAGTACACTTTCAGATCGGTGATGGCAGACGGGACCGCCATCGGATCGGGGCTCTCGCCGAACGGCGGCGTCATCCAGTCTCTTGATCTCGGACTCGGCCCACTCGGCGGCACGCGCGAAGTCCTGAATGGTGTAGTACATCATCATCTGAACGATCGCGTAGTAGCGGGGTTCCGGGCGTCGAGATTGCGCCGAAGGAGATTCGGTTCTTGATGTCATGGGACGGGTCTGAACATTGATTCGAACTCACGGCCGACAAGCCCGCTGGTCCTGGAGTCCACGTTTTACGGCGGCGATGATAGTGGCGGCGCTGCGGGAAGTCGCGTTCGGATTAGGAAGACTTCACGGATTGCGGCGGAGCAAGTACAGTTCGCGCCGGTGAAAGGCAGCTCAATGAATGCAGGACACGGCGTCTTGGCGAGGGACATGATGCGGTGGTGGGTTAAGCGTTGGCCTTACCGCCTGCGAGCTGTTCCGCGGACTGCTTGTGCAGGTGTCGGATGTCGATAGCCCGGATAGCAGAACAGGATGCGGACTATAGAGTAGACCTGAATCCCGAGGTCGACGAGAACGAAGCATGGGCCGCGACGTGACGAATTTGACGTCGAGCGACGAGAAAAGCATTGCGTTAGCAGGCATATTGCTCCCCGTTGTCATTCTGGCGATTCCGCTGGGGCTGTGGCGTGTTATATACCGCTTCACGGATTGGGCAGCTCTTTTCCTTGTGCCCTTGGCGTTGGTGTTGTTGATCGGTTTTCACCGCCAACTTGCATCCGTGTTGCGGGCAAAAGCCGTGGCGGTGGTGCAGCCTGACTCAACAATCGCCATGTTCGCGACTGGAAGAGTCAGGGCAGGCGCACACTCAATTGTATTTGTCGCTTCTGCCGTCTTTGTCCTCGCGTGGCATGCGTTGGAGGCCAATGCGGCGGTTGCGCTTGCGTTGCTCGGTGGGTGTGTCGTATCCAGCGGCATGGCCGTCTACGCGCCGCGATGGGCGCGAAATCACTTCCGAGAGCCCGTTGCCGGGTACTATGGGGCCGCCTTCGGGTCAGCGGTCGCCGCCGTGGTACTCGTCCCGATACTTGCTTGGGTGAACTGGAAAGGTGTCGAGTATGCGGGCGAGTTTCGTTCGATGGCGCTTCGCGACGCTATGTCATTCTGGTTGGAGGAGAGATTGCCGGCCAGACGAGGCTGGATCGCCGAGACGCTGGCATGGGCGTACGCAGTGGAAGCCACGCAGATCTCGTTAGTTGCGAGATTCGGGCTCGGTTCCGTGTGGGCGCCCGTTTACAGCGTTTATCTGGGGCTGGTTGGATTTCTGGTAGCACGGTCCAGCGCGACTGTGTCGATTCTTGTACAAAGCTCCCTGGACAAACGCAGCGTAGGAAACCCAATGCGGGAGAGCGAACCCGGAAACGAGGGGACGGTGCTGCGGTCGGGCAACAAGACTGCATCCCGATCTTTCTGGGGAACAATCGTGTTGCTTGCGGTTGCCACGATAGGTGCCGCCATAGTCGGCAATTCTGGCAAGAGCCAGGCGCCACCAAGTGTTGAAGTCGCCCCAACGCATCTGGAAGTCATGCTGAGTGAAAGCGCCGAATTGACGCTGCAGCGCATAGTGCCGGATGTGGACGATCTGCTGAAGGACGTTTACGCGCCGGTGTACGCCAAGATACCAGCCTTCGCGAGTTTTCATTATTCCATTGTGGGCGAGTACACCGAACTGTTGCTGATTGTCGGCGGACAAATCGAAGGAAGGCTATATAGCGAATTATTCGGTGGATTCGAAGACAGGCTTCAGAAAGAGGTTGACCTATTGGATGACCGGTTTGTGGCGTATTACCAATCGGTACTGGATGAACAAGTGCAGGCATTGCTAGCGGCCGAATCTCCGGGCGTAGTCTTGGGAGAGGCTACACAAATTGCTCTGGATGATGCCGTTGAGAGAGCACGGATCACGGCTCCCATTGCGGGGACGGCCATGTTGGTCGGCAGTGGTGGAGTTAAGGCGTTGACCGCAGGTGCTGCGAAGACGTTTGGTACGAAAATAGTGGCCAAAGCGGCAGCGAAAATGGCTGTCAAGAGTGGCGCAGCGGCCCTGGGAGCGGCAGGGACGGGCATTGCACTGTGCGCGTGGACTGGGCCGGTTGCCGTCGCATGTGGCGCAGTCGGCGGGGTTGCTGCGTGGTTACTAGCAGATGCGGTTATCGTCAATCTGGACGAGATCGTCAACAGAGACGAATTTGAGGCAGGGCTGCACAGCTTGGTTGATGGCCACAGGACCAAAATAAAGCAAAGCCTCGACCGCGCGCTCGCGTCGAAATCCCACGAGATGGATCGTGAGACAAAAGAGGTTGTCGAAGATTTTCGGTTGCGGGACCTGCAATTCTGAGAATCGCGGATTGCCTTTTTCCGGATAACGGACGCTTTCCCGACGTCATGTGAAAGCGGGCCGCGGCAGACCAGCAGCGCGAAGCGCTGCCGGTCTGTCAAAACCGCCCGTTCTAGGAGCGGTTTCAAGGGGGGTCTGGATGGGCGGGGTATTCTATCCCGCAGGGGTGGGCGCGCGGAGTACCCCCTGCAGGCGGGGACAACGGCAGCGCCGAAGCCGGCCTGAAACGCGGAGGCCAAGCGCCGTGATCATCGCCCTCGACTACGACGACACCTACGACCGTGACCCGCTGTTCTGGGATCAGGTGATTGCAGTTGCGGCGCGGCGCGGTCACACGGTCATCGTGGTGACGATGCGCCATGAGCACGAGCGGCCGGTGATCCCGGCTTGGCCGGACATGCCGATTTTCTGCACGGGCCGAGAACCCAAGGTGTGCCACACGCGGGGCAGCGGCATCGAGGTGGACATTTGGATTGACGATGACCCGGCCGCGCTGGTGGGCGCACCATGACTGACGCCCGCATCATCAAGGGGGTTTTCGGGCCCGCCAAGGGCGCCAAGGCGCACCGGCGCCAGCAACGACCGACCCGCCCTTGCGAGTGCCCACGCTGCGGACGCCCCTACATGCCAGCCCGGCCGAGCTCGGTGCGCGTGGTCGAAAGGAAGGATGAGGACGGCTGCCACACGCACCTGGAGCTGTGCCCCGATCCGGGCTGTCCGGTCTGGCTTCATTGCAGCGGACCGAGGGCGCCCCTGGCCAGCCGGCCGCATGACGAATTTACGCGGCGGGCGGCGCTGGAGGCGTTGTTGACCTCCATCGACGAAGAGGACACGGAGATTTACAACCGCACCTGCGATCTCTTCGAGGATCCGGAGGAGTGGCCCTGAACATGGCCAGAAAACGAACGAAGCGCGCCCCGGCCTGGCAGACGGCCAAGTCACCACTGGACCTCTATCGCGACGATCTCCGCGAGTCCGTGGGGCGTAGCGGCAAGACGCTCGCGGCGATGCGCCGGGCTGTCGATGAACACGGTGCCGGCGTCCTCGATGTCGACGACGTCGCGGTCAAAGTTTGGTCCGACCTGCACCTGGGACACGCCAACATCATTGCTTACCAGGGCCGCCCATTTCACGACGTCCACGAGATGGATGAGGCGCTTTGGGGTAACTGGCAGCTTGGCGTGGATCCGGACGACACGCTGGTCTGTGTCGGCGATTTTGCGCTCGGTGAGGCGCTGTCGGAGGATACCTGGGATCGAGTCAGGGCGGCGCCCGGGCGCTCGAAGGTGCTCGTTGTCGGCAACCACGACGTGACCGGCGGCGGGAAACTGCGGGCTCAGGCGTTTCACCGGGCCAAGGCCGTATTGACCTCGCCCGGTGATCCACCGCTCATCTGGACCCACGCGCCGCTGCCGAACGTCCCGGCCGGGCACGTGAATATCCACGGGCACCAGCACAGGGCGCTCAAACCGGCGGATTCCCCGCACATCAACGTTTCTGTCGAGCAGCTCCTCTACCGGCCCGTGTCCTTGGTACGCCTCCGGCGGCTCGCGGGGGGCCTGGTTGCCGGGGAGCGGCCCAAGGGCGCGACTACACTGGAACGGATCGAGGGGGTCGAGGAGTGATCGCCAATCGCGGAAGCTGATTTGTGGCGAGTCCCCAATAGGCAGGCGGCAGCAAAACCGAATCTCGCAAGCCAAACAAATCGAGGGTTCGCAAGTATAATGAATGCCGCACGCCAACAAGGCGAAGATCACCCGATGGAGCAAGTAATGGCAACGAATTGGGACAGTTGTCCTGCCGTCGAAAGAGATCCGGGGAAAATGAGCGGTGCGCTTGTTTTTCGGGGCACAAGATTGCCTGTCTCCACCTTGTTTGAAAGCCTGAAGAACGGGGCAACGATCGACGAATTTATGGATTGGTATCCTGGGGCGACGCGCGAGCAGGTCGATGCCGTCATCGACCACGAGACTCGTGAAATGGAGGCCCCTGTAGTCCGAGAAATGGGTCTTTGAAAAAGATCCTTTTCGACGTCGGAACGCCCGATCCCTTGAGAAATCGGCTTCGCAAACACGAAGTCGAGTTTTCCAGAGAGCGTGGATGGGACAAGCATAGCAACGGAGAACTTCTGGATTTGGCCGAAGCTCATGGCTATGAAGTGCTTATCTCCACAGACGGGGGTATCCAGCATCAACAAGATCTCAGCGGAAGGAAGTTGTCGGTTGTAGTCATCCGAGCCAACTGGAAGCTCGTCACGGATGAGATTATCGAAGCCATCGAGGCTGCAATTGAGGAAGCACCACCCGGAACGTGTGTGGAGATACCATCCCGCACAGATTCACGGAAACCAACACCAAAGCCTCCGACTGGATCGTTGAAACCACCGGGGTTTTCGTAGGCATCCAAATCCTGCTCTCCCATGGGACCTGCGGCGAGTACGTGGGCGGTCTGTCGCCACGTGGCAGGTCGAGATTCGTGCCCTGGATCGGAGTTGTCGGAACTGAAATGTCCCCAGACAGCCAAGCGAAAAATCCGAATCAGCTCAACCGCGGTCCTGCCACAGGGTTTGCTACATCGGCGCGGAAAATGCTGCACTCGGCATCGTCCCCGCAAACGAGTTTCGCTTCACGAAAACAACACCGCAAATTGGTTCCGCTCATTGAATGAACTGGAGGAGTCCATGAGTGAAAGTGCAATTCTGCGTCGACCGCGAATGTGGCCCGAGACAATTGAGGCCGCCAGTTCTCCGCGTGGATCGCGATTACCGTCTCAGAGGCTCTCGCGAGGGTCGGCACGCCGTTCGATGCGCGCCGCGGGTGGCGCCCTTGGGCGACGGCATGGTCGTTCTTGAGCGCCCCGCCCCGCGCAGGCAGCAGCGCCGTTGTCGAAACCGGCGGCAGGGCGGTCCGGTGCGGAAGGCGATTGAGCGTTTCAACCATAGGCCGGACGACGGCGGTAGCTGAACCCTGGACGCGCTGGCGGTGCAGGCTTTGTGTGCGGTGTGGGGTCGCCTCGCCCACTCCGGCGGTCAACGTGATGCCGCCAGCGTCGTCTCAAGGGTTCGCGCTCGGCGAAGCCGGGAGCCCCGGCCGGCCCTTGACACGGCTCCGGCGCCGGTGTCGCGATGCATCGGAGCAGGACAGTCAACGGGATTGAGTAGAGTGTCGGTGGACGCGTCGGTTAGTTTGGCGTCAGGCCGCGTCGGGAAGACGCATGCGGAGGCTTGCCATCGCGGCTCGGGTAGGTGATCGGTAGTGGGATCGACTAGGTGATACTCTTGTAAGAAATTGATATTGAACCATATTTTTAATCGTACGAGGCTAAGCCGTAGGAAGTCGCGATAGCGGATTTGCAGCCGTGAATTCCTACGGCGCAGGCTCCTATGGCTGAGACAGCCGCGCCTGGCGGCGTTCGTGCCGCCGGCGCGATTCAATGAACGATGGTGCCGGCCTCGCTGTCGACCATAGCGACCTGATGTTCCAGTCCGATGAGATCCAGGAGGATCTCGCCCGCTTCGACCAGCAGGGGATCGTCGTCGGCGGGCGCCTCGTCGTCGAATTCCAGTTCATCGAGCTCGTCGAGGCTGGCCAGTTCCGGTTCGCCCTTGGCCTTGCGCAGCGAGTTTTCGAGATCCAGGCGCCACTTGTCGTCCTCGGCGTTTTCGGCGCGGCGCCGGTCTTCGTTCAAGGACAGCCGGGTGCGCTCGGCGTTTTCCCGGCTTTTCGTCGCCAGCGCCAGCAGATAGGCGAATTCCGGGTCCGATGCGACCCGGTCGTTGTGGCGGGTGCGCAGGGCGGGAATCAGCGGTTGAACTTCGTTGTCGCCGGAAAAGGCGGCGGGCTGGATCATGTCCCAGGGCATGGCGTCGTCCAGGCTGCTTTCGCCGATGCGGTGGATGTCGTAGATTTCGGGGAACTCGATGTCCGGGATGATCCCCTGGTGCTGGGTACTCTTGCCGGAAACACGGTAGAACTTGGCGGCGGTTACCTTGAGTTGACCCCGGTTGAGGGGAATCAGCGTCTGTACGGTGCCCTTGCCGAAGGTCTGGCTGCCGATGATGATGCCGCGGCCGTAGTCCTGGATGGCGCCGGCGAAAATCTCCGAGGCGGAGGCTGACAGCCGGTTGACCATCACGGCCAGCGGGCCGTCCCAGACCGCGTCGTCATCGCTGTCGGACCACACCCTGGTTCGCCGCTTGGCGGATTTTACCTGCACCGTCGGGCCCGACTTGATGAAGAGCCCGGTCAGCGAATCGGCTTCCTGCAGGGAACCGCCGCCGTTGTTGCGCAGGTCTACCACCAGTGCGTCGATTCCCTCGTCTTTCAGCTCGCCGATGAGGCGGCGGACGTCCCGCGTGGTGCTCTTGTAGCCGGATTCGCCCTGTTGCACGGCCTTGAAGTCGACATAGAAGGTGGGAATCTCGACGATGCCCACGCGGTAATCGCGCCCGCCCCGGTTCAGTGTCAGCAGTTTCTTCTGGGCGGCCTGGTCCTCGAGCTTGACGGTGTTGCGCACGATCTGCACGACGGAGGTGCCCTGGTCCTCAGCGTTGTCCGGCATGATCTCCAGGCGCACGGTGGAGCCTTTCGGGCCGCGAATCATCTCCACCACATCGTCGAGACGCCAGCCGACCACGTCGATCAGGGGGCCGTCTTCGCCCTGGGCGACGCTTATGATGCGGTCGCCGGGCTTCAGTTGCCCCGACTTGTCCGCGGGGCCGGCGGTCACCAGGCGCACGATCGACGTGTACTCGTCCTCGCTGCGCAGCACCGCCCCGATGCCTTCCAGCGACAGTGACATGTTGATGTTGAAGTTCTGGGAGGTGCGCGGCGAGAAATACTGGGTGTGGGGGTCGTAGGTGCTCGCAAAGGCGTTGACGTACACCTGGAACGCATCCTCGCTCTTGGTCTGCGTGGTCTGCTTCAGCCGGTTACGGTAGCGCTTGGTCAGCAACTCCTGGATCTCGGGCAGTTCCTTGCCGTTCAGCTTCATGCTCAGCACGGCCGCCTTCAGGCGTTTGCTCCACAAGGCGTCGGCTTCGGCCGGGCTCGTGGGCCAGGCGGCCTGCTCGCGGTCCGTCTCGATCCAGTCTTCCTCGGCGAAGTCGAGCCCTTCGATGCCGGATTCCAGCATGCCCAGCAGAAAATCGAAGCGTTCGACCAGCCTCGCCTGGTACAGGTTGAATATCTCGAACGCGGGTTTCAGGTTGCCGCGCTTGAGCGCATCGTCCAGGGAGTAGCGGTATTTCTCGATGGACTCGATGTCCCCGGCCAGGAAGAACACCCGTGCGCCGTCGAGAAGCTCGAGGTACTTGTCGAATACCTCGCTCGAGATATCGTCGTCGAGGTTTTTCTGCAGGTAGTGGTTGTGCCGGAGCTGTTCGACGATGGTCAGGCTGGTGCGCGGATGGACGCTGAGCGGATTCAACTCCACCGCCCGGGATGCGGTGAATGGCTCGTCCGGCGTGTTGAGCGCCACCTCCGAGGCCACGACCGGCCCGGCAGCGAACAGTATTATCAGGCCCCCGAGCGCCCCCCGGGCTTTAGGAACTTTGCGAAGCATGAAGTTACCCGTTTCGTTTTTCTGATCGGAAGCCGGCTAGACCGCCGCCATGGCGCGGTTGGACATGCCGAGCGACCACTCACTGCATCGGCACCGGGCTCCGCCGGGGCCCCGGGAAATTTGACCCAGCCGATTGCGCATGGTTCCCGGTTGCCGGACCGGCGATAATCCTAGCGTATTGGCGCGTCCGGCGCATACGGCGATTGCCGGCAAAGCGAGTGAGCGATGGAGGACAGGAAAGACAAGCTGCGCAAAGCGGATGCGGTGAGGCGGCGACTCGCCGGCGGGAGGCGCCCGCGGGCAGTCGACCACCGGCGGCTTGCGCGCACCCTGTCGCTCGGCACCCTGGCCGTGGCCGCGGCCATCTACTGGCTCGCCGTGGAGTACGGCGTGGACATGCGGGAACTGACGGGCTACCTCGGCGCCAGCTTCGTGTTTGTCACTCTGCTTGCGGTACTGGCAATCGGCGGGGCCATCGTCCTGCGGGTTGCGAGAAAGTTGCAAAGCCGCTCGCGGAAAAGGGCTGGCTAGAATCCTTGAGCGGCCTTGACGTGGACAGCCGAGTTGCGTTTTCGAACTGCCTCTCTGAGTCGCGGAGCAACTTGATCGCGATGCCAGGCGGCAACGCGCCTACTCGCGGTTAGCCTCGAACTGCGCGCGTTGCTCGGCGGTGGCCTCGTTCTGGTACCTGGCCTTCCACTCGGCGTAGGGCATGCCGTAGACGAGTTCGCGGGCGGATTCCAGTTCTATGTCGAGGCCCCGCTCTTCCGCCGCGGCGCGATACCACTTCGACAGGCAGTTGCGGCAGAAGCCGGCGAGATTCATGAGGTCGATGTTCTGCACGTCCTTGTGGGCGTCCAGATGCTCTACCAGCCGGCGGAATACCGCGGCTTCGATTTCGGTGTCTGTCTTTGACATGATGGCTGCTTCCGATGGCGGTGGTCTAAAAGGGGCGGGCTAGGCGGGGCGGTCGCGCAGGAAAACCCACTCGTCACCCTTCGACCGCTCTTTCGAGAACCGGTAGCCCTCCCAGTCGAAGGCGCGCAATGCCTTCAGGGTGGAGACGCGGTTCCTGACGATGTAACTGGTCATGGCCCCCCGTGCCTTCTTCGCGAAGAACGACAGGAACATGTAGCGGCCGTTCCTCAGGTCGAGAAACGACGGCGTGACGATGCGGGCATCGATGCGGCCGGCATCGAGCGCGTTGAAATACTCGTTGGAGGCCAGGTTGACCAGCAGGGGCTGCTTTTGCGCGGCTATCGCCTCGTTCAGCGCATCGGTGATCTTCCCACCCCAGAATTCGTAGAGGTCCGAGCCCCGCCGCGTCTTGAGCCGGGTGCCCATTTCCAGCCGGTAGGGCTGAATGAGGTCGAGCGGTTTCAGCAGGCCGTGCAGCCCGGACAGGATGCGCACGTGCTTCTGCGCCCAGGTGAAGTCCCGTTCGCTGTAGCTGTAGGCATCGAGCCCGAGGTAGACATCACCCTTGAAGGCGAGGACTGCCGGCCGCGCGTTCTTGCGCGTGAACGGCGGCTGCCAGGTGGCGTACCGGTCGACGTTCAGTTCGGCCAGCTTGCTGCTGATGCCCATGAGGTCGGCGAGATCGGGCGGCGCGAACTCGCGCAGTTCGTCGATCAGTTCGCCGGACTCCTCGAGAAAGCGGGGTTCCGTGTGCTTGCGGGTGGGCAGAGGACTGCTGTAATCCAGCGACTTGGCAGGAGAGATGATGGCCAGCATGGCGTTCTCGCACGGCGGGTTGGAAACAAACGGCTATTGTAACGCGGGTACGCGGGTACGCGCATCGCGGGACCGTTCCTGCCGGGGCGCTCGATTTGACCGTGGAGATATACTGGCGGCCCGATCAACAGCCGGCGCCGTCATGTCCGTCGCAGAACGTATCGAACGCAAACTGGCCGAGGCGCTCGAGCCCGACCATCTCGAGGTCGTCAACGAGAGCGGCAACCACAACGTGCCGCCGGGCTCGGAGTCGCACTTCAAGGTGGTGCTGGTGGCGCAGGCCTTCACGGGGGAGCGCCTGCTGAATCGCCACCGCAGGGTCAATGCGGTGCTGGCCGAGGAACTCGCGCGCGACATACACGCGCTGGCGATCCACACCTATACCCACGACGAGTGGCGCCGGCGGTTCGGCAACGCGCCGTTGTCGCCGCCCTGCCTCGGCGGCAAGCGCCTTGAAGAAGCTGGCGGGGAAGCGGGGGAGGACCGCGGCGAGCCCGCCGGATGACCGTCGCCACCTTCTACCGGTTCGTACCGCTCGATGGCCTTGAAGAGTTGCGTGGCCGGATCGCGGGCCTGGCGGAGTCCCAGCGCCTGAAGGGTACGGTGCTGCTGGCGGAGGAGGGCATCAACGCGACCCTGAGCGGCGCACGCGATTGCCTGGAGGCATTTGCCGGCGAACTGGAAAAGGATGCGCGCTTCCGCGGCTTGCCGGTCAAGTATTCCGCCGCGGCTGTCGACAATCCGGTGTTCTACCGGCTGAAGGTGCGCGTCAAGCCGGAGATCCTGAGTTTCGGCCAGGAGGGCCTCGATGTTTCGGGGCGGATGGGCGAACACGTGGATGCCCGCCGCTGGAACGAACTGCTGGACGACCCCGACGTGACCGTCGTCGACGTACGCAACGGCTACGAGAGCGGCATGGGCGCTTTCCCGGGCGCCGTCGACCCCGACATCGGGCACTTCAAGGACTTTCCCGGGTTCGCCCGGAGGGAACTGGATCCAGACACCAATCCCAGGGTGGCGATGTACTGCACGGGTGGCATCCGCTGCGAGAAAGCCTCGTCCTGGCTGCTGAACGCGGGTTACAGGGAGGTTTACCAGCTCGACGGCGGCATCCTGCGCTATCTCGAGACAGTGCCGGCGGAGGACAACCGCTGGCAGGGCGAGTGTTTCGTATTCGACCAGCGCGTTTCCGTCGATGCGGCCCTGGGCCAGGGATCGTATCGCCAGTGTTTCGCCTGCCGGGCCCCGCTGTCCGCATCGGACCTGCAGTCGCCGCACTACCGGCAGGGCGTGCATTGCCCGCATTGTCACGATGACCTTGGCGGCTCCCGCCGCGAGGGCCTGGAAGAGCGGCAAAGGCAGGTGGAACTGGCCGAAGCCAGGGGAGACCGCCATATCGGCGGCCCGATAGGCTAGCGGAACAACAGCGTTTCGACGAAGGGCCAGAGGGCATCGAGCAGCATCGGCTGCGCACTGGCGTTGGGATGAATGCCATCGTCCTGCATCAGCCCGGGCTGTACCCCTACCTCCTCCAGAAACGACGGCACCACGGCGATGCCCCGGTCGGACGCCACGTCCTCAAACAGCGACTGGAAATCCCGGGTATAGCGATACCCGTAGTTCGGCGGGATCTGCATGCCGACCAGCAGCACCTCGCGGCCATCGTCAGCGGCGAGTTCCACCAGTTGCTCGAGGTTCTTCCTGATGCTGGGCACGGGATACCCGCGCAGCCCGTCGTTGCCGCCCAGTTCGATGATCACCAGGGCCGGGTCGTGGGTCTCGAGCGCCGTCGGCAGCCTGGCCAGGCCGCCGCCGGTGGTGTCGCCGCTGATGCTCGCGTTCACCACGCGATAGCCGGGGTCGATGTTCGCCAGGCGTTCCTCGAGCAGTTGCACCCAGCCCTGCTCGCGTTGAATACCGTAGGCGGCGCTGATACTGTCGCCGAGCACCAGCACGGTCGAATGCCGGCCT
Source organism: Pseudomonadales bacterium (assembly GCA_963663395.1). Classification (GTDB taxonomy): domain Bacteria; phylum Pseudomonadota; class Gammaproteobacteria; order Pseudomonadales; family Azotimanducaceae; genus Azophilus. The sequence goes on from OY760226.1 coordinate 2,123,554, forward strand.
GTTTCGGGGCGATCCGCGCCCAGGCAGAACAGGACGGCCGTTATTACCCACCACTTGAGAAGCGGTTGCATGGTTCGCATGGTTGTTCGAGCAACGGACATTGGCAAGACGGTTCCGACCCTGGACGGGCAACTGACCATCCTGGATGGCATCGACCTGGAAATCAACGTGGGGGAGAGCCTGGCGGTGGTCGGCGCCTCCGGGTCCGGCAAGACGACGCTGATCGGCATTCTCGCGGGGCTCGACCTGCCGAGCCGGGGGCAGGTGCATCTCGCGGGGCACGAGCTCACGGCCATGGACGAGGAGGAGCGGGCGCGGGTGCGGGGCGAGCACGTGGGCTTCGTGTTCCAGACCTTCCGGCTGCTGGCCAGCCTGACGGCGGTGGAGAACGTGATGCTGCCCGCTGAATTGCGGGGCGATGCGGGCGCCGAGTCCCAGGCGCGGGAGTTGCTGGACCGGGTGGGCCTCGCCGACCGGGCCTCACACTATCCGCGGCAGCTTTCCGGCGGCGAACAGCAGCGGGTGGGGATAGCGCGCGCCTTTGCATCGCGCCCGACGGTACTGTTCGCCGACGAGCCCACGGGCAACCTGGACACCCGCACGGGCGCCCGGGTCATCGAACTGCTGTTCCAGCTCAACGAGGAGTTCGATACCACGCTGGTGCTGGTGACCCACGACGACCGTCTGGCGGACCGGTGCGGGCGCGTGGTCGAACTCGATGCCGGCAGCATCGTGGCGTGATCACGTCGGGCCGGCAATTGCGACCTTGGGCGGTAATGAACGGGCGGACTGCTCCGTGACGCCCCGCATCGTAACCAGGATGGCCTGGCGTGACTGGCGCTCGGGCGAACTGGGGCTGCTGTTGCTGGCGCTCCTGGTCGCGGTGGGAACGGTGACGGCCATCAGCCTGTTCGTCGACCGGCTGCATCAGGCGTTGCGCCTGGAGTCCTCGAGCTTCCTGGCCGCCGACCGGTATATCGGCAGCACCCGGCCGATCCCGGACGAGTTCCGCCGTGCGGCACAGGAACGGGGCCTGGATACCGTCGACGCCATGACATTCCCTTCCATGGTTTACGGCAGCGGCGAGCGCAGCCAGTTGGCGAGCGTCAAGGCAGTCAGCGCCGGCTATCCGCTGCGGGGCGAACTGATCGTGGGCGATGAGCCTTTCGGTCCCGGCCGCGTTGCGCAAAGGATGCCGGAACCGGGAGAAGTGTGGCTGGATTCGCGCATGTTTCCGGCCCTTGGCCTTGCCCTGGGCGACGAGGTGGAAGTGGGTCTTGCCCGGCTCGGCATCGGCCGCGTGCTGATCAAGGAGCCGGACCGGGGCGGCAGCTTCTTCGACCTCGGCCCGCGCCTGCTGATGAACATCGCCGACGTGCCGGCCACGGAAGTCGTGCAGCCCGGCAGCCGCATCGGCTACCGGCTGCTGCTGCGCGGCCCGGAGGCGGAGCTCGAGGCCTTGCGGGCAGAACTGGAGCTGGAACCAAACTACCGCTGGATGGACATTCGCCGCAATAGCGCCCGGATTGGCGGCGCCCTGGACCGGGCGGAGAGCTTCCTGCTGCTAGGCGGGCTACTGGGCGTGCTGCTGGCGGGCGTTGCCGTGGCCCTGTCCGCGCACCGCTACGCCCGCCGCCACTACGATCACGTTGGCATCTTCAAGACGCTGGGGGCGACGCCCAACCAGATACTCAATGCCTACCTCGGCATCCTGGGCGTGGTGGGAGGGTTCAGCGTGTTGCTGGGTCTCGGGCTGGGCGCCGGGCTGCACCTGGCGATCGTGGCAGCGCTCGATGCCCTCATACCCGTCGACCTGCCCATGCCGAGTGTCAGGCCCTTCCTGCTTGGTGCGGCCACGGGCCTCATCTGCGCGCTGGCGTTCGCCATGCCGCCACTGTTGCACCTGAAGAACGTATCGCCCATGCGCGTCATGCGGCGCGACCTGGGGGCGCCGCCGGTTTCCCAGTGGCTGAGCTACGGAGCGGCCGGGGCCGGAGCTCTGCTGCTGCTGATCTGGTACAGCGAGAGCCTGTTGCTGACCTTGTTGACCCTGGCGGGCACCCTTGTCGTAGTGCTGTTGTTCGGGGCGCTGGCGATGCTGTTATTGAAGAGCGGGCGCGCGGTCGGCATGCAGGCCGGCAGCGGCTTGCGGCTGGCGCTTGCCGGGTTGCAGCGCCGGCGCCGGGAGAGCACCGCGCAGATCCTGATATTCGGGTTGGCCATCATGATGTTGCTGATCCTGGTGCTGCTGCGCACGGCCCTGATCGACGAGTGGCGGTCCCAGCTTCCCGATGACATCCCCAATCACTTCGTGATGAACGTGACCCCGGACCAGCTTCCCGCGGTCGAGGCGATGCTGGAAAGCGTCCGTGACGGCGATGTCGAAGAATCGGGGCAACGGCTCGAACCCCTCTATCCGATGATCCGCGGCCGCATCGTCGGGGTAAATGGAACCGACGCGAAAGCCTGGGAAGACGAGGTGCGCGGTAGCCGTGCGGAGCGAGACGGCCTGGGCTTGCGCTCGGAACGGAACCTCACCTGGACCGCCAACGTGCCGGAAGGCAACGAAGTCGTCGGGGGCGCCTGGTGGACACCACAGGACGAAGCGTCGCTGGTATCCCTGGAAGACGAGTACGCGCGCGAGTTGGGGCTTTCGCTGGGAGACCGGCTCGAATTCGATGTCGGCGGCCAGTTCGTGGAGGCGACGGTCGCGAGCCTGCGGACGCTCGACTGGGAATCCATGCAGCCGAACTTTTTCATCATCTTCTCGCCGGCAGCGCTGCGCGACTTTCCGGCCACCTACATGACGAGTTTCCACCTGCCGGAAGGGCGCAAGGCCTTCCTGAACCGGCTGCTATCCGAGTTTCCGACGATCACGGTACTCGAGATCGACGCCATCGTGGAACAGGTGCAGAGCATCATCGACCGGGTCACCGCGGCGGTGGAACTGGTGCTGGCGCTCGTCGTGGGCGCCGGCTGTCTCGTACTGCTGGCCAGCATCCGCGCCGGTTGGGATGCCCGCATGGCGGAACATGCGCTGGTGCGCACCCTGGGTGGCACCCGCGACCTGATCGCCGGCAGCCTGGCTGCGGAGTTTGTCGCTCTTGGCGCGTTTTCCGGGCTGGTCGCCGTGGTGGGGGCCGAGTTGACGGTGGCCCTGCTGCAATGGCAGGTCTTCGAGTTGCCGGCAGCGGCCCATCCGTGGCTCTGGCTGCTCGGTCCCCTGATGGGCGCCGTGCTGATCTTTGCCGTCGGCATGACCGGCGCGCGGCGCCTGGTCTCGTCGCCGCCGCTGATGGTGTTGCGCGGGGCGGATTAGACCTTCAGTGCTCGCCGGCGACCCCCGGCGAGGGCGTCGACAGGCGCCGCTGCAATTCCGTCAGCCCGGCTTCCAGAACGGCGACACGGGCCTCGAGCTCCGCCACCCGGTCACGCCGGGGACTTGCGGGTTCGGCCGCGGACTCGTCCTCCGGCACAGATTCGATCTCGCCGGAGAAGAGGTGCGCATACTCGTGGTCCCGCCGGCCCGGCTTGCGCGGCAACCGGGCGATCACCGGGCCACCCTTGCGTTCCGGGTCCATCAGGCCCTGCAGCGTCTCCGCAACCGAAGCGTTCTCGGGGAACGAGTGCAACCGCCCGCTACGTGTGCGCAACTCGCCCGGCGTCTGCGAACCGCGCAGCAGCAACAGGCAGATCACGGCGTACTCATCCTCGGCGAACTGCCGGGTGCCGAACGGTGTGTTGCAGAAGCGCTGCCTGTACTTGATGACCCCGGTCCTGAAGTTCTCGTCCGCGGTCAACTGCTTGGCCGCTTCCAGCTCGCGGGCAGTGCGCTGCACGATCCCGCGATCCAATGTCAGCACCGGTTCGCGGCTCGATTTCTGATTGCAGGCATTGACGAGCGCGTTCAGCGTCAGCGGGTACTGGTCGGGCGTTGTCACCGCCTTCTCCATCAGGCAGCCGATAATGCGCGTCTCGTTCAGGGTGAGTTCCATATCCGAATTTCGGTCACTGGTGTCAAGGGCCGGGCAAGGTATACGGACCGGGCGTCACAGGCAACTGGTCGCCGGCTGCTGCTGCACTCAGTCCCGCCGCGAAAGGGTATAAAGGGCTGATCTTCTCTGGCGGCGCATCGCAAGACACGCGGATCACCGCGTTGCGCGACCTGATACGACTCGGCGCGGCCTAACCCGCGTCAGTTGCCGGCTGCGCACGCCGGCCGGCGCTGTAGATGAGCCCGGCGGCCAGCAGAACCGCGGGCACCAGCAACGTGAGCATCGTGTGATCGAGCCCCCAGGCAGCCGCAACCACGTAACCGGTAACCAGGGGGGAGACGATTGCACCCAACCGGCCGAAACCGCCGCTCCAGCCCACGCCGGTGGCGCGAATGCGCGGCGGATAGTTGGCGGCGGCAATGGCCCAGAAGCCGTAGGATGCGCTGAACATGAAGCCCACCACGCCAAGCACGATCTTTTGGGTGACGAAGGCCAGGTCGATGGTCACCCAGCCGGCCAGGAGCGCGCCGGCCATGACCAGCATTCCCGCAACCATGGGCGCGAGCAGAAAGCGCGCACTCAACAGGCCGAGCACGATCGCTCCAATCAGCGCTCCGGTCGTGAACCAGGTGAGCGCGTCGATGCCTTGTGCCGGGCTGTAGCCCGCATGGACCATCAGCGACGGCACCCAGTTCGCCAGCAGATAGCTGGACCAGTTGAGGGCAAACCACAGTACCCAGAGTTGCGCCGTGGTGAACCGCAACCCGGGTGCGAACAACGCCAGCACGCTGCCGCGGGACCGATTCTCCACCGGGGGCGGCGGCAGCGCGGTAACGTGTTCCCGCTGGAGCGAGGTCAACACCTGGTTAACACGCCGGATCTTCTCGTCCGCCGCGGCGGAACCCGCGGCGATGAAATAGACGGACTCCTTCAGGAAAACCAGTGCCAGCAGAAAGAGCAGCGCCGTCAGGACACCGCCGGCAATGAACATGCCCGGCCACCCCGCCGCCAGGATTATCTCTTCCGCCACCAGGCCGGCCGACACCGCGCCGACTGAAAATCCGGCTGCGACCAGGACGACGCCGGCGTTGCGAATGCGCGCGGGCGCATACTCGGCGGCCAGGGTCGCGCTGATCGGTATGATCACACCGATGCCCAACCCGGCAAGAAAGCGCACTGCCATCAATTGCCACAGGCTCTCGGACATGGCGGCGCCGAACATGCCGGCGCTTACGAAAGCAGCCGCGGCCAGCACCATGGTGCGGCGCCCGAAGACGTCGGCGAGCGGGGCAAGCAGCAACGAACCCGCCGCCATGCCCACCAGCGCGGCGGAAAACACCGCACCCAGCTGCCTGGGATCCAGCGACCAGGCTTCCGTCAGCGCCGGCGCGGCATAGCTCATTGCCAATACATCGAATCCGTCGGCGACGTTCAGCAGCAGGCAGATGACGAGAATGAGAAGCTGCCCCCGGGACGGAGGCATTGCATCAAGCCGTTCTTCCAGCGTCGCCATCTATTGTGACTGCTGGGCGGTGTGCGGCAATCCAACACGACGGCCCGACCCGGCCGTGCGGGAAGTCAGGCCGCCCCTCTGCCCAGTGCCCGGAATTCCGGCGTCGACCGGACCGACGCCGGCGTCCGGAGGTGCACCCACGAATTCGGGAAAATCGGTGGCGCGCCGAATCAACCTTTACCGCGCATGGCCCCGGGCAGTGGGATCAGGCGTGGGGTCGTCGCCTGGTACTCGCTGTAGGTCGGGTACTTGCCCAACGAGATCGTTTCGCCGAAACGTGTCGAACTGATCAAGAGCGCGGTCAGCAGCACGAAACCGAGCCCGGTCCAGTGCAGCCATTCACCCGTGGCTGCGACGCCAAACAGGTAGAAGACCCACCACATGGCGATCTCGCAGAAATAGTTCGGGTGCCGTGACCAGGTATAGAGCCCGGTGCGCAGGAACGGTTGCTCGACCGCCTCGCCCGCATCGAGCTTCCGTTGCTTGTCCTGCTGGAAGGCCCACATCTGCTCGTCGGCGACGGTTTCTCCGACCAGAAACGCGAGAAACAGGATTGCGGCGACGGCGTCGAGCCAGTTCAGCGGCGCATCCAGTCCTACCCAGCCCTGGTGTATGGGCGAGGTAAACAGCCAGATCAGCAACATCTGCGGAAAAGAGATGAAGAAGATATTGACGAGCTGGAACTGAATGGGGCTCAGCCGCTCGCGCACGTAGGGCCACCGGTAGTCTTCGCCCCCCGACCAGTAGCCGCCCTTGCGCGCGAAATTGAACGTCAGGCGCGCCCCCCAGAGCGTGACCAGGGCCGCCATGATATTCAGCCGCGCCGAGTCGAAGTCCGCGGCGGCGGCGACCAGCAGGCAGTAGACCGGCGGGGCGACGGACCAGAGCCGGTCGACCCAGGAGCATTCGCGCGTGACCGCCGTCATGAGCCAGACGAGGGCCGCGAGCACCAGGCACAGGTCCAGGGCGGTGCCGAAGGGCGTGCCGGTGAGCGGGTGATTGATGATGTTCAGGTCGGGCATGTCGGATACCTCCCGTATCGCTATTGCTCGTTTCGGCCACCGTGGCAACCGCGGACAGCGCTATCGCCGTGGACGCCGCAGCGGTCGTTGTTGCTGCCGTAGCCGCAGACGCGTTGCAGGCGCCCCGACCACGAAGCCGTGGGCTCCCGCAGCCGCAGACGGCATGCGGTGGAGTCTCGCACGCTACAATACCCGGCTTGCGACCCATGGAACATCCCGTGTCCCGAGAAAACTGGCGCACCCCGATCATGCTGCTGGTGCTGATGAGCATCGCCGTGCCGTTGGCTTTCAACGCCTGGTCCGCACTGCTCAACAACTTCGCCGTCGAGCGGGCGGCCTTCACCGGCATAGAGATCGGCATCCTGCAGAGCCTGCGGGAGGTGCCGGGCTTCATGGCGTTCACCACCGTATTCGTGCTGCTGATCATCCGGGAGCAGACCTTCGGCGTGCTGTCGCTTGCGCTGCTCGGGCTCGGTGTGTCGCTCACCGGGTTCTTTCCGACGGTTTACGGGCTGTATTTCACGACGGTGGTGATGTCCGTGGGATTCCACTATTTCGAAGCGGTCAAGCAATCGCTGGCGCTGCAGTGGCTGACCAGGGACGAGGCGCCCAGGGTGCTGGGCAAGCTGATCTCGATCGGCGCGGTGACATCGCTCGTGACCTATGGGGCGCTGTGGACGGCGCTCGAGGTCCTGGACCTGGATTACCGGTGGAATTTCCTGATCGCGGGCGGCGCCTGTTTCGGGCTTGCAATCGCGATGTGGATCGCCTTTCCGAATTTCGGCGTGGCCGTCCCCCAGCGCAAGCGCATCGTGCTGCGCAAGCGCTACTGGCTCTACTACGCGCTGACCTTCCTGTCCGGGGCCCGGCGGCAGATCTTCATCGTCTTTGCCGCCTTCCTGATGGTGGAGAAGTTCGGTTACAGCGCTGCCCAGGTGACGATGCTCTTCCTGATCAACTACGCCTTCAACTGGCTCTTCGCGGAGAGGATCGGGGCCCTGATCCACAGGATCGGCGAGCGGGCGGCGCTCACCATCGAATACGCGGGGCTGGTCATCGTCTTCACCGCCTACGCGTTTGTCACTGACCCTTATGTCGCGGCGGGCCTCTACATCGTCGACCACATGTTCTTCGCCCTGTACATTGCCATGACCACCTATTTCCACAAGATCGCCGATCCCGGCGACCTGGCCAGCAGCGCGGGCGTTTCGTTCACCATCAACCATATCGCGGCGGTGGTGCTGCCGGCGGTGCTCGGGCTCGTCTGGGTGGTTTCACATTCGCTCGTTTTCCTGATCGGGGCCGCAATTGCCGCCTGCTCGCTGTTGTTGTCGCGCAACGTGCCCTCGCGGCCGGGCCCGGGTAACGAAGTGGTGGTGGGCAGGGTACCGGCGCTCACGGGTGGCGCCGGGGCCGGCTGATGGATTAGCCTTTCTCCTGGCTCGGGTACGGAAGCGGCGTGGCTGAAAAGAATCGGGGTATTCACGAACTCTATGGCGAAGACCCGGTCAGGGCCGATCGCCTGGTATGGGGCCGGGTGGCAAGTCCCGTCACCCGGCGGGGATTCCTGCGCGGATCGGGTCTGGCGGCGATGTCGGCGGCGGTCGGTGCTGCGATTCCGTTCGCGCAGTGGATGCCCGGCGGCCTGATACCGGCTGCGCTGGCGCAGACTGAAGATCAATTCTCCATACCCGGAAAGGACGGCCTGCGGGTTCTGAACGACCGTCCGCTCAATGCCGAGACACCGGCGCATCTGCTCGACGATGAAGTGACGCCGGCAGGACGGTTGTTTGTTCGCAATAACGGCACGCCTCCATTGACCGAGGACATCGATCCGCTCGATTGGGTGGTCGAGGTCGCCGGTGAGTCCTGTATCCGCTCACGGCGGTTCACGCTCAGGGAACTCCAGGCAGGCTTCGACCACCACGGCCTGCAACTGCAACTCGAATGCGGCGGCAACGGCCGGGCGGAATTTCATCCGCCGGCGCGCGGCAACCAGTGGTCGACCGGCGCCGTGGGTTGCCCGGTATTCACGGGAGTGCGCCTCAAGGATGTGCTTGAGCACTGCGGCATCGCCGACGACGCGGTGTACGTGGCTTACGAGGCCGCCGACCGGCACCTCTCGGGAGACATTTCAAAACAGCCGATCTCACGCGGTGTGCCGGTGCACAAGGCATTGGAAGACGAGTCGCTGATCGCCTGGGGCATGAACGGCGAGCCGTTACCGCCGCTGCACGGGTATCCGGTGCGCATGGTGTGCGGGGGCTGGCCGGGGTCGGTCAGCGGCAAGTGGCTGACGCGCATCCTGGTTCGCGACCGCGAGCACGACGGGGCGAAGATGGGCGGTCAATCCTACCGGGTGCCCTGCGCACCGGTGGCCCCCGGGACCGGGGTTGCCGACGAGGACATGTGCATCGTCGAATCGATGCCCGTGAAATCGCTCATTACGCATCCCAGGTCCGGAGACAGCCGTCCGTTCGGCCAGAGCACCGAGGTGCGAGGCCACGCCTGGGCCGGCGACCTGGGGGTGGCGGAGATGTACACATCCATCGACTTCGGCGCCACCTGGCAGCGGGCCGACCTGAGAAAACCCGCAAATCGTATTGCCTGGCAGCACTGGTCGGCGGCGATCGACTTTCCGCAACCGGGCTACTACGAAGTCTGGGCGCGCGCGGTGGATGAGCGGGGAGTTGCGCAACCCGTGGTACTGCCGAACTGGAATCCGCGCGGCTACCTGAACAACGCGTGCCATCGCATTGCTGTCAGCGTGGCATGAGAGGCCTGCGGTTCGTGCGGGGAGGGAGGCGTTGCCTGCGCGGCCTGGTTGTCGGCGTTGCCGGCGCCTGGGCACTCGCGAACGTTCCCCTGTCGATTGCGTCCGTCGATGTCGACCCGTCCACGCGTCTCATCGAGAGCCCCGGCTGGGAACTGGTGCGCGCACAGTGCGGCGGCTGCCACTCCTACGGCATGATCACCAATCAGCGGGGCGATCGGGAAAGCTGGCTCGAGATCATCCGCTGGATGCAGGAGACGCAGAACTTCTGGGATCTGGGGGCGGATGTGGAATCCACGATTCTCGATTACCTGGCGCAGAACTATCCGCCGCCGCGCGAATTCCGGCGGGCGCCCATCCCGGCGGACCTGATGCCGCCGCCCGCGAACCCGTAAGGCGGGTAGCGGTTTCGGTCAGACGGCCGCCTCGAACCAGTAGTCGCCTTCCGGACGGTGGCGGATATGCCCCGCGGTCGGCGTGGCGAAGTGGGTGCCGATTACCAGGATGTCTTCATCGACGTATCTGGCCAGTAGCGCTTCCCGGGTCTCGCGCCCCTGCTGCTGGTCGAAATCCGCCGAACTGCACCAATCCGTGCGGGTCATCTGGCAGGGATGATGGATGCAGTCGCCGGTGATCAGGGCATGGTCGCCGTTCGAGGCGATGTGAACGCTTACGTGTCCGGGGGTGTGTCCGGGCGTGGGCTCCAGCCACACTTCGTCGCAGACGCGGTGATTCATGTCGACGAAATCCACCAGGCCGGCTTCGACGACGGGACGCACCGAGTCCGCCATGATCGGACCGTAGGTGTCGTCGTCTTCAGCAGCATCCCAGTAGGACCACTCCTCGGCACTGATCAGGTAGCGGGAGTTCGTGAAGGTGGGAACCCACTCGCCGTCGACCAGCATGGTGTTCCAGCCCACGTGGTCCACGTGCAGGTGGGTGCACATCACGGTGTCGATGGACTCCCGCGGGTAGCCGGCCGCCGACAGGTCGTCGAGGAAGGCGGTTTGCAGCATGTTCCAGTTGGGAATGGCGCGCTGCTTGTCGTTGCCGATGCAGGTATCCACCAGGATACGCCGTTTCCCCGTATCGACGACGAGCGCGTGAATGCTCATGATGAGATTGCCCTGGTCGTCCATGAAATTCGGCTGCATCCAGGGGTAGGCCAGGCATGCCTCCCGGGTTGCGTCGGGGAGGATGAACCTCGAGCCCCCGGTAATCTCCATCTCCACGATCCGGGAAATCCGGACGTCGCCGATCTGCCACTGATTGGTCAGGCCGCTGATCTGGGTCACCGCAAGAACCTCCTTGATGGTTGCTTCGCACCGGATTTTTTGGCGAAAAAGCCGGTTTCGCAGGGCAAGAATCGCACAGGCATCCGGACAGGGATAGCCCGGTACGCTCCGGACAGCGCTTGCCCGGAATGGTGCTCTACGGAGTAGCCGAGCCGATGCCGCCTCGCGTCAATAGACCCCGTGATGCCGCGCCAGGAATTCAAACGTGGTGCGCAGATAGTCCTCGCCGGTCAAGTCAGCCCTGGCGAAACGGGCCGCATCCGCGGAGATGGGCTTGCCGTCGGGAGTCTTCAGATGCGCTTCCGCGGCACGCTCCATGATGACGAAGCGGGCTACCGCGGTGGCCACCGACGCTCCCGTGGCGAGCAGCCCGTGGTTGCGCAGGACGATGGACGCGTTGCGGCCCAGGCTCTGGGCGATTCTCGACCCGGCCTCCAGGCTCTGTACCTGCACTTCCTCGTCGTCGAAGACAGCGCAGTCCTCGAAGAAGACGCAGGCTTCCTGTGTGATCGGTTCCAGGACACGGGCTTCTGCGGAGAACGGCGTTCCCCAGGGAGTGTGGGTGTGGGCAGCGCTCGCGATATCGGGGCGGGCGGCAAGGATCGGCTGGTGGATTCGAAAGCCGGGCCAGTTTATGCGTCCCGCGCCCTGCGCGACTTTTCCGTCGGGGTCGATCAGCACCGTGTCGCCGGCAGTTGCCTCAGGGAAGGTGGCGCCGTAGCGGAGCATCCATAAGCAATCCGGACGTTCGGGGTCGCGGGCGCTGATGTGCCCGTCACCCAGGTCGCCCCAGCCCAGCGCGCCGAACACCCGGTATCCCCGGGCGAGTTCCTCCCGCAACACCTTTCTGGCTTTCATAGAACACATTCTCCAATTCACTTTACTAGCTTCTATTCAACAATCAGCAGCACCGGGCAGCGAGTTCGTATACGGCGCTTCCCTTTCGGCGCACCAGCCACGACATCCTGCTGTACGGGAGGGTGTTGGACGAGGTCTAACGCGCCGAAAGGGAAGCGCCGCATACGAACTCTTTCCCGAGACCCGGCGTTGACGCGACCGGCTCAAGGATACCCGTCGCTGCGTTGCCGGTCAGCAATTGGAGGCGACCGGCTGAGTGTGCGCAACCGTCATTGTTCGCCTCGAAATGAAACTTCATTCGCCTCGAAATGAAACTTCATTCGCCTCGAAATGAAGCATCGTCTAACCTTTGCGGCGGACCTTATCCGGGAAATTGAATATGAGCTGGTGGGGAACGCTGATCGGGGGTGCGTTCGGCTATCTGATCGGTGGACCGATCGGCGCGCTCCTCGGCGCCTCGCTGGGGAGTTCCTTCGGAGGCGCGGCCCGCAGGCTGGATGGCGGCGGAGCGTTCGGAATCGATGCGGGTCCCTCGCGCCGGGAACGAGCCCAGCTTGCCTTTTTCGCCGCCACTTTCGGCGTCATGGGGCAGGTGGCCAAGGCGGATGGCCGGGTGTCGCCAGAGGAAATCCGCCTGGCCGAGCAGGTCATGGACCAGTTGGGCCTCGATGCGGAGCAGCGGCGGGCGGCCCGCGCGCTGTTCAACGAGGGCAGATCGGGCGCCTTCCGGCTCGATGACGTTCTCGATCAGCTTCGCTCGGAGTGCCTGCGTGGATCGAACATCCGCCGCATGTTCCTCGAGATCCAGTTTCAGGCTGCCTGGGCCGACGGTGGGCTGCACCCGGAAGAACGAAGCCTGCTGCAGCACATCGCGGCGCGGCTGGGCCTGTCGCGGGCCGACTACATCCAACTCGAAAACATGTTTGGCTCCGCGGTGTCGGCAAGCGCTGATGGGCCGTCCCTGGAATCCGCCTATACGACCCTGGGCGTCTCGCCGGACACGCCTTATGACGACGTCAAGCGGGCGTACCGGCGGCTGATGAATCGCCACCACCCGGACAAACTCGCCGCCAAAGGGCTGCCCGAGGAAATGATGCAGGCCGCGACGGAACGCACGCAGCAGATCAAGGCCGCCTGGGAAACCGTCAAGGCGGCGCGTGCCGCCTAGGAGTTGCCGGACCGGCGCGGTGGGATAAGGACGCGCAAGCGCTTGACGGTCGGCGGCATCGCCTCATGGGGTGGATTGCGGAATAACGAATGGAGATACCACTGGCGGCTCTATCCGACGAAGCGCTTGCAGGAGTGATCGAATCCTTCGTCCTGCGCGAAGGCACCGACTACGGGCACGGGGATTTCAGCCTGGAACAGAAATGCGCGGCGGTGCGCCGTCAACTGGAGCGGGGGGAAGCCCGGCTGGTATTTGACGACGGCACCAAGTCGCCGAACATCGTCCCCGCCGGCGAAATGACCGGATCAACCGGCGGCCGCAAGTAGCGATTCGATACCGTTTGCCAGTGCCAGCAGGTCGCGGTCGCCCATCGTTGCGCCCATCAGGTTCAAACCCACCGGCGCGTCGCCCGGTTCATGAATGGGGATCGATACGGCGCAGCGGTCGAGAAAGTTCGTAATGCTCGGGTTGCGCAATGCCAGCGCGTTGATGCGTGCGTAATCCGCATCCTCGGCAAGCGCCTCGAACGTGGGGGCATTGAAGGGCACGGTAGGGTAGATCACCGCATCGACTGTGCGGGTGGCGGCATCGGCCGCGGCGATGAGGCGCCGGCGGTGCCCGAGCAGTTCGATGTAGTCGGCGGCACTCTGTTCGGCGCCTTTCTCGATGCGGACGCGCACCCTTGGATCGTATTTCGCCGCATGCGCCTCGAGGGATGCCCGGTGCCACGCGAACGCCTCCGCCGACGCCAAGCCGCCATTGGCGTTGATGGCGGGCAGCTCGTCGAGCTCGACCATTCGGAAATCTGACAGGGAAACTCCTGCTGCCGAGAGCGTTGTCAGGGCGTGGTCGAAAGCCCTGGCGACCCTGTCGTCAATGTCGTCGAGAACGTAGTTGCCAAGGACTCCGAGATGGATCGACTCCGGTGGCCGGTCGGGCAAAACCATCGCCGCGCCCGAATCCGCCATCACCGAGTCGATTAACGCGCAGCAGGCAACCGTATTGGCCAGGGAACCGACCGAATCCAGGCTGGACGACAGCGGATACACACCGCGTCTCGATATGCGCCGCGCAGTGGGCTTGAATCCGACCGTGCCGCACATGGCGGCGGGGATCCGGCATGAGCCGCCGGTGTCGGTGCCGAGCCCTGCCGCCGCCATTCCGTCGGCTACCGAGACGGCGGCGCCGGACGATGAGCCGCCGGGAATCCTGCCGATGGCGCGGTCGTAAGGGTTGCGCGGGGTGCCGTAATGCGGGTTGAGGCCGAGACCGGAAAACGCGAACTCGGTCATGTTGGTCCTGCCGATGAGCACGAATCCGGCGGCCCGGAGGCTGGCGATGGCGGGGGCGTCTGCGGCCGCCGGTGGATTGTCGTCGAGAACGGTAGACCCGGCGAGCGTGCGTTCGTCGCGCACATCGAAAAGATCCTTCACGGAAACCGGGATGCCGGCGAACGGCGAGGGCACTCGCCCGGCCTTGCGCAAGGCGTCCATTCTGTCCGCGGTTTCAAGGGCCGTTGCGCTTACCTGCCTGAACGTGCGGAATCCTTCACCGGCGGGGTCGCTGATCCGCGCCAGGCACCACTCCACCAGGTGGCGGCTGGTCACGGAACCGTCCGCGAGCCGGCGGGAAAGCTGCACCAGGCTTCCGGTCCGCTGGTCCCGGGTCCCGAGTGGAACGCCCTGGTGCCCGGTCACGGCTTATTGCCCCTTTCACGCCGTCCAGCCGTCACCAATCGACTGAGCATCAGGTCGCGCTTTTGGGACTCGGTTGTTATCGTTGGCATCCGTTCACTCGATCATCGATCGGGCTTCCCGTCAACCCGACGGCTTGCCGGGCGCCGGCCGGTATCCGGGAGCCGCGCAGGAGCTGACGGGGCGATGCTGCAGGCCCGATGAGAAAGCGGTGACCGGGTGCAAACTTGGGTCAACTGAAAACCTCGTCCGCGAACAAGAGGCATGGAAATGCGGGGGTTAGCGCCACATCGCCGCGGGCGCCGCCAGGCGAACCAGCGGAATCTGCAGACGCAGCGCCGCCAATGGGCGGGCCGGCTGGCTTTGCCGGGGCTGTTGCTCGCCGCCGACCTGTGGGCGGGCGTAGAACTTGCGACATCGGTAGACAGGGTCGTCAGCATCACCACCGGCGAGGACGAAATCGAAACCGTGCTGCTCGATGCGGCCGGCGTTCAGCCCGGGGAGGAGTTGCGCTACACCATCGAATTCACCAACACCAGCACGGAGATCATCGATCCGGGTATCGTCGTAATCACCAACCCGATCCCCGACTCGGTGGAATACCTGGAGGGTACCGCGGTCGGTGACGATTCCGAGATCCTGTTCTCGGTGGACGGCGGCGCCAGTTTCGCAAGCGCCGACAGGCTCGCCGTCGTGGAGGGCGGCGTCCGGCTCCCCGCGGAGGCGCGTCACTACACGGCGATCCGCTGGATCTATGGCGGGATACTCGGGTCGGGGGAAGGCGGTTCCGTCGCCTTCGATGTGCGGCTGAAGGAGGAAGCGGCACCCGCCGAGCCGGGGTCAGACGGCCCCAATTGAATAATGGCGCGGCGACGGGCGGCAGGGTTCCGTCTCCCGGTGCAATTCGGCAGATTTGCTTGCGGACCCAGGGGGCGGCGGGTAATGTCTGCGCTCTTTTGTCCAGGCCTCCCATTCGGGGATAGGAATCTCAAATGATTCGAGTTCGCTTCCGTTCACCATTCTCCCCTCGGAATCGGGCATTGCCCCATTAGCGGAACGACCGGGTGTTCTTCTCGATTGCGTTCAGTCGCGACGTAGTGGCGAGAGGCGTCAAGGTCGCCCTGGCGCTGCTCGCCGGCCTGTGCCTGGCCGGCGGTGTTGCGGCAGCGGGCGAAATCGTGGAGGAAGTCGTGGTCGTCGAGACGCTGGGCGAGCGGTTGGGCACGGCAGGAAGCGTGGGCCGGGTCGATGCGGAGGAACTGGCGGAAATCCGGCCCACCCACGTTCACGAGGCCCTTGTGCGGGTTCCGGGTGTCTGGGTCTCCCGGGGCTCGGGCCACGAACACCTGACCGCCATCCGCTCCGCGGTGCTGACCGGCGCCGGCGCCTGCGGCGCATTCCTGTTTCTCGAGGACGGGCTGCCCATCCGGCCCGCCGGGTTCTGCAACGTCAACAACCTGTTCGAGGTGAACGCCGAACAGGCGGGGGGAATCGAGGTCTGGCGCGGGCCGGCAAGCGCCGCGCTCGGGGGCAACGCCCTGCACGGGGCGATCAACGTGCTGACCCCGGACCCGGACGCGTCGTCCCTGAGCCTGGAGGGCGGTTCGTACGGATATGCACAGGTGCGGGGCACCCTGGCCGTGGAGCGCGGGAATCATCGTATCGGCCTGAGCGCCAACGGCAGCCACTCCAACGGCTACCGCGACGACACCGGCTACGGGCAGCAGAAAATCTCCTTCGTTCATGAAACCGGCGTGGGAGCCTGGCAGGTGCGCAACACCCTGAATGCCACCAACCTCAACCAGGAAACCGGCGGCTTCGTGCGCGGGTACAAGGCGTACGACGACGGTGACCTGCGCAGGACCAACCCCAACCCGGAGGCCCACCGGGATGCGTGGTCGGTGCGTGCCGCGAGCCACTGGAGCGACGGCGTCTGGCGGATCTCGCCTTACCTGCGTCGGTCGCGAATGGTGTTCCTGCAGCACTTCCTGCCCGGGCAGCCCACCGAGACCAACGAACAGGACAGCGGCGGGGTGCTCGCCACCTACGCATTCGACAATCACGGGATGTCCGGCCATCTGGGCGCCCACCTGGAATACATGCAGGGGAGCCTGACCGAGATACAGGACGGGCCGACCACCGGCTCCGCCTTCCTGGTCGGAACGCGGCCGCCGGGCAAGCACTACGACTACGATGTGGATTCCTTCATGGCTGCGGCGTTCTACAATCTCGAATGGCGCCTTGGCGACCGTTGGCGGGCCTCGCACGGTTTGCGGGTCGAGCACCTCGGCTACGACTACGACAACAACCACCTGGTAGGAAATACCCGTGATGACGGCAGCCAATGCGGTTTCGGTGGCTGCCTCTATACCCGTCCCCCGTCAGGCGACGACAGTTTCACCGAGGTGGCCGGCCGGCTCGGTATCGAGCGCGAGTTCGGCACGGGAGGAGTCGCCTATTTCACCGCGGCCACCGGCTTCCGGCCGCCGCAGGTCACCGAACTCTACCGGCTGCAGCGCGGTCAGACCGTGGCGGACCTGGACAGCGAACGGCTGGTCTCCTTCGAGGCCGGGCTGAAAGACCGGGGCTGGTCGGTCTCCGTCTTCCGGGAACGGACCCGGCACTATATTTTCAGGGAAGCCAACGGATTCAATGTCAGCGACGGCAAGACGCGGTCTGCCGGCGTGGAGTTTGCCGCCGAATGGGCCCCGAACGGCCATGTCTTCAGCCTGGCGGGCACGTACGCCGTGCACGAGTACGACTTTTCGCGGCGCGCCGGTGGCGGCGAGGTCATCGAGAAAGGCAACAGAATCGACACGGCACCCAAGTGGCTCGGCAGTGCCCGGTGGCGCTGGCAACCCGGCGACACCTGGTATTCCGAGTTCGAGGTCAACGTCGTCGGCAAGCACTTCATCAACGCGGCCAACACCCACAGCTATCCGGGCCATGCCGTGGTCAACTGGCGCGGGGGGCTGCAGTTGAGCGACCGAGCGCGCCTCTTCGCCCGCATCGTCAACCTGTTCGACCGGCGCTATGCCGACCGCGCCGACTTCGCGTTCGGCAGCTACCGCTATTTCCCGGCCATGCCCATCCAGGGGTACCTGGGCGTCGAACTGGATCTTTAACCGGATTTGTTAGTGGCAGGCCTTGCCGAGCGCTTTGAGCCGCCAGTAGTTGTAGGGCAACGGGGTCACGAAGCCGACGGCGAGCATGATGGGTATGACCCACCAGGTGAGCAGCGCCCCGCCGGTCAGGACAACATCGGCAGCGTTCATGGCGGCCTCCATGCCGATCATCGAGATCAACGACATGCCAACCGCGGTTCTGAATGCTGTCCGCGGCCCCATTTGCCGCCAGAGAATGGCGGTCTCGAGCATGATGGAGGTCAACAGGCCGTTGACGATCGCCAGTGTCATTATTGCAAGCGTGGGCCAGGGAATGGCCGTGAACTGAAAGAAGGCGATGGTGCCGAAGTCGCCGATGGAGCAGCCGAGAAGGCACCAGGCGGTGTTTTTCGATGCCCGCCGCCAGGTCCCGCGGCAGCGCCAGTCAAGGGTGGAAGGATCGGCAATTTCGGTCATGGCGGGCCCTGCTTGACATTGGGCACTCCGCAGACTAACCCTTCCATCTACTGGAAAGTCAAGACAGCATGACATGAACATCGGCGCCGCCTCCAGAGCCTCGGGACTGCCCACCAAGACGGTCCGCTACTACGCGGACATCGGCCTGGTCGAACCGCCCTCCAGAACCGGGGCGGGCTACCGGTCCTATGACGATTCGGCGGTCCGCAAGCTGGCCTTCGTGCGCCGGGCGCGGGAATTCGGCTTTTCCATCGACGAGTGCCGTGGACTTCTCGCGCTCTACGAGGACAGCAATCGGAGCAGCGCCGACGTGAAACGGATCGCCGAGGCGCGTCTCGAGGACATCGAACGAAAGCAGCGGGAACTGCAGTGCCTGCACGATGAACTGGCGCACCTGGTCAGTGCCTGCGCGGGGGACAGCCGGCCGGATTGCCCCATCATCGACCGGCTGGGGTGAGCCCCCATCTATAATCGCCTACCTTTTGCAGCTTTGCGCCTCGATTGAGCCAATCTCTCCTCATCTTGAATAACCTGGCGTGCGAGCGCGGTGGGCGGACGTTGTTCCGGGGTCTGAACCTCGAACTGCGGGCCGGCCGCTGCGTGGAGGTGCGCGGCCCGAACGGCAGCGGCAAGTCCACGCTGCTGCGGCTGGCCGCCGGCCTGTACCCCGACTACGAGGGCAGCATCGACGCGGCGGACGCTTTCTATCTCGGCCACAAGCCGGCCGTCAGCGCACTGCTGTCGCCTCGCGAGAACCTTCAGTGGTACGAACGGGCAGGCCTGTGCTGGGGCGGCGCCGCGTCGTCGGGGCGAACGCGGGGAATCGAGGAGGCGTTGGCGGCGGTGGGTCTTCACGACTGTTCCGGTATTCCCTGCGGGCGCCTGTCACAGGGCCAGCAGCGCCGGGCGGGGCTGGCACGCGCGCTGCTTTCCCCCCACCGGCTGTGGTTGCTGGACGAGCCGTTGACGGCGCTCGATGCACAGGGGCGCATCCAGGTGGGCCGCCTCATCGCGGACCATTGCGCCGCTGGAGGTGCGGCGCTGTGCGCTTCACATCAACCTCTGGGGACCATGGAAAGCGCCACCATCGAACTCGGGCAGGGTCAATAGCGATGTTCGTTGCCCAGTTCCGGCGGGAGTGGCTTTGCGTGGCGCGGGCCCGGGATGAAATCCTGAACCCGTTGGCCTTTCTCTTTCTGGGGGTGTTGCTGTTCGCCATGGCGTTCGGCGGCGAGAAGGAGGCGCTTGCGGCCTACGCGCCCGGCATCGTCTGGGTGCTGGTGCTGCTCGCCAACCTGATGTCCCTGGAGATCCTGTTCAGGCGGGACTTCGAGGACGGAACCCTGGAGCAGTTCGTGCTGCTGGCGCGGCCGCCGTTCGTTGCGGTACTCGCCAAGGTGGCCGTGCAATGGTGCGTCACGGGGCTCGCCGTCACGGCGCTGGCGCCGCTGGCGGCACTGATGCTGAGCATGCCCCCGGGGGCCGTGCCGATGCTGATGCTCTGCCTGTTGCTGGGCACGCCCGCGCTGAGCCTGCTGGGGGCGGTGGGGGCGGCGTTGACCGTGGGCGTGCGCAAGGGCGGCGTGCTGTTGGCGCTGCTGGTATTGCCCCTGTACCTGCCGGTGCTGATTTTCGGCGTGAGCGCAACGGCCGCATGGGCCGCCGGACCGGCCGGATGGGCGCAGATTTATTGGCTTGCCGGGTTTACCATGTTGGCCCTGACGCTGTCGCCCTTCGCGGTGGCGGCCGCGGTAAGAATCAGCCTGGAAGAATGTTGACGTTCAAACAGTTCTGGCACCGCCTCGGGTCGCCGCGGTGGTTCTATCGGATGAGCGGGCCCTGGTTCGTCGCGTTTGCGGTGGCCGCGGGAGTGCTGCTTGCCGTGGGCATGGTGTGGGGGCTGGCCTTCGCGCCGCCGGATTACCAGCAGGGCGACAGTTTCCGCATCATCTACGTGCACGTGCCTGCCGCGTTTCTGGCCCAGTCGGTCTACATCGTGCTAGGCGTCGCCGGCGTTCTGCTGCTGGTCTGGCGCATGAAGATGGCAGACATGGTGCTGCAGACCATGGTGCCATTCGGCCTGTGGATCACGGCGCTGGCGCTATTCACCGGTGCGGTGTGGGGCCGGCCGACCTGGGGCACCTGGTGGGAGTTCGACGGGCGCACGACGTCGACCCTGGTGCTGCTGTTCCTGTACTTCGGTCTCTACGCGTTGCGCCAGGCGATACCGCGGGCGGAGACCGCCGGCCGCGCCTGCGCGGTACTGGCCATCGTGGGAACCATCAACATCCCGATCATCAAGTATTCCGTCGAGTGGTGGACGACGCTGCACCAGGGCGCCACCTTCACCATGACGGAGCCGCCCGCCATGCCGCCGGTCATGTGGGCCCCGCTCCTGGTCAACATTGTGGGCGCCTACTGCCTGTTCGCCGCCAATCTCATCGCCGGGTTGCGCAACGCGGTTCTGCGCCGCGAGGGAGGGGCGCAGTGGGTGCGGGAAACCGTGGCGGCGGAGGCGGCATGAGTTTCGAAAGCCTGCAGGCGTTCCTGTCGATGGGGGGCCACGGGCCCTATGTCTGGACGGTCTACCTGACCGCGCTCGTCCTGCTCGTCGTCAACTTTTCCGGGTTCCGCCGCGAACGGCGACGCACGCTTCGCGAACTGCGCTCGCTGCACGCGGCGGCCGCTGGCCAGTCGGCGGGGGACAGATGAATCCCGTGCGCCGCAACCGCCTGCTGACGGTGCTGTTCATCTTCGCCGGCAGCGCCGGCGCCGTTACGCTGATGCTGCTCGCTGCCAACGAGAACCTGAACCTCTTTCACCCGCCGGAGCAGATCGTGAGCGGCACGGCGCCGGTCGGTGTGCCGATACGCGCCGGCGGCATGGTGCTGGCGGGAAGCGTCGCGCGGGCGCCGGACACGCTGGATGTCGAGTTCGTGCTGACGGATTACCGGGGGTCGGACTTCAGGGTGCTCTACACGGGCATTCTTCCGGACCTGTTCCGGGAGGGCCAGGGCATACTGGTACGGGGCGAACTCGATGCCTCCGGTGTGTTCCAGGCGGTTGAAGTGCTTGCCAAGCACGATGAAAACTACATGCCGCCGGAACTGATGCCGATTGCCGCCGAAGCAATGGAGAGTTCCGGGTGATTCCCGAACTGGGCAACTTCAGCCTTGTGCTCGCCCTGGTGCTGAGCGCGGTAACCGGTATCGGCGGATTGCTGGGTGCGCGGGCGGGCCGGGTACGCTGGATGCGGGCGGCCGCCTCGGCGGTGTCCGGTCAGCTCGTTTTTGTTGCGCTCGCGTTCGTGGTGCTGGTTCACGCCTTCGTCACCGACGACTTCTCCGTCGCCTATGTCGCGCACAATTCCAACAGCCTGTTGCCCTGGTACTACAAGGTAAGCGCGGTCTGGGGTGCCCACGAGGGTTCGTTCCTGCTGTGGGTACTCATCATGACTGTCTGGATGACGGCGGTCGCCCTGCGCCGGCGCTACCTGCCGCTGGATTTCCACGCCCGGGCGCTGGGGGTGATGGGCCTGTTGAACCTGGGCTTCCTGAGCTTCCTGGTATTCACCAGCAACCCGTTCGAACGCCTTTTGCCGCTATCGCCCGCGGACGGTTCCGATCTCAACCCGCTGCTGCAGGACTTCGGGCTGATCGTGCACCCCCCCATGCTTTATGCGGGCTACGTCGGTTTCTCGGTCGCCTTTGCCTTCGCCATCGCTGCGCTCCTCACCGGCCGGCTCGACAGCGCCTGGGCGCGCTGGTCGCGGCCGTGGACGAACGCTGCCTGGGCATTTCTGACGCTGGGCATCGCGCTCGGCAGCTGGTGGGCATACTACGAGCTGGGCTGGGGCGGCTGGTGGTTCTGGGACCCGGTCGAGAATGCCTCGTTCATGCCCTGGCTGGCGGGGACGGCGCTGGTGCATTCGCTGGCTGTCACCGAGAAAAGGGGCGCGTTCAAGAGCTGGACGGCGCTGCTTGCCATCGCTGCCTTCTCGCTCAGCCTGCTCGGCGCCTTCATCGTCCGCTCCGGGGTATTGACCTCCGTCCATGCCTTTGCGGTAGACCCGGCCCGGGGCATGTTCATCCTGATGTTCCTGGTCGTTGTCGTCGGCGGCTCCCTGACGCTGTTCGGCATCCGCGCCGGCTCCGTTGCTGCCGGGGTGCGCTACGGTCCGTTCAGCCGCGAAGCGTTCCTGTTGCTGAACAACCTGCTGTTCGTGGTGGCCCTGGCGGTGGTGCTGTTGGGAACCCTGTATCCGCTCGCCTACGAGGCCTTGAGCGGCGGCGCCAAGATCAGTATCGGCCCGCCCTGGTTCAACACCTTCTTCGTCCCGCTGATGCTGGTGGTGGCGCTCGCGCTGGGAATCGGGCCTTTCATGAGCTGGAAACGAACCGGCTTGGCGAAGCTCAGGCGCCGCATCGCATGGTCCGGTGGGGTTGCTTTTTCGGTGGGTGTGCTAGTGCCGCTGGTCATCGAAGAGGCGCTGTCCCCGGGTACGCTCCTGGCCGTGGTGCTGGCGGCCTGGGTGCTGACCGCGCACGCGCTGGACTTCGCGCGCCGGGTGCGGTTGCCGGACGCGGTGCGGCGCAATCCGGATTCAGGCGCCCTGGAGGCGGGCGGAAAGAGGGCGGGATTGCTGGTCCGGGTCGGGCGAATCCCCCTTGCTTATTGGGGGATGACCGCTGCCCACGCCGGGTTCGCCATGAGTCTGCTGGGCGTTGCCCTCACCCATGAACTGTCCGTGGAAAAGGACATACGGATGGTCCCGGAGGAGGTGGCCGTGCATGGCGGGGTGGAGTTCCGGTTCGGCGGCATCGTCACCACCGAAGGCCCCAACTACCTGGCTCGAAGCGGCCAGTTCGAAGTGGCGGACGGCGACCGGCGGCTACTCCTGGTGCCGGAGAAGCGTCAATACCTGGCCGGTGGTTCGGTCATGACGGAAGCTGCGATTGACGCCGGATTCTTCAAGGACATTTACGTATCGCTCGGAGAGCCCCTGGAAGGCGATGCCTGGGCGGTCCGGGTCTACGTTAAGCCCTTTGTCCGTTGGATCTGGTTCGGCGCCCTGTTCATGGCCTTCGGCGGCGTGCTGGCAATCGCCGACAAGCGTTATCGACGCTTGCGCAGGGTTCATTCGGCGCGCGTTCACGGGTCGCCGGCGGCCCCGTCGCGCGGGCTCGCCCAGGCCGACGCTGCGATTGCGGATTCTGCACCCGGCGGAAGCCCACCCGGGAGTACGCCGGGCTGATGGCGACTACCCTGTCCCGCGCCGGGTTGTTTGCGCCGCTCGGCATCTTTTTCCTGATTCTGCTGATCGGTTACTACGGCTTTCAACTGGAAGACCCCCACCGGCTGCCTTCGGCACTGCTCGGCAAGCCCTTTCCGGAATTCGAAGCAGGGCTTCTGGAGCCGGCTGAAGGTCTGCCGGCGAACCGTCGTGTCAGCCGGGACGACCTGCTGGGCAATACGCTGCTGGTCAATGTCTGGGCGACCTGGTGCCCGACCTGCAAGGCCGAGCACGATGAACTGATGCGCATACGCGCCGAAACCGGCTTGCGAATCGTCGGCGTAAACTACAAGGACAACCGGGGCGAGGCCCGGCGCTGGCTGCGCGAGTTCGGCAACCCCTACGACTTCAACATCCTGGACCGGGACGGCAGCCTCGGCGTCGAACTCGGCGTTTACGGCGCCCCGGAAACCTTCCTCCTCGATGCAGCCGGTACCATCGTCTACAAGCGTGTCGGCGAGATCACCCGCCAGATCTGGCTGGACGAACTGGTCCCGCAACTCGAACGGATCGAAGCAATCGATGACTAGACGGGGATTCAGAAAACATACCCAGCTCGGCGCTCGGAATTCTGATTCGGCAAGTGACTTGTTCCACGCGAGCATACGAAAAGCTATTGCAGCCTGCTTGCTATGCGTTCTGGCGGTCGGCGGAATGGCCGCAAGCCCGGTGGACATCCATCAATTTCCGGACGCCGAAAGCGAACGCCGCTACCGGGCGCTGGTGAACGAGTTTCGCTGCCCCAAGTGCCTGAACGTCAACATCAGCGGCAGCGATGCCCCCATCGCCCAGGACCTGCGCGCGGCGGTGTACCGCCTCGCCGTGCTGGAAGGGCGCTCGGATCAGGAAGTGCGTGACTTCCTGCAGGCCCGCTACGGCGACTTCGTACTCTACGACCCTCCCCTGAAACCCGGCACCCTGTTGCTCTGGCTGGGGCCCGCGGTGTTCGTTCTGCTGGGCCTCGGTCTCGTGGCGCGCCGGCTGCGGCGCCAGCGGGCGGCTGTGCTCGATGCCGAGGACCGCCGCCGGTTGCAGGCGATCCTGGACGAACAATGACGTTCTGGTTTCCAGCAGCGCTGCTCGCACTGGCAGCCATCGGTTTCGCGTTGGCGCCCTTCCTGCGACGCAGCTCACGCCGTTCGTCCGGAGAGGCGAACGGTCCGGGTGCCGCACCCGGGCCGCCCGATGTGCGCGATGCCTCGGCTGGCCGTGACCTGGCGCTCCGTGCCCTGTACCGCCAGCGGCGGGAAGAACTCGAGGAAGAGGCGGCTTCGGGGCTCATCGATGCGTCAAGCCGGGTCGAGGTCGAACAGGAACTCGACCGGGGATTGCTCGATGAGTTTGCCGGGGAAACCGCCGCGCCCGAAACGGCGGGCGCCCCTGCGACACCCGATCGGCGCGGTTTGGCCTGGCTGCTGCTGGCGGCGGTAATACCGTTACTCACCCTGGCGCTTTATCTGCAGGTCGGCGAACCGGACGCGGAACTGCTGCAGGGCGCAACCGCGGTGCTGCAACTGGACCCGGAGCGCGACCGCCTGGAACTCGACCGCTGGCGCGTCCTGCTTGCCGAGCGCGTCGAACGCGCGCCCGACGATGCGCAGAGCCGTTATCTGCTCGGCCGCATCTACCTCAACGACGGGGAATACGGGCTGGCGGCGGAGTCCTTTTCCCATGCCCGCGCGGTCGTCGGTGACGATCCGGGCATCGACCTGGCCTGGTTGCAGGCGGTCTACCTGGCGAGCGAGGGACGGCTGGATGAGACGGGCAGGGCGATCGCCGAGCGGATTCTCGGGCGCGAACCGAACCACCCGATGGTGTTGGAGATGCTGGCGATCGATGCGTATCGCCGCGGCGAGTACCGGGCATCCGTCATGCGGTTCAACCGGGCGCTCGGCAACGCTGCGGATCCCCGGCGCCGCGCCGCGCTCGAACTCTTTCTCAGACAGGCGCGGTCGATGCTGGGCGATTTGCGGCCCAGCATCGATGTGGAAATCAAGTCACTGGAGGCGCCGCCCACATCGGCCACCCTGTTCGTCATCGCCCGCCCGGTTGGAGGCGGCATGCCGTTCGCCGTGGTGCGGCGAGGCGCCGAACCCCTGCCGGAAACGGTGCGCCTCGATGACGCGGTCAGCATGAACCCGGCACTGCCGCTGTCTTCCGCGGGCGAGATCGAGGTGGTGGTTCGAATCAGCCTGACCGGCGCGGCAGTGCGTCATCCCGGTGACTGGGAATGGCGGTCTGCGCCGCTGTCGGTTGCCGGCGCGGGCACCCTGGCACTGGTTGCGGAAATCGCCTCGCCCCGGCCGCCAGCGCGCTGACGCGCCAGCAAGAACGGTTGGTCGTGGGATGAGAGCGGGCAGGTGGCGACGCCCCGCAACTGGTTGCGGGGCCGGGTACCAAAAAGCCCTTTAGTTGCCGACGTTTCCGCCCGCCGCCCGGCGCAGGATCGCGGGACTCGATTTCAATGGTTCTAATGCATTAGACTAGCTTTCCAGCGGCGCCCCCTCCGAGGGTATCGCCGTGTGGGCCCGCATTGGCAAGCGTGGAGTTTCGGAAAGGAATCTCCTCAAGGCGATTGCCGGTGCGATGACGCGTTCCTGGAACGCCTGCTGTAGGTAGCGGATTTCTATGCGCCTCAGGCAGATCAAGCTTGCAGGATTCAAGTCGTTCGTCGACCCGACTACCGTCGCCCTCCCCGGAAATCGCTGCTCCATCGTCGGCCCCAATGGGGGCGGCAAGTCCAACATCGTCGACGCCGTTCGCCTGGTGATGGGGGAGAGCTCCGCCAGGCAGCTCAGGGGAGAGAATCTCACCGACGTCATATTCAACGGGTCCAGGACGCGCAAGCTCTCCGGTGTTGCGTCCATCGAGCTGATATTCGACAACTCCGAAGGGCGCATCGGCGGCGAATACGCGGCCTATGGTGAAATCTCCATCCGCCGGCAGGTGAGCCGGGATTCCCAGTCCATCTACTACCTTAACGGCACCCGCTGCCGGCGCCGCGATGTTGCCGACCTGTTCCTGGGCACGGGGTTCGGTCCGCGCAGCTACTCCATTATCGAGCAGGGCATGATCGACAAGCTCGTGCAGGCGCGTCCGGAGGAGTTGCGGGTGTACCTCGAGGAGGCGGCCGGCATCTCCAAGTACAAGGAACGCCGCCGCGAGACTGAAAACCGGATCAGGCATACCCGGGAGAACCTGGAGCGCCTCCGCGACACCCTGGAAGAACTGAGCCGCACGCTCGACCGCCTGCAGAAGCAGGCCAGGGCCGCCGAGCGGTACAAGGACCTGAAGGCCGAGGAAAGCCTGCGAACCGCCGAGCTTTACGCCATCCGTTATCGGGACCTGTCTGCCCGACTCGAGGCCCTGGACCAGGATCTGCGCAAGCGGGATGCAGACCTGGAAAGGTTGCGTGCCGGATTGCAGTCGCTGGACACCGAACTGGCCCAGGCGCGGGTGCAACATGACGATGAGAGCGAGAAATCGCGGGAAGAGCAGTCGTTCTTCTACAACCTGCGCGAGGAAATCGCGAACATCGAACAGACGCTCAAACTGAACCGGGCCAGGATAACGGACTTCGAGGGGGAGCTAGGGGAACTGCGCGTCAAGGCGGCAGAGACCCGTCGGCAGCTCGACATGGACCGGGACGACATCGACGGCCTGCAGGCTGCCATCAGTGAGCTGACCCCCGCCGTGGAAGCCGCGGAGCGGGCTGACGCTGAGGCGTCGGCGCGGCTCGAGCAGCTCGAGCAGGCCTACGCCGCCTGGCAGGAGGAATGGGATCAGTACAGCCGGGAGTCGGCGGAAGCGGCGCGCTCCGCCCAGATTCAGGCAGCCCGAATCGAGCATTCTCGAGACTTGATTGCCGGTCTCGAGGCGCGCATCGAGCGACTCGCCTCGGAAGAAAAGGCGCCCGCCGCTGTCGAGATAACCCGGGTGGACAGCCTGGCCGCGGAGATCGCCGCCCACCAGGAACGCCGCTCCACGCTCGAAACCGATGTGGAACGGTGCCTGAAGGATCTCGCAGCGGCCCGGGAAGCCATCCTCATGCGCGAGGCCGACCTCGACGAAGCCCGCCAGGACCTGCAGTTGCTCCGCCACGAACTCGCGACCAGCCAGGCAGCGCAACAGGCGGCGCTGGGGCGCACCGACGAAGACGTGCGCAACTGGATCGCGAAGCAGGGCCTGGAAGAGGCGCCAAGGGTCGGCGAGACGCTGAGCGTGGTGTCCGGCTGGGAGCGGGCCGTTGAACTGGTGCTGGGCGAGTTTCTGCAGGGGCTGAGGGTTGACGACGCCGCAAGCTATGCGGCGGCCCTGTCGGCATTGGACGGCGGCCAGGTGGCTCTCGTCGAAGCGCGGGTCGATGCGTCGCTGCAGGGTGAACTGCCCAGCCTGAATTCCCTGATCCGCAGTTCGGACATGAAGCTTGGTTCCCTGCTCCACGGTGTATTTGCCGCCGAAACCGATGCGGTCGCCCTTGGGAGCCGGTCGACGCTCAATCCCGGCGAGAGCATCGTGACCCGTTCCGGTCTCTGGGTTGGGCCGGACTGGCTGCGCAAGTTTCCCGAATCGGATACCGATGCGGGTATCATCCAGCGCGCCCAGGAACTGGAAACCCTCGAGGTGAGGGTAGAAGAGGCCGAAAGCGCCGCTGCGGACCTGCAGGGCGGGCTGGATGGGGCGCGGGAAGTCGTCCGTGCCCTGGAAGCAGAACGCGAGACCCTGCAGGCACAGGCGGACGAGACCAGCGAGGCCCTGGCGGAGTTGAAGGCAGATCACGGCGTTCAGCAGGTCAGGCTGGAATCGGCCGATGCCCAGCGGGACCGCCTGCAGCGCGACCGGGCGGATTTCGAGCGGCAGCTTGAACTCGAATGCGAGAGCCTGGCGGGTGCCCGTCAGGAACTCGCCGCCGCCGAAAAGGCGGCAGAGAGAGTCGCGCCGCTGGGTGAGACCCTGTCGCAATCCAGGACCCGGCTGCTTGAAGAACTCGATGGGGCGCGGCAGGCAGCCCGTTCCCGACACGATGACTTTCATGCCCTCAACGGAGAAAGGCAGAGCCGCGCCTCGCGCCTGGAGGCGATCCGCACGGCGCGCGAACGGCTGGTTGAACAGGCAGACGAGCTGGAACGCCGCCGCCTGACGCTGGAACGGAATATCGAGCAGACCGCCTCGCCATTGCCGGGCCTGCAGTCCGAGCTGGACACGAAACTCGCGGAGCAGCACGAAGCCGAGAATCGTCAACGGGAAGTACGAACCCGGCTCGGCGAACTTGCGGAGCACATCCGGAAGCTGGACACGGCGCGCGACGAGGCAGCCGCCGCTGTGGATGCCGCCCGGCGCGAGCGGGAGACCGCCCGCATCGAGCGCCAGGGCCTGAGCGTGGAACAGAACAACGACCGGGAACGGGCGGAGGCCACCGGCCACGACCTGGCGACAGTGCTGGATGGCGTTCCGGACGATGCGGCCGCCGCAGACTGGGAGCAGAAACTGGAGAGTCTCGACAGGCGCATTCGCAGGCTGGAGCCGGTCAACCTCGCTGCCATCGAGGAATACGACGTGGAATCGGAGCGGAAGGCCTGGCTCGATGCGCAGCACGATGACCTGGAACAGGCCCTGGACACCCTGCAGAGCGCCATTCGCAAGATCGATACGGAGACGCGCGCCCGGTTCAAGGACACCTTCGATGTCATCAATGCCAACCTGGCGAAGGTCTTTCCCAAGCTGTTCAGGGGCGGGCACGCCGAGCTGACGCTGACGGGGCAGGACTTGCTGGACACCGGCGTTTCGGTGATGGCGAGGCCGCCGGGCAAGCGCAACGCCAACGTTCATCAGTTGTCCGGTGGCGAGAAGGCGCTGACCGCCGTTTCGTTGATATTTGCCATTTTTCAGCTCAATCCGAGTCCGGTGTGTATCCTGGACGAGATCGATGCGCCCCTCGACGACAACAACGTGGCGCGCGTTGCCGACCTGATCCGGGAGATGTCGCGAGGCGTGCAGTTCCTCGTCATCACCCATAACAAGCTCACCATGGAAATGGCGGATCACCTGATCGGTGTCACCATGAGCGAACCGGGCGTCTCCCGCCTGGTTTCCGTGGATATCGAAGAAGCCGCGGCGATGGCGGCTTCGTGAAGTGGTTGTAAACGGGTAGCGGCCTGGCCGCAACGAGGCAAACCACGGAGGAACGTGGAAACATGAATATCGAAAACATCGACATCAAGGACCTGGTACTGATCGGTGGCGGGCTGTTCACGCTGGCCATCATCGTCCACGGGATCTGGCTGGCCTGGCGCTCACGTCAGGATCCGTTGCGCCTGGAGATTTCGCCGGATCTGATTCCGGAGGACGATGACGAACTGGCCCGGCTGCGGGGGGAGTTACCGAACGGCGGCGGGCGTCTCGTCAGGCCGCTGCAGAAGGATCTCGATTTCGACGAGGCGGTACCCGTGCTGCTCGACCCGGTGGTAACACCTTTGCCGGGAGCCGCGGAGCGCGAGGCGGATGCCTCGCAATGGCCGGAAACGGAACCCGCGGATGCACCGGAACACGGTTTCGTGGACGAGGAGCCGGCGCCGATTCGCGCCGGAGGTGCAGAGCCGGACCTGCCGGATAGCGGGCCGATTATCGCGCAGGACCCGAAGCGTTCGCCGTTCGGCGAGCGGGACGAGTCGGAACCGCCAGTGGAAACGCGCCAGACGCCGGCGAATGCCCCGGGCGAGGAGCTGCTGGTCATCAACCTGATCGCCCGGGACGGAGAGCATTTCACCGGCGAGGCGATGCTAAAGTCCATGCGTGCACGGGGGCTCAAGTTCGGGGAGATGAACATCTTTCACCGCGTCGATCCCGTGACCCGGGAGGTTCAGTTCAGCGTAGCCAACGTGGTGGAGCCCGGCTACTTCGACCTGGCGGAAATTGCGGACTTCGTCTCTCCGGGGCTGGTATTCTTCCTGCAGTTGCCCGGGCCCGAACATCCGGGTGAAACGGTAGAGGACATGATTCGCATTGCCCGCAACATCGCCGATGACCTCGGGGCCGTATTGAAAGACGAGAACTTGCATGGCTTCACCCCGCAGACCGCCGAGCATTACCGGGAGCGAGTCGCCGACTTTTCGCGGCGCCGGCTCTCCAGGCGCGTCGGGGTGGCCTGATGTCTTGCAGGAGCGTTCCTCGCCCGCGATGGACAGGCTTGAAGAACTTCGTGGGCTGATCCACCACCACAATCATCGCTATCACGTTCTGGATGACCCGGAGATTGCCGATGCGGAGTACGATGCCCTGTTCGATGAACTGGTGGCACTGGAAACGCGGTATCCCGAACGCGTAACCGGCGATTCGCCGACCCAGCGGGTCGGCTCCGAACCCCTCGGTGAGTTTGCCTCCGTCACCCACCCCGTTGCCATGCTTTCCCTCGACAAGGTGAACGCGGCGGACGAATTGTCCGAGTGGGTCGACCGCTGCAGTGCCCGGCTCGACGGAGAGCCCATGGCGTTCACCTGCGAGCCGAAGATCGATGGCGTAGCCGTGGCGCTCACTTTCGAGGACGGTCGCCTGGCCTTGGCGGCGACCCGCGGCGACGGCCGGACCGGCGAGGACATTACGGTGAATGTGCGCACCATAGCCGCCGTTCCCTTGCGCCTGACCGGTCACGGGTTCCCGCCGCGATTCGAAGTGCGCGGCGAAGTCTATATGACCCGGGCCGACATGGAGGCGTTCAATGAGCGCGCCCGCGCCGCCGGTGAAAAACCCCTGGTCAATCCCCGCAACGGCGCGGCCGGCAGCCTTCGGCAGCTCGACCCGCGTGTCACCGCTGGCCGGCCGCTGAACATGTATTGCTACAGCCTGGGTTGGGTCGACGGCGACGGGCGGCCGGACACCCACATGGAAGCGCTCGAGCGGCTCGCAGCCTGGGGCCTGAGAACCAATCCCGCGGTTGAACTGGCCGACGGCGTGGAAGCGTGCCGGCGTTACGTCGACGACCTGGCGATACGGCGCCCGGGACTTGCCTACGAGATCGACGGCGCCGTCATCAAGGTCGACTCGCTGGAGCAGCAACGGCGGCTCGGCGCCGTCACGCGCAAGCCGCGCTGGGCTGTCGCGTACAAGTATCCTGCCGAGGAAGCCACCACCAGGGTGCTCGCCGTCGAATTCCAGGTCGGCCGTACCGGCGCCATTACGCCGGTCGCCAAGCTGGAACCGGTTTTCGTCGGCGGCGTGACCGTGAGCAATGCCACCCTGCACAACATGGACGAGATCGCCCGGCTGGATTTGCGGATCGGCGATGCGGTGATGGTGCGGCGCGCCGGCGATGTCATTCCCCAGGTCGCTTCGGTGATCGCCGGCCGGCGCCCGGAAAAGGCGCCCGGCGTGGAATTGCCTGATGCCTGCCCCGCATGCGGCAGTGCCATCGTGCGTCTGGAGGATGAGGCGGTGGCGCGTTGCAGTGCCGGGCCGGCGGTCTGTCCTGCCCAGCGCAAGGAGGGCCTGATGCACTATGCATCTCGGCTGGCCATGGACATCGAAGGTCTCGGCGAAAAGCTGATTGACCAGCTCGTCGAAAAGGAAATGGTGGCAAAACCTGCGGACCTTTACGCTCTCACCGCGGAAAAACTTGCCAAGCTCGAGCGCATGGCCGAGAAGTCCGCTGAAAAGCTGCGCGATGCCATTGCAGACAGCAAACGGACCACACTGGCGCGCTTCATCTACGCCCTTGGCATCCGGGAAGTGGGAGAAGCCACCGCTCAGAACCTGGCCGAGCATTTCGGCAACCTCGATGCGCTGCGTGCCGCGGACGCGGAAACTCTGGAAACCGTGCCGGATGTCGGCCCGGTGGTGGCCGCGAACATTGCCGGCTATTTCGACGACGATGCCAATTCGCAAGCGGTGGATGCGTTGATCGAGGCCGGGGTCAACTGGCCCGATGTCGAAGTCGACATGGATGCCATGCCGCTCAAGGGACAGACCTGGGTGCTGACCGGTACCCTCGAAGGCATCAAGCGCAACGAGGCGAAGGCACGCCTCACCGCACTGGGCGCGCGCGTGGCGGGCTCGGTGTCGGCGAAGACATCGCAGGTGGTGGCGGGTGAAAAGGCCGGGAGCAAGCTCGCCAAGGCCAGAAGCCTGGAAGTGCCGGTGATGGACGCAGCGGAGTTCGTCGCGTTTCTGGATGGAATGCCCGGCTAACCCGACCAGGTCACCTGGTAGACCACCCCTTTCTGATCTTCGGCGATCAGCAGGCTGCCGTCCGGCGCCACGAGCACATCGCTCGGTCGGCCCCAGTTGATCTGCCCCTCCAGCCAGCCGGTTATGAACGGCTCGTAGCTCCGTTCATCGCCGTCGAAGACGATGACGCTGACCTGGTAGCCGACCTTGCCGGAGCGGTTCCAGGAACCGTGTTCGGCGATGAAGAGCGCATTGCGATAGCGCTCGGGGAACTGTTTGCCCGCGTAGAAGTCGACGCCGAGGGCGGCGGCATGGGCCTGGATTTCCACGACGGGCGCCACGTACCGGGATGGGTCGGCATCCGCACCGAAGTCCGGGTCGGGAATGTCCGTGGCGTGCACGAACGGGTAGCCGAAGTGCTGCCCGGCTTGGGTGAGCACGTTCACTTCCTCGGGGGGAACGTCGTCGCCGAGCAGGTCGCGCCCATTGTCGGTGAACCAGAGTTGCCGGGTTTGGGGATGCCAGTCGAACCCGACGCTGTTGCGAACGCCATGAGCCACGATTTCGGTGTCGCCGGTTGCCGGGTCCATGCTCAGGATACTGGCGAAGCGGGGATCTTCGGACAGGCACATGTTGCAGGGCGCGCCGACGGGGACATAAAGCCTGCCGTCCGGGCCGAACTTGATGTATTTCCAGCCGTGATGCCGAATGTCAGGCAACCGGTCGGTGATCACCTCGTAGGTCGCGCCGGGCGCCAGTTGTTGCCCGATTGCGGGGTAGCGCAGGACGCGGTTGACGGCGGCGACGTAGAGGTCGCCGTTGCGCTCGGTCACGCCGCTCGGCAGCGCGAGGCCCTCAGCAAGGGTAATGACCTCCGGCCGCTCGCCCGTGAGGGCCTTCGGCACGGCATATACCTTGCCTTGGGTCCAACTGCCGACGAACAGGGTGCCGTCCGCGGCCAGGGCCATCTGGCGGGCATTGCCGACCTCGTCGGTGACGATGCGGATTTGGAACCCTTCGGGCAGCTTCAGTTTGCCGAGATCCGCCTGGCCGCTGCCGGCGCCCACGAGCAGCAGCCCGAGCAGTGCGGGAATCAGGGTGCGCGTGCGGTACATGATGTCGCCGGATTCGCTGGAGGAAAGCCTTGGATTAGCGCTTTCAGGAGGCCTTGAGGGTGTAGGGAAGTCCGGGGGCGAGCAGGAGTTCGCCGGCGCCGGAGCCCGCGCCCCGATAGACGATTTCGCCGATCTCCGCGACCGATTCACCGTTCCCGTTCAGCAGGGACGTGGCCTCCTCGACCTGGTCGGCAGCTACGCAAAGCACGAAACCGATGCCGCAGTTGAATGTTCGCAGCATTTCCCGCTCGTCGATATTGCCGGTTTTCTGGAGCCAGTCGAAAACGCTGGGACGCTGCCAGGCATCGAGGCGGACGCGGGCTGCCAGATTGCTGCTTTGCACCATGCGGGGCACGTTTTCCACCAGGCCGCCGCCGGTGATGTGAGCCATGCCGCGCACATCGACCTTCTCCAGAAGGCGCAGCACCGACTTCACGTAGATACGCGTCGGCGCCAGCAATCGTCGGCGCATCTCCGCACTGGGCCGCCGGCTATTCAGGGCGAGTACGGCGCGTATCAGTGAGAAGCCGTTCGAATGGGGCCCGTCGGCGGTCAGCCCGAGCAGGCGGTCGCCGGCCTCTACCCGACTGCCGTCGATGATTCTGTCGTGTTCGACCACGCCGACGCAAAAGCCGGCCATGTCGTAGTCCCCGTTGGCGTACAGGCCCGGCATCTCCGCGGTCTCGCCCCCGGCAAGGGCGCATCCCGCCTCGCGGCAACCGCCGGCGACACCCCCGATGACCTGCTCCGCCACATCCACGTCGAGCCGCCCGGTGGCGTAATAGTCGAGGAACAGGAAGGGTTCGGCGCCGGTAACGAGTACGTCGTTGGCGCACATCGCCACCAGGTCCTGACCGATGGTTTCGTGGTTGCCATAGTCGAGGGCGAGCTTTAACTTGGTGCCGATGCCGTCCGTGGCGGTGGCGAGCACGGGGCGCGTATATCCGGCGGGAATTTCGGTCAGGGCAGCGAACCCGCCAACCCCCTGCATTGTTTCGGGCCGGTAAGTCGACTTGCACGCGGCGGAAATGCGCGCTACAAGTTCGTTGCCCGCGTCGACATCGACGCCAGCTTCTCGATACGTCAGGCCCATGGCGGCAGTATAGCGTGGAAGCAGCGGCCGTGCGTGGAGTTTTGCAGAAAATTTGCACGTATTTGTGCGGGAGCAGTGGACGATTCGGTTAAACTCGGGCACTTGCCAGACAGGAGCGATACGGGCGATGTGCCATCCCGGTGAGGAAGCAGCCGACGGGCGTGAAGTCGGCTCGTTTGACGGCCTTGAGCACGAATAACGGGCCCGGTCCGGTCTCCCGCGCGATGGCCACGAGAGCCATGGCGAGCTTCGTCCTGGTGCTCGCCGGGGCCCTGGTGCCGGTAAATTCGGCCGTGGCCGTACCCGTACACTGGCTCTACGATGTGGATGTGCCGGTCGAAGGGCGTACCGCCGCCGCCCGGCTGTCGGTGTCGGGCGTGGCTCTTGCTGAGGTGCTCTCCAGGGTCAGCGGGCTCGCACATGTTCCCCGCAATGCCAGGGTGCGCGAGGCGCTCGACCGGCCCGAGGCCTACTACAACCGGTTCGTGTTCCTGGAAAACGACGAACTGCGTATTCAGTTTACGCCGGGCGCAATTCTGAAGCTGATGGACGAGGCCCGGCTGCCCGTCTGGTCGGCCAATCGACCGCAAGCCATTGTATGGCTGGTGGTCGAACGCGGCGGTGTGCGGCGGATCGTCGACGGACAACACCCGCTGGCCGCGACGTTTTCGGAGCGGGCGCGCCAGCGGGGTGTGGTGCTGAAGCTGCCGCTTATGGATCTCGAGGACCGGATGCGGGTTCAGCCCGCGGTGGTCCGGGGTCGCCTGTTCTCGCCCCTTGACGAGGCATCGAGGCGTTACGGTGCCGATGTAATCCTGGCGGGGCAGGTGCAGGAGCGGCTCTGCGTATCCGAACTGCCGGCAGATGCCGACCTGAAGTCTCCGGCCGGCCCGGAGTCGCCGGCCGATCCGGAATTCACCGGCGAATTCGCGGAGTCCTCAACCGGACTGGCGTCGGCCCGCCCCGGGCCGGAGATCAGCGTCGAGCCGGACGGAGCGTCAACGGATGTGGCGCCAGCGCCGGGCAGCCCGGCCGACAGTTCCGATTCCGATCCGAACCCCGATACGCCGTCGGGGGAGGGGCAGGTTCCAGGCCTTGATTCAGTTACAGGTCTCGAGTCGCCGGTCACCGAAACGCTGCGGGTCTGCGGGCCGGCCGGCGGTCTGTTCTACTCGGGGTCGCTGCAGGCCTGGATGGACGGCGAGGAGTTCGCAACCGAATTCGCGGTTTCCGACATCGTGCAGGCCGGGTTGATGACGGCCGACTTTCTCGCCGATGAGCTCGCCGGCCGGTTCGCGGTGCTTGCGCGTCAACCGAACCGGGTCGGCCTCACTATAGTGGGCATCGATTCCCCCGTTGGATATGGGCGGCTGTTGGGATACCTTGACGAGTTGGAGTTCGTGTCCTCGGTAGACGTGTCGGCCGTGGAGGCCGACCGGCTCGAGATTACGCTGCACACGAGGGCGGGCCTTGAGCAACTGGTAGAACTGTTCGAAAGTGACGGGCGGATTCGGCCCGACCCGGCGAATGAGGCCGTGCTGATCTGGCGGGGCCCATGAACGCGCACGCGGTCACACGTTTTACAGCCATGAGAAATATCGCAACGACACCTGACAATCATGATCCGGCATGCACGCAACCGCGTAGTCGGTCTCCTGAGTGCCGGGCAGGGTGTCTTCCTCCGGTGAAGGTGCGGTCATAGTCATGCGCTGGTCGCTGTTGCCGAATCTGATCACGAGCCTGCGCATGCTGCTGGTGGTTCCGGCGGGCTGGTTGCTGTGGCAGGGCCGCTACCCGGAGGCCCTCGTTGTGGTGGGTGTGGCCGGCGCGTCCGATGCGCTGGACGGCGAGCTTGCCCGGCGTTTCAGTTGGCGCACGGCCTTCGGCTCCATGCTGGACCCCATCGCCGACAAACTGCTGGCGCTGGTGGTGTTCGTCATCTTCACCGTTCAGGGCCATATCCCCGTCTGGCTTCTGGTGGTGGTGATCGCCCGCGACGCGATCATCCTCGGCGGCGCCGGCGTTTACTGGCTGATGTTCCGGGAAATAGAAATGGCGCCGACCCTGGCGAGCAAGGCGAATACGGCTCTCCAGATCGTCATGCTGCTGCTGCTGTTGCTGGGTTTGTGCGGGTTCGGCGCATTGAGCAGCCTGGCGCTGTTGATCGTGGATCCCTGGAGTTTCTATCTCCTGGCCATATTGGGTATCGGGTCCGGCATCGAGTATGCGGTCACCTGGGCCCTGAAAGCGTGGCGCGACAGTCGTCGGCCGAATCCCTGAATGAAGACCGCGGTGTTCACGGGCGGCGGCACCGCCGGCCATGTATTGCCGGCCGTGCCCGTGATGCGGGCGTTGCAGCAGCGAGGGGTCGAAGTCGTCTTCATCGGTAGTGCGGACGGGTTTGAAAAGCAGTATCTCGAGGGCCTGAAGGACGTTCGTTTTTTCGGTATCGCATCGGGCAAGTTGCGTCGCTACTGGTCCTGGCAGAACCTGACGGACGTGGTCCGCGTGCTGCGCGGCCTCTGGCAGAGCCTGAGGCTGCTCGGCCGTATCCGGCCCGGCGTTGTCTTCTCGAAAGGCGGGTATCTGAGTTTTCCGGTGGTCCTTGCCGGGTGGATGCGCCGAATTCCCATCGTTGCCCACGAATCCGACTTCTCGCCCGGGCTCGCCAATCGACTCGCCATGCCGTTCCTCGATGTGCTGGGCACCAGTTTCCCCATGCGACGCCCGGGCTCGTTGCGCGGTGAACTCGTGCACACCGGGTCTCCCGTACGGCCGGAACTGCTGGCCGGGTCGGCCGAGGCGGGCAGAACGCTGTTGCAGGCACCGGCGGGCAGGCCGGTGGTGCTGGTCACCGGCGGCAGCCTGGGCGCCGACGCCCTTAACGCGGTTGTCACCGAGGCTGCGCCGGAACTGGTCCGCCATTGCTGTCTCGTCCACGTTTGCGGGCCGGGCAAGTGTGTCGACATGGACCTGTCGGGCTACCGCCAGTACGAATTTGTCGGGACGGATTGGGGTGACATGCTCGCGGCCGCCGACCTCGTCGTATCGCGGGCGGGGTCGAATACGCTGTTCGAGCTGCTGTCGCTGGGCAAGCCCAACCTGTTGATTCCGCTGTCTGCCAGGGCCAGCCGCGGCGACCAGATCCAGAATGCGGGCTATGCGGCGGAGGCGGGCTACAGCCACGTTATCCAGGAGGATGAACTGGATGCGCCCACCCTCGTCAACGCCGTTCTCGGCCTGTTGTCGGAAAAAGATGTCTGGGCGGCGCGCCTGGCGCGGTTCGAAGCGCTGCCGGCGGTAGATCTGCTGGTCGGACTGATCGAGCGAACTGGCTCGGCAGCCAAACTGGGATAGAATGCCGCGCTTTTCTGCCCCCCGGCTCAGCATGACGTTTGGCCCGCGCAAGGGCAGGAGCCGTGGCTGTTGAAGGAGTCCACAACCGATGTACAAGATTCGCCTGTTCAACCAGATTGCGCTGCGCGGGCTCCAGCGTTTTCCACGGGAACGCTACGAGGTTGGCCATGAACTGCCGAACCCGGACGGGATACTGCTGCGCAGCCACAGGCTGCAGCCCGACGAGATCGACGAAAAGCTGCGTGCCGTGGCGCGTGCCGGTGCCGGGGTCAACAACGTGCCTGTCGATTACTGCACGGAACACGGCATCGTCGTATTCAATACGCCCGGAGCCAACGCCAATTCGGTGAAGGAACTGGTTCTGGCGGCGCTGCTCGTTTCTTCACGGGACCTGGTCGGCGGAATCGCCTTCGTCTCGTCGCTGGAGGATGTGGGCGACCAGGCCAGGCTCGATCAACTGGTAGAAGCGGAGAAGAAGCGCTTCAAGGGCCGGGAACTGTTCGGCAAGTCGCTGGGCGTGGTGGGCCTGGGCGCCATCGGCTCGCTGGTGGCGCGGGCAGCGCTGGACCTCGGCATGGATGTGCTGGGTTACGACCCGGCCATATCCGTTGACGCGGCGTGGCGGTTGCCGAGCGAGGTCAAGCGCATGGAAAACCTGTCGAGCCTCTTCGCACACTCCGACTACGTGACCCTGCACGTGCCGCTGTTCGCCGAGACGGAAGGGCTGGTCAACCGGGAGAGCTTCCGCTCGTTCCGCCGCGGCGCCGTATTGCTGAATTTCGCGCGCGAGCCCATCGTTGACCCCGACGCGCTGAAACAGGCACTGGACGACGGAACCCTGGCGCACTATGTCGCCGATTTTCCGGTCCCCGGGCTCACCGACCATCCCCGGGTGCGGTTTACCCCCCATCTGGGCGCCAGCACCGAGGAAGCCGAAGAGAACTGCGCTGTCATGGCCGCAAACCAGCTCACCAGCTTCCTGGAAACCGGCAACATCGCCAACTCGGTCAACTTTCCCTCGGTATCGCTGGAACTTTCGGAGGGGTATCGGCTGGCCATCACCAACCTCAACGTGCCGGGCATGCTCGGCCAGATGACGTCGGTGCTGGCGCAGCGCTCGATCAACGTGGTGGACATGATCAACAAGAGCCGCGGCGGCGTGGCCTACAACCTGCTTGATGTGCAGGATGTGCCGACACCCGGGCTGATCGAGGAACTTGGCGCGATTGACACGGTCATCAACGTTCGTGTGTTGAACGGCCTGACGGGGCAATGACCGGGCCCGACGAGAAAACAGTGACCGGGAGGGAATTTGACTTGTTCGGAAACCTTGTCCGCGAACGAGAGATTTGAACAACGTCGCCTGAGGCAAAGCGCGGATCGATCAGGCCTGCCCCTGCGAACGAGAATCGCCGGCGCTTTCCCGGAGCGGTCGGTTGGTGCAGTCACGCGGCGCGACCGGGTACCATCGCGTCGCTTTGAAGCTCCTGCCCCTGCCGTGCGGAGTTGGAGTACCTCCCATTGATAGTGCATACTCCGGCGCAAGCACGATCAGCAATCCGGGCGCCAGGCTGCCGGGCTTCGGTGGGGCGCCCGCTGGTTCCGTGTTCGGCGGCCGGACTGGGGCGGACGGTTGCCGGCGGCGCTGGTCGGCTCCTCGTCAAAGCGAGGGCGCAGGGCACTTGACTGGTATCTATTAAGGAGTGATTCGATGGGGTTGGTGGACTGGCTTGGCAACGGCTTGTGGAACCTGTCCGCGTGGGGCATCGTTGCGTACGTTCTGGTGGTCACCCACATCACCATCGTCATGGTAACCGTTTACCTGCACCGCTTTTCCGCACACCGTTCCGTAGACCTCCACCCCGCCCTGCAGCACTTTTTCCGCTTCTGGTCCTGGCTCACCACCGGCATGATCACCAGGGAGTGGACGGCCATTCACCGCAAGCATCACGCCGCCACGGAGACCGAGGAAGACCCGCACAGCCCCAGGATAAAGGGCTTCGGGGAAATACTCTGGAGGGGCACCGAGGCCTACCGGGAAGCGGCCAGGGACTCCGCCACCATGGAACGCTACGGGTCGGGGTGTCCGGACGACTGGCTCGAGCGCAACCTGTACACCAAGCACGCAATGCTGGGCATCATACTGATGGCGGCGGTCGACGTTGCCCTGTTCGGCCTGGTCGGCATTTCGGTCTGGGCGGTGCAGATGCTCTGGATACCCATACTCGGCGCCGGCGTAATCAACGGGGTGGGCCACTACTGGGGCTACCGCAATTTCGAATCTCCCGATGCCAGTACCAACATGGTGCCCTGGGGCATCCTGATCGGCGGCGAGGAGCTGCACAACAACCATCACACCTATCCCAACTCTGCCCGGCTGTCCCAGAAGTGGTGGGAGTTCGACGTGGGCTGGATGTGGATTCGCCTGTTTCAGGCATTCGGCCTCGCGCGGCCCCTGAGTACCGGCCCGATGGCGGAGAAGTCGCCCGGCAAGACCACCCTCGATGTGGATACCGTCTGGGCGGTGCTGAACGATCGCTTCCGGCTGATGGCCAAGTACAAGGTCGATGTGGTCCGGCCCCTGATCGAGCAGGAATGCGCCAAGGTCGATCGGGCGACCGGACGGTTGCTGCGCGCCGCGCGCAGTGCGCTCTGCCGCCACGAGGGGCTGGTGGACGAGTCGGGCAAGCGCCGCATCGACGAAGCGGTGCAGGCGAGCCATACCATCGGCACGATTTACAACCTGCGGCTCAGGCTGCAGGCGATCTGGACCCAGCGGGGCGGCAATGCCGAAGAGACGCTGCACGCGCTCACCCAGTGGTGCCGCGATGCGGAGGAGACGGGAATCCAGGCACTGCGGGATTTCGTCGATGAACTGAAGTCCTATACCGTCCCGAAGCTCGCTCGCGCCTAGGCGCACCTAGTAGTTTCCAACCCGGCGCGCCGGGACGCTGAGCGAAAGGAACAACGCCGCATTACGGAAAAGAGTTCGCATGCGGGGCTTCCCTTTCGGCGCGTTAAGCTCGTCCGAACGCCTTGCGTACACCAAGACAACGAGGCCGTGCGCCGAAAGGGAAGCCCCGCATGCGAACTCGCTGCCCGGTGCAGGCGTTTTTCCCATAGAAGCGAAAGAAACCAATGGAGGATTGTTCCACGCAAGCCTGCGCCGTAGGAAGTCGCGAAAGCGAAAATTCGCTATCGCCGCGCTACATGCGGTCGACCGTTTCTATTCCCAGTAGTTCCAGCCCCGTCTTCAGGGTCCGGGCCGTGCGCTGGGCGAAACAAAGGCGATTCTCCCTTTCCCCCGCATCGGCTCCCAGAATCGGGCACTGCTCGTAGAACCCCGTGAACTTCGTGGCGAGATCGTAGAGGTAGCCGCACAACAGGTGCGGGGTGCCTTCGGCGGCAACCTGGTCCAGAACTTCCTCGAAACGAACCAGGACGACGGCCAGGGCTCGCTCGGCCGGCGCCTCCGGTCTGGCCGCTCCCTCGAGCGCTTCGGGGTCGATGGCGCCGCGCCGGAAAAGACTGCGGATGCGCGCGTAGGCGTATTGCAGATAGGGTGCGGTATTGCCTTCGAATGCCAGCATGCGGTCCCAGTCGAAGACATAGTCGCTGGACCGGTTCTTGGACAGGTCGGCGTATTTCACCGCGCCTATCCCCACGGCCCTGGCGATGGCTGCACGCTCGGCGGCGCCTGCGTCGGCGTTATGGCGCGAGACTTCGTCGAGCGCGCGGGTTTCCGCTTCGTTGAGCAGCTCCGTCAGCTTCACCACGCCGCCTTCCCGGGTACGGAACGGGCGTCCGTCCGTGGCCAGCATGTTTCCGAACGGCATGTGCTCCAGGGTGGTGGAGGGTGGTTTGAAACCCGCTGCCGCGGCAACGGCGAACACCTGGCGAAAGTGCAGAGCCTGGCGGCTGTCGGTGAAATACAGGATCCGGTCAGCGGCCAGGGTGCCGGCGCGGTGGCGTATGGCGGCCAGGTCGGTTGTCGCATACAGGTAAGCGCCGTCGGATTTCTGGACGATCACCGGCAGTTCGCTCTTCGTTTCGGGTAGAAACACGCACTGGGCACCTTCCGACTCGGTGAGCAGGCTCTTGCCGTCGAGTGCTGCGACGACGGCCGGCAACCCGTCGTTGTAGGCGCTCTCGGCCATGACGTCGGCGCGCGTCAGGCTCGTGCCCAGCCGCTCGTAGAGCGCCTGGCAGTGGTCCAGCGAGACCTCGATGAACTGCCGCCAGCGGGTACGCGCGGCTTCGTCGCCGGACTGCAGGGAAACCACCATGGCCCGGCTCGCGTCCGCGAACCGCGGGTCTGAATCGAAGCGCGACTTGGCGGCCCGGTAGAAGTCCTCCAGGTCCGCCAGTACGCGGGAATCGCCCCCGGTTTCGTTCAGGTGGGCGAGCAGCATCCCGAACTGCGTACCCCAATCGCCCACGTGATTCTGCCGGATCACCCGATGACCGAGCGCTTCGAGAATGCGTGCGACCGCATCGCCGATGATGGTGCTGCGCAGGTGCCCGACGTGCATCTCCTTGGCGAGATTCGGGCTGGAATAGTCCACCACCACGGTCTGCGTTTCGGCGGTGGGCTCAATCAGGGGCGCGTTGACCTCGAGGTGCCGGGCGAGAAAGGCATCGTTCAAGCGGATGTTCAGGAAACCGGGGCCGGCGATTTCGACGGACTCGGCCACATCGTCGGCGTCGAGCGCAGCGACCACCTTTGCGGCCAGCGCGCGCGGATTCGTTCGGTTGCGCTTTGCGGCCGCCATGATGCCGTCGGCCTGGTAGTGGCCGAATTCGGGTTTCGAGGTGGTGTGAACCAGCGGCGGCGCGGGGGTTCCGCATGCGGCCAGTGCCCGCTCGATCCGCGCGGACAGCAGGCGACGGGGGTTCATTGCGAGGCGGCCTTGAGAATTACAGGGGCGAGACCCGTTCCGCCTGCAGCCCCTTGTCGCGCTCGGCTACCTGGAAGCTCACCTTCTGGCCGTCGCGAAGACCGGGGCGGCGGTTGTCCTCGCCGACCTGGATGTGGCGCTGGTGAACGAAAATCTCCTCGCCGGACCCCCGGATGATGAAGCCGAAGCCCTTGGTGCGATTGAACCACTTGACCGTACCTTCCTCCCGCTTGCCGGGCGCCTGCGAGGAACGGTCGCGCTGGCCCTGCGCCTGCGAGGAACGGTCGCGCTGGCGGGGTTGCCTGCGCCGGGGGGGCGGAGCCTTCCGCGGCGCAACGCGCAGGTTGAACCAGCCGTTGACCGCGAGCGCCAGGAAGACGGCCAGCAGGAGCGCCAGTTCGTTGTCGGGAAAGAGCCTCGTTGACAGTTGGGTAACCAGGGCGGCGAGCAGCAGTGCGCTTGCCAGGATGACGATATAAGTGCGCATCAGTGAAGTCCAGGTAATGGGTGGTGGAAAGGGACGAGTGCCGCGGAGTCTAACATGGGGGTTTTGGCGCTTCAGTCGAGCACACCGAGCCCTTGCCGGGTGACCAAGGGAGCCTCTCCCGTCAGGTCCACCACCGTGGTCGGCACGACGCCGCAGGTGCCGCCGTCGATGATGAGGTCGACGTTATTCTCCAGGACATCGCGGATCTCCTGTGCATCGGTGAGCGCCGTGTCGTGGCCGGGCAGGCGCATGGTAGTGGTCATCATCGGCTGGCCGAGGTTTTCCAGCAGTTCCCGCGCGACGGCGTTGCCCGGAATCCGCAAGCCGATGGTCCGGCGCCTGGGGTGCACCAGCCGGCGCGGAACCTCTCGGCTTGCCTGCAGCAGGAAGGTGAACGGGCCGGGGGTCAGGCGGCGCAGGACCCGGTAGTTGGCGTTGTCGACCCGGGCGTAGGCCGACACCTCCGACAGGTCGCGGCAGGTCAGGGTGAAATGATGTTGCTTGTCCAGCCGGCGCACCTGGCGGATTCGGTCGAGTGCCGCCTTGTCGCCGATATGGCAGCCGAGGGCGTAGGTGGTGTCGGTGGGATAGACCACAAGCCCGCCCTTTTCGAGTATCCCGGCGGCCCGGCTCAGCAAGCGCTGTTGGGGGTGGGAAGCGTGAATGACGAAGTACTGGCTCATCGAGTCTGTCGTGGTCGACCATCATTTCCGGAGCGCGGATGTTAACCGATCCGGGTTAGCCACTGCGGGTGAATATTGCTAGTGTGCGGGTTCTCCACCCGACGCAGAGTCACCGATGCAGCAGTTGCTGGATTTTCTCCCCATCGTGGTATTCACCGCCGTTTTCTTCGCCTCGGACATCTATTGGGCGACCGGTGCGCTGATGGCGTCGGTGACGCTGCAGGTCGTGATCTACAAGCTCGTGGGGAGACCGGTCGGCCGCGAGTTGAAGTTCACCTTCTGGGCGAGCATGGCGTTCGGTGGATTGACGCTGCTGCTGCGCGACGAAACCTTCATTCAGTGGAAACCCACGGTGGTCAACTGGCTGCTGGCGGCATCGTT
Source organism: Pseudomonadales bacterium (assembly GCA_963663395.1). Taxonomy (GTDB): domain Bacteria; phylum Pseudomonadota; class Gammaproteobacteria; order Pseudomonadales; family Azotimanducaceae; genus Azophilus. The sequence continues at coordinate 2,167,919 of OY760226.1, forward strand.
GATTGGCAGCCACTTCATGCGCACGAACCTCATCCGGAAAGTGATGGGCGGCCAGCTCACGCTGCCGGACCCCGTCTGGGTCCGACTGAATTTCGGCTGGGCTGCCGGCTTCCTGTTTGCCGGCGCCCTGAACCTGGTGGTGGCTTACAATTTTTCGATGGAATTCTGGGTCACCTACAAGCTGGTGGGCGGCTTGGGGCTCACCTTCTCCTATATCGCCATCACCCTGGTCTATCTGCACAGGCTGGGCCTCCTGGAGCAAGTGGCGGAAACCCCGGCTGCCGGTAAGTCCGCGACGGCCGCCGCTGAACTCGCGGCGGATGAGCGCGCCCGGGAAATGCCGTGACATGCGGCTGAGCGTCAATCTCAACAAGGTGGCCCTGGTACGCAATTCCCGCGGCGGCGACAGCCCGAGCGTGGTCGAGGCCGCGAGAACCGTCCTGGCCGCCGGTGCCGGGGGCATCACCGTGCACCCGCGGCCGGACCAGCGTCACGCCCGGCCCGATGATGTATTCGCGCTCGCCGGGCTGCTCAAGGACTATCCGGATATCGAGTTCAACGTCGAAGGCAATCCGTATGCGGGGCCGCGGGACAACGGCTATCCGGGTTTCGATGCGCTCGTTGAAGAAGCCCGCCCGCACCAGGCGACGCTGGTGCCGGACAGCGACAGCCAACTCACCTCGGATCACGGGTTCGACCTGAGCGGCGACAACGCAGCCCTGATCGAAAAGATCCGCCGTTACCAGGCCGTCGGGGCACGGGTAAGCCTGTTCATGGACCCCGACCCGGAGCAGATCGACCGGGTGCCGGCGACGGGGGCAGACCGCATCGAGCTGTATACGGGCCCGTTCGCCGAGACGGTCGCGCGGCATGGCCCGGACCATGCGGCGAGCCTCGATTCTTTCGAGCTTTATCGGGAGGCCTGCCGCCATGCGGTCCGGCTGCGTCTCGGCGTCAATGCGGGCCATGACCTCGACCTGGACAACCTGCCGCTGTTTTCGCAGATCGTCGAGGTCGCGGAAGTCTCCATCGGTCACGCCCTGATCTCCACCGCACTCGATCGCGGGCTGGCGGCGACCGTAGAGGCGTTTCTGGCAGCAATCGAAGCCTGATTGGCTGATGCAGCCTGTCGGCCGAGGGCGATTTCCGACCGTGCGAAATCGCGTAGAATGCGCGCCATGAAAAAACCCACCTCCGGCCGGCTGGCCGCACTGGCCGCATTGATTGCGCTCTCCGCTTCCGCCTCCGCCGACGAGCCGGCGCCCGTCGTGCGGCTGGAAACCAGCGCGGGCGACATCGATATCGAACTCTTCCCGTCGGAATCGCCGCAGACCGTCGACAACTTCCTGCGCCTGGTGGACGAGAACTTCTACGACGGGCTGATCTTTCACCGGGTGATTGCCGGTTTCATGATTCAGGTGGGGGGCTACGACGGGGCCATGATCTACCGGAAAGCGCCACGTACCGTGGTCAACGAGTCCTCGAACGGGCTGTCCAACACGCGCGGCACACTCGCCATGGCGCGCACCTCGGACCCGGATTCCGCCGACGCCCAGTTCTTCATAAACGTCAAGGACAACGCCTATCTCGATGCCACCGGCGGGCAGCCGGGTTATACCGTGTTCGGCAAGGTGATCGCGGGCATGGAAGCGGTCACGGAGGTGGAGTTGAGCGAAACGCACCGGCGCAAGGGCATGGCCGATGTGCCGGTCGAGAATATCGTCATTCAGTCCGCGACGCGCCTGCGCTAGCGGCACAACAATTCAGACAGAGGGGGCAAGCCCATGGCCATGAACGTCAGGCCGGTTCCGGCACTGGACAACGAGGTCAACGACATCCGCCTGTCCACGGCGGAGATCGTCAACGAACAAATACTGCCCGTGGAGCATCGGCTCTGGGGCTGGACGACCGGAGACCGGCGGGCGTCCGCCGAGACGGTAGAAGAGGCGCGAGCGCTGCGCCACGAGATTCAGGACAGGGTGAAGGGCGCCAGGCTCTGGGCGCCGCACCTGCCGAAGGAGTTCGGCGGCATGGGCCTTTCCTTCATGCAGCATGCCTACATGAACGAGGTGCTGTCCTACAGCCCCGGCGCGGCCTCCCTGTTCGGGGTGGTGGCGCCGAATTCGGGCAACCAGAAGATCCTGGTCAAGTACGGCACGGCGGAACAGCACGAGCAGTGGCTCAGGCCGCTCACCGAGGGACGCATGCAGTCCGCCTTTTCCATGACGGAGCCCCACAACGCCGGCTCCGATCCGCGCTCGATCACCACCAGGGCGGAGCTGGACGGCGACGAGTGGGTCATCAACGGCCACAAGTGGTTCACGTCCAACGGCTACGCGGCGGATTTCTACATCGTCATGTGCCGCACCGCCGACCCGGACGATCCGGGGGGCCGCAACGACAAGATGACCCAGATCATCGTGCCCAGGAACACGCCCGGCGTGAACATCGTGCGCGGGGTGCCGGTGTGGGGCCGGGGCGGCAGCCACTGCGAGATCGTCTACGACAACGTGCGGGTGCCGCGGGAAAATCAGCTCGGCGGCACCGGAACCGGCCACCGGGCCGCCCAGGACCGGCTGGGCGCGGGCCGCGTGTACCACTGCATGAACTCCATCGGTTCCATGTGGCGGGCATTCGACCTGATGGTGGAACGGATGATGACCCGGGAGGTACACGGCGGCGAGAAGCTCGAAGAGAAGCAGTTCATGCAGGGCTTCATCGCCGACAGCTACATCGATATCCAGAGCGCGAGGCTCATGACCATCCACTGCGCGGAGAAGATGGAAAGCGGCGCCGACCCCCGCACCGACATCTCCGCGATCAAGGTGTTCGTGCCCCTGGCGTTTCACCGGGTGGTGGACCGCGCGATCCAGGTGTGGGGCGCCGCGGGCGTGTCGGGCGACCTGCCGCTGGCCGGCATGTACCAGGGCGCCCGGACGCTGCGCATCGCCGACGGGCCGGACGAGGTGCACCGGGTGCTGATCGCCAAGAACATTCTCCGGCGCTACCACGCCGGCGAGTCCTGGGACTTCGGGAACTGAGGTGCAGCTGCAGGGAAAAATCGCCGCCATCACCGGCGGCACGGCGGGCATCGGGCTCGGCATAGCCCGCGCCTTTCTCGACGAAGGCGCGTCGGTCGCGCTGATGGCCCGGGGCGAGGCCCGGGCGAGGCGTGCACTGGAAGAACTCGATGCCGGCGAGCGTTGCGTGTTCATCGCCGGCGATGCGACGGTGCAGGCGGACGTGGAAGGTTTCGTCGACGCCACCGCCGAGCGCCTCGGCCGTATCGACGTGCTGGTCAACAACGCCGGCGGCGCCGGCGACCTGCAGCCGCTGGTGCAGCTTTCCGACGCAGCCTTCGACCTGGCGATGAAGTGGAATGTCTACTCGACGTTCTGGGCCACCCGCCGCGCGCTCCAGCCGATGCTGGCGCAGGGCTCGGGGCGCGTCATCAACATCTCGTCGGTCGAAGGCAAGATCGGCAAGCCCGTGTTCACCGCCTACACTGCCGCCAAGCACGCCGTCAACGGCCTCACCAAGTCGCTGGCCCGGGAGGTCGGGGAGGCCGGCGTAACGGTCAACGCCATCTGCCCGGGGCTGGTAATCACGGACATCATCAAGGACAACGGCCCGGCCACCGCGGAAGCGATGGGCCTCACGTTCGAGGAGATGGTCGATCTCTTTGCCCAGGAATCGGCGGTGAAGCGACCCAACACCGTCGAAGAGGTAGCCGCCGTCGCCCTGTTGCTGGCATCGGACGCGGGCGCGGGAATAACCGGCGCCACCCTCAGCGTGGATGGCGGCACGGCGCCATATTGATACGCCCCTGCCCGGTGCTGGCAGTTGTTTCACAGGTGGGTGAATTGCAGGCACGTCGTGACTGATGACTAAACCCGTTCTCGTTGCCGGTGGTGGTATCGGTGGCCTCGCTACCGCGTTGACCCTGCACCAGATTGGGGTTCCCTGCCTGGTATTTGAAGCGGTGCCGCACCTCGAGCCGCTTGGGGTCGGCATCAACCTGCAATCCAGTGCCGTCAGGGAACTCTATGATCTGGGGCTGCAGGACGGCGAGTTGCAGCAGATCGGCGTGCGGTGCCGGGAATGGGCATTGGTCGGGCTGAACGGCAACGACATCTATTCGGAACCCCGGGGTCTCGATGCCGGATGCCAGTGGCCGCAATATTCGGTGCATCGCGGCGACTTTCACATGCTCCTGTACCGAACAACCGTGGCGCGCCTGGGCGAGAGCTGTTTTTTCGCGGGCCACCGGGTGACGGGTTACCGGAACCACGAGGCCGGCGTGACCATCCAGGTCGAGACGAGCAACAACCGGTCTCTTGAATTCGACGGTTCGCTGCTGGTTGCTGCCGATGGCATTCATTCGACCGTAAGGGCCCAGATGCATCCCCGCCAACCGCCCATTCACTGGGGTGGCGCAATCATGTGGCGGGGCACCAGCCCGGGCGTTCCCATTCGAACCGGCGCCTCTTTTGTCGGCCTGGGCACACACCGTCATCGTCTTGTCTTCTATCCGATTTCACCTCCCGACCCCGAAACCGGCCTCGCAACCATCAACTGGATTGCCGAGATCACCGTGGACAATGCCGATGGCTGGTCGAAGGGCGACTGGAGCCACAGGGTCGAACTGGATGAATTCGTTCATCATTTCGAGGATTGGGACTATGGCTGGCTCAATGTGCCCGAACTCCTGTCGGCCGCGGGCGAAGTGTTCGAATACCCGATGATCGATCGCGACCCGGTTGCAACGTGGCGGGATGGAAACGTTGTATTGCTGGGCGATGCGGCGCATCCAATGTATCCGACCGGGTCCAACGGCGCGACCCAGGCTGTTGTCGATGCGCGGGTACTCGGCGCATCCTTGCTGGAACGCGGAGTGACAGCGGCTGCGCTGAAGGACTACGACGACCGTCTGTGCAGGGAAATTTCCGGGGTCGTACTGCGCAACCGGGGTGCCGGTCCCTTCGGGATTCTCAACATGGTGGACGAACGCTGCGGCAGCGTTTTTGAAGACATCAATGACGTCATGCCGAAAGACGAGATGGATGAGTTCATGCGCCGGTACGTGCAGGCGGCGGGGTATGCGATGGATGCCTTGAATTCAGCGCCTCCGACCATTGCACCCGGGTCCGGAGTCAAACCGTTGCAGACAAACTGACTGGCGCCATCCGAAATTTCGGGGACTTGGATTTGCAAGAACGCTTGTTTGCAAACCGGAGCCCCGGGTGCAGGACTTGCGTACGAGTTGCAGGGACACCGCCCTCAGAACAGAGATTCGAATCCGATGGGTTCGTTGCTGGTGCGGGCCTCACGGATACAGCGGGCCAGGATTGGAATGCCGGCTTCGATCCTGTCTTCGGTCAGGTGTCCGAAAGCCAGGCGCAAATAGGGCGCGTCGTCGCCCCGATAGTGAAAATCCGCGCCCGGCAGATAATTGACCCCTCGGGACAGGGCGAGTTCGTACAGTTTGGCCAGGTCGGTATCTTCCGGTACGCGGACCCAGACGAACAGCCCACCGGGAGGCTCGGACCAGGCGCAGATATCGGCAGCCGTCGCCCGCAACTGCGCGCAGACCAGGTCGCGCTTGCGGCGGAGCGGCGGCGTGGTCACCGCCGCATGGGCGTCGATGCCGTCGCGGTAGAACTCGGCGACGACGGCGCTGGCGAAGGTGTTGCTGCCGGCATCGTGGCGGCGGGCGAGGATGGTCTCCAGCATGGGAGGCCGCGCGAGGATGTAGCCCAGCCGGAAGCCGGGAGCGAGGATCTTGGACAGGGAACAGAGATAGATATGGTCAGGGTCGTCGTCCAGCGCGTAGATGGCCGGCTCCATGGGCCCTTCGTAATGAACGTCGCCGTAGCAGTTGTCCTCGACGATCGGCACGTTGAAGCGGCGCGCCAGGTCAATCATCTCCAGCCGGCGGCTTGCGGGCATCACGAATCCGGTGGGATTCTGGTAGGTGGATATGGCGTAGATGAACCTGGGGCGGCGACCCTGCCGTTCGAGTTGCACGAGTGCCGCTTCCAGGGCATCCATCTTCATGCCGCCGCCGTCCAGGGGTATGCCGACCATGTCCAGCTTAAGCGACCGGTAGGCGGAAAGCGTGCCCGGGTAGGAAAACTCCTCCACGACAACCGTGTCTCCGTGCTGTTGTTGCAGGGCCTCGGCGCAGAGCGTCACCGCCTGCATGGAGCCGTTGGTGAGGACAAGGTGTTCCGGGTCCACCGCCACGCCCTCGCGCTCCGATTCCCGGCGCGCCATGGCTTGGCGAAGCCCCGCGTGTCCCAGGCCGCCCGGGTAGTTGTTCAGTTCGGTGGCTTCCCGTTCGATGGCGGCCAGGGCCGCTGCCTTGAGCGAGTCGGTGGGAAATGTGCCCGGATCGGAACGGCCGACCCCGAAGTCGTAGGGTATTTCAGACATGGTCCGGAAGCTCTGTTCTCATTGGCGTCGACGTGCATGCCGACCGGCGGGCAGCATCGTTGCACAGCTTTCGCGGCCGGAACAACCCGGTCACCGGTCTCGCGGACCCGGCGCCCTTGCGTGGCGGCACCCGATTGGAGAATCCCCGTCCGTTTTCGCCATAATGGGCCGTAACGCCAGCGAGTTGAGTTAGAGTAACCGCATCGCATGAGGATTACCGGGCAATGCTGACCAGGCGTCTGCTCATCGGGTATGGCTTGGCCGCGCCCTGGCTCAAGGCCGTTGCCGCCGAGGGCGGTGGGACCGATCCGCTTCCGGGTGGTTTTCAGCCCACAACCGCCCGGTCCTCGACCGGAGATGTGGGCGTCAGCGACAGCGAGTTCCTGCTCGGCATGTCGGCCGCGTTCTCCGGGCCATCCCGGGGGCTGGGCATCGAATTGCACCGGGGCGCGAGTGCCTACTTCGAGCACATCAACCGTCAGGGAGGGGTCGGCGGACGCCGCATCCGCATAAGACCCTACGACGACGGCTACCAGCCGGACCCGGCGGTCAACAACACCATGACCCTCATGCTCGATGACCGGGTATTCCTGCTGTTCGGTTACGTGGGCACGCCGACGGTGACCCGGGTGCTGCCCATGCTCAAGAAGTTTCAGGACAGGGATACCTACCTGTTCTTCCCGTTTACCGGGGCGGCGCCGCAGCGCGAGCCACCGTACGGCGACTTCGCCTTCAACCTGCGAGCCTCCTATGCGCAGGAGACCGCGGGCCTGGTCGACAATTTCGTGGCGGTGGGCCGCAGACGCATCGCCGTCTTTTATCAGGCCGACGCCTACGGGCGCAGCGGGTGGTCGGGGGTGCGGGCGGCGCTGGCGCGGCACGGCGAGACCATTGTCGGCGAGGCGACCTACAAGCGCGGTACCAAGTTCACCAACATCATGCGCGCGCAGGTGGACATACTGAAGCAGGTAAATCCGGATGCCGTGATCTGTATCGGCTCGTACGCTGCCTGCGCGGCATTCGCCCGTGACGCGGTCGACCTGGGCCTGCGCGTGCCCATGGCCAACCTGTCGTTCGTCGGCAGCGAAAACCTGCTCAAGCTGCTGCAGGAGGCGCGCGACGATGCCACGCCGTATACCCGGCTCCTGGTCAATTCCCAGGTGGTGCCGAGTTACGAGGACGTAACCATACCCGCGGTCCGGGAATACCGTGACCTGATGAGCCGTTACGACCCGCAGGCGCCGGAGGAACTGGTCAAGGAGCCGTACAGCCCGTTCCCGCACAGCTTCGTGAGCCTGGAAGGCTTCCTGGATGCGAAGCTCCTGGTGGAGGTGTTGCGGCGCCTGGGAGACAGCCCGTCGCGGCGGGGTCTGGAGGCTGCGGTGTTCTCCATCAAGGATTTCGATCTCGGCATCGGCGAACAGGTTTCGTTCGGGCCCGATCGCAGGCAAGGGCTGCAGCGGGTTTACTACACGGTGGTCGAGGACGACCGCTTCGTCACCCTGGATGACTGGAGCGCGCAATTCTCATAACTCGGAATGAACTGAGATGAAAGTCAAGAAACTGTTTCAGAAGACCCTGTTCGGTGTCTTCTCCCTGTTCGGCATGATCGGGCTGTCGACATCGATTCTGTGTGTGTACACGGTCGACACGCATCTCTCGGAGGAATACGTCACCAACAGCCGCGGCATCGCCAAGACCATTGCGGATGCCAGCGTGGACATCCTGCTGAATCGCGACCTGTCGGCGCTGCAGTCGCTGATCGACCAGTTCCTGGAGATCCAGGGCATCCGCTACATCTACATCACCGATGAATCGGGCGAGTTCCTGGCGCACACGTTCGTGCCGGGCATACCCGAGGAAATCCTGACCGGCGGCCCGATCGGCGGCGCGGCGGTGGAACGCCATCTGCCGGGCATGGGCGACTTCGTCGAAGTCGGCAGCCCGATCCTGGCAGGCGTCGCCGGGGCCGTCCATGTCGGCATGGACACGAGCCTCATCGCACTCAAGATCCAGCGGGCCATCGGCCAGCAGATCTATCTGATTTCCGTGGTCTTCGTCGTTGGCATTTTCGCGGCAATCTGGTTCGTCAACCTCGCTGCGAAACCGATGGGCGAACTGCTCGGCTTTGCGGTCGCCCTGGCGCGGGGGGAGGGCGATGCGGCGCAGGCGCCGGTGCTGGACCGGGACGATGAGGTGGGGCAGCTCGCGCGGCTGTACCAGCACTTGGCCGCCAACGGATCGGCGGGCGCCGCGCCGGAGCGGACCTGAATCCGGAGGGATCGGCCGAGCAATCATCCATGGCTGCCAACCGACCGCACCTGCCGCGCTCCGTCATGGCATTGCTGTGCACGACCCTGCAGGTATGCCTGGGTACCGTCTATGCCTGGAGCTACTTTCAGACGCTGCTGGTGAGGCAACTGGGCTGGACCTTCACCGAAACGGCCTGGGCCTTCAGCATCACCATCTTCTCGCTGGGCATGTCCGCCGCCTGGGCGGGCGCCGCCCTGCCGAAGATGGGGCCACGGCGACTGGCGCTCATGGGCAGCCTGATGTTTTCCGGCGGCTACCTGATCGCGGGCCTCGCCCTGCAGATCGATTCGCTGATGCTGTTCTATCTCGGCTACGGGGTGATCGGTGGCGCCGGGATCGGGCTGGGTTACGTGACGCCGGTAGCCACCGTGGCGAAGTGGTTCCCCGATCGCAAGGGTCTTGCGACCGGTATCGTGGTGATGGGTTTCGGAGTGGGCGCGCTGCTGCTCAGCAAGGTGCTGGCGCCCGTACTGGTGCTGCAGACCCGCGGCGATTTGCCCGAGCTCTTCGTTTCCCTGGGTCTGATCTTCGCCTGCATACTGGTACCGGCCAGCCTGTTGCTCAGGGATCCGCCGCCCGGCTTTGCCCCGGGAGGCACCGCGAAGCCCTCCGGCGTGGCGGACGCCCTGGCGAAGGCCGAGGAAGTGCCGCTGCGAGTGTGCCTCAGATCCTCGGAATTCATGGTCATGTGGGTCGTTTTCTTCTTCAACATCTCGGCGGGCATCGCCGTCATCAGCTTTCAGTCCTCGCTACTGCAGGATGTCTGGGGGCTGGCCGATCCGTCCCTGGAGCCGGAGCAACTCGCGGAGTACGGGGCGACGCTGATCGCCGTCAGTTCGCTCTGCAACGGCGTGGGGCGCCTGTTCTGGGGGCTCCTGTCCGACCGCCTCGGCCGGGTCCGGGTATTCCGCATCCTGCTGGCCAGCCAGTTGCTGGTGTTCGGCATCCTGATGACGGAGCGGGACCCCATCATCTTCTCCATACTGGTCTGTTACATACTTCTCTGCTTCGGCGGCGGTTTCGCCACAGTGCCGTCCTTCGTGCTCGACGTCTTCGGCTCGAAGCGCATGTCGGTCATATACGGCGCCATGCTCACCGCCTGGGCGGCGGCGGGCGTTTTCGGCCCGCTCTACGTCGGCTCGCTGAAGGACCAGTATCCCGACCGCGCGGTGATCTACTGTTTCCTTATCGGCATCCTGATTCTCGGCCTGGGCTACGTCTTCACCTACCTGTTGAGCGACGACCGCTTCCGTGCCGGGAAACCCACCGTGGAGGACACGCTGCGCCAGTTCGGGATCGTTCCGGCTGCGCGTTGAAGAAGTGGGCTCCGACATTTGAACAACGGGTTAGAGCGTAGTCGATTGGCCGCGGCGCCTGCAGCCGCGCCGCCAGGACGCGAACCACACCAGGCCGGCCCGCCGCACCGGTCACCGGCGGGCGGCGCCGGCCGTGTCGTGACCGCCTGATGGACATCGCGCGTGCGGCGGCGCGCCGGCTGAGTCACTTCGACCGGCGCGTGCCCGACCCGGACGCCGTCGTCGCGGACCCGCGGGAGGGCTACGCCATCCAGGCCGAGGTCGCCCGGCTGCGCCGGGAGCGGGGCGAGGCCGTCATCGGCTACAAGGTGGGTTGCACGTCCCCTGCCACCCAGCGGCAGCTCGGGATAGACGAACCCATCTTCGGCCGGCTGTTCGAGGGTGAGCGCTGGCCCTCCGGCGCCGTGCTCGCGCGCCATCGTTTCCTGCCGTTGGCTTTCGAGGGCGAGCTGGCCGTGCACCTCGGCCGCGAGCTTCCCGACGAGCCCGGCGATGCGGCGGTACTGGCGGCCGTCGACGCGGTTTTCGCCGTCATCGAGCTGCACCACTTCCCGTATCGGGATGGGGGGCCATCAGCGGCGGAACTCATTGCGAGCAATGGCGTGCACGCCGGCCACGTCTTTGCCGACGCCGGTGCGGCGACACTGGATGACGGGGCCGCCAGCCTCTCAATCGAGATCGACGGTAGCGAGCAAGCGGCCGTAACGGGCCAAGAGTTGACGCAGACGGTGGCGTCCTCGCTGGCATGGCTGGCCCGCGAGCTGCCACCCCGCGGGGAGCGCCTCCAGCCCGGTCACACCGTACTGTGCGGAACGGTGGCACCCCTGCTGCCGGCGCCGGACGCGCGCGAGGTCACCGTGACGACGGACCGCTTCGGCTCCGTCCGGTGCACCTTCGCGTAAGCGCCCGGACAACCGCCCGAATCGTGGTGTTAGCGGTTCCCCATCGTGCCGAGTTCAGGGGGGCTCTCTTGGTTATGAGGCTTGTCTAGCCAAGGTGATCTGGCTAATATGGCGTTATTCTACGCGGCGGGTCCAACAGTGATCCGAACCACCATTTCACAGCTCAGGAACGGCCTGAGTGCTTATCTGCGGCGCGTCCGAAGGGGAGAGTCCGTCCTTGTCATGGATCGTAAGGTTCCGGTGGCGCGCCTGATCCCGGTTGGCGGGTCGCAGGGCGTGCAACAGGAACCGAGCGCGTACGTCGTCGCAAATCGGGAACTGGAGGACGAGGCGAAGCTCGCAAGGTTGGAGGGTGCCGGGGTGATCGTGCCGCCGGCGATGACGGGTAGTGCCGCGGAACTCATCCGTAGTTGGGCGCCGGTCCCCGGAGCCGAGCTTGTCGAAGCGGTAATCGCCAGCCGAAGAGAAGACGACGGCGAGAGTTATCGATGAACTTCTGGGATACGTCCGCGATCATTGCGATGCTCGCCGGCGAGGGTCTGGCGCCGGTCGCCCGCCGCGTCCACGAGGGCGACGAGCGCATGGCGGTGTGGTGGGGCACTGTCGTCGAGTGTGCCGCGGCAGTGGCGCGGCGCGAGCGCGAGAACGCGCTGCGGCCGGACCAGGCTACCGATCTTCTCCGGCGGATCGATTCACTTGCAGCGTATTGGCACGAGGTGCAGCCCGACCGGCGCATCAGGGCACTCGCCCGGCGCTTGCTGCGTGTGCATCCACTCAAGGCAGCCGACGGCCTGCAGCTTGCAGCGGCACTGGCCTTCGCCGAGGACGATCCATCAGGCGTCGGGTTCGTATCGTTCGATACGCGGCTCAACGACGCCGCGGCACGAGAAGGTTTCGTACTTCCCACCGGTGACGCGACCGGCCCCGAATTCCCGCCTCAGCTTTGAATCTATTTCACGAGGGCGGGAAGCCGGGTTCCACTATCGAGTTGGAGGATGCGTGCCGCGGAATTGGTCGGCAAGCCACGTAAGGGTTCGGAAAACCAAGTCCTCGTGCTGTTTGATGTACGCGATCAACTAGTCCGGCATCAGCATGCGGCTGCTCTTGCCCGTAGTCCGCGGGTGCACAGCGCGCGCACCCTGAACGGCGGCCTGGCGGCGATCTTCCCGGAACACCCATGTCAGAAAACTCGGCGCGCGGCGAATGCGAACAGCCTGCCCCAGAACGCCGATCGTTTCCCCGTCGTCAACTCCGCCCGGTCCGCGCGGTTGCCGAGCATCGTCATTGCCGTGGCGCCCAGCCAGCGCAGCGGTTCCGGTAGCCATTTCTCCGGACGGTCGTCCACCCAGGGCAGGTGCGTGATATCGGTATCCCGTTCCAGAACCAGGTCGGCCATGATGCGGCCCGCCAGGTTGGAGGCACCGACGCCTTCGCCCACGTAGCCGCCGGCGGCGCCGAAACCCGTGTGCCGGTCGAAATAGGCGTATGGACGCCACTCGACGGGTACGCCCATCAGGCCGCCCCAGCGGTGCGTGATGTCGTGGCCCTCAAGTACGGGAAACATGTTCTTGAGCGTCGATTCCAGCTCGGTGAACCGGGTTTCGTCGGGGGTGATGATGGGCTTTCGTTTCGATCCGAACAGGTAACCCTCGCGCCCGCCGAACGCCAGGCGCCCGTCGGCGGTGCGCTGACCGTAGATGGTGACGCGGCGGCGGTCGTCGAATGTCTCCCGCCGGCGCAGGCCGATCTCGTCCCAGACAGCCTCCGACAGAGGTTCGGTGGCGATCATCATGGAATACAGCGGCACCAGGCGGCGCTTGTGGCCGGCGAGGGAGTCGGTATAGCCCTCGGTGGCGCGGATGACTGCATCGGCCGTGACCGTGCCCCGGGCGGTGGTGGCCGTCCTGCCCTGAATATCCAGAACCGGCGTCGACTCGACGACGCGCACACCGCGCCGGCGTACCGCCTCGCCCAGGCCGCGCACCAGGCGCGCCGGATGAATGGCCGCGCAATGGGGCGTGTAGACGGCGCCGTGATTGCGGGTGCAGTTGATGCGCCGGCGGGATTCTTCGGGCGGCAGCCAGTGGCAATAGTCGGCGAAGCCCCGCTCGGCATAAGCCTCAACCTCCCGCTGCAGGCGCGAGGCGGCGAAAGGCGCGTGGGCGACATCGAGGGTGCCGCCCTTGGCGTAGTGGCAGTCGATGTTCTCCGCCTGGCAGACCCGTCCCACTTCGTCCACGGTTGCCATCATGGCTCGCAACAGGCGCCCTCCGGCCTCGCGGCGGTTGGGGTCGTCGAGCAGGTCGTCCACGCCGGCCGCGGTGCCCATGCACCAGCCGCCGTTGCGCCCGCTGGCGCCGAAGCCGACGGTCACCGCCTCCAGAACGGTGATGTCCAGGTCAGGCTGGAGGTACTTCAGGTAGTAGGCGGTCCACAGACCGGTAAAGCCCCCGCCGACGATGAGCACATCGGTCTTCGCCGGCAGGTCGCCCGGCGGTTCGGGTTCCGGAACCCGGTCGAGCGAATCGAACCAGAAACTTACCCGTTCAAGGCGGCTGCCGGACATCGGGTCAGGTGCCTGCGCCGATCGCGTGCCTTCGCTGCGCCCTTTTAGAGGTCACGGGGTTCGCCGACCGCGCGCTTCGGCCACAGGAAATCGATGCGGGTTCGGTGGATCAGCCAGCGCCCGTTCACCTTGTGATAGACGTCGTCGTAGATGCCGAACAGGATCAGGGGGTTTTCCACGCCTTCGGTCGTGCGCAGGTCCAGGAGATACCAGCGCCCGTGGGCGGTGGTGTCGTCGATCAGGCGGATAAGCGGGTTGGTGACCGCGTGCAGCACGCTGTACGGCTCGCCTTCGCCCAGCGACCACTGCTGGAAGTTCTCCCGAATCTGCGCCTTGCCCACCCAGTCGCCACCGTAGTTGGGGCCGAATTCGCAGACCGCGTCCTCGGTGTAGAGGTCGGCCAGGGCATCGACCTCCTGGCCGTCGAAGTAGTGGGAATATTCGATGCGAAGCTTCTTGATGGCTTCGATCTCGGCCAGTTCCTCGAGCGCATGCATCCTGTGATTCTCCTTCGATTGAAACGAGTGGCCCCGGGTCGGGCTAGAAGTCGATCGTCCACTGTACCAGCGTATGCGGCGGGTCGTCGTCGGCGTGGTGTTCGAACACCGCCTTGACCGGTGCGCCGATCCTGACCTCCTGGTGTGGGTCTCCGAGCAGGTTGCCGATCATGCGCACCCCGTCGTGATTCGGGAACTCCACCAGCACGATCAGGTAAGGCCCCTGCTCCCTGAGCGCGGGGTGCACCGGGTGCCAGACGCGCTCGTAGCTGTAGATGCGGGCGCGCGGCTCGACCGCCTTGAAGACCAGGTCGTCGCTCAGGCAATGGTGGCAGATCCACTCGGGGCCCCACTGCCAACGGCTGCAGGCGCTGCATCGCTGCAGTTTCAGGATGCCTTCGGCGGCGGCTGCCCAGAACGGGGCGTCGAGCCCGTCGGGGGCGGGGGCGGGTTTCGGCAGGCCGGGTTTCAGATAGCTCACAGCGTCGCCTCGGAACCGAAGATGCAGGAACTCACCGGCGTCACCATCGGCCCGGATATGACCATGGAGACGTCCACCCCGGGAACCTGGCTGGTGGATTGCCCGCGTACCTGGCGCACCGCCTCAATGTTGAGGCCGAGGCCGTGCATGTAGCACTCGGCCAGGTTGCCGCCGCTTGTGTTGAGGGGCAGCTTGCCGCCCGGTGCGACAAGGTTTTCCTTGACGAAGAATTCATTGCAGCCCTCCGCTTCGCAGAAGCCGTGTTCGACGATGCTCATCAGCACGCCGCCGGTGAAGTTCTCGTAGGACTGCAGCACGTCTACATCGCCCGGCCCGACGCCCGCCATGGCGTAGAGGCGCGGGGCAACGGTCTTGAAGGCGCTGGTCGCGTAATCCGGGGCGTTGTGCACCGGTGCGCCCGCGCGGTGATGCGAACCGGCGGCGCTGCCGAGCAGGTAGCAGGGTGCGTGTTCCGACTCGGCGGCGCGTTCAGCGGAAACCAGCACCATGGCGGCGGCGCCGTCGTTCTCGAGGCAGCAGTCGAAAAGGTGGAACGGCTCGACTATCCAGCGCGAGGCGTCGTACTTCTCCGCCGTAAGCGGCCGGCCGTGCATGACCGCGCGCGGGTTGCTCTGCGCGTGTTGGTAGCAGGCCAGCGCGATCGACCTGAGCGCCGACTGCTCGACACCGTGATCGTGCATGAAGCGTGTCACCTTCATGGCGAACATCTGCGCGGGAGACATGAGTCCGTAGGGCACCGCGTGGGCCATCTCGCCGGCGATCGTGTTGCGTCGGGGGCCCTGCCCGAAGCGGCCGAACTGCCCCTGTGCCAGCGCCCGAAACACCACCACGCACTCGGCCATGCCGGCGGCGATGGCCGCCGCCGCGTTGCCGATGGCCGCGGAACCACCGCCACCGCCGCCGCCCCACTGCATGTTGGCGAAACGCAGTTCATCGATGCCCAGCGCCGCCGCGAGGCGCGACGGATCGCTGCGGTCGTTGGAGTAGGAAGCGAAGCCGTCGATGCGCTTGGGGGAGATGCCGGCATCCTGGCAAGCGGCGATTATCGCGGCCAGCGCGAGCTTGAACTCCGATTCCGGCGCTTCGCCGCGCTTGTAGTATGGGGTTTCGCCGATGCCGATGACGGCGGCGCGGCCCCGCAATGAACGGTGCATGTCGTTTCCCCTCGCACGATTTGGACGATAGAGCGGCGCCACAAACGTTTCTCAGCAGGGGAGCGGCTCGGGCGCGGCATGTTCGGCGGCCATTCTCGCACCGTCGATGAGTCGCGCAACCCCGCCGGGGATGTTCGGCTCCGTTGTGTGTCGTAACATTGGCCCTGCGAGAGCAATGGACGACATGGCATGACAGGCACCGTTTCCGCTCCGGACGAGAACAATGCATGGCGCCTCGAGACGCCTGGCGCCGAAGGCTGGCCGCGCACCGCGCGGGCTGAGGATCCGGACAAGTTCTTCATCGTTTCCGCCGACGGGCACGTTCAGGAGCCGAGCGACCTCTGGCGGAAGCGCATCGACAGCAAGTACCGGGACCGGGTCCCCACCGTCACGCTGGATGCCAAGGGAACGCAGTTCCAGAAAACCGAGGGTTTCCGTCCCTTGCGCCTGCGCAGCGTCAAGTTCGAAGGCGAAGACGGGTTGCGCAACCGGTCCGGCAGGACGCCCGAAGAGCGCATTGCGGATCTCGCCAGCGACGGCGTGGATGCGGAAGTGCTGTTCCCGAACAAGGGCCTGACCATCTGGGCCACGCCGGACCCCGTGTTCAGCCAGGCGATGTGCCGCGTTTACAACGACTGGGCCTGGGAGACGTTCGGCGATTTCAACGACCGCCTGTCGCCAATGGCGTGCATTGCCCCGGCTGACATGGACGGCGCCATCGCCGAAATCCAGCGTTGCGCGGCGCTCGGGTTCCGGGGGCTTTCGCTGCCCTGCAAGCCGGTCTGGGGAGCGCCGGACCATCGTCAGCTCAATTACAACCTGCCGGATTGCGATCCCCTTTGGGCCGCAATCCAGGAAGTCGATCTGCCCGTCACCTTCCACGTATCGACGGGCCGCGACCCGCGCGCCTCCCGGGGCAATGGCGGGGCGGTCATCAACTACGCGGTGCACTCCCTGGCGCCGACCATGGAGCCGCTGGCGAACCTGTGCGCTTCAGGGGTGCTGGCGAGATTTCCCGGGCTCCGGTTCGGCAGCGTCGAAGCGGGCATCGGCTGGGTGGCCTGGGCGATCGGGGCCATGGACGAGGCATACCTGAAACACCACATGTGGGTGCGGCCGAAGCTCGAGATGCTGCCGAGCGAGTACTTCAAGAAGCACGGCTTTGCCACCTTCCAGGAGGACAAGGCCGGCCTGGACCTGGCCCGGGAGCATGGCCTGGTGGACAACTTCATGTGGGCCAACGACTTCCCGCACCACGAAGGAACCTGGCCCCACTCGGCCCAGGCAATCGAGCGCACCATGGGGCAACTCACGGACGCGGAACGGGCGAAGATACTGGGCCTGAACGCAGCACGCGTATTTGGTTTCGAGATTCCCGAACGGTACCGGAATCAACCTGACGTTGCTGCGGCGGCCCGGGCCTCCGTGTAGCCGCCGTTGACATCGGTGATGCCCGGGAGCACTATGCGCGCCCCCTGAGCAGGGACCGAACTACCACGGAAATCATGACGCTCTGTTTGCAGAAACAAGACCATGCCATTGCGGTGCAGCGACGCTGCCGCGTGCGGCCGTCCGTGCGCGTGGCGGGGATGCCGCGCCCTGACACCGTCATGGTGTTCGCCATTACGCATGGAGGCGTATTCGGGAAGCTTTGACGAATCGGTAAGAGCCGGTTTCGAGAAACCCCGAAGTGCTCCGCCTTCGGGGTTTTTTCGTTTCTGGGGCAGCAAATCGGGACCTTCGGGTGGTCTTTGCCGGCCGCTTGGTGGGCCGAACAGTCAGGTCAAGGAACATGAACGCGCAACTGCCGAAAAATATCGGACGAACGCTGCTGCTGGGCTTTTTCGAGAGCTTTCTCGTGATCATGCCGGTGGCGGTGCCGTTCTTTCAGAGCAAGGGGCTCTCCATGCAGGAGGTATTCGCCCTGCAGGCCCTGTTCGGCTTCGTGGTAATGATTACCGAAGTGCCGTCCGGCTACCTGGCGGACCTCATCGGCCGCAAACGCACGCTCGTGCTCGGGGCAGTGTTCGTGGGCGTGGGCCACAGCCTGCTGCTCAACGCGGACGGGTTCTGGACGCTCGCCATGTTCGAGTTGGCGCTCGGCATCGGCCACAGCCTGATCTCCGGCGCGGACATCGCGGTGCTCTACGACACCGAAGTGGCCCTCGAGCGGGACGGGGACGCGCGGCGGCAGGTGGTGGGCAAGCTGCACGCCTGGCGCAGTTTCTCGGAAGCGGGGGCGGGCGTGGGCTGCTCCATGGTGCTTTTGTGGTGGTCGATGCAGGAACTGGTGATCCTGCAGGTCATCGCGGGTTGGCTGCCGCTGGTGTTCGCATTGCGCCTCACCGAGCCGCCGGTCGAACGCCTGCCGGTATCCGCCGGACACGGCAGCAACATGCTGCGGATTCTCCGCCACCTGCTGAAGGGCGACGCGGTGTTGCGGCTGACCTTCCTGGCGATCTGCATCTGGGGGCTAACGACCTTCTACGCCGTCTGGCTGATTCAGAAGCTCTGGGAACAGGGCGGTGTTCCGCTGGTGTACTTCGGCTATCTGTGGGCCGCGCTCACCGTCGTTGCGGCCCTGGCCGGGCGCTGGGCGCACAAGGTGGAGGACGCCGTCGGCGCCCCGGCCCTGCTGCTGGCGGTCGGCTTTTTGCCGGTGCTCGGCTACTTGGGCCTGGACGCGTTCGGCGCCGTTGGCGGAATCGTTGCGAGCGCCGCGTTCTTCGTGGCGCGGGGTCTGGGCATCGTGGTGTTGAAGGATGCGTTGAACGCCAGGGTGCCGGGAGAATTCCGGGCTACCGCCAACTCGATGGCGAGTTTCGGCTTTCGCGGCGCCTTCGTGGTGACCGGCCCGCTGGTGGGGCTGTCCTACGATTTGTGGGGCATGAGCGTCACGCTCCTGGCGCTTGCGGGCGTGAGCCTTGCGATTTTTGCGGGCCTGATCCTGCCGCTGGTGGTTGCTGCCGGGCGCTTGTCGGCCAAGGCGGCCGGCTGATGCCGATGCTCAGTGAAGAAACGTCGGAGACGGGCGCGATGGTAGGCAGAACGATGAGATGAAACGATGAAATAGAAAGGCGGTACTACGGCTGTCGTCGGCGTCTCGACATCTACCGCATGTCTGCCGGACTCGGCGACAGTCACCGCCCGTTCGAAATCAGTGTAATTCCTGATGTAATCGAATTCAGTCGATGACGCTCCATGGTATACGGTAAAACTGAAAAATAAAACACATTTTATTTTTTTAGAAACAAGGCAGGAGGTCGAACCGTTTCACCTGGCCCATCGCCGCTCAGAAGTTTACTCGTAGGGATGCACCCCAACACTTGGGTTCGCCGTACTGGGTGAGGGCATAGCCCAGGGATCCGTAGTGCGGGTTGTTCGCGATCCGGTACTCCTTGTCGGAGAGATTGTTGACGAATACCGCCAATTCCATGCCGGTGCCGAAGACTTCGCTCCAGGTCAGCCTGAGGTTCGTGAGCCCGTAGGAGGGAATGTCGACGCCCGGAGTCACGGCCGTAGTAAATCCGGCGAACATGTCGTCCTGCCAGGAATGGTTCGCGAACACCGTCATCGTGCCGAGGTTGGACGGCAACGCCAGGTCGAGGGCCAGGCCCAGGCTTACCATGTGTTCGGGGGTGTAAAGGAAGGGCAGGCCGCCAAGGTCCTCGCCGGCCGGAGTGACGTACTCGTCGTAGTCTGCGTCGGTATAGGCGTAACCGTAGGTCACCCTGAACTGTGGCGTGAGGCGGACCTCGCCTTCTACCTCGATGCCCTGGATGGTGGCTTTCGCCGCGTTCTGGGTGGCGGTTGTGGCGGCCACCCCGATGATCACGTTGTTGAGCACCTGCACATCGTCGTACCAGCTCTTGTAAATCGCCAGGTTGGTGCGTCCGGCAATCTCCCCCAGCGACCAGTCGGATTTCAGGCCCAGTTCGACCGCGTCCACTTTTTCCGGCCCGAAAGCGAACTCTTCGACCGCGGTTCCGAAAAACACCCCGACGCCCGGATTGAATCCCCCGCTCTTGTACCCCCGGCGGTAGCTCAGGTAGGCGAGCAGGCCGTCGCGGAACCGGTAGTCGAGCCCCAGGTTCCAGGACTGCCCGCTGTCGCTGCTGTCGACCTCGACGAAGCAGTTGGGATACTGGGCCCCGGTGAAGCATAAGTCGCCCGGCTGCGGCGCAGGAATCTCGTCCAGTTCGAAGAGTTGGCCCGGATAGATCAGCAGGTCGAAGCCGAGCGAACCCGCATCCCAGGTATAGCGGTATCCGGCGGACAGGTTCAGCCCCTCGAGCACCGGGGAAACCGAGCCCAGGTCAAGGTTGACGTGGCCGAAGAGCGCCTCGGAGTCGATGGACTGGGGCGCGTCGAGCTGGTGGGTGGTTACGAACAGTGACAGCCGTTGCGAGAAGGTCTGGGCGCCTTCGGTTCTCAGCCGTTCCAGGTAGCCGCCGATGCGCCACTCAAGGCTCCCGTCCAGGAACAGGCCGCTGAGTTGCAGTTCTTCGGTGAGAATGGAGTGGTTCGGGTTGGCCCCGTCGCCGTAGCCCGTGATGCCCAGCGAGTCGTTCAGGGGCAGGATGGTTCCATCGAGATCGGCCGACCGGTTGGCTTTCTCGCGGGTGTAGGAAAAGATGTTGGTGATTGCGAACTCCCCTCCGAGGTCGAACTCGGTGCGGTTGAGGAACAGGTCCGTATCCCGCTTTTCCGGCCCGTCCACGCCGAAGGCGACCTTGCGGATGCCCCGCTGCTGTTGTGCAGTAAACAGCGGTTGCAGCAACGGGTAGACCAGTGCCGCCGGGTTGACGGCGTACAGGATCGTCGCAGGGCCGTTCTCGCTGAAGTTGACCGACTGAAAAACGGAGTAGTTCGACACCCGCTCATGGGGATTGAACTGCACGCCAATGCGGGCGGTCCAGTTCTTGCGGTTGTTGTATTCGGTGCCGGTATTGACGTCGACCGCCAGCCCGTCGCGCCTCTGGCGTTGCGCGGCGATGCGAACGAGCAGCACGTCGTTGACGATCGGAAAGTTGATCACGCCCTCGACATCGAACCGGTCCAGGTCGCCGACGGTTCCCTGGGCGTAGCCCGCGAACCCGTTCTCGGGCCGTTTCGGTTCGTAAAGCACGGCGCCGCCGGTGGTGTTGCGGCCGAACAGGGTTCCCTGCGGGCCCTTCAGGACCTGCACGTTGGCCAGGTCCAGATACAGGCCGGGGCCCGTGGCGGCGCCTGGAACCTCGGCGAAATAGCTGACCACGGCCGGGCCGGCTCCGGCGCCGATGAACTCGCCGGTGGCCCGCTGGCCGCGCAACGTCAGCGATTCCTCGTTCTGGCCGAGGCGCCCGGTGGCGGTGAGCGAGGGCACGATGCGTTGCAGGTCGGTGACGCTCCTGATGTCAAAGGCGCGAATGTTCTCGTTGGTGGCGGCGCTGATCGCGATGGGCACCGCCTGCAGGTTCTCGCCCACGCGCCGGGCGGTGACGATGATCTCTTCCAGAACCGCTGCTTCTGCAACCGAGGCTGATTCTTCGGACTCCGCGGCCGCCGCCTGGGGTGCCAGGGCCAGCATCGCGGCAATCGCACCCCTGTGCAGCTTGCCCGCACATTGCTTTGCAACTTCCCATTGACGAATACGCATAACTTCCTCCATCAATGCTGTTCGGTAGTATCCGCGACCGGAGCGTGTTCGCTCCATGATACTGGAAATGATATCGATATCAATAGACTTTTTTGTGCTGGCGAATCAAGGGGTGTAATCGATATCAAAACGCGTGCCGAATGACGCTGGACAGCGACCTGCCGAAACTGGACGGAACCGAATCACTTGCCATAAGCTGTCTGCACCCCGGACACGAAGCCGAGGGCTCAGGCCGGAGAGTGAATGTGTCGGACGCGGCCAAGCCAACCGCAGAGAAAGTGCCCGTCTCGCCGGCCCGTACGATGGCCGACATCGCACGGCTCGCGAACGTTTCGAAGATCACCGTCTCCCGGGCGCTGAGCGACAGCCCCCTGGTTCGCGAGAACACCAAGGAACACATTCGCACCATCGCCCGCGAGCACGGTTACCGTTTCAACAAGACCGCGCGCAATCTGCGGCTGAAACGGGCGCACACCATCGCCCTTGCCTTCGATACCGACGCCCATCACCCGCTGTCGGAACCGTTCCCCGTTGCCCTTTTGTCCAGCATTGCGGAGGCGCTCACCGCCAGGGGATTCGACCTGCTGCTCTGTGCGGAAACGGGGGCGTCGCAGGACTGGGGCGCGGCCATCGCCTCGAAACCGGTAGATGGGGCCATCGTCCTGGGCAAGGACCAGGGCGGGGAAATGCTCGCGGGAATTCGCGGCGCTCAACTTCCGGCCATCGTCTGGGGCGCGGAGCACGCCGATGGGCCTTATCCGACAGTCGGCAGCGACAACGTCCGTGGCGGTGGGCTGGCGGCGTCCCGGTTGTGGGATGTCGGCAGACGCGAGTTCCTGTTTCTGGGAGACATTGACCACCCCGAGGAGGAACAGCGTTGGCGGGGGTTCCGGCAAACGGCGCAGGACAAGGGGGTCGACTCGCTGCGCCGCGAGGCGGCCTCGATCAGTCATCGTGACGGCTACGAGGCCGTGCGCGAACTCCTGAACGGGGAGGGGCTCTGTTTCGACGGGTTGTTTGCGCGCAACGACATGGTGGCGATGGGCGCCGTCAGGGCCATCGAGCACGCCGGCCTGACCGTGCCCGGCGATGTCTCCGTGGTTGGATTCGACGATATCCCGATGGCTGCCGGGTTTTCACCGCCGCTGACTACCATAGCCCAGGACAGCCGCCGGGCCGGCGAGGCACTGGCGGCCGGTATTATTGACCTTGTTGACGGGAAGAATTTCGAGTCGTTGAGACTGCCAACCTCGCTCGTGGTGCGCGCGTCCTGCGCGGCTGTCAGCTAGTCGGGTTGGACGTCAGCGCCACACCGCAAAGCCGAACCCCGGGAGCGTGATTTCCCTGCCGGTGCGCCCGGTACTCTGCAGGTTTCTCATCAGCCACTGCCGAGGCTTTTGCGGGAGGAGCGTGCTGGTGGGTTCGTCACCCAGATTAAACAGGCACTGCACATGTTCAACCCGATGCTCGCGATGAAAGTGCAGGACCGGCTCCGGGGTATCCTCGAACCGGATGGTACCGAGTGTCAGCGCAGCGTTTGAACGGCGGGCGGCGATCGCCTGTCTGGACAGCCTGAGCACGGATTCGGTGTCCTCTTCCTGCCCGTCCACGGCCAGTTCGGCGTGTCGGGCATCCACTGCAAGCCAGGGCTGCGTCTCCGAAAAGCCGGCGTGGGCAGCGCTACTCTGCCAGGGGAACGGCGTTCTGGCACCGTCCCGCCCGAGTCCGTGGGGCCAGAACCGGATTCCTTCCGGATCCCGCAGGCCTTCCCGCGGAATCCTGGCCTGCGGCAGCCCGAGTTCCTCCCCCTGATACAGAAAGACGGTGCCGCGCAGGCAGAGCAGCAGACAGACGAGCATCTTCGCGAATGCTCTGGGAGGGTTTTCGCCGCCCCACCGGCTGGCCACCCGTTCCACGTCGTGATTGCAGAAAGACCAGCTTGGCCAGGCCGCTTCACTGGACCATGACTCCATGGCGTTGCGGATCAGGGCGGCGGTCAGCGGGCCGTTCTCGAGCAGCAGAAAGTTGTAGGCGGTGTGTAATCGACGGTTGCCGTTGGTGTATTCCATGCTCCGTTCCACATACGATGCGCTGCCGATCTCCGCCACCATCATCCGGCCGGGGTAGCTGTCCGTGAGGCGCCGCAGCGTTTCCGCGAACGCCAGGTTTTCCGGGCGGGAACGGTCGTGGACATGACGCTGGAATTGATAGGGCCGGTTTGCATCGCGCCTGCCCGACGGAGGGTTGTCGGTCAGATCCGGATCGCAGAAATAGAAATTCGCCACGTCCAGGCGCAGCCCGTCGACGCCCTTGTCCAACCAGAACCTGGCGACGTCCAGAATGGCGTTTCTGACCTGTTCATTGTGGAAGTTGAGGTCCGGTTGCTCGCTGAGAAAGTTGTGCAGGTAGTACTGGCGCCGGCCGGCATCCCAGGTCCAGGCCGGGCCGCCGAACAGCGACAGCCAGTTGTTGGGCGGCGAGCCGTCCGCCTTGGGGTCGGCCCAGACATACCAGTCCGACATGCTGTTGCTCCTGTCCCTGCGGCTTTCGCGAAACCAGGGATGCCGTTCCGAGGTGTGCGAATACACCTGGTCGATGATGACCTTCAGGCCGAGGCCATGTGCGGTGGCGAGCAGTATCTCGAAGTCTGCCATGGTGCCGAATACCGGATCGATGTCCCTGTAATCGGAGATGTCGTAGCCGAAGTCGGCCATGGGAGAGCGGAACACCGGGGACAGCCAGATCGCGTCCACACCGAGGCTGTGGACATAGTCCAGTTTCCGGGTGATGCCGGCGAGGTCACCGGATCCGTCGTTGTTGGAATCCTTGAAGCTCCGCGGATAGATCTGGTAGACGACGGCGCCTTTCCACCAGGGTTGTGCGGATGAATCCGAGGATGCGGCTGCAGTGGCATCGTTACCTCGCCAGACGCTGCTCATGGCGTCGTCTCCCCGCTCCGGCGCAGCCGATTCCACCACAGTGGGGCAAGCAGCAAGGCGCCGACGATGAGTGGGAGCGTTGCGAGCGGGCTCTCGCCCGGGAGCCTCAGACTGAGCCTGGAAAAGCCCGCCACGAGGAGCAGGAGCGATGCGCCGCAACTCAACGCAGCCAGCAGATTACTGCCCAACGCCCGCCTCCCGGCCGCCGGGTCGTCCCCCGCGAGAACAGCCGTTCGTCCCCAAAAACCGACCGGGCGAACGGTATTGTAGAACTTGAGGAGCGTTTGCCGGTCGGACGGTGGGGTCAACAGGGTGATCAGGACGGTTGCCGTGACCGACACGAGCACCATGATTCCCAGACGGGCCCACTCGCTGTCTTCGCCTGGCATTGCCCAGATCAGGGTCGGGCCTGCCGCCAGGGAAACCGCCATGGCGGCAAATTCCGCCTGGACGTTGATGCGTTCCCAGATCCAGCGCAACATCAGGACGGCGCCGATGCCGGCACCGAACAGGAGGGAGATTTTCCAGCCCTGTTGAATGGACTGCAGGTTGGCGGCGACCAGGCAGCCAGCCAGCAACACGATGACCGATGCGATTCGTGCGACCAGGACGAGTTCCCTGTCGCGAGCGTTTCGCTTGAGCCAGAGGCCGCAGATCAGGCGCCGGTAGACGTCGTTGGTCAGATAGCTCGAACCCCAGTTGAGATGGGTGTCGATGGTGGAGGCGAGCGCGGCCAGCAAGGCGGTGACCATCAGCCCGCGCGCTCCGGAAGGCATGAAGTCTGATATTCCGGTGAGAAAGGTCCGTTCCCTCGAAGCGGCGAATCCCGGGTCGAGGCTGTCGGCCGGGCCGAACGGGTAAAGCACCAGCAGGGCGACCCCGATGATCAGCCACACCAGGCTGCGCCCCAGGATCTGCACCCAGGAGAACACGAAGGCGGCGACCCGCGCTTCCCGGTCGGCCTCGCAGGCCATGAAGCGTTGTGCCAGATAGCCGCTGCCGTCGCTGTTCATGTGAAACAGCCACTGCAATCCCACGATCACCAGGAACCCGGGCAAGGCTCCTTCAAGCGACGGTGCGAACGACAGCATGGCTTCTGCCTGGGTTTCGCCGTAGAGGCGCACGATGTGCCCGGTCAGTCCGGACAATCCACCGCATTCATGCAGCAGGACTATCGCAAAGACCAGTGACCCGCCCATGGCGAGGCAGAACTGGAACAGGTCGGAGGAAACGACGCCACGCAATCCGCCGGTTGTCGAGTAAAGCCCCACGAACACAAGCAGGAGGACGATACTGATGAGGTTGTTGCCGGTTGCGAGGTCGGTTGCGTATTGCGCGGCGCCGGTGGACAGGTTGAGACCCAGCCAACCGGTGGCGGCGAGTACGGTGCCGTACAGACCGTCTGGCAGCCACGCGTGCCAGAGCAGGAAGACCTCGGAGATCTGAAATGTGGCCAGCAGCACGAACCCCAGGGTGGCGGAGTTGATGACAAGGCCGAAGTAGACGGCTTTTGTCAGCCTCAGCGGCACCCGCCAAGGCCCGCTGTAGCGGATCTCGACGAGTTCGGCATCGGTCAGTACCCGCGCCCTGCGCCAGCGCGCTGCGAACAGAAATCCGATCAGCAGGAACGCCAGGCCGTAGACCCAGGTTCTCCACAGCGCGAATACACCCGCGGTAGCGATCAAACCGCAGAACAACAGCGGCGTATCGGCAGCGAACTGGCTCGCTGCCATGCTTATGCCTGCCTTCCAACCCTTGAGAGAGCGCCCGGCCAGGTAGTATTCGTCGAGGTTCTTCGAGGCTCTCTTGCGGGCCCGCAAACCGGCCGCTACGGACCAGGCGACGAACAAGAGCACGATTGAAAAGTCGATACCGGACATCAGATTCCCTTGGGCGTTCTGGCGTGGGCGGATTCCCGTGACGAATCTTCCGCCGCCGACTGCATTCGCTCCCGGCACAAGCCGGGCAACTCAATCCTCGGTTTCGTTCAGAACAATGATATCGATATCAACGGGGCAATCAAGGTGTCCAGGACAGCAGCGGGCCGCTGCCGCCAAAGACGGAGTCGGCTTTCCGCTGCCGGGTCGAGGTGGGAAGACGCGTGCCGGTCGTTTCGTGTTGGCAGGCGATTGAACCGTCGAGACGAACGCGACGGGATGTCGGAACTCAGGTGATTTCCACGCTCTCGACAAGTCCGGGGCGCACCAGGGGTGCCTTGCGCTTGCGCTCGTACTTCCTGGCCGGCGTATTGACGATGTCGGTCAACTCGCCCGCCGCGAGCCCGGTGGCGATGCGCTCGGGCGTTACGTCCGCGTAGGTAGTGCTGCGCTGCCGCGGCACGCGTCCGGCGGCTTCGATCATGGCGGCCATCCGCTGCGGCGAGGTTTCCTGGCCGTGGCTGGTGCCGGCGGCGCGGCTGATGCTCTCGTTCATGAGAGTGCCGCCGAGGTCGTTGCAGCCGGCGTTCAGGCAGGCCGCCAGGCCCGCATGGCCCATCTTCACCCAGCTCGCCTGGATGTTGGTGATGTGCGGGTTGAGGGCGAGCCGCGCCACGGAGTGCATGAGGATCGCCTCGCGGAAGGTCGGCCCCTTGCGCGCCCGTCCCTTGAGATACATGGGTGCTTCCATGTGCACGAAGGGCAGGGGGACGAACTCGGTGAAGCCGCCGGTGCGCTTCTGCAGGTTGCGTATGCGCAGCAGGTGCCGCGCCCAGTGCTCGGGGCGCTCGACGTGGCCGTACATGATGGTCGACGTGGTTCTGAAACCCACCGCGTGGGCCGCCTCCATCACCTGCAGCCATTGGGCCGTGTTGATCTTGTCGGCGCAGATCACCTGGCGCACTTCGTCGTCGAGTATCTCGGCGGCCGTTCCCGGCAGAGTGCCGAGGCCCGCCTCCTTGAGACGGGACAGGTAGGTTTCCAGGTCGAGCCCGAGGGTCGCGGCGCCCTGCCACACCTCCAGGGGCGAAAAGGCGTGGATGTGCATGTCGGGCACGGCCGCCTTGACGGCCTCCAGGATTCCGATGTAGGTCTCACCGGTGTACTCGGGGTGGATGCCGCCCTGCATGCACACCTCGGTGCCGCCCCGGGACCAGGCCTCCTCGGTGCGACGCTGTATTTCCTCGTGGGAAAGATCGTAGGGCCGGCCGCGCAGGTTTTCCGACAGCTTGCCCTTGGAGAAGGCGCAGAACTGGCACTTGAAGTAGCAGATGTTGGTGTAGTTGATGTTGCGGTTGACCGCGAAGCTGACGGTGTCGCCGTTGACGGACGCGCGCAGTGCATCGGCGGCCCGGGTGACCGCGGCGAAGTCGTCGCCCCGGGCCTGGAACAGGCGCACCACGTCGGCCTCCGCCAGGTCTTCGCCCGCCGAGGCCGCCTCGAGGATGGCGTGCATGTCTGCCGAAACGCCGGCCGGCGGAGTCCGTATCGCCTGCAGATCCTGCTCCGGCGGTTCAATCTGTTCGCCCGGCGACCAGTCGTCGGTGCGCGGAAAACCCTCGGCATCGACAAGGTCGAGCAGGCGCTGGTGCAGTTCGGGGGCCACCCAGGTTTCGAAATCCCGGGCGTAATCGGGATAGACGGTGAGCCGCTCGTGCAGGTGCTTGCCGGCGAGCGCGGTTTCGCGGGAGAGTTCATCGAGATGCGGCCAGGGGGCTTCCGGGTTGACGAAGTCGGGCGTCAGCGGGGAAACCCCGCCCCAGTCGTTGATGCCGGCGGCGACGATCTGCGGCAGCACGCCGGGGCTCAGGTTGGGCGGCGCCTGGACGCTCATTTCGGGGCCGAAGATGAGCCGGGCCATGGCGATGGTCCAGAGCAGCTCCTCCAGGTCGGGTTCGGGAGCCTGCGCCATTTTCGTTTCCGGCTTGGCCCGGAAATTCTGGACGATGATCTCCTGGATGTGCCCGTATTCGGCATGGATGGCGCGGATGGCCAACAGCGACTCGATGCGCTCGCGCCGGGTCTCGCCGATGCCGATGAGAATGCCGGTAGTGAAGGGAATGCGCGCCTTGCCGGCATCGGCCAGCGTCTGCAGGCGGACCGCGGGAACCTTGTCGGGCGAGCCGTAGTGCGGCATCCCCTTCTCGCAGAGACGTTCGGACGTCGATTCCAGCATGATGCCCATGGATGGCGAGATCCTGCGCAGCCGGTCGAGTTCTTCCGGGGTCATGTTGCCGGGGTTAAGGTGGGGCAGCAGCCCGGTTTCGTTCAGCACCGCTTCGGCAACATGCTCCAGGTAGTCAAGCGTTGTCTCGAAACCGAGCGCTTCCAGCCCCTCGCGGGCCGCCTTGTAGCGCAGTTCCGGCTTCTCGCCCAGCGTGAAGAGCGCCTCCTTGCAGCCCAGTGCGGCGCCGTGGCGGGCAATGTCCAGCACCTCGTCCACGCTCATGTAGGGCGCCTTCAGCTTGCGCGGGACCTGGGCAAAGGTGCAGTAGTGGCAGACGTCCCGGCAGAGATGCGTCAGCGGGATGAATATCTTGCGCGAATAGGTGACGACGTTCCTGAAGCCGGCGTCGCGCCACTGTGCGGCAACGGACGCCAGGGCGGAGGTATCCCCGTGGTCGGCAAGGCTCAACGCCTCGCCGTCGCTAAGGCTTTCCCAACGGCTCGCCTTGGCGAGGACTGGATGCAGCTTGCTCAAAATATGTCCTTTCACTTTGGCGCCGCGTAGCGCAAGCGCCGAATTTCCCATTCCCGGCTCGGGGGCGCGGGCCGATCGTGCGCGGTGACGGAATTGTCCGCCTGTGACCGGTTCCATACCCGCCCGGGCTGACCGCCCATTATCAACATCCGGCGCGCGTTCGGCCATACCCGGCAGAAAGGCCGACTACGGCCCGGCTGCGTCAAGCAGTACCTGAGCGCATCGGCAGCCTCGCCGCTGGTAGCTGATCGATTCCAGACGGTGCCCGGCGATCCGGTACTGACGCTGGTGTGGCGGACAATTGTTCTCCAAAATTATGCGTAATAACATTATGTTGAACTGAATAATATTTTGGTGCATTGTTGCAGCCATGGAATTCCTGGATCGACAGGACGAAATGCGCCGACTGGACCGCGTGCTTGGCGCCGACGGCGGCTTCGCCGTCATCTGGGGACGGCGCCGGGTTGGCAAGTCACGTCTGCTCATCGAGTGGTCCCGTCACCGCGACGGTCTGTACGCGGTAGCGGACGCCTCGGCGTCCGCCGTTCAGCGCAGGTACCTGTCTGCCGCGGTCGCTGCCCGATTCCCGGGATTCGCGGACGTGGAATACCCGGACTGGCGTTCGTTCTTCGAACGCCTGACCGCCGAGGCGACGAACGCGCATTGGCCCGGCCCGCTGATCCTGGATGAGCTTCCGTACCTGATTGCCGCTGATCCCACCATTACGAGTGTCTTGCAGAATTGGCTGGACGCCCCGCGACGTCGGCCCTGCCTGGTCGTCAGCGGGTCCAGCCATCAGATGATGCACGGAAACCTTCTGGACGCCGGCGCGCCTTTGTACGGGCGCGCCTCCGAAGCCTTTGCTCTTCGCCCGTTGCAACCCGGGTGTCTGCAACTGGGTTTTCGCACGGCGGGTTTGCGCGAGTTGGTGTCGCTGCATGCTCTGTGGGGAGGGATGCCCCGCTATTGGGAGCTCGCACAAACCTTCGGAAGCGACTTGGAAACTGCGGTGGACACTTTGGTGCTCGACCCTGCCGGAGCCCTGCACGATGAACCCGACCGGCTGCTGCGGGCGGAAACACCTCCAGCCACTTCGTTGCGCCCGCTTCTCGATGTCATCGGCGCGGGCGCGCATCGCGCCAGCGAGATAGGCGGGCGGCTCGGAAAACCTGCCTCGAGCCTCGCGCGTCCGCTGGCAACACTGGTAGCCATGAACCTGGTGCGCCGGGAAACGCCGTTCGGCAGCGATCCGAAATCGGGCAAGCGCAGCCTCTACCGTATCGACGATCCGTTCCTGCGCCTATGGTTCCGAGTTGTCGCATCGCGCAGGGCGATGCTCGCCGAAGCACCCACGGAGACCCGGCTCGCCGAGTGGCATCGCCATCGTCCGGGCCTTGAGGCAATGGCCTGGGAGGAACTTTGCCGGATGTGCGTGCCGCTGCTGCATCGTGCCGACAACGCGCTTGCACGATCCGGGCCCTGGTTGCCTGCGCAGCGCTATTGGCGTGGCAACAATCCGGAATTCGACGTGGTGGCCCGGTCGGCCGACGGCCGGCGCCTCCTGGTCGGCGAGGCAAAGTGGACGGCACAGGGCTCCGACATCCGGCACCGGCCTCTCCGCGGCATGGAAGTAATCCCCGGGGCATCGGGCTGTGAGGTCGTAACGGTACTTTTTGTGCCCGAAGCACCCGATGCTGCGGGCGGACCGCCGGGCGTAAATGTCCTCGATGCACGGTCGGTGTTCGAGGCTCTCCAAGCGCAAGCCTGATCTGTTGAACCGGCTAATCAGCCTCCACCAACTCGAAGAGCGTGCTGTCGGGGTCGGCTATCGTCATGCTCCGCTGGCTGTGATACAGCCTGCTGTCGTGGATTTGCGGGCCGGCGAGTGAGGGCGTACTGACGGCATCGAGGTCGGGTGTCCGAAAGGTGGTGATGGCGACGCCGGCTGGCAGCAGCCCGGCGTGTTGCGCCCGCGGCGCGGTGGGCCGATGATCTCGAACGGCGATTCGAGCAGGGGCTCGTTGACTGAAACTGTGCCGGCTCTCAGCAGGTGCAATCCGGTATTCTCCCGAACGCTATTGTATACAATCAACTGTTTGACCGGCCCCGACACTCTATGACGCGCGCGCCCGCTGCCAACAAGCCACTGACCGGCTTCCGGCTCATCGACCTGACGCACATGCTGTCGGGCCCCTATGCGGGAATGCTCCTCGCGGATCTCGGCTGCGACACGGTGAAGGTGGAGCCACCGGGCCGCGGCGAAGGCACCCGGCGGCTTCTGGAGGACGACCCCAGCTACTCGATCCACGGCATGGGCGCCTACTTTTTCACCCTGAACCGCAACAAGCGGTCAGTGGCCATCGATCTCAAGTCCGAGGCGGGCCTCGAATTCTTCTATGAACTGGTGCGCCATGCCGACGTGGTGCTGGACAATTTTTCCGCGGGCGTTACCAGGCGGCTGAAGATCGATCATGAAACGCTGGCAGCCCACAATCCCGCCATCGTCACTTGCACGGTGACGGGCTTCGGTGAGGATGGCCCGGACTACAAGCGGCCGGCGTTCGACCAGATCGTGCAGGGGCTGGGCGGGGGCATGTCCATCACGGGCAGCAGTGCGGACGAACCGGTGCGCGCGGGTATCCCCATCGGCGACCTCGGCGGCGGCATGTTCGCGGTCATGGGCATCCAGGCTGCGCTGCTGGCGCGCCAGCGGACCGGCGTCGGGCAACACGTGGACATTTCCATGCTCGATGTGCAGATCAGCCTGCTGAACTACATGGCCACCATGTACGGCATGTCGGGCGATATCCCTGAACCGATCGGCAACAGTCATTTCGTTCACACCCCTTACAACTCCTTTGCCACACAGGACGACATGATCGTCATCGCCGTCATCGGCGACACTTTCTGGCCGGCGATGGTGGACGTGGTGAATATCGATGCCCTGCGTGACCCCCGGTTCGACACCGCGCCGGAGCGGCTGAAAGAAAAGGCTTTCATCGAAGGACTGATCGCAGAGCAACTGAAGACGCGCCCGGCCGCCGAGTGGCTCGAGGCGCTGCAGGCGGCGCGCATTCCCTGTGCCCGGGTCAACAATTTCGCCCAGGCGCTGAGCGATGCCCAGGTGCTGCATCGCAACATGTTCGTCGAACTTCAGCACCCTTTGGGCGGGACAGCGCGGGTGCCGGGAAACCCGATCAAGCTTTCTGCGGACAGCGCGGACGCCTTTGCGCCGCCGCCGCTGCTGGGCGCGGACACCACCGAGGTGTTCCTGGAATGGACCGAGTTGCCAGCGGACCGCGTCTCGCAGGGCATCGAGTCAGGAGTATTGCAACAGGGCGAGTACCCCAACTGAAATGGACAGCGTGATTGTCAACGACGTGGCGCCCCGGGACGGTCTGCAGAACGACCCGGTCGCGCTCTCTCCCGCCGAGCGCGTCGCGCTTGTCGAAGGGCTCCTGAATGCCGGTTTGCCGTCGGTGGAGGTGGCGAGCTTCGTAAGTCCGAAGGCGGTGCCCAAGATGGCGGGCGCGGCGGATGTCGTGGCTGCCCTGGACCTGGACCGGGCCGATTTTCATGCCCTGGTGCCGAATCGAAAGGGATACGAACTGGCGCGCGCCTCGGGCATCCGCTCCGTCGGCGTGGTGCTGTCGGCCACGGAAACCATGAACCGCGAGAACATCAACATGAGCCTGGAGCAGGCGACCTCGGTGTGCGCGGAGGTATTGCAGCAGGCGCGCACCGACGGGCTGAAGGCGCGTGCCTATGTTTCGGTGGCGTTCGAATGTCCTTTCGAGGGTGTGGTTCCCGACGAGACCGTAGAGCGCCTGGGGGCGGTCATGTTCGACGCAGGCGCCGACGAAGTCATCGTTGCCGACACCATCGGCGCGGGAAATCCCCTGCGCGCCAAGGCCCTGTTCCGCCGGATGGTCGCGGCGTTCGGGGCGTCCAGGCTCGCCGCGCACCTGCACGATACCCGGGCGCTGGCACTTGCCAATGCCTGGCAGGCATTGGAGTGCGGTATCCGCAGGTTCGATGCGTCCGCGGGCGGCGTGGGCGGTTGCCCCTTTGCGCCGGGTGCGGCGGGTAACCTCGCCACCGAAGACCTGGTGAGCCTGCTGCATCAGGCGGGTGTGGAGACGGGCATAGACCTGGCGGCGCTGCTGAATGTAGTCGGCGATTTGGGAAACCGGCTGGGTCGGACGATCGGCGGGCGCACGGTGCCGTGGCTGCGCCGGAACCTGGCGGCGGCGTGAGGCAGGCAGCGTGACCGGGTCGATGTGATGGCGGCCCCTATTCGCATGGCGATTAGCGTGTAGACTCGGACCGCCAGCGCCCGCGAAGGGGCATTACGATGAACGCCAGACCCGGCGTCGTAACCGATCTCAAGTTTCTCGGCACGCTCGGCGTGCCGATCATCCTGACACAGCTCTCGCAGATGGGCGTCGGGGTGATCGACGCGATCATGGCGGGGCGGGTGAGCCCGGTGGAGCTCGCCGGCGTGGCCCTCGGTGGCAACTTCTATTTTCCCCCGGTTGTACTGCTGTCCGGGGTGGCGATGGCCGTCACGCCCCTGGTTTCCCAGATGCACGGTGCGGGGAAGGAAGCGGGGGGCGGTGCGGTCGTGCGCCAGGCCCTCTGGATCGCGGTGGGCGGCGGTCTGTTGACGATGGTGCTCATGGTGCAGTTCGGCGAGGCGGGCTATCGCCTGATCGGCATTGACGAAGCGGCCATCCCGGTCGCCACGGCGTATCTGAACTACATGAGCTTCGCCGTCGTGCCGACGCTCGCCTTTTTCGTGCTGCGCTATCTCTGCGAAGGCCTGTCATGGACGACGCCGTCGATGGTCGTGGCGTTCGGCGGCCTGGTGCTGAAGCTGCCGCTCAATTACCTCTTCGTTTACGGCGGATTCGGCATACCCGCAATGGGGGGCGCCGGTTGCGGCGTCGCCACCGCCATCGTCATGTGGCTGCAGCTCGCCGCCATGATCTTCGTCGTCCGCTACTCGCGCGTGCAGCGCGCGGGTGCGTTCTCGCATTTCTCGCTGCCGGATTTCACCGTGATCTGGCGGCTGGTGAAGCTCGGCCTGCCCATCGGCGTGACCATGTTCTTCGAGGGAACCGTCTTCTCGATCGTGACGCTGCTGATCGGGCGCATCGGCGTTGAGGCGGTGGCGGCCCACCAGATCGTCTTCAACGTCGGCAGCGTCACGTCCATGATTCCGGTTGCCCTGGGCGTGGCCGCGACCATTCGCGTCGGCTACAACGTTGGGGCCAAGGACAACCCCGGCGCCCGGCGCGCGGCGTACGTTGCGCTCAGCGCCGCGCTCGCGTTCGCCTTCCTGGCCGCGAGCGCCCTGCTGCTGATGCGAGACACGATCGCCGGCTTCTACACGACCGATGCCGGCGTTCTCGCGAGCGCCACGGCGCTCCTGTTCATACTGGCCCTCTACCAGTTCGTCGACGACACGCAGACCACCGCGATCGGCTGCCTGCGCGGGTACAAGGACGTGCGCATCCCCATGATCATCGTGCTCATTGCCCATTGGGGTATCGGCATTCCCGTCGGCAGCGTACTGGGCTACGGCCTGTTCGGCATGGAACCCTGGGGCGTTTCGGGTTTCTGGTGGGGTCTCATCATCGGCTTCGGGGTCTCGACCCTCACCCTGAACACGCGGCTGGCGATCATGTCCCGGAGCGAACGACGGATACAGCGCTACGCCGAGGCTTGATCCACCGGCCGTTCCTATTCCCGGACAGGTCCGGCTGGCGGGCGCGTCATCCGGGAGGGAGAGCCCCGGCGGCTCAAGCCCGGCGCCGCTGGTTTTCCCGCAAAGCCATCTTGCGGATGCGGATCGACTCCGGGGTTACCTCGATGAGCTCATCGGCATCGATGAACTCCAGCGCCTGTTCCAGCGTCAGGCGCAGCGGCGGCGTGAGCAGGATGTTCTCGTCGCTGCCGGCCGCGCGGATGTTGGTGAGTTTCTTTTCCTTCAGCGGGTTGACGGTGAGGTCGTTGGCGCGGCTGTGTACGCCGACCACCATGCCTTCGTAGACGTCGTCGCCGGGAGCGACCATCAGGCGCCCACGGTTCTGGAGGTTGAACAGCGCATAGCCCACCGCGGCGCCGGTGGCTTTCGAGATCAGCACCCCGGATTTCCGCCCGGTAACCAGTCCCTCCGGGGCTCGGTGGTAGCCTGCAGCAGAGAACGTCATGACGCCGGACCCGGAGGTGAACGACGCGAACTCGGTGCGAAAGCCCATCAGTGCCCGGGTCGAGACCCTGGCGGCAAGCCGGACGCGCCCCCGGCCGTCGTGGTCCACGTCCAGCAGTTCGCCCTTGCGCTCGCCCAGCGCCTCCATCAGCCGGCCCTGGTGTTCCGCATCGACCTCGAAGGCCACGGATTCATAAGGTTCAAGGCGCCCGCCCGCCTCCTCCCGAACAATCACCTCGGGTTGCGACACCGCCAGTTCATAGCCTTCGCGCCGCATGGTCTCGATCAACACCGACAGGTGCAGTTCGCCGCGCCCGGAAACCTCGAAGCAGTCCGCCTGGCTGGTTTGGCGCACGCGCAGGGCGACGTTGTGCGAGGCCTCTCGAAACAGCCGCTCCTCGATCTGGCGCGCTGTCAGGAACTTGCCCTCGCGACCCGCAAACGGGCTGGTGTTCACGCGGAAGGTCACCGTCAGCGTCGGCTCGTCCACCGTGAGCGGCGGCAGGGCCTCCGGCGTGTTGATGTCGCAGACGGTGTCGGAGACACCCACCCCGGTTACGCCGGTGATGCAGACGATGTCTCCGGCCTGCGCACAGGGCAGTTCCACCCGTTCGAGTCCCCGGCTGGCGAGAATCGAGAGTACGCGCCCCTTGCGCACTGCGCCGGCCGCGTTGATCACCGCCACCGGCGTCCGCGGCAGCAGCGTGCCGCGCCGGACCCGGCCAATGCCGATCACGCCGACGTAGCTCGAGTAGTCGAGCGTGCTCACCTGCATCTGGAATGGCCCATCGGTGTCGGCGTCCGGCGGCGGCACGCGCTCGACGATGAGGTCAAGCAGCGGCGCCATGTCGTCGGCCAGGGCATCCGGGTCGAGCCCGGCCACCCCGAGCGTGGCGGATGCGAACACGACGGGGAAGTCCAGTTGCGTATCGCTCGCGCCGAGCCGGTCGAACAGGTCAAACACCTGGTCGACGACCTTGTGCGGGGCCGCGCCGTTCCGGTCAATCTTGTTGACGACGAGAATCGGCGCGAGGCCCGCGGCGAACGCCTTTGCCGTGACGAACCGCGTCTGCGGCATGGGCCCTTCCACCGCATCCACGACGAGCAGGACCGAATCGACCATGGACAGGATGCGCTCCACCTCGCCGCCGAAGTCCGCGTGCCCGGGCGTGTCGACGATGTTGATGCGGCAGTCCGCGTACTCCACCGCCGTGGTCTTGGAGAGGATCGTTATGCCGCGCTCGCGCTCGAGTTCATTGCTGTCGAGCGCGCGTTCGGCGATTTCGGCGCGCGCGTCACTCGCCGTCTGCTGCAGCAGGCGGTCGACAAGCGTCGTCTTGCCGTGATCGACATGGGCGACGATGGCGACGTTGCGGATTTTCATGACACGGCAGTCCAGGTGAAACAGCAGGGAGAGCAGGGATTGCGTCCGGCGCGGCGCGCGGACGGCGCACGTTCACATGCGTGCGTCGTCAGTGGTTTGACGCGTTGTCGCCTGAGCCGGGGATGATCCTTGCATTGCGTACTGTGACATCAGCATGGCGAAGCGGCAACACCCCGTACGGGGCGGCCTGGCCGTCTCAGGCCGCAAGCCTCGGCTGCAGGGGGGCCGGTCCGGAAATTCCTATGTCTGGAAGGTGAACCTCATTTCAAGGTCGCCTTCTCCAACCAGATCACCCGTGTACGCAAAGCCCAGCCGTTCATAAAAGCGCCCGGCGTTTGCGTCTTCCTGGAGGTGGCTTGTGATCAGGGCTGTGGGGTTGTCGGTATGCCGGATGCGTTCGATCAATAGCTGCACGGCGCGCCTCCCGTAGCCGCTGCCCTGGAAGCGGTGATCAATCATCAGGCGCCATAGGAAATACGTGCCCTGGTCCGGCACCTCTGACGTCATCATGAACCCCACCGGGGTTTCCCCCGCGTAAATTGCTCTCAGCCACACGGGGTCGTCATCGGCCGGGTAGTGTGCTTCGGCGATTGAATGGGCGTTGGAGCGGGGGTAGGCCTTGAGCTGATGATCGGCAACCGACAAGTCGAGAATTGCGTGCAGGTTCTCGCTGGTGATTTCTCTGAGTGTGACTGGACCCAACTCGTTGGCCACTGGGTGATACCTACTCCGGTAATGGTCTGGAACAGCTGATTCGGGTTCGACGAAATCATCATTCTTTCGCCCTCGGCGCGATGCTCACGGACATCCCCAGGGTTACGCCGGCCGAACGGCAAGCCTTGCGCCCTGCGACCGGCAGTCGCGCGATCTGGCCGTGCGCTTTATCCAGGACCACACCATAACCAACAAGGCGCTGATGGAGTACACCGATACCGAGGCGTGGCAACGCCGCCAGCGGAACTCGATGGAACAGGCGTCGGAGCCGGCCAGGGCCGGGCCCGCTGTCCAATGAGAAAGTGAGGGTGAAATTGGTCTTGTTGCGAGGCTTGTTGAAGTCGGATGCCGTTTGCGCGATGACGGGATGATTGGGCGAGAAGCGTCGCTGGTCAAGAGCGACTTGGGTGATTTCGAGCCAATCGGTTGGTCTGGATCGAACGCATGGGTTCCGGTGGTACAGACCACTTGTGAAAAAAAATGGTTGTCGGTCCTGTGGAGTTGTGGGCGAGAGGCCCGCGAGTGTGGGCAGGCGGTGGGCAACGCGCGCCTGGCGCGTTGTCCACGGGCTGTCCACACGGCCCGCAGGGCGTGGGCCGGTCCGAAGGACTCGTCCACAAATCCACAGGACGGTTCCGCTTCCTGATGTCGCCACCCGTCGCCCATCATCCGGCGGCTCGGACGGCCGTGCTGCCGTCACCGATGAGCCGGAACAGCTCGCGCCGCTCGGCCTGCACGCGCCGAACGGCCTCCAGATCGGTCTCGGCCGTTGCCATGGCGTCCAGCAAGGCAAAGCGGACACCGGGTTTGAGCAAGTGCTCGGCGTCGGCCAGGCTGCGGAGTTTGGCGTAGGGCGTCATGACGTGCTCGGCGAGGTACTTGCGCCGAATCCTTCCTTGGCCGTCCCGGTACTCGGTGGCGAACAGGCAAGGGCGGTGGAAGTTGAGGAAGGGGGACAGGGTGGCCTGCGCGAAGCGGTTGACCTCGGGCGCGAAGCGCTGCGGGATGTGGTCGTGGCCGAACCACTTGCGGATCACATTGGCGTTCTTGCCCTCGACTAGCGCGTTGTCGTTGGAATGCCGGGACCGGGACTTGGTGAACCGCCCGACGCGTAGCTTCTCGAGAAGCGCAGCGACCCGGTGGTTGATGTATTCGCTGCCGTTGTCGGCGTGGAAGCCGAGGATCGGGAACGGAAAGGACAACAACAGCCCCTCGAGCAGCGGGACCAGGAAGCGCTCAGAGATACCCACTACCGCACCGACGAACTCGAACTGGGTGACCTCGTCCACCAAATTGATCAGATACACGCCCTTGATCCCGTCCCGATCGCCTTGGTGAACGGTGTCGACACGGACATGACCCGGCTGCCCATCGGGTTGCGGGGCCTGGCGCAGGCCGATGCTCACCGTCACCGCCCGCGTCTTGGTCCATACCGTGCGCTTGGCGCGATAGGTCGAGGAGGCGCGCAGATTGTAGATGTGCCCGTTGGAAATCGTCGCCAGCCGCTCGAAGCGCGGATCGCCAAACACCTCGTACTGGCGCCGCAGGATCTCGCGCGTCGCCAAGCCCGACATCTGCTCGAACGCTTCGTCGACCTCCGCCAACAGACGGATGTCCGCGCCGCTGTACTTGCGTACAAACGGTCGACCGCGGGCGCCACCCCGCCGATCCCGGATCACCCCCGTCTCGCGCCACTGCCGGACCAGACGCTCCATCTGCTGGCGCGAATGGCCGGTCGCAACCACCAGAAACTTCAACACCACCCCCTTGTCCCGCTTGCCGAGCGTCACGTAGCCGAAGCGCACCAGCGTTTCCCGAATGAAGGTGTAGACCCCGCCCCGATCCTGGGGATGAAAGATCACCGCCTCGTTGCCCTCGATGAAGGCACAAAGCTGCCCGATGGTGCGTAGCCGCCGCGTTTGGATGTCCACGATCATTCCAAAATGATGCGCCTGACATCCCTTCACCCTCACTTCGCGTTGGAATCAACCCTCCGCTTCACCCTCATCTCGCGTTGGACAGTGCGCCGGGCATTCATCATGGAGTGTGCGATGATTGACTGCGCGCGGACTTTTGCCACGGTCTGCCAGACCTCTTATTCGTGGATCAAGGTTGTCAAATGGGTCGATTCCCTTCCGGTCACCGTTTTCCAATCCGGCTGTGGCACCGCCCCGTCAGACCCTTCAGTCAGGGATAGTGTCCATCGATACGCAAAGGCTGGAAAGGCGACCGATCTTCTGGTTCTACGGGTCGGCGGCCATCTCGTACGGCGTCAAGAACAACGCCTTCAGCTATCTGTTGCTGATTTACGCGAACCAGGTGCTGGGCTTGCCCGGCTATCTGGCATCGATCGCGCTGGCCGTGGCAATGCTCTGGGATGCGGTCACGGACCTCTTCATTGGCCACTGGTCCGACAAGACGCGCAGCCGACACGGCCGCCGCCATCCCTTCATGTACGCCGCGCTGCTGGTATTGCCTGCCGCTTTTTTCGGGCTGTTCAATCCGTACATTGAACTGACCGAGGCGAATACCTTTACCTATGTGCTCGTCATGGCCATCCTCATCCGCACGGGCACCACCCTGTTCGAAGTTCCGTCGACCTCGCTGTTGCCGGAGCTGGAAAGCCAGTACGACAGGCGCAACAAGTGGCTGGCCCTGCGCCACGCGTTCGGCTGGTACGGCGGCAACCTGCTGCACACCGTCAATTTCCTGTTCTGGGTTGGCGCCTACGGAGTTGCCGTGCAGACGGGCTATTCGATCTACGCGGCGGTGGGCGCCACGCTGATCGTGCTGGCGATTACGGTTTCCAGCCTGGGCACGCGCCGGGTCGCGGCCGCGCTGCCCCGGCCTACGGAGCCCCTCCGCATCCGTGAAATCACCAGTGAAGTCCGGCAGATCTTCCAGTCGGTGCGAAACCGCAACTTTGCGGCCCTGTTCTTCTACGGTCTGGTCGCCGGCATTGCAGCGGGCCTGAGCGCGGCGCTGTACTTGTACAACACCGTTTACTTCTTCGGTTTCTCCGGGGCGCAGATCGCGACGGTGGGAATCGTCGTCATGGTTGCGCCAGCGATCGCTTATTTCGTCGCACCTGTCCTGGGCGCCAGGCTCGGCAAGAAGCGTGGCGCCATCGCCGGCATCCTGGTGACGATCCTGCTCTATCCGGTGCCCTTTCTGCTGCTTCTCATCGGCTGGTGGCCTACGCTCGGCAGCTGGGTTTCGCTGTATGTCTTCGCGTTCGTCTCCGCCCTTGAAGTGGTATGCGTCATGGCCGGCGGCGTGCTGCTC
This sequence comes from Pseudomonadales bacterium, assembly GCA_963663395.1. Lineage (GTDB taxonomy): Bacteria > Pseudomonadota > Gammaproteobacteria > Pseudomonadales > Azotimanducaceae > Azophilus. The sequence continues at coordinate 2,208,416 of OY760226.1, forward strand.
GATTCCATGATGGCGGATGTGGTCGAGGACAGCGAAATCGAGACCAAGAGGCGCTCGGAAGGGCTCTTCTATGCCGCGAGGGGGTTCGCCGCCAAGGCAATCTCGGCGGGCGGCATCCTGGGAGCGGGGACGATCGTTTCCCTGGTCGGGCTTGACGGCATCGAGTCGGTGGACCTGATGACTCACGAACTGCGCGAAAACCTGGCGTCGATGTTTCTGCCGCTGTTCTGCGCGCTCAATCTGGCTGCGCTGGTCATCGTCACGCGCTATCGCATCACCCGCGACGGCCATTCGGCAAACCTCGCGGCATTGGCCAGCCGCAAGCGGGATGCGGAACCCGGAGCGGTAGCGGGGCAGATCGTCAGTTGATGCCCCGGCTCTATGGGCGCACCGGTCACTCCGCGTGGGGCGTGGGTCCGTGCATGGAGATCAGGTGCCGGGGCGTGCCGACTCTGTCGCGGTGGTCTTCGGAAAAGCACCAACGGTATGTCATAGTGTTATTCCCCGCGTCGGGGCGGCACTTGCCGCCTGCCCCCGATTCGGGCTTAGCAGACAGGGAGTGCCTGGCATGATCAAGACGGTCGGATTGCTGAAGCGGCGGCAGGGCATGTCCGTGGAGGAGTTTCGCGCCTACTACGAATCCACCCATCGGGTCATCGGCGAGAAGTACCTCGGCGGCTACGCCTGCAGGTACATGCGGCGATTCCTGAACTCGACGTCGGACCCGGCTGCCGCGACCTTCGGTTCCGATGGCGATTTCGATGTGATTCTGGAGATCTGGTACCCGGACCAGGCCACCCATGAAGCGGTTGGCAAGCACCTTGCGGCGCCCGAGGCGGCAGCCGAGATCCTCGAGGACGAACTCAAGCTCTTCGACCGGGAAAAGAACCGCTTCTTCACCCTCACCGAAGCGGTTTCGGAATTGCCCGCCTGACGGAAGACGGGCCCCGGGGTTATCGTCGAACTCTAATGGGTCGGGGCACAGGAACCCTGCGTGCAGAGAGTGATGCACAAATGGCGTTTGAGGAGTGCCGAACAATCCTGAGCGAGGAAAAAATATCCAATAAAATGTATAAATTTCAAGAAGTAAAGTAATAGATGACATTAGCGCTGGATGGTTGTCGCGGACGAATCCGATGCAATTTCCTCATCGGTTCATCACGATGGCGTAGTGGTTTTTTCTGGACTCGAGAGCTCCTCAATGTCGTGCATGCACGACAGTTCAGAATCGGTGCGCCCCAATGTTATTTTGCCTTGAGCCTCGACGGACTGTTGTTCTGGAACAGTCCGGTTCGCCTTTGAATGAGCGTTCTCGCGCCGTGATAGAGCGTGAGTGAGGGTTTCATTGCAGTTGCCCGGTCGTTGTTCCCGGGTTCTGCAAACCGGCTTCAGGCCGTTCAGATGGACAACGACGAAGGTACCTCTAATCTGAATCATCTCGCTAACGTGAACGATTCCGAAATTGATTTCGAAATTGAGTTGCTCGTCACATGAGCCCTGGTGATATTGGCTCGAATCGACCTGACCGAATTCCAGGGCCTCAGTCATCCGGTGCCGAAAACCGACTCGGTGGCAGAGCTACGGTGAGAAGCGTATGATCTCGGTGTCGAGTCAAGAGTCCGCGACTAAATCAGCGTTTTTTGAAGTAACGTCAATCGGTTATCCACTACTCCGAGGGCTTCGGCCCCCTGGTTGGTGGAATCGAATGCACCTGGACCACTGACCCGCGAAAACACAATCGCCTGAAAGCTGATTCGGGAGATCGAGTATGACTGTGCGACCGTTCGGAAGAATGTTGACGTCAGGCATGCTGTTGCTTTCACATCCCTGGTATCACCCAAATCCCAGGATTTGCCGGTTCGGCAATTGTATCCACTCACGTTGCAGAACGGCCCGCCGCGGCCTTCTGAACTACGCTGCGAGCAAGCCGCCATGAGGTCGAACAAACCTTCTCTCCTTCAACAGCTAGTGCTGTTCCTGGTCACTGTTTTCATGTCGATGTTTCCCAGTTTTTTTGCCGGGAAGGCACCCGCGTTACTCAACATCCCTGAAGCTTATGCCGGCGATGGAGACGGGGATGGTGACGACGACGACGATGACGACGACGACGATGACGACGACGACGATGACGACGACGACGATGACGACGACGACGACGATGACAACGGCGGCGATGGGGATGGCGACGGCGATGGGGATGGCGACGGCGATGGGGATGGCGACGGCGATGGGGATGGCGATGGGGATGGCGATGGCGACGGCGATGGCGATGGTGATGGGGATGGCGATGGGGATGGCGACGGCGATGGGGATGGCGACGGCGATGGTGATGGCGACGGCGATGGTGATGGCGACGGCGACGGCGACGGCGATGGCGATGGCGATGGGGACGGGGACGGGGACGGGGACGGAGATGGCGATGGCGACGGAGATGGATCGAGCAATGCCCCTTGGGTTCCTCTCAAGTCTGTGGCGCCTCTGGTTCCGTCCACAGCCGATCTTTCACGCCAGGGTTTCCTGCGCGTAATCAACCACTCTTCGAAGTCGGGCCAGGTGCGCGTCATACCGATCGACGATGGCGGCAACCGGTATCGGTCGGTCAACTTCTGGTTGAGCGACGGTGAGGCCGTGCACTTCAATTCCGACGATCTCGAGCGCGGCAACGCGACCAAGGGGTTGTCCGAAGGCAGCGGAGCCGGAGAGGGCGATTGGCACCTCGAACTGCTGACCGACCTGGACATCGAGGTGCTTTCCTACGTTCGGGGAGACGATGGATTCCTGACGGCGATGCACGATGTCGTTCCGGGCACTGGAACAAGCCACTGGGTGGCCGTGTTCAACCCGGGCAGCAACATTGGTCAAGAGAGCCTTTTGCGGTTGATCAACCCGGGCAGTGAATCGGCCGAGGTATCGATTACCGGTGTCGATGACCATGGAAACTCGCCCGGCAGCGAGGTGCGGGTCTCGATTGCAGCGGGGGCCGTGGTAACGCTGTCTGCGGCGGACCTGGAAAACGGTGTGGGTGTTGCGGGCGCGCTCGGTGACGGCGAAGGCAAGTGGCGCTTGAACGTTGAGTCGAGTCAGCCCATTGGGGTCATGAACCTGTTGCGCAGCCCGACCGGGCACCTTACGAATCTGTCGACGGTGCCGGTGAACGAAGCCGAGGGCGCTTACAGGGTGCCGCTATTTCCGTCGGCGGCGGACAGCGAGGGCCGTCAGGGCTTCGTGCGTATCATCAACCGGACTGCGCAGGCCGGTGATGTTCAAATCGCGGCATTCGACAATACGGATTGGCCTTACGATGCGCTTACGCTTACCCTGCCCGCCAACCGGGCGGTGCACTTCAATTCGGACGACCTCGAAGTGGGTAACGCCGAAAAGGGGCTCTCCGGCCACACCGGCCCGGGAGACGGTGACTGGTACCTGGAATTGACCAGTGGTCTGGACATCGAAGTGTTGTCCTACATACGCCACGCGGACGGTTTTCTGACCTCGATGCACGACCTGGCGCCGAAGTCGGGAACCGGGTACATAGTGGCCATCTTCAATCCGGCGAGCAACAGCGAGCAGGTGAGCAAGCTCAGGCTGGTCAACCCGGGCGCGGAGGCGGCGGACGTGACGATACGGGGGGTCGACGATCGGGGTGCGTCGTCTGACTCGGAAGTGCGCGTAACGGTCCCGGCACGCGACTCCCTGACGTTGACGTCCGAGCAGCTGGAGACCGGGGTGGGCGTACAAGGGGCGCTTGGCGACCGTTCCGGCAAGTGGCGTCTGTCCGTGGCGTCAAACCGCGCGATACAGGTGATGAGCCTGTTGGAAAGCCCGACAATGCACCTGACCAATCTTTCGACGTCCCGGGGCGCGGGAGGCACGGATGTGGAATAGATGGCGAGCGCGGAAACCTGCCCTGGCCGACTCGCCGCGGAGTGAATTCACGCAGGCGGTCGAGATGCCGGGGTCGCATTTCGTGAAGATTGCCGATGTCCCCACGCAGCCGTTCCTGGCAGAGTTGGATGCGGCCGCGGAGATGTGGCGGGTGGACACCAGCCGCCAACGAAAGGTGCGGTGCCAGCGGAACACGGAGAACATCTTCCTGCGCGCCGCGAAAAAGCCGCTGCCGCCCGGCGCGAAAAACGCCAATGACGTGCATGAGAGCCGCGTGCTGCGGATGGCTGCGAAGTTTCCGCGAACACTGGCATTCTGCGAACGCGTCGCCAGGTCGACGGGCGGGCATTTGGGGCGCGCAACGCTGGTCGCGCTGCTGCCCGGCAGCAAGGTCTACCCGCACATCGACACGGGGGCGTACTACCGGATCAGGGACCGCTACCATCTGGTGCTGAGAAGCCGGGACGGCAGCCCCCTGACAGCGGGAGATGAGACCGTTGTCATGGGCGAGGGCGAACTCTGGGTCTTCAACAACAAGATCCGGCATTCGGCGAGGAATTCGTCCAGCGAGCCACGCATACACCTGATCTTCGATGTGTTGCCGGTGACCGGGCGAGGCTGCTTCGTCTATCCGTTGGAGGATGCTGAGAGTGAAGGCGGGAGTATCGGAAAGGTTACTGCCCCCGGCTGACGCCAAGGGCATCTGAACGGCAACCTGCTTGTGCAGGCCAGTGTTGAATCCGGCCGCTGAACCTCCACGGCAGCCGGTCGCGTAGCGGTGGCACAGGGCTACGGTGCACCCGGTTCAGGATTCAGGAGGGGACTGCCGGTGACGCCAATCAGGCTTCGTCGAAACGCGGTGGCCGCAGAATCTTGAGCGTGGCGGCGAGGGCATGGGCTGCCGAATCGATGCGCACGGCGTTGTCGTAAACCTCGGTGCGCAGCGCACCGCGAACCCGCGACTTGCGGGAGATGTAGAACATGTCGCGCTCGTCTCTGAACTGCAACTGCCGCAACGACCTGAGGCCGCGCTCGATCGCTTGCCTGTAGGCAGCGGCCCGTGGCTCGTCCCCCACGTGAATGGCCAACGCCAATGCGTCTGCGAGTCCTTCTAGATATACGCCGGTAGAGGCCGCGTGCGGGGGGCCGAATTCGGGCCGTTTCGGGTCATGGAAGCGTCCGCGAAGATCCTCGGACAGCCCGCTCCACTGTTGCATCGGCAGCAACCAGTCATTCATTTCGAATGCGAAGTCGGCCAGTTCGCGGCGCCCGGTGCGGGCGAACAACGACACGCAGGCTTGCGTGTGCCAGGGAACGAATGCCGGGTTGCGGCTGCGGCGATGCCGCTGCCTGCAGCGCATGAACGCGTCTACGCATCGGTCCGGCGACGGTGCGCACGGCGCTCCCCGGCGAATCGCCTCCGCCCAGAACAGGAGAGCTTCACCACTGTAGAAATTCCAGTTTTCCCCGTCTCGTTCAGCCGGGAAGAAGAAGGTCCGAAACCCGTCTTCGCCACCGGCAAGCGAGTCGACACCGGCAGCGAGCCGTTCCAGTTCCGAGGCGAATTCACTGCGCGCCGGGCTTTCAAGAATAGCCAGGGCAGCGATTGCGGCGGCACCCAGCTTGGCGCCGGTGCGCTCGATGATCGCACCCCGCCCGTCGCTCATGTGGTGATAGTACCGGTTCAGGTTGTAGCGCAGGTTGCGCCGGGCAGCTTCACGGATCTTCGCGCTGTCGCGATACTCGCCGAGCCTGGCGAGCGCCAGGGACCCGAGAAACCGGCGAATGGCGTTGTCGGCCGGTGACTCCTTTCCGTGGCTCGGCCAGTACTTGTAAGGTAGCGCACCCTCTGTCGAAAGGTTGGCAAGCATCCACGCACCGATGCCGTCGGCGATGTCTTCTGCTCGACTCTCCCCGCGTCCGGGCACAGCGGGAACCACCGTCGAACCGCGAAACAATTCGATGGGCTCAGGCGCGTCGCGGGAAATGAGAAACTGGCGCGCGGAAATAGCGCGCAATGCTCCGCGTTTCCGGAATGCATCGCTGCTGGCGCCATGCCGTTCCAGAAACCTGTCCAGCGCGCGTCGAAACGAAAGATTGGAGGCGAGCATGCTCGTGGGCGCGTATTGCACCGCGTTCTTGTCGAGGGAAATCTCAAGGCCGATGACACCCTGGACACGGGGGTAGAACGTTGCGCCAAATCGCTTTGGCGAGACTTTGCGGACACGGTCGACAACCGAGACTTCAATTTTTTCGCTCGCATCCGTACCGAGGTGTCGCGGAACGTCACTCAAGCTGACGTCGTCAAGCCAGCCGTGCCGCTTGGCCAGGCCGTCCTGCCGTACGCAAAACCACATGCTGGATGCCTTTGGTCGCTTGGCCTTCAATCCGACTTCCTCACCACAACCGGTTGACACCGTAAGCGTCGAATACCTCGTCGACCGACACCACGGGGAGGCCCCGCGCGAGCGCTTGGGCAATGAGCATTCGGTCGAAGGGGTCCCGGTGCGGACCGGGCAAGCGCCCCGCGCGTTCGGCATCGGCAACGCCGATCGCCAGCCGCTCGAATCCCTGGCCCGTGATCTGGGCGACGACATCGGCAGCGATGGCTTCACCCCAGCGCAGTTTGCCGAGGCGACACTTGGTAGCGATTTCCCAGGCGGACGCTGCGCTGACAACGATGTCGTTGGACTCGTCCGCTATCACACCAATTGCGGCTCCGGAGAGGCGGGCACTGTCCGCGATCCACCAGAGAAACGCATGGGTATCGAGCAGTGCCCGCACGACTACCCGCCTTCCCAGGCGGTCAACTCCTCCTTTGGCAGCGGGTCGAGGAAACTCTCGGGGACAATGACCCTTCCCTTGAGGACGTCGGGCTGCCGCTTTCTTGGCGGATTGCATCCGACGAGCCGCGCGACAGGTTCGCCCCGCCGGGCAATCACCACATCTTCGCCCGCCTCAACGCGCGCCAGCAGCCGGGAAAGTTCGGTCTTGGCCTGATGAACATTGACAACCACCACGGCATTGCACTCCGCTCGCGTTGAATTAGCTAACATGATAGCTAGAATATCGTGGCGGTCAAGACGGCGGAGCTGTTTCGAGTTGCACGCCCCACGTGTTTTACCCCGAAGCCGCTGAGGAGTGCTGCACGGCGGCGCTACTGCTTGACGTCCACGCGTCCGTGGCAGCCCCGGCGTCTCCTAGAAAGCCGTGAGCCGGCCCTCGTCGCTACGCTCCTCCATCTGCTTGCACACGTCAGCCGCCACGGAACGGATTTCTTCGGGCACGCGAACCCGCTCTCCCAGGCGCTCCCGCAACGCCGCGATCAGGGGGGCGACGGTTGCGGCCGTGTCCCTGTCGCGGGACATCGCTTCGAGCAGGTTTGACTCGGGAGCCCCCAATGCCACCAGGTTCAGCGTCAGCCGCGTCAACGTCCGCATCGACAGTTCATTTGCTGCGGGGAACTCCTCAAGGGCGAGCCGGAATTCCTCAAGGGCGGCGTCGACATCCCCGGCAACAATCGCCGACGTCGCGCGCGCGCCCAGCATCACGCCCCGAATCCAGGACGCCCAGACACTGGTCGAGCCTCGCAACCGTCTGTCGAGTTGCGCACAACCATGCATGGCTCGTTCCGCGGCTCCGAGTTCCGCCTCCCTCAGGGTCCGGCAAGCCAATGCCAGATCAATCTGCTCGGCGAACGCCTCGTTGTCCCCATACATGTCGATAAACTCCCCGAACGACGCGATCTCGCCCTCGAAGTCGTCGAGTTCGGCCAGCACGAACGCACGGTTCAGGAACGCGAGCGAGAGCGCGCGTGCCACGCCATCGACGTCGGCGCGGCGTCCCCTTTCGATTGCTCGATCATAGAGGGTGGCCACTGCTGCCGCGTCCCGGCCAACCGAGCGGGCCACGTCCGCCTTGCGCACCATCGCAGCGACGACGGGAGCGTGGAATGCTGGGGATTCGCTGTGGCCGAAACGCGCCACGACCTCCTCGAGCAGCGCATCCGCGGCGTCGAATCGTCCCATGTCACTCTCAGCCTCCGCCTGCCGGACGAGAGCTCCCGCAACCAGCGGACCGAACTGCGCGTCGCCGGCCCACTGCCCGAACCACGACACCAGTTCCCGCGCGCTCGCGGCCGCGCCGGCAGGATCGCCGGCCCCGGCGTGCGCCTCCGTCCGGCGAAGCAAGACGACGGCGGCGCGCCACAGCACGAAGAGGTCTCGGCTCGCTCGAAATCGACGCTGCAGGTCCCGCCCTATCTCCGCGACCTTCTCAAACTCCCCCATACGGAGGTACGCCTCTGCCCGCAGGTGGCCCAGGTACGCCGTGTCGTGGTCCTGCCTCGCCAGCGGCACGCCTGTCCATCCCTCGGCCACGTAGCGGTCAATCAGCTCGATCACCCGCGCCGGTTCGCCTCCCCGGAACGACGCCTCTACGTCCTTCTGCAACGAAATCTGCGCCTCGCTCCAGTGATGGTTCCCGACCTTCATCGACACGTCCGCAAGCCAGTCCCAGGTCATCCGCGTGGCCGGATCCGCGTCTTCCGGCCGTCTCGCCAGCGCCCGCTCGATCCCCCTGTGCAATGTCCGGGACTCCCTTGCTTCAACCAGGAACTGGCCGAACAACTCGCCCAACGTCGTCCGGTCGTAGAAACCCATCATGAATACAATCAGGCTCTCGACGACCGCCGCTTCGTCACGCTCGCGCCGCAGCTTGTAGTAGATGCTGTAGAGCGGCTCAGCGGCGGCGTAGAACCGCTTCCGACCCTCGCCGGTGCGCGTCACCGCTCCGCGATCGCTAAGCCGGCCAATCATCGTAGACGCCGTGCGGATGTCGACGCGCGCTCGCGCCGCGATCTCGCCGGTAGTCGATGGCCGCCAGAGATCAATGACTGCCACGTAGACGCGCCGTTCCACATTCGGCAGCACCTCAAGGCGCCCCCGGAAGTACTCGGTGTGATCGTCGACCAGTGCGACCAGTTCCTCCATTAGTTGTCGTAGCGAGCGGTACCGCGAGAACCCAGCGACGATCACCAGCAGCCTTGGATTGCCGCCCGTCAGGATTTCGAGCGGCCGGACGTCACGGCCGCTTCGTGGCTCGCCCCCGGCGGCCGCCCACAGGCGACGGCACTCGTCTGTGCCGAGCGGTTTCAAGTCCACGATTCGAAACAGCTCGAAGAACGGCTCGTCGGCATCATCGAGCCCGTCGAAGTGGCTCGTCGCGGAGGCAAGCAGTATCACTCTTGGCTCCGTCTGCAGAATTTTTCGCACCTGCCATCCGAAGTCCGCCCCCGCGCTGCCGCAGAGTGCCTGCAGATTCTCGATCATGAGTACCAGACGGCGACCCAGACGATCCGCCGCGTCGAGCACGGCAGCACGGGCCAGGTCACCGAGTTCCCTTTCTCGCCATCGATCGCACAGTGACGCGTGTGACGTACGCAATTCCGCCGCCAGTTCCGGGCGTGTCGCCGCGATCTCCCGCGCCAAGTGGAACAGCGCCTCCAGCCAGAAGTCAGCCATGTCTGCGATTTCGTGGCTCTCCTCCATGAACCGCACGGGCAACAGCGCCGCGGCCAGTTCACGGTCCGTGCGCAGTTCCGCTGCTGCTCGTGCGAGCAGCATCGTCTTGCCGCGTCCCCTCGGCGCGACGATTAGCGCATGTTGGCAAGACGTCCGGCCGAGGTTGCTCCTCACGACGTCGAGCAGAACGTTGAGCTCTGCGCGGCGCACCGAAAATTGCGCGACGATTTCCGCATCGTCCTGCAGCGTTCCAGGGTTGAATTTGCGCACCGTCGGGTGCGCAAGATCCGCCCGCTGGGGAGCGTCGGTCATGGTTCCGCGCCGCTACCCGGGCAGAACCTGGCCACGTTCGGCCAGCGGAACGTGGTGGTCCCGAAAGCGCGCCGCCCACCAGTCCGCAAGTAGACTTGATGTGAACCGGTGGCCTTCCCCCGACGACTCCAGGTAGCCGTCGTGCACCAGTACATCCAGCGTATCGACGATGCCCCGGACCGCATCGTCAACGACGGTCGAGTAGAGTGCCTCAAGCGAACGGCGCGACGTCGGCGTGAATGCGCCTACAGTCGCGGCTTCGGCGAGTATCTCCATCGCAAGGCGGTACTCCTCGTCGCTTAGTCCTTCCTTAAGGCGCGTCTCATAGTGGACCAGGTCGTTCTGGCCAGACGGCCCCAGGAGCTCGCCCCGGTACACTTCGTCCACGTCTTCCACGCGGACCCGCTTCAACCCCTGCATCGCCGCATAGTCCCGGAGACGCGCGAAGAACGACTGCACGTGATGCGGGATTCCGACCCCGAGCGCATCGTAGACGGCGCCCCCCACCCCGTCGTCCAGAGCCAGCCCCACGTCCGCGGCGAGTTTTTCTACGCAACCCACACTGGTATCGCGATTCCATGGCCCAATGCGCACTGGATAGAGGTGGTTGATACGGTCGGAGAGCCCGAGGCGGCGCACGAGGGGTTCCAGGCCGATGCTGCCCGACACGACCAGAACTGGCCCCGCGTTCCCAAGCCCCTGCAGCGCCCCCCGCAACCAGCTAAGGAATTCGTCCACGCGGTGCGCATTGCCGTCCTGCCGCAGCAAGCGCTTCAGGAAGATCGGCAGTTCGTCGATGACGAGCAGCGCGGGCTTGCCCAGCGCCGCGCAGGCACTTAGCAGATCGTCGCCATGACGCCGCCAGCTTCCCGCATCGAGCGCCGCACGAAACTTCACCCCGAATTCGAAGGCACTCAACTCGTCGACGTTCTCGCCGACCCAGTGTCTGATTACCGACGCCATGCGCCGCGGCATTGAGCGTTCCGGGTGGAGCGCCCGAGCGAGATCCGCGATCACGTCCTCCGGGCAGTTCGCCCCCTCGACGTCCAGGAACAGGAACGTCCACCCCTGCAAGGCGAGCCGACGCCCGACTTCCTGCAGAAGGCTCGTCTTGCCCATGCGGCGCTGCCCGGACACCAGCAAGTGATTACCCTCGCTCAGCCGAGCCTCGAAAAGGGCCAGTTCGCGCTCCCGGTCGAAAAAGTCTTCGCCGCTGACCCAGCGGCCTGTAGAGGATCTCACGGTGTCCCCAATTCAGAAATCTACCTAGGAGAATAGCAGTCAACATTTTTGTTGACAACAAATGTGTTGACATCTAGCGCCCGAGGTTCAGTCCGCTAAATGTGATCCCTCTCGCACACTCGTTCCGATGGCGCTCCACGTTGGACGAAGCGGCACCCTGGACGGGAAATGAGGCTTGCCCTCCAGGCTGACTGAGTGGAGAACGACTTTGAATGGGCACATGAGTCGAGAACCCGGCGTGCCGGGACGTGGACGCGGTGCGCTTCGGCGGCGAATACCTCGTGCGTGCCCCCGGCCTTCGCCTAAGCCGAAACCAACAAGATTCGTGAGCTCGATGAGTGGCTTGGTGCGATTTGCGGGTCAGGAACCCGTCGGGTTCGGGCGCCGTCGCCTGGCGACGAGGGGCGCCTATCCCGCTGCCAGATGGAGTATGCGCTGCAGGTCTCCGTCGATGTCCGCAGGGCTCCGGTTTTCTTCGGGCCTGTGCAGGATGTCCAGAATGCTGCGATAGGTCGCTTCATCGACTTCGTCGCGGTCCCGGGCCTCGTCGAGCACCAGGTGCACCGATGACATCGACGCCTGAAGATCCCGCAACAACGTATCCGGCTCGGCCGCGCCTTGCAGCTTGTCCAGAATCTGGCGTTGCCACTCGATGCGCTCCCTGAAGTAGGCGAGGAAGGACTCGGGCTCGTAGGCGATCAGGCCGCCATGGGGCCTGGGTGTATTGCGCATGAAAAACGGCATTGCGGGATTGGCGCCGTAGTACGCGATGGAGCTGCTGATACCCAGGGTGGTCACGTACATGCGTCCGTCGAGACCCATGGCCAGCAGCGCGCCGGCATCGACGAAGGGTGTGCTGAACTTCAGGTTGCCCTCGTAATCGAAGTGCGCCAGGAAATACCTGACCGGCTGCGCGAACCGGGTCAGGTCGAGACTGGCTATGGGGGGCTGTATCTCGTTCTGCCTGTCCTCCGGGATGGGTATCGCAGTGCCGACCGAGACGATGGCCCAGAGGCCGTCGGCGACCGCCAGGATGCCGGAGACAAGGCTGGCATGAGGCTCGCCGTACCAACCGGCTTGCCAGGGCACTTCCCGAACGGCCAGGTCCCTCAGGTCGCGTTTCCAGATGACGTCGCCGTTGTTGCCGTCCCAGCAGACCAGGTAATTGAGGTCGAATGTGAAGATCCTGCCGTCGGGCGAGCTGGTGGAGGAAACCCCGGTTACCGAGCTTTCCGACGATTTCCAGGCAATCGCGCCCGTGTCGGTATCGACGCCGTTCAGCAGTCCCTCGCCATCGATCACGTACACGAAGCGGCCGTCGAACGACAGCGTGGGGCTCGTGCCGCTGCCGGATTCGCCCAGGGGCGTCTCGAAGGCGATGCGCAGCCCGTCCGCGGTTGCATCGATGCCGTACAGCACCACCGCATCGGGTTCGCGCCCGGTTGCCACGATGAATATGCGGCCCGTCTCGCTGTGCACGCTGGGTGTGTTGGCCACCTCCATGTTGAAGCCGAAGATGGCATCCCAGCTGTCCTGCAGGATGCGTTCGTCGATGGAGCCGTCCGCCCAGAGGCCCGGGGGCATTGGCGATGCGGGCAGGCCCTTGACGCCCGGCAGTTCGAGCACCGGCATGGCGAGCCTTCCCGTATCGCGCTCGAAGAGCGCCACCTTGCCGTCGCTGGATATGGCGCCCGCATGGCCCGTGTGGGTGAAGAAAATCGAGAATATGTAGCCGTCGATGCCGGCGTCGAACAGGCGGGTAACCCAGCGGGTGTTGCCGGCCGGGTCGAAAGACCAGAGTTGGTTGCTGTCGGGGATGAACAGGTTGCCGTCGATGTCCGTCACCGGCGCGGACAGGAACGCGGCCGAATCGAAATCGTCCCAGCTTTCCATGGGCCTGGTCTTCCACAGGAGGTTGCCCCGCGTGTCGTAGGCATGCAGGTGGCTGTGACCGTCCCCCTTTGCGGAGGTTGCGTAGATGGTGCCGTCGGCGCCGATCGTTGGGCCCATGAAGAAGTTCGCGCCCTCGATGCCGGTCCAGGTCCTGCGCATGGCGTCGGGGGAGGGCAGGGGAATGTAATCGGAGTTGCGGTTGTCGCGGTGTGCGCCCGACCAGGTCGAGGCGCCGTAGAACATGCCGTTGTCCATGGGCGCCTGGTTGACGTATCCGTCGATGCTCTCGGTCACCAGGTACCCCGATTCTTCGATCTCCGGCGGAAACTGATCGTAGAACCAGGCCGCGAAGGCAAGAACAAACAGCGCGCAGATTGCGACGATCCTGATCGACATGGTTTTGAAATCCTTAACCGGACCGGAAGCGGGGGCTGCCCGGGCGTGTGAATATTGCGGAGGCGCTATCCTGCCTTGTCCGTGTGAACCGGCGCAACCCGGCATTGCGGCGGTGTGGAGCGCCGTATGCCAGCTCGCTGCCGGACGTGGGAGATTCGTTCCACGAAAGCCGATTGTCAGGCCCGCATGGTCCGGTGCAGAGCCAGGCTGCCGGCGATCACCAGAAGCGCGACGCCCGCCAGGGACCACAGCGACGAATCGAAACCGCCGCTCGTATCGTAGAGGATGCCGATGCCGAGCGGGCCGAGCACGCCGCCGATTTCCGCGGCCGAGAAGAACATGCCCGATGCCACGCCGGCCCGCCCTTCGCCGACTTCGGGCAGTTCCACCAGGGTGAGCATCAGCAACGTCATCAGGCTCGAGCGGGCTACGCCCTGCAGGATCAGCCCGAGAGACAGCAGCCCCGGGTCCGTGAAGCGCAGCAGCAGGGCAGCCGCAAGTGCGATCGCGGCGAGCGCCATGAGCATGTACAGGCGCCGCTTCCGGATTGCGAAACGCGGAATCAGGAGAGAGCCGACGATACCGACGACCGTTGGCAGGGTTGCCCAATAGCCGGCCCGGGCGGGGTCCATCCCGCCAACCCGCAGCAGCTCCACCAGCCAACTGTTCAGCCCGTGGTTGAACAGGAATACCCCCACGCTCATCGCGAGTATCAGGCGCACCGCAGGCACTCGCACGAGGCTCGCCATGGCGCCGACCTGGGACGTGGGCGCAGCCCCGGGAATCGAACTCGCGAACGGCTGCGCGCCGGGAATCACGGCGGGTGATGTGACGAAGCGCCTGCCCATGAGAAACCAGGCCAGGCCCGCGGCCAGCGCGGTCGCGGCCCATAGCAGCATCACCGACCGCCAGTTGCCCAGGAGCGGCAACAGCCAGCTGTTGGTGAGGCCGAGGCAGACCACCGCGCCGACGGCGGGGCCGGTCATGTAGATGCCCATGGCCATGCCCCGCTGCGAGCCCGTGAAAAGCTCTGCCACCATCTTGGGCGCGCCTGAGGAGATGATGGGCCCGCCCAGTCCGAACAGCATCACCGCGGCCAGCAGCGTCCAGTAGTCCACCGCCAGGGCGCGGCCCAGGGCCGAAGCGGCAATGAGCAGAACGCCGATCAAGAGGGCGCGTTGCCCGCCGATCCGGTCCAGCAGCATGCCGCAGGGGACGGCCGAAAAGATATAGACCAGTTGCCATGCGCCCATGACGCTGCCCATGGCCGCGTGGGACATGCCCAGGGACGCTTCGATCGGCGCCACCATGGGGGCGAGGCTGGCGGCGATGAAGCCGAAACTCGCATACAGCATCCACAGGCCGGCGAGGACTCCCCAACGCGATGCCAGTGGATCGGATGCCTTGCTTGGAGCGCGCACGAGGCGACCCGGTCAAATCCGCAGCGCTGCGGTCACGAAACGAACTGCCTCATCGAATCTCACTGCCGTGGTTGTTCCGGTGCGGTGGGAACGCATTTGAGCGGCAGGCGCGGCAAACAGCGCGTGAACCCCGTGTCAATCGTTCAGTGTGGCGCGGGCCGCGCTGAGTCCGGCGATGCGCCCGTAATAGGAACCCGGGCCCAGGCTCAGGCCGCTGGCGTACCCCTTGCCGTCCTGGGGAATGCTGGAAACACAGGCGCCTGCGGCGTAGAACCCCGGAACGGGGCGCCCCGCTTCATCGAGCACTTCGGCGTCGGCTGAAGTCTTCAGCCCGCCCAGCGTGAGGTAAGCGTACGTGGAGTTTGAGTAGGACACGTCGAAGGCCGCGTAAGGCCCTTGATCGAGCGGCTTGAGCCAGTCGGCGTGCTTGTGCAGCAGGGGGTCCTCGCCCCGGGCCGCGGCCTCGTTGTACTCGCCCAGGGTCCGCTCCAGGGAACCCGCCGGCAGTCCGAGCCCCGCTTCCATCTCGGCCACCGTTTCCCAGCCGTCGACCAGCCGGTGATTGGCGCCGGCGGTTTCCGGGTAGGCGAAAATCTCCCCGTCGACGATCAGGTAGGCCGCCGCATCGGGCTGTTCGGCAATGCACTCCGCGGTGCGGCCATGGTAGGAGTCCTCGGCGACGAACCGCTGCCCGGCCTTGTTCACCAGTATGCCCTTGATGAGTTGAGCGGGCGGATAGAGCGATGCCGTGGCAATGGAGCCGTCCATCGCCTGGGTCGCCGCACCCGCTGACAGCCCCAGCAGCAGCGCATCGCCGTCGTTGTTCGGGATGCCGAGCGGCTCGGCGGTCTCCGGGAGCCGCGAGCCGTAGCGGCGCATCAGTTCCCGGTTCATGCTGAAGCCGCCGGCGGCCAGCACCACGCCGCGGCGGGCGCGCAGATGCCGGGTTCCGGTCGTCTCGCGCACGCGCACGCCTACGATGCGGCCGGCCTCGTCGCGCACCAGGGCGTTCACCCGGCTGTCGCAACGCACCCGTACTCCCGCATCGGTGCATCGTGCAATCAGCACGTTCATCGCCACGGCGCCGCCGCCGTCGCCCTCTTTCGCCACCTTGTGGCCGCGCGGCACCGGCGGGGCGATCTCGAAGTAGGGCCAGACCTTCTCGTTGCCCGTGGATGCAAGGCACTCGCTGGTAGGCGCAATGACCGCCTTGTCCTTGTACCAGGAGCGTTCGAATGGCACGCCCTGTTCCTCCAGCCAATCGAAATGCGCCACGGAATCGTCGCAGAAGCGGCGCACGATGCGCGGGTCCGGCGCATGGGTGCTGGCCATGAGGAACCGGTACATCCAGTCGGCGTCGTCATCACAGCCCACCGCCTTCTGCACCCCGGTGCCGCCGCCGAGATAGAAGATTCCGGCCGACAGGGCGCTCGCGCCGCCACCGCCGCTCGCCCGTTCGAGAACCAGCACGTCCGCACCGGCACCCCGGGCTTCCAACGCCGCGCAGGCGCCGGAGATGCCGTAGCCGATGATCAGAACATCGGCGGTGTCGTCCCACGCCGGGACATCCGCCGAACGCAGCAGATCCGGAATTTCGTTTTTCATGTTTGTACAACCAGTAGGGAAATCGGGAAGCGGCGAACGATACCATGAGCGCAGGCCGCGGCCGCGTAGCAGCCCCCATACGTGAATGAACGTAGCGACGTTGGCAAGAGTGGCGGAAATGCAGGGTGGTTCGGACGCGTGCTTGGGCACGTTGAGCGCGCGGCAGGGGTACGCCCTGTGGTTTCGCTGCGAGTGTCGATCGCGGTAGTTTGTTCACGAAGGGGTGCAGCTAAGGAATTGATGGCGGCGGCGGGAGCGAATCGCTGCTCTGTCAATGTGTGATCTACTGCGCACCTGGGACCGGCGAGCTATACAATTCGCATCGCGCCTACAGCAGGAATTGAATGGGGCGGCGAACCTGCCAAAGCGGGGATTATCCATGAGCGACAAAGAAGACCGGGCGCCAAGCGTGCCCGACGAGCGCCGGGCGGCCTGGGGCGACAGGAATGTGTTGCGCTATTCAGGCGTGGCGACCTTCATGCGCCGTCCCTTGCTGGAGGACGCGGAAGCCTGGCCCGGCATCGACATCGGATTCATCGGCGTGCCCTTCGACGGCGCGGTCACCAACCGCCCCGGCGCACGTCACGGCCCCCGCCATCTGCGCGACCAGTCCACGCTGATGGGGGCTTACAACCACCAGACCGGCGTGATTCCCAACAAGCTGGTCGAGGCGGCAGACCTTGGCGATGTGCCTCTCGAAGGCGTCTACGAGCTGGACAAAGCGATCGCCGAGATTGAAGCCTGGTACGACACGGTGTGCGCCGCCGGAGTCGCCCCGTTGACCGCGGGCGGCGACCATTCCATCACGCTGCCCATCATGCGGGCGCTGGCCAGGCGCACCGGCCCGCTCGGCATGGTTCACTTCGATGCCCACTGCGATACCGGCCCGGAACTCTTCGGCCACAAGCACCACCACGGCGGCCCCTTTCGCTGGGCGGTGGAGGAAGGCGCGCTGGACCCGAAGCGCACCATTCAGATCGGTATCCGCGGCCCCACCGAGCCCCTCTGGGCGTTCAGCTACGAGCGCGGCATGACCGTGATCCACATCGAGGAACTGTATGCGATGGGCTTGCCGGCGGTCATCGAGAAGGCGCGCGAGGTGGTGGGAGAGGGGCCCACCTACGTCAGCTTCGATGTCGATGGCCTGGACCCGGTGTATGCTCCCGGCACCGGAACGCCGGAGGTCGGGGGTTTCAATACCTACGAAGCCCAGCAGATGCTGCGCGGCCTGCACGGGTTGGACATCGTCGCGGGGGACGTGGTGGAGGTTTCGCCGCCGTTCGACCCATCCGGCACCACCGGCCTGAACGGCGTCCAGATGATGTTCGAGATCTACTGCCTCATGGCGGAGGCGGTGGCTGGCAGGAAGGACGAAAATGCTTGATCAGTGCAGAGGAGGTTGCCCGTGGCATTGAAACCAGGACCCATGCAGGTCATTCACAATTTCTTCACGACGAAGTCCGAAGTGCTCCGTGACATCGACAGTCTCGACCTGTGGCCGACGACTTACGTCTCCGATCGCATGCAGGAGTTGCCCCTGCACTGGCACGACGTCGACAACTGCGGATACGTTCTGTCCGGCTCCAGCTACGTGATCGACGAAAACGGCGAGCGCATCCCCCTCGGGCCCGGCGACAAGCTGGTCATTCCCACCGGTGCACTGCACGCGGAAGGGGAGGTGACGGAACGGATGGTCTATATCGTGGGGATTTCGGAGCCTGCCAATCTTTTTGAAAAACTGTCGATGCTCGACCCGGCCGAGCGGCCGCTCCGGGAATGATCCGAACGGAAAGTTGCTGAAGGCTCGCCTGTACGGAGTCTATAAGCAGGCGCGGGTGGCGAAACGTACAGCGCTTACAGGAGGACTGAGAGCCCATGACCAAGACCATGAAACAGGTCGGACCGCAACGCTACCGGGAAACGTTCGGCCGCTATTTCGGCGACTTCCGGGTGGGGGACGTCTACGAGCATCGCCCCGGCAAGACCGTCACCGAATACGATAACCACATGTTCACGCTGCTGACGCTGAACACCCACCCGCTGCACTTCGATGCGGAGTTCGGCAAGGCGACCGAGTTCGGCCAGAACCTGGTGGTCAGCACCTACACCCTTTCCCTGCTCATAGGCATGAGCGTCACGGACATCAGCCAGAAAGCCATCGCCAACCTGGGCATGGACGAGGTCAAGTTCACGGCACCGGTATTCGTGGGGGATACGCTCTACGGCGAGTCGGAAGTCATCGCCAAGCGGGAGTCGAAATCCCGCCCCGGGCAGGGCATCGTCACGGTGAAGACCATCGGCCTCAACCAGGACGGGGTGGAGGTCTGCACTTTCCTCCGCAACGTGCTGGTGCCGGCGGAGGGTGGCGCGGTCGAAGATCGAATGGAGAACTACTAGCGGGGCGATGCCCCGGCCCGACGAGAAAACAGTGACCGGGACGGAACTTGCTTCATTTGACATCCTTGTCCGCGAATACGAAGTCCGGCCGCGTCAGCCTGACATGGCCGGTCGACGCGTCGGATTGAAATGAGGATCGCAACATGACCGTAGCCGCACCCAGCTACAGTGAATCGGATGAACAGGCCATTCTCGACACCATAGCCAGGTGGGTCGAAAGGGATGTGAAACCCCAGGCCGCGGCGCTCGAGCATGACGACATCTATCCCCAGGCCATGGTCGACCAGATGCGCGAGCTTGGCCTGTTCGGCGCCACCATTGCCGAAGAGCACGGCGGACTGGGCCTGTCGGCGAGCACCTACGCCAAGATCGTCGCCCTGATCTCGGAAGAATGGATGTCGCTGTCGGGCATCTTCAATTCCCACCTGATGATGGCGCGCATCGTCGAGCGCTACGGCACGGACCATCAGCGGGAATACTGGCTGCCGAAATTCGTCACCGGCGAGATCCGCGGCGCCCTGGCGCTCACGGAACCCAATGCGGGCACCGACCTGCAGGGCATCCGCACACGCGCCGAGGCGAGCGGCGACGAGTACGTGATCAACGGCACCAAGACCTGGATCAGCAACGGTATCGAGGGCGGCGCCGTGGCGCTTCTGGTAAAGACTGACCCGGAGGCCGCGCCGCCGCGCAAGGGCATGTCGATGTTCATCGCCCCCAAGGCGGACCCGGACACCGGCGAGCCGCACGCGGGCTTCAAGACCGGGCGCAAGCTGGAGAAGCTGGGCTACAAGGGTATCGACTCGGCGGAGTTGATCTTCGAGGGCTACCGGCTCGATGCGAAACGGCACCTCGTCGGGGGCGTTCAGGGGCAGGGGTTCTACATGGCCGTCGGCGGGCTGGAACTGGGCCGCATCAATGTCGCAGCCCGGTCCGTGGGCATCGCCCGGCGCGCGCTCAAGGAAGCCACCGCCTACTCCCAGACCCGGGAAACCTTCGGCAAGCCCATCTGCCAGCACCAGGCCATACAACTGAAGCTCGGTGAGATGGCGACCCGCGCCCGGGCGGCGGAACTGCTCACCCTGGATGCCGCCCGCGCCTACGATGCCGGCGAGCGCTGCGACATGGAGGCGGGGATGGCCAAGTATTTCGCCTCGGAAAGCGCCATGGAAAACGCCACGGAGGCCATGCGCATCCACGGCGGCTACGGTTACTCGAAGGAATACCCCGTGGAACGCCTCTACCGCGACGCGCCGCTGTTGTGCATAGGCGAGGGCACCAACGAGATGCAGCGCATCATCATCGCCCGCCAGCTCGTCGCCCGGAACCCGGTCTGAGCCGCCGCGCCCGGTTTCACCCTGCTGCAGGCGATTCCATGAGAGATTCCAACCCGCTGCCCGGTGCAGGCGCTTGTTCCAGAATGTCAAAAGAATCGAATGGGGGCTTTGTTCCATGACAGAACAGGCTGCCATCGGTCCGTTGACCGGCGTCCGGGTGCTCAGCATCGAGCATTACGGAGCGGGGCCCTACGGCACACAGCTTCTGGCGGAACTCGGCGCGGATGTCGTCAAGGTGGAGAACGGCGCCACCGGCGGCGACTACTCGCGGTCCGTCGGCCCTTACCCGCTCGGCGACGATGACAGCCAGTTCCACCAGTCCTTCGCCCGGGGCAAGAAGAGTGTAAACATCGACCTCAAGTCCACCGAAGGCCGTGCCCGTTTCGAGCGGATGCTCGCCGATGCCGATGCGGTCGCCAACAACCTGCGCGGCGACCAGCCGGAAAAGCTGAGGATCCGCTACGAGGACCTGGCGCCGGTGAAACCGTCCATCGTCTGCGCCCACCTGTCCGCGTACGGGCGCGACAACAGCCGGGCATCCTGGCCGGGTTACGACTACCTCATGCAGGCCGAGTGCGGCTACCTGAGCCTTACCGGCGAGCCGGGCGGCCCGCCCGCCCGCTTCGGGCTGTCCGTGGTGGACTACATGACCGGCTCGCTCATGGCCCTGGGCCTGGTTTCCGCGGTGCTGCGGGCCCGGGAGACGGGACGGGGCTGCGATATCGACGTAACGCTCTTCGAGACGGCCCTGCACCAGCTTTCCTATCCAGCCGTGTGGTACCTGAACGAGGGCCTGCGCACCGAACGGCTGACGCGCTCGTCGCATCCAAGCGTCGTGCCCAGCCAGTTGTTCCGTACCGGCGATGGCTGGCTGTTCGTAATGTGCCAGACGCCCAAGTTCTGGGGGCTCTTCTGCGAGGCGATCGACCGGCCCGAACTGCTGGCCGATGAACGGTTCTCAACCCCCGCGGATCGCCTCGCCAACCGTGAGACGCTGCAGGAAGCCATCGAGGAAACCCTCGGTGGCGATTCGACCGCCCACTGGCTGGAACTGCTTTCCGGCCAGGTGCCGGTCGCCCGGGTCAACGACATCGGCCAGGCGCTGGACAATCCGTTCGTTGAAGAATTGGGCATGACCAATAGTGTCGAGT
Source organism: Pseudomonadales bacterium (assembly GCA_963663395.1). Lineage (GTDB taxonomy): Bacteria > Pseudomonadota > Gammaproteobacteria > Pseudomonadales > Azotimanducaceae > Azophilus. The sequence goes on from OY760226.1 coordinate 2,229,577, forward strand.
ATCCCGGCCGGGAGGGCGGACTGCGCATGCTGTCCAGCCCGTTCCGGGTCGATGGCGCCAGGGCGCCGGACCGGCGCGGGCCATTGCTCGGGGAGCACGACGAGGAGTTTCCCTGACAATGACGCACAAGAGCCCGTCTCTTCTATAGCGGATCGTCGGGCTGATCCGCTTTGGACGGGTGTCGGCCCCGTAGGGTGCGTTTCTCCTTGGGCTGTGCCAGACGATCGGAAAGCGGGCTTGCAGTTTCCCCGTTCTGATCTTCGGTGCCCGCATGACCGGCAACCAGCCGCAGTGATCGGCGCAGGACGCTCACCAACCGGCTGCGAAAACTGCCACCACGTTTCCGTTCGTGTTCTGCCTGCGAAGGCGGACCGTGGCCGTCCGATGTTGAGGCAGCGCCGTATTGTCCACGTTCGCCCTGTGAGTGAGCGGGCGTGACCGGGCTGACGCGCTGTACTCGAGTTGTGCGCATTGTCGAATCGGAAGCAGTGGCTGAGTTTTCTGGCCGCAGTGGTGGTTCGATGGATCTCCGGAACGCATGAATCTCGACGCATGGCCTGAGTCATGTGACCTTCTCCGGGTGGATTAGTTCCCTGCTGCTTGCGGATCGATTGGTAGAAAGAGTTTCGGAAAGGGGGAACTTTCCGGCAAAGCGCGGTCCAATTTGGATGGCTGGAGTGATCTCATCTTCGTATCATGCATGGATACTGCTGTTTACCAGAAGTTTCGCACCCGCATTCTTTGGGAAAGCGATTCCACCACCCGATTGCCCTTGGAGAAAAACCCTTATGACTGTCATGACTGTGTTTGCAACAGGCTGTAACCGCCTCACACGGACGCGGTGGAAAAGCGCCGGTTCGCTTCTGGCGCTGCTTGCCGCACCTGCCCTCGGCGCCGCCGAGTCGGCGTCTGCGGCCATGGACGCGGAAATCGAGGAGGTCGTCGTGGTCGGCACCCGCGCGCTGCCCCGTTCCGTGGAGGACTCGTCCGTTCCGGTCGACACCATCAGCAGCGAAGACTTCGAGAACCAGGGCGGCACCGACATGACCAATCTGGTCCGGGCGCTGGTGCCGTCGTTCCACGTCAGCGACAACCCCTCCCGCGACTTGGCCGCCCTGCTGCGCCCGGTGAACCTGCGCGGGCTGGCGCCGGACCATACGCTGGTGCTGATGAACAGCAAGCGCCGGCACCGGGGCTCGGTCATCCAGTGGATTTCCAACGGCGCCTCGAACGGCGCCCAGGGGCCGGATATCTCCGCCATCCCCGCCATTGCCATCAAGCGCATGGAAGTATTGCGTGACGGTGCGGCCGCCCAATACGGCTCCGACGCCATCGCCGGGGTGCTGAATTTCGTGCTCAAGGATGCCGCGCAAGGCATGGCGTTCGAAGCGAAGTACGGTGTGCATACCGCGGACTCCGACGAGGACATGACCAGCGTTGCCGGCAATATCGGCCTGCCGCTTGCCGACAGCGGTTTCGCCAACCTGAGTTTCGAGTACGCCGATTCCTCGCCGACCGACCGCAGCGTGCAGCACGGGGACGCCACCGCGCTGATCGGCCTCGGCATCCCCAACGTGGCCGTCCCGGCCAAGCCCTGGGGCTCGCCCAGGGTCAGCGACAGCATCAAGGCGGTGGCCAACATCGGCATTGACCTTGCCGACGGCCACCAGCTCTACGCGTTCGGCAACTATGCGAACCGCGAGGTGGAGACAGCCTTCTTCTTCCGCAGCCCCATGAACCGGAACGGCGTCTACAAGACCAGCGACAACATCTTCCTGGTGGGCGGCGATGGCTGTCAGGCGCGCTACGACGTGCCTTCCACCGCCGACAACCTGCTGGCTTTCCTGGACCGGGTAACGGCCGATGCGGACTGTTTCTCCTTCGTCGAGCTGTATCCGGAAGGTTTCACGCCGGTTTTCGGCGCGGAAATGACGGATTACTCGTTCGTCGCCGGCATCAAGGGCGGCCTGGCCAACGGGTTGCTCTACGACGTCTCCGGCAGCGTCGGCGAGAACAACATGGACGGTTTCCTCAACAACTCGCTGAATCCGTCCCTCGGCCCCGGCTCCCAGCGTGATTTCGACATCGGCGAGTACACGCAGACCGAGACCAATTTCAATCTCGACCTGTCCTATCCCGTCGATGTGGGCATGGCCTCGGACCTGAACATCGCCGGCGGTTTCGAGTGGCGTGAGGAAGAATTCGAAATCTCCACGGGCGAGCAGGCATCCTGGGAGATCGGCCCCTACCAGCAGTACGGCTTCGGTACGGGGTCCAACGGTTTCGGCGGTTTCAACCCGGCATCGTCCGGCACCTGGGACCGGGCCAACATTGCCGCCTACCTCGACCTTGAGGTGAACGCCACCGACAACCTGCGCATCGGCGGCGCCGTTCGCTGGGAGGACTTCGATGGCTTCGGCAGCACCACCAACTTCAAGCTGGCCACCCACCTGCGCCTCACGGATGCGCTGGCCCTGCGGGGCTCCTTCGGCACTGGCTTCCGGGCGCCGACCCCCGGCCAGTCCAATGCCCGCAACGTCTCGACCGTGGTCAACGCCGCCACCAATGCCTTCGAGGAGCGGGGCACCATCGGCTCTACCCACCCCGTGGCGATGGCCCTGGGCGGCCGGGAGCTCGAGCCCGAGGAGAGCGAGAACCTGTCCCTCGGCGTGGTGTTTGCGCTGGACAACGGGCTCAGCCTCACGGCGGACTATTTCCGTGTTACGGTCGATGACCGGATCGCGCTCTCGGGCCTGTTCAGCGTCACCGACGAAATCAAGGCGGCGCTGATCGCCGACGGCGTGCCGGAGGCCAACGAGTTCACCTCGGTGCGCTATTTCACGAACGATTTCGATACGAAGACCGAAGGCGTCGACGTGGTGCTCACCTACGGTTGGGAGTGGGAATTCGGCAGCTCCGATCTCCTGTTCTCCTTCAACAACACGAAAACCACGGTTCGCAATTTTCGCGAAGGGTCGACCATCGCCGGCGGCGACACCATCGACAATCTGGAGCGCGGCGCGCCGGAGACACGCTTCAACGTGACCGCCACCCACAGCATCGACCAGTGGTACCTGGTGCTGCGTTACAGCTACTTCGGCGACTGGTACGACGACCACAGCGCCGCCGAGTTCGACGGTTACGGCCTTGCGGACCTGCTGGTGCAGTACAACTTCGCAAGCGGCCTGGCGCTTTCGGTGGGCGCCGAGAACTTCACTGACGAGTACCCGGACAAGGCCATCAACTTCGGCAACGGCCGCAAGTACCCGCGCTACTCCCCGGCGGGGCACAACGGCGCACTGGTCTACGCCAAGGTCAGTTATTCGATGTAGACGTCAAGCCACCAGCCGGGCGCGGGCGGCCACGGTTCAAAACGCCGGCCGGTTTCCGGGGCCTTCTGCTGCGATCGTGCAACAGGGGCGCCGAAAGAATGCGCGATCCGTCGGGAGTGAGTCAGGTCGGCTGTTTGTCCGGGTTATCCGGGTTATCCGGGTTGCTCGGGTTACCCCGGTCGAACCCGGCGCGTAGCCGTTGGGCGATGCCGGACCGCTCCAGATACGAGGCGGTCTGGCTGTCCTGGCCGAGCCGCAACAGCCGTGCCAGGTCGCGGGGCCTGTCCACGTCGAGGACGAAACCGCTGTCCGTCACGATTGCAGGCTCGATGCCCGCATCGACCGCGCGCCGGCGATGCGGCTCGAAACTCCTGCCGTCGAAGACCAGTTCGATGACGTCGGGCGGTGAACAGATCAGGCCGTTGGTGCCGACTTGCTCGCCATCGGGCAACAGCGTCACCGCCCGGTGAGTCTCCAGCATTTCATCGATCTCGTCTGCGCTGATCAGCGGTACGTCAGCGGGGATTATGAATATGCCACTTGCATCATGACAGGCGACGGCGTGAGCCGCTGCCTCCTCCAGAGCACCAGGCAGGTTGGCCGAGTGGCTCTCCGCAAATCGCGCCGCGCCGAACGACTCGGCCAGGGCATCCGCCTCCGGCGAGCGGGAGACGATCAACACGCCGGCCAGGCGGCTGGACTTCGACAGGGCGGTCAGAACGTCACGGGCCATGGCCAGCATCAGCGCCCGGCGTTCGGTGGCGCTGAGCATGCCGGCCAGGCGCTTCTTGGCCGCATCGAAGCTCTTGATCGGAACGATGGCCCAGATTGCCTGCCGGCCCTTCGGGTTGTCGCCGCCGGGTGGGGACACCTCAGCCTCTGAGATCTTCAATGAACCTGACAGCCGATTCGGCAAGCCCGATGCGGTCTTCGAGCGTCACCATGACGGACTGGGCGACCGCGGTGGGCACGGGCAGGGTGCCGTGCTGCGCTGCATCCTGTTCATCGAGCAGGAAGCCGTCCAGCAGGTCGCCATAGTGCAGCGCCACCTGCCGGGCGGTGGAGGGTACGTCGAGTTCGCGCATCATCTTTGCCGTCGGGCCCTTGATGGCCCGATCGCCGACGATGGGCGAGACCGCGACCAATGGCGCGGGGCAGGATTCAAGGGCGGCGCGCATGCCGGGGACGGCGAGTATGGGGTCGACGGAGACGAACGGATTGGAGGGGCAGATCAGGATGCCCCGGCAGTCCCGCAGTACCTCCAGGATGCGGGGGTTCGGCGCCGCCTCACCGGCCCCCTGAAATTCGAACCCGGTCACTTCCGGCTTGCAGCGGTCCCGGACGAAGTAATGTTGGAATGACAGCGTGCCTTCCGGCGTGTGGACGATGGTACGCACGGGGTCGTCCGACATCGGCAGGATCGGTTGGTCGATGCCGAGCGAGGCGCAGACATGGCGGGACACTTCGGTGAGCGTGGCGCCGGCCGCCAGCATCCGCGTGCGTTCCACGTGCAGCGCCAGGTCGCGGTCGCCCAGTTGAAACCAGGTTTCGCCGCCCAGTTCTTCCAGCGCTGCCATGAAGTGCCAGGATTCATCGCCCCGGCCCCACCCGGTGTCGGTGTTGCTGCGGCCGGCCAGGGTGTAGGTCAGCGTGTCGAGGTCCGGCGAGATGTGCAGGCCCAGGTGTTCGAAGTCATCGCCGGTGTTGACCACGAACACCACTTCTTCCGGACCCAGCACATGGGTCAGGCCCAGGGCCAGCTTGGCGCCGCCGATACCGCCGGTGAGGGCGAGGTAGGCCATTACCGGAACAGGTCCTCTTCCAGGGGACGGTTGATGGAGCGTGCCGAATCGTCACTCGAAAGCGGCGCAACCCCCCTGGCGATCACCAGGGGTATTTTCTCGGTCGTTTCACCCATCAGTAGCGTCGCCGCGGCGGCGATGGCGTCGGCCCGGTTGCTGAGCGTCACCTTGAGTTCCCGGCCGTAGAGGTCGGTGGTTCCCCGCCTGTCGTCAAGCACTCCCATGCCGGACACACCGATTGCCGTGCCGATGGTTCCGAGGCGCCAGGGGCGATTGTGGCTGTCGGTGATCAGCACGCCAACGGAGGCGCCGGTCTCCTCCTGCAGGCGCGTGCGCAACCCGGCGGCCGATGCATCGGGGTCTGCCGGCAGCAGCAGGGCGCACTCGCCGTCGCCGTGCTCGATATTCGATTGATCGATGCCGGCGTGGGCGCAGACGAAACCCAATCGGTGCCTGACGATGAGCACCCCGGGCCGCTGCCGCATGACGTCCGTGGACTCATCGAGAATGAGTTGCACCAGCCTCGGGTCCTTGTCGGTTTCCCGGGCCAGGCGTGTGGCTTCCGGGCCGGGCTTTACGCTTGCAAGCGCAATGGTCCGGCCTTCCGCCTTCGACACGACTTTCTGGGCGATGCACACCACGTCGCCGTCGGCAAGCTCGAGCCCGGCCCGTGACAGCGCCCCTGCGATCATGCCGGCCAGGTCGTCGCCTTCCCGGATCATGGGCAGGCCGGGAACGGGATCGAAGCGGAGCGCCAGCGTCATCAGTGATCGGCTTGGCCGACGATGCGAATGCCGGAGTGGGAGATGTCGTGGCGCCGGTTTATCTGGATCAGGATGGAGGTCAGGGCTTCCGCCGCCGCCGCGTTTTCGATGGGGCCGGCGTGCCAGCCGGTCATGCCGGCCTCGCCGATGAGATCGATCACCCGCTGCCGGGCTGCGCGCTTGTCGCCGGCGACAAGCACGTCGCATTCGATCTGAATGTCCTTCTGCAACAGGTGGGCGGCGACGTTCTGAAAGGCGGAAACCACCATCACCTTCTTGCCGAGCAGATCCTGAGCCCGCTTGCCTGCGCTGCCTTCGGGAGGAAGCTGCACCGTCCCGACCCTGGGCGGTTCCAGGGGAACGGTCACGTCAATGAGAATCTTGCCGCGCAGGGCGTCCTTGACGCCGGCCAGGGTCGACGTCTGGTGCTTTGCCGGCACGGTAATCACCACGATGTCGCCGGCGGCGGCAGCGTCGCCGTTCTCCATCGCCTGCGCGGGTGTTTCCGGGCTGATCTCCTGCAGTGCGGCCACCGCCTTCTGGGCCTTCGGCAGGGTGCGCGACCCGATGATCATCTTGTAGCCCGCCTTCGACCAGCGAATGGCAAGCCCCGTGCCGAGGTCGCCGGTGCCGCCCAGGATGGCGATGGTTTCCTTGTCCGCTTTTTTCCTCATCTCGTCTCCGGAAATCGGGTGCCCCCGAAAAAGCGGCGAATTATGACGGTTATTCGTTTATTGTGCGCGCTTTTGCAGGGCTGCGGGAGGCAAACCATGCGTATCGGAACGATGATGGGTGCGGACGGCACCGGAGCGACCCTGGACGATGTCATCGGCACGGCGAAGCGGGTCGAGGCCGCGGGGCTGGACAGCGCCTGGCTCGCGAACATTTTTTCCTTTGACGCCATCACCACCCTGGCCCTGATCGGGCGGGAGACGGAACGCCTCCACCTCGGTACGGCGGTAACCCCCACCTACCCGCGCCACCCGACCGCCATCGCCCAGCAGGCGCTCACAACTCAGGCCGCCTGCAACGGCCGGTTTACGCTGGGAATCGGTTTGTCGCACCAGATTGTCATCGAAACGATGCTGGGTCTTTCCTACGAGCGCCGCGCGGCGCACATGCGCGAATATCTCGGTGTGCTGATGCCCCTGGTTCGCGGCGAGACCGCCCGTTTTTCGGGTGAGGAGTACAACGTGCGGGGCGTGACCATGGAAATTCCGGGCTCGGAAGGCATGGACGTGGTGGTCGCCGCCCTGGGACCCGCCATGCTGAAGATTGCCGGCGAGCTTGCCGACGGCACCAACACCTGGATGGTCGGCCCGAGGACGATGGAAGAGCACGTGGTCAAGCGCCTGACCGCCGCCGCCGATGCGGCGGGACGGCCGGCGCCCAAAGTCGTCGGCGGCTATCCGGTGGTGCTCACCAACAAGCCCGACGAAGCCAGGGAGAAAATTGCGCAGAATCTGACGATTTACGGGCAGCTCCCGAGCTACCGCGCCATGCTCGACCGGGAAGGGGCCGAGGGCCCGGCCGATATCGCAATCGCCGGCGACGAGAACCTGGTGCGGGGCGAAATCAAGCGGCTCGAGGACATCGGCGTCACCGACTTCAATGCGGCCATCATGGATGTGGAGGCGGGTGCATACGACCGCACCCTGGAGTTTCTGGGGAGCCTGAAAGGCTGATCGGGACGGTAAACGACCCGTCTCGATAGGAACAACTCTCCATGCGTTTCTTTTGCTTCTGAGGGACAAACGCCTGCATCGGGCAGCGAGTTCGCATGCGAACTCTTTTCCGACACCCGGCGTTGTTCCCCGCGCTTTAGCGCGCCGCGTTCCGGAGGTGGTGGCAGCGATCACTGGCGCCCGGCAATGCGCATCGGTTGCATCGACACGGGCGCCGATGGTGCATCGCCGTACAGGTAGTCGCGCGTGATCGGAACCGCCTCGTTGTCCTTGGCAAGTTGCCACTGGAACACCACCAGGTCCCCGATTTCGAAGGCGGTCTGGCAGATGACCAGGTAGAACTCCCACATCCGGCAGAACCCTTCGCCCTTGGTGTCCACGAAGCGGTTGCGTGTGCGCTGAAAGCGCCGGTTCCACTCCTTGAGGGTCAAGGCGTAGTGGCGGCGCAATATTTCGATGTCCGTCGTTACCAGGTCGGCGCGCTCCACGGCGGGGGCGATGTCCGATAGCGCGGGGATGTATCCGCCCGGAAAGATGTAGCGCCGGATCCAGGGGTTTATGGGCACCGGCGGCTCCCTGGTGCCGATCGTATGCAGCAGAGCCACGCCGTCGTCGGCGAGGTTCTCGTGCACCGAATCGAAGAAGCGCTGCATGTTCGGCTTGCCGACATGCTCGAACATGCCGACCGAGACAATGCGGTCGTAGACTTGCGCGTGCTCCCGGTAGTCCTGCAACAGGAACTCCACCCGGCCGTCGAGCCCGCGGCTCCTTGCCGTTTCCCGGGCGACGCGAAGCTGCTCGGTGGACAGCGTGAGCCCGGTCACCCTGACACCGTGGTTTTCGGCCAGGTGCATGGCCAGGCTGCCCCAGCCGCAGCCGATATCGAGCACGCGGTGGCCGGGGCGCAGTGCGAGCTTGGCGGCAATGTGTTCGCTCTTGGCGTGCTGGGCTTCCTCCAGCGTCATGCCGCGGTCGCGGAAGTAGGCGCAGGAGTAGTGCATGGCCTCATCGAGGCAGGCGCGGAACAGGGGTTCGTCGAGGTCGTAGTGATGGCTGACGTTGCGCCGGCTCGCCGTGATCCCGTTCCAGGAGGAGAGCAGCGCCTTCAGCGGCTGCCACCGTCCGCCCGCGGCTACGGCAGCCTCCAGATTGATGCGCAGCAGCGTCAGGACATCGTGCAACGTGCCGTCGCCCACGTCCCACAACTGATCCATGTAGGCCTCGCCGAGCTTGAGTTGCGGGTTGCGTGCCATGACGCTGAATGCCGAGGCGGTGTTCAGGCGGATCGCCGCCCTGGGCTCCCCGGCCCCGAAGGTGTGGCGTTCGCCTGCGTGGTCGATGACGGTCAGTTCGCCCCGGCGGACGAACTTCTTAAGCAGCGCAAAGCTCTGTAAGCTCATATTGATAGTGCCCCCGCTGACTTTATAAGGATGCGGGGGCAATCGCGCAAGAGCCCAGGGCAAGTCGTTACAGGAGGAATCTTGAAGGCAAGTATCGCCATCGGCGGGGCGGCGTCGGGCCGTCCCGGGGAATTCGAGGAAAGCGTCGAGTTCGTCATGGAGGCCGAGAAGCTCGGTGTCGACACCGCCTGGTCGGCTGAAGCCTGGGGTCAGGATGCGGTGGCGCCGCTGGCGTATCTGGCCGCGAAGACCGAGCGCATCCGCCTCGGCACGGGCATCATGCAGATCAGCGCCCGCACCCCGAGCATGACCGCGATGACCGCGCTTACACTGGACAGCATCTCCGGGGGACGCTTTATTCTCGGGCTTGGCGTGAGCGGGCCGCAGGTGGTGGAAGGGCTGCAGGGGCGGCCGTTCAAGGCGCCGCTGACGCGGTTGCGCGAGACCGTCGACATAGTCCGGCTCGCCTTCGCCGGGGAAAAGCTGGCTTACGAGGGCCGGTATCACCGGTTGCCGTTGCCGGGCGGGGAGGGTAAGGCCCTGCGCCTGGCCCAGCCCGGCAACCCGGACATTCCCATCTATTTCGCGACCCTGGCTCCGAAAGCGCTCGAATACACGGGCGAGGCGGGCGACGGGTGGCTCGGCACCTCGTTCACGCCGGAAGACGCGGAATCCGCGCACCTCGGTTTCATCAGGCGCGGTGCGGAGGCGGCCGGCCGGTCGCTGGCCGACATCGACATTCAGGCCGGTGGTGCGGTGGCCTTCGGCGACGACATCGAAGCGCTCGCCGCGCCGCTGAAACCCGGGATGGCCTTCACGCTCGGCGCCATGGGTTCGCCGAAGACCAATTTCTACAACGAAGCGTACCGGCGCGGCGGTTGGGAAGACACGGCACGCGAGGTGCAGCAGTTGTGGGTGAGCGGTCGGCGCGAGGAAGCGGCCGACAGGGTCCCCACGGAGATGGTGAAGCGCAACAACCTGCTCGGCGACGAGAGCATGGTGCGGGAGCGGGTGGAAGCCTATAGGGCTGCTGGTGTCACTACGTTACGGGTGCATCCTTTGGGCAGGGATCTGGCCAGCCGCCTGGAGACCCTGGGCCGTGTGATGGACATGGTCCAGGGACGATGATGAACGAATTGCAGGGCAAGGCGGCCCTGGTCACCGGAGCGGGGCAGGGCGTGGGCCAGGGGATTGCATTTGCGCTGGGGCGGGCTGGTGTTCGCATCGCCCTGGCGGGGCGCACCCTTGCCAAGCTTGAGCAGAGCGCCCGCGAGATTGAAGCGCGGGGCGGCGAGGCGCTGCCCGTGCGCTGCGACGTCAAGAACAGCGCCGACCTGGCTCATGCGGTGGATGCCTGCGTGGAAGCATTCGGCGCCGGTTTCGAATCCGGGCCTCTGGCTGTCCTGCGGCTGATGAAACTCGCTTATCCGCATCTCAAGGGAGATGGCTGCATCGTCAACCTGGCCAGCACCGCGGCCAAGCGCTGGGACATGTCGGGATACGGCGCCTACGCGGCGGTGAAGGAGGCTATCCGCTCACTGACCCGCGCCGCTGCCTGCGAGTGGGGTGCGGACGGTATTCGAGCGAATGTCATTCTTCCCCATGCCAAGTCGCCGGGATTGCTCTGGTGGATGGAGAACAACCCGGACGAGGCGGAAGCTTTCCAGCGCACGATCCCGCAGCGGCGGGTTGGAGAGTGTGAAGAAGACATCGGGCGCTTCGTGGTGCAACTGTGCGGCGCCGGGTGCCAAACTACCGGCACCTTTAAAGCAGTTCAGCGCGCCCGGAATCCACCGACAGCCTGGTCGCTTAGCGTGCAGGAGGACCGTACCGCATGCCGGCTCGGCGTCTCTCGGAAAAACCCCTTGTCCGTAGAGCGTTGTTCCATGCAAGCCTCAACTCTCCACCAGGGAGCGCGCGGCAACCTGCACTTCCAGGGTGCCGGGTTCGTAGTTGCAGTTGAGCGCCGTGCGGTATTCGGTGCGCGAGCGGCTGATCTTCCACTGTCCCTGAATCTTGCGGTACTCGTCGTGGTACATGGCGCTGAGCAGCGTCAGCGTGTGCTCCTGGGTGTTGATGTTCCGGTAGTTCAGCGCCCAGGTACCCCGGGCTTCGGTTTCTGACAGCAGCTCGATCTCCGGGTTGCTGCAGTGGTGCATGTCGAGAACGTGATCGTGACAGCCGCGGGGCACGAAAACGCCATCGACGAATTCGTCGCGGTTGCGGCAATGGCCGAAGTAGGACATGTCGATGATGACCTCTCCTTCGGCAAAACAGCCACGCACCGCTTCCGGGTCCTGGCGGTCGCAGGCGTTGAGGTATTGCGCCTTGAGTTGCTTGATCGCTTCGATGTCCTGCAGGCGTTGATGGCTGGCTTCCAACGCAGTCAGACGCTCTTCGTTTGTCATCGCAATTGTCCGGTTTGGGTTGGGAAACGGTATCAAGCATACACCGCCACCGCATGATCCCCGGCGGCGCCGGTCAGTCTTGCGGAAGCAACTCTTCCGCAAGCATCTCCGGGTGCGTGAATATCCAGAAACGGTCCTCCTGGATCGCCTCGAAAGTGATTTCCGCCACTTTCGCGGGATCCATGTACTCGAGCCCGCCCGCGGCCGCGTTCATGGCAGCAAGGTCCGACTGCTGCGCCGGGCGCGACTGGTTGTCGCCGCGCGCAGCGTCGGCAGTCATGGCGGTCAGGACGGGGCCGGGACAGAGCATCGATACTTTTATCGGTGCGTTCATCGCCTTGAGTTCGAGGCGCAGCGTCTCGGTAAGACCCCGCACCGCCATCTTCGAGGCTGTGTACAGCCCCAGCATGGGCGCCAGCAGGATGACGGCCGCAGACGCGGTGTTGACGATGTGGGAAGGCGTGCCTTGTGCCAGCATGCGCGGCACGAAGCTCTGCAGGCCGTGCACCACGCCCAGGACGTTGATGCTGAACAACCGATCCGCGACTAGTGGTTTCTCTTGCCAGGCGACCCCCGTCTCGAGCACCCCGGCGTTGTTGAACAGGAGATCTACCTGTCCGAATTCCTCGAATGTCTTCTCGGCCAGGACCTCGACCTGCCTTGCATCGGCCACGTCCACCCTGCATTGGCGAATGTCCGCACCCGAACCCGCAAGCTCGGTGCAGGCCTTCGACAGCCCCGCCGCATTCACATCGGCGAGCATGACCCGCATGCCCAACCCGAGACAGTGGCGGGCCAGTGCGAGGCCAATGCCGCTGGCCGCCCCGGTGACGACCGCTACCTTTTCCGCAAATTCCCTGATCCAGCTTCTCCTCAGCGCACTTCCGCTCCGCGACACGAACATGGTGGGAACCGCTTGGAAGCTTCCCTTGCGCATCATGCGAGCCGCGCTGCTTCTTGCCTAGTTGCCAATGGCTGCCCGTGATTAAATGCCCGCTTGTTGACAAGTGCACGCGGGAGAAGAGTTTACGATGACTCGGCATTACTTGAGCAACTTCTTTGGCCTACCGACACTCCTCGTCCTCGTGCTTGCCCTGCTACCCGGCGCGCCGCTCAAGGCCGAAGAAGGTCTGGTGCTGGAAGAGATTGTCGTTACTGCTCGAAAACGCAGCGAGGATCTCCAGGACACTCCGATATCGGTAACCGCCTTGACCGGCACGCTGATTTCCGACGTGCGTCTGTCAGATATCAGGGACATAGAGAACCTCACACCCAACCTGAACTTCCTGGTGAGCGCCGATGGCAGCGGTTCAACCCTGCAGGCGTTCATCCGGGGTGTCGGACAGTTCGATTTCGCGGTGACTACCGATCCGGGTGTGGGCGTCTATGTCGACGGCGTTTACCTGGCGCGAACCATAGGGGCGAACGTCGAGTTCTCCGACGTTGAGCGGGTCGAGGTGCTGCGCGGCCCGCAGGGCACGCTGTTCGGCAAGAACACGATTGGCGGAGCGATCAATGTGGTGACGCGCGCGCCCACCGGCGACACTGGTTACGCCGGCGAAGTCACCGTGGGCGAAGATGGCTACACGGCCTTTGACGGTTATGTGGAGTTCCCCCTCGGCGATGACCTGGCTGCCAGCTTGTCGGTTCTGCGCAAACACTCCGACGGTTGGCAGGAGCGCGACCGGGGCGACAATGCCGGAAACGATGACCTCTGGGGTTTGCGCGGACACTTGAACTGGCATGCAGAGGGCGACTGGCAGTCCCACCTTGTCGTGGATGTGGTGGAACAGAACCAGAACGTCTACCCGCGCGTGTTGTCGGATTTCGACCCCAACCAGTTCTTCCCCACCATGTACAACGCGTTTGTGCTGGGCCCGGCGGGCGAGAGTTGCTGTGCGACCAACATCGACGACATCGACCGCAGCGGAGTGCTGAACGAGAAGGACAGGGACGACCTGGAAACCCTGGGCATCAGCTGGACGAACACCTGGTTGCTGGGGGGCCTGGAACTCAAGTCCGTGACCGGGTACAGGAACATGGAGTCGTACGTTTACCGGGATTCCGACAACCAACCGCAAGACTATTTTGCCGTGGGCACCGGCTTCGACACCGACCAGGTTTCCCAGGAATTCCTGTTGAGCAGTCGTGGCGGCAACTTCGACTGGACCCTGGGCGCATATTTCTTCAACGAGGATGCGAACCACCTCACGGAGGTCACCATTGCGGGAGGGCTGTACGAAGCCTTGTCGGCGCTGCCGCCCTTCGTGACCACTCCCGACGGGATACCCTTGAGTTTTCTGGCGGTGCCGCTGGACCTCACCCTGAACTACGACCGTGATCAGGAAACCACCAGTTACGCGGGCTTCTTCAGCGGCACCCTGCACCTGTCGGAGAGATTGAGGCTCAACGTCGGAGCGCGCTACACGTACGAAGAAAAAACCCTGGATACGTTCACCATCAAGCGGGCGAGCCAGACACCGATCGCTCTTCCCGGCCCTTCGCCCACGCCGGAGTGCTCGGCGGTCACGCCCTCGGGCAACGGCAGCCGGTTCAGCTGCGAAGAGGACTGGAGCGAGTTCTCTCCCAGGATCGGTGTCGACTACAGCTTCAGCGATGATCTGATGGGCTATGCCCACATATCCAGAGGCTTCAAGAGCGGCGTCTTCAACGGCCGCCCGATCTCGACCCAGGAAATTTCCGTTGCCGACCCGGAAAAGGTGACCAGCTACGAGATCGGATTCAAATCGCAATCGATGGGGCAGCGCCTGCAGTTGAACGGCTCGGTCTTCCACAATGCCTATGAAGACCAGCAACAGTTGGTCAACACCTCGTCCGCCGCCACCGCAGCGGGTTTGATTCTGCTGGTGGAAAATGCCGCCGAATCCTCGCTGACCGGCGCGGAACTCGAACTGAGCGCGTTGCTGGGCGAAGGTCTCAGCGTGATGGGAGGCGTAGCCTGGCTGAACGCGGAGTTTGACAAGTTCGACCAGACCAATTTCATCACCGGCCAGGCGGACGACCTGTCGCACCGCAAGTATCGCGACGCACCTGAATGGAACGCCAACCTGCTGGTTCAGTACGAACATGCCCTCGCGGGCGGCGGTACCTTGCGTATCCGCGGCGACCTTGCTTACCGAGGTGACATTTACTACACCAACGACGAGGCCGCGACTACCTTCGACAGGCTGCACGCCAGTGGATTCGCCATATTCAACGCAGGCGTGACCTACGTCACTCGCACAGGAGACTGGGAGGTGGGCGTGTATGGCCGCAACCTGGGCGATGAACGCGAAGTCATAGGTGGTTTCGTGGTGGATGCCTTTGGCTCCACCGACGTGCCGTTCACCGAACCGCGCCGCTGGTTCGTGTCGGTGAAATACACGGGAGGCGGCGGTTCATAGGAGCCGGCGCCGCAGGAAGTCGCGTTCGATGGCCTGATCATCCCTCCCAATGACAGGCTGACGAATTGGGCGCCGCATGACCCGGGTGGTTGAGCAGGCTCACCACGTCGCTCAAGCGCGTACGGGTAGGGGTGGGCAAGGATCAGGCCGACCGCCTGGAGACCCCGGGCCGTGTGATGGACATGGTTCGGGGATAGAATTACCGGGATGGTCAATTTCACCGCCAATGAACTGAACGGCGTCACGCGCATCGGCAGCCTCGCGCGGGAATGCGTGAGCGAGGACAGCTTTGGCGAAATCGTCACAGCCGAGTTGTTGACGCTGCTGAACTCCGTGTCGGGCGTCTTCATCGAGTTCGAGGCTGAAGACAGTGGGATCGGGCTGTCGTCGGGGCGCTCCTACATTGCCGACCCCGGGCACATGCGCTCGTACATCGATTACTACCAGTACCTGGACCCGGTGCTTAGGGATTATCGGAACAACTTCAGCGATCCCTTCGCGATTTCCACCACCGACCGGGTTGTCGAGAGCGAACGGTCGTACGTCAGCACGGAGTTCTATCGGGACTTCATTGCCAAAACGGGAATCCACCAGGCAATGATCTTCGGCCTCTCCTCCCAGTCGATGCCGTTCGGGCTTATCGGTCTGCACAGATTGAGGTCCCAGGATCCATACAGCGACAAGGATCTCGCCATGGTGCGCCTCGTCATTCCTTACCTGGGAATGGCGCTTCGGTTCCGCCAGAGGGAACGGGCGAGTGCCAGGGAAGCCGAGGTATTGAAGCGGTTGCTCAAGGCTTCGCAGATTTCCGGATACCTGGTGCTCGATGAGTCCTTCACTTTGCAGAGTTTCGCCGGTGACGCCTCAGCGCTCCTGCGCGCGCACAATCTCAGTACTCTCGACGAACTCGGCGGAGTCGATGTCTTCCGTCTTCTTCGTAGCGAGCTTGCCCGGGAACTGGTTGAGTTGAAACGCGGGAACGCCAACACGGGGCCGTGCAGGTCCATCCGCAACGTGGATCTCCCTTCGAAGAAACTCTGGCAGGTCGACACGATCCGGCATGACGACGGTTCGCGACAGTTTCTGTGCGTGGCCCTCTCGCCTTCCCACGCCGGGCTCTCCGCGGTTCGATTACAGAATTTCAACCTCACTCCCCGGCAGGTGGACGTGGCCAAACTGGTTGCCCTGGGCATGACCAACCATGCGATTGCCGGCGCCATCGGCATCAGCGCGAAGACCGTCGAAAACTACCTGTCGGTCATCTACAGCAAGACGGGAGCCGTGAACAAGGCTTCTCTGGTCGCGCTGCTGGTCGACTAGCCGCATCGATTCAAGTCGACAACCAACTTTGGTCAGCGCTGAGTCCCGGCCGAGCGAGGCGGGCCTCAGTCCGCGGATTGCCAAAGCGATTGACCGGCCGCGGTGGTAATGCTGCGGACGAACTCGGTCACGCACTGGTTGAACTCGTCGGGGAACTCCCAGAACATCATGTGCGCGCCGAGTGCCCGCATATTCGAGTTCGGCATGTTCCTGGTCAGCCAATCGGCGGCGGGGGTCTCCGCTTTCTCGCTGACGACGTGAAGTATGGGAACCTGCCGGTCGGCTTCACTGGCGACTTCCGTGTAGTCGCAGAGATTGCCGTCCGCGAGCAGCAGGGCAGCCGTTGTCGCCGGGGTATTCATGGACTCCGAGGCGATGAAGTCCACGAAGTCGGCGCCGGCCGGGGCGGTCAGGTAGTCGTTGCCGGCGTAACGGCGGATGAATGCGGACTGATCGGGTGACGTGACGCTGGCCTGTATCCGCCGCACCTGCTCGAGCGGCCCGATGCCCCATTCGTCCTGGCGCGTTCGCACCGGCTTCGGGCACACATCGACACTGACCAGTCCCCGCACCCGACCGGTGCCGTATTGCTCAAGATAGGAATACGCGGTGATCCCCCCCATCGACCAGCCGATCAGAATGCACTCCTCGATGGCCAGCGCGTCCAGGAGATCGGCGAGGTCGCGCCCGTGCTGGTAGTAGTTGTTGTCGGTCGCCGTTGCCGTGGAACGACCGTGGCTGCGGGGGTCGAAGGCGATGACCCGATATTCGCGGGACAGGGCGTGCAGGTTCTTCGAAAACATCCTGCCGGTCATGGTCCAGCCCGGTATGAAAACGATGGGCAGACCGCGGCCTGCCTCGTGGAAGCTGACGGTCAGGTCATCGTACAGCCTGACCTCGCGTGGGGGTTCGGCGTTGCCGGAATGGTGCGGGTTTCCCCCGTTTTCGTCCATCGTCTACCGTCGAATCGGCCTGCGGCTGCCTCTCGGCCAACCGGCAATCGTTCGTGTCCCGAGGCGTACCGGCGGGCGGGGCCTAGAAACTGAATCCTATACTGCCGCCCCAGGTGCGCGGCGCCGCGTAGGTCCGCTCGCATTGCCGCACCGGGCCGCCGACCTGGCGGAAGTCGAAGCATTCCTGATAGGTGGCGACATCTTCGTTTTCCAGGTTCCGTGCGAACAACTCAACGTGCCACGCCGCGTCGGCGGAGGTATAGAGCAGACTGAGGTTTGTCCTGGTAAAGGAGCCCTGGCGTTCGAAGGGCCGGTCAAGTATGCCCAGCGACACATCGGACTCGTAGTGGAACTGGATGCGGGGCTCTACGGAACCGCCGAACGGCGCGGACCAGACCATGGGGATGAGCGACAGGGTCGCCGTGAAGTCGGGCGCGCGCGTCAACCGGTTGCCGGATGCGTCCATCGACTGGAGACCGACGATGAGCGCGTCGTCGACGCCGGTGAAGGTGTCGAACTCCGTGTCCAGGTAGCCGGCGGACAGGGTCAGGCGTCCGGACTCGCCGATCAGCGCATCGAATTCGGCTTCGAGGCCCCACACATTGGCGGACGTGGCGTTGATCGTCTGGTTGGTGATGGTTCCGGAGGCGTCGGTAAAGGTCTGGGCCTGCTGCAGGTCGTCGTAGTCGTAGTAGAACGCCGCCACGTTCAGTCGACCCCGGTTCCCGAACAGGTCCGCCTTCCAGCCCGCTTCGAACGCGCTGACCGTTTCCGGCTCGAAGGTCACAAGGGAATCGGCGCCGGGGAAGGCCTGGCTGCCGCGATTGAACCCTCCCGCCTTGAATCCCGTACTGACGCTGACATACAGCAGGTTGTCGTCGTCCGGCCTGAAATTGATGCCCACCTTCCAGGTTGTCTCGTCAAACGAGGGGTTCGAGATCTGGGGAGCGAGGAAAAAGGTAGGTCCGCTTGCGAAGCCCACGGTCTGAAAGCTGCCGATGGCCGTGTCGGCAGTCTTGCCGACATCGTCAAGGGTGCCGCCCTTGTCCTTTTCGCTGTCGGTGTAGCGAAGGCCGGCGACGAGCTGAACCCGATCGTTGAGATCGTAGGTCGTGTGCAGGAATCCGGCGATGCTCTTGTTGGTGAGGCCCTGATCGACGAACCTCACGCGGAAGGGCAGGCCCGCGCCGAATGGGAAAAACTGGCCGGTGGTCAGGCCGACGAGAAAGTCTCCGTCGATTTCCTCGCGCAGGTAATAGCCGCCCACGATGGCTTGCAGCGGCCCGTCGCCGGCCGATGACAGACGGATTTCGTGGGTCCAGGTTTCGGAGTCGGTCTGTTCCTGCACGAATGAATGGATATCGGCCAATGCCGTGAAGTCGGCGTCAGCGAGAAAGTCGCGTTCATGGTCACGGTAGGCACCGAGATAGGTCAGCTCGACGGCCCCGAGATGCTGATTCAGCTCAAGGCGAAGGTTGACATCGGCGTTGTCACGATAGCCCTCGGTGTCGATCGGATTGACGTCCGCGGGATCGCGGCTTTCCAGCCCGCTCGCATCGCCCGGGAACGAATGGAACGAGGCAACGCCGCCCACTCCCTTGCGTTGATAGTATTCCGCGGTGAACAGGGCAGAGGTCTCCTCGGAGGGTTCGAAGAGAACGTGGCCCCGCAACCCCAGTTCATCGGCATCGTCACCGTCTTTCGCCGGGGCATTTTCGCGGTAACCGTCCCTGTTGTTGGCGATGAACGCGAGCCGTGCCGCCAGTTGATCGGACACGGGAATGTTCAATGCGCCCTTGCCCTGGAAGAGCCCGTAGTTTCCGCCGGTCAATTCGAGGGATCCCCCGAAGCCCTCGAGGCTCGGCTTTTTCGTGATGACGTTGATCACGCCCGCCGTGCTGTTCTGGCCGTACAGGGTGCCCTGGGGCCCCCTCAGAACCTCGATGCGTTCCACGTCGAAAAAATAGGCGTTGGCGCCGGACAGTCGAGTGACATAGCTACCGTCGACGTGAAACGCCGTGGTGGGATCGGCGCCGTTGCGCACGTCGGTGCCCGAGACGCCGCGAATCGTGATCTGCATGCCGTCGCGATTGGTCTCTTCTCCGACATGGATGTTGGGCACCAGGACACCGAGCACTTCCGGGTCGACGCCGCCGGCACGGTCGATTTCATCCCCGGTTACGGCGGTGATTGCGATGGGCTCGTCCTGCAGCGTGCTGGCCTGTTTCTGTGCCGTGACGATGACCTCCTCCAGCGTCTGCTGGGCGGAGGCGGGCCCGGCGGCGAAACAGGCCGCGGCCATGCAGATTCCCGCCGGCAATCTCCAATCGAATGCGAATCTGGCCATGTTGCCTGCTCCTGCCGGCCGTTGCGTCGCTCGGGGAAATTCTAGTCTCGGCAAAGATGGCGCCATAGAGGGATTTCCCCCTGTTGGCGACGACACGGCGCCGCCGCCACTCGCCTTCTTCACCGCGGGTACGCTTCAGGACCAACCTGGGCCCAACGCCCGGGCGCGACAATCCGATTGGTGCGGCTTTGTGACAGTCGCCGCCAAGAGTACACTGACATCATCAGCGTAGGCATAATAATGCCACTTTGGCTGAAGGTGGCGATCAATGAAGGCCCGGACGATGGTATACCTGGAACAGGAGCAGCTCGAAACCTTGCGCGCTGAAGCGAACGAGAAGCGGGTTTCCCTGGCCGAGGTTATTAGGCGGGCGCTGCAGGATCACATCGATTCGAATCAGGTGACGGGGCGGGTCGCTCCGGAAACCTGGCTCAACATCGTCGGCCTCGGGGAATGCGGGCGCGCGGATGTCTCCGAGCAACACGACCGATACCTGGGCGAGGCCCTTGAGCGTGAGCATACTGGTTGACACAGGCGCCTGGTACGCCGTTGCAAACCGCTCGGACCGTCATCATGCCGATGCCAGCCGTTTCTACACCGAAAACGCATCCGAAGGGTCCTTTGTCACCACCGCGCTGATCGTCGCCGAGACCTGCTCCCTGCTCGGCGCCCGCCTGGGGCGCCCGGCCGCCATCACCTTCTGGCAAACCCTGCGCGAGACCAGGACGCCAATCCTCCCCGTTGAAACCGTTGACCTGGAGGTGGCCTGGCACATCGCCCAGGCATTCCGGGATCAACACTTCAGCTTCGTGGACTGCACCACGTTCGCCCTGATGGAACGCCTCGGCATCATCGAAGCGTTCGCTTTCGATTCGCACTTCCTCGTCTATCGCTTTGGGTCCGAGAGGCGCCAGTCGCTGCGGCGGCTGCCCGCCTGAGTGCGGGGACCATCGGAGGTCTGTTCCACGCCGGAGTTGACGGCGCGCGCCGTATTGCTCGAGGCGGGAATGCGCGTCGATCCCCCTATCTACCAGCCGGTCAGGTTGCACTCCTCGATGGCCTTGGCCGATTCCCGGGCGAGTCGATTGGCGGGCTGGTCGCTTGCCAATTTTTGCCAACGTGCGTTACGCTCGCGTCATGAGCACGATGAACATATCGCTTCCCGACTCTCTAAAAGAGTTTGTGGACAACCAGGTCGGGTCACTTGGATACGGCAGTTCAAGCGAGTACATGCGTGAACTGATCCGCAAGGACCGTGACCGGCAGCGGCTGCGTGGCCTGCTTTTCGAAGGCGCGGCCTCGCCGCAGTCAGCAACCATTGACTCCGGATACTTTGACAACCTCCGCAGTCGGGTTCGCGGCGCCACCGACCGGTGAGCGGCAAGCCGGTCGTCCTTCGCGACCTGGCACGCAACGACGTCGATCAGGCCATCGACCACTATCTTGCAGAGGCGGGAGCGGCGGCCGCGCTGGCTTTCATTGATGCTGCCGAGGCTACCCTTCGCCGCATCGCCGAACTACCGGGGAGCGGCTCGCCACGTTACGCACATGAACTGGACATCCCTGACCTTCGTTTTCTACCAACAGACCGATTCCCGTACCTGATCTTCTACGTCGAGAGGGAGGCGGACATCGATGTCTGGCGGATCCTGCACGGGGCGCGAGACATCCCGGCTTGGATGCGGAAGTCACACGAGGGTTGAACCAGCAGACTTCGCAATCTCGCCCTTGCCCCACCCGAGGCGGAAACTTGGGTGGCTAAGGACGCAGGCCACCGCCGGGAGAACGCTGCGTGCTGAAGCCCGGGCGCTTCCTGCCTGAAAGCGAAACGGGTGTTTTCGAGGGGTTCCGAGGGTCCCGCGTGGTGACTGCCCGGAAATTGGGCGCGGACTACCCGTTTCAGGACGCCGAGCGCAGAAAGTGGTTCAACTTCTTCGGCCGCCTCATGTACGGCTGGCGTTTCAGGAAGGCGTGACCTGGGGCGGATATCGGTTCTCAAGGTCCATCGCAGGGCCGAGAAATTTACATAAATTAACGGCGTTAACGAGTTATCTGTTAACGCCGTTATTTTATGTTAGATTGCCGCGATGGACCGCCTCAACAACCCCTATGTCCCCGGCGCTGGCTTGCAGCCGCCAGAGCTCGCGGGGCGGGACCGCCTGCTCTCCGAGGCTTCCATCGACATGGACCGCGTCTTGGCCGGTCGTCCGGCCAAGGGCTTGATTCTGCTGGGGCTTCGGGGAGTGGGCAAAACCGTCCTGCTGAACCGGCTGCGCTCAACCGCCGAAGAGAAGGGCTTCCGCGCCGCCCGAATCGAAGCGCCCGAAGGCGCCTCCTTGCCCCAACTGCTCGTACCCGAACTGCGCCGATTGTTGCATGGCCTCGATCTTCGCCAAGCCGCGACTCACCAGTTGCGCCGCGCAGCGAACGTGCTTGGGAAGTTCGCTCGGGCCTTCAAGGTGAAGGCCGTTGACGTTGACCTGGAATTCAGCGTGGATCTGTCGCCCGGCGAGGGCGATAGCGGCAATCTGGAACAGGATCTGCCCCAACTGCTGGTTGCACTGGCGGAAGCGGCCGCTGATCGGCAAACCGCGATTGGGTTGTTCATCGACGAAATCCAATACCTCTCGCCATCGGAACTCGCTGCCGTCATCGTCGCCTGTCACGAAATCGCGCAACGCAATCTGCCCTTCCTTTTCGTCGGCGCAGGATTGCCCCAAGTGGCGGCGCTGGCCGGCAAAGCCAAGTCCTACGCGGAGCGGCTGTTCGACTATCCACAGGTGGGGGCCTTGGAACCCGATGACGCCCGTGCCGCGCTGTTGAAGCCAGCACAAGCCGAAGGCGTGGCGTTTGAGGACGCCGCCGCAGAGCTCGTCCTCGTCGCGGCGGAGAATTTCCCCTACTTCATTCAGGAGTGGGGGTTTCAAGTCTGGAATGCCGCGCCCACCAGCCCGATCACCAGAGCGATGGTTCGCTCCGCCAGCTCCGGCGTGGTGTCACAACTGGACAACAACTTCTTCCGGGTCCGCTTCGACCGGCTGACACCCCTGGAGCAAAAGTACCTGCGGGCCATGGCCGAGCTTGGGCCGGGACCGCACGGTACCGGCCGCATTGCCGAAGCGCTGGGCGTTCGGACCTCATCCGTGGCTACGGTACGCCAACATCTCATTACCAAGGGCATGGTATGGAGCCAGCGGCACGGAGAAACTTCCTTCACGGTGCCGATGTTCGACGCCTTCATGAAACGGCAGATGCCGGAGTTGCTGAAGCATGTGCCGCAAACGCGGGGCCGGTAGCCATCAGGAGAGACCAGCCGCAAGGCAATGCGGGAATACCAGAGGAGGCCATCACCATGAGCAAGACAATGGATGCCGAGGAACGGGACATCCTCGACCGATTCGAGCGCGGTGGACTGATCGCCCGTCCGGACGCGCAGCAGGAGATGGCGACCGCACGTGAAGCGGCCCGCAACACATTCAACAAAACCCGGCGCGTGAACCTCCGGGTCACCGAACGCGACTTCGACCTCGCCCATGCGCGAGCGAGGGAGGAAGGCCTACCCTACCAGACGCTTCTGTCGAGCGTGATCCACAAGTACCTGTCCGGCAGGCTCATCGAGCGGTCATAGAACGGCAAGCCGTGGCCGGGGAAAGGGGACACATCTCCACTATCCCACCTTCCCTATCCCTGTGTGTCCCAATGCACCGGCGTGTGTTTCTTCTGGCCGCAACCATCGGCGAGTATCGGCGCGCTGAATCTGTTCGAGTTGAGTTGGGTTTGAGCCGCTCCGCTTGCGTGTGGGTGTGTTGTGCTAGGGCGATGGGGACGAAACTGGAATCGATTTTGTAGTCGGCTGCGCAGCTTGCCGCTGCACTTGGGACAAGCCTCTAGGTCAATGGAGAAGACACGTCTAAGGCGCTGCATCCACGACATGGGTGCCAGTGGTTTGTCGCCAGCCGAGCAATGAAGTCGAGCGGATCGGGCACGACGTGCGTTGTGCCGTCGCGAAAGGGCTGTTTGAATCGATAGATGACTTGTACCCGCTCGTTGGTCGGCCAGATTACCGGGTGGCGTGCACCATGCGGACGTGTCCGATGATGTGGCCCGCGATCTCGGGCAGCATCGCGTCGGGCAGGTCGTGGCCGAGCTTGTCCAGAACCGCGAGCTTGCCGTTGGCCAGGGCCTTTGCCGTATCCTCGCCGGCAGCCAGGGGCACCAGCGGGTCGGCGTTGCCGTGTATGACGAGGCCTGGCACTTCCAGCTTGGCGAGCGCGGAGCGGCGGTCTTCCTGGTGCAGGATGGCGAGCAGTTGGCGGATGAAGCCGTCCCGGGGGAAACCGCGCTCGATGGCCTGGGCCGATACCCGGGCGAGCCCGACTTGCATCGAATCGAAGTGCGGCCCCGCTGCCGCCTGCCATGCCTGCTGGTACTGCGTGACAGCCGCGTCGCGCTCCGGCGGCAGGGGCGCGACGAATTTCATCTGGACCTCGTCATCGCCCGGCGGCAGGTCCGGATTGCCGCTCGACGACATGATGGAGGTCAGCGTGAAGCACCGCTCGGGATGTTCGATCGCCATCGTCTGCGCAATCATCCCGCCCATCGACAGGCCGACGATGTGAGCACCCGCCTGACCCAGGTGATTTAGCAGGCCCACCACGTCGCCTGCCATGTCGCTCAGCGTGTAGGGGCAGGGGTGGGCAGCCGGGTCATTGAGAACGTCGAGCAGGTCCGGGGCCGGTTCATCTACCCTGTCGGACAGCCCGATGTCCCGGTTGTCCGGGGCGATGACCCGCAACCCGGCTTCGGTCAACGCATCGATGAACGGCTGCGGCCAGTGGATGATCTGACAGGAAAGCCCATGGATCAGCACCAGGGGCGGATCTGCCCTGGAGCCCCATTGCTCATAGTAGATGTTCAGGTTTCCGCTGCGGAAACTCGGCATGATTCCGGGTGGTCAAAAAAGCGCGCATCTTAGCAGCTTCGCAGTTGGTAAGGGGCTCCGGTGGGCGCAGGTCCGTTGACGGAAATGCTGCCCGTGGCAGGAACCGGGTTGCCTGGCCGGGTAACGGTCCTTGACACGGGGCGGCCTGCTTCGGAGGATGCGCGGGCTTTGCGGGGAACGACACCCATTGATAACGTCCACAGGGCTTTGCAGCAGTTCGCCAGGGCGGACGGCCGAATGAGCATCGCTATTGGAATCCGGCTTGCCGGGGCTGTTCCGATGTTGCTGGCCATGCTGGTCGCTTCGGGGTGTTCCTCGCTGATTTCCAACGTTACGGAAGGCCTGGCCACGGATCTGTCGGCAGCCATTCTCGAGAATCCCGACGTGGACGTCGTGCGCGAAGGCGCGCCCGCCTACCTGATCCTCATCGACGGCTTGCTGGAGAGCACGCCCGACAACGTGACGCTGCTGTCGGCGGCGGCAACGCTGAACTCGGCCTATGCAGGCGCGTTCGTTACCGATGAAGACCGCGCCCGCCTGATGTCGGCCAAGGCGAAGGCGCTGGCGTCCCGGGCGGTGTGCCTGGGCGTCAGGGACGGTTGCGGCGTCGTGGGCCGGCCCTACGCCGAATTCGAACAGTGGGTTGCGGGCCTCGAACGCAAGGATGTGCCCCTGGTCTACGGGCTTGCGACCAGTTGGGCCGGCTGGATACAGGCGCACAGCGATGACTTCAACGCGATTGCGGAACTCGGCAGGGTGAAGGCCCTGATCGCCCGTGTCGCCGACCTTGACGAGGGCTACGATTACGGCGGGCCGCACCTGTACCTCGGTGTTTTCGAGGTGCTGCTGCCGCCGGCGCTCGGCGGCAGGCCGGAGATCGGGCGGTATCATTTCGAGCGGGCCATCGCCCTCTCGGAAGGGCGCCACCTGCTTACCAAGGTAATGTTCGCCGACCAGTATGCCCGCATGGTGTTCGATCGGCCGCTGCATGACAGCCTGCTCGAGGAGGTTCTTGCGGCCGACGACGATCTGCCGGACCTGAGACTGATGAACGCCGTTGCCAAACGGCAAGCGAAGGAACTTCTGGAGTCCGCCGATGACTATTTCTGACCTGGATTTGCCCGTCCATGCAAGGACTCGCCGCTGCTGGTCGGGTCGAGAGGCTCCGCGGCTGCGGGCGACAAGGCGTGTCGGCTTCCCGCCGCGGTGGCGGCGTGCTTGCGCGCTGCGCGGGGCAATCCGCATGGCGGCGGTCGTGTTGGCGTTGCTCGTGAGCGGCACGGCCGCGGCGGCGACGCTGAAGGTCGCGACGCTGTCTCCGGACGGGTCGCTGTGGATGAAGATGCTCCGCGACGGCGGCAGGCAGGTGGAAGCCGAGACCAGCGGCAGGGTCTCGTTCAAGTTCTACCCGGGCGGCGTAATGGGCGACGACAAGGCGGTGCTGCGCAAGATACGGGTCGGGCAACTGCACGGCGCCGTCGTCACCGCCGGGGCCCTGGTACAGAACTACCCCGATATCGGCCTGTACAGCCTGCCCATGGCTTTCCGGTCCGGCAGCGAGGCGGACTACGTGCGTGGCCGGATGGACGATGCATTGCTCGCAGGCCTGGCGGAAAAGGGCTTCGTTGCCTTCGGCATTGCCGAGGTCGGGTTCGCGCACGCCATGTCGCAGGCCGTGATCACCAGTGTCGAGGATGCCAGGGCGCTGAAGGTGTGGGTGCCCGACAACGACCCGGGCTCCGCACGTGCTTTCGGCGCGTTCGACATTGCGCCGATCCCGCTGCCGATCGCCGATGTGCTGGGCGGGCTGCAGACCGGCCTGATCGACAGTGTCGCCACGCCGCCGGTGGCGGCTATCGCGTTGCAGTGGCATACCCAACTCGAGCACGTCATGGATCTGCCGATGGTGTACGTCTACGGATTGCTGGCGGTGGCGAAGAGGTCGTTCGACCGGCTCGAGGAAGCCGACCGGATGGTCGTGCAGCGGGTCATGGGTGGCGTGGTGGAGACGGTCAATGCCCGCAGCCGCAGCGACCACGAACAGGCATCGGCCGCGCTCCGGAACCAGGGCCTGGCGTGGCACGAAACGGCGCAGGCGGAGCGTGAGGAATGGCAACGCCTGGCGGATATCGCATCGCGCCGCATGGTGGACGAGGGCTTCATCTCGTCGGTCCGCTACCAGGAGATGCAGGGTCACCTGCAAGACTACCGGGCATCGACGGAATAGCGGCCCGGGTCGAACCGGCCGCCGGCGCATCCCGTTGACCGGTCCTGCCGGTGCAACGCGGGCGGACCTGCTGAAATATACTGGCCCCATTGACCTGACCGGGTCGGCTGGAGGATCTGCCGGGAAATATGCGGGTTGACGTCATCAAGCGAACGACAGCCGGACTGCGCCTGATCGAGAGCGCATTGCTGGTCACCGTGCTCGCCGCCATGATGCTGCTGGCCGCCTGGCAGGTGGTGGCCCGCAATTTCTTCGATACCGGGCTGCTGTGGGGAGATGCGCTGGTGCGGGTGCTGGTGCTGTGGGGCGCCATGGTGGGGGCCATGGTGGCTTCGCGCAACGACGAACACATCCGCATCGACATCGTTTCCCGGTTCGCCAGCGAGTCCTTCAAGCCCTGGCTGCAACGGTTCGCGTGCGCGTTCACCTGCGTGGTGCTGGGGGTCTTCGCCTGGTTCAGCTTCAAGTTCGTGCGCTTCGAGTATCAGGATGGGGTCATCGCGTTCGGCTCGGTGCCGGCCTGGGTCTGTGAGGCGATCCTGCCCGTCGGCGCCGGCGTCATGAGCCTGCGCTACCTCCTGCACACGGTGAAACCGCCGTGATCTGGTTGGGAATCATGGCCGTCGTGGCGGCGGCTCTCGCGGGTGCGCCCCTGCTGGCCGTGCTGATGGGCGCCGCCATGCTGGGTTTCCTGTCCGCCGACATCGACCTCGCCATCGTCGCCATCGAGGTATACCGCATCGTCGACACGCCGCTGTTGGTGGCGCTGCCGCTGTTCACCTACGCCGGCTATGTGCTTTCCGAATCGAAAACGTCCGAGCGCCTCGTCAACCTGGCGCAGAGCCTGTTCGGCTGGCTGCCCAGTGGGCTCGCGGTGGTGGGGTTCGTTGTCTGCGCGGTATTCACCGCGCTGACCGGTGCATCGGGAGTCACCATCGTCGCCCTGGGGGCGTTGCTGCTGCCGGCGCTAGTCAAGGCCGGGTTCCGCGAGAGGTTCAGCCTGGGGCTGGTGACCACCTCCGGCAGCCTGGGCCTGTTGCTGGTGCCCTCGGTGCCGCTGATCCTCTACGGCATCATCGTGCAGCAGATGGGCATCGGGGAACCGTTCACCATCGTCGACCTGTTCATGGCGGGTATCCTGCCGCTGCTGCTGATGCTCACCTGCCTGGTGGGCTGGACGCTGTGGCTGCACCGGGACGGCAGCGTACCCAGGACGCCCTTTGCCTGGAGCGCGGTGGGCCGGGCGCTGATCGACGCCCGCTGGGAGCTGCCGTTGCCCCTGGTGGTTCTGGGTGGCATCTACTCCGGGTACTTTGCCATTTCCGAAGCCGCCGCGGTCACGGCCGTCTACGTTTCCGTCGCCCAGGTGGCGCTGTATCGCGACATCAGGCTTGCGGAGCTGCCGCGCATCACCATCGACGCCATGGTGATGGTGGGCGGCATTCTGCTGGTGCTGGGCGTGGCGCTGGCGTTCACGAATTTCCTGGTCGATGCCGAGGTGCCGCAACGGCTGTTCGAGTTCATGCAGAGCCACATCGACAGCGCCGTCGCCTTCCTGCTGCTGTTGAACATACTGCTGCTGGCGCTTGGCGCCATGCTGGACATCTTTTCCGCGTTGGTCATCATGGTGCCGCTGATCTTGCCCGCGGCTGTAGGCTATGGCATTCACCCGATTCACCTCGGCATCATATTTCTGGCGAACATGCAGATCGGATATTTCACGCCGCCCGTAGGCATGAACCTGTTCATCGCCAGCTACCGGTTCAAGAAGCCGGTGCTGGAACTCTATGCAGCCTGCTGGCCGTTCATGGTGGTGCTGCTGATCGCGCTGCTGCTGATCACCTATGTTCCCTGGTTCTCGCTGGCGCTGGTGCAATGAGGCGGTTGCTGCGGGTGGCGGGGCTTGGCCTTGCGCTGGTTTTCGGGGGATTGCCGGGAGTCGCCTTGCCGGAAGAAGCACTCGCCGTCGACGAAGAGACGGTCAACGGCAAGATCGATGACTTTCACGCCCTGCTCATCGACGTCATGCAGACGGCGCGTTATGCGGACCGGCTGGCCGCGGTGGAACCGGCGGCGCCGGGCTTTTTTGATATTGCAACCGTGTCCCGCATCACCCTCGGGAGAACCTGGCGGGATCTCGACGAGGCCAGGCAGCAGGAGTTTCGCGAACTTCTCGAGGCCCTGATTGCCGCCACCTACGCGGACCGTTTCGACAGTTTCGACGGGCAGCGGTTCGAGCGGCTCGAATCCCTCGCCGGGCGCAGGGGTTGGGTGGTGAAGACCCAACTCGTCAGGTCGAACGGGGAGCGGGTCAACCTCGACTACTATTTCAACGCCGGTGCCGTCTTCAACGTGGTGGCCGACGGCGTCAGCGACCTGTCGCTGAGACGGGCGGATTACAACAGCATCATCAAGCAGGACGGCTACGATGCGCTGATCCGCGACATGAAAGAAAACATCGCCGAAATGAGCGATGCCGATTAAGGGGGATGTGCGATGACCATTGGCTTTTGGCGCGGGTCGCGGGCGTGTGCCTGGTCATGCCGGATGGCCGCGGCGGGGCGTGGCGGCGGAGGCCGGTTGCGATGCCGTGCGCGGCGGCAGGGTGTCGAGCGAAGCGGGCTTGCGGTGCGGATCGCCGGTTTGGGACTGGTGCTGGCATTTCAAGCAGCCTGTGCGTCACTTGAAGGCCCGGATTACGGCGTGTACGACCTGAACGAAGACTTCAACCGCGGTTCCTACGAATTCTCCGAATCGATCGACGAACACGCCATGGCGCCGATTGCGCGGGGTTACCAGTCGATCGCCCCCGACCTGGTGGAAACGGGCATCAGCAATTTCTTCAGCAACCTCAGGAGCCTCGACAGCAGCGCCAACGGTTTTCTGCAGGGCAAGCCGAACCGGGGTGCTACCGATGCGCTGCGCTTCGTCATCAACTCCACGGTCGGCCTCGGGGGATTGTTCGACGTTGCCACCCCCGCGGGTCTCTACCACCAGGACGAGGACATCGGCCAGACGCTTGCGGTGTGGG
This sequence comes from Pseudomonadales bacterium, assembly GCA_963663395.1. Classification (GTDB taxonomy): domain Bacteria; phylum Pseudomonadota; class Gammaproteobacteria; order Pseudomonadales; family Azotimanducaceae; genus Azophilus. Next base: position 2,259,192 of record OY760226.1, read on the forward strand.
GCTGGAAAAAGAGCCGCTATATCTACGTGCCGCTGGCCGGTCCGTCCACGGTTCGCGACCTGCCGGTACTCGTCCTGCGGGGTATCCTTCCGAGACTGGTACTGGGTGACTTCCACAATCTCGGCATCAGCGGCCTCGATGTGGTCAGCGCACGCGCCGGCGCGCTGGATCTCACGGAAACCCGCGACGCCGCGGCCCTGGATGCCTACGTGTTCACGCGGGAGGCCTATGTCCAGCGCCGCAAGTTCCTCATTTACGACGGTAATCCTCCCCTGGACGACTTCGACGATTTCTTCGATGAATTCGAGGAGGAGGACGGGTTCGACGCAGGGCGATGATCGAACGCTGGGTGATAGAACGCCTCGCCCGGTGGGTCTCCTGGGTTGCCGGACACGCGTGGATCACGCTGATACTGCTGTCTGTCGCCACCATGGCCTTGAGCTGGGTGGCGGTCGACCGGTTCCAGATGAGTTCGAACCTCAAGGAACTGATCCGCCAGGACACCCCCTGGCGCGACGACTTCGATCGGTTCCAGGACGCTTTTCCGGACTACGTCAAGACGGCGGTAGTGGTGGTGTCGGGAACCGCGTTCAAGCAGGTCGAGGACACCGCGCGCCGGCTCGAGGCTGAAATCCGCAACCGGCCGGACCGTTTCCGGGCCGTCTATGCCGGCGAGAACCACCCGTTCTTCCGGGACCACGCCTTGCTCTATCTCGATGAAGACGAGCTTGACGACATGTTCGACCGGCTGGCGGAGGCCCAGCCCTGGTTGACCGGTGTTGCCGAGGATCCAAGCCTGAGAAGCATGCTGGACCTGGTGGCCGACGGCGTGGAGAACGATCCGCCGAGCGGCTTCGACACCATCGTCGAGTGGCTCGAAACCTCGGCCAGGGCGGCTGTGGCCGGTGCCGACCCCACGGTGTACTGGACCAATGAAATCTTCGGTACGGACGAGACCCACTACCGGTTGATATTGCTCAAGAGCAACCTGGCCATCCGCGAGACGGCGGCCAACGCGGCAGTGATGCAGGAGTTGCGGGAAATCCTGGCCGTCGTCGACCCGCCACCGGAAGTGTCCGTCGGCATCACGGGCGAGGTGGCGCTGACCCACGAGGAAATCGAGGCGGCCGTCGGGGGTCTGGAGATGACCGGCCTGCTGGCCATCGGGCTGCTGGTACTGGTGCTGGTCGTCGGCGTCCGGTCGATCATCATCATTCTGGCGACGTTCGCCATGCTGGGCATGGGCATGGCCTGGACGTCTGCGTTCGCGATGCTGACCGTGGGCGAGTACAACACGCTTTCCATTGTTTTCCTGGTCATGTTCTTCGGCCTCGGGGTGGATTTCGCGATCCATTTTTCGCTGCGCTACCAGGAGGCGGTGGGAGCGGGTCTCGCCAGCATCGAGCGGGCGCTGACCGCGGCTACCCGCAGCGTGGGCGGGGCCATATTCATCTGCACGGTCACCACCGCCCTGGGATTTCTGGGGTTCTGGCCGACGGACTACCGGGGCCTGGCGGATCTCGGCGTGATCTCGGCGGGCGGGATGGTCATAGCGGGGTTCCTGACGTTCACGCTGCTGCCCGCGTTCTACACCGTCTGCAGGCCGGTCAATCCGCATACGATGGACGTCCCGACCAGCGAGCGGCTGGTGGGGCACCTGATTTCCCATCGGGCACGGGTGGTGATATCGATATCTGTCCTGGTGTGCGGTGGCATCGCGGTGGCGAGCCTTTCCCGTTTCGACTACAGCGTACTGGCGCTGAAAGATCCGGAGTCCGAATCCATGCGGACGCTGCGTACGCTGCAGGAAGACGGGCGGGCCACGGATTACGCGCTGTCCATCCTGAGCGACGAGCCCATTGCGACCGCCGGCCTGGAAAACCTCCCCGTCGTCGATTCCGTGGTTTCGCTTGCCAACTTCGTGCCGGACGACCAGGACGACAAGCTGCTGGCATTGGAGGATCTGCAGGAGATCCTCTGGAGCGCCATCGAGCCGCTGCGGCAACTCGACGAGCCGTCGCTGGATGAACTGCAGCAAAGTGTGCGGCAACTGATGCAGGCGATTGACGAATTCGACGCCGATGGCCGCTTTGCGGGGCTGCGCGAGGCACTGGATGCGCTGGAGTCGGTCCCGCCCGAGCGCCTGCTCACCTGGCAGGGGGGCGTGATCGACAACCTGGTCGAGGAACTGGAATGGATGCGGCGGGCCGTGCTGGTCGGTCCCGTGGAGGATACGGATCTGCCGTGGGAAGTGCGGGAGCGAATGGTCAATGCCGAGGGCAAGCACCTGACCATCGTGTTGCCGGCGGAGAATGTTGCGCCGGTGGATGCACTCAGCCGGTTCATCGAAGGTGTGCGCGAAGAGGCGCCGCTGGCCACGGGGCGGCCGGTCATCGAGTGGGGCATCGGCGAAATCGTCATGGACAGCTTCATTCAGGCGATGATCTTCGCGCTGGCGTCGATCGGCCTGGTACTGGTGCTCATGTTCCAGAGTTTGCGATACGCCGTGCTGATTCTGGTGCCGCTGGCCATGGCTGTGATCTTCACGCTTGCCCTGGGCGTCGTGTTCAACACGCCGCTCAACATGGCGAACATTCTCGTCCTGCCGCTGATTTTCGGTCTTGGGGTGGACAACGGCGTACATGTGGTCGACCGCTATCGAGGTGAAGGCGACGTTCCCCGGCTCATGCATTCGAGCACGCCGCGCGCCGTGCTGCTGAGTACGCTGACCACCGTCGGCACCTTCGTGGCCCTGTCGTTCTCCCCGCACCAGGGTACGGCCTCCATCGGCCTCTTGCTGGCCGTGGCGGTTTCGCTATTGTTGCTGTTTACGGTGTTCCTGTTGCCGGTGTTGTTGTCCTGGGTATCCGAGAAGGCCGCGTGACCAGAAAATGGGTCAAGAAAGACAGTAAGTCCGCTGCAGAAGCCTCTCCGCGGGCCGGGGGTGGCGTGCCGGCGCGCTTCTGGCTGTGGTTTGCGGGTCTCTGGTTCTGCCCGGGCCTGGCGTTCCGGGCCTATGTAGCCTACGGATTGCAAGAGGAGGCAGTCAGCGACCGCTTCATTGCGGTTCTGACCGGCTTCGGCAGCGACCTGCAGGCACTGTTCCTGGTTTTTGCCTTCCTCGGCCTGGGCTTTCTGGTCGGCGCGCGGTTCGCGCGCTGGTGGCTGGGCTGCACGCTGGCATTGGTCGCCGTCGTGTTCATCGCCGATTGCACCTATTGGCTCGAGTTCCAGAGCCGGTTCGACCGGTTCGTCCTGCACTACGCGGAATACCCGCGCGAGGTGCTGGTGTTTCTGGACGAGCAGTTCTTCCTGGGCCTTTTCGGTGTGCCGTTCGCGGCCCTGGTGTGGTTCGTCACCCGTTGGATCAGCCGCTGGCTGCCGGACAGGTTGACCGGACTGGACCGCGCCGTCTGCGGCCTGTGGATATTGTTGGGGGCTGCCGTGGTGGCCTTCGGCACGCCGGGCGTCGCGGGCCACTCGAGGCACCTGCACCATCTGAGCAGCAATGCCTATCTGGGCGCCCTGATGGCCGCGCGGGTGGATGAGAGCGTCTGGGAGGGGTTCTACTGGCGCCCCGACCCCACGGATCCGGCGGTGGCACCGGCACTTGCGGCAAGCACGCCTGCAGCGGGGGCGCGCCCGGCTGAACCGGCCGTGGCGGCCGAGTTCCCTGCTGGAACGACTGCAACGGTGGCAGATGGGGGCGCCATGCAGCCGGGAATCGCGGCGTCGGAGTCCTTCAGGCACGTGGTGCTCATCATCGAGGAGTCGTTGGGTGGCGAATTCTGGCGAGACGCGGACATGCGGGCTCGTTACATGCCGAGAATCAAGGCGCTGGCCGAGCGGGGCCTTGCCTTCGAATCCGTCTATGCGACGGGAGGATTCACGATCCGGGGGCTCGAAGCCATACTGAACGGCTATCCGCCGTTGCCCGGCGTGGTGGTCACCACGGAGCCGCGCCTCGAGCGGTTGCCCTCGCTGCCCCGGGAGTTGGGCAGGGCCGGGTTCCGGACGATGTTCGTCTACGGCGGCTGGCCGGGTTTCACGAGCTTTCACGACTATTGGCGGCGCATCGGCTACCACGAGATGCTGGACCGTTACGATTTCGATGACCGCTGGTTCGAGACGAGCTGGGGCGTCGCCGACGAAATACTGTTCGACAAGGTCCTGCAGGAAATGGACCGCCTGGCCGCTGGCTTCGACCGGGTAATGCTCACCACCCTGACGGTGTCCAACCACCGTCCCTTCGACTTTCCCGACGGGCGCATCGACTATCCCTCCGACGAGCGCAGGCGGGAATACGTGATCGCCTATGCCGACTGGGCGCTGGGCGAGTTCTTCGACGAGGCGGAGCGCCGTCCCTGGTTCGACGATACGCTGTTCGTGGTGGCGGTCGACCATGGCCCGGTGCACGCGGGCCCGGCCCTGGTGCCGGCCCAGGGCTTCCGGGTGCCGCTGGTACTCTACAGCCCGGGCAAGCTGCAGCCCGCGGTGATCGACCACCAGGGGTCCATCATGAGCCTGGCGGTGACCCTGTTCGAATTGCTGGGTATCACGCCCGAGGAATCATTCTACGGCCGCAGCCTGTTGCGCGGCGACGGGCCGGTGCCGGTCGAATTGCACCACGAGGTGGGCATGCTCGGCCGGGACCGCATGACCGTTCTCGTGCGTGGCGGCGGCCTGCTCGGCTGGCGCTACGACGGGGAGAAACTGACTCCGGATGAGCCGGGCCTCGCGCAGGCGGTCGAGGCCGAGGCGCTGTTCCGGGGTGCGCACGAACGGCTGTACGGAACGCCTTGAGTGCGTGCCGCGCCCGGCTCTACCCGGAATCCCGTTGCTTGACCCGCAAGTTGCACCAAGCCGCTCGTCGAGTTCACGCATGCTCGCTCCACCACAGGCCGGGATTTGCGACAGGCGCTACGGTATTCTTCCGCACCGACCGCTACCGAAGGGTAACCTGCATGAACCTGAACCTCACCGTAAGCGCCCGCGGGCAAGGCCTGCTCGAGATCACTCGGGAGGTGGCGGAGACGGTTCGCGGGTCGGGCGTGCAGGACGGGCTGGCGACCCTGTTCATCCGGCATACCTCGGCGAGCCTGCTCATTCAGGAAAATGCGGACCCGGCCGTTCTCAGAGACCTGGAGGGCTGGCTGAACCGCATGGTGCCCGAGGAGGAACGGCTTTATACCCACACGGCGGAAGGCCCCGACGACATGCCGGCGCACATCAAGTCGGCGTTGACCGCGACGAGCCTGTCCATCCCCCTGGTGGGCGGAGAACTGGCGCTCGGTACCTGGCAGGGCATTTTTCTCTGGGAGCACCGGCACCACCGGGACAACCGGGAAGTGCTGATCAACGTAACCCGGTCGTGAAACCGGGCCCTCGCGCCCCTCTCGGTGCTACGCCGGACTTTTGCCACGGGCTGCTGGCCGTTCCCGGGCGGTCAGCTTGTCCCGGACGGTATCCGCCCATTTCCGGTGACCTTCCGGATCGAGGATCAGGGAGCAGAAGTACAGCAGCAGGTCCTTGTGATTGGGGGTGAGCCGCGCCTCCTCCATGGCGGCCTGGCCCTTCTTGCTGTTCACGAAGCCGAAGCAGGAGGTGAGGTCGTGGCCGGCGCCCAGTACGCGCTCGATCTCCGCGTTCAGAACCACGGAAAGGTCTTCGAGATCCTCTTCGATGATGCCGGCGTCGTCGGGGTCCATGACCACGTTTGCCCACAGGGTCGCGATGTACAGCCGGTAGACGTCCCGGTGCACGAACCGGTCCGCGACCGTGGAGCGTTTGGCGATGTCGTCCAGCGCGGGCTGGAACAGCGCCCTGAGCCTGTCTTCAGGGCTCATCGAGCGCGGCCGGCCAAGCCTTTGCCACGGGTTGCCGGCTCCGGGATTTGCAGCCGAGTCGTGGATTTGAGCATTATCTGATGTCTCTTGGGAGCGTGGTGCAATACGCGGGCTAAACCTGCCTGTGGGCTTCAGGCCTGTCAACATTGCGCTTGAGCGGACGCTGCAATTAGAGTTGGCCCCTGCCACGCCAGCCGGAACCTTCAGGAGACAAGCGTGTTGCGATTCGATGGGGTAACGCTGCCCGACAATGCCGCCGACCTGCGCCGGGAGGTCAGGGCGTTTATCGACGGCTACGACGGCGAACTGCCGCGGCCGAACTCGGACTTCGGCTCGGGCTACGATCCGGAATTCTCCGCGCGCCTCGGCGAACGGGGCTGGATCGGCATGACCTGGCCCGAGGTATACGGCGGGGGCGGACGCAGCTTTTTCGAGCGCTACGTGGTTACCGAGGAGTTGCTGGCCGCCGGCGCACCCGTCATGGCGCACTGGATCGCCGACCGCCAGAGCGGTCCGCTGCTGTTGCGGTACGGCACGGAAGCCCAGCGACGGGAATACCTGCCTCGAATCACGCAAGGGCGGTGCTTTTTCTCCATCGGCATGAGCGAGCCGAACTCCGGCTCGGACCTGGCATCGGTACGCACTACGGCGGGCGCCGTCCAGGGTGGCTGGCTGCTGAACGGAACGAAGCTGTGGACGTCCGGCGCGCATCTCAATCACTGCATGATTGCGCTGGTTCGCACGGAACCGCGGGGCGAAAACCGCCACGCGGGGTTGTCCCAGTTCATCGTCGACCTGAAGGGCCCCGGTATCGAGGTGCGTCCCATCAGGAACATGGCCGGCGACGAAGACTTCAACGAAGTGGTCTTCACCGATGCCTTGGTCCCCGCGGAGAATCTGGTCGGGGAGCCGGGCAACGGCTGGGAACAGGTGACCTCGGAACTCGGCTACGAACGCAGCGGCCCGGAGCGCTACCTGTCCGCGTTCCGGGTGTTCGTGGAGTTCGTGAGGGCCTGCGGGACCTCGCCCGGCCCGTCCCAGGCGGCGGCAATCGGCCGCATTGCCGGCCACCTCATGACACTCAGGCGCATGTCGATGTCGGTGGCCGGCATGCTGGAGAGCGGCAAGTCGCCGAACGTGGAAGCGGCGCTTGTCAAGGAACTGGGCAACAACTTCGAGAAGCTGCTGCCGGAAATCGCCCGCCTGGCCCTGCCGCCGGACGTGGATTCGGCCGGTTTTCGGGAGACGTATGCGGACACCCTGCTGCTTTCGCCCTCGTTTACGCTGCGGGGTGGGACTCGTGAGATCCTGCGGGGAGTCATTGCGCGCGGGCTGGGGTTGCGCTGATGGCCGATGCGTTGATTGTCGACAGCGCCGCGAAGATCTTCGCGGATTCCTGCAGCAAACCGGTGCTGGAAGCCGCCGAGAAGGGAGAGTTTCCCACGGCTCTGTGGGATGCGGTGCGTGAGAACGGCTTCCATCTGCTTGCGTTGCCGGACAGCGGGGCCGGGCTCAAGGATCTGTTTGCGGTGCTGCGCGCCGCGGGCAACCAGGCGCTGCCCGTGCCGCTGGCCGAGGCATTGCTGGCCAACCGCTGGCTGGGCAACCGGGGCGATGAAATGGTTTCGATCGGCCTGGCGGCGAACGGTGGCGCCTTCAGCGAGGTGCCCTGGGGCCGTCACGCTGCCCGGGTGCTGGGCATTACGGCAGCGAACGAACTGTTCGCAGGGTACCCGGTGTCGGTTGCAGAGGGTACGAACATGGCCGGCGAGGCGCGGGATGCCGTCGCCGTGCGGGATATCGAAGCGGTGGAAACGGACGAGCCTGCTTACGCGATGCTCGCCCTGTCGCGGGTCGCGGCCAGCGCCGGCGCCCTGGAACGGGTGCTCGAAATGGGCTTGCGGTATGCCGGCGAGCGGGAGCAGTTCGGGCGCCCCATCGCCCGCTTCCAGGCCGTACAACACAACCTGGCCGTGGCTGCCGCCGAAGTCGCCGCCGCGGTTCGCGCCACCGATGCAGCAATCGATGCCAGCGGCGAACAGCGGTTCGAACTCGAGGTCGCCGCCGCCAAGAGCCGGGTCGGCGAAGCTGCCGGCATCGTGGTGGAGGCCGTGCACCAGGTTCACGGCGCCATGGGGTTCACCTACGAGCACGAACTGCACCATTTCACGCGCCGCCTGTGGGCATGGCGGGAAGAATTCAGCGGCGAGGTGTACTGGCAGACGCGGCTGGGCGAGCGGGTCGCCGCGCTGGGCGCCGACGCGGTCTGGGACTTCGTCGCTACGTCAAGGTGACCCGGACATCCGTCGATATTCCGAACCGGCCGGGCCCCCCGCTACCGGTCGCCATCAGCGAGTGCCTGACGGGCGCCGCCGTGCGCTACGACGGCAGCGATGCCCGGTCATCGTTTCCCCATGAGGCGCTGGATGGGGTAATCACCTGTGTGCCGATCTGCCCGGAAGTGGGCATCGGCATGGGTGTCCCGCGGCCGCCGATACAACTGGTGGGCGACCCGGACCGGCCCCGGGTGCTGGGCGTGGAGGATCCGGGCGTCGATGTCACGTCGAAACTCGAGGCCTATGCCCGTGCCCGCTCCCGGCAGCTCCGCACGGTGTACGGCTACGTATTCACGGAGCGGTCACCAAGCTGCGGGTTGTACTCCGTCCCGGTGCACGGCGCCGGCGGTGGCGAACCCAGTCACGCGGCCGGCCGCGGCGCCTATGCGCGGGAGGTATCCGTCCGGTATCCCCGTCTGCCTGTAGAAGAGAACGGACGCCTGTTCGAAGTCGCGATTCGGGAGAGCTTTCTTGCCAGGGTTTTCGCTTATGCCCACTGGCGCCGACTGTGCGAGGTCGGCTTGACGCCGGCCCGCCTGATGGAATTTCACAGCCGCTACAAGTACCTGCTCATGGCTCACAGCATTCGGCACTACCGGCAGGCCGGCCGGCTGCTGGGCAATGCGGATGATGACGGGTGGCGGTCGGAACCGGACAGGCCTTCCACGGATGGCAAACAGACCGCGTTATCCGGAAGCAGCGATCGCTACCTGAAATGCCTCCTGGAGGGGCTGAGCGTGCCGGCTACCCGGGGTGGCCACGCCAACGTGCTGTTCCACCTGCAGGGCTACCTGAGTCAGAATCAGGACAGCAGCGCGCGGCGACAGCTAACGGAATTAATCGAGGAATATCGGGGAGGCGGCGTCCCGCTACAGGAGCCGCGCGATTTGCTTCTGCGCCGCCTGGCGCATCATCCGGATCAGTATTTGGACAAGCAGGTGTACCTTCGGCCGTCTTGGGCCGCGGGGGCAGCTTCGCGCGGGAGGAACTGATCGGGCTTTCCTTGCGCGCGAAAGGCGCTCAATTGCTCGAACAGCCGCCTGTGGCTGTACCGGGAGGTTCTGGCGTTACCGATGCGTGAGACGTGCACATGGCCGTCTAGCGTCAATTCGGCTTCGTCGACTGCGATTGCGGTGCTGGTGTCGGCTTCAGCGTGGCATGCGCTGCCACCGCAGAACCCCATCAGCAACGCGAACGCCACCGGGGGCCACCCGATCGTGACGGGAGACGTCCCGACAAATGCCGTGTTTTCAGCCATATCCTCACCCTGTTGCCCGTCCTCATCGTTGCTGCGCCGACCGTGCGGTGTCCGACGAGTACTGACCCGGTGCCGTCACCGACACCCGGGCGGCTGGGGTCGGATGCGGCGGCTCCAGAGCGGGGGAGGAGGGAAGCGCCGTGATCCGACATCGGCCGTTTCAGCGATTTCGCGAAACTGCCTGGATCGGCCATGCTTAATCTTGCTGTCTCGAATAATGCCTTACCGTCCAGGGGAACCCCTTGCGGAAAAAGGAACGATTTCTTGCCAATTCGGGCACCAGCACGGGGATGGTGACTTGACATCGCTACAATCGTCGGCGGTGCCCGCCGACCATGTGCTTGGCTCGCCGGCCAAGCGAGGGCAACATTGTCATTCTGACGTTTCGGAGGTGTAGATGTTCATTGCAATGAACCGATTCAAGATTGCCCGCGGCTTCGAGGAAGGTTTCGAGCGGGTCTGGCGGCAGCGGGATTCCTACCTGTCGGAAGTGCCGGGCTTCAAGTCTTTCTCGCTGCTAAAGGGGCCGGTGCGCGACGACCACGTGCTGTACGCCTCCCACTCCATCTGGGAGTCCGGCGAAGCCTTCGAAGCCTGGACCGAGTCGGAGAGCTTCCGCAAAGCGCATGCCCAGGCGAGCGCACCCAAGGGCACCTATCTGGGGCATCCGGAACTGGAGTTGTTCGAAGCGGTGCTGTGAGGGGTGGCGGGTTCCGCCCGCCACGCCGTGTCTCCTGCCCGAGAATCAGGGCCAGGGCTGCACTCGGTTACTGTCTTTTCGTGGGGCTGAGGCAATGCCTCGTCCGCGATCCTGTCCGGACATCGGTGGCGACGAAGGTGTTGCGGTGTCTTCGGATGCGGCAATCGTCCGAAGGTCAGGTCTCGTCGGAGTAAATCACCTCATCGACCTCGAACTGGAGTGGGTTTAGTCCCTGCATCGAGTGCAACAGGGCGGCCTGGTTATCGGGAAGGGGGATGTGCGTGGCATCGGCGCGAGACTGGTTCCAGGTCGGGTCGACGGCCCGCCAGGCACCGTTCACCGAAACTTCGTTCCAGGCGTGGAACGCCAGTGAAGCCTCGGCGCCATCGCTGTAAGCCAGCCCCATCACCGTCCTTGCGGGCAGGCCGGCGGAGCGCGCCAGCGCGGTCAGCAGGTTTGCGAACTCGGTACAGTCGCCGCTGCGCTCGGTAATGGTTTCCAGAACGGTCCGCTGCGGCCCCTGCTGTCGGTAGGCGATGTATTCATGGACGAAGTCGACCAGGTGGGCCAGCCGTTCTTCCGGGTTCTCGCTGTCGCCGACCGCTTGCCGGGCCAGGCGCGCCACCTGGGGGTGGGAAGTCGGGTAGCTCAGGGTTTCCGCAAGTGCGGAGGAGGGGTTGTCACGGCGGGAGACGGGGTTTGCGGACGATTCCAGAATCCAGCCTCCCCCGCCGCGGCGGGCTTGCGGCCAGATGCGGCTCAAGTCGGGCTCCCGGCCGCCGGACAGGCGCAGGCGTTCGATTTCTTGCGGGTTTTCCAGGCGCCGGTCCAGGGGAATGTGAAAGTCGGTGAGGTGCAGCGGCGTGCGGGCGGCAAGCGCATCGCCGCGTGTCGCCCGCCTCGCGATGAAGATTCCCGCCATGGAAAGCTCAACGGGAGCAAGGCGCCTGTTGAGCTGGATGGTGGTCGCCCGCAACGGGGCCGGGCTTTCCACGAGGTAGCCGATTTCGTTTTCCTCGACGATGCGGAACGTCCGGCTGACCGGTTCACCGCGGTCGAAGTCGAAGAGTCTCGCGCTGAACCGGTTGCCCGCGAGGGGCCGTTCCCGGGCGAGCCAGACTTCGAGCCCCAGGTAATCGCGCAGACCGTATTGCCAGTCGGCCGGGCGGGAATCGGACTCGGCGCCGCGGACGAACGTGCTGGTCGTGCCGTCCTCGCCGGATTCGACGACGACGCCCTCGGGGTCGGATTCGCCGCGGTGGCTCCAGTGCTCGGCGGAGGTCAAGGCATAGGGCGGCGCCGCCTGAAACTCGAGCCTGTCGCTTATGCTCACCGGAGCCTCCCCGTTCAGCGAGAAGTGGGTGAACGTCTCGAAGCGCCAGTCTCCCCGGGCGTCCCGCCAGGAACGGGTGTGCACGTAACCGATGTGGGAGCCTTCCATCAGCAGGCGGTACCAGCGTTCCCCCGCCAGCCGCGCTGCGCTGCGAATCTCGTCGGGCTGAGCCACATCGAGCCAGAGGGCATAGAGGCCGGCCAGGAACAGCGACAGCAGTCCCAGGGCAATGCGAATGAGCAAGAGTGTTCCGTATCGGTAGGGTGCCGCCGCATTCTAGCAGCCCGAGGCAAAAGTCCGGCGAAGCACCGAGAGGGGCGCGAGGGGAGGGCGAAAGGATGCGCCCGCCTGGCAAGGCGCGAGGAGCGAGAATATCGGGCATATTTGAGCGACGAGAAACGCAGTCAGGCGGGCGCAGCGGCGTTCGAATGCCGGCGGACTTTTGCCACGGGCTGCTAGCCCGCATTGCCAACGAACTTCCCGCCGCGGCGCCTTCGATACCCGCGCGACGAAAGTCGGTGGTCGATGTGCGAGACCTGTCACTGGAACCGTGCCAACCCGCCCGGGGCCCGGAATTGCGATCGCGGCAGGCCCAGCTGTTAAGCTGAACTACGTCCAGGAAGCGTATGGGAGCGCGCGTGTCGCCGAGGATCGGCGAACTCAACGAAGGGTCGTTGCATCGGGCACTGAAAGCCCGTTACGCAACGCCGGGGAGCACCACCGAGCAGGCAGTGGACGGCTTCGTGGCCGACGTGGTGATCGGGGACCGCCTGATCGAGATCCACACCGGCAGTTTCACGCCCCTGAAACGCAAGCTGCCGCCGCTGCTCGAGAACTACCGGGTGACGCTGGTTTACCCCATTGCCAGGGATCGTTACATCGTCAAGGTGCCTGACGCGCCCGATGGCGGAAGCACGCGCCGGAAGTCGCCCAAGCACGGCTCTGTCTACCAGGTGTTCGAACCGCTGGCCAGCATTCCGGATCTGCTGGAACATCCCAACCTTTCTCTCGATGTCGTTATGGTGGTGGAAGACGCGGTGAGAGTCTGGGACGAGCGGGCCAGGCGCCGGCGGGGCAGATGGGTCACCGTGGACCGGCACCTGGTGGAGGTGGTGGAGACATTGCACGTCGAGCGGATGGCCGACCTTTTCGACCTCGTGGACGAACAATTGCCGGCGCAATTCACGACCCGTGACCTGGCCGCCGTTATGGATTCGCCCAGGCGGCTGGGACAGCAGGCGGCCTTCTGCCTGCGCCGTGCCGGGGTGACGGAAATCTGCGACAAGCAGGGGAACGCCCTGGTGTACCAACGCCGCCCCTCGCCGGGTGTGGATCGAAATCGTGGGGGCGTGTCCTGACCAACGAAAGTTGGTGAGTGATGCGGGTTGAAGGCTGAAATGAGGTTATGCTTTTGCGGTTCGAACCTTTCGGGAGCGCAACAGTTCCCGGTCGCTGACGGCCGGGGCGCAGGAAACTGGCATGAGTGACGCAGGCACGGATTTCATCCGGCAACGCATCGAGCGGGACCTCGCCGACGGGGTCGTCGAGAATGGGGTGATTACGCGTTTTCCTCCGGAGCCGAACGGCTACCTGCATATCGGGCACGCCAAGAGCATCTGCCTGAACTTCGGCGTTGCCGGGCAATACGGCGGTCACACGTACCTGCGCTTCGACGACACAAACCCGCTCAAGGAGAGCGAGGAGTATGTGCAGGCCATTCAGCACGATGTGGCCTGGCTCGGCTTTGACTGGGAAGACCGGCTTACCTTCGCCTCGGATTATTTTCAGAACCTGTACGACGCAGCCGTGGAACTGGTGAAGAACGGCAAGGCTTTTGTCTGCAGCCTGAACCAGCAGCAGATTCGCGCCACCCGCGGCACCCTGACCGAACCGGGAACCGACAGCCCGTACCGGGACCGGCCGGTCGCGGAAAACCTTGACCTGCTGGAGCGCATGCGGCAGGGCGAGTTTCCCGACGGAGCCCATGTGTTGCGGGCAAGGATCGACATGGCTTCGCCCAACATCAACATGCGCGACCCGGTGCTGTACCGCATTCGGCACGCTGCCCATCAGCGCACCGGCGATCGATGGGTAATCTACCCGACATACGACTTCACCCATTGCATATGCGATGCCCTGGAGGGCGTCACGCACTCGCTTTGCACGCTGGAATTCGAGGATCACCGGCCGCTCTACGACTGGGTGCTCGACAATATCGACATGAACATCCACCCGCCGCAGATCGAGTTCGCGAGGCTCGGGCTCGAACACACCGTCATGAGCAAGCGTCTTCTGCAGCGTCTGGTGGAAGAGGGCGAGGTGGACGGCTGGGACGACCCCCGCATGCCGACGCTTGCCGGCCTGCGCCGGCGCGGCGTCACCCCGGCAGCGATCCGCGAGTTCTGCCGCCGGGTCGGCGTCACCAAGCAGGACAACCGGCAGAAGATGGAACTGCTGGAATTCTGCATGCGGCAGGATCTCGAGAGCGCCGCGCCCCGGGGGATGAGCGTGCTGCGGCCGCTCAAGGTGCGGATCACCAACTACGAGGGTTCCGGCGAAACCCTGGAAGGCCCCTGGCACCCGCGGCGGCCGGAGCTGGGTACGCGCACGCTGCCGTTCGGCCCGGAGCTGTACATCGAGCGGGAGGACTTTTCGTTTGCCCCGCCGCGCAAGTGGAAGCGCTTCTCCCCCGGCGCCCATGTGCGCCTGCGCTATGCGTATATCTTGCGTTGCGACGAGGTGGTGACCGACGCGGATGGGGAGGTGGTGGAACTGCTGTGCAGCTACGTTGTGCAGTCGAAGAGCGGCAGCGATACCAGCGGCATCAAGCCGGCGGGCGTCATCCACTGGGTGGCCGCGGAGAACGCGGTGCCGGCGGAGATTCGGTTGTACGACCGGTTGTGCCGAGTGCCGGCCCCCCGCGCCGACACCTTCATGGAGGATCTCAATCCGGAATCGCTGGTCACCGTGCAGGGTTTCGTGGAACCCGCCATTGCCGGCAGCGGCGAACAACGGTTCCAGTTCGAGCGCACCGGGTATTTCTGCCGGGACAGCGTGCTGCCCGGGACTTACAATCGCATCGTGACGCTGCGGGACTCCTGGAGGCCCGACCCATGACACCCGAACGGCCGACCCTGATCATCGAGAACGGCCGCATCATCGACGGCCTGGGCAACGAGCCGAAAACCGGCGATGTCGCTGTCGCCGGCGAGCGCATCGTTGCGGTGGGCGCCAGCGGTGCTCCGGATAACGGGGAGGTGGAGCGCACCGATGCGACCGGCATGACCGTGATGCCCGGCCTGATCGACGCGCACTGCCACATCAGCTTCGATGAACCGAGTTCCAACGACGAACTGTTCTTCCATCGCCGGGAAGGGCTGTCCGCAATCATAGCGGCGCGCAACCTCCAGAAGGTCTATCGCGCCGGCGTGACCGGCATTCTCGACCCGGACAGCCTGTGGGAAACCAGCATCGACCTGCGCGACGCGGTCGAGGCTGGCATCATTCACGGCCCCCGCATGTCCGTCGGCGGCAATGCGCTGCTGACGTCCGTCGGCGGAACCGCAGGGCGCCTGCTGCCGGACGAAGGGCGGCGCGGGTACGGGATGGTGGTTCGCACCCGCGATGAAATCGTTGCCGAGGTGCGGCGGCAGATCAAGAACGGCGTCGACTGGATCAAGGTGCATGTCACGGGCCTCACGCCACGCCAGAAGGTCGCGGGCGAACTGCAGGTCTGGAGCCTGGACGAATTGCGGCTGGTGACGGATACGGCCCATGACCTCGATACGCCGGTGGTGGGGCACTGCCGGGGGGCCTCGAGCATCCGCGATGCCGCCAGGGCGGGTTTCGACATCATCCTGCACGCCACCTACATGGACGAGGAAGCGCTCGCGGCCGTGGTCGAGGCGCAGACGCCCATCGTCCCCACGTTTACCTTCCAGGCCAATCTTGCCGACCACGGCGGCCAGGTGAATGCCTCTTCCGACCTGCGGGAAGTCTTCCGGCGGGAAATCGTCGACAGCGCGGCCATGCTCAAGCGCGCCCATGCCGAGGGCGTGCCGCTGCTGTGCGGCACGGAGAGCGGCTTTTCGCTCACCCCCTACGGCGACTGGCACTACCGCGAACTCGAGATCTTCGTGAACGACCTGGGCTTCACGCCGTTGGCGGCCATCGAGGCGGGGACGAGCGCCTGTGCGAGAGCGTTGCGCCTCGACGGCGAGACCGGGGCGATCGAGGCAGGCAGGCTGGCCGATATAGTGATCGTGGACGGTGACCCTTCCGCGGATGTCACCCTGCTGGCCGATGCCGAACGCATCCGGCAGGTGCTGATCGGCGGCAAGCGGATGCCGCTCGGGCCCATCGAGCCGGAACGCCGCGACCCGCCGGGCTGGCGGGTCAGCACCCACAGCGACCGTATCCTGAACTACGATTTCGTCAACCGGCGCTGATCCGGGCCGCTTGCTTCGCAGGGCAAGTTCGGGCTTCCTTCCGGCCGCGCCGGATCAGCTTCCGTACTTTCGCTCGAATTCCTGCCAGGCCGGCAACGACTCCGGGTAATCGGCATCGGACCAGGCGCCTTCAAAACACAGGCGCCGCTTCGATTTCAGCGCCTCCAGGTACTTCTCGGCGGGAACGTAGTAAAGGAAGCGGATGCTGCGCCCCGCGAACAGCCAGCGGCCGTCCACGCGCCGGTACTCGTCGTCGTACTTCATGGCAGCGAGGCTGGGAACCCGGTTGACGAAGGTCTCCGCGTGGCTCGCCACGACGCCGGTGGCGCGGTCGGCGCTTTCTTCATCGAAGTTGATGACCAGGTCGTGGGTCCAGTGAAAGCCGGGGCCGCGCACCTGGAAAGCCCGCACGAACATCTCCGCGATCTCCGCCCGGCCAGTCGACACCAGTACGCCGCTTGGCGAGCCGTACACCGCATCTTCGGCGAACAGCGCCGCCAGACGGGGAATGTCGTGCTCGTCGCAGGCTTCGCAATAGGCGCTGACCAGTTCTGTGATGGCAATGCGCGATTCCAGGCGGTCGATGCGGCGTTCCAGTGCGGAGCTGTCGCTCATGGGTGTTCTCCAGGGTCGTCAGGGTTGTTCGCTGGCGCCGTCCATCATGCGGGCGACGGTCTTGTGATAGTGCTGCACGCCCGGCTCGTTGCGCCCGATGAGGAATTCGCGGTTGGCGCCCGCGGGCAGTGCGGCCTGGATGGTGGCGACGACGGCATAGTCTTCGTCGCGTACCGCCTGCAGGGTCATTTCGCTGAAATTGCGGGCATCCTCGCGCCACTCCTCCGTCTGTTCGCCGGTCGAACAGAGTACGGTCTGGCGGGTGGTGGTGGTCTCGTGGGTGGCTCCGGGGAATACCTGGCTGACCAGGCAGTGGCCGCCGACGATGCCGGAGATCGACAGGTTCGGGAACACGGAGTGAATGATGCGGATGTAGTTGTCCGGCTGCCAGTCGCACTCGGGCAGGGTCTCGAGATCCGGCAGGGTCCGGCGCCCGAAGGTCAGGCGCTGGTGAGGGCCGTAGATGTCGTGTACCAGCAGGTTGCCGATGGTGTACTGGCCGACGGTCGAGCGGTGCACGGAATCGTGGTGATAAACCTCGAGATAGCCGTCAAGCGTCGCTTTCCAGCCGGGGCCTGGCAGGTCACGCTGTTCGTAGACGACCCAGTCGTTCAGGCACAGTGCATCGAGCTTTGCGGCGAACTCGCCGAGCCAGGCATCGATATCGAATGTGATGCCCGGCGTCAGGCAGGCCCAGACGACGCCCGAGCGTTCCGTACAGTGCAGCGGGGTCAGCGAACGCGATTCCCGGTCCACTTCGCCAAAAGACCCGGCGCCGGAGACGCCGACCAGGTTGCCGCGATTGTCGTAGGTCCAGGCGTGGTAGGGGCAGGAAAAGCGCGACCGGTTTCCGCTGCCGGCCGGGCAGACGATTGCTCCGCGGTGCCGGCAGACGTTCAGGAACGCGTGCGCCTTGCCGCTCCGGTCGCGCGTGACCAGCAGCGGTATGCCCATCAGGGTCTGTGCCTTGTAGTCGCCGGGCCCGGGCAGTTCGACGGACAGCGCAACGGCGATGGGCAATTCGCGGAATATGCGCTGCACCTCCCGCTGGTATCGCTCGGGGTCGTTGTAGGCGTCGACCGGCAGTTGCATCTGTTCCTGCGCCCGGTCGGTGGTCTTGTTCCTGAAGTGCCTGAGCGCGCGTCTGGCGAGCTGGGTGGCGTCGTCTTTGGTGCTCATCGGCCGGTGGGAGGTTGATTCGCCGGAACCTTGCCGTGGCGGGGTTCCCATGTCAACGACGGGCCGGCGGTATACTTTGCCAAGCCGCTTCTATACGTATACGCTCCGTATCGTTTTGATCATTCGTACAGTACGGATTAGGGGATACACTGGCGATGTTTTACCGAAACTTCAAAATCCTTGCGCAATACGGTGCGGCGCTCGTTCTGGCACTGAGCGTCGGGTGGGCGGTCGACATGCAATCGGCCTACGCGGAGACCGCGGGGGAAGCCGCCGGGCCGGTGGTCGAGGAGATCATCGTAACGGCGAGGAAACGCCAGGAGAGCCTGCTAGAGATTCCGGAATCCGTCGCGGCGCTGTCCGGCGACCAGATCGCGCGGCAGTCCATCGACAATCTCAGGGACATCGGCCTGTCGGTACCCAACCTGAACCTGTCGATGCGCACCGACGGCTTTCCCAACGTCACGATCCGGGGCATCGGGGGGTTCGGCAACACCCAGGGGGTGGGTTTCTACCTCGACGATGTGCAGGTCTTCTCCGATGCATCCTCCAGGTTCGGTGACCTGGATCGCATCGAAGTGCTCAAGGGTCCGCAGGGAACCCTGTACGGCGGCAGCAACATCGGTGGCGCCGTGAAATTCGTGAGCGCCCGGCCGGATCCCTCCGATACCTTCGGACGGGTCAAGGGACGATTCGGCGAACAGAGCTTGGTGGATGTCGAGGCGGCCGGGAATATCCCGCTGGGCGACTCGGGATGGGCGACGCGGGTTTTCGGGTTCTACTACCAGGACGACGGGTTCCTGACCAACGAGAACCCACCCCGGCTCAACGGCATCCGCGGCAACGAAAAGAAAGACATCGGTGCAGCCGAGGAATTTGGCGGAAGAATTACCGTAGCCGGTCCGTTGAGCGATCGGCTGTCGGCCTATGCGGCGCTCCGGTACAACGAGTTGGACGGTTTCAGCAACGTCTGGATGCGTGAGCTGACGGATGACTTCCAATACGTCCGCGTCGTGAACAACAGCACGAACTCGACCCACGAGCGCGACACCCTTGCGGGCACGGTCGAACTGGAAATGGATCTCGACACCGTCTCCGTGCTTTCGCTTACCTCCTACACCACCACGGACAGTACCCGCTATACCGATGCCGACATCCGGGAAGAGTTCATCTTTGATGCACACCGGCCCGAAGAGATGGATGTCTTTACCCAGGAACTGCGTTTCACATCGACCACCGACGGGTCGTTCAGTTGGCTTGCCGGCGCCTACTACTCGCTCTACGCGGAGAAAATGCGCTCCACCCAGATCTGGTGGGATGCGCGGGTCGACGCGGACGGCAATATCTCCGGCGCGCTGGGGTGTGCCATCGGCCTGCCGACCTGCTCGGGCGTCTGGACGGGGCAGATTCTCACCCCGGATATGGAAATGGACTTCCTGGCCCTGCCCTTTGAAATCCGCGACCGGGACAAGTCCCACCTGGCGGCGTTCGCCAACGTCAATTACGACTGGGACACCTGGGAACTGGATCTCGGCATTCGCGTAGACCGCTGGAAGAACAGCACCGACAACTTCGACACGGGCATCAGCAGCAGCCAGGACGCCGTCGAGGTGCTGCCGCGCGCCTCGCTGACCAAGTGGCTCAGCGAAGAATCGATGGTCTATTTCACCTACGCCAAGGGCTACGAGCCGGGCGGCTACAACCTGGCGAATTTCGAGGGCGAGAACGACCTGTTCGGCTTTGACATCGAAGAGGTGTCGAGCTTCGAACTGGGCTGGAAGACGAGGTTCCTCGACGACCGGGTGAGCTTGAGCGCTGCCGCGTTCTATATCGACTACACCGACCGCCAGGTCGAATTCCAGGCGCAGGTCGGCGGCCAGGTGATCGAGGGCATCATCAACCTCGGCGATTCCGAGCAATACGGCTTCGAAGCCGAAATGAACCTGCAGGTCTCGGAACACCTCAGCCTGATGGCGGGCCTGGGGATTGTCGATGCGGAATGGAAAGACGGCGCCCTGATCGACCTGGGCGCCTCGGTCGTGGACCTTGGCGGTACCGAGGTACCGAACACGAACGATACGAACTGGGTACTGGCGGCCGACTATAATGCGCCCCTGGCGCCGGCAAGCCCGTTGCGCCTGGTCGCCGGCCTGCAGGTCAGCCGTACGGGCAAGTACCTGGGCCTGCAGGCGTGGGACACCGTCCGGCATTCGTCCTACACTGTCGTCAATGCCCAGGTCGGGGTACAGGGCGATCGTTGGGAACTTCTACTGCAAGTGGAGAACCTGACCGACGAGGAGTACTACACGGATGTAAACAGGTTCCCCAACTTGCATGCGCTCGACGGGGGCGAGAACATCAATATCGGCACCATGGGCCAACCGCGGCTGGTGGCTGCCAGCCTGAGTTACAGGTTCTGATCGAAAAATCTGGCGAAATGGATGGATTGAGAAATGGCTGAAGCAATTAACCCGGAATACGACCCCACGGGTATAGAAGGGGGCGTCGATGTGAACGTGCTGCCATGGATGCCGGTTGCCGGCGCGGCGGGCACGCACCTGAAACCGCTGCGGGCGAGCACCGAGAGCGGCATGTTCAGCGTGGCGGTCAAGCTCGAGGCGGGTGCGGGGCTGCGTTCCGCGACACCCCTGGGCGGCCTGGACCTGCTGGTGCTGTCTGGAGCGGTCATCTACGAGGAGGGCGGCGTCCAGAGCGTGCTGGAGCCGGGCGCCTGGGGCTATCTGCCCGCGAATACCCGCATCGATTCGATGGTGGGCGAGGGCGATGCCGAACTGCTGGTTAACTTTTACAGCGCCCTGGCCTTCGGGGGTACCGACGGGTCCGCCGCTTCCGTGCTGACGAGCGCGGACGTACGAGACCTCGCCGGGCAGCACGGCATCACGCTGGTTCCGAATACCCTGGAGGAATGCATGCAGGAGCGGCCGGATCCGTTTTCCGGCGACGGTGAGCCCCTGGCCATTGCCTCGCGGGATGCCGGTCAGCTCGTCGTCGGCGCCAAGGAAGTTTCGAACGGCGGATCCCGGCTCAATCACTCCCACTTCATCAATACCCGGGAAGTGCCCTGGGTGGTGAATCCGGACCTGCCCGATATCGCGGTGAAGATACTCAGGGTCAGCGCCGAGACCGGCATCGTCTCGCTGGTGGTGCGTCACAATGGCGTGGCGGCACCGCACAATCACCTGGGCGCCAGCGATTTCCTCGTGCTGAGCGGCCGCATCGGGTATCGGGCCGGGCCTCCGGAGGGGTACGGGCCGGGCGTGTGGTTCTTCGAACCCGCCGGCGCGCGTCACGATCTTACGCAGAGGCTGACGGACGACGACCTTATCTACATGGCGAACGTCTACGGCCCGCTGACCTTCGATACCGGCCGGGGAACGCCGATCGAGGCGGTGATTTCCTGGATGGAATACGATGCGATGGCGAAAGCGGAGGCTGGCGCGTAGATCGACTTGGCTACCGCCCTGATCACCGGGGCCGCGCACGGCCTGGGCGCCTGCATGGCGGAACACGCCGCCCGGCGCGGCTACCGGGTGGGTGTGCTGGACCTCGACCTCGATGCTTCGCGGGCAATTGCCGAACCGATCGGGGGTGTGGCGCTGGCGGCTGACGTAACCGACCCGGACCAGGTCGAAGCCGCTGTTCAGCGCCTTGGCGATACGCCGGGTCTCCTGATCAACAACGCGGGCATCCTGCGCGTGGGGCCGTTGCTGGAGCAATCCGTAGAGGACTTCTGCCGGGTCACCGACGTCAACCTCAACAGCGTGTTCATCGTCTCCCAGATTGTCGCCCGACGGATGAAGGGCAACGGCGGCGGCGCCATCGTTAATCTCGCCTCCATCAACGCCATCCACCCGTCCATGTCCTGCGGAGCCTACGCTGCCGCCAAGGCGGGCATCGTCTGCCTGACCCAGCAGATGTCCCTGGAGTGGGGCGAGTACGGCATTCGGGTCAATTCCATTGCACCGGGATTCATCGATGCCGGCATGTCGGCACCCTTCTTCGAAAACCCGGCAATTCGCGAACTGCGCGGCAATGCCGTGCCCCTCGGACGCCTGGGCTCGGCAGACGACGTTGCCGAATGCGCGATGTTCCTGGCCTCCGATGCAGCCGCCTACATCACCGGGCAGAACATCGCCATCGACGGCGGCGTGATCAACAGTGTGCTGAAGCAATTGCCGCGGGAGTAAGGTACCGCTCGGCGCTCGGAATTCCAATTCTGCAAGTGATTTATTCCATGAAAGTTTCCAACCCGGCCTGCCAGGACGAGGACGCGGCGCGCTAAAGCGCGGGGAACAACGCCGGATTTCGGAAAAGAGTTCGCATGCGGGGCTTCCCTTTCGGCGCGTTAAGCTCGTTCGAACGCCTTGCGTACACCAAGACAAAGAGGCCGATGCGCCGAAAGGGAAGCCCCGCATGCGAACTCGCTGCCCGGTGCAGGCATTTGTCCTACAGAAGCGAAAGAAGCGATTGGAGAATTGTTCCGTGAAAGGTATCGAGGGACTGTCCCTACTGATCACCGGCGGCGGCTCGGGTATCGGGGCCGGTACGGCGGCATACTTCTGCGCCCGCGGCGCCCGCGTCACGATCTGTGGGCGGCGGGGAGACAGGGTCGACTCGGTTGCCGCGCGCCTTGGCGAAAACTGCCGTGGCGTGCAGGCCGATGTCACCAGCGATGCGGATCGCCGCCGGCTGGTGGCGGCGGCCATTGAACACGGCGGAGGGCTCGATGCGCTGGTAAATAATGCCGGCAACATGTACCGCGGGCCCATCCACAGCCTCGACGAGCGGCAATTGCTGGACGTTTTTCACAGCAACGTGGTTGCTGGAATGATGCTGACCGGGCTCTGCGTAGAGGCGCTGTCGCAAAGCGCGGGCGCGGTCGTCTTTATCGGCTCCATCCACAACCGGCTGGCATTCCCGGGTGCTTCGCCGTATGCGGCGACCAAGGGCGCCGTGGAAACGCTCACCCGGGTGCTGGCGGCGGAACTCGGCCGCAGGAAAGTGCGCGTCAACTGCGTTGCCCCGGGCGCCGTACTCACCGAACTCAATCAAAGAGCGGGCCTGGTCTCTGATGAAGAAGCCAGGGCCCGGCTGGAATCGATGATCGACCGGCATGCGCTCGACCGAATCGGCACGGAACAGGACGTTGCCGAAGCGATCGCCTATCTCGTCTGCGCGGAATGGACAACGGGCGCGGTAATCGAGGTCGACGGCGGCCTCGGGCTAGGGGTGACCGAGACGTAGGCCAGCCCGCTGCGCCGGCCGTACGCCGGTCATGAGAAGCCGATTTCCCAGGAAAGGGTTGCAGGCCACACCTCGCGCGGATTGACTTTTGAAACGGATGCCAGAATATGGCGGCCCACAGTCATTGAAGGAGATCTCCATGGGTTCGAGACTCGAAGGCAAGGTCGCCGCCATCACCGGCTCGGCGAGCGGATTCGGCGAAACGGCGGCGCGGCTGTTCGTCAGCGAAGGCTGCCGGGTGGCGTTGGGTGACATCCAGGAGGATGCAGGCCGCGCGGTGGCGGCGTCACTTGGCGATGCGGCAGTGTTCGTGCGCTGCGACGTCACCTCGGAGGAAGATGTCGCCAACCTCGTGGACACGGCGGTAAGCGCCTTCGGGCGTCTCGACATCATGTACAACAATGCGGGCATTGTCGGCGCGGTGGGGCCAATCGACACCACGCCCACCGCCGAATGGAAGGCGACGCTGGACATCCTGTTGAACGGCGTCTTCTACGGCGTCAAGCACGCGGCAAGGGTCATGAAGCCCCAGGGCTCCGGCTCGATCGTCAGCATGTCGAGCACGGCGGGCATTCTCGGCGGCCTCGGCCCGCATACCTACACGGTGGCCAAGCACGGCGTGGTCGGCCTGACCAAGAGTGCGGCGGCGGAACTCGGCCGGTTCGGCATTCGCGTTAACTGCATTTCGCCGGCTGGCATGGCAACGCCGATGGTGGCCAACGTCACAACCGGCGACCCGTCGGCCATCGAAGCCACCAAGGAAGCGCTGGCCGCGGGGTCCCCGTTGAAGGGCCGTCCCGGGCTCGCCGAAGATGTCGCCAATGCAGCGCTGTGGCTCGCGAGTGACGAGTCGGGCTATACGAGCGGGCACACCCTGACCACCGATGCGGGCGCGACGACCGGTTCGTCGGTCAATCCGCCGGCTTTCGACGAGTACCAGCCCATGATCCGGGAGGCGGGCAAGGCGGGGCTGTAGTCGTTCGGGCGCATCCCGGCCGGACCGCCACCGGCGGAAGGCCGGGTATGTCGCCCACGCGCGGCGGGAGTCCGTCGACTTATCGGGAGCGGTGACGGCGGTTGCGCCGGGTCTCCGTTTCGCATCAGGCCAGCAGTACGCCGCCGTCCACATCCACCGTGGTGCCCGTCACGAAATCGTTGCCGATGACGAACAGGATGCCCTCGGCCACTTCGTCCGCCGTGCCGGCTCGAGGGATCGGTTGCCCTGCCGTCGCGTTACCGAGAAAGGCTGCGCGCGCCTCGCCGTCCACAGCAAACATCGGCGTATCGATGATTCCCGGCGATACGATGTTGATGCGTCGTGGCGCCAGTTCGGCGGCGATACCGCGCACGAAGGCTTCCACGGCGCCGCCCACGGACCCGATGGCGACGTATCCTGGCCGCGGACGCCGGGCGGGAAACCCGCTGACCAGCACGATGCTGCCGTCCTCGCTCATGTGCCCGGTGCCGAGACGAACCGTGTTCGTATAGCCCCAGAGCTTGCGGAACGAGCCCTGAAAGCCGTCCAGGTCCATACTGAGGAACGGCCCGGTCGCGCGCTCGCCGCCCGTTGCGGCATTGACCAGGATGTCGAACGGCGCGTTGGCCGCAAATGCCTCTGCAAGCGCGCTGCGGTCGAGCACGTCCGCCTGCTCGAACTTCACCGATTGCGGCGCCGAGCGCCTGGCGGTTTCGATGTTGTCGGCGCTGCGGCCGAAGGCAGTGACTGCAGCGCCGCCTTCGGCCAGGCGGATGACCGTGGCCAGCCCGATGCCGGATGTGCCTCCGAAAACCAGTGCCTTTCTGCCGTTGATGTCCATGCTTGTAGCCTGCGATTGGGATCGGAAGCGCGTAGTCTCGTCGCGTTGTGGGGCAAAGGGCAAGAGCGGCGTTTGCCGCGCACAGGAATTGCACTCTATCTGGCTGGCCGGAGGACGCGGTCCCGGTCCCGGCAATCGTCGGCGGGCGGCCTTTGTTGCGATATTCCCCGGCGGGTTGCTGGCGCAGAGGTGCGCGTTACAGCTTTGCGTCGGACAGGATACGGCTGCCGTTGATGTCCTTTCGCTCGAGCAGGCTGATGATGCCGTTGTCGCCGATGAAATGCGCGGCGCCCACCAGCACGAAATAGGTTCCTGTTCCCTGAAGGTACCCGGCGATCGACTCGGCCATGCCGATGTTGCGCTCATCGAGGAGCATTCGATTGAATTCCCGGGCCAGTTCAGACTCTCCCGCCTGTTGCTCGAAAAGAGCGAGAAACTCATCGTCCGCACCGGCAAGCCAGGCGCGCAGCATGCCGGCCAGCAGCGGTTCGAATTGCGCTTCCTGGTCCAGGGTATCCTCGAGGAGTTGTACCTGCATGGCCATCGGCTGTCCGAACAGCAGGTCGAACTGGGCATCGATGCTTTCGAGTTCCAGGACTGGCCGGTCCCCCTTCATGGCCGTGAAATGCTGCTCCAGGCCGAATAGCGGACTATAGCCGAGGGCGACCAGGCCGAACACGACAAGCTGGTTGGTGACCATGGCCGGTTTCAAGGATTCAAACAGGACGATGTCCGTGCCGTCGCCTGCAAACCGGCGCGAGAGGCGTGCATACAGTTCCGGGGAAAGCACTGTGGCCAGGGTCTCTCCCTTGGGCAAGCGGCCGGCCGCAATCGTTCTGGACTGCAGTTCGGCCGGGGTCGATGCGGTCAGATCGACCTCCACAACCAGGGTGTCCGCCTGGCGGAACGCCGCTTCGAAGGGTTCCGGGAGGGGATACAGGGTTTCCTTCAGGAAGTGGATTGAGCCCGCCAGAAACACCGTGGCGCCGGGCGAGGAATAGCGCCACAGGTACAGTGGCCGCGGATCTGCCGGCAGCCCTTCGCGCAGTTGCCGGGCGGAGGTGATGCGCACATCGTTGAGGCGGACCAGTTCGCAGGGTGAATTCGATGCGGCGCGTTTCTGCTCGCAGTCCCGGAGCGCAAGTTGGCTGGCGGCAAGATCCTGAGCCTGTGAGTGGGCGATGCCGTGGACGGGTGATGCGCCTTCCGCTACCGCCAGGGCTTTTTTTCCAGGCAGGTCGGCGTAATGTTCGGCCGTGTCCGGGAATGCCGGGGTGGCGGCTGACACCACAACGAGCGCGACTGCGGCAGCAAGCTTCTGCTTCCAACGGGCGGAGAGGGCGGTGCGAGCCTGGTACTGCATAGGCTTCATCCGAGGTTCAACCGTACTGCACGTCCTGCGGCGTTTCGCCCGCCTCGACGATGGCCTGCTTGACCGCTTCGAGTACGCGGTCCAGATCGCTTTCGTCCACCCCGCGCATGACCAGCGATGTGCCGTAACGATCGGCGCGGAAAAACGGGTAACTGCCGAGGTCGATTGCGGGATATTCATCCTGGATGCGGGTCAATGCCGCGGCGATGGTACTTTCGCCCAAGTAGGCCGTCACTGTCCGGCTTCTGACCGGTGCGCCAGCGTCCAGCTTGCCTTCCAGCGATGCCAGCATGGCGCGCATGACCGCGGGGATTCCGGCCATGACGTAGACGTTGTCGATGGCAAACCCCTGGGGGCCGCCGGTGATGTTGTCCACCAGTACCGCGCCTTCGGGTATCAGGGCCATGCGCAGGCGCGAATCCATCACTTCGGGCGGAGCTTCCCGGCTGCGAATGCGCGCCTCGATGACGGGGTTGGTCACCAGCGGCACGCCGAACGCTTTCGCGATCGATGCGGCCGTAATGTCGTCGTGGGTAGGGCCGATGCCGCCGGTCGTGAACACGTAGTCGTATTTGGCGCGCATGGCGTTAACCGCACCGACAATTTCCCCCTCGATGTCGGGAATCACTCGCGCTTCACGAACCTGAACGCCCCAACCGCCCAGGGTGATGGCCATGTGATTCAGGTTTGTGTCCTGCGTGCGGCCGCTCAAGATCTCATTGCCGATGATCAGGACGCAGGCGGTGACGGTACTCGGATTGGTCATGATTGTTGGTTTTCCGCGCGCAACAAGGGTGGCCCGAGTTCCCTCGAAGCTGCGCAATGCTATCACTCTGCGGGAGAAGCGGCACATTCACCCGGGGTGACACCGGAGTCGCAGCGCGGGCATGGTGCAGCAGTTGCCCGTATTCGGGATGCACCCGGGCCGGTGCTCGGCATTCAGTACGGTCCTCCTGCACGCCAAGCGGGATTCCTCTGTTCGACAGTACGGGTTGGGCGACAAACCGGCCCCGCAACGAGTTGCGGGGCGTCGCCACCTGCCGAAGCGGTGCTTCGGCTCGGGCTGCGCCCGACCGGTGGCGACTCTGTTCGCCCGTCTGGCTGTCCAATACAATTGAGTGGCAGGGGCATTGCGACAATCCGTGCATGACGATTCGACTCCTATTCTCCCTCCTGATGGCAGGGGTGGTATTGCCGGTGCTCGGAAATACCGTTCAGCTCGGTCCGCGGCCGTTCTACCTGGTCGAGCAAATGGAGGACTCGGCGCTCAAGCGGCAACTGCAGGCCTGTGCCAGGGAGATCCGGGAATTCAGGCCCACCGACTTCTCCATCGGCCATCGCGGTGCGCCCCTGCAGTTTCCGGAACACACCAGGGAAAGCTATGCGGCCGCGGCCCGCATGGGCGCCGGCATCGTGGAATGCGACGTGACCTTCACCAGGGACAAGGCCCTGGTGTGCCGCCATTCCCAATGCGATCTGCACACCACCACCAACATACTGGCCACGCCGCTCGCGGCGAAATGTTCGACACCGTTCACGCCGGCGCAGTTCGATCCGGCCAGCGGTGCAAGGATCCGTCCCGCCAGCGCTCGATGCTGTACCAGCGACATCACCCTGGCGGAATTCAGGACACTGGCCGGCAAGATGGATGCGTTCGACCCGGATGCCCGCACGGTCGAAGAGTACCTGGCCGGAACACCTGCGTTCAGAACCGACCTGTACGCCACCGGGGGTGAACTGCTGACCCATGCCGAGAGCATCGAGCTGATCCGCTCACTGGGCGTGCGCATGACACCGGAACTCAAGAGCCCGGAAGTGCCGATGCCGTTCGAGGGCCTGACGCGCGAGCAGTACGCGCAGCGGCTGATCGACGAATACCTACGCGCGGGGGTGCCTGCCGCGGATGTGTTCCCCCAATCCTTCGATCTGGACGACATCCTGTACTGGATCGAGAAAGCGCCGTCGTTCGGCGCCAACGCGATCTGGCTGGATGGCCGGAACCCCTGGGAGATGCACGCCAACCCGCCGGCCGCGGCGGAATTCGAGGAGTGGCGTGCCCGTGGCGTGCAAACGGTCGCTCCGCCGGTTGCGACCTTGCTCCGCAGCAGCGGCAAGGTCGGCGAATTCGAACCCTCGGAATATGCCTTGCGCGCCCGGGCCGCGGGCATGGAGATCATTGCCTGGACCCTGGAACGCTCGGGCCGCATTGCCGAGGATGTGCTGGAGACCCGGGGTGGTTTCTACTATGGGTCCGTGGCGGAGAATCTGCGCGGCGACGGGGACGTTTTCCCCCTTCTGCACGCGCTCTCCGAGCAGGTCGGGGTTGCCGGCCTGTTCTCGGACTGGCCGGCAACCACGACCTTCTACGCCAATTGCATGAGCCGGAGCCGGTGATCCCGCTGCGCGATACGGATCGAGGCGGGTGATTCATTGTCATCCGTGTAGTGACGCCCGCTCCCGAACGGCACATTGCGAATGGCTATTTCCCCTGAAAGCGCGGCGGTCGTTTGGCCATGAAGGCGCTTCGTCCTTCCTTGTAGTCGTCGCTGTCGAAACAGGCGTCGACCAGGCGTTTCACCCGTTCTATGTCAGTGCGGTCAGCGCCGTTTTCCCAAGTGTTCAGCGCTGCC
Source organism: Pseudomonadales bacterium (assembly GCA_963663395.1). Taxonomy (GTDB): domain Bacteria; phylum Pseudomonadota; class Gammaproteobacteria; order Pseudomonadales; family Azotimanducaceae; genus Azophilus. The sequence continues at coordinate 2,287,991 of OY760226.1, forward strand.
TTGACGGCCTTGACGGTAAGCGGAGCGTTGGCGGCGACCGCGCGGGCGTAGCCGACGGTTTCCGCCTCGATTGAATCGCGGCCGGCAAGGAAATTGACGAGCCCGATGCGCTCCGCTTCCGCCGCCTCCATGAGGCGTGCGGAAAACAGGATGTCCCTTGCCCGGGAAGGCCCCACCAGGCGGGCCAGCTTGGCGAGACCGGGATAGTCGTAGCCGAGGCCGAGCTTGGCTGCGGGTATCCCGAAACGGGAATCGGGCGTCGCGAAACGAATGTCCGCGGCCAGGGCCGTGGCCAGCCCACCGCCAACGCAATATCCCTCGATCATCGCAAGCATCGGCTTCTCGAACGTGGCGAGCCGGTGACTGGCCCGGCCGGCGATGTTGTCGTACTCGACCCTCTGCGCCGCGCTCGCCCGCCTGCTGTCGAACTCCGAGATGTCCGCGCCGGAAACGAATGCCTTGCCGCCGGCGCCGCGCATGATGACCACGCGGACATCGGCGTCCGTAGACCAGGTCTCCAGGATGTCGCCGATTCCCCGCCACATCTCCAGGGAAAGGGCGTTGTGGCGGGCCGGATTGTTGAACGTCATCCAACCGATGCCGTCCTCGCTGTGGGCGAGCATCCTTTCGGTATCAAGCTGCAATTGCGCGCTCATCCGAACAACGTGCGACCGGGTAATGCCCCGGCCCGACAGGAAAGCGGTGAACGCGTGGAAAAATGGCTCATTTGACAACCCTGGTCCGCGAGTTAGAGATTCGGGGCTGCACGCCCTGACGGCCATTGGCGTTAGAATCCCCCGTTTGCCGGAGTGTAGCGGACGATGGATTTTTCCGACACCGACGAACATCGGCTGATTCGCGACAGCGTGCGCAAGGTCTGCGCGGATTTCCCGGACGAGTACTGGGCGGAGCAGGACGAGGCTCACGAGTTTCCCTGGGATTTCTACCGCGCGATGGCGGCCGGTGGCTGGCTCGGCATCGCCATTCCGGAAGCATACGGCGGCAGCGGCCGCGGCCTGACGGAGGCGAGCATCGTCCTGGAGGAGGTGGCCGCCTCCGGCGCGGCGATGAATGGCTGCAGCGCCCTGCACCTGTCGATATTCGGCATGCACCCCGTGGTGCGGCACGGCAGCGAGGCGATGAAGCAGGCGTACCTGCCGCGGGTGGCGAGCGGCGACCTGCACATCGCCTTCGGCGTCACCGAGCCGGATGCCGGCACGGACACCACCAGCATCACCACCGCGGCGCGGCTCGACGGGGCCCGCTACCTGGTGCGCGGGCGCAAGGTGTGGACCACCAAGGCGCTGGATGCGGAGCGCGTGCTGCTGCTGGTGCGCACCACGCCGAAAGAGAAGATTGAGCGTCGAACTTCCGGCCTGACTTTGCTGCTCGCCGAACTGCAGCGCCCCGAAGTGCAAATCTCCGCCATCCCCAAGGTAGGGCGCAATGCCATTGCCACCTGCGAGGTCGTCTACGACGATCTGCCGGTGCCGGTGGAAGACCGGGTCGGCGAGGAGGGCAGGGGGTTCCGCTACCTGCTCGACGGCCTGAATGCAGAGCGGGTGCTGGTCGCCTCGGAAGCGCTCGGCATCGGGCGTGCCGCGCTGCGGCGGGCGGTCGATTACGCCAACGAGCGGGTGGTGTTCGGCAGGCCGATCGGCAAGAACCAGGGCGTTGCCTTTCCCCTGGGCGAGGCCAGGATGCGCCTCGACGCGGCGGAACTGATGATCCGCAAGGCGAGTTGGCTGCTCGACAGCGGACAACCCTGCGGCGCGGAAGCCAACATGGCGAAATGGCTGGCCGCGGACGCCTGCTACCAGGCAGCGGACCAGGCCGTGCAGACCCACGGCGGCTTCGGCTATGCAAAGGAATTCCACGTGGAGCGTTACTGGCGGGAAGCCCGCCTGCAGCGCATTGCGCCCATTTCACAGGAGATGGTGCTGAATTACGTTACCGAGCACGTACTCGGTCTGCCCCGGTCGTATTGAGGCAGCACCACCGTTCGCAAGCGCTCGTTTGACATGGCTGGTTTCTCAGGGCGACCCGCGTACCGACATCGGCGTGCTTCGAGAGGTTTCTCTGTTGATGAGAGCCGGGCGGGTTACGGGTAGATTTGCATTGGTGAAACCGGTGGCGGAGGTCTGACATGCATGCGGACACTGACCCATGAAGGTCGTGATTGTCGGTGCCGGTATCGGTGGCAGTGCGCTGGCGCTTTCACTGGCCAGGCTCGGGGTCGATTACGTGCTGCTCGAGCAGGCGCCGGCCTTCACCGAAGTGGGCGCGGGCATCCAACTCAGCCCGAACGGGGTGCGGGTACTCGAGTCCCTGGGCCTCGGCGATGAGCTTGCCGGGTTCTGCACCGAACCGGACTTTCACAAATACAGCCTGTGGGATACGGGCGAGACCGTACTGCGCACGCCCCTGATGCCGAGGGTTCGGCAGGCGTACGGTCACGCCTACTACCATGCCCATCGCGCTGACCTGATTGCCGCGCTCACGCGGGCCCTGGATCCGTCGCGATTGCGGTTGAATACCAGGATCGTCACTGTCGGGCAGGACGGTTCGGGGGCCTGGGCGGAAACCGAGACCGGTGAGCGGATAGCCGGCGACCTGCTGGTCGGCGCCGACGGCATTCATTCGCTTGTGCGCGAACGGGTCTTTTCGCCGGATCCGCCCCGGGCGTCGGGTTACGTGACCTGGCGCGGCGTGGTAAGTCGCTCGAAAATCGAAGGCCTCGGCATCGAGGTGTCGGCGCACGTAGACATGGGGCCGCGCCTCTCCTTCGTCTATTACTATGTCTCCGGCGGCAAGCGGCTGAACTGGCTGGCGCTCGGCCAGACCGACGACCCGAAGCGGGAGTCCTGGTCGCAGACGGCGAGCGTCGATGAAGTCATCGCCGCCTTCGACGGCTGGTACGACCGGCCGAGGCGCGTGATCGAAGCAACGGAAGAGACGTTCGTCACCGCGCTCTACGATCGCAATCCCCTGCGCGACTGGGTGCGAGGCCGCATCGGGCTGCTGGGCGACGCGGCGCATGCCATGCTGCCCTATCACGCCCAGGGGGCGGTGCAGTCCCTTGAAGACGCTTGGGTGCTCGCGCGCCTGCTTGGTGCATCGGACGGCGACGTGGCGGCAGGCCTCCTGCGTTATCAGTCGTTGCGCATGGGCCGGGCGAACCTGATCGTGCAGCAGTCGCGCAATGCGGAGGGGTGGTACCACCTCGACGATCCGGAAGCAATGGCCGCCCGCAACGAGCGGTTCCGGCGTAACAACCAGAAACTCGACGGCGGTTTCTCGCCCCAGCAGCACTGGCTGTACAGCTATGATGCGGAGGCAGCGGCCCTGGGCACGGACGAACAATGGCGCGCCCTGCGACCCTGGTCGTAATCTGCACCCTGGTTCCCCCTGCCGCCGGCTAACAGCCCGATCCCGGCATCGCTCCGTATCCACGCAACAAACTCACCGGACTGTTGTCCCACCCCGACAGACCTCGTATTCGTTCCCGGTCGCCGCTTTTCGCCGGGCTGGGCATCGCCCCGGCAGGCTGATGGCTGACGACCGCGTGGAACGGCCGACAAGGCTTGGTCTGGCGATCAAGACTTGCCCCGGCCGACCACCGCCCCAAGTCCGAGTGGTTTGCTCAACGCCTCGTTCTCTTGTTACGAGACGAGCGGGCGCCAATTCGGGGCGCAGTCAGGGAGAACCGAAGCAGGGTCACGGCATCATCGCAGGCAAAGGAGAAGCATCGTGAAAGGAAGCGCAATCCCAGCGCTGGCAGCCTCGAACGCGGGACTCGACAGGGCGAATGTCGCTGAGGCCGAGTCGAGGCGTGGCAGATTCAGGGGCCGGTCGGTAGGCGGCATGCGGGGTAATCCGGGGGCAGGTTCGCCGCGTGAACACCGTCATGCGAGCGCAACCGCTCGCGCAACGGGCAGACCCGGCGGCACGCGTTCCGTTCAGGCCCCGACCGTCCGGGAGATGGACGCGCGGCTGGATGCCCTGATTCGGAACGAAAATCGCCCGGAAATTCTCAAGCACCTCAAAGAACTGGTCCGCGTAGTACGCGCGGCAGAAGCCGAGGTCGATGGCATGAAGCGTTTGCTGATGAAATCCCGAGAAGGTTCGCTGGACGCCGCCGAGTGGCGGGAACTCCGCGACCTCACCCGGCAGGGCGAACTCTGCATGGCCGTGCGCATAATGATTGTTCGCGGCTCGCTCGACCCGCTGGCGCGGCGCGGCGTCTTCAACCGGGAGAACCGCCAACTGGTGAGCGGGTTAATGGTTCGTCTGGACGACGTACACGAGTACCTGTCGCATCATCAGTCGGGCTGGATGGAGGCGGGTACGCGCAGCCGGGTGGAGGCGACATTGCCATTGCAGGGGGGCAGGAAGGTCGAAGTCGAACGCTTTGTGTTGCCCGGCCCGGCGTTCGGCGCGCACTTTGAGGACGGTTACCCTTCGGAGGAGAGCTTGAGAAAGCATGGCGCAGCCAGGTACTCGCACTTGCCGGGGCTCTCCGCGGTCGCCCTGACCAATGCAAGGGGCGAGGTGCTGTTTTCCGGGCTGCGGCATGATCTGTTTCCCGGCGGCGAACTCAACGACGACCGGCTCGGCGGGTTGACCCATGAGGAACTGAGAAACGTGATTGGAGCTTTGGTCCTGAATGACACGTCGGATTGTCCTCGTGCCTTGCAACAGGGGATGGCGTCCAGGATCTTCGCGACCTTGACGTCCTCCACAGAGCGCGCGCCGCGGCTCATGGCGAAGTCCGCTGCTCTATCCAAACTTCGGCATACGGCGCACCGTCTGGCGGTCGATGAACTGGTGCTTGCCGCTTTCGTTGGCAAGCGGTCGGCACTTCGCTCGGATTTGAGCGGGGAGGTCGCTCCACTCAACTTGTTCGCCATTGCCTTGCTGAAGCCGGGCGATGTCGAGTTGTGGCGCGGTCAATACGATGAGCTGTCGAGGTTCGAGGGCGTTGGGAGAGTCATGGCGAAATTAACCAGGGACGAGGGCGCGGAGCATGCTGAGGTCACGCTTCGGCAGTTCGCATTCTGCGTGGGGCAGGACCCAGCCGCGCAACGGCAGTGCCGGACGGTCAACCGCGAAGCAGGATTGCGCCTGCTCGGGCCACTCGATTCGCCGGAGCCGGGTGGTGATCTCAAGTCGGATCTCGACTTCAAGAAAGGCATCATCAGTGGCTATTCGAGGGCGCTTGCCACTGCGCAAAAAGACCATCGGGAACTGGTCGGGGTCCTCGGATCGACCCATTGGAAAGCGAAGTCGGGCTACAGGCAATTGTGCCTACTGGAGTTGGTCACCAGACGGATGGAGCAATCGGCCAGTGCGCTGGAGAAGCTGGGCAGGCAAGTCAAGGCCATGCGGACACCGGAAGGCGATTGGCCTTCCGGAGCTGCCGCGCAGCGGCAAGTGGCGGCGCGGCTTGCACTGATCGGTTACCTGATGAACGAGACGGCCGTGTTGAGCTGTGCCGATGGCAGCAACCTTGTCGGGCGGCTGGAAGCCGATATCAATTTTCTGGCCGCGGTCACCGACAGCGCGCGAGGAGTTCCTCCCGAGGTCGAACTGGACAGGCGCCTGTGGCAGCCTGTACTGGCAGCGTTCGAATCGCCTGCCTCGCCGTCCGGCCAGGGCGGTGGATGTGCAACGGGGCCGGCAGAGGTGCCCGACATGCCCGGCGAGCCCAGCTTGAACGTGCCGGTGAAACTGGCCGGCGGGCGCCTGGTTAAATCCGGTTTCAAGGTCGATCTGTTGCAGAAGGTCCCGGCTGCCGACCAGCTTTCGGAAACGAACCGGGAACCCATCCGCTCACGGTCGGACGGCGGCCGGAATCCGGATGTCTGGCTTGAACCGCGTCCTCGAGTTGCGTCCGTTGTATCCGGGTCGGATATCTCGGACGTCCAATGAGTGCGTTACCCCCGAGTCCCTCGGGGTCACTCCTCCGTGACGAGATAGCCCCCGGCAATCCCGTGGCGATTCATGGTAGCGTGTCGAGCACCGGGAGAGCTGCACGCACATGATGCCGTGTCCGTCGTCACCAGGCGCGTACAGGGCGGTTACGCGCTCAATCCATCAACCAGAAAAGGAACGATTCAGACCATGGAACTCGATTATCTTGCGGTGCTGGTCGCCGCCGTCGTTGGCTTCGGGGTAGGCGCCCTTTGGTACTCACCCCTCCTGTTCATAAAGGCCTGGCAGGAAGAGACCGGGATTACCGATGAAATGGCGCGGCAAGCCAGCCCCGCCAGGACGTTCGGCATATCCTTCGTGATTGCGCTTGTCGGCGCCGCTGCCATGGACATGTTCCTCGATCCGGCGAGCATGGGCGTCGTTGGCTGCACCCTGGCGGGACTCTGCGTCGGGCTGGTTTGGGTTGGAGGCTCCTTCGGAATCAACTACCTCTTCGAGTACAAGAAGCTGCGCCTGTGGTTCATCAATGCCGGCTACCACACGGTCCAGTACACCCTCATCGGCCTGATCCTGGGGCTCATGTCATGACGCCATGCCCGCCCATGGCCACGAGCCGCAGGCGGTTCGTGGCCGGCCTGGCCGCGGCGACCGGCGCGGCCATGTTCGGCTGCGGGCCAGCGCGCGACGCCGGCCGCGAACTGGCACTGTTGACCTGGGATGCCTATGCCGACCCCCGCCTGCTGGACCTCTGGCGGGAACGGACGGGCGGATCGATCCGCTACGAGATTCACGTCTCCGACCCGACCTCCGTCAACCGGCTGCGGGCGGGGGAGACGGCGGTCTGGGACTTCGTCAACTTGAACAACCCCTGGGCGCGCAAGGAACTCTGGCCGGCGGGGCTGATTCGAGACCTGCCGCGAGAGCGGTTCGAGCCCCTCTACGACGCCATGTTCGAGAAGTTCGCGGCCCCCTACCACTGGGCGATGAGCGACGACGGCGAACACCTGCTGGGGGTCGTGCAGCGCTTCGAGACCTTCGATTTCGTCGTCAACTCCAACATCGTCTCGCCGCGAACGGCCCGGGACGAAGGCTGGGACCTGTTCAACAACGCCGATTTCGCCAACCGTTACGGCATTCTCGCCTACGAGGACTGGAACGTGATGGACATCTGCATGGGCGCCGGCATCGACCCGTTCCGCGAGAAGACCGAGGAGGACTATTCGGCGTTCGCGGCCACCGCCGGCCGGTGGATAAGCAACGCCCGGATGATCACCACGGACTTCGCGCAGCTTAATCTTGCCATCATCAACGGCGAGATCGATGCCTATTTCACCGGCGGCACCTATTCGATCACCTCGGCGCGGCTGGAAGGCGTCGACAACCTGTACGCCGTGACGCCGAACCGGGGCCCTGCCCGAGGCAAGGGCGGCATCAACTGGATCGAGTTGAACTCCGCGGTGGCCAATCCCGAACCCAATGACGACGTTCTCGATTTCCTGGAGTGGATCACCGAGCCGGACCCGGCCTACATCATCGCCAACGGCAACGGCAATCTGCAGCCGGTCAGCCAGATGGCCCGGCCCGAAGTGCTTGCCCGATTCACGAAGGAGCAGCTTGCGGCGCTGCAGTGGGACGAGTTCGAGGAGCGTATCGCCAACTCGGTGGAATTCGACATCGTGCCCGGCTACGACCGGCTGTACGACATCTATACCGCCGCGATACGGGCCCGCGGCTGATACGCGAATTACCGCCTGGAATCCGTGACGGCGTTTCATGTTGGCAGTTGGGTTGCGCTTTCGAAAGTGACCAACAAGATCAAAGTCATGGGATTTGGGTCACCTGCCTGGTCGGCCTGAGTCGGAGCCTCGCCAAACCTCCTGTTGGCGGGTAGGGTTGCCAAATGAGTGAACTTCCAACCCCGATCACCGCCTGCTCCTCGGGCTGGGGCATCACCCCGTTTGCATGACAACGGTCGATTCACGTCCAGGGAGCAACAGCATGACCGGCATCCTGTCGACGCAGGCGGTCTCGAAGCGGTTTGGCGAGGTGCTCGCGCTCGATGCGGTGTCGCTGGACATTCGCGATGGCGAGTTTTTCACGATCGTGGGTCCGTCGGGCAGCGGCAAGTCCACCTTTCTGCGCATTCTCGCCGGGCTGGAAACGCCGGACAGCGGCCGCGTCCACCTGCGTGATGCAGACATCACGGAGGTTCCGGCCAACCGCCGTCCGACCTGCATGGTGTTCCAGAGCCTGGCGCTGTTCAGTCACCGGACCGTGGGCGAGAACATCGAATTTTCCCAAAAGATGCAAGGGGTGCCACGGCGGGAACGGCGCGCGCACGCCGAGCGGATGATGCGCATCGTTCGGCTGCCGGAGTCGTACTACGCACGCCCTGTCACCCACTGTTCCGGCGGCGAGCAACAGCGGGTGGCGCTCGCCCGCGCGCTCGCCTCGGACCCTGAGATCCTCTTCTTCGACGAGCCCCTGTCCTCAATCGACTACCGGCTCCGGAAGATCCTCGAGGTGGAGATGAAGGATCTGCACCGCCGCACCGGCAAGACCTTCGTCTACATCACCCACAGCCTCGAGGAGGCGATGGTGATGTCGGACCGCATTGCCATCATGAAGGAGGGGCGGGTGGTGCAGGCCGGCACGCCCGGGGAGATCTACTATCGCCCGGCGAACCGCTTTGTCGCCGGGTTTATGGGGGAAGTGAACGTGCTGGAGATCGCCGGCGGGCGGATCGCCGAACTGGGGATCGAGGCACCGGATCAGGCCTCCGGCTTCCTGGTGGTGCGGCCGGAATTCCTGCGCAGGCTGGAAGAGGGCGACAGAGCCGATGTGCGGTTCAAGGCGACGATTACCAACGACTACATGCTGGGGTCCAGGACCCAGTACCATCTGGAGGTGGGCCAGGCGGTGCTCGTGGCGGAGGTCGCGGCGGGAAATTCAGCCGGACTGTCCCCCGGCCAGCGCGCGGACTGGGGGTTTGACTTCGCCGATGCGGCCCTGCTGAGCGAATGATGCGCCGTCCGGGGTACGGAGCGGGACGTTGGTGAGATTTCCGGGCAGGCAAGGTGCCGCCCGACACCGGCAAGGCCTGTGACCGGAGCTGTATGCTCATGATTGTGTTGATCATTTTTGGAAATGCGAGCCGACCCTAAACGCAAACCGCGGCCAGGGGTTCGACACCCGGGCGTCGCCTTCATGCTGCCGGTCGGAACGTTCTGGCTCGCGGGGTTCGTCATTCCGATCGGCATCGTCGCCTGGTACAGCTTCATGCCGGCCCGCACCTTCGAACTCCTGGCGGCCCCGACACTTGCGAACTACGCATCGGCGTTTGCGGAAGGCTACTGGCGCCCGCTGCTGTGGTCGGCGCTCGGTGCGGCCGCGACCACGCTGATCTGCCTGGGGCTGGCTTGGCCGACCGCGAGGGCCATGCTGCGCGCGGGCCGCTGGGCGACCCCGGTGGCCATACTCATCGCCCTGCCGGTATTCATCTCGGAAAGCGTCCGCCTGTTCGGCATGTCGCTGTTCATGATGCCGGCGGGCGGCATCCTGGCCGGCAGTATCGAATGGCTGACCGGCGTGTCCATCGGGTCGATCCTGCACACCCGGCTCGCTGCCCTCCTGGGCCTTGTCTACATCCACTTTCCGTTCGTGCTGTTCCCCTTGCTGCTGGGCCTGTCGCTGATCCCGAGAGAGCAGGTGGAGGCCGCGCGAGACCTCGGCGCGTCCGGCTGGCAGGTGTTCCGCGAGATCGAGGCGCCGCTGGCGGCCCCGGGCGCGGCCATCGGCGCTCTTCTGTGCTTCGTGCTGTCGCTTGGCGCCAACGCGGAAATGCGCATCCTGGGCGGCCAGGCCGTCACCGTGATCACCCACGCGATCGAACAGCGGTTCGGGTATGCGCAGGACTGGCCGCTGGGCGGCGCGCTGACGGTGCTGACGATCCTGGTCACCGCGGCGGTGGTGTTTCCCGTGCTCCGGCGCATCGACATAGACAGGCTGGCCCACCGGTGAACGCCCGGTCGAATTCGCCGATAGGCCCGCTGCGGACCGCCTGGCTGCTGCTGGTGCTTGCCTTCCTGTACGTTCCGATGGTCTCGGTGGTGCTCGCTTCGCTTTCCAATACCCGTTACATGCGCTTTCCGCACCGGGTCTGGACCACCGACGCCTATGCCGATGCGCTGGGCAGTTACACGACCGGCACCCTGCACCTGACCAGTTTCAAGGTCGCCCTCGCGGTGGTTCTCGTCTCGGTGGTGCTCGCCACCTGCGGCGCGCTCGCTTTCGCGCGCTACGACTGGCGTGGGCGCCGCACCTTTCAGCGCTTCCTGATGCTGCCGCTGTTCTTCCCGCAACCGGTGCTGGGGCTGGCGCTGCTGGTCTATTTCACGACGCTGGGCATAACCCCGGGTTGGCAGACCGCGGCCTTTGCGCACCTGGTCTGGGTAGTGCCTGTCGTGACGCTGGTGATCTCGATTCGCCTGTACAACTACGATGTCCTGCAGGAGGAAGCGGCCTTCGACCTGGGCGCCACGCGCCTGCAGGTAATGCGCGAAATCACCTTGCCGGCACTTGCGCCCGGCATGGTCTCGGGCGCCCTGTTCGCCTTCCTCCTGTCGTGGAGCAACCTGCCCCTGTCCGTTTTCACCAGCGGCGCGGACACGACCCTGCCGGAATGGCTGTTCTCGCGCACGGCAACCAACTACTCGCCGCTGGTGCCGGCCGTCGCCGTCATCGCCACCGCCGTCTCGGCCCTGGTGGTCGCCCTTGCCGCCGGCGGCCTGACGCTGGCGCGTCGCAGGACGTTGCAACCGGCTTGACCTGCCGAAAGACAAGTGCGAATCCATCCAGACCCACCCCCGAGTTGACGAGTCCCTGCTTTCACAATCCTGAGCCAATTGGAAAAGACTATGAGTAACGTCGTGGCCGAATTCGACCCCAAGCCGATGAAAATCAGCGTTCTCACTGCAGCGCTGCAGGAATTGACGCCCCGCGAAAAACGCGATCCCGACCCGGACCTGGCCATCGAGGAGTGGCTTGAGTTCTCGCGCGATGTGGGCTCCCCCTACATCCAGCTGTCAGCGGCACTGCATCCGAGCCGCACGGACGTGCCGGCCGAAGCCATGCTCGATCCGGTCGCCAACACGCTTGACCTTCGCGAGCCCTTCGACGAGCAGCGCGCGGCGCGTGTCAAGGCGAGCATGAAGGCCACCGGCGTGGGGCTTTCAGATCTCGCCTACTTCGACAACCTGCTGGTCGCCGATGACGCGGCGCGGCGGACCAAGCACGACTTCATGTTGCGCGTGTTCGATGCCGCCGTGCTGCTGGAGACCAATGCGGTCTGTGGCTTTGTCGGGCGCAACTACGATTTGGAGATGGATGCCAACCTCGAGATGTTCGAGCGGGAATTCATTCCGCTGATGCAGGAGGCCAGGGCGCGCGGCCTTACCTACCGCGTCGAACAGTGCCCCATGCCCGGCTGGACGACGCTTGATCGATGGCACAACAACATCGCCTATGCACCGGGGCCCTGGATCGCGCTGCATCGCATCTGCGAGCGCCACGGCGTGGGCGACCAGTTTCGCGTCCATTACGACCCGTCGCACTCGGTACTGATGGGGCAGGACACCCGGTCGATGTTCCAGTACCTCAAGGACGAGGGCTATGATTTCCTCATCGACGGCTTTCATGTCAAGGGGCAGGTTGTGGACTCGAAGGGCGTGTCCGCGTGGGGCTACGGCGGTCAGACCATGCAGCGCGGGGACTGGGACGGCGATGTTCCCTCGGCGAATCCGGCCGACCAGGTGAATGCCTGGAAGAAGCAGGTTGCTATTTGCGAACACGAACTGCCCGGCACGGCAAGACACGATCCGCTGGCCTACCTGCAGAACCGCAGCGTCGATTGGCTGGACCATCAGCTCGCGGCACGCGAACTGCTCGATATCGACCCTGGGGAAACCTACCTGGTGGTGGAGCACGAATACCCGCCCGCCAGGATTCAGGACAAGGACAGGCTGGCGCCGATCCTCGCCGGCTCGGTGGCCTTCACCAGGGCCATCGACGAAGCCGCCGCGGCCATGCATGCCCTGCAAAGCGAGGTGATGGCGGCCCAGCGCATCCCGGTACAGGGTGTCGGTCGCGAGGCCTACCGATCATGAGAAGGCTCCGGGCAGGCATCGTCGGCGGCGGGCAGGGCGCGTTCATCGGCGCGCTGCACCGCATTGCGGCTGAGCTGGACAACCTGGCGCGCGTCGTCGCCGGCGCCATGTCGTCCAATCCGGACACGGCAAGGCAGAGCGCCGAGGCCTGGCACCTCGCCCGCGCGTATGAATCCTACGAGACCATGGCGCGCGAAGAAGCCAGGCTCGATGAGGGTATCGACTTTGTAATCGTCGCCACGCCGAACCACCTGCACCTGCCGGTTGCGAAGGCCTTCCTCGACGCCGGAATACACGTCGTTTGCGACAAGCCGCTGGCCGCGACCCTCGACGAAGCCGAAGAAATGGCAGGTGTCGTGGCCGGGAGCCGGCGGTTGTTTGCCCTGACCCAGACCTACACCGGCTATCCGATGGTTCGCGAGGCGCGCGAATTCGTGCTGAGCGGCCGGCTCGGTGAACTGCGCCGGGTGCAGGTTGAATACAACCAGGACTGGCTCAGGGAACCGCTGGAAAGGGAAGGCAACAAGCAGGCCCTGTGGCGCACCGATCCGGCGCGTGCCGGAATCAGCTGTTGCGTCGGGGATATAGGTACCCATGCGCACAACCTGTTGGAATTCGTATCCGGCCGGAAGGTGGAGTCGTTGCTGGCCGAGCTGACGAGCTTCGTCGCCGGCCGCGAGCTCGATGACGATGCCAGCATGTTGCTGCGGCTCGAAGGTGGCGCCCGGGGCACGCTGACCTGTTCACAGATCGCCTGCGGCGAGGAGAACAATCTCGCCATCCGCCTCTATGGCGATAAGGCCGGCCTCGAGTGGCGCCAGCAGGAACCCAACACGCTGAAGGTCAAGCCTGCGGGCGAGGCATGGCAGCTCCATCGTGCCGGGGCCGGCTATCTCGGCGAAGCCGCCCGGGCAGCGATGCGCACACCGGCCGGACATCCCGAGGGCTACCTGGAGGCATTCGCGAACATCTACCGCGATTTCATGGCGGATGTGCGGCGGGCCGGGCTGGGTGAAGCTCCGCTCGGAAATTACCCGGGCATCCACGAGGGCCTGCGCGGCATGCGCTTCGTGCAGGCCTCGGTGGAGAGCTCGAACCGGGGCGGTGTCTGGGTGAATCTGGATGAACTCGGAGAACAGGGCCCAACGTCATGACAAGAACCAGGCTTCTGCAGGGAATCGGCCTGGTAGTGGCCGCAGTCGTGCTCGCACGGTGCATCCACGCGCAACTGCCGTCGGAAACCGAAGTGTGGGACCCGGAACCTGCCGTGGTGACGCCGGGCAGGAACACGGCGCCACCTTCGGACGCCATAGTACTCGGTGCGGACGAGTGGCGGCACACGGACGGACGGGACCTTGAATGGCCGGTCGACGGTGGTGTCATGACCGTGGCCGCCGGCACCGGTAACATCGAAACGATCAGGCACTTCGGTGACCTGCAACTGCACCTCGAGTGGCAGGCGCCCGCACGGATTGACGGCGATGGCCAGGGCCGCGGGAACAGCGGCGTGTTCCTGCACGGGCTCTACGAAGTCCAGATCCTGGATTCATACCGGAACCGAACCTATGCGAACGGGCAGGCGGCGAGCATATACAAGCAGCACATTCCGCTTGTGAACGCCATGCGGCCGCCCGGCGAATGGCAAGGTTACGACATTATTTTCCGGGCGCCGCGATTCGCCGCGGACGGCAGCCTGGCAAGCCCGGCTCGAATGACCGTGCTGCACAACGGCGTGCTGGTGCAAGACCACGCGGAAGTGTTCGGAAAGACGGTGTTTATCGGGCAACCTGCCTATTCAGCGCATCCACCGAAGCAACCGCTGATGCTCCAGGATCACCGCAACCCGGTCAGTTTCCGCAATATCTGGGTAAGGGAGTTGTAGCGGCGTCTCGCGCCTTGCGGGCAGAGGCGCAGCTCGAAGGATCGTCCGCAACGAAGTACGCCCGGGCGGTGCCGGTACCGGCAACCGTGCCGAGCATTGCGAGCCCGATGCCGATCAGACGTGTTCGGCCCATGCCTGCTCACCCGGCGAATGGGGCACGCAGGGATCGAAGCGTCCCGGAGTCTCGACGTAGCGCATGGCCCGCGTGTAGCCGATTTCCGAGGTGAAATAGCCGAGCAGCGCAAGTTCCTTCATCATCCGGAAGTAGTGCGCCGGCGCATCGACGGACTTGTTGCGCATGTAATCGAATTGCTCGGCATCGAGCGATTCGAGCAGACTTAGCCGGTCGGCGGGGCTGGCGGAGACGAAACTGCTGCCGAACGTTCCCAGGCACCGGGCATCCACCGTGGCAAGCCCCTCCCGGAAGATCTTCCGATCGGGCGGGTAGTAGGTGTCGGTCACCATCAACGCCATGAAGGCGCCAACCTCGGCGGCTTTCGCGCCCGGCGTGTCCGTTTCAGGCAGTATGGTTTCAGCAATCTCGTCGAGCAGTGCGATGTCGCTGTCGGTGAACAGCGCACCGTTGGCGGATGCGTCTCGTGGCGTCACTTGCGCATCCTCGCGGACGCAGGCAGCCAGCATGGGCGCCTGGCCGACCAGGGCGGCGCCGCCGAGCATGGCGCTGACGCGGAGAATCGCTTCGCGGCGCGAGAGCAGGGTGTTTTTCCGGCCGGTCGACGCTGTCATGAGAGATTGCCCCGCTTGAGTTCGTTGACAGCGTGGTCCGCCGCCCGTGCGGTGATTGCCATGTAGGTCAGGGACGGATTGACGCAGCTTGCCGATGTCATGCAGGAGCCGTCGGTGACAAACACGTTGGGGGCATCCCACACCTGGTTCCAGCGGTTGAGCACCGATGTCTTCGCATCCCGGCCCATGCGCGCCGTGCCCATCTCGTGGATTCCCATGCCCGGGTAGTATTCCCAATCGAAAGGAGCCACATCGCTGACGCCGGCCGCCTCGAGCATTTCCGCCATGTCGTTTCTCATGTCGATGCGCATCGACCATTCGTTGTCGGTCAGGGCGCAGTCTATCTTCAGCACCGGCAGCCCCCACCGGTCCCTGCGCGCATGGTCGATGCCGACCTTGTTCTTGTGGTTGGGCAGCATCTCGCCAAAGCCTACCGCCCCGATTCTCCATTCTCCGGGCTCGGACATTCGATCCTTGAAGTCCGCCCCGACCCCAAGTTCCCGTACCGCCCGCTCCCAGTTCAGGCGACTGGCGCCGCCCTGGTAGCCGAATCCGCGCAGGTACTCCCGCTTCTCGCCAGACAGGTTTCTGAATCGCGGGATGTAAAAGCCGGTGGGCCGATTCCCAAAGTAGTATTTCCTGTCCAGGGAGGCCTCCCGGATGATGCCGGAAGCACCGGTGCGGAAGTGGTGATCCATGAGATTGTGGCCGAGTTGCCCGCTGCTGCTGCCGAGCCCCTCCGGCCAGGTCTCGGTGGCCGAGCGCATGAGCAGCCAGGTCGAATTGAGCGTGGATGCACACAGGAACACCACCGAGGCATCAAACTCCGTGGTCTTTTCCGTCAGCGCGTCCGTGACTCTGACCCCGGTCGCGCGTTGCCGGTCGCGGTCATGGACGATTTCGGTCACGATCGAGTACGGCATCAGCGTCAACCGGCCGGTCGCCATGGCTGCCGGCAGGGTGGAGGACTGGGTACTGAAATAGGCGCCGTAGGGGCAGCCGAGCCAGCAGGCCGCACGGTGCTGGCAGGGCGCGCGTCCAGGCAGGGCCCGGGTCAGATTTGCAGTTCTGCCCGGGATGATGCGGCGGCGGCCGTCAAAGTGCTTTCCCAACCGGCCGGCGATCAACTCCTCGCCGCAATTGAGTGGCATGGGCGGCTGAAACTCCCCATCCGGGAGTTGCGGCAGGTTCTCGATGGAACCGGATATGCCGGCGTGCCTTTCAACGTAGTCGTACCAGGGAGCAAGGTCCGCGTAGCGGATGGGCCAGTCGGCGGCGATGCCCTCGCGCGCATTGGCCTCGAAATCGAACTCGCTGAAGCGGTAACTCTGCCGACCCCACGTCAGGGAACGGCCGCCCACCTGGTAGCCACGAAACCAGTCGAACCGCTGGACTTCCGTGTACGGTGATTCCTGGTCTGACGCCCACCAGTCCAGGTTCGTCTCGTTGAGCTGATAATCCCGCTTCAGCACCGGGTAGGCTGTTTCCATCGCCACCGTCCTGCCGCCGCGATGCGGGAATTCCCAGGGCGCCTTGCGCGCGTTGACGTAGTCCTTGACGTGTTCGACATTCTTGCCGCGCTCCAGGAGCAGGACCCTGAGACCCTTTTCGGTGAGTTCCTTGGCCGCCCAGCCTCCGGAGATGCCCGAACCAACCACAATCGCATCGTATTTTTCTTGAGTCATTGAGGTTCCTCGGCCCGATTCCGTGCGCTCGTGAAAGTGCGCTTTCGCGGCGGGGAATCAAGTATATAGTGTGCCGGTCGGTGCGCAGGCTGCCACCTGCAGAGCCCAGCCAGGAATCATTGACGTGCACAGCGCGAAAGGCGCAACAGGTACCCGCCTCGGTGCGATGATGTTCCTGCAGTTCTTCGTCTGGGGAGCCTGGTACGTAACCATCGGCAATTTCATGACCGCCCAGGGCATGGCGGACCTCACGCATTGGCCCTACACGGTGAACCCGGTCGCGGCGATCATTGCGCCGTTCTTCCTCGGACTCGTGGCCGACCGCTACTTCGCCACCGAGAAAGTGCTGGGCGTTCTGCACCTGCTGGGCGGGGCGATCATGTTGCTGGTGCCCGGGGTCACAGGCTCGCCGGCGCTTTTCGTCGTGCTCCTGTTGCTCTACAACCTGTGCTACATGCCGACGCTGGCCCTGGCCAACTCGCTTGCATTCCACCATATCGAGAATCAGGAAAGACAGTTCCCGATCATTCGCGTATTCGGCACCATTGGCTGGATTGTCGCCGGCCTGTTCATAGGGTTCGTGCTCGGCGACTTCTCCGGGGGCGAACTGCCCGACCGCACGCCCTTGCCGCTCTATACCGCCGCCGTCGTCAGCCTGGTTCTCGGCCTCTACAGTTTCACCCTGCCCCACACCCCGCCGCCGGCAGCCGCTGAGCCGGTCTCGCTGCAGAGCATCGCGGGGTTCGATGCACTGCGGCAGCTCGGCAGCCGTTCCTTCTACATTTTCATTGCGTGCTCGTTCCTGATCTGCATACCGCTCGCCGCCTACTACAACTTTGCGCCGATCTTTGCGGCCAATGCGGTCTACGATCAGGGCGTCAGCAATGCCGTGGTCGATCTGCTGCCGAACCCCTCGTCCCTGATGAGCCTCGGCCAGATGTCCGAGACCGCCTTCATGCTGCTGATGCCGCTGCTCTTCCTGCGCTTCGGCGTGAAATGGATGCTGGCAATCGGCATGGCGGCCTGGGTGTTGCGCTACGCCCTCTTTGCCCTCGGCGCTCCTGATGCCGTTTTCTGGATGGTGGCCATGGGCATATTGCTGCACGGTGTCTGTTTCGATTTCTTCTTCGTCACGGGGCAGATATACGTTGACAAGAAGTCGTCGCCCGCCGTGCGCGGGCAGGCGCAGGGCTTTCTAGTGCTGGTGACCTATGGGCTGGGCATGTTCATCGGCGCCCAGATCGCGGGGGCACTGTTCAACGGGTTCCTGGGCGACGCTGCCGCGCTGACGCCCGGGCTCTGGCAGAGTTTCTGGTTGGTTCCGGCAGGATTCGCGCTGCTGGTGCTGGTGCTCTTTCTGCTGAGCTTCAGGGACGACGCCGAGCCTTGAGCGGAACCTGTTTTTTTTGTGTTGCGAAGTTGTTGTCGCCAAAACGACGTCTTCGTGCGGGATGGCGGACTGAGCAAAACAGGCTGGCAAGGAGTGGACGATGCGGCGCAGAACCATGATACAGTTGGCCGGAGCGGGTGCGGTACTCGTGGGGACAGGCAAGTTGCTTTCGGCCCATGCCGCTGGGGAGGGGCGGGCGCTGACCTCTCTTGGCGTACAGTTGTGGACGGTTCGGGACCAGTTGCAGTCGGATGTGCGCCGGACCCTTGCCGATATTGCAGCGATTGGCTACAGCGAGGTGGAACTGTTTGGCCTGGGTGCCGGTGCTCTACCCGACAAGCCGATCTTTGGCCTCACTGCAAGAGAATTCGCAACCGCGCTGGAGGATGTCGGTCTCAGTGCACCCATCGCGCACATCATGGGTGGTGCGATGAACATCGGCGAGATCGCCGAACTCGGGCAGCAGGTCGGGGTTCGCCATCTGGTCGTCGCGATCGCACCCGAATTCGCGGTGTTGCAGGACGGGCAGTTTCGCCTGCAGGGCGCAAAGAACCGCGAGCAGCTGGACGTGATTGCCGAGCGGCTGAACCGGCAGGGCGAACTGGCCCGCGCCAGCGGCGTGGGTTTCGGGTATCACAATCACCAGGTGGAGTTCGCAGACCTCGGCGGCGAAAACGCCTTTGACTACCTCTTCTCCCAAGCGGATCCGGACCTGGTCAGGATAGAGCTGGACATCGGCTGGACGCTGGTTGCCGGGGTCGACCCGCTCGCGGTTCTACGCCGCCATGCCGGTCGAGTCATTGCCGTCCATCTCAAGGACCATGATCCGTCGCTTGCGGCAGGCGGTAACGGGCAGGGCGATCCGGTGCCCATCCACGCGCAACTCGTCGAGCCCGGCACCGGGCCGACCGACTTCGGCCCGATCCTGGCGGCTCTGGACGAGACGGGTGTGGGCCACCGTTTCGTCGAAGTCGACGTTGCACCGGATCCGATCGCATCAATCACTCGCGGGTATGGTTATTTGAGCGGGCTTTAGCCGCACCGATTCGTGAAAAGGCCCGGGCCCTTTCCACCGTTTCAGCGCATGGCACACAGCGACATCGAAGACGAGGTTCCTGGTGCGATGTTCCTGGCCGCGATGGAGGATCCCGGATCGATTCCCGGACTTTTTGTGATGAACCGACCTGCTGTGAGGCCAAACAACGCGATAAGCTGGAAAAACTCTGCCGCTATATCACCCGCCCTGCCATCGCGAACGAACGGCTGTCGACCAACGAGCGGGGACAAGTCGTCTATCGGTTCAAACAGCCCTTTCGCGACGGCACAACGCACGTCGTGCTCGATCCGCTCGACTTCATTGCTCGGCTGGCGGCCTTGGTGCCTCGCCCAAGACTCAACCTCACCCGTTTCCACGGCGAGTTACGCTCAGATCTGGTGTATGGCATGAATTGAAGAAGGCGGCGCACTCCTGCTGAAACGGGTTTACCAAGACCTGTCAATCAGCACATGAGGAGATGCGCCATCATGACCAACGACAAGATTGTTTCGTTTTCCAATCCAGCCTTTCGAGACGAACTCACTGACCTGGTGCGCTCCGGCGCACAACGGATCATCCGGCAAGCGGTGGAAGAGGAGTTGAGATCTTTCCTGGACGAACATCGGGGCGACTGTGACGCCGAGGGTCGCCGAGCCGTGGTTCGCAACGGTTATCTGCCTGAGCGCCAAGTGTTGACCGGGGTTGGCCCGGTGACGGTACAGGTACCGAAGACGCGTGACCGTTCAGGCGAGGGTCGCTGCTTCCGCTCTCAGTTGTTGCCGCCCTATTTGAAGAAGGCACGGCGGCTTGAGGCGGTGCTGCCATGGTTGTAGTTGAAAGGCGTGTCGACCAACGATTTCGACGAAGCGCTTGAGGCGTTGTTCGGCGAGTCGGTCAAAGCACGCGTCCATTCCGCTATTGCGGCAAACCACGAGGTGCGAGATAGTCTACCCACGATCGATTGAGGGGATCGACTAGGCAAGCAAATGGGTAAGCCGACGACGAATAGGACGTCCAAAAAGCGGGAAACTGTGGTTAGTAACGCTTTTTTGGCCCATCAAACCACACTGCGAGCCTTCGTCTCGAAGATGGTGTACACCCCTGCGGACGTGGACGACGTCACTCAGGAGGCTTTTTTGCGGGCTTTCAACGCGGAGAAGGCGAAGGAAATCGAGCAGCCAAAGTCGTTTCTTTTCACGATTGCCAGAAACATCGTTTTGAGCAACATCACCCGCAAATCGAGCAAGCTTACCGACCACGTAGCGGACTTTGACGTTCTGGGAGTTATCACTGAGCACGATGTGGTGGTTGGCGAAGCGCAGGCTCAGGAAACGTTTGGTTTAATTTGTCGAGCCGTGGAGTCGTTACCGCCGCGGGCTCGGCAGGTTTTTCTGATGCGCAAGGTGTATGGGCTGTCGCACAAGGAGATCGCGCAGCGCCTTGAAATTGCGGTGAGTACCGTGGAAAAACATTTGGCGAAAGGTGTCAAAGCCTGTGCCGTGTATCTCCGTGAGCACGGCGGCTAGGTAGAGGGGTTGGTTGGGTGACAGACAAGCACGTACATCGCTTTGCCGACCGCTCGGCGATCGAGAGCGAAGCGAGCGAATGGCTTGCCCGACTGGACTCTGACGACCCGGTAAGCACTGAGGAGTTTGACAGATTGTGCGAATGGGTGCGTCGCAGCCCTGCCCACCGTGAGGCCCTGGACCGCCTCTCGGTAGTTTGGGATCAGATGGATGCGCTCCACGCGCTTGCGGTTCCCCTCGGCCGCTCGGGTATTCATCCGTTGACATGGCTAGCCAAGGCGTTTGACGCGGTGCTAAAGCCACGCTATGCGGTTGTTGCCGCGTCGGTGGCAATCGTGATCGCGCTAGTCGCCTTTGCGGTAGGCAACGATGCAGATTTGCAAGGCGCCCTAGCCAATGGGAAGTTCGCCACTCGCATCGGAGAGATCAGAGACCTCGATCTGGCCGACGGGTCAACAATCCATCTCAATACCGATTCCGTCGTTTCCGTCGCGTTCGACAGCGACCAGCGCACCGTTTTCCTGGAGCGCGGCGAGGCTCACTTCCAGGTGGCGCCGGAATTTGGCAGGCGTTTTGTGGTCTTTACCGACATTGGTGCAATAGAGGCAATTGGCACGGCATTTCGGGTGCGGGTATTCCCAGGCGAGGTTGAGGTAACGGTTACGGAAGGGGTGGTCGATTTGCGGTCGCTGCCGGGTCATCTCACCGAGATCCCCCCGATCCGGGCTCTCTCACGGTCCGACGGGGCGCAGGCCAAGGCTGCGGCCTCTTTAGGCCAACTGGTGGCTGGGCAATCCACTCGGATTGATGGCAGCCTTGCGGAACTCGGAGAGGTACAAACGCTTGGAGAGTCCGAAGTTGCCCTACAGCTATCCTGGCGCGAGGGCCAGCTGATGTTTGCAGGGGAAACGCTGGCTGAGGTGGTCGCAGAAGTCAGTCGCTACACCCAGATCGATGTGGTGTTCGCAGACCCTGACATCAAATCGATCCCAATCGGTGGTCGATTCAAGATCGGTGAAACCGACGCGCTATTTGACGTGCTGCAGGCGAGTTTTGGCGTTGGGGTGAAGCGGGTTGGAGCCACACGTGTGGAGTTGGATCGCTAGCCGATCTAAAAAATTCCGTCGTGACCAGCGTAGGTACGCATCGAGACTGGCGGTTTTGTGCGGCTGCCGAGTTATACCTTGGTGAGAACGTGACTGAGGTGCGCGACGTTTGGCGCAGCGGCGTTCTGTGGCGAGGGGTAATCGACTCGTGCCGGCTGTTGGTTTGTCTGACAGCGGTCTGCTTGGGCGTTTGTGCGAATTCGTCGTTTGCCGAGGAGGCGCCGGTGCACGATATCCACATCGAGGTGTTGGATGCGGCGCAGGCGCTGGGTGAGTTAGCGGACCAGACGAACAGTCTGTTGCTATTCCCCTTTGCGTTGGCTCAGAACCGCGAAGTCAATCCTGTGATCGGGCGGTATACGATCGAGGCGGCGTTGGACCAGATGCTCGAAGGGTCGGGGCTTCGTGGGGTTCTCACGGATCAGCGTGTGATTAGCGTCGCCGCTGTTGGCGAACCACCAAAAGGGGATCAAGGTATGGAAAAGGAGCCTAAAAGACCAGGGTTGTTGCGGCGTGTCGGTGCCGTCCTGGGGTTAGTGGCCGTCAGTGGAGGTATGCCCGCTCAAGCAGAGCAGGCAGCAACAGCCGCAGACTCAGGAGCCTCGACCAGGCTAGAAGAAGTCATAGTGACAGCTCAACGTCGAGAGCAATCTATTATGGAGGTTCCCATTGCAGTTGCGCTGGTAAGCGGGCAAACGATGGAAACTTTTAACTTAGAAACAAGCCATGATTTACAGTTTTTAGTTCCTGGAATTACCTTTTCAGTTTCTTCAAGTACGAGTCAAATCGCTCTCAGAGGCGTGGGGACGGGGTATTCTGGCCCCGGACTTTCAAATAGCGTGTCAGTGTATACGGATGAATCGTACGTATCGCAACAAGTTGGATCTAACCAACTAATTTATGACATGGCGTCCGTACAAATTTTAAGAGGCCCTCAGGGAACCCTCTATGGTCGAAACACAACGGGCGGGGCAATGTTGTATTCCACTAACGATCCTGATTTCGATGGCTTTTCAGGTAACGTCCAGGCCGGTTTTGCAGAGTTAGACACTACGGAATTAGAGGGCGCCGTTAACATTCCACTCAGCTCAACGTTAGCCTTACGCTTAGCAGGTAAACACAACGATCGAGGCGAAGGTCACGTTACCAACATACTGAACGGAACCAAAATCGGCGGTGAAGAGGAGATTGGTTTCAGGGGGAAGCTGCTGTGGCAACCATCAGACCGTCTTTCACTTATTTTTAAGTATGAACAAACCAAACTTGAAAGTAATGATGAGGGATCACTCAGGGCTCAGCTTGGAACTGGATTGCAATGCTTTTACTGCGAAGATGGTGCGCTAGACGGATCGGGGCTTGGGTTTTATGAGACCAACCAGACACCTATTGCAGTTTCTGAACAGGCGGTGCTGGAAAATTTGGGTTACCAAGCGATAAGTGGAGGCACCCTGCGTCACAAGATGGATATCGACATTATGGCTCTAAATGTTGACTTTGATGTAACTGATAATCTGACTCTTTCGAGCCACACCCAGGTTAGAGAAATGGACCGATACGGAGGGCAGGATCAAGATGGAAGCCCTTTTGACGGGGTCCATGCTTGGGCTGGCAGATTCTCTGCTGGTGAAAAAGGGGGCATCCAATTTGAATCCTTTACCCAAGAGCTGAAGTTAGTCTCCGAATTTAATGGGCCGTTTAATTTTGTGTTGGGCACCAATTACCTTGAGGACGATAACGAGTTTACCTTAGGATATATGGGGATTGCTTTCGGTTACTTTTTGTTGGGTAGAACTGAGCATGATATCGAATCGACCTCCTATTACCTTGACGGCTCATATGAGCTGACTGATGCACTTACCCTCACTGCAGGTGTGAGACACACAAAGGATGAACAGGACTTAACGACTTTTGCCTTCGGAGCAACGGGCACAGATAGTTCGAGTTTTAGCGACACTACATACCGCGTTGTACTTGACTATCACATTTCTGATTCCTTGATGATTTATGGAAGTTTTAACACTGGTTTTAAGTCGGGCGGGTTTAACGGTTCTTGGTTCGGCCCCACGCCAGAGGTTCAGCCCGAAGAAATTGACTCCATCGAGCTAGGGGCCAAATTTGCCAGCCGCAGCTTTTCTTTTGAGGCAGCCTTGTTTGACTATAACTGGGACAACCTCCAGGTTGCCGTATTGTCAAATGACGTTGGGGGTCTAATTCAGGAAAATGCAGATGCGGAGATGACTGGTTTCGAGTTTAGTTTAACTTTTACGCCGTCAGATAACATTAGATTCGGGTTGGCAGGGACGTGGCTCGACGGTGAATACTCAACTTATAGCGCCTCAACACACGTGCCTGCCTCCTCGATCACTCCCGGTGCAAGAGGTTTTGTCGGCGGGGTAAGAGAGGATTTATCCGGTTATCGCCTAGCCAATGCTCCAGAATTTAGCTTGAACGGAAATATCACTTATAGCTTTCCTATTAACGCAAATTTTGATGCGGAGTTGTCAGCGCTTGTCTACTACAGTGATGAATATGACATGACCCCAGGTGCATCAGGACTAGCTCGTATCGACAAACAAGATAGCATGACAATCGTTAATCTGAATCTGACCGTGCGGCATAGCGCTGGGTGGCAGGCAGACCTCTATGTCAGAAATGCAACGGACGAGGAATACTATACCGAAAAGACAACGCAACCTGAGGGCGCGTTCGGTGCTCCGGCTTTACCTCGAGTAGTGGGCGCCAGAATAAGATATAACTTCTGATTACACACTACTCATAATGAATAATTGTCTAAGGCCTCCGATCCAGTAGATCGGAGGCAAGCCATCGTGGTCGAGCAGGAAGAAAGGAAAGTGTTATGAATGCACCAGACATAATGTCCTCTGATTACGAGTCGAATCCATGGCCCATGCTCAACGAGATTCGGGAGAATCATCCAATCACCTTCCATGATGGGTTAAATAGCTGGTTACTCTCGCGTTTTGATGATGTAGAGAAGGTTCTGACATCACGTACCTTTACGACAGAGAATTATGCATGGCAGCTTGAGCCAGTGCATGGGCCCACCATTCTTCAGTTGGAAGGTACTCGTCATCGCTTAACCAGAAGAATAATTACGCCCACTCTCAGAGGGCGTTCAATGAGAGACACTTTTGAACAAGTGATCAAGGGAAACTGCGAGCGTTTGATTGATGACTGGCGGCGAGATAGCTATGTCGATCTCGTTAAACAATTTACCCAAAAGCTTCCGTTGAGCGTTATCCTCGATGTCCTCGGGTTGGAACACCATATGAAACCCACTTTTCGTGTTTGGTATAACGCGATACATGATTATTTTACGAACATAGCTGGTGATGAAACAGTTCGCCAAGCGGGATTGAGGGTTAAAGAAGAATTGCAGGCATATATGCTGCCGTTGATAGCTGAGCGAAAGGACAATCCTGGCGAGGACTTAATCAGCAAGATAGTGCACGCCGAGATAAACGGGGAGCGTCTTAGCGATATCGAAATTAAATCATTTATTAGTTTTTTGCTCGTGGCCGGAAGCGAAACTACCGATCTCCAAATGGCCAATATGTGGCTTCGTTTGCTTGAGCACCCGGACCAGCTCGCAGCAGTTCGACAGGATCGATCGTTAATTCCTGCAGCGTTCGCGGAGACATTGCGACACACGCCCGCTGTGCTGATGATTATGCGTCAGGCGAGTCAGGACACGGATTTCCATAGCAAAACAGTGCGAGCCGGAGAAATGGTTACTTTACTCCTAGCAGCGGCCAACCATGATCCACGCAAGTATCAAGATCCAGAGAAATTCAATATTTTCCGTGAGGGAGTTAATCCGGTGATCGAACTTGAGCAATACGCGAGTCATAGTACGTTTGCGCGAGGTCGTCACTTTTGTATCGGAAGTAAACTGGCGGGATTGGAGGCCGAAATTTCCGCCAACCAACTTTTGGATGCTATGGATGACATTGCGTTCGCTGACGGGATTACGCCCAAACAAGAGGGTAACTTTGTACGCGCCCCTCGCTCTTTTCCCGTTACGTTTAAACCAACCTGAGCAAATTTTGGAGCAAGAGGATTTTTTGCGTTTGTGCAGCGAGCAAATGAGAAGGTCTTTTATAGGCGAAATTATTTTTTGTCAGGTCCGCAGAGTCACCTATTAGTCTTGCCATCGCACCTTACGGTTTCCGTCTGACCATAGGATAGTGATTGTTCTTTTTGAAAACCGCCATCCATCAGAAGTGCGCACTAGCTCATCATCATAGCGAACGCCCACCTCAGAGGTTTCGCACACCGGTAACCTTGCGCCCGGCGATCAGCAGCTTACCTTCGCGATCCCGCGCCCGAACAAACCCCAGGGCGCCGTGGCAGACAGAACCGAACACAGTTTCCTTCTCTCCGTAGAAAGCCTCGCTGACCTTCTGCGCCAGGACATCGGAATATCCGAGATCGTAGGCGGCACCCCAGCCGCCGGCAATCCAGACAACGTCGTAGCCAGTAAAGTCCAGGTCATCGATTTTCAGGGAATTATTCGCCTTGGCCTGAGCCACGGGATCTTCCAGGAAGCGCTCGTCTTCGGGTGACCTGACAACCCGGCCCAAGGTCTGGGGGTCGATGGGTATCTTGCCGGCCTTAATGCCGGAAATGTCCACATCCATACCTGAATCATGGTGTCGATCGGGAACTTGTCGATGAAGTGCTCCGCGCAGATGGCCATGGAGTTGACGTGACCGGGTGTCCCGGTCACCGCCTGCGCGACCATCTGACCCCGCCGATTGAACACGCCGGCGGACAGATCGCAGCACTCGCGCACGGACTGGCTGAACGCGGTGTGAATGACGGTCTGCGCCTGCTCCTCGATGGCCGAGATCAGGCGGTTCCAGATGAGCTGCTTGCGAATCTCTTCCATGTCCTGCATGGGCGAATCTCCTCAATCCTGCGGCTGGCCGGAGCGTGACCTCAGCTCGATCGCTCCGCCGGCCAGAGTGCGTGCATCGAACCGGGAGGCGACCACCGTCGCGGTTTCATCCTCGGTGACGATCGCCGGTCCGTCGACCCGGTGGCCGGGCGCGAGGGAGTCGCGACGCAGGACCCGAAACGGCAGCACCGATTGCGAGGCCGGATCGAAGATCGGGCGTTCCTCCGGCGCGGGTGCCGAACCGTCTCCGCCGCCGGCGTCGCGCGGGACGACGATGCGCCGGATCCCCAGCTTGTCGGCAAGCTGGCAGGCGTGCAGCGGCGCCGCGCCGCCGAAGGCGATCAGCGTCCGGTCGTCCGCGTTCTTGCCGCTCTCGATGGCGTGGACCCGGGCCGCGCTCGCCATGTTCTCGCACACCACCTCGGTCACCCCGAAGGCCGCGGCATCGAGAGAAAGGGCCATGGCCTCGCCGACGCCGTTGCTGAGGGCGTTCTCGGCCCTGGTCGGGTCCAGCGACACCTTGCCGCCCGCGAAGTGCTCGGGGGCGATGCGGCCCATGACCACGTTGGCGTCGGTGACGGTTGCCTCGCGTCCGCCGAAGCTGTAACACGCCGGGCCCGGCTGCGCACCGGCGCTCTCCGGTCCGACCGAGAGCCGGCCCAGCTCGTCGATCCAGGCGATGGAGCCGCCGCCCGCGCCGATCTCCACCATGTCGATGACCGGGATGCGCAGCGGAATGCCGCTGTCCTTGCGGAAGCGGTAGACGCGGGCGACCTCGAACCGGCGGCTGGTCTGGGCCGAGCCGTCGTCGACCAGGCAGATCTTCGCCGTCGTCCCGCCCATGTCGAACGACATCGCCTTGTCCAGGCGATTCGACCTCGCGATCGCGCCGGCGAAGATGGCGCCGCCGGCGGGGCCCGATTCCATCAACCGGACCGGGAAGCGTTTCGCGGTCTCCACCGTGGTCAACCCTCCGCTCGACAGCATCAGCAGGAGCGGGCAGCGGAATCCGCGTTCGCGCAGCGACGCGTCGAAGCGGTCGAGATAGCGCTCGATCAGGGGTCGCACGTAGGCGTTGGCGCAGGCGGTCGAGAAGCGTTCGAACTCGCGCGGATCGCATTCCGGATCCTCGCTGCCGATGAGGATGTGGTTGCCCGACTCGGGGCGGATGTAGCAGCCGATGTCGCTGTCGGAGACCACGGTGCCGAGCGACTCGAAGTCGAAACCCGCCGGGGCCGGGACGTGGACCACTTCCTGGCGCAGCGGTTTCGTCTCGATGGTGATGTCGTCGAGGGCGCCCGCCATCGCGTTGACGACGGCCGAGTGGGGGCCGGCCACGTTGATCACGACCGGAGACCCGATCTCCGTCCCGTCGTCCAGCTTCACGCCGCAGATGCGGCCGTCGCGCGTCCTGATCTCGACCACCTCGCGCCCGAACCGGAACTCCGAGCCCTTCGCCTCCGCCGCGCGCTGCAGGTTGTGGGTGGAGAGCTGCGGATCGGAGATGTAGCCGGGGGTCGGCCAGAACACGCCGCCCGCGAGCTCTCAGCCGCTCGGCTCCCCGAACCCGTCGTCGTCCATCAGGCCGGGCGGTCCGTAGCGGCGGATGTCGTAGATCGGGAGCTTCTCGCGAATCGTCGCGGCGTCCCATTCCTCGAACGGGATGCCGAGCTCCCTCGACAGGCGAATGTGCTTCGAAAGGTGGTCATTGTGCTCGGTCTGCATCACCAGGCACCCGCACTCGACGAACTTCGCGAGGCCGCGCTCGTCGTCCGCCTCCAGGTACTTCGCCCACTCGTGCCAGTAGTGGTAGCCCTCCCACGCGAGCGCGATGCCGTCGAAGGTCGAGTAGTGCACCCGAATGATCGCGCACGAGGCGGAGGTCGGCCCGTAGCCGGCGGCCGGACTCCCGCAGAAATTCCGACCACGGGGCCGAATCGATCATCGCACTCCCGCTCCGCCCGCGTCGCGCCACTGGGCGCGAAGCGTGTCCTCGCTGTCCGGTTCTTTCTCGAAGCAGAAATCGCGCTCCAGCACCGGCCCCAACCACGGCTGCGCGCGATTCGACCACAAATGGCAGGTGGGCTCGATGACCGAGGTGTCGTCGAGGGTGCCGGCCTTCATGCTGAGCGTCGTGCTTCCTTCGGCGCGCGTTCCGCCGCCGGCGTGGTAGAGCCGGGTGCCACACTCGCTGCAGAACGCGCAGAGCTTCTCCGCGCCCGAGCCGCCGCGGGTGCGCCAGATGCGGGGCTCCGGACCGGTGAACTCGATGTCGTCGCGTTCGACCCACATCGACAGCCCGAACGCGCTCGAAGACTGCTTCTGGCAGTCGCGGCAGTGACAGGCGTAGAGCGCCGCCGGCGCGCGCAACAGACGGTAGCGGATCGCTCCGCACTGGCACCCGCCTTCCTGACCCGAAGTCACGGACATGTTCGTGGTCTCCCTGTTCGTCTCGATGCCGTCCGACACCGCGGGCGGTACGCCTTGCCTCACGGCGTCCGGACGTCGCATGGTACGGGACATTCGTCGGACGACCGAACGACGCACACTCACGAACCCGACCGGACTGGACCGGACCCGACCGGTCGGGTGTCCGCGGCCGCCGCACGACTTCGGTCGGGCCGGCCAGCGGATCGGACGTCGCGGTTGGGGTCCCGTGCGTCACCGTCGTCCGTCGTTCGGGCGGCGGCCCCGGCCGTGCCGGCGCGGGCTCGACGTCTGGCGAATCCGTTGCCCCTGGATGGCTCGGGAAGGGGAGTGTGAACAATGGCGGAAATCCGTCTCGGACTCATCGGCGAGAACATCGCCGCTTCGCAGGCCCCACGGCTGCACCTGCTTGCGGGCGCCCTGTATGGAATCGACGTCCGATACGACCTGCTGGTCCCGTCCGAGATCGACCTCGAATTCTCGATGCCGACATATGTGGGCATTATCAGGCAGCACGCCAGGGGCATTGGCTGGCGAAGACACCCATCGAAGTCATGGTGTTGGGCTATCGGGAATGTCGACCCTCGCGTCCTCGGTACCCGGCACGCCTGCCTGATGTTGATGAATGTCGACCAGCGTCAACTGCCGCAGGTGGCGAAGGTTCTGCAGTCCCTGCCAGAGATCACACAGTTGGCGACCCTGACTGGCCGCAACAATCTGTTTGCGATCATCTCCGCCACGGAACGCACGCGTTTCCAGGAGATCCTGGATGAACACGTGGGTACGCACGCCGGTATAGCGGAGTTCGAGATGATCGATCTGGTAAACAGTTACAAATTCGATGGGTCCTGGAGCATACCCCTCGTGGATTGACGATGCAGTTGGGACCAGATTCCAACCACTCGGGCATGGCCCCGTCCCCTACGAACACGGTTACGACTTCAAGGTGATTGTCACCAACAACCCGCTTTCCGCGAAGAACGTGTTGAACTACCACAACGGGCGCGGCGCGCAGGAGGGGTTGTTTGCGGAATTGAAATCGCAGATCCAGATGGACTATGTGTCCACGCGGAAGCAGGCTGCCGACCACGACTACTTCTTCGATCGTTGGCGGAATAGACTGGGCAGTGGATTCCTGGCTCTGTCGCGCATAACTGAGCCCCGCAAAACGCCCACACCGAATCGCTCTCGAGGCCGCCATCGATCCATAGCCCACGCCGGCAGACACGCTGTCCGGTCTCTCGCAACCTCATCAACCCAGGCTGACGCAGGCTATGAGGATTGCCACACCCCGGATTCACCGTCGCCTCCGGCGCCAAGACCGGGGCGGTGACACTCATCCAGCGTTTCGGCTCTGCACTCAACCTCAACATTCACTTCCACATGCTCTGCCTCGACGGTGCGTATAGCTTTGATCGCGAACGACCGAGGTTTCACCGCGCGCCACGGCCGACCCCGGCCGCGCTCGTTCGGCTGTTACACACCATCAGCACACGCGTCGCGCGGTTGCTCGAACGTCAGGGGTTGCTCGTGCGCGATGCCGAGAGCGAGCACCTCGATTTCGAGCCCGGTGAGGCACTCGACCAGCTGATCGGCGCCTCCATCCGTTACCGCATCGCCATCGGTCCCAACGCCGGTCGGAAGGCGCTGACCCTGCGCACCGTTCCGGCACAACCGGAACCCTTCGCTTCAACCTTGCTCGCCAAATCGGTTCCAGTTTCGTCCCCATCGCCCCAGCACAACACACCCACACGCACGCGGAACGGCTCAAACCCAACTCAACTCGAACAGATTCAGCTTGGCGATACTCGCCGATTTAGACGAAAAGCGCGTTTGTTCTTCTTATGCACTGCTCACAAGCGCGTAACCGACGCGTTTATCTGGCCACAAGTAACCGGATCGGATCATTGCCCGGTGGGCATCGACCTGGACTGACACCATTCGTTTGGGATCGTCCGCGATTCAGTCCTCTGCAGCGCAATTCCGTCCCCAGGAGACTGCGAATTGCTACAGGCGCGTTGGATTGGGGGCGTCGCCGTAGACTTCGGCGGGATCGAACACTTTCTCCGTTTCGGTGAACTCGAGTTCGACCGGCTTGTCACTGCTACCGACCGGAACGCGGCGGTAGAAGCACGACCGGTAGCCCACGTGGCAACTGGCGCCGCCGCTGACATCGACCCTGAGCCAGATGCAGTCCTGATCGTCGTCGATCAGCAACTCCCGGACCTTCTGCACCAGGCCGCTGGTGGCGCCCTTGTGCCAGAGCACGCGCCGGCTGCGGCTGAAGTAGTGTGCTTCGCCGGTGTCGACCGTCAGGCGCAGCGCCTCGGCGTTCATGTAGGCGTGCATCAGCACCTCGCCCGTACCGTGGTCCGTGGTCACCGCCGGAATGAGTCCGTCGGCATCGAACTTCGGGGCGAGAACCGTGCCTTCCTCGACTTGTTCGACACTGCGTCTTTGACTGAATTCGACGGTCATGATGATTTCGTTTCCGGTTGGGGAGCGCGGATTATATGCCACCGGCGGTTCTTTCTTACTTGGTATCATGGGCGCGCGAACGAACGGCTGTCGACCAACGAGCGGGGACAAGTCATCTATCGGTTCAAACAGCCCTTTCGCGACGGCACAACGCACGTCGTGCTCGATCCGCTCGACTTCATTGCTCGGCTGGCGGCCTTGGTGCCTCGCCCAAGACTCAACCTCACCCGCTTCCATGGCGTGTTCGCCCCGAACTGTAAACTGCGGGAGCACATCGTGCCGAGGCACTAACCCACGGCGAAAGCACCCGACAAACCACTGGCACCCATGACGTGGATGCAGCGCCTTAAACGCGTCTTCTCCATTGATATTGAGACTTGTCCCAAGTGCGGCGGCAAGCTGCGTGTGATTGCCTGCATCGAAGACCCTGACATCATCGCCAGGATCCTCGAGCACATTCGAACACGCGACGAATCCCAACCCTCACAACCGCGAGCGCCGCCACTGCGCACCGAGCTCCCGACCTCAGTACACCAGGACAGGCTCTTTTGACCCGAAAAGACCGCTTGACGGCAACCTGCGCAGCCGACTACAAAATCGGTTCCAGTTTCGTTCCCATCGCCCCAGCACAACACGCGCACGCGGAACGGCTCAAACCCAACTCAACTCGAACAGATTCAGCTTGGCGATACTCGCCGATTTGGACGAAAAGCGCGTTTGTTCTTCTTATGCACCACGGCCGCATTTCATTGAAGGACGTGCGGGTGCCCCACGGATCGATCTTCGGCGGCGAGGGTCGCGGGCTACAGATCGTGCAGCACTTCTTCAATGAAAACCGCATTCGCCAAGCCGCCTCGAGCTTGGGTGCGGCGCAGTTCTGCATCAACGAATCGGTGCGCTACGCCACCGAGCGCAAGCCCTTCGGCAAGCCGCTCTCCTCCAATCAAGGCATTCAGTTTCCGCTCGTGGAGCTGCAAACCCAGTGTGAGATGCTGCGCGCGCTAATCCACAAGACCGCTTGGCTGATGGATCGGGACGGCGCCTTCTCCCAATCGGACAAGGTGTCGATGTGCAACTACTGGTCCAACCGGCTCTGCCGCGAATCGGCGGACCGGGCCATGCAGGTGCATGGTGGCCTCGGCTACTCGCGGCACAAACCTTTCGAGCACATCTACCGCCACCACCGCCGCTACCGCATCACCGAAGGCGCGGAGGAGATCCAGATGCGCCGGGTGGCGGGCTACATGTTCGGCTACATGAAGCAGCGGGCACCCAAGGGGGTGCGGGAAGGCTAAGCAGAGCGCTTCAAGCGGGTGGCAACTGCGGCAGCACCCGCTGCAGGTATTCGTTGAACAGCGGCACGGTGAAGCCGGTATCGCCGTGGGCGGGGCTGTAAATCATGCCCTTTTCGATAAGCTTGGCCCGAATTGGGGCGACCGCGCCCACGCCTCGGGAAAGGACTGCGCTGATTTCCCCGGAGCGATGCGGTCCCGGCCCAAGTTCTGCCATGGCCCGCAAATAGCGTTTTTCAGATGGGGCAAGGCGGTCAAATCGGGCACGGAAAAAGCTGGCGTCGAGTTCCGCGGTGGCCTGTGCAGTAGCTGCCGCCACGTCTTGGGCCATTATCGGGGATGCCTCAGCGCAATCCCAGCAGTGTTTGCCCCACTCCTGAATGAAGTAGGGATAGCATCGGGTGTGCCGCACGATCGCTGCCAGGGCTTCGGGACGAAATGCCACACCGCGCTGGCTGGCTGGTGCCTCAAGGGCGTATCGGGCTGCGGCTTCCGGCAGCGGGCCGATCTCGGGAAAGCTGAAAAGCCGTTCAGCGTAGGGCTTGGCAGCCGCCGCATGGGCTACGAGTTGGGGCAGCCCAGCGCCAACCAGCGTGACCGGAAGTTGTCGTTGGGCAGTGCGGTGAAGGGCGGCAATCAAGGCGGCAAGCTGACTTTCCTCGACGTACTGCAATTCGTCAATAAACAGGGCGACCGCGGTGTTCTGGGCATTGGCAGCTTCGCCTACCGCAGTGAGCAGGTCGGTGAGGTCGAAGTCCAAGTGGCCGCTGTCCGCGACCCCTGGCTCCCCTTCGAAGTCGATGCCGATGCTGATGTCGCCGAAATTGACCTTCATCGCTCCCACGAATCCGGCTAGCGCACCGAGCGCTCGCCTTGCGGCATCCCCGGTAGCTGCTCGGCGACTCATCTTCACGAGGGCACTGTGCAGCGGCGCGGCCAGCAAACCGGGCAAAGAGCGGTCCTCCGGCGCTTCGAGCAAGAGGGTGGTGAAGCCCCGGCATTCCGCGTCCTGGCAGATGCGGTTCAAGAGCACGGTTTTGCCGACGCCTCGAAGCCCAACCATGAGCAGGCTCTTAGCTGCCAATCCGTTTCGGATGCGGTCCAAGGCGATGGCTGCGGCGTCGATTAGATCATCACGCCCAGCAAGTTCGGGCGGGGGTGTCCCGGCACCGGGCGCGTAGGGGTTGGTTCGGGCATCCATTTATGCCCAAGTTAACCCAAGTTATCTAAAATCGCAAAACTTAGATTGGTGCCCAATTTGAGCAATGTTAACCAAGGTTATCTAAACTCGCTAACTTTGGCCGTCTTTCGCCATTCAGTTGTTTCCGAATTTATTTCCGGCCGCTGTGGAGGCTGTCCACCACTCCGCTAAAGCGGTGCGCCTTCGCTGCCGATCGGCGCCCAAGCCAGCAATGAGGAATCGTGCGGAAACTCGTTGCGCACCAACTCCGTGCCGGCGGCATCGGCCATTTCCTTGTACTGCATCCAGGACAGCACCGCGGCGATGGGCGTGTCGCGGCCCTCGTCGAACTGCAGGGGGCCATAGACGTTGGCGGTGTAGATGAGGTCGTCCTCACCGATCCGCTGGCGTCGTATCGAGCGGCCATGAAGGTGCTCTGAAATCCAGGACGTCAAGAGTGCGGGCGCTGGCTGAACAACCGGGCCGAGAACTCGAATCTCCCGTTTCGAAGGCGGGAAGGGGCGATGGCGCGAATTCGAGACACTAAGACCCTGCAGAAATTCACCGCAGTCCATGTCTCGATTTACAACAATTTCAATCACCAACGCAATCTCAACCAACGCCACATCTTCAAACAACGTCGGGCCGCCGCTTTAGCCGAGTGGCGTGAAATGGCAGCCTGATATTCCTTGAAAACAGATTTCGCAGGTTCGATATCGTTATTCTGACAACGCCTCCTTGAGACCTCCACCTCCGGAAAAAGGCAGAACCGGAGTCATTTCTTTCGGTCGCGGCCGGGCGCGGTCATCCGGGCCTGTCGCGGCACCAATCCATGCAGCCCCGGAGAATCCCTCAGCGGATCGCCACTCCGTTCCAGAACGCGATGCGCCCGGCAATGCTCTTGGCGGCTTCCTTCGGCGCGTGGTAGACCCAGGCCGCATCGCGGTTCGTATCGCCTTCCACCACGACGTGATAGTAGTTCGCCGTTCCTTTCCACGGACAGAACGATGTAGTGTCACTTTTCTGGAAGTACTCCCCATTCAGCGCATAGGCCGGAAAATAATGATTGCCTTCAACGACTACCGTGTCGTCGCTTTCGGCCAGAACGGTACGATTCCACGTTGCCTGCATCGACGGCTCCTGATTGCCCGGATTGCCGGAATGATACCGCCGTTCGCTTGCACATTGGGCTGCGAAACCTGCCGGTGCTCACCTTTCGGGGAACGCTTTCCGACATACTCGATGAAAGCTGTCGTGCCGAGATGCAGCGCTGGCATCCCGGCATGACGCTCGTCCGAAAATCAGAATTCCGCAGCGAGCCTGACGAACGCGAATCTACCGTTGAAGCCGCCCGGCGCGTACTGACTGTACAGATTGCCGAGACCGTTCCGGGCGTTCGGATTGCGCTCGGGCGTGGTGTTGAACAGGTTTTCGGCGGCCAGGGTCAGGGTCAACGCGTTCGTAACCGCATAGCTGACCGCGGTATCGACGGTGCCGTAGCCGTCGAAGTCCAGGTTCTCCTCGGAGTCGTACCAGCCGCCAAAGTGGCTGTACCGGGCCGAGAGGTCGAACGGCCCGCGCGAATGCGTCACCGACAACAGGAAGCGACTCTTCGGCAGGCCGGCTTCGTAGTCGCGGATTTCCTTTGCGCTGTCGAGGGGGCCGCCGGCGGTGTAACGGTCGACGCGGGTGTGGGTGACATTGGCGACGGCGCGCAACGTCGTGACACCGCCGCCCAGCGGCAGGCGGTAACGTCCCGCCGCTTCGCAGCCCCGGGTAAGTGTGGTGAAGTCATTGGTGAAGTAGTTGATGTAGTTCCAGCTCCGTGCCGAAGTCAGCCCGTCTGCCTCGAGCCGCCCGATCAGGTCTTCGCGAACGCGGCCCGGACCGAGGTCCGGGCGGTTCAGTTCGATGTCCCTGGACAACGCCAGCCGGTCCCGCACCCTGATGCGGAAGCAGTCGACCGCAGCCGTCACGGCAGCCGAGGCGTATACCAGGCCAACGGAGGCGTTGACCGACTTTTCAGGCGTGAGAGAGGCCCCGCCGAGCGCCATGCCGACGGCGCTGGTGGGTGCAATCGTGGCGACGATTGAGAGCGCCCGCTCGGCCGCTTCGCCGCCGAGTTTGGACGTGGCGTTGATTGCGTTGGCCTGGCCCGGCGTCGGTACGCGGAAGCCCGTGCTCACGGTGCCCCGAAACGCCAGTCCCCCGCCCAACCCCAAGCGGGTCGCCAGCTTGCCGTTCACGGTGTCGCCGAAGTCCTCGTGTTTTTCCCACCGTACCGCCATGCCGAGCGTCCAGTTTTCCAGGACATCCATCTCCACATCGCCATAGACCGCCGCGTTGGAACGCGCCCACTTGCCGGCAGTATCCGGGCTGAATCCCGGAAACCCGTTGGTGCCCGCGGTGAATCCCTGGGACTGCAGGTCGACGGGAATGCCGTTCCAGTTGAACGTCTGCTCCCAGGAGGCGGTCTCCCCACCGCGGATGCGGAACTCCTCGACGCGCCATTCCGCGCCGAACGCCAGGTGCAGGGTGTGCGCCCGGGAGATGTCGAGCGCATGCGTCATGTCCAGATTGACGCCCGTCTCCCGCTGCGCGTAGTCGCCGGGGTCGAAGCGGCGGTTTCCCGGGTTCGCCGGACCCAACGCCGCGTTGACGGTATTGTTGATGAAGAAGTCCACGTCGCTCACGCCCGTGCCGGCGCTCAGGTCCCAGGACAGGCCGCTGCCGGTTTCCCCGCGCATCCCCGCCAGGACCGAGTAGTCCAGCGTGTTGCCTCCGAATCGGGGCGTAAAGCCCCCCGGTAGCAGTTCGTTCAACACGAAGCAGTGCGGGTGCGCCTGCCTGAAGGCTTCCGCCTCGAAGGTGCCCCGGTCATGAAATCGGCCCTCCGGGTCGAGGTCTGTCGGGCAGTTGCCGGAGCCGTCGCCGGTCAGGTCGCCCACGAGGCGGTAATCGCCGCGGGTGTAGACCCCCTCACGGTCGTTCGGATTCCGGTAATAGAAGCCGCCGTCGGTCTTCTTGCCGGCATAGCTGCCGAAGGCGTACAGGTCGAACCGTTCCGACGGCGACATGCCGACGTTGACGAACGTCTTGATGTTGTTCTTCACCTTCGGGCTGCCCCAGATCTGCGCGGGGTCGGGAACCCATGGATTGCCGGCGTCCGCGAGGGCCTCCGCATCGGCGCGCTGCACGCTGCGCACCGTGTCGCCGGACGACCCGTACTCGAAACTGACGTTCAGAAACCCGGACGCGCCGAGTGCGAATCCCCGGTTGACGGCCACCGTCGCCGTCTCGCCGTCGCCTGCCGCCGTGCGTCCGTAGCGGGCTTCGACGCTTGTGCCTACTGCTGCGTCCCTGAGAACGAAGTTCATGACCCCGGCCACGGCGTCGGAACCGTACTGCGCGGACGCGCCGTCAGCGAGTACCTCGACGCGCTTTACCGCAATGGCCGGGATCACGGAAAGGTCGGGGCCCTGCGCGCCCTCGGAGGCCTTGGGCACCAGCCAGGCGATAACGGCGCCCCGGTGGCGCCGCTTGCCGTTGATGAGAACCAGGGTGTGGTCCGCGGCGAGGTTGCGGATATTCGGCGGACGCACGACGGTGGCGCCGTCGGCGATGGGTTGCGCGTTCACGCTGAAGGACGGCACGATGTCGCGCAGCGCGTCGAGCATGTCGGAGCCTCCCCGCTCCCGCAACCGCTCGCCGCCGACGACGGTTACCGGGGATTTCGACTCGACGGCGGTGATGTCGGCGCGGCGGCTGCCGATCACCACCACTTCTTCGATGACGGCATCGTCCGAGGCGGCCCGGCCGTCCCCGGCCGCGTCGTCCCCGGCCGCGGCGGGCGCGGCAAGAACAAGAGCCAGGAACAGGCTCTCAAGCGACCTCGAAGCCAGCTTTCCGTGTCCAGTGAGCGGGCTGGCAGCCCGTGGCAAAAGTCCCCCGGCATTCGAACGCCGCTGCATCCCGCCTGACTGCGTTTTCGTGCGAGGAGTGCCCCCTCGCGCCCCTCTCGGTGCTACGCCGGACTTTTGCCATGGGCTGCCAATCGTTACCGCCGCGAACGGCCACCAGCGTTTCTTGTGTCCGCGGACCGCCAGCGCGCGACTGCGTCCGCCGACCGCCGGGGAGGAAAGCGATGCAATCGGGCCTGTCATTCGATGTCGTACGAGACGCGCAAGCCGATGCTGCGCGGCCGGTTGGTCACTACCTTGGGCACATGCTGCAGCGTATCGACGTGCAGTTGCGCCCGCTTGTCAGCGACGTTGTCCACGAACAGTTCCGCGCTCCAGTTGTCTCTCTCGACACCGAACGCCAGGTCCAGGAACATGAAGCTGTCCTGAACGTACCTGCCGTTCGGGCAGAGCCTCGGGGCATCGTAGGTGCCGCAGTTGCCGCCGGCAAAGAGCCCGCCTTCAGGGGCGATCTTGAGCCCGGAGCCACGTCCGCCATGGCTGCGCTCGAGCGTGTCTTCAACGAAGAAGGCGCTGCCGGCGATGCCCGACTTGCTGCTGCCGGAATAGCTGATGCTGGCGCTGACATAGGCGTTGGTCTGGCCGTCGAAGGCGCCGTGGAAGTCGTAGCGGGCGCGCAGGCTGCCGGAGAAATCCGGGCTGAAGGGTAGTTCGCTGCCTTCCGGCACGGCGATTTATTCCAATTGCGCGTTGATGCGAGTGATCTCGGTGTCGATGATGCTGATGGCGCCCGAGATGGTGAGGTTCGGCGTGGGCAGCCAGGTGAAATCGGCATCGAAACCGAGGATTTCCGCGTCTCCGACGTTCTCGATGAACACCAGGAAGGCCACGTTGGCCGGGTCGAACCGGGATACCTGCAGATCCGAGATTTCGGAGAAGTAGGCCGTGGCGTTGAGCCGCAGGGTGTTGTCGGCGAAGTCGCCCTTCATGCCCAGTTCCCAGTTGTCCATCTCGTCGGTAAGCGCGATGGCCGGTACCCGGTAGCCGTCGTAGACCGGTAGGCCCCGGGGATTGTTGGCGGCCTTGCCGGCATTCCGGTTGGTGACCCCGTGCCGGAAACCCTGACCGTAAGTGGCGAACAGCATGATGCTGTCGTTGACGCGCCAGTCCAACGATGCCCGGATGATGACGTCGGATTCGTTGAGCACGCCGTCTGCGTTCAGGTCGTCGACGTTCAGCGAGCCGTTCCGGATATCGTCGTACACGGCGTGCGCTTCACCAAACTGGTTTGCGCGATTGTCAAACACCGTGCCACGGCAGGCGTTTCTGCCGCTGCCGTCGAGGGCAAGGGGGGCGGCACAATCGCCACGTCCGGCCTGCATGAGCGCGTCCAGGCTGCCGACGCCGAGCGCGCGCAGCCGTTCGGTGACATTGTTGCCGGAAGTCCGGCTGGTGGCGTCGACGCCACCCCGGCCGACGCTGGAATCGCAGCCATCGACGCCAAACTTGCAACCGAAGGAGAAGCTGGTCGCGCCCTTGAAGTCGAAATCCAGGTCGTACCAGCGCGCGCCGAAGCTGGCGGTCACGTTGTCGGCAAGATCGAATTCCAGGTGACCGAATACCGCGGTCTGGTCGATCTTGCGGGTGTAGTCGTTGACGAAACTCACCCATGGTTCGAATGGCCCGAGGCCGGCGTTGGTGCCTTCTCCCCGGTCGCCGACAAGGGCCAGGG
Source organism: Pseudomonadales bacterium (assembly GCA_963663395.1). Classification (GTDB taxonomy): domain Bacteria; phylum Pseudomonadota; class Gammaproteobacteria; order Pseudomonadales; family Azotimanducaceae; genus Azophilus. The sequence goes on from OY760226.1 coordinate 2,327,411, forward strand.
CCGGCCAGGCTCCGTCGCCGTCATCACGGGTGGCGGCAATCTCGAAGGCCGCGACGCTGTCGGTTTTCTGGTCGTCGCGGAAGAAGCCCGCCGTCAGGCCCAGGCGGTATTCCGAAGGCGTGGAAATGCGTAACTCATGGGTCGTGCGCCGGTTGCCCGATTCCTCCATCGATCGGTTCGACGGATCCCAGCACTCTCCGGGTGCCAGGGTGCCGCCGAGACCTTCGAAGCCGTCGTTGTTCCAATCCCTGGCGCCGGCGCACAGATAGTAGACCTGGTAGCCCCCGCCGTTGGTGTAGTCCGAGTAGTCGATATACATTTCCACGTCCCGGTCGAGGTAGCCCGCGGCATAGATCAACTCGAGCATGCCTGCCCGGCCTTCGACGGTGAGGGTACTGAGCCCGAAGTCGTCCTCCATGCCGTCGGCGGTGAACCGGTTGACGCTGCTCTTGCCCTCAAGGTTCGGGTCGTAGGCGAAAACGCCCTCGGTCTGCAGCGACTGCTGTATGTGCTGAACCAGAACGTTCCACTCGTCGGCTACGTCGTAGACAAGACTGATGCGACCGCCGAGGTACTCGGCGTCGTTGAAGTCGTCCTCGGCCAGGCGGCTGTTGTCCGCGGCCTCGAACGGGCTGTCGGGATGGATCGGCGCGGCGGAGATGTCGTTGCGGTTCAGGATGTCAACGCTCGGCGAAAAGCCGCCGTTGACCGGGTCGTTGGGGATGTTGTCGATCCAGCCGGCCTGGTGGTCGCGATAACCGACGATGCGCAATGCCGCCCGGTCCGACAACGGGAGGTTGACGAAGGCTTTCTGTGAGTGGCCGATGTCGCCGCCCTTCGTCGTGGAGGCGCCCACCCTGACGCCGGCCTCGAAGCGGGTGGGGTCGGGCTTGTTGGTGATCAGGCGCACCGTGCCCGACTGGGAACTGGCGCCGAACAGCGTGCCCTGGGGGCCGGGCAGCACCTCGATGCGGTTCAGGTCGGCGGCGTAGACGTCCAGGTTGCGCCCGCCGAGGGAAACCGGTTGCTCGTCGACGTAGAGGGCCACGGCCGGGGAAGACCCCTGAACGGCGACAACCGTGTTTTTCGATTGCTCGGTGGCCGCCCCGCGGATGTAGATTTCCCGCTGTCCCGGGCCCACGCCCATCATCGCGACGTTCGGCAGGTGCCTGATGTAATCGTCGAAGTTGCTGATGCGAAGCTCGTCCAGCGCGTCGCCCTGCAGGGCGGCAACGGAGACGGCGATGTCCTGGGTGGACTCGGCCCGCTTGGTGGCGGTGACGATCACTTCCTCGATGGTCTGGCCTGGCGCGCCCGCGGTTGCTGCGCCGGAGGCCAGGGCTGCAACGGCTGTCGAAACCGCCAGGCTGATTTTCGTCTTCCTGAAAACGAAACGGCGCTCGTTGCTCATCCGGTCAGTTCCCTGCGTGGTCCGATTTGTCTGGCGCGGCAAACTTGGTGTGGCACCATTCTTTGAGCAACTCGGCGGCGGATTCAAGGTGTACGTCAATGCGTTGTTCAAATTCGAGGGGCCACTGCTCTGGCACCCATATCCAATCGTACTTTCCTTTAGGCACGTTTCGCATGGTCATTCTTCCCAGGCCCCAGGAGCTCGGTGCCGATGTTCAGTCAGGACGGCGACTGCGTCGACGAGTGGACACACACCATGCCGTTCTGCTTGGCTACCCGCGGCAATCGTCTATATGCTAGCGATGGACCCGATTCGCAAACGGATAGGAAGCTTATGATCATTGTTGTTGCCGCTTTGGAGTTCGAAGACCAGGCCGCCCGGGACAGGGCGGTGGAGCTGACGTCGGCCGTGCAGTTGGCCACCCGGGTCGAAGAAGCGGGGTGCTACGATTACTGCTTCGCGCCCGACCCGTCCGTACCGACCCGCATCCAGGTGTACGAACTGTGGGAAGACGGCGACAGCCTGGCGGCTCATTTCGATCATCCCAACTACCATAAAATGGTCGAGTTGCTCGGCCAGGCCGGGATCAGGGAGAGCATCAACCAGGCTTACCTGGTGGAGCGGGGAGAGCCGGTATACGGACCGAACGGCGAGAAAAAAACGGCGTTCTTTCAGGATTGAACCCATAGAGGAACCGCGCATGAACACGCTGATAACCAACGCACGACTCTTCACCGCCGTGGATGAGCGTGTCATCGAAAACGGAGCCCTGCTAATTGACGGCGACGCAATTCAATACGCCGGGCCCGCTGCCGATGTGCCGGAACTGAAGAACGGCACGGACATTCGGGATGTCGGTGGCAAGTTCGTCATGCCGGGCATGACGGAAACCCACGCGCACCTGTCGTTCGCGGATGTCAATCCCTTCGGGATCGGCGCAACCCCGGTCGAAGTGGCGACCATCACGGCGGTCGGGAACGCCAGGCTCATGCTGTCGTCCGGCTTCACATCCGCCATCAGCTTCGGTTCCACCTACAAGATCGATGTGGCCCTGCGCGAGGCCATCGAATCCGGCCGCATCCCGGGGCCGCGCCTGATGGCTGCCGGCCGCGACCTCGGCGCCACGGCCAGCAACGTGGATTCCCCCGGCGGCCTCAGCCAGATCGCGGATGGTCCCTGGGCATTGCGCAAGGCCGTGCGGGAGCAGCGGCGCGACCAGGTCGACGTGGTGAAGATCTTCATCGACGGCGAGGCGATCAACCCCGTCAACCCACCGGGCGAACTGGCGTTCTGCGACGAGGAAGTCAATGCCGCCGTGGACGAGGCCCACCGCCACGGATTGCGCGTGGCCTGCCACGCACGCAGTGCCGCTGCCGTGAAGCAGGCCGTGCGCGCGGGGGTCGACTATGTCGGCCATGCCAACTATCTGGACGACGAAGCCGTCGAACTGCTGGCCTCGCGCAACGAACCCGTGTACGTGGGCCCGGCAATCGCCTGGGAAGTGCAGTACGTGAAACAGTGCGAGTCGCTGGGCGTCAGCCGCGAGACCGTGCGCGCACAGGGGTACGAGGCCGAAATAGAGGCTACCGTGAAGACCGTGGAAAAACTGCGCGAGGCCGAGGTGAAGCTGGTGGTCGGCGGCGACTACGGTATCAGCATTGCGCCGCACGGCACCTATGCCAAGGACCTGGAGTACTTCGTCGACCTGTTCGACATGCGCCCGGCCGAGGCCCTGGTGTGTGCAACCCGGAACGGCGGCGAAGCCATGGACCGGTCCGGGTCGCTGGGTACGCTTCAGGCGGGGACGAAGGCAGATGTCGTCGTGGTCGATGGCGACCCGCTGGAGGACATCACCGTATTGCAGGACCATGACAGGCTTGCCGTGATCAAGGGCGGCGTCGAGCACTGAGCGACATCTGCGGGCTGCACGGCCGCCTGCACCCTTTTCGTCAACAGTCCGCACGAGCGATGGAAAAGCGCGTGAACATCGAGTGAGTGTCGGGCTTTCGGCTTTTCTTGTCCGGTCGGTTCGCTAATCTGGCTCACTGTAGTTTTTTTGCCGGTGGCAACCATGTCCGAAGCGCAGCCGACCTTTCCCCAACTTCCCCGCAACCTGATGCTGGCCGTCTCGTTCGGACAGGGTCTCGCCCTCTTCCTGCTGTGGAGGGCGCTCTCCAACGAGGTCTGGCCAAGCCTCACGCCGACGATCAACTTTCCGCTATGGACGTTGGTTCTGGTCGGGCCCACCTTGCTGTTGTTGACCCTCGAACAGGGCAACCTCATGCGCTGCCTCAAGTCCGCCGGCCTGTTCTCGGCGCTCATGGTGCTGCTGGGCGCCTACGTGGGTTGGCAGGCTTCCCCGCACGGTGCGTTTCCCATCGAAACGCTGCTGTTCGCCTACTTCGTGACCGCGCTGATCGCCTGCTTCATGGCATTGATGGCCATCCAGCGGTGGGTCGCCGGCTCGCAGCGCTCCTACGCGGCCCTGTTCGCCCTGTCCTGGCGGAATTTCCTCGTGGCGGCGCTGGCGGGTGCACTGGCGATGGGTGTCAATCTTGTCCTCTTTCTGTCCGCGGAACTGTTCGCCGTCATCGGCATCGAGTTTCTTCGAGAACTGGTTCGCAAGGACTGGTTTCTGATCCCCGTACTCAGTGTCGCATTCGGCCTGGGCGTGCTGATCTTCCGGCAGCGGGTGGCAGTGATCGACAGCATCACAAGCCTGCTGGAGGGTCTGGCGCGGATACTGCTGCCGCTGGTTGGCACCGTTGCGGTGGTCTTTCTCGGGGCCCTTCCCGTCACAGGACTCGCGCCCCTGTGGGAGACGGGTAACGGTACCGCGCTGCTGCTGTGGCTGAACGCCTTTGCCCTGTTCCTGGTCAATGCCGCTTACCAGACCGGCCGGACCCGGCCCTATCCGGCGGCGGTGCACGGTGTGCTTTCCTGCGCCATCGCGTTGCTGCCGGTCATATCCCTGCTTGCCCTGTACGGCCTGTACCTGCGGATCGACGAATACGGATTGACCGTACTGCGCTGCTGGGCCCTTGCGGTGTTTCTGATCCTGGCCCTTTTCTCCGGCGGCTACGCCTACAGCATCGTGCGCAGGCGCGGCGCCTGGTCGCAGCACCTCGGTCAAGTGAATACCGTCATGGGCTGGGTTGTGCTGGCGCTGATGCTGGTGGTCAACAGCCCGTTGCTCGATTTCCGGTCCATTTCGCTGCAGAGCCAGATGGCGCGGGTGGAAGCGGGTGACATCGAACTGAAAGAGTTCGATTTCCACTATGCGAAGCACCATCTTGCGCGTCCGGGTTACCTGGAGATGGAAGCGCTGATCGGGCGCTTCGAGCACTCCGATCCCGAGCTGGTGCAACGCATTCGCGAACCGGTGCGCCACAATCCCGGTGAGACTGACCTCGATGAAATGTGGGATCGCATCGTCTATCGGCCGGAACCCTTCGAGGCGCCAGCCGGCTTGCGGGAAGCCATCCGGCGCTCCGGGCTTCGACAGCCCGGTGCGCATGACGCTTTTGTCCTGGTTCGCATCGACCTGGATGCCGACGGCAAGCCCGAGTACGTTTTATTGGCGAAGACCCGCGACTACCACCACATCGATGCCTGGCGCTTTACCCATGACGGCGATGGCTGGAACAGCGATACGCTGTTTCTGCACGATGACCTTGCGGAAGATGTCGACCTGGCAACCATGCTTCGCGATGGCGAACTCGAACTTGTCACTCCCCGCCATCAGGATCTGAAGATCGGCGATCTGATGTTCCGCGGAGGGCCTTGAACATGAGCGGTCCGGCAATCGTTTGCAGAGGCAACGCCGCGAAGAGAAGAACTGATTAAACCTGGACCCGATTTCACTCTGCTTCAGGTTTTGTTCTTCAACGCTTGCGTTTCGGGAGAGACCGGCGCGCTTAACAGGCCGACCAACGCATCGATGAGGTTGTGCAGGAACAGATCGGATTGTTGCCCGCGAAAAGCGTTCTTCTGCCTCGCCTGGCGATACATGCACGCAGAGCACAGCATGATTCCTGCTTCCATGCGCTGCCGGTAGGCTTCTTCGTCGAGGTGCGGCAGGGCCTCTCTGAGCAGGGCGCCGATCTGCTGTCCGCTCAGCCCGCCGCCGCCATGCCTGGAAACTACCTGCAAAGGTGACGATTCGGAGATGGCCAACTCGTGCCCGAAGGCCTTGACGTAGCGGCGAAATTCCACGCTTCTACGCGCAAGCTGAAAGGTGGGTTCGACCATTAGCGTGCAGAGCCGGCGCAGGGATGGCTCCGATGTTTCTGTGAGCGCCGCGGCAAGTGATTTCGCCCGCTTTGCCTGGACCTGTTCGGAACGCTGTGCATGAATGGCGTCCAGGAGGCCGGTCAGATTCTTGAAGTGATACTGCAGGGCCGACTCGTTTTTCTGGCCGGCAGCGGCAATGATATTTCTGATGGATACGTTTTCGACACCGCTTTCGGCGATCAGTTTTTCTGCCGCGCGCATGATTGCGTTCCTTGTTGCTTCGCTGCGCGCGCGGTGGCTGTCGATTGTCTGGTTGGCTGCGGCTCTCTGCACTTGAACCTATGCTCTCCCTGCAAATTCGTTGGCTACGCGCCAGATCCGGTCCTGTCCCCAGCAGGCGTAGGGTTCGCTGAATCGAACGCCCGATACTCTGAAACTGGGCACGCCCCACAGGTGTTCCCGGGTGAGGACATTCAAGTTGTCTGCCAGCACAGCTTCCCAGTCTTCATTTTGGGAAGTTTTCAGTAGCGTTTGCCAGTCCAGGCCGCTGTTTGCGACCACCTGTTCGAGCCCCTGGCTGGTCGTGATGTCGATACCCTCAAACCAGGCGCCATGGAGATAGGCGGTGACGAACTCCATGCCAAACCCGAGTGCGTTCGCCGCTGGAAAGAGCGCAAATGCGCGTTTTACCGGCTCCCCAAACGGGTCGACAATACGGCCGAACGGCGCGCCATGTTCACGGCCCTCACGGCCCGCATCGCTGATGATGTAGCGCTGCTTTTCCCGCGGGGCCGGTATACCCCGCATCATCATCGGCATGACCGGGCGCACCTGCACCGATACGCCGCTGCGACTGACCAGGTCCAGCACGCGCTGATGGCCGATGGCGGTGTAGGGACTGCGCAGTGAGGGGAAGTACTCGAGCAGGACTCCATCCAGATTCTTGCGGTTGGTTTCCAAGGGTGCAGGTTCGGGAACGCAGAGCGGGCCTGGTTGCGTGTCGAACCCTTCTGCGCTCAAGCGCTGCTCCAGCAGGCGGATACGGTCGATACCCCAAAACCACTCGCCATCGAAATGGAACATGGCGCCCTGGTAGTGACCCAGCGCCCGGCGCTTTGCGTTGCCTTCCCGGACGGCGCGTTCGCCGCCATCCACGCTGCCGGTTGAGCCGACAGGCTGCTCCGACCACAATGCGTGGCCGGTTGCCGATGCGATGGATGCGAAGTCTGCCTGGTCGAGATGCGCAGCCAGCAACTGATTTGCTGCTGATACAGCCTGCTCTGACGGCGTGTCGACGGTGGGCGCGAATTCTGCGCCGTAGTCTGCGGCAACGCTTGCCGCATCGCGCCGTGCCCAATGGCTGAAATGTCGGGCATCGCCTTGATATTCGGCCTCGGGGATGGAAACCAGGTGCGGCTGAAACGCGAGATCGTAACGTGCCTTGAGTTGATCGAGTTTCTGCACGGCGAGATGACTGTATGGATCATCTACCTGGTGAAAATAATGCACCGTGGGAGGAATGCCCTGTCTCTCCCGGCGCTTGCGCGCTTTGCCACGCTGCTTTTCGAGATATTCCGCGGAAGAAAAGCGCCGTATGGCGGCAGAGCGGATTCTGGTTTTAAGGTTCACTATCCGGGTTCACCGATAATGATCTCGCTGGAATCCGGTGGCAGATCGAAGGTGTGCAGATCGTTGGCGACGATGACGGTATCAGGCAGGCCGCGCATGAACATTTTCGCTGCGAGAGCGTTCGCCGGCACCGGTACCATGTGATAGAACACCAGTTGCCTCACGCCGGCGTCTCGCGCGCGGTCGGGCAGGGTGGTGGCATCGGCGTGGTAGTCGATGACGTCGCTCATGATCGTTGGCAGGACCGGGATGCCGGCTTCCGTAGCCGTTTCGATCATGGGGTCGAGCAACGTTCGCGACAGCGCGTCGTGCAACAGCAGGTCAGCGTCTCTTGCAGCGGCAAAAAGACTGTCTGCGGCGTTGGTATCACCGGAGATCACCACCGAACGCCCCCGGTAGTCCACTCGGTAGCCAACCGCAGGCTCAATGGGCGGATGCTGTACGGTGAAGGACGTTATTGTCAGTGAACCGTCTTGCCACGCGACACCATCGGGCGCAATCGTATTCGCCGTCATGAATCCGCGCTCCGGCGGTAACAGCTCGCTGCCATGATGGGCTGTGCGGTACGCGCGGTCGAGTTGATAAGCCGCGTTAAAGCCGTCTACCACGTCGTCGACACCGTCCGGCCCGTAAACTTGGAGTGGCGTGGGCCGGCCCTGAACCCATGAGGTCAGGTTGACGTCGGGCAGGGCGGCAATGTGATCGGAGTGGTAATGGGTCAGAAAGACGCCATCGAGGCGCGCCATGGGCAGGCGCGCCTGGGCGATGCGCACGGGTGAGCGCGCGCCGACATCAAACAGAAAGAAGTGCTCCGGGGTGACCACCGCAATGCAGGCCTGAGCCCGGCTGGGGTCGTTGCCCAGCGGCGATGCGCTGCCACACACGACCACGCGCAAGCCGTCGAATTCATCGGCAGCCCGGGCCATGAGTGCGGTTGCAGCACGATTGAACAGTGCGTCCTGTCCAGTAGCGGTGTTGTATACGAAAGCGGCTGCACCACCGGCGACAACCACGAGGATCAATATTGTGTATAGAGTCTTCTTCATCTAGACCTCATGTTCGCGGACAAGATTGTCAACTGAGTCAAAATCCCTCCCGGTCGCTGTTGTCTTGTAGGGCTGGGGAGTAGCCTCGTTAGACCTCTTATTCGCGGACAAGGTTGTCGAAAGCGTCAGGTATCTCCCGGCAACTGTTTGATTGTGGGGCTTGGGTGTCGCTTTGTTGGTACCGCACAAGAGCATGGTGTCGCAGCCGGTTCCGGCCGGCGCAGCGGCCTGGGGTTGCTTGAACATGTTGCAGTGGCATTTATGGTTGAAGTGATTGTGAACCGACTTATAATGTCATACATTAATTGGGCCGATCAAGTGAAATGAAGATACTTCGAACCCCCGACGCATGCTTCGAAGGACTGGCGGACTATCCGTTCGCGCCCCACTACACCACCATACAGGCCCACGACGGGAGCGACCTGCGTATTCACCACCTTGATGAAGGTCCCGCCGATGGTCCAATGGTGCTGTGCATGCACGGCCAGCCGGTGTGGAGCTACCTGTATCGGCATGTAATCCCCCACCTGACCGCCGCCGGCATGCGCGTTGTCGCCCCGGACCTGGTCGGCTACGGCAAATCCGACAAGCCCGCGGCGCGCGAGGATTACACCTACGAACGACAGGTCGAATGGATGGGGCTGTGGCTCGAGGCCAACGACCTTTCCGGCATTACCTTTTTCGGGCAGGACTGGGGCGGCCTGGTGGGACTGCGCCTGGTCGTGAATCACCCGCAGCGTTTCGACCGCGTGGTCGTCTCCAATACCGGGCTGCCCTACAACCCCGACGTGCCGCGGGAAGTGGTCGCGGAAATCGAGGCGTTTCGCGCCAACGCGCCTACCCCGAGCCTGGTCGAACTGCAGAAAGCGCTGAGCAGCATGGGTGCGGGCGACCATCCGGCGCGCAAATTCGCGTACTGGCAGAAGTGGTGCTGGGAAACCGAAGACCTGCCGGTGGGTTTTTTCCTGTCGATGATGCTGCAGCCACCGGCCAGGCCTCTCCAGTTGATCAAGTTCCTGCTGAACAAGATGGGCGTCACCTCGCCGCTGCCTACCCCGCTTGCTGTAGCCTACGATGCACCCTTTCCTGACCCGACCTACAAAATGGGACCCCGGGCCATGCCCAGCCAGGTGCCGACGTTGCCCACATCCCCCTCACTGGAAGAACAGCGCAAGGCCTGGGAGTTCTTCGAGTCGTTCGACAAGCCCTTCCTTTGCGCGTTCGCCGATAACGATCCGGTCACCCGTGGCGCAGAAGCGCAATTCATGGAAAGAGTTCCAGGCACAAAAGGATTGCCTCATACGACCATCAAGGGCGGCGGGCACTTCGTACAGGAAAACGCGCCTGACCAGGTGGCGCAGGTAATCATCGATCTCATCCAATCCGCATGAACTGGCTCGTCCGACCGATACCTGACTGGACGTAGCGAGGCTGGCAAGAGCAGTGGAAGCGCTGGGTACGCGGTCTCGCAGGATGGCCCGCAGCAACAATCCGGAAGTGTGGTCATGATCAGAAAACTCATGAAATTTGTCTTTGGCACGGTCACGGTCGTGCTGGTGATGGGCTTGGGTTTTTTTCTATTCATGTACTTCTCTCCGCGCCCGCCGCTGACCATTGACCCGGCAACGCTCGCGGGTGATGGCAGCGCCGTGAACTACTGCGCACTGCCGGCGCTAGACGGCAGCGGCAAAGTGGCCGCGGACATCCCGAAAGGAAATACCCCCGGCTGCAGCTATGATCACTTTCCCTTACCCGTCCTGAGAGAGTGCACGGAACCCTTGCCAGAGGGCGCGGATGACATTCGCGGACTGTGGATGGGTGTCACCGGCTGGGTCGGCCATGTCGAGCGTGTGGAACAGTGCGGAGAGCGCGTTGTCGTTACCGCCAGCGGCCTCATTCACGACTCCGGGCCCAACAGTACGGCGGGCTTCACAACGGACGACACCGAAGGCAGCGTGCTGTTTACCATCGGAGACAAAGAGTATTGCGGCCGCACCAGCGCCGGCATGTACTGGAACGACGGCATGCTCGACTTCAAGGTGTTCGGCTGGGGGCCTGTGGTTGTGCGGCGTTACATGGATGGCGAGCAACTGGTCTGGGAATACGTGGACGGCAGCGTTACCCGCATGAACCGACTCTGCACACTGCCGGATGCGCACGAAGTGCCACAGCCACGTGGTCCGCGGTTTTCGTTTTTTTGAGCGCATGGAAAATTATCCGCAAGCTGTTGGGCGATTTCAAAGCTCTAACCGACTGGTTGACCCTGCCGATGGTGGCCATGATGTGCACCAACTGCGAGGCGGTCTTGGACAAAGTGGCGCCGCTGGTGGAGGCCAGTTCAGCAAGCGATCAGGGCAAGATGCCCTTCCCGTCGGACGTGACCGCCCCACCACTGCCCGACCAAAATTGGACGATGTTGCGCTATTGCATCAACAATTTGCCCAAAATTTCATAGAAAAAGTGAAGATAACAAGGATATTTTCATATCATAAGTAAAAGATCCTTAGTTTTGCTCATTCCTCGTCCGAGAGTTTCGTGAATCGGCAAGACCAGCCACCATCAGCCATACCATGACCTGTCAATTGAATCGCCCCGATAGCGTAAGCGGGCATTCCAGGCCGTTCTGCGTTTCCGCCGTTTATTGAAGAGGTCGGGGCGGGCGAGCCCTTGCGATGCAAAAATTGTCGAATTACCGGGCGTGCCGGATCAGTACACTCACGCCGGACTCCGCAGCAAGCGCATCCGGGTGTCAGGCGGCCCTTTGATCAAGTTCCAACGTCATCCGTGCATCGACCATGACTCTCGCTCGGGCCTTGATGTCCTGGTAGGGCCGCAACTCTGTCGAACGTGCAATCGAATCCCTCATTTCCTGCACCAGGGTCGAAGAGACGTCCAGAATCGCGTTGTTCCTGATGTTGCTGGCCACGCCGTGTCGAATCTGCGCCTCGCCCCACCATCTTCCGATACGGTGTTCGATGACCCAGTCCGCCAAACGGCGATTGGCATCGCGAACCAGGGCGCCCCGGTCAGCGACCTCACCGAAATTCACCGCCTTGCGTACCTGCCTGTGGACATCTCGCGGTAGATCCGCAGCGGCCAGTGTGCGCAGCAACTGTCGCTTTGTGGGTGGCTCTTGCAGCGCCTTGTCATCCAATGCCGCCGATCTTGCCGACCGCACGTTTCCTGCCGGAGAGCCGGCGCCGCCAGCCACATTTCCGGAGCCTTTGCCGGCATCGCCCTGGGCAACCACGTTGGCGGCTGCTTGCGCGACAGCCCGAGCCTCTGCTTCCGCGACAGCCCGGGCCTCTGCCTCCGCCGCAGCCCGGGCTTCTGCCTCCGCAACAGCCTTGTTCTGCGCGACCAGTTCGTCCACCAGGCTGTCGGTGATCGCCGTCGCTTCCGCAAAAGCCACTTTGTGCCGGCCGTCGCGGCCGGCTGCGTCGACCGCCTCGCGAATGCGGTCACTCAGCAGGGTTCTGTCTGCCGGGCTCAACTTGACGCCCGGGTGCTCGTCGCGAAGGCGCATGTCAACGCCGCGGCGACCCATGTAGGAAGCCGTCACCCGGTTGTCACGCTCGGCCTGTGTGGAACGCTCATCCAGGTCCTGCATGACCTCCCGGATACGCCGGGAGGTTAGAGGCCGGCTTTCGGTGACATCGTAAGTCAACAGGGCACTTGCCCGCTCCTTGTCGGCGCTGTCATAGGCCGGGTGGTCGGCAATTGCGGTCATGAACAGCATGAGTGCACCATCTCTTTCGAGTTGCACATGACGATTGGGGGAGATTTTGTCGCGAACCCACTGGACAAGGCGGCTGAAACGGTCTTGCCCGTAGGTCTTGAGGGCATCGGTTTTCGCGTCGAGTACGATCAACGCATCAGCTTTCTGGGAAACGGCTGCAAATTCGGACAGGTGCATGATCTGAAACCTAAATCAAGGGTGACTTTGCCAGGATTAGTCAGCACCGCCCGTGATTGGTTCCGTCGCCATCAATCGGCCAAGCCCTGCGGGCTGTCCGGTTCAGTCGTCAACCGTGTACGGCTCATACTCCCCGACCTCTCCGCGGTCGGCCTTGCGGGCCGAAAGGATGCGGTAAAGCGGCATCGGCGGCCAGCCTTTGCGAGAATGGTCGTTTGGCTGGAATGTTAGTGGGTGGAACCGCGATGAATTCGTTTTACAGGAAGAACCGGTACTGGGTCATGCAAGCGCGGCCCAGGGGCAACGATTTTGCCGGTGCGCTGGAACTCAGGGAGGAACCGGGCCTCGAAGTTCCCGAAGGTTCGTTCGTGACAGGAACGCCTACCTGTCGATGGATGCGGGCACCCGGATGTACATGACCGACCGGGAAGATTCCTATCAGCCGCCGATACCCGTGGGCGAAAAGCTGATGGGAACGGTGCTCGGCGAGGTTGTGCAGAGTCGTCATCCGGACTTCGCGGTCGGGGAGAAACTGAGGTCTTACGGCCAGTGGTCCGACTATTCCGTGGTCGACCCGAAGACGATGTATCCGAGCAAGGTGCACGATCGTGACATCGATCTCGTCAACTACGTCGGCCTCTATGGCGCCAACGGCTGGACCGCCTACACCGGCGTCATCGACACGGCCCGGGTCAAGGCGGGGGATACCTTCGTGGTATCCGCCGCCGCCGGATGCACGGGGCTCATGGCCGGCCAGATCGCGAGAATTGCCGGCTGCCGGGTAATCGGCATCGCCGGTACCGACGACAAGTGCAGGCTCATCCGCGATGAGTTCGGTTTCCACGGTGCCGTCAACTACAAGACGGAGAACGTGTCGGACAGGCTCCGGGCACTCTGCCCCGAAGGCGTCAATGTCTATTTCGACAACGTTGCAGGCAGTACCCTGGACGCCGTTCTGGAAAACATGGCGGTCTTCGGCACCGTCGCCGTGTGCGGCCTGCTGGCGAACTATGGGTCGGAAGAACGCCTGCCCGGCCCGAAGAACTACGACCTGGTGCTGATGAAGAGGCTGAGAATCGAAGGGTTCTTCTCACCCGATTTCTATCATCGGGAGCACGAGATCAACCCGGTACTGAAACGATGGAGCGAACAGGGCCTGCTCAAGCTTCCCGTGCAAGTGACGCAGGGGCTTGAGAATCTGGTCGATGCCTATTCGAAGCTGTTCGAAGGGCGCAATATCGGCAAGGTGGTGGTAAGCGTGTAGCGCCGCTCCGGGGCTTCAGCCGCGGGCTGTGAGCGTGTAGCCCAGGTCTGTCAGCGGCATCGAGCGCACGCGCTGGCCAGTGGCCGCAAAAATGGCGTTGGCTACCGCGGGCGCCAGTGGGGGCAACGCCGGTTCGCCCAGCCCGGTCGACGGGTTCTCGCTCTCGACGAAGTGCACGTCGATCTCAGGTGTCGGGGCGATGCGCATGACGGGATACTGATGGAAGTTGTCCTGTTGTATGACGCCGCCCTTCATGGTGATCTGCTGCAGGGCCATGGTGCTCAGGCCATCGACGACCGCCCCCTGCACCTGGCTCAAGGCGCCACTCCTGTTGATGATCGGGCCCACATCGACTGCCACCCATACCTTGTTGACGCTGACCTTCCTGTCCTCCGTGACCGTCACCTCGGCGACCTCGGCCACGTGCGCGGCATGGCAGAAGTAGAACGACAGGCCCAACCCGCTGCGTTGCGGCATGATCCTGCCCCATTCCGCCTTTGCCGCGGCGAGCTTGATCACGTCGATCGCACGGCCGGTGTTCAGCGCGTTGACGTTGCCTGCCTCGGTCCAGCGCGGCTCGCCCATGAGTTCGAGGAGAAACTCCAGGTGATCCCTGCCGGCCAGCTCCGCCAGCTCATGAATGAAACACTGCTCCACGAACGCGTTGGTGTTCGAACCCGGTGCCCGCCAGGGGCCGCAGGGTGTGGCGATTTCCTTCATGCTGAGCCTGATGCGGGCATTGGGGAAGGCCACGGCGGGCAACTCGTTGCCGCGCAGCCCGGACCCCATGACGGGCTCGCCACCCTTGCTGAACCCGATGTAGTGCTGATCCCAGGCCGCCAGCTTGCCGTCCGGGCCCACGGCTCCTTTCATGCTTTCGAACCCGCCGACGCGGAAGTGGTCATTGTGAATGTCATCGGTGCGCGTCCAGGTCAGCTTCACGGGAACACCCGCCCGGTGCGAGATGGCCATGGCTTCCGTCGCAAAGTCGTGCAGCGCACGCCGGCCGAAGCCGCCGCCCATGCGCAGCGAATGCACCCGTACCTGCTCCGGTTTCATGCCGAACAGCCGGCCGGCGATCTGCGTCACCCGGCCGGGTGCCTGGCTGCCGAGCCAGACCTCCAGCGAATCCGGCTCGCCATTGCTGCCTTTGCGGTAGGCGGCGGTGCAGTTCATCGGCTCCATGCACACATGGGCGACGAAAGGAAACCGGTAGAAGGCTTCTGTCACTCGGTTATTTTCATCGGCAAGCGCTGTGTCGACTGCCTCGTTACCGGCAAGAACCTTGCCGCCGCCTTCCCGGGCCGTACGCTCGGCCCAGGCGGCCATGTCCGACCAGTCGTCGGCCGATGCCGACGATTCGTCCCACTCGACCTCGAGCCTGCTGCGGGCATCGAACACCGACCAGGTGTCGTCGCCGATGATCGCAACACCCCCGCGCAAGGCGGCCACACCGCTCAGGAACCACACGCTGGTCTCGCCCGCAGCGGCATTGGGTTGCAGGATGAAGGCATCGGTGACGCCGGGCAGGCGCCTGATTTCGCTTTCGTTGAAACTGACCGCGCTGCCACCGCTGCGCGGACACCGCACGTAGGTAGCGTATTTCATGCCCGGCACATCGACGTCTATGCCGAATTCGGACAAGCCGGTGGCAATGACAAGATTGTCCACGCCACTGACCGAAGTGCCGATAATGGTGTAGTCGTCGGGGTTCCTGTAGGTCAGCGTTTCCGGGTCGGGCACGGGTTGCTCGACCGCCAGCGTTGCGAGCTGCCCGAAAGAGCGGTGCCTGCCCGAGGTGTGCACGACCTGGCTGTCCATGGCTTGCAGACCTTCTCGGTCGACTTCCATCAAGAGCGCGGCGGCCCCGATGAGCATCTCGCGTGCCGATGCGCCCATGCGCCGCATGGTGTCGATGTTGCGGGGCACCGACGTGGACCCGCCCGCGCTCTGACGCCCAAATTTGTCTGCATCGACGGGTGCGTCCAGAACTTTCACGTCTTCCCAGCGCGCGCCCATTTCTTCCGCGATGACCATCGGCAAGGTTGTCTTGATGCCTTGCCCCATCTCGGGGATGCTAGAGTAGATGGTGATCTGGCCGTCGCGGTCGATCTGCACGTAGACGTTGAGTTCTTTCGAGCCCACGAGCGCGTTGTCGTGTGCCGGTGCGGCGCTTGCCGGCAGCGTTGCGCGCAGCATGAGGCCGCCCCCCGCAATCGCCGAGACCTTCAACCATTGGCGCCGGTTGAGCCTGGATATCGTCGTCATTTTCAGGCTCCGGTAGCTGCTTTGCGGGCCATGGCAGCGCTGTGCACCGCCTTGCGGATTCGAATGTAGGTGCCGCAGCGGCAATAGTTGCCGGCGAGCGCCTCGTCGATGTCGGCATCGCTCGGCTCGGGCTTGCTTTCGAGCAGCGCCGCGGCGCTCATGATCTGGCCCGACTGGCAGTACCCGCACTGGGGCACGTCATGTTCGATCCAGGCAGCCTGCAGGGGATGCAGGTCGCTCCCGGCAGCAAGCCCCTCGATGGTCGTGACCTCTCCCGCAACCGCCGAGACCGGCATGACGCAGGAACGCATCGGCACGCCGTCGACCCGTACCGTGCAGGCGCCGCATTGCGCGATGCCGCAGCCGTACTTGGTTCCGGTGAGTTTCAGTTTGTCACGCAAGACCCACAAGAGGGGCATTTCGGGCCGGACATCCACGTCCTGCTTCCGCCCGTTGACAGTCAACCTGTACCTGGCCATACGCTCCACCCAAGAGAAAAGAAAAATCCGGCTCTAATTGACAGCGCCCGGAGTCGGCACGCTACCTCATGTGGCACAAGAATCCGAGCCAAAACGACACCGAAGACCTGCCGGCCGGCCGGGAAATTACAGTCAGTGATTCGTGCAGAAACTGAACCTGACCCCATTTGGCGCGGTCAACTGGTCGTGCAGGAATTGAACCTGACCCCATTTAGCCCTATGTTGAGCGCCGTCAATCCATAGTCGATGTCTGCTCATGTCTCGTGCCCAACTGATCGAAATCATCCGCAACGACCTGGCTCACGGTAAGTCGGGGACCCAGGACCAGGCCGACGCGATCGTTCGCGTCCCGGTCGAGAACTATTACGATCGCGGCCGTTGGGAAAAGGAGATGGGGCTGATCTTCAGGCGCCTGCCGCTGCTTCTGGCCGCCACGGCCGAGTTGCCGAACCCCGGCGACTACAAGGCCATGGAAGCGGTCGGCGTGCAGGTGCTCATCACGCGCACGCGCTCCGGCGAGGTTCGCGCTTTCGTGAACATGTGCAGCCATCGCGGGGCGCGCCTGAGGGAAGAAGGCTGCGGCAATGCGCAGCGCTTCACCTGCCCTTATCACGCCTGGACCTATTCTCCGGAAGGCGACCTGGTGGCCGTCTACAGCGCCGAACAGTTCGGTGAAATCGACAAGTCCCAGCACGGGCTGACGCCCTTGCCCTGCCTGGAGAAAGCGGGGCTCATCTGGGTGATTCTGGATCCCCGCTCCACGCTCGACATCGACCTGTTTCTGTCGGGATACGACTCGATGCTCGCGGAATTCGGATTTAAAGACTGGTACTACCATTCGACCCAGCGCGTGGTGGGGCCCAACTGGAAGGTCGCCTACGATGGCTACCTCGATTACTACCACCTGCCCATCCTGCACCGGAACAGCTTCGGAACGGATATGGGCAACCAGGCCAACTACTACAGCTGGGGGCCGCACACCCACATGGGGCGCCCCGTCACCGACTGGCAGCAATACGAGTCGAAACCGGAGGACGACTGGCCTACCGAGCAGATGCTGATGGGTGTGTGGACCATCTTCCCGCACATATCGATCGCCAGTTTTGGCGGCGGCGGCCGCTCCGTGATGCTCTCGCAACTGTTTCCCGGGCAATCGCCCGAAACTTCCTACACCAACCAGATCTTCCTGATGGAAGAAAAGCCGCCGACCGAGCAGCTGGAAAAGGAAGCCCGGGAACAGTTCAAGTTCCTGGAATACGTGGTGCAGGAGGAAGACTACGCGACGGGCATTGCGCTGCAGAAAAACCTGCCGGTGGGCGCCAAGCCGCACGTGCTGTTCGGCCGCAACGAAAGGGGCGGGCAGTACTTCCACCGCTGGGTCGATACGCTGCTGGAAACCGCGGACGACGACCTGCCCGCGCTGTTCCGCAATGGCCCGGCCTAGCAGCCCGTGGCTAAAGTCCGCCGGCATTCGAACGTCGCTGCGCCCGCGTGACTGCGTTTTCGTGCGAGGCGTGTCCCCTCGCGCACCCCGGGCTGAAGGCTTCTTTCATGCGAGGGGTATCCCTCGCGCCCCGCTCGGTGCTACGCCGGACTTTTGCCGCGGGCTGCTAGAATCCGCAACGGAAACGCGCCTGACGGGCAACGCCGGTCACCCTGCAATCGACGAGAGAGGTGGGAAATGAAATTGTTGGCAGACAAGGTCGCCGTCGTGACGGGTTCCGCCATCGGTATCGGGCGCGGCATTTGCGTGGCCCTTGCCGAGCAGGGAGCCGATGTCATTGCCCTGGACATCAACGTTGTGGAAAACCGCGCGACGGCACGGGCCGTGCGTGAGGCCGGCGCACAGTGCCTGGCGATCGCCTGCGACATCGCCGACAAGGCGCAGGTTCGAAGCGCCGTCGATGCCGGCCTGCGGGCGTTCGAACGCATCGATGTGCTGGTCAACAATGCCGCTGTCTGGGATGACTCGTCGCTCTTGAACGGCACCTACGAAAGCCAGACGGCGGCCTTCGACGAAGCCATGGGGGCCTGCGCGATGGGCGCCTACTATTGCGCCCGGGCCTGTGTGCCGGCATTGCTGGAAGCGGGCGGCGGCCACATCGTCAACGTCATCACCGAGCACGTGAAGGAAGGCCACTACATCGCGGGCCCCCAGGGGCTCGGCTACGATTGCGCGAAGTTCTCGATGTGGCGGCAGACGGAAAGCTGGGCGGGGGAACTGGCTGACAGCAACATCCGCGTCAACGGGCTCTGCTTCGGCGCCACGGACACGCCCATGCTGCGTGGCGTCGCGCCGGACATTGCCGACGCCGCGATGCAGCCCGCGGATCTCGGCCAGGCGGTCATCAACCTGCTGGCCCACGGTGAACAGGGGCCGAGCGGGCAAACCCACCTGTTCGGCGTTACCGGTTCGCCCCGGGAAGAAAGCCTGGTTGCAATCGCCGCACTCGCCCCGCAAGCCTGACGGCGGGGGCCGGCAGGCTGCCCGGACTCAAGCCGAGCGTGCCAGCCGCTTGCGCTTGTGCTGCACGTAGTCCACCAGGATGTACTCGCCGAGCTTGTCGGGGGTGGTGTAGAACACGCGCCCGCCGTTGATGCGGGCGATCTCGTCCATGAAGGCCTTGAGATAGTAGCTGGCGTCCAGCATGAACGTGTTGATGGCGATGCCCTTGGCCGTGCAGTGCCTGACGGCGCGGTAGGTGGCGCGGATGGTTTCCGGGGTGGGCGGATAGGCGAACTGGGCGCGGCCGTTCTCGAGGTGCGCGGTGGGCTCGCCGTCCGAGATCATGATGATCTGCTTGGCGCCGCCAGGGTGGCGGGCGAGCAGCTTCTCGGCGAGCAGCAGCGCGTGCTGCATGTTGGTGCCGAGCACGTATTCGTCCCACTGCAGGAAGGGGAGTTCCCGGGCTTTCAGTTCCTTGGCATAAGCCGCGAAGCCGATGATGTGGAAGCTGTCCTTGGGGTACTTCGTGGTGATGAGGTTGTGCAGCGCGAGGGCGACCTTTTTGGCGGCCTGGAAGGAGCCGCGCAGGGCCATTGACCAGGAGAGGTCGACCAGCATGGCGGTTGCCGTGGACGTGATGAACTCGCTGCGATAGATCTCGAAGTCATCGGGTTTTAGCGCGATGGGCGTGCCCGGGCCCTGACGATAGATGGCGTTTCTGATGGTGCGCGGCATGTGCGGGTGGAAGGGGTCGCCGAATTCGTAGGCCTTGGTCTGTTCCAGGCGCTCGCCGAAGCGGCCTTCCTCCGGCACGGCATGGTTGCCCAGGTTCTGATGCTTCAGGCGCTGGTAGATCTCGCCCAGGGCCTGCTGGCCGATCATGCGTGACCCGCGCGGCGTCAGCTCCCAGCGGTTGTCGCCGGTGGCGCGCACGTAACCCGCCTCTTCCAGGGCGTCCAGCAGTTCCTTGAGGTTGTCCAGGTTCTCGACGGCTTCGTCGCCCATCAGGTCGCGCAGCAGGTCCCGGTCGATGCGGTCCATGCCGGCGCCGCGTTCCACCGCCTGCACCTCGCTGATCAGCTCGTCGATGTCCTGCATCTCGTTCATCAACTCCAGGGCCGCTTCGAGGTCGAGGCGCTCGGAACCGTCGAAGCGGTACTGGCCGCCGTCGAAGTCGAGGAAGTCGAGTTCCTTGACGAGCTTGCGCAGTTCCGCGTCGAGTTCGGGGTCGCCGAAGCGGCTCTGCAGCATCGACTGCAACTCTGCGCGCTGCGCGGGAGACATGGAGTTCAGCAGGGACTGTGCGGCGGCCATCTGGGCGCGCATGTTCTCGAGCAGTTCGTCCAGCGACTGGGGCGGGTTGTCGCCGAACATGTCGCCGAACTCGTCCATGAAACTGTCGAACCCCGGGTCTTCACCGGCGATGCGGCGCACCAGCATCTCGTTCAGCGCCGTGAGCATCTGTTTCATGCGCTGGATGTCGCCGTCCGAGAGGTTCTTCACCATGTTCTCGATGTCCTTGAAGAACATGCTGGTCATGGCCCGGCGCAGTTCGTTGACGAGTTCCAGGTACTTCTTCTGGGCTTCGGGGTCGAGGAATTCGTAGTCGTCCAGTGCCTTGATCTGGCCGGCGGTGTCTTCGGGCAGGCCGTCGAGGGTTTCGAGGTTGCGTTCGGCCACGTGTTTCAGCACGTCGCTGGAGAAGTTCTCGGCGTCGTCCGGGCCGGGTTGCAGCCATTCGTCGATCCGCTGCCGCTCCATGTCGAGAATCTCGTCGAGCCGTTCCCGAAAGCTGTCGAAGATGCCGGACAGGTCGTAGCGCTGCAGGCGTTCACGCTTCCTGTCGCGCAACTCCTTCAGCATGTCGCGCAGGCCCTGCAGGTAGCCGCCCTGGGGGATCTGCATGCCCCTGGAGACCAGGTTGCGCATGGCCCAGCGCAGGTCGCCGAACTCGATCAGGTCGTCGGCGAGCGCGGCCATGACCTGGTCGGCATCGATGGGGAGCTTCTGGCTGCCGTCCCAGGCGGTGAATCGATGCTGGCGAGGCAAGTGGCGCAAGGTGTTACTCCGTGTAGGTGGTGCGTCCGCCCAGGGTGTGCTTGTTCAGCAGCTTGTGCAGGTGCAGCCCTTCCAGAACGAACTCCAGTTCGGATGCCCGTACGCCCGCCGAACCGCTGCCCAGCGCGGCGGCCAGGCCCGGAACACGCTCGCTGGTCTCGGTGTATTCGCCGGCCGGCATGGCATCGCCGGTGTCCACGCTCAGGCCCTCGCTGAATGATTCCGCCACCGTGTCGAGGTCGTCGAGATCGTGATAACGGTCGAATACCGCCTTGACGGCGCCCTGAATGATGCGGGAACTGATCTTGTCTTCCTGGCCTTCCTCCATGGCCTCGAACTCCACCTTGCCCTGAAAGCTGGGCATGATGAAGGGCAGATCGGAGATGCGCGGCACCACTTCCGACTCGCCGATGGTGAGGGCGCGCCGGAACGCATTGGCAATCAAGGCTTCGTAGTCGGCGATGGACGTGCGCACCGAGACCCCGGAACGGTGGTTGATGTCCGGCGATCGCCGGGCGTAGTGGGTGATCTCGGCGATGATCTCTTTCATGAACACGGGCACGGTCAGGCCGTAGTCGCCGAGTTCGAGGACCGTCGCTTCCTGTTCCATGATTTCGATTTCGTGGTCGAGATCGGTGGGGTAGTGGGTGCGGATCTGGGCGCCGTAGCGGTCCTTGAGGGGGGTGATGATACGGCCCCGGTTGGTGTAGTCCTCGGGGTTGGCGGTGGCGACGATGAACACATCGAGGGGCAGGCGTACCTTGTGGCCGCGAATCTGGATGTCGCGTTCCTCGAGCAGGTTCAACAGCCCCACCTGGATGCGCTCGGCCAGGTCGGGCAGTTCGTTGATGGCGAAGATGCCCCGGTTGACCCGGGGCACCAGGCCGTAGTGCAGGGTGAGCGCATCGGCGAGATAGCGCCCTTCGGCGATCTTGATGGGGTCGACTTCGCCAATCAGGTCGGCGATTGTGATATCCGGTGTCGCCAGCTTCTCGCCGTAGCGCTCGTCACGGTGCAGCCACTCGATTTCCGCCCGGTCGCCGTTATCTTCGATGATGGTCTTGCCCTGGGGCGTGACGGGGCGGTACGGGTCTTCCGGAATCTCGGTACCCGCGAGCACCGGCGTCCACTCGTCGAGCAGGTTCGGCAGGCTGCGCACCAGGCGGGACTTGGCCTGGCCGCGCTCGCCGAGAAAGATGACGTCCTGGCTGCCGAGCAGGGCGTTGACGATCTGCGGAATGACGCTGTCGTCGTAACCCTTGATGCCGGGAAACAGGGTTTCGCCGGCGCGCAGCCGGGCGATCAGGTTCTTGCGCAACTCCGCCTTGACGGGCAGCGGCTGGTAGCCGGAGGTTTTCAGTTCGCCCAGGGTGGCGGGCCGGTTGGTCATGGTCTGTGTCCTCAAGCGGTTTCCCGCCTGCCCGGTCATTGGAGCATTTGAAACGGGTGCGGTTGCCCCGTCAAGCCCGGTTGCGGCTGGTCGGCCGGCCGAGCAGGCGGTCGGAGATGATGCGCAACTGGATTTCGCTGGTGCCCTCGAAGATCTTGGTGAGCCGGGCATCGCGCCAGTAGCGCTCCACGGCGTGCAGCTTGGTGTAGCCCGCGCCACCCAGGATCTGCAGGGCGTCCGAGGTCACGCGCTCGGCCATTTCGCTGGCGTACCACTTCACCATGGCGGCTTCCCTGTCGGCGGTCTCGCCGTTATCCATGAGCGTGCAGGCGTGGTACATGAGCTGGCGGGCCGCCTCCACTTCGCTGGCCATGCGGGCGATCTTGAAGCGGGTTTCCTGGAAGTCGGCGATGGGTACGCCGAACTGCACCCGCTCCTGGGAATAGGCCATGGCGTCCTCCAGGGCGCCCCGGGCCAGCCCGATGGCGCGGGACGCGGTATGCGCCCGGGCGGCATTGAGGAAATTCACGGTATTCCTGAACCCGCCCCGGCCGCTGGTGACGATGTTCTCCCTGGGAATGCGGCAGCCGTCGAAAGCCAGCTCGAAGGTGTTCCAGCCGAAGTAGCCGATCTTCGGGATGGGCGCGCCGGTACAGCCCTCGGGCAGTTCGCCGCGGTTCTTCTCGATGATGAAAGTCTGCAGGCCCTTGAACTCAGGGTCGTCGCCGTCAACCCGGGCCAGAAGCTGGATGTAGTCGGCGCCGTCGGCGAAGGTGCACCAGTACTTGTTGCCCGTGATCACCCAACTGTCGCCGTCGGGCACCGCGCGGCAGCTTACCGCGGCCAGGTCAGAGCCGACGTTCGGTTCGGAGAGCGATACCGCGGCGAGGTGTTCCCCCCGGGCGGCCTTCGCGGTGAGTTCCCGGCGTTTCGCCTCGGGCCAGCCGCCGACGTTCATCAGCGACGAGGAGCGGGCGATGATGCTGGACACGCTCATCCAGCCCCGGGCCAGTTCTTCGGAGATCAGGCAGTACTCGAAGACGCCCAGCCCCATGCCGCCGTGCTCTTCGGCCATGCGGATGCCGAAATAGCCCATCTCGCCGAGCTTGTTGCGCAGGTCCATGGGGATGTGGCCCTGCACGGGGTCGAGTTCGTTGGCGACGGGCAGCACTTCCTTGCGCGTGAATTCCCTTGCCACGTCCTGGATCATGCGGCGTTCTTCGGTCAGGTAGTGTTCGGCCATCGAGTCCTCTCGGCAGGTCCTGCTGCGGGGTGTTGGTCTGTTGTCTTTTGCCGCGTTGACCGGTTCAGATGCCGATCAGGTCGGCCCGGTCGATCAGGCTCTGCACGATGCGGATGCTGGCGGCATCCACCATGACGCCGTCGACGCTGATGGCGCCGAGCCCTTGGGCCAGCGCCTCGTCGTAGGCCACTTTCTGGGCGCGTGCCGCTGCCAGGGCTTCCG
Source organism: Pseudomonadales bacterium (assembly GCA_963663395.1). GTDB lineage: Bacteria > Pseudomonadota > Gammaproteobacteria > Pseudomonadales > Azotimanducaceae > Azophilus. The sequence continues at coordinate 2,351,016 of OY760226.1, forward strand.
GGTCCGGGGTGAAGATGCGGTTGGCGAGTTCCACCTGTGCCGGGTGGATCGCCCATTTGCCGTCCATGCCGAGTATGTGTGCCCGCTGCGCTTCCTTGAGGTACCCCTCGGGATTGCGGAAATTGGCGTACGGACCGTCGACGGGGTCGATGCCGTTGGCGCGGCAGGCGATGGTCATCCGGTAGCGCGGGTAGTGCCACAGGTCGGGGGGATAGCCGCCGGTGGAGCCGACGGTGGTGATCTGCATTTCCTGGCTGGCGGAATAGTCGCCCATGCCGAAGACCAGGCATTCGAGGCGGTCGGAGCAGGCGGCGATGTCGTCGACGTTCATCATGCCTTCGACTTCCTCGATGAGGCACTCGATGCCGATGCGGTTCTCGAGCCCGAGCTTCTGCTCGAGTTGATCGAGCATCAGGTGCACGAACATCACGTCGGTGGCGCTCTTCGCCTTGGTCAGCATGATGGTGTCGAGCCGGGCGCCGGCGCCGGTGACCACCTCGATGATGTCGTCGTGACACCATTCGGTTTCCACGTCGTTGATGCGCACGCAAACGGTGCGGGGCTGCCAGTCGAGGTTGTTGAGGGCGTCGACGACCATGCCCCGCGCAGCGGGCTTGGCCTTGGGCGCGACGGCGTCCTCGAGGTCGAGAAAGACGTGATCGATATCGAGGCCGGCGGCCTTGGTCATCATCTTCTCGGAGCTGCCCGGTACGGACAGCTGGCAGCGGCGGGGGCGTTGGGGTTGTGTGCTCATGCGGGTCTCTTCCTGATCAGAACGGTTCTTTCTCCCTCGAACACCACCTGGTCCTTCTGGTTGACCCCGTGGTGCTTGAAGGTGACGATGCCGGCGTCTTCGCGCTCGCTCTCGCGGGTTTCCAGCACCTCGCTGTAGGCGTAGAGGGTGTCGCCGTGGAATACCGGCGCCTTGAGGCGGATCCTGTCCAGGGCGAGTTCGGCCAGCGCGTTCTCGCCGGTGTCCTGCATCGCCAGTCCCACGATCATCGAGATGGTGACGCCGCCGAACTGGATGCGCGAGTTCCAGCCGGATTGACCCATGGGCGACTTCTGCATCAGGTCTTCGTTGAAGTGCCCCTCGGCGGTGTTAAGTACCTGCAGGGTGATGCCGACGTTGTCCTGTTCGCACATGGTCTTGCCGCGAGCGTGGCGCATGACCTGGCCGGGTTCGAAGTCCTCGAAGTAGTTGTGGGTGCCTGTCAGCGCCATTCGGGCTGCTCCTGGAGTTGGTCGAGGGAGTGGCGGCGGATGCGTCCCGATTCCGCGCTCATGGCCGTTGCCTCTTCCTGACGAGATTGGTACGGCGGTAATCCAGGACTTTGTCGCCGTTCTGATTGAACCCCTCGGTGTGCCAGGTGACGATGCCGAAGGCGGGCTGGCCCTTCGACTCCCGCACCGCTTCGACGGTACTGCGCGCGGTGAGGGTGTCGCCGGGGTACACGGGGTTGAGAAACTGGCAGTCGTCGACGCCCAGGAACGGCCCGCCGCCTTCGCTCAAGTCCTCCACGGTCAGCCCGAAGACGGTGTTGAAGACGAGCATGGGGTTGACCACGGTGGTGGGATGGCCGAGGGATCGCGCATAGGGTTCATTGAAATAGAGGGGACAGAACGACAGGGTCTGGGTGGTGAAGGCGGCATTGTCACCGTCGGTGATGGTGCGGCCCCAGTGGTGCTCGAAGACACGGCCGAGGGTCATGTCCTCGTAGCGGTTGCCCTTGCGGACCAGTACGGCGCGCTCGCGAAAGCCCTGTTCGGTCATGGATTGGACTGCAGCGCGTTGAACAGCGGGGTCAGATCGTCGATTTCATCGAGGCGCCGGCAGTCTTCGATGAGGCTCGCCGCAGCGTTCCTGCCCAGGCGGGGCGCCACCAGCGCCTCGAACTTGGTCTCGAGCTTCTGCCACTGGGTGTCGAGGTCGGTCATCGGGATGGCGACGTTGCAGGCCTGGCTGAATTCGGCGCCGTCGCCGGTGCGGATGGTGACGATACTGTCGGGGGTCGGCCTGGCATGGGCCTTTACCTGCACCCGGTCGCGGAGTGCGACCAGCCCCTCGTCCCGGGTCAGTTCGTCGGTGAACGCCCCGATGCTGGCTGTCTCCAGGCCGGCGAGCGCCATGGCGGCGGTAAAGCGCAGGCTGAACTTGGCTTCCAGGCCCGTTTTCGGCTCCTGGATATTGCAGGCCTTGAAGTGGCCCGGGTCCACCCGGATTTCCACCTCGGCAATGTCGGCGAGTTCGAAACCGTTGCCGTCCACGAGTTGACGGGTCGCCTCGATCGATGAGTGGGTGAGGTAGCAGGCCGCGTGGTACTTGAAGCAGATGTCCTGGGTATAGGCGGGCTGTTCCAGGGCTCTGCCGAAGCGCTGAAGGTCGCTTGTGGTGCTCTGGGTGGCCATGAATCCCTGGTCGGTTTCCAGGATGTCCTGGCGGCTGGTGAAACCCCGCGCGGCCAGGTCTGCGGCCTCGACCCCATTGGCTGCCGCTTCGCCGGCGTGCAGCGGCTTGCACATGGTGCCGAACTGCGACTTCAGCCCGGCCGCCCGGGTTCCGGCGATACCGAGTGCGGCGGCAGTGGTGGCCGGGTCCAGTTCGTTGAGCGCACAGGCTGCCGCGGTGGCGCCGAAAGAGCCCAGGGTTGCGGTGGCGTGCCATCCCGCGGAGTAGTGGCCCGGCCCGGCGTAGCGGCCCAGGATGCACTCGGTATCGACGCCGGCGCAAAATGCGGCGATGGCTTCGGCGCCGGTCTTGCCCCGATGTTCGGCCAGGGCCAGCACCACGGGCGCCACCGGCACGGTGGGGTGGCCGGTCATGGCGATGTGAACATCGTCGTAGTCGTGCGCATGGCCGGCGGAGCCGTTGAACCAGGCCGCCTGGCGCACGGAAGCGCGGTTCGGCCGGCCGATCAGCACGGCCTGGGGATGGCCGCCGTCCTCGGCGATGCGCTCGGCCAGTATCTCGGCGAGGGGCTCCCGCCCGCCGGCCACGGTGACCCCGATGAAGTCCATGAGTGCCTGCTTGGCGACCGTTCGGGCCTCGGGCGGAATCGACTCATAACCCGTTCCGGCGATGCGCTCGGCCAGTTGTCTGGTTGCCTGCATGTTTCCCTGTCGTGCCCCTTACCCGGCGGAGCTACGCTAGCGACTGGATGTCCCGGGCGCAAGGGCGGGACGATGCCCGGTATCCGTGCGCCAGGAGCCCCGGCCAGCATCGGCGAAGCGAATCCGCCGCCTGGTCTTTGGGCTCGCTGAGTGATTGCCCGTTGCTTGGCGTTACCGCGATGGAGTCTGCAGGCTTCGAAGTCGACCCCATCTATCAGGAATTGAATAAGCGGGCGTCCTGACCCGTTCCGGCGCGGAAACAGATCGTGGTGTAAGGTGCGCCGGCATGTCTGATTCCCCTGGTTCCAATGCGTCGTCAAGCCGGCGTACGAGGCTCGTGGTCGCCGCGTGGCTCTGCCTGCTTGGCGCGCTGGGGGTGGGCATCTATCTGCGGAATCCGGCCGTCGCGCTGCTGGGCGGGTTGATCATCCGGCTTGGTCTGGGTGTCAATCCGGTCGGGCAGGGCCTCAGGCTCGGCACGATCAGCCTGCAGACGGCCGTGGTATTGCTGGGCCTTACCCTTGGCTTCGATCGGGTGATTGCCGTTTCCGCCGATTACGGGCTGATCGTGGGCGCGTATGTGCTGATGACGCTGCTGCTGGGGTGGGGCGTCGCCAGGCTGATCCGGAGTGACCGCATCGAATCCACGCTGCTGACCAGCGGCACGGCGATCTGCGGCGCAACCGCGATCGCTACGCTGGCACCCGTGGTCGGCGCCAGGCCCCACCAGTTGGCGGCGACCACCGGCATCGTTTTTCTGCTGAATGCCGTTGCCCTCTTTACCTTTCCCTACATCGGTGTCTGGCTTGGGCTGAGCCAGGAGACTTTCGGCGCCTGGGCCGCGCTGGCAATCCACGACACCAGTTCGGTAGTCGCGACGGCCGCCCTCTATGGCGATGAGGCCGCGGCGGTGGCGACGACCGTCAAGCTGGGACGGACGCTATGGCTGATTCCACTGGCCTTCGCGGCGAGCCTCTTCTTTGCCAGGGGCGAAGCGAAACTGCGGGTTCCGCCGTTCATACTGCTGTTCGTTGCCGCGGCGGCGGTCGGCGGCCTCGTGGATTTTGGAGAGGCGGTGGCCGGTGGCATCGGCTTCACCAGCAAGGTCTTGCTGGTGATTGCGCTGGGCCTGATCGGGTTGGAGCTCGACCGGGAGAGCCTGCGTCAGTTGTCGCTGTCGAGCGTGATTCTGGGCGTGGGTCTCTGGCTGGTCGTCGCCCCGCTGGCATTGGTGCTGGTCCTGGTTATCTGACTGAATTGCATATCCATATTGCCAATGGGTCTTATCCAAACCGGTCCCGCGTCGCTATCTTTCAGGGCATGAGCTTTCCGAGAACCCGCCTCGACCGCGCCAGCCTTCTGGCCATGGCCATTTTCCTGGCCTATCTCCTCATTCCTGTCTGGGCTGGCTAGCCCGACACCACCCTCCGAACGTCCCCCGTATCTATTTCTACCCGAGCCCTTTGGGTTGCTCGGCCGGTACGGTCCAATCCCGGGGCATTCGGCTGAAATCGAAGAAGGGCTGTGTGTCGCCGTCGGTGATGGCGTCCTGCACCTGCCGGTAGAACTCGCCCCCGGCCCGGTTGGAAAAGGTGATCTGGACGCTCTGGGCATCCGCTCCGCCCGCAGGACGTTCGCAATACTCCGGAAAAGTCGCCTCACCCGCGTGGCCCGAGGCGTAGCCCTTGGCGAACACCTGCTTGAGGATTCCGAAGCCGTCGTCCTGCACGAGCACCTCGCCCCGCGGGTGGCCGCCCATGGATTTCATGTGACCGACGAACCCATCGAGATCGTAACAGTCATAGGCGACGTGCTGGCAGGAGTGGTCGCCGTGTTTCTCGACGAACGCCGTGACCTGTGATTTCCCGGCCCGGTCGATGCCCTCGATCAGGGCGATGCCGAAGTCCCCGTAGTCGATGCACCAGATCTTCATGCTGCTGTCCGGATCGCCCGGGCGTGCGTCGTCGATGCGCTTGATGAGCCTGCCGCCCTCGACCTCGATGTGGAACCAGGCCCACTTTTCGATGTTGCCGGCGGCGACGGCGTAGGAGACGTGATCGATTTTCTTGAGGTGCGGCACGGGATGCCTCCGATTGGCGCTACGGTTGGCACCAGTTTAGGAAATGCCGGGCGCTGGGTGCGTGAAACTTCTCTTGCCCAAGACTACGATTGATCAAAATAATCCCGTAGTATTTCGATTTTGTGCAGGATTACTGCAAAGTGGATAGATTTGACGCGGATATACTTCATGAGCTCGAGCGCGATGGCCGCATCAGTTGGGTGAGGCTGGCGGAACGGGTGAATCTCTCTCCCAGCGCCTGCCAGAGGCGTGTGGAGTCCTTGCGGTCGAACGGCGTTGTCGAGCGCTTTACGGTTCGCCTCAACGAAGCGGCCCTGGGGCAGGGCGTGAAGGCCTTCGTGTCCGTGCGCATCGACCGCCAGGATCCCGCGATCGCCCGGGAGTTCCGGAACTGGGTCGCGGGCCATCCGCGCGTCCAGACCTGCCACATGGTCTCCGGGGCCGAGGACTTCGTACTCGAAGTCGTAGCCCCGAACCTCGGGTCGTTCGGGGAATTTCTCGACGGCGAACTGCTGGGCCTGCCGGCCGTGAAGGATGCATCGTCTTCGATCGTGCTCGGCCAGGTGAAGTCGAGGCAGACGGCCATCTCGTTGGACCGCTGACACACATCTGGAACATCCGGTCGGCCCGCCTGGCCGAAGCGGGCGAATGAGCGCCGCGCAGCCGGTGGATTCACGGCTTGGCCGTCACTGGCGCTGGAATGGGGTAGCATGAGCGCATGTTGACGTTCGTGCTCGTATTCGGCCTGGTCATCGCCGGCGTAGGGATTTTCGGCATCGGCTGGCCCGCGCAGATGACGCGCATGATCGGGCGCGTGACTTTCACGAACCGGCTGCGCTACGTTGCCGCGGTCTTTCGGCTGGCGGTGGGCGCGATTCTCTACCTGGTCGCGGAGCAGACCGACTTTCCCCTGACCATGCAGATTCTGGCCGGATTTTCCGTGCTCTCCGGTGTAGTGGTTCTGTTCATCAGCCACACCACGCTGCAGTTGTGGATGGACAGGGTGCCGGGCTGGCCCGCCTGGGCGATGCGCGGAATCAGCCTGCTGGCGTTGCTGCTTGGTGGGTTTCTTGTCGTCGCGGCCATCTGACCGCGCCTGAGTTTTCTGTTTCAATGATTCGATGAACGAGCGCGTCTACTGTTGCGAGGCGAATCCGGCCGAGCCGATGCTGGGCACCGCGGACGAGGTGGATGTCTGGCTGCTGCTGGAGTATCGGCCGGTCTGGAGAGCGAAGGCCGTCGCCGACAATGACCTGAGCGAGAGCGTGCGGCAGTGGCTGTCGGAAGGCATGGTTGCGTTGCAGGAGGCGGGGCTGAAGGTTCGCCCGCAGATGGTCCGGCAGCCGGAAATCGACCGTTCCGATACGCGCCTGCTGTTGCATCACGAAGGCGTGCTGCGCGAGTTCGCGTCCGGCGAGGCGGGTTACGACGACCTGATTCGGACGCCCATCGAGAATCTGGTGGCAAACCCCTCGCTCGGCGCGCCTGTCGACGACGCGCAATATTTCGTCTGCACCAACGGTCAGCGCGACCTTTGCTGCGCCCGGTTCGGCTTGCCTGCGTACGCAAAGCTGCGGGAACTGGTTGGCGAGCGTGCCTGGCAGACCACGCACCTTGGCGGCCACCGTTTCGCGCCAAACGTCCTGGTGCTGCCCCAAGGTGTGCTGTATGGACGGGTTGACCCCGGAGGCATGGAGAAATTCGTCCGGCAGACAGAAGTAGGAGAGGTGCCCATTGCCAATCTGCGCGGGCGTTCCTGCTACCCAAAGCAGGTGCAGGCGGCCGAGGGGTTCGCTGCCGGTGCAGGCCTGAAGCTACTGAATGTCGAGGAAAACGAGAACCGGTCAGCGGTCACATTCACAGGTTCGCCGGAGAACCTGACGGTAGAAGTGCGGATGTCGGGGGAGCCGCACTGGATTACCGCCAGTTGCGGCGACGAACAAACCAAGGCGGTTTATCCGTTCGTTCGGGTCGACGCATCCGCCTGACCGGGCTTGCGCGATATTCGACCTCTTCGCAACCATCGAGATCCCGGACCGCGCCTGTTCGCACAGGCAGCAGATCGAATCCCTCGACATCAAATCGTACTTGCCTCCAGGTACGTTTCGGATGGTTGTTTTTTCCGATGCCCGTTGCGCGGTGACGGCGTCGTTCATGGTTGCGCTCACGGCTGCAAAAGCACTTGGAAGCCGGCCTGGGCGAAGTGGCGGTCGCTGGTCAGTGCCGCAATGAGGCCGAGAGACTGCATGACCAGGAAGCTGACGCAGTCGGTGAAGGACCATGCCTTGTCGGAGTGGCGCATACAGAACAGCCGTGCTTCATTGAAGCGCTCGGACGTCGTCCACTCGATACGCATTGCGGAGGAATTGTCGATGGCGTCGAACAACGGTGCGATGAGTTCGCCGTGGCCTCTCGCTTTCAACAGCGTAACCGCTTCGTCGAGCACATAGTCGGTGGTGACGAATCGACCTTGGCTCCGCGCGGACCGAGCCATGTAGTCTGCTGCGGCCGTGTGCATGCTGTCCTTGTGCACCAGCAGCGAATAGAAACCACTGGTATCCACAAATGTTTCATTGGCCATAGACGATGGCGTCCATTTCCTCGTTGGTGAGGGGGGCGCCCTGGTCAACGGACAGTTCCGCCAGGCGATAAATGGGGTCATCGGCGGGGGTGGCTGACTCGGTAAAGGGTTCCAGCCGGGCCGCTGGCCGTCCGCGATAGGTCAACACCAGCCGCTCGCCCCGGCCAACCCGTTGCAGAATGCCTTCAGCGTCGCGCCGCAACTCCACCATGGAGACTGTTGCCATTGGAGTTTAACTTGAAGTTTAAGTTAATGTTGAATCATACGCTCTTGTCCGGTGGCTGCAAGCGGTAGCAGGCTTTGGACGGCAGAGGCCGATGTGGCGAGTTATCCAGACTTATCCATGGTTGAATAATTATTCATCGGCGTCCAAAATTGGCCAATGGCGAAAGATCCCTGGCATTTCGAGCGGCCCGAATACACGAGGCGTATTCTCACCGTACTTAACGACGGCCCCGCGCCTGCGCTCACCCTGTTCGGCCCCAGGCGAACGGGCAAGACGGAATTCCTGTTGAAGGACCTCGCCCCGCTGGCGGAATCCGCGGGTCAGCGGGTGATCTACGCGTCGTTCTGGCAGGCTCCGCTATCGCCGCTTGCCGTATTGATCCACGCCCTGGAACAGGGGCTGGAAAACGCGAGCTTCAGCGATCGGGTTCGCAGCGCCGCGGTTGCGCTCGCCCCCAAGCTGAAACTGTCTGCACCGATTCCCGGAGCTACCGCCGAAGCGGAAGTCGACCTCAGCGCTCTCCAATCGAGTCCTTCGCCGAATCTGCTGCTCTACCTGGACGACCTGTTCGGGCGGGTTTCACGCAAGCGCCGTCCCACCATCCTGCTGATGGATGAAGTTCAGGAACTCGCTCGCAGCCGGGACAATGCCCCGTTGGTGGCCGCGCTTCGAACCAGTCTCGACAAGCGAACCGAGCGCATCAGGACCATCTTCACCGGCTCGAGCCGGGAGGGCCTCGCAGCCATGTTCTCGGCGCGTCAGGCGCCATTCTTTCATTTCGCAACGCCCATCGAATTGCCACCGCTTGGGGAAGCGTTCGTCGATCACATGATCACTACGTTTTCCTCGGTCTCCAGGCGCACGCCCAAGCGAGGGGACCTGATCAGGGCATTCGAGCAGTTGCACGGCAATCCGTACTTCTACCGGCTCTTGATTGACGTGCTGCTCCACTCCCCCGATCTGGTATTGGAGGCTGCAATTGCGACGGTACGGGACCGAATCGCCGTAGACCTGGGGTACGCAAACGCCTGGCTTTCGTTGCCGCCACTGCATCGCGGTGTGGTCCAGGCTCTTTCGAGCGGCCGGAAGCATCCGTACAGCGAGGCGTTTCGGCGCGCGGTGGGAGCCTATGCGGGGGAGGAGCCCCCAACGCCTGGAAAAGTGCAGGCTGCGCTGAAGCGGTTGCAGCGATCGGGCCAGGTGGATACGCATACCGGGGATTGGACGCTGGTCGATCCGGAGTTCGCAGCCTGGGTTCGGGAGTACGGAGAGAAGGCTTCCTGAGCGGAAATCCACCACATCCCTAGTCGCTGCCGGACGTTCCGCACTGCACCGCTCCGGCGGCCATCTCCACCGCAACGAAGTGCCGGATGCTCTCGGTGAGTTGCCTGATATCGCCTGCCGGTTCGATGGGCGAGCCGATTGCGATGCGATACCGTTTTCCCGCCTTGTTCAGCAGCTCCCGGAACAGGGTCATGTCTTTCAATTCCGTATTGATGGCGTACAGCAGGTAGTAGAAGAGCGAATTCCGCCCGACGACATGCATGGGCACGATGGGGCAGGCGTACCGTTGTGCGAGGTTTACCGGGGCGGTCACCCATTCCCTTTCCACCAGTCCGCGCAGCGTGGGCCGGGCCAGCCGCCCCGAGGGAAAGATGATGACCAGCTTGCCGTCCCGGAACGCGCGCACCATGTAACGCACGGTTTCCTTGTTGCGCGCGTGGCTGCGCCGGTGCTCCATCCATTCCACCGGGATGATGATGTCCGTCATGCCGGGTGCCGCCCGCACGGCATCCCGGTTGGCGAACAGGACAACGTCCCGGCGCACTGACCTGATCGCTTCGAATACGGCGAATCCGTCGGCGATGCCGGATGGATGGTTGGCCGCAACAATGGCCGCGCCGGTTGGCGGTATGAAGTCGAGCCCCGTTACCTCCAGCCTGAGACCGAGCCGTTCGCACATGTAGTCGAATATCTGTTGGCCGGTCATTGCCTGGACGTGGTCGATCAGTTCCACTGCCTGGCGGTAGCCGATTACGGGATAAAGAAAGCGGCGCACCAGACGCCAGAGCAATGGCCGCTGCATGAGGGTTTCGGCCCGCTCTTCGATCAGCACGTCGACGATGTGCGGCATCGGCCTTGTAGTTCCCTTCGGATTGCCGTGTGACTGATACGTTCAGGAATTAGATGCTTACGGCGGGGTCGGGTCAAACGCGGGCGATTCGGCCGTCAGGGATGAATCGTTGCTTGCGATATGCCATCAACGCTTGCAAAATGCTTTCATGGCTGTGCAGATAACGATCCGGGGGGTAGCCGAAGAGGTACGCGATGAGCTTGCGGTGCGAGCCGCACAGCGCCGCCAGTCGATGCAGGAATACTTGCGTGGTGAACTGGAGCGAATAGCGTCCCGGCCAACGGTCGATGCCTGGCTGCGAGACGTACGCCGGCGCAAGGAAACCTCGGGTACGCGCGTTGAGCCCTCAAGCATACTTCGCGCTCGAGATACAGACCGCCGGTGATTGCCGTCGTCGATGCATCCGTGCTCGTGGCGGCGCTGGTCGGCTCGGGCCGGGAAGGCGAATGGGCGGAATACGCGCTTGCGCAGGGGGAGTTGGCAGCTCCGGAACTGGTGCAGGTGGAAGTCTGCAACATTCTCCGCCGGCTGCAATTGGCTGGTGAGCTATCCCGGCTCGAAGCTAACGGTGCGCAAGGTGACCTGCTGAACCTTGGGATGGAATTGTTTCCCTTCCTCCCCTTCGCCGGTCGTGTGTGGGCGTTGCGCGATAATCTGACCTGTTACGATGCTTGGTACGTGGCGGTGGCCGAAGCACTCGACTGTCCGCTACTGACGTTGGACAGGAGGCTTTGCCGCGCTACCGGCCCGAGGTGTGAATTCGTCGTTCCGGCCGACGCTTGATTCGCCCAGTCGATTTTTGCACTATGCGCGCCCCTCTTCCCGCGCGCTCGTAGCTCAGCTGGACAGAGCACTGGGCTTCGAACCCAGGTGTCGGGGGTTCGAATCCTCCCGGGCGCGCCATAGCCGTTTCGTTTTTTGTGGCATATTCCGGCCAATTTACGCTTTAGTTTTTCGATATTTCCGGCTAAATTTTCAAGCGAGATCACTGGCGTGATGCGATTTCGCTCCTTTCCCTCCAATGTCTCGTTTGCACATTGGAGGTACTACCGGAATCCGTCTCAGTCTTTGCTGGCGGATTGGAGTGGCTTGTCCAGAGGTGGCCACGCGGCGGTCTCGTTACTCTATGAGGGACAAATGTTCCCTCTGATCAGGGTGTTTCACCTACAGGGTTTATTCTGACTGAGAGCTACAAACCGCTGGACGGAGTCATTCTCGATCCAGACGCCCAAGTGCAACAGAGCCTGCGGTTGCTGTTCGGTACCTTCGACCGCATCGACTCCGCCACCGCCACACCTCCAAAGCAGGTCAGGGCCTCCGAACCCACCGACGACTCGTCAGTTTGGCGTGCCAGGTGCCCGTACCGCATGCCTGCTCTCGCTGCCCGAGCGAAGGAATGGTGTATTGAAGAAATAAAATATAATTAAATCAAATAGTTGATACGTTTTCCATGGGGTTGTAATCTGAGTCGACATGCAGGCCGATATTCCAGACGTTCAGTTTGTCGTGCGTGCACGACAAAATCACGCCGCTTGTGTAGAGCGACAACTTCAATTCTCTACGGTCTCGCGAACCGTATGCGCGGTAGTCGAGAGAGCCAAGTTGACCGCGAAGGAAAGCTCGCCATCGGCCATGGCCGATCTGTTGGTCTATTGCTAGTCCCAATTTCATTTATCCTACTAAGTATTGGTAGTGTCTGCGATCGAATCGATCGATATTGCGGCACACTGAACTTGGGGAGGCTCCATGGCAGAAGCATCAACGTCCCGCACAGGACCGGAGGCGCAGCCGGGCAATGACGCTGAGCGCGGCCACATCGAAGCCATCGAGCCGGCAGCGGTTCGCCGTTGGCGCTTTCACAACCGCGCGGGCTCCGGCATGGACGACCCGTCCCTCGATGATCTGGCCAACTCTATCCGGCGCGACGGGCAACAGCAGCCTGGTCCGGCACGGCGCCTGCCCCCGGGAGACACGGATCTGGTTGAGGTGACTTTCGGGGGCCGGTGCCTGGAAGCCTGCCGTCTGGCCCACACACCCAAGGCGTCCTACTCGGCCGGTGGGAGAATCCCCAAAGCGCGCGCGCGGGCAACGGCTTTGCGGCGCGTGTGCACGCCGAGCTTGCCGAAAATCGAGCGCAACCGATAACGAACGCCATGACGGCTGATACCGATGGCAGCGGCAATGTCGTCGTCGCGATCGGTCTCAAGCCGGCGAAGCACCTCGAGTTCGCGCTCGCTGATCCTGGGGGGAACCGTCGCCGGGGTCGCCCTGATGAGGGCGAGCAACCCTTCCGCGGTGTCCCGCAACGGCGAGTCCGGCTGTGCGTGCAGAAACCGCTCGACGACCGTCGCGGCGACCGCTCCTTCCCGCACCAGGGCCCGGGCGTAGTCCGTCTCGACGAACATTTCCAGGTAGGCAACGAGGTGCGCGATGGCCGCCGAACCTGCGCCCGACCGTTCTTCCAGTTTCAAGCACAGCACGCGCACGCGCATCGCCGTGCGCTTCAGACCGCGTTTGGCCGCAACCTCGAGCATGGTCCGACCCAGGCGGCGGCCGGCGTCGAATTCGCCGACCGCGGTGCACAGGCGCAATCGCGCGCAAGTTACCGATTCCGCCTCGCGCCAACTTTGTCCGATCAGGTCGGCGCAAGCGGCGTCCGTTTCCGGCAACCCGCCGGCCGTCCAGGCTTGCCGCGCGTCTTCGGTCCGCCCCACATCGACCAGAAGGGATACGCGCTGCGCCGCCAGATGCCGCTCGAGCGCCGGATATCCGACGCGCAGTGTTTGCGCCCACAGGTCTTCCAGCAACTCAAGCGCAACGTCTGTCCCGCGGGTCGCCCGCTTGAGCTCCAGAGCGATGTCGGACGCTGCGAAATGCGCCGCGAGTTGCGCGCCGCGATGCATTTCCCGCGGCAATGATTCCCCAGCGTCCGCAACTTCCGTCAGGTTGCGCTCGATATCGAGTTCGCGGCGCAGAACGTTGGCAATCGATGCAAGCTGTGGCCCCGCCAGGAAACTCTTTCTGGCAAGACGGTGCCCACTGCGGTACCAGGAGAGCGCTTCCCGAACGCGGCCTTGGGCCATCGCGATCAGTCCGAACTGAACGTCGATCACGGAGGCCAACTCCGGTCGGCCGGCCCCCGCCAGTCGCCTGAGCCGTCGGCCGTGATCCATGGCCTCGTCAAACGAGGCGTGCAGGCCCAGATGGACACACTGGCACATCTCCCACCCCCACCGGACAACGGGGTCGAATGACGGCGCCTCAACGAGGTGCCGGGCTTGCGTCATCATCGACTCCATTTCCTCCGTCAGCGCCGATTCGCAACCGAAAAACGACACCATGGCCTGCGCCAGACAGGCATCCAGAAACAGATCGAGATCATCCGCCGAGGGCGCCTGGGGAAGCATGACCAGCACGGACCTCAGAACACGCCGCGCGTCCGGCAAGCGGCCGCGGGCGGCCAAGGCCACGCAGCGCACGGGCGCCAGGCGCGGGTGCTCGGCGATCAGCTCCCGGGAAAGAAGACGATCCGTCGCGACCAGCCGTTCCATGCCCTCGCGAAGCCACAGCCGTACGCCCCCGGCGTCGAGCAGGACCGTCGCGAGTAACGTCCCGTCCTCGGCTTGCGCCGCGTGCCGCATCGCTGCGACGATCCGACCACGACGGGCCAGTGCAACAGCGATGTCGTGTTGAACGCGCCGGTATCGCAGCGGCGTATTCCGGCGCCGCCAGGCCACGCAATAGTCCCGGATCAACCCATGCAGTTGCCAGATCTCCGACCCGTTCGCGCGCACCGGCACCAGCAGACCATCGAGACCGCGCATCTCCCGCAAGCACCGCAGGGCGCCACGCGTGCCGAGCGCTTCCTCCACCAACTCGGCGTCCATCCAATCGAAAAGACCGACATCGAGCAGCAGTTCCCGTTCCGGTTCCGTGAAGCTGTACCAAAGACGGGACTCCACCCAGTTCTCGACGACATCGCGTACCACACGGTCGCTACCGGTCATGTCGGCCGGATTTTCATTGTGTCGAATGCGCAAGGCGATCGGCCAACCGGCCGACATCGCCGCAACGCTGTCGAGGTCGCGGCGCGAGAGCCTGTGCCCGAAGAAACCCGCAATGTCCTTCCGGGTGAACCGCAGGTCCTCCGCGGTCAGGATTTCCGCATCGCTGCCGAGCACCGATTCGGATACGTCAAGGCCCGGCGGCAGTTCCCGGCCGGCGAGCGCCAAGTGGAGATTCGCCGGAGCGGCGCGCACCAGAAAATTGACGTGCGCCACCAACGCCGGGTCCGTCAGCCGTTCTACCTCGTCAAGCCCAAGCACCACCGGACCGCCATACGCCGCCACCGCGCGCATCAAAAGAGCCGTGCACGGGTACGGCGAATGGGGATCGGCTTTGTCCGAATCTAACGGCACCAGGATGTCCATGCCGGCCAGATCGAACGCGTATGCAAGATACGCATCGAGCATGGCCGGCTCGTCCCGTCCGTCCAGTGTCAGCCAGGCGACCGGAGTGCCGCTCTCGACTGCGTCGCGGCAGCACTCGGCAAGCAAGCTCGTTTTGCCGAACCCGCCGGGGGCGATCAACAGCGTCAGGCGCCGGGCGGTCGGCAGACACCGTTGTGTCAGTGCATCGCGGCGGAAGAAGCTCGACGACCGAACCGGAATGGTCGATCGATGGCCGAGTAGCCACAGCGGTGTTTCGGGTGCCGTTGACTGAACCGTCGCCCCCGCGCGTCCTCGCGCCGGATCTTTTTCGGCAGGATTGTCAGGTTCCGACACGATTTCGCGCCTCACGTTCGCAAGCGGCTCGAACGTGATGCCGGAATCCACCGGCAGCCGGCAGCCTGCTCAGACTCCGACTCCGGTTGGCTCCAACGATCGATTGCGTCCGGAATCTGCGCCATTTCATATCCGACAGGCGGCTACCTGCAGCGTGTGGTCGAATGCGCCTACAGTCATAACTTGGTAGTCCTTGGAGTAGCCAAACTAGTATATCCACATGGCCTCGACAAACTAAATCCGACGGGTTGGTCGATTGGACTGTCACGGCCCGTTCCGGGGGTTGCAAGCTCACTGCCTCGTTGCTCTCGATGAAGGCACGAAGCTGCCCGATGGTGCGTGGCCGCCGCATTTGGATGTCGACGATGCCGCCAATCCGATGCGCCTGACATCCCTTCACCCCCACTTCGCGTTGGCATCAACCCACCGCTCGCCCTCACCGTACGTTGGAGAGTGCGAACTCTTGACGACCGCGTCGGTTGAATAGAGGATGGGCGGACTCGGAGTGTGGTGCCCACCGAGGATCTAGCGATATGGGGCGGGGGGTCGAGGAAGTGAGTTTCCCCACAGAATACGCAAGGGAACGCAGTCGCCGGCGCATCGCCCTGTTGCCGTCGGCTGTCCGCCGGGGCGCCCCGCGTCGGCTGTGGTTGTGCGGCGTGGTCATCGCATGTTGCGCGGTTGCAGGCGCAGCCCAAGCGCAGGCGGAAAGCGGCTTGGTCTCCTTCACGGTCGGCGACGATGACCGGGTGCGGATCGAGGTGCCGAGCGCGACGGACCGCTACCATGTTCTGTACTACCGCACATCGGCGGACGACCCGGCCACGGAGCGAGCCGTAGCGCTGCACCCGGGTGTGTCGGGCAGCATCGAGCTGAGCGAGCCGCTGCGTGTCGGATCGGGCGGGGCGTACCGGGTGGCGACCTACTCGACGGCCGCGCCGGGCGACACGGACGCCGACGGCACGGACGACCTGGCGGAACTCGGCCGAGTCGAGGCGGGCGATCGGGCACCGTTGAATCGCGCGACGCCGATCGCAAGCGGGGATGGCGCGGTTGCGATACCCAGTCTGGCGACGTTCCAGAGGCTGTCCTACCAGGGCACGAACGTGCCCGATTGGGACCCTCACCTTCGCGGCATGGAGTACGTCAAATTCCACGTATCCTTTTCGCTGGGGCCGAACCCGGCGCTTTTTTTCATCGACACGAACCGTTGGAACAACCACCTGTTCTTCACGAACTCGGTGCTCGGCCTGGATGACGGCAAGGTTCTGGCGAACAGGGACATGCGCGGAGAGATTGTCTATCACCCGAACCTCGTGGCGCCGAGCGGGGACGTGGGCACGTTCCGCTACACGTACGACCCGAAAGCTCGCTTGGAGTTCGCGGACGTGGCGAAGGCCCACGAGATGATCGCGGCCAGCATGCCATTTCTGCGCAACAACCTGGTGTACTACCCGTCCCGCCGTGCGAAAGAACGCTACAAGGCGCAGAAGGCCCGGTACGATGCTTCCCGCGTACCGGTGTACCTCGACGAGAAGGTGTTCGAGGAGAACGTGTTCGCGGTGCTGAACGCGGCGGTGGGCTACGGTCTCTTGCGGGTGCTGCCGGCTGGCGAGCGGCCGACCTTCCGGGACATCGTCGTACTGAGCCACTTGCCGAACGAGCTGTCGGCGGTTGCCGGGGTGGTCTCGCTGGAGCGACAGACGCCTTTGTCGCACGTCAACCTGCGCGCCGTCCAGGACGGGGTACCGAACGCGTACATCGGCAACGCCATGGACGATCCGGCGATCGCGGGACTCATCGGCAAGTACGTCCGGTTCGAGGTGGCGGCGGATCCCCAGCAACGGTTCGAGTGGACCGACGCCGCGACCGGCGAGGCGGTGTCGCGCGCCGGCTTCTCGATCGCCGAATCGACGGCGGCGGCGGTGACGGCACACCACGAGGCGCGGCGCCCCGATGCGGCGCAGACGCCGGTTCGGGATCTGTCGACGACCACTTACAGCGACCTCGACGATATCGTCTTCGACGACTCGGACGCATTCGGCGTGAAAGCGGCGAACGTCGCGGTGCTGCGGACATTGGAGCTGGACGATGTCGAGGTGCCGGACGGCTACGCGTTGCCTTTCTACTATTACGACGAGTTCATGAAGCACAACAGCTTCTACGACGACATCGACGACATGCTGGCCGATCCTGACTTCCAGGGGGACATCGACACGCGCGACGCCGAGCTGAAGAAGCTGCGTAAGCGCATCGAGAACGGCGCCGTGCCGGAGTGGATGGACAAGTCACTTGCGTCACTGCAGGCGCTCTTCCCGACGGGCACGTCGATCCGCGCTCGCTCGAGCACCAACAACGAAGACCTGCCTGACTTCAGCGGCGCCGGGCTCTACGACTCCGTCACGCACCACCCGAGCGAAGGTCACCTTGCGCAGTCGGTGAAACAGGTGTTTGCGAGCCTGTGGAACCTGCGCGCGTTCGAGGAGCGCGAGTTTTACCGGGTGGACCACAAGTTGGCGGCGATGGGGGTTCTGCTGCATCCGAACTTCGCGGACGAGCAGGCCAACGGCGTGGCCGTTTCCGACGATCCGGTGTACGGCACGGACGGTGCGTACTACGTGAACGTGCAGCCTGGGGAGGAGCTGGTGACAAACCCGTCGGCGGCGGCGGTGCCGGAGGAACTGCTGTTGAGCGACGTCGAGGAGGGCTTCGAGACGGCGGTGGTGAGCCGGTCGAATCTGGTGGCGGACGACGTGCGGGTGCTGAGCGAGGCGCACACCGCCACGCTTCACGCGGCGTTGCGGATCATCCACACCCGGTTCGCCGCGCTCTACGACGTCGGTGCGGAGGACGAGTTTGCGATGGAGGTCGAGTTCAAGGTCACCGCGGCGAACGCACTGGCAATCAAGCAGGCACGGCCTTGGGTGTACTGATGCCTGCGGGGCGTCGCCCGCCACCGCGCGCGTCGCGGCCGGCGCTGATCGCGTGTCTCGTCGGCGCGGCGTTGGCGGTGAGTGTCGAGACGACAGCCGCACGCACGGTAACCGCCGCCACCGTGCAGCACGCCGGCTCGGACGGCGAGTTCGCGTCGGTCACGATGGGGGACGCGGGAACGGACGGCGATGCAGTGGCGGGCGACGGCGTGTTCACCGCGCGAGTGCCGGCTTACGACGACGAGCTGCCACGCTACCGCTTCACCTATACCCTGACCGTTGAGCAGTCCGACGAAGAAGTGGACGTGGGCACAACCCCCACGACGCTCGTGATCAACGAACTCATGGCGTCCAACAGTGGGACCTTCGAGGATCCCCAAGGGGATCAGGACGACTGGATCGAACTGCTGAACTGGGGCTCGGAGAGCATCGACCTGTCGGGAATGTACCTGTCGGACCGGACGTCGAGGCCGTTGAAGTGGCAGTTCCCGGACGGTACGTCGATCGCGCCGGGCGGTTACCTGCTGGTCTGGGCGGACGACGACTCCGGCGACACCCCGGGGCTGCACACGAACTTCAAGCTCTCTGCCGGCGGCGAGAGCGTCGTGCTTTCGGATCTCGATGCCCGCGACAACGCAGTCATCGACAGCGTGGACTTTCCCGCGCTCGCCACGGACGTGTCGTATGGCCGGGCGCCGGAAGCGACCGGGGCGTTCGGCACGCTCGAGGTCGCCTCGCCGGGGCGACCGACGCCGGTCGCTCCGGAGGTTGCCATCTCCGCGGACGGGCCGGTCACCGAGGGCGGCACGGCGAGCTTCACGGTGAGTGCGGCGCCACCCCCGGGCGACGCGCTCGTGGTGAGCGTGGCGGTTACGCAGGGCGCGGGCCAGGACTACCTTCCGTCTAACCCGCCATCTTCGGTAACCATACCCGCCGGTGCAGGCGAGGCGTCGCTCGGCGTCGAGATTCCGAACGACCAAGTGGATGAGCCGAACGGCGTGATCAAGGCGACGCTCGCTCACGGAGACGGCTACGTGGTTGGCTCGGCGGCGAGCGCGAGTCTGAGCGTGCGCGACGACGACGCAACTCCGGCGGCGGGCACGGTAGTCATCAACGAGTTGATGGCGTCGAACGGCAGCACGGTCGCGGATCCACAGGGCGACTTCGATGACTGGATCGAACTGCTCAACATGACGGCTGCACAGATCGACCTGTCGGGCATGTACCTGTCCGACAGTCGTGCCAACCCCAAGAAGTGGCGCTTCCCCGACGGCACGACCCTGTTGGCCGGGGGACGTCTGCTCGTGTGGGCGGACGACGACGCCGAGGACAGTCCGGGCGTGCACACGAACTTCAAGCTCTCAGCCGGTGGGGAGAGCGTTCTGCTGTCGGATACCGACGACAACGGCAACGCCGTGATCGACGCGGTGGACTACCCTGAGCTGGCCCGGAACGAGTCGTACGCCAGGGTGCCGGAGGGTACGGGTTCGTTTCAGGTGACCTCCGCTGCAACGCCGGCCGTGTTGCTGGTGACGCTCGAGGCGGACGTGTCGTCGGTACTCGAGGGGGCTGCGGCCCGCTTCACGGCCCGGCTGTCCGCGGGGGAACCGGGGGCGCTGGAGGTGGGTGTAGCGGTGACGGAGGACGGCAGCTTCGTGTCGGGCACCGCGCCTGTTTCGGTGACGTTTGCGGCCGGTTCGACGACGGCGTCGCTCGTGGTGGCGACGGGGCTCGACGCGGTCGTGGAAGGGAACGGCGCGGTGACAGCGACGTTGCTCGAGGGGGCAGGCTATGCCCTGGGCTCCCCGGCATCGGCGACGATCACGGTGGCGGACGACGACACCGCTGACTGGAACGTGACGGCGACGCCCGCGGAGATCGCCGAGGGCGAATCGGCGACGGTGGAACTTGCGATCGCGAACGGTGTGACGTTTGCGGTGACGCAGACGCTGGAGTTGGCGGTGACGGGTGATGTCGATGCGTCGGACTACACGCTGGTCCCGACGCGGCTGGCGTTGGCGGCCGGAACGAGTTCAACGGCTGCGACGCTGGCTGCGACGTTGGATGAAGCGGTTGAAGCGCCGGAGACGGCGACGCTTACGGCGCGCATCGGCGGCGAGGCGATCGGCTCGGCGACGGTGACGATGAAACGCGCGACGGCCCCGCTGACGGCGCGGTGGGACTCGGTGCCTTGGTCTCATGCCGGCGCGGATACGAGGGTGACGTTGCGGCTCGCGTTCAGCGAGGCGCCACGGATCGAGTCCGCGACACTGCGTGACGAGATCTTCGAGGTGACAGGCGGTGGCGTGGTCAACGCGCGGCGGGTGGACGGTCGCAACGACGTTTGGGACATCGAGTTTGCAGTGGCGACCGATGAGGAACTGGTGGTAACGCTGCCGGCGACGACCGACTGCGCAGCGGTCGGCGCGGTGTGCACAACGGACGGAAGGAAGCTGTCGGCGACTCTGGAGACGCGCGTGCCGGGACTCCAGGCTGCTCCGGCGGTGAGAGGGGTGCCACAAGTTGGGCAGTGGTTGACGGCGGATACGGCCGATGAGCGGCTGCCGGGTGTGGGCTACCAGTGGCACCGTGATGGCATCGCGATCGCGGGAGCGACGGGGCCGGCGTACCTGCTGAGGGCGGCGGACACCGGGGCGATGCTGACGGTGCGTGTATCGCAGGGTGCGCGCACGGCAACGACCGCGGCAACGATCCCGATCTGGGGCGCGCCGGGGAGCCCGCTGGTGAGTGCGGGGGAGGAAGAGTTGCTGGGGACGCTGTTGACCGTGGGTTCGACGGACGCGGACCGGCAGTCGCTGGGCGGCTATGGCCGGCTGTCGCAGGCAGCGTTCGGTTCGCTGGATTCGACGGTGCTGCGGGTCGGCGCGGCGGAGCACGAGGTGACGGCGGCGGTGTTGAACGACACGGGTATGTTTGCGCTGGGGACCCAGCCGGCGGTTGGCGATGCGCGGGGCTGGTCGGTGTACTGGGACGGTTACCGGATCGATGGGCTGTCGCTTAAGCAGTCGAGCGAGGGCGATTCGTGGATCGGCCAGACGCCGCAGGCGCCGACGGCCTACGGGCGCTACCTGGACGGCTCGTCGGACGGCGTGCGGGTATCGCTGTCGATCCGGCGCGCGCTGCCGGCGGCGACCGTGGCGGCGGTTGGGGAGTCGGTGGACGAAGGGTCTGCGGCGTCGTTCGAGGTGGCGCTTGGCCGGGCGGCGGCCGCGGCGCTGGAGATTGCGGTGGAGGTCGCCGTCGAGGGCGATGTCGTGTCCGGGGACCTGCCGTCGGCGGTGACGGTGCCCGCGGGGTTGACCACGGCGACGCTGGCGGTGGGGACGGACGACGATTCGGTGGTTGAGGGCGACGGCACGGTGACGGTGACGCTGACATCGGGCGAGGGCTATGCGCTCGGCGAGGCGTCGTCGGCGCGCGTGGCGGTGGCGGACGACGATCTGGCGGAGTGGACGGTGACGGTTGAACCCTCGGAGATCGAGGAAGGCGGCAGCGCGACCCTGACCGTGTCGATCGGCAACGGCGTGACGTACGCGCAGGCGCAGACGATCGGGCTGTCGGTGGACGGCGAGGTGTCGGCGTCGGACTACACGCTGCCGCCGGCGGGGCTGACGCTGGCCGGCGGGGCGACGCAGGCAACGGCGCTGCTTGGCGCGGTGGACGACGAGGAGGAGGAGCCTTCGGAGAGTGCGACAGTGACGGTGAGTGTCGACGGCGAGGAGGTGGGGTCGGCGACGTTGACGGTGCTTGCAAGCGACCCGGTGTCGGGACTGTGGCTTGCCGCGGCGGAGACGCTCGAGAAGATCGAGGCCATCGAGGACGGCGGGACGTTGATGGTGGGCAGCGACACGCCGGCGCGGACGACGCTTCTTGCCCAGGCGGGGGTATCTCCGAGCGCGGTTCGCCTGGAACTCTCGGGGCCGGTTTCCGCTACGCGCTCCGACGCGGAAGCGCCCTACACGCTGCACGGACCGGGCGACGCCATGGCGTTGGTGCCGGGGGACTACCGTGCGACCGTGACCGTGATCGGAGACGAGGCTGTCGAGCAGGACTCGGAGACGCACAGCGCCGCGTTCGCGGTGCGGCGCTGGGCGCGCGCGGCGGGCCGCGACATATCGACGCTGGAGGCGGCGGGCAACACCGATCCGCAGGGTCTGTGGGGCGACGGGGAGACACTGTGGGTGGCGGACTACCTCGGCGGCCGGGTGTACGCCTATGCGCTCGCTGACGGGGGGCGGTTGCCGGAGCGGGAGATCGACACGGGGGCGAGCGGCAATGCGCGCCCGGTGGGGCTGTGGTCCAACGGCGAGACACTGTGGGCGGGCGACTCGGAGGATGGCCGGTTGTACGCCTACGGTCTGGCGGACGGGGAGCGGCAGCCGGATCGGGACGTGGATCTGGGCGGCGGCTCGGTGCTGGACGTGTGGGGTGACGGGGCGACGCTGTGGGTCCTGCAGGGGGGCCGCGGCGGCGTTGCCGCGTATGGCCTGGACGGTACGCGGCAGCCGCAGCGGGACGTTGCGCTGGATGCGGTGAACGGTTGGCCGACGGGTCTGTGGTCGGACGGCGCGCGCCTGCTGGTGACGGACGTCGGGAGGCGGCCCTGGCTGTACGTGTACCGGGACGGCGCGCTGTCGCCGGCCGAAGGCCTGGGCCTGTCGTCCGGGGGGGAGTTTCCGCAGGTGCCGTGGTCGGACGGACAGACGCTGTGGGTGGCGGACGATCAGAGCGCGACGCTGCACAGTTACGCACTGGAGCCGCCGTCGTCGAACGCGACGCTGACGCTGCTGCGCCTGTCGAACGTGGCTCTTGACGCCTATGCGCCGCTGACGACGCGGTATGCGGGAGAGACCGTGGCGGCGCGGACGACGCTGACGGCGTACGGGGCAGCGGGTGCGCGCCTGGAGATCACGCCCGAGGATGCGGATACGGCAGCGCCGGGCCACCAGGTGGACCTCGCGGAGGGGGCGAACGAGATTCGGGTGACGGTGACGGCGGCGGACGGTACGACGACACGGATGTACGCGGTCACGGTAACGCGGCCTGCCGAGTCGGCGGCGGCTGACGCGCGGCTGAGCGCCCTGACACTGCGGGATGTGGAACTCGACGGGTTCGACAGCGACGTGTACGAGTACTGGGCGACGGCCGGTTCGGAGGTTGCGGCGACGGTGGTCGGCGCCACGCCGCTGCAGGAGTCGGCTGTCGTCACGGTCACGCCGGAGGATGCGGATGCCCAGACGCCGGGTCACCAGGTGGCACTCGCGGAGGGGGCGAACGAGATTCGGGTGACGGTGACGGCGGCGGACGAGACGACGACGCGAACCTATGCGGTGACGGTGACGCGCGCGGCGGTGCCGCTGACGGCGCGTTGGGCGGCGCTGCCGGAGCGCCATGACGGTGCGGCGACGGTGCGGCTGCGCGTTGCGTTCAGCGAGCCGGTCACGACGGGCTTTGCGGCGCTGCGTGACCACGCGTTCGAGGTGACGAACGGGTCGCTGACGGATGCACGGCGGGTGGACGGTCGCAGCGACCTGCGCGAGCTCGACGTGCTGCCGGCGTCGGACGCGGAGCTGGTCCTGGTACTGCCGGTGACGACGGATTGCGCGGCGGTCGGCGCGGTCTGCACAGCGTCCTACAAGCCGCTGTCGAACCGGCTGGAGGCACGCATTCCAGGCAGTGCCGGCCCGGAAGAGCCGGCCGTGGCGGTGACGTTGACGGCCGATGCGGCCTCGGTGACCGAAGGCACGGCGGCGGCGTTCACGGCGACGTTGTCGGAGGCGCTGTCGGGTCCGTTGACAGTACCGGTGACGGTGACGTCGGCGGGCGAGGTGCTGAGCGGTACGCCGCCTGCGTCGGTGACGTTTGCAGCAGGCGATACGAGTGCGACGCTTGAGGTGCCGACGGACGACGATTCGGTGGTGGAAGGCGACGGCATGGTGACAGTGTCGCTGACGGCGGGCGACGGCTACACCCTGGGCGAGGCGTCCGCGGCGAGCGTGACAGTGGAAGACGACGATGTGGCGGCGTGGTCGGTGACGGCGGAACCCGCCGGGATCGCGGAAGGCGGCAGCGCGACGCTGACGGTGTCGATCGGCAACGGCGTGACCTACGCGCAGGCACAGACGATCGCGCTGTCGGTGGACGGAGAGGTGTCGGCGTCGGACTACACGCTGTCGGCGGCCAGCCTGGCGCTGTCCGCCGGGGCGACGTCGGCGACGGCGACCCTGACGGCGATTGACGACGAGGCGTCGGAAGGCCCGGAACGGGCGACGGTGACGGCGCACCTGGACGGCGCAGCGATCGGCTCGGTGGTGGTGACCGTCGATGACGCGGCGCCGCTGGAGACGCCGGTGGTGTCGGGTGTGGTGCAGGTGGGCGAGGCGCTGACGGCGTCGATGGACGGCGGGCAGGTGTCGACGGTGGTGAAGGCTTCGGCGTCCGGGACATCGGCCAAGGCAATGTCCGTCAAGGCACTGTCGGCCAAGTCGGCCAAGTCAGCATCGCCCAAGTCGGCGTCGGTGACCTACCAGTGGCTGCGCGACGGGAGCGAGATGGCGGGGGCGACGGGGTTGAGCTACGTGCTGACGTCAGAGGACGTGGGCGCGACGGTGTCGGTCCGGGTGACGCAGGGCGGTCGCACGGCGACGAGCGCGGCGACGATTCCGATCTGGGATGCGCCGTGGAACCCGCCGGTCGGTGCGGACGAGGAGGAACTGTTCCCGGCGCTGCTGACGGTGGGTTCGACGGGCGCCTACTCGCTGCCGCTGGGCGGCTACGGCCGGATGTCGAAGGCGTCGTTCGGTGCGCTGGACGACACGGTGCTGCGGGTGGACGGCGTGGCGCACCGGGTGACGGTAGCGGCGTTGAACAACGTTGGGCAGTTTGCGCTGGGGACGGAGCCGGATCTCGATGACACGCGGGGCTGGTCGGTTTACTGGGACGGTCACCGGATCGATAGGCTGTCGCTGAAGCGGTCGAGCGAGGGCGCGTTGTGGCTCGGCGAGGCGCCGACCGTCTACGAGCGCTACCTGCGCGGCTCGTCGGACGGGGTTCGGGTTGCGCTGTCGATCCGGCGCGCGTTGCCGACGCCGGTGGCGACGTTGGCGGCGGTCGGGGACTCGGTGGACGAAGGGTCCGGCGCGGTGTTCGAGGTGACGCTCGACCGGGCGCGGGCCGCGGCGCTGGAGATCGCGGTCGAGGTTACGGTGGAGGGCGAGGTCGTGTCCGGCGAGATGCCGTCGGCGGTGACGGTGGTGGCGGGATCGACGACGGCGAGGCTTGAGGTGTCGACGGACGACGATTCGGTGGTGGAAGAGGACGGCTCGGTGACGGCGACGCTGGTCGAAGGCGGCGGCTACGCGTTGGGCGAGGCGGTGGCGGCGACGGTGGCGGTCGTGGACGACGACGTGGCGGCGTGGACGGTGACGGCGTCGCCCGCCGAGCTCGTGGAAGGCGGCAGCGCGACACTGGCCGTGTCGACCGGCACCGGCGTGACGTTTGCCACGGAACGAACGCTTGAGTTGTCGGTGACGGGGGATGTGTCGGAGTCGGACTACGCGCTGGAGGCCGGGACGCTGTCGCTGGAGGCCGGGACCGATACGGCGACGGCGACGTTCGAGGCGCGCTCGGACGGCGTCGAGGAGACGCCGGAGGTGGCGCGGCTCGGCGTGGCGCTGGACGGTACGGAGGTGGCTTCGACGGAGATGACGGTACGCGATGCGTCGGCGGACGCGAGCCTGTCGTCGCTCTTGCTGACGGACGTGGACATCGGCGAGTTCGACGCGGAGCGCACGGCGTACGCGGCGACGGTGACGGCCGGGGTATCCACTACGACGGTAACGGCGGAGCCGTCGGACGCGAACGCGGCGGTGGCGATCGCGGACGCGCTCGGCAGCACGCAGGGCACGCAACGGACATCGTCACTGGCGACAGGGGCGAACGAGATTGCGGCGACGGTGACGGCGGAGGACGCATCGACGGTGCGGACCTACACGGTGTCGGTGACGCGGCTGCCGGGCTGGGGCACGCGGCTGCCGGAGCGCGATATTGCGCTGGCGGGGGTGGAGGCGACGGGTGTGTGGTCGGACGGCACGACGCTGTGGGCGGCGGAGTCCGACGGCGAGGCGGCGCAGGCGTACGACCTGGCGACGGGCGCGCGCCGCTCTGCCGATGATATTGCACTGACGGCGAAGCGCTACGTGACGACGGCGCTGTGGTCCGAGGACGGGACGCTGTGGGTGGCGAACGCGCTGGGCGAGGCGGTGGCGTACCGGCTGTCGGACGGTGCGCGTGTGGCCTCGGCGGACCTGGACGGGATGCTGTCGTCGGCGGGCAACGGCGAGCCGGTGGGCCTGTGGTCGGACGGTTCGGTGCTGTACGTGGTGGACCGTGCGGATAAGCACCTGTACGCGTACGCATCGGACGGCGAGCGACTGCCGGATCGGGAGTACGGGCTGGATCGGGAGGAGCGCAGCCGTGCGCAGTGGGGCCTGTGGTCGGACGGCGAGACGCTGCTGACGTCGGGCAGCAGCGGGTACGTGGTGGCGTACCGGCTGTCGGACGGTGCGCGTCTTCTGGATCGCGACATCGATCTGGGCATGATTGGCTACGGCCTGTGGTCGGACGGCGAGACGCTGTGGGTTGCGGACTCGCTGTTACCGCGGGTGCTGGCGTACGCGGTGCCGGGGCTGCGGCGTGCGTCGGGTTCGGGCCTGTTGCCGGTGGTCGTGACAAACCGTGCCGTGGGCGTGCCGTCGTCGGACCCGGGTGCGCCGGTGGCGGTCGCGGATGCGGGGCTGCGCGGGCGCATTGCGGCGGCGCTGGGCAAGGCGCCGGAGGCCGGGGTTGGCGTCGACGAACTGCTGGCGCTTCAGTCGCTGGACGCGCGTGGCGCGGGGATCGCGGACCTGGGCGGTCTGGAGTATGCGGTGAACCTGCGGGTGCTGGACCTGTCGCACAACCCGCTGGCGGACCTGCGGGAGCTGGGATCGCTGCCGCGGCTGGCGGTGCTGAACCTGGACGCCACGGGGGCGCAGCCGTGGGCACTGGCGGGCCTGACCGGGCTGGAGCGGCTGTCGCTGCGCGGCAACGGCATCGAGGACGTGACGGCGCTGGCGGGACTCGACCGGCTGCGTGCGCTGGATCTCGGCGGCAACGCGATCGAGGACGCCGGTCCGCTGGCGGGCCTCGACGGTCTCGAGGTGCTCGACCTCGGCGACAACCGCATCGGTGATTTGTCAACACTGGTGGGGCTGAGGGCCAAGGTCGAGTTGCGCGGCAACCGGTCAGCGTCGGTCCGCGAGACGGACGCGGGGGGTGCACCGTGAGCCGGCGACTGTGGCGTGAACATAGCCTGATGGTGGTTGCGTGCGCCTGGGCCTGCGCCTGCGCCGCGGAAGGGCAAGCAGCAACCATCGACACCATGACGCGCGCGGACCCGCACCTCGCGCCACTCCTCACGGCACCCGATTCGAACAAGGTCGACGAGAGCGAGACGATGGTTGGAACTCTGGCGAGCGCGGGCACGCGGACCGACTTCCTGCCGAACCTGTCGATTACGAACGCGGTCGGCGGTGAGGTCTTGGAGTACGCGACCGATGACGGGCTTGGCCTGACCGCCACGACCGTCACGGCCGAAGATGGCATCACGACCCGCGTGCACCAGAACGATCTCTCCTTAACCCAGGTCAACATTCCGGACACGAATCTGCGCGACGCAGTGAGGCTGGCTCTGGGTATCCCCTCGCTGGGACTCATCTCCGAGAAGGCGTTGCAGTCGCTCGACGTCCTTGACGTGAGTCGGAGCGAAGTCACGAGTCTTGCGGGTTTGGAGGGTGCGTTCCAGCTGCGCGAACTGTTCCTTGGGTCCAACCGAATCACCGATCTCTCGCCACTCAACGGCCTGCCCGTGACCGTCCGCCACACCCATTCGCCAGGCGTGCGCAACCAAGAGTGGGGCGAGGACGACCTGTGGCAGCCGGTCGCCATCCTGCCGTCTCTTGATGACGACCGGATTGGCCATGGGAGGGCGTTCATGGTCGACGGTCACCTAGTCCTCATCACAGCGCA
Organism: Pseudomonadales bacterium; assembly: GCA_963663395.1. Taxonomy (GTDB): domain Bacteria; phylum Pseudomonadota; class Gammaproteobacteria; order Pseudomonadales; family Azotimanducaceae; genus Azophilus. The sequence goes on from OY760226.1 coordinate 2,378,954, forward strand.
CGACGGGCCGAGCCCCTTGGAGTTCCCCGCGAGGGTCGATGTCTGGGACCTGTCCGAGCCACGGAGTCCCCGATTGGTCAAGACGCATACGGACGTGACCCGGAGGCTCCGCGAGGCGCATGGTTTTGGTCTCTGGAATCGCGACGGCCAGATCATCCTGGCGGCCCAGACGCATCGGGGGATCGCGTTCTACGAGGTGACCGAAATCAGCAGTAGGTTGACGCTGCTGGGAGAACTCGCCCTCTTCGGTGAGGAGCGCGAAGGCTACGCCGGGTCTTGGTGGGTCGCGATGCAGGCCCCCTACGCCTATGTTGCGGCGATTGGCGGGGGCCTCTACGTGGTGGACGCGAGCGATTTGTCCAACCCGGTACTCGTCCGGCATCTGGAGACCGGTGAACTGGGCGGCATTTCTCCGGGGAGCGTGTTTGCGGTCGGCGGCCTGCTCGTCCTGGCGGAGGCCGGGAACCGCGGTTTCGCCACGATGGACATCTCCGACCCGGCAAACCCGGCCTTCATTGAGGCGAGAGACGGAGCCACCAGCTACAGTCATATGTTTACCGCCGGACTGGTGCTCTCATCAGGGGGCGACCAGGGGCCGGGCCGCATGTACGTGCATCGGGTCGGGCACGACGGTCACATCGTTTATGCGGGCGAGGCCGGCCACACGCTATGGGACGGTGGTTACGGGGCCTATCAGGATGGCCATTTCTTCAGCGGCTTCTCGTTGAGCGCTGCCAAGTTCAGCCTTGACCCACTTGTGCAGGTCGGAAAGGGTTCGTCCAAGGTTGCCGACAGCGACCAGGACTTCGTGTCCCCGCTCGGCAATCTTCTGTTCGTCGGTGACGACCACGGCGTTGGTTCGTCGCTGATGCCGCACCAGGCCGGGCGGGACACGAGCGGCCCGGAGGTTGAGTGGGTCCATCCTGCGGACGGGGCCACCGGCGTTGCGGTGACCACGGCGATTGGCGTGTCGATGTCGGAAGAGGTGGGGATCGAGTCGCTGACGGCAGACAGATTCCGCGTCCGGCCCAGCGGCGGCGAACCCGTCTCCGGCCAGCTTAGCGCCGGCCTGAACAACTTGAACTTCGTGCCCGACTCTCCGCTTGCCCCGGGCACGGTCCACGAAGTGGAAGTGTGCGGCCTCAGTGACCTCGTGGGCAACGCGGGAGGCTGCGACACCTCGGTTTTCACCACAAGGGATCCCGGCAGCGACCCGCCGGTCTGCCGGCTCGGGCCGTTCGAGGCGGTCGAGGTCGGCACGGCGGTGGACTATCTCCCGGCGTCAGCCACCGGCGAGCCGGAAGCCTACACGTGGGACTTTGGCGACGGGGGCGTGGCCGGGCCCCAGCCGGCAGCGCAGGCCACCACGACCTATACCGCACCGGGCCGCTACACCGTGACACTCACCGTGACCAACGCCAATGGCAAGAGCAACTGCGGGGCGGTCCGCATCGTGCACAATCCGCTCACGACGGACGCACCGACCGGCGCAGGCGCCTCGGTTTCGTCAAGCTCCATCGCCGTAGCCTTCAAACTTGGCCGTGAGAATCGCGGCGGCGACCGGCTGCGCTACACGGACGTGTACGTCGTCAACCGAGACAACCACTCGGTGTCCCGAATAAGCACCTCCGACGACAGGGCGTGGACCCCAGAAAAGAGCGCCTGGGAGACTGCGGTCTGCGAGCGGCCGCGAACGCTGACCGTGGCTCCAGACCGCGAGATCTGGGTGGCTTGTCAGGGCAGCGGGGAGATTGCCGTGCTGAATCGTCACGGCGTGGTCGTAAAAATGATCGACCTTGGGTATGGCGCGGCCCCTTACGGTGTCGTCTTCGCGCCGGACGGGTCCGCTGCCTACGTCACCCTGGCTGGCTCTGGCCGCCTGCTCAAGCTCAGCCCCGGCGGGGCCGTCGCAGGCGAGCTGGCTATCGGGCCGCATCCTCGTGGCGTCGCCGTCTCGGGCGACTCCAGCCGGATCTTCGTGACCCGCTTCGTGTCCGGGTACGCCGACAGCGATGGCTCCGGTTCAGACGACGCGACCGGCGAACTCTACGAGGTTGATGCCGCCTCCTTCAGCGTCGTGCGGACCTTGGGGCTTGCCTTCGATCCAGGCCCTGATGGTGAGTCCAGCGGACGCGGAGTGCCGAACTACCTCTCCCAAGTACGCATTGCGCCAGATGGCCGAACGGCATGGATCCCATCGAAGAAGGACAACATCGCGCGCGGCGTCCAGCGGGACGGGAACCAACTGGATTTTGAGACCCAGACACGCGCAATCGTTTCCCAGGTCGACTTGGTGGGCAACGCCGAAACACTGGACCGCCGCATCGATTTCAACGACCGCGATCTCCCCCAGTCGATGGTGTTCACCCCGGCAGGCGACGCATTCATCGTCGCGTTCCAGGGGTCGAACGCGATTGAGGTCTGGGACGCTAACGCGCTCCGACGGATGAGCCAGCTGCCCGTAGGACGTGCTCCCGACGGGATCGCGATGCGGCCGGACGGCCGTCGGCTCTACGTGCACAACTTCCTTGACCGGTCCGTGTCGATCTTCGATACGGCCGGCCTGCTCGATGGGACGTCAAGCCAGCCGATTCCCGTCCGGGTGGTTGCGGCGGTGGCAGAGGAGGCGCTGGAACCTGCCGTGCTCCGAGGGAAACGCATCTTCTATAACGCTGCTGACCCTCGGATGAGCCGCGACGGATACATCTCATGTGCGAGCTGCCATCTCGACGGCGGCTCGGACGGGATGGTCTGGGACCGGACTCAGTTCGGCGAGGGGCTTCGGAACACGATTGGCCTGCGCGGTCGTCGTGGCACCAATGGAGGGTTTGTCCACTGGACCGCGAACTTCGACGAGATCCAGGACTTCGAGCACGACATGCGCGCCTCGTTCGGCGGAGCTGGGTTCATGGACGCTACCGACTTCGCGTCCGGAACCCGGAACGATCCGCTAGGCGACTCCAAGGCGGGCATAAGCGCCGGACTGGACGATCTCGCTGCGTATGTGACGTCGCTCGCCGAGTATCCGGACAGCCCTTACCGGCAGCAGGACGGGTCGTTGACCGAGGCCGGCGCCAGGGGCAAGGCGGTGTTCCAGGCGAGGCAATGCGTCCTCTGCCACCAAGGGCCGCACTTCACCGATGACGGGACGCACAACGTGGGTACCCTGGAGACGTCGTCCGGCCTGGCGAGCGGTGGCTCCCTGGAAGGTATCAACACACCGACGCTGAAGGGCCTCTGGGAGAGTGCCCCCTACCTGCACAACGGGGCCGTAGCGACGCTTGCCGAAGTGCTTGGCAACGCGGTGCACACGGGGGGTGAACTGACCGCACAGGAAAAGACGGATCTGGAAGCCTATCTGCTGCAAATCGACCGCAACGAGAACGCTGGGACGGCAGGGCCGCTCGGTACCGGAAAGTTGCGCAATCTGGTGCTTTCCGGTGTCGACATCGGTGTGTTCGACAGCGAAACGACAGCCTATCGCGGCTCGGTCGGCGGCGGTGTTTCGACCACGACCGTGACCGCGGTGGCGAGCGAAGCCAACGCAGTCGTGGAAATCGTGCCGGCGGATGCAGATGCGCTGGAGCCAGGACATCAGGTGCGCCTTGGCGAGGGAGCGAACGCAATTGCGTTGAAGGTCACGGCGGAAGACGGCCAGACGAATACCACGTATACCGTCACCGTCATCCGGCTCATGATTCCCCTGACAGCGAGTTTCGCCTCGCTGCCGGATGCGCACACAGGTTCTGGCACGGTTCAGCTGCGGATCCAGTTCAGCGAGCCGATCGGGACGAGCTATCAGACGTTGCAGGACAGCAGCTTCGCAGTGACGAACGGCAAGGTGCGAAGCGCGGAGCGGGTCAACCGGCGGGACGACCTGTGGAAGATCAACATCGGGCCTTTCTCGTCGAAAGACATGCTGGTGGTGCTTCCGGCAACGGACCACTGCGCTGCGACCGGTGCGATCTGCACTCGGGCCGGCAGGCGCTTGTCTCACGGCTTGCAGGCGGTGATTCCCGGGCCGGTGCGGCCAATGATTTCGATCTCGGCAATGGCAGCCACAGTGACCGAGGGGACGCCGGCAGCGTTTGAATTCATCCTCGACGGTGTAGCGCCTACAGACCTGACCATAGAGGCGAGCGTGACCGAGAGCGGCTCAGTATTAGCCCCGTTTGTGCCGACACCGGTGACGATCGCCGCCGGGCACACGAGCGCGACGCTGCGCCTGCCCACGACTGGGGATTTGGAGGTGGAAACGGACAGTACGGTAACTGTGGAGGTGACCGGGGGGCCCGGCTACAGAGTCGGAGAGGACTCCTCGGCCTCGGTGACTGTACGGGATGACGACGTGGCGACGTTCACCGTGGCGGCGGCCCCGGAGGCTATTGCCGAGGGTGAAACCTCGACGCTGACGGTGGCAATCTCCAACGAAGTGACTTTCGCGGAGGCGCAGACGATCGGGCTGTCGGTGGCAGGCGAAGTGTCGGCGTCGGACTACGCGCTGCCGCCGGCGGGGCTGACGCTGGCCGGCGGGGCGACGCAGGCAACGGCGACGTTCAGGGCGGTGGACGACGAGGAGGAGGAGCCTGCGGAGAGTGCGACAGTGACGGTGAGTGTCGACGGCGAGGAGGTGGGGTCGGCGACGTTGACGGTGCTTGCAAGCGACCAGTTGACGGGACTGTGGCTTGCCGCGGCGACGACGCTCAAGAAGATCGAGGCCATCGAGGACGGCGGGACGTTGATGATGGGCAGCGACACGCCGGCACGGACGACGCTGCTCGCCGAGACGGGGGTATCTGCGCGTTCGGTCCGACTGGAACTTGCGGGGCCGGTTTCCGCTGCGCGCTCCGATGCGGAGGCGCCCTACACGCTGCACGGACCGGGCGACGCCATGGCGTTGGTGCCGGGGGACTACCGTGCGGACGTGACCGTGATGACCGGCGACGAGGCTGGCAAGCAGGACTCGGAGACGCACAGCGCCGCGTTCGCGGTGCGGCGCTGGGCGCGTGCGGCGGGCCGCGACATATCGACGCTGGAGGCGGCGGGCAATACCGATCCGCAGGGGCTGTGGGGCGATGGGGAGACGCTGTGGGTGGCGGACCACGTCGGCGGCCGGGTGTACGCCTATGCGCTCGCCGACGGGGGGCGGTTGCCGGAGCGGGAGATCGACACGGCAGCGGCGGGCAATGCGCGCCCGGTGGGGCTGTGGTCCAACGGCGAGACACTGTGGGCGGGCGACTCGGAGGATGGCCGGTTGTACGCCTACGCCCTGGCGGACGGCGAGCGGCAGCCGGATCGGGACGTGGATCTGGGCGGCGGCTCGGTGCAGGACCTGTGGGGTGACGGGGCGACGCTGTGGGTGCTGCAGGGTCGCGGCGTTGCCGCGTATGGCCTGGACGGTGCGCGGCAGCCGCAGCGGGACGTTGCGCTGGACGCGGTGAACGGTTGGCCGACGGGTCTGTGGTCGGACGGCGCGCGCCTGCTGGTGACGGATGTCGGGAGGCGGCCCTGGCTGTACGTGTATCGGGACGGTGCGCTGTCGCCGGTCGAAGGCCTGGGACTGTCGTCCGGGGGGGAGTTTCCGCAGGTGCCGTGGTCGGACGGACAGACGCTGTGGGTGGCGGACGATCAGAGCGCGACGCTGCACAGTTACGCGCTGGAGCCGCCGTCGTCGAACGCGACGCTGACGCTGCTGCGCCTGTCGAACGTGGCTCTTGACGCCTATGCGCCGCTGACGACGCGGTATGCGGGAGAGACCGTGGCGGCGCGGACGACGCTGACGGCGTACGGGGCTTCGGGGGCGCACCTGGCGATCACGCCGGCGGATGCGGATACGGCAGCGCCGGGCCACCAGGTGGACCTTGCGGAGGGTGCAAACGAGATTCGGGTGACGGTGACCGCGGCGGACGGTACGACGACCCGGACGTACGCGGTCACGGTAACGCGGTCTGCGGAGTCGGCGGAGTCGGACGCGCGGCTGAGCGCCCTGACCCTTGAGGATGTGGAACTCGACGGGTTCGACAGCGACGTGTACGAGTACTGGGTGACGGCCGGTTCGGAGGTTGCGGCGACGGTGGTCGGCGCCACGCCGCTGCAGGAGTCGGCTGTCGTCACGGTCACGCCGGAGGATGCGGATGCCCAGACGCCGGGTCACCAGGTGGCACTCGCGGAGGGGGCGAACGAGATTCGGGTGACGGTGACGGCGGCGGACGAGACGACGACGCGAACCTATGCGGTGACGGTGACGCGCGCGGCGGTGCCGCTGACGGCGCGTTGGGCGGCGCTGCCGGAGCGCCATGACGGTGCGGCGACGGTGCGGCTGCGCGTTGCGTTCAGCGAGCCGGTCACGACGGGCTTTGCGGCGCTGCGTGACCACGCGTTCGAGGTGACGAACGGGTCGCTGACGGATGCACGGCGGGTGGACGGTCGCAGCGACCTGCGCGAGCTCGACGTGCTGCCGGCGTCGGACGCGGAGCTGGTCCTGGTACTGCCGGTGACGACGGATTGCGCGGCGGTCGGCGCGGTCTGCACAGCGTCCTACAAGCCGCTGTCGAACCGGCTGGAGGCACGCATTCCAGGCAGTGCCGGCCCGGAAGAGCCGGCCGTGGCGGTGACGTTGACGGCCGATGCGGCCTCGGTGACCGAAGGCACGGCGGCGGCGTTCACGGCGACGTTGTCGGAGGCGCTGTCGGGTCCGTTGACAGTACCGGTGACGGTGACGTCGGCGGGCGAGGTGCTGAGCGGTACGCCGCCTGCGTCGGTGACGTTTGCAGCAGGCGATACGAGTGCGACGCTTGAGGTGCCGACGGACGACGATTCGGTGGTGGAAGGCGACGGCATGGTGACAGTGTCGCTGACGGCGGGCGACGGCTACACCCTGGGCGAGGCGTCCGCGGCGAGCGTGACAGTGGAAGACGACGATGTGGCGGCGTGGTCGGTGACGGCGGAACCCGCCGGGATCGCGGAAGGCGGCAGCGCGACGCTGACGGTGTCGATCGGCAACGGCGTGACCTACGCGCAGGCACAGACGATCGCGCTGTCGGTGGACGGAGAGGTGTCGGCGTCGGACTACACGCTGTCGGCGGCCAGCCTGGCGCTGTCCGCCGGGGCGACGTCGGCGACGGCGACCCTGACGGCGATTGACGACGAGGCGTCGGAAGGCCCGGAACGGGCGACGGTGACGGCGCACCTGGACGGCGCAGCGATCGGCTCGGTGGTGGTGACCGTCGATGACGCGGCGCCGCTGGAGACGCCGGTGGTGTCGGGTGTGGTGCAGGTGGGCGAGGCGCTGACGGCGTCGATGGACGGCGGGCAGGTGTCGACGGTGGTGAAGGCTTCGGCGTCCGGGACATCGGCCAAGGCAATGTCCGTCAAGGCACTGTCGGCCAAGTCGGCCAAGTCAGCATCGCCCAAGTCGGCGTCGGTGACCTACCAGTGGCTGCGCGACGGGAGCGAGATGGCGGGGGCGACGGGGTTGAGCTACGTGCTGACGGCAGCGGACGTGGGCGCGTCGATGTCGGTCCGGGTGACACGGGGCGGTCGCACGGCGACGAGCGCGGCGACGATTCCGATCTGGGATGCGCCGTGGAACCCGCCGGTCGGTGCGGACGAGGAGGAACTGTTCCCGGCGCTGCTGACGGTGGGTTCGACGGGCGCCTACTCGCTGCCGCTGGGCGGCTACGGCCGGATGTCGAAGGCGTCGTTCGGTGCGCTGGACGACACGGTGCTGCGGGTGGACGGCGTGGCGCACCGGGTGACGGTAGCGGCGTTGAACAACGTTGGGCAGTTTGCGCTGGGGACGGAGCCGGATCTCGATGACACGCGGGGCTGGTCGGTTTACTGGGACGGTCACCGGATCGATAGGCTGTCGCTGAAGCGGTCGAGCGAGGGCGCGTTGTGGCTCGGCGAGGCGCCGACCGTCTACGAGCGCTACCTGCGCGGCTCGTCGGACGGGGTTCGGGTTGCGCTGTCGATCCGGCGCGCGTTGCCGACGCCGGTGGCGACGTTGGCGGCGGTCGGGGACTCGGTGGACGAAGGGTCCGGCGCGGTGTTCGAGGTGACGCTCGACCGGGCGCGGGCCGCGGCGCTGGAGATCGCGGTCGAGGTTACGGTGGAGGGCGAGGTCGTGTCCGGCGAGATGCCGTCGGCGGTGACGGTGGTGGCGGGATCGACGACGGCGAGGCTTGAGGTGTCGACGGACGACGATTCGGTGGTGGAAGAGGACGGCTCGGTGACGGCGACGCTGGTCGAAGGCGGCGGCTACGCGTTGGGCGAGGCGGTGGCGGCGACGGTGGCGGTCGTGGACGACGACGTGGCGGCGTGGACGGTGACGGCGTCGCCCGCCGAGCTCGTGGAAGGCGGCAGCGCGACACTGGCCGTGTCGACCGGCACCGGCGTGACGTTTGCCACGGAACGAACGCTTGAGTTGTCGGTGACGGGGGATGTGTCGGAGTCGGACTACGCGCTGGAGGCCGGGACGCTGGCGCTGGAGGCCGGGACCGATACGGCGACGGCGACGTTCGAGGCGCGCTCGGACGGCGTCGAGGAGACGCCGGAGGTGGCGCGGCTCGGCGTGGCGCTGGACGGTACGGAGGTGGCTTCGACGGAGATGACGGTACGCGATGCGTCGGCGGACGCGAGCCTGTCGTCGCTCTTGCTGACGGACGTGGACATCGGCGAGTTCGACGCGGAGCGCACGGCGTACGCGGCGACGGTGACGGCCGGGGTATCCACTACGACGGTAACGGCGGAGCCGTCGGACGCGAACGCGGCGGTGGCGATCGCGGACGCGCTCGGCAGCACGCAGGGCACGCAACGGACATCGTCACTGGCGACAGGGGCGAACGAGATTGCGGCGACGGTGACGGCGGAGGACGCATCGACGGTGCGGACCTACACGGTGTCGGTGACGCGGCTGCCGGGCTGGGGCACGCGGCTGCCGGAGCGCGATATTGCGCTGGCGGGGGTGGAGGCGACGGGTGTGTGGTCGGACGGCACGACGCTGTGGGCGGCGGAGTCCGACGGCGAGGCGGCGCAGGCGTACGACCTGGCGACGGGCGCGCGCCGCTCTGCCGATGATATTGCACTGACGGCGAAGCGCTACGTGACGACGGCGCTGTGGTCCGAGGACGGGACGCTGTGGGTGGCGAACGCGCTGGGCGAGGCGGTGGCGTACCGGCTGTCGGACGGTGCGCGTGTGGCCTCGGCGGACCTGGACGGGATGCTGTCGTCGGCGGGCAACGGCGAGCCGGTGGGCCTGTGGTCGGACGGTTCGGTGCTGTACGTGGTGGACCGTGCGGATAAGCACCTGTACGCGTACGCATCGGACGGCGAGCGACTGCCGGATCGGGAGTACGGGCTGGATCGGGAGGAGCGCAGCCGTGCGCAGTGGGGCCTGTGGTCGGACGGCGAGACGCTGCTGACGTCGGGCAGCAGCGGGTACGTGGTGGCGTACCGGCTGTCGGACGGTGCGCGTCTTCTGGATCGCGACATCGATCTGGGCATGATTGGCTACGGCCTGTGGTCGGACGGCGAGACGCTGTGGGTTGCGGACTCGCTGTTACCGCGGGTGCTGGCGTACGCGGTGCCGGGGCTGCGGCGTGCGTCGGGGTCGGGTCTGTTGCCGGTGGTGGTGACGAACCGTGCGGTGGGGGTGCCGACCGTGGACCCGGGCGTGCCGGTGGCGATCCCGGACGCGGGCCTGCGCGGGCGCATCGCTGTGGCGCTGGGCAAGTCGGCGGAGGACCCGGTTGGCGTCAACGAACTGCTGGCGCTTCAGTCACTGGATGCGCGGGGCGCGGGGGTTGCTGACCTCACGGGGCTTGCGTACGCGGTGAACCTGAGGGCCGTGGACCTGTCGCACAACCCGCTGGTGGACCTGCGGGTGCTGGGATCGCTGCCGAATTTGTCCGTGCTGAACCTGGACGGCACGGGCGCGGAGCCGTGGGCGCTGGCGGGGCTGGTCGGGCTCGAGCGCCTGTCGCTGCGGGACAACGGGATTGCGGACGTCTCTGCGCTGGCTAACCTGCACCGGCTGCGCGCGCTGGACCTCGGCGCCAACGCCATCGAGGACCCCGGGCCGCTGGCCGGGCTCGGCGCCCTCGAAACGCTCGACCTCGGCGACAACCGCATCGGCGACGCCACGTTGTTGGCGCCGTTGCGGGCGACCATCGAACTGCGCGGCAACCCGGCAGGCTCGGGCCGCGCGACGGATGCGGGGGGTGCGCCGTGAGTCGGCGACTGTGGCGTGAACATTGGCGGCAGCACAGTGGCGGGACGCGGCTCTTCCGACGCGCACGCCATGCGCTGCCAGCAGGCTCGGACAACGGAACCGGGCCGGTCCACGTCCCTTGCGATACCGGTACTACCCGCCGGGACCGTCGGCCTCCACGCCGTTCGAAAGCGAGCCCTTCCCCGCGTGGCTTCGCCATGTTGCCGTCACACCCGGCAGGGCGTTCGTTCGAACCTGGCGGGCGTCGCTGGGGCTCGGGCGCCTCCGCGGGTCCGGGTTACACAACGGCGATTTTTCGTGCTCTTTTGTTGCAGTCATGATTAAGGTAAAAAGAACTCATGGCGGGGTTTTCAACAGCTCGCATGCGAGCCGCGCGGCGGTGTTGAGCAGTCGACATAACGACAGGTTCTGGCGGTGCCGAACACCGGTCCTCCGCCGCTCCGAGGTTCTTGCCGGGTCAGGTCGGCGCCAAAAACCATCGAGTCCGGGTTTGCGGGCCGGCGCGACGGGAATCGCCGGCACGAGGGACCGATCGAGTCCCCGCGATTGCTCCCGACGGGCACTTCAAGTTCGACAAACGCTCCGTGGTCTGCGCGGACGATGGACGACGGCGTCGACCATCGTAGTGGTGTATGTGGTTACATCGCTTCTGTCGCCCATGGTTGTCGGTCAGACCTCCGACGACATGGTAATCACGGGAAAAGGCGACCTGCCACAGGTGTTGTTGGAACAGATCGCAGAGATATACAGAGAAAAGGCACGCTGGACACCTGCGCAACAAAAATTGGAATCGCACCTGATAGACCTCGTCAAGGAAGGCGGAACCGAATCGGTGCTCATCGACATACACGGCCAGGTGGATGACGAACTTGTTGGGCTAATCGAGCAGCACGATGGCGCCGTGGTCGATGCACGCCCGGCCTACCGGAGCCTGCGCGCTCGAGTTCCATTGGGAGCACTCGAATCCATTGCCAAACTGGATGCCGTTCAAACCATTCACGATGGCGCGTTCACTGTCGCAGCGACTCAGTCCCAGACCGTTTCCCCGACCACAGTCGTCTCGGAGGGGGATAGCGCACATCGGTCCGACGAGGCCAGGCAGACGTACGGGGTCGATGGGACGGGCATCAGCGTCGCGGTCGTGTTTGACGGAATCCGCCATCTCGAGAAGTTGCAGGAACTCGGCGCACTCCCGCCGCACGTGACCGTTCTGCCGGGCTACCGGGGCCGGTCGGGCGGTCGCGCGGGCACGCTGGCGCTCGAGGTCCTGCACGATGTCGCACCCGGCGCCGACCTCTATTTCGCGGGGATCGATGTCGGGGTCGGCGGCTACGCGGCGGCGGTGCGCTCGTTGCACGAGATGGGCGTCGACATCATCGTCGACGGAATCAACGTGTTCGACGAGCCGGCCTTCCAGCATGGGACGGCTGCGCTCGCATACAGGGAGGTTGCCGAGAAGGGCACGCTGCTGTTTATCTCCTCGGGGAATGAGGGCAATGTCGACAGTGGCACGGCCGGAACGTGGGAGGGGGACTATCGGGCAGGGGAGTCGGTAACCGTGGGCGGCGTGTCAGATCGCGCGGTCCACTACTTCGACGCGGACACCTACGCGAACCGGCTGACCGCAAAGAGTGCGCATGGCGCGTGGCTGAAGTGGAGCGATCCCGACTACGCCTCGAGCAACGACTACGACCTGTTCGTGGTCAGTCGCAACGGGGTCGTCGTGGGCCGATCGACCACTTGGCAGTCAGGCTCGCAAAGGCCGTTCGAGAGGATCTGGAATCCGGTCCTGAGCGGGTATTCGCTCGTGGTGGTGAAGAAAAGCGGTGACGCGCGTTACCTGCACCTCATGGCGTACCGGGGCCGGCTGACCCACAGCACGCCAGGTGCGGTGTGGGGTCCGAACGCGTTGCCTGAAGCGTTCAGCATCGCGGCGGTGGAAAACACTGACTCGGGCCAGCCTTCGACCAGCCACTTCTCCTCCGCAAACAAGGTTGCGGGTCTCAGTAGCGACGGCCCTCGCCGCATCTTCTACGACGACGAAGGTGACGCCATCACTCCGGGGAGTCTTCTGGCCGCGGGAGGACGCGTCATCAACAAGCCCGACTTTGCCGGTGCGCACCGCGTCAGCACCGCGATGCCGGGCCTGTCCAGTTATCCCGGTACGTCCGCCGCGGCCGCGCACGTGGCCGGGATCGCGGCGCTCATGCTGGAGGCTGCGGGCGGCCCCGATAACATCACCCGCGACGCGGTGGAGCAGGCGCTGAGGGATTCCGCGATCGACATCGCAGCGACGGGTCACGACCGCAACAGCGGATACGGCATCGTGCAGGCCCTCGACGCCGTCGCCGCGGTGCACGAGGTCACCCGGAACCGGCCCCCGGAGATTGTCGCCGAGCCCGATGACCTGATCGAGAGCGCCGATGTGGACCTCACGCTGGACCTGTCTCGCTACGTCAGCGACCCCGATGGCGACGAGCTGGCCATTGCGGTGAGTCTTGAGAACAAGCGTGGCACGATCACCAGTTCGTTGACGGGCACAGTGGTCACGTTCAGTGGTGGAGAAGGGTCGAAAGCGCGCGCGCATGTCTCTTACGAAGACCCCGGCGGCTTCACGCGCCATCTCCGGTTTGGCGTTGCGTTCGACTCGGCGGTGGACACGGACACCAGCTTGAGCGCCTTGACCATGACGGGGGTCGACCTGGCGGGGTTTTCGCCCTCCGGTCGCAACTACGCGGCGAACGTACCCTACCGGACGGGCGCCACGACGGTCAGCGCGACCACCGGCAACACGTCCGCCACGGTGGAGATCCTGGGCGACGACAACGCGCCGGTCGCCTTGACCGAGGCCTCCACGGCGACATCGACCACCTACGAAGCCGACGTGGCCCTGCGGCCTGGCCCCAATCGGATCCGGATTCTGGTGTCGGCGACGGACGCCCGCACGACGACCTATGCGGTCACGGTAACGCGGTCTGTGCCGTCGGCGGCGGCGGACGCGCGGCTGAGCGCCCTGACCCTGCGGGATGTGGCGGTCGATGGGTTCGACCGCGACGTGTACGAGTACGGGGCGACGGTGGGTTCGGACGTTACGACGGCGGTGGTCGGAGCGACGCCGCTGCAGGAGTCGGCCACCGTCGCGATCACGCCGCCGGATGCGGATTCCCAGGCGCCGGGTCATCAGGTGGACCTTGCGGAGGGCGCGAACGAGATACGGGTGACGGTGACTGCGGCGGACGAAACGACGAGCAGTACCTATGTGGTAACGGTGACGCGCGCGGCGGTGCCGCTGACGGGTCGTTTCGTATCGGTACCGGAGGGCCATGACGGGACGGGGACGGTGACGTTGCGGCTGGAGTTCAGCGAGCCGATCTCGATCAGCTACGTGACGCTACGGGACGAGAGTCTTGCGGTGACGGGCGGCGCGGTGCGCAGCGCGCGGCGCGTGAACAAGCAGAGGGATCTGTGGGACATTGAGGTGGCGCCCGCTTCGACGGCCGACCTGGTGGTGACGCTGCCGGCGACGACGGACTGCGCGGCGGCGGCGGCGGTGTGCACAGCGGGCGGGAAGGCATTGTCGCAGGGTGTGGAGGCGACGATTCCGGGCCCCGCGCCAGTGGTGCCGATTGTTGCCGGGATTCTGCAGGTCGGCAACGTGCTCACGGCGCGTTTCGAGGACACGCCGCCGGCCACAGTGACCTATCAATGGTTGCGCGACGGGACCGAGATCGCCGGCGCGACGGCGTCGGGCCACGAGCTGAGCGTGGCGGACGCGGGCGCGCTGGTGTCGGTTCGGGTGTCCTACGACGGGCGCAAGGCTGAGGCTGCGGCGGAGGGGCGGATCTGGGCCGCGCCGTGGAACCCGCCGGTGAGCGCGGACGAGGAGGAACTGCTGGGGACGCTGCTGACGGTGGGCTCGACGGACGCGTACACGCTGCCGCTGGGCGGCTACGGCCGGATGTCGAAGGCGTCGTTCGGTGCGCTGGACGCGACGGGGTTGCGGGTGGACGGCGTGGAGCACGGGGTGACGGTGGCGGCGTTGAATAACGTTGGGCAGTTTGCGCTGGGCACGGAGCCTGAAGTTGGCGACACGGACGGCTGGTCGGTTTACTGGGACGGCCACCGGATCGACCGGCTGTCGCTGAACCGATCGAACGCGTTGTGGCTCGCCGAGGCGCCGCCTGTCTACGAGCGCTACCTGCACGGCTCGTCGGACGGCGTGCGGGTGGCGCTGTCGATCCGGCGCGCGTTGCCGCTGCCGGTGGCGACGGTGTCCGCGGTCGGGGAATCGGTGGACGAAGGATCGGACGCGGTGTTCGAGGTGAGGCTGGACCGTGCGTCCGGGGCGGCGCTGGAGATCGCGGTGGAGGTCGCCGTTGCGGGCGATGTGGTGTCCGGAGAGGTGCCGTCGGCGGTGCTGGTGCCGGCGGGGTCGACGACGGCGACGCTTGAGGTGTCGACGGACGACGATTCGGTGGTGGAGGAAGACGGTTCGGTGACGGTGACGGTTCTGGAAGGTACCGGCTACACGCTGGGCGAAGCGGTGGCGGCGACGGTGGCGGTCGCGGACGACGACGTGGCGGCGTGGACGGTGACGGCGGCGCCCGCCGAGCTCGTGGAAGGCGCCAGCGCGACGCTGACCGTGTCGACCGGCACCGGCGTGACGTTTGCCACGGAACGGACGCTGGCGTTGTCGGTGACGGGGGAGGTATCGGAGTCGGACTACGCGCTGGAGGCCGGGACGCTGGACCTGGAGGCCGGGACCGACACGGTGACGGCGACGTTCGAGGCGCTGTCGGACGGCGTCGAGGAGTTGCCGGAGGCGGCGCGGCTCGGCGTGGCGCTGGACGGTACGGAGGTGGCTTCGACGGAGATGACGGTGCGCGATGCGTCGACGGACGCGAGCCTGTCGTCGCTCTTGCTGACGGACGTGGCCATCGGGGAGTTCGATGCGGAGCGCACGGCCTACGCGGCGACGGTGCCGGCCGGGGTGTCGGCGACGACGGTGACGGCGGAGCCGGCGGACGCCAACGCGGCGGTGGCGATCGCGGACGCGCTCGGCAGCACGCAGGGCACGGAGCGGACGTCGTCACTGTCGACGGGGTCGAACGAGATCGCGGCGACGGTGACGGCGGAGGACGTGACGACATCGCGGACCTACACGGTGGCGGTGACGCGGCTGCCGGCCTGGGGCACGCGGCTGCCGGAGCGCGACATTGCGCTGGTGGGGGTGGAGGCGACGGGTGTGTGGTCGGACGGCACGACGCTGTGGGCGGCGGAGTCCGACGGCGAGGCGGCGCAGGCGTACGACCTGGCGACGGGCGCGCGGCGCTCTGCCGATGATATTGCGCTGACGGCGAAGCGCTACGTGACGACGGCGCTGTGGTCCGAGGACGGGACGCTGTGGGTGGCGAACGCGCTGGGCGAGGCGGTGGCGTACCGGCTGTCGGACGGTGCGCGTGTGGCCTCGGCAGACCTGGACGGGATGCTGTCGTCGGCGGGCAACGGCGAGCCGGTGGGCCTGTGGTCGGACGGTTCGGTGCTGTACGTGGTGGACCGTGCGGACGCGCACCTGTACGCGTACGGGTCGGACAGCGCGCGTCTGCCGGATCGGGAGTTCGGGCTGAATCGGGAGGAGCGCAGCCGGGCGCAGTGGGGCCTGTGGTCGGACGGCGAGACGCTGCTGACGTCGGGCAACAACCGGCACGTGGTGGCGTACCGGCTGTCGGACGGCGGGCGTCTGCCGGATCGCGACATCGAGCTGCCCAGGACGGGCTACGGCCTGTGGTCGGACGGCGAGACGCTGTGGGTCGCGGACTCGCTGTTACCGCGGCTGCTGGCGTACGCTGTGCCGGGGCTGCGGCGTACATCGGGTACGGGCTTGCTGCCGGTGGTGGTGTCGAACCGGGCGGCGGCGGTGCCGTCGTTGGATCCGGGGCCGCCGGCGCATCTGCCGGACGCGGGCCTGCGCGGGCGCATCGCTGTGGCACTGGGCAAGGCGCCGGAGGACCCGGTGGGCGTCAACGAGCTGCTGGCGCTTCAGTCGCTGGACGCGCGGGGCGCGGGGATCGCGGATCTCACGGGGCTCGAGTACGCGACGAACGTGACGGCGCTGGACCTGTCGCACAACCCGCTGGCGGACCTGCGGGTGCTGGCTGCGCTGCCGCGGCTGTCCGTGCTGAACCTGGACGGCACGGGCGCGGAGCCGTGGGCGCTGGCGGGGCTTACCGGCCTGGAACGGCTGTCGCTACGCGGCAATGGGATTGCGGACGTCACGGCGCTGGCCGGCCTGCACGGGCTGCGCGCGCTGGACCTCGGCGGCAACGCGGTGGTGGACGTGTCGCCGTTGTCCGGGTTTGCGGGACTGCGTGTGCTGTCTCTGCGCGGGAACGCGGTAGAGGACGTGCGGTCGCTGGCCGCGCTGCCCCGGCTGTTGGAACTCGACGTGACGGGTAACCGGATCGGCGACTTCGGACCGCTCGCAGGCAACGCACTCCTTACGGTAGAGGGGCGCGAAGCGCAGGCGGCGGGGATCTCCCCGTAGGGTTTTGCGTGCTGCGCACGGAGTAAAGCACTAGACGTTTGGATATTGAGGGTATTAAGTAGGAAAAATATAATAAAAACAACGGATTGATGTGTATTTTTGTTGACATTTTAGCGGTATAAGCCTGTTATACCACCCTCGGCCTCCTCCCTCGACATGATCTCGGCCCGATGACCGACCTCGCCGGGATGGAATCGCCCCAAATCCTGCGCCCAAAGGAGATTCCGTCGCCATGAAAAAGCTCCCCCGCGTCCCCCTGCCTGCGTTCGTCGACCTGATCGGCGAAGATCGGACCATCCAAGTCAACCATTGCAGGCAGCCCGCCTGTGAGAACTTCGGGGTACCGGCGCGTCATCAAGTCCAGAAGCCCGGTCCTTCGCCCGGCAGGGATCCCGCCTACAAGATCCACAGCACATCAAAGGGCCAGATACCGTCGATCCGCTGCAAAGCCTGCAAGGATAACCCGCCGATCAAATCGAACACTTCGATCGTCAGCGAGATCGGGCGGCTGGCCGATGCCGGTGGCCTTTGGGCTCCTGAGGAAAGGGCGTCTTGCACCAATCCCGCCTGTGACAACTTTGGCCGGTCCGTCGCCTATCACATCTGGCCCGCCGCCCGGCGCGGCGAGACAGCCTATGTCAGGGTCGGTCAGCCGAAAAACGGGCGGGGCCAGCGGTATCGGTGCAAGGGGTGCGGACGCAAGTTCTCGATCACAAACCCGGTCCGCCTCCACGACCGGAACAAGCGGCTTGCCGCGGACCTTTTCAGCCGCATCGCGAACAAGTCACCGGGCCGGTGCGCTATCCGCGGTTCCGATGTTCGCTCGACGCAGTCGTACTACCCGATCCTGCGGTTTATCCACGACCGTTGCCGGTCCCACTCTGGAGCAATCGATCGTGCGTTCATCGACGGAAGGCTCAAGCTTCCGGAGTACCTCGTGACCGAGACGGACGCCCAGGAATACACCCTCAACTGGACGAGTCGACTTGACCGGCGCAATGTCGTCCTCTCCGGGTACGCGACGGTCGATGCCTATAGCGGCTACGTCCTGGGCATCCATGTCAACTTCGATGGGCGTGTCGATCCGTTCGAGATCAACCGCGACGCTTCTCTCAGAGGCGATTTTGATGTGGCCGAGGCATTCAGAGAGTACGCCCACTATTGGCTCGCCGGGGATGAGTTGACCGCGGGGCGGTCGATGTCCCGCAAACTGAGCAAACACGATCGCGTGGCCCTCTTGGACCAGATCAGAATCCTCTACGAGAACGCGCAAGACCGCCGCGATGTCGAGGACATTGAACTCGATCACCACGACCCCGCCTGCCAGCAGATGCCGCCGCTCAACTCAGGGATGCAAACCCACGAGCCGTACACCGCCTACGCCCACTGGATGCTGATGCAACGGATGCTGTCCGGTGCTGGAGTCAAGCACCTGCAGGCCAACATGGATCAAAGCTCCATGTCTCGGGCCGCCTTCCTATGCGCCTTTGCTGACGAGGTGCGGCGCGGCGCCGCACACGGATTCTACGTCCGCTACACTAAGTTCCAGACGATCGATGAACGCGAGCATATCCTGGCCACCGCCAAGCGCAGACGCAAAGCATTCCGTGATGGTCTGCCTTCCGAGATTCGCGAGAACAAGTGGGAGGCCACGCGGTTGATGATGAGGGACTGGATCGCGGCGGTGCAGACCTACGGAAAGTGGGATGATGTCTGGATCGAACACCCGATACCGACCATCAATGAGCCACATAAAGCGATGTCTGGCTCACGGCCGACGAGGTGGTCGACGAGGACCGCAAGGTCGACATGTTCCTCGATGCCGGGCTCGCCCGCATCGACAACCTGTTCATGAAAACGCGGCGGCTGTTCAACCCCATCGAGCGCCCGGTCGGCACATCGAGCACGCACAACAAGGTGTGGCACGGGTATGCCCCGTACAACCCGCGGATGCTCGAAGTCCACCTGACCATCTTCCGAACGGTGCACAATTTCGTGTACGTCGGCGACGACGGCAAGACGCCCGCCATGCGGCTCGGACTGGCCCGCGAGCCGCTCCGGTACGAGGACATACTCTGGCCCGGAGAGCATGTACCTAGGCCGAAGCGCGTCAGGCGGAAGGGAAGGGCGATTGTGGTGCCCGAAAAGGCGACGAAGCGAGCTAGGGCTCGCGGAAACTTCTAACTCCCGCCAATGCCAAACTCACATAGCTCGATAGCAACCTTACGTGAAATAGGAGGCACGCGGCCGCTATATTGGGTGGGGCCAACAATCTGTACGCACGACGTACCACAGATGAAGGAAGCCCAGATAATCTTGCGAATCGAAACAGAGCTTGGGCCCCGGCCAGGAATTTCATTAAGAAATTAATCGAAAGCGAGGTTGTCCGAAAGCCGACGGTATGTGTTTTGTTGGAATATGTGTTCTGCGGAGAATGAATTACAGTCTATTCAGAATCGGCTGGTACGTCTGTATTAGATGGCGCTCGATACCTTGTCTGCGGGAAAGGTCTGGCTCAGCCAACGCATGTATGTGAGTCGCTGCGTTTCTTATCGCGGCTGAACGTCGCTCGTGATTGGGCAACCGATTGGCGAAGGAGTCTGTTTGCCCTATGTAAACAGCTCGCCAGTTCTGTCCTCGCTGCGCAGCGAATATATACACGCCTGCCACAGGATTCCAGTGCGTATCCTCGAAATCGTACACAGTGAACGTATGACCTCCCCAGTCGCACGTCATATTGTATCTTCTCCCTGGACCCTGTCCGTGGCTGGCTTCTCAGAGTCCTCTTGAGGAGTGGCCGGTTCAAGCTCATGACGAGCGGGAGGTAGTGCCACTGTAGGCAAGGGGGTGGGAGGCTTCCGTACGCCAGGCGGAGGAGCCGGCCTCGGCGGCGGCTTGACGTCCCCCGGCGGTCTTGGCGGATACAAGTCATTCATTGTAAGTTCCTCCGAGGTCATTGACTACTTCCTGTTGTACCTTACGGCGTTTAGACTTGCTTATGGTTATTCTAGCTATGCTTGCTTTATTGGTCGCTACGCCGAGCTTCTCTGACAAAGCGGATAGTCTGACGCGAGCGTCCTGGTCAAATACGACATCTGCGTCTATATCTTCAAGTAACACTCTCATCTCGTTCGCCACTTCTCTGCATTCTTCCTGAACAAAGTGGGCGACCGCCCCTTTGTACCCGTCTCTCCGCCGTATGATAAGAAAGCCCGAAATGGGTATTAACGACAACAAAATCTGCACACCTTGGTCCAACGCGTTCCAGAAGTCTTGAAACGACGAGATAACCAGAGGCGCAAAGTAAGGAGCACCAGCTAGCTGACCCCACACACGCTTGGTGTGTTTTCTGTGTTCGTCCCGAAAGCAGCGCACGGACCTCTCTGCGTCACACAATCCGTTGAACACGTTCGAGCGAGTCCGGTCGGAAACGTTATATTTGGCTTGGTGGCTCACGGGCTCACATCGGCCGATACACTTGCCGAGACCGGTCTCTATCTGGTGGTCCCGAAAACGTCGACCAGAATATCCTCGTAAATTTGGTACTGCTCATTTGAGCACCTGTGATTGTGTAAATCGCTCCAGTCAAACACCCCAGGGCTGTGGCGGTTGACTGCACGGGCCTTACGGTTGTAAGCCTCAAACTTTCGCAACATCTTTCGGTATCTTGGGAGAATTCTGCCAACCAACCCGTCCACTGTCCTACGCTGGAACCGCTCGTACCTATTCCGCTCCAAAACGTACCGAGTGTACCCAAGGTAGCCTTCCTCGCCCTCTGGCACGTGATGGTCGTACCCCCTAAATTCCATGGATTGACCGCCAAACTCCCCCAGGCGGTCTTTGATAGACTGCTGTCTTTCAGTGGGCAACAAGTCGCAAGCTAGCTCAAGCGAGTCCCACATGCCGAGTATAGCGAATACTTCTTTTTTCAGATCGGAACTCCATCCTTTGGGAAGAGGTAAGCACCCGAAGATGCTAAGAGCGACATCGCCGTGTTCGCCTTGTTCTAGAGCGTGCTCTATCGATTTAAGGCGCTCCACGTCGTAGCTGTTTTCCTCGCAGATGCGTTTCGCAACGTTTATCACCAGAGATAGGATCAACGCTTCCCCGTCACTCATTCGAAAATCATCTTCTGTAGTAATCTCGTGGTGCCCTTTCACTAGCTCCATACTCCTAGCACTTCTGAGTCAATTTATGTTTCTGGTGGCGCTTAGCCCGAACTCGCCCCCTTAACACAGAACGGTATACAACGAGGTTGGCTTAGCGGGCGTCCCTCATGAGGCGCACCTCTCGCGGACGCTGAACAGTTCAAACGCCCTATTGATCTATCGTCCAGTGATTCCGAGGTCGACCCCCTCAAGTTTGCATGCTCTGTCTCCTGTCATTGGGATAACGCGCCGTGAGTCCGACTGGCGTAGTTTCGGCCCGCTTTCTTGTGCTAGTCTACTTCGTCAAATCTTCCCAGCGCAATCGCCAGCCCACTGTCATCTTGGCGCTGTGCCGGTGTAACCAATACCTCCCTGGGGACCGCTTCTTCGCGTCGGGCCGCCTCTCGCGTGTCCGGCGGCTCCTCCGCGGACCTGACGCCGCTTCAAGAACCTGCAAGGATCTCGTCCGAGCCCATGGTCGCGTCCCTCACAGCGTGACCGACCCTTCAAGCGCCAAAATCCTCCGCCTGTTCCCTTAACGGGAGATCGAGGAGGGCGTGGTTCTGGAATGTTTCGGGCGCGACGTCTGTTGCGTTAGGCTGCTCCCGCCGCTGGCTTCCAGTCCCTTGGTTTGTTTTATTCTTCAATTCGACCTCCACCTCAAGTATTTAGTCCGAAGCCTTGTGGAGTGTTGCCTTCTCTCTCGCCCGCCCGCATAGAACGAATGTTCCCGGCGCCGGTGCGCGCTTCCGAAACAGCCCGCAATACCCAAGCAAACGGGCCAGCGCGTGTTCCTCCCCGAACGACAACGGCGCTCGCTCTCCAAGGTGGGGGTGCTCCAGATAGAATTCAGAGACCCGTTCGAGGTGGCGCGTCGCGTTTGCCCCGGGAGGCGCGTTCGGATCTGGCGGGCCGAATTGGTGCATGGCAACATCGCGGTTGATCTCGATGTCCCGAACCAAAACGCCCGCGCGCCGAGCGTCGACGCACGCCCAGTGGACAATCGCCCCACCTCGGCAGGCACCAGGCCGGGGCACTCGCGCGCCCAGAGGTTCATTGTCGCGGTCAGGCGGTTTGCGGCCTGGCGCAAAATTGAAACGATGGGCGTGCCGTCCTGGCCGATCAACGCAGATTCAACGCCACTGGCGATCCTCGGGGCGAGCGCCTTTCGGAGATCCGCGGTATCCAGATCTGCAAATCCCGCCACCGTGCGGCCGGAGTCCGTCAGCTGGCTGGCTGCAATGAAACCCATGCGCTCCGCAAGCCGCCAGGCTCCTTCCGCCGCCAGAACGGCCGGGGCCCGGAGCACGGAGTAGTCCTCCGGGTCGATGTGGCACCCCACAGGCCTTCCGGAACCAAGTCGCCTGCGGATCGCAGCAGATTACCCGGAGATCGAAACTGTCTTCCGTGCTGGACGGCAGACGTTCGGTGCGTGGCGCTACTTCGACACGAGCAACAGCGAGACCTCAGCCGAAGCGATGATCAACACCGAGCAGGCACGCCACCTCGGCAAGGCCGCGCGCGTGATGCTCGACGAGGCCGAGATGATGGGACTGGGTTTCTCGGCAAATGTCGATGCTGAACAGCAAATCCGCGTGGTCGGCGACACAGAACAGCACCACCTGGACCTCAAGCTCAACGTCAAAGGCCGTGAATCCCCCCCGAACAACGACTCGTCGCCGAAATCACTTCTACGCTGATACTGCTCGGTTCCACCAGCGTCCTACAGTGTTCACACTAAGACTGTCCGCGCTCGCAGCGCGCGCCTGGTCAACATCCACGTATCCATCGATCACCAGCCAGCCACGCAGGACCGTGCCGTCATTCGTCCGTTTGGTCGCGATCGCGAAAATGCGCTGACGCTCACGGCGGACGCGAAGGCCCGAAGCATCGCCGACCTTTCGTGCGAGTCCCTCATTCGAGGGGACGCGGCCACGTTGCTCGCTGGCTGGGGTGGTACGCGGCACTGTCGGAATGCGGTACACGGAACTGTGTAAGTCGCTTCGCGGTCGCCGCTTTACGCCACCGCTCTAAGTGTCGCTCAACATCCATCCAACAGTAGTACCGAGCCCGTTCGTCGAGCGAATCGGAGGCTGCTTTCGGCCACTTGGGATGAGCCATGTACAGCAGAGCTGGGTGCATGATGACGTAGTCGACTCCCTGCTGTCGGCACTCGGCAAGGCCCTTAGGGTGCAGGTTCCCGTAGACGGTCGCCCCGGTCGTCGGCGACGGTGGTTCCGCGGCGTCGACAAGGCGCCTCCATACGGCTTCGAGCTGCCGGTCTATGTCTTTCTGTTCCGCCAGGGACCAACTGAACGAATCGGATTTGATGGAGCGGATTTGCGAGTCGTTGCGCGGCGGACATCGGCGGATGGATGAAGGTTCCTCGCTCGCCTCCCAGTCGTTCGGTATGCCCTGGTCGATCATGTCCTTCAGGCTGGTCCGCGCCACGTCGAGCGCGTCGACTATCAATTCACCACGCCGTCGTTCTTCCTGCGCTTCCTGGCGGGCGGTTTGGGCGGCAGGGGGGGCGCCATGGACTATCTTCGAGCGTAGGTCGTAGAACTCTTTGAGAAATTTGCAGACCCTCACCCGTTCTGCTGCCGAGTCCGCAAAATACCAAGAACCTCTTTTCGAGATGGACTTGCTTTTTGGCTCACTCCTCGTCTTGATGAACAGCGTCTCAAGCGCTATGCAAACGTCGACGACACTGTCCTCGACTTCGGTTCTTTCCGTGCTGTCGCGGACGCGTCGCATTGCCAATGAGAGGCGACGCCGGGATTCGTCCGGCTGGCTGGCGTACCGAGCCATCAGCCGTGCCAACTCCTCGGTCGCGATCGGTCTCGTCTCGATGGTGGGTCTCCGCTCTTGCACCGCGAGTTCAACGCGCAGGTCAAAACTGTTACCCGGCCACGAGCGGAAATTGAATGGCAGCGTTGCGGTCGCGAGATCGGGGTAGGCGGGCCACTGCGCAAACACGCGAAGTCCGACTCGCCACACCAGGCCGAGCACGAGCGCCAGCGTTTCGGGGCCGGCTTTGAGCAGCGGGCTCGTGTATCGGGCGCACTCGACTTCCCCGCTGGTCGGTTGCTCGAAATACGTGCACTCGAGAGCGCCGACATTCGCTGTGGCGGGGGATGGCCGCATTTCTCGTTCGTACGCTGCCGCCGGGTTCACCTGCTGCAAGGCGGCCGCGTAGGGGATAAGTCGGCAGTGCTCGTCCAGCGCCTTGGCTCCGAGAATTGAAGGCCCCTTGAGCAGGTAGATGATCCGGACCTCACGCAACCCGTGGGAGGCGAATCCGATGGCGCATCTGACGACCGCGTCCGCACCGTGCACCGCAGCGGCGGCGACCAGCTTGCGCGCGGCGCTTGATGCGTTCAATTGCTCTTCGTTCCCGGGGCCAGGATGCAAAACAGCCACCGTCCCCGCGGGTGGCTTCGTCGTTCGCGTAGACTCCCAGTGGACTTTGACCCACTCCTCGAGGTCGCGAAATGCGTTCGACGCGGGCGGCCATTGGCCACGAGCCGCGAGTTCTTCCGCTGCGACCTCTGGAGGCGGCGGTGCGTCCATTGCGAAAGAGTGCCGCTTGCCTCTGTGCTCCATCGCGACGACGGTGTCCTTTTGCGCTTGCCGGAGGCGTGTTTCGAGGGACTGGAGGGTCGGTTGTTTGTTCACGGCCGAGACACCTGGTTGCCGGCCCCAGCCTCCAGGTCACTGCAACGGCAGTCGTCCCCGTGGCGGCCGTGCGTGCGAAAACATGGCGTGGTCGTGCCATCCCGGCCACTCCGCTTCGGCCCACGCTCCGGCCCCCTCCGGCCGCCCGCGCTCGCAAAGGTTGGATCTCCCCCACTGCGGCCGACCAACGGGAACGCTGCAGCGCCCTGCAACAGCTTGACGCTGCTGGTGGTCCTCCCGTTATAGGACATCACGACGGGGCCCGAACCGTGTGGCGCACGATGCCGGGATTGGGCGAGAACGACACCATTGTGCCCCCCTGTATTGCAGCCAGGAGGGACGACTCGACATCGATCCTTCCGCAGGACACTCGACTGCGGGGGTGAACATGTAAGAACTGCCACTCGGTCGCTGGATCGACGGTTCTTTGATCAGGCGCTCGAAAAGATACAGCCCGGCTTCAACGAGCACGATTTCGGCGTAGCCGACCCCGAAGAAGGCAATGTTCCTCAGGATGTGTACATGCGGTTCCTTCATTGCGTTTGACGGAGCTTCGCCCTCGAACGCAGCCAATCGCCCCACATTGACTGCGTGGGCCCCTTCCAAATTGGCGGTCGTGCGGATCAGCTTCTCCAAACTGATTCCTTGCCCGTCGAACATGACAATCTGCTGTCCAAGCCACTCGTTGCACCTCATGGAGCGCGTGGATTGCGTGTCGAACAACTGACCTGCGGCTACCTGCCACAGCCCGGTCCCTGCTGTACGGGGCTCCAGCCAGTCCGCCACACCCACCAGTGGCCACTCCAGCACAATCGACAACCCTTGGACTCCGCCTTCGGCCCTGTACTTTTTCACCGGCTCTCCGGTCGTGTCGTCGAGCCTCAATAGCTCCACGACTGCCCGCTCCATGCGGAAGCCGGTCTCGACCTGCCTGCGCCCTTCGCTGGGAATCTTCCGCAGCGGCTGGAGACTCATCTCCAGTGACTCGAGGACGGTGTCGTCAAGCAGGCGGGCGTCCCGGTTACGCCCCTCGCCAAGAACAACCTTTCTCAGGAACACGGAACACGCCCGCGCGAGCGAACCGGTCTCCTGGGTCATCTCGCCCGCTTTCCGTCTCCCCTCGCCACCGCTCGCTATGCCGGCGAGCACCAGCCGCAAGTCGCTTAGTGCATCCGTGATCCTCTGCTTCTTGTCCTTGTGCTGGCCCCCGACTCGGCTACCGCTCGACGACACGAACCTCGGGGGCTCCCTATTGGATTCTCCTTCGCTCACGCTGTTCCACTCCTTCGACTGCCGATGAAAGACAAGGTCGTTCATCGGCCATTTCCGTTTCGCCAAACCCCCGTCAGTGCGATGCCGCCTGCTTCTGTTCGGCCGCCACTCTACTCAAATGGAGTTCAGATCACGTCGCTCGTCGCAACGCCGGTCCACATGCCGCTGGGTACACGAAACGGTGCTTCGCCGACCTGCTCGGAACCACCGGCACCTGCAGTATGCGTACCGCGAGCGCTGGAAGGACTTGCTCCGCAAACCGCGAAGAACGCCGTCCGATGCCTTCGACGCCGGTGAAATCCACGAGTTCGCCCCCGTCCCGAAGCGCGTCCACCGTGCGAGGAATCTGCAAAGCACCGTCCCAGTATGCGAGCTCGAAAGCCGATTCGGCGCGCCCACCGCTCACGTTCTACCTCGCCCGAACCGAGCGTGCCAGACCGATTCTCCCGAGGTGCTGGTCAGACCCATGCTCAGTCATTGTGCGGCGAATACGGTGCTCCCTTCATTCGACGTCCTCCGCCGTCCCCAGCATTGCGTCCCACGGCACGGCCGACTCGCCTCCCTCCAGCCTCACACGGATCTTTTGCGACGTGTCCGAGTTTTCGTCGTCTGGTGAGAGGTCGAAGGTCCTCTCTACGTTGATGTCGAATTCCATGCCGGCGATTACGCATTCGTCGGCGATCACCCGCGCCGCCTTGGCCAGCCCCCGGGCCCGTTCGGTGTCTACCAGGGCGAGAATCGCGTGTTCGGCGACGTCGGGTTCGAAGTACCGCCACTTGCCGAACATCTCTCGCCCGCGCTCCAGTATTTTGGCAATCTCCGGGTAGTCCGCCTCGACCCGCCGTTGGCTGTCCTCCGGCAATGCCTCGTAGAGCTCCAGCAGGCCGTGTGTCTTGGCTGTCTCGTCCTGCCTCGTGACGAGGATCGCCTTCATTCCCACCTCACACGCGAGCGCCGAGGTCATTCCCGCGACCAGCGTCGTGCCCATTCTCGCCATCAGCACCCGGCCCGAGAGCTTCCCATGCGACACGGGCAGGTTCACTGTGAGCTGCCCCGTCCCGTCGGCCATCGATCCCTCGACGGCCTCGACGCGCGGACTGCTGAAGTCCAGGTCCGACAATCTGATCGCAGACATCTCCGTTGAAAGGTCGTCTACGCCGGCTAGCAGCACACGCGCCTGCGCGTATAGATAGCCGGCCGCGCCGGGCTCGATTTCACCGCGCGTCGATCGGCGCCCCTTCGATCCAACCGCAAGACTGGCTTCCATGCGCCGGTCGACCTTCGCCTTGTCCCTGTCCATGTCCGGCAGGAGTTTCAGGACGAAAACCGCGTCTTCCGCGTACTTCGCTGGCCGACCCTTACGCACTAGAGGCATGTTCCGCTCGGCGCCCCGGTGCATGGCGTCCGCCTCGCGGACCGCGTCGTCGCCGTTCACCGAGCGACCGCAGGTCAAGCACTGGATGAGGTTCCACCGGCCGTCCGAATCCTTGGTTCCGGAGACCGGTCCCCAGCAGTCCGCGCACCGCCCGCTGAGGTCAACGGCTCGTGCCGGCCCCGGTTCGCGATCGTCTTCCGAGCGGTCCTCGAACAATCGTCGCTCGTCAAAGTCCTCGTTTGCTATCGTGGTGTCCATTAGATGCCTCACGCCCGCATCGCCGCAGACAGGGGTTGTGCAACATGTTGCGTTGCCGACGGAAACCGCCGCCGGTGACAGGCCAGCTGAGCCGCGCCGATCAGGACTTGCGACCACGGCGGTGGTGTTGCCCCCGGGCCCACGCCCTATTCGCCCTACGGGCGAACCGTAGCCCGCCAAGCGGTCTCCGCCCGTCCGGGTGACGATCGCTAACGCTTCCGCGCTCCGCGCGGCGCCAGAGGCGGCAACGATCTGCGCCAAGCGGCCACTTGCACCGACGGCGCCGAGTCCGGACGTGACTCAGTCGTGGCTGACATGCCGTACATCCTCAGCGATGCCGCTCGTCCCGTCCTGGTGCGTCGCAGGGCACGCGAAACCATCGCTTCATCCCACGGCGACACCGGCTTCATTCTGTCGAACGCCACCCAGCGTGCCACGCGTGCCCGGACTGTCAACCCTTGCGGGTTCTCCGCTTGCACTCCGATCTCGCTGGCTGGCGCGACACGACCGGCCGGCGCGTGTGTGCCGCCCGTTCAGGCTCCGACGCACTCCGCGTCGCAACCGCGGAACTGGACAACCAACAAGGATTTTCCACGCTGGCACGTGGGGGGTGCGTCTCCCTTCCAATCGCCGCGTACCCTAGACAGCCAGAAAAGTTCGCGTCAAAGACTGCGTCCTTAGCGTTTCGCCACAAGCAACTGCAGCGACCGGCAGTCGTGCTGGCACCTGTCGCGATCAGACCAAGAATTGGAGGGTGTCTGGCAGTTCACCTAACATTGCGTATGGACTCAAGATGGAGACAGGCATGACGACGGATACCAGCCGGCGGGCTTATGTAGAGGAGGCAGGCGTAGTGCCCATGGCCCTGTCGGTGGAGGAGGCCTTTCCACTGTTCAATGCAGAGGGGGAAGGACGGTGGGTGGCTGGCTGGAACCCGCACTTCCTGCGCCCGGAGGAACCCAAAGTTGGCCAGGGCGTCGTGTTTCAGACCGTCCAGCCGAACGTCGGAACCGCCACCTGGGTCCAAACTCGACATGAGCCCGCGGCAGGCCTCGCGTCGTTCGTGTTCATCGTTCCCGACCACCGCGCCGTCATGGTGGATGTTGATGTGATACCCGACGGCGAGGGCCGCAGCCTGGCGTCCGTGACCTATCGCATGACGTCGCTGTCATCTGATGCAGACGACTTCGTTCGGGCGTTCGCCGAGGGATTCACGGATATGATGGCTCATTGGGCGGAGGCGATTGAGCGCCACGTCGTGGAGGGTGTACCGCTTGGCGGAGACTGAGTTAAGGCGGTTCTTCCGGAGCGCGAAATCTTGGATCTCCCCGCACCGCAGCTACGTCGCCCGTCTATCCCTACGACTGGGACTTCCCGCGTCTCGGACTTGCCGTCCTGACTCGGGTAATGTCGACAGGACGAACAGGGCGCGGCGCCTTCATCGCACGCGCTTTGGTGCGCTCGATAGACCCGAGCCGCGGGACGAACTGGCGACTGCCGTTGGGAAGAAGATAGCCCGCGTGCTCGCCGCGGGTCCCCTGGGCAAGCAGAATGGTGCGGGTATTGAGGCGGCGACTGAGCACAAAGTCGACCATGCCTAATACCGTATAGGCACATAGAAAGCCGTTCGGGTTTTTTAACAAATTCCTCGTTTGGAAATCTAATCTCCTTCGGCAGCGTGGCGTTTGACATTCAAACTCATTCGTTGACCGTTACGGGTCCCGCAACGATACTTCCCGAACGGCGCCGTAATCGTGTTCACTGGTGCGTTCGGGTTGAACGCCGACACTAACTGAATTGATCGGCCGTAAGCGGTCACGTTGAGGCGTCATTGCCGGCCGGCTGATTTTTCAGTTGCCTTCGTCGTTCCTACGGATCGTTGTGATGCTCGGTGCGTTCTCCTCGTCGGCATTCGCATTTGCCAAACGCCTCCAAGACCTGCTCAAGGGGTGTGATCCGCCGGAGATAGGCCAACGCGCATTCGCGCACGGATGGTCAAACCCGCCCCTGCGAGCGGGCGAGCTGGGCGGCTCCGCTATGTCGCGCGAGCAGGCGCTCGCCGTAGCGGTTGAGCATGGCCGGGCTCCTCCAGCGGCCGGCGTGCAGAATAGCCGCCATATCGATCCCGGAGGCGATCATATCCTGGGCGGCGCCGATGCGGGCGCTGTGTCCAGAAAGCGACTCCGAGACTTCGGGGGCCAGGTCCGCCGCACGGGCCATCGACTTGAGGATACGCGGTATCTGGCTAGGGTCGAGAGCTTCGCCGAGGCCCGAGTCCTTAGTCACTGAACGGAACAGTCGCCCCTCCGTAATGCCGCCCCGCTTGAGCCAGCGCAGCAACAGTTCGACAGTGTCTGGGGCGAGGTACAAGGCGGATCCGAAACCTTCAGGGTCGGTCTTTGCGCGCCGGACCAGAACGGTCGCGCTACCGTGCGCATCGACTGCGAGATCGTCAACCGTAAGCTGGGTCAGTTCCGAGCGGCGCAGCATGGCGTCGTAGGCGACACTGATGAGTGCCCGGTTGCGGTCGTCGATGAGCCGTTCGCCAGCCGCCGCCAGGAGCTTTTGGCGGAGTTTTAAGGTCATTCCCAGAGCTTGGCGCTGTCGGCGTCCCCGGCGCCGGTGCATACGTTTCATCGCGAGTTGCACCGGCATTTCGAGAGCCGTACCAATCCGTCCCATAGCCCGGTTCGCGACTGCGATGCTCGCGACGTAGCGGCGCACCGTTGCCGGTGCCCGCACGACAGCCATCGCATCGACGAATGCGCCGACCGTGTCCGCTGCAGCGGGTAGCGCAGTCAGGCCGCACCGGACGCACCAGTCGGCGTAGACGGCGAGGTCGGCTCGCAGTGCCCGTTCCGTGTTGTTGCTGAACGCGCCGCCGGCGATCCGCCCGGTGGTTAGGCGCGATAGGTAGGCGTGCGGATCGTCGAACGGCAATTCTGTTGCCCGGGCTGGGGGGTCACTGGACGGCATGAACGGCGGAGGTTCCTGGTCGGTTGGGGCGCGATGATGGAGGCTGCTGGGGCCAAGGACAGCGGTTGTTGAATTGAGGACGAGCTACCGGTGCGCTCGCGAAACAACTCGGATTCGCGCATCCTGCCCGGTCGCGGAGGGTCGGTGATCGGTCCCCGACGCCTTGCACGGCGTGCGTTTGCGGAAAGACCGGACGTACAATCGGGTTGTCGTCGCGGAGTACTCTGACAGTGCATTTTGACCCAGCGCCCGACTGGTGTTTTTTGGGGGACCGTCACTTGTCGTCCGCTGGCCGTAGGCGGCGCCGCACGGACTAGTCGGCGGCGGGAAGGACGCCGAGCGCCCGGGCGCGGTGTACAGCGTCGGCGCGGCGGCGTACCCCGAGCTTGTTGAATATGCACTCGATGCGGTACCGCACGCCACGCACGGACAGTCCCATCAGGACTGCGATCCGCTTATCCGGCTCTCTGTCCAATAGACGCAATACGGCTTTCTCGCGAGACGTTAGTCGCGGAGTTCCTCCGACACCGTCACGAGCCATCGCGAGCAACCGTTCGCCAGCATCGGCGAGCGCCCCATCCGACAAGGCATCCACGATACGTTCGAGTGACTGCCAGGCCGTGTTGCCAAGGTGCACGAAGGGGCGTGCGTAGTCGGTGCGCAGGTACAGCGACAGATATTCGAAAACGGCATCGTCGCGTTCTGCCGCGGTCCGGCACAGCCCGATGCGCAGACCGACCGCGCGCATGAGCGTACGTCGCAGATTCCGCTGAGCCGCCGCGTCGGCGATGGCGCGCGCGAGTCTCCCAGCCGCGTCGAGGTCGCCGCGCGCCGCGTGGAGTCGCACCCGTGCATAGCCCAACACTTCCGCTAATCGCCAGCCATGGTCGGTGAACGCCAGGCAGTCTGCGTCGTTGTCGGGCAGTTCAGCCACCTGCCAAGTCTGTTCCGCCTCGTCGACACGGCCATCGGCAACGAGCAAGGCGACCCGGTGCGCTGCGAAGTGCCCATCGAGCGCGAGCAACCCGACTTGGTGGGCACGTTCCGAGAGGGTTTCGATCACCGTCAGGGCCGCTTCGGGTCCGCTGGCCTCAAGGGTGAGATCGGCGGCGATGTCGACAGCTGCCGCAAAATGCGAGAGCGGGGCGTCGCCGCGGCAAGGCTCGCTCAGAACGTGGCGCGTGTCGGTGCCGTCTGGAACGCGATTGCGCTCAAGAGCGAGTTCGAGCAGAAGCATGTCGGCGTAGGCACCGCCACGCGGATCTTCGAGGAAGCGCTGCCGGGCGAGCCGTTGCGCGCCGCGGTAGCGCTTGCGCGCCTCGCGGACGTCTCCTCTGGCCATGGCAATCTCGCCCTGCTGAGTCTCGATGGCCATGGTCAGGTACGCGGAGCGCCCCTTAGCTGCCTGCATGGCCCGTCGTGCATGCGCGGTTGCGGTGTCAAACTCCGCACGGCGTGCGGCCCGTACGCTCAGACCGTGCGCCATGGCAGCGCGCACGACACCGGGCGTCGCCGGCAAGGCAAGGAGGCGCTCGACGCGGGGTGCAAGGACACTCGCCTCGACGGCGTCGAAAGGCTGGCAGCCGCACATGTCCATAGCTCCGATTGCCAACAGGACGTCGACTTCGGGGGCGGGTTCTCCGGACACCGTCAACGCGGCAGCGAATGTCCGTCGCGCCTCGTGCTGCCGGCCTCGCATCAGCAGGGCGACGCAGCGCGTCATAGCCACCGCCTGGGTAGCGGCGACCTCGTCGGTCAGTAAGCGGTCGGCGGCGTCGAAGCGCTCGGCGCCTTCGACTAGGCACCACTGGAGGCTGCCGGCTTCGACAAGAATGCGTCCGGCCAGGGCAGCGTCGCCGGCGAGCCTTGCGTGGCGCATCGCCTCGACAACTGCCCCGCGGCGGGCAAGTGCCGTCGCGAGACGCCGATGGATGCGATGGTGGCGCGTCGGGTTCTCCACCCTGAGCCGCTCGGCGCAGTGCTCGCGCAGCAGTGGATGCAGCCGATAGACGCCCGCGGTTGCGAGGCCCACGGGTTCGAGCAGTCCGTCCAGCCCTGGTAGCGCAACCAGGCGGGCCAGCACGCCGGGCGATTCCAGGATCTCGTCAAGCAGATCGGCGTCCAGCCAGTCCATGAGCCCGATGTCCAGAATCCGCACCCGGTCCGCTTCCGCAAAGCCTTCCCAGAAGCGGCCCGCGATCCAGTTGTCGGCGACGTGGCGTGCAACCCGCGCCTCGGCTAGGTGGCGTGTGCCGGTGTCATTGCGCCGGATCGTCAACGCAATCGGCCAGCCGGCCGACTCGGTGGCGATGGCCGCAAGATCGTCGCGGGAGAGAGCGAGATCGAAAAAGCGCGCAATGTCAGGCCGGGAGAAGCGGAGGTCCTCGGCGGTGACGATCTCGGCAGGTCCGCCGAGCACGGCGCGGGACGCGTCGAGGCCGCGGGGCAGTTTTCGGCATGCGATGGCGATGTGTACGTTTGGCGGGACACGGCTCAGAAGGTGGTTCAACAGGGCAACCGCGGTCGGGTGCGTGGCGTTCTCCAACTCGTCGAGGGCGAGTACCCAGGGATGGCCCGACTCGACGAGTACACGAAGCAGCAGAGCCGTACGCGGATAAGGATCACCGACCCCGGACTCGCCGGAGTCTAACTGCCCGGCCAGATCGAGCCCGGCGGCGTCGAACGCAAAGGCCAGGCAGGCGTCGAGCGCCGCAGCGTCGTCGTCGACCGCCAGCGTGATCCAGGCAACCGATACACCGTCCGCGACAGCACGTCGGCAGGCTTCAGCAAGTAGCGTCGTCTTGCCGAAGCCGCCGGGCGCCATGAGTAGGGTGTGCGGGCGGCGGGTAGTCAGGCAACGTCGCGTCAGGTCGGGTCGGTCGCAGTAGTGGCCCGTTCGCGCGGGAATGGCAAGGCGATGACGCGCCAACCAGCCCGGCGCGCGCTGGGGGTCTCGCCGCGGTACCGGTGGGCTCGCGATACAGGAGTGCACGGACCTACGACGCGAACCCTGAGCCCGATCCGAGGGGACGGTCGAGGATCCCGGAGATTCTGAGGCAGGGCGTGAACTCGAACGCGGACGCGGTGTCCAATCGGATATGGAAGAACAACTTTCCCAGCCCTTCCTCAAGTAGTGGGGGCCGACCTCGGAAATTTGCGGCAAGTTCGTGATAACTCTATGTATCGGGAGTGTCAACGTCAAATCGACCCGCCGTCAAGTCCCCCCAACAGCAACGATCCGTGCACACTTTGCCCCAAAGACCAACTTAACTCGTTATCCCAAAACGCATTTTCAGCTTTATGGGGCTTCTCGACGTCTGCGTCACTCTTCAGCGGGACCCCGGGATTTTGTTCGCGATAACACTTTGCCGCGAGCTTTCACAGAACGCGTTAAGGTCGGTACGTCGATTCGTACCGTTTACTTGGCGATGTCGGCGCGACGGAGTCAAACTTCCGCCGTTTGGGTCGCATGCCTAATCCCGACACTGCAACCGCGCCAGTTGAGCAGCGCCGTTACGACGCGCGAGCAACCGCTCCCCGTAGCGGTTCACCATGGCCGTACTCTTCCAGCGCCCGGCCTGTAGAATCGCCGGCAGTTCAATGCCCGAGGCGATCATGTCCTGGGTCGCCCCGACTCGGGTGCTGTGACCTGATAGCCCCTCCACAACTTCCGCCGGCAGGCCCGCCTGGCGGGCCATTGCCTTGTAGATGCGGGATACCTGGCTAGGATCGAGCTGCTTGCCCACCGCACCCCCTTTTTTTAGAGAGCGGAATAGCCGCCCGTCCTCGATCCCGCTTCGGGCCAGCCACTCGCGCACCAGCGCGACACTGTCCCGAGCCAGGTACAGCATCGCTCCCTGGCCGTCCACGTCGGTCTTGCTGCGGCGTACCAGCACCGTCGCCGCACCGTATATCTCTACTGATAAATCAGTAACTTGAAGCGCCATAAGTTCCGAGCGGCGCAGCAGCGTGTCGTACGCCACGGCGAGTAGGGCGCGGTTGCGCATATCGATCAGCCGGTCCCCTGATGCGCCTAAGAGGCGCTGTCTGAGCGTCCAGGTCAGTCCCAGGGCCTGTCTTTGACGGCGTCCCTTGCGTCGGTGCATGCGCTGCAGGGCGAGTTTTACGAGGGGGCTTTTGGTGACCGCGCCGTGTCCGACCGCCTTATGAGCGAGGGCGATGCTGGAGACGTATCGTCGCACGGTCGAAGGCGCCCGCGAACTGGCGGCCATGGCGTCGATGAAGGCCGCGACAGTCTCGGAATCGGCCGGCAGCGCAGCGAGCCTGCACTCATTGCACCACGCGGAATAGACACCTAGATCGGCCCTGAGCGCCCGCTCGGTGTTGTCGCTGAATGCTCCCCGGGCAGCGTTTAGAAAGGCGCTGAGTTCTTCCATAGGGATCGTCGACCCGACATTCGTGCCGGTGCAAGCCAGAGCGTGCTCAGACGTTTTCGACCGCATAGGAGTGTCTCCGAATCAAGCGGACAAGCCTGGGAGGATTGCGCCCGATAAATAGAGTTATCGAGAGTCGGAGTCGCGGGCTCGTGAATCCGCAGAGAGAGTCGAAGGAATGGACGCCGGGATCCCGTGGAGGCGGGTGACGGCGGAGCGCCCGTTCGCACACACGATGACCCGAAGGAGTTGCGGAAATTGAGAAACCCGATTGACGATGCGACAAACCCTGAATCAATCCTGGCCCCCTCGCGCGCGGGGCAGGCGATCACTTGGCCGGACGGGCCGCGGCAACGCCCATCGGCGGAAGGTGCTCCCGGGGCGCGATGGGTCGGTCTTCTCGTGGCCTTTCTGGCCGCGGCCGTCGCCTTGCCGACGCAGGCGCAAAACCTGCCGGCGGTCTCAATTGCGCCGCAGAACGACCAGTACCGGGTGCTGATGACGGACGACCGTATTCACATCGTTACGTCGTCGACCCTGGTTCCAACGAACAACCTCACAGTTCCTATCCGCGTGCAACAGGATCACGCATGGTTTGATGACAGCTTGGAATTTGAGTTCAACCATGGCTTTGTCGACGGAGCGTGGAGTTCCCTCGAATTGCCCTTTGTGGACGACGCGCCGGTAAGGAACGGCGACGTGACGATCACGGTGCTCTCGGGCGACGGCTACGAACTCGGCGCACAGTCGGAGGTCACGGTCGAGATCGTCGCGGCTAACCCGCTGATCACGATACGCGCGGCCGAGGCGGTCTACGAGTTCACCGAGGACAGCGGCGGGGGGATGGTGCCGATCCGGGCCGAGACCATCGCGGGCGCGCCGAAGCCGCAGGAAAGGATGCTCATTGACTGGGGAGTGGGCGGCATCAATTTCTCTTTGGGGTTCAACCCCTCCGATTTCACGCAGTCCGGGACCCGCTGGGTGGCGGAGAAGGAAGTCGGGATCACAATCATTGACGACAACATCCCGGAGGGAACCGACCGCTTCAGCCTGCAGCTCTCCCGCAGGACCACGACGAACCGCCTGATCAAGCTTGCGAACGCCGACGGGTCGCTCTGCGAAGACAACGCAGCAGGCGTGAACTGCGGAGCCGAGATCCGGATCCTCGACGACGACAACCGGGCGCCTGCGTTCGACGAGGACTCGCCGGCGCGGAGCATTGCCGAGAACACCGACGCGGGCGAGAACGTCGGCGCGCCGGTGACGGCGACGGATCCCGAAGGGGACACGCTGACCTATTCCCTGGAGGGCACGGACGCGGCCAGCTTCGATATCGACGCGGCGACGGGCCGGATCCTGACGAGGGCGGCGCTCGATTACGAGGCGAAGAACGCCTACACGGTGACCGTGAGGGCTGACGACGGCAAGGACAAGAGCGCCACGGTGGACGTGTCGATCGCCGTGATTGACGTGGATCCGGAAGGCCCGGTGCCGGGGGACATCGTTGCCGACGTGACCTCGCTGGTGCTGACGTTCAGCGAGGCGCTGGACGGGGGTTCGGTCCCCGGGGGGAACGCGTTCACGGTGCTGGTGGGTGGCAGTCCCGTGACGGTGACGGATGTCCAGGTCAGCAACCGCGAGGTGACGCTGACGCTGGCGAGTTCGGTGGTGGGCGCGACCGCGGTGACGGTGGCCTACACGCCGCCGGCCACGAACCGCTTGCGCGGCGTCTTGTTGAACGAGGAGGTCCGGCCGTTCGGCGCGCGGACGGCGGACGTGATTCGGCGCGAGGTCGAGCTGAGCGGTGAGAGGCTCACGGTGAACGAAGGCGCGAGCGCAACTTACACGGTGGTGCTGACGTCGCAGCCGTCGGGGCGGGTCACGGTCACGCCGCGGGTGGTGGAGAGCGGCTCGGACGTGAGCGTGTCGGGGGCGGTGACGTTCACGGTGTTGAACTGGGGATCCCCGCAGACGGTGACGGTGAGCGCGGCGGAAGACGCCGACAGGCAGACCGACACCGCGACCATCGCGCACAGGGTGAGCGGTGCCGAATATGCGGGCGTGACCGCTCCGAGCCTGTCCGTCACGGTGCGCGACGACGAGGGCCTGCCGACGGTCCACGGCGAGGTGCAGCTGGTCGAGGTCCGGCGGGGATACGGCGGCGGCACCATGGGCCGGCTGGAGGTCGGCTTCGTGGACAGCCAGTCCAGCGAATGGGGCACGGTGTGCGACGACCGGCAGAGCGAGCCGGGCAACCTGGCGCCGGCGCTGGCGTGCCGGATGATGGGCTATTCCGGCGGCCACGCGGTTGTGGCGCCCGCCGACGCGCGGAGGATCCTCACGCGGCCGCCGCATCCCGGCGGCTTGGTGCCGCCGCTCGCCGAGCGGAACCCGGACGAGGAGCCGATCCATCTGGACGACCTTGTCTGCCTCGTCGACGAGGAGGGGATGGCACCGTCGAGCCTGCTGAACTGCCGCTATGCGGGCCCGCGGCTGCACAACTGCACGCACGAGGAGGACCTGTGGGTCGAGTGCACGGGCACGCAGGGGGCGGCCACGCCGCTGCCGGCGCTGCCGGTGCTCTCGGCAGAGGGCGCCGGCTCGTCGGAGACCCACTTCCCGGAGCTCCGGTTCACGGTGTCGCTGGTGCCGGCGTCCACGGAGACGGTCACGGTGGACTACGCCACTGCGGATACCTCCGCCGAGGCGATCGAGGCGATCTCGAAGGCGGCGAACGGCGACTTCAGCGCGGCGACGGCGGACGACGGCGACTCGAACACGGGCCTGGGCGATTACACGCCCGTGAGCGGTACGCTCACCTTCCTGGCGGGCGAGACGGAGAAGACGGTCGTCGTGGCGGTCATCGACGACTTCGTTGAGGACAGCGGCGAGATCGTGACGTTCAGGCTCAGCAACCCCGTGGGGGCGCAGTTCGGCAACCCGGAGTCGCACGGGGTGATCTACAACCGCGAGGACGATCCGCCGCCGCCCCTGACGGCGGAGTTCACGGGGGCGCCCGAGGAGGGGCACGACGGGACGTACCCGTTCACCGTGACGCTTGCGTTCAGCGAAGCACCCACGCTCGAGTGGCAGGCGCCGGACGATACCGGCATCGAGGTCACCGGCGGGACGCTCGACGCCATCGCGCGGGTCAGCGAAGGCGGCGACCGGACCTGGACGCTGACCGTCACGCCGACGGGCGACGAGGCGATCGGCCTCGCGCTCGCGGCCACGACCGACTGCGGGGCGGCGGGCGCCATCTGTACCGAAGACGGACGCGGGCTGTCGGAGCAGGTCGCGGCGACGGTCGCGCGCGGCCCGGATCCGACGATCACCGCGACGTTCGGGGACCTGCCCGAGGTCCACGGGGGGAGGAGCTTTGACATCCTGCTCACGTTCAGCGAGGACTTCGGAGCGACACCGCGATTGCTTGAATACCCCCGCATGGAGACCTGGGGTGGGTGGCTGAAGAAAGTTGAACGGGTGACCGACGGAGACAACACGCAATGGAGGCTGACGCTCAAACCCAAGCAAGGGCAAGACGTCAGGCTCATGCTCGTCGGTACCGAAGATTGCTCGGAAGAAAATGCGCTCTGCAACGCCGATGGCGTAGCAGTGTCGGAGACGATCGAGGTCACCATCCCCGAGACGGCGGTGGCCGGGACGGCGGCGCCGGGGACCGTGGGCGAGACGCTGTGGTCGTCGACGCTGACCGTCGGGCAGCTCGACCCCTTCGGATTCATCGGGTCGGACTATGGCGGCTCGCTGAGTTTGGGCGGGTGGTCGGAGGACGGGACGGACCACACGGTGGGAAGCGTGAACATCGCGCTGTTCAGCAAGACGTCGGAGCGCGAGAACGAGCTGTGGGTCGAGTTCTCCCCGGCGCCCGCGGACCTCGAGACCCTGACCCTGCATGTGGACGGCGCCGTGCACGCGCTGTCGGACGCGGCGGTGAGCGGCAACCGGTTCGCGTGGCCTGTAGGCGCGCTGAGCTGGACGGAGGAGCAGCAGGTGCTCCTGCGGCTGGTACGTACGGCGGAGGCGCCGTTGGTGAGTGGCGTGGAACTGGTGGCGGACGCCTCGGGGGACCGCGCGTGGACGTCGGGCGAGACGCTCGAGGTGCGCCTGACCTTCAGTGAGGCGGTGACGGTGTCGGGCGGCACGCCCAGCGTGGGGGTGACGATCGCCGGGGAGGCTTCGACGCTGGACTACGCGTCGGGTTCGGGCACGGCGGTACTGGTGTTCTCGCGGGCGGTGACGGAAGCGGACGGAAGCCTTTCGGAGATCGCGGTCACCGCCGACAGCTTGGCGTTGGGCGAGGCGACGGTGGTTTCGGAGGCCTCGGGGTTGGCGGCGGCGCTCGGCTATTCCGGGACCGAAGCGACGGCGTCGCCGGCGGAGGCGCCGACGGTGAGCGGCGTGGAACTGGTGGCGGACGCCTCGGGGGACCGCGCGTGGACTGAGGGCGAGACCGTCGAGGTGCGCCTGACCTTCAGCGAGGCGGTGACGGTGTCGGGCGGCACGCCCAGGGTGGGGGTGACGATCGCCGGCGAGGCCTGGACGCTGGACTACGCGTCGGGTTCGGGCACGGCGGTCCTGGTGTTCTCGCGGGCGGTGACGGAAGCGGACGGAAGCCTTTCGGAGATCGCGGTCACCGCCGACAGCCTGGCGTTGGGCGATGCGACGGTGGTGTCGGAGGGCTCGGGGTTGGCGGCGGCGCTCGGCCATTCCGGAACCGAAGCGACGGCGGCGCCGGAGCAATCGCAGCAGCAGGATCTGCCTGCGCTGACGGCCGAGTTCACGGGCGCACCCGAAGACCACGACGGGACGACGGCGTTCACGCTGAGGCTTCGCTTCAGCGAGGAGTTCCCGCTGGACTGGGCGACGCCGGCAGCTACCGGGATCGTGGTGACGGGCGGGACGCTGGACACGGTGGAGCGCGTGACGACGGGCGAGGACCGGGAGTGGACGCTGACGGTGACGCCCGAAGGGAACGAAGACGTGACGGTGACGCTTCCGGCGACGGCGGACTGCGAAGACGACAAGGCGATCTGCACCGCCGACGAGCGGCCGCTCAGCAACGCGCCGCCGGCAACCACGGTGCGGGGCCCGGCCGGGGTCTCGATCGCGGACGCGAGCGCGGTGGAGGGGCCGGGCGCGACGCTCGACTTCGCGGTGACCATGAGCCGCGCGCAGGGCGAAGACGTGACGATGCGCTACGGGACACGGAGCAAGACCGCGAGCGCCGGGGAGGACTACACCGGGACGAAGAGCACGTTCACCATCGCGGCGGGCGAGACCCGGGCGACGATCGTGGTTCCGGTACTCGAGGACGCGCTCGACGAGGGCGAGGAGTACATGGAGGTCTGGATCTCGCGGCCGTCGGGCGGCAACGTGTGGATCGCGGACAACACGGCAAGGGGCACCATCATCAACACCGAGCCCCCGGCCGAGGTCTCGATCGCGGACGCGAGCGCGGTGGAGGGGCCGGGCGCGACGCTCGACTTCGCGGTCACCATGAGCCGCGCGCAGGGCGAAGACGTGACGATGCACTACGGGACGCGGAGCAAGACGGCGACCGCCGGGGAGGACTACACCGGGACGAGGAGCACGTTCACCATCGCGGCGGGCACGACCGGGGCGACGATCGTGGTCCCGGTCCTCGACGACGCGGTCGACGAGGGCGAGGAGTACATGGAGGTCTGGATCTCGCGGCCGTCGGGCGGCAACGTGCGGATTGAGGACAACACGGCAAGGGGCACGATCACCAACGCCGACCCGCTGCCGAAGGCGTGGCTGGCGCGGTTCGGTCGGGCGGCAGCGGACCAGGCCATGCAGGCGGTGGCCGGGCGGCTGACCGACCCGGCGCCGGCGGGCGAGATGCGGCTCGGCGGGCTGGAGCGGTATCGGCCCCTCGGCGCGGCCGAAGCGGCCGCCGCGGCGGAGCGATACCGGGAGTTCGGCGCATTCGGCCACGGGGCGGGCGCGTTCGGCAACCCATCCGGCGGATCCGGCCTCGCCGTCTCCGGCAACGGCCAAGGCGGCGCTGGTCCGGG
This sequence comes from Pseudomonadales bacterium, assembly GCA_963663395.1. Taxonomy (GTDB): domain Bacteria; phylum Pseudomonadota; class Gammaproteobacteria; order Pseudomonadales; family Azotimanducaceae; genus Azophilus. Next base: position 2,419,886 of record OY760226.1, read on the forward strand.
GTTCGGCGGAGCGGGATTCGGCGGCCCGAGGGCGACCTTCGGCGGTCCGGAACTGGCGTTCGGCGCCGCGGGCGGGGTCCCGGGCATGGCCGGCGGCGCGCAGCTCGGGAAGCCGGCGATGGGCGCCGCGGGCATGGGCCCGGCGGCGGGTGGCCCCGCCGCGGACGCGGGAATCCGCTTCGACCTCGGCGCGATGCTGGCGGCGACGTCGTTTCGCTGGGGCACGGACGACGACGGGGCGCCGCGTCTGACGACCTGGGGCCGCGGCGCGACGACGCGCTTCGACGGCGTCGACGACGGCGTGACGCTTTCCGGCGACGTGGTCGGCGCCACGGTCGGGGCGGACATCGAGCGCGGCCGCTGGGTCGCGGGGCTCGCGCTGTCGCACGCCGACGGGCGGGGCGAGTATAGCGACGCCAAGAGCGGCGCGGCCGGCAGGATCCGCAGCACGCTGACGAGCGTGCATCCGTACGCGCGGGCGGCGGTCAACGACCGCCTGGACGCGTGGGGGATGTTCGGCTACGGCCGCGGCGGCCTGGACCTCGGGCTCGGCGGCGACCTCGGGTCGATCGAAACGGACCTCGAGTCGCGCATGGGCGCGCTGGGCGTGCACGGCGAGCTGTGGTCTTCGGCGCGGTTCCGGCTGGCCGGCAAGTCGGACGCAATGTGGTCGAGCACGCGCTCGGGGGCCACTGAGGGCATGGTGGCGACAGCGGGCGACGCGGGCCGGCTGCGGGTGGCGATGCAGGGCGCGGCGCGGTTCGCGTTCGGCGCGCACGCGCTGACGCCGGAGATCGAGGTCGGCCTGCGCTACGACGCCGGCGACGCGGAGACGGGGTACGGCGTGGAGCTGGGGTTCGGCCTCGGCTACGCGAACGCCGATCTGGGACTGGTGCTGGAGACCCGCGCGCGCATGCTCGTGGCGCACGAGGACGACGGCTACGAGGAATGGGGCGCGTCCGCCTCCGTGCGCTGGGAGCCGCGGTCTGGGGGTCTCGGGCCGCGCCTGGGGCTGATGTCGTCGGTGGGCGCGTCGGCGAGCGGCGTGGAGCAGATGTGGTCGATGCGCGACGCGGCGGAACTGGCGCCGGGCGCCTCGGCGGGACACGCGTCGCGGCTGTCGGCGACCCTGGGCTACGGGTTTTGGGCGCAGCGCTGGCGCGCGGTGGCGACGCCGTTCCTGGATTTGGACGCCTCTGCCTGGGGCCGGCAGCGCGCGGGCGTGCTGTTCGAGCGCGGGCGGCTGGGCCCGAGCCTGGAGTTCTCCGTGGAGCGCGGGCCGGGCGGCGGTTCGCCGCCGGACGCGCCGATGGCGCGCGTGTCGAGCGCCCCCGCGCAGGACATAGCGGACCCGGCCGGCGGGGACGCCGTGGCGGGGCGGCGCCACGAGTACCGCTACCAGCTGCGGTTCAGCATGCCGCTCGGGACGCGGTCAGAGTCGGCGGCTCCGGTCCAAGGGACGCCGAAGAAGGCGGAGGAGACGGAGGGCAAACCCGAAACGGCGGAAGGCGATCCGGAAGACCGGAACGCCGAAGCGATGCAGCCGTGAGGACGGGTACGGGCGCGGGATCCGGATTCTCGGCGAGGGGATGGACCGTTGCACGGGTATTGGCAAATTAACCCATGTCAGTCAACGATCCGGGGATAAACATTTACAAGCGACACCGGTTTCCACCCCAGATCATCAGTTACGCCGTTTGGCTGTACCAACGATTCAGTCTGAGCCACAGAGATATCGAAGACCTCCTGGCCGAACGGGGTATTGCCGTCAGCCGTGAATCGATCCGCCTCGGGTGCATCAAGTTTGGGCCTGAGATTGCCCAGCGCCTGCGCCGCAAGCACCCGGGCTATGGAGACACATTCTTTATCGATGAAGTCTTCGTCAAGATCAGAGGTAAACAACACTACCTGTGGCGCGCCGTCGACCAGCATGGCGACATCGTTGACGTTAACCTCCAGAACCGGCGTGACGCCAGCGCAGCCAAGCGGTTTCTCCGCCGATTGAAGCGACGGCACGGCCAATCCCCCTGGAAGATCGTCACCGACAAATTGGCGAGTTACGGGGTTGCCCATCGGACATTGGTGTCTGATTCACTGCACGTCACCGACCGCTATGCAAACAATCGGGCCGAGCAATCGCACGAGGCAACAAGGTTCCGCGAGCGCGGCATGAGGCGATTCAAAAGTGGTGCTCAAACGCAACGTTTTCTCGAGGTGCATTCAGCCGTACACAACCTGTTTAACCTCGGGCGTCATCTGGTGCGAGCCAGCCACTACCGGGACTTGAGACAGCGCGCCTTTGCGTCTTGGAGTCAGGCAACGGCCGCGTGACTGTCAGAAGCACGCCACCTCGTCAGCCGGGACAAGTTGATTTGCCAATACCCATGAATCCTAACCCATTGAATTTAGTCTGAACTTCCAGATGATGTTTGATCCAACCCATTGATTTTCCGGATAATTCAAAAAACCGAGGGGGACGCTACTGGGAACGTTCCAGACGCACGCCGAGGAGTTTGAAGGCTTCGCGCTGTAGCGCGGTGGGCCGGGTGAGGACCTCGAACGGTTCGGCGCCGGGCAACCGGGGCACGACCTGGTTCTTGGCGATCGTCGCCAGGTCGCCGAGCAGGGTGCGGAAGCTGTGCACCGGCAGACCGTTGGCGGTGCGTTTGCCGCGGGCTTTTTCCTTGGCGGCGTCGGAGACCCGCGCCGGCGCGACGATGGAAGTGCGCGCCGCCTCGGCGGCGGCCGGGTCGTGGTCGTCGAACAGCAGCGGCTTGAGCCGGGCGCGCATGTGCCATTCCACGTAGTAGGCCAGCATGCACAGGAACACGTGCGCGCGCACCCGGTCAGCGGTTCGGTGGAACACCGGCCGCACCTTCAGGTCCACGGTCTTCAGGCTCCGGAAGGCGCGCTCGACCGCGCTCAGGCGCTTGTAGGCGCGCACGGTGCCCTCGGCGTCGAGTTCGCCCGCGGGCAGGCTGGTGCGCACGACGTACAAGCCGTCCAGCGCCGCCTCCGCAGCGATGGACTCCGGCTTTCGCCGATAGCCGAACGCGTCGTCCTCGATAGCCAGATCGAAGTGCTTGGCCATCTTGTATTTGCCGACAACCTTGCCCGCGCGCAGGCCGATCTTGTCCGCGCCCTTCAGGCGCCGCTTCTCCCGCCGCGTGGCCGCCACGATGGGATCGAGCAACGCCTCGGTGGCCCGCAGCAGTGCTTCCCGCTTGCGCGCCCGCTCCTCGGCCAACAGCGGATTGCGGCACACCATGAGGCGCTCGCCCGGATAGGCGTCGCTGCGGATCTCCACCAGGTCGGTCTCGTCGAACAGCGACAGTTGCACCGCGCCGGACTCCACCAGCGAGCGCACCGCCGGACCCCGCAGCGCGCTGATCCAGTCCAGCCCCGCGGGCCTCACGTCCTCGCGGATGCGCGCCTCGGTCAACATCCCCCGGTCGCCCACCAGCACCACCCTGGAGAACCCGAAGCGGCGCCTGAGCTTGTCGACCTGCGCGCCCACGGTGGCCGGGTCCGCGGTGTTGCCATCGAACACCTCCACCGCCACCGGACGGCCCTCGGCGTCGCACAACAGCCCAAACTCGATCTGCAGCTTGCCGCGCCTGCCGTCGCGCGAGTAGCCGCGCCGCCCCAGCGGGCAGTGGCGTCCTTCCAGCCACACCGAGGTGAGGTCGTAGAACACCAGGGCGCCGTCCTCAAGATGGCGCTTCGCCAAGCGCCGCTCGATGGCGTCCTGACGCTCGAGCAGCCAGTCCATGGCGGCGTACAGATCGTCCTCGTCGCAGTCCTCCAGCGCCAGCGTCTCGGCGAGCGAGTCGTGCGCGGTGTCCGCCGCCAGGCTCCGGGCAGTCGCCAGCTTGGAACCCGGCTCAAGGACCCGGGCGACGATCATCGCCAGCACGCGCCGGCGCTCGGGCGAGTCCGCCCCGGCGATGGCGCGGTCCAGGCGCAGCTTGCGCAGCGTGCCGAGCACGGCGGCGACATGGCCGTGGGGTTTGGAACGCACGATGTCGAAGGCGTCGTCGAGGCGCGACACCGCGGTGCCGCCCTTGAGCAGCACGCGCAGGCCCTCGACGAGCGTCGGGGGCCATTTGGAGAGGTTGGCCAAGGTGCGTTTCCTGACCTTGACGCCCTCGCGCCAGCCTTCGCGCAGGAGGATGGCGGGAGGCGAGCTGCGGTTGGGGACGGTTTCGATGTACATGGGAACGATAGTATTCTATATAACACCGCATTACAACATTAACGTCATATAATACATGGGAACACTTCGACAATCCGAAAACGCTGTTTCCGTATTGCAATCAGTCGCTTAACTCCAATGAACGGGTCAAATGGCTGGAACTTCGGTTTAGTGCGCCGTGCCAAGGTGCACAACATCAGTGGGTGCGAATCCCACCCGGCAAGGGTCGTTCCAGCCGGTAGCAATCGGAACGGTCGTGGAGGTAACGAAGCGGCTGAAGCATTCCGGTGTAAAAGGGTCCGTAAGGGATTCAGCGAGCGCATAGGCCGTAACGTGCAGTGAACGCTAAGCAGGCCTCGAAAAGGGCAATGCGGAAGCCGACCCGCCTGAATTTCGGGGAAGGCCGCCGTCGTTGGGGAAGCGAACGACGCAGGCACCCAACGGTTCCGCCGGGGTAGTGGCGACGGCATGTGCGAAAGAGGGGTTGTGTGCAACACGGGAAGCCCCTTGGGGTGGCTGGCAAGCGGTGCTGGCCAACGGTGGTGTCGTGAGGCACGGAACCGGCCCCCTGGGGTGGCGGATAGGGTCGTAGTACCGGTGAAGCTGGGTAATGCCGGTGGAGGAAAGGACCCTTGGTCCGGGAACGGTGCTGGCAGGAGCGAGCGACAGGCGATTGACGCATTGCGTCTATCCACGCCGAAAAGTCGAGGAGCTTCACAAGGCACCACATGTGAAAGCGAAGGAGGAAGTCGAGGATGTATCGGCAAACTGGCGATGGTGCCGGGGCGGAAACAGCAGCTGTCAGTTATCTGACGGCGCTTGGGACCGTGATCGGCCCCGCCAGTGGTTGCGCCGACAGCACGCGATGGGCGGCAAGGGGATTCACCGCTATCCCGACGAGCGCCCAACACATTGTTGCGCCTCGTTGCGCCCGTCCGCGCCAGCGCGCGACCCTCCGTGGGCGAAGGCATGATCCCGGAGAGAGCCGGATGCGGGAAATCCGCACGTCCGGTTCGCCGAGCGGCGACTGGAAACGGAGTGGGTCTAAATCGGATCATGCCGGCCCACCACCGCGCCAGTCGTCGACTCTACCGCGAGTATTAACCGGACAGTAGTGAGCGCTGATAGAGAACAGGAGGGGTGATTGAACGTTGAACCGGTGTACCTGCCGGAATTCGGGCTGGACGTAAGTTGGGCCATGTGCCGGAACACGATGTGTCCGAACTTCGGGGTTCATTTCACGGGGAGGATCCCCGAGGGGCGCAAGCCGGCCTCGGACGGGCGCTACGCCGTCCGGCTGGGATCGGGCTCGCGCGGCAGATCCGTTGCCGAAATCCGTTGCCGACACTGCGGGCAGTCCGCGCGGCTCGCCTCCAACCGGGCCATCCGCCCGATCGCGCGCTACTTTCTGGGATTGAGTCTGCCGTTCGCCGACTGCCCCAACACCCAATGCGAGAACCATGGGGTGAACCTGTACGAGCACTGCCCGTCGCCCGCGCAACCGGACTCGCCCTACCGGAAAACCGGCGAGCACACGGCACGGTGCAACCGGTGCGGCACGGAACCGGGGTCGCGCTCGATCGTCCTCGGCACCGCGCGGCGGGCGGCGAACCGCTCGGAGACCCGGCAGCGCTGGCGGGACATTTTGGACGGACTGCAGGCCGCACGTTATACGGTGGACACCGCCGAGTCGCTGGGGATCTCCGCCGCCACTCACCACCGGCATCTCGCGCGCATCGGCGCGCGCCTGGGCGATTACAACGCGTTCCGGAACGCCCGCCTCCTGCACCCGGACGTCCCTGGACGGGACCGGCCGGTCTCGGTCCATACCGGGATCCTGGAGACGCGCGGGCGGTGGGGACGCTGGCGCGGGAGCAGCGTATCGCTGCCGGTCCTCGTTTCCGTTGTTTCCGTCGGTAGCACCGCGTATGTGCTGGCGGCGCACCCGTGCTTCCTGCCGGCAGCGCTCTGTCCGGACCGGTATGCCCTGGAAGCGGACGGCGGGCGGCCGGCACTCGAGGCCGAGTGGGACGCGTTGCGGCATCCCTACCGGGACGACCCGCGAACGCGTTTCTCGACCAGCCTGGATGGCCCGTTCCCCGGTGAGGATCTCGACGGTTACCCCATCGGCTTGCCCTACGCGGCACTCGCGCACGTGCTGACGGTCCGGAAAATGCTGTCGGGGTTCCGGGCCGTCCACCACTGTCTGGACGCCACCACCGTCGAGCTGCTCCCCGCGGCGCTCGTCGCCTGGCGCGACCGGATTCCGCCCGGGCGGCCCGAGGGCACGGCCGAGGTGGTCGCCATGGCCCGCAGGGTGGATTCACCGCGCCGCAAACCCAAGCGCCCCGAGCGAGTGCCGGACGCGTCCGCGCCCGCCCTGGACGACGCCTGGCGCGCCGCCGAAAAACGCTTCGCCGAACAGCCGGTCCCGCCACGCTTCGGCAGGGGCGGCCTCGGCCGGGACGACCCGAGGGTGCGGGCGGCGCTGTTCGGGCAAGCCTTCAAGAGCGCCTATGCGAAGACCGGGGGTTGGGCGTGGCTTCGCCATCCGCCCAGGACGCCCGGCTACCGCAAGCTCCGCACGCTGTGGCTGACCCGCACGCCGCAAAAGACGTTCGAGGAACACGGCCGGACGCCGCTCGCCAACGCCACCCTGCGGCCGCTGGACACGGTGCTGAGCGCGATTCGTGCGTCCGTGCCCTCGGCTGCCCGAACCCGTAGACCCGAGTATCGGGCACGCGGGGCCGCCCGGACCAATAGACCCGCGAATCGGGCACGCGGGGCCGCCGTCCGCCCGTCGGTGTTGTTGAGCGAACTCACGGTCTATCTGTTCCGGCGCAACCACGGGCTTCTGACCCGTCCCCCGCCCACCGTCCCCGCCCACGCCATGGGGTTGAGCCTCGCCGAGGGGGAAAGGCCGGACTCGGATGACCCGGTGGATCTGGCGTGGAACTTCCGGCTCGGCGTGACACAGGCCCGGTGGATCAGCCGATGGCGGTCGCAGAAAGGAGCGGACGATGGCAAGTAAACAACATGACGCACCGGCCGGGCCAGGAGCCATGCGCATCGAGCCGGTGTTTCTGCCGGAGTTCGGGCTCGCCGTCAGCTGGGCCATGTGCCGGAACGCGATGTGCCCGAACTTCGGGGTTCATTTCACGGGGGAGATCCCCAATGGGCGCAAGCAGGTCTCCGACGACCGCTACACCGTCCGCCTGGGATCGGGTCCGCACAGAAGATCCATGGCCGAAATCCATTGTCGGCATTGCGGCCAGTCCGCGCGGCTCGCGTCAAACGCGGCGATCCGCCCGATCGCCCGCTATTTTCTGTCGCTGAGTCTGCCGTTTGCGGACTGCCCTGACACGGAATGCCAAAATCACGGCATCAACGTCTTCGAGCACTGGACGGAAACGGGCAGCGGCCAGCCGCGCCACTACCGGCGCCACCGGGACGACGCGGCGCGCTGCAGCGCCTGCGGCAAGACCGTTTCCCTGGGCACCGCCCGGGACGTCATGCTCTCGGTGCCGGCGAAGGCGAAGCAGGGCCTCGGCGAGGCAGCGCGCGCGTTGCTGGACAAGCGCGCCCGCCGGGCCGCCCGGTCCGAGTGGGCGAACGTGATCGAGGGGGTACTCACCCGCCGCACGATCGCCGATACCCTGGAACTCGGGGACATGGACGACGACCCGGAAGCCGACATCCCGCCCTACTACCGCAATCTCGAGCGCATCGGCGCCCGGTTGCGGGACTATCACGCCTTTCGCAATGCCCGCCTGCTGCGCGCCGACATCGAGAACAGGAACGAGCCGATCACGCTGTGCACCGACGTGATCGACATCTCGCTGAAGGCGTTTCGGGAGGACCGGCGCCATGTGTTTCTCAAGGTCATCGCCACGACGCTGATCGCCGACGGGGCGATCTTCGTGCTGGCGGCCCATCCGTATCATCTGCCGACGGCGCTCTGTCCGGATGATGAGGCGCTCAGGCGCGATCACGGGCGGCCTGACTTCCTGAGCGACTGGAGCTGTGTTCACCACACCGACACCGTCGTTCCGGCCATGACGACACGCGAGAGCCTGGAAGCCGTCCCGGATCTCGGACGCGGGGGCTGTTTTATCCGCTCGCCCTACGCCGAGGTCGCGCACTTTCTCGTCGTGCAGAAGATGCTCACCCGCTTTGGCACGATCCACAACACCATGGACGCGGCCCGCGACATGTTTTCCGCGGCGCTTGTCGCTTACCGCGACCGCATCCTCGCCGGGCGGTTGGATCCCGAGAGTGCCACCGACCGACGCAGACGCGCGCCAAAAACCGCGGAGATCGTCCTGTTCCAGCACGACAAGGCGCCGCGGTCCAAGTGGTTCCGAATACCGAGGCCGACAAAACGCACCGATGCGTCCCTCACCGAGGCCTGGAACGCGGCGGAGAAGCGGTTCGACAAACAGGAAGTTCCGGCCGACCTCCTAAAAGCGAGCTTAGCGCGGGGCGACGCTCGGGTGCGGGCATCGCTGTTCCGGCGCGCGTTCCGGGGCGGGTATTCCGAGGTCGGCGGCTGGGCGTGGCTCCACTACCCACCGTCGAGCGGCCAGTACCGCAATCCGCGCACGCTCTGGCTGACGCGCACGCCCGGCAAGACGCTCCCTGCGCAAGGCAAGAAAGCCCTGTCCGGGGCCACGCTGCAGCCGGTGGACTCGATCTTTAATTCGATTCGCGCGCGGGTCGCGGGCGCCCGGCGGCCGGAAAGGCGCGCAACGGGCCAGAGTTACCGGGGCAGCTACGTGCAGCCGGCCGCGATCCTTGCCGAACTGTCGATCTACCTGTTCGCCCGCAACTATTCGCGGCGGCGGCGGACCCGGCAGGAGGTGATTCCCGCCGCGGCCATGGGGCTGGCGCGCTCCAACGACGACCGCCCCGACTTGCCCGATCGCGCCTGGAACTTCAGGCTCAACGTTTCGCACGCCAAGAAGATGAGCGCATGGCTGAGACGGTAGACAACTGCAGCACCCTAGTCCGCGCGTTCGCCGAGTTCGAACTGCTGCCGGACCTGCTCGCGCGCACGCCTGTGCCAGGGCCGTCATCCATTGCGCAAAGAGGGCCGCCGAAACTCATCGACCAGGCCGCCGCGCTACGGCGCTGGACGGATATCCTGGCGAGTGCGGGTGCCAATATGGATCATGCGGAACCGGAGGACCTGCCGTCGGGTACGGCGCGGGAACGGTTTCTCGCAGAAGACGCTTGGCAACTCGCCAATCGGCTCGGCTGGGTGAACCCGGCGGCACTGGAAACCCCCGGAAGGCAGCTCGCGTACATCGCCGAGCGGCCCCTGATGCGCCGCACGCGGGCGGATCACACGACGCTCCTGGATACCGTCGCCCGAAGTGTCCGGGAGGAATACGTGGGCGCCGGGGGCCTCGAGGTGGTGCCGCTCCTGCAAGCGTGTGCCCGACGGCTCGCAGATACCGACCACGTCTGGGCGAGCTACGTGCCGGGCCTCTTGCTGGTGGAGTTCGAGGCGCTGATCCACTGGAGTTTTGTCGAGCCAGACCGCGCGCTGCGGCTGGGCGAAAACCTCGTGACCTGGCGCGACACCGCCATGCACCGCTACGACACGCCGTCGCCGGACGTCGATCCAGACGACAACCTGGTGACGCATGCCGACGCGACGGCACGCCTGTACCTCGAGACCGAGGAACTCGGCGGGCGCACGGACCTGACGCTGACGGAGGTCCGCGCCACGTCGATGCTGCTGACGTTCGCGGGGTTGCTGGACGAGCACGCGCTCGGCCCGGTCAGTTATCTCTTGGCGCCGCTATCCGGGAGGCCATCATGAGCGAACCGATCCCCGTCACCCTGCGCTACGAATACACCTGGCGCTCGGAACGCCTGGCCTGGGAACTCTGCAACATCCTGAATGCCCTATCGGTACCGGATTTCCGCACGATCCGCGAGGGGGCCGTCGAAAAGTTTGGGCTGGACTCTCGCTCCCGGCGCAAGCAGGCGAACGCCCTGGCCCTCAAGAAGGAAGGACGCATCAAGAATGCGCGCAAGATTAACAAGGCGCTGTCGATGGAACTGGTGATGGCCTCCCTGCTCACCCACCTCGATCATCCCGATGAGGTGATGAGCGGCTGCACCGTTAACCGGAAGGGGTTGCCGCATCATTTCGCGCCGGCCCTGATCCCGGACATCGTGGTGCAGCCCGCGGACGACGACGCGCCCTTCCAGATCGTCTGCGAGGTCAGCGCCAACCGGGAGATGACCGACGAGGTCTACCTGGGACAACTCGAGGAGACGTTGCGGCACGCCCGCGAGGCGCACGACGCGCAGAAGGTGGCGATCACCTACGGGCTGGTGGCCAACCTTCGCAAGATCGGCGAGGAAAAGCGGCTGCAGGACCTGTACCGCAACTTCCTGACCGATCCCGACAACGGGCTGGATCCGCGCGGGCCGATTCGGATCGTGCCCTTCCGCGCACCGGAGTTCGGGACGGTGGTGCGGCGGCTCGACGCCGAGGACCGGCTCGCGTTCGACAGCCGTCTGTTCGCGCGGGCGCTCGACGGGCTGCACGAGAAGTTCTGGAGCGAAAGTGTTCCGGAGACGGAGGACTGGATGGCCGAGGCGTTTGTCGGGACGGTTCGGGCGGGGTTTAGTCCGAGTGGGGATCTGTTCGATACAGGGCCGTAGGGTACATCGGGCGCTCGACGCGGGCGGCCCCCACGCTTGAGTTGGGTTGCCGCAACGGATCGAGACTTGACGATGCAGTACGAACGGTATGCTTTGGCATGGGCGCCGGCGCTGGTCCTCGGGCGACTCCAGGCCGCGCTATAATTCAGACCCCCCGATTCAATCGAGCGTTTTGATGCCGTCCAAGCGAACCATTCTCTTGGAACTGTCCGCCCATGAACTTCGCGACAGTGCCGACCGTTTCGACCTCGAAGTTGTTGATCGACGGAAAAAAGACCACCTGGTCGATGCGCTGGCACGGTCGCGGAAAGCCCGCATCGCAGACCTACTTGAGAACCTCACCCGGGCTCGCCTGAAGGAGTTGTGTCGCGAGTTCGGGTTGAGCGACGCCGGAAGACGAAAAGCGGACATCGCCGCGCGAATCGTAGGCTCGCCAAAGCAGTCAAAGAGGTCGCCAACGACAGAGCAGCCAACGACCCCGGAGACAAAACCCACGCCCAATGGAGCCACGACCGGGTACGAGTCGGAATTGTGGGCGATGGCGGATGCCCTGCGGGGTTCAATGGACGCGGCCGAATACAAGCATGTTGTGCTCGGTCTCATTTTTCTCAAATACATCTCAGATGCGTTTGAGGAACACCGCGCGAATGTGCTTGCCGGCTACGGCGAGGAGGCGGCGGAGGATCGCGACGAGTACACGGCCGAAAACATCTTCTGGGTTCCGAAGGAGGCGCGCTGGGATCGTCTCAAGAAAAGCGCGCGGCAACCCACCATCGGCCAGATCGTGGATGAAGCCATGTCTGCGATCGAGCGGGACAACCCCTCCATCAAGGATGTACTCCCGAAGGAATATGGCAGACCCGCCCTCGACAAAGTGCGCCTGGGTCAATTGGTCGATCTCGTGAGTAACATCCAGGTCGGCGACCGGGAGTCCCGCTCCCGGGATGTTCTCGGCCGCGTGTACGAGTATTTCCTGTCCCAGTTCGCCAGCAGCGAGGGGAAGAAAGGCGGCGAGTTCTACACCCCGCGTTGCGTGGTCAGGTTGCTGGTCGAAATGCTGGAACCCTATCGCGGACGGGTCTTTGACCCTTGCTGTGGATCAGCGGGAATGTTTGTGCAGTCCATGGAGTTCATCCGCGCCCACGCCACCGGCAACGCCAACGGCGGCAAGGCCAAGGGGGACCTGTCGATCTACGGACAGGAGTCGAACTACACGACATGGCGGCTCGCGAAGATGAACCTCGCGATTCGGGGGATCGAGGGGCGCATTGAGCACGGGGACAGTTTTCACAACGACCGGCACCCGGATCTCAAGGCCGACTACATTCTCGCCAATCCCCATTTCAACGACTCGGACTGGGGCGGCGAGCGTCTGGCTGACGACAAGCGGTGGCAACACGGCGTTCCACCCAAGGGCAACGCCAACTTTGCGTGGGTTCAGCACTTCGTTCACCATCTGGCACCGAAGGGAATTGCGGGTTTCGTGCTGGCCAATGGTGCAATGTCTTCAAATCAATCGGGAGAAGGCGAGATCAGGAAGAACCTGATTGACGGCGACCTGGTGGATTGCATGGTTGCGTTGCCTGACAAACTTTTCTATTCGACGCAGATTCCCGCATGTCTGTGGTTCGTGGCGCGCAACCGCAAGCGTAGGGGGGAAATCCTGTTCATTGATGCCCGCAAGATGGGCCGAATGGTTGATCGCACCCATCGGGAACTTGCAGACCAAGACGTGGCTCGTATCGCGAAGACCTACCATGTGTGGCGTGGGGGGCATGGCGTAGCACAGTACGAAGATGTGCCCGGGTTCTGCAGGAGCGTGCCATTTGACGAAGTGCGCAAGCATGGACATGTGCTCACACCTGGTAGGTATGTCGGTGTGGAGGCCCGGGAAGACGACGGCGAACCGTTTGAAGTGAACATGAAAAGGCTCGTCTTGCTCTTTAGGCAGCAGCAAGAGAAAGCTAGACAGTTGGACACTGCCATCGCTCGAACCCTCCAGGATCTGGGATATGATTGACAACTGGCCTACGATGTCACTTCGTGAGGCGGGTGTCTCTTTACATGACTGCGAGCATCGTACACCGCCTGCCGCAAAGTCTGGCTGGCCCTATGTTGGGATACCGCAAGTCAGAGACGGTCGGATCACGTTTGAAGGCGCCCGGCGCATCAAGCGTGAGCACTTGGAAGAGTGGACTAAGAAAGCCAATCCAGAACCATTCGACGTAGTTCTATCGAGACGTTGCAACCCAGGAGAAACAGGATTGGTCCCTGATGACCTCGAGTTTGCTCTGGGTCAAAACTTGGTTTTACTGCGATCTGACGGAACACATGTGTTCAAGCCTTTTCTTCGGTGGCTGGTCCAAGGATTTCAATGGTGGGAACAAGTCGGAATGTACTTGAACGTAGGTGCGGTGTTTGACAGCCTGAAGTGTGCAGATATTCCTCGATTCCGACTTCCTATTCCCCCAATCACTGTACAACGGAACATAGCCCGCGTCCTCGGCACGCTCGACGACAAGATTGAACTTGGCCGCCGCATGAACGAGACCTTGGAGGCATTGGTTCGGGCGCTGTTCAAGTCGTGGTTTGTGGACTTCGATCCCGTGCGGGCCAAGATGGAGGGACGGGACACGGGGTTGCCTGAGGAGATCGACACGCAGTTCCCAGGTCGCATGGAAAACTCGGAGGTAGGGCCGTTGCCCGCAGGTTGGGTGCCAAGCAACCTTGCCGATGTTGCCCATTCGCCTCGTCGAGGCGTTGATCCGTCGCAATTAGATCCTCAGACTGCCTACATCGGACTTGAACACATGCCTCGTCGGTCGATCAGCCTGTCGGCGTGGGGTAGTGCAGAAAGCGTAAAAAGTGCCAAGTCCGCTTTCAAGACGGGTGAGTTTCTCTTTGGCAAACTTCGGCCTTACTTTCATAAAGTTGGCATAGCTCCAGTCAGCGGAATTTGTTCCACTGACATCGTCGTGGTTTCGCCAAAGGGCCCAGCTTGGGACGCCTTCGTGCTGGCGCTTGTATCCTCGGTCGAATTCGTCGCATACACCGACCAAACCTCGACAGGCACAAAAATGCCGCGAACGAGTTGGAAGTCAATGGCGAGCTACCCTGTGGCCTTGCCGCCAGTGCATCTGGCACAAGTGTTTGAAGATGTTGCAGGACCATTGCTACGACGGACTATCCACAACGTTCACCAAAATCGCACGCTTTCTCGCTTACGAGACGCGCTGGTTCCAAAGCTCATCTCCGGCGATCTTGGTGTGGGAGGTCTGGAGAAGATCGCAACATGACCCGTTTCCGCATGAAGAATCTTAGGCGTCTGGGCAACAGGATTTCAGTCCAAATGCCATTGGATGAGGGCGGTTACTTGGGGAGGGAATGCCCGGAAGAAGACTGCGAACGGTATTTCAAAATAGTGCCGGGTACTGGACTTGATGGAGAAGACCTGCCCTGTCACTGCGCATATTGTGGATACACTGCGCCGCACGACCACTTTCGGACTCAGCAGCAACTCAGCTACGCCCGCTCCGTCGTCAAGCGCAAAGTCGTGGATGCTTATCGAAAAGACCTCAAGGGGTTGGAATTTGACTACATGCCGAAAGGAGATTTCGGGATTGGCATCTCGATGAAGTTGAAACCTGGACGCCGGGTTCCTGTACATCGTTACAGAGAACATGAACTGGAGACTGAGGTAGATTGCAACAATTGTACGCTGCGATACGCCGTCTTCGGGGTGTTTGCGTTTTGCCCAGACTGTAGGCAACACAACTCGCTTCAAATCCTGGAGAAAAACTTGGATCTCGTGCGCAGAATGGTTGCCCTGGCGGATGAAGCTGCGCCGGAAATAGCTGAAAAACTGCTTGAGAATGCCCTTGAGGACTGCGTCTCGGCATTTGACGGGTTTGGTCGAGAACTGTGCCGTGTTTATGCCGGTAAGGCTTCAAATGAGGATGTAGCCACCAGGCTCAGCTTTCAGAATCTCCCCAATGTCCGCGAGAAGATACAGGAACATTTCGGATTCGATCTTGCCGCATTCGTACCGCAGCAAACATGGCAAGAGGTCGTCATCCTGTTTCAAAAGCGGCACTTGGTGGCCCACAAGATGGGAGTAGTCGACGACGAGTATGTCCGCAGAACAGGCGCAGATGCCGTTGTTGGACGAAAGGTCGCGATTACCTCTGTCGAGGTAGACAGACTGGCCGATTCTATTGGAAGCATATCGCACGGGTTCTTTGGGTCTTTCGGAGGCGGCGACTTGTAACTCCGTGTCCCAGTGAGGGCTGGAACAGATCCAGTTGAACGGGAATTAGTCGAAGTGGTGGGGCTGTCGATTCCGAAATGCAGCAAGGATTCAATGCCCTGAAAAGGATACGGTTTGGAATTTGAAGGTATAGGTCAAATTGTGAGGCATTGCCGCTTACTCCGCTTTATCGGCTTGGTTAGCCTAGCGATTCAGAAGAGGCCAAGGCACAATACTCCAGCAAGCGATCTATCCTCCGCAACAAATGCCCCAGAAAGAACCTACAAGACACCACTATGTGCCTCGGATGATTCTTCGCAATTTTGTGGATGAGCATGGGCTTCTCCACTGTTATCGCAAAGACGACGAAGCACAATTCTCTTCCACGGTTGGCAACGCATTCGTCAAAAACCGTCTCTACGCAAAGCACGACACGATAAGGCGTCGCAAAGATGCCTCAAAGGAATCTGAACTAGCGAGGAGTGTTGAGGCGCCTGCGGATTTGGTGGTACGAAAAATCCTGCGGTGCGCCCGCAGGGGGCAGGAGCCTTGTTTGACGGAAGCAGAAAAAGAAGCCTGGGATTTTTTCTTTTGCGTCCAGATGAGGCGGACGTTGGCGTTACGGGAAGTCATTGACAACGAAAAAATGGTCGATTGGGCCAGAAGGGAAACAATCAAGGTGCTGGGGCCTTTCTCGGAGGAAGATGAGAAAGAATTTAGGGCTGAAATGGGGACGCCTGAAAGAAGACGATCTGCTGTCGACAACGCTTGGATTGATGTTCTGCTGGCCAGAAATGATCCGCTATTTGGGACGCTACGGAACAAAGGGCTCCTCATCGTTGTGTTGGCGGACTTGGAAATTGGTTTCGTGATCGGGAGCGACCCAGTTGTTCCTATGATCCCCTACGGCAGTACTTTAGAAGATGAGGATGCAAGCAACCTCTTTCCTATCGCCCCAGACGTTCTCGTGGCTTGCTATGGCCCTTCCGGTAGCGAAGAGCTTGTCACTTGGCACAAAGGACCGGATGCCAGAGAAATGGTCGATGCTTTAAATTCTGAAATATTGGCCAACAGTCTGATAGTCGCGTCTTCGTCCACAAAGTACTTAAATCGCTTGCTCAACCGGCAGAGAGAACAACACAATGGATCATATTGAAATCGCCGCCTTCGCTTTCGCGGTCCATGTGCGCGGCGCGACGGCTGAAGGTGCTGAGTGTTTGGAAGACGTGGTTGAGATGGGACACGATGAATTTCCCTTCAATTTGTGGCGAGACCTGTGGGAAACAGCTTGCGTATGGTCTGAACGACTCGCCGAGGCGTATCCAGACCCCAAAGAGCGTGTTCACAAGATACAACAGCGCTTGGTTGAAGTGCATTCACAGTATTGAGTGCGTCGCGATTCGGACAGCGCGGCGATATCGAGGGGTTCAAATCGCAAGCCATTGGGATAATGGCCCAACAAACCTCCCAGTATCTTATTGGATTGTAAGTGGTTATTGGGGCATGTGCCCTCTTGTTCCAAACGGCTAGCCGAAAAGGCGTTGAAAGAGTTTGACGCTCGCTTCGGTGCAAACGGATATTGGAACGCTGACTACTTGGAGCGCGGGCCACCAGATCCTGCTCCTATGAGTGGCTGGAAAAGTGGAAGAAGTTGCTATGGCGCGTCTATGCGAATCTGACGTAGAAGAGGCGGCCCTCGAATGGCTTGAAGGGCTTGGTTGGGCGACGGTCTCTGGCCCGGAAATCGCGCCGGAAAGTCCAGGCGAAGAGCGAAAGAGTTACGGAGATGTCCTGCTTGAGAAGCGGTTGCGCGCGTCGCTCGCGGACCTGAATCCTACCCTTCCCTCGGAGGCTGTCGATGATGCCTGTCGCCGCTTGACCCGACTGGAGGGAACCTCGCTGGAGGCACGGAACCGTGCATTCCACAGGATGCTCGTGAACGGCGTGACTGTTGAGTACCGGGCACCTGGGGGTGCGATCCAAGGTGTGCAAGCGTCGGTCATCGACTTCGAGAACCCGGAGGCCAACGACTGGCTTGCGGTCAACCAGTTCACCGTGGTCGAGGATGCGAACGAACGCCGCCCCGACACCGTGCTGTTCGTCAATGGCTTGCCGCTCGTGGTGATTGAATTCAAACACCCAACGGACGAGCAGGCCACGATCTGGACCGCCTACGGACAACACCAGGTCTACCTAACGGAAATCCCTTCGCTGTTTGCGTACAACGAGGCGCTGATCGTCTCCGACGGGCTGGAGGCCCGTATGGGCACGCTCACGGCCGGCAAGGAATGGTTCAAGCGCTGGAGAACCATCTCCGGCGACAAGGAGGCGGAGTCCGGCCTGACCGAACTCCAGGTGATGCTCGAAGGCGTGTGCGAGCACAGGCGTTTTCTCCAACTCATACGGGACTTCATTGTCTACGAGGATGACGGCAGCGGAGACCTCGTCAAGAAGATGGCGGGCTACCACCAGTTCCACGCGGTCGAGACGGCCATCGCGGAAACATTACGCGCAGCCGAATTGCAGAGTGAAGCGCTGGATACCGTTGGGGTAGGCGGTGCCGCTGGGGGAGAAGCGGGAGACCGGCGTATCGGCGTCGTCTGGCACACACAAGGATCGGGCAAAAGCCTCACGATGGCGTTCTATGCCGGACGGATCGTTCGAGAACCGGCCATGGGCAACCCCACCATCGTTGTACTGACGGACCGCAATGACCTCGACGATCAACTGTTCGGAACCTTTTCCCGTTGCGCCGATGTTTTGCGTCTCCCCCCTGAGCAAGCGGAAGACCGACCCGACCTACGCTCAAGACTCGCGGTTAAAGCCGGCCACATCATCTTTACCACCATCCAGAAGTTCTTCCCAGAGAGGGGCAAAACGCAGCACCCCTTGCTGTCCGACCGGAAAAACATCGTTGTGATTGCGGACGAGGCGCATCGCAGTCAGTACGACTTCATCGATGGGTTTGCCCGGCACATGCGGGACGCCTTGCCCAATGCCTCGTTCATCGGATTTACAGGCACCCCGATTGAACTCAGGGATGCAAGCACGCGGGCCGTGTTCGGCGACCACATCAGCGTGTACGACGTCAGGCGGTCGGTCGACGACGGAGCGACCGTGCCCATCTACTACGAGAGCCGGCTTGCAAGACTGGCCCTAGACGAGGACGAAAAACCATACGTTGACCCCGATTTCGAGGAGGTGACCGAAGGCGAAGATGACATTCGCCGCGAGAAGCTGAAATCGAAGTGGGCGCAATTGGAGGCGGTTGTTGGCACCCCCAGGCGCTTGTCGCTGATCGCTCGCGACATCCTGGATCATTTCGACCAGCGCCTCGATGTCCTGGAGGGCAAGGCCATGATCGTCTGCATGAGCCGGCGCATCTGCGTCGATCTCTATCGGGAAATCACGCGCTTGCGGCCCGAATGGCATGCAGACAGCGACGGTGGTGGGGTCTTCAAGGTGGTGATGACCGGGGACGCCTCCGACCCACTGGATTGGCAACCGCATATCCGCAACAAGTCACGGCGTGAGGCATTGCGCAAGCGATTCCGAAAGCCGGAGGACCCGTTCAGCGTCGTAATCGTGCGCAATATGTGGCTGACCGGATTCGACGCTCCGAGCCTGCACACGATCTACGTGGACAAGCCGATGCGCGGGCACGGCTTGATGCAGGCGATCGCCCGGGTGAACCGCGTATTCAAGGACAAGCCCGGCGGCTTGGTCGTGGACTACCTCGGGCTGGCGCACGAACTGAAAAAGGCGCTCAAGACATACACGGAAAGCGGCGGCGAGGGAGAGGCGACTTTCGATCAGGAACAGGCCGTTGCCGTGATGATCGAGAAATACGACATCTGCTGCGGGCTGTTCCACGGGTTCGACTGGTCGGCGTGGACGGGGGACTCGAAGGCTGACCGATTGACCCTGATTCCCGGGGCACAGGAGCACATCCTCGCTCAGGAGAACGGACAGAATCGGTGCCTGGAGGCAGTGCGCGACCTGTCCCGAGCCTTTGCTCTGGCGATACCACACGAAGAGGCGATCCGCATTCGAGACGACGTGGGCTTCTTTCAGCAGGTCCGTGCGGCGCTCTCCAAACGCTCGAGCGGCGAGGCACGATCGGACGAGGAACTCGACCATGCCGTGCGCCAGATCGTGTCTCGCGCGGTGGCGTCGGACGAGGTGCTGGACATCTTCTCGGCGGCTGGACTTGAGAAGCCGGATATTTCGGTTTTGTCGGATGAGTTCCTGTCCGAAGTGCAAGGGATGAAACGGCGAAACCTGGCCGTCGACCTGCTCCAGAAACTGCTCAAGGGTGAATTGGCGACACGTCGGAAGCAGAATGTTGTTCAGGCCCGCTCGTTTGCAGAGATGCTTGAGCAGACAATCCGGCGTTATCAGAACCGGGCCATCGAGGCCGCTCAGGTGATCGAGGAGTTGATCGCTCTTGCGAAGGAAATGCGGGAGGCGGACGGCCGAGGCGATGCCCTCGGATTGTCATTCGACGAACTCGCCTTCTACGACGCGCTTGCCGCGAACGACAGCGCCGTGCAGGTGCTTGGTGACGAAACTTTGCGAAACATCGCCCGGGAGTTGGTCGAGACCGTGCGGAACAACGTGACCATAGATTGGACCCTGAGGGAAAATGTCCGCGCGCACCTTCGTCGGTTGGTACGGCGAACACTCCGCAGGCATGGATACCCGCCGGACAAGCAGGAAAAGGCGACGATGACGGTGCTTGAGCAAGCAGAGGTGCTGTCTGCTGGCTGGTCGGCGACCTGATACTTCGCTTCGTATGAGCAGATTTACCCCGGGCCGATTCATGGCTGGGTGATCAATGGACTTCGCCCATGTGACGAGGATTGAGTTTGTAGATTCGATACTCGGTCCAATTACCAACGGACTGGCGGCCTACTGAGGCTGCGCGTAGGTTAGACGCCAATTGATACGCTGCTGCTCATGATCGCTAACCGGTCACGGTCCGAAATTCAAGGAAAGTAGATCTATGCGCCAGAACTTCACGAACAGCGGTACAGAGTGGCGCCAAACTCAACTACGAAGCCAGAACAGCGGCAGCAGCAACCAACAGTACGAGCTAGAAATGCACGAAGTCTCTGATAAGGGTTCCCACACATGGTAAGAATTCATGACGATCTAGATGAACGGCGGGATGGTAGTTTGGCCGTAGAGTCCAATGCGCGGGGGACTTTCGACGTATTCTACGTTCCGTCAGTAGAAAAGCTTGAAATCTCGCACCTCAATCCAGACGAACCCAATTCTTATCGCGTCCAACTATTGGAGATAGATAGAAGGAACCACCGATTGACAATGTTCCCAACGAATACGCTGGGGGGCGATAGCAACTTTCTCGAGCCAAGATACGAAAAAGTAAAACGAATCACCCTAGTGGGGAAAAATCTTGTATGGCTGGATTCAAGCGGCGGCGCACGGTCGACTTCCGCTGAATCGTTCGAATCTCCGACTATTGGCCCAAGCGAGCAAATTGAAGAAAGTGCTGTAGGCGCCGAACGTCTCCGGGATGCGCCGTTGACGCAAGATCAAGTGGTTGAAGTATTGGAAGAGTTGCCAAAGACATTCACCAAGGACTATGAGTATGGACTTGGTTTTGCAAAGAAATACAGATTCATTGTCGAGGCAGTGGAGCGTCTAAGTGACTGCAGTGAGATCCTGATTGAAACTGCACATGAGACTGCGATCGACGAAGGCAATGGAATATTCTACATTTCTTACGAAGACTTCGAAAAAGTCCGATTGTCCATCAATCGAGTCACCAACACGAGCCAAACTGCTGCTAACTCAGTTAATCGAGCTAACGTCTACAATCAATTCGCCCAGAGAGTTGGAAAGCCCGAGGTGGCCGTCACCATGGGCCGGAGCCCACTACGAAAACAATTCACGAAGCTGGCACAAGGTGACGACGACATATCAAACGAAGATCAAGATAACATTCTCAGCGCCCTGACGAACAATGCCAAGACCATAGCGCAAGAAAACCCAGAGAAGCTCGCCAAGCTGAGAGGAGACATAGAACTTGTTACGCTTGACGCATTGATCGAACGTTTCGAAAGAATGTTAAGTCAAAATCACAAGGAAGCCGTATGGCAAGAATTCTTGAGTGAGAATCCCTTCGTGTTGAGTATTGCGTTTGGTCATCCCATCGTTATGGTTCAGAGTCAAGCTTCCGTTGGTGGACGCAGAATATCGGGCAAGGGCGAGAAGATTGCCGACTTCTTGGTGAAAACCGATATGACCAATAACATGGCGATTGTCGAAATCAAGACGCCAAAAGAAAAACTCCTCAATGCGAGGCCCTATGGAGAAGATGTTTACACTCCGAGTTCCCGCCTATCTGGTGCAATCAATCAAGTGCTTGACCAGAAGTACAATCTTCAACGTCACATCGCTCAAATCAAGGAAAACAGCCGAGACCGCGATATCCAGACCTATTCGGTTCATTGCAGTCTCGTTGTTGGCACGATGCCCGACGGGGAGGATCGACAAAAGTCGTTCGAGCTGTTTAGAGGGAATTCAAAAGACGTAGAAATTGTGACCTTCGATGAGCTTTTGAATAAGCTCCGTCTGCTTCGCGTGTTTCTAACCGAATGACGAATGAGGAATCGATACGATGGCGGGATCCAGAATGAATCTCAGTCCGCCATTCTAATCCCTGAGTCAAAGTCCGATTGAATCTCGATGCGGTGGAGTTCGCCACGTTGAACTGGGTGGACTGGTTCAATAACCGACGTCTGCTCCAACCGAACGGTGACCTGCCACCGGCGGAGAAAGAGAGCCTGTATTTTCAGGAATTGGAAAGGGCGGCTGAGGCAGCATGGCCCTAACGAAACAGCCCCCGAAGATTCAGGGAGATTCACCCATGTGGTTGGCGTTGATTTGCCAGCTGTTCTTCCAGCATGATTCAAACGCTGCCTAGCGTAGCACGAGATGAAGTAGTGTTGTCTAGATGCTAGGCTTGCTTGGTACGGACTGCCGCGCATTTGGTTTCGCCCAAATTTTGATAAATCCCGGCCTCCAACGACAGCTACTCAGTGGAGACAGGCGAACTCAAGCGAATTCCGGACAACCCGGTAGCGGCTGGGTTGCTTGAGATGCGAAATGCTGGCGGTTCCGACCGCGTTGCGCTCGCGCCGAGGTATAGCGGCGGCGACTGTACAGCAGCGGTGATCAAGTTGGCCCAAGCGACCGAGAAGGCTTCGGTCATGGATCGTTATCGACAGGAGACCCGTCTTCGAATTTCCAGTGCATCTGTTCTTCGATGATCTTGACGACCTTGGGTATGTTATCAATTACCTCCATTACGTCCGACGATTTATTCATACCTAAAACCGCGACCCTGGCTATTTCTAGGGCTGCTGATACGGACGCGTGCTTGCTTTGATAACGGAGTCTAATTGGTGGAAACGTGGATGGTGGTTCACTCATCTTGTGTCACTTCCTTGATATATCGGTCGCGCAATTCGATGCCCAACACTTCATGCACGGCGTCAATCGATATGCCCTCATCGTAGGCGCATTGCCTGAAACCATTCAATTCATCTTCTGACCAAAGGGCATCATCTTTTGCAAATGCCAGCGCCGATTGCTGTATCTCGTAGGGTTGTTTGTCGCGGGCTTCACGATTAAATAGATGAAAGATTGACTCGACGCATTCTTTGGCCTTGATCCGTTCAGATATGCGGTGACCCAAATCCGTCAACGTGGTGGGGCTGGATGCGCTGGTGGGAGAAGGGTCAAGCCGCGAGAGAATTTCGTCGAGTTTGTCTTTTATTTCTGCGGCCAACGCCGTAAAGGCTGTTTGGTGTGAATCGACACCACCTTTCCACTCGCCAACTTTAATCAGACCGTAACCTGCGCCGACTATGGCCCCCAAAATCACTACGACCATTCCAACGATTTCAAGCCAGTCAGGCATTGCAAATTCAAGTTGCGTTGAGCGGCGGAGAAAAGCTATTGATTAGCGTTCGCTCCAATATTGGTCGCTGATACTCATCTTGAACAACACAGGCGTGAACGTGTGTCGCACCAGATTGAACTGCGGAAGACCACTTTTCATGGCTGCTAAGGCGCTCTGCAAGTGAGTGCGTCTGTCCAACGTAGTAGGCTCGCCACGATCCACCATCAACTCCGGCAAAAATGTAGACCCCTGGGACAGAATTCCATCGTTGGTGAATCGAATCGTAGACCATGAATTCCTGGCCAGCCCAATGTGCGGTAGCGCTCACCTTTTAATCCTTTCCGAATTCTCGCCGACGATTCGATGTGGGCGCGATCATAGTTGTCTCCTATGTGGTCGAATGTACCACGCCCAATTGACGCGAGGAAGAAAAGCAGCCCGATTCACATGCCATCCAGAGAGTCCGGCGACGAAGTGAGAATTATAATATACTGAAAGTATTACGTTTTATAGTGAAATACGGCGCTAGACTATGAAGGTTACGGAGGCAGTGGAACGGTCATCTAGGCGCAGGGCTGTACAGAGCGAGGCGCCATGACCCCAGCGTGTTTAACTTGACGAAATTTTGCCCCGGGCCGCTCGCGCGACACCCGGAGGGAGGACTGCCGTCCCTGCGGCATGGGGTCTCCGCTACGCGCCGACTGGCCCAATTAACACTCCGGTGCGACTCCCTTACTGATCGATGCGAAACAGCGGGAATCAATCGGCCATTGGCGCCAGAGACAGCCTTTCTAACACCATGCCTATAGACACTAGCTTGGATCGATTGCAGGACACCTGCGCGGGAACAAGCGGACGTGGCCTCAAGCCAGAGAGTATCAAACCCCAGGATCACCGATTCCACCTCCTTGTTGGACCGCCGAAGACCTGCAGATCCTTTGACGCCAAGGAAGCGGGGGAACATACATCTCCCGGACGAGGGCGATTCGAGCCAAGTCCTTGACTAGTACTCCAGGCTTCAAACGTCTTGTGAGTCCAATCTGCTCACCGACAAAAGTCGCAGATCGTCTCTGTACGCATCCTGCGGCCGAGTTGGCCCCCCTTTGTGACCGGCAAATATCGTCTACTGTCAGGTAGTGTCCTTTCAAACGTCTTCGTCGGCACTAGGCCGACCATTTTCGCCGCCTCGGCAACTCCGGCGGCGTTTCTCACGAAAGTGCCCTTCAGGCAGCTGTTTCCGACTATCAACGTCGCCGTTCCGCCAGGGCGCAGCACACGGGCGACCTCCGACATCATTCGGTAGAGGTCTTCCACGTAGCGATCGATCATCAGGCGGTAACGGCTTGGTAGCTGTGCCAAGTCTCCCATCGTTTGCTTCATGCGCGAGAACAGATGGTGGACGTTGCGGTCGTCCGGCCCACGCTCCGCGCCGATGCTGCTCGATCGTATCCGCCGCAACTCTTTTAGCCCGTGTCCGAGCCAAACCAGAGAGAGCCGATGGCCCCGCAAGTAGTCGATCGCGTTCAGATAAGGCGGGGAAGTGATCACCGCATCCACCGATCTTGTTCCTACAGTCCCCAGATTTCGCGCATCGCCCGGCTCCACTCCTGCTGCTGCACTGGGTGGCTGCCCGATCAACCTTTTCCGTAGCATGCGTATTGAACGATCAAGGGCAGGAATAACTTCGAACGGGGAACTCTCCAAAACCTTGTGAGGCCGACTATGGGAAGTGTCCCGCGCAAGCGAAGCACACGGCTCCTTGGTGACGATTATCCGACTCAGCGCCAGTCGAATCAGATCAAGCGATGCTGCATCTTCCTTGCAGTCACCTGAACCGTATCGACTCAGCACGTACGCAATCTGCCTAAGTTCCGCGCGTTGCGATTCTCCGAACCAGTACTCCACAAACGATTCGGTTTCTTCGTCTCCATCTATCCAATCAAGTCGTGTCGTGCGCTCCTTCGTTGTCTGAGCTTCTCTCAAAACGCGGTCCGCCCACACGTCCAACTGGTTCTCTGAAATTGGCGTAGTCCACACTCGCGACATCAATACGGCGAGTGGGTCTAGATCGAACCCCACAGCCTGATGTCCGAATTCGATCGCGTGCCTCAGTACGACCCCTGACCCAGCCATTGGATCAAGCACCCGACTGCCTTCTCTCAGTTCAGCCAGCCTATCCATCACCACGCCCGGAGCCATTCGCGCCGGGAAGGGGTGAATCGGTTTCAACTTGGGGCTGGCTGAGTCACGCATCGTCGGGACTCTCCTCTCCATGTAGCTTTTCAAGCTGGGATTGAATTGCATCGGCGACGCGACTCGCGCTTGCGTTCACCACAACCTTGTCCTCGCTGATTCCCACGAGGTCAGGCACGAGCACTTCAAGCCCTTTGACGAGTGCCGAAACGTCCGATTCCTGGACTTCCACGGCACCCAACGAATCGCGGCAGGTCAACGCTATGGTCGAAGCGGCGAGTGCGTCCGGGATCTTTCCTTTGAGCGATTCGAGCGCCTTGAGGAATACATCGATAGTGAGCTTGCGGCTCGCCTTCAACTTGCCTTCCAGCGCCTGTACCCAATTCGACACTTCATCGGGGTCGAAGTTCCTGAAGACCTCGCGCAGGGTAGTGACAGGTATGGCTCCATATTCAACCGTATACTCGAGCAGTCTCCCAAGGTCGCGCGCCGTCATCGGAGTGACTTCCTGCTCTCGGCATCGACTCGGCAAAGCGCCTTTGCTGAATCCAGGGGCGACGACGAGCGCGTAATTGGCGTTGTACCTGATGCGGTGCTCTACCACTGCATCCAGCGGTATGTTTCCCGTCTTCGCTACCTTGTGCTTCGACGACTTGGCGTCGAACGAGAAACTGTACAAGGGGGGATTTGGATTATCCCTCGTGGGGTTTGTCATGGTTGGAGTTGTGAATGCTTTCGCAATCCCCTCAGGGTCTCCAGGTCCTCCGAGTTCCAGCACGTCGAAGCCCAGATATCTCAACGCATCCGACACTGCCGCCTCCAAGCGCTTGTAGTTTCTGCTGTCGTGCTGTGTTTGCTGTAATAGGCGCGCGATGTGAACGCCCGACTGCCGACGTTGCATAGCCCGAAATCGCATGAGTGTGTCCCGATAGTCGCGGACGCTACTGAGCAAACTCGGGTCTATGCCGATGTCGAGCGCATAGACATCAGCCAGCAAGTCAACCATCGCCACGGTACGTACTAGCTCCTTTTCTGCCTTGCTGCGAGAGTGCTCAATCACGAACGGATGCTCTCTATTCACGACCACGGAACTGTCGCGTATCCTGAATTTCACAAAACTCTCGTCATCGAGTTTTTCGTACTTGACCTGTCCCAGCGCGTTCCTGATGTTCTCAGCGGTGTCTTCCCTCCATGACTGTCTCTTTTGTTCCCGATCGGCAATACCCGCCTCATCAAATAGGCTTGGGAGGGTCGGCTGCGTGCGCAATGCCTCCGATACCACACTACGGAGTGGATTCAGCGAGACAACCCCCAGCGATTGAACGAGCACATCTCCGCCGTCAGGCAGCATCACATTGACATCACTGTCGTGGGCGGTTCTCGCCTTGTTGAATACACGTCTCAAGAAGGCCCGGAAGACCTTTATGCCCCGACATTCCTTGAACTGCTCCCGATTCGTCGTCAGGAATTTGTCAAGCCCATCGGCACGAACTGCCATGCGAAACCGTGCCCAAGCCGCATGGCTGAGGTTCTCCTCCCCAAAACTCGGATCGAGTTGATTTACGATCCTTCCGAGGACGTTGACATGGAATCCATTGGAGGCCCCGCGCTCTTCACTCTTGCCTCCGCTTATCTTCTCCTCGAACAACCTTGCAAGCCCAGTGACACGTCCGATCTCCGGCAACTCGACATACGGGTACGGATCGGTGCCCGACGTGATCTCGACCCGCGTCGTTCCTTGACTGCCTGATTCATCGGCGTCATCGTCTGACGGCGTTGCTGTACCACCTTGCGACGGTCCATTGTTGGCCTCTTCAAGTTCAATGTAGTCGATACCCAGGTCCGGTCCGATTATCCACTCGTCCACCAGCGTCGCATCCAATTTAGAGGACCTGAGTCTTTCTCCATTGACGCAGATCGTCATTTCTGTGCCGAAGGGGAGCGCTGCTGCCAGCATTCTTCGGAGAATCCCCAGCTTAAGCTCGCGCCCTGTGGTCTTAAGGTCGGACAGCACCACCAATGTCCAGGTGTCACTTGTCGGCCGATCGAGATTTGTCGCCGTTCCTCCAAATTCATCATGGTCGACTGTATCTGTTGCAACTTCGGTATCGGCGTTGTCCTGCCCATCCCATTGTTGGCCGTTGACCAATTGAATGATCTCCTCGCCGGCGTACACTGTTTGAAGCGCCTCAGCTAGTTCCCACTCCTCAAGTGCGAACACGTCCAACTGCAGGTCGTTAATCAGGCGATCAGCCTCTGCGCCCTTCTGGGCGTCAACGTCTCCGTAGTTCATGGTCACCCGCCGGATAACGCCGTCCTCAGCCTTGCAGATATAGGTGAGACGCTCAGCGAGCACATACGTGGCCAGCTTTCCGATACCAAATTTGCCGATCAGTGGACGACCATATTCCGTCCCTCTGCCCTGTTTCGGAGAAAAAGCGATGTGCCACAGCTCGCGGAGTCCCGCTTGGTCCATCGATACCCCATTGTCGAACACAGCCATCGTGGCACCCGGTGTCGTCAGGTCTGGATCCACGCGCACGTCGACTATGGTTGCTCCTGCATCCCAACCATTTGAAATTAACTCTTCGAACGCCTTTTGCGGCGACGAATACAGTTGCTCGCTGAAATGCTCTAGAAAACGAGTGCTGAGCGCTACAGGAATCTTCCCTACCGGCTTGCCAACGGAGTCTGGCGTTGCCTGAGACATTTCTTTAACAGCCGCAGTCACTGGATATCTGCTCCCTTCAACGAACCCATGAAAACTTGACCTCGATTCCGTTCAGGATAGACCTGCCGGAATGAGCACGATCTGCAATCCGGCAGCGCTGCAGATTTCAGGTGCCTCCAGCGCGAGCACTCCGGTACGCTCACTGCCACAGTAACGACGGGATGCGACTTCCGGGAACACACCAAGCCCCGTCATTGT
Source organism: Pseudomonadales bacterium (assembly GCA_963663395.1). GTDB lineage: Bacteria > Pseudomonadota > Gammaproteobacteria > Pseudomonadales > Azotimanducaceae > Azophilus. Next base: position 2,448,063 of record OY760226.1, read on the forward strand.
TACTTACGCACCCGCTTCGAGAGCACCTTCGCGATTTCCACCATGATCTCCCGCTCGTTCTTGTCCATGTCCCCCAGCCGGAGAAAATGGTCTCGGTCCAGGTGCGCCGCGCGGTCGCTCGTACGGCCCAACAGGTAGTCGGTACTGACGTCGAGCGCCTCGGCGAGCTTGTACAAATTGTGCAGACTCGGCCTGCGCCGGCCAGCCTCGAAATGCGAGACCGAGGATGCCGGGATACCGATGCGACGCGCAAGTTCTGCCTGCTCCAGTCCGGCGTGGGATCTGGCGTCGGAGAGTCGACGGGGCAGATGGCGGCTGTAACCGGGGTCCATTGACGGATAGTTGCGACGAGCGACGACTCCAACTGGAATTTTCTGACTCACGATTGTAACGACATGCCCACTTGTCGTTTTCTCTCAACAATATTATTATTGCCGACGAGTGTGACACGGCGTAGCCGCGCATCGCAACAGGGGCTCATGTGCTTCAGGCAGGGGCTTTGCGGGCGGCTCGCCGCACGGGTGTCAGCACCGGGGCCACGGCAATGGCCCCGGCACCTGGGCTCCGCATCGGACCGACCCGATGCGCATCCGTCTCCCGATTGTCGGCCGAATGCGCCGGCACCTCAAGGGGAGATGCGTGCGTCTTTCGTGTTCGTTTCCACCGCGTCCCAACGGTGCCGCCCAGCGTGCCGCGCCTGTCCGCACTCGCAGACAGAAAAAGGAAACGATCCATGATCAATGTTGAATCATCAGGCTACCGACCGACGATTTCGCCCGTCGGCACAACGACCGACGAGGTCGCTCTCGAACGGGTGGACGAGATGCGGCGCTTGGTCGACAAACATTTCTTCACCCAAATCCGCTTGGGCATCGCCTTGAGCGGCGGCCTGGACACGGCGCTCGCCCGTGGCATTCAGCCGCTGCTCGAACACTGGGAGGCGGGCGTACGCGTGGTCACCCGCGCCCGGGCAAATGCAGCAAGCACTGCGGCGGTCCTGCGGTCGATGGGTCATCGCCGGATCACCGCGCCCGGCGCCCGGCTCGTGCATCACCACGAACGGGCAGTCGGTGCGAACGTGATCTCCGGCCCGACGGCGAGGCGAATCGCGGAGAGAGCCCGCCGAAACCGGACGGTGCGTTGCGTCGCCCGGCCGCCTCGATCTGCCGTCCTCGCATGCGCGGCAGTGCCTGTTTTACGGGCGGGGAGGTAAACGATGGCTATCGAATATTTTCGCGACCACGCGGTGGTGCCGATCGCCGGACCGATCGACCACGGCTCGATCGATGAAATCATCGGCGTCATCCGCTTCCTTCGCGAGCACTGTTTCTACGACCGGATATGCCTCTCGGTCTCCTCCGGTGGTGGCGAGTTCGTGGCTTTTGAGCGCCTGCTTGACCTGATCGACGAACTGCGCGCCGACGGCGTTCGGGTGGACACGGTAGCGGCGGGGACGATTGGGGGAACCGCAGCCCATCTGCTGAGCCTCGGTGACGTTCGGTCCGCCCGGCGCCGATGCCGGCTCAGGTATTCGCCGTTCTCGGTGTCGGAGACGCAGGACGTCGACGCCTACACCGCCGCAGGCATGGCCACCGTGCTGGGCGACTTCGATGCCCGGATGGTTTCGCGGCTTGCCGAGCGGGGTGTCGAGGCGGCGAAGACAGCGAAGAAGCGCAAGAAGACCGAAGACTTTCACGAGATGGACTGGGTGGTGATTTCCCGGCTGCTGGAAGCCGTGGACCGCCGATCAGAAAAAACATCGGAGGCCAGGCAGGCCGCGTCGAAGCGCTTGCGAAAACTGCTCGATCGCAGTGCGTCCGACGCGGCGTCGCTGGCCGGAATTTACCGGGCGCTGTTCGCGATCGACGGGACGATCTCGCCCGCGCTGGCGCGCGAGCTGTTCCTCATTGACGACGTCGGGCGGAAGCACCGGCAGGTCCGCAAGGGCCGTGGACCCGCAGTGCGCGTGCCGGAGTGGTCGGCGCTCTGGCCCGATGGCCGGGTGGAGGAACAGTACCTACTGCGCCACACCCTCATTCTGGGCGAAACCGGGTCCGGGAAGACCGTGTCCGGCGTGATGCCGCTGGTGCGGGGGATGCTGTCGGCGCCGGGCGGTGTGGGGTGTGCCCTGATCGTCGACCCGAAGCGCGAACTGCTGGGGACGGTCCGGGATCTCGCGGATGACGTCCGGCTGATCGAACCGAGCGGCCCGGACCGTCGGGCCTCGGTCCTGAATCTGTTTTCGGCGCCGCACTGGGATGTCGATGAGGACATCGAGGCGGGACGGATCGCAGAAGCCGCCCGCAAGATCCTGGTGCGCTCGGCGGAGCTGTCGACCGGGGAGACGGCAGCCGTCTGGGCGGGACTGATCAAGGGCGATTCGAGGCATGGGTACTGGGACCGTGAGGGAGGCGCCCTGGCCGCCCTGGCGCTGGCCCTGGCGCTGGCGGTGATTGCCCGGCGCTCCGAGATTTTTGCGGGGGCCGACGCTCCACCGTCGATTCGCGACGCGCCGGGGTCGGTGCGCGCCGCGCTCGGCGCTTTTGCGCTGGAGGCGGGATTCCTGGAGCCGCAACGGGAAATTGAGCGCATCCTCGCCACCGCACTGGAGAAAGCCGCCGGCGCCCACAGCGAACGGGAAAACCTGAACGGCCGTACGCTGCAGGAGCGCTTTGACGACGCGCTCGATGAAGGCCGGGAACTGGTCCTGAAGCGATTGCTGGAACAGGTGGGGCAATCCGGGGAGGCGGATGCGGACGAGTTCGATGTGGACAGGGATCTGACCGCCAACGTGTTCAGCTTCATGTCGTCTGGACGAAACCGGCTGCGACAAAAGGTGCGCGAACTGGCGCTGAACGCGCAGGCGGACGAATCCGGCCTGGCGGCCGGCTGGTGGGAATCGCTTGCGGCCGAGATCAAAGCCGCGGAGATCTACGCGGACAACGCGCGTTTTCGCAGCGGATTCGATGCGCTCGACGACGAGGTGCGCGCCACGCCGGAGTCTTTCGATCGTGAATCGGTCGCGGCACGCGTGCGGGCGTGCAGCTTAGTCGAGCTGGAAGGTGGCCGCGTGCGGCCGGCGCCGAACGTCATGGCACTGGGTCAACTGGTCCTGGATCACTTCCTGAAACCGGCGCAGGTCGAGTCAAGGACCGACCGCTACGGCAACCGGACCGGGACATCCGAGATCGGGCTGCCCGCCTCCGCGCTGGCCGAGGCGCTCGCGCCGTTGTTCGACGACCGGGCGGAGCCCGTCTGGAGCGAGGTGGCCCGTTGGGAATCGCTGGCGGGCGGCAAGCGTCAACGGGCACCGGAGCACTACACCAGCATCCTCGCCATCGCGCATCAGGCGCTCCGGGATTTCGGCGCGTCGGCACCCGCGTGGACGCTCTATTTCGGGGTCGAGCCGTATTGGCAGTGGCTGGTCCGGGAGGGAAGCGCCGATGTCGTCGATTTCGCCGATGCGGTGGATGCCGACGAGGGGTGCCGCGTCTGGGTCGTGCAGCCCAAACTGGGCGGCGGACGCGAGGTGCTTGTCGCCAAGGCGATGAAGGCGGCGTTCTTCGAGGCCGTGCTGGGCAACGAAGCCCGGGCCACCGGCGTGAAGAAACCGCTCGTCGGCTATGTCGCCGACGAGTTTCATCGGTTCGTGACGTCGGGCGAGGGACACGGCGAGCAGGGTTTTCTCGACACCTGCCGTTCGTTCCGTGCGTTCTGTGCGCTGGCGACGCAGTCGGTGGCGAGTATCGAGCACACGCTCGCCGCGTCCGGCGGCAACGCGGAGCAGAACCGCGCCGCGATATCGGTGCTGCTCAACAACGTGGGAACGAAACTGTTTTTCCGCACGACGGACGAAGGCACGATCCAGCGGATTCGCAGCCTGTGCCCATCGGTCCCGGACCGGCCGCGGGTGGTCGATGTCCGTCCCCCGTCGACGCTGGCGCCGGGCGAGTGTTACGCGGTTTTGCCCGACGGCCGGTTCGAGCGTCGGCAGCTCGCGCCGTTCCGGAGGTCGGAATCGGACTCTGCAACGGGAGAGTCGGACACGGCGTCGCCGAAGCCGCCCGTCCGGCCGCGTCCGCCGAAAGCGACAGTGATTCCCCTGGAAAACTTTCAGGGGGACTTCTGATATGAGCGCATGCAGTCGGTTGCGGCTCATGGAGGTCGCAGGGCATGTCGGCCGAACCGGGCAACCGCCACGGAAAGCGCTCGCGCGCCCGGGGAGTCACGGCAACGCGCCGGGGCCGCGGGGAACACCTTTGGCGTCCGACGGCTCCTGGATGCCGGTCGAACGCCGGTCGGGGTGGCGGCGATGACGGCCGTGCGCAGGACAGGTGTCGATCGCCGCCGGCCTCGCCTGTCCGGTGTGACGGTGACCGTCGCGGCGGCGAACAGCGCCGGGGCTTATGTGGTCGCGATCGATGGCCACGCGGCCGGGCAGTTTTTCGTGCGGGCCGACGGGACGGTCGAGACGCCCGAGTCATCGCTCGCCGACATTTTTGAGCCGGCCTGCCTCAAGGGCGTCGGCTCGGCGGATGAGGCCCGCCGTCGGCTGCAGGCGGAGTTGGACGCGGGGCGTGCCCGACGGCCGGTCACGGTGCGCCGAATCCGGACGGGTTCCTACTGGACGGTGGAGATCGACAAGGCGGATCTCGAGGGGGTGAGCCTCTCGCCCTACGCGCTCGACCGCCTGCGCGAGGATCTCGACCGGTTGGCGCCACCCGACGACGGGTGGGCAGGATGACGCCGGAAGCGGCGCTCAAGCGCTATCGCCCGGACCTCAGACGGGCGCTCAGCCGGGACGGCCGGGCGCACACGGCGATGCGGCCTGCGCTGAACGGTTTTGGCGCCGCTGCACTGAATGCCGACAATGAGGAGGTCATGGTCTTCTCGGATCTCCACCTGGGGCACGCGGACATCATCCGGCACGCCGGCCGGCCGTTCGAAGACCTCGACGAGATGGGCGGCACGCTGTGGCACAACTGGCATCGCACCGTTGCGCCCAACGCCGTGCTGGTCTGCGTGGGGGACGTGGCGCTTGGCGACGGGGTGTCTCCGGCCACCTGGAAGCGCATTCGCGAGGCTCCCGGCCGCCGCAAGGTGTTGGTGATCGGCAACCACGACCTGTCGAACGACGGCAGGCTGCGGACTAAGGGGTTCGACGAGGCATACGCCCTGCTCGTCTCCGACGGCGACCCGCCGCTGATCTGGACCCACGCGCCCTTGTCGCGGGTGCCGGCTGGTCACGTCAACGTCCACGGACACCTGCACGCCCGGCAACGTGCCCGCTCGCCGCACATCAACGTCTCGGTCGAGCAGTTGGCCTACCGCCCGATCTCGCTGGCGCGGCTGCGCCTGCTCGCACAAGCCATCGTTGCGGACGCCTGCCCCGAAGGCAGAACGACCCTCGAACGCGTCGTGGCGCTGGAGTCGCGGTGACCGGCATGGTTCGTCGATTCAACGAGCACCGGACCGCCCGTTGCGGGCCGTTTCAGCGAAACCTCGGTCGCCCACGTTGGCCTGGACCCCTTCATGACTTTCCGGCGTCGGGGAGCGATCGTCCTACCGACCCGCGGGGTCGCGGCGTCCAGCGAACCCGGCTTGGTGCAGCGCGGAACCTGGCGGGCGATTCGGCGGTCTACTTGTATGTAAGGGCTCGATCTCATTATTATTGCCAACTGGTAAATCCCATCGGGCCGATCCGCAACGTCGGGTTGCTCGCTGAATATGACAGCCGTTTAACCGGCACGGGAGTAGCTACCCGAGCCCGGCGAATAGGCGGGAATTTCAATCGCTCGATTGGGGTTTACCAACGGCCCGGCACCCGTGTGGCCGGGAGTTGGCGAGTCGTTGGACCCGCGTCAACGCAAGGATCGGTATGCCCTGGGCGGAATTGCGCTGCCTCACTGTTGAGCCATCGACGGTGCGCGCCTTTTCTGCCGTCACGACCGGGCCACGCCATCGAAAACCGTCGGGCAGGCTGCCAGGGCGGAAACGCGCCCCATTTCGCCCGGCGGCCGAGCGGCCGGCCGGGTTTACGCAATTCACTCAACACGGACTGCCAGTGCGGACGGACGCTCACGGCGTTTTTCTCGCATCGACGCCCCGGGTGTGCTTTGCACAGTCCCATTACCCATTTCATTCGGTCGAGCGGACCGTGGCGCCGCGCACTTGCGGCAACGATCGTGCCGTTCGCCCGCAAACCGTTTGCGCCCACGAACGCGTGAACATCGCAACACAAGGAGTATCGCAATGAGAAACATCGTATTCGTCTTCACGCTGGCTGTACTGGCATCGGCCTGCGGGGCGCCGTCGGTTGAGGATCTGGCCAACAACCCCAAGAAGCTCGCCCGGGTCGCGGAAGAGTGCGCGAAAGAGCATCCGTTCGGCACGGACCTTTCTGAAAAGTGCCTGAACGCTCAAAAGGCCCTGGTCAGACAGACCGAAAAAATGGTCGACGACATGTTGAATTGACCGCGCATGCGCGTTGGCGATGAGGCCGGACATGACTGACCGACACCGCAAGATGCCTGGCGACCGCGCCGCGGCCACGAGCCCGTGTGCAGTGCGCCTCGGTCACGCGATGTGTGCCACAACGGGGCCGCAACACCGTCGCGGCCGGCCGATGAACCGGGGCCGATGCGTAGGCGGGGCAAGCGATGCCGCGTCGACGGGCGACGCGATTCGGCGGGGAGGACGGTGATGCCGGAACGCAGATTGCTCGGGATGTTGAAGTTGTTTCTTGGGGCACTGTGCGTGGTGACGCTGGCGGCCTGCGAGGAGGATCCCGACGAGGCACGCTTCAAGCTCGGACAACTCGGATATCCGTTCAACGCCTTCTCCCTGCTTATCGCCGCCGAGTCGAACGATCACGTGGCGTTGAGGTACCTGACCCTCGCGGGCATGGACCCGAACACGGTGATCGATTGGGGAGTCATCAGGGAGGAGCGCGACAGAACCGGTACGGGCAGAGAACTCACGTTCATGCACATGTGGGGCCTGAGGGCGAACGCCAAGTGGCATGTGCGCGCGCTGAACGTGGCGGCGGCGCACGGCTTCGTCGAATCCGTCGAGGTTCTGCTCGACGCCGGCGCGGACACGGAAGCGGTGGATTCCGGGGGTAACACGGCGTTGATGCGGGCGACCGAAGCGGGGCACGAGGACGTGGTCGAGTTGCTGCTCGATGCGGATGCCGAACAGGTCGCCAACGAAGACGGCGATACCCCGCTGACTCGGGCGGTGGAGCGCGAGGACATCGTTCTGATCGAGGTTCTGCTCGATGCCGGCGGCGATCTGACCGTGGTCAACAATGTCGGGCTGTCGGTCCTTGCTCAGGCAACAACCGTGACGGTCGTCGATGCGCTGATCGACGCCGGGATCGACGTGAATGCGCAGTTCTTCGAAATCGAGGAAGGAGACGGGTTGACGGCGCTCATGGCCGCGACGGTAGCCGGCAACCTGGCGGTGGTGCGGCGACTGCTCGATGCGGGCGCCGACCCCAACCTGCAGAGCAGAAACGGCGATACGGCGTTGATGATGGCGGTGTCTAGGCGAACGCCCATCGAAGACGATGTTGCCATTGTCGAGGCGTTGCTGGGCGCCGGGGCGGACCCGAACGTGCGAAACAACGACGGAGTCACGGCACTCGGATTTGCGATCTCGGAAGACCGGCTCGACCTTGCCCGGATTCTGCTCGATGCCGGCGCCGATATAAGCCTCGCCGACTACGCCGGCGTCACCCCGCTGATCCGCCTGCTCGGCGAGGTTCACAGACCGACGGACGACGAGATGCTGGCCCTGGTCAAGGAATTTCTCGCCGCGGGCGCCGATTCGAACGGGCAGACCGAAGAGGGCGTCACCGCGGTGTCGCTGGCATTCGCCAAAAGCTATTACAGCGTCGTCCGGACGTTGTTCGACGCGGGCGCCGAACCGCGAGGCCGTAGTAGTCCCAATGGCATTCCCTTTATTCAGCAACTTGTCGGGAACTATGTCGATCCCGACGCCATTCAATGGGCGATCGACGCCTTGGACGATGTAAGCGTGCTGGACGCCCAAAACAACGGGGGCGGGACAGCACTGATGAAGGCGACGATAGCAAAGCGGGTCGATGCGGTCCGCCTGCTGCTTGACGCCGGTGCCGACACGAATGTCGCGAACGATGCCGGTGAAACGGCGCTCATGTTCGCGGCCACGGCGGGGAATCTCGATTTCGTTCGATTGCTGCTCGACGCCGGGGCGGATCCGAACGCCCGAAGCAACGAGGGTTTTACGGTGTTGATGATGGCTGCGAGCGAGGGTGTGGACGTTGTGCGGGCGCTGCTCGACGCCGGTGCCGACCCCGAGGCGCAGACGGACGACGGCAAGACTGCGGAGCAGTTCGTCGGTAGGTGGTCGGGTCCGCGCCAAAGAGCCGTGATCGCGGCGCTCCGCGAAGCGATCGCACAGAAGCAGGCGCTTGAGGCGACAGAGGACGCCGAGACCGTTGCACCGCCCGGTTCGCCGCCTGCCGCGCCCGCCGCGTCGACGGAAATCGTTGGCGACGGTGAGGATGTCCTGGAACGCCTCACCCACGAAACCTACGTCGGCGGCATGAAACGTCGCGGGATGAAGATCTACGGTCTGTCCAGGGACGGCAACTGGTGCGCGACCACGGTCGTCTTCAAGGTCGTGGCAGCGTCCGCGAGCGTGTATTCGGACGGCACCTTCAACTTCTTCATGAAGCGCTTCGGCGAGCGTATCAACGAGGCGCAGTTCTGCCCGGCCGCCCGGGCGGCGGAACTGTATGGATACACGGAGACGGGCAGCGAACCCGTTTTCAGCGGCACGGCATCGGCCGAGGGGGGCTGGGCGGTCAACTGAAATCCGCCCGGTGCAATTGAATTGAAAGGAGGATCAAGCATGAACAGACGAAATCGAATCCTGGCAATCGTACTCGCCGGCGCAATGGCGGCGAGCTGCGCGACCACGGAAACGGGCGAGGAGGACCGGGGCGCCGCATTGGGCGCGGCCATCGGCGCCATTGCAGGCGCTTTTCTTGCCAAGGAGGCCGGCGCGAGCGGCTGGCAGGCCATCCTCGCCGGCGCGGCGGCGGGCTACGCCGGCTACCGCATCGGCAAGCATCTCAGTCAGGGTGAGGAACGTGCCCTGCGGCGGCAAACGGCCGCAGCACTCGCGTCCGCGCCCGACGGCGGCACCGTCGAATGGCAGAGCGACGAAAGCGATGCCAGCGCACGGATCACCACCCGAAACTCGCGGCAGGAGCGCAAGGAAATCGACATTCTGCGGGACGAGCGCATGGCGAGCCCGCCGGCCATCGACGTGATCGGCCAGCCCTACGCGTCCGTGGGCAGCAACGTCAATCTCCGGGCAGGACCGTCCACCAACACGGCGGTTATCGGCTCACTCAGCAAGGGCGAAGTCGTGCATGCGATCGGCAAGGTGCGCGGACGGCCCTGGGTCATGATCGGCAAGAATGACATCGCCATGGGCTACGTTCACGATTCGCTGGTCGCCGAGCACGATGAGTCCGCAGCCGACCGGCAACACGCGCTGACCAGCCCGTTCGAACTCGATGATGTTGACATCGACGAGGTGAACCGGCAGGCGAACGCCACCTTTGAACTCGACGACTTCGTCGCCGTCGGCGATACGCTCGAGGTCAACACGGACTGCCGCACGGTGGATTTCGAGTTCGCCGCGGGTGCGGAAGCGGTTGAGACCGAAAGCCTGGACGCCTGCCGCGGGCCGAACGGCTCCTGGCAGGCCTGGGATGCGGCCTGAGGCGGTCGGTGCCGGGGTCTGTGTGCACAAGGGATCGGTGAGCGCGGCATGGTGAAGTCCTTGATCCTGGCCGGGAAAGCGGTTGGTGTCGTGGCCGCGCTGGCGACGATCGACCTGTATGCGGAACTGGGGCTCTGGGATCGCGCCAAGCGGCTCTATATCGAAAACGTCATGACCGATGCCGAGTACATCGGCCGCGCGAAGAAACTGGGCCTGACCGTACACGCCCTGTCCCGAGACGGCGACTGGTGCGGCAGGCACCTCGTCCTGCGGATGACGAGGGCGGAGTCCCCGGACATGTTTTCGAAGACCTCGCCGGAGTTCTACCTGAAGGAACTGGGAGAGCGCCTCCACGAAGCGCGGTTCTGTCCGCAGGCGCGTTCGGCGGAAGTATACGGATACGCGGAGTCGGGCGGCGATCTGCTGTTTCGCGGTAGGTCGTCCGCCGCCGTCAGTTGGGCGGAGTGGGATTGGGAAGGCGGGTAGTCGTGCCGATCGGATCGACTCCCGTCGTTCGGTGAGCCGCATTGCTTTCACGCAATCCGGACAGAAGTCGGCGTCGACTGGGCGAGTGGGCAACCGACTGTCGAAACAGCAACAGAGGCCGCAACAGCCGCCGTGTCCGCCAAGAGGCGTTCGGCGAGCGACCGGTCGGCCGTGAGTGAGGTGTAAGGAGAAAGGAGAATGGCAGAGGATGTGCTGAAAATTTCAGGGAAGACGATCGAGATCTCCGAGGTCAGCGGCGAAGTGTTCGAGATCGGTGCCGACCAGTTCTGGATCAGGACGGGCGACGGCCACGAATCGACGTACAAAGTTCCCGGCGACGTCCCAGTGCCTCGCGTAACGCACGACGTGTCGGTGGTCTACGCGGGCAACGAGAAGACGGACACGTGGCACGACTGCATTCTGGTGAATCGCACGACGCGGGAATGGCATTTCATCGCTGACGTCGGGGGGGTGTTCCGCGCGTTTTTTTCGACGACGGGCTCAAATTTGTTCGTGTGGCTGCCCATCCTCCTCGTCGTCCTGTTCTTTCTCTCAGTGGAAAAGGAATCTTCGGGCGCCTTGCTGGTGGGTGTTGCGCTCATTTTTGTCTACGGGATTCCCGCGACCCTGATTGCACGGGCGGCCGCGAACAGCAAAGGCAAGCAACTGCAGCGCAAGCTGGAACGTTACGCCGACTCGTTGCTTGAATAGAACGCAAGCGGTACGACCCGGCCGGTCGGTCTCGTGGCACGCGTCTCATGTCAGCGGGGATTCTCCGCCGGGGCGGACTCCGGGGCCGGAACAGATGGCCGGTGCCCCGCTCACGTCGAGTCCGGTTTGGACAGCTCCCCGATTCGTTCCGCAACCGCAATGACCAGTGCCCGATCTTCCGGACTCAGCCCCCCTTCGCCCACCCAGGCACCGAGGGCCTTGTGCGCCATCGGGTCGTCCGTGCGCCCCACCAGGTAGTCGAGGCTGAGGTCCAGCGCCGCGGCCAGCTTGATCATGTTGCCCGCGCTCGGGCGGCGGCTCTGGGCCTCGAAGTGCGAGATCGAGGTTGCCGGAATGCCGGTCATCGCGGCGAGCTGTGTCTGGTCCAGATTCTGGTGCCGTCGCGACTCGCGGAGGCGCACGGCGAAGAACCAGGATGGAGAATCACGGGGCGGCTTGTCTCGGGATATCGACAATGATTATTGGATGTAACGACAGATAACGGTATAATTGCCTTCGAGTGTGACACGTTGCAACCGGGGCGGGCAAGTTCGGCCATCCGATCGCGGCTGAGCCTCTTTCGGGGCTTCTACAGGGTCTTCCGAGCGATGCGTTCGGTCCGGCCGGCGAGCCCGGATTTCCGCTGTCGCACAACGAACGGACCGGAAACGAGAATGGGCGATCTGAACTTTTTCACCATGGCCAGCCTGATCCTGGGGACGCTGAAACTCTTGGGCTTCATCGACTGGCCCTGGTTGTGGGTGCTGGCACCGGCGGGATTCGTCATCGGCTGTCAACTGGCGGTGACGCTGTGGATCGCGGGTCGAGGCCTGCTTGTGTCGCGGAACGAGGAATGGTGAAGCTGTGAAAATCCAGCTCGCATCCGAACCCCACTTGGACGCGGTTGACGCGCAGACGACCCTGCTCTGCGGGCAGACAAGAGCCGTCGACGTGGGCGTTACGCACTGGCCGCCGACGAAGGTGGCGATCCAAATCCATCTCGTGAGCGTTGATGGGCTGGCGGCCGGGCTGGTTCATGCCCGCCTCTGCAAGATGACGGGTGCGCTCGCGGCCATGTTTAACCAGGAGACCCTTGCTCGCTTTCCAATGCAAGCCGACACCATCCAGCGATGCCTTCAGGCGGAGATGGACGGCGGCAAGGCCTCGCGTCCGGTTGAAGTAGTGGCCGAGGAACGCCACCGCGTTCCCGGTTTCGAGATCTCCGGGCCGGGAGATTGGGAGCGAGGTGTGCCGGTGACGTTATACAGTTTGCGCGTGCTGCGCCAGGCGCGGGAGGAGATCGAGCGATGAGCGACGATCTGGAATTGGACAATCACGAGCGCAGTCTCATAGTGGCGATGCGCCAGCACGAGCTTCCGCCTGATCGGGTACGGCACTTTCTGACCTACGACCTGCCGATCATTGCGGAAAGGTGGCGCTCGTTTCACGGCGCCGCTTTCTCGGCTACGTCGCTTGGAATGTGGATCTCGTGGGCGGCGGTGGTTGCCGAAAAAGCTGCGGCCATCATTGATCGCACCGTCGCGGAACCGCTGCCGGTGCCGGACGAGGATGCCGAAGCGGAGCGCTTCGACCGGGTGCGCTCGACGAGCGCGATGCACGTTGGAGAGTACGAGCGGCGGCTGATCCAGCGGCTTCGCGAGCGCGGGTCGGAAGCAGTGGAGGTTGTGATGCTGATGGAGAAAGTGGACCAGCTGACCACGGAATTTTCACTCTCCCACTACCGCGGCGATCCATTGCCGGACGATTGGGACGAGCGGCGCGAGCGCATGTATTACACAGCCAGCTCCTGCTTCCGGTCGGACTTCGGATTTGAAATCGCGAATCCTGAGTTCGCGCCTGTCGACGACAACCCCGAGGTCGAGCGATGAAGGGCTGGTACCACGTGGACGACGATATCTCGATCACCGCTGCGGCCCGCGTGTGCGGCCGAAAGCCGCTGGAGCGGCTGCCGGTCCACCTGCACCTGGACCTCGACGGCCCCAGGCATTTTGGCGCGCTGGCCAACCGGTTCGGCGGAGACGTCACGATCGGCGAGGCGATCCGCAATCTGATCGAGGAATGCGAGCGATGAAGATCCAGATCGCCAGTGACCTGCACCTGGAAATGTACGCGGCGCAACGGCGAGCGCCGGGTGGCGGCTATCGCAGCGCGACCGATGCACGCGGGCGGCCGCGCACGCCCGAGGGTGGCGCGGTCTACCCGCGCGCCGAGGCGTTCACGCCCGTACCCGGCCGCGATCTGTTGGTGCTGGCTGGTGACATCGGCACCGGCGACCTAGCGCGCGAGTTTGTTGAGCGGGAGCTTGCCATATCGCCAGTACTCTACGTGCCCGGCAACCACGAATACTACGCGCGCGGCACCCGGCGCGATGAGGTCGACGCCGGCTGGAAGGCGCTCGCCGCCGAGCGCCCCGGCCTGCACTACCTCGTGGGCGAGCCGGTCGAGATCGACGGCTGCCGCATTTGGGGCGGGCCGTGGTATTCCGACTTGTGGGGCACTACCCCGCTCGACCGCGAGGGCGCTTGGTATCACAGCGAAGTCACGTTCGGGATCAACGATTTTTGGGCCGGCTGGAACAGCGGCGAGTGGACGCTCTCCCGACACATCAACCACCACCTGGTGCAGACCGATCTGCTGCGTCGCTACGCCGGCCGGGTCGATGTTGTCGTGACCCACTGGCCGCCGACCAAGGAGGCGATCCATCCGAAATTCGACGGCGACTCGCTGAATCCCTACTTCATCAACGACAAGGAAGGCCTGGTGCGCGAGATTGGCGCGAAGCTGTGGATCTCCGGCCACACGCACGAGGCTTACGATTACCAGATCGGGCCGACCCGCTGCATTGGCAACCCGACCGGATATGACGGCGAGCATCGGGAGTCCCGGTTGTTCCGGCCGGACAAGGTAGTGGAGGCAGAGCGATGAGCGACTTCACGCTTACGGCAGCGGAGCGGCGAATCATCGAGACGCTACGCCGTGAGCGCATCCAGCCGTTCGCCCTTGAACTCGCGCTACGGGCCATGCCGCAGGCACTCAAGCAGATCGGAGAACTGCACGGCTACGCGCTGGGGGCAGAGATGGAACGGGCGGTAGCAGAGGGCTGCGAGTGGGAGGCGGACGAGCAAGCGTGGACAGACCGGATCGACGAGATCAATCGGCTTACCGAGCAAGCCGCCGCTCTGCTCGGGCGGATCGCGGCCCAGCCGGACCCGGCCCGGGAGGTTGAGCAATGAGCACCGAATTCCGCGCGGGTGAGATGCCGGGTCTTGAGCGGCGTGACAAGTTGGCGCTCAAATTTTTCATTGGCACCGATGTTGAATGGCACGATCTGATCGATCATCTGGAGGCCGATCCGACGAGCAGCCCCGCCGCGTTTCTGGCCGAGTACCCGGCGGTATCGCTCGAGCAGTTGTTGGTTGTGCTGCGCGGCATGGCCGCGGCGATGGCGTCCACGGACGCATGGAAGGCGCTCAAAATCGCGCTCGATCACGGCAAGCCCGGCCGTGAGTTCGTGGAGGCGGACGCGCTTGATTACTTATACGAGCGCCTGGCACGGCGTGCCGTTGTGGAGGCGTGGCGGGACCAACTGATCGCGGCGGAGCAGACACCGGAGGCCGAGCGATGAACGACCGGACCCTCCAGGTCGCACTGGACGCCGCAGAGCGCGGCGAGCCGGTCACGGTCACACTCGACGCGGCAACCCTTGAGACGCTGTCCCGGTTTTGGGCGGGACGCAAGCGGGCGTGGAGGCAGTGGCATGGGGACGCGGAATCGCTCGCGCCCGGATACGGCGTCCCGGCAGCATTGGGGTGCGTGCTCTGGCTGGCGGCGGGCGACGCGACGGCGCTCGCGCAGCCAAAAATCGACGCGGCCGAAACGCTTGCGGAGGCCGAGCGATGAGCGAAGCGACCCGCCTTACGATCACCCTGCAGGTTCCGCCGTGCCCGACCGGCTTTCTTGATGACCTCGCAGCGCTGGCGGCCGCTCGCGGCGTAACGGTTGAGGGCACCGACGAGGCGGCACGCGACATGCAGAAGCGCATCGCCCGCTGGCAGCGGACGCTCGCAACGGATGATCCCGACGACGAGGCCCAGCGATGAGCATGAGCCGCAAGGACTTCGAGGGCGACATACGGGAGGGCGCCGCCGAGCGTGCCCGCATGTACGCGGAGCAGATTCTAGAGGGCGTGGCCCCTGTGACCCCCGACGACCAGCGCTCACGCGCTCACACGCTCGCGCTAGCGATCGACGCCGCCGAGGACCGCCTGCGCGATGCGCTGGCCGCCGCGGACGACGCAGCGAACGAGTTGGTGCGGCTGCGCCGCGCCATCACCGCGATGCGGGAGGCGACCACCGGGCAAGAGGCCGAGCGATGAGCACCTGGCAAGCCGGCAAGTCGCCCCTCAATCTTTACCGCACCGACTTACGCGAGGCGTTTGGACGCGGCGGCAAGACGCTCACCGCCATGCGCCGCGCCTGCAACGAGCATGGCGCCAGCGTCCTCGAGGCGCCCGACGTGCGCACGTGGGTCTGGTCCGATCTGCACCTGGGGCATGGCAACATTATCGGATACCAAGACCGCCCGTTCGACGGCCTGGGCCAGATGAACGAGGCACTGTGGGCAGCGTGGGCCGACACGGTTGGCCCAGATGACACGGTGGTCTGCGTGGGCGACTTTGCGATGGCGTCGGCATTGTCCGAGGCGACGTGGGCTCGGGTTCGTAGCGCACCCGGTCGGTCGAAGATCCTGGTGATCGGCAACCACGACTTGAGCGCCCAAGGGCGGCTCCGCGCCGAGGGGTTTCACCGCAACAAGGCGCTGCTGACTTCCGCCGGCGACCCGCCGCTGATCTTCACGCACGCGCCGATGCCAAACGTCCCGGCCGGGCACGTCAACGTGCACGGTCACCAGCACAGCACGCTGCCGACGGTCGGCACGCCGCATATCAACGTCAGCGTTGAGCAGCTTGAGTACCGGCCGATCCGGCTGGACCGGCTGCGACGGTTGGCCCGTCGGCTGGTGGCCGGCGATCTGCTCGGCGGCGACACCACGCTGGAGCGGTTGGAGGAGGTTGAGCGATGAGCAACCCGACCATTGAGGAAGCTGAAGCGGCGGTTTCCCGTCACGAGTGCCTGACGGTGCGCCTTGACGTGGAGGATCTGGAAGCCATCGTCGCAGCGCACCATGATCGAAATGCGTGGCTGGCCCCGTATGGTGTGACTTCGTTAAGGATGGCGATCCAATTCGTGGCGCGCGACGCGCTACGGGACTCTGAGGCGTATCGCCGCGTGGTTGCAGAGCGGGAGGCCGCGGCAAGCGACCGGGAGCGGGCGCGCGGAGCCCTTGAAGCGGCTGCGGCGCGCAAGGACCAACTCACCGCCGCCGAGTTGGCACGGTTGCGGAAGGAGGGTTGCCCGCCGCCGCCCGGCACGGGAACCCGCACCAAAAATTACTATTTGTCCGTCGAACATGCGCGCCAACTGCTGCCCGAGCCGGTGCCATTCGAACTGGACACGCTGTTCATACGGGCGCTCGGGGGCTACTTGGCCGAACGGGCGGAAGGGAGGAGCTTCCGCTGCCCGGCCGGGTATCAGAGCGACGAAGACAGCATCGGGCGGCTGCTTTGGGCGGCGATCAAAGAGGCCACGGCCGCAACGCGCCGGCGCCGAGATGCCGAGCGATGAGCGTCGTGCTGCGCCGTGGTGGGCCGCAAATGGTGGATGCGATGGAGACGCGGATGCGCCAGCGCGTCATCGACGGCGTGGCGGCGATCATTGGGCGCGAGGCTGCCGAGGAACTGGGGGCTGACGTTTACCGCGACCCGCCGGCCATGCAGCTCGCCCCCGACGCTCTGTCGGCGCTGGCGGAGGCCGAGACGCGCTGGCGGCGCAAGGACCGGGAGACTGAACGATGAGCGAAGACCGCACGGTTTCTGTGGGTTGCGGCGGGGTTCTGTCCGCAACTTCGCTCCTCGTGACCGTTGGGCTGGCCTACGCCATCGAGACCGGCATGGTCGATTGGTCCCCGTGGTGGCTCACTCTCACGGGCGCGCCGTTCGTGCTGACCGTGCTGGTATCGATCAGCGCACTGTTGGGTGTCGCTGCGATCTCTGGCTGGGTCGCAAGCCAGTTGCGCCGGGAGCGGCGATGAACTGGAGCGAGTGCCCGCATGTCTGGATCGATCCCGCCCGCGTGAGCGGCGCAGTCTGTTTCAAGGGCACCCGATTGCCGGTCGGCCACCTGTTCGAAAACCTCAAGCACGGCGCGACCGTTGCAGAGTTTATCGAGTGGTATCCGACCGCCGACCCCGAGCAGATCCCGGCCGTGTTGCAGTGGGTCATCGACGGCCTCGAGGCCGCGCGAGATACAGGAGGTGAGCGATGAGTGGTCCGACCATCGACGAGGCGGAGGCCGCGATTGCCCGTGGCGAGCGGGTCCCCGTTGTGCTGGGCATAGACACCACGGATGCCGTTATCTCCGCATGGCGCGTTATGCACGAGCAGACCGGCGGCAGCCCGCACGTCCCGACGATGAACCGCGCGATCCGCACTGCGGCGGAAGACGTAGAAGTGCATTGGGACCATCGGCGCCACATGGCTGCCGAAAAGAAACGGACGCGGGCCGAGCGCCAACGGAAGCAGGAGGAGGAACGCGAGGCCGCCGCTGTGGCCGAGGCAAGGCGGAAGCGTCTCGACGCCGCCGAACTGGCCCGCCTGCGGAAGGAAGGCTTCCCTCGGCCGCCCGGCACAATGACGCGCACCAAGAATTACTATCTGCCAGTAGTCCAAGCGCTGCAGATGTTGCCCGAGCCAGTGCCCTTCGAGCTGGACAGCCTGTTTATCCGGGCACTGGAGCACTACGCGGCCGAACGGAAGGCGGCCGATTTGGGGTGGGACTCCGCGACCATGTCTGGCCCGCTCAAGGACAGCATCGGGCGGCTGCTTTGGGCGGCGATCAAGGCGGCTACGGTCGAAGTGCGCCGATTGACTCCGGAGGCCGAGCGATGAGCGCCTTGGCCTGGCTGGCTGATCGGTTTGCCGATGCCGTGCATGAGGCCGGCGACCAGGTGCTGGGGTTGAGCGGTGCCAATCTGAGTGCCCCCATCTACTCGCTCGCCTTTTTGATCCTGTTCGCCGCCAAGGCGTTCGGCGTTCTCGCTTGGCCGTGGTGGACGATCTTTGTGCCGCTTGTTGCGGCACCGCTGATCCAGCTTTTGTGGCGGGTCGCGATGCTCCCCGTTCTCTTTGTCGGGAGGATTCTTTCGGCTCCGCTCCGGCGGTTGCTGGACTGGGCGATCAAGCGGCGCACTCGCCGCAACTTCGCTGGCGTCCGGCAGCGCAAGCGATGAGCCGGCAGGACATCACGCTATCGGTCGCTCGCGGCCAGGGGATCGAGGTTAGCTTAGTCATTGACCCCTGGGTGCTGTTCGGGCCAGCCGTCGCCGTCGCGCTGATCCTCATTACCGCCGGCCTTGCCGTTGCCATCGGCGCGGGCGTTGTCGGCTGGTCCTATTGGTGGCTGCTGCCGTCTGGCATCCCGGCCGCCGTGGTCGTGCTCTTGTGGATCGTCGTGCCTTTCATCGGTGACTAGTGATAACCAGCGTTCTCGTTAGTTGGTCGAATTGTGGACGTAGAGCGATGAGTGGCGCCGCAACGGTTGAACAAATGGAAGCGTGCATGCGGCTACGGATGATCGATGCTGTCGCGGCCATTGTGGGGCGCGAGATGGCCGAGGGACCAGCAGCCGAGATTGAGCCGCCAGCGCAACTACGCGCGCCCCACGAATTCTCGCCGTTGGCGAGCGCCGAGGCTGAACGGAAGACCCATGAGGGCATGCAGAGATGAGTGACAGGTTGCAGCCGCTTCGTCGTGCGGATGGGCGGCACCGGTATCCGCTGCTCTGTCTCGATATCGACGGAGTGTGCTCGCCGGTCGGGCAGAATCCGAGATTTCACTGTCATCGCTGGCCGCCCGGATTTATCGATTGCGGAAGCTCGGTGCAGATCCACCCCGCCCTGACCCGGTGGATCGGCGAGTTGGAGGCCGCCTTCTCCACAGTCTGCTGGATCTCGTCCTGGCGGGAGTACTCCGGCAGCTTCGCGGAAAGCGCTGGCTTGGCGACGGCAACAGCCTGGACTTATGTCGATACGGCTTTGGCGGAGGATGCGCAGACCGGCATCCGGCGCAAGCTGGGCGGGCTGGCCGAAGTCATCGACCCCGCCGCGCCCGTGGCGGTCGTTGACGATCATCTGGCGCCGCAGTACCCGTGCCAAAGGGAGAACTTCCTCCCGACGCCGCGTAGCCGCAGGCCTTACGATGAGCGGCACGAGGCGGCGACGGATGCGGAGATTGCACGATTTCTCCAGCGCCCCGGGCAGACGCTGCTGGTCGCACCGGCCAGCGAGATCGGGTTGACCCGGGCGGTCGTGGACACGCTGGTTCGGTTTGCCGGCAACCCCGCCGCGGCCGAATTCGCCGAGCGGCGCGTGTTGGAACGGGACACTGACTGGTGGATGCAGTGGCCAGCGCCGCTGGACCCCTCCGTCGAGGACCCCGTGTGCGTCAGGCCGGAAAACGAATCGGACTGGCTGGCCGCCCGGGTCGCAGAGCAAAACGTGTGGGAGCGCGACCGCAGGCGGAGGTGAGAACGATGGAGTGTTTCGACCATGACTGACACGGAGCCCTTGACGGCGGACGAGCGTGCCCTGGTGCGGCGTTTGCGGAGCAATGCCTTCCGAATCGCGGCGGACGAAATGCTCGGAGTCGCCGAGCGCGAATTGCAGATCCGCTGTTGGGTCAACATGCAATTGCACCATGTGTTCTACTCCGGGCACCATGCAGGCTCTCCGGAATGGCGGGCCGCCATGCAACGGTCGTTCGGGCTGAGCGACGCCGATGTCGAGTGGCTCGGTCACCGGATACGCCATGCCCTCGGTCCGCCGGGAGCGCATCCGCGCAGTCGGGAGCGCCACGCTCGAGACCATCAGGGGTTGCGTGCGCAATGGATTGCGCGCCATGAGTTGCCTCGGCTACGGATCGTACTTCCGCCGACACAATGGCGGATGCCGCCCGACCGGTTCGACGACGAGGACCCGCCGCAGCCGCCCCCGATGCTGCTGGGAGACATCGTCCCGCACCACCCGGATGCCGAGCGGTGCCAAAAAATCGACGCTCCAGCATCCAGGGCCTACGCGGAAGAGACCCCCTACTGGGAGCGTACGCTCAAGTCAGATCCCGACTCGGACGGCGTACTGTTCAAGCGCTACGGCCGGGTGCGCCGCCGACTGGAGGAGACCGGGATCCTGCCCGACGTGGACTTTGACGACCTGCCTGCAGACGACGAGCGAATTCTGCCGCGCCAACGGGCCAGATCGGTTGAAGGCAGGCGTATGGCGGCCGTCAAGTCGGCGGTCCGTAGCGTCGAAGGACTCTCGGACGAGCAGGTCGCGGCAATACTCGAGGCCTACGAGGCCGTGGCGGATCTGCCGGTGCTGTCCATGTCGGACGAGGAGATCGATGCGGCGATCGATCGGGCACTTGAAGACAACAGGGCGAGCAGGGGAGTGCGCGGTGACTGACGAGCCCCCCAAAGTCCCCCAAGTCAATCTTCCGCACGCAGCCGTCGAGCCGACCGACGAGGCACTCAAGGCGCGGCGGGCGATGGATGTTCAAGGCGCACGGGAGAAGTGGGACGGCCGGCTGAAGAAGAAGCTCGAGAAGACGGAGGGATATCTAATCCTGGCCTGGCGGGACGGCGGGTGGCTGAGGACATGACGGATCGACGGCGCCCCGATCGAATCGAAGCGATCGATGTGCGGATGCGTGCTGTGGAGGCGCGCCACGATCGTTGTGCTCCGGCGGATGCCTTCCTGGTGGCAAGACTCGACGGGCGCGGATTCCACCGCCTGACCCAGGACATGAATTTCGAGAAGCCGTTCGACGAAACCTTTCGGGACGCCATGATCGGCGCGGCGCAGCACCTGATGAGTTCAGGGTTTCAGATCGGTTACTCGTACGCGCAAAGCGATGAGATCTCGCTGCTCTTCGATTCGTCGGATGCCACCTTCACCCACAAGTACCGGAAACTGTTGAGCGTGCTCGCCGGCGAGGCGAGCGCGGCGCTCTCGCTCACACTCGGGCGTACCGCGAGCATGGACTGCCGGCTCCTGGAACTCGACGGTGCGGAGGCGGTGGCAGACTATTTCGCCTGGCGGCAGTCGGATGCGGAGCGAAACTGCTCGCTCGGACACGCCTACTGGGCCTTGCGCCGGTCGGGATACAGCGGCCGGTCGGCGCACCGGGTGCTCAAAGGCCTCGACCGCATCGAGCGGGCACGCCTGCTGAACGAACTCGCCCTCGTCGACTACGAGTCTCTCCCGACGTGGCAACGGTTTGGCTTTGGTCTCTACCACGAACGCTTCGAGAAAGTCGGCGTCAATCCGCTCACGGGCGAGAAGATTCCGGCCGTACGCCGCCGCATCAAGGTCGATCTCGAATTGCCCCGAGGCGAAGCGTACCGAGCCTTTGTCGCTGCCCGGCTAGTCGATGGAGCCCATGGGGTTTCCTGAAAAATGCCGACAACAACGTTGCAGCTGTCGCCAGTTTGCACGCGTCAGTACTGTCGACCTTGAAGGGCGTCATCGAACCGGCGGCCTGCCGAAAGAGAACATCGTTGACCTCGCCATGATCGATGCCGTCGGCGAGGAGGTTGCCGGCAGCGCTCTCTGCGGACTTGGGATCCGCTGTTGATGCTGTCGAAAGACCGAGACCCACTGATTTCCAGGACGTCATCGAATATGCCGCCATTCTCTAACGCCGGATTCCTGAGTTGCAGGGAGCACGCCGGCTCGATCGCCGCCATCGGCGAATCCGGCAAGCGCGGCATCGCATGAGCGCCAAACTCATCGATCCGGTTGTCGAGCCGCGTGCCGATGCATGGGCGGCGATTGCCGGGGTGATGCTTGACCTGGTGGGCCACGATCCGCGGGCGTTTCCGGACACGCCCTCGGTTACCGGCGATCGACCCGAAGGGCAACCCCCGGTACTGGTCGTGTTCGCCGGGCCGAACGGATCGGGCAAGACGACGCTGGCCCGAGCCATGCTCAAGGCCGGATGGCTGGACGGCTTCGAATACCTCAACCCGGACAACATCGCGCGCAGGGTCTATGGGGACTGGAACAACCCGGCGGCCGTTCGCAAGGCGGCGCGGCACGCGGTGGAGTTTCGGCGTGACTGCCTCGCCGGTCGGCGGTCCCTGGCGATTGAAACCGTGCTTTCCGCACGCCGGTCCGTCGCTTTTTTGGAAGACGCTCACCAGGCCGGCTTTTTCGTTCGTCTGGTATTCATCGCCACTGAGAGCCCCGACATCAATGTGCGACGCGTGGCACGGCGGGTGCGATTGGGCGGACACAACGTGCCGGAGGACAAAATCCGCGACCGCTATCCGAGGTCGATCGAAAACGCCGCAAACGCGCTGACGTGGGTGGACCGGACCTATGTCCTCGACAATTCCACCGACGAGGAGGCGCCGACGCTGCAATTTGCGAATCGCCGTGGGGCCGGCACGAGCGTTTATCTCGGAGCGAGGCCCTCCGAGGTGAGCGACAGGCTCCGGCGCCATGAGGCGCCACGAGCTGTCGACCGGATGGTGGACCGAGTCGTGCGGGAGTTCCAACCGCTGCAGGTGTTGCTGTTCGGCTCACGTGCCCGCGGCGATGCCCGGCTGGACAGCGACGTTGGCCTGATCGTTGTCTTTCCGGAGGTCGATGACGAGAATGAAACGACCGTCGCCGTTCACCGTGCCTTGCGCGGGGCAGAACTCACCAAGGACGTCATCGTGACGACCCCGGAGGAGATGGAACGGCGCCAGCACCAACTGGGCGACGTCCTCTACTACGCGATTCCCGAGGCGAAGGTGTTGTATGCGCGCGACCCTGATCTCGCCGGCACAGAGTCGGTGATGGCGTGGACGAACGAGATCGGCCGGCAACGTCGCACGACAAGCGAGCAGGAGGACGGCGGATGAACGGCAAGCACTCCGACCGCGCGCCCGACGATCCCAGGGGCATAGATGGTGTCTGGTCGGACCTAGGTAGCGCACGGAACTATATGTATATACAGTAACAGTCATGGTCGATCTCGTACTCAATCGCCGCCTCAACACGCGAAACATCCTGCTCGCGCAAGGAACGCGGGGCGAGTACGTGGGCTACCTGCTCTCCGACGGCGGACGCCGATTCGTTCCTTGGCTCGGATTCCTTGAGCGGGCCAGGGCGCGTGGGATGCGCGGGGCTCGCCCCGTACGCCTGGCGGACATCACACGAGTCGGCACGGCAAACGGACATGCACCGGAATGGCGGGATCTTACGGAGGAATCGTTTGTGCATGGGTGCCTGACGCAATGGGGCGCTTACGCGGTTTACGAGGCGAACGTGTGCCTGGTCGGCACCCGCGGTCGGGGCTGACCGGCCGAAAACTCGAAGGGGCCGGTTTTGCTTTCTTGGGACGAATCGAGTGAATGCGAACAGGTCGTGAAGGAACGAGACAACGCCAGGAGTCCCCGACATCCATAGCAGCGACGACATCGATCAGCCCGTCAGGGTGGAAATCCTCAAGCGCCTGTCAACGATCGAGTCGGAACAAGCGGTCACGGTTCTCTACGCCTGCGAATCAGGCAGCCGTGCCTGGGGATTCGCTTCACCGGATTCCGACTACGACGTCCGGTTTTTGTATGTCCATGGCCGGGACTGGTACCTGTCCTTTGATGTCGAGCGGCGGCGGGATGTGATCGAGTGCCCCATCGAGGACGATATCGATTGCAGCGGGTGGGATTTGCGCAAGGCACTGCAGCTCTTTACCCGGACGAACGGGGCGTTGCTGGAGTGGCTGAACACGCCCATCCGGTACCTGGAGCGCGGCGACGCCGCGGAAGCGTTGCGGCAACTTGCCCCTCACCACTTAAATCCCGCCGCGTTGTGTTACCACTACAGCCACATGGCGAGACGCAACGCGCGTGAATACTTGCTAGAGGGCCAGGTTCGGCTGAAGAAGTATTTCTATGTGTTGCGGCCGTTGCTCGCCATTCGTTACATCGAGAACGGACGGGGCATTCCCCCGGTGCGCTTCGACGATCTCGTGAATGCTGTGGCGCCTGAAGAGATCCGTCCCGGCATCGGGATACTGCTGGAGCAAAAGCGGGCAACCTCCGAAATGGGGCGGGGCAAGCCGATCCCAGAACTTGGAAGATTCATTGAGGCGGAACTTGAGCGGCACAGCGAAGCGTTCTCCGGTCTGGGGCGCTCTGATCTGCTCGAGCCGGAGGCGATTCGGGGACAGTTGAACGCGATTTTTCGCAAGGCGATGTGCGGGAATCCAATGGTGACCCAGGAAACAGATCATGGGCAATAAGAATGGGCGCTCTCTGTCCTCGCTGGGTCTGGTTTATTGGCACCTGATCGTAGGTGACCACTTGTCCTGAGGTTGATTGTGAGTCGGCGAATTCGGTCGGCCATGGGAATATCCGGCCGATCGTTTGACTGCGGGGCCAGGGCTACAGCAGCATAACGGCTCCGTCTTTGAGGCTCACTGGAGCACTGATTTGATGAGCGCGGTGCGATTGTAGACGCGATCCCGGATGACCGTTCACTATGTCCTGTTTCTGTCGTTAGGCCTGACACGCGTGTATCCGCCGAAGGATCGCGAGTCCGCGAAAGGAACCACCGAAAAGTTGCTGGAACCGCAGGGGTCCAGAGTCTGCAGACGCAATATTCTCGTTCTATCGGGTGTAGTGGTCGTTGCAGGATTTGCCGGCGCTGACTTGAACACCCTCAGTCTGTTCGGGGTAAGGCCATCGGGGGACTGGGGAGTGCCCGTACTTGGCTTTGCTGCGATCCTGAGCCAGCTGTACTGGTTTTGTCTGCGCTATCAACGTCTGCGCGAAGATGGCGAAATCGAACTGGACCCCGGAACACGCGCTCCAGGTGTCGAGACGGTGAAGATATCCCAGGTCAGGGACATTCGCATCGTGTGGAGGGACGCCGACTTGTTCTCGAATCGCGTGGCCTTTGGACTGGTCCTTCTATCTTGGTATTTCATGGTCCGATGGATCGTTGAAGCATGGCGTTGAAGGGCGCGCAAATACGTCGTCAATCGGCATGCCAAGGTGACGATCTGGTCCGACATCGCGGCGTCAGATTTCCCGACGATTAGCGGCCTCGGGATCGTTGAGAAAACCAGATAGCCCTTACATTCCCAAGGACGCTTCATCGGCCTGTCGTGAGCGCGTGGCCTCAAGTGTAGGTTCGTCGTCAACGTAGACTCTGGCGGGGTTGTCTCGCGTAACTGGTGCTGGCCACCGTTCGCTCCGTTGCGCATCGATCCGGAACGTCGGTTCCATGGCGCCAAGTTCGACGAACAGCGGAACCACGCTGTTGTCGAGCCACTCGGCAGCCACGTATGCCAGGCTCTCGTTCGTGGTCATCTGCGCCAGGGTCGGCGCCTGATCTTCGGCCCTACTTGCCTCGGGCCGAGCGCGAGTGGCCAGTTCATCGGGAAGCGCCCCTGACAGACCGCTTCCGGCGATGGCCAGGGTGTCCAGGGCGTAACAGTCGCCGAACGATTCGGAAATGCTGCCGGTCAGATCGTTGTGGCGAACCAGCAGTTTGCGCAACGGCTTGTTCCCACCGAGCGAGGGCGGCAGCGGGCCGATCAGTTGGTTCTCGTTGAGGTCCAGCACTTCAAGCTCCTGCAATGCCCCCAATTCGGCCGGAATGGCGCCAGTCAGGTCGTTTTCGCGAAGAGTCAGCGTCTTGAGGTGTGAGCAGTTCGCGAGTTCAGGCGGTACTTCTCCCGACAGCGCCATGGCTGACAGGTTGAGGTGCTCCAGTTCGGCGCAGTTGCCGAGTTCCGGAGGAATCGTGCCTCCTGCCTGGCCTTCAAGGCAATCCAGTTTCAGAACGCACAGTTTCGAGCAACGTCCGAGTTCAGGGGGTATCTCTGCGTCCACGTTGTTCTCGGTAATCTGCAGTCCCACAAGCTCGGGGCAGTCGCCCAGTTCAGGGGGAATGGAGCCCTCAAGCCCTGTCCCGTCGATGCAGAGCACCTGGAGCGCGTCGAGTTGCCCCCAGGTGGGCGGGATGCAGCCGCCGCGCAGCAGAAGTCGGTCGTTTGCCGCTTCAACTCCATACTCCTCGAAGTCCTCGGCTTCAGCGAGGTCGCTGAAGTGCAGCGCGAGGACCTGGCTGCCGCGAACGGTAACGCCGTCCCACCCTTCCATCGGAAGGTCAGGGGACCAGTTCAAGTGTCCCTCGGGGTCCAAGATCTGCTTGCTTTCAAGCAGGACTGCGTGGTCTGGGCGTTTCGCGTTTGACATTTCCTATAGTTCTCCAGTCTGCCCGATCCGGACTCTCGTCCTTGAAGGGCGTGTAGCTGGACAGTGTAGGAACCCCGGTTTCTTTGTGCAGCCCGCTTACGCTCTCCGCGATTCGGGTAGATTCTTTTGCGTGTGAGTCAAGCAGGATGGCCGGTGCTCGAGGTCATCGATTTGTCGTTGAACATTGCGACAACGAAGCCTTCCGGTCTTATCATTGGCGTAGTTAGTCCAACCGCCATAAACTGATTCCGATGCCCGTATTCTCCCGACGTCGGCTGCGTTCCATGATTGACGACGTCTCTTCTCTTACAACGCAAGCGAAGATAAATGACTTTGTGTCTCGCTTGGAGAGCAAGGAGACGCCAGCGGCGTTGGCGGCGGAGGCTGAGTTGTCGGTGGTTTGGGCAATCTCTCAAGTTGCGGATATCACGATCGAACCCCTCGTTGCTAACGGGCGCAGACCCGACGCGTTGACCCCGAACCTCTTTGCTTCGGGAAGCGCCGTGGTCGAGGTGAGAGCACTTTCTGACGACAGTTTCTCCGGGCGCGACGCAATGAAAAAGATTGCAAACAAGATCGCTGCGAGCGCTGAGCGGATAGCAAAGAACGCGGGCAGCCACTTGGTATTCGAATTTCATGAGCATAGCTATTGGGATGGACGCTTCCAGCGCGAGCGGTGTGTTGACCCCGCATTCGAGATGAATCCCCGCGTAGAGACGTTGTTGCGCGAATGGATTTCAGGGCAAATCGCCGTTGATGCTCCAGAAAAACTGCGGATCACCGAGGGCAAGACTGATGTGATCGTCACTTGGTGTAGAACGCGGCTCCATGAGCGTTGCCCTGTTTTTTGCCGGATGCCTGCTGTGGCATATGATCTGGAGGACAACTCCGTCTACAAGGCAATCAGGCAGAAATCGAAACAGATCAAGCACATAGGCGAAGGGTGTCTGCGAGTTGTGGTTCTTTTTGACGCCGGATGTGATTTGCTTCTAGATCTGGGACGAAAAGATCGCTATGTGCGGGCAACCAGCGGCGACGAGATAATCCAGCATGCTTTGAGGAAGCTCGGCGGCATCGACATCGTTTGTGCGATTTCGCCGTCGCGGAAGAAGTTGTGGGCATCAGGCCGAGACCGGACGGTGGTCTGGAACTTGACTTATTATGATCGTAGAACTCGTGTTCCAAACGACGAGTATGACGGGTTGGAGCGGTTGGCCAATACACTCCCGCAGGCTCAATTTTCAGAAAGCCGTTCGGGATTTTCTGACAAAATCCCGCTTCTCAGGAAATAACCAAGCCACCAATTTTATGATAATTTACCTTATAAAACAAAGAGATAATATGTTTTGTCTGAAAATGGCAACGTCGAGAATTACCGGGGTAAGGTTTTTCTGGCCGCCGGTTTCGGTCGTTTGTAAATCTAACCCCCTCGGCAGCCTGTCGTCAGACGCTCAACACTATCCATCCACCGTTGCCGGGCCCGAAGCGATTCGTCCAGACTGGAGGGCTGTAAGCGCGCGCTACGGTGCATTGGCGTTGAACACCGACACCAACTGGATTGGTCCGCCTACGGTCCTCTGCGGCGTCGGGGCGTAGTCTGGCAGCGGCGTTCGCATTTGCCCAACGCTCGCGACACCTGCTCAGTGGTGTGACACGCCGGAGAGACGGCGCTGATTGCCCATGGACGTGGTGACACGGAAGGCATGTCGAGGCCCACCGCTGTGTAAACGGTCGATATGGGCGAGCAGCCGTTCTCCCTAGAGGCTGGCCATGACTGTGAGATTCCGGCGGTCGGACTGCACGATAGGGAGAAACCCGATGCCGGAGGCGTTCATGTCCAAGGTCGCGCCGACTCCAGAGCTTTACCCAGATGTGGGCGCAAGGGTGATTGGCGGCACCCACGCGGCCCGGTGTTTTCCGGCCCCGACCTACTACAACTTTTGCGGATTCCGAGTCTGGGCGAACCGCCCACGAGAAAAAACGATTGGAGTCTAGTCCGGAAGACTGACATTGGTGGCCAATTTCTACACACTCGATCGCGACCCTGCCGCGAGTCGCCTAGCTCCATCGAAAGCACGACTGCGTCACCAAAGTGATCTTTCGATGGACTACCGTGTTAATCGTTGGCTGCAGTGAATGAATTCCTGTATGTCAGTAGCAACGCCAAATCGGCATGGCAAATTGAAACAAGTTGGAGTCTCAGTAATGCAAATCGAAACGGCGCCTAAATCAATCTGGCAAGAGCTAACCAACTGGGGGAAGTCCCTGCCTGAGTGGCAACGATTCATCGTGTCCCATGCTGTGCGCGACGGAACACTTACGCCAGAGAGGGTCGACGACGCCTATCGATTGTTCTTGCGACAAGGGGCGTTGGACAATGGCGATGAGACCTTGCCGGAACTCCCCACGTCAGTTACCGGACGTGGCATGCCTGACACAGGCGGACCTTTCACCCTCAAGGAGATTACATCCTTGACTGACGTAAACGCGATTCCAGAATCATCTTCTCTAAAGTTTGGGGACGGACTCACGGTCGTATATGGACATAATGGGGCCGGCAAAAGTGGCTTCGCGCGAATTCTCGCAGCTGCCTGCTTTAGCCGCTCAGAACCACGAATAATCGGCAACATATATGACGACGACCGCATAGCGCGTGATGCTCGCGCCACGTTTCTCGTGGAGAGAGGCAATAGGGCTATCGAGAGCCTGTCGTTCAAAGTCGGCGATGAACACACCGACCTCCAGCGAATCAGTGTATTCGATGCCGCTGCTGCTCGGGTCCATCTTAGTAAAGAAAACGACCTCGGGTTCCAGCCTGCGGGGTTTGACGTTTTCGATGAAGTTGTTCGAGTTATTGGTCTGATCCGAGCACGCATAGATGAAGCAATCGAACGTCGACACAAACCAAATAGATTTGTCCAATTGTTTAGCGACAGCAGCGATGTCTCTGCGCTGGTTGGTCGTCTCGATGACAAATCTGATGTTGCTGAATTGGTGGAACTCGCTAGGTTTGGCGAGACTGAAGGAAAGCGACTTGACGAGGTCCTACAGCGTGAAAGTGAGCTTATAGCCGATTCTCCAATCAACGCCCTTGAGGCAATAGAAACGTCCATTGAAGACGTTAGCAAGATCAAGGCATTGGTCGATGACGTGGGCGAAAAGCTTGGTCGTACGGCCTGCGATGAGATACGGAATCTCATTGAAGAGCACGAAGCCGCAAGTTTAGCTGCTAACAAGGCGGGATCCGAGGCAATTCAACACCCCCAGTTGCGCCAAATTGGATCGGACGATTGGAAGAGTTTTGTCGCTGCTAGCCGAAATCTCGCGCTGGCAGAGAACGAATCTTATCCTTCCGAAGGTGATCCTTGTTTGCTCTGTCATCGACCCCTAGATGCGCTTTCCGCACCGCTGATTCGACGCATGTGGGAGGTTCTTGAACAAGAGGCTGCAAAGGCTGCACACGCAACTGAGGAAAAACTGGATCGGCTCATTGAGTCGCTTGGGCAAGTTGAGGCAGATTTGCTCCCATCAGAAAGTCGAATTCGGGAGCAACTGTCTAGGCAAGATCCATCGCTCGTTGCAAAACTAGATGTCGCTTCTTCATCGCTGAAACGACGCAAGCAAAAAATGGTGTGGGCTTTAGATCTCCGAAACAAGGGCACTCTTCCGTCGGAACCATTCGAGCCTCCTTACAAAGCGTTGTCGACCTCTTTGACGAAACTGGAAGCACAGAAAAGTGACCTACAGACAGGCCAGGTTCGCAAAGTCTTACATGGCCTTAGACAAGAACACGTTAGTCTGCGACATCGCCAGGTACTCAGCCAGAATATCGACGAGGTCTTAGATTTTGTGTCAGATCTAAAGTGGGTACAGCAAGCAACGCGGTTCAAAAGTCGATCGACCAGTCCCCGATTCGCCACCGACAAGCAACGCGCTCTCTTCGGGACTTTGATTGAAGGAAGGTACAAGGAGCAACTGACGCAAGAGTGCTCCAAACTGAATTGCACGCTCCCCATTGAATTTCGAGCAAAGGGCAGAATTGGTCGAACGGTGAAGGGGCTGACAGCCCTTGGTGGAAATAAAGCTGAGGAAATATTTAGTGAGGGCGAGCAACGCGCACTTGCCTTGGCAGATTTTCTTACAGAGGTCGGGCTCAATCCTGGTAGTGCAGGCATTGTGCTGGATGACCCCGTCACTTCCCTTGATCACGCCAGAAAATCTGCAATCGCAGGTCGGCTTGTAGAGGAGGCAAAAGATCGTCAAGTTGTGGCATTCACCCACGATTTGGTCTTCTTGTCCTTTTTAGCCTGAACTTCCAGATGATGTTTGATCCAACCCATTGATTTTCCGGATAATTCAAAAAACCGAGGGGGACGCTACTGGGAACGTTCCAGACGCACGCCGAGGAGTTTGAAGGCTTCGCGCTGTAGCGCGGTGGGCCGGGTGAGGACCTCGAACGGTTCGGCGCCGGGCAACCGGGGCACGACCTGGTTCTTGGCGATCGTCGCCAGGTCGCCGAGCAGGGTGCGGAAGCTGTGCACCGGCAGACCGTTGGCGGTGCGTTTGCCGCGGGCTTTTTCCTTGGCGGCGTCGGAGACCCGCGCCGGCGCGACGATGGAAGTGCGCGCCGCCTCGGCGGCGGCCGGGTCGTGGTCGTCGAACAGCAGCGGCTTGAGCCGGGCGCGCATGTGCCATTCCACGTAGTAGGCCAGCATGCACAGGAACACGTGCGCGCGCACCCGGTCAGCGGTTCGGTGGAACACCGGCCGCACCTTCAGGTCCACGGTCTTCAGGCTCCGGAAGGCGCGCTCGACCGCGCTCAGGCGCTTGTAGGCGCGCACGGTGCCCTCGGCGTCGAGTTCGCCCGCGGGCAGGCTGGTGCGCACGACGTACAAGCCGTCCAGCGCCGCCTCCGCAGCGATGGACTCCGGCTTTCGCCGATAGCCGAACGCGTCGTCCTCGATAGCCAGATCGAAGTGCTTGGCCATCTTGTATTTGCCGACAACCTTGCCCGCGCGCAGGCCGATCTTGTCCGCGCCCTTCAGGCGCCGCTTCTCCCGCCGCGTGGCCGCCACGATGGGATCGAGCAACGCCTCGGTGGCCCGCAGCAGTGCTTCCCGCTTGCGCGCCCGCTCCTCGGCCAACAGCGGATTGCGGCACACCATGAGGCGCTCGCCCGGATAGGCGTCGCTGCGGATCTCCACCAGGTCGGTCTCGTCGAACAGCGACAGTTGCACCGCGCCGGACTCCACCAGCGAGCGCACCGCCGGACCCCGCAGCGCGCTGATCCAGTCCAGCCCCGCGGGCCTCACGTCCTCGCGGATGCGCGCCTCGGTCAACATCCCCCGGTCGCCCACCAGCACCACCCTGGAGAACCCGAAGCGGCGCCTGAGCTTGTCGACCTGCGCGCCCACGGTGGCCGGGTCCGCGGTGTTGCCATCGAACACCTCCACCGCCACCGGACGGCCCTCGGCGTCGCACAACAGCCCAAACTCGATCTGCAGCTTGCCGCGCCTGCCGTCGCGCGAGTAGCCGCGCCGCCCCAGCGGGCAGTGGCGTCCTTCCAGCCACACCGAGGTGAGGTCGTAGAACACCAGGGCGCCGTCCTCAAGATGGCGCTTCGCCAAGCGCCGCTCGATGGCGTCCTGACGCTCGAGCAGCCAGTCCATGGCGGCGTACAGATCGTCCTCGTCGCAGTCCTCCAGCGCCAGCGTCTCGGCGAGCGAGTCGTGCGCGGTGTCCGCCGCCAGGCTCCGGGCAGTCGCCAGCTTGGAACCCGGCTCAAGGACCCGGGCGACGATCATCGCCAGCACGCGCCGGCGCTCGGGCGAGTCCGCCCCGGCGATGGCGCGGTCCAGGCGCAGCTTGCGCAGCGTGCCGAGCACGGCGGCGACATGGCCGTGGGGTTTGGAACGCACGATGTCGAAGGCGTCGTCGAGGCGCGACACCGCGGTGCCGCCCTTGAGCAGCACGCGCAGGCCCTCGACGAGCGTCGGGGGCCATTTGGAGAGGTTGGCCAAGGTGCGTTTCCTGACCTTGACGCCCTCGCGCCAGCCTTCGCGCAGGAGGATGGCGGGAGGCGAGCTGCGGTTGGGGACGGTTTCGATGTACATGGGAACGATAGTATTCTATATAACACCGCATTACAACATTAACGTCATATAATACATGGGAACACTTCGACAATCCGAAAACGCTGTTTCCGTATTGCAATCAGTCGCTTAACTCCAATGAACGGGTCAAATGGCTGGAACTTCGGTTTAGCTGACCGTTCCGAGGGAGAGGGCGTAGAGTTCACTGGGCATTGGGTTGAGTGCCAGGACAACCAACCCGGCTATGTGATTGTCAACGAAACGCCCGCGAACGTAAGGGAGTACAGAAACACCAACAGAGCAAAGGACTCCCTTTCGCGCGCAAAACAAGCGGGGGGGCAAGAAAGAGTCGACCACATCCGGAGTGGCGCGAGTTCCCTTCGCAAGACCTTAGAAGAAACGGTCGTTCATCACCTCTTTAAGGGCACCGTTCGCCGCTGGCACGAGAATATTCGCCTTGGGACTCTAAATCAGATCCGTTGGTCTAACGACATTGCAGATGAGATAGTCGAACTTCAGGATGCGACGTCCCGTATTCTTGAAGGGCATTCCCATTCCGATGAGTTTTCCGGTGGGATGCCGACAGTTGAAGGGCTGGCAGACCTAATCGATCGCGTCGACGCAATAATCACCGAGGCGAAAAAACCGAGAGGTTAGTGTAAGCCTTCGAACGACTGCATAGCCTTTCCAGAATTTGCTTGCAACTTCCCCGTTTGGAAATATGGACCTCCCTCCACAGCGTGGATTCAGACACACAAACCCCACATGTCGACCTTCGCGCGAGACCGTAACGATTCGTCCTGACTAGCGCGCTGGAAACGCGCCCCGCAACACCCGACACTAACTGGATTGATCGGCCTGCGGTTCTCGGTGACGTCGGGGCCTAGTCTGGCGAAGGCGTTCGCACTTGCCCAACGGTTGCGGCAGCTGCCTAGCCCGACCTATTCGTGAATGGACGTAGCGAGGCTGGCAAGAGTAGTGAAAGCGCTGGGTGCACGGACCAGAGCGCGCGCAAGCGTGCTTGACAGCACGTCGAGCACGCGGCGGGAGTACGCCCAGTGATTTCGCTGCTATTGACTGCCGCAGTAGTTCATTCATGAATAGGTCGGGCTAGTGGTGTGACCAGTCGGAGAGGCGGCACCAATTGAGAGGTGCGCGCTTTCGACGCCATCCATGAGCGCATCGCGATTCGGGGGGACGGACGAGGCGGGGGTGGCGCCCGGGGTCAATGCGCAGTTCCATGCGGACAATGCGTCCGCGTTTTACCCCGGGGTCACGGCGTAGGTCAGTCGGCGCTGAATACTGCATCAACCTCCAGGCATGTTCCTACAGACGGCATTCGTGCCCACGGTCAGGATGAACGCCAGCACTCGCGATCGCCCAGCGCCGGCGACACCTGCCCAGCGGTGTGTCCAGTCGGAAAGGCGGCACTGGACAGCAGGTCGACCCGTTTCCCTGCCGCCAAAACGACTGTCCTGATCGATCAAAGGCGCCAGTATCCGTTCGACATCTCGTCGTGACAGCCGCTGTTCAACGATGACCACCTTGGAGTCCTCGTGGGGAGGCACCAAAGCGTCCAGCCTTAGTGTGAGCCTGTCGGCAAGACCGACGACCCGGCACGAGCGCCGACCGCGACCTATCAGGACCCGCGGACGGCTCGGGCTTCGGCTGAGCGTTCCACGGGGAGGCCCAGCAATCCAGGAGGCGGGCTTGATGGTCGCGCTCGGGCTTGGCCGCGAACACATGGATGGTGGGTGCGTCGGGGTGGTCGGGGCGACGTAACTCGCGTTCCCTCTCGCGGGTGCCGGCGGCAGGATGATGCACGACGATCCAGGATGCTATCCTTCATTGGGGCAGACGATGAACTGCTTCGTCGCATTGAATTTTGACGCGGTCGCTTTGAATCAGGCTCGGGATAGTGAATACGCCAGTAAAAATTGCGCTAATCGCAGCCGTCACGGCTATGGTTATAGCCTCGATAATTTCCTACTTTTCTCCGTACCAGACTTTCGTTCGCAACATGCTGGAGGCGGGATCTGGATTAACGAGATCGTCTTTGATGTGTGCTCAGTTCGTTGCTGGCGGTGGAAAGCCCAGATGATTTTCTCGGTGTTGCTGGTCGATTTCCTGTTTTGGATCAGTCTGACAACGGGGTTTATAGCTGCCGTAGCGTTGTACTGTGCCAGTATCGGGGTGTCGTGGGAAATCCAAAGTTGGAGCGGGCAAACCAGGCCAGAAACAAAGCGCAAACGCCGACAGCAATTGCTCACCTGGGTCGGACTTCCATGCGTATTTGTGTCTTTCGGCTGTCAAGCCACAATCCGGTTTTTAGGGTATTGATCAGCGGAGTGGGCCGTCTGATGCGGTTGATGGTGTTGCGTTCGGTGGCGCCGGGACCGAATACCAGCCGCAAGCACCCGACGCATCCGATCTATCCCTACCTGCTCAGGGACCGCCGCATCGACGCGCCCAACCAGGTCTGGTGCGCAGATGTCACCTACATTCCACTGGCGCACGGCTTTGTGTATCTGGTGGCGGTCATGGACTGGCACACGCGGCACGTGCTGGCGTGGCAACTGTCGATCACTCAGGATACGAGCTTCTGTCTGGAAGCGCTGGACGCCGCCCTGGAACGCTATGGAAAACCGGAAATCTTCAGCACCGATCAAGGCAGCCAATTCACCAGCCGAGACTGGACGGACACGCTGAAAGCCTCCGGCATTCAGATCTCCATGGACGGCAAGGGCCGCTGGCTGGACAACGTGTTTATCGAGCGGCTGTGGCGCTCGCTCAAGCAGGAGTGTGTGTACCTCAATGCCTTCGACTCGGTGCGCGACTGCCAAGCCGGCATCGGCGCGTGGATGGACTATTACAACCGAGAACGAACGCACTCGAGCCTCGGCGATCTCACGCCCAGCGAGGCGTATGAGACGTGGCGGGAGGCCGCATGAACACCCCTACGCCTCCTGGCGGACAGGATGCCCTGCGCGAACACGCCCTCAAGGAGATACCGCTGCGCGGCCTCCTCCTTGACCGCGCGCTCGCTTCGGGCAAGAGTTCGCCATGAGGCGCGGGGGTTCTCTGTCCGAAAACCTTCGGACGAAGTTCTACGGCAGCATCTATCAACATCAGTTCGGCTACACCTTAAATTCGCTGCCGAGTTGTTCAAAGAATGGGGGCCACCTCTGAGAAAATTGACTCTCACACGTCCCTCAAGGACTAAGGGAGAGGATCAACGAGTTTTTGGGTTAGGCTTTGGTCGTTAGCGTCGTCAGAGCGAAGAACCAGTTCGGATTGACGGTACCAGTATGTGTGGCACGCTAAGGCGAATCCCGTGGACGGGCGTTGCCCGGGCTGCCGAAACATAGGTGTTGTGTGGGCCGCCACCTGCGGGACATGTAGGCCTTACGAAGAGGCGCTACACTGGCTCTACCGCGCGTATCAGCCGGTGGTGATGCATCGCAGGGAACAGAAGGAGGTCTGGTGTTTCAGGTCGTTCGGTCGACAAATCGCCTGGTGCGGCTCGAAGAGCGCCGTTTCTCCGATCTCCGACTTCGCGAGCGGGAACACCTGCAGGAGTGGCTTGCACATACGCCGGAGGCATTGGGCGAAGAGCTACTGGTCATCCAGAAGGAGTTTGATGGTTTCGCGGATACGCGCGAGCGGCTCGATCTCCTCGCTCTCGACAAGGAAGGGCGGCTTGTCGTCATCGAGAACAAGCTCGATGACTCGGGCAGGGATGTCGTGTGGCAGGCTCTCAAGTATGTGGCCTACTGCTCCAATCTAACGCAGAAGGACATCCCTGCCATCTATCAAAAGTACCTGGATCGGTACTCCCAGAGCGAGGACGCCGAAGCAAAGCTGCGCGACTGGCTCGACGTTGAGGATCTAGATGAGGTCGTGCTGAATCCAGGTAACGAGCAGCGACTCGTATTGATCGCGGCGAACTTCCGCAAGGAAGTGACCGCTGCCGTTCTCTGGTTGCTCGGACATGGCGTGCTGGCACAGTGCTTTCGCGTTGTCCCCTACAGCTTCGGCGAGGAGGTGTTCATCGACCTGCAGCAGATCATCCCAACGCCGGAAGCGGCGGACTTCATGATTGGAATGGCCGCCAAGGATTCCGAGCAAAAGTCCGTGGAGGGCGCCCAGCGTCGCAGTCACAAGCTGCGACATGCCTTCTGGACAAGGGCGCTGGAATCGCTTAGAGAGAGCGGCGTCTCGTTGTTCGAAAACGTGAGCCCTTCTAAGGACCACTGGCTAAGCTGTGGCACCGGTGTGTCAGGGTGCGCCTACTCGCTCATATTCTCAAGGAACGGGACACGCGTGGAGTTGGTGCTGCAGCGGGCGGAGGCGAGCGAGAACAAGTGGCTATTCGACCAACTTGTTCAGGACCGGGCAGAGGCGGAGAGCCGGTTCGGTGACAACCTAGAATGGTTGCGCTTGGACGACAAGAAACAGAGTCGGATCGCGTTTTCGTGCAGATTCGACGGATTCAATGAGTCGAGTTGGCCCGACATGGTTGCCTGGCTGTGCGAGCACATAGTGCGACTTGAGCAAGCATTCTCGGAACCGCTCGCACGGTTGAACCATCAGCTCAAGTCCGGCATCGACCACACTGCGACGGATGGGTCAATGGACGTTGGATTGTCCGCATCTAGCTGACGATCCGTAGGCGCTTGTGAAACGGCTTAGCCATTGGAGGTCGCCGATAGGCTCGCCAACCAATTGGTTTCTGAGATCTGGGTCCAAAGTTGGGCAATCATGAAGGAAAATCAGCAGGACCGAGATCGGTCAGTTACGCAGTTCCCGCAAGAGTAATTCTTCCTTCAAGGCTTTGTCTGCGGCATGGACGAACCGGGCAATCCTGCGGAGCATGCGGGTCGGAATACGCCTGATCATCAGGTCGACTATCGATATCCGGGCTGGTACAGGACGGTCACACATGAGAACCGGTCATTGCTTTTCGTCCGCTTTCTACGCCTTCGAATCTTCCGCCAATTCTTCATAAGATTCAAAGCTGTTCGGTTTTTTCTGACAAAATCCCGTATTTTCAAGCACCACTAACCCACTAATTCAAGGAGAATTTCCCTAACAAAACAATCCAGAAGATTGTTTTGGCCAATGACGATAGCATCGAAAATTACCCAAACCTTTCTCCAGGAGAACAAGGAGGATTTGAATCTGTGGGGGGAGATCCGGTTCGTCCTGATGTGGTCAGCAGACCTCGTCGCGGTGATCAACAATCTGCACTTGCATGAAAAGCTGGAATTTCCGAGTGTGGTGTTTGCCGCAACGCTCGACGAGCTTCACAGGAAGCTGTTTGAAGGCGACATCCCCCAGGAGGGAGACCGCTGGATGGAGAAATTCGTCGTCACGACCCTCCTGAAAGGCATCAAGCGGTTGTCACGCTCGGCGGACATGTTCCCGGCGCCGCGGGCCGTGGAGCAGTGATCTCGCTGGTGAGGGTGCGCGGGACATCCCGAGCCCACCCCGGCGCGGCCATGGCGTTCGCTCGGTGCTGGGAGGTGAGTTGGAAAATATGGACAGCGATACAACTACAGTCGTTCCTTACCAAGATGCAGTACCAGAGTATCCTCAGGGATCACGTCATCGGTGACCCTGAAGCCAAGTTCCATGTTTCGGATTGGCGACTCCGAACAGGGGATTCGCGCAAGTTTGGTGCCTTCTTGGATTGGGCCGGTAGCCTCGACACAACCTATGGGAGTAATGGCCGTCGAGTCATCGTACAGACCTGCTTCGATTAGCGCGCCGTGCAGAGCCATCCTGGCTTCGGAGGTCTTTCTTGTATGTCCCTTGCCCGATATCAAATACACACCGTCGCCGCGCGTCTCCGCGTAACGCGTTGCATATGTCGGGTACACATTCGTGTACACCCAGCGTGCTTCTTCCAAAATAGCTTGGATAGCCGTTGCCAGCTCTAGGGAATCCCGGTCTCTGAATACCTTAATGTCATACTTCTGCCCCGCATACGACTTCAGCCTTGCGACTAACATGCGCTTGGTATCGGGCTCCATGCGCCTCGGCGTTCTGATTTCGGCTATCTGCGCTCGCGCTCTATCTGCTTGTGAACCAACTTCGGATACTTTTGCATGCGCAAGTTGTAGTTCCTCCTCAGTCTCAATACTGGCGCAGTAACTCAACCCTCCCGAGATTATTACTGCAAAAGGCGAGATGACAGCAATGGCGTATGTGATACGTTGCCCCATCTTGGTTGGCTTGCGGCGATTGATAAGGATGGATGTAAGCGTCGCCCCCCCCATAACCACAGCGATGATGAGCATGAGTATTGCGGTAGGCATGTTCGCGTACTCCTTTTCTTCGGGAACGGCTTAGATCGCTGGAACGCCGGGGGAGCGCGAGGCGTTTTGCCCGCACGCACCCCCAACATTACCGCTAGTTTGTGCGCCGATTCTGGCAGGACGGCTCGAACGCACTCGCACCTCAGTCCGAATCGGTGGGCCGAGGTGCAGGCACGAACCGACCGTCATCCGGCAGCATTATCCGCGCTCAGCTGATCAGGGCCCAGCTCACGTCGCCATAACAGCAACGATCACCTTCGTTGGAGCCATCAGGATGCTTCACCCGTCGGCCCCCACTGATCAAGGTACCGCTTCAGTTTCGCCTTTAACGACGGAGAAAGAGCCCAGTACCCATCGACTTTTTTGCGAATCTCGTCAATGGATAGCCCCTTGCGCTGGAGCCGATCCAAAATCGCACGGAATAGAGCCTCTTGCCCCATGGAGGCTAGGCCCTTTGAAACCAATCCTATGGCACCGAGCAAGGTCATACCCCCTAGCATGCCAAACGGCCCGCCCAATAACGCTAATGCGGTCGTGATGGCCGCTGCTCCTGCTAAACCAGTCGAGCCCATGGCCACCACCAACACAAGTGCGGGCACCCCTAGTGCCGCAAGT
Organism: Pseudomonadales bacterium; assembly: GCA_963663395.1. GTDB lineage: Bacteria > Pseudomonadota > Gammaproteobacteria > Pseudomonadales > Azotimanducaceae > Azophilus. The sequence continues at coordinate 2,487,456 of OY760226.1, forward strand.
TTGTCCACAACTTGGTCCATCTTTCAAACCTCCTAATTTGAGTGTTTCGTTGGACACTAAAACGTCAAATGTCAATAAAGCGATCTGGTCCGGAGACGGACTCCAATGGGAGCCGGTCTCCGGCGTGGCGCCAATCACGTTGGCACGGTCTTTTCGTAGGGGGTGGCGCCAATCACGTTGGCACGGTCTTTTCGTAGGGGTGGCGCCAATCACCAATCACATTGGCGCAGTCTTTTCGTAGCGGGTCGCACTCTCTCACATCGTAACGTACGGCGCAACGCTCACCTCGTAATTCACCCTGATGTCCATTCAAATCCAAGCTGAGTGGCTGAGTCTCGCGTACACCACCTGAGACGTGTTGGGCAGAAATGGGCAAATCACCGCTATTGAGAGCTAATCATCACGCACAATACCTTTCTTCGCCCCCGTTCTGTGCCCGCGTCGCCCACACCACACCAGACCCCCAACGTCCAGGAGATGCTCGGCATCTCAGAGCCGCTTCTACAGATGCCGACCGTCAGGGTTGGCGACAAGGCGAAAGTAGGCTCGCCCACCGAAATTCATCCGGCGCAATGGCCCGTCTACGGCAACACACCGATCCTGCGTGCAGGCCCGAGCCTGTCGAACCGCAGAGGCGTTCACCTACACGGACCCGGAGTGATTACTTGCAGACGGACGCCTGTGGGCTTTGAGACCATCGTTCCCGGGACGCCCCAACACCGGTGCACGCGACACCTGCCCAGTGGTGTGACACGCCGGAGAGACGGCGGCCGTTTGTCGACCAGGCCGGGCTCACTGCCCAGCCCGATCGGGCGCGGTCGACAGGTTGCTATGGTGCCCGGTCGGACTCCGCAAGAGGCTCATTGCCGCCACCGGAGCTTCTGACCGCATCGTGAGCCGCCACTTGTCCTTGCCGTCGCCAAGCGCACCGTCCAGCCCTTCGGCGCCGGACTCCAGGTCGGTGGCCGAAAGAGTGCGTGCTATGCCGGCGGGCAGCGTCACCGTCACGTCCGCGCCCGCTTCGAAGAACCCCTGGGCTATGTTGGGCGGCGAGCGGTCGAATCACGGCCTGACCCAAATGGGCGGCAGAGTCGCGAGGTTGCGGCAGGCGGTGTGCGGATCTCCGCTGCACGCTCGTGCCCACCCGCCCCGCGGCAAGCCCGCAAGAGAAGTCCCAGACGGTGTCTCCAGTCGGCGGAGACAGGCCCTGCGCCCCCTTCGACATTGCGCAGGAACCTCTGTTTCTTGCCCCCGTTTGTGTCCAGGCCCAACATGGCTGCTGGAACAACGATGAGTTGAGACTCGCATGAAAGGATGGCTGATCGCAGTCGGCTTAGCGTTTGGCATCGCATCGGCCCCGGTCGGTGCCGCGGACGATCCGCTCACGAATGACGACATCGTCAGACTGACTGAAGTGGGGATCTGGCCGTCGGCGATTGTGCGCATGATCGAGTCCTCGCCGACGGCGTTCGACACGTCGGTGGGTGCGGTGGTCGCGCTCAACGAGAAAGGTGTCGAGGACGAAGTGCTCGCTGCGATGGTGGCCGCCGGTCAAGGCCCTGCCGCCCGGGCGGGCTCGTCGAGCGGACAGCAGACGGGACGAGCTGCACTGCCCGCTGGAAGCGCTTCCGCGCCGGGGTCGCCGGTACAGCCCACGACCGAGGTGCAGCCCAAAGCCACTCCCGGCAACACGTTTCGCGAACCCTTGCGCAACGGGGGCGAGGGCCCCGAGATGGTGGCGATTCCGGCGGGGAGTTTCCGCATGGGGTGCCTGTCGAACGACGATGATTGCCGTGACGCCGAAAAGCCGGTCCACTAGGTGACGATCCCGCGGGCGTTCGCGGTCTCGAAATACGAGGTGACCTTCGAGGACTACGACCGCTTCACGTATCCGAACGAGGTGGACGACCGGAGGCTCGGCCGTGGCCGCCGCCCGGTGATCGGCGTACCGTGGAACGATGCGAAGGATTATGTGGAGTGGCTGTCGTCCGAGACCGGTGCGCAATACCGGTTGCTTACCGAGTCGGAGTGGGAGTACGCGGCGCGGGCGGGCAGCACGACGAAGTTTAGCTGGGGGAATGACATAGGGACGAACCGGGCGAACTGTGGCTTTTGCGGCAGCCAGTGGGACCTCGAGCAGACCGCTCCCGTGGGTTCGTAATTTTCAGCCTACCAGGCGAGACTGATACACCGGCAAGGAGGATTTCGGCCGGAGGCAAATCGCTGGTATAGGGGAACGGTGACGACTATGAGCGAAAACTCGGTGAGCGTAAAGATTTCCTCAAGATTGTTGCAGGAATACCTTGCTGGAAAGATTGATGCGCAACGGTTCCAAACTGCGGCATTTGGGAACCACAAGAACATGTTTGAAGTATGGCTTGAGTGGGGACGAACGATTCAGGGCGTATCCTTTGAGGCGGGCGGATTGGATGAAGATGACGATTCTGTTGTATTGGAACTTGGCGCGGATTGGGGCGCAACATCGTTTCGGCGCCCAGGCCAGTAGTTGAAGGGCGGGGAGAGGGCCGGGCAGATGAGACTCATTTGGATATTGAGGCTTGTCATTCATCCCGAGATTCGCACCTCAGTTGTCAATGAGAAACGGCCTCACTCATACCCAAGTGGCCCCGGGTATCGTTTCGTATTCCCGACGATTTGCCTGATGGCCAGTCGCTACAGGTTGTTCGGGGATTGCTTCCGGTCGACAAGCACTGCGTTGCCGAGGGTCCGGTCGAAATGCCGGATGGGGAGCAGCGCGCGATCTTGATCTACGGTCTGGGCGACGACCCAACTGAAGCAGTCAAATTCACCACGATGGCTTCTGAGGTGTTGGAACGGCATCGAGACAGATAGTCAAATCGCCATGTCCCCGGGACTTTTGGGATCGCGTGTACGGGGTTGGGAATCTGGTTTTGTGTTCAAAGCCGATGGTGGCAAGTGATTCTTGGTGTCCTGTTCATCATCTTCGGATGGGAATATCGATCAACACAGCTCTGTTCGCGTCAGACAAAGAGGTTGCTGAACTTACGAGCGGCGCAATCTCTGAAGAGACAAAAGGGGGGGTCGAAGAACGGATCTGATGCGCGGCACTGCACTGTTGATAGTTCTGTACGCTGAAAGTGTTCGAGGCGATTGCGAAGAGTTCGCCACAAGGCGAAGGGGTTCTCTGTCCGATAACCTTCGGACGAAGTTCAACGGCAGCATCTATCAACATCAGTTCGGCTACACCTTGAATTCGCTGCCGAGTTGTTCAAAGGATAGGGCCACCTAGCTTGTCTCCTCGATTGGCCAGAAGTGGGGAGGCAACGGCTGTCGGTGATGACGGCATGCAAGCACAATGAGCGGCCAAAGGCCGAATTCGAGCACCGACAGAGAGTTGAAAGCCGGACTAGCGTTGCACTCACTGCGAATGAGCGACAGCATCTCGTTAGGACTCTCTGGAATAGTGAACCCATTGGCATTAAGTCCGTGGCCGGAAGTACCTTCGTACAAGTGCTGTTCAGTATCGGATCCCGGGTACAGGAGTTGCAGCGTCGAATGGCGAAAAGGTCCGGACGTGAATTCTGCCAAGTGTCTTAACGTCTCTGCATCTCCGGTTAGGGATGACCAAACGGCCAGCGTTGGAACCAATATGCTGCCTGCAGTTGCCTCGGTCCGGTAGGCGTCTCCGTCCCTTGGATGATTCAGTAGATCGCGGTAATCGTTGAATACGCACGGGTAGGCGGCGTTGTTGTTGAATGCGAATACGGTGGCCCGAGTCACTTGGCCGATCCACCAGCGGATAAACTCATCGTGACCGAGTTTATTCAAAAACAGACATGCGATGTCGATGTCGACCGCTTGGTTGTCCTTGATCGGGGTCCAGAGAACGGGGTTGTTTCGAACGGCGTAGATCAGTAAATCCGCTGTCTCGGAGAGCGCCTTGCGAGCCTGTTCGGCATCGTCCGATTGATCACTCTGCTGCAGCACGTGATACGCATGGAGTTCCCAAAGCCCGTGCAGACCGATGCGTCCAAGCACATCAAACAGCCTGATGTTGACATCCAGCGATGCCTGGCTCGGTACGGCTGAAGCCAGGCCATGTCGAACGGGTGCCCTCGGCACGACGTTTTTCGCTAGATAGTCAGCCGAGATCAAGCGGTAAAGGGTGACGAGGCGCTCCATGGACGCCGTTAGACCGCGCGCCGCTTTCGACTTGCCCGACAGATAGTCCTTGATCAGCGGCCACGACACGAGAACGGCCCTTTCGGCACAAAGGAACGGCGCCTCGATGTTTCCGGTGCCACGCGCCCAAACGTATACGGTCCACAAAGCAATGTACATCTGTCTAATCGCGGTAAGACGAGCTGGACGAGTGCGCCTGCACTGTGATGCGATGTCGTGAAGTAAGCGGCAAAAGTGTGCGAAGGCAATTTGGGGTTCGTCGACCATCGCCACGCATTTTCGGAAATCTGACTGCCAAGTGCTTGGAAGCGACTTTTCGCGAAGGATGCCTGAAAGTAGTAGTTCCGAAAGATGATCGCCGTTCCATAGATCGAACTGGACGGCTTCGGAGCTGGACGTATCCATGTATCCGTTGACATCGTCTCGCACATCCTCTCGAAGATCGCCGCCGATGCAAAGCACGACGACGATTGGCAAGTCAGCGTAACGTTTGGGTATAAGTCTCGGTATGTAGACGTCCTTGATCTGGTTAAGGGATGTGCGGAGGCCCTGAAGTCCGGTGTCCCAATCGGCGCGTTTGAGGTCACCCGGCTTGATTGACAACAAATACACTTTGCGAGTTCCATCGGCGTCCTTGCCGATCGCAGCGACATCGACTCCGTACTGCTTTGTACCGATCCCGGGTTTCGATAAAACTGTCATGCCGGTCTCGCTGAGGAGATCGGGCATGACAACATCAAGTTCTCCCCGCTCATCCAGCGAAGCGAGATACTCCATGAATATTAGCTTCATGAGGGAGGTTGCTCCACGCGGAATCGGTGGATTGCGTAGTGAAGGCCCACCGAGTCGATCAAGTCTAGTCTGGGAAATTGGGCGACGTGGTTGTGTCTCAACAAACTCATCTCCCGGCGATGCGGGGGGAGTTCGAGTCCTGTTTGTACATATGCGATGGAAGCTGTTCCGTAGAGTAAAATGGACTTGTGGGCCACTATTGAGAAAATCGACTGCTCTTCGGCCTTTTTTTGGACATTACGCCAGAAGTCCATCTGTTGGTAAGCCTGAGCAAGTTGCTCCCTTTCGGTTGGCCTGAAGTCTGGACAAGTGCCCAGCTGTTCCAGGTTGTCGACGTAGTCTCTCAGTCGCAGTGCCAATCGGCCAACTGAATCCGCCGCTGAATCTCCAGGGGTGACACCGGCCTCAAGCAAGTCGATTGCGTCAAGATAGTTGATCAGGAAGTATTCGAAGACCAGTTTTTCAAGTTCGGTGCGATTACTGTCGGGGACGGCTCTGAGGCAGGCCAGCAGCAAGCCTGCCGCACCCTCCTTCTTTAACAGGCAGTATCCAAGCACCTTCCGAGCCGCGAAGAGAACCCAGGATGATTGGACTCCCATTGCTGTCAGGTCGACATCGATCCCTTGGCTCTCCTCTTGATACGGGAGGAGCTCTTGCGCTGCTGAACAGAGTGGATGCTCGGCGGTCAGCAGCAGTGAAAATACAAACCATCCGAGAAGACTGCCGTCCGCCCCTCTTAGCTTGTGGCAGAACCCCTCCAAGTGGCGGATGTCTATTGGGTTTTCTGTCTGCGTGAGGAGTCCGCACAGCAGTCCGAGGACGCGGTCCCTGTCGCCATCAATGTCCCAGCGGTACAAGACAGAATCGATTGTTGAAATCGTCGTCTGCTCGTTACTATCGGTGCGTTGAATGTCGGCAAACGTGGCGTCGATCATTGTGTCATTGTAAATTTCAGCGTGTCTGAGTAGACCGTAAGCCAGCACGGAGCGGATGCGTGTGGAGTGTCGGTTCGAGGCGGCTACGACAATGGGCTCGGTGCTGGACACGGTACGATCCCGGTCACGCACAAGTAAAGACAATGAGGCGTCAAGTGCGATGGCCGCGTCATTGTCGTTCTCCGTCTCCACCGCCAATTGGAGTCGCTGAAACGTTCGGTCCAACAGAACACCTTCGTCAATCGGCGTGACTCGCCCCAGAGAGCGAAGGGCACCCTGCCTGAGGTGTGACTCGTTTCGAGTCGATAGGTCTAACGCGTGCTCGCAGAAACTCCTAGCATCGAATTGCGCGCCTGCCGAAAGGACGGTTGTCAAAAATACCGCGAGTGAGTTGATGTCGCTAAGTAGCAGATCTAAGGCTTCGGACGGTCTTGAGGTTAGTGCTTGAAGCCATCCTTCTAGGGCTTGGTGAACTAAGTATTCTCGGCCGTTGTTGCGGGAAACATCATGTACAAATCTGACAACCGCCAGAGCCTCGGACGTTGAGCATTCAATGCTGGGGAAGGTGCGCTGGAGCAGATCCAGAAGGGTGAGAACGTTCTGGTCAGGGAGGTCCAGGAATTCGTCGGACTGAAAGGAGACGAGGAAGTCGATCTGGCCGGAATTGTGCATGTCGCTGAGCGATGTAGCCAACGTATCCAGTGCATCACGATGTCCGGTTGACAGGTGGCGTAGCAATTGGCCAGCGTCGTAAGCGGCAAGTATCTCCTGACTGTCGGTCACACGAAAATACCGATTGACGGTGTTCGCAACGGTCGACCTGTTCCCCAACGTAGATCAACAAGCATAGTCATAACCGAAGAGTTCTAAAACTCGCTAGCTGGCAGCCTGTGGCAAAGGTCCGCCTACATTCGAACGCCTCTGCTTCCCGCCTGACTACGTTGCTCGTCGCCCAAACATGCCCGATATCCTCGGTCCTTTCGCCTTGCCGGGCAGCAGGCGCATCGATGTTCTCGGTGCGATGCCGGACTTTTTGCCACGGGCTGCTAGATGTCATCTTCGCTCTGGATCGAGTTTTTTTTGCCCTTCGCTGAGGCGGCGGCTCACAAGCCGCTCATAGTCCTCCGGGCGCTCCGCAAATCCCTCGCTACACTCCGATTCTTTCCACACCCCTACGCTTTCGTCCGCCCCGGACGGCTGCCAATGATCTTGGACTTCCTCGAATACGTGCTCACGGCATTCTGCCCATACGCGCGCCGGTCGCTGCCCCTGACGGAATGCAAAATAGGCTTTTGGACCACGCGCAGTGACGGATACCGTCTTGCTCGCCGGGGGTCGTTTCATTACGGACGTTTCAACCGGCACAGGGACTTGAAACTCTTGCAGTGTTTTTTTTACCACCTCTTCCAGCCAGCCGGGGCTGAACGGACTCACCACCACTGCTTCAATCAGATGCGTTGGGTCAATGCCGTACTCGATGCCAGGTTGACCGCGCTCTACGTCGCCTGGTGTCGCTCGCTGAGTGGGTGCGGACACGGCGCGCACCTCTCGTTCGTGAGTGAACGCCATCCGCTTGTAGAAAATCGGCGGCATTTCAGACACTGGCATAGGCTCCTTGTCGTACGCGATATAATCCACGTACCCGAGGTAGTCAGGCAGTCGCTCCGTGAAACTCCCGACCAAGCGGGCAGCAGATGTTCGGACAGCTACCCCGTACTTTTCCCCAGCAAACAATTTCCACATCGCCTCCGACTCTTCATCGGCCTGATACCAGCAGTTGACAAAGGTTTTGCGTCGCACAGACGCTGCGTTGAGTCCCATGGTCCAGTGGTGGATGGTGTCCGGGTCTGAAGCGCCCAACCGCGGTCTTGGAAGCACAAGCGTTTGGTTTCGCGTCTTGTCTTCGATATTTACCTGGGCGTCTTCCGCATGGACCCACAGATCCTCCCGCTCATGGATCATCTCGAACGTCCGATGCGACCACTCCCCCTCAAACGGATCCCCCAACGCGTCCACGGCGCTGAAGAACAGAGCGAGTTTGCTCAAAAGCGCCAACAACTTCGCCAAGTCCATATACCGCCAGAGAGTCGCTTCCCCGTCTGGGATTCTGAGCGGCCCGCCCGGGTGTTTCACGTCGAACCGCTCAGCTTCATCTCTGGCCGCTTTGCGCATCCACCCGGTATTCTCGAATTCCCACATACCTTAGCCGCCTCTTGTCGTGGCCCAGCAGCTTGATCGTTAGAGCAGGCTCCTTCAAGCGGGCGAAGGCATTCCTTTTCAGGGTTCGTTGGATGACAAGCTGTCAGGTTTCCCCGCCAGTGTGTGAATCGGCATCTAACTTTGACCCCCGGGCCGACTTTTACAGTCAATGGGTTAACGCGCTGACTGGCGATTAGTACCAGCGCCGATTCGCAGTCTCGTTTTAGCGCATTTGGAGTTGCCTGTCGAGGCAGTCGATGAAGTCCAGCATTGTGTCCATTTGAATCGCCCCGAGGTTGTCGGAGGCGTATCGTATGGGCTTGGCTGCAACCTTCACACGCCTATATTCTCGATTGGGCAGCAACCATCTTCTTACCCCGCCGCCGGATCGGCTTGGGCCGCGGCACCCGCTGCCCCGGCCACACGATGTCTTCGTACTCCAGGGGTTCCTTGGTAAAGCCCAGCCGCATTGCCGGCGTCTTGCCGTCGTCGCCCACGAACACCCAATTGTTGACCGCCCGAAAGATGGTGAGGTACTTCGTTACCATGGCCGGGTTGTAGGGCGCGTAGCCGTGCCAGACCCTCTTCTTGCCCCCGGCCGAGTCGATCGGGCGTTCCACGGCATTGACCAGGCGCCGGGTCTTGAGGAACACGTTGTCGACGGTGGACAGGCCGGAGCGCAGGAACATGTCGGCCTTGCGCTCGTCGCCCAGATCGGGGTCCGGAGTGAGCCACGACATTGCCTTGTGCGGCTCGTTCACGGTCGGCAGCGGATGCACCACCCACTCGTCGTCCCACTTGCCGTACTTCTGCTGCTCCTTGAGCCGGCTTTTCATCATCTCTCGCCCGACTTGTCGCCAATCCTTGCGGACAGGGGCCGGCAACGTCTGGGCAAAGGCGCGGCGCACCTCCCTGGCTTCCCTGAGGATCTCCAATCGCTCATCGATGGTCTGGTGCTTGGTGAAGTTCACGAAGAAAAGGTGAGCGTCACCCCGCTTGACTTCCTCCGCGAAGGCCGACAGGAACGCCGCCCGACCCATCGAGTCGATGTCGGTGTTGAGCTGGAGTGATTTCACGCCGGCACCGGTGAAGATCTCGTGCAGGAGAAACCACTGGGCGTAACACATGTACGGCATGTGGACCTGCAGTCCGTTGTTGAGCAATGGCGTCGAGTAGCTGGTATCGAGCGTGTGCAGTTCGATGTTCTCGACGTCTTTACGTGATGCGGCCGATGTATAGAGCCTTTCGATTTGACCCAGCAGATTGGATCTAGCGCTGCGGTCCCGGCGCGCCATTGCCCGGCCGGCCGCGATTTCGTCGCCGGCCAGCCAGTACTGGGCGTGCTTTCGGTAGGCCTCGGCTCGCGCCAGATCGCCGGTTTGCGCGGCTCGCGTATTGACCTCGAAGGGATCCACGCGCCCGTCGAAGTTGCAGTTCAGGGCCAGAATGAAATGGGAGTCCGCGTCCACGGTGCAGTACGTGGACAACTCGACGTTGCGGCGGTCCAGGCGGCTTACCCAGTTCAACTGGTAGACCTGGGCATCCGATTGAACGTTCATGTCTTCCGGCAGTTTGAGCCGGCCCTCGATGAACGCCCGGTCGACCGACCCCGAGTAGGCCCGGCAACGCCGATGGAGAAAGTCGATCATGGGGTAGTAGGCGCGGGCGGACTTCAACCTCGCTCCGCGCACCGTGCAGCGCACCGCCGCCTTGTTTGCGACTCGGCTGAGGATGTCCACCGCAAGGCGCTTGTTGTAGTCACCTACGCGCACGGCGTCGGAAACCAGGGTCCGCCGACCGCAACTCCGGCATTGGTAGTATTGCCCGTTACCCGATTTGGGCTTGCCGCGCTTGCGATACTGGTCAGGGTGCAAGCCGACCGGGCGCGCACGGTTCTCGCAATCCTCGTTGCTGCAGCCGGTCAATTCATCGAGGCGCCAAATTCCGCTTTCCTGGGCCAGCCGCTCGACTTCCTGGGCGATGGCGTCGTTGGAGCGCACTGGCGGTTTGTCGAGGCACGTCTTGCATCGGATGGCGGGGATTTGCCCGCCTTTGGTGGAATGAAGTTTGTAGTGGGGATCGCGGTCTTTAGACGGACCGGTCTTTCCTTGTTTCGTACGGGCAGGGACGCCGAAGTTGGCGCAGTCCGGCATCTTGCAGTGATTGACCTGGATGGTCGTTTGAGACCCCGGAAGGTCGATGGTTGCGGGCAAAGGGACTCGGGGTTGCGATTTCTCCATGGGTGTATAATTCCTCGTTACTTGGCGCGTTCTGCTCCCAATGTGGTGCCTTTACCGGCATGCACTCGGAGGAGTCGAGCCAATAATCACGAAAGACCAGGAAAATCATTGGGAATTCGTGATTTGTTAAGGGTGATATTATACCAAAAAAACAAAAAAATAGCCACTTTAGCGCGAGATAGCCGAGCCCAGAATTCCCTGAAATATCAGGGACTTACGAGTCGGCCCCCGGGAAAACGCCACAATAAACGAAACGGCTAGGGGCGCGCCATAGCCGTTTCGTTTTTTGTGGCGCACAAACCCCGTCTCCTGCTCCAATAGTCGCCACCGTTTCGTATATTTTGAGCCATAACTTATTGGAATAAATGATGTTTTTGGGTTTTTAGTCTAACGTCTCCCCGTGACGTTCCACAATCAACGAGTCAAAATATTTTGCTTTTTTCGTCTGACGCGCAATAGACCCTACCTTACGGTGCGAGTACGGCCTCGCTTGAGTGGGCGGACCGGTCGATCCAAATCACGCTCGTCGATCCAGTCTGGATGTCGGTTCACAATGGCGAAGAGGGCTGCCTCCTCAAGCTAGCGTCTGCCGCGAACGGCTTCATTCTCTCCGGGTGGCAGGTGGATTGAACCCGTCGCGGATGTGGCAGGCTGAGTTCGTCAGGTCGGATTCCCCGCAGATCCACTTCCTCGGAAGCGGCAATCGGCGCGCCCTCCAGACAGCTCTCTTCCCTGTTGCCCTTTGGCGATAGCAGCTCAGCTACCCCAATAGTAAAGTCAGGCTTGCGTGGCGTTTACAATGCGGAGGGTTCGTCTTACGTAGCCTGCGAGTTCCTGCCGGTCAATCTGGCTAGGCGTGGCATCAGATCTGTTCTCGCCATGATGATAGTCGCCTGTGTAGTCATTGATCTGGTCCAGCGCAACATAGAGGGCCTGTGCGGGGTGCTGTTCACCACTCACTCTAATCTTTTGAACAATCGTGCCGAGCCAGTCGTTACCAGCCTTGAAACAATTTGGAAACGTTGTCCAACAATGGGTTTCAAGAACTACCCTCATTTTCCGGATAAGGTCTTCGGGCTTTCCCTTTCCTTCTGACAGAAACGTTTGCAAGTCGTCCATGTCCTTCGCGGTACGGCCTTTGCATGCTTCCACAATATCTATAGGCATGATTTTTGTGCCCTGTACACCATGATCAGCGAGAGACAGAGCAATGCGACCGCTAGTTGGAGTCTTGTCCCACACCAGTTTGAGGAAGTTGGCGTTATGCGAAAGTACGATGACCTGCGCACATTTTCTAGCCACCCTTGCGATCTCATGAACAGTCTGGCGGCGGCGGAAGGCGTCTTGGCTGCTAAAGGGGTCATCGAACACGACAGTCTTTGTTGCTGCGTTCTGGTCCAGGTCGAGATTGGCGAGAAAGAAGGCAAGGGCGAGAGTGCTTCGGTCCCCTGCACTGAGGGTGTTTTTGAAGCTTGGTTGGGATGTGGGAGTGTCTCCGCTGCCTAGATCGACAGTAGTATCATTAATCACTAACTGATAGCTGGAGGCGGCGATACCGCTTGGATAGCCGTGTTCAATTCCGCTGACTTGAAACCCGGCATTGAAGGCGTCCAGATAGCGGTTTATACGATCTTCGTAGGGCTTCGCGATATTCTCGCTGTGCATACCGAGTTCAGTTCGAATTTCGTTTTTTCGATGGTCAATAGCCTCCTTGGCTTCAGTGAAGCCGATATAGTTGGCGCATAGTTTGGCAACCCGATCGGCGTGGCGGATCTTGATGGCCTGCCGGCGCTCCAGTTCCACCTCGGCCACTTTAGGATCAGCAACTCCGGTTTCTTCTTTCTTGGCGGCGATGAGCGCATTGGCGGTCCGAATTTTTGTAACAATGCGGTACGCGTTGTCCTGTGCGGCTCCATAGGCTGTAGCGGCCGTGCTGAAAGCAGTATCCACCCGGATTGTGTCAAGTGGAGAGCGGGCTTTGCGTTCAAGTAACGACAGGGCAGTTTCCCCAAGGTCTCTGAGTGCTTCTCCAATGGCCGCCGGCATGGTGACGGATTCCGGATCGATGGCACAATACCGGCCCCAAAATTCGGCCGCGGCCTTGTTTTGTTCGACTTTGGTATAGAGGCTACCCACAGCGGTATCGCCGAATCGTTGCTGGATTTCATCGCCCCACGCATTGATGTCTGCTCTGAGTGCCTTGAAACGCTCGCCGAACACCGCGCGGTACGCGGCGATGAGAGACAGACCTTGGATGTCTTGGCCGCAAAACGGGCACGTCTCACCATTGACATAGTCGATCCCCTTCCCGAGCCAACTGCTGCCGTCAAAGTCCATGCCGTGCGTAGCGAGGTGTTCGCCAAGGCGGGTCTCAGCGTCTTGTGCAATGTCATCGATAGTACGGGCAAGAAAGTCAGCGAAACCGTTTGGCAGCGACGGTAGCGCGATCTCGGACAGCGGGGGCCGTTCGTGGATCTGCTGAGTGTTGTGGATGGCTTCAAGGCTAAGCGTTTGTTCGGCAATACGATCATCAATGTTTGGGTCGGCAGCGAGACCAATAAACGTTTTCAGATCCATCCCTACGGGAATATGCGACTGGATAGACTTCGTGACTGCGCTGATCTCGCGGGTCATCTCTCGGCTTTCCTTGGCCAAACCAGCTTCTTCCGCTGCCCGCCGTACGGCATCCTCTCCAACAATGACGCGGTATAGCCTTCGCTTATGGCCTATCTCTACGACCTCCCCCGAATGAACATTCTCAGAGATGAACGTGTCATCGAAGATGGCGAGGTTGGGGTTGAAAGCGTTCCAACGTATGCCGTCGAAGTGCGTCAAGCCAGACTGGCACTGTATCTTTACAACGGGCGGATCCTCCGCGCCAAGCGTATGCCTTCCAGCGATGTGCGCAGAATCACCGGTTTTCAGAGAGCGCAAAATTGCACAAAGAGTAGTCTTACCGGCGCCATTGGCACCTACGATCAATGTGCAGCGGGAGAGTTCCGGGTTGCCTCGCGCTGCAGAGTTTCGAAAACGACCGGTGTTCTTGATCGAGACAATTTTTTTCAGCACGGGAATCTATTGTCTTCAAGAACGTCGCGAATTTTTCGATCCGAGCGATCATCGGGTGCTGCGGCGTTCCCAAATCTCCAGAACACGCCATCCCAGATCGGCTGCGATCGGATCTGGTCACGATCTAACACCATACTTCCAAGGGGCCACGGGTTGCGAAAAACCGGCGGATTATAGGGTCCTATTCGATTTGTGGCGATCGGTTTGCAGCGGTATGAAGGGAACTGGCCAAACGCGGCCGGTTTCTGCTCCGCGTCGGCCTGCGACAGCCGTTGCTCAACAACGACCACTCTCGTGTCCTGCCTGGGCGACAGCAGCGCCTCGAGCCGTAGTGTCGGCGTGTTAGAAAGACCCTCCACCCGGCGCAAGTGGAGTGACCCCGCTGGACTTAACGCCTCATTGCCGCTATAGCGATTCTCGCGCAGGCTTCCGCGTCGGACAGAGCCTCGTGGTGATTGAGTGGTATTCCCAAGTGATCGCAGACTGAGCGCAGACTCGATGACGGTAGGTTCCACTTGGCGCGGGCCATCTGCAGGGTGCAGCGGAACTCGTGGTCGGGTGGTTCAAACCCCGCAGCGTCGCAGCACTGGTAGAGAACACTTCGATCAAATGGCGCATTGTGGGCGGCCAGGAATTTCGCTTCAGCGATGAAATCCCGGAGTTCTGGCCACATTGCGTCAAAAGTCGGGCTGTTGCGGACGTCTTCCCAAGCCAACCCGTGGATTGGCGTGTGAATGAACTCTTCACGCGGCGGCCGAATCAGTTGATGGTACTTTTCGGTGATTCGGCCGTTCCAAACCCGGACCGCGCCAACGGCACAGGCGCTGTCGCGGCCGTTGTCGGCTGTCTCGAAGTCGATTGCAGCGAAGGATCTCATGACTTGCTCGATGCCTTGTGGTGTCATATCAATCAACTGCCGGAATCAACGCCAGTGGTCGGAGAGGCGGGGGCACAAAGTACGAGACGGACGCAACCATGACAAGCCACGACCCCTATTTGCGGTTCAACCGCACGGATGTCGTTGACAAGCAGGTGGATACCCTGATTGGCCTGTGCAAAGGCATTGCCGCAGACGGTGTCGTAAATCAGCAGGAAGCGGAATTTCTGCAAGGCTGGCTCGCCGCAAACGAAATAACCATTCAGTCAAACCCGGTCATCGGTACGCTTCTAAGCCGCGTCAATGACATGCTATCCGACGGCGTGCTTGACCGTGACGAAGCCGAGGACTTGTTGGCAGCGCTGCGCTCGTTTGCGGGCGACACACCTGAGACCGGGGAGTTCATCAAGACCATAGAGCTACCGGTCAATTGTCCGGAACCCGAGATCGAATTCGCCGAACGACGGTTCTGTTTTACGGGGACGTTCGCGTACGGGTCACGCCGGAAGTGTGTCAATTTAGTCGAGGCGCTTGGCGGCGCTCACTCCCGCACAGTCACCATGGCGCTCGATTACCTGGTGCTAGGCGTCTATGTGACGCCTAGCTGGGCCCACGAGGCGTTCGGGCGAAAGATCGAGAAGGCCATGTATTACCGAGACGACCGCAGCAGGGGCATAGCCATCGTCTCTGAAAGACACTGGATGGCACAAGCGGAATCGATGGGTGCGTAGGCGAGCGCGACGCCGCCAGGCTCTGGCGTCAATCCCCGTTACTGAACGCCTTGTTCCGACGGGGCTGCTGACAGGGACTTATCGTCAGGCGCCTCGTCTTCAATCCATGCTGAGATCACACCTGCCAGCGAGCCAATTAGCCCGAGCGAGACGATCACGAGCCATATCGCAATTACGCGTCCTCCCATCGTCACCGGGCGGTGGTCGCCGAAGTAGCTAGGTTCCGCGCCGAACATCGCGGTTGTCGACCACAACAACGCATCCTTGGCCGTTCGGATGGTAGCGTCCGGATGGCCAGCCTCCACCCCAAGAATCAGAAAACTGCTCATGACGATGGAGACGACGATCAGCGAGAATACGGTGGCAATTACAGCGCGACTCCGCCCGGCGTTGAAGTAAGTCGCGATGCTGCGGGCGCTTTGCGTCGTGCTGCGCAGAACGCGGATGATTAGAAGCAGGCGCAACAGTCGCAAGGCCCGAAACGCCTCGATTTCCGGCACCGAGGCCAGGAAATCCGCCCATCCCCATCGCCACCAACGGCGCTTGTCGGGGGCTCGCCAAAGATCCCAGACCGCCTTGGACGCGAACAGGACACAAACCATGTAGTCCAGCATCAAGGCAAGGTCGCGAAACTCCGAGCCGAAACCAGGCATGGTGCGAAGGCCGAGCAGAACGATCGAACCCAGCGCCAACAGGGCGAATAAGGATTCAACCACGATTTGGGCGCCCGACAGCTCGCCACTGGCCGTTTCACCGCCTTTCACCCCAACAGCCATGCGTGTTGAGCTACTCTGACCTGGTTGGAAACTACGGAGGGCCGGCTACCCGTCCGCGGTTTGAGCCTGGTTGTGTTCGGCAGATTCTTTCGGCGAGCCATCTACGCCCGACCCAATGGGATCTCGCTTTTCGATTGGCGGTGGCGGCGGAGTCCACGCCCACACATGTTGTCCCACTCGGTCATAATATTCCGGAACTGCCGCTTCGACATCATCGATAAAAGTCCTCCTCCCGGAAAATCGCCCCGCCAAGTCTCGGACCATCGCCACTTCAAAGCGTGACGGCAGTGGCCCCTTGACGCCCTCTTCAAGGCATTTCGGGTTTTCGAGGACATCGGACAAAGGCGCTTGCGTCTGGCCACTTCTGCCAGCCCAATACGTCCTGACCAGAACATCCGCAGTGTCGATGTTCTTCAGTTGGCGGACAAGCCAATTGATGCTGGCGCTGGCTCGTTTTCTGTCTCCTGGGGCCTTGACCGTCATCGAGCAAGTGACGGTGCGCCGCAGCAGGTTGATCGTGACGTCAATGTCTCCGGCGGCGTTTGGAACGATGAAGGATGAACGCAACTCTTTCGACCCAAGAAGTACGTCTGATGCATCTCGGAGCCTCATGGCAGGGTCCAGTTGATGCTTTCGGGGCATACGGATACCGATGGGCTGACCGATGCGGCGGTCAAGGATCAGGCAAAGGTCCCGTTCCTCCTGGTGCCAACTGGAAACGGTATTGCTGATCTCGTCCGAGCTGCGTTTGAATTGCTGCTCCACGCGGATTCCGAGGACGAGCGGGCGCCACTCGGGATTCATGCGGTCGAATCGTTTGACCCCTGAGCCCGGGTGCTCGAAGTAGTTGACCATTTCATCCAGGACAAAGGCTTGCTCAACGTCGAGCGACTGACGGTCTCGCAAGATCAGCGCCGCATGGGTCAATATGCTGACCCAGGACAGGTGGTAAAACTGCACCTTGTTGCTAAGGCGCTTGGGGACGGTATAGGGAGTGTGGGTTGGTAGGGGGACAAGCTGATTGGACAGAGTGATCACCGCGTCGACGCCCAGCCGTTTGGCCGCTTCGGCGTATCGGCGAACCTGGGCCTCATCGATTGTGACGTTGTCGATCTTCGCCTCAAGAAGCGCTGTCCAGCGGGTGTTGCGCTTCGAAACACAGATGAGGCCGTCGGGCCGATCACTGGTACCGCCTTCGACCTCTGGCAGCCTGACTTCGACGTAGCTGGCCACCTGGGCCGTCTTGCCGAGCTTGACCCCGCAACGGCCCAAAAGCACCTCTGCCAGCGGGCGAACAACGCGCAATGTCCCCAGAAGCACCGAAACCAGACGTTCTTCTTTTCGTGTCTGAGATGTCGTTGGAATGAGCCTCGCGGGCTTCGAAACATCGAGCAGCTTGTCCAGGTCGTTCGTCATCGTGGTCTTTCCCCTCGTGAATAAAACTCGGGGTGAAACACACTGCCCCGACTCAAATTAGGCTATGGCTTGTTGAGTGATATTAATCAAACATCATAAGTCGATGAGATAGGGCAGGAAAGCCGGAACAATGGGCGCAGCCATAGCACTGCTTGGCCCCTGAATCATCTACGCTCGTCGTGGGGCCTGGCAAGCCGACCGCCAACGCCTACGTCGAATCTTTCAACGGCAGCCTTCGGGATGCGTGCCTGAATGCATACTGGTTCGCCGACTTGGAGGTTGCGAAGGAGAAACTACAAGCGTGGCGAAACGAATTTATTGGGAGTCGGCCTCATCGATCTCTCAACAACCTGTCACACAGTAGTCTTGCGGATCATTGGGCGACAAAACATCAGAAAATGGCAACGCCCTTGAGGTAAGAAACGGGCCCGTCAGCTGCGGAAAAAGTCCGATTCCAAATGGTTGCCTTCTCAAGGAATGGTCAAGCACAAATCCAGCGTCAACCACCGTTCTTACGGTCGATAGTCTGAGAGCCTTACTCTTCGTACGAGACAAAGGGGATATCCACCTCTCGTAGCCGAAATTTGCCGTCAACCCGCAAGTTGACGTTTTCGCTGTGCAACTTTGTTTCTTGGTTCCCGATCTTAACGTTGAGCAACGACAAATCAGAGTTTACGACTCGATGCCAAGGCAAGTCGGGATAGCCATTGTTTGCGAGGAAGTGAAGCGCACCGGGAACACGGGAGCATCGGCGGCCACTGATATCCTTGCACCTAACTACTGTTCCTTTTGGGACCTGCATCACGCGCTCCAATACAGCTAAGCGAAACGGCGTCAATTTTCGAATTACCATCCAAATGATCTCTACAAGCACCAACTGCAGAGTGTAAGTTCGCTTGAGAGAGGGTCAACTGAATCGCCCTGAATTTGTCTGAGACAGTCTGACTTGAGGCACGTCCTGACGTCTATGCTCAAGCGGCGATCGCGTTTTCCCCCGCCGCCGAGTCCGCTTTGGCTGCGGGGGCCGCTGGCCGGGCCAGACGATGTTCTAGAAATCGAGCTGCTGCTTCGCAACCCCTGTCGCCTAGCCTGCGTTCGACCATCGTCCCCGCTCCCGGCCTTGTTGATGCCCCGACCTAAAACCGGTCGACGAAGTAGCGTTCCGACCCGAACCACGCCGCGGAGCGGGTGAAGTCGATGAACTTGCGTTCGTCCTCCAGCATACGGCGAAGCTGTTTCGCGGCGGCGGGGCCGCTTGCGCGGCGCAGGCTGTCAAGCCAGGCCTCCGCGTGCCCGAAGTAGGGTTCCACAAGCGTACCGCGTGCTTTGCGCATGCCTTGCTCCAGCGCTGATTCGAAGCGGTGCACCTGCAGATAGCGAAGCATTGATCCAGCCCCCGCCATCGAGCGGATCAGAGGCCCATGGGCGGTGCGCCAGTAGTGCTGCGCCGCCTCTTCGGTCATTCCCGGGGGCGCGCGGAGGGCGAAATACAGTTTGGTCACGCCCGAAAATTCCCGCGCCACCACGCGCTCGAGAGGATTGATCTGTGGGTACTCGTGCGCAAACCAGAGCGGTGAATTCTGCAGATCGATAAAGCGCTCCTCGTCCTCGACCAGAATCGCACCTTCCTCCCGGCCGCCCGCCTCAATCAGCTTGGCCTCGCTCTCCCACCAGAGCTCGGCAACCCCGTCGTACGGCTCCTCCATCCCGCCCCGCAGTTCCGCGAACTTTTCGTTCATCGGTGTCTCGGTGCGGTGAACCTGCACGTAGCGCAGGATGTTCAGCCGTTGCGCGAAGCTCGCCACGAGCGGGCCGTGTTGCTCCCGCCAGTAGCGCTGAAATTCCTCCAGCGACTGACCGTGCTTCCTGCGGAGAAGAAAGGTGAGTCGAATCATGTGATCAAATCCCTTGGGTACGCATTGACGATATTACAGCGCCGGCCCGATCTGCATCGGTGCGGCGGAGGCAAGTGGGGTACCGAAAAAAAGGGTGCCGCCGCAAGTTCCGCCGGAATTCTGGCTGAGGCAGGCCACAGGCAGCGCTTCGATTTCAAGGAAGTCGTGTGTCCGCGGATGATGCCTCCAGGTCGACTCGGCAATCTCTATACTTGGCTGTTGTTTCGCATGAATTGCGTATGAATTTGGATCGATCAGCCGCTCTCATCCCACAACCAAGCGTTGTTCCTCGTGCGTCCTCGTCCAGGTGCGCCGGGCTCTCGAATTGTACGTTGCTGGCGGCCCTGACCTTGCAGTTGGCCACGGCCGCCGCCACGGCCACGCCGCAGGGGCACCTGGTGATCGAGGAAGTGATCGTCACCGCCGCCAAGCGCGAACAGAGCGCCTACGAGGTGCCGGCCTCGCTTTCCGTGTTCACCGGCCGGGAGTTGCCGGAGCGCGGGATCGCCGACCTGGTGGACATCGGCAAGTTCGTGCCGAACCTGAATGTCACGACCTTTTCCGCCGGGCACACGTCATCGGCCAATCCCTTCATCCGCGGAATCGGCACCCAGGATCATCTGATCACCACCGATCCCGGCGTCGGCGTCTACGTCGACGGGGTCTACCTGGGCCGGCAGGTCGGCCAGCACTGGAACCTGTCGAACATCGAGCGCGTCGAGGTGCTGCGCGGCCCGCAGGGGACGCTCTACGGGCGCAACTCCATCGGCGGCGCAATCAACATCGTCACCCGTCCGCCCGGCAGCGACCCGGGGGCCTGGGTGAGCGCCCGGGCCGGTACCCGGCAACGAATCGACGCCCACCTGCACGCGGATGCGGACATCAGCGATCAGGTCGCGCTGACGCTGAACGCGGGAATCAATCGCCGCGGCGGCACCGGCGAATTTCTCAACCTGCCGGACACCGGGGTGGAGGTGGGGGAGATGCGGGAGCTGTTCGGCCGCCTGGCGGTGGCCTGGCAGCCGGCGGAGGCGTTGCGGCTGACCCTGGCCGCGGACGCGAACGACGGCAACAACGGCCTGAACCCGTACTCCACGCTGATCGACGAGGTGCCGGGGGGAAGGGTCCATGCCGCCGGCTACCGCAACGCAGACGTCGCCGCCGACCCCTACGACAACAACACCGGCCAGGCGGACCAGGTCCGGGTGACCAACGAGGCACGCGGAGTGTCATTGACCGCGGATTGGGCGCTGACCGAGCGGCTGAACGCGAAGGCGATCGCCAGCGCCCGACGCTCGGTGTACGAGGCCGGCCTGGACGATGACGGTTTCTTCGACGACTTCATGCGGTTTCCGGAGCGTGGCGAAGCGGACCAGGCCTCCGTCGAATTGCAACTGAACGGCACGTTCGGCCGGGTCGATTTCGTGGCCGGTGCCTACCGTTTCGACGAAGACGGCGAGAACGTTCAGGATCCCACCGTGTTCCTCGGCTTCGAGGGCCGGTTCGAACTGGCACAGGAACTCGACAGCACGGCGGTATTCGCCAATCTGGGCGTGCATGTTTCCGACCGGTGGCGGCTTGCCGGGGGCATTCGGACAACCCGGGACGAGAAGCGGGCGAGCACCGATGTTGGAACCGGGCTGGTGTCTGCGCGGCGGTCATGGCGTGAAACGAGCTGGGACTTCTCCGCCCACTACGGCTTCAGCGAGGCGCTGGCAGCCTATGCGACGGTGCAGAGCGGCTACCAGTCCGGCCAGTTCCCCGCACGGCCCTACTGCCTGTTCGTCGACCCGGGTTGCTTCGCCGCGGGTGACAACATCACGGCCGTGAACTTCGAGGTGGGGGTGAAGGGACGGCCGCTGGGGATGCTCGAGTTGAGTGCGGCGCTCTTCCACACGCGCTACGAAGACCTGCCCTACCAGGTGAGCACAACGGCCGGGGCGGGTTTCAGCACGGTAAATCTGATCGTCGGGCAGCAAACGACAGGGTTCGAATGGGAGAGCTCGCTGTACCTGACCGGCAGGTTCCGCCTGAACCTGACGTTCGGGGTTCTGCATGTCGATGTCGAACGCAGGCAGGGCGTCAGGCCAGTGGCGCCGCTCACGCCGAAGCTGACGTTTTCGATCAGCCCCGAGTACCGCTGGCCGCTGGAAAACGGCGGGGAAGTCGCGGCCAGGCTCGACTATTCATATCGCGACCGAATGTGGGGCGAACCGAGTTCCGATGCAGGCCGGCTGACGCGGATCGGGAGTCGAAGCCTGGTCAACTTTCATATTGGCTATGCCGCGCCGGGTAACGGCTGGACGGCGGCGGTCTACGGGCGCAACGCAGCCGATGTGCGCTATGACAACGCGCGGCTGAATACGGGCGACTATCTGCTGCGGATACTCAGCAACGACGCCAGCGAGTTCGGGGTAAGGATCGAGAAGCGCCTCTGACACCTCAGCCGGTTCCCGCGGGTAGAGTGGCGAAAGCCATTTTTCGGGAAGCAGCCTGGGCGTCTGAATCGAGGGGGTGCAGGACGAGAGCCAAGAGCAACCGTTGACGAGCGGTGTCAGCTTGACGGCGACGTGGTTGCTGGGGCAATTTGTGTTCACGGCAAACGCACGTCTGACACCATGAGGGAAATCACCAGGGAGGAGCGACGGCACTACGACCGCCACGGCGTCGTGCACCTGCCGGGCCTCCTCGACGACGATCGGCTCAAGCGCCTGGAAGCGGCGTTCGCCGAGGAGATTTCCGCCGATCAGACCCAAGTCAATTTCGTGGATTTCAAGGCCCTCGCGCCGATGATCGAGGCGAGCGGCGCCGAGTTCGTCACCCCCGGGGTCGCAACCGCAACGGGACGTTTCTGCATCAGCAGTTTCAACTGGCGCGGCTTTCCCGCGCTGGCCGCCCTCTGCTGCGGTCCGCCGCTGCCGGAAACGGTCGCCGGCCTGATGGGGTCGGGTCGTATCAACTTCTACGGCGAGCAACTGTTCTTCAAGGAAGCGGGGTCCCTGCACCGCACTGCATTTCACCAGGACATGCCGTACTTTCACGTCACCGGAGACAAGTGCTGCACTGCCTGGATACCGCTCGACGCCATTAAGGCTGACAACGGCATGATGGGATACGTCAGGGGCTCCCACCGCTGGCCGACGCATGCGGCCAACGGGTTCGTAACGCAGACGCCCTTGCCCGGGTCGTCGCTTCCACAGTTGCCTGACATCGACGGCGCCGCGGGCGAATACGACATCGCCTACTATCCCGCGCAACCGGGCGATGTCATTGTCCACCACGCCAACACCGTGCACGGGGCTACCGGCAATTCGTCCCGCCGGGACCGCCGCGCAATCTCCCTGCACTACCTCGGCGACGATGTCCGCTACCGCGAGCGCGAAGGCGCGGCGCTGGAGGCGGGAAAGTCTCCTGATCTCAAGAACGGCGACCTCATGGACAGCGCGGAGTTTCCACTGGTCTGGGCGAGCGGTGAGGGATACTTGGCGCCGCTCTGATTGAACGCTTGGCGCGGGGCCGATCCGGCGGGTCGCCATTGGTCAGGCAAGTCCCGCCTCGGGTATAAGGAGAGCATTCAGCCTGGAGAGCGCGGAGGGGTCGACCCTCGCAAGAGACAGCCGGGCAACGGATCCAGACGGAGACCGCAATGGACCAGTCACGCCGGGCGTTTATCGAGCAGGCAGCGGCGATTCCGGCGCTGGCCGGATTGTTGGGGGCCGGTTCGTCCGCGGTAGCCTCACCGGCGACTGAACCGGGCCCTGGTCAGGCTGCGGAGGATGAAGCCTATTGGCGCCGGGTGGCGGGGGAATTCCTGACCGCCCCCAACGTGGCCCACATGAACACCGGCACCCGGGGCGCATCGCCGCGCAGCGTCATCCAGGCGCAGTTCAACGCCATCAGGGGCTACGACAGCGACTACCACAGCTACGCCACCCATACCTGCAACGCCGAGTTCCGTGCCGGGCTGCGAACCAAACTTGCCGCCTTTCTAGGCTGCAAGCCCAATGAGGTGGCGTTGACGAACAACACCACGGAGGGCATGGCCTTCGGCACCCTGGGCCTCGACTTGCGTCCGGGCGATGAGATCGTCCACACCAACCACGACCATCCCAGCGGCGTCCAGCCCATCAACTTGTGCGCGGCCCGGTACGGCATCACGCCCGTGGTGGTCGATCTCAAGGGCGATGAGTTTCATCCGCCGAAGAGCGCGGACGCCATGGTCGCAGCGTTTGAAAAGGCCATGACGAAGCGCACCCGGCTGATCAGTTTCTGCCACATCAATTACACCGACGGCTGCGTACTGCCGGTGCGGGAAATCTGCGGACTGGCCCGCGAGCGGGGCATCCTCACCCTGGTCGATGGCGCCCATCCGCCCGGCATGATGAACCTGAACATTGCCGAACTTGGCTGCGACATGTACGCGGGCGCGGGCCACAAGTGGCTGCTGGCTTCCATGCTCACCGGTTTCTTCCACATCCGCGAAGACGTCCAGGAGCGGGTCTGGCCCCTCGTCTATTCGGGCCCCGTGGCGGGGCGCAACATGTATGGCAATTCAGTAGCCGGCACCGCCAGCGCCGAACTGGCGGCCTCCGCCGCCCGCTTCGAAATGCGCGGCTCGATGGACTTTGCGGCGCTGGCCTCCCTGGATGCCGCCCTCGACTTTCACCTTGGCCTGACCCCGGTTGCCATCGAGGCCCGCGACCGGTTCATGGCCGCCCGGGTGATCGAGGGCCTTCGGGCCATAGACGGTGTCCAGGTCCATGTCTCCAGCGACCCGGCGCTGAGCTGCGGCCTGGTGTCGTTCCACATCGAAGGCGTCGAACCCAAGGCAGTGAACCAGCGTCTCTGGGAACGCCATCGCATATACATCCGCGACGTTTCCCATCCGGAAATCAACTGGAACGTCAACCGGGTTTCCCTGCATATCATGGTGCATGGCGGGCATGTGGACACGTTGCTTGGCGGCGTGGAGGAAATCGCGGGTGAAGTGAGGGCTTGAGGACGTTCCAGTCGAGCTGCCGCACTGCTGGTGAGGAGGGCAGGCCTCCTTAATAAATGCAAAATTAAATACAAATCGTTCGCATTTGTATTGGCATAAGAAAATTATTCTGATACGGTCGCCTCTTTGACCGAAGGGCCTACCCGACGGGGAAGCCAAACACCCTGCTCCCTATTCGGAACAGCCAGTGCTTGTGGCAGTTGTGGGCCGGAAATCGACCCGGAGGGACCGAATCATGAACGGCGCAAAATCGAACGCGCGGCAGCCACTCTCAGGCAAGTTGCCGGCAATATCCAAACTCCTGCTGGCTGCAGGCCTTGGAATTGCCTTGGCGGGACCCGTAGCAGGGCAGGCAAGGGAAGTCCCTGACGAGGAGTTGATCGTCAATGCTACCCGGCTTCCGCGCGCCATCGAGGATATTGCCGGGACCGTCTCGCTGATTACTGCTGAAGACATGGAAAGGGAACTGGCCGAGGACCTCGACGATCTGGTCCGCTTCCAACCCGGCGTTTCGATGAGCACCGCCCGCCGCGGTGGCAATGAGGGTTTCAGCATTCGGGGAATCGGCGGCAACCGCGTGCTGACGATTCTCGATGGCATTCGCAGCAACGACATCTATCACGCCGGCCCGGCTTCATATGGCAGGGACAGCATAGACACCGACAACATCAAGACCGTGGAACTGATTCGTGGTCCCGCATCAGCCCTGTATGGCGCCGACGCCATAGGCGGGGCGGTCATCCTGACCAGCAAGGAGCCTGGGGATTATCTGGAAGCGGACCGGGTTGCTCTCAATTTGCGCGCTGCCGCCGCCGAAGCGGACGAACAATACCGCGGCGGATTTACGGCCGCGTTTCAACTCGGTGACCTGGGCTTGCTGGCCCAGTACACCCATAGAGAATTCTCGGAACAGGAGGTGAACGGCCCCGGGAGCTTGAATCCACAGGACGGCAACACCGACAGCCTGTTACTGCAGTTGTACTGGGACCTGTCTCCGGGTCAGCAACTGCGATTCAGCATCGACGGTTTTGACGAGGACGTTGCAATGCAACTGGAATCCGACATCGGCCGGTCCGTATCGAACTCTCTGGGCCAGGACCAAACCGAACGGCTTCGCCTGGGCATTCGGTATCGATGGCAAGCCGGCCTGGCCGTGTTCGACGACCTTGAGCTCGACCTGAACCGGCAGAAGACCGTCGCATCCCAAACCACCGAGCAGACGCGCACGAGCTATTCGTTCGTCAATCCACGGGACCCCCGCACGTATGGCGGCACCAGCGCGCTCAGGAAATCCACCTTTGAATTCAACCAGCAGACGGTGGCGCTGAACCTGAACCTTCGCAAGACGATAACGATGGATTCGTTGACTCATTCTCTTGCCTACGGAGCCAATCTGGAGGAAACCGATACGCGCCGACCGCGCAATCGCTGCGACGAGGATCTCGCCAGCGGTCAAACCAGCTGCCGGATTTCGGCGTACCCGTTCGCGCCGCCGGAGGTGTTTCCGAATAAGACCATTCCCGATACGTCCACCACGCGCTTCGGGATATACCTGCAGGATGAATTAGCCTTCGGGGAGAGCGGTCTCACCCTGATCCCCGGGGCGCGTTACGACCGCTACCGCATGAAAGCCATGCCGGATCCGTCGCTGGACGGTACCGGGCAGGTCAGCGGATACGGCTTTCCTGTCGAGTCGATCGATGAAGGCGCGCTTTCCCTGAGCTTGGGGGCCCTGTACGACCTCAACGCAACCTGGTCGCTGTTCGGCCAATACGCCGAAGGCTATCGCCCTCCGAATTTCGCGGAAGCGAATCAGTCCTTCGTAAACCTGGGATATCAATACGCAACGATACCCAATCCGGAACTGTCGGCAGAGAAGAGCAAAGGCCTGGAATTCGGGCTGAGGGCAAGTTTCGCGAATGCGTCCCTGAGTGTCGCCGCCTACCGGAACCGCTATACGAACTTCATCGAGAGCGCATTTGCCGGAACCAGGGGGCCGATCAGCCTGTTTCAAAATCGAAATATCGGCAAGGTGGAGATCCACGGCGCGGAGTTCAACGCGCGGTTTTATTTCAACGAACAATGGCAGGCGCGCACTGCGCTTGCTTATGCCCGCGGCGATAACCGCAGCGCCTCGACACCGCTTGATTCAGTGGAACCCCTCACCCTGGTGGCGGGTCTCAGATTCGATGCGGCGACGGGTCGCTGGGGCGGCGAGTTGCTGGTTACGGCCGTCGGGAAGAAGAGTCGGGTTGCAACACTTGAGAGCGTGACCGCCGATAGTTACAGGGTGGTTGACCTGGTTGGAAACTATAACGTTTCGGAGTCTGCGCGCGTGCGTTTCGGCGTGTTCAACGTGTTTGACGAACGCTACGCGCGTTGGATCAATATCAGCGGCTTGAATGCCGAATCCACCTCGGCAATCGAGAACGCTTACCAACCCGGAACCAGTTTCCGCATCAGTTTTCGCCTCGACATCTAGGCAGACACCATGAAAATTGACGAATCGGCGATTCGATATTCCTGTCTGATTTCATTGTGCGCGATTGTGGTAGCGCTTTCCTCGTGCGCGTCACCTGCCGTATGGGACAGCCGGAATCCCGGCGATGATTTCAGTTTCGGCGTGATGGTCATGGCGCATGGGGGCAGCGAGGAATGGAACGCGCATCTCGCGGAAGCCATAGAACCGCTGAAAGCGCATTTTCCGGTTGAACTGGCGCTGGGCATGGCGGATGCCGGTTCCATGGAAGCGGCCGTTCGCAGGCTCGAATCCCAGGGCGTGCGGCATGTCGGCCTGGTGCGCGTGTTCATATCCGGGGAAAGCTGGCATGAGCGGACCCTGCAGATTCTTGGTGTTCAGGAGGGCGCGCCGCCGCGGGCGGATCAGCAGCACTCACATGTGGAAACGGCGGACATGCCCATGCCAATGGGTTTCTGGAAGGTGGATACGGAACTGGTATTCCATGTCAGCAGCGAGGGACTGGCCGATGCCGTTGAGATGGACGAAGTGGTGAGCGCCCGAATTCGCGCACTCAGTTCCGACCCGGACAACGAAGTTGTCGCCGTCATCGCCCATGGCCCGGGCGATGACGCCGAGAACCGGCGCTGGATCGAGAAAATCACGCAACGAACCAGAAACGCTCATGAAAAACTGGGGTTGAGGGACATCCGGGTTTTCACCTTGCGCGAAGACTGGCCGGAAAGGAGGGTTGCAGCGGAGCGGGAAATCCGCAGCTACGTTGCGCAGGCGAATTCCCGGGGGTTGACTCCCATCGTTGTGCCCTTTCGCGTACAAGGATTCGGCCCATACGAGCGGGTGTTGGGCGAACTGGATTATCGGGCCGACAAGCTGGGCCTGTTGCCCCACCCGAACGTCAGTCTCTGGATCGCCAGGCAGGCGAACCTGATGGAAGCCGAGGCATTGGAACGTCACTTCACGCTGGCCTCCAACTTGCGGTAGGGGTGGTCGGGTGGGTGGAGGTGACCACCATCTACTCCACCACGGGTTTCAACAACCTGATCAGTCTGTCATAGGCTTCCGACTCGGCTGTTGTCGGCATCACGTCGATTCCGTGCTGCACCAACTGGCCAATCTGGCGCGTATACAACTCAAGCTGGTTCTCATCGTAACCCGCCACTGCGACCAGTATGGCGCTTCGTGCGGCTGGATTCTTTACGCCCGCTTCGATGAGCGCTGGCAGCGCGGCGGCCGGCCGAGACAGGGCCAGGCCCTCGGCTGCCCGGATGACTGCGGCAGAAGCACCGACATCGGTATCCGGATTCTCCAATTGCGAGATGCGAAACCCGTTGGCAGCCTCCGAGGTGAACTTTCCGGTGTTGAGAAGATCGAGCGTGGTCAGCGCAACGTTGCTCGCCCTGTCAGTGTCCCTCATGTCATACAGGACCTGCTCGACCTCGGAATCACCGGGCCAATAGACCGACAGGATTTGCGGAATCATCAGCCATGAAGGAATACGCTTGGACAATTCGTTGAACAATGCTTCCGGGTCCACTGCCTCCCCTTCATCAGCTACCTCCAACCCCCAGTCTGCGAGCGATGGAGGTGCGACGATGATGCCGTCGTACGAGTGGAAACCCAGGCTGTCCCGGAGTGCCTCGGAAGTACTGCCGCCGACGTTAGCGTGTTGCCGACGCCAATGCTCGATCAGAAACTGCTTGAGGCCCGGCACTGTCTGGAACGTCCGGGTCGGTAGCTTGCCGTAGGCATGCGGCAGGTCATGGGCAAGTACCGGCGCGAGATTTCCGAGGCCGCGGATGGTGCTGTCGATGATTTCCGGACTCTCGCTTGCGATTCCCTCGCGCACCAGCGAATTTGCTGCCTCCGCAGAGATTTGCGGGTCCATGACCCCGTGCTCCTGAAAGTAGCGGAAACGATCGATGTCCTGAGCAGACGCGGACATTGCGATTCCAAGTGCCAATAGGATTGCTGTGCACGTTTTCATGATGTGATTCCTTAGTGGGTTTCCTGGCTGGCGACCGATCTCGATTTGACGACCTCCGCCGCCCAATGCTGACCGTTTCTCAAGATCAGGTGATAGTCGGTCCAGACGACCTGCCGTGCCCGCGAACGCAGTTCATCGAACCTCGCCTTGGACACCCGAGGCAGCGTACACGTCGATGCAGCCGCATGCCGGTAGTGCCCTGGGACGTAGATCACGCTTGCCGTCTGGAGGTAGACCCATCCCGAAATCACGGCGTCGACTATGTCATCGGCATAGAACCCGGAGGTGGATGCGTCGGAACGATGCCCTGACTGGAGCCTGTAGCTCTGGAAACCTTCGTACCGGAGCAGGCTGTGTCCGAATGGCAACCCGGCTAAGTCAGTTGGGCAGGTTCCCGCGTGGTAGGTGGCGGTACTCCGGAAAGTCCAACAGCCATCCCCATCCCGATCGGTTGTGCCTTGACTGGCACTCTCGAGGGGGCAGCGGTCGTCCGAGTCATTGACCCCATCGTTGTCGTCGTCCGGATCGAACTCGTTCGCGAGACCGTCCCCGTCCGCATCGGGACAACCGGAGGGGTAAAACTTGTACACATGGTGGTTGTTGCCCTGATACCTGATGCTGTACGCCGAATCACGACCAGGCCCCGAATTGCAATACGCGGCTATGGGGCGACAGTCCCCTCCCGGATGAAAAGTCAGATCCTCGATACAAGCGGCCAGAGCCGTAGTTGCCGAGCAATACCGAGACGGCAGATCACAGAGGCCGGCGCGCTCCCCGGTGCCATCGGCGTAGCCTTCCGCGCTCCACAGCCACGGCAGCATCGCGATAACAAATCCCCTGGTCAAATGCTTCATCAGCCTGCTCCTGTTGCGTGCCTCCCGTACCGGGGAGGCGTATGGAATCGGCGTATGCAGACAGCTACAGATTCGACAGTTCAGGCATAATTCGATGCAGGACGAATCGCGCACACCAAATCAAGACAGTATCCAGTCGGTGATATCAAACTGATTTACGGTGACGCGGCCGCCGCCGACCGGGATCGTGCGTCAGGGGTGCCGGATCGATGGGGATGGCCAAACTGCCTGCGCTCTAATGCACCCGCACTTCCCGAACAGCGATTGGGCGGAAAAGACGGAATGCTGACGCGTCGACTGGATTGACACATGAAGGATCGCGGATCGAAGACCCATGCCGTCCACGGCGGCGAAGCCGCTGACCCGGTCACCGGCGCATCGGCGCCCAACCTGGTCATGTCCACCACCTTTGCGATGGACGAGCCGGCCGGGTTCTCCATCAACGCGTTCGAAGACGAAGTGCCGTACGTCTACTCGCGATGGGGCAATCCCACCGTCAAGGTTCTGGAGGAGAAGCTGGCTGCCCTGGAAGGTTCCGAGGACTGCGTTGCGTTCGCCTCCGGCATGGCCGCCACCGCCGCGCTCCTGCTTACCGCCCTGGAGGCCGGCGGCCATCTCGTCATCAGCGACGTCAACTATGCCGGCACCGCGGAGCTTGTGCGGGGCCTGTTACCGAAATACGGCATGGCAACCAGCCCCGTGGATACGACCGACCTGGCCGCCGTGGAAGCGGCCATCCGGCCCGAGACACAGATGATCTGGATCGAGACGCCGGCGAACCCCATCCTGCGCCTGACGGACATCGCGGCGGTCGCTGCCATCGCGAAACGTCATGGATTGCCGCTGGCCGTGGACTCGACGTTTGCGACCCCCATCGCCACGCGTCCGCTGGACCTCGGCGCCGACTTCGTGGTGCATTCGCTCACCAAGTACATCGGCGGCCACGGCGATGCGCTGGGCGGCGCGATTCTTGGCAGCCGCGAACGCCTGGAACCGTTGCGCACGCAAGCCCTGATTCACTTCGGCGGCGCCATCAGCCCGTTCAATGCCTGGTTGATCGCCCGGGGCGCCGCAACCCTGCCCATCCGCATGCGCGCCCACGAGGAGGGCGCGCAGCGCGTCGCACAGTTCCTGGAGAATTATCCACGCGTCACCCGCGTCAACTACCCGGGCCTGGACTCGCATCCGCAACGGGCGTTGGCTGCGCGGCAAATGGCGAACGCCTCGGGCACGTTGTCCTTCCAGGTGCGCGGCGACGGCGGGGCCTTGGCCGAACGCATGGCGAAGGAACTCGACATCATCCACTTCGCGGTCTCGCTGGGCCACCACCGCAGCCTCATCTACTGGATGGACACCGACGAAATGCTGTCCTCGGCCTACCACCTGACCGGTGCGCAACTGGCGCACTACCGTGAGTATGCCGGCGATGGCGTGTTTCGGTTGTCGGTTGGTCTGGAGGATGCCGAAGACTTGTGCGGAGAACTCGACAGGGTGCTGCGATGTTGACCCTGCAAGACTTCCCGGATCGTCACGCCGGCGGGGAAAGCTGGCAGAATCGCTCCTTTGGACGCAGTGGGCACGCATATGGTGGACGAGCAGGGATTTGGGGGCATCGAGGGGCGCCTCGAAGAACTCCGGGCCCGGGGCATGTACCGGCGGCGGCGCACGCTGGAAGGCGCGCAAGGCCGCGAGGTGGTTGTGGACGGGCGGCGCCTGGTGAATTTCTGCAGCAACGACTATCTCGGGCTGGCCGCAGACCCGCGGATCGCCGAAGCCTTCAAGGCGGGAGTCGAGCGCTGGGGCGTGGGTGCGGGCGCCTCGCACCTGGTCTGCGGGCATTGTGCCGCTCACGAAGAGTTGGAAGCTGCGCTTGCCGACTTTACCGGCCGCCCGCGGGCCTTGTTGTACTCCAGCGGTTACGGCGCCAACGTGGGCGTCATCAACGCGCTGTTGAGCGTTGGGGACTTCGTGTTCGAAGACCGCTTGAACCATGCTTCGCTTCTGGATGGCGGCTGGATCAGCCGGGCGACGTTTTCCTGGTTCGATCACCTCGATACGGCGCACCTTGAAAGGGAATTGGCCGCGGTTGCAGGCCGCGGCGGGCGGCGGTTGATCGTCAGCGACGGCACCTTCAGCATGGACGGCGATGCCTGCCGGCTGGATGAACTCGTGGCGGCAGCGGCCCGGCACGAGGCCTGGGTGATGATCGACGACGCCCATGGCATGGGCGTGCACGGGAGCGGTGGCGTTGGCCTGGTGGACCCTGCCCGTCATACGAGCCGGGATGTCCCGGTGCTGGTCGGAACACTGGGCAAGGCGTTCGGGACGGCCGGTGCTTTCGTGGCGGGTGAAGACGACCTGATCGAAACCCTGGTGCAGCGGTCGCGCAACTATATCTACACCACTGCCATGCCGCCGGCGCTGGCGGCTGCTACCCTGGCCAGCCTCGAGATCGTGCGCGAGGAGGGCTGGCGCCGCGAGCACCTGGCGGGCCTGGTGGAGCAGTTTCGCGCCAACGCAAGAAGCCTGGGGCTCAGGCTCCTGCCGTCTGCCTCGCCGATTCAACCGCTCCTGGTGGGCAACGCCGAGACGGCCGTGGCCATCAGCCGGCGCCTGGAGGAAAGCGGATTCTTCATCGCCGCAATTCGTCCGCCGACCGTGCCGGAAGGCACGTCACGGCTGCGCATCACCCTGACCGCTGCGCACCGCCCGGACGACATCGACCGTCTGTTCGAGGCTCTGGCGCCGTTGCATTGCATTGAGACCGGGGTTGACTGAGCAGTGGGCGGCAAGGCTTTTTTCGTCACCGGTACCGACACCGAAGTCGGCAAGACCTTCATTGCCGCATCGCTGTTGAAGCTCGCCCGGTCTCGCGGCTTGCGCTGCGCAGCCGTCAAGCCTGTCGCGGCGGGTTGCGAGTGGCGGGGCGGTGAACTGGTCAACGACGATGCGCTGGCGCTGATGGCCGCAAGCGGCGCGGGCCTTGAGTACGCGACGGTCAATCCGGTGGCGCTGGAACCTGCGATCGCGCCGCACATTGCAGCAGCGCAGGCCGGCATGACGCTGTCAGCGGGAGCGCTGGCCGAGCGCTGCCGACGGGTACTGGACGCAGATTACGACTTCGTGATCGTCGAAGGCGCCGGGGGCTGGTTCGTGCCGCTCAACGAATCGGAAACATTGGCCGACCTCTGCGCTGAAGTCGGGCTCGCGGTGATCCTGGTAGTAGGCATGAAACTCGGTTGTATCAATCACGCGTTGCTGACGGCGGCCGCCGTCGCCGATGCGGGCTTGCAACTTGCGGGTTGGGTCGCCAATACGCCGGTCCGGGAGATGCCCTGTCTCGACGAGAATATCGCCGCACTGAGAGCACGGTTGACGGCGCCGTGCCTGGGCGTGGTTCCGCCCGTTTCCCCCGCGGACCCGGGCGAGGGCGCCAGACACCTCGACATCAGCCCGTTGTTCGGCTGATCCCGCCGCCGGATCATGGCTACGATGCGTAGCATGTCCTGGCAAATCGGAGAACGAATTTGACGAAGCTGCTCGATTTTGACCGCCGCCACATCTGGCATCCCTACACGTCGATGGTGAATCCGTTGCCGGTCTACCAGGTCGTTGGCGCAGACGGTGTACGCATACGGCTGGCGGACGGACGGGAACTGATCGACGGCATGGCGTCCTGGTGGTGCGCGATTCACGGCTACAACCACCCCGCACTCAATGCGGCGGCGCGCTCGCAGCTCGAAACCGCCGCGCATGTCATGTTCGGAGGGTTGACCCATGAGCCGGCGGTGGATTTGGCGAGGCAGTTGATCGAACTCACGCCGCAGCCGCTGCAGCACGTTTTCTTCTGCGATTCGGGGTCGGTGGCCGTGGAGGTCGCCATCAAGATGGCGATTCAGTTCTGGTCCGCTGCCGGGCGCCCGGAAAAACACCGGCTGTTGACGGTCCGGGGCGGGTATCACGGCGACACCTTCGGCGCGATGAGCGTTTGCGATCCGGTCACCGGAATGCACGAGCGGTTCCGCCCCGTGCTGGCTGAGCACATCTTTGTCGGCCGCCCCAGGAGCCGGCCGGGAGAAGCGCTGCATCCCGAGGACGAAGCCGATATCGAGCGCGCGATGGCGGAACGTCACCGGGAAATCGCAGCGGTCATCCTGGAACCGGTGGTTCAAGGCGCCGGCGGTATGTGGTTCTACGCTCCAGAGTACCTGCGGCACGTAAGTGCGCTGTGCCGGCAATACGATGTGCTGTTGATCCTGGACGAAATCGCCACCGGCTTCGGCCGCACCGGGCGTCTCTTCGCCTGTGAGCATGCCGGTGTGGCGCCGGATATCCTCTGTCTCGGCAAGGCCATTACGGGCGGATACCTGAGCCTGGCCGCGACCTTGACCAACAGCCGGGTCGCCGAAGGCATCTCGGCCGACGGCGGGGTACTCATGCATGGCCCCACCTTCATGGCCAATCCGCTTGCCTGCGCGGTGGCGAAGAAGAGTATCGAGTTGCTGCAGGATGGGGCATGGGCATCCCGGGTGGCGGCGATCGAGGCGCAATTGGCCGGTGAACTATCCCCTTATGCCAGCCATCCGGCGGTAGCGGACGTGCGCACCTTCGGCGCGATCGGCGTCGTGCAGACACGCGAGGCCGTACCGGTTGCCGAGTTGCAAAGCAGGTTCGTGGAGGAGGGCGTGTGGATCCGTCCCTTCAACGACCTGATCTACCTCATGCCACCCTATGTGATCGAGCCCGCTGAATTGCGCTGCCTGACAAGAGCGATCGGGCAGGTGCTCGATATCCTGTGATGTCTAGAATCCTTGACCGGCCTTTACGTGGACAGATGAGTCACATTCCCTTTAACCGATCTGCCAGGCGCAGGCTGAGTGCCGCTATGGTCAGCGTGGGATTCGCGGTTGCCGACGTCGGAAAGGCGGCTGAGCCGAGCAGATGAAGGTTGTCGTGGTCGTGACTGCGCAAGTCGCCGTCGACCACCGAGGTTGTCGGATCGTCGCCCATGCGGCAGGTCCCGATGACGTGGCCAGCCCCCTGGAACTCATCGTGGTGGTGAACATCGGTGCAACCGAGCCTTTCGAAAATCTGGTTGTGAGCGTCGCGGGCGGCGGTCAGCCCTGACCGGGTGTAGGCGTCCACCGCGTAGTGGATTCGCGGCAGCGGCACACCGTAGTGGTCCTTTTCGTGCGGGTCCAGCATCAGCCGGTTTTCCGGCTCCGGCAGTTGTTCGGTAAGGGCGGCGAGTTCCACGTGGCGTGCCGCCTGATGCGCCACGGCCTCCCGCAGGGCGAACCCCCGCGGCCCGGCTTCGGCGAGGTCGCCGGCCAGGGTAAGGGGTGCGCCCGTCGACCAGGACCACCCGGCGTTGCCGATCTGTATGCGGAAACTGGATCGCCGCGATCGGTCCGCCCCGTCTCTCAGGTTCTCGATGCCCGCGGACGAAAGGGGGCCGCGATAAGGCCACACCGGTTCGCCGGCAACGGCGCGGCTCAGTTGCACGGGGTGATCCATGAGATTGCGCCCCACCTGGCCCGAGCGGTTGGCAACGCCGTTGGGAGCCCCCTCGGAGCGGGAATGCAGAAGAAGCCTCGGCGTTTCGACGGCATGGGCGGCCAACACGTAGTGGTGTCCACGGGCGATGCCGCCACTCAGGTCGGGCCGGCGGAATTGAACGCCATCGATCCGGCCGTGGGCATCGACCGTCACGACGGTAGCCGTGGTCGAGGGATAGAGGGCGGCGCCGCGGCGCTCGGCCCGGGCCAGATGCACGGTCGCGTCGTACTTTGCCTGAACCGGGCAGATGGGAATGCAGGACGCGCTTCCGCAGCAGGCGGGCCGCCCGTCCCGGACGATCGAGTTGCGGGCCTGGGGAGTTGCGCTGACACGGTAGCCCGTACCCGAAAGGGCGCGCGCGAAGACGCTGTCGAGGTAGGAAAGCGGAATGGGCGGCTGCTGGAAAGCGCCGGAACGGGGGGAGCCGAGATCCTCGCCGGAATCGCCCGCCACGCCCAGTTCCTGCTCGGCCTGCGTGTAGAAGGGCTCCAGGTCGTCGTAGTTCAGCGGCCAGTCGACGCCCCTTCCGTAGCGGCTGCGCATCCGGAAGTCGTTGGGCAGCAGCCGCAGGCAGGTGCCCAGCCAATGCCAGGTGGTGCCGCCCACGGCTTTCAGATAGGTACTCTTGAATGGGTCCGGGCCTGACTGCCGATACCAGTGGCCCGGTTCCACTGTCAGGGGAAAGTCGGCTTCGGATGTGGCCTCGTAGGGGCTTTCGGGGGTCTTGAACGGCGCCTGGAAGTAGCGCGCGAGGGCTTGCCCACGGTCGATGCGCGGACCGGCCTCGAGAATTGCCACCCGCACTCCCGCCTGGGCAAGACGCTCCGCAAGAAGCGCCCCGGCAATGCCGGAGCCGACGATGATTACATCTGCCTCGATGTCGCTCATTGAGTTTCGCCCGATGGCGGCTCGCTCCAGGGGGCGCCGGTCGCACAGGTTCCGGGCGGTGAGGCGAAATCAAGCACGCTCCAGACCAGGGCACCCCGAACGGTGGCGGTGGTTGGCCCCGTCTCGCCCGGCAAGAGACCGGAGTACCAGGCCGATACGATGGCTGTCTGGAGGCTTGCGCTGTCGCGAACGTCTTCACCGCGAATCAGGGCATCTACGGCCGCGCGGTGATCCGAGTTCCTGAGCGCCCTTAGCAGGCTTGCTGCGAAGCGGATGTCCAGCGACGCGGCGGGGAACCCCGTCAGTGTCGCCGAAACCCGCCGCAAGGCGTCGACTTCACTGCCAGGGGTGGAGGTCGCGCCCACAGCGGCCGGCGCCGCAGCGGCAAGCGTGGCGAACCGGCGCCGGGTCAGGCCGGCCGGACCCCGCGCACGATCACCGGGAGTGCGCGCCGGCAAGCGCGCACCTGCTTCGTTGCGATCCTTCACCGTATCCCGATACGCGTTCGGAATCGCGCCTTCCGTCTGTACGCCCGTGAGCACGCTGATCCGCGGCTGCCAGTCGGAAAGAGCGCCGTGATGTCCGCGGCGCACCATGGCCGTCGGGTGCCGGAACGTACGATCATTTGCAGCGGACCCGTCAGCGGCTGAGGTGCTCCACCAGGAGCTTCAGTTCTCCTTCGTGCCGCACGATGACGCTGGTGCCCCGGCCAACGACCTCGAACGGCCCGTTTTCCGTGACGCCGGACCAGTGAAACAGGAACGTGGCGGTGGCGAAGCTGTTGTCGGCATGGATGACCTCGATGTCGCTCATGAAATACCGCTCGTCTTCGACTTCGTGCGCCCAGGTGCTCTCGAAGGCACCGCGAGCGGCTTCGAGCCCCCGGAAGTCGCCGTCATTGAAACGGAAGAGCGGGTTTGGGTGGAGCAGCGGCGCCACCCTGTCGAAGTCTTCCGTGTTCTGCGCCACCTCGAATCGGTTCAGGAAGTCCACCACCTGCCGTTCGGTAATCTGTTCCGCCATGTTCGCGCCGCTGGCTGTCATGCACACGGCGGAACATGTTACGGCAAGCAGCGCCGAAATCCCGAACCGCCGGGTCATCCGGACAAGGGAAAGGTATCCACGGACTGTGTCGCTCAGTTCAGGCAAAACGGTTTCGGGGCTCGCCGCTGTGTCGGATTGTGCCGCCGTTCGGCGCACAGGGCGCTGCATGGCGGCTTACAGTCTGATTGTCTTGCGCCTCGTTGCCAAGTAGCCAATCCTCTGCGGCGGCGCAAGCGTGAAGACCGCCGGGGCCAGGCCCGACGGGGCGATGCCGCGATCCCGACGAAAACGCGGCGCGCGCCTGCGAACTTGGCTCATTTGACCAGCTGATCCGCGAAAAACCGATCCAGACCAGGGGAAAACCATGGCGGCAGACCGGCCTCTCCAAGTTGCGGCGCAACTTGATCGCGTCGCGCCAGCGACGCGCCTTGACCGTTCGCTAACTGGAAACCGCTCGATATTCGACTTTCAACGGCCTATCTTGTGCAGCAGGACAATCGCTGGAAACGCGAAGTGACCCATCCCTCCGGAATCGCCGCTGGCAGCACATCGCAGCATCGATTGCGCGCCTGATCGATGAGCCGCCGTCACGCCGTCAAGCCGCTGGGCATCACGATGGGGGATCCGGCCGGAATCGGGCCGGAAGTGCTGGTAAAGACGCTGCGCGGCGGTGCACGGGACGGCGCGCCGCTGGTGTTGGTCGGCAGCCGTTGGGCGCTGGCGCAAGGGGCCGCCGCTGCCGGCTTGCCGGAGCCGGACCTGCCTGAAATTGCCGAACCTGGAGATCTTGAGGGAAGTGCGGGGATTATCGACATCGGGGTCGGGCGGCCGGCGGATTTCCGTTTCGGCGCCGTTGATCCGGCCTGTGGCGCCCATGCTGTCCGTTCCGTGGAGCGCGCCGCCGAACTCTGCATGGCGGGGCAGCTTGCGGCCATGGTCACCGCTCCCATCAACAAGGAAGCCGTGCACGCCGCCGGCTACGTGGACGACATCGGCCACCAGGAGATACTTGCGCGCATCACGCGGGCGACACTCACGGCGACAATGCTGATGACGCCGGGTCTGCGGGTGGTGCACCTGTCCACCCACAAGCCCCTGACGGAAGCCGCGCGCTTCGTCACCCGGGCGAACGTGGTGGCCAGGCTGCAGCTGGCCGACCGGTCGCTGACCGACTGGGGGCTGCCGCGGGCGCGGATCGCCGTTGCCGCGCTGAATCCGCACGGCGGCGAGGGCGGCATGCTCGGCAGGGAGGAGATCGATGAGCTCGGGCCGGCCGTTGGCGATGCGCGGGCGCAGGGAATCGATGCGCACGGGCCGATACCGGCGGATTCCGTCTTCAACCGGGCCATTGCCGGGGAGTTCGATGCGGTGCTGGCGCTGTATCACGACCAGGGACACATCGCGGTGAAGGTGCACGACTTCCACGGCAGCACCACCGCCACCCTCGGTATACCCTTCGTGCGCACGTCCGTGGACCACGGAACCGCGTTCGACATCGCCGGTCTCGGCAAGGCCGACCCGCGCGGCATGGCGGCGGCGCTGGACGCCGCGGCCGCCCTGGTGGAAGGCCGGCTTGCGGGCCTCTGGCCGGCTGCGGCAAACTCCGCCGCTACGTCCGGTAAAAGGAATCGCCCATGAAAGCGGCTGTCTTGCGGGAACCCAATGTGCCGATGGAAATCGAGGACATCGATGTATCGCTGCCCGGTCCCCGGGAAGTGCTGGTGCGCACCGCTGCCACCGGCGTCTGCCACAGCGACCTGCACCACTACAACGGCACCTATCCCGCCCGCATGCCCCTGGTGCTTGGGCACGAGAGCGCGGGAGTGGTCGAGGCGGTGGGGCGGGATGTCAACTACGTTCAGCCGGGCGATCATGTCATCACCTGTTTCTCGGCATTCTGCGGGCATTGCGAACACTGCCTGACGGGGCGCATGAGCCTGTGCGTGGAACCGGAAACGCGGCGCGGGCGCGGCCAGGAACCGCGCATCAGCCAGGCGGGCGCGGGGCTCGATCAGTTCGCGAACCTGGGTTCCTTCGCCGAAAACATGCTGGTGCACGAGCACCAGGTGGTGAAGGTGCGCGACGACATGCCATTCGAACAGGCGGCGCTGATCGGCTGCGCCGTGGTGACGGGGTTTGGCGCGGTGATTCACACGGCCAAGGTGCAGCCTGGCGAGACCGTTGCCGTGATCGGTTGCGGCGGTATCGGCCTCATGTGCATCAACGGCGCCGCCATCGCCGGCGCCGGCCAAATCATCGCCGTCGATACCGTCCCCTCCAAGCTGGAACTGGCGCGCAACTTTGGCGCCACTGACATCGTCAATGCCCGCGAGCAGGACCCGGTCGGAGCGGTCATGGGCCTGACCGGCAAGGGCGTACACCACGCCCTGGAAGCCATCGGCCTCAAGGCGACGGCGGAACAGGCGTTCCAGATGCTGCGGCACGGCGGTATGGCGACCATCATCGGCATGATCCCGCCAGGGGAAATGGTTGCCATGCACGGGGCGGATTTCGTGTTCGAGAAGAAGATCCAGGGCTGCATGATGGGCTCCAATCGGTTCCGCATCGACATGCCGCGCTTCGTCGATTTCTACCTGCAGGGCAGGCTGCGCCTCGACGACCTGATCTCCAGGCGCATCGGGCTCGCCCAGGTGAACGAGGCGCTCAAGGAACTGGAGTCCGGCGAACTCGCCCGCAGCGTCATCGTGTTTGAATGAAGATCGCGGCAGTCAAGGTCATCGTCACCTGCCCGGGCCGCAACTTCGTCACGCTCAAGATCACCACCGACCAGGGTGTGCACGGCATCGGCGATGCGACGCTCAACGGCCGGGAACTGGCCGTTGTGTCCTACCTCGAGGATCACGTGGCAGACTGCCTGATCGGGCGGGACGCGAGCGAAATCGAGGACATCTGGCAGTACCTTTATCGCGGCTGTTACTGGCGGCGCGGCCCGGTAACCATGGCGGCCATCGGTGCGGTCGATACGGCTCTCTGGGACATCAAGGCCAAGGCGGCGGGCATGCCCCTGTATCAGTTGCTCGGCGGCAGGAGCCGACGGGGCGTCATGGTCTACGGCCACGCCAGCGGTGGGGACATCGAAGAAACCGCCGATGAAGTCGCGCGATATATCGAACTCGGCTACCGGGCGATCCGGGCACAGTGCGGTGTTCCGGGGATGGAATCGACCTATGGCGTCTCTACCGACAAGATGTACTACGAGCCGGCGGACGCAACGCTACCCACGGAAAACGTCTGGTCCACGGAAAAGTACCTCGACCACGTGCCGAAGCTGTTCGACCGGCTGCGCGACCGCTTCGGCTTCGACTGCCATCTTCTGCACGACGTACACCACCGGTTGACGCCCATGGAGGCGGCCCGGCTCGGCATCTCGCTGGAAGACTATCGCCTGTTCTGGATGGAGGACCCCACCCCGGCAGAGAACCAGGAAGCCTTCCGGCTGATACGCAAGCACACCGTCACGCCGCTGGCAGTGGGTGAGATCTTCAATACCGTATGGGATTGCAAGGATCTCCTGAGCGAGCAGTTGATCGATTACATCCGCACCGCCGTTGTTCATGCTGGAGGCATCACCCACCTCCGCAGGATTGCCGATCTTGCGGCGATCTACCAGGTGCGCACCGGCTGCCACGGGGCCACCGACCTCTCGCCGGTCTGCATGGGCGCGGCCCTGCACTTCGATACCTGGGTGCCCAATTTCGGTATCCAGGAATACATGCGGCATTCGGAACTGACCGACGAGGTGTTTCCCCACGACTACCGGTTTGACGCGGGCGAACTCATTGCCGGCGAGTTGCCCGGGCATGGCGTGGATATCGATGAAAAGCTTGCCGCGAAATACCCGTACGAGAAGGCCTACCTGCCGGTCAACCGACTTCAGGACGGCACGATGTGGAACTGGTAATCCGGCCCGGTGGCCGATTCAGTCGACTTCGGTGATCAGGGGGAGTTTGAATTCAAACCGCGTGCCGCTGCCGACATCGCTGTAGACGCTGATCGGGCTGCCATGCAGGTCGAGTATCTGCTTGACTATGGCGAGCCCCAGGCCGGCGGACTCGGAATTCGCCTCATTGTGGGGGTGCGCCGTGTAGAAGCGGTCGAATATCCGGGGGAGGCGATCTTCCGGGATTCCGGGGCCGCTGTTTGAGATGGCTACGTTGATGGAGTCACCGCCCGGCACCATGGATATGGCGAGCTTGCCGTACTCTGGCGTGTAACGGATGCCGTTGCTGATCAGGTTCTCGAGTACCCGCTGAATCTGGGCGATATTGCCCATGGTAAACGCCGGTGCCGCACCGACATCGAATGTGAAACGGATTTTCTTTTGCTCGGCCTGCAGTTTGAACCCCATGGCCGTGTCCATGACCAGTTCGGAAAGGGAGAATCTTTCCTGTTGGCAGGGCACGTCGATGTCGCCGAACACGGACAACGCGAACAGTTCATTAACCAGCGCGCTGGCCCGAACCGTGTGCTTGTGTGCGATTTCCAGATACTTGCGATGTACCCGGGGTGGAAGGTCGTTTTTGACGAGTGGCGTTTCGAGGTAACCCCTTACGGCAGAGAGGGCGGAACGTATGTCGTGGAGGACGTTTGCTGCGAATTCCCTGCGCAGGCCATTTTCGGACTCCCGTCTTGCGAGGTGTTCCTCCTGTTCTTCGCAGGCGCCCGTCGGAGCCCTGATGTCGCAACCGCTCGAGCGCTTCATGAGTTGGGCGATGGCCGGTCGACGAACTTGTAGCCGACGCCCCAGACAGTGACAATGATTTCCGGACGGGACGGGTCCTGCTCTATCTTCGCCCGCAGTCGGTTGATGTGGGAATTCACCGTATGCTCGTAGCCCACGTGGCCGTATCCCCAGACGCTGTCGAGGAGTTCCGCACGATTGAACACGCGGCCCGGGTGGCGAACAAAATGCTCCAGCAGATCGAACTCGCGAGCCGTCAGGTCGACGGGTTTGCCGTCTCTCAGAACTTCCCGATGGGCCGGGTTGATGGTGATCGAGCCAGCGGCAATCAGACCATTGGCGTTGTCATCGCGTACTGAGGACTCGCGCAGGCTCTTCACGCGGCGCATGATTGCCCGCACGCGCGCGGCCAACTCCAGTACGCTGAATGGTTTGGGCAAATAGTCATCGGCGCCGGTCTCGAGGCCGAGCACACGGTCGCGTTCCTGTGCTTTGGAGGTCAGCATCAGGATGGGCTGGTAAGACCGCGCGCGCCGCACCGCGCGGCAAATGGCCAATCCGTCAGGTCCTGGAAGAATCAGGTCGATGATGATCAGCGTCCAGTTCATTGTCGTCGCCAAGCGCATGCCTTCGTGGCCGTCACGCGCCACCACGACCTCGTCGCAAAGGTCGGCCACGTGTAACGCCACGAGTTCTGAGACATCCTGATCGTCCTCGACCAGCAGAATCCGGCTGGGGTTCACGTCCGTTTGTCATTAAGCCATGTTGCGGTGCCGTGCGTGTGCCGCACCTTTGCAACGTTTGACCCCAAAAGTCCCGAAAATATCCCGGCAGCCGGACCCGGGTGCGGGAATCGATGCGAAATGACGCTTGTGGCGCGGGTCGGATACTATTCGAACGGGGCGCCCCTTGGGGACCTCGCGGCGGGCTTTCAGCCGTCCTGCCGGTAGCTGACACCCATGCCGGCGCGGACGTCGTTGTTCACGCCGTAGGGCGGTATCGGGTAGCGCAGGCCGTTGCGGGAAAGCGCTTCCAGGCCGGCAATCGCTCCGGGGAGGAACCTGGGCGGCAACGCCATGAGCAGTTCGTCTTCCATCACGCCGCCGTAACGGCGCTCGGCGAAGCAGGGGATCGACAGGCTCGGTTCACCGGTCTTGAGCGCCCGGCCCCAGGAGTCGGCGCAGGACGACTCTCCCACGCAACCCCACTCGAGTTTCCGGTAACCGGTCCACTGCAGGCCGTTGATGAACAGGATCATCTGGGCAGGGGTCGCGTAGATCATACAGATGTCGGGCGGGTTCAATCGGCCGCTGACCAG
Source organism: Pseudomonadales bacterium (assembly GCA_963663395.1). GTDB lineage: Bacteria > Pseudomonadota > Gammaproteobacteria > Pseudomonadales > Azotimanducaceae > Azophilus. The sequence goes on from OY760226.1 coordinate 2,530,377, forward strand.
GGGGCTTACAGCCATCGCCTCGTATTTTCCGTAGGGCACCACGTCCATGGCCCGCTGGTGGGCGGCGGCTTCGGCGGCGTTTTCGTACCAGACGCCGGCCATCCTGTCGCCACTCAGCCACTCCTCGCTACGGGGGTGCAGCCCGATCACGGTACTGCACTGGGCCCCGACCAGGTCTTCCACGGTGATGCCGACGGTCCAGCCGTTACGGGCCGCCTGGCCGACGATCTGATCGGTGGTATGAATTGCCCGGGGCCGGCGAATGCGCTGAATGGCTTCCATGTCCGCGCGGCGCTCGAACAGCTTCATGCCGATCGGCGTCGTGCGCAGGCGCAGCAGACGGTTCAGGCCGCCGACCAGGTCGGGCCAGTCGTAGGTGGATTGGTCGGTAGCAATCAATTCAGCCATGGTGGGTGTCCCCGGAACGCCGAGGCCGGCAATTTAACTTATCGTGCCCGGTGAAAGTAGCGCGCCGCCCCATAGATGCAAGGGTGACAAAGGCCGTTGAGTCTGATTTCATTTTCGGTTCCGCGCGCAGAGGCGCGCACCCGGGACTGACAAGGGGTTGCCGACACCATGCCGATGATACTCAACGAAGAGCAGAACATGCTCAAGGACACGGCCAGGGACTTCTGCGCCAACAATCTGCCCATCTCGCAACTGCGCAAGTTGCGGGACGAGAACTCGCCGGCGGGGTTCGACCGCGACACCTGGAAGGCGATGGTGGAACTCGGCTGGGCGGGTATTCCGTTTCCGGAGGCCTACGGCGGGCTGGAGTTCGGCTACAAGGGGCTGGGCGTGGTCACGGAAGAGACGGGGCGAACTCTCGGGGCCAGCCCGCTGTTCGCCAGCGTCTGGGTTTGCGGCACCGCGGTCAACATCGGCGGCAGCGATGCCCAGAAGGCTGAACTGTTGCCGGGTGTCTGCTCCGGCGAGCGCCTCATGGCTCTTGCGCTCGAGGAGTCTCACCGTCACGATCCCTATGGAGCGGCAACGTCGGCAGTGCCTCTCGGCGACGGATTCGCGCTGAACGGCAAGAAGTCCTTTGTCCTCGACGGCCACGTCGCCGACCAGTTCATCGTGGTGGCGCGTACTTCCGGTGCGCCCGGCGAGAGGGCAGGCTTGAGCCTCTTCGTCGTGGACAGCCAGGCGCCCGGGGTCGACGTACGGCGCACCAGCATGGTCGACTCGCGCAATGCCGCCAACGTGGAACTGGTGAACGTGCAGGTCGGACGCGAGGCGCTGCTCGGTGGTCTCGGCGAGGGCGCCGACGTACTCGACCTGACCCTGGACATCGCACGCATCGGCATGGCCGCGGAAATGCTCGGCGGCTTGCAGGAATGTTTCGAGCGGACCATCGCCTACCTGAAGGAGCGGGAACAGTTCGGCGTGCCGATCGGCTCGTTCCAGGCGCTCAAGCATCGAGCGGCAAACATGTTCTGCGAGGTGGAACTGTCGAAATCCTGCGTTCTGGAGGCGCTCACTGCAATCGACGAGAACAGGGATGCGCAGGAGGTGGCCAAGCTCGCGAGCCTGGCCAAGACCAAGGTCGGCGAAACCTACAACCTGGTTTCCCGGGAAGGCATCCAGATGCACGGCGGTATCGGCATGACCGACGAATTCGACATCGGCTTCTTCATCAAGCGGGCGGCGGTGTCCGAGCAGACGTTCGGAGACATCAACTTTCACCGCAACCGCTATGGGGAGCTCGAGGGTTACTAGGTCGAAGCCGACCGGACAGCGGCCCGGTATTGCCGTGCTGCACCGGGCCTTTCACGGCGATGCATGCCGCCGCGGTGCATTTGCAAACCACCTCTCCAAGTTGCGGAGCAACTTGATCGCGTTGCCAAGCAACGCGCCTGGACCTCTTGTTCGCGGAAAAGGTTGTCAATTGGGTCAAACCCCTCCCGGTCGCTGTTTCCTCGTCAGGATGGGGCGTCGCCCCGTAAGAATTCGGAAGCGGAGGAATAGCTGTGCAGTCTGATTCCGCGAGCGGCGGTCTGTTCTCCCAGCTTGTCCGGTTTCTGATGGTCGGCGGCATCTCCTTTGTAGTGGACGCGGGGGTTCTCAGCCTGCTCGTCTACCAGGCGGAGGTCGGTTATATCGCTGCCCGCCTGTTCTCCGTGGTGCTCGCCATATCCGTCGCCTTCGTACTGAACGCCCGCTTCACGTTCCTGGTGCGCGTGGCCGATGCGCGGTTCATCCGCTACGTCTGCATCCAGTCCCTGAGCGCAGGCCTGAACTTCGGCGTGTACACCACGCTGGTGCTGCATGGCCCGCTCGCCGGGCGGCCGTTGCTGTCATTGATCTGCGGGGCGGCCGTGGCGACGGTCAACAATTTTTTCCTGAGCCGGCGGTACGTATACGTGCGCCGGCAGGCCAACCGTGGATGAGCATCAGAATATGAGCGAGCGGCCGCGAATCGATCTGTTGAGCGACACCCAGACCCGGCCGACGCGTGCCATGCGCGACGCGATGGCAAGCGCCGAGGTGGGGGATGAGCAACTCAACGAAGACCCGACGGTGCGCGAGCTCTGTGCCCTGGTCGCGGAGCTGCTCGGCAAGGAAGCCGCGCTGTTCCTTCCTTCAGGCACCATGTGCAACGAGGTCGCCTATCGCGCCCACACCCGGCCCGGCGACGAGATCATCCTGCACGAGACGAGCCATGCGGTGCACTACGAGGCGGGTGGGCCGGCCGCGCTTGCCGGCGTGACTTTGCGCACACTCACGGGCGATCGGGGCATGTTCACCGCGGACCAGGTACGCGCGGCGCTGCGTGACGGGGCGCCGTTCACGCAGTATTCCAGGCTGGTCTCGGTGGAGAACACCACCAACATCGGCGGCGGGGCGGTTTGGGAGGTGGATGCGCTCGATGCGGTCGCTGCGGTCGCGCACGAAAACGGGCTGGCAACGCACATGGACGGCGCCCGGCTGATGAATGCAGTGGTGGCATCGGGCAGGTCGGCATCCGACTTCGCGCGCGGTTACGACTCGGCGTGGATCGACATGAGCAAGGGCCTCGGGGCACCGGTAGGTGGCGTCCTGGCCGGCTCCAGCGAATTCATGGCCGAAGCGTTGCGTTTCAAGCACCAGTTCGGCGGCGCCATGCGCCAGGCCGGGATCATTGCTGCCGCCGGTATCTACGCGCTTGAACACAACGTGGACCGCCTTGCCGAAGACCACGCCAATGCCCGCCGCTTCGCCCGCCTGATCGCCCAGATTGAACCCATTGACGTCGATGTCGATGCCGTCGAGACCAACATGGTCTTCTTCGATGTCTCCGGCACCGGGCTCGGGGCGCCGGAAGTGGCGGCGCGTCTGCTGGCGCAGGGCGTACGAATCGGCGCGGTCAGCGATCGCCGCATGCGTGCCGTGACCCACCTCGATGTGGATGCCGCGGGCGTGGAGGAGGCTGCCAGGGTTCTCGCCCGGGTTGTCGATGCCTGAGAACAGAAGTGCGGGAACACCGCCCCCGGCAGGCCTGTTGGCCGTCGATTTCGTAGCCGTTCGTGGTCACCACGCACTCGCCGACCACGTCGCGGTTTTCCAGCATGCGCATGGCATCCACGGTGCGCTCGAGCGGAAATCCCGCGCAGACGCAGGGATCGATGTGGCCGCCGTGGGCCAGTTCGGCCAGGGCTTCGCGCCTTCCTGCCGGCGTTCGGCCCGATGGCGATGCGATGGTGGATGGACGCACTGATCAGTTGGCCGGGCACATCGGCGGGCTCGAAGTCGAGGTGCTCGTGCTCAGGGTCGCGTACGAGAAACCTGCGTCGTTCGAGCCGCCGCGTGACGCGTATCAATGTGGTTGGCATTGACCGGGCGAGCATTGATCGGGCGAGCCATCGACTGACAGGTAGTGCCAGGGGCCGGTAGCTGTTGTCTGTCAGTATTCGAGTGGGAATTCATGTGATTCTTCAACCGATGAACTTCCGAACAAAAAGGACAGATCCAGGCAACCCAATAATCTCGGGGGCACCGGTTGCAACGATGGCGATGGCGGCGACTTCGGCGCTGGCTCCGACGTTTGCGGCTGACGCGACGTTGGCGGGCCGGTAGTCGAACCGATGGTGGTGATGGCACCTGATTTGTCTCCAGGCCCAACTGTGGGTGTCCCGCGTCGCCGTAGCTCGGTGGGCGCAAGCCGGCCGGGTTCTACCGGGACAGATGGAACAACCCGTATCTCCCGCACATGCTGTCTGGGCGGGGGCAGGACACCGACACCGGTCGCGCCTGTTCCCTGAATTTGACGCGGGGAAAAGTCACCGGCGTTCGACACATGCCGGCCCGCGAAGCTGCCTGTTTGTAAGCGCGCGCCAGCTTGGGCTGCCGCCTCCGGGGGGTTGCCGGTCGTCGTCGCCGCCGCGGTTCCAGTAGTCTCCATAACGTTTTCAGCCTCCAATTTGATGCGATTCGCCAGGCCAATGCGTATCCTTTGACCGAATCGATTGCCGGTGCATTGCAGGCGCTGGTGAGCATGAGGATTTCGGTCGTGGGAGACGAAGCCCTGCCACTACCGCTCCGAAGCGACATCGCGTGGCCTGTGCTTCAGCTTCGACACCGCAATGGGTCGAAAGTTCGCAGGAGGCAACGCATGACCAGGATGTCTTCCTGCACACGCGGCACCGCTCACACCGCGTACATCGGGCTGGTCGCCACCATCGGCTCCTTCGTCGGTTACGCCGTGGTTCCCTATGGCTGGATGATCTACGGCGTAGTCGTTCTGCGCGCTGGTCGGTGTCGCGAAACCGGGGGTCAGCGGCCGCTAAGCCCGTAGCCGTTCATGGTCACCACGCACTTGCCGACCACGTCGCGGTTTTCCAGCATGCGCATGGCATCCACGGCGCGTTCGAGCGGAAATCCCGCGCAGACGTAGGGATCGATGTTGCCGCCGTGAGCCAGTTCGGCCAGGGCTTCGCGGTTTCTGGCGCCCAGGGCCGGGTCCCGGCGCCCGATCTCGCCGGCGCGTACGCCGATTACCGAGATGTGCTTGATCAGGATCAGGTTCACCGGCGCCTTGGGCCAGCGGCCGCTGGTGAAGCCGATGGTGAGGATGCGCCCGCACCAGTTGATGCAGCGCATCGATTCGTCGAATACATCGCCGCCCACCGGGTCGTAGATCAGGTCGGCGCCGCCGCTGCCGGTGATTTCCTTCACCTTGTGGCGAAAGCCGCCGAGGGAACCGTCCGGTTGCGTGTAGTTGATGACGGCATCCGCCCCACGGGACTTGACGACCGCAAGCTTGTCGTCGCGACCCCCGGTGCCGATGACGTTGGCGCCGTAATGCTTGCCGAGGTCCACCGCGGCCATGCCCACGCCGCCGGTGGCGCCATGCACCAGCAGCCACTCGCCGGGCTGGAGGTTGCCGCGGACCCGTAGCGCGACATAGGCGGTCAGGTAGGCGGTGCGGTACGAGGCTGCCTTGGCGTAGTTCATGCCGCGTGGAATGGGTTCTACCGCCTCGGTCGGCAGGTTGACGGCCTCGGCGAATCCGCCGCTGCGTCCGCCGAAACAGACGGCATCGCCTTCCCTGATCGCGCTAACCCCCGGGCCCACCGCGGCCACATCGCCCGCCGCCTCGCCGCCGGGGGCGAAGGGCAACTCCGGCTTGTGTTGATATTTGCCCTGGATCATCAACAGGTCCGGGAAGTTCACGGCGCAGGCCTTGAGACGAACCTGCACCTCTCCCGGCCCGGGAGGAGGCAGCCTCACCTCATCGAGGGTCACCGAGCCGATGTCATCGTTGATCTGGTGACAGCGGACTGTCCTGATGAGCGTCATTGTTCGGTGTGCCTCCGAATTCCATCGGGTTTGTTGAATGGATCGGCGCTTACCTTACCGAATTACGCATAGGAAAAATAACAATCCGAAACGCGCCTTCAGGCAAGTAGGATAGGATCTCGAGAACCGTTCATGGGGATGGCGGGTCCGGTGCCGTTAGGGCAGGTCGCGGCTCGCTGCCGGGTGGTACCATCGTCGTACCCGCCGCGCGTCGCCACTGTCTTGCGTCTGCCGGCGCCCGGGAATCGAAACGCCCGTCGCGGTCGAGGCCGTTCGGGAACAGTTGCAGGAGGAAACACCATGGCCGACGAAGCGCTCGACTTTGCGAAAGACGCGGACACCAAGGAGCCCGCGCTCGGGGGCATGCTGATTCGCGATGGAGCGACCCTCGTCGGGTTGCTTGCTCTCTGGGGCGGCGCGGAAGCCTGGGCGGCGGGCACTTCGCTTCCCCTGGCTGTCGTCACCGCCGTGGGCGCAAGCCTGGTTGCGGGCTGGACCATCGCCGGGCTAATTCACGAGTGGGGCCACTACGCGGGCGCCAAGCTCGCCCGCGCGTCCGCGCCCCGGGTCAAGCTTCCGGGGTTGTCGTTCTTCCGGTACAACTTCGACCTGGAGAAGAACAGTGTTCCCCAGTTCACCGCCATGGGCATCGGCGGCAACCTGGCGCACTGGGGGGCCGTTGCCGCCGCGCTGCTGCTGGTACCGATGACCACCCTGGGTCAAGCCACCTTCGTTAGTGCAACCGTTGCCTTCGCCGTCTTCGCCAGCGTCATCGAGTGGCCGATCATCGCGCGCACCACAAGCGGCCGCGTGCGCCCCGCCGAAGCGTTTGCCCATCTCGATCGGGCCTTTCTTCGTCGCCACTATGTGATCGGGGGTATCGGAGGATTGCTGTTCCTGGCTTTCGCCTAGACGCACTCTCCACCGAGCGATGCAACCCACGCGTTGACCGTAGCCACGGCCTCGGTATGCGCAAGCGTGCGGCCGAGTTCCGGCATGCGCATCCCCGGGTCGGTGGTCGCCATGCGGAAGGTCAGTATTGAGGCGTCGGGTTCACCGGGTGCGATGGACCAGGCGCGGCCGCCGGTTCCCCGGCCGGCGGCGATGGGCGGTTTGCAGAGTCCCATGCGGCGCGGTGGGTGGTCCTGGTAGTCGAGCCACAGCCCGGAGGTGTCGGTGGCGCTTTCCGGGTTGTGGCAATGGCCGCAGTTGGCGTCGAGATAGGAGCGGGCGCGGTGTTCCACCGATTCGCCGCCCTGGCGCCAGTCCGCGTTGCGCGCCCAGGTGTCGGTCGCGGGCGCACCGCGCAGCAATCCCTGCCGCTGCCAATCTGCAAGCTGGTTGGCCGGCGCGTCGTGGTAGCCGCGGTTGAGATGTCGGGCCTTGATGCCGATTGTCTGCAGTTCGCCGGAGCGGCCCGTCGCATGGCAGGTGGCGCAGTCGTTGCGGGTGGGCACGATGTAGTTGAGGGAGACCGTTCCGGCAGCTGACTCGAGATCGAAATTCTGCAGGTCTCCGGTCAGGCTCAGCCAGGCATCGTCGCCGCGCCAGACGTAGGGCAACGCCTCCCAGCCGGAATCCTGCCTGACGAGTAGCCGTGTCTCGATCACCCGGGCCTGGTTCAGGTCCAGTTCGCCGACTTTGCCGTCCCACCCCGCTGCAGCCTGGGCAATCCCGCCGTTCAGCGGGTAGAAGAAGGTCTTGGAGATGATGGTGCCGGCGGGCATGGCGAAGCTGTCCCGGGCGGCGAACTCTGTGCTGCTTCCCGCGGGCATCCACAGGGTGCGCAGCTTCAGCGCGTAGTCGCTGAAGAGCGGTGTGTTGATGTCGTAGGCGGTGACCCGGTTGCCGAGAACCAGCCGGTCGCCCTGCTTCTGAATGACACCCCAGGCCGAGAGGCGCTCTGGATATTCGTCCGAGGTGTGAAAGCGAACATGAGGAGGCTGGGCGCACCCGGCGGTGCAGACCAGGATGCAGAGGCAACAGGTGCGTGCGGCGGATGCCAATCTGATTGGTTTACCGACCAGTCGCGGTGGTCGCCCATGCGCTCGCGACCGGAATCTGGTTGCGATGCGCGTCAGCGCGCGGCCAGGTCGACGGCGGTCAGTTTCTCGTGGCTGCATGCGTGCCGGCTCATGTCGGTGCTGGGACTTGCGTAGCCATTCCCGCCGTCGAGGTCGAGAACCTGCGCGGTGCCGTTGTCCACGCAGATGGCGAACTCCGCGCCCGTCTTCTCCGGGTTGCGCACACCGTCCCAGACGATGTCCGGAAAACTGCCGTCGGCGCCGTAAAGGGCCAGCCGCACGGCTTCGAGATCCTCCATGTCGGGCGCGCCGCCGCCGGAACCGAAGGTGTTGCCGTAGATGTAGATTGTTTCCGGAAACGGGTCGAAAACCTCCACTACCTCACGCTCGCCCACATAGTTGGTGCTGAAGTAGCTGGATATGAGTACGTTGGCCGTCTGGTGGCCCGCTATGCGGTTGCCGAAGATCTCCACCCTGTCGTTGGCGTTGACGACGATTCCCGAGCCCGCGGGAATGCTGGCGACGGCGGTGCCGGGCACCCCGAAGTTGGGCGTGTTGTTGTTGCTGACGTCGTTGTCGAAAACGCGCGTGCTGTGCCCTTCCTCGGGAAGGTCCGGCATGTTGAACACCAGGATGCCGCCGGTGTTGTTGACTGCCGTGTTGCCGTAGACGTCGGCGTGTACGGTGTTCTCGATCTCGATGCCTGCCACGTTGTATTCCGCCCGGCTGTTGCGCACGATCACGTTGCGCGACTGGCCGACGTACAGGCCCGCGTCCGATGCGCCGATGGCGATGCTGTCCTCGATCAGGGTGTTCTCGGTCTGCACCGGGTAGATACCGTAGGCGCCGTTCTCGGTGGCGGGGCCGTTGGTCCATTCGGTGCGCACCCGGCGCACGGCGATATTGCGCCCGCCGTTGATCTTCAGGGCGTCGCCCACCGCATCCTCGATGGCCAGGTCCTCGATCGTGAAATCGTTGCCGGTTACCAGCAAGCCTTCGGCGCCGGCCACCTGGCCGCCGAAGTTCAGCACCGAGGCGTCCATGCCGGCGCCGCGAATGGTCACCCCGTCCGCGGTCAGCGTCAGGCCGCGCCGAAAGTGGAACACCCCCTCGGGGATGCGGATCACATCGCCTGGCGCGGCGGTTTCGAGTTGCAGCCTGAGGGCGTCTTCGAAGCGTTCGGCAACCGGTGCGGACGCATCGTCGGCGGGGTCGCACCCGAGGACGAACCAGGGCAAGGCCACTGCGATGAGACTCCGGATTTTCATGGAACAAATCTCCATTCGCTTCTTTCGCTTCTGTGGGACAAACGCCTGCCCCGGGCAGCGAGTTCGCATGCGGGGCTTCCCTTTCGGCGCATCGGCCTCGTTGTCTTGGTGTACGCAAGGCGTTCGAACGAGCTTAACGCGCCGAAAGGGAAGCCCCGCATGCGAACTCTTTTCCGAAACCCGGCGTTGTTCCCCGCGCTTTAGCGCGCCACGTCAGCGTCAAGGCGAGTCAGCTTACACCACGCGCGTGGCCGGTTCACCGGACTGTCAGGTGTCCTGAATGCGCCTGCCCAGGGAGATGCGGTAGAAAACCGGTACGGCCACCAGCGTCAACAGGGTGGCAAAGGCCAGGCCGCTCATGATGCACACGGCCATTTCCAGGAAGAAGGGGTCCGCCAGCAGCGGCGACATGCCGGCGATGGTTGTGCCCGAGGCCAGCAGTACCGGCCGCATGCGGCTGACGCTGCCCTGCACCAGTGTCTGAATGGTCTGCTCGCCTTCGGCCAGCCGCTTGTCGATCTCGGCGATCAGTACGATGCAGTTCTTGATCAGCATCCCCTGCAGGCTCAGGAAGCCGAGGAAGGAAGGGAAGGTCAAGGTCAGATCGGTGATCAGCAGCCCGAGAACCACGCCGCAGACGGTCATGGGCACAGACAGCCAGATGACGACGGCTTCCCGGACGCGCCCGAACATCAGGAGGGTAATCAGGAACATGACCAGGAGGGCCGGGGGGATCGAGCCGGTAAGGAGGCGATAGGCCCGTTCGTCGGCCTCGAACTCGCCGCCCCACTCGAGAGCATAGCCCGGGGGCAGCTCGATGGCCTCGATCTCGGGGCGAAGGGCTTCGAAGGCCCGGTTGACGTTGTGCCCGGGTTGCGCATTGGCGCGCGCCTGAATCGTCTGGACGCGGTCGCGGCGGAATATCAGGGCATCTTCCGAGGTCAGGTCAAAGGAGGAGACCACCTGCCGCATGGGAATGTAGCGCTGTTGCGAGGCGCTCCATACGAGCCGGTCGGGAAGGCTCGCGATGTCGGCGCGCTCGTCGGCGGGCGCCCGGGCGATGATGGGAATCAGCTTGTCCTGTTCCCGGTACAGGCCGATGGGCACGCCCAGGGTCGCATAGGCCAGGGCGAGTGAGACATCCCGGCGGGATACGCCGGCCAGCCGCGCCCGGGCCTCATCGAAGCGGGGGGTGATCTGCAACGCCGGCTGCCGCCAGTCCGCATGCCGGTCGATCAGGTCGTGTTCGAGGAAGATATCGAGAGCGCGGGCAGCCAGCGAGCGCAGCACGGCCGCGTCCGGGCCGGAGAAGCGCGCTTCGATCTTGGCGTTGCCGCTCGGCGTGAATTCCGACCGCGTCACCTGCACGTCGGCGCCGGGCCTGAGCCGGACCAGCGTTTCCCGAGTTGCGGCCACGGCCGCGTCAAGCGTGCGCACGTCCGCGACCCGCGCGATCAGTTGCGCATAGGCGGTATTGGGTTGCTCCGGTTGCATGGTCGCGTTGAAGCGGGGTGCGCCGTTGCCGATGAAAGCGGTCACGGCGACGATGCCCTCGGTCGCCAGGAGCGCTTCCTCGAGTTCGGCGGTGTCATCGGCGGTGGTCAGGATGTCGGTGCCTTCGGCCAGCCGGTAGTCGACGAACACCAGCGGCAGGTTCGTGTTGGGGAAGAACGACTGCTTGACGAACTGAAAGCCCCACAGGCAGGCGGCGAGTGTCGCCACGATCGCACCCGTGGTCAGCCAGGCGCGGCGCAGGCCGAAGGTGACCAGGCGCCGGTACGGCCCGTACGCCCAGCCGGAAAAGAGCGCCTCTTCGGTTTGCCCCGGCCTGGCCTTGAGCAGGCGGCAGCCCAGCAGCGGGACGACGGTGACGGCGAGCAGCCAGCTCAGCAGCAGGGCGATGCCGACCACCTGGAAGAGCGAGCGCAGGAAGTGGCCGCTGGTATCGTCGCTCAGGCTGATCGGAGCGAACGCCACGATGCCGATCACCGTGGCGCCGAGCAGCGTGAACTGGGTGCGCCTGACGGATTGCGCGGCCGCCTCGGCGGGGGATTGACCCCTGCTGACGCCCACCACCATGCCTTCGGCGATGACGATGCCGTTGTCCACGAGCATGCCCATGGCGATCATCAGGGCGCCGAGGGATATGCGTTGCAACTCGATGCCGAGTACGGACATCAGGCAGACGGTGCCGAGCACGGTCAGGAACAGCACCGCCCCGACGACGGCACCGGCCCGCCAACCCATGAACAGGCAGAGCGCCAGCACCACGGTGGCCACCGACAGGCCGAGGTTGCGGAGAAACGTCCGGATTGAGGCATCGACGACCTCGTGCTGGGCGTAGATTACCTCGGCGGTAACGCCGAGAGGCATGTGGCGAAACAGCGCCGCCAGGCGCTCATCCACGGCTTGCCCGACCTTCACGACGTTTTCGTCCGAGATCACCGACACGCCCACGGTGAATGCCCGTTCGCCGTTGTGGCGGATGATCTCGGGCGGATCCTCGACGGGTTCGCGGACCAGGTCGGCAATGTCGGTCAGACGCACGATCTCCGACGATCCGGGGCGACCGATGCGCATGTCCCGGAGCGCGCCCGCGCTGTCGAACGCCATTTGCGGAGCGATCCGCAGGCGGCGTCCGTCGTGGACGACAGAGCCCGCGACGGTAATGTCGTTCTCGGTGCCGATCCCCTGGAACAGGATGTCCATGGGCAGCCCGAGCCGGCCGAGCCGGACATGGTCGATTTCCACGTACACGGCCTCTTGGGGCTCCCCGGCCGTCTGCACCTTGGCGACGCCGTCGACGGCTTTCAGGGCGGTGACGATGTCGCGGGCCATGTCCTGGATCTCGGCGCTGTCGTAACCGGGCGCCGAGACGGCATAGAGTATGCCGAAGACATCCGCGAAGTCGTCCTCGACCAGGGGAACGCCGGCGCCGGGCGGCAGCAGGCCGGCGGCCTCGCCTACCCGGCGGCGCAGTTCATCGAAGATCTGGCGGGTTTCCTCCGTGCCGTACTGTTCCTTGATCTCCACCTGCAACTCGGAGCGGCCGGCCACCGACTTGGACACGATTCTTTCGATGTATGGCAGTTCCTGGACGGCGGCCTCCACGACATCGGTGACTTCCTGTTCCACTTCCCGTGCGGAAGCACCCTCGTATTCGGTGACGATCAGCACGATCTGGATGGGAAAGGGCGGATCCTCGAGACGGCCCACGGTGTCGATGCCCCAGGCGCCGCCGAGCAGGCAGGCAAGTATCAAGAGCCATGGATACAGCGGCCGTTCGATGGACCACCTGGCGACGTTCCACATGATTGCTTACACCCGGCCCGGAGCTTGCCGTTCCGGCTCAGGCTCCATCCGGGGCAGTGTCGACCGGGCGGATGCGCATGCCCGGCTGCAACTGGCGGGCGCCGGTTGCCACCACCATGGCGCCCCCGTCCAGCCCGGACAGTACGGGTATGCCTGCCGCATCGGGCGCGCCGACCTCCACCGCCTGCTTGCGCACGGCTCCGGTTTCCGGTTCGTAGAGCCAGACGAAAAAGCGCTTGTCCGGGCCGCTGAGCAGAGCGCTGGCGGGCAGGCGCGGGAAGGCCACGGCACCCTCGGGGGCGCGCAGCGTGACCTGCACGGCCGCGGTCATGCCGGGCATGACGTTGAACTCCGCGGGGCGTTGCATGGTGAAGGAGACCTCGTAGGTCTGCGCCACGGCGTCTGCTTCACCCCGATTTTCGCGGTAGGTCAGGGGAAATCGTTGTGCCGGGGCGAAGGGAAAGACGGCTTCGATGCCGACCACCTGTTCGGTGTTGACGGTAACCAGGAGTTGCTCGGGGACTCCCGCGACCACCTGCAACTCGTGCAGGTCGTTCAAGCGGACGATGGGATCGCCGGCGCTGATCTGAACATGGTTGTCCAGGTAGCGCCGCGCCACCTGGGCATCGAAAGGCGCGACGATGCGGCTTTTTGCCAGTGACTCGCGGCGCTGTTCCAGGCGCACCTGCTGCAGTTCGTGCATGGATCGCGCATCGTCCACCAGCGAGGCGGCAATGCCGTGCTGATCCAGTAGCCTGCGCTTGCGATCCAGGTCCTGGCGGGCCAGTTGCACCTGCAGCTCGGCTTCCCGCACCGCCAGGCGGAAGTCGGTGGGGTCGAGGGCCGCGACCAGTTCTCCGCGCTCGACGGTCTGGCCCTCGCGCACGGACAGCTCCGCCAGTACGCCGTCCACCTCGAAGGACAGGTCGATGGACTGGGCTGCTTCCACCCGGGCGACGAACTCATGGGTCGTCACCCGGCCGGGCGCCTGAACGACGATCACCTTGGCGGGGCGAATGGACTGCTCGACAGCCGCCGGTTCCGTTCGGGCGCCGCAACCCGCAAGCAGAACCACTGCGGCCAGAATGAATACCCGAGGAATCAAGGGCCGGTCCCAGTGCAAGAGAGCGCGTAACCATACTGGCTCGATGTCCCGCTTGCCAGCCGAGTGGGAAGGCGTTCGGCTTGTGGCGACCCGCTTACCGCTGGCTTCAGACTTGTCGGCGGGATGGCGGCGGCATTTGCCGAACCCAGTCAGAAGATGGGCAGCACCCTGTCGATGGTCCAGAAAGCGGCCAGGGAGCCCATGGCGTAGACGAAGGCCCTTTCCGCGAGCACGATATTTCCCGCGATGCGGCGCGCAACCCACAACAGCGCGAGCAGAGCGGCGATGATGGCGATCTGGCCCAGCTCGATGCCGACGTTGAACAGGAAGAGGGACAGCGCCAGCTGATCCCGGGGCAGGCCGATGTCGGCCAGCGCGCCGGCGAAGCCGAAGCCGTGCAGCAGGCCGAACAGCAGGGCCATGATCCAGGGGCGGCCCCGGGTGAGTGCGGAGCGCCGGTCCTCGGGCATGGTCAGTTCCCGGGCGAGGAACAGGATGGACAGGGCGATGACGGCTTCCACGGGCCCCTGGGGCAGCCGCACGAGTTCCAGCACTGAAAGCGCCAGCGTGATGCTGTGGGCCAGGGTGAAGGCGGTTATGGTCTTGAGCAAAGCCCAGCGGTTCGGGATGAAGAGCACGAGCCCGATGACGAACAGCACGTGGTCGATGCCGAACACCAGGTGCTCCACGCCAAGCGTCAGGTAGGCGGCCACCTGCGGGCTGGGATCGCTTAGATTCAGGGAAGGCGCGTCGGGCCGCAGCAGGTGGGTCGATTTTTCTCCTTCCAGGCGGCTGATCTCCACCATGACATCGGTGATGGTGCGGGACAGCCCGCTGATGTGAATGGCGCCCTCCCTGAGCGGGCACTCGATGGTCCAGCTCTGCAGCAGGGCGCTGCCGGTCACCTCGCGCACGACCGGCGAGGCGGGCGCACACGATTCCGGGAAGATCGGATCGATCGGCAGTCGCCGGTCTTGGAGCACGGGCTGTTTCCAAAGCACCGAAAAGACGCCGGGACCGGTTTCGGCGACCTGCAGGTACGCGGGACGAACCTCGTGGGCGAGGGCTTGCGAAGCGGCAAGCAACGCGAAGCCGAGGACCGCGATCAGCCCCGGGAAGCCCCGCATGCCAGCTCGCTGCCGGAGTTGGGAGAACCGTTCCATGAGAGTTTCCGCCCCGGCCCGCCGGATGAGCGGGCCGCGGGTCGAGCATTGGCGCCGGTCGATCAAGGCCGGAGCACCTCGTAGCGTTGCAGGAGACTCTCGTAGTAGGCCTCGTTCGCCGCTTCACGTCGCTGCATGTTCAGGTCGTTGGCTACCTGGTTCGCTACCTCGCCGTACGGCGGCAGCACCTCCGGCAGCCGCGCTTCAAGCTTGACCAGGTGCCAGCCATAGGCGGAACGTATCGGGCCCTGCCAGCGGTCCTGGGGATCCAGTGCGGAAAGTTCCTCGGCAAAGGCGGTGCCGAAGAGGTTGCCGATTTCCCGGGCAGAGCGCGCCGCATACGACCGCTGCAGCATGAACGGGTCGCCGCCGATGTCACCGTCCGCGAGGGCGGCGAGTGCGTCCGCGTGCGCGTCTTCGCGGCGGTCGGTCGAGAAGTAGCGGTGGCTGAAGGTGTAACGGGTCGGCCGGCGGTAACGCTCCGCGTTGGCTTCGTAGTACGTGAGCAACTCGGCTTCGGCCGGTGGCTGGCCGGTGGCGATGTCCTCGGTCAAGAACCTCAGCTTCTGCACCAGCCGCCGGCGCACGATGATGTCGCCCTCGTCGAGCGAGAGACGCTTCGCCTCCCGGAAATATGCCTCCTCGCGAATGAACTGCTCGATCAGTCCATCGAGTTCCTGCGCGGTCGGCGGGCGCCCCATCTGCGCCTGCCACTGGTCCGACAGCCGGTTGAGGTCCGGTTCGCCGACCTCGATTGTGGCATCGCCGTCGTCTGCCGAGCCGAGTGCGGCGATCCAGAAAATTACCGCGCCCAGGGCCAGGAACAGCACCAGCGGGTCTTTCAACAGGGTTTTCATCGGTAAATGTTAACTCAGGGCGAGTTCCGATTGCCGTTGGTGGACGGATTGGGGTAAAAAACGCGCTCGGTGTCACCTACACTCGATTTGCCGGGGGAAGCCATGAGTTTCGAGACCTTGATCTACGAGGTGGCGGACAACGTCGCCACCATCACCTTCAATACGCCCAAGTCCGCCAATGCCATGAGTCCGCTCGGAGCCCGGGAGTTCCGGTCGGTGGCCGAAGCCATCAATGCCGACGCCGCGGTGCGCGCCGTAGTGATGACCGGGGCCGGCAAGATGTTCTGCGCGGGCGGCGACCTCGGTTCTTTCGCCGCGGCCGGCAGCGACGCGCGCCGCCTCATCATGGAGATGGCCGGCGACCTGCACATGGGCCTCTCGCGCCTGTCCAGGAACGAGGCGCCGGTCATCGGGGCGATCAACGGCACCGCGGCAGGGGCGGGCCTGAGCCTGGTGATGGCCTGTGACCTGGCCGTCGCCGCGGAGTCGGCGGTGTTCACGATGGCCTATACCCGGGCAGGCCTCACCCCCGACGGCAGTTCCACCTATTTCATGCCCCGCAAGATCGGCGACCGGCGCGCGCGGGAGCTGATGCTGACCAACCGGGTGCTCAGCAGCGCTGAGGCGCTCGACTGGGGTGTGGTCAACGAGGTGGTGGCCAACGACGAGGTGCTGCCCCGCGCCAACGCGCTCGCGCGGCAACTGGCCACGGGACCGACCGCGGCTTTCGGCGGGGTGAAGTTCCTGCTGAACGGCACCTTCGAGCAGACGCTGGAGTCGCAGATGGAACTGGAAGCCCGCGCGATTGCCGACCGGGTGGTCGGCGCGGACGGCCAGGAAGGCATTCACGCCTTCCTGGAGAAACGCAAACCTGTCTTCAAGGGAGAGTAACAACATGACCACCAAGCCCCTGGCTACCAAGAAAACGGTCAAGGTCCTCGGCAAGCGCATCGCCTATGTCGAAATGGGCGCCGGCGAGCCCATTGTCTTCCTGCACGGCAACCCCACTTCCTCCTACCTGTGGCGCAACGTGATGTCCCGGGTGATCGACCTCGGCCGCTGCATTGCCTTCGACCTGGTCGGCATGGGCGATTCCGACAAGCTCGACGATTCCGGGCCGGACAGCTATACCTTTGCCGAGCACAGCCGCTACCTCGACGCTGCCATCGATGCGCTTGGCATCGAGGAGCGCGTCGCCCTGGTCGTCCACGACTGGGGCTCCGCGCTCGGCTTTCACTGGGCCAATCGCAACCGCGACGCGGTGCGCGGCATCTGCTACATGGAGGCGATCGTGCGGCCGATGAGCTGGGACGAGTTTCCGGCGTCTGCCAGGCGCATGTTCGAGGGCTTCCGGTCGCCGGCCGGCGATGGAATGGTGCTGGAGAAGAACCTGTTCGTCGAGGCCATGCTGCCGGGCTCGATCCTGCGCAAGCTGTCCGACGAGGAGATGGAGGAGTACCGCAGGCCGTTCACGGAACCCGGCGAGAGCCGCCGGCCGACGCTGACCTGGCCCCGGCAGATTCCCCTGGACGGCGAGCCGGCGGATGTGGTTGCCATTGCCCAGGACTACGCGGACTGGCTGTCGGTGTGCGATGTTCCGAAACTGTTCGTCAATGCCGAGCCTGGCGCGCTGATCACGGGGGCGGTACGCGAATACTGCCGCGGCTGGCCGAACCAGACCGAGGTGACGGTGCAGGGCAGCCATTTCATCCAGGAAGATTCCCCGGAGGAAATCGGCGAAGCCATCAGGAGCTGGCTGCCGACGCTGTAGTGCCGGCCCGGGCCACGAACAGGCCGGCCACGATGATCGCAAGGCCGGCCACGGACGTGGCGTGAATCGCCTCGCCGAGCACCGTACCGATCAGCACGAAGGACAGGAAAGGCGAGAGAAAGATCAACTGGCCCAGGCGCCCGGCGTTGGCGGTCAGCTTGAGTGCCCGCTGCCAGACCAGGAAAGCGATACCCATTTCGATCAGGCCGACCCACAGGCCGTAGAGCCCGGTTTCCGGCGTCAGGGGCGGCAGCCCGGGCCCCAGCAGGCACACCGCTGCGACGAACAGCGACCCGAAGGTGAAGCTCCAGGCCATCAGGCCCACGGGGTCGATATCGAGGCGGGTGTTCATCAGCCAGTAGCCCGCCCAGATCAGCGTGCTGGCGAGTGCGAGTGCCACGCCCGTCCAGTCCAGGCTTGGCGGCGCATCGAACCTTCCCTGGGAAAGCAGGATCACGACGCCGGCGTAGCCGAGCAGAATGCCCGCCAGCGTTCTCGGCATCAGCCGCTGTCCGAGTATGGGCCAGGCGAGGATGGCCAGGGTGATGGCCCAGGTGTAATTCAGCGGTTGCGCAATCTGTGCGGGCAGGCGGTCGTAGGCTTCGAACAGCACGAGGTAGTAGGCCGCCGGGTTCATCGCGCCGGCCAGGGCCGCGATACCGATGGACTTCGCGGGCAGACGGTACCTGGAGCCGGGTAGGGCCGCGCACCAGAACACCAGCGTGGAAATGAGGGTGCCGAGCAGCAGGAGCTGAACCGGTTCCACCAGGCGCAGGCCGAGCTTGAACCCGGTGGCGACCGTGGACCAGCAGGCCACGGCGACGAGACCGAGCAACAGGGCGCGCCGTTCGTTCACCGCCTGGGTTATGGGATGCTCCTGCGTTCCGGCGCCTTATCTTACCGGTCTTTGCCGAGCCTGGCCGTCGGCAGGCGCGTGGCAAGCACGAAGCCGGGCGACATGCGGCGCGAGCGCCCGCGCACTCGCCCTGTCCTGCCCGAGCCCGTATGCTGAAAAGATGCAATGCGATGAACAGTTGCGGCGGCGCATCACCGCCAATCTCGCCGAATTCGATGTCGTCGAAAACAAGGTGGACGATGCGCACCATGCGGCGGTGGCGCTCTGCGTGACCGATCTTGCCGATGGGCCGGAACTGCCCGGCATCGAGCGGCACGAGTTCCGGGCGTCGGAGGCGGGCCTGATTCTCACGCGCAGGTCTGCGAAGCTGCAGGATCACCCCGGCCAGTGGGCGTTGCCCGGCGGGCGCCTGGACCCGGGCGAGACGCCGGTGCAGACCGCGCTCCGGGAAATGCGCGAGGAAATCGGCCTTGCGCTTCCCCCTGAGCGGGTTCTGGGTCTGCTGGACGACTTCGTCACGCGCTCTGGCTTCGTCATGACGCCGGTGGTGGTCTGGGGTGGCCCCGGCCTCGAACTGGAACCGAACCCGGAAGAGGTCGCCTCCGTGCATCACATCCCGCTGCGGGAGTTCCTGCGCCCCGATGCGCCCATACTGAAACCCGTGGCGGACAGCGAACATCCCATGTTGCGCATGCCCGTGGGCTCCACCTCGATCGCCGCCCCGACGGCGGCACTGCTCTACCAGTTTCGCGAGGCTTGCCTGCTGGGGCGGGACACGCGTGTCGCTCACTTCGAGGAGCCGGCTTTTGCCTGGCGATGACCGGCACCGAGAGCGGTGCGGCGAACGTAGCGCCGG
Source organism: Pseudomonadales bacterium (assembly GCA_963663395.1). Classification (GTDB taxonomy): domain Bacteria; phylum Pseudomonadota; class Gammaproteobacteria; order Pseudomonadales; family Azotimanducaceae; genus Azophilus. The sequence goes on from OY760226.1 coordinate 2,549,370, forward strand.
AGCGATCGACCTGCCCGGCGTGAGTTGTACCGGCAGGCGACCCTGCGGCGAGGGCATTGACCCGTAACCGGGCAATGCGCAAACTTGCGCGTTCGACACCCCGTCGACCAATCACAGACCGCTACTCGAGCAACACGAAGGAAGGACTATGGCCATTCAAGAAGGCGCGAAGCTACCCGATGCCACCATGCACATCATCAAGGACGGGCGCCCGACGCCCGTGAGTACAGACGACCTGTTCGCCGGCAGGAAAGTCGTGCTGTTTGCCGTACCCGGCGCCTACACCCCCACCTGTTCCAACGATCATCTGCCGGGCTATGTGGTCAACGCCGACGCGATCAAGGCGAAAGGCGTCGACAGCATTGTCTGCATGGCCGTCAACGATGCGTTCGTCATGGACTGCTGGGGCAAGGACAAGAACGCCGAGGAACTGCTCATGGTGGGCGACGGCAACGGCGACTTCACCAAAGCGCTGGGCCTGGAACTGGACGGTTCCGGTTTCGGCCTGGGTCAGCGTTCCCAGCGATTCGCCATGATCGTCGATGACGGCACCGTCACGAAGCTCGCGGTCGAGAAGGGCGGCGCGCTGGATGTGAGCAAGGCCGAATCGATCCTGGCGGACCTGTAAGGCCTGCTGCCAAGCCCGAACCGGGCCGCGAATCGGGTCGTTGCCCGCTCTTTCCCGGGATTCGGGCGTTGGTCCTTCCGCCTCGGCGCACCGGTCGGTGGGGCTGCTAGTCCGGTTCGTCTGACGGGCGCGGCGGTTCCACGCCCTGGGCGCAGTCCCAGGCCTCGTCGTCGGGTCGACACACCCATTCCGGGTCGCCTGCTGCGGCGAGAACGCCGTTTGCCGGCGCCCTGGAACCACAGGCCCCTAGAGCCAGAACAAGAACGATTGACCAGCAGGCGAATCTCATGGCCCGGGGACTTTGCCTGTTGCCCGCATGGCTGTCAAAGCGACGCGTAAACGTCATGAAATGATCACACGTATTGGCCGTGATGCCATTGAACCGAATGCCCTCTTTGGTCATCATACGCGCGCCCGGTCCTTGAGGCTGGCGGAACAGGGTGATCGAATCGACCAGGTTCGCGCCCGCTGGCCGCTGTCTCCTCGGGCTGAGGCAACGCTCCGTTAGGGATAGAGCACCGATTGGGCAGACGGTCACCATGATCGCCACGGTAGATTGTTACGAACGCGTACCGCGCATACTGCGGTTGGACGTTGCCGGCCGGCCGGTGGACTGGGTCAGCTGGCAGGAAACCGTATGCCTGTACGCCCGGGAAATCGTGGTCTGGACGCTGGGCGACCCGGTGCTGCGCATTCGCGGCGGTCACTCCCGTTTCGACGGAAGCCCCAGCGCCATGGACCTGCACGGCATCGTCGCCTGCAACGGCCATGTGCAATCGCCCTCGGACAGCGTCCCGCCCCTGACCAACCAGGCGCTGTTCGGCCGCGACCGCAATACCTGCCTGTACTGCGCAAAGCGCCTGTCCGACAGCGAACTGACGCGTGACCATGTCGTCCCCACCTCCCGGGGCGGAAACGACACATGGGACAACTGCGTGGCCGCCTGCCGGCGCTGCAACCACCACAAGGGCAACCGGTTGCTGCACGAGTGCGGCATGCAGTTGCTGGCGTTGCCCTATGTGCCGAACTTTTCCGAGTACCTCGCCCTGATCAACAGCGGCCGGATTCTGGGCGACCAGATGGATTTCTTGCGCAGGAACTTCGGGGCGAACAGCCGCCTGCTGCACCAGGCATAAGGCGACCCCGCGGGTCCTGACTGTTCAGAATCTGTCGGCAACCGGTTTTTTTCGTTGGCAGCGTGGTCGGGCTCTTCAGGCCTGATTCAACTTCTGGTCACTCGCTTCCAGAGCGTGCCTTCGCGTGTGTCTTCCAGTTCGATGCCCTCTCTGGCCAGTTCGTCCCGGATACGGTCTGCCGCGGCGAAGTCGCGGGTGCGGCGGGCGGCGGTACGTTGATCGATCAGTTGCTCGATAGCTTCCGCGGGCAGGGCGGCGCTTGCGGTTGAACCCTGAAACCAGGCATCCGGCGTGTTTTCCAGAAGCCCGAGCAACCAGCCGCCGGCGAGCAGGCTGCGGCGCAGGCGCGTGATTTCCGCCTCGTCGGATGCCTTGTTCAGTTCCGCCGCGATACCGTGCATGGCGGCGAGTGCCTCGGGCGTGTTGAGATCGTCGAAGAGAGCGAGCAGCACCGGTTGGGGGAAGTCGGCCGCCGCGCCGCGGCGATAACCTGACGCCACCTCGCTTTCCGGGGCGCTGCTGCCGCGCAAGGCCTGATACAGGGCATCCAGACTGCGGCGCGCCTGATCGAGCAGCTTGTCGGACCAGGCGAGCGGCGAGCGGTACTGGCCGGAGAGCAGTGCGTAGCGAAGCGTCTCCCCGGCATGGCGTTCGCGCAGGGCGTGAATGGTGACGATATTGCCGAGCGACTTCGACATCTTCTCGTCGCCCATGGTCAACATGCCGTTGTGCAGCCAGTAGCGCACGTAGTCCGTGCTGTCGTTGGCCGAGCGGCTCTGGGCAGACTCGTTCTCGTGGTGCGGGAATGTCAGGTCGGCACCGCCGCCGTGGATGTCGATGCTGGTGCCGAGGTGTTTGCGGATCATCGCCGAGCACTCGATGTGCCAGCCGGGGCGGCCCCTGTCCCAGGGGCTGTCCCAGCCCGGCAGTTCGGAGGTTGAGGGTTTCCAGAGCACGAAGTCTTTCGGGTCCCGCTTGTACGGGGCGACTTCCACGCGGGCGCCGTCCAGCATGTCCTCCAGGGAACGTCCCGACAGGCTGCCGTAGCCGGGGTCTGCGGGGACGTGAAACAGCACGTGCCCCTCGGCTTCATAGGCAAATCCCTTTTCGATCAGTTCGCCGATCATCTCGACGATCTCGGCGATGTGCTCCGTCGCGCGGGGCTGCAGGCCGGTCCGGAGCACGCCGAGGGCGTCGATGTCCTGGTTGTAGGAGCGGGTGAACCGGTCCGCGAGCGCCTGGATCGGTTCGCCGTTGGCGAGCGCCTGCCGGTTGATCTTGTCGTCTACATCGGTGACGTTGCAGGCGTAGACGACTTGCGGGTAAAGCACCTCGAGTACCCGGTAGAGCACATCGAAGACGACGGCCGGACGGCCGTTGCCGATATGTACATGACCGTAGACCGTCGGCCCGCAGACATACATGGTGATGCGTTCCGGGTCGATGGGCCGGAAGGCCTCCTTGCGGCCGGAAAGCGTGTTGTGCAGTGTCAGTTCCAAGTTCAATGGTTCCCGTGGTCGGATTCGGGTCGGGACGGACCGGATTCGCCCTTCGGACCGTGACCCGTCAGGATTGCTCGCCCGCGTCGCCCAGGACGCGAACCCGGTCCCCCTCGACGCGCAGGTAGAAACAGCTCGGGCGATAGGTGTGGCAGGCCGACCCGGCCTGCTCGACCCGCATCAGTATCGCATCGCCGTCGCAGTCGAAGCTCAAATCGACGACCTTCTGGACGTGGCCGGAGGTTTCGCCCTTCCACCAGAGCTTCCCCCGGCTGCGCGAGAAGTACCAGGCATAACCCGTCTCCAGCGTGCGCTCTATTGACGCGCGGTTCATCCAGGCGAGCATGAGCACCTCGCCGGTCAAGGCATCCTGGGCGATTGCCGTGACCAGCCCGCGGTCGTTGTAGCGAAGTTCGTCCAGCACCTCGCTCAGGGGGCGGGTCGCACCGTCCGGGGCGGTTTCCAGTTGCTTGATCAGACCAGCCATTCCGTCTTGCCGTATTGCGTATCGAATTCGGCCGTCCACCGCTGCGGCGGGGGTGGCCGGGGCGGTATTGTGCCCGCCGCGGGCCTCGGGAAACAGCCTGAAACGACCCGGAGTTGCCTGATCGTGTGCACCGGAGTCGTAGGAGAGGGTCTGCACGGCACCCTGCAGAGAGGTTCCCGGGGCGCATTGGGTCGTTACGCGCAACAAGCCCCGCGAAAGGTCACTGCCCGAAGCGGTCTTCGAGGTATCGGAACACCGCGCGCATGGCCATGGCTTCGCCGCCCTCCGGCCGCCCGGGGCGCTTGCGGAGGTTGTAGGCCATGATGTCGAAATGTGCCCAGGGCCGGGCAGCCACGAATTTCTGCAGGAACAGGGCCGCGGTGATGGCGCCGGCGTAGGGCGTGCTGGCGGAATTCAGCGTATCGGCCACCTTGCTCTCGAGCAGATGGGTGTACCCGGCATGCAGCGGCAGGGGCCAGATCGGGTCGTCGACGGCGTTGCCGGAATCGGCGATGCCCGACGCAACCGCCTGGTCGTTGCAGAACATGGCCGACACCTCGGTGCCGACCGCGACCCGGGCCGCGCCCGTCAGGGTCGCGAAATCGACGATCAGTTCGGGGTTTTCCGCGGCCGCCAGCGACAGCGCGTCGCAGAGAATCAGCCGGCCCTCGGCATCGGTGTTGTCCACCTCGACGGTAATGCCGGCGTGGGTGTCGAGTATGTCGCCCGGCCTGTACGCGTTGCCGGCGATGGCGTTCTCCACGGCCGGAATCAGCAGGCGCAGTTGCACGGGCAGCTGTTCCGCCATGATCAGTTGGGCGAGGCCCAGGGCGGCCGCGGCGCCGCCCATGTCCTTCTTCATGGTGCGCATGCCCGCCGCGGTCTTGATGTCCAGGCCGCCGCTGTCGAAACAGACCCCCTTGCCGACGACGGCGACCAGGGGCCGGCCCGGTTCGCCCCAGCGCACATCGACCAGGCGCGGCGGATCGGCGGCCGCCCTGCCCACGGCATGTATGGCGCCGAAGCCCTCTGCCAGGAGATCGTCGCCGGTGACGATGCGGCAGTCGGCATCGTGAGTATCGGCCACCTGGCGGACTTCGTCGGCAAGCTGGGCAGGGGTCAGGTCGCCGGCGGGCATGTTGATGAGATCCCGCGCCAGCGTGACCGCGTTCACCAGATTGGCCAGTCGCTCGCGGCGGGCGCTGCCGGGCAACACCAGGCGCGCGGGCGAGCGCGACGGGTCCCTGTAACGCGTGAACTGGTAACAGCCGAGCCCCCAGCCGAGCAACTGCAACTCGTCGACTTCGTGCGCCATGAAATAGACGCCGTCGGAGAGTGCAAGCGGCAAGCCACCGAGACTGGCCAGCGACGACTTGCCGTCCCAGCCCGCGGCGACCCCGCCCGCTCCAGGCAGCCAGCAGTGTTGCCCGGGTTGCGCGGCGAAACCCTGTTGTGCGGCCGCGAGGCGGTCGCCTTCCGACAGCGTGGACAGCCATTGCTCGAACCCATCCTTGCCAACCAGTTCGATCGGGGTGGCGTCGGCGTCTCGGGTGAGATAGGGATCGAACATGCGCGTGGCTCGAGTCCGGCTGCTAGCCGCACCTGTTCGTGAATAAGCGTAGCGAGGTTAGCAAGATCAGCGAATACGGTGGGTGGCGTGGACCGGGGCGCGCGGCTAATTCCTGCTCTCGAGGTGCGCCTCGATCTCGTCGCTGCCGAGCGTGCTGCCGTCGTTCTTGCCGATGGTGATGGCCGGCCAGCGCCCGTCCGCGAAGAAGAACAGGACGGTGGTGCCTTCCGGCCCCGCCACCAGGGGCCCGTAGCCGCGGTTGGCGAGGCCGATTCTGATGTCGCCGGCGTAGTGCCAGGTGGCGCCCACGCGTTGCGAGCCTTCCAGCACGATTTCGGTGTAGTCGCACTCGTGGGTATGGGCTTCGACATAGCAATCGGGTGGGTAGTAGACCTTGAAGACCGTGGGCGAGGAGGCCTCGTCGGGCATGCCCACGCGATAGAGGCTGGTGACGATGCCGTTGGACAGTTCCAACTTGTCGAGATCGTCCCAGGTGAACGCCATGTGGCCCTTGCGGGTCAACTCGGCGCGAATCTCGGCATCGGTCTTCTGGCCTGCCTGGGTTGCCGGCTGCGCGGTAGCTGCCATTCGTTTCCCTCGATGCTGTACCCGATACCATGATACCTGTATTGGCGCGGAGTAGAATGTCGGCGTGGCACAGGACGAGACAACACAGCCGGCGGCGAGAAGCGGCGAGAAATTTCAGACCGATCAGGGTTTCTGGGCCATCAAGGACGGCGTCAAGGCCCACGGCCGCAGCCACTTCCCGTCCGGACGCAAGCCCCCCTGGCTGCGCGTGAAACTGGGCGGCGGCGCGCGCTACGAAGCGGTGCGCGGCACTGTCCGGCAGCACCGGCTGGCCACGGTCTGCGAGGAGTCGCATTGCCCCAACATCGGTGAATGCTGGGACAACGGCACGGCGACCCTGATGCTGATGGGCAGCGTCTGCACGCGCGCCTGCAGGTTCTGCGCCGTCGACACGGGCAACCCCAACGGCTGGCTCGACGCGGACGAACCGCGCTCTGCCGCCGAGTCCGTGCGTTTGATGAGCCTGCGCTACGTGGTACTCACTTCCGTGGACCGCGACGACCTGCCGGACGGCGGCGCCGCCCATTACGCAGCCTGCGTGCGCGCCATCAAGGCCGTCAATCCGGAAACGGCGGTGGAAGCGCTGACGCCCGATTTCAGCGGCGACCTCTCGGCGGTTGAGACCGTTGTGGACTCCGGGGTCGAGGTCTTTGCCCAGAACATCGAGACGGTGCGCCGCCTCACCCACCCGGTGCGCGACCCGCGCGCGGGCTACCAGCAGACACTGGACGTGCTGGCGCATGCGAAGCGGCATCGTGCCGGCGTGCTGACCAAGTCGAGCCTCATGCTGGGGCTGGGGGAAACAACCGATGAAATCAGGGAGACGATGCAGGATCTCCGCGCTCACCGGGTCGACCTGCTGACCCTCGGCCAGTACCTGCGGCCGACGCTGAACCACCTGCCGGTCGAACGGTGGGTGCACCCGGACGAATTTGAGGCGTACCGGCAACTCGGCCTGTCCCTCGGCTTCACCGAGGTGGCCTCCGGCCCCCTGGTCCGTTCCAGTTACCGGGCCGACCGCATCCTGGAAGGCAACAACCTGGGCCTGGGGCAGGTGCCGGTCAGGATGGTCTGAGAGAAGTGGCCCCGGGAAGGGTTCCGGTCAAACTGACAAGTTAGTTTTGAGAGATGATTTATGGCGATTTCCGCCCCTGAAGCAGACGAGCTACTCGACCGTCTGGCCGCTTTCATGGATACACACATCTATCCCAACGAAGAGGTGTATGTTGCGCAGCTCAACGGTCTGGAAGACAGATTTTCGACCGTACCGCTCATGGAAGAACTCAAGGCAAAAGCCCGCGAAGCCGGCCTTTGGAATCTGTGGATGCCGGCCAATCACGGAGGGTTAACCAATGAACAATACTGCCCGCTTGCTGAAATTATGGGCCGCGTGCTGTGGAGCCCCGAAGTCTTCAACTGCAACGCGCCGGACACCGGCAATATGGAAGTCTTCCTCAAGTACGCCACTGAAGAGCAGAAAACTCAGTGGCTGGAGCCGTTGTTAAACGGGGAGATAAGATCTTCCTATGCCATGACAGAACCCGATGTGGCTTCCAGCGATGCCACCAATGTCCGCACCAGCATTGTCAGGGAAGGCGATGAGTACGTGATCAATGGTCGCAAGTGGTTTATCACCAACGCGCCCTATGAGCGCACGAAGATTTTCATCGTCATGGGCAAATCCGATCCTGACAATCCGAATCGTCACGTACAGCAGAGCCAGGTGCTCGTTCCGCGCGACGCTGAAGGGCTGGAGGTTGTCCGGCCTCTAACTACCCTCGGCTACGATGACGCACCCCTTGGGCATGCCGAGGTTCACTTCAACAATGTACGTGTTCCGAAAGAGAACATATTGCTTGGCGAGGGTCGTGGCTTCGAGATTGCCCAGGGTCGGCTCGGGCCGGGCCGTATCCATCATTGCATGCGCCTGATCGGATCAGCTCAGAGAGCGGTGGAATATGCGTGTCGCAGATCTCAAGAGCGCGAGACTTTTGGGCGCAGGCTGTCGGAGCATCAGTCGGTGCTGGAAGATATTGCCAAGTCCTGGAGTGAGATTGAGCAAGCCCGCCTGCTAACGCTCAAGACAGCTCGAAGGATGGACGAGGTGGGCGCCAAGGATGCACGCGACCTGATTGCTGCTGCCAAGATCACGGTGCCCTTGATGGCGCAAGGCGTGATCGACAGATGTATGCAGATCCACGGGGCAGGGGGGTTGACCGCAGACTACCCCATGGCCGAAGCGTACAACTACGCGCGTTGGTGTCGACAGGCCGACGGGCCGGATCAGGTGCACATGATGTCGCTGGGGAAACAAATCATCAGACGCTACGCGTAATACTGGGGTATCAGTAGTGAGCAGCGTCCACACTCTGCACGCTTACAAACAGAGTGCCGATCATCCCCTTTTTCTCGGGCTGCTCGACCACTGAGCAATCCCACCGGCGCATCGAATAACCAGAACGGCTGTGGCAGCGGTCAGCAGTAGTGAGAGGATTGCATGATCAGAAGAAGCCTTGTCGTCATCCTCATTGCGACATGTCTCGCGCCGTTGATCAGCGCTGACGACAGCACACGAACGAGAGAGTTGTTGCTGGCACGAAACCAGGAGTTTCAGCAAGAAGTCATTCGTGTCAGCGAACGCGTTTACACAGCCGTCGGCTTCGGGTTGAGCCCGGTATCGATGATTGTCGGCGATAGCGGTTTGGTGATCATCGATTCTGGTCTCGACCCGGCATCGGGCAGAAGGGTTCTGGCGGAATTCAGAAAAGTCACCGACAAGCCGGTCAAGGCCATCGTCTTTACGCATAGCCACGGTGACCATACAGGCGGTGCTGCAGCCTTTGTGCAGGATGACACCGAGGTTTGGGCGAGGGAACCCTTTAACACGGAGCAGAGACTGTTCCAGGAAGCCGGGCTGACAATTACTCAAATTCGCGGCTTTCGCCAGTTTGGTGTGTTGGTGCCGGAGGACGAGATCAAGCATGTTGGTATCGGTGCACGCTACTTTCCCGAGTCTGTATCGAACGCACAGGATTCCATGGGGCCGGTCATACCCACCCACACGTTCAGCACCGAGGGGACAACGTTAAGCGTTGCCGGACTGGAGCTCGAACTTGTCGCCGCAAACGGTGAGACCAGTGACCAGCTTTTTGCCTGGTTCGAGGCAGAGCGTGTGGTGTTTGCGGGTGACAACTTCTACAAGTCGTGGCCCAATCTTTATGCCATTCGTGGAACTGGTTATCGGGACGTGTATGCATGGATCGGTAGCCTGACCTCGATGCTGAAAAAGAAACCACATCACCTGGTTGGCGGTCATACCCGCCCGATTGTCGGTGAGGCCAAGGTTCTGGAAGTTCTCACGAACTACCGTGATGCAGTGAAGTACGTCTTTGACAAGACCATTGAAGGGATGAACAAGGGCCTGACGCCCGATGAACTGGTTGAGTACGCAGCGCTTCCGGAAAAGTATCGGGGTCTCGATTACCTGCGACCCTACTACGGTCATCCCGACTGGGGTGTGCGATCCATATTCACCGGTTATCTCGGCTGGTTCGACGGCAACCCGACCAGCCTGTTTCCGCTCGGGCCCAGGGAGCAGGCCGGCAGGATGGCGGAACTGGCAGGAGGACGCGAGGCCCTGGAACGCGCCGTGAGTGAAGCCTCGGAAGCCGGGCAGTATCAGTGGGCCCTGCAGTTGATGGATCACCTGCTCCGGCTTTCGCCGAATGATCGATCTTTGCTGCTGACCAAAGCAGACCTACTGGACACCATGTCGGAACAGATCTTGAACATGACCGCCAGAAATTACTTTCGCGCATACGCTTTCGAGCTGCGCACGAAGGTAGAATCATGAAAACAGTCGTTCCTGGTTGCGCGATGCGGCGAGGGGGATTGCTCAGTTGTCGGACGGCCCGCGAAGAAAGGGCTGATCGCCAATCTGGTTTTGTACGTGCAGCCTGTCTACCATCCCGTCGAGACGAGTCACCTTGCCGTCGGCACAGGTGTATCGCCACACGTACTCATTGCTGTAGGTCCTGCCGTTGAGCAGCTCCGCCGTCATGTAGTGGAACCCCACCGCGGTGTCGCCCTCGACAACCAGCTTGTGCACGGTGCGCACCATGGTGTCCATCTTCAAGATGGCGTCAGCTGTTGAATCCGGCCCGCCGGTGAGATAGTTAACGACTTCCTCTCGTCCCTCCCTCGTCTTCTTGTACGGTGGATATCTCTGAACCACGTCGTCCGACAGGAGCGGCGCCATCTTTGCGGCGTCGTTGTTGACCCATGCTTCGTTGAACTACTCGATCAGTACCCTGGTTGCCTTCGTATCCATCCGGGGCGGCTCCACCTCGGCCGCATACGCAGCACCTGAGGCGGTCAACACGCTGCTGAGAAGAAACGTAACCCCCATCAGGAAGCCGGCCGCATGGCCGCGATTGACATGAAGCTCATTCATCAATCTCTCCTTGTAAGGATAGTCTGTTGCCTGTTGTCCACGTTCATAGATCATCGAGAAAGGCTTGACAGTGCATGATGGACGCACGAAACTAATATGTCAATTTGTCATACAGGTTGGCAGGCTTGGAGAAACAGCACCGAGCCCTGCCCGCTACGGACCATGAACCAGCCGGCCACCGGCCGCTAGATTGGTCAAGGAGGTATTCATGAAGTACAAGGAACGGCTTCGCAGCGTGAAAGACTATATCGGTCTGCCACTTTGCTATAACCATTGGTATGTCGCAGGCACGGTCGAAGAATTCGGCCAGCAACCGGTCGCGAAGACTCTGTTGGAACGTTCAGTCGTCTTCTATCGCACGGAGGCCGGTGACCTGGTTGCCATGCAGAACCGTTGCTTGCATCGCTCGTTCCCCCTGTCTAATGCACTTCGTGAAGGAGACAACCTTGTCTGTCGTTACCATGGCATTCGGTATGCGCCGGACGGCAGCATAGTCAGAGTGCCCTGCCAGGATCAGCTACCGAACCGCAAGCTGCACGTATACCCCGTGAAGGAAGTGGGTCCGTTTGCATTCATCTGGATGGGAAATCCAGATCAGCCTGATTGGGAAAAATTTCCGGAATTGCCGTTCCTGATAGACCCCAAATACCGAACGGTGCATGAAGCAACTCCCTATGCTGGTAGCTATCTGCTGATGCAGGAGAACCTGAACGATCTAACACACTTCGCGTACTTGCACAGAGACAGCTTCGGTATCGGCGATTATTTCTTCGACTTCCCAACGACCGTCGAAAAGACCGAACAGGGTGTCTACTGCAATCGCATCGACACCGACCCTGCCCGCGCCCTTGCCGCGCTGCCCGCCGATGCAAAAGAAAGAGCCAAGGGAAAACCTGTTGAGCGGCACGACGGAGGCTATGCAATGTCGCCCGGTGTTTTTCGCGGCTATGCACCAATTTATGTGGGCGCGGAGGATGATCCTGATAGAGAAGTCTACAACCAGTACATCATGCACTATCTGACTCCTGAAACGAGCACGACGTCGCACTACTACTGGTCGATAACCAACGACTTCAACATTGAAGACGACGAGTATTACGCGTTCACCAAAGCGGGCGCGTCGATTGGTTTCGCTGAGGACAAATGGGCATCCGAAGAGATGCAACGACTCCTGGACAATGACCACATCGACTACAAGGAAATGGTCATCGCAGGTGATCAAGCCGGCATGCTGTTTCGAGGTGTCATGCTGGATTGGGTGCTTGAAGAATACGCGGACTGAAGAAGCTTGAACGCGCTGACAATCGTTTAATGGAACCCAAAAGGCGACTCGAATCATCATGAACAATTTGAACAGTGTTATCCGTGATACTCAAAACTACATCAGCTTGCCATTGCTTCATGAGCATTGGTACGTGGCAGGGCTCAGCGAAGAGTTTGGCAGAGATCCCATGGCGCGAACCCTGCTTGAAAAGTCCATTGTCTTCTATCGCACCGAGGCGGGTGAATTGGTAGCTTTGCAAAACCGTTGCCTGCACCGCTCCTATCCACTCTCCGAAAGCAAACTGAGTGGCGACAATATCGTCTGCGGTTACCACGGCATTGAGTATTCACCACAGGGGGAGATAAAGAGTGTTCCCTGTCAGACTCAATGCCCCAAGGGAAAGTTGAGAAAGTATCCCGCCAAAGAGCTGGGTCCTTTCGTGTTCATATGGATGGGCAATCCCGACAATGCAGATGAAAGCAAATTGCCCGATCTACCCTATCTGGAGAATACCGAGTACTTTTCCATTCACGACGCCAAATACATAGAAGGCAACTACCTTCTGATGCAAGACAACCTCAACGATCTGACTCACTTTATCTTCATTCATGCCAACACCTTCGGCGCAGCGGAAAATTCGATAGACGAGACCTTTCTGGAACACCCTGTTGAATACGAAGAACGCAATGGCGTCACAGGTTGCTATCGCATCATCGACAATACTGATCTCGTACAACATGATTTGTCACCGGACCAAAGAGCCGTGGTGGGTGATCGCAAGCTACGCAACCGGAACGGAGGTGTCAGCCACGCACCGGGCGTTTGGCTGGGAGAGAACTTCGTGTACGTAGATAACCCGGCGCCTGGACATCCGGAATGCTACAGGTCGTACATCAATCATTTCGTGACGCCGGAAAAGCACGACACCTGCCACTATTGGTATTCCATAACGAGTGACTTCATGAAGCCAGACCCGGAATTCGCTGCAGCCTCGAATCAGTTCGTCGGCGCAGCATTCGAAGAAGATGTCGTTGCTGTCAATCACATGCAGAAACTGCTCGCCGGTGACAGATCTGAACACAAGGAAATAAGCATCAATGGCGATAGATCAGCCGTGCTGTTCCGCCGGAAAATATTGGATTGGGTGCTGGAAGAATATCCCGAACTTGCGGAGTCATAACGGCGTTTCCCATGAAAGAACGACTGACGAGTTACTGCGGCTTGTTCTTCGGTCAATGTCCGGCGTAGAGGCTCTGTCATGTGAGCCCTTGCGAGTGTGGACATCAGCAATCCGATTGGACGGTTCAAGGGTGCGGATTCGTTTGTATTGTCGAGCGTTCGGAAAGCTGATTGGAACGAGGGGATCGTGCATAGATCATCGAGAGGTTGTTGACAGTGCACGATGGATGCATGAAACTAATATGACAGATTGTCATACATATTGGCATGGCTGGAGAAACAGTTGCCCGACAAACAATTCAAATCCCTGAAAAGAGCCCCCGCCTACATTCTTGCCGAAGAGGCGATTCGCGGCATGATTCTGGACGGCACCCTGGGGCCCGGTGTCCTGCTGCCTGGCGAGCATGACCTGGCTGATCAATTGGGCATTACGCGACCCACTGTTCGTGAAGCGATAAGGAGGCTCGAGACCAGCGGACTGGTGGAACGTGGACACCGGCGACGCATGCAGGTCGCTGCACCTTCCAGCGAAGTGTCCAGTTCCGCCATTCGCAATGCCATCGTGCTGCATGGTGTGACCTACCGAGAGCTTTGGGAAGTCAGCACGGCGCTGGAACCAGCCGCCGCAAGACTGGCCGCGGAAAGGGCGGACGAATCCATCCTGGCGCAGCTGGAAGAGAACCTGGAGCGAACCCGAGCCTGCATCGACAACCCGAAGGAACTGGTTCAGGCCGACATGGAGTTTCATGAACTGGTTGCCCTGGCATCGGGGAACCATGCACTACAGCTTGCAAGGGAACCGCTGGGTGAATTCCTCTCTGCCGCCTACGGTGTCGTAACCAAGAAACTGGGGCCGGGTAGGCGCCTGCTTCAGGCTCACGAAACAATTTTTGAAGCCATCAAGAACAGAGACCCTGCTACGGCTGAGGAATGGATGGCGAAACACTATCGTGACTTTCTACGCGGTTGCGAAGTTGCAGGCATCGATGTTGACGACACGGTCAGTAAAGTTAACAAGAGGTGGAAGATTGAAAGCAGGTGAACCAACTTTCATCTCCAAGCAGCAGGTTGTCGGGGATTGCTTCAATTGAAGCCCGGCTGACGCAAACAATTGCGCGAGACGAATGACCATGAAAATAGAAAACCACGTGCTGAACGAGCTTCACGCGTTTCGATACACGGGCGATGATCTGAAGTATGCACTCGTCATTTCTCACGGACTGGGCGGTCACGGCGGTATTTACGATCGCTTCGCCGAGCACCATGCACCGAAGGGCGTCGATATCTGGAGCTACGACGCGCCGGGTCATGGCCGGTCTACAACCAACAGGCCCAAGGGTCAGTGGCAGATGTCCGAGTGGGCCCAGGCGTCCCGCGATTTTGCGGAGCACGTCAACAAAATGACCGGCCTGCCGGTCTTCACGCTGGGTTCCAGCCTTGGCGTCGGGGCTGCAATTGCCGCCATCGACTCAGATCATGTGACCGGCGCCATCCTCATGGGCTCAGGTACCGTGCCAGGCAGTGCAGCCATTGACATGGCTGCAGGCCCCTGGCGCAGTGACGAGTTCAAGCAGATTATCGCAATGCTGGGACGTGGCGCGCAGCTGCACATTCCCTCCTTCTTCAACTTCGATGAAGATTACGGCTACAGCGGCGCCCAGAAGCAGAAAGAGCTCGACCCTTACAACACCTGGTCCTATGACCTGGAATCCATGGCTTCGATTTTCCAGTACATCCCACCGGTTCTGCCCGCGGACAACACCAAGCCCGTGCTCTACACGGCAGGAGAACACGACCCGCATTTCTCACCCGAGATGCTGGACGCCATGGCGTCGAATATCGGTGGCCCGGTGAAGAAGGTGCTTTTCGAAGGCGCACATCACCAGTTGATGCTGTTCGCAACGGAAACCTTTTCCGAGGCAGTACACGAGTTCTGCCTTGACGTCATACAAGACTAAAGGAGATGTTACCGATGACGAAACCAAACGCACTTCACCATCTCGCCATCCTCTGCCGCAGAGAGTCCGCTTGATGACAAGGGCACCTGGATTGACCCTGAAGTCGTGTCGCTCGCCGGTATCAGCGAGGAAGAACTGAAAAGCTACATGGCACCGGCAGAATACAAGAACGACGGCGAGCCGGTCGCCCAACCGGCCTATAACGCGGACGTTCCTCATATGGACTATCCCAGGGAAGCCTATGAAATGCTGTTGCAAACCCCTGACGAAGTGATCTGGGAAACCGCGAGCGAGACAACCGCACCGAGCCCCAACGGTTACGGCTCATAGACAGGACAAGAGCAAATTGGACCTGATCAAACAGGCCGAATCGCTCGCTCCTCTTTTTCGTGAAACAGCCCGGGAAGCCGAGGTCGCCCGGCAGCCGCTCGACCATGTCATCGAAGCGATCAGGGAAACCGGTCTCTTTTCCATGATGGTGCCGAAGAAATACGGTGGTCACGAAGTAGACATAGACACCTTTTTCGATGCCGTATTGACGCTATGCCGCGCTGACGCTTCCATGGGGTGGATCACCGGCTTTTACATCGAACACAACCTCTGGCTGTTCAACTTTTCGGAAGAAGTCTGCAAGAAGGTGCTGAACGGCAACAACCATGTGCTTGCGCCCGCGGCAATCAATATCGGCGGCGGCACAGCAACGAAGGTCGATGGCGGCTATGTCCTGAGTGGTCGATGGCAATGGGGCACCGGCATAGTACACAGCACATGGGTGCTTGCCGGTGGCCTCATTACGGGCGAAGCCGGCGGGCCCCTGCCAACGATGTTCCTGATGCCGACATCCGAGGTCGAACCCATCGATACCTGGCACGTCACCGGCATGTGCGCTACCGGATCATGGGATTTCAAGATCGACGGTGTCTTTGTCCCTGATGATCGTGCGCTGCCCTTTCAACAGATTCTCGACGCAACTACCGGTATCGCTGACAGATTCTCCGCACCGCTCTACAGCACGCCCCTGATGCCGGTACTTTGTTTTGCTGCCGGTCTGCCGATCCTTGGCGCAGCACAGATGGTGCTCGCGCAATTCACGGGTCAGATGCGCGGGAAGATCGAGAAAAACGTACTGCGTAGCGGTACACCCCTGCCGGATGTCAGTGGCCTGCTCGGCGAAGCGGCACTCAAGATAGAAACGGCAGAACTAGTTTTACGAGACGTCATGGCTGACGTCATGGCGAAGCGTAACCGGGCGACAAATGAAGAACGCAACAAATGGCTGTCACGCATGACGTACGCTGTCTATACCTGCAAGGAAGCTGTTCTCGGGATCAGCGAACTCACGGGTGCCAGCGGCGGCTTGCTGAGCAATCCCATACAGAGAGCCGTAAGGGATATTTCCATCGCCGCCAATCATATCGTCTTTTCAAAGGCGAACCAGTACGGTGACCTCGGTCGTACCCTGCTCGGGCAGGATATGGTTCACACGCGAAATTAATGACCATGTAGTCGCTCTGGTTGAGCCGCAGACCAGCTGGCCACTGCATCGTTCGCTGCGTGCTGTGGTTCTCGTAGGGTTTTACGTACCAGGGTCTTAGTCGACCGCGACTTCAACCATGCCCACGCCGCTATAGTCCACCCGCACCCGGTCTCCCGCCGCCAGGGGAAACTGACGCACGAATGAGCCCGTCATTATGATGTCACCGGCTTGAATCCCCCGACCGAACTGCTGCAGCTTGCCCGCCAGCCAGATCACCGAATTCAGGGGGTTGCCAAGCACTGCCGCCCCGGTGCCCTCGGCCACCGTCGCGCCGTTCATCGCGACCCGGCACGCTACCTGATCGAGCTGCATCTCTCCCAAGGGAATGGCATCACCCAGCACCACCGTTTTTTGCTGCGCATTGTCCGCCATCGCCACCGCGATCTGGGCGGTCAGGTCGCCACGGGTTTCGATGATCTCCAGGGCCGGATGCACCCCCGCGACCGCCGCACGCGCCCGGTTCATGGTGACCTCTCCGGCCAACGGCGCCCCCATGCGCACGCAAAGTTCGGACTCGAACCCCGGAACGATCAACTCCGCTGCCTGTAGCCGGGTGCCACTGGGCACATGTTCCAGGATGCAGCCGAACACCGGTTCGTGAAACCCGAATTGCTCCTGGATCGGCTTCGCGGTCAGCCCCACCTTCCAGCCGATCTGCCGCTCGCCCTGCGCCACGCGCCGGTCGACGATGGCCAACTGGATCGCATACGCCTCATCGAGACTGAGCGTGTCGAACCAGGCGGGTGGAAAGTACTCGCCCCGGCCACGTGCCTGCCAGAAGCTTTCCGCCGCCTCAGCCAGATCGAAAGCCATGTTGTTTCCTCCCTTGCTGTTCTCTCTCTTCGTACCACTCATTCAGCAACATGAAATTTGTGACTCCGCCGGTTCGGGATATTCCTCTGAGCCTATTCCTCCGAACCTATTGTGTATGACAATTTGACATAAAAATTTTATGCATCCATCATGCGCTGTCAAGCACCTCTCGGTGAACTCTGATCGATCACAACGGGCAACAAACGATGAAGGCCAGTCGACATGTTGCAGCAGATCAGCGCGTCAGGCTGATAAAGAGGTTCGGATGAGCGAAGAACAAGCAGAAGTCCAAAGCTATGGCAAAGTTTACAAGACGCTTCACTGGCTGCTGGTAATCAACATTGGGGCAACCCTGATTTTCTCTTTCGGGATGTCCGACCTGCCCGACAGTGAAAAATTGGTTGAATACCCGAATCATGCGGTCTCGGTGACCACGATTTTCCTGTTGATGGTCATACGAACGGTATGGCGCCTGGCCAATCCGCCGCCGCCGATTCCGATAGCAGACGGATGGCAGAAGAAGGCCGCGAAGATGGCTCATGTCACACTATACGTGCTGATCTTCGCGCAGATTGGACTCGGCGTGCTGCTGGCATCCACCACGAGCGTGGATTTCCAGTCGCCGCAGTATGGAATCAACTACACATCGTGGAACCTGGTATCGGATACCTGGCACCCGTGGATACTTCTTGCGCACAAGACCTGCTACTTCCTGCTGTCAACGCTTGTGGTTGTTCACATCCTGGCAGCCCTCAAACATCATTTCGTCGATGGCGATGATGTGCTCAAGCGCATGCTGCCCTTTGCGAAACTGAACAAGTGATGCGAACCGGGCTGACGCCAGCATGAAATATTTACGATACGACTACCTGAGACTCGACCGGACGACCATGGGCGTGCCGCTCGTACAGGCCGTGCGCGAAGAAGTCGATCGCCGTAACGTGAAGCGCGTGCTGATGGTGATTTCCGGGACGCTCAACCGGGAAACCGGCATTGCCGGGGAAGTCAGCCACCGCCTGGGTGATCGTTTTGCGGGGTGTTACGACGGCACTGTGACGCATGTGCCCCGGCAGTCTGTGATAGCGCTTGCCAATGCCGTTCGAGAATCCGGTGCTGACCTGGTGCTGACCGTGGGTGGCGGCACCTGTCTCGATTCGGTGAAGATGGCCCTGCTGTGCCTCGCCGAAGACATCACCAGTGCCGATCGACTGGAGGACTTTGCCATCCGTGTGACTGATGCCGGTGAGCGGGAGACTCCTTTTGTCAGACCGCCGCCCATTCGCCAGATTGCGGCACCCACAACCTTGTCGGGTGCGGAGTTCAGTGATCTTGCGGGCTGTGTCGATACCGAGACCCAGGTCAAGCAACTCTTTTCGGGTGCCGAGATTGGTCCGGCTGCGGTCATTCTCGATCCCGCGATCACGGTCCACACACCGGAAGACCTCTGGCTTTCGACTGGCGTCCGAGCGCTGGACCATGCCGTCGAGACACTCTGCTCTTCGGAGCCCATGGCGATTGCCGATGCTGGCGCCCTGCACGCCATACGACTGCTGGGTGACTCGTTGCAGGTCAATAAAGCGGATCCGGGCAATCTTGAAAAACGACTGGATAGCCAGGTCGCCATTGCGCTCGCCTGTGCCGGCTTGAACCGGGTGCCCTATGGCGCAAGCCACGGTATCGGTCACCAGTTGGGTGCAGTGGCTGGCGTGCCTCATGGTTACACCAGTTGCATCCTGCTGCCCCATGTCATGGCCTATAACCACGAGGCTACCGCAGAAAAACAACAATGGATCAGTGCGGCGCTGGGGCGACCTGCGGCTCGTGCCAGCGATTTGATCGCAGAACTCATCGGCCACCTCGGCATGCCGACAAGACTGAGGGATGCGGGCGTCACCCATGATCACTTTCAGGCTATTGCTGAAGGCAGCCTGCTGAACGCCTGGGTCAGGGCAAATCCCGAGCCCATCGACACCGTCGAACAGGTCGTCGAAATTCTCGAAGCAGCGTTCTAGAACAACATGAGTGCAGTGGAATTTGAATGGCAGGTGCCGTCTGAGTTCAATTTTGCGGTTGACGTTGTCGATGCCTGGGCGCGTGATCCAGATCGTCTGGCGCTTGTCGCGGTGGATGAATCGGGCAATGAGCAGACGTACACCTACGCAGACATTGCCGCCGCCTCCTGCAGGTTAGCCAACCTGTTGAAGGCGCAGGGCCTTCAGAAGGGTGACCGCGTTCTTGTCATGTTGCCGCGCATCGCCGTCTGGCAGATCGCCATGGTGGCGGTTATGCGTCTCGGTGCTGTCCCCATTCCCTGTATCACCATGTTGACGCCAAAGGACGTCACCTATCGCATTGAACACTCCGGCGCCGTCGGTGTGATTACCATGGCGGAAGAGTGTCAAAAGTTTGTTGAACTCCAGGACCTGCCGACGAAAGTCTGCGTGGGTAATGCGCTTGCTGGATGGCGCAGCATCGCAGATGCCGGGAATGAAAGCGCGGACTGCGTTTCTGCGCGTGTCGGCAGTGAAGACCCCGCGGTCCTTTACTACACCTCCGGTTCAACCGGTTCTCCCAAGGGTGTCACCCACAGTTCTCGTGCAATCTGGGCCTGGCGGTATTCTGCCGAACACTGGCTGGCATTGTCAGAAGAAGATCGTATCTGGTGTACTGCCGATACCGGCTGGTCAAAGGCCGGTACCAGTATCCTGTTCGGTCCCTGGAGCCAGGGTGCGAGTGTACTTTTCTACGACGGGCCGTTCGAGCCTGCCAGGCGACTGGAGTTGCTCGCGCGCTACGAGGTCACCTGTTTCTGTGCCGCAGCGACTGAACTGCGCAGACTGATTCTCGAGGATGTCTCGAAGTACGACCTATCGAACTTGAAATCGACGGTCTCTGCTGGCGAGTCGGTCAACCCTGAAGTGATTGACCGTTGGCATGCCCTGACGGGTACGACAGTGCTCGATGGCTATGGCCAGACGGAAACACTGATGACAGTGACCAACCGGCCAGGCCTACCCGTCAAGCCGGGTTCCATGGGTGTGCCGCTGCCGGGCCTCACTGTCGGGGTCTATGACGCGGATGCAAAAGCAGTGACGCCAACAGGGGCAGGTGAGCTTGTTCTGGCGCTGCCATACCCACAGCTCATGCTGGGGTATTGGGAAGACGAGGGACGTACCGCAGGTACCAGGGTCACTGTCGCAGGCAGTGAGTGGTACGCCACCGGCGACAACGTCGAGATCGATGATGAAGGCTACGTGTTCTACACCGGCCGTGCAGACGACATAATCAATTCTTCCGGCTACCGCATTGGCCCACAGGAAGTCGAGAATGCGCTGGCCGAACACGACGCCGTTCTGGAGTGTGCCGTTGTAGGTGTGCCTGATGAAGAGCGCGGTGAACTGGTGAAGGCGTGGGTCGTACTGGCGCCTGGCGTTGCAGGCGATGAAACCTTGATCAAGGCGTTGCAGGACCACACCAAGGCGGTTACAGCCCCGTACAAGTATCCGCGCCAGGTGGCATTCGCTGAAGATCTGCCCAAGACAGTGAGCGGCAAGATTCGCCGCAATGTGCTGAGGGAATGGGGCTAGATGTCAATTTCCATTGATTTTGGTGGGGCAACTGTACTCGTCTCTGGCGGTTCAAGTGGTATCGGCCTTGGGATAGCCCGCCGATTTCATGCGGCTGGTGCGAGCGTGCATGTCACCGGCACCCGCGCTGCCGCGGGTGAGTACGATCACGGTGATGAGCTGCAGGATTTCAGCTACCACCAGCTCGATGTCAGAGATGATGCGGCCGCCGCCGCATTGGTGGGGAAGATTGGTGCTTTGGACGTACTGGTCTGTTGTGCCGGTGCCATTGCCTATGGTGGCAGGGAATATGACATGGCGACCTTCAGGGAGATCATCGATATCAATCTGAATGGTGTGATGAGCCTTTGCACGTCCGCCCATGACTCCCTGAAACAGCGTGACAGGGCATCGGTTGTCATCATCGGTTCAACCTCCAGCTATATCGCCACACCAGGGCAGCCAGCCTATGGCGGCAGCAAGGGTGCGCTCATCACCCTCACCAAGTCACTCGCACAGGCGTGGTCGAGAGACAACATACGGGTAAATGGCATCGCGCCGGGGTTTGTTGCAACGAAGCTGACAGAACGGAGTTTCGAAGACGAGGCGATTTATGAAAGCACCCTGAAACGCATTCCCATGAAGCGGTGGGGTGAGGCCGAAGAAATCGGAAACGCCGCGCTCTTCATGGCATCGCCCATGGCGTCCTACATCACCGGTCAAATGCTGCTCGTCGACGGCGGCATCACCTTGATGTGACTGGAAGTGGAACCACCGATGAGCAGTGATACCGCAGCCGTCCGCGAGGGTGAGAATCTTGACTGGCAGAAGTCGGAAGCCTGGCTGAGAGCGAACGTTGAAGGCCTGGCAGGGGAGATGAAAATCAGCCAGTTCCATGGCGGGCATGCGAACCTCACCTATTGCGTAGCCTTTGGCGACAGCGAGCTGGTGGTTCGCAGGCCACCGTTTGGCGAAATTGCACCGGGCGCCCACGACATGAAACGCGAATATCGCGCGCTCGCAGCGCTGGCACCGGTCTTCGACAGGGCGCCAAGGGTGTACGGCTTCTGTGAAGATGAATCGGTGATCGGTGCACCGTTCATTGTCATGGAGCGGTGTTCAGGCGTCATTGTCCGGGCAGATATACCGCAGGAATTTGCAGACGTCGAGAACATAGAACAGCGGGTCAGCTTTGCGCTGGTCGATGCCATGGCAGACCTGCACGCAATCGACCTGGAAGCCGCCGGATTGAGTGATCTCGGGAGACCGCTGGGTTTTGTGACGAGGCAGCTCGAAGGCTGGTATGGCCGATGGAAGCGGGTCGTCGAAAAAGAAGACCCGGTATTCGAGCGGGCGTACCAGTTGCTGAAGCAGCACCAGCCGCAAACGCAGCGTCATACGCTTGTACACAATGATCTCAAGCTTGATAACTGCATGTTTGACGTTGAGAACCCTGACCGGGTTGCGACCATCCTCGACTGGGACATGACCACGCTCGGCGATCCGCTGATCGAATTGGGCACGCTGCTCAGTTACTGGCAGCAATCAGGGGACGACTTCGACAGGTCGCCAACCATCGATCTCGATATGAAGGGTTTTCCGTCCCGGCAGAGCCTGGTGCGACGCTATGCTGAAAGCGGCGCGAATGTCGAGGGTATCGACTGGTATGAAGCTTTTGGCTTGTGGAAGCAGGCTGTCGTGCTGCAGCAGCTTTATCGCCGCTTTGAAGTCGGCGAGACTACGGATGAGCGTTTCAGGAGTTTTCCTGAAAAAATCCCCGGAATGTTGACCGGCGTTGTTTCAATGATGAACGCCAACCGCTCCAGTCAAGCGGGTTCAGGGGACACACCGAACTAACCATCAGGACAATGAAGCACTCTTTCAGCAATCAATTTTCGAATGCAAGTTTCCGCCCCGGCGCGCCGGGACGAGTACGCGGTGCGCTAAAGCGCAGGGAACAGCGGTTGGTTTTACCAAGAGAGAGTGGGTGTGCGGTACGGGTATCCGGCACCTTTAAAGCAATTCAGTGCGCCAGGAATTCGCAAGGGCGCGCTCGCTTGGCGTGCAGGATGCCCGTACCGTATACCCGCTCTCGGCGTTTGGGAAACTCATGGTGCGAAAGAATGCTCCATGAAAGTTGCTTAATATTGTTTCACTGGATAAACAAAGAAGGATCGCATTATGGCTTGGGGATTTGATACAGACCTGGAGTTTCAGTCAGTACTGGACTGGGTAGAAGAGTTCGTCGAGAAGAAGGTTGCGCCACTCGACATGGTTCTGGGCGAAAGCTATGCCGTCACAGACCCGGATTTCATCAATCTGGTTCGCCCGCTGCAGCAGGAAGTGAAAGATCGTGGCCTCTGGGCCTGCCACCTGGGCCCGGAACTCGGCGGCCTCGGTTATGGCCAGCTCAAACTGGCCCTGATGAACGAGATTCTGGGTACTTCCCGGTTCGCACCCATCACGTTCGGCTGCCAGGCACCCGATTCCGGAAACGCCGAGATCCTGGCCCACTACGGCACGGATGCACACAAGGAAAAATACCTGCAGCCGCTGCTGGATGGTGAAATTGTCTCCTGTTTCTCCATGACCGAGCCTCACGCCGGTGCAGACCCGACCATGTTCAAGTGCAGGGCTACGGAAGATGGGGATGACTACGTCATCAACGGCGACAAGTGGTTCTCCTCCAACGCCAAGTTCGCTTCTTTTCTGATCGTCATGTGCGTAACCGATCCTGATGCGGCACCGCACAGGCGCATCAGCCAGTTTATCGTTCCCGCGGATACACCCGGCATAAACATCCGCCGAAACGTCGGCGTCGGCAGTGAGCCACCAGGTCATGGCAGCCACGCCTATATTCACTATGACAATGTCAGGGTACCGAAAGAGAACATGCTTGGTGGTCGCGGCGACGGTTTTGCCGTCGCGCAGACCCGCCTTGGCGGTGGCCGCATTCACCATGCCATGCGAACGCTGGGGCAGATCAGGAAGGCCTTCGACATGATGTGCGAGCGTGCATTGTCCCGTTCAACCAAGGGGGAAGTTCTGGCCAACAAGCAGATGGTCCAGGAGAAAATCGCTGACTCGTGGATTGAGATGGAACAGTTTCGCCTGCTGGTGCTGAGAACCGCATGGCGCATCGATCAGTACAACGATTACCTGAGGGTGCGCAAGGACATCGCGGCCATCAAGGCAGCCATGCCGAAGGTCTACCAGGATATCGTTTCCCGTGCGCTGCAGATTCACGGTTCCCTGGGCGTCTCGAACGAGCTGCCCTTCACCGACATGATCATCGGCGCCTATGGCCTGGGGTTGGCCGACGGCCCGACGGAAGTGCACAAGGTGACTGTCGCCCGGCAGGTTCTGAGGGACTACGAACCCACTGATGACCTGTTCCCCAGATACACGCTGCCCCGGCGCCAGGCAGAAGCCCTGGCGCTATATGGCGACATGATTGAACGGGACGTTCAGGAATATTCCTGAGCGGTTCAGGCTTCACGCAGTTTGATCACGAGTCAAAAATGCCGCTTTCACCGGAATCTGTAGCTTTACTCGCGGCCAACAGGAAGGCCAGGCCGCTGCCGATGTACAAGCTGCCCCTGCAGAGCGTGCGCGAGTGGATAGCCCGACTGGGCTGGGGCCCCGCGGGGCGACGAAACCCCGCACGCCAGCTCGCTGCCCGACGTGGGAGACCTGTCTCATGAGTGCCTGCCAGCACCTCAGCCGGTGCCGGCCGTGTCCTGGAACTGCAGTGCGTGCAACCGGGAATACAACCCGCCTTTCCCGAGCAACTCTTCGTGCGTGCCGAGCTCTTCGACCTGCCCCGCGTTCATCACCAGGATGCGGTCGGCGTGCTGGATGGTCTGCAGGCGATGGGCGATCAGGATCGACGTCCGCCCCACGGTCAGCTTGGCGAGTGCGTCCTGGATTAGCAGTTCGGTTTCCGTATCGACCGAAGCGGTGGCCTCGTCGAGCACGAGAATTTCGGGGTCGGCGGCCAGTACCCGGGCGAATGCCAGTAGCTGCCGCTGACCCTGGGAAAGGTTCTGGCCGCGCTCGGCCAGTTCCGTGTCGTAGCCCTGGGGCAGGGCGGTAATGAAACTGTCCGCATTGACCCGCTGCGCCGCGCGCTGCACTGCATCTCGCGAGATGTCCGGGTCGCCGAGCGCGATGTTGTCGGCGATGGACCCGGAGAAGATGTGGAAATCCTGCAGGACGACGCCGATGCGCCGGCGCAGGTCGCTGGTGCGAATGTGGTTGAGGTCGGTGCCGTCAAGGAAGATGTTGCCGTCGTCGAAGTCGTAGAAGCGGCCCAGCAGGCGGATCAGGGTGCTTTTCCCGGAACCGGTGGGCCCGACGATGGCCAATTTTTCGCCGGGGCGGATGGTGAACGAGACATCGTTCAGCACGGGTGCGCCCGGTTCGTAGGCGAAGTCGACCCGCCGGAACTCGATCTCGCCGTGCAGCCGCGCCGGCAATGCCGCGGGCTCGTCGGGTTCGCGCACATGCTCGTCCCAGTCGAGCGCCTGGAATATCCGCTCGCCGCTCGCCATGGCCCGGAACAGCACGTTGGTCTGCTCGCCGAGCGCGACGATGGGGTGGAACAGCATGTCGATGAAGCGGGTGAACAGGATGACGCTGCCGAGCGACATGCGATCCTGAATCACTTCGCCGGCCCCGTAGTAAAGAACGATGCCGATGGCGACGTGCGCCATGGTGTCGTTCAGCGCGCCGTACAGGGTTTCCCAGCGGGCGGAACGGAGTTCGTTGTGCCGGTTGGTGCGGTTGATCTCCGTGTAGCGTTCCAGGTTGTGCGCCTCGCGACCCGAGAGTTGCACCACCTGCAGGCCCGCCAGGTTTTCCTGCATGTTCTGGTTGAGCGCGGAGACGGAGGCACGCACCAGCCGGAACAATTCGCGGGTGGTGCGGCGAAACCACCAGGTGACCGCGCCCATGACCGGCAGGGTCAGCAGGAGGATGAGCGTCAGTTCGGCGTCTATGGTCAGCATGATGGTGAGCGCCACCAGGAAGGGCACGAACTCGCCGATGAGCGTGCCGATGCCGCGCAGCAGTTCGTAGAGGGCTTCGATGTCGTTGGTCACCCTGGTCATGACACGGCCCACCGCCACCTTGTCGTAGAACGACGAAGGGCGCCTTTCCAGGTGACTGAACAGGTCGAGGCGCAGGTCCCGCAGGCCCTTGATGACGGAACTGGTCAGGGTGAGCCGGTGGGCGTGGGCGGCGGCGGCCCAGCAGAGGTGGGCGGCGGCGTAGAGCAGGCAGGCGGCGGCCAGCGGATGCAGGTGCAGCCCGGCGGACAGGGCTTGTGTCAGGTCGACCATGCCGAAATCCGGTGCGGCGTGCTCCGCCTCGCCGCGAATGACATGGTCGATCACCACCAGCGAGACGATCACGGGCAGCAATACCTGGAAGGTCGAGGCGGCCAGGACGAGCAGTCCGCTGGCGGCGAAGGTCAGCCGGTAAGGCTTCATCCACCGGAACAGGCGCCGGAGCAGGCGCGTGTTCAGCACCGCGCCGGACAGTTCGGCTTCGAACAGCGAGTGGTCGCGCCGTGGCGGTGACTGGCTTGCTTCGGCCATGGTCTATTGCCCTGCCTGTGAAGTTGCCGCTCGGGTGACGGCCGGGCTCGGTGAGCAAAGCGAAAGCGACAGATGGGCGGGTAGCCGACTCATTGAACTGCCTCCTTCGCCGGCGAGAGGCCTGGCGACGCGCCCCGATAGTCTGCTTCGCCGGCGCCTTCCCGCTGGATGCGTTCGAACTCCACGTATAGCCCGGCCTGCTCGATCAGTTCCTCGTGGGTGCCTGATTCAATGATGCGGCCGGCATCGAGCACCAGGATCCGGTCGCAGTGCCGGGCCGTTGAGACGCGGTGCGACACGACGATGGTGGTTTTGCCCCGCCGCAGGCGGCGCAGGTCCTTCAGAATGCGTTCCTCCGTTTCGGTATCGACGCTGGAGAAACAGTCGTCGAGCAGCAGCACCGGCGCATCGCGTATCAGCCCGCGTGCCAGGGTGGCGCGCTGGGCCTGGCCGCCAGAAAGGGTGACGCCGCGCTCGCCGACCATTGTGTCCATGCTTTCCGGAAATCCCTCGATGGTTTCCTTCAGGCCCGCGGCTTCCGCCGCCGCCCAGATCGAGTCGATGTCCCGGCCGGGATCGTCGTAGGTAAGGTTGTCGCGCAGCGTCTCGCTGAACAGGAATGTCACCTGGGGCACCAGCACGGTCTGGGCGCGCAGTTGCCTGAGGGGATAGTTGCGGATGTCCTGCCCATCCACGAAGACCCGGCCCGGCGGGGGATCGAGCAGGCGCACGAACTGCCGCAACAGCGTTGTCTTGCCGGCGCCCACCCGCCCCATGACGGCAATGGATTCGCCGCGGCCGACAGACAGGCTGATGCGATCGAGTACCCGGGGCAGCCCGTCGCCGTAACGGAAACTCAGGTTCCTGATCTCGATCGCGCCCCGGATTGCCGGCGGTGCGTGTGCTGCTGGCCGGTCCTCTATTTCCGGGTCCAGGTTCAGCACTTCGAACAGGCGGTCGCTGGCCACCGCCGCCCGCTGAAACAGGTTGACCATGAAGCCCGCGACGCGGAACGGCTGCACCACCATGTTCACGTACATCAGGAAGGCCACCAGTGCGCCCGGGGACAGGTCGCCGTTCAATACCTGGTACCCGCCGAACCCGATGATCGTGATCGAACAGAATGCCGCCAGGCTCGGCATCCAGGCCATCATCAGGGAGTTGATCCTGGCCTGACGGTAGAAGGCGTCCGCATAGGACTGGCCGGTCCGGGCGAAGCGCTCGATCTCGTTGTCTTCCTGGGCCATGGCCTGGATGGTGCGGATGCCGGACAGGTTCTCCTGCACCTGTGCGCCGAGGTCCGAAAGGCGGTCCTGCATGTCCTTGGATGCCACCCCCATCTGCCGCGAGGCGTGCTTGGCGTAGTAATAGACGAAGGGCAGGGGCGGCAGCAGCAGCAGTGTGAGGAACGGCGAGTAGTAGAGCATGAAGCCGAAACCGACGAGAGAGGCGTAGACCAGGATGATGAGCAGGATGCTGCCCATGGAAATGAGGCGCTGCACCAGGCTTATGTCGGCCACGGCCCGGGTCATCATGTCGCCGATGGTGTGCGTGGAGAAGAACCCGGAGCCTTGCCGTTGCAGGGCGTCGTACAGCGACCCGCGCAGGTCGAAAGCGACGCGCATCCCCGCGCTGCGCACGGAATAGCGCGCGTAGGTGACGAACACATAGCGCACCGTTACCGCCGCGACGATACCGAGAACCTGGTTGGCAACGTCGCCGTCGCCGGCGGCCACCTTGTCGATGCCCGCGGCCAGGAAGAAAGGTACAAGGGCTTCGGATAACCGGGCGAAGCCGAAGCTGGCGATGCCGGCCCCGAGCCGCAGCCGGTAGGGAAGTACGAACGGCTTCAGCCGAAGCAGCGAGTTCAGCATGGGACGGTTGCGGGGGTTCGAAGGCGCGGCACTGCGGCCGGGCATTATACGCACTGCGGATTGATGGTGCCGCTCAGAACTTTTTTCTCGCCGGGCGTGCGATCGATGGCGACAGCGGCAAGCCGCAATGACGGCGGATGCCCGGTGGAGGCGAAGGACCCCTTCCAGCCTTATTTGGGCTGCCGTATCGACACGCCTGCCGAACTTCGATGTAATTCCTCCATGATCAGTGGCATCCATCTGGAAACGGTCTGCAACACCCCGGCGCTTGATTGTTCCGCCGGAAGCCGCGGGCGCGCCCCGTCGCCAACCGCCGCCTTCCCGACCGGCGTGGCCGCTGCGGCGCTGCTGATCCTGGCGGTTCTCTGGCTGCCGATACCGCTGCAGGCCCAGACCGAGGCTTCCCCGGCAAGTTACCAGGTGACCTTCGAGGGGACCTGGACCACGGCCGCCACACCCGGCGGACTGCCGTCCAGCGCGCACTTCTCAAGGCTGATCGGCGCCACCCACAATGGCAACGTGATTTTCTGGGAGGCCGGAGCCATGGCCAGCCCCGGCGTCGAATCCGTTGCGGAACTCGGTGCGACGGGCACTTTCAAGCGCGAGATCAGCGCCAGCGAGCACGCGCTGGCCACCATCGAGAAGGGCCTTCCCGGTGGTGGGACACCGACGTCGTCCGTTGACTTAGAGGTGACTGCGGATCATCCACTGGTCACGCTGCTCACCATGATCGCGCCGAGCCCGGACTGGTTCGTAGGCGTTACCGGGCTGTCGCTGCTGGACGATGCGGGGCATTGGCGGGAGCGCCTGGAAGTCGATCTGTTTCCCTACGACGCAGGCACGGAGGACGGGGAAGAGTTCTCGTTGAGCAATCCGCCCACGGTGCCGCAGGGGGTGATCCACAGTATCAGGGGTATGGGCAAGTTCACCGACGAACCGATGGCGAAACTGACATTTGTCTGCCAGAGCGGCTGCGCTCCGCCGCCTCCCGTGCCACTGTTTCCCCCGGCAAAGGATGCGCCTGGGCGCCAGGGTTTCGTTCGGGTGATCAATCGCGCCAGTGAAGTCGCTGAAGTGGAGATCGTTGCCATCGACGACATGGGGCTGCGCTCTGAGCCTGTCACATTGTCCGTTGCCGGCGGCGAGACGGCGCATTTCAATTCCGAAGACCTGGAAACGGGCGAACCAGGGAAGGGGTTGTCCGGCGGCACCGGTGCCCGGGAAGGCGATTCGCGCCTGGAACTGACGTCAGACCTTGATGTCGAGGTGCTCGCCTACATTCGCCATGCCGACGGCTTCCTGACGGCGATGCACGATACCGTCCCGAGCGAGGGCAGCGACCATCGGGTGGCAATATTCAATCCGGGCGGAAACACGAATCAGCAAAGCTTGTTGCGCCTGATCAATTTCGGAACCGAGGAAGCCGCGATTGAGGTCGAGGGCATCGACGATGACGGGAATACCTCCGAAATGGTGCGACTGACTTTGCCCGCTGGCGGCGCCGGAATGATCTCGGCGGCACTCCTTGAATCAAATGAGAGCCGTGACGACATGGACCAGTCCGGGGGTCCGGTTGCCTTGGAGGGTGAACTGGGAACCGGAACGGGCAAGTGGCAACTGACCGTGCGATCGGAACAGCCCCTGGTGGTCATGAGCCTGCTTGAAAGCCCGACCGGCCATCTGACCAATCTGTCGACAGCAACTTCGCGGCGCGG
Organism: Pseudomonadales bacterium; assembly: GCA_963663395.1. Taxonomy (GTDB): domain Bacteria; phylum Pseudomonadota; class Gammaproteobacteria; order Pseudomonadales; family Azotimanducaceae; genus Azophilus. The sequence goes on from OY760226.1 coordinate 2,579,237, forward strand.
CGGGAACGAGTGAGCCGGCGCCCTGAATCGGGCGCGCAGTGTTGGCGGAAACGACAGAACCGGGCAAGACCCTAGCAGCCCGTGGCAAAAGTCCGGCGAAGCACCGAGAACATCGGGCATATTTGAGCGACGAGCGGAGCCTTCAGCCCGGGTGCGCGAGGGGCCACGCCTCGCACGAAAGCGCAGTCAGGCGGGATACAGCGGCGTTCGAATGCCGGCGGATTTGCCACGGGCTGCTAGTTCGCGGAACGGCCGCCAAATTAGGCGAATTGCCTCCCGGTCACTGTTTTCCCGTCGGGCTGGGGCATCGCTCCGTCAGCCTGTCATTTCGCGGGCAGGCCCGGGTCGCCTGCCGTTTCGGACCCGGTCGTGCGCCGCCACAACTGCCGGGCGAGTTGGCCGATGTCGTTGCCGATGAGGATGTTGACCGGCACCAGGATGAGAGTGATGGCGGTGGCGAAGAGGATGCCGAAACCGAGGGAAATCGCCATCGGAATCAGGAATTGGGCCGTGGTGGATTTCTCGAGCAGGAGTGGCGACAGCCCGAAAAACGTGGTGAGCGAGGTCAGCAGGATCGGTCGGAAGCGGATGACGCCGGCGTTGAGCACCGCCTCCTTGAGGCTATTGCCCAGTTGGCGCTGCCGGTTCACGGCATGCACCAGCACCAGGCTGTCGTTCACTACCACGCCCGTCAACGCCAGGAAACCCATGATACTCACCATGGCCAGGTTGAAGCCCATGAGCCAGTGGCCCACCACGGCGCCGATCAGCCCGAACGGGATGACCGACATCACCACCAGCGGTTCGGTATAGGACTTGAGCGGCAGCGCCAGCATGCAGTAGATGGCGAACAGCACGATCAGCACCCCGGTCTGCAGGCTGCCGAAGGACTGGCGCTGCTCCCGGGCCTCCCCCTCCATGACATAGGCGATGCCCGGATATTGCGGTATCAGGTCGTCGAGGTGTCGGCGCAACTGGTCGTTCAGCACTGTCATGTTGGTGCTGGATTTCTCGACCTCGGCGGTGACATTGACGGTGCGATAGCCGTCGATGCGCGTGATCTGCAACGGCGAGCGGCCGGGGATCAGTGAAGCCACATGGGAGAGCGGGATCTGCCGCCCGGCCGGGGTGGCGATCAGCATTTCATCCAGGGTGGCGACATCGGCGCGTTCCGAGGGCGGCAGGCGCACGAGCACGTCGACCTCGTCCCGGCCGCGCTGCACGCGCTGTACCAGGAAGCCCTTGAAGGCCTGGCCGACCTGGCCCGCTACATCGTTGCGCGTGAGGCCCAGCACATGCCCCTGCGGTTTCAGTTCGATGCGCAGTTCCTCCTTGCCGTCGGACAGGGAATCGGCAATTTCGTAGACGGTGGGGTAGGTCGAAAGGTGCGCCTTGACGGCGTCCGCCGCCGCGCCCAGGTCGTCAAGGGAGCGGCCGCTCAACTGCACGTCTATGGGGTCGCCGGTGCGGAAGATGTCGGTGCGGAAGGTGAGCGACTCCGCGCCGGGCACGGGCCCGATCAGCCGCCGCCACTCGGCGGCGATGGTCCCCGTGCTGATCTCGATGGAGCGCTGCTCGGGCGGAACCAGTTCGATCTCCACGCGCCCGTATTGGGAGCCGAGCGAAAAACGCCGGGAACCGGTGCTGGTCAGCACATGGCGAACAATGCTCTCACCGGTTGCCTCGTCGGTATAGCGTTCCCGCACCTCCAGCGCTGCCTCCAGCATGCGCGTTACGTAGCGGTCCGTGACGACGAACTGCGTGCCCGTGGGCATGGTCAGGTTCGCCGAGATGGTCTCCCCCTCGACGCGCGGCATGAAGGTGAAGCGCGTCCAGCCGCTCATGATGAGCGTGACCATGAGGAACAGCACACCGACGAAGGCGGCCAGGGTGGCGTAGCGATGGTGGGTCAGAAAGTCGAGCGCCGGGCGGTAGCGCAGCAGTACCTGCCTCTCGAAGCCGTCTGCGAAGCGGCGCTGCCAGGTCACGAAGCGGTTCTTGTACACCTTCTCGTGGGTTCCACCCATGCCTTTCAGGTGGGCGGGCAGCACCAGCTTGGACTCGATCAGCGAGAACAGCAGCACGCTCACCACCACCATGGCGATGGGGGCTGCGATGTTGCCGAAGCGGCCTTCGATGAAAGCCAGCGGCAGAAAGGCCACCATGGTGGTCAGTACGCCGAAGGTGACCGGTACGGCGACGTCGAGAGTGCCCTTGACGGAGGCCTCCAGCCCGGAATGGCCGGATTTCAGGCGTTGGTAGACGCTTTCACCGGTGACGATGGCGTCGTCGACCACGATGCCGAGCACCACGATGAAGCCGAACGCGCTCATCAGGTTCAGGCTGACGCCCATGGCCGCCATGGCCGTGAATGCGCCCAGGAAGCTGATCGGAATGCCGATGAACACCCACAGGGCGATTTTCGGCCGCAGAAACAGGGTCAGCAGGGCGATCACCAGTATGGCGCCCTGCAGGCCGCTCGTCCCCAGCACCCCAAGGCGGTTCTTGAGTTGCTGGGCGTCGTCGTCCCAGAAGCTCAACTGCATGCCGGAAGGCAGTGAATGCTGCTGCCCGGCGATGTAGTCGTGCACCGTCTCGGAGATATCGAGCGCGCTTTCGTCGCCAACCCGCTGTACGTCGATGAGTGCCGCGGGATTGCCGTCGAACTGGGTCTTGACCGTGTCTTCCTGGAAGCCGTCATGCACCCTGGCCACGTCCGAGACGCGTACGATGGACCCGTCGGCATTGGTCTTGACGACGATGGAGTCGAAATCGGAGCGCCGGTACGCCTGCCCCTTGGAGCGGATCAGCACGTCGCCGCCCTGGGTGCGTACGTTGCCGGCGGAGAGGTCGACGGAACTGGCCCGTATGGCGCCGGCGATCTGGGCCAGGGTCAGGTCGAACTGGCGCAGCCGGTCCTGAGAAGCCTCGATGGCGATCTCGTAGCGCCGCACCGCATCCAGGGTAACCTGGGAAATCCCGTCCATGCGCAACAGGTCGTCGCGCACCCGCTCGGCGTACAGGCGAATTTCCTCCTCGGAGTAGGGCCCGGCGACCACCACGGTGATGACGTCGAAGGTGAACTGGGCAAGCCGGATCACGGGCCGGCGGGCGTTCTCCGGAAAGGTGTCGATGGCATCGACGCGGGTCTTGACTTCGTCCAGCAACACCCGCGGGTCGTGACCGTCGGCGACTTCCACGAATACGGAGGCCGCACCCTCCCGGGAGGTGCTGGTCACCTTCTTGATGCCGTCGAGCCCCTCGAGGGCCTGCTCGATGCGAATTGCCATACCGAGTTCCGCGTCTTCGGGCGTTGCGCCGCGCAACCGCACGGTCACCGAAATGCTGTCGGGTTCGAACTCCGGAAAGACCTCGACGGCGGTCTCGTAGAACAACGAATAACCGCCGAGCAGCAGCACCGTCACCATCAGCAGGTTGGCGGCGACATCGTTGCGCGCGAACCAGGCGATCATCGGGCACCCCTGGTGTCGGTGCGGTTTCCTGTGCCGGTACCGGCAACGCGCACCCGCGTTCCGGAAGTGACCTGCCCCAGCGGCGTGGTGACTACCGCGTCACCGGCGGTCAGGCCGGAGGTCACCAGCGCGTCCACCCCGTTCTGCCAGGCGATCTCGATGGGGCGGCGCTGCAGTTCGCCACCTTCGACGACATAGACGTAGGAGTTCTGATAGATCGTCTGCCCGGGAATGACCAGGGCCCCCGGCTGGCGTTTGCCGTCGATTTCAGCCGTTACGTACTCACCGATCTTCAGCGGCCGGCCGGCGCCGCTTTGCCGCGGCCCGCCGGTGTCGCCCGAGCGCGCCGCGCCGAAGGGGTCGGAGATCTGGGCGACGACGTGCAGTTGCCGGGCGGTCTCGTCGATGGCGCCCTCGGCGCGCACGATGCGGCCGTCCCAGACGTGCGCCTCGCCGAGTTCGGAGCGGATCTTCACGGCCAGCGGTTGCGCGGCGCCCGACTCGGGAAGGTCGACAAAGGGCAGGTCGGAATTGCGCAGCGGCAGACGTACTTCAACGTAGTCGGTGGCGTAGACTTCGGCCAGCACCGTGCCCATGCTCACCACCTGGCCGCGGTCCGCGCGCTGCGCCAGCACGCGCCCGTCGAAGGGCGCCTGGACATGGGTGCGTTCCAGTTTCAGTTCAGCCTTGGTGAGCGCCGAGCGGGCCGAGATGACGCGTGCCTGGGCGGCCTGCAGTTGCGGCCTGCGCAGCACCAGGTCCGATGGCGGCTCGCCGGGGTCGCCGATTCTGCGCCAGTCGATCAATGCCTGCTCGGAGCGCGCGGTTTCCTGGGCCTCGGCCTGCAGGGCATCCATCAGCGCCGCCTCGGCGATCTTCACGTCCGCCTCGTAGTCCCGGGGATCGATGGTCACCAGCACGTCGTCCTCTGTAAAGAAACCGCCCGGCCGAAACGTGGGGGCGATCTCCACGATCTGCCCGCTGACCTGGGCGACGAGGGCGCTCCGGGTGCGCGGCTGCACGGTGCCGTAGCTGGCGATCTGCACCTGGTAGTCGCTTGGGGTGACGGTGAATGTCTCCACGACGGTCTGCGGGCCGCCGGGCGGGCCGCCGCGCTCCATTTCCGGCGGGTTCAGCAGCACGAGATAGCCGGTGCCGAGCAAGGCGGCAAGGATGACCAGCGGGATGACCAGTCGCAGGGCCACGGCTCAGTACCCCCCGCCCAGGGCGAGCAGCAGGGTCACCCGGGTCTGCAGAAGCTGGTTGTGCAGGCGAATCAGGGAGGATTGCGCATCGAAGGCCCGCCGTTGCGATTCCAGCACGGTGATGTAGCTGACCAGCCCACGCTGATACAGGTCGAAGGCCAGGTCCAATGCCGCCTCCGCGCTGGCCTGGGCGTCATGGACCGCCTCGTGCCGCGCTGCCAGGTTCAGGGTTCGGCTCAGCTCCGTCTCCACCTGCGAGATCGCCCGGTACACCGTATCGAGATAGCGGCGTTCGAGTTGCACGATGCGCAGCTTGGCCTGTTCGTGCAGGGCATCGAGGCGCCCGCCCTGGAACAGGGGTTGGGTCAGGCTTGCCGCGACAGACCATGCCAGCGCACCGCCGTTCAGCGCCCCGCCGAGATTGCCGTCGCTGTCGCGGGCGTTGGCGGTGAGGCTCAAGCCGGGAAAGCGGTTCTTGTGCGCCACGGCAAGGCCGGCATCCGCTGCCAGCAGTTCGAGCCAGGCCTGCTGAATGTCCGGCCGGCGATTGAGCAGTTCGGCAGGGACGCCGGCGCCGACCGGCGCCACCATGTGCGGCAGGCGCTCGCCGGCGGCGAAACGGCCGGCGGGATAGTCCGCAAGCAGCAGTTCCAGGTTCGCAACCGCCTGCATGCGCACCTGGCGCTGGCTGGCCACGTTCGCCCGTTCCTGTTCCAGGGTGTTGCGCGCCAGGTAGACGTCCAGCGCATCGTTCAGGCCGCTCCGGTAGCCGCTCTCGATGACATCCAGCGACTGCACGAGGTTGGCGAGGCGCTCCTCGAGCAGTTCCTGCAGTTGCAGCGCCGCGGCGGCATCGTAGTGGGCGCTGACGACATTGGCCGTCAGGTTCAGTTCGGTGTCGCGGTAGCGCGCTTCCTGCGCGGCGAGATTGAGCAGTGCTTCCCGGTCCGCGTCGCCGAGGGCGCCCCACAGGTCGAGGGGCGCGTTGAGCACAGCGCTCAGGTCGAACTGTTCGTTCACCGGCGCCGACGGAAACGCTCGCTGGCGCTGGCCGGCGAGGCCCAGGTTCAGGGTGGGCAGGCGTGCCGCCCGCACCAGCCTCGCCTGCTGCCGGGCGCTGTCGAGGAGCGCGCGCTGCTGCGCCAGGCCATGGTTGTCCGCGATGGCCCGGTTGACCAGCCCGGTCAGGTGCGGGTCGTTGAAGGTGGGCAGCCAGGCCTCGACCACGGCGCCCTGACCCGGCTGGCGCCACGCATCGGGCAACTCCGCGTCAACCAGGGGTGCGCGGGGTTCGCTGGCGCAGCCGGCAGCCAGCAGCGCCGAGGCCAGGGTGATACGGACTTTGAGCAGGCTCACGGTTCTGTTTTACGAACGCGCGGCGGGCTTCCGTCGCACACCGCGCCGTTGTTCCAAACCTCTAAAGAAATTTCAAAAGGCCGCGTTCCCGGGGGTGCGGGGAAAGGGAATCGCGTCGCGGATGTTGTCCATGCCGGTCATGTAGAGAACGAGCCGCTCGAGCCCCAGCCCGAACCCGGCATGGGGCACGGTGCCGTACCGACGCAGGTCGCGATACCACCAGAGTTCCTCGCCCAGCCCGTGTTCGGCCATGCGCGCATCGAGCACCGCCAGCCGCTCCTCCCGCTGGCTGCCGCCGACGATTTCGCCGACGCCGGGCACCAGGACATCCATGGCGGCAACGGTTTGCCCATCGTCGTTCAGGCGCATGTAGAACGCCTTGATCGACTCGGGGTAGTTCATCACGATCACCGGGCCCCGGGCGTACTCCTCGGTCAGCCAGCGCTCGTGCTCGGTCTGCAGGTCCAGGCCCCATTCGACGGGAAACTCGAAGCGTCGGCCGGAACCTTCGAGCGCCTCGATCGCGTCACTGTAGTCCATGCGCACGAATTCCTTGTCGGTCACCTGCTTCAGCCGGGCGACGGTGTCCGGATCGATGTGCTGCTCGAAGAAGCGCACGTCGTCCGCACAGGCGTCCAGCACTTCGCGGCTCACGCACTTCAGGAAGTCTTCGGCCAGGTCGGCGAGATCGTCGAGATTCGCGAAGGCGATTTCGGGCTCGATCATCCAGAACTCCGCCAGGTGGCGGCTGGTGTTGGAGTTTTCCGCGCGGAAGGTGGGGCCGAAGGTGTAGACCTTCGACAGGGAGCAGGCGTAGCTTTCCACGTTCAGTTGACCGGAAACCGTCAGCCAGGTTTCCTCCCCGAAGAAGTCTTCGCCGAATTGCGTATCGCGGTTCAGGGCATCGAGTGTCGATACGCGGAACAGCGCGCCGGCGCCTTCGCAGTCGTTGGCGGTGATGATGGGGGTGTTCACCCAGAGAAAACCGTGTTCCCGGAAATATCCGTGTACTGCCTGCGCGATGCTGTTGCGCACCCGGGCGATGGCGCCGAAGGTATTGGTGCGCGGGCGCAGGTGGGCGACGGTGCGCAGGTATTCGAACGTGTGGCGCTTCTTGGCGATGGGATAGGTTTCCGGGTCGTCGACCCACCCGAGCACCTGTACGGCGCTGGCCTGGATTTCCCGATCCTGATTTCGCCCCCGGGACTCGACGAGTTGCCCCGTGATGCGCACGGCACAGCCGGCGCCGAGCGCCTCGACTTCGGAGGCGTAGTTGGGCAGGGCGGCGTCAACCACTGCCTGCAGCCCGTCGAAGCAGGAGCCGTCGTGCACCTGGACGAACGAAAACCCGCCCCTGGAACTGCGTCTGGAACGTACCCAGCCCTCGATGCAGACCTCGGTGCCGGGAGGAATTTCATGGCGCAGGATGGCCCGTATGGAGTGTGGCGTCATCTGGGGTGGATTGGCCTGCCAACGAACTTCGCATGATAATTGATTGTGCATCCCGAAAGCTTGTCGACGGACGATCGCGGTAGGGTGTAGGCCGGCTCCGGCAGGGGCGCAGGGTCAACCCCGGGGTGTTGGGCGATTTGGCCGGATTCTGGCGGAATCGACCAGCACGATGAACAGTTGCAGCCGATTCGTGGGTCCGGCAGGCTGGAAAACCGGTTGGCACCGATTTTGCTGTACCCCCTGCAGGCAATTTTGCAAAGAGGCAGATCATGGACGAACGGATCAAGGAACGGCTCACCCGGCGCACGGTCTGGGTACGGGCGCTATACATGGTGTTCTTCGGGATCGCCTTCGGGTTGGCCGAACTGCTGGTCTCGGCAGTAGTGATCGTGCAGTTCTTCATCGTGCTGTTCACCGGCCGCGCCAACGACAAGCTCCTGCAATTCGGGAACAACCTGAGCGCCTACGTCTGGCGCGTGCTCCGCTACCAGACGTTCAACTCGGAGTCACAGCCCTTTCCGTTCGATGACTGGCCGGAAGAGAAGGTGGGCGACAATCCGTGGACGGAAGAGCCTGATGGGTCGGAAGAGCTGCCGGCTGAGCCAGCCGAGAACCGCAAGCCCGACGACGGGTAGGGGGTAAAAGGGGTAAAAGGGGTCAGGTTCAATTTGCCGGGCAAATTGAACCTGACCCCTTTTACCCCTTTTATCCCCTTTTATCCCGTTTATCCGAAGGGCCCCCCGTCGATTCCCCGTATGGCATCCAGTTCAATGCCGGACTTGAACGGGCTGTGCCGCTCGATCCAGTCGATATCCTGCTGCACGTGATCGCGCTCTTCGCTGAGGAACCGGGCCACGGCAGCGCGCAGGCCCGGATCGCGAATCCAGTGGGCGCTGTAGGTGGCCTGGGGCAGATAGCCCCGGGCCACCTTGTGGGGCCCCTGGGCGCCGGCCTCGACCCGGGCGAGCTTGTGCGTGATGGCGAAGTCGATGGCCTGGTAGTAGCACGCCTCGAAGTGCAGGAACCGGTGGTCTTCCAAGCAACCCCAGTTGCGGCCATAGAGCGCATCCCCGCCGATGAAGTTCAGCGCCCCGGCGATGTAGCGCCCGTCGCGGGAACACATCACCAGCAGTGTGTGCTCGGCCATCGAGTCGTTGATGCGGCTGAAGAACTCGCGGGTAAGGTAGGGCGAGCCCCACTTGCGGGACCCGGTGTCCATGTAGAAGCGGTAGAAGTCGTCCCAGTGCGCTTCGGTCAGGTCGTCGCCGGTGACCCACTCCACCGTGATGCCGTCTGCCAGGGCGTCGCGCCGCTCGCGCCGGAGATTCTTGCGTTTTTTGGAGGAAAGGTCGGCCAGGAAGGCTTCAAAGGTGCCGTAACCTGCATTGTGCCAGTGGAACTGCTGGTCCATGCGCCGGAGGTACCCCGACTCGCCGGCCAGCCGCCACTGCTGCTCCGGCATGAACGTGAAGTGCAGCGACGACACGCCGGTCTGGTCGGCGACCTGCACGCAGGCTCCGAGCAGGGCCTGTTCGATTTCCGCATCGCCGCCCGCACCGAGCAGCCGGCGGCCGGTGGCGGGGGTGAACGGCACGCTGCCCTGCAACTTGGGGTAGTACTTGCCGCCGGCGCGGTGCCAGGCATCGGCCCAGGCGTAGTCGAAAACGTACTCCCCCTGGGAGTGCCCCTTGACGTACATGGGCACCACGCCGAGCACGGTGCCGCGCTCTTCAAGGGCCAGATGGAAGGGCTGCCAGCCGGTGCGCGCGGTGGTGCTGCCGCTGGCTTCCAGGGCGTGCAGGAAACTGTAGGCGAGAAACGGGTTGAACGGCTCGCCGGGGGGATTCGCGCACCGGTCCCAGGTTTCTGCGTCGATCTCGTCGATGCCGTGCAGGATGCGCGCCGATCGTGCCGTCATGATGAAAACACCCTAACACGAGCGGGCCGGCATGCATCAAGCGGCGCATCGCCGAACCGTCCGGGCTGCAGTTCTGCCGGTCGGTTCTCCGGACTCGCATGGAACAATTCCCCATTCGTTTCTTTGGCTTCTGTGGAACAAACGCCTGCACCGGGCAGCGAGTTCGCATGCGGGGCTTCCCTTTCGGCGCACCGGCCTCTTTGTCTTGGTGTACGCAAGGCGTTTGGACGAGCTTAACGCGCCGAAAGGGAAGCCCCGCATGCGAACTCTTTTCCGAAATCCGGAGTTGTTCCCCTCGCTTTACGGTACCGCGTCAGCGCACCGGTCGGCGGGGCGAAAACTGCTAGACTGCGCGGCTTGAACTCGGGGACTCGTTGCAATGCCCGGAGAAGCTGATTCCGACAGAAAAGCCTTGCTCGATCAGCTTCGGATCGACCGCTCGGAAGCGCCGGCCCAGGGTGCGCGGCCGCTGAAGTGGTTCCTGCTGATCGCGCTGGCCGGCGGCGCCGGGTTCGTGCTGTGGTTTTTTGAATTCCCTGGAAGTGACGGGTTGCCCGCGGTGGGCACGGCGGTGGCGCAGGCTGCGCCGGCTATTTCCGCCGGGCCGAGCGTGCTGGATGCGACGGGGTATGTGGTTGCGCGCCGGCAGGCGACGGTGAGCAGCAAGGCGACGGGCAAGGTCGTGGAGGTGCTGATCGAGGAGGGGATGGTGGTCGAGGAAGGCCAGCTGCTTGCCCGGCTGGACGACAGTATCCCGCGTGCTCAGCTTGAGCTTGCGGATTCGCAGCTCGAGGCCGCGCGGCGTTATCTGCGGGAACTCGACGTACAGCTCAGGCAGGGCCGCCTCGACCTGGAGCGCACTGAAGAACTGGCCGGACGGCAACTTGCGAGCCAGGCGGACCTGGACCGGAACCGGTTGTCGGTTGAGGGCCTGCTGGCGCGGCTCGAAAGCGCCGCACAGGATATCGTGGTGGCGGAGCGCAATGCCGCCGTCCAGCGACGCATTGTCGAGGACATGCAGATTCGCGCGCCCTTTGCCGGCATCGTCGTCGCCAAGGCCGCCCAGCCCGGGGAAATGATCTCGCCGGTATCCGCCGGCGGCGGCTTTACCCGCACCGGTATCTGCACCATCGTCGACATGGACTCCCTCGAAGTGGAAGTGGATGTCAACGAGGCCTATATCAACCGGGTGTACAGTGGGCAGCCGGTGCGCGTGGCGTTGAACGCCTGGCCGGAGGACGGCTACGCGGCGGCGGTCATCGCCATCATTCCGGCGGCAGACCGCAACAAGGCGACCGTACGCGTGCGCATCGGGTTCATTGAACGCGACGCCAGGGTATTGCCCGACATGGGTGTGCGGGTGGCCTTCCTTGAGGATCAGGCGACGGTCCGGCCGGTGCAGAAGCCCGGCGGCGTGCTGGTGCCGGGGGCTTCCGTAGCCGAAGACGGCGAGGGTGTCTACGTCATGGTGGTGGCGGGCGACGTGGTCGAGCGGCGCCGCGTGGTTACCGGCGAGACGCAGGGCGGTCGGGTGAGAATCGTTTCGGGCCTCGATACCGGTGAGCGCGTGGTGGCGGACCTGGCGGTAGCGTTGCTGGCGGGTCTGGCGGACGGTGCGAGGGTTTCCTTCGAGCAATGATTGGAACCCGGGGGGTACGATGAGGGCACGGTCGGCGAAAGCAGGGGTTGCGATATGGGATTGGTGAACTGCCATGGGGTCGAGAAGGGCTTCGTCAAGGGCAGGGAAACCGTCGAAGTACTGACAGGAATCGACCTGGAAGTCGAACAGGGCGATTTCCTGGCGTTGATGGGCCCGTCGGGGTCGGGCAAGACCACCCTGCTGAATTTGATGGGCGGGCTGGACCACCCGACGGCAGGGACGGTGGAAGTGGGCGGCCGAGCGCTCAATGACCTGAGCGGCCGGCAACTTGCGCAATGGCGTTCCGAGAACGTCGGTTTCATCTTCCAGTTCTACAACCTGCTGCCCGTGCTGACTGCCCAGCGCAACGTGGAGCTGCCGCTGCTGCTGACCCGGCTGTCGGGCAGGCAGAGGCGCAGGAACGCAGCCACGGCGCTGGAGATCGTCGGGCTCTCCGACCGGGCCGGGCACAAGCCCGGGGAACTGTCCGGCGGGCAGCAACAGCGGGTCGCCATTGCCCGGGCCATCGTTGCAGACCCGACGTTGCTTTTGTGCGACGAACCCACCGGCGATCTCGACCGTGAGACCGCCGACCAGATCCTCGAGTTGCTGGAGACGCTGAACACGGAACACGGCAAGACCATCGTGGTCGTCACCCACGACCCCAAGGCCGCCGAACATGCGACCCACACCCTGTACATGGACAAGGGCAAGCTGACGGGGCAGGCAGCATGAGCACGGCAGGTCTCATCTGGTCGAACCTGTTTCGCCGCAAACTGCGCACCGTTCTGACGCTCTTCTCGGTATTGGTGGCCTTCCTGCTGTTCGCCCTGCTGCGCACCGCCACGGATGCGTTCAGCGGGGGAGGCTTCAGTCAGCCCGGCATCGACCGGCTCGTGGTGGCGCCGAAGTACTCCATCATCGAGCCTTTGCCTGTCTCGTACCTCCGCGAGATCGAGTCTGTCGAGGGCGTCGACAGCGCGGCCCACGCCGACTGGTTCGGCGGCGTTTACCAGGATCCGCGCAACTTTTTTCCGCAATACCCGGTGCAACCCCTGGATTGGTTCGATCTGCATCCGGAGTACATCATCGACCCGGGCGAACTCGATGCCTTTGCGCGCACCCGCACCGGGGCGGTGGCGCCGGCGGAACTGGCGGAGAAGTACGGATGGAAGGTCGGCGCCAAGCTTCCCTTCCAGGGCCAGATTTACGCCATGCGCGACGGCAGCCGGCTCTGGGAGTTCGATCTCGTCGGCACCTACCGGGGCCCGGAGAACGAACCTCAGCCGGGCGAGTTCCTGTTTCACTACGACTTTTTCAGCGAGGCCAATGAATACGGGGAGGGGAACGTGGGCTGGTTTGTCGTGCGCATCACGGACACGGAGCGAGCGCCCGAGATTGCAAGCGCGATCGATGCCCTGTTCGAGAATTCCCTGAACCCCACGCGGACGTCCACCGAGGCGGAATACAACCGGCAGTTCATGGAACAGGTCGGCGACATCGAGTTGATGATGACGGGTATTCTGGGTGCCGTGTTCTTCACGATCCTGCTGCTTACGGGCAATACCATGGCCCAGGGGTTGAGGGAGCGGGTGCCGGAACTGGCCGTCCTGAAAACCGTGGGATTCACGGATGCGGCGGTCGCCTGGCTGATGCTCGGCGAGGCGCTGCTGCTATGCAGCCTGGGCGCGATTCTGGGTGTTCTGGCGGCGGTTGGGGTGGCGTTGGCGGTCGGGCCGCAACTGGAGGACTTCCTCGGCGAATTCGAAGTCTCCTGGTCGATCGCTGCGGCGGCGCTGGGTACATCCGTGCTGCTCGGCCTCGCGGTCGGAGCAGTGCCGTCGCTTTCGGCACGGCGCCTGTCGATCGTCGATGCTTTGCGTTCGCACCGGAACTAGATTGAACCCCGGACCATGCTTCGGCAGATATTCGAAATCACCGCTTTGAACCTGAGCAATCTGCCATCCCGTATCGGCAGTTCTTCGGTGATCGTGGTCGGCATTGCCGGGGTGGTCGGGGTGCTGGTTGCCCTGCTCGCCATGGCCGGCGGGTTCGAGGCGGCGCTTGAACGCGGCGGCAAACCGGACCGGGCCATCGTCCTGAGAAGCGGCTCGGGCAGCGAGATGACCAGCAACCTCGCTCAGGATGCGGTAAACATCGTCTCGTCCATGGAAGGCGTCGACGCGTCGAGCGCCGAACTCTATATCGTGGTCGATGTACCCAAGCGATCCGGTGGGCAGCTCGCCAACCTGGTGGTCCGGGGCGTGGAGCACACCGGGTTCGAGATTCGGCCGGAAGTCAGGATTGTCGCCGGCCGGCCGTTCACGCCGGGTACCCGCGAAATGATCGCCGGCCGGGGCGCCTCCGCCGAGTTCCAGGGTATAGATCTCGGCGCGACGGTGGAACTGCGCGATGGCGCGTGGACCATCACGGGGCTGTTCGAAGCCAATGCGTCGGCGTACGAAAGCGAGCTGTGGGCCGACCTGCCCGTCGCCCAGTCGGCCTTCCGCCGTGGCGGCACCACCCAGTCCATACGCATACGGGTGCAGTCGCCGCGCGACATCCCCGCCCTGGCCGAACGGGTGGAGGCGGATCCGCGTCTCGACCTGGAGGTGATCGGCGAGGAGGAGTTCTTCCGGGGCCAGTCGAACGCGATAAGCGGCCTGATACGTGGATTCGGCTACACGGTGGCCCTGATAATGGCGGTCGGAGCGGTGTTTGCGGCGCTCAATGCCATGTACACCGCCGTATCCGCGCGTACCGTCGAGATTGCGACCCTGCGGGCCCTGGGCTTCGGCGGCGGGCCCGTGGTCGTGTCCGTGATCATCGAGGCGCTGGGGCTGGGCGTGCTGGGCGGCCTGCTCGGGGGCGCGGTAGCCTACTTCGGGTTCAACGGCTTCACGGTTTCGACGCTGAACCAGGGTTCCTTTTCGCAGGTCGCCTTCGACTTTGCCGTCACGCCGGAATTGCTGTTGTCGGGGCTGACCTGGGCCGTGACGCTTGGCTTGCTCGGCGGCCTGTTTCCGGCGGTTCGCGCGGCGCGCCTGCCGATCACGACGGCGCTGCGCGGGGAGTAGTGCCGGCGCGCGATGCCGGCTAGGAAGGGCCCAGTTGCTGCACCAGGGCGCCCTCATCGGGAAAGCTGCCCGTTTCGTGCTTCGAATAGACCAGTTCGCCGTTTACCCTGACATCGAAGATGCCGCCGCCCCCTTCGATGAGGCGGGTGTCGGCATCGAATGCTTCCTTGAACCGGGCAGCCAGACTGACCGCCTGCGGTTCATAGTTTCACTGCACGCAATACTTGATCGAGATGTTCATGTTACCCGTTGCGTTCGTTCGCAAGACCAGCGGCAAAGCATAGACACTGGCGCGCGGAATTTCACCCGGCAGGGCCCTCAGAAAAGGCTCATCTCGAGTCCGAGCGCGAGCGCCGTGCCCAGGTCGCGGCATTGTTCGAGGTGCTGCGGGGTCAGTTCACCCCTGGCGATCACGGGTTCCTGCACCTCGATGAACGGATAGCCCTTGGCGATGCGCCGCACGGCGGTGAGCGCCCCGGTGCCGTCGTTGCCGGCGCTGATGAATACCGAGTAGGGCAGGGGCGCAAGTTTCCCTTCCACGGCATAGAAGGTGCGGTCGAAAAAGTCTTTCATGGCGCCGGACATGTAGCCGAAGTTCTCGGGCGTTCCGAGCAGCAGGCCGTGGGCCCAGAGCAGGTCTTCGGCGCCCGCTTCGCCGCACAGGCGCCGCCGCACCTCGACACCGGAGACGTCTTCGTGGCAGGCACCCTCGTAGGCGGCGGCCGCCATGCGCTCGGTGCTCTCCGATTGCGAGTGGTAAACGATCAGCAGATGTTTCAACGGTTTGCCCGGACAGTTTCGCCGGCCGCGGCGACGGGCGCCGCGGGCCAGGCGCCAAGTATACTGGCCCGATGGAAATCTCCGACATTCACGCCGCCCGGGACAGGATTGCGGGCCGCATCGAGCGCACGCCCTGCGCCCGTTCCGCCACGCTCTCGGCCATCACCGGCGCGGAGGTGTATCTCAAGTTCGAGAACCACCAGTTCACGGCCTCGTTCAAGGAGCGCGGCGCACTCAACTGCCTGCTCATGCTGACGGACGAGGAAAGGCGGCGTGGCGTCATCGCCATGTCCGCGGGAAACCACGCCCAGGCCCTGGCCTGCCATGGGTCACGGCTGGGCGTGCCCGCATGCATCGTGATGCCCCGCTCGACGCCCAACGCCAAGGTGGAACAGACCCGGGTGTTCGGCGCCGAGGTGCACCTTGAGGGAGCCACCTTCGACGAAACCCTGGCCTACACCCAGGACCTGGCGCAGGCGCGTGGCTTGACACTGGTGCATCCGTTCGACGACGAGCGGGTCATCGCGGGGCAGGGCACGGTGGGCCTGGAAATCCTGGAGCAGACACCGGATCTCGATGCGGTGATCGTCCCGGTGGGCGGAGGCGGGCTGATCGGCGGAGTGGCGCTGGCGGTCAAGTCGACGGCGCCTTCCGTGGAAGTGGCGGGCGTTCAGGTAGAGCGGTTCTCGGCCGCCCATGACCGCTTTCACGGGCGCTCGAGCAATCCCGGCCCGTCCGGAACCGTTGCGGAGGGTATCGCCGTCAAGTCTCCCGGTCGGTCAACCTGGCCCCTGATCGAGGCGCATGTCGACAACCTGTTCGCCGTCGGCGAGACCGATGTCGAGCAGGCCATCTTCATGTTGCTGGAGATTGAAAAAACCGTGGCGGAGGGCGCCGGGGCGGCGGCGCTGGCGGCGCTGACCGCCAATGCCCGGCGGTATCGGGGCAGGAAGGTGGTGCTGGTGCTGTCCGGGGGCAACGTGGACATGATGATTCTCTCATCGGTGCTGCAGCGGGGCCTGGTGCGCAGTCACCGGCTGGCGCGGCTGGATGTGGAGATTCCCGACGTGCCGGGCGCCCTGGCGGAACTGACGGCCGTGCTCGGCCGATTGGACAGCAACATCGTCGACATCGTGCACCAGCGCACCTTCGGCGGATCGTCGGTGCGGGCGACCGTGGTCGAACTGGTGCTGCAGATGCGCGGCGAGGAACAGGTGGAGCAGGTGCTTGGCGCGCTGCACGAACAGGGGTACGAGGCGATGGTCAGAAGCGGGGCCGGCGGGGGCGGTTGAACAGCCGCCGACGTCGGGCTACCGCAATAGCCAGGCGCTGAATCGCTCGTTCATGTCCTCGCCGTTGTCGGCCCACCACAACCAGTCGCTGCGCAATGAGAGCCTGGCGTTTTCCGGTGCGTTCGGCATGTGGGGCATCATGGCAACGCCGGTTTCGACGTGGGTGGAGACCAGCGGTTCCGCGGAACGGCGGGCGGGGCTGTAGGCGATGTAGCGGGTGATGGCCGCCAGGGAGGCGGGACTGGAAGCGTAGGTGACCAGCCGGCGCGCCGCATCCATGTTCCTGGACCCGGCCACGATGGCGAGGTGCCCGGTGTCGAGTACCTGGCCGTGCCAGACGATGGTGAAGGGCTGTTTTTCGAGTACCTGGGCATTGAAAATGCGGCCGTTGTAGGCCGTGGTCATGACCACTTCGCCATCAGCGAGCATCTGTGGCGGCTGTGCTCCGGCCTCCCACCACACCACGCGGTTCTTGATGGTGTCGAGCTTTCTGAACGCGCGTTCGACGCCTTCCCGGGTGTCCAATACGGCGTAGACCTCTTCGGCTGGAACGCCGTCGGCCATCAGGGCGAATTCGAGGTTCGCGAGCGGCGAACGGCGCATGCCCCGGCGGCCCGGGAAGCGCTCGAGGTCGAAGAAGTCCTGGATGGTGGCGGGCACTTCGCCGGTGGTTCGTGCATGGTTGTAGGCAAAGACGGTGGAGTAGAACAGCATGCCGGCACCGCACTCGCTGATCATGTCCGGGTAGTAGTCGTCTGCGGGCGCGGAGCCGTCGGTGCCATCGGCCAGCGTGGAGGCGTCGAGAATCTCGAACAGCCCTTCGTCGCAACCCCTGACCAGGTCGGCGTACTCGAGATCGACGATGTCCCAGTGCACGTTGCCCGCTTCCACCTGGGCGCGCACCTGGGAAAGGCCGCCGTTGTAGTCTTCGAGGCGCACCCTGATGCCGGTCTCGGTGGCAAAGGGTTTCAGATAGGCTTCCTGGCAGGCCCTGGCGTAGGAACCGCCCCAGGACACCACGGTGAGCGATTCCGCCGCCGAAAAGCCGGCGCCCAGTGCTCCCAAGGCGCCGAACAGCGCAATGGTGAGTCGGGAAACGATGGTCAGATGCATGCTCGTCCTCCTTGAAAGCGCGCGATGGTAGCACGGGGGTTGAGCGGTGCCGCTTGACCGTCGAATGTGACGGTTTTTTTGCTATCATCGCTCGCTCCGGCGCGGCGGCGGGCTCTTTCGGGCATGGAAGGCGCAAGGGCTTTCCGTGAATTGCCAACCGCCGTCAATCGTTCAATCGGGCAGCAAGCGGGAGATACTCAGGTGGCCCAACTGCGGCATCCCATCACCGGGGCGCTTTACACTCTGCAGGAGGACGGGCTGGTGGAGGTTGACAACAACGGCCTCAAGGGGCTGTTCACCTTCGACGGCGCCCATGTGTCCGGCGAGTTGCGCATGGCCGACCTGCACATGCTGCTGTGGCTCGGCGGGCCGCAACTGCCGGATGGGGAAGACAACCGCCGACATCGAGGATGAGGGGCAGATGAGCGAAGCAGAACAGATCCGGTCGAGTGGCATCAGTTACCAGGAGTTGATTCGCGACGACGTGGTGCCGCCGCCCGTCACCCTTACCCTCGAGAACCCCTACACCTCGGCGCTGGTATCCGTGCCTGTCTCCCGCTACACCACTCGAGAGTTCCACGACCTGGAAATGTCCAGGGTCTGGCCGAAAGTCTGGCAAATGGCGTGCCGGGAGGAGGAGATTCCGGAGGTGGGCGATCACATCGTCTATGACATCGGCCACTATTCCATCATCGTGGTGCGCACCGCCGGCGGCGTGCGCGCCCACCACAACGTCTGCCGTCATCGCGGCCGCCGCCTGTGCGACCGCGACGGGCACGCGGCCAGTTTCATCTGCCCGTTCCACGGGTTCAGCTGGCACCTCGACGGCAGCCTGCGCGGCATCACCTCGGAATGGGACTTTCCGCAGATCGACAGGAGCGATTTCACCCTGAACCCGGTGCAGTGCGACACCTGGGGCGGCTGGGTGTTCGTCAACATGGACATGGCGGCAGCCCCGCTCACGGACTATCTGGGCGACCTGCCGGCGCAGTTCGAGGTCTGGAAACCCGAAGAGCGGTACATCTCGGCCCATGTCGCCAAGGTGATGAGTTGCAACTGGAAACTGTGCCAGGAAGCCTTCATGGAGGCGTTCCACGTCATCAATACCCATCCGCAGGGGCTTGCCAGCCTTGGGGACGAGAACTCCCAGTACGATGCCTGGGGCAACTTTTCCCGGGCGGTCAGCCCGAGCGCCACGCCGAGCCCGCACCTGCGCGAGGCACCGAGCGAGCAGGAGATATTCGATGCGGTCAGCATGCGGTTTCTCGACGATGCGCCCGGGCCCCCGGTTCCGGAAGGCGCGACGGCCCGCGCCCTGCTTGCCGCTGCCGCGCGGAAGAACTACCAGGCAATGATGGGCAGCGGAGCGACGCTATCCGATGCCTGTGCGCTGGACGCCATTTACTACACGCTGTTTCCCAACTTTCACCCCTGGGGCGGCCTGAACCCCATCGTCTACCGGTTCCGCCCTTACGACAATCGACACGACAAGTCGCTGATGGAGTGCTACTACCTGAGTCCCTTTGCGGGCGAGCGCCCGGACCCGGCCCCCACCCACTTCCTCGACGAAGACGAGCCCTGGACCAATGCCCCCGAGCTCGGGAGCCTGGCGCGCGTCTTCACCCAGGACTGCTACAACCTGCCACAGGTCCAGAAGGGCCTCGAAGCGGCGCAGTACAAGGAAACGGTGCTGGCGAACTACCAGGAAACCAAGATTCGGCACTTTCATACGCTTCTTACCGACTACATCCGCTGATTCATGGAGAAATCAACATGCGCGAAGCCTGGATAATCGATCACGCCCGTTCGCCCCGGGGGCGGGGCAAGCCCGGTGTGGGATCCTTGAGCCACCTGCATCCGCAGCGCTGCCTGGCGCAGGTGCTGAACGGTCTGCAGGAGCGGGTGGGCTTTGACCCGGCCGACATTGAAGACGTGGTGGCGGGCTGTGGCTCGGGCAGTGGCGATCATGCTCACGATATCGCGCGCATGTCCGTGCTCGATGCCGGCTGGCCGCTCTCGGTCACCGGGGTGACGCTGCACCGGTTCTGCGGCAGCGGCCAGCAGGCGGTTTCGTTCGCGGCCATGGGCGTGATGTCCGGGCACCAGGAAGCCGTCATCGGCGGCGGCGTGGAATTCATGTCCCGTTACGCACCGGTCCATGCGAACGGCTTTCACGCCAACAACGACCACCTGCACCGGATGCACCCCCAGGTGCCCCAGGGCATTTCCGCGGACCTGATCGCGACCCTGGAAGGTTTCTCCCGGGACGATGTGGACGCCTACGCCGTGGAAAGCCAGACGCGAGCGGCGCGGTCGATCGAGGAAGGTCGATTCAAGGACGCGCTGGTGCCGATACACAACGAAGACGGCAGCCTGGCGCTGAACCGGGACGAACATCCCCGCCCGGGCACTACCGTGGAAAGCCTGGAAGGCCTCAAACCCTCGTTTGCGGCCATGACCGGGTTGCAACCCGAAGGTTTCGATCGGCCGTTCAGCGAGTTGGTGAGCCAGGTCTATCCGCAGGTGGACGCCATCGAGCACGTGCACCACGCCGGCAATTCGTCGGGCGTGGTGGACGGGGCCAGCGCGGTGCTGGTCACCAGCCCCGACTACGCGAAGGCCCACGGCCTTGAGCCCAAGGCGCGCATTCGCATGACGGCGACAGCGGGCACGGAACCGCTGATCATGCTCACCGCGCCGGCGCCGGCGGCAACACGGTGCCTGGAGAAAGCCGGCATGACGAAGGACGACATCGACCTCTTCGAGATCAACGAGGCTTTTGCGTCCGTGGTGCTGAAATTCATGAAGGAACTCGAAGTCGACCATGACATCGTCAACGTGGACGGCGGCGCCATCGCCCTCGGTCATCCCATCGGCGCGACCGGCGGCATGCTGATCGGCACTGCCGTGGAGCAGTTGCACCGCCTCGACAAGGAGACATCGCTGGTGGCGATGTGCACGGGTGGAGGCATGGGCACCGCTACCATCCTGGAACGCATGTAGAGGCATTTCCGGTTCCAAGCGGTCGCCGGGCGTCGTTGACGCCGGACAGGTCCTGGCGCGGATGCGCTGTTTTTTATTCCGATAAGTTATAACTAAATAGATTTATATTCGGCAAAAACAGACGCCGAGAACGACAGCTAAAAAAGTGTCACCAAATGTAACGTAATGGTTGACGGCACCGGCGCGTTTTACGACTATTCGCTATTACGTTATTCATGCCCAGGGGCATTTCCGGTCGCGTATGAGGCGAAACCATGTCAGGCAGGGAGTCGAGGCGGAGCGCTTCGCCGACCCTTCATTGCCGATATGGGCACTTCCGCCGAGCCTGCCACGGTCACCGGTGCCTAACCAGCGGCTCGCCGAGGGCAAGTAGGTTCCGGGCCGGCATGAGTTACCTCAACGGATTCATCGGTTTCGGTTTCATCCTGCTGGCGCTTCTCCACCTCGGGGTTCCCGATGGCTCATTCCTGGTCGGCACGTACCTGTTCGGGTCCGCTCTGGCCTTCATTACCCTGGTAAGGCGGCTGCCGCTCAATGCGGCGCGGGTGCTGGCCCTGGTGACGACGGCGGCCACGTTCTTCTACTTCATCGGCTTTTTCCAGACGGCGCCGCACCTCGGCGACGGCTGGTACGCGGTGCATACCAGGGCGCTCGGTCAACTGCTGGGTGCGTTCGCCATGATTCCGGTGCTCGCCGAATACAGTTGCCGGTTGAAGGCGGATTGCCTGGATGCGGGTGAGCAGCCTCGCATGGGCTTCTTTTCCGTACCCAGAAAACTCGGCAGGCAAATGCGGGCCTGAGTACGCCCGCCGGCCCGTGGCCGGCGCGTCGGCCGCGGTCGGCGCGATTCTACAAGGCCCGCACCCGGGGCATCACTTCCGTGAGATACGCATCCAGCGCTTCCTGATTCCAGGGAGCGCGCAGTGCGATGTTGATTTCCTGGGCGCCGGCTTCGATGTACTCCCCCAGGCGCTCGACGGCATGGTCCGGGGTGCACAGTAGCGTGCCTTCCGGAATGCGTCCGCGCAGTACCCGCCAGTCTTCGGCAATCCTCAATCGCTGCCGTTCCACGTCCGCGTGATCGACGCCCAGGTTGAACATCAGGTTGATTGCACGCTTGATGGAGCCGGGGTCGCGTCCTTCATCTTCGCACCAGTGGTCGAGCACCTGGTTCAGGCGGCCGAATTCGCCCGGTGACAGGTAGGCGGCATTCCAGCCGTCCGCGTGGGCGGCAGTGATCTTGAGCGTGCGTTTTTCGCCGGTTCCGCCGATCCAGATGGGCAACCTGTCCTGCACCGGCCCGGGCAGGCAACTCGCGTCCACCACCTGGAAATGCCTGCCGTTGAAGTTGGTGCGCTCCTCGGTGAGCATCTGCCGGATGATCTGTACCCCTTCTTCCAGCATGTCCAGCCGGGTACCGATGTCCGGGAACGGATACCCGTAGGCGGTAGCTTCCCAGATGTGCCAGCCGGCTCCGAGCCCGAGTTCGAAACGGCCGCCGCTGATGTGGTCGAGGGTGGTGGCCGCCTTGGCCAGCAGGGCGGGATTGCGGTAGCCGATGTAGAACACGAGGCAGCCGATGCGGGCATTGCGCGTTTCGGCGGCCAGCGCGCCGAGGGTCGCAAGGGCCTCGAAGTGGGGCTCGGTACCGTTTTTCGGCGGCGCCTCGTAGAAATGGTCCCAGGCCGAGAGCCAGTCGACGCCGGCGCCGTCGAGCTTGCGCCAGAGGGCGCGCAAGTCGTCCATGGATATGTTCTGCTGGCCGATATGTACACCGAGAGACAGGCTCACGACATCAACTTCCCGGGTGGCGGTGACAGGCGAGATGCGCAAGCTTGCAAGTAATCGAAGCCGAAATCCAGCGTCGATTGGCTTCCGTGGCAAGGAACCGGAAATTGGCCCGCACACCTGGTGAAGAGATATCGAGCAGCCGCCATGGCTTTTTTCCTACATGAGAAAGAGACAAAAGCCATATTGTCTCCTGGGCCCTGCCGTCAGAATCACTGTCCTTCGTTCCTTTGGGAACCGCCCCGGCGACGCTCAGATCCCTTCCTCCCCGAGACCTTGTCGCCGGGGTGTTTTTTTCCGCAATCAGCCCTGGGCAACCGACCGTGCCGGCGCGAGGCGGCGGCGGATTCGCAGCTTCAATCGATTGACACCGGCCGAGAACTGGTGCGGAACGGCCAGCATCGCGGGGGTCACCACCAGGGTAAGCAGCGTCGCAAACGTGAGCCCCGACACGATGGCCTGGGCCAGCGGTACCCAGAAGGCCGACATCATGCCGCCGTAGAGGATTGCCCGGTTGGCCAGGTCGATGCTGGTGTTGCTTGCCAGGGGGAGAAGTCCGAACACCGTGGTGAGGGTGGTCAGCGTGACCGGGCGCAGGCGTTGCGCTCCGGTGCGCACGATCAGTGAAATGTAGTCGAGTTCCGGGTGCTCCCGGCGCAGATGGTTGTAGGTGTCAATCAGCACGATGTTGTTGTTCACCACGATGCCGGCCAGTGCGACGACGCCAATCCCGGTCAGGACGGCGCTGAACGGCTGGCCGAGCAGCAGCAACCCGAGCAGCACCCCTGCCGTGGAGAGAACCACGGCGAACAGGATGAGCAGGGACTGGTAGAAACTGTTGAACTGCGTCACGAGCAGTATGAACATGAGTATCAGTGACATCAGGAACGCCACCGAAACGAAAGCGATGGAATCCTGCTGATCCTCGTTTGTGCCCCGGAAGCGGATGCTTAGCCGGGGGTCGAAGTTCTCTCCTGCCAGCCAGGACTCGATTTCCTTGACCTTGTTGTCCGCGAGCACGCCGGGCGCGACATCGGCTCGAATGTACTTCACCGGGACGCCGTTGGAGCGCTGGATAGTATCCACGCTCGGGCCGGCCTCCCGCTGCACGAAATTCGAGATGGGCACCAGCCCCTCGGCGGTGTTGACCCTCAGTTCATCCAGCATGCCCAGGCCTCGCGCCTCCAGCGGATAGCGCACGCGAATGTCCACGGCATCGTCGGCGTTGTCGGGCCGGTACTCGCCGACCTTGACGCCGTTGGTAACCAGTTGCACGGCGACGCCGACCTGGGAAACGTCGGCGCCGTAGAGTGCGGCCTGGGCTCTGTCGACGGAGAGCTTCCACTCGATACCCGGCAGAAAGCGCGTGTCTTCAATGTCGCGCAGCCCCTCGACGTGCTGGTGCATGTGGTTCAACACCGTCTCTACCGCCGGTTCGAGGAGCGGCTTGTGCTGGGAGGCGAATTCAATCTCGATGGGCTTGCCCTCGGCAGGGCCCTGTTCCATCTGCCTCACTTCCACGGCGATGCCCGCTAGGTCCCCGGTGCGCTGGCGGATATCCTCCAGGATTTCGGTGGTCTTTCGCTCCCTGTCGTTCTCGTCGTGCAGTTCGATGAAGTGCCGGCCGACAATATCGAAACCGCCGCCGCCCCCCCAGGGAGAGGAGATGTTGGACAACGACGTATAAGTGTTGACATCGAGGATGCCGCTGGTCTGCAGTATCCGCTCTTCCACCTCGCCGACCAGGGTGTCGATCTCGTTGGCGGCCAGGTTGCCCCTGGCACGGACGGTGACGATGGCGAACTTGCCTTCCGTGTCGGAAAAGAAGATTACGCCTTTCCCGAACTGGCCGTATGCCCAGAAGGTTCCGCCGACGACGGCAAGGGCCAGGACAAGGGTGAGCCCCGCGTGACGGGTTGCCACACGGAGAACACGGGCGTACAGCCCGGTGATCGACCGCATCCTGGACGGGTCGCCTTCCTCCAGTTGCCTGAGCGTTTCCACCGAGCGCGCATCCCGGGCGCCGGGACGGCCGAACAGCGCACCCAGCACCGGCCCGAATACCAGTGCATACAGCAGCGAACCCGTAAGCACGGTGAATACGGTCACCGGCAGGTAGCGCATGAACTGCCCGGGCACGCCCGGCCAGAACATCAGCGGCAGGAATGCGGCCAGGGTGGTTGCGATGGAGGCGGTGACCGGCCAGAGCATGCGCTTGGCGGCCAGCGCATAGGCACTGCGGCGGTCAAAGCCCTCGACCATCTTGCGGTCGGCGTATTCGGTGACGACGATGGCCCCGTCGATCAGCATGCCGAGCCCGAGCAGCATGCCGAACATGACCATGAAGTTGAATGTGTACCCGATCAGGTAGAGCAGCGTCATCGAGAACAGGAAGGAAACGGGAATGCCCAGCCCGACGATGACGCCGCTGCGGAACCCCATGGCAGCCACCACGACGATCATGACAAGTGCGAGCGCCGTCAGGATGTTGCCCTGCAGTTCCGTGACCTGTTGCAGGGTCCAGGGTGCCTGGTCCTGCGAATAGTAGATGGACACCTTTGCGGGCAGGTTCGGGCGAACCTTGTCGACCGTCTGCTTTACGGCGGCAATGGTGTCGACGATGTTGGCATTCGCGCGCTTGAGGATATTCAGGGAGATTGCGGCCTCGCCGTTCACGCGGGCGTAGCTGGTGCGGTCCTTGAAGGTGCGGCGCACGGTTGCGACATCGCCGAGCGTAACCACCGCATCGTCCTTGACCCGCACGGGCAGGTCGAACACATCGCGGGCCTGCTCGATGACGCTCGGTACCTTGACGGAGAAGCGTCCCTCGCCGGTGTCGAGGCTGCCCGCGGGAATCAGGCGGTTGTTGCGGACGATGGTGTTGATCAGTTCGTCGTTGGCGATCCGGTAGGCTTCGAGCGCATTGGGGTCGATGATCGCTTCGAGCACTTCCTCCCGGTGGCCCTGCAATTCGGCATCGAGCACCTCGGGGATGATCTCGATCTCGTCCTTCAGTTCGATCGCAAGGTTGTAGAGCACGCGTTCGGGTACATCCTCGCCGACGAGATTGACCTGGAGGATCGGAAAGTCCTCGGTGGTGGTCTCGCGAATGATCGGTTCCTCGATGGTGCCCGGCATCTCGGGCCTCGCGTTGTCCACGGCTTCCCGAACATCCTGCAGCGCACGGTCGAGATCGAATTCCGCATCGAACTCGACCATGACCGTTGCCGCGCCTTCCGAAGCGTAGGAGGTCAACTCATCAATGCCCTCGACGTTGCGCAACTCCACTTCGAGAGGCATGACCAGGAGTCGTTCCGCGTCCTCCGGCGTGATGCCCTCGTGTATGACCGTGATGATGTAAAAGGGAATCTGGATGTTGGGCTCGTTGGCGACGGGAATGGCGTTGCGGGCGAACAGGCCCGCTACAACCACCATGACCATGACCATGAGTGTGGTCTTGTAGCGGTTGATGGCCGCATCGATGACGGCATTCATGCGCTGGCGGGCCGATGCTCGGCGGTACGGGAGGAATCGGGTTGGTTCTCGGGAGCTAGGGTACCCGGGGCGATACCCGGCGCGGCGGCGGGCATCTCCGATGTGGGTTCGAAGTCGACTTCGACATATTCTCCGGGGACCACCAGTTCCTGCCCGACGGTGATCAGCGTTGCGATCGCGGGCAGGCCCGACACCCAGACCCCGGCAGCGTCTTCCCGGACGATGTCCACCGCGTGAAAGCGTACGCGGCCGTCGTCGCCGATCGTGCGAACGCCGATGACCCCCGCGTCGTCCAGCGCGAACAGCGCCGGGCTTATGTGCTGCGCCTGAACCTCGGCGATGGGAATCGCGATCTCCGTGGATATGCCGCTGCGCAGTTCGTAGGCGGGGTTGGGTATGGGTATTTCGATCCGGTAGGTGCGGGTGGCGGGATCGCTCTGCTGGCCGACGAAGCTGATCGCCCCGGTGACCTGCCGGCCGCCGTGGAGCAGGCCCCGGGCCTGCTGCCCGACGGACACTCGCGCCACGTCGGCCTCGGAAATGCGGCCGACGAGCAGCATCGGGTCGAGGTCGACGATGGTGGCGCAGGGAGAGCCGGGGTTCACGTAGTCGCCGACTTCCTGATGAACGTCTTCCACGATGCCATTGAACGGCGCCTTGACGTGGGTTCTGGCCAGGTCCAGTTCGCTGCGCTTCAGTTCCGCTTCCGCACCGGCCAGCCTCGCCCTGGCCTGGGCGACGGCGGTCTCGGACAAGAGCCCGCGCGCCTGCAGTTCGAGGCTGCCGTCGTACTCGAGGCGCACCTGGTTCAGCGCCTCGAGCGTCAGCCTGAGTTCAGCCTCGCGGTCTTCGACGGAGATGCGGCAGAGCAGATCGCCGGCGGTCACCGGGGAGCCACGCTCCACTGGCCGTTGCACGATGGTTCCGGTCAATTCGGCGCGCACCTGCACCGTGCGCTTGTTCTCCGTCTTGCCCCGCACCCGCAGGTGCCGAAACTGCGGAGTGGCGTGGATGACCCGGGCGCGTACCCGGGTAGGCGCCCGGTCCTGGGCCATGGCGGCCCGCTGTTTCGCCAGTTCGGCGGGCGTGGGCCTGGGTGGCGGATCTTCGGTACCAATCTGCCCGGAGAGCAGCCAGATGCCGATCGCAACGGCGATGGCCAGGGCGGTTATGTACGTTCGGCGCATTGCTTAGCAGGGCGATGCCCCAGCCCCGTTGGATTGCGGCGAACGGGTGCGAACTTCACTCAATTGACCACCTCTCCGGTGCATTTTTCGCTGGTGTATTTTTCGCGCATTTTTCGCGCACTATCGGCGGATTCGACGTTTGGTGTCGCGGGTCAGCCGCTGACCGACCGTCCCGGCGACCGATAGATCGGGCGAAATAGTGGAACAAGTGCTACGAAAAGTAACACATTGCGGTGGGCGGAACCACCGCAGGGCTCACCAGACGCCGGTATTTCCCATCTCTTGCCAGGGCTCCGCCGGCGGCAGCGCCTGCCCGCGCTGCAGGAGTTCCACGGATACGCCGTCCGGCGAACGAATGAATGCCATGCGTCCGTCGCGGGGCGGGCGGTTGATGGTCACGCCCGAGTCCATGAGGTGCTGGCACGTCGCGTAGATGTCGTCCACCTCGTAGGCGAGATGCCCGAAATTGCGTCCGCCGGTCAATTCTTCAGGGTCCCAGTTCCAGGTGAGTTCGACCTGCGCGGATTCGTTGCCCGGCGCGGCCAGAAAGACCAGCGTGAAGCGGCCGGGCTCGCTCTCGTGCCGGCCCACCTCTTCGAGCCCGAGTTTGTTGCAGTAGAAGTCCAGCGAATCGTCGATATCGGTGACGCGAACCATGGTGTGCAGGTATTTCATGCCGTTATTCCTCCGGTCAGGCGTTGGCTGTCAAGGCGTTTGCGCGTTGGGATGCAAGTGTCCTACCGGTTGTCGGCCACTGCAAGGGGGGATGTGGGAAGGGGGGACGTGGGAAGGGGGACGTGGATCGGCGGTAGAAGCCTCGTTGTCGTCGACCCAGGATGGCTGGAGCCGGCCAAAAAAAACCCCGCTTACGCGGGGTTGGCCAGATAGGTCATCACAAGGTCTCTACGGAGAGTTGGGATTGACCGGTTACAGGGCGAGGAACGAAAGCATGCTCACTGCAAGGGTTGCGAAAGCGCCGAGGAGTAGCGCTGTTTCGTTCGCCGTCAGCGGCGCGTCGCTCTCGTTCATGTCGATTCCGTTCACGTCATCCACCTTGGCAACAGGTGCGTCCTGTAATCGGTTGAGTTCAATGCTAAGGGGCAATGCTGAAATCAGTTCACAGCAAATGTGGAATGAAAATGGATTGGAAATCCAGATGGTGCCCGCGAAACGATTTCAGCCGTGTACGAACCGGACGTAGAGGTAAATAACGCTGGCCAGGGCGAGGATGACGAGACTGACGAGGCTCCACAGCCGCAACCCGCGCGACGGACGGTAGGCTTCTTGTACCTCGGCGCCGGTCATGGCCCTGTGATTGAGGAAAGCGTAAATGGGCGCCATGACGAAGCCGAGGGTAGTTGTCAGGTCGATGAACCGGGTGAAGGAAGTCAACAGAGCCGCAAGCAGCAAGTATGAGCCCAGCGCGCAGGCCCACACGAGCGCCGGGACAAACCACCGGGGCGCTTCCGTGCCGCGCAATCCGGCGAATGCGTAGGCGAACTGGCGCGGGTAGCCGTCCATGGCGGCGAGCAGCGTGGAGAACATCGCGGCAATGGCCGCCGCGCCGATCAGGTAGAAACTCCAACCGCCCACGGTCTCCGTAAACAGCGCAATCACCTGGGCGGCGAACTCCGGGGGCGAATCCCTGGGCGCTATGCCGGGTTCGTGCATCACGGCGACACCGAGCAGCAGGAAGCCGACCGCGAGCACCATGGCGGTCACATAGCCCAGGTTGAAGTCGAAGCGGGCGTCGGTGCTGGTAATGCCAGTTCCCGACGCTTTCAGCTTGGCGCTTGTCCAGACGGAGGTGAGGATGGAGGCGTCCACGGGGGTCGGCAGCCAGCCCGCCATGGCGACCACGAACAACAGCAGGGGGACATCGATACGCTCGAAGGCGAAGTTGCCGACGCTCCAGTCGATTTTCGGTACGGCGGCGCCTGCGGCGACTACCACCATGACGACCAGGACGAATACCAGGGCCTTGCCGACGCGCTCCAGCCATCGGTAGTGGCCGATCGTCAGCAGCAGCGCCGTGCCGGCCATGAGCCAGCCGGTCAGCGCGACGGGGCCCATGGCCAGGTCGAACACGGTCAGCACCAGCCCCGCAGTGGTGACGGCGATGGCAGCCAGCACGAACCAGACGGTCAGTAGTTGCGTGACCAGGTACAGGGATACCGCCCACCAGCCCTGGTCGACATAGTTTTCCGGCAGGCTCTTGCCGGTTGCGGCGGTGTACTGGCTGCCGAAGCGTATGGCGGGGTACTTGACGATGCCGATAACGGCAATCAGCGCGACCATGGCCAGCCCGTATACCGCGCCGGCCCGGGTGGACTGAACGACATGGGAGACGCCGATGGCGGCTGCGGCGAACAGGATGCCGGGCCCAAGCGCGGCGAGGCGACCGGACGTGGCGGGGCGCCCGGACGTGGCGGGGCGACCGGACGCGGCGGGGCGCCCGGAGCCGGCCTCGGGCCCGTTCATGCCGCCTGGGCCGGTGTGGAGACTACTCGGGCTGCGGCACGATTCTCAGATAGGGCTTGGGCGCCCGCCAGCCGCCCGGGAATTTCTCCCGGGCCGCTTCGTCGGATACCGCGGGCACGATGATGACGTCTTCTCCGTGCTGCCAGTTCACGGGGGTTGCAACCTGGTGCTTTGCGGTGAGCTGGCACGAATCGACCAACCGCAACACTTCGTCGAAGTTGCGCCCGGTGCTCATGGGGTAGGTGAGCATGGCCTTGATGGTCTTGTCCGGGCCGATCACGAATACCGAGCGGACGGTGGCGTTGTCGACCGGGGTCCTACCTTCGGAAGTATCTCCCGCTTCGGCCGGCAGCATGTCGTAGAGTTTCGCCACGTTGAGTTCCGGGTCGCCGATCAGCGGATAGTTGACCGCGTGGCCCTGGGTTTCCTCGATATCCTTCGACCACTCGGCGTGGTTGGTCACCGGGTCGACACTCAAGCCGATGACCTTGCAGTTGCGGCTGGCAAACTCCGGTGCGAGGCCCGCCATGTAGCCGAGTTCGGTGGTGCACACCGGCGTGAAATCCTTGGGGTGCGAGAACAGGATGGCCCAGCCGTCGCCGATCCAGTCGTGAAAACTGATGGTTCCCTGGGTCGTCTCGGCGGTGAAGTCGGGCGCCGTGGAGTTGATTCGAAGCGTCATGATCTTCCCAATGTCCGTAAAAACGGCAAATCTACCACCCTTTGGTGATTAATGTGATACTCCGCGGCTTGTCCTGGGACAGGGAAGAGTGGTGCTCGAGCGCGGCCTGATGTACGGGCGAAAGCCCGGGCCGGTGTAAGGACTGCCGGTGGAGATCGTTCAGCTGCTGATCAGCGGCGTTTCGCAAGGGTGTGTCTACGGCCTGATCGCGCTCGGCTTCGTGCTGATCTACAAGGCCACCGAGATGGTCAACTTCGCCCAGGGCGAGATCATGATGATCGGCGCCTTCATGGCCGTTGTCTTCATCAACCTGCTGGACTGGCCCTTTGCGCTGGGCCTCTTGGCCGCGGTATTCGTCATGGCCGTTGTCGGAGCCCTGCTGGAACGGGTGTTGCTGCGGCCCATGATCGGCGAACCGCATTTCGCCGTGCTGATGCTGACCATCGGTCTCGGTTTCACGCTGCGCGCGGTGGCGGGCGCCATCTGGGGCAACGAGCCCCGGGCACTGGACCTGCCGTACGTGGGCATCGTCTGGCAGTGGGAAAACCTCGTCATCGGCGCCGAGAACGTCGTCATCATGGGCGGCACCCTGGTCCTGTGCGGGCTGCTGTACCTGTTCTTCCGGTTCACCCGGCTCGGCATCGCCATGCAGGCCGCGTCGCAGAACCAGTTGGCGGCGTTCTACGTGGGGATTCCGGTGAAGCGCGTTTTTTCGCTGGTCTGGGCGCTCTCCGCAGTCATATCGGCGTTTGCCGGCATTCTCATGGCACCGGTCTCGCTGATCGACCCCCTGATGGGATTCATCGGCATCAAGGCCTTCGCCGCGGCGATAGTCGGCGGTTTCGGCAACCTGCCCGGCGCGCTGCTCGGCGGGCTGCTGATCGGCCTGGTGGAGCAGTTTGCCGGCCGCTACCTGTGGCCCGGGTTTTCGGAGTTGAGCGCCTATGTGCTGCTGCTGGTGATGCTCATGGTGCGGCCGGAAGGCCTGTTCGCCACCATGCAGCAGAAGAAGGTCTGACGGGGCGATGGTGCGACTCGACGTGAAAGCGGCGAACGGGTACGAACTTGACCGGTTCGACAACCTGGCCCGTGAACCGGAGATTTAGCGGGTCGTGCGCTTCAACCGCAAAGTTCACTACGGCCAGGATATCGACCTGTTCGAGCACAACGGGCAGCGGCTCTGGTACGGCCTGCTGGCCCTTGGCGTGCTGCTGGCGCCCCTGGTGCTGGACCGGTTCTACCTCGGGGAACTGTCCCTGGTCTACATCTATGCCATCGCCGGCATCGGGTTGATGCTGCTGGTGGGTTACACGGGCCAGGTGAGCCTGGGCCATGCGGCCTTCCTGGCGATTGGCGCCTATACCCATGCGTGGCTTTTGACCCACGGCTGGCCGCTGCCGCTGGCCCTGGCCGTGGCCACCGGCCTGACGGCGATCGTGGGGGGAATAGTCGGCATCCCGGCCCTGCGCATGACGGGCATCTACCTGGCCGTGGCGACCCTGGCGTTCGCCATGATCGTCGAACAGGTGCTGGGGCACTGGGAGTCCGTAACCGGCGGGTACCGGGGCCTGGCCGTGCCCAAGCCCGAGTTCCTAATCGACCTGTCGACGCCGGCGGCCTTCTATTACCTGTGCCTTGCCGTGCTCTTCTTCTGCATGATCGCCGCGCTCAACTGGCTGCGCAGCCCCACCGGGCGGGCCATGGTGGCGGTGCGCGACTCGGAGACTTCGGCGGAGAGCATGGGCATCAGTCTCGCTTACACCAAGAGCCTTGCCTTTGCGATCTCCGCCGGCTTCACCGGGCTTGCGGGCGGGCTGTTCGCGCACAAGATCAGCTACCTCGCGCCGGACGCGTTTACGCTGATCATGTCCATTCAACTGTTGCTGATGGTCGTGGTCGGCGGCCTCGGGTCCATGCACGGGGTCATATTCGGCGCCATGTTCATCGGCCTCCTGCCCCAGGGAATCGCGATCTTCAGGGACACCGTGCCGCCGGCAGTCTCGCAGATCCCCGGCCTGGAGCCGGGCATCTTCGGGCTGATCCTGATCCTGTTCCTGATCTACGAGCCGCTCGGTCTGTACGGGCGCTGGCGCAAGATACGCCTCTATTTCGAACAGTTTCCGCTGTACCGCCGCGCGACCTACAAGCGCCAGAAAAGCTACCTGCGCACGGAGCGGCTGAAGTGACGCTGCTGGCGGCCAACGGCATCTCGGTCAGCTTCGGCGGCGTCAAGGCCGTTCAGGACGTTTCCTTTGCCGTGGATCGGGGGCAGGTGTTCAGCATCGTCGGGCCCAACGGCGCCGGCAAGACCACCATCTTCAACCTCATCAGCCGCATCTACGATGTGGACCAGGGCTCGATCGTCTTCGACGGCCGCGACATCACCGGGGTTCCCGGCCACGCGGTGGCGGAACTCGGCATTGCGCGCACCTTTCAGAATACGGAGCTGTTCGAGCAGGAAACGGTGCTGAAGAACCTGCTGATCGGCTGCCACATTCACCGCGAGAGCAACCTGTTCTCCGAGTTGCTGTTTCTGCCGTCAGTGCGCCGCCAGGAACTGGCGTTGCGCGAGGCGGTGGAGGATGTCATCGACCTCCTGGACCTGCGCAGCCACCGCCGCAAGGTGATCGGCGAGTTGCCCTACGGGGTGCGCAAGATGGTGGAGATTGCCCGGGCCCTGTGCCTGAAGCCGAAACTGCTGCTGCTCGACGAGCCGTCCTCCGGGCTCAACCCGGAAGAGACCGAGGACCTGTCGTTCTGGCTGGAGGACATCAACGAGGAACTCGGCATCACCGTGATCATGGTCGAGCACGACATGAACCTGGTTACCAGCGCATCGGACCGGGTGCTCGCCATGGCGGACGGGCAGACCATCACCATCGGCGAGCCGGCCGCCGTTCAGAACCACCCGGAAGTTTTGCGGGCCTACCTCGGGGACTGACGATGGCGGACCTGCTCGAGCTGCGCAATATCGAGACCTACTACGGCCCGATCCTGGCGATTCACGGGATCAGCATGCGCGTTGAAGAGGGCAGCATCGTCACCGTGCTGGGGGCCAACGGCGCCGGCAAGACCACCGTGCTCAAGACCATCAGCGGCGCCATGGACCCCCAGAAAGGCAGCGTGCTGTTCGAGGGCCGGCCCATTCAGGCGCGGGACCCGGACTGGGTGGCGCGGCTCGGTATCGGTCACGTGCCGGAAGGGCGCGAGGTGTTCCCGTTCCTGACCGTGGAGGAAAACCTGCGCATGGGCGCCTATTCGCGCAGCGACCGGGAAATCGATGCGGATGTGGAACTCGTCTACGACTACTTCCCCGTCCTGAAGGAATTCGTCAGGCAGCCCGCCCAGGTGCTCTCCGGCGGCCAGCAGCAGATGCTGGCCATCGGCCGCGCCCTGATGCTGCGGCCCCGGCTCATGCTGCTGGACGAGCCCTCCCTGGGGCTGGCGCCCAAGCTTGTGCACGAAATCGCGGAGATCGTCACTCGCCTGAACAGCGAACAGGGGGTAACGGTGCTGCTGGTGGAACAGAACGCCAGAATGGCGCTGGACATCGCCGATTACGGCTACGTGATGGAACTGGGCCGTATCGTCATGGAGGATACCTGCGAGCGGTTGAAGAACGCGACGGATATCCAGGAGTTCTATCTCGGGATGAAAGATCAGGGGGTGCGGGGCAGGCGCCGGTGGAAACAGCGCAAGACCTGGCGCTGAGAGAATACGCGGGGCCGTTCAACTGTCCACAACAATGCCGCTCAAGGAGTCTGAAAGATGGCTGAACAGATCGTAGACGGGTGCGATACGCTGCCCCGGCTGTTCCGCAAGCGGGTCACCGAGTGGTCCGACCGGATCGCGCTCCGGGAAAAGGACTTCGGCATCTGGAACGAATACACCTGGGCCGACTACGGCGAGCAGGCGCGCCTGGTCGGGCTCGGGTTGAAGGCGCTGGGGCTGAAGCGCGGCGATGTCTGTTCGATTGCCGCGGAGGTGTGCAGGGAATGGGTATTCACCGACCTCGGCATCAACTGCATCGGCGGCGTCACCAACGGCGTCTATCCCACGGATTCCCCGGTGCAGGTGGAATACCTGGTCAACGACAGCTCCACCCGCTTCTACTTCGCCGAGGACGAGGAGCAGCTCGACAAGATCCTCGAGGTTCGCGAGCGCACGCCGACAGTGGAAAAGATCGTCATCTTCGACATGGAGGGTTTGCGCAACTTCCGGGACGAAGCGTGCCTGAGCTACGAAGACCTCCTGGAGCTTGGCCGTGCCTACGGTGAGGAACACCCCAATGCCTGGAAACGGGAAATCGAAGCCGCCCGCCCGGAAGACCTCATGGTGCTCACCTACACCTCCGGCACCACGGGCCCGCCCAAGGGCGCCATGATCAGCCAGCGCAACATGCTCTTCATGATGCGCAACATGCAGGATATCTACGGCTTCCGGGAAACCGACGAACAACTCGGCTTCCTGCCGCTGGCCCACATCGCGGGGCGCATGTTCTACGTGACCAGCGGCATCGAGTCGGGCTGCGTGGTCAACCTCGTCGAGGAACCCGAAACCTTCGTGCACGACCAGCAGGAGGTGGCGCCCACGGTGGCTTTCGCGGTGCCGAGGGTGTGGGAAAAACAGCACTCGACCATCATCATCAAGCTGAAGGACGGTACGGCGCTCGGACGTCTTGCGTACGAACTGGCGCTCAGGCTCGGACGCAGACGCGCGCGATATCTCAAGGCGGGCGGGCGCGTGCCCTGGGCGCTGGCCCTGGTTTACCCGATACTG
Organism: Pseudomonadales bacterium; assembly: GCA_963663395.1. GTDB lineage: Bacteria > Pseudomonadota > Gammaproteobacteria > Pseudomonadales > Azotimanducaceae > Azophilus. The sequence goes on from OY760226.1 coordinate 2,613,957, forward strand.
GACTTCCTGGTATTCAAGAACATCCGGGTCTTCCTTGGCATCGACCGCTGCCGTTGGCTGTCGACCGGGGCCGCGCCCATCGCGCCGGAGCTGATCGACTGGTTCTGGGCGCTGAACAGGCCCATGTACGAAGTGTACGGGCAGACCGAGTGCAGCGGGCTCGCCACCGCCAACGTGTCCGGGCAGTCGCGTATCGGCAGCGTCGGCAAATCCAACCGGGAGGTGGAGGTGACGCTGTCGGACGACGACGAGATCCTCATCAGGAGCGCCGGCGTCATCAAGGGCTACTGGAACAAGCCGGAGAAGACGGCGGAAACCATCCGGCAGGATTGGCTGCACACGGGCGATGTGGGCCGCATCGACGAGGACGGCTACGTCTACATCGTCGACCGCATGAAGGACATCATCATCACGGCGGGCGGCAAGAACATCACGCCCAGCGAGATCGAGAACCAGCTCAAGTTCTCGCCCTTCATCACCGACGCGGTGGTCGTCGGCGACCGGCGCCCCTACCTCACCTGCCTGGTCATGATCGACCACGAGAACGTCACCAAGTTCGCCCAGGACAACGACGTGCCCTTCACCAACTACACCAGCCTCTGCCACACCAGCGAGGTGCAGGACCTGATCGGCGAGGAGGTCGAGCGGGTAAACGCGAAGTTCGCGCGGGTAGAGACCGTCAAGAAGTTCCGCCTGATCGACCAGCTGCTCGACCCCGAAGACGACGAACTGACGCCCACCCAGAAGCTGAAGCGCAAGGTGGTCCATGAGAAGTACAAGGACCTGATCGGGGAAATGTACTAGCAGTTTTCTCCCGCCGGGGCGCCGAAGCGGCCCGCTAAATCGGCGCGCTAAAGCGCGGGGAACAACGCCGGACGTGGGCTAATTGTTCCATTCGAGTTGTCCAGTTGATGCGTGCGCGCCTCGTTTCGGGGAATCGGACGCAGTAGAATCGGGCTTTCCGCGGGATTGAGTCTTTTGCGTATGAGAGCAGTTGTCGCGAAGAGCGTGTTGTTTGCAGTGCCGCTGCTGCTTGCCGGGTGTTCGGGCGGGGATTCGGAAGACGATGATGCCGTTGCGATCCGGGGGGTCAGCGACGAAGAAATCGTACTCGGCACCTACACGGATGTGTCGGGCCCGATCGCCATCTGGGGTGTGGGCGTGGTCAACGGCGCACGCATGCGGCTCGATGAGGCCAACGAAGCCGGCGGCGTCCATGGGCGCCGGATCCGGTTCGTGGTGGAAGACACCTCCTACCAGGTGCCGCGAGCCATCCAGGCTGCCAACAAGCTCATCAACCGCGACAACATTCTCGCCATGATCCTGGCGGTAGGGACGCCCACTAACAATGCCGTCATGCCCCAGCAGTTCGAGCAGGGGGTGCCCAACCTGTTTCCGGTATCCGGTGCGCGGGCGATGGTGGAGCCCTTTCACCCGATGAAGTTCTCCCAGCACGGTATCTACTACGACGAAGTCAGGGCGGCCATCAAGTACTTCGTGGAGCGCGAGGGCAGGAAGACGGTCTGCGCGATCTATCACGACACGGACTACGGGCTCGAGATTCGGGATGCCGTTGAAGACCAGGTCCGGGAGATGGGGCTGGAGGTTGCCGCCGAGGCAGCGCACAAGCCGACGGAAAGCGAGTTCACCGCCGCGGTGTTACGGCTCAGGAACGCGGGCTGCGACCTGGTGCTGATGGGCACGGTGCACCGCGACACGATCCTGGTGCTGGATACGGCTCGCAAGATGGGCTGGACCGGTGTCGCCTGGGTAGGCAACAACGCCGCCTATGGGCAGGTGATTGCCGACCAGGAGAGTGGCGATGGCTACTATGCCTTCGTGCACATGGCGAGGCTCTACGCCGACGACGAGAAATCACCGGAGGTGCAGGCCTGGTGGGACCGCTACGTGGCCCTGTACGACGTAGAGCCGGGCCTGCCGGCAATGGAGGGCTACCGGGGCGCGGACCTTGCCATCAAGGCATTGGAGAACGCCGGCCCCGATCTCACCGTCGAGTCGCTGCTGCGCGGCGTGGAGGCGATAACCGACTACACCGACATCTTCGGCTACAGGGTCTCGTTTTCCGCCGACAATCACAAAGGCGCCACCGAGAGCGCCCTTTCCCAGGTGAGGGACGGGCGGTGGGTGGTTCTGGAGCAATCGATATCGTATTAGGCGAATGCCCGGACCTGCTGACGGGTCCGGGGTTTGTGCGACGCCTCACCCGCACGCCTGCGACGAGCGCGGGAGGCAGGCGAACATGAAAGCCCTCTATTACCAGTGCCACGCGGGAATCAGCGGCGACATGCATCTGGGCGCCATGGTCGATCTCGGCGTGCCCCGGGACCATATCCTGGACAACCTGGGGCGCCTTCCCTGCGCTGACGAGTTCGAGGTCAGCTTCCGCCCGGCCAGCAAGCAGGGCATCTCGGGAACGCGGGCTCGGGTTCGCCAATGCGTCGAACAGCCCGACCACCGGCATTACCGGGACATCAAGACCCTGATTCGAAACGCCGACTATCCGGCAGGCATCGCGGACCGGGCGCTGGGCATCTTCAAGGCGATCGCGGTTGCGGAAGCGAAAATTCACGACATTCCCGTCGAGCAGGTTCACTTTCACGAAGTGGGGGCAGTGGACTCGATCGTCGACGTGGTCGCCGCGGCGATCTGCCTGGATTATCTCGATGTCGATGCGGTGCTGTGCGGCACGGTGGAGGTGGGGGGCGGATTCGTGGATTGCGCCCACGGCCGCCTGCCGGTACCGGTGCCGGCAACCCAGGAGATTCTCAAGGGCGTGCCTTGTTCCTACGGCGGCGTGGACGGCGAGAGCACCACGCCGACGGGCGCCGCCATCCTCAAGGCCAGTGTCGACCGTTTCGAGGCGCCGGCGAACTTCACTGCCTCGGCGCTCGGCTACGGTATCGGCACGCGGGACTTCGCGGTGCCGAACGTACTGCGCGTGCTGTCCGGAGAACTGGAAGCCGGCGCCCTGACCGACGCGCGGCACTGCAAGATCGAGGCGAACATCGACGACATGAGCCCGGAAGCCTACGAACCGCTCATTGAACATCTGCTCGAACTCGGCGCCGACGACGCTTACCTGACGCCCATCGTCATGAAAAAGTCCCGCCCGGGCACCTGCCTGGCGGTGCTTTGCCATCTCGACGCTCAGGAAGCACTCGTCGACGCGGTGCTGAACCGCTCCACGACGATCGGGTTGCGGGTGCTGCCCTTCGTCAAGCATGCGCTTCCCCGTGCAACCGAAACGGTGAACACCAGCTTCGGGCCGGTGCGCATCAAGGTAATCACCCAGCCGGACGGGCTGGTGCGCTGGAAGTCGGAGTTCGAGGACGTGCGGCGTATCGCTGAAGCGCGCGGAGTCGACTTCCTGCGTACCAGGACGGAAATCGACGGGGAAATCGCGGCGAGCCGCGCGAGGCGGGATCAGACGCGGGAAGGCTCCGGATAGATCCAGGGACGGCAGCCCTTGGTTCGGCTGAACCGGCGCCAGTCTTCGGGATCCTGGGCCAGGCGGTCGGCAATCACGTGCAGAACGTCCGGGTTCATGGCCATGCCCGTGTGGCTGGCCCGAACCTCGACGTTTTCGGACAGTTCGCTCTCCCGATTCATGCAGGCCTTCCAGTGCGCCACACCGTCGGTCCGGCTGTAGATCGCGGTACTCGGCATGCCTAGTGGCGCCCTGGGGTCGTCGTGATCGCCCATGCGCCGGCGCATCTCTTCTGTCGTATGGCCGGACATGGCCTCGAACATCCGGGTTACCATCGGGTTTGCGGTGTGTTCGTCGTCCTTGGCCGCGAACGGGCTGCCCAGCGTGATCACGGAGCGCACGGCGTCCGGGAACTTGCGGGCGATCTCCCGCGCATAGATTCCGCCCAGGCTCTGCCCGATCAGGGAGATCTTCTCGCCGCTGGCATGATGAGCCCGGTAGAAACGCAGTATGGCGCCATCGAGCAGCGACGGGTTGCCGGTATTGCGTCCATGCAGCCAGGGGAGGGACACGTAACCGAGCCGAGTGAGGAACCTGCGCAAGATCAGCGTGGAATCGTCGCCTCCGAGAAACCCGGGGAGCACCATGACGGGATGGCCGTCGCCGCGGGCCGCCTGCTGGAGCAGCAGCGGCCAGGAGAACCCGAGCCGGCCGACTTCAAAGAAAAGGCGCGGCAGCTCCCACGCCATGTTCGTACTGGATGGCCCGCGCCGTTGCGGCCTGGCCGGATCGAGGGACAATGACAACTCGTATTCCCGTCATCGTTATGTCACAAAGTGTGGCGTAGTGTGATTGCAGGGTCAACAGCGCGTACCTGTAACGGGCCCGCGGTTGCACCGCACCCCGGCACGGCGCACACTGCCGGCGCCGGGAACGCGAATCGTGCCGGCCCGAGCCGCGCAGGCCCCGATGCAACACCCGCACGCGACCTGCGCCGAATTGCGACGGCCTTCCCGGTTCAACCGGCGGCACGGGACAAAGGAGGTTTCCGATGGCGACATACGTCATGCTCAGTACGCTGACCGACGAAGGGCGCAAGACGCTCAAGGAGCGTCCGGAGCGCCTGGGCGAGGTCAACAAGGAAGTCGAGAGCATGGGCGCCCGGGTGGTTGCACAGTACGCCGTCCTCGGCGGCTATGACTTCGTCAACGTGATCGAGGCGCCCTCGAACGAGGTCATGGCGCGCCTGTCCATGGAACTCGGCTCCCGGGGAACCATCAAGATCACCACCTTTCCAGCTATCGCCATTGACAGGTACATCAGCATGATGAGCGCGGCCGCCCCGGGCCAGGCGGACTGAACCTTGGGAGTTTACGTCCTGCTCATGCGGGACCACTCCGAGGGCCTGAAGGCCATGAAGACGGATGGTCCGAGTGCCGTCGAGCGCGTCTGCGAGGCCCTGGAGCGCTGGGAAGCGAAGATCCTGATGGGCTACCGCCTGCTCGGTGAATGGGACCAGTGCTTCATCGTCGATGCGCCGGACAACTTCAAGGCTTACCGGGCCACCCTGGCCCAGGAGATGAGCACCACGGCGGATACGGACATTCTGCCGGCCATCGACCTGCCGCTTTTCCAGCGCCTGTTGAGCCAGTCTGCGCATACGGCCGGGCCCCATCGGTGGCAGATCCAGTGGTGGGCACGCATCGTGCGGTTTCTGATGTATCCGTACGTTTATCAGCGCTGGGGTTGGCGTTTCTTTACGGAACACCGGGTTTACGGCAAGGAGAAATTTTCCTCGATCCAAGGGCCGTGCATCGTCATTGCCAATCACCAGAGCCACTTCGATCAGTACTGCCTGCTGAAGGCAATTCCATTGCGTATCCGCACCAACCTGTTTTTTGGCGCCGCGGCCGACCGGTGGTTTCTGAAGGGACGCGAGGAGATCACGCTACGGCCCTGGTACCAGTCCATGGTCACGGGCGCGTATCCGATCCAGCGTGGCGGCGGGTCCCGCACCCTGGAGTATCCGAAATGGCTGTTGCAGCACGGGGCGAACCTGATGCTGTTCCCGGAGGGGACGCGTGCGCGCGGCCGTCACCTGTCGCACTTCAAGCACGGCGTCTCGATTCTGGCCCTGGAGGCGGATGTGCCGGTGGTGCCGGTCTACCTCGAGGGCCTGAAGCAGATCAGGCCGCCGGGTACGCGGGAAGCGCGGCCGGGGCCGGTGGCGGCGCATGTGCTCGACCCCATCCGCTTCGATCCGGATACGACGGTTCCGGAAGCCACCGAGCGCCTGTATACGGCGATGCGTGACTTCCACGAGCGGACTCTCGAAAAGAACGGCTGAAAAAATGCGAATGCGCCAACCGGCGCGAACCTGGGTCTTCAATCCACCCGGCGCTCTGCCAGGGCGGGCAACAATTCAGGGGGTGGAAAAACACAACCCCCGGTTAACGGAGCAGATCTCCGGTAACCGGGGGTGTGCAGGGGGGAGGAAAGCGGTATTCGTTACCGCTCAGGCTGCCGCTTTTGTGGCGCTGCTCTTCGTCGAGGAGCGTTTTGCCTGCGGCTTCTCTTCGGCTTCGGGGCTGAATGCCTTGCGAATCGTTTCGTTGCTGGCGTTGAACGCGTCACGCAGCAGTTCGCCGCGGACTTTCATGGTTTCCTGGGTGCTGTTCCAGAGTTGCTCGCCGTACTCGCGCTGCAGGTCGACGAAGCCACTGATGTCCTTCACTTCGGGCAGCCTGCCGGCGAAATCCTGGTTGAACTGAACGTAGTCGTTGAAGTTCTTGGAGTCGAACTCGGCGAGCTTGCGGAACCACTCGGAGTTGAGTTCCATCAGGTCTCGGCCAAGCTTCATCTGTTGCTCAAAAGGGTTCATCGATTACCTCTATCTGGTTTCAATAGTTGAGTCAGCAGGAATGCTGCAATGCACAAACACGCTTATTGTGCACCACAGCATTTTTCGATGCAACCCTTTTTTTGCGGTCTTTTTTGGGGCGTTGTAGGGACGATTATAAGTTAATGCAGCGCAACATATCGAGCCTACTGCAACGCGCGTACGCTTATCAGGCGATGGTCAACGCGCGATCGAGTTGCCCGGTTAGAGCTGCAGCGAGTGGTCGGCGTGGTCGGTCAGCCCGTCCACATCGAAAGTCATCATGACCAGGTCGTGCAGGCCGCCGTTGCGGTCTTCCACGAAATCCGTGAGCAGGGCTTCGGCGACAAACCCAAGCCGCTGGAAGGCGGCCTGGGCGCCGCGCTGGTCTGGCGTCATGTTGGCCGTCAGTTTCCTCAGCCCCAGGCTCTTGGCGATGTCGAAGATCTTTGCGCTCAGGTGCCGGCCCAGGCCCTGGCCGCGGTAGTCCTGCCCCACGGTGAGCCGCAGTTCGCCAACGCGCCGCGTCCAGCGGGCCGGCGTGCGGTCTACCGTTGCGTAACCGGCCATGCTGTCGCCGTCGTAGGCGATGAGGGACAGCGTGGTGCCTTCGGCGACGTTGGCCAGCCAGCGGTCGACGGCGTCCGGCTTGGTGATGTCCACGCGCAGGAAAAGCAGGTCCTGCTCGGGAAGGTTGCGGGCGAACGCCAGGATGGCTTTGCGGTCGCCGGCGCCGACGATGCGCAATTCAAGCTTGCGTCCGTCCGACAGGGCGACTTCCAGTGGGTATCGCTCAAGAGTGCTTTCAATGCTTGCTGTAGCGGACATCAGTCCTCCCGTGTGTCGCTTTGCCGCGGCGTAATCAATTTGCCGCGGCGGTTTTCGGTTGTTCCGCCGCAGGGGCTTGCGCCCGTTCCGCCACGGCCAACAGTTCTTCGAAGGCATCGTCGACGCCCTTTGCCATGAGTTCCAGGTCGGGCATCAGGCGGGGGTCGCAGATGAAATTGAAGTAGATGTTCTGGTTATAGCTGGAGACCACGACCCCGTAGCCCAGGGTACCGCTCAGCATCAGGAACGCCAGGGTGTCCAGGATGCGGTGGCCGGCAAGGTACTGGGTGGTCTGCACGCCGGGAACATTGGTGCAGGTGAAGTTGAAGCCGAACATGGGCGGACGCGGCCCGAACGCCGGCGGTACCGGCAGGGGAAAGTTTGCCGTCATCGCCGTCGGGTCCCAGGGCGTGCCCACCAGGAGGGTGGGCGCCATGGCCACCGGCGGCATGGACGGGGCCGCCTCCGTCATCAACTGCATGGCCTGCGCCTCGCGGTTGTTCTTTATCTGCTCGGTTTCCCAGCGCACCTTGTGCAGCCGTGCGCCCATGTCCATGGGTTCGGCGTCGAATACGGGGAAAATGCCGGAGACGCGGTTGCCCAGCGCGCCGCGCTCGTCTTCGGTGCGCACGTTGACGGGACACATGATGCGCAGGTGCTGGCCGGCCGTTCGCTCGTCATGAGCCTTCAGGTACCGGGCGGCGGCCTCGGTCACCGTGGCGAGCACCACGTCGTTGATGGTACCGCCCAGGGTGGAGCGAATGCGTCGAAAATCGCCGAATGAGTACTTGCGCCACAGGAATTGGCGTTTCGGCCCGACCTGCGCGGCGTTCCAGGGTGCGGTAAGAACCGGCTCGGCCAGGAACCGCGTCATCGACTCGGTGGCCCGCCGTAGCAGTTCGGCACGCTCAGATGTGAAGTTCGCGGCCTTGAACGGATTCTCGCCGGACAGGGTGTGCACGGTCTCCAGTGCCGCTTCGGTGGCGAGTTCCACGGGGGAGGGCAGCGGCTGCGGATCCCAGGGTTCCGGTTCCGGCTGCGGCGCATCCTTCTGCAGGTCGAACAGCACCAGCGAGATATCCACGCCGGAGGCGCCGTCGACCATGGCGTGGTGGCCCATCTGGGCAAGAATGGTGCGATCCTTGACACCCTCGATGACGCACATCCGCCACAGGGGCTTGTCGCGCGGCAGCAGCGGCTCGTTGAAATCCAGTGCGGCGCGAATGGCATCGTCCAGCGTCGAACCTGCCGGCAGCCGGTGTCGCTTGAGGTGGTTGGCGAGATCGAAATCGGGGTCGTCCACCCATTTGGGGTGGGCGAGGTTGAACGGCACCATGGCCAGCCGCTGCCGATAGCGCGGCACCAGGTGCAGGCGCGAGGCGATGTGTCGATAAACCGTGTCGAACGGCACTTCGCCCTCGATCACGGCGATTCCCGCGCCGTTCATCGGGCCGCTGGCCGTCTCCGAATACAGAAACGATGCGTCCTGCGTGCTCAGCCGCATGATTGCTCCTCAGATCCCCGTTGGGGTGCTTTCAGCATGTTGTCGTTGTCTTCCAGGCCCAATTTCAGTATGGCCGCTACCCGTCGGTGGGCACCCGGTTTTTTGAATCTCATCCCGCCTGAGGCGGGTTCTTACTTGTCGCGCGGATCGCCGGGCTGCTCGCCGGTACCCGAAACCATGTTGAAGAAGTTCTGCCAGGGCGCCATGCCGCCGGTCACCAGGTTGCGCAGGAACTCATCGCTCTGCTCTGCCGACGAGGCAAGCCGCTGGGTGAACTGCTCCAGCATCTGCTTCTGCACGCCGCCGACGTCCGGCAGGCCCATGAAGCGGCGCAACTCTTCTGGCGTGAGATCCACTTCCACGTTGATTTTCATAGCAATTTCACGGCCCGAAGAGGCCGTTCCGGCAAATTGTCATGGCAGATACAGTATCATGTGCCCGGCGGCGCCTGGCGTTTCCGGTGGTGCAGGCGGCGTGGGCCTGCCCGGCAATGCGTCCTGAAGGCGCCCCGGACGCGATGCCGGCGGCGAGGCAGCCAGCCCGCTTGTCCCAGGAAACCCATGGCCGCAGTCCCGAGCGGCGCGGAGTGTACATCAGTGCTTTTATCGGCGCCATCGCCGAGGCATGGCTCCTGAGTGAGTCACGAGAAAAGGAGATTGCAGTGAGCGAGACAGCCAACAACGATGCGGACAAAGCCGCCGACGGAGTCGAGGGCCTTTCGCTCGGCAGCATGTGGGGCGCCGACCGGCAGAGCCTCACCGAAGCCTGGGAGCAGTTCTCCCGAGACATGGGCGCCCATCCGGCCCTGGCGCTGGAAACCCAGATGCGCTACCAGGCGGAGCTGGCCAACATCTGGTTCGGCAATGCGCCGGACAAACTGCCCGCGGACTCGCGCTTCGAAGACCCGGCCTGGAACGAGAACCCGATCTTCAGGCGCGTTCGGCAGTCGTATGTCGCCTGGTCTCGTACCCTGGACGAGTGGGTGGAGAAATCCGGCCTCGATGGCATCGACCGGCAACGCGCGCAGTTCCTCATGGATGCGGCCAAGGACATCTACGCGCCGGTCAACAGCCCGTTCACCCCGGAAGCCATCCGCAAGGCGATCGAGACCAACGGCGAGAGCGTGGTGAAGGGCATCCAGCATTTCTTCGACGACCTGCAGAACAATCACGGCTATCCGGCCGTGGCAGATCGCAATGCGTTCGAGTTGGGCCGGGAAGTGGCCGCCACCCGGGGCAAGGTGGTTTTCCGCAACGAACTGTTTGAACTGATCCAGTACGATCCCACCACCCCCAAGGTGCACAAGAAACCGCTGCTGTACGTGTTCAGCCAGGTGAATCGATACTATCTCGGCGACCTGACGCCCGACCGCAGCCTGTTCGGTCAGTTGGTGGACAACGGTATCCAGGTTTTCGCCATGAGCTGGAAAAACCCGTCCCGTGACGATGCCCACTGGTCGCTGGCCACCTACACCGAGGGCGTGATCGAAGCGGCGCGCATCATCAGAAGCATCACCCGCCAGCGGAAAATCGACATGATCGGCCTCTGCGCGGGGGGCATTGTCGCCGCGACGGCGGCAGGCGTACTCGAGGCGCGGGGCGACGACTGGCTGAATTCCCTCTCCCTGTTCGTTTCGATTCTCGACAACGAGCCGGGCGACAGCGACTTCACCCTGTTCGTCACCGACGAGTCGGTCGCTGCCCAGAAGCAGCGCGTCCGCGCCCAGGGCGGCCTGACGGAGCGGGACATCCTGGAGATGTTCGCCATGTTGCGGCTCGACCAGAGCGTCTTCAGCTTCATGCGCAGCAACTATTTTCGCGGCGAAGACCCGCTCGCCCATCCACTCCTGTTCTGGTCCATGGACTACACGCGGGTCCCGGCCGAGTTCCAGTGCGACCTGATCGATCTCGGCCACACGAACCGCCTGGCGAACGGGAATCTCGAGCTGCTCGGGCACCGGCTCGACCTTTCGCGCACCGACTATCCGGTATACATCATGGCGGGCTCCACCGACCACATCACGCCCTGGCAGGCGTGCTACCGCAGCGCGCAGCTGTTTGGCGGCGATATCGAGTTTGTACTTACCAGCCAGAACCATACCCAGACCATCAGCGCCCGGCCGGACAACCGGCACCTGAGGTACTGGCGCAACGAGGCCTTGCCCCGTGACGCCAATGCGTGGTGGCAGGACAGCGAGCAGACGGTGGGCAACTGGCGCGATCACTGGGTCGCCTGGCTGAAGTCCCACTCCGAAGAAAAGGACGCGCCGGCCGCCCTCGGCAGCCGCGGCTATCCGCCGCTGGACGACGCCCCGGGCCTGTACGTCCGGGAAAAGTGACATGCACGAACTCAAGAAGTACCCCAACCGGCGCCTCTACAACACCACCGAGAGCCGTTACGTCACCATCGAGGACGTTCGCAAGCTGATCGTCACCGGCGAGAGCATCCATGTCGTCGACGGCAAGGGTGGTGAGGACATCACCCGCTCCGTGTTGCTGCAGATTCTGGCGGAGCAGGAGACCGAGGGGCACGAGAGCGTGCTGACCAACCGGGTGATCGAAAACCTCATCCGCTTCTACGGAGACCGCATGGGCGGCGTCGTGGGGCGTTATATCGAACAGAGCATCGTGGCCTTTCTGGATCACCAGGATCAGTGGCGTACCCATCTCAGGCAAATCAACGAGATGAACCCGCTCAACCTGATGCGCCAGGCCTTCGAACCGCGCTGGCCCGGGCAGCCGCCGCCGCCGAATCCGTCGTCCGAGCAAGTCGATGAGCCCGATTCCGGCGACGACAAGTCCCGATAGTCGGCGTTTCCTGCTTTGAATTGAAGCCCGGCCCCGTTTGGGGGCAATGCCTTTTTTCACTCTCAAGGTGCAATGGATATGCAGTTTTCAGCACTGGCCATCGATCTGGACGGAACCCTGCTGGTGGGCGAGGAGGTTCCGGAAGCCAACGTCAATGCCGTGCGCGCGGCGCTGGATGCGGGCCTCAAGGTCATCATCGCCACCGCGCGCTGGTCTCATTTCGCGCTCGGCCTCGGCGAGCGGCTCGGCATCGACGGGCCGGTGATCGCCTGTTCCGGCGCCCAGGTATACGACCCGGCGTTGCCCGGCGATGTATTCGACCGGCGGCTGCCCGCCGATTTTGTCGAGGCGCTCTACGCGATCTGCAACGAAGAGCGGTGTATCGCCACGGTGACGCTCAGCGACGATGTCGAGATCAAGATGGACGGCCGGCCCGAGCAGCGATTCCTGGCGCCGGAAATGCGCTGGACGGAAAGGTTGCGGCTAATGAACGGGAACGTCCCCAGAATTGCCGCGATTCAAGGCGGCCGCTGCGGAGAGCGCATACGCCGTGAACTCGAGGAGCCGTTCCGCGATACGGTTGCCGTGCTGGACTCGATCGGCCCCACCGGCAAGATCATCCTCACCCTCACGGCTCGCGACGCCACCAAGGGAGCGGCGCTTGCAGCGGCCTGCGACCACATGGGTCTCGACCCCGCGACCGTCGTTGCCTTCGGCGACGCCGAGAACGACGTGGACATGTTCAGGCTGGCAGGCGCTTCAGTGGCCATGGGGCAAGCCGATGCCGCCACGAAGTCGGAAGCAACGTACATCAGCAAGCCGAACACGGAAGCGGGCGTGGCCCACGCCATTCATCGCTTGCTGCAGCGCGGAAAGCTGGGACCCGACGTTACCGAATAAGCTACTGCGTGACGAAGCCCTGTTTTCCAGCTGCCTGGTCGTGTCCATGGAGCCCGCACCGCACACCCACCCGGTGCTGCCCGGATCGGCCCGAATCGCCCCCGATTCAGTTCGTCAGTACGGTCACTCCGCTCAGACCGGGCGCCCCATAGACATGGGTATAGCCGGTGCTGGGGTTGTCCGGAACCTGCCGTTCGCCCCCCTCGCCGCGTAGCTGTACACAGATCTCGTAGACCTGGCGCAGGCCTGAGGCGCCCACCGGCTCGCCGTTGGCCATGCAGCCGCCGTCGGTGTTCACCGGCAGCTTGCCGTCGATCTCGGTGTAGCCTTCCTGCAGCCATTTCTCCTGGTCGCCGTCGGCGCAGAAGCCGTTTTCCGCCATGTGCATGATCTCGGCGCCGGACTCCGTGTCCTGGAGTTGCGCCACATCGATGTCTTCCGGGCCGACGCCGGCCATCTCGAAAGCCGCCGTGGATGCCTGGACGGTAGGGGCCGGGGCGCGGTCGAGCGCCTGTGACTGGGAGAACACCTCGAAGGAGCCGAACTGCCGCGTCTTTACGGCCACGGCCTTGAGGAATACCGGCTTCGACGTGTACTGGCGGGCCTTGTCAGCACGGCACAGGATCATGCTGCAGCCGCCCTCGGCGGGGGAGCAGAACATGTACTTGCGCAGGGGATGACAGACCATCATCGACTCGGATACATCCTCGTAGCTGAAGGGCTTGCGCCGCCAGGCGTTGGGGTTCTTCGAGCCGTTCCGGTAGTTCTTCACGGCAACCCGGACGAGCGCGTCTTCGCTGATGCCGTAGTCGTGCATGTAGCGCTGGATCTTCATGCCGAAGAACTGCGGGGTGAGCGCCATGCCGATATCGCCGTACCACTTGCCGAGGCCGCTGCCCTCGGGATTGACGGTGAAGGCGCCGCGCGGGTGCTTGTCGAACCCGACCGCCATGCCGATATCGAACATGCCGGACTGTATGGCCATGTAGGCCGACTGCAGGGCGCTGCCGCCGGTGGCGCAGCCGTTGGAGACGTTGATGAACTGCAGGCCCGTCAGCCCGAGCTTGGAGACCATGGTGTCGGCAGCGCCCGCCGCTGCCGAGCCGCCGTAGGCGAACTGCATGTCGCTCCAGTCGAGCCCCGTGTCCTCCAGTGCCTGGCGCGCAGCGTAGGTGCCCTGTTCCAGGCCGCTGACGCCTTCGGTGCGGCCGAAGGGATGAATGCCGATGCCGATGATTGCTACGTCCACGCGTTAGCTCCTTTTCCGGTTGGTTGCGTTCGATCAGGTTTCGTCGGAGGGACGGAAGAAAAAGGCGATGATGTCCTTGCCGTCCCGTTCAATGTATTTCTCGACCACCAGGTCCATGTCCATGCCGATGCGCAGCCTGGACAGGTCTTCGGTCTGCAGGCGCGCCTCGACGCGCACCTGGCCGGGCAACTCGACGTAGCCGACGCCGAATGGCCGAAAGGTCTCCGGTGTTTCGGGCCCTTCGTATGGCGGCCGGTTGGGCAGGAACCCCTGAATCGTCCAGGTCCACAGCTTGCCCTGGCGTTCGAGTTCCAGCGTCTCGGTGTCCTGGCCGCAGCAGGCCGGGCAGCCGGATTGCGCGGGAAAGGTCACCACGCCGCAGTCGCGGCATCTGCTGCCGAGAAGCCTCGGGTCGTTGGAAGGCCAGGTGAACAGGCCCTCCGCAATGGGCTGCGTGTTGGCGATGCTCGGCATGGGTCCCCCGTCCGCTGGTTACCGTCTAAAATGACTGTTTTAACCGATTCGCATCGATTAGCCAATCACTGGAGGCAAAATGAGCAGAGTACAGGACAAGGTGGCCATCGTGACCGGAGGGGCTTCGGACCCGGGTCTGGGGTACACAACCGCGGTCACGCTTGGTGCCGAGGGCGCCACAGTGGTGGTCACCGACATCGATGAGCCGGGCGCCGGGCGGTGCGCGGAGGTAATCCGGGAGGCCGGAGGCGAAGCGCTTGCCTTGCACCAGGATGTCACCAGCGAAGCGCAGTGGCAGACCGTAATCGACCGCACACTTGAGGAATACGGCCGCCTCGATGTGCTGGTCAACAATGCCGGTATCGCCGTGCTGATGCCGATTGCCGAGATGACGATTGCGGACTGGAACCGGCAGATCGACGTCAATCTGACCAGCGTATTCCTGGGCTGCAAGTACGGAATGGCGGCCATGCGCGACTCCGGCGGCGGCTCCATCGTCAACCTCTCCTCCGTGGCGGGGCTGGTGGGAATTGCCACCTGTTCCGCTTACGGAGCGGCCAAGGGCGGTGTGCGCATCATGTCGAAGACGCTGGCGGTGGAGGGTGCGCCGGACAACATTCGCTGCAATTCCGTGCACCCGGGGTTCATCCGGACCAACATGCAGGCGCAGGCCGGTGCCGGCTCCGGGCCCCGGGAGTTGCCGCGTGAGCAGGTGCCCCTCGGCCGGATGGGCGAAGCCCGGGACATTGCCAACTGCATACTGTACCTGGCGTCGGATGAGTCGAATTACGTCACCGGCGCTGAATTCACGGTCGATGCGGGAATGACGGCGATCTGAGATCCGGCCGGCTTTCCCCGGGCCGGCCGGCGGCGTTGGCTGTGCGGGAACTGCAACGATCCGGAAGCGGGATTGGTTGTATCGCAGCGTGCATCGCCGCTCTGGCTTGGGGCTTGTACCGCCGGTAATTCGCTACGAGAGACTTCGGATTCGACGGAAGCCTTGACGAAAGGAAGCAGTCGCTGGATTCTGGCCCCTGTTTTCGGGCGTAGACACGGAGGGATCTGGAACATGCCGGACATGCTGACCGATCTGGCGAATCGACTGGGCGACAAACCGGCGCTGATAGAAGATCGGCCCGGCGGAGAGGAAATCCGCTGGAGCTTTACCGAGCTCGAAGCCAACGCGAATCGGCTGGCGAACGTCTTCCTCGAGCTGGGGGTCGAGCCCGGCGACAGGGTCATGTGGTGCGGCCGCAACTCGCACTGGCCGGTGGCCTGCGGTCATGCCGCGCGCAAGGTGGGCGCCATCTCCGTGCCGCTGAATTATCGGCTCACCGCGGAGGAAGCGACTTATGTCGTGCACAACTCCGATGCCAAGGTGGTGCTGGTCGATGCGGAATTCGCACCGCTCTTCGCAAGCATTCGTCCCGAGACGCCGAACGTCGCACAGGTCATTGTCTACGACGGTAAGGCGGCGTCCGGCCAGCTCGAAGCGGCTTCCCTGATCGGGGGAGCGGACGCCGGGCCGGTGGAAGTGGGTGCGGACCCGTCCGCCGCGGGCACAATGATCTACACCTCCGGCACCACGGGGAAACCCAAGGGCGCGGTGCGGGCGGGTGGCGGCGGCGACCCCACGCTGATGCAGGAGATGGTCAACCTGTTCCGCTGGGGGCCGGACGATGTCTATCTCACCACCGGCCCGCTGTACCACTCGGGGCCGGGCGGCTTCCTGGGGATCGCGCACATGCTGGGCAACACCGCGGTGCTGCAGCGCGCCTTCGATGCCGAAGACTGGCTGAGGCTGCTCGATACCTACGAGGTGACCAGCACCTTCGCGGCGCCGACTCCGGTAAGGCGCATCTGCCAGCTTGCCGACGATGTTATCGGGAAATACCGGCGCGACCGGCTGCGGATCATGGTTGCCAACGCGGCGCCCTGGTCCTATGCCCTGAAACTGGACTATCTCGAGCGGTTTCCGGAGGAATCGCTTTTCGAGGTGTACGGCTCCACGGAACTGGGGGTGAACACCATCATGACGCCGGAGTTTCAGCGCGCCAAGCCGGGGTCCTGCGGCCGGCCCGCCCCGGGTGTCCAGATCCGGCTGTTCCGCGATGACGGCAGCGCGGTCGAAGAAGTACGCGAACCGGGCGAGCTGTACGTGCGGACCGAGGGCCAGTTCACCACCTACCACAAGGCCCACGAGAAGTTCATGGAGGACAGGCGGGGCGACTGGCACACGGTGGGCGATGTGGCCTATTTCGATGAGGACGGTTTCTATTACATCTGCGACCGCAAGAAGGACATGATCATTTCCGGCGGGGTGAACATATATCCCGCCGAGGTGGAAGGTGTCCTCGAACTGAGCCCCGACATCCTGGAAGCGGCCGTGTTCGGCATACCGAGCGAGGAGTGGGGAGAGAGCGTGCATGCCGTGGTCGTCGGCAGGGAGGGATCGGAACTCGATGCTGCCACCGTCCAGGCTTTCGCGCGGGAACATCTTGCCGGGTACAAGATACCGCGATCCGTCACGTTCACCACGGAGATTCCCAAGACCGGCTCGGGCAAGATCCTGAAACGCGAATTGCGGACGCCGTTCTGGGAGGGACAGGCGGCGTCCGTGTGACGGGGGAACAAATGTGGCGTATTGAGTTCAACGACGTTTGCGATCAGATCGTCGAGCGCATGGACGGTGCGCTGGGCTGCGCGCTGGTCGACCTTGCAACCGGCCTGCCGCTGGCGCTGTGCGCCCGGTCCGATTCGCTGGTCACGACCACGGCGCTGGAGATGATTTCCGCCGCCGCCGTGTCATGTTTCACAGGCAGTGCCGGGGGGCGCCCCGGTACGGACTCCGCCGATGAATCCGGCATGGATCTGGAGAACGCTCCGCAGCGTATCCAGGTCACCACGGAACTCACCTACAACTTCATGGCATTGGTACCCGGCGAAGACAGGGTGCTGCTGGTGCTGATCACCAACCGCGGCGACTCGAACCTGGGGCTGGGCTGGATGGCGGTGCGCCTGGCCCTGGAACACCTGGGCGACGCGCGCGACGACCGCGCGGCGGACCAGTCGTAACCGCAGGCCTGACGGGGCTGCGCTCCAGCCCGGCGAGACAACGGTGAGCGGAGGGAAGTTGACTCGATTGACAGCCTTGTCCGCGAACACGGCGCATGGACGCTCGTGCTCCGCAATCAGTTCGGGCTGCAGCCGGTCGTCACTCCTTGCTGTTCTTGGCTGACCAACGCCACGATTTCTTGCCCTCCGAGTCCGGCGATTCCGGTTTGACGGCTTCCGCCGTCTCGACGGCTTCGGATGGGGATTGCGCCGATTTGGCAGCGCCCGTGTTGCGCCGTCGCCTGGCCAGCGGATTGGGCAGGGGTTCCGGGCTGGCCTCTACGGTTGGCGGCGGCACCGGCTTGGGGTCCAGCGCCGCTTCCGACGGCGGCTCCGGCGCGGGAGGCGCCGTATCGGGAGCGGTGTGCTCGCCGTGAACTCGGGGTGCAACGCCCAGTGATTCCGCGAGCAGGTCCTGTGCCTGGTGAACGGCCATCCAGCCCAGGCCCAGGGTCAGGGTCTTGTCGGTGCAGAGCACCAGAACGGCATCGTCGCTGCCCGGGATTGCAGCCATGAACTGGTAGTTGTGTGCATTGGTGATCTGCACCTCACGCACGAAACCTCGCGTCGTGATCAAGCCCGTCGCCAGCGATTGAACGAATTGGTCGACGTACCTGCCCCGAAACAGTTCCTTGCCGGTGCCAAGCGCGGCGTCCATGTCGGTTGCCTGCAGGGCGGAGCCGGGGCGGCTGGCCGAGGCCAGGGTTCGGTCCGTGTGGAGGTCGAACACCAGGCAGTTCAGAACCGCCTCATTCTCCGTGATGACACCGTCGCAGATTTCCTGGAGATTCATTCCTTTTCCCGGTAGTGCCGCAGCCGTCGTCGCCCCTTTGCCGTGAACGCGCCGGGGCGTTTGCGCGCAGGGGTCAAGGCTTTACCGGATGTTGCATCCCCCATGGAAGTCGGGTCAAGTATGAAGCGGCGGCAGCTTTGGGATGAATCAGTCCGTCGATAGTCGAGAGACCGGTGAAACCGATTGGACTGTTGTCTTGTCCCGGAGACACTGGGAGGTGGCCGTGAGCGTCTAAACGAGGAAACCATGACGCAACTCGATGGGCAAGGGCGGGACGGCGGGCCCGACAGGGACGAGGGCGCGCGACTCGACCGCCGGACGCGCTACGAACGCCGACTCGCCTCACAACTCGCCCTGCTTTACCGCCCGGAGGTGTTGCGTGGGCTGACGACGGAGTTGCTCGACCTCGCGCCTTTCCACGCCGATGTCGAGGCTGCCGCCCGCAACGACTGCATGCTGATCGTCTATGCCGACACCATCGTCACGGAGGGCGAACCGCCGATCGTGACACTGGAGCGGTTCCTGGGCAACCACGTCGGCGACGTATTCGGACGGCTGCACGTTCTGCCGTTCTTCCCGTCGTCCTCGGACGACGGTTTCGCCGTCATCGATTACCGGCGCGTCGACCACCGGCTGGGCAGCTGGGAAGACGTACGCGCCTTGTCCGAGCGTTACGACATCATGTTCGACCTCGTAATCAATCACTGTTCCCGCGAAAGCCTGTGGTTCGCGGATTTCATTGGCGGCCGCGACCCGGGCCGGCACTACTTCATCACGCTGCCGGAGGAATCGGATACCAGCGCCGTGGTCCGGCCCAGAACGACCCCGTTGGTCTCCGCCGTGCACACCTACGGGGGAATCCGTCATGTCTGGAACACTTTCAGCGACGACCAGATCGATCTGGATTTCACCAACCCGGCAGTATTGCGCGAGTTCGTCGACATACTCTTCTTCTACGTTGCGCGGGGCGCCCGGCTGATTCGGCTGGATGCCATAGCGTTTCTCTGGAAGCGGCTGGGCACGAACTGCATGAGCCTGCCGGAAACCCACGCGGTGGTGAGAGTTCTGCGTCTCCTGCTCGATTACGCGCGCTCGGGTGTCCGGCTCATCACGGAGACCAATGTCCCGCACGAGGAGAACCTCAGCTATTTCGGCAGCGGGGACGAGGCGCACATGATCTACCAGTTCAGCCTGTCGCCGTTGCTGCTGTACAGCTATGTGTTCGGCGATTCGAGCTACCTGACGGATTGGGCCGCGCGGCTTGCCCCGCCCCCGGATGGTTCCACCTACGTCAATTTCCTTGCGTCCCACGACGGCATCGGGCTCAGGCCCCTGGAAGGGCTGGTTCCGGAAGGCGAGGTCGCGCGGCTGGTGGACCGGATGCACGAGCGCGGCGGCTTCGTCACCCTGCGCCAGGCGTCTCGCCGTGAGTCGGGAGATGGGCTCAGGCCCTACGAGATCAACATTGCGCCAATCTCCGCTTTTGGCGGACGGGTGGAGGACCTGCCGGCCTACCTGGCGGCACACACCTTGCTGCTGAGTTTTCAGGGCGCCCCGGCCCTGTACATCCATAGTCTGTTGGCGACCCCGAACGACCTCGACCTGGTGGAAGAGACGGGCCGTACCCGGTCGATCAACCGGGGACGGTGGCAATTGAGCGACCTTGAAAAGCGCCTGGCTGACCCCGCCTCCGCCCAGGCCAGGGCACTCGATCATTTCAAGCGCATCATCGCCTTGCGCAGCGCCCAGGACGCCTTCGGCCCGGCTGCAGCGCAGAAGGTCCTGTCGGGCCCGCAGGGTGCATTCGTCATGCGTCGGGAAGGAGAACGCCAGTCGATACTGGTGCTCGCGTCGGTACTCGGGCACGCACAGCGCCTGCCGCGTGCCGGTTTGGGCATTGCGCCCGGATCGTACGTCGACCTGCTCGGCGGAACCCGTGTGCATGTCGGCAAAAGCATCGTGCTCGGCCCCTATCAGGTGCTCTGGCTCGATGTGAGCGATTGATCGGTGGCTGAGGGCCGGGTGCGGACCTCACGCGATTCGGGCATGGGGGCGGCGGAAATCTGTACGTGGTCGGCATGAACTGCGTCGATCAGGTCGTCGTAGACGGCCGGGTAGACGCTGGTCACCCGGTGCCAGGAGGGGAGGAAGGGAATTTCCTCGCCCCCTTCGAGGTAGGACGAACCGGCCTTCAGGATGTTCGTGGCAAAGAGTTCCACGGCCTGTTCCTCGGCGTGGCGGTCGAGGCTCAGGCCGTTCATCGCGGCGTCATTGGCGTATGACTCGATCAGGTCGAGGGCGATCCGGTAATAGCAGGCCTTGGCCGTTCTGATCGTTCCCGTATCGAAGACCACGCCATAAGTAGCCAGTTTCTTGAACAGTGCCTTGGCGATGTCGAGGCTCATGCGCGAGAGCCCGCGGGTGGCATCGTCCGCCGACAGGTCCTGGTGCTTGTGATCGTAGCTGTCGGCGACCTCGACCTGGCAGATTCGGTTGGTGGCGTAGTTGCGGTACATCTCGGAGAGCAGGCCAACCTCGAGGCTCCAGTCGGACGGGATGCGCAGGCCGTCGAGCACGCCGAACTGCATGGCGAACTCCCCGGCCAGGGGATAGCGGAAGCTGTCCAGGTAATCGAGGTACGGATGCCCGCCGGTCAACCGTTTCATGGTGCGGATCAGCGGCGAGACCAGCAGCCGGCAGACGCGCCCGTTCAGCTTCCCGCCCGCTGCACGCGCGTAGTAGCCCTTGCAGAACTGGTAGCCGAAGTCCGGATTGGCAACGGGGTAGATCAGCCGTGCCAGCATGGCGCGATCGTAGGTGGTGATGTCGCAGTCGTGCAGGGCGACTGCCCTGGTGTTGGCCATGGCCTGCACGTAGCCGAGGCAGTACCAGACGTTGGCGCCCTTGCCTCGCTCTCGGGGCGCGAGCCCCTCGCCGGCGAGTTTGGCCTGCACCGCCCTGAGTCTCGGCCCGTCGTTCCAGAGCACGTGGTGCGACTGGGGAAGTACGGAGAAGTAATCGAGAGCGTGGCGAAATTCCGCCTCGCTTGCCGCATCGAGCCCGATGACGATTTCCGCCAGGTAGGGGACGCGCGCGAGTTCGCTGACGATGTTCGCCAGCGCCGGTTTTTCCAGCTCGGAATAGAGGCAGGGAAGCACGAGCGCCATCGGGCGTTCCGCGGCGAACCCGCGGAGCTGCGACTCGAGCACCTCGACCGGCTGGTCGCACAGGTTGTGCAGCGTGGTGATGATGCCGTTCTGAAAAAAGTCGCTCATGTGGAATCCACTTCCGGGGAATTCGATTGAATGACGCGGGAGACGCATTTCAGCCAGGCCTCCGGTCCCGGCCCGGGGGCATGACTGACGGCGGCGTCCTCGGGCAGTACGTACCCTCCGTTCCGGCCCGGAAAGACCAGCGCGAAATCCGCGGTGCGCAGCATTTCCACGTCGTTGGGCGCATCCCCGCAAGCCAGGGTGACGATCGCCCCCTGCCGGACGCGGGCAAGACGCTGCCTGATCGCCGCCACGGCACCGGCCTTGTTGCGGCCCCCGGTCACGTGGTGGAACCTGCCGCCGAGATCCAGGTTCAGTCCCAGATCGTCGAGGTCTCTTTCGAACGAACGCAACGCCGCAGCCGATCCCTGCCAGATCAGCGGCTCGGAGGTCCTGCGCTGCATGGCGGCTGCCGCGGCGTCCTCGTCGAGGCCGGTGCGGTTCGCAACCTCGGCGGGAGACATGTCTCCGAAACCCCGGAACCGGTAATCAGGTTTCTCACGGAGCCTGAGCAGGGTCTTGCGAATGCCCCGGTAGTCTGTTCCAGCGCAATCGATCTCGTACCCGTCCTGCCGGTGTGTGCCCCGGCGCGCGCAGGCAGCAGTTGGCCAGGCGAGCCCGGCGCCGTTTTCGAAGGCGAGAATTGGTTGGCTCTCGCATTGGCCGGCAAGCTGTACGCCCTCCGCCAGCGTCTTGCTGGTCGCCAGCACCACCTGCAGCGTGACCGTGCCGCCCGATACCGGTGGAAGCCCGGGCAGGGAGTCGATAGCGGCCGCCGCCGCCTCGATCGGGTATCCATCGTCGAGCAGCGTGCCGTCCAGGTCTGTGGCGATCAGCCATTGCATAAGGCGCGTCTGTCACCGGCCCGTGTCGACGGCGTTCCGAATTCAAACGGCGGCAATCGAGCCCACTTCGACACTGGTATGCAAGGACTGAGCCAGATTGGTGCTCAGGCCGGAGCCGTACCGCATGCCCGCTCTCGGCGTCCGGAAAGCCCGTATCGGCATGGTTTTCAAGAGGCTAATGTCTGAAAGCTCAAGAAGTTGCGCACCATGGCGGTGCATGGGGTCGCCGCCCGCCACAGCTTGGTGCGCTATGTGGGCGCCGCCGAATCGTCCCGAAGCGCAACGAACAGGGAGACCGTCATCGCCACGGCGATTGCGAGCACCGGCAGGGAAACCACCAGCACGGCGGACTGCACGGCGCGCAGGCCGCCGATCAGCATCAGCGCCAGCGGCAGCACCATCAGGGCGAATGCCCAGAACACCCGGTGCCAGCGTTGCGGGTTGGAACCGGCGGGCAGGCGCCGGGTGGCGGCGGCGGCGATGGAATAGGAGGCGGAGTCGTAGGTGGTGGCGACGAATATGAAGGCCATCACCACGAAGGCGAGCAGGGGCAGCGGTTGCAGGGGCAGGGCCTGCACGACGGCGGCGATGGCGGTGTCGGCCTGGCCGGCGGTGACCAGCTCCTGCACCGGCACCAGCCCCTCCATGTCCATCCACATGGCGGTGTTGCCGAGCGCGATGTAGAAGATGGCGCAGCCCAGGGTGCCGAATCCCACCATGCCGAAGATCAGTTGCCTGAGCGTCCGGCCCCGGGAGATGCGGGTGACGAAGATGCCCACGTAGGGCCCGTAGGCCAGCCACCAGGCCCAGTAGAAGATGCTCCAGTCCTCGACGAAACCGGTTTCAAGAATCGGGTCTGTCCAGGTGTTCAGCCGGATGAAATCCTGCGTCATGAGCCCGAGGCTGTTGGTGCCGAGCTTCAGGGAAAAGAGGGTGGGGCCGGCCAGCAGGACGAAGGCGGCGAACAGCCCGGCGATGCCTACGTTGATGTCGCTGAAGCGCTTGATGCCCTTGTCGAGCCCCAGGTAGACGCTGAATGCGAACATCGCCACCGCGATGAGGGCCACCGACACGTCCATGGCGCCGGATTCCTCGATGTCGAACAGCGCGCTGATGCAGGCCCCGATCATGGGGGTCGCAAGCCCGAGGGAAGTTCCGGCGCCGCCGACCAGGGCGATGATGAACACGAAGTCCACCACGCGGCCGAGGGGACGTTGCGCCACGTCGTTACCGGCGATGCCGGCCAGGGAAGTTGACAGGCGCAGTTGCGGAATCTTGCGTTGGTAGTAGGGGTAGGCAATAGCCACCGCCGGCAGGCAGTAGATGCACCAGGCGGAGAAGCCCCAGTGAAAGATGCCGTAGGTTGCAGCCCATTCGCGCGCCTCGGGCGCCTCGGAAGACAGGCCGAACGGCGGCGTATCGAGATAATAGGCCCACTCGATGGGCGACCAGTACAGCAGGCCCCCGCCGATGCCGGCGCAGAACAGCATGCCCATCCAGGAGATGTTGGAGTAGGCCGGCCGGGCATCGTCCCCGCCCAAGCGCTTGTTGCCGTACTTGCCGAGCGCCAGCACGCCCAGTACCACGGCCGACGCCAGTGTCATCCACTGGTAGAGCAGGCCGAAGTTGCCGGCGATGAAATCGTAGGTGTCGGAGACCGCGTCCGACGCCTGCTCGGGCGCCAGGATGATGGGAATGCAGGCGGCGGCGATCAGCCCGGCGCTGGCGCCAAAAATGATCTTGTCGATTTGCGGTTGGGACTGCATGGCCTCGCAAGCGCCCTCACCCGTCTTCCAGCAGCGAACAAAGCCGGGTGTCGAGCGGTGCGGCATGTATCTCCGAATCCAGTATCAGGGCCTTGCCGCCCGCTGTCCAGCGGGGCCAGGACAGGGCGCCGTCGTCATTGGGATCGCCGGTGGCCGCGAACTGCAGCCAGAAATTCATCATCTGCCGGGTGAGCGCACGGTCGGCTTCGCCGGTGGGCAACCAGCGGTCGTGGGTATCGAATACGTAGGGTATTTCAGCGCCGTGGTAGGCGCCGATCCCATGTTCGCCGGCGCGTACCCGGTCGAACCGGTAGACCCAGGTCGGTGTGCCCGCCGCCGCGAAACCGTCGGCCAGCGCCCAGCTCGGGCAGTGGAACTGCATGGCGGATTGCAGCGCATCGAGTCGTTCGCGCAGGGGCTCGCCGGCCAGAAGGGCAGATACTCCGGCGCGCTCGGAAACGACATTCAACGCGTCCTGCCAGTCTGCCTCGGTGGCTTCGTCCAGGTACATCAACACCTCGTGTGCGTTGGTGCCCAGGATGACCTCGCGCGTTTCGAATTTCCCGTTGGCGATGAGTTCCGCCGGCGCTGCGGGGAGCAGCCAGCCGTCCACCGGAGGATCGTCGTACCCGCGTTCGTAGTGCTCTTGCGAGAGAGCGAACAATTCGTCTGCCGGGAGGTTCCGCAGTTCCCCGATGTCGCGGACGCCGGCCGAGTCCAGGAAACGAACGCCCTCGGCCTCGTCGTCGCCAACGGTGCGGCGTTGCCGGGCGGGCCAGCCGCCGCTCTGGGAGATTGCCCGGTGAAACAGCCCGTCGGCCAGCGGCGACAACAGCAGGTACGCGATGTTGCCGGCGCCCGCCGACTCGCCGAAGAGCGTAACCCTGCCGGGGTCGCCTCCGAAACTGGCGATATTGCGCTGCACCCAGCGCAACGCTTCGATCTGGTCGAGAATGCCGTAGTTGCCGGAGGAGGCGTGTGGAGACTCGGCGCTGAGCTCGGGATGGGCCAGAAATCCGAACACATCGAGCCGGTACTGGATGGAGACCACGACGGCACCGCGCGCGGCCAGTTCATGGCCGTGATAGTTGGGCTCGAATGACCAGCCGCCGGTATTGGCGCCACCGTGGATCCAGACGAGCACGGGCAGGCTGGCGCCGGCGTCGGGTGTCCAGATGTTGAGAAACAGGCAGTCCTCGGACGTCTCAGGCATCTCGTAGACGACGTCCGGCGGCTGCCCGAAGGCTCTGGCAACGCCCTGATACCACTGGACATTGCCGTCATCCTGCATGCAGACCGGCGGCCTGTGCGTGGCGTCGACAGCGCCGGTGGCAGTGTGGGGTACCGGCGGCCGCCAACGCCGGTCCCCGGACGGCGCCTCGGCGAAGCGGATGCCGCTGAAACGGATCACCTCGGCCCCGCTCCTGGCGGATACGGTGGTTCCGGCATATTGGGGTGTTTGCGAGGCACAGGCGGCAGCAAGCGCGAACGCGACTATCCCGGTACAAAGCGCGCCGGCCAGGTGACCTGTTACGGCTGAAACGCCTGGCTCACGAACAGGCGATGATCCGCCAGCGTTGCAGCGGCTGACGGGGCCGGACCCATTACCGGGGACACGCCCCGGTCCGGCGTACCTGCCGGACGCACCTTCGATTGAAATGGAAGCTCCCTCCGGCTCGTCAGCACCATGATGCTACAGGTCCCAGCTGAAACCGTACACTTTGACTGTTTTCGGCGGCCGGGGAATTTGCCCGGTCCAGCCATCTTCACCGCACAACCCGCAGATCGATGGTTTCGAGTCCAGCGCGTAAACCGTGTTCGACAAGTCCAGGCCCAGATCCTCTTCGGCGTAGAGCTTGCGTGCTTGTGCCATCAGCCGTTGCAAACGTAGACGAGTCCCGGCGCTCGCGTCGAGCCTGACGGGGGCGCGAATCATGGCCGACTGCCGCGCTTCGAAAATTCGCGGTGTCAAGTCCAGTGCTTTCAGCGTGCGAACATTGGTCGACGATTCGGGCAAACAAGGCAAAAAATCCATCAACTGCGAAGCGTCTTGCCGATGGTTCGCCTGAAAGCACAGCAGCGGGACACCACCTATATCCTCATTACGTTGGCGCGGCAGTGGTTGTGGGTATATCTTTACTTGGCGCGGTCGGCGTCTCCGTGAGTGCCATCGCGGAGGAAAGCGGTGCCAGCGAAGAGAGCGGGGCCACGCTCGAGGAGATCGTCGTCACCGCGCGGAAGGTACAGGAGTCGGCCCAGGACGTGCCGGTTGCCATCACCGCGATCACCCAGGAACTCGAGCAGTCAAGCGTTCGTAACCTGACCGATCTGAACGGCTTTGCACCCAACGTGGTCATCAACAGGGATGGCGGCCGCTCAAACGGTGCGAACATCAACATCCGGGGGATCAGCCCGACGCGTTCGGACGACAACTCGTTCGACGCTCCGATTGCCGTGATGATCGACGGTGTTCACCTCGGCTCCAATGCCGGGCAGATTCTCGAGAACTTCGACATCGAACGCGTCGAAGTCTTGCGGGGTCCCCAGGGCACCCTGTTCGGAAAGAACACCGTCGGCGGTGTGGTCAACGTTGTGCGCAGCCGGCCGACCGGTGAATTCGGCGGCAGGTTCAAGGCGACGGTCGGCGAAAACGGCCAACTCGAGCTGCGCGGTGTGTTGAACACCGTGCTCGTTCAAGACGTCCTGGCAGCCAAGTTCTTCGTCACTCATATCGAGGAAGACGGATACCAGGAAAACATCACCACCGGTGACGATGTTCCGGTCAAGGACTACCAGAATTACGGCGCGACCCTGCTGTGGACGCCCGACGATCGCTTTGAGGCGACGTTTACGGCGGAGAGGTTCAAGGACCAGAGCCAACTGAACGCCTACCAGACCAACTACAACCTTGCCGCGGGCGTGGAATCGTCGCCGGCGGACAACCGGGAAAAAGACCTGTCGCTGGGTTCGGTCACCTGTTTCACCTTCCCGGAAACCTGCAGGACCAGCCTGGACCGTCCCGGATACTCCGAGAACGATACGGAAAACGACGCGGACCTGGACATAACCGCCTTGACGCTGAACATGAGCTACGAGCTCAACGAAAACATGGCGCTGCGCTCCGTCACCGGTTACCGCGACATGGACGAATGGCGCATCTATGACTTTGACGGGTCTGCGGCTCCGTACATCACCATTGAGCGTGACAACGTCTTTGAACAGTTCAGCCAGGAATTCCGTCTGGAGGGTCAGTGGGACAGGCTGTCGCTGATTGCGGGCGCCTACTATTGGAACAGTGAATTCACCCAGGACTGGGTGACGGGTGGCCGATTCTGGGCATCCCTGTTCGGCGCCGTGGCCTATACGCCGACCCTCTGGCAGCTCTGTCAGGGCAGCAACGGCCTGGACGGGATATTCGCCCCGATCGCCTGTGACCTTGGCTTGCCGAACGGCGTCGCACCGGGTGCCGACGTTACGCAGATTCTGTATGAAACCCAGGAAACCTCTTCGGTTGCCCTGTTTACCCAATTGGAATACGACGTGACCGACCGGCTGGCGATTCTCGCCGGCATCCGCTGGACACAGGAAGAAAAAGACTTCGTGGCGGGCCAGTCTTACCTGTCGAACGTAGAGCGTCAGTGGGACAGGAACTTTCCGGGCTACGCCGACCTTGAGAACAAGTGGACGGAAGTATCTCCAAAGTTCGGCGCAAGCTACCGGATTACCGACGACGCGATGGTTTACGCCTCCTACTCCGAGGGTTTTCACTCCGGCGGCTTCTTTGGCGTCAACCAGAACATCCGGGATTTCGAGCGTGACCAGTACGACCCGGAGTACGCGGAGAGCTGGGAAGTCGGCCTGAAAAGCCAGTGGCTGGACAACCGGCTGCGAATCAACGTCACCGCGTTCCAGAACGACTTCACCGACAAGCAGGAATCGTTCGTCAAGCTGGACAACGATACCAAGACCGTTGCCACCGTCTTCGAAAACGCGGCCAGCGTGACCTACAAGGGCGTGGAAGCGGAGGTCATGTTCGCTGCGACGGAAAACCTTCGTCTGTTCGTCAACTACGGCTATCTCGATGCCAAGTACGACGAGTTCGATCTTGATATCACGCCGACAGACGACGTTGACAATGTCGTCGATGCGACCTTCCTTACGCCAAGGAACGCTCCCGACTTCACGTTGGGCCTCGGCTTTGTCTTCAACTATCCGATCGGCCCGGGAGAGCTTGAGATATTCACCAAGTGGTCCGGGAGAGGCGACCAGGAAACCGATGTCCTGAACCTGTCGTCCGGACGATTGGCGGGTGGTGAGAACGACGACCTGAGCGCCACGATCGGCTACCGCATGGACCGTTTGAGCTTCACCGTCTTCGGCACCAACCTGACCGATGAGCGCTGGGAAGTACCCATCGTGCTCGGCGGCAGCAACACGACGCCGGCGCTGTTCATCGTCGGCAACACGAATCGGCCCCGTCACATCGGTGTCGAAGTGGGTTACGACCTATAAGCCCGATGCGGCAAAAAAAACCCGGCAGCCGCCGGGTTTTTTTTTGCGTCGGGAAAGGCGCACAGCACCTCAGGCGCCCGGGTTCGATGGACAATGGCACCTTGCAAGTCAAGCAACCTCCTGCTATAGGCAAAGACCGTCTGCCGTGACTTTTTCTGAGGTCGCTGCTAGAGTTTTGGCGACTCTCATCCCGAGAGTCCAGGAGAGCATAGGAGGGAAATCAATGCTTAAACGAGCCAAGTCGCTGGTTTGGCCAGCAGTAGCCATCGCCTGTGGAAGTCTGGGTCTGGGTGCAACCACCATGGTTTACGCCGAGTCCGAGTCTGCCGAGTCGTCAGGCGCCATGATTGAGGAGATCATCGTAACGGCTCGGAAGCGCG
Source organism: Pseudomonadales bacterium (assembly GCA_963663395.1). Classification (GTDB taxonomy): domain Bacteria; phylum Pseudomonadota; class Gammaproteobacteria; order Pseudomonadales; family Azotimanducaceae; genus Azophilus. The sequence goes on from OY760226.1 coordinate 2,642,727, forward strand.
AGGAATCCGCCCAGGAAGTACCGGTGGCGATCACGGCGCTTTCCGGTGAACTGAGAAGTTCGACGCTGCGCAACCTGGCCGATGTCAACGGATATGCGCCCAACGTGCAAATCTCGGAAAACCCGGGAAGAACCGGCGGCTCCGATATCACCATTCGGGGAATCAGCCCCACGCGGACAGACGACAACTCGCTGGATTCGCCCATAGCCATCGTGATCGACGGCGTTTTTCTGGGAACTCTCTCGGGGCAGATTATTGAGAATTTCGACCTGGAGCGGGTCGAGATCCTGCGCGGCCCCCAGGGCACCCTGTTCGGCAAGAACACTGTCGGCGGCGTTGTGAACGTCGTCAGAAGCCGCCCGACCGGGGAATTGGGCGCGCGGCTCAAGTACACCGTCGGCAAGTGGGGACAGCGGGAATTGCGGGCGGTGGTCAATGCCCCCGTTATCGAGGACTCGCTGGCCGCCAAGGTTTACTACTCCACCATCGAATCCGATGGCTATGTCTACAACAGCAACCTGCAGGAAGATTTTCCGAAAAAAGACTACAGCAACTACGGTGTGACGTTGCTGGCTACCCCAAACGACCGGTTCGAGGCGCTGTTCACGGCCGAGAAGTACAAGGACAACTCCGACATCGGCTCGCCGACGCACGGGTACAACCTGCCTCCGGGCCTCGCATCACCGCCGGCGGATCCGCGTTCTCCGGACTTTTCGGGCGGGTTCCTGGGTTGCATCGGCGGTTACACGGAGTGCCGGACCTCACTCGACCTCCCGGGCGACACCACGATGGACTACAACGGTCCGGCCTCATTCGATGTCAATGCCTATACCCTGAGCATGAACCTGGACCTGAACGATCAGTTTCGGCTGACGTCTGTCACCGGCTATCGTGAAATGGTCGAAGACCGGCTGATCGACTTTGACGGCGCGAAAGGCAACTACATCACCATTGAGCGCGACAACGACTATGAACAGTTCAGCCAGGAATTGCGGCTCGAGTTCGTCAACGAGAAGACCTCCGCCATCGTCGGCGCCTACTACTGGCGCAGCGAATTCGAGCAGGACTGGGTAACGGGCGGTTCGTTCTGGTATTCCCTGTTTGGCGGAGTGGTCAGTAATCCCGCTCTGCTGCAAGCCTGCTGGGGCGGCGCGTTTGCACCGATTGCCTGCGACACGGGCGCGCCCGTGGACGACCCGGGGTGGCAAGGACCAGAACTGGCCCAATTGCTCTACGAGGACCAGGTAACCAAGTCGATCGCCTTCTTTACCCAGGTGGACTATGAAATCCTGCCCAAGCTGACCGCTACCGCCGGCGTTCGCTGGACGGAGGAGAAGAAGGACTTCATCGGCGCGCAGTCCTATCTGGCGCCGGTGAACCGCGCCTACGTGCACAACCACCCGGGTTTCGCGGACCTGAGCCAGAAGTGGGACGAGATCTCGCCGAAATTCGGGCTGAGCTACCAGTACTCGGACGACATCATGTTCTACGCATCCTATTCGGAAGGCTTCCACTCTGGCGGTTTCTTTGGCGTCAACCAGAACACCCGCGACTTCGTGCGCGACCAGTACAACCCGGAGTACGCCAATTCCTGGGAATTCGGCATGAAGGGGCAGTTCTTCGCCAACCGCATGCAGTTCAACCTGACCTACTTCTATAACGATTTCGACGACAAGCAGGAGCAGGCAGTACAGCTCGACCAGGACACCAAGACGGTTGCAACCGTGTTCAGCAACGTGGCCAAGGCCGTCTACCAGGGCGTCGAGGCCGAAGTGCAGTTCGTGGTCAATGAGCACATCAACCTGTTCGCCACCTACGGCTTCCTGGATGCCGAGTACAAGGACTTCATGACCGACCTCAACCCGCTGGACGACAACCTTGGCCAGAAGATCGAGGACGCCACACATCTGCGTCCCCGTAACGCCCCCGAGAACACGTTCGGGGTTGGTGGTACCGCAACCTTCCCCGTCGGCGAAGGCGAAATCGAGATTCATGCCAAGTACAACTATGTCGATGAAATCGAGGCGAGCCTGGTCAACGCCGAGCACCTGCAGATCGCTTCGAGGGAATTCGTCCTCGCATCCGTCGGTTATTACTGGCGCAATATGGGCGTGACGCTGTACGGCCGCAATCTGAACAATGCGGTGACTGAAACGCCCGGCAATATCGCCGCGCTGTTTGCAGTGAGCACGGTGACGCCCGGCCGGACCTGGGGCCTGGAATTCGAGATGGAGTTGTAGTTCGTTTCTTCCAGGTCGTTGACCTGACAGAAAAGGCCCGGACTTGTCCGGGCCTTTTCGTTTCAGGCGCCGGGAAATTCGACCGCGCGCCCGGTTGCCCGGCGCTGAATAATCCAAGCTCGCTCCGGACACCTCCCGGACTGGGGCCCTTCCCGACTCGACTTTATTTGATTTGCAGCCGCTGGTAGAGTTTGGCTGGTTCTCGCGGTGGGAGACGCGGGACATAAAAGGGAGATAAATCAATGTTTAATTCAGCCAAGCACTTGGTTTGGCCTGCTGTGGCCGTGGTTTTGGGCGGTCTGGGCCTGGGCGTGTCGGGTGCGGCATTCGCCGAATCCGAATCAGCCGAATCATCGGGCGCCATGATTGAGGAAATCATCGTCACCGCCCGGAAGCGGGAAGAGTCGGCGCAGGAAGTTCCAATCGCCATCACGGCCCTGTCGGGCGAACTGCGCAGTTCCACCATCCGCAACCTGGCCGACGTCAACGGATTTGCGCCCAATGTGAATATTGGGATGAATCCGGGCCGTACCGGCGGATCCTCCATCATCATCCGCGGCATCAGCCCGACCCGGGTCGATGACAATTCCCTGGATTCGCCCATCGGCGTCATGATCGACGGCATCCACCTCGGCACCCAGTCGGGGCAGATCATCGAGAACTTCGACATCGAACGGATCGAGATCCTGCGCGGTCCCCAGGGTACGCTGTTCGGCAAGAACACGGTTGGCGGCGTCGTCAACGTGGTCAGAAGCCGCCCCACGGGCGAACTCGGCGCCCGGGTCAAGTACACCATGGGCAAGTGGGGACAGCGTGAACTGCGCGCAGTCTTCAACACACCGGTGATGGAGGACAAGCTGGCCGCCAAGGTCTTCTACACGACCATCGAGGGCGACGGCTACATGTACAACACCAACCTGCAGGAGGACTTTCCGCGCAAGGACTACAGCAACTACGGCATCGCCCTGCTGGCCAATCCCAACGACCGCTTCGAGGCGTTGCTGACGGTCGAGAAGTACGACGACAACTCCGACATCGGTTCGCCGACCAACGGCTACAACGTGCCGCCGGGCGTGGTGCCGCCGCCGACCGACCCGCGCTCGCCCGACTTTTCCGTCGGTTTCGTGGGTTGCATTGCGGGCTTCACGGAGTGCCGTACCGACCTGTCTATTCAGGATGAGAACACGATGGACTTCAATGGCCCGGCGGCGTTCGACGTGGAAGCCTATACGCTGAACATGAGCCTGGACATCACCGATCAACTGCAGGTTGTCTCGGTTACCGGCTATCGGGAAATGGTCGAGGACCGGCTCGTGGACCTCGATGGCGCAAAGGGCAACTACATCACCATCGAGCGGGACAACGACTTCGAGCAGATCAGCCAGGAACTCAGGTTCGAGTTCGTCAACGACCGCATCTCGGCGATTGCGGGCGCCTACTACTGGCGCAGCGAGTTCGACCAGGACTGGGTAACCGGCGGCACGTTCTGGTACACGCTGTTCGGCGGTGTGGTGAGCAATCCGGCGCTGTTGGGGCTTTGCTGGGCCGGCGCGTTCGCGCCAATCGCCTGCGATACGGGAGCTCCCGCCGACGATCCCGGTTGGCAAGGCCCAGAACTCACCCAGTTGCTCTACGAGGACCAGATCACCAAGTCGATCGCGTTATTCACGCAGGTCGACTACGAGATCATGCCCAAGTTAACGGCCACGGCGGGGCTGCGCTGGACGAAAGAGAAGAAGCGATTCATCGGTGCCCAGTCATACCTGGCCCCGGTATCGCGTGCCTATGTACACAATCACCCCGGTTTCGCGGATCTGAGCCAGACCTGGAAGGAGATATCCCCGAAGTTCAGCCTCTCTTATCAGCACTCCGATGACATCCTGTTCTACGCTTCCTATTCGGAAGGCTTCCACTCCGGTGGATACTTCGGCGTCAATCAGAATACGCGGGACTTCGTGCGCGACCAGTACGACCCGGAATTCGCCAACTCCTGGGAAGGGGGCATGAAGGGACAGTTCTTGGACAACCGCGTACAGCTAAACGCGACATACTTCTACAACGACTTCAAGGACAAGCAGGAGCAGGCGGTAGTGCTCGACCAGGACACGAAAACCGTTGCGACAGTATTCAGCAACGTCGCGAGCGCGGTCTACCAGGGGTTCGAGGTGGACCTGCAACTGGTCGTCAACCAGTACATCAGCCTGTTTGCGACCTTTGGGTACCTGGACGCCGAGTACAAGGACTTCATGACGGACCTGAACCCGAATGACGACAACCTCGGCCAGAAGATCGAGGACGCCACCCACCTGCGTCCGCGCAATGCGCCGAAGAACACGTACGGCTTCGGCGGCACCGCGGTCTACCCGGTGGGCGAGGGTGAGATCGAGGTTCACGCCAAGTACCACTTCATCGACAAGATCGAGACGAGCCTCGTCAATGCGGACAACGCCCGCCTCGCCTCGCGGGACTTCATCGATGCATCGGTTGGATACAACTGGAGAAGCATGAGGTTGACCCTGTTCGGGCGAAACCTCGATGACGAGGTATGGGAGACCTACGGGCCGATCGCCAATCTCTTTGCCGTGGGTACCCGGGTTCCGGGCCGGAGCTGGGGCATCGAACTGGAGGTGGAGTTGTAAGGGCGCCCGACCCTCGAACGACTGCAAAAGCCCGGCTTTGGCCGGGCTTTTTTCTACACCCGGCCGGCGGGGACCCGACTCCGCTCTGAAAACTTCCCAGTGGTTCTGGGCTCTCAGTTTGCAATCCATTACAATCCAGTCCGGCTCGGCCAGGCGATGTAGTAGGAAGTACGCCCATGCCTCAAGGGAACAAGCGCCTCGTTGTCTGCTGCGACGGCACCTGGAACAACCCGGAGCAGCATCACGTCACCAATGTCGTGCGCACCGCCCGCGCCTTGCGGCCCAAGGATGACGAGGGCGTCACCCAGGTCGTGTTCTACGACTGGGGTGTCGGCTCATACAGCGACAAGATCCGGGGCGGCATGCTCGGGGCCGGCATCGACAAGAACATTCAGGACGCCTACCGGTTCCTGGTGCACAACTACTCGGATGGTGATGAGATCTTTCTCTTCGGTTTCAGCCGCGGCGCCTACACGGCGCGCAGCCTGGCGGGCTTCATTCGCAATGCCGGCCTGCTCGGGAAAATCCATGCCCACCTGATTCCCGCCGCTTACAGGATGTACCGGCGGCGTGCCGGGCCGGATGTGCCGTCGGCGGTAGAGTTTCGCCGCGGCCACTCGCAAGAGGTGCGCATCCGTTTCGTCGGCGTCTGGGACACGGTCGGCGCGCTGGGTATTCCGAGCCAGATCTTCGAAGCGATGGGCGGCAACCGCAAACACGCGTTCCACGATACCTCGTTGAGCAAGGTCATCGAGCACGCCTGCCACGCCGTGTCGATTGATGAGAAACGCATCGACTTCGAACCGACGCTATGGAAGCGGTTGGCGAAAGAGGGCCAAACCATCGAACAGCAGTGGTTCGCCGGTGTGCACGGCGATGTGGGCGGCGGTAACGCCGATGCCGGCCTGGCCGATGTCGCCCTGGATTGGATGTGGTCGCGGGCGGCGACACAGGGTCTTGCGTTCGACGACGACTATCGGAAGGCGCATGTACATCCCAACCCCTTGGGCAGGCTGCATCGTTCCTGGACCGGCATGTACCGCGTCAAGGGCCGCCACCTTCGGCCCATCGGCGAATCACCGCCGGGGTTGGAACGGCTTCACCCCTCGGTAGGCGAACGCTTTGTCGCCATGCCTGGCTACCGGCCCGACAACCTCATGGCGTTTCTCAACGAGCATCCCCAAGTCGACTGGACGGTTGTGCCGGAGTGATTTGGGTAGGGCACACCAAACCGGCCAGGCAGATGGCCCACAGGTGTCCAAGCAATCTTCGGATAGCTGTTGTCACGTATTGCCCACGGACCATGCTGAAATCCTCCATCGTGGGGCCGCGTCAACGATGATATCGTCTGGCGCATGTCTACCGTGACTTTCGATACGCTGTCATTCTGCAAGCGTTTGCAGGCTGCAGGCGTACCTCCTACCCAGGCGGAGGCACATGCGCAAGCGCAGGCAGAATTCCTTACGGATCACCTCTTGTCCCAGATGGCAACCAGAGAAGACTTGCAGCATCTGGAAGCTCGGCTCCGGTTGGAGATGCAGCTACTCGGCCGGGCGCTCACCATTCGGTTGGGCGGTATGGTCGCACTCGGTGTCGGGATGTTGGCCGTGCTGATCCAATTTTGACCGGTCGCGAGAATTGGACGGGCTTGTATTCCCTCTCAAACCCAATCTGCAAGCCATAGGCCAGTTCACACCAGTAATCGGTAAGGCGCCTCCAGCAGGTCGCGGACGGCGGCCAGGAATTGTGCGGCAGGGGCGCCGTCGAGCACCCGGTGATCCCAGGTGAGTGACAGGCGCATCTCCTGAGTCTTGCGCGGTGTTGCGCCTTCCCAGCGAACGCCATCCCGAATCCGGTTGACGCCGAGGATGCCGGATTGGGGTGAGTTGATGATCGGCGTAAACGAGTCCACGCCGAACATGCCGAGCGCCGAGACGGTAAAGGTGCCGTCGTGCAGGTCGTCCGGCGTCAGGGTGCCGTCCCGGGCCGCGGCAGCCAGGCGTGCGCTTTCCTGAACGAGTTGCTTCATGGTGAGCTGGTTGGCGTGCCGTACCACCGGGACGATGAGCCCTTCTTCCAGGGCTACCGCCATCCCCACGTTGATGTCGCCGCGCAGGGTGATCTCGGTTTCGCCGTAGACGCTGTTCACGTTGGGATGCTTTTCGAGTGCCTTGGCGGACGCCCGGATGACCAGGTCGGTATAGGTCGGGCGCAGCCCCTCGTCCTCCCACTCGTCGATGAGCTGGGTGCGCAGCTTGACCGCGTCGTCCATGTTGACGTCCATGTCCATGGTCAACTGGGCGGAAGCCTGCAGGCTCTCGTACATGCGCGTGGCGATGGTCCGGCGCATTGCCCGGACCGGAATGGTGCGGTCTTCCCCGGGGGCGAACGCGGCTGCGGCGGGCGCGGCGGCTGCCTGTTCCACGTCTTCCTTGGTAATGCGGCCGCCGGGGCCGGTGCCACGGGTGCGGGTCAGGTCAACGCCAAGCTCCCGCGCCAGCTTGCGCGCCATGGGCGAGGATGCCGGCGGCTTGGCCGGCTCGGGCTTCGCCGTGGCCGCTGCCTGCACGTCGGCTTCGACGATGCGTCCGCCGGGCCCGGTTCCGTTCACGGTGGCGATCTCGACGCCCGTTTCGCGGGCCAGGCGCCGGGCAGCCGGTGAGGAGAACAGGCGCCCGTCGCTTGCGATTTGCACCGTAGCGGCAGTCGGCTGAGACGGCGCTCCGGCGGGAGGTGCTTCGACCGCGGAAGAAGCTGCAGCGTCCGCCGGGCCGCCCGCCCGGGGCAGAATGTCGGGTATGGCCTCGTCCGGCTCATAGATATAGCCGACCACATCGCCCGGCTTCATCGGCACGCCTTCAGGGACGATGTGCTTGACGATGCCGGTGGCTTCGGCATCGACATCGAGGTTGACCTTTTCGGTTTCCAGCCGGTAGATCAGGTCGCCCTTTTCCACGGTCTCGCCGTCGGCGATGCACCACTCCTCGACGATGCCCTCGGTCATGTTCATGCCGACCTTGACGAGATAGATTTCCTTAGGCAATTCCGTCACCTCCGCTGCCAATGCTAAACAATCCCTTTTCGGCGGCCAACTTGAGGGTTGCCGCCACATCGATCACCCGCGGGCCGCTACGCTCCACGAACAGGCTCGCTTTCTGGCCCGCTTTCAACGTGCGGTCGCGCTCGCCGTCGAAGGCCAGTACGCCGGGCCCCGTGATCTCGACACGTTCGCCGAGTTCTACGGTTCGGCAATCGGCGATGTCCACCCGGCGATAAAATCCCGGCGCGATGGGCGCCTGCACCGCGCGGCTGCCGGGCCCGAAGCGCAGGTAGAGGCCGGCGTCCTCGTGGCGGCCGACCTGCTCAAGCAATCCGCCGATGCTGGTGATGCCCACCGCGGCTGGATCGGCACGGGTCAGAAGTGCCGTGTCCAACGCCTCAGGGGCGAGCAGGGCGCGGGCGCCAACGAAGCGTTCCCGGCTGAGTACCGCGTCGATCAATGCCAGGTCGTTCCGCTCGTCTTCTATTTCAACACGTATGAGTTTCTGCTGCGTGGCGACCTCATCGATAGCAATGCGCCCGGCGGCGATCAGCCCGGCCGCGGCTCCGGCGACGGTTCCCTCGAGCAGCGACGGGAACACATTGTTGGTGCCGGTGGACAGGGGCAAGAGGGGCGCATCCGGCCAGCCGATGGCAAAGGCGCGATTGGTGCCGTCGCCGCCGAGGGTGATGGTCACGGCGCAGGCCATGTCCTTCAGTGCCCGGGCGGCGGAAATGGTATCGAGCGGCGTTCCGGTGCGGGTGGAGTCCAGGGCCTGGGCTTCGAGGCCGTCGACCTCGCAGCCGTCAGCCTGGCGGCGGCCGGCCATGCCGCCGTGGGTCTTGCGGCTGCCCTGGTCCTCGAGCGCGCCGGCAACGATACCGTGCGGATCGTCGAGATAGGCGAATTCCCGGGCGCCGGCCGCAACGGCGCCGGTGAGCACCCGGCCCACTATGGCCCGTTTTTCCTGGTTGTCGAACACCGACGCCCGGGCGACGAGGCGGCGCACGTCCTTTCCGGACGCCGGATTGGCGACCATGCCAAGCACTCCCACGAGTCGGCCTGCCGTGCGCGTGGCGGCTTCTGAATTCCGGGGCTACTACAGGCCGAGCTGTTTCTTCGCCTCCGCCACGATGCGGTCGGCGTTGGGAACGTAGTGCGATTCCAGCGCGGGGCTGAAGGGTACCGGCGAGAACGGCGCACCCACCCGGGCGATGGGCGCATCGAGATAGTCGAAGGCCAGTTCCTGCAGTTGCGCGGCGATTTCGGCGCCGAAGCCGCCGAAACGCACCGCCTCGTGCACGATCATGGCCCGGTGCGTCTTTTTCATGGACGCCACCGCCGTATCGGTGTCGAACGGTTGCAGGGTACGGGGGTCGATCACTTCGGCATCGATGCCGAGCTTGGTCAGTTCCTCGGCGGCGGCCAGCGCCTCGTGCACCATGCGGCCGAAGGCGATGATGGTGTAGTTCGTGCCTTCACGAACGATGTTGGCTTCGCCCAGGGGTATGGCGTAGGGCTCCTCCGGCACATGCCCCATCATGGCCAGGGACATTTTGTTCAGTATGACGAAAACCGGATTGTCGTCCCGGGCGGCGCCGATGATCAGGCCCTTGGCATCGTAGGGGGTCGACGCCATGGTCACCTTCAACCCGGGTACGTGGCAGATCCAGGCCTCCAGGCTCTGGCTGTGCTGCGCCGCCAGGTTGGCGCCGGCGCCGGCCATGCTGAGCACCGTGACCGGCAGCGTTGCGCGGCCGCCGAACATGTAGCGCATCTTGGCAAGCTGGTTGGTGATTTCATCCATGCACTCGCCCATGAAGTCCATGAACATCACATCGATGATGGGACGGCAACCGGTGGCCGCGGCGCCGACGCCGAGGCCCACGATGCCTTCCTCGGAAATCGGTGTGTCGACCACCCGGTCGGGCCCGAATTCCTTCAACAGCCCTTGAAAGTAGCCGTAAACGCCGCCCGCTTCGGCGACATCCTCACCGGCTATGAAGGCGTCCGGCTGTTCCCGCATGACGGCGCGGAGGCCGTCGGCGATGGCGGCGACGTAAGGTATTTCCCTGGGTTTTTCCTGTGCTTCGGCCATGTTTCTTTCCTGAACGGTTACGCGTAGACGTCTTCGGTAATGGATGCCGGATCCGGAAACGGGCTTGCCTCGGCAAACTCGATGCCGGCGTCGACTTCGGCCCGGACTTCGTCATGAACGGCCTGCGCCGCTTCGGTGGAGAGAATGCCCTGTTCGGCAAGCCGTGCCTCGAAGGTGTCGATGGGGTCCTTCTTGCGCCACTGCTCCACTTCCTCGTCGGTGCGGTAGCTCAATCCCATGCCGCGTACGCCCACATGGTCGTAGTAGCGGTACGTCTTGCATTCGAGCAGGGTGGGGCCGTCGCCGCGGCGGGCCCGGTCGATGGCCTCGCCGGCCGCCTCGTAGACGGCCACCGGGTCCATGCCGTCCACCACCACGCCGGGCATGCCGTAGCCGGGCGCGCGGTCGGCCACATCGACGATGGGCTGGTGATTGGCCTGGGGCGTGTACTCGCCATAGCCGTTGTTCTCGCACACGTAGACGCAGGGCAGCTTGTACAACCCGGCCATGTTGGCCGCTTCGTGGAAGGCCCCTTCGTTGCTTGCGCCGTCGCCGAAGAAGCACACGGTGACGTTGTCGGTTTTCTTGAACTTGCAGGAGAACGCGGCGCCCATGGCGATGGTGGTGCCGGCCCCCACGATGCCGTTGGCGCCGAGCATGCCGATTTCGAGGTTCGAGACGTGCATGCTGCCGCCCTTGCCCTTGCAGTAGCCGGTGGCCTTGCCGAAGAGCTCGGCAAACATGTACTTGAGCTCGCCGCCCTTGGCGATGAGATGGCCGTGGCCCCGGTGCGTGCTGGTGATGTAATCCTGATCCGACAGGTGCACCATGATGCCGCAGGCGACGGCTTCCTCGCCCACATACAGGTGCAGGGCGCCGGGAATCTTGCCGTTTTCCATCATCTTGCCCGCGGTTTCCTCGAAAATGCGGATGCGCACCATGCGTCGGTGCATGTCGAGCAGCACTTCATCGGTAATCGGGTTGCTCAAGGGTCCCTCCAGGAAGATTTTCGAATATATTGGCGCCTTTATATCGGAAGGACGGCACTGTGACTACTTTTGCTAAAGCCCTTGCGGCCGAGCGGCCGGACGAGATTGCGGTTCGGGACGAGGTCAGGGCGGTTGATTGGGCGGAGCTCGACGACGTGCTCAATCGCATCGCGAACGGGCTCAATTCCCTCGACCTCGGGCCGGACCGGCGGATCGCCGTGTTCGCTGAAAATGCGGTGGAGACAGCGCTCGCCAACCTGGGCGGCCTGATCGGGGGGGCTTCGGTGGTGCCGGTGAACTTTCACCTGACCGCGGCGGAAGCCGCCTACATCCTCGAGGACTCGGGCGCGCGCGTGCTGTTCGTCGGGCCGCAGACGGCCGAGCGCGGTATCGAGGCGGCTGCCGCGAGCCAGGTCCACACCGTCATCGGCTGGGATTGCGACGGCGATTTCACCCCCTGGAGCGAGTGGCTGGCCGCGCAATCAGGCGGCGAGCCGCCAGGCGATCTTCGCCCGTTGCCGAATCTCCTCTACACCTCCGGTACCACCGGCCGCCCGAAAGGCACCGAACTGCCGCCCACCATGTTTGCCGGGGGCGCGACCGTGGCGGAGCACCTGGCCAGGCTCGCGGCGAATCCCATGGCCGATTTCGGGCCGCACCTGGTGGTCGGCCCCATGTACCACACCGGGCCGCTGTCCGGTTCCCGGATGCTCGCTGCCGGCGTGCCCGCCGTCATCCTGGGACGCTTCGATGCGGAAAAAACGCTCAGGGCCATCGAGGAATACGGAATCGGCAACAGCGTCATGGTTCCCACCCATTTCGTGCGCCTGCTGGCGCTGCCGGAAGACGTTCGCGCCCGCTACGACATAAGTTCGCTGAAGCGTATCGGGCACACGGGCGCCAAGTGCCCGGTGGACGTCAAGCGGGCCATGATCGAGTGGTGGGGCCCGGTGTTCTTCGATGCCTACGGGGCGAGCGAAGTGGGTACGACCTGCGCGATCGACTCGGACGAGTGGCTGAAATACCCGGGCTCGGTGGGCCGGGCGATCCCGCCGTTCGAGGCGATGATCCTTGACGACGACAACAACCCTCTCCCGCCGGATACCGAAGGGCGCCTGTTCTTCAAGGACACCACGGGTCGCGGCGTGATCTACCACAACGATCCGGAAAAGTCGGCTGCAGCGCACATCGCGCCCGGGGTGTTTACCCTGGGCGAAATCGGCTACATGAACGAAGACGGCTTCGTGTTCATCACCGATCGCTTCAGCGACATGGTTGTCTCCGGTGGCGTGAACATCTACCCGGCGGAAGCGGAGCAGGTACTGATCGATCATCCGGCGGTGCTGGATGTGGCCTGCATCGGGGTGCCGCACCCGGAGATGGGCGAGGAACTGAAAGCACTGGCCATTCCGCGGGAATCTGGAGACCTGCCGTCCGCCGACCTGCCGTCGGGCGAGGAGGTGATCGCCTGGTGTCGTGAGCGCCTGTCCCACTACAAATGTCCCCGCACCTTCGACTGGGTGGCGGATCTGGGGCGCAACACCATGGGCAAGATCAACAAGCGCAAGTTGCGGGCGCCGTATTGGGCGCAGACCTGAGGACCGCTCAATGACCAGCGCCTGCTGCTCACTCGCCCGGTTTTGGCGCATACGCACACAAATCGTGCCTGTTTCGTTGACATGAACAGTTGCTTCCACTAAAAGAGTCGGCCGTGCCGGTTTTTGGAAATAGGAGAGGTTCGACCGGCCGTCCAGAATTCATTGGATCCTGATCAAATGGCGTCAGCCAGGCTGACGAGGGGGACAACCTGTTATGCAGCTTCTGCAAAATATTCTGCGAAAACTGAGCCTGCCGGCGGCGTGCGGCCTGCTGGCGGCAACGACCGTCGCCGGAACGGCCACGAACGTCGCCGTCGGGGCGGAAACCGACGAATCCGGTTTCATCGAGGAAATCGTGGTCACCTCCAGGCGGCGCCAGGAGTCCCAACAGGACGTGCCGCTGTCGGTCACGGCCTTTTCCGGCGAGCAGATCGAGCGGCTGAAGCCGCAGACGCTGCGCGACTTCGACGGGCTGGCCCCGAACGTCTACATCGGCATGAACACCGCCGGGCCGAGCGCCAGCGCGATCTACATCCGCGGCATCGGTTACGCCGACATCGAGAAAACCCAGAGCCCGCAGGTGGGCGTGATCGTCGACGGCATCCAGATGGGGTCGTCCACGGGCCAGTTGATCGATGTCTTCGATGTGGAGAGCATCGAGATCAACCGCGGGCCGCAAGGCGTGCTGTTCGGCAAGAACACCATCGCCGGCAACATCGTGGTCAACCGGGTACGGCCGCAGTTCAACGAATTCGGGCTGAAGGCCGCGGCCGAGGTCGGCAATTTCGATTCCCGGATCGTCAAGGCGCGCATCAACGTGCCGCTGGCGGACGACCAGCTCGCACTCAAGGTGGGGGCGATCAGCCGCAAGCGCGACGGCTTCTACCACAACGTCACCCTCGACGACACGGCCGGGGACGTCGACATCAGCAACCAGACGGTCGCCCTGCGCTGGGCCCCGTCGGACAGCGTCGATGCCATCCTCACCTACGACCGAATTCGCGACCGGGGCCTGATTCCGCCCCAGGACCCGCGCTTCAACGGCGACGACCCGTTCGAGAACCTGGCGGACAAGAAAGAGCCGGTCAAGTACGACGTCGACCAGATCGGGCTCCGGGTGGCGTGGGACCTGAGCGACCAACTGACTCTGAACGCCATCACCGGCTGGCATGACGGCCACGACCTCGTCAACCAGGATTTCGACGGTGCGGCGATCAACGGGGCTGCCATTCCCTTTGCGCAACTGCATACGCTGCGGGACCAGGAATACGAGGTATTCACCCAGGAGGTGCGCCTGTCCGGCAACTTTACGGATACGGTGGATTTCATGGCCGGCGTGTATTACTTCGACTCGGAATTGCAGTTCCAGCAGAACACCAACAACATACTGCAACTGCCGCCGGTAGCGATTGCTGCCCCCTTGGCCGGACTTCCTTGCGCAGTGATCAGTGCGATCATTCCGCCGACGCTGCGGGCAAACCCGGGTCTGGGCGATGCCCTCTGCCAGTTTTCCAATGCGCGTAGCATTCAGCGGGCGGGGGAAGACGTACAGTCGGTAGCGTTGTTCGGCTCCCTGACCTGGCGCCCGACCGACGATCTGGAAGTCAGTTTCGGCGCGCGATACATCGATGAGGAGAAGGAGGCTTTCAACTCCTATTTCGACTATTCGGACGGCACCTTCGACACCGGTTCGGTCATCAACGAATTTGACTTTGCCGGTCGTCCGGAGCGCATGGGCGCCGCCTACGAAGGCAGCGACTCCTGGGATGACGTGATCATTCAAGCCTCCGCCAACTGGGCGATCACCGACAACAACCGCGCTTATGTCGCCTATTCCGAGGGGTTCCGCAGCGGCGGCTTCAGCATCCGCTCGGCGCGCAGCGCGGCGGAAGCGCCCTTTCAGCCGGAAGACGCGTTCCAGATCGAAGTCGGGCTGAAGAACGAGTTTCTCGACCGGCGCCTCAGGGTGAACGTCGCCTATTTCTACCTGGAACGCAGCGGTTCCCAGTTCAGTTCCATCATTCCCCTGCCTCCGGGGTCCATACCGGGCACCACCACCATCATCAACAACGGCGGTACTTCCGAGTATTCGGGCCTGGAGGGCGAAGCCCAGTGGCTGCTCAGCGAAGACTTCACCCTGGCCGTTACCGGTGGGTTCCTCGACGTCAAGAACCAGGAATTCACGATGGACTGTATCATCCTCGACGGCTGCGCCACCGGCGTGCCGGGCGTCACCGACCCGCCGGGCACGTTGCGCACGCTCGGCGGCAACAGCGACTCCCGCCAGCCGGAATGGAACCTGGCCGTCACCCTGGCGTTCGACCGCCAGGTGGGCCAGGGCCGCTTCTCCGCCAACGTGGGCTGGAAGACGGTGGGCGACTTCCTGCTGGTAAACACCGGCGGCGGCGCGGACCAGCGGCTCTTCGAAGGCGGCTACGACGGCGTCGATGCCCGGGTGTCCTATGAATGGACGCTGGACAGCGGCACCACCGTCTCGGCTTCCGTGTTCGGCAAGAACCTCACCGACGAGGAGTGGCGGGAACAGGCCCTGTTCCTGGGCGGCCCCAACACCGGCTTCCAGGGCTGGGGCGCACCGCGCACCTATGCTTTCGAGCTGATGGTAACGATGTAGCCGGCAGGTGCCGGAAAAGCGAACTGGTGTGATTGCCTGAGCCGGTTCGCTTTTCGGTGTCCGACGCAGCCCCGCACAACCCGCCCTATCCGAACCGGGCCTACGCCTGGTTCGTCGTCGCCGTACTGATCGTGGCGGCGCTGGTCGCCTATGTGGACCGGCAGGTGGTCGCCATTGTCGTCGATCCCATGAAAGAGGACCTGGGCGTCGGCGATACCCAGATCGGCTGGCTGTACGGCGTATTCGCCGTTTTCTACGCGATAGCGGCGCTGCCGATCGCCTGGCTCTCAGACCGCAAGAGCCGCAAGATCATCATAGCCGCGGGCATCTTCTTCTGGTCGCTGATGACCATGGCCTGCGGCCTGACGCGCACCTTCTGGAACATCCTGCTCGCCAGGATCGGGGTGGGCGTGGGGGAGGCGACGCTCACGCCCGCGACCACTTCGCTGATCGGCGATTACTTCCCCCGGCAACAGGTGCCGCTGGCGCTCTCCGTCTTTCAGACCGGCCCCATCATGGGATCGGGCATCGCCTTCATTATCGGCGGCTACGTGCTGGGGGTGGTGCAGGATGCGCAACCGCTGGTACTGCCCTATTTCGGCGAACTGCGTCCGTGGCAACAGACGTTCGTCTACCTGGGCGCGCCCGGGCTACTGCTGGCGTTCCTTTTCCTGGTGATACGGGAACCCGTGCGCCGCGCCGGGCCGACGTCGGCGGCCGGGGGCTTAAGTGAGCTGTTCGCCTTTTACCGGCACCACGCCAGAACCCTGACGCTGCATCACTTCGGCAACCTGTCACTGGTGCTTGCCGGGTATGCGTTCGTCTTCTGGACCGTTTCGTTTTTCGTGAGGGTCTACGGGTACGATGCGGCGGAGGCGTCCCAGATATTCGGCTGGATATTCCTGGTGGCCGGTCCGCTCGGCCCCCTCGCGGTCGCGGTGCTGGCGCGCCGGCTGAGCGATCGGGGGCACAGAGACGCCAATGTGCTGGCCGGCATGATCGGCGGGGCTTCCGCGGTCGTTGTCATCCTGCTGGTGCAGGCCGCACCGAGCGCGTTCTGGGCGTTCGTGCTCTACGTGCCGGCCATGATGGCCATCAACTCGCCGTTCGGCATTGCCTCGGGCGCGCTGCCGGTGATCACGCCGCCGAACCTGCGCGCCCAGGTGGCGGCCGTCTATCTCTTCGTGGTGTCGATCGGCATGATGGTCGGTCCGCCGATAACCGGGGCCTTCAACCAGTACGTTTTTCCGGAACAGGAGGGCGTGCGCTACTCCCTAGTCACCGTTACGGCCATCTTCGGCCTGATCGGCATCGTGCTGCTGCAGCTTGCGCGCAAGCCTTATGCGGCGAGCCTGGCGGAAGCGGATCAGAGGGACGACTGAGGGGCGACCGGCACGTCTGATGCAACCGGCTGTGCCGGCTGTCCATCCCCGGGATCGGCCATGCAGCCGGGCTTCAGGCTCACCCAGATCAGGTCGATGGGCTCGTCCCCGGTATTGCCCGACTCGTGCATCTCGCTCATTTCCGTGGCGGTGTCGCTCCATCCGATTTCGCCGGTTGGCGAATGGCTGGTTTCGGCGTCGTCTCCGTGCTTCACTGATCCCATTGCGCCAACGCGAGGTACCAACATGATCGTAGGCATTCACCACGTCGCCGTCGGCGTACCGGATTTTGAACAGGGGCTGGCATTCTATCGCGACCTGCTCGGCTTCGAGGTGGTCGAGAGAACGGACTGGGACCGCAACAACCGCTTTGCCGACCGGGCCGTCGGCCTCGACGATACCGCGGCGAAAATGGCGATGCTGAAGGCGCCCAATGCCTTCATCGAACTCTGGCAGTATTCCAACCCGGAACCCGCCGATCACCGGCAACGGCCGTGTGACTACGGCTACCCGCATTTCTGTCTGCAGGTCGAAGGCATTCAGGAGGAATACGACCGTCTGAGCGAAGGGGGAATGGAGTTTGTCGGCCCCGTGGTGGATTTCGGGGAAATCGCGGCGATCTACGGCAAGGACCCGTTCGGCAACATCATCGAACTCTACGAAATCCGGGGCGACGCCCGACCCAAAATCTGAGTCGCCGAGTGCCATTCAGGGGCAAATCGAGGCGGTGCCATATGCGGGCTAAGGGCCCGGCGATGGCAGGGCTAGTCGTCACCTCCTTGCATTGCCCTCGCATAAAAAAGTATGATTTTCTGAATCCGAAATTCATACTATGATGACATGCAAATTTCCGAGCGAGGCCAGGTCACTATCCCGAAAGCCCTGAGGGACCGGTACGGCATGAATCACAATGTCGAGGTGGAATTCGAGGCGACGGAGGATGGGCTGCTCATTCGCAAGCGGACGGCGGCGCGGCACCCCGTCGACCGTGTATACGCCATTCTGGAACGCGGGGGCAGCACCGACGAATACCTGGAAGAAATCCGCGGCAGATGATAACGGCCGTCGACACCAGCGTTCTTCTGGATGTTTTCCTGCCGGACGAACGGTTCGGCGAGCGGTCGAAAGAGTGGTTGCGCGCTGCCTATGACGCGGGCGCTATCGTTGTCAGCGACATCGTCTACGCGGAGTTGGTGCCGGCGTTTCGCGACAGGTCCGCACTTGACGGCGCCTTGCGCGAAATCAATGCGCAGGTTTCCCCTCTGAATACGGCCATGGCCTACGAGGCGGGGCTGCGCTGGTGGCGGTATCGCCAGTCGGGTGGGCCGCGTGAGCGCATCATTACGGATTTCCTGATCGGGGCCCATGCGTTTTCGGTTGCCGAGGCTTTTCTGACCCGCGACCGGGGATTCTATGAGACCTATTTTCCTGAACTGAAACGGGATTGAGCAGTTAACGAAGCTGTTCTCCGGCCCGTCGGGAGGGCGGTGACCGGAAGCAGACTTGACTCGATTCGCAACCCGATCCGCGACATGGAGTCTTGGGTGCGTGGTCATTAGCGAGCAGGGGCAATACTATTGAGAAAACCGGATCAGGGAGCAGGCATGGAAACGGGAAAGGTACCGACACTCGAGGAACTGGCGGATCGCCTGGCGATCCAGGACGTGCTGGCGAAGCACAGCCGCGGCGTTGACCGGGCGGAGGAGGCGACCCTGAAATCGGCCTACTGGCCCGATGCCACGGTGGCCTACGGGGGGTTCAACGGATCGGCGCACGAGTTCTGCGAGTACTTGCCGGCCGCCATCAAGCGCTACGCGGCAACCCAGCACACCGTCACCAATGTTTCCATCGACCTGCGGGGAGACGAGGCGCGGGTGGAAACCTACGTGACCGCCTATCACTACCTGGCGGTTGAAGAAGGCCAGGACACCGAGATGACCTACCTGGGCCGCTACCTCGACCGCATGGAAAAGCGCGACGATGTCTGGAAAATCGCGCACCGCCAGGTGGTGATGGACTGGAACCAGAACGCGGACGCCACCGCGGTGCTCGAAGGGCCGCCTTTCGATGGCCTGGCGCGCGGCGGCCGCCACCCCGACGATCCTCTATACCAACACCTGGGCTGAGCGAGCGATTCCGGCGCAGGCTCCTGGCCACTTGGCGGGCGATCCCCTGACGATGGCTGTCCAGGCTCGTTGCAGGTCGGGAACCTGAACCGCATGCAGCCTTCCGGCAAGCCCGAACAACCCGGTGCCGCCGGGGAGCAACTGCCGCAGAGGACGCTGTTCTATTACGGCCTGGCGAACATGCCCACCGAGGTCGCGGCCATTCCGGTGGCGGCGCTGGTGCCGAACTACTACGGCCAGGATCTCGGCGTCAGCCTGGCGGCCGTGGGCACGGTGTTGCTGCTGTCGCGGGTATTCGATGCCGTCTCCGACCCGCTGATCGGCTGGCTTTCGGACCGCACCAACACGCGCTGGGGGCGCCGACGGGTGTGGATGGCGGCGGCGGTGCCGATCCTGATGATCGCGGTCTACAAGCTGTTCATTCCGGAACCCCCGGTGACGGCGGCCTACCTGCTCGGCTGGCTCGTCGTGCTGTGGCTCGGCTGGACCATGCTCTTCATTCCCTACTACGCCTGGGGCGCGGAACTGTCGCCGCATTACCACCAGCGCACGCGCATCACGGGCTGGCGGGCGTGGCTGGGAATCTCGGCCAATGCCGCGAGCAAGGCGGCACCCTGGTTGGCGGGCGTTCTTTTCGGTTACGCGGGCATCCGCGCGAACCTCGAGATTCTCACGGTGATGGTGCTGGTGCTGGTACCGTTCACCGTGGCGGTGACGGTGGCCAAGGTCCCCGAAGGCAGGAACTTCCGGCCGGCGCGGGTGCCTTTGCTGCCGGGCCTGAAGATCATGTGGCGCAACAGTCCGTTCAAGCGGCTGGTGCTTGCCTTTTTCGTCAACCAGTTCGGCTCCGCCATCTCGACGGTGCTGTTCGTCTTTTTCATCCGCGGCGTGGCCCAGGACCAGGAGAACTTTCTCCTGTTCCTGTTCATCTACTACGGGGCGCAACTCGCTGGCATTCCGTTCTGGGTCCGGGTCGCGCGAACCGTCGACAAACACCGGGTCTGGTGCATCTCGCTATTCCTTTTCGCCTGTTTCCAGTGCAGCTACCTGCTGACCGGCCCCGGCGATTTCTTCTGGATGCTGCCGGTGGCCTTCTGTACCGGGTTCTGCGGCGCCACGTTCCGCGTGCTGCCGGACTCCATGAAGGCCGACGTGATCGACGTCGATACGCTGGAGAGTGGAGAGGACCGGGCCGCCTGGTTCTTTGCCGTGTGGTCGTTTGCGATCAAGGTGGCGGCTTCCCTGGGCCCGGCGGTGGCGCTCTGGATACTCGCGTTCACGAACTTCGATCCCGACCCGGGCGTCGTGAACCAGTGGGACAACCTGTTGGGGCTCAGGCTGCTCTATTGCTTCGGCCCCGCCACCGGCTTCGCGCTGTGCGCGCTCATCGCCTGGAACTACCCGCTGACGCGAAGTGCCCATGCGGCGCTGCGCGATCGCCTGGCGGCCGCGCGGGCGTCCGGTTAGAGGGCAGGCGCTGTTCCGAGGCGGGGCTCCGGACGGATGCGGTTTTGGGTGTGGCGCGTGGCGCCGGCCGGGGTTCAGACGAAGCGGGTGCCCTTGAGATTCTCCTGCATCTCGAAGATCGTCTCCGTTGCCCGCTCCTGGGTATAGCCCGTGGTCACCGATCGCAGGATGAGGCTCATGTCCAGCTTGGCAACACTGGCCCGGTGGGGCTGGGCTTTCGTCGAGAAGAACCAGGTGAGGTACAGGGGATTGACCTGACGGTAGATGATGGCGGTGAGCAGGCCAATGTCGACCCAGTCCAGGAACTCGCCCTCGGCGGCGATCTGCTCGATGGCCTTGCGGTAGCTCTGCAGACGGATCTCGGCGAACGACGTGGAGGAACTGAGCATCGGCGCCAGCGCCCTGGCGTAGGCCAGGTTTTTCCGCGTCGTGGTTGCTACCGTATCGACGATGAAGAACAGCCGGTCGATCCCGCGCTCGATGTCGGCATCGTCGATGGCCCGATAGGTTCTGCGATAGCGTTCCTCCACCGCGGTGCGCAGCAGGTTCTCCTTGCTTTCGAACTGGTGATAGAGCGTCTTCGGCGCCACGTCCGCGGCTTTGGCGAGATCGCGCATCTTGACCCCGTCGTAGCCCTGGCGGGATATCAGTTCCCGGGCGGCAGAGAGAATGCGCTCCCGCCGCCGCAGTTGCCGCTCCGTCAGATTGCGCACGGGTCAGGGCTCCGGCGGCCGCTCGACCCTGCCGAGCACGTCCTGGAAGCTACGGCGCAGTTCGCGCTTCAGCCAGCCGAGCATCATCGAGACCGGCACCTTGGGGCCGTCGACGATGCGCGCCATGGCCATGCCTTCCAGCAGGTACAGGGTCAGGTAAGCTGCCCTTTCGTAGGCTTCGGACAACGCCAGGTCGGGAAAGATCGTGCGCGTGTTTTCGTCCCAGGCAGCCTGAAAGTCGTCCAGGGCGGGCAGCAGCACCTTCTCCAGTTCAGCGTCCGTGCGCGCCGCCATCTTCAGTTCCATGAACACCACGAACACCGGCGTGTTGAGCTGCGCCCAGTAGGCGTCGATGCCTTCTTCGACACGGCTGTGGACGGCGCCCCGCTGCACGGTGGTTTCTCCCTCGACGAACATCTCCAGCCGCTTGCGGTTGAGGTGCAGCACCGTTGCCTTGATCAGGTCCAGCCGCGTCGGAAAGTGGTGCAGCATGGCCCCCCGGGAAACGCCTGCCTTGTTGGAGACGTGCTCCGTGGTGGTGTTGCGGTAGCCGAGTTCGAAGAAGCAGTCGACAGCGGCATCCAGGACCGATGTGCGCGTCAATTCGCTCTTGGTCTGCTGCCAGGTTTTTGTGCGCGCGGGTGCGGATGACATGACGGGTTCCAGGCGGTTCTGCAACCACTATTATCACGCACCGGACTCGTTTTGTGGAAAGGCGGCGTGCTCGTCGCCAACGCCAATTCGCCGGCCGCGCGGCAAGCAGGAAATGACGGATTACACCGTTGCCCACCGAGTTATCTTCGGGTCCGAATCGAAGCGCCGTGTGTTGTGTTTCGGCGTTTCGGCAAGAAACCGTCTTGACTGACCTTTTTCGCCCTCCTATCCTCGCTCTTTTTGGGAGGTCCGGCTTTGCCGGCAAGGAATACAGCCGATGACGGTGTACAGAAAGATCGAGCGGTTCGCTGACCCGCAAACTTCGAAAACGCCCGCCCAGAAAGAGCCGGATCCGGATCTGGGCCACGATTTCATTCCCAAGGAACGTTACACCTCCACCGAGTTCATGAAGCTCGAGTGGGAGCGCATGTGGACCAAGGTGTGGCTGATGGGCGCCTGGGAAGGTGACCTGAGGAACCCGGGCGACTACGTCACCCACAAGATCGGCAACGAGCACATCGTCATCACCAAGGACGAGAATCACCAGTACAACGCCTTCTACAACGTCTGCTCCCACCGGGGCAACCAGGTGGCCTACGGCAAGGGCGGCAATACGAAAACGTTCCGCTGCTCCTATCACCTCTGGGAATACAACCTGCGCGGCGAACTCATCCACGTGCCGGACGCGGAGACCTTTCCCCAGGGCGCGCCCTGCGACAAGCTTTCCATCGTCAAGCTGCCCTGCGACAGCTGGGCCGGCTGGGTCTGGTTCAGCCTGAACCCGGATGTGGAACCGCTGCGCGATTTCCTGGGCATGATTCCGGAGCACCTGGACCCGTATCACTTCGACCGCATGACGCTCATCAACGATGTCACGGTGGAGTGGGACTGCAACTGGAAGACGTCCGTGGATGCCTTCAACGAGACCTACCACGTGTTCGGCACCCATCCCCAGCTCAAGACCATGCTCGAGGACATGGACGTGCAGATCGACTGCTACGAGCGGCACAACCGCTACCTGATCCCCTTCGGCTGCGTGAGTACCCACATCGAGGACGGCACGATGATCACGGAGGAACTGAAGGACTACATGCGCATGAACATGCTCGACCCGGACACCTACCAGGGCGACGGGCTGGGCGTGCGGCGCGCGGTTCAGTTGAATTGGCGCAAGATCGCGAAGGGCATGGGATTCGACTTCGACGACCTGAACGACGATCAGCTCTCCGACGACTATCACTACCTGATCTTCCCCAACATCACGATGAACATTCACTGCAACAGCGTGATGATCTTCCGGCAGCGGCCCCACGAGACCGACCCGAACAAGATGTACTACGACCTGCAGAACTACGCGCTCATCCCCAACGCGGATTCGGATGCGGGCGAGCGCGGCAGCGTGCCGGTGCGGCAGGTTCGCTCGGAGGTTCCGCTGGGCATGGAACGCCCCGAGCACCGGCAGTTCAAGCACGGCGAAGAGTCCATCGGCGAAGTGCTCGACCAGGACGCCTCCAACCTGGCCATGGTGCAGAACGGCATGAATTCCACCGGTTACCGGGGCTTGTGGATTTCCACCCAGGAGCTGCGCATCCGGCATTTCCACAAGACGCTCGACGATTACATCCATCGCACGCCCATCAAGTGGATGTGACGAAGGAACCCCGGACCGGCGCGAGGGCGGACAGCCGGGCGCCCTGTTGAATTGACCGATGCCGTTGCGCCAACGCTCGCCAGGGTTGAAACCATGAAAGCGGCCGTGCCGATTGCACAGGTGGGCGAGGGCGAGATGGCCGCCTGCGAGGTCGACGGGGTCAGGGTGCTGGTGTGCCAGGTGGAGGGGCAGTTCTACGCCCTGCACGACCAGTGCAGCCACGCCCGGCAGGCGCTGCATGCCGGCACCCTGGTCGGCCACCAGGTGCGCTGCCCGCTGCACGGCGGGAGATTCAACGTACGCACCGGCGCCTGCGAGGGTCCGCCGGCAATATTACCGGTTCAGACATTCCCCCTGGCGCTCGAGCGTGGCAAAGTGCACGTCGACGTTTCGGGGTTGGAGGAGCGTCCGCGGCCGCGGTTCGGCCCGCTCGTCTGATGCGAACCACTCTTTGACCCAGCAATACCAGCAACTTAAGGACATATCATGGACCTACAACTGAACGGAATGAAAGCGCTCGTCACGGGCGGCAGCCGCGGCATCGGCCGCGCCATTGCCGAGGCGATGGCGGACGAAGGCTGCAACGTCGCCATCTGCGCCCGGGGCGAAGACGGGGTGAACGCCGCCGTGGAAGCGCTGTCCGCCAAGGGCGTGACGGCCTTCGGCCAGGCGGTTGACGTGGGCGACGGCGATGCGCTGAAAGCCTGGGTCGAGGCCTCCGCCGAGGCGCTGGGCGGCATCGACAACATCGTCTCCAATGTTTCCGGCGGCAACGGCCGCACGGAGCAGGACTGGCGCTCGAACTTCGAGCACGACATGCTCGGCACCGTGCGCATGGTGGAGGCGGCCATGCCGCACCTGGAAAGTTCCGACAACGGCAGCGTCCTGGTCATCTCGACCACGGCGGCCATCGAGACCTTCATCGGCCCGCACTCCTACAACGCCATCAAGGCGGCGCTGCTCAACTACTCGGGCGCCCTGGCCCAGGAAGCCGGCGCCAAGGGCATTCGCGTCAACGCCATCTCGCCCGGCCCGATCATGATCGAGGGCGGTGCCTGGGACAACATCAAGCAGCACATGACGCCTTTCTACGAAGCGACGCTCGCCGGGATTCCCGTTGGACGCATGGGCCGCGCCGAGGAAGTTGCGGCACAGGCGGCACTGCTGGCCAGCCCGCTGGGCGCGTACACCAACGGCGCCAACGTCGTGATCGACGGCGGTTTCACCAAGCGCATCCAGTTCTGAGCGAAGCCATGAGCGAACACAGAACGGTCAACGTGTACATGGTGGCGGCGGGCAAGTACCACGACATCGACTATGCACGGCTCGAACTGCTGAAACTGCTGGCGGAAGACGAACGCATCCGGGTCGAGGTGGCGGCCGACTACCACGACCTGGAGGCGATCGGCGAATCGGACTTTCTTGTCACCTATACCTGTGACCTCGTGCCCGAGGAAGCGGAACAGGTGGCGCTGCGCGACTACATCGCCTCCGGCAAGAGCTGGTTCGCGCTGCACGGCACCAACGCCATCCTGCGGTTCCTGGAAGACGGACGGGTGGACACCCCCGAGATCGCCCCGGTGTTCATGGAGACCCTGGGCAGCCAGTTCATGGCGCATCCGCCCATCCAGCCGTTCAAGGTGACGGCAGCGGACCCGGACCATGAACTGGTGAAGGGCATCGGCGAGTTCGAGACGGACGATGAACTGTATCTCTGCAAGGAACTCGGCGACCTGCACGTGCTGCTGAAGACACACTTCACCGGCGACGCCTCGTCGTTCGTCGAGGGTGTGCCCGAGAACTGGGCAGAGGACAAGCCGCGTCCCGTCTACTACATCAACAAGGTAGGCGGCGGC
Source organism: Pseudomonadales bacterium (assembly GCA_963663395.1). Lineage (GTDB taxonomy): Bacteria > Pseudomonadota > Gammaproteobacteria > Pseudomonadales > Azotimanducaceae > Azophilus. The sequence continues at coordinate 2,667,812 of OY760226.1, forward strand.
GAGGTGCTGTACCTCAACCTGGGGCACTGCCGCGGGCACTACGACATGCAGCCGCTGGTGGACTACTACCCAGTGATCGAGCGGGGCAGCTGGGAGCGCGAGGAGTACTACGAGTTGCTGCGCCGCGGTATCCGCTACTGCGCCGACAGAATCGCCGCCTGAGCATTGCGCCGGGGCGCCGGCGCGCTGACGTGGCGCGCTAAAGCGCGGGGAACAACGCCGGATTTCGGAAAAGAGTTCGCATGCGGGGCTTCCCTTTCGGCGCGTTAAGCTCGTTCGAACGCCTTGCGTACACCAAGACAAAGAGGCCGATGCGCCGAAAGGGAAGCCCCGCATGCGAACTCGCTGCCCGGTGCAGGCATTTGTCCTACAGAAGCGATAGGAGAATTGTTCCACGCGAGTGGGCGTGGCGTATGCGCGCTCGGCGTTTCGGAAAACCCGCACCGGCAAATAGGTGTTCCATGAACGGTCCAGGCTGGATCGAGGTGACGACATGAGCAAACCGTTCCGCTTCGGCGTGCAATCCTTCAACGCGGAGTCTGGCGAAGCCTGGGCCGGCCAGGCGCGGCGCGCCGAGGAACTCGGCTACTCCGCGTTCCACCTGGCCGATCACCTGATCGGCCCCGGCCCGGCGCTGGAGAGGTCCAACCACCCCATTCAGAACCTGGCTGCGATCCCCGCCATGGCTTATGCGGCGGCCGTCACCAGCACCATCCACATCGGCTGCCGGGTGTTCTGCATCGACTACCACAACCCGGTGGTGCTGGTGAAATCCGCCATGACCATCGACATGCTGTCCGGCGGCCGCCTGGAATTCGGGCTCGGCGCAGGGTGGCTGAAGGACGAGTACGCGGCCATCGGCCTGCGCCTCGATCCGCCGGCGCAGCGCATCGACCGGCTTGCCGACGTCATCGAGGGCGTCAAGGCCTTCCGTGGGGAAGGGCACGCAGACGTCGCCAACGGCACGCTGAACTGGAACGAATTCGAGGGCTTGCCGAAACCGGTCTCCAAGCCGCCCATCATGATCGGCGGCGGCAGCCCCAGGGTATTGCGGCTGGCGGGCCGGGAAGCCGACATCGTCAGCCTCAATTTCAACAACCGGGCCGGCATCATCGGACCGGACGGCGTGCAGAAGTCCACCGAAGAGGAAACCCGCAGGAAACTGCGCTGGATTCGCGAAGGCGCGGGCGAGCGGTTCGACGACCTCGAAATCGAGATCGGCGCCTATTTCACCTTCGTCGTGGACGACCCTTCGCCGGTGCTCGCGGGGTTCGCGCAGATGTTCGGAGTCGACGAGGCGGAAATGGCGCGCCACCCCCACATGCTCGCCGGCGGTGTCGATGCGATCTGCGATGAACTCGAGCGGCGCCGGGAAGAGTTCGGCATTTCCTATTTCACGGTAGGCGCCGACACCATGGATGCCTTCGCCCCGGTTGTCGCCCGTTTGGCAGGAAACTAGAAACTCAGAGACGGGCGGGCCCCGAGGGCTGCCCCAACCGGGTAGATGCCGAGCCTGCCGCTGCAGATTCCGGCAGGCGGATTACAGTCCCAGCACCACCTTGGCGATGATGTTTTTCTGGACCTGCTTGGCGCCGCCGAATATGGATGCGGCCCGCGAGTTCAGATACCGAGGCGTTACGGTCTCGGCGTAGTCCGGACCCACCCAGGGCTCGTTGTAGCCGTTCATCGATATGAGATTGGCGTGGGGCATGCCGTAGTGATGAACGGCCTCCAGCTTCAACTCGTCGATGCCCTGGCCGATCTCGACGGACACGTTCTTCGCGAGCGACGAACCGGGCCCGGGCGATTCGCCCCGGGAGAGGCGGGCCAGCGTCCGGTGCTCGGCGAGCAACAGGGCTTCAGTGCGGATCTCCAGCGTGCTGATGCGGGCCCGGAAGCCCGGGATGTCCCATAACGGCAGGCCATCGCGGGTCTCGGCCCGGGCGATCGCCTTCAGGTGATCGAGGGCGACCTTGAGGCGTGCCGCGGCGCCGCCCCCGCCCCGCTCGAATTCCAGCAGGTACTTGGCCACCGTCCAGCCCTGGTGCTCGGGACCGACCCGGTTCGTCTGCGGGACGCGCACGTCGTCGAAGAACACCTGGTTTACTTCGTGATCGGCCGCCAGCGTGATGATCGGCTCGACCTTGACGCCGGGCGTGTCCATGGGCACCAGCAGGAAGGTGATGCCGTGCTGGGGCTTGCCCGATGAGTCGGTTCGTACCAGGCAGAAGATGTGATCCGCGAACTGGGCGTGGGTCGTCCAGATCTTGGAGCCGTTCAGGACATAGTCGTCGCCGTCCGCGACCGCTGCCAGCTTGAGGCTCGAGAGGTCCGACCCCGAACCGGGCTCTGAATAGCCCTGGCACCAGTAGTGCTCTCCAGAGAGCATTTTCGGCAGGTAGTTGGACTTCTGCTCGTCGGTGCCGTACTTGAAGAGCACGGGCGCCAGCATCCGCAATCCCAGGGGTATCAGGCCGGGTGCGCTGGCCCGGGCCGTCTCCTCGCCGAAAATGTACTTCTGGGTGGCCGTCCAGCCGGTGCCGCCGTGTTCGACCGGCCAGGACGGTACGGCCCATCCCTTCTCGACCAGGATCTTCTGCCAGGTCATGGCCAGGTCCCTGTCCGCGAACACGGTAGTCGTGCGGGCGGCAGCCTCGCGCATCGACGGTGTCAGTTTCTCATCGAGGAAGTCCCGCACCTCGTCGCGGAACCCTTCGTCCTCTTTGCTGAACGCAATGTCCATTCCGGAGCGCCTTTTGCCCCCACGCAATCAGGAACTGGTCTTGATACCTGTTTGTCGTTAAACCGTCAACTATGCTTTTTTCGGGATGTGACCGCCGGTAATCCGGCGCCGGATACAAGGGGATACAATGGGGTATCCGCATCTGATCTGGGTAGGGAACTGTGCGAAGACGGGAACTACTGCAATTCGGAGGGGGTGCCCTGATCCCCGCAACGCTCCTGGCGCAGGGCCGGGTATCGGCACCTGGACAGGCAAAGCGGCAGGACGTTCGCCGGCTGCCCGATGTCGACCTGCAATTGTCGACGGTTACCAGGCTGCTGGCGCAGGACTTCGAAGGCACCCTGCGGCAAGTCGCGGAGTTCGGTTCCCTGGACCAGGTGAAAAGGAACATCGAGTACATCAACGCCGCCGCGCGGTTTCATCAGTCTTGTTGACCTCGCTGCGTTCATTCATGAACAGGTGCGGCTGGAAAGGGCATTGCAACCCTTGCCGGGGAACCGGTGCAGAACGGTGAAATGCGTCAAAGCGAAGCGGCGGCCCACCAGTATCATCGCCCTGCTGCTCGGGTTACTTGCCTGCGGCCAAGCTCAACCCGCCGAGCAGTCCGTTTCCCCTCACAAGGCGTTCGATACACCGCCGGCCCCCGTGCTGACACTCGCCGAGGCGCTGGACAGCTTCTCCATTGCTCCTGGATTTGTTATCGAACCGGTTGCGGCCGAACCGCTTGTCGAAGATCCCGTGGCCATTGCCTGGGACGAGGCGGGCAACCTGTATGTCGCGGAGATGCGGGGATTCATGCCCGACGCTTACGGCACCGGTCAGACCGCCGCCGTCGGTGCCGTGGTGCGGCTTGCAGACCTGGACGGAGACGGTGTCTACGATCGCCGCGAGGTACTCGCCGACAAGCTGGTGCTGCCGCGCGCGGTGGCCATCGTCAATGAGGGCCTGCTGATCGCCGAGCCGCCGAACCTGTGGCTGTGCCCGAACACGAACGGCAGGGCCGCCACGATTCGCTGCGACGGCCGGGTTTCGCTCGGCGCCTACGGCGATCAGCCGGGTTCGGTGGAGCATGCGGAAAACGGCCTGCTCATGGGCCTGGACAACTGGTTGTACAGCGCGAAGTCCGCGCGCCGCCTGCGCATCGACCAGGGCCGGCTGGTCTCGGAGCTGACGTTGTTTCGGGGCCAATGGGGCATCAGCAAGGACAACGCGGGCAGGCTCTACTACAACACCAACTCCGTCCTGCTGCTGGGCGACAGCTACGATGCGCAGGCCGTGGTGAGGGCAGGCAACAGCGGGGCGCCCGGGCTGAACGACCGCATCAGCGGCAACGACCGGATGTTCGCGATTCGCGTCAATACGGGGGTCAATCGCGCCTATGTTCCGGGCGTGTTGCGCGAGGACGGCCGCCTCGACCGGCCGACGTCCGCCAGCGGCATGGCGGTGTATCGGGGCGATCAGTTCGGGCCGGAGCATGCCGACGACGTGTTCGTGGCCGAACCCGCCGCCAATGCCGTGGCGCAACTGCGCCTGCGGCGCGACGGACTGAAGGTCGCCGCCGAGCATGTTCTCTACGCCGACGGGCAATGGCAGCAGCGGGAATTCCTGGCCTCCACCGATGAGCGGTTCCGGCCGGTGGATGTCCGTGTCGGGCCCGACGGCGCCCTCTACGTCGTGGACTTCTACCGCGGCGTGATCCAGGACCACGTGTTCATCAGCGAGGAACTGCGTGCCCAGGCACTTGAGCGGGGGCTCGACCGTCCCCTGGGCATGGGGAGGATCTGGCGTATTGCCCGGCTAGGCGGCGAGCGCCGGGAACGGCGATTCCGTGCGGCAGACCGCAGCGACGCCCGCCTGGCAATGCTTGGCGACGCCAATGGGTGGCAACGGGATACGGCCCAGCGCCTGCTGATCAGGGATACCTCCCGAGGACTTCGAAACAGGTTGGCCGAAATCGCCCGGTCAGGCGCTCCGCTGGCTGCGGTGCATGCGCTGTGGACCCTGCGGGGTCGCGGCGAGCTGCAGCGCCCTGTCGTCCTGCACGCGGTGAAACACACCGATGCCAGGGTGCGGCTCGCCGCGCTGGAAGCCGGCGCGGCGCTGTTGTCACCGGCGGAGCTGCTCGAACTGGCGGACGAACCGCAGGATGCGGCCTTCGCTCAACATCTGGTTCTGTCCTTCGCCCCTCACAACGCGCTGGCTTCCGTGCAGGCACACCTGGCTGCCGTACTCGACCGTAATCGCGACGATCCCTACGCACGCGCTGCCGTGCGTGCGGCGATGGCCGGCCAGGAGCTGAAATTCCTCCAACAGTTGCTGGCCGGCGATGCCTGGGACGCCGGGGCAGAGGCCGCCACGGGGTTTGCCGGCAACCTGGCGGTTCAGGGGTTGCGTGGCAACGGTCGCCAGGCGTGGGCATGGCTGGACCTGGTGGCAGCCGATCCCGGCCGGGTCTGGCTCGCGCATGCGGTACTGGACGGGTTCTTTGCACTGACGCGGGATGCAGGCTTCGAACGCCTGCTGCTTGCCGAAGCGCATCCGCTGTTTGCAATTGAGGATGAAGCACTCTGGCCGGTTGTTGCGCGTGCGCGGCGCGCCGTCACCTGGCCGGGCGACGACCTTCCCGCGGACGCCAAACCGCTTACACCCGCGCAAAGGCAGCACCGCGAACTGGGCGTGCGCTACTACCAGGCACAATGCGCCACCTGCCATGGAAACGATGGGGCTGGCCTGGCATCTTTGGGTCCGGCGCTCGCCGGGTCGTCCCGGGTCACCGGCCCGAGCGAGGTGCTGGCGCGCATCGTGCTTCAGGGGCTGGCAGGGCCCATAAGGGTGGGTGACGAAGACTGGGACGGAATCATGCCCGGCCATGCCGCCATGCCCGGTTTCGACGACGCGACAGCGGCGGGACTGCTGACCTACCTGCATCGCGCCTGGGGCCATGCGGGACGCGCCATAGACCCGGCATTCATCGCCCGTGTGCGCCGGGAAACCGAGGGGCGCACCCGGTTCTGGACAGCCCGGGAGCTCTCGGCGGTGCGCGCAAATACGCACTTCGCAAACTACCAGGGTCGCTTCGGGGGCGGCGACTTTGAACTGCGATTCGTGTATGACGGCAATGAACTGGAAGTGCGCAGCGGCATATTCAACGGCCCGTTGCGGGAGGAGCGGGAAGATCACTTCATCTTCGAACCGCGCGGGCTGCGACTGGAATTCGTACTGGCGGACGACGGCAGCGTCACGGGCGTGCGCATGGCCACGCCGGAGGGAGGCGTCCTGATGCCCAGGGTTGGTGACCGTTGAACGTTTTCAGAATCGACTTCGTCGGCCTTGGGCGGAGGGCCCGGCGTAGACTCGCTGACCATCGGTTCGGTGTACGGCCATACGCTTGTTCGCGGGGTGCAAGGCGACCCTGTAAAACGATGGCATGCTGTAGTGCATCGCCACGGTGGTGGCCGGCGCCCTGTACAGCACGCTTGTCGGGTTGGGGTGGCTGTGAGTATCGGTGACGGCGCCAACTACGCACCGCGGGCAAAGCCCGCACCGGTGGTTGCGCCGGGCGAGTTCGAGTTTGCGGCGGCCTTCCTGAATCACGGCCACATCTACGGCCAGACCAACGGCCTGATCGAAGCGGGGGCAACCCTGACGCACGTTTACGACCCGAATCCGGAACGCGTGCGCGCCTATCGGGCGCGGTATCCGGAAGCCAGGGCCGCCGCCGGCTTCACCGAGCTACTGGAAAACGACCGCCTGCAACTCATCGCCTCAGCCGCCGTCCCGGACCGCCGTGCGGAGATCGGCGCCCGGGTCATCCAGGCGGGCAAGCACTACTTCACGGACAAGGCGCCGTTCACCGCCCTCGACCAGCTTGCCGCCATCCGAAGCCTGGTTGCCGAGCACGGGCGGCGCTATTTCGTGTACTACTCCGAACGCGTGCACAACGAGGCGGCCTGGCATGCGACCGACCTGATCTCGCAAGGCGCCGTCGGCCGCGTCCTGCACGTGCTGATTCTTGCGCCGCATCGTCTGTCCAGGGAGACGCGGCCCGGGTGGTTTTTCGAAAAGGCCCGATATGGCGGCATCATCACCGATATCGGCTCGCACCAGGTGGAGCAGTTCCTGGCCTATGCGGGCTGCGAGAGCGCAAGCGTGGCGTTTGCGCGCACGTGCAATCTCAATAACCCTGACGTACCGGGGCTCGAGGACTTTGGCGAGTTTGCCCTGGTGGGCGACAACGCTGCATCCTGTTACGCGCGGCTCGACTGGTTCACCCCCGGCGGGCTGCCGGTGTGGGGCGATGGGCGTACCTTTATCACCGGCACGGCAGGAACCCTGGAGTTGCGCAAGTATGTGGACCCGGCACGCCGGGCCCCCGCCTCGGTCATTCTGAGGGCAGACGACAGGAAGATCGAAGAGATCGACTGCCTCGGCAAGGTGGGCTTTCCGTTTTTCGGGCGGCTCATTCTCGACGCCTTGCACGGAACGGAAACCGCCATGAGCCAGGCGCACATCTTCCGTGCGGCCGAACTAAGCCTGCGGGCACAGGCGCTGGCGGACCTGGACCAGGCGGACCAGGACCAGTGACGAGGTCCCTGACGAGGTTCATCCTGGCGCAGGTTTGACCCTCTTGAACCACTCTCTATAGGCCGATGCCAACTGCGCGACGGCTTGCGGATAGCGCCCCGATGCCCCTACTTGCAGGCGACGGGCAAGCGCCTGCGTCCCCACAGGAAGAATGGGGCGATTCGCGCACCACGGCCGAGCAGCTTCAACCGGGGCATGCGTTCGATCAGTGCGTGCAGGGCGATCTCCGCCTCCATTCTCGCCATGGCGGCGCCCAGACAGAAGTGCACGCCCAGCCCGAAGGACAGGTGGCGCGTGCGTTGCCGGTGCAGGTCGAACTCGTCGGAGCGGGGGAAGGCGGATGCATCCCGATTGGCCGCCGCGTAGTTGATGTAGACCTTGCTGCCTTCGGGAATGGTAGTGCCGTGCAGCGACACGTCCCGGGTGGTATGGCGGTACAGGCCCAGTACGGGCGGGTCGTAGCGCAGGCTCTCTTCGATGGCCGCCTCGACGAGAGAACTGTCCTCGACCACGGAGCGCCAGCGAACGGGGACTTCCAGCAGCCGCCACACCATATTGGTGATCAGCGAGGTGGTGGTTTCGTTGCCGCCGACCAGCAACTGGTTGAGCAGCGACAGGGCGTCGGCTTCCGGAATCAGCGCGCCGCTGTCGTCGCGTGCGCCGCCGATCAGGGTCATCAGGTCATCCGGCACTTCTTCGCCCTTGCCGATCGCTGCGCGACGGCTGTCTAGGCGGCTCTGCATGTAGGCAAAGAAGTCTGCCTGATCGTCGGCATACCGGGTGGGGTCTTCCGCGCCCATGGCCGCCACCTGGATGTCGGACCAGTGCTTGAACCGGTCGAGGTCCGCGGCCGGAACGCCCAGCATGCCGGCGATGACGATCACGGGCAGCGGGAAGGCGAAGTCATCGTGCAGGTCGAATTCGCTGCCTCCGGCCAGAACATCCCCGATCAGCCGGTCGGCGAGTTCCGTCACCGGCCTGCGCAGGTCTGCCATCGCCCTCGGGGTGAACGCCTGTTGCACCAGCTTGCGCATGAAGGTGTGCTGCGGGGGATCGCAAAGCATGCCCTGGGGTTCGCTGAAGCGGGGCCCCTGACCGTAGTGGCTGGAAAAGGTTTCGATGTCGCGCAATGCCCGTTCCACGTCGTCGTACCGGGACAGGGTGTAGAAGGGCGGGTCGAAGTCCTCGCACCGGTGCACCGGGCACCGATCCAGCAGTTCCCGGTGGCCGTTGGCGGGATCGGCCATGACGGCTGCAGAGAATGGGCTCCAGTTCATTCATGAATAGGTCGAGCTAATCCTTCGCCGATCATCGCGCAATGGCTCCCGAGATGCGACCGCATCATGCGAATCGAGCGAAAAAGCGCGCTTTGCGAGCCGCCTTTGCCGGTATACTTACGCGCTTTTCCAGGGGGTGCCCCATGACGGACAGGGTGCAGCGAGGCGGGTTGCAGGTTGCCGGGGAAATCGACCGGCTGGTGTGCGAGCAGATGCTTCCCGGCACGGGCCTGAGCCTCGATGGCTTCTGGTCGGGCGTGGAAGCGACGCTCGATGAACTGGGCCCGGTCAACCGGGACTTGCTCGCGAAGCGCGATGAACTGCAGGAGACCATCGACGCCTGGCATCTCAAGCAGCGGGGCAAACCGCTCGACCCGGACGCCTACAAGGGGTTTCTGCGCGACATCGGCTATCTGCTTCCGGAGCCCCCGGACTTCGCCATCGACACCGACCGCGTCGACCCGGAGATCGCCGCCCTGGCCGGGCCGCAACTGGTCGTTCCGGTCATGAACGCGCGCTATGCGCTGAATGCCGCCAACGCCCGCTGGGGCAGCCTGTACGATGCACTGTACGGTACCGACGTGTTGCCGGAAGAGCCGGGCCGTGAGAAGGGGTCGAGCTACAATCCCGCCCGGGGCGAACAGGTGATCGCGCGGGCCGTGGCCTTTCTGGACAGCGTGGTGCCCCTCGATGCAGCGAGCCACAACGATGTGCGCCTGTACCTGATCGGCAGCGGCCCGGACGGTAACTCCCTGCGCGCCGTCCTGGAAGACGGCGGCAACACCGGCCTGGCCGATCCGGGGCAGTTCAGGGGGCATGTCGGCGACGGTGAACCGAGCGTCGTGCTGCTGCGCAACAACGGGCTGCACATCGAACTGCAGATCGACCGTGCCCACAATGTCGGCGCCGCGCACCCGGCCGGGGTGAAGGACGTAGTCCTGGAATCCGCGGTCACCACCATTCAGGACTGCGAAGACTCGGTCGCCGCCGTGGATGCCGAGGACAAGTGCCTCGTCTACCGCAACTGGCTCGGGCTGATGAAGGGCGACCTCGAGGAAACGCTGCAGAAGGGCGGGCGGGCCATCGTGCGCCGGCTCGACCCCGACCGGAACTACACCGGCGCCGACGGCGCACCGCTGACGCTGCCCGGGCGCAGCCTCATGCTGGTGCGCAACGTCGGCCACCTGATGACCACCGATGCGGTGCTCGACAGCGAAGGGCGCGAAGTGCCGGAAGGCTTTCTCGACGCGTTCCTGACCAGCCTTGCCGCCGTGCACGATGTCAACGGCAACGGCTCGCTGCGCAATTCGCGCGCCGGCAGCGTCTACATCGTCAAGCCAAAGATGCACGGCCCGGAGGAGGTTGGCCTCACGGTACGGTTGTTCGAGCGCGTGGAGGCAACGCTGGGCCTGCCTGGAAACACGCTCAAGATCGGTATCATGGACGAAGAGCGGCGCACCTCGGTCAATCTCAAGGCCTGCGTCTACGAGGCGCGGGAGCGCATCGTCTTCATCAACACCGGGTTCCTGGACCGCACCGGCGACGAGATTCACACCAGCATGCAGGCGGGCCCCGTGCTGCCCAAGGAGGCGATCAAGGCCGAGCCCTGGATCGCCGCCTACGAGGACGCCAACGTCGATGTCGGCCTGGCGGCTGGGTTCCGCAGCCGCGCCCAGATCGGCAAGGGCATGTGGCCCAAGCCGGACGAGATGGCGGAGATGCTCGCGGTCAAGTCCGGGCACCCGGAAGCGGGCGCCAACACCGCCTGGGTACCGTCGCCGACGGCGGCCACGCTGCACGCCACTCACTACCACGAAGTCGACGTGGCGGCACGGCAGGCGCAACTCGAATCCCGCACACCCGCAAGCGTGGACGAGATCCTGCGCATTCCCTTGCTGGCCGGGGCAAACCTTTCGGCGGAAGAGGTGCAGGCGGAACTGGACAACAACGCCCAGGGAATCCTCGGTTATGTGGTCCGCTGGATCGACCAGGGCGTGGGATGCTCCAAGGTTCCCGACATCCACGATGTGGGCCTGATGGAAGACCGCGCCACCTTGAGGATCTCGAGCCAGCACATCGCCAACTGGCTGCACCACGGCATCTGCAGCGAAAGCCAGGTCGTCGAAACCCTGGAACGGATGGCTGGCGTGGTGGATGAGCAGAACCGGGGAGATCCCGCCTATCGGAACATGGCGCCCGATTTCAATGGCAGCGTCGCGTTTCAGGCAGCCCGGGACCTGATATTCGAGGGACTGGTCCAACCCAACGGGTACACCGAACCGATTCTGCACGCCCGGCGCCGGGAGGCGAAGGCGCGTCGCGGCTGAAGCCCCGACCGTTTGACCCGCCGGCCCGGAGCAGGAGTCCGACCGCCATCCGGCCGGGTTCCCCGCGCTGTAGCGCGCCGCGTCAGCGCAGCGAATCCGCTAGCCCGCGAGGCGTCGGTACACCAGCCATTCGGCAACCAGTGCCGGTGCGATGTCGTCGCCTTCGATCTCGATCGCGGCATCGAGATGCACCAGCACGCCGTGGTGATCTTTCGGCAGCACATTCTTGAGTTCGAAACGCCCCCGCACCCGGCTGTCGACCCGCACCGGCTGCACGATGCGCAGCCGGTCAAAGCCGTAGTTGGTGCGCCAGGCGACGCCGTCGGTGGGCAGGGTCGTCGCCTGGGCCATGTCTGTCAGCAGCGAAATCAGCAGGAAGTTCTGGGCGATCGTGCAGCCGAACGGCGTCTCCGCCGCCGCGCGCTCCGGGTCGGTGTGGATCCAGAGATCGTCGCCGGTGTTCCGAGCGTGCGCATCGATGCGTTGCTGGTCGATGAGCTCCCATTGCGACAGGCCGATCTCGTGGCCGACATAGGCCCTGAGCATGTCGAGGTGGGTATCGATTGCGGCCACGCGTAGCCCTCCTCAATGCTCGTGCGGTCGTTCGACCCCGGCCGGAATCCGGATCGACTCCACCAGGGACTGTACGGAGGCCGGCACGCCTGGGGTGAATCGGCTGACGACAAGGGCCGTGCCGAAGTTCAGGGCGGCGCCGATGACGCCGATGCCCTCGGGCGAGATGCCGAACCACCAGTGTGCTGCGTTATTCGCCTCGGGGGCGACGAACTTGAAGTACACGATGTAGGCGAAGGTGAAGACGAGCCCGACGATCATGCCGGCAATGGCGCCTTCCTTGTTGGTGCTCTTGCTGAAAATGCCGAGCAGAATTGCGGGAAAGAGGGACGCGGCCGCCAGCCCGAAGGCGAAGGCCACCACCTGTGCGACGAAGGCGGGTGGATTGATGCCCAGGTAGCCGGCGATCAGGATTGCCGTGGCGGCGGCGATGCGCGCATACAGCAATTCCTGGCGGTCGGTGATCCCCCGGGCCAGGGTCTTCTTGATCAGGTCGTGGGAAACCGAGGCCGATATCACCAGCAGCAGCCCCGCAGCGGTGGACAGCGCCGCCGCCAGGCCGCCCGCGGCGACCAGCGCGATTACCCAGCCGGGCAGGGCGGCGATCTCCGGATTGGCAAGCACCATGATGTCGCGGTCGACGTAGACCTCATTGGCCGTGTCCGTGGGCGCGTTCGAAAGTTCCCGTTCGCCCGCGGGCCCGCGTTCTCCGGTGAACTCCGGCGTGCCCGAGAAGGCGGCGCCGGGTGCGTACTGAATGGCGCCGTCCGCGTTCTTGTCGACCCAGCCGATCAGCCCGATGTCCTCCCAGCTCCTGAACCAGCCGGCCACGTCCGTATAGGCGGTCTCGTGCACGGTATCGATGAAGTTGAGGCGGGCGAAGGCGCCCACGGCGGGCGCTGTCGTATAGAGAAGCGCGATGAACAGCAGCGCGTAGCCGGCCGACAGGCGCGCATCGGACACCCGGGGAACCGTGAAGAAGCGGACGATCACATGGGGCAGGCCGGCCGTGCCGATCATCAGCGCCAGGGTGATCGCCAGCACGTCCACCATCCCCTTGCTGCCGTCCGTGTACGGCGCGAAGCCCAGCTCGACGAGGCTCTTGTCCAGTTTCTGGAGAACGGTCAGGCCGCTGCCGTCGCTCACTTCCGCGCCGAGGCCGAACTGCGGAACGGGGACCCCGGTAATCAGCAGCGAGATGAAGATGGCCGGCACCAGGTAGGCGAAGATCAGCACGCAGTACTGGGCGACCTGGGTATAGGTGATGCCCTTCATGCCGCCGAGCACCGCGTAGAAGAACACCACCGCCATGCCGATCACCACGCCCCACAGGATCGGCACGTTGAGGAACTGGCTGAAGACGATGCCGACGCCGCGCATCTGGCCCGCCACGTAGGTGAACGAGATCACCACCAGGCAGATGACGGCGACCACCCTCGCCCCGTTGGAGTAGTAGCGCGCGCCGATGAAGTCCGGCACGGTGAACTCGCCGAACTTGCGCAGGTAGGGCGCGAGCAGCAGCGCCAGCATGACGTAGCCGCCGGTCCAGCCCATGAGGTACACGGTGCCGTCGTAGCCCATGAAGGCGATGATGCCGGCCATGGAGATGAAGGAAGCCGCGCTCATCCAGTCCGCCGCGGTGGCCATGCCGTTGGCCACGGGGTGCACGCCGCCGCCGGCCACGTAGAACTCCCCGGTGGATGCCGCTCGGGACCAGATGGCGATGCCGATGTAGAGCGCGAAGCTGGCCGCTACGAAGAGGTAGGTGAGGGTCTGTACGTCCATGGTGACGGCGTCAGTCGCCTGGGCCCCGGTCGCCGACCCCGTACTTGCGGTCGAGACGCTTCATCACGGCCGCGTAGACGAAAATCAGCACGACGAAGACGTAGATGCTGCCCTGCTGGGCCCACCAGAAGCCGAACTTGAAGCCGAAGAAGCGGAATTCGTTGAGCGGCTCGGCAAGCAATATGCCGAACCCGAAGGAAACGGTGAACCAGATCGCGAGCAGCAGGCCCATCAGCTTCAGGTTGGCGCGCCAGTAGCGGCGCGAGTTGTCCGGGCCGGTTGCTTCGCGATCGGTCATTTGCAGTTTGCCTGTATTCCTGGGTTCGCGGATCTGGTTATCGAATCAGTCACGTTCGTACCCGTTCACCGCTCTCGTGTCTGGCTGGGGCATTGCCTCGCCCGGCGTCCCGGGGCACTGTATCCGGCGCAACCGGTTTGTTCCAGTGCCGGGAACTGGGCTACCCTTGCCGGCCGCAGATGGAGCCAACCATGCGAAAAGTCCAGCCGATCCGGCCGGCCGCCACCGTCATCCTGGTGCGGGAGGCCAATCCCGGCTTCGAGGTTTTCATGCTGAAACGGACCGGCCGGGCGTCCTTTGCCGGCGGCATGTTCGTCTTTCCCGGCGGTCGCGTCGACGGCGACGATCACCTGCACAAGTACGATGCGGTGCGCACCGGCCCGTCCGACGATCAGGCGGCGCAGGTCGAGGCGCTGGGCGCCGAATGGCGCGGTTACTGGGTGGCCGGCATTCGCGAGAGCTTCGAGGAAGCCGGGCTGCTGCTGGCGTACAGGAACGGCGAACTCGTCTCCTATGCGGATGACGCGGCGCGGGATCGGTTCATGGCCTACCGCGGCCCGCTGCACGCCGGCGAGTTGTCGCTGTTCGACATCTGCCGGCAGGAGGGCCTGACGCTGGCCGTCGACCGCATCCACTTCCACAACCGTTTCGTCACGCCGCTGGGCCGGCCGCGGCGCTTCGACACCCGGTTCTTCATTGCCGAAGCCCCGGCGGAGCAGACCGGCAGCCACGACGAGAAGGAAACCGTGGACAGCATCTGGATCTCACCCCGGCAGGCCCTGGCGCGCAATGCGGACGGCGAGTTCGACCTGATGAAGGTGACCGAGATGCAGCTCGATTGGCTCTCCGGGCTTGAATCCGCCCCCGCCGTGCTGGCGATGGCGGCGGCCAGGCAGGACTTTCGCGTCTTTCGCCCCGTGTTGCCCGCACACATGCTGGACGCCAGCGCGGCGCCCGCGGCCCGGGGCGCCGTTTGAAGCTGGCCGATCTGGGCTGGTCGCCGTTTTTCGAACGGCAGCTTGTCCCCGCAGGGGCCGCATCGTCCCTGCCGGGCCGCGTGACCGGCATGCAGCGAACGGGTGTCACCATCGCCCTGGAATCCGGCGAGTATGAGGCGCCGCTGGGAGGCCGCTGGCATCGGGGCGATGCGGAGAGCCGCCCGGCAGTGGGCGACTGGGTCCTCTTCGACAGTCGACGCGGCCGGATCGATCGATTGCTGTCGCGCAAGAGCCTGTTGAAGCGCGTCAGCCCCGGCGCGACCAGCCGGGTTCAGGTCATCGGCGCCAATGTCGACACCCTGTTCGTGGTGACGTCCTGCAACGAAGAGTTCAACCTGTCGAGGCTGGAGCGCTACCTGAGCCTCGCTCACGAGGGCAATGTGCAGCCGGTGCTGGTGCTGACCAAGCGCGATCAGGCGGAATCCCCGTCGCGATTCGCCGAACAGGCTGCAACCCTCGAGGCGGGGCTGGACGTGCAGCTCGTGAATGCCCTTGACCGGTCAACGCTTGACGGTGTTGCCGCCTGGTGCGGGCCTGGCCGTACGGTGGCGCTGGCCGGTTCCAGCGGCGTGGGCAAGTCCACGCTGATCAACACCCTCGCGGATGCGAACGTACAGGCGACGGCTTCGGTGCGCGGCGACCGCAAGGGCCGGCACACCACCACCAGCCGTTCGCTGCACCTCCTTCCGCAGGGCGGCCTGGTGCTGGACACGCCGGGCGTGCGGGAACTGCAGGTCGCCGGCGCTGGCGTCGCGGTGCTGTTCGCGGATGTGGAAGACCTCGCCCGAAGCTGCCGGTTCGCAGACTGCGCGCACGGTAGCGAGCCGGGTTGCGCGGTACGACAGGCCGTGCTGGACGGTGAACTGGAAGAACGGCGTCTCGAGAACTATCTGAAGCTCAGGCGCGAGGAAGCCGAGAGCAATTCGAGCATCGCGCAGCGGCGGCTCAAGCGCTGAGGAGGCGATGCCCCGGCGCGACGGGAACCGGGCGAGCGGACGCGAACCTGGCTCATTCGACAACCTGACCAGCGAGCGACGGGGCTGATTTCGGTGGAAATTGTAAGTCATTGTCCGGTAGGCATTCGCATCGCCGTGTCGTAGCATTGACGCCTCGAAGTGTCGGGATTTGAGAATGGTCCGGCCCGGTATTGGCTTGCTCTGCGTTTTGGCGTTGGCAGCCTGCAGCGAACCCTTCATCACCATCCCGGGCGGCAAACTGGCCGGTCAATCCCTTGATCCTCCCGTCCAATGGAGCGAGGTTCCGGGCACGATCCAGATGGAGATGCGGCCCGCGGACCCATACTCCATCAACATCTGGAGCGTCGGTGTCGGTTCCGACCTGTACGTGGCCACCAGCGCTGACGGAACGATCTGGACCGGCTTCCTGGAAGCGGACAACAGCGTGCGGGTGCGCCTGCGGGACGTCATCTACACGCTCAAGGCATCCGAAGTGCGCAATACGGAGGAACGCGGCCGGGTCGCGGATGCCTACGCGCAAAAATACGAAGTCGACCCGGGTGACGGTTGGGTCATACAGGGCATGATCATCCGGCTCGACCGTCCCTGAACATGGCGTATCTTCTGGAAGGCATCCGCGTCATCGATGCCGCCTCGTTTCTGGCAGGGCCTGGCGCGGCCACGGTGCTCGCGGACTACGGCGCCGATGTCGTCAAGGTCGAACCCCCGGGCGGCGACGGTTACCGGAAGCTGGTGGGGCCCTATCCCATTCCGTATCACTGGCAACTCACTTCGCGCAACAAGCGCAGCATCGCGCTGGACATCAGCAGGCCGGAAGGGCAGGACGTCCTGCACAGGCTGGTGGCGGGTGCGGACGTCGTCCTCACCAATTTCGTCGAAAACCAGCTCGAGCGCTTCCGGATGACCTACGACGAAATCAGGGGCATCAACCCGCGCATCGTGTTTGCCCAGTTGACCGGCTACGGCACCGAGGGGCCGGAATTCGAGCGCAAGGGTTTCGACATCACCGCCTGGTGGGCGCGCTCCGGCCTGATGGACTTCGTCCGCGACCAGGGCCAGACGCCGCTGCACCCGGCGCCGGGCATGGGCGATCACGCCACCGCCATGTCCATGTACAGCGCCGTGATGACCGGCCTCTATCGGCGCGAGCGCACCGGGGTGGGCTGCCGCGTGTCGACGTCGCTGGCGGCGAACGGGGTCTGGGCCAACGGCATGTCGGTGCAGGGGGTGATCGCGGGCATGGACCTCGGTGCCTACAAGCAGGAGCGGGGCTGGGTAAACCCGATGACCCATGCGTACCCCACTTCAGACGGTCACTTTGTGTCCCTGGCCATCGTCAATCCGGCCAGGGAGTGGTCGCTGCTGGCCGAGGCGCTCGGGCATCCGGAGTGGCTGGACGAAGAACAATTCGGCGATCACCTGAAGCTCATGAAGAAGCGCCCGGCGTTGATTGCGGCCATTGGCGAGGTCACGGCGCAATTCACGCAACGGGAACTGATGGAATGCCTCGATGCCCAGGGCGTTACCTGCGGTGTCGTCGCTCCCATGGGGGACGTGGTGCACGATGAACAACTGCGCGCCAACGGCGTCGTGATCGAGACCGGCGATCCGGGTGAGGATTACCGGTTCACGGTCAACAGTCCCATCGAAGTGGCGGAAGAGCCGAAGCGCCCGCCGTCGCGCGCGCCGGATATCGGCGCGCAGACGCGGGAGATCATGCAGGAAGCGGGATACTCCAAGGACACCATCGATAGCCTGATCGCCAGCGGCGTCCTGGTGGCAGATGGGGAATGACCCGGCGGGCGAGGCGGTCGAATACGCTGCAGTCAAGCCGTTTCTCCCACGCAAATCCGGGTTGATCTCCCCGGTACGTTCCGGCTGACGGCGGTCATAATCGCTCCCGTGATCGAGCGCGCCCACGAACTCCTCGGCAAGGTATACGGATACTCCGGTTTTCGCGGCCGCCAGGAGGAGGTCATCGCCGCGGTCCTTGCCGGCAGGGATGCGCTCGTGCTCATGCCCACCGGCGGAGGCAAGTCGCTGTGCTACCAGATTCCGGCGGTGGTCCGCAAAGGCATGGGCGTCGTGGTCTCCCCACTTATCGCCTTGATGCAGGACCAGGTCGCCGCCCTGGAACAAAACGGTATTCGGGCCCGCTATCTCAACTCCACGCTTTCCTACGCGCAGCAACAGCATGTGGTGGAGGAGGTGGCGCGCGGCGATCTCGACCTGCTCTACCTGGCCCCGGAACGGTTGCTGCAGCATGAGACTCTCGAGATGCTGACCGCCGTCACGCTCTCGCTGATCGCCATCGACGAGGCGCACTGCGTCTCGCAGTGGGGCCACGACTTCCGGCAGGACTACCTGGGCCTGAACGTTCTGCGGGAGAGGTTTCCCGGCGTCCCCAGGATGGCCCTGACCGCCACCGCGGATGCCGCCACGCGCCAGGACATACTCGCCCGGCTCGAACTGAACGGCGCCGAGCGTTTCATCAGCGGATTCGACCGGCCCAACATCCGCTACAGCGTGCAGGCGAAAAGCGATGCTTCATCACAGCTCGCGCGGTTTCTGGAAGGCAGGCGGGGCGAGTCGGGCATCGTCTATGCCATGACACGCAAGAAGGTCGAGGCGACGGCCGAGGCGCTGGCCGGGCGGGGGTTCAAGGCGCTGCCGTATCACGCCGGTCTGCCCGGTGCGATGCGTGCAGAGCACCAGACCCGGTTCCTGCGCGAGGACGGCATCGTGATGGTGGCGACCATCGCATTCGGCATGGGTATCGACAAACCGGATGTCCGTTTTGTCGCTCACATAGACCTGCCCAAGAGCGTTGAAGCCTACTACCAGGAGACGGGCCGCGCGGGCCGCGACGGCGAGCCGGCGGAAGCCTGGATGGTCTACGGCCTGCAGGACGTGGTGCGCCTCAGGCAGATGGTGGAGCAGTCGGAAGCCGAGGAGGCGCACAAGCGCATCGAGCGGGCGAAGCTCGACGGCCTGCTCGGCTGGTGCGAGGTCACCGCCTGCCGGCGTCGCGCGCTGTTGCAGTACTTCGGCGACCGCTTGCCGGAAGACTGCGGCAACTGCGATATCTGCCTGACGCCGCCGCGAACCTGGGACGGCACCGTAGAGGCGCAGAAACTGCTCTCCTGCGTGTACCGCACGGGTCAGTATTTCGGCGCCGCCCACGTCATCGACGTGTTGCGCGGCAGGGATACGGCCAAGGTGCGCCAGCACCGGCACGAGCGCCTGAGCACGTACGGCATCGGCGAGGACCGGTCGGCCATGGAATGGCGCTCGATCCTCCGGCAGTTGCTGGTGCAGGGTTACCTGCGCTCCGAGGTGCAGCGTTATGGAGCGCTGCGCCTGACGTCGAAGGCCCGTGGGCTATTGAGGGGGGAGGAGTCGGTCCAGTTGCGGGAGGATGTCGCGGCGAAGCGCCAGTCCAAGGTTGCGCGCGCATCTTCCTACGAGCCGTCCCCAGAGGACCAGCCGCTGTGGGATGCCCTGCGCGAATGCCGCAGCCGGCTGGCCAGGGATGCCGGGGTGCCCGCCTATGTCGTCTTTCACGACACATCGCTCAAGGAAATGGTGCGGCTGCGCCCGGCGTCGCTGGAAGAACTGGCGTTGCTGCACGGCGTCGGCCAGAAAAAGCTGGAGAGCTATGGCGCGGCGTTCCTCGAGGTGCTCGCGCTGCATCCGCGACAGCCTGGCGAACCGGAATCCGATGCGCTGAGCGAATGAAAGCCGAGTATCAGGCTTCGGGGAAGCGGGTGTGGACGGCGAGTCAATTCGCTAGGATACCGGGCAGCATTTCATCGCTTCGAATCCGGTCAAATGAGCAAAAGAGAAATCCCGTCGGGTGGCGCGGAGCAGTCAGGTCTTACCGCCACAGCCGCCGTGGCCACCGGCCCGGACACACCTTTCGAGTTCCACGAAGTGGAGTTGCTGCCGCCGCGGGCGGACGAGGTGCTGGTGCGCATCGTCGCGTCCGGCATCTGCCACACGGATGTGGCGGTCAAGGAGCAATCCGTCGAACTGCCGCTTCCCATGGTGCTGGGGCATGAAGGCGCCGGAATTGTCGAGGCGGTCGGCAGCGCCGTGCGCCACCTGCGCCCGGGCGACCATGTGGTGTTGGCCGGCGACTCCTGCGGCGAGTGCCGGCGCTGTCATGCAGGGCTGCCGTTCTATTGCGATGAGTTCGTCGAACGCAACCTGACGGGATTCCGCATCGACGGGACAAGCCCGCTGAACTGCAAGGGCGAACCGCTACGCGGGCGGTTCGTGGGCCAGTCCTCTTTTGCCACCCGGGTGGTGGCCACCGCGCGTTC
Organism: Pseudomonadales bacterium; assembly: GCA_963663395.1. Classification (GTDB taxonomy): domain Bacteria; phylum Pseudomonadota; class Gammaproteobacteria; order Pseudomonadales; family Azotimanducaceae; genus Azophilus. The sequence goes on from OY760226.1 coordinate 2,687,699, forward strand.
GGCGATAAGGGTGCCCGACGATCTGCCCCTTGAACTGCTCGGGCCGCTCGGCTGCGGCCTGACCACCGGCGTCGGCACCGTGGTCAATGCGCTCAAGCCGCCGGCAGGCTCCAGCATTGCCGTGTTCGGCGCCGGCACCGTGGGCCTTGCGGCAGTGATGGGCGCACTGCTGTCCGGTTGTTCCCGAATCATCTGCGTGGACATCCGGCCGGACCGGCTGCAAACGGCCTTGGATATCGGCGCGACGGATACGATCGACGCGAACGAGGGAGATGCCGCGGAAGCCATCCTGCAGCGGGTGCCTGGCGGTGTGGATTTCTCTGCGGAGTGCTCGGGCGTGCCGGATGCGGTCGATGCCGCCATCCGCTGTCTGGGCCGACCCGGCTGGTGCGCGCAGGTTGGGGCTCCCCCGGCCGGTACGAAAGTGCCGCTGGACATGGGCCATGTCGGCTATGGCCGGGGCATCCGCGGGGTGGTGATGGGCGATGCCAATACCCAGACTTTCGTCCCGTACCTGGCTGCCCTTCACCGGGACGGCCGCCTGCCGTTCGACCGTTTCGTGCGCTACTACGACTTCGGCGACATCGACCGGGCGGTGCACGACAGCGCCGTGACGGGGGAGGTGATCAAACCCATTCTGCGCATGCCGGACTGACCTCCAGGTTGTCAGGTGCGGCAGAGCGGTGCGTTACCCTGCCTTGCCGCAATTTCTTCCGCTGCGCGCCAGACACGCATGGTGTTGCCGCCCAGGATCTTCGCGATGTCGGTTTCCGAATATCCCCGTTCCAGCAATCCGGCGATCAGGTTGGGGTAGGTGGACACGTCCTTCAGCCCGGTCGGCAGGGAATCGCCGACGCCGTCGTAGTCCGAGCCGATGCCGACGCTGTCGACTCCGGCCAGTGCGACGGCCCGGTCGATGTGGTCAAGCACATCGTCCAGCGTTGCGTAGGGGTATGGATGCTCCTCGCGGTAGGCTTTCAGGAACTCGGCGATGCGCGGGTCGTCCTCCTCGAGTTGATTCGTGAAGGCGTAGGCCAGCGCGGCTTTCCGGGTGTCCGTACCGTAGGCCTGGGCCACCTCGGTCAGGAACGAACTGCCGAAATTGATCTGTATGACGCCGCCGTTGGCGCCGAGCGCCGACACCATTTCGTCGCTCATGTTGCGGTGAAACCCGGGCGTGAAGTGCCGTAGCGACGAGTGGGTCGCCAGCACCGGCGCCTCGGTCAGGTCGAGTACCTGCCAGAAGGCACGGTCGGAGACGTGGGATACGTCGATCATCACGCCGAACCGGTTCATCTCGGCTATCAGCGTCCTGCCGAACGGAGACAGGCCCTGCCAGCGCTCGAAATCGTCGTACGACGAGTCGGAGATGTGGTTGGACCTGGAGTGCGCAAGGGTGATGTAGCGGATGCCGCGTTCCCGGAAGTGGCGCAGGTTGGCAAAGTCGCCGGCGACCGGGCCGCCGTTTTCCATGCCGAGCGGCAGGGCGATGCGCCCGCTGGCCTTGATGCGGCCGATGTCGGCCGTGCACGTGGAGACGGCGAATTTGTCCGGCGCGGCTTCTGCGATGCCTTCGACCATGTCGATGAGTTGGTCGGCAAGTTCGACGGCGCCTCCCGCCGCGTCGACGCTCGCGGGGATGTAGATCGACATGAAGGGAGCGTCGAGGCCGCCGGCCACCGCGCGCGGGTAGTCGAAATCGCCGGACTCCGTTGCCTGGCTGACATCGTCCGCGTTGAGATTCAGCCGGTACGGCACGTCGATGTGCGTGTCGACGATGAGAAAGCGCTCGGCGAGTTGCTGCGGGCGGTCCACCGTGGCGCACCCCGCCAGCAACAGGGCTGCTGCAAATGCGGGGATCTTCAGCCGCATGGTTCGGGGGCGTCGAAAAGAGTTCTGGGAAGCAAAACAGGTCACAGGTTTCTCCGTTCCGGAAGCGTGTCGGTTACCGCTGTCGAACTTGCCTCGCCCGGCGCCCGGGCGGGGCGCCCTCAGTATCGGCAATCGAATGCCGCGTTGGCAATGCACCCCGCGCATCCGGCCGGATTGCATTCGGGTATCATGACCGGCGGCACCGACCTGGGAGTTGCCGATGACCGTCATCAAGCAGGAAGACCTGATCCGGAGCGTGGCGGACGCGCTCCAGTTCATTTCCTACTACCACCCGCCGGATTTCATCCGGGCCATGGCCGAGGCATACGAAAAGGAAGAGTCGCCGGCAGCAAAGGCGGCCTTGCAGCAGGTACTGGTCAACTCGCGCATGTGCGCCCTCGGCAAACGGCCCATCTGCCAGGACACCGGCATCGTCATCGTCTTCCTTGAAGTGGGCATGGATGTCCGCTGGGAAGGCGGCATGAGCGTAGAGGACATGGTGAACGAAGGGGTGCGACGGGGCTTTCTGCACCCGGACAACCTGCTCCGGGGCTCGGTGCTCGCCGACCCGGACGGCGCCCGTTCCAATACCGGCGACAATACCCCGGCCGTGATCCACACCAGGCTGGTGCTGGGCGATGAACTCAACGTCGAGGTTGCCGCCAAGGGCGGCGGCAGCGAGGCCAAAGCGAAGTTCGCGGTGTTGAATCCCAGCGACTCGGTGACCGACTGGATCCTCTCCGTAGTCCCTGCCATGGGGGCAGGGTGGTGCCCGCCGGGCGTTCTGGGTGTGGGCATCGGCGGCACGCCTGAAAAAGCGATGCTGCTCGCCAAGGAAGCCATGATGGAGCCGATCGACATCCACGAACTGCAGGCGCGGGGCGCGAACGGCCGGTCGGAATCGCTGCGCCTGGAGCTCTACGAGAAGGTCAATGCACTGGGCGTCGGCGCCCAGGGCCTGGGCGGGCTCACCACGGTGCTGGACGTCAAGGTCAGGGAGTACCCGACGCACGCCGCCAACAAGCCGGTGGCCGTGATTCCGAACTGCACGGCGACCAGGCACCTGCACTTTACCCTGGACGGCTCCGGCCCGGCCCGGTTCGAACCGCCGGATCTTGTCGACTGGCCGGACATAGATTTCGAGCTCGAGGAGGCGAGGCGCGTCGACCTCGATACACTGACGCGGGAACAGATGCGCGACTGGCAGGCCGGAGACACGCTGCTGCTGTCCGGCAGCATGCTCACCGGGCGTGACGCGGCCCACAAGAAGATCGCCGACCTGCTGGAACGGGGCGAAGACCTGCCCGTCGACTTTGCCGGGCGTTTCATCTACTACGTGGGTCCCGTCGACCCGGTGCGGGACGAAGTCGTCGGCCCGGCCGGCCCCACCACGGCGACGCGAATGGACAAGTTCACCCGCATGATGCTCGAGCGCACGGGGCTGCTGGGCATGATCGGCAAGGGGGAACGCGGGCCAGCGGCCATCGAGGCGATCCGGGACAACGAAGCGGCCTCGCTCATCGCCGTCGGTGGCGCCGCCTACCTCATTGCCCAGGCCATTACCGCCTCGAAGCTGCTGGCGTTTCCGGAACTCGGCATGGAAGCCATCCGGGAATTCGAGGTAAAAGACATGCCGGTTACCGTCGCCGTCGATTGCCGGGGCAATTCCGTGCACATCGACGGCCCGAAGGCCTGGGCACGCCCCGCGGGTGAGCGCATCGAAGCCGTAACCGTTTCCTGAATGACGACTGAGAGGAGAATTCCATGATTACACGTCGCACCCTGCTCGGTACGGCCGTGGCCACCGCCCTGGTTTCCCCGTTCGTACGTGGTAACGAAGCAGTGCAGACTGCCATGGCCGAGTCGCCGCTAATCTACCTGACGCCGCTGCAGTCGACCGGTGCGGAGAGCCGCTGCCAGGCGGAGATCTGGTACGCCTTGCACGAGGGCGCCATGTACGTGGTCACCCAGGCCGACGCATGGCGCAGCGAAGCCATCAGGCAAGGCCTTGACCGGGCCAGGATCTGGGTCGGCGATGTGGGCAACTGGCGCCGGGCCGACGAGCGCTACCGAAACCTGCCGGTGGTCGAGGCAACCGCCAGCATCGAGACGGATGCCGCCCGCCAGGAGCAGGTGCTGGCCAGCATGGGCGAAAAATACGCCGACGAGTGGCCGACCTGGGGCCCCCGGTTCAGGAATGCGCTTGCCGACGGTACAAGAGTCATGCTGAAGTACCAGCCCAACGCTGCTTGACGCGTCCGCGAGAGCTGCAATGGCGGCACTCACGCTGGGGGCGGGCGTGCGGTAGGACCGTTTCGCCGGCCCATCAGTCTCCGTAATCAACAAGCTGTAACCAGACTCCATGAATATGTTCTCGATTGCGAAAGCGGCCGTCATGGCGGCGTGTGTATTGGCGCCTGTGCCGGTATTGGCCGACGCGGGGAAGGACCTGCCCCTAAAGCCGGAACGCGAGATCGAATTTTCGGTCGACAAGGCGACCTGGCTGTCCCTGGACGTGTCGCCTGCGGGCGATACGCTGGTTCTGGAAATCCTGGGCGACCTTTATCTCCTGCCTGTCGAGGGCGGCCAGGCGCGCGCGATCACGCGCGGCATGGCCTACGACACCCAGCCCCGGTTCTCGCCGGACGGGCAGCGCATCGCCTTCGTGTCCGACCGTGACGGGCCAACCGCCGTGTGGACCGTCGACGTGGACGGCGAAGATGCGAAGAAGATCGGCAGCGGCGGCGACCGTGCCGACTACGCGTCTCCGGGCTGGTCGCCGGACGGCAGGCACGTCGTGGTGTCGAAAACGTCGTGGGGGCTGCGTACCTTCGAACTCTGGGCGTATCACGTCGACGGCGGCACCGGCGTGCAGATCACGAAGGCCGCGCCGGGCGGCCCGTCGACCCCCAGAGAACAGCGTCACAACGCCCTCGGGGCGGTGTATTCCCCCGATGGCCGCTACCTGTATTACTCGGGCAAGTACGGGGGATTCGGCTACAACATCAGCTTGCCCCAGTGGCAGGTCGTGCGCCGCGACCTGCGTGACAACGTCGACGATGTCGTTACCGCCGCCCAGGGCAGCGCCATGCGCCCGGTACTCTCGCCGGACGGCGGCACCCTGGTTTATGGCACCCGCTACGAGCAGCAGACCGGTTTGCGCGTGCGCGACCTGGCTACGGGCAGAGACCGATGGCTGGTCTATCCGGTACAGCGGGACGAGCAGGAATCGCGGTTCACGCGGGACCTGCTGCCGGGGTATGCGTTCACACCGGATGGCGAGTCGCTGCTTTTCACGGCCGAAGGCGGCATTCGCCGGGTCGACCTGGCCAGCCGGGAAGTGACGGAAATTCCCTTTGAGGCGCCGGTGGAAATGGGCCTCGGCCCCAGTCTCTACTACCCCTACCGCGTCGGCGTGGGCCCGGTAAAGGCCCGTCTGCTCGAAGCGCCATCGGTCTCGCCGGACGGGAAAAAGGTGGCCTTCTCCGCCTTCACCCGCGTCTACGTCCACGATTTCGCCAGTGGCGAATCAACGGCAGTCTCGCCGGCGGGTCTGCAGGCCTTTCATCCGGCCTGGTCGCCCGATGGCAGGGATCTCGCCTTCGTAAGCTGGGGAGCCAGGGGCGGCCACGTCTGGCGGCTACGGGCCAGCGGCCGTGGCCAGCTGCGGCGGCTGTCGCAGAACCCGGCCTTCTTTTCGGACCCGGCCTGGTCTCCGGACGGTGGCCGCATCGTCGCGCTGCGGGCAGCGAGTTACGACCGGCTCTACCGCGAAAACGACTTCGGCGCGCCGGTCGGGTCCGACCTGGTGTGGTTGCCGGTGTCGGGGGGGCAAGCCTCGGTAATCATGCCTTCGCGTGGCTACGGCGCACCGCATTTCGGGCCGGAGCCCGGACGGGTGTACGTCTACGCCTCCGGTGGCCCGTTCGGTTCGGTTGAAGCCTCGGGGTTGGTGTCAGTTCGCTTTGACGGCACGGACCGGCGCTTGTTGATGAAGGCAACGGGCCCCGGAATCTATGCCGCGGAGGGCGACGTTCCGGCGGCGGACGTGCGGGTCGCGCCGGACGGCGCCCACGCACTGGTGCATCACGCCAACCAGCTGTACCTGGTCCGCCTGTTGAACCCCCATGCGCACGATCTGACGGTCAATATCGGCAATCCCTCGCTGCCGCTCAAGCGTCTCACCGATATCGGGCTGGACTTCTTTGGCTGGTCCGACAGCGGTGCGGAGGTCTACTGGAGCACGGGACACACCGTGCATCGCCGTGCGGTCGCCGATGTTTCGTTCGAGGCGGATGCTGCCGGCGACGCTGAGGGCACAGGGGAAACCGACGCTGAATCCGGGGAGGTTGCCGATACCGGCAACGGGTCTGACGTGGGTGAGGAGACTGGAGAAGCGCCGGCGGAGTCTGCGGATTCTTCCGCGGAAGAATCCGCGGATGAAACTGATGCAGCGGAGGCGGACGCAGCCGATGCGGTGGCCGCGGAGTCCTCTGAAGACGAGGCGGCGGAGAAGGAACCCTTGCTGGAAGAGCACGAGTCCGTGCGGTCATGGGCCATCGAAATCTACCGCCCGCGGCACAAGCCCGAAGGCCGGCTGGCCCTGACCGGCGCGCGAATCCTGACCATGGAGGAGGGCGCCGCACCGATCGCGCAGGGCACCGTGCTGATCGAAGCGGACCGGATCAGTGCCGTGGGCGCCGCCGCCGAGGTGGTGATTCCGGAAGACGCCGACGTCATTGATGTTGCGGGCAAGACCATCGCGCCCGGATACGTCGATACCCACGCCCACTTCCGCCCGTTGCGGCGCGTGCTGGACACCACCAATGCCGCTTTCCTCGCCAACCTTGCGTACGGTGTGACGACCGGCCTCGACGTGCAGCCGAGCACAACCGACATCCTCGCCTATGAAGACCTGATCGATGCCGGTTACATGGTCGGCCCCAGGACGCTTTCAACCGGGCCGGGCATCTTCATCAACAACGAGTTCCGTTCGGCGGAGCATGCCGAGGCGGTGTTGCGGCGCTACAAGGAGCACTACCGGGTACACAACCTGAAGGCCTACATCTCCGGCAATCGCAAACAGCGCCATTGGCTCGCGCAGGCGGCGCGGAAACTCGAGCTCATGCCGACCACCGAAGGGGCGCTGGACATGAAGCTGGACATGACTCACGCCATTGACGGTTTCAGCGGCAACGAGCACAACTTCCCCGTTGTCGACCTGTACGAAGACACCGTGCAACTGGTGGCCCGCTCGGGCATGAGCTATACGCCGACGCTGCTGGTGGCCTACGGCGGCCCCTGGGCCGAGAACTGGTTCTACAGCCACGAGTCGCCCCACGACGACGAAAAACTGCGGCGCTTCACACCCCTGCAGGTATTGGCATCAAGGACGCTGCGCCGGGCGTGGTTCCACGATCGGGAGTATCACTTCTCCCGCGTGGCCGCTCAGGCGGCGAAAATCATCCGCGCCGGCGGCCGGGTCGGTGTGGGTTCTCACGGGCAACTGCAGGGGCTGGGCTATCACTGGGAACTCTGGGCACTGGCCAGCGGCGGCCTGTCGAACCAGGAGGCGCTGACCGCGGCGACGCGACACGGCGCGGAAATCATCGGCATCGCCGAGGACATCGGCACGGTGGCGCCGGGCAAGCTCGCCGACCTGGTCGTGCTGGACAGCGACCCGCTAGAAGACATCCGCAACACGGAAGACCTGGCCCTTGTAGTCAAGGGCGGCGAGGTCTTCGATGCGGCGACCCTCGATCAGGTCTGGCCGGATGAGGTCCAGCTGCCCGCCCAATGGTGGTGGGATACTGCTCCCTGACGCTCAGAAAGCAAACCGTCGTTGTTGACATCTCCCTGGGATACGAATAACTTTCGTTCTCGGAAAGTTTTGTAGTACATGTAATTCTAAATTATAGAGGTATATCATGGTAAAACAAATCCGAGTAGCTGACGAAGTCTGGCTCGCCACCGCAACTCTCCACCGGCGGCATCCGGATCGAACCGACTTCTCCATCAGGGAGATTCTGGGCGAAGCCGAGTCGGTCGGCATTGCCGGCAAACCGCTGCGACCTGGCGTCAAGGTCCACGTTTATCAACACTGCGTCGCCAACAAGACGCCCAATCCGGGGAATTACCGCATGCTCTTCGAGACATCCCCCGGCCGACGACGTCTGTTTGTTCCCGGTGATCCCTGTCATCCGCGCCGCGTGACCGCCAAGAACGTCCCTGCACGCGACGCGGTTCCCGCCGAGTACCGCGACCTGATCGACTGGTACCATCACGAATACGCGGGGACTCCCGGCCGGGCAGAAGATCCCGTTCTGGCTCTACGCGGTCTCGGCAAGGAGATCTGGGCCGGCGAAGACGCCGATGCGTACGTTCGGCGGCAGCGGGACGGCTGGCAATGAGCAGGGTTTTCTGGGACACGAACCTGTTCGTGTATCTGCTCGAAGACAAGGGTGAGCTCACCGATGCCGTGGTCTCGCTACGCGAGCGCATGGTCGAGCGGAGCGATGAACTGCTCACTTCAACACTGACACTGGGCGAGATTCTCGTGAAGCCCGTTGAAGTAGGGAACGACACCTTGGCTCGTCGCTACGAACAGGCGATCGTCGCTGCGGCCACTGTATTGGTGTTCGATCGCATGGCGGCGGCAGCCTTCGCTCGAATTCGCAGCGACCGGTCGATCGCGCCGCCCGATGCAATCCAACTCGCTTGTGCATCCGCGGCTGGCGTGGACATCTTCATCACCAACGACCAGCGGCTTAGCCGCAAGGTCGTACCCGGTATCCATTTCATCCAACCACTCGGGAGCGCGGTGCTCTAACGCCGTTGGGGCCCGCAAGGATACGGCCGGCCGCCGGCTTTGAGCGCAGCCCCCTGCGTCCGCTAGAATGTCGCGTTTCGCAATCGCTCACCTTCAACGGGGGAACCCATGTCCGAAGATAACGGCCTGAACGCCGACCTGTACAACCTCACGATGTCCGAAGAGGCCAAGCCGCTGCTGGACGCGGTGACGAAACACATCGCCGAGAACGTCGACCCCATCGTCGAGGAGTTCTACCGTCTCGGCGAAGGCCGCGCGGACCGGTGGAGCTGGGCGCCCGGGCAGCTGGAACTGCTGGAGGGGGCGAAGAACAAGGCCAAGGAATCCGGGCTGTGGAATTTCTTCCTACCGGACGCCGACACCGGCGAGGGCCTCAAGAACCTGGACTACGCCTACATCGCCGCGGAACTCGGCAAGTGCCCGCTGGCCTCGGAATCGCTGAACTGCAGCGCCCCCGATACCGGCAACATGGAAGTGCTCGAACGGGTCGGCACGCCGGAGCAGAAGGAACAATGGCTGAAGCCGTTGCTGAACGGGGAGATTCGCTCCGCCTATGCCATGACGGAGCCGAACCTTGCCTCCTCGGACGCCAAGAACATCGGTACACGGGCCGTGCTCGAGAACGGCGAGTGGGTCATCAACGGGGAGAAGTTCTATATTTCCGGCGCTGGCGACCCACGCTGCAAGATCATGATCACCATGGTGAAAACCAGCCCGGACGCGGCGCCCCACCGCCAGCAGTCGCAGATTCTGGTACCCATCGACACGCCCGGCGTGCAGATTCTGGAGGGCATGGAGGTCTTCGGCCACGATGATGCGCCCCATGGCCACATGCACATCAAGTTCGACAACGTGCGCGTTCCCGAAGGGAACATCCTGCTCGGCGAAGGACGCGGCTTCGAGATCTCCCAGGTGCGCCTGGGCCCGGGCCGTATCCACCACTGCATGCGTTCCATTGGCCAGGCGGAAAAAGCCCTGGACCTGATGGTGCGGCGGGGGCTGAGCCGCGAGGCGTTCGGCAAGCCCATCGCGCAACTCGGCAAGAACGTCGAGGTGATCTCCCGGGCGCGCATCGAGATCGAGGCGATGCGGTTGATGGTGCTGCAGGCCGCCAAGGCCATGGACGTGCTGGGCAACCAGGAAGCCCGCATCTGGGTACACATGGTCAAGGCCATGGTTCCGGAGCGGGTCTGCCAGATCATCGACCAGGCTATCCAGATCCACGGCGCCACCGGCGTCTCCCAGTGGACGCCGCTGGCCGGCATGTACACCGGGCAGCGTACCCTGCGTCTCGCCGACGGGCCGGACGAGGTTCACCACCTGGTGGTGGGCCGGGCCGAGCTCAGGAAGTACGGCGGGTCTGCCTAGGCGCGTCGCCAAGCGACGCGATCAAGTTGCTCCGCAACTTGGAGACGTTGTTCGAAAATGCGACTCTTTTGTCCACGTAAAGGCCGTTCAAGGACACTAGCGGCCGGATTCAATCCGGCCTTGGGGCGGCGGCGCCTCTGGCAATGGTGACGCGGGGCGGTGGATGCCGTTCCGGCAGCGCGAGAAACGCGCCTTCATGACGGCGCGTGAGTTCGCGCATCAGCATGCCGAAATTCAGGGGCGAGGCGGCCACGCCTTCGTTGGAGAAGCCGATGGCGTGAATCCGGAACGTGCCCTGTCCGGCCCGAGCAGATGCGACTGCGCGATCGATCCGGTTCAGAAAACCATCGAAATCGCTGCCCGCATAGTCGTCGCCGAACACGAAGACAGCCATCTTGCGGTTCTTGTCGTAAAGGTCCCGCACCGCGGCGGCGATCCCCGGGGCGGGATTGCTCGCCGAGTAGGGCAGCCACAGCCAGTTGCGCATCCTGTCCAGCGCCGCGCGCCGGTTCGCAGGGCTGTCCGGTATCCATCTCCGCTGGTTGGCGCCGTACAGGTAGTGGCCCTGGTCGTTCAGCACCTGGAAACCCCGCACGCTGGGATAGATGGAGAGCACGTTGGTGATTTCCTCCAGAACGTAGTCCCAGATCTGCCGCATGCTGCCGGACGTGTCCACGACGAAGGCGATGTACTCGGAGTCCACCGGAATGCCCGCCAACTCGGTGTCGAGCGTCATGTCCTTTTCTTCTGGCGGCGGTGGCTGTTCGAGAATGCTCACGCCCGCGGCCACCGCGGCGCTGCGTTCGCGCAGTTGCCTCGCCTGTTCGCGGGTGCGCTCGATCAGGTCCTGCAGGTAGCCGGCCTTGTCCGCCGCGCCGGTCAGTTCAGTGCCCAGCACGGCCGCCAGCTCGTCGTTTTCGGCAACTTCCCGCTCGATGGTGGCCACCTCTTCCCGCAGGCTGGAAAGCGTCCACGGCGAGCGGCCGTAGTCGGCTGCCTGGGGCGTCGGCGCCTCGTTGCCGAACTCGCCGATCGGCAGTATCAGCACCAGGAGCGCGATGGCGCCGAACGCGCAGGCGATCACGTCCAGGAAACTGACGGAGGTGTCGTTGTCGCCGGTGCGTTGCCGTTTCATGGTTTAGGGCCAGCCCCTCGCCGGAGTGAGCATGCGTCCGCCGCTCAACGCGCTCAGCAGCCAGTAACCGCGCACGGCGTTCGCATCACCCTCCAGGGGAAAGAGAATTACGTCGATCGGCACCCCGGTCAGGCGTTTGTTGACCACCTCCACGGCGTCCAGGTAGACGGCTTCACGGCACCGGGGCGAAAGCACCGGCGTTGCGCCCCTCTTGGGTGTGGGACAACCCCGCAAGCTCCCGAGCCTTTTTTTGCCGGGCACCGTCGGATAGCCATCCGTCAATATCAACAGCTGTCGAGGCCTTGGAACCAGCCTTGCCGCTGTCTCGAAAACCTGCTTGAGATCGGTGGGCCCATCGGGAGCCGTTCCGTCCAGGGCCTCATTGAGGGTGTTCGCATCCGCGCCGGAACTTCCCTTGACCTGCCAGGAAAGCCGTTGCCGGGCTGGTGGCGTCACGCCGGCGATGTCCTGCAGGTCCCCGGCATAGGTAAAGAACTGGAATCGGGTTCCGTCCGGCAGTTGCCGGTACGCCCAGCGGGCCGCCTCTCGGGCTGCCACCCACTTCTGAGCGCTGCGTTTCAATTCAGGGGCCGATACCCGCAGCCGCACGATCTCCACCAGCGACGGGTGCAGCATGCTGGCTGAACGGTCCAGAAAGATGGCGACGCGATCATCCGCCATGTTGATGCCGGTAAGCTGCCGTCCATAAGGCCGGCTTTCGATCTCTTCGGGTTCGTCAACGGCGGTTTGCAGCGCCTGCAGATTTGCGGCGTTTTCCCTGAGGCTGGCGCGTTCCGAGCGGAGTTGGTCGAGCAGGCCGGCGTATCGTGCCGCCCGGGCCTGCTGCTGGCCCGACAGGGCTCTCAGCGCTGCCGTGTCGCGAGACAAATCGCTTTCCTGTTCGGTCAGCCGTGCCAGCAACGCGTCCCGATGCAACTCCGTCGCCGCGATGCGTTCGTTCACGCCGCGGGTCTGGGCGTCGATGGTTGCCTGGTCCACCGTATCGGCGTCCGCCGGGCCGTGCTTGACGATGAGCAACAACAGCACCGCCGACCCGAGGCCGCAACAGAGCACATCGAGAAAAGCGAGCCCGAAGCCGGGGGCCGTTCGCGTGTTGAACGTGCGCTTCACACCGGGCTTTCCTCGATGGATGGCGGTTGCCCGGGGCTGGCGCTGTCGCCGGCGCCGGACGATTTGGCCAGCGCGCTGAGCCGCGCGATGAGCTGCGATGAGACGAAGTGCTTGCAGTTGGCCGCCAGGCGCTCCTCGCGGCCCTGCAGCATGCTGGAAAAAAGCATGAGAACCAGGCTGACGAACAGCGCCACGAAAGTCGAGTTGAAGGCGATGCCGAGACTCGCGGCCACGCCTGAGATGTCCCCCGACATGGCCTCGCCGGCCCTGGTCAGCGCCTCGCCGATGCCCCGCACGGTGCCGAGGAATCCAATCGAGGGAATGGCCCACAGGACATAGCGGCTGATGGCGAGTTTCGAGTGGAGCATTTCCAGGTGCAGGTCGCAGGCTTCGGCGGCCACCTCGTTGGCTTCGTGAAAGGCGCCGTTCAGGCGGATGCGGTCCAGCGCCAGCCCGGTGCTCGAGAGCAGCAGCGAGCCGGGCACGCGCGCGGAGGCATCGTCGACCTTGCGCTGCAGGCCGGTCAGCACGGGCTGGCTGTATTCGGTGACCTTGCCGAGATCAAGGAAGTCCATATCCAGCAGGTAGCCTTCGTTTTCGAACAACCGGTACCGGAACGCCAGCAGCCAGGCGCTCCACAGGCCGAGAACGATGCAGATTTCCTGCTCGATGTCCTTGAGGATCACGGCCAGGGTGCGATCGGGGACGGTGGCGGTGGCGGCAGCGGTGCGCATGGCATCCCCTGCAAGCGGGTCGATATAGAGAACGTAGAACCCGTGGACGACCAGGGCGCAGAGCATCAGCCCGATTACGTCGAGAACGGTGCTGTGCCCGGCCGAATAGGCCATCAGTCTTCTGCGCAGCGATGCGGAAGCGGTTTTTTCGTTCATGGCGTTTTCGCCTTGGGCCCGCCGCGGTTCGAGCGGCAGGCGGGGATTGAATCAGATGTCCTGGGGAAGGCTGACATTTGCGTTGACCCTTATTGAACTCTGTGTCTCGATGGGAGTCAGCGGCTCTGTTTCCGCCGGCTCGGTTTCTTCCGAGACGGTGTTCAACAGCTCGGTGCCGGCCGGTTCGGTGTCACCTTGCCCGGCATGATCCGGCCCGGTTTCCGGCGGCAGCGTCGTAACCGGTTGCGCAACGGCCGCCCGCCGATCCTGTTCCGTTTCTTCAACGGCGGGACCGGCTTGAATCCCCGCGCCACGCTGCCCGATGACCTCGGGACTCCAGGGCAGGGCGTCCGGGTCTCGAATAGCGGTTTCCGCTGCGCCGCCCTTCGTCCCAGGGACGGTGATGGGTGACATTGCGGCCATCAGCACGAACGCCAGGCTGAGCCCCGTCAGGCGCAGCATCAGTAAATCCACCGCGCTATGCGGAAACCGACGGAATCGCTCTTGCCCGGCACAAAGGTGCGGTGGGCGACGGCAAGTCCGGTCAACTCACCGGAGCGAAAGCTCGACCCTTTGACCACATGGTCGATGCCCCTCGCCGGCCCCAATGGGTCGACCACCGGCCCTGCCGACTGCTGGGGGAGCGGCGCATGGTAGTCGGTGACCCACTCGGCGACGTTGCCCGCGATATCGTACAGGCCGTTGAAATTGGCGGGATAGGACCCGACGGGGGCGGTGCCGGTGTGGTTGTCCACGTAGTCGAAAAGGAAGTGGCCACCTCCCTGGCCATCAATTTCCCGGCCGGCGATATTGGCGAAAGCCCGGGGTATGGACGCTGTCCCCCCCCAGGGAAAGGGGCCGACCAACGGGCTCCCGGCGAAGTCGTATCCGGCGACCGCTTCCCACTCCGCTTCCGTCGGCAGCCGGTAGCCCAGCGACCCGGTTGCAACGCGGCGCAATTCTCCGGCGGCGTCGAATTCATACACGGGCGGGAAACCCTCCCGGCCGCTCAGCCAGTTGCAGTACCTGGCGGCTTCGGCCCAGGTGAGGTTGGTTACCGGGTGCTCCGGGGACAACCCCCTGGGAATCGGCTGCGCATCGAAGGCGAGATACTCTTTGTAGGCCACTTCCCGCAGACCCATGTAGAACGGCCGGGTCAAGTCTTTTTCAACCGTAGGCGCCTGGTCGCCCGCAGGCCGCAGGCGGATGCGCGCGGGTGGAAACTTGCGCAACACGATACCGTTGGCAAGGGACACCTCCGCGTCCGCCTGATGAAACGCATACTCGTTCGGGCGCATCATCGTGAAGGCATAGACGCGTTCATTGCCGCCCACGGGATCCACGATCACCCGCTGGGACTGATAACCCTCGCGCGACACCTCGATGCGGTCGCCCTCCCGAACGGTGACGGCGGCCGGCGTGAGACCCCGGTCGACTCCGTTGACGGTCACCCGGGCCTCAATGTCGGTCGTGACGCTGGCGCTCCAGGTATGGCTGCCCAACCGGAATGTGCGTTCGATGATCTCGCCGGGCCCCGGCTCGATCTGGGATTCGAGTAGCTCGTGCCCGGTCTTCCTGACGGTCAATCGGTGCGTCTGCAACGGTTGGAGGGATATCCGCACGGGCGTGCTGCCCGTGAATGTTCCGTCGACCAGCACCGCGGCGCCGCTCGGCGTGGACGCAACGGCCAGGGTCGCGGCTTTCGGCAACAGTTCGATGGAGCCCAGGTCGATGCGCTGCTCAGGCTCGGCGGTAAACCGGCGCTGCTGGTCGTGATACCCGTCGAGCCGGACGGCGATCTCGTGGTCTCCCAGGTCGACGTAGCCGTCGAACCCGCCCCGGCCCACCGGGGCGCCGTCCAGGAAAACCTGTGCGCCGGCGGGAACGGTCTGCACGGCCAGGGCACTGTTGCCGGGCTCGGTTTCAAAGGGGAAATGCTGGATTTCACCGTAGCCGGCAATGTCGATTTCCTTTGTCACCGGCTTGATCCGGCCGCCGCGGATGTGCACCGAATGGAGGCCGCGCTCGAGTTCCACTTCGACCCTTGTGGAAGCGCCGAACGAGACCTCGTCCACCGACAGGTCGAAATCGTCGGTTGAGTCGACGGTAATGACGGCAATCCCCGGCAGGGGTTCGAGGGTCACTTGAATCTGCTGGCGATCACTGTCCTTTTTTACCTCGACCGATCGGGGTGAGAATCCCGCCGCTTCGAGCGCTACAGTTCCCTTCCGGGAGAAAAGCATCACCCTGGAGCCCAGGATCAGCAACCGGCCTTCCACGCGGCTCCAGGAGGCCGTCGCCGATGCCTTGGGGGGAGACACGGCGATATCGAATGCGCGGCTGGAAACCAGGAGGGCGATGGGCAACGCGGCCACGAGCAGAACGAGCAGGATGCCCGCCATGCGCCGCCGCCGGCGGAGCCTGATATAGGAATCGAGGTTCGGGCCCTCTTCAGAACCGCTCATGGCAAACGACCTGGAAGGAGAGGGCGTCGGTACCCGGAGCAACGGCGACCTGCAACGACACCTCCCGGTAGCCGACCCGGCGGCCGCTCAGGACGTAGTCGCCGGGAAACACTTCGAGGCGGCGTTCGGTGAATTTACCGAGAACGCGGCCGGGGCGGATGCGCACCTCCGTCCTGTTGTCGGAACGGATGGTCAACTCGACCGGTGTTGTCCAGGTGGTGAGCGCTTGCAGAAGCCGTTCCCGTTTGCCCATGATCCCGGCGCCATGGACTTCCGGGTCTGCCGTGGTGTCCAGTAGCGCCGTGACCTGGTCCCTGACGCCTTTCGCCGAAAGCCGTTGCGGCCGGCTCAGGTAGCCGTCAATGCGTCCCTCGACATCGGCGAGGTGCCCGATGCGGGAGAGGTCGGCAGCGATGGTGGCGTCATCCGGGGCGATTTCCCGCATTCGTTCCAGCAGGGCGCGCGCTTCCGTCCAGTTCTCCAGTTCCACCTGCGCCTCCAACCGGTTCCGGTAGGTGGCGAGTTCGGCGCCGGCTCGGCGGCGGCGCAGGTCCTCCAGGGCATCCCTGGCCGCGGTGGATGCGGGGTCGGCTCGGAGCGCTTCGGTGAAGGCGGCTTCCGCCTCCTGCCATTCGCCCCGGTCGAGATGCTGGAAGCCGCGTGACATGCTGCGGCTCAAGCGGTCCTGTTGCCGCGATGCCCCGATCTGGCGGCGCGCCTGGGCGACGCCGTCCCTCAACATGCCCGGCGGGATGGATTCGAGCAGGTTTTCCGCCTTTTCAAAGTCACCCTGACCGATGGATCGGCGCGCCTGCTCGAGCGACATGCGCGCGGCTGTGCCCCGGTTCGCGGTCGACGCGCCCAGGGAGGCTTCGCCGGACTCGGGAAGCACCTCCAGGACTGCACCGTATCCGGCCGCCGCGGCTGCGAAATCCTCTTCGCCCAAGGCGGCGTCGGCGGCGGCTAGTTGCTGTGCGACAAACGCCTGAAATGCCTGCTCGATGCCGATGAGACGGTCTGTCGCTGACTGGAACCTTGCCGCCGCATCGCCGAAGTACTCGTCACGGTAGAGAGCCATGCCCTCCTCATAGAGGGTGTCGGCATTTTCGAAATCGGCCGGATCCCAGGGCGGCTCGGCCAGCTCCGGCAGGCGCTCCATCAGGGCTTCGGCCCTGGCCCTCGCGTCCACCGCGGCTTGCCGTTCCCTGCAAATGGGGGAATTGGCCCAATCTCCCTCACAGCCCACGCCCGCACCGATCGCCGGAAGGGCAGTGCCGATCAGAACGATGACGCCGATTACCGCAAGGACTGCAAAAGCCGGCCGGCTCGCCGGAAGCGGCGCGCGTGGCGGGCGGGCCCGATCGATCTCAGACTCCAGGCACGATTCAGGACCCGACGCCGGCATCGGCCTCGACAACGGTTACGGCCTCGAAGTCTTCGGCGTCGTTGGCGTAGAGGTCCCGAAGCAGGCTGCGCCACTGCTGGAACTGCTCGCGGGCGTTGCCGCGCAGCGTGACGGTCGACTCGCGCATTTCAACGACAGATGGCGCCAGTTCGGCCTGCAGGGACCTGCCGAGTTCGTTCAACTGACGCACCTGGTCCTTGCGCTTGTTGTTGGTCCTGAAGGCCGAGACGATCAACGCGGTGCTGGCGACTCCGGCGGCCACCGTCGGCAGGGTTCCCACATCGCCGTCCGCGGCGGCGGCGACGGTCGCCACCGCGGCCAGGGCGCCCAGGACGCCCTGTGCCGTCGCCCGTTCCTTGAGAATTCGCTGCTCGCGGGCATACGGGAAGGAGTCCTGCTGCCAGAGGGCATAGGAACCCTGCATCTTCTCGGCAAAGGCGGCGTATTCCCCGGACAGGTGTTCGCCGAAGGCGTCATCCCGGGCGCTGACGCTCTGGATGCGGCCCCAGTCCTCGTCCCCGGTGTAAGGCACGTACTGAACCTTCATCCGTCCGCCCGACTGCTTGAGCGTGTCGCCGTATCGGTCCGGGGCGAAATAACCGGCGAGAACGAGATCGCGCGTGAGCGCCACCTTTTCCAGATCGCTCATCCTGGGGCTCTTTCCCCCGGCAACGCGCTTTGCGTTCCGCTTGACCGTAGAGGCATGCCGCCGTGCCTGGGCAGTCAGGCTTTTTTCCACATCGCCGGCGATGGCCGCGTATACGGCGTCGAAGGGGTCTGCCTGCCTGTCGGTGTTGTTCTCGTGCCAGCCCAGCGGTACCCGGTGCCTGGCGGTCTTCTTCTGTATCCAGGTTTTGCCGGTGGCGTCGAGCAGCCGATACCGGATCTTGAGATCTTCGCCGTTCGATGCAGTGATTTCGCCGAGCAGGTACAGGTCTGCGCTGACGGACGTGTCCGGGGCGACGATCACGGATTCGAAGTGCCCCAGGTTGCGGATCGCATCGGCGATTTTCTGAGCGCAACGGACGCTCTCGGCGCGGCGCAACTCGGGCCAGATGCCGCGCTCTTCCCACACCGCCTGGTTCTCGGGCAGGCCGGGGTCCAGTACCGGAATCGCAACGCGTAGCGGTGGAATATCCAGTACCGGGCGCGGCGCGGCCTGCACGGCTTGCACCTGGTTTTCACGCTCGATGCGGGGGCCGAGTTCAACGTCGCCGGCTGCGGCGCGCATGGGTGCAGCCGAAAAGAGCAGGGCGCCGGAGATTGCGGACAGGAGCAGGTTCATCCCGCGGCAGGAGCGCCGAAAACCATGAGTAGTCATAACTGGTAACCGGTTGATTTCACAGATTCTTCACGTAGTTCTCGTATTCCCTCCACAGCGCCGCCCGACGGGTCGGGTCGGTTTCCTGTTCCGCTGCCTCGCGCAGGATGCGGGCGACATCGTCCTCCACGACGTTGTCAGGGACCCTGGCGCTGCCGCCCGGCTTCCCGGGCCCTTCCTTGCGGGGCGCTCCCGTAACAGCGCCCGAGGTTACGGGACCGGTTGGCAGGCCCTGACGCTGGCCGTCACGGCCCGTGCCGGGCTCATTGCCGACAGCGGCAATGGGGCCGCCCGCTTGCCCGGGGGTACCATCATCCGGTCGCGTTCCCCCGACGCCATCTCCCGGATTCTGCCCGCCGTTACCGCTGCTGGCAATGCCCGCGCGCCCGCCCTCGGCTGCCTGGGATGCGGCGTCGACGGCCGCTGTACTGGCGGTTGTCTTCTCCCGTTCGAGGCACCGGTCGAACTGCCGCAACTTCAGCGCCAATTCCCGAACCAGTTCCGCCTCAGCTTCGTCTTTCGTTTGACCCTGCCTGTTCCCGACATCACTGGTTACCGGAAACTCGCAGTCGTTGAGATCGCTGAAGGCGTTCGGCAAGCCGAATGCGCAGCAAACCGATGCAAAAGCGATAGCGTGCATGACGCGCAGCCCTGAGCCATGCGAGCGGCGGCGACCCCCGGCTCGGGCCAGTTGCCAGGGCACCGCCACCAACATCGGGCTACCCTGCAACCTGTTCACTGACGTCAGCGTTCCGGCCACCGGACTGGGCGAGTTTCTGCAAGTGAATCTGATTTCGCAGATGGACCTCAATCCTGAGCAGAACGACGATCAGGACGAGCGAGACCAGCAGGCCGAGCCCGCCCAGCCCCAGATAGAGGCTCCTTTGCGCGGCTTGGGCCCGTTCCGCCGCTGCCGCGGCATTGGCGCCGGCAGCGCGGCTTTCAGCCTGTTCGAGTCGCGCAAGGAACGCCAGGCGAAACGCGTCGAGAGCTTCCATGATGATCCGGGCGCGGTCATCGATGGACCCGATGCGGTTGATTTGCGGGTCCGTGCCGATGCTTTCTGAAACGGCGATCAACTGGCTCGTGTACTCGGCCAGGTAGGATTCAGGTATTCGGGACTCGTCGAATACCCATGCCTCGAGCAGGCGCCTTGGATAGCGGTCGGTGAACCCGGTCTCATCGCCGGCGTTGCGGCTGAACTGGGCGTTGAGGTTGTCGGCGATCCTGGTGATCCGCTGGTCAATGGGCGGCCGGGACTGGACTGGCGTTTCGTTTTGGGCTGCCGGACTCTCGCCCGATGCCCGTTGCTCGGAGAACGAAGGCAGTACGCGGTGCCGAACCGATTCCCAGCCGGGGCTTTCGAAGTAGTCCGATGAACTGTGCGTTCCGGTAGTGGCCAGATGTACCAGGACATACCAGAGAATGGCCCCGCCGACCGCGATTACGCCCAGAACGACGGCAATCGCCAACGTAACCCGGACGATGTTGAGGTAGCCGGTCTCGATGCCGTGTACGCGGCCCATGACGCCGCCTGCTATTTCTGGTGGAGAGGTGACCGGCGAAATTTCACTC
The DNA here is from genome assembly GCA_963663395.1 of Pseudomonadales bacterium. Classification (GTDB taxonomy): domain Bacteria; phylum Pseudomonadota; class Gammaproteobacteria; order Pseudomonadales; family Azotimanducaceae; genus Azophilus. The sequence continues at coordinate 2,707,690 of OY760226.1, forward strand.
ATTGACGACTATTCCTGCGCAAATTGCCAGCCCGCCTGGATTCGAATGAATTTGGGATCTGCGCAGCAAGGGACCCTGCACACTCAACAACTGGAAACGTCGGTTTAGGCAGCATGATCCGAGCGAAACAGCCTCTGGCAAACCGGAAGCGATTCATTTTGGCGCTATATCCTCATTGCGCCATCAGCAGACTAATCTGATTTTCGGAGTTCACTTGAATCGTTACGATCTTGGCCCTCGAAAAGTCCGATACTTGTCGAGTAACCAACTCGATGCCGGAGGCCGCGTTGGCGACCCTGAGGGCGGTTATCGCCGTATCGATGTTTGATGTCACACCTGCTACGCCAAGTGCTGCACCGCCAACCAGGTTGATAGCGGTACGAAACGCGCTTCTGGATCGAAACAGATTCATCCACACAAAAGTTTTGTAGGTGTCCGGCTTGCCAGTGATTGGATTCAGCATGCTCAGGGTCATGGGAGGTTGAGCCGGCGGGCCTAGAATCATAAGGGCAAACTCCAGGGGCATCGTGACGGCGAACTCACCCTTTGCGAGTGCTGCCAGATGGTCAGCGTTATACCTTCCAGTATATTCGGCCACTTCACTAACACACTGATCGAAACCACCGCGCCGCGGCAAGCTTTCAAACTCCTCTCGTGTCAATTTAACTTTGCCCCAAGACTTGTTGAGGTCGATTAACGTAACTTTTTTCTTCTTGATGATTGGCGAAAGCGGTGTACATGCTGGCATCGTTCCTTTTGGACCAGCGATGACGGTCGCGACGTATGTTATTGCATCGCTGGGTTCCGCGTTTGTGTTCGAGGCCAAAATGGCTCCTGCTACGAACAAGAGTGGCCAACAGACCAAGGCGTGGCGCACAAATGTCCTCTTACCGACAAGTGACCGTTCGAGGATGGCTTTGAATTGGGTAGAGAAGCGATCCGTGGGCTCTATTGACATCGTTGGAAGGTACCCAAGCAAGGTTGATATGTCATCGTAGCACGCGCCGTTTGCGGAAAACTTAAGTGAAAGATGACCAACGCGGTGCCGCTCACCCGTCCTCGTGTCCATCATAAAATACGCACGATGTCGGCTCTGCCGGACGGCATGTTCCGCTCTTGATTGTCAATTGATGCATGATGACTTAGCATCACGCATCAATTTGTAATTGGGCCAATCTACGTGCGGACCACACTGAATATCGATGACGACCTGCTTATCGCGGTGAAGGAGGTTGCCAAACGGGAGTCGACATCCACGGGAGCCGTCGTGTCGGGCCTGTTGCGGCGATGCCTCACCGGAGGGGGAGAGAACCATGCAATGGATCAGGCGGTGCCAGTCGGAGCGGAATTCGGCTTCCGTCCGTTTCCGAAACGTGGGGGAGTCGTCACCAACGCGTTGATCGATCGCCTGCGCGAGGAAGTTGGCGATTGATGCGTGCATTGCTCGACGTCAATGTCCTGATCGCCTTGATGGATGCCGAACACCTGCATCACGAGCAGGCAAGGCGGTGGCTCAGGGAAAATATTCGCGATGGCTGGGCGACTTGCCCGATCACCCAGAATGGGTGCCTGAGAATCATGGCGCAACCGGGTTACTCCAACCCGTTGCCCGCCTCCCAGGTGGCGGAACGGCTGCGCGAGGCGACAGAGACGGTACACCACCAGTTCTGGGCCGACGACATCAGCCTTTTGCAGCCCGGCATCGCCGATTGGCGCCAGGTGATCGGCGCCAGGCAACTCACCGATGTTTACTTGCTGGCGCTGGCCGTCGAGCGAGGCGGTCGATTTGTCACTTTCGATACCCGGATTGCCGTCGCGGTGGTTCCGGAGGCCGATAATCAAAGCCTTTGCATCATCTGACAGAGGAAAAAAGTCCTGATTCGGGCGAACATCGTGACTACTAGCAGCCCGTGGCGAAAGTCCGGCGAAGCGGCGTTCGAATGCCGACGGACTTTTGCCACGGGCTGCTAGAGCTACATCCCACCGGCCCGCGCGGCGGCCAGCCGCTCGACCCGGGGGTAGAGCGCCCCGAGCAGAACCGCTCGTATCGCCATGAAAACCGTCATGGAAAGCCAGATGCCGTGATTCTGCAACGGCTCCAGCGACACCCAGACGGTCAGCAGGTAGACGAGGGCCGCCACGAACATGCTGTTGCGCAAATCCCGGGTGCGCGTGGTGCCGATGAAAACGCCGTCGAGCATGAATGCCCACACGGCGACAATCGGTGCCACCGCGATCCAGGGCAGGTACTCTCCCGCCACCGCCCGGACTTCCGGCAGCAGGGTGAGCATGCCGACGATGTCCGTGCCCCAGTACAGGTAAGCAAGGCTCAGAAAACCGGCGATCAATCCGGCCCAGACGGAGCAGTAGGCGCTCGCCCGGCGCAGGCGCCGGGGATCGTTGGCGCCGAAGGCATGCCCCGTCAGCGTCTCAGCGGTGTGGGCGAAGCCGTCGAGCCCGTACGCCATGATGTGAAAGAACTGCATCAGCACGGCGTTGGCGGCCAGGACCAGGTCGCCGAGGTGGGCGGAGAGCGCCGTCAGCATGAAGAACGGCAGCTGCACGAAGAAGGTGCGTACGATCAAGTTGGTGCTGACGGTGGTCAGGCCGGCAATGCGCGCGCGATTCCAGAGGTCCGGAGGCCGCGTTCCCCGCCAGCCGCCGTGTCGCAGCGCGCGCAACGTAAGGAGCACGCTCAGGCCGGCCGCCAGCCACTCGCTGATGACGGTGCCCGCGGCCACGCCGTCGACGCCCAAGCCGAGCCCGAGGACGAACCACAGGTCGAGGACGATGTTGGTGCCGTTGAATACCACGCTGACCAGGAGTGCCGCTCCCATCCGCTGCAGGCCGAATAGAACGCCGATCGCCACGATGTAGATCAGCACCGCGGGCGTGCCCCACACACGGATGTCGAAGTAGCCGGCAGCCTGGCTCTCGACGGCCTCGCTCGCTTCGAAAAGCCAGAACATGAAACTCTTGATGGGCCATTGCAGCGCCAGGAGCATGACGCCGAGCGCGGCGGCGGCAGTGAAGGCGCGGATAGCGATGGCTGCCAGTTCGTCCACCCGGCCGGCCCCGAGCGCCTGGGCCGTGAGCCCGGTGCTGCTCATGCGCAGGAACCCGTACATCCAGTAGATGGCGTTGAAGATGGTGCTGCCGAGCGCCACGGCGCCCACATAGGTGGCGTCGGGCTGCCGGCCCATGACGGCGGTGTCCACTACGCCGACGAGTGGCAGGGTGATATTGGCGAGGATCATGGGCCACGACAGCGACCAGACCCTCAAGTGCCACTCGCCGGGGGTTTTGGGTACAGTGACGGGCATGCGAGCGCTGTACTTTAACAGCCTGAGGGAAATGTCCCACCGTGCGCCCTGTCGGTCCCGGTGCGGCACGAGACACCTGCAACGGGCCGCCAATGGAAGGCCGAAGTGAAAACCAGCTTGTTCTACCTGCCCTGCGTGGGTACCCGAAAGCAGATGGAAGCTGGCAACGCCGGGCTGAACGGCGAGTACTACGACACCATGCTGCGCGAGGTGCTCGGCCAGTGCCAGCTTGCCGACGAGTTGGGCTACGACTCTGTCAGCTTCACGGAGCATCACTTTCACAGCGAGGGGTTCGAGTTGTCGAACAACCCGGTGCTGCTGGACCTGTTCGTCGGCCTGCAGACCAAAAACCTGCGGGTGGGGCAACTCGGCATCGTGCTGCCGGCCCAGAACCCGCTGCGCGTGGCCGAAGACATCGCCATGCTCGACCGCATGACCGGCGGCCGGGCCAATGCCGGCTTCGCCCGGGGTTATCAGCGCCGCTGGGTGGATGTCATGGCCCAGCAGATGCACGGCATCCACGGCGCCCGGCCGTACGAGCACGACAAGATCGACTCGGCGAACCGCGCGGCCTTCGAAGAGTGCTTTCGTATCGTGAAGATGGCCTGGACCCAGGATTACATGGACTATTCCGGCCGCTACTGGAAGGTGCCGATGGAAGGCACGCCCTGGCCGATCGAGGCGACGAAAAAATGGGGCGGCGGCGTGGTGGACGATGTGGTCAAACAGGTGGCCGTGGTGCCGAAACCGGTGCAGAAACCGCATCCGCCGCTCTTCCAGCCGTTCGCGAGTTCCGAGCGCACCATCCGCTTCTGCGCGGAGGAGGGGATAACGCCCATCCTGCCGCCGCTGCACCCGAAGCTGGAGCGGCGTCTCGTCGACCTCTACGCAGACTGTTCCGGGAGACCGCCGGGCGACGGTATCGGCGTTCTACGTGATGTCATCGTCGCCGACTCCGACGACGAGGCTCAGCGCATCTGGAGTTCCGGGCCCCGCTTCTGCGGCGCCGCCTGGTTCGCGCCCTTCGGGTTCGACAGGGGCACCCGCGACCCGGACACCGGGGCCGAGTTCGACGGCGACTACCTCGGCGAAGGCCTGGCCATGGTGGGTACCGTCGCAACGGTCACCCGGCAGCTCGAGCGCCTGCGGGAACGCCTCGGGGTGGAGTGGATGTTCACCTGGCAGTACAACGGGCTGGTATCGGACCGCCAGAACCGCCTTTCCATCGAGCGCTGGGCCACCGAGGTGGTGCCGAGGGTGACCACCTGGGAAGGCACCGGCTCTACGAATTGAATCGCTCCCCAGCCTGATCCGGGTACGCGGGGCGACGGCGAATTGCAGCCCCGTGAATTGCCAGGTGAGACCGTCGCCTGTAGCCAGGCGAGGTCGCCGCCTGTAATTTACGCTTTTTCGAAATCAGCAGAGTCACGCCATGTCCAGTTCACGCCTTGTCCCGCTGACACCGGATCACCTCGATGAGGATCAGAGGGCACTCTACGATGCGGTAGTCGAGAGTCCGCGCGCCCAGCTTCCCCTGTTCCAGAAATTTGCGCTGCGCGCGGACGGCTCCATGGCGGGCCCGTTCGATGCGTGGCTGCGCACACCGGCTCTCGGTAGCCTGCTGGAGCGGGTGGGCATGGGGTTGCGGGAGTTGACGGCAATGTCGCCGGGCGTGCGGGAAGTGTCGATACTGGTGGTCGGTTCGGCCTGGCGGGCGACCTTCGAATGGTTCGCCCATCGCAGGATGGCGCTTGCCGCGGGCGTGCCCGAGGCGGTAGTCGATGCCATCGGCCGTCAGCGGCAACCGGAGATCGACGACCCCGCCATGCAGGCGGCCCACGATGTGGCTCATGAGCTGGTCCACCGGCGCGATATATCCGATGCGACCTATCAGCGGGCTCTGGATGTGCTCGGCGAACGGGTGCTGGTGGAAGTGGTCTGCAACGTCGGCTACTACCAGATGATTTCGGGAATTCTGGAGAGCTTCAAGCCGCCCTTGCACCCGGAAATCGTCGGCCCGCCGCCGGTGGACGGCGCAGGGTGACCGAGCGGGCTGCTAGACAGGGGCGTATGTAAAATCTATTTTGTCCAATCATCTGAAACTGCACCTTGGAAGGGGACTTGCCCATGCTGACCTGCCAACTGCCTGATCCGGATCCGGTCTCGGTCCGGCCTTCGCGTTTTTCGCACATCGTCCTGCAGACCAACGGCAACCTCGATGCCATGCTGGACTGGTACAAGACGGTGCTGCACTGCAAACCCATCCTGGAGATTCCGGGCATGGGCGGTTTCCTGACCTACGACGAAGAGCATCACCGCGTTCTGATCGTCAACAATCCCGATGCAAAACCCCACGACCCGGACACCGTCGGGCTGGTGCACTTTGCGTACGCTTTCGAGAACTTCGAGCAGTTGTCCAATGCCTATGTGCGCCTGAAGGCACAGGGAATCGCACCCCGGGAGTGCATCAACCACGGTTTCACGGTCTCGTTCTACTACAACGACCCCGACGGCAACGATGTGGAACTGGCAACCGATGTCTTCACGACCCGGGAAGACCTGAAGGCCTGGATGGAAACGGGCAAGCTCGCGCAGAACCCCATCGGCTGCCATGTCGACCCCGACGACATGACCGAGCGGTTCCGCAACGGCGAACCGGCGTCGGTGATATTGCGGGATACCTATGAAGGCCAGCCGATGATTGTCCCGAAGCAACTCCAGTCCGCGGAGCAGAACTGAGCGCGTCATCACCCGGCAGCAACCGCTTGCCTGTGACAAGGCGCGTGGAAACAGTTCGATTCCCGAATTGACGCTGAACGGCTCGCGCTGACCGGGCATCGACCGCGGCGACAGTAGCAGCCAGCAGTAATCAGGCTTGACGTGGAGAGGTCTCGCCGGACCAGGATGCGTCCTGCCGTGCCGGCTGTTCCCGCGACTCTTGCATGCCCTGGGCCACCGGGTCCCACCCGAACAGGTCCTCGACGATGCGGTACAGCGTGGGAACATAGATCAGGGTGATGAAGGTGGCGAACAGCACGCCGAAGGCGAGCGATGTCGCCATGGGAATGAACGGCATTGTGGCGGGCGTCTGGTTGAACATGAGCGGAATCAACCCGACGAAGGTGGTCACCGAGGTGAGGATGATCGCGCGGAAGCGGACGTTACAGCTCTGTATCAGCGCCTCGTCAACGTCCATGCCCTGACGCCGGCAGCGGTTCACGAAGTCGACCAGCACCAGGCTTGCGTTCACCACCACGCCGGACAGCGCCACGATACCCAGCGCCGAGAAGAACTGGAGATCCACGCCCATCACCCAGTGACCGAAGATTGCGCCGACCGCGCCGAACGGGATGACGCTCATGATGACCAGGGGCTGGACATAGCTCCGGAGCGGCACGGCCAGCAGCGTGTAGATGATGACCAGTGCCAGCAGTGCCCCCTGCGCCAGCCCGTCCATGGCCTCCATGCGTTGTTCCTGCTCGCCGTCGAGGCCGATGTACATCCCCGGATACTTCGCGAGCAGTGACGGGACGACCGTGCTATCGATACCCCGCATCACTTCTTCGGGTGTGTGGACGTCCCGGTTCACGTCGGCGATCACGTTGACGACGCGCCGTCCGTTGGTGCGCCGAATGCTGGAGTAGCCGTTGCCGAGTTCGAAGCTGGCGACGCTGTAGAACGGCACTTCCTGGCCGCCGGGCGTACGGATGTACATGTCTTCCAGGTTGCCGATGGACTTTCGCTCGGCTTCCGGGAATCGCACCATCACCCTGACATCGTCCCGGCCACGCTGGACCCGCTGCGTCTCGGCGCCGTAGAAGGCGTTGCGCACCTGGCGCGCCAGGTCGCCCAGGGTGAGACCGAGGTTTCTGGCCTCGGGCAGCAGGCTCAGGCGAATTTCCTGCTTGCCGGCCCGGAAGGTGTCGTGGATGTCGAACACCCCGGCGTATCGGGCGAGTTCGGCCCGCAGTTCGGCGCCCGCGGCGCGCAGGGCTTCCACATCGCTGCCGGCGAGCTGGTAGTTGATTGCTTCTCCGGCGCTGAAGCGGTCGGAGCTGAAGCGCAGTTTCACCGCGTCGGTCACGGGACCGACGAGTTCCCGCCAGCGATTGGCGATCTCCACCGTGCTGCGGTTGTCCCGCTGGCGCGCCGGGAGCAATTCGATGACCACCTCCGCGAAGTGGCTGCGCCCGGGTTGCGGCAGGTTCGGGGGACCGTCGCGGTCCGCTGGGGTGCCGATGCTGGTGAGTTGATTCAGGACCACCGGCGTCTCCCGGCCAAGCTCCTGCATCAATTCGCGGTTCAGCGTCTCGGCGGCTCGCTCGAGCTGGTGGGCTCCCTGCATGGTCACATCCACGGATACGCCTTCGGGCATTTCCAGCTGGGCGTAAATGCGGTCGCCTTCCATTGAGGGGAAGAAGCCGAAAATCAGGCGGCCGCTGGCCAGGAACGCGACGGCCAGGATGAGAATGCCGAGGCCAATGGCGGCCGTGATGTAACGCTTGGCGATCGCGCGGGCAACAAACGGTGCGTAGTAATCGGAACCCATGCGCTCGAGCCAGGCCGACAGCCTGCCCTGCAACCGGTTCCAGGCGCGCCCGAAACCGCCCTGGGAGGCGCTGCGTTTGCGGTGGGCAAGATGGGCCGGCAGGATCAGCTGCGATTCGATGATGCTGAATACCAGGGCCAGCATCACCACCCTGCCGATGACTCCGAAGAAGTCGGACATGGTGCCCTCGACGATCACGATGGGCATGAATGCGGCCATGGTGGTGAGTACGCCGAAAATCACCGGTATGGAGACCTCCCTGGTACCGTCGATGGCCGCGTTGACGCGTGACTTGCCCACCTGTTCGTGGCTGTAGACCCGTTCCCCGACCACGATGGCATCGTCGACCAGCACGCCGAGCACCAGGATGAAGGCCAGAACCGTCAGGGTGCTGATCTGGAAATCGACATAGGGAAACACCGCGATGGTGCCGAGCAGGGCGATGGGAATGCCGGCGGCCACCCACATGGCGAGACGGAATCTCAGGAACAGCGCCAGCACGATCAACACCAGCCCCAGGCCGCCCAGCGCCGTGGTATTGAGCACGCTCATACGCTCCTCGAGTTCCAGGGACGCGTCGGTCCAGACGGTCAGCTCCAGGCCTTCGGGCAGGGAAGGGCGTACCGCTGCGATGTACCCCTTCACGTCCCGGGCGATCTGCATGATGTCTTCGGTGTCGAGCTGCGAAACCCTGAGCACCACCGCGCGCTTGCCGTTGAAGCGGGCGAACAGGTCGCCTTCCTCGAATCCGTCGCGTATGTCCGCGATCTCGCCCAGGGTCACGTTGGTGCCGTCCTGCCTGGTGAGCACCACCACGCCCTCGAACTCCTCTCCCCAGTAGGCCTGCCCCTTGGAGCGGAGCAGGAGTTCGCCGTCCCGCGCCTTGATGGAGCCGCCCGGCATGTCGAGCGAGGTGTTGCGCACCGCATGGGTGATCTGGTCGAAGGTCAGGCCGTGCCGGCGCAGTGTGTATTCGGGGACTTCAATGGAAATCTCGTAGGGGCGGATGTAGGCGACGGTCACCTGCGAGACGCCGTCGATGGCGGTGAGTTCGTCGCGCAGTTGCTGGGCCACCTCCTTGAGGATGCGTTCGTCTGCATCGCCGGAGAGCGCGGCGTACAGAACGTTGCGGTGCAGTGCCATCATGGAAACGGTGGGTGTTTCCGTCTCCACGGGGAAGCTGTTGATGGCATCGACCCGGCCCTTTATTTCATTCAGGGCGACGACCCGGTCGGTGTCGATCTCCAGCTCCGCGTTGACGAGGCAAGTGCCTTCGCTCGCGATCGAGTGAATCTTGTCGATGCCCGCCACGCTCTCGATGGCTTCCTCGACGCGTATGCACACGCCCTGCTCGACTTCTTCCGGCGCCGCGCCGAGGTAGGGCACGGTAATCGTGACGATGGGAATGTCGAACGACGGAAACTCTTCCTGGTTGACGGTGAGTATCGAGAGAAAGCCGCCCACGCACAGGACGGCCATCAACAGGTTGGCGGCAACCGGGTTGCGTGTGAACCAGGCGATGGCGGTGTGCATGGCGTCAGCCCGCGGCTTCCCCGACCGGGTTGACGAGCATGCCGTCAATGGGCGTCTGCATGGGCGAAATGCAGACCCGCTCTCCGGCCGTGAGGCCGGCCCGGATCAATACGTCATCCTGGAAGAGGCGCAGTGGCTCGACATCGCGGAACTCCAGGCGGTTGTCGTCGCCGACCACCAGTACGCGGTTGCCGTTCCTGAGCGCGTTACGGGGCAAAACGACGAGATCGTCGACCAGCAGCCCCTCGATGTCGGCGTTCACGAAAAGGCCCACTGCCGGCAGGGTTTCTCCGCCGTTGCCGGCGATGCGGGCAACGACGTTCACCATGCGGCTGGAGGTATCGATCTGGGCCTCGGTGCGCACGATTGTGCCGGTCCATTCGAGAAGCTGTCCGGCATACTCCGCCGAGAGGGCGACGGCCGGCTGACGGTCGGCGGGGAGTTCGCCCCGGTGCCCCACGGGCAGGTTGAGAAAGCCCAGCTGGCGGTCTGCAATGGGCAACCGCACTTCGAGCCGGTCGGTGGCGTAGATGGTTGCAACCGGTGAGCCCGGACCCACGAGCTGCCCGATGTCGACGGATTCGTCGCGCACCAGGCCGGTGAACGGTGCCTTGACCTCGGTGCGCTCCAGATTGAGGTTGGCCTGTTCCACGTTGGCCCGGGAGTCTTCCAGGGTCGCTTCCGCCACGCGGTAGTCACGCTGGGCGGATTCCATCTGGGAGCGGCTTGCCAGGCGCCGCTCTTCCAGGCTCTGCATGCGCTCGAACTCGAAAAGGGCGTGTTCGTAGCGTGCTTCATCGCGGGTCAGCGCCGCCCGGGCGCGCTTCAGGTTCGACTGATAGTCTTTGTCGTCGAGACGCAACAGGGTTTGCCCCTGCTCGAAATAGCCGCCGTTGACCAGCGCCCCGGACATCCAGATGACGCGGCCGGATACTTCGGGAATGAGCTGGCTCTGGGTGTCGGGCGCCACGGTGCCCTGGGAATGCACGCGCAGGCGGATGGGCTCCGGGTCAATGTCGCGAACGCGCACGGTGGGCGGTACGGGCGTCGGGTTCGTGGGTTCGACCTGGGGGCTGGTGGCCATCAGCACGGCGGCGCCGAACAGGGAAGCCAGCACCACCAGGCCGGGAATGATCAGTTTATCTTTCATGACAGGGCTGCCCGCGGTTGGTTCTCGGCGTCACGTGATGCGGCTGCAAGCGCGCCCAGCATGGTTTCTCGGTGCAGGCCGGCCAGGTTGTCGAACACGGCGCGCAGGGCGGAGCGGTCGCGGACGGCCAGGGCGCTGTCGAGCTGGCGCATCAGCAGGGTGAAGGCGTCGATGTCGAGTTGTACGTAGCGCTCGAAGGCGGCGAGGCTCGGCGCGAATTGCTCGAAGAGGCTTCTCGCGATCAACTGGCACACCAGGTTGTCGCTGGTCACCATGACGGCACGCATCATCTCGACGCGCGCGGCCGTGTGGGCTTCACCGTCCAGCGACGGGTCGAGCAGGCGCTGGACGAGGGCGCGGATGTCCTCGATCTGCCGGTCGGAAGCTTCCACGACTACGGTTTCCGCGGCCATGGCCAGCAGCCGGTCGATCACCTGGAAGATCTGGTCGAGAAGCTTGGCGTCGGGAAGTTCGCTGGACGAAAGCATGTAGCCGATGATGTCCAGGTTCGCCTCATCGATGGGCGCTACCCGTGCGCCGCCCCGGTGAATGGCGGCAACGCCGAGCTGGGAGAGCCGGCTCATGGCTTCACGGACGGCGCCCCGGTTCGCACTGAAGCGGGTGGCCATTTCCCGCTCGGACGGCAGCCGGTCGCCGGGGCGATAGCGGCCGGAGAGGATTTCATCCGTCAGGATGTTGGCGATGTTTTCGTGTTTGGTTTGCATGCCCTGGGCAGCTTGGTCTGACCAATTTGGTCTGGGCAATTTTACTGCAAACCGGAGCTAAGTCCAGTCTTTTGTTACGTTTGGTAACGTAGAGTCGTGAGGTCTACTCGATTCAGGCAGCCTTTTCGACGACCTTGACCGGGCTTTCGCCGCGAAAAGCGGCCAGCAGCCGGTTGCGCTGCAGGGTCAGCTTGACCCGGTTCTCGTCCTTGACGTGGCCGAAGCCCCGCAACTGCAGGGGCAACTCGGCGAGTTGCACGCCTGCTGGATAGTTGGCGTCGGTGAGATCCGTCAGCAAATCCTCGAGAAGGTCGCGGTAATCGGCGATGTCCTGCCGTTCCCGCCGCCGCTCGCCGGACAATCCGAAGAGGTCGAGAGCGGAGCCGCGCAGGAAGCGGAGTTTCGCCAACAGGGTGAAAACAGGGAGTATCCAGCCGGGGAATTCACGCTTGATGAGGTGGCCGGTGTGCGGGTCTTTTCGGGACAGCAGCGGCGGCGCCAGGTGGAAGCGCAGCTTGTAGTCGCCGGCGAACTGCGCCTTGATCTTGCGCTGGAAGTCGCTGTCGGTGTAGAGGCGCGCCACTTCGTACTCGTCCTTGTACGCCATGAGCTTGTACAGCGATTCGGCAACCGCGCGGGTCAACCGTCGTTCCGAGTGGTTGTCCGCCTCGCTGACGCGGTTGACGAAGTCGGTGTAGTCGCGGGCGTAGGAGGCGTTCTGATAGGCGGTCAGGCGGTCTGTTCGGTCGGCAATCAGTTCGTCGAGCGACAGGCGGCGTGGCTTCTCGAGAGCTGTCTCGACGAGACTGGTGACCTGTTCCGGGGCGTTGGCGGCGCGGCGTCCCCACAGGAAGGCCTGCTTGTTGAAATCCACCGCGACGCCGTTGATCTCGACGGCCCGCTCCAGCGCCTGGCGGCTGACGGGAACCAGGCCGCGCTGCCAGGCGAATCCGAGCAGGAACAGGTTGCTGGCGATGGAGTTGCCGAGCAGTTCCGTGGCGATGCCGGTGGAGTCGATGAAGTGGCAGCTCTCTTCGCCGACTTCCTCGCGGATGGTCTGCTGCATTTCGGCGGTCAGGAACTCAGCATCGGGGTTGAGCACGAAGGCGGCGTTCGGCACTTCCGCGCAGTTCACGACCGCATTGGAGCGGCCGGCATGAACCTTGGCCAGGGCCTCGAATCCGGAGGCCACCGCAAGGTCGCAGCCCAGCATCAGGTCAGCCTCGCCGGCGGAGATGCGCACGGCCTTGATGTCGTTCTGCTCATTGGCCACGCGAACATGGCTGACCACGGCGCCGAACTTTTGCGCGAGGCCGGTCTGGTTCATGGTCGCGCAACCCTTGCCTTCGATGTGCGCGGCCATGGCGACCATGGCCGTGACGGTCAGCACGCCGGTGCCGCCGACGCCGGTGACGATGGCGTTCCAGGGTGCGTCAAGCTGCGGCAGTTCCGGTTCGGGCAGTTCGCTGAACGCTTCGCCGACCGCCTCGGCGATTCCCGAGCGCCGGGCCAGTTCGCCGCCGTGCACGGTAACGAAGCTGGGGCAGAACCCCTTGACGCAGCTGTAGTCCTTGTTGCAGGCGCTCTGGTCAATCTTGCGCTTGCGCCCGAGTTCGGTTTCCAGCGGCACCACCGACAGGCAATTCGAGGCGCGGCTGCAGTCGCCGCAGCCTTCGCAGACCTCGTCGTTGATGAATACCCGCTTGGGCGGGTCTTCCATGAGGCCGCGCTTGCGGCGGCGCCGTTTCTCGGCGGCGCAGGTCTGCTGGTAGACCAGCACCGAGAGGCCCTTGAACTCGCGCAGTTCGCGCTGCAGGGCATCCATGTCGTCGCGGTGGTGCAGGCTGAACCCGGGCACGTCGGCGAACTGCCCCTGCCAGGCGCCGGGTTCGTCGCTGACCAGCGCGATGCGCTCGATCGCCTCGCCGCGCAACTGGTGGATGAGGTTCTCGACGGAGAATTCCCCGTCCAGCGGCTGGCCGCCGGTCATGGCGACGGCATCGTTGCAGAGAATCTTGTAGGTCATGGTGACGCCGGCCGCCCGGGCCGCGCGAATGGCGAGGATGCCCGAGTGGTTGTAGGTGCCGTCACCCAGGTTCTGGAAGATGTGGGGGGTGTCGGTGAACGGCGCCTGGCCGATCCAGGCAGCGCCTTCGCCGCCCATCTGGGTGAAAGTGGCCGTGGGGCGGTCTGCCATCCAGGTGGCCATGTAGTGGCAGCCGATGCCGGCTGCGGCACGGCTGCCTTCCGGAACCCGCGTGGAGGTGTTGTGCGGACAGCCGGAACAGAAGTAGGGGGTGCGCTCGGCGGTCTTGCGCGGCCTTGCCAGGGAGCGCTCCTTGTGTTCGAGAAACTTGAGCCGGGCGCGCATGGCGTCGGAATCGTGGAAACGGCCGATGCGGCCGGCGATGACGCGGGCGATGGCCGCCGGCGTCAACTCGCCGTAGTTGGGCAGCAGGACCTGCCCGGTTTCGTCGAACTCGCCGACGACGCGCGGGCGCTTCGCCACCGGCCGGTTGTAGAGTTGACCGGTAAGCTGGTCTTCGACGATGGATCTCTTCTCTTCAACGACCAGGATCTCTTCCAGCCCATCGGCGAATTCGTGGGCGGAGACCGGTTCCAGCGGCCAGCTCATGCCCACCTTGAATACCCGCAGGCCGATTTGCGCGGCCGTCGCCTCGTCGATGCCCAGGTCTTCCAGCGCCTGCACCACGTCCAGGTAGGCCTTGCCGGGGGCGATGATACCGAAGCGCGCGTTGGGGCTGTCGATGACGATGCGGTTGAGCCGGTTGACCCGGGCGAATTCACGGGCAGCGTAGATCTTGTGGCGGTTGAGGCGCACTTCCTGCTCATGCCAGGAGTCCGGCCAGCGCGCGTGCACGCCGCCCTCCGGCATCTCGAACTCTTCCGGGATGACGATCTCGACCCGGTTGGGGTCGATCTCCGCGGAGATGGCGGAATCCATGTTGTCGGTGATGGCCTTCATCGCCACCCAGCAGCCGCTGTAGCGCGACAGTTCCCAACCGTAGATGCCGAGATCCAGCACTTCCTGCACGTTGGCGGGGTTGAGCACCGGTATGGAAGTACCGATGAAAACGTGTTCCGACTGGTGAGGCAGGGTGGATGATTTGGCCGCGTGGTCGTCGCCGGCGATGGCCAGCACGCCGCCGTAGCGGGAGGTGCCGCAGGCGTTGGCGTGCTTCAGGGCATCCACGCTGCGGTCGACGCCGGGGCCTTTGCCGTACCACATGCCGTAAACGCCGTCGTACTTGGCGCCGGCGAACAGGTTGGTCTGCTGGCTGCCCCAGACGGCGGTGGCAGCGAGTTCCTCGTTCACGCCCGGATTGAAATGGATGTTGTGCTCGTCGAGCCAGGATCGGGCTCTCCACAAGGCCTGGTCGAGGCTGCCGACCGGGGACCCCCGGTAGCCGGAGATGAATGCCGCCGTGTTCAGCCCGCGGGCGCGGTCGCGCTGATGCTGCACGATGGGCAGGCGCACCAGCGCCTCAATGCCGGTCATGTAGGCGCGTCCCTTCTCCAGTGCATACTTGTCGTCGAGCGAGGTGGGGTGCAGCACGGGAGCCGGGGATGCCATTGCTATGCCTGATTCTCGAAAATCTTCTCTATGGATATGTTACTCCCACCCGCGCAGAATTCTATTCCAATTGGTAATATCCAACTTCCGTTGACGCATACTTTATTCGACCAATCGGGATTGGATGAAAAATAATGCCCTATCAGCTTGGTAAATCGGATGTGGAAATTCTGCGGCTGCTGCAAAACGATGCGAGCCTGACCACCGGGGCCATCGCCGAGCGCCTCAACCTCTCCCAGTCGCCCTGCTGGCGGCGCATCAACCGCATCGAGCAAGAGGGATACATCAGAAAACGGGTGGCTCTGCTGGACCGCCGCGCGCTCGGGATGGAGGTTGTGGTGTTCGCCACGGTCAACCTGACGACCGACGGGCGCCGCAAGCTGGAGGAATTCGAGAGTTCCATGGCCCGGCACCCGGAAGTGGTGGAGTGCTACACCATGGCCGGCATCTGGGACTACGTTCTGAAGATCGTGACGAGGGATATCGCCCACTACGAGTCGTTCGTCCGCAAGACCCTCCTGAGCAGCCCGTTCATCGGCGAACTGCACTCGCACATTGCGGTCACCGAGATCAAGAACAGCACGGAACTGCCGATCGATACGCAGCTATAGCGGCTTTCTCTAGCGTCGGTCGACGAGGTTGCCCCGGTGCAGGAGATTGACCACCTTTTGCCGCCGTTCCCGGGACTTGGCGTTCCAGAACGAGCGTTCGAAACTCTCGGCGGTACGCCGATGAATGACGCCCATGGCCGTTGGCAGGGGCGGCTCCATGCTGAGCAGCATGTGCGCCAGGGCCACGTTGGTCTCGTCGTGGATTAGCACGTCTTCTGCTTCGGCCCCACTGCCGTCAACCATGACTCCCTCCAGGCTCAGCGTGCGCGGGTTCAGCCGCAGCCCCTTGCGGTTGTCCTGGCCGTACAGCAGGGGTTGCCCGTGCTGCACGTGGATCTGGTGATCGGCGGCGGTCTTCCGGTTTGCGACGCTGTCGAATACATCCTTGTTGTAGACGATGCAGTTCTGCAGGATCTCGACGAAGGCGGCGCCGTGGTGGACGCGCGCTTCGTTCAACAGCCCCGGCAGCCGCTTCTGGTCGATGTCTACCGCCCGGGCCACGAAGGTGGCGCCGGAGCCGATGGCGAAGGTGCCTGGTTGTACGGGCCGGTCCACGGAACCGCCCGGGCTGGAGGGGCTTGTCGTACCGACCCGTGAGGTGGGTGAGTACTGGCCCTTGGTCAGCCCGTAGATCTCGTTGTTGAACAGCAGGATGTTGAGGTCGACGTTGCGGCGCAGGGCGTGCAGCAGGTGGTTGCCGCCGATGGACAGGCCGTCGCCGTCGCCGGTCACCACCCAGACATCGAGTTCCGGGTTGGCCAGCTTGACGCCGGTGGCGATGGCGGGCGCCCGGCCGTGGATGGTGTGGAAACCGTAGGACTCGATGTAGTAGGGCAGGCGTGACGAGCAGCCGATGCCGGAGACGAATACGGTGTTCTCCGGCTTGGCGCCGGCTTCGGCCAGTGACCGTTGCACCGCCTTTAGGATTGAATAGTCGCCGCAGCCGGGGCACCAGCGCACTTCCTGGTCGGTGGCGAAGTCCTTGAACTTGAGGTCAGGCATTGCTCGCCTCCCGGATGCGCGGCCCGGCGAGTTTCGCAATGGCCGCCTTCACTTCGGCAACGGCCAGCGGTTGCCCGGTGACCTTGTTGAGTTGTTCCACGTCGACCAGCAGGCGGTCGCGCAATACGGTAGCAAGCTGGCCCGTGTTCAATTCGGGGACCAGCACCTTGTCGTACCCGGCGAGCAGGTCGCCCAGGTTGGACGGAAGCGGGTTCAGGTACCTGAGATGGATGTGGGCGACGGCCAGCCCGTCCTTGAGACTGTCCTTAACCGCCTGGTAGATGGCGCCATAGGTGGAGCCCCAGCCCACCACGGCCAGCCCGCCCTGCACCCCCTGGTCGATCGTCTGTTCCGGCAGGTAGCCCGCTACCTTGTCGATCTTGTTGCTGCGCAGGTCCGTCATGGCCTGGTGGTTGGCGGCATCGTAGGAAATGTGGCCGGTTTCGATGTCCTTCTCGATGCCGCCGATGCGGTGCAGGTAGCGGGCATCGCCGGGCGTGGCCCAGAGCCGCGCGAGCGTTGCCGGGTCTCTTTCCCAGATGCCGCTTTCGGTGGCGGTGGTGGGCTTGTTGTGTTCGATGGGCTCGAACGCATCGATGTCCGGAATGGGCCAGAGTTCCGAAGCGTTGGCGATGTAACCGTCGGTGAGCAGGATCACCGGCGTCATGTGACGCAGGGCGATGCGCACCGCTTCTATTGCGGTGGGAAAACAGTCGGCTGGCGAATGCGGGGCCAGCACGGGCAGGGGCGTGTCGGCATTGCGCCCGTAGATGGCCTGGTAGAGATCGCTCTGTTCGGTTTTCGTCGGCATGCCGGTGGATGGGCCGGCCCGCTGGGAGTTCACCAGCAAGAGCGGCAGTTCCGCGGCCACCGCCAGGCCCAGTGCCTCGGTCTTGAGCGCCACGCCGGGGCCGGAACTGGAAGTTACGCCCAGCTTGCCCGCGTAGGAACCGCCGATGGCGGAGCAGACGGCAGCGATCTCGTCCTCGGCCTGAAAGGTTGCGACACCCGCTTCATCGAGCCCGGTCAGGTGATGCAGAAGCGCCGATGCCGGCGTGATCGGGTAGGAACAGAAGAGGATCTCGATGTCTGCCAGTTCGCCGGCAGCAACGAGCCCCAGCGACAGGGCCTCGGCGCCGGTGACCGTCCGGTACTCGACCGCATCCAGCGGTGCTTCCGGAATCGGGTGCTGGGAGAGGATGTGCCCCATTTCGGCCGTTTCGCCGTAGGCATGGCCCGCCGCCAGCGCCGCCAGGTTGGCATTGCGCACGGCGTGATTGCTCATGAACTTCTTCTGAATCCAGTGAGCCGATGCGTCCCGGGGCTGATCGAACATCCACAGCACGAGGCCGAGCGCCCAGAAGTTCTTGCAGCGGGCCGAGTCCTTGGCGCCCAGGCCGAACGGCTTGACCGCCTCCATGTTCAGGTGGGAAATGTCGACGCGGCAGACGTGATAGTCCTCGAGGGTGCCGTCTTCCAGCGGGTTGGCGGTAAGGCCGGCGCGCTTGAGGCGTTGGGCAGTGAATGCGCCTTCGTCGACGATGACGAGCGCGCCCGGCACCAGGTTCGGCAGGTTCACCGTGAGCGCGGCGGGATTGAAGGCGATCAGCACGTCCGGCGCGTCCCCCGGCGTGGTGATGCGGTCGCCCCCGAACTGGATCTGGAAGGCTGAGACACCATAGAGCGTGCCAGCCGGAGCGCGGATCTCCGCCGGGAAGTCCGGCAAGGTGGACACATCGTGGCCGGCCAGGGCGGATGCCACGGTGAATTGCTGGCCCTGCAGTTGTATACCGTCGCCGGAATCGCCGGCGAAGCGCACCACGTGGCTTATGGAATCGGCGAGTTCGTCCGCCAAAAACGCCTCCCTGGCTGGTCAAGCCGCGGAAAAAGGGGCGGCGATTTTAGCGGAAACCGAGCCTGGGCGCTCAATCCAGACACGGGCAGGGAATGAAGCGCCCGCCAGCCCTGTAAACTAAAGCTCGAACGGGGCGATGCCCCAGCCCGACGAGAAAACAGTGACGGGGAGCAAACTTGACTCGCTTGAAAACCTTGTTCGCGAATAAAGGATCCAAAGCAGTGCATTCGGTGGGTGGCGGACCGGTGCTGATTGGGACGGCTCGCTAGTGGCGCGAGCGATAGCGGAATTCGAGGTCGTTGCCGACTATCGGCCCGCGGGCGACCAGCCGGCGGCCATTGCCGGGCTGGTGGATGGGCTCGGGTCGGGCCTGAGCCATCAGACCCTGCTCGGCGTAACCGGGTCGGGCAAGACTTTTTCCATCGCCAATGTCATTGAGGCCGTGCAGCGCCCGACCCTGGTGCTGGCGCCGAACAAGACCCTGGCCGCCCAGCTCTACGGCGAGTTTCGCGAGTTCTTCCCGAACAACGCGGTGGAGTACTTCGTTTCCTACTACGACTACTACCAGCCGGAAGCCTATGTGCCGGCTTCGGACACCTACATAGAAAAGGACGCCTCCATCAACGCCCACATCGAGCAGATGCGCCTGTCGGCCACCAAGGCTCTGCTCGAGCGTCGGGATACCATCATCGTCGCCTCCGTTTCCGCCATCTACGGGCTCGGCGACCCGCAGTCGTATCTGCAGATGGTGCTGCATCTCGACCGGGGCGACCGGGTTGACCAGCGCTATATCATCCACCGGCTGGCGGAACTGCAGTACACGCGCAACGACACGGCATTCCAGCGTGGCACCTACCGGGTGCGGGGCGACGTGGTGGACATCTATCCCGCCGAGTCGGAAAAGGAAGCCCTGCGGGTGGAACTCTTCGACGACGAGATTGAAAACCTGTCGATCTTCGACCCGCTGACAGGTGAGGTCATCAACCGGGTGCCACGTTTCACCGTGTTCCCCAAGACCCACTACGTGACGCCCCGCGAACGCATCCTCGCGGTACTCGACGACATTCGGGACGAGCTGCGCGACCGCGTCGACCACCTGCAGTCCCACAACAAACTGGTCGAGGCGCAGCGGCTGGAGCAGCGCACCCGCTTCGACCTGGAGATGATCAAGGAACTCGGTTACTGCTCGGGCATCGAGAACTATTCCAGGTACCTCTCGGGACGCGAACAGGGTCAGCCGCCGCCGACACTTTTCGACTACCTGCCGGCCAACGCCCTGCTGGTCATCGACGAGTCGCACGTCACGGTGCCCCAGTTGGGGGGCATGTACCGCGGCGACCGGTCGCGCAAGGAAACGCTGGTGGAATACGGGTTCCGGCTGCCTTCCGCCCTGGACAACCGGCCGCTCCGCTTCGATGAGTGGGAGCAGATGAGCCCTCAGGCCATTTTCGTCTCGGCCACGCCCGGCCCCTACGAAGAAGAGTATGCGGGTCAGGTGGTGGAACAGGTGGTGCGGCCGACCGGCCTGGTGGACCCGCAGGTGGACGTGCGGCCGGCTTCGTCGCAGGTGGAGGACCTGTTCGGCGAGATCAATGCAACGGTGGGCAAGGGCGAGCGTGTTCTGGTGACCACCCTCACCAAGCGCATGGCCGAAGACCTGACGGACTACCTGGACGATCACGGCGTGCGCGTGCGCTACCTGCATTCGGACATCGACACGGTGGAGCGCATGGAGATCGTTCGGGACCTGCGCATGGGCAGGTTCGACGTGCTGGTCGGCATCAACCTGCTGCGCGAGGGCCTCGACATTCCCGAGGTGTCCCTGGTGGCGATTCTCGATGCGGACAAGGAAGGCTTCCTGCGCGCCGAGCGGTCGCTGATTCAGACCATCGGCCGAACGGCACGCAACGTCAACGGCCGCGCAATCCTGTATGCGGACCGGATGACCGGCTCCATGCAGCGGGCGATCGATGAGACCGACCGGCGCCGGGCCAAGCAGGCCGCCTTCAACGAGGCCCACGGCATCACCCCGCAAAGCATTCAGAAACAGGTTGCCGATGTCATGGAGGGTGCGCGGGCGCCCGGCCCGGGCGAGGCACGCAAGGCGCCGCGGCGCGCCCGTGACCGCCGCGATGCGATGCTGGAAGTGCCGGAAGATCCCAAGGCGCTGGGCAAGCTGCTTGAGAAGCTGGAGAAAGAGATGCTGGAGCATGCCAGGAACCTGGAGTTCGAGCAGGCGGCGGATGTTCGCGATCGCATTCGGGAGATCCGCGAGGAGCGGCTGCTGGCATGACCGACCACTACGATCAACGTGGGCGGCGGCGGGAGTACGGGTCGCGGGCCTTGCGGCGCTCTGACCTTGCGGCTGAACCGGTTGAACAGTTTGCACGCTGGCTGCAGGCGGCGACCGACAGCGACGTCAAGGATGCGACGGCAATGGCCCTGGCCACTACGGGCCGGGACGGCGCGCCTTCCGTGCGCATCGTGCTGCTCAAGCACTTTGATGCGCGCGGCTTTTGCTGGTATTCGGACGACCGAAGCCGCAAGGGGGCGGATCTGGCGGCGAATCCGCGGGCGTCGGCTGTCTTTTATTGGCGGGATTTCGATCGTCAGGTGCGTATTGCGGGCGTTGTCGAGAAGCTGCCGCAGGAAACGTCGGAGCAGTACTTTCAGAGCCGCCCGGAGGAAAGCCGGTTTGCGGCCGCTGCCTCGGTGCAGTCAGCCCCGGTCAGCGACCGGGTGAGCCTTGAGCGGGCCGTTGCGGAGCTGCGGGCGCGGCACCCCGCGGGCAGGCCGCCGCGGCCGGCGCAGTGGGGCGGGTATCGCCTGTGCCCCGATGGATACGAGTTCTGGCAGGGGCGTTCAGGCCGTCTGCACGACCGGTTTCTGTACGTTCCGGACGGTGAGGGGCAATGGGAGGTGCGGCGGTTGCAGCCTTGAATCGTGGGCCTGGGGCCGCTTTTGCGGGACGTTGCCGGAAGGAGGTGGTAGGCGCGGGCGGACTCGAACCGCCGACTTCTACCATGTCAAGGTAGCACTCTAACCAACTGAGCTACGCGCCTATGAGAGATCGCAACCATGGTATCCGGGCAAAAGCCGTCACTGCAAATGGCGCAATGCCCATTTATTCGGAACTCGCTGTGCGATACATTTGGACATGTTCTGTCCGGCGGCCGGGCCGCGCGGATGCGGTTGTACCGGCGTTTGCAGGACAGTAGAATGCCGCGCTCCGCAGAAATGGCGGTTTGTCTGGCAGATTAGGGTATATATGGAGAGCACCTATTAAAAAGGGCGGCAAGCGATTCGAGCGTTCTCTTCTCAATGAAGAAATCATGGCTCGGAACGTACGATTGATCGCATCGGATGGCAGGCAGGTGGGCATCGTCTCCCGGGAGGAGGCGTTGGGCGAAGCCAGGCGCGACGGCATGGATCTCGTGTTGATTGCACCGGACGCCGACCCGCCCGTGGTCAAGGTCCTCGACTACGGCAAGCACCTGTTCGAGGTCAAGAAGACCAGGGCGGCCCAGCGCAAGAAGCAGAAGCAGATTCACGTCAAGGAAATGAAGTTCCGTCCGGGTACGGAGGAGGGCGACTACCAGGTCAAGCTGCGCAATCTCGTACGGTTCCTCGAAGATGGCGACAAGGCCAAGGTTTCGCTCCGGTTTCGCGGCCGCGAGATGGTCCACCCCGAGATCGGCATGCAACTGATGTCGCGCATCGAATCGGACCTGGCTGAACTCGGCACGGTGGAAACCGAGCCCCGGTTCGAAGGCCGGCAGGTGGTGATGGTGCTTGCGCCCAGGAAGCGAATGAAAGCCAGCAGGGCCCAGTCCTGACGCAGCGTTGATACGACGCGATGCGTCGCTGGGACGAATGGCGCCCGGCAGCGGCAATATGGATGCCGTACTCACCGGGGCTGCAACTTAACGATTGAACGTACGGAGCGTGTTATGCCGAAGCTCAAAACCAAACGGGGCGCCGCCAAGCGGTTCCGGCGTACAAGCACCGGTTTCAAGCATCGCAGAACGAACAGGAACCACATTCTGACCAAGAAGGCGAAGAAGCGGAAAAGGCAGTTGCGCGGTTTCGAAGGCGTAGCCGCGGCGGACGTCCCCAGCCTGAAACGCATGCTGCCCAAGAAGGCCCGCTGAGCGCGGGCCCGTCCAGGAGATTCACCGATGCCCAGAGCAAGCCGCAGCGTCGCCTCTCGCGCGCGCCGCAAGAAGGTCCTCAAGCAGGCCAAAGGCTACTACGGAGCCCGCAGCCGCAGTTTCAAGGTTGCCAAGCAGGCGGTCATCCGGGCCGGCGAATACGCCTATCGGGACCGCCGCCAGCGCAAGCGCCAGTTCCGGTCGCTGTGGATCATTCGCATCAACGCGGCCGCGCGTGAGAACGGGCTCTCGTACAGCCGCATGATCGCCGGGCTCAAGCAGGCGAACATCGACGTGGACCGGCGCGTTCTGGCAGACCTTGCCATGCACGAGAAAGAGGCGTTTCAAGTCCTCGCAGAGCAGGCCAAGGCCGCCCTGGCGGCATGAAGCCGGCGCGCACTTCCGACCAATCCGTTCCTGCGGCCGCCGAGCCGCTTGCCCGGCGAGCCCGCATTCGGCGGTAACGCCGGCCCGGGTCATGTCGTAGCGTTCTGTCATGAATGTCGATCAGGTTCTCGAAAGCGCCCAATCCGCGGTCAGCCAGGCACGAGACGAAGCGAGCCTGGAAGCGGTGCGGGTTCAGTTTCTGGGCAGGAAAGGCGAACTAACCGCGCTCTTGAAGTCGCTCGGCCGGATGGATGCGGCCGAGCGCCCCAAGGCCGGCGCCGCCATCAACGCGGCCAAGGAGCGGTTGCAGGCTTCCATCGCCGACAGGAAAAAAGCGCTCATTGGTGAGCAGCTTGCCGCGGAGGTGGCTGCCGAGACGGTCGACGTGACACTGCCGGGCCGCCGCAGCGCAAGCGGCGGGCTGCATCCGGTTACCCAGGTCATCGCCCGGGTCGAAGGAATATTCACCGGCGCGGGCTACGATGTGGTCGCGGGGCTCGAGATCGAGGACGACTACCACAACTTCGAAGCCCTCAATATTCCGCACCACCACCCCGCGCGCTCCATGCACGACACCTTCTATTTCCCGGACGGCACCCTGCTGCGCACCCATACGTCTCCGGCCCAGGTGCATGTCATGGAGTCTCAGGAACCGCCGATCCGGGTGATCTGCCCGGGCCGCGTCTACCGGCGCGAAAGCGACCTGACCCACTCGCCCATGTTCCACCAGATCGAGGGCCTGGTCGTCGACCGCGGCATCGGCTTCGCGCACCTGAAAGGCACGGTTACCGATTTCGTGCGGCGGTTTTTCGATCGCGATCTGGCCCTGCGCTTCAGGCCTTCCTATTTCCCGTTCACGGAACCCTCGGCCGAGGTGGACGTTCAGTGCGTGCACTGCCTGGGCAGCGGCTGCCGCGTCTGCAGTTCGACGGGGTGGCTGGAGATCATGGGGTGCGGGCTTGTGCATCCGAACGCGCTGGAGATGTCCGGCATCGATTCGGAGGCCTGGTCGGGGTTTGCGTTCGGCATGGGCGCCGACCGGCTGGCCATGCTGCTCTACGAGGTGAACGACAACCGCATGTTCTTCGAGAACGACCTGCGCTTTCTCAGGCAGTTCAACTAACGTGACGATCCCGCAGTTCAAACGAAAACCAGTGACCGGGTGCGAACTCGACTCATTTCACATCCTTGTCCGCGAACAAGAGGTCTAAGACCGGGCGCCCATGAAATTCAGTGAAGCATGGCTCAGGGAATGGGTCGATCCGGACATCGGCCGCGAAGAGTTGCTCGACCAGTTGACCATGGCCGGGCTCGAGGTCGATGGGGTTGAGCCTGTCGCCGGGGCCTTGCAGGGCACGGTGGTTGCCCGCATCGACGCCGTAAAACCCCACTCCGATGCTCCCAATCTCCAGGTTTGCACCGTCTCGGACGGGAACGGTCAGCACCAGGTGGTTTGCGGGGCGCCCAATGCGCGTCCGGGGCTGCTCTCCGCTTATGCGCGCGCCGGCGCGGTGCTGCCCGGCGACATCACCATTGCCGAAGCAGACCTGCGCGGGGTCCGGTCGGCGGGCATGTTGTGCAGCGCCGTAGAATTGGGCCTGGGCACGGAGTCGGACGCCATCGTCGAACTGGGAGACGACTGCGAGGTCGGCGCCGACCTGGCCGCGGCCCTCCACCTGGACGATGTGTCGATCGACGTCGATCTCACGCCGAATCGCGGCGACTGCCTTGGATTACGGGGGCTCGCGCGCGAAGTGGGCGTTCTAAACGACCTGCCCGTGCGTTATCAGCAAACGCCGCCCGTTCCCGCATCCATCGATTCCACCTTTCCGGTAATCCTCGAAGACGGCGCCGGGTGCCCGCGCTACCTCGGCCGGGTGATCGAAAACATCGACGTAGCCGCCGCGACGCCGTTCTGGATGGCTGAAAAGCTGCGCCGCTCCGGGCTGCGCTGCATCGACCCGGTTGTCGACGTAACCAACTACGTGATGCTTGAACTCGGGCAGCCCATGCATGCCTTCGATCTCGACCAACTGGCCGACGGCATCGTGGTCAGGTGCGCCAGGAACGGCGAGACCATGACGCTACTCGATGGCCGAGAGATCGCGCCCGATCCGGACGTTCTGCTGATTGCCGACGGCGACGGGCCGGTGGCGGTGGCAGGGGTGATGGGCGGCGAGCGGAGCGGTGTGGGCCCGGACACGGTCAACGTTTTCCTGGAGTGCGCATTCTTCTCGCCCCTGGTGGTTGCCGGGGCGGCGCGACGACTGGGTCTGCACACCGATGCCTCGCACCGCTACGAACGTGGGGTCGACTTCGAATTGCAGGCCCAGGCCGTGGAGCGTGCGACCGAGTTGCTTCTGGAGATTGTCGGAGGACAAGCGGGGCCGGTCCTGGAATCTGTCGATCGTGAACAGCTGCCCACCTGTCCGACCGTATCCCTGCGCCAGGCGCGTCTTGATGAACTGGCGGGCGTGGCCATCTCGCCGGGCGAAGTGGACCGGGCTCTGGCCCAACTCGAATTCGAGCTCCTCGAACGAAGCGAAACGGAGACCGACGGCATTGTCTGGACCATTGCCGCGCCGAGCCATCGCTTCGACATTCGCATCGAGGCAGACCTGGTTGAAGAGGTCTGCCGCATATTCGGGTATGACCGCATACCGAGCCTGTTGCCGGATGCGGCCCTGGCGCTGCGCCGGGCGCCGCTGGACAGAAACGACGAGCGGTCGGTCAAGCGCTTGCTGGCGGCTGGCGGATTTCAGGAGGTCATCACCTACAGTTTCGTCGATCCGGTTTCCCAGGATCTGCTTGACCCGCAGGGCAATACGGTGCCGCTCGCCAACCCGATGTCGGTCGAACAGTCGGTCATGCGCACCTGCCTGTTGCCGGGGCTTGTCGATGCGCTGCGATTCAACACGCAGCGGCAACAGGAGGGCGTGCGCCTGTTCGAGCTCGGCTACTGTTTCAGGCCAGACCCGGACCCGGAGGCAGGCGGCCCCATACAGGTCTCGATGCTGGGTGGCATACTCTGGGGCCAGAGGGCTGCCGAGAGCTGGCACACGGAGCCGGCGGAAGTGGATTTCTTCGATCTCAAGGGTCAGGTGGAACAGGTGTTCGAATGGGCAGGCGCCACGGGCATTGCCTTCGAGTCCGGCGACGACCCGGTGCTGCACCCGGGCCAGCAGGCGGTGGTTGTCGCCGGCGGCCAGCGGGCAGGGCGCCTGGGCCGATTGCACCCGGAACTGGAACACCGCCTCGATATCGGCCCGGGGGTCTATGTGTTCGAGCTGCTCGGCGATTCGGTGCTGTCGTATCGGCCGCGCAAGTTCTCGCCCATTTCCAGAATGCCCAGCGTCCGCCGCGACCTTGCCCTGGTGGTGAACGAGAGCGTTACCGCGGCACAGGTGCAGTCCACCTTGACCGGTGCACTGGGCGATATCCTCGTAGAGTTAAGACTGTTTGACGTCTATCGAGGAAAAAGTATTGATTCTAATGAAAAAAGCGTCGCCGTAGGCTTGACGTTTCAACATCCATCGGCGACCCTTACCGAGGGAGACATATCCGGGTATGTGGCGAAGGCAGTAACGGCCCTGCAATCCAGGTTGGGGGCCAGGCTCCGGTAGTCGAGGGAGCACACACCGTACTGTATCCGGGTCGACCTGCGGATGGGAGAACACCAGTGGGCGCGCTGACGAAAGCACAAATGGCGGACCGCCTGTTCGAGGAACTGGGCCTCAACAAGCGTGAAGCGAAAGAGATCGTGGAACTTTTCTTCGATGAAGTCTCCGGTTCGCTTGAAGACAACGAGCAGGTGAAGCTCTCGGGTTTCGGAAACTTCGATCTGCGGGAGAAGGGCGAACGACCGGGCCGCAACCCCAAAACCGGGGAAGAGATTCCAATCACCGCCAGGCGCGTGGTGACCTTCCGGCCCGGCCAGAAGCTGAAAGCCCGCGTGGAGGGCTACGGTGGACCAGGAACCGACGGCTGAGTTGCCGCCGATACCCGGCAAGCGGTACTTCAAGATCGGCGAAGTCAGTGAACTCTGTGAAGTAAAGCCCCACGTACTGCGTTACTGGGAGCAGGAATTTCCACAGATCAATCCGGTAAGGCGCACCGGCAACCGCCGGTACTACCAGCGCCAGGATGTGATTGTCGTCCGGCAGATACGCTCACTCCTCTACGACCAGGGGTACACGATCAGCGGTGCCCGCCAACGCCTGGCAGGCGACGATGCCAAGCAGGATCAGACGCAGTTCAGGCTGCTCGTCAGGCAGATGCTTACGGAGATGGAGAGCCTGTTGCAGGTTCTCAAGTCCTGAGCGCGACTATCTGCTACGCGCGGCAGGGGCTGTCTGCCTGGCCTGAGCGGCAGCGGGTGCGGGACCCGTTTCTTCTAAACCGCTGGCACACTGGTTATGATGCGGCCAGCAACTGCGGGGCGTAGCGCAGTCTGGTAGCGCACTTGACTGGGGGTCAAGTGGTCGGAGGTTCAAATCCTCTCGCCCCGACCACCACCACCACCACCAGGGCGGTAACGCCCCACAGGCGTACAGCGACACGCACACGAGCTGGCTGTAGGCCCCGGCTTGCCGTGGATACGATTCAGGTCTCGTACTAAGATGCCCACCGCTTTCGAAAGAATTGAGCAGGGCAGCAAACTGTGGCGCTGAAACCGGGTTTGCGCCTGATCGCAGTTGCCATTGCGGTATTGGGCGTACTGGGGGCGGGCGTTCTCTATCGCGTGTGGCAACCGGCGAGTCCGGTGGATTCACCGTCTCCTGCTCATGAACCGATCACGCCCGCATGGTCGAGTTCAACGAGCAATCCGCAATATCCACCGCAAATCCCCTCGTCGAGCACCGCGATTTCGGCCAATGACTGGGCGTCGTTGCAGGTCGGCGAACAAATCGAATTCACGCTTCCGTCGTCTGAGCGGTATGTCGGTGTTGTCACCGAAGAGCGGCAAGGCCGGGTGGCCACATCGTTTTCGGGGAACCTTGAAGGTGACAGGCGCTTCCACTTCACGCTGACGGCGGGGCCCTCGGCGCGCTTTGGGACGATCAACACGCCGGTCGGAGTCATAGAGATTGCAACCGTTGGCGGTGTGACCTGGATGTATCCGCGTTCTGCGTTGCCGGGCCCTCCAGAGGGAGCTGAATCCGATGTGGTCGTGCTGGAACCGACTCTTGTTTTCGAAGAGCCACCGAAAGTGATGCGGCTCGAGGTGCCAGGTGCGACAACGCAGTGAGTTGGCGGAAAAAACGTGCTTGGTGCCTGCCTCATCTGGCGTTCAGCGTCATCGCTGCTCTGCTGCCGGGGCTGGTGGTTTTGGCCTTCGGTACCGAGGAAGTGGAACTCCTGTGTCCTTGCCGGGCCATGGCTGTGGATCAGACCGCCATCAGCGTGACATTCGGAGTACGTTCGATCAATACGGACGAGTCCTCAGGCGAATTGAAGGTGTTGGTGCTCGCCAGCGAACAGCCAGGGGCGTGGCAGGGCTACTATGCTGCCGAGTTCCACCTGGATCCACTCGCACCGAAAGCCGAACATGCCATTGAATCGCGCATCTCGGGGTTGCGCGTTCACGATTCAGGTAAACCTCGATACCTCCGCCTCATTCTCGTGGAGGGTGAAGACTGGGTGGACTCTATTCGAATGGATGGCGCCGCTTGGTTTTCTGACGAAGGCGGCACCGCGAGTTGGACGGAAGAATTCGGATCTGGTGGTTTGCACTTTCGCGGCGAAGCATCCGTCGAGCTTACCGCCGAGAACATCTCGGTGACTGTGCCGCGCATAGTGAACACGTCCACCAAAGCCGCACGCGACCTCAGGGTGCGCATACATGCAATGAAAAAACCCCTGGCCTACGGGGTGGGTTATTTGGTTTTCGTCGAAGACTTGGATGTAGAAATTCCGCCCGGGTCGTCGGTTGACGGTTTGACCTTTACCGGCAAACCATCAGCAATCCCTGCAGAAGGGTTTGACTATCTCCATGTCGTCCTCACCAAGAAACCCGAAGACGGTGGCATAGCCGAGGATTGGGTGGCGTTGGCTTGGCAGACCGCGCCTCCCAACGAACATGCGCCTTGGAGCCAGCGTCAGTTTGCGCTGGATAACCTGGATGTACTTTTCGATAGCGACGGTGATGGCGTCAGCGACTTCAATGAACGTCGTTTCGCCTTTGCCGATCCGGACGACCCTTCAGTGAAGCCTCCAACAAGCACCATTCGCCTGCTGATGCTCACAACGCCCGTGGCTGAGAATTTTTTCGATGACGAGATTGGGGCGAAGATCGATCATGACATCGCGTATACAGAAAGAATTTTTGCAGAAAGCGGCGTGGACGTGCGATTCGAACTGGCTGGGATCGACCATGTCGACCCCATTCATCTGGAGACGTTCGACATTGCAACGGCAATGCGGGATCGAGAGCCTCCGTTCGATGATCTCGATGCCTGGCTCGCACAGTTCAAGGCGGATATTCCAGTCGTTGTCCACAAGAATTCTGCCGATCCCCATGGGGGCAATGCAGCCCTTAACGGGTGGGGCCATCAGGGTGATTTCGTGATCTGGCGGGGAGGCGTCGCCTACAATCTCTTCCCCAGCTCAGACACACTCGCACACGAGATCGGTCACGTCATGGGGTTGCACCACAGCCGTCGTCAGCGCGAGTACGGGACCTTCAAATGGTCCGTTGGCTATGGCGAAGACAATCGCTTTGTGACAGTGATGGCTTACAACTCGGCGTTTGCCGGGGCGCCGGGAATCGATCTCTTCTCCAGCCCGGACCTCATGTGCAAGGATCGTGCTTGTGGCATCGATCGGACCGATCCGTACGCCGGGGCGGATGCCGTAACCTCGTTGAGGGCAACGCGCTACCAGGTTGCCGCTTTCACCGGCGGCAAACCACCGACCATCACGTTGGAGGAAGGAGACCACGTCTACACACCGCACCGCATGCCCTTTGTCGACCCTGGTTTCAGGGTGGAAGACGATGGCGACTTCGATCTCGAATCGGAGGTGCGCGTGACGGGTACAGTCAACACCGACCGCCTTGGTAGCTACACCCTCAATTACGCCGTTGCCGACACTGACGGCAACCTCACCGAAGTGGCGCGCGTAGTGACCGTCGATGTGGACACCGACTCGGACGGCATCGTAGATGCATTCGATGACGATGACGACGGCGACGGGATGCCTGATGAGTTCGAGACGACCTATGGGCTGGATCCATTGGTCGACGACGCCCAGGGCGATCTCGACAGCGACGGCTATACGAACCTGCGCGAGTACCGGGCGGGCACGGACCCTACCGACCCTGAGAGCGTCCCAGGCGAGCAGGGCGTCTCCTCCATTCCCTTGTTCCCGGCAGCATCGAACGAGGATTGGCAGGGCTTTGTCCGCGTCGTCAACCACTCGGACACTGCAGGCGAGGTAATGATCGAAGCCATTGACGACGCCGGTGGACCGGCGCCTGCAGTCACGCTGTCGCTGGGCGCCCTGGAAACGACACATTTCAACTCGGGCGACCTGGAACAGGGGAACGCCAACAAGGGCCTGTCGGCGGGGACGGGCTCGGGCAATGGCGACTGGCGCCTGACGCTGACCAGCGATCTGAACATAGAAGCTCTGGCTTACATCCGCACAGGGGACGGTTTTCTCACCTCCATGCACGATGTGGCGCCGAGCTCCGGCAACCGGAGCCGTGTGGCTATTTTCAATCCCGGCAGCAACAGGAACCAAGTGAGTCTGCTGCGGCTGATCAATTCGGGCTCGGAGTCCGTCGATGTTTCGGTGCAGGGCATCGATGACAAGGGTCAGCCCGCAGGCGATGTCGTGCGGCTGTCCGTGCCGGCGAATGCCGCGCGAACTGTCTCGGCTGCGGACCTGGAATCGGGCGGTGAGGGCCTGGAGGGTTCGCTGGGTGACGGCAGTGGCAAGTGGCAACTGGCTGTGGAAGCGGATGGTCCGATGGCCGTTATGAGCCTGCTTCAAAGCCCGTCAGGCCATCTCACCAACCTGTCGACGGCACCGGCTCGTGGAGCAGCTCCAGATTCCGGGTCTACGGCAGAAGCCCGGCCTTAGTACGCCCTGTTCCGGGCTGGCTGTTCGAAAGTGTTTCCACTAACCCGCCGGCCACCGAGCCGTTTTACCTAGTGGCCGGGTAAGGCGGCTGGCGCCGGCTTACTGGCTCGCTGCAGTCAGCACGGGCGCCTCGGTCCTGGAATCCCCGCCGGGACCCGCCGCCGAATCACCTGCCGATCCGCAGTCCATAATGTACCCATGAGAATTCAGGTCGCATCCGACCTCCACCTGGAGTTTGGCAACCGCACCGTGCCGGCAGGACACACGTTTCGGTCGGTGACCGATCGCGACGTGCTGGTGCTCGCCGGCGATATCGGACGCGAGCGGATGGCTCGCACATTTGTCGAGCAGGAAGCCGATGTCTCCCCGGTGGTCTACGTGCCCGGCAATCACGAGTACTACAGTTCGCATTCGCGGGCGTCGATCGACGCGAGTTGGCGCGCGCTCGCGGCGGAGATCGCCAGTTTGCACTACCTGGTAGCCGACGGCGTGACGATCGGCGGCGTGCGGTTCTGGGGAGTGCCCTGGTATTCCGATTTGTGGGGCACCACGGACCCGTGGGACCTGGCAACGGTGCACACGGGCGTCAACGATTTCTGGGAGCCGTACAACGGCAGCGGCGAATGGACACTCGCTCGGCACATCAACCATCACCTGGCGCAGTCCGACCTGCTCGCGGCGCAAGCTGGACAGGTCGATGTCGTTGTCACGCACTGGCCACCGACAAAGGCAGCCATGCACCCGAGATTCGTGGGCGATTCGTTGAGCCCGTATTTCTACAATGACCGCGAGGATCTGGTGCGCGCGATCGGCGCGAAGCTCTGGATCGCCGGGCACACCCACGACCCCTTCGACTACCAGGTGGGCGCGACCCGGGTTGTCGGCAACCCTGCTGGCTATCTCGACGAGACCTCTGACCCCGGGTTGTTTCGGCCGGACCGGATTGTGAAACTTTAGACGGGCAGATTGCTGCCTCAACACCCGCAACATCCTGCTGGCCCAGGGAGCCCGCGGCGAGCATGTGGGCTACCTGCTGCCAGGAGGCGGACGGAGATTTGTCCTCTTGGAGAGGGAGAATTGATCAGCCTCGGCAGCTGCGAGTGGTGCAAAATGCCGCTGGCTTGACCGCCCTTGTGCGGCTCGTTCATGGACGTTTGCGGGTGCTCGAACCAGCGGTCGTCCCATTGGCCGTAGGACTGGCCGGCCCTGTCCAAATCACTCGCCCCGGGGTAGATGTGCAGCCAAAGACCGGATTCGTCAATCTCGGCGCCGCTAACCCTACTTCCGCAACTCGACCCTGATTTCAACTAATTTTGGCGGTATTGGGCAGTCATGGGCTGCCTAAGGTGTTGTTTTTCCTGATCTGAGCTGCGGCGAACCGCCTGTAGACCACGCTCGTCTGCCTTGCGCCTACTTTGGCCTTAGCGGACTCTGCTTCAACCAATGCCTCGACGTTTTCCTTTGCCCGTTCAAAATCTGGTGCAGCAGGCTCGAGCCCCCTATAGTCCGCTCCGAGACGCACTGACTCCATGTGCCATTCAGGCGGCCTCATTGGCCAGATTCCATTCAATCCCGTCGCGCACCAGGTTGCGGTAAAACGTAGGGCTTTCCGATTGGTCCGGAGCAGCCAATGACTGTTCCCAGACCACCACCGGTGACACAAGGAATCCGTGATCGGCTCGTGCGTCGAATGTGGCAGTTCGGACTTCCCACTCCATTGACAGCCAACTCGCCGCTCCTTGCGCACCGTTGACGACAACTGCGATGTCTACATCGCTGTCCGCCCCGAAGTCGCCCCGGGCACGGCTGCCGTACAACAGGACGCGAACGACAGGCGGAATGTCTGCGGCGGCGAGGGCCGACACGAACGCCTCTTTGGCTTTCGCGGTTGATCGGTCGATCTGATGCTCTTTCAAGCCACTGTCCTCGGTGCTTTCCTGCAAGGACATGCGCGCCACTTTACCTTCAAGCATTATGCCCCAGTTGCAGAGACGACGGCATTCGCCATCGAGACGGGACAAATCGAGGGCCTCTACACGCTGCGGCGCGGCATAACCGAGCAACTTGTTGCGGAAGGCTTCGCCGGTGCAGTGGGCGCGCACACCGTCGAGTCGCTGAAGGACGACACGGTGCGTGGCCTGCTTGAAGACCAGGAAGCGGCCTACGATATGATGTTCGACGATGTCGCAAGCGGACGGGAACTCTCGGGGCACCTGGTCAAGTCATGGCACCAGCTTCTCACCCGCCACCAGGAGACCGTCCCCGGCATCGACGCTCAAGGAAGGCGTGTCGAAACCCCGTTCACGACCAAAGGCGCCTGGACGAGTCGCTCAAACAACCCACGACGGCCCGATGGGGGGATACACGAATACTGCCCACCCGAACAGGCCCAATCCGAAATGGACCGATTCTTCGGGCTCTACCAGAGCATCCGCCGACAGAGTGTCCCCCTTGATGGCTACCACCTTTTTGCACACTACTCCCGGGATTTGCGGTGACTGGCTTCAGGGGGATTCCATCGCTGAGGCGGCAAGCGGATAATCGCGCCCCTTTTCTTCGGAGCAATGGAGATGGCCGCCAAGCGGTCGAAACAGCCGCCAGGCGGTGGGCGGCCCGGCAAGGAGCCGATCAACCTCTACCGCGACGACTTGCGCGACGCGTTGGGCCGTAGTGGCAAGACTCTTACGTCGATGCGCCGTGCCCTCAACGAGCATGGCGCCGGCGTCCTTGATGCGCCCGATGAGGCGGTCAAGGTCTGGTCGGATTTGCACCTGGGGCACGCCAACATCATCAAGTACCAGGACCGCCCTTTCTTCAATGTCGAGGAGATGGATGCGGCGCTCTGGGCCAACTGGCAGCTCGGCGTCGACCCGGAGGAAACCCTGGTTTGCGTCGGCGACGTTGCGATGGGTCGCGGCCTTTCGGACGACACCTGGGAAAAGGTGCGGGCAGCGCACGGGCGCACGAAGATCCTGGTCGTCGGCAATCACGACGTAACCGGCCAGGGGCTACTGCGCGTCGAGGGGTTTCACCGGGTGAAGGCTGTAATGTCCTCACCGGGAGACCCGCCGCTGATCTGGACGCATGCGCCGCTGCCAAACGTCCCGGCCGGGCACGTGAACGTTCACGGTCACCAGCACTCGGCACTCAAGCCGGCGGACTCGCCGCACATCAACGTCTCGGTCGAGCAGCTCGACTACCGGCCGGTTGCGTTGACCCGGATTCGGCGGCTCGCGAAGGCCCTGCTGGCTGGGGAGCGGCCGGCGGGTTCGACCACACTGGAGCGGATCGAGGAGATTGAATGATCCTCTCGCCGGATCAGGACGGCACCTGAAACCGCGCCTCGGGTTCAATTGGGTGGCGCGTATTACTATATATCTATACAGTATTCGCCATGGTCGACCTGGTGCTGAATCGCCGCCTCAACACGCGCAACATCCTGCTCGCGCAAGGAACGCGCGGGGAGCATGTGGGCTATCTCCTGCCCAATGGCGGCCGCCGCTTCGTCCAGTGGCTCGGGTTCATCGAGCGGTCCAAGGCGCGTGCGATGAAGGCGGCGCGTCCGGTCCGCCTGGTGGACATCACGCGGGTCGGAAGGGCGAACGGGCAAGCGCCGGAGTGGCACGATCTGACGGAGGACTCGTTCGTGCATGGGTGTGTGACGGAGTGGGGAGCCTACGCGGTGTACGAGGAGAACGTGTGCCTGGTTGGGGTCCAATCTCGGGAATGAGCGTCCGATTCGATCACCATCGACCGGGACAGTTCAATCCGTGCGTCGGGCATGGCCGGTCAATCTGGCCGGAAAACGCCCGGCATCGGGCATAATCACTGCGGAACTCGAGGTTCACTTCCCAAGCGGGCCATAACGGGAGACGGCCATGCAACTCCGGAAACTGCTGACGCCAGGTGTGCTGGTCTTCGCGCTGAAGAACGCCGTACACGCGCTGATCGACAAGGTCACCGGTGCGCCGCCGCGGCCGGTTCGCGTCGCCGAGTACGTTGGGACGCATGCCGCGCGAGGGGACCCGGCCGACGTGTTGCGGACGATGGACCGGTTTGCTCGGGAAAAGCGCTGGCTGATGAACATCGGGCCGGACAAGGGACCTCTCGTGGCAGAAATGGCCGCGCGTCTGCCGCCCGAGGCGCGTGTGCTGGAAGTGGGCGCGTACTGCGGGTATTCGTCGATCATGCTGGCGGATGCGCTTGGGCCTGAGGCTCATGTCACCTCTATCGAGATCAGCAGGACCTGCGTCGAAAGCGCGCAGGCGAATGTCGATGTGGCCGGGCTCAGCGACCGGGTCGCTTTCCTGCAGGGGCCGTCGACCGAGGTTCTGGCGACCTTGCAGGGGCGCTTCGACCTGGTGTTTCTCGATCATTGGAAAGACCTGTACAAAGTCGATCTCCAGTTGATGGAGGAGCGAGGGCTCGTTGGCCCCGGCACCATCGTCGTGGCGGACAATGTGGGGGCATTTTTCGATCCCGACGAGTACCTGCACTACGTGCGCAGCTCCGGGCGCTATGACAGCGAACATCGCGCCGCCAATATCGAATACACGAAGGTCGATGACGCGGTGGAGATTTCGGTGCATCGATAGCCAGACAGGCAGCGGCGTCGGTAACGCCACGACGGTTGCGGGGCTGATTTCCCGACTGCGGGTTCAGACCCGGTGGATTTCGAATTGATGTAAGGTGCGGCCCTTGTCAATTTCGGCGATCGGCCTGATCTGGACAGTCCCCGGAAGATGAGCAACGAAACGATAAGATTCGAGGCCGACGAGCGCCCGCCGACGCTGCTGGCGCTGGGTATCGGCGCTCAGTTCACCACGCTGGCGATTGCCACCGTGGTGTTGCCACCGGTGATCCTCGTCAGCCTCGGCGGGGGATCCGAAGCCTATTTGTCCTGGGCCGTATTCGCCGCGGTGATCGTGAGCGGTATTGCGACCATCGTGCAGAGCGTGCGGGTAGGGCGCATCGGCGCCGGCTACATCCTGGTGATGGGCAGCACTTCGGCATTCCTGCCGGTCAGCGTCAGCGCTCTCGAGGCGAGCGGGCCCGCGTTGCTGGCGACGCTGATCGTCATGTCGTCGCTGGTGCAGTTCGGCCTCGGCTGGAAGATGGCGGCGTTGCGGCGGGTGTTCACGCCCACCGTTGCTGGCACCGTCCTCCTGCTGATTCCCGTCAGCCTGGCGCCGATCATTCTGCGCAAGATGACGGACGTTCCCGAGTTTGCCGACCCCGTAGCCGCGCCGATAACTGCGGGTGCCGCGCTGTTGACCATCGTGTTCCTCGCCCTGCGTTTCGAGGGCGCTTTGCGCCTGTGGGCGCTTGCCATCGGTCTCGTGGTGGGGTGTCTGATCGGGCACTACTTTGGTATCTACGATGTGCAGCGGATCGTCGACGCGCCCTGGATCGGCTATCCCGATCCGAGCGGTTGGCCGGGGCTGGATCTCAGCTTCGACACCGCGTTCTGGGCGCTGCTGCCCGGATTCGTGCTGGTTACCCTGGTCGGGGCCATGGATACCCTCGGCGACAGTATCGCCATTCAGAGGGCATCCTGGCGGGAACCCCGGGCCATCGACTTCCGGGCCGTGCAGGGCGCCATCAACGCCGATGGGCTGGGCAACCTGCTCTCCGGTTTCGGCGGCACCGTGCCGAATACCACCTATGGTGCGAGTATCGCGATTACCGAGCTAACCGGCGTCGCTGCCCGGAGAATCGGTGTCATGGCGGGCGCGATGTTCATCGTGCTTGCCCTTCTGCCCAAGCTGGTTGCGGCGATCGTCGCCATTCCGGGCCCGGTCGCCGCCGCCTACCTGGCCGTGATCGTGGCGCTGCTGGGCATGTTCGGCGTCAAGATACTGGTTTCCGAGGGCCTTGATTACCGCAAGAGCCTGATCGTCGGCATGAGCTTCTGGATCGGCCTCGTCTGCCAGTTCGACATGCTCTTTCCGGAGCTCATGACAGGTTTCATCGGGGAACTGCTCGGCAACGGCATGACGGCCGGCGGCCTGACGGTAATCCTGCTGTCCGCCATGCTCGGCCTGACCAGCCCGCGGCCGCGGCGCCTGCGGGTGCCGCTGAGTGCCGAATCCCTGGCCGACGTGGACGCTTTCTTCCTCAAGTTCGCAGCCGGCATGAAATCCGGAGAGGATATGACCCACCGCCTGCGCGCAGTAGGCGAGGAAACCGTGCACAGCCTGATGGACAACGGCGCGGAACGGCGCCTGCTGGTGGTGGCCCGGGCGGACGGCAGGGCGGCGGAACTGGAGTTTGTAGCCGGCGCGGGCGAATCGAATCTGGAAGACCAGCTTGCCCTGGTGGACGTGGCGGATATGCCGCACGAGTCGGCGGCATCGCTCAGGCTGTTGCAGCACTATGCTTCGTCGGTGCGTCATCGGCAGTACCACGACACCGATGTGGTGACCGTGCGGGTCGAATGAGGCGGTTGGCTCGCGACCTGGCGGGGAACCGGAAGGAACTGCCGGTTCAGCAATGATTCAGCCAACTACCTTCAGGGTTGGCGGCATGTTCGGTGGACTTGGAGTTTGGGATTTGCCCCTGAAGGCTCAACAAGGAGTCTTATGCGCTCTGCTCGGCCTGGGTTTCATGGCGGCGGCAGCAAATGCCGAACGGGTGGGGGCGGTACGACCTGGGCAGGCGGCAGAACCCGTACAACCCCCGAGTTCATGGCAGACCAGGCAGGACTATTCCAGGTTTCCGGTGTCGCATGGGATTGCCTTGCCACCCGTCGCCGAGGCCGAGGCGGCAGCCAAGCTTGAACCCGTCAAGCCGGGCGCACCGTTTCAGATCGGATTTTCCAGGGAGCTTCCGGAAGCGCAACGGGGTGACCTGGCAACGACGGCACAATGGACAGTGCTTCCCGGTGGAAGCCGGGTAGCCTCGTTCAGCGTGCGCTCTCCGGAAGCCGAATCTTTACGGCTGGCGGTTCAGGCGGATCTGCCGAAAGGGGCCACGATTCGGTTTTTCGAAGTCGGCCGTCCCGACGTCCGGTATCGGGGGTTCAAGTGGAGCGACTTTATCCGGCAAGTACGGTGGCCAGTCGACGTGTCGGCGGATACCCGGCCGAAGACACGCTGGTCGCCGAGCATCACGGGCGATGCGGCTGCAGTGGAGATCGAGATACCTCCATCGGCTGACCCGGGTGAGGTTCATTTCCGGATTGTCGGCATATCTCATATCCACCGTTCGCCGCCGGAGTTGTCGGGCCAGGGTAGCCCTGTGCGCAAGAACGCGGCGAGCTGCGAACGGGTCGAGGCGGTCTGCAAGCGGTTGCCCAGTTGCCCGAGCAGCGCCGTGGCAATCCTGGCCTATACTTCGGAGGGCGGGAACACGTTCGTTTGCACCGGCACTGCGGTGAACTCGACCCGCCCGAGAGACGATAACTTTGACGCCCCCTTTGTCCTGACCGCGGAACATTGCGTCAATTCCCAGAGCGCCGCCGATACCGTCGAGACCACCTGGCACTATGAATACAGTAGCTGTGGGGGTACCGCGATTCAACAGGACTCCCAGACGCTTTCAGGCGGGGCCGACCTGCTGGCGAGCGACCCGGATTCCGACGGGTCGCTGTTGCGGCTGCGTGATGGCCTGCCAAATACCGCCTGTCTGGCCGCCTGGGATGCGACCGGTGGCTGGCCGAACGGTACGGAGGTCACTTCCGTGCATCACCCGGCCGGCGAGGTCAAGGAATGGGCAGGCGGGAGCATTGAGAAGACAGGCGTTGCCCCTTTCGAAGACGGCCCGGTCGACGCCATCAATGTTGTATGGACTGAAGGCGCCACGCAGGGTGGAAGCAGTGGCTCGGGGCTGTTCACCTCTGACAGTGCCGGCGAAGACGTGCTTATCGGCATTTTGTCGGGCGGGCCTGCCGACGACTGCACAAGAGACAGCTACGGCCGCCTCGATCGGTTTTTTGGCACACACGCGGGAGTGCACCTGGTTCCGACGAATCCGCCGCTGGTGGACGACCACGGTGGTACCGCAGACGACGCGACCGGGGTACTTACAGGCTCGCAAACCCAGGGCCGACTCGATGACGGGTCAGATGCCGACATGTTCCGTGTCGACATCACGGAACCGGGAACGTTGACGGTCTTTTCGACGGGGACGCTGGATACGGTTGGCAGGCTGAAACGGGACGACGGAAGCACCATCGATTTCGATGATGACGGGGGCTTCGAGGCCAATTTCAGGATCGAGGCGGAAGTTGCGCCCGGAACGTATTACGTCAAGATCACCGGCTACAATCACACTCAAACTGGCACCTATCGGCTGCACGTGGAGTTTCTCGCGGCTGGCGGGGCAAAAAGTGTGCTGGTGCCACTGTTTCTTTCCGCATCGGCTCTTGCAACAGACGGTCGCCAGGGATTTGTCCGGGTCTTCAATCGCTCCGGGCGCGCTGGCGAAGTGCGCATTTCGGCCACGGATGACAGTGGCGAGAGCGCCGGCACAATCTCGTTGTCTATCGAGCCGGATCAGACCCGGCCCTTCAACTCGAAAGACCTGGAAGAGGGAAACCCGGAAAAGGGATTGTCTTCAGGCATTGGGCCGGGCACAGGAGATTGGCGCCTGGAGTTTGAATCGGATCTGGAAATAGAGGTTGCGGCTTACGTTCGAACCGAGGATGGATTCCTCACATCCATGCACGATACGGTCGCTGCCGAGAAGCGCACCGGCGCGCATCATGTGCCGGCGTTCAACCCGGCCAGAAACTCCAGGCAGCGCAGCATGCTGCGTCTGATCAATCCCGATTTCGACAACACGTTGGAAGTCAAGATCACGGGGTACGATGACGCCGGCGATGGAGGCCGGTCTCCAGTCGAACTCAGGCTGCTCCCGGGGGCCGCCCGCACGTTGAACGCCCGGCAACTGGAGGATGGCGACGGGAACCTGACCGGTCGGCTTGGCGTCGGGGATGGCAAATGGCGGCTGTTCGTCGAAGCCGAAGGGACGATTCATGTAGTGAATCTACTGGAGAGCGCAACAGGCAACCTGACAAACCTGTCTCTGCCCGGAGGGGACAACTACCGCCAATAGATTCTTTTGGATCCGGCTCGGGGAAGCGTCGGAAGACAACTTGACGAAGAGCCTATTACCGATCCGCGATCCCGGTGGGAAAACACGCGTCCGTTCGACGCGGAATCGGCGTTGACCGGGATCTGTCGGCGCCTTTGTTGATTTCTCCCACCGAGTCGTTCACGCTGGCGCGCTTTTCACCAAACCCATTCGGAGGACAAATCGATGGCGGAACGGCTGCCGCTGTTCATAGGCGGACAATTCATCGACAGCGAAAGCAACGAAACCCTGCCGGTGACCAATCCGGCGACCCAGGAGGTGCTGGTGGACCTGCCGTTCGCCACGCCCCAGGAGATCGACCGGGCCGTTGCCAACGCGAAAGAGACCTTCGCGGCCTGGCGTGAGGTGCCCACCCCCGAGCGCGCGCGCTTGATGCTGCGCTACCAGGACCTGCTCAAGAAACACCAGGACGACATCGCCCGCATACTCAGCCGGGAAACCGGCAAGACCTTCGCCGATGCCCAGGGCGACGTGTGGCGGGGCATCGAGGTGGTGGAACACGCCTGCAATATCGCGAGCCTCATGATGGGCGAGACGGTCGAAAACGTTGCGGGCCGCATCGACAGCTACAGCTACACGCAGCCCCTGGGCGTCTGTGCCGGCATCACGCCGTTCAACTTCCCGGCGATGATTCCGCTGTGGATGTTTCCCATGGCCATCGCCTGCGGGAATACCTTCGTGCTGAAGCCCTCGGAACAGGATCCGATGACGCCCAACCGCCTGACCGAACTATTGGTTGACGCCGGTGCCCCGGAAGGCGTGCTGCAGGTGATACACGGCGGCAAGGAACAGGTGGATGCACTGCTCACCCACCCGGACATCCAGGCGATTTCCTTCGTCGGTTCGGTGCCCGTCGCCCAGCATGTCTATCGGACCGGAACCCAGCACCTGAAGCGCGTCCAGGCCATGGCGGGCGCCAAGAACCACATGGTGGTGATGCCCGATGCGAACAAGGACCAGGTCATCAACAACCTGGTCGGCTCGGCGTGTGGCGCTGCCGGCCAGCGTTGCATGGCGATCAGCGTCGCGGTATTCGTGGGCGAGGCCTCGGAATGGATTCCGGAGGTTCGCGAAGCCATGGCGAAGCTGGAGCCGGGGCCCTGGGACCAGGAATCCTCCGCCTATGGTCCCCAGATCACGCCCCAGGCCAGGGATCGGATTCTGGGGTTCATCGCCGCGGGCAAGGAAGAGGGCGCAGATTGCCTGCTCGACGGCTCCGATTGCACGGTAGACGGCTATCCGGATGGAAACTGGGTGGGCCCCACGCTGTTCAGCAACGTCTCGACCGACATGTCGATCTACAAAGAGGAAATCTTCGGGCCGGTACTGCTCTGTGCCGAGGCCGGCGACCTCGACGACGCCATCGGCCTGATCAATGCCAACCCCTATGGCAACGGCACGTCGATATTCACCTCATCCGGCGGCGCTGCCCGCAAGTTCCAGCATGAGATCGATGTCGGGCAGGTGGGCATCAACATTCCCATACCGGTACCGCTGCCGTTCTTCAGCTTCACGGGCTGGAGGCGGTCGTTCTTCGGCGACCAGCACGCTTACGGCAAGCAGGCGGTGAAGTTTTATACCGAGACCAAGACGGTAACGGCCCGCTGGTTCGACGAAGCGCCGGCCGGCGGCCCGAACATGACCATCAGGCTGTCGTAACTGAATTTG
This sequence comes from Pseudomonadales bacterium, assembly GCA_963663395.1. Lineage (GTDB taxonomy): Bacteria > Pseudomonadota > Gammaproteobacteria > Pseudomonadales > Azotimanducaceae > Azophilus. The sequence continues at coordinate 2,749,420 of OY760226.1, forward strand.
CCGCGCCGGGGGGCGGGGTAACCGTCTATGGCGACAGCCCTTCCTTGAGCAGTTCGGCCTGTTCGGGGGAAATGGGCTCAAACTTGCCCAGGCTGCACCGGGCGCTGGTGCGCTCCAACGGCCCGCCGAAGGTGTCGACGCTGCTGAAGCTGTCGAGGTCGCACAGGCGGTTGTCGCGCATGTCGAATGCCAGGGTGTCGTCCCGGCGCAGCCCGACGCAGGCATTGCGCAACCGGTTCAACCAGGCCTTGCCGCGGCGGCCATGAAACACCAGCAGCTCTTTCGTGATCACGTCGACATCCTGATATGCGAACCGGTTCAGGCAGGTGACGGGGTCGGAGTAATCCTCCGGTTGCGGAGCGCTTGCCAGTATTTCCTCGACGGTCGGGGGTTGCTCCTCTTCCTGAGCGGTTTCGGGCTGGGTGGCGCAGGCGCTCAGCAGGGCGGGGACCAGGATGCAGAGGGCGATCGATCGTTTCATGGTGTGGCTATTCACGTTTGTACCAGGATGAAACCTTAGACAGGCGCTCCGGTCCTTGCGTTCCCCGACCGATGGCCGGAATGTTCGCTTATGCGGGGTGCTATGGCAAACTGCGTGGCGCTATCTGTGGGATATCCGGATCATTTCCATCGAACGCGTGGCCGAGATCGTGGCGGGCAGCCAGTCGTACATCGATGAGACGGGGTCGGGCTGTTTTGCCATTGCCTTCACCGGCCGTCCGGAAAGGCTGATCGGATTCTGCTGCCATCACCGCTTCGACGACGCCAAATCCGGCTTCCGCGCCTGATGCTGAGATCCTGCCTGATGCAACTCGATTTCTATTTCAACGGGTGCCGCTCGTTGAAGGAGAAGCGCCGTCGCCTCAAGGGCCTGCGCGACCGGGTGGGGCGGTCTGTCAATGTGGCGGTTTGCGAGAGTGGGCACCAGGATTCACACCAGCGTTCGGAGTGGTCGATAATCGCGGCCGCGGCGGATGCGGTGGTGGTGGAACAAATTCTCGCCGAGGTGGAACGCACCGTACAGTTCTCGGTGGATGCCGAGCTTGTTGGCGTGCAGCGGGAGTGGCTGCGTTGAGGGGTGATGCATGGCTTCATTGCTGATCGTAGTGGTGGTGATCGCGATCGCCGTGATCTGGATTCGCGGCGCTCGCCGCAATCGCCTGGTGTGGCTGACGAAACTGAATCTGCCAGGGCGCTGGTGTTGCGAAGAAGGAGAGCTGGCGCTGGAAGGAAAGTTGAACGGCGGCCGCTACCGGCTCAAGGACGGCGCCCGGGAAGAAACGGGGCGCTGGCTGCTCGAAGGCGACGACCTGCTGCTGATATCCGACAAGGCGGCAGGCCAGCGGCGCTACGAGCTGCGCTACTTCAGCCCGGGAAAGGTAGGTATCGACGGCCCGGGGCTGCCGCGCCGGGTCTATGAGCGCATCGCCGACAACGTTGTGACGTTACGGGCCCGCGACCGGTAACCGCCAACCCGGCTCCTCTCGCCGCATGCGGGTTAGAATACGCGCCCACTGCAGCCCGGTGCGCGCGGGCTCTTAACCGGCCATCTAAGCGGAAAGGCTGTGAACGACTCCCGTAAAGCGCTGCTCGACATCGCCCATACCCTTGCCACCCGCCTGCTGCGCATCGTGCCGGAGGCGAAGGATATCGACTGGCGTGTCGAGCAGGCGGCCGTGTGGCGCGGCGACGACCCGGTAAAGGGCTTCGTCGCCCACCCGGAGCGCGACGATATCGGCCTCGACGACCTGCTGCAGATCGAGCGGCAGAAAGCGCTGCTGGAAGACAACACCCGTCAGTTCCTGTCCGGATATCCGGCCAACAACGTGCTGCTTTGGGGCGCCCGCGGTACCGGCAAGTCATCGCTGGTGCACGGTCTCCTGAACAGGTACGCGGCTGACGGGTTGCGGTTGGTGGAAGTGAACAAGACCCATCTCGCGATGCTGCCCGACATCGTCCGCAAGCTGCGTGAAGAACCGTATCGATACCTGCTGTTCTGTGACGATCTGTCGTTCGGGGATGACGACGACTCCTACAAGACCCTCAAGAGCGCCCTGGAGGGTTCGATTTTCAGGTCGTCCGGCAACACCCTGGTCTACGCCACCTCCAATCGCCGTCACCTGTTGCCCGAATACATGTCGGAGAACACCGGTGCCGCTGTCGTCGATGGCGAACTGCACCAGTCGGAAGCGGTGGAGGAGAAGATCTCGCTGTCCGACCGGTTCGGGCTGTGCCTGTCGTTCTATCCCTTCAAGCAGTCCGAGTATCTCGTAGTGGCCCGTCACTGGGTGGAGACGCTCGCCCGCCGCAATGCCCTTCCGTGCGCCTGGAACGAAGAACTCGAGAAGGAATCGCTGAGTTGGGCGCTGGGGCGGGGCGTGCGCAGCGGCAGGACAGCGGAACATTTCGCGCGCCACTGGGTCGGAAGAGCCATGTTGCAGCGCGCAGACTCGCGGGAATCCTGACCGTCACGTCCGGATGAGCGGCAGCGCCGGCGGGTTGAGCCGGCGATGGCTTCGGCAGGAATTGCCGCAAGCAATGTCGCATCCGATTCGATTGTCGGGCCGGTTCCGCAGTCGCAATCGATTTAGGAGAGCTTCTGTGTTCATCAGTGTGTCGCCGGTGTCATCCGGCAGCGGAATTCTTGTTCTGGTCTTGTTGCTGCTCGCCAGCGTGAGCGCCCAAGGCGGTACTGTCGTCCTCAAGAACGGCGATCGAATGACCGGCGAAGTCGACAGCATCTCGGGTGGCCGATTGCTGTTGGATACGGAATACGCGGGGCGGATACCCATCGTCCTCGATGCCGTGGAATCGGTGACTTCCCCGGTGGAATTCCACGTCCGGTTGCGCGGTGGCGGGTACCTGGACGGCAGGCTCGCGGAAGAGGACGGCGCGCAGCGTCTGATGAGTGACGGTCAAGCGTCGCAGCCCATCGATCTTGCCGAGATCTTGAACGCAAGCCGCCACGGCGGTGCGCTAGCGGACCTGGCCAGCGGCTGGAGCACCCAGGCAGACCTCGCCGCGGCGCTCTCCACCGGGAACAGCGAGACGGAATCGGTAAACTTGCTGGTGCGCTCGACCCTGGCGCTCGACTGGACCGTGCACGACTGGACGCTGCTGGTAAGCCGCGAGGAGGCCGACAGCGTGGTCTCGAAGGAACAACTGGATTTCGACTACGGCTACAAGCGGTTTTTCACCGACAAGTGGTTTGCGCTGGGGAACGCCGAATATTACCGGGACGAACTGAAAGACATCGACGTGCGCGTCACGCTCGGCGGTGGCATCGGCTACCAGGTGTGGCAGGACAGTTTCGGTGCGCTCTCCGTAGGTACGGGCGTGAGCGCCGTCTTCGATGAAATCGGCACCAAGGCCAAGGAAAATCCGGCCTGGCGCTGGGAACTGGACTACAACCGTTTCCTCTGGAGCAAGCAGTTCGAGTTCTTTCACCGGCACAGCCTGCTGGTGATTCCCGACAGCGGCCGCGGGGAGGTCATCGAGGCGTCCACCGGCCTGCGGCTGGCCATCAGCGACCGGTTGAATACGCACTTCCGGGTGGATCACCGCATTGATACCAAGCCGCCTGAGGATGCCGATCGTACAGACGTGACCTACAGCCTGGGAGTCGGCTTCAAGTTCTGAGCGCCAGTTTGCCGGCCGCGGTGCGAGACGCGAATCAAGGAGGTTGACACAAGAACGGTCTCTCATCAGTCTGCCCGCCATGGAAATCAGGCCCTACGAACGCGAGCGAGACCTCAAGGCGATCCAGCGCATCTGGTACGAGATTGGCTGGGTCGACAGCAAGGCCGGCGCGAAAGCGCTTGCACATTTCGTCTCCACCGGAAGCTGCCTGACAGCGGCACTGGATGGCGAGGCGGAGTGCATGGCGCATACGACCGTGGGCGCGATGCGCTACGTCAATCCGTGCCGAAACCCGAGCCTGACCCCGGGGCTTTCCCCCGAAGTTTCAGAAGACGTGCCCATGTGCGTGGTGACCGCCGTGATGACCAGCCGCATTGCCCGCCGGCTGGGACTGGCCTTGCAACTGACTGCCAGGCAGGTCGCTGCAGGCGCCCTGGACGGCGCTGCAATTGCCGTCCTGGGCGTATTCGACCAGGGTTTCTACGACCGGCTCGGTTTCGGCACGGGCAGCTACGAGAACATGATTCGCTTTGACCCGTCGACCCTGCGCGTGGACGTACCCTTCCGTCCGCCGAAGCGCCTGACCAAGGGTGATTGGCGCGCGGTCCATGGCGCCATGATGACGCGCCGGCGCGGGCATGGAGGCTGCCTGCTGCCCGAGACAAGGCTCATGAAGGCGGAACTGGGCCTGCGGCCCGGCAGCTTCGGGCTGGGCTACGAAACCGACGGCGTACTCACCCATTGCCTCTGGCTGAGTCCCAGGGACGTCAGTCACGGCCCGTACAATGTGGAGATGCTGGCCTATCAGGACGGAGACCAGTTGCTGGAGTTGTTGGGGCTGCTGAAGTCCCTGGCGGACCAGGTTTCGCTCATCGAGATGCCGGAGCCGCCCGACATTCAACTGCAAAGCCTGCTGGACCAGCCGTTTCGCAATCGCCGCAATACGCGCAAGTCGGATTTCTCTGCCTCGCACCAGGCCCAGGCCTGGTGGCAGTTGCGGGTTCTTGACGTGGCGGCCTGTGTCGAGCGGCGGCATTGGCCCGGTGAGAAGGTGGAGTTCAACCTGAAGCTGACCGATCCGATCTCGGACTATCTGCCGGAGGAGGGTGCCTGGAGGGGTTGTGCCGGCGACTACCGGATATCGATCGGTCCGAGTTCCTGGGCGGAACGCGGATGCAGCGAGGACCTGCCCACTTTGCATGCATCGACCGGCGCGTTCAGCAGGCTGTGGTTCGGCGTCGCCCCGGCATCGAGCCTTGCCATCACGGACGGCCTCGACACGCAGGAACCGGTTCGCGGTGGCCTGTCGGATTTGGATTCTCCGAGCTTGATCGAGCGTCTGGACCAGGCGCTGTGCATGCCGCAACCGATGGTTGGCTGGGATTTCTGATTCTGTCGATTGGAGCGCGCAACGCTCCGTTTCTGGCACGCCTTGCGGTAGGTCCCACTCAAGTTGACGCCGCCATGGCGCCTCCATAGAATGCGCCGCTCCCTCCGACGTCCCCTTCGTCTAGAGGCCTAGGACTCCAGGTTTTCATCCTGGCAACAGGGGTTCGACTCCCCTAGGGGACGCCAACTTAACCCCAGTTATTGCCTGATAGCTGGGAATGACTTGCAGTTGATCTAGCAGCCCGTGGCAAAAGTCCGGCGTAGCACCGAGAACGCCGATGCGCCCGCCTGACAAGGCGCGAGGAGCGAGAATATCGGGCATATTTGAGCGACGAGCAACGCAGTCAGGCGGGATGCAGCGGCGTTCGAATGCCGCCGGACTTTTGCCACGGGCTGCTAGGGCGGAAACCGGCACCGCTTGTAGATGTTCATCCCCAGAATGGCGACCGACATGGGTTAATTTGCCATTACCAGTGAAGCGGCATGACGCTCGCCTTGTTGCACACACCGTGGATCGGTACTCACTTCGTGGTCGAGAAGTGCGCTATAGTGCATCAATAGTATGACCGATGCTGAATTCCGAGGGTGTCTGTATGGCCACGGTTCGCAAAACCATCACATTAACGCACCAGCAACACGACTGGATCAAGGCGCAGATCGCCGATGGTGACTACACCAATGACAGCGAGTACTTGCGGGACCTGGTTCGTCGAGACCAGGAGAAGTTCAGGTCATTGAAGGCCGCCGTTGAGGAAGGAATCGCAAGCGGCCCGAGTGTTCGAACGGTCGACGACATCTGGGCCGAGGCGGAGGCGCGTCGCAGCGACCCGGATGAGTGAATATCGGCTCTCGCGTCGAGCAGCAACCGATCTTGAAGACATCGCCAACTACACGATCAAACGATTCGGCGTTGAGCAGGCCCGCGTTTATCGTGATTCGCTGAAATCGTGTTTTCAGCACTTGGCGAATAACTCGGAAATGGGTCGAAGGGCGGAACGATTGGCGCCCGGACTGCGCCGTTTTGAACACCAGGCCCACATCGTTTTCTACACAGTCGATGACGGCGAGTTATACGTCGTACGAGTTCTGCACTCCCGAATGGATGTTCGGCGACACTTCTAACCGCACCCAATCAGTGCGCTGGGCGAAAGCATGAGCCTGGAGAGGTTCGTGTCAGACTAATTGACGTTGAAATATCCCTAACGAAACAGCCTCGGGCAAACTCGGGGCGATTCACCAGGCAGAAAACTGAAGTTTGACGCCACAGGCTTCAGCCACTTTCGCGAGCGTGTCGAGGCGTGGATTTCTCCGGCCGGACAACGTGCGTGAGAGAGCGACACGGTCGATTTCGGCGCGCCGGGCGAGTTCAGATACGCCGCCCTGCGCCTCGGCGACGTTGCGGAATGCTTTCATGAGCAATCTCGGGTCATCCATTTCCTCGATGGTGGCGTTCAGGTAGGCAGCGATATCCTCTGGCGTTTTCAGGAAGTCGCTGGCGCTATGTGTCTTGATCGGCAATCCGTTTCTCCTGTCTATAGGCCCTCAAGTTCGCGGTTGCCCGCTCGATGGCGCGTGTCTCCGGAGTTTGCTTCTGAAGCCAGGTTCCAAAGTCGTCGGATCCGTCGTTGGCGATGTATCTGACGACCTTGATCATCGGTGAAACTGTAGCCAAATGGCTACAATTCGTCAACAAGCCGGATTTCTCATGCGCCTGTTCGACGACATCGCCTTCCTTGTGTCCAACCGACTGCGAGAAACGGGTAACTTATTGATTGGGCGAAGAAAGTCTAGGAGCGCTTGGCGGTAGAAAGGGCAATGGCCAAGCGAACGGCAATTGGGGGGCCAAGTGGCGGGCCAAGAAATTTGGCATCATTAACTTATTGAAATATAAGAATAAATATAGTGATTCGACTCCCATAGGGGACGCCACTCACAGGGTATTGCCAAGTTAAGGAATGGTTGCAAATCAGTGCCCGAGGCGATCCTATCTCCCCGGCTGTAGCGCGGCTGGGGTTCGCTATCAAGACGGTTTCGAGGTGGTCCGCCTGTGCGGAGGACGAGTCCCTGTCATCTCCTGTTTCGGTGATGGAGTTTGGAGGGCCGGTCCGGTCTCTGCCAGGGCAGGAACGGTAGACAGTTGCTCCCCAATCACTTCGGAAACCCGTGGCGACACGGGCAGATCCTTGGCTAGTCCTTTCCACTTGGACCGGAAGATATCGATGGTTTCGTTGACCGGCTCCAGAATGTCGGCATGGTTAACACCCATGCGGTCTGCCAGCCGGCGAAAGTCATCCAGAGTCAATGCATTCCAGCGCTTGGCTTTTCCCAACCGCAACGCCATCGTTGGATCGCTCATGTGGGCAACGGTGGACAGCATGTCGTAAGCAGGGGAGAGTTCCGGGTTGATTCCGTCACGGTAAATCAGCGACCAGTTTTTCAGGTGCATGTCGGCATTGCCGATCAAGGCGGTGTAAGTGAGCCTGCGTGCAAACTGGTCGACCGCCTGGTCGTTTGAGTAGACGACAAGTATTCGGCCGATATTGGCGTAGCTGTATCCCCGATACTTCTGGTCGGGGTACTGGCTGAAGACTTGCGCGAAGTCTTCGGTGTGGATCCTGTGCCCCTGGTCGCGGTCGAACCGGCGGATTGCAAGTGCAGATGCGTCGGCGAGGGACGAATCTGCGGCGGTCTCAGGGATACCCTGGATGTCTCGCATCGGGACCAGCCGGACGTCGGGAATCTCGATGCCGACAGAGGTGGCGATCGACATCATGGAGTACTCGTTCTCGGGGACACCGGGATAGTGTGCAGATGGCAGCTTGACTATCCAGTCGCCCCCGGCCCCGTGTGCGGGGATTGTAAGGCCGCCTCTGGCTTCCATCACGGCCGAGAATTTGAGCTGCACGCCGGCAAGGGAAAACCGGAGCACGGAGGATTCGTCCGGACCGCCGCCCCCCTGGACGGCATTTTCATCGCTGGTCCAGCCCCGCCCAGGGATGAGTCGTACCGCGCCCGGCAGATCGCCGCCGGTCAGGTGCAGCAAGGGATAATCGCGGGTCTCGTTAACGCCGGCGAGGCCAGCCAGATAGTCGCGGAGATGGCCTTCGGGGAGCAAGTTGGCGAAGTACGGTGGAGCTTTACGGGTCGTGGTCCTCTGCTCTTCAATGACTCCACCCTGGTCGTTCAGAAAGGATAGACCGAGGATGGGGCGGTTACGCATGTTGAGGTAGTCGGAATCGAAGATGAGCGTGATCCGGTCACCGGAAAGGTGCGCAAGCGTGCCTACAGTGACATCCCCAAGGCGCACATGCAGTTCGTTGACGATCATCCGTCCTCCTCCATGTCACCGTCGCCGTCGCCGACGAGAAGTTCGATTGCAGAAGGTCTGTGTCCTGCCGCACTTGGATCCAGTTCTCTCAGGAACCCGAGAACGACAGGCAGCGCACGGCGCGGGATCAACATTGGCTCGAACCCTAACGTTCGAGCGATCTTCGTGGCGCTCGACAGCCGCGGGTCCACGGCCCCGGTTTCAATGCGAGATATGTGTCCCTGAGGCAGGCCGGTTCGAGAAGCCAGCGCGCGCTGAGACATCCGCAAATGGCGACGTGCGTCGCGTAGAGCAGACGGCCAGGTTGAGATATGGATAGAAGCTGGTTCCATGGTGAGATCGTCTAAGAGGGTGATATATAAAAGCGTATCAATTATACAAAAACAATACGTCAAGGTATATGGACCCAGTTAGAACGGAAACGAGCAGCCGTTCACCCGCCGGTATTGCCAAATTAACTAGTTCTTGTCCGTAAAAGCGGAATTCGAGGGCGGGATGCTGGGGGAAAGCGACTGCGAATTATCTCAAAGAGCGCTCCGCCAAGCAAAAAAAAAACGATCCGGCTTCGCCCAGCACGCCGCAGTCGCGGTCCGCGGGTCTCGTTTCGCCGGGTTTCCCGTGTCTTCGGGGCGGGCGGGCACGAGCACGCGCCGGTTGTTCCAACCGGCTGGCGGCGATGGCGGACAGCGGCGTCAGGCCGGCTGGGGATGCAAGCGAACCAGACGCATCAGGTTGTGGGCGAACACCGCCGATTGGACGTAGGCCTTGAAGCGCGGCAAGCCGCGCCACAGGCAACGCCCCAGGCCGAAGCACCGTTTCAGGTAGGAGATGCCCGCCTCGACGCCGGCGCGGAAACGCTTGAGCTGCCCGTACAGCCACGACGAGGAGGTCATGTCCGCGGCCTTCAGGCCGCGCTTCTTGTGGAACACGACGTGCTCGATGCCCAGCGCCTTGGCGTCGTTGAGGTTCGCGCGCGAGGCGTAGCCGCCATCGAAGGCCACCCGCGACGGCGCCGAGCCGTAGTGCTCGATATGCCGCTGAAGCATCGGCAGACAACGCGCGCTGTCCGCCGGGTTGCCGTCCTCCACCACCACGTCGAGCACCAGCCCGCTCCGCCCCGTGGCCAGGTTGATCTTGTGGCCGTAACGCGTCACGCGGCCGCCCTTGACGATGATGTCGGTGTGCGGCTCGAACAGGCTCACCACCTTCTCGCCCGCCGGCACCGTCTCGCCATCGAACACCCGTCGCTCCGTCTGGTCCGTCACTTTGCCGAGCAAATCCAGATAGGCCGTCGCGGTCTCCACCCAATCCCGGCTCCAGGCCGTGCCCGCCACTGCCACCGCCGGCAACGCCGCCTCGATGTAACCCATCGTCCGCCCGGTCAGACGCAACAGCTTACGGTAGGTCTTGGCGCGCCGTTGGGCCCCGCGTTGCGAGCCAACCTCCAGCGCCCGCCGCTTCGCGGCCCGGCAATGATCGTGGAAGTCGATGGCCGACGCGCCCAACTCGTCTCGCGCCTTGCGCAACAGCTGCGTCAGCACGCGCACCCCGTCGAACAGTAGCCGGCTGTCCGAGGGCTCAAGGATGTGCGTCTCGGTCACCGTGGAATCGACGCGCACCGCCTTCCCCATCTCGACCCCTGAGCCGTGCGCCACCGCCAGTAAGGTTCGGTTGATCGCTTCCCAGGTCGCGGCGCCGATCGCCCCGACGGTGGCCTGCAGCACCGATTTTCCCGGCGCCCGCCGCGTCGGATCGAGCCGTGCGAAGCGTTGCGCCGAGAGCGAATCCCGTAGCGTGAATGCCAGTCCCCGGTAGCTCTCGCCGCGCAGATGCATGAGCACCGCGCAACGCAGAATCGTCTCGCGGGTCAGGCCGTGACGGCCCAGGCTCGACCCTACCCCGCCATCGGGGTCGGCGGCGATCTCGTCGAGCAATTCGGGGTGCGCGTCGAGCCACGCGGACGCCCATTCCAGTTCGTCGGCGACGGGGTGGTCAAGGACTTGGGGATCGAATAGACTGGTTTGAGCGGTGCGTTTTGCGCGCATTGCGACCTCCGGCGTTTTTGGTTTTCCAGTGTTTTTATTAGGAAAGTGAAAACACAGGATATCGGAAACGCCGGTTTTAAGCCACCTGAAACGACAATTTGTTCAACCAAATCAATCCGTTATGAGTTTACGGACAGGAACTAACTAAGGCACGCTGCCTCAGACCCCGATACTGCGGTAGAAAGTGACTCAAACTGGGTCACGGCCAGTTGGGTTAGCAGCCCTCGCTGGCGAAACAGATCGCGTCAAATACGGCTTCCTTACGCGTGCCATCAGGCATGATCTGGTCGTAGACTTTCATCGTGCCGCTGTCCAGCACGACATGATTTCCACCATATTCGCCGTGCCAGCTGACGTAGTAGATGCCGTTACCGATGGCGGTGGCGTAGGTCGGTGATATGACAGGCTCCGCTCCGGCGACTGATACGGAGGTCTCTTCGCCAGCGATGCTGACCCTGACCAGCCCCTCTGGGGTCTGGTAAGCAAAGGGCTTACCCGTTAACTCAGCCATTCCCTGCCTATCCGGTTCCTGGAAACGTCCATCTCTCTTTTCCACGATGGCCTCATTCGCATCCATGGGGCTGGAGTAGCCGAGTTCCTGGCGTTGCCTGCCAGCAGTCGCATCGTATTGATCATGCCCATCGGCTCACCCTCAGGGGCATTGCAATCCGGCGTGTCCCGACAGTAGATCGTGCCGCTGAACAGTTGAAAACCATCTCCCGGGCCAAGGTGAGCATGCACTTTCATAGTGTCAAAATTCATGATGACGTTGTCACCGCCGCCGTTCGGCGTCGGCCAGGACATGAAGTACACCCGGTCATTGACCTTCGATGCAACGAGATCAACTTCGGCGACAACACCCTTGAACAGACCGGCGAAGCCCTTCCACTGCAGTGCACCGTTACGAAAATGGAGATAGAAACCGGAGAAATCGGGGTACTCATAGTTGACGATGCTGCCGTCGAGGTCTTCCCAGCCTGAACCTATGTCCGCCGCTGTACGCACCGGTTCCTCGCCGCAGGCGGCAAGCAAGCCCGCAGTGCCTAGAATCACACAAAGCTTTTTCATTACCTTTTCTCTCGTAGTCTGGATCTTTTGCTGTTTCGGGTGAGATAAGCGATCAGCCGCGAGGCGATTCGGTACCGGTGGAACCGGTTCGGGCGCGCGGCAACCCCTGCGTGCACAATCTGTCGAGTACCGTGGTGACGGATCCGTGATAGGCGTTCTCACCTGAAAGACATGCGCACCTTGACCATATTCTGACACTGTTGTATAGAAATACGCCAATCAGGATGAGTACATACGATGACGACCAGGGACGACAGGCGAGCTACCCACGCGTTGCCCGCAATGCGTGGCCCTGGCCCCACGATTCAGCAGCTTCTTGATCAAGAGAGGGGCCCGGTCCCGCCAGCGCTGAGGGATACCAGCGCTATCGACCTTGGGACCGAGGTATTGGCAAAGGAACGCTATTACGATCCGGAGTTTGCTCGGCAAGAGTTCGACCATATGTGGTCGAGGGTTTGGCAGATGGCCTGCCGCGAGGAAGACATACCCGAAGTCGGCGACCACTACGTCTACGAGATCGGCAAGAAGTCGGTTCTAGTCGTACGGCCCGCCGAAAACGAAATCAAGGCTTTCCACAATGTCTGCTTGCACCGTGGCAGAATTCTAAAGGATTGCTCGGGCAGCGCGCAGTTCATCCGTTGCCCCTTTCACGGGTTCACGTGGGGCCTGGACGGCTCCTGCCAGCAGGTCACCAACGAATGGGATTTTCCCCATGTGAACAAGGACGAATTCAAACTCCCCAGCGTGCACGTTGGCCGTTGGGGGGGATTCATTTTCGTCAACCTGGCCGAGCGGCCCGAGTCCTTTGAGAGCTACATGGAGGATCTGCCTGAAATATTCGGTACGCGAGGCTGGGATCTGGGTGATCGAGTGAAAGTGGTCCATGTGCTCAAGCGCAACCGGTGCAATTGGAAGGTCGCGTTGGAGGCATTCACCGAATCGATGCATTCGGCCGCGACGCACCCTGGGGCAATGCCATGGCTGGGGGAGGCATTTAGCCAATACGATGTGTGGCCGGACAAGCGCCATTACTCGCGAATGATCTCGCCTCGTGGTGTGCCCAGCCCGCACCTGGGCCGGCAGCTAACCGAAGAGGAGGTCTACCAGGCCGGCGTGGCCGGTTGGCACCTTTCCGAGGAAGAGCAGACGCTGCCCGACGGTCTCACCGCGCGGCAGGCCATGGCAGACGTGAAGCGCCGGATTCTCAAGGAAGAACATGGCGTAGACGTGCCGGACATGACCGACTGCGAAGCAGTGGATACCATCCACTATCACATTTTCCCGAACCTGGTCTGCTGGACTGCCTGGGGTTCATTCCTTGTCTATCGGTTTCGGCCCAACGGCACCGACCCCACAACGTCGATCATGGAGATCTACATGTTGATGCCGCGAGCAACGGGGCAGACGCCGGTACCAACCCTCACGGAATTAGACTATGACGACAGTCACCACTTGGCGCCCGAATTAGCTGCCTTTTCCGATGTTTTTGACGAGGACCTGTCAAACATGCCTTATGTGCAGCGAGGCCTCGAAGCCATGGAAGGTCCAGGAATTACGGTGTCTCGATACCACGAGATGCGCTTGCGATTCTTTCACAAACGCCTTGATGACTACCTCGACGGCCGTGGCTAGATGAGCAAACGTGCACCCAGACCGGAGGGTCTGGAATACCTGACAGAGTTTGATCCCAAAGCCCCGGATTTCATGGATCACCCCTGGGAGTTCTACCGCCGGCTTCGTGAAACCGCGCCCGTGTTCTGGGATCCACGCCACGAGATTTTCTATGTCACGAGCTACGAACTCGTCGATCAGGTGCTAAAGAACCCCGAGCTGTTCAGCAGCCGAGTGGACCGGCTCGCAATGCGCGAGGGTGGCGTGCTACCGCGGGTTTTTGAAATTCGCGCCCAAGGCTGGCAGCTCGCGCTGACCATGTCGGCGAATGATGCCCCAAGCCATGAAGTGTACAAGGCATTGGTGAGCCCTTTTTTCACGCCGCAGAACCTGACCAGGATCGAGCCGTTCGTGCGCAGCAAAGCGGGCGAGCAGCTCACTGCGGTTCCACGGGGGGAAGCGTTTGACTTCGTCACCGCTGTAGCGGTTCCGCTGCCCATCGCGGTGATTGGCCGCCATCTCGGCCTGAGCGAATATGGCGACGCCACGCTGAAAATGTGGTCCGATGCGATCGCCGACGACCTGGGCCTGCTCGCCAGTGAAGAGCGGTCTGTAGAAGCTGCCGAGCTCACTCTGCAATGTCACCGCGCAATCGTTGCCGTGTGTGAGGCGCGGCGCCAAGAGCCGAGAGACGACATCGCCAGCCATCTGGCGAATGCGCGCATCCCCGGAGAAGACGGTGAGCGCTCGCTGGACGAAACAGAACTCATTTCCATGCTGGCGCAAATGCTCGTCGCGGGCAATGAAACCACGACCAATACCATGTCTAGCGGCATCAAGCGGCTGGCGTTGGACGAGACATTGTTGCCGCGCCTGAAAGCCGAGCCGGCCCTGGTCCGCAGTTTCGTCGAAGAATTGCTTCGGCTGGAAGCCCCTGTCCAAGGTCAATTCCGGCAGACGAATCGCGCAACCGAGCTAGGTGGCGTCGCCATACCGGAGGGCGCGCTGCTACACGTTCGCCTGGCCTCGGCAAATCGTGATGAGTCCGTTTTTGGCGCTAACAGCAGCGAGCTCAATTTCGAGGCGCGTCCACCCGTGCCGCACAAATCTTTTGGCGCTGGGATGCACTTCTGTCTCGGCGCGATGTTGTCGCGCATGGAGCTCAACATTGTCTTCACCCTGATAGCTGATCAATTCGAGAAGGTGGCACTCGCGGTGCCAGCAACAGATCTTCACTATGCCAGTCAATTCCATCTGCGTGGTCTGCGATCGCTACCGGTCATCGTGAGTTGAGCATGGACAATGGCAAATCCAACGATCGCGCGGGTGATCGACAAGCCAACACATCTGCGGATCCACACGGTCACCGCCTCCCGGATCCTACCGAGGTTAGTGCAGGGGAGTTTCCCAAAAGCCGCCAGACGCGAACTCGAATCATGGAAGCGGCCATCGAATGCCTGGCGGCTAGCGGGTACTCCGCGACCAGTACGTCTGATATCGCGCAGCAAGCGAGAATGACTCGAGCCGCCATGCTTTATCACTTTCCTTCGCGCATGGCGCTCATGGAAGCCGCCATTCACTACCTTACCCGCAAGCGCGTGGAAATGTATGGCGAAGCCATGGGGAAAATCCCTCACGACGATCGCTATTTCGACCGGGCAATCGATACGGCTTGGGAACAGCTGCAAAGCTCCGAATTCGCGGCGTTCGCGGAGCTCTCCCAGGCGGCAAGAACAGATGCGCAGCTCTCCGCGGTTGTTAGTCCTGCACTGGCCGAATACGATCGTGCGCGACGGGCATGGGCGCTCAGGCTGTTTCCACCGGGGGAATCTGCCAAGCCTTGGTTTGATCTGCGCAGAGACATCGTGCGGTTTCTCTCGGAGGGCCTTGCTGAGTTGGGCGAGCTATCTTTCGACACCGAAAGGCGCAAATTGCAAGTGTTGGAATTCCTCAAGGTACTGTGCACCGAGCCGGAGAGTGGCACGCTCATGCAAAAAGCGATAGATCGGGCAAGGGCCCGCAAAAAGCGGCGGCCTTACCGGCAAGACTACCGATTAGAGTCCCAGTAGGCTCTCGGGGAGTGGCAAGCATTGGTGGAGATGGCGTTTGTCTGAAGGCAGATTGAGCGGAAAAGTCGCACTCATCACCGGCGCGGGTAGCGGCATTGGCCAGGCGACCGCGCTGCGTTTCGCTGTGGAAGGCGCAAGCGTCATATCCACCGACATCAACCTGCAATCGGCCGAAACAACCGTTGATCTCATCAAGAAGCAGGCAGGTCAGGCTCATAGCTTGAGGCTGGACGTGGCGGATGCGGATCAGGTCTCCGCCGCCATCGAGCGATGCGTCGACCTGTTCGGTCACCTGGATGTGGTATTCAACAACGCCGGTGGAAGTTGGGACTGGGACCAAACCATAGCCGTCAACCTTACAGGTGTGTTCAACGGCTTGTCGCTCTCGGCGCAATACCTTGCCGAAAGCGGCGGAGGCGCCATAGTCAATACCGCGAGCGTGGCCGGTCTCGTGGGGATGACGAGGCCGCACGAGCACGAGCTTGATGGCATGGAATCACGTAGCGCCTACGTCGCATCGAAGCATGGTGTCGTCGGACTGACCCGCCAATTCGCAGTCACCTATGGCCGTTTCGGCGTGCGCGTGAACGCTATCGCGCCAGGCTACGTGGAAACGCCGTTATTGGAGCAAATACGCGAGGACGTCGCAGCGTTGTCTCACCTCACCTCGTTACACCCCATGGGACGCCTCGGCCAACCCCACGAAGTTGCAGCCGCTGCCTGTTTTCTGGCCAGCGAAGACGCAAGCTTCATCAACGGCGCCATCTTGCCGGTCGACGGCGGCTATACGGCCCGGTAGTGACGAACATGCAATCCCGGCCCAGAATCCCCCATTTCCCGTTCAGAGTCGGATACAGACGCTCACACACATCCAGGAAGTGAGAAAATTTGGCTACCCCTGAGCCCAGAATTCCCCCGCTAACCGATGCAGATGTTCCGGAGGGCGCCCGCAAGATTCTCTCGGACTGGCCGTACAACCTGCATCGGGTGCTTGCGCGCAACCTGGCGAATTCTGGCCGCGAATTTTGATGAACAACAGCTGATCGACTACGTCTTCGTTACTTGCCAGTTCATCCTCGTTGCCGTGACGCTCAAGACGATGCGTGTTCCGTTAGAACCCGATGTCGAGCCATTACCCCGAAGGTAGGCAAGCGGTAGCACCGCCATCGACCGCCAAGTCTGCACCGGTAATGAACGCCGCCTCCTCACTTGCAAGAAACAGCACCGCGTTGGCGATGTCTTGGGGTTGCGTCAAGCGCCCCAGCGCTTTTGCATACGGATGCGCATCCATTCGCCATTGCAGGTTGGCTGCGCGCTCTTCGGCCGTGGTTCCCAAATTGGCTTCCATCATCGACGTTAGCGTAGAGCCGGGATGCACGGCGTTGCAGCGAATACGGTAACCCTTTTCAGCGCAGTGCAGCGCTACCGATTTAGTGAGGCTACGCACGGCACTCTTGCTGGCCGAGTACGCCGGCAAGTCCGCCGTAGGCCGGATCGCGCAGGTAGACCCAATGTTAACGATGGCGGCCGATGGCGCGGCCCGCAACCATGGCAACAGATAGTGGATGGAGAGGAAAATGCTGTCGGCATTGATTCGTTGAAAGCGCTGCCACCACGCAAAATCCGCATCTTCGATGTTCTTCAACCCGGAAATTCCGGCGGCGTTGACAAGCACATCCACCGGAGCGCCTTGGTCTAGCTCTTGCGTCAATGATTGCCACTGTGCTTCTACGGAAACATCCATCTCGGTAAAACGTGCGCGATCACTAAGCTGGGTCAGCAGAGGTTCATTGCGCGCCATGTCAATGATGTGCACGCTCGCGCCCTCGCGGACGAAGGTTTCGACGCAGGCCCCACCGATCCCTCCGCAGCCTCCAGTGATCACTACGTGCCTGCCTTTCATTCGCTGCATTATTGTCATCCGTTGTGCATTGGTTGCCGCAATTTCCGGTAGGCGGAAAATGCCGTGATGAGAAATAGAAAAGCCAGCGGTCCGCTGAACGCGTAGGCGAGTGCCAACGAATATCGAACGTCGGCGGGCTCGGTGAAGTAGTAATCGGTCAATGCACCGACTATGAGTGGCCCGAACCCCAACCCCACGATGTTGATGACCGTTAAGTACAGCGCAGACATCTGGCCGCGAAGGCGGTTGGGCGTTATGAGCTGTATGGCCGTGCCAGCGAGCGGGAAGGGCATGGTGCCCATGAAGGTCGCCGGAACGAACATCAGCAGCGCCAGCACAGGGTTCGGCATGAGCGGTGCGATGCCACCAAACAGGCCGACGCCAACGAAACCAAATGCCGCGATTCGCAGCGGGGCATCCAGCACACCTTTCGCCGTCAAACGGTCGCAAAGCCACCCCGCAAATAGCGCCCCCGAAGTGCCGAGAAAAAGGTAGATCAGCCCATACCAAAGTCCGATCTGGCCGGGCTGCCACCCGTATGCACGGATAAACAGCGCCGGTGTCCAAACGGCTGCCGCGTAGCTACTCACTGTGACCATGCTAAACCCGGCGAACATCCACCCAAGCGCACCCCAACGATCTTTCACGGCTTGCAAAACGGCTTGCAGCGGAATGCGTTCTGCGACGTCGCCACCCCGTCGAGACGGTTCCTGCAACGTGAGCATCATCGGGGCCAAAAGCAGCCCGGGCAATCCCACGGCAATCAAGGCCAGTTGCCATGGCTTGAATTCGACGCCCGCAATTTGCAGGGTGCCCAGGTTTGTTAGCCAGTCGATAATGGAACCGCCGCCGATGTAGGCGAGCCCCGTGCCGATAAACGCACTCATCGTGAAGACACCAACGGCCTTTCCAAGCCGATCCGCTGGAAAGTAATCACTGAGAATCGAGTAGGCCGCCGGTGTCAGGCTTGCTTCTCCTACACCGACCCCAATTCGCGCACAAAACAGCTGGCCATATGTTTTTGCCAAACCCGAAAGGGCTGTGAAAAGGCTGAACATCGCGATTCCGCCGGCGACGATCAGCCGGCGTTCACGATTATCGGCCAGACGTCCCAGCGGCAACGCCATTGTAATGTAGAAGATGCCGAACGCCAGGCTCTGCAGCATGCCAAATTGCGTGTCGTTGATGCCCAGATCCGACTGAATCGGGACGATCAATAGATTGATGACGATCCGATCAAGGTAGGAAAGTACGTAGGCCAACGACAACAGCGTGACCGCATACCATGCCAGGCTCGGTGCGGGCCAAGGTAGATCAAGTTCGCGAGAGGCAACCAGTCGCGCACCATCATCAGTGTAGGCCATCGGGCTATTCGCCTTGCAAATCCAACATCATCTTGCCCCGATTGCTCCCATCGAACAGCCTCAGAAATGCCGATATCCCACTCTCTATGCCTTTCTCAATGTGTTCGCGAAAGACGATGCGACCGTCCGCTACCCAGCCGGCGAGCTCCGCGAGCGCTTGAGGAAACTGCTCTGCGTAGGTAAGCACAGTAAAACCCTCAATACGCGCGGTCTTTGCGATCAATCTGAAGAAATTGGTAAAGGGCGGGATGTCGCCCGCCGCATTGTAATGGCTGATCAAGCCGCACAGCGCCACCCGGCCGCGAAGGTTCAGACAATCGAGCGCCGCATCCAGTTGGATTCCACCCACGTTGTCGAAGTACACGTCGACTCCATCCGGTGCGGCCTGGCGAATCGCCGCGGTCAAGCGGGCCAGATCTAGACCTTGGTAGTTGATGGCCGCGTCCAATCCAAATACTTCCGTCAGGAGTTCACATTTTTCGCTACCGCCGGCTATGCCCACGACTCGGCAGCCTTTGATTTTTGCGATCTGCGCCGCCACCGAACCAACCGCGCCGGCGGCGGTAGAAACCAGAACCGTCTCCCCTGGCTGTGGTTTTCCGATATCAAGGAGCCCGAAGTAGGCCGTCAGTCCCGTGGGGCCGAGCACGCTCAGGTGATTGCTAGGGGATGCTGCGGCAGCAAGATCAACAGGACGCGTCAACGGTGTCCAGGTTGCCAAGCTATACTCGGCGACGGTGTGAAATCCCACAACATGGTCGCCAACGGAGGCTTTAGGATCCCCTGATGCCACAACCTCGCCCAAGGTCGTCGATGTGAGCGGTCCGCCAATTTCGATGAGTTTCGCATAGCTGTCGACTTGCGATAACCGCTGGCGGATGGCCGGGTCGAGAGAGACATACAGGTTGCGAACAACGAATTCGCCTTCTTCGGGGATGGGAATTGGCACGGTGTCGATGGCGAAATCGGACGCTACCGGCATACCCGTTGGTCTCACGCGCAATACGACCTGCCGAAACGTGTCTTGAGATAAAGTCATTACGCTGGTCTCTTCGCCTTCGGGTTGGGTCAGTTGAGAAACAGGCCGCCATCAACATTCAGTGTCTGCCCTGTGATGTATGCGCTGTCGTCCGTGGCAAGAAACAACACCGCGCCGACCTGGTCTTTTGGGCTGGATATACGTTCGAGCGGGACGCTCTCGACAACCGATGCAAGCAAATCGCCCGCTCCGGGCTCAGAGTCGTAGAGCGCGCTCACTTGCTCAAACATCGGCGTCCGCATCAGTCCCGGGGCGATGGCGTTGACCCGGATACCGAATTTCGCGAATGCAAGCGCCGCGGACTGAGTCAGATTGATCACTGCCATCTTGCTGGCCGAATACGCCACGCTCATGGGGTTGCCGCGCCGCCCCGTGGCCGAAGCGACATTGATGATTGTGCCCGAACCTCGATCCACCATGCGCGCGGCGACGGCTTGGGTAACGAACAGCAAGCCACGCACATTAACGGAAAAGATGCGGTCGAAATCCTCCTCAGTGACTCGCAGCCAAGGTTGCATGCCGTACACACCGGCACAATTCACCAAGATGTCGATCTTGCCGGCCTGCTCGACAACAAGGTCAACCATGGCGCTAATCGACCGGGGATCGGTGACATCCAAGCGAACGCTGACACAACCAGCTCCGATACGCGTGGTAACTTCATCCGCCGCTGCCTCGTCTATGTCGGCGACAAACGTCTTCGCCCCGGCGCCAACAAACGTCTCGGCGATTGCCGCGCCAAGGCCGCTGCCACCACCCGTAACAATCGCCACGGCACCATCAAGTTTCGGCATTGGGCTCTCCCCCATCGACGTTTTGACGATTTATTGACCCACCTCCCGCGAAGTGTGAGAGTGGCTTTTTACCACTTTCTTACACTCATGTATAAAAGAGGAGATGGCCGGGATGCCTGATCTCAGCGGTAAGACTTTCATCATTACCGGCGGGAACGGCGGTATTGGCCTCGGCATGGCCGAAGGCATTGCAGCTGCAGGCGGAGAGTTCGCCATCTGGGGACGCAAGGAGGAGAAAAACGGGGAAGCGCTCGAAAAGCTCGAAGCCTACGGCACGGCCAAGACCGGACTCAACGGTCTGGTCCGCGCCCTGGCAGTGGCACTTGCCCGCTATGGAATCCGGGTGAATTCCCTGCTGCCTGGCTCGGCAAAGACCGAGCTAAAAGTCGACCTTAGCCTCAATCCCCCACCGCTTCGTCTGGGCAAGAAAACCGAATGCGAGCGCTCCAATAGCATTCCGTTTGTCGATCACCCGTCCACGGTCGTCGGCAAAGGCATCCTCAATGAAAGCGGACACTGAGAAAGACCTGTTCGCATTGCCCATTTTGTGCGTATACGTGATTGAGAAGTCCGCTGAACCGTAGCTATCGATCTCATCAAGGTCGAATTGCGGAAGATTGTCTTTAACGCCGTCGGTGAACTGCCCATCGCGCCAGCTGTACATACCGAACAGTGTTAGCTCGCCGCTGTTCGAGACAGGAACGGTGTAGTCGAGGCCGACTGACAAGTTCACCTCGGGTGCCCGCCGGACCTGCCTGTTTTCGCTGTCGTCTATGAAAGTGGGCACTGGCGCAGATAAGTCCTCTATTAGGAACTCTTCTACTTTTGAGTCCAGATAGCCCAAAGATGCGCGGAGCGTAAGGCCATCCGTGATTCGTGCGTCGAGCTCAAACTCTGCGCCGAAGTATTCGAGCTCACTCGCGTTGAATACAATCGACGTGGTTAGGCCTCCTCCGGCGCTAAGAATTACAACCTCCTGCTTGTCACGGTAGGACATGTAAAAAACCGTGGGGTTCAGGCGGACACGTCCGTCCATCAACTCTATACGCGCACCTAACTCGTAAGTATCAACAACCTCAGGATCGTATGCGTTTAACGTCTGAACCTCAGATAGTGCGCGGGCGTTGAAACCACCGCTTCGAAAACCTCGGGCCCAGCTGACGTAGGCCATCACTTCATCCGTGAGGTCGTAGTCGAGAGCCACGCGCCAAGAAGGTTCAGTCCAGGACTCGCTTCCTGTCACATCGAACGGGCCGGTCGCTGGCGGACGGAATCCAACTTCAAGCGCATTGGAAAAGGTCTTTTTCTCATGGGTTATTCGGAGCCCTGCAGATAATCCAAAACGATCCGTAACATGATAAGTCCCATCAAAGAAGGCTGCGTATGCGTCGGTGCTTTGCGCGCTAAATTGTTGGCGACTCAGACCCCCGAGCACCGACTGCGTTCCGACAAACCCGTGCGCGGGCAGATTACCGGGGAAGAAGTCAAACTTCGAATAGAAGTAGAGGCCGCCAACGACAAGATCGAGCCGATCCCAGGAGCCGGTCATGCGTAGCTCTTGGGAGAACTGTTCGAAAACCCAGTCTTGCCCAAATTCAGATATCGGCCGAAGCGCCCCACCCGGACCGACGGGGATACCCGGGGGACCCTCAACTGTACCAGACCCGTGCTCGTCGTGGTCCCTGTACCCGGTAATCGACGTCAACGTAATATTCTCTGACACGTCCCAATTCATCTCGAGTGTGGCAGACCAGCCTTCTAGAAAATTCTCGTTAGTGAACTCCTCTTGAGTAATGGCAAAGCCCGATTCCTCAGCCGGCTCATAACTGGTCGACCGGCAGCCGTTTTCGGAAAACGGCGTATTGGCAAAGATGATACGCGTCAGGACGTCGCACCATACGTAACCCAGTCCGGCAGGGGTTAGATTTACAGCGTTGTACGGATTCTGTTTGTCATTCAAATAGTCAATGGAAAGCAACGCCTCAAATTCATCGCTCGGTTCGAACAGGAATGCGCCGCCAGCATAGAGTGCATCGTCAAGGTCAGAGCGCTTGCCCGTGCTGGCTTGCTTGATGAACGAATCTCCGTCTTTTTTAAACACGTAGAGCTTGGTTGAAAGGACATCTCCGATCTTGGGGAGATTCAAGACAACTTTCTCCTCCAAACTGTTGTAGCGGCCATAAGTAAAACTGGCACTCCCGCCCAACTCGCCCGTTGGCCGAGTTCGCGTAACTACCATGGTCCCGCCTGTCGTATTGCGCCCAAACAAAGTCCCCTGAGGTCCGCGTAGAACTTGAACTGATTCGATGTCGAACAGCAGGGCTGCTGCACCGGAGTTAGATCCAAGGAAAACTCCGTCGAGCGATACCCCGACTGTAGGCTCGAACGTTTTGCGGTTATCGTCGTAGCCGACTCCCCTGATCGACGCCGTTAGGCCGCGACCTCCGGTCTGTAGAAACGCCAATTCAACATTGGGCAGCAATTTTTCCACGTCGATCAGTGATTCCGCGTGAGCGGTTTCGATCAAAGCGCCGGAGATATTCGTCACCGCGATCGGCACATCTTGAATGTTCTCTTCACGCTGACGCGCCGTCACTATGATTTCTTCTATCTCCGCACTTATCTCCGCACTCAGCGCTGGCGCGATATCCAGCACGAACAGGGCGCACACTGCCCCTGCAGCGACCACCGCCGCCTTCAATGTCTTCATGATTTCCCCCCCTCTATTGGAATTTCGGCTGCCGGTACAGCATCGGCGTCGCTGGACAACGGCACATTGGCAAATGTAGCAAATGTCGGGTTTAAATGGTATCGTAATATTAAGAAAGTTTGGTCGTTCGCCTGTTGGCCGTTATGCGCGTGGACAGCCTTGCATTCAACGAGGGGATATTGATCTAGGCTGGGGCGTTGTCGTCATCCGCCAGTTTGACCATAAGCCTTCCATCATGATTGCCGTCAAAAAGGCAATTGATCGTTTCTGGGAGAATATCGAAGCCTTCGCGCTCGTCGATTTTGTATTTGATTTTGCCCTGATCGACCCACGCACCAATTTCTGTTTGTGCCTCGTGGTACCGGGACCGGTAGTCGGCAACCAGAAATCCTTCGATCCGCGCCCGCTTGACCAATAAATTCCACATGTTTTTTGGGCCAGGCGTGTCAGACTCGTTGTAGCCTGAGATCATTCCGCAAATGGCGATTCGTGCACCAAGAGCGAGGTTGTCCATCGCAGCCTCGAGTATCTCACCACCGACATTGTCAAAGTAAACATCCAACCCGTTGGGAAAGTGTTGCGCGATGGCTGCGGACATGTCCTCAGTTGCTCGATAGTCGATCGCTGCATCTGCGCCCAGCTCATCGATTACCCACCCACACTTCTCAGGTCCGCCGGCGATTCCGACAACTCGGCAGCCCTTGATCTTTGCGAGCTGCACGACAAGAGATCCAACGGCGCCGGCTGCGCTGGAGACCAGGACTTGTTCGCCGTCCTTGAGGCCGCAGACGTCGAACAGGCCGAAATATGCTGTCGCCCCCTTGGTGCCCAGGGCATGAGAAAACGCTCTTAGATCCTGGCTTCCATCAAATGGGATTGGATCCACGGTGCCTTCGGGCGCGACGACAAAATCCTGCCAGCCGCCAACACCCATGACAAATTGACCGACAGGGTGCTGATCACTGTTGGACTCAACGACTTTGGCAATTATTCCGCTGCGCATAGGTTCGCCGAGCGGTGACGGGTCCCAGTAGTTGCCTTCCGCATCCATCCATCCTCGTTGCGCTGGGTCCATTAAGGCGTAGAGGATTTGTAGCAAGACCTCTCCTTTGCCCGGTTCCGGAATGGCCACCTCGCGATACTCGAAATCACTGGCTTTGGGAAGTCCGACGGGACGGCTTACTAGGAGCCATTGGCGATTTACTGATACGGGCATGTGATTTCCTTTTTGATGTTCAGCACCCAGACACTCGCTCAGTCCCGGGCGCGTTGCAAATTATCGCGATTGGCGGTACCCCCCCGCAGGTAGTGAGGGTCTTCAACCGCCCATCCTTTCGACAGTGGCGTTGTGAAGTAGAGGTGGGTGACCGTGTCCCGGATGAGCCATCGGTTATCGACGCGCACATAGTCATCGGTGATTTTTCCAGCAACAAACAGGCTCTCGCCTTTGTCCGCATACTTGGCCTCGAGGTATAGAAAGCCCTTTGCGGTGTCGCCGTTCACTTCGACAACGTGATTGTGAATGAACTGCTTGAGCATGTCGGTGTGATTGGGAATATCGATGAACTGTTCAACAATGTCTTCGCGTCCCTTCATAATGGCGACGTATCCAAAGTCAATGGATGCATCTTCGGTGAACAAGTCCGCGATCTCTGCCCAACGTTCCTCGTTGACATAGTCGTGGTAGGTCATCCGCAGTCTGCGTAGCGCCTCGATATCGTCTAGCAGCGCAACTTTCTTTTCGAGTTCGGCGATTCTTGCCTCAAGTGATGGTGTGTCAACATTGCTTTGAGTCATCGCGCTTCCCTACCCAGTTCTGTTTCGGTCTGCCAAAGGCCAAATTGCCGAATGACGACACATTAGCAGGTGTCGAATTTAAATGGTATTGTATTATTAAGATAAATCTGGCAAGTCTGCGTCGGACGGAATCCGGTGCTGACCATGATTTTTGCGAAGGGCCTAGTGTCGCCGGTTCTTCGAGAATGAGGTGCATGACGGCCTTTGGACCGGGTGGGGCTCTCGAAATGATTGCAACACTCTTCGTCCTTATGGTTTTGTATTATTCAAATGAGTGGAGACGCTCCGTTGCTCACAGAAGAACCGCAACTCCTGAAATTCAAGGCAACGGATCCAGTCAATCACCTCTATCCCCATGACAATTACGCCACAATGCACGATCAAGCGCCGGTCTTCTTTGACCCTGAGCGCGATCTCTACTGGGTCGTGCGCTACGACTTGATTCAATATGTCAATAGGAACCCGCAGACGTTCTCCAGCCATATTGAGCTTTTTGGTGGTACCGGGATTGTTGGGTATCCCAAGTCAGTACAGGAAATTAGATCGCGCGGGATAGGGCACGGTGACACACTCATCACTAATAATGACCGCGATTCTCACCGCGCCTATAAAGAAATCGTTCAGAGGGCCTTTTCGCCGCGCCGGGTACGGATGTTTGAGGTGCAGACAAAGGATTTGGCGAGCCGGCTAATCGATGAGTTTCCAGAATCTGGTGAGATCGACTTCTCGGCTCAGTTCGCTGTACCGCTAACTTTCACGGTCATATGCCGGCAGCTGGGCATTGAGGAAGAGATGCTTCCGACATTTAAGAAGTGGTCAGATTCCATAGACGTCCTATTGAGCAATATGGCAGACGAGGAGGCGCTGATTAGCGCCGCGAAAGACGAGCTGGAACTACAACAATACATGCTTCAGCGCTGCGAGCTACGACGTCGGGATCCGAAGGAAGACGTAATCTCAGACATAGTCACAGCGAGATTCAAGGGCGAACGCCCGCTCACCGATACGGAACTCTTCGGAATTCTGAATCAATTGTTCGTGGCGGGTAATGAGTCCACGCGGAGTACTCTTATGGGGGCGATTTACTACCTCACGCAGCAGCCAGAGATTCATGCCAGAATCCGTGAAGGGGGGCAGCCGGTGATCAGAGTATTTGTCGAAGAAGTCCTGCGTATGTGGTCTGCCGTCCAAGGCCTTTATCGTATAACCTTGCACGACACTGAAATTGAGGGCGTGAGGATTCCAAAGGGCGCCAAGGTCCACATCAGATATGGCGCTGCAAACGTTGACCCGAGTGCCTTCGATAATCCTTGCGAAATCGACCTCGCGCGACCCAATCCGAGAGGCCACTTGGCATTCGGATATGGCATACATCACTGCGTGGGCGCGGCATTGGCCCGACAGGAACTGGTTACGGCCATCGACCTGTTAACCACAAGATTCTCGAAGGTCACCCTTGCGCAGCCGCAGACGGACTTCCACTTCTTCCCGAGCTACCATCTCCGGTGCCTTGAAGCCCTGAAAGTAAAGTTCCGGGCTTGAACTCCTCAACGCACGAGGCCTCATGGCCGCCAGCTCGATTGGCCTGGCATGCAGTTATTCTGCTTGGCATCGCGAATCTATTCTCATTCATCGACCGATTTATGCTGAGTCTCGTGGTTGGCCCGATCAAACAGACATTTGATATTTCAGATACCGAAATTGGAATGCTTCAAGGTCTGGCCTTCGGCATTTTCTATACCGCCCTGGGGATACCGGCAGGCCGGCTCGCTGACCGATACAGTCGGCGAGCGATCGTCGGATGGGCAGTTGCGATATGGAGTCTGATGACGGCTCTGTTTGGAACAGCTAGAAACTACAGCGAGCTCTTCCTTTACCGAATGGGTGTCGGAGTCGGTGAGGCGGCACTGAACCCATGCGCAGTTTCGCTGATTAGCGACTATTTTCCTGAGGAGAAACGTTCCACGGCGCTTGGCGTATACACGATGAGCGCGTTCATCGGCGGCGGACTGGCAATTTTGCTTGGCGGTGCGCTTGTGACCTACCTTGAGAGCCTCGGCGATCTGAGTGTACCGGGTGTGGGCCACATTGAGGCTTGGCAGCTCGCTTTTATCTGTGTTGGCGCTCCCGGGCTGCTATTGGGGCTCCTGATGATGACCGTCACAGAGCCGAAGAGGCGTGAGCTCCTCGGCAATGTACCCGACGGGAAATCGGTCCCATTTCGTGTCATTTGGCAAGTCCTGAAGGACAAAAAGGGCGCTTTTGGGGCTCTTGTCTGCGGTTTCGCTCTTGTTGCGCTGGATGGCTATGCAAAGGCGTCCTGGATGCCCGAGTTTTTCGTCCGTACTTTCGGATGGACGAAGGCGGAGGTCGGTCTGAACTATGGCCTCACTTATCTGGTCTTCGCGGGCTCAGGCGCGTTGTGCGGCGGATGGGCGGGCGATTATCTCAGGCGACGTGGGCATACCGATGCCCCATTTCGCGCGGCCGCGATTGGAGTGGTTATCTCCTTTCCTTTCAGCGTCTTCGGGCCCCTTGTTGGCAATGAGTTCTTGGCGCTCGCCCTCATTGGAGTCGCAACATTCTTCAGCACGTTTCCGTATCCCTTGGCCGCGGCCTCCGTTTCGCAGCTGGCACCAAATCAGATGCGGGCGCAGGCTATGGCTTTTTACCTTCTGGTGGTCAACCTTGTTGGTGTTGGGCTGGGACCGACAGTAACCGCGTTATTGACCGATTTCGTGTTTGGCGATGAGGCGTATCTGCGATACTCCCTCGCTATCGTCGCTGGCTGTGCCTTGCCATTGGCATTTCTCGTTTTTGCATTGGGAATGCCGGCCTATCGAAAATGTGTTGATGAGAAAACGTTGAACTGATGCCCGTAACGCAGATACCCAGGGGACACTGGAATGTACTCAGAGTCTGAAAAATCCATTGCGGTAGTAACGGGAGGTGCGAGCGGCATTGGGGAGGCATGCGTTCGTGAGTTTGCGAGGAACGGCGCTACCGTCGCAATCGTCGACATTGCCGAGGATCCGGGCCAGCGCCTCGCAGAAGAAGTCCAAGGCAAATTTTACTGCGCAAACGTCGTCGAAGAAGGCGACATTCTTCGAGCTGCAGATGACATTGAGGCTGACCTCGGTCCGGTGTGCACATTGATTACGAGTGCTGGCATCGGCCAGGTCCTTACTCCGCCGGAAGACCTGCCTATGGAAAAATGGGAC
The DNA here is from genome assembly GCA_963663395.1 of Pseudomonadales bacterium. Lineage (GTDB taxonomy): Bacteria > Pseudomonadota > Gammaproteobacteria > Pseudomonadales > Azotimanducaceae > Azophilus. The sequence goes on from OY760226.1 coordinate 2,777,397, forward strand.
TTGGTAGTCGATACCAATTTTCGCGGAACCTATATGACGTGCGCAATCTTTGGCTCACGGATGGCGAGCCGTGGCTATGGCACCATTGTGACCATTGCATCCATCACCGGAATGCGTGCTACGCCAGTGCATGCCTATGGACCATCCAAATCGGCTGTAATAAGCCTAACGGCCGGCCTTGCCGCTGAATGGGGGAGATCCGGTGTTCGCGTAAACGCCATTTCACCCGGTTTTACCCTTACGGCCCCGGTGCAGGCAGCGTTTGATAGTGGCCAGCGCGATAGATCGCTTATTGAGGAGAATACCGCGCTTCGCCGGCTTGTCCGGCCTGACGAAGTTGCCAAGGCGGTCGCTTACCTTGCTTCCGACGAGGCGTCCGCCATTACAGGCGTCAATCTGCCTGTAGATGCTGGGTGGCTCACTGTCGGGCCACACCACACCTATGGCGGCATTCCACCGGCCAGAACCGATTTGTCGGACTAACTGGCACCCGCAGCAAGTTTCTGAAAGGCAGAGGTAGCACAAGAGTGAGGGAGTTCGAAGACAAAGTCGTCCTCGTGACAGGGGGTGCAGATGGAATTGGCAAAGGTTGCGTTATGCAATTCGCTGAGAAAGGCGCCACGGTCGTGATCGGAGACATTCAGGAAGACAGGGGGCGCGAGCTGGCCGATGAACTTGGTTCTTCAGCGCGGTTTGTCAGACTTGATGTAACAGATGATGAAGCTTGGCGGAGTACCATCGAGTTCATCACTCGCGATCTTGGCGCGCTACATATCCTTATCAACAACGCTGGGGTATCAGCGAGGACCACCATTGAGGACATGGATTTGGCCGAATGGCGGGCGATTCAATCGGTCAATCTCGACGCCATTTATCTGGGCTGCCATCATGTTATTCCGCTGGTCCATTCATCGGGCGGCGGCTCGATCATAACCATTTCGTCGGCTCTCGGGTTGAAACCCTTCGCGATGTATCCGGCTTACTGCACGGCAAAGGCGGCGGCGCGAATGCTGACCAAGACGCTTGCCCTCCATTGTGCTGAGAGAGGATATGGAATTCGGTGCAACACGGTATTCCCCGGCGCGATCCGGACGCCATTGAGCGAGAAGCTGGCGCGAGACAGTGGCGATTATGATGCATATCTGAAGTATCGATTGGACTCGCACCCCATCGGTTTCATAGGTGAGCCGAGCGATGTCGCAAATGCCGTTACGTTCTTGGCTTCGGACTTGGCCAGATACATAACGGGCGCAGATCTCGCGGTGGACGGCGGGGCGTCCCTTTGAACATTCCTATGAGAATAATTGATGCCAAGAGTCATTGATCAACAAGAACGACGTGCTCAACTTGCGCGAACGGCGATGGAAGTTATAGCGGCTCGCGGCGTCCAGGGTGCAACCTTGCGAGACATTGCCGATGCAGCTGGGGTTTCGGTCGGCATACTTCAGCACAACTTTCGGACAAGGAACGCGTTGCTGCTTGCGGCATTTGAGATGGCCGTTGCTCGTGTAGAGAAAAACGTGGACAGTTTTTCGGGCACGACAATCGATGAGATCAAACAGTTCTCCGTAGAAACTCTTCCGCTGGATCGGCAACGAATAATTGAATGGAAAGTATTGGTGGCTTTTCGCGCTGAGGCACTAGCTGACAGTCGCCTGGCTGAGGAACAGCGTGCCAGGTGGCGCAGATTTCGGCAGCTCTTTAAAGAATCAATCGAGAGCGGAATTAGCGCCGGGCATATTTCCAAGCAAGTTGATCCCGACCAGGCGTCATACGCGATTGTTAGCGCAATCGACGGCAGTGCGAATCTGGCCTTGTTCCTGGCTAGAGAGTGGAACGTAGCAGACGAGGCTGCCAATCTTGAACGACTGATAGACGGTGTCCTTTCGATTTAGCCCTGGCCGATCTGGAGGTGGCCTATCAAAGCCGAAAGCACGAGCGATAACGTCAGGAGCCGACCATGAGGAAATTTCCGACAACGCCCGATCACCTTAGCACGCAGTGGTTGAGCGCCGCGCTGGGTTTTCCGGTGCAAGGTTTCGAGGTCGCCTACTTCGGCGAGGGGGCCGGTATCATGGCCATGGTAACCCGAGTGTTGCTGCAGACTGATGGGGGCAACCCCTTGTCGGTGATTGCCAAATTTCCGTCACCGTCGACCGAAAATCGTGCGGCAGCCAGCACCTACAGCATGTATAAGCGCGAGGTGCAGTTCTACGATGGTATTGCCGCCCACGCAAATATGCGCACACCGGCGTGTTTTTACTCTGCCTTTGATCCAGCCACAGAAGATTTCGTATTGTTGTTGGAAGATCTCGGTCACCTCCGTAATAGCGATCAGGTGGCGGGGTGCAATTTGGCGGAAGCCCGCTCCATTTTATCTGCTGTGGCCGGATTGCATGCGAGTACTTGGCAACCCACCCACATAAAGAATCTGATTTCCCACGACAACCCGGCCCAGCGGGACGGCATGATTGGCGGATTTCAGGTGGGTTGGCCAGTTGTAAACGCCCAGTTCCCAGATCTAATCCCGAACAGTGCGCAGATCGCGGGTGACAAAATGCCCGACGCCATTGGGCGGCTGCTGAGTGAGATGTGCCAGGATCCGGTTTGTTTGTCTCATGGCGACGTTCGCCTCGACAATATTTTCTTTGATGGCGACGAGGTGATGTTTGTGGATTGGCAGTCCATCTGCACTTCCGCGCCGGAGCAAGACGTGGCCTACTTTATTACCCAAAGCGTGCCACCTGCGGTACGTGCGCAGGAGGACCTGGTGGCGTTCTATCATGCCGAGCTTACGCGCCGTGGGGTGGATTATGATCTAGCCTTTTGCCGCGAGCGTTATCGTGTGAGTGCGTTGTACTTGCTGTGCTTCGCCGTTGTGATTGCGGGTACATTTGATCTGGCCAATGAGCGGGGCAAAGCCTTAGGGCGCACCTTGCTTGGCAATGCCATGAGCGCATTGGATGAAATGGACGCATTTGCGTTGTTGAACTGAATTTGGTCTCACCGACCCAGCCATCAGCGACAAAATCCTCTCCCACATCCGCCAGTCCCGTGCACCGCCAGCACAGGCGCATAGGCGCACTTCCTCAGCAGGCTCGGTTCGACACACAAACCACAGCGCATAGCCACTGCGGCAGTCAGAGAAAACCTGCTTGAGCCGGCGTACCCGCTCTCGCAGTCTGCGAAGATGAAGAATAGTCCCTGCCGATACTTCAAAACCTCGCCCGAGATCATCCGTCTCACGGCAATCGCCACTACCTGTGGCGGGCCGTCGACCACGAAGGCGAGGTGCTTGAAGCGTTCGTCACGAAGCGGCGCGACCGTCGAGCGGCGCTCAAGTTTCTCAAGCGCACGATGAAACGCTTTGGCCGGCCGTGGTCAGTCTCAACCGCCGTCAGATGTTCAAGCAGCTTCGAGCCGACGCTTTGGCCGAGTGGCGTGACATGGCAGCCGGACGGCGAGATGGAGTGCCGCTCTGCAAACAGCCGGCCAAGCTCAGCGCGATTCCGGAAGCCGTGCCCACCAGCACCGGGTCCGCTTTGGGTCACACTCACCAAATGGAATCTTTCACAACGTACTCAAAACGACCCCTTGCGCTGGTTGGCGGCCCTGCGCTGCCTCTTGGTCGACCGACGTTTCAATGGATTGCTGCCCACGAGCACGTTCTGGGCGACTTGCTGGATCATCGTGTCCATAAGCGAGTCAAAGCGAGCGGGGAGCAACTTTCTATCTTCGTGGTCTCTCCAAGCCTCCCTTGTTCTTTCAGCGGTATCGCGACACTGCGATAACGCCAGATCGAATGGAATCCGAGCCGCATGCGCAAATTTCTCGATCCTGCTTTTATCAATCTTGCCGAAGTGCTTGCTCCCACCGAATCCCAAAGCGAGATCATCGTCCCCGATGTACGGAATCGTGGACACAAAGTCATAGGCTGGGCTGAGTGTGGGCCGGGTTGGATCGGTATACAGCAGGGACCAGTTTTTCAGGTGCATGTCACCATTGCCGATCATCGCTGAAAACACGACACGGCCAACAAAATCCGCAACGGATTGCGTCCCCGATACCGTTGCCAGGACATCCGCGACATTGGCATAGCTATGCCCATCGTACTTGCCCTCCGGGCGTCTCCCAAAGACTTGTGCGAAGTCCTCCATGTGTACACGGCCACCGTCTTCAGTGCGGTCGAATCGCCTGACTGCCAGTGCGGACCCCTCAACGTCCTGCATCTCATACGGGAGCCCAGCGATGCGATCCATGGACACAAGCTCAACATCTGGAACCGGAATTCCGGCTTTCTCCGCCAACCGCATCATCACATATTCGTTCTCGGGCACCGACTTCCACGCCGTTACAGGCAATTTCAGGATCCACGAGCCGCCAGACCCCGTTGCAGGGACGGTGAGCGTTCCGTTAGCCTTGAGGAAGCCAGACAGTTTGAGTTGAACGCCCGCCAATGAGAAACGCAACGCGTTGGTGTTCGTCGCCAGAGTGTTGGGCTTCGACGCAGGATCAGCCCCGCGATCCGGCGAGGACGGAAACGCTCTCACCGCCCCCGGCAGATCCTCTCCAAGCGCCCCGAGCAAAGTCAGTTGATCGTTTGGGTCAACGTTCGCCCGTTTCGCCAACAGGGTTTTCAAGGCGCCTTCGGGGAGCAGATTCTCGAAGAACGGCGGCAGGTGTCCTGGGTAGGCGCGGACCGTCTTCGACACCCCTCCGGCAGCCGCCTCATAGCATTGACTCAAGATGGGCCTCTGTGGCGATTGTTCGTATGACTCACCAATTACGAAGAGAATGCCTCCGCCGGCCATTCGCATGATGCGCCCGACCGGGACATCTCCGAGCCAGACGTCCAAGGAGCCCAATCGCTGCGTTGCATGCCCGTCAGCCATCCTTGTAGGTCTCTGAAGAAAACACCGGGGCCTGTAAAGCGCTCTCCCCATCCGGATTGGCTAGATCGTGGACGAGCGCGTTGACAGTCGGCGTCAGCCGCCGCGGCGCCAGTACAAGATCGAGGCCAAGCGTAAGGAGCAACTCATAAAGCGTATCGAAGCGCGGAACCAACTTTCCACGTTCGATGTTGGAAACGTGTTTTTGCGTAAGTCCCGATCGGCGTCCGGCTTCAGCCTGGCTCCATCCTTGCTCTATCCGGCCATTTCGTATTGCCTCACGGATGTTTTCGGGTAGCATGCTGTAGTGCGCCACAATGTTATCCCGTCGTCTGCCTTGAACCGACATATTATATAATAAAAGGGATGAACATCTACAGGGCGTGAAGATCTACAACGTTCATGCCGGAAGTATCCGGTCTCATCAGTTAACTTGGCGATACCCGCTCAGGGCCACTGACGCCACGAACGAATCGTAAATCCGCGTCGTTTGGCGTTTGAGTCGCCTCCGTAGACCAACATTCCACTATCGCCTCCAGAGAGTCTGTTCCAATACTCCAGGCCCCGGAAAAAATCGCTTGCAATGGTTGAGCCCGATTTAATCTCAACCGGGGTAATTCTCGAACCCGACGTCACAATCAGATCAATCTCGTTGCCTTTGCTATCGCGCCAGTACGCCAGAGCAGGTTCGCGCCCGCCGTGGAAACGACTCTTGAACAGTTCGCCGATCACCAGATTTTCGAAAACCGCACCGCGCATTGCATGTGACTGCAGTTGTTCAGCGCGTTCGATTCGGAGCAAATAGCACAGCAACCCTGTGTCAATAATGTAGAGCTTAGGACTTTTGATCAAACGTTTTCTGAAGTTCTGGTGGTGTGGCTGGAGACGAAAAACGATGAAGCTGGTTTCCAGCATTAGACTAGCGTGGTCCGGTGACGGTCACTACGGGGTAGCGGGTCGCAACCTTCCGGAGAACGGACCCCAAGTGTCTTCTGAGCAGTGAGGTGTGGTACAGATTGCATATTTGATATGCAATCTGTACGGATCTTTTCTCTCATAACAGACAATACAAGGTGGCTTACGAGCCAACCTGCAATCTAATGTTTACCGCATACCAACCTGACCATTTCGGCTAGTCTGGCCGGTCGCCGGCGACACTCGGCGGTTCCAGGTCCTCCCGCCCTGCCACGGTCAGCCGGGAGATGCTGTCGAGCGGTGCAAGATTTGCAATGCGGCTGCCCCCCACGTGCACCCAGACCAGCGACGGCAACCCACGCAACGGCCACAGGTTTGCCACCGGGTTGCCGCGCAGGTCCAGCCGCTGCAGGTCAACCGCATCGGATAGCGCACGGATGTCCTCGACGGCGTTGCCGGCAAGGCCCAGTTCTGCCAGGTTTCTCAGCCCGGAGAGGGGATGCAGTTCCGTCAGGCCATTGCCGTCAAGATGCAGCGTCCTGAGTTGCACCAGCCCTGCCAGCGCGTGCAGATTGCGGACTCGGTTCCGCCCCAGGTCCAGCGTCTCGAGCGTCGACACGTAGGCCAGTGGCCCAAGATCGGCGATGCGGTTCCCGTCCGCGCGTAGCGCCTGGAGGCGGATCAGGCCCGTCAGCGGATGCAGGTCCTCGATGCGGTTGCCGCCTATGTCCAATTCGGCGAGCGATGCCATTCCCGCCAGCGGCATCAGCGAATCGATGCCACTGTGGCGCACCGACAGGCGCTTCAGGCCGGCCAGCGGGGCCAGTTGCTGCAGGTCCGCCGCCGAGCCGTCCAGGTTCAGGGAAACGAGCGCCGGCAGCATCGCCAGCGGCTGCAGGTCGGTCAGCGGATTGAAGCCGAGATCCAGCTCCCGCAGGCTGACGGCTGCCTCCAGCCCGGCAAGGCTGATCACACCTGCCTTGCGGGCCCGCAGCGTCGTCAGGTGCGACAGCTCCACCGTGCGCCGGGCCTCCGCGGAAGCCGCGCCAAGCGCCGCCTCGACCGCACGCTGCAGGGCCGGGTCGGCAAGGGTCGGCGCCGGGGCCGCCGCCGCTTCCCGATTTTCGTCCGCGAGCGCCTGCGGCAGCCGGTAGGCGCGTACTTCCTTGCGTTCCCAGCCGGTCGACAGCAGCGTTGCCCCGTCGGACCACAGCCCCGACGGGTCGGCGTCCGGCGCGCCGGGCACGATGTCTTTCCCCGGCTGCCGTTCGCCGGTCGTCAGGCGGTAGGCGTAGATCCGTTCGTCCCAATCCGCCACCCACAGCGTCTCGCCGTTGGACCACAAGCCCACCGGCAGCAGGTTTTCCTGCGCCAGGCGGATGTCCCGGTCGGGCGCGTGCCGACCGTCCGAGTGCCGGTAGGCGCGCACCGTGTCGCCGAGCCAGTGTGCAACCCACGCCGTCTCACCGTTGGACCACAGGCCCACGGGCGCCGCGGTCGCCGGCAGCGCCAGGTCCCGCGATGCCAGCCGCGTGCCGTCCGTCAGCCGGTGTGCCCGCAGGTGGCCTCCGGAGCCGGCAATCCACAACAGGTCTCCGTCCGACCACAGCCCCATGGGATTCGGTTCGGTCGCGACATCCCGCTCCGGCAACCGCGCCCCGTCCGCGAGCCGGTAGGCATAGAGCTGCGCGTCGTCCACATCCGCCACCCAGGCCGTGCCGCCGTCCGACCAGATACCGCTCGGGCGGCCGTTTTCGGGTACGAGCACAAACCCCGTCACCGACGCGCCGGGGCCGGCCACCGTTGCGCTGAGGCTGTTCGAGAGCGGCTTCCCGCTCGCGGTGCACAGCGCTCCGGTGGCCGTGCAGTCGGTCGTTGCCGGCAACGCCACCACCACGTCCGCATCCGACGCCGGCTTCACCTGGATGGACCAGCGCAGGTTCGAATCCTTGACCACGCGCTTGGCCCTGCGGACCGTTCCGCCGGTCACGTCGAAGGCGTCGTCGCGCAGCCTCTTGAAGCCGAGCGGAAACTCCTCGCTGAACCGCAATTCGAACTCGAACGCGCTTGCGCCGTCGTGCCTGGCCGGCATGTCGAGGAACTGTGCGGTCATCGGCGTGACCGCGGCGGCGTCCTTGATGGTCAGCGACACCGTGCCGATGGTGTTGCCGTTGTGCTTCGCCGCGAGCGAGACGGTTTCGTCGGCTTCGGTGTTCAAATCCGCCACCGCGGTCACCGTCGCCGTCATCTGCTGCGCCCCGGCCGCCAGTCTCGGCGTCCCCGGCGACACCCTGTAGTCGGTGTCCTTCGTCGCCGTGCCTCCCGCGGATTCGAACTCGATCCTCTGGACCGCCGCGAACGTCACCCCGTTGGTGATCTTCACCTCGACCGTGGCCGATTCGTCCTCGGCGATCTCGGCGGGGTCGATGGCGACGGTGAACGCGGCGACATCGTCGTCTTCCACCACCACCGTGGCCGAAGCCGCATCCGGCGCGATGGTGTACGCGTCGTCCTCCTGGATTGTCCAGGTGACCGCCACATCGTCTTCCACGACCGTGTCGTCACCGGCTAGGGTAGAGCCCACGTGGCTGCGGCGCCCAGGCCTGAAGGGCATCGCAATGTCCACTCGCCCGGCGCGGATATCCACGGACAGCGCGTCCGTGAGCGATCCGACGCGCGTCACCCGGAACTGCGCCGCCTCGCCTTCCGATACCGGGCTCGATACCGCTTCTATCGATATGACCGGCGGGACCGCCCGCGTCACGGTCACCGTGTAAGCCTGTGTCGTCAGCCCGTCCTGCGCCGTGACCGTGACGGTGATCTCGTTCTCGCCCTCTGCCAGGCTGACCTCGCTGCCCGGAGCGATCGACACCGACGCCGCCGAGTGGCTTGGCGTTGCCGTCACGGTGGTCGCCGCGACCCCGTTTCCGACTTCCGCGGTGTACGCGGTCACGGTGCTCGAGAACGTGCCGATGTTGATGCCGGAAAGGCTCAGCGCACTCAGGGTCGCATCATCCGAGGAGGCAGCCCGCGTCACTGCCACCGTGTAGGTTCTGGTTGTCAGCCCGTCTTCCGCGGTTACCGTGACGGCGATCTCGTTCTCGCCCTCCGCCAGGCTCACCTCGGCGCCCGGAGCGATCGACACCGACGCCCCCGTGTGGCTCGCGGTCGCCGTCACCGTGGTCGTTGAGACGCCGTTTTCAACCGCTGCGTCGTACGCGGTCACAGTGCTGGAGAAGGTGCCGATGTCGATGCCCGAAAGGCTCAGCGCGCTCAGGGTCGCATCGCCCGAGAGAAAGGCGCTTGTCACCGCCCCGGTCACCCAGGTGACCCCGGCTGCCTCCAGGTCGTCCAGGTCCCGGATCGCGCCCGCGTCGGGCACGTTATAGGTCAGCCCCACCGTGTCGGTAGCGGCCGGAGATTCCGCAAGCGTCAACAGGACGGCGTGCCCGTCGATGTCGACCGCCTCGACCTCCGCGGTGCGGTAGCCCGGGTTCACGACCACGGCGAACGCGTTTGCCGGCGGAACCGCGTCCGTGTCCAGCGCCTCATCGAAGCTCAGCTTCACCTGGTCGCCGACCGCTTCGAGCCGGACGTCCGTCGGCCCGGTGTTGCCCGACTCGCGCGCCGTCAGCGCCGCCTGCACGGCGGTAGCGAATGTCTCGTTCTCCTCCTCCCCGAACACGATCACCGGCGAGTCGGTAATCTGCACGCCCCCGGCGTTCGCCCGGGCGGACTGCCCGAGGTCGTCGAGGCGGGCCGCCATCGCGTCGACCCTGGCCGTTTCGGTTTCCGCGAGATTCGTGGTTTCGTACGGATCCTCGGCGATGTTGAAAAGCCGCAGTTCTCCAGACACCCACTTGGTGGTATGCGCGATTCTCTCGATCAGCTTCCAGTCGCCCTGGCGCAGCACGAAGGGCGAATGCACCAGTTCGGTTCGCGGGCTTTCCGCGCCATCGGCGATGGCGGCCCAGGCATCGAGCCCATCGAGCGGCAGGCCCTCGGTGGTGGACGCCCCGGCCAATCCGGCGAACGTGGGGAACACGTCCACCGCGTGCAGCAGCGCATCGCTTTCGGTTCCCGCCGTGATCTCGCCGGGCCAGCGAGCGACGGCGGGTACCCGGATGCCGCCCTCGAAGTACGTGGCCTTTTGACCCCGGTACGGGTTCTGGCCCGTGGTACGTGCCTCCGGGGCGTCCCCGTTGTCGTTGAGGAACATGACCAGGGTGTCGTCCAGCACGCCCTTGCTCTCGAGCGCGGCGAGCACCGAGCCAATGGCGTCGTCCATCGCCTTGAGCATCGCGCGCTGCTTGTACTTCAGTTGACCGCTGTAGAGGTCCAGGTACTCCTGGGGCGCCTGATGGGGGGTATGCACCGCATTGAACGGCAGGTAGAGGAAGAACGGGCTCGCGCCGTCGTGGCGCCCGATCAGTTGAACCGCTTCGTCCGCCAGCAGGAAGCTCGAATAGCCGGACTCCACAACGGGCCGCCCGTTGCGGTGCCAGTCCAGAACCTGGCGGTTCATCGCGCCACGGGTGTGCGCGAAGGAATGGATGTGGCCGGTGTACGTCCCGTAGTGGTGATCGAATCCGCGCTGCAGGGGCAGGTGCTCGGCGCCCCAGTGCCCGAGGTGCCACTTGCCGACGATCCAGGTGGCGTAGCCCACATCACTCAGGGCCTGGGCGATGGTGCGCTCGTCCAGGCGCAGCCCCCCGGTCTCATCCGGAAGCGGGTTCGTATTCACGCCGTTCTTGAATGCATAGCGGCCCGTGAGCAGGGCCCCCCGGGTCGTGGCGCACTGTGGCTGAACGTAGAACTGGGTGAGCTTGACCCCCTCGTCGGCGATGCGGTCTATATTGGGGGTGGATACCTGGGTGCCGCCGTTGAAGCCGGGCTGGCCCCAGCCCAGGTCGTCGGCGACGATCACCAGGATGTTGGGCTTGGGGGCCGTCACGGTGTTTTCGGTTTCGGCGGCGGCACGGTCCGGCGCCGCCAGGGACAGCAGGGCCACCAGGGCCGTCAGCGCTGCAATGCCGGCCGGCCTGTTCGCAGTACGGCAAGCGAAAACGCCCGGCAACACACAGCCCGTGCTTCGCGACAGTGTATGTTTGATTCGATATTTATACATAATTATCAATATGTTACGAATATATTTGATCGGCGACGAATGCTGCGCTGGGCGCCATGTCAGGTGCCTCGAAGTAAAGCGGAGTTTGTCGTGCACGCACGACAAACCGGACGGTGATGCCGGGCCGGACCCCGATGTAGTGCTTCAACATGTTGGCTGCGGAACCATCGGGGCTGCCCCAAAGCATCGCGTTACCACCTGAAAATTCACTGTCCATACGCTTCCTGTTTCGACCCGGACCTCCGATTCGCCGGGCAACTGCAGGGTTCCCATTCAGAGGGAGTCACCCATTCGAAGGATCCACGGCGCTTTCCGCCGGCAACAAGCCCAACGCCCGCGCCCGATGCACGGCGTCGAAGCGTCCGCGCGCGCCGAGCTTGGCAAAGATCTGTCTCACCCGGTAGCGAACGCCGTCGTAGGTCAGGTTGAGGTCCTGCGCAATCACCCGGTCGGCTTGCGACTCAAGACGGTGCAGCACTTCGAGTTCCCCGGGGCTCAGAACGGGTTCGGACGGGTCGGCTTGCCGCTTGTCAGCCTGGGCCAGGGCGCGACGCAACTCGATGGCCGTGGCAACGATCGGCTTCGCGGCCTGCGCGTCGATCACCGCGTCCAGCAACGGCAATGCAATGTCTTTCTCCCGTGCCAGCGGGCGCGCATAGTCCGACCCCGCATACGCTTCCAGATAGTCGACCAGGTGTTCGTTGGCTCGTTCGGTCTCGCCGGCAAGCCACTCCAGCCGCATCGACAGTGCCAGCGTTCGCATCAGCGTGCGCATCAGCCGACGTTGCCGGGTAGCCTCGCTCAGCCGCAATGCGAGCCGCCGTGCTGCCTCGAATTCCTCCCGGGCGATCAGCAGGCGCAGGCGCGCTTCCGCGATGGCCTCGACTTCGCGCCACCGGTATGCCTCGAAGTCCAGGCAGCCATCGTCGCTCGCCGGCAGGTCGTCGCTTTGCCAGGCGCGGGCCGCCCGCTCGTGGCGTTCACCGATCACCAGCAACGAAACCCGTAACGCGGACAGAAACGTACTCAGCGCCCACCGTTCCGTGGCCCGCGCAAACTCCCCGGCGTTTTCCACCACCGCAAGTGCGCGGTCGACGCTGCCGTCGTGCAGCGCCAGTTCGGCCGCTATGCACGTATTGGCGGCATACACGTCCAGCCAGGCGCCGCACTCCCCGAGAAGGCGCGGCGAAACCGGCGGCTGCCGGGGTGCCGGCGCGTGCGCGCCCCGTTCCAGCTCCAGTTCGGCCATCAGGATCTCGCCGAACATCACAGTGCCCGCGTTGCCGAGGTGCCCGGCCCGGGCAAGCCTCAGTGCATCGCCGTACCGGGTTGCCGCCTCCTTGGTGCGGCCCTGCGCCATAGCCGCAAGGCCGCGTTGATAGCCCAGGAACGGCGACAGGTACATAGCATTGCGCCCGAGGTCCGCAACGGCGCGGTCGGACCACTCGGCAGCCCGGTCGAATTCCGACATCTCGGTCAACGCCAGGCACAGCCCGTGCCGGAGTATCCCGCGCAGCAGGGGATTGATGTCCGGTTGACGGGCGGTCTCCAGGAGGGTGGAGACCAGCGGTTCGTAGCGGGGCAGGGGGCTGCACCCCATGACCAGCAGCACGCCGAGAATCAGCAGGTGATCCTGCTTGATCTCCTGCTCCTCGTCGCCCCCGGGGCTGCGTGTGAAGCCGGCGCTTTCGATGGCCGCGGTCTGATAGACCCGCCGGGCGCCTTCCATGTCGCCCGACAGGGCGAGCACTACGCAGCGCATCAGCGCCAGCCTCGGGTGGGCGGCGATGACATCCGCGCTGAGCCAGCCGTCCATCGCCTGCAGGGCGTCGAAGCCACGGCCGATCCACAGATCGATGCCACCCATGCCGGCGGCGATCTCGCCGGTGAGTTGCGCATCGCCGGCTTCGGCGCTGTGCCGCAGCGCATCCAGCACATGGCCGCGGCGCGCGAGCCCGCGCGCGATGGCTGAGTGCACAGACCGGAACCGTGACGGGTCTTCGCGAAACAGCGTGCCTGCGCAGTGCTCCCGGATCAGGGGATGCAACTTCAGGGTCGCGGCGTTGCTGCCGGCGGCCTGCAACAGTCCGGCGAGCGATGCCATCGATTCGATGCGGCGCCTTGATTGCTGCCGGCCGGTCGCCTCGTCGATCAGTTCCGCATCGAGCCAGTCGAACAGCGACACCTCCAGCACGAACTCCCGGTCCTCTGCCGGCAGGCCGCGCCACAGCCGCGACTCGATCCAGGCCGCAACGATATCGTTGCCGCCGCCGACGTCGACGAGCGGCGTTCCGGCGTGCAACGCATTGCGGTAGATGCGCAGCGCGATCGGCCATCCCGCGGAATTCTCCGCCACCGACTTGAGTTCACGGCGTGACAGCCTGGTATCGAAGAAGCGCGCGATATCGGGCTTTGAAAACCGCAATTCCTCCGCCGTGAGGGTGTCCCCCTGACCTTCGAGCAGGAACATGGCGATGTCCAGGCCCGGCGGGCGCTCCCGTAGTGCCATGGCAATGCGGAGATTGCGGGGGCATCGTTGCAGGAGTGCATTCAACACGGCAACGGCTTCAGCGCTGCGCAGCCGCTCGAGTTCGTCCAGCGCCAGGAGACAGGGGCCGCCGTGCCGCTCGACCGCGCGGATCAGCAGGTTGATCCGGTAACCGGCCTGAGTGTCGGCTTCGAGTTCCGGGGCAAAGGCGCCGGCCGGTCGACCGGTGCCATCGGCCGTCGCGATTCCTGCCTGCTCGAATGCCAGCGTCAGGTAAGTCGCCACTTCGGCGGGGCCGTCCTCTTCGTCCAGCGCGAGCCACGCGACCGGCGTACCGTCTTCACGCAGCCGGTGACAGCAGTGGCCGAGCAGCGCCGTCTTGCCGAATCCCCCGGGCGCCTGCAGCAGGGTCAACCGGCGGTTCATCGGTGCGCAGCGTCGCTCCAGGTCCGGGCGGTCGACGTAGCCGGCGACGAGGTCGGGGATCTGCACCTTGTGGGTGAGGAGCCAGGGTGTGGTGGAGCCGGGGATGCTCGTGCCGGAGTTGTTGGGGGCGGGTTGCGGGGGCGTCTTTTTCCCGTCGGTCGTAACTTTCTTTTTGGCTTGCATTGGTACTTCCTCAGTTAACCGTACACCCGTTTGGCCCCTGTAGGTTGCCAACAATCGGTATTACCCGCCTCGCTAACTCACTTCGTGGTCATGGATACTACCAGCAACTCCCGTGGTTATTGGTGACATTGGGGGAGAATTGCCAATCGGTGGAGCGAACTGGGTGGTGAGCATGAAAGCTGAAGCGGTTTTTTCAAATGATTTCTCAAAACCATTCCAGTAGTTTGACAATACGGCAAGACCGGAATTAGGGGCGGTGATGCTTCTATATTAGTCAATAGGGGCTCTGTTGAATTTCGAGTGGTGTAGGTGGCATATGGGTTGAGCTTGGAGAAGTCGAGCGCGGCAGGGAAAAGTTGTGATCCATAGGGCGCTCCTGTCGGTTGATCAGGGCCGAATGCGGCATCGTGCATCACTCGAACCGACCCCAGCGGGTTCGCCGGATTGTGCGCTTCAAGGGTCCGCTCCGCCGGGCGAGGATTCGCTTCAGGTAACGTCTGATTTCCCGGTCCGTCTTGCCTTCGCTACGCCTGCGCTCGACATAGCGTTGCGTCTCTTCGTGGCGCACGCAACGAATCAGCACCGCGTTATGAAGCGCGCGATTGAGCTTGCGGTCACCCGATCGGTTGAGCCGGTGGCGCACCGTCTGGCCGGATGACGCGGGGATCGGCGCCACACCGGCAAGGGCGGCAAACGCGGCTTCGGAACGTAGGCGCCCAGGATGCGACCAGGCACATACGATCTCGGCTGCGTTGACAGGCCCAAATCCGGATTCATCGAGGAGCGCAGGGGCAAATGTCCGCACGCGCGGCTCTAGAATCCTTGAACGGCCTTTATGTGGACAAATGAGTCACATTTTCGAACAACGTCTCCAAGTTGCGGAGCAACTTGATCGCGTCGCCTGGCGACGCGCCTAGTTCTGCGTTGAGTTCTGTGATCTCCACGTTGAGATACTGGATGCGCCGTCCGACGGCGCGAAGCGCGATGGTGGTACCGCCTACCTCATCGGTGTGGTTGAGCACTCTGCGCAGCCTGGCGCAGCACTCCGCGAGGGCTTGCGAGTTGAGCCCTCGGAGCTTCTGTGGCCAACCCGCGGCCGTACCCGCCAGCACCTTCGATGGCCCAGATACGGGTGTCGGGTGCGCGACGCTGCGCCAGGGTGTGCATCCGCAGGTATCCCGCCGCATCGGCGGGCAGCTCAAACGCGTCGAGCTTCATCCCGCTCCCGAGAGACCAGCCTGACAACAACGTCTCAGTAGCGCCAGAGACGTGCCGTCAGTCTCTCGATCAGAGAAACCCGCTTGAGCCAGAGTGCCCGCTCTCGTAGTCTGCGAAGATGAAGCACAATCCCTTCCGATATTACAAGTCCTCACCCGAGGTCATACGCCTCGCGGTGATGATATATGTCCGCTAACCCCTGTCGTTGCGTTAGGTCGAAGATATCCTGTTCGAGCGCCGCATTGACATCTGTCACGAGACGATTCGGTACTGGTGGAACCGGTTTGGTCCCTTGTTTGCCGGCGAGATCGCCGAGCGGTGCTCAAGTTTCTCAACCGCTGCCAGATTTTCAAGCAGCTTCGAGCCGACGCTTTGGCCGAGTGGCGTGAAATGGCAGCCTGAGCACCTTCGACTGTAGATTATGCAGGTGAATCAAAATTAGTCTGACACGACTGCTAAAATATCCCTCACGAAACAGCCTCCGGCAAACCCGGGGCGATTCACTGTGTTCGAACCCACGTCACGGGAGCCGTACATGCACGACTATACCTTGACCACGACGCGCGAGTCCGAAGACGGGCTGGCCAAATACCCGTACTGTTTCGAAGCAGATGTTCGGATGCCTGCCCGGGATGTTTGGCGGCATTGGATCGCAACACTGATTGACCATCGCACCAGCTGGCTCTGGCCGACCCGGTACAGCCAACCCTCCGTGGTGGACGGTCTGGTGAAAAAAGGCGGGCGCGTCATCATGACCTACCAGATTCCCAATCCCTACGACTCTTCGCGACCCGACAAGAACGTCTCACATGAGTTCGACATCACCCAATGCAATGAACAGAAGATGTTTTTCGAGTATCTCACCACGGACAGCCACATCTTCCTGAAAGGGGGCGGTTCGGTTCAGGTAACGCCCATCAGCGAACAACGCTGCACGCTAACCTGGCAGGGCGAGTATCGGCACGACACCGGCGATGCCCGTACGGAAGCGCAGGGCGACGCGTTTCCCTTCTATCTGTGCACCTTTTTTACGGCGGCCGCCCAGAACATCCGAAATGCAGCGCAAAAGTATGCGTTGCGGCAGGGCGCCGTTTAGGGCACCAATGGCTTTTTGCGGGCAACCCGGCTCCGTCGGTTGACCGCCTGCACTTCGGCGCAGCCAGGCTCTCCGGGAGTCACCCGGTCAAGCCAAGCAACCCGCTCCAGCGCCGCATGTCGCTTTCCAGGAACTTTGCCCTCACCGGCAGTTGCAGAATGAGTTCGTGCAGGTGGAGGCCTGCCGCCGTACGAACCATGCTCAACAGGTCATCGTCTGAATTCTGCGGTGAGTAAGGCAGGCTCAGCTTGACCTGAAACCCGTCGTTGCGAGGGCGACGCGCTTTGTCGAGCGCCGAGTGTACGCGTGCCAGCAGGGATTCCAGGTTGTCGTAGCGTGTCCCTACGCCAATCCAGCCGTCGCCGATGCGCAGCGCTCGGCGAATTGCGAAATCCGAGTTGCCGCCGATCAGGATCGGTGGTCCGCCCCTGGTTTTGGGTTGGGGCTGCAGCGCCGCGTCCTTGAATTGCACGAACGCACCGCTGAACTCGGCCGTCTCCGCGGACCAGGCGACCTTGATCGCGTCCAGGTACTCGTCGAAACGCTTGCCACGCCCCTGCCAGGGCACGCCCAGCGCAGCGTATTCCTGCGAAGACCAGCCGAGGCCTGCGCCGAAATCGAAGCGGCCTTCAGCGATGTGGTCCAGCGTCATGATTTCCTTGGCGAGCAGCAGCGGCGGCCTTTCCGGCACGATCAGCACGGCGGAGCCGAGCCGGAGGCGCGTCGTTGCGCATGCCGCCACCGTGCAGACCAGCAGGGGATCGTAGAGCCCGAAGCGGCCTTTCCACGGTGCGACGCCGTCGGGCGTGTGCGGGTATGGGTCTGTGTAGCGGGTAAAGAACACGACGTGCTCGGGCACCCAGAGCGAATTGAAACCGCATTCCTCCGCTGCCCGGGCGAACGCTTTCAGGAATGCGATGTCACGAAGCGGTGAATCGCCGAACGCCGCTGCGATACCGATTTTCATATCGCCAGCGGATCAAGCGGCGCGCAGGCGGTGCACGCGAACCGGTAACGCCGTATAACCCTTGACGAAGGCGGAAAGCGTGCGCACCGGCTTGCCCACCACCTCGATGAAGCCGAAGCGCTTCATGATCTCTTCCCAGAGCACGCGCAACTGCATTTCCGCCAGCCGGTTGCCCATGCAGCGGTGGATGCCGAACCCGAACGACAGGTGGTGCCGTGCGTTCCTGCGGTCGATGAGAAAAGCATCGGGATTCTCGATGACCTCCTCGTCCCGGTTGCCGGAGACGTACCACATCAGCACCGTGTCTCCCGCGGCAATGCGCTTGCCACCCAGTTCCGTATCCTTGAGTGCCGTACGGCGCATGTAGGCCAGCGGCGTCTGCCAGCGGATGATCTCGGACGTCATGTTGGGGATCAGCTCTGGCCTGGCGCGGAGTTTGTCGTACTCGTCCGGGAACAGGTTCAGCGCCAGCACGCCGCCCGAGATGGAATTACGGGTGGTGTCGTTGCCCCCCACGATCAGCAGCAACAGGTTGCCGAGAAACTCCATAGGTTTCATGTTGCGGGTGTCTTCGCCGTGCGCGAGCATCGAAATCAGGTCGTTCGCCGGCGGCCGGTTGACCCGCTCGTTCCACAGCCGGGTAAAGTAGGCCAGGCATTCGTGCAGTTCCTCGACCCGCTGTTCGTGGCTGTCCACAACCCCGGTACGCGGCGACCCGGTGGCGACATCGGACCACCGGGTGAGCTTGCGCCGCTCCTCGAACGGGAAATCGAAGAGCGTCGCCAGCATCTGCGTGGTGAGTTCGATCGAAACCCGGTCCACCCAGTTGAACGTCTCGTTTTCGGGCAGAGAATCGAGGATCCGCCCGGCACGCTCGCGGATGGTGCCCTCAAGTGCCCTGAGGTTCTGCGGCTCTACCGCCGGCTGCACGGCCGCCCGCTGAACGTCGTGCCTGGGCGGGTCCATGGCGATGAACATCGGTGTGTTCATCAGCTTTTCCCTGGGAACGGTAACGGGCGCGCCCAGGCTGACACCGCTTTGGGAAGAAAAGATCTCGTGGTGCCGGTCGACGTACAGGATGTCTTGGAATTTGGTGACGGACCAGTAAGGCCCGAAACGGCTTTCCCGGCAGTAGTGCACAGGATCCTCGTTCCGCAGGCGCTCGAAATAACCCCAGTGCGCATCGTGCTGAAAGAGATGGGGGTCGGAGAGGTCGAAGTCCTCGATGGCTACGCTGTATGGATCCGGGATGATGTGGGGGTTTGCATTGGTCATGTGCAAGAGAATACGCAAATTCCCCGGGTGAACAAACCGGAAACCTGCCCGTCGGGCCGGACTGCGAAGCCTGAGCCCTTACTACTCAAACCCAACGGCACCATGTATCTTCGCGCCAGCAATCCCCACCGACAAGCGGAGGCATCAGAAAGGTTTGGCGCGCATAAGAACGATTCGCTGTCACGAAACAAGCGACGACATCGCCTCGGTCAGTCTTGACGAGACCGAGTTGCCCGCCCCGGGGCCCGGAGAGGTACAGGTGCGCACCAAGGCCTGCGCCGTCAACTACCCGGACCTGATGATGATTCAGGGAACGCACCAGCATAAGCCACCCCGGCCCTTCGCCCCGGGCAGCGAGGGAGCGGGCGAGGTCGCGGCTGTGGGCTCGGGCGTTTCCCATGTCAGGGAAGGCGATTCGGTCTGCTTCGGGCTGCAGAGCGGCGGATTTACGGAGGCGCTGAACCTGCCTGCCGCCGCCGTGGAGCCCATGCCCGGCAACATGACCTATGCCCAGGCTGCCTCCTATCGCACCGCCTATACCACCGCCTATGTTGGGCTGGTGGTGCGCGGCGACCTGCAGGCCGGAGAGTGGCTGCTGGTTCACGGCGCCACGGGCGGCGTGGGGCTGGCGGCGGTGGAACTGGGCAAGCATTACGGCGCCGGCGTCATCGGCACGGGCGGCCGGGACGACAAGCTCGCCGTGGTGAAATCCCATGGCGCCGATGCGGTCATCAATTACACGTTGCCGGACGGGTCCCTGGGCGGCTTCCGCCACAAGGTAAAGGAAATCACGGGATCCGGCGGTGCGGACGTGGTCTACGACCCGGTGGGCGGCGATGTCTTCGACGAGTCGATGCGCTGCATCAACTGGCGCGGACGCATCCTCAGCATCGGCTTCGTCGGCGGCCGCTGGCCCGCTGCCTCCGTGAACCTCATTCTCATCAAGAGCATTTCCGTCATCGGTGTTAATCGGCGTGCAATATTGACCCCCTGACGGGGAAATCGGCGTCCAAAATTGACCCCCTAAAGTTGAACCCATCAACTCACTTCGTTGCATGGACGCACGAGGTGAGTGGAGATGCTGGTTGTGGAGACCATCGCGCGAATTCGTCGGGATCATCTGGGCCGGGGCATTCCGATCAAGCAGATCGCTCGGGACTTGAAGCTGTCGCGGAACACCGTGCGCAAGGTGGTGCGCTCGGACGAGACGTCGTTGCGCTATGAACGGTCGGTTCAGCCGCTGCCGAAGCTGGGGCCCTGGGTCGAGGCACTGGACCGGTTGTTGGAAGCCAACGAGGACAAGCGCCGGCGCGATCGCCTGTCGCTGGTGCGGATTTACGAGGAACTGGCCGGCTCGGGCTACGACGGCGGATACGATGCGGTGCGCCGTTACGCGGCGTCCTGGCGACGCAAGCGATCGGGATCGGACGGGCAAGCCTATGTGCCGTTGACCTTCGACCCCGGCGAGGCCTACCAGTTCGACTGGAGTCACGAGTATGCGGTGATCGCCGGCACGACCATCCGGGTCAAGGCGGCGCACCTGCGGCTGTGCCACAGTCGCCTCTTCCTGGTTCAGATTTTTCCGCGCGAAGGCCAGGAGATGGTGTTCGAGGCCCACGAGCGGAGCTTCCGGTTCTTCGGCGGGGTCTGTCGCCGCGGCATCTACGACAACATGAAGACGGCGGTACAGACGGTGTTCGTCGGCAAGGAACGCGTCTTCAACGAGCGGTTTCTGCAGATGTGTTCGCACCACCTGATCGACCCGGTCGCCTGTACACCCGGAGCCGGCTGGGAGAAGGGCCAGGTGGAGAACCAGGTGAGATACGCGCGTGGGCGTCTGTTCGTGCCGCGGCCGCGTGGACGGTCGTATGCGGAGATCAACGCCCGGCTTCGGGACCAGTGCTTGGAGGAGGCGAAGCGGCGCCGGCATCCGGAGTTCAAGCACAAGACGGCGTGGGCGGTGTTCGAGGAAGAGCGGCCCTATCTGATGGCCTACCGGGGACCGTTCGATGGCTTCCGGGCCGTCGAGACGGCGGTTTCCAAGACCTGCCTGGTGCGCTTCGACCGCAACCAGTACAGCGTAGAAGCGCGTGCCGTGGGGCGGCCGGTCGATGTGCAGGCCTATGCCGAGACGATCGTGATCCGCCAGGACGGCGAGACGGTCGGTGAGCATCCGCGCTGCTTCGCGCGCAACCGGGTCATCTACGATCCCTGGCACTACGTGCCGGTGCTCAAGCGCAAGCCCGGCGCCCTGAGGAACGGCGCGCCGTTCAAGGACTGGCAGTTGCCGGGCGCACTGGGCCGCCTGCGCGCCCGGCTGGGCCGTCATGACGATGGCGACCGGCAGATGGTCAAGATCCTCGGGGCGGTGCTCGAGGACGGGCTGGAGGCGGTTGAGTCGGCTTGTACCGAAGCGCTGGCCGGAGGTGCCTGCAGCGCCGATGTGGTGCTCAACATCCTGGCGCGGCAGCGCCAGCCCGCGCCACCGACGCCGATCCCGACGCCGGCGGACCTCTGTTTGCATCTGGAGCCGACAGCCGATTGTCACCGCTACGACGGCTTGAGGGAGGCCTCCCATGGAACGCCATGAGGTGCTGGATCTGATGAAGGCGCTGCGCCTGTCCGGCATGCGCGCAGCCTTCGACGAGATCGTGGACCAGGCGCTCAAGCGGCAACATCCGATACAGCGCGTCCTCGGCGATCTGCTCAAGGCCGAGATCGCCGACAAGAAAGCGCGCTCGATCAAGTACCAGATGACCATCGCCAAGCTGCCCATGGCCAAGGAACTGGGTGACTTCGACTTCTCGACCAGCCCGGTCAACGAACCCCTGGTCCGGGATCTGGCCACCGGCGCGTTCCTGGAAGGCAAGCGCAACCTCGTGCTGGTCGGTGGAACGGGCAGCGGCAAGACCCATCTGAGCGTGGCGATCGCGCGTGCCTGTATCCGCAACGGCGCCCGGGCCCGCTGTTACAACGTCGTTGATCTGGTCAACCACCTCGATGCCGAAGCCCGGGTCGGCAACCAGGGACGCACGGCCAACCAACTGTGCCGGCGCGACCTGATCATCCTCGATGAGCTCGGATACCTCCCCTTCGCGCAGACCGGCGGACAACTGCTATTCCATCTCGTCAGCAAGCTCTACGAGGTCACGTCGATCGCCATCACTACGAACCTGCCCTTCGGAGAATGGCCGTCCGTGTTCGGCGATCCGAAGATGACCACGGCTCTGCTCGACCGTCTCACCCATCACTGCGACATCATCGAAACCGGGAACGAGAGCTGGCGCTTCACCCACCGCTCCTGATTCCGGAACAACTCGAAAGCCGAATCGACGGCATTCGCTGACCAAACCCCGCGCGCCTTCGCTTCGCGTCGCGTCAAGCGCTACGCGAAGGCGCGCTCATCCCGGGAACCACCGGCAACAGCCCGCCGATGCATGCCAGAAGGGGGGTCAATTTTGGACGCCGATCGGGGGTCATTATTGGATGCCGATTGACAGTCATCGGGGTGCGCGCGGGCGAAATCGGCCGCCGCGACCCTGCCCTGGGCAGGCGAATCCGCGCAGCGGTTCAAGACCTGGCTCATTCCGGCGTAATCGACCCATACGTCTGCGCCGGCTTCCCGCTCGAACGCGCGGTGGACGCGATGCGCATGCTTCAGAACAGGGAGGTGGTTGGGAAATGCGTGGTGACGATGAACGGTTACGAGATTGAAAGCGCGTAGCGGGTAGAACGATGCGTTTCAGTCCCGCGCCCGCCCGGAGCCCATCGATGTCGGCTCGGCCCCGTCCGGCTTTCGGGCAAGCATGAAGTACAGGGCCGTCAGGATCCCCGCCTTGCCTCCCTCGACGGTCGCGTCGGCCCCGCCGTTGAGCACATCGCTTACGTGGCGGCTACCCCTGGCCGAGGGGAGCAACATCTCGAGGATGCCGAGTGCCCGCTCGATCACCCGACGGCCCACCGGGGACCGGGCCAGGGCCCGCATCGAGAATCCGGTTGCTTCAAGCGGTGAGTACCAGGGCGTTTCCGGGTCGCTCTCCGTGGCATGATCAGCGGCCTCCAGCAATTCGAAGCCGGCCGCAATCATGCTCCGGCGGCACTCCGCCGCAGTGACCATGTCCGGAATACCGTAGCCGCGCTCGAACTCGAGCCGGATGCGTTGATGGTCCGGGTCGTCCGGATCGTACCGTTCGGTGAGCAGGCACTCGTCCGTCGCCAACAGGCCACCGGGTTTGAGGACCCGAAACAACTCCTTGAACACGCGAGTGCGGTCCGGTGCGTGACAGGTCGCTCCAATGGCGTAGACGCGGTCGTAGCTGGCGTCGTCCATGGGCAGATCCATGAAGTCCGCGAGCATGACCTCGCACTGCTGCGAGAGCCCTGCGCGCTCGTTGTAACGCCGTGCCATCTCGACCTGTTGGGGGACGATGGTAACCCCGACGACCCGCGCCCCCGAGTGGCGCGCGATCTCGCGCATCGGCCCCCCGACGCCGCAGCCCGCATCGAGGACCACCATGCCTGGCTGCAAGCCCAGGCGATCGGAGATGTAGCGTTCGCGCCGTCGGAGCCCAACGGCAAGCGTCTCGCCCTTCTTGAACGGGCAGAAGTGGAAAGACCGTCCCCAGCCGAGTTCGTAAAGACGGCTGCCCAGCGTGTAGTACAAGGCGGACACGTCGGCATAATGCCGCTTGCGAGCCAACACGCCTTCGTCGTCGTTCGTTCTGAAGAGTTCGAGGTAGCGCCCGATCTGGCCCTCCTTCCCGACGGCGGCAGAAGGGTGCTGAGTATGTTTTGTCACGCGATGTACCCCGGCGATGACGCCAGTTCGCCGACGTGCGCGGCTGCGGTAACGTTGGAGTAATTGTATATGGTCCTGCCCGAACAGGCGCTACTTCGAGCCGACGCGCGGTGTGTCGCTGTAGAGACGCAACTACTCGAACTGGCGCAGGCAAGTCGCGTCGCCAGGCCGATTTCTGAGAAAGTTCTTTAAACGATTGATTAATAAGAAATTGTCGTGAAGCCAAGGGACTTTACCCAGGATGATCTCAAGCGAACGGCAGTGATGCCCATCGTCATGACGTGTGAGGCGTGAATTCCTATTTGGCCCGCTTTGAGGCGTTGAATAGGCAATCGCACCCGTTCTAAATCGGCCATATGTCCGGTATGATACGCCATATGGCGGATACAGGACTCCACCATGAGCGCTCAAAACAACCTTGTCATTGCCCCAGATTACCGAAGTCGGGTCGCCCGAGTTCGTACCGGGGTTCCTGTCGCGGAAGCGGTCGAGGTCATGGACTCCTGGTCGATTCCGGTTGCGCGATTCGCCGCCATCCTCGGCACGTCTGTACGCAAATGGGGTCGGCTGCGGTCGGCGGGTAGCGATGCCATGTTGAACCCCGTGGAATCGGATCGACTGTTGCGGCTGCGCGATGTCTTTGATCATGCACTGACTGTGTTCGATTCTGACAAAGACGCCCTGGCCTGGTTCTCGTTGCCAAATCAAGCACTGTCTGGAGATACGCCACTGTCGCTGATGGATACCGATGCTGGTGTGCATGAAGTTGATGCCGTGTTGACGCGACTCGAATTCGGAGTGTTTGCATAACTGATCGTAGCGGCCACAGCGCAACCGTTCGTTCTTGAACAGGCGCGAAAATGCGCAAGCCGCGGAAACGGAACAAGGCTGCCTCACGGCTTGGCTCCGGCTTCGCCTACGGTCTTGCAGCGTTTCCTGGCACCAGTGGTAAAGATTCGCCATTTCAAACAGCGCGGAAGGTCACGAAACGGAACTTCTAACTGCAACGCAAACGAACACTCGATGATCCTGTATCGCTTGACGCTCGCAAAATATGTCGATATCGCCTTCTCCGGTGAAGGCTCTCGACGTGTCGGCGGCCGCTGGACCCCGCCGGGATTCCCCGCCGTCTACACCGCGAGCTCCATTGCGCTAACAGTGTTGGAAACACTGGTCCACGTTGACTCGTCGATCATGCCGAATCACCTGGTCATCCGGGTCGACGTCCCCGATGACATTAACGTCACTTCATTCACGGCGAATGACCTGCCGGCCTACTGGCGCGAAACGCCGGCGCCGGCGACGCCACAGCAGATCGGTCGTGACTGGCTCGAGGCCAGTGAAACTGCACTCCTGCAAATCCCTTCCGTGGTTGTCCCGCAGGAAAACAACGCCATCATTAATCCGTTACACGCCGACTTCCGCAAATTGAAAATCGGCAAACCGGATTCTTTCAGCATCGACACACGATTGCTCTAGCCGGACCGATTCATGAATGGACGTAATGAGGGTGGCCAGAGTAGTGAAAGCGCTGGGTGCACGGACGCGTGCTTGCAGCACGTTGAGCACGCGGCGGGAGTACGCCCAGTGATTTCGCTGCTATTGACTGCCGCAGTAGTTCATTCATGAATCGGTCGGGCTAGGGGGGACGCCAGATTCCGGTTCCCCGGCACGTCGCTCCAGCATCTCGACGTAGCCATTCATAAACCGAACTTCACCGATTTTGCCCGCGGCAAGCTCGACGATTCGGTCGGCAAGCTCGATCTGATACTCGGATCGGATGACTTGCTGACCGTTCATCAACAAGATCAGATCGCCGACGGCAAGCGCCGTGCGTTTGTTGGCGTCATTGAAGGGATGACCGACCGCAATCGCGTACACCGTAAAGGCGGCAACCTGCTGGACAGTTGGATTTTCGAACCGATAGGCCAGATTCGCCTGGATACGCCCGAGAATGGCGCCAACCGAAGTGCCGATTCTGGAGCCGGGCAGCCCGCCGTGTCTCGCCAGCAGATGCTCATGCAGGTCGGCGACCTGCTGTTCGGTCGGTAGCGCGACCCTCACCGATTGGCCAGGTATTCCAGCACTTCCGATCGCTGATCGAGGACTGACCGGGTGAGCTCCTGCACGCGGGCATCGTCCATCGTGTCGAATGCCAGGGAATCTGCCGGCACGTAGTATCCTTCAATCTTGCTGTTTCGCAGAATTGCCGTCGGTTTCCTGTCGTCGAGAATGCGGCTGGCCTGTTGCTTGAACTCCGTCATGGTTACGTATCGCATGGTTTTTCCAAGCACCGATATCAGTACCGAACAGTGGCACCGAAATCGGTTCTTGTCAACGGTACGGTGAGGTAAAGCAGGCTCAAGGAACGCAGCAACTACGTAGACTGAGAGCATTCCGGCTCATTGTACTAGATTCCTTGAACGGCCTTTATGTGGAGAGTTGAGTCGCATTTTCGAACAACGTCTCCAAGTTGCGGAGCAACTTGATCGCGTCGCTTGGCGACGCGCCTAGTGCTGGTCCAATGTGGGCGTAGCTACTGCAGTCATCGATCGACTTCGTGCGCCTGTCCGCCGATGGGTCTTCTGCAGGGCGCGACGCCCGGCTCAAGACTGATTGAACACCGGCGGCCGCTTCTCGAGGAAGGCGCGCATGCCCTCGGCGGCGTCGGGGGTGCCGCGCGTCAGCTTTACGGCGTCGCGTTCGTCGAGCAGAGATTCGGCAAGGCTCTTCGATTCGAAGCCGACGATGGTATCGAGCACGCCCTTCACCGCGAGCCGCGGTTGCCGGGCGAGTTCTTCGCCGAGTGCCTGGGCGCGTGCCTTTAGTTCGGAGACGGGCAGGATCTCTGTCACCAGGCCAATCCGCAGTGCCTCCTCGCCGCCGATCTTGCGGCCCCGCAGAATCATGTCGAGGGCGTGATCGCGGCCGACGCAGCGCGGCAGCCGCGCAGAGCCGCCCCAGGCGGGCACGCCGCCGAGATCCATCTCCGGAAGACCGATCTGTGCCCCTTTTTCTGCCGCAATCCGAAAATGGCAGGCCAGGGGCAGTTCGAGGCCACCGCCGAGACAGAATCCAAACAGGGTGGCGATGCTCGGCTTGCCAAGTTGCTCGATGGTGTTGAGTACGCGCAGCCGCTGGTCGAGCAGGGCGTCCGCGCCGCCCTTGCGCTCCATGCCCTGAGCGAACTGCTTGAGGTGCATGCCTACGGAGAAATGGTCTTCTCCCTCGCCCGTGAAGACGAGGGCGCGCACGTTGTCGTCCCCGGCGAGCTTCGGCAGCAGCTTTTCCAGCGCATCCATGTAGTCGAGGCTCATGCGGTTGTAGGGGGCGTCGTTGATGCTGATGGTGGCGACGGCGTTCTTGACGGTGAGACGCAGGGGCTCTGGCATGGAGTCGTCCTGTCGAGATTGAAACACGGTGAAGATACACTGGTTTCAACACGATCGGTTCACGACCACCGTCCTCATGTGGACCGGGTCCCTTAGGCAGCCTTTGCCGCCCCTTCTTGTATGTCGGTGTCATACGCTCTACCATCTATCCGTTTTCAGAAGCTGGAGCCGGGCGAGATGCGAGTCAATGCCAGGCTGGATGACGAGCGCGCTGCGAAGCTGGCACAACTTCAGTCATTGACACGGTCAAGTGCCAGCGACGTGCTGAAACAGGCTATCGATCATTTGCATCGGGAACGCATGGCCCGTGCGCGAGACAAGCTGGACGGCCTCACGTCGAGCGACTTTATCGGCTGCGCTGAGGGCCCTCAGGATCTTGCCGACGAGTACAAGCGCTACATTGCCGGCGACCTGGCGGATAAGCATGGCGCTGGCTGATACGGGCTACTGGCTTGCCTTGGCCAACCGCCGGGATCGATGGCACGATCGGGCGGTATCGGTGACGCGAGGACTCGAAGACAGGCTGGTGGTTACCTGGCCGGTACTCGCCGAGACATGCCACCTGATGCTTGCACGGCTTGGGGTGGAGGCGGAACTGCGTTTTCTGGATCAGGTGTCGAGATACGTCGACATCCACGCAATCCATCCCGAACGGCTTCCGGAAATACGTGCGCTGATGGAGAAGTACCAGGACCTGCCGATGGACCTGGCAGATGCCTCGCTCGTGGTAGCCGCGAACGATCTTGGCGACGGACGGATACTCTCGACCGATCGGCGCGACTTCCATACGTACCGCTGGAAAGAAAGGCAACCGTTCCGGAACCTGCTGGTCGACTCCTGACCTGTTCAACGGCGCTCGGGATGGACCCGGGCCGGCACGTTAACTAGTTCCTGTCCGTAAACTCATAACGGATTGATTTGGTTGAACAAATTGTCGTTTCAGGTGGCTTAAAACCGGCGTTTCCGATATCCTGTGTTTTCACTTTCCTAATAAAAACACTGGAAAACCAAAAACGCCGGAGGTCGCAATGCGCGCAAAACGCACCGCTCAAACCAGTCTATTCGATCCCCAAGTCCTTGACCACCCCGTCGCCGACGAACTGGAATGGGCGTCCGCGTGGCTCGACGCGCACCCCGAATTGCTCGACGAGATCGCCGCCGACCCCGATGGCGGGGTAGGGTCGAGCCTGGGCCGTCACGGCCTGACCCGCGAGACGATTCTGCGTTGCGCGGTGCTCATGCATCTGCGCGGCGAGAGCTACCGGGGACTGGCATTCACGCTACGGGATTCGCTCTCGGCGCAACGCTTCGCACGGCTCGATCCGACGCGGCGGGCGCCGGGAAAATCGGTGCTGCAGGCCACCGTCGGGGCGATCGGCGCCGCGACCTGGGAAGCGATCAACCGAACCTTACTGGCGGTGGCGCACGGCTCAGGGGTCGAGATGGGGAAGGCGGTGCGCGTCGATTCCACGGTGACCGAGACGCACATCCTTGAGCCCTCGGACAGCCGGCTACTGTTCGACGGGGTGCGCGTGCTGACGCAGCTGTTGCGCAAGGCGCGAGACGAGTTGGGCGCGTCGGCCATCGACTTCCACGATCATTGCCGGGCCGCGAAGCGGCGGGCGCTGGAGGTTGGCTCGCAACGCGGGGCCCAACGGCGCGCCAAGACCTACCGTAAGCTGTTGCGTCTGACCGGGCGGACGATGGGTTACATCGAGGCGGCGTTGCCGGCGGTGGCAGTGGCGGGCACGGCCTGGAGCCGGGATTGGGTGGAGACCGCGACGGCCTATCTGGATTTGCTCGGCAAAGTGACGGACCAGACGGAGCGACGGGTGTTCGATGGCGAGACGGTGCCGGCGGGCGAGAAGGTGGTGAGCCTGTTCGAGCCGCACACCGACATCATCGTCAAGGGCGGCCGCGTGACGCGTTACGGCCACAAGATCAACCTGGCCACGGGGCGGAGCGGGCTGGTGCTCGACGTGGTGGTGGAGGACGGCAACCCGGCGGACAGCGCGCGTTGTCTGCCGATGCTTCAGCGGCATATCGAGCACTACGGCTCGGCGCCGTCGCGGGTGGCCTTCGATGGCGGCTACGCCTCGCGCGCGAACCTCAACGACGCCAAGGCGCTGGGCATCGAGCACGTCGTGTTCCACAAGAAGCGCGGCCTGAAGGCCGCGGACATGACCTCCTCGTCGTGGCTGTACGGGCAGCTCAAGCGTTTCCGCGCCGGCGTCGAGGCGGGCATCTCCTACCTGAAACGGTGCTTCGGCCTGGGGCGTTGCCTGTGGCGCGGCTTGCCGCGCTTCAAGGCCTACGTCCAATCGGCGGTGTTCGCCCACAACCTGATGCGTCTGGTTCGCTTGCATCCCCAGCCGGCCTGACGCCGCTGTCCGCCATCGCCGCCAGCCGGTTGGAACAACCGGCGCGTGCTCGTGCCCGCCCGCCCCGAAGACACGGGAAACCCGGCGAAACGAGACCCGCGGACCGCGACTGCGGCGTGCTGGGCGAAGCCGGATCGTTTTTTTTTTGCTTGGCGGAGCGCTCTTTGAGATAATTCGCAGTCGCTTTCCCCCAGCATCCCGCCCTCGAATTCCGCTTTTACGGACAAGAACTAACTAACTGATTTTCAAGAAATCACCGGGATCGATTTCGCAAGCCGCTGCTGCACGAGTTCGTGCGGGTGTGGCCGGTATTGGCGTGGTACGATGGCGCTCATGCGCTTACTGCGGGTGTCAATCCTTCTTTGTACTTGTGCGAGCCTACTCGCCGTGCAGATCGGCGGGTTGCACGTGCATGGCCACGCCGGTGGCCATGCGGGCGATCGCGGGGGCGCGCACCTGCACTTCCACGGTCTGCACGAACACGTCAACCACTCCGTCGTTCACCACTCGGAATCCCCAGCGGGCGGGCATGGCGCAGACAGGCAACCTGCCGACAGCAATGGCGTTGCCGTTACGGAGTTAGGTTCCAGTAACTGGAAGTTGCCGGACCTCGACACCGACCTGCACCACGGACCTTGCCTCGAAGCCGCAGGTGCGGTCCGGGAGCACCAATCGTTCGCCGAATCCCAGCCGGCGGCAATCCGGCGGCAATGGCGGCAGCCCTCGCGCGGGCCGCCTGCACGGGCCGTTTAGCGGGCGGATTTTCCGGTTGCGCGCGGCCTCGGCGGTGGTCGATGGCCGTGCGCAAAGCACCCGAATCCCGGGCGTACCACTGGTACGCGATCCTGTGTATACCTTGGGAGATTTCTTCGATGATTGATGCCATTGCGCGTCGCGCCGGGCGGTGCCTGGCGGTGTGCGCCGTTGCGGCATCCGCTGCGGCGGCAGAGCCCGAAGAAAGCGCGGCGGAGCACGAAACGATACCGGCGGGGCCGAGCCTCACGCTGGATCAGGCACTGGGCAGGGCCATGGCCCGAAATCCGGCACTGGTTGCCTTTGGCTACCAGATCGAAGCGGAGGAGGGCAGGCTTCAGCAAGCCGGCATCCGCCCTAACCCGAAGCTGGATGTCACCGTGAGCGATGCCCTGGGAAGCGGCGATTTTCGTGGCATGAGAAGCGCCGAGACCACCGTTTCGATCGCATGGGCGATCGAGCGGGGCGTGCGGCAGCGGCAGGTCGAAGCGGCTCGGGCGAATGTCGCGCTCGCTGAACTGGATGCCCGAATTCTGCGGCTCGACACGGCCGCGGAGACGGCGCGTCGATTCATCGCCTGCCTGGCGTTCCAGGAACTCCTCGGACACGCGGCGGAGCGGATCCGCCTCGCGCAACAGACCATCGCGGCGGTGGAGTCACGGGTCCGCGCCGGGCGCGCCATGCAGGCCGCGTTGGCAAGGGCGCGGGCCGGGCTGGTGCGTGCGGAATTGCTGGAGGAGGACCACCATCATGAACTGCTCGCCGCGCGGCATCGCCTCAGCGCCCAGTGGGGCGAGCGCAAACCGGATTTCGTGGCGGCGGTCGGTAACCTGCGCTCGCTTCCCTCGCCAGAGCCCGTGGAGAACCTGGTCGACCGGGTGAAACAGAACCCGAACCTGGCTCGCTTCGTATCGCGGGAACGCATCGCCGAAGCGGAACTGCGCGTGGCCCGAGCCCGCAGCCGGCCCGACTGGGAGGTTCACGCGGGCGTGCGCCGCTTCGAAATGACCGACGACCTTGCGCTGGTCGCGGGCCTGTCGATCCCGATCGGGGTGCGCGAGCGATACCAGGGCCGCATCGCGGAAGCGCGCGCTGCCATGAGCCGGG
The DNA here is from genome assembly GCA_963663395.1 of Pseudomonadales bacterium. GTDB lineage: Bacteria > Pseudomonadota > Gammaproteobacteria > Pseudomonadales > Azotimanducaceae > Azophilus. The sequence goes on from OY760226.1 coordinate 2,808,413, forward strand.
CCGCCGGCGAGGGCCGGGCAGCCCGGGTCGAGATCGAGGCCGCGGTTTACGCGCTCTACCAGGAGTTGAACCATCACATCCACGTGGCCGCGGCGATCAGCGACCGGCTGATTCCGCAGCTTGAACGGGCGCTTGCCGACGTCGAGCGGGCTTACGAACTGGGCCGCACGACCTTTGTCGAACTCACCGGAGTGCAGGCTGAACTGCTGGGCGCCAGGCACGAGCACCTGGAATCCAGCATTGGCGCGCACGAGACCCTGATCGAGTTAGAGCGATTGACCGGCGAGACCGTGTTGCCGTCGGCTGGAACGGGACGGGAATCGTCATGAATGCACGACTTCGGACCATGGTTCGCGGACTACCCGGCGGATTGGCGTTTGCCGCCGCAATCCTGATCCCTGTGGCCGGTCTCCCGGGGTGTGGCGACCGCGGGCATGGCGGCATGGAACCCGTGCCGGGGGCCGCGGCGGATGATGGCACGTATGAACGCGGGCCGAACAACGGCCGCATGCTCCGGGACGGGGCGTTTGCCGTCGAACTGGCTATCTTCGAAGCTGGTGGAACGGCGCCGGAGTTTCGCGCCTGGGTCTCCGAGGGCGGCCGCGCACTGAACCTTCGGGGTGTCGACCTGCGCGTCCGACTGTCCCGGCTCGGCAACCGGGTCGACGAGCACGAGTTTCGCCCGGCTGGTGGGTTCCTTCGCGGTACGCCGACGGTTTACGAACCCCACTCGTTCAGCGTCAGCGTCACCGCCGCCCACCGCGGCCGCACGCACCGCTGGATGTACGACAGTTTCGAAGGCCGTGCACGCATCGATGCGGAAACGGCGGCGGCGCTGGGGTTGCGAACCGCGGTCGCCGGGCCGGCGGTGATCGACGAGACAAGTACGGTTTACGGACGCATCGTGCCGGATCCTGACCGGGTTCTGGAGGTCAGCGCGCGTTTCGACGGCGCCATCCGCGCCGTCCACGCGAAGCCTGGAGACCGGGTCGCGGAAGGGGATGTGCTGGCCATCGTCGAGAGCAACGAGAGCCTGCAGGCAAACTCCGTCAACGCGCCCATATCGGGCGTGGTCACCGAGCGGAGCGCCAACGCCGGCGAGCAGACTGCGGGAAGGCGGCTGTTCACCATCGTTGACGCTTCATCAGTCTGGGCAGAACTGTCGATCTTTCCAAGCGACCAGCAGCAGGTCGCCGTGGGTACGGCAGTGGCGGTTGCGCCGGCTACGGGTGGCGCTTCGGTCGACGGGACCATCTCGTCTATCGACCTGTTCGCGGCGCCGGACCAGTCGATCCCGGCCCGGGTTGTGCTGGACAACGCTGCCGGAACGCTGGCGCCGGGGACGTACGTAACCGCCGAGGCGAAGATCGCCCGGCACGAGGTGCCGCTGGCGGTCCGGCGTGGTGCGCTGCAGGGCTATCGCGATTCAACCGTGGTCTATGTGCAGGTCGGCGACCAGTACGAGGTCCGCATGCTGAAGCTGGGCCGGTCGGGGGACGGCTGGGTGGAGGTGCTCGGCGGCCTGGAGCCCGGCTCCATCTACGTGACCGAAAACAGCTACGTTCTCAAGGCGGAAGTCGAGAAGGACGGTGCGGTCCACCATCACTGAGCGTTGGTACGAATCCATGACGGTGCGCCGACAGATCATGAGGGTGGGCAACGCGGCCCCGGTGAGCGCGGCGAAGACTCGGGTTCCGGTCCCGCGGGGCGCCTGACCATGCTTGACTCGATCCTTCGCTTCTCGATTGCGGAACGCGGCCTGATGCTGGTGCTGGTGTTCCTGCTCGCCGGCCTCGGCATCTGGAACTTCACGCGGCTGCCGATCGATGCAGTGCCGGACATCACCAACGTGCAGGTGGTCATCAATACATCGGCGCCCGGTTATACGCCGCTCGAAGTCGAACAGCGGGTCAGCTTCGTGCTGGAGAACGCCATGGCGGCGCTGCCCAGGCTCGACCACACGCGCTCGCTGTCTCGCTACGGGCTGTCCCAGATCACGGTGGTGTTCGAGGAGGGCACCGACATCTATTTCGCCCGGCAACTGGTGGGCGAGCGGCTGACCGCGGCGCGGGCGTCGCTGCCCGCCGGCGTGGAGCCGGTGCTCGGCCCCATCGCCACCGGGCTGGGCGAAATCTTCATGTTCATCGTCGATGCCGAACCGGGTGCGCGCAACGCCAATGGCACCCCGGTGACGCCCACGGACCTGCGCACGGTGCACGACTGGATCATTCGCCCGCAGCTTCTGCGCGTGCCCGGGGTCGTCGAGGTCAACCCCATCGGGGGCTTTGCGAAACAGGTGCTGGTGGCGCCGGACCCGGCCAGGCTGCTGGCGTTCGGCGTGACCTATGACGACCTGCTGACCCATCTCCGGGAGAACAACGCCAACCGCGGCGCGGGCTTCATCGAATACAACGGCGCCCAGTGGCTGCTGCGCGTTCCGGGCCGCGCCGCGCAGCTGCAGGACCTCGAGCGTGTCGTCATCAGCCAGCGAAACGGCGTTCCGGTGCGCGTTGCCGACGTGGCAACGGTAGAACCGGGTCACCAACTGCGCGTCGGCGCCGCTACCCGGGACGGCAACGAAGTGGTGATGAGCACCGTGTTCATGCTGATCGGCGCGAACAGCCGCGTCGTGGCCGCCGCGGTGGCCGACAAGCTCGATGAGATTCAGGGCAGCCTGCCCGGCGGCATCTTTGCCAGGCCCGTCTATGACCGCACCGAACTCGTCGATGCGACGCTGGAGACGGTGCGGGAGAATCTCACCGTCGGGGCCCTGCTGGTCGTCGTCGTCCTGTTCCTGTTGCTGGGCAACTTGCGTGCCGCGCTGATCACCGCCGCGGTGATTCCGCTGGCCATGCTGATGACCGTCACGGGCATGGTGGAGAACCGGGTGAGCGCCAACCTGATGAGCCTGGGTGCGCTGGATTTCGGCCTGATCGTCGACGGTGCGGTGATTATCGTCGAGAACTGCCTGCGGCGGCTCAACGAAGCCTGGGGCGATGCCGGCCCGGGGGACCGGGAGCGACGCGGCGGATTGACCCTGGAGGAGCGCCTCGCCGTGGTGCGCGGTGCGACCGGCGAGGTGATCCGTCCGGCGCTCTTCGGGGTCGGCATCATCACGGTCGTCTACGTGCCGATCTTTGCGCTCGCCGGGGTCGAGGGCAAGATGTTTCATCCCATGGCGGCCACCGTGGTCATCGCACTGCTGAGCGCCATGGTGCTGTCGGTCACCTTCGTGCCGGCGACGGTGGCTCTGCTGTTTCGGGGGCCGGTGCGCGAGCGCCGCAATCTTCTCATGGACTTCGCCGCATTCGTGTACCGGCCAGCGCTCAGAACTGCACTCCGCTTCCGCGTGCTGACCATTGCCGCCGCGCTGGGGCTGGTTCTTGCCGGCGGCTGGGCGGGCACCCGGCTGGGCGCCGAGTTCGTCCCGAATCTCGATGAGGGCGACATCGTCATGCACGCCCTGCGCATTCCGGGCACGTCGCTCGGGCAGGCGGTGGCCATGCAGGCCCAGCTCGAATCGAAGATCGCCGCAATGCCGGAAGTCGAAACGGTGTTCGCCAAGATCGGCAGTGCCGCGGTGGCGACCGACCCGGTGCCGCCGAGCGTCGCCGACAACTTCATCATGCTCAAGCCCCGCGACAAATGGCCGGATCCGGAGAAGCCGAAGAACGAGGTCATCCGCGAACTGGAAGCGCTGGTTGCACCCGTTCCCGGCAACCGGTACGAATTTCTGCAACCGATCCAGATGCGCTTCAACGAACTCATCGCCGGGGTGCGCAGCGAACTGGCCGTAAAGGTGTTTGGCGATGACTTCGACGAGTTGATCCGGCTCGGCGATGCAATCCGGCGGGCTGTAGAGGGTGTGGAGGGGGCGGTGGACGTGGCCGCCGAGCAGGCCGCCGGCCTGCCGGTGCTGACGGTGGAACCGCGCCGGGAGATCCTCGCCCGAATGGGCCTGAGTATCGCTGACCTGCAGGATGTGGTGGCGACCGCGCTGGGCGGTGCGACGGCGGGCCAACTCTATGAAGGCGATCGCCGCGTGGACATCGTGGTGCGGCTTGCGGAGCAACTTCGCGCTGATCCCGAAGGGCTCTCGAACCTCCCGGTGCCACTGCCCGGCGGCGGCTTCGTGCCCTTGCGCGAGGTTGCCGATACGGAGGTGGTTACGGGCTACAACCAGATACTTCGGGAAAACGGCAAGCGCCGGGTGGTGGTCACCGCCAACGTGCGCGGCCGCGACCTGGGCTCGTTCGTCGCCGACGTTCGAGCCGCGGTGGAGCGGCAGGTGGACATGCCGCCCGCCTACTGGCTGGAGTACGGCGGTACCTACCGGAATCTGCAGTCGGCGGCCCGGCGGCTTGCCGTGGTGGTGCCCGTGACGCTGCTGATCATCGCCGTATTGCTGGTGTTTGCGCTGCGCTCCCCGCTGGATGCGGCGATCGTCTTTTCCGGCGTGCCGCTGGCGTTCACGGGCGGCATCGCCTCGCTGCTGCTGCGCGGCATACCGTTCTCCATCTCCGCTGCGGTGGGGTTCATCGCGGTTTCGGGCATCGCCGTGCTCAACGGCCTGGTGCTCGTGACTTTCATCCGGGACCTGCGTGCAACAGGGCAGTCGGTGCGCGAGGCGGTCGAGGCGGGCGCCCTGACCCGCCTGCGCCCAGTGCTGATGACCGCGCTGGTCGCATCCCTGGGGTTCCTGCCCATGGCGCTCAATACGGGTATCGGATCGGAGGTGCAGCGGCCACTGGCCACGGTGGTCATCGGTGGAATCGTGTCGTCGACGGTACTGACCCTGCTGGTACTTCCGGCCTTGTATCACCTCATTCGCTCGAGGGGGCAACGCTGACCGCGAACTCCCGCATCGTTCACATGAGGGCCGTTGGTGAATTCCAGCCGGTTGCCGGAGAGGGCCTGTGTGCCGAAAAGGCGATGGAGTACGGGCTGATTGAGATATGGCGCAAGTATCATGATGTCGGTACGCTCCAGAAAGCGATGACGCCGTAATCAGAGCTTGATTCGCACAATTGAACCATGCCGTTCTTCGGCAACCGAAGGAGGAAACGACATGCCGGCTACGCGCGTAGGTCGAATCGAATCATCCCTGACACCGGGGGATCATCCCTACCTCAACGGCGCCTGGACACCGAACTACGACGAGTACGACGCGACCGGCATGGAGGTCATCGGCGAGATCCCGTCGGACATTGACGGGGTATACCTGCGCAATACGGAAAACCCGGTGCACGAACCCATCGGGCGTTACCACCCCTTCGACGGGGACGGCATGATCCACATGATGAGCTTTGCGGACGGCCAGGCAGAGTATCGCAATCGCTTCGTGCGCACCCGGGGTTTCCGCGAGGAACAGGAGGCGGGCCGTTCGCTCTGGGCGGGCCTGATGGAACATCCGTCGAGGTCCGAGCGGCCGGGATGGGGCGCGCAGGGAGCGTTGAAGGACGCATCCTCAACGGACATCATCGTGCACGGCGGACTGGCGCTGTCGATGTTCTATCAGTGCGGCGAGGGCTACCGGCTCGACCCCTATACGCTGGAGGACCGCGGCACCGCACAATGGGTGCCCAAAGAGGGGATATCGGCACATGCGAAACTGGACGAACACACCGGCGAACTGCTGTTTTTCAACTATTCCAAGAGCGCACCGTACATGCACTACGGCGTGGTCGGCGCCGACAACCAACTCAAGCACTACATGCCGATACCGCTTCCCGGGCCGCGCCTGCCGCACGACATGGCGTTCACCGAAAACTACGCCCTCGTCAATGACCTGCCACTGTTCTGGGATGCCGAGCGTCTGACGCGCGGCCACCACGTGGTGCGCATGCACCGGGATGTTCCCAGCCGTTTCGGCATCGTCCCGAGACTGGGGCAGCCGGATGAAGTCAGGTGGTTCGAGGCGGAGCCCACCTATGTACTGCACTGGGTGAATGCCTTTGAAGAGGGCGACGAAGTGGTTCTGGACGGCTATTTTCAGGAGCACCCGGAACCCCGCAGCCACCCCACCGCGCCGCCCGGCTACGAGCGCATGATGGCTTACCTGGACGTGGAACTGATGGCGCCGCGCCTGCATCGCTGGCGGTTCAACCTGCGCACGGGGGCGACCCGCGAAGAACGGCTCGATGACCGAACGCTGGAGTTCGGCACGATCAATCCTCGGTATGGCGGACGCAAGTACCGCTACGCCTACAGCGCGGTCAGCAAGCCGGGCTGGTTCCTGTTCACTGGATTTACAAGGCACGATCTGGTCACCGGAGATTCCTGTTCCATCGACCTCGGCGAAGGCCGATATGGGAGCGAGGCCGGAATCGCGCCCCGGGTCGGGGCGACGGCTGAGGACGATGGCTACCTGGTCACGTTCGTTACCGACATGAACGACGACCGTTCGGAGTGTGTGCTTTACGAGGCCAGTGACATGGAAGCGGGCCCGGTGTGCCGCATCATGCTGCCGCACCGCATTTCAAGCGGCACCCATGCTACCTGGGCCCACGGCACAGACATCCGTGGTGCGTTGGCGTAGCGGCCCCAACGGTACCGGCGACAGGCCAGATTTCCGCTGATTGCCCGGGGGCGCGGCCAGCACGCTGAATGCGTATTAGACGTGTAACGCGCGACTTGGGGGCGATGCCTCAACCACGGCCGGACCGCCCGGCTAAACTGCCGATGATGGAGAATCGGAAGCCGCATCCGCGTTGCTGCCGTCCGGGGGCTGCGACTCCGGGCGGCGTTCCTCGACAGACTGCCGCCGTTTGTGCGGAGTGCTTTCTGCTGGCGATTCGACAGCTGGGGAAACCTCTCTCGGTAGCCGGCGGCCCGCAACGGCAGAGGCGTCCTGACGGGGTTCCTCTACCGCCGGGGCGCGCAACCTCTGTTCGGGAACCGGCACGCCGAGGCTACTCAACATGGCGCGCTCTTCCGGACTCAACTGTTCGGAGCGCATTGTGTCGAACGGAGGTACCTCTACTCGATTCAAAACGGTCGGGATAGCCCTGGCGAGCCCGTTCATGAAATCCAGCCATGACTTGGCGGCCATCCACTCAAGGCTCCCGTAACAAACTCCGTCGCGATCCCATTCCCCGGTTGCCATTGTGTGTTGCGCCTCCTGGCTGTCCGGCCATTCAGACAGAAACGAGTTGGCGGCTTCTGTCACCCTCCTCAGGGCGCTTGTCGGCGACGCCAGGAGCCGGGCGATGGCCTGGGTCGAATCCGCGCCGTCGAGCGCCAGCATGCTTTGCCAGTACGCCTTGAATCTCACCTCGCCGAACGGAACGGGGCGCCGGGCACGGCCGGCCTCCTTTGCGATTTCGGCACCAATCGTCAACAACGCCTGCTGCCTCTTGAAGTCCTCACCGATTCCGGGCGACAACGCCAGACCCTCGCTGGAAACGGATAGTGGCTCAAGCGCCTCACCGGATCTGGCCAGCGACTCAGGGTGCCCACGGGGAGCGACCACCCTCCCCAGGGTGTGCTGTATGCTGCGGTAGAGGGATTCCATGCGCGCCCTGTCATAGGCCTCTATGTGTTCGGCGACTTTCGGCATCCCTTCCTTGTTGCAGCGCTCCACGAGATATTCCCAGCAGGTTGTGAGGGCATCGCGATAGTAAGCGCCCGGGGGGGTCGGTCCATGTGGTGGATGCGCCTCGAACAGGGTCGATGAAATCCAAAACTGGATCTTTTCGACCGCCTTCCGAATCTGCTCTTCGTTCGGTTCGCCGGCGAGGTCGTTCAGTTGCTCTTTCGCTTGTTTATACAGTGAATCCAGTACGCGCACTTCTAATGCAGCGCCTGACTTGGCGGCCGCTCTGTGCGTGCCTGGCTGTGGCTCCCGCCCGGCAGGGGCAACAGGGATCTCTTCATAGATGCCATCCTCGCCGACATGACTCTCGAGGTCCGGCGGCGTGTCGATGGAAGGCGAACTCAATCGCTCGTTGGCACCAGGCTCTGTGTGCTGGCTCGCGTCGGCCCATCGAGGGCCTGGTGCGAGACTGAGCCGGTCACTCTCCGTCTCGGGAGACTGCGATTGGTCGAGGGGGATTTGGCCCAGGACCGCGTAGATGTCATCCGCGTTCAACCGGTGAGTGCCGTTCGCGCCAAGTTCCTCCAGCTCATGCTGCGCCAGGCGGGCGATATGGTTCAGATCGATGTCCTGCACGTTGTTCTGCGGGCCCGAACGGTGGGAAATCCAAGCGCGCAGAAAGGGGTGTGATGTTTCCGGGGCGCTCATCTCGGTGACGGTTTCCGTCAGGGCGCGGTTGTCCGCCCTGATAACTTCCTGTTGCTGTTTCGCGACTTCGAATACCGCGCGCACCCGCCGGGTTTGCAGAGGTTTGCCGTGTATTTCGAACCGGTGGAAGCCATTCCGTTCGAGCGCGAAAGCGGCCGCCTCCCGACCGAACTGGGCACGCATCGACTTCGCAAAGGCTCGGGCTACCGTGCGGTTTTCCTCGGGTCGAAAGTACGCCACGAACCGCTTGAAACCGCGTGCATACGCTCGCAGTTCATGCCGGTGCCCTGCGGAACTCTGAACCTCGTTCAGCTTGAGAACCGCATTGGGTCTTTGCGGATCAGCTAAATGGGCGAACGCTTCGTAACCGACCGGCAACGTGACCTCCTGGCAAAACCCTAGACGCTGAAGTCCGACAACAGGCAATCCGCATGGTTCCCCCCAGGTCGGACTCTGACCGCCACAGGGTAGAATCCCGGAAGGATCCCGCCGGGACTATTCTTGAACAGTACCGGCTCGGTTGATGCCGCCCGTATTCGGGGCGGCCGGGTCGACCGCTGGCTTGATGGAGCAATTTCATGCTGTTGATAGACTGGATACTCTGCGCGGCATTGGCCCTTGGCATTACCTTCTGGTGGATGATGGGCGTGCAGGCGCGCAGACGCATCGTTGGCGTGGGGTCGCTCGTCGCACTTGCGGTGGGCCTCGTGGCGGTCATGGACCATCGCTGGCAGGCAATCGGCGGCGTAGCCGCCGCACTGCTGCTGTTGGTGTCGGTGTGGTTGGGCCGGCTCCGCGAAGGCCGAAAGCCCCTGCGCGTGCCCTATGCAAGCGGTTCCCTGCTCACCCTGCTGGGCGTTGGCGCGGCCGGGCTGCTCGTCATTTTCCAGGTCACAACGCTCCCGGCCCCGTCCGGCGAGCACCCGGTGGGCTCACGGGACTTCGAACTCGCCGATGACACGCGCAAGGGCGTGCTGGCGGCCGACGAGAACGAGCCCAGGCGCCTGCTGGTGCGCGTCTGGTACCCGGCGGGTGACATCACCGGGCTCGAGCCCCGACCCTATTTCAGCGAGATTGAAGCCGAAACCACGGCCACCGGCCTCGGCGGCGTAATGGGCATGCCATTCTTCTTCCAGTACCTCAAGCACAGTTCCACTAATTCCTACGAAAACGCACCGCTCACCGATGCTGCGGCGAATCAGCCGGTCGTGATCTACAGCCACGGGTACACGTCTTTTCTGGGCCAGAACACGGCGCTCATGGAAGAACTCGCAAGTCACGGCTATATCGTCTTTTCCGTGCAACACACCTACGACTCGTCGCCCGTGGTTTTCCCGAACGGCGATGTCGCGGCAATGGACCCGGCGCTGATCGCTGAAATGGAAAAGCTGGCAGCGGCAATGCCGGAGGACCAGATCATGGGTTTCGCCGGGGCGACCTTCGACGAGCGGCGCCGGGGTGTCCGGGCAAACTACGAGAGAGCGCTAAAGGAAGGCCAGCGCGCCGCTTCGGTGAGTGCCGCCGTATGGCGGGCGGACCGCATCTTCGTCCATGACCGGCTCGAAGCCGGCGATGTGCCCGACGCGGTGGCCGGCATAGCCGGCGCGGGCGACTTCTCATCGGTCGGGGAAATGGGCATGTCCTTCGGCGGCTCCGCCGCCGGCGGGGTCTGCATGGTCGATCCGCGCTGTGGGGCCGGCGTGAACCTCGACGGAGGCGACTACGACTTCGGGCCTTTCAACCGCAATGTCCCGGCCCCTTTTCTCATGTTCTATTCGGATGTGAACATGGTGGCGGCCATGGTCACCGGAGACCCGGACGCATCCGGGCACGGTTTCAACGATTTCTCCTACGAGCGCCACGAGACGGCGGGGCTGAGGTCCGATGTCCATCGCCTGGCAGTCGAAGACGTCACGCACCTTGGCGTGTCCGATTTCGCGCTGTTCATGCGCCTGCCCTGGCGAACGCCGCTGTTCGGGAGCATAGAGGCGGACACCATAATCCAGGCCCAGAACGATGTTGTGCGCGGCTTCTTCGACCGGCACCTGCGCGGTCTCGACAACGACTTTCCAGGCGCTGAATTCGCCAGGTTTTTGGACGATGTGCGGCCTGACCGCATCGACGATCTGCGTGAATGGTGGCTTGCGGCCAACCCCATGGACCGGACGGTGCAGATCGTGCTGGCAACTTCCCAGGGCGATATCGAAGTGGCTCTGTACCCGGAGCGCGCGCCGCTGTCCGTCGCGCAGTTTCTGGCCTACGTGGACGGCGGGCATTACGACGGCGCCAGCCTCTACAGGGTGACCCGGCGGTCGCAGGGGAGCCTGATCGAGGTGGTGCAGGGAGGCTTGCTCGCACACGCAATGAGCGAGGGCATCGAGGAATACGCCGAGGCAGAATCCGCGTTCCCACCGGTCGCCCATGAGACCACGGAGCTGACCGGCATCCCGAATGAACGCGGCAGCATCGCGTTCGCGCGCCTGGCTCCCGGTACGGCGACCTCGGAGTTCTTTTTCAACGTGCAGGACAACCCGATGCTCGATGCTGGCTACACCGGTGACGGCCGCGACGGGCATGGCTACGCAACGTTTGGCCGGGTACTTCGCGGCATGCGGGTACTGGAACAGATTCAGCGGTTGCCGAGCGATGCCCCCACACCAATTGACATGCTTCAGGGGCAGATCCTCGAGGAGCCAGTGGTGATTCGGAATGCATACCGGGTAGAGGCGGCGCCCCCTTCGCGCGCGTCCGTCACTTTGGCGTCTCCCTGACGGACTGGATTCTGAGACCGGCATCGCGTCGGGGCGGCGATTGACTGACTTTCCGTCATCGGTTCACGACGCTCAAGCTGTCCGCCCAGCGGCGGGCGGACCCAATGCGAGACGCAGCCCGGTACAACTGTCCGCAAGCTTGTGGTGGCGCAAGGATTCTGCGTCTTTTATTGTGTGGGTGATCGGAGGTTCGGGGGCGTTTCGGCGCAGCCGGGCTCATTAGCCCGACCTATTGGTGAATGGACGTAGCGAGGCAGGCAAGAGTAGTGAAAGCGCTGGGCGCACGGACGCGTGCTGCAGCACGTTGAGCGCGCGCAGGCGTGCTTGACAGCACGTTGAGCACGCGGCGGGAGTACGCCCAGTGATTTCGCTGCTATTGACTGTCGCAGTAGTTCATTCATGAATAGGTCGGGTTAGGGGCTGGCATCAGGACGCCGGGGAGGGTCGGATGCCGCTCCGGCGATGGTATTCATTGCGAGAAAACTGAGAATGAGCGTCACCCAGCGGGATATTGCCGCCTTTTACTCGGACGGTGCCATCGCCTTGCGTGGTGTCGTGGACGAGCGTTGGCGGGGCATTCTTGCCGCCGCGATCGAGGACGACATCGCAAACCCGGCGCCTTACTATCATGGTTACGAGCCGGAAGACGGCCGGGGCCGTTTCCACGGCAACCTGCGCACCTGGGAACATCACGAGGGATTCCGCCGCTTCTGTTTTGACTCGCCACTGCCTGAACTCGCCGGGAGAATCCTCGGCTCGCGCAAGGTGAACCTGCTCTACGATCAACTGTTCGTGAAGGAACCCGGTACCGCGAACCGCACGCGCTGGCACAACGACGTGCCCTACTGGCCCATGGACGGCCACCAGGTGCTGTCGTTCTGGGTTGCGCTGGACCCGACCACGGCGGAGACGGGCGCGCTCGAGTTCGTGCGCGGCTCGCACCGCTGGGGGCGCCTGTACCAGCCCGAGGTATTCGGCCGGACAGGAATCGAGGGCTACGACTACGAACTCAACCCGGATTACGAACCCGCCCCGGACATCGAGCGGGAAAGGCATGCCTACGACATCTTCAGCTTCGACCTCGATCCCGGCGATGTCTATGCCTTTCACGGGCTGGTCTTGCACGGCGCGGGCGGCAACTGCAGCGAGGCGGTTCGCCGGCGGGGCTACACCGCCCGCTATACCGGCGACGACGTTACCTACTCGTCGCGACCCGGCACCAACAAGGGCTTGCGCAACGGTCTTCTGGCCGACGGAGACCCCCTCGACAGCGAGCAGTACCCGGTAGTTTTCAGGGGCTGAGAAGTCAACACGCGCAATGTCGACTTCGCGGTGACCGAGTGCACCGCTTTCTGTGCGTATCTCGCCGCCATGCAAGCGCCCCGGAGTGCGGCGCCGGCTCTGCGGGGCGGAAACATGCCGGCTTGTTCGGTACCATCTGGATGAATTGTCTCCCGGCGCTCGGCCGGGACTGTCGCACAACCCGAAGGGCGGGCTGATGGCGTTCTCCACTCTGGACACGGTCCCAAGCGATTCCATTCTCGGACTCATGGCCGAGTTCCAGGCAGACCCGGCCGCGGACAAGGTCGACCTGACCGTGGGCGTCTACAAGGACGACGACGGCCACACGCCGGTCATGGCGGCCGTGGCCCGGGCTGAAGAGGCAATCGTTCGAGAGCAGGCTAGCAAGGCCTACCTCCCGGTTCTCGGGCCCCGGGAGTTTCTCGAACCGATGTGCGATCTGGTGGCGGGGCCGGAACTGCCCGCCCTGAAGGACCGCCTCGGCATCGCGCTGACCCCCGGCGGATGCGGCGCCTTGCGGGTCGGGGCGGATCTGTTTGCCCTGGCCCAGCCCGATAAGCCCGCCTACGTCAGCAGCCCGACCTGGCCCAACCACTACAACCTGATCTCAGGCGCGGGTGTGCCCATCGAAACGCATCCCTATTACGATCCGGTACGGCACCGCCTGGACTCTCAGGCCATGGCAGACTGCCTGGAGCGCGCCCCCGAGGGCAGCCTGGTGGTGTTGCAGGCCGCCTGCCACAACCCCACGGGCGCCGACCCGTCCGGGGCGGAGTGGCAGGCCATCCTCGACATCCTCGAACGCCGCTCGCTCATTCCCTTTTTCGACATGGCCTACCAGGGGATGGGCGCCGACCCGGATGCCGATGCCGCCTGCGTGCGCGCGGCATTGGCGAAACTGCCGGAAGTGCTGGTTGCCGCTTCGTGCTCGAAAAACTTCGGCCTGTACCGGGAACGCACGGGCGCCCTGTTGTGGCTGACGCGGGACGCCGCCGCCTGCCGGGCGGTGGAAAGCCAGGTCGGCCGGATCACCCGGCACAGCTACTCCATGCCCCCGGCCCATGGTGGGCTGATCGTCGGTCGGGTGCTTGCCGACCCGGTGCTCAGGGAGGAATGGCGGCGCGAGGTTGCGGCCATGGCCGGCCGTCTCCGGCATGCGCGCAAGCGCCTCGCCTCCGGTCTGGCGCACGTGCGGCCAGACCTGGACTGCTCGTGGATCGAGTCGCAACGGGGCATGTTCGCACTGCTTGGCATCGACGCCGACGCGGTGCAACGCCTGCGGGATCAACATCACATCTACGTTGTCGGCGACAGCCGCATCAACCTCGCGGGTCTCAACGACGACAACACCGAGAGAGTCGCCGCTGCGATTGCGCCGCTGATGCGGTGAGGCCAACTCGGCGATGTCCCCGCCCCGCGAACATGCGGAAGATGCGCTCGAATCTGGTCGATTCGGCAATTTCGCCCGCGAATCAGGACTTCGTCAGGCTGAATCGCGTTTCCCGGTGGTGGCCGGTCACTCGGGCCACACTTCCTCCAGAACGCGCGAAGCGCTCGCTGCCACGGGCCAGCCCGCGTAGTGCGCCGCGTGGGTGATCACGGCTTCGAGCTTTTCTCGCGGCACCCCCAGGTTTCGGGCTGCGACGAAATGCAGGCGCTGTTCCGGCTCGCGTCCGAGGGCGATCAGTACGGTGCAGGTGGTCAGGGACCGTTCCTGCAAGGTCAGATCGTCCTGTTGCCAGACATCGCCGAACAGGTGCTCGGTGGTGTAGTCGAGCAGCCGCTTCGGCAAGCGGCCGCCTCCCGCGGCCCCCGCGAACAACCTGCCCATCAGAGCACGTCCTTTTTCTCTTCTGTCACTCATGTTTTTTCCTGCTGACTTTGATTTCGCGCCCGTTGGCGAGTTTCCTGCCCGGTCCGTCGAGCCGCCGCTACCCGGGTTCGTCCTGCCCGTCACGGAATGTACCTAGAGGCTGCCGGAGATACCAGAGTCGTGCGGAAGGCAGGCATCATTTCAGCTAATCGGTCGTCAAAACGGGTAAAATGCGTTTGTTCTGTGGTGTGTAGGTGAGCGGCACAATCGACGCGCCCGATGCCGATTGGATGCGCCAGGCACTGGCACTGGCCGAGCACGCCGCTCGCCGCGGAGAGGTGCCGGTCGGCGCCGTGCTTGTCCGTGACGGCGGCAGCGGGGCTGCAGTGGTCGGGCAGGGCAGCAACCGGGTGATCGGCAGTTCCGATCCCACGGCCCACGCGGAGATCAACGCCCTGCGCGACGCCGCGGCACGGCTCGGCAACTACCGGTTGCCCGACACCACGCTGTACGTGACCCTGGAGCCGTGCCTGATGTGCGCGGGGGCATTGGTACATGCCCGCGTAAAGCGGCTGGTGTTCGGTGCGCGCGAGCCTCGCACCGGTGCCGTGATCAGCCAGGGCCGGGCCCTGGAAAGCCCGGCGCACAATCACCGGGTCGATGTGCGCGAGGGCGTGCTGGCGGAGGAGTGTGCGTCGCTGATACAACGGTTTTTTCGGGAGAGGCGCTGACGATGCGTTGCCGCAAGCCCGGCCAGGCGCCGGCCGCAGACGTGACTGACTTGACAACCGTTTTCCGCAAACTAGCCGGACCTACTCATGAATGGACGTAGCGAAGTTGGCCAGAGTAGTGAAAACGCTGGGTGGTGCGGACACGTGCTTTGGCACGTTGAGCGCACGGGCGCGTGCTTGACGGCACGTCGAGCAGGCGGCGGGAGCGCGCCCTGTGTTTTCGCTGCTATTGACGACCGCAGCAGGTCATTTGTGAACAGGGTGCGGCTAGAGATCTGATGGCTGAGTTGCTGGTGCTTGCGGGGCCGCCCGCGCTGTCGAAATTCCGCCTGGAGAAGCTTGGCGAAGGGCTGGGTGCCGGCGGCCTTTACGCGGAGTTTGTCCATCTCCTCAAGGTCGAAGAAACCCTCTCGCCGGCCGAGCGTGAGCGGGCGGAGGCACTGCTGCGCTACGGCCCGGAACTCGATCTGCCGGAGCGACAAGGCGAGTTGCGGCTGACAGTGGTGCCACGCGCGGGCACCATCTCGCCCTGGTCGAGCAAGGCCACCGACATCTTTCATATCTGCGACCTGGAGCGGGTGATCCGGGTCGAGCGGGGCGTGCGCTGGTTCTCCACGGCGCCGCTCGACGAAGCGGCCGCCGGTGCGCTGTACGATCGCATGACCGAGTGCGTCGTCAACGAAAACGATTTCGAGTCCGTGTTTGCCACCCTTGCGCCGAAACCGTTCGCCAGCGTGCCCGTGCTGGCGGGTGGCGCCGGGGCGCTACGAAAGGCCAACAGGGGCTTGGGGCTTGCGCTGTCGGAGGACGAGATCGATTACCTGGCCGATGCGTTCGCGGAACTGGGCCGCGACCCGAGCGATGTGGAACTCATGATGTTCGCCCAGGCGAACTCCGAGCACTGCCGGCACAAGATCTTCAATGCCTCCTGGACGATAGACGGCGATGCCCAGCCCCGCTCGCTGTTCGCCATGATTCGCAACACGTTTGCGCACATCAACGGCGCCGGCATCCTGAGCGCCTATGCGGACAACGCGGCCGTAATCGAGGGCTATCGGAACCAGCGTTTTTTCGCTGATCCGGACAGTCGTGAATACGGCCACTGCGATGAAGAAATGCCCGTTCTCATGAAGGTGGAGACCCACAACCATCCCACGGCAATCGCACCCTATCCGGGGGCGGCTACCGGCAGCGGCGGCGAAATTCGCGACGAGGGCGCCGTGGGCAGGGGGTCCAAGCCCAAGGCCGGCCTCACGGGGTTCACCACATCGCATCTGAATATTCCCGGGCACCCGGAACCCTGGGAAAACGGCACCGACAAGCCGGAGCACATCGCCTCGGCCCTGGACATCATGCTGGAAGGCCCGATCGGCGGCGCGGCGTTCAACAACGAGTACGGACGCCCGGCGCTCGCGGGCTACTTCCGGACGTTTGAACAACCCGACGGCGCCGGGCGCCTGCGGGGGTACCACAAACCGGTCATGATCGCCGGCGGCCTGGGCAACGTGCGTCCGGGCCACGTCCAGGCTTTGCCGTTCCCGCCGGGCACGCAGCTGGTGGTGCTGGGAGGGCCGGCCATGCTGATCGGCCTTGGCGGCGGAGCCGCATCCAGCATGGCGTCGGGAACCAGTTCGGCGGAACTCGATTTCGCCTCGGTGCAGCGCGACAACGCAGAGATGCAGCGCCGCTGCCAGGAGGTCATCGATGCCTGCTGCGCGCTGGGCGACGAGAACCCGATACTGCTCATTCACGACGTAGGCGCCGGCGGGCTTTCCAACGCCCTGCCCGAACTGGTCAATGACGGACACGCGGGCGGCCGCTTCGAGTTGCGAAACGTTCCGAACGCGGACCCCGGCATGTCGCCCATGGAGATCTGGTGCAACGAATCCCAGGAGCGCTACGTGCTGGGTATTGCGGCCGACGGCATCGGGCGCTTCGAGGCGCTGTGCAGCCGCGAACGGTGCCCCTACGCGATCCTCGGCGAATCTACCGCAGAGGGAAAGCTGCTGCTCACGGATGAAACGTTCGGCAATCGTCCCGTCGACCTGCCCCTGTCGGTGCTGTTCGGGAAACCGCCGAAGGTGCAGCGCGCGTTTCAGCGGCGGGCGCCGGCCGTCGAACCGCTTGCCCTTGCCGACATTGAACTGGACGAAGCCATCCGGCGTGTCCTGGGTTTCCCCGCGGTGGCGAGCAAGCAGTTTCTCATCACCATCGGCGACCGCAGCATTACCGGGTTGATCGGCCAGGAGCAGATGGTGGGCCCGTGGCAGGTTCCGGTGAGCGACGTCGCCGTCACCCTGGGCGGCTATCGCACCTGTCAGGGCGAAGCCATGGCCATGGGGGAACGATCGCCCCTGGCGCTGATCGATGCCGCCGCTTCGGCACGCATGGCGGTGGGCGAAGCGTTGACCAACCTGGTCGCCGCGGATCTCGAAGCCCTTGAGCGAACGGTGCTGTCGGCCAACTGGATGGCGGCTTCGGGCGACGAGAGAGAGGAACAGGCCCTGTTCGATGCGGTTCGCGCGGTCGGCATGGAACTGTGCCCGGCGCTGGGTATCGCGATTCCGGTCGGCAAGGACAGCCTCTCCATGCGCACGCGGTGGCGGGAGGGCGAAATGGAGCGCGAGGTTGTCGCGCCCGTAACCCTGATCGTCTCCGCCTTCGCCCCGGTGGCGGACGCGCGCCGCACGCTCACCCCGCAACTCCGGACGGCTCCCGTTCAAACTTCCGATGAATACGATGCGGGCGCCACACGGCTGCTGCTCGTTGACCTGGGCGGCGGCCGCAACCGCATGGGCGGCAGCGCACTGGCCCAGTGTTTCGGCAGGCCGGGCGGCGAGTGTCCCGATGTGGACGACGCGGACGCCTTGGCCCGGGCACTGAAAGTCACACTGGCACTGAACCGGGAGGGCCGCATTCTTGCGTACCACGACCGGTCCGACGGCGGCTTGCTGGCAGCGCTGGCCGAGATGGCGTTTGCGGGACGCCGCGGCTGGGATATCGACATCGAGGACGAAGATCTGCTCGGGGCGCTGTTCAGCGAGGAACTCGGCCTCGTGCTGCAGGTCAAAGCGTCCGATGTGGCTGAGATGCATGAACGATATCGCCCCCTGCGTGTGGTAGACCTCGGCGGCGTGGGTTCGAGCCAGCGCCTGCGCATACGTCATCGCGGTGCCCTTGTCGTCGATGCCGAGCGTGCCGACTGGCAACGCCGCTGGGCCGAACCGAGCTACCGGATGCAACGGCTGCGGGACAATCCTGCAGCCGCGAACGAGGAGTACGCCGTCATCGGCGACGACGGCGACCCGGGCCTGCGCGCTGCGCTGACATTCGCTCCGGAAGAGTCACATGCCGGCGCGTTCACCATCGTCAACGGCCGCCCGCGGGTCGCGGTGCTGCGCGAACAGGGCGTCAACGGTCAAATGGAGATGGCCGCCGCGTTCGACCGGGCCGGGTTCACCAGCGTCGACGTGCACATGAGCGACCTCCTGAGCGGCGCGGTGAACCTGCTCGATTTCCCGGTCTTCGCCGCTTGCGGCGGGTTCTCCTACGGGGATGTGCTGGGCGGCGGAGGCGGCTGGGCGAAGAGCATCCTGTTCCATGAAGGTGTGCGCGATGCCTTCGAAGCGTTCTTCCATGCGGACCGGCTGGCGCTGGGCATCTGCAATGGCTGCCAGATGATGGCCAACCTCAAGGACCTGATTCCCGGGGCGGGTAACTGGCCGCGTTTCGTGAGAAACCGTTCCGACCAGTTCGAGGCGCGCACCGTGCTCGTGCGCATCAATCCGGTCGCGTCACCCTGGCTGGACGGCATGGCGGGCAGTGTCATTCCGGTTCCGGTCGCGCATGGCGAGGGGCGCGCCGAGTTCCGGAACCCGGCGGACCTCGGGGCATTGGCGGACGGCGGGCAACTGTGCGCCCAGTATGTGACGGGCCGACACGATCTTGCCGAGTCCTATCCGGCCAACCCGAACGGTTCGGTCGATGGCTTGGCGGGCGTCACGGCAGCGGCAGGCCGGGTGCTGGTAATGATGCCCCATCCGGAACGGGTGTTCCGGGCATGCCAGAACGCCTGGCCCAATCCGGGCTGGCAAGAGGACGGCCCCTGGCTGCGCCTGTTCAGAAACGCGCGGGCAGCCGTCGGCTGACCGCCCGGACGGCGGCGCACGGATTCAACTGACTGGAAGGTTTCATGCTCTATCAACTGGAAGACCGCCGCGTGGTGGCGGAGGGAAGCTATTTCGTGGCCCCAAGTGCCGCGGTCATCGGCAGCGTCCGGCTCAGGAACAACGTGAGCGTCTGGTTCAGCGCCGTTGTGCGCGGCGATGACGAGCCCATCGTCATCGGCGAGAACACCAACATTCAGGATTGCGCCGTGGTGCACACCGACCCGGGTTTTCCGTGCATTCTCGGAGACAACGTCACGATCGGACACAAGGCAGTGGTGCACGGCTGCGAAATCGGCGACAACACCACGGTGGGCATCAATGCGGTGGTGCTGAGCGGTGCGACGGTCGGCAGCAACTGCCTCATCGGCGCGAATTCGCTGGTCGCGGAAGGCAAGCGGATTCCCGACAACTCACTGGTGCTCGGCACGCCCGGCCGCGTCATCGCCAAGGTGACGCCGGAACGCCTCGAGAGCCTCGCGCGCAACTACCGGCACTACGTCGAAAACGGCCACAAGTTCAGCGCCGGATTGACCGTGCAGGACTCGGCGGACCGGCCCTGACAATTTCCGCGCCCGAACGGCAGGGTGCCAAAACGAAAATGAAACTACCCATGAACGATGCGCCGGTCAGTGGATTCCGTGCATCCACCGCCGCAGTATCGGCGAGATGGCCCAAAGCAGGACGCCGGTGAGCACCGGCACCACCACCAGCAGCAGGTAGAAACCCGGCAGGCCCTCGATCAAGAACGTGGATTCGCCGGATTCCAGCTTGACGGAATAGCGCGCCAACAACCCGCCGGCCAGGTTCGCGGTGGAAAGCGAGAAGAACCAGACGCCCATCATCAGGGACTGCAGGTGCTGCGGGGCCAGCTTGGACACCATTGAAAGCCCTACCGGCGAGAGGCAAAGCTCGCCCCAGGTATAGACCACCAGGGTGATGAGCAGCCAATGCGGGCCGGCGAGACCGTCCTGCGCCTCCATCGCGCCGAAAACCATGGCAAGGAAGGCGAGCCCCAGCAACCACACGCCCAGGGCGAACTTCATCGGCGTCGAGGGATTGCGGCCACGCTCGCTCAGAAACACCCACAGCCAGGCGAACAGCGGCGCAAAGACAATGATTGCCGCCGGGTTCACGGCCTGGTACCAGGTAGCGGGGAAGCCGCTGTCCAGCAGCCCCCAGAGCGTCCGGTCGGTATTCTGTGCCGCGAAAACGTTCATGGAACTTCCGGCCTGCTCGAACGCCGCCCAGAAAGCGATGTTGCCGACGAAGGCGAGCACCAGGATGACCGCGATGCGCTGCCATTCGATCCTGGTCAGCCGCGCCGGTTGCGGGGCGGGGGCATCGTCAGAGCGCGCCCGGCGCTCAGGCGGCATGCCGATCCCTTCCAGGTAGCGCGACCGGAATGCCTGGTAGAACGTAATGCCCAGGATCATGCCCACCGCCGCGCTGCCGAAACCCCAGTGCCAGCCTACGGTTTCGCCCAGCGTTCCGGCCACCAGCGGCGCGAGCAGGGCGCCGACATTGATTCCCATGTAGAAGATCGTGTACCCGCCGTCCCGGCGATCGTCCTCGGACGCATAGAGTTGACCGACCATGACGCTGACACAGGGTTTGAAAAAGCCGGTGCCGACCACGATCAGTGCCAGGCCGGCAACGAAACAGACGAGGGCGCCGGGACCGGTCTGCAGGGTCACGGCAGCGCCTGCGGTGATGCCGAAAAATTCGGTGGCGCCGAGCAGGATGTGCCCCGCGGCAATGATCCAGCCACCGACGATCATCGAGCGATGGGTGCCGAGAAACCGGTCGGCCAGCCAGCCGCCGACGATCGGCGTCAGGTAGACCGCCCAGGTATAGGCTCCGTAAAGCAGATAGGCCGAGCTTTCCGACCAGCCGAAACCGGGATTCAGGTTGGGCGCGCCATCGACATAGCCGTCGGTGGAAGCGATGAGGTAGAGAACCAGCAGGGCGCGCATGCCGTAATAGCTGAAGCGCTCCCACATCTCGGCGATGAACAGCACCCAGAGGCCGCGTGGATGATGCACTGTCCCCCTCCCGTAAATCGAATGGCGCCATTGTTTCCGAGCGTGAAGGGTGCGTCAAAGCCTTCGGAAACCGAATGAAATCGGCTTGGCAAGCCGCCCGGGCGCGGCTATAGTGCGCGCCATGCACACCGTGGCCCGCCAACAGCGCCTGTCTCTTACCATCCTGCTCCTGCCGGCGTAGCCGGCAACCCATTCTCCCCACAAGGGCAGCAGCCCGACCTGAACCAGAACCCAAACCTGAATCAGCCAGGACGCCAGGGACATGAGCGAGCAAGTCATTTCCAATCGTAGCGCCGCATCCGCCCGCGCCGGACGGGCCGGCGGCAGCATGCCTTATCAAAAGTACCGTGCCTTTCAGCCCATAACGCTGCCGGAGCGGCAGTGGCCGGGCAAGGTCATCGAACGCGCGCCGCGCTGGTGCAGCGTGGACCTGCGCGACGGCAACCAGGCGCTGATCGACCCGATGAACGTCGACGAGAAGCTCAGCATGTACGAACTGCTGCTCGAGGTCGGCTTCGCGGAGATCGAAGTGGGCTTTCCCGCCGCCTCGCAGCCGGACTTCGACTTCATTCGCCGTATCATCGATGAAGACCGGATTCCGCAAGACGTGGCCGTCCAGGTGCTCTGCCAGGCGCGGGAGGAACTGATCGAGCGCACGGTGGAGGCCCTCGACGGGGCGCCCAACGTCATCTTCCACCTTTACAACTCCACCTCGGAACTGCAGCGCCGCGTGGTCTTCGAAATGGGCCGGCCCGGAATCGTCGACCTGGCCGTACAGGGCACCCGGCTCGTCAAGCAGGGATTGAGCGGCCTGGACTCCAACATCAGTTTCGAATATTCCCCGGAGAGCTTCACCGGAACCGAACTGGATTTCGCGGTGGAGATCTGCACGGCCGTGGCCGAGGAATGGGGCGCCACGGCAGAGCAGCCGATCATCATCAACCTGCCGTCCACCGTTGAAATGGCGACGCCGAACATCTATGCAGACCAGATCGAGTGGTTCGCCACACGCTTTCCCCATCGCGACAAGGCGGTGATCAGCCTGCACACCCATAACGATCGGGGAACGGGAATCGCGGCTACCGAGCTCGCGCTGATGGCCGGCGCTGAGCGGGTCGAGGGAACCCTGTTCGGCAACGGCGAACGCACCGGCAATTGCGACATCGTCACCATGGCCATGAACCTGTTCAGCCAGGGGGTCGATCCGGAGCTGGATTTCAGCGACATGCCGCGCATCCGCAGTACCGTGGAGGCGATCAACAAGCTGCCGGTGCACGAGCGTCATCCTTATGCCGGAGACCTGGTGTTCACGGCCTTTTCGGGCTCCCACCAGGACGCCATCAAGAAGGGCATGGCCAAGGTGGACCGGGGCCGTTGGGAAGTGCCCTATCTGCCCATCGACCCGGGCGACGTAGGTTCGTCCTACAAGGAAACGGTGCGGGTCAACAGCCAATCCGGGAAGGGCGGCGTCGGCTTCCTGCTCGAAGAGTTCTACGGCATCGTCCTGCCGCGCGAGATGCTCAAGGAATTCAGCGGCGTCGTACAGAATCTGACGGAAACGCTGGACCGTGAGATCAAGGCCGAGGAGATCTTTCAGGCCCTGCTCGACGAGTACGCGGTGGAGTCGGGCCCGTACAGGCTGGTCAACTTCGACATCCTGACCGGCAGGCAGGCCGACCAGCGCTGCATCGCCCGTATCGAGGCTTCGGAACAACAGGTCACCATCGACGGCGAGGGCACGGGCCCCATAGAGGCGTTCGTCAACGGGCTGGAGGAAACCCTCAACGAACCCGTCAACATCGTCGAGTACCACGAGCACGCGCTGGCCACGGGCAGCGATGCCAAGGCGATCTGCCTGCTCGCCATCGAGAATGCCGGGGGCGGGCGCTGCTACGGCGTGGGAGTGAGCCGCAACACGATCGCGGCATCGCTGCAGGGCGTCATCGCTGCCATTAACCGCCGCTGGAAACACTGAGCCGTCGAATTCCCGGGCGCGCCGGAGCGTGGCGGGCCTGATTCACGTCAGGCTTACGCCGAGGCCGGCGCGATCCGGCAGTGCTTGACGACATTGTCGCTGACCTGCAGCGTCTCGATGCGAAATTCGTCCACCTGCAGGCAGAGGTTCGCCTCGGGAATGGTCTCCAGGGTCTCCAGGATCAGCCCGTTGAGCGTCTTGGGGCCGCTAGTCGGCAGGTCCCAGTCCAGCGCGCGGTTGATGTCGCGCAGAACCGCCGTGCCGTCGATGAGGTAGGACCCGTCCGGCTGGGGATGAATCTCGGGCATGTTGGCGGCGAAGTCCGTGGTGAACTCGCCGACGATCTCTTCGAGAATGTCCTCGAGCGTAACGATCCCCTGAATGTCCCCGTACTCGTCCACCACCAGGGCAATGCGGCGTTTTTCCTGCTTGAACTTGATCAGTTGCGTGTGCAGGGGCGTCGCTTCCGGCACGTAGTAGGGCTCACGGGTAAGCCGCATCAACTCGGCCCTGGTCAGTTCGCCCTGGCCAAGATGACGAGCCAGGCGCCGCAGGTGCAGCATGCCGAGCACGTTGTTGACGTTGTCCTTGTAGACGGGCAGGCGCGTGTGCTGGCTGTTGGCGAGCACGGCGAGTATTTCGTCCATGTCGTCGTCGACGTCTATGCCGACGATCTCGTTGCGCGGCACCATGATGTCGTTGACGCTGACGTGTTCCAGGTCGAGCACTCCCAGCAGCATGTCCTGGTGCTGGCCGGGAATACGCGCGCTCTCGTCGACCACGGTGCGCAGCTCGTCCGCCGTCAGGGGCGCGCCGCCGGGCGGTTCCGGAGACTTGACGAACGGCCGCACCAGGGCGTTGCTGATGGTGTTGGTGAACCACACCAGTGGCCGCAGGGCGATCAGCAGGGGGTCGAGGATGTGTACGGAAAAGAATGCGAGCCTCTCAGGCGTGTGCGCCGCGATTGTCTTGGGCGTGACTTCGGCGAAGATCAGAAAGAAGATCGTCATCACGACCGGCGCAAGTACCACGCCGCTGTCTCCGAACAGCCGCAGGCCGATCACGGTGCCGAGGCTCGCGGCCAGGAAATTGACGAAGTTGTTGCCGATCAGGATGACGCCCAGCAGCCGGTCGGGCCGGCGCAGCAGCCGGTTCGCCTTGCGCGCCGCCAGGTTTTTCTGCTTCACCAGGTGACGCAGGCGGTAACGGTTCAGCGCCATCATCGCCGTCTCCGAGGACGAGAAGTAAGCGGACAGCACCGTCAGCACCAGTATGGTGGCGAACAGGGCCCAGGACGGGAAATCTGCGAGGGACATCAGCCCCGCCCGAGCAGTACTTCCAGCACGAACTTGCTGCCGAAGTATCCCAGCAGCAGCAGGGCGAATGCGGAAAGCGTCCAGCGTACCGCAGCGGTGCCGCGCCAGCCGAAGGCCATGCGTCCCACCAGGAGCACGCCGTAGACGACCCAGGATGCCGACGACAGGACCGTGTGGTGGACCACATGCTGGGCGAACATGTCTTCGAGGTAAATGAAACCGCTGGCGATCGCGACGGTCAGACCCGCGAACCCGACCCATATCATCACGAAAAGGAGATGTTCCATGGTCTCCAGCGGCGGCAGAATCCGCAGCGTCAGAATGTGGCTCTTGGCCCGGATGTTCCGCTCCGCGATGCCCACCAGGATCGACTGCAGGGCGGCCATCAGGAGAATGCTGTAAGCCAGGACGGAGACCAGCACGTGTACTGCGAGCACGTCGGTCATGCCGGCGGCCACCGGCTGGTCCCGCTGCAGGAAGAGCGAAGCCAGAAGTGCCAGGGCGGCCAGTGGAAACAGCAGAACGAACAGGCTGTTTACCGGGCGGGCCACGCCGCCGGCAACCACCATGGCGAGGACGATGAGGGCGGTGAGGCTGGTCACGCTGGCCAGGCTGAGATTGATGCCCTGCGGCATTGCCATGATGCCGTAGGCGGCGACGGCGTGCAGCACCAGGGCCGGCAGGACAAGCGCTCTCAGGATCCACGCCGGCAGGGAAGCGTTGTGCGCCAGGGCCCTTCCCTGCAGCCAGGTACCCGCAAGGTAGAGCACAACCGCTGCTGCGCCCGGAACGACGGGACTCAACGACACGAGATTGCCCGAATCAGGTCAACGCAGTGATGCAACGCCGCGGGTCGGGTGCGAACTTGACTCATTTGACAGCATAATCCGCGAATTAGAGGTCTTGGGCAGGGCCGACCGATAATACCACCATTGAATTTTGTCGGTGCTCGACGCCGCGCAACTGGTTGCGGGGCCGGGTGCCGAACTTTTGGCGCGTTAAAGGTTGTCCCACCCCTTCCCAAAAAACAGGATGTGGTGGCTGGTGCGCCGAAAGTGAGGCCCCGCGTGCCAGCTCGCTGCCGGACATGAGGGATTTGCTCCCTGCGAGAAGTTTTCGCTGGACAACTGATAAGCTCGACCGGCAGGCGTTCGTTCCTTAGAATGCGCGTCCTTGTCCGGGTGGCCCGTTCAGCGGCATGCCTGCCTGCCCGGCAAGTTGCTCGGAGTGTAGCTCAGCTTGGTAGAGCACTACGTTCGGGACGTAGGGGCCGGAGGTTCAAATCCTCTCACTCCGACCAAATCCCATCATCCTTAAGGCGCCCTGCCGGCTGGCAGTGGCGCCGGCGGGTATCAGCACAGCCTGGATACGGCGAAGCGGGTAACGGCCGCCATGGCGTTCCGGTACCGGTTTGCGGGCAATTCCGCCAGGCACTCCAGGGCCAGGCGGCTTTCCTCGATTGCCGCGGCGTGGGTGTACGCCATTGCGCCACAGGCGTGCACCGCCTCGACCACCTGTTGGAACCGGGCCCTCGAGCGTGAACGCAGCGCATCGCGAATCAGCGTGGCCTGGCTGGCCGTGCCGTTGGCGAGCGTGTGAATCAGGGGCAGGGTCAGCTTGCCTTCGGCGAGGTCGTTACCGGCGTTCTTGCCCATGGTGGCGGCATCCCCGGCGTAGTCGAGCCAGTCGTCCACGAGTTGGTAGGCCATTCCAAAGTGGAGCCCGAATTGCCGATGAGCCTCGATCCCGGCGCCATCTTCGCTGGCATCGGCGCCATCTTCGCTGGCATCGGCGCCATCTTCGCCGGCAAGTACGGCCCCAGTGTGGGTCGCCGCCTCGAAGAGCAGGGCGGTTTTCAGGCGAATGGCTTCCAGGTAGCTGCTCTCGTCCATGTCGAGGTTGCCGATATTGGCGAATTGCATCACTTCGCCTTCGGCGATGCGGTTGGTGGCTTCTGCAAGAATCGCCAGGATTTCCATGTTGTCCAATGACACCATGAGCTGGAAGGCCCGGGAGTACAGGAAATCGCCGACCAGCACGGACGGCGCATTGCCCCAGCAGGCGTTGGCCGTGGGCCGTCCCCGGCGCAATTCAGACCGGTCGACCACATCGTCGTGCAGGAGGCTCGCGGTGTGCAGAAACTCGATCACCGCCGCAAGCACCACATGGCGGTTGCCGTCGAAGCCGCAGCCCCTGGCGCTGAGAAGAACAAGCAGCGGCCGCAGGCGCTTGCCGCCGCTTTCGACGATGTAGCGGCCGATTTCCTCAACCAGCGCGACATCGGAGGTGAGCTGCGTGGGAATGAGGCGATTGATGGCGGCGAATTCCTCGCGGACCAGGCCGAATACGTCATCGAGCCCGGTGGCAGGGACCGCCGTGTCAGCGAAGCTTTGCGGTTGCTCGTAGATTGCGGTAGCAGGGTGCACGCGTTGTAATCCCACAACTTCGATTCTAGAATACGCCGCCCTTCACGGGTCGGCCGGGTTCGGACGTAGCGTAACGCGGAACCGACAAGTGACATGGCCGCGCGCTGGGCGGGCATTGTAATTCAGCGCAATTGATATTGCAGGCCGAGTGTTTCAGGAGTTGAGTCATGTTTGCGGTTTTTTTGAGTGGCGGCAAGCAACACCGCGTGAACGAAGGTGACGTGCTCAAGCTCGAGCGGCTGAAAGCGGAGCCGGGCGAGGACGTCGAGTTCGACAAGGTGCTGCTGGTGGCCGACGGCAACGATGTCAGTGTCGGGCAGCCCTACGTGGACGGCGGCCAGGTCAAGGCCCGGGTGCTGAGCCACGACCGGGGCAAGAAGATCCGGGTGATCAAGTTCAAGCGCCGAAAGAACTACCTGCGGCGCCAGGGCCACCGCCAGTGGTATACCGAGGTACGCATCACCGGCATCAAGGCGGCGTGACAACGAAACCAGGGAGACTGATGCATGGCACACAAGAAAGCAGGCGGAAGTACCCGTAACGGCCGGGATTCGCAGTCGAAACGGCTCGGGGTGAAAAAGTTCGGCGGCCAGTACGTGCAAGCCGGCAACATCCTGGTGCGGCAGCGCGGCACCCGCTTCCATGCGGGAGAGAACGTGGGCTGCGGGCGCGATCACACGCTGTTCGCGACGCAGGACGGCCTCGTCAGGTTCGTGGAAAGAGGCAAGCCGAAGCGCAAGTACATTTCCGTCGTCCCCGCGATTTAGCCCGTGGCCTTCCCCCGACGGGAAGGTTTCTCCAATGCAGTTCATCGACGAAGCGACCGTCTACGTGCATGCCGGCAAGGGCGGTGACGGCTGTCTGAGTTTCCGCCGCGAGAAATTCGTCGCCAGGGGAGGGCCGGACGGTGGCGATGGTGGCGACGGCGGCGATGTCGTTCTGGTCACCGATGCCGCGCTCAATACCCTGGTGGACTTCCGCTATCAGCCCCGCTACCGGGCGGGCAACGGCCAGCCGGGCAGCGGGCGCAACAAGACGGGTGCGCACGGAGAAAACCGCGAAGTCAGGGTTCCGCTGGGAACCTCCGTGGTCGATGCGGACACCCTGGAACTGCTCGGGGATCTCACCGAACCGGGACAGCGGCTGCTGGTTGCCCGGGGCGGGCAGCATGGGCTCGGCAACACGCGTTTCAAGTCGAGCACCAACCGGGCACCCAGAAGGACCACGCCGGGGGCGGCCGGAGACGAGCGGGAACTGTCGCTGCAGTTGAAACTGCTGGCCGATGTGGGGCTGCTCGGCATGCCGAACGCGGGCAAGTCCACCCTGATTGCCGCCGTCTCGGCTGCACGTCCGAAAATCGCCGACTATCCGTTTACGACCCTCGTCCCCAACCTGGGCGTGGTGCGCGTCGACGAACAGGCAAGTTTCGTGATGGCCGACATACCCGGCCTGATTGCCGGCGCGGCGGGCGGTTCCGGTCTCGGCGTGCAGTTCCTGCGGCACCTCTCCCGGACGCGGCTGCTGTTGCACCTGGTCGACGTGCTGCCGGCGGACGGCTCCGACCCGGTGGCCAACGCTGCCGCCATCGAGGCCGAACTGGCCGCCTACAGTTCGGCGCTCGCCAGCCGCCCCATCTGGCTGGTGCCGACGAAAATCGATCTGGTCGACCGCGAATCCCTGGACGAGTTCCTCGAGCGCCTGCGCGGTACCTTCCCGTCGCGACGCATTCTCCCGGTTTCGGCGCTGGCGCGGATCGGTCTCGAACCATTGAACAACAGCGTGATGGCCGGGGTAAATGAACTGAACGATCTGGCTGCAACGGACGAGGCGGTGCGGGTCCGTGAACAGGCATTGAGCGAGCGCATTCACGAAGATGTCCTTACCAATGCGCTGGCCGCGAGGCACTCGTGAAACTGACCGAGGAACAGGCCCGGCGCAAGGTGGCGGATGCGAAACGTGTCGTGATCAAGATCGGCAGTTCGCTGCTGACCGATCCGGCGTCCGGGTTGGCCCACGCTGAAATAGACAGGTGGTGCAACCAACTCGTCGAATTGTCGGCAGCGGGCAGGCAGCCGCTGATCGTGTCCTCGGGCGCGGTGGCGGAGGGCGTGGCGCGGCTCGGCTGGCCGGGGCGTCCCGCGGACCTGCCCCGGTTGCAGGCTGCTGCCGCCGTGGGCCAGATGGGGCTGGTACAGGCTTATGAATCCGCCTTTGCGCGCCGCGGCAGGCACACGGCCATGGTGTTGCTCACCCATGAAGACCTGGCGGACCGGCGGCGCTACCTGAATGCCCGTTCCACCCTGACGCACCTGCTCGACCTGGGCGTGATACCGGTGATCAACGAAAACGATTCCGTGGCCACCGAAGAGATCCGGTTCGGCGACAACGACACTCTGGCGGCACTGGTGGCCAGTCTGCTCGCGGCGGACCTGGTGATCGTACTGACCGATGTGGACGGCTTGTACGAACGGGACCCGCGCACCAACCCGGGCGCCGGGCGGCTCGGATATGCCGAGGCTACCTACCCGGGCCTGGATGCCCTGGCGGGAGAGGGCGGGTCCCTGGGTCGGGGAGGCATGGTCACGAAAATACGTGCCGCGCGCACCGCTGCCCGGTCAGGGGCCCACACCGTGATCGCGAACGGCCGCAAGGAAGGCGTGCTGACCCGCATTCTCGCCGGTGAGCCCGAAGGAACCCTGCTCGCCGCCACCGTACTGCCGCTGGTGGCCCGCAAGCGCTGGATAGCCGGCCAGCTGAAGCCGAAGGGCGAACTGGTGGTGGATGCCGGCGCCGCGGCCGCGATTCGCGAACGGGGTGTCAGCCTGCTGCCCGTGGGCGTCGTTGCCGTGCGCGGCAAGTTCGTGCGCGGTGATCTGGTTCGCTGCGTTACCGAGAGCGGGGAGGCGGTGGCCCAGGGGCTCGTCAACTATTCAAGCGGCGAAGCGGGGCGGCTGGCGGGGGTTGGCACCGATGAGATGGCGGGGATACTCGATTACGTGGAGGAACCCGAACTGATGCACCGGGACAACCTTGTAATCGTGGATTAGCGTCCTGCGCTCTCATTGTCAGCGGCAACGCAGACTCCCTGCGCGTTAACGCAGGGGTAGCCGGGGCGGGAACTGCTAGAGCGCGGCGATTGCGGCGGTCAGGCGGGATTTGTGCCGGGCGGCCTTGTTCTTGTGCAGAATGCCCTTGGCCGCCATGCGGTCGATGACGGGAATCGCCGTGACCAGGGCAGCATTGGCCGCGTCGGCGTCGTTCTCGTCGATGGCGGCTTGCACCTTTTTGATGTAGGTCCGTACCATGGAGCGCCGGCTGGCGTTGTGCCGCCGCCGCTTTTCCGCTTGACGGGCCCGTTTGCGGGCCTGGGCGCTGTTGGCCAATTGGGGCTCCGGGGGCTGAAAGGCGCGCTAATATGCCGTCGAGGATGATGCATGTCAACTGAGCGCACTGTCCAACGCGAGATGAGGGTGAAGCGGAGGGTTGATTCCAACGCGAAGTGAGGGTGAAGGGATGTCAGGCGCATCATTTTGGAATGATCGTGGACATCCAAACGCGGCGGCTACGCACCATCGGGCAGCTTTGTGCCTTCATCGAGGGCAACGAGGCGGTGATCTTTCATCCCCAGGATCGGGGCGGGGTCTACACCTTCATTCGGGAAACGCTGGTGCGCTTCGGCTACGTGACGCTCGGCAAGCGGGACAAGGGGGTGGTGTTGAAGTTTCTGGTGGTTGCGACCGGCCATTCGCGCCAGCAGATGGAGCGTCTGGTCCGGCAGTGGCGCGAGACGGGGGTGATCCGGGATCGGCGGGGTGGCGCCCGCGGTCGACCGTTTGTACGCAAGTACAGCGGCGCGGACATCCGTCTGTTGGCGGAGGTCGACGAAGCGTTCGAGCAGATGTCGGGCTTGGCGACGCGCGAGATCCTGCGGCGCCAGTACGAGGTGTTTGGCGATCCGCGCTTCGAGCGGCTGGCGACGATTTCCAACGGGCACATCTACAATCTGCGCGCCTCCTCGACCTATCGCGCCAAGCGCACGGTATGGACCAAGACGCGGGCGGTGACGGTGAGCATCGGCCTGCGCCAGGCCCCGCAACCCGATGGGCAGCCGGGTCATGTCCGTGTCGACACCGTTCACCAAGGCGATCGGGACGGGATCAAGGGCGTGTATCTGATCAATTTGGTGGACGAGGTCACCCAGTTCGAGTTCGTCGGTGCGGTAGTGGGTATCTCTGAGCGCTTCCTGGTCCCGCTGCTCGAGGGGCTGTTGTTGTCCTTTCCGTTCCCGATCCTCGGCTTCCACGCCGACAACGGCAGCGAATACATCAACCACCAGGTCGCTGCGCTCCTCGAGAAGCTGCGCGTCGGGCGGTTCACCAAGTCCCGGTCCCGGCATTCCAACGACAACGCGCTGGTCGAGGGCAAGAACGCCAATGTGATCCGCAAGTGGTTCGGCCACGACCACATCCCGCAGCGCTTCGCGCCCGAGGTCAACCGCTTCGCGCAGGCCACCCTGTCCCCCTTCCTCAACTTCCACCGCCCCTGCCTGTTCGCCACCGAGTACCGGGACGGCCAAGGAAGGATTCGGCGCAAGTACCTCGCCGAGCACGTCATGACGCCCTACGCCAAACTCCGCAGCCTGGCCGACGCCGAGCACTTGCTCAAACCCGGCGTCCACTTTGCCTTGCTGGACGCCATGGCAACGGCCGAGACCGACCTGGAGGCCGTTCGGCGCGTGCAGGCCGAGCGGCGCGAGCTGTTCCGGCTCATCGGTGACGGCAGCACGGCCGTCCGAGCCGCCGGATGATGGGCGGCGGGTGGCGACATCAGGAGGCGGAACCGTCCTGTGGATTTGTGGACGAGTCCTTCGGACCGGCCCACGCCCTGCGGGCCGTGTGGACAGCCCGTGGACAACGCGCCAGGCGCGCGTTGCCCACCGCCTGCCCACACTCGCGGGCCTCTCGCCCACAACTCCACAGGACCGACAACCATTTTTTTTCACAAGTGGTCTGTACCACCGGAACCCATGCGTTCGATCCAGACCAACCGATTGGCTCGAAATCACCCAAGTCGCTCTTGACCAGCGACGCTTCTCGCCCAATCATCCCGTCATCGCGCAAACGGCATCCGACTTCAACAAGCCTCGCAACAAGACCAATTTCACCCTCACTTTCTCATTGGACAGCGGGCTGAGCGCCCGCGAGCTGTGCCGGACGCTGCCACCGACGCCGACGGGCTCACGGACGTCACCGCCAAGGGCGCGATCGTGTCGTCCATGACGTTGCTGTCGCGGCTCTCCGGGTTCGCCCGCGATGTGCTGCTGTCGCACTTTCTCGGCGCGGGCGGGGCGGCGGACGCGTTCTTCGTCGCCTTCCGCATTCCCAACTTCTTCCGCAGGCTGTTTGCCGAAGGTGCATTCAACCAGGCTTTCGTACCGGTGCTTGCCCGCTACAAGGCGCGCGGATACGAGGAACTGAGAGAATTCATCGCACTGGTGGGCGGCAACCTGGGGCTTGTGCTGGTGCTGTTCGTCGCCCTGGGCATGCTGTTCTCGGAGGCGCTGGTCACCGTCTTCGCGCCTGGTTTCTGGAACGACCCGCATCGGTTCGAACTGGCTTCCGACCTGGTTCGCATCACCTTTCCATACCTCGGTTTCATTGCCCTGACGGCGTTTGCCGGGGGCATTCTCAACATGCACGACCGCTTTGCCGTTCCGGCCTTCACGCCGGTATTGTTGAATGCCTCGCTGATCGCGGCAATGCTGCTCGCCGCCCTTGCGGGCGCGGACGTGGCCTTCGCGCTGGCCTGGGGCGTGCTTGCCGCGGGCGCGGTGCAACTCTGTTTCCAGGGGCCGTTCATGGCGCGGCTGCACCTGTTGACGAAGCCCCGGGTGGGCACGCAACACGAGGGGGTGCGCCAGGTCGGGCGCCTGCTGGTTCCGGCCGTGCTGGCGGCATCGGTCGGACAGGTGAATTCCCTGATCGACACCGTGCTGGCGTCGACACTGGCGACGGGCAGTATCTCCTGGCTCTACTATGCAGACCGGTTGCTCGAACTGCCTATCGGCCTGGTGGCGGTGGCTCTCGGTACCGTGTTGTTGCCGAACCTGTCCCGCCTGGCCGGCCGGGATGATGCTCCGGGATTCAGCCGCACTGTCGGCTGGGGCGTTCGCATGGGCGTATTGCTGGGCCTGCCGGCCTCCGTTGCGCTATTCATCCTGGCGTGCCCCCTGATCGCGACCATTTTCCACCACGGGGAAATGTCCCTGAGGGACGTTTCCATGACCGCCCTGGCGTTGCAGGCGTTTGCGATCGGCGTACTGCCGCTGGTGCTGGTCAAGGTGCTTGCGCCGGCCTTTTTCGCCCATCAGGACACAAGCACGCCGTTCCGCATCGCCGGGGTTGCGGTGGCGGCCAACGTGGCGCTCAACCTGTCGATGTTTCGCTGGTTCGGGCATGTGGGGCTGGCGCTCGCTACGTCCGTCGCGGCATGGCTGCACTGCTGGTTGCTATGGCGGGCTGCCGTCGGACGGGGTTACTTCCCGGTTGACGGGACGCTGGTGCGGTCGGGGGTGCGGGTGCTGGCGGGGGTAATCTGCATGGGCTTGACGCTGGCGGCCGTCGTGCCCAGCGACGCGTACTGGTTGGCTGCCCCGTCGCTTGAGCGGGTGCTGTGGCTGTCGGGCGCCGTGGTGCTGGGTGGCTCGGTTTTCGCCGCCGCGCTCGGGGTGAGCGGCCTCGGGCTCCGCGACATCCGCCACAGTGTTTGAACGTATAATTGGCGCGGGAGCGGTTTTCCCGCGCCGGAAGGTGCCCTGCATGGCAGTCATTGAGATCGAGACTACGAGTGATCGGGGAAATATCGCCTTGTCGGGGCGGCACCCCCGGTGCAAGCTCATCAATCTGACCTGCGGGACAGGAGCCCACAGTTGAGCCGCCTTCATGCGCGACCGGTGACAGGAAGATGACCCGCGGCCGCAAAATTCGGACGGTTGCTGCCCGAACGAAGGAACGGTTTCACATCGCAATGAACGTTAATGAAATCAATAAGTTGAAAATATTTGATGAAAGGTAGGTGGTACGTTGTTGCCGGCCTCGTGATCGCGCTGGATCAGGTCACCAAGTGGCTGGCGAGCAGCAACCTGGGGTTGGGCGAGCAGGTGGAGTTGCTGCCGTTCTTCAGTTGGGTGCTCTGGCACAACGATGGAGCGGCGTTCTCCCTGATGTCCGGTCTGGGCGGGTGGCAACGCTGGTTTTTCGTCGGGCTGGCGGCGGCTTTTGCGGCGTTCATTGTCTATGAACTCCGCCGGCTGCCCGTTGGAGACCTGTTTCAGGGGCTGGCATACGGCCTCATCCTTGGAGGAGCGCTGGGCAACATGGTGGATCGCCTGATGACCGGCTACGTGGTCGACTTCGTGCTGCTGCACTGGCGCGACTACTACTTTCCTGCCTTCAACGTGGCCGATGCGGCCCTGTCCTGTGGCGCGGTACTGTGGGTGGGTTGCATGATCCGCGACAGCCGGGCCGAGCGCGCCCGCTAGTACTTGGCGGGGAGCCGGCGGGCGATGCGGTCTGCAATCGAGGTTGCTCCCGGCGGTGGCGGTTCGGGGTTCAGCCTGATCGAACTGCTGGCCGCGCTGGCCATTCTTGCCGTCATCGCAATGCTGGCGGTTCCGCTTTATACGAGCTACTCGCAACGCGCATTCCGGGCGGAAGCCCAGGGAGATCTGCTGGCCTGTGCCCTGGGCATGGAGCGCTGGGCGGGCGACGGGTTCACCTACGAGGGCGCAGCCGACACCGATGGCGACGGCTCGGGCGATGCGGACACCGGCCCGGTTGCCGCGACGATTTGCGAGGCCCGGTCGGTGCGCCAGGGCCGCTACGCGATCTCGGTCGAGGGCAGCGTAGACAGGTTCAGGCTGATCGCGCGACCCGATCTCCAGGGGCCAATGGCAACGGACGGTTTCCTGGAACTCGATGACTCGGGAAACCGCCGCTGGGATCGCGACGACAACGGGGTGATCGGTACAGGCGAAGATCGCTGGGAATAGTACCCGGGCTGCTCGCCTCCTGACTGGCGTCCTACACGCGTAAGAGCGACATTCGCACCAGGTTCCGGGCAATTGGCGGATAGCGCCCCCCGGAACCGGACCCAAAATGGTGCGACTCCCTGTTCGAGGCGTGCCCTCCGTGATCAGAAGGTTCCGAGTTCCGCGCCGAAAGGCCACGCTACGCAGGCGGGGCCCGCGCGCCGCGCCGCGCAGGAAGCGGCCGCGGGGCGTCTCTCTGGTGGAATTGCTGGTCGCCGTGCTCGTCATGGGTGTCGGCGTGCTCGGGGTGGTGGGCCTGCTGGCGACAACCATGCAGGGCAATCGTTCGGCACTGCTCGGTACCGAAGCCGCCCTGCTGGTCGAAGACATGATCGACCGGGTCCGCGCGAACGCCGGCAGCAATGGCGCAACCGCGCTCTACGGTGGCCTCGGGCTGGGCGAACCCCCGCCGGTGCCGCCCGACTGCGGCGCGGTCGAATGCACCCCGGAGCAAATGGCGGTATACGACCAGGCAGTCTGGAAGTGCCGCATGGGGCGATTCGCCGAAGTCCTGTTGTGCGTCGAACTGGCCGATGCGGCCGCAATGGAAATTTCCGACGCAGCCATCGGGCGTATGCGGCTGCCGCAAGGCGACGGCTCGATCGATGTGGATCCGGCAACAAATCTCGTGCGCGTCCGCGTGCAGTGGCTGGACCGCGGGCAGATGCGAAATCTTGCCGTCCAGAGCCGAATTTGATGGTTCGCGGGCCCGGGTACGTCTGCCGCGGTTTCTCCTTGGTCGAGTTGCTGCTCACCCTGACGCTGGGGCTGATCGTGATCGCGGGAATGGCACAGCTTTTCAGGGGCACCGGACGCGGCCATGCCTCCATGGAGAGCGCGGCACGTTCCGGGGAAAGCGGCCGCTATGCCCTCGCGTTCCTGGGACACTCCGCCCGGAATGCCGGGTTTCTCGGCTGCGACAGCAGGCCCGGTCGCATCGTCAACACCCTCAACGGCGACCTGGGCGCACTCTTCGAGCTGAACATCACCAGGGCGGTGGAGGCGTTCGATGACGCCGGCGGCGGTTCCGCTGCTGCCTATGCCGGCGCTGCGGGAATCGATCCCGGTCGCATCGTTCCCGGCACGGACATCGTTACGTTTCGCCGACTGGAAGGCCCGTTTTTCCGCGTCCTGGCGCCGGTGGATGCGCACCCGGTTGTCGAAGAAGGGGAGTCGCTTGACATGGACGCCGGCGACTTCCTGCTCATCGGCGATTGCGAACAGTCATCGCTGTTTCGGCTCTCGGGCGTGATTCACGGCAGCGGCAGTGCGGTGCTTCTTCGCGAACCAGGC
This sequence comes from Pseudomonadales bacterium, assembly GCA_963663395.1. GTDB lineage: Bacteria > Pseudomonadota > Gammaproteobacteria > Pseudomonadales > Azotimanducaceae > Azophilus. The sequence continues at coordinate 2,844,582 of OY760226.1, forward strand.
GCCGGGAGCCGCGAAAACTCCACGGTCACGACCTTGTCCGATGGCGGCAAGGCCTATGGGCCGGGGGGCGCGGCAGGCGGGGCAATCGTCGGTCGCGTGATGACTGAAACCTACTTCATCGCTCCGGGGCGCGGCGCCGGTCGCCGGGGCGAGCCAACGAGGTCGCTGTGGCGGCGGGTCGGCACGGCAGCTTCCGCCGAACTGGTAGAAGGCGTTCATGACCTGCAGGTCAGCTTCGGAGTGGATACCCGGCCGGGTGACGGCGTGGCGTCGGTTGGCCGGTACCTGGGTTTCGATGACATTCCCACCGGCAGTGCCGTATTGGCTGTCCAGGTGCGGGTTGCTGCCGGCGACGCTTCCGGTCTGCGCGCGCTCGGTCAGACCTTCAGTCTGCGCAATGCCGGATGAGCGAACAGCGCCCCGAATCGGCCGGGCAAAGGGGTGTCGCCCTTGTCGTCTGTCTGGCGCTGCTGCTGGTTCTCGGGATTGCAGGGGCTTCGGCGGTTCGAACGACCATCCTGGAAGAGCGGGTGGTGCGTAACGCAAGCGATGCGCTTGTCGCCTTTCAGGCAGCGGAGGCTGCGCTGCGGGAAGGCGAAGCCTTCCTTGCCGGTAGCATCGACAGCACGGAGCACTTCACGGACACGGGCAATGACGGTCTGTGGACGCCGGCGCTGCCGGGTGAACGGCAGCGCTGGGTCCTTGCAGGCGTGTGGGAACCTGCGGGGGGTCGGAGCAGAGCCGTAGCGAATCCCATCGAGGCCGTCGCGGCGCAGCCTCGTTTCATCGTCGAGCGGCTGGCGAGCCTGGAACTGGCGCCCAGTCCGCATCTGGTGGAGGAGTCCACGGAAGCGGCGAAGCAGCGCCTGGAGATTTTTCGAATCACCGGAAGGGGTGTCGGTCGGTCGGACGCGGCCAGTGCCATGGTCCAGGGTACATACGGAATGCTGCTTTGAGGACTGGCACCGGAATTGCGGCCTGTGTCTGGGCGACCCTCGTCGCCTTCTCCGGTTCGACCGGGGAACTTGCTGCGTCCGTTGAGGAGTACGTGAACGTTCGCGAGCACCGTGATGCCGTCGGCAAGTCGAGGCAACGGGTGACCATCTCCAGTCTCTCCGACGGACGCGGCTATGCTGCACACAGCAACCGGGACGCGGGCAACGGCGAGGAAACGCGCACCCCGTTGTGGACGTTCACGGATCCTGACCTTGGCCAGGCCCATGATCGGGTCCGCGTTGCATTGAGCAATGCGGAAGACGCCCGGGGTGACAGGGAGTGGGCTGCAATTTTCGGGAGTGGGGACGGCGGCGTTGCGGGCGAGGCGAGGCTCTTCGTGCTGTTTATCGACAGGGGCATCGATGGCTGGTCCAACGGGGGTTTCGTCGAGATCCCAACAGGTGTCCGGACTCCGGTGGACGGTACGGAACCGCCTCTTTCCAACAGCCTCGGCGAACCGGCGCTGGTCGACCGCGACCTCGACGGCTCAACCGATCTGGCCTATGCGGGCGACATGCAGGGTAACCTGTACCGCTTCGACATCTCCGGCCGCGATCCATCGTTGTGGCGCGCGGTTCGGCTCTTCAAGGCGGAGTATGGCGGTCCCCGGCGAACGCTCCAGCCGATCATTCAGCGTCCGTTCGTGGTCATGCACCCCGGTAACGGTGAATTTCTGGTGGTGTTCGCGACGGGCGGCGACCTGACGGGAGGGGATCGCGTCAGTTCCGACATCCAATCAATCTACGGCATCTGGGACCCGGGGGAGTCCGATCCGGTGACGGCACACCCTGACGCCAGGGACAAGCACCTGGTCAGACGGGTGCTGACCAACGTGGTCGATGAGTCCGCCGGGTCGTTCAAGACCCGCCGCATGCTCACCGGGGATCCTGTCCACTACGCGAAGCGCGCTCCCGGCCGCATGGGCGTATACGGTTGGTACATCGATCTGGACATGCCTCGCGCGAGCCGAACGTTGCAGGGCAACCCGAACCCGGACCGCTGCGGAGAAGCGCCGCCCGGTCCGCAGTACCCGGGCGAGCAGGTAACGGGTCGTCCCGTCCCACGCGGCAAGGCGCTGTTCATGGTGACCGCCATTCCGGGGGATACGTTGCAATGTGCCGGTGCGCCGCCGGGGTCTTTGCTGGCCATCGACATGGTCACCGGCAACCGCCTCGTGGCAGCGGTCCTCGATTTGAACGGCGATGAGAGCATCGATGCGGAAGACCTTGTCCCGTTTGCAGGGGAAACGCCCGCCTCGGGAATCGTCCTGGACAACGGCATCTTCAGGGGGCCGCCCGCCGAACCGGGGCTGGTCTCGAGCAGGGACGGGTCGGCGACTCTTGTCTTCGGCGAAGGTGCCGATGCGCCGACGCTGGCCGTAGGGGGTGGTGGAGAGGCCCGAACGGGGCGGCTGTCCTGGCGTGAAATTCCGGATACCGCGCACTGAACGCGAGCCCGACCGATTCATGAATGAACTACTGCGGCAGTCAATAGCAGCGAAATCACTGGGCGTACTCCCGCCGCGTGCTCAACGTGCTGTCAAGCACGCCTGCGCGCGCTCAACGTGCTGCAGCACGCGTCCGTGCACCCAGCGCTTTCACTACTCTTGCCAGCCTCGCTACGTCCATTCACGAATAGGTCGGGCTAGCGGTCTTGCTCGAATCCCGGATTGCGGACATCATGTCGCGCTTCATGGATGTCTACCGGAATCTGGAACAGGCGGGCGGCACCCACTGCGTGCTCTGCATCGGCAATTTCGATGGCGTGCACCGGGGCCACCGCAAGCTGCTGGACGTGGCGCGGTCAGTCGCGGAGGCCAGCGGCACTCCCCTGGGCGTCATGACCTTCGAACCGCATCCAAGGCGCCTGTTTCGCCCGGACGATCCGCCCTTCTGCATTACCCCGCCACAGGTTGAACGGCGCCTCCTGGAAACCCTGGGAGTCGATGTCCTCTTTTCGCTGCGATTCGACTGGGATTTCGCCAGCCAGTCGGCGGAAGGCTTTATCGCCAACGTACTGGACGGCGGCATCCGGCCATCTCATGTAGTGGTGGGCTACGACTTCCGGTTCGGCCAGTTGCGCACGGGCACGGCGGATACGCTACGCGAGGCGGGTTACCCCGTAACCGTCGTGGAGGAACTGGCCGACCGGGAACACCAGGCCTTCTCCTCCAGCCGGGTTCGCGTTGCGCTCCGGCATGGGGACCTGGCAACCGCCAACAGGCTCCTGGGTTGGGAATGGGAAATGGAGGGCGAGGTCGTGACCGGCAACCGGCGCGGCCATACCCTGGGTTTTCCCACCGCCAACGTGGAACTCGGCGAAACGCTGCATCCCGCCTACGGAGTCTATGCGGCCTGGGCACGGGTTGAGGGGGAGGAAGCGTGGCGTCCGGCAGCCACGAATATCGGTATCCGGCCCATGTTCGAATTGCCCGTGGGGCAGGTGGAAGCGCACATTCTCGATTTCGACAGGGATATCTACGGCGAGTCGCTTCGGGTGCGGCCGGTCAGGAAGATACGCGGCGAAGCGCGTTATGCGAGCGTCGAAGAACTCATCCGGCAGATGCGCATCGATTGCACGATCACCAGGGAATTGCTGGGGGTGGACTGAGTAGCCGGCTCTAGCCCGCTATCCACCGGGCGAGCATCACCGCGCCACGTTTATGGGCGGAAATCACGCTTCAGCCTGTGTTGGCCGCGCTTTCGAACAGGACGCTGGTCATGCTCAGTGCCTTGTGCACCAGGTAGTCCGTCTCCAGACGAATGCGGTCGGATTCCTTCCGGGCGCCCAACACGTACAGAAGCGGACAGAAGTGATCGGGGCCGGGAACGGCCAGCGCGGCCTCGGGCCCGAAGCGCTTGTAGTCCCAGACCGTCGCGGGGTCGTTTCGAACGATGCCGTCCTTGATGTAATCGTTGAACCGCTGTGCCCAGTCGTACGGAGCGGCATCGGCAGCGCCGCTCATTGCGGGCAGGTTGTGCACGATGTTGCCGCTGCCCATGATCAGTACACCCTCGCCGCGTAGCGGGCGCAGCCGCCTGCCGAGTTCGTAGTGCCATTCGAGGGGTCTGGCGAGATCCATGCCAAGCTGCGCCACGGGAATGTCCGCGTCGGGCCAGGCCTTCATCAAGACGCTCCAGGTCCCGTGGTCCAGGCCCCAGGACCGATCCGCCAGCACGGGCAGGGGGGCAAGCAGTTCCTGCACGCGCCGGGCCAGGGCGGGAGCGCCCGGTGCCGGGTACTGCAGGTCGAACAGGGCCGCGGGCAGCGACCGGCCGAAATCGTGGATGGTTTCCGGGCGCTCCATGACGGTTACCGCGCAGCCTTGCGTACACCAGTGGGCCGAGATGGCCAGGATTGCTTCCGGCTTCCGCATGCTGCGGGCGATGCGGTGCCAGGCCCGGGTGGCGGTGTTGTCTTCGATGGCATTGACGGGACTGCCGTGGCCGATGAAGGCCACCGGCATTTCGGCCTGGGTCACGGTTCGACCCCGTCGGCGCGCAGGCGTTGCCAGCACGAACGGTACCTGGGCACCAGCCAGTTGTTCAGGTCGATCTGCGCGCCTTCCTGCCAGGAATACCGGCCCCGGGCGGCGAAGCGTGAGCGCAGGCCCACCTGCACCAGTGCATCGACGTGCTGGTCCTGGGCCATGATGATGCCGGCCGCTGCCCGGATCATCTCCAGGCGGTGGACGAAGCCGGCATCCTCGGCAGCGCCTGGAGCGACCAGTTCGCCAACGTCCATTTCGTTGGTTTCGGGCCCGGTCGCGCGCACCACCAGGTAGATGGCCATATCGCTGGTGAGAACCAGCGACAGGCTCGGAGGAATGTTGGCGAAGATCACCTGGTTGCGGTCTTCACCGGTCAGCTTCGGGAAGATCGGCAGCACGGCTTTCTGCGTGGCATTGAAACTGGCGTCCGGATGCAGGGTGCCGTTGTAGCGCAGGTACCCGGCGGTGTCTTCGGGCAGTTGAGGAAACGATGCCAGGGAACTGGGAATGAAGTCGTGCAGTGGCCCGCTGTGCAGGCGATTGGCGTGGTAGCCGTCGTTATTGTTCTCGAACATCACCTTCCAGTTCCAGGGAAACACGCTGGTCTGCGGGTCGCCGGCCAGTTCGGCATTGATAAGATCGTAACGGTCGATCGCTTCTTCCACGTACTTCAGCCGGGGCGCCAGGGGCGGTGCGTCAGCGTCGAAGTTTACAAAAATGAAACCCAGCCAGGTTTCCACCTTGAGCGTTGGCAGCCGGATTTCGGACTTGTCGAAATTTTCGGTTCGGTCCATTGCCGGACAGTTCGACAATGCCCCGTCCAGGCGGTAACCCCACTTGTGGTACGGACAGACGAAGCGGCGGGTGTTGCCGCTGCCTTCCGCGACCAGCATGGCACGGTGCCGGCACACGGCCGACATGGCGCGCAGTTCGCCGTCAAGGTCGCGGACGACGACCAGCGGCTCGCCGATGATGGCGGTGGTGAAAAAGTCGCCGGGGCTGCTCACTTGGGACTCGCGGCCGACGCAGAGCCATTCGTGGTTGAAGACCGCCTCTTTTTCGAATTCGTAGAACTGCGGGTCTGTATAGCAGACCGGCGGCAGGGTCTCCGCCCGCTCTATCGGCAGGACGGAACTGGCGAGGGAATCAAAGAACGCATCGGTCAGCAGTGATGCAGGCATGGGTCCAGGTGCCCCGGTGTCCGGGCTCGATAATAGGCGCATGACGCAGCGTCATTCTTATCCACAAGCGCACCAAAATTTGGTCGGCGGACGGGCGGGAGTTAAGAAATAGGGCGGTTCCGTGCAAGAACGTGGCGGACGGAGCCCCTATTGTCCGAAACGTTCAGGTTCGAACGCAAATCTCGATGGCAGTATTTTCCGACAACGGCGCCCTGCGAGATCACTGGTACGCGGTGGCCTCGGAGCCTGAACTCGACCAGGGGCCCCTCGGCAGGACGCTGCTCAACGAACCGGTGGTCATCTATCGGGATGCGGCCGGCCGCGTGATCGCCGCGCCCGACCGTTGCCCCCATCGGGAGGCGCCGCTATCCGCGGGCCGCGTTGCGGATGGCATACTGCGCTGCAGCTATCATGGCTGGAACTTCGGAGTGGACGGCCGCTGCGTCCGGATTCCCTCCGCCGATCCCGGGTTTGCCATTCCGGATGCAGCCCATCTGTCCTGCATCGACACGCGCGTTCGCTACGGCCTGGTCTGGGTCTGCCTCGGTGACGGCGATGCCTGCGTCCTGCCCCCGATCGCGCAGGAAGACGATGCGTCCTTTCGGCGCATCAACAATCCGGTCGAGGTCTGGTGCACCTCGGCCACCCGCATGACCGACAACTTTTTGGACATTTCGCACTTTCCCTGGGTACATCGGGGAACGTTCGGAAGCGATCAGCAAACCCGCGTCGCGGACATCTCCCTGGAGGAACTCGACGGCGGATACCATGGCTACGCATACGACATCGTGGCGAACAACCCCGATGCGGCGAACCTGGCGTCCGGACAGGGGGAGGGCGCGGTCAGCCGTGCCATGACCACCGGCTATCACCTACCGTTTACCGTGCGCAGCACCATCGCCTACGAGTCGGGCCTGAACCACATCATCCTGCTGCTGACCACGCCGATCGACGACCTGAACTCGTATTTCACCTTCGTCGTCTGGCGCAACGACGATTTCACCGTCTCCGCCGAGAAGGTGATCGCCTTCGACCGGATGATCGGCGCGGAGGACAAGGCGATGCTTGAAAAAGTGCCCGGTGTCCTGCCGCTGACGCCCCGCGGGGTGGTCAGCACCCAATCGGACAAGGCTTCGTCTGCCTGGCGGCGCCGCTTTGCCCAGCTTCTGGCCAGCGCCAACACTGCCTGACCGCTGTATCCGAACGGGCACGGGAAACTGATCCGCAGTGCTATTCTGCGAGCGGCCGCAGCCACGCGCGAATCACGGTTGAGTAGCGCGCGCCCGGCCGAGTCGAACCAAACGGAAAGCGGGAGAGACGCCCGAATGAGCAACCAGGATTTACAAATCCGTATCGAGAACCGGGTCGCGATCGTCACGTTGAATCGCCCGGACAGGATGAATGCAGTGACGGCGGCGATGCTGGAACAATGCGCCCTTGCGTTGAGCGACTTCGCAGACGATTCGGGCGTCGGCGCCGTAATCCTCACCGGTGCGGGCCGCGCATTCTGTGCCGGCGGCGACGTGGCGGTCATGGAAGCGGGCGAGGAATTCGGTCCGCCGGGCACCCCGTTCGAGGCGCAGGTCGATGAACTCAAGCGGTGGCACCGGGTTCCGCTGCTCCTGAATACCATTCCCAAGCCCACGATCGCCGTGGTCAACGGCGTCGCTGTCGGCGGTGGGCTGGGCCTGGCGCTGTCCTGCGATCTCCGTATCGCGTCGGACAGGGCAAGGTTCGGCACCGCCTACGCGCGCGTCGGTTACGACGGCGATTTCGGCACGACCTGGCAGATGACACGCCTGCTCGGCGAGGCCAAGGCCAAGGAGCTGTTTTTCCTGCCGGACATCATTTCAGCGGAAGAAGCCCTGCGTATCGGCATGGTGAATCGTGTCTACCCCCACGACAGCCTGATGGCCGAGTCCGTGGCAATCGCCGAGCGAATCGCCGCCGGTCCGCTTGTCAGCTACCGCTATATGAAGGCCAACGTGGCCCATGCCTCCACCGCGGGATTCGCCGCCAGCCTGAATCGCGAGGCGGAAACCCATATTCGCTGCAGCCAGACCGAAGATCACATCGAGGGCGTGAAGGCCTTCATGGAGAAGCGCGAGCCGGTGTTCAAAGGCAAGTAATGGCGCCTGTACAGGGCAGAATCCAAGCTGTGCGGGTTATTGGACTCCCTGTCGTCCCCTGATCCAGATCGGCGACGACCAGGCCCGGTCCTGGATCGTTGCAGGCAGGTCCGCGCGCGGTTCGACGCCCGCCCGCATGGCATCCCAGCTAGACCAGCGGCACTTCGGGTTTTCCAGAACCCGGGCGTAGTAGAAAGCGCTTTGGCCGGGTTGGAAGCGGGGGTCTTTCCATAGGGCCGAAAGCTCGGCTGCGCCCCTGTCGGGGCTCGTAGAGCAGGTGGCGATGTCCACGGTAGCTCCGTTATCCGCGCAGCGGTGCGTCTCCGGGTTCACCGGGCTCCCGTTGGAGCAGGCAACGTCGAAGACCTGCTCGAAGGTGGCGCCGTCTTCCCCCCATCCCTTGATGATCTGCAGCCGCTGCAGCGGTGCGCTGCGGGGGTCTCCCATCGCCCATACGAAAAAGCCGGGTGCGGCATCGCTGCCGCCGGCCAGGTCTCCACCCATGGGCACGCCCTTGGCATAGGCATCCGCGATCGTGTTTCGGGATTCAAGCAGCGAGGCATCGATGTCGTGGCCGGCGAAGAACCGGACGCGGATCCGCGGGCCGCTGGTGGCGAAGGTTTCCTTGCGGCGCATGGCATCGTAGATCGCTTCGCGGGTATTGGAATTGGCCCAGACGCCCGCCAGCCCCGAGGCGCCCCAGTATTGGGCCGGAAACGGGCCGGGCATTCCGCCCGCTTGCCTGGAAGGGTCGGGAGGAACGGATGCCCGAAGCCCGGGCGTGCCGTCCATGAGCGCCGTCTTGCCCCAGTAGTCGCCTTCGCGAAAGGATCCGGCGCCGGTGTGGGAATCGGACGAGCCGATCAGCCCGAAGCGGTATGGGTTGGACCCCAGTTCCCGCTCCATGGCGAGGCCATTGCGGTAGGCCTCCCGCACATAACCGCCCCGGGGTTGGCTCGGGGTACTGAAATCGATGCGGTGTGGCACGATCTCGAAGTCTGCCCACTCGTCGTTTGGCGATAGCGCCGGGTGGGTGTCGGAGGTGCCCTTGACCTGGGTGACCTCGACCAGCGGTTCGTTACGCATCCGCTGGTCGGCGTAGGTTGCATCGACGGGTGCGCCGGACAGGTCGGTGTTCGCGAACATCGCGCCGTTCGAGGCGTTGGAATTGTGCGGGATGGCCAGTGCTTCGAAACCGAGTGCGCGCAGACCGTCCATCCAGGCCCAGAGGTGCTCGGGATTCGGAGAGTCGAGTGGGCTGTATGGCATGTCGGGCACGGCGCTGCCACGGAAGATCACGTTACGGTGCAGGTTTTCGGCCATACCCGACGAGGTTGTGTATTCGAACCCCACAAAGGTCGTGAAGACGCCGGGGTCGTTGTGTCGTTCAGCCGCATCGACGATCGCATCCCAGGCTGCGCGCACCATGCGGGGGTCGTAGAGGTCGTCGCTCTCGCCCCATCCGAACAGGTACGGCAGCATGTCCACGAAATGGGCAATCCGCTGCTCGACGGTCCTGGCGTCCCGCAGGGCGAGGGACATGGCGTGGGCGCCGACGGGCGAGTCGGGATCTGCCATTGCCGGCGCCATGCCCAGATATTCCGCATGATCGGTCACGGCCTGGAAGTCGAGGGGTTCCGTCAACGTCATGTCGAAGCCCGCGGGGTGGCGCAGTGTTTCGCCACGGGCGAAGCGGTAAGCGTCATTCGGGTCGGCCCGGGCGCCGTAGATGAACGCATCAAAAGAATAGAGTGTGTGCACGTGCAGATCGCCGAAATAGGCGCGTCGATGGGGGTGCGACTCGATGACCATGGGCGTTGCCGGCGCGGTCGTGGCGGAGTCCGTTTCGCGTTCGACGCACCCCGAAAACGGCACGCACGACAACACCGCGGTGGCCAGCGCGATGCATCCCGGTTTCCAGGTCATGCGGGTTGCATCCGGGGGATGTAGGTAAAGGGCTTCAGCCGCAGGATCAGCACGGCGCCCAGCAGAAGGCCGAAACCGATAGCGCCGACCGCCAGGTCGTAGGAGCCGGTCAGGTCGAAGACGAGCGCCATCAGAAACGGCGTGATTCCCTGGGTGAGCACCACCACCGCGTAGGCGGTGCCGGTGATGGCGCCGTAGTGTTCTACACCGAAGTAACGCGAAATGAAGTATGGCAAAACGCCGTACTCGGTGCCCAATCCGAAGCCGAGCAACAGGCCGGCAAGAAGCAATAGCGGGAAGCTCGACGTCGATTCCAAAAGGACCAGGCCGCCGATGGCGACCAAGTAGAACGGCGCCGCGATCCATGGCCTTGGCACCCGGTCGAGCAGGTAGCCGACGCCGATCTGCCAGCCCGCGGTCACCATGGAGAATGTCGCGAGCACCGTCGTCGCCTGGGCCCGGGGCAACCCCCGGTCTTCGAGCATCGGGACGACGTGCGCGAACACGGCCGTCATGCAGCCGGCGCCCAGGGCGATGGCCACCAGGATGATCCAGAAGGTTCCGGTGCGCCGCGCCTCGGCCAGCGTCATGCCGGCGGCGGGATCCGGCGCGCCAACGCGGTTCGCGGACTTCCCGGCAGCGGGTCCGCCCGGCGTGACTGCGCCGGTGGGCGCTTTGTCGCCGCTGGATGCCGGCAAGGCCTGAGGCTGTGGAATCGGCTGCCCACGCTTCGGCTGCGCTGCACGCGGCGGATCCCACAGCAACAGGAAAAGCACCGGGAAACCGACGAGCAGTACGGTCAGCGCGATGCCCTGGAAGGCGCCCCGCCAGCCGAATGCGCTGATCAAGAGGTGTGCCAGAACGGGAGACAGCGCCGCTCCGGTGCCGTTCCCGAGACCGCCGACGATGCCCAGGAACAGCCCACGGTTCTGGTCGAACCAGCTTGCGATCACCTTGGTGAACATGGCGGAACTGGGAACGGCGGCGGTCAGCCCGATCAGGGCATACGCGATGTAGAGGTGCATCAGGTTGCCGCCGATCAGCGAGACGGAAGCGATGGAGGCTGCGAACAGCACATTGCCCGCCAATATGATGCGGCGTGCGCCATGACGGTCGATCATGCGCCCGATGACCGGATAACCCAGGGCGCTGGCTATCGCGATGATGGTGAGCACGAACGAGACGCCCGCACGGCTCCAGCCGAATTCGGTGGTCAGCGGGATCAGGAACAGGCCGAACACGGTGTAGACCATCGGCGTGACGCTCACCGCGTTGCCGACGGTGCAGGCCGCCACCACGCCGGTGGGCCGGGTGAAAAGCGCGGATCCGGCCAGCACCGTTACTCGACCGGCCAGGGGCAGATCATGGGAACGCCCGAGCGGGCGGCGATGGCTTCGCCGGCGCTCTGGGCCCGTGCATAGAGCGCCGCTTCATCCAGCATGGTTGCGCGGTAGTTGTCCACGAGCCGGACGCCGTCCACCCAGACGCTGTGCACGCCGCGCCCGTCCGCGCAGTTGACCAGTTGGTTAACGACGTTGAGCAGCGGCCGCCATTCGGGGCGGTCGGTGTCATGGAGCACGAAGTCCGCTTTCATGCCGGGTTCCAACGAGCCGATTTCATGCTCCAACCGCAGGGCTCGAGCCGCGTTGAGCGTTGCCATGGTCAGGGTGTCGTACGCTGAGAAGATGCTGGCGTCCCGGCGCGCATCCTTGAAGATCGCGGCGGCGGTTTTCATGGTGTGGGTCAAGTCGGACATGTCGCCGTCGGTCCCCAGGCAGAGGTTGATGCCCGCCTCGGCCATCTCCGGGAAAAGTCCGGCGGAGGTGACGCCGCTGGCGTTTCTGAGCGCTGCCAGGGAACAGTGGATGACGTTGGTCTCCGTGTCCGCCAGGCACCGCAGTTCCTCTTCGTCGATGTGAACGGCATGGGTCAGGGACACGTTGGAACCGAGGGCGCCCATGCCGGCGAGATGGCTGATGGGCCGCCGCCCGGTATGCTCAAGGAACCACTCGGCGTCGGACGCGTGCGGGCTCATGTGTGCCGAGACGCCGATTGCGTTCGTATCGGCCAGGGATTTGGCGGCCAGCCAGACCTCGTCGGGGTTCGTGGTGTGGCCGATCAGTATCGGCCAGGCGGCAATTCTGGCGCCCCGGTCCGCGGGGTAGCGCGCCACTTCGTCTTCCAGCAGCCGGATGGCGGCGTCGATGGCGGCCGATGCCGAGGCGGGGTCGTTCGAGCGGCCTTCCGCCCAGGCTCCCACCCGGCCGCGGATGCCCATGTCTTCGAGGCCCTCGATGACGACGTCGAGGTGGCGGATGGTGCCCGCTTCCAGGAAGCAGGTGGTGCCGCTCTTCAGCATCTGCAGTGCGGCGAACTGTGCGGACAGCCGTTCGTCCCCCGCGGTGTGCGCCTCGAAACGGGGGATGACCCAGCGTGTCAGCTTTTCGCCGAACCCGGCTTCGATCTCGTCGGGAACGTAGCCGCGTGTCAGCGGGTCTCCGGTGATGTGGATGTGCGCATCGATGAGTCCCGGCGTTATGACAAAGCGGCTCGCGTCGATGGTTTCCCGAGCATTGACCCGCCTTTGCGCCTCGATGCGCTTCCCGACGAATACCAGCCGGTCGCCGCGGAATGCCAGGGCGCCATCGCTGATGATGCGGCGCCCGCCGTCCATGGTCACCAGGGTGCCGCCGGAGAGCAGCGTATCGGCTGCGAGCCCTGCGTCCGCCGCGTCATCACGAGCGGTGTCGGAGGCGTCAACGGTCATTGTCGTTTTCCCGGTCCCGCAGCACCCTTTTCAGTACCTTCCCGTAGTTGTTCTTCGGCAGGTCGTCGATGACCCGGTAGAAGCGCGGTCGCTTGAAGCGGGCGATGTGGTCGATGCAGAACCGGTCCAGCGCAGCCGTATCGATGGTTGTTCCGGTCCGCGGGACGAGGTAGGCGACCACCGTCTCACCCCACTCGCGGTCGTCGCGGCCGACCACCGCCGCTTCCGCCACTGCGTCGTGCCGCAGCAGAACGTCTTCCACTTCCCGGGGGTAGATGTTGCTGCCGCCGGAAATGATGACGTCTTTTGCGCGATCCTTGAGCGTGAGGAAGCCCTCTTCGTCGAAACAGCCCATGTCACCGGTGTGCAGCCAGCCGTGGCGAAGCGTCTGCGCCGTGGCCTCCGGATCGCGCCAGTAGCCGCTCATCACCGTCTGCCCGCGCACCAGGATCTCGCCGACCTCACCGGGACCGAGCGGTCTCGAGTCCGCACCGGCCGTGCGCACCTCCACGGCACTCTGGGGCAGGCCCACGGATGCCAGGCGTTCCAGCCATCGCGGGTGCCCGGTTTCCGCATGAAAACGGGCCGGGAGCGACGTGATCGTCATCGGTGTCTCTCCCTGCCCGTAGAGCTGGGCGAGCTTCGGGCCGAAGCGCTCGATGGCGGCGACGGAGTCGGCCGTGTACATGGGGCCACCGCCGTAGACGATGGTTTTCAGGTTGGAGGTATCGGTGTCGGCGCGATGGTCGAGCAGCCGTTTCACCATGGTGGGGGCGGCGAAAAAGACCAGATTGGGCCAGGCGGCGATCAACTCGTAGACTTCGGCGGGATCGAAGCCGCCGCTCTCCGGAATGACGTGGCAGCTCGCCTGCATGGTGTGGGGCAGGGCGTACAGGCCCGAGCCGTGGCTCATGGGCGCGGCGTGCAGGATGGCGGTCCACGGCGATTGCCGGTCGACATCGGCGAAGTAACACCAGGACATCAGGCGTAGATTGTGGTGGCTCAGGGTCGCGCCCTTGGGTCGGCCGGTCGTCCCGCTGGTATAGAAAAGCCAGGCGGGCGCTTCGGGCGGTACCTCCTCCATCGGCAGCGGTTCGCCGGCCAGCATGGCCTGGTATTCGCTGCTGCCTGCCTCGATGACATTGCGCAGCTTGCCGCCGCTTAAACCGGAAAGCCCCGGCGCCAACGCCGGCGAGGCGAAGCAGATGCGCGCTTCGCTGTTGGCGAGGATGTAGGTGAGTTCACTGAAATGCAGCTTTGCATTGACCGGAACGGCGATGAGCCCCGCGTGCCAGCACGCATAGAGGATTTCCAGGTATTCGGGGCAGTTGGCCATGACCAGGGCCACGGGTTCGCCGGGCTCGAGGTCTCTGCGCATTGCGCCCGCGAGCTTCGCGGCGCGACTCGCCAGTTCTGCATAGGTGTGCAGGGCGTCGGCGCCGATGGCAATGGCGGGACGGTCAGCGGCGGACAGTCCGGCGCGCGCCAGGTGTGCCGCTATGTTCATGGCATCCTCCCTGCGTCTGCGCGGACGGACAGGTGGCCGCGGACGCTTTAAGGTTCGCGCGGCACGCGGGCTCGGCCCCTCCGCGGGTCAGGTACGATTCTGCTTGCGCAGCGGAAGTTTCGCCAGCCGAAACCGTTCAACCTGGAAGCCTTCGCCGCCGGAATTGGGAAATCGGATTTGCAGCCGTGAATTCCGATGGCGCAGGCTTCCGGGCCCGCAAAAAACCGGGCGCGGACGCGCAAGACACCTCGGTCGTTTGGGAGGATAAACTGTGCCATCGACTGCAGCGGGGAAGGCAACATGAGCGAATCCACCAAGACGCGGGTCCTCGAGTGGAATGCACTGCCCAAGGAGGTGGTCCGGCCAGGGGTCGAGCGCGCGGGCTTCCGGGGCGACGACGTCCTGATGGTGATGAACTGGCTGGAACCGGGAATGGAGGTCAATCCGCACAGCCACCCGTGCGAGCAGCTCGTTTATGTCGTCCAGGGCACCATGCGGTTCGTAGTCGACGGCGAGGAACTGATCGCGGGCGCCGGCAGTCTCATCCGCATTCCGCCCGGCGTGGAGCACTTCGGCGAGCCGATTGGCGATGAGCAGGTGTTGAACCTCGATGTGTTCGCGCCGATCCGGGCCGACTACCGCCACCTGGTGGAACACCAGAAGGCGGAGTTCGGCGATTGAACCGCCGGCGACTTTGGTGGCGCCGACTTCCCGTTTGCGCCTGGTTAAGGTGCGTGCGGTCGCACCTCTAACCCGGAGAGACATCTGGTGAGCACCACCCGGTATGCGCTTGCCGTCGACATCGGCGGCACCTTCACCGACGCGGTGCTGCTCGGCAGTGGCGGGCAGGCGTGGACCGACAAGGCGTTGACCACCCATCACGACCTGCTTGAGGGGCTCTTCCGGGTCTCGGACCGGGTATTGAGCCGTGCGGGCATTTCCATGAGCCAGGTGAACGATGTGGTGACCCACGCCACCACCATCGTCACCAATGTGCTCATCGAGCGCAAAGGCGCGCCGACCGGCCTGATCGTCACCGAAGGCTTCCGGGATGTGCTCTACATCCGGGACGAACACCGCTACGACATGTTCGATGTGCAGATCGAGTACCCGGAGCCCCTGATCGGCGCCGACCGCACCTGGGGAGTCGCCGAGCGAACCTATGCCGACGGAAGCGTGGGCCGTGCCGTGGATGCGGATGCGGCGCGGGAACTGGCGGCGGAACTGAGCGCGCAGGGGATCGTTTCCGTTGCCGTCTGCCTGCTGAACAGCTACTGCAATCCAGCCAATGAGCAGGCGCTGTTGCAAGCCTTCGAAGTGGCGGCGCCGGACATTTTCGTCTCCCTCTCCAGCGATGTGGCGCCGCAGATGCGCGAGTACCTGCGCGCCAGCACCACGGCGGTGAACGCATACGCAGTACCGACGTCCCGCCCCTACCTCGATGCGCTGATGGAACGCATGCGCGAGCGCGCCTGCGCCAGGGAGCCGCTGATCATGCTCTCCAACGGCGGCGTGGTCGGCGCCCGGGTCGCGGGCAACCATCCCGTTCGCATGATCGAGTCCGGGCCGGCGGCGGGCGCCCTGGTAGCCGGCCACATCGCCCGGAAATACGGCATCGACAACCTGATTTCCTTCGATATGGGGGGAACCACGGCCAAGGCCTGCCTGATTCAGGACGGCAATCCCCTGGTCTCGGGGGAATTCGAGGTGGACCGCCGCTACCGCTTCAAGCCCGGCAGCGGCATGCCCGTCACCGTCCCCTCCATCGACATGATCGAGATCGGCGCCGGCGGCGGCTCCATTGCCCGTGTGGACGAACTCGGGCTGCTGAAGGTGGGGCCGGACAGCGCCGGTTCGGACCCGGGCCCGGCCTGTTACGGGGCCGGCGGCAGCGCGGCCTGCGTCACCGATGCGGACCTGGTGCTGGGCATCCTCGATGCGGACAACTTTCTCGGCGGCGACATGCGGCTCGATGCGGCAGCCGCCGGGCGTGCGATCGAGCATCTCGCCGCCGGTCTCGGGGTCGCTCCCCGGGATGCGGCGTACGGCATCTTCAGCGTGGTCGGCGAATCAATGGCCGCCGCAGCCCGCGCCCACGCCACCGATCGGGGCGTGAACTACCGCGGCCTGCCGCTCCTGGCGTTCGGCGGCGCCGGGCCGGTTCATGCCTGCTACGTGGCCGAACGGCTCGAGAGCCGGCAGGTGATCTATCCACCAATGGCCAGCGTGTTGAGCGCTTTCGGGACCCTGGTGACGCCCACCCGCCTCGACCTTGCCCGGGGCGGCCTGTGCCGGCTCGACGAGATCGCATGGGACAGCGTCGCCGACCTGATCCGGGGCATGCTCGCCGAGGGACGGCATGCCTTGCTGGAAGCGGGAATCGATGCGGGGTGCATCGGCTACCGGTTTTCCGCCGACATGCGCTACGTGGGCCAGCAGACGGAAGTGACGGTGGCGTTCGACGGCAACCCGGGAGAGGTTCGCGATAGAAACGATCTGCGGGCGCGTTTCGATACGGCCTATGAAGCGCTGTACGGCGTACGGCTCGACGACATGGACGTGGAGGTGGTCAACTGGCGGGTGACCGCCCACGGTGGGGAGACCGGCCGCGAAGTGCATTTCGAAACCGCCGGCGCGCGGCAGGCAGCAAAGGGGGAAAGGCCCGTCTACCTGGCCGGGGAGGAGATTGCGGTTCCCGTCTTCGACCGCTCGAGCCTGGCCGCTGCACAGGCGATCGAGGGGCCGGTGATCGTCGAGGAACGGGAGACCACGGTGTTCGTGCTGCCCGGCTGGCGGCTCAGGGTCGATGCGGACGGCAGCCTGATTGCGGAACGGAAATGATGGACGGCATCGAACTAGAGATCCTGTGGGGCAACCTGGTCAGCATCGTCAGCGAGCAGGCCAAGGCGCTGCAACGCACCGCCTTCAGCCCGATCGTGCGGGAAGCCGGCGACCTGGCCACAGCGTTGTTCGATGCGGATGCGCGCATGGTCGCCCAGGGCCTTGCCGGTACCCCGGGTCATATCAACTCCCTGGGCGCCGCGGCCAAAAACCTGGTGGGGGTCATACCGCCGGAGGAGATTCACCCCAGGGACGTACTGATCACCAACGACCCCTGGATGTCGGCCGGACACTTCTTCGACATCACCGTGCTCACGCCCATCTTCCGGCGCGATGCACTAATCGGCTATTGCGGCTCCACCATCCACCACACCGATATCGGCGGTTACGGCATCGGCGCGGGCGCCCGGGACATCCACGAGGAAGGCCTGTGGATACCGGTGCTCAAGCTCTACGAACGGGGCGAGCCGAATGCCGTGCTGCACAAGATCATCGAAACCAATGTGCGGACGCCGAAGGCAATATTCGGGGACCTGGCCGCGCAGCGCTCCAGCGGCAAGATGGGCGCGGACCGTCTCAATGCCATGTGCGACCGCTACGGGCTCGACAACATCCGGGAACTGGCCGACGAGGTCATCGGCCGCTCGGAACAGGCGACCCGCGCCGATATCCGCAAGCTGCCGGCCGGAACCCTGCACGGCGAGACCACGTTCGACGTGCCCGGCGGCGATGTAATCACCCTCAAGACCGCGGTTACGGTCGACACCGCCAAGGGCGAGATCCTGATCGACTTCGCAGGCAGTTCCCCGCCGAGTCCCCACGGCATCAACGTGGTGCCGGCCTATACCCACGCCTACAGCACCTTCGCGGTGCGCAGCGTTCTGAACCCGGACCTGCCCAACAACGCGGGTAGCCTTGCACCCATCAAGGTGAAACTGCCGGGCGACTGCATCGTCAACGCGGAATACCCGGTGCCCGTGAACGCCCGCCACGTCGTCGGCATGTACGTACCGTTCCCGATCCTCAACGCGCTGGCCGAAATCATGCCCGAGCGGGTGGTCGCCGAAGGCTCCGGCGCTGTCTGGACGATCCAGATCCAGGGCCGTGACCGCGACAACCGCCCGTTCACCAGTTCCATGTTCAACTACTCCGGCGGCATGGGTGCGCGCGCCGGCAAGGATGGCCTGCCGGCAACCTGTTATCCCACCGGCGTCTCAGCCGTGCCCATCGAGGTGCTCGAAGCGTCCATCCCCATCGAGTTCCACTGCAAGGAACTGATCCGCGGCACCGGCGGAGCCGGAAAATTCAGCGGCGGCGACGGCCAGCGCATTGGCTTCCGCATGCGCACCGGCCGGGATTGGCTCATCAATGCCATTCCCAGCCGCTTGAACGCCTCCGCACAGGGATTACTCGGCGGCGCGCCCGGCGCCGCAGGCGCGTTCCTGATCAACGGCGAATCCAGGCTAGAAGCACGCAAGAAAGCCATGCAGGCGAATGACGAGGTGGAGATGCACACGCCGGGCGGTGGAGGATTCGGAACACCCGGCACGGAGGCATGACCCACACCGCAGCCGGTTCCGAGTTCAGCCCATCGGCGCTGGCGGCTGCGTCAACGCAACATCCAGCCTCACCTGATCGTACGGAGCCCGAGGCACTAGCGTGCCACGCTGACCTTCTTTCAATTCCACTAGCCCGTAGCGTGACATCGTTTTCAATGTCCGCGACAGGTTGGACTTGTTTCTCCCGGAGAGCTCTGCAAGTTCGGTGAGCGAATCCGGCTTCTCGCGGGCGATCAAAGCCAGGAGTTCGCGATTGCGTCCCGAGAGCACCTTGGCGAAGCTCTCGATGGAGGTGAACCATACCGTCGGCTCACTTCGCGCGGACTTGTGTTCGCCGCGGGCGATCGCAATCGTGCGCGCTTTCATCCTGTCGTAACTGGTGATGCCGATCTTCAGTGTCTTCATGGCAGCACTCCTCTTGCTCGCAGAACCGCGTCCACTTCCTTCCAGAAGTCCTCCATGAGCGTCGCCGTCAGTCCCTGATTGCGCGCCGACACTGCTTGGTAACGATCCGTTCGACTCGTTGCAGCGCAGCATACTCCCCGTACAGCCTTTGAAACGATTCCTTCGATGGCTGCAATTGTTCCAGCAGCCTGGCGGCGACATCCTGAACCTGATCCTGGAGAAATCGGGGACGCACGCCGCATTGTCGTGCCAGCGCATCCCAGTGTTTGCGTGTAACGACCCCCGGGTTTCTCTCGTCTCCTACCGAAAACGCCACATGAGGGTCGATGCGCTCGACGGCACGGGTGCAAACGAGGTCATAAAACGGCGCTAGCCGGATTTCGCCATTGGCGTGATAGAGGAGTGACAGATTCTTGGCATGGCCATCCGAGTTTCCGGCAAGTACGTTGAAGATCTGCCACCGCAGCAGGTGCTGCAGGTCGTTTGCGGGATCTGTCGATGCGTCCCGGATCAGTTGGCAACAGTACGCTCGCGAGCGCCTCCCTCTGGAAGCAGGTAGGCAAAGAAGCGATGAGCGAAACCAGCTTTGGGGGTGAATTCCTCGTGTCGAAGCGGCAATGTGTGGGCACGCGTAAGCTTGCCGAGTTCCTCAACGGATCGGATCGGGCCGTATTGCACCTGTTCGCTTGCCATAATCTACCCAAAATATAAGCGTTCGGTAAAAAAGAACGAGTAGGGCGTGCGGAAACAACAAGCTTTTACCGTACGTGAAAAATACAGTTCTGATCGCCAGTCAATCTGGCTGATTGTCACGCACGGTACGAAAATGGATGCAAAATGCCATCCAAGGTCGCGGTTACTCGCGCGTGAAGTTCTCCGGAATCTGCGGCGGGTCGCCGGCCTTTATCCACAGTACGATCTCGTTGCCCCAGGGATCACGAAATGCGGAGTTCTTGCCGTTGAATTCGGACCAGTAGTGGTCGCGCCAGAGAATTTCTGCGCCGAGCCGCTCGGCGGTAGACAGTATCCGCTCGGGAGAGTAGTCGTCGCTGACCAGGATCCAGATCCGCGCCTTGCGCCCGCCCTCGCTCAAGCCGCGGGGTTCGACGCCGTCCGGGTTCGGGTGGGGCCGGGCGTTGGCGGCGTTGTGAATGCCGAGGTGCAGGTTGCCGATCTCGCTCTTTGACTGGTCCGGGTTCAGGAACTTGTCGCCGGGATCGAGCCGGTGGAAAACGCCCGCCGGGCGGCCTTCGTTGACCCAGCCGAAGACTTCCGCGTAGAAGGCGCCGGCCGCTTCGGGGTCGTCGGAAGCGAGGTCGACGAAAATCAGGGTGTTTGGATAGGCCATTGCTCATCTCCCTTAACGTGCCGTGGCAACATAGAGTGTATTCCCACCGGCTGCGGAGTTGTCTTGCGCATGCGCGCCCGAATAGTTGCCGGCGGTTGGCCCGCCATGCGCGGGCTAATCTTCATCCAGCGTCCGCCCGTTGGCGTAGCGGTACTCACGCGGCGAGGTGCCGTACTCGTTCTTGAAGGCGCGGCTGAAGTGGGCGGAGCCGTTGAATCCCCAGCGGAAACAGATCTCCGAGATGGAAAGCTGGTTGTGCAGGGGGCTGGCCAGGTCGGCCCGGCAACGTTCCAGCCTGCGGGTGCGCAGGTAGTGGCTGAAGCTGGTGCCGGAAGCGGCGAAGAGCTTCTGCAGGTAGCGGGTGGACACGCCGTGTTCCTCGGCGACCCGCCCGAGGCTCAGGTCCGGGTCGCCCAGCATGGTTTCAATGCTCTGGCAGATGCGGTGCAGGTGCGATGCCCGCGCGCCGGCGGAGCCGCCCAGTCCGAACACGGTTTTCTCTCCGCCGAGGCTGGTGATCAGCAACTCGGTCAGTGCCAGTTCCACCGGGCGCAACTCGGTGTAGTGCACGTCGTCCAGGGTCTCGGCCAGGGCGCGCAGCATGCCGGCAAGGATGTGGTCGACACCCGAGCGGGCGCGCAGGTGGCCGATGCGGAGCGAGAAGGGGGCTACCACCCTGGGGCTCAGTGTGAGCCTGGGAATGCGTACGTGAAGCACCCGGAAGTCCGTTGGGAAACGCATGGTGGCCTCGGTGCGGCAGGGGCCGTAGGCGATGTCGTCGCGCCCAAGTTCGATGCGCTGGCCGTTGTGGATCAATTGCGCCCGCCCCTCGAGCAGCAGTACCAGCCACATGGCCGCGGGCTGTTCCATGTATTTCCCCGAGATTTCGTGCGGACTCGCATCGACGACGGCGAATTCGATTCCAAGGGGTGATTCACGACAGGAAACCGACCCGCGAAAGCCCGGGTCCGTTGGCAGTTCGCCCACGGGCAGGCAAAGCCGGTGCATGGCATCCTGCCAGGCGCGGTGACGGCCCGCCTCGGGGAAGGACTCGGTGTTCAGGTTCCAGATTTTCAACGGAGGCTCTCTCCTGCTCCTTTCAGCCTCCTTTTCGCTTCCCGCCCCAGATCTCGCGAACCTTCTCGTAGACGCCCTGATCATGGGAGAACTCCACCGTATTACCTTCCGGGTCGCGCAGAAAGCAGATGTAGCCGATGCGCTTGGGCATCTGTGTCGGGCCGAACGCCAGGCAGCCGGCGTCCCTGGCCCTGGCGGCGATCTCGTCGATCATGTGTTTCTCGGGTACCTCGATGCCGATGTGGGCGAAGGGCCCCAGAGCCGGATGCTCGGCCGGAGCGAACGGGTCGTGTCCTTCGTAAAACTGGCCGAGCACCAGAATGAAGGGGTGATCCGGGTCGGATTCGTCGCCAAGCCAGGCGTTGAGCCCGTCTTTGTCCTCTACCCGGTCTAGCACACGCAGATGCGTGAATTCCTCGTACCAGGCGATGGCGCGGTCGATGTCCGCGACATGCAGGGCGAGGTGCGTCCAGGTGGGGCGTTTCGGCCGCAGGTCGTGATGTGGCTGTTCTGAGTTCATCGTCATGTCTTCATTCGAACCGGTATTTCACCGAGGCGATGACCTCGCGCGGCGGTATCAGTTCGTGGCTGGTGGTCCACAGCCCGTAGGGGTTTGTGAACACGTTGTTGATGCCGTCCTTGTCGAGAAGGTTGGTCACGCTCAACGCCAGGCTCAGGGGGGCGTCCCCGAATTCGTATTCGAAATGGAGGTTGACGACGTTGTAGCTCGGCACCGTGTCCACCTCGGGATGGTTGAACACCCGTGCCTGGAACTTGCCGCGGTGCACCCATTCCAGCCGTGAGGCAAGCGACGATCCGTTGCCGAGCGATTGCGTGTTGGACAGGGCGAGCCGTGCCATCAACTCAACCAGTTTCGGCGGCTTGTTGCCCCGGAGGTTGTTGGCGTTGGCCATCATGATCCGGGTCTCCACCGAGCCCGGGGTGAACAGGCCCAGCACGAAGGGAACCAGGGCGTTCCGGAAGTCCTGTACGTCCAGCGCCAACACGTCGGATTTCACCTTGCCGTCCTGCCAGGCCAGCATGCCGTCGAGTTGCCAGTTGTCCGCGAGCAGCCAGCTGAGTTCGCCTTCGACCCCGTACTCCTCCAGCTTGGGAATCGTCCAGGTGCCGCCGGCGAACGGCGCCGGGTCCTCGTAGGTGAACTGCAGGTGCTCGTGATCGTAGTAGAAGGCGGTGACATTCAGGCGCAGGCGGTCATCGGCCAGGGTATTGCGCGTGCCGATCTCGTAGGCCGTCACTTCCTCGGGTTCGAACTGCATGGGCAGGAAGATGCCGCCGCTGTTGGAGCCGCCGTTCTTCCAGCCGGTGGACACCAGGCCGTAGACGAGGGTGTCTTCGGTCAGGTTGATGTCTACCCCGGCTTTCCAGGTCAGCTTCGAGTCCTTGGTGGTGCGGTCCGGGCGGGTGCCGAAGAAGGCTCCGCCGACATCGAGCTGGTCTTCGTCCTGGTAGCGCAGCCCGGCCGTGATGGCGAACCTCTTGTTCAGTCTGAAGGTGCCCTGGCCGTAAGCCGCGTAGTCCTTGCGGGTGACCGTGCGGAACTCCGTGAAATTCAGGTCGGACTGGAAGGGGGGCAGGGTTTCGATGGTGAGCTGCTCCCGGGGCAGGGATGCCGGCGACTCCGAGAACGGGGCGGCGCCGGTAGCCTCCAGGAAGTCGTTGAAGTTCTCGTGGTCCAGGTAGTAGCCGCCGATGACCCAGCTGAACTGGTCGGTAGTCTGGCTGATGCTGATTTCCTGGCTGATGGCGTCGGAGTTGTTGTCCCAGAAGGGCAGGATGTCCCAGTTGGCGAAGGAGTAACCGATATGGCTGATGGAAGTCAGTTCCTCGGTCAGCCGGTCGCCGTCGACGGTCTGTTCCTTGCGCAGTTCCTGCCATCCGGTGAGCGACTTGACGGTGATACCGGAAGCCAGCTCCCACTCCATGATCAGCGAGACGCTGTAGTTCTCCAGCGCGAAGATGCCCGGATAGTCCTGCGACAGTTCGCGGGGGTTCGAGTTGGGATCCATGACGTTCTTCTGGGCTGCCGCGTGCTGGTCGGAATCGTGCATGAACGCTTGTGCGAGCACCGAGAAGTTGTCGGCCGGCTCCCACAGGAGCGCAATCTTGCCCACCGTGGACTCGGCATCGTCCAGGTCATAGCCATCCAGTGCGCCACCTTCGATCTCCGCAAACCCGTCGCGCTGGTAGCGTTGCAGCGACGCCCGGAAAGCGGCCGTTTCGCCGAGGGGCACATTGAGCGCTCCGCGTCCCCGGAACGTGCCGTAGGTGCCGTATCCGATGTCGATCTCGCCCAGGGTTTCGCCGATGCGGGGTTTCTTCGTGACGACGTTGATGGAGCCGCCGGTGGTGCCCTGGCCGAACTCCGTGCCCTGAGGGCCGCGGAAGACCTCGACACGTTCGATGTCGCCGAGATCCAGGCCCATGGCGATGGGATTGGCCAGGTAGATTCCGTCGATATACGACAGGACGCTGGGCTGCGTGGTGAGGTTCTGGGCGGTCTCCCAGCCGATGCCGCGAATGGTCGCCACGCGGCCGGCGCCGTCGTTCTTGGCGACCACGAGGCCCGGTACGTAGCCGTTGAAATTGTCGAGCCTGACGACGTTGGACCGGTCGAAATCTGCCCCGGACAGCGCCGATACGGCAACCGGTGCTTCCTCGATGGCAATCTCCTGTCTTCTTGCCGTGACCAGCACTTCCTCAAGGACTGCCTGGCCCGACTGCGCCTCGGCCGGACCGGCGTACGCCGCGAATGAACCGGCCAGCCCTGAAAGCGCCGCTGCAAAGAGCCCCGGGACCCCGTATGCGATTCTCTCCAAAGACATCATGTCCTTCCCCTCATCCTCCCGTATTAGAGTCTGCAAGACACCTGGTCTGGCCGGACGTGGGCGTTGCGATTCAGCCCTGGCACGGCCGGATTCCCGCCTAGTATAAGTGTGAAAAAAAAGGTTCGTCAGGGCTTGTACGAATGCGCCCCAATCTTTGACCGGTTGCGCGGAGGTTCCGTTTGTTTCCTTGAAGCGACAAACCGTCATCGGACTGCCCGCCGCGAGCCCCGGTGGCGGGACAGTCTCACGTGGGCGAGGCAGACCCTGGAACCGTTCGCTGCCGCGTTCAGCAGGTCAGTGGCCTGCCTTCCGCATCCTCGCGGATGCCGTCGCCGTCGGCGTCGAAAGCATGGCGTGGGCGCCCCTGGGCGTTCAGGATAAGTTGTCTTGCGAAGCGGGGGTCGCGGTCCGCCGGGCAATACTGGAAATTGCCGGCCTGCCAGTCGGAGACGCCATCGGGCCGGAAGCGCAGGAAGCTGCGGCTGCCAAAAGAGCGCCAGACAACCGTTTCCCCGGCATCCATCGAAGGCAGCCGCGCGCCCACGTACTCGCCGTCGTCCAGCCGCCGGTCGCCATTGCTGTCGGCGAATATCAGCATGCCACTGTGCCAGTCGTCCCGGTCGCCGCAAACGGGCCCCTGACCGGAACAGAGCGTCATGGACCGGTTGTGGGAGATCGCGAGGTGGCGTGCCGTGTGTATGGCTGAGGCCACGGAATTGATGCGTGCCGATGCCCGCTGGGCAGCGGCGAGAGCTGTGAATTCAGGAATGGCGATGCTCATCAGCACCCCGGCGACAGCGAGCGTCAGCATCAGTTCCGCGAGGTTGAATCCGGATTGGGCGCGCCGGGACGCTGGTGCGCCGAAAGGGAAGCCACGCATGCCAAGTCGCTGCTGGACGTAGCAGATTCGTTCCATTTTGGGTTTTCCGGATGCGGGAACTCAAGCCAGATGCTAGCCCGGATCCGGGATGCCGCCGCAAGAGCCGACGGCTGATTCTGGTGTGGGAAATCCGGCAGCCCGGCGGCCGGGTGAAAACGCCTAGACGAACGGTATCCAGCGCAGCCAGCGCCGCTTCTTCTTTTCCTCTTTCTCGGAATCGGCCTCCTGTCCGGCCGGAACCGGCGGGGGCGTGAACCCTTCTGGATGCTCGAGCTTGAGCGGCGGCGGTACCTCGGGGCGGTCGAGTACCCCGAAGGTCATCAGGTTCATCCAGGAACGGTCGCGGTTGCGGATGCGCTCGGCAAGCACCAGGTCGCCGTTGACATCGAACGAGGCGTGGTTGGGGTAGTTGATGGACAGTACGCGCAGGGCATCGTTGGCGGCTTCGGTGAGGCCGAGCTTGTAATTGGCTTCGACCAGCACGATCAGCGCTTCCGGAATGGGCTCGTCGGCGGTGGGGTAGTTCTCGATCACGTAACGGGCGCGGTTGGCCGCGGCCACGTAGGCGCCGCGCCGCAGGTAGTAGTCTGCGATGTACAGCTCCGATGCGGCCAGGACGTTTCTCAGGTACACCATGCGCTGGCGGGCGTCCGGCGCGTACTGGCTGTGGGGAAAACGCTGCAGGAGTTGCGCGAGATCGGCATAGGCCTGGCGTGCGGCGGTCATGTCGCGCTGGGAGAGGTCGGACGAGAACACCCGGTCGAGCAGGCTGCGGTTCTTGTTATAGGCGGCCAGCCCCTTGAGGTAGTAAGCGTAGTCGATGTTGTCGTGCTGCGGGTGCAGGCGGATGAAGCGGTCGGCGGCGTTGCGGGCGGTGTCGTGGTCGGAGGACTGGTATCGGGCGTAGACGAGCTCGAGCTGCGCCTGCTCGGCGTAGCGCCCGAACGGGAAGCGCGCTTCCAGCCGCTCGAGCACATCGATGGCGCGATCGTAGTTGCCGGACCTGAGGCTTCGTTGCGCGTTGCCGTAAAGGATCTGCTCGGTGGTGTTGAGGTCTTCGTCTTCGCCCCGGTCGCGCTTGCCGATGAACGGAATGTACTGACAGGCCCCGAGGATGCCGAGCAGGACAGCCCCCAGCAGCAGGCGCGGCAAAAAAGTGGTAACGGCTCTCATGGTGGTAATCTATCACCAACTTCCCGGTGTCTCCAAAACCCGTGCTCCAGTCAGGCTCACCCCGTGGATTCACAGCCCCTTGAAGTCGAAGTTCCCCCGCACCTGGCCGGCGAACGCGCCGACCGTGCAGCGGCGCTGCTGTTCAGCGACTATTCCCGCGCGGTACTGACGCGCTGGATGCGTCAGGGCGCGCTCACGGTCGACGGCCGAACCGCGGAGCCCGACAGGAAAGTGCAGGGCGGAGAGCGCCTTGCGCTGGCGCCGGATGCGGACCTCAGCGGCAGCGACTCGCCGGCGGGGGACTGGGCCGCTCCCCAGCCGGTGGATTTCTCGATCGTCCATGAAGACGAACACTGCCTGGTGGTCGACAAGCCCGCGGGCATCGCCGTGCATCCGGGCGCCGGCAACCTGGACGGCACGCTGGTCAACGGCCTGCTGCACCACCGGCCGGATCTCGGAAAACTCCCCCGCGCCGGCATCGTGCACCGCATCGACATGCATACCTCCGGCCTGCTGGTAGTGGCGGCCACGCTTGCGGCGCAGCGGGTGCTGGCCGAGGCCATTGCCGCACACGTGGTGGGCAGGCGTTACTTCGGTGTCGCGGAGGGAGAGATGATTGCGGGTAGTACCATCGACAGGCCCATCGGTCGCGACCGCAGGAATCGCCTCCGCCAGCAGGTGCGTGAAGACGGCCGACCGGCAGTGACCCGGGTGCGGGTCAAGGAGCGTTACCGGGCGCACACGGCCATTGAGGCGACGCTGGAAACCGGGCGCACGCACCAGATTCGCGTACACATGGCCAGCATCGGGCACCCCCTGGTGGGCGACCGGCGCTACGGCGCGCGGGGACGTTTGCCACGCGCACCGCATCCCGAGGTGATACTGACGTTGCGTGGATTCACGCGGCAGGCATTGCACGCCGCCGCGCTCGAATTCGACCATCCCGCCTCCGGCGCACGCTGCGCCTTCGAGGCGCCGCTGCCGCGGGACCTGGCGGAACTGGTTGCGGTGTTGCGGCAGGACCGGGAGAGTCACCGGTGAATGCCGGCGAGGTGCGCGCAGGATGGGTCGAAGCCAACTGGCCGTTAGCCGGGCGGGTTCGGGTACTGACCACCTCGCGCGAGACGGATGCAATGGCCCACGCGGACGTTGGTTTCGGGGAACCAACGTCGGTGCCGGAAACCTCCCCGGGCCGGGAGTGGCTGCGAATGGCTACCGTCGGCGCTTCCGGACACCTGCAATGGCTTCGCCAGGTGCATGGCAACCGTTGCGTTCGGGCCGGTGTCGACAGTTGCTCGACCGTCCCGGAAGCCGATGCCGTCTGGACCGATGCGGCGGACTTGGGTCTGGTGATACAGACCGCGGACTGCGTGCCCGTCGCTGTCGGCGACCGCAACAGCGGACGGATCGGCATTGCCCATGGCGGCTGGCGCGGGCTCGCGGCCGGCGTGGTCGGGCGCCTGGTTGATGCCATGGGTCCGTCGTCGGGGCTGGTCGCCTGGATCGGGCCGGCCATCGGGCGGGATGCCTATGAGGTGGGGGAAGATGTCCGCTCGAAAATGCGCTCGGCGTTTGGCCGTGCCGCGGCCGATGCGGTGTTCACGCCCGGCGTCCGGCCGGGCAAGTGGCAACTCGACCTGTTCGAGTTGACGGTGGGGCTGCTGCACGCCGCTGGTGTCGGGGAGGTCGGCGGTGAGCGCCTGTGCACGTTTTCGGATTCGCGTTTTTATTCCTACCGGCGTGACGGCGCCACCGGCCGGCTGGCGACCGTGATCTGGAAGCCATCGAACGGCACCTGAGACCTGTTTCCGTTCCGCTGCACAGGAACCCGCGCCGTAGGAATACACGGTTGCAAGTCCGCCCTCATCCACGCCCCAGACCGCTCGACTTCATCAAACAGGGCTCGACAATCTCCTCGGTCGATTGGCCGAGGGCGCGGCGATAGCGAACTTTCGCTTGCTTGACTTCCCGCGGCGCGGGCTACAGGAAGTCGAGCACGATCCTGTCGCTGGTCAGCAACTCGTTCGGGCCGAGCGCCGCGCGTTTCGCGGCCCGGAAGGCATCCAGATCGCCGATCACCATTTGCCAGACGAACACGTAGTCGTGCCCCGCCACCTCGAATGTATAGGGGCTGAAGCCAAGGGGAATGGCAGAAAACGGCGTCTTGCCGGGCGCATACAGATGAGCGTCGGTGAATGTGCGGTAGTCCTCCAGCCCGTCCATCGTCACGGCATCGAAAAAGGAAACCGTCGGCCGGTTGCCGAGATTCAGGCGCTTGCGCATCCAGGCCGGGAACAGGCCGCCCGTCCACCGGGCATTGGTCTCGATGATGCGGATGTCGTCGCCGCGCACGAAGTAGTCGATGCCGCAGTTCAGCCCTTCCGGCGCGCTGTACCCCAGGGAGCGGATATACTCGCCCACGTGCAGCAGGGCCGCTCTCTGCCGCTGCGTGAGGGGCAGGTCGTCGCGCAGGTAGTTGCCAACCCAGAGGCCCTCGGCAAATAGGATCCTGCGTACGTTGGTGATCTCGATATCGGTATCGCTGACCGTCAGGTCCACGGTCATCTCCGTCCACTCGTCCTTGTCCAGGCGTTCCTGCAGGACCACTTCCGTGTCCGGACCGAACAGTTCGAGGTACTCATGGCATTCCGCCGGGCTGGAAACGGCAGTGACGTTGCGCGCCCCGGCCAGGCCCTTGATCTTCATCATCAGCCGGCCACCGTGCCGGTGGAAGAACGCGCCGGCTTCCGGGCCGTCGAGGGCGCCCCGGGTGGTGAGCAGGGTCTCCGGCGTCGGAATACCGCGCCCCGGCGCGTCCTCGGCCAGGCGCATCTTCGAGTTCACGGCCTTGCTGACCTCCCACCAGTCGCGGCTCTGATGCACGGCCAGGTTGCTGCCGCTCACCATGTACAGGCCGGCCAGGAAGTCCGGCCCGCACTCGGCCGCGGCGCGCGCGTAGTAGGAGTCATGGGGATAGAAGCGGCAATTCTCCAGGGGCACCACCGCGCCGCAGACTTGCCGGTACAGGCTGTTGAAATAGGCCAGCAACCCGCGCCACGGCTCCTGTAGAAAAATCTCGAACATGGCCACCCGGTCGTCCGGCTTGCCCATGTACATCAGGGCAACCTGCAGCAGTGACGTCAGGTCCCGGTTCTCCCGGTCTTCAGCAATCTGCTTCTCGTTGAAGTCCTCGCGCCGGAAGAACAGTTCACAGTCGTCGCCGCACATGGCGAAAAACACGGGCCGAGCCTGGCCCGGCGCGAATGGCGCTGCGTTCATGGCGATCTCTTCGAGCAGGTTCAGCGCTATTTTGCTTCCGCGGGAGCAGAATTGCAGCAGGTCGTGCGCGCAGCGTCCTGCCGCGGAACGGTCTGACGGCCGGCTCTCCGGGCTGTGCGATTTCGGCGGTTGCGTTGACATGACTGCATAGAACCCCAAGAATAGCCGGCTGTTTCCTTTCCCCGACTAATAGTTCTGGGAAATCAACGAGTTAAACGTTGATTCGATTGCAGGGGCGGCGCAACGCAACTCGTGGGCCGCTGAAACCGGAGAGGCGGTGTGGGTCGACGACCATGACCGAAATGCTTTCAGGGGCCGAAATGCTCGTTCGCGCGCTGCAGGACGAAGGGGTGGAATACCTTTTCGGATATCCCGGCGGTGCTGCCCTGCACATCTACGATGCCATCTTCAAGCAGCAGAAGGTTGAGCATATCCTGGTGCGCCACGAACAGGCCGCCACGCACATGGCGGACGGCTATGCCCGGGCCACGGGCAAGCCCGGTGTGGTGCTGGTGACATCGGGGCCGGGCGCCACCAACGCCGTGACCGGCCTGGCCACGGCCTATATGGACTCGACGCCCATCGTGGTGATTTCCGGCCAGGTACCCACCAGCCAGATCGGCACCGACGCCTTTCAGGAAACGGACATGATCGGCGTCTCGCGACCGGTGGTAAAACACAGCTTCCTGGTCAGGGACTGCGCGGAAATTCCGGAAACGATCAAGAAGGCGTTTCACATCGCCACCACCGGGCGGCCCGGGCCGGTAGTCATCGACGTCCCAAAGGATACGACGGACCCGGAAATAACCGCGCCCTACGAGTACCCGGGGGCGGTGAGCATGCGCTCCTACAAGCCGGCCCTGAAGGGCAATGCAAGGCAGATCAGGAAAGCGGCCGCCGCGCTCGTGAAGGCCCGGCAGCCCATCATCTATACCGGCGGCGGCGTCGTGCAGGGCGATGCCTGCGAGGTACTCACCCGCATCGTCAGGCGCCTCGGTTTCCCGGTCACCAATACGCTGATGGGCCTGGGCGGCGTGCCGGGCGACGACGAGCGGTTCATCGGCATGCTGGGCATGCACGGCACCTACGAAGCGAACATGGCCATGCACAATGCCGACCTGATCATGGCGGTAGGCGCCCGATTCGACGACCGGGTGACCAACAACCCGGCCACCTTCTGCCCGGATGCAACCATCATCCACATCGATGTGGACCCGGCCTCCATCTCCAAGATCATCCCGGCTGACATTCCCATCGTCGGGCACGTGCAGAACGTGCTCGGCAGCCTCGAGAAAGCGCTGGATGCGGAAATCGCCAAGGCGCCGGAGTTGCCTGACGAGCAGGCGCTCGCCGCCTGGTGGAACCGCATCCGCAAATGGCGGGGGGCGTACGGGCTCAATCATGACCTGTCCCTGGACGGGAATGGCATCGTGCTGCCCCAGCAGGTCATTCAGAGCCTGTATCGGGTAACGGGTGGTAATGCATTCGTCACCAGCGACGTGGGCCAGCACCAGATGTTTGCCGCCCAGTACTACCGGTTTCCCGAGGGGCGCCGCTGGATCAACTCCGGGGGGCTGGGCACCATGGGTTTCGGCCTGCCGGCGGCAATGGGCGTGCAGTTCGCCTACCCGCAGGCCACCGTTGTCTGCGTGACGGGGGAGGGCAGCTTCATGATGAACATGCAGGAACTCTCCACCTGCCTCCAGTACGGGCTGCCGATCAAGATCGTCTGCGTCAACAACCAGGCGCTGGGCATGGTCAAGCAGTGGCAGGACATGCAGTACGGCGGCCGTCTCTCCCAGAGCACCTACAGCGATTCCCTGCCGGATTTCAAGACCCTGGTGGAAGCCTTCGGCCACGTGGGTTTCCGGGTCGAGACGCCGGGCGACCTGCATGCGGCGATGCAGGAAACCTTCAGCCCCGCGCTGCAGGACAAGCTGGTCTTTCTGGACGCCTGGGTGGACCCGGACGAGCACGTCTATCCCATGGCCATCAAGGGCGGCTCCATGCGCGACATGTACCTGGACAAGATCACCACCAGCCAGCAGGGAGACTACATGTGATGCGCCGCGTCCTCGCCGTGCTGCTGGAGAACGAAGCGGGCGCCCTTTCCCGTGTGATCGGGCTGTTCGCCCAGCGCAACTACAACATCGAGACACTGACCGTGGCGCCGACCGAGGACGAAACGCTCTCGAGGGTCACCATCGTCACCGAAGGGGGCGACCGGAGGATCGAGCAGATCACCAAGCACCTGCACCGGCTGATCGAGGTGGTCAAGGTGCAGGATCTGTCCGAGGCGGATCATGTCGAGCGCGAACTGATGTTCGTCAAGGTGCGCGCGGAGGGCGCCGGGCGGGCGGAGGTAAAGCGCACCAGCGACATCTTCCGCGGCCAGATCGTGGACGTGACCGCGGATGCCTACACGGTGCAGCTCACCGGTGCCAGCGACAAGCTGGAGGCCTTCGTCAGGGCACTGGGCAAGGCCACGGTTCTGGAAGTTGTGCGCTCGGGGGTGTCGGGAATCAGCCGCGGCGACAAGGTGCTGAGCGCCTGAGGCTGGGCGAGGCCGGTCGCACAACGAATTTCCAGAGGGGCTTGTGCCCAGCCCAGGCAGCAAGTAGTGAACGGGTGAAAGTGTGGCTCATTTGAAAACCTTGCCCGCGAACAGGAAGCCTGACGGGACCATGCCCCGGCCCGATTTGAACGCAGTGCCCGGGAGGGCATTTGACTCACTTGACTACCTTATCCCCGAATATGAGGACTAAAGAGGACTGAACATGCAAGTTTATTACGACAAGGACGCCGACCTGTCGATCGTCCAGAACAAAAAGATAGTCGTCGTCGGCTATGGATCGCAGGGACATGCGCACGCCAACAACCTGCGCGACTCCGGCGTGGAGCAGCTTGCGGTTGCCCTGCGAACCGGTTCGGGATCGCGCATCAAGGCGGAGAATGCCGGCTTCAGTGTGGCAGAGGCCGCGGAAGCCACGGCCGATGCCGACCTGGTGATGATTCTTACCCCCGATGAACTGCAGCCGGCACTGTATCGCGATCACATCGAACCAAACCTCAAGGAAGGCGCGGCGCTGGCCTTTGCCCACGGTTTCAACATCCACTTCGAACTGATCGAACCGCGCGAGGACCTCGACGTCATCATGATCGCGCCGAAGGGGCCGGGGCACACGGTGCGTTCCACCTACGTGGCGGGCAACGGCGTGCCGAGCCTTATCGCCATTGCCCAGGATGCGACGGGCCAGGCCAAGAACCTGGCGCTTTCCTATGGCTGCGCCATCGGCGCGGGCCGGGCCGGCATCATCGAGACCACCTTTCGGGAGGAGACGGAGACGGACCTGTTCGGCGAGCAGGCGGTGCTCTGCGGCGGCAGCGCCGCCCTGGTCCAGGCGGGGTTTGAAACCCTGGTGGAGGCGGGCTATGCGCCCGAGATGGCCTATTTCGAGTGCCTGCACGAGCTGAAGCTGATCGTCGACCTCTATTACGAAGGCGGTGTCGCGAACATGTGGTATTCGGTGTCCAACACCGCCGAGTACGGGGGCCTCACCCGGGGTTCGCGGATTGTCACCGACGAGACCAAGGCGGAAATGAAGCGTATGCTTGAGGAAATCCAGAGCGGCGTCTTCGCCCGGGAGTTCGTCGGCGAGAACCAGGCGGGCGCGCCGGGCATCAAGGCGCGGCGCCGGCTGACTGCCGCCCACCAGCTTGAGACCGTGGGCGCCAAACTGCGGGGCATGATGCCCTGGATTCAGGAGAACAGGCTGGTTGACAGGGCGAAGAACTAACCGTACGCATGGCTGATCCGGACAAACCCAGACTACGGTCGGTAGACCAGGGCTTGCGCGAAAGCGAGCCTTCCGGCCGGCAGGGAACCGTTGGCCAAGGTGAGGCCGACAGTTCCGCGGATGCTTCGCCCCCGGGTTCCTCTTCAACCGCCAGGCTGCGTGCCGCGGCAGCTCGCCGCCGCGGCATCTTCCTGCTGCCGAACGTCATCACCACCGGTGCGCTGTTCGCGGGCTTCTACGCCCTCATCGCCGGCATGAGCGGCCGTTTCGGAGCCGCCGCGCTCGCCATACTGGCCGCGATCATCCTTGATACGGCGGACGGACGGGTAGCGCGCATGACGCGCACGCAGAGCAATTTCGGCGCCGAATACGACAGCCTGTCCGACATGGTGGCGTTCGGTGTCGCACCCGCGCTGGTCGCGTTTCACTGGGGCCTCGCCAACCTCGGACAGATCGGCTGGGTGGTCACCTTCACCTACATTGCCTGCACGGCGCTTCGGCTTGCGCGATTCAACACCAACGGCGACC
Source organism: Pseudomonadales bacterium (assembly GCA_963663395.1). Taxonomy (GTDB): domain Bacteria; phylum Pseudomonadota; class Gammaproteobacteria; order Pseudomonadales; family Azotimanducaceae; genus Azophilus. Next base: position 2,878,314 of record OY760226.1, read on the forward strand.
TGACCAGCTTCAAGGGTTTGCCGTCGCCTGCCGCGGCGGCAGTGATCGCCTGCACGGTGTGGGTGTGGGAAGCCTATGCCGTCGGGGAGCGAACCCTTTTCGCCTCCTCCATGCTGGGGCTGATCACCACGGCCATCGCGCTGCTGATGGTCTCGAATCTCCCCTACTTCTCTCCGAAACGCCTCGGGCTGAAGGGGCGCGTGCCGTTCGTGACCATGGTGCTCGTGGTGCTGTCATTCGCCGTCCTGCTGGCGGATCCGCCAAGCATCCTGCTGGCGATTTTCTGCCTCTACGCCCTGTCGGCTCCGGCGCAGTTCCTCTGGCAGACATGGCGGGAACGGAACCAGACGGAAACCGGCACGTCTAAAGAGCAGGATCACTGAAAACCGGGGCACCGCCGCCCCGAGCCGGAATCACGGGCCGGGACAGAAGGACGCCACAGGAATGCTAATTCGCTCCACCGATGCAAACGGGATCAGGAATTCGGAGATAACGCCGGAGTCGGTCTACCGCTCCCGGCGCGGATTTGTCCGGGACCTCGGGCTTGCCATGGGGGCGGGCCTCCTGGCCGGGGCGCCGCGAGTGCATGCGAATGTTCCGGATGCCGGTCTTCCATCCGAGGACGAACCGCTCACCCCCGAGTCGATCGTTACCGGCTACAACAACTTCTACGAATTCGGGACGGACAAGGAAGACCCCGCCGAGCACGCCCACAACATGACCGTCGCGCCATGGACGGTGGAAGTGGCGGGCGAGGCGAAGAAAACGGGTCGCTTCGCACTTGAGGACCTGGTGCGGGGGCTCACCGAGGAAGACCGCGTTTACCGTTTCCGCTGTGTCGAGGCCTGGTCCATGGTGGTGCCCTGGCGGGGCATCCCGATGCGACAGGTCCTCGAGCAGTTCGAGCCGAACGGCAACGCGAAGTACGTCGAATTCACCACGCTGCACCGGCCCAGCGAAATGCGCGGCCAGCGGTCATTGTTCAGCGGCATCGACTGGCCCTACGTGGAAGGCCTGCGCATGGACGAGGCTTACCACCCGCTGACCCTGATGGTGACGGGGGTATACGGCAAGGAACTGCCCAATCAGAACGGCGCGCCCTGGCGGCTGATGGTGCCGTGGAAATACGGGTTCAAGTCGGTCAAGTCGATCGTCAAGATCCGCTTCACGCGGCGCGAGCCGAAAAACACCTGGAACCTGACGGCGCCGGATGAATACGGTTTCTACGCGAACGTCAACCCGGAAGTCGACCATCCGCGCTGGAGCCAGGCCACTGAAAGACGGCTGCCAAGCAGTTTTTTCGATCCCAATCGGCGGCCGACGCTGCCGTTCAACGGCTATGCCGAACAGGTCGCCGGGCTTTACTCGGGCATGGACCTCGCCCGGTACTTCTGATCGCGCCAGGCAGGGTCGCCGGCAAGTGAGGCGTCACGGCAAGGCGATTCAATCGTTCGCGGAGATGTTCCGTTGAACGTTCGAACTCTCAAGGTCCTTTCATTCGCCGTTCTCAGCCTGCCGCTGGCCTGGCTGGCTTTTGCCATTGCCGGAGAGTTGCGCGGCCCCGGCTCCATGCTGGGAGCAGACCCGGGCGAGGCGGTGTTGCTGCACCTGGGGGAGTGGGGCCTGCGAGCGCTGTTGCTGACACTGAGCGTATCCACCATCAGGCGGCGCCTGGGCTATACGCCGATAATGCGGGTGCGGCGCATGGCTGGCCTCTTCGCCTTCACCTACATCGCGCTGCACTTCCTGTTCTACCTCTGGTTCTTCACGGAGTTCGACATCGGGCTGATCATCGAGGAACTGGCCGAACGGCCCTACATCACCGTGGGATTCGCTGCCTTCGTAATCCTGGTCGCGCTGGCCGTGACTTCAACGAACGGTTGGCAGCGCCGCCTGCGCCGGCGCTGGCAGCAGTTGCACCGGTTCGTCTACGTGGCCGCGGCGCTGGGAATACTGCACTTCTGGTGGCTTACCAAGGCGGGTTACGGGGAAGTGCTGGTGCATGGGACCTGGCTGGCGCTGCTCTATGCCGACCGTCTGCAGGCGGCCAGCGCGAAGCGTACGAGACGCAACGCGCGGGCGTAGCCCCGTCAGTCCCTGCCTCTTATGACCCGGCCGGGGCGCGCCCCGGTGTCCTCGTCGTTCTGCCTCGTCATGACGCCGGAGACGAAGGTGTTCAGGTAGCCACTCGCCGATTGCAGTATGCGGCTGCCGCCCGCGGGCAGGTCGTTGTGCACTTCCAGCCGGCCGAGTTGCAGATTATCCAGGTCGAAAAGGTTCAGGTCCGCCCGCTTTCCGACCTCGATGCTGCCCCGGTCGTGCAGGCCGAACAGGTCGGCATTGCTGAGCGTCTGCTTGTGCACGATCAGTTCCACCGGCAGCCTGCGGCCTTCGCTGCGGCGGGCCCAGTGCGTCAACTGGTAGGTGGGCATCACGCCGTCGAAGATCAGGTTCACATGGGCGCCCGCATCCGACAGCCCGATGGTGGTGTGCGGGTGGCGGAGCATTTCTTCGAGCACGCCGAAGGTGTCGTTGCTGTAGTGGCCGCCCAGGACGATGGCGAAGCGGTCGCCGTCGCCGGAGGTGAGATAGTCGTACATGTAGCCCGCGATGTCCTGATCCGCCTCGGCCGCGAGCGCGCCCATGGTGCGTGACGGGTCGGGTTCGTAATCGATCGGCAGGTCGATCGGGTACATGATCGGCGCCGCCATGGCCAGCAAACCGTAGATGTTGGCCATGGTGCCGGGCCGGTCGGGCGGTAAGTCCTTGTCGGCGAGTATCGCCGCTTTAACTTCCGGCCTGCGCAGTTGTTCGAGCATTTCGGGAAAGGGCAGGCGGGACAGTTTCAGGTAGGTCTCACGCCGCTGGAACATGTGATAGGAGCGCAGGCTGGTGACCAGGCCGATGGGGCGGCTGGGCACCTGCGGGCGCAGTACCAGGCCGGATTCGTTGGCCCGTTCCACGATATCGAGGCAGTTGCGCCACTGGTCGGGCCGGTCGCCGTTCTGGGCCAGGGTGAAGGTGCATTTGCGGCCGCTCTCCCGGGCGACTTCGGCGAACAGTTCCACCTCCTGCTCCGTGGTCCACCGTTCGGGGCCGGCAAGGTCGCCGACCACGCCCGCGGGCACGGCCTGGAAAACGCCGCGGCCGGCGGCTTTCAGCGTTCGTCCGACGGCGAGCAGTTCCTCCTTTTCGGCAAAGGTTCCGGGAATGGGTTCGCCGGAGACGGAGCGGTGCCCGATGGTTCTGGATGTCGAAAAGCCGAGGGCGCCTGCCTGCAGCCCTTCGGAGACGATGCGGCAGATGGCCTCGAGATCTTCGGCGGATGCGTCCTCGTGGTGCAGCGCGCGTTCGCCCATGACGTAGTTGCGCACGGCCGAGTGGGGTATCTGGGTACCGATGTCCATGGTGAAGGCGCGGGTTTCCAGATAGTCGATGTATTCCGGGAACGTCTTCCATCGTCCCCATTCAATACCCTCGTAAAGGGCTGTGCCGGGGATGTCCTCGACGCCTTCCATGAGTTCGATCAGGCGCTGTTCGCCTCCGGGCGGGCACGGGGCAAAGCCCACGCCGCAGTTGCCCATCACCACCGTGGTCACGCCGTGCGCGAAGGACGGGTCGAGCCGGTCGTCCCAGCTCACCTGGCCGTCGTAGTGGGTGTGGACATCGACCCATCCGGGCGTTGCGTGCGCCCCGTCGGCATCGATGGTCTCCCGGGCGCGGCCATCGACGTTGCCGACGGCAGCGAACCTGCCGTCGCTGATGGCGATGTCACCGCTTCTGGGCGGTGCGCCCGTTCCGTCGACGATAAGGGCGTTTCGAATGAGGTAGTCGTGCATATCCGGATTCCAATGGTCGATGGATGCGCGGTGTCCGCAGGGCGGGCGAAGGGAGGAACCATTCGCCGCCACGGACGCCAAAACGACGCGCTTTGTGCGGCGCAGCATACTTGCGTCGCCGGCGCCAGGCCAGCGCAATGTCATGAACGCTCGTGGATGGATTGGCCCCGGCGTCACTGCTGCGGTACATTGCCGAATCGCGAACGCAGGCAGAGGGAATGACTGGCATGAGCACGGAACTGGCAGACCGGCAATGCGAGGCATGCCGGCCCGGGTCGCCGCAGGTTTCGGAGGCTGAGCGCGCCGACCTGATGGCGGGCCTTGCGGATTGGTCGGTCGACCGCGTCGACGGCATGGATCAACTGGCAGCGGAATACCGGTTTGCCGATTTCGCGGCCGCGCTCGACTTCGTCGGTAAGATCGGGGACTTGGCTGAATCCGAAAATCACCATCCGAGGCTGGTGCTGGAGTGGGGCCGTGTCGAGGTGCGCTGGTGGACCCACTCGATCGGCGGGCTGCACCTGAACGACTTCATCATGGCGGCGCGCAGCGACCGGGTCTTCGGCGCCGGTAGCTGAACAACGGCCGGAACTCGGCTACCGAATCCGCGCCACGGCCGAAATTGCGCGATACCCGGCGGTTGCCCCTCAGCCGAGCCGTGCCGCGTTCGCCGCGGCGAGTTTCGCCAGGCACTCCACCGAGTCTTCCCAGCCGATGCAGGCGTCGGTAACGCTCTGGCCGTAGTTCATTTCATCCGGAGCGGTGATCTTCTGGTTGCCTTCCACCAGGTTGCTCTCGATCATCACGCCCAGGATGCGTGTCTCGTTGTCGGTCAACTGGTTGCAGATGTCGTCGCAGACGGAAATCTGCCGGCGGTGATCTTTCTGGCTGTTGGCGTGACTCATGTCGACCATGACGCGCGGGCAGGCTCCGGCCCGTTCGAGCAGGCGGGCGGCATAGTGCACCGAGGGGTTGTCGTAGTTCGGCTTGCCGCCGCCGCCGCGCAGGATGACATGACAGTCGTCGTTGCCGGCGGTTTCAAAAATGGCCGAATGGCCCTCTTTGGTCACCGAGAGAAAGATGTGGGAATGCCTGGCTGAACCGATGGCATCCACGGCGACCTGAATGGACCCGTCCGTGCTGTTCTTGAACCCGATGGGGCAGGAAAGGCCGGAGGCGAGTTGGCGGTGAATCTGGCTTTCCGTGGTGCGCGCGCCGATGGCGCCCCAGCTCACCAGGTCGCCGAGGTATTGGGGGGTGATGGGGTCGAGGTATTCGGTGCCGGTGCCGACGCCCATCTCGACGATGTCGTGCAGCAGGCTGCGGGCAATGCGCAATCCCCGGTTGATGTCGTAGGAGTTGTTCAGGTTCGGGTCGTTGATCAGGCCCTTCCAGCCGACCGTGGTGCGCGGCTTCTCGAAGTAGACGCGCATGACGATGAGCAGGCGGTCCTTGTGGCGTTCCACCGCTTCACTCAACCGTGTGGCGTATTCCCGGGCGGCATCCGGGTCGTGTATCGAACAGGGGCCGATGATCACGAGAAGGCGCCGGTCGTTGCCCTGGATGATGTCGCTGATCTGCCGCCGCGAACTGAACACCAGTTCCGAAGCCCCCGGCGAGAGCGGCGACTCGGCGATCAGGTCTGCCGGTGCGGTTACTTCCTCCATGCCGGTGATGCGCAGATCGTCTGTCTGGTATTTCATGGCTCGATCCCGTTGGTCCCGTGGCGTCCGCCATGCAACTGTGAAATGCTAACGGGGCTTCCCGGCCCGCCGGGAGTGCAGTGGACGGGCACGCACTTGAATCAACCATCAACCATATCCGCGAATCAGAGGTCTGGCAATTGCTGGTTTTGGCGTTGCTGATGCCGCAGTCCGGTACCGCCCGGCGCCCCGCCGGGGGGCCGAGGAGCCTGTAGGCGATGCCCGCGGACGCGGTCCTGTCCAGCGAAGAGAGACGCCGGCGGCTGTTGCGCGACATGGGCATCGAGGTCTGGTACGCGCGGGGCAGGGCGGAAGGGGCGTGTTCCCGCAAAGCGGGCGAATCCGCGGAGGCTGCCGCCCCCGAGGCCGGCAAGGCGCGTGGAGGACCGGACGACAGCGGCGTTCCGGGTCCAGCGGACAACGGCCCGCCGGTAACCGAACCCGCGCCATCGGTGCCTGGTACGGAACAGTCGGCCGCGACGGATGCAGCGGAACGAGGAGACGACACGCCATTCGCGGTCGTGGCGCTCGGCTTGCCGGGTGCGCTGCTGATTGTGGATGCGTCGCCGCGCAGGCAGGACGCGGTGCTTGCCCGGGACGTGCTTCGCGCGGCGCTAAGGGACTGGTCCGCGGCCGTCGGACAGGCGCGGTTCGAGTGGCCGCAACCGGGCGTCAAGGGAGCACCGGGTCCGGCGCTGACGGCCTTTGTCGAGAAGCAGGCGGAAGACGTAAGTGCGCGCCTGGTGCTGATCACCGAATCGGTTGCGGGGCGCCTGGGCGATTGCCCGCTGAATCTCGTCAGTGTGCCGGATCTGCCGTCCCTGGCGGAAACGCGGAACAAGATCGCGCTCTGGCGGCGCATTCAGCAACTGACGCCCTGAGCCGACGAGCCCCCGTTTTGCCGGAAAAGCGGGCAGTGGGGCGCCAATCCGCGATCGATGCCGGATCGTCGTACGATCATTCGGGTAAACTGGCACGGTGACCGATTCCCTGATCACCCGCTTCCGCAAATTGGCCGTCGATTCGTCGAGCGACGAGTTGTCTGGCGCGCTGCTGGTGAACGAAGCACTCGATCCTGGCGTGGACGGGGCCGCGGCCCGGGCCGGGGCGGATGAACTCGCCGACCGCTGTCCGGAGGGCACCTTGCCCTGGGCCTGGCTGGAGGAACAGGGGTTCGGGGGCAACCGGGACAACTACGTCGACACCGCCAACAGTTGCATCGCCGATGTGCTCGAAACCCGGCGTGGCATTCCCATTTCTCTCGCCGTTCTCCTGGTGCACATCGCCAGGCGCCGGGGCCACGATGCGCGGGGCATCAACTTTCCCGGCCACTTCCTGGCCCGTATCGATGGCGTTCTCGTCGATCCCTTCGCTTTCCAGGCGGTGACTGAAGCAGACTGCCTGGAGCGGCTGGAAAGCGGACAGAGGCGCCGGGCATTCGAGGTTGCCGACTCATCGATGATTGCCCTGCGCATGCTGAACAACGTCAAGTTCCAGTTCATGGGCATGGCGCGCTGGGACAGGGTGCTGGACCTCGTCGATTTTCAACTGGCGCTTTCGCCCGACGCCGCGCACCTGCTCATGGAAAAGGGACGGTCCTGGGAGGAACTCGGTGCGCCGGACATCGCAAAGGGCATCTACGAGCAGGCGCTCAAGGCCCCGGACGCGGCGGCGGTTCGCGAATCCGTGGAATCCAGGCTCAAGCGGCTGAGCCGGGGCCCGGGGACCTGGCATTGATTGGCTTGCAGGAACGTGCGGCGCGTGAGCAGGGCTGAACGTACGGTCTGGCGCGACGGCGAGTTCGTGTCCTGGGACGATGCGACCGTGCACATCCTTGCGCAGAGCCTGCAGCGCGGTTCGCTGGCTTTCGACTACATGAGCGTTCACGAGGCGCGAGGAGGGGTTGCGGTCTTCCGCCTGGAAGAGCACGTGGCCCGATTGTTCAAGACCTGCTCGATCATGGGGCTGCCCATCGCTTACAGCCCCGATGAGCTCGTGGAAAGCTGCGCCGATACCGTACGCAGGAATCCCGGGGCTAACTCGCTTAAGATCAGCGCGCTGATTCCGTCCATCGAGGCGGACCTGGTGCCGCGAAACCCCCGGGTGGGGGTGTTCATCTGCGCCTATGACGTCGCGACGGACATCCTGGGCGAGGAGGATGCGGGCGGGGTGCGCCGTGAAACCATTTCGCTCAAGGTGGAGCGCGGGATCGTCAATCGCCGGCCGGACATCATTCCGCCCCAGGCCAAGATGGCGGCCAATTACACCTCCGCCATGTTCGCCAAATGGCGGGCGCGCGGAGAAGGATTCGATGAAATCGTGCTGCTCGACGGCGACGGGGCCATCGCCGAGGCGCCGACTTCCAACGTATTCCTGGTAAACGCCGAAGGCCTCGCTACGCCGCCTGAAGACAAGGTGCTGCACGGCATTACCCGCGCCTCGGTGATCGAACTTGCCGACGCGCTGGGAATCGCGTGCCGGGCCAAGGATCTTTCCGTCGCCGACCTGCAGGGCGCGCGCGAAGTCTTTCTGACATCGACCTCCGTGGGCGTCTGGCCGGTAGTGCAGATCGATGGCCGCCCGGTTGCCTCAGGCGTTACGGGGCCCGTCACGTCACGCTTGAAGGACGCCCTTGCGGAAGTCACGCTGGGTAACGACTCGAACTTTGAACACTGGCTCCACTACGTTTGAGCGGGGCCCGGCCGGAACGGCAGTTCAGGGCTCGAGCATGTCCCCGTAAAGGTTGTCGACGTCCAGGCTGACCGGCAATTCGAAACCCGGAAGCCGGATGCTGTCTTTGGTGATGGTCAGGTCGTCACCCTCGAGCACGCCATCTCCGAAGCGATAGATCGACGGCATCGTCTGCTCCAGCATCGCTTCGTCGTAGGCTTTTCGGGACTCCCGCACTGCCTCGTTGCGCCTTTGATACTCGGTGAACGCGGCCTTGCCCCAGCGCCGCTCGAGCATGCGGCGGCTGAAGTCCGGCGACAGGAACAGCCCTGTCGCGTTGTTGCCGCCGAAGCCCTTGGAGTTGATCAGCGCGCCCGGCATGGCGGCGGGGTCGATCTCCACGTGCTGCATGGGCAGGTGCAGGTTGCTGTCGTAGACGTCATCGGCGATGTGGTCGATGGTGGTGATGCCGGGTACCCAGCCGTGCTCCCAGGCGCCCATGGCGGAGGCGAGCTGGTCACCGCCGGCGGCCGACATGGTGTGCCCGACGTAGGCCTTGGCGGCGCTGACGAGCCACTTTTCGATGCCGTTGATTCTGGCAAGTTCGTTCAGGATGTGGGATTCGGTCACGCGGTTCTGCGGCGTGCCGGTACCGTGCGCCTGGATGTGGGTGGCTCGCCGCAACCCCTCTTCGCCGAGGATGTTGCGTGCCATGGCCATGGCCTTGGCCACGGTCAGGTAGTTGCCGACGCCGGGCCCCGGAATCGACTTCTTGTAGCCGTCGGCATTGACGTACACACCGGGCACGCAGCCGAGGACCTCGGCGCCGAGTTCCATGGCGAGTTCATCGTCCATCATGAGTACATAGATGGCGGCTTCGCCCGCGGTAAAGCCGGCATTGCTCGAGAAGGGCCGGCAGGTACGTCGCAGGTCGGCCACGTCGGTGCCGTCGAGGGCCATGATGGCCTCGTCTTCGGAGAGCGCGCCCATGGTCCGGTAGGCCTCGATGACGTCCGGCAGGACCGGCGCCTCCGCATTGCCGGCTACAACTACCCGCTTTGCCCCGGACTGGATGTCCTCGACGCCCTGCTTGACGCTGTACAGAAAGGTCGCGCAGGCGCCCAGGATGCCGCCGGTGCCGCCCACCGAACCGAGCACGTAGGCATTGATGAAATCGCCGGGCATCTCCGGCAGCCCCAGGGCCCCGCTCTTGGAGGTGACGCGCTTGCCGAGCATGGTGTTCTGCAGCATGCCGCCATAGCCCTCCTGGTCCATCTGGGAGAGCGCGCTGGTGGAATAGGCCGCGATCTGGTCCGGCGCGACCTTGCTCTTCAACAGCTCCAGCGTCAGCCCGGAGGAACGCACCGTGTCAGAGGCCGCAAAGACCGTGAGCTGCAGGCCGCGCGGGTGGCTGCGTGCGGGGTACAGGGCAGCAGGGTTGAAACCGGTGGGGGCCTGGCCGGCGCTCGAGACCCTGGAGACGCGCTGGTCGGGTAGCAGTGCTTTCAGGTTGCCGTCCACGGTGACCTTGACGGACCGCGTGTCGTGTTCGTCGACGCGCCAGCCGTCAGGAAGCACCGATGGCAACTGCCGTTTGGCAATCACGAATTCCAGGGGAGCGCCTGCCGCCGCCAGGGAAGCCTCGCGGTTCCAGCGAATCGTTTCCGGGTCGAATAGCTCGATACGGCGGATCAGGGTGTGATCGTCGATGTAGGCGCGGGTCTCCGGCCGCTGCGGGTCTTCCTGGAGGTTCATGAGAGTGGACAGGCTGCGGTAGGTAAGGGCGCGATCGGCCTCTCCGAGCGCATCGGCCACCAGCCGGCGGTAGGCATGATGGAACGAGATGCGGCCGGCCGCATTGATTCCGCCGAAGCCGACGATTACTGGAAGACGAGACACGTTGACTCCTGAATCATCCTGTCGATCAGGGATCGAACCACTATAACAATCGCCCCGTTTGCGCGCGGATTGTAGGTTAGATGTTCCTGCGGCGCGACAGTTCCGCGGCGCGGGACCGATCTATTGCGCTTCCCGGAAGCGCGGGATCAGTTCGGCGAAGTTGCAGGGGCGGTTCTCGATGTCGAGTTGCTTCTCGATGATCTTTTCCCAGCCCGTGCGCACGGCATTGCCGGAGCCAGGCAGGGCGAACATCAAGGTGCCGTTGGCGAGCCCGCCCACCGCCCGGGACTGAATGGTGGAGGAGCCGATCTCATCGTAGGACAACTGCCGGAACAGTTCGCCGAAGCCCTCGATAGTCTTGTCGAACAGGGGCATCAGTGCTTCAGGCGTGCAGTCCCGGCCGGTGAATCCCGTGCCACCGGTCGTGAGAATGACTGTTACCTCCGGGTCGGCGATCCACTCCGATACGCGTGCCCGGATGCGGTAGACATCGTCTTTTTCGATCGCTCGCCTGGCCAGCCTGTGGCCGGCGGATTCCAGCAAGTCGACCAGCAGGTCGCCCGACGTGTCATCGGCTGCAGACCGGGTATCGGATACCGTCAAGACGGCACAAGCCAGGCTGTTCATGAGGCTTTTCTATCCTTTATCTATTAACGTTTTGAAAAACATAAGTAATATTCGCCGCCGAGTTTGCACGATCAGCGCCGCTCTACTGCACTGGCAACGATTTTACACGCCCTCGGCGTTGCCGCGCTCGCCGGATTTGCAGCGTTGACGCCTCCGGCCTGCTCTGAAATCATTCGATTCCGCGGGACAGGACGTCAGGCGTGGAAAAACAGCTCATTGAGGGCGACCGTCTATATCTCATAGCCGAAAGCCTGGCCCAGGACTTCTCACTGGTTCCGACCGTGCGCCGGAAAGAGAAGCTGCCTGGAATGTTCACCCGTTCCCAGATTGCCCGCCGCACGAAGCGCCTTTCCAGTCTCGATATCGACTCGTACATCGAGCGGGTGGTCTCCCCCGCGGAGAACAAGAACAGGACGCCTGCGCCGGAGGTGATACGGCAGCTTGGCAAGGTCGACGACGAGGACCTTGTCGGCCCCTACTTCAGCGCCACCGTGGCGATGGACTTTGGCGACGACGAGCGCCGTATCGGCTTCATCGCGCAGAACCGGGCCAGCGAGAACGGCATCTGGGGGCCGGACCACCACCTGCGTGCCGCCGACTACCTGGCGGAGTGCGCCAAGCGGCGCATTCCCGTGGTCACTTTCATGGACACGCCCGGGGCGGATGCCCGGGAAGACGCGAACCGCGCCAACCAGGCACACAGCATTTCCCGGCTGATCACCGAGGCGAGTAACGTCGACGTGCCCAACGTGGGCGTCATTTACGGGCTCGGCTATTCGGGCGGCGCGATACCGCTGGCGGCCAGCAACATGATCCTGTCGGTGCGCGACGGCGTGTTCAGCACCATTCAGCCACCCGGGCTCGCCAACATCGCCCGGCGCCTGAATCTCTCGTGGCAGGAGTGCGCGAAATACGTCGGCCTGTCGCCGTTCGAACTCTACATGCAGGGTTATATCGACGGCGTCATCGACTATTCGCCGGATCAGCCGGACAAGCTCGAGAACCTGCGCCTGGCCATTGTCGGCGGGCTCTCTTCCGTCGAGCAGCGCACCCGGGAGTTCGTGGCGGAAAGCCCGTACATACTCGATCATTACCGCCAGAGCCTGCAGCGGTATCTCAATCCCTCAGTGCAACTGCAGACGATGCAGGAAACCGCGCTGATGAAGATCACCAAGAACCCCACGGAGTATCACAACGTATTCGGCGTCGCGTACCGGTACCTGCGCTACCTGAAGGTGCGCCGGCGCATCCGGGCAACCAGCACGCATCAGTACGGGCGCCTGGCTGCGCGAGACCTGCCGGAAGGCGAACTGGCGCGGCGTGCCGAACTGGAGCGGCGCCGGACCTTCCTCAACTGGCTGCAGGACCCGGACAAGGTGGTCTACGACGACCTGCTGTCCAAGGCGCTGCGCAGCTATCACGATGCCAGGCAGGCGGTTCACGACGAGCGGGGACGCATCGCTCAGTTGATCTTCGGGGAGCCCAGGAAGAACTACGAGCAATCCCGTACACGGCTGATCTCGACCGTGGGCGGCTTCCTGTACAACCGCTGGAAGGGCGATGCGGCCAGCAACCTCAAGGCGCTGGCGGGCTTCCTCGAAGCGCACGAGGACACCTACCACGTACTGCGCGTCCAGGATATCGGCGACCCCACCAAGCTCATCCGCGCGATCCGCCGCGACAGCCGGCTGCTCGGCGCCATTCGCGAGCGGTTCACCCACGAAGGCAAGAAACTGCTGCGCGCCGGCGGCACCCAGGGCAAGTCGCTGAGCTGGCTCGGTACGCAGCTCACTACCGAACTCAACATGGTCGTCACGGGCGCCGGGCTCGCCGACGTGGTGAAGGGCGAATTGCATCACGACACCCGGGCCCTGCTGGTGCGGGGAGCCTCGGACATCCGGGTCAATCGCGACATTCTCGCCCGTCGGTACCCCGAGCTGATTCAGCCCGCCCGGGAAGGGGGCGCAGTAGTGCCGTTGAGCGAGATGACGGTGCTCGACGTGCTGATCGATACGGACCTGCGACGCAGTTTCATCGAGGAGTGCGAGAAGCTGCTGCTGTTCGATTCCGTCTACGACCGGATCATCGCCAGCCTCGATACGATCGCGGAAGAAGCGCAGGCCGGGCAGTCCCTTAAGCAGGAGACGCTGGAGGCGCTGATCGGCAAGGCGCTGGCGGCATCGGGCTCGTCGGCCGGCGCGAACGAGCCGGGCGGTGAGGCCCATGCGCTGCGCCGGCAGTTCCTTGACTGGTACCGCCGCATGAGCAGGCTGCCGAAGGGCGGCGAGTTCTTCCGGGCGGTGGAGGAGTGGAAGCGCGCCAGCTTCCCTTATCTTGCCGATGCCCTGTTCGTGGTGGTGACCTACCTGTTCCAGAATCTGCTCGGCTCCCTGGTGCAGTCCGAACGGGAGCGGAAGTCCTACAACGGTCGCATCGCCCCGCGAAACATCGGCCGCCGCAAGGACTTCTGGTACCGGCTGAACATGGCCTACCGCGACCTGTTGATGCAGAACGTGCTGAACCGTTACAAGCGGGAGCATCGCTTCACCTATGAAGCCATCCTGGCGGAATTCTTTACCGACTGGGAGGAACGCTTCGACGACCTGATCAGTTCCGACCCCTGCAGTTTTCCCGGCTTTCGGCATTCCATCGAGGATGCGCTGAACAAGGGGACGCCGCCCTGCGGCATCGTCACCGGCATGGCCCGGTTCAAGGGGGGAGCGCGGGGGGATGACCCCTCGCAAGGAGACGCAAACGGCGACCTGCCCTGCGGCGTGGTGCTGTCCAACGTCGGCTTCCAGGCGGGCGCGTTCGACATGGCCAGCGGCGAGAAATTCTGCAAGCTGCTCGTGGAATGCGCCATGGAGCACGTGCCGGTGGTCTGCTTCGTCTGTTCCGGCGGCATGCAGACCAAGGAAGGGGCGGGCGCGCTGTTCTCCATGGCCGCGGTCAACGACCGTATAACCCGCTTCGTGCGCGATCACGACCTGCCGATGATCGTTTTTGGCTACGGCGACTGCACCGGCGGCGCCCAGGCCAGCTTCGTCACCCATCCGCTGGTGCAGACCTACTACTTCTCGGGAACGAGCATGCCGTTTGCGGGGCAGATCGTGGTGCCGAGCAACCTGCCGCTCAACTCGATTCTCTCCAACTACCTGTCGGTGAACGAGTCGTCCATGCAGGGGCTGGTCAAACACCCGTTCCACGAGAATCTCGACGCCGACCTGCGCCGCATCGACAAGGACATTCCCGTGGCCGAGGAGACCGTGCCCCAGGTCATGCAGCGCGTCATGTCCGGTGTTCTCAGCCGGGAACGGCCCGTGGTGATGGCGCCCCGCCCCCGGTTCACCGACGCGGACCTCATCAGGCCGGTGAAACGCGTGCTGGTCCATGCCAGGGGCTGCACCGCCGCCAAGCTGGTGCGGATCGCCCAGGAGCGGGAAATCGAGGTGGTGCTGGTGCAGTCCGACCCGGACATGGAGTCGGCGGTGGTCGACCGGTTGACCGGGCGGGACACCCTGGTCTGCATTGGCGGCAACACGCCGGACGAAAGCTACCTGAATGCGCGCAGCGTGCTCAGCGTCGCTGAACAGGAAGGTGTGGACTCCCTGCACCCGGGAATCGGCTTCTTGTCGGAGAACGCCCAGTTTGCCGAACTGGTGCGCAGCCACGGCATCAACTTCATCGGGCCGCCGGTCTCCGCCATGGAAACCATGGGCAACAAGTCCAACGCCATCGCCACCGCATCCAGGCTCGAGGTGCCGGTGGTTCCCGGCAGCCACGGCATTCTCACGGACGCGGACCGGGCGGAGGAGGTGGCCTCGGAACTCGGCTATCCCGTGCTGATCAAGGCGGTGCATGGAGGCGGCGGCAAGGGCATTCAGGTGGTGGAAACGCCCGCCGCGTTTCACGAACTGTTTCACCGGGTAAGGGCCGAGGCGCGCAGCGCCTTCGGCAACGGCGATGTGTACCTGGAGAAATACGTGACTTCCCTGCGGCACATCGAGGTGCAGATCCTGCGCGACACCCGGGGCAACACCAGGGTGCTCGGCCTGCGCGACTGCAGCGTGCAGCGGGACAAGCAGAAGGTATTCGAAGAGTCGGGCTCCACCATGCTGCCGGACGGCCTGCAGAAGGATGTGCTGGCGCACGCCGCGGCCATCGCCGACGAAGTGGGTTACGTCGGCGCCGGCACCGTGGAATTCATCTTCGATCTGGAGGCTCAGGCGGTCTATTTCATGGAGATGAACACGCGGCTGCAGGTAGAGCATCCGGTAACCGAGTGGGTGTCCGGGGTGGACATCGTCGGCGAGCAGTTCCGCATCGCCTCAGGTGAGTCGATTGCCCGCATCAAGCCGCGCACGACGGGCTACGCCATCGAGGCGCGGGTCAATGCGGAGGGCGTGCAGCTTGGCGCGGACGGCAAGCTTACGTTCCGGCCGCATCCAGGCGAGATCACGGAAGCCGAATTTCCGGAAGAGAAAGGGGTGGAGGTCATCGCCGCCGCGGGCAGCGGCAAGTTCATTTCTCCGTACTACGACAGCATGGTGGCCCAGGTCATCGTGCACGCTGACGACCGGGATGCCGCCATCGAGAAACTCTCGGATTACCTGGGCCGCGTCCGCACTACGGGCATCTGCACCAATATCGCGCTGTTACGGCGGATTCTGGCCGACGAGCAGTTCCGCGGCGGCGATTACGACACGAACTACCTCCCCGGATTCCTCGAGCGGACGGACGCGCGGGCGCTGATCGAGGAGATGGAGTCCGCGACCGGCGAGCGTGCCTCGGCCTTCGATCTGGACAGCATTCGCATCGACGACAGCGATGAGCTGAAGGTGCTGTCGCCGGCGGCGGCGATTTTCTACGCCGCACCTTCGCCGACGGAGGCCGAGTACGTCGCGGTTGGCGACCGCGTCACCGTCGAGACGACGCTGTGCCAGCTCGAGGCGATGAAGATCTTCACGCCCCTCGCGCTGAAGGATTTCAACCCCGATGCGAAGCTGTATGACCCGAACGCGGAGTTCGAGGTGACCCGGGTCAACATCAGTAGCGGGCAGCAGGTGAATGCCGGCGACCTGCTGTTCGTGGTCAAGCCGCTACCGGGCACGCCGGCGCCGGCGTCCTGAGCGTTTTCTCCAGGGTGACTGCCGGTCCGCGGCCCGGCTCTGCGTGCGCTTCCACATTGGTGGCGGGTACCTGGCAGAAGCACCCGAACAGGGCGCGGTGCCGGGGGTTTGTAGTGAACTCATGATTGAAAACCTTGAAACCCTCATCATGCTGTCCAAGACCGGCACGATGATGGAAACCGGCACCATCCTGAAGATCTCCCAGTCGGCGGTCAGCAAGCGCATCGCCGCCCTGGAACGTTATTACGACCGGCCCCTGATCGAGCGCTACGGGCGGCGGGTGGTGCTGACTCACCACGGCACCCACCTGGTGGAAAAGGTCGCCCCGCTGGTCAGCGAGTTGCGCAGCGTGTTCCTCGAGGACACCGCCCTGCCGAGCGGCAAGATAATTCTCGGCGTCTCGGAGGCCATTCTTGCAAGCTGGGGGCCGGAACTCTTCGCCTTGGTGCAGCGGGACATGCCCGAAGTGGAATTCACGTTTCACGCCCAGCGCTCGCCCACGGTGCTCGACCGGCTGCGCAGCGGGGAATACATGGTAGGCATCTGCACCGGCGCCTCCGGCGCGGACACCGACCTGCAGAGCGAGATCGTGCGGATGGAACCCATGGTGATCATTCCCTCGGCGCTGCAGCCGCTGGAATACCGGGTGGGCGACGATCTCGATGTGCTGACCATCGAGAGCCGGTCCGGGGCCTGGGCTTCCATCGAGGACGACATGCGCCGGTTGCACCTGCACAGGAAAGCGTCCCTGGAATCCTTCTTCAGCGCGGCCCAGATGGCGCTCGCCGGTTTCGGGCACGGGCTGGTGCCGATCGGCGTCGCCTCCACCCTGGGTGCGCCGACGCAGAAACTCATTGCGCTTGACGCTCACGGGCTGAACCGTCCGGTCCGCTTTGTCGCCCGCAAGTCCATGTTCTCGCAACCGCTGGTGCAGAGCTTCCACGACTCGATATTGCGGCACGTCTGCGAGATCTGATGCGCGCCGCATACGAACTCTTTCCCGGGGTTGGGGCGTTGTTCCTCGCGCTTCGGCGCGCCGCGTCAGCGCCCTGGCAGGCCAAGTTGGCGTGCAGTTGTTAAACGTGGTGGCAAAATCGCATACTTTGCGGGTGATGGAGGCGGATATGAGCGTTCAGGTTTCGATCAGCGAGCAGGTGCTCGAACTTACCGACGACGGCCCGCGGCTGAAGGGCGCGCGCTGTACCGGCTGCGGCAATCATGTCTTTCCGGCGCAAACCGGCTGTTCACGCTGTGCGGGCGCGTCGATGGAACCGGCCCGGCTCGGCACCGAGGGAACACTTTGGGCCTGGACGGTGCAGGGGTTCCCTCCCAAATCGCCACCGTTCCTGGGGCCCAATGATCCGGAGGCTTTCAAGCCGTACGGTGTCGGCTACGTCACCCTGAATGACGAACTGAAGGTGGAGGGGCGGCTTACCGAATCAGATCCGAAAATCCTGCGCGCCGGCATGCCGATGCGCCTGACGGTCATTCCCCTGTACCAGGACGAACAGGGCCGCGATGTCGTCACTTTCGCTTTTGAACCCATTGAAACCGGAGACCCGCGATGAGCAATGTGGCAATTGTCGGCATCGGCATGCATGAGTTCGGGCGCCACGAGGGCGTCTCGGGCATGGAACAGGGCGCGGTGGCGGTGCGCCGGGCCTGCGCCGATGCGGGCATAAGCTGGAAAGATGTTCAGTTCGCGTACGGGGGCAGCCGGGCTTCCGGGGACCCGGACCGCATGGTGTCGATGCTCGGTTTGACCGGCATCCAGTTCATCAATGTCTCGAACGGCTGCGCCACCGGTGGGTCTGCCCTGTATTCCGCGTACACCACCATCGCTTCCGGCGCTTTCGATCTGGGCATCGCCATCGGCTTCGACAAGCACGAACGGGGCGCTTTCCGGCCGCGCTTGCCGAATACGGATGGCAACGACTGGTACGGTGGCAGCGGGCTGGCGCTCACCACCCAGTTCTTCGGCATGAAGATCAATCACTACATGCAGAACCACGGCATCAGCCATCGCTGCCTGGCCCGGGTGGCGGCCAAGGCCTTCCGCAACGGGTCGAAGAACCCGATGGCGTGGCGGCGCCGGCCGCTTTCCGAGGACGAGATTCTGCAATCGCAGATGCTTTCCTATCCGCTTACCCAGTACATGTTCTGCTCACCGGGCGAGGGCGGGGTGGCGCTGGTGATGTGCCGTGCGGACCAGGCGCACAAATACAGTTCGAATCCGATCTACCTGCGCACTTCCGTGGTGCGCAGCCGCCGCTTCGGCAGCTTCGAAGTGATGGCGCCGCACCTGGCCCTGGAACATAACGACGGCCCCACCATCGAGGCCTCGCGGGTGGCCTTCGAACAGGCGGGCATCGGGCCCGGCGACATCGATGTTGCCCAGTTGCAGGACACCGAGTCCGGCGCCGAGATCATGCACATGGCGGAGAACGGCTTCTGCGAGCACGGCGAACAGGAGCGCATTTTGGAAGACGGTGATACCGAGATCGGCGGCCGCTTCCCGGTGAACACCGACGGCGGCTGCCTGGCCAACGGCGAACCGATCGGCGCTTCAGGGCTGCGGCAGGTCTACGAGAACGTGCTGCAACTGCGCGGCGATGCCGGGCCCAGGCAGGTGCCGAACGAACCGCAGACCGCCTACACGCATGTCTACGGGGCTCCGGGAATCAGCGGGGTAACGATTCTCAGCCGGTGACTGCAGGGGTCGTTTCCGCTCCCGGAATCCGGCTTTGAGCGGAACGAAATTACAGGTCTGCCATCTTCAGAGCCGACAGGACTACGGGCCGAGGGAGGGTCCACCGATGAAAAAGACGACGCTGGTGACTATCGCAGTAATTGCGGCTTTCTCCGGGAGCCTGCGCGCCGATACGGAGACGGCGATGGCGCAACTTGTTGAACCTGGAGGCTCGACGATCGGCAAGGCGACATTCGAACAGGCTCCATCGGGGGTGCTGATGTACGTCGAGGTCACCGGTCTGGCGCCCGGCGCACACGGTATTCACCTGCACGCCAAAGGCGCGTGCGAGCCGGATTTCACCGCGGCGGGCGGCCATATCAATCCGCAAGGCGTACCCCACGGGTTGCGCAACCCGGAGGGCTCGGACAACGGCGACCTGCCGCTTCTTTACGTCGGTGAGGACGGGTCGGCAAGGGCGGAGTTCTTCACGCCGAGGGTTTCCGTCTCGGGCGGTAAGGCGCCCGCGCTGCTCGATGAGGACGGATCGGCTGTTGTGATTCATGCACATCCCGACGACCAGGTCACCCAACCCATCGGCGGTGCGGGCGGGCGCGTCGGTTGCGGCGTCGTCTCCGGGTCGACCGGCTGAAGCGGAAGAACCCGGCGCGCCGCGCTAAAGCGGCGCGCCATGGCGCGGGGAACAACGCCGGATTTCGGAAAAGAGTTCGCATGCGGGGTCGCCGCCGGTCGGGCGCAGCCCGAGCCGAAGCACCGCTTCGGCAGGTGGCGACGCCCCGCAACTGGGTTGCGGGGCCGGGTGCTAAACTTTCGGCGCGTTAAGCTCGTTCGAACGCCTTGCGTACACCAAGATAAAGAGGCCGATGCGCCGAAAGGGAAGCCCCGCATGCGAACTCGCTGCCCGGGGCAGGCGTTTGTCCCACAGAAGCGAAAGAAACGAATGGAGAATTGTTGCATGCGAGTACTCGTGTTCCAGCATGCCGAAAGCGAGCATCCCGGTGTGCTTCGCGGCTTCATGGATGACGACGGGCTGTCCTGGGAGGTGGTGCACCTCGATCGGGGGGATTCCATTCCGGCACTCGAGCCCTATGACGGCATGCTGGTGATGGGCGGCCCCCAGGATGTCTGGCAGCACTCGGAATATCCCTGGCTGCTGGATGAATGCGCCGCGATTCGGCGATTCGTACTGGATCTGCGCCGCCCTTTCCTGGGCGTCTGCCTGGGCCATCAGCTGCTCGCGGAGGCGCTGGGCGGGAGTGTGGAGCCGGGGGTGGCGGAGGTGGGTGTCATGGACGTGGATCACACTGAGGCAGCCCGTACGGACCCGATGTTCCGGAATCTCGAGGACCCGCTGCCGGTCCTGCAGTGGCACGGCGCCGAGGTCACGGCCGTGCCGCGGGGTGGGGTGGTGCTGGCCGGTTCGCCCGACTGCGCGATTCAGGCGTTTCGCTTCGGTGACAGCGCCTACGGGATGCAGTTCCACGTAGAGATCACCGGCGCGACGGTGGGTGACTGGATGCAGATACCCACCTACGAGGAGTCTCTGGAAAGGGCGTTGGGTGCCGACGGCGCCGTGCGCCTCGATGCAGAAGTTCGCGTCAACCTTGCCCGGTTCGAGCGGGCGGCACGCACGGTCTATGAGTGCTGGATTGCGCAGGGCTGCCGGTCGCGACGGTCAACCTGAGCTTCAACCGGCGAAACCGGGGTGCAATTACCGGGAATTGACTGATGGCTGTTGCGTTCCGGCCCCGGCTTGGGCAACCTTCGCCGTTGGCAAAAATTTCCCCCCAAGCTTGAAGGAATTCACATGGCACACACGCACGATCATGAGATCGTATCGATTTACCCATTCACCGACGACGAAGTCGACCAGCTTTTCACCAACGCTGGCGAGTGCGTGCTCATGTGGGGGACGAAGGACGGCTGGCCGGTAGGCGTCACCCACGCGTTCGTCTGGCGCGACGACAAGCTCTGGATTACCTTCGCCGCGCACCGGCACCGCGCCTCCGCCATCCGCCGGGACAACCGGGTCTCGGTCAATGTCTCCAGCGCCAGCTATCGCCCGGATGTCTCGCCGGATCTGCCCACCGGCGCCATCACCGTCAAGGGTACCGGCGAGTTCTTTGAAGACGACGAGACCAAGAAATGGTTCTATGCGGCGCTGGCCAAGAAGGTCAGCCCGGACAGCGACGAGGGCGAGGCGGCCTTCTACAGTCTGCTCGACTCACCGCTCAGGACCATACTCGCGGTGACTCCCGTGAAGAAGATCATGTACAACAGCAAGACCGCGGGCGCGCACATGGCAGGCGTCGCCTCGGAAGATCAGCTCGGCGAGCGGATGGCCGTCGACCAGGACCGCATGAACGCGGAACGGGCGCGGCGCGGGCTGCCGCCCCGCTAGAATCCTCGGACGGTCGCGAATCGTAAACTGCGTTGACTGGAGTAGATAGCGTGACCCACCAACGGCAACTCGAAAAAATGGGCGGCGCCCGGGGCTTTATCGCCGCCCTCGACCAGAGCGGCGGCAGCACGCCCAAGGCGCTTGGCCTTTACGGGGTCGAGGCTGATGCCTGGTCCTCCGACGCGGAGATGTTCGACATCGTCCACGAGATGCGCTCCCGCATCGTCACGAGCCCGAGCTTCACGGGCCAGCGCATTCTGGGGGCCATCCTGTTCGAGAACACCATGGACCGTGACGTGGCGGGACGGCCGTCTCCCAGTTACCTGTGGGAAGTCAAGAACGTCGTGCCGATCCTCAAGGTCGACAAGGGGTTGGCCGACGAGGAGGACGGCGTACAGGTCATGAAGCCCATGCCGGAACTGGAAGCCCTGCTGGAGCGGGGCAAGGCGAAAGGCATCTTCGGCACCAAGATGCGCTCGGTGATCAAGCAGGCGAGCCCTGCGGGCATCGCCCGGGTGGTGGAACAGCAGTTCGAAACGGGCAACCGCATTCTCGATGCCGGGCTGGTGCCCATCATCGAGCCTGAAGTGGACATCCACTGCCCTGACAAGGCGGCGGCGGAGGATATTCTTCATGCCGAGATCGTCAAGTCGCTGAACGGCCTCGCCGACGGGCGCCGGGTAATGCTCAAGCTGACGCTGCCCGAGGCAGACAACCTGTACGCAGACTGTGTCGCCCATGGCAATGTCCTGCGGGTCGCCGCGCTGTCCGGCGGCTACAGCCGGGAAGATGCCAACGCGCGCCTTGGCCGCCAGAACGGCATGGTGGCGAGCTTCTCCCGGGCGTTGACCGAAGGGCTGTCGGCCGGCCAGACGGACGCTGCGTTCGACGCGATGCTCGACAGCTCCATTCAGGGCATATTCGACGCGTCGGGAACTTAGATTTATTTCCACACGGGCTGGACCGGTCCGTTCAAGTGCTGCCTTGCTGCGCCGGCCGGGGGATCGGCCCTGCAGGTACCGGCACCGGGACGGATCGCTGGCTGCAACGACTGAAACGGAGATTGCATGAAAGCATTTCGATTGGACGGCCAGGTGGCGGTGGTCACCGGAGCGGGCAAGGGCATCGGCCGGGGCATTGCGCTCTGTCTGGCCGAAGCGGGGGCGGACCTGGTGGTGAGTGCCCGTACGCAATCGGACATCGACGAAGTTGCAGATGCCGTGCGTCAAACCGGGCGCCGGGCCACGGCGGTGGCCGCGGACGTAACCGACGGGGAACAGTTGGACGCGCTCGTAGCGGCCGCTGACGAGTTGGGAGGCCTGAATATCTGGGTGAGCAATGCGGGCGGGCTGCCCGATGCCACGCCGCGCTACCTCACCCGCACCCCGGAAGACCGCTGGGATGCCCAGGTGGACCTGAATCTGAAAGCCGTCTGGATGGGCGCCGTGCGTGCGGCGGCCGCTATGGAAGCGGGCAGCATCGTCAATATCTCGTCCCGGTCCGCCATGGGGCCGCAACTCAAGAACGGCCCGTACGGGGCGTCGAAGGCGGCGGTCAACAGCCTGACCCAGACGCTGGCGGTGGAACTGGCGCCGCGCATTCGGGTCAATGCGGTGGCTCCGGGCCCGATTCCCACCGAGAACTTCATGCAGTCCACCAACTTTCCGGATGACAAACCGCTCGAGAAAATCATCGCGCTGCCGCTGGGCCGCCTGGGCACGCCGGAAGACATCGGTAACGCGGTGGTATTCATGGCGTCGCCGGCGTCGAGCTGGATTACCGGGCAGTGCCTCTACGTTACCGGCGGGCCTTAGCGGGACCATGCATCGGCAATCCCGGTTAGGGCTTTAATAAGTTCCATAAAATCAATGTCATAGATGCAAAAAGTTGAGTGACATGATCTATAATTCGGCAACTCTCGAACTCGCCACCCGGAAAGGCTGCGGCCGCGCTGCGGCGGAGAGCGCACGCGAGCCGGTCTACAGCCCGGAGAACCTGCCCCGGCAAACCTTCTTCACGGGCTGCGCCTGATGGGGCACGCGGGCCGGGTCATCGACCTGCACGCCCACGCCGTACTCGAAGCGGGGTTCGGCGTGGCGGGCCGGCACGGTCCGGAACTGGCGGTGGACAACGACGGCG
The DNA here is from genome assembly GCA_963663395.1 of Pseudomonadales bacterium. Taxonomy (GTDB): domain Bacteria; phylum Pseudomonadota; class Gammaproteobacteria; order Pseudomonadales; family Azotimanducaceae; genus Azophilus. Next base: position 2,901,431 of record OY760226.1, read on the forward strand.
TATCCTACTTCCGCATCGGCGAGTACCGCATGAAGCCCATGGTTTATCGCGGCACGGTGTTCATGGACTTCGGCAAGCGCCTGGAACGGATGGACGAGGTCGGCATCGACCTGCAGATGCTCTCGCCCAATCCCCTGACCTTCTTCCACGGCATCGAGAAAGACCTGGCTTGCGAGTTCTGCCGGGTGCACAACGATGCCATGGCGGAAGTGGTGGCCCGCCACCCCGGCAGGCTGCTCGGGTCCGCCGCCCTGCCGATGCAGGACCCGGACGCGGCCGCCCGGGAACTGGAGCGGGCCGTGCGCGACCTGGGCATGGTGGCGGCCTATGTGGGCACGGATTATCCGTTCCCGCTCGATGACTCATGCCTGGACGACCTGTACCGCACCTTCGTGGCCCTTGATGTGCCGCTGTTCCTGCACCCCTCGTCGACCGACGGCGCCGGAATGCCGGCGGATTCGCGTCTCAACCGATTCGATCTCGGGCTGATCGTGGGTTACGCCTACGACGAGTCGCTGGCGGTGGCATCGCTGGTTTACGGCGGCGTGCTGGAACGCCATCCGAAATTGGAAATCTGCATCTCCCATGGCGGCGGCGCGCTGCCGTTTCTCATCGGGCGCTACGATGGCATCGCCCGCTTCCGCGACTGGGCGCCGCAGTCCGTCAGGGAGAATGGCTTCCGGCATGAAGTCCGCAAGCTCTGGTTCGATGCCCATGTGGAAGGGCAGGGGGCGCTGGATCTGCTGATCGATGCGGTGGGTCGCGACCGTCTGGTATACGGCACGAACTTCGGCGGCTGGGATACGCCGCAGAGCACCTCGGCGTTCGATGCCAGCCTGGCGCCGAATGCGGAGAAACTGCTGCGGCTCACGGATACGCCAGCCGCGTAGAGTCGGCTCTCGCGTTACAGCCGCACCCGCAACTGCAATGTCCATTGGCTGCCCAGCGAGGTGGTCGTGATCTGGTCCTGGCTGTTGGCCGGGTTGTCCGGGTCGGGATTGCAACTGACCACGCTGAACGAGCCGGGGGGCGCCGGCTGGGCATTGGCGCAGGCACCTGTTCTTGCTCCGGCGCCCATGGCGTAGATCTTGTCGGTGACGTTGCGGCCGATCAGCGACAGTTCGTAGCGATTGTCGCTGGAGTAGACCCTGAGCGCCGTGTACACGAGCCAAAAGGCATCCTGGGTGTAGGGGTCAAGCGTTGCCGTGAACGGATAGCCGCTGTTGTAGCGGGCGTCCCAGGAGAAATTCGCGCGCCAGTAGCCGGACATGGCCCAGTCGTAGCTGAAGCCGGCGAATCCGGCCACTTCCGCGCTGAGGCTGCTGGTGCGGCCCTTGAGATCCTGGCCGGTGGAGTTGATGAATTCCTCGGTGTAACGGGTGTCGGTGATCGCAAGCGCCGCGCGAAACGACAGCCCGGTGATGCGGGTGGCCCACAGCAGGTCGAATTCCGCGCCTTCGGTGGTGAGTTCGGAGGCGTTGAACGTCTGGATCTGGATGGTCTGGGAGTTGAAGAGCTGCACCTGCAGGTCGTCGTAGATGTACTGGAACAGGCTTGCGTTGAATCGCATCCCACCGTTCAGCAGGCTTGCCTTCATGCCGGCCTCGAAGCCGCTCGCTTTTTCGGAGTCGTAGATCAGGAAGTCCGGGAAGTCGGGGTTCCTGTCCGGGTCCAGTGTGCGGGTCGGCAGGGCGCTGTTGTCCACGCCGCCGGACTTGAATCCCTCCTTGTAGGAGGCGTACAGGGTGATGTCCGGCGTGACGTGCCAGCTCAGCGCCACCTCCGGAGAGATGTTGTCGTCCTCGAATTCCAGCCCTTCGATGAGCGGCGGCGTGCCGAACCCGAAGAAGGCGGAAACCCGGTGCAGGTACGGCACCGTGATATAGCCGTCCTTCTGCTCGTGGGTGTACCGGAAGCCGGCGGTCAGTTCCAGGGAGTGGGTGATGTCCCAATAGCCGGCGAGGAAGCCGGAGAAGGCCTCGGTATCCAGGTAGTGATTCTTGTTGTAGTCGTAGGCGCGACCTGTCTCTCGGTCGGGGCCGACCAGGATGCCCAGATTGAATGCGGCCTGGTAGGCGCTGAGCACCTGGTGGACGTCCTGGTAGTGCAGGCCGGCCATGAAATTCAGCGGGCCGTCGAATTCGCTGGCGAACTGGAACTCCTGGGAGATGGCCCGGTAGACGTTGCGGTGCACCGCGCCGAAGACGCCGGCGCTGAAGTCGTAGGAATCGAGCTCGATGTGCTCCAGGTCGGCGTAGCCGGTAACGGAAGTGATGGACATGAACTCGGTGAATTGCCAGTCGAGCTTCGCCGAGAGAAAGTGGGTGTCCTGGTCCAGGAAGGGTATGCCGTTGTCCGCCCCGTAGGGCATACCGGCCCGCAGGTCGGGATGGAGGTCGGCATTGGAGGTGTTGCCGTTCAACTTGCAGTCGTCCACGCCCTGTAGCACCGCGAGGGCAAAGGACGGGTCTGGAAACACGGTGGGCTGCACGGCGCCCTCCGGGCAGATTTCCTCGATGCGGCCGTTCGCGCCGTCGTTCTTGTACTCGGAATAGGAGTATTTCACCCGGGCGCGAAACCGCTCATACGGCTGCCAGACAAGTGTCAGCCGCCCGTTCAGGGCCTGTTCCCCGCGATAGCGGTTGTGCACGTCCGGAGCCAGGTTCTCGAACAGCTTGTTGGCCTTGCTGTGCCCCACCGCGAGACGGGCGCCGATGGTGTCACTGACCGGCCCCGAGAGAATCAGTTCCAGGTAGCGCTGATCGTGCTCGATCTCGTAGGCAGCCATGGCCTCCAGTTCCGCCTCGTCGCCGGGGTCGTTGGTGGTGACGGACATCACGCCGGCGGTGGCGCTCTTGCCGAAATAGAGGCTCTGCGGCCCTTTCAGCAATTCGAACTGGCTCATGTCCATATAGGCGTTGTGGATGAAGCGGCCGACGTTGACCACCACCCCGTCCACGTTGATGGCCAGTGACTGATCGAAGGCGGCGCTGATGGAACTCGAGCCGATGCCGCGCAGCACCAGGTTCGAACCGCTGCCGCCGGTGCCGTGAAAGACCAGGAAATTGGGTACCAGCTTGGCCGCTTCCGGCAGGGTGGTGATGTTGTAGCGGTCGAGGTCCTGCTCGGTGAGGGCGGCGACGGTGACCGGCACGTCCTGGAGCGTCTCTTCCTGCCGGCGGGCGGTGACGATGACCTCCTCGATCGTCCAGCCCTCGGGGCCTTCCGTACCTGCAAATGACGGAGTCCAGGGCAGCAGTACCCCGGAAAGGAGCAAACTTCCCAGGCGGGCAACGGTTGTTGTCATGGATTCTTCCGCGGTCCCGGCAGTTCTCCGCAGGCCGAAAGCAAGCTTAGATGACAGTAACCTGAAATGGAAAGCGCATCCGGCGCCGAGGCCGGAACCTTGGCTGGACGGCGGGCCAACGAGCGCGGGGTCGCCCAGCCCGGGCGTCGATGAAGAAACGGGTTTCCCCTACTGATTTCATTGACATACGTTCTAGATTTCCCGAGAATGCGCGGCTTCGTGTACCCCGCCCATTCGGGGTCGGCCACGTTACCCATTCAGGAGAGAATCATGAAACTGCAGTATGCAATCCAGGGACTGCTTGCGGGCGTGTTTTGTGCGGGAGGCTTCATGCCGGTGTTTGCCCAGCAAAGCGGCGACATCGAGGAGATCATCGTTACCGCCCGGCAGCAGGAGGAAACCCTGCAGGACGTGCCGGTCACCATCGCCGCCTTTTCCGAGCAGGACCTCGACCGCTACAACATCACCAACCTCGTAGACGCCGCCAAGATGGTGCCCAACATGGTCGTCTCCCACGGCGGCTCGGGCAACGGCTCGAGTTTGCGGCTCAGGGGCATCGGCTCCAGTTCGATTTCGGCCGCCTTCGACCATTCCGTCGCGATCAATCTCGATGGCGTTGTCGTAAACCGGGGCCGATTCATTCACAACGGCTACATGGACATGGGGCAGGTGGAGGTTCTGAAAGGTCCGCAATCGCTCTATTTCGGAAAGTCCGCGACCGCCGGCGTGATTTCCATCACCACGAACGATCCGGGCCAGGAATTTGAAATGGAAGTCAGCGGTGGGGCCGAGTTTGAGTACCAGGGCTACTTCGGTGAATTCATCGTCTCCGGCCCCCTCTCCGACACCCTGGGCGCCCGCCTGGCGCTCGGCTTCACGAAAAATGACCAGTTGTTCGAGAACTACTCGGCGGAAAACGACCTGGTCAATGTTCCAATCTCGGGGGCGGACAAGTGGTATGGCGATGAATCGCTGAATACGCGCCTGACACTGGTGTGGGATGCCTCCGACACCTTTCAGGCCAAGCTGAAGTACAGCTACTCCGAATACGACAACGACGGCGCCGGCACCGCCTGGGCGGAAGAGATATGCCCCGAAGGCAAACAGCAGCCCACCGGCGTACCCTCCGCGGGAGCGCCTTTTGCGCTCTTCCAGGGCGTCGATGACTGCAAGCTCAACGGCAATACCTCGAAACTGAATCTCAATCCCGGGTTGCGGGACGGTTTGCCGCAAGGCTTCGACGACGGCGAGCCGGGCCTCGAACAGGAAACCCACTTCCTGTCGCTGCGCATGGACTGGGACGTTTCAGAGGCGCTCACCCTGACCTCGATCACGGGCTGGGTCGACCTGTTGCACTGGGAACTGGACGACTACAGCTACGGCGCCAGCGTATTCGGCGGCCTGCACAACAACGTCTACAAGAGCGTGTCCGAGGAACTTCGCCTGGCCAGCAACCTGGATGGTCCCTTCAACTTTCAGGCGGGCTTCTTCTATCAGGACATCGAGCAGGAGTTCGATGCCTATCAGTATGCGTTCAACCTGGGCGTCATGCCCAATATCTTCGGCCCCGTTTACGCCATCGTGGGCGGAGACCCGACGGCGGCGATCGTGGGCCCTGACCCGGTGACCGGCAACGAGTACGACTACAACAAGCATCACTTCCTGGACACGGAAGTGGTCTCCGCGTTCTTTGCTGTGTACTGGAGCCTCAACGACCGCACGGAAATTACCGCCGGCGCGCGATACACCGATGAAAAGAAGAAAGGCAGAATCGAGATTCCGTACATGCATGCCGCCGCGGCGCTGTTCGGCTTCGGCGCGCCTCCGGTGATCGAGGAAGGGCTGGAGTTCAAGGACGACAACATCTCGCCCGAGGTCGCCATCAACTACTTCGTGAACGACGAAGTGAGTGTCTACCTGTCCTACAAGCAGGGCTTCAAGTCCGGAGGCATCGACAACAGCGCGTTGCCCACCGCGGCGCTGCAGCCCGCCAACCCCGCCTTTCCGGATTTTCTGATTTATGAGTCCGAGGAAGCGGAAGGTTTCGAGGCGGGCCTCAAGGGGCGCTTCATGGACGGCGCGATGCGTTTCAGTGCAACGGCGTTCACCTATGAGTACTCGGACCTGCAGGTGCAGCTGTTCGATTCCACGATCATCCAGTTCAGCACGTTCAACGCCTCGGCCCTCGAGACTCAGGGCATTGAATTCGACATGTTGTGGAACACCGATATCGAAGGCCTGACCATCAGAAGCGCTTGGGCGTGGACGGATACCACCTACTCTGAAGACTTCATCGTCGCGACCGGCGAAAATCTGAAGGGGGAAGACGGTGCTGGCAGCGCGGACTTCACGGGCTTCATGGGGGGAAGCTATGACATGATGGTCGCCGACGGCTGGCGGCTGAACCTGTCGGCCGACGCCCGCTACACGGGAGACTACGCCTTCACCGCGACGCTCGACCCGTTCATCCAGGACAGCTTCTGGGTGCTCGATGCCTCCATCAGCCTCTACTCAGAAGACGGCCGGCATCAGTTCAACCTGATCGGGCGCAACATCAACGACAAAATCTACGCCATCGGCGCAGGCGCCATCCCGGGCCGTTGCCCCAACTTCATGAACGGCCCGGCCGTCTGCAACAACACCGGCCCCAACAGTCTCGACCAGGCGGCGACCACGCCCCTCGGCCGGACGCTGAGCCTGCAATACCGCTTCACGATGTAGGGCGGAGTTCTGCGGCGCGCTTGCTGCGCCCGTAGCCCGGTGAATTCCGGGAGCACGTGAAGTTGACGTGTTCCCGGTCCAAGCGGAACGGATTGGAGCTGTTATCCGGATCGAATGTCGGGCGCCGTCTGCGCACCGACTCCCGCCGGTCAGGGGCCTCCCTTGATCAGGATTGTATGCCCCGTCATCCAGGCCGATGCCTCGGAAGCGAGATAGACCACAGCGGGGGCGATGTCCTCGGGCGTTCCCACCCTTCCCAGAGGGATCTGAAACCGCTCACCCAATTCCGGAATTTCTTCCTCCTTCAGGTTCAGGTACTCCATGAATACCTCGGTGGGAATCGGCCCCGGCGAGACGCCGTTGACACGGATGCCGAGGGGCGCCATTTCGACGGCCAGGGTCTGAGTGAGGTTGTTCACGCCGCTCTTGGCCACTGCGTAAGGGCCGTTGAACGGTGCGGCGCCTCCGGCGGCGGCTGACGAAATGTTGACGATGGTGCCGCCGCCGTTGTCTTTCATGATGTTGGCTGCGGCCTGCGCCCCGGTCCACACTGCTTTCAGGTTCAGGTTGAGCTGAAAGTCCCACTGGCGCTCAGGCATCTCCAGAAAGGTGCGCGGCACCCGGTCGTCGGCGCCGCCGGCGTTGCTTACCCAGCAGGTCAGCTTGCCCATGTCGGCGAAGGCCCGTTCCGCGAGCGACTGGACCTGTTCGATTTCCATGACGTCGGCAGTCACCGCCAGCGCGCGCCGGCCGAGCGCCCTGATCTTCTCGGCGACGGCTTCGACTTCGTGGGTGCGCCGGGCGGCCACCACCACATCAGCGCCGGCATCGGCGAGCCCGAGCGCGAGCCCTTCGCCGATGCCGCGCCCGCCGCCGGTGACCACGGCGACCTGCCCGTCGAGTTTGAAACGATCCAGTATGCTCATGCTGTCTTTCCTTGTAGCAGTTTCAATGGGTGCCAGTCCGGCCGGACCGGGGAATCAGATTTTGTAATAGGGCGGCAGTTGTTCGCGGGTGATTCTCTGCACGTCCGCGAACGAATTCGAACCGAAGTAGATGTCCTCGCCGATCAGCTTGTCGTGTTCGTCCGCGGGCCACAGGGTGACGAGCTGAGCCGTCGCCACGAACAGGTCGTCGTCGGCGACGGGTTGGCCGTCCACTTCGCCGATGCCCATGGCGGCCAGCGATGCGCCCTTGTGCACCTGCTTGACCTGGCCTTCGGTAATGACGTGGTTGTCGCTGACCACCACCTTGTCGACCACCACTTCGAACTGCTGCCCGCCGACGTCGAACATGCCGCTGTAGAAGGCGTGTACCGCGTCGCGGCCCTCGATGACCGAAGGCTCCGCCTGGCCGTCGGGTAGGGAACGGCCATTGCTGGCCGTTCCCCCCCTAAGAACCGGACGTGCAGGTTTCCCCGCATACGGCTCAAGCCACTTGCGAAGCCCCTGTTGGAGCCAGCATCGCATCCGAGTTGTGGATTTGCGCATGACAGTTCGGATGTACCAGTACCCGGTTCGAGAGTGTGTCATCGCCGCCCATACTGCGGAAGACGATGTGGTGGTCGTGCCACCCGCTCTCTTCGGTGATGGCTGTGCCGCAATGGGCACAGTTTCCTTGCTGTCGATTGTACAGACTGAGTACCTGCTTGCGGTAGCCGAGCTTGACGCTCATCACCGCCGTGCGCCGGTTCTCCGCGTAAGCCTCCCATGTCGGGTCGAACGGATTGTAGTCCGCCTTCACCTTAGGATGCCTGCGAATCTTGACGCTCGGCAGGTCCACCAACTGCACCGAGTCCGCGTTGCCGCAGAGGTCGGGGCGTGGAGTGGCAAACACCCATGTCCGGTTGCCGCTGGTCTGCCAGTATCGCTGGCGTACCCAACGGCGTCCCTTCTTCGGATGCCGCCGCCGTGCCCACCGCCACAGGGCGGCGAACACCTGCGCGTCCGCAGCTTGGAAGGCTTTGCTCGCGCTCTGGCTCCGGTGGTAATTCGCCCAACCCCTTAGGATCGGGTTCAGCCCCCGGATTAGAGTCGTTTGCTTGGCGCTCCCATGGATTCTGATGATCTCCCGTACCTTCGTCAGAAACGCTTTCACGTTCTTTTTGGAAGGCATGACCAGAACGGCGCCGTTGTAGCGGCGAACATTCCAGCCGAGGAAGTCAAAACCCTGATCCACGTGCGTGACTTGCGTCTTGGCCTCTGAGAGCCGAAGCCCTCGTTCCGCGAGGAACTTCGAGACCAACGGGCGAACCTCGTTCTCCAACACCTCTCTCGAGGTGCCGGTGATGATGAAGTCGTCCGCATACCGCACGAAATGAACCTTGTGCTTTCGCGCTAACTTGCTCCACTTTCCACCGAAGTGCCCGGTGGTTCGCTTCTCCAGTCCGTCCAAAGCCAGATTAGCCAGAGTTGGGGAGATAATCCCGCCCTGCGGCGTTCCAGCCTCGGTTGCCTTCAACTGGCCGAGTTCGACCACACCAGCTTTCAGCCATTTGCGCAGAATTACCCTGTCCATGGGGACATGGTTCAACAACCATTCGTGGGATATGTGATCGAAGCATCCCGCGATGTCGGCTTCGAGGGTCCACTCTGCGGAGTGCTTTTGTGCGAGCACCGTTCGGCACTGCACGATAGCGTCCGTCGTGGACCGACCTACGCGGAACCCGTAAGAGTTCCGGTCGGCCGTGGTCTCTGCCACCGGGGCCAGCGCCAACAGGTGTAATGCCTGCATGGCGCGGTCTGTCATCGTCGGAATACCCAAACCACGCAGCTTGCCGTTTGCCTTCGGGATGTAGACCCGCCGCAAGGGCGAGGGCCTGTAGCCCCTTCGGCTTAGGCGGTCAATCGCTGCACGTTTGGCTGTTGGCGTTTCCCAAAGCTCGCCGTCCACACCGGGTGTTCGACGGCCCTGGTTCTCGGTCACTCGTTTTACGGCCAACGCCTTGCCGCAGAACGAGCGGGTCAGCATCCTTTGCAGAGCTTTCACCCTGCGCCAGTCGCTTTCCCGCGCTGCCTTCGCGATGCATACCTGCGTGCCCCGTACCGTCCGTTCCACATGGCCCCAGTCAATCTGGTGCCACGCGTCAGGACAGCGGGAAGACGCAGACATCGCTGTGCGTTGCATTTTCATGCTATCCTCCTTCTTGGTTTTGAAGGAGGCGCTTTCTCGGTCCCCCAGAGGGGGCGAGTAGTGCACCCCCTTCGGTTTGAAAAGCATCCGGTCTGGCGCGAGCCTTTCCGGATGTTTTCTTTCGGGGTTAAGCCGGTCATCTCGCGATGAGCGACCTGACGGAAGTGGGCACAGGTTTCCCTGCCGGGCATGTTTCATCCCGGTATCCGCACCATTACAGCGCGGCATTCGCTTTCTCCGTCTTCCTTTACCCGCTACTGCAAAAGATCGCCTTGCGGCTCTCCTGCCCCGGGCGGGGCACAGTGACGGGCTTACCGAGTTCCGTTTTTGCAACAGGATGGGGTTAGGTACGGTCTGTTCGCCGGGAGTCTGCGTGGCAGCGTCCACCCATTCTGGAAGGGTGGAACCGACTCCGCACCGTTTTGGTTCAAGCGCAAAAGCTACTTCCGCTTGCTCTACCTTACGGCGTTTATCAACACGTTCACGTACGTTCACCTTACCCATCAGCCTAGCCCCGCATCCGCCTTGTAGCTGGCAGAATTCACCGGTTTCCTCGCGGTCACCGGGCCTCGAATCGAGGGGGTACGTTGTCGGGGCGCTTCGCACACCTCCGTTGCCAGAGATGCACTGCCCGTAGGCTACGGCTGGCTGCGCAGCCGGTCTCCTTGTCGGTAAATGAACCGACCGAGACAATTGCAAAAACGGCTTTATCAGCGCGCTAATGCTAAGCTCTATTGAGGGTTTTTCGCTGGTTAGCAGACTAGAATTTTGCGTCTCCAGCGGCGTTTCAGGCGAGCTGTACAGCCCGGATTTACATATCACTCGAAGGTGACACCGCCGAATTTCGGCACCCCTGAGGGGACTGAAACACTCCCCTTTTGGAGCAAGTGTTGGACGAATCCAGCACCGTGCCGAGCGACTCAACGCCCCGCCGAAACGGGGGTAGATAAATAACTTATCCATGTCGATTCATCGGCTGACCAAGCGGATTTTTTCTAGTAAAATCAAGTGCTTGGATTTAGCATGCGACGTACTCGTCGCACCCAGAAGTGATAGATGGGTTCGCTGGTCAGGGTGTCCATCAGGGGGTCGAGCTGGCCCTTGATCTCGGCCTCCATGTGGTCGCGGACCGCGGTAACCAAGGCCTTGCGGCGGGGGTTGTCCTCTGCCGCGGCCCGCTGTTCGAGCGGCAGCCAGCTATGGTGGGGGTTGATGGCGAAGCTCATAATTCATTTCCTTCGGTTGCTGCTTATCGTCTAACATCTCGCGACCGTCCAATCAAGGCTGACTGTTTTTTGGCACAACTGAAACGATCCACGCTGTTCTACTACTCGCTCACGGACCTGCCGGTGATGCTGTCGATATTCCCGGCGGTCGTGTTCCTGCCCAAGTTCTACACCAGCGATCTGGGCGTGCCGCTGACGGTGGCGGCGACCATCATGCTGGTGGTGCGGCTGTTCGATCTGGTGAGCGACCCCCTGATGGGTTATATCAGCGACCGCACCCATACCCGCTGGGGCAGGCGGCGTCCCTGGATCGTCCTGGCCGTGCCCTTCATGATGGCCGGCGTCTACATGCTGTACCTGCCTCCGGACGGGGCAGGCGCGATGCACCTGCTGCTCTGGATGGCGGTAATGTCCCTGGGCACCACCCTCATGCTCATTCCCTATTACGCCTGGGGAGCGGAACTGTCCCCGGACTACAACGAACGATCGAGGATAACCGGCGCGCGCTCCATGATGGGTGTGGTGGGCAGCCTGCTTGCGCAAGTGGCGGCGATTTGTGCCTATTTCCTCTATACCGATGCGGGTTCAAAGGAGTTTCTGGAGGTTGTGGGCATTGCCATGCTGGTGGTGATGCCGGTGTGCGTTCTTTTGTCCGTCACCCGGGTCGGGGAATCGAGGGATTACGAGCGTTCGGTGATGCCCGTCGGCGAAGGCCTGAAGCTGATGGCGGGCAACGGGCCGTTCAAGCGACTGGCGACGGCCTTTCTGATCAGCTACACGGGGCTTTCCATCACGACGCCCCTGTACATCTTCTTCATCGCCTTTGTACTGGGTGCGGAAGGGCTCGCTCCCATCATGCTGACGTTCTTCTACCTTGCCAACTTCGCCGCCGTCCCTTTCTGGGTATGGCTGTCGACGCGCATCGGCAAGCACCGTGCCTATGTGGGGAGCTTTGCGCTGATTGCAGTGGCCCACCCCTTCTACATGTTGCTGGGCCCGGGGGACTTCTGGTGGATGACTCCGGTGACCGTGGCGACCGGCTTCGCCGCGGGCGGCTTTGCGGCGCTGCCCAACTCGATGAAGGCGGATGTCATCGACCTCGATACCCTGCGCAGCGGCGAGAACCGGGCGGCTGCCTTCTTTTCGATCTGGTCGCTGTTGCAGAAGCTGCCGGCGTCGTTCGGCCCCACGCTCGCGCTCCTGGGGCTCGCCCTGTTCGGCTTCAATCCGGCGCCGGATGCGGTAAACGGGCCGGAGGAGCTGTTCTGGGTGAGCTTCCTGTTCGCCGTGTTCCCGTCGCTGTTCTACGTGGCATCGGCCGCCATCGTCTGGAACTACCCGATCACCGAGGAGCGGCACCAGGAACTGCGCGCGGAACTGGAGGCGGCTCGAATGGAGGCGTCTACCGGCTGACCCACCCACGATGCCTGTGTGGGATCAGCGAACGACGATTGACTCCTCGCCCCACGGGGTCAGCACGTCGTCCTCGGGGGACCGGAACGCTTCCGGCAGCTCTTCCGTCATGGCCAGGGTTGCGCCGAGGCGGCCGAACCCGACGAAAAACGCCACGTTCATGGCCAGTTCCATGATCTCCGGCTCGGTGAAGTGCCCGCGCAGTTCGTCGAAGGTCGCATCGTCAATGGCGAGGTGATTGTTCGCGAACAGGTCGGCGTAGCGCAGCGCGCTCTGCTCCGCTTCGGTGAGGTTGTCGGCGCGCGGCGGGTCGGCCAGTTCGCAGACCAGGTCTTCCGTCACCCCGGCGTTGACCGCATCGGTGTAGCGGATGGCCATGCAGCTGCGGCACTGATTGTGGAAGGCCACGCGCAGCCGCACCAGTTCGATGAGGCGGCTCGGCAGGGTGCGGTGCATCTTCAGCGACCCGCCGAAAGCGGACAGGCCCTTGGCGATGCCCGGGGTGTGCGCGAACATGCGCATCAATCCCTGTTCCAGGGGTGTGGCCGTGTCCGGCTGGGTGATGGCCCTGAGGCCCGGGTCCCAGTCCTGCGGGTCGATCTTGCTGATTCGGCTCAAGTCCTTGCCTCCGTTGCGAACCCGGCGCAAGCATGCCATTGCTTGGGCGGCACGTTCAACCGTCACCTGCCGCCACGTCGAATCGATCGGTGACCGCCCGGTCAGGCAGCTTCCTCGACGGTCTTGCCGGCCATGATTTCTCCCGTTGGATCGTTGCAATTCCGAGTGCGGCGATTAAGGTGCATGAAAACCCGACCGGAGAAAAGGCGCATGGCCAGGCAACTGATACTCGTGGGGCTGGTGGAGCCCAAGGCCGAGGACCTCGTGGAAGCGTTCAACGAGTGGTACCTCGGCAACCACGTGGAGGACACCTACAACTGCCCGAACATCAAGTCCGTGCGCTGCTTCAAGGCCACAAGAGGATTCATGGGCGATGCGCCGGCCCAGTACCTCACGATCTATGAATTCGAGGGAGAAGATGCCGAGGAGGCCGAGCGTGTGCTGGCGGCCTACCAGGCGGACCCGAACGGCTGGAGCGGGCGGCTGCCCAACAACGACTCCATGGGCGTGGTCGGTGCGGGCTGGTACCTGGAAGAAATGTCCTTCGGCTGAGGATTGCTTCGCCTGTAAAGGCGCTCAGTTCTGCGCTCGCGCAGCCTGCTTGCGCTTGTAGGCGCGCCAGGTCATCGCCCAGCGGTCGGGGTCTTCCAGCGGCCCGGCGTCCAGCTTGTGGATGGCGTGGTTGTGCGGCGCCGACTTGACGATGTCCGGCGTCGTGTACGCTTCATCGGATATCCGTTCGAGCACGGCGATCCAGTAGTCGATGTCCTCCTTCGACCACATCTCGCCCGCTTCAGGGGTAAACGGCTCGGGCACCACCCAGGGCTCGTGGCTGAGCCAGAAGGCATCGATGCCGTAGTCGACCATCCGGTTCTGCACATCCAGGACACTGACGCCCGTGTCTTCGTATAGCTGCCCCAGGCTGAAGCGCGTCATCTCCATGCGCCAGGACTCATCCTCCGGGTGGGAGCGCGTGACGCCGCGGATCTGGAGCAGCTTCTTTTCCATGTAGTTGTTGGCCAGCACCGAGAGGTCCGCGGCCTCGGCCAGGCCGTCGGCGCCCATGGCGCGCAACCAGGCGTAGGCCTTGATGACCTGGTGCACATTACCCAGGTATTCACGCACCCGTCCCACGCCTTCGGTGTTTCCGGCTTGCAGCACAAAGCCGCCGTCCTCCCGCTCGACCAGCGGCCCCGGCAGGTATTCGGCCAGTTCAGCCGTGCAGCCGTAGGCGCCGACCGCCGGGCCACCGCCGCCCTTGGCGGCGCCGAACGTCTTGTGCAGCATGAACATGCAGGCATCGAAGCCCAGTTCACGGGCCCGCACCCTGGTCATGACGCCGTTGAAGTTGGCGTGGTCGTAGAAGCACAAGCCGCCGGCATCGTGGACGACTTTCACCCACTCCTTGATGTGCGGGTTGTATACCCCCATATCGTCCGGGTTACTGATCATCAGCGCCGCGGTGCGTTCGGAGACGGCGGCTTTCAGGGCTTCGACCGACGGGTAGCCACCGTCCTCCAGCATGAGCGTCACCACTTCAAAGCCGGCTGCGGCCGCGGTGGCCGGATTGCAGGGGTGCGCCTGGATGCTGGTGACGATCTGGTTGCGCTGTTCGAGTTCGCCGCGCGCCGCGTGATACGCGCGGGTCACGCAGGCGTGCGTGTAGGCGGCATCGGCGCCGCCGGCGGGCTGGAAGACGAAGCGGTCCATGCCGGACAGTTCGCGCAACTGTTCATCGAGCCGGTGAATGACTTCCAGCGCCCCCTGCAGCGTGGACACGTCCTGGTTGGGATGCAGGTCCGCCACCTCGGGACGGGCGGCCAGGTCTTCCGTGAGCCTCGGGTTGTATTTCATGGTGCAGGTGCCGAACAGGCTGATGCCCATCATGCCCAGGGTTTCCTGGGACAGGTGCAGGAAGTGGCGGAGCACATCCGGTTCCGACATTTCCGGCAGGCTGGGCGCGCTGTCGCGGCGCATGGAGGCAGGGATCAGGTCGGCGGCCTCGCCGACCGCCGCTGCCACGGCTTCCTCCACGGCCGGGAAGTGGCAGCCGCGGCGCCCCGGGACGCCCATTTCCATGATGACCGGTTCGTCCCAGACTGCCGAGTGGAATCTGCGCAGGTTGTCGTTCTTCATTGGCTGCAGATCCTCCCGAGGCACTCGGCCAGCCGTTCGAGGTCGGGCTGGGCGTGCAGTTCGGTCACGCAGTAGAGGGAACTCTGCCCCAACTCGGCGAACGCCTCGCTCAGGTCGAGCCCGCCGAAGATATCGTGCTCCAGGAGGCGCGCGTTTATCGCCGCCACAGACTTTCCGGTCGCATCGAAATTGACCACGAACTCCTTGAAATGGCCGCTCGCCGGGCTGACCGAGACGCCGTCGATGGCGTCGAGCAGGGAGGCGGCGTAGCGGGCGCGCTGCACGATCAGTTCGCCGATTTCGCGAAATCCCTCCGGGCCCAGGAGCGCCATGTAAGCCGCGGCGGCGATCGCCCACAGGTAGGTCGAGTTGCCGGTCCAGTCCTTGCCTTCCTCCCGGGAACCGTAGGAACTCTGGTGCATAAGGGCCATGCCGAACCCGTGCTCGCCCCGGCTCGTCTCGCCGATGCTTAGCATCAGGGTGGGGTACTCGTACGCGTAGCGGGGCTCGTCCCGGGAGGCGATGAAGCCGCCCAGGCCGCCGCCGCAGTTCATGTGGATGCCCAGCGGCTGAATCGAGCCGACGGCGATGTCCACGCCGTATTGGCCGGGCGGGGCCAGCACGCCCAGCGCTATGGGATCGACGCCTGCAATGGTTTGTGCGCCGTGGCGCCGGGCGATGGCGGCGATGTCCGCGGCCTGTTCCTCGATACGTCCCAGGAAAGAGGGGTTTTCGAAGTAGATGGCGGCATGGTCCGAGGAGAACCGGGCCTCGAGCCCGTCGAGGTCGACCAGGCCGCTTGCCGGGTCGACGTTGAATTCATCGACCTGGATATGGGAACCCATTTCCGGCGGCTCGCAGTAGGTCTCGATGACAGATCGCCGCTCCGGGTCGATGTATCGGGGAATCAGCACCCGGTTGCGCCCGGTGATGCGAACTGCCATGCGGATGGCATGTCCGGCGGCGCAGCCCCAGCTATAGACGGGCAGGGCGACCAGGTCCATGTCCAGCAACTCGCCGAGCTGGCTGGTGAATTCGAACCAGGCCTGATTGCGGCCGAGATCAGACGAAGGGGTGCCCCAGACCGGGGTCAGGAACTCGCTACGGCGAATGATTTCGTCGCAGACCGCCGGCACGTGATGTTGCCAGCAACCGCCGCCGAGAAAGCTCAGAACCTCCTCGCACGACCGGTTTTTGCCAAGCAGGCCAAGCATGTGCCGCCGCAGTTCGAGTTCGGACGACAGGGCCGGCGGCAGATTCAGCGGTGCGCGATAGCGATGATCCGGCGGGATCTGTTCGAACAGTTCTTCAGCGTCCGCGACGTTCAGGGCATCGAGCAACTGCCGGCGGACGGCGGGCACCGAATTCGGCATGAATGGATGCGGTCGTGTCATTGTTCTTCAGACCTCGATTCGCAGTGCAGGGTATTCCAGTGAACCAGGACCGCACCCGTGTTGCCGCAACCGCAGCGGGCTGACGCAACGCGCCGTCGGGGTACCCGGGTTGCTCCAGCCTCTGCCCCAATCATCCCCTGGCCCGACACGTTTTGACGGGCGCGGCTTTTCGCGCCTGTCTACAAGGACGGGAGAATATATTATTGCGCACGAATGTGCGCACATCGAACCAGTTGGCCGTGGTGAGCAGGCATCGTATCGGCTTGATCGTCAATCCGGTGGCGGGCATGGGAGGGTCCGTCGGCCTGAAAGGCACCGACGGCAGCCTGGCGGCGGAGGCAAGGTCGCTCGGCGCCGAACCCCTGGCGAGCCCTCGCGCCGCCGTTGCGTTGTCGCAACTCGTACAAGCCGGGGCAAACGTCGAGGTGCTTACCTGTTCCGGGCCAATGGGAGCGGAAGCCGCGCGGCGCGCTGGTCTCGATCCCGTGGTCGTCCACGAGGTTTCGCAAGATACGACGACGGCCCGGGACAGCCGCGCGGGCGCCATGTGCATCATCGAACGGCAGCCCGACTTGATGCTGTTCGCCGGCGGCGACGGGACCGCCCGCGATCTGCTGGACGTGGTGGGGGTGTCGACACCGCTCCTGGGCGTGCCTGCCGGCGTGAAGATGCACTCCGCGGTGTTTGCGGCAACAGCGCGGGCGGCCGGTGACGTGGCCTGCAGCTACCTGGCAGCGACGGACCGCGAGAGCCTGCTGCGCGATGCGGAAATCATGGACCGGGAACCCTCACCGACGTTGGACGCGGCGCTGTCGCCAAGGCTGTACGGGATGGTGCGCACTCCTTCGCTCTCGTTTCTGGTGCCGGGCGCCAAGTCGTCCAGCCGCGTGACGGACCAGGCGGCACTGGCGGGCGCCATACGCCGGGTTGCCCGGCTGGTTGGCGACGGGCGCCTGTCGCTGCTGGGCCCGGGCTCCACCATGCAACGGGTCAAGCGGGAGTGCGGGTTCGAAGGCTCGCCGCTCGGCATCGATGCGGTAAATGGCGGCCGCCGCGTCGGGGCGGACCTGAACGAGCGACAGATACTTGACCTGTTGGGTAGCGCGCCGGCTCGCATCGTGGTCAGCGTTGTGGGGGGGCAGGGCTTTCTGTTCGGACGAGGCAACCAGCCGTTGAGCAACCGGGTGATCAGGCGGGTGGGCCTGGACCACATCGTGGTTCTATCGTCGCTGGAGAAGCTGGCATCTCTCCCCGAGCGATGTTTGTTGGTGGACACGGGAGAAGCCGGGCTGGACGAGGCGCTGGCCGGGTACTTGAAGGTGTTGGTCAGCGAAATGAAAACCGTGATGATGCCGGTCAGGTCGGCGCACGGAGGGAGGCCGCCATAAGCTCCTAGCGGCGACTCAGGAAGAAGGCGTACGACTCCGGCAGAATCTCGAAAGGGTCGGGATGCCCGAGTTGCCGCGCCGCGTGGAACACGAAGTTCGGGTCTTCGAGCAACTGCCTGCCCATGGCGACCAGGTCGGCGCTTCCCGATTCGATCACCGCGTTGGCCTGATCGGGTTCCACGATGAGGCCAACGGCCATGGTGGGCATCTCGGCCCCGTCTCGAACGGCCCGGGCGTAGGGGACGAGATAACCTGGCTCCGGCTTCGTGTTTGCGCGCCCGGACGGACCGACAATGCCTCCGGAGGAACAGTCGATCAGGTCGACGCCCCGCTCTTTCAGCGCTGCAGCCAGCCTTACCGTGTCGGCAACCGTCACCCCCTCTTCGAAGCCATCGACGACGGATGTGCGATAGAAGAGCGGCATCGAACCCGGAATAACCGAACGCACGGCATCGGCGACGCGCAACGGAAAGCGCATCCGGTTGACGATGTCCGCGCCTCCCCACTCATCGTCCCGGCGGTTCGCGATCGGCGAGAAGAAACTGTTCACCAGGTAGCCGTGGGCGCCGTGAATCTCGATGAAGTCGAACCCCGCCTGCACGGCCCTGCGCGCCGCCGCCGCGAAGGCATCGAGCATGGCGTGGATCTCATCGACCTGCATGGCCCGGGGCGCCGGCCAGTCCTCCGTCATGGGTAGCGAGCTCGGGGCGACGGTTCCCCAGGCACGAGCGGGGTCGAAATCCACGAGCGGGGCGGCGCCTTCAAGGGGTACCGCCGCGCTCCCCTTGCGGCCGGAATGCCCGATCTGGATACCGACCGGAATATCCTGGTTGTGATAGATCGAAACGATTCTGGACAGGCCCTCGACATGGCTGTCGAGGTAGATGCCGAGGCATCCGTGGGTGATGCGGCCGGTTCGCGTTACCCCGCTTGCCTCCACGCAGGCGCCACCCGGCCCGGCCAGCGAAAACCGGCCATGGTGCGCGAAATGCCAGTCGACGGCGTGCCCGTCCTCGGCGCAATACTGGCACATGGGCGTGACGAAAACGCGGTTCTTGAAGTGGACGCCGCGCAGCGTAAAAGGCCGGAACAGCGCCGGTAGGGAGGCTTCTGGGTTGATGTCAGCGTTGCGCCGTGCGCCGGAGTTCGACTGCTTGGTCATCTAGGCCGGTTTCGGACATCATGCGCCGGGCGTAGGACTCGACTTCATCCATCAAGGGCACCATTTTCTCGAGGCGCTCCACGCCCTCCCGGCCGAGTTGGTGGAAGGTGGTCAGGGGCAGGCGCACATCGCCCACCGGGTACCCGGCCGCGGCTGCGAGTGCTTTTGAATAGCACTGGTGGCCGTACATCGGGTGGCCCTCGGCGATGACCGTGTTGATGGCCTCGGCAAGCTCCTGGATATGCTTTGCCGCCTCGATGTGTCCCGCGTCCAGGAAGTCCCACATACGCGACGTCGAGTAGGGCAGGTAGTTGCCGAACGGGTTGACGTAGCCCACGGCGCCGAGCAGGAAGCTCTCCACCGGGCGCTCCCCGGCGAAGACATTCATGACGCCGTGGGTCTGTTCGGCGATGTCGAATACCCGGCCCACATCCATGCTCGCTTCCTTGATGTAGCGGATGTTCTCGAACGCGCCGGTGAGCTTCGCCACGAACGCCGCCGACATGTCGACGTTGGAAGTGAACGGATTGTTGTACAGCATGATGGGTACGGAGACCGCCTCGCAGATCGCCTGGTAGTAGGCGAAGATCTCGTCTTCGGTGGGCGTGTAGTAGTAGGGCGGCAGGATCATCAGGCCGTCGGCCCCCAGGTCTTCCGCTTCGCGGCTGTAACGCACGGCGTTGGGTGTGTGGGCGTTCATGGTCCCCACCAGCACGTCCATGCGCCCCTTGACGTGCTCCACGGTGGCGCTGACCAGCGCGCGCCGCTCTACATCGTTGACGGTGAGGAATTCGCCGGTGGTTCCGAGGATGATGATGCCGGGGACATCGCAGGCGAGTTGCCAGTCGAGGAAACGCTTCAGCGAGTCGATGCAGATGCGGCTGCCGTCCTCGGTAAAGGGGGTGACCGAAACGGTATAGCTCCCGTGGAATGGTCGAGACATGGGACTCCCTCCCTTGGTTCTCCGCTGGCTTCCTTTACCGGTAGAATCGAGGCGGAATCGCCTTGCTGGTTTGGAACGCTATGCGCACAAACGTTAGCATAGAGCACAAAAAACTGTCCACCGAATCAGTGGGCAGGTGTTGCCGTGGTGCGGTTTCGCGCCTGGATCGGAAAGATTCGTCCGCCTTCCCGGAACCGTCGGCCAACGGTGTTCCAATCGCATGACCGAAGCGGGGGACGTCATCGTCATCGGCGGCGGCATAGCGGGGTGCTCCGTCGCGTATTATCTGGCGGCGGACGGCGTCCCGGTTACCCTGCTCGAACAGTTCCAGCCCGGCGCAATGGCATCGGGATTCAACGCGGGCAGCCTGCACGCGCAAATCCCGCCGGAGCCGGTGCTGACCCTCGGGGAATCATGGGCGAGAGGCTTTGCACCGGCTCTGCCCCTGTTCATCGAGTCCATTGCGCTCTGGCGGGAGGCAGGCGTATCGGTTTCCCGTGACCTTGAGGTTGCACAGGACGGCGGCCTGGTGGTGGCCGCCAATTCGGCCGAGATGCGCATGCTGGAAGCAAAGATTCGCCTTGATCGCAAGGCCGGCCTCGAGATGGAATTGCTCGACGCTACGGATCTTCGCAAGCGCGCGCCTTATGTTTCCGCAGGCATGATCGGCGGCGCCTACTGTCCGATCGAAGGCAAGGCGAATCCGCTGGTGGCGGCCCCGGCGTTTGCCGCGGCCGCGCAGTCGCTGGGCGCCCGGGTGGAAGCTGGGCGGCAAGTGACCGGCATCCGGCGGTCCGGCACGGCCTTCGAGGTCGAGACTGCGCAGGGTGTCTACCGCGCGCGCAGAGTGATCAATGCGGCCGGCTCCGAAGCCGGGGCCGTCGCCCGCCTCACGGGCTCCACACTGGAACACCAGCCCTTTTTTCAGCAACTGATCGTTACCGAGCCCGCCGCGCCGCTGATCGATTGCCTGATCTATGCAGCGGGCGAGCGGCTGACCCTCAAGCAAACCAAGGCGGGAACCGTCGTCATCGGCGGCGGCTGGCCCGCAGCCACGGACCCTGACGGTTTTCCTCAGGTATTGCAGTCATCCCTGTCCAACAATCTGCGCGTCGCCAGGGAGGCGGTCTCCGGCATTGCATCCCTGCGCGTGGCGCGCACCTGGGCCGGGGCGGTGAACGCCAGCCCAAGCTGGCGTCCGCTCATCGGGGAAATGCCCGGAATGCAGGGCCTGTTCGTCAACTGGGTACCCTGGATGGGATTCAGCGGCGCATTGGCGGCGAGCCGCATCGTGGCCAGCCAGGTACAGGGCCGGCTTCCCCCGGTCGACTTCGACGTGTCTTACTTCGCGCCTTAGCCTGTCTGACGGCCGTGGTTTCGTGCCTCAGTGCCTGAGAATCGACGAGACGAAATCCCGGGTGCGGCGCCTGCGCGGGGCGTCGAAAATCTGTGCGGGCGGCCCGCATTCGATCAGGCGCCCCTCGTCCATCATGGCGACGCGCGTGGAAACCTCACGCACGAACGCCATCTCGTGGGAGACGATGATCATGGTGATGCCTTCGTCGGTAAGCCGGCTGATGGTTTCCAGCACCTCGTTCACGCGTTCCGGGTCCAGCGCGGCGGTGACCTCGTCGAGCAGCAGGATCTCGGGGTTGGTGGCCAGCGCCCTGGCGATGGCGACGCGCTGCTGCTGTCCGCCCGATAGCTCCTCGGGGTAGGCATCGCGCTTGTGCGCCATGCCCACCTTCTCCAGCAACGCCGCTGCCTGCCGTTCAACCTCCTGCCGGGGCCGTTTCTTGATCTTGATGGGCGCCACGGTGACGTTGCGCATGACGGTCATGTTCTGGAACAGGTTGTACTCCTGGAAGACGATGGACATCCTCCCGCGCAGGCTCCTGAGGCTGCGGCGGTTCTCGTAGTCGACCCTGTCGCCCGCAATGACAACTTCGCCGCCGCTGGGCGGTGTCAGCCCGATCAGGACGCGCAGCAGCGTGCTCTTGCCGGACCCGGAAGGCCCGATGACGCTAAGGACTTCGCCCTGGTCCGCGGTCAGGCTGACGTCCTTCAGCACCTCTTCCTTCCCGTACCTTGACGACAGGCTGACGATTTCAAGATGCGGCAAGGCGCTTCTCCAGTCGGGCCGCAGCGCGGCTCAGGGGATACGACAGCACGAAATAGCACACCAGTATGGCGCCGAAGCCAAGCAGGGGCGAGAAGCCCCGGTTGACCAGCATCTTGCCGGCGAATGTGAGTTCGATGACGCCGAGTTGCGAGGCGAGGGAGGTGTCCTTGACGAACATCACGACGAAGGCGGCCGCGGGCGGCAGGATGACTTTCCAGGATTGCGGCAGGGTAACCATGACCAGGGTCTGCAGGGCGCTGAAGTTCAGGGTGTGCGCACCTTCGATCTGGCGGCCGGGCACGGATTCGAGGCCGGCCCGAATGATCTCCGAAAGGAAAGCCGTGGACAGCAGGCAGACGGAAATGGTGGCGATGCCCAACAGCGACGTGCCCGGCAGCAGGGGTTCTATCACGAACAGCACGATGAACAGGATCACCAGGAAGGGAATGCGCCTGAACGTCTCCACGTAGGCGACGGCGACCAGGCGCAGCGGCATCAGCAGGGGAGAACGGGAACCGCGCAGCACGGCAATGGCCATCCCCAGTACGAATCCCGTGGTACAACCAATGACGGTCATACCCAGGGTGCGGCCCATCGCCTGCAGGATGAACACCAGGTTGTGCGGATTGAAAAACGCCGGGGCCTGCTGAATCACGGTATCAAGCATCAGAACACCTTGGCCTTCACCCGGAACATCCAGCGCCCCGCAAGGGCCAGCGACGCGCTCGCGAATACGGTGATTACGATATAGATCACCGCCACCACCGCAAAGGTCTCGATGCTGCGCAGGTTCGCCGTGCTGACGTTGATAGCCCGGCCGGTCAGTTCCTCCACGCCGAACAGGGCTGCCAGGGAACTGCCCAGCACCAGCCAGACAAAAAAGTTCGACAGTGGCGCGTAGATGGTCTTGGCCGTGTGCGGCAGCAACACGTAGCGAACCAGTTGCAGGCGCGACATTCCGAGTGTGATGCCCGCATCCATCTCCGACTGCCGTACCGAGATAATGCCCGCGCGGATGATCTCCGTCAGGTAGGCGCCGGCGTTCAGCACCAGTCCGATCAGCACGGCGGTCATTGAGCCGAGCAGAATGCCCGCATCGGGCAGGGCGTAGTAGAGCAGGAAAATCTGCACCAGCGCCGGAGTGTTGGTCAGCGCCGTCACGTAGGTGGAGGCCGTCTTTTTCAGTGCCGGCCCTCCGTAAACCTTGGCAAGCGCTCCACCAAGCCCGATGATCGCGCCTCCCCAGAAGGAGATGAACGCGATTTCCAGGGTCACCACGGCGCCCCCGAGCAGGTAGGGAATCTCGGTTAGTACCTCTGAGAACTGAAAGGTGTAGTCCATCGGTTGGCGTCCGCCACCTGCTATCGGGCGATCGTGTCGGGAATAACCATCAAGTTGCTGAATGTTATAGGCATAACTTTATGATATTTAAAAGAATCTATCATCCTATGCTTGCAGGCCGCGACCAAAAATCAGGGAGGGTCCGGCAAGGTTGATCATGGGAAACGGGCTTGCGGGCCGGCGCGATCAATGGTCAGAAGTACGGGTCAGGCTCAAGCGGCGCGGCCATGGGTGTGCCGTACCAATTGCGCCAGGCTTCGTCGATGAATCCGGAAGAGTGCAGGTCGTAGAGCAGAACGTTGAGGAAGTCACGCAACGCGTAATTGCCCTTGCCCAACCCGATTGCGCACCAGGCCACGTGGATCGGGTCATCGAGCACCTGCCAGCGCACATTCGGATAGTTTTTGGTGAAACGGAGGAAGAAGTCGACGTTCTCCACCAGGGCATCGGCCCGGCCCTGGGCGATGGCGCGGATCGCATCGGCGTTGCCGTCCACCAGCAGCACCCCTGGCTTCGGCAGACGTTCCTTCAGCAGGGATACCGACAGGTTGCCCCGCATGTTCACCAGGGTGATGTCTTCGCGGTCCAGTTCCTTCCAGGAGGATATCCCGGCTTTTTCCGTCGTGATGACGCCCATGGTTTCCGTGTGCAGGGGCAGGGTATAGCTGATCAGTTTGGCCCGTGCCGGTGTCCGGGTCAGGGCGCCGAGCGCGATGTCGATTCGGTTCGACACCAGGAACGGCACCCGCTGGGCCGTCTCGGTGGTCACGAACTGCACGTCTACCGCCAGCGCCTTGCCGATGCGGTTGCCGATGTCGATGTCGAAACCTTCCAGTTGATTGGTGAGGCTGTAGGAACTCATCGGCGGAAAGTTGGGGTTGACGCCGATGCGGATGGTGCCGTCGCTGATGATCTCGTCCAGGTCGCGCGCCCAGGTATGCGGCGCGGCGAGGCAAAGCAGCACGGCTGCTGCATGGGCAATCAGCGGGAAAAGTTTGCGCATCGTTTCAATCCATGGACAGTAAAAGGGGAATGATACCCCCGGCACGCAGGCTGCTAGCGAACATAGCTCGCACCGTTCACGTCGAGCGTCGCGCCGCACAGATGGCGGCTGCGGCCGGTGGCGAGATAGGCTACCAGTTCAGCGACTTCTTCCGGCGGCACCCACTCGCCCATGGCGAGCCCGGCGGTGACCTTTTCGGCGCCGCCCTGGGTGGCGGCAAACTGCTCCGAGAGCCGCGTGTGGACGACGCCGGGTGCAATGACATAGGCCAGGATGCCCTGGGCAGCATAGGCGCGGGCCACGGTCTGCGTGGCCGCGTGGAGTGCGGCCTTGGTGGCGGCATAGGCGATGTGTGCGGGATTGGTCGAGCCCCGCTGCGCGGACCAGCTCGATACGGTGACGACGGTGCCGCCCTTTCTCTCGAGAAAGTGGGCCACCGCCCGGCGCAGCAGGCGGGCGGGCGCCATCAGGTTGACGTCGAACGACTCCTCCCACACCCGGTCCCAATCGGCAATCGGTGCATCGAAACCGCCGCCCCAGAGCATGACACCGGCATTGTTGACCAGTACGTCGATATCGCCGGCCCAGCGCTCGGCGGCATCCCAGAGCGCTTCCACCGCCTCGCGCCGGGTGAAGTCGGCCTGAATCAGAACCTTCCTGTCGTCGTCGATGCCGCCGGCCGCCAGTTCCGCGCCCTCCCGGTCGGAGCCGTAGTGCAGCACCAGCCGGGCACCCGCGACGCCAAGCCGCGCGGCGATTGCGGCGCCGATCCCTTTGGAGGAACCGGTTACGAGAACTGTCTTGTCCGATAGATCATGCATCGCCGAAGCCCCCCTCGTCGGCGGCGTTGCGCACCCGGATCGGTCGGCAGCCGATTTTGCTACGGCGCAGGCTCTTGGCCTGTGTCAGCCGTGCGGGTCAAGCGATTGAAAGCGGCATTCTGCATGGTTTGCCGGCTCATGAACAAGGTAGGGCGGCACCGTGTC
The DNA here is from genome assembly GCA_963663395.1 of Pseudomonadales bacterium. GTDB lineage: Bacteria > Pseudomonadota > Gammaproteobacteria > Pseudomonadales > Azotimanducaceae > Azophilus. Next base: position 2,926,323 of record OY760226.1, read on the forward strand.
GCATCGCTGCACCCGGTCGGGGGCCGCGGGAGCCCACCCCGTAGTTTGCCTACAGTTCGTGCGTCAGCTCGATTCCCCATGTCCGCCCCACGGAGACGGCGCCGAACCAGAAGACACCGACGTCCACCGATGTCGCCAGGTAGTTGTCGCTGTGAAATACGTCCTTCACATAACCGGCAACCTTGAACGGCGCACGCTCCCAGATGAGCGTCAGGTCCATCTCGCCGCGGGCGGGGAACTCGTTCCGGCCGAGCCCCAGGGGATCGGGCTGCCCGAAGTTGCCGATGGTTTTGTCCCCCCAGGCGTAGTTCACGATCCCGGTCAGCGCGCCCCAACCGTTGTTGAGGGGCTGCCGCGCGATCAGGCCGGCGCTGAAGTTCCAGTCCGGCTGGAATCCGAATTCGAAGTCATCGGAACGGTCGACCCTGGGGCAGGTGGCGCGGGAAATTCCCTGGCATGCCACCCGGTCGGGCGCCAGGAACTCGTCGTACTTGCCATCGATCATGCCGACCGACAGGCGCAACTGCAGGTTCTCGGTCATGGCCAGCCGGGATTCGATTTCCAGCCCGTTGATCGTCGCCTTGGCGGCGTTGTTCACCACGGTTTCGGTGGCCGCGCCGAACTGGTAGATCTCGCTCTCGTGCTTGTTCTTGTAGAGGGCGCGGAACAGGGTCGCGTTGAAAACGAGCCGGCCGTCGAAAGACATCGACCTCAGGCCGATCTCGAAACTGTCGACCTGTTCGGGGTCGTAGGGGCCAATGGAACTCGGTGTGGTGGCGCGCCCGTTGAACCCGCCTGACCGGAAACCGCGCGACCAGGAAGCATAGACCATGTCGTCTTCGGAAAAAGCGTAGTCCAGGCTGACGCGCGGCGTGAACTCGGTCCAGTTCTCATCCGCGTCGGAATTGCAGGTCAGGGCCGCGGCCCTGGCATCGGCGAAGGCGGGCGTCGGTGCGACGGCAATCCAGTGCTGTGCCACGGCATCGGCCTGCGCCTGCAAGTCGCCACTTAGCCCGCAGCCCCAGGCCGTGGGAGGGAGCAGGCCGCTGGCATCGCCGGACACGCGCTGGAATATGAAGAAGTCCTTTTCCTCGCGGGTCCACCTGCCTCCCACCGTGAGCCGGAGGTCGTCGGTGACCTGGTAGTAGCCCTCTCCGTACAGGGCGAACGCGTTCAGGTCCTGGCCGGCATCGCCGTCGGGGGAGGGCATGGCGCCCGGCAGCCGGCGGTTGCCGAAGACATAGACGCTGGCGGTGATGAAGTATTCCGATTCCACGTAATACATGCCGCCCACGAAATCGAACTTGCCGCCGAAGTCGGAGGCCACCCGCAGTTCCGTGCTGAACTGCTCGTACTCCTGCGGACGCCAGGGATGGAAGATGTATACCGGCGCGCCGAGGTTGTCCTCGTCGAGCAGTTCCTCCTCTTCCTTGTAACCGGTGACGGAGGTGAACCGTAGATCGCCGAGATCGTAGTTGAGTTCGAGGGACACGCCGTTCTGTTCAATGGAGTTGTTGAACAGCTGCGCCGATACGGAGTACTTGTAACCGTTGCTTTCACCGAGTTCGTAGCCGTACCTTGCACAGGCCACCTCAGGTACCCAGCCGTTGAGCGGGGCGAGTACCGAGCCGTAGATGTCGCAGAAGTTGCCCCCCTGAACCAGGGCACTGCCGATGCCGCCCCCGACCGCGGCGCCGGGAGGCACGCCGGCAAAGAGGTTGGCGAAAATCGAGCCCGTGATGGCGCCCCACTGGCCCCGGGACAGATTGGGGACGGTCAGGTTCACGGGCGTGGCCAGCGTCGATTTATCGTCGATGCGTTCGAACGTCAACAGCGCATCGAACTCTTCGCTGGGCTCCCAGAGAATGCTCGCGTAGAAGTTGAAGGTGTCCTCGCCCGGAATCTGGTCACCGGTGCCTTCCACCTCGCCGGTCGCGAGGTCGAAATCCGCCCGTTCCTGAAATCCGTCGCCCTTGTCGTAGAAAGCGGCCACTTTCACGGCCAGCGTGTCGCCCAGCGGAAAATTGAGCACGGCCTTCACGTCCGTTTCGTTATACGCCCCGTAACGAAACTGGGTGCGCAGCCCGAATTCCCCGGTGGGGCGGGTGCGGCGTACGTTCACCACCCCGGCGATGGTGTTGCGCCCGAACAGCGTTCCCTGCGGCCCGCGCAGGACTTCCACCGATTCGAGGTCGAAGGTGTCGACCAGGGCGCCCGTGTTGGTAACGAGCGGTACGCCGTCCACCACCACGCCCACGGCCGGGTCGAAGCTTTTTTCGAGGTCGCCGAACACGATGCCGCGCATACCCGCGAACAGGGCATTGCCGGCGTAAGGCTGGCGCGCGAGGGTGACGTTCGGCGCGAACTTGGAGAACTCGCCGATGTTCTCCCCGTAAGTGTTCTCGATGGCCGATTCGTTGAATGCGGTCACCGACAGGGGTACGTCCTGCAGGGATTCCTCGCGCTTTCTGGCCGTCACCACGATCTCTTCGATGGCGACGGCTTGCTCCGCACCCTGCGCATACGCACCGGCTGTCCCGACGGTCGCCGTCACCGACAGGGCTGCAAAACTCAGACACAAGGCGAACGTGCGCCAGTGGCGCGATGAAAGGTGTCGCATGAGGCTCTCCCCAGAGTCCCGGAATGGATTTGGAGTATACACGGCGCGCACCATCGGCATTTGACTGCGCTTCGCAAACCCTGGTGTCGAGAGTCCCCCGGGGCGGGCGGCAGGGCAAAATGTGTTCGCACAGCGCCCGGATCTATTGACTTCAATGACATGATCAACCATCTTTCGGCGTAGAACGCGGTAATCGCCGGTGCGTTGGGAGGCGCGCAATGGACGTCGCGGCGACTCGAACACCTAGCAGCCCGTGGCAAAAGTCCGGCGTAGCGGCGTTCGAATGCCGGCGGACTTTTGCCACGGGCTGCTAGGCGCAACTTGACTACGCGGTAAGGCGGCGCTGCTTCATCGGCACGACCATTCGGCTGGGCGAGCGCCAAGCGCCACCGCGGGCTCGTTGCGGACGGTTTGACGCCTCGGCACGCGAGTTGCCGCACGCGGGAAGGGCCGTGTGCAGCGGCGTGTGAAACACAATTTGAGGAAGACTGGCAATGACAAAATCAACCGTTGGACGCTTGGCCGCGACGGCCTTTCTGGTCTGGGTGTTGGCCCCGTTCGCCGCGGCGGCGCGCCTGGAGGGCATGCCCGAAGGTTCGGGCTCCTATGACGATCTCGTGTCGCTCTTCCAGGAATTCCTCGCCTGGCAGGACCCGGAGCGCGCCAGCGGCGACCGGCCGAACCGGGACATCGCCGGAGCAGCGGCGGATGTGCATCCGGATTTTGGGGCCGAAGCCGTCGCAGGACGGGTCGCACAGATGGACGCCTACCAGGAGCGCCTCGATGACATGGCCGTGGTGGACTGGCCGCTGGCGCAACAGGTCGATTACCTGGCGGTGCGCTCCCGGTTCGACCAGCACGAATTCACGCTGAAGGTCTCCCGCCCCTGGTCGCGCGACCCCGGTTTCTACGTCGACCAGATGCTGCGGCTGACCTTTGCCGACCTGCCTCTCGCCGACGATGAGGCACGGGATTTGCGGGTGCAACTGAAGGCGGTGTCGCTGCTTGTCGAGCAGGCCATGAACAATCTGACCGAGGTTGCCGCCGATTATGCCGATCTCGCCATCTTCAACCTGGTCAATGCGGACGGCGTTGGCCATGGCTTTCCGTACCGGTCGCCGCCGCCGCCGGGCGTGATCGGCTGGTATGCGGACCTGGCCGGCCGGGCCGAGGAGCAGCAGCCTGAGCTGCTGGAAGACATTGCCGCGGCAAAGCAGTCAGTCGAGTCGTTGTATGCCTGGCTGATGGAAAACCGCGACGGCATGACAGGTCTCGGCGGCGTCGGCGAGGACAACTTCAACTGGTACCTGAAACACGTCAAGCTGATGCCGTACGACACGGACCAGATCGTCACCCTCGGCTTGCGGGAACTCGACCGGCTATGGACCGTGCTGGCCCTGGAACAGCACCGCAACCGGCATCTGCCGAAGATCGAACTTCCGGGCTCCGGGGAAGAGTACGCGGCACGCCTCGCCGAAACCGACAAGCGCGTCCGCGAATTCCTCGTCGAGCAGGAAGTGATCACCATTCCCGACTACGTGCAGGAACTCGACACCAACGTGCCCTGGATCGTGCGCCCCGGCGGCCCGAATTTCTGGGAACACGTCCAATACCGCAACCCCACGCCCGATCATCTCCACGCCGTCATTCCCGGCCATCGCTTCGACGGGTTGGTGGAGCGCAACAACACACATCCCATCCGGGGCAAGATCACCAGCGGCGCCCGCACCGAGGGCTGGGGCGTCTACCTGGAAGAGGGCATGATGAACGCGGGCATCGTCGACGACCTGCCCCGGGTGCGCGAACTGATCTACATCTTCGGTATCTTCCGCGCCGCCAGGGTGCCGGCGGATGTGTGGCTGCAGACCAACGAGATGACCGTCAACGGGGCGGTGGACTGGTGGCGCGAGCGCACCCCCTGGCTCGATGTGGACGTGGCGCGGGTCGATGCGGAAATCTACCTGCGGCGGCCGCCGGGTTACGGCCTGGGCTATACCGTCGGCATGCTGCAGATGCACCACCTGCTGGCCGACCGCAAGATGCAACTCGGCGACGATTTCATTCTCAAGGACTTTCACGATACGTTCATGGCGGCGGGAAGGCTGCCCATGTCGCTGATTCGATGGGAAATGACCGGGCTTGAGGATGAGGTCAGCGAACTCTGGAAGCGGGAACGCCTGAATCCGTAGCCTGCCTGACCACGCCGGCAGGCCGGCGCGACCGTACGGGTGATGCGCTACCTAACGCGACCCCTGTCCGTCGTCGATCTTGATGTAGGTGCCCGTGACCGCCGCGGATGCGGGTGACAGGAAATAGAGCAACGTGCTGTCCATCTCCGGCGGATCGCAGATGCGCTTGCGCGGAAAGAACTGGGTGATGTCGCCCATGCGCTGCAGCATGCCGTCCATCATCTCCGAGGAGAAGGCGCCGGGCGCGATGGCATTGACGTTGATGTTGAAGCGCGCCCACTCCACGGCCAGGCACTCCGTCATGCGCACGATGGCGGATTTGGTGATGGAATAGAGGGCGGCGCCGTTGCCGCCGTAGTTGAAACCGCCCACCGAGGAGATGTTCACCATCCTGCCGGGCTGCTTCGCTGCGATGAGCCGGCGGGCGATCTCACAAGAGAGTATGTAGGGCCCGCGCAGGTTGGTGTCGAATACCGTGTCGATGAGTTCCAGTGACATCTTGTGTGCGCGTTGCGCGTCTGGGACGCCCGCGTTGTTGATGAGGATGTCGACCGTGCCCAGCGCCGATTCGGCCTGGTCCACCGCCCTGATGATGGATTCGTTATCGCGCATGTCCAGTGCGATGGCTTCGGCGGTTCCGCCGGCCGCGCGGATTTCATCGGCCAGTGACTGCAAACGGTCGACCCGGCGGGCGGCGATGGCGACTTTCGCTCCACTGGCGGCGATGACCTGCGCGAATCGATAGCCGAGGCCGGAGGAGGCACCGGTTACGAGGGCAACACGGCCGCTAAGGTCGTTGGACAGGTTGGGTAACGGATATTCCGCCATGGTCGGTAACTCGTTGTACGATTGCGGCATGCTTTTACATGATCCGGCAGGGCATCGCCACCGAGTAGCCGGCGTTTGCTCCGGGTCGCGGACAGGATGATGATCGCACCGACATCAAAATTGCCAGAGCGAACAAGGCTGCCCGGCGGTTTCGACATGCCACGCATCGTCACGGGCCTGTGGCAGGTTGCGGACATGGAACGCAACGGCAGGCCGCTCGATCGCGACGCGGGCGCCGATGCGTTGGCGGGCTATGCAAAAGCGGGCTTCGATGCGTTCGACATGGCCGACCACTACGGCAGCGCGGAGTTGATTGCCGGGCGCTTGCTCGAGCGCTTCCCCGACGGCAAGGCATCAAGACCGGCGATCCTCACGAAATGGGTGCCTGAACCGGCGCGGATGACCGCTGAAGCGGTTCGCGCCGGGGTGCAGGAACGGCTCGACAGGCTTGGCGTCGACTGCATCGATCTGCTGCAGTTTCACTGGTGGCGGTTCGACCATCCCGGCTATGTGGATGCGATGCTCGAACTCGAGCGCCTGCGCCGGGAGGGCCTGATCGCACATCTCGGCGTCACCAACTTCGACACCGCGCATCTGCGCGTTCTCGTACATCATGGGATCCGCGTGGTTTCCAACCAGGTCAGCTTTTCGGTCCTGGACCGGCGGGCGGCGGGCGAGATGTCCGCGTTCTGCCTGGAGAACGATATCCGCCTCCTGGGCTACGGCAGCCTCTGCGGAGGCTTTCTCTCCGAGCGCTGGATCGACCGCCCCGATCCCGTCGGCGGCGTGATCGAAGACTGGAGCAAGATGAAGTACTACCGCTTCATCGAAGCCGCGGGCGGCTGGCAGGTTCTGCAGCAACTGCTGTCTGCACTGGGCCGCGTAGCGCGCAAGCACGGCGTGTCCGTCTCCAACGTGGCGGTGCGATGGGTGCTCGAGCAGCCCGCGGTCGCCGCGGCGGTGGTCGGCGCCCGCCTCGGGGAGCGGGAGCATTGCAACGACAACCTGGCAGTGTTCAATTTCTCCCTGGATGACGAGGACCGCGAACGGATCGAGGCTGCTGCCAGCCGGGCTGAGCCCCTGCCGGGGGATTGCGGCGATGAGTATCGGCATCCTCCCTTCCTGACGGCATCGGGCGACCTGACGCATCACCTATCTTCATTTCCCGGGGCATTCACGGCGAACCCGGTTCCAGAGCGCGAAGATCGCCTGAACGTCGACAGCGGCAGCATCTGGGAGGAGATCTGCGGCTTCAGCCGCGCAGTCCGGGTCGGCAACCGCATCCTGGTGAGCGGCACCACGGCAACGCACACCGACGGCAGCGCCATCTGCCGGGGAGACGCCGCCGGGCAGACGACCTACATACTCGACAAGATCGCCGCCGGCATCGCGGCCCTGGGCGGATCGCTTGCCGATGTGGTCCGCACCCGAATCTACGTGACCAACGAAGACGACTGGGAGGCGGTCGCGCGCGTGCACGGCCGGTATTTCGGCGACATTCGACCGGCGAACACTCTCGTGGTGATCTCCAGGCTGGTCGGCGGTTTTCTGGTGGAGATCGAAGCCGAGGCCATTGTCCCATCGGCTTGAGGCGGGGCGCCCGTGGGGCCGGTTTTCAATTCACTGGACCGGAACATTCAACCGGGCAATCAGGGCAACGCACCGAACGGGTCGATCGGGACCCGAACGAGAGCATCGGGGCTCACATCGTCGACTCGAGGCGGGTGTTCAACGGCATCCAGGCCACCGAGGCGTTGTTGGGCAGGCTGAGCAGGTAAGCCACCATGTGCGCCACGGTTTCGGGCTCCAGCCGCTCGGCCAGCGGTGTGACGCCGGGAACCGTGGCAATGAGTTCGGTCCTCACGCCGCCGGGGCAAAGGGCCGTGACCCGCACGCCGTCGTCGTAGCCGAAATGCCGGGTGGCCTGGCTCATGGCCACGAGCGCGTGCTTCGACATGGTGTAACCGACCGAGCAGGTGGTGTCGCGGAAGCGGATGCCGTCCGTCGAGGCGATGTTGACGATCCTGCCGAAGCCGCACTTGCGCAGATGGGGAAGGGCCAGGCGGGTGAGTCGGAACGGACTCTTGACGTTTACCGCCCAGAGATCGTCCAGGGCTTCCTCGTCGCCCTCATCGAAATTCACCTGGCGCCAGATGCCGGCGTTGTTGACCAGAATGTGGAACTCGCCGAAATGAGCCAGGGTACTGTCCATCCAGGCGGCGGCAGTCTCGGGTTCGTTTGCCTCGAAGTACTCGACGATCAGGTTTTCCTTGCCCGCATCGGCAAACCGCTCGCGGGTCCGGCCGACCTCCCGGACGCCCAGGGACAACCGGTAACCGTCGGCCAGCAGGCGCGCGGCGATGGCGGCGCCGATTCCCTGCGAGGCACCGGAAATCATGGCGACGCGGCGGTCCGGGGAGAGCAGGGCGGGTTGACTCATGCGCCCGCGGTCCAGGTGCAATTCAGGGCCCATTCGGCGGCATCATGCCCGCGTGTTGTCAGGCGCGCACGGTGGTCCCGGGCGGGGGGTCTTAACTCAAGGCAGCGCTTTCCATATCTGCCGCCAACCATCAAAACGTCAGATAACTTATTGAAAATTAGCAATATTTTCCCCTGTTTGGCGCGAATTCCAGAACGAATTAGAAGATGCCCTGGTAGACACCGCCGTCGTTGACGATGTTCTGGCCCGTCATGAAGCCGGCCTGGGCGCTGCAGAGGAAGGCGACCAGGTCTCCGCATTCCGAGGGATCGGCAAATCGTCCCGCGGGGCAGTTGCGCTTGCGGTCCTCGACGATGGCTTCATAGGTGGTATTGCCCCGTTCGGCGTGCCCGTGCAGGTTCGTGTGCAGGGCATCGGTATCGAACAGGCCGGGGCAGATGGTGTTGATGGTCACGTTGTGCCCCACGAGGTCGCGAACCATCGCGGCCACCGCGCCGGACAGGGCAAGCCTTGCCGCGTGGGTGTGGGCGAAACCGGACTGGGGAAACTTGATGAAGCTGACCGACAGGTTGACGATGCGCCCGAAGTGGCGCTCGCACATGCCCGGCGCCACCTGCTGGATCATGGTGATCGAGGACAGGAAGTGGTCGTTGAGCCAACGGTTCCAGTCCGCTTCGCCGATGTCGGCATAGGCGGTCGGCACCTGGCGTACGCCCGGGTTGTTGATCAGGATGTCCGGGGCGGGGCAGGCATCGAGCAATGCGGCCCGGGTGGAGGCCAGGTTGAAATCCCCTGCAACGGCCTGGACCGGCACACCGGTATCCGCGGCGATTTCATCGGCGGTTGCCCGCAGGTCCGCCTCGGTCCGCGCATTGATCGTCAGTTCGGCGCCTTCCCTGGCGAGTGAAAAGGCGCAGGCCTTTCCGAGCCCCTTGCTGGCCCCGCTGACGATGGCCTTGCGGCCTCGAAGTCCCAATTCCATGCAGCGATTACCCCTTGCGTTTCTCGTTCAGCATATTGCCGCAACGGCCCGCTAGCCGGACCTGTTCGTGAATGAACGTGGCGAGGTTGGCAAGAGTAGTGAAAACGCTGGATGGCGCGGACGCGTGCTTCGGCGCGTTGAGCGCGCGCAGGCGTGCTTGACAGCTCGTTGAGCACGCGGCGGGAGCACGCCCTGTGTTTTCGCTGTTGTTGACGACCGCAGTAGTTTATTCATGATTAGGTCCGGCCAGGCCCCTTACCGGCGCACGAACGAGGCCGCGAGCAGCCGCGGCGGTACCCGGAAGCGCCCGGCGATGTCCTGAAGCTGTTCCCGCGCGCTGGTGACCTCGGCCTGGTCGCCGCAGACCAGCACGGTGGCCGGCAGCAACTGGGCGTTGTAGCGCGCCGCGCAGGGCTCGGTATAACCGCCGGTGTCGAGGAAGGCCACGTAGTCGCCGCGCTTGAGGGGCGGCATCTGCACATGGGGCCCGAGTTCGTCGGAGTTGCACAGCGGGCCGACCAGGTCCACGGTCTCGCTCCGTTCCGCCCTGGCGTCGGCCACGGGCAGCGGGTGGTAGTACCAGTCCAGCGCCGACGACCAGGACAGGTGGTTGGTGGAGAGATCCAGATTGACCCACTTCTTCTTCTCGCCCTGCTTGACCGCGCCCACCGTTCCGACGGCGACGCCGGAGGGCCCGGACAGCGAGCGCCCCGGTTCCAGGCGCAGCTTGGGCAGCGGTAGCCCGAGCCGTTCGGCCTCGGCCTGAATCTCCTGGCTGCACAGGCGTGCGTAGTCGTCGGCCGTGGGCGCCGAGTCGTCGTCGATCTGGCCGCGCGGGCCGGTGCCGTACCACTTGCCGAAGGTCCAGCCGCCGCCGATGTCGATGCAGGGCGGCGTCCAGCCGGTGTGGTCGCGGATATGGCCGGACCAGGTGACCATCTCCCGGGCCATGATGGCGAAGTCCATGGCCACGTTGGACATGCGGCTCAGGTGGAAATGGGTCTCGCGCAGGTGGATGTGCGGCATCTGCTGGGCCTGCTTGACGATCGCCACCGTCTGGTCCCGGGACATGCCCCACTTGGTGCTGTCGCTCTGTTCCTTGAGGGTGCCGGGGCCGTGCATGGCGACGCCCGTGCGCTCGGCGAGCGGGTCGAGATCCAGCTTCAGCCGGATGCCGACATCGGCCTCCCGGTTCTGCTGCCGGCATACCGCATCGATGCGGTCGAGTTCGTCGGTGGCGTCGATGTTGATGCACAGCCCGTTGGCCACCGCCATTTCCAGTTCCTCGTCCTCCTTGTTGGAGCCGTTCAGCACCAGGGTGCTGGCATCGGTTCCGGCCAGCAGGGACAGGTACATCTCGTTCACGCCGAAGCAGTCGCCGCCGGCGCCCTCCTGGTTCATGATGTGGCGGTAGGCGAGGCCGTTGTTCGACTTGTTGGCGAACAGGATCTGGGACTCGGCGGGATAGTGCTTGCGGAACGCGTCCCGGAACTGCCGGTAGGTATAGCGGAACTGGCTTTCGCTGACGATAAACAGGGGCGTGCCGAACTCCTCGGCGAGGTCGGCCACATCGCAGCCCTCCACCCACAGGTTGCCATTCTCCCCGACGCCGATGAACTCACCGTAGTTTTCCCGGTACTGCCTGGGCTGCAGTTCGGGTTGGGATGTTTCGTTGGCCATCTTCCTTCCTCCAGAGCGATAGTTTCAGCCAATGTTCAGGGCGGCAAGGCCGGCATGCAACTCCTCGAGCGAACTGCCGGTCACCGGGCGCAACGGCGGCCGGGGATCGCCCGCGGCGAAGCCCAGCCGCTCCATCGCGGCCTTGGTTGCCGGGTACAGCGAACGGCCCCCGCTGGTGAAGAGGTCTGTCAGGTGCCGTCCGGTTTCCTGGAGGGCGTTCGCCTCCTCGATGCGGCCGGCCTTGGCGGCGTGGAACAGATCCACCGCCCCAGGTAGCCACAGGTTCGGGAAAAGGTCGACAAAGCCGTCGGCGCCGGCGGCGACGGCCGGTACGCCGTAGACCGAGGACGGCCCGCAGAACACGCGCAGCTTGTCGCCCACGGCGAGCAGCGTCGCATAGAAGTTGTTCCAGTCGCCGGCGCTTTCCTTGATGGCCACCACGTTGTCGAGTTCCGCAAGGCGCAGCGCCAGTTCCGGCGTGAGGGCGTTGCCGGCGTTGCCGGGGATGTTGTAAAGGACGATGGGAAACGAAAGCGCGGCGTCGACTTCGCGGAAGTGCTCGAAGATCTCGTCGTCATTCAGGCGGATGAAGTAGGGCGGCAGTATCAGTGCCGCGTCGCAGCCCGCCTGTTCGGCTTCCTTCGCCAGGCTCACGGTTTCCGCCACCGTCACCGAGCCGGCGCCGGCGATCACCGTGCCCTGTCCCGCGGTGCTCTCCGCGCCGATGCGGAACAACCGGCAGCGTTCCTCGTGGGAGAGCGACCAGAATTCGCCGGTACAGCCGCCGACCAGCACGCCGGTGCCGCCGGCGGCAAGCGTGCGTTCGATGTTTTCCTGCATTGCCCGAGCGTCGATGGCGCCCCGGACGTTGAACGGCGTGATGACGGCCGACATCGGCCCCCACCAGTCCACACTGTCTCTGTTCATGTTCCCTTCCTTACCTGGCGTTCGCGGTTCAACTCTGTTGAGTGAGCGCAGTTCGCCTCCGGTCACCGATACCGCACCGGGCGGGGGTTTCGCTGCGTTGGTCAACCAACCGAATCATCGTTCAGCCGTCTGCCGTCCGCGGCGGCGAACAGGTGCAGCTTTTCCACGCGGAACGACAGCTTCACGCTGTCGTCGGGCTGCAGCGAGACTTCGCCGTCCGTGCGGGCAACGATTTCGTTGCCCGAATAGTCGAACACCAGGATCGTCTCGTGTCCAGTGGGTTCGACCACGGTCACCCGGGCCGCCTCGCCCTTGCTGTCGAGCCGGACGTGCTCGGGGCGGATGCCCAGCCTGACCCGCCGGTCCGACTCGGAGTGTTCGTCCGCGAGCGGCAGGACGCCGATCGGCAGCGACAGGTCGCCGCACCGGAACAACCGGTCTGCACCCGAGCCTTCCAGGTGGCCGTCCAGGAAGTTCATGGACGGCGTGCCGATGAACCCCGCCACGAAATCGTTGCCCGGCCGGGCGTAGATGTCCTGGGGCGATGCGAATTGCTGCAGCCTGCCGTCGCGCATTACCGCGATGCGCTGCGACATGGTCATCGCCTCGAGCTGATCGTGGGTGACGTAGACCATGGTCCGGCCGATGCGCCGGTGCAGGCGGATCAGTTCGGCGCGCATGTGCGTGCGCAGCTTGGCATCGAGATTGGACAGGGGTTCATCGAGCAGGAAGACCGCCGGGTCCCGGACCAGCGCCCGGCCGAGGGCCACGCGCTGCTGCTGGCCGCCGGAGAGTTCACGGGGCTTGCGCGCCAGCAGCGCCTCGAGTTCCAGTACGGCAGCCGCCTCGCGCACCCGGCCGGCCCGTTCCGCCTTGGGTACGCGGCGTTTCTTCAGCGGGTACTCGATGTTGCCCGCGACGGTCATGTGCGGATAGAGGGCGTAGGTCTGAAACACCATGGCGATGTTGCGCTCCGCCGGGGCAAGTTCGTTGACCACCGTCTCGCCGATGGAGATCGTGCCCGCGGAAGGCCGCTCGAGGCCGGCCAGCATGCGCAGCAGGGTGGTCTTGCCGCAGCCGCTCGGCCCGAGGATGCTGACGAATTCGCCCGCTTCGATCGCCATGCTGAGCCTGTCGACGGCGGTAACGTTGCCGAATCGCTTGCTGACCTGGTCGAACCGGATGCCGTGCATGGAGCGCCCCTCAGCCCTTGATGGCGCCGGCGCTGAAGCCGCGCGTCAGGTAACGCTGCAGAAACGCGAACACGACGATGAGCGGTACGCTCATCATCACAGAGGCGGCCATCAGCAGCGACCATTCGATGTTGAACGAGGTGACCAGCATATTGATCACCCCGGTGGTCAGCGGCCGCGCCGAGTCGCTGTTGACCAGCACCAGGGCGTAGAGATATTCGTTCCACGCCAGAATCGCGGTGAACATGGCCGTGGAAATGATGCCGGGCATGGCCTGGGGCAGGATGACGTCCACGAATGCCTGCATGCGGGTGGCCCCGTCCACCAGGGCGGCGCTCTCGAGGTCCTCGGGTATCGCCTTCATGAACGAGCGCAGCAGCCACAGCGCGTAGGGCAGGGCGAAGGTGGTGTAGGCGATGATCAGGCTGGTGAGCGTATTGGCGAGCCCGATACCCGTCATCAGCAGGTACAGGGGGATGATCAGCACCACCGAGGGCAGCAGGTAGGTGAACAGCACCAGCGTGGCGAGGCGATCGCGGCCCGGGTAGGAAAAGCGCACCAGGCTGTGGGCGCCCAGGGTGGCGATCACGATCACCACCAGCGTGGTGCCGGCGGCCAGCCAGGCGGAGTTCTTCAGGTAGGTGAGGAACGGCGTTTCGACCAGCAGCCGCCGGTAGTGCTCGAAGGTGATCTCGCCGGGCAGCAGCACCGGCGGTATCAGAAACAGCTCCGATTGGGGTTTCAGGGAGGTGAGCAGCATCCACAGCAGTGGAAAGGCGATGAGCAGCACCACCGTCCAGGCGAAGAGATTGAACAGGAAGCGGCGGGATTTCAGGGTTGCGGCAGGCATGGCGTCAGTCCCGCGCGCGGCTCAGGTACAGGACCATGAACAGCAGCATCACCAGCATCATCAGTACGGCCACCGCGGAGGCTCCGCCCATCTGGTTCAGGGCGAATGCCTCCTTGTAGACCATCAGCGGCAGCGTCTGGGTGCCGATAATGGGGCCGCCGCCGGTCAGCAGGTAGATGAGGTCGAATTCCTTGAAGTCCCAGATGGTGCGCAGCAGCACCACCACGATCAGCACGTCGCGAAGCTGCGGCAGGGTCACGTCGGCGAAGCGCCCCCAGGCGCCGGCGCCGTCGATGGAGGCGGCTTCGTAGAGTTCGTCGGGAATGCTCTGCAACCGGGCAAGCACGGCGATCACCACGAAGGGGAAGTATTTCCAGGCGCCCACCAGGATCAGGCTGATCATGGCGTTGGGCATGGTTCCCAGCCAGTCCACCGGCATGTCGACGATGCCGGCCCACATCAACAGGTGATTCAGCACGCCGTAGAGATCGTTGAACAGCCAGCGCCAGACCAGCACCGCGACCACAGTGGACAGGAAGTAGGGGAACAGCACCAGGCTGCGCGCCAGGGGCCGGAACACCAGGTTCCTGTGCAGCATCAGCGCCACCAGAATGCCGAAGATGAGTTGCAGGGACAGCGTCCCCGCGGTCCAGATCACGTTGTTGAGCAAGGATCGCCAGAACTCGCCGGAGGCCAGCAGCCGCCGGTAGTTGTCGAGCCCCACCCATTCCCCTTCCATGGTCGGCGTGTAGATGGAGAACAGGCCCAGGTAGATGGCCGAGATCAGGGGATAGACGATGACCGCGCAGAAAACGAGTATGGTGGGCGCGATCAGCAATACGCCGAGGAACCCGTAACGGGCGTCCAGGGACGCTTTCAGTGGTGAGGCAGCAGCAGCCGGACTGGTCATCAGCAGGAGCCGGTCCCGGGTGCGACTATACCGCTCGTCGCACCCGGTGACGTGACGGTCGCGACGAAATCCCTGTTCCGCGTGCGACGGCCAGGTTCGCTGCGGTCTCCGGGTGAGGGCACTGTGCGCGTGCTCGCGACCGGTTGCATCGCTCCGTTATGCCTTCACGATCGCTTCGATGCGTTTTGCCGTATCGGCCAGGACGGCGCGGGGTTGCTCATCGTTCAGCACCACGCGCTGCACCATTTCCGCGAGAATGCCGCTGTTGACCAGGGCACCGGCCTTTACGTTGATGCGGTGCGCGGGGGATTCCCAGCCCAGGTTGTGGCCGGCGGCAGCGGCCGTCGACATCAGGGTGATCTCGTCGTTGTAGCGCCGCACCAGTTCGTGCTGGAGATAGCGTTCGTCTTCCGCGGCGGTCCTGAGCACCGGCAGGATATGGCCCGGGGTGGCGTGCAATTGGCGGATGTATCCCTCGCCCTCGTACAGCGAGGCCGCGAACTGCCGGGTCATTTCCTGGTCCGGGGCATCCGCGGGAATGAAGACGCTGGGGTAATCGTTGAAGGTCCAGGCCGGGACATCGGCGGAAACCGTCGGGAATTCCACGCAGGTGACGTGTTCCTTCAGGCGCGGGTTGCGGTTGTTCACATTCACGAGTACGCGGCCCGCGTACAGGCCCGTAGCCGCGGCGCCGCTGACCAACGCGCCCAGGGTTTCGCCCCAGCTGTAGCTGGTGGCGCCGGGCGGGCAGAACTCCCGCATCGAGCGGTAGAACTCCAGCGCATTGACCGCTTCCGGGCTTTCGATGGCCACCTCCAGTTCCGGGGACAGGATCTGCCCGCCGGCCCCGTGAATGAAGCAGATGATGACCAGGCTGGTGGCGCTGTTCCTGGCGTACGGAAACTGTGCGCCGTAGACCCCCCGGCCCTGCATCCGGCGGCAGGCTGCGCGGAGTTCGTCCCAGGTGGCGGGGGGGCGCTCGATCTCCGCCTTTTCCATCAGGTCGGTGCGCAGCCACAGCATGTTGGCGGCGGTATTGCCGATGCCGGCGGCCGCGTGCACGCCGGGCTCGATCTCGTAGACCCGGTTCGTGCCCGTGAAGAAACGGCCGGCTCCCACGGCCTCGATGACCTTGTCGAAGGGGGAGAGCAGCCCGGCGTGCCAGTAGTCGGCTACGGCGAACGACGGCAGGTGGGTGACGAGGTTGGGTACGTTGCCCCCCGCGAAAGCGGCAGCGAGCTGGGCCGGATAGCCCTCGTCGGAGGTCTTCTCGAAGAGGACCTCTACGCCGGGGTGCTGCGCTTCAAACGTGGCGATCTGGTAGCGGTATGCGGCGAGTTGTTCGGGCGAGGACTGTGTGGACCACCACCGCAGGGTGGTATTCGACCGTGCCCGGCCTGGGCGCAGGGCGGCGGCGCCCGCACATAGGGCCAGCGCCCCGCGCAGGGCGCTGCGGCGCGTCACTCCTCCCTGGTTGTGAAGACCGTTCACCTGGCTGCACAACTCCCCTTGTCCCTTTGCACGGATGCCGGTGCGCCTTGTGGCCACCTTCGATGATAGTCACGCAATTGTCGGAGTGGCGCAAGTTGGGGCACGAGGTACGGTGCTTCGTCGGGCCGGGCTCCCGACGATTGTGGGAGCCCCTGCTGGTTTTCGGGGCGGGACTGGAGGCGCATGCCCCCGGAAAGCATCGGATGCGCACCCGATGGCCTGAGGCGGCTTCGTTCGATTGCCGCCGCTGTGGTCATCGAAATCGGTCGGGTGAAAATGCCTCCAGGGGATAGTGGGGCGACCGGCCGAGCATCGCATCGACGACCAACCTTGCGCAGTACGGCCCCAGGGTGAAACCGGCATCGCCCGGCACGGCGAAGTACAGGCCCGGCATGGAGTTGACCGGGCCCAGCACCGAGACCAGGTCTACGAGCGTATTGACGCCGGCCCAGGCGCGCTGCAGCCGCAGGTTGCCGAGGTCCGGGACCAGGTGCCGGGCCAGCCCGAGGTTGCCCGAGAGGCTCTCCGATATAACTACCGGGGGAAGGTCATCGCGGTCCCTGGCGGCGGGCCAGCCGCCGCCAATCAGGACCTGTCCGGTGTCGAGCTGCTTGATGGTGATCGCCTGTCCGGCGTGTTGAATGAGGTGGTGCATCAGGGGCTCGGCCGGTTCGGTAATACACATTTGCAGGAGTTCTCCGGTGCAGGGCAACTCGAGGCCCAGGGTCGCGGCCAGTCTGCCGGAACCGGCCCCGGCGGCGATCAGCACGCGTCGGGCCCGAGTGGTGCCTCGATCGGTGGTGACGAGGTAGCCGGGCCGACCCGGTTGCAGCTCCTGGACGCGGATGCCGTGCCGGACCTGGGCGCCGGCACCGACTGCCTGGCCGCGCATCGCGTCCATCGCCAGCAGGGGATTGATCTTGCCTTCCCTGGCGCAGTACAAGCCCCCCTGCACGGCCGGGTTGAGATGGGGCGCCAAATTGAGCAGTTCCTGCCGGCCCACCAGGTCGGTCTCGATGCCGTGTTTCCTCTCCAGCCGACTCTTGGCCGCCAGTGCGTCCATCTCTTCGCGGCTCTCCGCAATCATGAGCCCTCCGGTGACGCGGTACTCGATGGGCTCGCCCAGGTGCCCGGCAACTTCGCTCCAGTAGTCGATGGCCCGGGGATAGGTGGGCAGCATCTGCAGGTAGTTGCGGACGCGCTCCGGGAATTGCCGTTCCATGCGGCTCTGCATCTGTCCGTGCAGGCTGCCGGCGTTGGCTACGGATCCCGAGTCCTCGCCGGCATCGAGGCACAGGACGCCAATCCCTTCCTCTGCAAGCAGCCAGCTTGCGCTCAATCCGACGATTCCGCCGCCGATCACCAGAACTTCGGCTTCCCGCTCGATCGGGTTCGGGCCACCGTTCATCGCCGCCGCCCGCTCCAGTGGAGACAGGTGGGCGGCGCCGTTCGGTAATCGGCGTCGTGGTGGTGACTGGGACGCTTCATCGGTTGGCAGCCCTTCCCGGCAACATGGAATGACCTTACGAATTGTGCGTACCGCGCACAATCGTCAACACTGCTTGATATATTGTCCGGGTGTGCGATTTGTTGCCATGAAGAGTAGTTTCGCGTTGTCTGCGCTACCTCTGCTGCGCCAGGGTTTACGGCTTTTGAGCCTTGTGCTGAGTGCCATGTCCGCGTACCGAAGCTGGCGACGCATCCTGGGAACAGTGCTGCTGTATGCGTTGTTCTCTCACGGTACCGCGGCCGTGCCGGCGCCCCAGGCGGGCGATACGGCTGACACGCAGCGCCACCCCCTGGCGGGCCGCCCGGGCTCGGGTCCGGATACCCTCCCTGACACCGCTCAGGTCATCAATGAGCAAGGACAGCGCCTGCGCGTCACCCCGCTGAAGGGTCTGGAGCGCCCCTGGGCGCTTGCCTTCCTGCCCGACGGGGCAATGCTCGTGACCGAGCGGCCGGGGCGCCTGCGGCGCGTGAATGCCGATTTCACGCTCGACCCGGAACCCATCGCCGGCGTCCCCGCCGTACTGGCCGCGGCCTACAAGGGCCTGATGGACGTGGCGCTGCACCCCGGGTATGCCGACAACCGGTGGGTCTACCTGACCTATTCCAAGCGCCTGCCGGGGGAGACCGACACCGACTGGGACCGGTTGACCGGCCCCGCGGGAACCGCCGCGCTGGCGCGTGGCCGCTATGACGGTGCGCACGGGCTCCTCGATGTCGAGGACCTGTTCATCGCCGACGCCGAGACCAGCGGCGTGAGTGCGGCACGCATCGCCTTCGGCGCCGACGACAAGCTGTACATGAGTATCGGTGCGCCCAGCTACCTGCTGGCCGAGGGTGGCACCAACCGCGTCGGCAGCGTGCACGATGCGCAGGACCCCGGCTCCCACGCGGGCAAGATCCTGCGCCTCAACGACGACGGCTCGGCGCCCGCCGACAACCCCTTCATCGATGCGCCGGGCTACTACCCCGAAATCTACGCCCTCGGTGTTCGCAACACCACGGGCATGGCCGTGCATCCCGGCACCGGCGCGCTCTGGGAAGTGGAACACGGCCCCCTCGGGGGGGACGAGATCAATATCATAGAAGCCGGCCGCAACTACGGCTGGCCGCTGGTCTCCTACGGCCGGGCCTACAGCGGAGCACGGACCGGCGCCGGGTTCGGACCGGTGCTGCCAGGTCCTTCGGCACCGGGCATGGAGGATCCCTGGCTGCACTGGTCCCCCAGTATTTCGCCGGGCGGCCTGGCGTTTTACATGAGCGACCGCTTTCGCGACTGGACCGGTCACGCTTTCGTCGGCGGCCTGCGCGGCGCGCAGCTGCACCGGGTGGCGCTGACCCGAAACGGATTACCACACGGGCGGCAGTCTCTGCTGCTGTCGCTGGGGCAGCGCATCCGTGAGGTTCGGGAGGGTCCGGAGGGCTTGCTGTACCTGCTCACGGACCACGATTGCGGCGCGCTTCTGCGGGTTGAGCCCGTCGAGGACTGACGAGCGGAGGAACCCGGGCGATCTGCACGCGCGACGCTTCGTGCTGGGTGGATCAGGGCGTTCGCTACTGCTCGAGCCGGGCTGCGACTGGACAGTATGGGGCCACAGTTTGTGCGCTAGGCGGTCTGCTGTGCGGCATGAGCACCAAAACTATTGACACTATCGAAAGCGCGAACCATAGTATGGTCAAGCGTACAAATGCGCAGGAACTACGTACGTTAAATGGGGGGTTCAACTCGGCAAGGCGCCATCGATCGGATAGTGACGGGCCGAGGTTTACCGACAGCAGCCAGTGGGTTTTGCAGTCGTTCAGATATGGGGTGTTCGACTGCCCGCCACCGGCCGCACCTGAAGTCAGTTAGGGGAAAAAGTTGATGAATCATCGTCTTAAGCCAATTAGCCAGGCAGTGCAATGCGCACTGATTGCAAGCGCAGCCACGGGGGCGGGCCTTACCGCGACCATCGCCAATGCGGAGGAAACTTCAATCGTGGAGGAGGTCATCGTCACCGGCTCCCGCCTGCGACGCGACCGCGATTTCATCGAGATTAGCCCAGTGGCCACCGTCGGCATGGATGAGATTCAGAACTCGGGTTTCCTGACCCTGGAGCAGACCGTGAACCGGATGCCCCAGCTAAGGCCCGAAACTACCTCCAACTCAAATCAGTACGGCGGCGCAGCGATGAGTGCCGACTTGCGAGGCTTGGGCAGGGTGCGCACGCTAGTGCTGGTTGACGGCCGTCGCTATATCCCGGCCGAGGATTCCGGTGTTGCAGACCTCGCCAGCATCCCGGACTTGATGGTGGAGTCGGTTGAACTGGTCACCGGCGGCGCCTCCGCGGTTTACGGATCGGACGCCATCGGCGGTGCCGTTAACTTTCGCTTGCGAGATGATATCCGGGGCGTAAAGGTCCGCTACCAACGTGGCACAAGCGATAAAGGCGACGGTGATACGGAGCGGGCGGATTTATTGGTGGGCTATGGCACCGACGATGGCAGCAGCAACGTGGCGCTCGCGTTTTCCTGGTCCGAGCGCGGCACAATCCTCGGGGCCGATCGGAGTTTCTCCGCCATACCCCTGTTCCCCCAGGGCCCGGAAGGCGAGCTGGTGCAGTTTGCCGCAGGCAATATTGTTGGTAACCGGATTGCTTTGAATGCTCAGCAAATGCCGTTGGTCAACGGCGTCGACCTTACCAATGCGGACGGTCGCTGCCCGCCTAACGACCGAGTCAGGGGGGTACGTTTCGGCGCTGGCGGCGAGCCGTTGGCATGGTGCCAAATCCTCGACGGGTACAACTACGCGGAGACCAATTACCTGTTACGGCCCATTGAACGCTACCAGATCAGCGCTATAGGCAATCACGAGATCAACGACCGAGTCGAGGCGTATGCCCAAGCCTTCTACATCAAGTACCAGCAGGACTATCAGATGGCTGCCGACGCCACCCCAACGACGTCTTCCGGCTATCCACGAGGTACCGTCTACATCCCGAATGCGGTCAACAACCCGGTGTTCAGCCCGACGCTGCGAAACTTTTGGGCGCAGAATGCGGGGTTGTTCGATCCGGACGGCGATGGCAATTACGAAGTGTTCAGTACTGGTCGGCGCTTCGTGGAATTCGGGCCGCGACACTTCGATTACAGCACTGATGCGTTCCTGGTCACCGGAGGGTTGCGCGGTGACTTCGACCTCGGCGAAAACAACTGGACATGGGATACGTTCTTTCAGTTCTCCAGAAACGATCAGACTTTGACGCTCGTTGGTCTGACATCAAAGTCGGCTCTATCGCTTGGCCTAGATGTCGTTGTCAATGACGACGGTAGTGTGAGATGCCGCAACCAGATCCGCGGCTGTGTGCCCATAAACGTGTTTGGCTCGGACGTGTTGACACCGGAGATGGCCCAATTCCTGCAAACCGAGAGCATTACGGACGATCGATTCCAGCGGACCGTCGGGGGCGCCACCCTTGCCGGTGATTTGTTCGAGCTACCCGCGGGCAAAGTCGCGGCGGCGTTCGGTGCGGAATATCGCAAGGAAAGCCTCCGCGTCGTGCCGAACGACGTGCAATTGCGCAACGATCTCACGTCCCAATCCATTGCACCCTCGATCGTGGATGGCAGTTACGACCTGTACGAGCTGTTTGGCGAGGTCAGGGTTCCGCTCCTTAACGACCAGTTGGGCTTGCAAAGTCTGGCGGTTGAGGGCGCGGTCCGCTTCGCCGACTACTCGACTGCCGGCCAGGTGTTCACTTGGAATGCATCTCTGGACATGGATGTCAACGAACAGTTGAAAATCCGGGCCGGCTATGGCACGGCCATCCGCGCGCCCAACCTCGACGAGCTGTTGGCACCGGTTGGTGCCGGCTTCGAGCCCGACAATGACCCTTGCGTGGTTGATAACAACCCGTCGCAAGCTGTCAAGGATCTGTGCGTTCAGCAAGGTGTGCCCGGCAGTCTTGTTGACAACCTGCTCGGATCGGCGCGACAGGGGTATGATGAGATTAGTGGTGGTAACACCGATCTGTCGGAAGAACAAGCCGACACCCTCACGGCAGGATTCGTGCTCTCGCCGAATTTCCTGCCCGGTCTGACCATGTCCCTGGACTACTACAAGATCGAGATGACGGATGCCATTGCCGCAGTTGGTGGCCCGCAGCTGATCAATGACTGCTTTTCGACCCTGGATTTCAACTCTGCCTCGTGTCAGTCGATTGTCCGTGACCCGAACGGCAATATCCTGGAAGTCCATGCCCCATTGCTGAACCTGGCCGACCGCAACGTGGACGGCCTTGATTTGTCGGCCACATACAGCGTTGACAACGTACCCAATTGGCTGACGTTGCCCAATCGTGAGGCAACTTTGGACATTCAGTGGTTTGGATCGTGGCAGTTCACGAACGAAGTCCAAGTGTTGCAAAGTACGCCGGCGCTCGATTGCGCGGGCAAATACAGCGGCGCCTGCTCAAGAGGGGCTACTCGTCCGTCGCCGACTTTCCGGGGCCTGCTGCGCGTCAACTGGAATTCGGGCCCACTGACTCTAAGTCCGGAGATGAACTATGTCGGTGAGATCAAGCTGTCCGAAACCTCCGGTCCACTTGAGGTCGGTACGCAAGATCCCTGGGTTATATTCAATGTGAACGGCAGTTGGAACTTCACCGAAAGTACCGCGCTGACGTTCGGCGTCAATAACATCGCTGACAAAAAACCTCCGATCTGGGGTTACCTGGCTGGCACCGATCTCAACATCGCGGTTAACCTCTACGATCCGATGGGCCGCAGCTTCTTCGTTGGCGTAACGACAGGCTTCTGAGTCGATCTGAAAATAGACGCCACGAACACTCCGGCCGCACCTGTTCATGAACGGGTGCGGCCGGCATTTCGTGCAGCACACCATGGATTGACTGTGGGTGGAACGGAGTGCTGACGCCCAGCCTGATTCCCGTTCCGTCGCGTACTACGGCTTTCCTTCGCTACCTGTCGCCCGGCGAATTACCGGAAACGCGTCGTCGACTTACCGACTGACTGGGAGAAAACCTATGCGTTTGAACAAGCTTTTCGCAATGGCCGCAGTCACGGCGCTGCTTGCCGCCGGCACCGTTCCCGGCATGGCACAGCAACGTCTTGACCCGGGTTTCGAGGCGCTGGTAGACCGGTACCTGCAGGAAGTGCGCGGCGTCGGCGTGGACCGGGAGCCGGACACGATGAGCGCGGACAGTTTCGCGCGCCGCCTACAGGTATCCCGCGACCTGCTCGGCGAGCTCGAGGCGATCGACCAAAGCAAGCTCGCCTTCGTGCAGGACATCGACCGGCGCTTCCTGAAGAGCCTGCTCGAGACAAATGTCATCGAAGGCGAGCGCGTCCAGCGCTGGCGCCAGGATCCGAGGGTCTACCTCAACAACCGCGACGTCGCCTACAAGATCCTGGCCGACCCGAGGCCCGTGAACACCCGGGCCGCCGAACTCGTCGACGACCTCGAGTTGCTGCAGGTGCGCCTTGGCAATGCCGAGACCAATCTCGATCAGCACATTGCGCGCTGGGTGGAATTGTCCTACGAAGTCATAGACGGCTTCGCGCTGGTATTGCAGAACGAACTGGCCCAGTTCGCCGGGCGCGTGTCGGACGGTGCGCTGCGCGACCGGCTGCTCGCGGCCGGCAACGACGGTATCGCCGCTCTCGCGGATTATCGCCGTTTCCTCAGCGAGGACCTGCCGCAGCGGGAGCAGGGCGATTACGCCGTCGGCGCGGACGTCTTCAATGCGCTGATGGAGAAGAAATACCTTTTTCCCGAGAACGATATCCACTTTCGCCGGATTGCACGCGGCGCCCCGGGATTCAACCGGGTTCCGAATTATCACGACTGGGGTTGGAAGCAGTTCAACATCGTACTGCGCCACCTGGAGGTAAAGGCGCGCAGGATCGATCCGGAGCGCACCTGGCTCGAGATCATCAAGAGCGAGAAGCAGGACCATTTCTTCGCCGAGCAACTCGTCTACAAGCACCTGGAGGCGTCCCGCGCGACGCGTGACTGGGTGATCGACAACGACCTGGTCACCATTCCCTGGGATGACGACGACGCTATCATGGAAGCGGCCGACCCGAGCCGCTGGGCATCGCAATGGTGGGGTTTCGGCCCGGGCGTGCCCGTCGCCTCGCCGTTCCGGAAAGCCGCCTGGACCATTATTCCGATCAGCCCGAACTGGCCGGAGCACATCGCCGAGAGCAATCTCATCGAGAAGGACGCTTCCTTCATGTATGTGATCGCCACCCACGAGGTCTACCCGGGGCATCACCTGCAGCGCCTTTACCAGAACACCCTCGACCGGCCGCTGCGGGTCTACGAGAGCAGCTATTCGAACCAGTCCTGGTGCTACTACATCGAGTGGGAGTTGACGCCGGACCCGAAATACGGCTGGTTCCCGGAGGACAAGCAGGATGTCTACGAGCTGGAATACCTGCGCGCCAAGCTTTGGCGCATGGGCCGGGTGATCATCGACTCCGGCCTGCACACCGGCCGCATGACTTACGGGCAGGCGGTGGACCTCGAGTCGAACACGATCGGTTTCGTGCGCCGTGGCGCCCAGATCAACGTCGACGGCATTACCTCCCGTGTCGGCACCACCGTGTCCGCGCCGACGGTCGGCTACTTCCAGTGGATGCTGCTGCGCGAAGACTACTTCCAGAAGATGCGCGAACTCGACCAGAAGGGAACGCTGAAGGATTTCCACGACCGGGTCTACAAGATCGGCTTCCTGCCGGTGGTGCTGGTCCGTGAGGAACTGTTCCACGATCTCGAACAGGAGTTCGGCAAGGGGTAGCCCACATGCGACACCAACTTCCTGCTGCGGACGCCGTTGCACTTGCCGCACGTGCCCGCGCTCGAACCGGTTGGCCTCGATAGAGCATGAACGGTCTCAAGAGGCTCTTTCCGGCTGCACTGGTTCTTGCGTGCTGCTCCGGCGCTTTCGCGCAGGACAGCTATACGACGCTGATCGCGATGAACGAGGAGATTCTCGAACTCGCCAAGCCGGAGCTGAACGACGGCGTGCCCGACCTCGGTTCCCGCGCCGTCGCGAAGCAACGCGCGCAGCTCGAAGAGTTTCGCGACCGCCTGCTCGAGATCGATACCTCCTCATGGACCGTCCCACAGCGGGTGGACTACCTGCTGGTCTGGTCGAAGATGAACGACATTGTCTTCAGGCACCAGGTGATGCAGCCCTGGTCGCGCGACCCCTTGACCTATCTGTACCAGTTCCGGGCCATACCCCATGCGGAGGTTCCCTCGGCGCCCGAGGGGCGGGCAGCGATGGCGCGCGAGCTCAAGGCCGTGCCCGTGATGGTGGAGAACGCCATCGGCAACCTGACGCAGCCGGCAGGCGAGCTGGCGAAACTCGCGATTTTCCTGCTCGGTCATTTCGACGGCGTTGGCCAGGGCGAGCCTTATCGCGACGACCCGCCGGAGGGGACGATCGGCTGGTTCGAGGATCTCTGCGGGCGTCTTGCCGAACAGGGCGGCGACCTGCTCGGAGACTGCCGGGAAGCCACCGCAGCGGCGCAACGCTACCGCGACTGGCTGGCTGACAACGTCGACAGCATGGAACCGTCGGCCGCAATCGGTACGGAAAACTACAACTGGTACCTGAAGCACGTCCGCCTGCTGCCGCAGACGGTGGACGACCTCCAGGGCATCGGCAAGCGCGAGTTTCACCGCTACCGTTTCAACTACGTTCTCGATCGGTTCAAGAACCTGTCGCTGGACGAACTGGAACTGACGCAGAGCGCCGAGCAGCACCGGCGGCGGACCCGCCAGGCCGAGGCCGAAACCCGGAAGCTGGTCGAAGATCTCGGCCTGCTGACGATTCCCGACTACATGCCGGAAGAGTTCGAGAGCGATGTTTTCTGGAGCCCCCGGGCGAAGACGGACCGGCATTTCTGGGAGGAACTGCAGTTTCGCAACGCTTTGAACAACCACATCCACGCGTCGATTCCCGGGCACCGCTTCGATGGGGAACTGAGGAAGCGGCTGGACAACCCGATACGGCGTACGCACCGGGAGAGTGCCCGCGCGGAAGGCTGGGCCACGTATCTCGAGGAGACGCTGATCCAGGCCGGGCTCGCCGACGACAATCCCCGCGTGCGCGAGCTCTTCTACGCAGCCCTGATCAAGCGCGCCAGCCGGTTCTTTGCCGAGATCGGCATGCACAGCGGCGAGATGAGCCTGGACGAGGCCAACGCCTACATGATGGAGTGGGTGCCGTACATGGAAGAGGACCTCGGCCGCTACGACCTGGTCGGCTACCTGCGACGGCCTGGTCTGGGCAGCATGTACCTGCTCGGCAAGAATCAGATCGAGCAACTGGTGTCGGAGCGCGCGTTCCAGCTCGGCGAGGAATTTGACCTGGGTGCATTCCATGACGACCTGCTCTCGCGCGGCACGATCCCCCTGACCCTGATCAGGTGGGAGATGGCCGGTCTGGATGACGAGGCGCGCGCCGTGTGGGCGGACGTCGTCGGTACACCATTCCCTGCGGAAAACTAATGTTGGAGCGGTCGCGGCCAGAACTCCTCTTGTTCGAAGATGAATCACGAATATCGGCGCCATGCGTTTTCCCTTCGCCACACGTCACTGGGCGACCACCGGGAATGAGGCACCGATCTACCGAGTGACGGGAGAAAAGCACATGCGCACAAACAACTTTCTCGTGATGGTTTCCGTCGCGGCGCTGCTTGCCGCCGGCGCGGTTCCCGGCGTCGGGCAGGAACGTCTCGACCCGGGATTCGAGGCGCTGGTCGACCGCTACCTGGAGGAAGTGCGTGGCGTTGGCGCCGACCAGGAGCCGGACACCATGAGCGCAGACAGTTTCGCGCGCCGGGTGCAGGTATCCCGCAACCTGCTCGGCGAGCTCGAGACGATCGACCGCGGCAAGCTCGCCTTCGTGCAGGATATCGACTGGCGCTTCCTGAAGAGCCTGCTCGAGGCAAGCATCATCGAAGGCGAGCGCGTGCAGCGCTGGCGCCAGGATCCCAAGCTCTACCTCAACAACCGCGACGTCGCCTACAAGATTCTCGCCGACCCGAGGCCCGTGAACACCCGGGCCGCCGAACTTATCGACGACCTCGCATTGCTGCAGGTGCGCCTGGGCAATGCCGAGATCAACCTCGATCAGCACATTGCGCGCTGGGTGGAATTGTCCAACGATTTCGTTGACGGCTTCGCGCTGGTATTGCAGAACGAACTGCCCCAGTTTGCCGAGCGCGTGACGGATGGTGCGCTGCGCGACCGGCTGCTCGCTGCCGGCAACGACGGTATGGCCGCCCTGGCGGAATATCGTCGTTTCATCAACGAGGACCTGCCGCAGCGGGACCAGGGCGACTACGCCATCGGCGAGGAAGTCTTCAATGCGCTGATGGAGAAGAAGTACCTTTTTCCCGAGAACGATATTCACCTGCGCCGGATCGCACGCGGCGCTCCGGGATTCAACCGGATCCCGAATTATCACGAGTGGGGTTGGAAACAGTTCAACATCGTGCTGCGCCACCTGGAGGTCAAGGCACGCAGAATTGATCCGGAGCGGACCTGGCTGGAGATCATCAGGAACGAGAAGGACGACCACTTCTTCGCCGAACAACTCGTCTACAAGCACCTGGAGGCATCGCGCGCGACGCGTGACTGGGTGACCGACAACGACCTGGTCACCATTCCCTGGGACGACGACGATGCCATCATGGAAGCGGCCGACCCCAGCCTGTGGGCATCGCAATGGTGGGGTTGGGGCCCGGGCGTGCCCGTCGCTTCGCCGTTCCGGAAGGCGGCCTGGACGATCATCCCGGTCAGCCCGGACTGGCCCGAGTACATCGCCGAGGGCAACCTCCGCGAGAAGGACGCTTCCTTCATGTACGTGATCGCCACCCACGAGGTATACCCGGGGCACCACCTGCAGCGTCTTTACCAGAACACCCTCGACCGGCCTTTGCGGGTCTACGAGAGCAGCTATTCGAACCAGTCCTGGTGTTACTACATCGAGTGGGACCTGACGCCGGACCCGAAATACGGCTGGTTCCCCGAGGACAAGCAGGATGTCTATGAGCTGGAATACCTGCGTGCCAAGCTGTGGCGCATGGGCCGGGTGATCATCGACTCCGGCCTGCACACCGGCCGCATGACGTACGAAGAGGCGCTGGACCTCGAGTCGAACACGATCGGCTTCGTGCGCCGCGGTGCGCAGATCAACATCGACGGCATCGTATCCCGGGTCGGCACCACCATGTCCGCGCCGACGGTCGGCTACTTCCAGTGGATGCTGCTGCGCGAAGACTACTTCCAGAAGATGCGCGAACTCGACCAGAAGGGAACGCTGAAGGATTTCCACGACCGGGTCTACAACATCGGCTTCCTGCCGATCGTGCTGGTCCGCGAGGAAATGTTCCACGATCTCGAACAGGAGTTTGGCAAGGGCTAGCAGTTCTCGGAGCCGCAACGAAGGAACTGTTCCGCACCCCGATGCGTCTAAGAAAGTCACTTAAAATCAGGGGGTTGAAAGTTCGCTCGATGCGGGCTCGAACAGCGATCCGTAACGTAACGCTCCCTCCACGCATCCTGCCGGCATTGTTCGCAAGCCTGCTGGCGACTGTGCCGGCACTGGCAGCCGAACCGGGCGGACGGCCGCAACGCGACGGCCCCGCACCACCCACGATAATCGTGACAGCACCCATGCTGGAGCGGGGCAAGACGATCTACGAGTCGTTCTGCACGGCCTGCCATGCCCCCGACGGCGCCGGCCTTGCCGTGCTCGGGCAGGGCCCCGAGCTGACGCCGCCCGACCTGGGAGACCCGGGTTTCATGACGTTGCGCTCGGACATGGACGTCGCGAACATAATCCAACACGGCGGCTTTCGAATGCCGGCAATGGCGCACCTTCGAGGCGACGACCTGGTCGCCCTGGTCGCCTGGGTTCGCAGCCTGAGCTGGCCGGAGGTCGAGATGGTCGACCTGCAGTTGCTCGCCCAGGACACGGTCGAGGATTTCAAGCCGGTCACCAGGGCCATGCTCGAAGACCCCCCCGAAGGCGACTGGCTGATGTTTCGCCGCACCTACGACGGCTGGGCTCACAGTCCGCTCGACCAGGTGAACCGGGAAAACGTGAGCGAACTGCGCCTGGCCTGGTCTCGCGCAGGGGAGCCGGGCGGCCAGTACACGACGCCCCTGGTAGTTGCGGGCACCATGTACGTGCAGCAACCGGGCGACGTCATCCAGGCGCTGGAGGCGACCACCGGCCGCCTGATCTGGGAATATCGACGCCAGCGCGAGGACGACAGCCGCTCGCGCAACCGCCGCAACCTGGCCATCTACGGGCACCGGCTGTTCCACCTGACCGACGACCAGCACCTCATCGCGCTCGATGCGCGCACCGGCACACTCCTCTGGGAATCCGAAGAACGGGCCGGCGATGCCGGAATCGGTCACGTGGGCGGCCCGATGGTGGCCGCGGGCGTTGTCGTCAGCAGCCGTTCCTGCTCGGCACGCGGCGGCCCCGACAGCTGTTACCTGGCCGGGCACGACCCGGAAACCGGCCGCGAGCTGTGGCATCGGCGGACCATCCCGAAGCCTGGCGAACCCGGAGACGACAGTTGGGGCGGCCTGCCCGACGAGCGGCGCTGGCATGTCGGCACCTGGGGGAACGTGCCGAGCTATGACCCGGAACTCGGGCTACTGTACTGGGGTACTTCGGTGCCGCAGCCATCGCTGGAGCGACTGCGCGGTACCACGGGACGCGATGTGCTGTACTCCAACAGCACCCTGGCGACCGAACCTGCGACGGGCGCCCTGGCCTGGTACTACCAGCACCTGCCGCGCGACAACTGGGACCTCGACCATGTTTTCGAACGCTACCTGGTCGACGTGGCAGTGGCGCCGGATCCCGCCGAAGTGCCGTGGATCAACCCGCGAATCAAGCCGGGGGAGCTTCGGAGCGTTGTGACCGGCATTCCGGGCAAGACGGGCATCGTCTACACGCTCGACCGGAAAACGGGCGAGTTCCTCTGGGCGCGGGAAACGCTGCACCAGAACGTCATCACCTCCATCGACGGCAGCGGCGAGGTGCACATCGACGAAGACATGGTCGTCGGCCCGTTCGAGGAGATCCTGGTCTGCCCGTCGCTCGGTGGCGGGAAAAACTGGCCGGCGGGCTCGTACAGTCCCCTCACCGGCCTGATGTACCAGCCGCAACAGAACCTGTGTCACCTGCAGACCGGCTATACAGAGACGCCCACGGCCGAGGACGGCTACGCGACAAGCTGGCTGGTCGTCCAGGACCCGGCGGTGACCGGCGACCCGTATCCGGTCGGGCGCATCGACGCTATCGACATTTCAACCGGCCGCCAGGCCTGGCGGCACGAGCAGCGTGCCGCGGTTCTCGGCACGGCGGTATCGACGGCGGGCGGCCTGCTGTTCATCGGCGACATCGACCGGCGCTTCATGGCGCTCGACGACAGCACGGGCGAGGTGCTCTGGCAGTCAATCGTCAGCGCGCCGGTCTCGGGCAGCGCCGTCTCCTACGCGGTCGACGGGCGCCAGTACATTGCCGTCGCCGTCGGCGGCGGCACGGCCTCGCCGGAACGCCGGGCTCTCTCTATCCACACGGAACTGAAACCGCCGCGCGACAGCCCGGCGCTGTTCGTGTTTGCATTGCCGAAACGCTAGTTCACGCGACCAGGGCAGATTTCCCACCGTTTTTTCAGCCATTGCCCGTAGTGCGTGCAGTGGCACTTGCCTGACCCTACGGGAGGACAAATGCCGGGGACAGTGCATGACGAACGCGGTCAGCCACGACCAGAACTTCAAGAACCTGATTCTCGACTATCCGCTCGATGCCCTGGCGTTCTTCGCCCCGGAAGAGGCGCCCGCACCCGATGAACCGGTGCGCATCGTCCCGGCGCGACAGGAACAACTCAAGGAACGGCTGGGCAATCGATTCCGGGAACTGGACGTGCCGCTTCTGGTGGAGTGGGCCGACGGCCGCCGTGAGGCGGTTCTGTTCGTGCTCGAAGAAGAATCCGACTGGCGGCACTTCTCCCTGCACCGGCTGGCGCACTACTGCCTCGACCTCGCCGAACTGTTCGAGACCAACCGCGTGGTGCCGGTCGCGATCTTTTTGCGGGCCTCCGAGGGAGCCCCCGCATCGCTTACCCTGGGCACCGAGCGCCGCCGTTACCTCGCGTTCGACACTCTCGCCTGCAAGCTCAAGGAGATACCCGCCGAGCGCTGGCAGCACAGCAACAACCTGGTGGCGCGGGTCAACCTGCCGAACATGCAAAGCCCACAGAATCGTAAAGTCGATATCTACGCGGAGGCGATCAGAGGATTGCTGGCATTGGAGCAGGACAGCGATAAGCGGGCCAAATACATTGAATTCATCGACATCTACGCCGGCCTCACCGAAAATGAGTACCGGCGCTATCAACATCAGTATCGCGAGGACAGTTCCACCATGGCAGGAGTCATCCAAAGGGCCCGCGACGAGGGTCGCGTTGAGGGGGAGCGTGCGCTCCTGGAAACGCTGCTGCGACGGCGGTTCGGTCTCCTGTCTCCCGAAGTCGCCGAAAGGCTCGGCCGGGCGTCTGCTGCCGATCTGGAAACCTGGGCCGAGAACGTTCTTGAGGCACCAACGCTTGACGATGTGTTCGATTCGAGTCGCTAGCTCGGAACACCGTTCGGTGGCGGGCGAGCCTGTCCTTACCTTGAGGTGTCTGGGTGCTCAGTACGCTGCGGCGGCGCTCTTCCCGCTATCCGTCCAGAATCAGTGGCTGCGTCAAGTCGACGCCTGCCCGCGAGGCTTTGTGCAATTCCGACACGTGCATGCCCGGACCGAGCTCGACCAGCTCGATGGTCTTGCCGTCCGGGTCGCGCATCACGCAAAACTTGGAGCCCGCCAATTGGCCTTCGTCCGCATGTAGCGGTTCGGTATGGAAATCGATTCCCTCAGCGGTCAATCGCGCGTAAACATCATCCAGATCTTCGACCGCGAAACAGATATACACGTAACCGATGTCGTCCTGGCGCATTTCCATGGGTTTGCGCGTCGGCTCGAATTCCAGTAGCTCGATCGCAAAGTTTCCCACCGGCAGCAGCGCTGCCCTGTGAATGTGCTTTGGTAACCGTAGCACCCGTTCTCCGCTGGGGCCGGAGACTTCCAGCGCAACACCCGGCAGGAGTCCAAAGACCTTTCCATACCACTCGATAGCCTGCTCAAGGTTAGTGACGGTAATGCCGACGTGATGGAAGGTGACTGAAATGGGCAACGTCAATGTGCAGTCCTTCTGTTGATTCGCGGCTGTTAACCGATTTGTCAAATCCAGAGCGCCGCCCACATGAAGCTTCACCTCATCCAGGGCCGGTACGTCTTCGGGCACCAGTTTTTCAATCGCGCTACCTTCATCGTAGATATAGCAAACTTCTCCGCGCAGTGTCTAACGGGAAGTCCGGATCGGCAGGTGCATAGGTCTACGTTCTGTCCGATAACCCCCACATGGCGTTGCCGCTGTGACGTCCGATACCGATTCAGGGCTGTCACCGCCGCTGGGCCTCGCGATTTTCCACGCCTGTCCGACAAGAGGCGTGGCGCTACGGTAGCTGCTACTTTCATGCAAATGGCAGCAGGAGACGAGCATGCCGCAGCCTTTTCGACAATTGAAAGCACTCCAACTGCTGATTCTTTCGGCACTCATTGCGACGATGTCGTCCGTCGCATTTGCCGCGGGAAGCGATGACAAACCCAACATCGTACTTATCCTGATGGATAACTTCGGCTGGGGCGAGATCGGCGCCTACGGTGGCGGTGAGATGCGCGGCGCTCCGACGCCGAATATCGACAGCATTGCCCGTGATGGGCTGCGGTTGACGAACTACAACGTCGAAGCCGAGTGCGTACCTTCGCGTGCTTCCATGATGACCGGGCGTTACGGCATCCGGACCCGGCAGCGCCCGAGCGGGCCACCGCGCGGTGTCTGGTACGGGATCACGAAATGGGAAAAGACGCTTGCTGAAGTGCTGTCCGATGCAGGCTATACGTCTGCCATCTTCGGCAAGTGGCACCTTGGTGACACGGCAGGGCGGTTCCCTACCGACCAGGGTTTCGATGAGTGGATTGGCATCCCGCGCTCCTCGGACCGTGCATTCTGGCCAGACAGCAACAGTTACAATCCGAACGCCCATCCCGACGCCGTATTCACGCGAATCATGCGCGCAAAGCGCGGTGAGAAGCCAACGGAACACGAAGTCTTCGATCGCGAGAAACGTGCAACCATCGACAGGGAGATCACCGATCAATCCATCGACTTCATCAAGCGCAAGGCCGATGGCGACAAGCCGTTTTTCGTATTCCTGTCCTACACGCAAACCCACGAGCCGGTTGACCCGCATCCCGACTACTACGGCAAGACCGGATATGGCAGCTTTGCCGACGTTCTCGCGCAAACCGACGACTATGTTGGTGAGGTACTGAAGACACTCGAAGACCACGAACTGAAAGACAACACGATTGTCATCTTTACATCGGACAACGGCAGGGAAGGCATACCGCGGTCATTTGGTTTTACGGGGCCTTGGCGCGCAGGCATGTTCTCGCCGTATGAGGGCTCGTTGCGTGTGCCCTTCCTGATTCGGTGGCCGGGCAAGGTCCCGCAAGGCCGGGTATCCAACGAGATGATGCACGCGGTCGATCTGCTGCCGACGATGGCCGCGATCGTTGGTAGCGAGTTACCGGACGATCGCGTCTATGACGGCGCCGATCAGGTCGCCTTCCTGAAGGGAGAGAGCAGCAAATCGGCACGCGAGTCGGTGGTCATCTATCTTGGCAACGTGCTGTTCGGCGTCAAGTGGCGCAACTGGAAATTGCTGCTCCGGGAAATGGATGAGGACACGTATGCGATACAGGAGATGGCATACCCCTCTGTTTACAATCTGATCGTTGATCCCAAGGAAGAAGTGCCGGAACTCAATTACCTGAACGACACCTGGGTCGACTTCCCGCTGTATCAGGTCCTGGAAGATCACGAGGCATCGATTGAGGAAGATCCCGGGGCGCCTGACCCATAGTTGCATTTTCGAACCACGTCTCCAAGTTGCGGAGCAACTTGATCGCGTCGCCGTCAGGCAATGCGCCTAGTCCTCGAACCGATGCAGCTGGCGCCTCGGCACGAGCCACACGGTGCCTAGCTGCTGGTGAATGTAGTCATTGCGGGTGAGGCAGAACCTGCGGACTTCGTCGAGCACGCGGGCCGCTGCGGTTTCGCCCCAGAACCACTCCTCGAGGCTGATGACGTCGGTGGCGCGGCCGGGTTGCGCCGTCACCGATTCGTTGTAGTAGGCCTTGAGATCCTCTGTGGCCATTTTCAGGGTCATACCCAGCGGTACCTCGGGCATGGGGTTGTCGGGCTCTTCGCCCCTGGCGAATGCGGTGATGAAGTCGATGACCGCTTCCGGTCGCAGGCCGGTGGAGTTCGCGGTGGTGCGCCGGCGCAGCCTGACGGCCTCGTCGTACCAGTTGCGCAGGCTCTCCGCTTCGCGCCGAAATGCGCTCAGAAGCCCGGGGCCGGCATCGAGCCGATCGATGTCGCCGGCGAAGCTCACGGGGCATGCCAGCGGGACTTCCGCGGGCGTCCCGGCCGGTTCGTCATCGGGGAAGTCTTCCAGTACCGGCCCGTGCGGCCGCTCCAGCAACTGCAGAGCCGCTCGAACCACCCGTGACTGGAAGGCGGCGTTGCCGGGTGCGCCGATGGGACGTCCGAGTTCGAACGGCACCCAGAGCGCGCGCGGCGGCCGGATGCGCTCGGTGTGGTCGCGAATCAGGCTGATCTGCGTGGTGGCGATGCCAGCCGCCTCCAGATAGTGGCCGAGCGCGCCGACGGCACGCGTGCAGGCGGGTCAGACGGGAACCAGCAGGGCGGCATCGACGCGCTCGGCGTCCATGACACCGGCCAGCTCGCGCGCCCGTGCCTCGAGCCCATCGAAGTCGCCCAGCGCGCCCATGAATGAATAGTGATAGTCCGCCAGGCTGCCGATGGCCCCCGATTCGGCCAGTTCGCGCAGCCGGTCGAGCGGAAACGCGACGTTCCAGTCCATCTGAAAGCCGGTGCGATCGTAGTTGGTCGAGACGTGGCTCATCACCAGCTCCGTCGACCGGGTGTCGGCCGGAATCAGGCGGAAGTCGGGGCTCCCGGGCGAAATGGGCCGGTCGCCCCTGCGATGCAGGCCGGCGGTCGAGATCAGCCCGACCTTGCGTTGCGTCAGCGGCGGGCCCGTCACCCAGGGCGCCGCATCAAAAGCCGGGCAAGGCGTCTCCAGGAAATGCCTCTGCAAGCGGGACGACAGGCGGTTGAGAACTACCATTAACGAAGGCCCGTTCTGCTGCGGCTTCGCCTCATCCTGCTTGCACGACCGGCAAGGCGGTCAGCTTGCGGGTTCAACAAGAAAGATGTGCACGTTCTCCTGGCCGGGGGTGTGCCAGTCGGGATACTTTTCCAGAAAGGCCTGGTAAACCGGAGCCCTGATGCTTTCGTCATCGATGTGCCTGAGCGTCCGATCGAACAATCGATTCCCGATTTGCAATCGCACACGGGGGTCTCGCAGTACGTTCTGGTTCCAGGCTCTCTTGTCCGGGAAATTGCCCCCGCCGCGGTAGGAGGAGAACAAGTAGAAGTCGCCATCGTAGACCGCACACCATACGGTGACCGAGTGTGGAATTCCGTAGCTGGTATTGGTCTGCAGGAAAATTTCGCCGTACTGATTGGTGAAGTCCCAATCGGTTACGGGCTCGGTGACAAGTTCTCCGGCAAGCCACAGTCCCGGGCGCCCATCACGGGGCTCGAATCCGAAAATTCTCAGCGAGGCCAGTGCGACTACCAGCACCAGAACGAGGCCTATTCCTGTTATCTTCAGGTTCCTTTTCATGGGGTCATTCCGTTCCGGCATCCGGTTTATTCTACGAGAATCTTGCAGGGGAGGCGTTTCCGTGGCCGAGCGCAAGTCAAATTGGGGTTGGCGGCATTACTGGCGTGAGAATCGCCTGGCGGCCTGTGTGCCCGACAACCCGGATTCCGCCGCTGCTATCGAGGCGCACTGGGCCGGGTTCTTCGCGGAATTCCCCACGGGCACACGCGTGCTGGACATCGCTACCGGCAACGGTGTGCTGCTGGTGTGGGGCGCGAGAGCCGCGCGCGCGGCAGGGCGCGAGTTGACGCTGACCGGTGTCGACCTTGCCGACATCGATCCGGCGCGCTTCCTGCCGGAGCACCGGGACGAGCTGGCGGCAGCGCGATTCATCGGCAGGACGGCGGCGGAGTCGCTGCCGTTTGCCGATGGCAGCTTCGATGTGGTGGTCTCGCAATACGGGCTCGAATATGCGGATCTCGAGCCCGCTTTGAGTGAATCTGCGCGCGTGCTGGCACCGGGCGGCCAACTGCATTGGCTGGCGCACGGCAGCGACAGCGCCGTGGTTGCCCAGGGTCGTGCCCAGCTCGTGGATATTGACCTGTTGCTGGGTTCCAAGGGTCCCTTTGCCGCGATGAAAACCTACACGAAGGCCCGTGCCCGCGGGCGCAAAGTGAGTCGCGCGACGCGCGAACTCACCGAGGCCCTGCGCTCGGCGGAAGCACACTGCGCCGCCAATCCGCCCGCCACGCTGGTGCAGCAACTCTGCGGCGGTATCCTCGACACGGCCAATCAATTCGAAAAGTACCGCCCCGCAGACGTGGAGCGTTGGCTGGAGGAAAACCTCAAACGCCTGCGCGGCCAACGGCAGCGGTCCCGCGACCTGGTGGCAGCGTGCCTGTCCAAGAGCCGTCTCGCACGAGTCGAGCAGGCCTTCGGAGCGGAGCCCTGGTCAGACGCGGGGATTTCTTCGCTCAATGTGGGTTCAGCAGGTAATTCCGTCGGGCAGCTCATTCACGCCGTCAGGCTCTGAGCGAAATAGAGAAAGCGTTGAGGAAGAATCCGGTTTCGGTGGAACCGGCTTTTCCGGCAGGCTGCGGGAATTCCGGTGCCGGCCGCACCTGTTCCTGAGTGAACGTAGCGAGGTCGGCAAGAGCTGGCAAGAGTAGTGAAAGCGCAGGGCGTGCTCGCAGTCGTTACCGCACCAGGTGAAAGCTGCTCTGGCGCCGGAAAACCCAGTGCCGCGCTCCCGCGCTGTCGAGGTACGCTTCCTCTTCCTGGCGGCAACTGGCCGGTTTGCCGTCCCATTCGGGGATCGGCGCGGTCGCCTGCAGTTCGATCGAGTGCCAGGTGGAGGACAGCAGCAGCGCTTCGCCGCGCACCGGCACCCCTTCCTGGCCGTCCCAGCGGCCGATCAGTGGGCCCGCGCCATGTCCGTGATCGCCGATGGGGTGCGTGTAGACGGTGCCGTCGATGCCTTCTTCCCGCATCTGCGCCAACGTATTGGCGAGAATTGCGTTGCCGGTCATCCCCGGCTCCATGTGGTGCAGCAGAATGTCCTGCAGCCGATTGGAACCGGCCAGGCATTGGCGCAGGCCCTCGGGTACCTCGAGTTCCCCTTCGCGCAGTACGTAACCGAGGTGCTGGGTGTCGGTGTGCAGGTTGAGCGCAACGACGCCGAAGTCGGTCCAGAGCAGGTCGCCGCGCTCGATCGTTACCGCACCGTCTGTGGGTACTGCGCCTGCCCGCTGTACGTCCACGTTGGGCTGGAACCAGGTCGTGTAGCCGAGGCCCTGCAGGCGCTCAAGCATCCACCACTCCACGTCCTCGACGGTCGTTTCCCCGGGGGTGATCACGGCATCGGAAAACGCCTCCGCGATGATCGCGTGCACCGTCTCCTGGATATTCCGGTAACGGGGCAGCATCTCCGGAATCCTGAGCGCGATGTAGTTCATGGCCAGGCGCGGCTCGCGCCTGACGCGCCGCAGCAGTTCCGCGCCCAGCGCCGCCTCCAGCGCCTCGCGCTCGCCCGCGTGCAGCCCATCGGAGAATGCCCACTCGGTGTCTATGTTGAGGACGATGTTCTCGGGGTCGCGCTCCTCGATCAGTTCGCGAAGCAGAAGCCACTGCTCGTCGCCCACCAGTTCCGCCGTGGGCCGGGTGGGGGCGGGGCGGGTCGAGCGATAGGCCTGAAATAGCCCGCCCTGGCTGGTTCCCCCCAGGGCCAGGCGTTCGACGCTGCCGTCCTCCTGGCGGGTAAAGACGTAGATCGAGCGCCGCCGCGCGGCGTAGGTGGTGGGCGAAGTGATCGACCAGAACACGGGGTCTTCCGCATACTCGCGCATCGACAGGATCCACATGCGCACCTCGTACTCGGCCATGAGCCGGGGCAGCACGTTTTCCAGGCGCAGTGTCAGCCAATCCTGCCGCTCTGCTGCCTGCTCCCGCAGGGTCGGCAGTGGATGGACGCGTGCCGGCACGTCAGCGGGGATATAGACGGGCTTGTCGGCAACCAGATCGCCGGTTGCGGAGGTAGCCATGGCCAAGATCAGAAACGCCACGCCCTGGCAGCGCCGCCGGGCCTGGCGACGCGCGTGCCGGCCGGGCCAGATACAACTGCAGTGCCCGTTTTTCACCGGTTCGTGACCCTCGGCGAGTCTCCGGGAAGACCTTGGAATTTGTGCGCACCGCGGACATCCGTTCCGGTTGTGCGTGCCTTCTGTGTTACCATCCGTTGCGTTCACCGACGGCGATTATTCGCTTTCGTACCATGTTGAAGGAGAGACATCATGAGAACGGTTATACCCCTTTCTGCACTCGCCGTACTAGCCCTGACTCTGGCGGTCATACCACCGGAAATGGCATTCGGCGAGGAGGCCGAGTCCATCGAAGAGGTGGTCGTCACGGGTTCGCGCATCCGGCGCGATCCCCTGAACGAACCGACCGCCGTGATGGAACTGGGCCGGGACGACCTGGTCAATTCCGGGTTCACGAACCTGGGCGATGCGCTGCAGAACCTGCCCATTGCCGGGTCGGCGCCGAATTCGCAGTTCAACATTCCGGGCAACCAGGGCTTTCCCCAGGACGGGGCGGGCATAGGCGCCGGTTCGGTGCAACTGTCGCTGCGCAACCTGAAGTCCATCCGCACCCTGATCCTGGTGGACGGACGCCGCTGGATCGCCGGCGCCTCCGCGTCGGGCGTGCCGGGCACCGTGGACCTCAACTCGCTGCCGGACAACATGGTCAACCGCATCGAGATACTGCAGGACGGGGCCTCGGCGATTTACGGGTCGGACGCGATCGGCGGCGTGGTCAACATCATCACCGACCGTAATTTCAGCGGTTTCGAGGCGGATGTGCAGACCGGCGAGTACCTGTCGCACAACGACGGCGCGTCGACCTCGGCCGGC
This sequence comes from Pseudomonadales bacterium, assembly GCA_963663395.1. Taxonomy (GTDB): domain Bacteria; phylum Pseudomonadota; class Gammaproteobacteria; order Pseudomonadales; family Azotimanducaceae; genus Azophilus. Next base: position 2,965,260 of record OY760226.1, read on the forward strand.
ATCAAGTTCGGCGGCGGCAACGACCGCTCGCACTTCGTGGTGAGCGCGGGCTACCGGGACGAGCGGGGCATCGAGACGGCGGGCCGCAATCGCTCGGCGTTTCCGAATCCGTTTGCGACCACGTGCGACGTACCCGGGTCCTATTGTTCCTCGTTCACACCCCAGGGACGCTTTATTCTGGGTCCGGCTCTTGGCGGCGCGAGCATCACCCTGAACGACGGTGTGTTGAACGACGGCGGCGCCAACAAACCCGTGTTCAACCCGGACAATCCGGCCTCCGGCGACTTTCACGCTTTCACCGCCGCAGACCGGTTCAACTACAACGGGCCGGGGTTCAACTTCCTGCGCACGCCCAACGAGCGGGTGAACATCTTCGCGAGCGCCCGTCACCTGCTCACCGACCGGGTCGAGGTGTTCGGCACCTTCTCCTATACGAACCGGTCGTCCCACACCAAGGCAGCGCCCGAACCGCTCTATCTCGGCAGCGGAGCGGGTAACCCCATCCTCGAGAATTTCTTTGTCTCGAAGGACAACCCCTACAACCCGTTCGGCGTCGACCTGTCCCTGGCCGATGGCACCATGGCGTTCATCGGCCGCCGCCCGCTGGAATCCGGCGGCCGCCTGTTCTTCCAGGATACCGACACCTATTTCGCCACCATCGGCGTCCAGGGTGACCTCGACTTCGGTGAGCGCACGATTTTCTGGGAACTGTACGGCAGCTACGGCGACAACCAGGGTTTCCAGGAGAAGGAAAACTCCCACAACGGCGCCAAACTGCTGACCGCGCTGGGCGATCCGGCCATCTGCGCCGCGACGCCCGGGTGTGTGCCGTTCAACATTTTTGGCGGCCAGGGCCCCGACGGCCAGGGTTCGATCACTCCGGCAATGCGCGAGTGGGTCACCTACACCCAGCGCGATTACAGCGAACAGACGCTGAAGAACTTCGCGTTCAACTTCTCCGGCGAGATTTTCTCGTTGCCGGCGGGCGACGTGGGCTTCGCCGCGGGCATCGAGTACCGGGATCATGACGGTTCGTTCCGTCCCGACCCCATTGCTGCCAGCGGCGACACCGCGGGCATCCCGTCGGGCCCCACAGACGGCGATTTCGACGTCACGGAGTATTACGGCGAGTTGAGCGTCCCGCTGGTCGACAACGGCAGCCAGTACTGGGAACTGAACGGTGCGGTACGGGCTTCCGACTACAGCAGCTTCGGCTCCGAGGTGACATACAAGGTCAGCACGCTGTTCCAGCCCGTCGAACAGATCTCGCTGCGCGGGTCCTACTCCACGGGGTTCCGGGCACCGTACATCGGTGAACTGTTCGGCGGCGCGGCGCGAGAGGACTTCACCTTCCAGGACCCCTGCACCGACGTGCTCGGCCTCGTAGGCTCGGCCAACGGCGGCCGCGATGCCCCGGCGCCGGGCAACATCATGAGCAACTGCGCGGCCCTCGGTGTGCCCACTTCCTACGTGCAGCCGAATCCGAGCCTGAACGCGATCTCGGCGGGCAACGAGAATCTCGACCCGGAAACGTCGGACAGCTTCACGGTGGGCGCCGTCTGGGGTGCGAGTTTCGATACCGGCTGGATCGCCCGGCTGACGGCATCGGTCGACTACTATGACCTGCAGATCGACGACGCCATTCAAGGCCTCAACCCAAGCGATGTGCTGGTTGCCTGCGTCGATACGCTCGATGCACAGTTCTGCAACCTGACGCCGCGGTCTTCGAACGGCGTGCTGGGCGTCATAGACAACCAGTTGCAGAACATCGGCGGTATCGATTCGTCCGGTTTCGATGTGGCTGTGGCCTACAGCAGCCCGGACTGGCCCATCGGGCAGATCGGCATTACGTTCAACGCCACCTTCCTCAGCGACTACAAGGAAACGACGGAAAACATCGACGGCAGCGAAACGGTGTCCGACCTGACCGGCACCCACACCAACGAAACCTTCCAGCGGGCGTTTCCGGACCTGCGCTGGGTCACCACCGTCGACTGGGCAAAGAATCGCTGGTCCGGAACCATGTCTTTTCGCTGGACCGACTCGATGATTCTTTCCGGCGACAACAAGGTGGATTCCGCCATGTTCACCGACCTGCGCGTTAGCTACAGCCCCGCTTTGCTGGGCGACGGCATCACGGTCACGGTCGGTTTCAACAACGTATTCGCCGAGAGCCCTCCAGTCTGCTTCCCCTGTGGCGTAATCGGCACGAGCCAGGTGGTGCACGACCTGCCTGGCCGCGTTGGGTACCTCCGTCTGGGCTACCGGCGGTAGCGCGGACGCAACGCTGAACCCGTCAATCGGGTAGTTGGGGCGGTCTTCCGGGGCCGCCCTTTTTCATTGGCGCTCTACGTCTTTCGCGCCTGTGTGTGCGAACCGGGGCCGCACCGTCTTGGCACTGCCGGAAATGTTTCGCTACAGTCCCGTTGGCCGACCCCGCCATGTACCCGGTGCCGTCGTGACCCGGCAGCCGGAGGGCGCGGTCGAACCGGCCTGGTGTTTCGCCAGGATGAATTGCGCGTTTGAAGGAGGCACCGATGTCACGTCACGCAGCCGGCCCTGAACCTGTCGAATTCGATGCCGTGGTTGTCGGCGCCGGCTTCGCGGGCCTCTACGCGCTGCACCGGCTCCGGGGTATGGGGCTGTCGGTGCGTGTCTACGAAAGAGGCGGCGACGTTGGCGGCACCTGGTACTGGAACCGCTACCCGGGGGCTCGCTGCGATGTCGAGAGCATGGAGTATTCCTACCAGTTCTCGCCGGCGCTGCAACAGGAGTGGCGCTGGACGGAACGCTATGCGACGCAGCCGGAAATCCTCGATTACGCCAATCATGTCGCCGACCGCTTCGACCTGCGCCGCGACATACGCTTCGACACCCGTGTGGAGTCGGCGTTCTACGATGAAGCGGCGAGCCGTTGGCGCGTACGCACGGACCAGGGCGACTCGGACTCCGCCCGGTTCCTCATCATGGGCACCGGTTGCCTGTCGGTGTTCAACCAGCCACGGTTTCCGGGTCTGGAAGATTTCGCGGGCGCAACCTTCTGCACCGGCCAATGGCCGCACGAGGGGGTCGACTTTTCGGGCCAGCGGGTCGGCGTCATCGGTACCGGGTCCTCCGCGATCCAGTCCATTCCCATAATCGCCGGGCAGGCCCAGCACTTGACGGTCTTTCAGCGTACGCCGAACTACTCGGTCCCCGCGCACAACCAGTCGCTCGACCCGGTGCTCGAGCGGGAAATCAAGGCCCGTTACGACGAGTTCCGCGCGGGCAATCGCGGCCGCAACGTGGGGTTCGGGTCGCGTTACCTGTTGTGGGAAGACTCCGCGCTCGAGGCAAGCGAGGCGCAACGGCAGGAGCGGTACGAAGAGTGCTGGGAAACCGGGGGGCTGATGTTCATAAGCGCCTTCGGCGACCTGTTGCTCGATGCCGAAGCCAATGCCACCGCCGCGGATTTCGTCCGCAACAAGATCCGCGAAATCGTCGACGATCCGGAAACGGCGGAGCTTCTGTGCCCGGACAACGCGATCGCCTGCAAGCGGCTCTGCGTCGACAGCGGTTACTTCGCGGCCTTCAACCGCCCCAATGTCACGCTCGTGGACATCAGCGGGAGCGCCATCGAGCGGTTTACCGCGGAAGGGCTGGTGGCGGGCGGCAGGGAGTACCCCCTGGACAGCGCGGTGTTTGCGACCGGCTTCGACGCCATGACAGGCGCGCTGTTCGACATCGACATCCGCGGCAGGAACGGGCTGCGGCTGGCCGACAAGTGGTCCGACGGGCCGCGAACCTACCTCGGGCTGACGGTGGCGGATTTTCCCAACCTCTTCACCATCACCGGCCCGGGAAGTCCTTCCGTTCTCAGCAACATGATCCCCTCAATCGAACAGCACGTGGACTTCATTGCCGACTGCATCGCCTACATGCGCGAGCGCGGGCAGGTGACGATCGAAGCGGAGCCGGAGGCCGAAGAGAACTGGGGGCAACTGGTCAACGCCATCGCGGACGAGACCATATTCCCGCACTGCAATTCCTGGTACGTCGGCGCCAACGTGCCCGGCAAGCCGCGGGTCTTCATGCCCTACCTGGGCTATCCGGACTATGTCGAGAAGTGCGAGGCCATCGTTGCGGCCGGTTACGAAGGGTTTCGCCTGGCTGGCGAATAGCGGCCCTGAAAGCGAGTGCTTCCCGTCTGCCTGATGTCGAATCCAGGCAGGGACCGGTGGAAGTGAGGCGAGCGGCCGGCGTTCGGAACCTGGGGTATGGGATGCGGCCTTCCGGCACTTCAGGCGGTGACGTTTGCCTGGTATTGACCGTTTGCGCCGAATTCGCCTGGCTTATACTGAACGCTGATTGCGGACTGCTCGGAGGCCACATGGCGAACTTCTCCATGAGGGCAATTGATTCGGTTGGCGCGCGGCGCTTCGCAGCATGATGCGTTGCGTGCATCTTCTCGACTCGACGCCATGACGACGCGGCCTGGCGCGTCGCCCGCCGATGACGTCGCCGCAGCCCGATACCGCCGTGCCGGATGGTGGGATGGTCTGACGTTGCTCGACCGCTTCGAGGCGCACGTCGCCCGGTCGCCGGAATCGCTTGCCCTGGTCAGTGGCGAAGTCATGCTGTCGCGGGCCGAACTGTGGAGCGCCGCGGGCGAGGCCGCCGAAAAGATACGAGGTATTGCCAGCCCAGGCAGGCGGGTGGTGGTGCTTCTGCTGCCCAACGAAACCGCCTGGCTCGTCATGTTCCTGGCCGTGCTGCGGGCGGGACAGGTGCCCGCCACGCCCCCGGTCACCACCACCGCCAACCACCTGCGGCACATCTTTGAACTCACCGAACCGGCGCTGGCGATTACCGTCAGCCGGCACCGGCAGTCCGCGCCAGCCGATGTGGTGCGGCAAGCCGCCGGTGGGGCTTCCGTGGAAGCCCCACCGGAAGGCACCGCGCGAGCCCCGGGGAGGGTCACCGCGGAAGCCCAAGCGGGAGGCATCGCGGAAGCCCCAGGGGAGGCTACCGCGGAAGCCCCAGGGGGGACTACCGGTGTCGTTGTCGGTCTGGCCGAAGGCAGGTCTCTGGAAATCTGCGATCCGTGGGGGGGGTCGGCGACAGACGTCCCGATATCCGGCGTCGATGTACCGGAGACCACCGCGCATCTGATGTTCACCTCCGGCACAACCGGGCCTCCGAAAGTGGTGAGTCACAGCGAAGATTCCCTGGCCACGCTCAACCGGCAGTTCGCGGAGCGCTTTTTCCTCGGCCCTGAAACGCCGGTGTTCATGCCTTCCCCGCTCGGCCACAGCGTGGGCGCGATTCACGGCGCGCGCCTGTCGATGTTCCTGGGCGCGCCGCTCATTCTTCAGGATCAATGGCATGCCGAGACCGCGCTCGACCTGGTTGCGGGCCACCGCGCCGCGTTCACCGCGGCCGCGACGCCGTTCCTGTTCGACCTGGCCAATGCCCCGTGGCGCGGAAGCGAGCCCAAGCTGGCGCCGCTGAAGAGCTTTCTGTGCGGCGGCGCCCAGGTTCCCCCGGCCTTGATTCGGCGCTGCCGGACGGAGTTTCCCAACACCTTCGTGACGCCGCTGTGGGGCATGACCGAAGGCGGTCTGACCACCTGCGTGGCCGACTCCACGGACGAGCAGGTCGAGACTACCGTGGGTGTGGGGTTGCCGGGCCTGGAACTGCGAACGCTCACAGACGACATGCGGCTGCAGGCTCTTGGCGCCGGCGAACTGGTCATGCGCGGGCCCGGCGTGTTCAACGGCTATTACGCACAGCCGGAAACCTACGCAGAGAACCTGATTGGCGATGGCTTTTTTCGCACCGGGGACCTGGCCCGTATCGATGACGACGGGTACGTGTCGATTACCGGCAGGGCCAAGGACCTGATCATCCGGGGAGGCGTGAACATCTCTCCCGTCGAAACGGAGAACGCCATCGCTGCCCACCCCGACGTGGTTGGTGTGGCCGTTATCGGCTGGCCCGACGAGCGCCTGGGTGAGCGTCTCTGTGCCGCTGTCGAGACCACGGCGCCCCTCACGCTGGCCGATCTCCTGACATTCTGCCGGGCGCAGGGCCTGCCCCGCCGTTACTGGCCGGAGCGCCTCGAGTCGGTCGACCACTTCCCGCGCACGGCCGCGGGCAAGATCAGGAAGCACGAGTTGCGCAGCCGGCTTCTGGATCGCGCAACGGCAGCGGGCGGGACTGACACCGTCGGCGCGGACCAACATTCAGGAGAAGGCCAATGAGCCGGGTCGAACTGGGCGACATCGTCGTTAACTATCGCCGGCAGGGCACCGGACCGGCGGTCGTGCTGTTGCACGGCCTGGCCGAAGATCATCGGTCCTGGGATGCCGTTACCGCGCACCTCGAGGGCTTGACCAGCTACGCCGTCGACCTGCGGGGACACGGGCAAACCAGCACCGGGCGGGGCAGCGGCACGCTCGAGCAACTGAGCGGCGACCTCACTGCGTTCCTGAACGCCGTGAGCGGCCCGGCAGCCGTGGTCGGCTATTCGCTGGGCGGTACCGTCGCGCTGCGTGCCGCGACGGCCGCGGATGCACCGATCAGGCACCTGGTCGTGGTGGCCACCTCATCGGTCGTGGGCGCCGCCGCGGCAGATTTCTTTGCCGGCCGCATCGCCCAGCTGGAGGCCGGGGACAGCGCCGGTTTCGCCGAAGGCCTACGCGGCGACACATCGTTGCAGATCGTTTCCGGAGCCGATCTCGACGCGGTAGTCGAGGGCCGTCTGGCCGCGGTGGGTGACGGTAACGGTTATATCAACGCCGCGCGAGCCATGATCGGGGTGCGGGTCGAGCCGCTCAATCCTCAGTTGGCAAAAGTCAACGTGCCACTCGACATCGTCGGCGCCGCCGATGATGTCTTCTGTCCGCGGCGGGCGGCGGATATCATCGCCGCTGCCGTGCCCCATGGCCGCTATCACGAGATTGCCGACGCCGGCCACCTGATTAGCGTCGACCAGCCCGAACGCTACGGCGAGTTGCTCGCCCGGCTGCTGCACAAAGGGGGTGCGCGATGACCCATCGATACGGAATTTCGCTGGGGGTGAGCCCCCGGGAGCCCCTGAGCCGCACATCCGAACTGGCCCGGATGGTCGACGATGGCGGCTTCGAGGTGTTGTGGTACATCGACTTCCAGCTCGGCATGAAGGATGTGTACGCGGCCATGAACCTGGCCGCAATGTCCACGAAGAACGTGCTCATCGGTACGGGTGTGACGAACCTGATCACCCGGCACCCCACCGTCACCGCCAACGCCATGGCTGCGCTCGACGAACTCTCCGGCGGCCGGGCGGTGCTCGGCCTCGGCGCCGGCTGGTCGGCGGTGCTCGGCGCGGGCGCAACGCCGTCGAGGGTGGGCGAACTGCGCACCGGCATCGACGGCTTTCGCCGCCTGTTTACCGGCAAACCCTGCGAGTTTGACGGCACCGAGGTGCGACTCGCCACCGCCACGCGGCAGATTCCCGTCTACCTCGCCGCTTCGCAGCCCGCCATGCTGCGCCTTGCCGGAGAGACTTGCGACGGCGTCGTGCTGATGGGCGCCGCCGACCCGGAGTTCTGTGCGTGGCAGCTCGAATTCATTCACGAAGGCCTGGCGAAAGCCGGGCGCAGCCGGGACCAGCTCACTGTCGACCTTTTCGTCACGATGTCGGTGCGTGACGACGAGGCGAGCGCCGTCGACGACATCAGGGCCTGGGCCACCAGCCAGGCGGCCACCTTCCATCCCTGGAAGCGGATGCCGCCGGCCTGGGAGCGCTTCCGCCCGGACTTCGCCCGGGCTGCGGACGCCTATCACCTGGTCGATCACCTGTCGCTCCAGGCCAGGCACAAGGCGATCGTGACGGATGAGTTCGCGAAGTCGGTGGCGCTGGCGGGCGACCTCGAAACCTGTGTCGAGGGGTTGCGCAAACTGTGGCAACTCGACATCGACCGCGTCACCTTCGCGCTGTTGTCGGGCGGGCGGATGCAGCGCCTGGCGCATCTTTCCGATACGGTGATCGGCGCCGTGGAAGCAACAGGAGCAGGATGATGTCGAACGATAGACGGGTGGCGCTGGTCACCGCTGCCGCCGGCGCCGGCATCGGGGCGGCGGTGGCGAGGCGGCTGGCGGCTGATGGCCTGGACGTGGTGGTAACCGACGCCCACGAGCGCCGCTGCCGGAAATTCGCCCATGCACTGTCCGACGACCTCGGTCGCGATGTCGCTGCCTATCACCTTGACGTGACCGACCACGGCCAGGCACGCACCGTGATCGATGACGTGGTAAGCAGCAGGGGACGGCTCGACGTGCTCGTCAACAATGCCGGTTGGTCGAAGATCGAGCCGGTGGCCGAGATGTCGCTGGAAACCTGGCAGCGCTGCCTCGACGTCGACCTTACCGGCACCTTCGTGTGCATGCGCTACGCACTGCCGGCGATGATTGCCGCAGGCGGCGGCTCGATCGTCAACATCTCCTCGATCGCGGCGTGGGAGATGTCGGACGCCCACGGCGCCGCGTACTCGGCCGCCAAGGCCGGCATTCTGGCGCTGACCCGGGTTGCCGCGGCCGAGAACGGGGAGCACGGCGTGCGCATCAACGCCGTCGCGCCCGGGCTGATCTACAACGATTTTCTGCGCAAGGTCTATCCCGAGGAGTTCTTCCGCAACTATCTGTCGGAGACGGCATTCCTCGGCCGCATCGGCAAGCCCGACGATGTCGCGAGCATGGTTTCGTACCTGGCCTCGGACGAAGCCTCCTATGTCACGGGGGAGGTGTTCACCGTCTCAGGAGGCGTCTCGGCCCGCGGGTAGGGGAAAAGGGGGAAAAGGGGTCAGGTTGAATTTACAGGGTAAATTCAACCTGACCCCTTTTCCCCCTTTTCCTGCGACAGCGACTTCAACAGGCCATACATCATCAGCAGCAGAACCACGCTGACCGGCAATGCGGCGATGACTGAGGCGGTCTGCAGGGCGTGCAGCCCGCCGGCCAGCAGCAGCACGGCGGCCACCAGCCCCATCCCGAGCCCCCAGACCACGCGAAAACGCCGGGGTGGATGATCGTCGCCCATGCTGAGCATTGTGGTAATGACCAGCGTGCCCGAGTCGCATGAGGTGATGAACCAGGTTGCCAGCAGGACAGTGGCGAGCGCCGAGATGCCCCAGGTCAGCCAGGTGAGGCCGCTCATCGCAGCGATGGTGCTGTACAGGGCCGCCTCGAGATTGCCGTCGCGCACGAGGTTCATGATGCCGGCCGTTCCGGGTCCGCCTTCGGCGAGCAGCTCCAGGTAAAGTGCGTTGCCGCCCAGCAGGCTGATCCAGATCACGCCCAGGGCCGTCGGCACGAACATGGCGCCGGCAACGAACTCCCGGAGCGTGCGGCCACGCGAAATGCGTGCGATGAACATGCCCACGAAGGGCGCCCAGGAAATCCACCAGCCCCAGTAGAAAATGGTCCAGGCACTCTGCCAGTCGGCCGTGGCCGCATCGGCCGCGGTCCAGAAGCCCATGGGAATTGCAGCCCACAGATAGTCGCCCGCGGTCGTCGTGAGAAAGCCCAGCAGCCACTCGGTAGGGCCGCAGAACAGGAAAAACCCAAGCAGCACCACGGTGAGGTAGATGTTCCACTCGGAAATGATGCGAATGCCACGGCCGATGCCCGAGACCGCGGACAGGGTGGCTGCGGTGGATATGGCGGCGATCAGCGCGATCTGCGTCACAACGCCCGGGTCGGCGCCGAACAGGGCATTCAGCCCGGCGCCCATCTGGGTGACCCCGAGGCCAAGCGAGGTGGCTGTGCCGAAGACGGTGCCGAATACCGCCAGGAGGTCGACCAGGTGCCCGACGGGGCCGTAGATGCGGTTGCCGAGTACCGGGTAGAGGGCGGAACGGAACGTCAGCGGCAGCTTTTTGCGGAAGCCGAACCACGCGAGGCAGAGGCCGGCCAGGACATACAGCGACCAGCCGTGAATGCCCCAGTGAAAATAGGTGACGCGCACGGCAAACTCGGCCCGTTGTATGCCTAGCGCCAGGTTGCCCGCCCGGTCGGCATGGGGATTGTTCGGATAGCCGCCGGGTGCGCTGTTGTCGAAGTAGTAGAGCGGCTCGGCGATGGAGAAGAACAGGATTCCGATACCCAGGCCCGCCGAGAACAGCATGGCGAGCCATGAGAAGTTGCTGAATTCCGGCCGGGCATCGTCATCGCTCAGCCGGATGCGGCCGTAGCGGCTGCACATCAGGAACAGGCAGACGAACACGGCACTGCATACGGTCAGTACGTAGTACCAGTCCAGCGTGCCCTCGATCCAGCCCCGGATTTCGGAATACAGGGCGCCGGCACTGTCGAGGAAGGCTACGGAGAGGACGACGAAGGTCAGCACCATGCCTTTGGCGGCGAGCGCCATGCCGGGGTGCAGCCCCTTCCAGAGCCCGGTTGTGGCCACGGCCGGCGTGGTTGAAGAGGCCGCCCCCTCCGATCCAGCGTCCTTCCGTTGCGTCACTCGCGATCCCGAATTTGTAGGGCGCAGCCATCTTCCGGGAATTCCGGCGGCGGGTCCAGGCGGCGCGGGCTGAACGCCGCCACCGCCGGTTACATCGGCAATGGCACGGGAACCGGAGCCACATCGGGATAGCTCTTCCCGATCAGCGGCTTCAGGGTCTCGGCAAGATACCGTTCAATCCCGTCCAGTTGGGCCGAGTAGAGCATCCTGGTCTGTATCATGCCCTGGACGATCGCCCAGGTAGCCAGGAGCGGTGAGCCGGGACTGTCGTAGCCAAGAACCCTGCCGTCTCTCTGGAGTGCAGACAGGCGATCTGCGATTTCGCCCTGTCCGACGACAACGGCCGGTCCTCCGGTCTGCCGCACGATGAAGACGCCAGTGCCGCCAATGTCGGAAAAATCCGCACTCAGCGGGCGCCAGACGTCCCCCGCGGGATCTCCCCAATCAAGTTGAAACACCCCACACTCCTTCGGTTTGCCGTCGTCAGGTTGGGCTGATCTACCGATCCTGTCCTTGCCGCCGACAGGTCTGACGAGTTTACACTTCCTGCTCGAACCGTTGCGCGCGGCCGCACCGGCACGACACTCGGTCGTGTCGGCTCCGAGTTACGACTTGTGGCCGGGACTCTCTGTCTGCGGCAGATGCCGGATCGACGACCTTCCGAGACACTTGTGCGCTGATATTTGGTATAACTGGAACTTTCCCGAACGACGACATATTGAACGGACTTCCCAATCATCCTGACAGGAGGTGACACATGTCCCAGGTAGAGATTCTCGACCGATCGGAAATGACCGACCGACTCAAGGAGATGATCCGGCTCGACCCGAAGGAAACGGCCGTCGTCACCATCGACATGCACCGGGGCCACCTCGACCCCGAAGTGGCGACCATGCCGGCCAGTGACGAGGATTGCGTGAAGGTCATCGGCAATGCCGAGGAATTGATTCAATTCGCCCGCAGCTACGAAATTCCCATCATTCACGTGAAGCTCGTCTTCCGAAAGATTCCGGGCCTCGGCAGCGAGGGCATGACGGTGCCCTTCTGGAAGGCGCTGCACGACATCCAGGACGAGAAGAACCGCCTCACCCCCGGACGCAAGAGCACGGTTAACGACCACAACATCATGGGTGAAGTCACCACCGAACTGATCCCGAGCCTGTACGAGGACGGCGACTACGTCATCGACAACAAGAAGCGCCTGGACTGCTTCATGGGAACGGACCTGAAGGGTCTGCTGGATATGCTGGGCGTGAAGAACGTCTGCATGATGGGCATCAACACCAACACCTGCGTCATGAACACCGCCTTCACGGCGTTCAACTACGACTACACCGTGGTCGTCCTCTCGGACTGCGTGGCGAGCATGTACGGGGCTGACCTCCACGCCCTCGGGCTGCAGAACGTCGTTCGCTGCCTTGGGTGGGTGCTGGACAACGAGGAGTTCATGAACAAAGTGGCCCCGGGCCGAAACGAACAGGTCGGGGTTGGGGCAGGGTAGGCACCGTCTTCGACAGCGAGAGGGCGTTATTCAGTGCCCACCCAGACCGTAGGTGACGTTGAGCTTTACTACGAGCTTCACGGGGCAGGGCAGCCCATAGTCCTCATCCACGGTCTCGCGGGGGATTGCAACGCCTGGAACGCGCAGGTCGAAGTTTTCTCGAAGGATTACCGGGTGCTGGCGTTCGACAACCGGGGAGCGGGCCGGAGTTCGGCGCCGGATTATCCCTACACCACAAGGCAGTTCGCCGATGACACCATCGGGCTGATGGACGCCGTGGGGATCACCGAGCCCGCTCATGTCGTCGGCCGGTCGATGGGAGGGGCCATCGCCCAGGAAATCACGCTCGCTTATCCGGACCGAGTCAAGAGCCTGGTGATCACCGCCTCCTTCGGGAAGCTCGACCGCTACGGCTACCAGATTCTCTCCAACATCAACGAGGTGGTGAAAGCGCAGGGCTTCGCGGCCGCGGCCAGGCACCAGTCGCTGTTCTTCTTCCCGCCGCCCTATTTCAACGAGAACCAGGAACAACTCGACGCTTTCGAGGAACGGCTGACGAACGCCGCCGGGCCCGTGCACGGCTACTCGAATGCCACCCACGCCTGCCTCACGCACGACTCGCTCGACCGGCTGCACCAGGTGAAATGCCCGGCCCTCGTGATGACGGGCGGGCGGGACGTGCTCTGTGCGGCCGACGCCTCGAGAGCGATCGCGGAGCGGATTCCGAACTGCAAACTCCGGGTCTACGAAGAGGCCAGCCATTTTTTCCTGGTTCAGTGTTACGAGGAGTCCATGGCTGACCTGAAGAACTTCATCGACGAGCAGGCCGCCTGAACCTGACGCCGGCCCGTCGACTGCTAACTCAGCATCAACTCATGTAACGGGCCGTTGTCGTCGATGGCAACTGAGAACAGCAGGCACGCCGCTGCTTTATCGAATCCAGCAAGCCCGCGTCGGAGATTGCCGCCCGGTATCCGCAACGTCCCGCAGGACGTTAGAATCGCGCGCTGGCGAATCGATAGGACGCAATTTCGATGAAAGTGGGATTCTTCGGGTTCAACAACGGGCCGCTCGCGGACCCGGATGCGATGGAACGTGCGCTCAAGGCCATGGAGGACGCCGGCTTCGAGTCGGCCTGGACCGGCGAGCACGTGGTGCTTGTCGATCCGCAGGAACCGCCGTCGCCCGCGCGTCCTGACTTCCCGATGCTCGACACGGTGGCGGCCCTGAGCTTTGCGGCGGCGGTGACGCAGCGGTTGCGCATCGCGTCCGGCATCATCCTGCTCGCCCAGCGCAACCCGGTGGTGCTGGCCAAGGAATTGGCCGGCATCGATTGCCTGTCGAAGGGACGCCTCATCTTCGGGGTGGGCGTGGGCTACGTGGAACGGGAGTTCGATGTGATCGGCGTGCCTTACGCGGAGCGGGGCGCCCGGGTGAGCGAGCACATCGAAGCCATCCGCACGCTCTGGACCCAGGATCGGCCCGCATTCGACGGACGTTTCACCCGCATCGCCGGCGTTCAGCAGAAGCCGATGCCGGTGCAGCAGCCCCATCCCCCCATCGTCATCGGCGGCATGTCGCCGCCCGCCTACCGGCGAGCGGTACGCCAGGGCAACGGCTGGTACGGCTTCGCGCAGACCGTGGAGGCTACCGCGGCGTCCATCGCAGGATTGCAGCAGGCGGCCGCGGATGTGGAGCGGCCGGCGGAACTCGGCGAACTCGAGATCACGATCACTCCGCCTAGACGGGTCGATGGCGATGCCGTGAAACGGTACGAAGACCTGGGCGTTTCGCGCCTCGCGCTATTGCCCGGACGCCTCGATTCGAGCGGTAGCGCAGCCGATGACGCGGTGCGGTTCGTGGAGGAAACCGCTGGAATGCTGGGGCTCTAGCCCGAAGCGCCGGGTGAGGCTCGCAAGCTGATCCGTCGACATCGTGAAGGCTGTCTTTGAGCCAGGGGAATTCGTCGCTGCGCGCGACGGAACCGAAATCGCCCCGTTCCTGAACCCGATGGACGCTACGGCGGATGTGGTTCTGCCCGGCAATTCGAACCAGGTAAGTGTTGCGGCGGGCCGGCTGCGTTCGGCCGTGGCCTCCGCGATTCACGTGCACCCGGTCGTCACGCAGATTACTTACGTCGTGAGCGGGTGCCTGACGGTGCAGACGCTCGAGAGCGGTCAGTGCGACCCACACGAGTTCGCCGTAGAGGCTGGTGCGGCTGTAGTGACGTTGCCGGGCCAACCGGTGCAGTTTCGGAACGATACGCAAGCAAACGTGACGGTGCTGTACATCGTTACGCCGGGCTATGTGAGCGATGACGCCTACGACGACGCCGTACTGCTCGACGACTGGGCCTCGTCCCTGTCTGATGAAGACTTGGCGGATGCTCGCATGCGCCGCGCGAGCGCCCTGCGCCGGTGCGAAAACCGCGCGGGCGGCACTCGCCACGAACTTTCCGGTGTTCGCTTTGTCTGAGCCCTCTGAATTGAGAGCTGATCACTGAATATGAATGGAACTGCAAGTGCAGCGCAGGCGATAGTGCCGGCGGAACAGGGCGCGTCTGCCTCCGGAAGCGAAGCGCGCCATGCCCGGTTTCGCAGTGCCAATGTCATGGCATCAGCCGGCAGACACATCTGCCCAGACTCGGAGGATGCGATTTCCCTGCTCGAATCCGGCTCCATCCGCACTGCCCGTAGCGTTGTCGGGCAACGTCCGGCGTAACCCGAAACCGTGGATAATCCAGTAGCTGCTTCGGGGGACGATGGCAGGCTCAGCCGAGGGGCCGCCGCCGGAAACACCGAATTGCAGCGGTCGGGAACGGCCGCAGGACGTCAGGTGTCGAGAGCCCCGCCGGAGCGATGCCCTGAATCGCTGGCTAAAAGTGCCGTGACAAGCGCGGTCGACGATGCCGGCACAGTTGCCCGGGACCTTCGATCCCGCCAGGTCCGGGCAGAGTCGAAATCTGTGTACAGCGCGGCAGCGGTTGTTGATCGTCCCTGGCTTACTTGTGAACAGAACGCAAGTCGCGGAGCGCTTGAGGGGCGCCTGGCCGAGCTGCGGGAACGAGCGGACCTGTCGCCGGAAGTGCAAGAACGGTTCGATGCCGCCTTCGCCCACCTGTGCGATGTCGAAAGGGATCTGCTGCAAATCAAAGATTGGCAGGCCCTGATGAAAACCCGGTTTCTGAGGGAGCCGGAATGGTGCGAGTTGGGTGATCGTGTGGATCGTGTTCGATCCAGCCAGCACACCAATCTGGACGAGGCGGCCGCCCTGCGCAAGCTGATGCGAGCCCCTTCGGCCTTGAACTCACAAGCTCAGGCGTTGTGCAGAGATCTGCTGCTGCAACTGGTGCTGGTCCAGGAGCACATCGGTTCGGGCAATGCGCCCTGGCAGGATCTGCTGCTGCGTGTGGAAGTGCCGCTGCCGGCCGATACGGATGCGACCGCGGTGGTTGAAAACCGCGGCATTCCGGGCGATGCGTTGGCGCGATGTTTCGCGGCGGGGTACCGATGGAACGAGGGCGACAGCGTGGTCGAAAAGGCACTCTACGGGCATGTGCCCGCACTTGCCGCCACATCGATAGTCAATTCCCATGGCAATGACCTGTTTGTGGGTTTGCGGGTCGGCCTGACCCGTCTCCCGGGGCTCCGAGAAGCGCCGTTGTGGCAAGCCTCCGACCAGGCAATTCGGGCGCTTGGCGAACTTCTGAACGGGGACCCCGAGCGAGTGGTTGAGAGTCTTGACACTAGTTCCCCGGTTTCCGATGAGCGAAGCATCGAGACACTGCGCAAACGTTTGCGGGGCGAACCGTTGTTAGCACTGATTGCTACGCTCAGGCTGGAATCGTTCGCCAAGAAACGAATGGCCGCGCAAGCGGCCGCGGCTGCGATATCGATTGATCCAGAGAAGATGCAGCGCGTCTTGGGCGGAAACCAGGTCGACGTCCGTCTGTTCGACATTTCACTGATCAATCGCGCTGAATACCAGCATTGGGCGGAACACTTCGAGACCTGCCAGGGGCTTGAACACCGGCCAAACGTCAGCTTGAAACTGAACGATGCGGATGGCGGGCAAGTCACCGCTTCTGCGAAGGTCGCCTACCGCGGCTTTGTACTCTGTGTGGATGACCCGGAAGCCGGTTACGACTTATTGCCGGAGTCCGAATCCAGCGTTGCCCGGCTGTTAGGCGGTTTGCAGTCGCCGGAGGTGGGAGGCGAAGTCGGGGCTCGGGTCTTTGTCCTGCGGTTCGCCGCGGAGCAAGCGGCGAAGAGACACGCATCGCAGGTTTACAACCATGGCCGAACGCTTCCGGCCCAGGCAATGGAACGTACCTCGAACCTGAGGGTCAGAAACGGTGTGGCGACGCTGAAGGCCGACCTCTCTAGTCTTGAACGCGATGCGCTCGCCCTTGAGCAGGCGGGTCAGCAGCTCAAGGATGTTTGGCGCGAACGAGGGGGCTGGCCGACCGGCGAGGCTGCCTACCGGGTGGCCGCGCGGCTTGCCCTGGTTGCCTTCCACATGGACGAGACGCCGATGCTCAGCTGTTTGAGCGGCACGGACTTCAACCGTCGCCTGCAAGCAGAATCGAAATGGCTCGCCACCATAGCGGACGGTGAGGACGGACACTTGCCGCCGATGGGCCTGGACATGGCGAGGTGGGAGGACGTCCTGGACGCTCTTACTGTCGGTTGACCGGGCAATCTCACACGTCAGCATCGCGCGGTCTCTCGTAGCCCGCGCAATGGCCGTGCTGAACGGCTGATTGCGAATCGTCGCGGAAGTGCGGCGCCACTTCCTCGGCGAACAGTTGCGCCGGCACCATTGTGTCGCGCCCGAAGAATTCCATCATGAACATCGTGCAGCCTAGGTCGACATGCCTGCCGATGGCATCGACGCACTGCGCGGCGGTACCGGTGATGGCGATGGGTCCCTTCGGGTCGCCCATGTGTCCGCCGAAGATCTTCTGCGCCCGGTCTGCCATCGGCCCGGCGCTCGCCTCGTCTTCGGCGAGCGTCACCAGGCACTGCTGACTGACGACGATCTCCGAGAAATCCCGGCCGACGGAGTCGCAGTGACGCTTCAGCACATCGACCTTGTGGCCGAGGTTGGCCTGGTGCCCGGCGAGATTGTTCCACACATCGGCGTGTTCGGCGGCCAGCTTGAGGGTGACCTGCTCCCCGGCGCCGCCGATCAGGATGGGCACGCGGCGTGGCGGCTTGGGTTGGCAGACAACGTTCTGCGCCTGCACGAAGCGGCCTTCGTAGGAAACCTCGTCTTCGTCGCCCCACATGCGCTTCAGCAGTTCCACGGTTTCCCGCAACTGCACCAGGCGCTCGGCGGTGGCGTGGAACGGTACCCCGAAGTCGGTGAACTCGCGGGGCATCCATCCGGCGCCGAGCCCGGCGATCACCCGGCCGCCGGCGATGTTGTCCGCCGTCGCGATCACCTTGCCGAGTTGCGCGGCGTTGCGCATGCCGGCCGGCGTCACCAGCGTGCCGATCTCGACCTGCTCGGTGATGGCGGCCAGCGCCGAAACCATGGACCACGCCTCCAGAATCGGCAGTTGCGGAGACTGGGGGCCGTAGAAGTGGTCGCAGACCCACAGCGAGTCGTAACCCATGCGCTCGAACGCGCCGGCGGCCTCTGCCGCGGCCACCCAGGGACGCTTGATCTGCGGGATGGTGACGCCGAAGTGCGCAGCGGTCATGGGGAACCTCGTCGTTGGTTGAACTCGAACAGCCAAGTGGCCTGACTGTCCATGTGGTCCCAGGGAGATGGATCGTTCAATGCCCCGGCCTGATAGATGCGCGTGCCGCGGATCACGAACCGCCCATCGTAGAGTTCGTGCTGTTCCGGCGCGTAGAACCCCATACCGGTATCGGGCTGGTTTCTGGGCCCACGCTCCGCCGACTCGGCGGCAGCGGTCAGGGCGACAACGGCGATCAGCACGAGTGGCAGGAGGGAGTAGCGCATGGCAGGAATCTCCAGGTTCAGTGTCAGTCTACTCGACGCAGTGTGAATCGGCGCGGGGATTGGACGCCGGCCCCGAACAAGGCTGCGGCAACGTATTTGCCGATCTTGGTCTGCCGAACGCCGAATTGCATCTGCTCAAGGCGGATCTCGTCAGCAGAATCGACCAGATCGTACGTCGAATTGCCCGATCGGTTGCGGGGCTACACTCGAGGAGTATGGTGGATTCAGCGTTCTCACGGGAGGATCAATAGCATGGATCTGGCCATCGGCGGAAAAACCGCCATCGTCTGCGCCGCGGGCACCGACCTGGGTCAGGCTGCGGCCCTGGCCCTGGTCCGGGAGCGTGTCGAGGTCACGGTCACGGAGGCAGACGAGGCCAAGGCCGGCGAGGTTGGCGTGCGGATTCTGGACGCGACCGGCCGTTCCGTGACCACGGTGGTTTGCGACATCACGGCACCGTCAGGCCGGGCTGCTGCGCTCGCGGCCTGCCCTGCGCCCGACATTCTGATCAACCATGCGCCCGGCCCGCCGATGGGCGACTTCCGCACATGGACGCACCAGCAGTGGCTGAATGCGGTGGAAGCGAACATGCTCACGGCCATCGAGTTGATCAAGGCTACCCTCGACGGGATGGTGGAGCGCGGATTCGGCCGCATCGTCAACATCACCAGTCAATCGGTTCGGGCGCCGATGGCGAATCTCGACCTCTCGAATGCCGCGAGGAGCGGGCTGACCGGTTTTGTCGCCGGAATTGCACGTTATCCGCGCGCAACAGACGTGACCATCAACAACCTGCTGCCCGGTACCTTCGAGACGGGCCCATTGAAAGCCTACATCGAGAACAACGCCAGGAAAGAAGGCATCGACATGTCGGCCTTTACCGCCCGGCTACTGGGCGACAATCCCCTGCAACGCCTTGGCAAGCCCGAAGAGTTCGGTGCGCTGTGCGCATTCCTCTGCAGTCGGCAGGCCGGGTACATCAACGGGCAGAATATTCTGATCGACGGCGGTAACTTTCCAGGGACGTTGTAGGCATTGCGCATGTAGTGGTCGAGTGCCACAACACTCGCTGCACTCTCCGTGGGGCGCATTCGTCGATCGCCACCGGACAGAGATGTCGCCACTGCCGCCCTTTATCTGAAATCCGGCATCCTCAACGACTATGCCGACGCCACAGCCAACCAGTTTTCGTTCCTTCTGACCGTTCTCGCACGCAAGCTTGAGAGATGTCGTACAGACTGCACACTCAGACTGCCGTGTAATGCTTGCTGAAACTCAGGGTCCTACCTTCCCAGGGCGGTGCCGTAGCTTGTAGCTGCAGGCGCAATCCTTCTGCCGCAATTGTCCTTGATCATTTATGGTGGAACCACCATTATCGACGATTTCGAACAAGGGGAACTGAAACCCACCGAATGGATCGGGTCGAGCAAGGAGGATCTGAAGGGTTTTCCCGACGAAGTTCGGTACCAAACGGGATTCGCCCTGTTTCAGGCCCAATGCGGAATCAGGCACCGGTACGCCAAGCCGCTGAAGGGATTTGGCTCAGGCATATTGGAAATAGTTTCGCGGCATGATCGCAATACGTATCGCACTGTCTATGCTGTTCGATTTCAGGGAGCCGTCTATGTTTTGCACGCGTTCCAGAAGAAGTCCACGAAGGGCGTTGCAACACCCAGGCGGGAGATAAATGTTGTGCAAGGAAGGCTGAAATCGGCAGAGCAACATTACCGGGACAAGTATGGCCAAGAATAAAGGGGTGCACGTTGATAAGGTGATTGTCGAACAAGGCTGTGGCAACGTATTTGCCGATCTTGGTCTGCCGAACGCCGAACTGCATCTGCTCAAGGCGGATCTCGTCAGCAGAATAGACCAGATCGTACGTCGCCGGCGGATGACCCAGGTCGAGGCGGCGAAACTGATGGGATTGTCCCAGCCTGACGTTTCCAGGCTTCTTCGAGGCAACTTTCGGGAATACTCCGTAGAGCGGCTTCTGCGCTTGCTCATGGCAATGGGTCGCGACGTGGATATCGTCATTCGCAAACCTGCGGCCCCACACCGGCAAGGCAAACTGACGATTGCGGACATGTGACGAGTCCGAAACATCACGACAATGCTCCAATCTATGCGCCGACTCGGCTCGCTCGCCGACACGTTGACATTGCGCCCCCTCGCCGGTGCACTCGAGCCCGTCAAACGGATTACCGCAGACCTGAATCTCGAACCGGCTTTGAACGATTCCGTGGCTATGCGGGACAAACGATGGCGCGTGCGCTGGCCCAGGAACCGATTGATGTAACTGCACCCTGCAACCATACTCTGTCTCGTCATGCAGGCAGCTACTCGCACCTACAAGTATCGGCTCAAGGTCGGTGATCGCTTCGTGCACCACGGCATCACGACGGATCTCCGACGCCGCGAGCGCGAGCACCGCCGACGATGGCCGGACGCGCGAATCGAACAGGTGGGCCAGCCGACCTCTCATCGCGAAGCCTGGGAGTGGGAGCAGCGGGTCAAGTGCAGCGCCTTGTCCGGTGGCTGACCGTCCACCGCTCTCGTCAACCAGTGAGTTTTTGGACGAGAACGAACGGCGAACCACTGCCAGCCTTGCGGCCGCGCTGAAAGCCACACACCAGGAGTTGAAGTGAGTACCGTCGGTCAAGAGTTGATTGAGTCCCTCACCGAGGCCCTGGCCCATGCGAAAGGCGAAGGCCCCGCGAAGGTTCATGTTGTTCTGACGCCACGCGAAGTCCGCAAGCAGATCAGCCTGACCCAGGCGCAGATGGCGCCGCTGATGGGCATGAGCTTGTCCGGTTACCGGAAATGGGAGCAGGGAAGGCGGCGGGTGAGCGGTCCGGCTGCTACTCTTTTGCAAGTCATTGCCAAGGAACCCGAAGCCGTCAAGCGCGCCCTGCAGCCGCCCGAATAAGCTTCGAAGGCGGTTTTCGAAGCCATAGGCTGTGAATCGGCGCGGGGATTGGACGCCGACCTGCTCGTTAACTCGTGAACCTCGAAGTTTGAGGTGGGGTCGAGGCTCTACGCCGATTCACAGTCATGCGGATGAATACCAGGTGCCGCGCCCGGCCCCGTGCCGGTTGAGATGTCCTGCTTCGACCAAGGCGCGGAAGTGCCCCT
Organism: Pseudomonadales bacterium; assembly: GCA_963663395.1. GTDB lineage: Bacteria > Pseudomonadota > Gammaproteobacteria > Pseudomonadales > Azotimanducaceae > Azophilus. The sequence goes on from OY760226.1 coordinate 2,986,355, forward strand.
TGAGGGTGTTACGGCTGGCCCCGGTGACCAGAACCGCGTCGGCAACGCTCACGCGGCCTCTGTCGCGGGCGATTTCCAGTATTCGAGCCGAGAGTTCCGGGAGGTTGCCGAACAGGAGCCGCTCGCGGTCGATTCGTTCCCGGAGCCTGTCTTTCTGCTGTTTCAGTGCGGTGAGGAAGTAGCGAAGCCAGGGTTGCCAATCGGGCGTGCCGGTTCTGAGCGAGCCCTGTGTCCTCCGCAGCGCGAGGTAGTAAGCGTCCCTGGTCTGCTCGATTACGCTCTCCAGGGAACTGTAGGGCACGTACTCGTAACCCGCCCGCAGCAACAGCAGCGTAGTAAGGATGCGGGACAAACGCCCGTTGCCGTCCTGGAACGGGTGTATTGTGAGGAAGACTGCGACGAAAACACCGACGGCCAGGAGGGGATGGAGCGCTCCCTGGTCGAGGTTGGTGCGCGCCCATTCGATCAGGTCCGCCATCCGGCATGGTGTTTCGAAGGGTGTGGCGGTCTGGAATACCACACCGAGGCTGCGCCCTTCGGAATCGAATGCTTCGACCTGGTTTGGCTGCGTCTTGTACTCGCCGCGGTGACGGGCATCCTTGTCGGTATGTCTCAGAAGTTCGAGATGAAGCTGCCGGACGTGGTTCTCGCTGAGGTCGATGGCCTGCCAGTTGGCGAACACGGTCCCCATAGCCTCTGCGTAGCCGGCGACCTCCTGTTCGTCCCGGGATGCGAAGGAACCGACATCGATGTTCGCGAGCAAACTCTCGACTTCCCGGTCCGTGAACCTGGCGCCCTCTATCCGGGTGGAGGAACCGATGCTCTCGATAGTCGCTACGCGCCGGAGCCGGGACAGGTGGTTGGGCGCGATGCGGCTGATCGCTCGCCAGGCTCCCTTGAACTCGTCGATCTCGGCGACGAGGCGGAGCAGTTCGTTTGTGACGGCGGGTGTTGATGCGAGGAATGGCCCGTCCGTTGGATCATCCATTTCCATCCGATAATGATGCATGGATTACATCCGATTGTCCATCCGTTTCCATCCGATTAATGTGTCGTGGATTTGCTTTAGAGAGTGCCCCCGCGTACGGATGCAGGCGGAACTTTCGATGGTTGCAAAGGGCTTGATCGAAAGATGTATACGCAGCGCTTGACCTCATTCCATCGATGGAATAAAAGTGAATCGAATGGTCGATCGAATCTACCGACGAGATCGGCGCATGGTGGGCGGAGACATGACGTGCGTTGCCCGGTTCTACAGGCGCTTTGTGCCATTGGCGGACAAGCACTACGACGATCGTTTTGAAGAATTGAGGCAAGAGGGATTGATCGAATGAGCGGACGCCGGCAATTCAATGACCTGACGAAGGATTTCTCGCTCGTGCGTCGCGAGCGCATTGACAACAGAAAGGCGGAACTTCGTGCAGCCATGGCCCTGCACGAACTCCGACGCGCGCAGGAGATGACGCAGCAGGCAGTGGGCAGGGCACTGAACGTCAACCAGCCCGCCGTCGCCAAGCTTGAGCGTCGCGCGGATATGTATGTGTCGAACCTGCGCTCCTACATCCAGGCACTGGGCGGGAAGCTGACCATCGTCGCCCGGTTCCCGCAGAGTGATGTGGAAATCACGAACTTCTCCGACGCTCACGAGTGAGTTTCAACCGGCTGACAGCGATCAAAGGGCGCATACTAATGAGAGCAGGCTGATCAGAGGGGGACAGCAGAAAACAGATCGGAGCTTGCCGCGACCCGCCCTGTGTTGGAGAAGCTGCTTTGTGCACCAGAGACCGTTATTCATGTACTTGATGAATATCGAACTGGTGCACAGAAATGGTTTATGATAGGTAATAATTCACGTTTTACGTTAATTATGGACTTTTATTCACCACAACAAGGCCTATCGCTCGCCAACGAGTTGGTTGCGGAGGGATGCTCGACGTTCACATTCGAGGAAGTCGAGCGGCGTCTCGGCAAATCGAAGACAGCGACGGCCAACCTCCTCAAACGCATGGAGAAGGCGGGGCTGATCGATCGCGTGCGACGCGGACACTATGCCCTGCGCCAGTTGGGGGTGCTCGGCACGCCGGCGGTCGCGGAGGACGTTGCGCTTTCTGTCGGTGCGGCGTTCAAGGGTCTGCCACATCGCATTGCCTGGCGAAGCGCCCTCTATGAGCACGACTTGGTCGTCCACCCGGTCCGCACGATTCAGGTTGCAACCATACGCCGGGTGCGGACAAAGACGCTCTCCGGCCGCAGGCTGAAGGTGGTGATTGAGCCGCTTGAGAAACTCGATGTCGGTCGAATTCCGATCCGCAATTCCTACATCTCGGACCTGCATCGCGCCGTTCTGGATGCCGCCGACCGCCCGCGACTCGTCGGAGGAGCGGAGGTGTTGGCGGAGGCAGTCGCCACCGCCGCCCCCAATCTGAAATCCGACGTCCTCATCGACTATGCCAGCAACCTGGGCTACGCGGCAGCTCTTCGCCGGCTCGGTTCGCTCGCCGACACCTTGACACTGCAACCGCTCGCCGGCGCACTCGAACCCATCAAACGGATTACCGCCGATCTCGACCTCGAGCCGGGTTCCAACGAATCCGTGGCCTTGCGGGACAAACGATGGCGCGTGCGCTGGCCACGGACCGTGAACGAACTGCAGTCCGTCGTCAGTCAGTGAGCAATCGAGCACAAATCACCCGACAGGCCGCGCGAGACGGAGTGCCGGCGCCGACGGTGGAGCGTGATTACGTACTCGCCCACATCATTGCCGGCCTCTGCAGCGTGGGTGATGACCACGGCTTGGTGTTCAAAGGAGGCACAGCGCTCCGGTTGTGCTATTTCGACAACTATCGTTATTCGGCTGATCTCGACTTCTCGGTGGTCAAGGGCGACCTCGCCGCAGCCTATGAAACTATTGAAGCAGCGTTCGCCGGGGTAACCGGTGCCGTGGAGTCGCTGACGTTGACCGAAGAGGAGCCGCGTCGCATCGGCTATCGGGGCCCTCTGGGCCGCCAGCGGTATTTGAAGCTTGATATCGCAGTCGATGAACTCGTGCTGAATGTGGATAAGATGAGCCTGCTACCGCGTTGGCCAGATCTGCCCGAGACCGACGGTTTTCGGGTGTACTCGCTTGCGGAGATTGCCGGCGAGAAGCTGCGCTGCATCATGCAGCGCATGCAATGCAGGGATCTGTATGACCTCTGGCTGCTGTTCGAACACGCAGGTGTCGATCCGCTCGACGCATCCGAGGTTTTCTACCCCAAGGCGAAACACCGAAGCCTCGACCCCGCACGTTTTGGGACCAGTTATCGGGCGCGTCTTGAACAATACCGGCACCGGTGGGCGATTGAACTTGAGATCCACGTAGCCGGTGAGGTGCCACATTTTAGGCAGGTTGAACGCGCCGTTTCTCGGTGCCTTCGCGGTGTCAATCTGATATAGGCACTTTTTTGGTGTGAATGGCGCCGGCGTTGGACGGCCCTCGGCTCGCTGACGCATTGATCTTGAAGGAAAGGGTGGGGTCGCATTTCTAGGCCGATACGTGGTCAGGCGGGCGAGTACCAGGTGCCGCGCCCGGCCCCGTGCCGGTTGAGATGCCCTGCTTCGACCAAGGTGCGGAAGTGCCCCTTGAGCGTGTTACGGCTGGCCCCGGTGACCAGAACCGCGTCGGCAACGCTCACGCGGCCTCTGTCGCGGGCGATTTCCAATATTCGAGCCGAGAGTTCCGGGAGGTTGCCGAACAGGAGCCGCTCGCGGTCGACTCGTTCCTGGAGCCTGTCTTTCTGTCGTTTCAGTGCGGTGAGGAAGTAGCGAAGCCAGGGTTGCCAATCGGGCGTGCCGGTTCCGAGCGAGCCCTGTGTCCTCCGCAGTGCGAGGTAGTATGCGTCCCTGGTCTGCTCGATGACGCTCTCCAGGGAACTGTAAGGCACGTACTCGTAACCGGCTCGCAGCAACAGCAGCGTAGTGAGGATGCGGGACAAACGCCCGTTGCCGTCCTGGAACGGGTGTATCGCGAGGAAGACTGCGACGAAAACACCGACGGCCAGGAGGGGATGGAGCGCTCCCTGGTCGAGGCTAGTGCGCGCCCATTCGATCAGGTCCGCCATCCGGCGTGGTGTTTCGAAGGGTGTGGCGGTTTGGAATACCACACCGAGGCTGCGCCCTTCGGAGTCGAATGCTTCGACCTGGTTTGGCTGCGTCTTGTACTCGCCGCGGTGACGGGCATCCTTGTCGGTATGTCTCAGGAGTTCGAGATGAAGCTGCCGGATGTGGTTCTCGCTGAGGTCGATGGCCTGCCAGTTGGCAAACACGGTCTCCATAGCCTCTGCGTAGCCGGCGACCTCCTGTTCGTCCCGGGATGCGAAGGAACCGACATCGATGTTGGCGAGCAAACTCTCGACTTCCCGGTCCGTGAGCCTGGCACCCTCTATCCGGGTGGAGGAACCGATGCTCTCGATAGTCGCTACGCGCCGGAGCCGGGACAGGCGGTCGGGCGCGATGCGGCTGATCGCTTGCCAGGCACCCTTGAACTCGTCGATCTCGGCGACGAGCTGAAGCAGTTCGTTTGTGACGGAGGGCGTTGACGCGAGGAACCGCCCATCCGTTTTATCATCCATTTCCATCCGATAAGGATGCATGGATGGCATCCGATTGTCCATCCGTTTTCATACGATTAGTGTGGGGTAGCGTTGCAATGACGTGTTTGATCGTTGGGCGTTCGAATCGATTCGTAAAGCCCGTGTCGTGGTTGAGCCTTGCGGCGCGAATAAAACGAAACTCGCCCCACGGGTCGTCGCGTAGAGGTTCACCGGTCCACATTTTGAAGGATTGGGCCGGTAACCGCCGGGCGGTATCAACTGAGTTGCAAGTGGGAAATTCTTAACTTTGAGCGTAGACCAATAGACTTGGGCTGGGCGATAACTCGTAACCATGACACGGGCGGTCTGGCGCGGCCCGCTTGGAATATTGGATGCGGAGACCATCGTGAGCTCGCGACAGCGCGTAGGAAATCAAAAAGCGACGGGCCATGGGCCGTCGCAACTATTGGGATTAGCTCGCCGCTGCGCATACAATCGCAGCGTGGCTATCGCAAGGGGAGGCCCACGCATGCTCCCAAGGCATCAAAGAGCGCGACTCAACGTCGCGGCGCTGGATAAATGCTGTCTGGGGAAAAGTGCGACAATCCTCACAATGACGGTACAGACTGTAGATGGGACGCTACCCCAACGCCTCCGCTCGAGTAAGACAGCCATGGATTCTAGGCCGCGCGCGGTCTCGACCTGCTTTGGTCTCTTCCCTCAATCCATGGAGTCGTCAGAGCACTGTCAGGCACCTCAAGATCAGACGTTCGAAATAGAATCAACGACTTGGCCTGGCTGCCAGCGATCTTTTTCTTCTAGGCCGTCAAATCAGCAGCTCGGGGCAAGGTTTTCATGTGACGATTTCGCCCCAACCTCGTTGGATGACAATTCAGTTGTAACTGTCCGTCGCAGGCACCGATTGCAGTCGCTTGTCTTTAGGCCGAGCCCCTCGCACCATGCGCCTCTCACATAAGATTCGACCAATGGGTATGCGTCGCCAGTCTTGGCCGAAATGTAGGGGAGTCATCATCCGAGGCCGTCTATTTGACCAACGTGACGTCGTTCTGATTCGTGACGTGATCCGACGTCATCCAGATTGGAATCGTACGAAGATCTCACAACGAGTATGTCAGTTATTGGGCTGGATTCAATTGAACGGCCTACCGAAGGAACGCGCCTGCAGAACCGCGCTCTCTCAACTGGAGTTGTTAGGCTTTCTGAGGTTACCCCCCCCGCAACAGTCCAACTGTGGCGGCAAACCACCCAAAGCTCACGACTTAAACGACGCCAGATTATTCGGCCCACCAGTGGACACTATGCCGCATAGGTTAGAGATTCGGCCCGTTTCCACCCCAGATGATGCGAGGCTTTGGAACTCCGCGGTGGCGCGTCACCATTACTTGGGACTAACCACACCTGTTGGCAAACTACTGCGTTACCTTTTTTTTGCGGAGGATGTACTTTTAGGTGCGATCTCATTCACAGGCGCATGTTGGAGTACCAAGGCGAGGTCTACCGCCATGACCGCCATAGGATTGGATCCATCGCCTGCTCCGGAATTTATCGTTTCAAATAATCGGTTTATCATCCTTCCTAATGTTACCGTGAAAAATCTTGCCTCTAGGATGATTTCTGGCTCAATTCGGTCACTACGTACCGATTGGAGTCTTCGGTATAGTCATGCACCGCTCTTTGCCGAAACATTCGTTGATACGGATAGATTCAAAGGAACTTCGTATCTAGCCGCAAACTGGATTCCTGTTGGTATGACGAAGGGATATGCAAAGCGGGGGCACCACCATTTCAAGCACGAACGCCCGAAACTTCTTCTTTTGCGCGGAATCTGTCCGCGCTTCCACGCACGACTAGCTCAAGCTTATGGGGGCTACAATGGACGTTGACCGCCGCACCATCCTTGAATCACTCAGTTCAAAAGATTATGAAGGCTTACACCTTACAATTGCACTCGGCGAAGATGTCCGATCATACGAATTGAAGGAATACCGTGCCTCCGGTCAAACGGGCGTCACATGGCTGGCCGTAGATCAATTTGGCCATAATTGGGCAATCAAGTTTGTATACAAGGGCGACTATGTCCATCACTCGTTACATGCCGAAGTACAGCGCGTTGCTCAAATTACCAGTGAACATCTCGCAAAAATATTTTTCTACGGCCAACCATCCACAGTCAATACCAACTTCAAAGAATTCAGTCACTGCTATGCCGTCGTCATTGAATGGGTGCATGGTCAAAGCTTGAATTCCTTTATCTGTGAGTACGGTTCACGCATCTCGCTAACCACATGCCTAGAGATCACAAGCAACTTATGTGATGTTGTTGCAGAACTAAAGGAGCATTCACTAACACACAACGATCTCCATGCCGAGAACGTTATGATTGTTCGTCGCAAGAGCCTTACTGCGGGCACTGAACGCCTTGTAGTAAAGGTGATCGATACTGGAGCCCTGAAAGATGAGAATCGTCGATTGAGCCTATTGAAAAAATGGAGTGATAATCTTGAAGCATTGAATTCAGTCCAGACCGAGGAAAGCTCAGAAGTTCGTGGGGCCGCAAGAGAACTGGAGGAGAGGATTAAGTGGTTTTCGAGACGAGACGAAGATTGGATCGCATGCCACCTTACTAGTTTACTAAACTGTCTCATAGCTCGTCTTTCAGCACTTGAGCCTGCGGACCGACGATTTCTCCACAATATTCGTCCGTTTCTCAACCTTATGCTTGACACTAACCCGATTCGAAAGATAAGCGATCCGGCGGATATTTATTCGGGACTAAAAGATCTGTTCGAGCAAAGCAGAAGAATTGATGCACCCCCAATGAATACGCCTTTTGACCTTATGTCCGCCGAACTAATTCGCGATGATCGGCATCTCATGGCGTTATTCTCGGACAAATTTCCTGGATTGGAAACTTGCAGAAGCAGCGATCCAGTATACGTATACGGGCCGCGGGGATGCGGAAAGTCAACAGTATTTAGGTCGCTGGCGCTCCGAACAATATTGCAAAGCGATGACCCGCGCGAGGATCTCAAAAAGATACCGTTTATTGGCATTTATGTTTCTTGCACCAATGAACTACGATCTCGCTTTTGGTTATTCACGGAAGAGGATTTTGAGAGGCTTGAACCTCTCATCGTGAGATTTTTCAATCTGGTATTAGTAGAGGAGTTGACGCGGACTCTTACTGCCATCATTGAATGGGAAACGTGCGAGCAGACAGATTTTCGATTTGGAGTAAGTTCTAACGCAATGCAGCTTGTCTCCATAATCCGTAAGCGACTTGAACTTTCCGAGGCCCCTCCGGTTTCCGACGAAAGATCGTCCATGGAGCAAGTTCGTTGGGACATTAGGGCCGCTCGCGACGAAACGTGGGACCGGATCTTGCGCAATAGCGCGCCGACTGAGTTGCCAAACGCCCAGTTAATATTCGATTTGTGTGATGAAATGGCGAACATTTGCGAAATATTCCACGAGAGAAAAATCACTTTTTTGCTTGATGATTACAGCAATCAAAGAATTAGTCCCGAACTGCAACGAAGGCTAAATCAAGCAATTACGTTTGCAAGGCAGGGAAATCCAATTTTTAAGGTGACGTCAGAATACCAAGGTGTTGAATTGGAAGGTATACAGGAGGGAAGGGAGGTTAAGACAGTCAATGTCGGACAAGAACATACGCAGCTAGGTGGCAGACGCCGCCATCGCTTTCTTGAAAGTATCCTACAGGCCCGGTTTCGTCATCTAAAAATTGATTGCGCGATCGACGACGTGCTACCGCCGTCTGGCATAGGACCAACGCATCCTCTTGCCATAGAGATCAAAAAGGGTGCTCAGAATAATTCATTTCATTACCACGGAATCGATACGATTAACGACATTTGCTCCGGGGATTTCGCCATGGCGTTAGATTTGATTCGAAAGATATTCGATAGAGCGAAAGCTGATTGGCGGGCACCCCCAACTCCCATTCCAATCCAGACACAGCACGCTGCCATCAGTTCCGTTGCAGAAAGCGAGCTGCAAAAGATCCGCTATCTCTCCCCAATGGGCCAAGAAAAGTTTACAGTAGTTGAACGCCTCTGCTGGTTTGCGCGTGAGTGTGTACTCACGCGCGAAACCAAGAGGGGTAACCGCATGGTTCCGTTAATCAAGATACATCTGGATGTCTCAGAATCTGCTATCCGTGGCTTGCGAGAGATCAATGGCGACTACGGAGAACTATTCGACGATTTGGTAAGAAAAGGAGTGCTCTTTCCAATCGGTGGTAGCCAGGATATGGACGGGCACGAAGGCACACTCAGATTTCAAATTCGACGTATTTTGTTGACACGTTATCCGGCGCCGCTAGGACGACGTACGGCGATCCGTGTAATTGATGAACAGAAGCTCCTTCATCTGCTTACGGAGCCGAAATCATTTCTCAAAGCTGAATTGCAAGCCGGAGACAACAGAACGATGGACTTACTAGAGGGTGTTCACTAATGCCAAGAGTCAGCCAGACAACGTGGCCGGACGTGATGGCCTCCCTTCCGGAGTGTACGCCCTGGCAATCTGAGGCGAACAGAACAGTGGATCTTTTGATTGCTGCCGCAGGATTTGAGGAAAGATCTCGGGCAATACTGCGCAGAGAAAATTGGCCTTCGCCAACTAAAATACTCGTTGTCGAGTACCCGACTAATACTGAGGATAACGATAGCACGCTAGCCGCGTTTCGGAATATCGGAGCAGCTTGTACGATAGTTCGATACAATCGAAAGCGATTGGTAGAGGATGTGAGAGTACATCTCGATCAGTTAGCTGGAACCGAAGTAAAACAAATTGTTCTCGATATTTCGGGCATGTCATCGTATGTTTTCTTTGGCGTTATGTCAGCGATGTTGTCCCATTCTACCGACACGCGATTAACGATATTCTACGCTGAAGCGGCGCATTACTTTCCGAGCCGAGCCGATGTTGAAGGTTTAGAGACTGCTCTTGGCGATGCGGATGATTTAGTCGAAAAATTGGAAGTGTTTGAGAGAAACAACTTTCAGTCGCGCGGTATCGGGGCGATATACGATAGCGAACTGTTTCCAGGGCGAAACATTGGGGATTTGCCAACTAAGCTTGTAGTCATACCTAACTTTAGTCGTGATCGAACCGAGACGATGATTAGCTATGCACAAGGTCTTTATAATGCTCGACGAGAAGACGTGGTTTGGTTGATTGGGCGCCCACCGGACACCACAAAAAACGGCTGGCGAGTGGACGGTATGAGTCGGCTATACTATAGAGGGAATATCGGATTTCCAGTATCAACGTTACACTACAAAGAAATATCAAGGAAACTCGGGGAGCTTTGGGAAGAATTTGAAGGACGATTCCACATGGTGATCATCACCTTAGGAAGCAAGATGCAGCATGTAGGTACATACTTGTTTCTTCGAACACATGACGATGTCGGACTAATACTCAGTGAGCCTGGTGCTTTTGTGGCGGACAGGTTCTCGAAAGGGGTAGGGCAAGTTTGGTCGGTAGATTTGGGTCCCGTCGGCGAACTAAAGAGGAAGCTTTCAGAGCGGGGCAAATTGGTTTTTGGCTGGGCGGGGTAGTCCTTCAGAGTGGGCCAACACAACCAACGGATGTTCTGGTATATGAAAAGCGATTCGGAATCTGCATTGACTACCATCTCGATTGATAGACAATTCTCGACATGGAGAATCCAATAATGAAGGAACTCGGCTGATTGTAGGCTACAAGATATTGTAACCTCTCGGAGCAAATTCAGTGACCTGTTCGGCAAACTTGTCAAGATCAGCGTTGGTGATGTCATTACTCCCTGAGAGCTCGCTGGCTCTTGGGGGAATTTGGATGGTGATCTATCTTTAGCGAAGTGGTCCATTCTTAGGTATTCGCGTAAGTGGAACCTAAGATAGCTAAGAAAACCTACGATTTGGAAAAGAGCCTCTGTTTGCTGCGGCGTTGGAAAGTATCAGCTAACTAGTAACTACTTGTGAGCCTATATACCGGTACGCTGGCGAGGCGATCGAGCGCCGGCTCTGTGGTAGTCGTCCTCACGATCCTATGCGACCGCAGCGGCATCGTGAACGTCCGGTGTCGTACCGGGGCCATGCTCACCACGGGAACGAGTCAGGCGGTCCGCGCCATCACCATGCTGCCTGTCGTACCCCGGCCCCGGAGAACCTACCGGGCATTCCCCGGCACCCCGGATGTCCCGAAGGGTTGAACATGTTCTCTGACGGAAGCCTAGTTACCGCTGATTCCCGTCGTGATGGCGTACCAGACGGCTGGGGAGGGTTTGGCGATCGCGGAGGAACAGGCACGATTGTGCGCCGTCTGGAGCGAAATGACTGAAGTGGGCGCCTACGGTTTCCATTCCCCAGACCCGGGTGTCGCTAAACCTCAATCCACAGCATTGCTTTCCCGCTTCATTCGAGGTCGGTTTCCAATAATGCGAAGCGCGACAAGAAGTTCGAAATCGTCTCTCTCGAGCCCCAGCATCTCTCCAAGAACCTCCTGACTGTGCTGCCCCAGCGTCGGTGTCGGTTTGGCAATGGAGAGCGGCGCCAAGCCTCTACGATAAGGCGGCGACGGATGTGGCTGACGCCCGACCACAGCCCGGTCCAACCATTGCCAGAAGCCTCGCGCGGCGAGGTGAGGATCGTGAAACAGCGATGTCAGGTCATGAGTGGCGGCCGCAGGTACGCCGGCGCGTTGCAATTCTGTCATCAAGGAGCGGGACTCGCATTGTGCGGTCCACGCGGCAATGGCGGCATCAAGGGCGTTTACCCGCCGCAGGCGGTCGCTCAAGTCGTCGAACCCGTCCAACCTCCCGCCGACTTCCCGCTTGAGTGCCTGCCACTGAGCCTCCTCGCCCGCCTGAATCAAAATCCATTGATCTTCGCCGCGGCACGGATAAACGCCGTGAGGCGCATAGGGAGCTGAGCGATTGCCCGCACGCGGCGGCGCCTCTCCCGTGGCCGCATAGTGAACAATGCCGTGCACAGCGAGGGGAAATAGCGCCTCCACCTGTGAGAGATCCACGAACTGACCCTCCCCCGTACGCGCAAGATGATTGAGCGCAACCAGCAACGCCGCCGCCCCGTTCAACCCGCCAACCGCGTCCCCATAGGCAACATGGTGCATGGTCGGCGGATCCTCGGCGTACCCGTTCAGGTGGGGCAGCCCGGATGCCTGTTCAACCGTGGACCCGTAAGCACGCAGTCCATTCCAGGGCCCGGTGCTGCCGAAGGCGGGCATCGACAGCAGGATGATGTCGTCCTTGACCTCGCGGAACTGTTCGTACCCGAGGTTCAGCTTGGGCAGTACGCCGCCCGAGAAGTTTTCCACCACGGCATGGGCTCCGGCAACCAGGCGCAGCAGCAGCGCCCGGCCCTCGGGGTGCTCCAGCTCCAGGGTGATGCCGCGCTTGTTGCGATTGACGGTGTTGAAGTTGGTGGCCTTCTCCGCCCCGTCGTCGGCAATCCACTCTTCGGTCGCCTCCCAACTGCGCCACCAGTCGAAGCGTTCCAGGCCCTCCACCTTGATGACATCGGCGCCCAGGTCGGCGAGGTGCCGGGTGGCCAGCGGCCCGGCCCAACCCATGCTCAGGTCGATGATGCGGATGCCCTCAAGGATCCCGGGGGAAGTTGATCGGGCGCCGTCGTTCTGCGAGGGGATTCCCCGGCTGAAGGCCGTATGCCCCGACGGCTGCACGCTTGCTGACGCTGAGACGGCGGCGGTTTCGCCCGCATAAGCCTTGGTGTGCTCGCCCAGCCACGCGACCGGGCCGCCGAGGCTAGGCGGCGTGCTGAACAGGCGAAAGGGCACCACCGGCACCTTCAGCCGAAAACCGTCCGGCATGGCGGCGTCCGCGAAAGTCTTGCGGTGCAGAAACTGATCCACGCCGAACAATTCCTCCATGGTAGGCACCCGGGCAAGCGGAATGCCGGCCTCCTGCCCCCGGTAGAACAGGTCCTCGGCGCTGTGCGCCAGCAGTTTCTCGCGAATCATGGGCTCCAGCACATCGCTGCTATTCAGGCGCTCGATGGAGGACTGGAACAGCGGCACGTGCGCCAGGTCGTCGAGTTTGAGCAGTTCGCAGAAGGCGTGCCACTGGCCGGGTGTCAGCACCGTCACGCCCAGCCAGCCGTCCTTGCAGGGAAACACGCCGAGCGGATAGGTGGGCGCGAAACGGTTGATTCCCAGGCGCGGCACCTTGAGGCCGGTATTGAACACGGTGACGGCCCCGACTTCGGTAAAGCACAGGCACGATTCGAAGATGCTGGTTTCGAGGTGTACCGGCCCGTCCCGGTTACCCAAGGTACCTGCCAGCACTTCGGCCATGCTGGCGATGAAGGCCGTCACCCCGCCGACCATCTGTGCCTGGTAGCCGGTCGGGATCAGCGGCGGGCCCTCCACGCGGCCGATGCCGTGCAGCATAGCGTTCAGCGCGAAACACAGGCCGTCGCTGCCGACGAACCCTTCGTAAGGCCCGCCCTTGCCGAACCAGGAAATGCTCGAGTGCACGCTTGTGCAGGCATCGGCGCATGCCGTCGGGTTGCCGTCGTCCAGAACCAGGCCGGCGCTGGCGATCAGGTTGCGCCGCGCGGGCTCGCCCAAGGCGCTTGCGCGAACGCTTCGCTTGTTGGTGTGCAGGTAGGCGTGCATGGCGCTGGTTTCGCCCGGGGACCCGTCGGCTATGAAGGGCGGCAGGTTTCGTGTCGGGAAACCCTGGTCGGGCTCCAGGTTGATCACCTCGGCGCCGTAGTCGGCGAACAGCTTTGCGCAGTAAGCGGTGGCGACCGTGCCGCTGACGTCGAGAACGCGAATGCCCTGGAGTGCCCGTGGCTGCATCGGGTGCCGTTACGTTCGTTCCGGGAGGAGGGCGCTTTCCCGCTCGAACAGCGCTTGCCGGTCGCGTTGAAATCGGCGCCCGCCGTAGTAGAACAACGGGATGGATGCCATGGAAACGAATGTAAAACCCAGCAGGGTGCGCGTATAGGGATTTGGCACCCCGGCGTTCTGCAGCAGTTCGATGGAGACGCCGGCGATGACGGCGCCGGCCGCGGCGCCGAACAACTGCAGCATCAGGATGGTGAAGGCGACCACCGTGCCGCGAATGCGCGGGGGCGCCAGTTCCTGCACGGTTGCAAAGACGGGCCCGTAAAAGCTGCCGAGTTGAAAGTAGATGAAGAACACGCCCAGCCAGAAGAGCGGGGAATCCGGCTCGACGATGCGAAAGGCCACGTTGAACGGCGCCAGCACCAGCATGATCCAGAACACGAACATGGGCCGCCCGATATTGGTTCTACGCATGAAGATGTCGCCGCCGTAACCGCCGACGAGCGTGCCGAGGATGCCGGCGAAAATGGCGAACCAGGCACTGATTTCGGCGATCTCGGAACGGTCGAAGCCACGCTCCCTGACGAACCAGAGCTGTTCGAAGGCCGATGCGCCCAGTAGCAGGGTGAAGGAAACTGCACCCAGCGCTGTCACGATCAGGGCCGGTGACTGTCTCAGTGCCGAGAACAGGCCCCGGATGATTTCCCGGAACGACGGTGCAGAGGCGTCCGACTCGGCGCGCTGGTGAACTCTCGGGGTCTCCTTCAGGAACAGCATCGCTGCCGCAAGCACGACGCCGATGGCCCCCAGCGCATAGAAGCAGCCACGCCAACCCAGGTATGGCTCCAGGTAAGCGACGATGAACAGGCTGCTGGCGATGCCGATGGGCACGCCAAGGCCGTAGATGCCCGTTGCGACCCCAAGCGAACCGGACGGGAAGCGGTCGCTTAACAGCGACATGGCGGCCGGCGTGAGAACCGATTCGCCGACGCCGATGAACGCCCTCGGCAAAGCCAGGCTGACGAAGTTGTAGGCCATGCCGGACAGCGCCGTCAGCCCGCTCCACAGGCCCACGCCGGCGGCGATAAGCCGGGTTCGGTTCATCCTGTCCACCAGCGTGCCCATGAAAAGGCCCATCACCGCGTAGAAGAAGATGAACACCAGGCCCGTCAGCAGGCCGAACTGGGTGGTGGTGAGGCCCAGTTCCGGCACGATCCAGTTGGCGAAGCTGCCCAGCAACTGGCGGTCGACGAAGTTGAGAACGTTCAGCAAGGTCAGAAAGGCCAGGAAACTCATCCCGCCGCCGCGCAGGCCCGGTTCTTGATTGTCGCTGGTCAATTTCCCCCTCTCGGCTCGACTGACCCGGTTGATCCGGCGCTATGCGGGTGGAGTCGTGCGCCAGCTGGGAGTTTTCGCTCCGCCGGGACACCGACGTGGAAGAAATAGCGCCGGATTTCGGAAAAGAGTTCGTATGCGGGGCTTCCCTTTCGGCGCGTTAAGCTCGTCCGAACGCCTTGCGTACCGCAAGACAACGAGGCCGTGCGCCGAAAGGGAAGCCCCGCATGCGAACTCGCTGCCCGGACTTGGCGGTTGTTCCGTGGAACCCTAGCGCACCACTGGTCAGGCACTGGCTTTCCGTTTTTCCGTCACAGCCAGACCTCCAGGTTGTTGTGCCTGCCGATCGCCCGTGAAAGTCTCATATCCAGAACTTCGCGCATATTGCAGGTATCCAGCAACGCTTCCACATCCTGCCTGTCCTTGTCGTCCAGCGCGTCGTACTCGTCCTGCACGCGCTTTAGTACGTAAAAGCGAAACGGCTGCGCCATCGTCGAGATCCGAATGCCTTCAACTTCGAACTCGCAGTTGCCCAGGCCTCGCTCAGCCACGGTGAGGGCCGGCGCGTTCTTGTTCTCGTCGAGCCACTCGTTGATTTGGATGCACGCGGCACGGCTTTCGGGGACAAAGTCGATTGCGAAATGCTTCAAGGCAGCGATAAGAGTGCCCGGCACCTCGTCATTGCCCAGGTAGGCATAGTCCTTGTTTGCGAATTCCCCCACGTCGGGCTCCGGGCGGTTCATGCGTTCGACCCATCGGAACAGCCGCACCGCATGGATCTGCATCAGTGAAAGTGGTTTTGGGTCACGCCCCAGGTGGCCGTACAAAGGGGCCATCATTCCGAAATCGCCAATGCAGGGCTTGCCGCCGAGAAAATAGGGGTGATCGGAAAAATGTGCGTTCAGCGTTTGCAGGGTTCCCAGATGCAGCCGCTCGATCAACTCGAAATTTTCCGGAACAACGCCCCAGGCGGGATTAACTTCTTCCTTGATCAACTGCCTTCTGTCGGCCGCGGCCCGGTCGGCGTCTGGTCCGGAATAAATGGTTCGAAAGTGAAACCGCAGAAACTCGCCGTGGTCCTGATCGAAATTCCAGCGGTAGTGCATGCACGGCCGCAACAGGCCTTCGGCGCCGATCGCGTCAAGCAGGCGGCTGACGACCCTTTGTTTGGGTGTCGAAGGAGAAAACTCCCCGCCTTTGAGTTGCTCGAAATGGTCGATGATGGCGACGCCATCGCGAATGACACTGCCGTCCGGAAATTCGATGGTGGGTATTCCGCGGCGGCCACCGGCCTTGGGCAGCACGGATTCATAAAAGTGATCGGAGGCATGCGGTTCTTCCCGATAATCGATGCCCGCCTTGATGAAATAGCTGCGCGCCCTGCCCGTGTACAGGGAGAACGGCGCACCGTAGAGAGTGATGGGGTCCATAAGCGTTTCCGTGGGTGGTTTTGTTTGTTGTGGCGAGAGCCTGGCAAGCCGCACCTATTCATGGATAGGTGCGGCTAATTGTCCGCCAGACCGGGAACCTCGCAAAAGAATTCGTGTTCTACCTTGACGCTGACGGCGCGATTGGCGTGATCCGCACCGCCCCAGTTCGGCATGACCATGGAGTACAGGCCGCTGCCCCCGGCCACCATCACCAGTATGTCGTTCGGCTGTGCAAAAGCAGGATAGTTTTCGCCGGAAAACCTGGAGCCGAATTGCTGGCCGTAGCGATCATGGTCGGCGGTGGCATGGTGTGTCAGCTCCCACAAACGTTGCTGCACCACCTCCCGGCTCATGTTCGCCCGCGCAAGCACGTCCGCGTGCTTCGGCCCCAGCACCACCAGCGCGGTGCCGGAACAGAAGATCGCGTTGTTCGTGGCAATGTTCGCCAATCCCACCGAAAGTACATACAGCAGCTTTTCCGCATCTTCCGGGTCGTCGGCGTTGTCGCTGTACAGAACCGAATGAGGCGCTTCACATCCCAGCAGGGTGACGGCGCTGTCCGTCGCCGCGAAACCCAGGCTCGTGTGCAGTGGCGGAAACGGCGACTCTTCCTCGGCTTCCGCAAGGCAATAGGTGAACTTGCCCGGGTGGCCCAGCAGGGCCATGTCGGAAACGCCGGGCCGCCCGCCGCCAATGTTGATGAGGCACAGCCTCAGGGCCCGGCCGATGCTGGCGTTGGCCCGGTGCCCCGGGCCCAGCGCACCGAATCCCGAGGCCACCGGGCCGCAATCGTTGCGCGCGGGGCCGTTGACGATGATGAGCGGCGCCGTGCAGTGCGTGGTTGCCTGCAGCGGCCCGAGGTCGAACCTTGGGTCGCTTGTAGCCTTGACGGCTGCCACCACCACCGGCATGTAGTCCGGCTTGCAGCCTGCCATGACGGCAGCTATGGCAACCTTTTCCATCGTCGCGATGCCCATGCCGGGGCCCATTTCGCCCAGCACCATGTCGGCGTCGAGGCCACTCGCAAGAACGAACCGTTCAACACGCTCTGGCGTCGGGATGACGACGGGCAAGCCGTCGGTACAGCCCATGTCGTGCAACTGCTCGAGAGCCGCTGCTTCGTCCGGTGCTTCGAGTATTTCGCTCACGCGGCTAATCGGTCCACAATTTCGTTCACGAACAGTTCGGCGACTTCTGCCATTCTTGCCTCGCCGGTTCCCGCTATGGGGTGGGGAAGCCGCACCCTCGGAACGTCGGGCATGCCGAGGGATTGCGCCACGAAGTCCCCCTGCGCCCAGAAGTCCTCGGTAACCAGCGCAACGGCCGGAACGCCCAGCCTTGCGATGTTGATGCCGTCACGCACGGTGCCGGAAGTGCAGCTGCCTCAGTGCCCGTAGGCGGCGATCGCAACCTGGCAGCTCGACGTGACTTCCGCCAGCATCTCCTTGCTGGCGGGAACACCCGCGTTGCCCTTGTTCCACAGCCTGGTTTCCACGTTGGGAAGGCGACGCTCGAGCGCGCTCGCGATCTTTGTCAGGAACAGCTCCGAGTCCGGAAAACCGTTCGCCAACAGGCCCACCGTCACGCCCGACCCGTCGTTAGCGCGTATGTCATGCGCCAGATCGTAAGTTTCGGTCTCGACCGCGGTGCTGGCACGCGGGTTGAGATACTTGACCATAGCTATCCCCCGTGTGTTTGTGGTTGGAATTTACCTGACGACCGGAGAAGTATATTCATGGTTAGGTGCAGCTGGGGCCTTCGAGAGCGCTCACACTCGCGGACTGTTCGCGAAGCCGACAAGCGACTGTACTGTCTCCCGGGTCAACTCGGGGGCCAGGTCGGGCATCGCGATTTCAGGTACATGGACCGCACCGTCTATGGTGCGCGATATTGACGTAACACCGGCCTGCTGCAACTTCCTGGAGTACACGGCGCCATCGTCTCGGATCAGGTCGAGTTCATAATTCGTGATGATGTGTGGGGGCAGACCCTTCAGGGCGCTCTCAGTGGCATGAAAGGGCCAGGCCATGGGGTTTGTCTCATGCTTGTCTTGCGGGTCATAGACCCTGGTCATGGCCCGCATCACCTCGTTGGTGCCCTGATAACCCTGATTTTCCCGCCACGAAAGCAGTTCGGGGGGCACCGAGGTGTAGAAGCCGAGGATCATCGGCGCCATGGCGAAGACGCCGTCGATCGCCTCCACCCAGCCCTCGAGGTTGGCCTTCACCGCCGCCGCGACCGCCAGATTCCCGCCGCCGGATTCACCGGCGATTATCAGCGAGGAGATATTCAGGCTGCCCCGATTGGCGTTCACCCATTGCACGGCCCGGGCGCAGTCGTTCAGCCCCCCTGGAAAGGGGTGGTTGCCCAGCACGCCGCCGGCGTTCCGGAATTCAACGCCGACTACCAGCATGCCCTGCTGTGCGAGGGTCTTTCGCCATCTGGCGGTAAACGGGCGTTGTGCCGTGGTAAAGGCCATGCCACCGCCATGGATATGCACGACACAGGGCAGCTTCCCGCCGCGGTTTTTCGGCCTGTCCAGGTACAGATTGATGCCGCTGCCGTCGCCCCTGGGTATCACTTCTTCTTTCGTAGCGACATCGGCAAACGCCGGCATCGCCGCCAGGGCCGCGGCATCCTGCCCCCTGAGCATCTCTTCCATGGCGCCTACCCAGTTCAGGCATTGCTCATAGCTCGAACTCAGGGTCACCTCGGGAAGCGGGGGCGGGGGTCCACCCGGTGGGGCAGCACCAAGGGCCCGACGCACGCGCGGGTCGAGGCGCCTGTCTTCGACCAGGGTCAGGGCAGGGTTGCCCAGCCTGCCTGGCAACAGGACATCGCCATCGGCCGGATTTGCCGGAGGCTCACCGTGGGCTCGACCGGAGCCGATCAGGGGGAACAGCGCACCGGTGACCACCAGGCCCCGCCATGCCTGCCCCAACAGCCGGCGTCTGCTCGGCTGGTGGCTGCCGGGTTTGTGCAAGGTGTTCAACAGGGAACCCTCCGGCCAATGAACAGCTACGAGCTACGGTTACCGGCTGCCAAAGAACCGGGTGACCTCGAAGCCAACCTGTCTGGGCATGTTCCAGGTGCCTTGCCGACCGTAGGTTGTGTTCGACCCTTGAATGTTGGTGACGTATTGTTCATCAGTCAGGTTACGAACAAACAGTCGCGCCGCATAGGCATCATCAGCGCTTTGCCAGTTCACATTCAGGTTGACGATCGTGTAGGGGTCTGTTGAATCCTTCTTTTGATTGAATTCACGGTAGTACACCCGTGACCGGTAACTTACATCCACACTCAATGTGACATCGCCGCCGAAGCCGACGGGCGTATTGTAGGAAAGCCCCAGATTGATACTTTCGTCAGGCGCGTAACTGAGCGGGTTGCCCTTGTTCTCCAACAGGCCGAGTTCCCGCCGCAGAGTATCTGTGTTCAGGAAACTTCCGTATTTCGAATCGAGCAGAGTGAACCCGGCGTTCACGCTCCAGTTCTCGTCTAGGAAAGAAGTAAGCTCAAGTTCGAAACCGCGAATCTGGGCGTCGCCCGCGTTGGTAATGACACCCTGGAAACCGATCACCTGGGCGACCTGAAAGTCTGAATAGTCGTAGTGAAATGCAGCTGCCCGAAGGCTTGTCGCACCGTTACCGAAGCTCGCCTTGTAGCCAACCTCGAAGGAATCGACAGTCTCGGGATCCCAGGGGTCATTGCAATCAGATGAATTTACCCCACCCACCTTGAAGCCTTCCGAATAACTGCCGTACACCATGCTTTCTTCAGTGAGATCGTATTCGACCGAAGCTCTTACGGTGTTGGCCGACTCATCCCACTCCTGTACGAACAGTTCGGGGCCGCACACCTGGACGATGGGCACAATTCCGAATGGGAACTTGGCGTTGATGGTAAACGCATGGCCCTGCTCCTTGGTTTCCAGCGTACGGCGAATGCCTGCGCCCAGCCGTACACGGTCTGATACCGACCAGGTTACATCCACAAATGCGGCTTTCGATTCCGTATCGTAAAATGGTTCCTGAATGTCGAGCTGGATGGCCACCGGCACTGGAAACAAGGCAGGCACGGGGAAGTCAAAAAAGAGCCGACTGCTGTGCTTCGAGTCCATGTAGTACACACCCGTTACCCATTCAAATTGACCGTGGGTGCCCGAAACGGTTACCTCCTGGGTAAACGTTTCGTTGTCGGCCGGCCGCAGCCTGTTGAACAGCCCAAGGCTGGTGCCGTCTGCGGGATTGATGAATTCGTCGGACCAGTCCTGAAAAGCCGTGATTGACTTGACGTTGATGGTGCCAATGTCCCAGTTGAGGGCCAGGCTGTACACCCGGTATTCACGATCTGAATCGGACGGCCCCCGGCTATACACCTTTCCCGGCTCTTCAGTGAACAGAATCTCCGACGGGGGTGTGGTCAGAATATTCACACCGGGCAACCCGGAAGCGACGCCCAGGTCGAAATGTTGATGGATCATGGACCAATGGTCCCACGGGCCCGTCGATTTGCTTCTGCCGAAGGTAAGGGTTGCATCGAAACTGTCTGTCAGGTCGGCAACAACAGTCAAGCGAACGTTGGACTTTTCACCCATCATCAGATCATGTTCACCTGGTTGAAGATTTTCTATCCAACCCTTTCCGGCATCGAGAAAGTTACCCGCCAGACGAACCCCCAGCCGGTCTCCCAGGGGGCCGGATATCACTCCCTCGATAGACTTGTGATCGTACTCCGCATAGCCGACCTTGATGTGGCCTGCGAGTGCATCAGTTGGTTTGGCGGAGATGAAGTTGACCGCCCCACCAGTGGCATTGCGCCCATACAGCGTCCCCTGGGGCCCGCGCAACACTTCTACCCGTTCGAGGTCGAGGTGAGAAAGCTGTGAACTGGACGCGATGGATTGCACGACGCCATCCACGCTCACCATGACGCCGGGCGCCTCCACGAATTCCCCGATTCCACGTATCGCGACCTGGCGCCTGCCGAGAAACTCGCCGTATTGCAGGCTGGGTACCAGGTACTGAATGTCGGTGATCTCGCTGATGCCTTTTGCGTTCAACTCCTCAGCACCAAGTGCCGTAATCGCTGCCGGTGTTTCCAGCACCGTTTCAGACCTGCGCAGCCCGGTGACGACGATCTCCTCGGTGAACGGGTCATCGGCTTCCGGACTTTCCGCGGGCTGGGCAGCCAGCGGCAGGCCGCACATCAAAGTTCCGGCCAGCGCTAGCGACAAGGTTCGTTTGATTACCCGCATCGTCCTTCCTCGACATTTGACCAATGGAAATATATCCAGCTAGATCAATGTAGTCAACTATCGTAAAGTAACGGGAGTACATTGCTGTGAGAACCGAAGGGTGACAACGACGCAATATCCGAGACGCACGGAGAAAAAGCGGCAAAGTCGGACTCAGTTGACCAGGGCCGCAAACACGCTGTTTGGGCGGAAGGGCTATCAACACACGAAGCTCGATGAAGTTGCCGAGGTGGCTGACCTGCACGTGCAGACGCTCTATCGCCACTTCAAGACCAAGGAGGAACTCGCCACCGCGGCCGCGGAAGGCGTGGTCAACGACTGCAGGGCGTATTTCGAAGGATTCTCCAACGACCGATCCACTTTCGAGATCTGGCGCGGGTGGATAGCGAGAACGGTAAGGTATCTCTCATCCCTCGGATTCGGCGAGCACAAGAGGCGCCAGCTTCGCTCGGCGTCGTCCCTCATGAACGACAACTATCTGCTGGCGGTCTACTCGGGATATGAAGACCTGTTGACCGAATATCTCGCGCTCGACTTCCGGATGAACCCGGAACACTCGCGCCTGCCCAGGCTGGTGGCGTGCATGTTATGGAGTGGTAACGAAGCCGCGGTTAAACGATGTGCAGGCCTGGATCGCGGCGATGACACCCTGATGGATATCGACAGTGTTCTGGCGGAGAGTGTGGGTGTCGTCGATGACGTGGAAGCGGCGTTTGCCAGCTACGTCCGTCTGCCTCGCGAAGGGGCCCCCATCCTTCGAACTGCACCGCAGCAGAAATGAGGTGACGGAGCGGTCGGCCCCGCTTCGTACACACGGCAGCAAGGGCCCGGCGTGACCACGGATTCCAGCGACCTTCGATGGTCAGCCGACACTGTTCTGGCAGGGTTAAATGGGTTCCGCTACAGTCAGCGGTACCTGGTGCTGGCCCCGCTACGCGGGCGCCTGTTGCGACGTGGATAACCTGGAGTACGCGGTCCAGTTTTCGGCGTCCCTGCAGCAGGAGTGGCACTAGGTGGAACACCGGAGAAAACAGTGATAAGGAACGTTTGCAAGGCCGTATTGGCCACAGTTGCCGCAGCTTTGCTTGCCGGGTGCACAGAACCCGCACCGGAGGCGCCCCCGGAACCGCCGGCGGACCTGATCATGGTCGGCGAGCATATCGTCACCATGGACGATGCCTTCGCCGGTGCGACCGCGGTGGCGGTGCGCGGCGAGCAAATCGCCGCCGTGGGCGATGCCGACGAGTTGCTGCCGCTGGCCGGGCCGGAAACGCGCACGGTCGAACTCGGCGAACGGGCGCTGGTGCCGGGCTTCATCGATGCCCACGGCCATGTGTCGTTCGTCGCCCGGCTGATCGACTTCGTCAACCTGTCGTCACCGCCCGTCGGTCCCGTGGTGAACATGGACGATATCGTGCGACTGCTGAGCGGGCGCATCGCCGAGCGCGAACTGCCGCCGGGCGAGTGGCTGTTCGGCTACGGGTACGACGACTCGCTGATCGCCGAGAACCGCCATCCGACCCGGGACGATCTCGACCGGGTTTCCCTTGAGCATCCGATCGCGCTGATGCATGTTTCCGGCCACCTCGCCGCCGTGAATTCGGCGGCCCTGGCGGCGGTCGGCATGGACAGCAGCACGCCCGACCCGGCTGGCGGTGTCATCCGTCGGCGGCCCGGAACGGACGAACCCAACGGGGTGATGGAAGAGACGGCGGCTTCGGCTTTCACACTGGGTCAATTCGGCCAGGTTGACGCAGAGCGTTACGAGGCGCTCTTGCGGCGCGCCCTCGACTATCACGCCACTTTCGGCATCACGACGGTCCAGGACGGTGGCGCCATACCTTCCGATATAGCCGTCATGCGCGCTGCCGCGGAACGGGAGCGGTTCCCTGTCGATGTGGTGGCCTTCGCCGTGGTCAGCACACTCGAGGACGGGGCGACCGCCAGCTTCAGCGCCGACTCCGCTTATGCCGGTGGGTTCCGTGTGGGCGGCGTGAAATTCGTGCTCGACGGCTCGCCCCAGGGACGCACCGCCTGGTTGTCGGAGCCTTACACGGAAGGCCCGAATAATGCGCCCGACGACTACGTCGCCTATCCGTCCTACGATATCGAGACGTACAAGCGCAAGGTCGCCGGCTTGATCGGGCGCGGCGTGCCGGTGCTCGTCCATGCCAACGGCGATGCCGCCATCGACGCCATGATCGAAGGCGTGGCCGGCGCCGTCGATGCCGATGCGCTACCCGACCACCGCTCGGTTATCATCCATGCGCAACTTACGCGCCCGGACCAGCTTCCTCTCGTCAAGGCGCTCGGCATCGTTCCCTCGTACTATGCGGCACACCCGTTCTTCTGGGGCGACTGGCACCGCAGGAGTTTCGGCGAGGAGCGGGCCGCTTTCATCAGCCCCACGAAGGCGACCCTCGAGCAGGGCATTCCGTTCACGATCCACAACGATGCCCCGGTGGTGCCGCCCGACATGATGCGCCTGATCCACATCGCCGTGAACCGCACCACCCGCAGCGGCCACGTGCTGGGCGCCGACCAGCGCCTCAGCGCCTCACAGGCCCTGCACGCCGTGACCCTCGGCGCCGCCTACCAGTATTTCGAGGAGGACACCAAGGGATCGATCACGCCGGGCAAGCGCGCCGATCTCGTGATTCTCGGCGAGAACCCGCTGACCGTCGATTCTGCAACCCTGGCAGACATACCGGTGGTCGAGACGTTCGCGCGCGGCAAGTCGGTTTATCGGTTGAAGTAGCGCACTGACTCGGCCGCTCAAGCCGGTCCTTCCAGCGCGCCCAAAGCTTTCGCGCGTTGCACCCGGTGGCGCCGGGCCAATTCGCGCATGTCAGTCGTGGCGTCGGTTTCATCCACGATTTCCAGTCCGAGCAGGGTTTCGATCACATCTTCCATGGTCACGATTCCCGCCATGCCGCCAAACTCGTCCAGTACCACCGCCAGGTGCTCCTGGCGCGCCCGCAGGGCGGTGAAAAGGTCCGTGATGGCGTAGGTTTCGTCCACCGCCACGATCTCCCGGCGCAGGTTCGCAACCCGCTGGCTGCCGCGCTCCTCCAGCATCGCGATGAACAGGTCTCCCTTCAACACATAACCCGTGATGTGGTCCTTGGATTCGTCGTAGACCGGAAATCGGGAAAACGGCTGGCTCTTCGCTTTGTCGTAATACTCGGCGATGCTCTCGTCTTCCGATGCCACCTCGACGACCGTGCGGGGTGTCATCACATCCCCCACCTCGATGGTCTGAAAGCGGATCAAGTGGCCGATCATCTCGCTTTCCTCCGCCTCGAACACGCCCTCCTGCGCGCCGAGTTCCGCCATCGCCAGAAAATCGGTGCGCGTCAATATCGGCTGGGTGGTGTCGCGCTTCAGCCGCCGGGTGATGAACTGGCTAAGCCAGACGAACGGAGCCAGCACGACTGTCAACAGCCGCAGCGAGTGCACGGTGAACGTGACGAAACGCTGCCAGTACAGTGCACCGATCGTCTTGGGCACGATTTCCGAGAAGACCAGTATCGCGATGGTCATGCTTGCCGGAACCGCAAGCCTCGTGATCCACGGGCTCGCCTGTGCCCAGATGGTCGCCGCCTGGTCGCCGACGCCGATGGCCCCGACGGTGTGCGCAATGGTGTTCAACGTCAGAATCGCGGCCAGGGGACGGTCTACGTTGGCTTTGAAATCCTCGAGATACCGGCCGACGCGGGTGCCTTGCCGGTACTTCAGGCGCGCATGACTCGGCGTGATGCTGAGCAGTACGGCCTCCCACAACGAGCACAGGAAAGAGAAGACGAGGGCGAGGAAAAAGAAGGTGGCGAGCAAGCCGTACATCAGCGGAGCATACGGCGGGGGTGCCGACAAATCGAGACTGCACCCTTATGGGCATGGGGGGCCATGGCTGTGATTGTAGCAAGCGGCAAGAATTCGGCTCAGCGCAGTATCCGTCTGCCCGGGTGGACGCCTTCCTGGAATATGCCGTCGCGGACCACGAAGGTTCCGCCTACCAGCACGTGGGCGATACCCGAGGAAGGCTGGAACGGCTCCTGAAAGGTGGCGTTGTCGATGACGGTGTCGGGGTCGAATATCGTGATGTCTGCGTCGGCACCCGCCTGGATGCGTCCCTTGCGTCGGAAGGCGGGGCTGTAGTCCTGCAGGATGGATGCGGGCAGTATCGTCATCTTGGCAAGCGCTGTCATCAGGCTGAGGCTGCCTTTCTCCCTTGCGTAGCGGCCGAGTACCCGGGCGTTGGTGCCGATGCCCCAGGGCGGTACCTTGTTCTCCAGGCTGAAGATGGGGCTGCCGTCGCTCGCGACGGCGACATCGGGGGCATTGGTGGCGATGGAAGTCCATTCCTCCCGGTTGTAGTGATGGATGACGCTCATGCCCGGGTATTTCTCCCGGTATTCCTGCCAGGTCGCTTCGGTGAAACGTTCGCCGGTGGCCGCGACCTCCACGTCTTCGTAGTCGATGGCGAATACGCTGCGCCAGTCGCGGTTGAACACCGCGGCGGTGTTCGAGGTGGAGCCGGCATTGTACGGAAACGACTCGGTAGTGATTTGCACCCCCCGGTCCCGCGCTGCGCGTATTTCGCTCAGAAAGTGCTGCACGCCGCCCATTGCGCTGGCCTGCAGATGGCAGACATGGACCGCGGCGCCGGTTTGCTCGGCGAGGCCGATCACCTCGTAGAGTCCGTTCGGGTCGCCGGCGATGCCGCGGCGGATGTGCACGAAGATGGGTGCGCCGCGCTCGGCCGCGACTTCGAAAACGGCCAGCATTTCCGCGCCGTGAACGGCTTCGCTCATGTAGTCGAGCAGCATGCCGATGCCCAGCCCGCCCTGGTCGAGTCCCTTGCGCAGATGGCCTTTGAGCACCGCCAGTTCTCCGGGCGCCATGGGCTCGCGAAATGCGGGGCGGTTCATGCCGATGGCCGCGCTGCCGCTGTCGCCGATGAGGGCATCGAACGCGGCAACCGCCGCTGCGCCGTCTTTCATTGCCGAACGCACCCAGGCGTGGCCCAGGGAGGCCCCGTAGTTGATGGCCGCGCGGCCGTCGATGGCAAACGCGCTCTGCGTGCCCAACGCTTCCACCGGGTAGGAACCGGATTCGAGTTCCAGTTCCGTGGTGACGCCGTCCTGCGCCTGAAACCGCTGGCCAAGCGGGGTCCAGGCGTGGCTGTGCAGGTTTATGAAGCCGGGGGCTACGACCAGGCCGGAGACATCCACGACGTCGGCGCCGTCGAGCGGGCCCTTCTCGACGGCCACGATGTTCCCGCCGGCGATGCCGACATCGCGCACCGCGTCGAGTTCGGTTTCGGGGTCGATGACCCGGCCGCCCTTCAGCACGAGTTCGTATTGCTGGGCGCGCAGTCCGGAACTCAGGAGCAGAACTCCCAGCAGCATCGGAATCAATCGCTTGGTCATCGGCCGCTTCCCTTCAGTTGTCCATATGGTCGTCTGTCCCATCGCGCGCAATCCGTTTCGAACGGCAGCCCGGGTATCGCCCCATTAGTCTACCGCCGAAGTGCCGCTGCGTTACCATTGCGTATCGCCTCGTTCGCTGCCGGGAGTACCCATGCGCCTGCCCCTCGTCGTTCTGCTTGCTGCCTCGACGGTCATCCTGCAGGTTCAGGCCGCGGAGCCGATGCGCGTCTACACCGCCCGCTCGATCATCACGATGGACGAGTCCCTGCCGCGCGCCCGGGCGGTCGCCGTGGCCGACGGGCGCATCCTGGCCGTCGGGAATCTGGAAACCATGGGGGCCTGGCTGGCTGCGCGCGAGTACGAGATCGACCGGCGGTTCGCCGACAAGATCCTGGTGCCGGGGCTGATCGACAATCACCTGCATCCCCTGATGGCAACGATGCTGCTCAATACGCGGTGGATCACGCCCCAGCGCTGGTCGTTGCCGGGTCGGGAGGTGGAACCGACCCGGGGGCGGGAGGCCTATCTCGACAAGGTCGAAGCGGCGGTCGCCTCCCGGGGCGCCTGTGAGAATCCGTTCATCACCTGGGGCTACCACGAATTGTGGCACGGTGTTGTGCGGCGCCAGGACCTCGACCGGATCGCAACAGACTGCCCGGTGATCCTTTGGCAACGATCTTTCCACGAAGTCGTGGTGAATTCCGCAGCCCTCGCCTGGCTTGGCTTCGACCCGGAGCGGGACGAGCCGCCCGTCGACGTGGACTTCGATGAGGGCCTGTTCTCGGAACGGGGTTTGGTCGCCGCACTGGGCCGTATCGTTCCCTTCCTGCTGACGCCAGAGCGCCGCCGTGCCGGGCTCGACGAGGTGCGTTCGATCGTGCACCGGGGAGGGATCACGACTATCGCCGACATGGGGGTAGGCATGTACTTCGGGCTCGAAGCGGAAGCCGGGATGTTCCGTGCCGTTTTCGACAGCGACGCGACGCCGATCCGCATAATGCTGGTGCCGGCAGCACCCCGCGTGCCGGACGAGCCGGCGTTGCAGTCGTGGATCGAAACCATCGAGGGGTTCCCGGCGGCCGCATCGCACAAGGTGCGCATCGGCCGCCACGTCAAGCTGTTGGCCGACGGCGGCTTCTTCGCGCAGTACATGCGCATGAACCCTCCGGGCTATATCGACGGGCATGAAGGCAAGTGGCTGACGCCGCCCGCGGAACTGGAAACCCTCGCCGGTCTTTTGTGGGACCGCGGCCTGCAACTGCATGTCCACGTCAACGGCGATGAAGGCATGGATGCCGTGCTCGACATCCTGGAGCGGCTGTTGACCGCAAGGCCCCGGCCCGACCACCGCACCACGCTGCACCACGTCGGCTTTGCCTCCAACGTACAGCTTCGGCGCGCCGCGCGCCTGGGCGCGGTCATCTCCGCGCAGCCTTACTACATCTGGGCGCTGGGGGACATCTATGCCGCCCACGGCCTGGGCTACGAACGGGCATCGCAGATGTCGCGCATCGGCGGCATGATGCGTAGCGGCATACCCACCTCCCTGCACTCGGATTTCACCATGGCGCCCGCGGCGCCGCTGACCCTGGCCTGGGTGGCCGTGAATCGAATCACCTCCGAAGGGACATTGATGGCGCCAGAAGAGCGCATCTCCGTCGAGCAGGCATTGCGCGCGGTCACCATCGATGCCGCCTTCGCGCTGCGCATGGAGCAGGAGATCGGCAGCATCGTGGCGGGCAAGCGGGCCGATTTCACGGTGCTGGAAGAGGATCCGTTCGAGGTGGACCCGGTGATACTCAAGGAAATCCCGATCTGGGGGACGGTGTTCGAGGGCAAGCCGTACCCGATCGTAAACCGGCCGGGGTCCTGAAGGGCCGCCGGCGGCTGGGTGCACGCATCCGATTCTGCACGGCATTGTTGGAACCAGACGACGCGGATGAGAAATTTGGTTGACGCACTCCGGGCCAGACCCCTCACTTAGCCAGGCAGAGACAACGATGACGAAAGCGATACCCCGGCTCGGCGGAGTCCTGTTGGCCCTGTTGTCCAGGGCTGCCCATGCCGGCATCGACGAAACCATCGATGCGGCGTTTCGCCCTGTTGCCAGGGCCATGTCGGACGTCGTGTTCTTCTCCGTTCAGGTCGGCGGGGCGGAGTTGCAGTTGATCGTCGTGTGGCTGATTGCTGGCGCACTGTTCTTCACCTTCTACTTCCGCTTCATCAGCATTCGCGGCTTCAGGCACGCCGTGCGCATCGTATTGGGCAAAGAGGACAGCGAGCCCGCTGCGCCTGGCGAAGTTTCCCACTTTCAGGCTTTGGCAACGGCCGTATCCGGCACCGTCGGGGTGGGCAACATCACCCACGTGGCCGTGGCGGTTTCCATCGGCGGCCCGGGCGCAGCCTTCTGGCTGATGGTTGCAGGCTTTCTGGGCATGGCGTCCAAGTTCGTCGAGTGCACCCTGGGCGTCAAATACCGTCAGACCAATGCGGACGGCACGGTCTCCGGCGGGCCCATGTTCTATCTCGACAAGGGGCTGAAAGGACGCAACCTGCCGAGACTGGGCAAGGCCATGGCCTGGTACTACGCAATCTGCATCATGGTGGGTTCCATTGGCGTTGCGGCCATGTTTCAGGCGAATCAGGCCTACGTTCAGTTCGTCAACGTCACCGGCGGCGACGACAGCTTCTTCGATCGGCACGCCTGGCTGTTCGGCGCCGGGTTGGCCGTGCTCACGGCGCTGGTCATCATCGGCGGCATCAAGAGCATTGCCAGGGTGACATCGAAGCTGGTGCCGTTCATGGCGCTGCTCTATCTGACGGCGGCGCTGGTCGTGCTGGCCGTCAACTTCACCAAGCTGCCGTGGGCTGTGGGCGCCATCATTACGGGGGCGTTCAGCCCGCAGGGTGTCACCGGGGGTATCGTCGCGGTTCTCATTCTGGGTTTCCGACGCGCTGCCTTTTCCAATGAGGCAGGCATCGGCTCATCCGCCGTGGCGCACGCGGCGGTGCGCACCAGGGAGCCGTTGACGCAGGGTTTCGTGGCCATGCTCGAGCCGTTCATCGATACCGTCGTGATCTGCACCATAACCGCGTTGGTGATCACGGTTACGGTGTACGATCCTGCCCTGGTCAATACTGGCGCCATCAGCGGCGTCGAGTTGACCTCCAGCGCGTTTGAGAGCGTGCTGCCCTGGTTTCCCTACGTCCTGGCAGTGGTGGTCATGCTGTTTGCCTACTCCACCATGATTTCCTGGTCGTACTACGGGCTGGAAGGCTTCATCTACGTGTTCGGCGCCAAACGCTGGGCCAAGATCACCTTCAACACGATGTTCTGTCTTTTCGTGATTGTCGGCTGCACCACTCAGTTGGACGCCGTACTCGATTTTTCCGACGCTATGGTCTTTGCCATGGCATTGGCGAACGTGCTGGGGCTGTACCTGTTGGCGCCCTTGGTCAAGAAGGACCTGGACGTCTATTGGATGCGCCGCGGCAATGGCCGCTGACGGCTGACCGAAGCCTGGCGGCGAGTTGCCCATGGCACTCCGTTTACCCGGCCAAACACAACTTGCGCGAGGCGGCACGGGGTACTAGCCTGCACGTTCGAGGAGAGATTGACCCGATACCCTTGGCTCAATTGCGTTCATTCAATTCCCGCGCTACAAAAGCGCCTGCGTCACTCAGGAGCACTTGATATGACTTCGCTTTTTTCATTGGCAAACCGTGCGTGGCTGGCGTTCGGCCTGGTTGCCACCGCATCGGTGTTGACCGGTCTGCCGTCGGCAGCGTCGGCTCAGGAGGGTGTTTCGCAAGAAGCCTATCTCGAGGAAATCATCGTCACCGCCGCCCGACGGGAGCAGAACCTACAGTCCGTGGGATTGGCCGTCACCGCGTTCAGCGGTGAGGAACTGCGCGAACAGGGCATTTTCGACATCAAGGGCGTCACCGAACGCACGCCCGGTTTCTCCATGGGTGAATTCAACCCGGGGCAAACCCAGTTGTTCATTCGCGGCATCGGCTCCAACGAAGACGGCGCTGCCGGCGACCAGTCCGTCGTGGTGTTCGTTGACGAGGTCTATATCGGCCGCTCCGCCGGCCAGGATGTGGACCTGTTCGACCTCGAACGGGTCGAAGTGCTGCGCGGGCCCCAGGGCACGCTGTTCGGCCGCAACGTGGTGGGTGGAGCGGTCAGCCTGATCACCAAGAAGCCGGGCGAAGAACCCGAACTCACCGTCGAGGGCAGCTACGGAAACTACAACGCCCTCACGCTGCGCGGCCTGGCCAGCGGCCCCATCGGCGAAAACCTGTACGGCAAGATTTCCTTTTCCTCCCGGCGCCGCGACGGCTACCTCGAGAACCACATCGGGCAATACAGTTCGTTCTATGAGGGCCAGGGCATCAGCAGCTTCGAATTCGAAGACAAGGACCCGCGCAAGATCGATCGCGACAGCTTTCGCGCGGCGCTGCGCTACGTGCCGGGCGACAACGTGGAGATCAACTTGACAGCCAACTACTCGACGCTGGACGAATTCGGCGCGGTGCGCCACTTCATCGGCGGCAACGGCGCGGTGCTGCATCCGGCGCACAGTGCGCTGGTGCCCGACTACGACAGCAATATCCACGCCGTGCTCGCGGACGATCTGGGCCGGTTCACGCTCGACATCTGGGGCGTGACCGCGCGCCTGGACTGGGATCTCAACGACAACCTCACCTTTACCTCGTTGAGCGCATACAGGGACGTGGAGTCGACCAACCTCGAACACGGGCTGGGGACGCCGACGTTGTCCCACGTATTGCTCAGCAGCGGGGCGATTCCCTTTGCGGCCGATGGCTTCAACGACTACATAGACAATTCGCAAACCTTCACTCAGGAGTTGCGGCTGACATCGAGCGGTGAAAGCAGGCTGCAATGGGTTGCCGGGCTGTATTTTC
The DNA here is from genome assembly GCA_963663395.1 of Pseudomonadales bacterium. Taxonomy (GTDB): domain Bacteria; phylum Pseudomonadota; class Gammaproteobacteria; order Pseudomonadales; family Azotimanducaceae; genus Azophilus. Next base: position 3,018,174 of record OY760226.1, read on the forward strand.
TGGACGAGGACGTGCACCGGCACGAGACTGCGTCGATTGGCATCAAGATTCCGATCGGCGGCGGCAACTTCCTGGATGGGCCCGGGTTCAACATCAGCAACAGCGTGGCCGGCGACGATCAACGTGCGGACACCACCAGTTACGCAGCGTTCGCCCAGGCCACCTACGACATCACCGACGCGCTCAGCCTTACCGTGGGCGGCCGCTACACCAAGGACGACAAGGAGATCAACCGTGTAGGCGTTCCCAATGGCGTGTCCATTACCGAGGCGTACACCGCCTCCGCCGAGGACGACTGGAGTGAATTCACCGGCAAGGTATCCATCGGCTACCAGTTGACCGAGGACATCTACCTCTACGGCACCTTCTCGGAGGGCTACAAGTCCGGTGGCTATCAGGGTCTGGCGGCCCGCAAGGTACAGGCGGAAACACCCTTCCAGCCCGAGTTCGCCACCCTGTACGAAGGCGGCGCGAAGACAGAATGGTTCGACAACCGCCTGCGCGTGAACATCGCGGGGTTCTTCACCGATTACAAGGACCTGCAGATCCTGCAACTGCTGGTTCCGGCAGGCGCGCCGTCCGGAACCCCGGGTACGCTGTTCACGCAGAATGCGGCGAATGCCGAGGTGAGTGGCGTGGAAGTCGAGTTTGTGCTCGCGGCCACCGAGAACCTGACCCTGCAGGGGTCGATTACCGCCCTCGACACGGAGTTTATCGACTTTTTCGCTCCGGCCGGGTTTACCTCCCCGGGCGGTGGCGCCGGCGGCCAGAGCCGCATTGGCAACGAACTGCGCAATGCGCCTGATCTGGCATACAACCTGCTGGCGCGCTATCGGCACAAGTTGCCCGGTGGCAGCGAAATGACCTACCAGATGGACTTTCGTCACAAGGACCAGGTCAATCAGGATCCGGACAACCTGGATTTCGCCTCGATTCCGGAATACGACGTGGCGGATGTGCGAATCGCCTGGTCGAACCGGGACGGCAGCGTGGAAATCGCGGGCTGGGTGACCAACCTGTTTGATGAAAAGTACTTCATCCACAATTTTCCGGGTCTGGGTGACGGGCTAGCCACCGCCGGTCCGCCGCGCATGTATGGCATGACCTTTACCTGGAGACAATGACGACTGTCCGAAATTGCGCGACCTTACGCGTCGGCGCGATGGTAAGGGGTCTCGATCTGGCGCAACGGCGGGGCACAGCGCCTTTTTCCGCGCAGTCAGGTCGAAGGCAGTAGCCCGTGTCCCGGGAAATACTGGTCGATCACAAGCTCAAAGGCGGCAACCTGTTGCTGTCCAGAGAGCGAGAGAACGGCCGGTTGGTGCTGCACTTCCGCGCGCGGATGAACACCCGCCACCCGGCCGACGTGATTTTCGATCAACTGGTGCTGGGCTTCAGCGACAGCGCCCGTAGCTGGATCTGGCCGCTGCACTACGAGAACACCCCGGAATCGCCGCCCGGCGGCCTGCAGGTCGGCAGCATCACCAGGATGACCTATCGCGTACCGCGTTTCGACAAGCCGGATATTCCCGCCAAGCCGGCGACCTACTCCTACGAGTGGCTGCAACTGGATCCCCGGGCGCGGCTGCTCGAGTACCGGGGCCTCGACCACCCGTTGCAGGGCGGCGCTGTCGTTCGGGTGGAACCCCTGGAAGGGGGAGGCAGCCAGGTGCAGTGGGACGGCGCTTACGAACAGGGCCCCGACCCCTCCCAGGCCATTGTCATCGACTCGATCGTCAATTATTTCCCGGTGCTGTACGACAGCATCGAAGCGTTGATCGAAGCCGGCCCGGAACGGCTCGAGCAGTGAGGGCGCCGCCACGCGGGCAGCGGCCCCAGGTGGACTAGTCGTTCAGCCCGAGCAGCGCACTCCAGCGGCGCATGTCGCCTGCCAGGTGCTTCGACCGGATCGGCGCCTGGACGACCAGTTCGTCCAGGTCAAACCGTGCCGCCGCTTCAATCATCGCGAAAACCTGGTCGTCCGAATTATGCGGGGAGAACGGCACGTTCAGCTTGACCAGGAACCCGTCGCGTCGCGTGCGGTCGGCTTTTTCCAATTCCGCCTGCAGCCGTGACAGCAGCCTTGGCGCATCGTCGTGGGGGGTCCACACGCCGAACCAACCATCACCGCGATGCACCGCGCGCCGCATGGCGAGCCCGGAATTGCCGCCGACCAGGATCGGGGGGCCGCCGCTGGTGAGCGGCCGCGGTTGCAACACCACGTCCTCGAACTCCAGGAACTCACCGTGGAACTCGGCGGTCTCGCCCGACCAGGCAAGGCGGATCGCGTCGAGGTATTCATCGAAGCGCCTGCCCCGGCCCGGCCAGGGGACCCCCAGCGCTTCGTATTCCTGGGAGGACCAGCCGAGGCCAACGCCGAACTCGAAGCGCCCCTGGGCAACATGATCGAGGGTCATGACTTCCTTGGCGGTCAGCAGCGCCGGCCGTTCCGGCACGATCAGCACCGTCGTGCCGAGCCGCAGGCGCGTCGTGACGCAGGCCGCCACCGCGCACACCAGCAGCGGGTCGTACAGCCCGAACCGGTTGCGCCAGGGGTTGTCACCTTTCGGTGAGTGCGGGTACGGATCGCTGTAGCGGTTGAAAAACACGATGTGCTCGGGCGCCCACAGCGAGTTGAAACCGCAGTCCTCCGCGGCCTGTGCGAAATCCTTCAGGAAACCGATGTCGCGTAGGGGCGAATCGCCGAACGAAGCCGAAAGACCGATTTTCAAGTCGTCAACCTGTCGCGCTTGAGAATGATGCCGGCCTGTTCCCGGTCCCAGGTATCCGCGGTAATGCCCTGTTCCCGCAACGCCGTCTTCTGCACCTTGTTGGTCGGCGTCTTGGGCAGTTCGTCCATGATCCGAACGTATCTCGGAACCATGAAGTGAGCCATTTTCGGAACCAGGAATTCAATCAGTGCGAGCGCATCGACACTGCCGCCCAACCTGGGCTGCACCACGACCATGACCTCGTCCTCGGAATACCCGCTCGGTACCGGTATGGCCGCGGCATCCAGAACGTCCGGGTGCGCAAGCACCGCTTTCTCCACCTCCAGCGACGAGATGTTCTCGCCCCGCCGGCGTATCGAGTCCTTCATCCGGTCAACGAAGAAAAAGCGATTCCCCTCGTCCCGGTAGAACGCATCGCCCGTGTGGAACCAGCCATTGCGCCAGGCCTTGAGCGTCGCTTCTGGCGCATTGACATAACCGCTGTTGAGCGACCAGGGCAGATCGGCCCTGACCATCAGTTCCCCCACCGTTCCGACCGGCACTTCGATGTCGTTCTCGTCGACGATGCGGCATTCCACGCCCGGGCGCACCCGTCCGCAGTAACCGGACCGGGTCGGGTTCATTTCGCTCACCAGCGGAATCGGCGCCTCGCTCATGCCGAAGCCGGTGAAATATTCGAAACCATGGCGGCGGGCCAGCTCCCGTATCTGCTCGTCCACCGGGGCAGCCAGAACCCGGCGCAGCGGATTGTCGAGGTCGTTGGCGGCGGCCGGCCGCTTGCTCAGGAAGGCGATGACGCTGCCGACCAGGCCGCATTGGGTGGCGCAGTTCATGCTGCGCACCTGGTCCCAGAAGCGGTCGGTGCTGAAGCCTTCGATCACCCCGATGCCGGCCTGGCGCACGAGCGCGCCGTACACACCCCCCGTCGCGCCGAGGTGAAACAACGGCATGCTGATCAGGCAGCGCTCATGGGGCTCGATGAATCCCACCGCCAGCACCCCCACCGTGTAGTAGTGCAGGTAGGAACAGAGCACGCCCTTGGATGGGCCGGTGGTGCCCGATGTGTAGATGAGTGCCATGGTGTCCCAGGGCATTACCGGCTGCACCGCCTGCAAGGCACCGCCGTCACCGTCGAGGGTGTCGGCGGGCAGCAGCGATACGGGCAATTCGACGTCCGGCATCCGGCCGATGACGACGACGCGCTCGAGATTCGCGAGTTCGAGTCCCCGCAGGCGCTCGACCAGGGCCGCGTGAACGATCATGACCCTTGCCCCGGAATTGGCAATCACGTGTTCGAGAAGGTCGCCCCGGTATGCCAGGTTGACCGGCGCATACACGGCGCCCAGGAAAGCCAGCGCAAACCAGCTTCTGAGGATTTCCGGCCCGTTCGGGAGCCAGACCAGGACCCGTTCCTGACGCGTCACGCCAAGTTGCTGCAGGCCCTGTGCCCACTCACGTGTCCTCTCCAGTGTCTCGCCATAGGTCCATTGCCGGCCGTCTTCGAACACCGCAAAAACGCGTTCCGGGCGCTGCCGACCGGCCTTTTTCAGAAGGGCCTCGAGCACGCACTCCTCCCGCGCCGGCATGGCGGGATCGAACCAGGGTGGATATGCTGACATGCGAGCGATTGTCCGGTACCCGGTGTGAAACGCAAGCAATACAGTGGGAGCCCCGCGGCTGGCTGCTGGTGCTGATGGCCTGCTGCGGCCCCGCTGTAGCGTTCACCGAGAACGTCACGACGCTGACGTTCCAGTCGGTACCTTGCGGCAGTTCGCTTCAGTGCGGCTATTGGCGCGGCAGCGTCGTCAACAGGATGTATGATTGCCGCTCCGGCCCGTGGTGCACGGAATTCGTGGCCACGACATGCGAGGTTTCGGCCGGATTCCACCCGCCGGTGTTGAGGTTGCGGGCGAAGCGCGGGAAATTGCTGCTCGATACCTCCAGGCGGATGCGGTGTCCGGCGCGGAACACGTTGCTGGTCATCAGCGGGGCGAAGCGCAGTTCGTAGACCGCCCCGTCCTCCATGAAGACTTCGCGGTCGAAGCCCTCCCGGTAGCGTGCCCGCTTGATGGTTTCGTCCAGGTTCCAGGCCGTGCCGTCGGGTTCCACGTCGAGCAGCTTGACGGTGAAGTCCGTGTCGCGCGCATCGGAGGAGACATATAGCACCACCTCGATTCCCCCGGTCACTTCCAGGTCGTCCGTGAGCGGTTCGCCGGTGTAGACCAGCACGTCCTGGCGCGATTCGACGGGGCGCTGATCGAAGGAGCCGGTTTTCACCTGGTCGCTCAGGCAGCAGACGTTGCCGCCGAGTGAGGGTACCGGGTTCATCGGGTCGTAGGTAAAGGTGTCGCGGTTGCCGTCGGCGGGTGGTTCGGCGACCAGGGCGCCGTCGCCGGACAGGGAGTTGGCGCGGCCGCCGCTCGCCAGGTACAGCTTGAGTTCGGTCGCGCCTTCGGGGGGCCAGGATTCCGCCGTCAGCCACTCATTGGAACCCATGGCGAAATACTGCACCCTGGGCTGCCTGTCCGGGAAGCCGTTGCGCTCGCCCTTCAGGTGCAGGTCGAAGAAGTCGTACACCATGTCGTCGAGCCCGAAGTGCACGCGCCCCATGTTCCTCTCGCCGACGACATGTGGGTCGCGCAGGCGGTACATGTGGCAGTGCTCCGTGGGGGCGACGACCAGGTACTGGCCGTCGCGAATCCGCTCTTCGCTCGCGTTGCGCCGTACGTGGTTGAACAGTTCGATGTTGGGCGCGGCGGACAGGTCGTACCAGGCGTTCACCCACAGGGCGGGAACGTGGAAGTCCTCGTTGTCGTGGTAGAGCCCACCCTTGTACCAGTCCGGGTGATCCGGGCCGCGGCTCGTCATTTCGTCGAAGATGCCGTTGGGCCCGCCCGCGGCGACGATCGCATCCTTCAGCGGCAGGTGGCGGAAGGCGGTGCCCCAGTCGACATCGGGGTAGGAGGGCGCGAGATCGTAATATCTCGAGACACGGATGCGCTCCTCCCGCGACAGGTCGGCGGGGAACATGGGGCGCACCAGGTTCTGTTCGTGGTAGAGCCAGGTGAGCATGGGCAGCTGGATGACGCCGCCCTTGTAGTAGTTGCCCTGCTCGTAGTAGGGCCCCATACGGCCGATGCCCGCGCCCGGGCTCATGGGCACGGCGGCGGCATGGGCCGGGTGCGGTTCGCTCGCCAGCGCCATGATCCACTCGGCGGTGGAAGAACAGCCGGTGGTGCCGACCTTGCCGTTCGACCACTCCTGTTCCGCGATCCAGGTGAGGGTGTCGCGGCCGTCGGTGCGCGGGCGTCCGAGCACCTCCCAGGTTCCCTCGGAGAAGAACTTGCCGCGCTCGTTCTGCTTCACGAAGGCGTAGCCGCGGCGGACAGCATCGAGCGCGAACTTCAGGTTGGCGTCGAAGTAGTCCGGGTTGGGTTCCATCTTCTCGGAGAAGTTGTAAGGGGAGCGCCACAGAATGGTGGGGACGGGGCCCTCGGCGTTCTTCGGCAGGTAGATGCGCGAGGCCAGGCGAACGCCGTCGCGCATGGGCACCATCACCATGTATTCGACATGCGCTTCCCGTGCGAGCGCGGCGCGGCGCACCTCGTCGGTAAGCGGGTCGCTGTCTGCCGGCGCACCGCTCGCGGCCAGGAATGCGGCGGCGGCCAGGAGTGACCGGCAGCCCCGAGTCAGCTTGCTCGATTCCGCAGGCCGGAGGAGTTTCGGCCCCGGTATCCGAGGCCTCGGTCGAGGCGCTTTGCTGAACAGACGGGATTCGCCCCGTACTAACGAAACCCTCGTATCCCGGCGCGACGCGGAAACCGGCGTTGTCATGATCGCAACGTTCAATCCGCGTCGAGAATCTTGCGGACATCCGCATCGTCGCCGGTCAGCTGCCAGTGCACCAGGGCAATGGGAACGGAACCCGCGTCGTTCAGTTCAGCGTAGAAGTCACGCAGGGTATAGGGGGCCTCGTCGTTCTCCGTCTGCTTGGTGCGGTGCGCGAGCAGGCGCTCGAGCAGGTACTTGCCGGTGACGTAGCTGGTGCCGTAGCCAGGCTGGCGCAGGTACAGTTGCTGTTCGAATTCCATCAGTTCGCGCTCCGTGCCCATCCAGCCGCGCGGCGTCCAGTCCACGTGCACGGTGCCGGCCTCCGCCATGGTCATGTCGTTGGCGTGGGCGTACAGGGAGCCGAGCCCGCGGGCCGCGCGCTGGGCCAGCATGATCCAAACCAGTTCCCGGGAGCGGGGATTGACGTCGTAGAGGCCCGCGTGCATGAACATCTCTTCCACGCCGGTGGCCGTGCCCTCGTTGCGGGTGTCGAAGATGTTGTAGAGCAGCGCTCCGCGGCGGATCGGGCTGGAATGGGGCTCGTCGCGCATCTGCGCCAGCTCCCACCAGTGATAGAAGTGGGTATAGAGCGGCGTGGGGTCGAAGTGCGCGGCGATCCAGAAGAAGTTGCGCGTTTCCACGGGAACGAAAGTGCCGAGGTGCTCGCGCAGGGCCGGGTCCATGTTGTCTTTCACGTGCATGACCTGCTCGTCCGCGAGCCATGCCATGAGCCTCGTGGCGGACGCATCGGCCAGACGGTCGTATTCTTCCGGGCTGGCTGCGGCAACCTGTTGCGGCAGGTTGCGGTTCCGGTGTTCCTCGAGCTTCAGCGACGACCAGGCCCGGTCGAGTTCCCGTTGCAGCAGGTCCACTTCCTGCTCCCAGGTGAGCGGCAGGTAGTGCACCTGCTGCTGGTACCAGGTGTACTGGTCCTTGCCGAGGCCGGACGGGCCGGTCTTGGACGGCGCCTGCTCATCCAGCCAGGCCACAAGCTCGTCCGTGGCCGCCTGGGCGGCTGCGACCGCTTCGGTCAGTGCCGCGCTTGCGCCGTCGCCCGCCATCTCCAGAATGCTGTCCAGGCGGTCGCGCTGACTGCGGATGTTGCGTATGCCCGCAACCCACAGGTCACGTGCGTTTCCGGTGAGATTGCCCTGCGCCTGGCGCATGAGCGGAGGGATCACCTGCAGATCGCCGATCATCCGCTGCTCCTCGCCGGGTGAAAGCGGAAACTCGTAGGTCCACAGTTCCAGTACCGCGTGGTGGGTGGGGCCCTCATGGGCCGGCACATCGCTCTTGTAGGTCCAGATCGACTGGTAGAACGCCGGGTCGCGCACCCAGGGCTTGAGCACGCGGTGATTGAAGTCGAAGCCGTTCATCTCGGCGTTCACCAGGTGCCAGTCCACCTGCTGTTCGATGGGCCAGCCGCTGGCGTCGATGGCGTCGAGGCGTGCCCGGAATCCAGCGAATTCCTCGTAGGCGGCAGCGAACCGTTCCGCCGTGTAATCGGGGGCGCCGTCGAGCAGCGGCGGGCTCTCGAACTCCCGCCAGTCGGCGAACAGTGCTGTCAGGGTTTCGTAGGAGTTGGGATTGGGGGCGGTCTGTTCAGCGCAGGACGCTGCCAGGGGCAGGGTGGCGAGTACGCAGACCAGGCCCTTCAACAGGGATCTGCAAGTGATTTTCGATGACATGATATCCTCCCTTTCACGCTATTATTTGCCAAATCGACTGTCCGCGCTACCGGGGAAGACGGTGGGTGGCGTCCTTCCGGAGCAACGGATTCGGGGATGCCGGAAGACCCTCCGTTCAAGCGGAACCCGGTTGAACGGGCAGCAAGTCGATCCGGCAGTTGTCGATTGCGCGCGGATCGGTACAGGGAGGAAACGAATGATCAGAGCCGGCGTATGCCTTGCCGTCCTGTTGGCTGCGGCCCCGCTGCTTGCGGTAGCCGCGGAGCGGGATTTCAGGCCTTTCACCTACGACTTTGCCGCGGAAGCCGCGCTCGCGGACCGGCTCGATGTCGACAATCCGGATCCCGGGCAGTTGCGTGAAATCTTCGCGAAGCGCCGGGCCAGGGTGCTGGAAGCCATGCCCGAAGGCGCCATGATCGTCTTCTCCGTGGAACGTGCCCAGGAGCGGCGCCTGGAGTTCCAGGTACCCCACTCGGACAACCACGACTTTACCTACCTGACGGGGCTCGACGGCATCTACAGCCTCGACTCGGCGCTGCTGCTGTTGCCGGCGGCACCGGCGGCGGAAGGCCGGCTCGACGAGCCCGTTCGCCCCTGGGTCGTGCTGTATACGTCCATGGACCCGGAGAACATCGCCCGGCGCACCGGCATCGAGGATGTACGGCCGTTCGCCGTGCTGGAGCACGACCTTTCGGTGGCGATGACGGACTTTCGCGACTGGCGCATCACCCAGGTGCGGCGCTGGCCCCTGGCGGCGGCGCTGTCCCGGGCGTGGGGCACAAACGACAAGGCGCTGTACCTCAACTATCCGCGCTTCTTCCGCCTGGGCATGCCGGAACCGCCCCGGCTGGAACAGTTCGAACGAATCCGCCGCTTCTCGCCTGAAATCCGCCTGCGGGACTCCGCGGAAATTCTCGACCAGGTACGCCAGTTGCAGGATTCCTGGTCGATCGCCAACCTGAGGCGCAGCGTTGCCATCGTCAACGAGGGGCTCCGGCACGGGTTCCGGGCCACGCGCCCGGGGATGACGGAAATGCAGGTCATGGAGATCATCGACTTCGTGTACCGCTACCGGGGCGCGTTGCTGGGCTTTCCGACATCCGTGCGCCGTTCCGGCGTGCAGACGCCGCACGACGGCGAGGAAATTCCCGAGGGCTGGATCGAATTCGTGCCCCGGGCTGGTGGCGCCGTATTCGCCGCGGGCGACCTGGTCTGGACCGATACCGGAGCGGCGTTCAACGACTATTCCGCCGACATTCAACGCACCGCACCCATCGACGGCCGCTTCACCGAGCGCCAGCGTGAACTCTACGAAATAGCCCTGAATGTGCAGAAGACGGTGATCGGCATGATTCGGCCCGGTGCGACCTGGTGGCAACTGCACGACAAGGCGATGGAGATGCTGCGCGATGCCGGAGGATATGACGAGTACTACTACTACGGCATCGGGCACTTCATCGGCCTGGAGGTGCACGACGAGGGCGACTACCTGGTGCCCTTCAAGCCCGGCATGGCGCTGGCGATCGAGCAGGGCGTGATGCCGCCGGAAGGTCCGAGGGTCGCCTTTGAAGACGATGTGCTGGTCACCGAGGAAGGGCACGAGTGGTTGAGCCGGGACATCCCGATCGAGATCGAGGACGTCGAGGCGTTGACGTCGAGTCCGGGCGTTTTCGAATTCCTGGAGTAAGGCTCCCGTCGAGCGTTGCCGGTGGCCACGCTACCGGAACTCGTGGCTCACGAGACGTTTGCGATGACCCCGACACTTTCGTCAGCGGCGTCAGTGCGGTAACAAAGCCGGGCACAAGTCGTGCCGGAGGGGTGGCGTTCAGCGGTCGCTGGCGCCGGTTCAGTGCAAGGCAGCGGTGATGCTTTGAGAGGCCGCCTGCAACTCCGTGAGTACCCGCGTGTGCATGTCTTCCTGGGTGACCCGGGAACTCGGGCAGGCGACGTTTAGCGCGGCGGCCACGTCGCCGTTTCGTTGCCGGATGGGCACGGAGATGGAGCGCAGGCCGATTTCCAGTTCCTGGTCGACGATGCTCCAGCCCTGGTTGCCGGCTTCTTCGATCAGCTTGCGGAGCTTGACCCGGGAGGTGACGGTGTTGGGGGTGAAGCGTGTCAGCTTCGCCTTGGCCAGGTAGGCCTCCCGTTCTTTCTCCGGCAAGGCGGCCAGCAGTATGCGGCCCGTGGATACGGTGTGGGCCGGTGCGCGGCTGCCGACGGCGACGGATATGCGCACGCGCCGCTCCGGTGACACCGCGCTGGCCACGTAGACCACGTCTTCGTCGTCCAGCATGGCGGCGAACACCGATTCCTCGAGCTTGAAGGCGAGCCGCGCCATGATGGGCTGGGCGACTTCCACGAAGGACAGGGAGGAGAGGGCGGCATAGCCGAGTTCCAGCACCTTCGGTTTCAGGTTGAAGTACTTGCCGTCGGTCTCCGCGTAGCCCTCGCCAACCAGGGTGAGCATGAAGCGGCGTACGGCGGCCCGGGGCAGGTCCGTGGCGCGGGAGATTTCGCTCAGCGTCATGCTCGGGCGCGTGCGGGTGAAGGCGCGCATGATTTCCAGGCCCCGCACCAGCGAGTTGACGTAATCGCGCTTGTTGATTTCCTTCTTCATTGCGGCGCCCTGACCCAGCGGGCCACCTCGGCATGGGTGCCGAACCAGACATCGCCCATGGATCTGGCGTGCTCGATCAGGCGCTCCAGTATCCAGATGCGCGAGCGGTAGCCGATGACGAACGGGTGCATGACCAGTTGCAGCAGGCCGCGCTGTTGCCAGGCGGCATCCAGTTCGCGTCGGAAGATGTTGAAGACGTCCTCGGGCGTGGCCCAGGGCCGGGTCGCGGGCTGGCGGTTAAACATGAGGTAGACGGCGTCGTCGCGGAGCCACTCGACAGGAACTTCGACCACGCCGGTGGGCTTTCCGTCGAGCAACAACTCGTAGCAGTCCTCATCGGCCATCAGGGAGCTGTCGTACTCGAGGCCCATCTCCGCGACGATCTCGATCGTGTTCGGACTCAGGTCCCAGTTTGCCGACCGGAATCCCACCGGCGCTTCTCCCAGTTGCCCCGCGAGCAGGTCTCGCGAGCGTAATGCCAAACTCCGTTCCGTTTCTGCGTCGAGGAGCGAATTGTTTTCGTGCATCCAGCCGTGAATGCCGACTTCGTGGCCGGCGCCGGCGATGCGCTTCGTCTCTTCGGGGTCGATCAGCGCACAGACCGCGGGCATGAAGAATGTTGCCGCGACCCCGTGCCGGCCCAGGACCTCCAGGATTCGCGGCACCCCGACCCGCCGGCCGAACTCCCCCCAGGCCAGGCGCCCGACCGCCTCGCCGCCGGCGCCGAGTTCGTAGGCTTCGTGGTCGCAGTCGAAGGAGAATGCGACCGCACAGCGGGCGCTGCCGGGCCACGCATCGGGCTTCAGCGCGCGGCCGGCGCGTACGCGACCGACGAGCCGGCGCCAGTCGCCTTCGGGCTCCAAGGGTGCAGTGACCGCCATCCTCCGACAGTGCAATAATGAGCGGCCATTATCCGTGGTGGGGGGCCAGGATGACAAACGCACCCGGCAACGGTGGAACGGCCTCGAAATTCCGGGCTGCCGGAACTGCTGTTCGCGGATGAGTTTGTTGAATGAGTCAGGTTCAAATCGGTTCCCCGTGTTGTGCCGGGCCAGGGCATTTCCGCATTGAACACGTTCACATGACGGTATCTCGAAATTCATGAGTGCAGCACCCTTGAGCGAAAAGGTCATCCTGCTGACCGGCGCCTCCCAGGGAATTGGCGCCGCCACCGCGGAGATACTCGGCGCTGCCGGCGCCCGCCTGATTGCCCACTACCGCGGGCAGCCGGGCGACCGGGAAGGCGCCGAAGCGGCGGTCGCCGGCATTCCCGCGGGCCGCAGCCACCTGGTGGCCGGAGACTTCACCGACAACGCCGCGGTCGAGCGCGTGTGGCAGGAATCCGTCGCCTGGCGGGGCCACGTGGACGTACTCGTTCTCAATGCCGCGTTCATGGACCCGTCCGGCGGCATCGACGACAGCGAAGAGAACTGGGAGCATTCCTGGGACATGCACCTCCAGGTGAACGTGCAGGCCCAGGCACGGCTGATGCGCGCGGCGGTCAGGCATTTCAGAACCAGGGGCGGCGGCATCATCGTGCTGATGTCGAGCTGGGTGGCGCAGCGCGGCGTGACCGATCCGAAAATGATCGCCTATGCCGCATCAAAGGGGGCGATCAAGGCCGTCGCCCAATCCATTGCCCGGGGTTACGCGAAGGAAGGCATCTACACCTACATCATCGCGCCGGGAATCGTGAAGACCCGCATGTCCATCGACTTCGCCGAAATGCAGGGTGGCGAGGATGCCGTGACACAGACGCTGGCCATGCGCGAGTGGGTGCCTCCGGGCGAAGTGGGCGAGCTGATCGCCTTTCTCGCCGAGGGCCGGGTGCGCCACCTGTCCGGCGCAACCCTCGATGTCAATGGGTCGACCTATGTGCGCTGAACCGCCGGGAACAGCATCATGAATGATGAACGGCTGCGGCAACTGTGCGACACCGCGGAGATAACCCGGGTGCTTAACGAGTACTGCACTGCACTCGACCGGATGGACCTGCCGCGCCTTTGCGCCCTGTTCACGGAGGATTGCCTTGTGGAGTACGGGCCGGAGGAATGGTTGCAGAGCCGCGACGCCGCAAACCTGGAAAACTCGCTTGCCCGCATGTGGCGGTGGGCGCGCACCTCCCACCACCTGAGCAACGTGCAAGTCGAGTTCACGGGGGACGGCGAGGCCAGGGTGCAAAGCTATGTACAGGCCTGGCACGAGCGGCCGGACGGTTCCAGCGCCACCATTTTCGGGCAGTACCATGACCGCTTCGTGCGGCAGGACGCCGGCTGGAGGATCGCCGAGCGGCGCATGCTCATGAACGGCAGCGACAGCGGATTTGCGGTGAACATCAATCCATTGGAACGCATACCGCCTCCGGAAGGATGGCAGCCGCCCGCCGGGGCCGTGGGACGTTGAGAAAACGATCCAGTGTTTCGCGCGAGCGTCGTGGCGCATGGTTGCCGGCGCAGTAGTTTATTCACGATTAGAGGTGCGGCTAGTGCAGCCATGGATGGGTTGAGCATCTTTTTCGAGGGGCGGGAAATCCGCTGCCGGCCGGGCCTGTCCGTGGCCGCGGCTCTGACCGCTGCCGGCGAGCGCGAGATCAGGGATGCCGGCCGCGGGGAAATGCGGGGCCTTTTCTGCGGCATGGGCGTCTGCCAGGAGTGCCGGGTGCTCATCGACGGCCGCAGCGGCATCCGGGCCTGCATGACGCCCGTGGCGAATTCGATGCGGATTTCCCGGATGCCTGAACTGGCCGCGCCCGGGGAGCATGCGCCGGAGCAAGCCGCCGGCCAGGCGCCGCCGGAAACGCCGGACCTGCTGGTTATCGGGGGTGGTCCGGGCGGGCTCACCGCAGCATCCGTGGCTGCCGGCTCGGGTGTCGATGTCGTTCTGGTCGATGAGCGGCCCGCGCTCGGCGGTCAGTTTTTCAAACAGCCGGTAGCCGCGGCGGACCTGCCCGCGTCCCTGGCCGGCGATTCGCAGTTCGAGCGTGGCCGCAAACTGGTCGAACGGGCGCGGCGTTCCGGTGTGCGGATTCTGTCCGGAGCGGAGGTCTGGGGCGCATTCGCCCCGAACGAGTTCGGGATCGCCGACGGGCGGGGCAGTTGGATCATGCGCCCACGGCGCACCATTGTTGCAACCGGCGCTTACGAGCGGGGCGTGCCCGTGCCGGGGTGGACCTTGCCGGGGGTGATGACTACCGGTGCAGCCCAGACCCTGTTGCGCAGTTACGGCGTACTCGCCGGCAAGCGCGTACTGGTGGCTGGGAACGGCCCGCTGAACCTGCAGGTGGCTCTGGAAATGCAGCGTGCCGGCGTGGCCGTTGCGGCGGTGGCGGAGGCAGCCCGGCGGCCCGGATTGGCACACTTCGGCGATGCCGCCGGAATGCTCCTCGCCGCACCACGCCTGGCTCTCGACGGGCTCGGCTACCTGGCCGGGTTGAGAAAGGCGGGTGTGCCGGTGGTGTACCGGCGGGTGCTGAAGTCGGTGGAAGCCGTCGACGGGCGCCTCGAGGCAACGCTCGCGAAGGTAGGCCGGGAAAGCGAACCCGCGGAACCGGCGCTGGCGGTGGACGCGGTTTGCGTCGGCTACGGCTTTCAGCCGAACAACGAAGTGCTCAGGTGCCTGGGTTGCCGTCACCGGCATGACGACCTGCGCGGCCACCTTGTGACGGTGCGCGACGAGCAGTGTCAAACCACCGTTGCCGGCATCTACGCCGTCGGCGACTGCTGCGGCCTGGGCGGTGCCCCGGCCGCATTGGAGGAGGGCGTTGTCGCCGCCTGTGCGGTAGTCGAATCGCTGGGTGCCGAACTTCCCGCCAGGCATGACGGTGACCGTGCCGTTCGCAGGCTGCACCGGCACCGCAGGTTTCAGGCTGCGTTGTGGCGTCTGTTCGACGCGGTGCGTTACCAGACGGAACTTGCCGCACCCGACACGCCCGTCTGCCGGTGCGAAAACGTCCGGTTGAGCGACATCGATGCGGCCCTCGAGCAGGGCGACTCGACCATCGCCATGCTGAAACGGCGTACCCGCCTGGGCATGGGGCCTTGCCAGGGCCGCTATTGCGCGCCGGTTGCCGCATCCATCATCGAGCGCCACACGGGGCGCGCGGCGGAAGAATATTCCCTGTTCGCGCCCCGTGTGCCGATCAAGCCCGTTCGAATTGGCGACATTGCGGCCATCGGCGGCAGTTCACCGCGTACGGCCGGCTCAACGACAGCGTCCAAGCCTGACTGACCGGGAAGGTTTGGCTGGCCACGCCGAGTCCCGGTGGCCTATTCTGTCGCGGCCCAGCCGGATGGTTCCGAGGAGATTGGCACGTGAACGGCACCTTGCCGAAGGTTCCCTATTCGCCGCGTACACAGTGGTACGTGGTGATCCTGTTGACGGTGGCGTCCACCCTGTCGTTCATCGACCGGCAGATCCTCAACGTCATGATCGGCCCCATCAAGCGGGACCTCGGCGGTATCAGTGACACCGAGATCTCGCTCATCATCGGGCTCGCTTTCTCGCTGGTATATACCCTGGCGACCCTGCCGCTGGCCCGTGCCGCCGACCACCACAACCGCCGCAACCTGATCGCCGCCGGCATATTCACCTGGAGCCTGATGACGGCGCTGGCGGGCAAGGCGGACAGCTTCCGCAACCTGTTTCTTGCCCGCATGGGCGTCGGTGTCGGGGAGGCGACCCTCGGCCCGGCCACGGTGTCAATGCTTGCCGACTACTTCGAGAGCAACC
Organism: Pseudomonadales bacterium; assembly: GCA_963663395.1. Lineage (GTDB taxonomy): Bacteria > Pseudomonadota > Gammaproteobacteria > Pseudomonadales > Azotimanducaceae > Azophilus. The sequence continues at coordinate 3,033,770 of OY760226.1, forward strand.
GGCTGCCGCTCGCCTTTGGCATAGTCGGCGCGGCGCCCTTTCTCGGCACGGGGCTGGCCAACATCGTCGGCGGCCCGCTGGTCGACTGGCTGGAAGCGCAGCCGAATTACGTGCTGCCCGTATTCGGCGAGCTCTATTCCTGGCAGATGGTGCTGGTTGCCGTCGGCCTGCCGGGCATTCTGCTGGCGGCGGTGATGTTCACCATTGCGGAACCGAAGCGGCGGGGCCTGGTTACGGAAGATGCGTCGGGGTTCGCCATCCGCGAGGTCTGGGCCTTCGTGAAGACCCGTGGCAAGTACCTGACCTTCCACTTTGTCGCCTATCTCTGCCTGGCGATCCAGGGCTGGGCATTCATGACCTGGGTAGTGGAATTCTTCGTGCGCAAACACGACTGGTCCAGAACGGAGATCGGCCTGACCTACGGATTCGTGGCGCTGGTGGCCGGCATCATTGGCAGCGTCTGGGCCGGATATTACGCGGGACGCCTGATTGCCAGGGGCGGCGCGGACGCGCCCATGCGGGTCACGTTCTGGGGCGTGCTGGTGCTGGGTCCGGTTGCCGTCTTCCTGCCGCTGTTCGATAGCGGCCTGGTGGCCGCGGTGTTGCTGGTGCCCATCACGTTTACCATGGCCATGCCGCCGGGCTTGAGCAACGCGGCGCTGGGAGCCATCGCGCCCAACCAGATGCGGGGCCAGATGATTGCGCTGTACCTGGTGTGCGTGAATTTTCTGGCCTACCTGCTTGCGCCGCTGATCGTCGGGTTGATGAACGACTACGTGTTCGGGCGGGAGGATGCCATCGACCTGTCGCTTTCTTCGCTTGCGGTGGTGAACTACGCGGTGGCCGCCGTCTGCCTGGCCCTCAGCCTGAAGCCGCTACGGGAGGCCGTGGCGCTGCTTGCGCGCGAAATGCCGGCAGGTCAGATCGTCCCGGGTGCGGAGGCGCCGGCCGGTAAGTTTTGAGCGCGGAGCCGAGTGCGGGTATGTTTCCGGGTGACCGGAGCATTTGCCGCCGGTGCATCCGATTCGATTGAGAAACAAACAGCCGGGAGACGGGTATGGGCAGACTGCGGGTTGAGTCCGGGAAGGAGATCTATTTTGAGCATCATCCGGGCGAACGCACGGTGGTGCTGTCCCACGGCTGGGGCATGGGATGCCGGGTCTGGGACGATACCGTTGCAAGCCTGGTCGATGCGGGATACGGGGCCGTGGCCTACGATCACCGCTGCTGCGGCGCGTCCGACAAGGACTTCACGGACGTTTCCATCGAGGCGCTCGGCGCCGACCTGGCCATGCTCTGCCGGCACCTGAGGCTCGAGCGCCCCGTGCTCAATGGCTGGTCCCTGGGGGGCGCGGTGGTCGTCGACGCCGCTGTCCGGCTGGGCAGCGGGCTCGGTGGCCTCGTGCTGACAGGAGGCGCCACACCACGTTACACGCAGGCGGAAGGTTTTCCCCACGGCGGGCAGTCCGAGGACGTCGCGGCCACGGTCGGCGCCCTGCGCGCGGACCGCGTCAACTTTCTCAGAACCCTCTATTTCGATGGCGTGTTTGCGGCGGATGTCGGCGAGGCAGTCAAACAGCGGGCCTGGCAGATCGCCCTGGAAGCGAGCCCGGCCGCCGATGCTTCGCTGGGCGCCCTGGCGGGCCTCGACCAGCGCGAAGCCATGGCGGGGCTCGCCTGCCCAGCGCTGGTGGTGGCCGGCGAAGCCGACGGCGTGGTGCCCGCCGATATCGGGCGGTTCGCCGCGGCGACCCTGGCGGATGCCCAGCTGGAAATTTTCGAGGACTGCGGGCATGCCCCGTTCCTGGAGGATCGTGACCACTACCATTCCGTGTTGCTCGACTTTCTGTCCCGGAGGCTCTCATGAGCGAACGCCGCGTGAATTTCGGACTCTGGTACGACTTCAGAAATCCGGCGCCGAGTCCGGTTTCCTTCGAACGGCTCTACCGCGACTCCCTCGATCAGATCGCCTGGGCGGAGACGCTCGGTTTCGATTCCGTCTGGCTGACGGAACACCATTTCTGCGAAGACGGCTATACGCCCTCGCCCCTGGTGCTCGCCGCCGCCATCGGCGAGCGGACTTCGCGCATGCGCATCGGCACCAACCTGATGCTGCTGCCCCTGGCCGATCCCGTGCGCCTCGCGGAAGACGCGGCGGCCGTGTCGATCCTGTCGGGGGGGCGCTTCGACCTCGGCGTCGGGCTCGGCTACCGGGCGCTGGAATTCGACTACTTCGGGCGCCGGCTCAACCACCGGCCGAGCCTGATGGAGGAAGGCATCGACATCATTCGCCAGGCCTGGTCCGGCAGCCCCGTCACCATCGAAGGCAAGCGCTACCAGATAGACGGGCTGCCCGTCGGGCCGGCCCCCGCCGAAACGCCCAGGCTCCTCATGGGTGGCATGGCGGAACCGGCGATCGCCCGGGCCGCACGGCTCGGCGACGGATTTCTCTCCACCGGCGGCATCGGGCACGACCTGTACATCAATGCGTTGCAGGAACAGGGGAAGGACCGCTCCCAGGGGGTCATCTGCGCCGGAAACTGGATGATCGTGGCACCGGATCCGGAGGCGGAAGTCGCTCGCATCGGAGATCACGTGCTGTATCAGACCAACCAGTACATCTCCTGGGGCGCCTTCGGGGCGCCTGAATCCGTGCCGCTGTTCCCGGATGCCGCGAGCGCGATCGAAGGCGGGCTCTACGAGCTATGCGATGCCGGCGGCGCCGTCGCGAACCTGAAGCAGATGCTCACCGACTACCCCGAAATCGCCGATGTACACTTCTGGGCGCAATTCCCGGGCGAGTCGGTGGAGAGCGGTAGCCGGCGTATCGAATACCTGGCGTCCGAGGTTCTGCCGAAGGTTCGGCAGGGCATGGCTTTGGGGCGATAAGTAAACCGCCCGGTGGAGTTCCGGACATCCACCACGGCCGCGAACTCGCAGGGGTGGGCGAGCCGGTAGACCCTGTGCTACCGCGCCCCCACGGTGCCTGACCCCTCCACTGGCTGCTGGCGAAGGCACGGAAATGTGCCGGTGCGGTGATCGTAAGCGGGCTGGTCGGCCTGCCTTCTGCAATGCTGTAGCAACGGCGCAAGCCAAACGCTATGATTGGGCCGGTTGCCTGGATCGTGCGCCGGACGCTATGGGTCAGCGGACCGGTGGATTTCATGGCGGTGGCAAGTGCTTTTGCGAGCATGCTCGAGGGACCCATGCTCATCAAACCCGGTCTTTCCAGACTAGAGGAGAACGGCCTCTGCGCCGTGACGACCGTCTGCCTGTCGACGGTCACTGGCGATGGGGTCGTCGTCAATTCAAGCACTCCTGGCGTTGAAGAACGGCTTTCGGCAGGGTTGCGGTCACCTTCATCGCCGGCGGCAAATTCTGACTGTCGCCTGTGCTGACGAGTCATTTGAAACCCGCATTCATTGCATTTTCGGGTGTTGACGATCCGCAGACGATTGGCGATCTGCGGGCATTGAGCGAGCAATATCCCATCGAATGGGGTGTTCTCGTTCATCCCGACCGAAGCGGCCCGCCTTTTGCCGATCCGGCGCTTCTCGAGCGCTTGCGTTCCGCCGGCGTCCGGTTGTCCGCGCATCTTTGCGGGCCGCTTGCGGCGGCAGTGGTCAAGGGCAGGCCCACGGAATTCGAGGTTGCCGGTTTTTCGCGGGTTCAAATCAATCACATGCAGGGGAGGGCCGATGGCGGGGTTGTCGCCCGGGCCAGCCGGTACGCAGCCTGTCAAGGCGTACGGGCTGTACTGAAGTGCTCGGGTGCATTTCCCCCCGACGGTCGCGTTGACTGGCTGCACCACCTCTCGCCCGGAAAGGGCGTGCGGCCGAGGTGGCTCCCGCAAGTCTACAACACGCACCCATTCTGCGGTGTATCTGGCGGCATCGATCTCCACAACGTCATCGAACTGCTGTCGGCAAGGCTGATCGTCGCGATGGGCGTACCGTTCTGGATCGACATCGAAACGGGCGTGCGCACGGACGGCTTGCTGGACGTCGACAAATGCGCGGCAGTGTGCGCTGCTGTTTACGGCTGATCGCCGACCACCGAAAAGGCTACCGCAGTGCGGCACCCTCTGGTTGCGTGACGGGTCTCCGGGGTTTCGCTATAGTCGGATTTCGGCCGTCAGGGAGGGGATCATGCAGCTGGAACCGCTGAATGGATTCCTTTGCCGCCCCGGCGGCGGCGTCCACATCGCAGCCCTGTGCCTGGCCTGGTCACTTGCCCATGTCGCTCACGCTGTCGATATTCCGGCCACTGTACCGCTGCCGGTCGTTCCCGGTGATGACGAGACCCGCTCGACCCCCTTTATCGCCTGGTACGAGGATCTGGGGAAATCCGGTTATGTTGAGGAGGAGTTCCTGGTCTCCGGCGACGCTAATATCTACGAATACGTGGACGACGAGTCGCAAAGCAGCGCAGTCCGCATGCGGGACGAGGCCATTCCTTATACCTCCCGCCTGCTGATCCGCAGGCCGGCGGACGCGGAGCGCTTCAACGGGACCCTGTACCTCGAAGTGCTGAATCCGACTGCCGGCTGGGACGGCGACCCCATCTGGCAGAACACCCATGAATACATGATGCGCGAGGGGGCGATTTACGCCGGGCTCACCAGCAAGCCGGTGGCGCTGAATTTCCTGCGCGACAAGTGGGGGAGGGACCCCTATCCGCAACGCGACAGCAGCCGCTACGCGAAACTGGAAATGCCATACTTCGGCCAGATCTGGGACATGCTGAGCGAAGTGGCGGCGCTGCTGAAATCTCCGGATGCCGATGGCAATCCCCTGGCCGGTTTCCCGGTTCGGCGTACCATCCTCACCGGCTACTCGCAGTCAGTGGCCTACCAGGTCACCTACGCCAATTCCTTTCACGCTCGCGAGCGCATGCCCGATGGAACTCCGCTGATCGACGGTTACTTCCTGTCGGCCGGCGGCTCGGCAAAAAACATCAACAGGCCCACACGGGAAACGGAGGGTCTGCCTCCCGGGGACAGGCGCAACCTGGTCGATGTCGATGTGCCGGTCGTACGTTTCCAGACCGAGACGGAGGTTCCCCGGTCTCACCGGCTGCGCCAGCATCCGCCGGAGTACCCACTGGTGCGTATCTACGAGATGGCGGGCGGGGCGCACGTGGACCAGGCCACCGTCGACGTGGGCGGTAAGGCCCTCAGCCGGGATCTGGGCCTGCCGAGTTTCGCCGCGGGCTGCGACAACCCGGTCAACCCGGTGCGCATCGGGTATGTGCAGTCGGCGACGCTCGAAATCATCGACCAATGGGTGCGCGGTACCGCCGAGCCGCCGCCGAGTCGGGTGATCGACCTGGTCGACGGTGAGGACGGCTCAATGGAGATCGCACGGGATGCAGCGGGCAATGCCCTGGGCGGGGTGCGGCTGCCCAGCCTGGCGGCACCGCTGGGGAGCTATCTGCCCAACAACACCGGGGCGGGATTCTGCTTTCTGATCGGATCCTTCGTTCCGTTCGAAAAGAGTGAAGTCGCGCGGCTTTATCCGGAACGTCAAGACTACGTGCTGCAGGTCATCGACGCGGCCGGTCGCGCGGTTGCCGATCGTTTCCTGCTCGAAGCCGATGCACAGCGCCTGCGTAAGGAGGCGGCGGGCGCCGTCGTCGGAAACTGATGGGGCAATGCCCCAGCGCAGTGGTCGGTGGTGCGAAAACTGCTGGACGGTATTCGGCAAGCGGATGGTTGAAGGAGTAAACATCGCCGGATTGAGTCCGTCGCAAGGGTCCCGGCGCTGCTTGTCCCGGCGTGATCTGATCCGGACCGGAATTGCGGCAGCCCTGGGTTGGGCCATGGGTGCCACATCGAGCCGTCTCGCCACAGCGGGAGAAGCCAATGGTTGTGTCGACCCGGAACTGTTGAGCGGAGCCGCTGCGAGCCTGCGCTCGGCGATGGAGTACAGGCCGCGCTCGGCCGACCCGGTGACCCGGTGCTCTGCGTGTGCGTTTTTCACCCCTGACGGCGGCGACGCGCGTTGTGGGCAGTGCGTGCTACTGAGCGGCCCTGTGGATGGCGTCGGACATTGCACCTCCTGGAGCCCGCGGGAATAAAGTCAACGCCTTCAAACCGCAGCGCTTCTTTTTCCTTCTGTAGACGCCCTGGCGGGCTCTGGAGAGCGGTCCGTTGCATCCTTGCGGGGATTGGGAATCCGTGTTGTGAAACCCCCGTCAACGGAGTATAAGTTGGCAGAGGAATAGGGGAGTAGCATGAGCAAAATACTAAGGTCTGCCAGTGGTCTGGCTGGCGTCCTGGCCGTTTCCGCAGGCTTGGTTTTAATTCCGGGTAGCCTGTTTGCGGAGGAGCCGCAGGAAGCCGAGGCGCTGGAGGAAATCGTCGTCACGGGTACCCGGCTGCGGACCGACGGATTCGAGGCGCCGACGCCGGTCACCACTACGCCGATCGCCGATCTCAGGCAGTCCAATCCCACGAACATCGTCGATGCGCTGCAGGAGTTGCCGCAGTTCATCGGGTCCCGCAGCTTCAACTCCGGGGGCAAGGCCGGCATCTCCAGCGGGCGCGGGCAGACGCTGGACCTGCGCAATTTCGGCTCCCAGCGCACCCTGATCATGCTCGACGGCGTGCGTCTGCCGCCAACGACCTACACCGGTTTCGTCAACTCGGAGATCATTCCCCAGATGCTCCTCGACCGGGTGGACGTGGTCACCGCCGGGGCTTCGGCGGCATACGGCTCCGATGCGGTGGCGGGGGCGGTGAACTACATCCTCGACCATGATTTCACCGGGATGAAGGTGGAAAGTTCCGCCGGCATTTCCAGGCACGGGGATTCCTTCGACTACCGGGCCGGCGTGGCGGGTGGCTTCGAACTCGGCGACCGCGGCCACTTCATGTTCAGCCTCGAGCGATTCGAGACCGAAGGCATCAAGATGAAGGATCGGGGCTCCCAGGGCACGACTTCCTATATCGCCGCGGGCAAGACCCCGGGCGGCGGCCCGCCGGGCACCGCCGGCAATCCCCTGGTCATCTACGAGAACGCCCGCTGGTTGATCATCAGCGACGGCGGCCATGCGCTGGGCGGGCCCCTGTTCGGCACCTACTTCCCCCGGGCGGGCGAGTACCGGTTCTTCGATTTCGGCTCCCCCACGGGCTCCGGCGCCAGTGTCGTGGGCGGCGACGGCACCGCGCTGCAGATCGATCAGACCATCACCGAGGATGCCGCCTCCAACCAGGCCTTCTTCCGGCTGGACTACGACTTCGGGGCGGTGCGGGCCAATGTCATGGGTGTCTATTCCATCGCCGACGTGGATGTGACCTCGGGTTTCAACTACTTCGATTTCGGCCAGGCCGTGTACAGCGGCAATCCGTTCATTCCCGCTGGGCTGCAGGAGCGGATGACCGCCGAGGGCATCGGGGTGTTCTTCATCAACAAGTACGTCACCGACTCGCCCCTGTCGCCGGCCAAGGACGATACCGATCACTTCACCATCGTGCTGGGCCTGGAAGGCGATATCGGCGAACGGCTTACCTGGAACCTGAACTATGCGCGGGGCGAGAGCGATCAGTTCGCCGAAGAGATCGATACGCCCGAATTGCGCAAGTTCCACGCCGCGGCCGACGCGGTGGTCGACCCAGCGACCGGCCAGCCCGTCTGCCGGGTAACGCTAACGCACCCGGAGCTGTATCCGGGCTGCGTGCCGTTCAACGTGATGGGTGTCAACGCGGCGTCGCCGGAAGCGGTGGACTATATCCACGGCACGGGGCGCTACGATGCGGACACCACCCTGGACCAGATTACGGTGTCGCTGAACGGCACCCTGTTCGATCTGCCCGCGGGTCCTCTTGCGTTCGCCGTCGGCGGCGAGTACCGCTGGCAGGACTTCGATATGACCAGCAATACCGACCCGGCTGTCGACCGCCCCGTAACGGGCCTGCGCAGCCTCGCCCCGGGCGCCCCGCGCTTCTGGTTCGCCACCCGCGCAAGCGCCAGTGCCGACCTGAACGTCAAGGAGGCGTTCGGCGAGGTGAACATCCCGCTGCTCGCGGACATGCCGCTGTTTCATTCGCTGGACGTCAACGGCGCGATACGCCGCACCGACTACAGCACCAGCGGCGCGGTGACCACCTGGAAGGTGGGCGGTACCTGGCGGCCCGTTGAGGATGTGCTGTTCCGCATCACGCGCTCCCGGGACATCCGGGCGCCGACCCTCTTCGACCTTGGCCAGAGCGGCGCCGCCGGGCGCTCGACCCTGAACGATCCGCAGACCGGCGCGGGGGGCGTGGTGCTCACCGCCGGCGGCGGCAACCCCAACCTGTTCCCGGAAGAGGCGGACTCCCTGAGCTTCGGCGTGGTGGTGCGGCCGAGCTTCCTGCCGGGCCTGAGCGTCGCGCTCGACTTCTTCGACCTCGAACTCGAAGGCGCCATCGCCACGCTGTCCACGCAGAACGTGGTCGACCAGTGCTTCTTCAGCGGCGGCGAAGATCCAATCTGCGGCCAGGTGCAGCGGCCGATCTCGGCTTCGGACACCTCACCGGACAACTTCCCCACGCTGGTGCTTTCTGGCCCGACGAACAGTTCGCTGATCGATACCAAGGGCTTCGACCTGGAGGTCTCCTACACCACTGAACTGGGCGCCGGCTCGGTCGGTGGCCGCCTGTTCCTGACCTACATTGATGACTACAAGACCCAGGCAAGCCCCTTCCTGCCGGTGGTGGAGACGGCCGGAACCCACCTGATTCCCGACCTGAAAGCCCACCTGCAGGTGCATTACACCCGGGGCGCCTGGTCGCTGCTGCTGCAGGAACGCATGATCGGCAAGCTGACGCTGGGCTACGAGCCCAACCAGATCTGGGACGAGCCGCCCGTAGCCGCGCAGTACTACACGGACATCACCGGCAGCTATACGTGGAACATGCGCGACGAGCGGAGCCTGCAGGTCTACGTATCGGTCAGGAACCTGTTCGACAACAAGCCGCCCCTGGTACCCAATACCGCGGCACCCCGGTTCAATTTTCCGACCCTGGCGTTCTACGACGTCATCGGCACCATGTTCACGGCGGGCGTGAAGGTCGACCTGTAAGGAGTCAAGCACACGGGAAGCATCTACCGGCAATCTGAGCGGTACGGCGGAACGGCCCCCCGGCGGCGGGCCGGAGGTTTCTTTTTGCCGCTGGCAGCCACAGTGGTCGCGTTCGCCGCAGGTTCAAGTGCTGCGGCGCCCATCCCGTCAGCCCCGCCCGGCGAGACCATCGGGCTTGTGCTGACCATGGAGCGCCCGGGGCACTGGGAATCGCCCAACGCCGAGGTCGAGTGCCCGGAGGGGTTGCAACACACGGAAAAGGACAACTGGAACGCGCTCGACGAAAGCGTGCGCGAACAGCGGAGCCAAAATTTCGGACATCGCTGGAACCGCGGCCCGAACGGCGAAAACTCCACTGCGCTGCCCTGGGCCATTGAGGACCCGTTGCCTTACAAGGAGGTCAAGAGCGAGCTTGCCCACGGCTTCGACCTCGACGGCACCACGGACGGTTCCGCAACGGCGGCAACCTGCGCGCACCGGAAGTACCGGAATGCCGATGGGCCGGGGCTGGTGGACAACCAACTGTACCGGGCCATGGGGTGCACCAAGGGCTGGCGCTCCACCGGCGCGGCGGCCGGTTACCGGATGATGGAGTTTCCCCAGTATTCCCAGAACCGCACGCTCATCGAGATCAGCGGTGTGAACGACGAACTCAATGACAACGATGTTGCCGTGGCGATCTACAAGGGACGCGACCCGCTGCTCAAGCGGGGCGACGAGGCGTTCCGGCCCGGCCTGTCGCAACGTGTGGATGGACGCATACCGCCCATCGCGCACACCCATGGGCGCATCGACGGCGGCGTGCTGACCGTCGGCCCCATTCCCTACGCCCGTTTCACCATGCGCTGGAACGTCAGAACCGGCACACGGGACTGGTACGACCTGCATTTCAGGCTCAAGCTCACCGAAGAGGGCGCAACCGGCCTGATGGGCGGCTATCAGGACCTCGATGACTACTGGCTGATGTACCGCAGGGGGCTATCCGTCTCGGTGGACAACTCCGCCTGGAGCCCGCCGAGCATGTACGCGGCGACCGCGCGCCTGGCCGATGGCCGGCGTGACCCGGAAACCGGGCGCTGCACGGCGATTTCTTCGGCACTCAAGATCGAGGCGGTGCGAACCTTCATTGTCCACCCGCCGTCCGGCTACGACGCGGCCCTGGCCGACTTGAGAGGCTACTGATGCACCGCGCCGGCAAAAGAGTGGTCGCATGGTTCAGCTTGCTGGCCGGGCTCGCGTTGGTGATGGTTCCGGGGGCCCGATCCATGGCCGCCGAACCCCTGCTAGAACCGGATAACCCAGGGGCGGGGGCATCGCTTCGGCTGCTGAGCCAGAGCCAGTACGCCAATACCATCGCGGCAATTTTCGGCGACCACATCGTGCCCAATGTCCGGTTCGCGCCGGTTCCGAGATCTGGGGGGCTGATTGCGGTGGGGGCGCGCGCGGCGGTGATGACCGTCGGCGCCCTGGAGCCCCTGGAAAGCGCTGCCCGCGCCGTTGCCGGGAAGGTGGTCAGCGAAGCGAATCACGACCTTCTCATTCCTTGCCGGCCGGCTCCCGCCCACGGCCGCGACGATGCCTGCGCGCGCGAATTTCTGGCGCCGGTAGGGCGGCTGCTGTTCCGCCGCACGTTGACTGCGTCCGAACTCGACGGCGCCGTGCGTCTTGCGGGAAGCGCTGCCGTGGCGGCAGGCGACTTCCACGAAGGCCTCTCCGCCGCGCTCTCCTACCTGCTGGTCTCGCCCAGATTCCTCTACATTCAGGAGACCGCCGAACCGGATCCCGCGAACCCGGGGAAGTGGCGGCTGGACGGCCCCTCTAAGGCTTCGCGACTCAGTTTCTTCCTGTGGGATGCGGCACCGGACCGCGCCCTGCTCGATGCAGCGGAGGGAGGTCGCCTGCACGCGCCGGACGGGGTGCGCAATGAACTCCAGCGCATGCTGGCATCCCCGCGCGTCGAGCAGGGCGTGCGGGCGTTTTTCGACGACATGCTGGTGGCGGAAGGATTCGACCTCCTGGCCAAGGATCCGGTCATCTATCCCGCGTTCACCTCCAAGGTGGTGATGCAGGCGCGCGAGCAACTGCTGCGCACCATCGTCGATCACCTGCTGACCCGGCACGGCGACTATCGGGATCTGTTCGTCACCCGCCATACCTTCATGACCCGCGACCTGGCCGCCGTGTACCGGGTGCCGGTGCACGCCGGCCCCAACGAGTGGGTTCCCCATGAGTTTTCAGAGGAGGGGCGCCGCGCCGGCTTGCTGACCCTGGTGGGCTTCCTGGCCCGCTATTCCCACCCCGGCAGAACCTCGCCCACCAACCGGGGCCGCGGGTTGCGTGAAACCCTGTTGTGCCAGCATGTGCCTGATCCGCCCCCGAACGTCAGCTTCGAGCTGTTCGAGAACGCCACCGCCGAGCGCCGGACGGCCCGGCAGCGCCTCGACGCACACAACACCAACCCCATCTGCGCCGGCTGTCATCGGCTGACTGACCCGCTCGGGCTCGTATTCGAGCGCTTCGACGGGGCCGGACAGTTCCGCCTGACGGAGAACGGTGCGCCCATCGACTCGAGCGGCGAGGTGAACCGCGTGCCGGTGCGGGATGCCATCGATCTCGGTTACCGGCTGCGGGACGACCCGGCGCTCACATCCTGCCTGGTCAGCCGCAGCTTCAGCTACGCCACCGGACGGGAGATCGAGCTGGCTGACCGCCCACTGCTTCGCTACCTGGAAGCGCGGTTCGAAGAGGGCGGCTATCGATTCCCGGAATTGCTATATACAATCGCTATGAGCCGGGCATTCGACCGAGTCGAGGCCCCGCCGGCGCTGGTCGCCATGGAGGAAACCCATGCTCGTTAAGCCCCGACCACTGAGCCGCAGACGGCTGTTGCGCGGCATGCTCAATGGCGGCGCGGTCGCCGTGGGGCTGCCGGTGCTCGACTGTTTTCTCAACGAGAACGGCACCGCGTTCGCGTCTACGAAGACGCCCCTGCCTACCCGCTTCGGAACCTGGTTCTGGGGGCTGGGCATGAACAAGCGCGCGTTCATCCCGAAAAAGACCGGCGCCGACTTCGACCTGCCCGAGGAGATCGCCTCGCTCAAGGACATCAAGCAGCACCTCAACCTGTTTACGCGGTTTTCCATCCCGACGGACGGCAACCCGAACCTCTGCCACTACTCGGGCTGGGTGGCGCTGCGCTGCGGGGCCACGCCGAGCGGCCGCAGCGACCTGCCCGGCGAGAGCCTCGACCTGCCCATCGCCGGGGCCATCGGCGGCGGCACGCCGTTCCGCATGCTCAGCTTCGCCGCCACCGGTAATCCCCGGGACAGCTACAGCTTCCATGGCGCCAACGCCACCAACCCGCCCGAAATCTCGGCGCTGGAGGCCTACAGGAAACTGTTCGGAACAGGCTTTGCCGACCCGAACGCGGGCGAATTCGCGCCGGACCCCGCCACCATGGTGCGCAAGAGCGTCCTTTCCGGAGTTCTGGAGGAGTCGAAGGAGCTGTCGAAGCGCCTGGGCGCCGGGGACAAGGCACGCCTCGACCGGCACTTCACCGCGGTCCGCGAACTGGAAGGCCGGCTCGCGCTGCAACTCGAGAAACCGCCGCCGGCGCCGGCCTGCCGGACTCCCTCCGAAGCGCCCGAGGAGATCCCCGCGGGTCTCGACGTGCGTTTCGTCGAGCAGCGCCACAAGGCGATGACGGATCTCCTGGTGATGGCCCTGGCCTGCAACCAGACCAAGGTCTTCAACATGCTGTATTCCAACTCCTCCTCGTCGCTCACCCGCGAAGGGCTGGCCAACGTGCACCACAACATCACGCACGAGGAGTTGATCGACGACGAACTGGGCATCCAGGTGGAGAGTTCCCGGTTCCTGCGGGAAGCATTCAAGGCGTTCGCGTATTTCGTCGGGGCACTGGCTGCCCAGCCGGAAGGCGACGGCACGCTGCTCGATCACATGCTCGTCTACGCCCACTCCGACAACGAAAGCGCCAAGACCCACGAACTGCAGGGCACCCCGATGTTCACGGTGGGGACTGCGGGCGGGCTTTTGAAGAACGGGCTGCACATCGATGGCGGCGGCGATGTGGCCACCCGCCTCGGCTACACCGTACAGCGCCTGATGGGACTCTCCATCGGCGACTGGGGCGCCGGATCGCTGCGCACATCGAAGGTCATCTCGGAAATACTCGCCTGACGAATCCGCGCTTCCTTGCGATGCCTTCGAGGGCAAATCCCGGTGTGATCATCGTGGCCCTTGTCGCCGTTTGCGGGCTGGCGATCTGCTACCGGGTACCGGCTTACGCATCGAGCTCAAAGGCGCAACTGCCCGAGGTCATGGCCATTGGGTCTTCCGACACCGCGGGCCCAATCTATACGACAGCCGAAGGCATGACCCTGTACAGAAACGGCATGGATCAACCCGAAGAGGGGACATTCGGCTGCAGCGACACGCGCCACGAGCGTACGCCGGGGGAAGAGGGCTATCCCATTCCCGGTGCCGCGTTCCGCAGCACCTGCGTGGACCGCTGGCGACCCTATCGGGCCGGCCCCGATGCCGTTGCACAGGGAGACTTCGGCATCGTGGAGCGGCCCGAGGGCGTCAGGCAATGGGCGTTCGACGGGTCGCCGCTGTACACCTCCACCCGGGACCTGGCTCCCGGCGATGTCAACGGCACCATGGGCTTCGGGAGCTACGGGCGTTGGCGTACCGTACCGGTGGAAACGTGGTTCCCCCCCGGGGTGGGCTTGGTGCGCAAGGTACAGGGGCTGCTGCTCGCCTCGGAAGACGACGGCCTGCTGTTCGCGCCGGGAGCAGCAACAGAAGCCGGAGCGGAAGCGGAAGCGGAAGCGGAAGCGGAAGCAGGAGCAGGAGCAGGAGCAGGAGCAGGAGCAGGAGCAGGAGCAGGGGATTCGGATTGGCTGCCCGTATCCGCCCCGGAACTGGCGCGCCCGCGTGACGAGTTCACCATCGTCGACCGTGCCGACGGGAGCAGGCAATGGGCCTTCCGTGGCCAGGCGCTGTACCGGCCCCGGGCTGACCTGCCACGGCACCGGGTGCAGCGCATCGTGGAGTCGGGGCGCTGGCAGCCCGTGGTCTTCCAGCCGGCCAGGCCGCGCCCGGAATTCGTGACGATGCACATGAGCGTACCCGAAATCGGCTGGGTCTATGGCGATGCCGAGGGCCGGACCCTCTACGTTTTCTACTGTTTCGACCGTGCTCCGGACGGCTTGCATTGCGATGAGGCCGGCGATGCGGCGGCCCACCGTTCGGCCGTATGCGGCACGGGCGAACAGTGCGCGCGGGAGTGGCGCCCGGTGTCTGCGCGCCCGGACCAGGTAGCCAAGGGCAACTGGGGTATCACCGACGTACCGCATCCCCCGTTCGCGGACCCCACCGGCGCTTACGGAGAGGGCGTTCCGACGGTGCGTGCGTGGACCTGGTTCGGCCGGCCCGCCTATACCTTTGCAGGCGACCGGATACCCGGCGATGTTCTCGGGCACACCATCGAGGCGCGATCGAGCGGCTTCGGCGTAATCACGGTATTGGGCGATGAATTCCCGGTTATGCCCTGAGCCGTCGTTCGGGGCCGTTGTCCTGCTGGCCTTCTGCTGGACCCTGTGCCCGATGGGTCATGCGGCGGGGCCGGACGATGTCGACTACCGCCAGAACGTCATGAAGACCCTCGGCGCCCAGGTCGAGGCCATGGAAATGGTTCTGCAAGGGCGCGCGCCGGCACATGACCTGGAACATCATCTCGCGGCCCTGGCCGCCACCTCGTCACAGGTACTCCCCGCGTTCGAGCCGGCTGCCTCGGGCGGCAACGCGAAGACGGCGGTGTGGGACGATTGGGACGACTTTTCGAAACGCGCCGGGAAACAGGCAGATGGCTTGGCGGCGCTGCGGGATGCCTCGACTTCCGCTGAGTTCTTCGCCGACTGGGTCCGGGAGGCATTGCATTGCTCGGGGTGCCACGACGCCTATCGGCTCGAAATGGAAGGGTCCGCGCTCGAAACCGGGGACGACCCCGCTCAGGACGCCGTCCTGTATCGCCGCTCTCTCATGCGAGCCATGGATACGCAGACGGCCGCAGTGGGGCAGATCCTGGCCTGGATGGTCGCGGACCGAAACTTCGTGTTGCACCTCGAGGCGATCGCCGCGAACGCGCGGATGTCGGTCGGCGCCTTCGAGCCGGTCGTGGCGGGCGGCGAGTCCCTCCCGGGGGTCTGGACCGAAAGTGAGGACTTCGCGGCCCGGATGCAGTCTTTGGCAGACGGGGTCGGGAAAACTGCGGAAACCGCGCGGCAACTCGGCAAGGACGCAGCGCTCGTCCCGCTGATGGATGCGCTGACCTGCGACCAGTGTCACGACCAGTACCGCCAGTTGGATTAGGGCCTGTCTCGCGCGCGGCCGCGGCACAAGGAAGTCTGGTGAGTCGAACCGGCAGCCGCCATCCGCGTTCTCGCTTGCCCTGCGCCATGTGCTTCGGAATCTGGGCGGTCATGGTCCTGGTGCAGGGAATTGCAAGCCCGGCACAAGACCAGGCCCTGGTGGAAGAAGGCCGATATCTCGCGGCGCTGGGCAACTGTGCGAGTTGCCACACCCGAAAGACGGTGCGCCGTTTGGAGGCGGCGTTGCTTTTCCGATCGCTGTTGCCTGGTCCACCGAACCGTGGGGAACGTTGTATTCGAGCAACATCTCGCCCGACCCGGAAACAGGGATCGGAGGATGGACGCTGGCGGATTTTTCGCGCGCCATGCGCGAAGGCGTCTCCAGCAGCGGCGAGCACCTGTACCCGGTCTTTCCCTACACCGCGTTTGCCGGGCTCTCGCAAGATGACATGGCGGCGCTGTTCGCCTACATCCGGTCACGGGAGCCGGTCCGTTTCAGACCCCCTGCGAACGATCTGCCGTTCCCCATCGGCTGGCGCGGTAGCCTGGTGATCTGGAAGTGGCTCTATGCCGATGGGAGGGATTTGACTCATTTGACAACCTTATCCGCGAATAAGAGGTCCAGTCGCTCGGCCGAGTGGAATCGCGGCGCCTACCTGGTGCGCTCGCTAGGACATTGCGGCGCCTGCCACTCGCCGCGCAACCTGCTGCTCGCCGAGATACCGGAACGGGCACTGTCCGGCGGTACCCATTTCCATCCGGTGGCACCGGACAAGGTGCGCCTGTGGGCGGCGGTCAACCTCACTCCAGCGTCAACGGGCCTGGGAGCCTGGTCAAGGGACGACATCGCGAACTACCTGAGGTTCGGCCATTCGCCGAAAGCCGGACGCTTCGGCCCCATGGACAGCGTCATCGCCGAGGGTACGCGGCACCTCACCGCGGGCGATGCCCGGGCCGTGGCGGAATACCTGAAGAGCCTGGCGCCGATCGCGGACGATGCCGGAACCGCACCCGACCCCGGGCAGTGGGAAACCGGATTGGCCCTGTACACCGAACACTGCGAGGACTGTCACATGGCAAGCGGCCGCGGCAATTTCTTCAAGGCGCCGCCCCTGGCCGGCAGCGCCGTGGTGCAGGCGGCGTCGCCCGCTTCACTCATTAACATCGTTCTCTATGGCGCTGCCGTGCCGGACGACGTTGCGCCCCCATACCGGCTCTGGGAGGACATGGTTCCCTACCGGGACAAGCTCAGCAACGCCGACGTCGCCGCGCTGGGTAACTATCTCAGGAGTGCCTGGGGAAACCAGGGAGGTGCCGTCACGACGGAGGATGTGGCGCGACAACGGTAAGCAGGACCCGTAGCCGAAGCGGGGTCCGGCGTTCCGTTCGGGGTCTTGCCGCCACCAATGCAAGCAACCGGTGCGGCTGCCAACGCGGGTACGACTTCCGCCATCCACAGGTTTCGATAAGGCAGTGATGGTCGGTGCTATGATCCGCGCCTTTGATCGAGGAGGGCGACGGATGCCGGCGTTCGAAAATGCACGGCGCTTTTTTGCTGCCTGCGACGGCGCGGAGGGCTGGGCTGCCTGCGAGGCGCTGGTGGAACCCGGGGCGTCTTTCGCCTGTCAGGCGGGAGCGCTCAAGGACATTGACACCGTGGCAGACTATTGCGAGTGGATGAAAGGGGTGGGTTCGGTGACGGCCCCGGACGCCAGCTACGTCGTGCACAGCGCCAGTTTCGATGGGAAGTCGCGGGTTGCGCTGTTCTTCGCCACCATTCAGCTCACGCACACCGGGGAGGGCGGCCCGGTGCCGCCGACGGGTCGGCAAACCCGCTCCGACTACGTCTATGCCCTCACGATGAGCGCCAACGACAAGGTCGAACGGCTGGAGAAGGTCTGGAACGACGGTTGGGCCCTGCAGGAGCTCGGCTGGGCCTGAGTCGTGCCCGTGCCCGCCCTGACTGAAGTGCTTGGAAAAGTCCCGGTAACCGTCCTGGCCGTCCTGCTCGGCTTGCAGGTGGGTTGCGCCGATGGGGAACAGGGCGCCCCGGCCGCCGGCGATCGCGGCACGCGGGAAGCGGAGCAACTCGTCGTGTGCTACGCGCTGGGAACGGATGCCCTCGGGCGCGCGGTGGATGCCGTTGGCGGGCAGCCGCTGGACTCCACGATGAATCTCGAAGATCCCGCTTTCGCCGAAGGGCTGGCTCATTACCGCAGGTGTTTTGCCGGTGAGTTCTCCTTCACGCTTCTCTACGACGGAGAGCCCGCACTGACCGTGCCGGACCCCGCTACACGATCGCAGGACACTGACGCGGCCCTGCAATGGGCCAACTACGTCAACAACTCCTTTCGCGAAGCCGGATACAGGAACACGCAGCATCACATGGGTTCGGTCACCAGTTCCCTGAACGGCTCGAGTGGCCGGGTGCAGTCGTATCTGATCGCAACCCACACCTACGATGACGCAGCTTCCGCAACCGGGGCACTGGTGATCGGCGGCACCTATGTCGACGATGTGACACGCGAGCGGGATCGCTGGCTGATCAGGGCTCGATCGCTGGACATCACCTCGAGCCTGCACATTCCGGGCGAAGAAAATCCCAACGGTTCCTGAACCGGCGCTGCCGGGCGGTGAACCCAAGCTTATCGAGAGGAAAAAAACATGAGACGATTCGTGATCTACGCATTGCTGGCCGCCGCCGGAAGTTTGCTGTCGGCTTTGGCGATGGGCGAAAAAGCAGCCTCGCCGGCGGCAGCGGACGCCGGGCAGCCGGACGTTGCCGCCATCCAGGCCCTGTACTCGGCCTGGAACGATGCGGTCGAAAGCGCTGACATCCCCGGTTACCTGGCGGTGCTCGACCCGGACGTGGAACTCATGCCGACCGATGCGCCGCCGATCCTGGGGCGCGACCACTACGGCACGTTTCTGCAACCGGTTTTTCAGAACGACAGCTTCGAGATCGAGGTGGCGGTGGCCCCCCAGGTGGAGGTGGACGGCGGTTTCGCCTATGCCCGCTATGACTACATCATCCATCGCATGCCCACGGGCGGAGACGACCGGATCAGCAGCTACCGCAAGTTCCTGGACGTGCTGAGGCGCCAGCCCGACGGCTCCTGGAAGGTGTTCAAGCACATCTGGAACTACAACGATCCCGGAACGACGCCTTGAACCGGGGGCTCGCGTTGGCACCGAATCCGCGCCGCGGCAGCCGGTTGGTGCGGGCCGGCGTTGCCATTGCCTGTTGTGTCTTCCTGTTCATGCCGCTCTCATTCGTTCCCGCCTTGGGGGCAGCGACGGATGTGCCGGACCCGCAGCAACTTTTCGACACCAACTGCGACCACTGCCATCAGGGCAACGTCCCCCGGGCTCCGCACCTGGTGACCTTCCAGATCATCGGCAGCGAGGCGATCTACGCCTCCATCACCGAGGGAACCATGCGCGAGCATGCCCGGCACCTCAGCCCCGAGGCGCGACGGGCGCTGGCCGATTTCCTGGGCGGTGCGGCGGGCGAGCCCGTGCCGGTCAGGATGTGTGAAAGCACGGCCGGTCACCGTACTGGAACAGCACCGGCGTTGCAGGGATGGGGATTGACCCTGGCCGGCACGCGCTTCATTCCGCACTCCGTCGCCGGCCTGAAGGCGGCCGACGTTCCCCGTCTGCAGCTCAAGTGGGCGTTCGCCTATCCGGGTGCGACCCGGGCGCGCAGCCAGCCCAACGTAGTGGGCGGCACCGTCTATGTCGGAAGCCAGGACGGGACGGTTTATGCCCTCGACCTGGAGTCCGGCTGCGCGTTCTGGACGTTTGGTGCGGACATCGAAGTGCGCTCTGCGCCGAGCCTGGACGATGCTGGCGAGGCCCTGTATTTCGGAGATATCCGCGGCAACGTCTACGCCATTCGCGCCGCCGACGGGCAGTTGCTCTGGCGCACGCTGGTCAACGACCATCCGGATGTCACCCTCACGGGTTCGCCACGCCTGCACGCCGGACGCCTGTACGTGCCGCTGTCGTCGAACGAATGGGCCAGCGCTGCCGACCCCGCCTATCCCTGCTGCACCTTTCGCGGCGGGGTGGTGGCCCTGGACTCCGATACCGGAAAGGTGCTGTGGAAGGCCGACACGATCGAGGAGCCTCTCAGGGAAGCGGGCACCAACGAGACCGGCGCAAAGCGCTACGCGCCGGCGGGCGCCCCGGTGTGGAACAGCCCCACCATCGACGCGAAACGCAACCGCCTCTATGTCGGTACCGGCGAGGGCTATACGTCGCCCGCGGTTTCCACCTCGGATGCGGTCATCGCCTTCGATCTCGACAGCGGCAGGATGCTCTGGTCGCACCAGGCCCTGGCGGGCGATGCCTGGAACATGTCCTGTTTCATCGGCGGCGGACCGAATTGCCCCGAAGAGGACGGCCCGGACCTGGACATCGGCGCGCCGCCCATGCTCGTGACGCTGCCCAAC
The DNA here is from genome assembly GCA_963663395.1 of Pseudomonadales bacterium. Taxonomy (GTDB): domain Bacteria; phylum Pseudomonadota; class Gammaproteobacteria; order Pseudomonadales; family Azotimanducaceae; genus Azophilus. Next base: position 3,053,685 of record OY760226.1, read on the forward strand.
GGCCGGGAAATCATCGTGGCAGGCCAGAAATCCGGCCATGTGTTCGCGCTGGACCCGGATGCGAACGGGCAACTGTTGTGGAAGCATCGCATCGGCCGCGGCGGCTTTGCCGGCGGGGTGCATTGGGGCCTGGCGACCGGGGAGAATCGCATCTACGCCCCCAACGCCGACACGGTGTTCACCGGCCGCTTCAAGGGCGAACGCAAACCGGGGCTGTACGCCCTGCAGCCCGAAACCGGCGAGACCCTCTGGTTCACCCCGGCGCCGGACGCCTGCGCGCCGGAGGACCGTCCCGAGTGCGACCCGGGGCTGTCCGCCGCCGTAACGGCCATTCCGGGCATCGTGTTCGCCGGGGCGTTTGACGGGCACCTGCGTGCTTACACCGCGGTAACGGGCGAGGTGGTTTGGGACTACGACACCAATCGGGAGTTCGATACAGTTTCCGGCGAAATCGGCCGCGGCGGTTCCATCGAATCGGACGGTCCGGTTGTCGTCGACGGCCACGTGCTGGTCAACTCCGGGTACCTGTTCGGCGGCCGGATGGGCGGTAACGTGCTGCTGGTTTTTGCAGTGGAAGGTGGCTGAGGCAGTGCACCTTTCGAGCGGGACGGCGGTGACACGCGCAGGCCGCCGGCCGCCGGTGTTGGCTCGAGGGGCGGCGACGACACCCTCCGTCACGTGCGGGCTCGCAGGCTTGGGCGGCGCTGCCGTTTGAGCGATTTCTGTAAGTCCCGCACATTAGTTATAGTGCACGTTCTATCACTCGGGAGTGGATCATGCAGGTAGGACTATTGATGGTGTTCCAGAACTTCGAGGACGGCACCACCGATCAGGCGGCCTGGGAGCGGGACATTCAACTGGGCGGGCTCGCCGAACCTCTCGGGTTCAACACGCTCAGCGCGGTAGAGCATCACTTCTTCAACTACGCGATGTCTCCGGACAACCTCCAGTACCTGAGTTACATGGCATCTCAGACCGAGAAAATCGGCCTGCTCACCGGTGCGGTGATCCTCCCCTGGAACGACCCGCTGCGCGTGGCGGAACGCATGATCGTGCTCGATCACCTGAGCCGTGGCCGGGCGCTGTTCGGCATCGGCCGGGGCCTGGCACTCCGCGAATACGAGCGGTTCGGCGTGGACATGAACGAAGCTCGCGACCGGTTCGACGAGGCCGCGGAAATGATCTTCAAGGCCCTGGAGACGGGTGTCATCGAAGGCGACGGCCCGCACTACAAGCAGCGGCGTACGGAACTTCGTCCGCGCCCGTATGCAAGTTTCAAGGACCGCTTCTATGCGGTGGGCATGTCGTCGGACTCGGTGCCGGTGGTTGCGCGCCTGGGTGCGAAGATGATGAGTTTCGCGCAGAAGCCCTGGGAGGAGATGGCCGACCATTTCAACCGATACCGGGACCTGTACCGGGAACATCACAACACCCAGCCGCCGTCGCCCGTTTGCGTCGACTTCCTCAGTTGCGACGAGAGCGCCGAACTCGCGGAACTGAACGCGCGCAAGTACATGGCCAACTACTACATCACGGTCATGGAGCACTACAACATGACCAGCGACCATTTCCGGCAGATGAAGGGCTATGGCGACTACGCGGACAACGCGGAGTTGCTGCGCGAGACGGGCATGGACGATGCGGCGAATGCGTTCGTTGACATTAACACCTTCGGCACCCCGCAGCAGATCCTGGAAAAGATGGAAAACCGGCGCGAAAGCCTGGGCGACTTCGACCTGACGGTACAGGTCAGCTACGGCGGCCTGACCGGCGAGCAGGCCGAATCGAGCATCCGGCTGTTTGCTGACAAGGTCCTTCCAGAACTGCAGTCCTGGCCAACTCACTGAGCCCCTGGCAATGAGAGCGGGCGTGCGCGACCGGGCGCCCCGACACCGGGTTTGCCGGCGTCAAGCTGGTTGGGAACGAACCGCGTGAACGTCGGCGACAGCACGGCCAAATGGGCCAACCTGGATCCCGGGAGGCCGGCGCTCGTTGACATTCCAACCGGGCGGCGGGTGTCGTTCAGCGAACTCGAACGCTCGGTGCGGCAGGCCGCCAACGGTTTCCTCGGGCTCGGCCTGCGCAAGGGGGACCGGGTCGCCATCCTGGCAAAGAACAGCATCGAGTACTTCGAGACCTACTACGCCTGCGCCCGGGCCGGGCTGATCGCGCAGCCTCTCAACTGGCGCCTCGGGGTGCCGGAACTAGCCCGCATCCTCGAGGACGGCGAGCCGGGGGCGTTTCTCACTTCCAGCGACTTCGCAAACGAGCGTGAAGCGCTCTCGGGCCTGGTCGAGATCGATCACTGGCTGCAGTACGGGCCGGACAGCGATGAATCCTTCGAGCGCATGAAGGCGGGCGCGCCGGACAGTTCCCCCGCCAACGGCGCAGGCGACGACGACCCGGTGCTCATTCTCTACACCGGCGGCACTACGGGGCTCTCCAAGGGCGCCCTGCATTCGCACCGTACCCTCTACACGGGCATGCTGAACCAGACCGTCGCCGAGCGCATCGTGCCGAGCGACGTATACATGCTCACCGGCCAGATGTTCCACATCCCCGTGGCGCTTGCCATGAACTACATGGCTCACGGCTGCCCGGTGGTGCTGATGAACTTCGAGGCGAAGGAGGCCCTGGAGATCATCCAGGCGGAGCGGGTCTCGGCCCTGCTCGGCATCACCACCATGCTGAACTGGATGATGGCGGTGGAAGGGTTCGAAAATTACGATCTCTCGAGCCTGCGCAACATCCAGTACGGCGGCGGCCCCATGCCCGAGACCGTGGTCAAGGCAGCGCTGGACGCGTTCCCCTGCACGCTGATCCAGGGCTACGGCCAGACCGAAGGCATGACCATGACCTTTCTCTCCCAGGAAGATCACGCTGACGCCGTCGCCGGCAACCGGCCGCACCGGTTGAATTCCTGCGGCCGCGAGGGATTCGTCACCCGGGTGCGGGTGGTCGACGAGCAGGGCGTGGACGTGCCGAAGGACGGCGCGACCCCCGGCGAGATCGTGGTGCGCTCGGAAGCCAACATGCTCGGCTACTGGCGCAAGCCCGAGCTGACCGCCGAGACCATCCGCGACGGCTGGATGTGGACGGGCGACGTCGCCACCTGGGACGAGGACAGCTACATTTTCATCGTCGACCGGGCCAAGGACATGATCATTTCCGGCGGCGAGAACATCTATTCCACCCAGGTGGAGGCCGCGATTCACAAGCATCCCGGCGTGCTGGAAGCCGCGGTGATCGGCGTGCCGGACGAGGAGTGGGGCGAATCGGTCAAGGCCGTGGTGGTCATGAAACCGGGCGAGACCGCCACGGAACAGGAGATCGTCGATACGGCGAGAAAACACCTGGCCTCCTACCAGAAACCCCGTTCCGTGGACTTCGTCGACAGCCTGCCCAAGGCGCCCACCGGCAAGATCCTGAAGCGGGACCTGCGCGACCCGTACTGGAATACCCGGAACCGCCGGGTATGAGCGCCGCCCCCTGCCGGAAAATCCGGGGGCGCCGGGCATGAGCGTCCTCACACCTGAACTGCTCGCAAACATCGGCAGGAGGGGACCGTCGCGCACCGAGGTGGTCACCCGCCGTGACATCAGGAAGTACGCCATCGCCTCCGGGCAGCGGCAGCGCAAGTACCTCGATGGGGACGAAGCGCCGCCGCTCTACCATGTCGCGCTGTTCTGGGACGTGGTGGAACGGGATGAACTCACCCCCGATGGCGTGTCGATCGACAGGCTGCTGCCGAAGTTTCCACTGACCCGCGCCATGGCGGGAGGCCTGGAAATTGAATATCACAACAGCATCCGGCCGGGGGACGTACTCACCGGTACGCGGACGCTGACGGACATCTACGAGAAGCAGGGCCGTTCCGGACCGCTCATTTTCTACGAAGTGGTGCTGGAAATCGTCCGCGACAACGGGGACCCGGTGGTGACCGAGAAAACAACGAGGATTCTGCGTTGACCCGCTCCGTACAGGTTGGCGACGCCTTGCCGGAACGGGTCTGCGTGCCGGACAACATCGACCTGTTCTTCTATAACGCGGCGCTGTGGAACGCTCACCGTATTCACTTCGACCTGCCCTACGCCAAGGAAGTCGAGGGCTATCCCGGCCTGGTGGTTCCGGGCCCGCTGCTGGGTGACTGGCTTGGCCAGTGCGTGGACGAGTGGGTGGACGGGAGCGGGCGCCTGGTGCGCCTGGAATACTCCAACCGGCTGGCAGCCTACTCCGGCGATACGCTCACGGTGGGCGGGACGGTTGCCTCCATCGAGGCGGAATCCGGTGAGGTGACGGTCGACCTGTACGTAAAGAACGAAGAGGGCGCCGTGGTGACCCCCGGCAAGGCCCTGATTCGACTGGGGGGTTAGGGTGGAATCGATCAGGGGCCAGACGGCCATCGTCGGCATCGGCGAAACCGAGGTGGGGAAGGTGCCCCACAGGAGCGCCACGGGGCTCTGCATCGATGCGGCCATGCGCGCGCTTGCTGATGCAGGCATCGGCAAGGACGCGGTGGACGGCCTGGTCACCTGCAACAGCATGGCCGAGCCGCACATGTATCACGCCGAAGCCATGGCCGAGTACCTGGGCATCTGTCCGGACTACTGCGTCAGCGCCGGGGCGGGCGGGGGCACCACGTTCACGGTGCTCTACCAGGCGGCCCTCGCCATCCGGGCGGGCCTGTGCAATACGGTATTGATCTCCATGGCCGACAGCCTGCGCACTGGGCTTTCCCGGGAACAGGCGATGGTCATGCAGTCCTCCTCCGGCCACCCGCAGTTCGAGACGCCCTACGGGGCCACGGTTCCGGGCTATTACGCGCTCATCGCCAGGGCCTACATGCACCGCTACGGCGCCACGCTGGAACACCTGGCGGCAGTGGCGGCGAGCGCCAGGCATCATGCGGTCCTGCATCCGGGCGCGCAGATGCGCACGCCGCTGACCGTGGAGGATGTCATGGCGAGCCGGCCCATTGCCGACCCACTGCGCCTGCTCGACTGTTCCCTGGTTTCCGACGGGGGCGCCGCGGTGGTGCTGACGTCGGCGGACCGCGCGGCTGACCATCCGCACGCGCCGGTGTATCTGCTGGGCGCCGGCGAAGGTCACGGCCACGAGCACATCAGCCAGGCCCGGGACCTGACATCGTCCTATGCACGGCAGGCGGGCGAGCGCGCCTATGCCATGGCGGGCCTGGGCCCGGCCGACATGGATTTCGTGGAACTCTACGACTGCTTCACCCCCGTGGTGCTGATCGAACTCGAGGACCTGGGCTTTTGCGCGCCGGGGGAAGCCGGGCCGTTCGTGGCCGAAGGAAATACGCGCATCGGCGGCGCGCTGCCGATGAATACCCATGGCGGGCTGCTCTCCCACAGCCATCCCGGCAACCCGGGTTCCATGTTCGCGCTGACCGAAGCGGTGCGGCAGATCCGGGGCGATGCGGGCAAGCGCCAGGTGCAGGGCGCCGGGACCGCCCTGGTACACGCCCAGGGCGGCATCCTGTCGAGCCACTGCACCGTCATTGTGGGGCGGGAAAGCTGAACGTGGACAAGCCGCTACCCCCGGTCAATGCCGAAACCGCGCCGTTCTGGGACGCCTGCGCCGAAGGCCGCCTGGTCATTCAGCGGTGCCGCGAATGTGGCGGCTACCAGTTTTACCCGCGCCTGGTCTGCACGGCCTGCGGCAGCACTGAACTCGACTGGGCAGACGCCGCGGGAGCGGGCAGCCTGAAAAGCTGGACGGTCATCCGGCGCGCCGTCTCCGCGGCCTTTGAGGCGGACGTGCCCTACGTGGTTGCACTGGTGGAACTCGATGAGGGGCCGACGATGATGGCCAACCTGGTGACACCGAACCCAGAAAGCCTCGTCATGGGCCAGCGGGTTCGGGTAACCTTCGAGCCGCGCGGGCCGGAGCTGCGTGTACCGCAGTTTCAACCGGAGGACGGAGTAACCTGAACCGCCGCACAGTGCGGACCAGCTTCTGGCGGCGGGGCTAGAACACACGAATGACATCAACCTGAAAGGAAAGCAAACGATGAGCAGAGTATTGATAACGGGGGCAAGCCGGGGTATAGGCGCCGAAATGGCCAGGCAATACGCCGCCGCTGGAGATGACGTCATTGCCTGCGTCCGCGACCCGGACGCCGCGCCCGGCATCGAGGATGTGCGCGACAGCGTCACCGTAGTGCAGATGGATACCGGCAGCCCGGACTCCATTGCCGCAGCCGCGGCAGCAATTGGCGACGGCGCCATTGACGTGCTGATCAACAATGCCGGGGCAGTGGGCGGCACGCGTCAATCCGTTGACGACCTCGACCTCGAGGAGTGGCACCGGTCGCTGGACGTCAACACCATCGGCCCGCTGCTCATCGCCCGGGCGTTCAAGCAGAACCTGGCCGCTTCCGGCGACGGCAAGCTGATGAACGTGACCAGTCAGCTCGCGGCGTCCACCTGGCCCATGGGCGGCATGTACATCTATTCCTCGACCAAGGCAGGGCTGAGCAAGATCGCCCAGGCGCTGGCCATCGACTGGAAGGACGAGCCAATCACCGTCGCGCTCATGCACCCGGGCTGGGTACAGACGGACATGGGCGGTCCGCATGCGGCGATCACGCCGGAAGAGAGCGCGTCCGGCATCCGCGCGGTTATCGCCGGCTTGACCAAGGCTGACTCCGGCAAGTTCTACAAGTGGGACGGAGAAATCCACGCCTGGTAGGCGCCGAAAGCCGTGACGGGGCTGCTTGACGGGGGGAGCATGGGAATTCTGGAAGGTAAGACGGCAGTGGTAACCGGCGCGGCGGTGGGCCTGGGCAATGCCTTCGCCCGGGCGCTGGCCGGCGAAGGCGCATCGCTGGCAGTCTGCGATGTGCGCGAGGACATCGACGATTTCAGCAACCTGGTGGATGTCGACGTGCTCGCCATGCGCGCGGACGTATCCGATGCACAACAGGTCAAGAGCTTCATCGAAGCCGCGCTCGACCGTTTCGGGCGCATCGATGTGCTGGTCAGCAACGCCGGCGTATGGGCCGAGACCGCGGCGACGGACGACATCGACAAGACCCTTGCCGATGTCCCCCACGTGGTGGGCACCAACCTCAAGGGCGTGTTCCTGTGCGGCCGGGCCGTCATGCCCGCCATGATCGGGCAGGGCGGCGGCCACATCATCAACATATGCACCGACCACGTGCACACCTGCGGCTCGCCGTACGAGCTGTCCCACGACGATGCGCCGGACTGCCCCTTCATCGACATTGCCCCGCGCCCCACCGGCGGCGGCACCAACATGGACCTGTACGACGCCGCCAAGTGGGGCATCAACGGGCTCACCTTTGCCTGGTGCCAGGCGCTCAAGCCGCACAATATCCGGGTGAACGCCTTCTGCATGGGCGCCACCGACACCTACATGATCCGCAGTTTCTTCAACTTCGACCCGCCGCCGGAAGAGGTGGCGGGCTGGATGCGCGCCGAGGATATCGCACAGGTGATGATCGAAATGATCGCCGAAGGGCCGGACGGCCGCACGGGCGAGAACATCGGTTTCGCGGTGGGACACCCGGTGGTGCTGCCGCCGCCGCGGACGAACCCGTACTTCATCATGGCGGAGGAGGGCTGAGTCATGGGCATGCTGGATGGACGTTCCGCAATCGTCACCGGCGGCGCGACGGGGCTTGGCCGCGCGTTCGCCGAGCGGCTGGCGGCCGAAGGCGCTGACGTTACCCTCTGCGATATCGATGCGAGCGCACCGGATGTCGCATCAGCCATGGACGGCCCGGGCCGGGTGCAGGGGCTCGTCGCCGACGTAGCGAGCCTCGAGGACCTGCGGCGCGTGGTTGACGCGGCCTGCGAGGCGCACGGCGGGGTAGACCTGCTGGTCAACAACGCCGGCCGCTGGCGGCGCACGCTGGTGACCGACAGCTTTGAGAAGGCCCAGGAAGACTGGGACTTCATCATGGGCACCAACTTCATGGGTGTGCTGTTGCTGTCCCGGCTGTGCATTCCCCTGATGATCGAGCGGGGCGGCGGGGACATCGTTCACGCCAGCACCTACTACGTGCTGCCCGCGAAGAGCAAGGGCACCAACGCCCCGGAAACGGACCTCTACAACGCATCGAAGTGGGCCCTGAACGGGTTTACCCAGGCCTGGGCGAGTTCGCTCGAGGAACACGACATACGCGTAAACGCCCTGTGCATGGGCGCCGTCGACACGCCGATGCTGCGCGGGCTGTGGGACGGCGAGCCGCCCGCCGAGCAGGTGGCGGCCTGGATGCAGCCCGAGCAGATCGCCGGGCAACTCATCGACCTGCTGCGGGACGGCCGCAGCGGCGAAAACATTGGCGCCTGGGTCGGCGAAGCGGTGGAACTCGGCCCGCGCAAGCCGGCCCACCGCACGGTAACCGGTTGAACGGGTTCATTTGGTTGCGCCGTTGGCAGCCGCGTGGAACGGGGGCGGATTCAGCCGGATGGTCGCTTGAAGAAACCGTAATAAATTATTGATACTTAAAGGGATATTTTGGGTGAATCGCTGTAGGGCGACATTCCGGTTGCAGTCTCCTCGCAAGGCCTGAAATGGGTGCCGTGGTGGATACGCTGCTCCGGTTCGCCATCGTCGCCGGGGGGATTTATCTCGGCGTCTGCCTGCTGCTCTACCTGCTTCAGGACCGCATGCTGTTCTTTCCGCAGCCGCTCCGGGCCGACCCGGAGGGGCCGAACGTCGAGCCCGCGGTGGTGGAACGGGACGGCGTCGCGCTGCGTGGCTGGGTGGTCAACGCGCACTCTAACGGGCCGCTGCTGTTCTATTTCAGCGGCAATGCGGAGGAAGTCTCGGATCTCACGGAAGACTTCGCGAAACTGGACGCCGTCAGCATCCTGATCAACTACCGCGGCTACGGCGCAAGCGACGGCAAGCCTACCGCGGTTGGCCTTATCGTCGATGCCGCGGCGGTGGTTGCCGAGATGCGCACACGGCATGGCAGCGACCGCCCGGTGATCCTGTTCGGCCGCAGCCTCGGCAGCGGCATTGCGGCGCTGACTACCCGCTCCAGCCAGGTGGACGGCATCATACTCATGAGCCCGTACCGCAGCATCGAGCATATCGCGGTGCGCCGGTATCCCTTTGCGCCGGTACGCTGGCTGCTCCGCCAGAACATCGATGCCTCCCTGGCGATCGACTCATTTCCCGAGCGGGTGCTGGTGCTCCATGCCCGGCGGGACCGGGTGGTGCCTACCGCCGAGTCCCTGGCGTTCCTGGAATTGCTGCCGACGCAGCCGCAAGTCCTTGAATTCGTCGGGCCGCACAACATCGCGCTCGCGACTCCGGAAGTCTGGGAGACGATCGAGGAATTTGTAGGTCGCGTGGGGACGCCTGGCTGAACGCCGCAGGGCACAATCGTTCATAATACCGCCTGCTCCGGAGGGCCTTTTCGGGTGCTTCGACGGAGCCGTCGCAACCAGAACAGACGCGAGACGACAACGATGGCCGAGCGGTCCTTTGCCAGGGAAGTCGAGAAGCTGCGCCTCGGCGATGGTGGCCAGATGCATGGCGAGGGGATCCTGGCCGTGACCAAGGCGCTGCTGCAGTCGGGGGTGTCGTACATCGGCGGCTACCAGGGCTCTCCAATCAGCCACCTCATTGATGTGTTCGCCGATGCGCGGGACATTCTCGACGAACTGGGCGTGCATTTCGAACAGTCGGCGAGCGAGGCAGCCGCTGCCTCCATGCTTGCGGCATCCATCAACTACCCGATGCGCGGCGCCGTGGCCTGGAAGTCGACGGTCGGCACCAACGTGGCTTCGGATGCCCTGGCCAATGTCGCTTCCGCCGGCGTCAAGGGCGGTACGCTGATCATTGTCGGCGAGGACTACGGCGAGGGCGCCTCCATCATGCAGGAGCGCTCCCACTCATTCGCCATGAAGTCACAGGTGTGGCTGCTCGATCCGCGCCCCAACCTGAACAGCATCGCCGCGGCCGTTGAACACGGTTTCGAGCTTTCCGAGGCATCGAACACCCCGGTCATGCTGCAGCTTCGGGTACGCGCCTGCCATGTCACCGGGGTGCTGGACACGAAGGACAACGTGCGTCCCGCCTTCTCCGCCGCCGATGCCCTGGACGCGCCGTCCCGGGATGTGCAGCGCATCGTATTGCCGCCGTTCAACTACACCCAGGAGGCGGAAAAAGTGGAGCGGCGCTGGCCCGCCGCCGTTGACTTCATCCGGGAGCAGGCGCTCAACGATGTGCTTGATGGTCGCTTCGGCGACGTGGGCATCATCGTGCCGGGGGGGCTGTACAACACCCTGAACCGGGCCATGGAGCATGTGGGGTGTGCCGATGCGCTCGGCAAATCCAGCCTGCCCATGTACGTGATGAACGTGGTCTATCCCCTCCTCGAGTCGGAAATCATTGATTTCTGCCGGGGCAAGCAGGCGGTGCTGCTCGTCGAGGAGGGGCAGCCGGACTATATCGAGCAGAATATCAACAGCATCCTGAAGCGCAGCGACATCCCCACACGGGTGGTGGGCAAGGATGTGCTTTCCATGTCCGGCGAGTACACCTGCGAGTTGATGGAAAGTGGGCTGCGCGAGTTCCTTGGCCGGTGGGCGCCGGCGGCCGCCACGGTGCCGCCGCTAACGCGCGCCAACGGTGTCGACACGGAGGAACTGGCGGCGCTGGTGCCGCAACGGCCGTCCGGTCTGTGCACCGGCTGCCCGGAGCGCCCGTTCTTCTCGGCGATGAAGCTTATCGAGAAGGAGTTCGGCGAACTGCAGGTGAGCATGGACATCGGCTGCCACTCCTTCGCCACCGCGGCGCCGTTCAACATCGGCAACACCATAACCGGGTACGGGCTGGGCCCGTCGAGCGCCTCGGCGCTCATGGGGCGCCACAGGAAGCGCGCGATGTCCATCATGGGAGACGGCGGTTTCTGGCACAACGGCCTGGCCACCGGCATCGGCAATGCCGTGGAGAACGAGCACGACGGCGTGATCGTCGTTATCGACAACGGCTATTCCGCCGCCACCGGCGGCCAGTGGATCCCTTCCTCCAAGGCGGACGCGGAAAACCGCCAGTACCGGGTTTCCATCGTCGATGCCCTGAAGGGGGCGGGCGTGCGCTGGATCCGGAAGGTGCACACCTACCGGATTCAGGAGTCTCTGCACGCCCTGCGCGAGGCCATGACCACGAAGGAGAAGGGGCCCAAGCTCATCGTTGCGGAAGGGGAGTGTCAGCTCAACCGGCAACGGCGCATCCGTCCCCAGGTGCGGGAGCGTCTCAGGCAGAAAAAGCGTTATGTGCGCGAGCGTTTCGGCATCGACGAGGATACCTGCACGGGCGATCATTCCTGCATCCGCCTGTCCGGCTGCCCGTCGCTGACCATCAGGGACAATCCGGACCCGTTGCGCGAAGATCCGGTGGCCACCGTGGTCAACAGTTGCGTCGGCTGCGGCGTGTGCGGGGAAGTGGCCCATGCGGCGGTACTGTGCCCGTCGTTCTACAAGGCGGACATCGTCTATAACCCGAGCGTTGCCGATCGTGCCCTGGCGGCCCTGCGTTCGTCTGTCATCGGGCTGTTGCAGGCGTGGACGGACCGGCGTCTGAAGCGCTGGGCGTTCTGAATCGGGCCCGGCGCGATCCATGAACGAGGCGGCGAAGCCGCTGAAGATCGCCATTCTCGCCATGGGCGGGCAGGGCGGTGGGGTGCTGGCCAACTGGCTCATTGAAGGCGCCGAACGCTGCGGCTGCCTGGCCCAGTCCACGGCCGTTCCCGGCGTTGCCCAGCGCACCGGCGCCACGGTGTATTACCTGGAGATTGCGTCGGGCGGCGAAAATGCCGAAGCGAACCCGATTCTCGCCCTGATGCCGGTGCCGGGCCACGTGGATGTGGTGGTGGCCGGCGAACTGGCCGAGGCGGGGCGGGCGCTGCAGCGGGGGCTGATCACACCGCAGCGAACGACCGCGGTCGTCTCCACCCACCGGGACTACGCCATCGGCGAAAAGAGCGCGCCGAGCGACGGCCGTGTCGACTCGGAGCGACTAGAAGAAGTCGTCAGGGAGAGCGCCAGGCAATTCGTCGGTTTCGACATGGCGGCCCTGGCCGAGGACACCGGCAGCGTCATCAGCTCGGTGCTGCTCGGCGCCATTGCCGGCGCCGGTGTCCTGCCCTTTGGCAGGGAAGTCTGCGAGGAAGTGATCCGCGCCATGGGGGTTGCCGTCGAGGCGAATCTGAGGGGATTTGACGCGGGATACCGGCAGGCCCGCGGGCAGCAGCCCCGGGGGCAGCAGCCCGAACCCGACGGCGCGATCTCGGAGCGGCCGGGCTCGGCCGCCGTTCACAAGGATGTCCGTTTATTGCTCGATCGGGTGAGCGAGCTGTTTCCGGAAAATGTGCACGATGTGTTGACGGCGGCGCTGAGGAAGCTGATCGACTACCAGGATCTGCGCTACGCGAAAGACTACCTGCAGCGCCTGGAGCCGGTAGTTGAATTCGACAATGAAGAGCAGGGCTACAGGCTGACCTCCGCAACCGCACGCTACCTGGCGCTGGGGATGGCCTACGAAGATGTCATCCGCGTGGCAGACCTGAAAACCAGGTCGAAACGCTTCGAGCGCGTCCGCACCGAGGTTCAGGCCGACGACGGGCAGGTGGTTGCCTTTGAAGAATTCATGCACCCGAGGGTGGAGGAAATCTGCGATGTCATGCCGGCGGGGCTGGGCGCCTGGTGCCTGGGTGCGCCGCTCGCCAGGCGATTCATCGGATTCTTCTGCCGAAGCGGCCGCCGCATCAGAACGACGAGTCTGCCGGGCTTCCTGCTGCTGTACACGATCGCCGGCCTGCGCAGATTCCGCCGGGGCACCTTGCGATATCGGACAGAGATTGCCGCCCTGGAGCAATGGCTTGCACTGGTTGTCGACATCGCATCCGACGATTACGACCTGGCCGTGGAGGCCGCCGAATGCCGCCGACTGGTAAAGGGCTACGGCGAGACCCATGCCAGGGGGATTGCGCACTACGACCGCCTGGTGGCGGCGATCCGCGACCGCCGAGGCGAACCGGGTGCGGCAGCCTCCGTCCGTGGCATGAGGGATCAAGCCCTGGCCGATGCGGACGTCGACTCCGGCTGAACGATTCAGCCTTTGCTTACGCGATTTCAGGCGAACGACTGACGCCATTGCGTCCCTGAGCAACCTGCACTAAAGTCGTACGGAATACCCGTACGGTTGAAAGTTGCATGGACACGGTCAGCGTCAATCAATTCAGGGAGAATCTGAAGTCAATGGTCGAGCAAGTGGTTGGTGACCATCAGCCGCTGAAAGTGACGCGGCGAGCGGGCGCGGATTTTATCGTCGTGAGCGCCGAAGACTGGGAACGGGAGCAGGAGACCTTGTATGTCCTGCAGAATCAGAACCTCATGCAGCAGATTGCCCGGTCGATGGAAAGCCATGGCCGGGGTTCGGGGTACAGGCCCACAGACGAGCAGTTGAATGAGATCTCTGGTGTTTGAAGGGAATACCTGGATAGCCTACGAGAAACTGCGAGAGAGGGATGGAAAACTGCACCGGGCACTCTGCAAGCTGCTCAAGGAGATGCTGCGCTCGGACAACCCGGCGGTGGGTCTCGGCAAACCGGAGCCACTCAAGCACGCTCTCTCAGGGCTGTGGTCGAGGCGTATCTCATCGAAAGATCGCCTGATCTATCGATTTGACGAGAACTCCATCTACGTTTTCGCGATCGGTGGTCACTACGATCAACGACTCGATAGGTAGGCTCCCGGAAACTGCCGACGGTTGCTGCGACACACCCTGGCCTGCGCATCCGAACCAGGCGCGGGCCGCCGGGCAACGTCAAACCGCCGGCTTGAACTCGATGTGCAGTTCCTTCAAGGCCCGCAACGCGAAGTTGGGCGCAATGGTGAAGTCGTTCATGCCCGGCGCGAACCACATCTCGTCGATCCGGTCCACAAGCGCCTTGAACGACCAGTAAAGCTCCCGCCTTGCCAGCGGCGCGCCCAGGCAGTGGTGAATGCCCGAGCCGAAGGCCAGGTGCCGCCCGGGTTTGTCGCGGTCCAGGTCCAGCGCCTCGGGGCAGTCGAATTCCCGTTCGTCGCGGTTGGCGGCGGCGTAGCGGATATTGATCATGGCGCCCTCCGGAATGGTGACGCCGTGCAGTTCGATGTCTTTGCCGGCGTTGCGGAAGAGGCCCTGCACCGGGCCTTCCAGGCGCAGCACTTCCTCCGAGAAAGTACGCAGGTACTTGTCCGGGTCCGCCTTCAGCTTGCGCCAGGCTTCGGGATTCTCGATGAGCAGTTTCACACCGAAGCCGATGGCGTTGGTGGAGGTCTCGGACCCGCCCACGAAGGTATCCGCCATCATTTCAGCGTGCAGTTCGTTGTCGGTCAGGGGGCGCCCCCACTCGGGGATGACCCGGTTGACCAGTTCAGAGATCAGCGTGTCGTCCGGTTCCCTGCGCAGGCGCTCGAAGATCGGCTGGAAATAGTGCTGCGCCTCGATCTCCATCTCCACCGACCACTTTTCTTCTTCCTCGGTCTGCATCATGCCCAGCCGCTGCACCCAGGCATCGGTCCAGGCCTTGATCTGCCAGATGTCCTCCTCCGGTACGCCCATCTGCTGGCCGATGATGATCAGCGGCAGGGGCACGGCAAACTGTTTCACCCAGTCGCAACGCCCCTCGTCGATGAAGGCGTCGATGAGCTTGTAGGCGGTCTCTTCCACGAACGGGTCCATCGCCTGGATTTTTTTCGGGCGAAAGGCCTCGTTGAACATGGCGCGCATCTGCTTGTGATTGGGGTCGTCCCGGCCGGCCAGGGTCGGCGCAGGCACCCAGCCTTCGGTCTCGTAGAGGTTCAGCATCCGGGTGGCCCGGTCCGGGTCGATGCGCCCGCGGCCGCCGCGCTGGCCCTCCCGCATCCCGTTAAGATATCCATCGGTATCGAGCAATATCTTGCGGACATCCTCGAAACGCGTAACGACATAGAACCCTGTCAGCGGGTCCTGCCACACCGGCGCCTCGTCACGGAGCGTCTCGTAGGCGTGGTACGGGCAGTTCTGCAGATCGGCATCCAGAAGGTTGATCTCATCCAGCGATTCCGGCTTGACCGGGCGGTAGGGGTCTTTCTGGCTCATTTCAGGATCCTCCCACGAATCACGAGTCAGGGTGCACGCCGACGGTGCCATGGCTGAAATGCCGTCGGATTATGCAGCGAGTTGCAATTTTGATGCGGGAACGCCGGTCGCACAAGGCCTGTCTTGCTGCTGACCCGCCGGCATCCCGAAAGGTGGGTGCGATGGTTCAGCAATAGAGAGATATTATTTATATATTTCAGTACGTTGAGGTCTATTTCTCAGTTATTTTCCCGAATCAGGTCGGTGACGCCGTCCCACTCTTCGTGGGTCTGCTTCCAGCCGTTGAACATGTCTACGATGATCGGCGCATCGCCATGCAGTTCCACGTAGCAACCGAGATCCTCTCTGCAGTCCATGTAGGCAACGTAGTCACCGCCCCAGAGCGTGCAAGCGGTTTCGTATCCCGCGTCGTTGAACCGCTTGATCTCGCCCGTCACATCGTGGATGAGCAGGCCCACGTGGTGGAAGCCGTGCTCGCCCGGCTTGTACATCTCCCGGTAGATGGAGGGGGTGTCGTCGTGCTGGGCGATGAACTGGATGTGCGCCGGGCCGGCCTGGCCGAATGCGTAGCTGACATCCGCCTCGACGGGTTCGCCGCGATAGCGGAAGCTTTCCGCGATGTGATGGCGCACGACGAAAAACGGCCCGGCGCCGACCATCCGGTTCCATTTCACGCAGGCCTCGTCGATGTCGTTGACGAAGTAGGCGTACTGCCAGATCGGATGCCGGATGATGCTCATGATTCGCTCCCGTGGGTGAGACAAAGCGGCCATCATAGCAGGGGAAGTTCCTCGTCCAAGTGCCGTGGTAGACTTCCGCGCCGTTCAAGGGAAGCAATCGGAGCAGGTGGCCATGTCCATTGAAAACGGCGAGCGGTTCATTCGCGCACTGAAGTCGGACCAGGCATTGCGCGACAAGGTCCGGGATGTCGGCAGCGAGGGGTTCCTGGAAGTGAGTGCGGGCGCCGGCGCATCGTGCTCCGCTTACGATGTCGTGGCGGCCCTGCTGCGCCAGATGGAAGGCAACGAGACGTTGCCAGGCTGGGAGCGTTAGCGTCACAGGGCGCCGGCGGGAATCCGGCGGCGCCGGCCTTCAGGTTATCGACAGCCCGCTGCCCGCAATCTCATTGACGCGGCTGCGCGTCGCTGCCTTGTCCTCGAACCATTGGACGTTGATTGCCGTGAACTCCTGCACGTCGGAGGGCACCTGGTCGTCGGCGAATATCGCCCCGACGGGGCAGGCCGACTCGCAGGCCGCGCAGTCGATACACTCGTCCGGGTGCACGTAGCACATGCGGTCGTCGTCTTCATCGAAATAGATGCAGTCGACCGGGCACACCTCGATACAGGACCGGTCCTGTACGTCGATGCACGCGTTGGTGATGACAAAGGTCATGAATTCCTGTCCCAAACCTGGCGGCGGCAGTCGATTGGGCCGCTAGGCTAGCCAATTCGCATCTTGATGCCAAGAAGGTGCCGCCGCACCGTTGAACAGTCTCGCCTGACTGTTATATGTTCTGCAACCTGTTCTAATCCAGCTGTGGAATATTGGGGAGTCCATTCATGAGCTTCAGACGAATCGGTTGTCATCTGTTTTTTGCCGGTACCCTGGCTTGTACCGGAATTGTTGTTTCGGGTCCGGTCGCCGCCGAAGGCGCAAGCGAATCGGACCAGGCCGTTGTCGAGGAGGTGATCGTCACGGCCCGTAAGCGAGAGGAACGGGCCATCGATACCCCGGTGGCGGTATCGGTCATGAATGAGGACGACCTCGACCTCTACAACACCCGCGATCTCACCCAGCTCACCGAGCGGATTCCGGGCCTGGAGGTCATCCACAGCGGCGGTGGCGGCGCCGGCGGCAACATGACGATCCGCGGCATCGGCAAACCGCCGGGAACGGCGGACTATGGTATCGATGCGCCGGTGTCCCTGGTCATCGACGGCATGCCGTTCTCCCGCAACCACATGATCCTCACCGGGTTCTTCGATTCCGAAGCGGTGGAGGTGCTCAAGGGTCCCCAGGCGCTCTATTTCGGCAAGAACAGCCCGGCGGGCGTGATTGCCATCCGCAGCAAGACTCCCGATGTGGGCGCGCCCATGGAAGGATTCGTGCGGGCGCAGTACGAGTTTATCGCCGAAGATCCGGTGGTCGAGGCGGGATTCAGTATGCCGCTGGGCGACCAGTTGGCAATCCGGTTGGCCGGCAGGCGCCAGGACATGCAGGGAGGATGGGTCGAAAACGTCGCTGAACCCCTGGATGCCAGCGGGCTGTATCCAGGTACCAACTACTCGACCCGGGGCGCCTCGTACGACGAGTATCCCGCGCAGAAGCAATCTGTCGTGCGGTTTACCGCGGTATGGGAACCGAACGAGCGCTTCGACGCAACGCTGAAGATGTTCCGCTCCTACACCAAGCGTAACGATGCAGCGGCCACCATTCTCTGGTCCTGCGCGGACGGGCCGGGCGCGAATCCGACGCACCTGGGCATCTGGCCCGACCCGACGCAGATCTGTCCGGACCACAGCGCCAAGCTGAAGCGCACGGGTCCGCTGCCGCCGGCGGAGGTCGCCGAAGCGGCGCCGCGCCTGACGGAGGACTCCCGCTTCCATTACAAGCTCGATCAATATGTGCATACGCTGCAGATGAACCTGGATCTCGGTAATTTCACGCTGACGTCAGTGAGCGGGCTGTGGGACTACCGCCACCGGGAATACACCAATTACGGCTACACCAGTTGGTCCGTGGTGGTCTCCAAACAGGGCGAGTCGGGCGAGGCATTTACCCAGGAACTGCGCCTGTCGTCGAATCTCGACGGGCCGGTGAACTTCACCGTCGGCGGGTTCTACGAGAAGACCGAGCGTGACCTGCAGGCCCCCGTGCAGCTCGTGCCGTCGGGGTTTTTCAATATCTTCGGGTTGCAGGTCACGCCCTGGCCGCACCCGGGGCCATACCAGGGCGCTTACATCAACTACCACCAGATCTGGGACAACGATATAGAGACGATTTCGGCGTTCGCCAGCGTCGACTGGCAGGTCAGCGAGAACCTGGAGCTATCCGGCGGGCTTCGCTACACCGAGGAGGACCGTGAAGCCATCGGTGGCAACGTCTTCGAAAACAGCAGCTTTTTCGGCTTCGGGCCGGCGGGCTATGTGTACAACCCCAAGGACAAGTCCGACAACGTTTCCCCCGAAATCACGGCCAGCTACCACCTGAACGACGATGTCATGGTCTATGCAGCCTACAAGACCGGATTTCAGTCCGCGGGTATTTCCAATCCGGGTACGGTACCCAACCTGTCTTCTCTGCCGCTGGATGTCCAGAACGAGACGCTGATCTTCGATGAAACCACCATCAAGGGATTCGAGGGAGGCCTGAAGGGAACCTTCATGGAAGGCCGGATGCGCGCCGACCTGGCGGCATTCTGGTACGAACTGAAAGACCTGCAGGTGGGTATCTTCAACTCCAATACCACCACCTTCACGCTGCAGAACGCGGCGGTGGCTCACAACTGGGGCTTCGAGGCATCCACCATCTTCCAGGCCAGCGAGCGCCTGCAGCTGCGGTTTGCCGGCCAGTACAATCACCTGGAGTACGATGAGTTCCCCGACGCGGGCTGTCACCCGGTAGATGGCGCGATAGCGGTTCTGCCCAGCACGGGCCCGGGCTGTCACATCGGGCCCCTGGGAGCAGCGATTCAGGACCTCTCCGGGGAACGCTACGGCAATGCGCCCCTGCAGGTAAACGCCGGTTTCACCTACGACTACCCGCTGATGGACGGTTGGGGCCTCGCCTTTTCCTGGGACACCATCCATCGCTCGAAAGGCAAGCGCGTGCTCAACCAGCCGTTCACCGAGGTGCCGAGCCGCACGGTCACCCATGTCGCGTTGAACATGAGCCAGCGGGACGGACCCTGGAACCTGGGGCTGATCTGCTCGAACTGCTTCAACGAGATCTACGCGACGGCGATCGGCAACCGGCCGCTTGCCAAGATCAACGCGGGCGTTGCCGGGGACATGACGGCCCAGGTCGCGCAACCGCGGCTGGTTACGGTGCAGGCGACCTACAGTTTCTGACCGGGATCTGTCTGTATCAGGACGGCGCGCGGCGCCCGTTCTCTCGTATTGAACGATCGTTCAATACTGGGATATGTTATAAGCGTTGCATCCAGCTTTGCGGCTACCAAGGGGAGATTCAGCATGCAGGAAAAACGCACCGGATATTTTTGGCTCGCGACCGCTTTGCTGGCGGCTGCCGGAACCGTGGGGACGGTCTCCGTAGCCGCCGAAGAGGGTGAGCGGGCGTCGGACCAGGCCGTCGTCGAGGAAGTGATCGTCACTGCCCGTAAGCGCGAGGAGCGGGCCATCGATACGCCGGTGGCGGTATCGGTCATGGACGGGGATGAACTTGATCTATACAACACCCGGGATCTGACCCAGCTTACCGAGCGAATCCCGGGCCTGGAGATCGCCCATGGCGGCGGTGGCTTCGCGGGCGGCAACATGAGCATTCGCGGTATCGGCAAGCCGCCGGGAACGGTGGACTACGGTATCGATTCGCCCGTCTCCCTGGTCGTCGACGGCATGCCGTTCTCTCGTAACCACATGATTCTCACCGGATTCTCGATTCCGAAGCGGTGGAGGTGCTGAAGGGCCCCCAGGCGCTCTATTTCGGCAAGAACAGCCCGTCCGGCGTAATCGCCATCCGCAGCAAGACGCCGGACGTGGGCGCCCCGATGGAAGGGTTCGTGCGGGCGCAGTACGAGTTCGTCAGCGAAGACCCGGTTGTCGAGGCGGGCTTCAGCATGCCCCTGGGCGACCAGTTGGCAATACGCGTGGCCGGCAGGCGGCAGGATATGCAGGGCGGCTGGTTGGAAAACGTCGCGGAGCCCCTGGATGCCAGCGGGCTCTATCCGGGCACCAATTACTCGACCCGGGGCGCCTCATACGATGAGTATCCGGCCCAGAAGCAGTCTGTCGTGCGATTTACGGCGGTTTGGGAACCGAGCGACCGCTTCGATGCGACGCTGAAGATATTTCGCTCCTACACCAAGCGCAACGATGCATCGTCGACCTCCCTCTGGTCCTGTGCCGATGGGCCCGGCGTGCATCCGACGCACCTGGGTATCTGGCCCGACCCGACCCAGATCTGCCCGGACCACAGCGCCAGGCTGAAGATCACCGGTCCGCTGCCTCCGGCGGAGATCGCGGAGGCGGCGCCGCGCCTGTCCGAGGACTCCCGCTTCCATTACAAGCTCGATCAATACGTGCACACGCTGCAGATGAACCTGGATCTGGACAACTTCACGCTGACTTCGGTGACCGGTTTGTGGGACTACCGCCATCGGGAATTCACGAACTACGGCTATACAAGTTGGGCCGTTGTGGTCTCGAAACAGGGCGAGTCCGGAGATGCCTTCACCCAGGAACTGCGGCTTGCGTCCTCCCTGGAGGGGCCGGTCAACTTCACCGTCGGCGGGTTCTACGAGAAGACCGAGCGCGACCTGCAGGCGCCCGTGCAGCTTGTGCCGTCCGGATTCTTCCAAATTATTCTCGGGGCCGCAGTCACTCCCTGGCCGCACCCGGGGCCGTACCAGGGTACCTACATCAACTACCACCAGATCTGGGACAACGATATCGAGACGATTTCGGCCTTCGCCAGCGTCGACTGGCAGGTTACCGAGAACCTGGAAATCTCCGGCGGGTTGCGCTACACGGAAGAGGACCGGGAGGCAATCGGCGGCAATGTCTTTGAGAACAGCAGCTTTTTCGGATTCGGGCCGGCGGGCTATGTCTACAACCCCAAGGACAAGTCCGACAACGTTTCTCCTGAGGTCACGGCCAGCTATCACCTGAGCGACGATGTCATGGTCTACGCGGCCTACAAGACCGGCTTTCAGTCCGCTGGCATATCCAATCCGGGTACTGTGCCCAACCTGTCGTCTCTGCCGCTGGATGTCCAGCACGAGACGCTGATCTTCGATGAAACCACCATCAAGGGGTTCGAGGGCGGCCTGAAAGGCACCTTCATGGAAGGCCGGATGCGCACCGACCTGGCGGCATTCTGGTATGAGTTGAAAGACCTGCAGGTGGGCATTTTCAATTCCAATACCACCACCTTCACGCTGCAGAACGCCGCCGTGGCCCACAACTGGGGGTTCGAGGCAAACACCATCTTCCAGGCCAGCGAGCGCCTGCAGCTGCGGTTCTCCGGCCAGTACAACCATCTTAAGTACGACGAGTTCGCCGATGCGGGCTGTCACCCCGTTGATGGCGCGCTGACGGTCCTGCCCACTACGGGTCCGGGCTGTCACACCGGGCCCCTGGGGGCGCCGATTCAGGACCTATCCGGGGAACGCTACGGTAATGCGCCCCTGCAGGTAAACGCCGGTTTCACCTACGACTACCCGCTGATGGACGATTGGGGCCTCGCCTTTTCCTGGGACACCATTCATCACTCGAAAGGCAAGCGCGTACTCAACCAGCCGTTCACGAAAGTGCCGAGCCGCACGGTCACCCATGTTGCGTTGAACCTGAGCCAGCGGGACGGGCCCTGGAATTTGGGGGTGATCTGCTCGAACTGCTTCAACGAGATCTATCCGGTGCAGATCGGCAACCGGCCGCTTGCCAAGATCAACCCGGGCGTTGCCGGGGACATGACGGCTCAGCTCGGGGTGCCCCGGCTGGTGTCGGTGCGGGCGACCTACAGCTTCTGACGCGGACCCACGGGCGCGCGGCGCGGTGAGGGACATGCCCACCATGGCGTAATCGCCGTGGTGGGCTCCAGTTCTCCGGCTCCGGCGCAACGGACAATCCTACGCGCCGGGCCCCGGTGGGGGAGGAGTGCCGTCAGGCTGGACGGTTACACGGACACACACTACGCTATGCGTCACAGCCATCTCGGAAGGAGGCAAGGATGAGCGGCTGCCCATTCGCACTGGATGTCTTTTCGGATACGTCGGCCCCGGACGATCCCGGGGCGCAGGTCGACTTCCCGCTCATGCCGGAAGGGGAGGCGGTGGACATGGGCCATGCGGCGGACGGGACGCCGCTGTTCGACCCCAGAATCCTCAATTCGGCCGAGTTCATGCGCAATCCGTACCCCTATTACCGGATCATGCGCGACCACTACCCGGTGTTTCACGACCGGCTCTGCAATACCTACTACGTAACCCGCTACGAAGACATCACCAACTGCTATTTCGACGACGAAGGCTACAACACCATCCCCAAGGGCAGCTCCAGCGGTGTCCTGGGTAATACCCAGCTCGAGCTTTCCGGCGTGGAGCACCGGCGCCGGCGCAACCTGTACGGGCAGCACCTGGTGGGGCAGTCGCTGAAGAACCGCGTGCCGGCGATTCAGCGCCAGGCCCGGGTAATGATCGAAGCCTGGCACGAAATCGACGACCCGGCAGTCGTCTCGGACAAGAACGGCGTGCGCACGGTCGAACTCGGCCGCGCATTCGCGAACGAGTTCCCCATCCGGGTGGTCTGCGAAGTGCTCGGCTTTCCGAAAGACGCCCAGGACGACTTCTATTACTGGTACAACTCCATGATGTCGGGGCTGGGCGGTTCGGAAACGCACCAGCAGGGCCTGGAGGCGCGCCAGCACCTCGAGGACTACGTCGAGGGCATGGTCGAGGCGCGCCGCAAGGAACCCACCTGGCTCTACGACGAGGCGGGCAACCCTATTTCCAAGGACATCATCACCAAGCTCTGCGAGACCCGGGTGGACGGGGACTACCTCTCGACGGAAGAGATCACCTCGAACATCGCGCTCGTCGTCGGCGGGGGCGGTGAGACGACCCGCGGCGCCATTCTCAACATGTGGTACCTGCTGCTGCAGCACCCGGATCAGTTCGAGGCGGTGTGCAACGACGATGACCTGTGGGATACGGCCTTTCACGAGACCCTGCGCCATTCCTCGTCCATCGGCGGCCAGCCCCGGCACAACACCTACGATGTGGTCATGCACGGCGTGAAGGTGCCGGCAGGTTCGCTCATGCAGATGGTCGACTTCTCCGCCAATCACGACGAGCGCATTTTCAGGGACCCGGAAACCTTTGACATCTTCCGGGACGACCTGTACAGCGGCAAGATCCTGCGCAGCGGCTACAACCGGGACGGACGCCACAACCACATGGCCTTCGGCGTCGGCCCGCACCTGTGCCCTGGGGCCTGGATCTCGCACCAGGAGGCGGTGGAAGGCTCGCGCATCCTGCTCAAGCACCTGAAGAACCCGCGCATCAATGTCGAGCGCATGCCCAAGGACATCGACGGGGAGAGCCTGCGGCCCATCGGCCTGATCTCCGTGCGCGATCTCTATCTCGACTACGACCTGGCCTGAAGCAACGGGATATCGTCCATGCGTGGCACCGAAGTCATTGGCGCGAATGGCGTCGCCATTCCCCAGGGCACCCACGGCAACGCCGGTTTTCGCACTTACGAGGTGCACCAGCGCGAGCGCGTCGGGCAATCGACGGAAAAGATCAAGCCGATTCAGTTGGTGTCGCCCGAATTCGCACGGGACCCGTACCCGCTGCTCGAGATTCTGCGGGAGAACTATCCCTGTTACCGGGACTGGCTCGGCAACTGTTACTGGGTCAGCCGTTACAACGACGTAACGTCCATATTCACGGACGATGCCAACTTCGAGACCCGGCCGAAGCGCTGGATGCTAGGGCTCGAGAACGGGGGCCGCGATCTGGGAGGCGAGGTGCCGGTGCTGACGGCAATCGCAAACGCAGTCGACGGCAATGCGGAACGCCTGGCGCGGCAGGCGGTGGCCGGCTTCGCCGGGCGCGGCCGGGCCGACCTGGCCATCGAGTTCGCCGCGCGCTTCGCGCTCGAATTGCTGCTGGCGGTACTGGACCTGCCGGCGCGGGACGCGGACACCTTTGCGGCCCGCTACCTGGCGATGAAGCGCGGCGTCACCTGGGAACCGCGGCTGCGCCAGCATGGGCTGGAAGCGGCCGGGGTACTGACGGAATACTTCGGGCCGCTGCTGGAACAGAGGCGTGCCGACCCGGGCGAAGACCTGGTCTCGGCGGTTGCGGCGCTGGACCTCGACGAGGGCCCCGGGAGCGCTCAGGACCTGGTGGTGACGCTGCTCGAACTCGATTTCGATACGCTGCACGGAACCCTTGCGAATCTCTGGCTGCGGTTGCTCGAGAACCCGGAAAAGCTGCAGTCCGTAAGGGATGAGTCCCGGTTTCTCAAGCTGGCCGTTCTGGAGACGTTTCGGCATTCGACACCGGTGCTGCAGGCGTTGCGCTTTGCCCGTCACGAGGTGGAGCGGTTCGGGCGCCTTATTCCCGAGGGCGGTCTCGTCATCTGTTCAGCCGCCGCGGGCAACCGCGATCCGCGCATTTTCAAGAACCCGGACGAGTTCATCGTCAATCGCAAGGATTTGTGTCACCGGGAGGCGCGCGGCCAGTATCGCGCCGACGGGCTGGCCACGGGCATTACCTTCGGCCTGGGGCCGCCGACCCGGCATCCTGCGATTCCGGAGGATCGTCCCCGCTCGGCATTCGCCATCACCCGCGACACCGCGGTCACCGCATCGGCGGTACTCATCGATGCGCTGGACGGCCTGGAACTCGAATCCGGCGCCGCGCCGTTGCTGAGCTGTCGCCGGATCGGCGAAATGCACACCTGCTGGCATCTGCCCGTGCGGTTCCGGGCAGCATGACGGGTATCAACTCGCTACCGATAGCCGATCGCCTGGTGGCGTGCAGGGGCACATTGCAGCCCGTTCCAGGTAAGGCTGCGCACAACTCCCGTGCAGCAGCGCCATCCATCACCTGATTTCATCGAGAGAGACAAGGATGTCCGAAGCCGTTCAAGACACACCCAGCCTGCCTAATGAAGTCGACCCGCGAGAGTTTGACGATGCAGCCTTTCAGCGCGATCCGTTCCCGCTCTACAGGCGCCTGCGGGACCACCACCCGGTTTTTCACGACCGGTTTCACAACCGCTGGGCGCTGACACGCTACTGGGACATCGACGGCGCCTTCCAGGACAACGACAGCTACGACAGGGCGGTATACCGGCCGGACGGGCCCTACGAGTTCGGTTCCACCCATGTGTTCGGCCCCAATATCCTCGAGTACGGCAACAGCCCCACGCATCGCTGGCTGCGCAACATCGTCGCCGGGCAGTTCGTGGGCACCCGGCTGCGTGACTTCCTGCCCATGGTCGGGCAGATCTGCGACGAAGTGATCGCCAGGTTCAGGGACGAGCGGGAATTCGAACTGGTCAGCCAGTTCTCCAGCCAGGTTCCCATCCGGGTGATTTCCAACATGCTGGGCCTGCCCCGGGAAGACGAGGACACCTTCGTGGGCTGGTACCAGGCGCTGATCGCCGGGCTCGGGTTCGGGGGCGAGCACCTGGCGCGGGGCATCCAGGCGCGCAACGAGATGTGGGGCTACCTGGACCCGCTGATCGAAGCCCGTGGCAAGGCGCCCGGAGAAGACCTGCTGTCGCGCATTGTCTGCGCGGAACTCGAAGGCCGGCGCATGACGCCCGACGAGGTGAAGGGATTCGTGGCGCTGCTGCTCGCGGCGGGGGGCGATACCACCGACAAGGCAATCGCCAACATGTGGTTCCACATGACCTACACGAGGCCGGACCAGTTCGCGGACGTGCAGGCCGACCCGCAACTGTGGGACAACGTCTTCACGGAGATGATGCGCTACGACCCGGTGGTGCATACCCAGTTCCGCCACACCACGTGCGAGGTGGTACTGCACGACCGGGTCATCCCGGAGCGGGCGGGCATCGTTCTCTACCTCGGCGCGGGCAACCGTGACGAGCGGGTGTTCAAGGACCCGGATGTCTTCGACATTCACCGGGAAGACCTGCACATGGGCCGGGAGAACCGCTCCGGCCGTTACAAGGACGGCAAGCCGGGACACCTGGGGTTCGGCATCGGCCAGCACTTCTGCATGGGCTATGCCATGGCCCGGCAGGAATCGATGATCGCCTGCACGAAGCTGGTGGATGCTATCGGCACGCCCAGGCCGAAGTTTGCGGACCACCCCGGCATCAATTCGCCTTCCATCGATTCCGGCGGCTTCCGCTCGCCGGAACGGCTCTGGCTCGAGTTCTGAGGGAACGAGGTGCCGCCGTGAAGGTGCGAATCGACCTGGAAAAGTGCTACATGTCCGGCGAGTGCTACTACAACCATCCCGAACTGTTCGAGATGGGGGAGGGCGGCGACCCACTCGTCAAGATCGCGGAAATCACCACCCCCGACCTGGAACTGCACGCCAGGCAGGCCGCTGAGGTCTGCCCGTCTGGTGCTATTCTCCTGGAGGAATGACCGGGCTCAGCACCAGCAACAGGTTGCCGGCCATGTGGTTGTACAGGCCGTAGCCTGACGAGAGCACCAGGTTGCCGTTCTGCACGACGGGCCCGGCGCCGCCGCCGAACGACCCGCCGAAGGTTTCCCCGCCGGTTGCCGTCTCGAAATTCCGCGTGGTGTCGATTTCCCACAACACGTTGCCGGACTCGGCGTCGTGCACCCGCAGGGTGCCGTCCATGGCGCCGGCGTAGACCAGGCCGCCCGCAACCGTCACGGCTTGGGAGATGCCGGAGTTGCAGTTCATCCTGCCCCGGCACTGCTGCGGATTCGGCACGTACCACTTGAGCGCGCCGGTGCGCAGATCGACGGCGTGCAGGCCCGGTTTGGCGGGCGTGTCGTATTCCCGACCGTCCGGCATGTCGGACATGGGCACGTACAGGGTATCGCCGGAGGCGGCCATGCCGAAGTGCACGCCGCCCTGCACGCCGCCGCGACCCACCTGGTTCTGCCAGACAACCTCGCCCGTATCGGGGTTGAGGGCGTGCACGACGCCGGACTTCTGGCCGCCGATCACGAGATCTCTTCCTTCGCTGGTGGTCACCAGCATGGTGGCGGCACCGAAGTCGAAGTCGGGCCCGCCCTCCGGTGGGCAACTGTGGTCGTTTTCGGTATCGCAGGCGACGTTCCACGCATCGTTCTCGGTGGCCTGAAAAACCCAGTTGACGGTGCCGTCGTCGAGGTCCATGGCAAACAGGGCGTCGCTGGTGGCCGTGGCGGGGGAGGACATGTTTTCGCCGGTGCCGATGTAGAGCTGGTTGCGCTTCTCGTCGATGGAGGGGCTGTTCCACACCACCGCTCCGGAGGGCCCGCGCATGTTCGTCTCGGCCCGGTTCTGGCTCTGAACAACGGCGGGTTCGGTGATGGTGTAGGTCTTCCACAGCTGTTCGCCGGTGGCGGCGTCGTATGTGGCGACGGAGCCGCGGAACGTGCAGCACTCGTAATAGGGGTCGATGGCCAGGCTCACTTCCAGCGCGGACACCGAGACGTGCAGGCGGCCGTTGTACAGGGTGGGGGTGGCTGTGATCGTTGCGTTCGGATGGTCGTCGGGGCGCTGGCGCCAGATTTCTGCGCCGGTGACCGCGTTCACCGCATAAACGTTGCCGAGCACATCGCCGAAATACGCCAGTGGTGGCTCGCCCTCCGGCCCGCCCGGTGCGAGCACGATGCCGGTTCGGACTTCCGCTGATGCCTGGTAGGTCCAGCGGGCGCAGCCGGTTGCATCGTCGAGGGCGTAGACGTTGCCGGTATGGGACCCGACGAAAATTGAACCGGCAGCCAGGGTCGGTTGCGAACGGGCGCGGTTCGCACCGGGGAACGCTATGGCCAGACGGGGGGCCAGGGCGTCCAGGTCTCCGGCATCCAGGGCTGCGGTGCCGGCCGGAATCTGTCTGGAGTTGCGGGCGTCGAAACCCCAGTTGCGAACGGTGGCGATAGCCCCGGGATCGATGGCCGGCACCTCGTCGGAACATGCCGGAATGCCTTCCGGTGCGTCGCCGAGTTCGGCCCCTGCCAGGTATTCCGCGACCAGCACCTTCTCGTCATCGCTGAGTACCGCGGCCTCTTCCCGCATGATGCCGTCGGTCATGGAGCGCAGGATGGCTTCTGGGGTCATCAGGCCGAGCAGGTCCCAGTGCGGCGCGCGTTTGACGGCACCGTCGTGGCAGACGGCGCAGTTGGCGACGTATATCGGATGGCCGGGCATGGCCCGCTTGGCAAGGAAGATGTCGAGCATGGTTTGCGACGAACTCTCGCTCTCGGCAGTCACCGCCTCCTCTTCCGGCGCCGGCTGCGATTCCGGCGGTGGCGCGGGCGCCTCTTCGGCGCAGCCCGCTACCCAGAAAAACAGCGCCCCAATACAGATCGCACGCAAGGATGCCCGGCCGTCCGGCCTGGCGGGCCGGCTGGACGGCATGTACGTGCCGCTGGTTGTCGTGATGTCAGTCATCTTTCCTCCAGAGATATTACTGCTCGCGGTACCTGGTCCCGGCGATGGCCCTACAGTGGCCGGTACATCGGATGCCCGCTTTCCCTGATGTCGAGCACGTGCAGCGCGAAGTCATCGCCCGTCGAGGTTTCCAGGGCATCCGGAAACTCGTGGCTCCAGTCGAGGATGTAGGTGCGCTTCGAAATACGCCACTCGCCGTTTCGCTTCTCCAGTTCATCGAGATAGCGGCCGCCGTACATCGTGTCCTGCATGCCGTCTTCGCCCGGGCGCCCGCCGACGGCGATGCCGTAGCACTCCGCCCTGGCCCGGTCGCCGTCCACCTGGACGATGACACTGGTGCACAGGTGCCAGCGGCGGGGCGCTTCGCGTTCGTGCGCCATTACCGTGGTCACCCAGTCAGCGCCGTTGCCCGTGAAGAAACCGAAATCCACGTCGGCGTCCGGCCAGAAACAGGACATCTGACCGTCGTCGTCCAGCCAGTCCTGGGTGCGCCCGTAGCGGTGGATGACCTCCTCGCAGGCTTTCTTGTCGAGCAGTTCCTGAAGTTTCGGGTCCATGTCAGCCTCCTTGTCCCATTCGAAAAGGCGACATATTGGCAGAAGGCGCCGTTCGTGGAAACGGTACAATCGACGAATCCCGAAAGGCCTGAGGAGGTACTCATGAACTGGTTGTTGATTGTCGGGCTCGGCGCCTGCTGGCTTGGCTGGCAGATCGTCTGGGCCGCGCCGCTGCCGCGGCAACTGAGAAAGGAAAAACCGCCCGTACCGGACGATCCGCAACGGGCGTACATGCTCTTCTGGCTGGACCAGTACGGCTGGATCGGCCTTGCGCTGCTGGGGCTGGGTGTTCTGTCCGCTCTGGCGGGGGTGCTGCGATGATCCCCGTAACGCTGCTGTATGCCGGATTGCTGGGCCTGCTGAGTGTGCTGCTGGCCAACCAGGTGCTGCACGTGCGCCTGCGCGCGCAAACCCTGCCCGCCTGGAAGCCGGATGCGACGCTGAGGGTGCAGGCGAACTTCGTTGAGAACGTGCCGCTGGCCCTTGTGCTGCTTTACCTGGTGGAGGTGAGTGGTGTTGCAACGCCGGCCGTCCATGTCTTCGGCTGCGCCCTGGTGCTGTTCCGTGTGCTGCACGCCTGGGGCATGAGCCGCAACGAGGGCGCCAACTACTCGCGCCTGATCGGCGCCCAGGGAACCTTCCTGGTGCTTTCGACAATGGGCATGACGGCCCTGTACCTCGTTTTGTCCGGTGGGATGGGCTGATAGAAGCCGGCCGGCCGTGCGGGTTGGCAAATTCGGAACAGCGCGGTGTGGTGCAAGTAGCCCCATCGGAACTCGGAGGCTCGTGCACAGGTGAGTCAGATATTCCGCAGGACGGGCGGTTCTCCGGTCGACCCACGGGTAATGCCTGCCTTGCGAGAATGGCGGCCGGAAATGTGGCGGAACTTTTTTGACAGCTCCGGCCCGGCGGCGCTCAGCCCGCCGTCGACCACCAGCGCTTCTCCGGTAACGAACTCCGCGTCTTCGCTGGCCAGGAACAGGGCTGCGCCGGCGATGTGTTCGCCGCGCCCGAAGTCCGGCCAGGGCTGTGATGACGCAAACGCCGCCCGGGTGGACTCCGGCCTTCCCTGTTCCGCCAGCGGTGTGGCGATAAAGCCGGGACAGATGGCGTTGACCCGGATGCGCTCCGGGGCCAGTTCCACGGCCGCGCCCTTGGTCAGGTTTATGACGGCCGCCTTGGCCGCCGAGTAGGCAATGGGCCCGCCGTCGCCGCTCAACCCGGCGACGGAGGCGGTGTTGATGATCGAGCCGCCGCGCCCTTGTTGCCGCATGACTCGAACGGCGTGCTTGATGCCGAGAAAAACGCCCTTGACCAGCACGTCGAAGGTGTAATCCCAGTCTTCGACCCGGGTCTCGGTCAGCGGACCGACTGCGCCCCCGACGCCGGCGTTGTTGAACACGATATCCAGATGGCCGAAATACTCTACGGCGCTGTCGATCATGTTCTTCACGTCGGCTTCTGCCGCCACGTCGGCCCGGACGAACCGGGAGCGCTCGCCATACCCCTGATCGGCCGCGTCGCTGAGGGCAGCGGCGCCCGTTTCCGTGTTGTAGTCGGCCATGACGACGCTTGCGCCTTCGGCCAGAAAGCGCAGGGCGGTCGCCTTGCCCATGCCGCTGGCGGCGCCGGTGATGACTGCCACTCTGTCGCGTAAACGCATCGTGTTTCCTCTATCCAAGTCCGCCAATTTTACCCTGCGTATCCAGCGCCCGGCGATGGCGCTTGCCTGTCGGGTTAAAGCAATCGCCCTGGCGGCGGGACGCACGGTTTCGGCTCCATCGGCTTCGCCGCGCGTCGTAGCGGGGGAAGAAGCGTGGTCGGTCAACGCGGCTCGCCTGCTCGGCACGGAACAGGAACTCGGTACCCTGAAATCCGACAAGATTGCCGACATCATGGCGGTGCGGGACAATCCGGACGGGGACATGCAGGCTATCGAGTCGGTGTTCTTCGTGATGAAGGAAGGAAAGGTCAACCAAGAAGACAGGGGAGTTTTGCCATGAACGCGGATCATGCAAGTGGCGACCGTTCGGGGCGCGCAAGAAAACTGCTTGCCGATGCAATCGTATGGGACAACCATGCCTGCATGCCGGTGCGTCCCGGCGATGTCGAATTCCTCGACCAGCTTGAACGGCACCGGCAAAGCGGTGCCTCGTTCGTAAGCCTCAATGTTTCCTTCGACCAGTTCCCCTGGCACTTCGGGTTCAAGATGCTGGCCACGTTCAGGAGCTGGATCAAACAGCATCCCGAGCGGTACCTGCTGGTTGACAAGGTGAGCGACATCCATCGCGCCAAGCGGGAGGGAAAGCTGGGCATTGCGTTCGACCTTGAAGGTGCGGTGGCCGTGGACGATCTGCCCGAGCTTGTCGAACCGTACTACGCCCTCGGCGTGCGCTGGATGCTGATCGCCTACAACCTGAACAACCGCCTCGGCGGCGGCTGCCAGGACGACGATGCGGGGCTCACCGATTTCGGGCGGCGCGTGATCGATGAGATGGAGCGGGTCGGCATGGTGCTCTGTTGCAGCCACACCGGCTACCGGACCGCCCAAGAAGCGATCGAGCATTCGAGCAATCCCGTGATCTTCTCGCACTCCAACCCGCGCGCGCTCTGGGACCACGAGCGCAACATTCCGGACGACCTGATCGAGGCCTGTGCCCACAGCGGCGGCGTGGTCAACGTCAACGGCATCGGCTTCTTTCTCGGCGACAACGACAATTCCACGGAGACCATCGTTCGTCACATCGACCACGTCGCTTCTCTTGTCGGGCCGGAACATGTCGGGCTGGGGCTCGATTTCGTATTCGATGCCTCGGAACTGGACGACCTGGTCGAGAACAATCCGGAAATGTTTCCGCCGGAGAAAGGCTATCGAAAGGGGTTGCGCATGGTGGAACCGGAGCGCATACCCCGGATCGCCGAGCGGCTGCTGCGAATCGGTTGGGACGACAGCTCAGTATGCGGCCTGCTCGGCGCTAACAACCTGCGCGTTGCGAAACAGGTGTGGCGCTAACGCCCCGCCTGGCGTCAGGCACTATGGGGTCACCCTGAAATCGGTGTAGAGACGCAGAGTCATTTCGCACCCAATATCTCGTCGCTCACCTCGTAAAACACGTCTTTCATACCCGCTTGCGCTTTGTTGCACAGAATTATCAATGAGAGCTGCTCGTTCGGGAAACGCGCAGCTGCGGCTTGAAACCCGGCCCAGCCGCCCGGATGCCAAATCATGCTGTTGCCTTTGTGCTCATCAAGAAATAGTCCGAATCCATAGTCCACGCTCTTGCCCATGAACTCGGGTTCGGACACCGAATATTCGAACGGGGCTGTCATCAACTGCTGCAACTCCGGTCCTTGTTCAAGCTGGTGCTGGTGGAAATTTCCTTCCCATCGGGCTAAATCGCCAACAGTTGTAAACACGCCGCCGTCTCCGACGACATAAAAGTTGCTGTTTCGCAACTCCCATTGCCCTGTCGAATTCTGCCTGTAGCCGTTTGCCCGATTTATGACGACTTGCCGATGGTCATCGTGAAAGTGCGTGTTGTCCATGCTCAGAGGAGCGAAAATGTTTTCATCCGCAAATTGCCGCAACGTCTGCCCACTGACCGCTTCGACGATCTGTGCAAGAAGCAAGTACCCGGCATTGCTGTACTCGAACTTCGATCCGGGCTCAAAATTCAGTTCCTTCAATCGGTAGATGATCTCGAGCGTTAATTCGCTCGGGTAAAAGTTTCCATCGCTGTCGTGTCCCAGAACTTCAAGCAGCTTGTAGACATCCGGAATGCCGCTGGAGTGACCGATCAGGTGCCTGACGGTGATTTCATGCTCGTATTGCGGAAGATCTGGCAATATCGAGCGAATATTCGCGTCCAGATCAAGCTCGTTCCTCAGTGCCAATAGCGCAACACCGGCAGCCACGAACTGCTTCGACACGGAGCCGATTCGAAAGACCGTATCGGAAGTGACAGGCACGCCATGTTCAAGGTTGGCCAATCCGAACCCGCGGTTGTAGACAAGTTCGCCGCGACGAACGACACCGACTGCGCAGCCCGGGCCATCTTCACGCACATAGGTGGACATGATCGATGCAATTTGGTCATCCGCAGTTTGAGCCCCTGTCAGGACGGGGATGGCACAACCAACAATCAGGAACGGGAGGATCTTTGATTTCATGCAGCCCATGTGAGTTCGTTCCGTCGGTTAAGATTCGACATTGTATTCGACAATCGTGGCGGATCTGGCGAAGTACAGTGTCGGTCTGTCTCGATGAGCGCTGGCAGTCCGCTTTCGATAACCATCGGGTCGAGCTATCATCATTGGGCAATGGAAATGACCGACGAAACTGATATCAATTCGATCGACATCGGGAAACGAATCCGCCACCTGCGTAAAGTTTTTGGCTACTCGCAACGGCAACTCGCCAAGCATGCCGGTTTGACACACGGCGCAATTTCGCAAGCTGAGCGCAACCAGGCGAGTCCGTCCGTGGGGTCGCTCAGAAAAATCCTCGACGTCTTTTCCTTGACGTTTTCCGAGTTCTTTTCCGATGAACCCATGTCCCCGGATAGAGTGTTCTTCGCTGCAAACGAACTTGTCGAAGTTGGGGGCAATGGAGTCTCGCTGAAACAAGTCGGAGCCGATCTCAACGGCAGGCCTTTGCAACTCCTGTTTGAGCGCTATGAAGTTGGTGCCGAAACCGCCGCTGAACCCTATGGCCATTCCGGAGACGAAGGAGGCGTGGTCATCAGCGGAAGAATCGAATTGACAGTTGGCGGCAAGACGCGCCTCTTGGGTCCCGGGGAAGCCTATCTCTTTGCGAGTCGAATCCCACATCGGTTCAAGAATCCTGGGCCCGAAGAGTGCGTGATTGTGAGCGCAATGACTCCGCCAATCTGATTCTCCTGCAGTCTGATCCTGCCCGTCGCTAGGAATACTTTGCCAGTTCCTCAAGAATCGGTGTCACGCCGGTACGTATCGGATCGATCGCTGGAACGGAAAGGGTTGCTTCTGCATCCCGAAGGGACCTGTACGCTTCATCATCGTCAAGAGTACGAGTGTTGAGGCTGAAACCGGCCAGTCTGGCCTGTGGGTTCACCATACGCGCCATCTGCAGATTCAGCTCTGCGCACTCTTTTAGCCCAGGTAGAGGAAGGTTCGGGAAATCGCTGTTCGCAATGCGCCCTGCCTCGTGGCACAAAACCAGTGCATCCGGCTGGGAACCGTGCAGTAGCCCAAGAGATACACCCGCGAACGACGGGTGAAACAGCGACCCCTGCCCCTCGATCACATCCCAGTGATCGGCAGCGCTGTCGGGGGACAATACTTCCACGGCGCCAGGTAGAAAGTCCGCAACAACCGCATCGATGGGAATGCCCGATCCGCTGATCAATATGCCCGTTTGACCGGTGGCGCGGAAGTCCGCGCAGAAACCGGCCGACTTCATTTCTGATTCCAGGGAAAGTGCCGTGTACATTTTGCCGACGGAACAGTCCGTGCCAACGGTCAATAGCCGTTTGCCGCTTCTTTTCCTGTTCGTGGCTATTGGCAAGTCATGGTCGGTTTTTCTGACCTCGATGATCTTTGACCCCGACTTGGCCGATGCAGCGACCAGCGGCGGAACGGCAGATATTTTGGTGTGCAGACCGCTGGCAACGTCAAGACCCGAAAGAAGGGCTTCGGCGATTGTATCTATCCACTCTGCCCGAAGGCCGCCACCCAGGATGGCCGATCCCAATACGAGAGTGCGAACTCCCGACGTGCTGGCCTCCTTGATCGACATGTCAGGCAGGCCCAGATCGATGCAGTGCTGGCCAGAACGAAGCTGTCCGACGCATCGGTTCGGGCGCCAGTGAGCGATGCCGACAGCGGTTTTGGCGTCCACATGATTTTCAGCCTCGCCGAGGAAGAGCAAATAGGGCGGTTCGATTCGCGGATTTGCGATCGCTCAGTCCTCCAAGATTGATTAGGAGACTTGGTTGTTTAATAAAATAGACATTTGTACCAAAAACAATATACGCGAATCGCAGCATCGGTTGAACGCCTTTAGAGGCTTATCTTCGCGTGTTTCACAAGGCTAGCCTATCCATTGACGGATAGTATTTTAACCGTTATGGTTGTCGGTGGAGATGGGTTTCCCGTCAAGCCAACACAGCGGATGTAGACACAATGCGAGCTAAAAGCACGATAATCGGTGTGGTGCTGGCGTCTTTGGTCTTTGGGGAGGCAGCCGCTCAGCCGGATCAGGAAGCAGGCGGCGTCACAATCGAGGAGGTCGTTGTATCGGCCCAAAAAAAGGAGCAAAGCCTGCTCGAAGTGCCCATCGCAGTCAGTGTGGTTTCCAACCAGGAAATAGCGGACCGGGCCGCGATGAACATCAAAGACCTGCAGTATTCCATTCCGAGCTTGTACATAACCAACAACGGTCCGGGCCAGGACAGAATACAAATGCGGGGGCTTTCCCCGGGTTCACAAGGTTTACCAGCGGTCGGCATCTATCTCGATGAAGTGGGTGTCTCGTTTGACCAGGTACAGCGCAATCTCGCTGTGCCACTCGTCGATCTCGAGCGAATCGAGGTGTTACGAGGCCCTCAGGGTACCCTTTACGGTCAGGGTTCAATGGGTGGCACGATCAAGTATGTTACGCGCGATCCCGATATGGCGGCTGCGGGATTCGAAGGTGAGGCTGGGTTCGTGAGTCTGGACGATGGCGATGTTGGCTATCATGCCTACGCAATCGCCAACCTTCCCAACGAAGCACAGAATTTCGGCGTTCGCCTGGTCGCTGGCTACGACGACATTCCGGGTTGGATCGACGATGGCGCGACTGGTGAAAAAGACATAAACGGCAATCAACAAGCCTGGTTTCGCGGCAAGGCACTGTGGGAACCTTCTGATGCGTTCAGCGCATCGCTGCTGTGGCAACACTACGATCTGGACTCGGATCACACCAACAATTCAGACCCGGGCGATGCCGATGTCGTAACGCTGGCGCGACGAGACACAACGGAAGATCGCTCAGATTTGATCGACCTGATTCTCGAACTCAATCTGGGTGCGGTAGATTTGATCAGTTCAACGGGCTACGTGGACCGCAATCTGCTGTTCGATCGCGACCTCACGGGTTTTTTCGGATTTCTTGTTCCGCCGGGCGGGACGATCGGGATCCAATTCGATATAGATTTCGAAGTCATTACGCAGGAGGTTCGCTTGTCTTCGAACCTTGAGGGTCCGTTCTCGTGGACCGCGGGTTTCTGGTTCCGGGATGCCCAGTCCCGGCAGATACAGTCAACGCCCGCCACGCCGAACCCCGTGGTCGGCATTCTGGATGCGGACAATACGGCCCCCGTGGATGCGACATCGTGGTCTGTATTCGGCGATATCACGTATGCCTTCTCTCCAGAGTGGGAAGCATCGGTCGGCATTCGCTATTTTGACGACGAACGCCACCAATTCGGGTCGGCGGTGACCTTTTTTGCTCCTTCAATGACTGATCGCACCGCGACATTCGACTCGGTCGATCCGAGATTCAACCTGCTCTGGAAATTCAACGACTCCGGTTCAGCCTACATGAATGTCGCGAAGGGATTTCGCAGCGGTGGATTCAACTTTGTGGGCCCGCCGGACAGCTACGGTCCGGAAAGCGTCTGGAATTATGAAATCGGCACCCGAACCGGATTGCTGAACAACCGCATGACCGTTGACATGGCGCTCTTCTGGCTGGACCTGTCGGATGCTCAGGTTTTGGACGTTGCTCCGGGTGCGGTTTTTGCAAATACGATTAATACCGGTGAGGCTTCCGGTCTTGGATTCGAGTTTGCCGGCAACGCCGTGCTCAACGACCAGTTGACGCTTGATGTCACTTTTAGCAGGAACGACGTCACGTTTGACAAGAGCAATGTGGACAAGCAGAAAGGAGACCCGCTCGACTGGGTTCCGGATACTACTTGGTCAAGCGCATTGACATACCGATTTAGCTGGAACCCGACTTCCGCCGGAATGTTCCGCATAGACTATCAACACGCGTCAGGATACGAACTGAATACGAGCGCGAGTGGCAGACGTAAAACGGAATCCACATCGTATTTGAATGCCCGGGTCGGGCTTGAAAGAGAGAGTTGGCAAGTTTATCTGGAAGGCAAGAACCTGACCGGTGAAGATGCGGTGCTGTTCCCACCAGGGGGTGTGGCAACAACGGCCACACGACCCGTTCCGCGATCCATAGGATTGGTATTTCGCTATCAGCACTGACAGCGCTCTCGGTCGATTCGATGTTCAGACTCGCGAACCCATGCGTCCTGGCGATACTACTCATCTCTACATGTCTGGTCTTTGGGAGATTCGCCAGTGCCGAAACAGTCAGCCGCGTTGGATTTCATACCGACGAAGGCACGTGGATGTCACTGGATGTCTCGCCAGATGGCCGGACGATCCTTATGGAATTGTTGGGTGATATTTACAGCTTGCCCATGGCGGGGGGGCGCGCCAGGCCGCTGATCACCGGCACGTCCTTCGATTCACAGCCCCGTTACTCTCCGGACGGAACTCAAATCGCGTTTATCAGTGACCGCAGCGGTGAGGACAACATCTGGCTCTCCGACGCTGCCGGTCGCGTGACAACGCAAATCTCTCACGAAATCAGCGCCGAGATGTTTTCTCCTGCCTGGTCGGCGGACGGCCGGTCTCTTCTGGTCTCGAAGATTTCCCACCGGCGCAGCATGACCAACGGTGCCAAACTTTGGCGTTATCCGCTGGATGACAGTCCGCCGGCAAGGATCGACGTACCGTCGTCGGGCAAGTTATCGCTTCTGGTTTCATCTGTGCCAAACGGTCCGTTCGGGCCGGTTGCCACACCGGACGGCAAGTCGATTTTCTTCGCGTCTCCGACACCTCGCCAACATTTGTCGCAGAAAGGTCCAGTCGCGCAGATATTGAGGCATGACATCGACACTGGCATCACCGAGAGGGTGACGTTCCGACGGGAGGGTGCATTCAAGCCAACGATATCCCCCGACGGGCGCTGGCTCGCTTTCGGGGCGCGTCGATCCGGGAAGACGGGCTTGCGCATTCGAGACATGAACAACGGTAAAGAGCGCTGGCTGGCGATTCCGATCCAGCGAGATGCGCTGGAGGCGAGGGCAACGCGGGACATCCTGCCGAATTTTGCCTTTACACCGGACAATAACCACCTGCTTATCGCTTACGGCGGCAAGATACACCGAATTGAGGTACAGACTGGCGACTCCAGGATTGTCCCGTTTGTTGCAGAGGTGGCCCTGGAGGTCACACCGCGCCTGGACTTTCCGGCATCGCTTGGGGCAGGCCCCGTGCGGGCGCGACTTGTGCAGACGCCGGAGCTATCGCCCGATGGAAGTCAGATCGCTTATTCCGCGTTCGGCGATTTGTACACAATGTCGACAGCCGGTGGCACGCTGAGGCGCGTGACGAAACCAGACAATGGGGGCGGATTTCATCCTGCCTGGTCGCCAAACGGTAACTGGCTTGCCTTTGCAAGTTGGAACGCTCGTGACGGTGGCCATATCTGGAAAGTAGCCAGCAACGGCAATGAGGATCCTGAACGGCTGACACCACGACCCGCATTTTACCGAAACCCGGTCTGGACACCGGATGCCGGGCAAATCCTTGCGATCACAGCGCCGCGCGACGTTCGGCTTGTCAATGACGCCGTGCAAATGTCGGCGGCCGAGCAAATCATTCTGCTCCCTTCGAATGGCGGTCGCGAACGGCGAGTAGCCCCGGCCGAAGGAGCAGTCAGGCCGCATTTCGGAAAAGAAGCAGATCGGTTCTATTCCTATTCCAGGAGCGGTGGCCTGGTGTCCAGACGACTCGATGGCAGTGACAGGAAACTGCACTTACGCGTCGTCGGAGAGGGAAAGGCAGCGGGGCCGGCAAGAACGCGGGAGGCCCTGATCAGCCCGGACGGTTCACAAGCATTGGCGCTGGTATCGTCACAGCTTTTCGCCGTGCAGATGGAGGACATTCCGGACGACCAACCGCAGGTAAACGTTTACTCGGGCGGGTCCGAAGTGGACCGGTTGACAGACTTGGGGGCGGATCACTTTTCCTGGGCGCAAGGCGGCAAAACAATCACGTGGTCGGCCGGAGCAACGATATACGCCAAGCATCCGGGAAATGCTCAAACGCGCGAATACGAGGCGATCGTGGAAAGACCTCGTCGTGTTCCCGAAGGCAGGGTCGTATTGCGCGGTTCGGCAGTCATCACCATGCGCGGCGAAGAGGTAATCGACGATGCAGACGTTGTAATCGAAAGGAACCGTATTGCTGCGGTGGGACCGCGCGGGTCCGTAAAAATTCCGCCGGACGCAACGATAGTCGATGTTGAGGGAAAGACCATCATGCCCGGCATCGTGGACATCCATGCCCATTGGGAGATCAAGCGATCTGTCCTGGATGTGGAAGACTTCAGCGCCTATGCCAACCTTGCCTACGGTGTTACCACGATCCGTGATCCTCAGTCGGTCACCGCGGACATATTCGCCTACAGCGATCTGGTGGCGATCGGGGAAATGGTCGGCCCCAGAATTTTTTCCACCGGAGTGGGTGTGTTCTGGGAAAACCACTTTCAATCCTATGAAGATGTTCGCAACAGCCTGTCGCGATATAGCGAGAAGTACAAGACCCACCTGCTCAAGGCCTACCTGGCAGGCAATCGCCAGGTCCGCCGGTGGATCGTGCAGGCCTGCAGGGAACTGGGCCTGATGGCGACCACTGAAGGCGGGGCTGACACCAAGATGGATCTAACCCATGCGATCGACGGATTCAGTGGAATAGAGCACAGCTTGCCGACGACGCCTCTGTTTGCCGATGTGATCGGGCTGTACGCACAGACGGGCATTACCTACACGCCGACACTGCTGGTGGCGTTCGGCGGACCGTTTGCCAGGAACGAGTTCTTTGTCCGTGAGAATGTCCTGCAGGACGCCAAATTGCGACGATTCATTCCCGAGACCATTTTGTATCGTCGAATGGGGGGATCTGCTCTGTGGTCCAGGCCCGAAGAACAGGTGTATCCGCAGATGGCTGCGGATGCCGCCAGATTGCTCGAGGCGGGCGGCAGCGTCGGCCTCGGCGGCCATGGTGAGCTGCAGGGTCTTCAGGTTCATTGGGAAATGTGGAGTCTTGCAACCGGGGGAATGCGCGCTCATGACGTGCTGCGTGTTGCGACGCTGGAAAGTTCTGAAGCGATCGGGCTCGGCGATGAAATCGGAAGCATCGAAGTTGGCAAGGCTGCCGATTTGATTGTTCTGGACGAAAACCCGCTCAATGACATTCGCAACACCGACTCGGCCAGTCATGTCATGAAAAACGGCATCCTCTACGATGCGGAGACACTCGATGAGATCTGGCCAATGAATACGCCGTTGCCGAGCCCCTGGTGGACTGTTGAGCAGCCTTGAAATTGTGGTGGGCGCAATCGTTTGTGCCGAAGAAGTCATCGAGCCGGCAGAAGTTGCGGCTCGCCATGGTGTCAACCATGGATAGTGCAACTACCAGCCCGGGAACCTGTTCCGGCATACATAGCGGAACGACGAATCGTGCTGCAAAGCGTTTGGAAATCAACCAGCTTCTGCTTGAGCCCGGTCTGTGAAAAGCCGTGTGTTATTACCCGTCGCGATAGCCACGTTCGCAACTTGCATTGCACACGAATCCGCAACCGGCGAACCTGCGACTCAAACGCCTGAGCATGCCGCCGCAGGCAGTGTCATCATTGTCAATGGAACCATCGTAGACGGCACGGGGCGTGCCGGATACCCAGGCGCGGTTCGGTTGGTGGGTGACACGATTGCTGAAGTCGGCGACATCTCGCCCAAGCCTGATGAAGAAATCGTAGACGCCAGGGGACAGGTTATCGCGCCCGGATTTATCGACACGCACAGCCATCTGGAACTGATCGTGGACGATGACCCGCAATTGATGCCTGCCATCACTCAGGGCATTACGACGGTCGTTGTTGGCCA
Source organism: Pseudomonadales bacterium (assembly GCA_963663395.1). GTDB lineage: Bacteria > Pseudomonadota > Gammaproteobacteria > Pseudomonadales > Azotimanducaceae > Azophilus. The sequence continues at coordinate 3,094,673 of OY760226.1, forward strand.
GGATGGTTTCTCCCCTCATCCTTTGCGGGATTGGTACTCAAAGATCGAGGCATCCGGCATGGGCCCCAATGTCGCATCCTTTGTGGGGCACAACACGCTCCGCAGCCTGATTCTCAAAGGTGACGCTCGCAGGCATGCAACGGCGGCCGAAATTGACCAGATGAACCGTCTGCTGGCCGATGAAATTCGGGCAGGGGGGTTCGGCTTGTCCACGGGCCTCGAGTACGACACGGGCATATACTCGAACACGGCGGAAATAGTTTCCCTTGCCGCGACGGCGGCCGAAATGGGGGGACGCTACATTACGCATATCCGCAGTGAAGACCGGGAAATCTGGTCGGCGTTGGATGAAGCCATCGATGTAGGCCGGCAGACCGGGATTCCCGTTCAGATTTCACATATCAAGCTTTCGATGATGAGCCTTTGGGGCCAGGCAGCACAGGTACTGCATCGTCTCAATGCAGCCCGCGACGAAGGTATCGATGTCTCTGCCGATATCTATCCCTATACCTATTGGAAATCGACGCTGACGGTACTGTTGCCGGAGCGCAACCTGAACGACCGCGCAGCCGTTGAGTTTGCGTTTCGGGAGATCGTCCCACCCGAATCGGTTGTCCTTACATTGTACAAACCGGATCCTTTGCTGGAAGGCAGCTCAATCGCAGAAATCGCGCGTCGACGTGGAGTGAATCCGGTGACCATGTATCTCAGGTTGCTCGAAGAGTCTGAGACTCTTGCAGCCGAGACGGGCGTCCTCAGGCAGGAAGTCGCCGGGATCCTGGCTCACGCAATGGCGGAACAGGATGTACAAGCCTTTTTGCAGTGGGCGCATACCAATGTCTGTTCCGATGGTGAAAGAGGCGTACACCCACGGGCTTATGGTGCATACCCACGTGTACTGGCCCGTTATGTCCGCGAAAAGTCTGTACTGACCCTTGAAGACGCGATCCGCAGAATGTCCTCGCTCGCGGCGGCACACGTTGGAATACGGGATCGTGGAATATTGGCACCTGGAATGCGAGCCGATGTGATTTTATTCGACCCGGACGAAATTCAGGACCACGCGTCAATAGAGAACCTGAACGCTTTGTCGAGCGGCATTGACTATGTGTGGGTCAACGGAAAACTGGTGCTTTCCGGTGGAGTTTCGAATGGCAATCTACCGGGCCGTGTACTGCGCAGTGCTACACCGATCACCGGAACATAGCCAATGGTGAACCGTGTGGTTCAGGGGATTCGCCAATCACAATTCTCCTTGGACAATTCGGATTGGCAGGAGCGGATCCAGATCGGCAAGGCACCACGATCATGATGGTGCGCACGCATTGCGAAGACTGGCCCCTGCGCAGGCCATTTGTCATTTTTCGTGAAACCATTGAGTTTGTTTCGGTTCTGCTTGTTGAGATTGAAGACAACGGAGTTGCCGGTCGTTCAGAGACGATTGGTGTCGACTATCGTGGCGAAACTCCACAGTCCATCGCGCGGGCGATTCAAAGGTACATGAAGTCGAAAGCGGCGCTGCCGTCCCGCAAAGACCTCATGGACGATCTTCCCGCGGGTGGTGCCCGTAACGGGTTGGATTGTGCGTTGTGGGATTATGAGTCGAGGCTTGCAAAGCAACCGGTTTGGAAAATGGCTGGGCTGCCAGAACCGAATAGCTTGCGCACGACGTTTACGATAAGCCTCGATCAACCGGAACGGATGGCCGAGGCAGTTGACGAGGCGCCGGTGGGTGCGGTGCTGAAACTGAAACTTGGCGGCGGGGACGGCCAGGATGTCGCCAGGGTGGAGGCGGTTCAATCGGTGGCGCCGAATGCAGATCTCATTGTTGACGCCAACGAAGCATGGACGCGAATCGAACTGGAAAACGCCGCGCCGCGCTTGTGCGAGCTGGGTGTCAAGCTGGTTGAACAACCGTTGCCAGCTGGAGCGGACGACTGTCTTGACGACTACCAAAGCCCGATCCCCTTGTGCGCAGATGAATCTTTCGACGATCGCAAGTCTCTTGCCGATCTGGTCGGTCGATATTCTTTCGTCAACGTAAAGCTGGACAAGTGCGGCGGGCTTACTGAAGCGTTGGCAGCCGTGGAGACGGCAAGAGCCAGGGGCTTTCGGCTTTTCGCGGGCTGCATGTTGGGTACGTCGCTGGGTATGGCGCCAGCTTTTCTTGTCGGGCAGCGTTGCGAGTACGTCGATCTGGATGGCCCGTTGTTGTTGTCCAGGGACCGCAAAGACGGGTTCCAATTCAATGGTGCACAAATGGAGCCTTGTTCCGGTGACCTTTGGGGCTGGCCGCGGTAGCAAGCGAACTCAGGGTTTTTCACTCTCCACTTGCATGCTGTTCGCTTCAATGACGACAAGTTCCCGGTACTTGCCCAAGGTGTGAATAGGAAGAGTAACCATCCCTAACGTGCCTGACCCCACTTATCAATTGGCGTGGAATGTGTCGCGCCGGGCACGAACGTAACTCTCAAGAACGCGGTTGATCCGCGTCTGGTGTGGGCTACGACAAGAACGGCCGGCCCGACTTTGTAACTACAAGCGGTGCGAGTCCAGCCGGCAGGTGGAGCACCGAATGTCCTGGGCGGCTGCCTGCCCGTACATGTTGATCGGCGTGAAGATTGGACGCAGATCGGCATGTTAGCTTGTCGAACCATAGGGGAACGGCAGGGCCAAAGTTCGACGCCTATTCGCAATTTGGCGCTGAATTGGTGATCGCCCTGTAAAACGGCGTTTCCCTGAGGCTCTTCAGCGTTTCTTCCGTGATGGGTGCTTCGCGGAGGTCTGTTCCCCGCGTTCCGCAAGCGCCATGGCGGTAGGTTGAATAAACCAATCCGGGGATGGTGACGTCGGAATCCGGCATGCAACCGGGCTTCACCCCATTTTCGGCGAGAGTTCGATCCACGCAATTCAGGAAATGCCGAAACTGCGGACCGGAAATTCCGTAATGGAGATCCTGCGAAATTACTACCGGGTAAAGGGTGAACTGCATGCCTTCGACAAGGCGCCGCGTCCGCCGCGTCGCGTAGGTACGTTCCTGATCGGCATCGACGTTTAGATCCCCCGCGAGCTCACGCCGCGCAACCCAGCGCCAGTGGTCGTCGCACAATCGTTCGGCGTTGTCGATGACCGTCATCTTCCAAGTCAGAAACGGATTGTCTGTGGACAGCAGCAACGGTTGCAGCACCTGCCAGGCTTCGGGAACAGCCTCTCTGCTCACGTTGAAATGTATCTTGTTTCCCGCCGATTCCTGCAGCTTGTTCGTCAGGCTCAGCACGTGTTCGCCGTCGGTTGCCAGTTTTCTGAACTTTACGAACGAATCAGTGGGGGACGGGGTTCGCGCGCCGAAGCATCCGAGACGCTTGTACTCTCCGGGAATTTTGATGAGTCTGGCGATCAGACAGGAGTAGCCCATGGGGGCCCCGTCCGCTTGTTGAATAGCGAAATCGACGCGGTCCTCGCCTTTCTTCATTTCCACGGGCTGCGCGGGCGCGGAGGAGGGCCCGGGGCGGCCGGGTAAGCGAATGGCGCAACGTCCAGCCGTGACGTTTCGGGGTTGGAACAGGTGTGCCCTCGCCTCGTCGTCCTCGCCCGCGTATTGCCCCCGCCAGGGCTCAGGCAGGCCGCTGTCTACGGTTGCGCCGCAGTGCATGTGTTTCGGTTCCGGTACGTCCGATTCCCGACCGATGCTGCCCGTCAATTCGGCAGACTGCGACGACAACACCAGGGCCGAACGGTCCGCCAGGCGCCGGGTGTATCCCTCGGAGCAGTTTGCGTCGCCAGAGACGATGATGCGGTGTGGCCGCGCAACGGATTCATCGCCGGATGCCGGGCGGGAGCCCATACTCACAACCAGGCGGGTCGAGTCCCGTCCGTCCAGGAAACTGTAGCGCTGCTGAACAGGCGTCGTCTCATCCGCCAGCGTTACGCGTCCGCCGGACTGAACCGGCACCGGGGCGACGGCAAAGCGTTCCCAAGTAACGTCAGGGGGTATTTCGCTCATGGCGGTCGTCCTCCTTCCGATGTTGCCGACCTCCCGAAGCCTTACGTACGACAACGAACGTATCGGCAAGTTCCTCGCTCAAGCCTGCGAGTGCAAGGTGGCCCATCTCCCTGGCCTTCTTGCCGACCTGGACCGCAAAGGCCGGCGTGCTGTCGATTTTCGACTCATCGTCGATGTATCCGTTGTCTTTCAACCTGGCCGCAAGCCCCGTCAGCCATCGCCGCGGGCCCCTCGCCGTCTCCATCGACCGGGAACCTTGTGAATTTCGCAAGATCTGCCTGTCTGAATGAGGCACTCAACGAACCGGCAAGTTGCATGGAGCCGCTCACGGAAACGCATGACGAAGCGCTATGCTAACGTTGAAACAGGCTGATCCCAGCTCCTCGGTTGGCGCCGGCACGAGAACGCGATAGCAGCACCGCGACGTCAGGCCATCCCGCCGAACGGCTACCTGGAGGCGGGGTCCTCGGGTACAGTCCCTCATATTGTCTGGAACGTCGGGCCAGGGGTCGGCCGGTTGCACGGGGCCGGCCAATTTGGAACAGAACGGTGCGGTTGATTCAACCGTTGGCTGAATGATCAGTACGCCGACAGGGCGTCGAGCGGGAATTCGAGGTTTCCTGGCCTTGCTGGTGGTGACGGCCGCGTGCGGCTGCAACGGGGCCGGCGGGCACGGCAACGGCCGGGAGCAGCCGGATTCCGTATCGGCGGACATCAACACCCCATTCCCGGCCCCCGTGGTTCTGGACAACAGGCCGGTAGTTCCCGGTGCAGAGCGAATACTAGTCTGGAGCGATGAATTCGATGCCACGCGCCTCGACCCCGAAAACTGGTTTGCAGAAACCGGCGACGGCAGTCCGTACGGTATCCCCGGCTGGGGCAATGGGGAGTTGCAGTGGTACCTGCCGAGCGGCGCACACACCGACAACGGGCTCTTGATCCTAACTGCGCGTCGGGAGCGGCACGGCGAGTTCCGCTACACGTCCGCGCGCATCAATACCCGAGGCCGGTTCGCGTTTCGTTACGGGCGCATCGAAGCGCGCATCAGGCTTCCGGGCGGGCAGGGCATCTGGCCCGCGTTCTGGCTGATGCCCAGCGACGGCGCCTACGGTCCCTGGCCGGCATCGGGTGAAATCGACATCGTCGAAGCGCGCAATCTTGGCGCGGGCGGTGGCAACAGGGTGGTTGGCTCGCTGCACTTCGGCGCTGAGTTTCCCGACAATACCTCGACCGCCGTGGAGTATGCCGTACCGGGCACCGCCGCTGGCGCATTCCACGGCTACGCCGTCGAGTGGGGCCCGGACGAGATACGCTGGTATGTAGACGACGTGCGCTACGCCGTTCAGGATGCCTGGCACACGGATTCCGCGGCCCATCCCGCACCGTTCGACAAGCCGTTCTACATCATTCTTAACGTTGCCGTGGGCGGCCGTTTTCCCGGCCCACCGGCAGCGACGACACGATTTCCGGTGACCATGCAGGTTGACCATGTGCGAGTTTATTCGGGTGGGACCTGACGCCGAAAGGGGGCATGCACACCGCTGCCGGTAGCGATTCCGGGTGCAATCATTCCGTCAGGCACCGTGACGTTCGTTGTGTTTTGCCTAGGCCCGCTTGAGGCCTGGACCGTCAGTCATGCATGGGGACGTTGTCCGGCGTTCCGGCCAGCTGACGAACCGGCAGTGCCGGTGCAGGCGACATGCCAAGAACTGCGTGCCAGTACGCCCAGGACCGGGGATCGAATACGCCGGGGTGGGCATTGCGCAACGAGTCCCGGAGCACATCGTCGTCGAAGTGCTTACGAATTGTCACCACATCCCTCACATCCCCATAGGTCATCGCATGGTTCAGGAAGAACACCTCATTGCGGAGCGTCTGGTGTGGGTCCTTGAACCACACGACCCTCCGCGCGACAGTCAGCAATTCAGCGTCAGGGGGCATTTTTGTTCGCTCCGGCAGCGGGGCATAGACGCGATCGAGGTTGAAATGTCGGCAAGCGTTGCAGGTCGATCGCGGCGGCGGCAGCCGTCAAGTTTCCACGCACCTCAATTGGCACTTCGTCCAAATCGCCATCCGCGTAATACGTCAGGGCCTTGAGAGTCAGCAGTGGGTTGAACTCCGTGCCGAACACCGCACCGGCCGCCCCCAGCGCATCCGCGAGCGAGACGCCTGTGTGCATTAGCGCATCCAGGTCGACGTAATCCTTGGCGCTGGCCCGCTCCTGGACGACACCGGCCTTGGTTGCAGCAAGATCCAGGAGCGAGGCCACGTGAATGCCCGGGCCGTCTGCACGATCCGGGTCTCGAACGCTGCAGAGCTTTACGTCTCCGAAGAACGAAATCTTGACCTCCCCATCAAAGTCAAGAGTGCACGTCAGGGTGTTTTCCGCCTTTTGGATGGCCCGAGCTCCAGCCAAATAGTCGATACCCTTCTGTAATTCGTCAGGAGTGAATGTGCTGAGAGAAAAGAAGTCAAAGTCGATGGACTGACGATGACCCAGTCGCAGTGCCAGCGCGGTGCCTCCATAGAGTACAAATCCCGGCGGCGTCCGGTCCAGCATTTCCCAAAGGCGTCTCTGTGGTGGAGGGAGTATGTCCAGGTGAAAATTGGTCACAGAATTGCACATGGTCGCCCGAGGGCATCATTATATAAGGACTCTCATCTGCATCGAGCATAGGCCCGCGAACGGATTGTGGCGGCGGAACGCGAGCACGGCGTGACGAGTACACTCACACCGCAAGTGTTTTGCCTGCAGAGGCCGCGCTTCGGATGCAGCCGGCTTTGCCACGCGCTAACGGGTGATCGCGCGGCGTCGCGTTCAGTGCTTGCGTGCCTATGCCCGACATTGACCAGGGGAGGGATGGATGCGATTGACACTTGAAGACAGAGTCGCGTTGGTTACCGGAGCCGCCACCGGCCTCGGCCAGCGCATCGCCCGGCGTTTCGCGGAGGCGGGCGCGCAAGGGCTTGCATTTGACGTGGCGGAGTTTTCGAGGGCATTGCCGAAGGGCTGGTTGGGTCACCGAGGCGATGTGGCTGATGAGGCAGATCTTGAACGGGCGATTGCGAAAGTCGAGGATTCGTTCGGACGCCTCGATATCGTCGTCGCCAATGCCGGCGTTGTGCCGCCCTGGTGCAGTATTGACGTCATGGATTTCGAACATTGGGACGAAGTCTTTGCCGTTAACGTGAAGGGGGTGGCCGCGACCATCAAGCAGGCTGTGCCCCTGATGAAGGAAACCGGCGGGTCGGTCATCGCGACGGCTTCACTGAACGCTTATCGCGGTCACGCGGGCCAGTGCCTCTATACGGCCACCAAGCACGCGGTGCTGGGTATCGTCCGTGCCGCGGCGCAGGACCTCGGCCGGTATGGCATTCGCGTCAATGCACTGGCGCCCGGACCCATCCCGACGGATGCGCTTGTCGGGCGAATGGAATCCAGGGCCGGGGAGGGCGGACTGACGGTCGAAAAAGCCCGGGCGCTGTACGATGCCGAGACTGCACTCGGGCGAATGGCGTCCGAAGACGACGTGGCCGGGACGGCGCTGTTTCTGGCGAGCGATCTGTCCGCTGGAGTGTCCGGACAGTTCGTGCCGATTGACGCCGGTCTTCGCTGAGCGAGGCCGGCTTGCCCCAGAGATTGGACGGCCCGTTCGCCTGATCCGCTACCCCAACCAGTCTTCGGGAATGTGATCCTCGACCAGTTGCCGGATGCTGAAATAGTTGATGCCGTGCTCGGCCCCCACTTCCAGGGCGAGCCTCGAGATGTCGGTGGTCCTGGAGAAAACGAGCGCGTCGGGGTACTTGCGCTTGATCCACAGTGCGGCACGCAGGTTTTCCTCGGTGTTGCCGGTGCCGAGAATGATAGTGGGCGAACTCGCCGCCAGGTCGACGCTGGCTTCGAGATTCCGCCATACCTCCGGGTGGGAAATATCGCCTTCGAAAATCTCCTTTCGATAGCTGCCGTCTATCCGGCGCTGTTCCTCGGCGACCAGAACCCGCCGTGCTGCATCGATGTCGATCAGCGCCAGGGTCGATATCTCCCGCCCGGCGTGGTCCTGCATCTCTTCCAGCACCGTCTGCCCGAAGCGTCCGAATCCGGCGATAACCACGGTGTCTGGCAGATCGGTCTGATGGAAATGGTCGATCAGGTGGTCGCGCACCAGGCCTGAGGCGGCAAGCTGGTACGAATTGAACGTGACGCACTGCCGGGCGACGGTGGTTTCCTGAAGCGCGCGCATGAATCGCAGGTTGTGACAGCGCAGCACGATTCGGGATTTCAGGCGGGGATACTGGGCGAGCATCCGGCTCGCGGCCTCGTAGGACTGGAAGTCGCTTTCGCCGAGCAGCACCACTTTGCGTGCCCGGTGCAGGCGCAATGCCCGGATCAGGAAGTCGTGGGTGATGTCGCCGGTCACCACCGTGACATTGAACGTCTGCTCCAACTCCTGCCGGCGGACGGGTTCGATGCGTTCGTCGACCACCACCACCGGCGTGCGTGGAGCGTGCCTGCGCAGGGCGCGCAGGTAATTGTCGATCAGCGGGACCGTACCGATCACCACCACGTGGTTGCGGATGCGGCGCAGTTGCCAGGGGCGCGGCGAGACGATTCTGGCCACGGCCTCGATGACGGCGGATGCAGTCAGTACCGGGGCGCCGAAGTAGGCGATCCACAGCATGGTCCTGCCGATCAGCGGGCCATCCGTGGGCGTGCCGATGTCGAGGCCCCCAACCACGAATAGCCCCAGGCTGTAGTAGGCCTTGGTGAGAATGCCCGCATCGACCACCGAGGGGCGCTCCGTCAGCGATACACCCAGCAGGAATCCAGTGAAGGCGAACAGGAACAGACCGAACGCCGCGGTCCAGCGCCAGTCGCCCCGGGATCGTCCGAGTTGCTCCTGAGCCAGCCGAACGAGCCCGGTGCGCTCGATGGAACCGCGTTCGCTCATGTCTTCCTGCTGTGTCGGTATGCGCCGCCGGCCGCTGGCGATCAGTGCACGGTGCGCGGTTGATAACCCAGGCCGTCGTAGCTTTCGAAATGTTCGCCCAGGGACGGGTGCTGGATCTGCGAGCGGTCGCCGCTGGTGCTGAGGTGCCGCTCTGCCACATAGGTGGTGTGCATGCCGTTGTCGACAAGCACGTGGTACCAGGGCGCGTCTTTCGGGGGCCGGCTGCGGGCGACCTGGTCGTACCAGTCGTCGCTAAGGGCAAACGTCTCGTCCGCCTGGAAGATGACGCCGCGGTATCCGAATTTGAGGTGCTTGACGATCTGCCCAGCCTTGAATTTCAGCACTGCCACGCCTCGAGTAAACAGCGGTGTCGAACCCGGCGAATTATACACCCGCACCACTCGACGCATTGCCCGAGCGATGGTGCTGGACAGAGGTTTCATTCCCCACGACATTGCTGGAATCCAGCAAGAGTGTGTGCTCGCGTCAGGTCAGTCCCGGTATCTTCAAGCGCAACCGAAGGTCAGGGCGCTTCCGGCGCCGATGCGCTCGATTCTCGGGGCGATTCGAGGAGGCGTTGCGCCTCGTTGGCGACATAGCCGCGCAATATCTCGGCCTGCGCCGCATCGAGTTTGCCCGCGAAGCCGACCATGCCCCGGGCGGTGAGCGAACCGTCGAGCACGACGCCGCGCCACAGGGTCTCGTCGATGACCGTGGGGGAGGTGCGCAGGTCCGGTAGGACGCCGGTGCTCAGCGCTTCGGTACCGTGACAGGACGAGCAGTGGCGGGCGAACAGATGGAACCCCTGTTCGAGTTGAAGACTGGAAAGGGCAGTGCCCGCGCGTTGCGGGGTAACGGGCGCGAGCGGTGATGGCTCGAATTGGGGCAGGTGGGCCTCGCCGCCCAGCTTGAAGACGAGCAGCCGGCCGTTGGGCGTGATGCGCGGGCCGTCGAGGGCGGCCAGGGTCAGCGGCAGCCCGCCGCCGTTGCCCGCGGTCACCGCAATGTACTGTTCGCCCCCGATTGAGTAGGAAATCGGCGCGGTGATGATGGCGTTCTGCAGGCTGTAAGACCACAGCTCCGTGCCGTCGGAAGCGCGGTAGGCGCGAAAGCTGTGGTCAGTGAGGCCCTGGAACACCAGGTTGCCGGCGGTGGCCAGGGTACCGCCGTTCCAGGGCGCCTGATGCTCCATGCGCCAGGCTTCCGTCTGGGTGACCGGGTCCCAGGCCAGCAGCCGTCCCTGGAGAGATGCCTTGATGTCCTCCCGCGCGGCGCTGTCGCCGGGCAACGGTGTGTCGTTGAAGGTTACGCCGAAATTCCATTCGCCCGGCCGGAACTGGAAGGCCTCGTCATCGGCATAGACGAACGGTACCTGCTGCGCGGGAATGTAGACCAGGCCGGTCCGCGGGCTGTAGGACATGGGCTGCCAGTTGTGGGCGCCGGTGCCGCCGACGGTGGCCGCGAATGGTTCGGTTTCGAAGCGCGCGCCCGGTGTTTCAACGGGCCGGCCGGTGGCCAGGTCGATGCTCTCCGCCCAGTTGGCCGGCACGAACTTTTCGGCGGACAGCACCCGGCCGGTGTGGCGGTCGATCACGTAGAAAAAGCCGTTCTTGGGCGCGTGCAGAATGACCTGCGCCGGTTCCCCGCCAACGGTCTGCGTCGCCAGGACGATCTGCTGGGCGGACGTATAGTCCCAGGTTTCGCCGGGCGTCTGCTGGTAGTGCCACAGGTAGGCGCCGTCATCGGGGTCAAGCGCCAGGATGGATGACAGGAACAGATTGTCGCCGCGGTTTTCCGAACGGATCTTGCGGTTCCAGGGGGAACCGTTGCCGGTGCCGATGTAGAGTTGGTCGAGTTCGGGGTCGTAGACGATGGAGTCCCATACGGTGCCGCCGCCACCGCCATACTCCAGCCAGGCCCTGCCATGCCAGGTTTCGGCGGCCAGGCTTTCGAGGATGGTGTCGGAGGCGGCGCCGTCCGGCGGCAGTTCCGGGTCGCCGGGAACGGTATAGAAACGCCAGGCCAACTCGCCCGTGGCAGCGTCGTAGGCGCTCACGTAACCGCGCACCCCGTATTCGGCGCCGCCATTGCCGATATAGACCTTCCCCTTGGCCGCGCGCGGCGCGCCGGTGATGCTGTATGGCCGATCCGGATCGACCGTCAGTACGGACCAGGCCGGTTCGCCGGTACCGGCATCCAGCGCGATCAGGCGCCCGTCGATGGTGCCGACGAAAATCTTCCCCTCGTAGAAGGCCGCGCCGCGGTTTACCACGTCGCAGCAGGCGCTGTAGCCGGCCGCGCCCGGCACCTGCGGGTCGTAACGCCACAGTTCCCGGCCGGTGGCGGCATCGAGGGCGAACACCTTGCTCCAGGCGCTGGTGACGTAAAGCACGCCGTCGACCATCAGCGGCGTCGACTCCTGGCCGCGGTGCGTGTCGAAATCGAAATGCCAGGCGAGCCCCAGGTCGGCGACATTGCGCTCGTTGATGGCGTCCAGGCCGGCGAATCGCTGTTCGTGGTAGGTGCCGCCGTGGGTGAGCCACTGATCCGGTTCCTGCCCGGCCGCAGCGATCCGTTTGGTGTCGGTCACTGGTGGGGTCGGGGAGGGCTGCGCCGCCGGATCTTCGTCAGGCGCCGTGCAACCCGCAAAGGCCGCCACGATTGCCGCACCGGCCAGGGCTCCTGTCACTGTGTTCATGGTTTTTCTTCGTTGCATCGCCATCGGACTTCCCCGGGGACTCAGTGCCCGGTATCGCTGCGCGGGGAGAGGTCGACACTGAAAGCACTCTCCTGGGTTTCCACGTCGATCCTGAACATATCGGCAGCAGGGCGACTGTAGGTCAGCGTTCTGAACCCTTCGCCATCCACCGTGCCCCTGAAACGTGCCCGTCTTCCTTCGAGTTCCGTCAGTACCAGCTTCTGGAAGCCCGGCATGCCGGGCTGCCTTTCCGGGTTCCATGGCTGAACGTGCAGCGCCAGTGTCCCGTTTTCCTCACGGATGAACAGCAGTTCCAACATGACTGTCTTGTCGTTGCCGGTCATGCGCACGAGTGCTGCCATGGTTCCCGCGCTGGGCTCGCTCCAGGTCTCCTCCAGCGTGCGGTCGCCAAGTTGGCCGACCCAGGAGCCGGTGATCCAGCCAAGGTCGGTAACGCGCGCCGATGCGGTTTCCTCCACATCGGCTGCCAGCACGGGGCCGGCGCTGATGACCAGGAGCAGTGCTGCGAATCTGATGCTCTTCATGGGCTTTTTTCCCGGTTCGTGGGTTGAGTGAATTGTTTATAGTTCTGCCGAAGTCGGCATGGAGGGCCCCGCGCCGGAACGCTGTACGCAGATGGATGCGGCCCTGTTGGCATAGGCCAGGCCGGAAGCGGGGGGGTCGCCGGCGCACAGGCGCGCTGCCAGCGCTCCCACGAAGCAGTCTCCCGCACCGGTGGTATCCACCGCGGTTACCGCATGACCCGGGTGTTCGATCACCTCGTCTCCGTCGATGGCGATGGAGCCTTCCTTCCCTCGGGTTACCACGACGACCTGTTCGCGGAAGCGGCGGCAGGCCAGGGCGGCGTCGATCTGCGCCTCACGGCTGGACGCGGCCATGCCGGAGAAGAACGCCAATTCGATCTCGTTGACGATCAGGATGTCTGCAAGGGCGAGCAGGGATACGGCATCCGGGACCGCGGGGGCGGCGTTGAGCATGGTGACAGCACCGGTTGCCCGGCCTCGCTCAAGGAAAGCGGCCACCGTGTCGACCGGCACTTCGAGTTGAGCGACCAGTACATCTCCACGCCGGATCGGGGCTTCGGCGAGCATGGTGGGATGGAGCCGCGCATTGGCTCCGGGAATGACCACGATGGAGTTCTCGCCGGCCGCATCGACGACGATCATTGCGGTGCCGGTCGGGGCGTCCACTTCCGCCACCTGAATCCCGACGCCGTTTTCAGCAAGGTGCGCCCGGAGATCCAAGGCGAAGGGGTCCCTGCCCAGACAGCCGATCATGGTGGTGGGTGCGCCGAGCTTTGCCGCGGCTACCGCCTGGTTGGCGCCCTTGCCGCCGGGAAACCGGGCGAAGGTCTCGCCGGTCAGCGTCTCGCCGGGACGCGGTATGGCCTGCGCGGTGGCCACCAGGTCCATGTTGATCGAGCCGGCGACGATCACACCCCCGGGCATCGGTCAAAAAGCCTCTCGACAATTGCGGGCGAGGCGCTCCGCCGGCAAAAGGTCCGCGACGGCACTTCGCTGCAAAACCGAGAGACAGGCGGAAACCGGCACTCGCGGCGATGCCGCACGGAACCCGTGATTCATGCCACCTCGCCGGGAGCGGTTGCCCTCAGGTTGTCAGCCACTCGAACTGCTGCGGCTTGCGCCCGGCCCTTGGGTGAATCAGCACGTTCACGAGCGCGGGGCCATCGAACGCCATGGCTTCGTCCAGTGCGCCGCGCAGGTCCGCGGGGTCTTCCACGTACAGGCCCTTGCCGCCCAGCGCCTCCATCATCCCTTCGTAACGTGCGCCGTAGGTGAGTATGGGCGGTGGCACGGTCTTGCCTGGCTCGATGGGCCCGACACCGCCGCCGATGCCGCCGTTGTTCAACAAGACGATCTTCACCGGCAGCTTGTAGCGCACCATCGTCTCGACCTCCATGCCGGAAAAACCGAAGGCGCTGTCGCCCTGCACGGCGACAACGGGCTGGCCCGGGCTGGTCACCGCGGCGGCGACGGCAAAGCCGAGGCCGATGCCCATGGTGCCGTAGGTGCCGGCATCGAGGCGGTGCCTGGGTGCGCGGTTGACCATGCGGGTGCGGCCGATGTCCATGGTGTTGGCGCCTTCGCCGACGATGATGGCGTCTTCCGGCAGCCAGGACTCGATGTCGCGGTAGGCGCGGTAGTAGTTCATCGGCGATGACTCGTCGTCGATCATGGGCTGTACCGCTTCGAGGTTCGCCTGGGCCTTGCCCCGCAACTGGTCGCGCCAGGCGGTTTCCGCGGGATAGAACCATTGGCGGTTGTCTAGGCCCCTGTTGAGTTGCCCGACGATCGCCTTGCCGTCGCCGGCCAGGGCAACTTCAGCCGGGACGTTGGCGCCGATTTCCTCCGGCGCGATATCGATCTGAACCACCCGCACGTCGGGCCGGAAGCGGGGCGGCTGGCCGAAATGCATGATCCAGTTGAGCCGCGCGCCCATCAGCACGATCAGGTCTGCCTCCTTCAGGGCCGTGCTGCGCGCGGCACCCACCGAGAGGGGGTCATCGTCCGGCAGGACGCCCTTGCCCAGTGGCGAGGCGAGAAATGGCAGCTGGGTACGCTCGATGAACTCGCGCACCTCGTTTTCCGCCTGGGACCAGGCCATGCCCTTGCCGACGATCACCAGCGGCCGCTCGGCTGATTCCAGGGCGGAGAGCGCCGCCTCGACCGCTTCCGGGTCAGCATGGGTGCGCGGCGACTCGCCAACCGTTGCCGCCTGCACGACCGCTTCCGCGTCAACCTCGCCGCGGATGATGTCGTCGGGAAAATCCAGGTACACCGGGCCGGGACGTCCGAACTTCGAGTGGCGTACGGCCTGCTCCACGTAGTAGGGAATGCGCTCGGTGTGCTCGATGGCGTGCGCGTACTTGCAGTAGGGCGCGGCCAGTTCCACCTGGCGCTCCTCCTGAAAGCCGCCCATGCCGTTCTGATAGACGGGCGACGCGCCGCCGATCAGGATCATGGGCCAGCAGTTCTGCTGGGCGTTGGCCAGCCCGGCAAAGGCGTGGATGACACCCGGTCCGGACACCGTTAGGCAGGCCTGGGGGCGGCCCGTGAGATAACTGGCGGCTTGGGCGGCGTAGCTGGCGGACTGCTCGTTGCGCATGCCGATGAAGGTGATGCCGGCCTTCTGCGCGGCGAACGCGGCGCCCACCACGGGGAAGCCGACAATGCCGAACATGTAGTCGACACCCTGTTGCTTGAGGCTCTGCGCCATCAGGGTGGCGCCGTCGATTTTCTCCACGATTACTCCTGGTTTCAGTTGTCCTGTTCCGTTGGCCCGGCAATCACGCCGTCGCGCAGCAGGGCTTCGAGTTCGTCCCGGTCCAGCTCGAGATCGGCGGCGAGAACCTCGGTGGAATGCTGGCCGAGCAGCGGGGCGGCCTGAATGGGTACGCTGCTCTCCGACATGCGTGCCGGCCAGCCGAGCACGCGCACTCTGCCGTGCTGGGGATGTTCGATCTCCTGGATGAAGCCGCGCTCGATCAGGTGCCCGTTCTCGTAGAGGTCCCTGGTGTCGAGCACGGCGCTCGCCGGAACGCCGCCTTCGGCAAGCTCGCGCATGGCTTCGAACTTGTCCCGCGCCATGGTCCAGGCGGTGATCTCGTCCCGCAGCTCCCCGTCGTGTTTCGCGCGCTCCCGTGGGGCGGTGAACCGGGGGTCGTTTTCCAGTTCGGGGCGGCCGAGCACGGCGCACAGGTCGCGCCACATGCGCGGTGTCACCGCCATGAGGTAAACGTAGTCGTTGGGGCCGCCACCCTTGCAGGGGTACAGCGACATGGTCGAGAGCTCTTCGGCGCCGGTGCGCCGTGTCGGACGCTGCCCGTAGCGCGTCCGCGAGGCTGCCGTGCGCAGGTAGTAGGTCATCGCCTCCTGCATGGAGAGTTCGATGAACTGGCCCTTGCCGGTCTTCAGTTTCTGTACATAGGCAGCCGAAATGGCCAGCGCCATCTGCACGCCGGTGCCGGCATCGCCCATGGTCGGGCCGGGGCGCATGGGCGGCCCATCCGCGTTCCCCGTAATGGAGAAGGCGCCCGCGGCAGCCTGGGCGACCATGTCGTAGCTCTTGTAGTCGGCCCATGGGCCGTCCAGGCCGAACCCCTTGATGCGCGCATAGATGATGTCGGGCCTGGCGGCCCGGATGGCGTCGTAGCCGATATCCAGCTTCTCGATGACGCCGGGGCCGTAGTTCTCGACGAAGACATCGTAGCCGGCCACCATCTGCAGCAGCAGGTCGCGCCCCCGTGGTTTTCGAAGGTCGAGCGCGATGGAACGCTTGTTGCTGTTCCAGACATAGAAGTACTCATCGCCGCCGTCGAGCAGGTTTCTGCCCGGGTCGCCGGTGCCCGGAGCCTCGACCTTCACCACGTCGGCGCCGAGCCAGGCCAGGCACTGCGTACAGGATGTGCCGGCCTCGTATTGGGTCATGTCCAGTATGCGCAGTCCGTCCAGTGCTGCCATGCGTGTGCCCTCCGCGCGGGAAAACTAAGCCCTGGCGGTGGTGAAAGCAACCGCGGGATGGCACAACGGGCAGATTGGCCCCGCGGTGGGCAACACAGGAGGCCGTGGCAAGTGCTGCTATCTCAAAACCTTCTGCTCGATGAGCGCGGTCACCCGTTCCGGCGACACGCCGGCTTGCAGCAGCACTTCACGGGTGTGCTGACCGGCATCGGGCGCCGGGCCGCGCACGTCGATGTCGGCGCCCCTTATCTCGAACGGGGCGGCGACGACTTCCATGGCCCCTGCGCGTTCGTGGATGATCAGTGAGAAGGCGCCGCGTTCGCGCAGTGCCGGGTCGTCGATGACTTCGGGCAATTCCGCTGCGGGTTCCCAGATCATGCCGGTCGCGTCGAGATTTTCGCGCCAGTATTCGAGGTCGTGGCTGGCGAACAGGGCTTCCAGTTCGGGTACGAGTTCCTGGCCGTGCTCGACCAGGCCGAGGGCCGATTGAAAACGCTCGTCGGCCGCCCAGTCGTCGCGTCCGAGCATGGCGCAGAACTTCGGCCAGTAGGGCATGGGTAGCGGCGAGACCATCGCGATCCAGCGGTCGTCGGCGGTGCGGTAGTAGTTCCAGATCGGGTTGGGGGGCACCTTGCGGCTGGTCTTGTCGGGCTGGATTCGCTCGTAGAGCGCGTTGGTGACGTCGGTGGCCAGCGCCCAGATGCCCGTGCGCTGCAGCGTCACCTCGACGTATTGACCCTCGCCCGTTTTCTCCTGGAGGCGCATGGCGGCAAGAATGCTGGCCAGCAGATTCAGAGCCGTGGTGCGGTCGCCGTACCCCGCCCGGGACATCAGGGGCCCGTCATCGCGGTCGCCGAATACCGACATGGCGCCGGAGCGCGCCCAGAACGCATTCTGGTCGAACGCCGCGCGGTGGCTGTCCGGCCCGTCGGTGCCGTAGCCGGACAGCACGGCATAGACTGCGCCCGGGGACAGTTCGTGTATGTCCCGGTCGGTGAGGCGATAGCGCTGGAGCCGGGGCCGGGTCAGATTGGTGATGAACACGTGGGACTGGGCCGCGAGCCGGTGCACCATCTCCACGCCCTCCGGATTCTCGAGGTCGATGCAGATGCCCCGCTTGCCGCGGTTGTCGAACTGGAAACAGGGCGCCACGTAGTCGTCGCCGTACAGTTCGGCGTAGGTGCGGCGATAGCCGTCGCCTTCCACCGGCTCGACCTTGACGACATCGGCCCCCATGTCTGCCATCAGTGCGGCGCAACTCGGGGCCGCCAGCCAGCCCGCTACTTCCAGAACCCTGATTCCCTCCAGTGGTGCAGACACGCTCGGTTCTCCCGTCAATTTTCAACTTCCCATTATGGGGCAGGACGCGGCTTGATCGCTTGTCGGCCCGAATCGGCGGGCTCCTTTCAGCGGTCCCGGAACTGGCCTGCCGGAAACTGATCGGGAAGCGCACAATCGGCATTTTGGGGTAGAGTAGCGCGCCTTATGAGTGACTATGCAACCATCCGGGTCGATCGGGACGGCCCGCTCACCACCCTCACACTGAATCGCCCGGAACACCGCAACGGCATGTCGAACCGCATGGTGCGGGAAGTCTACGAAACACTGGGCGGGATTGCCGGCGATGACGTGACCCGTGTGCTGGTGCTGACCGGGGCGGGTGACTCTTTCTGCCCGGGCGCCGACATGAGCCTGTCTACCAGTGACCAGGCGGACCCGGCAGAGACAGCGCCCATCGACCAGATCTGTTTCCAGGTGCCGGCACTGCTGCACGAGATGCCCGCGGTCACCCTGGCCGCCATCAATGGCCCCTGCGCCGGGGCGGGGTTGGGTTGGGCGTGCGGCGCCGACCTGCGCGTCGCCACGCGGCGGGCGCGCTTCAACACCGCGTTCGTCAACGTGGCCTTCGCCGGAGACATGGGCATTCCCTGGAGCCTGCCGCGGTTGGTAGGCGCCGCCAAGGCCCGGGAGCTTTCCCTGATCTGCGAGAAGTTCGATGCGGAAACGGCGCTGCGGATCGGGCTGGTCGCCCGGGTCTTCGACGACGACGTATTCGCTCGGGAGACCCGCGCAATCGTGGAAGGCCTGCTGGCGCGGTCGCCGGTTGCGCTCAAGACGTTGAAATCCCACTACGTTGCGGCGGAACGCATGACCTATTCCGATTTCATCGCCCTTGAGACAGAGCGTCACTTCCAGATTGGCAAGATGCAGGACACGCGGGAAGCGTTCCGGGCGTTCCTGGAAAAACGCGCGCCGGTCTTCAGCGGGCGTTGATTGGCCGAGCGGGAGCGGGAGGAACGATGATCGGAGAACGCCTGAAAGACTGTACAGCCATCGTTACCGGCGGCAGCACGGGCATCGGTTACGGGTGCGCGCAGGTGCTTGGCAGTGCAGGCGTGCATGTGGTGATAACCGCGCGAACCGAAGCGGATGGCCGGCAAGCCGAAGCTGACTTCAGGGCGCTTGGCCTCAGCGTGGTTTACCTGCGACAAGACGTTTCCTCGGAAGCGGACTGGGAGCGCATCACGAAAGAGACAGTGAAGCGCTTCGGACGGCTCGATTTCCTGATCAACAATGCCGGGATCTCGTTTCTGAGCCCCATTGAAGAGACGCCGGCGGAGACCCTGATGTCTATCGTAAGGGTAAACCTCATCGGCGCCTGGTACGGACTCAAGCACTGTGTGCCGCTTATTTCGGAGGCATACGAGCAGCGTGGCTTCCCGGGCATGGCGGTCAATGTTTCCTCGGTTCTGAGCCGCATCGGCCAGGACGGCGCCAGTGCCTATTGCTCGGCCAAGGGCGGCATGGCCGGCCTCAACAGGGCTTATGAGCGGATGCTCGCCGGCCAGCAACACCGGGTGCAGGTCAAGAGCCTGCTGCCCGGGTACACGATGACTCCCCAGGTGGACAAGGCCATCGGCCGGGACTCGCCGCTGGTGGACCAGATCGGGCAGACGATCCCGCTGCGGCGCTGGGCGGAACCCGAGGAAATGGGCGAGGCGCTGCTGATGATGCTCGACCCGGCCATTCAATTTGCCGACACAGAGGTGCTTGTCGATGGCGGATTCCTCGCAAGCTAACCTGCTCGAAGGACGCACCGTGGCCCTGGCGGGTGAACCGGGGGCCTTGAAAGACCAGGTTGCGGCCTGTCTGGATGCGCTGGGCGCGGTGTCGGTCCGGCTGCAATCGGATGCGTCCGCCGGCCCCGAAATTGGCGATCTCAAGGTCGAGGAACGCGTCACGGCGGCTCTGGACCGGGCCGAGCGCGTCCTTGGTGGATCCGATGCCGTGGTTTATGTGGGCAGGGATCTCGCGGACAGCGAGGACCTGGCTGCATTCATCGAGGAGAGCATCGGCGGGTACCATTTCCATTTGAAGCTCGCCAAGCGACTGCGTGCCCGGGCGGCGACGGACGTGGTGGTGGTTGCGGGCGCCTCTGCCGGTGAAGAGCAGCCTGCCCTTGCCGCCGACATTCGCAACGGTGCACTCCGCCAGATTACACTGGTCGCCGCATCGGAAGGCGGGCCCCTGTCCCCGCCGTTGCTGGTCAACGCGGTCTACGTGTCCGGCGAACCCGGCCCCGAAGCGTCGGCCAGCCTGACGGCGCTGCTGGCGCGCCTGCTCGGGCGCCCGCAAGGCTATGTGACGGGTACCGCGCTGGGCATCAGGCTCTGACGATTACAGAAACGGGAGATACCCCATGCAGTTCAGCCTCTGGCCAAACCCGACGCAGCCGTATCAAGACGTGCTCGAACTGGCCAGGCATGCCGAAGCCACCGGCTGGGACGGCTTCTGGTACGCCGATCACTTCATGCCGAATGCGCCCGATACCAGCACGCCCTGGCCGGAGGCCTGGATGACCCTGGCAGGCGTTGGCGCGCTGGTACCCAGGCTGCGGCTGGGCACTCTTGTCACCGGCAACACCTATCGTCATCCGGCGGTGCTGGCCAAGATGGCGGCGACGCTGGACCACATGACCGGCGGCCGTGTCGTGCTCGGCCTCGGCAGCGGCTGGCAGGAGAACGAGCACCGGCAGTACGGCATCCCGTTCTACACGGTCAAGGAGCGTCTGCAGCGGCTGGAAGAAGCCTGCGCGGTCATAAAGGCGCTGTTCAGCGAGACGAAAGCCCAGTTCGCCGGCCACTTCTATCAACTCGAGGATGCATCCCTCGAGCCGAAGCCGGTGCAACGGCCGTTGCCCCTGCTGATCGGCGGCGGCGGCGAACAGCGCACGCTGCGCATTACCGCGCGCTTCGCCGATGCCTGGAACGTGTGGGGCGACGTGGCGACGTTGCGGCACAAGATGGAGATTCTCGACCGGCATTGCGCGGACCTGGGACGGGACCCCAAATCCATCAGGCGCACCGCGGTGGCCTTGCTGTTCATGAGTGAGGACAACCAGTTTCTCGAACGGATGCGCAACACCGATCTGCCACAGCCGGCCGTGATCGGTACCCCCGAGGAGGTCAGGGAGACGCTGGACGGTTACGAATCTGCCGGGGTGGACGAATTCATCGTCCCGGACTTCACGCTGGGCCAGGGCCGCGAAAAGATTGAGCTTCTCGACCGGTTCATCAAGGAAGTGGCGGGCCGTTGATGGCCGTGGAATTCGCGCCGCGGCTTGGACACAGGAAATCGATTCCTTACAATCGCCGGCTTCCAACCCCATAGGCAGCAGAAATTCATGATTAATCCGAACTGCGCGATTATCGCGGCGTCTCTGGCCCTTGCCCTGTCGCTCCCCGTAAACGCCGACCTCGCCGAAGACGTCGCCGAGGCCATGGCCGGGGAAGTCCGCACCGAAGCGGAACGTGCCCGGGATGCGAATCGCAAGCCGGCGGAAACCCTGGCCTTCTTCCGCCTGCAGCCCGACATGCGCGTGCTGGAACTGCTGCCCGGCGGCGGTTGGTACACCAAGATTCTGGCCCCGGTGCTCTACGACGAGGGCGAACTGTTCGTTTCCATAGGAACCGACCGGTTGCAGGAGAACCTGCTCGGCGAGCCGGGCTTCGACCGCGTCCAGGTGATCGAGACCGAAGGCGAATTCACGAGGGTCGGCCGGCTGTTCGAAGGCCTGACGTTCAACGCCGAAGGCATGGACATGGTGCTGACGTTCCGCAACCTGCACAACTTCACGCCCGACGGCCGCGCCGCCATCAACGCCTCCGCATTCGCCGCACTGAAACCGGGCGGTTACTACGGTGTCGTCGACCACACGCGGCGCCACATGCAAAAGGAAAACGACGAGAACTGGCGCCGCATGGACCCGGTACTGGCCATCAAGGAGATCGAGGCCGCGGGCTTCGAGTTCGTTGACTATTCGGACCTGCACTACCGGTACGACGATGAACTGCGCTACGAAGTGGGGCGCCGATCCGTCACCGGCAACACGGACCGGTTCACCCTGCTGTTTCGCAAGCCCTGAACCCGCGGTGTTCGGCCGCCGCCCTGCACAAGGGTGAACTGATCCCCGGCTGGCTGTTGTCGGGGGATTGCGGGGGCACCCCGGCTGCCCGGTTTTTCGTTGGGCGGGAACGCCGCGCTTTGCGTTGCGGCCCGCCTCAGGCGATCCGATTGACCGCCTGTTCCGACTGAGTCAGCGAGCGGTCGATGCGCTCGCGCATTTCTTCGAGGTCGACACCCTCGGTGCTCTTCTTGCCTTCGCAGTAGCGGGCATAAACACCATGGACGATGCAGGCCGTCTTCCAGCGGTTGAATCCGACATAGTAATCGAGCCGTGACAGGTCCCGACCCGTGCGCTGCGCATAACGCTCGGCGAGTTGCGTGCGGCTCGGAAATCCGGCCGGCGCCGTGGCGGCTTCCGGAAGAACCGGCTCCTCATCGCCAGGATCGGGCCAGGGATTGAGGGCATAGGCCAGGTCGGCCAGCGGGTCACCGAGGGTGGAAATCTCCCAATCCACCACGGCGGCGATGGTGCAGTCCGGCCCGACGAGGCAGTTGTGCAGCCCGTAGTCGCCGTGCACCACGCGGGCCGGGCCCTGGTCCGGGATATTGGCGAGCAGGAATTCGCGGAGTTCGTGAGCTCGCGGGTCGTCGTACCCGGCCGGTTCGATGGACGAGGTCCAGGAGCGGTACCAGGTATTGAGCTGCCGGCCCACGTAGTTCTCCTTCTTGCCGAGCCGGCCGAGACCCACTGCATCCGGGTCTACCGCGTGCAGGTCGGCCAGCACATCGATGAAGGACATGGCCATCTTGCGCCGTTCATCCTGTGGAACCAGCCGTTCGGTGTTCTCGGAACTGTAGAGGGGATACCCGTCGACGTGACCCATCACGTAGAACCAGGCGCCCGTCACATCGGGGCTCTCGCAAAATCCAAGCGCCTTCGGCACCGGGACGGGCGTGGGGCCGAGCGCCGAGATCAGTGCCCATTCGCGGCTCATGTCATGCGCCTTGGGCAGAAGTTGGCCCTGCGGGGGGCGCCTTATCACGGCCTGTTTGTCTTCGATGTCGTCCAGGCGGTACGTCAGGTTCGAGTGGCCGCCCTCCAGGCGCGTCCAGCGAAAAGGTGGCGTGAGGCCGTCGACATTGCCCCTGATCCATCCTTCTACCGCGTCGACGCGATAACCCTCGGGACCCTTGCTCTCGTCATGCTTCATGGATTGCTTGCCAGTCGATAAGGGCCGGCGCGCGGCCAACGCCGGATGTCATTACTTGGACGCAGCGCCGGTGTCAAGACGGGCAGGGGGTTGTTCCCCGCCGTGTGGCGGTGCGCTGCCGGCGTCGCGAGTGTCCGTCGCCAGGTGTTGCCAGAGAAACTCGTAAGCGAGCGCCCACATGAAGGCGCTCTGCGCGTTGTCGGCGGCGCCGGCGTGTCCGCCCTCGATGTTCTCGTAGTAGGTAATATCGTGTTCCATGGCCTCCAGCTTCGCCACCATCTTGCGGGCATGGCCGGGATGCACGCGGTCGTCGCGTGTGGACGTGGTGACCAGTACGGGGGGATACGCCGATTCCGGATCCAGGTTGTGATAGGGCGAGAAGCCGCGGATGAACTCCCACTCTTCCGGCACGTCCGGGTCGCCGTATTCCGCCATCCAGCTTGCCCCGGCCAGCAGCAGGTGATACCGGCGCATGTCGAACAGGGGTACTTGCGCGACGACCGCCCCGAACAGGTCCGGGCGCAGGGTGAGCATGTTGCCGGTGAGCAGGCCGCCGTTGCTGCCGCCCATGACGCCCAGTTGATGGGCTGTCGTGACTTTCCGGCGGATCAGGTCTTCAGCGACCGCGATGAAGTCGCGATAGGCGAGGGGACGGTTCTCCTTCAGCGCAGCACGGTGCCAGTCCGGCCCGAACTCGCCGCCGCCGCGAATATTTGCGAGTACATAAGTTCCTCCGGGCTCCAGCCAACCCGCTCCGGCCAATGTCTGGTAGGCGGGTGTCAGCGAAATCTCGAAGCCGCCGTATCCGTACAGCAGCGTGGGCCCGGGCGCCGTCCTGCCCTTGGGGCCTACCTGGAAGTAGGGGATGCGGGTGCCGTCGAAGGATGTGGCGAAGTGCTGGGTTACCTGCAATCCGGTGGAATCGAACAGGGCGGGCATTGTTTTCAGCAGTTCGGGGGCGGCGTATGACGGAGTGGCGTTGGCAATTCCCTCTTTCGCCTGTGAGCCCGAGGTCTGCGAGCCGCTCTCTCCTGCGCGTTGCGACGGTGAGTCCTGCCCGATGTTCCCGTAGGCGAGGCTGGGCGGCGTCAGGAATCCCTCGATGTGGAGAAAGTAGTCGTCGCCGAGGTCCGCGTCGACGGAGAATGCGTCGATGGATTGATGACCCTCGGTGCCCGGGATTGCCCGGCGGCGCCAGCCGGTGGTTGCGGGGGTCAGTACTTCGATGCGGTTTGCGACGTTGTGGAGCGTGTTGAGGATCACGTGGTGGCGGGTGAGCGAATACGAGGCCAGCGACGTGATGGGGGTCGGTTCGAACAGGGTGTCGAACTCTCGGCTACCTTTCAGAAACGGCTCGAGCGCTGCGGTCAGCAGGCTGCCGGCCTTGTAGGTTGTGCCGCCGGCCGTCCAGTCTTCGGTGAGCCGGATATAGAGACGGTCGCGGAACACCGAAATGTTCGCACTCGTCGGCGCCTCGATGAGAATCAGCTTCCCGTCGCGATGCAGCCAGGTTTCCCGGTTCCAGAAGTCGATGGCGCGGCTGACGAACTCGTGCCCGAAGTCGTTGCCCAGGTGCGCCCAGGCCGAGACGGAAACGTCCTCCAGCGTACCCTCGAAAAGCACCGGGGAGTCAGCCAGGGCGCTGTTGCGCATCCAGCTCCTGACGATGCGGGGATAGCCGGATTCGGTAAGCGAGCCTGGTCCGAAGTCGGTGGCGACGAGCAGCCGGTTCGGGCCGCCCCAGGCGACATTGCTCTTTGCTTCCGGGAGCGTGAAGCCGCCTTTGACGAAGGTCTTCTCGACAAGGTCGAACTCCCGCACCTCGACGGCGTCGGCGCCGCCCCGGGACAGGTAGACCAGGCAGCGACGAAAGTCCGGCCGTCGAATCTCGGCGCCCTTGAATACCCAGTTCTCGTCTTCCAGCGTCGCCAGTTCATCGATGTCAAGTACCGTTTCCCAGGTGGGAGACTCCTTGCGGTATTCATCGAGCGTTGTACGCCGCCAAAGCCCCCGGGGGTTCTCGGCATCGCGCCAGAAGTTGTACCAGTGCTCTCCCGCCTTCGAGATATACGCAATGCGTTCGTCGGAGTCGAGAATGCGTTTGAAGCGATCGCGGCGGGCCTTGAATTCCGCAGCCCCGGCAAGCGCGTCGACGGTGCGCCGGTTGCGCTCCCCCACCCAGTCCAGGGCCGAGTCGCCGGTTACCTCTTCAAGCCAGAGATAGGGGTCTTTGTCGGCCATGTCGGCAGCGGCAGGCAGCAGGGCGGTCAGGGCAAAAACAACAAGCAGGCTCCGTACGCAGAGCGTTCCTTTGCGCAACCATCTCGCCTGGAGCGGCAGGCGGTTCCGCGATGGCCGCCCGGCCGAACGACGAATACGCGCGCCGCGCAGCCGTCGCCCGCCCGGACTCAAACTTCCTCGACCGGCGTCAGGACAGACCCCGGCGTTTCAGTTCATCGGGCATCCGCACCGAGTCGGCCTCCAGGAGGGGGCCGCGCTCCTCGTCGGTGAGTTCTCCGGCGGTATCCTTGGCCATCTTGTCCGAGTCCAGCATGATCCACTTTTCCGGGACGATTTCGATGATGACGCGCAAGGGGGAATCCAGGCGCTCTTCGAAGCCGCTCGCGGCTGCTTCTTCTTCAGCGGTCAGCGTTCCTTCGAAACCGCCGTAGGGGCCCCGCGCCAGCGCCGGGTAGAACCACTTCTTGGTCTCTTCGTCGTCGTGGATGATGGCTCGGCCCTTGAACGTGATGGCGCCGTTGGGGCCGTCCGGTGCGGACACCCCGCTTACCACCACCGAACAGCGCGGGTCGCGGCGAATGGCGGAGACCCGGTGGCGGTGGACGCCGCAGGTGATCCAGCCGCGGCCGTCGCGCCATACGAAGGCGTGCACCACGCCTACTGGCCAGCCGTCCTTGGTGGACCAGTTGAAGACGCATTCCCTAGCCTTTGTGAGCAGTTCCTCGCGCTGATCACTTGTGAATGGATAGATTGAGACTACTTCGTGTTCGGTGCTCGACATGGTCGCTTCCCTCTTTTCCCGACAAAAAAGCAAGCATGCCGCAAAACACGCGGCGGGTTCCAGTCTCTACTCGTGCGTCACTTCGATTTCGAACAGCCTGGGCCAGTTTTTGCCCGTGACGAAGAGGCGCCCGGAGTCGCGGTCGTAGGCGATGCCGTTCAGCACATCCGCACGCGGTCCGCGCATTACCACGGGAAGAATTCCGGACAGATCGAGCCAGCCCCGCACCCGGCCATCGGCGGGGTCGATGATGGCGATTCGGTCGGTGGGCCAGACGTTTGCCCAGACGTCGCCTTCCACCAGTTCCAACTCGTTCAGGCCGGTGATCGGCAACTCGCCGTCCCGGACTTCCACGCGGCGGCGCTCCTTGAAATTCCCGGCATCGAGGAAGCGCATTTCGGCGCTGCCGTCGCTCATCACGAGTTCATCGCCCAGGGTTGCAAGGCCCCAGCCCTCGCCCGAATAGCGGAAGTCGCCGATGGCATCCAGGGTGACCGGGTCGCGCACGATGACTGTTCCCGCTTTCCAGGTCAGTTGATACAACCGGCCCCCGGCAAGAGCCAGTCCTTCGCCGAACCGGTTGTCCGGCAGTTCCTGGCGGCGCAGTACCCGGCCGCTTTCGAGGTGAACGACGCGAATCGAAGACGTGCCGTAACCCCCGGTACTCTCTACGAGCTTGTCATCGGCCATCAGCAGGCCCTGGGTGAACGCCGATGTGTCGTGGGGGTAGTGGGCGACTACGCGATAGGTGTAGTCGACGGTTGTGGGCGCCGGTTCCGTTGCGGCCTGTGCAAACGCCGCCGCGAGCAGCGACAGTGCGATCAATGCGAACTGCCTGAGAAACCCGGTGCCGGCCTTCGCCGGTACCCTGCATTGGCCCGCCGCCATCACCATGGTGGTCGCTGCCGTTTGTCGCATTATCGGATCCGATCCAATCGATTTCCGTCATTCAACCGTTTTGACCCCGGTGGGTCCAGCGTCCCGGTCGGAGTGGATCATCTCTATAATGCGCCCCTTTTGAGCGCGGGGAGCCATTGACAATGCAGGTATCGGACTGGATCGATCTGAGCGGCAAGACAGCACATGTCACCGGCGCCGGCCGGGGCATCGGCGCCGGCATCGCGCGGGCGCTGGCAGCGGCGGGCGCCAGCGTGGTCGCAAGCGACATCGACGCGGCCGCTGCCGCCAGGGTCGCCGACGAGATTGGAGGCGTGAGCATGGCTCTCGATGTCAGCGACCGGGAGGCGGTCGATGCCGCATTGGCGGAAACCGTGGAACGGCTGGGCTCCCTGGACATCATGGTCAACAACGCCGGCGTTTACGATGGCTACGGCGGGTCGGTCTGCGACATCACCGACGAGATGTGGCGCGGTCTCTGGTCCGTCAACGTGGATGGCCTGTTCTACTGCTGCCGGGCGGCGGCGCGCCTGATGATCGAAGCGGGCAGGGGCGGGCGCATCATCAATATCGGCTCCACCCAGGCGGTGACCCCCGGGGTCGGAGTTACCTACGATGGCTCCAAGGCGGCGGTTTCCATGATCACCAAGGCGCTGGCGCTGGAACTGGCGCCCCACAAGATCAATGTCAACACCCTGGCCCCCGGCCCGACCAGGGTGATGGAGGGGGAGCCGCCGCCGGTGGACGGGCATCCGCCCCCGCCGACGGGCAACCCGTTGGCCGATACCGTCGCGGATCGAATTGCCCGGCTACCCCTGGGGCATTGGGGCGATCCGATGGAGCAGGGCAAGGCCGCTGTGTTCCTGGCCTCCGCCATGAGCGACTTCGTCACGGGCATCTATCTTCCCGTGGACGGGGGATGGCTGACCTTGTAGAGGGGCAAGTCGGCAGCCGCGTTGGGCCTGGATCGTCCCTCGAGCCGCTCAAGCGTCCAGGTCGATGACTACCAGGTGCGCATCCAGCCATTCCGGAAGCCACTTGGGAACATTGGGCCGCAGTCGCAGGAAGACATCGCGTTTGAATTCCGGGTCGTCGAGGACCACACGCGCCCGCCCGGTCAGGGTTTCGCCGCGGATCAGCAGGGTCACGGGAACGTTGCCGGCGCGCAGCGCACGCCACCAGCGGCCATCGGCGCCTGCAAACACGAGATTGCCTTCGCGCAGGTAGTTGACCGGCAGTGCCCGGCCGTCGGGGAAGGTCAGCAGCATGACGATGCCGGCCCGTTCTCCCTCGGGGTTCTGGTTTAGTTCCTCGATCACGCGGGGATTCGTGACCAGGGTGGACATCACTCGGAGGCCGATGAAGGCGACCGCCAGTATCCCGAGAACAATTGCGAGCCATTTCAACCACATAACGAATAAAAATTCAGTCCCTTATTAAATGGATTGTCTGCTACTGAGCAGGCGAAGAAGTGTACCCGTATCGACAAGCTGCGTGGCGGTTTTCCGGCGAAACCGACGCAGCGCACTGATGTGGATCATTCCCGAACGCGTACCGGCAGGTCGGTGATGCCGCGGATGAAATTCGAATAGAGATACTTTGGCTCGCCGACGACCTCCACTTCCCGGAAGCGTTTCAGTATCTCCTCCCAGATGATGCCGAGCTGCATTTCCGCGAGGCGGTTGCCCAGGCAGCGGTGGATGCCGAAGCCGAAGGCCAGGTGATTGCGCACCCGCGGGCGTTCGATCCAGAAGCGGTCGGGTTCGGGGATGTGCTGCTCGTCCCGGTTGCCGGACAGGTACCAGATGCACAGCTTGTCCCACTTGCGGATCTGCTGGCCGCGAATCTCGGTGTCCGCCATGGCGGTGCGGCACATGTGGGCAACCGGCGACTGCCAGCGGACGATTTCCGGCACCATGTTGGGAATGAGGCCGGGATTGGCCTTGAGTTTCTCGAACTCGCCGGGGAACTGGTTCAGGGCCAGGACGCCGCCGGAGATGGAATTCCGCGTGGTGTCGTTGCCGCCGACGATGAGCAGCAGGATGTTGCCCAGGAACTCGCTGGGTGTCATGTTCCGTGTCGCCTCGCCCCGGGCGAGGAAGGAAATAAGGTCTTCGCCCTGGTCGGCCTTCGCCGCGCGTTCCTGCCAGATGGCGTTGAAGTATTCGAAGCAGGTCCAGAGTTCCTTGAAACCCTCCTCGGCGGTCTCGAAATAGTCAGGGTCGGCAATGCGTTCCACAGTATCGGACCAGTGGATCAGCTTGTGGCGGTCTTCCTGGGGCACGTCGAACAGCGTCGCCAGCATCTGCCCGGTCAACTCGACGGAGACGCGCCGCACCCAGTTGAATGTCTCGTCCCGCGGCAACTCGTCCAGGATTCTCGCCGCCCGCTTGCGAATCAGGTCAGCCAGGCGGCCGAGTTTCGACGGCGCGAACATGGGTGCGACCGCCTTGCGCTGCTGTTCGTGTACCGGCGGGTCGGCCATGATGAACATGGGCAGGTGAAACATGGGGTCCGGCGGCCCTTCGAGGGGCTTGCCGCCGAGCCGGATGCCGCCGTTGTAGATATCCGACGAAAACAGGTCGTGGTGGGTGTCCACATACTTCACATCGTCGTAACGCATGATCGACCAGAAGGGCCCGAACTGGCTGTTGGCGCTTTTGTGCACCGGCGACTCGGCGCGCAGCCGCTCGAACCAGGGCAACACCTTGTTTGTCCGGAACAGCTCCGGATGCGCCGGGTCCATCTCCTCGAGCGGTATGTCCCACGGGTCCCGATCGACATCAATGGCCCAGGCCTGCTGCCATTCCCGGGTGTTCTGCCGGAACGATTCGGCGATTTCTTCCCGTGTTTCAGGCATATCGGCAATACTTTCCTGGCAATCCTGCAGGCTCCGCTTTTATCACAGCGGACAGTCTTTCGTCTCGTCCCTTCGACGAATGGTGCCGGCGTTTCAGTTCAATTGCGGGAAACCGCTTCCGCTAGTGTGTCGCGCAGGAGTTGCGCGCTGCCACCGAAGAAGTGGTCTGCACCCGCGATGATGTGAATCCGGGCATCGTTCCAAGCGCCGAGCGTGTCGAGGTCGACAAAGTCGTCGCGCTCGCCCGCGAATACATCCACGGTGCCGGAAGCCGCTGGTTCAGACAGATCCATGGCTGCGGTCGGTGGTGCTACCAGCAGCACACGCTCAGCGTCGGGGACTTGCGGCAGGGCCCTGCAGACCACGTGAGCACCGAACGAATAACCGCCGAGCCACAGCGACTTGACGCCTTGCCCGCGAGCCCAATCAACGACGGCAAGCAGGTCTTCCGCCTCGCCTCGCCCGCTGTCGAATTCGCCCTCGCTCGCTCCCACGCCCCGAAAATTGAACTTGAGGAAGTTTACGCCATGATCATCGAGGGTCCGGCCGACAAGGTCGAGTACCGCATCGTGCATGCTGCCGCCATAGAGGGGATGCGGATGACAGAGGATCGCCAGGTTGCTGCCCGGGACTACGGGCGTGCGTAGCAGGGCCTCCAGCGCACCGGCCGGCCCGGCAATCGAGAAGGGTTCCATCCGCCGAGCATACAGGTTTGCCGAAGACCGGTGAATTCGCCGCCGCGTCGGCATGCCGGCGTCGAGTGCTGGCGCGCCCTTTTACCCCGCTGCAGCGTTATTCGGGGGCAAATCGCTCGTTTTGCACAGTTGCTAACCAGCGGTCGCGCCTTTCAGCGCGTCGACGAACTTCTCACCCTGGTCGACGCTTATGAGCAGTGCCGTGCTCCCGTCGAACGGAACGTAAGCGGCACTTGACCGTGTTGTTAGCGCGAGCCGCGCTCGATGGCCGTTTTTCAGCCTGAAGTGTCCCAACCAATAGCCCGGTACGCCCAGCCCGTTCGTGCGGATCGCCGGCTTCAGTTCATGGTGTGACTCGAGGTTCAGGATCTTGGTGCGCTCTGCATCGATCGAGTCGAGGGGGATCGCTACGGAGTAGATTGGCACTTGCAGCCGGATCGAGCCGCCTTCGATCGTGACGTTCGAGTGGAAAGCGCCCCACAGGAAATAAGCGAACGCGCCTGCCAACGCCATTACCAGCGCTGCCGAACCGCGCACCGTCCAGGCGGGCCAGGCCTCAGGGCCATCGAAGAACAACAGGCGAACGCCTATCGCCAGGCAGCCGAGGGCGATTGCCGCCAGAAGCAATGTGGCCGTTTTCTGTGGGGGAACTATGGCAAACGACATTGGCACTCCGGGGATCGGCGCCGGCGGCATCTTGCGCGGTCGATTGACGTGCCGAATTCCACGCCTTTAATATAACGCCTGTTATGTTTCCGCCGATTGCACATGAAACTCGACATATTCACTGAACTCCAGAAGCGGGATTGTGACGCCAACGGCGGGTTCCCTCAATTGTTCGAGGAAACCGTGGCCCAGGCGCAGGCCGCGGACCGGGCGGGTTTCAATTGCTGGTGGCAGGTCGAGCATCACTGCACGCCGGATTTCAGTTACAGCTCGTGCCCGGAAATGGTGCTGCAGGCCATTGCGGCCGGCACGGAGAAGCTGCGCCTCGGCCACGCCGGGGTGTTGGCGCCTTTCAAGATCAATCATCCGCTGCGCGCAGCGGAGCGGGCCGCATTGCTGGACAACCTGAGCGACGGCCGGCTCGAGGTGGGCCTTGCCCGATCCGGGGGCAGGGAGTGGGAGACCTTCGATGTCTCCGAGGAGTCCTCCGTGGACGACCTGGTGGAACTGACGGAACTGCTGCCCCGTGCATGGCAGGACGAAGCGTTCAGTTGGAACGGCAAGCACTGGACGCTTCCCGAACGCACGGTGCTGCCCAAACCCGTGCAGCAACCTCATCCACCGCTTTGGCACACCTGTTCGAGCCCGCCGTCCTTTGAACGGGCCGGGCAGATGGGCGTGGGCGTACTCGCCACCACGCTGTTCGCGCCCGTTGAAGCGCTGCAGTCCATGACTCAGGCGTACCGAGCGGCCATCGCGGAATTGGAACCCAACGGGCGAACGGTCAACGAGCAGGCCGCCGTGGCCACTTTCGTGCATGTCAACAAGAGCGAGAAGCAGGCGGTGGAGAGCGGCGCGCCGCGGTCCGCGCTGTGGTACGTCAGTTCCGCACCCCGGGTATTCAACGTGCCGAGGGAAATTTTCTATCAGGCCATTCGCGGGCAGACGGATCCCCGTTCGCGGCCTTCCACCGTCGCCCTGACGGAGCGCGAGGTGCCTGACCCGACCGACACATCGGATCCGAACCCGGTTGTCAGCCTGATGAAGCGGGAGTTCGTGGGGGAAGAGATTTCCAACGAGGAGATTTTCGAGACCATCCGCCATATCGATTCAGTGATCGTCGGCGATGTGCGCACCTGCGTGGCAAAGATGGAGAAGTTTCGGGAGATCGGCATGGACCGCCTGATGTGCCTGGTGCAGATGGGCGAGGTTCCCCACGAACAAGTGATCGACACCATCGGGCTGATCGGCGAGAAGTGCATTCCGCACTTCGATGAGGCGGCGCGGTAGGCGGGGGCGCCGATGTCAGCCGAGGTAACCCCACAGTACTGCGAGTCCCTCTGGGGCCGGGTCTGCAACTGGAAACGATGGGGCGATGACGACCAGGCGGGCGCGCTCAACCTGATCACTCCCGAGAAACGAATCGCCGCGAGCAGGCTGGTCTCGGAAGGCGCCCCGGTCGGTCTCGGCAACCCCTGGCCCACAGCGCCCGGCCCGCACAACGGCTGGCCGGCGGAACACCGCATGATACGGGCGGGGGACGACCCTCACTATCCGGGCGTCCCCGGGCTCTCGGTGGCGCTCGACTATATCGGCGTACAGCACCACGGCATCGCCTGTTCGCACATTGACGCGCTCTGCCACGTCTTCGTGCGGGAGCGGATGTACAACGGCTATCCGGCAGCCGATGTCAGGAGCACCGGCGCGCTGCGCAACGACATGACGCCGATGGCGGACGGCATCGTCACTCGGGGCGTATTGATCGACCTGCCGGCAACGGCGGGAACGGAAACGCTGGACGGATTTCATCGAATCACGGCGGATGAAATGAGCCGTGCCGAGAAATCGGGCGGCGTGCGCGTGGAACCCGGAGACGTGCTGATTGTCCACAAGGGGCGCCAGCGGAGGGTGGCGGAGGAGGGCCATACCGACCCGGTGGCCACGGGCATGCCCGGCCTGCACCCCGAGTGCGCGCCCTGGCTCCATGAGCGGGGTGTGTCCATCCTGGGCAGCGATTACATGAACGACCCCCAGCCCAACTGGGACTGTCCCGGCTGGCCGATACCCATCCATTACCTGGGGATCTGCGGCATGGGCATGACCCTGCTGCACAATCTCGATACCGAGGCGCTTGCAGAACACTGCCGTCGCCTCGGGCGGTACGAATTCCTGCTGACCATCGCGCCGCTGAAGATTCCCGGCGGCACCGGCTCTCCCCTGAATCCCATTGCGCTGCTGTAGCCTGGCCATGCCGAAAGTCGTCGATCACGCCAAGCGCCGCCAGGACTTCATCGAGGCCGCCTGCGAAACCATTCTCGAACGCTCCCTGGAAGGCACGACCGTACGCGCCGTTGCCGAGCGGGCGGGGTATACCACCGGTGCCCTGGTTCACTACTTCGGCGACAAGGAAGAACTGATTCAACAGGCGCTCAACCATTTCGGCGACCAGGTCCGAACGCGCATGGTGGACGTGAAGCAAACCAGCCGTGGGCGGGCAGCGCTGCGCCAACTCATGCTGCAGGCGTTACCCGCCGACAGGGCTTCGGCGGGCCGCTGGCGCGCCTGGGTTGCCATGTGGCACCGCTCGGAGACGAGCGCGGACATGCGCAGGGAAGAGCGGCGGCGCTACCGGGAGTGGCTCGGCAGGATCGGTGACACCCTCAAGGAATCTGTTGAAGACGGGGAATTGCCGCAGTCGATCCGAATCGAGGAAGAGGCGCGCGCGATCGCGGCGCTGGTGGACGGCGCCGGGGTGCAATACCTGATGGCGGGCGCCAAGGGCTCACGCAAGGGCGTGACCGGCCTGGTGGATCGCTATCTGGGGCGGCTGTACGGGTGTGCGCACATGCAGGGCGATGCCCCCGAACAGCGAGTGGAGGACCGACGGACGCGAAGTTGACTGAATCGACGGATTCGACCGCGAGCCGGGGGTCCAGTGGACGATTTATAACCAGTGTTATATAAACGCGATTGAAGGAAGAGGAGAGAGAACATGACGCCAACCATCGTACGGGTATCGCCGGCATTGTTCCTGGCCGCAGTCCTGGCGGCGAATACCGCGAATGGCCAGGCCATCGAGGAGGTGCTGGTCACGGCAGAGAAACGCGCCGGTACGGTGCAGGAAACCTCCATCGCCATTACCGCCTACGGCAGCGATGAACTGGATCTCCGGGGTATCGAAGAACTGGAGGATCTGCAGTTCTCCGCGCCCAACCTGGTCATCAGTCACAATTCCCAGTCGCCGGTCACCTACGCCTACATCCGAGGCATCGGGTCAGACCAGCTGGTCGCCGGCTTCGACCCTGGCGTGGCCTACCACGTTGACGGCATCTACGTGGGTCAGCCGTCGGCCATGCCGGGCGACATGTGGGATCTGGAACGGGTCGAGGTGCTGCGCGGACCCCAGGGCACCCTGTACGGACGCAACACCACTGGCGGTTCGATCAACGTGATCACCCGGGAACCCAGCGCGGAACCGGATGCGAACCTCGATGTCACCATCGGCAACTACGGCCGCCAGCGCGTCCGGGCGGCTTTCGGCGGCGAATTGGCCGACGGTGTCTCGGGCCGCCTGTCGTTCATCAGCGACAACGACAACGGCTACCAGCGGAACTCCGCCGGCGACGACGGCGACCAGACCGACTACACCTCGGTGCGGGGCAAGCTCAAGTTCGACATCGGCGAGAGCGCCGACATCGTGCTGACCGCCCAGTTGTTCGACAGCGAGGGCCGTCAGTCGCAGAAGCGCCGCGAACCGTTCGGGCCCGTCGACTTCGGCGGTGGATTCGTCATCAATGTGTACGAAGGGGCGACCCCCAATCCCACCGATCCGCGCAAGGTCGCGAAAAACCATCCCGAGAATCTCGATCTCGAGAACCGGTATTTTTCAGGCAAGCTGACCTGGGACCTCGGCTTCGCGGAACTGGTGGCGACCACCGGCTACATCGACAACGAGTGGTACCAGGACACGGACATCGACATGTCGGACAACGCCGTGCAGTTCCAGGAATGGCACATGGAAACCGACCAGTTCACCCAGGAAGTGCAGCTTGTCTCCACCGCGGAGGGCCCCTGGGAGTGGATTCTGGGCGCCTTCTACTTCGATGAGGACTTGGAGACCGACTATTTCTTCGAGGACAGCTCCATCGCCGGCTTCGTTTTCATGAACGGCGGCGCGCTCGAAACGGAGTCCGTGGCACTTTACGGCCAGGCTTCCTATGACTTCCGGGATGCGGGCGGTGCACCGTTCCGGGTCGTCGGCGGCCTGCGCTGGACCCAGGACGAGAAGTGGATCGACGAATTCCAGCAGATCCCGGCGTTCGGCGTCGACCTGGCGGCCGTGATGGAAGAGAAATGGGACGAGATCAGCGGCAAGGTCGGCATCGACTGGTTCTTCGCCGAGGACGCCATGGCTTACGTGAGCTATTCGCACGGCTACAAGGGCGGCGGTTTCTCGATCGGCCAGTTCGATGTTTTCGATCCGGAGATCGTGGATTCCTTCGAACTGGGGCTCAAGAGCCAGTTCCTGGAAGACCGCGCCCAGGTCAACATTTCCGCCTTCTACAACGACTACCAGGACCTGCAGGTCAACTTCCTGCTGTTCACCCTGTTCACTACCGACAACGCCGCCGAGGCGACCATCCAGGGGATCGAGGTGGAAGGCACCTTCATCCCGGTGGACAACCTGCAGTTGAACGCCACGGTCACCTGGCTCGATGCCGAGTTCGACCGCTACCAGTTCACGCCCGCCATCTCGCTGGACGGCACCACCCTGAACCGGGCGCCGGAGTTCACCACGGCCCTGACCGCCCAGTACGACTGGCCGCTGGCGAACGGCACCGCCGTCACGGCGCGCGTGGATTTCTACTGGCAGGACGATGTGTATTACCGGGTGCAGAACATCGACCGGCACCAGGGGGATGACTTCCACACCCTGGACCTCAGGCTGATGTGGACGGGCGCCGGCGACCGGTGGGTTGTGGACCTGTTCGCGAAAAACGTCACCGACGAGGACAATCAGCGTGGCCTGACCGTCTCCGACGGCCTGTCCACGGGCAGCAACAGCTTTGTAACCTATTACCCGCCGCGCACCTACGGTGTGCGGGTCGGCTGGCGCTGGAGCGGATGACGATGGCTGAAGCAGGCAAATGGCGTGCGCGCTCGATCTTTCATTTCATTCTGCCGTGCACGAATGTCGAACGGTCAATGGCGTTCTACGCCCACTTCGGGTTCGAACCCATCAAAGACAACCGCGAGGTGCATTGGCCGGACTACGTGGGCGACAACTTCAACATGATCCCCGGCGCGCAGGGCAGGGCGGTTCAGCTTGTTCTGCCTCACGACGACAAGCTTCAGACCCGCATCGATCTCATCGAGTGGGTGAAACCCCGCTGGCGCAACTCCAACGACGGCAAGCCGCTGGAGGAGCGCATTCCCCGGGTGATGGCGCTGCTTACGGAAAACGTCCATGCGGCGGCGGCCGACCTGGAAAGCCGCGGCTTCAAGCCGACGAACCCGGTGCGGGACCCCGACCCGGTGATCGGGGTGCAGGGCGTCGTCTGTTTCGAGGACCCGGACGGGCACATCGTGGAGTTGATTGAGTATTTCGGCGATCAGCTGGGCAGCCGTACCGACGACTTACCGAGACGGGAAGGCTGAAACGGGGATTTGGGAGCCGGCTCGCTCAGGCCTCCAGCGGGGCATCGGCAAAGTCTATCCGCGCGTCGTCGTATTACCCCATCAGTTCGGCTGGTGCTGCTACCCGAGCCAAGGCCAAACGCCCACAGTCTTTTCAGCCATTGCCCATAGCGCGTGTGCCGGCACTTGCCTGACCCTACGGCAGGACAAACGCCGGAGGCAATGCATGACGAACGCGGTCAGTCACGACCAGAACTTCAAGAACCTGATTCTCGACTATCCGCTCGACGCCCTGGCGTTTTTCGCCCCTGAAGAGGCGCCCGCTCTCGATGACCCGGTGCGCATCGTCCCGGCGCGACAGGAACAACTCAAGGAACGTCTGGGCAATCGTTTTCGGGAACTGGACGTGCCGCTGCTCGTCGAATGGGCTGACGGCCGCCGTGAGGCGGTTCTGTTCGTGCTCGAAGAAGAAACCGACTGGCGGCGCTTCTCCCTGCACCGGCTGGCACACTACTGCCTCGACCTCGCCGAACTGTTCGAGACCAACCGCGTGGTGCCGGTCGCGATCTTTTTGCGGGCCGCCGAGGGGGCCCCCGCATCGCTTACCCTGGGTACCGAGCGCCGCCGTTACCTGACATTCGACACTCTCGCCTGCAAGCTCAAGGAGATACCCGCCGAGCGCTGGCAGCAAAGCGACAACCTGGTGGCGCGGGTCAACCTGCCGAACATGCAATGCCCACAGAACCGCAAAGTGGAGGTCTACGCCGAGGCGATCCGGGGCTTGCTGGAGCTGGAGGGAGACGGTGACAAGCGGGCGAAATACATTGAATTCATCGACATCTACACTGGCCTCACCGAAAATGAGTACCGGCGCTATCAACGGCAGTATCGCGAGGACAGTTCCACCATGGCAGGAGTCATCTCAAGGGCCCGAGAAGAAGGTATGCAGCAGGGCATGCAGCAGGGTATGGATCAGGGTCGCGTCGAGGGGGAGCGTGCGCTCCTGGAACGACAACTGCGACGACGGTTCGGTATGCTGTCGCCCGAAGTCGCCGAAAGGCTCAGCCAGGCGTCTGCTGCCGAGCTTGAAACCTGGGCCGAAAACGTGCTCGACGCGCCAACGCTTGACGACGTGTTCGATTCAAGTCGCTAAAGAGACGTTGCCCCAGAACAACGACAGGACGGTCGTTGACTCGACAGTCGAAATCACGGATGACCTGGCAAGGAAGGCCAGAGCCCATGCGGCAAGGGAACACGACCCTGGGGTCCCTGGCCGTGCGTTCACGAGTTGCTGGCGATTGCGAGCCATGCGCGGAGCTATGATCCACCACTGCGGAGGCGATCGACCAGGCAAGCGCATGGTTGGCGTCGCCTGTCGCGTTGTTCCTGTCTGAAACGGACTCGCACTGGGAGGTGCTGAAGCACCAACCTCGCAACGGCCGGGTGAGAGGGCCGGTGGTGCACGACGCGCGTGTCGCCACCCTCTGTGTCGGGCACGGCGTCACGGAGTTCTGGACCGCAGACCGGGACTTCAGCCGGTTCCCGAGTCTCGCCGTTCGGAATCCGCTTCAGGACTGAGAGCCGGTTCGACCTGCGGGGTGCGTGTTCCGATTCAAGGCGTAACACTTCCCGCAAGATGTGACGATCGATTCCGGGTCGGTGCAGTGAATGGCAATTCGCACTCCACACCCGAACAACTCGACATTGTTGCCGGATCTGCCTGAAGATTCGCCCGGCTGACAGGGAGGACCCCATGACGACGAAACACCTGCTCGATCCGGAGTTGCACCCGCTGCTCGAAATCGTCCCTCCGCTCGAACTCGACGACGATCAACTGCCCCTGGTTCGGGACAATTCCGCCATGGCGGTGGAACTTGGCGACCCTGCGCAGGCCGACGTCACCAGGGAAGAGATTCATGCTGTCGGTGGCCCCGGGCCAGATGTGCGCGCCCTGTTGTACAGGCCGTCCGAGGCGGCCGCGTCAGGCGCCGGCTATCTGCACATACACGGCGGCGGCTACGTCATGGGTAAACCGGAAATGTCCGATCCGGTAAACCTTGATGTCTGTGCCCGGCTGGGTGTCGTGGTGCTGTCCGTCGACTATCGCGTGGCGCCGGAACACCCGATCCCGGCGCCCCTGGACGACTGTTACACGGGTCTTGCCTGGCTGCACAAGCATGCACCGGCGCTCGGGGTCGACCGCAATAGAATCGGCATCGGCGGGGAGAGTGCCGGCGGCGGGCTGGCGGCCGCATTGGCGATCAAGGCGCGGGATGCGGGCCAATACGCGATCTGCCATCAGCACCTGACCTATCCCATGCTGGACGACCGCACCGGCACCCCCGAACAGCCGGGCGATAAGCTGGTGGGCGAA
Source organism: Pseudomonadales bacterium (assembly GCA_963663395.1). Classification (GTDB taxonomy): domain Bacteria; phylum Pseudomonadota; class Gammaproteobacteria; order Pseudomonadales; family Azotimanducaceae; genus Azophilus. Next base: position 3,133,593 of record OY760226.1, read on the forward strand.
TTCATCTGGACGCGGCAAAGCAACCGGTACGGTTGGCGCAGCTACCTGGGCGACGCCCCCGCCCGGGCGCCACAGGTACCTGCGCGCCTGGAGGATTTCTCAGGGCTGCCGCCTACCTGGATGGCCACCGCGGCGCTCGATCTCTTTCGGGACGAAAACATCGAATACGCGCACAAACTGATGCAGGCCGGTGTAAGGACCGAACTGGTTTCCTATCCTGCGGCATGCCATGGGTTTCAGGTTCTTCCCGGCACGCAGCTTGGCGCCAGGTACGTCAGGGACCATCTGCACGCCCTGGCTATGGGTCTGGGTGTGCCATTTTCGCCCTAGGAGCGTGCGATCTGCCAAATTGCGGGCCGGGACGGATGCACGGGCTCAGCGGATCAAAGATCGAAAAAAATCGTCTTCTTGGTGCCGCCCGGCCCAAATCCATGCTCGACCAGGTGCTGCCGGAACGCCGCCACGTTGGCACCCGCGGGCGGTTCCGGCCCCTGCATGCGGCGCGCCACTTCCGAATCGATCACGTTCGGCCACACTCGCGGAAACAGGCTACCCGTGAGTGCATCTCCCGGTTCCAGGCCGTGCTCCCACAACAACGGCATGGTGGCGTGGCGTGGTGCGTAGCGCACGTCTCGGCCGGCATAGCGGAACGCCACGGCACGGCGGTCGTGCAGATTGGATGCGTTGCCGGCCGAACCATGCATGACGGTCGGCCCGAAGACGATCACATCGCCGGGATTCATGTCCCAGCCGATGACGTCGTAGTCGTCACGTAGCCTGGAATAGTCAGGCGCCTCCGGCAAGTCGGTGTCCGCCAGGTAGCCGTCGCGCTTGGGGGCCACCGCCTTGTAGCGGGTGCTCCACCGGTGCGAGCCGCGCACGAATTCCAGGCCGCTCGACGCACGCGAGACCGGATCCAGGGTGATCCAGAACGAGACAATCTGCGAACCTTCCACCGGCCAGAACGGAATGTCCTGGTGCCAGGGTGTTTCCACGGGGCAACCGGCCCGCTTGACGAAGAACTGCTCGTAGAAAAAGCTCACCGTATCTGTGCCCAGGATCTGCTGCGCCAGGGTAGGCAGCGCCGAAAAAAGCGCAAAGTCGCGGAATCCATCGTGCAGTTTCCAGGTGAATACGTCGCCGCTGAACCCATCGTCTTCACCAGGCAGGTTCACCTTGATCACGCGCAGTTTTTGCAGCGCATCTTCCAGCGCCACCTGCAGCCCTTCGATGGTCGCCGGATCGAGGAGCCCCCTTGCGCAAATGGCGCCGTCATCCTCGAACGCCTGCAACTCGGCAGCGTCCAGAAAGCGAATCGGCGATGCGGGTTGGGGAAATTCCACGTGTCGTTGATCCTTCAGTCAAATTGCCGGCGAAGGATAGCATCACCTCGCCAAGCGTAAATGGCACGATCGGGAGTGGCCGGTAACGCGAATGATCGGCGACAGGTTTGTGGTTACCTGGCCGGTACTTGCCGGCCCACGCGCAGTGCTAGCATGGGCGGTACTGTCAGTGGGGGTGCGGATAAACATGGCCATCGAGTATCCGGAAGCCGCTAAGCCGCCTTTTGAAGACGCGTCCGCACAGGCGCGTGTGTGGGGCCGGCATTGGCGATGTACCAGCGAGGTTGGCGCGCTGAAGGTGGTATTGATGCAGCCACCTGCGCGAACGGTGCTGTCGACCGACCCGGGTCGAGATCACAGGGCTGGAGATACCGATGACCTCGGCGGGACCGTCGAGGCCTCGACGGACCAGAGCGACGAAGGCTGGTACTGGCAACCGGGAGAGTGCGCCCCGCGCGCCGAGTTGCCCTACCCGGAGATGGAAGCGCAGTGGCAGAATCTCGTTGACGTATTGCAGAGCCACGGCGTCGAAGTGGTGTTGCTGAAACAGGCGGGCGGGCGGTTTGCCAATTTCACCCGGGATGTCGCCATCGGCATCGACGGTGGAGTGGTGATCTGCCGGTTGGCAGGGGCGACCCGGCGCGGCGAGGAACTCGCCGCCACGCGTACGCTTGCCGAACTCGGCGTGCCGGTCGTTCGCACGATCACCGGCACCGGATTACTCGAGGGTGGCAGTTTCGCCTGGATAAACGACTGCACCGCCGTCGTCGGCCGCTCGAATTGCGTGAACGAAGAAGGCGCCGCGCAGATCGGCGAGGTGCTTGCCCGGCAGGGCGTCGAGTTGATCCGTACCGATCTGTCGTTCAGCGAGATTCATCTCGACGGCGTTTTCAACATGGTGCATGCCAATGTCGCCCTGGTCGACGTGGCCGGGCTGCCCTTCCGTTTTCTGGAGGCGCTGCGCGAGCGGGAAATTCACCTGGTGCCGCTCGGTGTGGACGACGATCGCTGGATCGTCAATGGCCTGGCCATCGCCCCCGGGAAATACCTGATGGCGGAAGGGGTTTCCGCCGAGACGCGGCAGACTCTGGAACGGCACGATGTAGAAATCGTTACCGTACCGTTCGACAAGGTGCACCTGAACGGCGGCGGTATCCGCTGCTCGACCTGCCCGCTGGTCCGCGAGCCAGTGCATTCGACCGGCTGATCGTGGGAAGGGTTGTCGATCGAATCGGAAGTGTCCGGCGAGAGCACACGCGCAATCCGACCGGGGTCAGGAACTGGCCGTATGCGGATTGAACGCCGCATAGAGCGTGTTCTTGGTCTCGACGGTTACGTGCTGTTGACCCTGGCCGGCGCGATTGGGATGACGGTGGCCAACCTCGGCACCTGGACCATGCCGATGATCATCGGCACGTTCATGGACGCTGCTGATTTCTCCGGCTTGGATGCCGGTATTCTGGCGTCTGCCGAAGTCGGCGCAATGGCGGCGGCATCTCTGCTGACCGCGAGCCTCCTCGGCAGGTTTTCACCGAGAAGCCTGGCTCTCACTGGGGTTCTGATGGTAATGGCGGGGCACGCGAGTACCCCTGAATTTCATACGGTTTTGGAGATCGCGGTTTGCCGCGTGGTGGCGGGCCTCGGCGGGGGAATGCTCTATGCCGCTGCCTGCGCAACCATAGCCAGGCTCGGCGATGGCGAGCGCCGGTTCGCCATCGCGATGGTGGCCCAGGGGCTGCTGATCGCGATTCTGCTCGCGCTGTTGCCCATGGCGATCGACGCCCATGCTGCGCGAGGGCTGTTCCTGACCCTGGCTGCGCTGTCGTTGATCGCAGCGCCCGTTTTCGCCCGCTACTCCGGTGCGACCGAAACCCGGGCACCTGCAGGAGAAAGCAGCCAGGCGCATGAATTCACGGTGCCTTATCACGTCGGCGCGATGCTGATGGTGCCGGTCGTCCTGGTGGCAACCCTCGAGTTCTCCCTTTGGTCTCAGATCGAGCGCTTGGGTGTTCGGCTGGGTCTTTCCGGCCAGTCCATCGGGCTGATACTCAGCGCCGGCACCGCATTCGGGCTGCTCGGCGGGGTGACGGCGGCGGTACTCGGCACGCGCTACGGCCGGTTGATTCCATTGCTCACCGGAGTCACCCTGCAGATGATCGCAAGCGTCGTCTGCATCCTTGCGCCGTCGCCGACCGCTTACGTGATCGCCTACTTCGTCTGGGGCGCGGCCCTTTTCTTTATCGTCCCCTTCCTGTTCGGCGCCGCATCCAACCTGGATTCGCAAGGGCGCTGGGCAGCCGCTGCAAGCGGCATGCTGCTCGTCGGGCAGATGTCCGGCCCCGCACTGTCCGGATGGATCGTTCACCGGGAGGGCTTTGAGGGCCTGCTGTGGATGCTGCTGGCGATTTCCGTGGTGGCGGTGGCGATGCTGATCACCGCCTTGCGGCTCGCCGCCGGCCATTCGAGCGATTAGCCGAATTGGCGTTGGCGCTCATCGCCGGCGCTGTCTCGTCGGTTGTGTGCAGGCCCCGCTCAGGTCCAGTGACCGATGATGTTGCGGGCGACGTTGCGGCCGCTGGCGCAGGCGCCGCCCGTGTGTGGCGCGCCGAGGTATTCGCCGCACAGGTAGAGGCCGCGGCGCCGGCTTTCCTGTTCGCCGATGACCGCCGCCATTTTTTTGACATAGCCCACCGGCATGTCGACCAGGTCGTCGCCGCCGAGCACCACGATGTCGTCGATCATGTGCGGTTCCACGGGGTGGAAGGGCTCCAGCAACCGGAGCCCGTAGCTCTGCAACGGCAGCCCGCTCTCCAACCAGCGTGCGTGCTCCCGGCGTGCGAGATCGACTTCCACCGACGGCCGCTTGTCCCTGTCGGCCCAGTCCTGGGGGTTGGCGCCCCAATAGTAGATGCGGCGCTTGTGTTCGTCCGGGTGCCTGCCGATGTAGCGCCCGTAGACGAACTTACCGGGGGCGTACTCTTCCTTCAGCAGGTAGCAGACGCTGGCGGCCTTGGTGAAGAACGTGGCTTCCAGCAATTCCCGCTGCTTGCGGCTCTGCTCCTCGAGCAGGTGCGGGACATATTTTCCCTCCACCGCACAGACCACGATATCCGCGGCGACCGACTGCCTGTCGCCCTCGGCCGTGAGGTAGTGCACCCGGTGTCGCCCGTGGGCGTCCGCGCCGCCGATGCGCATGACGGTCGTGTCGTAGCGGATGTCGACCAGTTCCGCCAGGCGCCGGGTCAGGACGCCGATACCGTCGTGGGGAATGTTGAACTCCGCGTCCTGCTGGGCGAGCCAGGACAGGTTGGCAACACAGGTAGACATTTCCGGCAGGCTGCCCCAAGCATCGCACACCGGGTCGATCCAGTAATCGACGATCTCCTGTCCGGCCTCCTTGCCAAGTACGCGCTTGAAGTAGCCTTCCAGCGACTCCACATCGTAGTCGACGCCGGTAACGATGTAGCAGGGGTCGACCTCGGCGCGATAGCGGGCCAGGTCCGGCACCAGTTTTGGCAGCTTCTGCTTGGTTTCCTCGCTCAGGCCCGGCACGTTCATCACTTCCGTGAAGTGAAACCTGAGCGCATGGTTGTAGAGGCCGTGTCCGTTGTCGATCAGGGATTCGTCGTAGGGTATGTCGCCGTGCAGGTTCACGCCCACCTCTTCGCCCAGGGCGAACATCTCCCGGTAGGCGGTAAGCACGCCGCCCGCATGCTGGTTGAGATAACGCGGGCCGACCCAGGTGTTGACCATGCGGCCGCCGGGAACGCTCTCCTTTTCCATGATCGAGACGTGGAAGCCCGCCTGTAGCAGGTCGTAGGCAGCGCTCAGTCCGGCGATGCCGGAGCCGACAACCAGGGCCGTCGGCCTCGTGTTCGCCCGGACCCGGGCGCCCGACAGGAGAGCGACGCCGGTCAGCCCGCCCGCCGCCTTGAGAACCTCCCTGCGTTTCATGCCGGCTAAGATTCCGGCCAGTCGTAGGTAACGGAGATCTTGCGGATCGGGCTGAGCTGGCGCCAGGTGCCGGTGAAGCCCTTCGGCATGACGATCATGTCGCCGGGCCCGTAGACCTTGCTGTTGCCTTCGGTGTCGGTGATCTCGACCTGCCCCTCCAGAAAAACCATGAATTCATCGCCGCCCCAGTCGATCAACTGCGCCGTATGGGTCTCGTACTGGGAGTAATCGACCATCACCTTGTTGTCATCGGAGGCGAACAGGCCCAGCCAACTCATCGTGGGCCTTGCCTGGGAGATCACCCTCAAATAAGCATCGTCTTCCACGGTGAATACCTGCATGTCCCCCGGCGCGTCCGCAGACACGTCGACGATCCCCTGACGGGTCCCTTCCCCGGCAATCACCGCCGGCGCCCAGATTCCCACCAGCAATCCCAGTGGAATCCATCTGTTCATGGTTTTTCTCCAAATTCGACTTCCCACCAGCGCATCAGCGTCCGGCAGGGTTCCGCTTCAAGCGATGCACAGCGCTGCCCTCCGAAGTGGGCCGGACGTTCGGCCATCAGACTGCGCAGGTTGGCGAGCCTGAACACCAGCACGTTGTTCTCCGACGACTGTCCCATGGCCAGGTACGTCAGCAGCTCCCGATATTCGATGGCCGGCCGGACATACCCTTGCCCGGGGCTATGGCACATCACGCAGCCGTTCTCGGCCAGTCTCGGCACAACTTCCGCATTGAAAAACGCTTCGCCATGCTCTTCGGCGCCTACCGGCACGACAGCAAGCAATCCACACACCAGGGCCGTCATCTTGAGACGCTTTGTGCCCCGGCACTCCCGAACCCGGCCACTCGGCGCCAGCCATGGGGGAATAACCAAATTGTTTGCTCCGTGCAGGGCGCGCCCCGTCAGAACTCGTAGAGCAGCCGCACGCCCACGGTTCGCGGCCGGTTCTGCAGAAACGAGATGGGAAAGGATCCGTCCCCGAAAAAGGCGGATGTCGCCCCATACCACTTCTCGTCGGTGGCGTTCTCGATGTACGCCCACACCATCCAGTCCTGCTGCGAAAACCCGGCGCGTACGTTCACCTCGGTGAAGCTCGATTGCCGCAGGATGTCTTCGTTGTTCAGATCGCTGAACCAGTGGCCGACGTATATGTACTCCGCACCCAGGAACCAGTCGCCCGGGTCCGTCGGATAGTGCAGCGTGAGCCCCGCGTTGATGGTCTCCTTCGGATGACTGGGCAGGCGATTGCCGTTGCAGTCGCTTACAAAGTCGAACCTCGCACAGGTGTCAAGGGAGACACCGTCGGCTTCCGTGTCGCTGAGCGCAATGCCCAGGTTGAACTCGACGTACCGGTTCGGCCGGGAGTGCAATTGCGCCTCTACGCCGTAGCCCTCCACCTCCCCGACATTGTCGACTTCGAACAGCGTTCCCTTGAAGGTGCCGAGCTGCATATCCTCGTATTCGTAGTAGAAACCGGCGATATCGAACTGGGTCGTACCGTCGAACAGCAGCGCCTTGAGACCGGCTTCCCAGGAGTAGATCGTTTCCGGGTCGAAGGGGTTGAGCATGGTGACGCCGGGGACTACCTCGAACGTGTACGGGTCGAGGCCCGTGACGGCAAAACTGTCGTAGCCTCCCGACTTGAAACCTTTCGTGAACGAAGCGTACAGGGTCAGATTCTCGTTCGGCCGGTAGCGCAGCACCGCCCTCGGCGAGACATCGTCCCAGTTCTCGGAGTCGGAAAGCTCTTCGGGCAGATAGAATCCCAGCAGAATGGCGGGCGACAGGTAGGAGTCCCCGAAAGGTGCATCCATCGTGTATTTCTTCTTGTCGTAGCTGTAGCGCAACCCCAGCGACACGTCGAACTGTTCCGTCAGCCGGTAGGTGACCTCGCCGTACAGTGCCCAGCCGTTATACTCGCCCTGACCAACCCCGGACTCCCGCAACAGCCCGTCAGGCGTGCCGCCCGGCCACTCGACCCCGTAGAAGTAGGGGTAGATGACAGCACAACTGTCACCAAAGCCATAGAAACAGGCGGTTTCCTCATCGCTCGTGCTCGAAAAATCGGCGTTGATGTCTTCCCAGTAGGCGCTGGTGCCGACAAACCAGGAGAAATCGCCGCTGTCATCGGACACCAGGCGCAGTTCCTGACTGAGGTAGTCGCCCGACTGGTCCTGGATGTAGTTGATGTACTGGTCGGGAACGCCGTCGACGTCCTCGAAGTAGTAGAACTCGTGGTCCTTGTAGCCCGTGATGGAACTGAAAGTGGCGAAACCCAGGTCGTATTCGATCATCAGTGTCAGGCTCAACAGTTCGCTCTCGTCGGTGTCGGCGTCGAGCACTTCCGAGTCGATGGCCCATACGTCCCCGGTGTACGGTTCGCCGGAGAATGGGTCGACGAGGGCATAGAGGGTGCCTGAGGTCTGCCGCTCTTCGTATTCCACGGTGGCGGTGACGGATGCCCGCTCGTCGATGAAGCCGATTGAGGCGCGGCCACCCGTGTTGTCGTTGCCGCCACGGTCGCTGCCGCCCTGCAGGTTCTCGATCCAGCCGTCTTCCTCGGCGTGAAAGGCGGCGATGCGCAAGGCGGCGTTGTCCGACAGCGGCAGGTTGATCGCGCCGTCGAACTCGATCACGCCCCGCTCCCCCGCGCCGGCATGGGCATAGCCGCCGGTGCTTTGCGGGTCCGGCTTGGCGGTGATCAGATGGATTGTGCCCGCCCCGGCGTTCCTGCCGAACAACAGGCCCTGCGGCCCCTTGAGCACTTCCACCCGTTCCATGTCGTAGAAGTGGCCGAGCGATGACCCGGTGCGGCCCTGGTAGACGTGATCCTTGTAGATCGCCACAGACGGGTCGCCCCCGAATCCGAGGTCGGTTGTGGAAATGCCGCGGATCGAGAAGGTCTCGAGGAAACTGTTGGTTGCGACCCCGAAGAACCCCGGCGTGAACGCCGCCAGGTCGCGGGCATCGTCGAGCCCGGCTTCTAGCAGGGAATCCGAGGTGAAGGCGGTGATGGCCACCGGCACTTCCACCAGGTTCTGTTCGCGCTTCTGGGCGGTAACGACAATCTCTTCCAGAACGGTGGTGTCCTCAGCGTATGCCGACGACATGGCGAACAGCGCCAACAGCGAGGTGGCGCCGCATTTCAGCGCCCGCATTACCCGGGCAACCTCCAGGCGCCCATTCATTCGAATCTTCAATCGACCACGCACTGCAAACCTCCCAATCATATCTGTTCTCCCAAATTTGCTCGCGACTAAACCATTCAACTCTTCCGTTTGCTGAACTCATGCGGGCTGCTGCTGGGTTATGCAGTGAATCCCGCCTCCTCCCGGGGCAATGTCACTCACGTTCACGGCGACCAGCGACCTGCCGGGAAACAGCTTGCTCACGATGTCCTGGGCAGCCTGGTCCGTGTCCGTCCCGAAGCCCGGAAAAACGATCCCCCCGTTGGCGATATAGAAGTTCATGTACGAATTGCAATAGATATCGGTGGACGCTGTCGCCTCGATTGCTTCCCCGAGCGGGATCAGTTCGAGGCTTCTGCCCCTGGCGTCGGTTGCCTTCTCCAGCGCCTTCCAGTTTTCGTGCAGGTTCCTGCGCCGTTCCGGCAGTTCTTCCGCGCCCACCGCGCAGAGCACCACGCCGGGCCTTACGAAACAGGCCAGGGCATCGATATGTCCGTCGGTCTCGGAGTCTTCCGGGTCCCCGGGAACCCAGATCACTTTTTCCCCGCCCAGGGCTTCGCAGAGTATCCGTTCCGCTTCGGCCCTGGTCATGCCGGGATTGCGGTTGGCGTTCAACATGCACTGTTCGGCAGTGATGATGGTGCCTTCGCCGTCCACGGCAATAGCCCCGCCTTCCAGGAACGCATTGGCGGAAAACGTCCGTATGCCCAACGCCTCGGCAACCCGATGCCCCAAGACAGCATCGTTGTTATAGCGTTCGTACTTCCGGCCCCAGGCATTGAACAGGAATATCGATGCGCCCAGTTCATCGCCGCGCTTGACGAAGACCGGGCCGCTGTCGCGAGCCCAGGAATCATCCAGCGGCACGACGAAATAGTCGATCTCATCGCCGCAAAGCGTCCTGGCGTTTGCCAGGCCCTGCTCACAGACCATCATGGTCACCGGTTCGAATCGACGTATGGCCTTCGCAACATTTGCGTAGGCGATCTGTGTCCTGCCGATGTCCGGCCAGATGAAATCAGTCCGGTGCGGCCACTGCATCCAGCACCGCGCATGAGGCTCCCACTCGGCCGGCATGTGAAAGCCGGCTTCCCTGGCCGTGGTTCCACTGCTGGTGTGGCTCAAGTCCCGATTCCCGGTGAGTGACCGTCCAGGGTGAGGATGGTCTTGTACAGTTCCGGCCTCCTGTCGCGGAATACGTCCCAGTTCACCCGCTCCTCGTCGATGGCGTCGAAATCGAAGGTTGCGAGGATCGCTGCTCGTTCATTGCGGCCGGCTTCCGCGACGATCGCGCCACTTGCCGCCGGCACGAATTCGCGATCACAAATATAGATATGCCCGTAATGACCCTCCATTGAACGAATGTCATAGCGGGACCGGCGGGTTTGCCGGACCAGGCAGCGGGGTGGGTATGGTCGACGATGGCTTCAGAAGCTGGACACCGGTTGTTCGAGCCGCAGCAACGGGTCGTCGTTGTCGGCCGGGTCGACGAGTTTGAGCGCTTCGACGACCAGCGCGAACAGCTCCGTTTGCGACTTCACGTCCAGCTTCCCGTAGATGCTGTGCCGATGAATTCGGACGGTGCCGTCCGAGATGCCCAGTCGATTCGCGGTCGCCTTGACGGAATAGCCGCGCAACAGGTAGTCGAATATGGTCTTTTCGCGATCGGTGAGCATCGAGGTCGCCATGCGTTCGAAGGCCAACTTTATGCGGGTATGGAATTCGTCTCTTGCAAGGGCGTCCGCATCGTGTTCCTCATGCTGGTATGCCAGTTGGCGGACGGCTTCGGCGAAGAATGGAAAACAGTCCTCCAGTACCGAGCGGCTCGAGCCGTCGAACTTGCACGCGCCGATTCCCCTGCCCAGGGAGACTGCGACCGTCGACCCGTCGTCCAGCGGGCAGAACAGGTTGATCTCGTCCTGTAGGCCGTAGGCGGAGAAAAAGGTCCGGAAGTACTCGCTGCGCCCGAAATCCTCCGAAGAAATGTCGTCAAGCCAATAGCAACCCTCCAGCCTCCTGTCGAGGGTTGCCAGGAAGAAGGGGTCGAGCAGGTAGGCGCCCTGCAGGTACGCCGACTTCCGGTTTTCGGATGGGTCGTCGGTTGCAATGTTGAGCAGAACCCGAGGCATCGAATCGCCCAGGTACTGGATTACGCAGAGGCTGCTGATGGCCAGGTCGTGCTGCAGGGCCTGGAGAACATAGCGCCAGAACTCCGTAGTGTCGGCGGAGCTCAACAGGCGTGCGAGATTCGAGTTCCACAGCGTCTTGTGATTCAGGCCCACCATGTCCCGGCCAGGTGATATGACAATTGGACGATAGCGAATGATCGCTTCAGCCTATACGTTCACCCGATGGGCCGCAAAGCGAAGAGGGCTTGCAAGACCATGAGCGGGCAGAAAGGAACGGGGTATTTCGAGGATGATCGGCGGCACCTGTTGCATCCGTTTGCAGAGTTTCCGGGCTCCCTTGAAGACGGGTCGCGTTTTTTCGCCCGTGGCGAGGGCGCCTGGATATACGACCCAGGTGGACAACGATTCCTCGACGGTATCGGCGGTCTCTGGTGTGTCAACATCGGCTACGGCAGAGAGGAAATGGTGCGTGCGATCGCCGACCAGGCGTCTGCCATGCCGTACTACAACACCTTCACCGACATGTCCTCGGAGCCCGCCGCGACCCTGGCGGCGAAGTTGGGCAGCCTCGCTCCGGGCGACCTGAAGCGCGTCTTCTTCACCTCCGGCGGGTCGCTGTCGGTGGACACCGCCGTACGGTTGGCACACTACTACTATCAGGCTCAGGGGCGCCCCTCGAAGAAACTGATCCTGGCCCGCCGGGATAGCTATCACGGCAGCACCTACCTGGCCGCGTCCATCAGCGGCATCGCCCCCAACCGCGCCGGCTTCCACCACCTTGCCGACGGTGAGTCTCCGCTTGTTCATCACCTCGAGTGCCCGAATCTGTACCGGGCGCCGGCGGGACTGTCGGAGGCAGGCTACCTGGATTCTCTGATCGCGGAACTGGAATCTCGAATCGCAGAGCTGGGCGCGGAGAACATCGCCTGTTTCGTGGCGGAGCCGATCATCGGAGCCGGCGGCGTGCTGATCGCACCGCGCGGCTATCACCGGGCCGCCCTGGAGGTGTGCCGGCAACACGATATACTCTACATCTGCGATGAGGTCGTTACCGGTTTCGGGCGTCTCGGATGGATGTTCTGCTCCGAACCGCTGTATGACATCTGCCCGGACATGATCGTCTGCGCCAAGGGCATCTCTTCGGGTTACATTCCGCTCGGTGCGGTGATCTTCTCGGAGCGCATATTCGAGTGCATATCGAAACCCAATCCCCGGACCAGCGTGTTTTCCCACGGCTTTACCTATTCCGGACACCCGGTCGCCTGCGCCGCCGGCATCAAGAATATCGAGATACTCGAACGGGAGGACCTGTGCGGTCGGGTTCGTACACTGGCGCCCCGGTTCAAGCAGGCGCTGGCGTCCCTGACCTCCCTCGGTATTGTCGGCGACGTACGTGGTGAAGGATTCATGCACGCCATCGAATTCGTTGCCGACAAGCGGGGCAAACAGAGTTTCGACAGCGCCGTCGCGATCGGCAAGCGCGTGGCCGAAGCCGCATACGACCGCGGCCTGATTGCCCGCAACGTGGGAGACCTGATCATACTGTCGCCGCCGCTGATCCTGACCGGCGAGCAGATCGACGACCTGGCACAAACGCTGCACGCTGCCATACGAACGGTGATGGAAGACCTCAGGCGCGAATCGCTCTGGAGCGGGTAGGCAAATGGAACTGCGGATAGACGGCGAACGGCTCTGGTCGCGCCTGATGGAAATGGCGGCGATCGGGGGAACCCCGAAGGGCGGGGTCTGCCGGCTGGCATTGACGGACCTGGATCGCGAGGGGCGCGACCTGTTCTGCCGCTGGGCGAGGGAAGCAGGTTGCACCATCGACATCGACAGCATGGGCAATATCTTTGCCCGGCGCGCCGGCACCGACCCGAACGCCGCTCCGGTTGCGGCGGGAAGCCATCTCGACAGCCAGCCGACCGGCGGCAAATACGATGGCGCGCTCGGCGTGCTGGCGGCCCTGGAGGTCATCGATGCGTTGAACGATGGCGGTATCGCGACCGTGGCGCCCGTGGAAGCGGTCTGCTGGACGAACGAGGAAGGCGCCCGCTTCGCGCCCGCCATGATCGGCTCCGGCGTGCATGCCGGCGCGTTCGACCTGGCTTACGCCCATTCGCGGACGGACGCGGAAGGTCTCACCATTGGCGACGAGCTTTCCCGAATCGGCTACCGGGGCACCACCGAATGCGGGGATCACGCGCTCGGCGCCCACTTCGAGCTGCACATCGAGCAGGGGCCCATCCTGGAGCGCGAGAACATCGAGGTGGGCATTCTCACCGGCGTTCAGGGGATCCGCTGGTACGAGCTGATCGTAACAGGGTCGGAGGCTCACGCCGGCCCCACGCCCATGGACCTGCGTCGCGATCCCGTGCCGGTGATGGCGAAACTGGTTCCGGGAATCTACGCCGCCGCGACGGATGGCGGGGATGCCGCACGCTGCACCCTGGGAATCGTCAGTGCTGAACCCGGGTCTTTCAACACGGTGCCGGGCAAGGTCAGGGTGACGATCGACTTCCGGCACCCGGACGCCGGCGAACTCGACCGCATGGACGAGCGCTTGCGGGCACTTGTGGAAAGCCATGGCAACGAGCCCTGCCCGGTCGCGTTGACCGAGGTCTGGCATTCACCGCCGATCATCTTCGCCCCGTCCTGTATCGATGCCGTGACACAGGCCGCCGACACCTGTGGAGTGAGCGCCAGGCGGATGGTCAGCGGCGCCGGGCACGATTCCGTCTACCTTTCGTCGGTGGCGCCGGCCGGCATGGTCTTCATTCCCTGCAAGGATGGCTTGAGCCACAACGAACTCGAGGAAACCAGCCGGGAACAGGCGGAAAACGGCGCCAACGTCCTGTTGCATGCGGTGCTCCGTACGGCGGGGCGGCCCTGAATGGCATAGTCAAAACCGGACCTGTGGGGTGCGAGTTCCGATATAAGCCCTCGATCTCCGATCGTACTTGCCTCCAAGCAGGTTTGGGACGGCTATTCTCCCTCATCTACTGGTGGCTGCCGGTGCGCGCCCAGGAACGACAACACCGTGCGATTGAACGTCTTGGGGTACTCAAGCAGCATCAGGTGGCGGCCGAGCACTTCAATTTGCGCGTCGGGCTGGTTGGCTTGGATCCAGCGCCTGGCTGCAATCGCCCAGTCTTCCCGAACGATCTGCAGGACGGGTAACTCGCGCGCCGCACGCTTCGAAAGGATGGAAAAGTCGCGCTGCGCCGCATCCCGCAGCAGCGCGGCGGCCCGGCCGGCGGGTAGCGCAGACGCGGTTTCCGTCATCTGGTCCAGCAGCGCCGGCGGAGCCTCGCCGTCGAAGCCCGCGGCCATGTATTCGCGGAAGAAGGGGAGGTAGCCTGAACCATCGACCGTCTTGATCAACCCCGCGATTTCATCTGCGTCGCCTTCGCCCCAGTCCTCGTCGCCCGCCTTGACGATCTTCGGTGATTCATCGACGAACACCAGCGCCAGCACACGATCGAGTCCGTGCCGGTCGAGATAGGCAAGAGCGTCGAAGACGCCCAGCGACCAGCCGAGCAGTATGACGCGTGGCAAGTCCAGCAGTTCGAGCAGTTCGTGCAGGTCGTCGCCGCGCTGCGCATAGTTGTTGCCGGTAGCGGTCTGGTCCGAACCGCCTTGGGATCGCGGATCGTAGGCGATGACGCGGAAATGCTCGGCAAAGGCGGGAATGTTGTGCTGAAACACCCCGATCGAGCAGGCCCAGCCGGGGATGAGCACCAGCGGCGTACCGCTGCCCGCCTGTTCGATCCGTATCCCGGTTCCGTCGCCAAGCCGGAGCATTCCGGCTGCTGCCCCGCGGTCCGCCTTGCTCAGAAGTACATTCCGAATTCCAGGCCGATGGTGCGCGGCCGGCTCACCACCCATCTCGGACGTCCCGGCGTTTCCGCGGCGACGGAGCGGTTGTCGCCCAGGTTGGCGATCTTGTCGGTGAGATTGCGGGCGAAGAGGGCGGCCTTGTAGCGCTCGCTGGACAGGCCCACACGCAGCCCGATCTGTTCGTACGCCGCGCGCTGGCGCGGAATGGCGTTCACCACCGAGAGGCTGTGATCGACATAGCTGATGTCGGCACGCAGGAACAGATCCATTTCGAAAAGCGCGTTCGGGACGAGATAGTCCGCCACCAGCGACGCGGTCCACTCGGGCACGAACTGTAGCGGGTCGCCGTCCTGGTTGATGCCGGCGACGGTCTCGGTGAACTGGGCGTCGGTGTAACCGATGTTCAGGGCCAGGTTGAGGTTGTCTGCCGGCCGGGCGGTGAGCTCGAGTTCCACGCCCTGGCTGCGCGCGGCGCCGAAGTTGCCGCGGAACTGGAATCCGCAGGTGAGTTGAATGCGTTGCTGGATGCCGTCGAAATCGATGCGGAAGGCGGTGGCGTTCAGCCGCGTCGCCGGATTCAGTTCGGCCTTGATGCCGGCCTCGTAGCTGACCAGGTCGTCGGACTCGTAGCTCGATGTGTCGACATCGTGCAGGCCGAGAGCGGCCAGGTCTTCGGGACAGCCGAGGGTGCCGGGGATGGTGCCGTTGGCCCCGCCGAGACGGAACCCTTCGGCGACCGATGCATAGAGAAACAGGTTGTCGCTCGCCTGGAACTCCAGCGCGCCCTTGAAGATGAACCCGTCTTCGCTCTGCTTGCCTCCTTCCACGGGAACGTTCGAGAGCGGCGCGTCTTCCGCGAGCGGAACCCCGGCGGCGAGACCGGCCTGCTGCTCCGAGAACTCGACGCTGGTGTCGAACCAGCGGGAACCGAACACGACGCTGAACCGGTCGGTCATGGCGAAAGAGACCTCGCCGAAGACGCCGAGTTCTTCCACGTCAGTGGGTCGGTGCGAGGTGAATACCAGGTCGCCGAACGGCCAGATGGCCTCCAGCGGCCCGGGGATCCCCAGAACCCGCTGCAGTTCGCCGAAGTTGTCGTTCAGGCCCCGGGCGTAGTTGCGCGGCTGGAACGACTCGTCGTCATCGGTGTTCTGGTAAAAGGCGCCGGCCACGAAATTCCAGGGGCCGTCCAGGTCCGAGGCGAAACGCACTTCCTGGACGAAGCTCTCGAAATTCAGCGTCTGGAAGATCGGCGACGTGACAGGCCTGACCCCGATGACGTCGAACAGGCCAAAACCGCCCGCCGCGCCGGGCAGCGCCTGCAGGAAATTGATGAAGGAACCGCTGGCCTCGAATTCGAAGGTTTTACGGTCGAACCAGGATGTCGCCGAGGTGAATTCGCCATGGCCGGTCGCATAGTTCAGGTTCAATGTGTAAAGCGTCCACTTGTCCTCGCCGCCTTCGTCAACGTCGAAATCCCGATTGTGGTCGAAGTTGCCCGTACTGACGTCGGCCAGGGGAAAGCCGTCGAGGTCTGTCTCCTGATGCAGTATTCGCGAGGTGATGGAAAACGCGTCGGTCGGCTCGATCAGCAGGTGCGCCTGTACCGCGGCAACCTGCTGCGAGTCCACGTCCTCGATGACGGACCGTGGCGGCCCGGCAAGGGTGGCGGGCGCCGACAGATGGTTGGCAATGGTGCCCACGCGCCGGTCGAAAACGCCGGCTCGGTCCTCGTAGAGGCCGGAAAACCGGGCCGCTACCCGCTCGTTGAATGGCACGTTGATCGAGCCGGAAACCAGGTAGTTCAGATCGTCGGAGTGCCGGCTGCTCGACAGCTCGGCCCGCACCCAGCCTTCGGTGCGTTCGACATCGGGCTGCCGGGTGATCTGCCGGATGGTACCGCCGAGAGAACGCGCGCCATACAGGGTACCGGACGGCCCGCGCAACACCTCGATGCGCTCGAGGTCGAGAATCCTGGGATCGATGGTTTCGGTGATCGGCGTGTCGTCAATGTAGAAGCCGGTCGTATTCGTGCCCTCGATGCCCCGCAACGACACGGTCCGGTTGGAGAGAATCCCGTCGGTTGCCGCACCGAACGACAGGTTGGGAATGGTAACCGCGTAGTCGAAGAATTCCGTGAGGCCGCGCTCCCGAAGTTCGTCGCCGGAAATCGAGGACACGCTCAAGGGGAGGGACTGCACGGATTCCGAGCGCTTGGTGGCGGTGACGATGATCTCTTCGAGCACCGGCTGTGCCCGGACGCCCGCGGGCGCCGCCAGCAGGAACATGGCGAGAACGGTCCAGGTTTGCCTGGATGCCGGATTGAAATGGCGGGACATGGCGCGAGCCTCCTTTCGTATCACTGCAGCACGCTCTCCGCCCCCGGCTTCACGCATTCCCGGCCCACGGCAGAGACCGCGCGAACCCGATGCTAGATAAGAATGCGGGTCGCGGATATAAGGAATTTTCCCTATATCCTCCGGCCCGGCGGCCGCCCGGACAAACGGTAACCGGCGCTACCGTGAGAGCCGATAGATCAGCGCCGTACGATTATGGGTTCCGGTCTTGCGATAGAGGTGGTCCAGGTGCTGTTCCACCGTTTTCTCGCTGATCTCGAGCCGGTCCGCGATCTGCATGCTGGTCAGGCCCCGGCTCACATGCTGCACGATCTCACGCTCCCGGGGCGTTATCGCGAATTCCTCGAGCCTGGCTTCGGAAACGAGTTCGCCGCTCCGGAGCTTGTCAACCAGTGCCCCGAGATTGGCAAGGTCGTCGGACAGCTTCCTCATCCTGAGTGCACCGGCGATCTGGGCGGCGAAAAGCCGCGCCTTGAGGTGCTCATCGGCCCCGTAGTGCGGCTTGCCGGGAGCCCGGTGGAAGCCGAACAGGCCAAGCAGCCCTCGGGTGTCGCCTACGGCAAAGATGATGCTGCTGTGGATGTGTTGCGGGAAGAGGAAATCCCGGTAGTAACCCGACGTCACGTAACTGCGCTCGCTCGCTATGACCTGGTCGGTCGACACCACCAGCGGCCGCCCGGTTTCCGCTCGGTGCTTCAGGCCGGCGAAACAGGGGTCCAGGCTTCGATAGTGGGCCTCGTAGTCCCTGACGGGTTCCGCACTGACGTTGTACCCGAATCCGTTCCAGATCGGCCGGTCGTCCAGGTCTTCGCTCATCGTGTAGTAAACGCAGCTCCTGGAGCCGAACAGGTCGCTCATATCCCGCATCAGCGAGGAAGGAAAACGTGCTTCGCCGGCACATTGGCCAGCCAGCGCGGAAATCTCCAGGATGCTGTCGATGTGCGCATCGGAAATCGTGGTCATTTCGGCCTCCGCCACTATCCTGCCGTTACCGGCAGGCGCCATAGCGAGGGCGTCTCGAAGCCGCCTTGATGGGGCTCGGCGGCCGCGGGGCGCCGATGGCCCAGTTTAGCGCAAAGCAGTTGCCGCCGCGCGCGTCCGCGTGCCCCGTCGGAGGCCTTGATCGTTCAGCCGGCCGCCTGGACCTGTGCAGGCTCTTTCATTTGCTCGAGGCGGGGATCGTTCGGATACATCCACTCCTCGCCGATCACCTGTTCGACACGCAGCTCCGGTGGGATATTGTCGATGCCGATCATGCGGTCGGCGTGCTGGTTCCAATGGTAGATGCGGGCTTCCTGGTAGCTCAGCGGCACGCCTTTGAAGCCGTATGACTCCACGGATTTCTGTATCCAGGCGCCGAATTCAGTGTCTTCGAGCAACACCTCGCTCAAGCTCTCGCCGTCGTTCACCGTCCACATGTCGGGCTTCGGGTTGTCGCCCCAATCCGGGGCCAGGGTCCAGGTTTCCAGCCGGCACTTGTTGATGCCGTTGGGCCAGAACAGCAGCGGGGGCAGGGCGCGCTGGCTCAGGGGCGATACCCAATTCGGAAAGACACCGTACGACTGGGTGCAGGTGCGGCCGATCTCGCCGACGGTATCGATCTCGGCGGCGTCGGGCATGCGCATGGCCCGTGGGTCGTTTACGCCCTTCGGCGCCGGCGCGACCATGCGGCCGTGGCCGTTGGGGTACAGGGTATTGACGTTGCGCCGGTCGTCCAGGATCGGGTAGACCGTCTTCGGGTGAATGCTGCGCACGTGGTAGACCTCGGTATTCGCCTCCATGGCGATCTTCCAGTTGCAGTCGAGATCGAAGGAGTGACGCGCCGCCAGGCGGCACTTGTCGAACTGGAACTCTTCCCATTCATCGGCCACCGGGCCGAGCCATTCGAGGAGCGTGGGGGCGTCGTCGTCGAAATTGACGAAGATCAGCTTGCCGAATCGTTCGCAACGGATGGGCTTCAACCCTCTGCAGGAGAAGTCGAGGCCGCGGAAATCTTCCGGGTCGCGAACCGCCAGCAACTCGCCGTCATGGCTGTACGTCCAGCCGTGGTACTTGCACACAAGCCGCGGCCGCTGGCCGGATTCCTGGGTGACGATGGGCGCGCCGCGATGGCTGCAGGTGTTGTAGAAGGCGTTGATGGCGCCGCTGTCGGCGTGAACGATCAGCACCGGCTGGCCGGCATTTTCCCAGAGACGGAAGCAGCCGGGCTCCGGAATTTCGTCGACGTGGCTCGCGAGCAGCCAGGACTTGCGCCAGATGTGCTGTTTTTCGAGTTCGAAGAAGCGGGGGTCGGTATACCGGCCGCCGGGAAGGTCGGGCAGGGCCGGGAAACCTTCCGGCGGTGCCGTGCGCGCCGCTTCGTATTCCATGAGGTTGCGCAAGGTATCGATTTCTTGTCGTTCCACGGGTGGTTCGTCCCTCTCCGCAATTGAGACCGATTAGTGTAACCCGTGCTAAAACCTGGGAAAACCGTCCTGTCGCCGCAAGGTGCCGGCTGACAGCCGAAAGCCGCCGAATGCCTGCGGCTACTCGCTGGGTGAGCGCTCGGTTTTTTTGGGAAGCGGCGCCCCCGGGGTCAGCGAAGGGCTTCCGGATCGTCGAGTACGATGTGCCGGTGCGGGTAGGGGATTTCGACGCCGTGCTCCTTGAACTTGTCCCACAGCGCCAGCAACACCAGACCCTTGATGTTGGTGACTCCGTTCTGCGGGTCGTTGATCCAGAAACGGAGCACGAAGTCGACGGAGCTGTCACCGAACCCCTTGATGTGGCAGACCGGACGCCTGGACTGAACGACTCGCGCACCGGCGTCCGCGGCGGCTTCCACCGCCAGTCTCCGGATCTCGTGCGGGTCGCTTGCGTAGGCGACGCCAAACTCCACTTCCATGCGCACGTCTAGATCGCTGTGCGACCAGTTGATGACCTGGTTGGTGACAAAGTCGTCGTTGGGGATCAGTAGTTCCTTGTTGTCCCGGGTGACCACGCCGACGTAGCGGGCGCGCATGTCCTTCACCCAGCCGAAGGTGGTACCCACTTCGATGACGTCGCCGGGCTTGATGGACTTGTCGAGCAGCAGGAACAGGCCGCTCAACAGATTGGAAACCTGGTTCTGCAGGCCGATACCGATGCCGACACCGAGTGCGCCCGTAAAGACGGCGAGGGCGGCGAAATTCAAGCCAATGCTGGTCAGCGCGACCACCACCGCCACGGTGATCATCGTGAAACGCACCACCTTGCCCAGCAGCACCTGGGCCCTCGGGCTGATATCCGAGTGGCCGCGAATGAAATTCTGGATCAGCCGGCTGAGCGTCAGCGCAACCCACAGCAGCACGGCAAACAGGAGGGCGCCGTTGACGATGCTGAGCAGCGACAGCCTGGCGTTGCCGAACGGTATCGCCACGTTGTCCAGGGTGGCGATCAGGGCATCCAGCAGCCCGAGAATGTTCAGGGCCGCCACCGACCAGGCGAACACGAAAATCAGGTTCGCCACCAGGCGGTTGGCGATGATCGAGGAAGACAGCTTGATGAGCACCCATGCATTGAGGAGGCTCGCGATCACCACCAGCAGGTCGTTGCCGGCGGAGAGGTCTAGTTGCACCAGAACGCCGATCGCGAGCCAGAGCGAAACCAGCAGGATGATGGCGTAAATGTGTGCAAGAGCGGACCGCGCCAGGCGGCCCGGGCCGGAGTCGTGGGGCAGATCTGCGACCCGCCGCTCGAAAATGGTTCTAAGGGGCCGGGCGAGGAAGTAGGCGGCGGCTGCCAGAACGACGAGCCCGACTGCCTGCCAGAGCACCAGCCAGCTCAGCAGGTGTTCCATCGACCAGGATGTCAGCTGCCCGAACCAACCTTCGATGGCTTCGAGCCAGCCGTCGTCGTCTTCAGATTGGTAAAACTGCAAGTGGTTCCGCCTCGTGCGTCCGCGGAACTCAGTCGCCTGCGGGCAAATCGGGCTCCAGACCCGTCTGGATCTCGAATCCGCCGATCTTGCGCAGCCCCTCGTGGAGCAGCACGCGCGCGTGGTCCGGCGGCAACAGATCGCAGCAGCAGAACACGATCAGCCCGATTCCCAGCGCCGAGGCGGCGAGGCCGGCGTTATCCGCGCTCAGGCCTTTTGCCCGCTCGCAGGATTCGAATACGTTCGTCAGGTAGGCGACAACCGACGTTGCCAACCCGTCCCGCAGTTCCTTGACGCTGGGGTTGTGCAGCGACTGACCGATCAACTCCGTGAAAACCAGCCGCTCGTCGTGTGAGAAGACCTCGCCGGCGAAGGCGTAGTCTGACATCGTCTTGAACTGCTCTTCCGCGGGTTGCCCCTGCAGGAGGGACACGCTGGCCATCAAGCGCTGGGCCAGATCGCGGTACAATTCCTGGAGCACCGCGTCCTTGCCCTGGAAGTAATAGAAGACATGGCTGGGCGACATGCCGGCTTCCTGGGCGAGTTCGTTGAAGGAAGTGGCGGAGTAGCCTTGCCTGAGAATGCAACGACGCAACGCGTCGAGTATTCGTGCGCGGCGTTCTGCGGCCTTCGGACCGTCGGTTCCCCCGGTGCCGCCGGATTTCTTGCTTGCGTGACTCAAACTGCTGTTCCCGGGCAATACCCGTGACGCTTTTCCGGCTCAGTTTAAACCAAATTCGGACCGACTTTCTAAGCGGTGTGGTCGCTTCGGGCGTGGAGGCTCACGACAACGATCCTCGGTCATCCAGCCATGGCAGGTCAGAGGAAACCCGCGCATGCACAGGGCTCAAGTCGCAGGAACCGGCAAATTGAACAGTTGCTGCACATTGTCGCGCAGGATGGCCTTGCGCTCGGCCTCCGACAGGTTGGCTGCGTGTTTCGCCAGGAGTTTCTGGGAATTGGGCCAGGTGGAATCGGGGTGCGGAAAGTCGTTGGCCCAAAGCAACTGCTTGTAGTTCATCAGGTCCTTGGTCGCGAAAGCCACCCAGTCGTCCTGGAAAGTGGTGAAAACGTTGGAACGCAGGTATTCGCTCGGTACCTTCGAGAGCCCGTTGACGATGCCGTCGTCGGTCTCGTTGTAGGCCGCGTGATCCAGCCGGTACGCCCAATGCGGCATCCAGCCGGCATCCGCCTCGGCGCTGACCATCTTGAGGCCCGGGTGCCGCTCGAACACGCCTCCCAGCAGCATCGTGCCGATGACGTCCTGCACATCGCGGATGACCCGCATGAAGTCGTTCATGCGCTTGCCTCGGACCTGTTTCTTGAGCAACTTGGCCACGCTGCGCGGACCTCTCCCGGACAGAATGTGGAAGCAAACCGGCATCTTGAGATCGACGGCGCATTGCCACAGCGCGTCAAAGTCGGGGTGGTCGTAGTCCTCGAAATGCGGGATCCCCGGCAGCATCATGCCGACAAAGCCTCGTGCCCTGGCACGTTGAAAATCGTCGATGGCCGCATCGACCGAGCGCACAGAAGTCAGGCCCAGGCCGAATAGCCGCCCCGGCAGGCCGGCGCAGAACCCTTCCAGCCATCGGTTGTAGGCCTCGATACAGGCATCCTTGTAGTCGATGTCCGCGTGGCTGACGACGATCAGGCCCACCGAGGGATAGATGATTTCGGCTGCGATGCCGTCGCGCTCCTGGTCGGCCAGGCGGTATTCGGGATCCCATGCGCTGCGCCTGCACGTCTCAAACGTTGCCTTGAGGATGTGGACCGTTCGCATCGACGGCAGCATCCCCGCGCCATCGACCATGCCCACCGGAATGAGCGTTGTCAGGCCTTCGATCACGTAGACATGCCGGCCCAGGCCGTCCAGCTCGATTCGTGGCGCCCGATCCCGAAAGCCGGGGTCGATGAATTCGCTGAAACAGGCAGGCGGCTCCAACACATGCGAGTCGGCAGAGATCGCGCCTTCGAAGAACATCAATTTTCCTCCCTTGGGGGACGTTGTGCGCAACAACCGAATGAATCCGGACAATGTTGAAGAATAGGTTTTGCCCGATGATTTAACAATCGTTTGCCCAAGCCATGGACAGCATCAGAAGCTGTAAGTGAAATCCACGCCCAGGAAGCTGTCGCGGCGTCCGTCCCAGGTCAGATCCTCCGGGTCCGAGCTCAAGTTCACGATCGCTTCCAAGCGCATGGTCCAGCCGTCCGAAAGTCGGCGTTTCAGTTCCAGGTTCAGCGCGCGGTATTCGTGGCTCAAGTCACCAAGAATGCCTGCGACCAGCTCGGTGCCCTGCACATCGTTGAAAGCGAGGAAGCCGGCAATAAACAGGTCGTTCGCCCAGACGCTCGCAGCACGGCGCCCGCGGTCGTCGTAGAGCCACTCCCCGAGCAGGGTCAGGTCCGCCGATGAACCGAACAGGCCGTATAGCGTGCTTTCCGCGCCGAGTATAAAGGCGCGGTAGCCCTCCTCCTCGCCCAGGAGATTGCGCGTACCGGTGCGGTGAATTGCTTCCATCTTGTACAGCACGGGGCCGGTCGTGAGCTGTGCATCGACGCCGAACTGGCGGATCTGCTCGTAGTACGGGATCAAGTCCCCCTCGATTCCGGGCAACGGCACCGGTTGCGGACTGACGAGAAACGAGGGTTCGCGGCTTGTTCCGATGAAGGCGCTCAGGCCGAAATCGAGCGGGCCCATCGTATTGCTGTAGCGAAACGCAACGTCCACATGACGCTCTTCGGCGCCGCTCTCGTAGAGAGCCTCCTTCTCGATCGGGCGGCCCGCCCGGAGGCGCCCGGACTGCCCAGGAAAGGTGCGCTTGCGATGATAGGGCAGCAGGAAGGACTCAGCGATGCCCCAGTCGCCGGCAATCGTCAGGTGTGCCATGGGCTGGCCCAGCTTGGGCCGGTTGCGCGGATGCTCGACGAGGTCGAGCTGGTTGACGATGTCCACGAGGTTGTGCAGCTCTGCCACTCCCCAGAAAACGCGGTCCAATCCCAGCCGCAGCTCCCAGGCATTGTCGCCCCAGTCTCCGTACATCAGCAGGTAGGCCTCACGCAGATCCGCGTGCGTCCGCCTTGAGTCGGTGGTGTCGTATCGATAAAGCGGCGTAAGGGTGAAGCTGGTTGTCGGTCCGAGCTCGCCGTAAAGTGTCGGCTCGACCACAAACCCGCCGGTGCCTGAACGCTGACCGGGGAACGCCGGCGATTGCGGGTACCATCGCGCCTGCAGGCTCAGATCACCCGAAATATCAAGAGACTGCGCCCCCGCCCCCGCGTCGCCGGCGGCGGCCATGAGCACTGGCGCGCAAATTGCGCCAAGGGCCGCAATTGCGCCGCCGGGTCGCATCAGCGCACGCGTCGAAGTGCCGTTTGGGTGAATTCCCCGTCATCGAGATTCGTGCGGAACTGAAAGTCCGCCCAGTGCAGTGTCGTGCTTCCGCCGGTCAGGTGATTCACCATCGTCTGTTCTCCTGCCCGCCAGTACCGATCCAGGTATTGCCGATAATTGGAGATAGTGAGTGTCTTCAGGTGCGAGCCGCCCCGGTCGTAGAGTTCCAGCTTCCAGGGTCGAAGTTCGACCGTGTCCTGCCAGACAACCTTGCGGCTGTAACCGGATTTCTCATCCAGGGGGAATTGCTCGGTCACCGTACAACTGAGTTCACCGCAGGGCTCGTCGCGAAGATATCTGTAGGTGTACTCCTCCACCTCCGCGGAGGTCATGTCTTCGAACGAAAACTCGCTTCCCATAAACGATCCTGCACGCTTTGCAGCGCTGATGCGTTTCACCCTTTTCAGAGCCGGCAGATACAGCCACTGGTCGTCCTGGGTGTTGATGTGAGCGTGGGTCAGGAGCGCGGTGCCCTGTACGTCTCGCGGCTGATCGAACACGAACAGGCTCTTGTCGCCATCCCCGGATGCCTCCAGCACCTTGAAGCGCATCTGGCGGACGCTCTCGCGGCCTTGCCGATCACGCAGCACCATCGTCAGTCCGGCCGTGAAATCGCCAAAGCCGTCGCTCCTGGCGCTTGATTCACGCGCAATCCGCAGGCCTTTCTCCTCCGGTGTTTCTTCCTCGGCAAGCGCATCTGGATTGGGCAGGCAAGAGAATACCAGCACCAGAACCATGAGACTGAACGAAGCACCCTGAGAGCATGGGAAACCCTGCGCGCGGCCTCGCCAGCTAGAACGCTCTTCGGCGTTCTCGTGGCCAGGGAGCATCCGCGCAGGTCTGGCACTCTTATTCGCGGATAAGGTTGTCAAATGAGTCAAGTTCCCCCCGAACGCTGTTTTCCCGTCCGGCCGGGGCATGGTCCCGTCAGTGATGGAAAGGCGACATTCTACCTCGATTCCCGAAAAGCCCGGAGGAGCGGGCCAGTGGAATCATCGGGAACGCTCAAAATCTATTCGCTTGCTACAATTTGTGGTTGTATTTTATTAAAACTTTTATTATCTTCAAATTGCGGTCGTGATCCGTCACATTGGTAGAAAGGAGATAACCATGCGAACTGGCGATGAAATGCAGCAGCATATCGTTGAGAAAGCCGCCTTGGACGAGGCATTCAGGGAAGCGCTTCTCTCGGATCCGAGAAACACCATCAGTCAGGAATTGGGCATCACGATTCCCGACTCGATGAACATCCAGATCCACGAGAGCGACATGCAGACGGTGCACTTGGCGCTGCCGCCGGCTCCGAACATGAGCGAGGAGCAACTCGAAGCCATATCAGCAGGCCTTTGCTGCTGCTGGTAAACCGGTTGCCGGTCAGAATGCGCAACATCCCGCATTTGCCGACAGATTGATCCGATCCCCGCCGCCCCGCCTTTGCTGGCTGGGCGGCGGGTTTGCATTTCCGTGTCAGGCTAACCTCAGAATGAGACTGCCCCGGAAAGGACCATGAACACGTAGCCCTTGGCTTTTTGAAGCTGGTTGTCGGAAATGACCAGCTTGATGTGGTGAATGCCACGCAGCAGTAGATATCGCCCGGACTTCGCAAAAAGCGGTGCCGGTTTCGAAACCCAGCCGGCAAGGGCGCCCAGCTTCTCCGGAACAACCAGATCCTCATGTCCCAGGGCTTTAAGTAACGGATCCCAATCGTTCAGTCCGTCGAGCCAGTAACGTGAATCGTTTGTATATCTCTGCTTGACGATGAGCGCCAGGCCGAGGGTCGGGCCGAGACCGTCCTCCCGCACGTCGAGATACACCCCGGTTCTGAGAACGTTCACGCATGCCTCGAAGCGGGAAAGCACGGAGTCGACAGCCTGAATCCGCCCCGGCCAACCCGTTTCTTCAAGAAAGGCATAAATTTCCCGCCGGGCTCTGAAGCCCATGACCGCCAGGCGAATTGCGGTTGAGCGAGACGGGAATACGCCGAACGCATCCAGGTGTGTATCTTCCGGCTGCGCCAGGTAAATTCGTTCGACGTGCTTTCCCTGGGCGTCGTTCCTCTGCCAGCCGACGCAGGAGACGATCGCGTCAACCACCGTACGGACATCGTTCACCTGTCCGGCGGCACCGATGATCGGGCGCTCACCCGGCCGCACGAACATTCCCGGATGTGGGTATTCTCCATCCGGCGCCGAGCCGATGTCATGTTCCAGCATCATTTTGTGGCCCACGATTTCACGCAGGGGCGATGGCTCGGCATCCATTTGTTCGAACAGCCGCGTAATCGCTCTCGCGGTCTCGTCCGTCTCGTCGGAATACGCGCGATCCCGGAAAAATGCCGCCGTTCGGGTTCCGCTCGCTAGCGAGACCCCGAAATCCGCTTCCGGGCCGGGTTCGTGCAGCGGCAGTTCAAAGCCGAAAGGCAGGGAAGCGATGACGGCCGGAAATTTGTCGGCGCATTCAAGGATGCGCTCCCACTGGTGATCTCCGATCAGGATCGGCGAAATCTTGTTGCGAAAGTTCGCCAGGAGTTCGCCCATGGTGCCGCCCTCCCGGGCGAGAAGGTCCTGGGTAAGAGCGACTGCCCGGTCAGTGTTCATGTTGCCTCCTCACGCGATGACAGGAGCGGGATTCAAATCGGCTTCGGCGAGGGGACGCTTGCGCCAGCCCATGCCGACCGGCACCTCGTAGAGGCGCCCGGGCGCGAATCTTGCCCAGAAATGACGCATGCCCGGCACGACGACCCGCACTACAGGCATGCCGATGTCGGGCCGGGTCTGGTCCAGCACCAGAAACTCCATGCCCCTCGATTCGACCAGCGCGCGGCAATGTTCCACGTCGTCGCGCGTGTCCGCCGATTCGAGCGCCGGATAATCCGGAGCTTTGCGCAGCGGAGCGCTCTCCGCGGGCGCCAGCCAGGGACAATCGGCGAGTCGAGAAGTCTTCCACCAATAAAGCGCGAGCGGATCGTCGATCATCGGCCGGCCGTCGCCGCCTCCGGGACGTGGCAGCCAGGTAAGGCACTGGTTCAGTTCGCAAAGTGCACGCAGGGCCGCAAGGCGCGGGTCGGCGTGGGCGCCGGCGCCGTAAATGATGTCTTCGGTTTCCGCTTCCTGCCTGCGCGAAAGTGCGACGAACGCGGGAATGCCGATGTCGGAGGTAACGTCCAGCATCCACAGCTCACGGTCGTAACGGACGTAGTAGTCCACGGCCGATGCCAGGTACTCGTCGTCGAAGCTCGAAAGATCGACCGCGGGCGCGCGCAGCCGGTTGTACCACCAGATGGCGAACGCATCGCGCTCGGCCAGTTCGTAGAACCCTTGCAGGATGGCTTCCTCGAGTGTATTGCCCGCGGCGCAACCGTTGGAATCGGCAATCAGGTCGGTGGGACCGCGCTGTTCGGCCGGCATGCTGTAGAGCATCGATGTCGGCAGATAGCGATGCCGCTCCTGCGAAAGCGACCAGACAGGTGTCCAGTCAACTTCGGCATCGGGGTCAAAGCGCCGCGGGACGATGTTGTACGGGTGGCCCTTCGCATTGATGCTCTCTGCGTTGTCCAGCTGGTCATCGCTGAACAGTTGCACATGGTTGGGATGGATTGCCTCTTCTGCCCCGGCGAATTCAATGAATCGTCCGGCCACGCGAATCTCGTCGCCATGCATGGCGCCGGAATAGCGCTCCACCGCCTCGCAGAGCGCACTGACCTCGGATTGCTCTCGTGTGCTGCCCTTGCCGGCGCTCTTGCTGCGCAGGCTGCGCCTGAGCGAACTCAGGCTGCGGCTTCTCAAGCCGAGATTGCTGCCAGCCCAGTAGACATGCAGCCAGGAGTCGGTCTCATCGGTAGTGCGCGAAAGCCAGGTCACGACGCCACTGACCGGGCTCACCAGGTGGCGGTATTTCGCCAGCGTGACTTCCGGCGCCACGGTGCGCGCGCCCCCGCTGTTGCGATGGGCTTTGGGGCTCGCGTTCAGGCGTAGCGGAACCGGCGCTCGATCCGGCCGATGCAACGCTTCGTCGCCACAGGCCGGGCACTGCGGCCGGCGCGTTACCGGATGTCGTGAACTTGTGAACGTGCCGAGATTCATCGCGATCGCCTGTTCGTGCAGAGGCGCCTCCTGTTCGAGCACCAGCCATTTGACGACCTCTGCCGCGATCAGCCCGCAGAACCCTTCCAGCACTGCGGGATCTGCCGCGAACGGCTTGAAGGCCGCCTCCTCGCCGGCGAAGTTGCGCAGGAAATTGTGGACTTCCCGATGACTCCGCAGGCGGTAGCTGAGGCAGGCCCAGCAGGGACCCGTGTCGTCCGCGCGAAAGACCGGGCCGAACAGCGGCTCGACGCCGCGTGGACGCACCAGCATCCAGGGTGTGCCCTGTTCGAGCCGACGCTGATTTTCGGTTGCAAGTCGTTCATCGAGATAGTCGTCACAGACGATGACAGTGAGCGCGGGGTCACAAGGCGCCACGCGGCCACCGCATTTTTCCAAATGCTGCGCCAACCGGCCCTCGTCACCGACAACCGCGATGCGCGATTCTTCAAGCCGTCGTTCAACCCAGCGAGGCGATGCACCGAGCGAAGACCAGTAAGCCGCCCGGTGCTGGTCCAAGCCATGATCGGCGGAGACCACATAGCCCCTGGCAGAGAGCGACGCAATGGCCGCAGTTACATCGGCGGCAGCATGGGCGCCCTTTAGGGCCGTGACAATCCTGTCGCACGAGCGCCGGCCGTCGAGCAGCGGCAACAGGTCGGTATACAGCTTGCCGTGCAGCAGGGTATTGAACGACTCGGAAACAAGCAGCGCCTGCTGTTCGCCAACGTCGCGGAATTGCAGGTGAGGGGCAAGGGCGGGAAGCTCGACGAGACCCCGGTCGAGGGGAGTCGTCCTGATCAGTATCCCGCGCCGGGGATTGGTGTCCATCTGGTTTTGCACCTGGGCCTGTTGTTCGCGGTTCGACGTTGCCAAATGAATCAACTGCGCGTCTGCCGGCCGGTGCCCCGCCAGGCTGGTAGTGGCCCCGGCAGTATATCCGTGCCGGATCGGCCGGAGCCCTCAGGCGCGCGTAACGAGCGCATCGATCCCGGCGGCGGCGCGGGTAGCGGTTTCAGCGACCGCTGAACTCAGCGCATCGAAATCCTGGTGCCCGCAAGCGTTTGCAACCAGGGATCTGACCTTTGGCCCTGCAGCGTTGATGTCGAAATCTCCCTCGCCGATCAGGCACGTGACGCCTTGCAAATCGCGCCACATGGCCGCGGCTTCCGCCAGCGCTTCGGCACCGGCAAGATCGAACAGCTCTGCAGCGGTTGGGGCTGGGTCATCGAGATCGGCTCCCGCAATTGTCAACTGAATGAAACGCGCGGCCCGCTCGACATCGTCGAGCCCGCCACGCATACCGGCATAGGTGGACACGCCTGTTTCGGCCGGGGCTTCCGGCCGTTCCCGCAACCGGGCGATCAGCGTCTCGTTCGCGCCGCATTCAGCGAGGATTTCGCCGCGCGCGTCGCCGAAACGGCGGCCGATTTCGGAATCGCCGCATTCGAAGATACAGCGGGTTCTGGCGAGCAGGGAAATTTCGCCGGAAAATTCACTCCTGCAGTGCCCGGCAAGTTCGGAAAGAGGCAGCGCAAGCGGGTAATTCGAGTCGGGCGGGATGGGGGAGAACAACAGGCTGTCCTGCGCCAGGACGGCCAGCATCTCCCGGAAGCGGCGCCACAGACGTTGATTGTCGCCAAACTGCGAGCCGCCGTGGACAATCAGCATTCGGACTGCAATGCCGGGAAATACTTCCCGGCTGGCCAAGTCGCCCAGCAAGATGGCAGCCAGTCCGCCCTCGCGAATCGGTCCGGCCCGGTCGACGAAATCCGCGACCAGGGCGGCCACCACGGTCGAAATCGATGCTTCGGCGAGATTGGAGAGCGCGGTTTTCGCCTCGGCCGGCGACAGGTTCCCGCGCACCGCGTGCATGCCGATCTGAAACGCCTTGTCGTTCGACCAGTTGCGCACGATTTCAGCGGTGTCTCCGGCATTCGTCGTCGGCAGTTCGGCGATCTGTTCCTTCATCTGCTGAACGCCCAGCTCGTGCGTCCAATACAGTCTCGCCAGGCCGCGCCGCGCAATCGCTTCGTATTCCGGATCCGGTACGAACCCTTTCGGCAGGTCGAGATCGGTGAATTCCCGGTCCTGCAGGTTATCGAGCAGCTCCGGATTGCGTTCGATCCGGTCCGCAAGCCGCGGGGCGGCGCCGAAGATTTCTATGATTGCCTCAAAGGCATCGGGCCGTGCCGCGGCGATTCGGCTGTCGTAGGCGCTCCAGTCATCGATCTCGGGGTAGAAGTGCTTGCGCCATCGATCCACCAACGGGTCCATCTTTTCGAACCAGCGTTTGGGCCGCAGCACGATGTTCATCATGTCGGCGTAGGTTCCCGGCAATTCCGGCGACTCGTCGCGGCTTCGAACCTGCAGCAGCGGATAGTGGCGGTTTGCCATCGCATGATGATCGGCATGGCGCTGCATGTTGAAGAACATCCAGTTGCTGAACTTCCAGTCGGCGCTCCAGGAATGGCGTGGCATCACCTTTTCCCAACGGCCGTTCGGCAGACGCACCCGGCGCAGGCCGTAGTGTTGAAAATAGTTGCTTAGCTTCATCGAGAAGACACAGCCCAGGCCGAGGAAGGCAAAGATCAGAATCGCCAGAAAGCCGCTCATCCAGAACACCAGTCCATACCAGAACGCCACAAAGATGCCGTAGCGCCAGAACGGATTGCTGTAGTGCCAACGGGACAGGCGGCGCCGCGCCAGGCGTTCGCCGGCAACTGCCCAGGAATTGGTGAGATTGCTTACGATCTCCCTCGGGAAATAGCGCCAGAAACTCTCTCCTTTCGGGGCGGATCCCACATCGTGCGGCGTGCCGACCTTGGCATGGTGGATGTAGACGTGTTCCGTGGCGTACTGCGGATAGGAGGCACAGGCGAGCAGGAATTCGCCAAGTCGCCGTTCCCAGGTGGAGCGCCGATGCACCAGTTCGTGACCCACCACGAACACGGCCTGCGCTTCCATGGTCAGGATGATCGCGAGGGCCACGTCTTCCCAGATCGTGAACGGATTGGCGACAAGGATCTGCCACAGGCCGAAAACGAGTGTCGGCGGCCACAGAAATGCCCACCCCCAGACCGGCAGGTTGTGCCAGAGCAAGCGGCGCTCCGGCGTATTCGCGGGATCCATATTGCGCCCGTCGAGACCCAGCACCTTGTCGAGCGGCCCGGCGACGCTCATGAAGAGAAATGGCGCCAATAACCACCAGCCGCCGTGGACCAGGGCGACGAGAATCAACGGAAAAACGGCCAATGGCAGATAGTGGGGGAGGGCGTTCCTGATGGACGGAACGATGTACGGAGCGAATTCAGCCTCGTCCGGGCCTGGGGCGCCCCCTATGGCTGTATCTTGCGGCATGGCGCTTCTCTTCTGAGCTAGACCTCTTGATCGCGCGGCAAGTTCACAAACGAATCAAGTCTGCGGGCGACGACCGTTCTCTCGTCGGGCTGGGGCATCGCCCCGTCAGTGTATCTTTGAACAAAATTCATCGTACCATCGGACACCGCGACCTGCCTATCCTTCATGTGCTCACGACCTTGAGCAGACGCTCCAGGGCCTCGATACAAAACGCGGAGGTCACAGCTTCGGAGCCATGCCCGAACTGTCCGACGATGCCCCACTTCAGCGCCTGGTCGCCAAACGCGAGAAGCTCCGGCCAGCTACCGTCCTCGCGTTGCGCACCGATGAAACTCTCAACAGCCCGTTTCGCATCGATACTGTCGAGGCTACCGATGTTGTAGAGCGCGGAGATGGCCTGAGCGGTCAGCAGGACGTTGCCGAATTCGCCCTTCCCGTCGCGCAGGGACAGGATTCGGTCCAGAAGTATCGGGCGCAGATGATCGAGGGCAGGCTGCGTGAGGATCATGGCACGACTGATTGCGTAGTAGGCCGTGACCCTGTCCGGGTACCATTTGGACGAGCCCTCGAGTTTGTCCTCGCCAATCATGGCTTCCAACCATGTCAGCGCTGCACGTGTTTCCGGCCTATTGCCAAGATAGGCAATGACGTTCGCATTGACCACGGGGTCGGCATCGATGCGAAAGCTCGACACGACATCGGGTTCACCCTCGGCCAGCACCCAGGTCATGAACAGGCCTTCGTCGTCGCGATTGGCCAACATCGGTGCAACGTTCCGGCCCAGCAGCATCCAGGGGTGCGATCGGTGGGATGCAAGAACGAGCGAACAGAGTGCGGTGCTGTCGAGATCCAGGGGCAGATGGCGGTAATAGCGCCACAATCCGGGATATTCCATCGTGTCGACAAGATGGGAGCGGGTACGCGCACACAGGGCCCTGGCGCGCTCTTCATCACAGCTTTCCAGGGCAAGTACGCACAGCGCGGAGATAAACGCGGGCCTTTCGAAATGCCGGGGAACGTTCGGGTCGGCTATGTTGAACCGGATGCAGTGCCAGGCTCCGTTTTCATCGAGCGTGGATGCGATGAAATCGAGACCGCGGCGGATGCTTTCCCTACCTGCCTTCGCCAGTTCCCCGACCGCGAGCGAACTCAACCGTGCGTCCGCCGGGTTCGCCCCGGCGGGACGGATCGGAGGCGCGGGGTCGTACATGGTTTTTTTCAGAAACTCGAGAGAGGCCACGCCTGTCCTGGCGGCGTCCCGTTCCTCGTCGCTCTGCTTGCTCCTCGGGGGCAGCACCAGATGCGTCAAGGCATCGGTTTCTTCATGCACGTGAATCTCGTGATCTTCGGCGAGCGTCACGCCGAATTCCTGTTCGATGGTTGCTTTCGGCTTCGACAGAAGACGTTCGCGAAAGTCAGGGTCTTCGCCGGCTCTCTTAGCGATGTGATCATCCGCGTCAATAAGTTTATTCATTGCTGCCTTCCATTTGTCTGGATCGTGTCAGAGCCGTAAGTCTCTGGACGCAATCGCATGCAGTGCTGTTAGTATCCCAAGCTTCGGTAGCGCGGGGGAATACCCCATGACTGGTCCTGAAACTCGTCCGGCTCGCAATCAGGGCGCGTCTCCGGGGGGATCGGAAATCCTGGTGGTAGGCGCAGGTGCGGCGGGCCTCGCCGCTGCCTGGACTCTCGCGGTCCGCCGCAATGACAGCAATTGCCGCGTTCGGGTACTGGAAGCCTCGGAGAAGATCGGCGGGCGCATGTTCTGCGAGGAGATCGACGGCTTTCATGTGCATGGCGGCGCCAGCGTCATCCATGAGTCCTTCGCAACGACCAGAGACCTGGCGCGCGAACTGGGCGTGGAATTGTGGCAAAGCCCGAAAAAGAAAGGCGGCCAAAGCTACGCGGACGGCCGCTTTTGGGGCGCCTACGTGGGTGGTTCGCTGAAGCAGACCCTGACGACCTTGCGTACCATGCTCTTTTCGCCGCAGCACACGCTGGCCGGAAATTGGGAATTCATGCGCCTGTTCGGGATGCTCAAGAAGCGCGCCGGGGATCTCGATTTCGAAGACCACTCCCGAATGTTGGACCTGGACACGGGCGAGAGCTTCGCCGAATTCGCTCGCGCCAATTCCCTTGGCCGGTATTTGCAACAGTCTGGAGAACTGGACCTCAACTGTTTCACCGCGGGGAGTTCCGACCGGGTGGGGGCTGCCTATGGAATGGCGTTGCTGTGGCTCTGGACCATCAATCCGGCTACGCGCAGCTATCTGCCCAGGCAGGGAATCGGCGCCCTGGCAAAGGCACTGACGGATGCCTGCGCGAATCTCATTCGCGTTTCCACCCCGGTCGAACAAATTGTCGTTAAAGACGGGGCGGCGAGCGGCGTTGTCACTTCCAGTGGAGAAAAGATCGAGGCCGATGCGGTCGTTTGCGCCACCACCGCTTCGACCGCCGCACGAATCAATCCGGAATTGCCTGGAGAACTGCGGGCCGTGCTTGAACGTGTCAGCTACGGCTCTTGCTGCAACGTAGCCTTTGGGCTGGATACGAACATCCTGGAGGAGGGATCTCACGCCGGGCTCTTTCCTCCCGGCTCTCCAACCTTTCTGACGATGGTTACCAATCTGGCGGCCACGACTCCAGAGGCGGCGCCTCCAGGCAGGACCCTCGTACATGCGCTGGCCATCGGCGAGCAGGCAGGGGCACTCTTTGCCTTGAACGACGATGAAATCGTGCGCCGCGTGGCTGAAGAAATGCGCCGGTTCTTTCCCGCCATGCCGGAACAACCCCTGTTCGCCAGGGTCTACCGCTGGCCGGAAGGCCTGTGTCTTGCGCCCGGAGGCATGCTCAGGGACGTGCACCACATGCGTTTGCGGCTGCCCCAATGCACGAGGGGGCTGTTCCTCGCAGGCGACTACATGCTTCTGCCGTCCCTGAACGGCGCCATGAAAAGCGGGGTCGAAGCCGCAGAGGCGAGCCTGTCGTACGTTGCCTCGGCGAGCAGGGGCGCGAATGCAGCTGGCCGATGAATTCGCGTCTGAAAATACGGATCAGGCGATCTGCCTTTTGACCAGTTCGTTGAACGCGCCGCCAATGTCCATGAGTTCCTCGAAGGAGCCCCTCTGTACCACCTTGCCAGCCTGCATGACGTAAATCCGGTCAGCCTGTTCCAGCGTTGACAGGCGGTGGGCGATTACGATTCGAGTTGAAGTCAAAAGAGCCAGGTTCTGCATGACCTCGGCCTGATTCTCGTTGTCGAGCCAGTTGGTCGCTTCGTCGAGCAGCAT
Organism: Pseudomonadales bacterium; assembly: GCA_963663395.1. Classification (GTDB taxonomy): domain Bacteria; phylum Pseudomonadota; class Gammaproteobacteria; order Pseudomonadales; family Azotimanducaceae; genus Azophilus. The sequence continues at coordinate 3,168,432 of OY760226.1, forward strand.
GATTCGCGGGCTGCCGATCAGCGACCGGGCGATGGTGACACGCTGACTCTCGCCGCCGGACAGCACAGACCCGCTGGCACCGACCATCGTCATCAACCCCATTGGCATCGCCTTGATCTCGTTCTCGATGCCGGCGGCCCGGGCGGTTGCCCAGACATCGTCGACGGTCACCGCCTCGTGGTGTGCGACGATGTTGTCCCATAGATCCTGGGGATGGAGACGCACCGACTGGGGAACCGCGCCGATCTTGCGGCGAACCTGTTTCAGGTTCAGGTGCCGCAGGTCGCGCCCGTCGTAGTACACGGCGCCGGCCGACGGCCGGTCCATGCCGAGTGCGAGCCGGAAAAGGGTGCTCTTGCCGGCGCCCGACTCGCCTGCGATCGCGACGAATTCGCCGGGACGGGCGCGAATGGTGACATCGTCGAGAATCAGCGGGCCGTCGGGATCGTAGCGGAAGGAAATGCGATCGAACAGAACGTCGCCGCCCAGACGTTCAACTGGCTCTCCTTCGACCTCGGATTCCGGAACCGCGGCGAGCAGGGGACGCATCTGGTCGAACGCCGGCAGCATGGCGGCAACGGAACCGAACGACTCGCCGAGCCGGGCAATTGCGGACTGAAAGGCGATGAACAGGGTGTAGACAACGAGAAAGTCGCCTACCGGAACAACCCGGTCGCCCGTCGTGGACACGGCGAAAAGCAATACCCCGGCGGCGATGAAGGGAACCGCGGCACCAAATGCCTGCGAATGCCCCTCTAGCGCGCCCAGCTCGAGTTCCGCACGCTTCTGCTCGCGATAGTCCCGCGCCCAGATGGCGAAAGCCGATGCTTCCGCGTTTTCCACACGCAACTTGGCGATGCCTTCTACAATCTGGAATAGCCGGCCGACGACGCGGCGAGCCGCCCCGATCATCCGCCCATGCGGTACGATCTGGCGCAATCCGAGCGCGACGGTGACCAGCAGCGAAACCAGGCTGAAAGCGAGGGCGATTACCCCGAGGGCGGTATCGTAGAAAAAGATGACGGCAAACACCGGAAGCAGGAAAAAGATGGAAAGCAGACTGTCGGCGACGATTCCCTGCAAACCATCACGAAGATGCTGGAAAGTCATACCGGACATGGCCAGATCGCCCGCCGGGTGACGGTGCAGAATGCTTGACGGAAGGCGCATGAGGCGGTCCCAGAAGGCAGCTTCGGCGCGTGAGGCCGAGCGACCCTCGAGCCGCATCATCGCCGTGCTTTGCAGCAGGTGCAGCATTGCGCCGAACAAGCCGAATCCGGCAAGCGTCACGGCCACAGCGTAGAGCGTTCCGGGGCTTCCGCCCGCTACGGCATGGGTTGCCACGAATCCCAGGGCGAGTGCCGGCAGCAGTTTGATCAATCCGCCAGGAAGCCCTGCAATCACCAGTCTCGACAGATCGCCGGCCGATCCACGCAAGGCGATTCCCAGGAGGTCTGCCGGTTTTACGTTCCCCGACGGCAATGGCCGGTAGAACATCCATGCTTCGTCCTGAAGCGCCCCCGCACGATCCGCCGCGATCCGGGTACTGCGTCCGGTGACCGGGTCGATCTCTCGATAGCGCCCGAACAAACGCGGCAGCAACGCTACGGGACGACCGTCCTCGGCGCGAAATGCCAGCAACGGGCCGCTGTCGCCACGCCACCAGTCCTCACCGGTTTTGAGTCGCACGCGCCGGGCGCGTACGCCGGATACATCCAGAATGTCCACGAGTCCGACCGGAGGGCTGGAAGGCCCCGAGCGCACAGGAATCTTGAAGTCGAATCCCTGGCGGCGGCCGATGATCTGCAGCGCGTCCGAGAGTGCCGTGTCCTCGGCATCGGCATCGGCATCCCGATCGACCGGCATGTCGTACATGTTGAATAGCCGCGCCCTAGCGGCTTTTTCGGCCGTGCGGCGGCTGGAGGTCCGCTCGCGCTCGAGATTCGCGTCATCCACCACCGCCAGGCGGCGGTTGAGGCGCTCCAGGTTGAAGGCGACTGCGTGAAATGCGGCGAGTGCCGGCTGCAGCACGCCCTGTTCCGCAAGCGTTTCAGTGGATTTGCCCGAAACTGTCGCCTCGCCGAACAAAGTGAGCCAACTGGACCGCGTCAGCGGCGTAACGACTTCGTGAGAGCCGCTCGCCTCGGCGACTTCCGCCTGGTCGACCATGTCCATGAACAGACCCGTGCCCTGCGATGGCTCGGATACCCAGACCACCCCGCGCCGTACGGATAGCGTACAAGGGCCCAGGGTCTGGGTCAGTCCGGGCTCAGCCAGGGCAGTCGGGCGCGGAAGCCGGCTTACGAACCGCGCAAGCGTGTCGGTGATGTCTGTCAGCCACGCCTCCGTCTGTTCGGCCTGTTCCGCTGGATGAACCTCGGACAGCTGGGTTGCCGGCAGGCGCTTCAGGACGGTACCCGGCAATCCTTTGGCGATCAGGCTGAGCGTCGTGTCCTTGCCGTTGTCGTCCTGTTCGTCCGGTGCGACCCCGGGCAGCAGGCTGCCCGCTGCACGGCGCAGCAGATGCTGCGGTGAAGCCTGCTCGACCCCGTCCCTGAACTCAACCAGAAAGAGATCGACCGCGCCCTGGTCGATAAACCAGACACTGTCCGCATCGTCGAGCTTCACCGGCTGGTTGCCGGCGCAGGGCACGGATGTACCGGAGCGAGCGGCGAGATCGGCAATCGTCTTGTATTGCTGGCTCGTGTCCTGCATCAGCCTGACCTGACCAGCTTGTGATAGCTGCCGCCGGTTTCCGCAATCAACTTGTCATGGGTGCCCCGCTGCACTTCGACGCCCCTCTCGAGCACGACGATTTCGTCGCAATCCCGCACCGTGCTGAGCCGGTGTGCCACGATCAGGCAGGTGCACCCGCGACGCCGCAGGGCGTCGTCGACCGTTTCTTCCGTTGCGGCATCAAGCGCGCTGGTCGCCTCGTCCAGAATGAGCACGGTCGGATTGCTGACCAGGGCGCGGGCGATTTCCAGCCGTTGCCGCTGGCCGCCGCTGAAATTCACGCCGCCCTCCTCGACGCCGGTCGCATATCCTTGTGGCCTGACCAGAATTTCGTCATGAATGCAGGCATCCCGCGTCGCTGCGACGATGACCTCATCGGGAATAGCCGGGTTCCACAGGGTGATGTTGTCGCGCACCGTGGCGGAAAACAGCACGACTTCCTGATCCACCATGGAAATGGACCGGCGTAGCACTTCCTCGGGAATCGCGTCCCGCAATTGACCATCGAACAGGATTTCGCCGGACCAGGGCTGATAGATACCCGAAACCAGGCGCGCCAGGGTCGACTTGCCGGAGCCGCTGGGGCCGACCACGGCAACCCGCTGGCCCGGCTTGATCACCAGATTGAAGTCTTCTATCAATGGTGGCCGGCTCTTGTTGTATCCGAAGGTGACGTTACGAAGTTCTAGCTGGCCGGCAAGCTGGAGGCGCCCGTTCAAGGTGGGGATGGACTCCGATCCTCGACTTCGGCGGCTGAAAACGGGATCTTCAGCGGTTCTGGCAACGTCATCCAGCCGCTGAAGATCGGTTTCAAGCGCCTGACGTCTGTCGGCGAACTCCAGAAAACGCCCGACAGGCGCCAGGAACATCTCTGCCAGGATATAGAACCCGACCAGCGCCCCGAGCGTCATCTCTCCGGACATGACCAGGCTTCCCCCCAGACCCAGGATCACCGCGGCACGAAGTGCCGCGATCAGGCCCGGGAGCGACGTATTGACGGCACCCAGTTCGGAATAGCGCTGTCGCGCTTGCAGTTCCCGCGCCTGCTGACCGCTCCAGCGCGAATAGAAACGGTCGTCCGTTCCGGTCATGCGCAGGTTGTCCGCGTGACTCAACATCTGCATGCCCACGCCGATCAGAAGTCCCTGTTCGCGCCTCATGGCCTGGCTGCGAACGGCCCGGAGCGCGTTGAGGAAGTGGGCCAGCACGCCGTGCAGGACGGCCAGCGAAAGCGCGATCGCCGTGAGCAGGACATCGTAGACCAGCATGGCGACGAGCAGCACGGCGCTCATTGCCACCTCGACAACGAGTACGAGAAACCGTTCCGTCAGACTCTTCGCGATCCTGTCGATGGAGGAGACCCGGTCCGTCAGGTCGCCGACCAGCCGGTGTTGGAAAAACTCCACCGGCAACCGCAGGAGCTTTGACAGGCCCCGGTTGTAACCGATCACCGAAATCCGGATTGCCAGCCGCTTGAGGAAACGGTGCTTGAGCAGGGACAGGATGTATACCAGCACTCCGCCGGTAGAGAGGGCAGCCACCAATCCGCCCCATGGACCCTGCTTTGCCAGAACGTCGTCAACGAAAACACCGACCGATGCGGGAATGACCAGTGCCAGCAGCGTCAGCATGAGTCCGCAGGCGAACACCCCGGCAAGCACACTCCGCGAGCCGGCGAGCAAGGCGCTCAATTGGCTGAACAGTCCGGGCTGCTCGCCGCCGCGTTGGAAATCGGCGCCCGGCTTGAGTCGAAGCGCAATTCGGCTGTAGCCCTTTTCGAACTCTTCGGTGGAAAGCGTGCGGCGCCCCGTGGCCGGGTCGTTGAGATAAAAATTTCGATCGTCGAAGCCTTCGAGGACGATAAAATGGCTGAACTGCCAGAACAGAATCAGCGGCAACTCCAGTTTTTTCAGTTGCCCGGCGCCTACGCTGAGTCCACTGCATTCGAGGCCATAGTGCCTGGCGGCGCGCGCAATACTTGCGGCACTGCTGCCGTCCCGGCTCACCTCGCACCTTTCGCGCAGTTCGGTGAGCGGCACCCAGCGCCCGAAATAGGCCAGTACGCTGCCGAGGCAGGCGGCACCACACTCCGTCGCGTGCATCTGCAGCAGAACCGGGGTGGTTAATCTTTGTTTCGAGGGCTCTGAGGCCGGTTTGCCGTTTGCCTTCCTGGGGGCGCCCGGTGGCATCCTATGATCCCCCTATTCCGAATAGCGCGACCGGGGCCTGCCTGCCGAGTTCAATGACAATCCGGCACTCCCTACCTGCAAGGGAGGCGAAATCCGGGCCTTCATCGAGGGAGAGTTCGACGCGGCGCACCGACACCGGTGCGGAGGACTCGACCGCCGCGGCCTCTTCCGACAACGGTACTGCGGCAATTGTCGCGACCTCTCCTTCCAGTGCGCCTCCTTCTCCACCAGTGACGGCCAGTTCGATCACCGCGGGCATGCCGGCGGCGATTTGCGGCGCGACGCCGCTATCGACCCATACGAGCGCCTGCACCGACCGGTTGCCCTCAGTCAGGTTTTCGCCCGGCCCGACCAGCACGCCGTCAAGGGCGACGCTTCGGGCCACGCTGCCAAAGAAGAGCCACCCGGCGAGCATGAGCAGGAACAGGCCGATGACAGCGACCAGCAGACGTTCCCGCGGCGTGGAAATGGTCAGCAGCCGGTCGATCTGTTCACGCTCTTCCTTTGCTTCGGCAACCATATTGTGAAACGAGTCAAACGGATTATTGAACATGGCTGTCGGCCGCCTCCTTGGGACTACGGTCCACCGCGGTCAAAAGCGCCGGCAGGAGCGTCAGGTCGGCAATGAGCGCAAAGCCGATGATCATGGCGGTCAATACCCCGACCTGGGCGGTGGGAATGAACGGAGAAAACACGAATATGAGAAAACCGGCCATCAGCACGAGGGTGGTTGTGATCAGGGCTCGGCCAGCCGTGTCAAAGGCGTAGCGCACCGATTCATTGGGGTCTTTGCCGTATTCACGCCGCCCACGGCGGTACTTGCTGAGAAAATGAACCGTATCGTCAACGACGATGCCGACGGTCATGGCCGCCACGACCGATAGCGAGAGCCCCACCTGTCCGACCGTCAACCCCCAGACGCCGAAGCCGAGCACGGCCGGAATCAGGTTGGGCACGACGCTTATCAGGCCCAGCCGCAGCGATCGCAAGGCAAACAGGAGAATGGCGGAAATGGCCAGGAGCACGACGACTGTCCCGATCAGCATGGCGCGGATGTTGCGCTGCCCGATGTAGGCGAACAGCGCGGAGGGGCCGGTGCTGTTGATGCCGGCCACATGTGGTGCGTTTTCCTGCAGCCACGCCTCGGCACGCGCGTTCAGGTCAAGCAGTTCCTGCGAATCGAGCGTCTCCGCCGATATGGTCACCCGCGTGGCTGTTCTGGATCTGTCGATCTGATTGTTCAGGTCCTGGCCCAGAGGCAGCGAAAGCTCGTAGAGCAACAGGTATTGTGCCGCCAGCTCCCGGCCTTCCGGAATCCGGTAGGCGGCCGGATCGTCGCCGTGCATGCTCCTGTTGATCTGCCGAAAGGTATCGGTGATGACTGCCACATGGCGTACCGGGGGCTGCTCACGGTACCAGTCGGCGAAGTTCGAGACGTCGGCAAGAAACAGGGGATCGGTGACACCGCCCTCGGCCGGTGCGTGCAGCGAATACTCGAGCGCGGTGTTACCGCTCAAATGCTCGTCCATGAAATCGATATCCTGCCGAAACTCGACGCTTTCATTGAAGAAATGCACCAGCACATCGTTGACCTCGTTGCGGGGAATCGCCAGGGCCATCGCCACCACGGCCGCCGACCATCCCCAGAACAGCGCCTTTCTGTGGCGCAGCGCGGTATCCGCGAGGAGCCTCATCGAAGGTGCGCGGAGCCGGCGTTCCTTACCGGCGCGAACGGGTAGCAGAGAAAGCACTGCCGGCATGAAGGTGACGGAGAGCATGAACGAGGCGGTGATTCCGAAAGCGACGAACATGCCGAGGTGACGGTAGGGCGGCACTTCGGAGAAGTTCATGCTCAGGAATCCGAGCGCGGTGGTGAGGCTGGCCAGAAACACCGGTTGCAGGTTGAGCCGCAAGGCTTCGATGATCGCATCGCGCCTGGAATCCCCGGCACGCAATCGCTGCTGCAGGGCAACCAACAGGTGCACGCCGTTCGCCACGACAATCATCAGCACGATGGTCGGTGCAGGGGAGATCGGCGGGGAGAAGGGCAGGCCCGCCCATCCGCCCAGGCCCATTGACGCGAATATGGAGAAGACCATGACCATCCCGGTCGCCGCCACTCCCGGCCAGCCCCGGGTGAGGACGCCCAGGATCAGGGCCATGAGCAGAAGGCTTGCAGGCAGGAAGACGATCTGGCTGCTGATCTGAGCATCCACGAAGGTCTGGTTGATCATGACCGTGCCGACGGTGCGTAGGTCAATGCCGGCAAATCGCTCTTCCGCCTCCAGGGCGAGCGATTTGGCGAATTCGGCAACTTCGGTTATGGCCTCCAGCTGACCCTCCTCCGGCAGTTCAACCGTGACGCTTACAACGCTGACATCACCGGCTTCGCCCAGCGATGCGCCGGCAATGCGGGGGTCGGACAGGGCGATGGTGCGGATTTGCGAGCGCGCTTCGGCATCGCTCAGCACCTGTGGGTCGACCAGGTCCCGCACGTACAGGTCGTCCCCGTCGGCGGCGGTGTGCTGAAAGTTGGCGAGCGAGTCGACGCGTCTGGAATAGGGCGTCTGCCAGGCGGCCTCCGTCAGCCAGACGGCAGCGGACAGCGCGGTCTCCGAGGTGGCGTCTCCGTCGTCCGGAACGATCAGGAAGACAACGTTCTCATTTTTGCCGTAGGTATTTTCCAGCGCTTCCAGCGCGAGAAGCTGGGGGTTGTCTTCGTCGAAGAAGATGCGGTAGCTGGCGGAGAAATCGAGCCGGGCGATGCCGGCCGAGGCGATCGCAACCCAGGCCAGCGTGCCCAGGATCACCAGCCATCGGGTCGCGAGCACCCGCTCTGCGAATCGCTTTGCGAAGGACCCTTTATCTATGCCGGACTCGTCCACGGTAAGCGAGTCACCAGTCAAGCGGCGGCCTGGCCTGACACAAAAGCGGTGAACGGGAGCGAAGTTGACTCATTTGACAGGGCGCCAAGCGTCACAACCGCTTGCTGAAATCCGCCGTCATCCAGCGAGCGGGACGGATGGAAACGCGGTAGGCGCCTTCCACCGGGCTGGCGTCGGCATAGGCATCGCCCTCTGCCTCGCCGAGATAGCGCCGGGCCAACGGCCGCAGGTGCTCCTCGGTTTTTGCGCCTTCCAGGCTCACCGTTCCTTCGACGGTTACGTACTTGTACGGCGGCGCTTCCTCCTGGACGACGAACGTGACGGAAATCCCGTCGGTGAGCAGCCTGCCCTTGCGTGACCTCGGGTCGAGTATTACGTGAATGTCACCCCCGGGTGCATAGTCGTACCAGATCGGGGAGCAGACCGGAGCGCCGTCACCCGGAACGCAGAGCACGCCGACGTGCAACTCGGCCAGGAATGCTTCGCGCTCCGATCGGGACATGGTCAATAGGCCCATCTGTTTGGTCCGCTGATCAGGAGTGCGGCTATCTTCCCCGTATCGGCGGGGGCATGCAACTTGCTTCAAGGCTCGCGGATGTCGCGGCACAGGGCTTTACAGCATCGCGGGCGGGTGCATACTCTCGCCGTCGGAACCAGCCTCGCCGCGACCGGGAGATCGGCATTTGAACGATTCCACATCGTCTTTCTACGACGCCCACTGGATGCCTTATACCTCCAATCGGGCGTTCAAGCAGGATCCGCGAATCGTGGAGCGCGCGGAGGGCTGCCACTACTACACGCCGGACGGCCGCAAGATCTTCGACAGCCTGTCGGGGCTCTGGTGCTGCGGCGCCGGTCATGGCCACGCGGCCATCGCCGAGGCGGTGGCGAACCAGCTTCGCCGCATGGAGTACGCCCCCGCCTTCCAGTTCGGTCACACTACGAGCTTCGAGCTGGCCAATCGCATCGTCGAGTTGATGCCTGAGGGCCTTTCCCACGTTTTCTTCACGAATTCAGGGTCGGAGAGCACCGATACATCCCTCAAGATCGCCCGTGCTTACTGGCGGGAGGCCGGTCGCCCGGGCAAGACCAAGCTGATCGGCCGCGTCAGGGGATATCACGGGGTCAATTTCGGCGGTACCAGCCTGGGCGGCATCGGCCCCAACCGGCAGATGTACGGACCGCTGCTCGACACGGACCACCTGTCGGCCACGCTGCTGCCGGAAAATGCGTTCAGCCGGGGCATGCCGCAATACGGGAGCCACCTGGCGGATCAACTCGAGGAAATCGTGGCGTTGCACGATGCCTCCAACATCGCGGCCGTGATCGTGGAGCCCATGTCCGGATCCGGCGGCGTGGTAGTGCCGCCCGCAGGCTACCTGCAGCGGTTGCGGGAGATCTGCGACCGCCATGAGATCCTGCTGATTTTTGATGAAGTGATTACCGGGTTCGGGCGCGCGGGATCCATGACCGGCGCCGAAGAGTTCGGCGTGGTGCCCGACATCCTGAATCTCGCCAAGCAACTGACCAACGGCACGGTTCCCATGGGCGCCGTGGTAACCAGCGAGACGATCTATCGCGCCTTCATGGAGGCGCCGAAACCGCTGCATGCCGTCGAATTGCCCCACGGCTATACCTACTCGGCACATCCGGTTGCCTGTGCGGCCGGGCTCGCGGCGCTCGATCTGCTTGTGGCGGAGGGGATGATCGAGCGCGGGCGGTCATTGGCCCTGCAGTTCGAGAAGTACCTGCACGAACTCCGGGGTGCGCCGCACGTTGTCGATATCCGCAACTACGGACTCGCCGGCGCGGTGCAACTGCAGCCTCGGGATGGCGATCCGACGGTGAGGCCATACGAGGCGGGGCTGAAGATGTGGGAAGCGGGCTTTTATGTGCGCTGGGGCGGCGATACGCTGCAGTTCGGGCCGCCGTTCGTCGCCGAGGCGTCGGACCTCGAGGCCATGTTCGAGCGCCTTGCGGCGGTGTTGCCGGAGGTCGCCTGACGTGGCGGCTTCCTCATATGCACCGGTTCGTTAGAGTCCGTGACCATGACCATGACCATGACCTGCGCCGGCAACCGGCGAATCAACGGCGCGCACAGCCACCTGATGGAGCTGCCCGATTTCCTGACGTCCCGGGCTGATGCCGATTGCGCCGACGGCGGGCGCGATCCGATCGGACGTTTCGAACGATCGACCGAGCGCCTGTCGCCGGCGGAGCGGGAACTGTTCTTCCACCGGAACTTCGAGATGCTCTATCCGGCCTGAAAGTCGTCCTCCGGGCTGCGTTACCAGGTGTCGACGTTGGGCCGTTTCTTGTGGGTGCGCGGCGGGTGGGGCGCCACCGATCGTAACGCCGCCGTGATCCACTTGCGGGAATCGGCGGGGTCGATGGTATCGTCGAGTTCGAAGATCGATGCCGTGTTGACCGCCTTGCCTCTTTCGTACAGGCCCTCGACGATCTTTTCGTAAGCGGTCTTGCGTTCCTGCGGGTCTTCGATGGCTTGCAGGTCCTTGCGGTAGCCGAGCTTGGCGGCGCCTTCCAGCCCCATCCCCCCGAATTCGCCGGTCGGCCAGGTGACGGTGAACAGCGGCGCCTTGAAGCTGCCGCCGGCCATGGCCTGGGCGCCGAGCCCGTAGGCCTTGCGGATGACGATGGTCATGAGCGGCACATCGATATTGGCGCCCACCACGAACATGCGGCCGGCGTGGCGCACCAGGGCGGTCTTCTCGCTCTCCGGGCCGACCATGATGCCCGGGCAGTCGCACAGGCTCAGCACCGGCAGGTCGAAGGCGTCGCACAACTGCAGGAAACGCGCGCCCTTGTCGGCGCCGTCGGCATCGATGGCGCCGGACAGGTGGCCCGGGTTGTTCGCGATCACGCCCATTGGCATGCCTTCAACCCGGATGAAGGCGCTGTAGATGCCAGGCCCCCAGTCCTTGCGAATCTCCAGCACCGAGCCAACATCGGCGATGCCGTAGATGACATCGCGCATGTCGTAGTAGCGCAGCCGGTTTTCCGGCACCACGAAACGCAACTCGCGTGCGTCCGGCGCCTCCCAGGAATCCACCGGGCCCTGAAAATAGGAAAGGTATTGCCTGGCGACCGCGACGGCCTCGGCCTCGTCCCTGACGGTGATGTCCACGACGCCGTTGGGTACCTGCACGTCCATGGGGCCCACTTCCTCGGGCCTGAAGACGCCAAGGCCTCCACCCTCGATCATGGCCGGACCACCGATGCCGATGTTGGAGCCCTCGGTGGCGATGATCACGTCGCAGCAGGCCAGCAACACGGCGTTCCCTGCAAAGCAGCGCCCGGTGGTGATGCCGACCATGGGGACGAGCCCCGAGAGGCGGGCGAAGTACGTGAATGCCCAGCAGTCGAGCCCGGCGAAGCTGGCGCCGTCGGTATCGCCCGGCCGACCGCCGCCACCTTCCGCGAACAGTACGGTAGGCAGCCGCTGCTGTTCCGCGAGTTCGAACATGCGGTCCTTCTTGGCGTGGTTCTTGATGCCCTGGGTGCCGGCCAGCACCATGTAGTCGTAGGACATGACCATGGCGCGGGACCGTTCGGGGCCGAACAGGTCGCCGTTGATACGGCCAAGCCCGCAGACCATGCCGTCGCCCGGCGTGTTCTCGATCAGGTCTTCCAGGCTGCGGCGGCGCCGTTGCCCGGCGATGACGAGCGCCCCGTACTCGATGAACGACCCCTCGTCGCACAGGTCGGCAATGTTTTCGCGGGCCGTGCGATGCCCCGTTTTGCGCCGCTTGGCCACGGCATGCGGGCGGTTCTCGTCCAGCCCCTTCGCCTTGCGGTCGTACACCTCCTGGAGATCGGGCCGTATGCGGTCGAGGTCCAGCGAAGCGTCGTCGCCCGCTTCCGGCACTGCAATGTCTTGCTCTTCCAGATAGATCAGCGGGTGGCCTTCGAACACCGTGTCGCCTTCTTCGACGCCCAGCCGCTGGACGATGCCGCCCAGCGCCGCGGTCACCACGTGCTCCATCTTCATGGCTTCCATGATCGCCACCTGTCGGCCGACATGGATGGCATCGCCCGGCGCCACCTCGAAGCTGATCACCGTGCCCTGCATGGGCGCCTTGATGGCAGCGATGCCTGTGGGCAACTCTTCGGAAACCAGTTCGAGGGCGCCGGGGGCGCTCGGACCGCTGGCGACTCCCGATTTGCCGTGATCCAGAACTGCCAGCGGGTCGACCTCGTCCACTTTGGCGCCCGCGAGGGAGCGGGAGGCTCTGGGGCCGTCCCGTCCATCGGCTGCGGATGAACCGCGTTGCGGGCCACTCTGTACCAGTTGCCCGATTTCCTCATCGACAAACCCGGTGTGTAAATCGTTGGCCTGGAAACGGGGATGGGCCAACAGGTTCGCCAGGAAATCGAGGTTGGTCGGCACACCCTCGATGCGCGTCTCCCGCAGCGCCCGGCCTGCCTTGCGGACCGCGGCACCGTAGTCGTCGAACGGTGAGTGCACGATCAGCTTTGCCAGCAGCGAGTCGAACGCGGGATTGGTCGTGTAGCCCTGGCAACCATAGGTGTCGGTGCGCAGGCCCGGCCCGCCAGGAACCTCGAACAGGGTCAATGTGCCGCCGCCGGGTTTGGCGTTGCCGTCGGGCTGCATCGTTTCCGTGTTGATGCGCGCCTGGATCGCATAGCCGCGCGGGGAGGGCACGTCACACTGCCGCAAGCCGATCTCCGCGAGAGTCCGCCCCGCGGCCACCTCGAGTTGCGCCCGGACCAGGTCGATGCCCGTGATCTCCTCGGTGACGGTGTGCTCGACCTGCAGGCGCGCGTTGGCTTCGATGAAGGCGAACCGCTCGCCGGCGACCATGAACTCCACGGTGCCCGCGCCCCGGTAACCGGAGGCTTCGCCGAGGCGCACCGCAGCGCCGGTGAGGGCATCGCGGATTTCCGGCGCGAGGCCCGGGCTTGGCGCCACCTCGACCAGCTTCTGGTGGCGCCGCTGTATGCTGCATTCCCGTTCCCACGCATGGCTGACCGCGCCGCTGCCGTCGGCAACGATCTGCACCTCGATGTGGCGGGCATTCGACAGGTACTCCTCGACATACACCTCGGGATTGCCGAATGCGCCCTGTGCCTCCGAGCGGCACCGCCGGTAGGCCTGCTCGAGTTCCGAGGCATCGGACACCACGCGCATGCCGCGGCCGCCGCCCCCCGACACGGCCTTGATTACCATTGCCGCGTCGTCTGGACAGCTCGCAAGGAAGGAGCGGGCCTCGTCCACGGAAACCGCGCCGTCACTGCCGGCGATCAGTGGTATCCCGCAGTCCCGGGCGAGGGCGCGAGCCCGCGTCTTGTCCCCCAGCAGGCTGAGCGTTTCGGGTGCCGGGCCGACGAATGTGAGCCCCGCGTTCTCGACGGTGGCCGCGAATTCGGGGTTTTCACTCAGGAATCCATAGCCGGGATGCACGGCGTCGCATTGGCATTGCCTGGCGATTTCCACGATCTGGCCGATATCGAGGTAGGCCCCCGCGCCCCGGCCGGAAAGCGCCGCCACCTCGTCGGCGCCGGCGGTGTGCGGTGAGGAGGCGTCGTCTTCGCTATGCATCGCGACGGTGGCCAGCCCCAGTTCGGCGGCGGTGCGGGCGATGCGTACGGCGATTTCGCCGCGATTGGCGATGAGCAGTTTTTTCATGGACGGTCTGGTGGCATCCGCAGGCTGTTTCGAGGTGGATTGTGCATCAAATCCGGGTCGTGGCGCGATTGTCCGGCAGGCGCCTCAGCCGCGGCCGGGGCGCGCGGGTGGTTTTCCGGTCACGTCAGTGCTGCGGCCGTGGCCGGTGCGCAGGCGCCCACTTGGTTCCTACGGGCGTGGAATTGCCTTATCCTTTCAATCACTAAGGCAATAAACCCCCAATGTCTGAGTCATGAACGTAGCAAACACCAATTTCGTCCCGGACCCATACTCGATTCCCCTCGAGGACATCAACCTCTCCGACCCCAACATCTTCCAGCAGGATGCCCACTGGGGCTATTTCGAACGCCTGCGGCGCGAGGACCCGGTGCATTACTGCCGCGACAGCCAGTTCGGGCCGTTCTGGTCGGTCACGAAGTACAACGACATCATGCAGGTGGACCGGAATCACCAGGTTTACTCCTCCGAAGGCATCATCACGCTCGGGGCGCCGGTCACCGTTCCTGAAGAGAAGGTGATGAACACGCCGATGTTCATCGCCATGGACCCACCGAAACACGATGTGCAAAGGGCGACCGTGCAGCCGGTGGTGGAGCCGCGCAACCTCAAGGCGATGGAAGGCACCATCCGCCAGCGGGCCGGCCGCATCCTCGATTCGCTGCCCGAGAACGAGACGTTCAACTGGGTCGACCTCGTCTCCATCGAACTGACCACGCAGATGCTGGCAACCCTGTTCGACTTTCCCTTCGAGGAACGGCGCAAGCTCACGCGCTGGTCCGACGTGGCGACGGCCGGGCCGGAAAGCGGCATCGTGGAGTCTTACGACCAGCGGCAGCAGGAACTCTACGAATGCCTGGCCTGTTTCACGCGGCTGTGGAACGAACGGGTCAACGAACCGCCGGCGTACGATCTCATTTCCATGCTCGCGCACGGCGAGAACACGCGCCACATGGACCCGATGGAGTTCCTCGGCAACCTGATCCTGCTGATCGTCGGCGGCAACGACACCACCCGCAATTCCATCTCGGGCGGGGTGCTGGCGCTGAACCTTTTTCCGCAGGAATACGACAAGCTGCGCGGGAACCCGGGACTCATCCCGAACATGGTCTCCGAGATCATCCGCTGGCAGACGCCCTTGGCCTACATGCGCCGCACGGCCCTCGAGGATACGGTGCTCGGCGGCAAGCGCATCGACGCCGGCGATGCCGTGCTGATGTGGTACGTCTCGGGAAATCGCGACGACGAGGTGATCGAGAATCCGGATGCGTTCCTGATCGACCGCAAGAACGCCAGGCGTCACCTGTCCTTTGGCTTCGGAATCCATCGCTGCATGGGCAACCGCCTGGCAGAAATGCAGCTTCGCATTCTCTGGGAAGAGATCATGAAGCGCTTCCGCTTCATCGAGGTGGTGGGCGAACCGGTGCGGACGCTTTCCGCATTCGTAAAGGGCTATACGGAACTACCGGTCAAGGTACACCGCTTCCCCGGAGCCTGAGCGGCTGCTGCTGAGCAACACGGTGGCTGGTCAGGCCACTATGGAATTGTCGTACAGGTGCTGGATGTCGTCTTCCGCGTATCCCAGCCCGCTCAATAGATCGCGCGTGTGTTCGCCGAGGGACGGCGACGGGCCGCGAGGACAGATTTCCGCGGTGGCAGAACGAATGGGGGCATTCACCGTGCGGTAGGTGCCCCGTTCGGGGTGTTCGATGGTGGGGAAGAGACCGATCGCTTGCGCGTGGGGGTCGTCCGGTACCTCGTGCAGCGAGAGCACCGGCCCCCAGATCACGCCGTGCTCATCGAAGATCCTGCCCCATTCGTCCCGCGTTCTGGCTGACAGAACCTCGTCGATCGCGTCCACCAGTTCCGGCATGCGCCGGTATCGGTTTCTGCCCGTGTCGTAACGCTCGTCCTCCAGCCAGTCTTCCCTGCCCAGCGCCCGGCACAGGCGTTCCCAGGCGCCCGCATCGAGCATGTTGAGCACCACCCAGTGGTTGTCCTTGCACGGATAGCGGTTCGTCATGGGTGTGAGTTGTTGCTTGCGGGCGCGGCGGCGTACGGGCGCCTTGTCCACCGCGGTGACGGCGAAGTCGGATGCCTGTGTCCAGACTGCCGTTTCGTACAGCGATGTCTCGACGACCTGGCCTTCACCGGTACGCTCCGCGAGGCGCAGGGCGCCGAGGATTGCCGTGGTCAACGCCAGGCCCGTCGTATGATCGCCCTGGGCCGGGCGGGCCATGGGCACCACGCCGTGCTCGCCTTCGCGCATGGCGTCGTACAGCCCCGAGCGGCCGAAGAAGGCAGTGACATCGTAGCCGGGACGCCAGGCGTCGGGGCCGGACGTGCCATAGCCGGTCAGCGTCGCGTGCACCAGGTTGGGGCGCAGCTCAAGCAGCGTGCCGGCGTCGAGGCCGAATCGCTTCTGGCGTTTCGGCAGCAGGTTGCAGAGAAAGACATCGGCGCCCTCGATGAGGCGGCGCACCACCGCGACACCCTCGGCTTCGTTCAGGTTGACGGCGATGGAACGCTTTCCGCGGTTGTCCACGTCGAACTGGAAGTCGTAGCCCTGAAACTCGGATTCGATCTTGATCGGCCGGCTCAAGCCCCGCATCGGGTCGCCGTGGAGCGGCTCGACTTTCACAACTTGCGCGCCCATGTCGGCAAGCACGGCCGCGGCGCTTGGCGCGGCCATGAAGCTGTCGACCTCGACCACGGTGACATCGTCCAGGGGTCCTTTCACTCGGGTTCCTCGTATCTACGGCGGGCGGGCTAATTTACCACGCGATTGTTGCAACTCGTATTCGGGGGCCATGGAACCGGCGGCTCGGCGATACGCGTCGTTGATTTGCGAGTGCAAACCGCGTTGAATGATCGTTGCGCGATTTTCCCCTTTTCAGACAGGAGATTTACCAATGATCGGATACTGCACCATCGGTGTGAGCGACATGGGCCGCGCCTTGGGGTTCTACGACGAACTGCTCGGCGAACTCGGCGCCAGTCAACTCATGGGAATGGATCGCATCAAGATGTACGGAACCTCACCGGATGCCCCGATGCTCGCCGTGTGCATTCCGTACAACGAGGAACCCCACCACCCGGGCAACGGCAACATGGTCGCCATTCCGGGGGGGTCTCGTGATGGCGTCGACGGGCTATACGCCAGGGCGCTGGAGCTCGGGGCCACCGATGAGGGTCCCCCCGGCGAACGGATGCCCGGGTTTTACGGCGGCTATGTGCGGGACCTCGACGGAAACAAGCTGTGTTTCTTCGAAATGGGAGCCGGCTGACGGGACGGCCCGCCGAACTTCCGGTAGTCGGGGGAAGGCGCGGCGCCGGCGCGATTGCCGCTCGCTAACCCGGTCACCGGCCGTTCGCAGGCGTCCGCTGAATGTCACTGACCCCGGAGCAGGTCAAGACCTATCGGGAGCAGGGTTACCTGCTCCTTCCGGGTCTCGTTGCCGAGGAGCGGCTCGCTCGCTATGAGCAGCGGTTCCTGGAGTTCGCCCGGGGAACGCGCGAGCTTCCTTTGGGCATGAAGATCATGCGGGACGTGATGATCGTCAGGGGCGCGGCGGAGCCCGAAAGGGCGGAGGACGCGATCAACAAGGCGTTCGGGTTCCACGACGACCCGGCCATGTTCGCCTACTGCCTCGAACCAGAAATTCTCTCGGCCGTGCGCAGCCTCATCGGGGAGGAGGTCTACAGCATCACCACCAACCTGTTCAACAAGCCGCCAGGTGTCGACGGCAGGCATCCCCTGCACCAGGATCTCCTGTACTTCAGCCTGAGGCCTGCCGACAGAATCGTTGCTACCTGGACGGCACTGACGGGAGCCACCCGGAAAAACGGCTGTCTGGCGGTGGTGCCCGGAAGCCACAAGGGAGAACTGCTGCGGCATGGGGACCCGGACTGGGAGCACGTAAACTTCGCATTCTTCGGCATTGCCGGGGAAGAGCCCCTGCGGGAGCGGCTGCCTGCCCGAACGCATATCGAAATGCAGCATGGCGACACCCTTCTGTTCCATCCGTTGCTGATTCACGGTTCCGGCAAGAACGCCAGCGGTTCTTCGCGCCGGGCAATATCCGCTCACTACGCCTCAGGGGAATGCACCGCGCCCGGTGACGACTGGCGGCGCTGGGAACAGGTCCGCCGCATCGGCTGATGCGTCATGCACTGCGCCGACGGCGCGGGTAAGATACCCGCCTTTCAAGTCAGACGGGGGTTTCCAGTGAACGAAGTGGTTGTGGCCGATGCCGCGCGGTCGGCGGTAGGCAGGAAGGAAGGGGCGCTCGGTTACGTGCATCCCACCGATACCCTCGGACCGGTCATCATGGCCTTGCTGCAGCGCAACGGCCTGGCCTCGGAGCAGGTCGACCAGGTGGTCGGCGGCTGCATCAACAAGCTCGGTGCCCAGGGCATGAACGTCATCCGTACCGCCTGGCTCGCCCATGGCGGCGTCCAGACCACTCCCTGCATAACGGTGGATGCGCAGTGCGGTTCTTCCCAGGAGGCGGCCATGCTCGGGCACAGCCTCATCCGTTCCGGCATGGCTGATATCGTCGTTGCCTGCGGTGTGGAGAACATGACCCGCCTGCGCATCGGGTCGGACTCGATCGGCTTGCCCGACAGTTACGGCAAGCCGATGGCGCGCAGCTACTTCGAGCACTACGAGTTCGCCAGCCAGTTCGAGGGCGCAGAGCGGATGGCCGAGAAATACCAGGTGACCCGGCAGGATGCCGATGGTTTCGGTCTCGCATCGCAGGAGCGGGCCGCCCGCGCGGTCGATGAGGGGCGTTTCGATTCCCAGATCATTCCGCTCGAGGTCCCGGTTTTCGATGAAAACGGCAAGCGTACGGGTGAAACCAGGGTATTCGACAGGGACGAGATTCCGCGCGACACCAGCCTCGAGGCGCTGGCGGGACTGAAACCCGTGGCGCGCAAGGACGGCATCCATACGGCAGGCACCTCCTCGCAGATCGCGGACGGCGCCGCGGCGGTGCTGCTGATGAGCGCCGCAAAAGCCGAGGAACTGGGCCTGGAACCGCTGGCCCGAATGGTGGACACCACGCTAGTGGGTTGCGATCCCGTCCTGATGCTGGAAGGCCCCATTCCCGCCACCGAAAAGCTCCTCGATGGCGCCGGCCTGTCCGTCAGGGATATCGATGTCTTCGAGGTCAACGAGGCGTTTGCCTCAGTCGTGCTTTCCTGGGCCAAGACGGTGGGTGCCGACCTCGACCGGGTCAATCCCAACGGCGGGGCCATTTCGCTTGGCCACCCGCTGGGGGCTACGGGGTGTTTCCTGATTACCAAGGCGATCCACGAGTTGCGGCGCAGCGGCGGGGTCTACGGTCTCGTGAGCATGTGCTGCGGCGGCGGGCTCGGCACCGGTACGCTGCTGCGCGCCGCCTGATCGATTCTCTGAAGTAGGTGAGTCGCGTGGCCCGCAGCAGAGGCCTTCCCGCCGAGTTCGCATCGCAGGGATGAGCAAACCCAGGGTAATCGTCACACGGCGCTGGCCGGCAGCGGTGGAGGAAGCGCTGTCCGCGCGATTCGATACGCACCTGAACACGGACGACCATCCTTTCTCCCGGGAGGAACTCTCCGCTGCCCTGCGCGGTGCCGATGCGCTTTGCCCGACGGTTACCGATGCGATCGGTGGCGTTCTCTTCGGTCCCGGCGTGCGGGCCAGGGTTATCGCCAATTACGGTGTGGGCTACAACCACATCGACGTTGACGCAGCCCGCAACCACGGCATCGTGGTAACCAACACCCCGGACGTGCTCACCGACTGCACTGCGGACCTGGCCATGACGCTGATGCTCATGTGCGCCCGCCGGGTAGGTGAGGGCGAGCGGGAACTGCGCGCCGGCGACTGGACCGGCTGGCGGCCCAGTCACCTGGTGGGATCGCGGGTAACCGGCAGGACGCTGGGCATCGTCGGCATGGGACGAATCGGCCAGGCCACGGCCCGGCGGGCGCGGCACGGCTTCGGCATGCGCATCGCCTGCTACAGCCGGAGCCAGGTGCCGCGGGCCGTGCTGGACGAGTTGCAGGCGCACCAGGTCTCCGATCTCGATGAACTCGCGGCAAGCGTCGACTTTCTTTCCCTGCACTGTCCGGCCACCCCGGAAACCCATCACCTCATCGACCGGCGGCGGCTTGCGCTGATGCGCCGGACGGCTTTTCTAATCAACGGGTCCCGCGGACCGCTTGTCGACGAACAGGCGCTGGCCGATGCCCTTACGAACGGCCGGCTGGCCGGGGCGGGGCTCGATGTCTACGAGGCGGAGCCAACCGTTTGCCATGATCTGCTGGGCCTCGACAACGTCGTCCTGCTTCCTCACATGGGCAGCAGCACGGCCGAGACGCGAAACGCCATGGGAATGCGGGTAGTGGAGAATCTCGACCGCTTCTTTGCCGGCGAAGAACCCCCCGACATCTGCGTTTGACCTTGCAATTGGGGAACCCGGTGCGCCGAGCCGCTGCCGCGGCGCGCTAAATCGGCGCGCTGAAGCGCGGGGAACAACGCCGGGTTTCGGGAAAGAGTTCGTATGCGGCGCTTCCCTTTCGGCGCGTTAGAGCTCGCCCCACCCCCTCCCGTACAGCAGGATGTCGTGGCTGGTGCGCCGAAAGGGAAGCGCCGTATACGAACTTGCTGCCCGGTGCTGGCGATTGTTGAATGGAAGCTAGAGAGTGGGATGGAGCATCTGTTTCATGAAAGTTTCCAACCCGGCATGCCGGATGCCTCCTCCCAGTGCCCGAGCAATAGAATCGTTTTCTTCTGAAATTGATTTCAATGAAATCAATGCGTTAAATATTTTTCCATGGAACGCGTCGAGATCGGGGGCAACATCATGACCAGGTCAGAACCATATTGCCGAGCGCTCAGGAGCGGGACAGCCTACAGTTTCTGCGAGGTACGAAGCTCCCGGGTGATTGTGGCCAGGTCGGTGGTCATCAGCACGCCGGTAAGCTCCGTCATCGTCGATGCCTGGCTGACGAACAGGTCGGCATCGAAGCGTTCGATGGTGGCATGGCTGGTCCAGTAGTGGCCGAGAAATCCCCCGAGGCCGTAAGCCGGCACGTCCAGGCAGTGCCAGATTTCGCATCGTGTGGGCAGTGCGATCACGCCGACGCCCCACCAGATTTGCTGCAGCCCGCCGTTGCTGCCCGGGCGTTCCGGGGCTGACACCTGGGCGCGTGACCAGCCGTATTTCTGCACGGCCGCGACTGCGGCATCGACCAGCACCGGGTGGGCGCGCGACCATAGATACGACTGCTCGGTGAGGCCGGTAGCTTCCACCCGGCCGTCGACTTCGCGGTAGTCCATCTCGCCGAGGTGCTCGGCCTGCACCACGGCCACGATCTTCTCGCGGGCCTCCGGATGGCGATTCAGCCACGCCGGCTCCCTGTGCGCCCGCTCCATGCCGGGCATGTAGTGGCGACAGTCCAGATATATCGTCAGGGTTCTCGGCCGGTGCTCCCGGGGAATCCGGGAGTAATACTTGACGATTGCCAGCAGGCCGAGGGCGCCGTTGTCCTGGGTGATGGACGGGCCATCCGTATGGTTGACCAGCACGATCTGCTCGTCATCCGGTGTGCCGTAGTGGCGGCCGGGGAGATGGGCGATCAGTTGATAAGCCTGGGCCGGTGTCAGCGTTGCCTCGAGCCTGAGCGTCGCCGTCCTGCCGGCCCTGGCATCGGCGATGACCTTGGCACCGTCTTCCCGACCCAGTATCAGCGTCGGTGAGTCATAAAGCGTCGGGACGGGGAACGTGTAAAGGCCCCTGGTGCGGTCATAGGCCATGTCATAAACGATGATCGCCCCCGCCGCTTCGCCGTCCCTGGGGATCTCGTCCAGTCGCTGGGCGAGCTGCCACCAGATGTCGAAGGTGAATGTCTCCGCCGGGTCGACGAACTCGTAGGGCGCCTGCAGGGTTTCGGCATCCGTCGCGTATTCGTAGTCATTGAAGGTGTAGTTGGCGATGTAATCGTCGTCGTATGGCTTCTGCGGATGGGGCCTGGTCGGAATGACGACGATCTTGCCCCTTATGGATTCCGGCGGATCATCGTGGTCGTAGAAGATCAGTTCCGCGGTTACGCCATCGGGCCCCGTCGAGCCCGAATAGGCGCCGTAGTTGGCTACGCGCACCGGCTCGCCGTCGGAGACCAGGGACCAGTCGGCAGGTTCGTCGGAAGTGTCCCAGCGCTCGAATTCCCAACTGTTCCTGAGGACGTCGACCGCGCCATAACCCCGCAGCGCCCCTTCCAGGAAGGCCATGTAACGCTGCCACTCCGGGCTGCCGGTCAGGGCCGGGAGATTCGCATTCTTGACGGACGCCCAGGCAAGAGCTTCCTCCGCGGTGACCGTCCACTCCGGCTCGAGGTTCCTGAACTGTTCCGCATGGGGACTTTCGGAGGAGTCGGCACAAGCGCCGAGCGCCACAGCCATGAAAAGAGACAGCCACCGCACAGCCCGGTGAGGGAGCGCAGACGACAGGCGCGTTATCCCCGCTTTTTGTTGAACGGACATCGGGTCTCCAACCTGTGTGCTGCAAGGCAGTGTACGTGACCTGTTGCGGTTCTGGCACCGGGCCCTTGGCGACAGCGTGCTGCGCATCGAGTTCTGATCTCGGTTTGATCCGAAGAGGGGCGCACGCACACTCGCGGCATCCATCCTCTTAACGCTCCATTGCAATTCGCCGCCATGTCATGCCGGGTGGTCCTGACGTCGGCGTTTGCGTATCACGGCATGCCGAATTGCGGTATGCTCCGCAACTGCTAGTTACACGCTTGGGAGGCGTTTATGCGTATCGCTCGATTTGTAGCCGCGGCATTGGCTGTGGCTTGGCTCGCAGCCTGTGGTCAGCCTGCTGACAGCGGCGGCGACGCGGCCGAGGCTCCTGCAGCCGAAGCGCCGATGGAAGCCGCCGGGGCCATGGAAGAGGCTGCTGACGCCGGTATGGAAGAAGCTGCCGATGCCGGTATGGAAGAGGCCGCTGACGCCGGCATGGAAGAAGCTGCCGATGCCGGCATGGAAGAGGCCGCCGATGGTGGCATGGAAGCCATGGACGACTCCGGCATGGATGCCGGCGAAGCCGCTGCAGAAGACGCGGGCGACGCCGAGGAAGCACCTGCTGCCGAAGGCGGCGAGGAAGCTGCCGAAGGCTGATCCCTGAACTGCCCCGGACGCGGAATCAGCCCGTTCGGGGCACGTCGCCCCGAGTAAGGATTCAACCAGGAATCGCTGCAGGCCCTGTGGCGCGTTGTCATATGTTGCGCCCAGAGCCGTGGTGATGTCCGAAAACCCTCCCGTTCCATCCCGTTCCGAATGGCCGTCGCCGCTGTACGGCTGGTATGCGGTGCTGGTTTTGCTGGTGGCGTACACCTTTTCATTCGTTGACCGCCAGATACTCAACCTGCTCGTAACCCCAATTCAGGCGGACCTCGGAATCTCCGACTTTCAGATCGGTCTCCTGCAGGGGCCCGCCTTTGTACTCACCTACGTACTCATGAGCGTGCCCGTCGGCCGCATGGTGGATCGTTTTCACCGCATTTCCATCATGGTCGGCGGTTTGCTGGCCTGGAGCGCCGCAACCATCGCCTGCGGGCTGTCGCGAACTTTCGGGCAACTCATGGTGTCCCGCCTGGGGGTTGGCGCGGGCGAGGCAGCACTCACCCCGGCCGCCTGGTCTGTGCTTTCCGACTGCTTTCCGCCCGAGCGGCTGGCGCGGCCCATCAGCGTCTATCTTATGGGCCCGTACCTCGGCGCCGGGCTGGCCATGATCGCCGGCGCCGAGGTCCTGGACTGGACGGGCGATGCGGAAAGCCTGGCCATGCCCTTCATTGGCGAACTCGCCCCCTGGCAGTTCACCTTCGTGGCGGTGGGCCTGCCGGGGCTGCTCATCGCCGCGCTACTGGCCAGCATCCGTGAACCGGCGCGCAAGGGACGGGCGAGCGCCGTCCGGGATGCGCTGCCGTGGAACCAGGTTATCCAATACGTCAGGCAGAATGCGCGCATCTACCTCGCCCTGCTGGTTGGCGCTCCCTTCATCATTGTCATCCTGTACGGACTGCAGGGCTGGACGCCCACCATCCTGGTGCGGGTCTACGACTGGGACCTGGCGCAGGCAGGCAGAATATACGGAGTTCTCGCCCTGGTTTCGGGTTCCGGGGGCGTGCTCACCGGGCCCTGGGCGGCCCGGCGCCTGGAAGCGATGGGCTACGGTGACTACCCATTGCGCCTGACCGTGATTTCGGCCGCCGGGGCGGCGGCTGCCCTGGCGCTTCTGCCCTGGCAATCAAACCCTTACGGCGGTCTTGCCTGCGTGGCCCTGGGCAGTTTCTTCGTAACCCTGCCGCTGGCCCTGGTGGCTTCGGCCCTGCAATCGGTGACGCCGAACGAGATGCGAGGCGTGGTGGTGGGCACTTATGTGGTTACGAGCAACGTGATCGGGCTGGCGCTTGGCCCGACGCTGGTCGCCGCCTGCACGGACTACCTGTTCAAGGACCCGGCGTACGTCGCCTGGTCGTTGTCGCTGGTATCCGTGAGCGTCGCTCCGGTCGCCATTGGGTTCCTGGCACTGGGCATGAAACCCTACGCGCGACGGATGCGCGACCTGTCGGGCCGGCAGGCGGTTGCCGGCGAACCCGCCTGACATCCCTGCCGCTACGGTCGACGTGCATCCCTTGCCGCTGGAGGCGGCGAACGTCCCTTGCCGCTGGAGGCGGCGAACGTCCCTTGCCGCTGGAGGCGGCGAACGTCCCTTGCCGCTGGAGGCGGCGAACGGTGCCCCTCAGAGCCGTTGGTTGAACTCGACCAGGTTACCGCTTGGGTCGTGGGTGAAGGCCTGCCGACAGATTCCCGCGATCTCCCGCGGCTCCGAGCAGGTAAACCCGGCATCGGCCAACCGTTCCCTCAGGGCGTCGATGTCGGAAACCTTGAACGCGAAGTGCTGTTCCTTGAGTGGTGGACCCGAGTCCATTTCCATGAGGTGCACTTCCTGCTCCCCGGCGCGAAGCCAAGCGCCCCGGAAACCGAAATCC
Source organism: Pseudomonadales bacterium (assembly GCA_963663395.1). GTDB lineage: Bacteria > Pseudomonadota > Gammaproteobacteria > Pseudomonadales > Azotimanducaceae > Azophilus. Next base: position 3,192,953 of record OY760226.1, read on the forward strand.
GGGCGGTCGAGCAACTCCATCTCCAGCACCTCCACGTAGAACTTTTCCGCGGCGGCGGTATCCTTCACGTTGATGGATACGTGGTGTATACCTTCAAGGAACATACGCTATCCGTCTGCAGGATCCTGAATCCCGGGTAGTGTACTCCTTCGGTGGATACGCTGTCCCGGCGACTGCTGTCGGAACCGGGTTGTCTGCCGGCTGACGTAACCGGCCCGGCCCCGGCACGCCAGCGATTGCAATCAGGTTCCAGTTGACGCACCATCCGCCGCGTGTCGGGCAACAATAAGGAGGTGATCGGTGTATCTATTTATTGAGGGGCGCGGCATCTGACGCGCCCCTTCGCCGGTGAGGGCCCCGTCAAGCGGGGCTCTACCGGCCTTGCTCCCCTGCAGTTTCCCCGCCCAGCACCTCGCTCACCCGCAGTGCCGACTGTTCCATGGTCGTGAGCAGGATGCCGGACTTGTTCAGGTTGTAACCTGTCACGTTCACCGCCCGAATCAGATACCGGGTCACCTCGCCGTTCTCATTGCTGTCCACATCGATGATATTGATACAGCAGTTATCCTGTTCGATGGTTACGCCTTTCTGCCAGGCCAGGCCCAGGACATGATTCAGAATTCTGCGGTTGACGGCGCCGTGCAGTACAAGTAACAGGTGCGACCAGTCGCCCCTGGCGACGATGCGGTCGAATGCCGGAACGACCCTGGCGCCGAAGTCGGTGAATTTCTCGCCCCCGAGAAAGCGGCCGTCCGGTCGAACCGCGGCCGCCCAGGGGTTGGCCACTTCCTGCAGCCAGGCGGCGCTGTTCTCCCGGCCGTAAGCCCGCCCGGCGCCGCGAATCTCCTCGAGCGCCGGTTCCCGCTCCAGGGAGGGCGTCTCCCGACCAGCGAGAATCAGCCGGGCGGTCTCGACGGTGCGGGGCAGCCCGGAGCAGAATGCACGGTCGAAGGCAACGCTTGCCAGCACCGCCGCCTGCTTGCGCGCCTGCTGCCGGCCGAGTTCCGTCAGCGGCACGCTGCGTGGATCATCGGTCACCGTTCCATCATCGTGGACGTAGGCGGCTTCGGCGTGACGGAGCAGAAAAATCCTGCGGCGGTTGGAGGGTTCGAACATCGGGCGGAGATTACACGGTTAGGTTGTTGACAGTGCAAGTAATTTGATTAATATAATAATAATTAAGATATTAATTAAATTGACGGTGACGCCGGATGAAACCGTTCGAAACCTCGCTGCCCATGGTCCTCTATCACACTCTCGATGCCGTTATGCCCCCTTTCAGGGCCATCTTCGCGAGATTCGGCCTCACCGAGCAGCAATGGCGCGTCTTGCGCGTGTTGTGGGAGCAGGACGGCAAGCCGTTGCTGGCATTGGCCGAAAAGACCCTGATCCAGCCTCCAAGCCTGGTTGGGGTGGTTGACCGTCTGCAACGGGACGGGCTGGTCGAGCGGCGGCGTTCCCGGCAGGACAGGCGCGTCGTCAGGGTATGCCTGACCGGTGGGGGCAAGGCGCTCAAGGGTCGGGTGACGCCGCTTGTCGATGCGGCTTATTCGCACCTTGAAAGCACGGTCAGCGAGAGCGAATGGTCGATATTGCTGGCCACGCTTCGCAAGGTTGCCGCCAACGCCGGGTCGGCGAATGGCGGGTTCGGAGCCGAGGCCGGATTGAACATGAACTTACAACGGTAAGAAAAGGAGTACACCGATGGCAATCAATAGCGGTGCGCAGTACCTCGATTCGTTGCGCGACGGGCGCGATGTGTGGATGCACGGCAAGCGGGTGGCTGATGTGACCGGCGAGCCTGGGCTCGCTCGCGGGGCACGGACGCTGGCGAACTTCATCGACAGGCAACGAGACCCGGCGCACGTCGACAAGCTGACGTTTGTCGAAAACGGCGAGCGGTATCCGATGTCGTTCCTGCTGCCGCGGCAAGCCGGGGACGTACGCCGCCGCGGCGCCGCCTGTTACGAATGGGCGAAATGGTCCAACGGAATGCTCGGCCGTACACCGGATTACAAGAATGCATCGGTTGCCGCGTTTGCGGGTGCTGCGGATTTCCTCAACGAGAACGGTGGCGCAGTGGACTTCGCTGCGAACATGCGTGCTTATTACGAAGAGGCGCGGGGCAGCGACTATGTGCTGACTCACACGCTGGTCAACCCGCAGTTCAATGCCGAATTGGCCCGGCAGGGGCGGTCGAGCCCCGAGGTTGCCCTGAAGGTGGTCAAGGAAACCGATGCGGGCATCGTCGTCAACGGGGCGCGGCTGCTGGCGACCCTCGGGCCTCTTGCGAACGAGATCGAGGTGTTTCCCTCCACCCTGCTGAAGGCTTCGGAGGAGAACGTCCCCTTCGCCTTCGCGTTCACGCTCCCCATCGACACGCCGGGTCTGCGCATGATCTGCCGCGACACCTACGACACCGGCAAATCGGCCTTCGATGCGCCGCTGGCCTCCCGCTTCGAGGAAATGGACGCGGTGGTGATCTTCGAAAATGTGCTGGTTCCCTGGGAGCGCGTGTTCATGTACCGGGACCCGCTGCTCTGCAACCGCGCCTTCGCAGAAACCAACGCCGTCGTGCACATGATGCACCAGGTCGCCTGCGGCAAGCTGGCCAAGGCGGAGTTCATCGTCGGGCTGCTGTGCGCCATGGCCAGGGCGTCCGGCAAGGACCGCGACATGAACGTCAAGGGCCAGATCGCGGAAGCCATGTGGATTGCCGAAACCGTGCGCGCACTGCTGTTCAGCGCCGAGCAACAGCCGGAGCGGGACAAGTGGGGCCTGTACATCCCGCAACGGCGGCCGCTGGATACCTCCCGCAACCTGTTTCCCCGCCTGTATCCCAAGCTCATCGAAACCGTGCACATGCTGGGGTCGAGTTCGCTGGTGGCCACGCCCTGTGAAGCGGATTTCGGCAACGACATCGCCGGCGACGTGGATCGCTACTTCCAGCAGGTCAACCTGGAAAGCCGGGATCGGGTGGCCCTGTTTCGCCTCGCCCATGATGTCGCGGTATCCGGGTTCGGAAACCGGCAGGTTCTCTACGAGCGGTTCTTTTTCGGGCCGCAGAACGTCATGGCTTCCATCTACTACGACCTCTACGACAAGGACGAGATGATGGACCGGGTCGGCGAGTTGCTGGCAATGACTTGACCGCAAACGTCCCTCTGAACGACTGTGGGGCTTTCAGCGGGGTATGGTTTGCGCATGGAACTGTTCACGCACCCGGAGTGCCTGCAGCACGACACGCTGCCCGGACACCCGGAACGCCCTGAGCGGCTGGCGGCCGTTGTCGACCGATTGCAGGTCGAGGGCCTGCTCGATGAAGTGACGGTCGTGACGCCGGCCGTTGCGGGAACCGAAGCCTTGGCCCGCGTTCACGACCGCCGTTACATTGAGGCGATCTCCGCGGCAAGCCCCGAAGAGGGCCATGTCCGCGTAGATGCAGACACCGTGATGAGCCCAGGCTCCGAGAAGGCTGCGAGACTTGCCGCCGGAGCGGTTCTGCAGGCCGTGGAACATGCGCTTGGCGGCACCTCCCGACGGTCTTTCTGCGCCGTGCGCCCGCCCGGTCACCACGCGGAGTCGGCGACGGTGATGGGCTTCTGCTTCTTCAACAGTGTTGCCGTGGGCGCGGACCGGGCCCTCGATGAACTCGACCGCGTCGCGGTCCTCGACTTCGATGTGCATCACGGCAACGGCACGGTCGAGATGTTCGCCGAGCGGGAAGAAGTGCTGGTCTGTTCAAGCTTTCAGTATCCGTACTACCCGGGAATCCGACAGGACGTGGACCGTCCCAACATCGTCAACACGCCGTTGCCCGCCGGCACCGGCAGCTCGGCTTTTCGCAGGGCGATCGAAAGGGACTGGCTGCCCGCACTCGAATCGCATCGTCCGGAGCTGATCCTCGTCTCCGCCGGTTTCGACGCCCATGCACAAGACCCGCTGGCCGGGCTCGAACTGCAGGACGACGATTACCGCTGGATCACCGGGTTCATCGTCGATGCGGCCGAGCGGTTCGCGGAGGGGCGGGTCGTCTCAACGCTGGAGGGCGGTTACGACCTCGATGCCCTGGCCCGTTCGGCGTCGTTGCATGTGCAGGGTCTGATCTGACCCGACCTATTCGTGAATGTACGTGGCGAGGTTGGCAAGACTAGCAATGACGCTGCGTGCGCGGACGCGTGCTTGAAGCACCTTGAGCACGCCGCCCACCGCGCCATGTCATGCCAGTTCGAAACCGTGTGTCACTGCAACGCCCGCGCGGCGAAACATGATCGATGCGGAGCAGTACTTGTCCGCCGACAGTTCAACAGCACGCGCAACTTTCTTCTCGGTCAGGTTCTCGCCCGCAACCGTGAAGTGCAGGTGTATGTCGGTGAACACCTTGGGGTCCGACTCGGCGCGGTTGGCAGTGACCCTGGCTTCGCACCTGGACACGGCCGAGCGCGACTTGCGCAGGATGTGGACGACGTCGAACGCCGCACAGCCGCCGAGACCCAGCAGCATCAACTCCATTGGCCGCGCGCCCGCATTGCGGCCCCCCGACTCCGGCGGACCGTCGATGGTGATTTCGTGCCCGCTGCCGGACCGGGCGGTGAACGTTACCTCGTCCTTCCAGGCTATGTTCGCTTCCATGGGGTTCGGTGACCTCCGATTATTTTCCTATCCTTCGGCTCGAAACTCTCCTCAATCCATCGGCCGGGGGCGCGGCGGCATCGAATTCTCGCTTTTACGACTTGCTACGGCGCAGGCCCCCGGGTCAGGTTCCCGCCGTGGCCCCGGCTGGTAACTTCAGCCATACCGGCGTTTCATGTCGGCAACCGACTCACGGACCAGTTCTTCGAGCACGTCCGGGTCGATGTCATCGAGTTTGTTCACGTAGAGACAGGACTTCCCGGTCCGGTGCTTGCCCAGCCTGGCGAGCAGAGCCTCGTGACCGGCAAAGCCGGGCATGATGTACAGCACCAGGTTCTGTTTCCGCGGCGCGAAGCCGACGACGGGCCAATCCCCCTCGCGACCGCTGGCATAGGTGTAGTGGTAGCTGCCGAAACCGACGATACTCGACCCCCACATCCGTGGCGCCTCGCCGGTGACCTCCCGCATCAGCGCGAGGACCTGCAGCGCATCTTCCCGGCGCCTCGGGTTTTCGACCGAATTGAGGTATGCGTCGACATCGCCGTCGTTCTGCCTTGTCTTGAGTTCGGACATCGACCGGGTACCCCGCCGCCGGAAACGGTCCCATTATAGGCAAGCGCCACGGCTTGGGACCGGCGATTCATCCTGTGCTGGTGGCCGTAGCGGATCGCTGGAAAATACCCTACGTTCCGGCCCGACGCGTGCCCCCAGCCGGGCGCCACGTCGTTCCGGATGTTGCGCGGGGCTTTTGCCGCGGACTGCTTGCTGCCAAACTTGAAGCGTCGGCGTTGCCCGTCCAGGTGCGCCGGACATCCCGATCCCGGTAACGAAGAGTCGATTCAATGAGCGAACTGGAAAACTTGAAGTGGGTTGTGGCATCCCGGCCCGAGGTCGAAGTGCAGGCATCGAATTTCGAATTGAAGCGGGAACCCGTGGCTCCCCTGGGGCCCGGCTGCATGTTGCTGAAGGCGCGGTACTTCACGGTGAATCCGCCCGCCCGCATGGCGCTCGTCTCCGGCGGAATCGCGCGCCGGCCCATCCCCATAGGCGCGACCATGCGCGGCAGCGGGCTGGCCGAGGTGGTTGAGTCCCGCAACTCGGATTTCGAGCCGGGCGACCTGGTGATGGGCGATCTGGGCTGGCAGCGTTACGTCATATCGGACGGCGTTCGGCGCCGCGTAGTGAACAAGGTGCAGCCCAGGGAGGGTTTCCCGGAGAGCACCCTGCTGCATGTGCTCGGCGGCAGCGGCGCCACGGCGTATTTCGGCATGACCGAATACGCCCGGCCCCGCGTGGGGGATACCCTGGTTGTTTCGACCGCAGCGGGCAATGTGGGCGCACTAGTCTGCCAACTGGCGAAAATGCAGGGGTGCCGGGTAGTCGGCATCGCCGGCGGCGCCAGGAAGTGCGACTGGCTGGTGGGCGAACTCGGTTGCGACGCCGCCATCGACTACAAGTCCGAGGACGTGGCTGCCCGTCTCGACGAGACCTGCCCGAACGGGATCGACATCTACTTCGACCACGTCGGCGGCGAAATACTCGACGCGGCACTGGCCCGCATCGCCCAGGGCGCCAGGGTAGTGCTGTGCGGCGGCACGTCCCAGTACAACAACGACCTGGACTGGTACGGCCCCAAGAACTACTTCAACCTGGTCTACAAGCAGGCCGAGATGACGGGCTTCTACGTCTTCAACTTCGCTAACCGGTTCGAGGAAGCCCACTCGAGACTCGCCGCGCTGATCGCCGACGGCAGGCTACAGTACAAGGAAGACATCCTCGAAGGCGTGGAGAGCCTGCCGGAGGCATTGATGCGCCTGTTCCGCGGCGACAACTTCGGCACGCAACTGGTGCACGATGCATAGCGGCAGGTGGCAAAAGCCCCGCTTCAGTCGGCCGGCCATGCACCGATAGCGGACAAATCGGGCTCAATTTCGTCCCGCCACTTGCGCCCGGACAAGTCGGACATTATTGTCGCACCCCGATTTGTGGGGCGATGTCCTGCCGGCACACGGGCACGCTCGATCGATCCACTTCCAACGTCGGTTTTCGTCAGGAGATTCGGTGGGACCGGAGACAGCTTTGGATGCGGCCACGGGCGGCCAGGACCTCTGGCCCTTGCTGATCTACACGGCGCTTGTCGCCGGGGTACTGGGTGTCGTGTTTGTGGGTTCGTGGCTGCTCGGTTCCCGCACGCGGCACAAAAAGGCCACCGACATGCCATTCGAGTCCGGCATCGTGCCGGTGGGCACGGCTGAACAGACGCGCCTGTCAGTGGAGTTCTATCTCGTCGCGATGTTTTTCGTGATCTTCGATCTCGAGACCATCTTCATCTTCGCCTGGGCAGTTGCGTTCTTCGAGCTGGGCTGGCGGGGCTACTTCGGCGCCGGCATCTTCATTGTCATCCTGCTGGTGGCGCTGGTGTACGAACTGCGTACGGGCGCCCTGGACTGGGGCGTCAAGGAACGGTTCCGCCGGCGCCGCTATGCGACAGTTCCTGCGACCGAAGGGGAGGGTAGCGCCTGATGCAGTGGCGACTGGTCAAGACGGAGCCGGGGGCGAGCATGGCGGAGCCTGACCGGGTTTACGAGGAGCAGTCCGCCAAGGGCTTCCTCACCGCCAAGCTGGACGATCTCGTTGCCTGGGGCCGTGCCAACTCGCTGTGGCCGTTCAATTTCGGGCTGTCCTGCTGTTACGTTGAGATGGCCACTGCGCTCACCTCCCGGCACGACATCTCCCGATTCGGCGCGGAGGTCATTCGGGCGACGCCCCGCCAGGCCGACCTGATCGTCATTTCCGGCACCGTGTTTCGCAAGATGGCGCCCGTGCTGCAACACCTCTACGACCAGCTTCTCGAACCCAAGTGGGTGATCTCCATGGGTTCGTGCGCCAACTCGGGCGGCATGTTCGACATCTACAGCGTCGTGCAGGGCGTCGACAAGTTCCTGCCCGTCGACGTCTATGTGCCGGGCTGCCCGCCGCGCCCGGAAGCCTTCATGCAGGGCCTGACGCTCCTGCAGGAGGCGGTGAAGGAACGGCCGCGCCCCTACAGCTGGCTGGTCGGCGAGGATGGCTCGTTGAGCAAGTACCAGCCCAGTCAACGCGATGCCCTGACACCGGAGCGCATGCGCGCAACGAACCTCGATGAGCCCACCAGCGTGGGCGATGCCCCCCTCTCCGGGGACCTGCTCGGCAAAGCGCGGAAACAATGACGGCGGACGTTGCACAAGCACCGGCGGACACCCGCCGGCAAGGGCCGGTGAACGAACTGCTCGAGCGGTTCGGCCCGGACCTGACCTACCAGCAGACGGTGGACGGCATTCCCAACCTCTGGGTACCCCGGGAACGCCTGCTGGAGGTCATGGGACAGCTCAAGCCCGACTACCCCATGCTTTTCGACCTGTCGGTCATCGATGAGCGACTTCGAACGAACCGGGGCGGGCAGCCCGATTCGGGATTCACCGTGTTTTATCACCTGATCTCGCTGGACCGGAACGAGGACCTGCGCATCAAGGTGGCACTGCCGGAGAACGACGCCAGGACGCCCAGCCTCACCGGTGTCTGGCCTGTTGCGAACTGGTACGAACGGGAAGGCTTCGACATGTTCGGGGTCGATTTCGAGGGCCATCCCAACCAGTACCGGATTCTCACCCCGCCGCTGTGGGAAGGGCATCCGTTGCGCAAGGAGCACCCGGCCAGGGCAACGGAGATGGACCCGTACCGCATGTCCGATGAAATCCTCGACGAACAGCAGGAGAGCCTGCGCTTCGTTCCGGAGGAGTGGGGCATGACCAAGACGGCCAAGCACACCGACTTCATGTTCCTGAACCTGGGGCCGAACCATCCGAGCGTGCACGGCGTCTTCCGCATCGCCCTGCAACTCGACGGCGAGGTCATCGTCGATGCGGTGCCGGATATCGGCTACCACCACCGCGGAGCCGAGAAGATGGGCGAGCGCCAGTCCTGGCACACCTACATTCCCTATACCGACCGGGTGGATTACCTGGGCGGCGTCATGAACAACCTGCCCTACGTCATGGCCGTGGAGAAGATGGCCGGCATCGAGGTGCCGGACCGGGCCAAGGTCATCCGCATCATGGTCTCGGAACTGTTCCGCATCTCCAGTCACCTGGTGTTTTTCGGGACCTTCGCCCAGGACGTGGGCCAGATGTCCCCCGTGTTCTACATGTTCGCCGACCGGGAACGGCTGTTCAGCATCGTCGAAGCGATCACCGGCGGGCGGATGCACCCGGCCTGGTTCCGCATCGGCGGCGTCACCCAGGACCTGCCCGACGGCTGGGACACCATGGTCAGAGACTTCGTGGACTACATGCCGGCGCGGCTCGACCACTACGACCGGATGGCCACGCACAACAACATCCTGAAACGGCGCACGGTAGCCGTCGGCCAGTACAACACCGCGGAAGCGGTGGAGTGGGGCATTACCGGGCCGGGCCTGCGAGCCACCGGCTCCGACTGGGACCTGCGCAAAAAGCGCCCGTACGGCGGCTACGACCAGTTCGACTTCGAGGTGCCCACCGCCGTCAACGGCGATTCCTACGACCGCTGCGTGGTGCGCGTGGAGGAGATTCGCCAGAGCCTGCGCATCATCCGCCAGTGCCTCGACAACATGCCGCCGGGGCCGCACAAGGCAGACCATCCCCAGGCCACGCCGCCGCCCCGGGCGCAGACGATGGAACACATAGAGACGCTCATCCAGCACTTCCTGAACGTGAGCTGGGGCCCGGTGATTCCGCCTTCGGAATGCTGTGTCAACATCGAGGCGACCAAGGGCTGGAATTCCTACTACCTGGTTTCCGACGGCGGCACCACCTCGTACCGCACGCGCATACGCACGCCGTCGTTCCCCCATCTCCAGATGATTCCGCTGATTTCCCGCGGGTTCATGGTGGCGGACCTGATCGCCATCATCGCCAGCATCGATTTCGTCATGGCGGACGTGGACCGATGAGCGAAGCGCAACTCATCAGCCCGCTCAGCGCCGAGGAGGTGCAAGCCATCGAGGCGGAGATCGCGCATCTCCCGGATCGGGAGTCCGCGGCCATCGATGCGCTGCTCATCGTCCAGGAAAAGCGCGGCTGGATCTCGGATGAGAGTCTTGCAGCCATCGCCGGGCTACTCGGCATGTCAACGGCCGATCTCGACAGCATCGCCACCTTCTACAACCTGATCTACCGGCGTCCCGTCGGGCGGCACGTGGTCATGGTCTGCGACAGCGTCAGCTGCTACGTGATGGGCTGCGACCGGCTGCGCGGCGCCCTCGAGGACAAGCTGGGCGTCAGGCCCGGCCAGACCACGGAGGACGGCCGCTTCACGCTCCTGCCCATCGTCTGCCTCGGCGCCTGCGACCGGGCGCCGGCCATGCAGATCGACAAGGAACTGTTCGGCCCCGTGGCACCCGGGGACCTTGACGGCATCCTGGGAGGGTTCTCCTGATGCACGACCTGTCCGCCAGGCCCCTCACCGCCCGCATTCTCGACGCGCAAGCCGCCGGAACAGGCGCCGTGGATCTCGAAGCGTATGAAACCGCGGGCGGCTACGCGGCGGCCCGGCAGGCAGTCACAGGGATGACTCCGGCAGAGGTCCGGGAGTTGGTCAAGGACGCCAACCTCCGGGGCCGGGGCGGCGCCGGCTTTCCCACTGGTGTGAAATGGGGATTCGTGCCCATGGACGGCGCGGCGGCAAGCGGCCACAAGTACCTGGTCTGCAACGCCGACGAAATGGAGCCCGGCACCTTCAAGGACCGCTACCTGATGGAGAAGGACCCGCACATGCTCATCGAGGGCATGATCATCGGGGCCTGGGCCATTCAGGCAGACAAGGCGTACGTCTTCCTGCGCGGCGAGTACCACGAGTCCTACCGGCAACTGCAGGACGCGATAGCAGAAGCCCGTTCGAAGGGCTACCTGGGGGAGGGCATCTTCGGGACCGGGTTCAACCTCGACCTGGCGGTGCACCGGTCCGGCGGCCGCTACATCTGCGGCGAAGAAACGGCGCTGTTGAACGCCCTGGAAGGCAAGCGCGCCCAACCGCGCACCAAGCCGCCGTTCCCGCCGGCGAGCGGCGCCTGGGGGCGGCCCACCATCGTCAACAACGTGGAAACGCTGTGCAACGTTCCCGCCATCGTCACGAACGGCCCCGACTGGTTCCTGGAACTGGGTCGCGGTGAAGATGCCGGGACCAAAGTGTTCGGCGTATCCGGCCGCGTCAACAACCCGGGCCTGTGGGAACTGCCGATGGGCACGCCCATCCGCGAGATCATCGATGACCACGCCGGCGGCATGCAGGACGGTTACCGCCTGCGCGGCATTCTGCCGGGTGGTGCGTCCACCGAGTTCCTGGTGGAAGAGCACTTCGACCTGCCCATGGAATACGCAACCATCCAGGCGGCTGGTTCGCGCATGGGCACCGGCACCATGATCCTGATGGACGATTCGATCTGTCCCGTGGACATGTCCCGCAACCTCCAGCACTTCTTTGCCCAGGAATCCTGCGGGTTCTGCACGCCCTGCCGGGAAGGGCTGCCCTGGGTGGAGCAACTGCTGCTCGACATCGAGGAAGGACGCGGGCAGCCGGGCGACCTGGACGTGCTCGACAGGAACGCGGCCTTCATCGGCATGCCGGGCAATACCTTCTGCCTGCACGCCACCGGCGCCATCGAACCCCTGATGAGCGCGCTGAAGTACTTCCGGGACGATTTTGAAGCCCATATTTCGAGCGGGCGCTGCCCGTACAGGGAGGCGTGAGAATGCCCGTTATCGAGGTGGACGGCCGCAAATTCGAGGTCGAGCAGGGCCAGAACCTGCTGCACGCCTGCCTGACGCACAAGCTGGACCTGCCGTATTTCTGCTGGCACCCGGCCATGGGCTCCGTGGGCGCCTGCCGCCAGTGCGCGGTGATTCAGTACCAGGACGAAAACGACGAGCGTGGCAGGCTGGTGATGGCCTGCATGACCCCGGTTGCCGATGGCGCGCGGGTTTCCATCGAGGCGGCCCACGCGACGGAGTTCCGCGCCTCGGTGATGGAGTGGCTGATGGAGAACCATCCCCACGACTGCCCGGTGTGCGAGGAGGGCGGCGAATGCCACCTGCAGGACATGACCGTAATGACCGGGCACACCAGCCGCCGCTACCGGGGCGGGAAACGCACCTTCAAGAACCAGTATCTCGGGCCGTTCATCGGCCATGAGATGAACCGCTGCATCACCTGTTACCGCTGCGTGCGCTACTATCAGGACTATGCGGGGGGCGATGACCTGCAGGCGTTCGGTTCCCGGGACCGGATGTTTTTCGGCCGCGCCGAGGACGGCGTGCTTGAGAACGAGTTCGCCGGCAACCTGGTGGAGGTCTGCCCGACGGGGGTTTTCACCGACAAGCCCTTCAGCCAGACCTACACGCGCAAATGGGACCTGCAATCGGCGCCGTCGATCTGCACCGGATGCGCGGTGGGCTGCAATACGATGCCCGGCGAGCGCTACGGCGTGCTGAAACGGGTCCACAACCGTTACCACCCGGAACTGAACGGTTATTTTCTCTGCGACCGCGGCCGGTTCGGCAGCGGCTATGTCAACTCCGAACAGCGTCTGCGCCGGGCGGGCGCCCGGGCCGCAGACGGCGTATTCGAGGAAATTTCGGCCGAGGCCGCTAGTGGGCGCCTGGCGGAGGTGCTGAGCGGCGGGGGTGTGATCGGCATCGGGTCGCCGCGTGCTTCGCTTGAGAACAACCAGGCATTGAAGCGCCTGGTCGGCGACGAGAATTTTTCGACCGGCGTCTCCAAAGCCCAGGCCGAACTGGACGAATTGATGCTGTCGATCCACCAGGCCGGCGGCGCCCGCATCGCCTCGATCGCGGACGTGGAAGCTGCCGATGCGGTGCTGGTGCTTGGCGAGGACGTTCTCAATACCGCGCCCCGAGCCGCCCTGGCGCTGCGCCAGGCGGTGCGCAACCTGTCCATGGACATGGCGGCGGGCGCGGGCATTCCCACCTGGCAGGACGCCGGCGTGCGCGGCCACGCCCAGCACGCCAGGAACCCGTTGCTGATTGCGAGCATGGCGCCGACGCGAATCGACGACATCGCCTCGGCCACCTGGCGCGCAGAGCCCGAGTCCATTGCGGCGGCGGGTTTCGCCATTGCCCATCGCATCGACGACGATTTCGCCGCCGTATCCGGGGGCCCGGCGTTCGATTCACCATTCGTCGAGCAAGCCGTGGCAGCACTTGCCGCGGCAGAGAAGCCACTGATCGTATCCGGGCCGGAATGCGCGTCCCGGGAGGTGCTCGAAGCCGCCGCCAACGTCGCCTGGGCACTGGCCGGCCAGGGCAAGGATTGCGCCCTGCTGCTTGCCGGCGCCGAAGCCAACAGCATGGGCGTAACGCTGCTTGGCGGCGGCATCTCGCTCGAGACCGCCCTGGACTGGGTTGCCGCGGGCGAGGCCGGCAGCCTCATCGTCCTTGAGAACGACCTTTTCCGGCGCGTCGATGCGGATGCGGCGGCTGCAGCCCTCGACAGGGCGGAGCACGTGGTGGTGCTGGACGTACTGGAAACGCGCACCGCGGAACGGGCTTCCCTGGCCATACCGGCGGCCGCGGTCACGGAAAGTACCGGCACGCTGGTCAACTGCGAGGGCCGGGCGCAGCGCTTCTACCAGGTATTCGAGCCGGAAGACCCGGTCCGCCCGTCCTGGCGCTGGCTGGCCGATGCGGCCATCGCCGCCGGGCGCAACGATCTCCGCTGGCGGCACATCGACGAAGTCACCCTGGCCTGTGCGGAACTGCCGGGTCTTGCGGGCGCCGCCGAAGTGACGCCGCCGGCCGACTACCGCACCACCGCCGGCATGCGCATTCCCCGCATGACCCACAGGGCGAGCGGCCGCACGGCCAAGGACGCCCATGTGAGCGTGCACGAGCCGAAACCCACAGTGGACGACCAGACGCCTTTCTCTTATTCCATGGAAGGCCTGAACGCGGACCAGTCGGGGGGCCTGCTGCCCTACGTCTGGTCGCCGGGATGGAATTCCAATCAATCCGTGTTCAAGTTTCAGCAGGAGGTGGCCGGTCCGCTGGGGGACGGCGGGACGGGTGTGCTCCTCATCGACCAGGATGAGCCGGCCGACCTGCCGGCGCGTTTCCGCGATGCGCCGCAGGCGGTTCCTGCCGGCGACGGCTTGCGCCTGTTGCCGTTGCACCGGGTTTTCGGGTCCGACGAGTTGAGCGCCTTCGCGCCGCCCATAGAAGAGCGCGGCGCCGGCCCTGAAGTGCTGGTGCATCCGGACGATGCGGAGGCGTTTTCGATCGAGCCGGGCAAGGGCGCCCGGTGCGGGGAAATAGGCTCATTCGCGGTACGCCTGGATGACGGCATGCCGAAGGGTTGCGCCGGAATCGTGGTGGGGCTCAAAAACGCCGCGGCCGGGCTGCCCGCCTTCGGCAGCCTGACGCCGGACCCGGATTTCGTGGCGAAGCCCGAGGTGATCGCTCGTGGGTAGAAAGGACACGGCGGGTGGCAGGCAGACAACAATCGACATGCGGATGAGCGGCTCGGTGCAACATGCTGGCTGACATCGACTGGGGTTACATCATGATCCTGCCGGTGCTCGGCGGCGCCCTGGCGTCGGCGGCGCTGCTAATCTGGTGGGAGCGGCGCCTGCTCGGCTTCTGGCAGGACCGCCTAGGCCCCAACCGGGTCGGCCCGTTCGGGATCCTGCAGATTGTCGCTGATGTGGTGAAGCTCTTCACCAAGGACGACTGGATGCCACCCTTCGCCGACCGGGTGCTGTTCCTGCTGGCCCCGGCGATCATTGCCGGCGCCATGCTGATGGGCTTCGTCGTGGTGCCCTTCGGGGCCGAGCTGGCGGTCATCGACCTCAATATCGGCATCCTGTTCTTCCTGGCCATGACCTCGCTGTCCGTCTATGGCGTGCTGCTGGGCGGGCTTGCCAGCAACAACAAGTATTCGCTGCTCGGGGGCCTGCGCAGCGGCGCCCAGATGGTCACCTACGAAGTCTTCATGGGCCTGTCGCTCATGGGCGTGGTGCTGCACACCGGCTCGTTCAGCCTGGTCGAGATCGTCCACGCCCAGGAGACGATGTGGTTCGTGGTGCCGCAGATACTTGGCTTCATCGTCTTTTTCATCGCCGCGCTCGCCGAGACTCACCGCCTGCCGTTCGATCTGCCGGAAGCGGAACACGAATTGGCGGCGGGCTTTCACACGGAATACTCGGCGATGAAGTTCGGCCTCATCATGGTGGGTGAGTACCTGGGGGTGATCCTGTCGTCGGCGATGATCGTCACCCTCTTTTTCGGCGGCTGGCTCGGGCCCGCGTTCCTGCCCCCCATCGTCTGGTTTTCCATCAAGACAACGATCTTCGTATGCGGATTCATCCTGCTGCGGGCCGCCATTCCGCGTCCCCGCTACGACCAGCTCATGTCCCTGGGCTGGAAAATTCTGCTGCCGGTCACCCTGCTGAACCTGCTGGCGACCGGCGCGATCGTGCTGCTCAAGGAGGGGTTCTAGTCCGATGCTGAGCCACCTGCGAACCCTCTGGGAAGTGTTCAAGCACACGTTCACCCGCAACGAGACGGTACAGTATCCCGAAGAGATGCCCTACCTGGCGCCGCGCTACCGGGGACGCATCATCCTGAGCCGGGACCCGGACGGCGAAGAGCGCTGCGTGGCGTGCAACCTGTGCGCGGTGGCCTGCCCGGTGGACTGCATCGCCCTGCAGAAAACCCAGGCCGATGACGGCCGCTGGTACCCGGAGTTTTTCCGCATCAATTTCTCACGCTGCATCATGTGCGGCATGTGCGAGGAGGCCTGCCCGACTTACGCCATTCAACTCACTCCCGATTTCGAGTTGTGCGAGTTCAACCGCGACAACATGGTCTACGAGAAGGAGCACCTGCTGATCGACGGTGTCGGCAAGTATCCCGAATACTCCTTCTGGCAGGTGGCGGGCAAGACCATCGCCGGCAAGGACAAGGGTGAGGCCGCCAACGAGAAGCCGCCCGTGGACGTAAAGGACCTGCTGCCGTGAGCATCGAGATCCTGCTGTTCTACGGCGCTGCATTCGTCGCGGTGGCATCCACCATGCTGACCGTCACCCGCACCTATGCCTCTCACGCGCTGATCTACCTTATCGTCTCGCTGCTGGCCGTGGCCGTGATCTTCTTCCTGCTCGGCGCACCCTTCGCCGCTGCCCTGGAAGTGGTGATCTACGCGGGCGCCATCATGGTGTTTTTCCTGTTCGTCGTGATGATGCTGAACCTGGGCCCGGAAACCCGTGAACAGGAAAGGCGGTGGCTGGAGCCCCGCACCTGGATCGGCCCCGGCGCGCTGGCCGGCTTCCTGTTTCTCGAACTGATTTACCTGATCGCCGGTTCCGACGTGGCCACGCCGGGCGTCGCCGTGGGGCCGAAGGCGGTGGGCATCGAGTTGTTCGGGCCCTACCTGCTGGCCGTGGAGCTGGCTTCCATCCTGCTGCTTGCGGGGCTGGTGGGCGCCTACCACCTGGGGCGCCGCTACATGCGTGCCCGGCGGGAGGAAGTCGAATGACCGCCGTCAGCATACCCATCGAGCACGTACTGGTGCTGGCCGGGGTGCTGTTCGCCATCGGGCTTGCCGGCGTGCTCGTCCGGCGCAACGTGATCTTTCTGCTGATGTCGCTGGAAATCATGATGAACGCCTGCGGGCTGGCCTTCGTGGCCGCCGGGGCGCGCTGGGCGGAAGCAGACGGGCAGATCATGTTCATGCTGATCCTGTCGCTTGCGGCCGCGGAGGTTGCGGTGGGTCTTGGGCTTGTCCTGCAACTGGAACGCCGCTTCCGCAATCTCGATATCGACGCCGCCAGCGAGCTGGCGGGTTAGGGCGGGGCAATGGACCTGTTGTGGTTGATACCGCTGTTACCCTTCCTGGGTTTCCTGGTGCTCTTCGTCACCGAGGGCCGCCTCGGGAAAGTTGCGGTCGCGCTGATCGGCGCCGGGTCCGTGGGCCTCGCTGCCCTGGTCGCCGGCATCGTCACCATGGATTTCATCGACAGCGGCGGCGAGCCCTTCGCGCAGCGGCTGTGGACCTGGGTGGATGCCGGCGGGTTCACGCCGGCGTTCCGCCTGTACCTGGACGGCCTGTCCGTGGTGATGGTCGGCGTCATTACCGGCGTGGGCTTTCTCATACACCTTTACGCCACCGGGTACATGGCGGAAGAGGAGGGCTACAGCCGCTTCTTCGCCTATATGAACCTGTTCGTCTTCGCCATGCTCATGCTGGTACTGGGCGACAACCTGCTGGTGCTGTTCCTCGGCTGGGAAGGGGTGGGGCTGTGCAGCTATCTGCTGATCGGCTTCTTCCACAAGGAGCCGGAAAACGGCTACGCCGCGCGCAAGGCGTTCGTCGTTACCCGGGTGGGCGACACGCTCATGGCGATCGGCCTGTTCCTGCTGTTCCGCGAGTTCGGCACGCTGGAGATCCAGGCGACGCTCAATGCCGCGCAGTTCAACTGGGCCGAGGGCTCGACGCTGTGCACGGCCATCGCGCTGCTGCTGCTCGGCGGGGCGGTGGGCAAGTCCGCCCAGGTGCCCCTGCAGACCTGGCTGCCGGATGCCATGGCCGGTCCGACGCCGGTCAGCGCGCTGATCCACGCGGCCACCATGGTCACCGCGGGGGTGTACCTGGTCGCCCGTATGCACGATCTCTTTCTGCTCTCACCCGAAGCGCAGTTCACCGTGGCCCTCGTGGGGCTTGCGACCCTGTTCATCGCTTCCTTCACCGCGCTCACCCAGCGGGACATCAAGCGCATCCTCGCCTATTCGACCATGAGCCAGATCGGCTACATGTTCCTGGCGCTGGGCGTCGGCGCCTGGTCCGCGGCCATCTTCCACCTGATGACCCACGCGTTCTTCAAGGCCCTGCTGTTCCTTTCGGCGGGCTCGGTGATCCTGGCGCTGCATCACGAGCAGGACATTTTCAAGATGGGCGGGCTGTGGAAGCGGCTGCCGGTGCCGTTCTGGTGCATGGTGGTGGGCTCCGCCGCGCTCGCAGCGCTACCGCTGACTTCCGGCTTCTACAGTAAAGACATCATCCTGTTGACCAGCTACGACTACGCCTGGGGCGGCCCCTGGTTCTGGGGCCTGGCCGCGGGCGCCGCCTTCATGACGTCGCTGTACACGGCGCGCATGATCTTCATCGCCTTCTTCGGCGAAATGAAGACGGAACCCCACGACCACTCCGGCGCCAACATGTGGCTGCCGCTCGTGCTGCTGGCCGCCCTGGCCGTGGGCGGCGGCTGGTTCGGGCTGGCCCCTGTCGCCGAGGTGTTGCCTGACGGCGGTCTCGAGGGCGAGGCACACGCGGGGGCGCTGGTGTGGATCACGGCGCTCATCCCGATCCTGGGGGTCGTTCTCGGTTACCTGATTTTCGGCGGCAGGCAGATCTCCGTCGACGCCCTGGTGAATTCGAGGCTCGGTGAGGGGCTCCGGCGCTTCTGGGACGGCGGCTGGGGTTTCGATGCGCTCTATGACGCGCTCATCGTTCGGCCGTTCACGGCGCTGGCGCGCCTGAACAAGGACGATGCGGTCGATCTCCTCTACACGCTGACCGTGGTTGTCGCGCGCGCCATGCATCGCCTGACGGCGCTCACGCAGACCGGGCGGTTGCGCTGGTACGCAGCCAACATGGCCCTTGGGCTGGTGCTGATCCTGCTCCTGGCGGTGCTGTGACCATTCTCTGGCTCATCCTGTGGTTGCTGGCCGGCGGCCTGATCGCCGGCTTCTCGGAGCGCATACACCGGAATGCCCCGCGCTGGGTGAGCCTTGCCGTCATTCTTGTCGCCTTCGGCCTGCTGTGGGGCATCCCCATCGATGACGTGCAGAGGGCGGCCTGGATCCCGCGCTTCGGCATCAGCGTCATCCTGGCCATGGACGGGCTCAGCTTCGCCCTGGTGGCGTTGAACCTGTTCCTCGGCATCGTCGCCGTCGTCTCGTCCTGGAACGAGATAGAGCGCGGCCACGGTTTCTTCCAGTTCAACCTGCTCTGGACCCTGGCCGGTGTCGCCGGCGTGTTCACGGCGCTGGATCTGTTCCTGTTCTTCGTGTTCTGGGAAGTGATGCTGGTGCCCATGTATTTCCTCATCGCCATCTGGGGTCACGAGGCCCGTGCCTACGCGGCGATGAAGTTCTTCCTGTTTACCCAGATCAGCGGGCTGTTGATGCTGTTCGCGATCCTGGCGCTGGTATACGTGAACTACGCGGAAACGGGCGTCATCACGTTCAGCTACAAGGCGCTGCTCGGCGCAACGATCGATCCCGACATCGCCTTCTGGCTGATGCTCGGCTTCTTCGTCGCCTTCGTGGTGAAACTGCCGGGCGTGCCGTTCCACACCTGGCTGCCGGATGCGCATACCCAGGCGCCCACCGCCGGCAGCGTGCTGCTCGCGGGGATTCTGCTGAAGACCGGCGCCTACGGGTTGCTGCGCTTCGTGGTGCCGCTGTTTCCCGAGGCGGCGCTGGATTTCCGCTGGCCTGCCATGTTCCTGGGAGCGGTGAGCGTCGTCTACGGCGGCTACCTGGCCTACAGCCAGTCCGATTTCAAGCGGCTGGTGGCCTACAGCAGCATCAGTCACATGGGCTTCGTGCTGCTCGGGGTGTTCGCCTGGAATACCGTGGCGCTACAGGGCGCGGTGGTGCAGATGGTGGCGCACGGCTTCTCCACGGCGGCGCTGTTCATGATGGCCGGCGCCCTGCAGCAGCGGCTGCATACCCGGGAGATGGGGGAGATGGGCGGCCTGTGGGTCCGCGCGCCGCGCATGGGGGCCGTGACCATGTTTTTCGTCATCGCCTCGCTGGGCATGCCGGGGCTCGGCAACTTTGTCGGTGAGTTCATGGTGCTGCTCGGGGCTTTCCAGGTGAACGTGCCGCTCACCATTGCCGCCGCCGTGGGCATCGTTGTGGCGGCCGTCTACGCGCTTTCCCTGATGCAACGCTCCTTCCAGGGCACGCCGAATCCGGATGTGCCGGCGATGACCGACTTCGGAGCGCGGGAGATGAGCGTCATGATCCTCATGATGGTGGCGCTCTTGTGGCTCGGGGTCTATCCGGAAACGCTTCTCGGCCTGTCGAGACCGGTGCTGCTGGCCATGAACCGGAATCTGCCGGAAGGCATGGAACTGCTGCCATGACCACAGTGGATTACATGGCGCTGGCGCCGCATATCACACTTGCCGCGGCAATCATGCTGCTGGTGCTCGTCGTTTCCTTCTGGCGTAACCACCTGGCCACCATGATCCTGACCGTCGCGGGCTTCGCGGCGGCGTTCGCCGCACTGTTTCCGGCCATGCAGACGGCGACCTGGGAAGTGACACCGCTGTACGTATTCGACGGGTTTGCGAGCTTCTTCGATGGCATGATCCTGATCGCCGCCGCCGTGACGGCCCTCATATCCTTCCGCTATCTGGACGGACGCGCCGGGCGCCAGGAGGAGTACTACCTGCTGCTCGCAATCGCGACGCTGGGGGCCATGGCGCTGGTCAGCGCTCAGCATTTCGCCTCGCTGCTGCTCGGCCTCGAAATCCTCTCCATCTCGCTCTACGCCCTGGTCGCCTATCCGGAGGAGGGCCACCCGCCGCTGGAAGCGGCGCTGAAGTACCTGGTTCTGTCCGGGGTCGGTTCCACCATCATGCTGTTCGGCATGGCGCTCATCTACCACGCGAGCGGCACCATGGTTTTCGATGAAATCGGCCGATTCGCAGCCACCGGCGACCGTTCCGACCTCTGGCTGGCCGCGGGCCAGGCCATCCTGGTGGCCGGCATCGCCTTCAAGCTCTCGCTGATTCCCTTTCACATGTGGACGCCGGACGTGTACCAGGGCGCGCCGGCGCCGGTCACTGCCTACCTGGCGACGGTCTCCAAAGCTGCCGTGTTCGCCGTGCTGCTGCGTTTCGCGTTCGAGACCGACATGCTCGACAACGGCGCCGTGTTCACCATCGTCGCCGTCATGGCGATCCTGTCCATGGTGGCGGGCAACCTGCTGGCGCTGCTGCAGGACAGCGTCAAGCGCATCCTGGCGTACTCCTCGATCGCCCATCTCGGCTACCTGATGATCGGCCTGCTCGCCGTCGCCGCGCTTGCCGATCACGCCATGGCGCTGGAAACCTCGCTGGTGTTCCTTGCCGGGTACCTGGCAATGACGCTCACCGCGTTTGCGGTCATCACGGAACTGACGCCCGCGGACCGCGCCTCGGATGTGGAACTCGTCGACGACTACAGGGGGCTCTTCTGGCGCCGGCCGGTGCTGGCGTCGATGTTCACGGTGGCGCTCCTTTCGCTTGCCGGCATCCCGTTGACCGCGGGTTTCATCGCCAAGTTCTACCTGTTCGCAGCCGGTGTCGAGGGAGCGCTGTGGACCCTGATCTGGGCAATGATCGTCGGCAGCGCCATCTCCATCTACTACTACCTGAAAATCGTGTTCGCCATGACGGCGCCGGACGACGACAAGGCGCACCGGCCGGCCTCATGGGTGGGCACGGCTACCACGGTCGCGCTTGCCTTGCTTGTCATCGCCCTCGGAACCTACCCGACACCGCTCATTGACCTGGTGCGCATGCTCGTCGATGGTGTGGGTTAACTGGACGGTTCGGCACCCTGTCTCCAACCAATTGATTGATAAGGGCATTTAAATGGACTTCGACATTCCTCCGAAGCTGGCTGACTACCTGCAGGAACTGGATGACTTCATCGAGCGGGAAATCAGACCACTGGTAGAGCAGGACGACAATATCCGCTTTTTCGACCACCGTCGGGAGGATGCGCGCACGGACTGGGAGCGGGGCGGGCTCCCCAACGAAGGCTGGGAAGCGCTACTGGGAGCAGCGCGGCAGCGGGCCGATGCGGCGGGCCACTACCGCTACGCGGCACCGAAGGAATACGGGGGCAAGGACGGCTCCAACCTGGACATGGCCATCATTCGTGAACACCTGGCAGTCAAGGGGCTGGGCCTGCACAACGACCTGCAGACCGAGCACTCCATCGTCGGCAACAACGTCGGCCTGTTGCTGATGACCATCTACGGTACGGAGGAGCAGAAGGCGGAGTGGATCGATGACATCATCGCCGGACGGCGCGGGTTCGCCTTCGGCATCACGGAGCCCGCCCACGGATCGGATGCCACGCACATGGAGACCAGTGCCTACCGGGACGGCGACGAGTGGGTCATCAACGGCGAGAAGACCTGGAACACCGGTATCCACAAGGCAAAATACGACATGATCATGGCCCGAACCAGCGGCCAGCCGGGCGACGGGATGGGCATCACCGCATTCCTCACGCCCACCGATGCGCCCGGGTTCAAGATCGAGGAAATGCTCTGGACCTTCAACATGCCCACCGATCACGGGCACATTTCATTGACCGACGTCCGGGTGCCCCACAGTTCGATCTTCGGCGGGGAAGGGCGGGGCCTGCAGATCGTGCAGCACTTCTTCAACGAGAACCGCATCCGGCAGGCGGCTTCGAGCCTCGGCGCGGCACAGTTCTGCGTAAACGAGTCGGTGCAGTATGCGCAGGAGCGCAAGCCCTTCGGCAAGGCGCTGGCGTCCAACCAGGGCATCCAGTTCCCGCTGGTGGAACTGCAGACCCAGTGCGAGATGCTGCGCGCGCTGATACACAAGACCGCCTGGCTGATGGACAGGGACGGCGCCTTCTCCCAGTCCGACAAGGTGTCGATGTGCAATTACTGGTCGAACCGGCTGTGCTGCGACGCGGCAGACCGGGCCATGCAGGTGCACGGTGGGCTCGGGTATTCCCGCCACAAGCCGTTCGAGCACATCTACCGTCACCATCGGCGCTACCGCATTACCGAGGGTGCGGAGGAGATCCAGATGCGCCGGGTGGCCGGTTACATGTTCGGCTACATGAAGCAGCGGGCTCCCAAGGGAGTGACCGAGGACTGACGGGGCAATGGCCCTTACCGACGCAGAATTCGAAGCCAGGCTCGATGCGGTCTTGCGCGAACGTGTGCCGGGCTGTGACGGGCTGATCACTGCAGAGCGCCTCTCCGGCGGGGCCAGCCAGGAAACCTATCGCGTGACGGCCCGCGCCGGCGGCGGTGAGAGGCGCCTGGCCATGCGCCGCGCGCCGGGCGGCGAAGCTCCGTTTACCGCGACGGACACTGCCGGCCTGCCCGGTGAAGCGTTGCTGATGCGCACTGCCAGGACAGTGGGGGTTCCCGAACCCGAGGTGTACTACGTCCTGGAAGAAAGCGACGGGCTGGGCGATGCGTTTCTCATGGAGTGGCTGGACGGCGAGACCCTCGGCGCCCGCATTGTCCGTTCACCCGACCTGGAAGCGATACGGCCGAAGCTGGCCCATGAATGCGGCCGCATCCTTGCACGAATACACGGGATCGACCTGGTCGCCACGGGGCTCGACAAGGTGCTCACGGCGTATACGCCGGCGGAAATCGTCGAGTTGCAGTGGGAACGGTACCGGACGTTCGAAACGCCCCAGCCCATGATCGACTACACCGCCCGCTGGCTGCTCGACAACCTGCCGCCGCCCGCGCCCCCGGCGCTGGTCCACAACGACTTTCGCAACGGCAACCTGATGGTTTCCCCGGACTGCCCGACCGGCGTGATCGCCGTGCTCGATTGGGAGGTCTCCCACATCGGCGACCCCATGCGCGACCTCGGCTGGATCTGCACCAATTCCTGGCGCTTCGGCAGGAGCGACCTGCCCGTGGGGGGCTTCGGGCACTACGACGACCTGCTGGCCGGATACGAATCCGTTTCGGGCAGGCCGGTCGACCGCGCTGCGCTGAAGTTCTGGGAGGTGTACGGCTCGTTCTGGTGGGCCGTGGGTTGCCTTGGCATGGCCGAGCACTACCGGACCGGGCCGGACCGGACGGTCGAGCGGCCCGCCATCGGCCGGCGCTCGTCGGAGTGCCAGGTGGATTGCGTCAACTTGCTCATACCCGGCCCGGTTGAACTGGTCGAGGGCATCGACCCGGAAACGTCTGAGGAAATGCCCCGGAGCGAGGAGTTGCTGGCCAGCGTCCGCGATTTCCTGCGCGGCGACATCATGGCGGAAACCAGCGGCCGAACCAACTTCCTCGCCCGCGTGGCCGGCAACTCCCTGGACATCGTGCGGCGGGACCTGCTGCTGGGCGACGAACAACGAGCCAACGAAAAGGCACGGCTGCAGGCGCTGTTCGGAGTGGAAGTCGAACTCGACGAGTTGCGCTGGCGGTTGGTGACGGGGCTGCGCGACGGCAGCATTTCGCTCGATTTGCCCGGGCTCGCTGAACATCTGCGGGCAACCGTGGTCAATCAGGTGGCCATCGACCAGCCGAGATACTCGGGATTCAAAACGGCAGTCAGCGGTAGCTCGTGATTTCCTCCAGCGGCTTTTTCTCAATGGCGGGAACGCTGGCGCCGGCCTGCGGATAGCCGGCCACGATGACCATGAAGGGGCGCTCGTCCCGGGGGCGTTCGCATATCTGGTTCAGGAAACGCATCGGGCTTGGTGTATGGGTGAGGGTCGCCACTCCGGCATGGTGCAGCGAGGCGAGCAGCATCCCGCAGGCAATTCCCACCGACTCTGAGGTGTAATAGTTCTTCAGGCGTTCACCCGCCTGGTTGTGGCTGAACTTCTGCAGGAATACCACGATCAGGTACGGGGCGATTTCAAGAAACGGCTTGTTCTCGTCCGTCCCCAGCGGTTCCAGGGCCTTCAGCCATTCCGCCGACGCCCGCCGGGCATAGAACTCCCGTTCCTCGGCTTCCGCGGCGACGCGGATTTCGCGCTTGATGCCGGGATCGGACACCACCACGAAGTGCCAGGGTTGCATGTTGGCGCCGCTCGGCGCGGAACCAGCCGTGCGCAGGGCATTGTCGATGACATCGCGGGGCACGGTGCGGTCGGAGAACTCCCGCACCGTTCGGCGCGTGCGCATGGTCCGGTAAAACGAGGCCGACAGGTCGATCATGGCCCTGCGCGGTTTTTCTTCGAATTCGAGGAGCACTTTGCGAGCCTGGTGCATGGGGAATCATCCGTTGATTCTGCGTCCAACGGTAGTTTTCCCACTTCGGGGCCGGCGCCGTCAAGACAACGCTCCCCGAGCCGAATCCGGATGCCCGTCGCGAGAACGCCCGATTGGCGCCGCGCGGTTGCGCTCTATCCGCGCCGGCTGGCGATGAACCGCAGCAGGGTCAATGTCTCTTCCGGGTCCATCCGGCCGATGGGCAGGTTGCTGTACATCGAGCCCATGACCCGGCCCTCGCCGCTCAGCCAGAACTCGCTCGGCTGGATGAAGTCGCGCCGTGGCTCCCACCAGGCGCCGATGGCATCGGCGTCCTCACGGGTAACCCCGTAGGCCACGGGAAACGACAGGTCTGCCGCCACTTCAGCGGTCTTCTCGCGGTCGTCCACCGTTGCTGCGTAAAGGGAAGCGCCGAGGGCGGCGAATTCGTCTTTCAAGGCTTCGTAGCCGGCTAACAGTCGGCGGCAGAAGGGTCACCAATGGCCCCGGTAAAAGAGGACGATTGCCTGCGGCGTATCGATGTCGTCCGGAAGCGTGACCGTGTTGCCGTCCTCGATTTTCAGCGTGATCTGCGGAAACTGGTCTCCGGCTTCGATTTTCTTGCTCATGGACACGCGCCCTCCTGATCCTGGAACGCGGATTCTAACGCGTGCACGGCAAAGCCGCGTGCGGACCCATTTATTGCCGCAAGCCGAAGAGCTCGGTATTCCCGCCTTTGGCGGTGATGTTCTCGCTGCGCGTGCGCTCCGTGGCGAACCGTAACAGGTAGTGGGGGCCGCCGGCCTTGGGCCCGGTACCGGACAGGCCCCGGCCACCGAAGGGATGCACGCCCACCACGGCACCGATCATGTTGCGATTGACGTAGACGTTGCCGGTACGTGTCTTCTCGAACACGTCACGGGCAAAGCCGTCAATGCGGCTGTGGATTCCCAGGGTCAATCCGAAGCCTGTGGCTTCAATTTCCTCGAGCACCTTGTCCAGGTCCCGGGCGGCGAACCGAACCACGTGCAGTACCGGACCAAACACCTCGCGCTCAAGGCGTCCAATCGAGTCGATCTCGATGACGGTGGGGGGGAAGAACGAGCCGGCCCGGCAGGATTCCGTCAATTTGCACTCGGCAATGACCCGGGCGCCTTTCCGCATGGTCGCCACATGCGCGTGGAGCATGCTTCGGGCTTCGTCATCGATTACCGGCCCGACATCGGTCGCCGGATCCAGCGGATCGCCGATGGTCAGGGTGCGCATGGCTCTGGTCAGCATGGCGATGACGACGTCGGCAATCTCCTCCTGCAGATACAGCACCCGCAACGCCGAGCAGCGCTGGCCGGCGCTCTGGAACGCCGAGACGATCACATCGTCGATGACCTGTTCCGGCAGCGCGGTGGAGTCGACCAGCATGACGTTCTGACCGCCGGTCTCCGCGATCAGGGGCACGATGGGCCCAGCCCGCCCGGCGAGCTGCCGGTTGATGAGGGCGGCGGTTTCCATGGATCCCGTAAAGGCGACACCGGCGATACGCGGGTCGCCGGTGAGTGGTCCGCCAACCCGGGCGCCGTCACCGGGCAACAGGTGCAGCACGCTCTCGGGCACGCCCGCCTGGTGCAGCAGGCGTACCGCCTCGGCAGCGACCAGCGGCGTCTGCTCCGCTGGTTTGGCCGCGACGCCATTGCCGGCCGCAAGCGCGGCGCCGACCTGGCCCATGAATATTGCCAGGGGAAAATTCCACGGGCTGATACAGGCGAAGACACCGCGCCCGTGCAGGCTCAGCTCGTTGCGTTCTCCGGTGGGCCCGGGCAGATGCATCGGTGCGTCGAATCGCCGGCGCGCCTGCATGGCGTAATAGCGGCAGAAATCGACGGCTTCGCGAACCTCGGCCAGGGAATCCCGCAGGGTACGCCCGGCCTCCGCACCGATCAGCCCGATCAATCGCTCGCGGTTTGCTTCCAGGAGGTCCGCCGTGCGTTCCAGGATTTCCGCGCGGTGGTTGCCGCCCCGAGCATCCCAGCGCGGCTGCGCTGCTGCCGCCGAGGCGAGTGCGGTATCGATGTCGCCGCGGGTGGCCTCAATCACCGTACCCACGGTGTTTTCCCGGTTGCAGGGGCTGGGAACCGGAATCTCGGCGCCGCTACAGAGTGTGCCGTCGACGATGGGCCCGGCCCGGTAATGCCGGCCGGCGGCATCGCGGGCGGAAACCCGCAAACGGTCGAGTTCGTGCGGGTCGTCCAGATCGATGCCGCCCGCGTTGGCCCGCTCTTCGCCAGCGTTGCGGTAAAGATCCGGGGGCGGGGGGATGTCAGGGTGACGGAGATCGTCCCGGAGGCGAACGGCCGCAATCGTGTCCTGTATCAAATCTTCGACCGGCGCCTGGGCGTCAAGGAAGCGGTTGACGAAGGAACTGTTGGCGCCGTTTTCGAGCAGGCGACGCACCAGATAGGGTAGCAGGTCGCGGTGCGAACCCACGGGTGCGTATACTCGCAGTGGCAGCGTTGCATCCCGATTGAGCTCGGCATAAAGCAGTTGTCCCATGCCGTGCAGGCGTTGAAACTCGAATCTGTTGTTTTCCGGACTGGAGTTGCCGCGGGGCGTCCCGGGGCGCTGTTCGGGACCGCCGCCGGCTGCCGCGGAACGCGGGGCTATCGTGTTGCCTCCGGACGCCGCGGGTCGAGCCAGTTCCATCACCAGGCTGACCGTTTGTGCATTGTGGCTCGCAAACTGCGGAAAGACGGCATCGGGAGCACCCAGTAACCGGGCTGCGCACACCTCGTAGCAGAGATCGGTGTGTGCCTTTCGTGTAAACACCGGGTAGTCGGCAAGCCCCTGTTCCTGGGCATGCTTGATTTCGGTATCCCAGTAGGCCCCTTTCACCAGGCGTACCATCAGGCGTCGACCTGTCGCCCGGGCCAGGGCGATCAGCCAGTCGGCAACCAGGGGCGCGCGCTTCTGGTAGGCCTGCAACACGAAGCCGAGGCCGTTCCAGCCTGCCAGGTCCGGATCGCGCGCCAGTGCTTCAAAAAGATCCAGCGTCGGTTCCAGCCGCGCGGCTTCTTCGGCATCGATGCTGAAGCCCAGTCGGTGCTGCCTGGCCTGCACCGCCAGGTCCCTGGTCAACGGGAGCAGTTCCGTTTCCAGTCTCTGTCGCTGGGCGTATTCGAAGCGCGGGTGCAGCGCGGAGAGCTTGACGGAAATACCGTCGTTGGCGCTGGGATTTTCACCGGACTGAGCACTTCCGATCGCGTCGATGGCGTGTGAGTAGGCCTTGAAGTAGCGTGCGGCATCCGTAAAGGTCCGGGCGCCTTCGCCCAGCATGTCGAAGGAGAATCGCGTACCCGGTTCCTCCAGTGCCCGGCCACGGCGCATGGCCTCGTCGATGGAGCGGCCGAGCACGTACTGTCCGCCGAGAATTCGCATCGCCTGCAGCACCGCCCTTCGCACTACGGGCTCGCCGAGACGCCCCACCAGGCGCCGCACCCAGTCCATTGTGTCGTTCAGCGCATCGCTCTCCAGCGTCACCAGCCGCCCGGTGAGCATCAGCCCCCAGACCGAAGCGTTTACGAACGGAGAGGCCGACTTGCCGAGATGCGAGTCCCAGTCTCCGGCACGGATTTTCTCGGCAATCAGCGCGTCCGCCGTCGCGTCATCCGGAACGCGCAGCAGCGCCTCCGCCAGGCACATGAGAGCAACGCCTTCGCGATTGGAAAGTCCGAATTCCTGCAGGAAGGCATCCAGGGTACCGGCCCGATGGCCGGCTTGCCGGCATCTGCCCACCAGTTCCCTCGCCCGGTCCACCGCGGTTTCGCGATCCGGTTTTGCGATTTTGCGGTCGGATGTCTCAAGTAGTTCGCGCACGCAGCAGGGTTCGTCTGCGTGGCTGCAGGCGCGAATCGCATCGCGCAGATCGGCGAGTGCGGGAGTGGAGTCCGTCATGCGACCAACAGTATCCGCATCACAGGTCGTTCATCGACCTCCGATTATGGGACAGGCAACCGGGGAAATCAGGCACTGCCGGGATGATGTCCCGGCAGGGGAAGGGGGCTTTCCGCAAGTGCGAGCACGCCTCAATCGACAGGGATGATCGGCGACGGGGAGCACTGGCGCAGGGTCAGCCGAAATCCGGTTTGCCGGACAGTTGTGAAACGACCGGCTGAAGTTCCTCGCCGGATAAGTTGAGTGCCTGACCGATCAGGGGCGAAACCCGTGTTCTGGCCTGCTCCGTGATGAAAGGGCCGGGATCGCTGGCGTAGATGTACAGGATGGGCGTTTGCCTGGCGGCGCTGGCGAACTCGTACTCCTGGGAGGAGACGTAAGCAGTCGATTTGTCGTCCGCAACCGCATCGAAGAGCCTGCTGCAAAAACCTGCAACACCGGGTTCGAGTATCCGCTCTTGCGGTATCACCGGAAAGAGGCCCGCGAGCGGCGCGTCTCCGGAGCGCAGTTCGCGTTTTGGAAACGTTGCGGGCTTGAGAACTCCAACCGCAGTTTGTTCCAGAACGTCCATGGAGTGCAGAGCCAGTTCGGCACGCCTTTGCTTCTCGGTACCGTCCGCGGCGAACCGTTCCTTTGCAACCCGTACCAGTTCGCGCTGGTTCTGATGAAGCTGTGTGCGCTGGTCCGCGACCTGCTTGTTCAGAAGCCTCTGCCGTGCGTATTGCCGCAGTATGAGCTGCCTTTCCGCGAGCAGACGGCGGAAATCGATGCATTCGCTCTCCTGCCCGAAGCGGAGCTTGTCAAGGATGTCCCGGATTTCGACGGTGGCAGCCGCGACGTGACGCGCCTTGTCTCCGGTCTCGTGACCGCTGAAAATTCTGCCGCCGTTCTCTTCGATCAGCGCATCGAACGCGGACGACGTGACAGTGCCGCCGCTTGCCGCGGTATCGAGCCCTGAAAGCGCCGTTGCCGTGGCTACAGCATCGGTTTCCGTGCTGTCCGCGGACCGCTCCAATGTTGGTGTGGTGTTGGCCGAACCCGGTAGTGCGAGGTTCGTCTGAGCTTCGAATCGCTTGCCGTCGAGAAATCGTTTGCGCGTCTCATTGAAAACCCTTTGCGTGCAGACGGCATCACGGCCGTCTTCATGACTCCGCTTGAGTCCTGCGAGACGCCTGGCGATGACGTCCGGGTTCCATTGCGACTGATATGCCGCGGAGTGCACCGTCAGCCGCCCCCGGTCGGACGGGGCGCCTTCGGCGAGAACTCTGTCGTGTTCGCGCAAGGTTCCCACCAGGAGCCCGGGTTTGGACTGATTGATGTTACCCGGGCACCAGCCGATGATGACGTGCCCGTCGGGAAAACCGTTCAGCAGGGCCTGAAGTTGCTGGACCTGAGGTCCCGTCACCGCACCGCAATCCAGCGGATACGCCATGGGGCCCAGGTGCAGCGAAATGTCCCCGGGGCCCGTGCCGCTGACGGTGAGGCCGCGGGCTGCGGCAGACTCGAGCATTGGGACCAGCCCGGCATGCTGTTCCGCAAGCTCGCCAAGTCGGTGACGAGCCGCCTCGGTGAACTCCCTCTTCCTGGTTGCCGGAGCCTCCTGGTAGCTGCCGGCGACTTCACGCTGAACCTGCGCCAGTACATCCTTCTCCATGGCCGTCCTCGACATCGGCGGCTGTGCGGCAGACGGTTGCCTGTCAGGCGCAAGCCTTTGCCGGGTTTGCGCTTTTTTCGACGCTTTCTTTCGCAGTGGCGTGGGTTCACCGGTTTCATCCTTCGCGGGGTGCGGGCGATCGGGGTTCGCGTCGCGAAGAGGCCCAAGCTGGCGGACCGGAGAAAGGTATCGCGAGGGGTCTGAGCCGACCTTTGCGTCCTTGCCGTTCGGATTGGCTGCCGCCTGAGCGGTCGCTGGGCTGTCGGGCGCTTGCTTTTCGCCGGGCTTGGTGAAGATCGGGGCAACGGTTGAGGGGTCCATGTCTTGGGTCACCAGTGTCAGTCAATGCGGGCGTTTGGATGACCAGCCAGGATTGAATTTCCCGGTCAGGCCAGATCGTTTGCCGGCCTGCCGGGGGGGTTGCCCGGTCATCCGGCTGTGGGGACTTGGGATGATCATGGAATGTCTGGTGACTGCTTCAGATTCACGTCGTATGCATGCGTCGCGCGGCCCTGGCTGACAAACCCGTCGACCAGGTCCTGTCGCACCGCTTGCGGGTCGCGTTCTGCGGCAGCGCCATAACCCCCACCGCCCCCGGTGCGGCTGGTGATGGCCGTGCCCGCCGCGAGCGGCATGGAATTCACCTTCAGGCAATGGACGGGTTCGCGCCCCGGTTCCTCGATCACGACTTCGGGAGCGCTTCCCGAATTCCCGCCGAACAGTCCCCAGGCACTGGTGACCGAGCGTTCGAACCAGAGGCTCAGGCTGGCGGCCGCCTGCAGCCGGTAGCGCCGGCAGGTTCCGTTTCCGCCCCGGTACCTGCCGGCGCCGCCGGAATCCCTGCGTATGCCGTAGGATTCGATGAGAACCGGGTATTTGTTTTCGAAGATCTCCACGGGCAGATCCTTGAAGTTGCCGTTCACGTTGTTGATCAGCGAATCAGCCCCATCGCCGCCCGCGAAGGCGCCCCAGCCTCCCGTTGTCGGTTCCACCATCAGGTAGCGCTGGCCGCCCCGGCGCGGATCATCCCCGGCAATGGTGACAACCATCGAATCGCCGTAGTGTGCGCCGGCAGCCTTGTTCGGCATCACGGGGGCAAGCGCCTTGACCACCAGGTCGATCAGCAGGCCAAGCGAGGAGAAATACCATGCGCACGGAGCGGGCTCGCGGGCGTTGAACATCGTGTGTTCCGGGGCGCGGACGTCGAGCGTCCGGAACGAGCCTCCGTTTACCGGATCGTCGGAGCAGACCAGCAGCTTGAACGCCACCCGCGCGGCGGCGATAGTCTGGGTGAAACCGCAGTTCACGGGGCCGCGGGTCTGCGTGCCCGAGCCTTCGAGGTCGATCGTGATGGATTCGTCGTTGACGATTGCCGTGACCTTTACCGGCACGGGGCCGCTGTCGAGACCGTCGTTGTCGAGCCAGCCCTCGGCCTGGTAGCGGCCGTTCGTGATGGCCCGGACCGCCCGGCGCTCGCGTTGTCCGGTCTGTTCGAAGATGGCGTCCCTGGCGGCCATCACCAATTCCTTGCCGAACCGCTCGAACAGCGCACGCAGCCGTTGCTCCCCGGTCCTGCCGGCGGCGATCTGGGCGTTGAGATCGCCGATCAGTCCGTCGCCGAAGCGGCTGTTGCGGCGCAGGACGTCAATGACGTCCTCTCGCGGCCTGCCGTTGTCGTAGAGTTTCGTGGGCCCCCAGCGCATGCCTTCCTGGTAGATTTCCACAGAGTCCACCGGGGCGCCGGGATCCTTGGCGCCGACATCCAGCCAGTGCGCCCGGGAGGCGGCGAAGCCGATGCGTTCCCCGCGACGGAATATCGGCATGATCACGGTGGAATCGTTCAGGTGGGTGCCCGTCATGTAGGAGTCGTTCATGTAGAAGACATCGCCGTCACAGAAGTACTCCCAGCCGTGCCGGTCGGCGATAAGCTGTACGCAGACTTCGAGGTTGCCCAGGAACAGCGGCAGGCCGGGGGATTGACCCAGGACGTTTGCCTGCGCGTCGAGCAGTGCCACGGAGCAATCCTTCCCCTCGTAGATGATCGGCGTGAACGCGCTACGAATCAGGGCTGCGTTCATGTCATCCGCAATGGCGTTGAACGCGTTGCGAATGATCTCGGTGGTTATGGGGTCAACGGTTTTCATGGCGGTCTTGTCTGCTGAGCAGGAGGTTCTGATGCGGGTCGACGGCAAGCGACCAGCAGGGAGGAATCACTGTCGTGGCGCTTTGCTCTTCGATGATTGCCGGGCCGGCGCACCGGAACGAGGGCGGCAGCCCGTCCCGGCGCAGCACGGGCGTGGCGTGGCGCTTGCCATCGAACACGGCAGGTCTTTCACCGAGAACGGCGGCGCGGCTGTCGCCCTCCTGCATTGAGCCCGATGAGCCGTAACGGTGCAGAGCCCCAAGGGCGGCCACGCGCAGGTTGACGAATTCGACATCCGCCGCCGGGCTGGAGTGCCCGTAGCGTCTGCGGTACGCCGAGTGGAATTCGTCGATCAGCGGTTCCAGCGCCAGGGGTTCGGAAACTGGAACATTGATGGCGTACTCCTGCCCCACGTAGCGCATGTCGGCGGACCGCAGGTGCGAAAGACTCCCGGAGGGAACGCCTTCTTCAGCCATGGCGGCTGCTCCTTCTTGCTCGAGCTGCCGATAGATGGAGTCCAGGGCGGATTCCGATGCGGAGCGGGCCGGATGGAAAAAGCTGCGCGTAAAGTCCTGGCGCAGATCGGTCTGCAGCATGCCCCAGGCGGAGAAGGTGCCCGGGAAGCGGGGGACGAGAACGCGGGCGATGTCGAGTTCGTCGGCCAGGAAGGCCGCCGCCATGGGGCCCGCGCCGCCGAATGCGACCAGGGTGAAGTCTCTCGGGTCTACCCCCTGGCTGACGGTTATCGTGCGCATTGCGTCGGCCATGGCCGCGTTGGATATGGCAAGGATCCCTTCAGCGAATGCGAGCGGGGGCAGCCCTGCCTGTTCGGCGACCCCTTCGATCGCGGTGTTGCATGCTGCCCGATCGAGGGGCATGTCGCCTTCAAGGAGTGAACGTTCGCCCAGCCGGCCCACGTACAGGTTGGCATCGGTCACCGTCGGCGCCGTGCCGCCGTGGCCGTAACAGGCTGGCCCCGGAATTGAGCCGGCGCTGTGCGGCCCGACCCGCACGGCGCCGTCCTCCAGCCAGGCGATGGACCCGCCGCCGGTGCCGATTGTGCGGATGTCGACCGTAGACATCAGCAGGGGCAAACCGTCGAGTTCCGATTCCCGGGCCGTGTTTGCCCGACCATCGATCACGAGACTGAGGTCGAACGATGTTCCTCCCATGTCGATGCACAACAGGTTGCCGAGACCCGTGCGCTGTGCCAGGGCGGTTCCGGCTATGGTGCCCCCGACCGGGCCCGACAGCAGGGTGAACACCGGATTCCGCCGGGCCGTTGCCGCGGATATCACGCCGCCGTTGGACTGCATGATATGAACCGGCGCATTCACGCCTCCGGCGGCGAGCTTGACTTCGAGACTGCCGAGATAACGCTGGACGACTGGCGCGATGTAGGCGTTCATTACCGCCGATGATGCGCGTTCGTATTCGCGCCATTCGCGGGCCACCTCGTGGGACAGGGATACGGAGATTCCGGGCAGCGCCGCGTGGAGGATTTCCCGGGCTTCCAGTTCGTGCTCCGGATAGGCGAAGGCGTGCAGGAAGCAGACGGCGACGGCATTGATGCCTTCGGCTTTCGCCTTTTTCACGACCGGGTCGAAATCCGCTGCACATAGCGGCTCGATGACCCCGCCGTTCCACGCGAGGCGCCCGCGGATTTCATGGACGTCCCGGCGGGGCACGAGCAGTTCCGGCTTGCGGTAGCGCAATTCGTAGAGCGAGCGGCGATTGCCCCGCGCGATGGTGTAACCGTCGCGATGGCCCGCGGTGGCGAGCAGCAGCACTCGTTCGCCCTTGCGTTCCAGAAACGCGTTCAACCCGACGGTTGTTCCGTGGACGAAGAACTCGACGCCGGAAGGATCGCTCAAGAGGGCGCCGAGAGCGGCGGCTACGCCGTGGGCCGGGTCCTGCGGCGTGGTCGGCACCTTGCCGACGAAGACGGGACCCTCCGAGGGTTCAATCACAAGGTCCGTAAACGTTCCGCCGATGTCAGCGGAAACACGGTATCGGGCCATCACGCGGCTCCGGGCGGTCTTTCTCTTCTCAAGGGCCGTATCTCAAGGGCCGTACTCCTGCCTCGGAGCCAGATCGGTTGCCTTGATTCCAGCCTGCAACATCACTACTGATTTTGACTATATCAAAATATTTGATACCAGAAAATATTTTTGCTATACAGATTGTGGACATCCAAAACCGCCAGGAGAGGCACATGTGGTACCTGTTTGGACACCGGTTGCCGGTGGGAGTTCTGGTCTTGACAGTCTTCAGCATCTCACCCTTCACAACCGCCGATACCGAAACGCGGGCTGCCGGCCCGGTGGAAGAAATCATCGTAACCGCCCGTTTGCGCAATGAAAGCCTGGCGGAAGTTCCCGTCACCGTGAATGCATTCTCGCGCCAGGACATCGAGGATGCCGGCATCAGGCGTCCCAATGACTATCTGTCCCTGGTTCCCAACGTGACGCTGGTAGAGGCTCAGAATGCCGGAACGACCTTCCTGACCATCCGGGGCATCACCCAGGTCCGCAACAACGAGCCTCCGGTCGCGGTCGCGGTGGACGGCATGCTGCAGACAAGCCCGAACCAGTTCAACCAGGCGCTACTCGACATGGAGCAGATCGAGGTGCTCAAGGGACCTCAGGGCGCCCTCTACGGCCGCAACGCAATCGGCGGCGCCATCAACATCACGACCAGGGGTCCCAGCGACGAATTCTCCGGGCGCGTACAGCTGGGGGCAGGCAACGGTGAGCGGTTCGAAGGCCGGGCATCCCTCGCCGGCCCGCTGGCCGTGGGCAAGGCCTGGTATCGCATCGCCGCGAGCTGGGTTGACCGCGACGGGTATCTCGACAACGTCAACCTGGGCGGCCAGGTCGACCCCCTCGAGGACAAGAGCATCCAGTTGCGTCTTGACTGGCTGATGAGCGAGGCGTGGACCACAGACTTCAGGCTGTACGCGGCCAACACGAAGGGCGGTGCGCTCAACTACAACTGGCAGGCATTCGACTACGAACTCGATGCCTTCACCTTCGCGGCGGGGGACGCCAACAACACCGACCTGATCTACGAGCAGAACAACCGGGGCAGAAACGACCGCGATGTCCTGGAAGCGGCGTGGAAACTGGAGCACGAAGCCTCCTGGGGAACGGTGACTTCCATCACGTCGTTCAACCGGCTCGAGGAGTGGTACGGTTCAGACCAGGCGCCCTACAGCGAAAGCCTGACGCAGTACCCGTTCGGCCCCGGAATTCCGTTCGACGGTATCGCGCAGCAGTATTGGGATGTCGATGCCTTCAGCCAGGAGTTGCGCCTGACTTCCCGGGACGATCAGCCCGTGCGCTGGCTGTTCGGCGCCTACTACGTGGGCACCGACCGTTTCATTTCCTCGCCCGTCGTCGACGATGACGGCAGCGGCATCGTCCGCGTGGAGCGCCGTCCAACCGGGGCGGGGGAGCCGGCAACGTTTTCTTTCCTTGCCGACGACAACGACAACACCGCGTTCGCGGTATTCGGGCAACTGAACTACGACGTTACCGACAGCTTCGAAGCGTCCGTCGCCCTCCGCTACGACAAGGACGAGCGCACTCAGACCACCTCACCGTTCCACACCGGAGGTGCCCCGAACGAGCGGCGCAAGGAGACCTTCGACAAGCTGCAGCCGAAGGTCACGCTGCGCTATAGCCTCTCCGAGAGCGCCAACCTGTTCGCCTCCTACAGCGAAGGATTCCGCAGCGGTCAGTTCAACCAGTCCGGCACCGCGGCCGCCGCCATTGGCGCGGGCGTCAACGGCGTATTCGACGTGGTGGGGCAGGAGGAAACGCGCGCGTTCGAGATCGGCTTCAAGGGGCGGATGCTGGACGGCTTTGCCAATGTCAATGTCTCGCTGTTCACCACCGACGTGGACGGGCAGCAGTACTTCCTGTTTTTCGCGCCGACCAGTTCCCAGGTGCTCGCCGGCATCGACCGGGTCGACCTGGTCGGCGGCGAGGTCGAATTCTCCGCAGCCGTGGCCGACGGCCTTGAAATTTACGCAGCCTACGGGTTCACCGACAGCGAGATCGATGAGTACAACGTGCAACCGGCTTACGAGGGCAACAAGGCCCCCTACGTGCCGCGCGACACCATCAACCTGGGCTTTCAATATCGTGCTCCCGTGGCGGGAACCCTGAACGTCCTGGTGCGAGGAGACTACGAGCGGCGGGGCAGGCAGTTCTGGGACCCGGACAACTCGACGGCGCGCGAGGCCGTCAGTCTCGTCAATGTCCGCGCGGGCCTGGAAGGCGAACGCTGGTCGCTGATTGCCTGGTCGAAGAATCTCCTGGACGAGAAGTATCTTGCCGAATACGTGCTGGGAGGCTTCGTACACCTCGCCGAGCCGCGTTCCTACGGCATTGAATTAACGTACAATTTCTGAAATTTCCAAGCTACCGGACAGCGCCATGTTGCATCGTGAAAAGGCCGGAGGCGGGCGGGCAAGGTTCGCCACCGGCCAGACCATCAGGGCGAGGCGGCAGGAACTGGGCCTTACCCTGCAGGCTCTTGCGGACAAGTCCGGGCTCTCCCCTGCGTTCATTTCCCAGGTCGAGCGCAACCAGGCCAGCGCGTCGATGGTCTCGCTCATGAACCTGGCCCAGGCGCTGGACGTGAGCGTCACGACGTTCATGGAACTTCCCCTGGGCGAAGCCCCGGTCAGAAGGCGTTCCACTCCGCATTTCATCGAGATCGAATCGCCCGTGCAGTACATCCAGCTCAGCGCCGGCATGCAGTTTCAGCAAATGGATGCCGTGCTGATGATCATTCCGCCCGGGCATGTCTTTCCAGTGGACCAGCGCGAGGGAGAAGATTTTCTTTACGTGCTCAAGGGAGAGCTATACACCGAACTGGGGTCGTTGAAGGAAACCCTGCGTGAAGGCGACAGCACCCACTTCAACTCCCGCACCCCCCACACCGCCAGGAATCTCACCGACAAGGAGGTGGTACTGCTCTATGTGGGCACGCCGAGCGTGTTTCGGTTGGAGCAATAACAACTCCATGGAGGCTTTTCCGCTTGGCCGCCCGCGAGCCGATGAGCGCCTGGAATCGAAGCGGACATTCGTGGTGAACGGAGTCACCCTGGAGATTGGCACGGGGTTCCTGAAAGCCGGTTCGCGCATGCCGGATCAAGGCGAGTCACGGCATCCGAAACGGGAGATCACGTTGATTCTCGAGGGCGAGATCAGCACGACTTCCGGGAACAGGACGAGGTTTCTTGGCACTGGCGACATAGTCACCATCCCGCCGGGACAGGAACAGCACACCGTCGTGCACCGGGACACCAGGCTGCTCTGGATGTTCTTCGGAACCTGATGCCGGCCGCTGCGAGTATCTCGTGCTCCTGCCACACCCCCGGGGCAACCGCTCGCGGGCCATTCGGATCCCGGGTTCCATCGACGAGCGTGGGCATGAGGTGCGATTCTGCGACCCGCTCAGCCGAGTTACTTTGTGCACCGGCACTGGCAGGCCGGCGCTTCGGCACCGCGTCAAGTTGCGGATGTCGCAAACCGCGTAATTCATGGCGCTTGAATTCACACGAGGCGGCGCGAAGCGGGGCATCCGGAACGTACAATCCCAATTGAACTGCGGCGGTCGCTGACGTAGCATTTTCGGTTTCGTCGATTCCCGCATGGCCGAGGCAGCGGTGCTGCCCATTGTTTTCCGCCTGCATATCTTCCGCTTGCATTTCTGCAGACGAGGTGACCGACTTCGAAAGCTCAGTTTCAGTGTCTGCCCCTGGCGAAGGGGAGCAATTGATCGACCGACCGAACATGCGTTCGGCTGGCCGGGGAGTTCGCCCCTGGTTGGCGGTGTTGCCGCTGGCTGTCATTCTCACCGGACCCGGCGCAGTGGCGGACGAGAGCGATCCGCACGATCACGAGATCGAAGAAATCGTCGTTACCGCCGATCTCGGCAGCATGCCCGGCAGCGAGGTCCGGTCGATCTTCGGATTCGACAAGTCGATACTGGAAACGCCGCGCTCGGCTTCGTCCATCAGCGAAGAGATGATGAGCCGTTTCATCATCAGGGACATTGATGAACTGATCGCCCTCGCGCCGGGCAGCTTCACGCAGTCGTTCTTCGGCGTGGCCGGCACGCTGGATATCCGCGGAACGCCGGGCGAAACGTATTTCCGGGGCATTCGCCGCCTCGACAACCCGGGCAACTACCCGACGCCGATCGCCGCGTCGCACCGGGTGGATATCGTCCGCGGGCCCGCATCGCCCATTCACGGTCCCTCCAAGATCGGGGGATACATCAACTTCGACCCGAAGTCGGCGCACGTCGGCGCGGGCCAGGACTCCGTCTCCGGGTCTGTCGGACTGGAAGCGGGTTCCTGGGACAAGTGGGTCGGCACCGCCGAGATCAGCGGGCCCGGCAGGCTGGGCGGCCGGGAGTTCGGTTATCACCTGTATGCGGAACTCGAAGACTCGGACAGCTACTACCGAAGCCTCACCACCGACCAGACCATAGTGCAGGCATCCTTCGACATGCACGTCGACCGGGTGGAAATCCAGTTCGGCGGCATGTACCACGACTTCGACGGCGCCGAGAACCCCGGCTGGAACCGCATCACGCAGCAACTGATCGATGACGGTACCTATGTCACCGGCGACCCGCTGCCCCTCGATGCAGACGGCGACGGCTACATTTCCCACCAGGAGTTCGATGTCAACGGTGACGGTTTCACCGACCTGAGCCCGTTCGCCGCGGGGTTGACACCGGGAACCCAGGCTCCGCTCAATCCCGAGGGGCCTTTCCCCGGCTCATGCCGAATCGGCAGCACCCTGGTGTTCGGCTGCGAGCCGCGTTACCTGCCACTGGTGAATCCGGGTACCGCCAGCATCCGCGGCAGCCAGGTGGTGATCGACCCGGACGACTTTCAGACATCGGAGGTGGTAACCCTCTATTTCGATGTTATCTTCGAAACGGACGACGGTTGGGAATGGCGCAACCAGATGTTCTTCGAGGCGTACGACGTCGTCACCGAGGTCGCCTACGGTTTCTCCCAGTTTCACGACTCCTGGGTGTTCGAGGACAAGTTCGTCCTGTCGAGGCGTTTCGAGTGGGACGAGGGCGGCATGGCGCTGCAGGTCTCCCCGTCGATACGGTATACGGACTTCGAGCACGGCGACGACTACACCAACGAGTATTTCGACCGCCGCGACCTCACCCGCCCCGCCAGTTCCCTGGACCGGCGCCTGCTGTCGACGCAGATCGATGCCGACTACACCGACTACTTCATCGGCGACTATCTCGACCTGGGCTTTGCGGTCATGGCCGATGTCGACTGGCACGGTTTCAACGCCGTGGCCGGCGCGCGCTACGACGTCATCGACATGAAGAGCCGGCAGCCCGTGGAGAAACTGCTGTTGCCGAGTTCGCGGAACTTCTGCCTGGATGCCTCCTGCACGGTGCTGGACGCCGAGGACGAAGTCGAAGGCGTGTCCTGGACCCTGAGCCTGAGCTATGCGACGGAAATCGGGCTGCGTCCCTATTTCACCGCATCGAGGCAGGCGACCGTCATTGCGGGGCAGGGCGCGGACCTGACAACCTTCAACATCGCCGGGGGCCGCGCATTCGACGAGTCCAAGCTGCTTGAATTCGGGCTCAAGGGCAGCCTCTTCGACGATCTTTTCTATTTTGCGCTGGCGGTCTACGAGCAGGAACGGGTGGATTTCTCCGCCCAGCAGATCGTCACCAACCAGGCCACCAAGACCGAAGGGCTGGAATTCGAACTGCGGTGGCTGGTCAACGACCGGCTGCTGCTGAGTTTCGGTTTCTCGGACATCGAGGTCGTGAATCTCAATACCCTGGACCAGGGAGGGCGATTCAGCTTCATCGGCGCCGACGACGTTCCCGGCATTCCGCGGGGCGGCATCTACGGGGGCGCCCTGACAGGCGTGCTGATTCCTGAAACGCTCGATGCCCGCCGTACCGGAATCCCCGAACACATCTGGTCGGTGACGGGCACCTATGACTTCGGCCGCGGCCTCGCCGCCAGCGTCAGCGTGGTGGACGTCGACTCTACCCATTCGGGGTTTACCAAGCGGGTGAAACTGCCGGCGTACACCCTCGTCAATGCCGGGTTGGTCTACGAACAGGGCAACTGGCTGATCAGCATAGCGGCCAAGAACCTGACCGACGAACGATACTTCAGGTCGAATTTTCCCAACCTGTTCGGCGGCGTTGTTGTACTCCCCGAGCTACCGCGCAACTATGCCGTGCGCGTTCAATACAAGTGGTGAAGACCTCGAACGGCCGGCATGCCACGGCGCCGGACCGGCACGGCCATTGAGCGCGCTTCCCGAGGCGGGTTAAGGTAGCCTCTCAACTTTTGCAACGGCCTGTCTGGAGTGTCCCGTCGGGCGTACTCGTCAAGGCAGATAGCAGCGACCGGAGAAATCAATGAAGCTCTACGACACCAACATGGCCCCGAATCCGCGACGTGTGCGCATATTCATGGCGGAAAAAGGCATTACCTGCGAAACCGAGCAGGTGGATATCATCAAGGGCGAGAACCTGAGCGATGAGTATCTCGCGGTCAACCCGCGCGGGCTTGTGCCCACCCTGGTTCTCGATGACGGAACCGTGCTCGACGAGAGCGTTGCCATCTGCCGGTACCTGGAGGAAACCCAGCCGGAGCCGCCGCTCATGGGCTCGGGAGCGGTGGACAAGGCACGTGTCGAGGCGCGGCAGAGGCACATGGAGTTCGATGGGCTGCAAGGCGCTGCGGACGCGTTCCGCAACTCTTTCCCGCTCTTCTCGTCCCGCGGGCTTCCGGGCAGCGGCGGTGCGGTGGATGCCATTCCGGAGTTGGCCGAGCGTGGCAAGGGGAGGGTGGAGCGCTTCTATCGTCGCCTTGACGAAGACCTCGGCGCCTCGCCCTTCGTCGCCGGCGAAGCGTTCTCGATCGCGGACATCACCGCTCTCTGTACAGTGGACTTCGCTGTCGCCGCAGCGCGGATTCCCATTCCGGACGACTGCGAGAACGTGAAGCGCTGGCACGCCCGGGTTTCCGCGCGGCCGAGCGCCCAGGCCTGAGCGACCCTCCGGGCTGAGCTGACCTTACTGTAGGCTTTTCGGCCGCCTTCGGTCTGGTTGCCGTGCCTGCCTCTGCTGAGTGGCACGGGCGGGCTTTGCTGGCGGCGGCCGCTTCGCAACAGGCTCTACGTTGCGCGGTCTCGTCGGCTGCACGGGCGGCGGTACCGCTTTCGCGGCGTTGCGCCTGATTGCCGCCGTGATTGCGCTTCGCGGCACGGCAGGTGGTGTCCCACGAGCGGAGGGAGCCGCCCTGGTACCGACAGACGGAGCCTGCGGTCTCTGGCGCTGCTGCACCCTGGGCGGGGCACTCCTCGCGGGAGCCCTGACGGTGGCGGGTCGCGTCGTGCGCGGCGGTCTCTGCTGTGCGGCAGGACGGGTCGAGGTGGCAGGGCGTTGCACGTTTGCGGGCCTGCGAATCGGCGTCGAGATCCGCGGTGGTTGACTGGATGCGGCGCTCTTGACGGGCCGTTGGCGAATTTGCCCTGATGGCGCATTCGGCGTTTGCGGCCGCGCCGAGGAGGCGATTCTCCGGGTTTCTGACGTGCGGGCCGGAGTTCGGTCTGTCCTTCGCTGTGGAGATGCGCCGGGCTGCGTGGTGCTTTTGACCGGCACGTGACCGGAGCGCTTGCCGGGCATGGCGATGACGTTTCGCTCGATGCCGCGGCCGGACGGTGCGCGGGGTTGTTCCGACTGAGCGCGTCCCGACGGTGAGCGGGTGGCCCCGGCCCCGGGCCGGTTTCCGACGCTCCGCCGGTCCGGCCGATGGCCGGGCCTCGAGCCTCGATACCGGTCGTCGTTACGCCACCGGTTGTCGTCGTGATGCCGCCGGTCGTGGCGCCGCGAACGGTCGTAGCGGGTGAAGGACAGCCAGACGTGCGGCCGCCGGTAGTAGAAGGGATCGTAATACGAATATCCGAAATACGGGTGGTCATGGAATCCGCGGTGGTGCCAATGCAGGCTGCGGCTGTGCCAGCCGATGCTGAATGCCGAAGTCACGCCCCAGAACGCACCGCTGGAAAAGTAGTGACCGCTCGGATACGGGTAGTAGTAAACCGGATAGGGGCGCGGGTGGTAGTAGTAGACGCGCCTGGGCTGGTAGGTGACCACCTCTGCCGGGTCGTAATAGGGAACGTAGATGAGTTCCCGCTCCACGGGCGTGATCTCGATTGCCCCGGCTTCGCTGACGGATACCACCTGCTTGTCGTCGGTCTCGAGATTGCCGGCCGCGGAAGCTTGGCTACGGAAATCGGCAACCGCGGCGATGACATCCTCCTGTTGAACGAGTACGGCATCGCCCAGTTGCCACGTCCAGTTCAGTTCGCTGTCGAGCAGCGCCAGAACTTCCGGATAGTTCAAAAGGGCGACGATCGAGGCGTCCCAGGTTTCGTCGGGCTCTAGGTCGGGGTCGGCTTCGCGCGCTTCCAGAAAACGGGCGGCCAGAACCACCTGCAGGGGAAAAGTCGACGCGGGCAGCACGATGGCCAGCAGATCGTCCGGATACAGTGCCACCGGCGCGACCAGCGTCTCCAGTTCACCGTCGGTCAGCAACTCGACGGCTTCGACGGCCGCGGCTTCCGGCGTCTCGGCCCTTGCGCTGCCGGCTGCTACGGCCCCCGCCAGGCAGATGAGCAAGATTGCCGCTGACAGCAAGGCGCCGCGAGTTCCGGACGAAGCGCCGGACGTCACGACCGGCAGTTCGGCCCAGGAGGGGCGAACCGCCTGGCGCGCCGCCCCGGAACGCTGGCGAGCCAGTTCGGCGATTTCATTGCGGGGGTTCGGGACGGTTCCGGTAATGTCGCTGGCCCGCAGGAGTGCTCTTGCGTTGT
The DNA here is from genome assembly GCA_963663395.1 of Pseudomonadales bacterium. Taxonomy (GTDB): domain Bacteria; phylum Pseudomonadota; class Gammaproteobacteria; order Pseudomonadales; family Azotimanducaceae; genus Azophilus. Next base: position 3,236,250 of record OY760226.1, read on the forward strand.
CGCCGTGGGCATTCATGTTCGGTAAACCTCCGCTTCCCGCACATCGCTTGGGTACACCCTAATGCCCGGAACCTGAACAACCGCTTAACGGGCCTAGCGCCTAAAACCCACGAATTAACCGGACAGGACACTTGTGTCGTGTCACACGTCTTTCTACGCATTCAGAGCTCGCGGTGCGCGCTAATGCAAGGCGTGGTCCGCCGCCAATATCAAGCATATTGGCAAGGGCCACAACGCAGCAGTAGCGTGCACCGCGAGCTCCCGGAGGGCGTGCCCCACGCGGCCTGTGGCGGTGTTGCGCCCCTTGGCAATATGCTGGATATTGCCCGCGGGCCGCGCCTTGCCACAGACCCCGTGGGGCACGCTGAATGCGTAGAAAGACGTGTGACACGACACTAGGGCCGGTGGGGACTCTTCACCCGACTCCTGCATCCTGGACCGGAACTATTCCTGCTCAAAATACACCAACGGGTTGTCACCGTTCCAATCAGGCGTCTCGTAACGTCAGCGACCCTGCATGGAGGGTAAAATGGAGACTGCAGTATCGATCGGAGATTCCATTGTGTGTCGGCCGCGTTGCGCGTTGGCTCGTGCTGGTTCCGTAGTCCTTCTGGCCATTCTGGTCTCAGCCTGCGGCGGCGGCGGCGATTCCGCCCCGAGCAATGCCAGCCCCACGGTCGGCGCACTGGAGGACCGGACGCTGGCCGTTGGCGACGAGGTGCGCATAGATGTTTCGGTGACCGACGCCAACCCAGGCGATACGCACAGCGTCACGGCCACTTCCACCGACCCGGCCGTGGCCAGCGTATCCGCAAGCGGCACCACGCTCACGCTGTCGGGGCAAGCGGCGGGCACTGCCACGATCACTGTGACCGCGCGCGACAGCAGCGGTGCCGCCAACGCCGAATCCCGGGCCGTAACCTTCACGGTCACAGTAGAGGCGGCGAACGTGCGTCCTTCGGTCACCGAAATTCCAGACCAGAATCTGGAATCCGGCGAGGCCGTGGAAATCGAAATCTTCGTGACCGATGACGACGAAGGCGACACGCACGACATAGAAGCGACCGCCAGCGCCGACGGCATAGTGGAGATATCCCTTGCCGATTCCTTGCTCGGGCTGACGGCCCTGGCCAACGGCACCGTCGACGTCACTGTCATCGCCCGGGACGACAGCGGCGCCGCGAATGCGGAATCCGAACCGGTGACGTTTGCTGTCACCGTCGAGGGCGGCTGGGTCGAAGGCGTGTTCGAGCCGGCCGACCGGTTCAGGAACTACTGCGCCAATCCCCGGCAACGCGACCCGCTTACCGGTGAGACGTTTCCGGACCTTCCCGGGGAGACCCTGGACGAGAACAACTGGCTCAGGTCGTGGAGCAACGACACTTATCTCTGGTATGACGAGATCGTGGACCGGAACCCCGCGCTGTACGACACGCCGGAATATTTCGAATTGCTGAGAACCACGGCAAGAACGGCTTCCGGCAGTCTGAAAGACCGCTTTCACTTCACTTACCCAACCGACGTGTGGGAAGCGCTGTCCAGCACCGGGGCTTCCGTCGGATACGGGGTCGAGATTGTTCTGTTGAGCCGCCGCCCGCCCCGGGAGGCGGTCGTCGCCTACACCGAGCCGGGCGCGTCCGCCGACCTGGCGGGGCTGGCCCGGGGAACCCGCATTCTCAGCATTGACGGCGTCGACATGGCGGAAGGGTCAGACGTCGATACCTTGAACGCCGGGCTGTTTCCGTCCGTGGAAGGCGAGGTGCACGAGTTCGTGGTGCAGGGGCTGGACGATACCGAACCGCGTACGGTCACGCTGACAGCCGAGGTTGTGATTGCCGATCCCGTACAGCACGTCAGCGTGCTCGAAACCGACAGCGGGCCCGTGGGTTACCTGCTGTTCAACGACTTCATCGCCACCGCGGAACGGGAACTCATCGATGCCTTCGAAGACCTGTCCGGCCGGGGCATTACGGATCTCGTGCTGGATCTCCGTTACAACAGGGGCGGTTACCTCGACATCGCAAGCCAGCTCGGCTTCATGATCGCCGGCCCTTCCGCCGCGCAGGGCCGGGTATTCGAAGAACTGCAGTTCAACGACAAGCACCAGGCATTCGACCCCGTCACCGGCCGGCGCCTGCGCCCCCTGCTGTTCCACACCACATCGGTGGGGTTCACCGTTTCGAGCGGGCGCGACCTACCCAGCGTGAACCTGCCGCGGGTGTTCGTGCTTACCGGGCCGAACACCTGCTCCGCCAGCGAATCCGTCATCAACGGCTTGCGCGGCATAGACGTCGAAGTCGTCCAGGTCGGGTCCACCACCTGCGGCAAGCCCTATGGGTTCTACCCGACCCCCAACTGTGGAACCACCTATTTCACGGTGCAGTTCCGGGGCATCAATGCGAAGGGTTTCGGCGACTTTGCCGACGGCTTCTCGCCGGCCAACGTCGCCGGCGTGGAGGGAACCGAGGTGCCCGGCTGCTCGGTGGCGGACGACTTCGACCATGGTTTCGCCGACCCCGGTGAAGCCCGCCTGCAGGCCGCATTGCGCTATCGCGTGGACGGCACCTGCCCGGCGCCCACCGGCGTCGGCGGCAAGCCGCACGTTGCGGAAATCGAAAGAAAGTCCCTGGCGGTCGGAACCCTGCCCGACCGCAATCCCGGGCTGAAGGTGTTGAAACCGGACCTGTAACGGTCGCCACCGGTCGGGCGCAGCCCGAGCCGAAGCACCGCTTCGGCAGGTGGCGACGCCCCGAAACTGGTTTCGGGGCCGGTGTGTCGAATTCACAGAGCTGTCGAACAAAAATATCCGGCTTGGCGTGCCGCACTCCTGTACTGCAGACCCACTCGTCGAGCGGGAGGCTTTTGTCCGAAAGGTTCTCAAGCCTTGGTTCCATGGTACTCCGCGGTCTTCGTAAAGACCGCCTGCGGAGAGGTCATCCGATGTGCAGGTGGTCTCCCGGGTTTTTTTCTGGAAGCGGCGGCTCTAAACTGCGCACCCTGTTTTTTCGGGCATACACAAGAGCACACCGTGCCGACTCTGTACGACAAGATCTGGGCCGATCACTACGCCGGCACCCGTGCGGACGGGGAGGGCCTGCTCTACATCGACCGTCACCTGGTGCACGAGGTCACCTCGCCCCAGGCATTTGAAGGCCTGCGCCTTGCCGGCCGCAAACTGTGGCGCACGCAGGCCAACCTGGCCACCCCCGACCACAACGTACCTACGGAGCGCCGCGCAGCCGGCATAGAGGGAATCACCGACCCCGTGGCGCGGGAGCAGGTCGTCACCCTCGACGACAACTGCAGGCGGCACGGCGTCACCCAGTTCGACATCCACGACATCCGCCAGGGCATCGTGCACGTCATCGGGCCGGAGCAGGGCGCGACCCTGCCGGGCATGACCATAGTCTGCGGAGACTCCCATACCTCCACGCACGGCGCATTCGCGGCCCTGGCCCAGGGCATCGGCACCTCCGAGGTCGAGCATGTCATGGCCACCCAGTGCCTCGCCCAGACCAAGGCGAGAAACATGGCGGTGCGCGTGACGGGAACCCTCCCGGAAGGCGTCTATTCGAAGGACCTGGCGCTCGCGCTGATCGGGCGCATCGGCACCGGCGGCGCGACCGGGCATACCATCGAGTTCATGGGCCCGGCAGTCGAGGCGCTGTCGATGGATGGCCGGATGACGCTGTGCAACATGGCGATCGAGGCCGGCGCCAGGGCCGGCATGGTGGCCGTGGACGATACAACCCTGGAATACGTCCATGGGCGGCCGATGGCGCCCACGGGGACTCAGTGGGATGCGGCGGAAAGCTACTGGCGCACCCTGGTGAGCGATGCGGACGCAGCCTGGGACAGCGAGATATTTCTCGATGCGGCCCACGTGGCGCCCCAGGTCACCTGGGGGACATCTCCGGAAATGGTCGTGCCCGTGGACGGCACGGTTCCAGATCCTGCGGGCGCTTCGAACGAACTGGATGCCGATGGTATCGAACGGGCGCTGGCCTACATGGGGCTTGACGCGAACCAGCCTGTCCGGCAGATCGAACTCGACCGGGTATTCATCGGTTCCTGCACCAATTCCCGTCTTGAGGATCTGCGCATCGCGGCCCGGGTTCTCACCGGCAGGCAGGTAGCGAAAAGCATCAAGCAGGCCCTGGTGGTTCCCGGTTCCGGCCTCGTCAAGCAGGCCGCGGAGCGGGAGGGGCTCGACCGGGTGTTCACCGATGCAGGGTTCGAATGGAGGGATGCGGGCTGCTCCATGTGCCTGGGGATGAACCCGGACCGTCTGCTGCCCGGCGAGCATTGCGCCTCGACATCGAACCGAAATTTCGAGGGACGGCAGGGACACCGGGGCCGCACCCATCTGGTCAGTCCTGCGATGGCGGCGGCGGCGGCGGTGGCGGGTCACTTTGTCGATGTACGGGAGCTGTTGTGAAAGCGTTTCGAGTCGAGTCTGGGCTGGTGGCACCGCTGGACCGTGCCAATGTCGATACCGACCAGATCATCCCGAAGCAGTTCCTGAAATCCATCAGGCGCACCGGGTTCGGCGACCACCTGTTCGATGCCTGGCGTTTCCAGGACGAAGGAGATGTGGGGGTTCGCCTGGCAGACAGGCGGCCGAATGCCGATTTCGTTCTGAACCTGCCGCGCTACTCGGGTGCGGCGATTCTGCTGGCCCGCGATAACTTCGGTTGCGGTTCCAGCCGCGAGCATGCGGTCTGGGCATTGCTGGAGTACGGAATTCGCGCGGTAATCGCTCCGAGCTTCGCAGACATATTTTTCAATAACTGCTTCAAAAATGGCCTGTTACCCGTTGTTCTGGAACGAAACAAAGTCGATCGCCTGTTCGACCTCGTGGAAAACGGCGAAGGCTTCGAACTGACGGTCGACCTGCCAAACCAGTGTGTCGCGCTCCCCGGCGATGAGACCCTGGCATTCGAGATCGACCCCATGCGCAAGCAGAAGATGCTCGACGGGCTCGATGACATCGGCTTGACGCTCGCCCACTCTGCGGAGATTCGCGATTTCGAACGCGCCTACTACGGGCGCCGTTCCTGGCTCGACCAATAAGTGTCGAACCGAAGGCATCCTGTCCAAAACTGAACGGTCCCATGGCAAAGGCGAAACACATCCTGATCCTCGACGGCGACGGCATCGGTCCCGAAGTCGCCCCGGTAGCCGTGGACGCGCTTGGTCTCGCGCTGGAAAGCGTGGGCATCGAGATGCGCCTCGATCACGGGTTGATCGGCGGCCGTGCCATCGACGAGGCCGGCAGCCCGCTCCCCGGGGAGACCCTGGCCCAAGCGCATGCCGCGGATGCCATCCTGCTGGGCGCCGTGGGCGGCCCGCGCTGGGAACACCTGCCCATGAGCCAGCGCCCTGAGAAAGGTCTGCTGGGGCTGCGTTACGGCCTTGAACTGTTCGCCAACCTGCGCCCGGCGCTCTTGTTCGAGCCGCTGGCTCATGCTTCCTCGCTGAAAACCGAGCGGGTGTCCGGCCTCGACATCCTGATCGTCAGGGAACTCACCGGCGGCATCTACTTCGGCGAGCCCCGCGGCGTCAGCGTGGACGAGAACGAGCGGGTAGGGGTCAACACCTACGTCTACCGTGAACACGAGATCGAGCGCATCGCCCGAGTCGCGTTCGAGCTTGCAGGCAGACGAAACGGAAGGCTCTGTTCAGTGGACAAGGCCAACGTGCTGGAAGTCACGCAACTCTGGCGCGACGTGGTCAACGAGGTGGCGCCCGATTACCCGGACGTACAGCTCTCGCACATGTACGTCGACAACGCGGGCATGCAACTGGTGCGAGACCCGAAACAGTTCGACGTGGTCGTGACCGGCAACATGTTCGGAGACATTCTTTCCGACGTGGCGGCCATGCTGACCGGGTCCCTGGGAATGCTGCCCTCGGCATCGCTGGCCGCTTCCGGCAAGGGGCTCTACGAGCCCGTGCACGGCTCGGCGCCCGACATCGCCGGCCAGGACATTGCCAATCCCCTCGCCATGGTACTGTCGGCGGCGATGCTGTGCCGTTACAGCCTCGATGCTCCCGACGCAGGGGCAGCGATCGAGGCCGCCGTGGGCCGCGTGCTCGACAGGGGGCTCAGGACCGCCGACATAGCCGGCGCGGAAGCTGGGGTGAACGGTATCGAACAGGTGGGCACCCGAGCCATGGGTGAGGCTCTGCTCACGGAACTGACCGACGTGCTTGAGGAGGCAAAGTGAGCGCCGGGCCCGTAAATGTCGCCATCGCGGGCGCCACCGGCGCCGTCGGCGAGGTATTGGTAGAGATCCTGGAGGCACGCGGGTTCCCCGTGGGGCGCCTGTTCCTGCTCGCGAGCGAACGCTCCGCAGGCAAGCGTTACCGGTTCTGCGGCGAGTCGATTACGGTCCAGCGCCTCGATGAATTCGATTTCGAGCAGGCGCAGATCGGTTTCTTCTCCGCGGGCGGCGCCGTTTCGGCGGAGTTCGCGCCAACGGCAGCCGCCGCCGACTGCGTGGTGATAGACAATACCTCCCATTTCCGCTACGACGACGACATCCCGTTGATCGTGCCCGAAGTCAACCTGCATCGCCTGGTCGATTACGCAAACCGCAACATCATCGCCAATCCGAACTGCTCCACCATCCAGATGGTGGTGGCGCTGCAGCCCATCCACGACGCGGTCGGCATCGAGCGGATCAACGTGGCCACCTACCAGGCCGTCTCCGGCGCCGGGGCTGGCGGGCTGCGCGAACTCGCCGGGCAAACCGCCAACCTTCTGAACGCAAAACCGATCGAATCGACCGTTGCCCCGGTGCAGATCGCTTTCAACGCGATCCCGCAGATCGGTACCTTCCAGGAGAACGGGTTCACGCTCGAAGAGATGAAAATGGTCTGGGAGACGCGCAAGATCTTCGAGGACGACAGCATCGGCGTGAACCCGACCTGCGTGCGCATCCCTGTGTTCTACGGTCATTCGGAAGCCGTCCACATCGAGACCCGCGCACCGATCACGGTGGCGGAAGCCCGCGCCTTGCTTGCCGAGGCGCCGGGGGTAGTGCTACAGGACGAGGCGGCAGCGGGTGGCTACCCCACCGCCGTACTGGAAGGGGCGGGCAACGATGCCGTCTACGTGGGACGCGTCCGCCAGGACTTCTCGCATCCCCGCGGACTGAACCTGTGGGTGGTGTCCGACAACGTGCGGAAGGGCGCCGCACTCAACAGCGTGCAGATCGCCGAGGAGTTGCTTCCCCTGCTTGAGTAGCGGCCGATCGTCTATAAATCAATCGGTTACAAACGTTAATTCAATGAACGCTACACGGGACACCTACGCGCTCGGGGTGGAGTATGACGGTGACGCCTGTTCCGGGTGGCAACGTCAGCGCAACGCGCCCTCCGTTCAGGAAACACTGGAAAAAGCGCTGAGCCGGGTCGCCGACGAGCCCGTGAAAACGGTAGCCGCCGGTCGTACCGATTCCGGCGTGCACGCCACCAAGCAGGTGGTGAGCTTCGCCACCGCGGCCCGGCGGCCGTTGAAGGCGTGGCGGGACGGCGTGAACACCCTGGTCGGCGACAGCATCAAGGTGCGCTGGGCAAGCGCGGTTGATGGCGAGTTCCACGCCCGTTACAGCGCCCGCGCACGTCGTTACATCTACCTGTTCCGCATGGACAGCGTACCCTCACCGCTCGGCGACCGCTTTGCCTGGCGCGTTTCGCGCCTGGAGATCGACGCCATGCACCGGGCGGGGCAATGCCTGGTCGGCGAACACGACTTCGCCAGTTTCCGCGCCGCCAGATGTCAGTCACGTAGCCGTCACCGCCATGTGCACCGCCTGGCCGTGCACGCCATCGGCGACCTGGCCGTAATCGACATCGAGGCGAACGCCTTTCTTCTGCACATGGTGCGCAACATCGCCGGCACCCTGGTTCAGGTCGGAGATGGGCGGCGCCCGGAAAGCTGGGTCGGCGACTGTCTGCAGGCACGGGACCGGCGGCGCATCGGCAAGACCGCCCCAGCCAGGGGCCTTTACCTTGTGGATGTCCAGTATCCGGGGTACGACTTTCCACCGGGAAGGCTGCCGCCGTTGTTGTCGGGCCTGGACAGTCTGGACGAACTGCAAACCCGATATCAGAGTCGCAACGCGCCTTCGGAGCGATAGCGAGACAGCCGATGGACGGAAATCGGAAACACTCTATAATCCGCGCTTTTCGGCCGCGCGCCCGTTTCAATCCACTTGCTTTCCTCGGGCATGGGTTACAGCCAATTCCTCGCAAGCCCGGCCGGAATTCCGGATTGTCGGCACCCAACGGCTGATACGGTAGGCTCGCCTTGTCCGTCAAAATCAAGATCTGCGGAATCACACGCGCCGAAGATGCGGAAACGCTGGTCCGGCTGGGCGTGGATGCGCTTGGCCTGAACTTCTACGAGCCGAGCCCGAGATACGTTAGCCCTCATGAAGCCCGGGAACTGGCGCAGGCCGTGGAGGGCGAGATGATGCGCGTCGGCGTGTTCGTTGACGCGCCCGCGGCAACGGTGCAGGAAGCGGTCGAGCAGGTGGGCCTGGACGTCCTTCAGTTTCAGGGCGCGGAAACTCCGGCATACTGCGCTTCTTTCGGGTTGCCCTACATGAGAGCGGTTCGGGTACGGGGAACGATTGACCAGGAAGCGATGGAAACGAGGCATTCCCAAGCACTCGCCATCCTTCTGGATGCCTCGGTTCCCGGCCTCCGGGGCGGTACCGGGCACCGCTTCGATTGGGATCAGTGGCCCGAACGGCCCGGTCTCAACTACATGCTGGCGGGCGGATTGACGCCGGAGAACGTGCGCGGGGCCGTTGAACGATTGCGTCCTTGGGGTGTCGATGTGTGCACCGGCGTGGAGAGCCCTGTGAAAGGAATCAAGGAACCCGACAGGATGAGTCGTTTCGTCGAAGAGGTGCGCCGTGCCGAAATCGGGTAGCAACTACGCCCAGCCTTCCGAGGACGGCCACTTCGGTCAGTACGGCGGGCGCTTCGTCGCCGAGACGCTCATGCACGCGCTCGACGAGTTGCAGACCGTCTACGACGAGGTCAAGTCCGACCCTGAGTTCAAGGCCGAGTTCGAACATTACCTCACCCATTTCGTCGGCCGGCCGACGCCGCTTTACTTTGCCGAAAGACTGACGGAAACGCTCGCGGGCCCCCGCATCTACCTCAAGCGCGAAGATCTGAACCATACCGGCGCCCACAAGGTGAACAACTGCATCGGCCAGGCGCTGATCGCCAGGCGCATGGGCAAACCCAGGCTCATCGCGGAAACCGGCGCCGGCCAACATGGTGTCGCCACTGCAACCGTTGCGGCGCGGTTCGGCATGAAGTGCCAGGTCTACATGGGCGTGGACGACATTCACCGCCAGGCGCTGAACGTTTATCGCATGAAACTGCTGGGCGCCGACGTAATCCCGGTACATTCCGGCTCGAAGACGCTGAAAGACGCCCTGAATGAAGCCCTGCGCGACTGGGTGACCAACGTCGACGATACCCATTACATCATCGGCTCCGTCGCGGGCCCGCATCCGTACCCCGCCCTGGTGCGGGATTTTCAGTCGGTGATCGGCCGCGAGGCCAGGGCGCAATGCCTGGAGGCGGAAGGACGGCTGCCGGATTTGCTGGTCGCCTGTGTCGGCGGCGGTTCCAATGCCATGGGGCTGTTCCACTCCTTCGTGGACGATCCGGATGTCCGCATGATGGGTGTCGAAGCGGCGGGTCTCGGGCTTGCCACGGGCCGCCATGCCGCGCCCCTCAATGACGGGGTTGTCGGCGTACTGCACGGCAACCGCACCTACCTGATGCAGGACGACGACGGCCAGATCCTGCAAACCCATTCCATTTCGGCCGGGCTCGACTATCCGGGGGTCGGCCCGGAGCACAGCCTGCTGAAAGACATCGGCCGCGCCGAGTACGACGCGGTGACGGACGATGCCGCGCTGGACGCATTCCGGCTGCTGAACCGCACCGAAGGCATCATGCCCGCCCTGGAATCGAGTCATGCGGTCGCCTGGGTTGCGCAACACGCCAGCGAACTGAAGCGCGGGCAGGTCGTCATCGTCAACCTCTCGGGCAGGGGCGACAAGGACATCCATACCGTCTCCGAAATCGACGGGATCGAGTTGTGAGCCGCATTGAGCGAACGCTTGCGCAGTTGCGGGAATCGCAGCGCACGGCGCTGGTGCCCTTCATCACCGCCGGCGACCCCACTGTTCAAACCACCGTTCCGGCCATGCACGCACTGGTCGGCGGCGGCGCCGACCTTCTGGAACTGGGGGTTCCCTTCAGCGATCCCGAGGCCGACGGCCCCGCCATCCAGGCCGCGTCGGAACGGGCGCTCGCCAACGGGGTCACCCTCGCGCAGGTGCTGGACATGGTTGCCGAGTTCCGGGCCCTGGACACCGCCACGCCGGTAATCCTCATGGGCTATCTCAACAGCGTGCTGGCGATGGGTGAGACCAATTTCGTCGCAAGGGCCGCGACCGCCGGCGTCGACGGCATGATCGTGGTCAACCTGCCGCCGGAAGAGGCCAGTACGCTGCGCACCGCAATGTCCGCCCGGAACATGGACCTGATATTCCTCGCCGCACCCACCACAACCGATGAGCGTCTCGAGCTGATCGACGGCGTGGCCGGCGGGTTCGTCTACCACGTTTCGCTGAAGGGCATTACCGGAGCCGATCACATTGCCCTGGCTCCGGTGGCGGCCAACGTGGCACGTCTGCGGCGCAAGACCGCGCTGCCCGTGCTGGTGGGTTTCGGGATCAAGGACGGGGCAATGGCCAGGGCCGTCGCGGCGCATGCCGACGGTGTCGTGGTGGGCGCAGCCCTCGTTTCCCGAATGGGAGAGCTGGCCGGGCGGGCCGGCGACATCCCCGACATGCTCGGCGGTGCGGTGGGTGAAATCCGCCGCGCACTCGATGCCTGAGCGCTGCTCTGCATCGCCGGTTGCACCGGCACACTCCGACCGCTCGCACATCTGCACCGGAGAAGGGTGAAAAGTGGCGCGAAGTCTTGACGAATGGCTCGAGTACATCGAAACCATTCACTCGAGCAGCTGGGAACTGGGGCTGGACCGCATCGGGTCGGTCGCCGACCGGCTCGAACTGCGCAAGCCCGCGCCCACCTCGGTGATCGTGGCGGGCACGAACGGCAAGGGTTCCACATGCGTGTGCCTGGAACAGGTGCTGCTCGCCTCCGGTCTGTCGGTCGGCTGCACCCTGTCGCCCCATGTACACGTTTTCAACGAGCGCGTGCGCGTCAACGGCGTCGAAGTCGATGATGCGGCACTGTGCGCGGCGTTCGAGGTGGTGGAGGCTGGGCGCGGCGATACTCTGCTGACGTATTTCGAGTTCACGTCGCTTGCTGCGCTGTACTGCTTCAAACAGGCCGGGGTCGATGTGGCGGTACTGGAAATCGGGCTCGGCGGGCGCCTTGATGCGTTCAACATCGTCGACGGTGACATTGCCGTGATCACCAATATCGGTATCGATCACACTGACTGGCTTGGCGATACCCGGGAACAGATCGGCGCCGAAAAGGCCGGCGTCCTGCGGCGGGGCCAGCAGGTCATGCTCGGCCCCGACATGCCGGCCAGCGTACTCGAGCCGGCAACCGGACTGGCCGGGAACAGCATGCAGGTCGGTCGGGAGATCGAGCACCACGACGACCCGGAGGGCCGCTGGAGCCTGAATCTGAACGGCCACGCGCTGAACGACCTGCCCCGAGGGCCATTCCCCATCGTCAACTGCGCGCTGGCGCTTGCCGCCGCCAATGCAATCCGCACGGTCGACGTAACCGCGGCTCGGGCCGCGATCGACCGTGCCTGGATGCCCGGGCGCTGCGAAGAGATCGTGCGCGGGGGGCGGCGCTGGGTCGTCGACGTTGCGCACAACCCCCTGGGTGCGGGATACCTGCGGCGCGAGTTGCCCCGTCGTTATCCCGATGCGGGCATCACCGCGGTGCTCGGTACGCTGGCCGACAAGGATGCCAAAGGCATATTGGCGGCGCTGGACGATATCGTCGGGCGATGGATCCTGGTAGATGCGCCGCCACCGAGGGGGCTGACCGCCGCCGCGCTTGCCGAGCGCCTGGGACGCCGGGAGTTTTCGGTGGCCGGTCCCGTGGCCCGTGGCCTGGAGGAAGCGGGGTCGCTCGCGCAACCGGGGGATGTTATCCTCGTGTTCGGATCGTTCGCCACAGCGGAAACCGCCCGTTTGGAACTGACGAAATCCGGCGACGCCGTCAATTGCTCCGAGTTCCCGCAAGAGCGACGGGTCGTTCGATCACCGTAGATGAGTGAGCAAATCCGGAACCGCATCACCGGCAGCCTGTTTCTGCTGGCCCTGGCAATCATCTTTCTCCCCATGCTTTTTGACGGTGACGGTGTCCCCGGCGTGGAAGTCGAACTCATCGAAACCGACTTCGTGCCGGAAGCCGTGCAGCGCTTCGAAGACGCAGCTCCGGCCAGCGACTTCGCCGAGCGCGTCGCGGAACTGCGCCAGGAAGTCGACGAGCAGGGCTTCCATCGCGAGACCGGAACGCGAATCGGCGAACCGGTGCTGAGCGTACCGGACGACGCGACCGACGCATGGGCCGTGCAACTGGCGAGTTTCGCCCTTCAGGAAAACGCCGTTGACCTGCGCGACAAGCTCCGCGCCGACGGTTTCGAGGCTTTCGTGACCAGTTACAGGCCACCGGGCGGCGATGTTCTGAACCGAGTGGCCATAGGGCCGGTCCTCGATGTCTCTCGTGCGGAACGACTCCAGCAGGAGCTTTCCGAACGGTATGAGGTAGAAGCCCGAATCATGGCTTTCGGCAGTTAGTGTCCTGTCCCGGACTGGCGGCGAGATGTCAAACGTTGCAACCCCCGATATCGTGCTCGTCATCGTAATTCTGCTCTCCGCGGTAATGGGGCTGGCCCGCGGGCTGATCAAGGAGGTGCTCTCCCTGGTGATCTGGGCAGCCGCACTGGTCGCGGCACTCTATCTCGGCGATGTGGTAGGCGCGCGATTCGGCGCCGATATGGGAGACTCGCTGCGCAGCGTGCTCGGTTTCGCCGCGGTATTCGTCGCAGTCCTCATTGCCGGCGCCATCGTGCAATGGCTGTTTGCAAAGTTGATCGAAACCACCGGTCTGACCGGCACCGACCGGTTTCTCGGGTTTCTGTTCGGCAGTGCGCGCGGCATAGTGGTTTGCACCGTCGCGCTGATCGCAATGCGTCCCTTTGTCGAGGACGCTCAATGGTGGCAGGAGTCCAGGATCCGCCCGGAACTCGCGAAGATGGAAGAAGGCGTGCTAACGATCATGGGCCAGACCAAAGACCTGATCATGAAGCAGGACAGCGACGCTCCGACGGCAGGTGAGCCCACCTGATGTGTGGCATCGTCGGCATCGTCGGTTCGAGCCCGGTCAACCAGGAGATCTACGACGCGCTGACCGTCCTCCAGCACCGCGGGCAGGATGCAGCGGGCATGGTCACCAGCGACGGTCACCGGCTGCACCTGCGCAAGGCAATCGGGCTGGTCCACGATGTATTCGAGCAACGGCACATCGACCGCCTGGTGGGCAATGTCGGCATCGGTCATGTGCGCTACCCCACCGCCGGCACCTCGAGCTCCGCCGAGGCCCAGCCGATGTACGTAAATTCACCCTACGGCGTGACGCTTGCGCACAACGGCAATCTCACGAACGCCGAGAGCCTGCAGGCAGACCTGTTCCGTGAAGACCTGCGCCACGTCAACACGACCAGTGATTCCGAAGTCCTGCTCAACGTCTTTGCCCACGAACTGCAGACGACCCATGCCCACGAACCCACCGCCGTAGACGTCTTCAAGGCCGTTGCCGGCGTACACAAGCGCTGCCGGGGCGCCTACGCGGCGATCGCGATGGTCATAGGCGCCGGCATCGTCGGCTTCCGCGACCCGTTTGGCATTCGGCCGCTGATTTACGGGCGGCGGCGGAGCCGGCGGGGATACGATTACATGATCGCCTCGGAAAGCGTGGCGCTGGACATGCTCGGCTTCGAAATGATCGCTGACGTGGCGCCGGGAGAGGCTGTTTTCATCAGCGACAGGGGAGAAATCCACACCCGTGTCTGCGCCGAAGAAACGGCGCTGGTGCCCTGTATTTTCGAGCACGTCTACCTGGCGCGCCCCGACTCCATCATCGACGAGGTATCCGTCTACAAGTCGCGGTTACGCATGGGCGAGTATCTCGCAGACGAGATTCTCGCCCGCTATCCGGATCACGGCATCGACGTGGTCATTCCGGTTCCCGATACCAGCCGCACCTGCGCATTGCCGCTCGCACACCGGCTGAACGTCAAGTACCGGGAAGGCTTCGTCAAGAATCGCTACATAGGGCGCACCTTCATCATGCCCGGGCAGAACCTGCGCCAGAAGTCCGTGCGCCAGAAGTTCAATACCATCGAACTGGAATTCCGCGACAAGAACGTCCTGCTCGTCGACGACTCCATCGTGCGGGGGACCACCACCGGGCAGATCATTCAGATGGCCCGGGAAGCCGGCGCCAGGAACGTCTTCATGGCATCTGCTTCTCCGGCCATCCGCTATCCCAACGTTTATGGCATCGACATGCCCGCGGCCGGGGAACTGGTGGCCTTCGGCCGTTCGGACAGGCAGGTCGGCCGCGTCATCAATGCCGACTGGCTCGTCTACCAGCGTATCGAGGACCTGGTCAGAAGCGCCCGGGAAGGCAACCATTCCATCCCACGCTTCGACTGTTCGGTATTCGACGGCAAGTACGTTACCGGCGATGTCGATGCCGCCTATCTCAAGCGCCTGTCGAAGCATAGAAGCGATGCCATGAAGCAGCGCCGTGAAACCGCAATGGAATCCGGCCAGACGGTCATCGAACTGCACAATCAGGCCTGATGCGTTACGGGCGGGTCAGTCCCTGTATCGGCGTATGCTCCACCACCTACGGAGACCTCGTCTGCCGCGGCTGCAACCGCTTTGCCCACGAGGTGGTGCAGTGGAACGGTTACGATGAAGCCCAGCGTGACGCCATCTGGGGCCGCCTGGAGGAACTGCGCGACGGTTCCCTCGCCCGTGTCCTGTCCGATGAACGGGTAGGGATACTGTGCGCCACTGCTGAATCCGTGAAAATCCGTGACCGCGCCGGCTTGAGCGATACATCGCTCGCGTACGAAGTGCTCAGGCGCCTGGCGATGCGCAGGCTGCCCTTGCCCTGGGTGGAAAGCACAGGAGAAAGCGACGGGAAGGGGCCGTCGTCGGCCAGGGAATTCCTGTCGGCCATCAACCGCGAGTTTCACAGCCGCTCCCTGGCCACCTACGAGCGCAGCTACAAGATTCCGGCGGACTAGTCCAATCGTCGTCGCGCCAGAAGGCATGGCGGGAACCGGCGCGCCCCAGAACCGCAAGCCAGGCCGGACCGGACCGGCCTCAGGGGGCATCTCTATTCAGGGCGCCGGTAAGGAACGGCCAGGGAGAAGCACTCCAGGTCGAACCGCACGTTCTGCTGGCGCAGCACCCACCCGCAGCGCTCCCAGTTGCCCAGTACGTAGCGGGTGCCGCCCGGGCTGAGATGAACCGCGGGACGGTGGGTATGTCCATGAATTACCGTCCGTGCCGCCTGTTCCCGCAGCAGGCGGGTCACCGCCGCCGGAGTCACATCCATGATGTTGTCGGCCTTGTTCTGGCTGGCCGCGGCGCTTGCCGCGCGCATTTCCGCACCGATGCGCCGCCGCTCCTCCAGCGGGCGCGCCAGCATTTCTTTCCGCCAGGCGTCGGAGCGGACGGTGCGGCGGAATTCGACATAGTCGGTGTCTTCAGTGCAGAGCGCGTCACCGTGGGTCAGTATCAGGCCGTCCTCGGTGCGATGGGGGTCGTCGATCAGGACAGCGGCGGTACGTGACGCGAAACCGGGTCCCCACAGAAAATCCCGGTTGCCGGCCATGAGCAGCACTCGGGCGCCCCCGGCAGCTTCCCTAAGTACGGAACAGGCCCGCTCGGCCAGATCGGAGTCGTCGTCGTCGCCGATCCATGCCTCGAAAAGATCGCCCAGAATGAAAATTTCATCGGCCCAGCCTGTTTCGCTGGCAATGCACTCGCTGAAGCGCGCAAACGCAACGCCCTGCGCGGAGTCAAGGTGCAGGTCGGAGAGGAAGATGCGGTTCATGGTCCCTGCCGGCGGGGCGGGCTGATCCCTGGCGCGCGGGCACGTTGGGCTTGCTCAGGCCTGGCCGGCCGATACAAGCGTATTCTGCAGCAGTGCCAGCCGCGTCATCGGCCCCACGCCGCCTGGAACGGGGGTAATCCAGGCTGCCCGCTCCCGGACTTCCTCGAACGCCACATCACCGTTCAGCTTGCCGTTCTCGCCGCGCGTGAAGCCGACGTCGATCACCACGGCCCCCGGTTTCACCCAGTCTCCCCTGACCAGGTCGGGCACGCCGGCGGCGGCGATGAGGATATCGGCTTCCCGGGCCTTGGCCGCGGTATCGATGGTGAACTTGTGCGCGGTGGTCACCGTACAGCCCACCCGCAGCAACTCCAGGCCCATGGGCCGTCCCAGATGGTTGGAGGCCCCGATGACGGTGGCTTCCGCACCCTTGTACTCGATCCCGGTGCGGTCGAGAAGCTGCATGATGCCCTTCGGCGTGCAGGACCGCAGCGCGGGACGGCGCAGTGCGAGGCGACCGATGTTATAGGGGTGAAAACCGTCGATGTCTTTCGCCGGGTCGATGCGGTCGATGATTCGATCTGCATCGATGTGGGCCGGCAGGGGAAGCTGCACAAGAATTCCATCGATGCTGGGGTCGAGGTTGAGCGCCGCCACGCGGCTCTCCAGATCCTGCTGGGTCACGTTCGCGGAGACGTGCTGCACGACGGAGTGAAAGCCTACCTGGTCGCAGTCGCGCCGCTTGGCGTTGACATAAACGACAGAGCCGGGGTCATTGCCCACCAGGATGACCGCGAGCCCGGGCGGACGGTTGCCGGCGGCGACCGACGCCGCGACCGTTTCCCGCATCTCGTCTCTCAATTCACGGGCGATCCCAGCCCCGTCGAGTATCCTGGCAACCATGGCACCCCCGAAAACGCGCATTCTAGCGTGCCTTGGGCAGCAGCGATCCAGATTTCCAGCCATCGGCTGTCGTCCTGGATTGGAAACAGGTCGGTCTCCGAACCCCGCCCGGCAGTCAGCGGCACGTTGCCGCGAAGCTGCCGCAGGTCGGGCAAGGCCATGAATTTTCTGTTCATCCAGGTTTGACGGTCGAAACAGCCGCCAGTATCATCCGCCCGCCGCCGGCAGGGCGGGCTAATGGAGCCTGCGCCGCTGGCTGGCAGATCGGCCGGGGTATGGCGCAGTCTGGTAGCGCACCTGCTTTGGGAGCAGGGTGTCGGGAGTTCGAATCTCTCTACCCCGACCAGATTGAACCAGGCGAGCGTGGTGCCGGCCAAAGCCGGCGGAAACGCTGCCTGAAAGGCAAGCGGCCGCTATTGCGCCCGTAGCTCAACCGGATAGAGCACCTGCCTTCTAAGCAGGGGGTTGAAGGTTCGAGTCCTTCCGGGCGTGCCAACAGGCCGGCAGCCAGACTGACGGTGGACGTAGCTCAGCCGGTAGAGCTCCGGGTTGTGGTCCCGGCGGTCGTGGGTTCGAACCCCATCGTCCACCCCAATCAACCGCGATGGCCGGAAAACAAACGGGGCCCTGCCCCGACTCGACGAGAAAACAGTGACCGGGTGCAAACTTAACTCGCTTGACAAGCCGATCCGCGAAATCCGCGAATAAGAGGTCCGGCCATGCAGGTATCAGTGGAAAAGACCTCGGACCTCGAGCGGCGCCTGACCATAGTCGTTCCCTCAGAACAGTTCGAGGATCAGGTTTCCTCGCGGCTCACGCAGACGCGCGGCCAGGTTCGCCTGCCCGGCTTCCGGCCCGGCAAGGTTCCCATGAAGGAAGTGCGCCGCCGTTTCGGCGCCGCCGCCCGGGCAGAGACCGCCAGCGACGTCATGCGGGCAAGTTTCAGCGAAGCCGTGCAACGAGAAGCGCTGTCGCCCGCGGGTTCGCCGACGCTGCAGGTGGTCAAGCTCGACCCGGGCGACGATTTCGAGTTCACGGCCACCTTCGAGGTTTTCCCCCCGGTTGAGCTGGCCGATTTCTCCAACCTGGAGATCAAGCAGCCGACCTGCGAGATCACCGGCGACGACATCGATGACATGGTGCAGCGACTGCGCGAGCAGCGCCAGGAGTGGGACGAGGTAGAGCGGGGCGCCGAAGAGGGCGACCTGGTCACGGTCGACTTCGAGGGCCTGCTCGACGGCGAGCCATTTGAGGGCAACAAGGCGGAGGCCGCTGTTTTCGAACTCGGTTCCGGGCGCATGATCGAGGATTTCGATCAGGCGGTCCGGGGTATGGCGGCGGGGGATACCAAAGAGTTCCCGGCAGATTTTCCCGAGGATTACCACAGCGATGAACTGGCCGGAAAGACCGTGCACTTCACGGCGACGGTAAACGTCGTGCAGGAGCCCCGGTTACCCGAAATAGACGAGGAGTTCATCCGCGCATTCGGCGTGGAGGACGGTGACATGGAAGCCTTTCGCGAGGAAGTCGCCGGCAACATGCGCCGTGAACTCGACGGTGCGATCCGGGGGCAGGTCAAGCGCCGGGTCATGGACCAACTGGTGGAAAACCACGACGTTCAGCTCCCCCACGCACTTGTCCACCATGAAATTCACGCCCTCAAGGACCGGATGCTGCAGCGTGTGCCGGAAGCGGAGCGCAAGGGGGTATCGCTACCGGACGATCTGTTCCGGGAGCAGGCCGAACGGCAGGTCGCCGTGGGCCTGATCACTCGGGAAATCGTTCGCCAGCACGAGCTGACGGCAGATGCAGAAAAGATGAGGGCGCGGATCGAGGAACTTGCCGAACCCTACGCCGACAAGGATCAGGTGGTCGCCTGGTACTATCAGAACGAGGAACAGCTCGCGGGCGTAGAAATGGCCGTGCTCGAGGACAGCGTCGTCGAGACCGTGCTCGAGGCGGCCCAGGTGAGTTTGCAGGAACGGTCCTATGCCGACATCATTGCCGGCAAGATGCTGGAAGACAACGAATCCGACGAGGAGGGCGCGGCCGACCCGCCGTCCGATGAACCTGCGGGCTGACCGGCAGCAGGATGCCGGCCTCGCAATGCCATTTGAAGGAGTTTGAAGCAGAATGAAAGAGACCAGCGCACTGGGACTGGTGCCCATGGTGGTCGAACAGTCGTCGCGCGGCGAGCGTGCCTACGACATCTATTCCCGCCTGTTGAAGGACCGCATCGTGTTCGTGGTAGGGCCGGTGGAAGACCAGGTGGCCAACCTGGTCATCGCGCAGATCCTGTACCTGGAGTCGGAGAACCCGGACAAGGACATCCACATGTACATCAACTGCCCCGGCGGGGCCGTGACGTCCGGGATGGCCATCTACGACACGATGCAGTTCGTGCGCTGCAACGTCAGCACCCTGTGCATCGGCCAGGCGGCCAGCATGGGCGCCTTCCTGCTCGCCGCGGGCGAGCCTGGCAAGCGCTATGCGCTGCCCAACTCCCGCATGATGATCCACCAGCCGGCGATGGGCGGGGCCCGGGGGGTTGCCGCCGATATCGAGATCCAGGCGAAAGAGATCCTGCACATGCGCGAGCGCCTGAATCAACTGCTCGCCCAGCACACCGGTCAGCCGGTGGAGCGTATCAGGGCCGATTCCGACCGCGACTTCTGGATGAGCCCGGATGATGCGGAACAATACGGCCTGGTCGACCGGGTTCAGCAGGCGCGCAAATCGCTGCCCGCCGTGGTCGGACAGTAGGCCGGGAAGCGCGGGCTAGGCTTGAAAAATCCCCGGATAAACCGCAAGGTTAAAGATGACGGAATCCTGTCGAGGTAAGCATGGCTGACGAAGGCGGTAGGCGAGGCGACTCCACCAAGCTCCTTTATTGCTCCTTCTGCGGCAAGAGCCAGCACGAGGTACGCAAGCTCATTGCGGGGCCGTCCGTGTTCATCTGTGACGAGTGCGTGGAACTCTGCAACGACATCATCCGCGAGGAGGTCTCGGAGGGCGCGCAGAGCGGCGATGGCGACAAGCTCCCCGTTCCCGCCGAAATCAACGGCATTCTCGATGAGTACGTCATCGGCCAGGAACACGCCAAGAAGGTCCTCTCGGTCGCGGTCTACAACCATTACAAGCGGTTGAACTACTCCGGCAAGAAAGACGACGTCGAGCTTTCCAAGTCGAACATCCTGCTGATCGGCCCCACCGGCTGCGGCAAGACGCTGCTCGCGGAAACGCTCGCGAGACTGCTCGACGTGCCGTTCACCATTGCCGATGCGACGACGCTCACCGAAGCCGGGTACGTCGGCGAAGATGTCGAGAACATCATTCAGAAGCTCCTGCAGAAGTGCGACTACGATGTGGAACGGGCCCAGGTGGGCATCGTCTACATCGACGAGATCGACAAGATCTCGCGCAAGTCCGACAACCCCTCCATTACCCGAGACGTATCCGGAGAAGGCGTTCAGCAGGCCCTCCTGAAACTGATCGAGGGCACCATCGCCTCCGTGCCGCCCCAGGGCGGGCGCAAGCACCCGCAGCAGGAATTCCTGCAGGTGGATACCTCGAATATCCTGTTCATCTGCGGGGGCGCTTTCGCGGGCCTCGACAAGGTGATCCTCGAGCGCTCCGACAAGTCCGGCATCGGCTTCGGCGCGGAGGTGAGAGGCGAGGAGTCCCGCAAGCAGATCGGGGCGACCCTGCGCCTAGTCGAGCCCGAAGACCTCATCCGTTACGGGCTGATCCCCGAGTTCGTCGGCCGCTTGCCCGTGGTTGCCACCCTCGAGGAACTCGACATCCATGCGCTGATGCGAATTCTCACCGAGCCCAGGAATTCTCTCACCAAGCAGTACGCGAAGCTCTTCGAGATGGAAGGCGTCGAGGTGGACTTTCGCGAGGACGCCCTGAAAGCCGTCGCGCAACGGGCCATGGAACGCAAGACCGGCGCCCGGGGGCTGCGCTCCATTCTCGAAGCCGTGCTGCTCGACACCATGTACGACCTGCCGTCATCCGAGCCCATCGCCAAGGTGGTGATCGATGCAAGCGTGATCACGGGCGAAAGCAAACCCATGCTCATGTACGAAAACCGGGACAAGGTCGCCGCCGCGCCGGAAGACTGAGTGCTGCTCAAGCCGCACCTATTCATGAATAATCTACTGCGGTCGTCAATAGCAGCGAAATCACTGGGCGTGCTCCCGCCGCGTGCTCAACGTGCTGTCAAGCACGCCTGCGCGCGCTCTGGTCCGCGCACCCAGTGCTTTCACTACTCTTGTCAACCTCGCTACGATCATTCATGAATAGGTGCGGCTAGCAGACCCTGCCATGACCCAGAACCCCATCACCGGCCTGCCGGTGCTGCCGTTGCGCGACATGGTCGTCTATCCGCACGGCGTGCATCCCCTGTTCGTGGGCACCGAAAGCTCCATCCAGGCCCTCGATGCGGCAATGAGCGCGAGCAAGAGCATCCTGCTCGTGGCCAAGCGGGATGCCGAGGCCCAGCGGTTGGGGGCCGACGATGTCTTTTCGGTCGGCACCCTGGCAACCATCCTGCAACTGCTCAAGCTCCCTGACGGCACCGTCAAGGTGCTGGTGGAGGGCGAACAGCGGGCCAGCATCGCGCGGCTGGATTTCGACGGTGCCTTTATCGTCGCCGACGTCGAGACGGTGGCGGAAGGGCCGGCGGATGCTGACGATGTGCAGAAGGGCGTGCAGATGGCCATGTCCCAGTTCGAGGAGTACGTGCAGTTCAGCAAGAAAGTGCCGCAGGAGGTGCTGGCCACGCTATCCGGCATCGACGACCAGGCGCGTCTCATCGATGCCATCGCCTCGCACATGGCCCTGTCCGTCAAGGACAGGCAGGCTGTCCTTGAAACATTCGATCTCAAGCAGAGAATCGACCTGGTTCTCTCACTGATGGATACCCACCTCGACGTCCAGCGGCTCGACAAGAACATCCGCGGCCGGGTCAAGAAACAGATGGAGAAGAGCCAGCGGGAGTACTACCTCAACGAGCAGATCAAGGCGATCCAGAAGGAACTCGGCGATATCCACGAAGGATCCAGCGAGATCGATCAACTGGCCGCGAAGGTCGCGGAAGTCCGCATGCCGAAAGACGCCAGAACCAAGGCGCTCGCCGAGTTGAGCAAATTGAAATTGATGGCGCCGATGTCGGCGGAGGCGACCGTGGTCCGCGGTTATCTCGACTGGATGCTGAGCATTCCCTGGAAGAAACGCAGCCGCGTACGCCGGGATCTCCCGAAGGCCCAGGAGATCCTCGACGAGGATCACTACGGGCTCGAGGAGGTCAAGGAGCGCATCATCGAATACCTGGCGGTGCAGAGCCGGGTACGGCGCATGAACGGGCCGGTGCTCTGTTTCGTCGGGCCGCCGGGTGTCGGCAAGACTTCCCTTGGCGAGAGCATTGCCCGCGCCACGAATCGCAAGTTCGTGCGGGTGGCGCTGGGCGGCATTCGGGACGAGGCCGAAATACGCGGCCACCGGCGCACCTATATCGGTTCGATGCCGGGCCGCATTGTCCAGAAAATGACGAAGGCTGGTGTCAGCAACCCGTTGTTCCTGCTCGATGAAGTGGACAAGATGGGCACCGATTTTCGGGGCGACCCAGCGAGTGCGCTGCTCGAGGTGCTCGACGCCGAGCAGAACGGGACCTTCAACGATCATTATCTCGAAGTCGACTACGACCTGTCGGACGTGTTTTTCGTGTGCACCTCCAACTCGCTCAATATCCCGCCGGCACTGCTGGACCGGATGGAGGTCATCCGGCTGCCCGGATACACCGAGGAGGAGAAGCTCAACATCGCCAAGCGCTTCCTCATACCCAAGCACCTGGAGCGCACAGGCCTGAAAACCGGCGAACTCTCATTGACCGACAAGGCGATACTGCACCTGATCCGCTACTACACCAAGGAGGCGGGGGTGCGCGGCCTGGAGCGGGAGATCGCCAAACTGGCCCGAAAAGTGGTCAAGCGCACGGCATTGCAACCGGACATCGGCGACATCGCGGTCCGCGCCAGGGACATCGAGGAATACAACGGCGTACGCCGTCACACCTATGGGCTCGCCGAAGAGAGCAATCAGATCGGCATTGTCACCGGGCTTGCCTGGACGGAGGCGGGCGGGGAACTGCTCAACATCGAGGCGGTGGCCGTCCCCGGCAAGGGACGGCAAACCAAGACCGGTTCGCTGGGCGACGTCATGCAGGAGAGCATCCAGGCGGCGCTCACATTCGTGCGCAGCCGCGGCGAGGCGCTGGGTGTACCCGGTGATTTTCACGAAAAATTCGACCTCCACATCCACGTTCCCGAAGGCGCGACACCAAAAGATGGCCCGAGCGCGGGCATCGGCATGTGCGCGGCCATGGTCTCCGTGGTAACCGGCATTCCCGTTCGTGCCGACGTGGCGATGACGGGGGAGATCACCCTGCGCGGGCGGGTTCTGCCCATCGGCGGGTTGAAGGAGAAACTGCTCGCCGCCCATCGGGGTGGCATTCGTCAGGTTGTCATTCCGGAAGAAAATCAACGTGATCTCAAAGAGATAGCAGACAACATCAAGGAGAACCTGGTAATTCACCCGGTCAAGTGGATGGATGCGGTGCTCGAATTGGTCCTCGAGCGAATGCCGGCGCCCCGGTTTCGCAACGAAGTGGACCCCCCGGTGGCCGTCCCGGTGGTCGACCTGAAAACTGACGAGAAACCGACAGTCAACCCACATTGATTGGACAGGAACCGTACTCAGGCTTGCAGTGAAAAATCGCTATTGGTATAAACGCGAGGGCTGATCGTAGTCGTCATACGGTTGCAATTTCATCTCGGCAGTTACTTCACGGATTGCCGTAATCGAGGGAAAACATGTGAATAAATCCGAACTCATAGATCGCATCGCAGCAGGATCCGATATCTCCAGGGCGGCGGCCGCGCGGGCACTCGAAGCAACGCTTGACGCCATTACCGACTCGCTCAAACAGTCCGACCCTGTTGCGCTGGTAGGGTTCGGCACGTTTTCGGTCAGAGACCGGGCGGCGCGCACGGGCCGCAACCCTCAGACCGGTGAAACCATCGAGATCGCCGCGGCCAGGGTACCGGCATTCAAGCCCGGCAAGGCGCTCAAGGACGCTTTGAACTAAGGGCTGGCCCCACGCTGACCGATATCCCCAGAGCAGGGGTTCCACAAATTCGTCTAAGGGCGCAGTTTCTGCGCCTTTTTTCGTTCCGGGATTCGAACCATGTTGCAGAAGCTTAGAGACCGTACCCAGAGCACGGGTTTCAAGATCATCGTGGCGGTGCTGGTATTCGCGCTGGCGTTTTTCGGCTTCGGCGCCTTCAACGTCTTTGCACCGGGCGACCCCGAGGTTGCCAGCGTCAATGGCGATGAGATCACCCGCACCATGGTGGAAGTGGAAACCGAACGGCAGCGCCGCAGAATCCTGCTGCAACTCGGCGATGAGGTCGATCCGGAAGCCATCGATCAACTGGCCCTGCAGCAGGCCTCCCTGGAACAGTTGATCGTCCGCAAGCTGCTTGACCAGGCCATCGCCGAGTTGGGCCTGCAGGCATCGAAATCCCAGGTGGACGACATTGTCGCAGGCGACCCCAACTTTCAGGTGGACGGCCAATTTAACGAAAACCTCTACCGGCGCGCCGTTTCAGCCCTCGGCTATTCCGCCCCGGAATACCTGGAGGAGATGGCGAACCTGCTTAGATTGAACCAGTTGCGCCAGGCCGTTACCGAAACGGCCGTTCTGCCGCTATGGGAAACCCGGTTGCTGAACGCGCTGATGAACCAGAGCCGCGACATCGCTTATCTGCCGTTTACCGTCGAACATTTCAGCGCAGGCATCGAAATCGCACCGGAGCAGATTCTCACGTATTACGACGAACACCAGGCGGAGTTCATGACAGAGGAATCTGTCGATGTGGCCTATCTGGAGCTGAACTGGCAGATGCTCGAGCAGGACCCGGCCGTCGACATCGGCGAGGAACAAATCCGCGGCGAATACGAAGCTGACAAGGCGAACGCCGGCGGGGAAGAGTTGCGCAACAGTTCACACATTCTTTTGCAGGTCACCGACGATCGGAGCGACGAGCAGGCGAGGGTACAGTTGGGCGCAATCCGCGAACGCATCGATGCCGGGGAGTCTTTTGCGGACCTGGCCCGGGAGTATTCGGAAGATCCCGGATCGAGTACCGCGGGAGGCGAGTTGGGTAGCGTCGGCAAGGGAATATTCGATCCCGAATTCGAGCGGGTGCTGTGGAGTCTCGAAGAGGACGGCCAGATCTCCGAGCCGGTCAAGACGCAGTTCGGCTACCACCTGATCCGGCTCGACGGCATCGAGATTCAGCCGTATCCCACTTTCGAGGAACGCCGGGCGGATATCGAGCGCCGCCTGGTCGAGAACGCGGCCAGGGAGCTGTTCAACGACCGGGTGAGGGAACTCGACAGCCTGGCGTTCGAGATGAACGATTCCCTGAACAGCATCGCGGATACCCTCCAACTCGACATCGGTACAGCCGCCGGCATAACCCGTGAATCCGGCGAGGGGATCTTCGTCAACGAGGAATTGCGCGATGCGCTGTTCGAGGTCGATGTGCTGCTCGACGGCAACAACAGCCCCACGGTCGAATACGGCGACGGGCGAGCCGTGGTGGCGCGGGTGAGCGAGCACTATCCACCCGAGGTCAGGCCCTTTGCCGAAGTCGAGGAGGAGATAAACGCCTTGCTCGTCGAGCAGAAGGCGCGCCAGGCGCTGCTCGCCGCTCGAAGCGAGACACTGCAGCAGATTCGCGAAGGCGCGAGCGTAACCAATGCGGCCAATGCCCATGGTCTCGACTGGGAGACCTTCGAACTCGTCAGCCGTGCGGACGGTTCGGCGCCTGAGGAGGTTCTGTCGGTTGCCTTCGCGTTGCCGAGGCCCCCGGAAGGGGACAGAAGCGTGGGTGAGGCGAGTCTCGGCGAGGAAGGGGAGGCCCTGGTAACCGTCACGCGGGTAGTGGACGGCGACCTCGCGGCGGTCTCCGAAGCGGAACTCGACACCATGCGCGGCTGGTTCGCCTCCCGCGGCGGCACCCTGGACTTCGCGGCGCTGCAGGCGGCACTGGATACCCAAGCCGACATCGAGCGGCGCTGAGCGGGGCAGCCAGCTTGCAAGGGCCCATACAACCACCTGCGGGCTGGTCCGACAGCAGTCTGGGGCAATGGATCGTCGCCCGGGAAGAGCCCCTCCTTGCCGACCTCGTGCGGCGCTTTCACGGCGATACGCTGATCTGGTCCGGCGGCACGCCGTCGGCGGCCGGAGGCGTCAAGCGTTGCATGGTGCGCAACTGCTTCTACCTGGCCGTTCAGGAAACGGACGTTCACTCCGAGTTGGCCAGCATGACGAGCCGGCTGGATGCGCTCCCGTTGCCAAACCGGTTGGCGGACGGCTTCGTTCTGCATCACAGCCTGGAACTGGAGGAAGACCCACGGCAGGCGCTGCGCGAGGTGAGCCGCGTCATCGCACCGGGCGGCCGTCTGCTGATCTGCGCATTCAACGCATTGAGCCTGTGGGGCTTGCGGGCGGCGTACGGGCGCCTGCACGACGACCTGTTCTCGGGCATGCGGTTCGTCAATCCCCTGCGCCTGTTCGACTGGCTGGCGCTGCTGGGATTCAAGCCGGAAGCCCGCACCGCATACCTCGGCTTTGGCCTGCCCATGCACCTGGGGTGGAAGTGGCCGGAGCAGGCCCGTGCCTGGGTGAACCGGGTGCAGCCACCCACCGGGGGCATCCTCATTGTCTCGGCATTGAAGCAGGTTCACGGCGCACGCTGGACGGGGCGCCGCAAAACCCGCGAACGAACCCGCGTCGCACCGGTCGCCTATCCGAAACCGACTGCCTGGAAGCCCCTTGAGCGCAGTCGTTGAAATCTTCACTGACGGCGCCTGCCGGGGCAATCCGGGCCCCGGTGGCTGGGCGGCACTGCTGCGCTACCGGGGCAGCAGCAAGGCCGTCTCCGGGGCGGAACCCGACACCACCAATAACCGCATGGAACTCATGGCCGCCATCGAGGGGCTGGAGCGGTTGACCAGGCCCTGCCGCGTCGTGCTGTCGACGGACTCCGAATACCTGCGGCGGGGGATCACCGAATGGGTTTCCCGCTGGCGGCGGAACGGCTGGCGCACAAGCCAGAAAAAGGCGGTCAAGAACCGCGATCTCTGGCAGCGCCTGGAAGCCGCTGCAGAACCCCACCAGATCGACTGGCGTTGGGTGAAGGGGCACAGCGGCCACCCGGAGAACGAGGAAGTCGACCGTCTAGCCAACGAGGCTATCGATGCCCTCAAGAGGTACCCGGAATCCGGCGGGGGACTTGTCGACGACGCTCCGGCGGAGAGCCGCCGCTGATGCGCCAGATCGTTCTGGACACCGAAACCACGGGCCTGGAACCCGAGCAGGGCCACCGGATCATAGAGATCGGCTGTGTCGAACTCATCGACCGGAAGCGTACCGGCGCGCACTTCCAGGCCTACGTCAATCCGGAACGGGAGATCGACGAGGGCGCCCTGGAGGTACACGGCATCACTCGCGAATTCCTCGACGACAAGCCGACGTTTGCAGATATCTGCGAGGATTTCGTCGAATTTGTCCGTGGCGCGGAACTGATCATTCACAATGCGCCATTCGATACCTCCTTTCTCGACGACGAGTTTTCCAGGATTCCGGAAGCCGATTTCCGCCTGCACGACATCTGCCGGATAGAAGATTCCCTGGACCTCGCGCGGCGCCACCATCCCGGGCAGCGGAACAGCCTGGACGCCCTGTGCCGCCGCTACGGGGTGGACAACACTCACAGAAAGCTGCACGGGGCACTGCTGGACGCGGAGATACTGGCGGATGTCTACCTGGCGATGACCGGCGGACAGACCGGGATGTTCGCCAGCCCTCTCGGGCGGGACGCCCAGGCAGTCGCCGGCGAGGAAGAGTTTCCACCGCTGCCGGCCGACCGCCCGCGGTTGAAGGTGATCAGGGCCAGCCCAGAGGAACTGGCCGCCCACGAGGCCATGCTCACACGGCTGGGTGACGCCTGCGTCTGGACGAGAATCCGTTCGAACCAGTAGAGTAGGCCGCCGCCGCCCCGCAGCTCGCGGGACGGCGTCCCGACGCCCCGCGACGAAGACTGCTGAAACGTGCGGGCCGGCTGCCCCGTTTCTCTCAGGGGCACGCCGAAACATGGCACATCGATCGAACAGGAGCCCGGCATGGCCTATTTGTACGAATATCTGGTTTTCCTGGCCCAGGCGGTCACCGTTGTCGTTGCTATCCTGATCGTGATATCAGCCGCCGCATCCCTGGCGGCGAAAAAGCGCCCGGCGACCATGGGGCACCTGGAAGTCGACCGTCTCAACGACCGCCTGGACAACCTCAGGCAGCGCATCGAGCAGGCCGTTCTGCCGGCCGCCGAGTTCAAGAAGGCCGCCAAGGCCGCCGCCAAGAGAAAGAAGCAGGAACGGCGCAAGGGCCCGGAGGAGGCAGAGCGGCCGGGCCGCGTCTTCGTTATTGGTTTCAAGGGCGACCTGCAGGCGAGCCGGGTCACGCAACTCCGGCATGAGATCAACGCTATTCTGTCCGAAGCCCGGGACGGCGATGAAGTCGTCGCCCGCATCGAGAGCCCGGGCGGGCTGGTTCACGGCTATGGCCTGGCCGCCTCGCAGCTCTTGCGCATCCGGGAGAAGAACCTGAATCTCGTCGTGGCGGTCGACAAGGTCGCGGCGAGCGGCGGTTATCTCATGGCGGCGGTTGCGAACCGTGTCATTGCCGCACCGTTCGCCGTGGTCGGTTCCATCGGCGTCGTCGCCCAGATTCCAAACATACACCGCCTGCTCAAGAAAAAGGACGTCGATGTGGAGGTTCTTACCGCCGGCAAGCACAAGCGAACCCTGACTGTATTCGGAGAGAACACCGACGAGGGCCGGCAGAAGTTCATCGACGAGATGGAGGACCTGCATTCGCTGTTCCAGGAGTTCGTCCTGGACAAGCGTCCTGGGCTCGACCTCGAAAAGGTCGCGACCGGGGAAGCCTGGTACGGCCAACGCGCCATCGAACTCAACCTGGTCGACGAGATCATGACGAGCGATGAGTACCTGATGAACCGGTGCGCCGACACCGACGTCTATGAAGTAAGCTGGGCGGAGCCAAAGAAGCCGTTGGAAAAGCTGCTCGCCCAGGTCGAAAACAGCGTCGACCGCCTGTCAGGTCTACTGTTCCGCCCGTAATCCGGGCCGGGCCGGCTGCAGCGCGCTGCTCAGTCCCTGCGCAATTCGGCGTGCACCGCTATGGGGCTCGGGTAGCGGAAAATCACCAGGTAACTAGAAACCACAAGGGTCAGGACGGTGGCGCCCTGGACAACGTGCGCCGCCTCCTTGCCGAGCAGGCCGGCCGTTATGGCGACGTAGCTGACCAGGAGCGAGAATTCAGATGCCTGTCCCAGGCGGTAGCCGACCTCCCAGGACGTCGCGGAGTGTTCCCCTTGCCAGCGCAGCAATGCGGAGAAAACGCCCGGTTTGACCAGCATCAGCAAGGCGGCGAGCAGCCCGGTCGGCAGTGCCACTTCGATCAGCAACCGGACGTCCAGCGCCGCCCCGACGGTGAAAAAGAACAGCACCAGGAAGAAGTCGCGCAATGGGCGCAGACTCTCGGCGATATACAGGGCGATCGGACTCGTGGCCAGCGCGACGCCGGCTATGAAGGCGCCGATTGCCAGGGACAGGCCGGTGGCTTCCGCAAGGCTCGCAAATCCCAGGCACCATCCGATCGCCAACAGAAAGGTGAATTCGTGAAAGACATCGAATTTCTTCAGCAACGGCAGGATCAGGTAGCGGACCGTCAGCCAGGCGCCTACCGACAGCAGCGGCAGTGCGATCGCGATGGTGCCCAGGTTCGTAGCCAGGCTCGTAAGGCTGGTCCCGTACCCCGAAGCGAACAGCAGGGCAACGATTGCGATGAAGTCCTGGATGAGCAGCAGGCTGACCACGATTTCGCCGATGTGGCGGTGGTGCAGTACCGTTGTCGGCAGCAGCTTGATTCCGAGAATCGTGCTCGAGAAGGTGACCGCCACACCCGTGACGATGGCTTCCCGGAGGTCGAAACCGAAACCCAGCATGACCGAGAACCCGACCGCAAAGAACGCGATGCTCGACAGCAGCGCCGTCACCAGGGACTTCATGACCATGTTGTGCAGCTTCGACGGCTGCAGGTCGAGGCCGACCAGAAAGAGCAGGAAGATGATCCCGATCTCCGCGATCTCCGAAAGCTGTACCGCATCGGTCACCAGCGCCAGGCCGTGCGGCCCGAGCAGGCAGCCGATGGCGATATAGGCCACGAGCAGCGGTTGTCGGCCAAACAGCGCCAGGGCCGCCAGCACGGCGGCTCCGGCGAATATCAGGAAGACCGACTGAAGTAAATGCGGGTCAGGCACCTCTCCCTATCCGACGAAAAGCTGGTTGCGGTTCAATGACCGAAGCCTGATAGTAATCGGAGTAGGGTGCAAGTGTTGACAGGGCTGTTTCGAGGTCGCGCTCATCGGGCACCAGGAAACTGGTGAACCCGCAGCGGCGCATGTAGTGCAGCATGTCTTCATGGACGTCGCCCGTCGCCATGATGTCGCCGGTATAGCCGTACCGGGTGCGCAGCAGAACGGCCAGCGACAGCCCGCGCCCGTCGTTGAAGGCGGGGAATTCTATGGCGATCCTGTCCGCCGACAGGAAGCGCTCCTCCAGGGCATGATCGACTGCCAGGCGTACACCCTTGCCGCAGTCCGGCGTCCATTCCCCGGCATCTACGAGATCGGGCGCGACGGCTGTCACGCCATGCCGGACCGATGGGGCGTCGTTCTCCGCCTGCCGCCATGGCGAGCCGTGGTGACCCGCCGCGAGCGGATGGTTGGCGGAGATCTCGTACTCCCCGTTCAGACTAAGCAGCTTTGGCATAAATGCGCTCCTTGAAGGGTTCCAGTCCGACCCGGCGGACACAGTGGAGGAAGCTCTCGTCCTCGATACGATGCTCGAGGTAGGTGTCGAGGATGTCCTGGATGACCGCGATGACTTCCGCCCGGGATACCGAGGGCCCGACGATCCGTCCCAGCGACGCGTCGTCGCCCGAATGGCCGCCGAGCGAGATTTGATAAAACTCCCGTCCTTTCTTGTCTACCCCGAGAATGCCGATATGGCCGACGTGGTGGTGGCCGCAGGCGTTCATGCAGCCGGAGATGTTGATGTCGATCTCGCCGAGGTCGTGGAGGTAGTCCTGGTCATCGAGATGTTGCTGAATGGCCTCCGCGACGGGAATCGACTTGGCGTTGGCCAGTGAGCAGTAATCGCCGCCGGGGCAGCAGATGATGTCGGTGGCCAGGTTCCGGTTGGCGGTGCCCAGACCCAGCCCGCTGGCGGCGCGCCACAACTCGTGCAGCGCATCGGCGGCAACGTCCGGCAGCACGAAGTTCTGCTGGTGGCTGACGCGGATCTCGCCGAAGCCGTAGGCCTCGGCCCAGTCCGCCACCGCCTCCATCTGGCGATCGGAAACGTCGCCCGGGGGAACGCCGGTGCGTTTGCTGGAAAGGGTTACGACGGCGTAACCGGGCTGCTTGTGCGCCGCGACGTTCAGGCGCACCCATCGATCGAAGGACGGATCGCGCAACCGGTCGGCGGCCAGCGTTTCCGCGGCGCCATCGCGAAGCGGGTAGTCGGGTGGCTCGAAGTGAGCCTGCATGCGCGCGATCTCGTCCGACGTCAACGTGCTGGCGGAGTCCTTGAGGTGGGCCCATTCCTCATCGACCCTGGCCTTGAACCCCTCCGGCGTCATCGCCCGCACCAGTATCTTGATGCGCGCCTTGTACTTGTTGTCGCGGCGCCCATAGCGGTTGTAGACGCGCATGATGGCTTCGAGATAGGTCAGCAGGTGCCTTGCCGGCAGCGCCTCGCGAATGAGCGCCCCGATCACCGGCGTCCGCCCGAGCCCACCGCCGACCTTGATGTCGAAATGGGCCTCCTGGTGCGCGCCGGAACCGGATTCCCGCGCGGGATAGGCACGAATGCCGATGTCGTGGACGTTGATCGCCGCCCGGTCCACCGGAGCGCCGGTAACGGCGATCTTGAACTTGCGCGGCAGCCAGTCGAATTCGGGATGGGATGTGGACCACTGGCGAATCAGTTCACAGTAGGGACGGGCATCGATCTCTTCGTCTGCCGCCACGCCCGCGAACTCGTCGGTGGTGACATTGCGGATGCAGTTGCCGCTGGTCTGGATCGCGTGCATCTCCACCCTGGCGAGGTCTGCCAGGATGTCCGGCACTTCCTCGAGTTCGGGCCAGTTGTACTGAATGTTCTGACGGGTGCTCAGGTGGCCGTAACCACGGTCGTAGTGGCGGGCGATGTGCGCCAGCATGCGCAACTGCCGGCTGGACAGCGTTCCGTACGGAATGGCAACGCGCAGCATCGGGGCGAGGCGCTGGATGTAGAGACCATTGCGCAGGCGAAGCTGCAGGAATTGCTCCTCGCTCAGCTCACCGGCCAGATAGCGCCGTGTCTGATCCCGGTAGTGGGCCACACGTTCGTCGATGAACTGCTGATCGAAGCTGTCGTAGCGATACATGGATAGGCCAATCCAATGCCAACGGACAAAGTTAGCATTGCGGTCTTGTGCCGAATAATGATGAATCCAACTATCTAAAGAAGAAAAAGTTATCAACGGCGGCCGACGGCGACGTTCAGGCCAGGTTCGGTCTCAGCCAGGAACGGGCTGTTGCAACATCGACCCCCTTGCGGGTGGCGTAGTCGGCCACCTGATCCTCCGCAATCTTGCCGACGCCGAAGTAGCGGCTCTCCGGATGGGCGAAATACCAACCCGATACGGATGCCGCCGGCAGCATTGCAAAGTGCTCGGTCAAGCTGATGCCCGTACTGCGCTCAGCGCCCAACAAGCTGAAAAGCAGCTCTTTTTCGCTGTGCTCCGGGCAGGCCGGATAGCCAGGTGCAGGACGAATCCCGCGGTAGCGCTCCGCGATCAGATCTGGAGTCTCCAGCATCTCATCCGCCGCATAGCCCCAGAATTCGCGGCGCACCCGTTGGTGGACAAATTCCGCAGCGGCCTCGGCCAGGCGGTCTGCGAGCGCCTTGATCATGATGTCGGCGTAATCGTCGCCGGCGTGCTGCTGCAGAACCCGTTCGATGCCGATGCCCGCCGTCACCGCGAAACCACCGAGATAGTCGCGTTCGGGCGAAACGAAATCCGCCAGGCAGAGATTGGGCTTGCCCTCCGGCAACAGCCGTTGCTGGCGCAAGTGCCGGACCGTGCCCAGGGGCGCACCGTGCGCCTCGTCGGTATACAGGCAGATGTCGTCGTCACCGGCCCTCCGGCAGGGCCAGATGCCAAGCACCCCCCTGGCCTGCAGCGTGCCGCCGTCAATGAGCGCGTTCAGCATCCGTTGTGCGTCTTTGAACAGGTCGCGCGCCGCCTCGCCGACCACCGGGTCTTCGAGAATATCCGGATACTTTCCAGCCAGTTCCCAGGTCATGAAGAACGGCGACCAGTCGATGTAGGGGACGAGCGTCTCCAGCTCGATCAAGATGTCGTGGACCCCGGGTACGCGGGGCTCGGGCGCATCGAAAGCATGCCAGTCCAGGCGCAGCTTGTTGGCGCGGGCGGCATCAAGGCTGAGCAGTTCCAGTTTGCTTGCGCGGGCGGCCGCCCGCTCGCGAACGGCGCCGTAGTCCTCGCGCAGTTCCGCCTCCAGGACGCCCCGGGCCTCCTCGGAGACCAGCCGCTGCACCGTGCTGACGGCCCGGGATGCATCCGGCACGTACACCGTTGGCCCGTTCGAGTATTCGGGTTCGATCTTGACCGCGGTGTGCGCCCTGGAGGTGGTGGCGCCACCGATCAGCAGGGGAAGCTGGAATTCCAGGCGCTGCATCTCCCCGGCCACGTGGGTCATTTCCTCCAGCGAGGGCGTGATCAGCCCGGACAGGCCGATCAGGTCCGCGTTCTCCGCCTGCGCAACCTCCAGGATCTTCTCCGCCGGCACCATGACCCCGAGATCGACCACCTCGAAGTTGTTGCACTGCAGTACCACGCCGACGATGTTCTTGCCGATGTCGTGGACATCGCCCTTGACCGTCGCCATGACGATGGTGCCCTTGGCCCTGCGGCCGCCACTCTTGCGTGCCTCGATGAACGGCACCAGGTGGGCGACCGCCTGTTTCATGACCCGCGCGCTCTTGACTACCTGCGGAAGGAACATCTTCCCCGACCCGAACAGGTCGCCGACGACATTCATGCCGTCCATGAGCGGACCCTCGATGACTTCGACGGGATCGGACGCTTCGAGCCGCGCTTCTTCGGTATCGGCAACGATGTGTTCGGTGAGGCCGTGCACCAGCGCATGCCGCAGGCGCCTGTCGACACCGAGGGCGCGCCAACCCGGTTCTTCGGCCTGTCGGCGCGCGGTCGTGCCGCCGAATCGATCGGCAATCTCAAGAAGTCGTTCGGTGGCGTCCGCGCGCCGGTTCAGCACCAGATCCTCCACGCGCTGCCGCAGTTCTTCGGGCAGGTCGGAATAGATGCCCAGCTGACCAGCGTTGACGATTCCCATGGTCAGCCCCGCGCCGATGGCGTGGTAGAGGAAGACCGTGTGGATGGCCTCTCTGAGCGCATTGTTGCCCCGGAACGAGAAGGAAACGTTGCTGATCCCGCCGGAGGTCTTGGCGCCGGGCAGGTGCTCGTGGATCCAGCGGCAGGTTTCGATGAAGTCGACGGCGTGGTTCCTGTGTTCCTCGATACCGGTACCGATGGCGAATACGTTCGGGTCGAGAATTATGTCCTCCGCCGGAAATCCCACCGTCTCGGTGAGAATTCGAAAGGCCCGGGCGCAGACCTCGATACGGCGCTCCAGCGTGTCGGCCTGCCCCTGCTCGTCGAATGCCATGACGACGGCGGCGGCGCCGTATTTCAGGCAACTCCGCGCGGCCTCGATGAAGGCCGCCTCGCCCTCCTTGAGGCTGATGGAGTTGACGATGGCCTTGCCCTGTACGCACTGCAGGCCCGCCTCGATGATTTCCCACTTGCTCGAGTCGATCATCACCGGCACCCGGCTGATGTCCGGCTCGGCCGCGATCAGGTTCAGAAACCGGACCATGGCGCCCTGTGAGTCGAGCATGCCCTCGTCCATGTTGACATCGATGACCTGGGCGCCGGCCTCGACCTGCTGCCAGGCCACCCGCACGGCGTTCTCGTAGTCCTCGTCACGAATCAGCCGCGCGAACCGCGCCGACCCCGTCACATTGGTGCGCTCGCCCACGTTGACGAACAGCGACTCGTCGTCGATCCGTAATGACTCGAGGCCCGAGAGGTTGAGGCCGGGGCGTGCTTTCGGAACGGGGCGGGGCGGGCAGCCGCGCACCGCCTCGCGAATGGCGGCGATGTGTTCCGGTGTCGTCCCGCAGCAACCGCCGACCAGGTTGACCAGGCCGCTGCCGGCGAACTCGCCTAGCGCCGCGGCCATTTCGTCCGGGCTCTGGTCGTAGCCGCCGAATTCATTGGGTAAGCCGGCGTTGGGATGCACGCACACGTTGGTGTCGACGATGCGCGACAGCCGGTCAACATAGGGCCTGAGCTGCTCCGCTCCCAGGGCACAGTTGAACCCTGCGGCCAGCGGCTTTGCATGAGTGATGGAGGTCCAGAACGCCTCGCAGGTCTGGCCGGACAGCGTGCGCCCGCTGGCATCGGTGATCGTCCCGGAAATCACCAGCGGCAGCACGCACTGCTCCATGTGCATGGCATCGCGCACGGCCGCAATGGCCGCCTTGGCGTTCAGGGTGTCGAAAACCGTTTCGATCAGCAGGAGGTCCACGCCGTTCGCAATGAGCGCCCGTGCCGCTTCCAGGTAGGCGTCGTGGAGGGCGATGAATGTGACATTGCGCGCCCCCGGATCGTTCACGTCCGGCGAAAGGCCGGCAGCGCGGTTGGTCGGGCCAAGGACGCCGGCCACATAGCGTGGCCATGCATCGGTCGAAAATTCCCCGGCGGCCTCCCGGGCGATGCGCGCCGCGGCGCCGTTGATGGCCGCCGCGTGATCCTCAAGACCGTAATCCGCCTGGGAAATTGTGGTAGCCGTGAACGAGTTTGTCTTGAGTATGTCGGCCCCGGCCTCCAGATAGGCACGGTGCGTGTCCGCAACCAGGTCGGGCGCCGTCAGGCAGAGCAGGTCGTAGTTGCCCCGAAGCGGCCGGTCGTGCTCCTGGAACTTCTCGCCCCGGTAGCTGGACTCGTCGATGTTCCGGGCCTGCAGATAGGTGCCGTAGGCGCCGTCCAGCACCAGGATCCGCTCGCGCATGGTTTGTTCAAGTCTGGACATGGCACCGGCCGTGGCTGTAGCGAGTCTATGAGCGGGTTCGGCCAATGCAATTTGGATCATCGAACCGGAACATGAGCCGCATTCATGCGGAGCGCGGGCCGAAACCGCCGGCGACGCCCAACCAATGTTCGCTCACACCTGCCGGTTCTTGGTATCCGGGCAAGGTCCATGTAGGATACCCGACTGAAACAGTCGGAAATTATCGTGATCGAGATCTCGGAACGCGCCCAGTCCTATCTTCGCGAACTGCTCGCCGGGCAGGACGATGACGATGTCGGCATTCGCGTGTTCGTGGCGCAGCCCGGAACGCCCCACGCGGAGACCTGCATCGCCTATTGCCGTCCCGGCGAGGCCCAGGACGATGACGTTCCGTACGAATTCGAGGGCTTTCAAGCCTGGATCGAGCAGCGCAGCAAAAAGTACCTCGAAGATGCCGTAGTGGACTTCCAGGAAGACCGCATGGGCGGCCAGCTCACCATCAAGGCCCCCAATGCCCGGGTTCCCAGCGTAGACCCGGACTCACCCCTCGAAGACCGCATCAATTACGTGCTCTACAACGAAATCAACCCGGGGCTCGCGTCCCACGGCGGCATGGTCACCCTGGTCGAGTTAGTCGAGGACAACGTGGCCGTGCTGCAGTTTGGCGGCGGCTGCCAGGGTTGCGCGGCAGTGGACATCACGCTCAAGAATGGGGTCGAGACCACGCTTCTCGAGCAGATCCCCGATCTCGGCGGTATCCGCGACGCCACGGACCACACCAACACCGAGCACGCGTACTACCGCTAGCAGTTTTGACCCCGAACGCCCGGTGCTGGCGTTTGTCCCACAGAAGTGGGTGTACGGTGCGGGACTCAGGCGGCTCCGCTCAGTACCGTCGGGCGCAGGGCATCGGCAATTTCCAGCAACAGGCTTTCCGTCGTATTCCAGTCGATGCACCCGTCGGTAATCGACACCCCGTAACGCAGATCTTCCAGCCGGTCCGGAATTCGCTGGCTGCCGCTGTGCAGGTGGCTTTCCAGCATGATGCCGACGATTGAACGGTTGCCGCGCAGGATCTGCTGCACGATAGAACGGGCAACCGCGGGCTGGGTTGCCGGATCCTTGTTGGAGTTGGCGTGGCTGCAGTCGACCATGATGACCGGCTTCAGCCCGGCCTGCTCCATTCTGCGCTCGCAGGCCGCGATGCTCGCGGCGTCGTAATTGGGGCCGTCGGCGCCCCCGCGCAGAACGATATGTGCGTTCGCGTTCCCCCGGGTTTCGATCACCGCCACCTGGCCGGACGGGTTGATGCCCAGAAATCGATGTGGCTCCGCCACGGAGTGCATGGCATTCAAGGCGGCGCCCAGGGAACCGTCGGTGCCGTTCTTGAAGCCCACCGCGGAACTGAGGCCGGATGCCATCTCCCGGTGTGTCTGCGACTCCGACGTGCGCGCGCCGATGGCGGACCAGGCGATCAGGTCCTGCAGGTATTGCGGCGTGATGGCGTTGAGCGCTTCCGTGCTCAGTGGCAGGCCAAGTTCCGCCAGGTCGATGAGCAGTTGGCGGGCAATCGTCAGCCCGTCGGCGACGCGGAAGGTGTCGTTGAGGTAGGGGTCGTTGATGAGGCCTTTCCAGCCCACGGTGGAGCGGGGCTTCTCGAAATATGCCCGCATGACGATCAGGACCACTTCGTCCACCCGGCGCGCCAGGGCGGCCAGGCGCTCGCCGTATTCCCGGGCCGCGGAGGGGTCGTGGATGGAGCAGGGGCCGACGACGGCGAGCAGGCGGTGGTCGTCGCCTGCCAGCACGGCGTTCACGTCTTCCCGCGCCCGCTGCACGCTCGCTGCTGCGGCTCTTGTGACCGGTAGCCGCTCCTTCAGCTTGTCCGGTGTAATGAGTATTTCGTGTCCAGCCACGTTCAGGTCTTCCAGATCAGTCATCGCACTTTCTCCCTGCGGCCCGCCGCCTGCCGGCCATAAAAAAACCCCGCTCGTCGCCTTGCGGGGTTTCCTCCGAAAGGCGGGGGGAGTCCGTCCGCCTTTCCGTCGTCCTTACCGGGACTTCAGATGCAGCGCCAACCCTCGGCGGCACGGCCGAAGTAACCAAACCAAAACTTTGTTGCGCAGTTGTTTCGCATGAGGCCGCGCATGGTACTTGCGAGCGGCACGACATGCAATGAGACCGCGCTCAGACTTCGATCAAGCGAGGCAGTGCCGTGAGATAGAGGGCAGTGCGCACGGGTTGGCCGTAGATTTCCGCCGCCAATGCGCGGTATCGGTCGAGTTGCGGGCGGTGCCTGGCGACGAGTTGCTCCAACGATTGCGCCCCTGCGTCCACCTGGCCGGTCTTGTAGTCGATGACCCAACGCTCGCCGCCATGTGCGAAGGCCCGGTCGAAACGAAACGACCGGATGGTGCCGTCGACAACGCCCGAGACGGCGAACTCCGAGACCGCTTCGGAGCCGCCCGCCAGAATCCAGCGGCCCGTCTCGTCTTCCAGCACGTTGGCGATCTGCCGCGCGGATTCCGTGCAGCAATGGTCGATGTCCGGCTCCGACAGCCCGGCCTCGCTCAGGCGCTGCGACCAGATCGGCATCCGGGATTCGATCCAGTCACCGGCGCTGTCCGGCAGGTCGGACCCGCCGAGATCGCAAAGGGCGGCGTGTATCAGGTCGCCCAGGACGACTTCGCGGCGGCCGGCGATCGGGTCGGGTTCCAGGCGCTCACTCGGGACGAGATCGGAGGCTCGCTCGATCTGCCGGTCGAGGCGCAGCGGTTTGCGGACCGGCGGCTGCCAGTGGAAGTCGGTCGCGAGTCGACAAAAGAGCGGCTCGGCAGTCGGTGGGTCCGCCCGTCGCGGCCGGGCGTGCGGCAAAGCCTCTACCGGTAGAGTGGCCGCACGGGGCCAGAGCAGGTTCAGGAGCGATCCTCGCGCCGGTTTGTCGCCGGGATTCACGGCGGTGAGCAGGAGCGTGCGCCGTGCCCGGGTGCAGCCGACGTACAGGAGCCGCTGCAACTCGTGCTGCTCGCGCTGCTTGTCTTCTTCCGCAAGCCAGTCGTAAAGCGGGCCAGTTTCCCGGGCCGCCATGAGCAGCCGGTTCTCCTGCAGGCGCCAGCGCAACAGGGGGGCTTCGGTGGGCTTCGTCTGCCGGTCCAGGAAAGGCAACAGGACATGATCGAATTCCAAGCCCTTCGCCTTGTGGATGGTCAGGATCTGGAGATTGGCCGCGGCGCTTTCCACGGCGAAGAGGTTGTCGGCGCCGAACCGCAACCGGTCGACGTCCAGTCCCTCGGAGCCGAGTTCGTCCACCAGTTCCAGAAAACGCTCGGCGTGGTCGATGGCCGCTTCGTCACCGTAGGCCGCCGGCCCGCCGCAATGTATCCAGATCGATTCCAGCACGGTGCGCGGCGGCGATTCGTAAAGGGCAGGCAGCCAGGACTCGAGTGCCGCGAGGAGGCGGGCGAGGCGCCGTCTGCCTTCCTGGCTCAGGCTCGAGGACGCGCCACGCAGGGAGGCGATGTCCCAGACCCGAAGTTCCCCCAGGGTTTCCAGGTCGTTCAGGCAAAGGCCAACCCAGGGTGCCCGCAGCAAGCTGTACCAGGCGAGCCGGTCGGAGGGATTGGTAAGCGCTGCGGCTAGGGACAGCAGATCTGTCACCGCGGGTGTGTCGGCCAGGGCATCGATGTCCGTTGCCTGCCAGGGAATCCGGGTCGCGCGCAACGCATCCAGAATGCCCGCCAGGTGCGAGCGGCTGCGAACCAGCAGGGCGATCCGGGCGTCCGGTTCTTCCGCGAGGAGGGCGGTTATGCGACCGATGAGCGCCTGTCTCTCGTCCTCTTCGGTCTCGAACAGGCGCAGCTTCGCCTCGCCGCCGGCCTCGACACCTGCCTGACAGGGGTTGTAGGGCACCCTGCCGAGCAATGGGTCGGCTTCCTCGCCCATCACTTCCGAAAAAGTGCTGTTGAACCAGTCAACCAGCCGCGGTGCCGAGCGAAAGTTCATGGCCAGGCGTAGTGGGCGCAGGCGCATCTGGTCAAGCCCGCGCCTCTCCGCCCGGTAGAAAAGGCCTACGTCCGCATCGCGAAACCGGTAGATTGACTGCATGGGATCGCCGACCGCGAAGAGGCTGACTCCTCTTTCTCCCGACCAGCCGCCCACCAGCAGTTCAAGCAGCTGGTACTGGACGACCGATGTGTCCTGGAATTCATCCACCAGGATGTGCCGGATCCGGTTGTCAATCGACAGGGCCAGTTCGGTGGGGCTCTCACCGGACCGGAGCGCCCGGCGCGCGGCCAGCAGCAACTCGGTGAAATCCGCGACGCCTTGCGAACGCATGACGGACGAGAGGTCGATGACCGCCAGCGACAGGCTGATGCAGATCGAAACCAGGTCCTGCACCTGCTCCGGCGACAGCGGTTCGGGTGGCAACAGGCGCAGGGCAGCAAAGCGATCTTCCAGGCCCAGGGCGCCTATCGCTTCGATGAGGTCCATCGCGCGCTGCTTTTCCTCGCGGCGGTCCGCGGGAAATCCGTCCCTGACCGTGACCTGTTTGCGAAGCGTGCCCTTGCCGGTGGTCATCAGGCGGCCGGCCGTGCGCCAGAACCTACCCGCGGCGGACCGGTCGGCGCCACTGGCGAAGCCGACAGCCCACTCCAGTTCCTGCAGCGCCTGGCTGGGCATCAGTGCTTCCAGGCCTCCCGAGACCGCCGCGACCAGCGTCTCCAGGCCCCCGTTCAGCAGGCCGGCAACGGATTGCGGCGCCTTCCTGAACTCGGAAACCACATCGGTCACCTCGTCCAGCCAGTGATCCCGGCGGGCAAGCATGCTGGCCAGGAGCCGGCGCGCCTTGTGGGCATCGTTGTCGGTCAACGCGATGAAACGGGCGATCTCCTCAGACAGCGGATCGTCCGCGTAAAGGCGTCGGAACAGCCGCCTGGCTGCGAGGGAATAGAGTTCCTCGGCGCTCTCCACGAGGCGCGCCGTTCGGTCGAAGCCGCTGGATACCGGCATCTGCCGGGTCAGGGACATGGCAAAGCTGTCGATGGTGCGGATGTTGAGGCGGCTGGGATTGCTGGCGAGCTGCCAGCCCCGCTCAGCATCCCGCGCGCGGGCCCTCGCGCCTTCCGGGGACTCGGGGTCGGCGAACGTGGCGGTCACCCGCAGGCGCATTTCGGCGGCGGCCTTGCGTGTGAAGGTGATCGCCAGGACCTGTTCAGGATAGTCCGCCAGCGCCAGGAGGCGAACGAAGCGGCTGACCAGAAGCGTTGTCTTGCCCGATCCCGCGGGAGCCTGGACGATGCAGGAGGTCGCCGGATTCAGGGCGAGATCGCGTGCCGGCGCATCGACGGGCCCGGGTAGCTGGCGGCTCACTGCGCGCTTCCCGGAACCGGCTCATCGGCGCTCTCCGGCGGCGCCAGGGCGCGGACGCGGCAAAAGGAGGGCAGGTGGCAGTGGTCGCAGACGTTCCTGGAAACGGGCGTCACTGCCGCATGTCCCTCCCTGAATTCGCGCGCGAGCAACTCGATCCCGGTTTTCCAACGGTCGGTGAGGCCCTGCCACTCACTTTCAGACAGCTTGCGCACACGTGCCCGTCCGAGTTCGACTTCTTCGCTGGCAACCCCGCTGAGCGCTACTCCGTCGCTGCCGATCCGGGCATACAGGGTCGCGCGGACGCTTGCATCGCTCAACGCGTACATGGCCAGTTGCGGCTCCGTGAGACGTTCCGCGAGTAGCCCGCTGACCGACACGTTGCCGGTCTTGTAGTCGATGACCACCCGGGCGTTCGCGCGCGGGTCGCCATCGATGCGGTCGATGCGGAGGCTGAGCCGGAAACCCGGAAGCGCCAGCTCCGCCTTCCGCTCGAGCCCGACGATCGTAAACTCGGGGCGCTCGGCATCGTACTCCGCCCAGGTTTCGAGCAGCCGCCGCAGCCGGCGGCATTCGTTCTGTCGATACAGCTCGGGGAGGCGCCGCAGATGCTTGTCCGCGGCCTGTCGTACCGCAGCATCGATCCGGGCATCCGGGACCGGCCCCGGGCCGTCCGCGTACAGTGCAAACAGGGCATCGTGCACCAGGGTTCCGCGATCGAGTGCATCCGGAAAGTTGTGCGGTTCGCTTTTCTCGGCAAGCCCGAGACGATGAATGGCCCAGGCGCGGAAAGGGCATTGCGCCTGGTCCCGGAACAGGGACGTGCCGCCGCGCGACACCGTTCCGTCAACCGGCGAGCCCGAGCTGTCCTTCAGGGATTCCAGCCCACCTGACGGGGGATCAGCCAGCCATGGATGCCGGCGCGCGCGGAAGCGTGGAACCAGCCGGTCGATGGCCATCGCCGGGACTGCCTCGGTCAGGCTGCTGCAACGGTGGCTCTCGTCGCTGTCGTCGAGGGCATGACTTGTGACCAGGTAGCGGCAGGCGCGCCGCCACCTGTATGTCTGCGCCACGGCAAATTCCGCCTCCAACGCATGATCTGCACGCGGCACGCCGTGCAACCGCTGCAGCGGAACGGGTATCAGCGGGTTGGGCGTGGGCGCCGCCGGCCAGGCCGTGTCCTGGAGGCCCGCGACCCACAGGTGCGTGAAGGCGAGCCCCCCCGTCTCCAGGTAGCCGAGCACCTGCACCGGCCCCGGCGGCCGCTCCGGGGCGAACAGGCGGTTCGCCAGCAGCCGTTGCAGGGTTTGCAGCGCATCCAAGCCGGAGAGATTGGGCAACTGCGGAAAGTCGCTGAATCGTTCCAGGCACTCCGTCAGTCGGTGGTATGCCTGATATTGGCCGCTTGCCGCATTGGATCCGTTCCAACCTGCATCGGTCAGCAGGGAACGGAACGCTTCGACCCAGCCCCCGAACGACTGGCGCCGGGGCAGGTTGCTGACGCCTGA
Organism: Pseudomonadales bacterium; assembly: GCA_963663395.1. GTDB lineage: Bacteria > Pseudomonadota > Gammaproteobacteria > Pseudomonadales > Azotimanducaceae > Azophilus. The sequence continues at coordinate 3,279,580 of OY760226.1, forward strand.
TGCCAATCTGCCCAGCACGCCGCTCGCTTCCGCAAGGTGGTGCAGGCGCAGCAATTCCGGGCTGTCTCCGGATAGCTTGAACGGCCCCCCGAGATCCAGCCAGGGCGAGTGTTGCAGCCGCTCCAGTTCGCGGTGGCCGATCTCGCCGACTGCGAGGCGCAGCAGCATCTCCGCGTCCCGCCAGATCGGTTGTTCGGCAAGCGGGACGCCGCCGGAGATGTTCAGCGCCTGCGGCGCATCGGCGAACTCCGCCTCAAAGGCGTGAGCAATGGCGTGATACGCATTCGTCAGGTAGGGAAAAACGACGCCGATTCGAGCCGCGGGATAGCGGGTGAGCACATGACGCGCCCATTGTGCGGCCGCATGTATCTCGGCTGCCCGGCCGGTGGTTTCCACCCGCTTCTGCGGCCCCTTTCGCATCACCAGGGGCTTGTGGTGGCGCACCCTGCCACCTGCGGCCTCCGTGCGCCGGAGCAGGTCGGCCAGTTGCGGGGTCACCACATCGAAAGCGACCAGGTGCAGCCGGTCGGCGGCGCCGGGCAGCAGATCGGCGATCTCCGCCCGGGTGACCGCCCCGTCCAGTTTCAGCCGCTGCCGGAATCGCCTTGCCCAGCGCCGGAAGGTGCGGGCGTTGATCGTCCCGGCAAAAGCGCTGTCGTCCAGGCCGATACGGTGGGCGTGCACCAGCCGCCAGGCTTCGGCAGCCAGTTCCGACAGGGTTTCTCCGCCGCGCCCGCCCAGCTCCTGCCAGAGCAGCAGTTCGGCATCCGGCGACAGAAGGCTGTGCCGGCCGGCCAGCGGCAGAGATTGCGCCGCCCTGTTGGCGATGAACCGGTCGATGCTGGCTACCCGCGGGGCTGCCCAGGCCCGCTTTCCCAGACCGATCTGTTCCGCATCGTAGGCGCGGCTGAACTCCCGGGCTAGCCGCTCGTTCGGCGTGATGATCCAGTCGTCCGGACAGGCCTTGATCAGCCGTTTCGAGAGCTTGAAGAATCGGGAGGGCACCGGGCTGATTCTATGCGACCCGCACGCGCATGACACCCGCCACCGATATCTTCAGCGAATCCCGCGCAGGACGGGCCAGGCGGGGCAGGGCGCCGTTCGCCGGCCCTTCGGGAACTCTCTGCGCGCACCACTGTTGCGTTGTGGCTCTTGCCAACATGCTTGATGTTGGCGGCGGACCACGCCCTGCATTGGCACGCACAGCGAACTCTGAAATCATAGAAACTCATGGAACAGGACACTAGAATGTGTTGTATCTGCACGTTCGGGATGAACTAACAGGATGCGACAACTCATCAGGGACTTTCTCGACCAGGGCTGGTTCATGAAAGCCATGCTTCTCTGGGGCTGGTTGTGCGTGCTGGTCATGGTCACCAGCCTGTACGACAACTTGACCATTATCGCCTCCTCATGACGGGCGACCGCGGCGATGTGGCTGTCGGCGCTTTCCTCTGAACAGCGCCAGGCCCTGCTGGGCCTGGCCCACAACGTGGTCGTATCCGACGGTTTGCTCGACCCGAACGAGGAGGGCATGCTCGACGAGTTCAGGCGTGAAATGGAGCTGCATCCGACCGCCGAGGCGGAATACCTGGAACTTGACGGCGTCGGTGCCACCTTTGACACCCGCAGGTCTCGCATCATTGTCCTGTTGAACCTCCTCAGGCTGAGCTACGCGGACGGCGCCTTCGAGATCGAGGAAGAGTGCCTGCTGAAAGAGGTCGGCCGTGCATTTGGCGTCACTGACGAAGAGTTCCGGCTGCTCGACAACTGGATACGAAGGTTCCTGAGCCTCGAGGAAGAAGCCCGCATCCTGATGCGCTGACGGGCGGGCATTCACTGGATCTGCGAAAGTCTCGCGATTGCCCGCCCCTTCAGGCTCTGCCGCGTCTTCTCAGCCTTTCTGCAGCAACACCCGTTTTGCTTCGTTGAGTTGCTGCGCGAGAAAGGTCGAACCACCCTTGTCGGGATGTATCTTGGCCATCAGGCGACGGTGCGCATCCACAACCTCTTGCCGTGTGGGGTTGGCTTCCAGGTCGAGGACGGCCAATGCCTGTTGGCGGCTCATCGCGGCCGAAGCGGCGCCGGCGCCCCGGGCCTGCTCGTGGCCCGCGTGCTGCTGGCGGTACTGCGCGTACATCCGCCCGAGAAAGGGTACGAAACGCAAAAGCCCCAGACTTCGGCGCAGGAACGGTAGCAGCGCTGCACCCAGTGCAGCCAGCCAGTGCAGGCGGCCGGCTGCAGCCAGCAACCCGAGTGCGGCAACCAGCAGCAGAACGACCAGGGTGATCACGCCCGTCCTGGGGCTCGGCTTGGCGGACAGCCAGAACAGCCGGACAAGCACCACGAACGCGACAACCGCGACGATTGCAGCAAGAACGACTAACACGCCCGATCCAGCCTCGAATTGCTCCTGCCGGCTTGCGAAAAGGGTGCCCTTGCCGCCAGAATCGGGCTGTGATCCGAGTGACGCCCCGCTTGGCCGAGTGGCGCCGACAATCGGCGCTTGCCGGGATGCTCCGCACGCTGCTGAAACATGCCGGCTAGGGTATCATGGGGGGTATGCGGGGGCTCGACAAACGGGTTGATTTCGCCGCCCGCCAGGGAAGGGGCGACCGGCAGGGAACTTGATCGATTTGACAAATCTGTCCGCAAATATAGGGTCTGACGGGGCGATGCCTCAGCCCGACAAGACAGCAGTTGCCGGGTGCAAGCTTGACTCATTCGACAATCTGATCCGCAAAAAAGAGGTCTAGTGAACAGCGCCGAACTCAACAAGTGGCTGGAAGACATCAAGGTCGAGCACCGAGATCTAGACGAAGTCATCCACCACCTGATCGAAACCGGACACCACGACACGATGCGCATCCAGCGCCTGAAGAAACGCAAGCTTCGGCTCAAGGACATGATGGCAAAACTCCAGAGCGAACTGATTCCGGACCTCGACGCTTGAGTCGCAAACCGCTCACGGTCGCCATCTCCTCACGCGCACTCTTTGACCTCAACGAAAGCAATCTCATCTTCGAAGCCGAGGGGCTCGAAGCCTACCGGCGTTTCCAGATCGAGCATGAAGACCGGGTGCTCGAGCCCGGCGATGGGTTTGTATTCGTCGAAAAGCTTCTGAATATCAATAAGTTGCTGGATAAACCCGGGGTAGAAGTCATCTTGCTGTCGCGCAACACCGCAGATACGGGCCTGCGTATATTCAATTCCATAACCGACCATGGGTTGAACATCACCCGGGCCGCTTTCTGCGGTGGAGAGAGTCCCTATCGGTACATACAGGCTTTCGGGTGCGACCTGTTCCTGTCCACGCACGCATCCGATGTCGGTCACGCCCTGGAGCATGGCGTGGCTGCGGCGACGCTGCTGCCGGCCCCCGGGCGGGCGGCGGGGGCGGCATCCGGCCAGCTCCGGCTGGCGTTCGACGGCGATGCCGTGCTGTTCGCCGACACCGCTGAGCGCGTCTTTCAGGAACAGGGGCTGGAGGCCTTCAGCGCTTCCGAGGCGGCTACCGCGGAGCCCCTCGAGGGCGGGCCCTTCAAGTCCTTCCTGGGTGCGCTGCACAGCCTGCAACAGGAGTTCGACGAGGACTGCCCGATACGCACGGCGCTCATCACGGCACGGGGCGCTCCCGCTCACGAACGGGTCATCCGCACCCTGCGCGCGTGGAACATTCGCCTTGATGAGTCGCTGTTCCTTGGTGGCATGAAGAAGACGCAGTTTCTGAAAGCCTTCGGGGCCGATGTCTTCTTCGACGACCAGACCCAGCACTGTGAGAGTGCCGCCACCGAAGTAACCGCGGGCCACGTTCCTCACGGCGTGCGCAACGAAGACCGCAAAATGTCGGCTTGAGACTGTTTGCCCGGCTTGCGCCAGGCGCTTTCCTTTCGGCGCACCAGCCACGACATCCTGCTCATGCGAGAGGGGGTGGGGCGAGCTTTAGCGCGCCGCGTCAGCGGACCGGCAGGGTGATGTCGGCGAACAGCCGTTCCCGTGCAGCCTGGGTGGGGCAGCGTACCGCTTCCTCCACGGTTTGCCGGTCGAGGTGCGGGGCGAACCAGGCGATGAAGTCGTACATGAACTTGCGCAGGAAGGTTCCGCGCCGAAAGCCGATGTGTGTGGTGCTCGGCTCGAACAGGTGCGAGCCGTCCAGGGTAACCAGGTCGCCGTCCACCAGGGGGTCGAATGCCATGGAAGCAATGATGCCGACACCCACCCCCAGGCGCACATAGGTCTTGATGACATCCGTATCGGTGGCGGTAAAGGCCACGTTCGGGGTCAGGCCCTCGGCCGTGAACGCCCTGTCGAGCATCGAGCGGCCGGTGAAACCGAATACGTAGGTCACGATGGGTTCGGCCGCCACGTCGGCAAGCGTCAGAGTACCCTTCTCGGCCAGGTGATGGCCCTTGGGAACCACGATGTCCCGGTACCAGCGGTAGCAGGGCATCATGACGAGGTCCTTGAAGAGGTGCAGGCCCTCCGTGGCGATCACGAAGTCGACATCGCCCTGGGTCGCCAGCTCGGCAAGCTGCGAGGGGGAGCCCTGGTTCATCTGCAGGGCGACGCCGGGGTAGGCCTCCCGAAAGCGGGTGATGATCCTCGGCAATGCATAGCGGGCCTGGGTGTGGGTGGTGGCTATGGAGAGTTCGCCGTGCCGTTCGTTGCTGAATTCCTCGGCGATCTGCTTAATGCTCTCGGACTGGCGGAGGATCTGGCCGGCCACTTCGATGATCGTCTCTCCGACCGGGGTAACGTGCGTCAGGTGCTTGCCGCTGCGGGCGAATATCTCCACGCCCAGTTCGTCTTCCAGCAAGCGGATCTGCTTGCTGACGCCGGGCTGCGAGGTGAAAAGGCTCTGTGCCGTCGCCGACACGTTCAGGTCGTGGTGGGCGACTTCCCAGATGTAGCGCAACTGTTGGAGTTTCATCGCCAGGGCCTGCTGCTCACCCTCACTGTACATCGAGTCGCCATCAAATGGCTATAAGAGGAGGGCTACATATAACCATTCAGTTTGAATTTATCCCGAATCCGTCTGTGTGCGGTTCAGCCGTATCTAGGCGCCGACTCCAGGCATTTGCCTCCTGCCCGCAGTGGATTCGGCGTTTCAGTTGACGATCTGAATCGTGTTCTGGACGTGCAGGCCGCATTCCTTGTGCGAGGCATCCTCCCACCACCAGCGGCCGAGGCGCTCGTGCTGGTGCGGGCTCACGGGACGGGTGCAGGGCTGGCAGCCGATGGACACGAAACCCTGATCGTGCAGGGCATTGTAGGGCACCCCCCGCTCGCGGATGTAGCTCCAGACTTCCGCGGACGTCCAGTCGGCAAGCGGATTGAATTTGACCAGCCGGTTTCCCTGCGTGGAAAACGCGCGGTCTTCCTGCTCCTGGGGCAGGTCGGTGCGGGTGACGCCCTGGTCCTTGCGCTGCCCGGTGATCCAGGCCTGCAAGGTCGCGAGCTTGCGGCGCAGTGGCTCCACCTTGCGCAGCCCGCAGCACTCGTCATGGCCATCCTCATAGAAGCTGAAGAGCCCCTTGGCGCGGACCAGTTCGGCAACGCCCTGCGCTGGCGGCATCACCAGTTCGATGACGATGCCGTAGTGTTTTCGTACACGCTCGAGGAACTCGTAGGTTTCCGGGTGCAGCCGCCCGGTGTCGAGTGAGAACACATCCAGTTCGATGCCCGCCCGGTGGGCCATGTCGATCAACACGACGTCTTCCGCGCCGCTGAACGATATCGCCACTTGCCCGGGTTTGTAACGGCGGGCAATCTGTACGAGCAGGGATTGCGGATCAATTCCGGCGCTGGATTTTTGCGCTTCCATCTATCATGCTCCGCGTCCGTCGGATGAGGCGGCGCAGCCTATCAATCGTCGATAGCGGCTGGAAAATACTGTGTTGGCATATGCTTAACACTGAAAGTTCACCGAATTTCATCCACCCCACAATTCTTGGAGAAGGCCTATGAACGTACTGTGCCTGGACCTGGAAGGCGTGCTGATCCCGGAGATCTGGCAGGCCGTCGCCGGGCGCACGGGGCTTGACGCGCTCAACAAGACCACGCGTGACATTCCCGACTACGACGAACTCATGCAGTTCCGCATGAACGTGCTGCGCGAGCACGACCTGGCTTTCTCCATGATTCGGGAGGTGATCGACGGCGTCGAGCCGCTCGCGGGCGCCCGCGAATTCCTGGACTGGGCCCGGGAGCGCTATCAGGTGGCAATCGTCTCCGACACTTTCTACGAGTTCGCGATGCCGCTCATGGGCAAGCTGGGCTGGCCCACCTTGCTCTGCCACCGAGCCCGTATCGAGGACGACCGCCTTGCGGGGTACGCATTGCGCCAGCCCGACCCCAAGCGCAGCGCCGTAAAGGCCTTCAAGTCGCTGCGGATGACCGTTATCGCGGCGGGCGATTCATACAACGATGTGCCGATGCTGGAAGAAGCCGATGCCGGCTATTTCTACAGCGCACCGGCCAATGTGCGCGCGGAATACCCGCAGTACGCAGCGGCGGACAGCTATGCGGCGCTAAAGGACCTGATCGGGTCGAACTGAGGCGCCGCCCGCCCGGCGCACTAAGGCGCGGGGAATCACGCATGCCCGCTCTCGGCGCTTGGATAGCCAATTCCGAAAACGTGTTCCCCGCGAGGCAGCGGTCGGGCCTGCTCAGAACTGGTTCATGGTATTGGCCGCACCGCCGGCGAGTAACGCCTTCTCGCCCAGGAAATACTCCTTGTGGTCGTCCCCGATGTTCGAGCCCGCCAGGTCCTGGTGTTTCACCGCGGCCAGTTCGCGCCGGATCTCGCGCCGCTGTACGCCGCGCACATAGGCGAGCATGCCCAGGTCGCCGAAGTAGCCTTCCGCGAGGAGGTCGGTGCCAAGCGCCGTCTCGTGATAGGTCGGCAAGGTGATCAGGTGGTGGAATATGCCCGCATCCCGGGCGGCATCGCCCTGGAAGCGCTGGATCAGCCCGTCCGCCTCGCGCGCCAGTTGGGAATCGTCGTATTCGGCCGCCATCAGCCCCTTGGGCACCCGCTCAGGGTCCGGATAGGCGGACGTGTCCCTCCCGTCAGCCTGCCACTGGGCGTACACCTGCTCCCGGAAAGCCAGGGTCCAGTTGAAGGAGGGCGAGTTGTTGTAGACGAGTTTCGCCTGGGGCTGGCTCTTGCGAACCTCGTCGACGAGTGCCTTGATCTGGCCGAGGTTCGGCCGTTCCGTCTCTATCCAGAGCAGGTCCGCCCCGTGTTCGAGGCTGGTGATGCAATCCAGCACCACGCGGTCGAAACCGGTCCCTTCCTTGAACGCATAGAGCCCGTTGTCGAGGCGCAGCGGACGGCAGAGCTTGCCGTTCTGGTGAATGGTGATGTCGCCGTCGCGCAATTCGGCGAGATCGTGCACCTCGGTGGCCTCGAGAAAACCGCAATACCGGTCGCCGAGATCGCCGGCTTCCTTGGACACCGGTATCTTCATGGTGAGGCCCGCGCCCAGCGAGTCGGTGCGGGCGACAATGATCCCGTTTTCGATGCCGAGCTCCAGGAACGCATAGCGCACGGCATTGATCTTGGAGACGAAATCCTCGTGGGGCACCGTCACCTTGCCGGCCTGGTGGCCGCATTGCTTGGCGTCCGAGACCTGGTTCTCGATCTGGATGGCGCAGGCGCCGGCCTCGATCATGCGCTTGGCCAGCAGGTAGGTCGCTTCCTCATTTCCGAACCCTGCATCGATGTCCGCGATAATCGGCACCACATGGGTCTCGTAGTTGTCGATCCGGGAGATCACTTCGGCCACGTTGCCGCCCTGGGCCCGGGTCTCGTCGAGTTCGGCGAACAGATGCCGCAGTTCCCGCGCGTCGGCCTGACGCAGAAAGGTGTAGATCTCCTCGATCAGGTCGGGAACCGTCGTCTTCTCGTGCATGCTCTGGTCCGGCAGGGGACCGAACCGGGACCGAAGCGCCGCTACCATCCAGCCGCTCAGGTAAATGTAGGACCTGGCGGTACCGCGCCGGTGTTTCTTGACCGACATCATCACCTGCTGGGCGGTGAAACCGTGCCAGCAGCCAAGCGACTGGGTGTACTTGCCGGGGTCCCGGTCGTACTCCGCCATGTCGCGGCGCATGATGTCCGCCGTGTATGCGGCAATCTCGAGGCCGGTGCGAAACCGGTTCTGCAGGCGCATCCGTACGACGAACTCTGGATTGATCGCGCGCCAACTCGATTGACCCGACATCTCTGCCCGGACCCGGTCGACTTCCTGAAGGTAGTTGGAGAGGTAAAGTGACATGCGGCTTGTTCCCGGAATTTTGAGCGGCGAAATTTATACAAAAATTTATGGAATGGGAGGATACTAATATATTCCATTCAGGAAACAGTCGGGTTCGGACCGCCGACGTTTGCGGCCTGAGCGCCCGGCGCATGGTCAGTGGCGCCGGGGAGGATTCAGTTCCGCTTCTTTGCCAGCCGCTCCGCCAGGCCCGTGTAGGCGGCGGGTGTCAGTCCGCTCAAGGCCTCCTGGGCGGCCGCAGGAAGGTCCAGCCGGTGGAGCAGTTCGTTGAACGATGCCGCATCGAGCCGGCGCCCGCGGGTGGCCTCCTTCAGGCGTTCGTACGGTTCCTCCATACCGTGCTTGCGCATGACCGTCTGCACCGCTTCCGCCAGCACCTCCCAGTTGCGATCGAGATCCGCCTCGATCGTGGCGCGGTTGATAGACAGGCGGGAAACACCTTTCAGCGTGGCCTGGCAGGCGATGCTGCAATGCGCGAAGGCGGTTCCGATGTTGCGCAATACCGTCGAATCCGACAGGTCCCGCTGCCAGCGCGAAACGGGAAGCTTGTCCGCCATGTGGGCCAGCAGCGCGTTGGCGACGCCGAGATTTCCCTCGGAGTTCTCGAAATCGATGGGGTTGACCTTGTGCGGCATGGTGGACGAGCCCGTCTCGCCAGCGACGGGGCGCTGGCCGAAATAGTCGATGGCGATATAAGCCCAGGCATCGCGATCGAAATCGAGCAGCACCCGGTTGAAGCGCATGAGTGCGTGAAACAGTTCGGCGATGTAGTCGTGCGGCTCGATCTGCGTGGTCAGCGGGTTGGGATCGAGGCCCAGCCCGCTGACAAAGGCGCTGCTCACCGCCGGCCAGTCGACCTCTGGATAGGCCGCAACATGGGCATTGAAATTGCCCACGGCGCCGTTGATCTTGCCGCGCAGGACAACCTTCGCGATCGAACGGCGCGCCCGGGCCAGCCGCTCGGTGTACACGCGCAGTTCCTTGGCCAGGGTGGTCGGCGAGGCAGGTTGCCCGTGGGTTCGTGCCAGCATGGGCAGGCTGCCGGCTTCCTCGGCCAGCGCATCGATCGCTTCGATGACCCTTTGCATGTCCTCGAGCAACACCTCACGCCCGGCGCGCAGCATCAGCCCGTGGGCGAGATTGTTGATGTCCTCGGAGGTGCAGGCGAAATGGACAAACTCGACGCCGGCAGCGAGCCCGCGGATCGCCGATATCCGCTCCTTGACGAAGTACTCGACTGCCTTGACATCGTGATTGGTAGCTGACTCCAGCGTCTTGATGCGCTCTGCATCCGCAGGCGTGAACCCTGCGTGTATCGCGCGCAGCGCCCCCGCCTGGGCTTCACTCAACGCCGGCAACTCGCCGACGCCATCCAGACCCGCCAGGGCCGCGAACCACTCGCACTCCACCAGCACGCGGAACCTCATCAGCCCGTACTCACTCACGATGGGGGCAAGCCCGGCGACCTTGCGGCGGTAGCGGCCGTCGGCGGCGCCGATGGCGGTGATCGGTGTCAGGTCCAACTGCGTGGCCATATTCAGTTGTCTCGATTCAGGTCCATTGCGCGCGCCGATGAACGGAGCCGCCAATCTTTTAACATGGCGACGAGCCGTAAGCGTCGATGATGCCACCGCCGAGGCAAACCTCGCCATCGTAGAAGCAGACGTATTGCCCGGGAGTCACCGCGCGCTGCGGATGTGCGAACCGCACCAGCACTGCCCCGTCGGCCCGCCAGGTGACCGTAGCCGCCTGGTCCGCCTGGCGGTAGCGGACCTTCGCCGTGCAGCGCAGCGGCAGGCGGACATCGCCGGCCAGCCAGTTCAATCCGGTCGCGGAGAGCCAGTTGCTCTCCAGCGACCCGGGATCCTGCGTCACCACCAGGCGGTTGCTGTCCAACTCCTTGGCCAGCACATACCACGGCGCTTCGTCGCGGCCGGCAAGGCCGCCGATACCCAGGCCCTGCCGTTGCCCGAGGGTGTAGTAGGCCAAACCCGCATGCTCCCCGAGAACGCGGCCGGTCTCGTCCACAATGGGGCCGGGGTCCGGCGGCACCCAGGTACTCAGGAAGTCGCGGAAGCGCCGTTCGCCGATAAAGCAGATGCCGGTGGAGTCCTTCTTGCGGTGGTTGTGCAGGCCGTGGCGGGCGGCCAATTCCCGGACCGCGGGCTTTTCCAGTTCGCCGACAGGAAACACGACGTTTTCGAGCTGGCCCGGTTCCAGCGCCTGCAGAAAGTAGCTCTGGTCTTTGTTCACATCGACCCCCTTCAGGAGCCGGACGCCACCGTCGCAACACGAGACCCGCGCGTAATGGCCCGTGCCGATCATGTCTGCGCCCAGTTCTTCAGCGTAGCGCTTGAACTGCTTGAACTTGATTTCCCGGTTGCAGAGCACGTCCGGGTTGGGCGTGCGTCCGGCCGCGTACTCGCGCAGAAACTCCTCGAAAACGTTGTCCCAGTACTCGGCGGCGAAGTTCGCGGTGTGCAAAGCGATACCCAGCAACTCGCACACCCTGGCGGCATCGTCGAGGTCCTGTCGCGCCGTGCAGTACTCGGTACCGTCGTCTTCGTCCCAGTTCTTCATGAACAATCCGCTCACCACGTATCCCTGCTGCTTGAGCAGCAGCGCGGCGACCGACGAGTCAACGCCGCCGGACATCCCGACGATGATGGATGCGCGCGCCATGCCATGCGCCCGGGGTCTGGAAAAGGGGCGTGTATTGTAGCCCGTTATCGTTACCCGGACCGGGCCGGTGCCCGTTCAGCGGGCTATAATCGCGCGCATGGGCAAACTCTCCCACCTCAATGCCAAGGGTGAAGCCAACATGGTGGATGTCTCTCCGAAAGGGGAGACCCGACGCATCGCCGTCGCAGAGGCAAGGGTGAACATGCAGCCGGAAACGCTTGCCGCAATCCTCGAAGAGGGGGCACCAAAAGGTGATGTGCTGGCGGTTGCGCGGGTAGCCGGTATCCAGGCGGCCAAGCGCTGTGCCGACCTCATTCCTCTGTGCCATCCCCTGCCGCTGAGCTGGGTGGCGGTCGAGTTTGCCGCCGAGCCTCCGGCTCATCTGCGCATTACCGCCGAGTGCCGGGTGACCGGGGCGACCGGCGTCGAAATGGAAGCGCTGACTGCGGCCAGTATCGCCGCGCTCACCGTCTACGACATGTGCAAGTCAATGGACAGGGGCCTGGCGGTCGAGCAGGTGCGCCTGCTCCGCAAGGAGGGCGGCAAGAGCGGCGTCTGGCAGCGCGACGGGGCAGGCGCGTGATCCGGGTACTGTTCTTCGCATCGCTGCGGGAGGCTACAGGCCGCTCGGAGTGCCGGATTCCGTTGCTGCCGGCCACCGGCTCCGCTACCGGCCTGGACCGACTCATGGCCGAACTGAAGGATCGCCTGGATGCGGGTGCGTACGCGGCCCTGCTGGCCGAAAGCGTGCGCATCGCCGTAAACCGCGAACTGGTCGAGGGCGCCGTCGACTTGCAGGCGGGCGACGAGGTGGCCTTCCTGCCCCCGGTCACGGGGGGTTGAACCTGGAACGGGTACGCATTCAGTCCGAAGATTTTTCCCTCGACGACGAGTGGCGCCGAATGCGCGCCGGCCTGGGCGGCGGCACGGGAGCGCTGGCCGCTTTCATCGGACTGGTCCGCGACCTGGGCGGCGATGGCGAGTCCAGCCTGGAACTCGAGCATTACCCCGGGATGACCGAGGAGAGCATCGAGGCCATCGTCGCAAAGGCCGAAGGGCGCTGGGATCTGAGCGGCGCCCTGGTCATCCACCGCATCGGCCTTCTTCGGCCCTCGGACCAGATCGTGCTCGTCATGTGCGCCTCCGGACACCGGGCCGAGGCATTCGCAGCCTGCGAGTTCATCATGGACTTCCTGAAGACCGATGCGGTCTTCTGGAAAAAGGAAACGGGCCCCCACGGAAGCGGTTGGGTCGAGAGCACGCAACAGGACTTCGACCGGGCGGCGGGCTGGCGACAGCCCCCGAACGCCGGGAAATCGCCGCGCGTCTGATCCCTGGCCGCGGGGCGGGAATCCCTTGCTCCGTCTGACGCCTAATGCATCCCTGGGCTATAATCGCGCGCTTTTCCGCACCCGCCGCAAATTCTCGGCTTGAAGCCAGGAGCAGATTCCATGACCTATCAGCACATCCGCGTGCCCTCGGACGGGGAGAAGATCACCGTCAACGGGGACAGCTCCCTCAACGTCCCCGACAATCCCATCATTCCCTATATCGAAGGGGACGGAATCGGCATCGACATCACGCCGGTCATGCTCAAGGTCGTGGATGCCGCGGTCCGAATCGCCTACGCGGGCAAACGGAAAATTTCCTGGATGGAAATCTATTCCGGCGAGAAGTCCGTGGAACTCTACGGCGAGGACGAATGGCTGCCGGAGGAAACGCTTGCGGCAATGCGCGAATTCCTGGTCGGCATCAAGGGCCCCATGACGACGCCGGTCGGCGGCGGCATCCGCTCCCTGAACGTCGCCCTGCGCCAGGAACTCGACCTGTACGTCTGTCTGCGACCCGTGCGCTGGTTCCAGGGCGTTCCCAGCCCGGTGGTTGCCCCACACAAGACCGACATGGTCATCTTTCGCGAGAACACCGAAGACATCTATGCCGGCGTGGAGTGGGCGGCGGACTCGGCGGAAGCCGACAAGGTGATCGCCTTCCTGCGCGACGAAATGGGCGTCCACAAGATTCGATTCCCGCAGCACTGCGGCATCGGCGTCAAGCCGATATCCGTGGAAGGCACCGAGCGGCTGGTACGCAAGGCAATCCAGTACGCCATCGATGAAGACCGCACCTCGGTCACCTTCGTGCACAAGGGCAACATCATGAAATTCACGGAGGGCGCCTTCAAGGACTGGGGATACCGGGTGGCCGCCCGGGATTTCGGCGCAGAGCCCCTGGACGGCGGGCCCTGGCACCGGCTGACGAACCCCGACTCCGGCAAGACGATCGTCATCAAGGACATGATCGCCGACGCCATGCTGCAGCAGATACTGACCCGTCCCGATGAGTACGACGTATTGGCAACGATGAATCTGAACGGGGATTACATCTCCGACGCACTCGCCGCCCAGGTCGGCGGCATCGGCATAGCGCCCGGCGCGAACATTGGCGATGAGATCGCGCTGTTCGAAGCCACCCACGGAACGGCGCCGAAATACACCGGGCTCGACAAGGTCAATCCGGGGTCGCTCGTACTTTCCGCCGAGATGATGCTGCGCCACCTCGGCTGGCGCGAGGCCGCCGACCTGATCGTCTCCGGCATGGAAGGCGCCATTCTGAACAAGACGGTGACCTATGACTTCGAGCGGCTGATGAACGGCGCAACGCTCATGAGCTGTTCCGCGTTCGGAGACGCCGTCATCGAGGCAATGAACTGACGGCGCTTCCCGTCATTCGTCCTGGTCGGGAAAGTCCTCCACCAGTTCATCAGCGGGGTCGGATGGCTCCTCCAGCGGCGGCTCGGGGGGCGAGGGGCCGCCATCCTCCTGTTCGACGGACGTGTGCCGTATGTTGATGGCGTGCTGCCCCTTGGGCCCTGCCACGGTGTCGAATTCGACCTCCTGGCCCGCTTTGAGGGTCTTGTAACCCTCCATCTCGATTGACGAATAGTGGACGAACAGGTCGCCTTCACCGGATTCCGGCAGTATGAATCCGTAACCTTTGGCGTTGTTGAACCACTTGACCTTACCCTTAGCCATAGGGGGAGCCCTCCGGAGCCCCCAGCAACATCAATTTGATAGCCCTTCCCCGAGCGCGGACTTTCCGCGCTTTTTGGGGTTTAGTCAAGCGGTTTACCACCATATGCCCGCGCAGGCGTGCAAGGTTGACGGCAGCGACGCTAATGGAGTATTCAGGACTGACTTATGAGCGGTATCTGGCGCGCACAGGCGAGTGGTGGAAGCGGTGATGACGGCGATCCGGTCGACGGCGAAAGCAGCGCCACAGGCGTTGTCGAGGCGGAGACCAAACCGACACTCAAGCGCCCGCCGATGTACAAAGTTATACTGCTCAACGACGACTACACACCCATGGAGTTCGTGGTCCATATCCTGGAGCGGTTTTTTGCGATGAATCGGGAAAAGGCTACACAGGTCATGCTCGCGGTGCATACCCAGGGCAGTGCAGTAGTTGGCATCTTTCCCCGTGACGTCGCGGAGACGAAATCGGAGCAGGTGAACCAGTATGCCCAGGAAAACCAGCATCCGCTTGTTTCCCGGGTGGAAATGACGGATTGACGACCCCATATACCCGACATGTTGAGTAAAGATCTCGAAGCCACCCTGAACGAGGCGTTCCGCGAAGCCAAACGCAAGCGCCACGAGTTCATGACGGTGGAACACCTGCTGCTCGCGCTGCTGGACAACTCGGTGGCCATTGAGGTGTTGCGCAAGGTGGGCTGCGATCTCGACAAGCTGCGCGCGGAACTCGTGGAGTACATCGATTCCACCACGCCGCTCATCCCCGCCGGCGACAAGGGCCGCGACACCCAGACCACGCTCGGCTTCCAGCGCGTTCTGCAGCGGGCCGTCTTCCATGTGCAGTCCTCCGGGCGCAAGGAGGTCACCGGGGGCAACGTACTGGTCGCCATCTTCAGCGAACAGGAAAGTCAGTCGGTGTATCTGCTCAAGCAGCAGAACATCAACCGCATCGACGTGGTGAACTACATCGCCCACGGCATTTCCAAGGTGCCCGGCGAAGAACCCGCCACCGAGGGAAGCGCAGGCGAGGAAGCGGCGGCCGAGGGCAGTGGACAGCAGAGCGCGCTCGAAAGCTTCACGACCAACCTGAACGAACAGGCCAAGGCCGGCCGCATCGACCCGCTGGTCGGCCGCGAGGACGAACTTGAACGGGTGGTTCAGGTGCTGTGCCGCCGCCGCAAGAACAATCCCCTGCTCGTCGGCGAATCGGGCGTGGGCAAGACGGCCATCGCCGAAGGCCTGGCCAAGCGCATCGTCGACCGGCAGGTGCCTGAAGTGGTGGGGGACAGCACTATCTACACCCTCGACCTCGGCGCGCTGCTGGCCGGAACGAAGTACCGGGGCGATTTCGAAAAGCGTTTCAAGATGGTTCTTGCCGAACTCAAGAAGGAAGAGGGCGCCATCCTGTTCATCGATGAAGTTCACACCATCATCGGTGCCGGCGCCGCGTCCGGTGGCGTCATGGACGCCTCCAACCTGCTGAAGCCACTGCTGACGTCAGGCCTGATCCGCTGCATGGGGTCAACCACCTACCAGGAGTTCCGCGGCATCTTCGACAAGGACCGGGCACTCTCGCGCCGCTTCCAGAAGATCGACATCGTCGAGCCGGATATCGACGATACCTACCGGATTCTCAAGGGACTGAAGTCACGCTTCGAAGATCACTACCAACTCCGCTTCACCGACAAGGCACTGCGCTCTGCCTCGGAACTGGCAGCCAAGTACATCACCGACCGGTACATGCCCGACAAGGCCATCGACGTCATCGACGAGGCGGGCGCCGCCCAGCAGCTTCTTCCCGCCAAACGGCGCAAGAAGAGCATTGGCGCCGGCGATGTGGAACGGGTGGTTGCCAAGATCGCACGCATTCCCTCCCACCAGGTATCATCCTCCGACAAGGAGGCACTCAAGGATCTGGACGGCAAGCTCAAGCTGGTGGTTTTCGGGCAGGACGAAGCCATCGACCAGCTTGCATCGTCCATCAAGCTGTCCCGTGCCGGATTGAAGGCGGGGGAAAAGCCGGTGGGCTCATTCCTGTTTGCAGGCCCCACGGGTGTCGGCAAGACGGAAGTCTGCCGCCAGCTTGCCATGATCATGGGGGTGGAACTGTTGCGCTACGACATGTCGGAGTACATGGAACGGCACACGGTCTCGCGCCTGATCGGCGCACCCCCCGGATACATCGGCTTCGACCAGGGTGGCCTGCTGACCGAGGCGGTCACCAAGCATCCCCACAGCGTCGTGCTGCTCGACGAGATCGAAAAGGCGCACCCCGAGGTGTTCAACCTGCTGCTGCAGGTGATGGATCACGGCACCCTGACCGACAACAACGGTCGCAAGGCGGATTTCCGCAACATCGTGCTCATCATGACCACCAACGCCGGCGCCAAGGATATTGCGCGCCCGTCCATCGGATTCTCCGAACAGGACCACAGTTCCGACGGCATGGAAGCGATCCGCAAGATGTTCGCACCCGAATTCCGGAACCGCCTCGATGCCATCGTCCAGTTCAATTCGCTGCCCATGGACGTGGTCAAGTCCATCGTGGACAAGTTCCTCACCGAACTGCAGGCCCAGCTCGACAACAAGCGCGTGACCCTCGAGGTGGACGAGGACGCGCGGGACTGGCTGGCCAGGGAAGGTTTCGACGACAAGATGGGCGCCCGCCCGATGCAGCGGCTGATCCAGGAAAAGATCAAGCGCGAACTCGCCGAGGAAGTGTTGTTCGGGCCGCTGTCGAAGGGCGGCGGGGTGGTTCATGTCACCGTGGAAGACGGCGACCTGACCCTGAAGATCGAGGAACCGGTCACGACCTGAAGTTAACGCCACCCACGCCGAGAGTGGCGACGCCCCGCTACTGCGTTGCGGGGCCGGTGTGTCGAACAACCCGTGCTGTCAATTCGAACAATCCCGCGTAGCGCGCCGGCGAACCGGCCAGGGCAGGTGCGCGCCGGAGGCGCCCGCAACGCGCACCCACTCTCATGCTACAACCAGCGACTGTTCCGCGCGTCAGCGCGACAACATCTGTGGCTACTTGCGGAAGGTGATGCGGCCCTTGGTGAGATCGTAAGGGGTGAGTTCCACCTTGACCTTGTCACCGGTCAGTATGCGGATGTAATTCTTCCGCATCTTGCCGGAGATATGCGCCGTGACGACATGGCCGTTCTCCAGTTCCACGCGGAACATGGTGTTCGGAAGGGTGTCGATGACCATCCCCTCCATTTCAATCTGTTCTTCCTTCGCCATGGGTCCCCATGTCCTCAGGGCCGGGGCATTCTGACGGCGACGGCTGCAAGAATCAACGGTTGCAGGCCGACTTCACCGGGCCCGCAGCGCACCTGCGCCCCGCTCGGGACACTGGAGCAATCTCGGAGAGTGTGGGAAAGGGTTCTAACGGGGCAATGCCCCAGCTCGACCAAAAACAGTGACCGGGAGGGATTCTGACTTTTGTGACAGCCTTATCCGCGAATCGGAGGTTTAGCTGAACGGCACCCAGCGATCGTTCACCAGAAGCTCGACTGGCCGGTACTGCGTCTTGTAGCGCATCTTGGCGGAATCCCGGATCCAGTAGCCCAGGTACAGGTAGGGCAGCTGCAACTGCCGGCAGAGGTCGATCTGGTTGAGGATGGAGAGCACGCCCGGGCTGCGGGAGGAATACCGGGGATCGAAGAAGGTGTAAATCGCCGAAAGGCCGCCGGAATTGTAGTCGGTGACCGCAACGGCGATCAGTTCGTCATCGAGATAGGTGTTCAGAAAGAAGGTGTTGGACCAGTGACACAGCAGAAACGACCGGAACTGGTCGGGCGAGGTGGGATACATGTCTCCGTCCATGTGCCGGGCCGCCAGGTAGTCGGCGTACAGGCGGAAGTAACTCTGGCGGAAGGCCGCATCTTCCACCCGCACCTCGACGTCGGTGTTGCGGGCGAGCACCCGCTTCTGCTTGCGCTTGGCCTTGAACGCCTCGGCGGGAATCCGCACCGGTATGCAGGCATTGCAGGTCTGGCAGTGGGGCCGGTACATGTGGCTGCCGCTGCGGCGAAATCCGTTCTCCGTGAGCAGGCGGTAGGTTTCACCGGTTACCGTTTCCCGCGGATCGAAAAACAGCGTTCGCGCCTGGCGGCGGGGCAGGTAGCTGCACGGGTGCTGGGGAGTGACCAGGCAGCGTTTGTCGCCTACTTCGCCCTGCATCAGGTGGCCTCGCCGGACCAATTGCCCCGGCGCGTTCTCGACTCATCATTCTCCGCCAGGATGGCCAGGAATTCACGGCGCGGTATCGACTCGACACCAAGACTCTGGAGGTGTTCGTTGGGAAGCTGGCAGTCGATCAGGCGGAAGCGCCACTCCTCTAGCCGCCGACAGAGATGGTACAGGGCCACCTTGGATGCATCCCGCACCCGGCTGAACATCGACTCGCCGAAGAAGATCTCTCCGAGCGACAGGCCGTAAAGACCGCCGGCGAGATCGCCGTTCAGCCACACTTCAACCGAGTGGGCGTATCCGGACGCGTGCAGCCCGCAATAGGCGCGTTCCATGTTCGGCGTGATCCAGGTGCCGGGCCCGCCATTGCCGTTGCGGCTGATGGTTGCGCAGGCCGCGATTACCTGGGCAAAGGCCCGGTCGAAGGAGATTTCGAACCCGGCGTTGCGCAGCCTTTTCGCGAGGCTGCGGTTGACGCGCATCGCCGCCGGCTCGAGTACGGCCCGCGGGTCCGGGCTCCACCACAGGACCGGCTCGCTGTCGTTGTCGTACCAGGGAAACACGCCGGCGCGATAGGCTTCGAGCAGCCGTTCCCCGGAGAGGTCGCCGCCGATGGCGAGCAGCCCGCCCATCGCGTCCTCCGCCCCATTGGGGTCAGGAAAGGTCGACAGGTGATCGAGGACTGCGATTGTCATGACACTGACGGGGCGATGTCCCGGCCTGACGGAACAGCGACAGTAGCGGGCAATTCATGCACGATGCCGGGCCACCGCATCGGCCAGAATGCCCCGGAACGGTTCCGCCAGGCGGTGTTCGGCCATCACCTCGAGCAGGGTCTCGCCCGCTTCCCCCCGCGCATCGAGGTTGCGGCCGGCCTTGGTGAAGTAGTCGATGAAAACCCTGAAATCCTCGGGCCGCATGCTGCGGTAGGCGTAGAGCAGGGCGCTGAAGTCGGCGTCGACACCCTCGCCGAGCGGCGCCTTGTCCAGAAATCCGCGGATCCTGGCATCGTCCCACACCTCATCGACGACTTTCTGCTTGTCGGGGCGCACGTTCGACGCGTCCTGTCTGCGGAAAGCAATCATCATACCACCGCGCACCCCGGCCCAAACCCCCTTATAATCGGCCCTGGTTTATACGGGGCACCGCCCCGTTGGCAGGAATCTGACGTTTGGCGGCCTATCGCGTTCCCTTTCGAGAAATCGGCCTGATCGGCGTTGCCGCCCTTGCGCTGTACGTTTTCCTGGCCGTCGCATCCTATTCTCCCCAGGATCCGTCTTTCGGTTTCAGCGGCGAAAGCAGCGACGTGCGCAACTGGGTCGGCAGAAGCGGCGCCTATGTCTCCGATCTCGTGCTCACCCTGTTCGGGCTTGTCGCCTACGGGGTTCCCCTGGCGCTTGCCCTTGCCGGGCTGCGCCTGCTCAAACCGGCAGGCGCCGGGCCGGCCTGGGTGGCCCTCGCGGTACGCGGGCTGGGCTGGGTAAGCATTACCCTGTGTGCCTGCGTGCTGATTCAACTGCACGCGCTGCCCGACCCGACCATGCCCGCGGGTTCCGGAGGCGTTCTCGGGCACTGGTTCGCCCGGGCCGGCATGCCCTTGCTCGGGCCCATCGGCCTGACCCTCGTGTGCGTGGCCGGCACGCTCGCCGGAGCCCAGGCGGCCATCGGCTTTTCCTGGCTGGACGTGGCGGAAACGACCGGGCGTCATCTGCACGGTTTCGCGACGGCACTCGTCGGGCTCGTCGATCGCCGTCTGGAGTCTTCCCGAAGCCGCCGGGTGGCCAGGAAATCGGCGAAAACAAGGGTCAGCACCAGGCGCAAGAAGCTCTCGAAGGAGCAAGTGCGCCGCCGGACCCGTAAAACGCCGCAGATCGAGCCGCTGCCGCCCGAGCCTCCCCGCCAGCAACCGCTGTTCGATGGCGGGCCGGGCGGCGAAATGCCCGCGATGGAACTGCTCGACGACGAGAAGCCCGACGACGCCCGGGGCTACTCCGACGAGGCGCTGGAAGCGATCTCGCGCATGCTGGAGCTCAAGCTCAAGGATTTCGGGGTCGATGCCGAGGTCGTCTCGGTGCTGCCGGGGCCGGTGGTGACCCGCTTCGAGATCCAGCCGGCGGCGGGCGTCAAGGTTCAGAAAATCTCTTCGCTCGCCAAGGATCTCGCACGTTCGCTTGCGGTCATCAGCGTGCGGATCGTGGAGATCATTCCCGGCAAGTCGGTCGTCGGCATCGAGATTCCGAACGAGCACCGGGAAGTCGTGCGCCTGAAGGATCTGCTTTCCTCCGAGCAATACGACTCGGCCAAGTCGCCGCTCTCGCTGGCGCTCGGCAAGGACATCGCCGGCACGCCGGTCATGGCCGACATCACCCGCATGCCGCACCTGCTGATCGCGGGCACCACCGGTTCCGGCAAGTCGGTGGGCGTCAATGCGATGCTGCTGAGCATTCTCTACAAGTCGTCGCCCGAGCTGGTGCGCCTGATTCTGGTCGATCCGAAAATGCTGGAACTGTCCAGCTACGAGGGAATTCCTCACCTGCTGACCCCTGTGGTGACGGACATGAAGCAGGCCGCCCATGCGCTCAACTGGTGCGTGGCCGAGATGGAGCGGCGTTACCGGTTGATGGCGGCGCTCGGCGTGCGCAACCTGGCCGGCTTCAACCGTAAGGTTCAGGAGGCCGAAAAGCTCAAGGAACCGATTCCCGACCCGTTGTGGGAAACCGATGGCGACCCGGCGGACGAAGCTCACCCCACCCTGACGGCGCTGCCTTACATCGTGGTCGTCATCGACGAGTTCGCCGACATGATGATGATCGTCGGCAAGAAAGTGGAACAGTTGATTGCCCGCATTGCACAGAAGGCGCGGGCAGCCGGCATTCACCTGGTACTGGCCACCCAGCGCCCGTCCGTCGACGTGATAACCGGGCTCATCAAGGCCAACATTCCGGCGCGCATGAGTTACCAGGTGTCCTCCAAGGTCGACTCCCGCACCGTTCTCGACCAGGGCGGCGCGGAGCAGCTGCTCGGTTACGGCGACATGCTGTTTCTCCCGCCCGGCACCAGCGTACCGGTGCGCGTGCACGGCGCCTTCGTCTCCGACGGGGAGGTGAACCGGGTCGCCTCCGACTGGAGAAAGCGGGGTTCCCCCGATTACGCCGACGATGTCCTGATCGGGGGCAGCGATGAACCCTTCCTGCAGATAGAGAGCGATACCGGTTCCGCGGAGCACGACGATCCCTTGTACGACGAGGCGGTGCAGTTCGTAATCGAGTCCCGGCGTCCGTCGATCTCGTCCGTCCAGCGCAAGCTGCGCATCGGCTACAACCGTGCGGCACGACTGATCGAAGCCATGGAGGAAGCGGGCGTTGTCTCCAGCATGAACAGCAACGGCAGCCGTGAAGTCCTGGTTCCTGATCGCCGCTAGCTGCGCCTGCGTGCAGGTATGGGCGGATGCCCGCAGCGACCTGGGTATCCGCCTCACCGAACTGCAGCATCTCGCCGCGGACTTCAGCCAGCGCCTCGAAGACGCCGGAGGCCAACTGATCGAGGAATCGTCCGGCCGGGTGCGGCTGTTGCCGCCCAGGTTCCGGTGGGAAGTGACGGAACCCTATGCCCAGGTGCTCATTGCCGCGGACGACGAGTTGGCGCTGTACGACCCGGACCTGGAGCAGGTGACGATACGGCCCCTGGAGGAAGTACTCGAGGACACGCCGCTCGCGCTGCTCACCCGCGGCACGGTGATGCTGGGCGATGACTATGACGTCAGCCGGCTCGACGAAGACCGGTTCCGCGTGCGCCCCCGGGCCGAGGACGCCCTGTTCGACGAGATCGTGCTGGCGTTCGGCAATGCAGGGCTGGTGGGCATGAGAATTCACGATCACCTCGGCCAGAGCACGATCATCCGCTTCCACGGGTTCCGGGATGCGTCGGTGATACAATCCGCCGACTTCGAACTGACCGTACCCCCCGGAACCGATGTTTACTGATTCGGCCAACGACGAGAGCCGGCCGCTCGCCGACCGTATGCGTCCTACCGGAATCGGGGACGTGGTCGGTCAGGATCACCTGCTCGGTCCCGAAGCTCCCCTCGGCCGCCTGGTCGACGAGGGGCGCCTGCACTCCATGATCCTCTGGGGGCCGCCCGGTTCGGGCAAAACCACGCTGGCCAAGCTGCTCGCAGAGCGCGCCGGCATGCACTGGATGGCACTGAGCGCCGTTCTGGCAGGTGTTCGCGATGTGCGCGAAGCCGTGCAGGGCGCCGAGGCCACTCTCCGGCTCGGCGAGCGCACCGTGCTGTTCGTCGACGAAGTGCACCGCTTCAACAAGGCCCAGCAGGATGCGTTCCTGCCGCACGTGGAAAAGGGCACCGTCACTTTTATCGGCGCGACCACGGAAAACCCGTCCTTCGAGGTGAATGCCGCGCTGCTATCACGCGCGCGGGTCTACGTACTGAAGTCCCTCGAACCGGACGCGCTGGAGAAGGTGCTGCTCCGTGCGGAAACGGCACTGAATGTGTCGATCACGGATTCCGCCAGGGCATTGCTCATCGAACTGGCGGATGGCGACGCGCGGCGCATGCTGAACGTGCTGGAAACCGTCGCACAACTGGCGGACGGCGCCATCGGCGAAGAACTCGTGCAGCAGGCCGCCGGAACCCGATGGCGGCGCTTCGACAAGGGCGGCGATGCCTTCTACGAGCAGATCTCGGCGCTGCACAAGGCGGTGCGGGGCAGTGCCACCGATGCCGCGCTCTACTGGTGCTGCCGCATGCTGGATGGCGGCTGCGACCCGCGCTATATCGCCCGGCGGCTGGTACGCATGGCCAGCGAAGACATCGGCAACGCCGACCCGCGTGCGCTGCAAATGACGCTGGCGGCGGCAGACGCATATGACCGCCTGGGCTCACCGGAAGGCGAACTTGCCATCGCCCAGGCGGTTCTCTACCTGGCGAGCGTGCCCAAGAGCAACGCCGCCTACCGCGCCTTCAACTCAGCCATGGATCACGTGCGGGAAACACCTTCCTACAGCGTGCCCATGCACCTGCGCAACGCGCCCACCCGGCTGATGAAGAACATGGGTTACGGCGAGAATTACCGTTACGCCCATGACGAGCAGGGCGCCTATGCCGCCGGTGAGTGCTACTTCCCGGAGGAACTGGCCGGCCGGCGCTACTACGAGCCGACCGACCGTGGGCTGGAAGCCAAGATACGGGCCAGGCTCGAGCGCCTGCGAGCCCTCGACCGCGATTCAGCGGCAGCACAATGACCTTGAAGCCCGTCAGAGCCATCAGCGATGGCATCGTTTTCCGTGGAGCCGCCTTCCACCGCCGGCGGTGGGTGGGTGGCCTGGCTCCGGGTGGGCGAGATGTGGATTAACCTGGCCTGGGTTGCCGCGGGAGGCGCGATTGGCGCCGTTTCCCGCTACGTGCTGTCGGTTGCCTTGCACACGGACAGCGATTTTCCCGCCGCAACGTTGGCAATCAACATTGCCGGTTCGCTGGGAATCGGCCTGGCCTGGGGCGCCTGGGCCCATCTGCCGTGGTTTCAGGACTGGGGAAGGGCTTTCCTGGCGATCGGCATTCTGGGAGGATTCACCACCTTTTCGGCCTTTTCCCTCGAGGCGCTGACCCTCTTGCACACGGACCGATTCGCGCTGGCCGCCATCTACGTCGCATCGAGCCTTGCCGGCTGCCTGATTGCAGTGTGGCTCGGCTACCGCCTGGCGGTGGAATAAGGCGGCTCCATACCCCATGTTCGCGGACTAGATTGTCGAATGACTAAAATTCATACCCGTTCACCGCTTTTTGGTCGGGCCGGGGCATCGCCACGTTAGCAAAACGAAATCGAAACATGCTGGACACCCGACTTCTCAGGCAGGATCTGGAGACCGTAGCCGCACGGCTGAGGACAAAAGGATTCGAGCTCGATACCGATGCTTTCCGCACCCTGGAGGCTGAACGCGCGTCCGTACAGCAGGAAACGGAAAGCCTGCAGCACGAGCGCAACACCAAGTCTAAGGCCATCGGCCAGGCCAAAGCCCGGGGGGAGGACATCGCACCCCTTGTGGCAGAAGTTGGCGGGTTGGGCGAACGCCTTCAGGATTTGCGGACGAAACTCGGGGATACCCAGGATCGCCTCGGGGCGTTTCTGCAGAACATTCCCAATTTGCCCGATCCATCTGTTCCCGAGGGTGAAGACGAGTCAGGCAACCTCGAGATTCGAACCTGGGGCGAACCGCCGGCTTTCAATTTCGAACCGGTCGATCACGTGGACCTGGGCGCCGGCGGAGCGCTCGATTTCGAAGCGGCGGCGAAGATTGCGGGTTCACGCTACGTCGTCATGAGAGGGGAGGTGGCGCGCCTGCACCGGGCCCTGACCCAGTTCATGCTCGACACCCATGTGGGCGAGCACGGTTATACCGAAGTGTACGTGCCGTACATCCTGAATGCGGCGGCATTGCTCGGCACCGGCCAGCTGCCGAAGTTTGCCCACGACCAGTTCCGGATCGCGGACATCGCCGAGTCCTACCTGGTGCCCACCGCCGAGGTGCCCGTCACCAATATCTACCGCGAATCGATCCTCGATGCCGATGTCCTGCCCATCAGGAACGTCTGCCACACGCCCTGTTTTCGCCGCGAAGCAGGAACCTACGGCAAGGACACCCGGGGCATGATCCGCCAGCACCAATTCGAGAAGGTGGAACTGGTTCAACTCACCGCCCCCGCGGCGTCCTGGGCGGCGCTGGAAGAATTGACCGGGCACGCCGAGGCCATCCTGCAGAAGCTGGAACTGCCTTACCGCGCGGTGGTGCTGTGCGGCGGCGACCTCGGCTTCGCGTCCGCCAAGACCATCGACCTGGAAGTGTGGCTGCCGGGCCAGCAGCGCTACCGGGAGATTTCCTCCTGCAGCAACTTCCTGGATTTCCAGGCACGCCGCATGATGGCCCGCTACCGGAACCCGGATTCCGGAAAGCCGGAACATGTGCACACCCTCAACGGTTCCGGGCTTGCCGTCGGACGCACCCTGGTTGCCGTGCTGGAGAACTATCAGGACGGGGAGGGCAGGGTCGCCGTTCCCGACGTGCTGCGCGGCTACATGAATGGCGTGACTTCACTGGACCTGCCAGCGGGTTGAATCGCGCACCAGGCCGCGTACGCGTGGCAGCGGCAACAACTTACCAATGTTCCGAAGTTGTCCAGAGAAAACAAACAACATACGTGAACTCGATGAGCGGCTTGGTGCAATATGCGGGTTACGGCCCGAACGGATTCGATCGTGGATTACCTGCCACTGTTTGTAGATTTGCGCGACAGGCGGTGCCTTGTTGTCGGCGCGGGCATCGTGGCGTTACGCAAGATCGAGTTGCTGTTGCAAGCAGGTGCGCGAGTAAAGGTGGTTGCCCCTGAATCCACCGAGGCCGTAAAGCGCCTGGCGGACGCCGCCGAGATTGCCCTGGAGTCCCGTCCCTATGTTTCCGGCGATCAGGCGGGCAATTCCCTGGTGATCGCCGCCACGGGCGATGCGGCGGTCGACGCGGAGGTCTTCAGAGACTGCCGGGCGGCCGGCATCCTGGTGAACACCGTAGACTCCGCGGACCTCAGTTCTGCCATCTTCCCAAGCATCGTCGATCGCGACCCGGTGCTGGTCGCGGTTTCCACCGGCGGCCGCTCGCCGACGCTCGCGCGAATCGTGCGTGCCTGGCTCGAGACGCGCCTGCCGCCCGCATTGGGCCGCCTCGCCGAATTCGCCGCAGCGAGGCGCGAGGCGGTCAAGCGGACGATCGGGTCCGTCACCTCCCGGCAGAAATTCTGGGATCGCGTCATCGGCGGAACCACCGGCGAGTTGGTGTTGCAGGGCGAAGTCGAAGAAGCCGGCAAACAGTTTGAACGGGAACTGCAACAGCCGGGCGCTCCCGCCGGTTCCATTGCGCTCGTGGGCGCGGGGCCCGGCGACCCGGAGTTGATCACCGTGCGCGGTCTGCGCCTGCTGCAACAGGCGGACGTGGTGCTTTACGACAATCTCGTCAATGAACGCATCCTGGGCTATGCGCGCCGGGAAGCGGAGCGCGTCTATGTGGGAAAACGGCGGCGTTTCGCCGGGGTGCGCCAGGAAGTGATCAACGAAATGCTCCTGGAACATGCCCTGGCCGGGCGCTCAGTGGTGCGCCTGAAAGGCGGCGACCCCTTCATTTTCGGCCGCGGCGGGGAAGAGATCGAGACGCTCGCAGCCTACGGCGTTGAATGCGTCGTTGTCCCCGGCATCACGGCGGCGCTCGGTGCGGCGAGCTATGCCGGCATACCGCTCACCCACCGCGACCTGGCCCATTCAGTGCGATTCGTGACGGGCCACCGCGTACACGACGAGGTGAACCTGAACTGGCCGGAACTGATCGACCCGAACCAGACCCTGGTCATATACATGGGCCTGCTGGGTCTCGACGAGATCTGCGCCAAATTGATCGCCAATGGCTTGCCGCCCGACACACCCGCACTCCTGGTCGAGCGAGCGACATTGCCCGATCACAGGGAAATCGCCGCTCCAGTGGAGGTATTGCCGGAAGCCGTAGCCGAGGGCGACGTTCACGGCCCGACCATTGTGATTATCGGCGAGGTGGTCAGGCTCCGCGACCGGGCAGCCTCGTCCGACTGACCGGCTCGGGTGCGATCCGCAATCAAAGACAGTGGGTCGGCCTTGGCAGCCCCGCGATCTTGGCGGCCAGTTTGGCGGGACTGCCCGGAAACAGCCGCAGCAGGTACAGACTGGTACCCTTCTCGGCCCCCAGCGTTTCCCTGACGCGTTTCACCAGCGGGCGCATGGGTGGGCTGATATCGTGTTTAGTATAAAAATCCCGCAGCAACGTTATGATTTCCCAATGATTTTCTGTCAGCCGAACGCCATTGGCGGCGGCAATGTCAAGGGCCACGTTCGCATTCCAGTCCGACAGGTCGAGCAGGTAGCCTTCCTTGTCGGTTCGCACTCGCCCCGCATTCATCCGCATCGTGTCAGCGGCTCCAGGTGACCACCGGCTGATGTCGTTCCACCAGGTCGACAAATCCATCGTATGAAAGGATTTCAACGCTGGTTTCGATTCGGCCCGTGAGACCGCGTGCTTCCAGGTCGTCTGCCAGAGCATGGCAGGTTGCGGGTGTTTCGATGGTAGTGCAGGCAGCGTAGACACCGTCCTCAATCAACAGCAACGCATCGCCGTCGGCAAGCAGCGGCAGACAGTCGGCCAGGGCATCCGCCTTGTTGACGATGTGCAAGGACGCCATCAGCCGGTGACCACCGCGTCCTGGTCTGCAATCAGTCCCCGTTGCTGCCCTTCATCGAGGCGCAGTACGGAAACGCAAAGATCCGCCTCTTCGATGCCGAAGCGCTGCATCGACGGTTCACACACGAAGATGCGCTCTACTTCGTACTCCGGCAGAGCTTCAAGCACCTTGCCCACGGTGCGCTGACCTATTGCGGAACCCTTCTGTCCTTTCAGAAGTTGATAGACGCCGCTCCCTTTGAACAAGACGCTTACCTCCTGCTCGAATACCCCGGCCACCAGCACCGATTCCAACGTCTCCAGTGCGCGTGCCGAGGCGTACGGTGCGCTGGTCAGCAAAAACAGGATGCGTTTGCGCTGCATTTCGATCAGGCGGCAAAGGTGACGAAGCGGTCGCTGGCAGTGATCGCATCGACCAGTTGACCGAGTCCCACGACAGTAAAGCGGGGATGCACCGTTGCCGAGGACTTCTCGTACCTATCACGCTCATCCTCGTCGAGCATGCCGCGCTTCAGCGAATTGGCGATGCAGGCCGCCAGTTCGACGCCATGGGATTCCTGCAGAGCAACCCAGCCCGCATGGATATCTTCCTCATCCTGGGGCGCCACGCCGTGGCTACCCGCTGCCAGCACGCCCTCGTGGTAGAAGAAGATGCGTTGAATGGCGTGTCCCCGGGCGAGGGTGGCCTCCGCGAATCGCAGAGCGCTGCGGGATGCCTGGGAAGCGTAGGGGGCGCCGTGTACGGCGATGGAGATGACCATTGGCGACTCTGGCGTTTACTTAGCGAATTATAGCGATGCGTCGACGAGTGTGAGAGCGAAACCCGGCACCGCCTCGAGCGGCGGCGCCCAGCGCTTCTCAAGCGGGGCCTTTGGCGCGCGTCAGTTTGCGCATAGCCGTTCGCAGGGGGTGCCGTCGCCGTCGCCATCAAGCCGGTTGAGTCCGCATTGCCGGAGGAAGAAACGGGCTTCCTCGCAGGACGCCATTTCCGAGCAGTAAGTCTTGCTTCCGCAACTGAACGTCGCCTCGGCGGGAGTCGAACCGACGCTCGCCGCCACAGGCTGACGGCTGCCTCGCCGCCACTCCCAGGGAGGAACACGTTCGGCATCGGGCAGCGACCAGAGCCCGGCCTTTCGTTCCCTGGCCAGGCGCTCGTCTTCGAGCAGATGTATATCGGAGGAGTATTGCCGGTACACCCAGGCATGGCCCTCCCGGATCAATTCCCGATTGATGTCGCGCTCGCCCAGATAGATGCGCCCTAGCAGCCTCCCGTAACGGTCTTCGCCCTCTGAAGCAATGCGCACCTGGCGCTGGAAAACCTTGTCCGCCAGCGCCTGCCGCGACCTTGTACCCCAGGGTTGTCCCCGCTCCGGGGTATCGATCTCGGTCAGGCGCAACCGCTTCTGCTCACGCGTGCCCGAGAAGTCACCGAGCACGGTGACGGTGTCACCGTCTGCAATGCCGACAACGAGGGCATCGACGCAATACACTGTTTCGCAGGGATCCGCCGACGCCTGCCCCACGGCCAATGCAAGAAACGGGAAGAACAGCCACCGCAGGTATTTCACAAGGCGAACTCGTACAGGCCATTGGGCTGTTATCCTACAGTCCGGCCCGACGCCTGTGAATCAGGAGCAGGGGCTCTGAAACGGGCTTGATACGCCCCTGCGATACCGACAAGATACGCTGCCCCGGAGGGGTGGCTGAGCGGTCGAAAGCACTGGTCTTGAAAACCAGCGAGGGTAACGCCTCCCAGGGTTCGAATCCCTGCCCCTCCACCAAAATTACCTATAAATCACATAGTTAAATTTGTTGTTGCTATCCAGGAAGGAGAGAAAATTGTGATTGGGAGGGTGGCCGCCACCTGCCGTATAGCGTCGCGATCTGGCCGCATGGCGTCAAAAGGTCTCATTACTGTTTCTCGGTGCCGAACTCTCGGGAGCGGTACCGTGCCGATTCTCGCGCTTTGCCCGAAGAGATTGGAGACAATCCGTGCCGGCAGACCGGCGCGGAAGGCCATTGCCTTAAAGATTCGTGGAACCTGGCTGGGGTGAAGTGAAGGGCCAAGGGCACCACAGTTCGTGACCAACCGGAACAGGCGACCATCTTCGTGACCGGCGCGCCAAAGCCAATCCTGGACGAGGGCCGCCGAATATGCCTTGACTCAAGCGCATCTACTTCGGCACGCTCGAAAGATTCGTAATGTGCCCCGTTGGGTTGGAGAGAAGATTCACCACCAGAATCGACCGGTCGGCTTCCACGATCAGTCGCCACTTGCCTGTCCCGTCCCCGATCGCGCCACTCAGATCGTCGCCACCCGATTCTAGCTGCGATGCGTCCACCACTCGGACGGACCCCGCGGCCACCGTGAACGCAACCGTTCCGCCGGGCGAAGCACCGTCATCGTCGGTTCCCTCGATTGTCACGTTCGCATCCTGGTTTTCGGGGTTGATCAGCAGCAGGCGGCTCACCTGCAGCCGATTACTGCCAGGATTGAACGTTGCAACATCGTGCACCCCTTGGACAGAAGGCACGATGTCGTGCATCGACGTCAGGAATCCGCCGGTTGTGCGCACGTAGGACAGCGCATCGATGTTCAGTGCGCTTGTCAGTTCAAGCCGCCAATCGCCCGTGCCGCTGCCGGTGCTCCCCGTCAGCCCCTTGGACGCATTGCCGAGTTCGAGATCGTCCGAGTTGAAGTGCGCGGTTTCCCAGGCGTCGAGCGAAATGGTCAGTGGCGCGTAATCGGTGTCGCTTCGGTCAAAGGCGCGAACCGAAACGTTGCCTATGCTCGGAGAGCGACTTATCAACCGCACGAAACCCTGCCGGCCCGATGGGTCCGAAGCGGCAGGGAAGAACGGCACCGGATGCACACCACGCGCGCCTTCCGGAAGCGCAGGCAGCGACGAGAGATTGGTCAGGTAGCCTTCCGGACTCTCAAGCAGGCTCATGACAACAATGGACTGTTCCGACCGTACCGCCAGGCGCCACTTGCCCGTACCGGAACCCAGCGAACTTGCGAGCCCCGCGCCGGTTTCGAGTTCCGCCGCGGTGAATTCCCGCACCGTGTTGGCGGGCACGTCGAATCGCACTACGCCACTCGATGAGGTGCCCGACTCCTCGTAACCCTCAACCGTGACGCTGGCCGTCGCCGGGGAGGTGTTGACGACCCGCAGCGTACTCACCTGGTCGACGTTGCTGCCGGGGTTGAAGGTGGCAACCCGATAGTCTCCCTGCTCCAAGGGGGCCACGTCGTGCACGGCCGTCAGGAACCCGTCGCTCGTGCGAACGTACGCCAGCACGCCCAGATCCAGTTCGCTGTCGAACAGCAGACGCCACTGGCCTGTTCCCTGTCCTACGCCAACGGCGAGGCCCTTCTCGGGATTGCCGTTTTCGAGATCCTCGGAGTTGAACTGGACGGCGGCAGCGGCGCCCAGCCGAATCGACACCGAAGCCGGCTGATAGCCCGTATCGTCGATTGCCGTCAGGCGCACCTCACCCTCGGCCGTGGAACGGTTGATGACCCGGACGAATCCGTGACGGAAGGGATCCGTCGCATTGAGAAACAGCGGCACCAGGGCCGTCGGAGTCGCCGTTTCGTTGTTGCTGTCCCGGATGGTCAACTGTGTGGCGTCGACGCGGTAGCCCGAGGCGTTGCCATCGATCACGATCTCGTCGTCGGTGGTATTTCCATCGTCCGCCGGTTCAAACGTCAGGGTTGTGGATCCGCTCCTTTCACTCCGATCGATCCAGATGCTCCGGCTTCCGGTCACCGTATACGATCCCGATTCGAGGTCCAGATAAACCCTCGCCCCATCTTCTTCGGGGGCCTTCTCCGCCCAGGCCGTCACGGTCACCGCCTGCCGGCCGCCGCCTTCTCCGATGCGCCTCGGATTTGTGGTGAGCGAAATGGACGGCAGGTCGTTGTCTTCGATGGTCAATGTCAGCGGAACGAAATCCAGAGCCGTGTGTGAGGGTTCCACACCTCGATTGGTGCCGGTGCAATAGCCCTCCACCACAAGCGTCTCGTCGCCTTCGTAGGTGTCGTCATCGACCACCCGCATGAACTGGGTTTCCGCCGACCAGTCGTTCGATGGACTGAGCTTCTTCTGATTCGAGAAGATCACGTCCGCCGGCGTTTCCGCCTCACCCCCCGCACCGAGCCGCAATCGGCACCCCGTATAGCCGCCGTCCGCCT
This sequence comes from Pseudomonadales bacterium, assembly GCA_963663395.1. GTDB lineage: Bacteria > Pseudomonadota > Gammaproteobacteria > Pseudomonadales > Azotimanducaceae > Azophilus. Next base: position 3,311,238 of record OY760226.1, read on the forward strand.
CGGTCTCGGGCGGGTGGTCGAGAGTCAGCCGGACGTTGACTCGGCCAGTGGATTCGACGAGCGTCGAATTCTCCACACTGGCCACGACAACCGGCACGTCAGTCGTTGAATCGCTGATGATCAGTGCAGACGGGATCACGAAATAGCCGGTTGCACTGCCATCGATCGAGACGGAGTCGTCGGTCCTGTTGCCATCGTGCTCCGGTTCGAAGGTCAGGTCCGTCGACCCGCTTGTGTTGCCCGATTCGATCTCGATGTACCGGAGGCCGGTCGTGCTATAGGAGCCCGCACCGAGGATCAGTGTCACCGTCACCGCCGTGTCCGGGGCCTCGTCCGTCTCCGCCGTGATCGTTACCACGCGCGCGCCGGCGTCCTCGAAGATGTTTATCGGGCTCACGGACAGCCGGATGACCGGATCGTCGTTGTCCACGATGGTCAGTGTCAGCGGGACGGATTCCAATTCCGAGTGAGTGGGATCCGTGCCGCTCGTGCTGCCCGTGCAGTAACCCTCCACAACCAGTGTCTCGTCGTCCTCGCGCGCTGTGTCGTCCACCACCGTGAGCAACGCTGCTTGCGCAGACCAACCGTTCGACGATGTTAGATCCAATTGGCCCGAAAACGTTGCGTCTGATGGAGTTTCGGCATCGCCGCCCGAACCCGGACGCAGGCGGCAGCCGGTGTAGCCATCGGTTTCGGCCGCGTTTTCGGGGGGATGCTCGAGCCTCAGCCGAACTGTCACGTCGCCCACGGATTCACGCATCGTGGCTCGGGCCGTGCTTGCCACGATGCGTGGCGTCATGCGCACCTCGGGCTCATTGATGGTCAAGGTGGTTGGGGTGACCGTATAACCGGAGGCGGTGCCGTTGATGCTGACTCCGTCGTCGGTGTCGTTGCTGTCGTCGGAGGGTTCAAACGTAAGCGTTGTGGTGCCGCGGGTCGCGCCCGCGCCAATTTCGATTGCCTGGGTTCCTGTCACGCTGTAGGAGCCGGCACCGAGTGACAGGCTCACCGTCAACGCCGAATCCGGAGCGTCCTGAGTCGTGGCCGTCACCGTCACGGCCTGTGCACCGAGATCCTCACCGATCCGGTCCGGGCTCACCGAGAGCGCGAAGGCCGGCTTGTCGTCGTCCTCGATGGTCAGCGTCAGCGGAACGGACGCCAATTCAGAGTACGACGGGTCCGGACCACCCGTGTCGCCGGTGCAATGCCCTTCGACAACCAGCGTTTCGTTGCCTTCCACCAACGTGTCGTCCACCACGGTGAGCAGCCCGGCTTCGGCCGTCCAGCCGTTGCCCGGGTTGAGTTTTTTCTGGTTGGAGAACGTTACGTCGGCAGGTTCGGCAGCCTCGCCGCCGGAGCCGAGCCGAAGCCGGCAGCCCGTGTAGCCCACACGATCGCTCACGACCTCCGGGGGATTCTCGAGCGTCAAGCGCACGTTTACCGATCCTGCGGATTCGGCAATCGTGCTCGCTGCAACGCTGGCCACGACTCTCGGCGGCGGCCCGGCGGGCGGTTCCGCTATCGTCAGTTGGGTACCGGTGACCGTGTACCCGGACGCGGTACCGGATATGCTCACCTCATCGTCCGATGAGTTTCCGTCAATCCGGGGCGTGAACGTCAGGGTGGTGGAACCGCTGGTCGCATCGGCCGCTATCTCGATTCTCTGTGTTCCGGATACGTCATAGGCACCGGCGCCCAGATCGAGATTTACCGTCAGCGCCGATTCCGGCGCATGTCCCGTCGAGGCGGTGACCGCAACCGCCTGAGCCCCGTCTCTCTCGCCGATTCGGTCGGGGCTCACCGAGAGCCCGATGTCCGGCAGATCGTTGTCGCGGATTGTCAGCGTCAGCGGAACCGATTGCAGACTCTCGTGGGACGGTTGCGTGCCGGACTTGCTGCCGGTGCAGTGGCCCTCGACCACCAACGACTCGTCGCCCTCTACGAGCGCGTCGTCCACGACGCTCAAGAGTCCCGCCTCCGCCGACCAGCCGTTGCCTGCGTTGAGCTTCTTCTGGTTGGAAAACGTCACGTCCGCGGGGGACTCGGCATCGCCACCGGCGCCCAGACGCAGCCGGCAGCCGGTGTACCCCTCGTCGTCGGCCGCCGTATCCGGCGGATTTTCGAGCGTGAGCCGCACATCCACCAGGCCCGCCGATTCCGAAAGCGTGCTCGAACCGACGCTCGCCAGGATGCGTGGCGGCGGGCCCGCCGGAGGCTCCTCGATAGTCAACGATGTTCCAGCGACCGTGTAGCCCGGGGCGCTGCCGCCGATGGTAACGGTGTCATCGGATGTGTTGCCGTCGTCCGAGGGCGCGAACGTCAGGGCGGTGGAACCGCTGGTCGCACTGGCCGCAATCTCGATACTCTGTGTCCCCGTAACCGTATAGGATCCGGAGCCCAGGTCGAGGCTGATCGTGACGGCTGAATCCGGCGCGTCTTCCGTCTCGGCGGTCACGGTAACCGCCTGCTCTCCGCCGTTTTCGCCGAGTCGATCCGGGCTCACGGACAGCGAGATGGCGCCCGGCTCATCGTCGTCCACGATCGTCAGTGTCAATGGTCGTGACGCCAGGTCTTCGTGCGACGGCTCCGTTCCGCTCTTGCTGCCCGTGCAGTGACCCTCGACGACCAGCGACTCGTTGCCCTCCACGAGGGAATCGTCCACCACCGTCATCAACTTGGCTTCCGCCGACCAGTCATTCGATGGATTGAGCTTTTTCTGGTTGGAAAACGTGACGTCCTGCGGCGACGTGGCCACGCTGGCAGAGTTCAACCGCAGACGGCACCCCGTGTAGCCCTCGCCGTCCTCGACTGTGGGAGGATTCTCGAGAGTGAGCCGGACATTAACCTTACCCACAGACTCGGCCAGCGCCGTTTCACTCACACTGGCGGTAATGGTCGGCGCCTCCGCGGCTTGAACGGGTGCCGTATGGGTGGCCCACAAGGCGGTGAGCAAAAACGCGCATGCGGCGTATGCCCAAGTGCGAGGGAGCAATCCGGTCAACTCAGCAATTGTCCCCGCCTGCGAACGCGACACTATACGCCATTCGGCTGACGCGACAGGCGACAGCGTACGCAAGTAAGTCTTCTGAAACGCCCCGGGTTTGTCGGAGGATGTTTCCAGAGCGTGGAGTGACCCAGCCGCGTGTGGAACTGAGGAGCTCCGAAAGCGCCCGTTTCAAACCACCGTAACCAGCCTGCTGGCCGCTACTCCACCGCCTTCATCCACTCCGTGCCGTGCTGGGCCGGCGAGATGATCTCGATAAACTCCAGATCGTCGGAATGGTCCAGCATGTCGTGGATCACGCCCGCTGACATGTTCACGCAGGAGCCCGGCGTAACTTCCACTTCTCCGGTGCCTTCGAAATAGAAGGTGGCCGATCCCTTGAGCACGTAGAACATCTGGAAGTCCACGTCGTGACGGTGCTGCCCGAGGTTGCCATTGCAAGGCTTGCCCGCTGCCAGGATGCGAGCCTCGATGGCGCCCCCTGTGGCCTCCTTCACACCCAGATCGCGGATCTGGAACTGGCCCTCCGGATCGAAGTTCTCAAACTTCGACTCGGCGGCGTGGCTGACAGCCGTATCGCACTGATTCAGGTCCATGTCATTCTCCCCTTGATTGACGTTCGCATGCTATCACAGGGGAGTGTCGTACTTGTTTTTGACGTCAATCCAGTTGCGTCCTGGCGGCGTTGCACCATTGGTCTGGCGCATCTTCAGCCAACCGCTGCCCCGGCCTTCAGGCGGGGTGCCACCTGGGTAAACAGACGCTCCAGGCTCGGCGCCATATGCTCGGCGCGCAGGCCGGGCGGCACCGCCATGGTCACGATATCGGTGATCGAAAAGGTCTCGATGAATTCCTGCAGCACCTGGACGCAATGATCCACGTCGCCGACGACCCACGTCTGCGGAACGGGCTCACCACTGCCAAAGCCTTCACCGCTTTCATCGAAGAACCGGCGATACAGGTCCATGCGATAACGCTCGGCGGCCCTGACCGTCGGCCAGTCGTCGGCCTTTTGGTCGGTTACCAGGATGCTGCGGATAATGCCTATGCGGTGCTCCGAGGGGCTGCGGCCATCTTCCTCGAGTGCCCGAACCCAGGGGTCGAACGAACGGGCTCGCTCGCCTTGCGGCAGGAAGTGGGTGTTGTAGCGGGCAGCGCGCAATGCGCCGGCTTCCGACATGGCTGCAATCCATAGCGGCGGCCCGCCGTCCTGGACGTAACCTGGCGTGATCGTCACGTCCTCGCACCGATAGCGCTTGCCGTGATAGCTGAAACGCTCGCCGGTAAAGCACCGTTGCAGTACCTCGATCCCCTCGTTCATCAGGGAAACACGTCGGCTTACGGGCAGACCGAACCCTCGGAATTCATGAGGGGCGTAACCCATGCCGACCCCGAGTTCCACGCGTCCGCCGGACAGGTTGTCGAGTACCGCGAGGTCTTCTGCAAGCCGCACCGGGTGATTGAAGGGGAGCAGGCAGATATCGGTGCCGAAACGCACGCGCTCGGTGACCGCCGCCATGGCGCCGGCAACGGGAACCCAGCTTGGCAGATAGCCGTCGTCGATGAAGTGATGTTCGGTGAACCACACCAGGTCGGCGCCGATGCGGTCGAGCCACCTTACCTGTTCGAGTATCTCGTCGTAGAGCGCCTGGTCCGGCACACCGGAATCCGGCGGGTTGCGAAAGTCATAGCAGACACCGATACGGAGTTCATGCATCTGAAGCCAGCCTTGATTTGCCCTGGTTCGGGTGGTCAGTGTCGGCGACCAGGGTCTGCGCGGCAACATCCGGTGGCTGGAGGCCAATTGCGCGAAGCCGACAAGCGAGGTCGCACGTCATCGATACCCACATTAGAATCCACCGGGAATTATTGAGACGAGACAAGCGGAGCGCCCCAGATGAGTCACGACAACATCCACTACGCCGTGGAAGACCGCATCGCCACGATCACGATTGACCGTCCGGAACGCAGGAATGCGATGACGCATGCCATGAATGCCGAGTACGCCCGGCTGATCCGCAAGGCGGGCGACGACGACGCGGTGCAGGTCCTGGTGGTAACCGGCGCCGGCGGGGCCTTCTGCGCGGGCACGGATCTGTCCGATTTCGACACCCAGACAACGGAGGAGCGGAGCGGCAACGCGGCCGATCACACGCCAGGCATCGGGTGGTGGGCGCTGGCGGGCTGCCCGAAACCCACCGTGTGTGCCGTTGACGGCCCGGCCGTCGGCATGGGTGCCGAGTTCACCAGTCATGCGGACATACGAATCCTGAGCACCCGAGCGCGCATATCCTGGCTCTTCGCCCAGCGCGGGCTGGTTCCCGACACCGGCGCGGGAACCTGGCTGCTGCCGCGCCTCATCGGCATTCCCCGGGCTCTCGAACTGCTTTTCACCGGGCGGTTCCTGCTCCCCGACGAAGCGAAGGCGATCGGTTACGCGCATGACATCGTCGAACCGGAGGCGATGGCAGAGCGGATCCGGGAACTCACGGACGCCATTCTGCGCGGTTCGCCGTTCGCCCACCGGCTCAACAAACGGCTTGTCTACGAAGGCACCTCGCGCACGCCGGAGGTGCACACTCAGGAAAACTTCGCAGCGTTGCAGGCCTGTTTTGAGAGCGAGGACCACCAGGAAGGTGTGAGGGCGTTCCTCGAGAAGCGGGAAGCGCGGTTCACGGGACGTTGAGGTCCTTTATCGCTTGAATTCGCCTGTTATCGCGTCCTGCAAAGGGCAGGGCTGGCCAGGCGGGTTCTGCAGCCCATTTGACAGACCGTCGACCCTTACGAGAGTCCGGTCGATGCGCGTCAATCTCCGCCCTGGGGTGCGTCGGCCAGCAGCTTCATCATCAACTCCGCCGCGACTACGGCAACGCGGCGAATCAGTTCGCGATCCGTCCGGTCGCCCATCTCGTAGGTGATTGCGGGAACACCGTAAGTCTCGCTTATATAGTGCTTGAACACGGGCCGTCCGGAATTCCTCGATGCCGCCCGGTCCACCTTGAATCCCGGCACCTTGCTGGCAATGGCCTGCAGCCAGTCTGCGGTGAATTCGGGAAGCACCGCCACTTCGCCGTCTTCCTGGGTGTAGAACACGTCGCGCCGCGTTGAGTGGAAGTCAAGGCCCAGCACCAGCCTTTGTCCCGGTTGTTGAAGCACGCGTTCCAGTTTGGCGATCACGGCGCGGGTTTCCGGCTGCGTAAAGAGGCCCCAGTCGCGGTTCAGGTCGACGCCGCCATAATTGTGCCGCCAGTGGCCACTGGCCACCCCGTCCGGGTTCAGGTTCGGCACGATCAGTAGCCGGTATCGGCGGCGAAAGCGCTGCGCCAGCTGGTCGTCTTCCAGCAATCTCTCGACGAAGGGAAAGAGCGCCAGCGCGCCCGTAATCTCCGGAGGATGCTGGCGGCCGACAATAAGCACCCATTCGCCTGCGTCACCGGCCGTGGTCAGCGCATGAATCGGGCGGTTTCCCAGCGTTCGCCCGATCTCCCCGGCCTCAACGTGTTCCAGGGCCGCCTGGACCTCCCGCCATTGCGCATAGTCGCTATTGGTAACGAGTTCCTGCGCGGCGACATACAGCGGTTCCGGGCCGACGCGAAGGGTAAAGCGGACGGCGGTTTCGTCGAGTATCAGCTGGTAACTGGATTCGTCCAGCAATCGCCAGTTCCTGCCGTCCCGGCTGATTTTTGGCCGGTAGCGATGCCTGTGCCTGCCGTAGTGAAAAAACACGCGGATGGTTCGTTCACGCTCGGACAGTACCCGAAACGCATACCAGGGACTCGAGTTGACCGGGGTGTTTTCCGGCGCATTGCCCAGGCTGTACTCGTTGTCACCGGTTTGCCGGCACTCGCTCAAGCGCGCGCCCTCAAAACCGGTATCGAATCTCAGGTCGCCGAAACCGCAAACGGGCGCGTGGTTCGTTACGCGAATGTCGGGCATCGCGCAGCCGGAACACCCGATGAGGATGAAAAGAAAAAGCGTTGGGCGCATGGTTCAGTCATTGCCCGTCATGGGTTCCTAAAACACACTCGCTTTTACGTCGAGATACATGTAACGGCCAAGATCGGTGTGCGCATCGGACAAGTAACCGAAGTAGCGGTCCGCCAGGGGCGCACGCTGATCGGTCAGGTTCTTGACGCCGAAGCGGATGCGCGTGTCTCTGCCGGCGAAGCTCGTGTGCCAGTCCAAGTTGGCATCGAAGGTATCGACGACGGGAATCTCCCAGCGGGTGCCGTCCGCGAGGGTGAGGCTGCTCTGGTAGAAATCGCTGATGCGCGACCAGCCCACCGCGGCCCCAAAATTTCGGTTGCGCCACGAAAGGCGCGCATTGTGGCGGTAGTCCTGGTTGCCGTCACGATCGACAAGGTCGGCGAAGCCGTCGACCGGTATGCTGAGCGGTATGACGCCCGCCTCCTGGGCCGCCAGCAGGGTTGCCGAGTCGCCGCCAGGTTGCTGTTCGAAATCGAGCAGAAAAGACGCATTGTATTTCAGGTAAAACCGGCCGATCGCCGTGTCGAGATCGTAGTAGAACCCGACATCCACGCCTCGCACGGTGCGGTCGTCGAGGTTGGCATACTTGTCGTCGACCCGGAGGATGCCGCCCGCCGGGCAGATGCCCGCCGCCTGGTAGACCGCCGCGGCCTCGGGGTCGATATCCGAATCGCGAAGCACCGCCGGGTTGAAGGCAGCGCCGGCGCAGTTGCTCAAGCCGGTTTCGATGCGCATCAGGAGGTCGAGCACCGTGTGGTTCTCCTCTCCGAACAGGCCAATCGTGTTCTCTTTTTCGATCGACCAGAAGTCCGCGGTGACACTCAGCCCGTCAACAGGTTCGAACACGATTCCCACGGAATAGTTGTCCGACTCCTCCGGCTCGAGATCGGCGCTGCCCTGCGCGGTGCGCTGGATACTGTTGCGGCAGTCGACGATGTCCTGCTCCGGGTCGCCGCCGAGTTCGGCCGCGTAGACGCAGGCGTAGTCGTTGCGGGTGTTGCTGCGGGCAATGATGTCTTCGTTGATGGTGATCAGGTTCGGCGCCCGGAACGCCTGGGAAAACGAACCCCTGAACAACAGCGAATTGACCGGTCGCCAGCCCAGGGCGACCTTGCCTACGGTGGTGTTGTCGATATCGGAGTAATTTTCGTGGCGTAGCGCCAACTGCAGGTCGAGGCTGTCCAGAACCGGAATCTGCATCTCGCCGAACAGCGACCAGACACTGCGGCTGCCGCTGTTGTCGGCAGTGGGGCTCGAATTCACTACGTCCGAGACGAATGGAAACGTGTCGCCCTCGTTGTCGACAAACTGAACGGTCCCGTCGAGGCGGGGGTCCCTGTCGTCTTCAAAGGATTCGCGCCGGTACTCGATGCCTGCCAAAGCCCCTACCGGGCCGGCCGGCATCGCGAAGATCTCGTTGTTGAAGATCTTGAAATCGACGGTGGTCAACTCCGCCTCGCTGTCGCGGCGCACCGAGATCAGCGCCTGTTCGATGTTGGAATCAACGCCGCCGCTGAACGGGTTGTAGGCCGACGGCGAGGGGTCGTTCAGGGCCGTCTGTATCAACGTATTCGACACGCGGTTGTGCGTAACATCCTTCTTGCTCGACCGCGACCAGGACGCCGCCGTTTCCCAGTCCCACTCGTTCCACTGCCCCCTGAAGCCCTGCAGGAGGCGCCAGGTTTCGCCGTCGTTGTCGACGATGCGCGGCACTTCCGCAAAGCGGTAGTTGTCGATGGTGATGGCGAGCCCCTCGCAGGGCACGCTGTCGCCGATTACCGAATCCGGCAGGCGGTTTGGCGAGCCGCAAGGGCCGAACGGGTTGTAGTGGTTTTCCGCGCCGACACGCAGCTTTACAGACGAAAACGGTGTCGACGCGTGGCGGAACATGTTGGTTTCCGACAGGTATGCCGATATCTCGGTGAAGCCCTCCACGCCGCCGTCGAATTCGTGATTCACGTACAGGAACATGTTGTAGCGGTTGAGTTTCGAGTTCAGGTCGCGATTCCCGTTCAGGTTGTGGCGCACGGTGCCGTTGCCGTCTTCAGCACCGCAGACCTGTTGATTGATCGCAAAGGTGCAGCGCGCGTCGCCCGCCGGAAACACCTCGAATTCACCCGAGCTATCCGTAATGTCGTTGCCGCGCAGGCTGTGGCTGCTGGACAGGCTTGAAACGACATCGAATTGACCGAAAAGAGAGTTGGCGCTGTTGTTACGGAAAGAGGTACTGCCTGCGAACGGCGAGTCTTCGGGAATCCTGTCGCGAAAATCCGAGTTCGACCAGCGCTCGTCGTCCTGCGAGTTAACCCGGCCACGCTGCAGATAGTCGAAGAAGAAACCCACGTTGGTACGGCCGTCGTTGAAGTACTGTCCCCATTCCAGGCTGAGGCTCTGATCGTTGCGCGGCAGGCCATCGAATTCCGTATGTTTGACACGGATGGTGAGCCCTTCGAAATCGCTTTTCAGCACGGTATTCACCACACCGGCCACCGCATCGGCGCCGTAGATGGCCGATGCACCGTCGCGCAGCACCTCGACACGCTCGACGCAGCGCACCGGAATGGTGTTGGTGTTGGCCGTGTTGACCGGCACGAAACTGCCGCCGACCTCCTCGGTCTGGAAGGTGGCGGAGTTGACGACCCGGCGCCCGTTCAACAGGGTGAGGGTATTGCCGGTTCCCATGCTGCGCAGATTGTATGCGCCGATGTCACCGCGCGCGGCATTGACGCCGCCGCTGATGTTCTCCGCTTCGTTGAAGAAGTTCTGCCCGTTTTCCGGAATCATGGCCAGCAACTCTTCGCCCGAGTCGATGCCCAGCACGTCGATGTCCTCCGCGGTCACCACCGACACCGCCAGGGCCTCGGAGATATTGGCGCCCTTGATCTGGGTTCCGGTGACGACGATTTCCTCGATCACGCCGCCGCCGTCCTGAGCCCACGCGGGACTGCCGAGCAGCGTCAGCAAAAAGGCCCCGGCTACCGCGATCAGGTGTGGATACTGGTCGGGCTGGGTTCGCATCGCCAATATCCTCGCCTCGCAGCAGCAAAAGAGGCGCGAGCATATCGGGCGCCCTGGCGATAGTCGACCTGCGCATGCCTGGGGCGGGGTGTTCGACGAAGCCTGGACCTGAGGCTCGCGGCTCGATAGCCTGCGTAAACCGAACACTCCAAGCCGTCTCCTTGGCCTGTTGTTTGACCAAAGGATGAACCCGCATGACCACCGCCGAATGGAAACCGACCGCCTGCAACCTCTGCTATGCCAACTGCGGGGTCCTCGCCCGCATGGATGAGGAGACGGGGCGCGTAATCGAGAAGATCAAGGGCGACCGCGCGCACCCGGTTTCCAGGGGCTATCTCTGCAACAAGGCATCGCGCATCAACTATTACCAGAACAACCGGGACCGGCTGAACACGCCACTCAGAAAACGGGACGACGGCACCTTCGAGCCGGTTTCGTGGGAGACGGCCATCCGCGAAGTTGCTGCCCGGTTCGCCGATATCCGGGACAGGCACGGCGGGGACAAGATCTTCTACTACGGTGGCGGCGGCCAGGGCAATCACCTGGGCGGCACACATGCGCTGGCGTTGCGCAGCGCGCTCGGCATCAGGTACCGGTCGAATGCGCTGGCCCAGGAGAAAACCGGCCTCGCCTGGATGAACAGCCGCATGCTCGGCGGCAGTTGGCACGGGGATTTTCACGGTTGCGACGTGGCGATCATCGTCGGCAAGAACCCCTGGCAGTCCAACGGCATGCAGCGCGCCCGGGTCTTGATGCGAGACATCGGCAAGAACCCCGAGCGGACCCTGATCGTGCTCGACCCCCGGGTTACCGAGACGGCGGAACTGGCAGACATTCACCTACCGGTCCGGCCGGGGACGGATGTCTGGTGCATCATGGCGATTCTCGGATACCTGGCCCAGCACGACATGCTCGATCTGGAATGGGTCCGCGACCACACCGCAGGCCACGAGCGCATTCTCAACCAGTTGCAGGCAGTGCCCGTCAACGACTATGCGGAATTTGCGGGGCTTTCGTTCGAGCTGGTCGAGCGCGCCGCACAAGCCATCGGTTCGACCCGGAAGATCGCCCTCTACGAGGACCTCGGCGTCGAGATGGCACCGTATTCCACGTTGTGCAGCTATCTGAACATCCTGCTGTTCACGCTGACCGGCGCCTTCGATACCGAAGGGGGCATGCACCTGGTCAACCGGCTCGCGCAGATTCTGGACGAAGACGTCCGCGCCCCGAACTTGGACGAGAACGGCCACGAAATCGGCCGCCGGGTCACGCCCGTTACCGGCGCCAGGATCGTGACCGGCCTTACACCCTGCAACTCCATTTCGGAAGAAATACTCACCGACCACCCGGACCGCTTCCGTGCCATGCTCGTCGAGAGCGCAAATCCCATTCACTCCCTTGCCGATGCGAAACGCCTCCGGGAAGCCTTCGAGGCTCTCGAGTTCGTTGCGGTGATCGATGTGGCGATGACCGAAACCGCGGAACTCGCCGACTACGTACTTCCCGCTTCGTCGCAATACGAAAAGTTCGAAGCCACATTCTTTCCTTCGGAGTTTCCGGACAATTTCTTCCATTTGCGGCGCCCCCTGACGGAGCCCCTGCCGGGCACCATGGAAGAGGCGGAAATGCACGCCAGGCTCATCGAAGCGCTCGGCGTTTTTGAGCCCGGCGAGCTTGACGGCCTCAAGGCAGCGGCTGAAAGAGGCCTGGACGAATTCGCACAGGCAATTCTGCCGGCCATGGCGCAGCCGAAAATCGCCAGGCACATTTCGTACGTCCTCTATCGCACGCTGGGCCCGACCCTGCCTAACGGCGCGGCCGCGGCCGCACCGCTGTGGGGCCTCTGTCAGCGCCACGTCATGTCCAATGCCGATGCCGTCCGAGCCGCAGGTCACGAAGGAGAAGGCACGGCACTTGGCAACGCCCTGTTTCAGGCCATTCTGGAAAACGAGTCGGGCGTCATCGTCTCGAGGAACCGCATCGGCGATCACACCCAATGGCGCATGCCCGGTCGCAGGATTCAACTCGGCATCGGCGAAATGAACGATGAAATCGACACGCTGGCCGACTATCGGCTCCCTGAGCGGTCGGAAGAGTACCCGCTGCTGCTGTGCGCCGGTGAACGCCGCTCCTATACGGCCAACACCATCATTCGCGACCCGCGCTGGATGAAAAGCAACAACCCGACGTCCCTTTCGGCCAACCCCGCCGACGCCAGGAAATACGGGCTGACGGAGGCGGGCAGGGCACGCCTGGTGACCAGGCGGGGCGAAGCCATCGTGCTGGTCGAACTGGATGACCGGGTGCCCGCGGGAACCGTTTCGCTGCCGAACGGCCTGGGTACGCACTACCCGGATGCAAACGACGCGCGCAAGCGAACCGGCGTCTACCTGAACGAACTCACCGACCTGGAAGACCGCGACCCCTGGGTTGGCACTCCGTACCACAAGCACGTGCGGGCGCGACTGGAAGCCATCGCCTGATTGGACTGCTGTCATGCGCTTGAAATCGCGAATTGCACATTCAATTCCGGTCGTTCACGATGCCGCCGGAATTACGCTGTAACAGGTTCAGCTTCCCCGCTGGACAGTTCCTGCAGTGAACCGTGCCGGCGCAGCCGGTCTACGAAAGCAGTTTGGAGGCACCGGATTGAGTGATAGCCATGCCGCTGGAACAGCGGCCGCAGCTCCGCTTCCCCGGTCGCGGCTGATCTATTTCGGCCTGCCGGATTACGCCGTCTATCTGGCGGCCATTCCGGTGTCGCTGTACCTGCCGCTGGTGTATTCCCGAGACCTGGGGCTGAATCTCGCGGATGTCGGCTTCATCCTGATGGCCGCCCGGGTGAGCGACGTGATCACCGATCCGCTGATCGGTTACCTGAGCGACCGCACCAACACCCGAATCGGCAAGCGCAAGCCCTGGCTCGCCGGCGGCGCCCTGGTCATGATGATCTCCGCCTGGCAACTGTTCGCGCCGGGCGGCGCCGTAACCAACTGGCACCTGCTGATCTGGTCGATGCTGCTGTGGCTCGGCTGGACGATGATCAATATCCCGTATTTCGCCTGGGGGGCGGAACTTTCAGACGACTACCACGAGCGCACGCGCATCACCGCGTGGCGCCAGGCGTTCGGGTTTGCCGGGAACGTCAGCGTCCTGCTCGTGCCGACACTCTCCGGCCAGATGTTCGGCTATGGATCCATGCCGCAGGAGGGCATGACCATCGTCGGATTCATGGCCCTCGTTCTACTGCCTTTATTGGTATCGGTGGCACTGTGGAAGGTGCCGGAACCCGAAAAGCATCGCGAAGTGCAGACGAATCTGCTGGTCAGCAGCCGGCAGATGTTCTCCAACGGCTCCTTCATGCTGCTCTTCACGGGCTTCCTGATGCTGTCGATGGGCACGACCTGGGCCGGGGCGCTGTTCCTCATGCTGACCACCTACGTCGTCGACGCGGAAGCCTACGCGCAGCCGATGCTGCTCGGCTTCTACTTCATCCAGCTCGTCTCGCTGCCGGTGTGGCTGCGGATTTCCTACCGCCTGGGCAAGAAGGAGACCTGGGCGCTGGGCGCCGCCGTGTACTGCATAGCAAGCCCCGGCTACGCGCTGCTCGGCCAGGGCGACGTGGTGGGGCTACTTATCGTACTGCTCATGTACGGCGTCGCCGGCGGCAATTTCGCCGCCATTTCGTTGTCCATGAAAGCGGATGTGATCGACATCGCCTCGCTGCGCACCGGCAAGCACGTCGCCGGCTCCTACATGGCCGTCTGGTCGCTCGGCACAAAGCTCTTCCAGGCCATCGCCATCGGGTTGGCGCTGCCGCTACTCGCGTTTTTCGGCTTCGACCCCAACGGTGAGAACGGGCCCCGGGAACTGCTGGCGCTCTCTCTGAATATCTCCGTCATTCCCATGTTTCTGTACGGCGGCGCAGTATTCGTGATCTGGCGCTACCCGTTGGATGCGAAACGCCTCGAGAGACTGCGAGCAGCGCTGGGACGCCGGCAGGAAAGGCGGCGGTAAGTCGACGCGAAGCCGTCATGGGAACCTGATCGAGCCCACTTTGCCGCGATGCCTGGTTCGTTTACTTGAAATCCCGTGACTGGAACGGAAGTTCCTCACCAGTGAAGCGGGCAAGCAGGTGGGATGCGTCTTCGATGCGCCCGGCAACCACATGAATGACCTTGTTCTCCCGTTCCACGACGCCTTTCACCTGCAACAGGCGGCCCTGCAGCAGCGCTGCGCGGAAACGCTCGAGTACCGTGGCCCAGACGATGAGGTTGACGTTGCCGGTTTCGTCTTCGAGCGTCACGAACAGGACACCCGTGGTCGTGCCGGGGCGCTGCCGGCCGGTGACCAACCCGGCCACCTCCACGAACTGGCCATGCCGGTAGCCCTCGAGCTCCCTGGCGGTGCGGAAATTGCGCAGCTGCGGGCGCAGCAGTTGCAGGGGATGGGCGCGCAGGCTCAACCCCAGGTAGCGGTAATCGTGCAGGACGTTTTCCGCCTCGCCGGGGCCGGGCAGGGCGACTTTGCTTTGGGGGGCGCTCTCCTGCCTTCCCCGGCTGAACCCTTTCCTGCGAAGGGTGTCCCCTCGCGCTTCCCTGGCTGAATAGTCTCCCCGCCGCTCGGCCGCTTCCTGCAAAGGCAGGGGCCGGTCGATGGCCGCCACGTCCCAGTGTGCCTGGTAGCGGTGCCCGGAGAGCGTTTCGAGCGCCCCGGCGCGGGCCAGGAACTTGAGGCTCTGCCGGTTCAGGCCGGCGCGCCGGCAGAGGTCTTCGGAGTCGCGGAAGGGCTGCCGGTCGGCGATTGCCAGGCCGGCTTCCTCCTTCAGCCCTTTCACCAGCCGCAACCCGAGGCGCAGGGCAGGCTGCCCGCCCGGGCTGGCGGGCGGCTCGAGGCGGTGGTGCCAGTGGCTGTGCTGCACGTCGGACGGGTGCACGTCCAGGCCGTGCCGGCGCGCGTCCTGGATGAGTTGCGACGGCGAGTAGAAGCCCATGGGCTGGCTGTTCAGTATGCCGCAGTAGAAGGCCGCCGGTTCGTGGCACTTGAGCCAGGCAGACACGTAGACGAGCAGGGCGAAGCTGGCCGCGTGGGACTCCGGGAAGCCGTATTCGCCGAACCCCAGGATCTGCTTGAACACCCGCTGCGCGAAATCCAGGCTGTGACCGCGCTCCGTCATGCCGTCGATGAGCTTCTTCTCGAAGGCCTCGAGTTGCCCCCGCCGGCGCCAGGCCGCCATGGCCCGGCGCAGCCGGTCGGCCTCGCCGGCGCTGAACCCGGCCGCCACCATGGCGAGTTCGATCACCTGCTCCTGGAAAATGGGCACGCCGAGGGTGCGCTCCAGAACCTTGCGCACCGCATCGCTGGGGTAGGTGACGGGCTCCAGGCCCTGCCGGCGGCGCAGATAGGGGTGCACCATGTCGCCCTGGATGGGCCCGGGCCGCACGATCGCCACCTCGATGACCAGGTCGTAGAAGTTCTGCGGCTTCAGGCGCGGCAGCATGGACATCTGCGCGCGGGATTCCACCTGGAAGACGCCGACGCTGTCGCCGTCCTGCAGCATGCGGTAGGTATCCGGGTCTTCGGGCGGGATGCTCGCCACGGCCAGCCGGGAACCTCTGTCGGCCCGGTAACCGTTCACGGCGGTCAGGGCCTTGCGGATGGCCGTCAGCATGCCGAGGCCCAGCACATCCACCTTCATCAGCCCCAGCGCCGCCAGGTCGTCCTTGTCCCACTGGATGACGGTGCGCTCCGCCATGGCCGCGTTCTCCACCGGCACCAGTTGCGCCAGCGGTTCCTGGGAGATGACGAAACCGCCGACGTGCTGCGAAAGATGGCGTGGGAAACCCAGTATGGCGGGAACCAGGGCCAGGAACTGCCGGACCAGGCGGCTGTCGGGGTCGAGCCCGGCCTGGCTGAACTGTTCCCGGAGCTTGTCGTGATCGTCCCACCAGGCGAAGGACTTGGCCAGCAGGTCGAGCAGGTCTGCATCCATGCCGAGCGCCTTGCCCACGTCGCGGATGGCGCTGCGCAGCCGGTAGGTGATGAGCGTCGCGGCCAGCGCAGCCCGTTCGCGCCCGTAACGCTTGTAGATGTACTGGATGACCTCCTCGCGCCGCTCGTGCTCGAAATCCACGTCGATGTCCGGCGGCTCGTTGCGCTCTTTAGAGACGAAGCGCTCGAACAGCAGGTGCATGCGCGCCGGGTCGACCTCGGTGATGTGCAGGCAGAAGCAGACCGCCGAGTTGGCCGCCGACCCGCGCCCCTGGCAGAGGATGTCCTGGCTACGGGCGAACTGGACGATGTCCTGCACCGTGAGGAAGTAGTGCTCGTAGTCGAGCGTCCGGATGAGTTCGAGTTCCCGGCGGACGAGTTTCAGGACATCGTCGGGTACGCCCTCCGGCCAGCGTTCGCGTGCCCCGGCCAGGGTGAGCTGTTCCAGGTACTCGAACGGCGTCAGGTGCGGGGGTACCAGTTCCTTGGGGTACTGGTAGTGCAGTTCATCCATGGAGAAATGGCACAACCCGGCAATGTGGGCCGCTTCCTCGAGGAGTTCACCCGGATAGAGTTCCTCGAGCCCCCGGATGGGCCGCAGGGTTCGCTCGGCGTTGCAGAAGGCGGCGCTGCCCAGTTCGGCGACCGGGGTCTTCAGGCGGATGGCGGTCATCACGTCCTGCAACGGCTGCCGCACCGGGTCGTGGGTGTGCACATCGTTGCAGGCCACGAGAGGCAGGCCGAGCCGCATGGACAGGGTGAGCGCGTGTGCGGTCTTGTCCAGGTCGCTGCTTTCCCGGAAAAGCTCCAGGGCGATCCACAGCCCGCAGCGCTCGTCGATTTTTCCGGCGAGGGCATCGAGACGTCCGGATGCCACGGGCGAATCGGCGGCCGGGCGGGCGAAGAGGGCCTTGATCCGTTCGCCGTCGGCTACAAGGGTTTCGATTTTGCTGCCGGGAGCGCTCCAGGGTATCCAGAGCGCCAGACAGGCCTTGAGGCCGTAGCGGAAATCCTCGAGTTCGGCCCGGTATTCGCCTTTGGGGGAACGCCGCCGCAGCCTGGTGACGAGCGCGGCAAGCTGGCCATAGGCGCAACGGTCGGGTGCCAGCAGGACGAGTTTGCCGGCGGCATCGTCGAGTTCGAACTCGGCGCCGACAATGAGCTTGATGCCGTGCTCTTTCGCGGCCAGGTGCGCCTTGACCAGGCCGGCGAACGAGCACTCGTCGGCGATCGCGATGGCCGTATAGCCGAGTTGCGCGGCACGCTCGACCAGTTCTTCCGGATGCGAAGCGCTGCGCAGGAAGCTGTAGTTGCTCAGGCAGTGGAGTTCAGCGAAGGGCCGTTGTGCCTGCTCGGCGCCCTCGCTTTGCCCGGCGGGCCCGGGCTGCAGACCGTCAACCGAAGTAGCCATGCAGAAACCAGTCCCCATCCGGCTGCACGAATGCCCAGCCCCGCGCCCCGTTTCCGCAGCGGATCACGTAGTAGTCGCGGGAGTGGGGGCCTTCAACCGAACTCCACCAGCCGGTTTGCAGGCGCTCTGGGCCGCTCAATATCTCGAAGGTCTGCCGGTCGATGCGCCGGGGTGGGTCGAAGAACCACAAGGGGCGGTTGATGCCGCCGGGGCTGTCGGGTGAATCCCCGGCTTCGCCTGTCCGCCGCCGCCTCCACGCCCATTCCGGGACATGCTGTCCGGTGACGGTGATGCCGGAGCAGCCCGCATCGCCGAGGTGGGCGGTGAAGCGGTCGATCAACTCGGTGGGCGCGGTTTTTGCTTCCTGCGAAGGATGTCCCGTCACGGTTTCCTGCTGAAGCGGCAGTTCGAACAGTTCCCGGCTGCGGGTTGTCCAGGGTGCCAGGGATTTTGCCTTCAGGCCGATCTCGAGCACGTTTTCCGGCAGTTCGGCCTTGTTCAGCGCAAGGCGGACAACCTCCATGAATGCTGCCTTGCGCTGCCGGGCTGCCGCGAAGCGCACCGGCATGGTGACCCCGGCCGCCGCTTCATGCGGGGCAAAGCGCCAGAGAAGGCGCCCTGCGCCGAGTTGGCGGCCGATGAGCCAGTGTTCGAGTTCGGTCAACAGGCGCTGCATCGGGAAGAGCAGGGCGCTCTTGTCCGTGATCGGGTCGAGCAGGTTCAGGCTGCTCGCGAACACGGGCTCCGGCTCGATGCAGCGCCGCGGGTCGGGCGCCGCGCCGGCCAGGCGTTGCAGGTAGTTGGTGAGGCCTGCGCCGAAACGCTGCCCGATTTCCGCCTGCGGCAGTTGCAGAAGCGGCCCGAGCGTTCTGATGCCCATGTTTGCAAGGCTTTCGACCTCGGCCCCGGCAAGCTCGGTATGAAAGAGCGGCACATCGGGCAGATGGGATACGCCGGCCCGCGCCAGGGCCAGGGCGGCGGAGGGCGCTGCCGCCGCGCGCAGCACCGCCGCATGGCCGAGATCGCGGCAGAGGACCTCAACCCCGGATTGCCAGGCGTCCATGGAACCGAAGAGCTTCAGGCTGCCGCTCACCTCGAGCAGCAGGGCGGATGCGGTCTGCCCATTCCCTGGCGGCTCGAGGCTCACCCGGGAGGTGAAGCGGTAACACATCCCGGCCAGGAGCCGCAGGCGTTTCAGTTCCCTGCCCGGATCGCGCCGGTAATGGATGAGACCCGGGCAGATGCCGTGCGCCGTTGCCAGGGTGCCCTGCAGGCCGATGCCGGCCTGCAGGGCGGCCCGGTTGCCGAGCAGCACCCGGTTGCCGTCGACGAGCACCGCCGGCGCCCGGGTGTGCCGGCCGGCCTGGTGCACCTCCAGGGCGAACATCGGCAGATGCACAGCCAGCCAGAGCATCAGTGCGGATTTTTTCTGCGAGGGGTATTTTCCCCGGGCTCCCCGGCTGGGCCATTGCAGGCGAGGGGCGCCTCTTCGAGTTGGGTAGTTGCGGCTTCCGGGGGTTGTGCCGGTCTGCCGTGCCGCCACAAAAGCATATATCTTTCAATATCTTCAGGTAAAAGTTGGGAATTTACCTGAATATTCAGGCCGGATATGGGCCAGCCGCCGCGCCGTTTCACGATGGAGACATCGAGTGCGCTTCGCGGGCCCGGCTCGAGTTTCAGCCTGAGTTCCGCCATGGAGGCGCCCTCCGCGGCCACTGCCGGGCGGAACAGGCAGCCGAGAGTTCCGCCTTGTTTGGCCGCAAGCTGCAGGCGCCGCGTGGCCGTGAGCGTCAGGCAGCGCTCGTCCAGCCAGCCGAGTACCGCGCTGCAGGTGCCCGACCGGCTGGCCTGTTCCATGGCCCAGAGCGCTTCCTCGTGTTGCCTGGGGTGTACGAGCAGAATGCGGCTGATATCGATATCGAGCGCCGCCAGCGCCGGGGCATAGGGAATGAAGGGCGGGTTGATCCAGGCAATCCAGCGCGCCGCGCGGCTCAAGTGCCGAAGTGCGGGCGCCAGGAGCTTGAGTTCGCCGATGCCGGCAGTGCCCAGCATGAGTTCGATGAGCCCGGCCTGCGGCCAGCCGTTGCCCGGCAGATGGGCATCAAGGGCATCGAACCCGCTCGAAGTCGCGGCAACGGCCCCGGCCGGGGAACCGATCTCGTCGGCCCGCCAGAGATCAGGGTGCCGAAGCAGGTCTCCTATGGCCATATCGATACTGTGTTTTCATACAGGGGTCAGCCAGATTACCTGGATGTTCATACAGTATCAACTCCCTGGCCTTTCCCCTGCGAGGCAACCGGTTTCCGGTGGACAACTGAATCGAGCCGCCCACTTTTCAAAGCAAGCGGAGGGCTTCTCGTGATGGGCTATGGCTTTCGGAATCCGCTTGTTAAACCGTCGATGTGCTCGTTCAGATCGGAAGGTATGTGATTCCACAATGGGTCCAGAACGAATCGAACTCCTTCGCGGCGGGCCAGTTTCGCTGCCGGAACGAAGTCTGCATCGCCAGAAACGAGAACGATGGTGTCCACATGCTTTTTCAACGTAAGTGTTGCGATGTCCAGGCCAATCCGCATGTCGACTCCTTTTTGTCTGATCGCCGGCGAGAAGTCTTCGTCGGCAAGGTTCTCCAGGGCGAGACTGCCGTTCAACAGGCGCTTCTGAGGTTCGGAATTCAAGGTCCACGACCGGCTGGGCTCCTTTCGGATTTCGCCGAGACGCACGGCGACACTCCTTGAACTGCGTAACAGGTCGAACAATTGCTCCCGGAACCGAGCCTGTTCCGTTCTGGCGTAATCGATAGCGGCACCACTAACGGGCCTGTGATGCTTGTTGGTGTACGGACGAGCATCGTAATAGAAAGTGCGGTACAACAATCGAACCGGGTTCGGAGCCTGATCAATCTCATTCAGTCGTTCGAGGTGGCTCTTGACCAATTGCCAAATTGACCTGGCAACTGCATCGGGATCAGCAGAATCGATATCGGGCCGTACGGCGGGTAGCCGTTTCAGAAAATAGCCGCCGTCGATCAGAATGGCACACTTCGCCATGACACGCCTCGTAGAACTCTGACTTACGAGTGAGAAACCCCCCCGGGATCGGCCTCGCTCATGATCGCCAACCCTGGATTCAGGGTGGGAGCCAGACGTACTGCCGGGGGGCGAATGGCGAAACTCTAGTGGACTGCCAGGTGGACGTCAACCCGGTGAGCGGGCATAGGGCATCAGGCTGAGGCGGTTCCAGAATTCCACACGAATGGCGTCATTGGCTCGTTCGACGCAGAGCCAAAGGAGCGGCCGGTTGCAACATGCGGGCGCGGCCTATGGAGTAATAGGTAAAGCCGATTTCGCCGAGATAGCCGGGATCGTAGAGGTTACGGCCGTCGAAGATCACGGGTTGCTTCAGGGCTTCGCGCAGCGCGTGGAAGTCGGGGCTGCGGAACTCGTTCCACTCGGTGACGATGATGAGCCCGTCGGCGTCGGGCAGCGTATCGTCGCGCCGCTCGCAGACCTCGATGGCATCGCCATAGAGCCGCACCGCTTCGGAGCCGGCGACCGGATCGTAGGCGCTGACGCCCGCGCCGCCCGCCAGCAGCCTGTCGATGACGGTGCGGCTCGGGGCCTCGCGCATATCGTTCGTGTTCGGCTTGAACGCCAGGCCCCAGAGCGCGAATTTGCGACCGGCTAGGTCACCCTTGTAGTGGGCCAGCATCTTGTCCACCAGTACGCCTCTCTGCCGTTCGTTGACCGCTGCAACGCCGTTCGCGATGCGGGCCTCGTAACCGACCGATGCGGCGGTGCGGATCAGGGCCTTCACATCCTTGGGGAAGCAGGAGCCCCCGTAACCCGTACCGGCGTAGATGAAGTGGTAGCCGATCCGGGGGTCGGTGCCGATGCCCCGGCGCACGGCCTCGATGTCGGCGCCCAGCTTTTCCGCCAGGCTCGCCAGCTCGTTCATCAGGCTGATGCGGGTTGCCAGCATGACGTTGGCGGCGTACTTGGTGAGCTCGGCGGAGCGCACATCCATGTGCACCACCTTGTCGTGGTTGCGGTTGAAAGGCGCATACAGCCGCTCCAGCCGTTGCCGGGTCTCCATGCTCTCGCAGCCGATGATGATGCGGTCCGGCTTCATGAAGTCGCTCACCGCGGCGCCTTCCTTCAGAAACTCGGGGTTCGAGACGACATCGAAATCGATGTCGACACCCCGGGTCGCCAGAACCTGGCCGATCTTCCCGCGCACCCGGTCGGCCGTGCCTACCGGAACCGTCGACTTGTTGACGACAATCCTGGGCGTTTGCAGGTAACGCCCGATGTCTTCCGCCACGGCAAGCACATAACGCAGGTCCGCCGAACCGTCTTCGTCGGGCGGGGTACCCACCGCGATGAACAGTACTTCGCCATGGTCGACCCCCTGCTGTGCGTCCGTCGTGAAACGCAGCCGTCCGCCCGAGGCGTTGTTGGCCACCATCTGCTCGAGGCCGGGCTCGAACATCGGCACCTGCCCGTTCTCGAGGGCCGCGATCCTGTCCGCATCGATGTCCACGCAAAGCACGGAGTTGCCCATCTCCGCGAAGCAGGCGCCGGTGACCAGGCCGACGTATCCGGTTCCGAACATCGTGATGTTCAAGGTTCAATCCTCCAGTCTGGCCGGCCCCTGGCGGCCGTGAAGCAGCCGGGGCGAGAACTGCTAGACAACGACCTCGATCAGGTACGGGCCGGGCGTTGCGATGCTGCGTGCAAAGGCGTCCGCGAATTCTTCAGCCGTTTCCGCGCGCATTGCCGGCACACCCATGCCCCCGGCAAGCTGTACGAAATCGAGATCGGGCCGGCTGAGGTCCATCATGTCCATGGCCTTGCGACCCGGATTGTGGGCGCCGACGCGCATGAACTCGATCTGCAGGATCGCGTATTTCCTGTTTGAGAATACGACCGTGGTGATGTCCAGGCTCTCCCGGGCCTGGGTCCACAGGGCCTGCACGGTGTACATGCCGCTGCCGTCCGCTTCGAGGCTCACCACCCGCCGGTCGGGGCAGGCGATGGCCGCGCCCGTCGCTGCCGGCATGCCCATGCCGATGGCGCCGCCGGTGAGGTCGAGCCAGTCGTGGGGCGCGGCGCACCGGGTATGCCCGGGCATGGTGAGCCCGGAAGTGGCCGCTTCGTTGACCACGATCGCCTGCTCGGGCAGCAGGGCGCCCACGATCCGGGCCACCTTGTCCGGATCGATGGGGCCGCCGGGCAGGCCGGGCCGCTCGAGTTCGCCCACCACGGGCTGCAGCCGCGACGCGCCGACACGGTCGGCCAGTTCGGACAGGGCCGCGAGGGTATCTTCACCCGGCACCGTGAGCTGGTGCACGCTGCATCCTTCGGGCGTAAGAACGCTGGCACGGCCCGGATAGGCGAAAAAGCTCACCGGGGCCTTGGTGTCGACCAGAATCAGGTGCCGGGTGCCGGCCAGCACTTCCTCGGCCTGCTCGGCGAAATAGGGAATGCGGCCGACATCCACGCGCCCGGCGCCCCGCGGCATGCGGGCGATGAACGTATCGGCGTAGATTATGGCGCCGGTTGCCTGGGCAATGCGGCTGGCAAGACCGAGACCGGCTTCGCTGACGCCGAGCCCGTTAAGCAGCATCAGACAGGACTCGCCGCTCGCAAGCGCCGCAGCCGCACCGGCCACAGCATCGTCCGCCGGCACGGATGGCTCAGGCGCCGCCAGCGGCAGCGCCGGCCCCGATGCATCGTTCCAGGCGGTATCGGCGGGCAGGATCAGCGTGGCGATGCGCCCCGGCGGCCCGGCCGCCGCCCGAACCGCTTCGGCGGCATCGGCGGCGACACCCTCGGCGCTCTCCGAGACCCGCACCCAGGCTGAGACGGGTGCCGCAAATCCTTCGATATTCGAGGTCAGCGGCGCATCCATGGCCCGATGGTAGGTCGCATGCTCCCCCACGATGTTCACAATGGGCGTATTGGCGCGCCGCGCGTTGTGCAGGTTGGCCAGGCCATTGGCCAGCCCGGGGCCGAGGTGCAGCAGGGTGCATGCAGGCTTGCCGGCCATCCGTGCGTATCCGTCCGCTGCCCCGGTCACGACGCCTTCGAAAAGCCCCAGCACGCCCCGCATGCCATCCTGCTGATCGAGGGCGGCAACAAAGTGCATCTCGGAGGTTCCCGGATTGGTGAAGCAGACCTCGACATCCGCGTCGACCAGGGTCTGCAGGAGAGACTGGGCGCCGTTCATGACGGTCCTCAAGACTGAATGTCGGCGCAGTTTATGTACTACGCCGAACATTGCATAGTTGGCGGACAGGCAGTGCACAGAGGGTAGAAGTAGGGTGTCCCCTTCGGGTTACACTGCGCGCCTGTTCGAATCGGCCGTTCAAGTGAAGTACGACTACGACCTCTACGTGATCGGCGCCGGCTCCGGTGGCGTGCGCGCCGCCCGCATGTCGGCGGGCCACGGCGCGAAGGTGGCCGTCGCCGAGTCGACCTGGCTCGGCGGAACCTGCGTCAATGTCGGCTGCGTGCCGAAGAAGCTGTTCGTGTACGGCTCCCACTTTGCCGAAGAATTCGAAGACGCGGCTGCCTACGGCTGGTCTGTGGCGGTGAACGGTTTCGACTGGCCGACGCTGCGCGACAACAAGACGGCCGAGATCAAGCGCCTGAACGGGATATACGGCAATCTGCTGCGCGGGGCAGGGGTCGACATCCACGAGGGCCGGGCGCTGCTGGCCGATGCCCATACCATCGAGATGAACGGCACGGTGTTCACCGCCGAGACGATACTCGTGGCTACCGGCAGCTGGCCCACCGTGCCGGAGTTCCCCGGCTCGGAGCACGTCATCACCTCCAACGAGGCGTTCTACCTGCCGAGCTTTCCCGAGCGCGTTGCCGTCGTCGGCGGCGGCTATATCGCGGTGGAATTCGCGGGCATCTTCGCGGGGCTCGGTGCCGAGACGCAGTTGCTCTATCGCGGGCCGCTGTTCCTGCGCGGTTTCGACGACGGCATCCGGCAGTTCGTCGCCGACGAACTGGTGCACAAAGACGTGAACCTGCGCTTCGACACGACGGTGACCGCCATCCACAAGAAGGATGCCGGCTACGCCCTGACACTTGGTGACGGCTCCGTTCTCGACGCGGACCTGGTCATGTACGCAACCGGGCGGCATCCGAATACGCGGGGTCTCGGTCTTGCCGAAGCCGGCGTGCAACTGACCGAATCCGGCGCCGTGGCCGTGGACCAGGACTACCGAACCAGCACTGAAAACATCTATGCCATCGGCGATGTCATCGATCGGCTGCAGCTCACGCCCGTGGCGATCGCGGAAGGCATGTGCATCGCCAATAACCTGTTCACTTCCAGGCCAAAACGGACGCTGAGCTACGGCGACGTGCCGACCGCCGTGTTCTGTCAGCCAAACATCGGGACGGTGGGCCTGACGGAGCAGGCCGCAGCGGCGCGATTCGGCGACATCGATGTCTTCGAGTCGACTTTCCGGCCCATGAAGCACACGGTTTCCGGGCGGGTGGAACGAACGCTCATGAAGCTTCTGGTCAATCCCGTCGATGACCGCGTTGTGGGGGTACACATGGTGGGTCCGGACGCCGGGGAGATCATTCAGGGCATGGCGGTCGCGCTGAAAGCGGGCGCGACCAAGGCCCATTTCGATGCCACGGTGGGCATACACCCGACCGCGGCGGAAGAGTTCGTCACGATGCGGGAGGTAAGACAATGAGCCGTTGGGTTGCCCCATTCAGTTGCGACGCGGTGAAGTCTGGCGGCAGGGAAACCAGTGCAGGCAGCCGGATCGTATCGGCGGTGCGTTCCAACGCTGTCCGGCGAGTCCTTTCGGGACTGATCCCGATACTGGCCGGTGCAGACGCGGTCGGGTCGGGGCTGCAGGAGCAGGCCGGAACGGATAGCCCCCCCGTGAACATGGAGGTTGCACCGCGGCCGGAACCCCGCAACGTCATCCTGTTCATGGGCGACGGCATGGGCGTCTCGACGGTCACCGCAGCACGAATACTGGCGGGGCAACTCGCCGGCGGCTCGGGGGAGGAGCACAGCCTGTCTTTCGAGCGCTTCCCCCACGTGGCACTGGTGAAAACCTACAACACCGACATGCAGGTACCCGACAGCGCGGGCACCATGACGGCCATAGTCACCGGCGAAAAGACACGCGCCGGTGTGCTGAGCGTCGGCGCAGCCGCCGAACGGGGTGATTGTGCGGGCAGCCTCGACAAGGCGCTGCCTACGCTTCTGGAACAGGCTGAAGCCGCTGGCTACGCGACCGGCCTCGTGTCGACGGCGACCATTACCCATGCAACGCCCGGCGCAGCCTATGCCCACTCACCGGACCGGAACTGGGAGCACGATGCGGCCATGCCCGGGGAAGCCCTGGCGGCGGGCTGCGTGGACATCGCCCGCCAGCTCGTCGAGTTCCCGGGCGGCGACGGTGTCGACGTCATCCTCGGCGGCGGCAGGGCGCATTTCCTGCCCCGGGAGCAGGCGGATCCGGAATACGCAGAGTCGACGGGCCTGCGCGCCGATGGCCGGAACCTGGTCACCCAGTGGCTGCAGGGGGGCGCAAAACGCGACTATGTCTGGAACCGCACCCAATTCGCCACCCTCGACCCTGCTCCGGGGCGGCAGGTGCTGGGGCTGTTCGAACCTTCGCACATGCAATTCGAGGCCGACCGGGTCGCAGCCGGAGAGGGCGAACCCTCCCTGGCCGAGATGACGGGGTTTGCCATCCAGGCGCTTGCCGCAAACCCCAGGGGCTTCTTCC
Source organism: Pseudomonadales bacterium (assembly GCA_963663395.1). Taxonomy (GTDB): domain Bacteria; phylum Pseudomonadota; class Gammaproteobacteria; order Pseudomonadales; family Azotimanducaceae; genus Azophilus. Next base: position 3,337,428 of record OY760226.1, read on the forward strand.
TGGTCTCTGAGGCAGGGCGCATCGATCACGGCCATCATTTCAGCAACGCCTACCGCGCGCTGACCGATACCCTTGCGCTGGATGCGGCGGTGGCTGCCGCTCTCGAAGCCACCGACCCCGCCAATACCCTGATCCTGGTTACCGCCGATCACAGCCATACGTTCACCATCAGCGGTTATCCCCGACGCGGCAACCCGATACTCGGCAAGGTGGAAACCGCGCCGGGAGAACTGGCGCTCAACGCCGACGAGCTTCCCTATACCACCCTTGGCTATGCAAACGGACCCGGTTACCGGAAAGAACCGGTCGACCTGACGGAAGTAGATACCGAAGCACCCGATTTCCAGCAGGTCGGCGCCGTCAACCTGCCCATCGAGACCCATGCCGGCGAAGACGTGGCCGCATACGCACACGGGCTGGGGGCATCGGAACTCGGCGGCGTCATCGAACAGAACGAGATCTACAAGGTGCTGTACGGGGCTCTGTTCGGGGCGCCGGGGGCAGATCAAACCGCCACCCCGTTACCGTAGTAAGCCAAACCAAGGTACAGCGAACGGGCGCAAGCCCGATTTCCCGACAATCTGCACGATCAGGGGATCCAGCATGGGAACATTCGAAAACATCATCGGCTTCCTGGACAACCTGCTGGGCAGCGCTGTCTATTTCCCGTTCCTGCTGCTCGGTGTGGGGCTGTTCTTCACGCTGTATCTCGGCTTTCCCCAGGTGCGTTTCTTCAAGCACGCCTGGGGCGTCGTGACCGGCAAGTACTCGAAGGATGCGACCCAGGGCGACACCACCCACTTCCAGGCACTTTCCACGGCGCTGTCCGGCACGGTGGGCACCGGCAACATCGGCGGCGTGGCATTCGCCATCTTCCTCGGCGGCCCGGCCGCACTTTTCTGGATGTGGATGACTGCTTTCCTCGGCATGACCACCAAGTTCGTCGAGGTCACCATCAGCCACCGCTACCGCGTCGTGGACGACCAGGGGCGCATCGCCGGCGGCCCGATGTATTACATGGAACGCGGCCTCAACATGAAGTGGCTGGCGGTGTTCTTCGCCGCGGCCATGGTGATCAGCTCCTTCGGTACCGGCAACCTCCCGCAGAGCAACAACATGGCCTCGGGCCTGGAGGCGTCCTTCGGCCTGCCGACCTGGGTGAGCGGGCTGGTGCTCGCGGCTCTGCTGGGCCTGGTCATCGTCGGCGGCATCCGCCGCATCGCGCTGGTCGCGGCCAGCATCGTGCCCCTGATGGGCTTCCTCTATGCCATCGGCGCCCTGGCGGTAGCCATCTCCAACCTGGAACAGATCGGCCCGTCCTTCGCGGCGATTTTCCAGGATGCGTTCACCGGTTCCGCTGCAACCGGCGGTTTCCTCGGAGCGACCTTCGCTTATGCCTTCAACCGCGGCGTCAACCGGGGCCTGTTTTCCAACGAGGCGGGGCAGGGCTCCGCTGCCGTTGCCCACGCGTCCGCGCGTACCGACGAACCGGTCTCGGAAGGCATGGTCTCGATCCTGGAGCCCTTCATCGACACCTTGGTAATCTGCACCCTGACCGGCCTGGTCATTCTCTCGTCGGGGGTCTGGGCCGAGAAATTCGAAACCGACTTTTCCGAATTCGACACCGAGTACCTGAGCGGCGAATACACGGAAGACGATCCAGAGCAGGTCCGGGCGCTCTTCGCGCACCTGAACGTCATCGAATCGAGCGGGGACAGCGTAACCCCCTTTACCGGTACCGTCAGCGTATCCGCCGGCAGGGCAGACCTTGCCGGCGTTACGGTGCTGCACAACCGTTCCATAGCGGAAGACATGCACTTTACGCTGAACGGCGAACCGTTCACCGGCAACCTGGAAATCGAGGACGGCCAGCAACTACACGGCGACGTCGACGTGCGGGGCCGGTCGCTGCTGCACTCGGTGCCGCTGACGGCGGAGGCTTTCAAACGGAGCTTCTTCGGCGAGTTCGGCCAGTACGCGGTAACCGTCGGGCTGGTGCTGTTCGCCTTCTCCACGGCGATCGCCTGGTCGTATTATGGCGACCGGGCAATGACCTTCCTTTTCGGCACGCGTTCCGTGCTGCCTTACCGGGTGGTCTACGTGGTTGGGTTCTTTCTGGCGACGATCGTAGACACGTCCCTGGTGTGGCTTATTTCTGCCGTTACGCTCGCCCTGATGACGCTGCCAAACCTGTTCGGGTTGATACTCATGCGCAAGGAAGTGAAAGCCCTCACGACGACGTACTGGAGCAAGTTCAAGAGCGGCTGATTTGTTATAGTGCCGCCGCATCAAGGGGGCTATCGCAATGTCAATGAGAGTTACCTTCGACCTCGATTCAAAGGACCTGGATTACTTCCGCAGCGTCTTCAGGCGGGCACGGGCGGCCGCCGAAAACGCCGATGAAGCGGAAATCATTTCCAAGGCGCGCGCCGTAATCGATCAGGTCCGAAATGCAGAGGTTCCGGTCTTCGTACAGCAGCGGATCGAGAAACTCGAAAGCCTCATCGGCATGGTCGAGGATCAGGAGTGGGCGCTGGCCAGTCCCGAGCGCAAGAACGTGCTCTCGGCCCTGTCCTACTTCGCCGAACCCCAGGACATCATTCCGGACAGCGTCCCGGTGGTCGGTTATCTGGACGACGCCATCATGATCGAACTGGTGGTCAGGGAACTGCAGCACGAGATAGAGGCGTTCTCGGATTTCTGCCGTTATCGGGAGGAGGAAAAGGCCCGCAACCGCAGCCCGAACCTGTCCCGCCAGGAATTTATCGATCTCAAGCGGCGCCAGTTGCAACAGCGCATGCGCCGCCGCCGCGGCGCCGCCGCCGCCAAACGGCCAGCCCGCGGCAGCCGCCCGCGTTTCCGGTTGTTCTGACCCGGGAGGGTTTCAGGGCATCAGGCCAAGGCAGGGCTCGCAGAGCGCGTAAGTGCTTTTCGGATCGTTCAGCGATTCGGCCAGTTCCCAGGCCTCGAGCATGACCCCGGGTATCCGCACCGGTGGTATGACTTCCGCTGAATCCATGAGCTGCTGAATCAGCACGTCCCGGGGCGAGAGCGGCGTGGTGAAGCGCTTGATGCCATAGTCGTCCAGGCTCGCCAGTTCCGCCGCCGCAGCCACCGCATCGGAGAGGCTGCCCAATCCGTCGACAAGGCCGAGTTCGTGCGCTTGCGAACCGATCCAGACGCGTCCCTGTGCAATCTCTTCCACGGCATCCGGGGTCATGTCCCGCCCCCGGGCAACCAGGTTGATGAACTGCCGATAGCCGTGCTCAACACCTAACTGCAGGGCCCGTTGCAGGTGTTCGCCCGGCTTCCGTGCAGCATCCAGTGCGCCGGCCCAGGGCGAGCTTCCCACGCCATCGCTGTGAATGCCGATACTGGAGAGCGAATCCTCCATATCCAGGAACAGGCCGAACATGCCGATGGAGCCCGTAATGGTGGTTGGATGCGCAAGGATCCGGTCGGCAGTGGAGGAAATCCAGTAGCCACCGGAGGCGGCCACGCTGCCCATGGAAGCGACCACGGGCTTGCCGGCCAACTGGACCAGTTCCAGTTCCTGGCGAATCAGTTCCGAGGCAAAAGCGCTGCCGCCCGGAGAATCGACGCGCAGGACGAGCGCTTTCACTGCCTCGTCTTCCCGCGCCTGGCGAATCAGCCGCACCAGGTTGTCCGATGCCGCCTGGCTGCGGTCGTCCCCCATCTGGATGGTCCCCCGGGCGAACACCAGCCCAACGTTGCCCGGTTCGGGCCGGGGCGGGCCGAGAGTCTTCAGATAGGCCCGGTAGCCGATGCCGTTGAAGTCGTTGTCATCGCCCCGGCCCACCGTGTCGGCCACGTGGGAACGCATCTGGTCGGCAGACATCAACTCATCGACGAGGCCGGCTTCGAGCGCCGCCCTGCCGGAATCGCCCCCGGTCCGGGCGAGGGCTTCGTCGAACGATACGGTGAAACTGTCGAACGACGCTTCGTCCAGTTCCCGGCCGGCCAGAATCCGCTGCCGGTAGGATGCCCAGAGCCCGTCCACGAGCACCCGGTTCGCTTCCCGGGCCGCCTCCGACATGTCATCGCGGATGAACGGCTCCACGGCCGACTTGTACTCACCGACGCGGAAGACGTGCACGTTCAGTTTCAGGTTGTCCAGCATGCTCTTGAAATATGTACGAAAAGCTCCGTATCCCGGCAGAAAGAGGAAGCCGTCCGGGTGCATGTACACCGCGTCCGCGTGGCTCGCAATCGCGTACTGCGACTGCATGTAGCCCTCACCCAGCGCCACGGTTGCCTTGCCGGCCTCCCGGAAACGGCCAAGAGCGGCGCCGATGATTTCCGCGTGTGCCGCGGACGCATAGGCGAGGTCGTCCAGATCGAGCACGAGCATCTTGATGCGGCCGTCGTCGGCGGCGCGGTCGATGGCGCGTACCAGTTCATGGATGTCGGTCTCCGGGACGCCGTCAGCCGCCCACAGGTCCCGGAACGGGTCGCGTGGCACGGATTCCTCCACCACCACGCCTTCCGGATTCACCACCAGCGCGCTGCCGTCCGGAACGCCGGGCGTGTCGAATGCATCCACAATCGCAAACAGCACGACCAGCAGCAGAACGACGAACAGCGCGTTCAGCACGAAATTCCGAACTCGGGTAAGAAATGCGCCCAGGCGACCCAGTTTGCTTGGCTTGCTCATGGAACCAACTTCCTGTCCCACAGGTTTCGATCGTTACGGGACGCCCCGGCGGGCTGTTGACAGGGCGTCTCCGGCGGGCATGGCCCGCCCCCATTGGCAAGGGGCGCCTCGACTTCGTGTGTTACGAGGCGCCCCATGGCGGGCGAGCATAACATGGGGTCAATTCGATTTGCTTTCGCCGAGGTCTCGAACCCGCTTGAGCGGAAAAGCTGCCTGTGATGAAGTTCGGGAGAGATTTTTCCGACAGGAACGCGCACTTTGAACGAACCCCTGTGGCGCTGGCCGGAACTGTGCGGCGCGATCGGGCTGGCGCCGGCAGACGGGCCAGACATCGACGGCGTCACGATCGATTCGCGGGCGACGAACCCGGGAGACCTGTTCGTCGCACTGCCCGGCGACCCCGGCCCACGCTTCAACGCGAGCAGCCGCTCCGAGCGCGATGGCCATGACTTCGTGCCGCATGCAGCGAGCAACGGCGCAACCGCGGCGCTGGTACACCGCAGCGTGGAATCCGACCTGCCGCTATTGCAGGCCCGCGATACGCTGGACGGTCTCTGGGACATCGGCCGAGCGCGCCGCGCCGCGCTGTCCGGCGACATCGTTGCGGTGACCGGCAGTAGCGGCAAGACCACCGCCAAGGCGTTTCTCGCCGCTGCGCTGGACGCCTTTACCACCAGCGGCAGCCTGAACAACCATCTCGGCGTTCCCCTGTCGCTGGCCAGAACACCCGTGGATACGGCCACTGCCGTCTACGAAATCGGCACCAATCACCCGGGAGAGATCGCCCCGCTGTCGGAGCTGGTGCGCCCGACGGTTGCCGTGGTGTTGAACGTTCACCCCGCCCATGCCGAGTTCTTTGCGGATGCCAACGAGCTTCGCAAGGAAAAACTGAGCATTCACAATGGGTTGGATAAACAAGGTCATCTGGTGGTTTACGATTCTGTCGCGCTGAGCGGACTGCCGTCCGATCTGCAAACCATCACCTTCGGCGCCGGCCGGGATTGTCGGGTCCGCCTGCTCGGCGAGGGTGGTGGGCGTGCGGAGTTCCGGCTCGACGGCCGTGCTCTGAGCGCCAGGGTGCCCGGCGGCGGGCTGCATCGTGCCCGGCTCATCGGTGCCGTGCTTGGCGTGCTGTCCGCCCTCGAACGGGACCTCGAACCGGCGCTCGACCTGCCGGAGAGCCTCATACCGGCCGGCCGCGGCAACGTCACCGTCGCCGGCGGCGTCACGCTCGTGGACGACAGCTATAACGCCAATCCGGAAAGCATGAAAGCCGCACTCGAACAACTGGGCGGCGATTCGGGGCGCAAGGTGGCGATTTTGGGTGAAATGCTGGAGCTGGGTGAGGAAGGCCCCTCATACCACGCCGGCCTGGCGACCAGGTGTGAGCGGCTCGACCGGGTTGTCGCGGTGGGTGACGGCACAAAGCCCCTGTTCGAGCGCCTGCAAGCGGGTCAACAGTGGTTGTGGTGCAGCAAGGCCGACGACGCCCTGCTGGAAGCCCTGGTCGGTGAATTGCGGGCCGGAGACCGCGTGCTGGTGAAAGGCTCGAACCGCGTGTTCTGGGTGAATGGGTTCGTCACCCGCCTTTGCGATGCACTGGAGGAGCGGAATCGCCCGTGATGCGCGGCCGCGCGGGGCCTGTCTCCGTGCCTGGTGGCCTGCGCTCGCCCTCTCTCCAGGTAACGGGCATACTGTACCGGTCGTATCGGGCAGCGAGACCCGCATTGATCGTTGATGCCCAAGGCCGCCGTTTCCGCAATCTGCGCATCAGCCTGACGGCTGCGTGCAACTATGCCTGCACCTACTGCGTACCGGACGGCAAACGCCTGCAGGCCGCGCAGCAGGAACTCGAAAGCGAGGAGTTGCTTTACGCCACCGAATTGCTGATCGATGCCGCGGGCATCGAGAAAGTGCGCATAACCGGGGGCGAACCGCTGCTTTCGCCCAAGTTCGATGTGCTGCTGCCGGCCATCATGCGCCTGCCGCTGGCCGATGTTTCCCTGACGACCAACGGGCAGCTGTTGCCCCGCAAGGCCGCGACCATCCTGAACGCCGGCATAGGCCGCATCAACGTCAGCCTCGATACGCTCGACCCGGAGGCTTTTCCGCGCATCGCGCGCACCGGCGACCTGGCGACCGTGCTGCTCGGCATCGAGCAGATGCTCGCGGCCGGTGTTCGGGTCAAGATCAACATGGTGCCCATGCGCACAAAGAATGCCGACCAGGTACTCCCCATGCTCGACTACTGCTTCGAGCGCGGCATCGAACTCCGTTTCATCGAACTCATGAACATGGGGCACCTGCGGTCCGGCAACCAGTACGTCCGGGATTTCTATGGCATGGAAGAGATCCTGGATGCCATCGGCACACGCTACGAATTCGCCCGTACCGACGCACCTTACGACTCCACGGCCGTGCGCTTCGAAGTTCCCGGAAATGGTGTTTTCGGCATCATCGCCAACGAAAGCGAACCTTTCTGCAGTTCCTGCACGCGGCTGCGCCTCTCGTCCAACGGCCGGCTGTACGGTTGCCTCTCCAATACCAGTTCCCACGATATCCGTGACGTTCTGGATCTTCCGCGCCAGCAGGCGCTGCCCCGTATTCGACACCTGCTGGGGCTTGCACTGGCCGACAAGCAGCCGCTGAATTTCCGCGGCGAGGTCACCGTGATGAAATTCATCGGCGGCTAGCCCGCCGGGGGGCAATGCCCCAGGCCCCGAAGCGACAGCCGCCGACGGTGCGAGTTCGACTCGCCAAAAAACAGACTATTCCGCGGTAAAAGGTTCTGGATGAAGTGCCGGAAGACCCCGACAACCTGTTTGAAACGCTGAAATCGCTGCAGGCTGCCCGGCGTTTGCCGCCCGTCGAGACGTGGAACCCGCCTCGGGAGGGGCGAATCGACATTCGCATCTGTCGCGACGGAACCTGGATGCACGAGGGCAGGCCGTTTACCCGCAATGCTCTGGTGCGGCTCTTTTCCACCGTCCTGCGCCGCGACGGCGATCAGTACTACCTGGTCACTCCCCAGGAAAAGCTGGCTATCGAGGTCGAAGACGTCCCCTTCCTGGCCATTGACTTCGTTTCTCGGGGGGAGAACCTGAGCCGCGAGATCGGCTTTAAAACGAACACCGACGATGTCGTGTTCGCTGGCCCCGGCCATGCGGTTTGGATCGAGCAGGACACCAGCGGGCCGCGACCCTATGTGCACGTCCGAGGAGGGATGAACGCCCTGATCGCACGATCCGTCTACTACCCCCTGATGGAGCTGGCGGAGGAGGCCGGCGGACGCCTCTGGTTGCGGTCGCGGGGCGAGCGTTTCGACCTCGGCACCGCGACCTGAGCAGGCCCGCTCAGTTGCCTGAGCGGGGGGCGTTACATATTCGGGTAATTGGGGCCGCCCGCGCCTTCGGGCACCACCCAGGTGATGTTCTGGGCCGGGTCCTTGATATCACAGGTCTTGCAGTGGACACAGTTCTGGGCGTTGATCTGGAACCGCGACTCGCCGTTCTCCTCCAGCACCTCGTAGACGCCCGCCGGGCAGTATCGCTGGGCAGGTTCGTCAAACTCCGGCAGGTTGCGCAGGATGGGAACGTCCGGGTCGGTGAGTTGCAGGTGGCAGGGCTGGTCCTCCTCGTGATTGGTGTTCGAGAGGAATACCGATGAGAGCTTGTCGAAGGAGAGCACGCCATCCGGCTTGGGATAGTCGATTTTCCGCGCCGCAGCCGCGGTTTTCAGCGTGGCGTGGTCCGGCACCGGGTCCTTGAGCGTATAGGGCAAGCCCTTGAACCAGCTGTCCACCAGTGCGTGGGCGGAGCCGAGCAGCATGCCGAACTTGTGCCAGCCCGGGCCGGCATTGCGGCTCCTGTGCAACTCGTCGTAAAGCCATGACGCCTTGAACAGGTCGCTATAGCCGGCCGCTTCCCGGGCGCCGCCGCCGTCCTCGTGAAGTTCCGCGGCTATGGCCTCCGCGGCCAGCATGCCGGATTTCATGGCGGTGTGCGTTCCCTTGACCTTCAGTACATTGAGAAAACCTGCATCGTCACCGACCAGCACGCCCCCGGGAAACGTGCATCGGGGCAAGGCCTGAATTCCGCCCTTGACGATGGCCCGGGCGCCGTAGGCGACGCGCCGGCCGTCGGTGAGCGCTTCGCTGACCAGCGGGTGATGCTTCCAGCGCTGAAACTCATCGAAGGGGCTCAGGTGCGGATTGCTGTACGCCAGGTCGATGATCAGCCCAAGGGCGACCTGATTGTTTTCCAGGTGATACAGGAAGGAGCCGCCGGTGGCGTTGCCGAGCGGCCAGCCCAGCGTGTGGATGACCTTGCCCGGCTTGTGCCGCTCCGGCGCCACATCCCACAACTCCTTCAGGCCGATGGCGTAATGCTGGGTGCCCCGGCCCTCATCGAGCCCGAACCGGGCGATGAGTTGCTTGCCGAGATGGCCCCGGCACCCCTCCGCGAATATCGTGTGCCGGGCGCGCAGTTCGTAACCCGGCGTATAGGTGCCTTTCTGTTCGCCCCCGGCATCGACGCCCATGTCGCCGGTGGCGATGCCGGCAACGGCGCCGTCGTCGTCATAGAGCACTTCAGCCGCCGCGAACCCCGGAAATACGTTGACGCCCATGCCTTCGGCCTGCTCGCCAAGCCAGCGGCAGAGATTGCCCAGGCTGGTCGCAAAGTTGCCGTCGTTGTGGATGTCCTTCGCAATGAACAGGGGAGGGACCCTGATGCTCGAGGTGCCGTTGATCAGGTAATAGGCAAGGTCTTCCGTCACCGGATTGTCGAGCGGCGCACCCATTTCACGCCAGTCGGGGAACAGCTCGTTCAACGCGGTCGGCTCGAATATGTTGCCGGAGAGGATGTGCGCGCCGATCTCAGAGCCTTTCTCGACGAGGCAGACCGAGATTTCACGCCCGGATGCTTCGCCGAGCTGCATCAGCCGGCAGGCAGCCGCGAGACCGGCGGGCCCGCCGCCGACGATGACGACATCGAATTCCATGGACTCCCGTTCCATGCGAAAGTCTCCGTACCTGCAAAACCGCCGAAGTATAACCGACGGGCCATGCCTCACTTGGCACCCGTATGAGCTGCCCTCCGTCTTGACCTGCCTCAAGCACCCGGAGAGAATACGCGCCCCTGATTTCCTGGGTTTGTACGAGCCGTTTCACGGCACGTCGTCTCAAAACATCGAAGCGAAAGGCTGACTTGGGGTCTGCATGAAGGTATTGGTACCGGTAAAAAGGGTTGTCGACGCGAACGTCAAGGTGCGCGTCAAGCCCGACGGCACAGGGATCGACCTGGCCAACGTAAAGATGGCCGTCAATCCGTTCTGCGAAATTGCCATCGAGGAGGCGGTGCGGCTCAAGGAGGCCGGCGCCGCAACCGAGGTGGTTGCGGTGGCGGTGGGCGCACAGAACTGCCAGGAGCAGTTGCGTACCTGCCTCGCGCTCGGGGCCGACCGGGCGGTCCTGATCCAGACCGACGAGGCGGTACAGCCGCTGGAGGTTGCCAAGGCGCTGCAGGCGCTGCAGCAGCGGGAAGGCGCTGAAATCGTACTGTTCGGCAAGCAGAGCATCGATGGCGACAACAGCCAGACCGGCCCCATGTTCGCGGCGCTCACCGGCATGTCACAAGCGACTTTCGCATCGGAAATCAACGTCGAAGACGGCAAACTGCAGGTAACGCGGGAGGTCGACGGCGGCCTTCAGACCGTATCCATCGCCCTGCCGGCGGTGATCACCACAGACCTGCGCCTGAACGAACCCCGCTACGCATCGCTGCCCAACATCATGAAAGCCAAGCGCAAGCCGATGGACGTGCTGACCCCGGAAGAACTCGGCGTTGATGTCCGCCCCCGGCTCGAGATCCTGGCCGTGGAACCCCCGGAGGAACGCCAGGCCGGTATCAAGGTCGAGAACGTGGAAGAACTCGTGGACAAGCTCAGGAACGAAGCAAAGGTGATTTCATGACCACCCTGGTCGTAGCGGAACACGACAACCAGTCGCTCAAGCCCGCCACCCTGGTCGTCGCTACGGCGGCCGAAGCCATCGGTAACGGCTTCGATGTACTTGTCGCCGGCAGCGGCTGCGGCGCTGTCGCCGAGGAAGCTGCCGCAATCGCCGGCGCCGGCAAGGTGCTGTTGGCCGACAACAGCGCCTACGAGCACCACCTGGCCGAGAACATCGCGCCGCTCGTCGCCGAGGCCGGAGCGTCCTACAGCCACATCCTCACGGCCCATACCACCACCGGCAAGAACTTCCTGCCCCGGGTAGCCGCGGCGCTCGATGTGGCACAGATCTCCGATATCGTCGCCGTGGTCGATGAAGACACCTTCAAGCGGCCGATCTATGCCGGAAACGCCATCGCTACGGTCAAGTCGAGCGACGCGGTCAAGGTGATCAGCGTTCGCGGGACGGCCTACGACCCGGTCCCGGGGAAAGGCGGGTCGGCCACTGTCGAGCCGGTGGCAGACGCGCACGATGCCGGCCTGTCCAGCTTCGTGGGCGAGGAACTCGCCAAATCGGAACGGCCCGAACTCACCGCGGCGGGCATCATCGTCTCCGGCGGCCGAGGCATGGGCAGCGGCGACAACTTCCAGTTGCTCGAAGGCATCGCCGACAAGCTCGGCGCCGCCATCGGCGCCTCCCGCGCCGCCGTGGATGCGGGCTTCGTACCCAACGACATGCAGGTCGGTCAGACCGGCAAGATCGTTGCCCCGGAGCTCTATATCGCGGTCGGCATCTCCGGTGCGATCCAGCACCTGGCGGGCATGAAAGATTCGAAAACCATCGTCGCCATCAACAAGGACGAAGACGCCCCCATCTTCCAGGTGGCGGATTACGGGCTGGTCGCCGACCTCTTCCAGGCTCTCCCGGAACTCGAAGCTCTGCTATAGTTTCCGTCAACGGCGGCGGGGGGAGTCTGCTCGTTGGCCATTTATGAGATGAACGAAGGCCGCATGCTGCGGGTGGCCCGCAGCGTCGATGGCCGCCTGCGACAGAGCTATTTCAGCCTGATCGGCATTCCCAAGCGACAACAGCGCGAGGTTTGGAAACAGGCCCGGGCCCTCGATGAGAAGTGGGAACGGGATCAGCTTCGCGCCAGGGACAAGCGTATCCGGTCAGCGGCCGTCCCCCGCAACCATTCGACCGGGGTGCGCGGCATCAATCTCGTTTACCGGCCGTCGCCGGCATTCCGCGTGCAGGTGCAGGTGGACGGCGTCTCCTACGTGCGCGAGTTTTCCGTCAATGACCTCGGCGTCGAGAAGGCCTGGCGCGCTGCGGCCAGGTTCCTGGCTGAATGCCGGGGCTACAAGCGCACGCCGAGAGCCTGGACGGCACGAATCCCCAGGGTGCCCAAACGCCGCCCCAAGCGTCGCCGCTGATTCCCTTCAGCACTTTTCGCCGTGGCACGTCGGGATGCTGACGTGGCGCGCTAAAGCGCGGGGAACAACGCCGGGTTATTGGAAAGAGTTCGCATGCGGTTGTTTCGTCAAAGCCCGTCTCATCAACCGGAACCCGGCGTCCGTTTCGCGGTGAACCAGGTGACCGGCTGCGAGTGATCGTGCACGCCGCCGGCGACATCGAGCACCAGCGCGAACAGGGCCATTCTGACGATTACGCCGTTATCCGTCTGTCTGAATATTGCCAGGTTCGGATTTTCGTCAAGGTCTGCGTCGAGTTCCTGGGCAGCACTGCGCGAATCCCGGGGCAGGGGGTGCATGATCACCGTATTCGGCTCGCAGTGCTGCGTATAGATCGCCTGGTTCAGCCGGAACAGGCCCCGGTAGCGGTCTGCCTCGTCCTGGTTCGGGAACCGCTCTTCCTGGGTTCGGGTGACGTAAAGAATGTCGACGTTGTGGATGCCGGACTCGAGCTGGTGGAAAGACATCACGCGGTGCCCCCTGGCGACCAGTTCGTCGGCAATGCCCGGCGGAATCTCAAGCTCGGGCGGCGATACGAGATGGTAGGCAATGTCGTCGTAGTGCCCGAGCAGCTTGCACAGCGAGTGCACGGCGCGCCCGTACCTCAGGTCGCCGATCAGGGCGATGCGCAAACCGTCGATGCCCTTGCCGTGCTCGGCCAATTCCTGCTTGATCGTGTAGAGGTCGAGCAGCGCCTGGCTGGGGTGTTCGTTGGGGCCGTCGCCGGCGTTGAGTACCGGCACGCGGCTCGCCTGGGCGAACTCCGCAACCGAGCCGGCCTCTGGATGGCGCATGACGATCACATCGCTGTAGCCGGAGAGTACCCGGGCCGTATCGTGCAACGACTCGCCCTTGGCGAGCGATGACGCCTTGACCTCCGTTGTTTCCCGAACTTCCCCACCGAGCAGGTTGAACGCGGAGCCGAAGGAGATGCGCGTCCGCGTCGACGGCTCGAAGAACATGTTCGACAGGATGGCGCCCTGCAGCACCCGGGTGACGCGCGAACGCGTGGCGTATGGCCGCAGATCGTCGGCTACCGCGAATATCCGTTCGATGTCGCCACGATCGAACTGATCCACGGACAGGATGTGTGCACCGACGAACTGCAAGTGGACCTCCGGGACGCAACGGCGACGGGAAGGATACGCCAACCCCGGCACGCTGTCCCACCGGGGAACCGGCCCGGCGGCAATCCAGGATTCAGGCGATTAGCGTATGATTGCCGGGACGGAACTTTTGGCCGATTCCGGCGTTCCAATATGCGGATTCAGACGATTCTTCGATGAGCGATCTCGCCCAGGACCAGTTCGAGGAAAACGCAGGCGCGGCGCCGGTCGAGGCGGCCAGCCTGCCGTTCGCCTTTGCCAGGCGCTTCGGTGCGGTGATCACCGATGCCGACCTGGGCCCCGACCGGGTGGAACTGGTCAGCAAGGGACAGCCCCGGCTTACCACCCTGGCGGAAGTGAAGCGGCACACGCGGCAGAAACTGCTGCTGCGCATTGTCGGCGAGGAAGAGTTCGAGCAGGTGCTGACGTCGGCCTACGCCCGTGATGCTTCCGGCGCACGCCAGATGGTCGAGGACCTGGGCGACGAGATGGACCTGGCCGCGCTGGCGGACTCCGTTCCGGAGACCGAAGACCTTCTCGAACAGAGTGACGACGCGCCCATCATCCGCCTGATCAACGCGCTGTTGACGGAAGCGATCCGGGAGAACGCCTCCGACATCCACATCGAAACCTTCGAGAAGAAACTGGTCGTGCGTTTTCGCGTCGATGGCGTGATGCGGGAAGTCGTTCAGCCCAAGCGGGAGCTGGCGCCGCTGCTGGTCTCCCGCATCAAGGTCATGGGCAGGCTGGACATCGCCGAAAAGCGCATTCCCCAGGACGGCCGCATCGGCCTCAGAATCGGCGGGCGCGAGGTGGACGTCAGGGTATCTACCATGCCGGCGAGCAATGGCGAACGCGTGGTGCTGCGGCTGCTCGACAAGCAGGCCGGGCGGCTCACCCTGCCCAATCTCGGCATGTCCGGAACAGACCTGACGCGCATCCGCGACGTCGTGCACCGGCCGCATGGCATCTTCCTGGTTACCGGCCCCACCGGTTCCGGCAAGACGACGACCCTGTATGCCTCGCTGTCCGAACTCTCGACGCGCACCATCAATATCCTGACGGTGGAAGATCCCATCGAGTACAACCTGGCGGGTATCGGCCAGACCCAGGTCAACACCAAGGCCGACATGACCTTCGCGCGGGGCTTGCGGGCCATCCTCCGCCAGGACCCGGACGTGGTGATGGTCGGCGAAATCCGAGACCTGGAAACCGCCGAGATCGCGGTGCAGGCCAGCCTGACGGGCCACCTGGTCATGTCGACCCTGCACACCAACACCGCGGTCGGGGCGGTGACGAGGCTCATGGACATGGGCGTCGAGCCCTTCCTGCTGTCTTCGAGCCTGGTAGGTTGCCTGGCACAGCGGCTGGTGCGGGTACTTTGCCCCGATTGCCGCCGCCAGCGGCCCGCCACCCACAGCGAACTCGAGTTCCTCGGCGAAGATTCCGCCATCGTCTTCGAAGCTCCGGGATGCGACCTCTGCGGCCATTCCGGCTATCGCGGCAGAACCGGCATCTACGAACTGGTCGTCATTGACGAGGCCATGCGTCAACTGATCCACGACAGGACATCGGAACAGCAACTGGTGCGGCACGCCCGCCTGACCTGCCCGAACATTCGCGAAGACGGCAAAAGCAAGATCCTCGCCGGCGTCACCTCGGTTCAGGAAGTGCTGAGGGTCACGCTTGAGGAATAAGGCACAGAACCGGTGGCCGCGCCGGGGTGGTCCCATCCTGCCGTCAGGCTGATGGCCGCTTTCGAATACACGGCCCTCGATGCCCGCGGCAAGCGGTTGAAGGGCGTACTGGAAGCCGACAACGTACGCCAGATCCGCCAACTGCTCCGCGACCAGGGGCTATTCCCCCTTGGCGTCGACATGGCCGCCCAATCCGGCCCCTTGTCGGGCCGGCAGTCGCTCTTCTCTTTCAAGCGGGGCCTGAGCGGTCTCGACCGGGTTCTCGTCACCCGGCAGCTGGCAACGCTGATCGGGGCGGGTCTGCCCATCGAAGAGGCGTTGAACGCGGTGGCCCGCCAGTCCGAGAAGCAGCACGTTATCGCCCTGGTCATGGGCGTGCGCAGCCGCGTCCTGGAGGGACGCTCACTGGCATCGAGCCTCGGTGACTTCCCTTCCAGCTTCAACGCGCTCTACTGTTCCTCCGTGGCCGCCGGAGAACAGTCCGGCTACCTCGACCGGGTACTCGACAACCTGGCCGGCTACATCGAGCGCCAGTTCGAATCGCGCCGCGATGTCGAGATGGCCCTGATGTATCCGATCATCCTGTTCGCGCTGGCGGTGCTCATCGTGGGTGCGCTGATGGTCTACGTCGTGCCCGACATGGTGCGGGTACTCGAGAACATGGGCCGGGAATTGCCGGGGATCACGCGCTTCCTGATCGGCGCCTCGGAATTCGCCCAGGCCTGGTGGTGGGTCCTCCTGGTCGGGGCAGCCGCTGCCGTGCTCGGCGTCCGCTGGCTGCTGCGCCAGGAAGCCGCGCGGCTCGCCTGGGACCGCCAGAAACTGCACCTGCCCCTGGTCAAACGCATAGTGCGCAGCAGCAATGCCGCGCGATACGCCAATACGCTCAGCATCCTGAACGGCAGCGGCGTTCCGCTGGTGGAAGCCATGCGCATCGCCAGCGAAGTCGTATCCAACGCCTGGTTACGGCGGCTGCTGGCCGATGCCACCCGACGGGTCAGCGAGGGCGCCAGCCTGCGCATGGGGCTCGAAGGGGTGGGCTATTTCCCCCCCATGCTGCTGCACATGGTGGCGAGCGGCGAATCGTCCGGCGAACTTGATACCATGCTGGACCGCGTGGCTCTTTATCAGCAGGCTGAAGTGGAGCGAATCGTCACCACCCTGGTGGCGCTGCTGCAGCCGCTGATGCTGCTATTGATGGGCGGGCTGGTGATGTTTATCGTCATGGCCGTGCTGCTGCCCATTCTCAACATGAATCAACTCCTGTAGTACCTGCTTGCCGTCAATGGAAAGGAAAGTCGCGATGAGGAATGCCAATATCGAAAAAAAAGTGTCTCGGGAACGGGCGGGGGGCTTTACGCTCATCGAGATCCTCGTGGTGGTGGTCATCATCGGCATTCTGGGTGCGGTGATCGTCCCAAACCTGCTGTCGCGCCCTGACCAGGCGCGCATCACCGCCGCCCAGACCGACCTGCGCCAACTCGCCAACGCGCTGGACATCTACCGCCTGGACAATTTCCACTACCCGTCGACGGAGCAGGGGCTCGATGCACTCGTCGAGCGGCCCGCGGGCTTTCCGGAACCCAGGAACTGGAATGCCGACGGATACATCAAGACGTTGCCGTCGGACCCCTGGGGCTCGCCGTACATCTACGAGCGGCGCAGCACCGACTTCTCGCTCTTCTCCCTGGGCGCCGACGGCGTCGAAGGCGGGGAGGGATCGAATGCGGATGTCCACCTGGAAGGAAGCTAGGAGATTCCACCCCGGCGCGCCGGGGCGCTGGCGCCCAAGGAACAGCATTGAATCCAGCCATGAGAGCCGGCGTGCGGTGCGGGCCTCCAGCACCTTTAAAGCACTTCAGCGCGCCCGGAATCCGCCGACAGCTTCGTCGCTTAGCGTGCAGGAGGACCGTACCGCATGCCGGCTCGGCGTCT
This sequence comes from Pseudomonadales bacterium, assembly GCA_963663395.1. Lineage (GTDB taxonomy): Bacteria > Pseudomonadota > Gammaproteobacteria > Pseudomonadales > Azotimanducaceae > Azophilus. The sequence goes on from OY760226.1 coordinate 3,354,266, forward strand.
CGGGAAAACCCCATGTCGCAAGAACGTTGTTCCATGCGAGCCGACAGAACCAACGCCGCAACGCAAGCGGCTTCACGCTGCTCGAGTTGCTGGTGGTCATGGTCATTTTCCTGGTGCTGACCGGAACCGTCGTGCTCGGCTTCACGGGAGCCGACGAAGAACAGGAACTGCGGGGCATGGCGGAGCGCATCGGTGCGCGCATCGAACTGGCACGTCAGTATTCCCTGCAGAGAAACCGGGAGTGGGGGGTATTCGTCGAGTCCGGCAGCTACCGCTTTGCCGAGCTGGACACGGCACAGGGGCAGTGGGTCGACCAGGCTTACCGACCGTTCGTCGCCGACGGTCTTACCCCGCGCATCGCCTTTCGCGTGCAGATCGAAGGCTTCGACCGCGAGCAGTTCGGCGTCGATGACGAGGATTTGCCGAACATCATCCTCTTCTCCAGCGGCGAGGTGACGCCGTTCAAGTGGTATCTGGACCCCGCCTGGGATGCACCGCCCTGGGTAGTCTCCAGCGACGGGCTGGCGGAGGCCCGCATCGATCGCGACGGAAGGCGCCGCTGAGTCATGAGGGGCAGGGGGTTCACGCTGCTCGAGATGCTGGTCGCCCTGACCGTCATCGCCGTTGTGGGGCTCGCCGTGTCCTCGGCCATCGGCAACGTGGTAAGCCAGACCTATACGCTCGAACAGCGCCTCGTCGCCCATTGGGTTGCCGAAAACCACCTCGCCCGTGTCCGCCTCGCCCGCATCGGTGACACCGAAGCCCTGCCGACAGGCCGGGAGACGGAGAGGGTGCGCATGTCCGGGCGCACCTGGCGCATCCAACGCGAGATCAGGGAAACAACCCACCCCTGGCTGCGACGGGTCGAGATCGAAGTCTTCGAAGTGGCCGACGGCGACGATATCGGCCCGCTGGACACCCTGGTCGGATTCGTGGGCCGATACTGATGCGTGAACGCGCCGTAATCCGCGGATTCACTCTCATGGAAATGCTGGTGGCGCTGACCGTGTTCTCCGTCATCGGGCTGCTCTGCGCACAACTGATGGGCCGGACGCTCGGCAATCACGAGATCGTCAGCGAGCGCTCCGGCCGGCTGGCCGAGGTGCAGCGGGCCATGCTCGTTCTCCAGCGCGACATCATGCAGATGACCGACCGCCCCATCCGCGACCTGCTCGGCGACAGCAGGGGAGCGGTACTGATCGGCAGCGACGGCCTGATGGAGTTCTCCAGGCTCGGTTGGCGCAACCCGTTGCGCCAGCAGCGCGCCGAAGTGCAACGCGTTGCCTACGTCGTCGAGGACGGCGACCTCTACCGGGCCTGGTGGGGCGTGCTCGACCGCGCCCAGGATTCCGAACCCACGCTGCAGCGCCTTTTGACGGACATCGACCAGGTGGAATTCTTCGCGCTGGATACGGCCGGGCAGGAACACACCTATTGGCCCTTGCTCGGGGAAGCTGCGGGCACCTCGAATCGCCGCCTGGGCGCCATCGTCATGCGGCTGGAACTCAGCCCCTTCGGCATCGTGGAACGGATATGGCCGGTCGCCGGATTCCAGCGATGATCCCTCCGTCTGGCCCGCCTGCGGATCTGCCCCGGACGATCCGGCAGCGAACCCGGTTTGGACGGGGCGAGGAGGGCGTGGCACTGATCAGCGTGCTGCTGATCGTGGCGGTACTGACGGCCGTGGTCTACCAACTGCTCGGCCGCCACAGTCTCGGCGTGGCCCAGAGCCGGAACACTCTCGGTTTCGACCAGGCCCTGTCCTATGCCCTGGGCGCGGAGACGCTGGTCCGGCAGGCGCTCTACGAAGATTTCTCCGAGTCCGGGCCGGGCATCGACACCCTCGAGGAGCCCTGGGCACAGGCCATCCCGCCATTCGAGATCGAGCAGGAGGGATTCCTGGAAATAAGGGCGCGGGACCTGAACCGCTGCTTCAACCTGAATGCGCTGGCCGGTGAAGAAGGGCAGGAACAGCATCTGAAACGCTTCAAGACGCTGCTCACCACTCTTGGCATTCCCGAGACCCTGGCCGATGCGCTGCGCGACTGGGTGGACCAGGACGAGGCCGTCTTCGGATTCGGCGCGGAAGATTCCGAATATCTCCTGCGCGAACCGGCCTACCGCACTCCGAACGGCCCGCTCGCCCATATCTCCGAACTGCGCCTGTTGCGTGGCATGGAACCCGAGTATCTCGACATCCTGGCGGAACATGTCTGCGTACTGCCGGTGCAGAGCCTGGAGATCAATGTCAACACGGCTTCGCTCCCCCTGTTCGCGGCCCTGGCCGGCAATCCGAACCCCGACCCGGTGGCAGCCCAGACATTGGCGGAGTCGGTTCGCGAATTCGCGGAGGTCGACAGGTTCCTGGCCGAGTTTCCAGACTTCGCGCCGGCGGCCGACGTACTCGACGTCACCAGTTCCTGGTTCGAGGTGCAGGTGCGGGCACAGGTCGGGGACAGCATCGCCGTGTTAACATCGCTGCTGCACCGGCACCCGGACACCGGGGCCATCAGCCTGGTTTCCCGGGACCTGGGCAAGGATTTCCGATCCCTGTTCGAAGTGACCATCGAAGACGCCTGACCCGTGCCCACCTTGTTCATCAGAGCGCTGTCGATCCCGCGCCCGCTCGATGAGGGATTCGAGTTCAGTTGCGAGTGGCTGGTCGTCGACCCGGACGGCCGGCACCATTCCCGCGGTTCCGGCGACTTCACCTGCGCACCCGATGAAGAGCCGGACTTCACCCCGCTCTGGCGCCGCCCCGATTCGTCCGATGGCACGGCGAACGGTGCCGAGTCCGGCGACGAGTGGGCCTTGAATCCCGCCAACGTCGTGCTACTCGCACCCGGCCAGCACGTCCTATCGGTAACCTGTGAGGTTCCCGGCCGCAATACCGGCCAGATTCGGCGCGCGCTGCCTTACGTCGTGGAAGAGTTCATCGCCGGGAACATCGAAGGCTCCCACATCGCCAGCGGCCCGGTGCGGCGCGGACAGCCCATCCGCTGCTGCATCATCGACGATGGCTTGCTCCGTGACTGGCTGGCGTGCCTCCGCGCACTGGGCGTCCGCCCCGGTTACCTGGTTTCCGAAGCGGAACTGCTGCCGGTCGAACCGCGCACGGCCAGCGTTCTGTTCGAGAACGGACACGCCTTGCTGCGCACCGAAGACCAGGCTGCGACCATCGACCGCGGCAATCTACTGCCGGCGCTCATGTCACTGGATCTCGACAGGCTCACCCTGATCAACGGCGGCCTGACCGACATCGAAGCCAGTCAACTCGAAATCGAAGTAAACGTGGGGAATCCCGTTCTACTGGCGGGCGAGGGCGAACTGATCAGCTATTTCGCGGAGCGCTGGCGCGTGCAGGAGGCTGCGCTCAACCTGCTGCAGGGAGAGTTCGCTCCCAAGGTGCCGCGCAATGCCCACACCACCGGGTGGCGCAGCATTGCGTTGCTTGCCGCCGCCTGGCTGTTGCTCGGCATCGCCGCCAAAACCACTACCGGGATCTGGTCCGCTGTCGAGGCGGATTCCCTGGAAAGCGAGGCCCTGGCAATCTATGCAGGTATTTTCCCCGGGGACCGTACGGCCACCGTACAGAACATCCGCCGGCGCATGCAGGCGCGGCTGGGAGAACGCCCGGATGTCACCGGCAAGTCGATGGTCCATTTCACCGGCGACCTGGCTGCCGTCATGGACAAGTCGATGACCCTGATCGGCATCGACTACAACGAGTCACGCGGAGAGTTCGCGACGGAACTGCTGGTCAGGCGTTACGACGATGTGGACCGGGTGCGCGAGGCACTGGAGGCGCGCGGCGTACAGGCCGAGATCGCTTCCGCCGAACAGGTGGAGCGGGGCGTGCAGGCGCGCCTGCGCATGCGGGGAGGTTGAGGTGCTTGCCCGAATGATGGAATACGTGCGCTCCTCGGCTGCTGTCCGTTGGTTCAACTCGAAGGAACCAACGGAGCGGCTGGTATTCGGAACACTGGCGGTCGCGACAGCGATCGTCTTGCTCTGGGCGGGGCTGTGGAAACCGCTGTCGGACTGGCAGGCCACCCAGGCCAATCGTCACGCCAACGCGCAGATGCTGCTCGAGTGGCTGCAAGCCAACGAAACCCGGGTACGGGCCGCCGCGGAACAGGGGCCGGACGAGCCGAGCCGCTCGATACTGCCCGTAGTAACCCGGGCAGCGGAGGCCAGGGGCCTCAAGGTCGGTCGGCTTCAGCCCGAGTCGGACGGGGTGGTCAGCGTCACGCTGCAGGGCCAGTCTTTCAACAATGTGATCGGCTGGATCGCGGCCCTGGAGGAGGAAGAGGGCATTGCACCAATTCGGGCTTCGATCGATGCGCAGGAGGCGGCCGGACTGGTCAACGCCCAGTTGCGGCTGCAGTAGGGTGCACCCGGGCCCCGGGGGTTAGGTGACTTCCTGCAGGCGGCCCGTCTCCACTTCATAGACGAACCCGCGAATACGGTCTTTCAACGGCAGGAACGGACAGGCCTCGATACGGCGTATCGATTGCCGCACGTTCTCTTCGAGATGCTGAAAGGCTTCCAGGGAGAACGCCGGCCGCAGGCCCGTATCCGCTTCGATGGCATCCTTCAGGTCATCGTCCCGGAAAGTCAACATGCCGCACCCGGTGTGCTGGACCAGTATGATCTCTTCCGTGCCCAGCAGGCGCTGCGAGATGAGCAGCGACCGAAGTACATCGTCGGTGACGACGCCACCGGCATTGCGAATCACGTGGGCATCGCCTTCCTCGAGGCCCAGCAGCCGCGCCGTGTCCATGCGGGCGTCCATGCAGGCAACGACCGCGGCCTTGCGCACGGGCGGGGCGGACAGGTCGCCCTTGTCGAATGTCTCGGCGTAGCGGGCGTTGTTCTCAAGACACCGCTCGGCAAAAGTCTTGTCAGTCATGCTCGTTCTCTTGGGCCGGGCAAGGAGCCGGGCAAGGAGCCGGACTTAAGCACAAGCGAAACCGGGCGGCAACGAACCCCGTTCCAGTCAGCCTTCGAGCGAGCCCTCAGCCCGGGAGCGCGAGGGGGCAACCCTCGCAAGAAGGCTACGCGCAGCCTCGCGAGCTTCGTCCGGCGATTCGGCCAGACTTGCCGGGGGCACTTTCTCCAGAATGCCGAGCGTATCGAGCACCTCGCGGATTTCATCCGGAAGGGTCGAGATGACGTAACTGGTTCGCTCTTCCGTGGCTATTTTCAGCAGCCGGTCCACCACCATCGCAGCGCTGTCGTCGAGGCTGGTAGCGTCTGAAAAGTCAAAGATGACTACTTCGTGGTCCTTGATGTCCGCGCCGACCGCGGTCACCAGCTTGTGCGCCGATGCCACGGTAAAACGACCCATCAGCTTGACCAGGCCGACGCGCGCGGAGTAGGGGTCGTCCCCGGCAAGGTCCTCCCGGTCCGCCAGGAAGATCCGGTCGAGCAGCGGCACGGACACGACGCTGTCGAGTTCCAGGCCCTCGAGTTGCCGGGCGTGGGCCATGCCCGCCGCGATGAGGCCGATCGCCACCGCGGTGATCAGGTCGACCAGCACGGTAAGCGCGAGAGTGGTCAGCATGACCACGAGATGTTCGGGCTGGATGCGCCTGATGCGCCGCAGCAGCCGCCAATCGACGATGTCCCAGCCGATCTTGATGAGAATGCCGGCCAGCACCGCGTGCGGGATGGGTTCGACAAAACGCCCCAGGCCGAGCAGAAGCGCCAGCACCAGCAAGGCAAACACGGCGCTGGCGACCGGGGTTCGCCCCCCCGCGTGTATGTTCGTCATCGTCAGCAACGGAGAACCCGCGCCCGGCAGGCCGCCGATCAGTCCCGCAGCCACGTTGCCGACGCCCTGGCCGACCAGTTCCCGATTCGGATTGTGCCGGGTACCGGTCAGCGAGTCGGCAACCAGGGAGATCAGCAGGCTGTCCACCGACCCCAGCAGGGCAAGAATAACGGCCGGCTCCAGGGCGCTCGCCACGAACGCCGCCGTGGGCATTTCGAATTGCAGTTGCGGCAGCCCGATTGGCACCTGCCCGATGATCGGCGCGTCGTGCAGCCAGAACAGCCCGAGAAGGGTGCCCGCCAGCAACGCCACCAGCGGTGCGGGGAGACGCCGGGCAAACCGGCGGGGCCAGAATATGCCCACCGCGAGCGTGAACGCGCCGATGGCGAAGGCGCCGGTGTTGACGTTGGCAGCCAGTTCGGGCCACGCGCGAATCGCCCCCAGCGCGCCGCCGGGCGCGGCGGGCATGCCAAGCAGCGGTAAAGTCTGCATCAGCATGACGATGATGCCGATTCCCGACATGAAACCGGATACCACCACATGCGGCGTGTAGGCCACAAAACGCCCGATTCTGGAGATGCCGAGCAGGATCTGCAGGAGGCCGCCCATGATCACCACCGTAAACGCCTCCGGCAGTGTGGACGCGTAGTTCGTCACGATGACTGCCATGGCCACCGTCATCGGCGCCGTGGGACCGGTGATCTGGGACCGCGTACCGCCGAACATCGGGGCGAAGAAACCCGTGGCAATGGCCCCGTACAGGCCGGCGGCTGCACCGAGCCCGGAGGCCACGCCGAATGCCAGTGCAACGGGCAGCGCCACGACCGTGGCCGTTATGCCGCCGAATAGGTCGCCGCGAAACGACTTTAAGCTGTAACTCACTTGTTCTTGTACTTCCCGCCCCAAAACATCTGCCGTTCCTGCCGGCGGGCGGAAACAAGCCCGCCCCTCGGGCGCGACCGCGCAATAGGCGACCCCGACCCAGTGTCGAATTGAATTCGCTGGATTCGCAGGCGCGACAATCTTAACCGCTCACGCGCGTATCGACACCCGGCGCACTGTCCAACGCGAGATGAGGGTGAAGCGGAGGGTTGATTCCAACGCGAAGTGAGGGTGAAGGGATGTCAGGCGCATCATTTTGGAATGATCGTGGACATCCAAACGCGGCGGCTACGCACCATCGGGCAGCTTTGTGCCTTCATCGAGGGCAACGAGGCGGTGATCTTTCATCCCCAGGATCGGGGCGGGGTCTACACCTTCATTCGGGAAACGCTGGTGCGCTTCGGCTACGTGACGCTCGGCAAGCGGGACAAGGGGGTGGTGTTGAAGTTTCTGGTGGTTGCGACCGGCCATTCGCGCCAGCAGATGGAGCGTCTGGTCCGGCAGTGGCGCGAGACGGGGGTGATCCGGGATCGGCGGGGTGGCGCCCGCGGTCGACCGTTTGTACGCAAGTACAGCGGCGCGGACATCCGTCTGTTGGCGGAGGTCGACGAAGCGTTCGAGCAGATGTCGGGCTTGGCGACGCGCGAGATCCTGCGGCGCCAGTACGAGGTGTTTGGCGATCCGCGCTTCGAGCGGCTGGCGACGATTTCCAACGGGCACATCTACAATCTGCGCGCCTCCTCGACCTATCGCGCCAAGCGCACGGTATGGACCAAGACGCGGGCGGTGACGGTGAGCATCGGCCTGCGCCAGGCCCCGCAACCCGATGGGCAGCCGGGTCATGTCCGTGTCGACACCGTTCACCAAGGCGATCGGGACGGGATCAAGGGCGTGTATCTGATCAATTTGGTGGACGAGGTCACCCAGTTCGAGTTCGTCGGTGCGGTAGTGGGTATCTCTGAGCGCTTCCTGGTCCCGCTGCTCGAGGGGCTGTTGTTGTCCTTTCCGTTCCCGATCCTCGGCTTCCACGCCGACAACGGCAGCGAATACATCAACCACCAGGTCGCTGCGCTCCTCGAGAAGCTGCGCGTCGGGCGGTTCACCAAGTCCCGGTCCCGGCATTCCAACGACAACGCGCTGGTCGAGGGCAAGAACGCCAATGTGATCCGCAAGTGGTTCGGCCACGACCACATCCCGCAGCGCTTCGCGCCCGAGGTCAACCGCTTCGCGCAGGCCACCCTGTCCCCCTTCCTCAACTTCCACCGCCCCTGCCTGTTCGCCACCGAGTACCGGGACGGCCAAGGAAGGATTCGGCGCAAGTACCTCGCCGAGCACGTCATGACGCCCTACGCCAAACTCCGCAGCCTGGCCGACGCCGAGCACTTGCTCAAACCCGGCGTCCACTTTGCCTTGCTGGACGCCATGGCAACGGCCGAGACCGACCTGGAGGCCGTTCGGCGCGTGCAGGCCGAGCGGCGCGAGCTGTTCCGGCTCATCGGTGACGGCAGCACGGCCGTCCGAGCCGCCGGATGATGGGCGGCGGGTGGCGACATCAGGAGGCGGAACCGTCCTGTGGATTTGTGGACGAGTCCTTCGGACCGGCCCACGCCCTGCGGGCCGTGTGGACAGCCCGTGGACAACGCGCCAGGCGCGCGTTGCCCACCGCCTGCCCACACTCGCGGGCCTCTCGCCCACAACTCCACAGGACCGACAACCATTTTTTTTCACAAGTGGTCTGTACCACCGGAACCCATGCGTTCGATCCAGACCAACCGATTGGCTCGAAATCACCCAAGTCGCTCTTGACCAGCGACGCTTCTCGCCCAATCATCCCGTCATCGCGCAAACGGCATCCGACTTCAACAAGCCTCGCAACAAGACCAATTTCACCCTCACTTTCTCATTGGACAGCGGGCCCGGGAATCGCGGTCAGCCGCACCGGACGTCAAAACGGCCCAGAAAAACAGCGCCCCCTGCCTGCGAAATATTGGTTTCCATGGAACATCATTTGCGGATTTGGCTTCCCGAGCTCCGAGCGGTCAGTGTTCACGGTGCGTCAGCGCAGCGAATCCGCTGCGAGAACTCCTAGCGTCCAAGTAGCTGGCCCGATGTCTCGCGCGCCTCTTCGAGCGTCTCTGTCAGGCGATCACCGGGTATCCGCTGCAGAATTCCGAGCGTGTGCAGAATATGCGCGACGGCGCTGGAAAGCCCCATCATGATGACCTCAGTCCGTTCTCCACGGGCAATGTCCAGAAGCCGGTCTATCACCATCGCGGCGCTGTCATCGAGGTGCGAGGCCCCTGAAAAATCGAAGATGACCACTTCGTGGTCCTTGATGTCGGCGCCGATTACGGCGATCAACTTGTGCGAGGAGGCTACGGTGAAGCGCCCCTTGAGCTGCACCAGGCCGACCCGGGCCGCAAAGGGGTCGGATTCTGGATCGCCCGCATCCGCGAGGAAGGTGCGGTCGAGCAGCGGCACGGAAATCACGCTGTCGAGTTCCAGCCCCTCCAGTTGCCGGGCGTGCGCCATGCCCGCCGCGATAAGGCCGATCGCAACCCCGGTAATGAGATCGACGAATACGGTCAGTATCAGCGTTGTCAGCATGACAACGGCGTACTCGCGCTGAATGCGGTGAATGCGCGTGAGCAGGCGCCAGTCGATGTTGTCCCAGCCAATCTTGATGAGGATTCCCGCCAGCACCGCGTGGGGGATCAACTCGACGAAGCGGCCAAGCCCGAGAGCCAGCGCCAGCAGAAACGACGCATACAGCACACCCGAGACCGGAGTGCGTCCGCCGGCGCGTATGTTCGTCATCGTCAGCATGGTCGATCCGGCGCCGGGGAGCCCTCCGATCACGCCTGCCGCAACCGTACCGAATCCCTGGGCCACCAGTTCCCGGTTCGGATCGTGTCGGGTGCCGGTCAGCGAATCGGCAACCAGCGAGATGAGCAGGCTGTTCACCGAGCCGATCAACGCGAAGATGAGGGCGGGTTCCACGGCACGCGCCAGGAAAGCCAGGGACGGCGGCTCCAGGTGCAACTGCGGCAAGCCCGAGGGAACCGGCCCGATGACCGGAATATCGTTCAACCAGAGCAGGCTCAGCGCCGTTCCGGCCATCAGGGCGATCAGGGGGGAGGGTGCCTGCCTGGCCAGGCGACGGGGCCACAGCATGCCGACGCCCAGCGTGAACGCGGCAACCGCCAGCGTGCCGGAATCAACGCTGGAGAACGCCTCCGGAACGGCGCGCATCGCACTCAGCAATGCCCCCGGCGCGGCCGAAGCGCCCAGGGCCGGCAGGATCTGCATCAGGATGACGATGATGCCGATCCCCGACATGAATCCGGAAACGACCACGTGGGGCGTATAGGCCACGAAGCGGCCGATTCGCGACAGGCCCAGGAGCACCTGGAATACGCCCGCCATGATCACGATGGTCAGGGCTTCCGGCAGCGTCGATGCGTAGCTGGTGACGATCACCGCCATGGCAACGGTCGTCGCCGTGGTCGGGCCCGGAATGCGCGATTGCGTACTGCCGAAAAGCGACACGAACAGCCCCACGGCGATGGCGCCGTAGATGCCCGCGGCGGCGCCCATGCCGGAGGCCACACCGAATGCGAGAGCAACCGGCAACACCACGACGGTCGTGGTTACTCCGCCGAAGAGGTCCCCACGGAATGTATTGAAACCGTATTTCAAGGCTCAAACTCCCCGTGACTATGATAGCTTCCTGATATGACAGCGCCACCATGGTCACCGTCGATCTTGCGGCACGACTCCTGATATCGTAGCGTCCGGTCGGGATGCAGCAGGGTCGATTCGGGTGGCGGCAATGATTTCGGGCGAGAGCCTTTTCAAGCAGGAAATCGAGCAGTTCCTGGAGGAATCCGGTGTCAGGGAGGCAAGCGCCGAGATCCTCGGGCCTTTCTCGGACATCGCCAATCGCATATCCGAGGCGGTATGGGTCTCCGCATTCCCCGGGTCGACCACAAACTCCCTGTGGTGGCCGCTGCTGGTTCTCACGGTCATCATGGCAGCGGTTCTGTGGGCGGTGCGCGGAGGGCGCGGCGCCAAGGACGAGAGTGGCCGGGAACGGCGGATGGGCCTCTTCGAGTACATCATGCCGAAAGCCATCCTCAAACACCCTTCGGCCCGGGTCGACATCCCGCTCTATCTCCTCGACCGGGGCCTGATGCCGGTGTGGGCCATCGCGTTCCTGGGGGCCGTGGCGCCGACCGTGGAGCAATCCACTATCGACGCGATGTTTGCGGTTTTCGGCCCCTCCCCGGCTCTGGAGCCCACCGTTTTCTGGTGCCTGGTCTACGGGCTCGTCACGATTCTCATCGCCGACATGATCTTCTATTTCACGCACCTGATGATGCACCGGACGCAGATCGGCTGGGCGATACACAAGGTGCATCACTCCGCCCAGGTGCTTACGCCCATCACCCGCATGCGGGAGAACTTCATCGCGGCACCGGTCTGGGCGCTCGGCCCCGCCATCGGGCTGTCGGCCTCAGGGGGGCTCTTTGCCTACCTGTTCAACGGCGGCATTACGCACATCACCATCGTGAACATGAGCATTTTCTCGTTCCTGTACGCGCTGAACGGGAATTTCCGGCACTACCACGTTTCGTTCCGCTATCCCCGCTGGCTCGAGTACTGGATACAGAGCCCCGGCATGCATCACACGCACCACAGTTATCTGCGCAAGCACTGGGACACCAACCTCGGATTGGTCACCAGCATCTGGGATCGGTTGTGCGGCACTCTCTACATCGCAGAGCGTTACGAAGCTACGCCCTGGGGCCTGCCGGAGCAGGATCAGGCCAAGTACACTACCTTGAGCGACAACCTGTTTACCCCGTTCCGCGAGATCTACCGAATACTGCGGGGCCGGCCGGAGGACTCCGCCGCAGGCGACCCGGGCGCGACGGCGCCGGCCAACCCAACGCGCTGATCCGCCGCCGGCCCGATTTAACCGGCTACTCCAACGCCTGGTAGATCAACGCCCGCACCTTTGCGAAGTCGTCGAGACCGGTGGCGGGCAGCACTTGCGTCATGTACACGACGGTCAGCGCTTCGGCTGGATCGACCCAGTAGCGCGTGTGGTATGCGCCGCCCCAGGAAAACTCTCCGACCGAGCCCGGTTCGCCACGTGCGCCGGTATCGAGCACCACGGCGAAGCCGAGGCCGAAGCCCGCGCCCGGCATGAGTTTTAACCGGTCGCCGATGTGGTTGGCCGTCATGAGCTCGACCGACTTGCGCCCGAGGACCGCGCCGCCGCCGCGACGCATGGCCTCGAGAAACCGGGTGTAGTCGGCGGTGGTCGAGAGCAACCCCGCGCCGCCCGAGAAACTCGCGCGCGGGCCGTTCAGGTAGTGGCCCTGGCCGTGAAAGGGCGAGCCCGACGCCGCACGCACAAGCGCGCCGTCTGCAGCGAGTGAGTACACGGTTGCGAGTCGGGCCTCTTTCTCCTGCGGAAGGTAGAACGAGGTGTCCGCCATGCCCAATGGGCCGAAGATCTCCGCTTCCAGGAACGCATCGAGGGCCTGCCCGCTCGCGGCCTCCACGAGCGCGCCAAGGATGTCCGTGTTGTAACCGTATACGAACGCCTCTCCCGGCTGGGCGTCCATCGGGAGTTCCGCGATGCGGCGCACGGTTTCCCGGATGGGTTCGTCGCGGTGCCCGAAGTACCAATGCTGCAGCTTCGCCGCCTGCCATTGCGCAGCCGCCGGCCCATAGCCATAGCCGATGCCGGCCGTATGCGTCAGCAGGTCGCGGATGGTGATCGGGCGCATCGCGTCGACCACCTCGACGCTACCGTCTTCATGAGCGATGGCGACGGTGGTGGCTGCGTATTCCGGCAGGAAGTCGCCGACGGGCTGGTTGATGACCAGCGCGCCCCGTTCCTGCAGCACCATGACCGCCGCACTGACCACAGCCTTGGACATGGATGCGATGCGGAAGATCGTGTCCTTCTGCATGGGCGCGTTGGCTTCGCGATCCCGGAACCCGGCGGCACGGTGATAGGCGGTCTCGCCGTCGACGGTGACCTGCAGGACGGCGCCAGGAATCCTGCCTGCGTCTACAAAGGAGTCCAGGAAACCGTCGATGCGCGCGAGGCGTTCGGCCGAAAGCTCCGCCAGCGCCGATTCGGCGAGCAGGAGTATGAGGAGGCAGGCACCGCTGCGCAGTACGTTGCGGACGTCAGGCATGATTAATTGTTTCCCGAAAGCGATTGTCCAGTCTACGCACTGTCCAACGCGAGATGAGGGTGAAGCGGAGGGTTGATTCCAACGCGAAGTGAGGGTGAAGGGATGTCAGGCGCATCATTTTGGAATGATCGTGGACATCCAAACGCGGCGGCTACGCACCATCGGGCAGCTTTGTGCCTTCATCGAGGGCAACGAGGCGGTGATCTTTCATCCCCAGGATCGGGGCGGGGTCTACACCTTCATTCGGGAAACGCTGGTGCGCTTCGGCTACGTGACGCTCGGCAAGCGGGACAAGGGGGTGGTGTTGAAGTTTCTGGTGGTTGCGACCGGCCATTCGCGCCAGCAGATGGAGCGTCTGGTCCGGCAGTGGCGCGAGACGGGGGTGATCCGGGATCGGCGGGGTGGCGCCCGCGGTCGACCGTTTGTACGCAAGTACAGCGGCGCGGACATCCGTCTGTTGGCGGAGGTCGACGAAGCGTTCGAGCAGATGTCGGGCTTGGCGACGCGCGAGATCCTGCGGCGCCAGTACGAGGTGTTTGGCGATCCGCGCTTCGAGCGGCTGGCGACGATTTCCAACGGGCACATCTACAATCTGCGCGCCTCCTCGACCTATCGCGCCAAGCGCACGGTATGGACCAAGACGCGGGCGGTGACGGTGAGCATCGGCCTGCGCCAGGCCCCGCAACCCGATGGGCAGCCGGGTCATGTCCGTGTCGACACCGTTCACCAAGGCGATCGGGACGGGATCAAGGGCGTGTATCTGATCAATTTGGTGGACGAGGTCACCCAGTTCGAGTTCGTCGGTGCGGTAGTGGGTATCTCTGAGCGCTTCCTGGTCCCGCTGCTCGAGGGGCTGTTGTTGTCCTTTCCGTTCCCGATCCTCGGCTTCCACGCCGACAACGGCAGCGAATACATCAACCACCAGGTCGCTGCGCTCCTCGAGAAGCTGCGCGTCGGGCGGTTCACCAAGTCCCGGTCCCGGCATTCCAACGACAACGCGCTGGTCGAGGGCAAGAACGCCAATGTGATCCGCAAGTGGTTCGGCCACGACCACATCCCGCAGCGCTTCGCGCCCGAGGTCAACCGCTTCGCGCAGGCCACCCTGTCCCCCTTCCTCAACTTCCACCGCCCCTGCCTGTTCGCCACCGAGTACCGGGACGGCCAAGGAAGGATTCGGCGCAAGTACCTCGCCGAGCACGTCATGACGCCCTACGCCAAACTCCGCAGCCTGGCCGACGCCGAGCACTTGCTCAAACCCGGCGTCCACTTTGCCTTGCTGGACGCCATGGCAACGGCCGAGACCGACCTGGAGGCCGTTCGGCGCGTGCAGGCCGAGCGGCGCGAGCTGTTCCGGCTCATCGGTGACGGCAGCACGGCCGTCCGAGCCGCCGGATGATGGGCGGCGGGTGGCGACATCAGGAGGCGGAACCGTCCTGTGGATTTGTGGACGAGTCCTTCGGACCGGCCCACGCCCTGCGGGCCGTGTGGACAGCCCGTGGACAACGCGCCAGGCGCGCGTTGCCCACCGCCTGCCCACACTCGCGGGCCTCTCGCCCACAACTCCACAGGACCGACAACCATTTTTTTTCACAAGTGGTCTGTACCACCGGAACCCATGCGTTCGATCCAGACCAACCGATTGGCTCGAAATCACCCAAGTCGCTCTTGACCAGCGACGCTTCTCGCCCAATCATCCCGTCATCGCGCAAACGGCATCCGACTTCAACAAGCCTCGCAACAAGACCAATTTCACCCTCACTTTCTCATTGGACAGCGGGGTCTAGTGTCCTGCGCCAGCTCGAGCTGTTCATGCGTGAGGTCGAGCCGGCGCTGGAAGAATGCATCGACTACGACAGCGGCGCCCGACCCGGGCATCGGCCAGACCCCCCGGCAGATGAACGACAAGGCCATGGACCGGGGCATCTGGACAGCCTGATCCAAACTTCCGATTCGCCAACGTTCGGCGTGCGCATCTGGCCTGCCCACGCGCAGAACGACAGCCCCTGAACCGGTGTTCCCTGGGCGTCAACCGGTGGCCAGAACCTGAGCGAGTACGTCCCCGAGTGCGGTCGCTGCATCGGCGACCGCGCGGCGGGATCTCCAGGCGATGTGGCCGTCCGGCCTTACCAGAACGGCGCCGTCATCGATGCCGCATGATTCCGGAAAGCGATCCTGTGGATCGAGCAGGTCACTGCCGATACCGTAAACGTCGATCGGCACCGGCACCGATCCCGCCGCCTCGCGCCAGGCATCGGCGTGTTCGGCCGGGGTGACCAGCGTGAATCGATCGCGGTACAGGTCAAGCGAGGAGATGGGCCCGGCCTCGCCCGTCGATACATTCGGCCGAATCAACTCGATATGCGGAGCCCGCGCGCCCGCGCGTACCCCGTTGCCACCCGAGTTGCCTGCATCGCCGCCCGTCCGTGCATCCCGCCCATCGGGAACCAGCGCGCCGGTGTCGTAGGCAAATGTCGAATCGAGGTGCATGACGGCATCGGGAACCTGCAACTGCGGTTCCAACGCCGCGGCGATTTCGGCGGACAGCGCCTCGACGGTGACTTCGCCGGCGGCCAGCCGCTGCCCCTGCAGACCGCGGCCCGGCCCGATCACATTGAACGGCGCCGGCGGGTGGAGGCCGACTGAACCTTCACCGGTGGCGTTCCTGATGGCGACATCCGCCAGGGCGTAGGCCAGGGGCTTGCGCTCGAATTCGAAGGTATCGAGCAGCGCCGGGCCGGCAAGTCCCCGGACGACGTGCGCAAGCTTCCAGGCCAGGTTGTTCGCATCCCCAACGCCGGCGTTGAGCCCCGACCCGCCGGTCGGGGGAAAGCGGTGCGCCGCATCGCCCGCGAGCAGGACGCGTCCGGACCGGAACGTTGCGGCTATGCGGGCGCTCATGGTCCACGGCCGCACCGAACGAAGATCGATTTCCGCGTCGGCGCCGATGCAATGACGGGCGATATCGATGCAGCGCTCCGGCGTGTAGTCCGCCAGGGATTCGGTTTCCGGGTCCCAGGAGACGTGCAGCGACCAGCGCTCACGCCCGTCGAGAGCGATGAAGGTTGCCGGCAGTTCCGAATCGATCGTCCAGTACAGCATCGCCGGGCGATCGCGCGTCCAGCGCATCAGGTCGGCGTGAAAGTAGATGCCGATGATCTGTCCGAGCGGGGGCGGGCCCTCCGTGGCAATGCCCAGTTCCTCGCGGATACCACTCGAGGCCCCGTCGCAGGCCACCATCCAATGGGCGCGGACCGATTGCCGGCGTCCCTCGGATGCCAGGGTTGCGGCAACGCCGTCGGCGTCCTGCCGAAACTCGACGAGTTCTGTGTTGAAGCGGAGTTGACCCGGGCCGCCTGCCAGTATTCCGGCAAGCAGGGGTTCGATGAGATCCTGGGGCGTCGAAGTGCCCGGGCAGGGGCTGAAGCTCATCATGGCCGCTATCTGCTCCGGGTCCAACCGCGGCGCAATGCGCGCCAACTCGTTGCCGGCCAGGCTGGTGACGATCCTCAGACCGCCGAAGCGCAACATGTCGAGCCCCCGCCGGTAGACCTCTTCGTGAATGCCGAGCGAGCGGAATATCTCCATCGTGCGCCCGCTGATCGCATGCGCCTGGGGATGGTTGCAGGTGCCCGGGTTCTTCTCCACCAACAGGAATTCGATGCCGGCACGGGCGAGCAACGCCCCCAGGGTCAGCCCGGTGGGTCCGCCGCCGACGATGAGGACGGGGACGTCCATCGGTTTGGAAGGAAGGCGGTTGATCAGTGGGGCACCGGCCATTCGCCCGGAGGGGGCGGCCCACCGGCAATGGGCCGCAGCAACTCGGCCTCCGGCACGCCGTCGTGGTAGCGCCGCGCAAGTTCATCGGCATCGTAGCGGACGCCGATCGGGTTCTCGCCGAACGCCGCGCCGCGAACGTATTCGTGAGCCTCTTCCCTGGTCTTGAAACAGTCGACGAGCAGCTCCACCTGGTTGAGGTCCGGGTCGAGGTAGTACATCGACAGCGTGGCGCCGTGGTGCATCGGGGCCGAGGGAGTGATCCCTTCCCCAACGAGCCGCTCGTAGGTCGTCACCAGGTCGCCCACGGTCTCGTAGGCAAAGGCGATATGGTCCACGCCCTTGCAGTTCAGCGGTCGGTCGCCGATGCCGGGACCGCAGCCGATGCCGATGCGATGGTGCTCGTCGTCGTAGTACATGAAGCAGACAGCCTCGTTCTCGAACACGACGTCGCTCTGCAGGACTTTCTTGTACCAGTTCACCATGGCCGGAAATGAATCCGGCGTCGTGCGCAGGATGAAATGGGACAGCCGGCTCGGTGTGAGCCTGCCTTGGTTGCGGGTGGCCACGGGTTTTCCTCCTCCACGAATGGCGCGGGATTCGCGCCGGAATTTACCATACCCCGCAGCAGGTCACGCGCGGAGGCAGCTTGTTACTCCGACTCCATCCTGTTCACAAAGTCAGCAGGCGTCAGTATGGGAATGCCGTGAAACGGACACATCTCGAGGAGGTCGCCGTCACCGGTGACGATGCAATCGGCGTCGCCGATCAGTGCCGTTTCAAGAAACTTGTCGTCTTCGGAGTCGCGACAACCCAGCTTCGCGCTGGCGATCGACACCCACTCGGACACGGCCATGAGCTGGGCCAGGTAGACGGCCCTGATCGCCTGACTGACGTAGCGGTCGAACTTCGGGCGACGAAGACGGCTGCGCAGCTCGTGGGACGTTTCGTCGGAAAAGAGCAGCACGCCGTTGCCGCGGCGTATGACATCGAGAACGCGGCGAGGTTGCCCCTCTGCCCGTAGCGCTGCGCTGATCAGGACGTTCGTATCGACGACCGCCCGGTCAGCCTTCATCCGCTAACAGCGCATCGAGTTTCGCGTCCGTCAGGTTGTTGGCCGATGACTGCTCGCCCATGATGTCCATGGTCGCGGCGAGTCGCTCCCAGGCCGCACCGCGGAGGCGTTCGTAGTGCTGCACCGAGAGCATAACCGTGACGGCCCGGCCGTTCCTGGTCACACGTACGGGCGTACGCTGCGCGGCATCGAGCAGTTGGCCGAAGCGATTCTTGGCGTCCCGTGCTGTAATTTCATTCATTTGAGCTATAGTAGCCATTATGGCTCATTCGTACAACCAGGGTGGGGCTCCAACCCAAGCGAGCCTCGACGATCGCAATGGGAACGAGCGTCAACACTCACCGATGATTCTTACCCTGGTCGGCGCGGCTGCATGGCTCAAGATCGATGCCGGCCGGCCGTTGATCGCCGGGGAGGCAACAGCATGAACACCGACCGATTGGCCCTGAACATGAGAAACCGTTTCGGCTCCTGGTGGCTGCTGGCCATCTTCGTGCTGATCGCGGTGGCCAACAGCGACCTCATGGGTCGCAACCATGAACACGTCGTCGGCGTGGAGAACAAGTTTGCGGACGTCGAACAGGACCTGCCCGACGCCCGCTACTGGCTGTTCAACACGGGCAAGCTCTGGACGAGCGATGACATCCGGGTCTGGGTGCAGTCGAGGAGCGAGTGGCAGCTCGACGAGTACCGGCTGCACAACCGGGTCGCCTTTCAGGTTTTCGTGATACTGAGCGGCCTGCTGTGGTGCCTGTGCAGCCTGCTGCTGTCGCCGCGCCTGATGAAGCTGCAGAAGTGGCTGTTCCTGGTCCCCGCGCTGGCCATGGGGGTCAAGATCATCGAAGTGGCCTGCATTCACGTGATGCTCGAAACCCACGCCGACCCCGCGGAAAGCTATGCTCCCTTCCTGAACCTCGACGCCGTCGCCCTGGTCGGTAGTCTTTGCACGGCGTTGAAGTTATGGTTGATTCTGTCCTGGATTCCCGTCTTTGCCGTCGGCATCGTGCTGACGGTGGCGCAAAAGCTCAGGCGGCCTGCGGGCGCGGCCTAGAATCCAACTAATATTGATTCACTAACTATCTGAATTTACACGAGGCCCGGCAGGCGCCGGTGATGGGTAATGCCCAGAGTCGCCCAAATGGAGATATCGCAATGACGGACACAACAGCACCAGGCCGCCTGGCCGGCAGGACCGCACTCATCACCGGCGCAAGCCGAGGCATAGGGCGTGCCATTGCCCAGGCCTATGCCGCCGCAGGCGCAGACCTGTTTCTCACCGCCACCAACCTGGCCAAGCTTGAAGAGACGCGGGAACTGTTGGCGGGCGAACCGGTCGAGGTGCGTTGTCATACCGCGAACGTCGGCGCCCCGGACGAGGCCGAGGCGCTGTTCGCGGCGGCGGTCGAGTGGCGCGGCGGCCTGGACATCCTGGTGAACAACGCCGGCATCTACATCGGCAAACCGTTCGTGAACTACGAACTCGACGACCTCGACCAAGTCATGAACGTCAATGTCCGCGCCGTGTTTCAGCTCACCCAGCTGGCGATCCGCCACATGCAGGAGCGGGGCGGCGGCAAGATCGTCAACATTGCCTCCACCGCCGGCAAGTGGGAGAGCCCCAACCAGGCCGTCTACAACATCTCCAAGCACGCGGTGGTCGGCCTGACCCGCTGCGCGGCCCTGGAAACCGCGGCCCAGGGCATCAATATCAATGCCATCTGCCCGGGATTCGTCTCGACCGGCATGTTCGACAACCTGCAGGCCGCCGCCGACGAACTCGGCGTCCCCGTGGAGCAGTTGCAGAAAACCATCGTCTCGAGAGTGCCGATGGGACGCCTGGTGCACCCCGAGGAAATCGGGCATCTGGCCGTATATCTCGCCTCCAGCGAATCCGACGGAATGACCGGGCAGAGCATTCCCATATCCGGCGGAATGCGCATGGGTTAGGAGCGGGCAAGCGATCTTTGCTTCGGAGGATTTGGCGAGCGTTTGCCGGTTGGCCGCGGCGAATGAATCAGAGCGCTGCCCGATCAACGGCAGCGGCGATCAACTCGGCACCGCCCGTCGTCGAAAGGTTCACGCCGCCGATGCCGGGTATCTCCTGCAGGACGCGGACGGTCTCAGCGCAATAGTCAACGCCGAACGCTTCCGGGTCTGCAGCGCTCTCGAACCGCTTGACCACGCCCTCAGGCACCACCGAGCCTCGCAGGTTCTCATACAACCAGCGGGCGGATTCCGCCGAGTTCAGCACCGGTACGGATACGACGACGTGGCAGCGCCACGTCACTTGGGCGGTGACCAGGATTTTCATGTACCGCCGCAACAGGTCCAGGTCGAGACAGATCTGCGTCTGGACGAACCGCGCTCCCGCATCGAGCTTCGCGTTGAGTTCCACCGGCTGCCATTCCGGTGGCGGGTCGAATACCGTCGCCATCGTTCCCAGCAGCAGTTGCGGCTCACCCCGGGCTGACTGGAACTCGCCGAGTTGCCGGGCAGCCGCAAGGAACTTCTTGGCCCCGGTATCGAATACCTGGGTCATCTCCGGCTGCAGCTCGCCCGGCAGCCGCTCGCCGCGTTGCAACAGCAGGCTGGTGACCCCCAGAGCGGCCGCACCCAGCAGTTCGCTCTTCAGCGCAAGGCGGTTGCGGTCACGCGCAGAGAGCTGCAGCAGCGGATCGATGCCCCGCTGCATCAGCATGGCCGCCACCGCCAAGCCGGACATGTGCAGAACGCCATACGGACAGTCTGTCACGGCAACGGCATGCACCGCGCCCGCCAGGCATTCCGCCTGCCGGATAACGTCGTCCCGGCCCGTATCCTGGTACAGGCGAAGCTGGCCGGTCACGGTGAAGTCTCCGTTCGTAACCGCGTTCCGAAATGTTCTCAAGATTTTTCGTCCCTGCAGGGGCACTGCGATCGCGTGTTGCATGCTCCCACCAGCGCCGCGCCGCGGCAAGCCGCCGCCAATGGAAGCGAATCCAACAGCAATCGTCTGTCGAACGGGCATCCGTCCCCACGTCCGTCAGGTACCGTTTTCGAACCTCCCGTGAATGTGGCCGCGAGGGCTATACTTGCAAATGGAGGAACGAAGCAATGTCACTAACCCGAAGAATCGATGCGATCCTGAGCGAAGCGGCGGCCGAAGGCGCCGTGCCGGGGGTGGTGGCCGGCGTCACCAGCGCCGAAGCCGATCTTTACCTGGGCGGCTTCGGCGAACGCGTGCTGGGCGGGGGCGATGCAATGACCCCGGACACCGTAGGCTGGATCGCTTCCATGACAAAGGCCCTGACCGGCGCCGCGGCAATGCAGCTCGTCGAACGGGGACGCCTCGACCTCGACGCTCCGGCTGCAGGCATCGTTCCTTACCTGGATGAAGTGCCGGTGCTGGAAGGCTTCGACGACGACGGCAAACCCCGCACCCGCCCACGGCGCGGCGCCATCACTCTGCGCCACCTTCTGACCCATACCGCCGGGTTCTCATACGAGATCTGGAGCGATGCGATCGTGCGCTATCAGGAAGCGACCGGCACGCCCGGAATCATCACCTGCGAGGAAGCAGCCCTCACCACACCGCTACTCTTCGACCCCGGCGAGAAGTGGGACTACGGCATCAACATCGATTGGGCAGGCAAGATGGTCGAAGCGGTGAGCGGACAGAAACTCGGCGAATACCTCTCCGAGAACCTGCTCGGTCCGCTCGGCATGACCGATACGGCGTTCCGCATCACCGACGGAATGCGGGCGCGGCTAGCCAGGATTCACCAGCGCGTCGAAGACGGGACGCTGGAGCCGCAGATGGAACTGGAGATTTCACAGGACCCCGAGTTCGAGATGGGGGGCGGCGGACTCTACGGAACGGTCGGGGATTACCTGCGGTTCATCCGCATGATCCTCAACCGCGGCCGGGCGGACGGGGAGCAGGTTCTGAAACCGGAAACGGTGGACGTGATGTCACGCAACCAGATGGGGAGCCTGCGGGTGGGCCCGCTCGAGACCGCGATTCCAACGCTCTCGAACAACGCGGAATTCTTTCCCGGCATGGCGAAGTCGTGGGGGCTGACGTTCATGATCAACAACGAGCAGGCGCCCACCGGACGATCTGCCGGAAGCCTGGGATGGGCGGGGCTCGCCAATTCGTACTTCTGGATCGACCCGGCGAAGGGCATCGGCGGGGCCTACCTCACCCAGGTATTCCCCCTGGTCGATGAGAAATCCTTCCCCCTCTACATGGCATTCGAGCAGGCGACCTACGAGGCGCTCGCCTGAAGCCTGCCAGTTCGGCCGGCGCTACTCGACAGCGAGCAGTTCCACTTCGAACAGCAAGGTGGCGTTCGGCGGTATGACCCCGCCGGCACCGCGGCTGCCATAGGCCAGGTGGGGAGGGATGATCAGTTCGCGCTTCTCGCCGATCAGCATGCCGGCAACGCCCTCGTCCCAGCCCCGGATCACGCGCCCCGCACCCAGGGGAAACCCGAAGGGCTCGCCGCGATCCACCGAACTGTCGAATTTCGAGCCTCGTCCACCGGCGCTTTCGGGTTCGTATAGCCAACCCGTGTAGTGCACGCTCACGCTGTTCCCGGTTGCCGCCTCGGCGCCTGAGCCGGTCTGCGTGGTGGTGATTGTCAGTCCTGAATCCGTGGTAGCCATCTCCGAGCCCTCCGTGTCGGCATCACCACCGCAGGCGCTGACGCCCAGTGTCACTGCCAAAAAGAAAATCAGTTTCATGCCGTTTCGATAACGGTAATCCATATTGAATGGTTCCTTGCTGGGTTGAGTCTCTGGTTCGCGCTGCGGCCGGGTCTTCAGGCACCTGCCCGCTACAGCAACGTTGCTTCCGTAATCGTGGCGGTGCCGGCTAGGGTGACTCGCGAGGCACTAGCGCTACGGCCCTCATCGGTGCACCGGAGCCACCCTCGATCTTTATCGGCAGCGCAAACACCGTAAATCCCCTCGGGGGGAGCTGGTCGAGGCCCGTCAGGTTCTCCAGGGCGCCGACGTTCCTCCCTGCCGCCAGCACATGGACCGCGAAATCCTTTGACGGCCCATGGTCGATCGAGGCCGTGTCGATGCCCAGGACCGAGACGCCCCGCTGCTCGACAAGCAACCGCGCCGCAGCCACTCCATAGCCGGGAAACGACAGCCCGCTTACCTCTCCCGGCGTGTCGTCGCCCATATAGGCCGCCGTGTCGGGCCAGCGCTCGCTCCACCCGGTGCGCAGGAGCACGATCATGCCGGCTTCGATTTCCCCGTGCTGCGCCTCGAATTCGAGTACGTCGTCGACCGAGAGCCGATAGTTGGAATCCCCGCCCGCCCGTGCGGAAGCATCGATGGTGACCGCGGGCGCAATCACGTCTTCCAGTGGCACATCGTGCACCGGAGCACCGCTTGCCGAGAAGTGAATGGGCGCGTCGAAATGCGTACCGCCGTGCTCAGGCGTACACAGCGAGTAGGAGGAATAGAACCAACCGCCCGGCGTCTCGCCGTAAGCCAGCTCCGTCAATTGGAATTTCGACGGAGAAGTCGGCCAGTAGATCGTCTCCGCATTGTAGGGATGCGTGAGATCGATGATGCGGTAGTCCGTAAGGTCGAGGCTCGAAACAGGGCTCGAGACGGACAGAAGAAGGGCCGCGGCCAACAGGGTTTTAATGCTCTTGTTCACGGACAAGGTTGTCAATTGAGTCAAATCCCTCCCGGTCACTGTTTTCTCGACGGGCGGTGGCGCAGCCACGTTAGACATGATCCGTATCCTCACTTTGCTGCCTGCGCGGTACGGCAACCGCGCGATGGATCCTGCTTCAGTAGTTTAGACGACCGTGCCAGTCGCGCCCACTTGCCGCCACCGCGGAACTCACGCCGAATCGGACTCGACTCCGGTCGTCCTACTCCAGCAAAGGTGGGGAGATTGTGTCGGTACTGCGTTGGCATGTTGATTCTGTGTCCCAAAAAGGTACATTATCGTATACACGTTTGGCCACCGAAATCGCGAAATGAACTTCATCAGCGTGCGCGAGTTGCGCAACCACTCAGCGGCCGTGTGGGATACGCTTGCCGAGGAGCAGGATCTTGTCATCACCTCCAACGGCAAGCCCATTGCCGTTCTTTCGGCGACTACCGGATCGACGCTCGAGACCTCCCTGGCAGCCCTTCGCCAGGCCCGTGCGCAACTCGCGGTGACATCGATGCAGCAGCGCGCCCGTGAGACGGGCGACGACAATCTGTCCACGGATGATGTAAATGCGGAGATAGACGCCACGCGCAGGTCGCGTCGCCGGTGAGGGTTGTCGTAGACACCAACGTACTCGTTTCAGGCCTGTTGTCGCCATTCAACCCACCCGGCGTCATCGTCGGGCTGATCGCCGCCGGCCGGCTGACTCTCTGCTACGACATGCGCATGATCGCCGAGTACGACGAAGTGCTGCGACGCCCAGCATTTCCGTTCGAGGCAGCGGAAGTTGCAGCATTCCTGGCGCAGGTTCGTGCCGGGGGCGTGGTTGCCGCGGGCGCACCGCTCAAGGCCAGGCTTCCTCACCCCGATGACGAACCGTTCCTCGAAGTGGCACTGTCGGCACAAGCCGAGTTTCTGGTGACCGGTAACCTGAAGCTCTTCCCTCGCGACCGTTGCCAGGGCGTTCGGGTGGTTTCCCCACGCGAATTCATGGATCGCGCCTTCGGAAACCCCTGACCGATGCGCTCATGCGCCGAAATCCAGATAACGCACGTCCGTCGAGGCGTTCCGCGGCGCTACTGCGACATAACGGGCCAGGCCTGGCCCCACGCCACCACCTCCGCTCAGCCCGGTCTCGCTGTCATAGCCGGTCTCCCGCTGTGTGCGCGTCGTTGGATCGAATTCGTCCACATCGCTGCCCCGGCCGCCCTCATTGCCGGCCAGGTACAGGGTACTCGTTTGCGGTTGATTCGGATCGATGCTGTTGTAAGGGTGCCAGTGGCCCATCAACCTCGTATTGTGCCGAGCCTGGAACCTGTCGAGATAGGCAACGTTTGCTGCAACGCCCCCGGTGCGGACGATCATGTTCGGATCGTCCTTCAGCACGTCGAAGTCGACGTATCCTCTCTCGGATTGCCTGGCCAGCTCAAAGTCGAGAACGACGCCGTAGCGTAATGGAAGATCGCCAATACCCCGTTTGAATTCTTCGTAGGGGTAAACCGGAACTTCGGTGCCGTCCGGCAGCTTGCCCGCCAATACGTCACAGGCTTCCCGTTTGCTGATCTTCGCAGCGAACTGCCCCGTATAGCCCTGTTCGCTTCGATGGTCCGTACTGGCGTAGTACATCTTCTCGAATCGCCCCGGCGCCGCATAGATGCCGCCACCGTGTACCACCACGACGACATGGTTGCCCTGGGGCGTCGTCACCACGTTTTCTTCGGAGCAGGAACTGAACCAGGTGTTCCACAATATGTTGTCGTACGGCGCGTTGGTGCGGGCGTGAATCAACTGCGGCATCGAAGCGACGAAACCGTCATCTCCGGCGTATGTCAGTGCGCGCTTCAATACGACAGGCCGGTATGAGCCGAAAAAGATCTTCGCCGCCATCCGGCTGCCTTCCTTGCTGGTGTCATTCATTTCAGGGTTCTTCGTTTGCCTGCCAGAGCAGATCATTCAACTCGCGAAGGGTATGTGCCGAATGCCGCTCGCAATGTCCGGCGGCGCGACGGCGATGTAGCGGGCCATGCCACCCATGCTGGCATCGCCGCCCAGCCCGTATTCGCTGTCGTATCCGTATTCGGCGAAGTCATGGTCTTCGGTTCCCCAACCGCCCTGATTGCCGGCCAGGAACAGCACTCTCGTCTGCGGCTGATTCGGATCGATGCGGTTGTACGGGTGCCAGTGCCCCATCAATTTCGTATTGTGGCGAGCCTGAAACCTGTCGAGATAGGCAGCATTCGCCTCGACTCCGCCTGCCCGGACGATCATGTTCGGGTCGTCCTTCAGGATGTCGAACGCTTCATAGCCGCGCAGCGACTGCCTGGCCAGTTCGAAGTCGAGAATCACACCGTAGCGGATCGGCAGTTCGCTGATGCCCTGCCTGAATTCCTCGAACGGATAGACCGGCACCTCCGTCCCGTCCGGCATCCTGCCCTCCAGGACCTCGCGGGCTTCCCGCTCGCTGATCTTGCCGGCATGCTGGTCGGTGTAGCCGTGCGTATTCCGCGGGTCCGTGCTGGCATTGAACATCTTCTCGAATCGCTCCGGCGAGGCGTAAATGCCGCCGCCATGTATCGCCACGACGACGTGATTGCCCTGCGCCGTGGTCACCACGCTTTCCTCGGAATTGGCGGTGAACCAGGTGTTCCAGATTATGTTGTCGTAATCCGCCGTCGCCCTGGCGTGCAGGAGCTGCGGCATCGACGCCACGAAGCCGTTGTCGCCCGCATATTCCAGTGCCCGTCGCAAGGCATCGGGCTTGTACGGTTCCAGAATGATTTCCGCTTCCATCTCGATGTCGGTCATGTCAATCGCGTCCTCCCTCCGGTTCCGTACACGCCGGCCCGCCGTTAATCAGGGACGGGGTCTGGCGGCCGTCAACGTCGCCGAAGCGGGTCCGCCCACTGAATGTCACGAATGAATTAAACCACCAGCCTGTTGCCGTCCGACACCATGGCAATTCACCCAAGGTGCAGCACCAGGCGCAGCCCGTCGTCCACCTGGCTCATGATTCCGTCCGGCGCCCGCCCGCAACGTTCCGTGAGAAATCGCCGGTCCAGCGTGACGATCTGCGAGACGTTGACTACCGAGCGCCGCTTCAAGCCCGTGCCGCGTCTTGGCATGGATATGTTGCCCGGAGCCGCGGCCAGCCGCAGGTTCGACGTGATAGCCAACGCAAGTACGGTGCCGATACGGCTCCTGTTGAAGTCGTCGGATTGCACGACCAGTACGGGACACCGGTAGCCCGGTTCAGATCCGGCGGGAGCGGGCAGGTTGGCCCACCAGATGTCGCCGCGCTTCACTTCTGGACCTCTTGTTCGCGGATAAGGTTGCCAGATGAGTCAACTACGCACCCGGTCACTGTAGTCTCGTCGGGCCGGGGCATGGCCCCGTTAGCCTGGTTCATCCAGCGAAAGACGCTGCATTTCTCCCAGACCCTCATCAAGCCGTGACGAGGCGTCACTGTCCGCGTAGACGGCATCCAGTCGTTCCGTGACGCGCTGACTCCTGTGGCGAGCAACGAATTCCTTGACCGCGGTCGCATAGAGCTGGCTGCGGGACATCCCCAGGTCCCGGGCCGTGTGCTCTGCCGCTTCGAATACCTCGTCGCGGATGGAGATTGCCGTTTTCATCGCCCGAGTATGACACGGGTTATACCGACCCGGCAATCCGCGCGTCCGGCTAGGACGACAGGCCGTGCGTGTTCCGCGGGTCCGTGCTGGCGTAGAACATCTTCTGGAATCGTTCCGGCGAGGCGTAAATGCCGCCGCCATGCATCGCCACCACCACATGGTTGCCCTGCGGCGTAGTCACGACGCTCTCCTCTGAATTGGCGGTAAACCACGTGTTCCAGATGATGTTGTCGTAATCCGCGGTTGCCCTGGCGTGCAGGAGCTGCGGCATCGACGCCACGAAGCCGTCATCGCCCGCATATTCCAGTGCCTGTGGGGTGCGAATTGCCATTCACGGCGCCGATCCAGAGTAGAAGGTCAAGTCTTGCGAGGTGAGTTCCGGCGTGACTACGACGTATATCGGCAATGCGCGATCTTCTTGTTCTATTCGTCCACTTGGTCGTAACAATCGCACACCCGGCTATAATCGGCCCTCTTCCGGTCTCCGAGAAGCGTGCCATGGCCGAGACTTCCGCTTACCTGCCCGGTCGCCTGGGCAACCCTGACCTCACCATCGCCACGGACCCGCGCCTCGACCCCCGTGCCCGGGTGATGTTCGAGGGCATGGCGGAGATTGCGCAGGCGCCGCCGCCGATTGGGCCGGACGCACCGATCGCGGACATCCGGGAGTTCTTCGCCGCCTTCGAGGCCGAGGGGTTGGCCCTGCACGAGGAGTACGCGGGACTCCCGCCGGTGATTGGGGTCGCCCGGCGGACGGAGGTCATTGACGGCGTCGACGGCAACGCGATCTCGCTCCACATCGTCGAGCCGGCCGGACGCGACGGGCCGTTGCCCGGGATCGTGCACACGCACGGCGGCGGGATGACGTTCTTTACCGCGGAGGACGCCCCGTTCGTGCGGTGGCGCGACGAGCTTGCGGCGGCGGGGCTGGTAGTCGTGGGCGTCGACTTCCGCAACGCGGCGGGCAGGCTCGGGTGCCACCCGTTCCCGGCCGGGCTGAACGACTGCGCGAGCGGAACCCGGTGGGCGTATCGGAACCGGGAAACGCTCGCCATTTCGCATCTGGTCGTGTCCGGCGAGTCCGGGGGCGGCAACCTGTGTCTCGCCACGGCACTCAAGGCCCGGCAAGAGGGCTGGGTCGACGAGATCGCAGGCATCTACGCATGCTGCCCGTACATCGCCGGCGAATACCATCCCCCGCCTCCGGAGCTGGTTTCGTGGCGCGAGAACGGCGGCTACATGATGACCCGGGAAATGAACAGGTTGTCGGCTCTCGCGTACGACCCGGCCGAGGAGCACATGCGCAACCCGCTGGCCTGGCCGTATCACGCGTCCTCGGACGACCTCGCGGGCCTGCCGCCCCACGTGGTGTCGGTGAACGAACTCGATCCCCTGAGGGACGAGGGGCTCATCTACGCCCGCAAGCTGATGGCCGCCGGGGTCACGACCCACAGCCGGACGGTAAACGGTACCGGCCATGGTGCCGACACCGTGAACCCGCACGTGCTACCCAACGTCTACTACGCGACGATCCGGGACATTCGCGGGTTCGCTGCGGCCCTTTGACGGCGTCGCGTCCTCGGTACCCGGTGGACCGGGCCGCACACTGACTGGCGGGGTGCGTCGCCCGTCAGGGCGCCGGCTATGATGGCGCCCCGGCACGTATCCAGTGTTGGGTAGAGGCGCTTCAGCTTCCGGTGCGCGTCGTCGGTGCCGAACGGCCGGTTGGCCTCGCCCCCGAATCCATGGCGCGTTGGTGTAGCGCGCCAAGCGCTTCTTCTCGCGGTCCACCTGAGTGCCGAATGTGTTGAGCCGGTCAGGGCAATCCTGAAGTTCAACAGCCTTGACATGGGAGGGATTGTATGTTTTTTCACCTGAGAGGGATTTATGCGTTGGGCTGCGCGCCCGCTCGTGTACACCATGCACATTGCCTGCGGGGACGCGCTGCAG
Source organism: Pseudomonadales bacterium (assembly GCA_963663395.1). GTDB lineage: Bacteria > Pseudomonadota > Gammaproteobacteria > Pseudomonadales > Azotimanducaceae > Azophilus. The sequence goes on from OY760226.1 coordinate 3,383,238, forward strand.
CTACAAGGCGAAGCACTGGTTTGCGAGGGGGAACCATGAAGGGAGTCAAGGAATTCCTGGCCGTCGCCGGGCTTGTGGCCGCAGGTTTTTTCCTGCCCGCAGGTAGCGCGAGCGCTGAACAGGCCGACGAGGAGCGGGCATTGGGTGGCATCGAGGAGGTGGTCGTCACCGCCCGACGCCGGGAAGAGTCCGCGCAGAAGGTACCCATCCCGATCTCGGCTCTGTCGGCGGATCGGCTGGCGAGCCGGGGAATTACGGAAGTGCAGCACGTCGAGCAGCTCACGCCGAACATGTCGTTCAACGAGACCATAGTGGCGCGCGGCACGGCCACGGTGTTCCTGCGCGGTATCGGCACGATCAACTGGACTCCGGTCCAGGACCCGAAGGTCGGCATCTACATTGACGGTGTTTATCTCGGCCGGCCGCAGGGCGCGGTCTTCGATCTGCTCGACATCGACCGGATCGAGGTACTGCGGGGCCCGCAGGGTACGCTGTTCGGACGTAACACCACGGCGGGGCTCGTGCACGTCATCACCAAGAAGCCGGAGTCCGTGTTCGATGCGAAAGTGCGGGCCAGCGTCGGGAACGCGGACCGGTTGATGGCGGACGCGCTCGTCAACATGCCCCTGATCGACGATGTCCTCGCGGCGCGCGTGGCGTTCCAGACTCGGAAGGACGATGGCTGGATGAAGGACGACGCCGGTCGCGAGTGGAACACCACCGACTCGACCACCTTGCGGGGCACGCTGCTGTGGACGCCCAACGACGCCGTCGAGGTCTCGCTGGCGGCGGAGTTCTTCCGGGCTCGCGAGACCGGCGGTCTCGGCGACTGCGAAGAACTGCTCGGCGGCCCGACGGGGCTCAACTTCCTGCCCTTGATCTTCGGTGCCTATGACGAGCTCGCGGCGGCCTGTGCACCGGACGACAATCCTTACCTGTCGAACGACAACGACCCGAACGGGCTGAACGTCGACACGAATTCCGTGTCCCTGACGGCCACCTGGGATTTTTCCGACATGACGCTGACGTCCATTTCCGCCTGGCGGGACACCAAGGAGCTCAACGAGTCCTGGGGCTGGGGGAGCGACTTCTACGGCGGGCCCTCCTATCACATCGAAATACTGGCGGACCAACCTTCGGTCTACGAACAGGTCTCGCAGGAGTTTCGCCTCGAAGGCAGCGCGTTCTCCGACCGCATGACCTGGATCACGGGGCTGTACGGTTTCGCCGAGAAAGGGATTTTCAGGGTATGGGTGCCCTTGATGCGCGGCCTGATGCCGCCGGAGGACCTGGCCGAGGCGCCATTGTGGGAGGCGCTGAGCCCCATTGCGCTGGGAGTCCAGGAGAACGGGAGCCGGCGCCAGGAGGTTGACGGCAGAAACAAGTCCTTTGCCGTGTTCGCTGAAGCCACCGTGAACCTCACGGACGCGTGGTCGGTAACGGCCGGATGGCGGTGGACGAAAGACACGCGGAAGTTCAAGCGCTCCCAGTGGACTTCGGACTTCGGGTTCGACCCGTTCTACGCTTGTCCGGGCAACATCGGCCCGGACGGACTGGCCATACGCAGCTACTGCAAGCAGAAGGTCAGCTTCAACGAGTCGACCCCGCGCGTGATCGTCAACTACGCCTTCAACGACGATGTCATGGCGTACCTGAGCTTCTCGCGCGGGTACAGCTCCGGCGGGCTGAACGGCGACGTGTACATGCAACCGTACGATCCGGAGATCTCGGACAACTGGGAAGCGGGGATAAAGTCGCAGTGGTTCGATCGGCGGCTGCAACTGAACGTGACGGCCTTCCGAAACGACTACAAGAACCAGCAGATCACGATAGGACGCGTGATCGGCGGTCAGCTCCACGAGAGCCTGTTCAACGCCCAGGCGGCTACGCTCGAGGGTTATGAAGTGGAACTGGTCGCCACTCCGGCCGAAGGCTGGTTCATCACGGGAACCTACGGGAACCTCGACGGGCACTATGACGAGTTCACGGTTGTCGACACGTCGTTCGACCCGGTCACTTTCCAGGACATCCGTGAAGTCCGGGATCTGTCCGACCTCAAGTTCATCGCGTTCACGCCGCACCGGTCGTGGAACCTGAGCGTTGCGAAGGAGTTCCACCTCGTCCACGGAGGGAGCCTGACCGCACAGGTTGGCTACAACTACCGCGGACCGTACCACTCCACCGCTGCGGTGACGCGTCTGAGGCGTCACCGCACGGACCCCCTGGGCCTCGTGGATGCCCGCCTGCGCTGGGACATGGCCAACGGCAGGACTTCGGTCTCGCTTTGGGGAACCAACCTGAGCGACGAGCTCTACTTCCGGTACGCCCAGGATAACGAAGGCGCCGGCATCCTGGTCTACTACTACGCGGAGCCGCGGCGCTTCGGCCTCACGCTGGAGCACAGGTTCGGGATGTAGAGGCGGGGCTTGTCCCCGCCCGTCCAGGGGCAGGGTATGGCTTCCCCGGGGGGCGCCGCCAGGTCGCGCCAGGGGCTCTACTCGCGCGACGCCGGCGACATCAGGAACCACGCCAACTGCGGGGCACCCGCATCGCGCATCTTGCGGCGCGCGGCCAGGATTACCTTGCCCGTTTCGGTCCGCTCGTAGAACCACCGCTCCACCGCCCACGGCCCAGCGGGGCCGTCCGCGAGCTCGCAGGCGAGTTCCTCGTAGTAGGTCCGGATGTCCTGCGCGACCCGGTCCGCCGAGTCGTCGAGGCCCACCCCGTCCCACGGTTCTCCCGCGGCGATCCTGGCGAATTTGTCGATCGCACCAGGTATTTCGTCCGCACTCGCGTGCGCCCCGAGCGAGGTGCGTCCGTTCCCCGCCACTGCCCGGTCGTATGCGTGACGCAGCCCCTGGGCCTCGTCGACGGCGGGATGAAGCTCCGGGTTGTAGCGCGGTGGCAGCGAACAGAGCAGCGGTTCGGTATCTTCGGCCTTGACCGCTTCCGGAAAATCCTCGAGCACGGGACCTGCCGGCTTCTCGAGGAGCGCGAAGGCCGCATCGAGCACACGGTGCTGAAAGGCGGCGTCGCGCGTCTTGCCGAGCGGCAGACCGAGCGGGAACTCGACGCAGAGCGCCCGCGGCGGACGCATGCGTTCCGCGATGCTCCGGATCGGCATGATCGCGATCGTGGATAGCCCGGCAGCCTCGAACACATGAGCCAGCGTACACACGGCACGCGGACACAGCGGTCAGACAGGCGTCAGCAAGACGACGTCCACCCCGTCTTCGAGCAGCTTCCGGGCACACCCGGGGCCGGTATCCAGGCGCAACTCGGACACCGTGTCCGGCTGATTCCCCGCAAACGCGTAGTGGAAGTCGGCCACGCTGCCGATGGTGCCGCGCTCGGCAAGTTCGGACAGGCGATCGACCGGATAGACGACATTCAGGTCCGCGGCGAAGCCGGCACGGTCGAAGTTCGGGCTCACGTGACCCATCTTCAGGTCGCGTGCGCTGTGCGGGATAGGCTCGAAGTGGACGTCCTCGAACCCGAACGGAGCGGCCCCCTCCCGGTAGAGGGCCGCGCTGGTGACGATCGCCACGCGCGAGTTCCGCAGAGGCGGCGGTGCGGTGAATGCGGCCTCGGCGAACTCCGGCACGGGCAGGGTCGCCACGATATTTCGCATGGCTTGGTCGTTGTCGGTCATGAGGCTCCTCGCGCAGCCCTCCCACAGGACCGGCCGCCTTTCGAAACGGTCGGTGCCAGCGCCCCTGGCGCTCGGGTGGAGCGGTCAATTTCGGCTGGTTGTGGGAGAGATGTCAAGATGGTGCGCGCGCACATGTCAACAAGCACCGAAGAATGAACCCAATCGGCGTCAAGAACTCCGCCGATGGTGCGCCTGACGGTGCCTACCGTCCTGATTTCTCAAGTCAAGGTGCTGAACACGGGGCCAACAGATTGCAGTTGTTCCATGTCGATGTGGCAATAGACGCGGTGTCCCTCCGTTCCGCCGCGACAGGGCGGGGCCTCCTGCTCGCAGATCGGTCCGATCTTGCGCGGGCAGCGCGTATGGAACCGGCAGCCCGCGGGCGGGTCGAGCGCGCTCGGAACCGTGCCGGTCAAGCGGATGTCGCTCCGTTCCAGCGTCGGGTCTGGAATCGGAACGGCGGACAACAAGGCCTCGGTGTAAGGGTGATAGGGCGGTTTGAACAGTGTCTCGACAGAGCCCGTCTCGCAGATTTGCCCAAGGTACATCACCGCCACGGAATCGCACAGCTGATAGACGGCGCTGAGATCGTGGGAAATGAACACGATCGCCGTTCCGTATTCCCGCTGGAACTCGCCCAGCAGGTTCATGATCGCCGCCTGGACGGACACGTCCAGCGCCGACAGCGGCTCGTCGCAGAGGACGAGGGTGGGGCGGCCCGCGAATGCCCTGGCGAGCGCCACGCGTTGTTTCTCGCCGCCGCTGAGCTGCCCCGGCAGGCGGTCGTAATATTCTTCACCCAGCCGCACTGCTTCAAGAAGCCGCACGACCTCGTTCCTGATCCCGGAGCGCGGGACGGTTCCGAACAGGTGCAGAGGACGGGCGATCGACTCGCCGGCCGTGCGCTTGGGGTTGAGCGTCGAGTCGGGGTTCTGAAAAATCATCTGCAGTTCCCGGAGCGTCGCGACCGGACGTTCCTCGACGATTCGCGCTGCATCGATTCCCGCAAACTCCAGTTTCCCGTCATTGGGCGGCACCAGGCCGGCGATGCACTTGGCGAGAGTGGTCTTGCCGCATCCGGATTCGCCGACGATGCCCAGGGTGGAATTTGCCTCCGCAATCAGGCTTACATCGTCCACCGCCTTCACAAAGCCTTTCTTGTGCTTGCCCGCCATTCCCGCAAAACCCCGGTCCCTGGCTTTGTAATAGACCCTGAGTCCTTCGGTATTCAGAATCGGGTCGTCTGCGGTTGCCGGGCGTTCGAAGGCGGTGGGCGCGGCCGAGCCGGATTGCAACCCGGCAGAGCCCGGACTATCGGGAAAGAAGCAACGCACCGGATGCCCGTCCGTGGCCCGCCGGATGTCGGGATGCTCCAGGCGGCAACGCTCCTGGGCGCGATCGCACCGTGATTCGAACACGCACCCGGGAAGCGATTCGTGAAGCGCGGGAACCCGGCCCCTGATCGGTGACAGGGCGCCGCGCTGCCCGGCCGCGCTTATCTTCGGAACGCAGCCCAGCAGGCCGACCGTATACGGGTGTTGCGGATCCAGAAAAATGTCGCGAACGGAGGCCTGCTCGACCAGTTCGCCCGCATACATCACGGCCACCCGGTCGGCGACCCTGCTGATGACCCCGAAGCTGTGACTGATGAAGAGAATGGCGGTGTCCAGTTCGCGCTTCAGTTCGCCGATGAGATCCAGAATCTCCGCCTCCACCGTGACATCCAGGCCGGTGGTCGGCTCGTCCATGATCAGCAGCGCAGGGTTGGTCAACAGCGCCATGGCGATCAGCACCCGCTGCTGCTGGCCGCCGGACAACTGGTGGCAATAACGTTCCATGATCGCCGGCGGATCCGGCATCCGCACCCGCTCCAGCATGCGGATACAGGCGTCCCGGGCCTCGCGGACGCTTGCCCCGTAGTGCTCCACCAACACCTCGGTAAGCTGCGGACCGATGCGCAGGGAGGGATTCAGCGCCGCCATCGGGTCCTGGTACACCATGGCGATCTCGTTGCCGCGCAGGCGGTTCATTTCCCGGCGGCTCATGCGCAGGATGTCCCGGCCGCGAAACAGGATGCGCCCCGCGGTCGCTTCCGCGTTCGCCGACATGTAATTCATCACGGCAAAGGCAAGCGTGCTCTTGCCGCAACCGGACTCGCCGACCAGCCCCAGCACGCTACCGGGCGAGATTCCGATGGAGACATCGCGCACCGCCCTGACGGACCCGCTTCGTGTCGTGTAGACGACCTCGAGGCCCTCGACACTCAACACCGGCGTTTCACCCGTATTTGTCATCGAGCAACATTCCTAACGCAACTGTGCATTTTCCCGCATCCCGTCGGCGAGCAGATTGAGCCCGACCACCATCGAACTCAAGGCGGCCGCCGGCGCCAGTACGATCCAGGGCATGGCGAAGATCCACACCCGACCCTCGTTGATCATGCCTCCCCAGTCCGGCGTCGGCGGTGGTATGCCCAACCCGAGAAAGCCCAGGGCGCCGATCGCCATGATCGCGTAGCCGATGCGAATGGTGGCATCGACGATGATGGGCCCGCTCACGTTTGGCAGAATCTCCCGTAGCAGGATGAAGCGGCGCCGCTCGCCGCGCAGGCGGGCCGCGCTGACATAGTCTTTCGTGCGCACATCCATCACCAGGCTGCGCACGATCCGGGTGATGGGTGGAATGGACCCGAGCGCAATGGAGATCAGGACGACGGCCACGGACGGGCCGAAACTCGTAATGATCAGGATGTAGATCAGCAGGGTCGGAAACGACATCAGGATGTCGACGCCGCGCATGATCAGTGTATCGAGCCTGCCGCCGACATAGCCCGAAACGAGCCCCAGGGGGGCGGCCAACAGTATGCCCAGCAGGACGGAAACCGGCGCCAGCGCCACGACCGTCCGCGTACCCCAGAACAGGCGGCTCATCACGTCCCGCGCCAGGTGGTCCGTTCCCAGCCAGTGCTGCAGCGACGGCGGCTCGAGCCTGGCATCGTGCATCTCGGTCGGCGCGTAAGGAGCGATGACGGGGGCGGCAGCGGCCACAAGAACCCAGAAAACGACGATGGCGGCGCCGATCGCAGCGCTCGGCGACCGACCAAGTTCGGCAAACGCTCCGCGTAGCCGGTTGTTCCCGGACATCATCTCGCCTGCGACTCGAATCGAATCCGCGGATTCATGAAATACAGGCCGATGTCGGCCAGCACCTGGGTGGCCACGGCCACGAAGGTGAGCACCAGGGTTCCGCCCATGAGCAGCGTTATGTCATTGCGCATGGCGGCATCGAGCAGCAGCCGCCCGAGGCCGGGGTAGTTGAACAGCACTTCGACCACCACCACGCCGCCGATCAGCCAGTTGACGTGCAGCATGATGGCGGTGAAGGGCGCGATCAGCGCATTGCGCAACGCGTGCCGCCAGATCACCTTCCATCGCGAAATGCCTTTCAGCACCGCCGTGCGGATGTAGTCGCTGTGCATCACCTCGGCCATGCTGACCCGTGTCATGCGGGCGAGATAACCGATCTCGTCGAGCGCCAGCACCAGCACCGGCAGGATCAGCTTTTTCGCGGATTCAAAAATGCCCGCTTCGGGGTCCGGCATGCTCACGCCGGGGAACCAATTGAGCCAGAGCGAAAAGATCACGATCAGGAAAATTCCGCTGGCGAACGAAGGCACCGACACGAATATGCTGCTGGTCAGGGAAATGATGCGGTCCGGAAGCCTGTTCTCGGTGATGCCGGCGATACAGCCCAGGGCCAAACCAAGCGGGATCATGAAGACGAACCCGAGGCCGGCCAGCGCCAGCGAGCGCTGCACGCGAACGGCGACGAGATCGCCCACCGGGCGCTGATAGTGGATCGATTCCCCGAAGTCGCCGCGCAGGATATCGGTGATCCAATCGAAATAGCGCACGGCCGCGGGGCGGTCGAGCCCCATCCTGTCCCGCAGGTCGTCGACGGCTTCCTGGGGGGCGTAGGGCCCGAGCGCGCTCCGGGCGGGGTCGACGGGAACCACCTCGGCGATGATGAACACCAGCATGGAGATGACCAGCATGGTCAGAAGCATCGTGCCGAGGCGGTTCAAAAGGAAGGAGGCCATGGTTCAGTTTCGTTCGGCCGGGTTCAACATCCAGGCCTGATGCCACAGGAAACCGCCTCGGGACCAGGCGAGAGGCACGTGCACCTCCCTGCGGCCGGCCCCGAACGTGGCGGCCCAGAACGGGACGAGATAGCCGGAATCCTCCTGCATCATGGTCTGGATCCGGCAGTACACGTCCTTTCGCTCTTCCAGATCCATGGTGGCATCGGCGGCGTCCAGTAAGGCGTCGAACTCTTCGTTGCAATAGTGGGATTCGTTCCATTCGCCGCCGCAGCGGAGCGCCAGGTTCATGTTCGCGGTTGCGGGCACCCGGCCGTTCAGGCCGGTGACGGCAAAGGGCCACTCCATCCATTGGTCCCAGAATGCCGTGGTGGGCAGCAGGTTGATGTCGATGGTGATACCGGCCGCGGCAGCCATCTCCTTGTACACCTGAGCGAAGTAGATGCGAAAGTCGCCGTCGGGAACGGCGAGGTCGAGTTCGATGCCGTCGGGATAGCCAGCTTCCGCCAGCAGCGATCTGGCGTGTTCGATGTCCTGCTTCCGGCCGGCGTCGGCCGCGGGGCACCAGGCCGGATCGCTTGGCGGTATCAGGTGGTCGTGGCCCAGCTGGCCCAACGGCATGACGAGAGCGCGAATCCTGTCCCGATCCTGTACCAATTTGAGGGCGCGGCGCACGCGCACGTCGTCGAAGGGCGGCACGTCGACCCGCATGACGAGGGGTGTAACGAAGCCCGTGACATAAGTGCGGACATCGATTCTGTCGGGATATCTCTGCAGCATGGGAATGATGCCTTCTCCCGGAGTCAGCACGTCCGCCTCGTCGCCCATGAGGGCCGCCAGCCGCGCGGCGTCATCCCATCCGGCCGTGACGATGACCCTGTCCACATAGGGGAGGGGACGGCCGTCGGCGCCGGTCTGCCAATAGTCCGGGTTGCGCACCAGCACCATGCGCTCGTCGGGAATGAACGATTCCATGAGAAAGGGCCCCGTCCCCACTGCATCGGCCGGGTCGCCGCTGTAGAAGTCTTCCCACCCGCCTTCAGGGGCGATCATGCTCGGATAGTCGTACAGCGCAAGGGGCAGGTTTACCTCGGCGCGGTCGAGACGCAGCCTGACGGTCAGGTCATCCACTTTCTCGATACCGCCGGGCGACAGGAACTCGAGCCTGGCTGCCATGGGCGACCCCGTGTCCGGGTCAATCCAGTGCTCGAGATTCCAGATCACGTCATCGGCGCCAAAGGGCTTGCCGTTGTTGAAGGTCACGCCCTCCTGGAGGTGGAGGGTCCATGCCGTCGCATCCTCGCTGGCCTCCCATGACCTGGCGAGTTGGGGTTGCGGAATCCCGTCTTCCCCGACCCAGACCAGTGACTCGGCGATGGACAGCCCCACCTGGCCCGTGCCGACGCCGTCCGTCGCGGGGTCCGCCACGTAAGGTATCCAGTTGTACTCGGTGCGCAGTGTACCCCCGCGTAAGGGAAGGCCGGCGGCCACGGTTGCATGGTCGGGCGCGGCGCCCGACTGCAGATCGGTGGATTCATCGGTCACTTGCGTACAGCCTGCCACGCCGAGCGCGATGGACAGCAGGGCTACTGTAATTTTCGAAGTAGCCGACAATCCGGCTGCTGGTTTCATCGTGCTGTGCATCGCCGACCGTTTCGAGGCCCGTGGGCCGTTTATACATTATCCGGTTGCCACAAGACCCGGCGGCTGTAAAAAAATACCGAATCGCACGACCGGCTTTACGGGTCACTCTCGGCGCTGGTGTCGAGGAAAAGCGGCAAGAGGAGGCATACGCAGCCGTGAGCCTCCGGAACGGTCGACCCGGTGCGGGCGTCAATGACGACCGTTCGGCGCCGCATCGCTTGACCGGTTTGGTAACCTTGTCGCTCCATCGCAGACAACGCACGCAAGCGAGGCAAATGATGTCGGAAGGCTTAGTTGAGATCAGGGACTACACAATAGACAGTGCCCAATTTGACAGCTATCGGGAGTGGGCCCGCAAGCTGGCGGCCCCGTGGCTCTTGGCCAATCTCGATGTAATCGACTTCTGGCTCGATGACGGCAGCGAGGCGGAGGTGACCGGTTCAGCACCGCATGTCTCACCGAACGGACAGGCCAACGTATGCTGGATCATCCGCTGGCCGGACCGGGCCGCCCGCGACGAAGGAATGCGCCAATTGGGACGCAATTCCGAATGGCAGGCGATCTGGGCCAGGCACCCATGCCCCGACGCCTATCTGCAGATGAACGCACGCTTCATGAAAGCGGCTCGCGACGCTGCCTGAAAACGTTTAGCCCTTTACCCGCTTACCCCTTTTTACCCGGATTGCGCATTTCGTGGTTGACGATTCTTCATCCGAGAAGCCGGAGACCGGCCCCGATCCCTGTTTCCGGGACGCGGTAGCCGACGTAAAGCCGTTGCTGCAGCAACGGGTTCGCCGCGGCCGCCGGACCATGCCCAAAGCCGACTTGCAGGCAAGACGCGATGCCGCGGAAGGCCTGTCGAACCGGCAGGACGATCACCGTTGGCCGGCCGCGGTTGTCGTGGATGAAGTCAGCGCCGGCGCGGTTCTGGCCTGGAAATCGGCGGGCGTTCAAGAGCGCGTATTCCACCGCCTGAAAACCGGGCAGTTCGAGATTCGGCGCGAACTCGACCTGCATGGCATGACCGTCCGGGAGGCGGGAGAGGCGGTGTTGCAACTCATGGAGGGAACCCGGGCCGATCGCCAGTGCTGCGTGCTGGTCATTCACGGCCGGGGCGCTGAAAACAGCAAGCCGGGCCGGCTGAAAAGCTGCGTGTATGCCTGGTTGCGGCAGCATCCGCGCGCGGTGGCTCTGCACAGCGCCACCCCACGCCATGGCGGTACCGGCGCCACCTATGCGTTGCTGAAGCGCAGTCCCTCAAAGAATCGCGAACCCGCTGGAAATTGAATAAACCGGTCGGGCGTCAACGTTCGACAGACAGGCGCTTCTCGTCATCGATCAGGATCACCCGGCTGGGCAGTTCGCTCCCCCGGCGCCATAGAAGCAGGTTCACGTCGTTCTCGCCTGTGCCCATCGCGTAGCTCCGGTAACGCATTCCCGCGAACCCCAGGCTCAGAAGGCGTTCCGCCAGAAGATGGGATGCCGGTTTTCTGCCGGAGAACATCTCTCATCCCTGGCCAAATCCCGGACATCCATTGCGCTATCACACAAATTTACAATTATTTCGTCATATTATGCGTAATCTGTGCAATGTTAATCTCGACCTGGTCACCCGATTCTTGAATCCCCCATTCAAGTGATGTATCCATCATTGGTTTGTTGATGTAGCATCGACCACGATGCTAGCTGAACGCAAGACCCGATAATGCACCGAACCCAGATTTCCCTCGAGCAAGAGCAATATCAGCGGCTGGGGATTGAAGCCCGACGCCGCGGGATCAGCATGTCCGCCCTGATTCGCAACCTTGTGAACGAGCACTTTAGCGCCGCAAACGGGCCGGTACAGGATCCCCTGGAAGCCGTCACGGGGATCGGGTCCGGAACTGGCGATCCTGTTGGACGGGAACACAACCGCTACCTCTACGGAAGCGACGATTGAATAGGGTCTTCGTCGACACCGGCGCCTGGTACGCGCTGACCGATCGCAGGGACCCGGATCACGAACCCGTGGTCGCGGCCTTGCGCGAACATCGCGGCCGACTGCTGACCAGCAACTTCGTGCTGGACGAAACCCTGACCCTGGTCCGCTACCGTCTCGGTTGGACAATCTCGCATCGGCTCGGGGAGCAGCTACGCACGGGCTCACTCGCCCGACTCGAACGCATTTCTCCCAGAGACGAGGAGGCAGCCTGGAGCATATTCTCCACCTACTCCGACAAGTCGTTCAGCTTCACGGACTGCACGAGTTTCGCCCTGTGCAACAGGCTTGAATTGCCTATGTGCCTCGCCATCGACAGCGACTTCCGTTCATTCGGTTTGCATTGCGTCCCATAGTTACGGCTGTGCAGCCGTCATGGTGATCGCAGGCCATGTAGACGCCGTGGAGCAGCGCTCTCGGAGTACGGGCACCCGTGGCTCGGTTCCAGGCGGTGACCTTCTGCAGACTTACGGAATCTTGACGAACTCGCTCTGCGGGATGCCACTGCGAAAGCGGGCGATGTACTCGCGGGGGTCGACGTCGATGCCGGAGATGTTGTTTCGGAACGCGTCCGATTGAACGAATCGCAGCTTTTCTTCCAGGGTCTGGAAATTGGAACAGGACAGTTCCACCCGGTTCGAATCCGGGTCCATGAAGTAGAAGCTGGAATCCGGGCCGTGATTGGCTGAGCGATAGGGCATGAACCCGGCATCGAGCAGCCGTTCCACGCGATCGAACAGTTCGCCCAGGCTACGGTGGTAGAACTTGATATGGTCAATGCCGTTGTGGTCGGCATCGCGCTGCCTGAGCTCCCAGAACCCGAACAAGCCCAGAATCTGCGTGGTCGGTTCTTCCGGCCGCACGTCGAAGAAGACCACGCCCTGCATGTCGGCAGCCCGGTTGGCACCCCCCGCAGCGGTACTGCCGTCCGGACGTGGATTGCGCCGGTCGATGAACGGCGCCACGCCAAGCACCGCCTGATACCAGCACTTCATGGTGTCGAGCTGCGCGGTGCGGATCACAATCTCCGCAAACGACGGTGTCGGTACGCTGCTGGTCAATTCCCCCAGCGTCTCGAGAGTCCCTGGGTCGTCGACGATGAGGTCGCTCATTCTGTGTCCCTGCCACGCGCTAGTTGTGCAATCCTGACGTTAACACGGGCCGGTCAATCTGAGTTCTCGCAACGGTGCCGTTGCAGCCTGTTGCTGTCGTGACCGAGATCCGGAGTTGTCAATTGGCACAAATTAGAATAATTTGTTTGTCGACTGTCAAATTGTCGACTTGAATGAACACCCAGTCAGCCACCAGCGTCAGCTCCGGCAGGTCGGCGCAGACCAGGCAGAAGCTCATCGATGCGGGGGTCGAATTGTTTTCTGAGTTCGGTTACGACGCAACCAGCACCCGCCGGGTCGAAGCCCACGCAGGGGTGCAGCGCAACCTCATCACCTACCACTTCGGCAGCAAGCCGGAGTTCTGGAAGGCCTGCATGACGGTGCTCTTCGCTCGCGTGGACGGCCCGGCCAGAACGGCAATCAGCCATTCGCGGGACATCGAACCGAAAGAGCGCATGCGCTTTCTGATTCGCCGGTTCGTGCGCTGGAGCGCCGAGCACCCCGAGGTGGCCAGGGTGATGTTCGACGAAGGTCGGCACGACGACTGGCGCCTGGAGTGGCTGGTGGACAATTACGCGCGGCGACTCTATGAAACCGTGACAGGGCAATTCGAAGAAGGACGGAAGCAGGGCGTGGTGCCGGACCTCTCCGCCGCCCAGTTCTACTACGTTCTGGTGAGCAGCGCGGGGATATTCGGCATGGCGCCGGAATGCCGGCGGCTGTCCGGCGAGGACCCCTGCGAGAGCGCGTTCGTGGACAGGCACGCCGACGCCGTCGCGCAGTTGTTGACGTCCTCGCCAAAGCAGCGGCATCGCTCGTGAAGGCGCAGGCGGTCTGCTCGAATTGTCTGCCGGCCGCATCGGCACGCTACACAATCCCGTCGTCGCGGCAGGTTGACCGCACGCGGAACCTGGAGAAAGGAATGAATAGAACGTCGGTACTCACGGTCGCTGCAGCAGCCCTGGCAATTGGATTCCAGGCACCGCCAGCCATCGCCGAGGGGGCCGCCCCGATTGAGGAAATTGTCGTCACCGCGCGGAAGAAGGACGAGTCCATCATCGATGTGCCCATCTCAATCGCGCTGACCACCGGGGCGGACATCCAGAAGCAGGGGTTCCGGGACATGCAGTCCATTGTCGCCGCGGTACCGGCGGTAAACGTCTCCCGGGCCGGCGGCGCGGAAACCATGAACATCCGGGGCACCGGCTCCGGGGAGAACGGCGGATTCGAGCAGTCGGTGGGATTCGTCATCGACGGCATGAGCGTCGGCCGCTCCCGGGCGGTGCGGGCCGGTCTCCTCGACGTGGAACGGGTGGAGATACTGAAGGGCCCGCAGACCACCTACTTCGGCGCCAACACCATAGCCGGGGTCGTCAGCATCGTGACCCGGAGTGCCAGCGTTTCCGATGGGGTCGAAGGTTACGTTCGTTCCTCCTACGAGATCGAAGCCGAGGAATTCGTCGTCGAGGGCGCCGCCAACCTGCCCCTGTCCGATACCTTCGCGCTACGCGTTGCCGGCAAGTACACCGACTCCCAGGGGTTCATCAAGGACGAAGGCGTCGGCCACAAGGTGCCGGCGACCGAGGACGTGATCGGCCGCATCTCCGCACTCTGGGTTCCGAACGATCAACTGACCGCCGAACTGAAGTACACGCGCAGCGAGATGGATGCCAACAGCGGCCTGGACGTGCAGATCATCAACTGCGAGCCCTTCATCCCGCCGGGCGTTCCGGGCGGGCCCCAGGGCGGCATCGGGCAGTGGAACTGCCTCCAGGCCGACGGCCAGCCGGTGGAAGACGAACTCAACTACCGGAGAAACAACGACATGGTCGGTGCGCGGACGCTGGACCTGGACACGGCCCTGCTCAATGTCGACTACCAGGTCGGCGAGTACACGCTGACGTCGCAGACGGCTTTCTACCAGTTCGAGAATTACTTTCTTCTCGACCTGGACCTTTCATCGGTGCCCTCCCTGGTCGCGCCTTCGCGATTCTCCACGGACCAGGTAGACGCGTCAGAGCACTTCAGCCAGGAACTGCGGCTCACCTCCCCGGCGGGGCGCCGTTTCGAATGGATGGCGGGACTGTATTACCGGGAGGAGGACGTCGACTACATTAACGCCGTGCTGACGGCGTTTTCACCCCCCATTCCGCCTTTCGCACCGCCGGCCCTTGGCACTACCGCGGCACCCACCACACAGGAGACGGAAACCCTGTCCGCGTTCGGGACATTGCAGTTCGACGTCACCGACAGATTGCGTGCCACGGTGGGATTGCGCTACATCGAGGTGGACAAGAACTTCACGCAGCCGCCGGCCACGCCCGGCGTGATACCCGCGAGCAGAATTGCCGACTCGCGCAACTTTCAGCCGCTGTTTCCCCCCCGCTTTCTCACCGCAAATCGCAAGGACGACGACCTGCTGCCGTCGGTGGACATCCAGTACGCACTCACCGACACGGCAAACGCCTACTTTTCCTTTCGCCAGGGATTCAAGGGAGGCGCCTATTCGCTTTCGGCCCCCGCGCCCGGGATGACGGATTTCATTCAGACGGTCGGCCCGGAGTCCGTCGATGCCTTCGAAGTGGGCCTGAAGGGTGCATTTCTCGACAATCGGCTGACTACGAACGTCGCCCTGTTCCTGTCGAACTTCGACGACCGGCAGGTAACGAGCCTTGCGGAAACCGAAGGCTCGGAAGTCGCCAGCCTGGCCCAGGCCATCGCCAATGCGGCCAAGGGGCGCGCCAAGGGCATCGAGGTGGAATTCAACGCACGCCTGTCGGAACAGGTGACCCTGCTCGGCAGCTTCACTTACCTCGATTCCGTTTTCCGCGACTTTCCGAACGCGCCCTGCTACACGCGCCAGACACCGGCACAGGGTTGCGTGAACGGCGTCCAGGACCTGAGCGGCCACGTGACCACCTTCGCCCCGGAATACGCCGGCAGCCTGCGCCTCGTCTATGAGCAGCCCATCGGCGACCTGTTCCTGACGATCGAGCCCAACGTTTTCTTCAGCGACGGGTACGCGATCATCTCCGACTTCAACCCGCGCAACACCCAGGACAGCTTCACGAAGGTGAATCTCCGGGTTGCCCTGGCGCCGGCCTCGGATCAGTGGGAATTGGCCCTGGTGGGGCGCAACCTGAACGATGAGCTGACCACACACTTCTGCCAGGAGGTGCCGGCCGTGCAAACGCCGAATACCGTGGCCTGTGCCGCCGATCCGCCGGCGACATACGCGTTTCAGGCGCGCTACAACTTCTGACGGCAAGCGGAGACATTGCCTCGACGGGTTGCATCGACAAGTCAGGCTCCTGACCGGACCTATACTCATTAACAGGTCCGGTAAACGACGTAGTCAGCCCGTTTCCTTGATGCCGGCGGCATCCCCGGCCAATGACCGGCGTGCCGCCAGGTCTTTGACAATGCGGGCGTGCTCACGTTCGTTCAGTGTGAATCCACGCAGGATGAATGCTCCCGTGAGAAAGCCCAGCACGGGCAGGCCGCCGAACAGCACGCGCAACACCAGTTCGACTTCCGGCGGCTGTTCCACATTGGGCACAAAGCCCGCAAGCTGCAGCGCAAGGCCGGTCGGGAATGCCACCAGCGCCACGCTGCACTTGGCGACGAAGCCCCACACGGCCGAATAGGCGCCTTCCTTGCGCTCGCCCGTGGCGTGCTCGTCGGAGTCGATGACATCGGCCAGCATGGAGTGGCTCATGGTTCCCCCGCAACCCATGCCGGCGCCCGCGAAGGCAAGCACCACCGCCAGGGGGAGGGCGGCACCGGCCGCCACCAGCGAGCCGCTGCCGAATCCAAGTGCACACAGCACCATTCCCAGGATCCAGGTCCTTCGCTTGCCCCAGGTCCTCGACAGCCGCACCCAGAGCGGCACCGACAGCACGTTGACGATGACGAACACCGCCGGCACCGTGCCGATCATGTCGGGCCGGCGAATCACGTAAGCCATGTAGAAGGGCATGATCGTTCCCAGCACGCCGAGCGGGATGTTCTGAATGAATCCGACGGCGAGCAGGCGGCCCGCATGGGGGTTCCTGAGAACGTCACGTAGCGCCGGTAACAGGCTGGACGCACCACGGCCCTGATGCGCGGCGGGTTCCCGCAAGCCGATGGGGGGCACCAGCATGACCAACGCCAGCAGCACCGCCAGGCCGATGGCCAGGGTTCCGGTTGCCGCATGACCGTCTTCGGCCGTCATGACGTACTGCATGCCGCCGAACGCCACCAGCGTACCGGCGGTAAAGGCCGCATACCAGGCGCCGAATATGCGGCTGCGATCGTGGTGGTTGCGGGTGAGTTCGGCGCCGAGCGCCTGGTAGGGAACCATGTAGGCCGTATGGGCGCTGTAGAACGCAAAGAGCGCGACGCAAACCCAGACGATGCGCAGGGTTTCATCGAGTTCCAGCGGTGTCAGCCAGACCATGATGAAGGTCAGGGCCAGTATGGGGATGGCGCCCAGCATCCAGGGCCGGCGCCGTCCGAGGCGGCTCTTCGTGCGATCGCTCCAGAAGCCGATGATGGGATCCGCGACGGCATCCCACAGGCGGCACAGCATGTAGATAAGCCCCGCGACGAACGGCGCGATCAGCAGCACGTCGGCGGCGAACTTCAGGAAGAAGAACTGCACGAACTGGGCGGCGCCGGCCAGCGCGAACAATGGTGGCCCGTAGATCAGTACTGTCGAAAGGGGAACGCGGCCGTCGTTACTGGAAGTGTCACCCGCCAAGATCGCGCTCCGCCGCCGCTTGCCGTTGCCGTAAAACCGTTACGGCGGGCATCGACAGCGACGCCATCCGCGGAGGATTCGAATCGGGATGCATGCTCGGTAACGTGTTCGGAACCCGGCGCGGACTCGTTACCCCGGCACGTTGCACAGAACACGGTCGAGCACGTCCTGAAGCGCCCGCCCGGGGTCGTCCACCGCGTGCCTGGCACGCCAGGCGACATGGCCGTCCGGTCGGATCAGCACGGCTCCTTCTTCCACGCCGTAAAGCTCGCGCCAATTGCCTTCCACGTCGACAACGGTATCGCCAACGATGACCGGATCGACCTGCGGGGAGACCCCGCGCGCGGCCTGCTCCCATGCGGATGCCCGTTCCGTACCTGCCAGGAGAACGAAGGCATCACCATAGAGATCCAGCGTGGATATCCGCTGCCCGTCCCGTTGCAGCCACAGGTGCGGTGCCCGCGCACCGGGGCGGGCACAGGGAACGTAGTCGCGGTCCGGGTCCTCGACGGCGGGCAGCGATGTGCCGTCGGGCTCCAGCGCTCCGTCCTCGTAACAGAACCCGAGTTCGCGGCCCGGGGAGTCGAAGTGACCCGCCTCGGCGTCCAGAATTTCCTGGATTTCGGCTGACAGCACCTCCAACGTGACTTCTCCGGCCGCCAGGCGCTGCCCCTGCATCTGCGCGCCCGGTCCCATGATCCTGGCGAATCCCATGACGTTTCTGACGCTGAATTCGGTGTTCGACACGGCGACGGGGCCGCGTTCGGCTTCGTATGAATCCAGGAGAGCTGCTCCAGCCCGGCCGTTCAGCACGGCGGCGAGCTTCCAGGCCAGGTTATGCGCATCCTGCACGCCCGTATTCAGGCCATAGCCACCGGTCGGCGGGAAGCGGTGCGCCGCATCGCCGGCCAGAAAGACGGGCCCCTGGCGCCAGCTCCGGGCCGTCTGCGCCGTCATGGCCCAGGGCTTGACGGAACGCACCTCGACATCTACGTCGGTGCCGACGGCATGGCGAACGATCTCCACGCAGCGCTCCGGCGTGAATTCATCGAGCGCGACGTGGCCGCCGGTGAATGCGGTCTGGACGGAACAGCGATTGTGGCCCATGTGAATGATCGTGACGGGTGCTTCGGCATCGATCGTCCAGTAGAGCATTACCGGGCGCCCGGCCATCCACGGCGACAAATCAACGTGACAGTAGATGCCGACGATATACGCCAGGGTCGGCATGCCTTCCATTTCGATGCCGGCCAGTTCCCGGGTTGTGCTTGAGGCGCCATCACAGCCCACCAGCCACCGGGCCCGAATCTGCCGTATCTCCCCCGCCTGATTGACCGTGACCGTGACGCCATCGTCGTCGTGCACGTAGTCGGTCAATTCGGTCGAGAACAGGATGCGTCCCGGACCCTCCAGCGCCCTGGCCGCGAGCAGCGGCTCGACGAGATCCTGGGGGCAGGAAGTGCTCATACTCGGGCTCGCGGCAAGGCGGGCGGCCATGCGCGCCTCGTCCAGGCGGGGCTCGAGACAAGCCAGTTCCTCATGGGCCACGCTGGTGACGAAGCGGATGACATCCTGGGCCATGGGGTCGGATTGCGCGTGTAGCGCATCCTCGATGCCGATGGAGCGGAAGATCTCGACGGTGCGGCGGTTCACCACATGCGCCTGCGGATGGTCACAGGTATCCGGGTCGGCCTCCACCAGCAGTGACTCCACGCCGAAGCGGGACAGCACGGCCGAGAGCGTCAGGCCCGTGGGCCCACCGCCGACAATCAGGACGGGCGTGTTTTCGACAGCACTCACCAGCAATCCTCCTCAGGCAGCGGCCGGCGCGCGGTTCCGTGCTTCGTGGACGCTGGAGAAACGTGGGCGAATTTCGGGTCGACTCGAATCGTAATCTTCGTATTCATCGTGCTGTGCCAACAGAGTTCGTGCTGCACGATACACGGTTTCACAGCACCGACAAAAATCGCTTGCTCCGCCGCAAACGGCAGTGCGCGAGCCGGTGAAATGCGCAAGCGGCGCGGTGGCGCCCACGCCTGACTTGCCCGTTGAACGGGACTACAATCGTTCGGCAACGTGATCGGGAAGGCGGATTATGCGACTCAACGTAAACGGCAGGGAACACCATCTCAAGGGTGTCGACACCTCAGCGCCGCTTTTGTGGGTGCTGCGCGACGAACTGGGCCTCGTCGGGACCAAGTTCGGCTGCGGCATCAGCCAGTGTGGGGCCTGCACGGTGCTCGTGGACGGCAATCCGGTGCGGTCCTGTTCGTACCCCGCATCCGCCGCCGTAGAGGCTGAAGTCACCACCATCGAAGGGCTTGCCGGGCCGAACGGCGAGCTCAACGCCCTGCAGCGCGCCTGGGTGGACCTGGACGTGGCCCAATGCGGCTATTGCCAGGCGGGCCAGATCATGGCGGCCGAGGCCTTGCTGCGGTCGAACCCGTCCCCGAGCGATGCGGACATCGACCGGGCGATGGCGCCGAATCTCTGCCGCTGCGGAACCTACTTGCGCATCCGGCAGGCGGTCAGGACGGCGGCGGCCAGCCTCCGTAGCGGGGGAGGGCGGTCATGATGACCTCATTCGACACCAGCACAAGCCTGCCCCGGGAAGTCGGCGAAGCGATCGTTCCTCCCAAAACGGTCCGCATCGACAGGCTCGACCGCCGCCAGTTCCTCAAGCTCACTGGGGTCGTCGGCGGGGGCCTGATCCTGTCGTTCACGGGTTTGCGCGCGAGTGCAGGCAGCGGTGCGCTCCGCCCGAACGGCTTTCTGCAGATCGATGCCGGCGGCATCACCCTGTTCGCGAAGAACCCCGAGATCGGCCAGGGCGTCAAGACCTCACTGCCCATGATTGTCGCCGAGGAACTCGATGCGGCCTGGGAAGATGTGCAGGTCGTTCAGTCGCCCATCGACGAAGAAACCTACGGTCCCCAGTTTGCCGGCGGCTCGGAATCCATTCCCATGAACTGGGATTCGCTGCGCCAGGCCGGCGCAACGGCGCGTGCCATGCTGGTGGCGGCCGCCGCGGTCCGGCTGGGCGTGCCTCCGGCGAACCTGTCCACCCGCGACAGCCATGTCATCCACGCGCCCAGCGGCAGCCGGATTCCGTATACGGAACTGGCCGCGGCTGCCGCGGACATGCCTGTTCCCCCGGGAGACGCGCTGCCGCTGAAGACACCGGACCAGTACCGCCTGCTCGGCACCCGCATCACGGGCGTCGACAACGAGGCCCTGGTGCGCGGCGAACCCCTGTTCGGTATCGATCAGACGCTGCCCGGGATGACATTTGCCGTCTATCAGAAGTGTCCGGCCCAACGCGGCCGAGTCAAATCCTTCAATGGCAAAGAAATCAAAAAGTTGCCTGGGGTTCGTGATGTATTCTCGCTGGAGGGAAACGGCAATCCGGGAGAACTGATGCCCGGCGTTGCCATCGTCGCAGATTCCACTTGGGCGGCGATCGCGGCCAAGCGGAAGCTCAAGGTCGAGTGGGATGAAAGCGAGGCCGCCAGTGACAGTTGGAGCAATGCCAGGGCCAGGGCGGAGCGCCTGCGCAAACAGTCCGGCGCAACGCAGGTCGTCGATGCGGGCAATGTGGACGACGCGCTTGCCGCCGGCGCCAGTCGCCTCGAATCCTTCTACAGCTACCGCTTCGCCAGCCACGCGCAACTGGAACCGCAGAACTGCACCGCCTGGTTCAAGGACGGCGCCATCGAACTGTGGGCGCCTACCCAGACACCGGGCAGGGGCATTCAGAACGTCGCCAACACGCTCGGCATCGCGCCCGGGAAAGTCACCGTCCACCAGGCCCGCTGCGGCGGCGGTTTCGGGCGCCGGCTGTACAACGACTTCATGTGCGAGGCCGCGGCCATCGCCGCCCGTGTCGACGGGCCGGTGAAACTGCAGTGGACCCGGGAAGACGACATGTCGTACGACTTCTTCCGTGCCGGCGGCTTCCACCAGGTCGAAGGGTCGGTGGATGAGGAGGGCCGGATTTCCGGCTGGCGCGATCATTTCATCACCTTCGCCGACGGCGACCGCCCGGTGAGCGGCGGCAGCCTCAGGGGCAGCGAATTTCCCGCGGGGCTGATCGACAACCTGCGTATCGAGCAGACGGCGCTGGACTGGCGCACCCGGTGCGGCGCCTGGCGGGCGCCGGGCTCCAATGTCTTCGGTTTCGTGATCCAGAGCTTCATCCACGAACTGGCCGCGGCGGCCGGGCGCGATCACCCGGATGTATTGCTGGAACTGCTCGGCGAACCACGCTGGCTGGAACCCGGAAACTCCTGGGCGCTGCACACCGGCCGCGCCGCCGGAGTCGTCAGGCTGGCGGCGGAGAAGGCGGGCTGGAGCCGCGCCATGCCCGCGGGCCGGGGCCTCGGCCTGGCTTTCTGGTTCAGCCACGCCGGCCACATCGCCGAGGTGGCCGACGTCAGCGTCGATGACGAGAAGAAGATCAAGGTCCACCGCGTGACCGTGGCCGCGGATGTGGGCCCGATCGTCAACCTGAGCGGTGCGGAGAACCAGTTGCAGGGCTCGGTGGTCGATGGGTTGTCGACCATGCTCGACCTGTCTGTAACCTTCGAGAACGGCCGGGTGGAGCAACCCAACTTCGACCGCTATCCCATACTGCGCATGCCCGACACGCCCGAGGTGGACGTCCACTTCGTAAAGAGCGACTTTCCGCCCACCGGCCTCGGCGAACCGGCCCTGCCGCCGCTGGCACCGGCAGTCTGCAACGCGATCTTCGCGGCCAGCGGACATCGTATCCGCAGCCTGCCGATCAGCGAGGAGGGTTTCTCGATCGGTTGAAGCGAACTCGCTGCCCGGTGCTGGCGCCTAGAGCACCGCAGATTCGAGCAGTTGGATGGTGCCGGCATCGGCATCCATCTCCGCCATTCCCCCGACGGGAATGGTCCGCTTCCATTCGATGTGGCCGATCATGGCGCCGGAAAAGACGGGTTTGCCCAGGCCGCCCAGGTGCTGCTCGAAGACATCGTTCAGGGAGAAGGTGCCGAACCGGTCCGGCGAGATGCCGCAGCCGGTAAACCCCCCGAGTATGACGCCTGCCGCCTTCTCGAATACGCCCGCGAGCGCCAACTGGGTGAGCATGCGGTCGCATCGGTAGATGTATTCGCCCACTTCCTCCAGAAACACCAGCGCACCGCTGACATCCGGAAACCAGGGCGTTCCCACCAGGCCGGAGAACAGGGTCAGGTTGCCGCCGATCAACCGGCCCCGGGCGCGGCCCGCCGTTATGGTGTGGATCCTGTAATCGCGCACCGCGAGGGTGTCGTTCCTGATTTCCGGATTGCGCATCAGCGGCGCCTCGGCATCGAACAGGATGCTCCTGACTCCCTCAGTGGTGAATTCGGACCAGGGCGAAGAACCGTTGGGGCCGTGGAAGCCGACGAGATTGCACCTGGCCAGGAAGGCGTTGTGGAGCGTGGTGATGTCGCTGTAACCAAGAAAGACCTTCGGATTCGCCGCGATCCTGTCGAAATCCAGGTGGGGGAGGGTGCGGGCAGCGCCCCAGCCCCCCTTCAGGGCAACAATGCCTTTCACCTCATCGGCGGCGAACGCGGCATTGATGTCGGCTGCCCGGTCCCTGTCAGCGCCGGCGAAGTACCCGTGACGGTCCAGAACGTGCTCGCCGGTTCGCACGCGGAGCCCCAGCGCTTCCAGCGACTCAACCGCCACGCGCAGGTCGTCGCGGTCGTAAGTTACGGTGGCGGGGGCGACCAGGGACACCAGGTCGCCCATGCGCAGGCGGGCAGGGCGGTTCGGTGCGCTTTCGCGATGAACAGGCTCGCCGCGCGCACCCGGCGAAGCTGACGCGAGAGTGGCCCCACCGGCGACCGCGGTTCCCGCCACCGCGCCGGCCAGCAACTCCCTGCGCGACAGGTCTGTCAAGGCGTGCTGCGGTATCGGGTGCGGATGGTGTAGACGCTGTCGCCCGTCAGCACCCCGCCGCGGCCGAACAACCGGCCGTTCTGCCAGTTGGAGAGCCCCAGCTCCGGCTTGTTGAGCGCAAACTGGCCGTCCACCCAGCGGGTATGCCCGTCGCCGACAAAGGGCGCATCCAGCATGGCGAAAAAGCGTTCCTGCTCGCCCGCATCGTTCGATACCAGGCTGCCCACCAGCCGCGGGCTCAGGTCGTTGAACATGCGCACCGCCTCGTCGATCGAATCCACGCCCACCAGGCTGATCTCTGGCGTCTCTTCCCACTCCCACTCGGTGCCGAGTTGTTCCGTATCGATGACTTCGGCCTGTGCTTCCAGCACCGGGCCTGAGGCGCGGGCGACCTCCACCTGTTTGGAGAAAAGTCCTTCAGAAACAAGACGTTTACTACCACAAGCAACATGCAACTTGAACGCCTGCCCTCGACTTTGGCCGGCTTCCTCCAACCCTTCCAGAACTGCTTGCACGCGCTGCAGCGCATCGCCCTCCGGATTCACGACACAACAGGTATTGAGCGTATTGCACACCTTGCGGTCCAGGGACCGAATCACCGCGGCACGCAGTTGCCGGGCGTCCGCATTGTCGGAGACGACCATCCAGGCGCCCCCGGTACCGTGCAGGCTGACCGGTGTACCGGCGCTGCGCGCCAGCGAGCCCAGGGTCTCCACAGCCGTGCCGGAACCCCTGGCTACCGCCAGCGACAGCCGATCGTCGAGGAACAGGGCCCATCCTGCGGCGTGCGCCGTGCTGTCGACAAGGGCCAGAGCGCCGGACGGCAACCCCGCAGCGGCCAGCGCTGGGTCGATGACCAGCCTCATGATCGCTCGCGCGGTGCGCAACGCATCGCCGCCAATGCGGAATACAACGGTATTGCCACCCCGCAGAACGCCACAGGCATCGGCCAGCACGTTGGGGCGTCCTTCGAACACGAAAGCGACCACTCCAAGGGCCGCCGCAACCATTTCAACCCGAAATCCATCATGTTCGACGGTTTCGAGGAGCGCGCCACGACGGGAAGGCGTCCGAGCCCAACCCCGCAATCCTTCGATCATGTTGGCGCGCATGGCGTCGGAAACAGCCAGCCGGGTCGTGGAGCGCCCACGATCCCTGGCGGAGGCGACATCTTCGGCATTGATGCGGGCAATTTCGTCCCACAACGAATCGTCCTCGAGCGCAGCAGCCGCATGCCCGTAGAAGGCGACAATGGCTTCATCAGGCACTTCGAGCATCGCCCCGAAGGCCTGGACCGCCGCGTCTACGGCCACCCGTGAGGTCGCAAGTTCGGCCGCCGGAATGTGCATGAGGCCCGCGACGGGATTGGCGATCAACCGGTCGCCGTCCCGATAGGCGGCAGCGAGTTTGGCGTCAACGGTCAGCGCCGCACCGTCCGAAGACAGCAGCGTCGTACCTGGGGTGAGTGAGTTCATCGCGCGAAGTCTAAGCAGGCGCCATCCAATGCGCCAGCGCCGGCACTGCGTTCCGGATTACGAAACAACCTCCCAACCAGGCTGTAATTCCTCAAGTCCTCAGGAAACGGGAGCCGGTACCTGATTGAAGCCGAAACGTCGAAGGGGAGAAGTCATACCCCGGAAACCCCGAAAAAACGGGCGCTGACATACTTTATTTAACATAATATATATTATGCGCAATTTAGAGTTAGCGCACTTCCAATAGGCTCAAGGCCTGTTCGCGGTCCAAAATGACCCCTCGAAAGCACCAGTTCCGTACCCATGGCAAATCTCGACCGGGGTTTCGTACTCCCGGCAACCAACGCCGCGCGAGACAGTCGCCGCGCAGGCTGGCGACATCGGGTGCGATATGCGATGGTTGCCGCGGCTGCCCCGGCGAGTGAAGCGATGGATTCGACCCTGACCCAGACCCGGCAGAATCGCTCCGGCATGGCGTCTCGTGCGCCGCGCCTGGCCGTGCTGATCGATGCGGACAACACATCGC
This sequence comes from Pseudomonadales bacterium, assembly GCA_963663395.1. Lineage (GTDB taxonomy): Bacteria > Pseudomonadota > Gammaproteobacteria > Pseudomonadales > Azotimanducaceae > Azophilus. The sequence goes on from OY760226.1 coordinate 3,408,381, forward strand.
CGAAGTGGGCAAACGCCATCTTCAAGGAGATCGCCACGCTCGGTGAAGCGAGCGTCCGGCGCATATACGGGGATTTTTCAGGCCAACGCCTGCAGAAGTGGAAAGACGAACTCGAGAGCCACGCCGTCGTTCCCTTCCAGCAATTCGCCTACACCACCGGCAAGAACTCGTCTGACATTGCCCTGGTAATCGACGCCATGGACCTCCTGCACACCGCCCGCTTCGACGGATTCGTGCTGGTTTCCTCCGACAGCGACTTCACCCGCCTGGCGAGCCGCGTGCGCGAACAGGGCCTAGAGGTATTCGGCATCGGCCAGGAACAGACGCCGGAAGCCTTCCGTAAGGCCTGCAAGCGTTTCATCTTCATCGAAAACCTGCTTGCAGAGCCCGAGCCCTCGGCCCCGGGACGGTCGGCGAGGTCAGGCCCCGCCATGAAGAAACTGCCCCCCTCCAAGGCCGTACCGCTGATCACCGCCGCGATGCGCAGTTCCGACGAAGAGGACTGGGTGTCGCTGGGCGTGATCGGCAGCCACATTCACGAGTCCGAGCCGGATTTCGACTCCCGCACCTACGGCTGCGCAAAGCTCTCTGACCTCCTCGAAAAGTCCGGACACTTCGAAGTTGACCGTGAAGTGTCGCCGGTTCGGGCACGGCTCAAAAAGCGCTAGGAGCTTCCAACCCGGCGCGCCGGGACGCCGACGTGGGACAAGCGGGCGATAGCGCCCGAACTTGGCCGATTGTCCACAGACGCCAGTGGAGAAAATTTCTGGACGCGGGCCCCCTCCCGACGTTCTAATTCGCGCCACGAACATCCCTGCTCCCAAGGTTCCACAAACATGCCCTCCTACGAAGCGTTAGAACGGCAGGATCCCGCGATCTTCGCTGCCGTCATGGGTGAAATGCAGCGCCAGGCCGAAGGCGTTGAACTGATCCCGTCCGAGAACTACATCTCCGCCGCCGTCATGGAAACCATGGCGTCGGTTTTCAACAACAAGTACTCCGAAGGGTACCCGGGGCGGCGCTACTACGGCGGTCAGGAATTCACCGACCAGGTAGAGGCGCTCGCCATCGAGCGTGCCAGGGCCCTGTTCGGGGCCGGGCACGCCAACGTCCAGCCCCACGCCGGCGCGCCCGCCAACGTGGCGACCTATTTCGCCCTGCTGGAGCCCGGCGACACCGTGCTGGGAATGGACCTGAGCCACGGCGGGCACCTCACCCACGGCCACCCGGTCACCTACATCACGAAGATCTTCAACTTCGTGCGCTACAAGATGAAGGATGTCGAGACCGGCGAGATCGACTACGACGAGATGCGTGAAGTGGCGCTGCGCGAGAAGCCGAAGATCATACTGGCCGGGTTTTCCGCCTATCCACGCGAGATCGACTACGCCCGCATGAAAGCAATCGCCGAAGAAGTCGGCGCCTACGCGGTCGCCGACATGGCGCACATCGCCGGCCTGATCGCCGGCAAGGCCATCAGAAACCCCTTCGATGACGGCTTCGACGTCATCCTGACCACCACCCACAAGACCCTGCGCGGCCCCCGGGGCGGCATGATCCTCACCCGCGAGGCGCAACTCGGAAAACAGATCGACAAATCAGTGTTCCCGGGCTTTCAGGGCGGCCCGATCATGCAGATGATCGCCGCCAAGGCAGTCGCCTTCGGCGAGGCGCTGAAGCCGGAGTTCGCCGGCTACGCGCAACAGACGGTGCAAAACGCCAGGCACATGGCGGAGAAGTTCATGCAGTCCGGCGCCCGCCTGATCACCAACGGCACCGACAATCACCTCATGATGATCGATTGCGTGAACTCCTGGGGTCTCACCGGCGGCGAGGCCGAGGAACTCTTCGACCGGGTCGGCATCACCCTGAACAAGAACGTCATCGCCGACGACCCGCGCAAGCCCCTCGACCCCTCCGGCATACGGTTGGGAACGCCGGCCGTAACCACCCGCGGCATGCAGGAAGCGGAAATGGATGCGCTGGCGGATTTCATGTTGCGAGCCGTGGCCCTGCGCGGCGACGAGACCGCACTGGACGCACTGCACGAGGAGGTGAAAACCTTCTGCCGGCAGTTCCCGGTGCCGGGCATCGACTCCCCCTGAACAAGTTGCCTCCACGGGATGACGGCGCCTGAACGCGTAGTTTTCCTGGACCGGGACGGCGTGATCAACGAACCGCCCGGCGCTGAACGCTACGTTCGCCGGTGGGAGGCGTTCAGGTTCCGGGTAGGCGCCCTGTCGATGCTGGCGGAACTTGCCGCCATGGGATACCGGCTGGTGGTGATTACCAACCAGCAGGGTGTCGGCAAGGGATTGATCGACCCCGGCGAACTGGAACGCATACACGCCAACATGAGCGCCGAGATCGAGCGGCACGGGGCCAGGATCGACGGTATCTTTACCTGTCCGCACCTCGAAGCCGAGGGCTGCGACTGCCGCAAGCCCAAGCCGGGCCTGATCTACGATGCCCTCGAAGAACTGGGCTACGAGGTCGACCTGGACGGCTCCTGGTTCGTCGGCGATTCCGCGACGGATATACAGGCAGGCACGGCAGCGGGCCTTCGAACGCTGTTCGTGGGCGGGCCTTCCCGTTACGCGGTTGACCCCTCCCCCACGCTTCGCGTGGAAAAAATCAGCGAAGTTCCCGGGAGCGTCGCAACCGCGAAGTAGACCGGAACGCCCGCGAGAGCGCGTATCCCGCGCCTGAACGCCGCCAGCAGCCCCTGCCACGTCGTCTACGCGCAAACAAGGAAGGTGTTGCCCGGCGCGGCGCGATCCTGGTGAATTAAAACGACGCCGTCAGGCCTGGTTCCAGAACGCATAGACCGGGTCATCGGGAAAGTGCCCGCCCCTGGTCTTCAGCGCAGCGTACATGCCGTCCGGATCGTCCCGCTGATCGGTCGAGGGCTGGTCGATCTGCCAATCGTGCACGAAGGTCCGGTGGGTGAACTTCCAGGCGCCGTCGATCTCCTCGAAGCGATCGAGGTAGCGGCCTCCCGTGAGCGTATCCAGGTCGCCGTCGTCCCCTGCCACCGTGCTCAGGGCGATGACATAGGTTTCCGCCACGGCCTGTGCGCCGTCCACCTGTATCCATTGGTTCGACACCGTATGCGACATGCGCACCGACGAACGGGCCACATCCAGTATCCAGTCGCAGAACTCCTCGGCCGATCCCTCGAAGAAGGAGCCAAGATCGACGGTTGCTCCCGGATGCCAGAGCGATCGCTGCAATGCCTCGTCGGCCCGGTCTACGGCTCGAGACTCGGCAACGACAAGGTCGTTAATCTCGCTCTTGGCAAATGCGGTGCCGGCCTGCGCCGCCAGTTCCTGCGATATCTCCACTGTTTTTCCTCCGGTGTTGCCTGGCCCGTCCGCTATCGCCCAGGATGAAAGCAATTGGCTGCCCGGGTCGTCCTCCAGCCGTGCGCCCCGGATCAGCCCGGCGCCGAAGTCCGGCAGGGCGGACCCCGTGCCGGCACGGTTGATGTTCCAGTCCAGGACATAGGTTCGATGTACGAGCCGCCAGGCACCGTCACGACACTCGTGGCGGTCGAGATAGCGCCCGCCGATCAGCGACTGCACCGGGCCGTCGTCGCCCGCACCCGGCGAATAGGCAATTATGTAGCTCTCGGATACCGCGCGTTCGCCATCGATCCTGATCCAGATATTGGTCGGGCGGTGCATGGTGACCTCGTGATGAGCCCTCTCGGATGGGCCGGTCATGATGTCGCAGAAGTCCGACGCACTACCCACGAAGAAACCGTAGTCGAGCTCGGCATCATCGTGAAAGGCGGAATTCAAGAGCGCACGGTCGGCCCGGTCGATGCCGCGTTGCAGCCGAGCGATGGCGTGCGTGATTTCCTGCCTGACAACCGTGTCCTCAAGCACGGCTGCCACATCGAGTTCCCTCATTCAGACCCTCCTTTTGAACACATACTATCTCAGGATCGCCACATTGCTATAGAGTTGCGCCCATCCACGCAACCCCAACGAGGAAAAACCCATGAAAGTGATCATCGCCGGCTTCATCGACCTTGAAGATCCATCCCAGGTCAAGGAGATGCTGACAAGCGCCCGCCCCCATATCGAAGGCGCCCTCGAGGAGAAAGGCTGCATCGCCTACGACTGGTCCGAAGACCACCTCGTACCCGGCCGGATTCACGTCTATGAAGAATGGACATCCTCCGAGACCCTGGAAGCGCACCTGCAGGGCCACTGGTACCGCGACATGGGCGGGCACATCGCAAGCTACCCGCGCAAGATGGGCGACAACGTCATCAAGAAATATCGCGTGGACTACGAAGAGCCGGTCTACGACCAGACCGGCGTCGCCCGCGGCCATTTCTTTACCGAGTCGAAGTGATGCGAACGGGGAGGCCGGGACACGGCCTCCCTTCCCCGCCCTGCCCCGTCAGACCGGGTGCTCCAGCAGATCCAGCAGATACTCGCCGTAGCCGCTCTTGATCAGGGGCCCGGCGAGCTGCCGCAGGCCGTCGTCGTCGATCCAGCCCATGCGCCAGGCCACCTCTTCCGGGCAGCCCACCTTCATGCCCTGGCGCTTCTCCAGCGTCTGGATGAAGTGGGCGGCTTCGAGCAGGGCGTCGGGGGTGCCGGTGTCGAGCCAGGCGGTGCCGCGCGCCAGGCGCCGGACATCGAGTTCGCCGCGTTCCAGGTAGATGCGGTTGATGTCGGTGATCTCCAGTTCGCCCCGCTGCGACGGCTTGAGCGTCCTGGCCATGCCCACCACCTGCTCGTCGTAGAAGTAGAGGCCCGTGACCGCGTAGCGGCTGCGCGGCCGGTTTGGCTTTTCCTCTATTGAGAGCGCCTTCTGCTCCGCGTCGAACTCCACCACGCCAAAGGCCTCCGGGTTGCCGACCGGGTAGGCGAACACGGTTGCGCCGGCGGCTTGTCCGGACACGTCCTGCAGCATTCCGGAAAGCCCGCTGCCGAAGAAGATGTTGTCGCCCAGTATCAGCGAGCAGGGTTCACCGGCGAGGAATTCCTCACCCAGGATGAACGCCTCGGCCAGGCCGCGGGGATGGTCCTGGACGACGTACTCGATGGATACGCCCCACTGCCCTCCTCCACCTAGAACCTGCCGGAAACGCGGCACATCCTGCGGTGTGGAGATCACCAGTATCTCCCGGATACCCGCCAGCATCAGGGTACACAACGGGTAATAGATCATCGGTTTGTCGTAGACCGGCAGCAACTGCTTGCACACGCCCAGAGTCGTCGGATACAGGCGGCTGCCCGAACCGCCGGCGAGAACAATTCCCTTTCTGACGCTCATCCGCTAACGGGCCCGCGCCCCGGCCTGACAAGCGACTGCTGAACGAGTGCAAACCTTACTCATCTGATGTCCCAATCCGCGATCATGGGGTCTTGCCGCGTCGACCAACCGACCCCCGGTCGAGGCATTCCACGCCCGCCTGAAGTCCCCCTGCATCTGCGTCAAGCCGAATACCGCCCGCATCAAAAGGTCGTAGACTACACACATGACAGCAGCCATTCGACCCGTTCTGGCTTATTTCATGGTGTTACAGGACGACCTCTGCGAAGCCCTGGAAACCATGGACGGCGCCGCCGAATTCTCGCGGGAAGAACTGCCCGGGCCGGGCGGCGGCCTGGCCAGGCCGCGGGTTCTGGCCGACGGCGCCAACATCGAGAAAGCCGCGGTGCAATTCACCCACGGCCTCGGCGATGCGCTACCGCCGGCAGCGACCGAGCGCAATCCGGAACTTGCCGGGCGCGGCTTTCAGGCAGCTTCGATTTCCGTCATCGTTCATCCGCGCAACCCCTACGCGCCGACCACGCACATGAACCTGCGCTTTTTCCTGGTGGGCGGCAGTGAGTCATCGAGCAGCGGCGCCCCCCCTCCGAATGACAGGCAGGCGGTGTGGTATTTCGGCGGCGGTTTCGACCTGACCCCCTATTACGGCTTCGAGGAAGACTGCGTGCATTGGCACCGCACGGCGCGACAGGCCGCCGGCGCCCACTACGCGACCCTCAAGGCAGCATGTGACGAGTATTTCCACCTCCCGCACCGGGATGAATGCCGGGGTATCGGCGGGCTCTTCTTCGACGACTGGACGCAAGGCGGTTTCGACAGCAGCCTGGCCCTGGTCAAGGCTGTCGGAAACGCCCTTCTACCGGCCTACCGTCCGATCTTCGAGCGACGCACCTCCATGCCCTGGGGCGACAGGCAGCGACAGTGGCAACTCTACCGGCGCGGTCGCTATGCCGAGTTCAACCTGGCGATCGACCGGGGGACGCGTTACGGCCTGCAGAGCGGCCGCCGCATCGAGTCCGTACTGGCCTCCCTGCCGCCGCTTGCCGCCTGGCGCTACGACTACTTGCCCGAGGAAGGATCTGCAGAGGCGGAGCTGATGTCCTTTGTCAAGCGACCGCGGAACTGGCTGTCCGCTGTGGATAACTCTGGGGATTAAATGGAACGAAAACAGGCAAAACAGTGGGCGCCGACGGCGGGCAACCTGCATTTGTCTATTTTTTCTTTATCTATCAGCTTCTTATCTCAAATTTTCTATAAATGACATTGTAATAGAACTGTAACTTGACAAACGACCAAGTGTGCATAATGCGCGGCGGTTCGATGGCAGGCACGCTCCAGCGCCATTGACGGACGTGAGATTCAGCGAACGCTACACTTGGCCGAGGCTGCCGGACAACCCCCTCAGCCCTTTTCCTTCACTCGCAACCGGTCCTCCACAGCGGTCACTCCCTTGATGGATTCCACAATCTCCACCGCTTTCTGCTTCATCTCCGGCGAATTCACGCGGCCCTTGAGCGTGACCACGCCCTTTTTCACTTCAATGTTCATAAGCGCACCGTTTACGTCAGGGGCGCGAACCAGCCTGGATTTGACCCGGACTTGAATTGCCGTGTCATCGGTGAACTCGCCCACGGTACGCGATTTGCCGTCCTTGTAGCTCTGACATCCCGAAATCAGCAGCAGTCCCCCAATGGCTGCCATCAGCAGATTTGTCTTGCTCACCGCTCGGCCTCGCTTTCCCTACAGGTTGATTGCATTCTATACCCGTGATTGGCGGATAGGATCGCAAAAAGGCAATGACCGAACACCACGTATTGGCCGAGGGATTGAAATTTCCCGAAGGCCCCATCGCAATGCCGGACGGTAGCGTCGTACTGGTCGAAATCGCCCGCGGAACCCTGTCCCGGGTGACAGACGGCGACATCAGGGTAATCGCCGATCTCGGTGGCGGGCCGAACGGTGCCGCGATCGGGCCGGACGGCCGCTGTTACGTCTGCAACAATGGCGGATTTGCCTGGGTCGAGCGCGGCAACCGGATATACCCCGGCGAACAGGACGACGACTACAGCGGTGGGCGAATCGAGGCCGTGAACCTCGACACCGGAGAAGCCGAGGTGCTGTACACCCATTGCGATGGCTTGCCGCTGCGCGGACCCAACGACATCGTGTTCGATCGAACCGGTGGCTTCTGGTTCACCGATCATGGCAAGACGCGCTCCCGTGAGCGCGACCGAACCGGGGTGTTCTACGCCACACCGGACGGTTCGTCCATTTGCGAGGTGATCTTCCCGATGGAAGGGCCCAACGGCATCGGGCTGTCCCCTGACGAGGACGAGGTCTATGTCGCGGAAACGCCCACCGGCCGCATGTGGGCATTCGAACTCGCAGCGCCCGGACGGTTGCAGGGCGAACGCCGAGACCGCCCCGACGGCGGCCGGCTGTTGCCCGGCAGGCTCGGCTACTGTCTGTACGATTCCCTGGCGGTCGATGCCGAAGGCAACGTCTGCGTGGCCACGATCATCGACGGCGGCATCACCATCGTGTCACCCGGAGGCGCGCCCGCGAAGCACGTACCCCTCCCGGACCGGCTGACCACCAACATCTGCTTCGGGGGGAAAGATCTGCAGACAGCGTTCGTGACGCTGTCATCGACCGGAAAACTGGTTTCAATGCCCTGGGAGACCCCAGGGCTGCCCCTTAACTTTCTAAACCGCGTCTGAATCGGTCGGGCTAGAAGCCGAGGCGAACTCCGAGTGCAGCGGTACGGTCCTTGTTGGGGCGCGCACCATAGGGGTGACGACCGAGTATGGATTGCGAGCGCGTCAGGTTCTCCACCCGCGCGAACAGGTCCACCCGGTCGTTGAGCGCCCAGGTCAGGGCGACGTCCACCGTGAACGCGTCATCGGTTCTCTCGAACTCGCCACACGAAGCCCGCACACAGACCGCATCGACATAGTTCAGGCCAACGTGCGCTTCCAGGGGGCCGCGCAGCAGTCCCAGCGTTGCGCTGAGTTGATGGTCGGGTATGTAGGGGATTGGATCGCCCTCACCCACCGGGCCGAAGAAATCCGTGTCGGCGATGTCGGAATCGAAGCGCGCGCGCATCCAGGTGTAGGAAATGCTCAGGGGCACGCTGAGCCCCCGGTCGCGCGCCAGTTCAACATCGATCAGCGCCTCCACGCCACGAACGGTCGCGGCATCGCCGTTGAAGGCATCGCCCACCTCGCAATCCGCGCCGGACGATGCGGTGCAGACACCCAGCAGGTTGTCGTAATCGCTCCAGAAACCGGTCAGCTCCCCGTGCCAGCCTTCGCCGTTGGCGCGCAGCCCCAGTTCGTAATTTAGCGCCCGCTCCTCGTTGACCCCCGGGGCGTTGGTCGGTGCGGTGAAACCCTTGTGAACGCCGCCGAACAGCCTGAGCCGTTCGTTCGGGTCGAAACTCACGCCCATACCCGGCAGCCACACCCGCGTCCGGTTCTGCCGGGTGTCCCGCAGGTTGGACGGATCGCGGGAAGCGGGATCCCCGGTACGGCCGTACCTGGTCTCAAAGCGCGTACGCTCCTGGTCGATGGATTCATAGCGGAGTCCCGGGGAAACCGCCCATCGGCCGAAAGCGATCCTGTCCTGGATGTAGAGCGCCACGGCTTCCGCATGCTGGATGCGGTTGCCGGCATTGCCGAGCAATCCGGGGTCGTCCAGCATCAGCCTGCCGTCCTGCTGACGGTAACTGCTGTTTCGCTGCAGCCGGTCTTCCTCGTCTTCGTGCAGACGTACCCCGATATCGATGTCGTGGCTTGCCCCAGCCAGCGACATCGTCCAGTCGGCATTGAGCTGGATGCCCCGCGAATAGTATTCCCGGGCGTTGGAACGAAGCTGGATGCTGCCGGGGGGCGTGTCCAGCGTGCCGTGGAGAATGGCCTGCAGTTCGCCGGCAGACCGGTTGCCCAGATCCTCGCCGCGGTTGACGGCCTGCACCACCCTCGACCAACTCGTCCGCGCGAACGATTGCGCGTTTTCGCTGCCGTCCAGGTCGATGCCTTCCGTCTTGAACCAGTCCCGCTCGTGCTCGTTGTTGTAAACCGTGGCGGACAGGCGTGCCTGCCCGTTGAGGGAGAACTCGTAGCGGAATATCACCTGCTCGTGTTCCGTGTCGATCGTATCGAGCGCCGACAGCCCGTAACGGCGCAGGGGATCGTCACTGAAGTCGGCGTCGATCAGGCCCAGGTAACTCTGGTTCGATGACTGCCTGGCGTACTGCAGCTTCAAATCGAAGCTGTGCCGTGAATCCGGGGGAGCGAAACGGGCTTTGAGCGTGTAATCCTCCAGTTCGAGGCCGGTGTCGCGCCCGTTCCTGTCGATGCGCTGATAGCCGTCGGAGAACCACTGGTGGGTTTCCACCAGAAAGCCCAGCCCCGCCTGATTCGAGCCCCCGTAGAAGGCATGGATGCGACCGGTGCCGTCCTCGGCGGCTTCGGCCACGAGGGTTCCGCGGCGCTTCGAGGGCACCGGCGTCGAGATCATGTTCAGCGCCCCGCCAATCGTATAGGGGCCCTGGGTAATGGCCGACGGGCCCTTCAACACCTCGAACGCCGCCATGCGGCCCGCAGTTGGGAAATAGTAGGCAGACGGCGCGGAGTATGGGGCCGGCGCGATCAGCACGTTGTCTTCGAGCAGCGTGATGCGGCCGCTGCGCTCGCTCGCGACGCCGCGAATGCTGATGTTCGGACGCAATCCGTAGCCGTCCTCCACCTGGACCGACACCCCGGGAACGCGCCGGGCAATACGCTGAATGTCGGAATAGGCAAATTCGCGCAGTTCTTCCGCTCCGATGACATGGGCCGCGCCATTGACGTCCTGGGCGTCTTCCCGAGTGCCGACGATGGTAATTTCCTCGTAGAACGGGGATACCGCAGCGTCGTCAGCGAAGGCGAAATTACCTGTCGTCGCGAGCAGCAGTACACACAGGGCGAGTGTTCTCGATCCCATGAGGAAGTGTCTCTTTCCCGCCGGATTGGCGTGGAGCAAACTACATCGAGTTGTAAATGCGCGTCAATAGCAAATACGAATAATTTTTATTATCGGTGCATTTGAAAGATGTGTCCCGCCAACAGGATAGCCATGGCCAGTCGACCATAGGACAATCAAGTGATGCCGGCCATCGACATCGAATTACCGGGCGGCTGCGCGGTTGAAGCCGGCCCCGTCGCCGATCACCCGCTGCTGCCGGAAGAGGCGTCCGGCGTGGCGCGGGCCATAGCCAAACGCAGGCGTCAGTTCGCCAGCGGGCGCCATTTCGCGCGGATGGCCCTGCACAGGCTGGCGCAGGTTTCGCCGCCCATCCCGCGTGACGATCAGGGCCGCCCGGTCTGGCCTGCAGGGTTTATCGGCTCCATCAGTCACAGCGATACTCTGGCAGCCGCGGTGGTATCGGAAGGCTCGCTCCGGGGCATCGGCATCGATGTGGAAGATTCACAGCGCTTCGCCCGCGGCAATCCTCGCCTGCACGGCAAGCTCTTTACGCCCGCGGAACGTAGAAGAACCCTGAAGGACCCACTTGAAGGTGTCGTGAAGTTCAGCGGCAAGGAAGCCGCCTACAAGGCCATAAATCCAATCGTCGGGCGATACATCGGGTTTCGGGAAGTGGAACTCGACGTCGACTGGAACAGGTCGACATTTCGGGCCCGGTACCTGGGAGAGCACGAACCCAATCGGCTGCTCGACGGGGGGTACGGGCGTTTCTGCTTCTGCGACGCGCAGGTCGTTACGCTGTTCTTTATCGACTGACGGGGCCATGCCCGGCCCGACGAAAGAGCGGTCGCCACCTGCAGACTCGACTCAATTGCAAGCTTGCCGCGCGATCAGCAGGTCAGGCAGGCCGTGGGAAAAGTCCGGTGTCGCAACAAGCGGGGAGCGAGGCGTGGGCGACAGCCTGCAACGGGCTGACCAGGCGCATTGCCCCGCTAATTCGATGCAAGCGAGACGTTGAAGACCCCCGCAAGGCGGGCGGAGTCCATCACGTGGATCATGGTTCCTGTCTGGGAGTCCGGGTGCGGCTGAATGACCACCGGCGCCTCGGGATTTTCCGCGTGCAGGCGCTCGATGTTGGCGCGCACCGAGCGCCAGTCGACATCGCGCTGGGCGATCATGATGCGGTCCCGGTTGGTGATGCGCACGACGATGCTCTTCTTGTCCGGATCTTCGGATTTCGGCGAGTCGTCCGGCTGGTTGACATCAAGGCCGATCTCCTTGACGAAGGTGGCGGTGACAATGAAGAAGATGAGCATGATGAACACGACGTCCAGCATGGGCGTCAGGTTGATATGCTCTTCGGTGTCCTCGTCCCCGTGCCCGCCAATGATTCTGCGCATGTCCCAAACCCCGAGCGAAGCGATGCGAGCGGCTAGTGTACCCGCAAGTTCAGCGCCGGAAAAGGCACCTCGGACGCACCCGCGACGGTAGAGCCGGAGGCTTCTGCTATCATCGCCGGCATGCCCACCAAGGATGTTGAAGCGCTCGCGCGCCTGATCGATTCGTCGAATCGCATCGTATTCTTTACAGGCGCCGGCATCAGCACCGAATCCGGCATTCCCGACTTCAGAACCCCCGGCAGCGGCTTGTGGACGAAGATGAAACCCATCCCGTTCCAGGAGTTCGTCGCCTCCGAGGACGTGCGCCAGGAATCCTGGCGGCGGCGCTTCAGCGGCGATCGCACCCTGGAGAACGCCCGGGCGAACAAGGGCCACCGCAGCGTAGCCCAACTGGTCGACGAGGGCCGCTGCATTGCGGTCATCACCCAGAACGTCGACAACCTCTTTCAGGATGCGGGCATCCCGGACGACAAGGTCATCGAACTGCACGGCAATGCCGGGTACGCCCGATGCCTCTCCTGCGGCATTCGCTACGAACTGGCCGACCTCGAAAGCCAGTTCCGGGAAACCGGCCGGGTGCAGCCCTGCAGCGCCTGCGGCGGCATCGTCAAGTCGGCAACCATATCCTTCGGCCAGGCGATGCCGGAAGCAGCCATGCAGCGCGCCCAGGAAGCCACCGAGTCGTGCGACCTCATGGTGGTCGCCGGTTCATCCCTGGTCGTCTATCCCGCCGCCGGGTTTCCCGAATACGCCAAGCAGCTTGGCGCCAGGGTCGCCATCGTGAACCGGGAAGAAACGCCCCTGGATTCTATTGCCGACGTGGTGGTCAACCGCGAGATCGGGCCGACACTGTCGTTTGTGGTCGGCTTGAACTAGTGTTTTTCGGCGCAGGGGCGGTCGCGCCAACGGGGTAACCCGGGCATCGTTCATGCGGACCCCAGTCGCCGCTCCTCTCCGTCAATGTCCGCAGCCCACTGCCGAATGACGAATTTCTGTATCTTTCCGGTGGACGTCTTGGGCAGGTCCCGAAACAGGACGTGCCGGGGACACTTGAAATGGGCCAGCCGCTCACGGCAGAAGTCGATGAGTTCGGACGCCGTCGCCGTGCATCCTTCCTTCAGTTCCACGAAGGCCGCCGGCGTCTCGCCCCAGCGCTCATCCGGCGCCGCCACCACCGCCGCTTCACCCACCGCCGGGTGCTGGTAAATCACGCTCTCCACCTCGATGGACGACACGTTCTCGCCACCCGTGATGATGATGTCCTTCGACCGGTCCTTGATCTGGATGTGGCCGTCCGGGTGCATCACCGCGAGGTCGCCCGACCGGAAATGCCCGCCGGCGAAGGCCTCGTCGGTGGCCGGGCCGTTCTTCAGATAGCCTTTCATGACCACATTGCCGCGAAACATCACCTCGCCTATCTGCTCGCCGTCCGGCTTGACCGGATCGAGGGTTTCCGGGTCACGAACGCTCAACTCTTCCAGCACCGTGTAGTTGACCCCCTGCCGCGCCTTCAGCGCCGCTCTCTCCGTGGCCGGCAGTCCGTCCCATTCCGACTTCCAGGCACACACGGCCGCCGGGCCATAGACTTCGGTAAGCCCGTAGACATGGGTGATGCGGAACCCGACGGCTTCGGCGCGCTGCAGCACGGCAGCCGGGGGCGCCGCGCCGGCGGTCATGACCTCAACCGGGGCATCCAGCGCAATCCCGCGACTCTCCGCCTCGGTCGTCGCCATGTTGAGAACGATCGGCGCACCGCACAGGTGGGTCACCCCCGCCTCGCCGATGGCCGCCAGTATGTCGTCCGCGGCGGGGGCGCGCAGACAGATGTTGGTGCCTGCCACGGCGGCCACCGTCCACGGGAAACACCAGCCGTTGCAGTGAAACATCGGCAGCGTCCAGAGATAGCGGGGATGGCGGGGCAGGGTCCATTCCAGGGCGTTGCCCAGCGCGTTCAGGTACGCACCCCGGTGATGATAGACAACGCCCTTCGGGTTCCCCGTGGTGCCCGAGGTGTAGTTCAGCGCTATGGCGTCCCACTCATTGCCGGGCGCCATGTCCGCGTCGCGCATGGGTTCCGATGCAGCCAGCAGGGACTCGTACTCCAGGGCGCCTGGCGGCTTCTCGCCGGGTGCCGCGGGGTCATGCACATAGACGATCTCCGGCTGCACCGCGGCGAGTGACACCGCTTGCATCGCCGTTTCCGCCAGGCCCGAGTCGACAACGAAGTACTCGGCTTCTCCATGATCGAGGATGAAGGCGATTCCGGCCGCGTCCAGGCGCGTATTGATCATGTTCAGCACCGCCCCGGACATCGGCACCCCGAAGGCCATTTCCACTGCGGGGGGCGTGTTGGGCAACAGGGCCGCGACGGTAGACCCGAAATCAGCCCCTCGGGAGCGCAGCGCCGCCGCCAGCGATGCACATCGCGCGTACGTCTCCTCCCAGGAGCGGCTGTCGTTGCCGTATTGAACGGCTGCGTGGTCCGGATAAGCCCGGGCCGTTCTCCTGATCAGGGAAATCGGGGAAAGCGGTGTGTAGTTCGCGCGGCGCCTGCCAAGGCCGCTCTCGTACTTTGCGTTCAATTCTCAGGCTCCCTGCCGATACGTCTCCCCGTCGATTCTAGCCGCACCCAATCATGAATGGGTGCGGCGATGTGAGGTTTCCGCCAACGCACAATTTGGGCGCGAACACCTTCCTCCGCCGGATGCGTGCATGGCGGCTCCCTGGGCGCGCGTTTTTGGCCCCGGCCGATTCCGATAGAATTGGCAGGAATCAAAGGAGGCTCGGATGGCCAAGAGCATCGCTATCGTCGAAGACGACCCGGACCAGCGCGCCAATTACGCGGATGCCATCACCAAGAAGGGTTACGAGGTCGTCGCCTACGCCAGCCGCGAAGAAGCGCTGGACGGCATGCACACCAACCTCCCGGACCTGGTCATTCTCGACATCATCCTCGGCGACGAGGTCGATGCCGGCTTTCAGCTGTGCCGGGCGCTGCTCGGCAAGTCGCCATCGCTGCCGGTCATCTTCCTCACCGAACGTATCGACGAGATCGACAAGATTTCGGGTTTGCGCCTTGGCGCCTGGGACTACCTGCCCAAACCCATTTCCCTCGACTACCTGGCCGAGCGCATCTCCTCGCTCCTGCGCATCAACGAAGTACGCTCCGAGCACGCCGAACAGGAAAGTCCCACGGCCAAGCACGTGGGCGATCTGACCATCGACCAGGAAGCGCTGCTGGTGTCGTGGAAAGGCCATCGCATCGACCTCTCCGGCACGGAGTTCCGGATGTTGGCAAAACTCGTGCGCCAGCCAGGCCACGCGGTCAGCTACGAATCACTGATGAACGCCACCATGCAGAGCCTGGTGACCAACAACACCATCAACACCCACATGCGCAATATCCGCAAGAAGTTCGAAAAGGTCGACAGCACCTTTGCGGGCATCAAGAGCGAGTACGGTTTCGGCTACCGCTGGTGGCGCCCTTGAAACGCCTGCGCCGCATCCGCGGCCCGAGGCTCGGCACCAAGCTGATCCTGCTTGGCCTGACATTGCTGATCGTGCCCTGGTTCAGCTACCGCCAACTCGTGGAGATGGAGCGCCTGCTGGTCCAGGGCCAGTCCCATGCACAGCTGTTGATGGCCGAAGGCATCTCGACGCTCTTCAACGGCAGGGAAGACCTGTTCAACGACCTGCCGGTGACCATCGAGGACTACGAGACCCTGTTCGCGCACCCCCTGCAAAGCAATGTGCGGCTCGACGGGCGCCTGGAGGACTGGGGAGACAACCTCGAAGAGAAGCTGCTCTCCTTCGGCGCCGGGCAGGATGTCGGCGATGCCTCCTTCCAGCTCCTGCTGGGCGAACGCGCCGGCCAGCTGTACCTCTATCTGCGTGTCAAGGATCCGCGACTCGTCTATCGGGATCCGGACTACCTGCGCCTGGACAGCGCCGATCACGTGCGTCTTTCGTACATTCGTCCCGACGGCGAAGACGGGCGCGTCAGCCTGGTGTTCACGGAAGCCGGCGCCGTCACCGCCTACACGATGGACGACGACTGGCGCTTCGCCACCACCGGAGCACCCGAGACGGCGATTCAGGGCTACGTGGAACCCACCGAAGCGGGCTGGGCGATGGAGTTCCGCCTGCCCCTGGAACTGCTGGGGTCCCGACGCTATTTCGGCGTGTCGGTAGCCGATGTGGACAATCCACGCACACGGGAAGTCGCCGCCCTGGTACAGACCCTGCCCACGGCCGGCAAGGAAAGCTTCGACCTTGTTGTTCTGCGCTCACCGGAAGTGCTGAACATCATTGAAGGGCTCGGCTATTCCGGCGCCCGCATTCTGGTCATCGATGCCGAGCAACGGGTACGCGCCGAGACCGGCGCACACACCACCGCGGTGGCCGGCGAACCGCGCGATTCGCTGATGGCTTTCATCGAGGACGGTTTTGAAGCCATTCGCCCGCTGCTGCACCGGTTCAGCATGTTCGAGCGCTGGGACCCGCAAGCGGACGGCCGCGGCGACCCGGAGGACATCGCCAACGAGATCATTGCCGAATCCCTGGGCGGCAACCCTCAGGTCATCCGCCAGAGCGTCGATGAATCGCTGGAGATCATCACGGCGGCACATCCCATCGTCTCCCGGGACAACGTCATCGGCACGGTGGTCGTCGAACAGAACATCGACGACATAATGAGCTTCCAGCGCTCGGCCCTCGAGCAGGTGATACTGGTCTCCGTGGCGAGCCTGTTCGCCATTCTGATCGCCATGGTGGGCTTTGCGGGCCGGCTCGCCTGGCGCATCCGCAATCTGCGCCAGGAGGCGAGCGCAGCCATCGATGCCCGCGGGAGGCTCAGAACCAGCACGTTGCGCAGCGAGACATCTTCCGGCGACGAGATCGGCGACCTGTCGCGCAGCGTCTCCGACATGCTCTCGAAGCTGCACCAGCACAGCACTTTCCTGGAGAACATGCCCAGAACCCTGCGCCACGAGATCAACAACCCGCTGAATACCCTCAGCACCTCGCTGCAGAACCTCGCCGAGCAGCATCCCGAGGTGCGCAACAGCAAGTATCTCGACAGCGCCAGGCGCGGCGTGATGCGGATCGGCTCCATTGTGCAGAACCTGGCCGACGCGGCCAGCCTGGAGGAATCGCTGGAAACCGAGGAACTGGAACTGGTCGACATCCGGCAACTCCTCGAAAACTACGTGGCCAACTGCCGCCTGAGCCATCCCCGGTGCGAGTTCGTTTACCGGGGCACGGGAACGGCAGCGTACGCGCGGGTCTCGGACCACCGCATCGAGCAGATGCTTGACAAGATAGTCGACAACGCCATCGATTTCCATCGGGCCGACAGCCCGGTCACCGTGCAGCTCGACACGAATCGCGGCTACCTGCAGATCACGGTGGCCAACCGGGGCCCCATCCTGCCCGACAAGACCCAGGAATCACTGTTCGATTCCATGGTGACGCACCGGGGCCCGCACAGCCACATGCATTTCGGCCTCGGCCTTTACGTGGTGCGGGTCATCGCCGAGCATCACGGCGGTCACGTGCGCGCGCTGAACCTGACCGACGGCAGCGGTGTCGCCGTCATGGTCCAGCTACCCGTGGCCAGGGACGCTCCCGCGTCTGTGAAGATCACGACAGCCGGCGAAAACCGTGCCGGCACTCAACCGGCTCAGGCGAGTCGGTAGACGCTGTCGAGAACCGGGTCGCCGTCGGTCGCAAGCGTTCCGCTTTCCACCAGGAAAACCGTCGCCGCCAGCACGCTGCGGGCCGCCGCGGGGTACATGAACTCCGGGAGATCGGTGTACATGAGCGGCACCATTTCCTCGATCCTGAACACGCCGTTGCTGATGCAATGCAGGATCTGTTCTTCCCGTTCACGCCGATGGGCGATGAAGGCGGAGACCAGCGTCTTGGGGTCCTCGATGCAGGGCCCGTGGGTCGGCCAGAAGATACGGTCATCCCGCTCGAGCAGCAGTTCCAGGCTCGACATGTAGGCGGCCATGTCGCCGTCGGGTGGCGAGATGATGCTGGTGGACCACCCCATGACATGGTCGCCGGTAAACAGCGCGCGCTCTCCCTGCAACTGGTAACAGATGTGATTGGACGTATGGCCGGGGGTGTACACGCACTCCACCGACCAGCCGTCGCCGTGAATCACATCTCCGTGGCGCACCTTCCAGTCCGGCTCGAAGTCCATGTCGCCGCCCTCTTCCACCGGCACGCCGCGTTCGAGCTTCCCCGCGCCGTGCGGCCCGTACGCATAGCTTTTCGCATCGGTATGCTCCTGCAACAGGCGACAGCCGGGGGAATGATCCATATGGGTGTGGGTCACCAGGAGATGGGTGATGGTCTCCCCGTTCAATCCGTCCAGCAATGCGGCAATGTGCGCATCGTCCGCCGGCCCCGGGTCGATCACCGCCACCCTGCCGCGGCCGAGAATATAGGTGCCTGTACCGTACAGGGTGAAGGGGCTCGGGTTCCTGGCTACGACCCGCCGAATGCCCGGCGCCACATCGGCGATTTCGCCGTAGGTGAACTCCAGTTCGCGGCGGAATGGAATGCGTACGCTCATGTCTACTCCCAGGATTCTCGAAGGGTGCGCCACGCCGGCACATCCGGCGTGACCGTAAGGGCAAGTTCCAGGTATTGCTTGGCCTCATCTTCGAGGCCGACGGAGTGGGCCTCCATGGCCACCTCGACCAGGCGGGCGGCTGCCTGGGTCAGCAATGCTTCCGCGCCCTCGTTGCCCGGGTCGAGACGCTCGACCTCCCGCAGCAGCGACACGGCATTCTGTTCGGGAGGCTCGGTCACGAACCCCTGCCGAAGCAGTTCCCCCGCCTCGCGCAGATTGGTGGCAACCATCGTCAGGGCAGCCATCCTTTCCTCCAGGCGGATCTTGATTTCCAGCAACGGCTCGGACTCGAATCCGGCGGTACTGGCCTGATCGAGCAGGTTCCCCACGGCAGCAAATTCATCGCGCTCCAGCATCCGCGCAGCCTGGCTCAACAGTTGTGAGGTCACCTCGCTCAGGCCCTGCCGGGCCAGGGCATTGTCCGGAGCCGTCGCCAGCACCCGGTTATAGAATTCGGCGGCATTCTCCCCGGGCGGCGTGACCAGGAAGCCCTGGACGCGATAGGCGCGGGCCTGTTGCAGAAGTTCCTCGATAGCCGCCCGGGCGGTCGTCGCCTGTTGAATCTCGCCCCGCACCGCCCGCAGCAGCGGTGAGTCGCCGCTCGCCGCCGTCGCCCGTTCCAGGAAACTGATGGCATTCTGGAGATCGCCCGTTGCCGCCGCTTGCCTCGCCAGGCCGGCATAGTGCTCTCCCAGGGCATCGAGTTCCTGTTGTGCCACCGGGTGCCCGGGCGCCAGCCGCTGTACCTCATGGAAGGCCTGGATGGCCGCGGTAGCCGACGGAACGTCCGAAAGGCCGTGGCTGCCCAGCAGCGCCTGCGTGCTCGCCAGCAACTCGGCCGCCGTTTTCCGGTCGGTGAGCTGCCGCTCCAGGTCGGCCAGGGCGGCATGGTCCGGAAAAGCGGCGGACATTTCCTGAAGCCTGGCTTCCGCCCGGGCGACATCGTTCTGCCGCACTGAATCCAGCACCCCCGCGCGCCACTGTTCCGCAAGCCCCTGAATCGCCGCCTGCGCTTCGGTGTGCTCCGCATCGACCGCCAGCACCCGCCGATAGCCGGCAACGATGGCGGACAGGCTCTGATTCGGGTCCTGCTGCAACGACTGGGCATCCAGCCAGGCCGTGCGCAACAGCGGATCTTCGGCGAGCCCGGCTTCCGCGAGCAACGTGCCGAGCCAGAGGGGCTGGGTATTGACCAGCCAGAGGGTTCCCGACCCGGTCAGGGCCACCAGCAACAGCCAGGTCAAGGTGCGCGCCCCGGTTTTCTGCCGGCGCCGGGAGCGCTGCTCCTGCCGGGCGGCATCGGCCGGAGCCGTGAACAGCCCGCCGGTCACCGCCCGAATTTCCTCAACGGACACAGCGACCGACTTGAACGATGTATCCGCGAGCGGCGGCTGGCGAATCGCCTCTTCCAGGGCGGCAGCCAGGTTCGCGCCTCTCGAGAACCGCTGCCCCGGGTTCTGGGCAATTGCCCTGTCGACCACAGGCTGCAGCTTGCTCAGGTGCGCCGGCAACCTGGGCGCTCGGTCCGCGGGTCGCCCATTTCCGAATGTCATGCCCGCGTCGGCCTGGTACGGCAATTCACCGGTCAGGGCGTTGTACAGAACCGCTCCCAGCGAATAGCGGTCCGAGGCGTAATCAACCGCCCCTCCCGCCGCCTGTTCGGGACTCATGAAACCGGGTACCCCCGCACTCGCCGCGTACCCTGCCGGCGGCTGGCCGTCTGCAATACGCCAGCCGCTGCCGAAGTCCGTGAGCACCGGGCTGCCGTCCTGTCTGAACAGTATGTTCTCAGGCCTGACATCCAGGTGCACGAAGCCGTGGTCGTGGGCATGGTCCAGCGCAGCGCCGATGACCCGCATCACCCGTGCCAGCACAGGTGAGCGCATGCCGGCGCGCAACCGGTCTTTCAGGTTTCCGCCAGAGATGTACTCGACCGACAGAACGCGGGTCGACCCGCAATCGAAGCTGTCGTGAATCCGGGCGATGTTGCGGTGGCGGAGTTCCGGGCTCCGGCCGATGGACGGCGCCACGGAGCCGGTCCGGACGCTCTCCCCGTCGGGTTGTTCACCGGCCGGGTACTTGAGGACCACCGTGCGGTTCGAACCCTTGTGCGAGGCAAGCCAGACCCGCCGGCCCGCTTCCCGCGCAAGTTCCCGTTCCAAGCGATATCCGGGTATGTCCACGTTGGCTAGGAGCCCGCGAGTTTCAGCGGCTCCGGGTCTCCCGCCACCAGCCGTCCGAGCACGAAATGTCCGTCAACGACGATGTAGTCGCCATCGAGGCTCACGGCCAGGCCCCGGCCGTGCGCCAGCCCGTTGATGCACGATGCGCCGTCGAACATCCAGGGCCTGTCGAGAATCTGCAGGCGGCATCGCGCTTCCTCGGCCAGCGCCTGCGCCGATACCAGGTTGCCGCCCTGCCACTGCTGCAGTTCCATGGAACCGTCCGGCGTCCGCTTGACGCCATGGCCCTGCATCAGCCCGGCCGCGAACTGGCCGTGAAACACGGTGCCGTCCCGCCAGAACAGCGTGCCGAGACCCGTGCGCTCGTCATCGGCGAACTGGCCGCGATAGAGGTTGCCGTTGGGCCAGGTCAGGGTGCCGAGCCCCGCCTTGTTGCCATCGGCGAACTGCCCTTCGTAACGCCGGCCGTCCGGCCAGGTGAAGACCCCGCTGCCATGCATCCTGCCGTCGACGAACGGGCCTTCGTAGCTGCCCGTATCGTGCAATGCCAGCACGCCCTGGCCATGCATCCGGTTGTTGGCGAATTCGCCGTCGTAGCGGTCGCCATTGGGCCACAAAAGCGTTCCCTGGCCCGAGCGCCGGCCGTCCTCGAACTGTCCTTCGTAACGCCGGCCGTCCAGCCAGATGAACACCCCCTGACCGTGCCTGGTGCCTTCGGCGAACTGCCCTTCGTAACGCCGGCCGTCCGGCCAGGTGAACACGCCCGACCCGTGTCTCCGATTGGCCAGGAACTCGCCTTCGTAGCGGCTGCCGTTGGCCCAGGTGTAGGTGCCCCGGCCTGTCCGCTCGCCATCGACGACCTCCCCGACGTAGGCATCCCCGTTATCGAAGTCGATGCGGCGTTCCGCACCCTGAGCCGCCCCCGCAAGCAGCGGGCTGACGAGCATCGCGGCCAGTACGCCACCGGCAAACGAGGGCGCCATGAACATGGAAAGGCGTATCGGCAAATTCTTCACACGTTCGCGCCACACAAGGCGTACATTACTGCAAACTGGGGCGCTTTGCTTAACCCGCAATTTGCACCGAGCCGCTCATCGAGTTCACAAATTTTGTTGGTTTTTGCGTGACTGCTTTCGTGTTTGCGTTTGCGGGTTAACCGGCCGCCTCCTCTGCGCCGCCCAGGAAACGAATCTGAATCGCATCGGTCTGGGCCCCGGCGAGCACATCGGAGATCACCACCACTTTCGCCTCGGCGTCCATCTTCTCCCGTTCGCGCAGGACGCGCAGTGCGCGCTGCAGTGACTTTTCCGGTTCCAGGCTGAAATCCGTGCGGTAGCTGCGTACCGCGCGATTCAGGGTCAGGCGCCGGCGCGTGCGGCTGTCGTTGGTAAAGGCATAGATGGGCACGGTCGGCGGCCTCGCATTGGTGACGAGGTCCGCCATGACACCGCGGCGGGTCACGACGACGATGCCGTCCGCCTTGATCGACTCCGCGAGCGCCACGGCATGAATGGCCAGTTGCTGCTTGTCCGTTTCAGCAACCAGGTTTCGCTCGTAGCCGAGCCCCCGAAATCTTTCCGACGCCCTCGTGATCGACACGAGCTGCTCGACGCAGCGCACCGGGTGCTTGCCCACGCTCGTTTCGCCGGAGAGCATGACCCCATCGGCGCCCTCGTAGACGGCATTGGCCACGTCGGTAACCTCCGCCCGGGTGGGGATGGGGTTTTCGATCATCGATTCCAGGAGGTGAGTCGCAACGATGCAGCGCCGGCCCCACTTGGCGCAGGCGTAAGCGATGCGCCGCTGCACGTTGGGCAGATCGGCGATGTCCGTCTCGATACCCAAATCGCCCCGGGCGACCATGACGCCGTCGGACGCCTGGGCGATCTCGTGCAGGTTGGCCACGCCGTCGGCATCCTCAATCTTGGCGATGATGCCCGGCCGGCCCTTGCGGCCGCTCAGAATCGACCTGAGTTCGTGAACGTCTTCCGCCGCGCGCACGAACGACAGGGCGATGAAGTCCAGTTCATGGGTCAGCCCGAATTCCACGTCGACGCGGTCCTTCTGCGTGATGGCCGGCAGGTTCAACCTGACGCCCGGCAGGTTGACGTGCCGCTTGCTGCCCAGCAGGCCCCCGTCAATCACCTTGCACACCAGTTGCTTGGCCTCCACTTCGAGCACCTCGAAGTTGAGCAGGCCGTTGTCCACGGTGATGCGGCTGCCCTTCCGGGCGATGTCCGCGAGTTCACGGTAGTTGACGTGGATGGAGGAGGTTTCCACTTCGTCCGGGTCGCGCACGCTCAAGGTCACCACCTCCCCCGTCGCCAGGTCGATGGGTTCGCTGACATCACCGGTGCGGATTTCCGGGCCCTGGGTATCGAGCATGATGGAGATGGGGCGGCGGCCTTTTCGGTTCAGCGTCTTGATCCAGCCGATGATCTTCTCGGCGCCGGCGTGGTCCGCGTGCGACATGTTCAGTCGAACCATGTCCATGCCGGCTTCCGCCATCTTTTCGAGAACGGGATAGCTGGAGGTATTCGGGCCGATCGTGCAGATGATCTTGGTGCGCCGGAACGTCATCGCGCCGGCCCGCCCACGCGCGCCGGTGCCTTGACCGGCCGACCATTCCACCCTGTGTGCCATCGAATCATCCGGCAGCCTCCATTGCGCCGCACTGAGCCTGGCTCGCGGGCAGGATAGACCCTTCCCAGAATTTCGCCACCGCTGCGCCCAGTTCACTCGCTGGCACGGGCTGCGGCTCCCAGTGGGCGGGGAAAAACTTCCGGTACTCGGCGTTGCCGAAGCGCGGGTCAATGAGGCAGATGACGCCGCGCTGCTCGGGCGAGCGCAACAGGCGCCCGCCGGCCTGCACGATGCGGGTCATCGCCGGCAGCAGGAAGGCAACCTGACGGCCGTTGCCGGATACCTGGTCGAAATACTGCCGTTGACGGTCGCGGAGCAGGTCGGGCGGTGGAATGCCCGCCCCCACCGCGATGACACCCGCCAGGGGAACCTCGGCCAGGTCTACGGATTCGGCGAAGACGCCGCCGAGCACCACCGCCGCAAGGCGCGGTTCACCGGCCTCCCGCAACGCCGCCAGAAAGGCCTCCCGTTCGCTTTCCGTCATGTCCGGCACCTGGCGATGCAGGCTCCCCTCTGGAAAGTGGCCCCGGGCCGCATCGCAGAACCGGTCGAGATAGGCGTAGGACGGGAACGCCACCAGGTAGTGGCCGGCACGCGAGGAATAGACGGCGTGAACGGCCCCCACCAGCCGGCCGATCGATTCCTCCCGACCCCGGTAATAAGTGTCGATGTCGCGCACCAGCAGAACAGCGAGCTGGTGCCCGCCGAAAGCGCTTGCAGCCCGCTCGGACGGGGCATCGTCAAGCCCATGCAACCGGTTGTAGAGCGGCAGCGGCGACAGCGTGCCGGAAAAACGGATGCTGCCCCGGTAGCGCGCGAGGGTATCCCGAATGTGGCGGCCCGGGTCCAGGCATTGGGAGCGGACCGCGATGCCGCGCCGGCGGGTGTCCAGCAGGTACTCGAACGGCCCTGCCTCGCGCCAGCCTTCCGAGCGCAGCCAGCGGCCCGCATCGAATACCGCGGCCCGCAACGCGGGCAGTCGCGAAAGATCCACTGCGGAGGACTGCATCTCGTCAAGGAAACGGATGATTGCACGGGTCAGGGACTGGGGTTGATCGATAACGGTCTCGTTGTCCGCGCCGTATTGCCTGCGCAGCGCCAGCAGGGCGCGATCGATCGACTTGAGCCGTCTGGCGACCTGGTCTTCGACCGGCTCCGCCAGGGCTGCCTTGAAGGCGAATCGGTCAAGGCGGCAGGACAGCATTTCCATGGCACGGCCGTTCAGTTGATGGGCTTCATCGATCAGGAGATCGATCTCGTCGTCCGCCATGAAACGCTGTAACCGCACCACGGGATCGAACACGTAGTTGTAGTCGCAAACCACGACATCCGACCGGACAGCGGCATCGAGTGACAGTTCGAAGGGGCATACCTCGTGGCGCCGGGCAGTCGAGGCGATCAGGTCAGGACCAATTGCCCGCTCCTCGAGGAGCGCCTCCAGCGCTGCATCCCGCTTGTCGTAATAACCCCGGGCGTAGGAACACGCGTCCGCCGAACAGGGCATGCCCTCCACGATGCAGGCCTTCTCCTTCGCGGTGACCGTCAGCGTGCGCAAATGCTCCCGGCCGGGGTCGATTCTCGCCAGGGCAGATTGGGCCGCCCGGGCGCCGGTACCCCGGCTGGTCAGGAACAGCAGCTTGCCGGAACCCTCGGCCGCCAGGCTCTTCAATGCCGGATAGATCGCGGCCATGGTCTTGCCGCTGCCGGTCGGCGCCTCGATCAGCAGGGCTTCCCTGTCCTGCAGGGCCCGGTAGCAGCGCCGCGCCAGGGCGCGCTGGTGCAGCCTGAAGCTCTCGTACGGGAAAGGCCGGGCATTGAGCCAGGCATCGCGGGCCCGCTCGTGGTGCGCCTGTGCAGGCGGCCGCAGGCGTTCGAGCGTCTCATTCAGGAACCGCGCGAGCGCGTCCGGCCCCGAGCTTTCTTCGTAGGTGCGGGTCCGGCCCGTGTCCGGGTGGCAGTACACCAGCCTCAGCCGCCAGTTTCGAACGCCAGGGTGTTCCAGGGCGAGCAGGGCCGCGTAAAGCCGTGCCTGTGCCCAATGGACAGCACCATCGTGGAAATGCACGGTTTCCACGTCGATGCGCGTAGCCTTGAACTCCTCGACAAGGCCGGAGTCTTCTGCAACCAGCAAGCCGTCCACCCGGCCCCGAAGCTCGAATTCGGCGCCGTTCATCGCAAACCGCTGGCGTACCGGATATTCCACCCGGTAGTCAGGCGGCCGGTCACGCTGTATCCGCCGCTGCGTGGCAATGCCTTCCTCGGCCCGCGTGCCCAGGCGCAACGTTTCGCTGCCGCGGTAGGGATACAGGTCGCCCCGCCGGTGCACCGCCTCCGCGAGCCAGCGGACCGCCAATGCCCTGGCACCCGGTTTGTTCGCGTTTCCGGAGCCGGAATCGATCCCCGCACTGACGCCCGCGTCGCTCAAACCGCGCCGCTCACTGCCCACCCGAACCGGAAACAGCCTGGAGATTAAACTTCAATATCCGTGCGTTACATGAATTTTCACGAAAATACTTGAACCAGATACGCTGGGCCGGCTGCAGCTGGTCGTTGGGGCCCTTGACCTCCACGAATTCGTAGTCGTCAATTCCGTAGAGAATCAGCAGGTCGGGAAACCCTGTTCTGGCCATGCGCAGGTTGTCTATGACGTGACAGACCAGCGGATACAGCACGCCGTGCGGGACCGTCTCAAGGATGCGGCCCAACCTGTAGGCATCCAGATGGCGCCAGCTCACCAGCCGATTGACGATGCCGGCCTTGGCTTCAAAGGTAACTTTCAGGGTACGGGCAAAACGCATGGGGTCTTCCAGGGATGCTTTTGCCCTTGTCAGTGCCGCTTGCCGTGCGACGGCAAAATCTTCCCAGAACAGGTCCAGGGGCCCCGCCTGGTAAGGATTCAGGAATACACCGTCAACGGGTGCGAAGACGACATCCCAGAACGCCAGCCCCGCAAGCCCGAGCGGCAGGTGATTTTCCAGGTGCCAGCCTTCCCCGCCGGATGCAGTGAGCCGGTCGAGGGCCAGTCGTTCCACGCCCTGCACCCTCCCCTGTTCCATGGGGACGACGGTCACCGCCGACACCGGGCCGACCCTCCGTTTGCCGAACCGGGCGGCGAAGTCCTTTTCTTCCGGACTCCGCGGATCGCCGGCAATCTCGTCGAGAAGGATTCGAGCGGCATCCGCCTCCCCAATTCGCGTAAGAATTCTCACGCGCCGTTCACGGGCCGGGTGGGACGACGAGCGGCCATAGCAGTCGAGGGCGTCACGGTTGCATCCGGTGCGCTCGAACCACCGGCCCAGGCGATTCAGCGAGCGGTCGATGAGCCTTCGTTCCAGGCGGGACCCTGGTTCCGAAAAACCTGCGATGGCGATGTGGACGGCGCCGGCCAGCCCGGGGTGCTCCGCGACCTCGTGCGAGAGTGCGTTCAGGTCTCGCAACGCCAGGTAGCGGCGCAGTTCCTCACGATCGCGGAAGATTCTTCGGTCGCGGCTGATCGCATAATCCTCGAAGCGCGCCGTTCCCAGGTCTTCCAGGACAAAGGTGGTCAGGTCCCCACGCAGCCCGCCCACGGCGGAACCGCCGAAGAAGAGCAGTTGCACGAGGTCAAGGGCATGTGCGTCGGTCAGGCACAGCCAGTCGGAGAGCCCGTGCAGGCGCTCGCGAACCGCACTGCCGTCGCAACGATTCAGGATGCTTTCGAGCAGGGCCTGTTTCGTAGGTGCGCGCACCTCGAAAAGCGCCGCCAACTCGCCCTTGGTGAACAGCCTGAGCAGGCGCTCAACCGGCGCGTCCACGCCGAGTTCGATCAAGGCAGCTTCCGCCAATTCAGACACCGCGGCCTCGAGATGCTCGACTTCCCGATAGGAGAGCTTGTCCAGGCGGATCAGCGGAACCGTGCGGCTCACCAGCCGGGCGTACAACCGCTGTGCATCCCGGCTCGCCCCGGCGACCCTGGCGATGAAGCCGGACTCGCCAGGAAGGAGCAGGTCCGCGTGGTGGTCCCGCACGTGTTCCAGCACCCGGAGCAGATTGTTGCGGTAGTAGTCCGGCGGTGGCGGAACCCCCGGCAGCAACACCGGGCCACTTCGTGCCCTGTCACCAACCGCGGCCGGCAGCGGGCCCGGCCGAGACGATCGGGCCACGCTACCGGTCGGGGCGCGGTCTCTTGCCCCGACAGCCACGCTGCCATCCGGTTCGCTGGTTATCCAATCGACCCTCAACAATCAATCCGCGGCCCCGGCAATTTCTTCACACCGACTACGGCCACACGGCCTGGAGAGTACAGGATTTCATGTATAAATGTACAGTAACCGGCGATGCAGTCGGAGAACCATGCCAGCTCGCTGCCTGACGTGAGGTCTATTCGATGCGAGATGCCAACCCGGCGCAGCGGGCAGCTGGCGCGCCGAATTGGAAACTCCTAGTAACCCGTCTGCTCGCCCTCGCTCTCAAGACCGCCGCGGATGTCGGCCAGGTCGGCCGTGGCGGCCCTTATCATGAACCGGAGGTCGGACCCCAGTGTGACCAGGTTGAAGCCCAGCTCGAAATAGCGTCGGGTAAACGCGACGCTGGCCGTGTGAATCCCGGCTGCCACGCCGTTCGCATGACAGGCATCCCGAATGCGCAGCACGGTCTCCGCGTGTACCGGGTTCTCGTTGTCGCCGGTGGGTGACAGCCCCAGTGCCAGCGCCAGGTCGGAAGGGCCGATGTAGACCCCGTCCAGTCCGGGCGTCGAGACAATCTCATCCAGTTTCTCGATGCCTTCGGCAGTCTCGATCATGGCGATGCAGGCGATCTGCCCGTTCGCCTCGGCCGCATAGCCACGCCCCCCGTAGACTGCGGCGCGAATCGGCCCATAGGACCGGTTGCCGTCGGGCGGATAACGGCAGGCGGCCACCGCGCGCTCCGCCTCCTCCCGGTTGTTGATCATTGGCACGATGACCCCGTAGGCGCCGGCGTCGAGCACCTTCATGATCTCGTAGGGCTCGTTCCAGGGAACCCGCACGAGCGGAGTCGAATCCCCGATTGAGATGGCGGGCAGCATGCGGGTGAGGTCCTGATAGTCCAGCAATCCGTGCTGCAGGTCGATGCACAGCCAATCGAAACCCAACCCGCCCATGATTTCCGCCGTGTGGGTGTTGGCCAGCGACAGCCACCCTCCTACGGTCTGGCGATTCTGCCGCCAGGCCGCCAGCGCCTTGTTCTCGCGCATCTAACCGCACCTCCAGTCGTTTCCGAACGTTCAACCGCACAGCCCTTATGAGACCGGGCGTATCTCGCCCATTGCCGGCAACCCGGCACCGCTTCAGGATTCGCGCCGCATTTTGCCTGTTCCATACCGCTCGCGCATGTAGAATCTGCCTTGCCAAAAACGGAGGCGAGCCCATTGAACAGGAAAAAGGTGGTTGCCCAACTACCGGCGCATGTACGGCCGGGCGACGTCGCCGAGCGCTATGGCCCGGAACTGGAAGCGCTCTCACCCATTGCCGACCTGGTGGAGGTTCAGGGTTCCGATGCCGAAGCATTCGCCCGGGGCGCCCGCGATGCCGATGCGATCATCACCTCCTGGGGCATCCAGTTCGACCGGGAGATCATCGCCAGGCTGGAGAAATGCGTGGTGATCGGCGTCGGCAGCGTCGGGGTCGACATGGTGGATGTTGCCGCGGCTACCGAGGCCGGCATAGTCGTCACCAACGTGCCGGATGTGTTCATCGAGGAAGTGGCCGACCACGCCATGATGCTGCTGCTGGCGGCGGGGCGCCGCATCCGGGTCATGGAAAGAACCATTGTCTCCGGCGACTGGTACCGGGGACGCGGCGTCCTGGAAGCAGTTCCGCGCCTCATGGGCCAGACACTGGGCCTGTTCGCCTACGGCAACATCGCCCGCTGCACCGCCCGCCGGGCCATGGCATTCGGCATGCGCGTCATCGCACACGACCCGTACGTCAGCGAACTCACCTTGAGCGAAGACGGCGTGGAACCCGTCGGCTTCACCGAGCTGCTCGAGCGCTCCGATTACCTGTCCATCCACGCACCCCTCAACGACGAGACCCGGCACCGGTTCGATGCCGAGGCGTTCGCCCGGGTCAAGCCGACGGCGGTGCTCGTCAATACGGCACGGGGTCCCATTGTCGATGAGTCGGCGCTGATCGATGCGCTCAACGACGGGCAACTCGCCGCCGCCGGGCTCGACGTGCTGGAAACCGAACCGATCGAACAGGACAACCCGTTGCTGCAGATGGACAACGTCGTACTCACCCCGCACGTCGCCTCGGCAACGTCCCGAATGCGCCCCGAAACCCGGCGCCGCGTTGGCCGGGAGGTGGCGCTGGTACTGCGCAACCGGTGGCCGCGAAGCTGTGTGAATCCGACGGTTCTGCCGAAGGTTTCGCTCGAGCGCTGGCAGCCCTACCCGATGAACCGGGGCCCCAATCGCTAAAGGTTCATTTGCCGAACTTGTGCCTCAGCGTGTACCAACTGGGATAGGGAATCGTTCGCGGCTCTTTTTTCGACGTCCAGAAACGCACCGCCCGTCCGTCGGACAACCGGAGAGCCTTGGCGACCTTCTTGTTCGACAGACCCTTGCGGTCCATCCACTCGCGAAGCTCTTCCGGAGTTGGCGGATACTTCTTCATCGTCGGTTCTGATGTCGGAACTCTAATCCTACACCAGGCGCGTCGCCTTGAGGCGACGCGCAAACGCGCTCAGCCCGCGAAATAGATTCCGGCCAGGGCCAGAAGGACGCTCACCACCAACCCCGAGAACGCCTTGAACGCGTCGAGGCCCACCAGCTTCGCCGTCTCCCTGAGGTTACGGCCCCGGGTCTGGATGGTCATGGCAACTTCCCGCCCCGCAAGCAGCCCGAGGAACACCCAGGTGGTGCTCATGGGCATGTTGCTCCACTCCTTGAAGATCAGCAGGATCATGCCGTAGACGAAGTCGATGATGGTGGCTGAACGGATGTCTGCAGTCATCGTCTTGGTGGTGACGATCTGCTGAATGCGGCCGCCCTGCTGATAGAAGATGATGCCCTGCATGAGGAGCAGCAGCACGATGGTGGCGACCAGGGGCCAGATACCGATCACCCGGGGTACGAATACGTAGATGTTGGCGAGGTCCTGAATCAGCCACTGGCTCCACAGGAATGCGGTCGATCCCCACTGCAGCACCACCCAGTGGACGGCCCTGGCGTCGCTGGAATCGGCGTTGCGGCTCAGGTAGTCCGTAAGCCTTCTGAGAGCGAGATACAGAAGGACCGCCGCAACGAAGGCAACGAAATAACCGGACAGCGACTTGAACAGCATCGCCTGGATGTTGCCCGGCGCAAACACGCTCAACACCAGGAAGGTGGTACTGACCGGGACGCCGAACCGGGTCAGCACCAGCAGGGTGAACGGCGCCAGCACGTGCAGCCAGTTGACCCCGCCTTCCGGGGGCGGAAAGGCCTCCAGCCGGCCATAGGCCGGATCCCCGTCGTTGACGTACCAGCCATAGAGAAGCACCGCGACCAGGATGCTGCCCGCGTAGATCCACAGCACCCACCAGGGCCGATGGGCATTGGAGGAAAGGAAGGTGCCCAGGGTCTGAATGGAGTCGTTGGAGACAACCGAATAGGCCGCCAGCACAAAGCCCAGGACCATCAGGATTTCTGGCAGTGGCATGAATTCTCCCAGAACCGGCACCGGTGTCGGGGTTTACAATACCGGCCCCTTCGCATCTTTCGTGTCGCGCCGCTCTCGCGCTTTCCAGCCCCGGCACGACCCATTCGATTGCCGGGTTCCCGGTAGTCCCGCCCGGTTCGATTTGCGGCGGAGTGTATACAAACCTACCGCCGCCAACTACCGCGTTCACCACCCGTCGGCAGCCCGGACCCGGGCCGCTGTACTCCGAGCCTGTCCTCCTCAAATCCAATTCGCGGCACGCGGGCGCATTGACGAGTAGAATGCGCACCGTTACGGCGCCTGGCCCAGGTGTTGGAATTGGCAGACAAGCTGGATTTAGGTTCCAGTGCCCTCAGCGGCGTGCGAGTTCGAATCTCGCCCTGGGCACCACGCCGAGCCCGCCCGGGTGGTGAAACTGGTAGACACAAGGGACTTAAAATCCCTCGGCCGCAGGGCCATGCGGGTTCGAGCCCCGCCCCGGGCACCAGGATCGGGTTGGAGGCTGAGACCGGAATCGAACCGGTGTAAACGGAGTTGCAGTCCGCTGCATGGCCACTCTGCCACTCAGCCTTGTCGGCCCGTGCTTTTCTTGCGCATCAGCACCGGGTCTGCCCTGCATCTGAGGCAGGCGCGGGCGGCGCCAGCGCGGATTCTAGCTTTATCGGGCCGGGTTTCGAAGGGCGCCGTCAGTGTTACGGCTGTTACGGCCCGCCGGCCGTTGCCTGGTCAGGCCGGATGTCGATACGTCAGCGCTTTTTCTTCAGATCCAGTTCCAGCGTCGGCCAGGCCGCGAGGATATAGATGAACATCGACCAGAGGGTCATCAGGGCAGCCACGTACAGCAGCACGTAGCCGCCCATCACCCAGGCACTGTCGAAGTCCGGTGGGTTGGCCAGGAGTACCGTGATCGCGACCATCTGCAGTGTTGTCTTGACCTTGCTGACCAGGGTGACGGCAACGAGACCGCGCCGGTTCATCTCCGCCATCCATTCCCGCAAGGCGCTGATGAAAATCTCCCTGCTGACGATCACGATGCCGGGCAGCGTGAGCCACAGGTTCGCATGCTGCCCGATCAACAGGATCAGTGCCGTAACCACAATCAGCTTGTCGGCGACCGGGTCCAGGAAAGTCCCGAACCGTGTCGTCTGTCCCAGCCGCCGTGCCAGATAGCCGTCGAGCCAGTCAGTGAACGCGGCCAGCGCAAAGAGCGCTCCGGCATACAGGAAAAAATCTCCGCCCGGAGCCAGGTAGGTCAGCGCGAACACGGGTACCAGCACGATTCGCAGCAGCGTCAGGAAGTTGGGCAGGTTCATGCGTTCATTCTAGTGTCGTGTCACAGGTCTTTCCTATCGCGCCGCCGTCTCGGTCACTCGGCGTGCAGCGCCCCGTATACCTCCTCCGCCAGTTTGCCACTGATGCCGGGCACCCTGGCCAGTTCCTCGCGGCTCGCGCCCTTCAGCGCCGCAAGGCTTCCGAAGTGGGTGAGCAGGCCCCGCTTGCGCTTCGGCCCGACCCCCGGAATGCCATCGAGGTCGGAACTGCGCCTTTTTTTGCGGCGGCGCTGCCGGTGCCCCGTGATGGCGAAACGGTGGGCTTCGTCCCGCACATGCTGCAGCAGGTGGAAGGCATCGGACTGCGGCGGGATGGCGACCTGGCCGGCGCCCGTGAAGAACCGCTCGAGCCCGGGCTTGCGGCCCGCCCCCTTGGCAATGGCGAGAATCAGGACATCTTCCACCTGCAGGCTGCCGAGAACGTCCCGGGCCCGGCGCAACTGGCCGCGGCCGCCGTCAATGACCAGAACGGCGGGCAGCATTCCCTCGCCCTGCTTGAGGCGTGTATAGCGTCGGCGCAGCGCCTGTTCCATGGCGCCGTAGTCATCGCCGGGGGCGACCCCGTCGATGTTGAAGCGCCGGTAATCCGACTTCAGCGGGCCGTTCACGTCGAATACCACGCAGGAGGCCACCGTGCCTTCACCCATGGTGTGGCTGATATCGAAACACTCCAGCCGGTCCGGCAGGTCCTCGAGCTGCAACGCCTCCTGAAGGGCGACGAAACGCGCGTAGACATTGCGCTTGTCGGCCAGGTACGAGGCCAGGCTGTAAGCTGCATTGTCGGCCGCCAGCTTGAGCCAGCCCGCGCGCCGGCCGCGCACCGACGAGAGCACGCGCATCTTGTGGCCGGCGAGGCCGGACAGGGCATCGGCGAGGATGCCGGCGTCCGCAATCGCCTCCGAGACGATCAGGGTTTTCGGCAGGTCGCGTTCCGAACCGGAGAGGTAGTACTGCGATATGAACGCCCCCAGTAACTCCGTAGTACCCAGGGCCAGCTCGTTACGTGGAAACCAGGTGCGCTGCCCAAGCATGCGCCCGGCCCGAATGTACAGGGCCTGCACGCATGCCACTACACCCTCCTCCGCCAGGGCGAATATGTCCACGTCCCCCTCGGCGGCGTGCACGTACTGCAGTTCCTGGACGCGGCGCAACTGCGCAATCTGGTCGCGAAACTTGGCGGCGTGCTCGAAGTCGAGGTCGGACGCTGCCGTGTCCATCCGCTCTTTCAGGGTGTCGAGCACCTCGTCGCTCTTGCCTTCGAGAAAGAGCACGGCGAGGTCGACATCCTGCCGATACGCCTCCGGGGTCACCAGGTCGACACAGGGACCGCTGCAGCGTTGAATCTGGTATTGCAGACAGGGGCGCGAGCGGTTCTTGAAGAAGCTGTCGTCGCACTGGCGGACGCGAAACAGCTTCTGCAGGGCGTTGAGGCTGTCGCGGACGGCGCTCGCTGACGGAAACGGGCCGAAGTAGCGTCCGGTTTTCCTGCGGGCGCCGCGATGAAAGGTCAGGCGCGGGTAGTCCGCATCGCCCGTGAGGTAGATGTACGGGTAGGACTTGTCGTCGCGAAGAACGATGTTGTAGGGCGGCCGTTCCTGCTTGATCAGGCTCTGTTCCAGCAACAGCGCTTCCGTCTCGCTGTTGGTCACCGTGATTTCGATGTCACGAATCCTGGCGACCAGCGCCATCGTCTTGCTCGCGAGCCCGGAAGCCCGGAAATAGCTGGTTACCCGGGGCTTGAGACTGCGCGCCTTGCCTACATAGAGCGCCTTGCCCGCCTCGTCGAGCATGCGGTACACGCCAGGCTTCCTGGGCAGGTTGGCAAGGAAGGCTTCCGCATCGAATGCGGGCGTCGCACGGGCAGCTTGCATGGCCGCACTATAGCGCGAAATTGAACGGGTCGAGCGCGCCCCGGTTGGCGCGCCCCGCGGTGCGTCAGGCCAGTTCGATGGAACTCGAGGTAAGCGGCTCGATCTGCGTCATACCGTGGCGAACGGCGAGAAGGACCAGCTCGACATCGCCCGACACCTTCAGTTTCTCGAAGATGCGGTACCTGTAACTGTTGACGGTTTTCGGCGACAGATGCAGGTCGGCCGAGATCTCACTGACTTTGCGGCAGTTGATGATCATCAGCATGATCTGCATTTCACGCCCCGAGAGCAGGTCGAAGGGCGAGTCGGGATGCGCGTCGAAGGCTTTTTCAGCGAGTTGCCGGGCAACGTCGGCGCACAGGTACCGTTTGCCCACGTAGACCCTGCGGATTGCCGCGTGCAGTTCATCCGGGGCAACGCCCTTGGTGAGATAACCGACGGCCCCGGCCTTCAGGGCCTGCATCGGAAACGGATTGGAAGTGCAGGCTGTCAGGGCGATGATCCTGATGTGCCGGTCGATGCGGCGAATGCGCGAAATAGCTTCAAGCCCACCAATGCCTGGCATCAGAATGTCCATCAGCACCACATGGGGCCGCAACTTCCGGGCCTCACTGACACCCTGCTCGGCGCTCTCGGCCTCGCCGACGACCTTGAAACCCTTTCCTTCGGGCAGCATCTTTGCGACCCCCAATCGAAACAGACGATGGTCGTCGACCAAGAGGATGTTGATCATTGCTACTCCCAATCCGGCGCCTACCCGTTCTGTTGAACCTTAGCAGCGCCTTCCCGTCACACAACGCCCCGAAGTCGATTTCCTTGTTACATTAATGAAATATCGACCTTTTGATAGCTTTGTAATGTCACCCTGCGAATCCGGACCCGACGATTAGTCCGTTCAGAAGGCCGGAAGTTCAGTCTGCGCCCGCCCCAGGATCAGGGCGTGAACGTCCTCCGTGCCTTCATAGGTGTTGACCGTCTCCAGATTCATGACATGACGGATGACGTGATACTCGTCGGAAATGCCGTTGGCGCCGTGCATGTCCCGGGACACGCGCGCAATGTCGAGCGCCTTCCTGCAGTTGTTGCGCTTGAGCATCGAGATGTTCTCGACGGCCAGGCGTCCTTCATCGAGCAGCCGGCCGACGCGGATGCACCCCTGCAGCCCGAGGGCGACCTCCGTGAGCATGTCGGACAGCTTTTTCTGAATGAGTTGATTCGCCGCCAGGGGCCTGCCGAACTGGCTGCGCTCCAGCGTGTACGTACGCGCCGCATGCCAGCAGAATTCGGCCGCGCCCATGGAGCCCCAGGATATGCCGTAACG
The DNA here is from genome assembly GCA_963663395.1 of Pseudomonadales bacterium. Taxonomy (GTDB): domain Bacteria; phylum Pseudomonadota; class Gammaproteobacteria; order Pseudomonadales; family Azotimanducaceae; genus Azophilus. The sequence goes on from OY760226.1 coordinate 3,443,697, forward strand.
CGCCCGGTTCAGGCATCCGAATGGCCCGCCCAGGCCTTTCGCCCCGGGCAACAGGTTCTCAGCGGGTACGAAGACATCGTCGAGAACGATTTGCCCGGTCACCGATGCCCGCAGACTCATCTTGCCGACAATCTTCGGTGTGCTGAGCCCGGCAGACCCCCGCTCCACGATGAAGCCCCGAATGATGCCGTCGAGCTTCGCCCACACCACGCCGATGTCGGCAATCGGCGAGTTGGTGATCCAGGTCTTGGCGCCGTTGAGCACGAAGCCCCCGTCGACGGCCTCGGCACGGGTCGCCATGCTGCCGGGGTCCGAGCCGTGGTCCGGTTCCGTCAGCCCGAAGCAACCTACCCACTCGCCGGTAGCGAGCCGGGGCAAATACTTCTCCCGCTGCGCGTCGGTTCCATAGGCATGGATCGGGTGCATGACCAGCGAAGATTGCACGCTCATCGCTGACCGATAGCCCGAATCGACCCGCTCGACCTCCCTGGCCATGAGCCCGTATGAGACATAGTTGACGTTGGAGCAGCCGTACTTTTCCGGCAGGGTCGCGCCCAGCAGGCCCATGGCGCCCATCTCGTACATGATTTCCCGGTCGAACGACTCGTTGCGGTTCGCCTCCAGCACGCGCGGCATCAGCCGGTCCTGTGCATACTCCCGGGTGCTGTCCCGGATCATCCGCTCCTCCACGCTCAGCTGCTCGTCGAGCAGTAGCGGATCGGACCAGTCGAATGGCACTCTCCTGTCAGACATTCCTGTTCATCTCCTGTGGCAATGGAATTCGGCCGCGCTTTTCTGCATTCTAACTGTCCCGGCCGAACCGCGGTCGCAGCAGAGCCGCGGAACCGTCCACAGGAATTCAAGCCAGTCTCGACCATGCGATTCGTAACCTTCAACGCCAACGGCATACGCGCACGCCTGCACCAGATCGAAGCCATCACGGAGTCCCACGCTCCGGATGTCATCGCCCTGCAGGAAACCAAGGTGATGGACGACATGTTCCCACTGGAGACGGTACAGGCAATGGGGTACCCGCACATCGTCATCCACGGGCAGAAGGGCCACTACGGGGTGGCGCTGCTTTCGAAATCCGAACCGACAGAGGTGCAATGCGGCTTCCCCTGGCGCGAGGCCGACCAGCAGCGTCGTTTCGTTACCGCCCGCTACGAGTTCGGCGGGCGGCGGGTGAGGGTCATCAACGGGTACTTTCCCCAGGGCGAGAGCCGCGACCACGCGGTCAAGTTCCCCGCCAAGAGACTCTACTACCAGGATCTGCTGCGCTATTTGCGCGAGCGCTGCGACCCGGGCGAACCGCTCCTGGTCAGCGGCGACATGAATGTGGCCCCGCAGGACCGGGACATCGGCATCGGCGAAGACAACGCCAAGCGCTGGCTGCGGGAAGGCAAGACCAGCTTTCTGCCGGAAGAACGCGAGTGGCTCGAAGCGGTGATGGCCTGGGGATTCACCGACGTATACGCCACCAGGACCGCCGACGCCGACCGCCTGTACAGCTGGTTCGACTACCGTTCACGGGGTTTCGACCGCGAACCCAAACGAGGCCTTCGGATCGACCTCGTACTGGCAACCCCAAGTCTCGCCGAAGCCGTGGACAACTGCGGCATCGACTATGAAATCCGCGGCGGCACGAAGCCGTCGGACCACTGCCCGGTGTGGTGCAACTTCAAGGCCGGCTAGTGTTCAGTGCTTCGATCAAGCCGACTGGCGCAACAGGTCGATTGAACAGGTAGAGATCCGGTTCTTCAGGCTCACGGCGGCTTCGCGGGCCGCCGATGCAAAATCGTCCCCGTCACCCGCGTACAGGATCGAGCGCGACGCGCTGATGACAAGACCCTGACCGCTGGCGTCCTGGCCCGCCTCGAGTACCGCACGCAGGTCGCCCCCCTGGGCACCGATCCCGGGCACCAGCAACGGCACCGATGGCGCCACGGAACGGATGCGGGCGATGTCCCCGGCATAGGTCGCGCCGGCAACCAGCATGAGGTTGCCGCGTTCGTTCCACTCCGCAACCGCCCCGGCTACGCGCAGAAACACCGGTTCGTCTTCCGGGTGGCACTGGAGCCAGGCATTTCCAGGGTTGCTGGTCCGGCAAAGCACCGCCACGCCCCTGTCCGGGTACGACAGAAACGGCTCGAGTGACTCGGGACCCAGGTAGGGGTTGACGGTAACGACGTCGGCGCCATACCGGTGGAACGCTTCCCTGGCGTAGTACTCCGCCGTTGCCCCGATGTCGCCGCGCTTGGCATCCAGGATGACCAGAACGTCCGGATAGCGCGCGTGGATGTAGGCTATGACTTCAGCGAGCTGGTCTTCCGCGCCCGCCGCGGCAAAGTGCGCGGCCTGGGGTTTGAAGGCGCACACCTCGCTGGCGGTGGCATCGACGATGGCGCAGCAGAAATCCCTGAAAGCCCCGGGGTTGCCGCGAAACGCCGCAGGCAAACGCTCCGGCACCGGGTCCAGGCCCACGCAGAGCAGGGAGTTTCTGGATGTCCATCCGGCCTGCAGGCGTTGGTGGATGGACTGTGCTATGTCGATGCCCTCAGATGGCGCGGGCGAGCGCCCGGCGACGAGCTACCTCGCGGTCGATGTAGGTGATCCACTGCTGGCAGATACGCTGGTTGCCCTGGTCCCGGACGCGTCTCGACTCGTTGCGGCAGGAAACGAACGATTCCTTGGCCCGGTTCAGGCCGTCGCGATTGTACTCGCACATGCCGCGCACGATGTAGACGCTCTGCACTTTGCGCAAACCGCCTTTATTGATGGCATTGGTCGCCGCATCGACGCACTGGTCGAATTGGTCGTCTTCCATGTAGAGCTGTGACAGGTTTTCGTAGATGCGGCCGTCGTCGGAGAGCCTTCCCGCATCCTCGAATACGGGAATTGCCTTGTCGACTTCCTGGGCCAGCTGGTAGGCCTGCCCGAGGCTGCGAAGATTCCTGTCGGTACGCTCTACGAGCCCGTCGTCAATTCCCTTCTGCAGGACCGCTGCCGCCCTTATTGGCGCCTCTTCCTGCATGAGCAGCCCCGCCAGGGTGACGACGTCGGACTGCATGGTCAGAAAGCCGGCGTCGTAGGCCGCCATCATGGTATAGATCTGCTCTTTCTCCATGCCCTGCTGGCCCTGGATGCCGGCAAGGCTGACCCAGTAGGCCCGTTTCGGAAACTCTCGGACGAGAATCTCCAGAACGACCAATACCTTGTCCCAGCGCTCCTGTTCGGAATACAGAAAGCTCAGCAATGCCCACCAGTTCTCCTTGACCGCGGTGCCACGGTTCTGCGCAATGGCAATCCCCTTTTCGATCTGGTCGGCCGCGTTGACGTAGTCTTCCATCTGGTAGTAGACCTGCCCCATGAAAATATGGGGTTCCGGACCCGGATTGTTTGCCTTGGACAGCCACAACCGCATGTAGCGCAAAGCTTCGCTGTAGCGCTCGTCGACGAAATTGAGCTGGGCGAGCGTATACAGTGTCGTCGTTTCCAAACCCTCCGGGATATCTTCACCCTGGTTTACGACGATTTCGTAGTGGCTGATCGCGCGCCCGTAGTCTTCCTTTGAGAAGTAAAGGAAGCCGAGCATGTTGTGAATCTGGCCGATTTCGTTGCCGTTGTAGCGCCGGCTCCGGTCCAGCATGCCGTTCAGCACCCGGGCGGCTCCGTCGAGGTCTTTCGCATCGATGAATTCCTGAGCTTCGGCCAGCTTCTTGAAGGTGGCCTCGCTCATGGAAGGCACCCGGCGCATTTTCCGGTTGTCCTGCTCGTTTTCTTCCTGTGCCCAGGCCTCGTGGCCGCCTGCCGGCCCGAGTTCCAGGGCGGGAATCAGGAACAGGACGGTGGTAAGTACCGCTGTGAACCGCAACAAAGCCTTCATGACAGCCTACCCGTCCTGGAGTTCGAACGTTATGCGGTTGCGCACCCCCGCCACATCGATCGGCTCACCGTTGACGACCTTCGGCTTGTACTTGAACTTGAGCGCTGCCCCCATCGCCGCCCGGTCGAAGATGCCGGGGGGCTTTGATTCGATCACCCTGGGGTCGCGGACCGCGCCGGTCTTGGTGACCACGAATTCAAGGAGCACATAGCCTTCGATTCCCCGGGTCTGCGCGCGCCTGGGATACACCGGCGCCACCTTGACGATGGGCAGGTATTCGCCATCGGAACTGAAGCCGCCCGTGCCGCCGACGTTCAGGTCGAGCTGCACGTTCACGGCGCCGATCTCGACACCCTGGGAGATGTTGCTGGAGTCGAACTGTGGCTTGGGCATGTCGGGCGGTGGTTCGTCCGGCGGAGGTGGCGGCGTGGGCTTGCGCCGTTTGATCTGGATGTCGATATCTTCTTCGACACGCACGAAGTCGACGATCTTGCCCGTGATGCTCTCATCGAATGGGCTCTTGTCGCTCTTGATGAGCGCCTGCATGAGCAAAAACAGGAAGAAGGTGGCTACCGCCGCCAACCCGACACCAAAAACATATCGCACTAACATTTCACGCCTCCGTCGATACGGCCACCTGGGTCAGTCCCGCTCCGCGGGCCGCCGTCAGCACCGCTTTCAACAACTCGTACCTGGCTCCCTTGTCCGCTTGGATGACCAGGCCTCCCTTGGGGTTCTCCGCGTGCAGCCGCTCGATGTGAGAGCGCACCGCGGCGGGGTCGACGCGCCGCTTGTCGATCCAGATCTCACCGTTTTCGCCGATGGCGACCAACACGCTCACCGTCGGCTTCTGTTCCGACGTTGCCGCTTCCGGACGCAGTACGTCTATTCCGGCCTGCTTGATGAAGGTGGCGGTCACGATGAAGAAGATCAACATGATGAACACCACGTCGAGCATGGGGGTCAGGTTGATGTCCGCATCATCGTCGCTGCGTGAGAACCGGCCGCCTTTTCGCGCCATTTCCCTCTACTCCCTTAGTGTTTCGTCCCTTAGTTTTTCGTCCCTTACGGTTTTGTCCTGTTTGGTCGTCACCGTTCAGTGGTCGGTTGTGAGATGCTGCTCGAACGTCTCGATCTCGTAGTCTACCTTCCGCTTTACCAGGGTGCTGCCCATCAGGCCGGACAGCGAAGCGATCATGCCCGACATGGTGGGAATGGTCGCCATCGACACGCCCGCCGCCATGGACCTGGCGTTGCCGCCCTGGGTCGCCATGGCGTCGAATACGTTGATCATGCCGGTCACGGTGCCCAGGAGACCCAGAAGCGGGCACAGCGTCACGCAGGTCTGAATGAGAGGAAGTGTGCCCGTGATCTTGCCGGAGGTTTCCGAGATCATCTGATCGCGAATCTGGTGGGCGCTCCAGGAGCGCCGCTCGGGCCGGTCTTCCCAGTTATCGGTCGCGTCCCGGATGACCTGCTTGTGTTCGGAATTGAAATACCAGAGCCGCTCGAAGATGAGCGTCCACATCAGGAATGTCAGGGCGGCAATCAGAAATAGTACATTGCCGCCCTGTTCCATGAACTGGACGATTGCCAGCCAGGCTTCACCCACCATGACGTCAGCCTACGCCAGCGCCTGACCCGATTGCTCGGCGTGGTCAGCGATGATGCCCTGGGTCTGCTCCTCGAGCACATGAATCACCGAACGGCTGCGCTGCGCGACGATCGCGTGCAGCAACGTCATGGGAATGGCGACACAAAGCCCGAGAACCGTCGTCATCAGCGCCGTGGAGATACCGCCCGCCATCGTCTTCGGATCGCCGGTTCCGAACAGGGTGATGGCCTGGAACGTCAGGATCATACCGATAACCGTACCCAGGAGACCGAGCAGCGGCGCCACCACCGAGATCACCTGAATCAGCGTGATGTTCCTTGTTATCTTGGGCGTTTCACCCAGGATCGCCTCGCCGAGCTTCAGCTCCAGCGTCTCCACGTCCACCGCCTTGTTTTCGTGGTAGACGTTGAGCACCCGGCCGAGCGGATTACCCTCGCTGACCGTCTCGGAACGCTTCTGTGCGTTTACCTTGGCGCTGGTGATGGACAGGGTCACCAGCCGCTCGATGGCCAGCAGCACCCCGAGGATACCGCCGAGAATGATCACCGCGCCGACATAGCCACCCTGCCCGTCGCAGAACGGCAGGTAGCATTCGCCCTTGCCGATACCGCCGAAGAAGGAGCCGACCCGTTCGCCGACGGTTGCCGCCTGGATAAGCAGGGCAAGCAACGACCCCCGCGTCGGGTCGATGGCCAGCCCCACCACCTCGCCGGATACCGCTTCCTCAACGTCTTCGACCGTGTTGGTGAAGCGGGCGGCCGGCTGACGGGCGAGTTCGACCAGGGAGCTGTCGTCCGCGTCGTAGCTGAGATATTCACCGTCACCGAGCAGTGCGAAGGCACCCACGCGAATGATATCGGTCTGCTGCTGTTCGCCGCTCAGCATGCTGATGGTGCCGGGGAACCGGCTGATACGACCGGACTCGGTCATCTCGCGCTGCAGTTCGAACCAGAGCGTTTCCATTTCTTCGATGGTTGCAAGCTGGCTCGCGGTGCCCATCTTCGCGGCCAGATCGCCCAGCCATTCGCCCCGGTTCGGGTATTGCGCCGAAATGAGCGAACCCTGGAATACGCCCCGCGTGTCCCCGGCCACCTGCTGGAGAACACCGAACAGTTCACGCAGCGAGCCCAACCTGCGGTCGAGTTGTTCCTGGAGGTCGAGGAGCCTGATTTCGTTTTCCTCGAACTGGGTCTCGAGGCGGTCGGAACGCCGTTCCTCGGAGCGCCGCTCGGCCTCTGCATTGGCCAGTAACTCGGCCTGCGCTGTCTTGTCGTTCTGGAAACGCCGTTCGCGCTGCACATGTTCCCGGGATTCGACGACCCGGCGATCTTCGACGTTGCGCAGCAACTCATCGAGGGTGTCCGCCTCTACCGGCTGGGTTTCTGCCGCACCCGATGCTTCCTGAGCCAGTGCCAGGGGCGCGGCAACAAGGAGGCCGCCGAGAGCAAGAATTCGTTGAAGTCTGTTCATGACGGTTACGCCTCCGGGCCGGTGATGGGCAGGGTCAGCATATCGACGGAGAGCTGCTTGCGGGCCATGCGGATGCCATTCCTGACCGGCGTCGTGTATTCGTCCCCAATGGGCTCCCAGGCTCTGGATGCCTGATTCCACATGCCGGTCTCCTCACCGTCCGGGGTCTGGTAGACAAGGCTCACCCGCCCCATCTTGAGCACGTCGACCTTCCGGTCGACGCCATTGAGTTCGATGGTGTCGGCATAGGTTTCCATCGTGCGGCCGTATTCGTTTTCGATCTGGAACGCCCGCAGGACCTGGGAGAATTTCTCGGAAACGGCCACATCGGCCCGGTCCATCATTTCACGGAGAACGTCAATGCGGTTGTAGCGCTCATCGAGCAGGAACGGCAGGTCGAGGCCGACAAACTGGTCGAGGCCCTCGATCATGCGCAGCATCAGCGGCGTGATCTGCCGTTCGATGATCGTCACCTCGTCGATGGACTGGGCGAGTTGCTCCATTTCCTGCTGCTGGCCGGAGATCTGCTTCTCGAGCTGGCGGTTGTAGACCCGCAGGCCCTCGATCTGCTTGAGCACCGTCTTGTACTGGTTCAGCAGTTGGCGGGTCTCTTCGGTAAGCGCATCGATCTTCGCCTGCGAAGTCTTGGCCTGCTGGTTGATTCGCTCAGCCACCTGGTAAATGTCCGCCAGCGTGGCCGCCGACACCGTAGTGCTGAACCCGACGGCAAGCGCCAGCGCCAACATGGAGAGCCAGTGAATGGTTCGATTTTTCATACGAGTTCCTGCAGGAATGATTGATTGCAGCCCGATGGGTCTACGTGTTTGACGCGACCACCTCCCGGCAGCCATGCAGCTTTCCGGCGAAATGCGCCCCCCCGCTGTAGTTGCGCGAAGCATCAACATACACGTTCAGGATGTCAAGGTTCAACAGGGCCAGCAGGGCGATGGCCCCCCATCAGCCCAGGTTCTCCGCGAAGAACGCCAGCGTACGCTCGCGGGCAAGCGCGGCGCTCGGCGCATCGTGGCTGCCCCGGTGGTCGCAGTTGAATCCGTGGTCGGCGTTGTAGACGTGGATCGGCACCTCAGGCTGGGCCTCCCTGACCTTGTCCACGTCGCTCATGGGAATGTGAGCGTCGAGCTCGCCGAAATGCATGATCACCGGGCAGTTTGGCGCCCGCCCGGCTTCTCCTGCAATACCGCCCCCGTAGTAGCAGGAAGCCGCCGCGACCCGTTCGAGTTCGCAGGCAGAAAGCCAGGTCAGCAATCCGCCGAAACAGTACCCGACGACGCCGACCTCGCCGTGCTGCGATGCGTGGTTGACCGCCGCTTGCAGATCAGCCAGCGTGTTCTGCATCTGCAGCTGCTGAAACGCGAGTTCGATACCGCGCCCCATGTCCGCTTCGGTGTAGCCGAGTTCGATATCGGATTCGACCCGGTCGAATATCTGGGGGGCCACCACAGCATAGCCTTCGCCGGCATATCCGTCTGCCACCTCACGGATGTGGCTGTTGACGCCGAACACCTCCTGAATGACGACCAGCCCGGCCTTCGGGCGCCCGTCGGGCATGGCCTCGTACGCGGCGAATCCAAAGCCATCCGCCGAACTCAAGCGTATTTTCGTTCCCATCCGTCACCTCCTTGGATCGGCGCACTTTTTAACACACACGGAAGTCGTCTACCACGACCGCCGGCGCGGTGTCGCCGCCGCGGATGCGCCGTACATCCCGATCGCCGGGAAAAGTGCCCGCGCGGCCCGTCCCGTCGGTGTTGAAGCGTTCACGAAACTGTAATAATCGTCTCTCAAACTGCCGCTGTCCCAAGAGACGAGGCTGGCCCCGGAATCCGTAGCACGAATGACACCAGGACGTGGTCGAATAATCCATCCGTGCCGTGACATCTAGATGTGAACGAATCCCACACCCGCGCGGCGACCGCCATGAACAATTCGGTACTGATCGTAGAGGATGAGCAGGAAATCAGGGAGATGCTTGGCTTCGCCCTGTCGCGAAACGGCTTCGAGGTCGGTGAAGCCGCAAGCGCGGAGGAAGCGCTCGAACAACTCGAGGGGCCCCTGCCCTCGCTGCTGATCATTGACTGGATGCTGCCTCGCATGAGCGGCATCGACCTGGCCCGCCGGTTGCGCAACGACGAGCACACCGCCGGGCTGCCGATGATCATGCTCACCGCCCGCGGCGAGGAAACCGACAAACTCAAGAGCTTCGACTCGGGCATCGACGACTACATCACGAAGCCCTTTTCGCCCAGGGAACTCGTGGCCCGCATGCGCGCTCTCCTGCGCCGGGCCGGAACCCCGGACGACGGCATCCTCCGCGCCGGCGACATGGAACTGGATCTCACCTCACACAAGGTGCTGGTGCGGGGCGCCGCGATCAAGATCGGGCCGACAGACTTCCGCCTGCTGGAATTGTTCATGCGCAACCCCGACCGTGCCTTCAGCAGGTCCCAGTTGCTCGACCGGGTCTGGGGTCGCAGCATCTATGTCGAGGAACGCACGGTCGACGTCCACGTGCTGCGCCTGCGCAACACGTTGAAGCCCTACGGATACGACAAGCTCATTCAGACCGTGCGCGGCGTCGGCTACCGGTTCAGCGCGCCGGGCTGAACCCGGCATTCGAGGCGAAGCGATTCAGCGTCGTGCGAACGGCGTCTGGATGAGGTGGTGCCCGCCGTCCAGCATCAGCGTCTCGCCGGTCACGATACTTGCCCCGTTCAGGAAATAGGTGATCGCTTCCGCGACCGTATCGGCGGTTGCCGTCTGCTGTAACGGAACGTTTTTCTCCAGAAAGGACCGGGTGCGCTCGTAGGCCTCGGCCCCGAGCCCGGCAGCCAGCCAGTCTCCCTGGATGAAGCCCGGGCAGACCGTGTTGACCCGGATTTCCGGGCCGAGCACCCGAGCCAGCGACAACCCCAGGGTAATCAGGGCTCCCTTGGAAGCGGCATAGGCAATGGAACTGCCGATCCCCATGACCCCGGCGATGGAGGCAACGTTGACGATGCTGCCACGCCCTCCCCGCCGCATGAGCGGCGCGGCCGCGCGCGCCATCTGGTAAGGGCCCACCAGGTTGACGCTGTAGATGTCCAGGAAATCCTGCCCGCTCAAGCCGTCCAGATCCTCGTGCGCACAGAACTTCGTCGTTCCGGCGTTGTTGACCAGCCCGTCAAGCCGGCCCCAGCGGGACTCCGCCGCGGCGACCAGGGCGCGGCAGTCTTCATCCACCGCAACGTCGGCTTGAACCACCTCCGTCTCCACACCGAATTCCCGGCAGGCCGCCGCGGCAGCTTCGGCCCCGTCGGCATTGCGCGAATAGTTGACGACCACGTTGCAGCCCGCTTCGGCCAGCTGGCGCACACAGGCCGCCCCGACCCCGGAAGACGAACCCGTGACGATCACCACCGCTTCCTGCAAATCCATCATTGCGCCGTCCCTCTGAAAATGTAATTTCCCCGCCGATGCTTACAAATCCCGGCTTGGCTGACAGCCCCCTGTCCAACGCGGCTTTCAGCGGCAGCCGCTGCACTGCCACGAGCCCGGTTTCCAGATCGGATGCCGGTTCGTTAGTATTCGCGGCTTTTCCTTGGCGGTCAAAATGAATTCGATCCAGGCTGTGATTTGGGATTTCGGCGGTGTGCTGACCAGTTCGCCCTTCGATGCATTCAATCGTTACGAAGCCGAACATGGACTTCCGGAGAATTTCATCCGCTCCATCAACGCAACAAATCCCGAATCCAACGCCTGGGCACGGTTCGAGTCCTCGGTCGTGAGCCTGGAAGAGTTCGACCGGCTGTTCAAAGAAGAATCCGCCGCCCGCGGCCATCCCGTACCGGGCAGGCGGGTCATCGAAATGCTGAGCGGGGCCGTAAGGCCGCGCATGGTGCAGGCGCTCCGGCGCTGCAAGGAAGCCTTCGCGGTCGCGTGCATCACCAACAACATGAAGACGGGGCTCGGTCCCTCCATGGCAGGGTCTTCTGCCCGCCAGGAAGAAACCGAACGGGTCATGGCGCTTTTCGACCTGATCGTCGAATCCAGCGTCGAAGGCATCCGCAAGCCCGACCCTCGCATCTACGCACTCACCTGCGAGAGGCTCGGCGTGCCGGCTGGGGCTTGCGTGTTTCTCGATGACCTCGGCATCAACCTGAAGCCGGCGCGCGCGCTCGGCATGCACACCATCAAGGTACTGTCCGAGGACCAGGCCATCGCTGATCTGCAGGCGGCGACGGGGCTGTCGCTGGACTGATCCCCCCGGGGCCGGGGCCCTTTCAACCCCCTTCTATGCGGGGCATGAAGAAGACCTCGCTGGCAGCCTCAATCGGCTCCAGGAAGGCATCCTGGTAGATCTGGCCGTCGATGGCGACCGCCGATTTTGACAGCCGCTCCCCAATCCCCGGCCACCGGGCCTCGAGCTTTTCGACGAGTTCGCGGTAATTCTCCGCGATCACCGCCACCTCGCGCTCCCCGCCGGTCGCGCCGAGAAGGTGGTCCGGAAAGACGACCCTCGCCATACGGGGTAAGGCCCCTCCGCGTCAGTTACCCTCCAGGGCCGCCACGATGCGCGGCGGCGACAGCGGCAGATCGTTGATGCGCACGCCGGTCGCATCCCTGACCGCGTTCGCGGCAACCGCCAGCGGCGCTATGATCGGTGTCTCGCCGACGCCCCGCACGCCATAAGGATGACTTGGGTTGGGTACCTCGACGATGTGCGTATCGATCATGGGCAGGTCGGAGGCCACCGGCATGCGGTAATCTAGGAATCCCGCATTTTCCATGACGCCGTCGGCATCGTAGATGTACTCCTCGTTCAGCGCCCAGCCCAGACCCTGGGAGGCGCCGCCCTGCATCTGCCCTTCCACGTAGTCGGGGTGAATGGCCCGGCCGGCATCCTGCACCGCCGTGAACGACAGCACGTCCACCTTGCCGGTTTCCGGGTCGACCCTGAGGTCTGCGAAGTTGATGGAGAAGCTCGCTCCCGCGCCTTGGGCATTCAGCGATGCACGCCCCAGCATCGGGCCCCCGGTCTTGGGCATGCTGGCCGCAATGTCCGCGAGGCTCATGGGGGTGACGTCCGCATTGACGCCGGGAGCCGGGACCGCCTGGCCGTCCTCCCACTCCACCTGGTCTTCATCGACGCCCCAGGTGGCAGCGACCCGCGACTTGCACTGGCCGATGATGTCTTCGCAGGCGCGCACCACGGCAAGCCCGGTGGCGAACGTCGTGCGGCTGCCGCCGGTGACGTTGCAGAACCCCGTGCTTTCCGTGTCGCCGATGTAAGCCTTGACACGCTCATACGGCACTCCGAGGGTTTCGGCAGCCATCAGACACATCGATGCGCGGGAGCCGCCGATATCGGGATTGCCTTCCATGACGATGACGGTGCCGTCCTCGTTGAGGCGCACTTCGGCGCTAGACTGCATGCCGACATTGAACCAGAAACCCGCAGCCACGCCGCGCCCGGCGCCTTCCGGCACCGGTGCCGTGTAGTTGGGGTGCGCCTGCGCCGCTTCGATGCAGGCCTTGAAGCCGATGGGGGGGAACTTCGGGCCGTACGGCGCCTGGGTACCTTCGTCGGCCGCATTCTTCATGCGCAGGTCGAGTGGGTCCATGTCCAGTTGCCGGGCAATGTCGTCCAGGGCCACTTCCATCGCGTGCATCGACTGGGGTGCGCCCGGCGCCCGGTAGGCAGCCACCTTGGGCTTGTTGACGCGTACGTCGTGGGCCGTCACCAGGAAATTTTCCAGGTCGTAGGGCGCGAAGATCGACATGGCGCCCGGCCCCATCGGGGCGCCGGCAAAGGCGCCCGCTTCGTAGGCCATCCATGCCTTGGCGGCCGTGATGCGGCCGTCGCGTTTCGCCCCGACCTTGACCCGGCATACGGTTCCGGAGGTCGGCCCCGTGGCCCGGAAAACCTCTTCACGGGTCATGACCATCTTCACGGGCCTGCCCGCCTGCCGGGACAGCATGATGGCCACCGGTTCGAGGTAGACCACGGTCTTGCCGCCGAAGCCGCCGCCGATCTCGCTGGCGATGAACTTAAGGTCGCCGATCGGCCAGTCCAGAATCTGTGCGGTCGAGGAGCGAAAGTCGAAATGCCCCTGCGTGCAGCACCAGACGGTGGCCTTGCCTTCCTCGTTCACGGTGGCCGTGCATGCATGGGGCTCGATGTAGCCCTGGTGCGCCATGGGAATGCGGTATTCGCCTTCGACGACCACGTCCGCCTGCTCCAGGCCCTCGTCCACGTTGCCGCGGGCCAGGGTCATTACCGAGGCGACGTTGCTCGGCTTTTCCGGCTTTTCCGGCAGGTTCTTGGTGAAACAGTTCTCGTCGAGCAACGGGGAACTCTCTTCCATGGCCTCGAGCACGTCGAGCACGGGCGTAAGCACCTCGTAGTCCACCTTGATGGCACCAAGCGCCTGCTCCGCCAGTTCCAGTGAAGTCGCGGCCACCGCGGCCACCGCGTGGCCGTGGTACAGGGCCTTGTCGCGGGCCATGACGTTCTTGGCGATGTCGGCGATATCGCCGCCGCCTTCGCCGCCGAGCACCTCGCCGCTGCCGACCGACGGAAAGTCGCCGCCGGAAACGGCGGCATAGACGCCGTCCATGGCCAGCGCGCCGGAAACGTCCACGCTGCTGATGCGCGCATGGGCATGAGGGCTGCGCAGTATCAAGCCATGCAGCATGTTGGGCATGTTCTGGTCGGCGCCGAACTGGGCCCGGCCCGTTACCTTGTCCACGCCGTCCGGCCGTACCGGACGCGTCCCGATGTACTTGAGATCGATCGCTTCAGCCACGAAGCACCTCCTTGATGTGCGCTATGCCTCTAGTTTGCGGATAACCCTGTTCAACGAGTCGGGATTGTACCCTTCTCGCTGCTTTCCCGTTGTGCTGGTGCTTTTTCCAACTGATCCACAACCATCACATGGAAACAGCAGCAATCCATGGCCCTGTCAGGCCTGATAAGCCAGTTCCTTCGCCGCATCCTGCACGGCCCTGATGATCTTGTCGTAACCCGTGCAGCGGCAAAGGTTGCCGGCCAGCCAGTAGCGGATGGTCTCCTCGTCCGGGTTCGGGTCGCGGTCGAGCAGCGACTTGGCGGCGACGATGAACCCCGGCGTGCAGATGCCGCACTGCAACGCCGCGTGCTCGAGGAACTTCTGCTGCAGGGGATGCAGGGCGCCGTCGCCGGCAATGCCCTCAATGGTGGTCACCTCCGCCCCCTGTGCCTCGGCAGCGAACACCAGGCAGGAACACACCAGCCTGTCGTCGATCAATACCGAGCAGGCCCCGCAATCGCCGGTTCCGCAGCCTTCCTTGGTCCCCTGCCTGGCGACGATCTCGCGCAGGGCTTCCAGCAGCGTCTGCTGGGGGGAGCACAGAAACTCGACGTTTTCGCCGTTGATACTGGTCTCTACGTGCATCTTGGTCATATCGTTCAAACTCCTCGGGCGAGAACCCGGTCGCGGGCGATGGCGCCCGCGCGCCGGCACAGCACGGCAACGACCTTCAACCGGTACGAAACCGTGCCGCGCTTGTCGGAAATGGGGGAGGAAGCCGCCGTGCAGGCCTCGCCGGCGCCAGTGAGCGCTGCATCGTCGACCCGGGTGCCCACCAGGGCTTGAGCGGCCGCGGGCACGATCAATGGTGTCGGAGCGACCGCACCGATGCCCACACGGGCTGCGGTGCAGACGCCATCGCCGTCCAGGGTGACGCTGACGCCCGCCCCGGCGACAGCGATATCCATCTCGGTCCGCGGAATGAAGCGCAGGTACGCGTCCGCGGTTCCAGGCGCCGGGCGCGGAAACCTGAGGCCGAGCAGGAATTCGCCGGAATCCAGCGCGTTGGTTCCGACGCCGGTGCAGAAGTCCTCAACGGGCATCTCCCGCTGGCCGCCCGGCCCCGCGATGACGCATACGCCCCGATTGGCGATCATGGCGGGAATGGTGTCCGCGGCGGGCGATGCGTTGCACAGGTTGCCGCCAAGCGTGGCCCGGCCCTGTATCTGGGTCGACCCGATCAGGTAAGCGGATTCGAGCAAACCGGGAAGCAACCGCTTGAGTTCCTCGTTTTCGTCGAGTACCGCGCTGGAAATCGCGGCGCCGATGTATATTTCCTCGCCGTCGAGATCGATGCGATTCGTCTCCTCGAGGCGCTTGACGTCGACAATGGTGCGCGGTTCCCGGTCGGTACCCCGCATCTGGACGATAAGGTCGGTACCTCCCGCGAGCACCTGTGCCCGCCGGCCGTCATTTGCATGTTCTTCGAGAATGCCCACCGCATCATCAATGCTCACAGGGGCAGAATAGGCGTACTCCGCCATGGTTCCTCCATTCGGGTCCGTCGCAGAAGGATCGGGTCGATCGGCGCACAATCTACCAGAATCCGCAGCCGGGAAGCCAGCGTGACACGCGTTATAATCGACGAGTGAACCCTGCCAGCCTACAACTGTACAGGCACCACCTGGAAACGTTGGCGCCAAGGTGGGCGGCTGCGCTTGCAGCCGAGAATTTCGACGCGGTCCTGGTGGCTGCAGGCGCACCGCGCAATTACCTGTTCGACGACCACGCACCGGCCTTCCGGCCGAATCCGCACTTTGCCCTGTGGTTTCCCCACGACCGCTGTGAACATGCGCTCCTGCTGATCGCACCGGGCGAGCGCCCCAGGCTGTTCTATCTGCAGCCGGACGACTACTGGCACCTGCCGCAGCAGGCTCCGGAGTGGGCGGGCGACTGCTTTGATCTTGCCGTCCATTCAGACCTGGACGATCTTCGCGAGGCCGCGCGGGCTGCAGCTTCAAACCTGGGCTCTGCCGCCTGCATCGGCGAAGATCCCGCATGCGACGGCTACGTCACCAATCCGCCAGGGCTCATGGACCGCCTGCACTTTCAGCGGGCATGCAAGACCGATTTCGAGATCGACTGTACCAGGGCAGCCACGGAAGCGGGCGTGGCGGGGCACCTCGCCGCCAGGGACGCATTCCATTCGGGCGCTTCCGAACTGGATATTCTGCGTGCCTTTCTCGCCGCCTCCGGCCAGACGGAGGGCGAGCTGCCCTACGCATGCATCATTGCCCAGAACGAGCACGCGGCAACCCTGCACTACCAGTTCTACGAGCGTGCAGCGCCGGCTGTCCGGCACAGTTTCCTGATCGATGCCGGGGCGCAGCGGCACGGCTACGCGTCGGACATCACGCGCACCTATACGGCCACGCCGGGCGATGTATTCGGCGACCTGATCGATGCCCTGGACACCGCCCAGCAGCAGTTGATCGAAACCATCCGGCCGGGCATGAGGTACCTCGACCTGCACGTGGACATGCACAGGCGCCTGTGCGGTCTTTTCGTCGAGTTCAGCCTGGTCCGGTGCACCGCCGAGACGGCATTCGAACTGGGCATATCGAGAACCTTCCTGCCCCACGGGCTCGGGCACCTGCTCGGACTGCAGGTCCACGACGTGGGCGGCCACCAGGCCGGGCCCGGCGGCGAACTCCTGGCGCCGCCATCTGAATACCCCTCTCTGAGGCTGACGCGCAACACGGCCCCGGGCATGATCTTCACGATCGAGCCGGGCTTTTACCTCATCCCGATGCTCCTCGATGAACTGCGCGCCGGCGACGCCGCAACGGAGGTGAACTGGCCTGCGGTCGAAGCGCTCGCACCCTGCGGTGGCATTCGTATCGAAGACAACGTCCTGGTTACCGAATCAGGGACACGCAACTTCACGCGTGAGGCGTTCGCGGCCGCCGGGACGCCATGAAGGCACGGCTGACCGCCGAACGGCTTTTCAGCAATCCCCCTCTGACCGGCGACACCCCCCGGGAAGTGCGGGTGTCGCCGGACGGCCGCTTCGCGAGCTGGCTCAGGGTCGCGGACGACGATCGCGAACGCCTGGACCTGTGGGGAGCGGACCTGGCAACAGGACGCCCGGAACGCTGGCTGAAGTCCACCGACCTGCCAACCGCAGCAACGGCCGGCGCCGCGGAGCGGAACGAACGCGAGCGCCGGCGCCTGTTCGGCCACGGCATAAACCGCCACGCCTGGAGTGCGGACGGCGGCGAGCTTCTCATCGAGGCATCCGGTATCGGCTACCTTCTCGAAGCGAATTCACGGACGATCCGCCAGGTCACCCCCGGGGGTCATCGACATACGGATATCCGGCTGTCCCCAGGGAGTCGTCTCATCAGCTACGTCAGGGACCGCAGCCTCTATTGTCTCCACCTGGAAAGCGGTATAGAGCGCGCCATCGCCAGGTCCGGCGATTCGACCATCAGCTTCGGCACCGCGGACTTCCTGGCCCAGGAGGAAATGCACCGGTTTGACGGACACTGGTGGGGGCCGGACGATGGAGGCATTGCCTTCACCCGGGTGGATGTTGCGCCCGTTGACCCGATCCGGCGATTCGACGCCGGCGGGCTGGAGACGGTCCGGCAACGCTATCCATTTGCCGGCGCAGCCAATCCCGCCGTCGAACTCGGACGGTACGATCTCGACTCCGGCGAGACAAGCTGGCTGGATTACCGGGACGATGCGGACGATTACCTGGCGCGGGTGGGATTCGCAGGCCGGCGCCTGATACTCCAGGTGCAGAACCGCGCCCAGGACCGCCTGCGCATCAAGGTCGTCCCGCCGCGGCAGACACAGGCGCACCTGATTTTCGAGGAAACCTCCGGGACCTGGATCAACCTGAACGACAATTTCACCCCGCTCGGCGAGGCAGACTACCTGTTGACATCGGAACGGGACGGTTTCAACCACCTCTACCGGCATCGCGACGGAAAGCTCGAGCAACTCACCCGCGGCGCGGGTTACATCGAGAAAGTCCTGCATGCCGACAGCGATCGGGCATTGGTATCCGGATGGTTCGAAACGCCAGTCGAGCGGCACGCCTATGTGGTAGCCCTGGATACCGGCGAGGTGTCGCAACTGACCCCGCCCGGCTGGCACGAGGTGGCGGCCAGCAAGGACGGACAGACCCTGTTCGACTGCTGCAGCGACCTCGGCAACCCCGGTGAAGTCCGGTCAAGGCGCGGCAATGCGCCGTTTCGGACGCTCTCGAGAACACGCATTGACGGCGGCCACCCCTATCACAAGTACCTCGACAGCCACTCGGCCCCGACACTGGGCAGCCTGGAGGCCGAGGACGGGCAGACACTCCACTATCGCCTGACGCAGCCCCGCGCCGATGAGGCCCATGCACCCGACTCCGGGTTTCCCCTGATCGTCTGGGTATACGGCGGCCCGGGCGCCCAGATGGTCAGAAACGCCTGGCCTCCCCTGGCTGTACAGCTTTTTTCCCAGAACGGGTTCGGCGTACTGGAACTCGACAACCGGGGTACGGCCAACCGCGGGCGCGCATTCGAGGAGCCGCTGTTCCGGCGCCTCGGGGATGCAGAGGTCCGCGACCAGGCCACCGGCGCGCGTCATGCGGCCGGCCTCGACTGGGTGGACGGGAACCGGATCGGCGTCTTCGGTCACAGCTACGGCGGCTACATGACGCTGATGTGTCTGGCAAGGGCGCCCGAGATCTTTCGCGCCGGGGCAAGCGTGGCGCCGGTCACCGACTGGCGCCTGTACGATACCCACTATACCGAGCGATACCTGGGCCATCCCGAGGACAACCCCGCGGGATACGAGGCCAGTTCCGTCTTTCCCTGGCTCGACGATCTGCGCGGCAAGCTGCTGGTCATGCACGGCATGGCCGACGACAACGTCCTCTATGCCCACACCATGAAGCTGCAGCGCGCACTGCAGGAACGGAACACTCCGTTCGAACTGATGACGTACCCCGGTTCCAAGCATGCCCTGCAGGAACGCGATGTCTCCATTCACCGGTTCAATCTGATCCTCGACTTCTTCCGGAGGAACTTGTGAGCGTAACGATTCGCCGAGCCACCCTGGAGGACGCCCGCCTGATTGCCGGGTTCAACGTCGCCATGGCGCGGGAGAGTGAAGACAGGGGATTGGATGCCGCCCTGCTGGAACAGGGCGTTCGTCACGTTCTCTTCGAACCCCGTGACGGCTTTTACCTGGTGGCGGAAGTGGACGGCAAGGCAGCGGGCTCCCTGATGGTGACTTACGAGTGGAGCGACTGGCGCAACGGTTGCTTCTGGTGGATTCAGAGCGTTTACGTGCTGCCGGAATTCCGCCGCCGCGGCGTCTATTCCCGCTTGCACGGCCGGGTTCGCGATGCGGCGCTTGCGGACGGCCGTGCGTGCGGCATCAGGCTCTATGTGGAAAGGGACAATGCGGGCGCCCAGGCCACTTACAGCCATCTCGGCATGACGGAGACGGACTACCGGCTCTTCGAGGAGGAGTTTGCCGCCGACACCGGGAATTCCTGAGGCGCGGCCGAAGAGAGGTATGGATACGGGCCGCACGCCTCATTGGCGCTCGTTGGCCACGAGTCGCGGAACGGCGCCAGCGGGGGATCGCTACAGCGTGTGGGTGTGGCGTTCCGAAGCCACCGCCCCCGCCAGGCAGTTCTCGATCTTGCGGCGCATCGACTCGTCGCCGTCGAACCCGATGCCCACGCCAGCGGTTCGGTCGCCCTGAGCGCCTTGCGGGGTAATCCAGACCACCGTGCCCGGCAGCCGAAGCGTCTCCGGCTCCTGCATGAAATCGAGCGATATGCATACGGCCTCGCCGAGCGTGAACTCGGCATCGGTGGGTATGAACAGCCCGCCATTCCCGACAAACGGCAGGTAACACTCGTAGAGCGTCATGCGGTCCTTTATTGCCAGGTTCAGCGTTTGCATCATGCGTAAAGCGGTCCCTGAGAGCCGAGCCGCATCCGCGACGCGGCAAGCGCTTACCCGGCGCGAAACCAGGCTTGCACGGAACAGTTCTCCCACGTCCGGCAGCGAGCTGGCTGGAAACTTGCGTGGAACAAGATCCTCATGTGGTTCCTAAGCTTCTATGGAACAGGCGCCAGCACCGGGCAGCGAGTTCGCATGCGAACTCTTTTCCGTAATGCGGCGTTGTTCCTTTCGCTCAGCGTCCCGGCGAGCCGGGTTGGAAACTCCTAGTGTCCCCAGATCCCAGGGGCACCACCAGAGCAACACTCCCGTAACAGCGTGCGGATCTGTCGGAAAGCGGTGTAGGTCAGGTCTTCATTCAACGCCGCTGAACCAGCAATTGCCACTTATGGCAGAGGCGCTCCAACAGGAGCCTCACATTGGCTGCGCTCGACCGGTTGACCTGGTCGTGAAAGCGCGTCAATTCATCGGCGAAGGCAAACGCCCTGCGTCGGTTCCGGTCACGTCCTGCCGGGAAGTCGGGGTCCTGCGCAAGGTTGCGCACCAGCCAGCGGGTCCAGCGGGCGCCCAGGCGCGATGCATCAAGCCCCAGCATTTCATCTACGACCGGCCGGCCAGCCGCCAGGTCGCTCAGCAGTTCGCCCATGGGGCGTTCCCCGGCCTCGGCTCCGAGCACAGCCTGCAGGGGCGCGCCGTCATAGTCGTCGAGCAGCGCTTTTGCCGCCGGCTCCCGCAACCAGTCCGCCGCCGCGGCGCGGGCCCGGGGAATGGTGAACGCCTGGCAGCGGCTCAGCACCGTAGGCGCCATGGATCCGGCACTGTCGCTACCCAGGATGAGGAACATCGACCCGGGCGGCTCTTCGAGCGTCTTCAGCAACGCGTTCTGCGCGTTGACGTTCATGCTGTGGGCGCTCTCGACTACAGCGACCTTGGCCCCCGCGATCTGCGGCGTGCGGGGGGCGAACTCCGCCAGCGCCCTGATCTGTTCAATCTTGATCGATCCGCCTTCGGGCGCGACCCACCGCAAATCGGGATGCGCCAGGCTCCTCGCCCGGGCTGACGAATCGATGCCGAGCAACTTCAATGCCAGCCATCCGCAGAGTTCCGTTTCACCCCACCCGGGGTAGCCGGACAACAGGACGGCATGGGGCAGCCGCCCGTTGTCCATGGCGGCGCCCAGGCTGGCCTTTACGCCGGACTGCCAGGGCAGGTCCATCAATTCCCCCCGGCCCGCCGGAGCAGCGGCGTCAGCGCCTCGACGATGTCGGCCTGCACCCGGTCAAGCGCCTGCGCGGCATCGATAACCACGCAACGCGAGAGCTCCGCCGCGCGCTGCAGGTAGCCGGCGCGAACCCGCTCGAAGAAATCGCGTTGTTCGCGCTCGAAGCGATCCCTGATGCGTCCGGACAGGCGCGACGCAACCGCATCGACGGGCGCATCGAGAATCAGGGTCAGATCCGGTTGCAATTCTCCGTGCACCAGCTTCTCCAGTGCCGCAATGATTGCCCTGTCGAAACCCCGGCCGCCGCCCTGGTAGGCGTATGTGGCATCCGTGAAACGGTCGCTGACCACCCAGGTCCCGGCCTGCAGCGCCGGTTCAATGGTTCTCGCCAGGTGCTGACCGCGCGCCGCGAAGACGAGCAGCAATTCGGCAATATCAGCCACGGGCTCATCGCGCACCGCCAGCAACAGGTCGCGGATTTCCTCGGCCAGGGGAGTGCCCCCCGGCTCCCGCGTCTGCAGGACGTCGATGCCGGCCCGGCGAACGGTTGCGCAGACGAAGTCGAGATTGGTGGTCTTGCCGACGCCCTCGGTCCCTTCGAGAGTAATGAAGGCGCCGCGCAACTCAGTTCGCCTGCAACTGATACTTGTTCACGGCTGCCTGGTGTTCCTCGAGGGTTGTCGAGAACTCGCTGCTGCCATCGCCGCGGGAGACGAAGTAGAGATAGGGCGCGCCACTCGGATGCACCGCGGCGTGCAGTGAATCCGCGCCGGGCATTCCTATGGGAGTCGGCGGCAAGCCCTTGTGGACGTAGGTGTTGTATGGCGTGGGCTGCCTGAGGTGTGCCCTGGTGAGGTTCCCGTCGAACGCCTCGCCAAGACCGTATATGACGGTGGGGTCCACCTGCAGCCGCATGTTGCTCCTGAGACGAGCGGCGATCACCTGGCTGATGTCCGCCCGGTCGGCATTTCGGCCGGTCTCCTTTTCCACGATCGATGCAACCGTCAGCACTTCGTTCGGCGACCGATAAGGCAGGTCGGCGGCACGGCCCGCCCAGGCCGCGTCGAGTTCCCTGCGCATCTTCAGGTGGGCCCGCATGAGCAGGTCCCGGTCCTCGTCTCCCGCCACGAAGCGATAGGTGTCCGGAAAGAACCAGCCTTCACCGTGACTCGTCCCCGCCTCGTCGTCAACGCCCAGTGCGGTCAGCAGCGTCGCCGGCGCGACGCTTTCAAGGGTACGGCCGATCTTGGGGTGATCAGCCAGTGCCGCGAGTACGCTCGCGATGCGCGCGCCCTCGACGATGCGGAACCGGTAGGAGATCACGTCTCCGGCAACGATGCGCGCCACCAGCCGCTGGGGCGTATCGCCGGGGGTCACCACGTATTCACCGACCTTGAGGTCGCCGGCAAGCCCGACGATTTGTGTTGTCCAGCGCAGCCGGCGCGGTTGGTCGAGCAGCCCGGCCTGCTCCATCCTCCGGGCAACATCGCCGACCGTGTCGCCCTCGCGGACAACGACCGTACTCGGCTCGTCGACAGTCAACGGCGATGTCCACCATCGATAAAGAGACCAGGCAAAATAGCCGGAAGCGGCCGCAACGATAAGCAGAATGCCGATCCAGCCGCGCATCCGGCTCACGAGAATTCAGGATTCCCGATTCATACGGCGCCGAAGATGACCGTACCGTTGGTGCCGCCGAAGCCGAAGGAGTTGCTCAAGCCCACTTGCACGGGCATCTCCCGTGCCTGGTTCGGCACATAGTCGAGATCGCATTCCTCCCCCGGGTTTTCCAGGTTGATGGTCGGGGGGCACACCTGGTCACGGATCGCCATGATGGTGAATATCGCTTCCACCGAACCCGCTGCGCCGAGCAGATGCCCCGTCATCGACTTCGTGGAACTGATCGCGATGTCGGTGTCCTGCCCGAACACGTGCTTGATCATCTTGGTTTCGGCCACGTCGCCAAGGGGCGTCGAGGTGCCGTGCGCATTGATGTAGTCGACGCTCTCCGGGGCGAGGCCGGCATCGCGCAGGGCGTTTTCCATGCAGGCGATGCCACCGGCTCCGGTCTCCAGCGGACTGGTAATGTGATGGGCATCCCCGCTCATGCCGAAACCGAGCAACTCCGCGTAGATGTCCGCACCCCGCCGACGCGCGCGTTCATACTCCTCGAGCACGACAACGCCGGCGCCTTCGCCGAGCACGAAGCCGTCCCGGTCCCTGTCCCAGGGCCGGCTGGCCGCCTCCGGATCGTCATTTCGCGTCGACAGCGCCTTCATGGTGGCAAACGCGGCGACGGTGATCGGTGACGTGCCGTACTCGGATCCACCGGCAACCATGACGTCGGCATCGCCATGCTCGATGAGGCGGGCCGCCAGGCCGATGCTGTGGGTTCCCGTGGTGCACGCCGTGGCAAGCGCCAGGTTGGGCCCCGTGTACCCGTACATGATGGACAGGTTGCCGCTGACCATGTTGACCACGGTTGCGGGGATAAAGAAGGGTGAAATGCGCCTGGGTCCGCGCTTGATCAGAACCGAGTGGGTGTCCTCGATGGTCTGCAGGCCGCCGATCCCGGACCCGACGGCAATACCGTAGCGATGGGCGTCATCCGGTTCCCGGGGCAGGCCCGCGTCTTCGATGGCCTGGACCCCCGCGGCGATGCCGTACTGGATGAAGGCATCGCGGCGGCGCACCTCCTTGGGCTCCATGTAGCGGTTCGCCTCGAAGTTCTGCACCTGGGCGGCGATGGTGACCGAATAGCCCTCGGTATCGAACTTGTCCAGACGGCCCACGCCGCTGGTTCCGGCCACGGCGTTACGCCAGGCATCTTCGACGCTGTTACCGAGGGGCGAAATCGCGCCCAGCCCGGTGATAACCACTCTGCGCTTCGTCATGCTCCTGCCGGGACTGTCGATTCGGCGGGGCCCTTGGGGGGCTGTGTGAGGCGGCCCTGCCTACTGGTGGGCGAGAATATAGCCGATGGCTTCCTTGACCGTCGTGATCTTCTCGGCTTCCTCGTCGGGAATTTCGGTTTCGAACTCCTCTTCGAGAGCCATTACCAGCTCGACCGTGTCGAGCGAATCCGCACCGAGATCTTCAACGAAAGAGGCTTCGTCCTTCACCTCTTCCTCCTTAACGCCAAGCTGTTCGCAAATCAGCTTCTTGACCCGTTCTTCGACACTACTCATGCTGGTTGATGTCTCCCAATCCTGTTACCGGGGGGCAGAGCGGAGCGCGCATTCTATAGATGGGACCGGGGCAGTTCAAGGTAACGCACCGGCACCGCGCCAGCCCCGAAACCGCACCCAAGCGGCCCCGCAAGGCCTTGATTTCGCAGACTCCGCGAGCAATTGCCGCGGCTGAGCGCGAACGGCTGCCGCGTCTGGACGCGAACGGCTGCCGCGTCTGAACGCGAACGGCTGCCGCGTCTGAACGCAAGCGGGTGCCACGTCAGACCACGTGCAGTCCGCCGTTGACGTGCAAAGTCTCGCCGGTGATGTATCCGGCGGCGTCGCTCACCAGGAACGCGACCGCTTCGGCGATGTCGGAAGCCGTGCCCATTCGACCCAGGGGGATGCGCGCCAACAGCTCGCCGGCCTGGTTGTCGGACAGCTTGGCGGTCATGTCGGTGGCGATATAGCCCGGCGCGACGGCGTTGACGGTGATGCCGCGCGAAGCGACCTCCTGGGCAAGGGAACGGGTAAATCCCTCGACGCCGGCCTTGGAGGCGACGTAGTTCGTCTGGCCGGGATTGCCGCTTCTTGCAACCACGGAACTGACGTTTACCACCCGGCCCCAGCGCGCCCGCAGCATGCCGCGCAACACCGGCCTGGTGACGCGGTACAGGCCGCTCAGGTTGGTGTCGATCACGTCGCCCCACTCTTCCGGCTTCATGCGCAGCATCAGGTTGTCCCGGGTGATTCCCGCATTGTTGACCAATACCAGGGGCATGCCCGGCTCGTCCCTGATCTCGGAGAAGAACCGGTCGACATCGTCCGGGTCGCGGATGTCCAGGCGGCGGCCCACCACCGCGGGACCGAGGACTTTATCGATACGCGCCGCACCGTCATCGGTGGTCGCCGTGCCGATGACCCGCAGGTTGCGGGATGCCAGCAGCCTGGCGATGCCCGCTCCAATGCCCCGCGAGGCGCCGGTGACCAGCGCAATCCGGTCTGCCGGCCCGTTCAAGCCATTGACTCCAATGCAGCGTTCAGTCCGTCCAGGTCACCAATCGCCGCGGTTGGCAAGGACCGATCGATGCGTCTCGCCAGCCCGGCAAGCACCTTGCCGGGACCGCACTCCACCAGGGTATCGACACCGAGTGCCTTAAGTCCGTGCACGCAATTGATCCAGAAAACGGGCGTGGTGAGCTGGGCGAGCAGCTTTTCGCGAATGTCCGCCACCGAACCGGCCACCTGCCCGTCGACGTTATGGAAGACATCGATGTCAGGAAGGCGGATCGCCGTCGCCTCCAGGGCCTCGGCAAAGCGCTGCCCCGCGGGAGCCATGAGTTCGCAATGAAACGGGCCGCTCACGTCGAGCAGCACGGCGCGGCGCGCGCCCGAGGCCTTGCACTGGTGCACGGCGCGCTCCACCGCCTGCGCCTCTCCGGCAATGACGGTCTGGCCGGGCGCGTTGAAGTTGGCCGCCGACACCACCCCTTCCACCTGCTCACAGCAGGCCTCCACGTCCGGGGCATCGAGACCGAGAATCGCCGCCATGGCGCCCTGCCCCCTCGGCACCGCCTCCTGCATGAGCCGGCCGCGCTGGTGAACCAGGCGCACGGCATCGACAAACTCTAACGCACCGCCGCAAACCAGGGCTGAATATTCCCCCAGGCTGTGGCCTGCCATGGCAATCGGGGTGATCCCGCCGTTGCGCTGCCAGATCTCCCACAGGGCAAAGCTTGCGGTCAGAAGAGCGGGTTGGGCCACCGCGGTGCCGGCCAGTGCCGTGTCCTCACCGCTCTGGGCGATTTCCCAGAGATCGATGCCGATCGCATCGCCCGCCTCCGCGAAGCGGCGCCGCACCGATTCATGCGCGCCGGCGACATCGCCGAGCATGCCAACGAACTGAGAACCCTGCCCGGGAAATACGAAACCGCAGGACATTCAAACGGTTGCCGGGTCGCCCGCAAGCGCCGGTTTATTCCTCGCGATTGACGACATGCCGACCGCGGTAGAAACCGTCGGCGGTGACGTGATGGCGCCGGTGGGTTTCACCCGTGGTCGGATCGATGGAAAGCGCCGGCTTCTTCAAGCTGTCGTGTGATCGCCGCTTGCCGCGGCGGGAGCGGGTTGTCCTGTTCTGTTGAACGGCCATTCAGGTCTTCCTCCAGGTCGGCTTCTAGTCGCCTTTCTTCAGCGCGGCCAGGGCCCCGAAAGGGTTGTCTCCGCGCTCTGTTTCCGGCGGGTAGGCGAGCGGCGGCGCCTTCTCGCAATCCCGCCTGGCGCATGGCCTCAGGGGCAGCGCCAATATCAGTTCATCCTCGATCAACTCGGCCAGCGTCGGCTCGCACGATCCGAGTTCCAGGAAATCGCCCCTGGCGCCCAGCCGCGCCGCATCGGCCTCGCTGGTTGCGGCAACGACGGCGAAGTCGGTATCCAGATCAACCGGCACCACCTCGAGACACCGCTGGCAATCCAACAGTACCGGGACGCTGAGCGTTCCCTCGATGCGGATGCCGCCATCGTCATCAGGCCCGAACGTCAACCGCGCCCGAACGCTTCCGTCCGGTTTGCAGAGCCTGCCGAACCGGGCCAGCTCACGGCAGTCGACAAGCCTTTCGACAACGGCTCCGCGTGCCGCCAACGTCACCAGGGGCAAGCGTTCGTCAGCACTCCTTCGGGCCACTGCGTTCTCCCGCGAAGGGATTCCTTCGCGCTCCGCGGCTGCAAGGGCGCGCATCATAGGTACACGCCATGGCACTGTAAAGGTATGCTCGGTCGCACCCTACCCGGACCCCCTGTCGTGACCGAACTGGTTCTTGCCTCTTCTTCACCCCACCGCCGGCAACTGCTGACCCGCCTGGGGCTGGATTTCGAGGCGATAGCCCCCAATCTGGACGAGACCCCGTTGCCCGGGGAGTGTGCCGAAGACCTCGTCGCCAGGCTTTCCGTCGCCAAGGCAAGGGCGGTCGCCCCGCAGTATCCGGGCGCCGTCGTCGTCGGCTCCGACCAGGTTGCCGTGGTCCCGCGCCGGAAGTCATCCGTCATTCTTGGCAAGCCGGACGACCATTCAGCCGCCATCGAACAGCTGAGCCTGCTGTCCGGGCGGCAAATCCGCTTCTTCACGGGCATCTGCGTGGTCGACCCCCGCGGCGGCGACGAGCTCGAAATCGAGGAAACCCGGGTATCTTTCCGCACTCTGACCCGCCCTGAGATCGAGGCTTACGTGCACCGGGAGCAACCCTACGGCTGCGCCGGATCGTTCCGTTCCGAACGGCTCGGGATCACCCTCGTCGAGTCCATCCGGAGCGACGATCCGAATGCGCTGATCGGTCTGCCTTTGATCCGGCTGTGCCGAATGCTCAGGCAGGCCGGTTTGGACCCCCTGCGCCCCGAGCCGGATTGACCTTTCAGCTCCAGCTCGCCCGTTCTTTGCACATTGATTCTGGGAATATTCCATAAGGCATTAAATATCTGAGGGAAAATCCCCACAATCGCTCGACAGTCGCTCCCACGCCTCTGCGAAAAGAGCAGGCAGCGGTGCATCCACGCTCAAACGCCTCCGGTCCCAATCGAAGCTCAGTTGCGTCGCGTGGAGGCACAGGCGCCCGACGCTGCCGGCCCCGGACCGCGCCACCGACACATCGGTACTGTACTTGTCGTCTCCAAGCACGGGATGGCCAGACGAGGCCGCATGTACACGAATCTGATGCGTACGTCCCGTATGCAGCCTCGCCTGCAGCCAGCTTGCGGATGGGGCGCCCCTGAGGCGTTGAAAAGTCGTCCGCGACGGCTTCCCGTGCCCGGCCACCCGCACCCGGCGTTCGCCCCCGGGGGTCAGGTAGCGGTGCAACGGGAGGTCCACCGCATTGAGTTTACGCGGCCAGTGCCCCGCAACAAGGAGTTGGTAGGTCTTGCGCACTTGCCTGGCCCGTTGCAGGGCATGCAATTGCTTCAGCGCAACGCGGGACTTGGCGACAATCAGGCAACCTGAGGTCTCCCGGTCCAGGCGATGCGCCAGTTCCAGGAAGCGTTCCGTGCGCGCTGCCCGCAGCGCTTCAATAAGACCGAAGGAGATGCCGCTGCCGCCGTGCACCGCGAGGCCTGCCGGCTTGTCCAGGACCAGCAGCCCATCGTCTTCGAACAGTACGGCCTCGCTGAGCCGCCGGCCGAGCGGCTCGTGCCGGGCCGGCGGCGCCAGGCGGCGGCCGGTTCGCACCGGCGGCACCCGCACCCTGTCGCCGGCCTGCAGCCGGTAGGTGGGCTTGACGCGGCCGCCGTTTACCCGCACCTCGCCGCGGCGCAGCATGCGGTAAATGCGCGCCTTGGGCACTGCCTTCAACTCCCGGCGCAGCCAGTTGTCTATTCGCTGGCCCGGATCCTCCACATCGATATAGGTAACGCTGCTGTCGTGTCCCATGAGTTGCTTTCGTTTCAGCGTGCCGCGGGGGTCTGCGGTAAGGCGCCTCTATTCGAAATTTCCCGTTGATTGAAGGACTTGGGTAACGCTGTTAAGATGCCGCCGCCTTTGCGGGACGACCATACCCGTTTGCGGCGTTGCCGAAAATCCCCGGGCGGAACCGAATTTTCAAGGATGACAGCCCGGGTCAGGCAACTGTTGCAATTGCAGCGGCGATTGCAGCGGCAATTGCAACGGCAATTGCCGGACGCATTTGACAGGCCCATGCCGGCGCTCACTTTTCGGAGTAAGGATCCGAATCGAATCAGCCGGCCGATTGCAGACGGGGCGAAAGTTCGCAAGGCACCGATCGACATCAATGTGAGTCGATTAGAAACAAGGTAACAACGAATTTTAACCAGCGCGTTGCCGATACGCCTGATTGCAGGCGAGGCAGGACTGGAACGGATTTGCAGGGCACGGCCGGTTACAACCAGCCGTGCCCGGAACAAGCGAGCAGTGACGACAGCAAGACGGAAAGGGCCAGATAGCCCGACACGCTGCCTATACCATGCCCCTATCGGGCAGATCAGGCAGCAGTTCCTCCGGATTCACCCAAGCTGAAGGGCCGCGCCCTCGCGCGCGCCGTTCCTGTTCGCTCTCATCTCCGGTTGGCCGGCAATCGCGCGCCGACAAGGAACCCAGCATGAAACGAATGCTCATCAACGCGACGCAACCCGAAGAGGTGCGCATAGCCCTGGTGGACGGCCAGAAACTTTACGACTTCGACATCGAAAACCGAGCCCGGGAACAGAAGAAAGCCAGCATCTACAAGGCCAGGATCACCCGCGTCGAGCCCAGCCTCGAAGCGGCGTTCGTAGAATTCGGAGCCTCCCGACACGGCTTTCTGCCCTTGAAGGAGATCTCCGCCCAGTACTTCAACCACCGCAACGACGACGGCCGCCTGCAGATTCAGGATGCGGTCAAGGAGGGCCAGGAACTCATCGTTCAGGTCGACAAGGAAGAGCGCGGCACGAAGGGCGCCGCCCTGACGACGTTCATCAGCCTGGCAGGCCGCTACCTGGTGCTGATGCCCAACAATCCACGGGCCGGTGGCGTGTCCCGGCGCATAGAAGGCGACGACCGCGACCAACTGCGGGAAGTTCTCTCGCAACTCGACATTCCCCAGGGCATGGGCCTCATCGTCCGCACCGCGGGTGTCGGCCGGGGCACCGAGGAACTCGCTTGGGACATGGAGTACCTCCTGCAACTCTGGGAGGCGATCTCGTCCGCCGGTGAAGCGGAAAAGGCGCCCAAGCTGCTCTACGCCGAGAACAACGTGATCTTGAGGGCCATTCGCGACAACCTGCGCAAGGACATCGGCGAACTGCTCATCGACAGCCAGGAGGCCTACGAAGAGGCACGCGCCTTCATCGAGGACGTGATGCCCCACTACAAGAACCGCACCCGGTACTACGACGAAGCGATTCCGCTGTTCAGCCGTTACCAGATCGAGAGCCAGATCGAGAACGCATTCAAGCACACGGTCAAGCTGCCTTCCGGCGGTTCGATCGTTATCGATCCCACCGAGGCCCTCGTTTCCATCGACATCAACTCGGCACGCGCAACAAAGGGCGCGGACATCGAAGAAACCGCTCTGAACACCAACCTCGAAGCGGCGGACGAGATCGCCCGGCAACTGCGGCTGCGCGACATGGGCGGCCTGATCGTCATCGACTACATCGACATGTCGAGTGTCAAGAACCAGAGAGCCGTCGAGAACCGGATGCGTGAGGCGCTCGAACAGGACCGGGCGCGGGTGCAGTTCGGCCGCATCTCCCGGTTCGGTCTGCTGGAGATGTCCAGGCAGCGCCTCAGGCCCTCCCTGGTCGAACTCACCACCGAGGCCTGCCCGCGTTGCAGCGGCCAGGGCCGAATCCGGGACATCAAATCACTGGCGCTGGCCATCCTGCGCGTCATGGAGGAAGAGTCGCTCAAGGAACGCAGCACCATGGTGCGCGCCCTGGTGCCGTTGAATATCGCCACCTACCTGCTCAACGAGAAGCGGGCTGACGTGGCGGAAATCGAGCGCCGCACCGAGACCCATATCGTAATCGTCCCCAACGTCAACATGGAAACGCCACAGTACGAAGTGCAGCGCATCCGGGACGACCGGGCAGTGGGCGAGATCGATGTGCCGAGCTATGAACTGACCGAGATCGGCAACCAGGTTACAGACGAGGCGTCCGGCGAACGCGCCGCCGAGCCCGTCCGGGAACGCCCTGCCGTGGAGCCGATCCAGCCGTCCACTCCAGCGCCCGCGCCCCGGGCCCAGCGTGCCCGGCCTGCGAACGGCAAGCCCGGCCTGCTCAAGAAGATCGTCGACACTCTCTTCTCGGAAGGCCCGGCGGAGCCACAGCCAGCCGCGGAAACGCCCCGGACCGAGAGCCGGCGACGGGCCGGCGGCAATAACGGCGGTGCTGCCGCGGAAGGCCGCGCAAGATCGCGCAACCGGTCCGGACGAAGGAAGCGCGCGGATGGGAATCGCCCGAAGGACCAGGCTCGTTCCGCCGGCAAGGAAGAGCGTCGCAGGGGCGAGGACCGCAAGGGCGGGAAAAAATCCGGCAAGCAGGCCAGGCAAGGCGGCGCCAGGTCGGGGGCGAAATCCCCGGCGGGCTCGCCCAGGCGGCAGGGCCGGGACGACGGCGACCGGGACGCGGCAGCGGATACCGGCCGCGAGCGGCAGCCGCCCCGGGACCGCAAGCCCAGCGACGATGCCCTGGCGCAAAGCAAGCGCCGTCCGCGCCGTGACCGCGGAAAGATCTCCGAGCAGGCAGACAGCACAAGGAGAGCCCCTGGCGTAGCCGGCAAACAGAACGTCGAATCCGCGGCAGCGAAGGCGACGGCCCCGCAGCCTGCCGCCGCTCCACCGCCCGAGCCCACGGTCTCGGTCGACGCGGACACGCGTGAGCCCGTACCGCAGCCAGCCTCGGTCGCAGCGGGCGGCGCACCGCCCGCTCCGGTCGAAGCCGTCGCGGAGACGCCGACCGCCAAGCCCGACGGTTCTAGCGCCGGCTCTGATGCCGGGGAGCAGATCGATTCCCGCAGCGCGACCGCGCCGGAAACCGGCGAAGCGCCTGCCGATGCGGCGCAGCCGACCGGAGCAGAGCCCCCGGCGGCGGCTCGGGGCCGACCGCGCCGCGCCGCGAACGATCCGCGAGAAATCCGGCGGCGCCAACGCGAAGCCGCGGCGAGCGCGAGCGACTCAGACAGCGCCTGAGTCGCTCACCACGGTCGGTTCCAGCTCCAGCGGCACACGGAATTGCTGTAGCACGGATTCGCGCAGCGTTTGCGCCAGCGCAAGGAAGTCGTCAGCCGATGCCGTCCCCCGGTTGACGAGCACCAGCGGTTGCCGGTGCCAGACACCGACGGCGCCTGCGTGATATCCCTTCCACCCGCACAGGTCAATGAGTTGAGCGGCAGCCAGCTTGACGCCGGAGCCGAATGCATGCCGGACCAGGCCGGGAACCGACCTGGCAAGACGCTCTGCCTCACTGGCCCTGACCACGGGATTCTTGAAAAAGCTGCCGACGTTTCCCCAGGTGCGCGGGTCGGGCAGCTTGCGCCGCCGGACCCTGATGACCGCCTCCGCCACCTGCCTGGGGTTCGGGTTTCGCCAGCCCAGCCTGCGCAGTTCCCTGTCCACGTCCGGATAGTCCAGCACCCGCCTGCCGTGCCGGTCCAGCCGCAGGGTCAGGTCGAGAACCGCATAGCGCTCCGGGTCCGACTTGAACATGCTGGTCCTGTACCCGAACCGGCAACGCTCCGGCGGCAGACGCTTCACCTCCCCCTGTAACCGGTCGAACACCCGCACGGATTCGGTCCTCTGGGCCAGTTCGACACCATAAGCGCCGATGTTCTGAATAGGTGCGGCACCGACGCTGCCCGGAATGAGGGCGAGATTCTCAAGCCCGAACAACCCCTGTCCAACGGTCCACCTGACCAGCCCGTGCCAGTTCTCCCCTGCCCTGGCGGTCACCAGGAACCTGTCCCCTTCCGGCCGCACGTCGACGCCGCGCGTGGAGACCAGGCACACGGGTCGCTGCAAACGCCGGGGCAGAATCACATTGCTGCAGCCTCCAAGCAGGACCAGGTCGCTGCCGTGACGCCTGAGTGCCGAGAGCATTTCCTCTTCGCTGCGCGCGACGATGAGCCGGTCGGCCTTGCAGGGTACGCCGAGGGTATTAGGCAGCATCGATACGCCGAAAGGTCAGGTTGATGCGTTGACCGACGGGGCGACGCGTGCGAACCAGCGCGTGCCGCAGGTCGCCGTCGAATACGAGGACTGACCCGTGCTCGAGATCCAGCGCCACCTTCCCGCCGCCGACCTCGAGCCGCAACCTTCGGGTTGCTCCGAGGCTGACCGATACCACCGTTTCGCCCATCGTCCGTTCGTCATCGCGATGCCATCCCATGCAGTCCCGGCCGTCCCTGTATCGATTGAGAAGCACGAAATTCAAACCCGGCATGAACCTTTCGCCGAGGGCCTGCCGCAAGCCGCCCAGGGCGTCCGGCCAGCCGCGCGCCCTGTGTTCCAGCCCGGAGTAACGGTACGCGACGCCGAGTTCGCCGTACCACGCGACAAGCCGCGGTACCGTCTGCACCCGCCCGAACAAGCGGATGCGTTCTTCCCGCCAGGACGGCGCCCGTTCGCACCAATCCAGCAGTAAATCCGCTGAATCAACGGCATCGGGATAGTATCGGAACGGGCTGTCCATGGGATGCCATATACTACCCGCCGCCACGCCCCGCCGACATCCGCCCCTGCAAGGGCAACTACCCGTCGCGGGGCTGCCAGAGAACGAATCCACAAGCAGACTGCAGGAGCAACATGAAGCTGGAAGACAAAGTGGCCGTCATCACGGGCGGCGCCTCGGGCCTGGGCCGCGCAACGGCGGAAATGGTCATCGAACAGGGCGGCCGCGTCGCAATATTCGACCTCAACGAAGATCTGGGTAACCAGACCGCAACGGAACTGGGCGAAAACGCGAGGGCGTACAAGGTCGACGTCGCCGATGAAGATTCGGTGCAGGCCGCCGTCGAAGGCGTCATGGCGGACTTCGGCGCCATCCACGTCAACGTCAACTGTGCCGGAATCGGGGCGGCAGCCCGCACCCTGGGCCGGGAAGCCCCCATGCCCCTGGACTGGTTCACCGGAATCGTCCGCATCAACCTGGTGGGGACTTTCAACACCCTGCGCCTGTGCGCCTGGGAAATGCAGAAAAACGACCCCGTCAACGAAGACGGCGAACGGGGAGCCATCGTCAACACGGCCTCGGTCGCGGCATTCGACGGACAGATCGGTCAGGCCGGCTATTCCGCGAGCAAGGCCGGGGTGGTCGGCATGACGCTACCCGTCGCCCGCGACCTCTCCCGCTCCGGCATCCGCCTGTGCACCATTGCCCCCGGCATCTTCGAAACCCCCATGATGGCCGGCGCGCCCAACCGGGTACGCGACCCGCTCATCGACATGGTGCAGTTTCCCAAACGCCTCGGAAATGCGGTGGAATTCGCGCTGCTCGCCAGGCAGATTATCGAAAACCCGTACCTCAACGGAGAGACCATTCGCCTCGACGGCAGCATCCGGATGGCCCCCAAATGACCGGCGTTTGGGAGACCCATGCCTCCGACCCGTCACTGCATGCAAGCCGGCACATCGATTAGGAATCACCACGCATCTCCGCGTTCAGGTAATTCCTGACCCGTTCGAGATCCTGCGGCGTATCAACACCCCCCGGTACCGGGCGGCAACTGTTCAGCACGAGCAGGCTCATGCCGTTCTCGAGCAGGCGCAGTTGCTCCAGGCTCTCGGCCCGCTCGAGCGGGCCCGGCCCCAGCGCGACGAACCGGCGCAACGCCCCGGCGCGGTATCCGTAGATGCCCAGATGCCGCAGCCAGGGGCCGGCCGGACCGGGCTCCCTGTCTACCCGTGCTCCCGGAATCGGCGAACGGGAGAAATAGAGCGCCCGGTTTCGTATATCCCGCACCACCTTGACGCAATTCGGGTCCGCTGCGCTTCGCTCATCCTCGATCGTTTCGCACAGAGTGGCCGCGTCGAGCGCGGGATCGCCTGCCATGGCATCCGCCACCTGGCGTATGACCTCCGGCGGCAGCAGCGGTTCGTCTCCCTGGACGTTGACGACGATGGTCTCGTCCGGCCAGCGTTGGCGCTCCGCGACTTCTTCCACCCGATCTGATCCCGACACGTGGCTGGTTCGCGTCATGAGCGCGCGGTGGCCCGCATCGGTGACGGCCCGCTCGATTTTGCGATCGTCCGTGGCCACGATGACGCTCATGGCGCCGGAGGCGGCTGCTTGGCGCGCAACGCGAACGATCATGGGCACACCGGCGAGATCGAGCAGAGGCTTGCCCGCCAGGCGGGAGGAGCCGATCCGTGCAGGAATGACGACGTGAAACCCGCTCACGAGAGGATTGCGTGGCGCTTGAGAACCTCTTCGAGGCGCCGGACACCTTCCTGGCCGATCTCCGTCTCGATTTCCAGCGACCAGCAGTGGTCCAGCCCGATGTCGAGCTTGCGCAGCTTGACGGCATCCTTCTCCGTGCAGACCACGGGCCAGTCGTTGTCGAAGCGCACCTCATCCCCGGAATAACGATGATGGTCGTCCAGCGGATGCAGCGCCGGACGCAGCCCGAGGGCACGCAGGGTCTGGGCGAATCCGTCCGGATTACCCACACCCGCCACCGCGTTTACGTTGGGGTATTGGGCGGCAAAACGGTCCGGCGCCATTCGGACCCCGGATTTCACGTTGGTGAAAAACAGGGGGCGAACGTGCATGACCGACTCATTCCCGGCCAGTCCCGAGGGCCGGCGGTTGGCGATGACCAAATCCACCTCGGCCAGACGGCTCGCCGGTTCCCTCAGGGGCCCGGACGGCAGCAGCCGGCCGTTGCCGAACCTCCGGTCGCCATCGATTACCGCGATTTCGACATCCCGGGCCAGCGCATAGTGCTGCAGTCCGTCATCGCTCACGACGACATTCACGTCATGCCGTTGAACAAGGTGGCGCACTGCCTTGACACGATCGCGGCAGACCACCACCGGCGCGCCCGTGCGGGCTGCGATCAGCGGTGGCTCATCGCCCACCAGCGCCGGGTCTCCCCCGGCTGCCGGCACCGACACCGGGTCTCGGCCCGCCCGGCTGCCATAGCCGCGTGAGACCACCCCCGGCTTCAGGCCCCACTCCCGGAGTTGCCTGACCAGCCAGATGACCAACGGCGTCTTGCCCGTGCCTCCGACGGTCAGGTTTCCCACCACCAGCACCGGCACCGGCGCCCGCCACGGCGGACGCTTGCCCGTCAACGCGGCCATGCGACGGCGCCTGGCGATGAATCCGAACACCCAGGACAAGGGCGCCAGCAGGCGCAGCCACCAGGCATCCTCGTACCAGGCGCGCACCAGCCGTGTCCGGGGCGGTTCGTCGGGTGCAACGTCCACCGTGGCGGCCGGTGGCCCGCCCCCTGCTTCGCCCTGACGGGAAGGCTTTTCGCCGTCGCTGAACTGTGCGTCGTGCAGGCTCGCGTAGACACTGCCGGAGGCCAGCAGCGACTCGTGCGTTCCCGTCTCCACAATGCGCCCCTCGTCCATCACCACGATGGCGTCCGCGTTTTCCACCGTGGACAGCCGGTGCGCGATCACCAATGTGGTTCGACCCCGCATCACTTCGTCAAGCGCGGCCTGAATGTGCCGTTCCGATTCGCTGTCCAGCGCCGAGGTCGCTTCGTCGAGAATCAGGATGGGCGCGTCCTTGAGCAGAGCCCGTGCAATGGCCACCCGTTGCCGCTGGCCGCCGGAGAGCAGCACCCCATCGTCACCCACTGGTGTATCGAGCCCCTCGGGCAACCGTTCTATGAAGCCGTCCGCGTGCGCCCGCCGCACGGCATCGTCGACCGCGCCGGCGTCCGAATCCGACAGTGCCCCGTAGGCGATGTTGGCGGCAAGCGTGTCGTTGAACAGCGTCACCTGCTGCGAAACCAGCGCGATCTGGCGGCGCAAATTGTCCTTGGCGTAATCCTGGACCGGCGTCCCGTCGATGCACACTTCGCCCCGTTCCACGTCGTAAAAGCGGGGAATCAGGCTTGCCAGGGTCGACTTCCCGCTACCCGACCTGCCTACCACGGCAACGGTCTGCCCCGGTTCGATGGTCAGGTCGATGCCCCTGAGTACATCGCCACCGTTCCCCTCGTAGGCGAAATGCACATCGCGGAATTCGATGCGCCCCTGCACCCGGTCCAGGGCGTGGGTGCCGGTATCCGCCTCGGTGTCCGCGTCGAGTTGACCGAAGACGTCCTCGGCGGCCGCCAACCCCCGCTGCAGGCGGGCATTGATTTCGGTGAGCCTGCGCACCGGCCGCACCAGCAGGCCGGCAAATACCAGAAAGCCCGTGAAGTTGCCTATGGACAGGCCCTTGGCGATTTCCGGGCGCGCCAGGAGCGCGATCAGCAGGGCCACCGCGGCCACGACCAGGATCTGGACCACATGCGTGCTCGCCACCTTGGTCATCACCATTTTCAGGTTCTGCCGCCGGTTTGCGTGGCTGGCCCGGGCAAAGCGGTGACGTTCGTACTGTTCGCCGCCGAAGATGCGCACTACACGATAGCCGGTGACCAATTCTCCCGTGACGTGGGTGACATCGCGCATCGATCCCTGGATACGCCGGGCAATGCGCCGGAAACGGCGGCTGGCGGCCAGGACCACAACCGCCACCACCGGCACCGCCGCCACGAAGATCAGCGTGAGCTGCCAGCTCAGGTAGAACATGCAGCCGAGGAAAACCATGACCTTGATGCCGTCCTGTACGAGGGAGCGAAGCGCCACCGTGCCGGCATCCCGCAGTTGGGAAACGTTGTAGGTGACCCTCGAGACCAGGTGCCCCTGGGCACTGGCGTCGAAGAAAGCGCTGGGCATCTGCAGCAATTGCTCGAACAGTTCCACCCGCAGGTTGTGCACCACCGAGAAGGAAATGCGGCTGAGCAGCATCTCGCCGATGAGTTCGCCCAATCCGCGAATCAGGACCGCCCCGAGCATGGCCACCGGGATGAACAGCGCCGCCTCCGGCAGCCCCTCGTCCCAGTTGTCGATCAGGCGCTCGAAGAGCTTGACGAAACCCGCTTCCGCGGCGCTCCCCAACAGAAAGGCGATGACCGAACCTCCGAAGGCCAGCGAGTACGGCCAGACATAGCCGAGCAGCCGCCGGTATGTGGTCCAACCGTCAGCCTGCATGGGGCTCGGTGCCGTCATCCGGTGGCCGTAGAGCCGGGTCCGCGGAGCGCGATGCCTGCGCCGGCGCATCGTCCCGCTCCTGCGTCAGCAGGCTGACCCGCCGCAAGCCCGCCTGGCGGGCCGCGTCCAGGGCCATGACGACCGCCTGATGGGTACTGCGCGCATCCGCCGCAATCACCAGGCCAACCGCCCCGGCCGGCGAGCCTTCGCCGGCCTCGACAATTGCCGCGAGGAGGTCGGGAAGCGAATTGCCGGAGACCGACTTACCGTTCACCCGATAGGTGCCGTCCCGCCGCACCGAGACTTCCACGGCTGCCGAGTCCATGTCGCCGGGTTCGCCCGTTGCGCCGGGAAGTTCGATGCCAAGACGGGATTCCCGCACAAAGGAGGTGGAAACCATGAAAAAGATCAGGAGCAGCAGAACGACATCGATCAGCGGGGTCAATTCCACCGATGCTTCCGCCGGTGCCCTACGCCGAATCATGGATCGGCCCCCTGCGCCATCCGGTTTTCGGAATCACCGCATACGAGGTCGGCGAGCCGTGCCGCCTCCTGCTCCATTTCCAGGGCAAGGTCATCCACCCGGCGCAGGAAATAACGATGGAACATCAGCGCCGGGATGGCGACCGACAGGCCGGCCGCCGTGGTGATCAGTGCTTCGGCGATTCCCCCGGCAAGTGCCTGGGCGTTTCCGGCCCCGGCGAGCATCAGGGCGGAAAAGACCTCGATCATGCCCACCACCGTGCCCAGAAGGCCCAGCAACGGCGTCACCGATGCGATGATGCCGAGCGTGGTCAGGTAACGCTGCAGGTCGTGGTTGGCCCGGTCGACCGCTTCCTGCATGGCCGCCTGCATGTGCTCGCGGCCACGGTGGGCGCTACCGGCACCTGCCGCAATCACCTGCGCAAGTTGGCTCCCGCCATCGATGTCAGCCAGCGCGGCAGCGCCTTCCCCCAGTCGTGCGGCCACCCGTTGGACAAGGCCCTCCGGCACGACACGCCGCCGCCGCAGCGTCCAGGCGCGCTCGATGACTATGGCCGCGGCGACGACGCTGCCCAGCAGGATCGGTGCCATCAGCCAACCGCCGGATTGAACTGTCTCCAACACTAGTGTCGTGTCCCGCAAGTTGCTGGTACTTCAGCACGTCCCACTGGGCCTGTGGCAAGGCGCGTCCCCGCCGGGAATGGTGGCTCCATTGCCAAGGGACGCGACACTAGCCGGCCTCACCCGTCGCCGGCCTGCCGGCGGAAACAGTGGTTGGTGGCCTCGACGAACCCTTCCACCGAACCGCAGTCGAAGCGCCGGCCGGCGAACTTGTACGCCATGACGGCACCGTGCCTGGCCTGGTGCAGCAGCGCATCGGTGATCTGGATCTCGTCGTTCTTGCCGGGTTCAGTGGCTTCCAGTATCTCGAAGATATCGGGCGTGAAGATGTAGCGGCCGATGATGGCCAGATTGCTCGGCGCCTCGCCCGGCGCCGGCTTTTCGATCATGTCGGTGACCCGGAAGATCGAATCGCTGATGCCCTGCCCGGCAATGACGCCGTACTTGTGCGTCTCGGACTCCGGAACCTCC
Source organism: Pseudomonadales bacterium (assembly GCA_963663395.1). Taxonomy (GTDB): domain Bacteria; phylum Pseudomonadota; class Gammaproteobacteria; order Pseudomonadales; family Azotimanducaceae; genus Azophilus. The sequence goes on from OY760226.1 coordinate 3,483,098, forward strand.
TGGATCGCCACGATGCTGCACCGGAACTGCTTGAAGATGCCGACCATCTGCGCCAGCACGCCGCGTTCGTGCCCGAAGCAGAGATCGTCCGCCAGCACCACCCCGAAGGGCTCGTCGCCGACGAGAGTGCGGCCGCTGAGAATGGCATGACCCAGGCCGCGCATGTTGACCTGGCGGGTGTAGGAGAACGTGCAGCTTTCGATCAGGTTCCTTATCCCGGCAAGCCGCTTCTCCTTGCCGGTTCCCCGGATCTGGTGCTCGAGTTCATAACTCAGGTCGAAATGGTCTTCGATGGCGCGCTTGCCCCGCCCCGTGACGAAGCCGATGTCGGTGAGACCGGCTTCCACCGCTTCCTCCACACCGTACTGCACCAGGGGCTTGGTGAGTACCGGCAGCATTTCCTTGGGCATGGCCTTGGTGGCCGGCAGGAACCGGGTTCCATAGCCCGCGACGGGAAACAGGCACTTCTTGATCATGGGTTCCAGGGAGCGTGGTTGGAACCCTTCGATATTACCCTGTATTGCCGATCTGCGAACCCGCGTCCGATTCCGCTGCCCCCGCGAAGCTGAAATCCCCGTCCACACAGTCGACAGACAGCGTCTGTCCCGGCCCGAAGGCACCGCCGAGCAGGCTGGTCGCCAACGGATTCTCGATGCGCTTCTGGATCACCCGCTTCAGCGGACGTGCGCCGTAGACCGGGTCGTAGCCCTCCTCCACCAGCGCATCCACCGCATCGCCGCTCAACTCGATACCGATGTCCTGGTCCGCCAAACGCGAGCGCAGGATGTCGAACTGCAGTTCGGCAATACGGCGCACATGGTCCCTGGCCAGGGCATGAAAGACCACCATGTCGTCGACCCGGTTGATGAACTCGGGGCGAAAATGCTGGCTCACCACGCCCAGCACGATCGACTTGAGGCGTTCCTGGTCGGTGCTGTCCGCCATGTTCTGAATGGCTTCCGAACCCAGGTTGGAGGTCATCACCAGGACGCAGTTGCGGAAGTCCACGGTGCGTCCGTGGCCGTCGGTCAGGCGCCCGTCGTCCAGCACCTGCAACAGCACGTTGAACACATCGGCGTGGGCTTTCTCGATCTCGTCGAGCAGGATCAGCGAGTACGGCCGGCGCCGGACCCGCTCGGTGAGGTAGCCGCCCTCCTCGTAGCCCACGTACCCCGGGGGGGCACCGATCAGGCGCGCCACCGAGTGCTTTTCCATGAACTCCGACATGTCCACGCGGACGAGCGCCTCCTCGCTGTCGAACAGCACCGCGGCCAGCGCCTTGCACAGTTCCGTCTTGCCGACGCCCGTGGGGCCGAGAAACATGAAAGAGCCGTTCGGCCGGTTGGGGTCGGCCAGGCCCGCCCGGGAGCGCCGCACCGCGTCGGCCACCACCGTGATCGCCTCGTCCTGCGCCACCACCCGCTCGTGCAGCGCGTCCTCGAGGTGCAACAGCTTCTCCTTCTCGCCTTCGAGGAGCTTGGAGACCGGGATTCCGGTCCACTTGGAAACCACCTCGCCGATCTCTTCCTCCGTCACGCTGTTGCGCAGCAACTGGTGATCCTGGGGCTCGGATGCACCTGCCAGGCGGCGCTCCAGTTCCGGGATGTGCCCGTATTGCAGCTCCGACATGCGGGCGAGATCGCCGGCGCGGCGGGCGGCCTCGAAAGCGGTCCGCGCTGCCTCCAGCTCTTCCTTGACGCCTTGCGCGCCCTTCAGGCTCGCCTTTTCCGCCATCCAGATCTCATCGAGATCGGCGTATTCCTTCTCCAGGCGGGTAACGCTCTGCTCCAGGTCCTCGAGGCGCCGGCGGCTGGCCTCATCGCTTTCCTTCTTCAGTGCCTCCACTTCCATCTTCTGCTGAATGAGGCGGCGTTCCAGGCGGTCCATGGCCTCCGGCTTCGAATCGATCTCCATGCGAATGTGGCTGGCAGCCTCGTCGATCAGGTCGATGGCCTTGTCCGGAAGCTGCCGGTCGGAGATGTACCGGTGCGACAGTCGCGCGGCGGCGACGATGGCCGGGTCGGTGATGTCCACGGCGTGGTGCAGTTCGTAACGCTCCTTCAGGCCGCGCAGAATGGCGATGGTGTCCTCCACCGTCGGTTCTTCGATCAGCACCTTCTGGAAGCGCCGCTCCAGGGCGGCGTCCTTCTCGACGTACTGACGGTATTCGTCCAGGGTGGTGGCCCCCACGCAGTGCAGTTCACCGCGCGCCAGCGCCGGTTTGAGCATGTTGCCGGCATCCATTGCCCCTTCCGCCTTGCCGGCGCCGACCATGGTGTGCAGTTCATCGACGAACAGGATGATGTTGCCTTCCTGCTTGGCCAGTTCGTTCAGCACCGCCTTCAGCCGCTCCTCGAACTCGCCCCGGAACTTGGCCCCGGCAATCAGCGCACCCATGTCGAGCGCCAGGATACGCTTGTTCTTGAGGCCCTCCGGCACCTCCCTGTTCAGGATGCGCTGGGCCAGCCCTTCGACGATGGCGGTCTTGCCGACCCCCGGCTCGCCGATCAGCACCGGGTTGTTCTTGGTACGGCGCTGCAGCACCTGGATCGTGCGCCGGATCTCGTCATCACGCCCGATTACCGGGTCGAGCTTGCCCTGCTCGGCACGCTCGGTCAGGTCGATGGTGTACTTGGAGAGCGCCTGCCGGTTGTCCTCGGCGTTGGCATCGTCGACGGTTTCCCCGCCACGGGCGGCGTCGATGGCACGATCGAGCTGCGCCGCGTCAACGCCGGATTCGCCGAGAATCCGTTGCACGGCACGGTCGCGGGCCAGAGCCCTGAGCACCTGCTCGCTGGACAGGTACTGGTCGCCGGCCTTCTGGGACAGCCCGTCGGCCAGGGTCATGGCGCGGGCGAACTCCCGGGACGGCTGGATGTCCCCGGTCGGCGTACTCACCGCGGCAACGCGATCCAGCGCCTCGGCGACCGCGTCGGCGATCTTCGCGCTCTGGCCGCCGGCCTGCAGCAGCAACGGCAGCAGCGAACCGGGCCCCGGCTCGATCAGCACCGCGAGCAGGTGAGCCGGTTCCAGGGAGGCGTGATCCCGGCCCGCCGCCAGCGACTGGGCGTCCGCCAGGGCACCCTGCAACCGGCTTGTCATTCGATCCATGCGCATTGCACTACCTCTGTTTTCTGGTCGTTCGACACACCACGTGCGGCGCGATTCGTCCTGGGTTCGTCGATCCGGCGACCGTCCGAACCCTCAGTCACTACAATGTGTCCTCCTGCCGGATTTTCAATGCGCACCCGGCAGCCTCGGTGCACGATTCGGCGCCAACGCACCCCGAAAAGCTTCGCACTTCACATGACACCGCGTGTTGGAAACATCGGTTTTCCCTACGCCGGCGTCCTGGCCTACAGCTTCGTACCTGTCATGGCTCCGGCGTTTCGTTCGTCCACCAGTTCCAGAACGAGCGGCGTTGTTCGCGCAGCGACTCGATGCGTCCGGGGCGACTCGATTGCCAGATCAGTGCGCCGTCCCGTCCGGTTATCCGGACATCGGCGCCCGCCTGCCCATAACGCTGCACCACCATGGGATGCGGGTGCCCGTACCGATTGCCGTACCCGGCCATGGCCACCGCAATGCGCGGAGACAGGACTTCCACGAAGCGGACGGTGGACGATGTATTGCTGCCGTGATGCGGGGCGAACAGCAGGTCCACCGGTTCCAGGCCCTGCGCGACCAGGAGGCGCTCCGCGCCCCTCTCGATGTCCCCCGGCAGCAGTAACCGCCCCGACCGTGCGGTCACGCCGAGCACGCAGGACGAATCGTTGCCCGGCGCCGCGAACGACACCGGCGGATGCAGGATCTCAAATTTCACACCGTCCCAGGTCCAGCGTTCTCCCCGGACACAGGGCCGGCCGCCGAGTCCGGCCACGTTGGCGACCAGGGACTCGACGGCAATGCCGTCGAGTATTGCCCGCGCGCCGCCGGCATGGTCGATATCGCCGTGGCTGACGACCATGCGGTCGAGCCGGGACGGACCGGTCGCCGCGACGGCAGGCAGCACCACCGCTTCGCCCAGGTCGAACCCGGAGGCAAAACGGGCACCGGCATCGTAGAGCAGCCGGTGCCGCCTGGTATCGATCAGCACCGCGCTGCCCTGCCCCACATCGAGACTGATTGCCCGCACTTCCCCGAACGGCGGCCGCTGGTCCAGCACGACCAGCCCCGCGGCGTAGAGCGGCAGGCAGGCCAGTACCGCCCGCCAGTTGCAGGCGGACAGCAGGCCTCCCAGAGCCAACAGGCAGGCCGCAAGCTGCGCCAACCCGATCGGCAGCTTCCTGACGCCAACCCCGTCAAGCCATTGCAGGTAGCCCAGCAGTGCCGACAGGGCAGCATCTGCCCCAGTCCAGCAGAGGTCTGACAGCGAAGGCAAGAGGGCTGCAGTTGCCAGCCCCGACAACACCAGCGGTACGACGACGACCGAGACCCAGGGAACGGCGTACAGATTGGCGAGGCCGGCGACCGGCGCAGCCTCCCCCACCACGAATGCCACCATGGGCGTCATGCCCAGCACCATGATCCACTGTGCCCGCGCCAGCCCCGGCAGCCAGCCGTACGGCGGCGACCGGTTCGACAACCCGGCGAGCAGCAGGCAGACGGCACCGAACGACAGCCAGAACCCGGCACTTAGCGGAGCCAGCGGCTCTACCATGAGCACGGCAATCGCTGCGAGGGCCAGCCAGCGTCCGGGGGCAACGGTACGGCCCGACGCAAACGCCAGTATCCCGCAGCCGGCCATGACGCCCGCCCGCACGGCCGGTATGCCGGCCCCGGAAAGCCAGACGAACCCCGCCACCGCAGCCAGGGAAACGCCAGCAGCCACGCGGCCGAGCGGCACCCTGGCCAGCCACCGGGGCGCCAGCCGCCCGACCGCGTGGCCGACAAGCAGGCCGAACACCGCCACCAGCCCCACGTGCAGTCCGGACACGACCAGCAGGTGCACCGTGCCCGTTCCGCGCAGCAGCGACCAGTCGTCGTCGCCGAGGTGCCGCCCGTTGCCGGTGGCCAGCGCCAGCAGGTGTGCCCGGTTGCGGAAGCGCTGTACCCGTTCGGCGATCGCCCCATGGACCCGCTCGAGCAGCGCCGGTTCGGAACTGCCCAGGCGCTCGCCATGCCGGACATACCCGGTACCGTTCACGCCGTTTGCCATCAGCCAGCGCTCGTAGTCGAAACCGCCCGGATTCTGGTACCCCCAGGGCGCCCGGACTTCCGCCGCCAGGCGCCAGGTCTCCCCCGCGCGAACGGGCGGCGGCAGGTGCCAGTTCAACCGCAGCCTGCGCCCAGTCAGGTCGATACATCGGCGATTCGCGTCTTCGAGCACCTCGATGACAAGGCGCAGGCGTCGCTCGGGGGCGTTGTCCGCCGCCGGATCCGCAGACTGGATCCTCACCACCAGGTCGCGGGGCTCTTCGGAGACACAATGCGGTACCCGCTGCGCCAATGCCCGGTCCTTTCCGACCAGGAACGAACCCATGGCTGCCAGCATCGCGGCAACCCAGACAGCGCGACCTGTCCAGCGCTTGAGCTGGGGCGTCGAGACGCGGCGGCGGGGCGGTTGCAACACGGATGCCTGCTGAAAGAGATTCGGCCGTCAGGGAAGCTTGCCGGCGTCCCCGGGAGGCTTCGGGCGGGCCCGGGAATCGCTGTTGATCCGCCGGATTACCGTACCCGTACAGCCCCGCCCCGGTTCGGCATGACCTCCCGTTTGGCATAATGAGTTATGCCAAAGAAGTTCCTGCGCCGGCATCTGCCGGACGCCGACAAGATTCGTGCGAATCCGGCCCTCAAGCCCGTGAGCTTTCTGCTGGACCGCACGGAGATCTGGCACCTGCACCGCCGCGCCGCAGCCGGCGCCACCTTCATCGGGCTGTTCTGCGCCTTCGTCCCCATCCCTACGCAGATGCTGCTCGCCGCCGTGCTCGCCGTGATATTCCGTTGCAACCTGCCCATTTCCGTGGCGCTGGTCTGGATTTCCAACCCCCTCACCTTCCCCCCCATGTTCTATTTCGCCTATCGGCTTGGGGCCTGGCTGCTGGACATGCGGCTGGAAACCGAATCCGTGCCGATGGATTTCGACTGGTGGGTAAGCAATCTCGACAACATCGGCGTTCCGATGCTGTTCGGCGCACTGGTTTGCGGCTGGGTGGCGGGCGTGACCGGCTTCGTTCTGGTCAGGGTGTTATGGCGATTTCACGTGATCCGCCGCTGGAAGGAACGCCGCGCGCGCCACCGGCGAAGCCCGCCAGGCCAACTCAGGCGTGCAGTCCCGCCACCGGGTTCTGACGCGCCGCCCGGCGGGCCGGAATCCAGGCCGCCAGAACGCAGAGCAGCCAGGACAGGGCGGCGATGACGGCGAGGTCCCCGGCCAGCACCCGCGACGGCAGGACATCGAAGTAGGACCCCTCGAGCATGCGGAAGCCCAACCAGGACTCGACAACCCCCACAAGGTAGCCGATGTTCTGCGCCAACAGGGCGCCGAGAAAGATGCCAGCCGCGATACCAATGGAAGCGATTCCCACACCCTGCAGGAGAAACACCCGGACGATGAATCGTCCGTCCGCCCCCATCGTCCGCAGGATGGCGATATCGCCACGCTTGTCGCTCACGAGCACGGTCTGCCCGGAGACGATATTGAAACCGGCTACCGCAACGACCAGCAGCAGCAGCAGAAACATGAGCGCCTTCTCGATCCTGACCGCCTGGAACAATTCCCCGTAATTGTCCTGCCAGGTTTCCACGGATAGCGAAGCATCGTACCTCTGCAATTCATCGGCGAACCGTTCGACCTGCATCGGGTCCGCCAGTACCACCCGCACGCCATCCGTGCCCAACCGGAGCCGTTCCCCCGCGGAAAACGCATCCCGCCTGGTCATCACCAGGTAGTGATCGAGTTCGGCGCCGATGGCGAAGGTGCTGGCAAGCCGAAAGCGCTTGAGTTTCGGGTGCACCGACCCGCCTGCGGGTTCCGAGACGACCAGCACCACCGGGTCGCCGAGCACCAGCCCCAGGTGCCGCGCAATCGGGGCGCCCATCACGATGGCGGCAGGCTGCATCAGCGCATCGGCAAGCGTTCCGGTCGACATGCCGGCGTCTAACCGGGTCAGCAGTCGGCCATCCCGGGGCTCCATGCCGAACAGGGAAACCGGCACGACCGCGCCACTGCCGGCGACCATGCCGGCGGAGCTGAAGAAAGGATAGGCGCTCACCACACCTTCCCGGGAACCGAGGCTGTCGGCCAGGCCGGGCGCGGCCGGCGTGACCAGCACATGCGGTACCGTCCCGAGGATGCGCGACCGCAGTTCCTCCCCGAGCCCGTTCATGACGCTGACCACCACCGACAGCACCAGCACACCGAGCGCGAGGCCCAGCAGCGATACCCAGGCGATGAACCGCGCGTAGCGGTTCTGCGCGCCCCAGAGGTAACGCGCCGCCATGGCCGGAGCCAGCCCGTCGCTACCCCTTCGTGGCGAATCTCGGCGAGGGATGCGGCCCCCGCTCATGCCCGGTCCTCCAGCACACCGTTGTCGAGTTGCAGTACGCGGTGCACGCCGTCGATCATGTTCTCGTCATGGGTGACCAGGACGAACGCGGTGCCGGTCTCGTCGCTGAGTTCGCACATCAGGCGGAACACCTGGCGTGCGTTGTCCTTGTCCAGGTTGCCGGTCGGTTCATCCGCCAGAACGACGTCGGGCCGGCCCACGAGAGCCCGGGCTACCGCAACGCGCTGGCGTTCCCCGCCGGAAAGCTGCGCCGGCCGGTGCCGCGCCCGGTTCGCCAGACCCACGGACCGCAGCATCTCCAGGGCCTGTTCCCGGGCCCGTGCCGCGGCGCGGCCCCGCAAGCGCAAGGGCATGGCGACATTCTCCAGTGCCGTGAACTCGGGCAGCAGGTGGTGCAACTGGTAGACGAACCCCATGTGGCGGTTGCGAATCCGCGCCTGTTCCCCGGGAGATGCCCGGGTGATCGCCGCTCCGGCCACCCGGACCTCGCCGGCATCGGGTTCGTCCAGACCGGCGAGAATGTGCAACAGCGTGCTCTTGCCCGCGCCCGACCGGCCGACAACGGCCACCCGTTCCCCGGCGGCCACGGCGCAATCCAGCCCATGCAGCACCTCGATGCGCTCGCCGCCCTGGCGGAAGGACTTCGCCAGGCCGGCTGCCTGCAGAACCGGGTCACTCATGAGCCAGCACCTCTCTTGGCAGCAGCCCGGCCGCGCGCCGGGCGGGCGGCGCCGTGCCGAGCAGGCACAGGGCAAACGCGGTGCAACCGATGGCGACGAGATCGCCCGCCCTGACGTCCACGGGCAGGTAATTTATGAAGTAACGGCTCATCAGCTCCGGATCGAAGGTCTCGCTGATCCATGCGAACAGGTCCGGAAGCGCCAGGGCGCCGGCGGTACCGGCCGCGAGCCCGGCCACAATGCCAATACCCCCGATAAGCGTGCCGAGCACAATGAAACTGCCGGTCACCGAGCCGGTGGCGGCGCCCATTGTTTTCAGAATGGCGATGTCCGGGCCACGCTGCCCCACCGCCATGACCAGCGTGGAAACGAGATTGAAGGCCGCCACGCCCACCAGAAACGCCAGCAGCACGAACATCGTCGTTTTCTGCACGACGATCGCATGGTGCAGGTTGCCGTGTGTCTGCATCCAGGTCCGGGCCGAGAACCGGTCGTGGCCGAGCAGCGCCAGGCTGTCCCATGCGGTTTGCCGGGCTTCGAAAAAATCGCGGAGCCTGAGCTGGTAGCCGTGCACCCGTTCCCCGAGACGCAGCAGCCGTTGGGCATCGTCGAGATGGACGAAGGCGGCGCGATTGTCGAACTCGGACGCCGAACGCAGCAGCCCGGCAACTTCGAATCGCTTCTGGCGGGGGAAAGCTCCCGCGGGCGTCACGTTCGCCATCGGCACCACCAGGGTGACCCTGTCCCCAGTGCCCACACCGAGGCGCGTGGCCAGCCGGGCTCCCAGAATTACCTTGAAGGCTCCGGGCCGCAGACTCTCCAGCCCCGGCGGGCCGGCACCGGGCCCGCTCTCCCCGGTGACATCGACGGGGGCACCCTTACCCGGGCCGGTCGCGGCGTCAAGATTGCCGGACTCGACGAACCGAGTCAGTTCGGACACCCGGCCATAGGATTCCGGCTCGATGCCGTTCAGAAGCATGCCCTGGACGTTGTCCGTGCCGGCAGCGAGCCCGACCGCCTGAACGACGGGAACGGCCGCGTCGACCGCGGGCAGCGCTTCGAGCATTTCGATGTCCGCCGCGTTGACCGGAACGGACTCCCGCCCGTTCAGGCTGAGATGCGGCAGCACCGCGAACACGCGCCGCTCGAGTTCCCGCTCGAAACCGTTGATGACCGAGACCACGATGACCAGGACGGCGATGCTCAATGCCAGCCCGCAGATCGCGACATTGCCGATGAACGACAGCGAGCTGCCCCGGGCAAAGGCATAACGCCAGCCGAGGCTGGCGCCAAGCTTCAAGGCGGGTTTCCGAGGTGGTCGCGCATGGTCTCAGTATAGCGTCGATCCAGGCCCCCCTCCCGGCGCATCAGCACCAGCACGGCGAGCCCCCGGCGCCGGGCAAATGCAAGCCCATCGTCCGGCCCCAGCACGTTGATCAGCGTGGCGAGCCCGTCGGCCAGTGCCGCCGTCTCGGCCAGCACCGTCACCGAGGCCAGGTCGTGCGCCACGGGCCGGCCCGTACGCGGATCGATCGTATGGCTGAACCGGGCGCCACCAACCGTGCGAAAGTTACGGTAATCGCCCGACGTCGCCACGGCCCCTTCCGACAGGCTGAGAACGGTCCCTGATTCAACCCCGCCGCCAGCTTCGGGCATTTCGATGCCGATCCGCCAGGGCACATGCCGCGGGCCCAGTCCGCGGACACCCACCTCGCCGCCGATGTCGATCAGGTAATCGGTACAACCCCTGGCATCGAGCAGGGCAGCCAGCCGGTCGACACCGTGCCCCTTGGCGATTCCCGACAGATCGACCCGCAAACCGTCCACGAGCTTGCGCAATGCCGGCGGCGAGGGCCTGGCTTCCAGAAACCGATAGCCCACGCTCGCAGCCACTGCCGCGATTTCTTTCGTGCCGGGTATCCCCCGACGCTCCCGCACACCGAACCCCCAAAGGTCGACGAGTGGGCCGACCGTGACATCGAAAGCGCCACCGGACTGGCGCGCCAGGTCCTGCGCAAGGGTGACGACGCCCGCCAGATCCTCGGAAACCGTCACCCACTCGCCGGCGCGCGCCCGGTTGAAGCGCGACAGTTCCGAGTCCGGCTGCCAGGTGGACATCTGCGCGTTGACGCTCCGCAGTTCGTCCACCACCAAATCCGACAGTGCACCGTTGCAACCGCTCCCTCCTGACACGGTGACGGCATATTCCGTACCCATCGTCCGGCCTGCGAACTGGTGAAATTCCTTTTCCGCACCACACCCGGCCAGCGTCACCAACGCAGCCAGCCCGCTCATCGCAATGAGGATTGCGGCTAACCCACCCCTGTGAACAGGCTTCGCGTTCATGGAACACTTTTTTGAAATCGGCTCTCCAATCGCCGGGTTGTTTACTTGCATCGAACGCCTCGTTTGCGGATCTGGCTCTCTGAACGGCGAGCGAGTTGGTCGACCGGGAAGGCCGGCCTGTAGAATGCCCGCCATCACACCACTGCGGAGACGTTCATGCCCGAATTCTGCCTTGTAGACAAGAGCGATCACATCATGACGGTCACGCTGAACCGTCCGGAGCGGCTCAACGCCATGCACCCACCCGGCAACGCCGAACTCGGCGAGGTTTTCGACGACTTTGCCGACGATGACGACATGTGGGTAGCCATCGTGACGGGGGCCGGGCGCGGGTTCTGCGCCGGCAATGACCTGCGCTACCAGGCCGAAGGCGGAGAGAGGGTGCCGATGCCCATGGGATTCGGCGGGCTGAGTTCCAGATACGATCTGCTGAAGCCCGTGATCGCCGCGGTCAACGGCGTATCCATGGGCGGGGGCTTCGAGATCGCGCTGGCCTGCGACATCATCCTCGCCTCCGAGCGGGCTGTTTTCGCCCTGCCGGAACCCCGGGTCGGGCTGGCGGCGCTGGCCGGCGGCCTGAACCGTCTGCCGAGGGAGATCGGCCCGAAGCGGGCGCTCGGCATGATTCTCACCGGCCGGCACGTGGGCGCAGAGGAAGGCAGTGAACTCGGTTTCGTGACCGCCGTCGTACCGCATGAGGAGTTGATGGAACAGGCCCAAAGCTGGGCGCGCCAGATCTGTGAGTGCTCGCCCCTCTCCGTTCGCGCCAGCAAGGATGTCGTCTACCGCAGCCTCGACACCGCCGCGCTCAAGGATTCGATCGGCGTTCGTTACGACTCGGTGGCGGCCATGCTCGCGAGCGAAGATTTCATCGAGGGCCCCAAGGCGTTTGCAGAGAAGCGCAAACCGAACTGGAAAGGCCGCTAACCGGGAACGACCTCCCGAGGCTCAACCCGCTGGCTGGACCTCTAACGCCCCGCGTTGCAGGCGCCGTGAATTGACGCGCAGGTAGATCGCCATGAGCGCCGGCACGAGCATCATCAAAAGCACTGTGGTGATCAGCATGCCGACTCCCAGCGATGCGGCGAAGGGAACCAGGAACTGCGCCTGAATGGACGGCTCCAGGATCAGCGGTGTGAAACCCAGGAAAGTGGTCACCGACGTCAGTGCAATCGGACGAAAACGCCCCTTGGCACCGTCAATGATCGCCGTTCGCAGAGGTGCCCCCTCGCGTATCCGTTGTTCGATGAAATCGATCATGACCAGGGAGTCGTTGACGATGACACCGGCCAGCCCGAAAAAGCCCATGAACGACGCGGCGCTCATTGATATGCCCAGGATCAGGTGCCCCAGGATCACCCCGATCAGCGCGAACGGGATGATGGCCATGACGACGAACGGCTTGGTGTAGGAACGCAGCGGAATGGCCAGCAGCGCGAAGATCAGCAGCATGGCAAGAACGAAGCCCCGGTAAAGCGCGCCCAGGGACTCGATCTGCTGCTGCTGCTCGCCGCCGAAGGTATAGGTGAGGTCCGGATTGGCCTCGGTCAGGTCGGCGAGAATCGAATTGCGCAGAATGTCGTTGGCTTCGCCGCCCGATATGACGTCCAGATGCACATCAGCCGTAACCGTTGCCACGCGCTGCCCGTCCTGGCGGCGAATGGCCGGCGGCGACGTGCCCATCTCCAGTTCTGCCACCTGGCTCAGCGGCACCTCCGCCCCGTTAGGCGTACGGATCAGGTAATGCTCCACATCGGTGATGGCGTTGCGCTCGTCGGCGGGCAGGCGGACATAGGCGCGCACTTCTTCCCGGCCCCGCTGCAGGCGCAGCGCCTCGGCGCCGAAGAAGGCGGCGCGGGCCTGACGGGCAAGGTCATCGAGCGTCAACCCGAGCGTGCGCGCTTCCGGGCGCAGCTTGAGCTGGATTTCCCGGACGCCCGGCGCATGGTCCGAACGAACGTCGAAAACGCCCCCGATGCGGCGCAACTCATCGACCACCGAAGTGGCGATTTCTCCGAGGCGATCCGGGTCCGGGTGCGACAGCACCGCCTCCACCGGGCTCCCCAGATCGATTACCTCGCCGCTGAACGCAATGCCGCGCACGTACGGAAGCACTCCCACCTCCTCGCGCCATTCCTGCACCACGTCGGTGGTCGACAGGTCCCGTTGCTGGGCGCTCACGAGCTTGAACTCGACGGTGGCGATATTTCCTTCCGGGTTCAGGGGCAGGTTCGGCACGAGGCCGCCGCCTTCCACCCGCGGGCCCTGGCCGACGATCACGGTCACCCCGTCGAGCAGGGGCGGCGCGTCGTCGTCCATCCCGGCCGATAGCCGTTCCAGGACCCGATGCCCCGCCTCCTCAAGTTCCGTCGCCACCTCGTAGGTGCGGTGCGCGGGGGTGCCGTCCGGCATTTCCAGGCTGGCGTTCACGAAGTCGCCTTCCACCACGTCGGCCAGGGTCGTGGTGATGATTCCGGCCGGCAACAGGGATCCGCTGATCACCAGCAGACCCACGGCGCCGGCGACGACGACCGCAGGCTGGCCGGTGGCGAAGTGCAGCCCCTTGTCGAGCGGCCCGGCTATGAAGGCCTGCAACAGCTCGTCTACCCGGCCCTGGGTGCGCGCGAAGAATCGGTCAATGGCACCTGTGGGTGTCCAGTCCGGCCCGTGCAGGTGGGACAGGTGGTTGGGCAGGATCAGCACCGATTCGGCCAGGGAGATCACCAGCATGGCGATGATGACCACCGGCAACGCGCCCCAGATCTCGCCGATACCCCCCGGAATGAAGAGCAGCGGAGTGAACGCGGCGATCGAGGTGAGAACGGCGAACGTCAGCGGCGTCTTGATGCGCCTCGTTCCGCGGATGGCCGCGACCACCCCCGCAGTGCCCCGTTTGCGTTCCAGGTGAATGTGCTCCGCCACCACGATGGCATCGTCGACGATGATGCCGATCGCCAGGACGAAGGCGAACAGCGATATGGTGTTGATGGCGATGTCGAGAGCCAGCATCACGCCCAGGGCGCCGATACCGGAAACAAGCAGCCCGACCACCACCCACAGCGCCAGCCGTATCTCGAGAAACAGGGCCAGCGCAACGAACACCAGCATGAGACCCAGCAAGCCGTTCTTGAGCAGCAGATCGAGCCGCTCCGAATAGGTCTGCGACTCGTCGTTCCAGACGGTGATGCCCACGCCTTCCGGCAAGGACGGGACAACGACATTGGCCAGGTGCTCGTTCACGGCAGTGGCCACGTCCATGACCTGCTCACCGTCGGCGCGATAGACCTCCACGAAGACGCCCGGCTTGCCCTGGTGTCGGATGACCAGGTCGGTGTCCTGGAAATCGTCCCGCACCCGGGCGATGTCGCCCAGGCGCACGACGGTACCGTCGCCGCGGCTGAGCACGACGATGTCCTCGAAGTCCTGCTGATCGTAGCGCCGGCCCAGGGTGCGCACGCGCACCTGGGCGTCCCGGGTATCGATGCTGCCCGCGGAGAGCTCCAGCGAACCGCTGCGCACCACACCGGCGACATCCTCGAGCGTGAGCCCCAGGGCGCGCAGGCGGTCCAGCGGCACTTCTATGGAAATCTCGTAATTCCGCGCCCCCGTGGTCTCGACGTAGGAAACGCTCGGCAACGTCGCCAGCTCGTCTTCGATCTGGTGGGCCAGTTCCTTCAACGACCGCTCCGGGATGTCGCCGTAGACGATGATGCGGATGATGCTCTGGCGGTTGGTCATCTCCGTGAACTCGGCCCGCTCCGCCGCGCCGGGAAACGTCTGGATGCGCCCGACCGCGGACTTGATGTCGTCCAGCGCCCGGCCCATGTCCGTCCCGGAGGTGACCTCGACCCGCACCGATGCCATCCCCGGTGCCGCTACGGACTTGACGGACTTCACTTCCTCGATGGAGCTGACTTCCTCCTCGATCTTGACGACGATCGATTCCTCGACCTCATCCGGCGTGGCGCCCGGATAGGCCTTCGACACTTCGATGGTAAAGAACGGCACCGTGGGCCAGGCCTCCCGCTCAAGGCCCGTCAGCGACACCAGGCCTATCGCCAGGATGCCCAGCATGAACAGGTTGGCGGCGACGCGATTGCTCGCCATGTAGGCGATGGGTCCGCCCGGTTCCCCCTGGTAGGCGTCGTTCTGGGCCATTGCCGTCAGCGTTCCCCGGTGCGCACGCGCATCCCGTCGGTGGCGTAACGGATGCCGCCGATGACGGCGGCCTGGCCATTCTCGAGGGGACCTGTCACGAAGATCTCGTCATCGCCGCGCTGCAGCACCCGCACCGGGACGATGCGCAGCGTGCCGCCGTCGCGCACCGCCCAGATTACGTTGCCCGGCTGCAGTGCGGCGCGCCGCACACGGAAGTATCGCTGCGGCGCCAGTCCCTGGATCTCCACCGTCACGAACTTGCCCAGCAGGAGCGGCGGAGTGCCGTTCAGGCCGCCTGCCGGCCCAATCGCTTCACCCGACGCAAAAGGATCCGGTACGCGCACGATGACGTCGATGGTTCTCGACAGTTCATCGAGCGTCGCCTCCGCCCGGTCGACATGGCCACGCCACGCGTACCGGGTATCGCCGTACTCCGCAATTACGCGGGCTTCGACCCGTTCGTCAGACTCGGACGTTGACGCATCCCAAAGCCCGGGGATCAGGGCGGCATCGGCATCCGACAGCGGCACGACCACCTCCACGGATTCCGCGGCGATCAGCCCACCGACGGTCTGCCCCACGCCCACCAGCTGCCCCACATCCACCGACTCCTCCCGGACGAAGCCGTCGAAGGGCGCCTGCACCCGGGTACGGGAAAGCGCCAGCTTCGCCTCCGCAACGCTGGCCTCATCGCGGTCAAGAGCGGCCCGGGAGGCCTTGAGCTGCGGCTCCCGCAGGGTCAGCGGGCTGGCCAGGCCCAGCGGTGCCGCCCCCGCTTCCCGGTTCGCGTAACGCTCGTATTCGGCCCGCGCAAGCGCCGCCTCTTCCTGGGCCTCGAGGTACTCGGACTGGCGGGCGGCAAGCGAGGCTTCGGCTTCCCGCAGCCGGTAGACGTAGTCCTCCTCTTCGATGCGGAAGAGTGTCGCCCCGGCTTCGACGCGCCTGCCGCTCCGGAAGGCCGGATTGACCCAGACCACCCGGCCGCCCACCTGGGCGGCGACATCGACTTCCGCGCTCGGCCGCACCGTGCCGGCACCGTGCACGGGTATCGCACCGGAACCCGCCACCGCCGAGGCGGTTCGCACATACGGGATCTGCGAAGGCGGCTCACTCCGCTCGGGTTCCGGGGCGAGCGATACCAGAAAGACGGCCAGCGTCACGGAGCCGATGAGAATGGCCGCTGCGATCAGGAAACCCCTGCCTTTAGTCATGCTGAATCACTCGGTATTGGCGGATGCAAGTTCCCAACCCTGCCCGCCGGGACACTTGCGCGGAAGGAACAATGCCGGGTTTCGGGGAAGAATTCGTACGCGAACTCGCTGCCCGGTGCTTGCGCTTGTTCCATGCGAGTCCGGAGCCCGGCGTTACCCTGCCCGACCGCTGCCGCCCCTTCGGTTGTCCAGGCGCCGCCGAGGGCCCGGTGCAACGCAAGCCGCGCATAGCCCAGATCGCGTTCGGCGCCTGCAAGCGCGGACTTGGCCCCCACCAGGCTCTGCGATGCCGCCAGATAAATGGCGTAGTTCCCCACCCCGCCAACGTAGCGCTCTTCCTGCAGCGCTGCCTCGGCGCGGGTCTCCTGCACGTAGGCCGTCAACAGGCTGACCCGCCTCCGGTTCGCCTCCAGGACGGTGAGCGCCGCCTCCACCTCGTTGACCGCGGCGACCACGGCACGTCCGAACGAGGCGGCGGCTTCTTCGAGACGCGCCTCGGCAAGCGCCACCTGGCCCCGCAGACGTCCGCCCTGAAACACCGGCGCGAGCAGATTGGCGCTCAGGTTCCTGAACCATTGATCCGTATCGAACCACTCGCCCGAGCCTGTGCTCTGCAAGCCGATGGAACCGGAAAGCGACAACGACGGCAGCAGCTCGGCGCGTCGGGCGCCGACGGTGTAACGCGCAGCCTCGGCCCGCTGCAGTGCGGCACCGACATCGGGCCGCTGCGCCAGCAGGTCGGCCGGAATCCCCGTCGGCACCGGCGCTGTGACCGTGGCCGGCGAGAGCGCATCGGGAATCATTTCCTCCAGGTCCTCACGGTAGCCGCCCAGTAACACCCACAGCCGCGCTTCGGCATCGGCCAGACGGCCCTCGATGAGGGGCAACTCGGCTTGCCCGTCGCGCAAGCTGCGCCGGGCCGCATACAGTTCGCGAATGTCCGCCACCCCCTTCTCATAACGAACCGCCGCCAGCGTTTCCTGTTCCTCGAAGATCCCCACGATCTCCCCGGCAAGCTGCCGCTGCCGGCGCAGGTCAACGATCTCCAGATAGGTACCCACCGTCTCGGCGAGGATGCCGATCCGGGCGGCCTGGAAGTCCGCTTCCTGCGCCAGCCGTTCGGCGCCGGCGGCGCGCGCCGCATTGCGGTTCCGGCCCCAGAAGTCGAGTTCATAGGCGAATTCCGCGCCCAGCGTGTACGTGGTCAGGTCGAGGCGGTCGGGCAGCACCACACCGAACGTCTCGGTGACCTGGGAGCCCAGGCCCAGTTCGTCGAGCTGGGCGCCGAGCCCGGCATTGGTGGGCGCATCGAATTCGTTGACGCCCAACGATGCCTGCACCGTCGGGAACCGGGCAGCGGCGGCGATGCGCGCCCGGGCCCTCGCCTGCTCGACCCGCGCGACCGCTTCGGCAAGTTCGAAATTCGACTCGAGCACCCCGTCCATGATCCGGTTCAGTGCCGGGTCTTCGAATGCGCGCCACCACTCAAGGGGTTCGTGGCCCCGAGTGCCCTCGCCGCCTGCAAACGCTTCGGGCACCTCGGGTGCCGGCCCCGCATCCGGCAAGGTCTGAATCATTGAACACGCAACCGTCAGCCACAGGATGAGGAACAGCAACAGCGATTTGAAAACTCGTTTCATAACGCTGTCCGTCCCTGCATGCCGGGGGCTAGCAGCCCGGACGTTCCCGGCGCCCGGCAAACCGATTCCGCAATGAACGTGTTCCATGCGAACGGCGCGTCGTCAGTCGACCGGGTGCCTGTACCGCTTGACGCGAAACCTGAAGCGCTTGTTGACGCTGATTTTCGGTAGCGGGCTGAGCTTGAGCTTGTAGTTTTTCGGCACCATCTCCAGCTCGAGATGGCGTGCGATCAGCAGCAGGTTGGCGGCCATCTGCAGTTCGGTCCAGCGCGACCCGCCGCACATGTGCGTTCCCAGGCCGAAGGGTGCGTAGGCGCCCTGCTGCTTGTGTTCCTCCCGGGGCGGCAGGTATCGGTCGATGTCGAACGTATCCGGGTCCTTGAAATACTTCTCATCGAAGTGCGGCGCCGGGAAGCAGACGGCCACGGTGCTGTATGCCGGTATCTCCATGCCGTCGAAGTGGAACGCGTTCATGGCCGTACGCATCTGCATGGGTATCACCGGGTGCAGCCGCAGGGTCTCCATCGCGAATCGATGGGCCACATCGATGGCAGAGCGGCTGAGATCGCCGGCAGCCGGGTCGCCACCCTCGAACAGCGCGTCCGCCTCCGCCGCAAGCCGCTCCGTGAGATCCGGATTCACTATCATCTCGTAGATCGCAAACCCCATGGCGCTGCCCAGGTAATGGCCGGCAATGAGCGGCGCGATGAACGCAAAGCCCAGGTCCGTCTCCGGCAGGAACTGCGGATCGCCATGATGCAGTTCCATCAAGTCGTCGACCAGGTCGCGCCGCTTGCCCGCCCGCTGCGCCGGAGTGTGCGTCGAGTGAATCTGCGCATAGAGTTCCATGATGCCGGCCAGCGCCCGCTTCATCGCCGGCGTTTTCAGCATGAACTTGGGCAGCATCTTGTAAACATGCACCAGGAGGGCCCGGTACTCGTAGACCAGGAGGTCGTCGAGTATCGAGGATGGCTTGATGCTGGTACTCAGCTGCGCGATCTGTTCCCCGATCAGGCGCTGACAACTCATCTCCACTGGCAGCGTGTTCCCGACGCCCCAAGCCCGGAATGTGCGCCGCCCGTCGTTGAACACGTCCTGCAGCCGGTCTTCCACCACGGTCCGGGCATTGCCCGCACGGACCGCCTTGCGCATCCGGAAGTGCTCGGCCCCGTCCATGCTGGCGATGGAGCGTGCGGTTCCCCATTGGGTCTGAAAATCCTCGAGATAGTCCCGGGTGCGCAGAAAGTGCCGGCCCTTGCGGCCCAGCCATCGGTTCGAGTCGGCGCCGGCGAGTATGACCATGTGGCGCCCCGGCGCCCTGAGTTCGAATACCGGGCCATGTATCCTGCTCTGCTCGGCCATGAACTTCGGCAGGTTGCCCGAACGGAAGGTTTTCGAGAAGAGCATGTCGGACAGGCTGACTGCCGGCAGTCGCCGCCGCCGGATGGCCCGCATGCTTTCCGGCGGCCGGTAGGAACTGCGCACCGCGTCCGCGATGGACCGGCCGATCAGGTCCATGCCGCTGAACAGTTCGATACGATCCTTGGCGAGTTCGTAGTCCTCGGGCTCCATCAGCGCCTGGAAGCCGCCGCAGTTGTTTACCAGGCCGATGATCGCCACTTCCCTGGGATCCGGAATCTCGTCGTCGAGCAGCGTGCGCATGATCCTGCCCCGGATTTCCTCGCCGGGGCGGCCATCGACTGTGGGATAGCGACCGGAGCGGGCGACCTTCTTGGACAGGGTCCAGAAGCCTCCCGAATCGAAGTCGAGAATGCCCAGCTCGACGAGGTTGTCCAACGCGGATTCGCTGATGGCGTCGGCCCGCTGGGCAATGCGCTCCACCCAGAACTGCGGCGCATGATCCTCTGCATCGTCCACGATCTGGGCAAGGGTCGGGTCCAGCAGCTCGTCCCCGGTCGGGGTGGCGTCCACCACGGTGAGCGACTCGAGATCCGAGTCAATGCGATTCTCCATGGCGAGGTCCATGAGCACGGCGCCCGCCATCGCACAGGACATCTGCCACTCCGGGATGGGAACGACATACCCCGTGTCTTCCTTGAGCAGCAGCAGCAGGATCTCTTCTGCAAATCTCATGCGGCAAATCTCATGCCTGGTCCCTTGGTCTCGTGGTCACCGCCCCTTCCCGAACTCCAGAACAACAAGTCAGATTAGCAGAAACAACCAGGCAGACTAACAAATGAGTCGAATCCACGCTTGCACAGGACGGTGTTGCGATTGCAGGCAGCGCGTTCGGTATCGGCCACACGATTATCCCAGACGCATCCGTTCCACGCCCACCAACCGGTCGAACAGGAGGTAGAGTACCACCACGCAGGCGAGCAGCAAGCCACCCAGCGCCGCCGCAAGCCCCCAGTTCAGCGATTGCTGCATGTGGTAGGCAATCATGTTCGAAATGAGCTGTCCGGTCCGGCCGCCGACCAGCGCCGGGGTGATGTAGTAACCGATCGAGAGAATGAAGACCAGCAGCGATCCAGCGCCTACCCCCGGAAGCGTCTGCGGCCAGTACACGCGCCGGAACGACTGGAAGAAGGTGCCGCCCAATGACGTGGCGGCGCGCATGTAGTGCGGCGGGATCGTACGCATTACCGAATAGAGCGGCAGCACCATGAACGGCAGCAGCACGTGGGTCATGGCGACCATGGTCCCGGTCATGTTGTAGATCATCGCCAGGCGATCCTCCTCGCAGAGCAGCCCCGCCGCGACCAGCACGTCGTTCACCACGCCCTGTGACTGCAGCAGCACGATCCAGGACGTGGTGCGCACCAGCAGCGATGTCCAGAACGGCACGAGCACCAGCAGCAGCAGCAGATTGGCCCGGTTCGGCGGCGCCTGCGCGATCAGGTAGGCCACCGGATAGCCCAGCGCCAGGCACAGCAGGGTGATGGCGAGGCTGACCAGCAGGGTGCGGCCGAGCAGCGGCAGGTAAATGCGCAGTTCCGGCGGTTGCGCAATGATGCTGCCGTCTCCGGACTGCGTCAGGTCCACCGCATTCAGGTAGTGCCGCGCCGTAAACCGTTCCCCCGCGCTGCGTATGGCGAGCCAGGTATCTACCTCGCCCCAGGCATCGTCAATACCGGGCAGGGTATCGCGCCAGGCTGTGGTTTCGCCGGACAGTTGACCGGCGCCTTCCAGCCTGTGGCCGCTCCCGGGCGGGGCGGCGTTGCGCAGTTGCCGTGCCGTGCGCGAAAGTACGCCGCGCATGCCGCTCTGCAGGCGGTTGATGCGGGTTGCCACCTGCCCCAGGGTGCGGGTCTCCCGCGCCAGGCGAATCTCCCGGGCCGCGGCCGCATACACCGCTTCGCCGGGCAACCCGGCAGCATCCCAGGCGCGCAACAGGGCCAGCGTCTCGGGCAGCGCGTCCGCCACCACCGGCGTATGAACGCTGCGCGTCAGCATGGCGCCCAGCGGAACGATGAAGGTCACGCCGATGAAAGCCAGCAGCGGCAGCACCAGCAGCCAGGCCTTGAGACTCCTGGCCATCACTCCGACCGCTCGTCGTCCGGGATAAGCGCGCGGCAGTCCAGCGGTGTGAAACCGATCCGCACCCGGTCATTTTCCAGCACGGCGCCGTGGCCCACGGTGTTGGCGATCTTGATGACGAAGTCGGAACTCCCGCATACCGTGAGCCGGACCCGCAGGTGGTCGCCGAGGAAGACGATGTCGTCCACCTCGGCTTCAAATTCGTTGCTGTAGCGCCCCGGCTCCGGATCCAGCGCAACGCGTTCAGGGCGAATCGCCAGGGTGACCGCGTCGCCGGCCCCGCGCGGGGAAACCAGGAAAGCCTTGACGATGCCATCGCCGGTGTCCGCCTCGCAGACGTCCCTGTCCACCCCGAGTACGCGCCCGGTGAGCAGGTTGTTGTCACCGATGAAGGTGGCGACGAAACCGCGCTCCGGCTCCTCGTAGAGCACCTCGGGCGGCGCTACCTGCTCGATGCGCCCGCGGTTGAAGACGGCGACCCGGTCCGACATCGCCATCGCTTCCTGTTGGTCGTGGGTCACATAGACCACGGTTACGCCCAGCGTGCGCTGGATGCGCCGGATCTCGTACTGCATCTCCTCGCGCAGTCGCCGGTCCAGGGCGCCCAGCGGTTCGTCCATCAATACCAGGCGCGGCTCGAACACCAGGGCCCGGGCTATGGCGACGCGCTGCTGCTGGCCGCCGGAAAGTTCACCGGGCTTGCGGTCCTCGAAACCTTCCAGCCGCACCAGGCGCAAGGCGCGCTGCACCCGCTCGGCGATTCCGGTACGCTCGATGCGGCGTACCTCGAGGGGAAAGGCCAGGTTCTCGCCCACCGAGAGGTGCGGAAACAGGGCGTAATTCTGGAACACCATGCCGATGTTGCGGCGCCGCGGCGGCACCTTGCCGATACTGTTGCCGGCAATGCGGATATCGCCGCCGGTCGGCTCCTCGAAACCCGCCAGCATCATCAGGCAGGTTGTCTTGCCGGACCCGGACGGCCCGAGCAAGGTCAAAAATTCCCCTTCGTCCACCGACAGATTGAGGTCGCGCACGACCAGCTTGCGGCCGTCGTAACTCTTGCTGACGCCTTCAAACTCGACGTGGGGGATGTTCGCACTCATGCCGTTGCCGCCGCCGGCCGATCGGACCCGCCTCCGCGTCCGCGCAGCCATTGCACCGCAGCCATCAGCAACAGCGCGAACGCGATCAGGAAGGTGGCCACCGCCAGGATCGCCGGACTGATCTGTTCCCGCACCCCGGCCCACATCTCCCTGGGCACGGTGCGCTGCTCGACGCCGCCCATGAACAGCACCGTCACCACTTCGTCAAACGAGGTTGCGAAGGCAAACAGGGCACCGGAAACGATTCCCGGAAGCACGAGGGGAAGTTGCACGCGGCGGAAGGCGCGCCAGGGCCCGGCCCCGAGGCTCGCCGCTGC
This sequence comes from Pseudomonadales bacterium, assembly GCA_963663395.1. Classification (GTDB taxonomy): domain Bacteria; phylum Pseudomonadota; class Gammaproteobacteria; order Pseudomonadales; family Azotimanducaceae; genus Azophilus. The sequence continues at coordinate 3,505,562 of OY760226.1, forward strand.
GCGGACAAGGTTGTTGTCGAATCCGGCCAGTGTAGCGGTCACCGTGATGACGACGAAGGGTGTCCCCAGTGCAGCATGCGCCAGGATCAGCCCCAGGTGGGTCTGGGCGAGGCCGACGCTCGAGTAGAAAAAGAACATGCCCGCGGCGGAGACGATCACCGGCGTGACCATGGGCGAGATAAGCAGGCTCATGGCAGCGGCCCGGCCCGGCATCGACGGGCTCGCCAGCCCCAGTGCCGCCAGCACGCCGAGCACGGTGGCCAGAATGGTGGCGGAAACACCGATGATGAGGCTGTTGACCAGGGCCCGCCGCCACTCCCCGTCGCCGGCCACGGCCTCGTACCAGCGCAGTGACCAGGCATCCGGATCGAGCCTGAGCATGCCGTCGGTAAAGGTGAAATACGGTTCCGCATTGAAGCTCAGCGGCACAATGACCAGAATCGGCGCAATCAGGAAAACGAAAACCGCCGCACAGAAGGCGACATGGAGTAGACGGCCCAAGCTGGAACTCTCTATTTGCCTGTTTCGCGAATGGACTGCGTCGATCCGGCCAGGATCCCACCCGGCGCGGAAAGGTACCCGATGTGCGGACCTGCCGCCACCGCACCCCGGTCACGGCAGCAGCCGGGAAGTGCTAGCCGCACCGATTCGCGACTGAACGTAGCGAGGTTGGCAAGAGTAGTGAAAACGCAGGGTGGCGCGGACGCGTGCTTTGGCACGTTGAGCGCGCACAGGCGTGCGTGACAGCACGTCGAGTACGCGGCGGAAGCACGCCCTGTGTTTTCGCTGCTATTGACGAACGCAGTAGTTCATTCACGAATCGGTGCGGCTAGGCCCTGCCGACGATCAGCTTGGGTGTGCTGACCCGTTCGCTCCCGTAGAACTGGTCGCAGTAACGGCGGTACGCAAGAATCTCGCCATCGGCGCGATTGAGCCGCGGCCGTGGCAGAAACCGCTTGCGACTCCAGACGACCACGTCCTGCGCGACGTATCCCGCCTCCTTCGCCAGCACGAGTCTATTCATCAAGTCGACGCGCGCCCGCAAGGGCAGGAACCTGAAGCCGAATACCGCCCGTTTCGGCCGCCGCATGTCGCCCACCCGGCTGGCCAGCGTCAGGTCGATGGACGTGCCGTCGACGGGGGTGGACAGAACCCACAGGCGCGCCCGGTAGCCTATGGAACGTTCATGGAAGTCGACCTGGGAATAACCCAGTCCGTGGACGTGGGTGACGGTGGCGACATCGAAAGTCGTATTCAGCGGCCCGGCGATGCGGATGCGGGCCTTGAATTCGAAGCAACTGCGGAGATACTCGCCATCGATCATGAGTTTTGCGGTGCGCTGCACGTTTTCGTAGCCGTGCACGTAGCGAAGGTGGGCCAGGTCCACGGAATTTTCGGTGGTCTCCTGGGGATGGCCCGGAATCCGGATCGTGCGTTGCCGGATGTTGCTCCAGCCTTCCAGCTGTTGCGACTCTTCCGGAAGCTGCCATTGCGCTCGACGGCCTCCGATTCCCCACCACCCGAAGAGCATGCCTTCGAGTTCGGTGGTCTCGTAGACATTCAGGCGCGCCGAAGCCGGGGGCGGGGCGTAGGGTGTTGCCACGCACTGGCCGTTGGTAACGTATTCGAAACCGTGGAAAGGACAGACGAGGCGACCGTTGCATACCCGGGCACCCGCCTTTGGCGCGAGGAAAGCGCCCATGTGCGGGCAGAATGCCTCGGCCATGCAGATCCGGTCCTCTTCGTCGCACCAGAGGACGATCTCCTCGCCCAGCCAGGTCTTGTGGATGATCTTCTTCCGGCGGATTTCTTCCCGGCTGGCGACGAAGTACCATCCTTCCGGAAATGGAGGCAGTGCCGGACTTTCATTCGATTCAAAGGGAGTCGCAGGCATAACGCAGGCCCTCGTCTCAGGCTTTGTTGACCGCACCAGTACATCTGCAGCGGCAGGCTGAACTGTACCAGATTTTGTCATTTTTCAAAAACAATAAAATTCGATCGTTTCCCGTGCACGCTCCACAGCGCACCGGGCGGCGCCCACAGCCCGGCCGGAAACATTTCACGGTGCCCTCCAGTTCGCTCAACCGCCGGAATTTCGCGCCGAGTTGGTGTTAAATGGCCCCGGTCGTTTCCCCGGGGGGAAGCACTTGTCCGCACTCATCTATTGCCTCGCCTTCGTGGGCGGCTTCGTGATCATGTCCCTGGAACTGCTCGGGGGGCGCGTGATGGCGCCCTATTTCGGCAGCAGCATCTATGTCTGGGGCAGCATCATCACCGTGTTCATGGCGAGCCTGGCAATCGGTTACCTGCTCGGCGGGCGCTGGTCGCTCGCCAACCCCTCGCTGATCCGCTTCGGATCCATCTTTCTCGGCGGTGCCGTGCTGCTCTACCCGCTGGTCTACTTCAGCGAGCCTGCCATGGCCTGGATCTTCGAGCGCATCGAAGACCCCCGATACGGATCACTGGCAGCGTCGTGCCTGCTGTTTGTGCTGCCGACCGTCATGCTCGGCATGATCTCGCCCTATTCCGTGCGCCTTCTGGTCAAATCCACCGAGGAGTCGGGCAACATCGCCGGGCGGCTGTATTTCGTTTCCACCTTCGGCAGCACCCTGGGCACCCTGGGAACAAGCTTCTACTTCGTGCTCTGGTTCGAAATTGACACCATTCTCACGCTGCTGACTGTTGCCCTGGTGCCAATGGGCGTCCTGGCGATCGCATTCGGGGCGATGCGCCGATGAGCGGGAATGCCCGTCGGCACCGCATGCCCGGCGTACTCGCCTGTCTGCTCGCCGGAGGCATCCTGGCGGCTACCGCCGCCATGCCGGCCGATGCGCGTGTCATCCACAAGGAACGCTCGCTCTACCAGACCATTCTGGTGGACAAGGCCGGCTCCACGGTCTGCCTGAAGTTCGGCGCGCGCCGCAACCAGCGCAATCAGTCGTGCATCGATCAGCGGCGGCCGCGCGAGATGGTCTTCGCCTACACCCGCATGATGCTGGCGGCGCTGTTGCTGAACCCCTCGCCGCGCCGGGTGCTGATTGTTGGGCTCGGCGGCGGCACACTGCCGACGGCGCTGGAAGCGATTTACCCGGAAGCCATCATAGACGGGGTGGAAATCGACCCGGCGGTGGTCAGTGTTGCCGAACGGTACTTCGGTTTCGTCGCAACCGAGCGTCTGCGCGTCCATGTCCGGGATGCCCGCGCGTTCGTCAAGCGCGCAGCCGGCAAGGGCGATAGCTACGATCTGATCATGCTGGACGCGTTCAACAGCGACTATATTCCGGAACACCTGATGACCCGGGAATTTCTGCTCGAAGCCCGATCCCTTCTGACGGAAGGCGGGGCACTCGCCGCCAACACCTTCGCCTCAAGCCGGCTTTACGATCACGAGTCGGTGACCTACAGCGATGTGTTCGGGCCCTTTTTCAACCTGCGCCTGCCGGAAAGCTCGAACCGGGTCATCTTGGCCGCGAAACAGCCCCTGCCGGACATCTTGACGCTGCAGCGGCGCGCTGCCGGGTTGAGCGAGCGGTTAACGCCTTTCGGCGTCGACATCCGCAGCTATCCGAAACATCTGCTGAGCAAGGTCGACTGGGATACGGGCGCCAGGGTGCTGACCGACCAGTACTCTCCGGCGAACCTGCTGCAAGCGCAATAGTACGCGCCCGTTCGAGCCCGGGGCGGCCGGCAACCCGTTGAAAAGCGCCCGGCGCCGCACTGAAACCGGCGCGAGTTCCGTAGCGCCAGGCTACCCGGACTCCTGTTCCTCGAAGTCGAGCGATGCCGAATTCATGCAGAAGCGCAGCCCACTCGGGTCGGGACCGTCGGGGAAGACGTGCCCGAGGTGGGCCTCGCAAGCCGCGCACAACACTTCCGTGCGGCGCATGAAGTGGCTGTTGTCGTCCCGGGTGATCACGGCGTCCCGCGTTATCGGGGCATAGAAGCTCGGCCACCCAGACCCGGAATCGTACTTGGTGTTCGAGTCGAACAGCGGTGTATCGCAGCACTTGCACCGGTAGATGCCCGGCGTCTTGGTATCCCAGTAGACGCCGCTGAACGCCGGCTCGGTGCCGGCACGGCGGGTGATGTGAAACTCCAGCGGCGACAGTTGCGCCTGCCATTCCTCATCGGTCTTTGTTACCTTGGTCATGTCGGACTTTCCGTTTTCCTGTAAGCGGTAGTTCGCCGCCGCAGTAATTCCCGACAACGATTATCGCACCCCCGGATTGCCACATGAAAGAATCGTCAATGGAATCGACGTCCCCCGCGAATCTCCAGGTTGCCGACATTTCCGGGCACATGCCGGATCCAGCGCGCCCGATCCGCAAGTCCAGCAAGCTGGACGAGGTCTGCTACGACATCCGCGGCCCGGTGCTCGAAGAGGCGCACCGGCTCGAAGAGGAAGGCCACCGGGTCATGAAGCTGAACATCGGCAACCCCGCACCGTTCGGTTTCGACGTTCCCGAGGAAATCCTGGTCGACGTCATCCACAACCTGCCTGCCTCCCAGGGATACTGCGATTCGAAGGGAATCTATACCGCCCGCAAGGCGGTCATGCAGTACGCCCAGCAACTCGGCATCGACGGCGTCGAAATCGACGATGTCTTCATCGGCAACGGCGTGTCCGAACTGGTGATGCTGGCTGTCCAGGGCCTGCTCGAGAACGGCGACGAGGTGCTGATTCCGGCGCCCGATTTTCCCCTGTGGAGCGCCGCCGTCAACCTGTGCGGCGGGCGCCCCGTGCACTATCTGTGCGACGAGGCGGCCGATTGGGCGCCGGACCTCGAGGACCTTGCCGCGAAAGTCACGCCGCGCACCCGGGCGCTGGTCATCATCAACCCAAACAACCCCACCGGCGCGGTCTACGGGCGCGCAGTGCTCAAGCGACTGGCGGCCTTCGCCCGGCGGCACGGCCTGGTGATCTTCGCCGACGAGATCTACGACAAGATCATCTACGACGATGCCGAATACATTCCGGCCGCCACCCTCGCCGACGACCTGCTGGTCGTCACCTTCAGCGGCCTGTCCAAGTCCTACCGCGCCGCCGGGTTCCGCACCGGCTGGATGATCGTCAGCGGCGCAAAACGACGGGCACAGGACTACATCGAGGGGCTGAACATCCTGGCATCGCTGCGCCTGTGCTCGAACGTGCCCACCCAGCACGCCGTGCAGACAGCGCTCGGCGGTTACCAGTCGATCAGAGACCTTGTACGCCCCGGCGGCCGCCTGGCGGAACAACGGGACCTCGCGTGGCAGTTGCTGTCAGAAATCGAAGGCATAAGCTGCGTCAAGCCCCGGGGCGCCCTTTACCTGTTCGCGAGGCTCGACATCGAGCGGTTCAACATCACCGATGACGAGCGGTTCGTCCTCGACCTGTTGCGCCAGGAAAAAATCCTGGTGGTCCAGGGCTCCGCATTCAACTGGCCGCAGCCCGACCACTTCCGGATCGTCTTCCTGCCCCACCCCGAGGACCTCCGGGACGCGATCGGCCGGTTACAGCGCTTCCTTTCAGGGTACCGCCAGCAATAAGCCACCGCCGAGCAGTTTCCAACCCCGGGACGCTGACGTGAAAGGAACGTCGAATCCCGGGAAAGAGCTGGACCTGACAGACTTGTTCCACGAAAGCCTGCGCCGCAGGAATTCACGGCGACGCACGGCATCACCGGAAATCCCGCAACGATCAGTCAGCGCACTCGATGCCCTGCAGCTGGCGGTAGTATCCGGGGGAAAGGTACGGGCGCCCGGCCAGCAGGTGATGCAGATAGGAACGGGGCGGCTTGAGCCCCTCCCGGCGTACGGCCCGGTTGGCGAAGTAGGTCCATGCGGGAATTCGGTCGCCCTCACTGAACACTTCCACGGCGTCACGGCCGTAGTTGACTGGCGCCCGCTCGAATGGATCCATCTTCAGAATCTCGCCGGCCGAGCGCAGACGGTAGAGCACCCCTTCCACGCACTCTCCCGGGGCGTGCACGACGTTAGCGTGGGCCGCTTGCCGGTTGTTGCGCGACACCTTGTCGAACACCAGGCGCACGCCGTCCAGTCGCCCCGGTCGAATCTCGACGAAGGCGAGGCCCCGGGCGCTGACGCGCTCGGGATTCATGTTGCTTCCGTAGGCGAAGTAGTAATCGACAGCCATGAGCCCCGCCCGGAATCAGGCGCCCTTGCGTATGCGGTACTCCAGCCGATCCCCGATCTGTGCCTTGCTCAGTAGTTCGTGGCCCATGAACCGGCAGAAATCACGGAAATCCCGGTCGGTGGAGGGGTCGGTCGCGACCACGAACAGAACCTCTCCAGGCTGCATCTTCCGCACCCTGTTGCGCACGATCATCAGCGGTTCCGGGCAAACCAGCCCGACCGCGTCTATATGGCAATCGTGATCGTTGGGTTCGGCGCTCAATTGAAAATCGGAGGCGGCTTGCTGCGACTTCGCGGATACTAACTCAAACCACCGGACAGCGTTCGGCGTCACGCCAACGCTCCTTGACTTGACGTTCGGGGAATTCCACACTCGAACGGTTGGAATGCCGAGCTGTCCAACAGCTTGAACACATGAGAATGGCGCGCGTCAAATCGAATACGGAACGTGTCCTGCTGTGGGCTTGCATCGGGGTATCAGGCCTGTGGGGCGCCGCGGTCAACGCTGCGGACGAAGCGCCTGCCGCAGTCCCGATCGTTGAAGACCGACGCGAGGCCCTCGAAAGCGTTCCGCCGCTCGAGAAGGCCGACGAGGCCGAGGCCGAAGGTATCGGGAGCGAAACCGAAGGTACACCGGACGCAACCGAAAGTACCGGGGGCGAAACCGAAAGTACCGGGGACGAAACCGAGAGTACCGGGCACGAAACCGAAAGTACCGAAGGGAAAGAGCCCGCAGTCGCTTCTTCAGCCAGGGACCCGCCCGAAGAAACCGCCGCCGAGTCGGTCCATGGCGAAGCCGGTACTAACGCAGAGCCGGTGAGTGTCACGGCGGAGGCACCGCCGCCCGATGCAATCGTCCCCATCGAGGAAGCGCTCGACGAAGAGTCCGGGCCGCTCGACTCCGTCGCGTTCAGCATCGAACAGGCCGAGTACGATGGCACGGAAGAGTTCCTGGAACGCTACATTCGCGCCATCGAGACGGCCCACCACCGCTACCATCCCGACCTGGTCGAACCGCTCATCCTGCTCGGTGACGCCCAGCTCGGCCAGCAGCGCCTCGACCGTGCCCTGGAGACATTCGCCCGCGCATTGCACATCCGCCGGATCAACAATGGGCTGTTCGCACCCGAGCAGGTGGCGGTCGTTTACAAGCAGGCCGACGCACTGAAGGCGATCGGCAATCTGGAGGAAGCCGGCAACCGAGAGGAATACGCCTACAGCGTGCTGTATAAAGCCTACGGACCCTTGAGCGAAGAGATCCTGCCGGGTACCTATCGCCTCGCTGACTGGTATCGGGACAGCTTCAACATCTTTGCTGCGCGGGCAATGTACGAACGCGCCCTGCATGTCTACGAGGCCAACGACAAACAGACCAGCCTGTCCGCCCTGCCCGCTCTCCGAGGCCTCGTATTCACCTACCGACAGGAACGTTTTCCGCCGTACTACATGAGCGACAACCAGTCGAGTTCCTTCGGTGTCGCGCCAACGCCGTTGTCCTCCCGGGGCACCGTTTTCACCGAGCAGATCACGATCAACAACTTCCCCGCTGCCGAGCGCGCCTTGCAGCACATCGTTCGTATCCGCCGGGACAACCCCGAATCCTCTCCGCTCGAGGTGTTCGAAGCGATTCTGGATCTGGCCGACTGGCACCTGATGTGGGAGCACTACAAGAAGGCGCACGCACTCTATGAATTCGTCTATGAACAACTGAACGAACTCGATTCGGTCGACGCGAGTGCATACTTCGCGAAACCATTGCTACTGCACATGCCCTTGCCAGCGGATCCGAAACCACCGCGCGGCGTCTCCGAGGGAGAGGCGACGGAACGCGACAGAATCCCCGGATTCATCGAGGCATCGTTTCGCGTATCGGCCAACGGCAGTGCACAGAACATCGAGGTTGTCGCCGCCGACCCGGAGGGCCTGATGGACTTCCGGACACGCCGCAGCCTGCGCAGTTCCCGCTACCGGCCAGCCATGGAGAACGGCAAGGCCATCCCATATGAAAGTCAGACCTGGCGGCACGAATTCCAGTACGTGCCCCCCGACAAGCCGGAGGAAGACGATGCCTGACGGGACGACGCCCCGGCCCGACGGGAAAACAGTAACCAAGAGGGAAGTTGACTCATTTGACTACCTTGTCCGCGAATAGCAGGAATAGTCGGCAACACGTGTCGATAGCGACCGGCAACAGCGGTGGCAGCCGGCGAAGGGCGTGGCTGCAGGGCGCCCGCGCCGGGGTACTCCTGCTGGCGGCGCTGCTGTGGGCTTGCGCTCCCATAACACCGCTCTTTCCCCAGCCATCAAGTAGCCCACCCCCCTCTGGCTCGTCCGGACCATCTGGACCATCTGGACCTTCTGGACCTTCTGGGCCTTCCGGACCCTCTGGGCCTTCCGGACCTTCCGGACCTTCCGGGCCATCAGGTGGCATGCCCGGTCCCTCTGGCGGCATGCCCGGCCCCTCGGGCGGTATGCCCAGTCCGTCAGGCGGAATACCCGGATCCCCTGGCGGCCCACCCTCACCTTCGGGCGGGCAGCCGGGCTCTCCGGGGGGTGCGCCCGGTATGCCGGGGCCCAACGACCCATCGAGCGGTTCGTCCCGCGGCATGCCCGTCCCTTCCGGCGGACTGCCCGGCATTCCCGACGGCATGCCTGCTCCCCCGGGGGTTCCCTCCGGAAATACTCCAGGCGGCCCCGGCGATTCCGGTAGCGGCTCGCCAGGTTCGGAAGGCCCGGGAGGCATGCCGCCCGGATCCGGGGGCGGCCCCGATGGAACGCCCGGCGGCTCCGATTCCCTGCCTTCCGGAGCCGGCGGCGACGCACCGGGGTCCGGTTCGCCGGGCGGCTCCGAATCCCTGCCTTCTGGAGCCGGCGGTGACGCACCGGGGTCCGGCTCGCCCGGCGGCCCGCCAGGTTCCCCCGGGAACGGTTCCGACAGCGGTGCCGGCGGCACATTGCCGCAAGGCCAACCCGGCGGCTGGGAGACCAGCAACCAACTCCCCCCACCCGTAACGCCGCGTCCGACACCCCCCATGCCCGGCGACGCCGACGGCGACGGTTCCGGCGGCGACCGGGAACTCGAGGAAGCACTCGGCACATTCGACGGCGCAATCCTCACGGAACGCGAGGTACTCGAGCAACGTTCCAACGAGTCCCCCTCCGGGAGCGGCGGCGGCACCACGCCCGGCGCCCCCTCCACCGCCGGCAGCACAGGTCCCGGCGGCAGTTCCGGCAGCGGACAATCCAGTGCCCCGCAAGGCGGCGGAGCCATGCCTGTTCCACCGTCCCGGCCGGCGCCGCCCATGCCCAGAGGCCACGCGCCGGACGACATACCCGACGCCCGGGACGACGACATAATTGCCCGCCAGTTGCGCGAAGCAGCCATGGCGGAATCGGATCCGGAGTTGCGCGAGGCGCTCTGGGAAGAATATCGCCGATACAAGGGGTCCTGAGCATGAAACCGGAATCCCCCCACACCCGCACGGCGCGCCTACTGCTGCTGTGGCTCGCACTCCCGCTGCTCGGGCTATGCGGCTGCGTAAGCCAGACGGTGCGCACCGTCGACATGACCCCGCCCATGCAGTATCAGGGCGTACAGAGCGAAGACCAGCTGCTCGATGTGGGCTTGGCGGTGCTCGACCCGAACATTCCCGAGACCTTCGATGAGCAGATCGAGGAACTCATTCATCCCGATCTGCGCCGCGCCGAAGCGCAGTTCATCCCCTATTTCGCCAAGAACCTGCTGCAGAGCACCGGCAACTGGGGGGCGGTACGGGTGGTGCCCAGGCCGACCCATGCGGTAGACGTGACGGTGACCGGCAGAATCGTGGAATCGGACGGCGAGCGGCTGACGCTGGAGATGACCGTCACCGACGCCCGTGGGGTCGAGTGGTTCACCGAGACCTACCACGCCCTTGCCAGCAAGTACGCGTATTCCGAGACGATTCCGCCGGACATCGACCCGTTCCAGGCCAACTACAAGAACCTCGCCGACGACATGCTCGCCTTTCGGCAGTCGCTCGATGCGCAGACCGTTCGGGAGATCCGCGCTACCGCGGAAATGAAGTTCGCGCGGGATTTTGCGCCCGACGCCTTCGCCACCCACGTCCGCGACCTGCCCAACGGCGACTTCGAACTCGTGCGCCTGCCCTCGCCGGACGACCCCATGCTCGAGCGGGTGCGCCGCGTGCGCGAACGCGAATACCTGTTCATCGACACCCTCGATGAGTATTACGCGGGCTTCCACCGCAACATGTTCCGGCCTTACCACCAGTGGCGCGCCGCCACCTTCGACGAAGCCATTGCGTTGCGGGAACTCGAGGCCCAGGCCCGGGGCAAGACGTGGGCCGGAGCCGGCGCCATCATCGGCGGCATCGGCGCGATCTACGACAGCAACAACGCCTACGTGGACGCCGCCGGGCTGGTTTCCATCGCCGCGGGCGCGGCACTTATCAAGAGCGCCGTGGCGAAGCGCAACGAGGCCGCCATGCAGGCGGAAGTTCTCCAGGAAATCGGGGTGGCCGCCGAGCAGGAGATCATGCCCCACACCATAGAATTGGAGAACCAGACGGTGCACCTGCAGGGCACCGTGGAACAGCAGTACCAGGAACTCCGCCGCATCCTGCGCAGAGTGTACTTCGAAGACCTGGGACTCGACGTCGAAGACGCGCCGCCCGCGGAGGCGCCCGAATCGGTGTAGGGCGCGTAGCGCGCGCAGGAATCGCAGGGCGCGACCATGTCCGATAGAACGGAACCGATCAAGCCCAGGGCCGTCCCGCTGAGCCATGCCGGAACGGTCCGGCAAAGCCGCCGGATCGACTCGCGCAGGTTGTTCGTGACGCTGTTCCTCGCCGGGGCAGGCGTTCTCGTATTTGCGCTGTTCGTACTGGCGCCGCAATTCGTGGAGCCGGTTGTGACCGGCACAGGCGAGGCAAGTCCCCCCGCCGGCGAGGCGGCGCCCGCCCAGGCGACCAACCGTCCCCCGGCTGCTGCGAGACCGGACGAGCCGCCACCCTTCGAAGCCCTGCTGCGCGAGCAGGCCCGCACGGGGGCCCAGGACGAACTCGCCCGGTTCGTGGAACTCGAGATCGAACTGCGCGAGGCCATGCAGGTCGAAACCTGGGCCGCCGAGGCCTACGAAGCCGCCAAGAACCTGGCGCACGCGGGCGACGAGTCGTTTGTCGACGAACGCTATGCGGCCGCCATCGACAACTACCGCGGCGCTGCAGATGCCCTGGAGGCTCTGATCGCGGAAGGGCACAGCCGCTTCGATACGGCGCTGGCCAACGCGCTGGCAGGCATCGATTCCCTGGATGCCGGCGAGGCGGAACGCTGGCTTTCGGAGGCACGCCTCATCAAGCCGGCGCACCCGGCCCTGCTGCGCGCCGAGGCGCGGGCGAAGAGCCTGCCGGAAATCGTCTCGCTGTTCCGTGACGCGCACAATGAGGAACTGTCCGACCAGTGGGACGCTGCGCTGGCTACCTACACGCGCATACGCACCCTCGATCCGGAGACCCCGGGGCTCGACCGGGCCATGAGCGATGCCCGGCAGCAACGCTCTGCCCAGCGCCTGCAGTCCCTGCTGTCAGCCGGTTTTGCCCAGTTGGCCAGAGGGGAGTTGAGCCAGGCCGAGTCGTCATTCCGAAGAGCGCTGTCCATGGATTCCGACAACGGCGCCGCGCTCGGGGGCCTGCAGCAGATCGCCGAACAGGGACTCGTCAGACAGGTCGAGAATCTGCGGAGCCGGGCCGCCGAGGCCGAAGCCGGAGAAGACTGGCCGGCGGCGGCACAGGCCTTCGATGCCATCCTCGCGCTGGACGGCAACATCCAGTTCGCGCGCGCCGGCATCACCCGGGCACGGCTGCAACTTGAAACGCTCGCCGCATTGCGGGACATCGCAGCCGCAGCCGAGTCGCTCTCTTCGGACCGGCTCTACGACGCTGCTCGGGAGACTCTCAATCGCGCCAGGGATCTCGAACCCCGCGGCCCCGTCCTCGCCGGGAGAATCACAGAGGTGGAAGCACTGCTGAATCTCTACGCCAATCCCGTGCCGGTGATTCTGAAGTCCGACAATGCCACTGAAGTCCTGCTCTCGAACGTCGGCCCGCTAGGCAAATTCGACGAACTGCACCTCAACCTGCGCCCCGGCGCCTATACCCTGATCGGCAGCCGCGACGGTTGCCGGGACGTCCGCGCCACCATCACCGTCCGCACGGACATGGCGCCCGTGGACATCCGCTGCCAGGAGGTCCTGGCCGGACCCGTTCGTGAGTAGGCCCGGCTAGTGTCCTGACTCATGCAGACCGACGACCCTGTCATTCAACCGGTCCGATACCGGCCGACCACGTCCGGACCCGCGCGGCGGCGCCGGATTACGCCGGTTCAGGGCGTGTTGCTGGCACTCGGCACGCTGGCAGCCGTCGTTCTGATATTTCTGTTCACCGCACGTTCGGTGGAGTTCCAGTTCACCCCGTCGGCAAGCCGGGTCAGCGTTTCCGACGGCCCCGCCCTTGCGTTTGGTGAAATACACCTGCTGCTGCAACAACGCTATACGCTGCTGGCGGAAACGGAAGGTTATTACCCCCTGGAAATGCCCCTCGACATCGGCCCGCAGCGCAACCAGTCTTTCGCATTCGAGTTCGTGCCGCTGCCCGGGCTTGTCACGGTGGTGACCGAGCCGGAAGGCACCAGCCTGACCGTGGACGGCAGGCCGCTGGGTGAGACACCGCTCAAGGACATCGCCATCGAGGCCGGCGCGCGCCGGTTCCGGTTCACCCACCCGCGTTACCAGCCCCTCGACATGGCCGTCGCGGTCGAGGGGCGGAATCGCGCGCAGACCGTCGCTGCCACACTCCTGCCGAACTGGGGCGACATCGCCTTTGCGACCGAGCCGCCCGGTGCCCGCATCTTCGTGGACGATGCCGACACCGGAACGCTGACCAACGGCATCGTGGAGATTCTCGACGGCGAGCACGACATCAGACTGACCCTGCCCGGCCACAGGAGCCACCGCCAGCGCATACTGGTGACGGCGCAGGAGGTGCGGACACTGCCCACTGTCAGGCTGCAACGGGCCGACGGCACACTTGTCGTGCGTACCCGTCCGGGCCGGGCGGGCGTGACTGTGGACGGCCGCTACCAGGGCGAGGCGCCGGTCAGCATCGCCCTGCAATCCGGCCGCAACTACGAAGTACAGGCCTTCAAGGGCGGCTTCGCGCCACGCAGTGCCCGCGTGCGCCTGAATTCCGGCGAAGAGCGCGTACTGAACCTGGACCTGGAGGAATTGACCGGCCTCCTGGTCGTCCAGGCAGACCCGGCAGGCGCCCGCCTCTTCATCGACGGGCGCCCGGCCGGCACGGCGAACCGGACACTGGAGCTGCCGGTGCGGCCCCACCGGCTGGAAATCCGGCTGGACGGCTATGCCGGGTACAGCCGTGAAATCCAGCCGCGCAGCGGACTGACCCAGGAACTCAAGGTCAAGCTGCTCACCCTCGAGGAAGCGCGCCTCGCCGCCCTGCAGCCGGAGATCGTCACTGCCCAGGGCCAGCGCCTGAAGCTGTTCGAGCCCGGCCCGATTACCATGGGCGCCTCCCGCCGGGAACCGGGGCGGCGCGCCAACGAGGCGCTGCGCGAAGTCCCGCTGTCGCGCCTTTTCTACCTCGGTGTCCACGAGGTGACCAATGCGCAATTCAGGGCGTTCGCAAGCGGCCACGACAGCGGTTCATACGAAGACCAGCGCCTCGACAAGGAAAATCAGCCCGTGGTCGAGGTGAGTTGGCACGACGCGGCGCTGTACTGCAACTGGCTCTCCGAACAGGACAACCTGCCGCCGTTCTACGCGGCGGAGTTCGGCAAGGTGACCGGTTTCAACCCGCAATCGACCGGTTATCGGCTCCCCGCGGAAGGCGAATGGGCCTGGGCCGCCCGCCACCGTCCCGGCCAGGCGGAACTGCTGCGTTTCCCCTGGGGCCCTGCCCTGCCGCCGCCCGCACGCCATGGCAACTACGCCGACCGGGCCGCCTCGAACCTGGTCGGCCGCATCATCTTCGGCTACAACGACAATTACGCCGTCGCATCGCCCGTCGGCATCTTCCCCCCCAACGCCAAGGGCCTCTACGACCTCGGCGGCAATGTGGCGGAATGGACCCACGACTTCTACAAGCACCCGCCCGACCCGCAAACCGGGCCGCTCGGACCGTCGGAAGGGGAGTATCATGTGATCCGCGGGTCGAGTTGGATGCACGGCACCACAACCGACCTGCGGCTGTCGTTCCGCGATTACGGCATCGACGGCAGGCGCGACGTCGGGTTTAGAATCGCCAGGTTCGCCGAATAGCGGCGAATCGAACGCCGCTCGAAGACCAGGGTCGAATTAGGATATGAAGCAATTTCGACAGAAAGCTGACGGGGCTACGCCCAAGCCGGATGACAAAACAGCGACCGGGAGGGAAGTTGATTCATTTGACAACCTTATCCGCGAATAAGGGGTCTGGAACCCCCGCCACCGCACGGCGGCTGCTCCCGTGGCTGTCCGTGGCCGGGTTGATTTTCCTGTCGGTCGGCGTCCGGGCCGCACCGGAAGAACCGGAGGACGAGGCCGGGCAGCAGCCCGTGGTAAGCGAAGAGACGGAACCGGCAACCAGCGGCCGCGAAGCGGCTTCGGGAGAGGTCTTCCAGCCCACCGAAGAGATCTCGGAAGACTACGCAGCTCCCTTTCCCGTAGACATCTGACACCAGGCCCATGCGACGCCAGATCCCCACCGAATTCATCTACCAGGCAAGCGCCCTGGTGATCGCGCTTATCGTCGTGCACCTGATCTACATCACCGCCATCCGCCCGAACGCCCAGGCCATTCTCGATGCCCGGGCCGCCCAGGAAGCGGCGGGCGAACTGGTGGAGCAGGAGCAGTCGGTCTACGTGATGCTCAAGGATTTCGAGCAGGAGTCCTGCTTTATCCTCATGTTCTGGGCCATTGCCATCATCGGCTACAAGGCCAGAAGCGCCTTCAGGGAACGCAATATCCTGGATCAGGACATGGTGATCGTCACGGAGGGCGTGAGCATTCTCCCCGAAGACACCCGGGAATACGGCCGCCCCATCCAGGCCCTGCCGGAACGGCTGCAGTCGTTCCTGCTGCCCCGGGCGCTGATGTCGGCGCTGCAGCGCTTCGCCTCCACCCGCAACGTCCAGGACAGCGCCGAAGCGGTCCGCCAGGCCTGCGACGCCGAATCCGACCGGCTCGACAGCGAACTGGCCATGGTGCGCTATATCGCCTGGGCCATACCGAGCATCGGCTTCATCGGCACCGTGCGCGGCATCAGCCAGGCGCTGGGCCAGGCCTACAAGGCGGTAGAAGGCGATATCAGCGGCGTGACCGCCAACCTGGGCGTGGCCTTCAACTCGACCTTCATAGCGCTGGTGATCAGCATCGTGGTGATGTTCCTGATGCACCAGTTGCAGTTGATACAGGAACGCCTGGTGCGCGATGTCCAGGAATACTGCGACCGGCGGCTGCTGCGGCACCTGCGGGTACGCGATTCGTGATCCTGCTGGAGTTGAACGACGCCGCACTCGGCCTCTACCGGGACGGCCGCACGGTCTATTGCCAGCCCGCCATCGCCCACGTCGGCGCGGAACAGAGCCTGTTCGGGCTGGAGGCGCTGCGCATCTCCCGACTACACCCTCAGCAGGCCAATCAGCAATACCTGGCGCGCCTGAACGCCGATCCCCTGCCGGTACCGGGCAAACAGGCGGCCAACCACGCGGACCTGGTCTATCTGCATCTCCTCGAACTGCAGGCTCACCTGGGCGGTTCAATTCCAACCACCGGCGCTACGGCCGCCGGGCCGCTTTCAACTCAACGTGACGCAACGCCCCGCAAGCGGGGCATCCGCCTGCCCTGGGCAGGCAGGCGAAAGGAAAGCGCCACGGCCGCGCAGCGCGACGGATCGCACTCCGCGGCGCGACCAGGGACACCGGCACGCGCCGCAACATCCGGCGATTTCCGCAACGGCGGCCCGGGCCTCATCGCCGCCGTACCGGGCTCCCTGGCCACTGACCAGTTGGGGGTGCTGCTCGGCATCGCCCAGGAAGCGGGCATTGCCATCGAGGGATTCGTCGACAGTGCGATACTCATGGCAAGCGCCGGTCCCATACCCGACCGTTGCTGGCTGCTGGACCTGCACCTGACGCGCGCCTGCCTGACGGAACTGCACGCCGGCGAAGAGGTTGTGCGGGCCGGTGTGCAGGAATTCCCCGGCTGCGGGCTTGTCTCATGCCTGGACGGCTGGGCAAACCTGCTGGCCGACCGGTTCGTGCAGGACACCCGTTTCGATCCCCTGCACGCGGCGGACACCGAACAACAGCTCTTCGACCAGCTTTATGACTGGGCGCAGTCCGGCCGGGAAGGCGGAACAGGAGAGGAAGATTTCGCGGCCGAGATAAGGCACGGGGGCCATGAGCGGCGTGTGCAGGTGCCGGGCAATGCGCTACGGGGGAAACTGACCCAACGGTTCGCCCAACTCGCCCAGAAGCTCCCCGATGGCGCCCAATTGCTGGTAGCGCCGCGCAGCGCCGCATTGCCCGGATTGTTGCCCGGCCTGGCTGAACTGGGCCTGCAGGCCGAAAGTCTTGCCACCGCTGCCCTCGAGCGGGCGTTCGAGCGTCACTGTGACCGCATCGCGGCGGGGCAGTTGTCGCTGGTCACCCGGCTGCCCCGCGGCGGGGTTGCGCGGAACGCGGAAACGGACACCCGGCCGCGGGCAACGCACGTGCTTTGCGAGGACCGCGCCTGGCCGCTCAACGGCAATCCCTTCGGGCTGCCGGTCAAGGGCCGGGCCGGGGAAACCATGGAACGGGACGGGCGTCGCCTGCGGCTCATCGCAGTGCAGTCCGGCGACACAATCTGAGCGATATCGAGATTCTTATTTTATAATTATCAGATAGTTATAGACTGAACTTTGAATTAGACACATGCGGTCAAAGCGACGGCTGAGCGTATTCTCACTTTCCTTCCTGGACGTCATGTCCTGCGGGTTCGGCGCCGTCGTGCTCATCTTCCTGATCATCAACCACGAGACGGAAGAGAAAGCCAAGGTGGTCAACAAGGACCTGCTCGCGGAGATTCGGCTGCTGGACTACCAGGTTCGCAACGGCGAGGAAGACCTGTTCGAGTTGAAGGAACGCCTGGAGGACATTTGGCAGCGACTCGATGATTCCGACCTGAAACTCGCCAGCACGGAGGCGGATATCGAGGAGACCCGCAACGAGTTCGGCGACCTGAGCGAGCGTTCCCGCGCGGAAGAGGAAAGCCTGAACGAGTTGAAGACCGATGTTGAGGACCGGGAAGAGGAACTCGAGCGCCTGCGCGCCATCAACGAAGCGAACGAGGGGGCGCGCGTGCGCGGTTTCGCCGGCGAAGGCGATCGGCAGTACCTGACCGGCCTCAAGGTCGGCGGTGCCAACATCCTCATCGCGGTGGACACTTCGGCCAGCATGCTGGACGAGACCATCGTCAACGTGCTGCGCCGCCGCAACATGCCGGAGCAGCGGCGGCGCATGGCGCCCAAGTGGCAGCGCGCGGTGAGTACCGTGGAATGGCTGAGCGCGCAACTGCCGCTGGATTCGGACTTCCAGATCTTCACGTTCAACACTTCGACAACCTCGCTGCTCGAAGGCAGCAACGACCGTTGGGTACCACTCGGCGACGGCAGCGACCTGGAAGCCGCCATCGGCCGGCTGAAGGACGTGATCCCCACTGAAGGCACCAGCCTGGTCAGCCTGGTCACCAAGCTGCGCAACCTGGACCCCCTGCCGGACAACGTCTACCTCATCGTCGACTCGCTGCCCACCCAGGGCATGCGCTCCCCACGGCGCTCGACCATCTCGGGCTCGGACCGCCTGGGCCTGTTCCGGGACGCCCTGCGCGAACTGCCCAACCAGGTGCCGATCAACGTGATCATGTTCCCCATGGAGGGCGATCCACTCGCGGCGGCCGCGTTCTGGAACCTCTCCCGTACCTCCGGAGGCGCTTTCATGGCGCCGTCGCGGGACTGGCCCTGATGAGCAAGCGGTCCCGCCGCGATGTGGAGGAGTTCAGTGTCTCCTTCCTGGACGTCATCTGTTGTGGATTCGGCGCCATCATCCTGCTGCTGATGATCACGAAGACGGTGGAGCCCGTGCTGCTCGAGAAGACATCGGTCAGCCTCGAAGGCCAGGTGGCTTCCCGGGAACAGGCGCTCTTCGAGATCAAGGGACAGATCAACGAACTGCGCCGCCAGCTCGACGATGCCTCCGACCAGCTCGACGACAACCTGCTGGAACTGGCCCGCCTGCAACGGGAACTGAACCGGATTCTCGGCCGCTTCACCGCGACCAGCGAGCAGAACGACAGCATGCGCATCGAAACCATGAAGCTCGCCGCCGCCCGCCAGTCCCTCACCGACGAGATGGAAAGCCTGCTGGGTGCCGATTTCCGCCGCCAGACAGACCTGGTCGGCGGCATCGCCGTGGACAGCGAGTACATCGTCTTCATCATCGACACCTCAGGCAGCATGTTCGCCGGCGCCTGGCCCCAGGTGCTGCGCAAGGTGCAGGAGACGCTGGACGTCTACCCCACGGTGAAAGGCATCCAGGTGATGAACGACATGGGGGAATACATGTTCGGCGGCTTCCGCGGCCAGTGGATTCCGGACACGCCGGCCCGCCGCCAGGCCATCATCAATACGCTGCGCACCTGGAACCCCTTCAGCAACTCAAGCCCCGTGGAGGGCATACAGGCCGCGATCGACACCTACTACGCACCGGACAAGCGAATCGGCATCTACGTCTTCGGCGACGACTACAGCGGCAATTCCGTCGAGGAGGTGGTGGATGCCGTCGACCGCATCAACGTGGCCGACGAATCCGGCCGCCGGCGGGTGCGCATCAACGCCGTCGGCTTTCCGGTACACCTGCAGCGGCCCAACGCGCGCGTGTACCGATTCGCCGCCCTGATGCGCGAACTCGCCTACCGCAACGACGGCACATTTGTAGGGCTTTCCGACTTTCAGTGATCCCGGGGCGGAAGTACCCGCGCCCCGCCTATTGCGGCGAAAAATCCCGGCGGGCCTGCATCCAGACGACCTTGTCGGCGTCCACCTCCAGGAGCCGCCCATTCTGGTGGTCGGCGACCGTGGCGATGAATTTCACTTCGGCATCAAGCTGAGCGACGGGTTGCCTGTCGCCGCTGCAACTCAGGAGCGGCGTTTCACCCATCAGGTGCGCAGCCAGAGCCAGCCGCGACGCGGCAAGCCGGTGCGCTTCGGCGCCGGCAGGCCAATCGCCCCCGGCCAGCCACAGGGCCTTCAGCTGCTGTCCGGTCTCCCGCAAAGTGCGTGCGCGCCTCGCCATGAAGTCACGGTCCTCCTTCTGCCGGACGAGCGCGTGACCGATGTCCAGCGACGCGGGATGGTCGTCCCCATGCTCCTGAACGGATTGCAGATGATCTTCTTCCAGGGCGTATAAGTCGTGGCTCGCATCCCGAACTTGCAACTCCATGGCTTCGACACTCGCCACGACCGCACCCCCCAAGTCCCGTGAATTTTCGTCCCCAAGCAGACCGGTCATCGCCTTCAGGCGGCCGGCCCTTTCACGCGGCGCGGCGTAGAGCGGATTCGCATCAAGTTTTTCACGTCCGGCCGACAGGGCGAATTGCCGGACTTCGACATTGGCCAGAATCGTGCACGGCTCGCCCGTCACGCCATGCACGCGCAACTCGAGGGGGCTTCCCGATTCCAGTTCGTCCAGCGCATCGCGCTGCGCGGACCACGTCTCGAAATCATCGGCCTGCAAAAGCGAGACGGAAAACAGATGCACCCGGGCGATCTCGCCGCCCAGCCCCCACTGCAGTTGCTGCGGGTCCGTCAGGAGCGCGGTTGCGGCCAGTTCCCGGGCACTACCCCGGCAGACCTCGGTACGCATCGCCCAGGCGCAGTGTTCGGCGAACTCCGGATCGTCCCGTATTCTGCTGCAGCGGTACGCCGCCTGCTGCTCTTCGGTACTGTCGGCCCGTGGCATGCGCGCTTCCCCAATGGGCAAGGTGCCCACAAGCGCTTTCAGCTCGTGGTCGGCCAGCCGCGTCAGCATGCCCCTGTCCAGTTCGGTAGCGCCGATGACGCGATGGCGTAGCGCCGAGAACAGGGGTTCGCCCAGGTGGTTGGCGAGATTGGTCTGCTCGAGGTCTGCCACGTGCCGGTAACGCGCTTCCGGGGAGGCATCGGCGCTGTCACCTGACGGCAAACCGTCCGCCAGGCGGGCCCGGAGCAACCTGCCGGGTACGAAGCGGCTGTCTACCGCGACCGGCTTGCCCGGGCCGATCGGCAGGATCGTTTCGATTCGTCTGACAAGGTCTGCCCAGGGCAGGCCGCTCGACGTCAGATAGTTGTGGCTGTCGGCAAGACGTTGCAGCGATTCCCTGGCCAGTGTTGCGTCCGTGACGCTCAACACACTGGCTTCGACCAGCCCGCCGAGCTCGGCGGCCAAGCGGGACGTGTAAATGTGCAGATCGTGCCTGTTAGAACGCAGCAGGCTCGACAGCTTGCGCCAATCCTGCGAATTCAACCACCCGGTACGCGCTCGCTCGAGCAGTTTGTCCACTGACCGGGTCTCATCCTCGACTTGCGACAGAATGTCCGCAACCGCATAGAGGCTGTCCGTCTGTTGATCCGTTAGATCGTCTGCATCCAGCAATTCGTCCACTTTCGCGTCGAATCCCCGCCGTGCGGCTTCTTCGTCCGGCGTAAGCCAGGGGAGTCGCCGCTCGCGCATCTGCCACCCTGCCGATTGCGGCGGCTGTTCGGGTGCCAGCCCTTCCCGTGCCTGTCCGGAGGGCGTATCCGGGCCGCCCTTCGGCGTAGGAGACGCCGTTGTCTCTCGAGAATCAATCGGCTTGAATTGCGCCTCGGCGCTTGCGGTTTCCCCCGCCCGGGGACTTTGTTGAATCGTGCGATCCGGAGCCCCCTCCGGAATCGGTGACACCCGCCGGCCAGCGAGCGCGCCTTGACCGGACCAGGCTCCTGCTCCGGCAGTGTCGACCTGCCTGCTTCCA
The DNA here is from genome assembly GCA_963663395.1 of Pseudomonadales bacterium. Taxonomy (GTDB): domain Bacteria; phylum Pseudomonadota; class Gammaproteobacteria; order Pseudomonadales; family Azotimanducaceae; genus Azophilus. Next base: position 3,526,783 of record OY760226.1, read on the forward strand.
ACCACCCGTTCGGTGGCGCTCCCGCCGCCATCCATGCGTATCCGTGTCCCCTGTTGAACTGTGAGCGTCCTGCGGGCCTCACCAGGCTGGTTGTGCAAGCTCGACCCGGCATCGGGCAAACCCCGCGACCGGAATCGCCTCACCGTACGACATGATGCCGCGGAGTCGCTCTCCCGAGAGCGAGACATGCCGTGTCCCGTTCCGACACCCGGATAGCCAAAAAGTTGCCCGGTTGCGCGGGCGCATCCAGCTTGCCCCGGGCAGCCCGAACCGCGGCGGAGTTCGCCGACCGGCCTGCATCGCGCAATTTCGGCGATATCAGCGCGCCGGAACTTGTGGAGTTGAAGAAGCTGATTTATAAGTGGTTCCTGTGGTAGAGCGCCCGTATGAAAAAGTTCCGAATGTCGCATCACTGGGCCGGGCCGCAAGCCAGGTCAGCGGCACTGATCCTGGCCTGTAGCCTGCTCACAGCCTGTGCGGGCGGCAGCGTGGCCGTGCCGACCAGCTTCCCGGTGCCGCTGCTGGAGAAAGTCCAGCTTCCGGTTGGCATCCATCTCGATGATGCCCTCAACGGCTATACCCACGTCGAAACCGTTGAAGGCCGCGGCGAGTGGGAGATCGAACTCGGATCTGCGCAGCGATCGATGTTCGACAACTTGCTGAAGGGCATGTTCATCGGCCACCGCTTCGTCGAGCGGGCCGATGCCCACAATCCCGATGTGGCGGCCGTGCTGGTTCCTTCCATCGAGGAACTGCAGTTCACCTTGCCGAGCCAGACCCGCACGGAGTATCACGAGGTCTGGATCCGCTACCACTTCCGCATGCTCGACAACCGGGGCAACGTTCTCGGCGACTGGCCTCTAATGGCATACGGCAAGTCCCATCAGCAGAACCACGGCGGCGCCTCGGCATCGCTGCAGGCCGCCGCACTCGATGCCTGCCGGGACGCCATGGCCGATTTCGCTATCCGCTTCCGGTCCTTTCCCGGCGTGGGCGCCTGGCTGCAGAGCGAACTGGGAGGCACGACATGAGGCCGGCGTCAACCGGGCTACTGTCTCTGCTGCGTTGGCTGGCATTGGGCTCCCTTGTCCCCATATTCGCGGGCGGATGCGTCACGGCGACGGTGCAGCAGGTCCGCGAGGCGGATACGGGGATGTCAGCCGGCGAGTCAATCGTGGTGCTGGGACGTCGAAGCCAGCCTGCAACCGCTGAAACCGAACTGGATTTCATTTCCTGCGTGGCCGGCAAGATGACCGGCGGCGCGAACCAGGTCAACGTGATCCCGGAACAGCAGTTCATCGATGCCACCTTCCCCTGGTTCGAACCGCGCACCGCGCCTGCCCAGGCCAACGACCTGCCCGGGCTGCTCGACCACCCGCCCCTGGCGAATCAACTGGCCCGAATGGGGCTCAAGTACCTGGTCTGGATCGAAGGCTCCACGGAACAGACGGACTCCGGCGGCTCCCTGAGCTGTGCGGTCACGCCGGCGGGGGGCGGCTGCTTCGGATTCCTTTCCTGGGAAAACGACTCCGCCTACGAGGCATCGATCTGGGACATCGAGAGCGGCACCGCCGCCGGCCGGATCAGTTCAGAGGCGATCGGCACCAGTTACATGCCGGCGGTGATCGTGCCCATCCCAATCCTGGCCCGCGTCCGCTCTTCCGCCTGCACGGCACTGGCCGACCAGCTCAAGGCGTTCGTGAACAACGAGAGTCCCGGATAGCGCCCTGCCTGATCTTGAACAGGCACACGGACTTTCGTGGAACATTTTTTCGCGCCACGAGTTTCCCAAACGGCGAGAGCGGGTATACGGTACGGGCATCCTGCACGCCAAGCGGGAACCCTCTGTTCGACAGTACGGGTTGATCGACAAACCGGCCCCCGCAACGAGTTGCGGGGCGTCGCCACCTGCCGAAGCGGTGCTTCGGCTCGGGCTGCGCCCGCCCGGTGGCGACCCTTAAAGGTGCCGGATACCCGTACCGCACACCCACTCTCTCTTGGTAAAACCAACCGCTGTTCCTTGGGCGTACTCGTCCCGGCGCGCCCGGGTCTGCTATGGCCTGATCTCGACCACCTCCCCCTCAAACCGGTTCGGTTCCAATGAATACCACTCTGCCTGCCTGACCCTGTGTTTCTTCGCGCACAGCTCGGCAAACTCATAGAAAGTGGGCCGCCCGGGGTCGGCAAATACGCACCGGCAGGCACCGCCCCTGAAGGCGCGCGACACCATTTTGTACAGCGGCTTGACCATGCTGTCCCAGAAGCAGATGTCGGAACCGAGGATGGTGTGGTAGCCGCCGAGTTCGCGGCTCGAGAGCTTCTCGAACTTGCGTGCCAGCGTATCGATGCTGACATCGTTGACGTCCGCAATGGCCTCCAGAAACGGGAACACGTCCCGATCGATATCCAGCCCTGTCACCCTGGCGTTGAACCTGGACGCGCAGAACACGGCGGTGGTTCCCCAGCCGCAGCCGATCTCGAGCACCCTGGCGCCTTTCCGGACGGGTCTGGCAACCAGGTAGTCCATCAGCAGAAAGCTGGAATTCCAGGTCCTGTTGCCGTGCACCGACGGCCGATAGTGCCTCTTCAGGCGGCGGATTTCGGGGTGCTGTGACTTGAGCAGGTATATGCCGTAGGCCCTGTACATGTGGTCTTCGGGCATCTGTTCGAGCTTTGGCATGGGCGGGAGCACCGGTCAAAGCAGCACAGAATAGTCGACGGAGCAAAGGCCCGGCCAATACCCGACTAAAACAGTTGGGTATTCCGAAGTGCGCCGGTACAATGGAGATCGGTCGCCAACCGGAACAAGCGTTCGGAAAATGAGTGAATCGCCCCTCGACATTATCGGCCAGGAATACAGCGCCGGGTTCGTCACGGATGTGGAATCCGAAACGTTGCCGCCGGGGCTCGACGAGTCGGTCGTACGCTTCATTTCGCAAAAAAAGCAGGAACCGGGCTGGCTGACGGACTGGCGCCTCAAGGCATTTGAGGGCTGGGCCCGGATGACGCCGCCGGAATGGGCCCATGTCCGCTTCCCGCCGATCGACTTCGACGCCATCTCCTACTACTCCGCCCCGAGGAGCATGGAGGGCGGCCCGCAGTCCCTTGAGGAAGTAGACCCGGAACTGCTGCGAACCTACGAAAAGCTGGGGATACCGCTGCACGAGCAGGAGATGCTTGCCGGTGTTGCCCGGGCCGAGCCGCGCGTGGCCGTGGACGCCGTCTTCGACAGCGTATCGATCACCACCACGTTCAAGGACAAGCTCAAGGAAGCCGGTGTCATCTTCTGCCCGATCTCCGAGGCCGTGCACAGCCACCCCGAACTGGTGCAGAAATACCTCGGTTCCGTCGTGCCCCGCGGGGACAACTTCTATGCCGCCCTGAACTCGGCCGTATTCAGCGACGGCTCGTTCGTCTACGTGCCAAAGGGCGTGCGCTGCCCAATGGAGCTGTCCACCTACTTCAGGATCAATCAGCAGAACACCGGGCAGTTCGAACGCACCCTGATCATCGCCGACGAGGGCGCCTACGTCAGCTACCTGGAAGGCTGCACCGCGCCCATGCGCGACGAAAACCAGTTGCACGCGGCGGTAGTGGAACTGGTCGCCCTGGCCGACGCGGAAATCAAGTATTCAACAGTACAGAACTGGTATCCGGGCGACGCGAACGGCAAGGGCGGCATCTACAACTTCGTCACCAAGCGCGGCGCCTGCCGGGGCGCCCGTTCCAAGATCTCCTGGACCCAGGTGGAAACGGGCTCCGCCATCACCTGGAAGTACCCCAGCGTGGTGCTGCGCGGCGACCACAGCGTCGGGGAGTTCTACTCGGTGGCGCTGACCAACAACTATCAGCAGGCCGATACCGGCACCAAGATGATCCACCTCGGCCGGGGTACGAAGAGCACCATCATTTCCAAGGGCATCAGCGCCGGGAAGAGCCAGAACAGCTACCGGGGCCTTGTGCGCACGTCGCCCGCCGCCGGGGATGCCCGCAACTACACCCAATGCGATTCGCTCCTGATCGGCGAGAATTGCGGGGCGCACACCTTCCCCTATATCGAGAACCGGTCGGCCAGCGCCATCGTCGAGCACGAGGCGACCACTTCCAAGGTCAGCGACGACCAGTTGTTCCTGTGCCGGCAACGGGGCATCGACCCGGAGAAGGCGGTAAGCATGATCGTCAACGGTTTCTGCAAGGAAGTTTTCCGGCAACTGCCCATGGAATTCGCCGTCGAGGCCGGCAAGCTGCTCGAGGTCTCCCTGGAAGGAGCCGTCGGATGAAACTGCTCGAAGTCGATGACCTGCACGCGCGGGTGGATGACAAGCCGATCCTCAATGGCCTCAGCCTGTCCATGAATGCCGGCGAGGTGCACGCGATCATGGGGCCGAACGGGTCCGGCAAGAGCACGCTGGCCAATGTGCTGGCGGGCCATCCGGGTTACGAGATCACCGGCGGCAGCATCCGGTTCCGCGGCCTCGACCTGACCGGGCTGGAGCCGGAAGAGCGCGCCCATGCCGGGGTTTTTCTGGCCTTTCAGCATCCCGTGGAGATCCCCGGCGTCACCAACATGGAGTTCCTCAAGGCAGCCAACGACAGCCGCCTGGCAGCCCACGACCAGCAGCCGCTGTCCGCGTTGGAATTCATGAAGAAAGTTCGAAACCTGGCACAAGGCCTTGATCTGGATGCAGAATTCATGAAGCGAGGCGTGAACGAGGGTTTCAGCGGCGGAGAGAAGAAACGCAACGAGATGCTACAACTCCTGCTGCTCGAGCCGAAGCTGGCCGTTCTCGACGAAACGGATTCGGGCCTCGACATCGATGCGCTGCGCACCGTCGCCGACGGCGTCAACCGCTTTCACGCCGACAGCAACGGGGTGCTGCTGATCACCCACTACCAGCGGTTGCTGAACTACGTGGTTCCCGACCATGTGCACGTGCTGGCCGACGGCAGAATCGTCGAGTCCGGCGACGGCAATCTCGCCCATGCCCTCGAAGAGCGCGGGTACGCATGGCTGCGGGAGGATCGGGACGACGTCCCGCCCCGGCGCGCGAACTTGAACCATTCGTAACCTTGATCCTCTCACGGAACAATTTGCCCACGTCCGGCAGCGAGCTGCCATGAGAGACCTGGACACCCTGGGCAAGCCGCCGGGCTGGCTTGCCGCCGACACCGTAGCGCGCTCGCGGGCGGCGCTCGAGAGCGGTCTGGCACGGGAAACCTGGAAGTACTCTTCCCTGACGACGACGCTGCGCATGCTGATCGGGGCGCCGAATGCCGACCGTGCGCCGTTGATCGACGTGCCCGACGGCGTGTCCATCGCCCGGTTCAGCACCCTGGCCACGCCGCCTGCCCTCGCGTTGGGCATCGAACGATATCCCCTGGCGGGCATAACCGCTGCGCTGGCCGCGGAAGGCTGGCTCATAGACATTCAGGGTTCGCCCGACCGGCCCCTGTCGCTTGACTGTGAAACCGGCATCAACGCGCCGACGATCCTGCGGGTGCATCGGGGCTGCCGGGTCGAAGTCCGGGAATCCGGCTCCGGGGGCGGTGTGAGGGCAGCAGTGAGAGTGCTGCAGGCAGCCCCCGACAGCACCGTGCGCTGGGCTCAGGCGGAACTTGCCGACGATGCCGAGCAGTGGTGGCTGCTCAATGCGCAACTCGAGGCCAACGCCAGCCTGGAACTGCACCAGCACGCCGTGGGCGCCCGCTTTCGGCGCCTGGACACCCATGTGGCACTCGAAGGCACAGGGTCGAACTGTGCGGCAACCGGCGCCAGCGTCGTCGGGCCCGGCGAGCACCTCGACCGCCAGCACGTCGTCGAGCACATCGGCAGGAACACCTTCAGCAGGACTCGGTTACACAACCTTGCCAGGGGCAAGAGCCGCTGCTCGTTCAACGGACGCATCCACATCCATCCCGGTGCCGCTGGCGCGGACGCAGACCTGTCCAACAAGAACCTGGCACTGGACACCGAGGCCGAGATCAACACCAAGCCCGAACTCGAGATATATACCGACGACGTTCGCTGCGCCCATGGCGCCACGGTGGGACAGATTGACCGAAACGCCCTCTTCTACCTGCAAAGCCGCGGATTGCCGGAACCTCTCGCGCGCCGGCTGCTCTCAATCGGCTTTCTGGCCGAGTGCATCCGGGGGCCAATGGCCGATGGGGTTCTGACGGCGTTTCTCGCCCGCTTCGACGATGCAGGTTCGCCGGCACCGGTGGAGCCGCCCGGGGAGAGTGCCCGGGCATGACCGCCAAATCCGTATCCGCAAGGTCCCCGGCAGGCCGCCCCAACGGCCACCGTGCCGGTCAATTCGACATCAGCGGCGACTTTCCCATTCTCGACCGCCAGGTGAACGGACAGCCGCTGGTCTACCTGGACAACGCCGCCACCACCCAGAAACCCCGCCAGGTGCTCGAGGCCATCCGCGACTATTACGAGGGGTTCAACTCCAACGTTCACCGGGCGGCACACGCCATGGCCGATGAAGCCACCGCCGCCTTCGAGGGTGCCCGCGAGAAGGTGCGTGCGTTTGTCGGCGCCGCCGACAGCCGCGAGATCATCTTTACCCGGGGCACCACCGAGGCGATCAATCTGGTCGCGCAATGCATGACCGAAACGATCGGGCCGGGCGATGAAATCCTGATCACGGAAATGGAGCATCACTCGAATATCGTCCCCTGGCAGATGCTGTGTCAGCGCACCGGCGCCGAACTCATCGCCTGCCGGGTTACGGAGGCCGGCGAGATCGACCTCGAAGACTTTCACGCCAGGCTGGGCCCCAGGACCCGGCTGCTGGCAGTGGCACACGTCAGCAATGCGCTCGGCACCGTCAACCCGGTCGGCGACCTGACCAGCGCCGCACACGGATTCGGGGCCCGGGTGATGATCGACGGCCCCCAGGCCGTCCTGCACGTTCCCGTCGACGTTCAGCAACTCGGGTGCGATTTCTACGCTTTCTCCGGGCACAAGATGTTTGGCCCCACCGGCATCGGCGCGCTCTACGGCAAGGCAGAACTGCTGGATGCCCTCCCCCCCTGGCAGGGCGGCGGCGAAATGATCGAACGGGTTACCATCGAGCGGACCGATTACAACCAACTGCCGTACAAGTTCGAGGCAGGCACGCCGAACATTGCCGGAGCGGTGGGCCTGGGCGCCGCCGTCGACTACCTCGGCTCGCTGCCGCGCGCCGAGTTGCTGGCCCGGGAAGAGTCACTGGTGAAGGCGACGGTCAACCGGCTGAAGCAGTTGCCCGGCGTGCAGCTCGTCGGCGAACCTGCACAACGGCTTTCCGTGGTTTCCTTCCTGGTCGATTCCGGCCACCCGCACGATATCGGCACCCTGCTCGACCAGCAGGGCATTGCCGTGCGTACCGGCCATCACTGCGCAATGCCGCTCATGGACCGCCTCGGCATCCCCGGCACCATCCGGGCATCGTTCAGCCTGTATAATTCCCCATCCGACGTCGAGCGCCTGGTCGCCGGCGTCGAGAAGGCCATGGACTTCATCTGAGGCAAGCGCCCTGAGGCAAACGGTATGAGCGTTGCAACATTCGATCCCACCCGCATCTCCGTTACGGATGCGGCGGCCACCCACATCCACGAGCAGGTGGCCCGCTCCGGGCGTCACCACCTGCGCCTGGGCGTCAAGGAAAGCGGCTGCAACGGGTTCATGTACGTTCTCGACTACATCGATGCGCCTGCCGATGACGACCGGGCTTTTCCAGTCAACGCGGATGTGTCGGTCTACGTGAGCGAAGGGGACCTGCCCATGGTCCAGGGAACGGAGGTCGACCTGGTCACCGAAGGGCTGAACTCGAGCCTGCGCTTCAAGAACCCGAACGCCTCGGCCCACTGCGGCTGCGGCGAGAGCTTCTCCGTCGACGGCAGCGGGGCCTGAGCCATGGAACGGCGGGTCGTGCCCATCGGCCGCACCGTGGATGCCCGGCTGGTGCCGACGGGCGACCCGGTGACCATTCCTGACGGCACATTCGTAACCCTGACCCAATCGCTCGGCGGCACTTACACGGTTGTCTTCAACGGCAATATGGCGCGCATCGACGGCGCCGATGCTGATGCGCTCGGCCTTACTCCGGAAGTGCTGGAGTTCGAGGCGCCCGCCAACGGCAGGATCGACCCGGATCAGGTCGAGAGCGCCCTGGCAAGCGTCTTCGACCCGGAAATACCGGTAAACATTCTCGACCTTGGCCTCATCTACGACCGCCGGATCGGCCCGGAGGGCAAGGTGAACGTCGTCATGACGCTGACCGCTCCCGGCTGCGGCATGGGCCCGGTGCTGGTAGACGACGTCAAGTCGCGCCTGGCCAGGGTTCCGAACGTCAAGGGCGTCGAGGTGGAACTGGTTTTCGATCCGCCCTGGTCGCGGGAAATGATGAGCGAGGAAGCCCGGCTGGAACTGGGCATCTTCTAGTTGCCGGTGATCGCCCACCTCGACGACATTCGCTCATCGTTCGCCTTCTTCGATTCCTGGGAAGACAAGTACCGGTTCGTCATCGACATCGGCAGGGAGTTGCCCGAATTGCCGCCGGAACACCGGGTTGCGGAGAACATCGTCCGCGGGTGCCAGAGCCAGGTGTGGCTCCTCACTGAACTGCGGGACGGCAGGCTGCGCCTGCGCATCGACAGCGATGCCCACATCGTCCGCGGCCTGATCGTCATCGTGCTGGCCGCCTACCAGGACAGGGCGCCAGCGGACATCGGCGCCTTCGACATCGAGGGACTGTTCGACGAACTGGACCTTCTGCGTCACCTGAGCCCCACCCGGGGCAACGGGTTACGGTCCATGGTGGCCCGAATTCGCCATGAAGCGGACCGGGCTGCCGCCCTCGCCGCGGCCGGGAACTGATCCTTGCGCAGCAACCTGGCAGCCAGCGAACCGTCAGGGCTTTTCGGTCGCTGTCCGATCCACTGCCGCCGCATCAATGCCTGATTCAGGCGTTGCCCGTTCCCGGTAACGTCTCGCACGCCACCGAACGGCAACACCCGTGAACGCGATCACCACCCTGGGCTCCTGCATCGGGTTCATGGCGCTCGTAGCCTGGATTTCCTACGTCAAGACCCGGGGGCAGGCAGGAACCCGCACCGGGTACTTCCTGGCCGGGCGCGGCCTGACCGGTGTGTTCATCGCCGGTTCCCTGCTGCTCACCAACCTTTCCGCCGAACAACTCATTGGCCTCAACGGTTCCGCCTACGCGTTCAACCTCTCGAGCATGGCGTGGGAGGTCACGGCGGTATTCGCCATGGTGATCATGGCCACGGTGCTGCTGCCGCGCTACCTGCGGGGCGGGTTCACCACCCTGCCGGAGTTTCTCGGCAGCCGTTTCGACGACCGTGTGCGCCGCCTGTCCGTCGTGCTCTTCATCCTGGGCTACGGGCTCGTCACCATTCCTTCGGTGCTGTACTCCGGGTCCCTGGCGGTCCTGCAACTCTTCGACGTGGCGGGGCTGCTCGGCGTCGACGATGCTTCCGCCCTGCTCATCACCATATTCCTGATCGGTGCCGTCGGCGGCCTTTACGCTGTGGCCGGCGGCCTGCGGGCCGTTGCCGTTTCCGACACGCTGAACGGCGTGGGGTTGCTCGCGGTCGGCGCGCTGGTGCCGGTGCTCGGCCTCGTCAAGCTCGGCGACGGCAGCCTCGCCACGGGCCTGGTCAAACTGACCAGCGAACACAGCCACAAGCTCAATGCCATCGGCACCGCTACAGACCCGACGCCATTCGCAACTCTCTTCACCGGCATGATCCTGGCAAATCTCTTCTACTGGGGCACCAACCAGTACGTCATCCAGCGCACGCTGGGAGCCCGCAGCCTGGCTGAAGGCCAGAAAGGCGTGCTGCTCTCGGGGTTTTTCAAGCTGCTGATCCCCTTTTTCATGATGGTGCCGGGCGTCATCGCCTTTCACCTGTACGGCGAGGACATCGGTTCCATGGACCGCGCCTATCCGCGCCTGGTGGCGGACGTGCTGCCCGCCGCGCTGGGAGGCTTTTTCCTCGCCGTGCTGCTGGGTGCGGTATTCAGTTCCTTCAACTCCCTGTTGAACAGCGCCGCCACACTGGTATGCATCGACATCATCGGGCCGTTCCTGAAGACGGAAGTGAGCGATGCGCGCATGATCCGGATGGCTCGCACGGCCAGTATCGCCATCGCCCTGATGTCATTTGCCATCGCACCGTTGCTCCAATTCGCTCCGGAAGGGCTGTGGCAGGTGGTGCGCAAGTTCACCGGTTTCTACAACGTGCCGATCATCGCCGTTGTATTCGCCGCTTTCCTGATGCCCCGCGCGACCCCGGCCGGCGTGATCGCCGCCGTGATTTTTCACCTGCCCGTCTACGCAGCGGTCACCTTTATCTGGGAGACGGGCCAGCACTTCGTACACATCTACGCCATTCTCTTCCTCGTCGAGCTTGTCATCATCCGGAGCGTCAGCCGGACATCGCGGGAAGTGCGACCTGCGCCGCTCGAACGCCGGGAGTCGGCGCCCGTAGACATGACACCCTGGCGCTGGACCCGGCCGATCTGCGTGCTGCTGATCCTGGCTGTCGTCGCCGTGTACTGGCTGTTCTCGCCATGGGGGCTGGCGGGTTCCTGACCGGATTCGGTGCCGGGCACTTGACCGCCGCCGTCAAACCATATAAAGGTTTGATTTTCCTTCACCGACGCGGGGCGGAACCATGATTCAGAAGCGCGACAACAAGGCACCGGTATCTTCAGATAACCTCCGTAATCGGTTGTTCGGCCAACAGGATACGGAAACCGGCAAGCCGGAACGGGCGCCGGGAGCGTCCACGCAACAAGCATCAGCGCCCAGTCCTTCGCCACGTATTTCGGACAAGGCCGTTGCCACCATAGGTGCCACCATGAGCCTCAAGGGCGACTTGGCCGGCAAGGAAGACATTCTTGTCAGGGGCAAGGTCGAGGGCAGTGTCGTTCTCAACGACAACGACATGGTCGTGGATGAATCCGGCCAACTCGAAGGCAGCGTGATCGCCAGGCATGTGTTGATCAGGGGCGAGATAAACGGCGAGATTCAGGGGTTGGAGAGGGTCACCATCGCTGCCACGGGGCGCGTTCAGGGAACCATCGCCGCTCCACGCGTCGTGCTGGAGGATGGCGGCAAGTTCAAGGGAATGATCGACATGCCGCTCGAAAAGAAAAGCGCCGGCGCGCAGCCCCAGAAGTCGGCTGAGTTGAGCCCGGCCACCCCGAAAAGAGTGGCGGCCGCCGAAGCAGCTGCGAGTTCGTGAGTAACCAGCCGGGCTGAATCCAGACTCTGAATACGGAAACCGCAACGAATCCCGGTCTCAAGATCCGGTCCGAGACGACTGAAGTGCTCCCGTTGGTGTTCGGGGGCTTTGACCCTTCCCAACGGCTCAACATCCTCGACCTTGGCTCGGCGGAACCGGAAAGCATCGCCTTCTATCATCGCTACGACGCCCGGATCTGCATTGTCAACGTTGTCGACGAGTGGGCCTCGGGACAGGTGCCGAGCCTCCTCGATATTGTGCCGGACCGGGCCAGAGGCCTCTGTTTCGACATCTGCCTGCTCTGGGACAGCCTGAACTACCTGGGTGCCTCGGCGATGGTCGACTTCACAGACGACATCGCCGGATACCTGCACGAAGGCAGCCGGATTCACGCCATCGCCGCCTATACCCCGACCTGGGCGTTCGATGCATACCGCTACGCCATTGGCGACCAGGATCAGATAGTGCTCAAACCGCGGTCAGCGACCGTGCCGCACCCGCATTCCCAGACCGAGATCGAACGGGCCATGCCGGGATTTCGGATTCAGCATACGGTATTACGGCCCGGCAACCGGCTGGAACTGCTGCTCGCTCGCAATCGCGCCTGATATCGCGCCCGCAGGGGCCGGTGCATCAGCTGTCCAGACCTCTTTTTCGCGGATTGGGTTGTCAATTCAGTCACATTCCCTCCCGGTCACTGTTTTCCCGTCGGGCTCGGGCGTAGCCCCGTTAGGAACAACTCCGCGTAGACTTGGCGCAGGCGGTTCTTCTGCACCTTGCCCATGGCGTTGCGGGGCAGTTCGGCGACATTGACCACCTGTTTGGGCTGTTTGAACCGGGCCAGGCGCTTCTCAAGCGCCCCATCGAGCCGGGACGTGTCAACGGGCTCGCCGGCAGGTACGACGACGGCTACCACCCCTTCGCCGAAATCGGGATGCGGCACCCCGATTACCGCGGATTCCACCACCTCGTCCAGAGCATCGATTGCCGTTTCCACTTCCTTCGGATAGACGTTGTAGCCGCCCGAGATGATCAGGTCCTTGTCCCGTCCTACGATGGCGATACGGCCCTCGGCATCCATGGTGCCGAGATCGCCGGTGACGAAAAAGCCGTCGGAACGGAACTCCTCTGCCGTTTTCTCCGGCATTCGCCAATAGCCCTTGAAGACATTTTCGCCGCGGACTTCGATCATCCCCACCTCGCCCCGGGGTGCTGCCTTTCCCGCTTTGTCGACCACCCGCACCTCGACACCCGCCAGCGGGAAACCGACGGTGCCCTCCACTCGCGTTCCATCCAGGGGGTTCGATGTGATGATGATCGTTTCCGACATGCCGTAGCGTTCGAGAATCCGGTACCCCGTGCGCTGCTCCCAGGCGCGGAAGGTCTGCTCCGTGAGCGGCGCCGAACCGGAAATGAACAGCCTCATGCCGGCGCAACGGTGAAGATCGAGTTCCGGTTGGTTCAACAGCCGGGTATAGAAAGTCGGAACGCCCATCATCACCGTGGCTTCAGGCAGTCGGGACAGGACCTCACCGGTCTCGAAGCGCGGCAAAAAGATCACGGGGGTACCACCGAGCAGCGCACAGTGCAGCGCGATGAACAGCCCGTGAACATGAAATATCGGCAGCGCGTGCAGCAGCACGTCATCCTGGCGCCAACCCCAGCAACTGCGCAGCGCATGTGCGTTGGTTGCGAGATTCGCATGGGTGAGCATCGCTCCCTTGGCGCGCCCGGTAGTACCGGAGGTGTACGCCAGTGCCGCCGCATCTCCGGCGTCTCGGGAAACTGCCCCGGCAACCGGTTTGACCCCGCGCATGGCCTCGCTCAGCGTTCCAGTGCCGTCGGCACCAAGCGTGAGCACGTGCATGGAACGCCGCCCGCCGACGCGTTTTGCCAACTTCTGCTGGTCATCGCTACCCGGCCGCACGACAAACAGGAGCGGCTCCGCGTCGTTCAGGAAGTAGTCCACCTCCGCGTGCGTATAAGCCGTGTTCAGCGGCACGTAGATTCCGCCCGCCTTGAGCGTCGCCAGGTAGAGCGCCAGGGCTTCCGGGCTCTTGTCCACCTGGGCCAGCACGCGCTCGCCGGCGCCGATGCCGAAATCGGCGAGCACCCGTGCCATGAGTCCGGTCGTCCGCAGCATGTCCCCGTACGACCAGGGCAAACGACCGGGAACGCGCAGGCACTCCCTGTCCGCGGCGGCAGCGAATACCGGTTCAAGTTCTTCGAAAAAGTTGCCGCTCACAACGTCCCTCAGCCCTCGCCGAGCCTAGTTTCGTGTCCCACAAGTTTCTGGTTCTTCAGACCTTGCCATACGGGATACGACACTAGCAGCCCGTGGCCGAGCCCGGCCTCAGGGCCTCAGATCGTCGATGAACCGCCGATACGAGTCGGTTTCGGGCGCGAGCTCAGCCGCCCGCTCGGCATCCGCCCGCGCGGCCTCGGTATCGCCCAGCGTCTTGAACATCAGGGCCCTGTTGTAGTGGGCAATGGGCAGGGTCGCGTCGGCAATGGCTATGGCGTTGTCCAGGTCCTGTAGTGCATCCTGATATCGCTTGATGGCGACCAGCGTATTGGAGCGATTGATGTAGATGCTGGCCCGCTCCGGCGCCAGCTTGTGTGCCCGATTATGGTCTTTCAGGGCGGCGGCATAGTTTCCGGTGCGCGCAAGCAGGATGGCCCGGTTCGAGTAGGTTGCGGCGAGGTCGTCCGGTATCAGCATCTGGTGTTCGATGGCCGTGGTGCAGAGCTCGATGTCGCTGGAGTTGGGGCTGCCGCCGTTGCGGGTGGCAATGTAACAGTCCTGTGCGGGAGACCGGTTGAGCAGAAAGGTTTCCGACCCCAGGGCCGGGAACGCCAACAGCATCAGTAAGCAGACCGGAACCGATTTCATATCCTGCATTTACACCTACGCCCGCCCGGTTTCAACCTCCCGCAGTCGCAGTCGCAGCCGCGGCCGAGCCCGGCCCTGCTCCTCTCCTTGCGCACGGTAAGTCGCAGGGAACACTTTTTCGCGCCATGAGTTTCCAAAACGCCGAGAGCGGGTATACGGTACGGGCATCCTGCACGCCAAGCGAGCGCGCTCTTGCGGATTCCTGGCGCGCTGAATTGCTTTAAAGGTGCCGGATACCCGTACCGCATACCCACTCTCTCTTGGTAAAACCAACCGCTGTTCCCTGCGCTTTAGCGCACGGCGTACTCGTCCCGGCGCGCCGGGTTCCCTGCTCGCCGGGAACACTTTTTCGGAATTGGCTTTGCAAGCGCCGAGCGGGCGCGCCGGTTTGGAAACTTCTCGATAGCGCATCCTTGCATTTCTAACGTACTGCGTCGCCGCTGCCGGCATGCCCGGGATCCGCATCGGCCCGGTCCGCCTCAGACCCGTTCCGAGTTGCCTCGACGGATGCGTCCGCTGCCGGCTCCGCACGGGTTGCCGCATCGGCCAGGTAGGGAACGATGATGTACTGCAGGATGCCGCGGCCGTACTCGCCGTACCACACTTCAGGATCCTGGGCAGTGACGGGCATCTGGCCGTCCTTGGGGATCAGACGGGCTCTACGCAACATGGACAGGGCCAGGTCGAGCCTGGCCTCATCGCCGAAATGCTGGGCCGCGAGGCTCCAGCAGTGCATTTCCTCGTGGATGTCGGCGGCCGCAAGAATGCAGTCCAGGTCGCCCCGGGTTTCCTCGATCAATTCCAGCAGGCGGTAGTGCTGGTACCCCCGCGACATGAACAACCGGCTGCGGCGCCTGGGCGGCGCCTCGGTACCCAGCTTTTCCAGAGCCGCCATCTCGCCGAGCACCAGGGCCTCCTGTTCAGGCGACTGCATCGGCACCACCAATGCCAGCCGGTTCAGGCGCCTCAGCAGATCTCTCGCGATGGCGCTGCGGTGCGCCGCCTGATGCCAGTCGAACGTCTTGGGGTGGATCAACTCCCAGGCATTGACGGCGGAGGCCGTGGACGCGGCCGACGCCACTGCCAGCAGGACGCCGAGAACCAGGAAAGCGCCCCGGCGCATCGGCTCAGCGGGCCAGGGAGCGCGGTGTAACGCTGCAGGTCTTGTCCGCTACCGCCTCGCTCCCCGCGCCCCCGAGGCGTTCGTGCAGATTGTTCTTTTTCAGGCTGGTCACCGGATCTACTTCGACCATTTCAAACGAGAGGCCAAGCCCCCGCTCATCGAAGATCGTTTGCATATGCGTTGCGAGCACCTCGAAAAGCGCTTCCGCCGCCGCGCGCCGGGTTTCCTCATCGCGGCCGTGACCGATGCGCGCCGTGAGATGAACGAAACCGTTGCCGGGCGCCCCATCGGCAACCAGATAGCGGTCCCGGCGTTCCCCCCGCACGCGGATACCACCCAGCGGAAACACGCCGGTCGCCACTGCCCGGTCGCGCAGCTTGATCATCAGACCGTCCAGGTCCATCTGTTCCTCGAGGTTGGAGGAGTATTCGACAATCAGATGAGGCATGATGCGCCGCGGTCGGAATCGAGCTGAAAGTATAGCCCCAATCCGGGCAGTGGAGAGTAGCGTGAAGTACCTCACCTTCGAATTCGACGGCCAGGTTCAGTATGGCGCCGTCGTAGGCGGCAGCATCGTGAATTTGAGCCGGCGCCTGCCCGAGTACCCGAGTCTCAGGGCCGTCCTGGCGGCCGGGGCGCTCGACCGCGCACGAGTTCTGGCCGAGTCCGCACCCACAGACTACGGCATCGATGACGTAAGTTACCTGCCGCCGGTTCCCAAACCGGGCAAGATCGTCTGCATCGGCATCAACTACGCAAATCGCAACGAGGAATACAGGGACAGCACGCCGGCGCCCGCCTATCCGAGCGTATTCCTGCGGACCCCCGAGTCGGTGACAGGCCACTTGCAGCCCCTGCTGCGCCCGCCGGAATCGGAGCAACTCGACTACGAGGGCGAGATTGTCCTGGTCATCGGTCGGGAAGGCCGCAGGATTCCCGAATCCCGAACCCGGGAGCACATCGCCGGGCTCACCCTGATGAACGAGGGCACCCTGCGCGACTGGGTCCGTCATGGACGGTTCAACGTGACCCAGGGCAAGAATTTCGAGCGGTCCGGGTCCATCGGCCCCTGGATGGTCTCCACGGATGAGTTCGACGGATTCGACGACCTGCACCTGGCCACCCGGGTCAACGGTGAAGTGCGGCAGAACGATTCGACTGCGAACCTGCACTTTCCATTCGAGCGACTCGTCAACTATCTGTCGACATTCATGCCGCTGAAGCCCGGGGACCTGATCTCCACCGGCACACCCACCGGAGCGGGCGCGCGCTTCGATCCGCCGAAATTTCTCCGGCCGGGCGATGTGGTCGAGGTGGAAGTGCCTGGCATCGGCCTTTTGAGGAACGGTGTCGAAGACGAAATTCCGGACGGTTGAAAACGTTCGCCCCTGTTGCTCCGGCTGCCCGCCCGGCGCGCCGAAAACCCTGTTCCGCATGTAACCGCACGCCGCTTGAGAGAGTCCGAGCACTGCTCGCCGGCGCAGGCATGGCCATGTGCACGGTGGAGGGTGCTGACGGAGACGGGGCTCGATGCCCGCGAGGGTCAATCAGATATGCATTCGCCCAACGGTGCAGCCCACCGCAAAGATCGGTATGGGCGCGTAGTAGCGGACTTCGCCGGTCGAGCCCTCCGCCGCACCGGCCACGGCGATGAAGGTGCGGATCTCGAACCCGCCCTGGCCGCCGTCCCGCCAGGTTGACTCGTCGGAGTAGCCGGTCAGCGCCGCCCTGTCGTTGGCCGTCCAGCGGTCCAGGAACTCCCGGTCCCAGGACTCGTTGATCTTTCCGGAGTCCGGCGTTGCCGGCCAGTGGGAAATGCCGCCGGTGCCGACCAGCGCGATGCGCTCGTCGACGGCATCGCAGGCTTCACGCAAGGCGCGCCCGAACTCGTAAGCCCGGGCCGGCGGTGTGAGGGGCGGCCCCTGGCAGTTTATGTTGGCCGGAATCACCGGCAGGTCGTAGGACGGCGTCAGGAAATGCAGCGGCACCATGATGCCGTGGTCGAACTTCCATTCCTGGGCGTAGGCCAGGTCGATGCGCGCCATCATGCGCTCGATGAGGCGCTTCGAGAGCGATGCAGCCCCGGGCACGCGTTGCGGCTCGATGCCAAGCCATGCGGGGTCCTCGATCGGCCCTTCGTAGTAGTCGGCCATGCCCATGCAGTAGGCCGGCATGTTGTCCATGAAGAAATTGGCGAAATGCTCCGCCGCCACCACGATCAGGGCATCCGGGTTCTCCGCCCGGATCTCGTCGCCCATGCCTCGGAAGTGCTCGTAGAAAGGATCGCGCACAGCCGGGTCGGCGCGCCCGGCCCGGCCGGTGATTCCCGGCGCGTGGCTACAGATTCCCGCGTATACCAGCGGCATTACACGGCCCCCTTGCCGTCGGTTGTGAGGTACAGGCCCGCGCGCACCGGACCGTGCGCCTCGAGACCGTCGCGCATGGCCTGAATGTAACGGTCCCATTCGAATCCCCGGAGCGCCGCATAATGCATCAGGATCTGGCCGTTGACTCCCATCACGTAGAGCAGGCCGATATCCGGGCCACGCAGTGCCGTTTTTTCCTCGTCCGTGAGGTCGAAGTCGTCAAGCAGTTCCTCGAAGTTCTCATCGAACCGCGCCTGGGTATGCGGGTCCCGGTTCAACTGGTAGAGCAGCTTCTGAACGTAGTACAGGCTCACTTGCCAAGGCTCGGCACGCGGTGCGTATCGTAGGCAATGCACACGTTCTTGGTTTCCATGTAGAAGTCGAAGCTGTAGTCGCCCCCGTCGCGGCCGATGCCGCTCGCCTTCATGCCGCCGAACGGCGCCGGCAGGTGGCGGTTGTTCTCCGAATTCACCCAGATCATGCCGGCTTCCAGGTCACGCCCCAATCGATGGGCACGACCCAGGTCGCCGGTCCAGGCGTAGGCGGCAAGCCCGTAGGCCACGTCGTTGGCGATTGACACCGCCTCGGCCTCGTCGCGAAAGGGAATGGCCGTCAGTACCGGCCCGAATATCTCTTCCCGGGCGATGCGCATGCTGCCATTGGCCCCTGAAAACAGCGTCGGCAGCACGTAGTTGCCGCCGCCCGAATCACTCCAACGGCTGCCGCCCGCAGCAACGGTGGCGCCCTCCTCCCGGGCAATGTCGAAATAGCCCAGCACCTTTTCCAGGTGTCGCGGATGAATGAGCGGCCCGACCTCCGTAGCCGGGTCAAGCGGATGACCCACCTTGATCCGGCCCGCGCGCTCCGCCACCCGGGCAGAAAATTCATCGTAGAGGGATTCCTGCACCAACAAGCGGCTCGAAGACGTGCACCGTTCCCCGTTCAGGCTGTAGATCATGAATGTCACCGCGTCGAGCGCCCGGTCGAGATCGGCATCGTCGAAAACCATCACCGGGTTCTTGCCGCCCAGTTCGAAGTGCACCCGTTTCAGCGTCATGGCGCCTTGCTGCATGATCAGGCTGCCGGTATGGGATTCGCCGACGAAGGCAACGGCCTTGATGTCCGGGTGCTCGGTCAACGCCTTGCCGGCGGTCTCGCCGATGCCCTGCACCGAGTTGAAAACCCCGGACGGCAAACCCGCCTCGTGGCAGATTTCCACCAGCAGGCGCGCCGACAGCGGGCTCCACTCCGCCGGTTTGTGCACCACCGTGCAGCCGGCCGCAAGCGCTGGCGCGATCTTCCAGGTGGAGAGCATGAACGGCGTGTTCCAGGGGGTGATGACCCCCACCGGGCCGATGGGTTGGCGCAGGGTGTAATTGAGGTGATCCCCGGCCGGCAGCGACTGGCCGTTGGCGGCTTCGGGTGCCTTGTCGGCAAAGAAACGGAAATTCTCCGCGCCGCGGATGGCTGCCTTGCTCATGAAGCGCAGCGGCTGCCCGGTATCGACTGATTCGATCAGCGCGATCTCTTCGGCCCGCGCCTCTATGGCGTCGGCGATGCCGTGCAACAGTGCGCGCCGACGCGATCCCGAAATGGCACGCCAGCCTGGGAAGGCATCGCGCGCCGAGCGCGCCGCGCGATCGATATCCTCGGCACTTCCGGCGGCCACCCGATTGACGGGGGAGTTGTCGATCGGCGTCCTGTTCTCAAAGGTTGCGCCCGATGCTCCCGGCACGTCGGCGCCGCCGATGAAGTGCCCGAGGGTTTGGCCTTCAAACCGTGCCAGGTACTCCCTGGCCCTGGCCTTGTTGGATTCCCATGTGCCGCTCATACAACCTCGTCCATCCGCGATACCCGGTCCACGGGCCGTCTATTCTGCCACCCGAAGCTCAATGATATCCCCCGGGTCAACACACCGCGCCCGGCAAGGGGCCCGGCACGCACACTTCGACCCGGAAAACCCGTTACGGTTCCTGCGCGGTTGCGTGAAAACCCGGCAGGGGACATCATCCCGCCGCCATGCCCGACCACGCACCCACCCTGCCCGACGTGCGGATGAACCTGATTCGTCCCAAGGCGCCGGCAATTTCGCGTGTGGTCTCCAACGAGCTGTGCATGAACGGCAAGTCGGCCAGTTTCGTCAAGCACCTGGTACTCGATGTCTCCGGCACGCCCCTGGCCGGCAACTTTCTCGCCGGGCAGTCGTTCGGCGTCATCGCGCCCGGCACCGACGAGCGGGGCCGGCCGCACAAGGTGCGGCTGTACTCCGTGGCCTGCCCAAGCTGGGGCGAGGACGGCGACGGCAACCTGGTTTCAACCACCCCCAAAAGGCTGATCGACGAATACCAGCCCCAGAAGCCCACGGACGATTCCACCGATCATCGCCTCTTTCTGGGCGTCTGCAGCAACTATCTGTGCGATATCCGTGAAGGCGACGAGGTTCTCGTGACCGGCCCGAACGGCAAGCGCTTCCTGCTGCCCGAGGACATTGAGGCACACAACTACCTGTTCATCGCCACCGGCACCGGGATAGCCCCGTTTCGCGGCATGCTGATGGAACTGTTCGAAGGCACCCGCGGGCCCACCGGCGCCAGGGCGGCACTGGTCATGGGCACCCCATATACCACGGATTTGCTCTACGAGGACCTGTTCCAGCGTCTGCACAGGGAGCATGCCAACTTCGAATACCATACCGCCATCAGCCGGGAATCGGACCGGCTCTACGTCGGCAGCCTCATCGAGCGCGAAATCGACAGGTTCACGGACCTGCTCCAGGATCCCCGCACATTGGTCTACATCTGCGGGCTGGAGGGCATGCAGTTCGGCATATTCCAGGCCCTCGCACGCCACGGTCTCGCCGATGGCTACGTCACTCTCCACGAAGACCTCGCCGCCAAGCCCCCGGACGACTGGCACTTCACAGACATCAAGCGGCGCATCAAGCCCACCGCGCGTTGTATGCTGGAGGTTTACTGACCTGGCGTCCGGGTAGGCGTCGAATCGTTTAGATAACCTATTGGAATTCAATAGAAATATATTGAACTTCTCGTATGTTCCCCGCGCAGTTACCCATAAAACGAGCGGAAATGAGCGGAAAGCCATCAACCGCGGGATACGTTACGATTGGCAAATGAAAGTGTTGGTGGTTTTGGCTTTATCGGTCGCTTTCTTAGCGCTGAGCGGATGCGCACGCGTTGACGTTGAAAGCATCGATTACAATAATTGGTCGGTGACAATCGTCACCCGATCGGTAATGCCGCTTCCCCCAATTTGGCGACCGTCAGATCCCGCAGTGTTTCTAGGTCCGGCCGTTTTGCCTGCTGCGAAAATCGCCTGTGAAAACATGTCGCTGATGTCTGAGGAAGTCCGCAAGCTTCGCCCAGAGCTACGGCACTCGGAGTTGCTGCGCATCAATTTATTGGGCCAATCGCATCTGAGACACGAATTCTGGTGCGAAGCCGTCCAATACGAGTAGCGATGGCGCGCGCCTCGAAACTTAACCATCTGGAGAGAAACATGAAGTCATCGTTCTTTGCTGGCTTATTCGACTATCTCAAACACCGGGATCAGACCAAACGGCGAGAACAACGGTACCAATCAGAGAAGGCGGAAGCAGTCGCGCGAAAAGACAATCAGCTAGCGCAAATTCGCAGGTACAACGAACAACGAAAGAACAATCGACCGCCGGTCCTGTAACCCACTAGGCTACGAGCAACGGAATTGGGACGCCCAGAGCCGACCGGCGCTCAGGGGCGCGGAAAATCGTTCAGCCAGCTGCGGGCGACGGCATCCTGGCCACACCAGAAAATTACGAAACTCGGAGAGGCGGATGGGAGTGAAAAGGTGTCGGGATTGCCATTTTCTTGCCAACAGGATGATTGCCCAAAGCGTGGCTGATAGGCGTGGTACGGATTCGCTGGAATCTTGGAGCGCCAAGGCGCGGGAAAATGGACGTCCTGCAATTGGCGGGGCTGTTGTTTGCTACCAGGGCATTTGGGGTAGCGAGAATTCACCGCCCCGCACTATTGCTCTTGAAGACGAGTTGGATAAGCACCGCGGAAATAGCTGTTTCTTCCTACAGGTCGTGCCCGGCGCGTCGTTTAAGACAGCGGATCGGTTGCTTCAGTACCGCGCAGCGCAGCGTCGCGATTCTCGAGAACGAACAACGCTCTGGATCGCATTTGCCAGCGTCATCGTTGCAGTGGGGTCGCTATGCGTGAGTTTGTTTCTCTGATGCCGAAGGGACAGGCCGCCGTTTAGGAAGATTGAGATGAGAGACCCAGAGTTGATTTTGGAATTGCTGCGCGACATGGCAAACGTGCCGGACGGAACGGTGACCATGCCCCTCTACTACGGAGCATCGGAGCAAGAACGGAAAATCCGTCACCATGTCGATCTTCTCGCTGACGCCGGTCATGCGGAGTGGATTGGGGAACACCGAGACGTTGTTCGGATTACCAACGAAGGCTACGATATTTTGAATGCAATCGAGCAAAACGAAGAGTTGAAGAACAGATTCATCGACCGATTTAAGCGGGGCATGCCATACATTCCCAATACGCTTGATATTGTCAAAAAGGCAGCAGAGTTTTTTGGGTCCACCGGATGAGACTCCCGCCCAAATCAAAGGCTTGCTAAAGCGTCTTGGGTAAGGCGCCGTCAGGCCAACGGAAACGCCACGCGCCCGTCCACAGGCTACGTGCCAGGGCCACTGGGGTGCAGATCGTCGTCGCTGCAGGGAACTACTGGCAAACCCACGTGTCGTATGAGTGTGTTACATTCTCTATCCGTAACAGTGTTGGTTCGAGCGAGAGTGAAATGAGTCCCGCCAAACTGTCTGAGAACATCGCTGTTTACAACGCGATGAGCAGCGAGTTGGAAATGGACCACAATGGAAAGTGGGTTGTCATTTACGACAGGGCTGTCAGTGGTTACTTCGACGATGAGACGGGTGCTATTCAGCACGCCGTACGCGAACATGGCGAAGGTCCGTATTTGATACGCATAATCGGAGATGTGATAGCACCGCTACCGGCCTCAGTCGTGTACGAGATAGCCGCTCCAGGGGTTCACATTTGAGTCTACAAATCGAGGCGGGGTTTCCCGCCTCGTCTGATCAACTCCAGCTAATCGGACCCATATTGCGCGTTCGCATCGGGTTCGATCCGAAGTTCAGCGATCCCGATCAACACGTTCCTCAGTTACCAACCCAGGAGTGGTTGGCTTTAGTTGATACAGGTGCGAGCACATGTTGCATAGACTCTGTTTTAGCGTCCAACTTGCGCTTGCCGGTTGTAGACCGGAAACCTCTATCTGGAGCGACTGGTGCAGAAGAGGTAAATGTTCACTTGGCTCAAGTGCGAGTCGATAGTTTGAACATTACGATGTACGGCCTATTCCATGCTGTGCATTTGGCTCAAGGCGGTCAACCGTACGCGGCACTGATGGGTAGAACGTTTCTGCGCCTTTGCAAAATGACATACGACGGGAAAACCGGAGCAGTTACTCTTTCCGCCTGAATCACCGACCCCGTTGCGAAGCCTTGCTGCCTCTATAACGTGGCGGTGCGTCGTCCGGTCACGCCGTATTGATGGCGCGCTCGGACTTAGCCGCTCGGACAATCGCTTTGTTTTCCAGGCGCTTGGAAATCGCGGCTGGCGCCCCGGGTAGGACTCGAACCTACAACCCGCTCCTTAGGAGGGAGCCGCGCTATCCAGTTGTGCCACCGGGGCTGGGGAATCGGCCCGCGAACCGGGCCGGGGTGGGCTTGGCCGGCGCATTGTATCAAGACCCCAGTCGATAGCGCAGCTTGACGGTCAGTTGATCGCCGCTCGGGTTGTTCCACGCCTCGCGGAAGAGATCCCGGAACCCGCCCCGCATCGGCGCCTCGCTGGCATTGCGGGTGTAGACCACGAAGAGGTCCGACAGGGGTGCGATCTGCCACCGGTAACGGGCCTGGAAGTTGAGTACCGAGACCCTGAAGTCATCCGCAGAGCCGGGCGGCTTGACTGTCTGCACCAGGTCTCCCGGCTCCTGTGGAACGAGGTAGAACTCGTTTTCATCGGCCTTTATCCCCACCCACTGCAGGGCGAGGCGAAACTGGTGCCTGGCGGCGGGAAAGTAGTCGAGTGATACCGTCGTACCCATCTCGGCGGAGTGGAAGGTCGTGAAATTCCGATCTTCCTGGTGCAGCAGCCAGTGGTCGCTGGTGTAGTAGTAGACATCCGCCTCCAGGTTGACCCGGCCGGCTGGGCGCCAGACCAGGCTGAACCAGCCGCCGTAGTAGTGTTCCCCGAGATCTTCACCGGTAATTTCCAGCCCGGCTCCGAGCGAAAGCACTTTCGATGAGTCTGTCACGTAGTCGATGCTGATGTTCTCCCGTTCCTCGATCCGGTAGGTTCCATTGCCGAAGCTGTTCCGGTCTTCGTAGCGTTCCGGAAACCAGCTCAGTCCCAGGCTCACCTCGTCGAGATTGTGCAGCGTGAATTCCTGGAATGCGCCAAAGCCCGACTGGGTCAGCCGCCCGTCTCCGTTCAGTTCCTGGCGCATGAACGAGCGGAAGGCGAAATCCCGCACCCAGGGGATGCCCGTTCCCCGCCAGTTCATCCTCAGGTCCATCCGGGTCGCGTCATTGCGTTCCAGGAACCCCATGTCGTTGACGTCGAGCCGGTCGTCGTAGCTGTGCAGGGCCAGCGTGTAGCTGATGCCGCGGCGCGGCGAGTACACCGTATCGACGAAGGCACCGTACCCCTTGCCCTGCGGGGCGTCCGGGTCATCGTCGGTGATGTCCGAGTGCAGCAACTGTCCATCCACCGCCCAGCGGCCGCCGGCGGACTGATAGTGGAAGTCGAGCCCATGCACGTAGGCCTCCCGGGACGGGTGCGCCACCGCCGTGGAGATCATTCCGAGACCCCGGTAGGTTCCATTATCCGCGGTGCGGTCGTAGAGCAGGCGGACGGCGCCGTAGTCGCTGCCGTCCTGGTGCAGGTTGAGGTTGCCTGCGTCCAACTTCACGCTGTCCTCCATGGCGCCCAGCACGCCGTACCGGAAGGAGCCGATTTCCCCGGTGGCCTTCAGCGCCCCGAGCAGTTCGGTCGGCTGGCCGAGTTCCCGTTCCGGTATCTCGATGTCGTCCGATATCTCCGGGACCCGCGGCCGGCCGCCGATGCGGCGGGTATTGACCAGCATGGTCGGTGCCTGGCCGCCCCTTAACTGGAACCCCAGATCCGCCCGGGGCGTGGTGGAGAAGATTTCCTGGCCTTCCTGGAAGAACAGGCGCTTCTCCGGGAAAAAGGTCTCGAACGCGGTGAGGTTGACGATGACCTGATCGGATTCGACATTGCCGAAGTCCGGGTTCACCGTCGCCGTCACCTGGAAATTGGTCGACGGCCGCCAGAACAGGTCCACGCCGCCCTTGTAGGATGTGTCGTCTTCGATCCCGTCCACCGTCATCGAAGCGTAGGGGAAGACGCTCCACTGCTGCCGGGGATTCACGCCCCCGAGTTCGACCGACTGCAAAACGCTCAGAAACTTGGCCTCCGTGAGCGGGATGGCCGGCCAGGACCAACGCTCCCCGGCGCTCCCCAACTGGCGCGAAACAAAGAGGCCGAGGCGCCGTACATCCGCCGCGTGCGGCATCGCCATCTGCGACCAGGGAAAGAACAACTCGGCAGACCAGCCCTTGGACGTGACGGCCGTGGCGCCGAGCCAGGCCCCGTCCCATTCCGGGCTGAAAAGGCTCTCCCGCAGGACCGTCCCGTCCGTCTGGCTGCCCCCGAGTGCCACATCGCCCCAGTACCCGTATTCGCCCTCCCCCGAGGCATCGATGGTGAAGCCCACCGAATCACGCCTCATCATCATGTTGTCCCGGGAGGAAAACCGCCGCATCAGCGTGTCGGCGGGTTGTTCCATGTCCCAACCCAGGTAGAGCCCGCGTTCCGTATAGAAAACCCTGAAAAGGGTTCGGTAACGCGGCCGGGCCAGGCTGTCGGGCATGATGACGCGGAATTCCTCGGTCCCCTCGACTTGCGACCAGGCAGCTTCCGACAAGCGGCCATCGACGTTGACATTCGCCTGGTCGTGCCCGAATCGCACCAGCTTCAGCGGTGCTTCATCCGTTTCCGCGAGCGCCGTCCCGACGGCCAACAGAGCCGCCCACGGAACACACCGCCGCACAATTCCAAAGCCCACGGTTCAGCAACCGCCAGTCGCCGATCGCGAATGACTCAACCCGGCTCCGGAACTGTGGCGGGTATCCGACATGGCGGCTAGCGAACAACAAACCGGCCTTGCAAAGCAACACCGGGCCACATCCCTCAGAATCTCAGGATAGACTGGGAAGTCAACCGGTCCTGCCTGTACACTGCCCCGCTTTGACGCACCCGGAAAGCACAAGGCCGTTGCAGCCGCACCCTCTTCAAGAAACCATCGAGCCGAACCGGTGACCAGAGCGAACCGGGCGCACCCACCCCGGTACTTCCTGTTCTTCGTCGCTTCCATGACGGCGCTGGCGCCCTTCGCGATCGACACCTACCTGCCGGCGCTGCCGACCATGGCCACCGCCCTGGGCGTCGATCTCGTGCAGATGAACATCACCATGAGCACCTACATGGCGGGATTCGCCATTGGCCAACTCATCGGCGGCCCGGTTTCCGACCAGATCGGACGGCGCAAGATCGGCGGAACGGGGTTGCTTTTGTTTATCGCCACTTCGCTCCTGATCGCAAACGCGGACTCGGCGCTGGAAATACAGGTGCTGCGCGCCGTTCAGGCATTCGGCGGCGGTTTCGCCTCGGTGATCTGCATGGCCATGATCAGGGATTCCTATTCCGCCGCGGAGGCGGCCAAGCGATTTCCCACGGTCGTGCTGGTGATGCTGTCCGCACCGCTCGTGGCCCCGCTGATCGGCGCATTTCTGCTCGACCTGGGCTGGCCCGCAATCTTCCTGTTTCTGGCCGTCTACGCCCTGACCCTGCTTATCTTCTTCGGGTCTGTTGGCGAGACCCTCAACAAACCACCCGAACCCATGCGGCTCGGCGGCATCCTGCCGCAATACTTCGAAGTTCTCTCCCGGCGCGTCGACGGCAAGCTGATACCCCTGCGCTATATCTTCACCCAGGGCCTGGCCGTATCGGTGATGATGACCTTTCTGACGAATTCCGCCTTCATCTATTTGGAGTACTTCGACGTGGGCGAAAAGCCGTTCGCCCTGTATTTCGGCGCCAATATCGCCGTCATGATGGCGTTCACCCTGGTCACCTCACGCCTGATTCAGCGGGTTCCACCCTTCCGACTGTTCCGCACCGGGCGGCGGCTGCAACTGGTGTTCGTCTTCGCACTGGCCGCATCGGTGGTACTCGGCGAAACGAGCCTCTGGGTGTTCACGCCGCTCCTGGCGCTGAGCATCGGCGCGGCCGGACTGATCGGTCCATCCATATCCGGGCTTTACCTGGCGCCGTTCGGGAATCTGAGCGGCAGCGCCAGTTCGCTCATCGCCACCGCATCGTTCCTGTTCGGCAGCGTGCTCGGGGCGCTGTCCGGGCTGCTGTACGACGGCACGCTGAACCCGGTGGTGCTCACCATGGCGGCCGCGGTGCTGCTCGCCAATATCGTCGCGTCGACGATTCCGGAACCCAGGGGCTTCGTTTCCTGAACGGACGTCAGGGGTTCGGGGTGCCGCCAAGAAGCGCGTCGCGGAATGCCGGATTCGACTTCTTCAGTTCCACAATTCTGGAAGTCCCTTTCGTGACCAGCGGATGGTCGAAGGCCTCGATCGCGGCTGCATAGCTTGGCCTGGCTTGCAAAGCCTGCCAGTAGGCCGCAATGCGAGTCCGGTCAGCCGTCAGGAAGGTGTCCAGCCAGTCAACTTCGGCCAAGCGTTCGAAAATGACCATCATGCCCACATCGGCAAGGGTAAAGCGATCGCCGACGATCCAGGGCCCGCCGCTGTCCTCGAGCGCCTGCTCCAGGGCGTCGAGATGCCCGTGCATGAGCCTGCGGCTGCTCCGCATCATGCTTACCAGCGGCTTCAGCGCCTGAAATCTGGCAACACCGAGCAGCTTCATGGTCAGGAACAAGAGCGGTCTCACCCTGCTCCAATGGAACAGCAGCCCCACCAGGATTCGCCGCGCGGGAATGTGCTCGACCATCGCCGCAAAAATGGGCATGGTCAGCCCCGGCACGGCGTTGCCGGCGGTTTCCTGCATGCGGCGCAGCGGATCGATCAGCGAAGAGAGGTGTACCCAGCGCTCCATCACCGCCCGTCGTTGGTCGTCTTCGGGCACCAGTGCACTCGGGTTTTCCGAGTGAGCTGCCGCGTAGGCCAGTTGCTCGTGGGACTCATAGATTGGGTGGCCGTTGTGCACCAGCACGGGCACCAGCGCCCCGGGATTCACCTTCAGGAAGTGGCGGGATATGTTTTCGTAGGATCCCGTCTCGATCAGGTCGACGTGGTGGCTCTTGTAGTCGATACCGAGTTCCGCCAGGCAAACCCGCGTTTTCTTCGAGCATAACGAGAAGTTGTTGTGATACAGCTCCCAGGCCTGCTCGTACGGCAGGACGATATCCTCGTGGATGCCGCCCCGCATCTCCCCGGTCTTGCGGTGGCTGCGTTCCCAGAGAAACCAGGCCACGGCTGCCGCGAGCAACACCACCATCGTCGTCAACACAAAGACCTCCCGCCGCAAGCCACAAACGCTTATGATCTCTGCCAGTCATTTTTTTCACAAATCGAACGGGGCGATGCCCCCCAACGAGCAAACGGTGACCGGGAGGGAATTTGACTCACTTGACGACCTTTCCCGCGAACAAGGGGCAACGAGGACGACCATGAACGCGCCCGACGCCATCGGCCGAGTCCCCATCCCCGCCCGGGAAAGGGGCAGGATCGCGCCGGCCAAGCTGGCTCACGTGGTACTGAAATCGGCCAACAAGGACCGGCTGGTCGCTTTCTACAAGACCCTGCTGGAAGCGGAGGCAACATTCGGCGACAACAACGCCACCTTCCTCACCTACGACGAAGAGCACCACCGCATTGCCGTGATCGGCATACCCGGCCTCGGCCGCAACTCCCGCAGGCGCGTGGGCGTCGACCACATCGCCTTCACCTACGCGTCGCTCGGCGACCTGCTCGCCACCTACGAACGTCTGAAGGCAGCCGGCATCCGGCCGGTATGGACAACGCATCACGGCGCCACCCTGTCCTTCTACTACCAGGATCCCGACAACAATTTCTGCGAACTGCAGATCGATGTCTTTGAAACCCCGGAGGAACTCGAGGCCTACTTCAATAGCGGAGATTTCAACGTCAACCCGGTGGGTGTCGACTTCGATCCGGAAGACGTGTTGGCCCGGTACCGGAACGGGGAATCCAGGAGCACCCTGCTGAAGCGTGTTACCGAAGGGCCGCACAATTCCGCCGCCATGCCACGGGCGTACCTGGGCACATTTCACTGGCTGATGTTCAAGGTCGCTAGACTGCTCGGCAAGCAACCCGGCGCCGGGTGACGGTTCTTACCGGTCCTTCTCCCTATGCACGCCATTTATCGGGCATGTCCTAACCCGATTTATCGGGCCTCTCCTGACCCGATTTATCGGGCCTTGCCTGACCGCCAATCATGAGCCGCCGCGTCACACCGCCGCCGAACCGGGAGCCCATACAACCCACCATTCGAGCCCCCGCGGGCGCCTGCGACAGCCATTTCCACATCTTCGGTCCCCAATCACGGTTCCCTTTCGTTGAGCCCCGGCCCCTGGATGCCGACGACTGCCCGCTCGAGGACCTGCTGGCCCTGCACCGGCGGCTGGGCCTGGAACGCGGCGTCGTCGTGCAAACCCTGCTTTACGGCGATGACAACGCCTGCCTGCTGGACGCCCTGCGACGGCATCCCGAACGCCTGCGCGGCGTCGCCTGTGTCGGCAGCGCAATCACCGACGTGGAACTCGTTGAGTTGACCGCCGGCGGCGTGGTCGCCAATCGTTTCTCCTACATGCGCTCGCCGCAAATCGACGGGAGCCTGATTCGGCGTATCCACGAACACGGGTGGCACCCCCAGTTCTGGTTCGAGGGCGAAGAGCAGGTTCTTGCCTGGCGACGGACAATGCTGGAGAGCCCCGGCAACTTCGCCATCGATCATATGGGCTGGCAGCCCGCCGAGCGGGGCGTTGATGCACCGGGGTTCCGCGCGGTGCTGGATTGCCTGGACACCGGGCGCTGCTGGGTCAAGCTCTCGGGGCCGAACCGGTTCTCGGCGGAAGACGAGCATCCCTACAGCGATACGGCCGAGTTCGCCCGGCGCCTGATCGAACGGGCGCCCACACGGGTGATCTGGGGCAGCGACTGGCCCCACCCGAACTGGTGGAAGCCCATGCCCAACGATGCCGACCTCCTGGATCTGCTGCTAGACTGGGCACCGGACCCCGCCGACCGGCAACGCATTCTGGTGAACAACCCCGCCGAACTGTTCGGCTTTCCTCTCGAATGATCGACACGGAGACATCGCAAACATGAAACTCGTCACTTTTTCGACTGCTGAGAATCCCAATCCCCGTCTTGGCGTAGTTCGCGGTGACGGCATCGTCGACCTGAGTTCGATTCCCGGCGCGCCGGGCTCGATGACGGCTTACCTGGCCGGCGGGCAGGCTGCTAGCGAACAGGTCAGATCGGCCGTGGCGGCAGCCGACGGGGTCATCGCCCCGGATGCGATCGACTGGCATCCGCCCGTACCAAATCCGGGCAAGATGCTGGGCATCGGCCTCAACTACGCCGACCACATCGAAGAGACCGGCATGACCAGGCCGGAGGTCCAGATGTGGTTCAACAAGCAGCACAACTGCGTGAATGGGCCCTACTCCAACATCAACCTGCCGGCAGTCTCCGACAGGCTGGATTACGAAGCGGAGCTGTGCGTGGTCATCGGCAAGCGCTGCAAGCACGTACCCCGGGAACGGGCGCCGGAAGTGATCGCCGGCTACTGCTGCGGCAACGATGTGAGCGTGCGCGACTGGCAGAGGGCCGCCATCACCATGCAGATCGGCAAGTCATTCGATACCCACGGGCCCATCGGCCCGTACCTGGTCACGCCCGATGAAGTGGGTGACCCCCACAATCTGGACATCCGCGCACTGGTTAACGGCGAAGTCCGGCAGAGTTCGAACACCCGGCACCTCATCTTCGACTGTTACGATGCCATCGCCCACCTGAGCCAGGCATTCGTGCTCGACCCCGGCGACGTTCTCTTCACCGGCACGCCGGCCGGCGTGGGCCATGCCATGAAACCGCCCAGCTATCTCAAGGCGGGTGACCGGGTTCGAATAGAAATAGAGAAGCTCGGCCACCTTGAAGCCCGGGTGGTGCGGGAACAGGCGGAGTGCCTTATTCAATAGCCGCGCCTCAGTGCCTGTCTCCAGCCCGCACATTCGCGGACAGGGTAGACGAACGAGGCAGGTTCGCTAACGGTCAGGAATTGCTCGTCGGGCTGGGGTATCGCCCCGTTAGCCTTCTCCACTCAGGAGATCGCCGCCGTGGCGGTCGAAGGCTTCGTTCGAGGCGACCAGGTGCTGCGCCGATCCGTGCACATCCCGGAAACAGCGCTGTAGCACGCTCTCGTCGAAAATCGCCGAGGCGCCCAGAAAGTGGAAGATGTGGGAAACCACCTGCGCGCACAATTCCGTGCCATACGCCGTCATGGCGGACACCCTGTTCTCCTCGGCCGGTGTCAGCCTGCCGTTCGCCTGGCACTGGGCCCAGGCCTCGTCGAGCGTGGCGATACCGAGCGCCCGCACGCTCGCCACCTGGGTCGCGGCCTTGCCGAGTTCGTAGGTGAAAGCGCCGCGCTGGTCCAGTGTGCCACCAAAGCCCCGTGACTTCTTGCGGGCATGCAGTCTTGCTTCATCCAGGAACCGCTCGGTTACGCCCAGCGTGAATCCCAGGTTCTCGCCGGCCACGTACACGAAATAACTCTGGGCGAATTCGGGGCCGCCGCGCAGCGGCGGCGCCGCCAGGTCGACGAATCGGTACTCCGGCACATGAACGTCCTTGCAAACGATGTCAATGCTGCCGGTACCCTTCAGGGCCATGACGTTCCAGTCGCCGGTTCGCCGGACTTCGTCCATGGGCACCACGACCATCCTCATGTCGGTCGGGTCTGTCTCGTTGACCGCCATCAGTAGCACCCAATCGGCGTGCAGACAGCCGCTGGCGAACTTCCAGTGGCCGTTGACCACCCCGCCCTCCGCCGCGCCGCGGAATCGCCCCGAAGGCGCGGACACCGCCGCGAAGAAGGGGCAGGGATCGTCGCCGAACACCTCCTGGAAACCCCGCTCGTCCAGCTTGCTCGCCACCGCACCGGCCGCCCCCGCGTGGTTGAAACCCGTCCAGCCCGCCGTAGCATTGGCGTGGGACAGGGCCGCAAAGTAGCGCACCTGCTCGGAGTACGTGATGTTGTCGCCGCCGGCAGCCGCGGGCGCCTTGACCATTGGCACCCTGAGCTTGCGCATCAGGTCGACCAGTGAATCCGGCGCCTCGCCGAGCCGATCCGCCTCGGCCGCCGTCGAGTCGAGTTCGTCGTGGTGCTCGCGAATCTCCGCCAGCAATTCTTCAATCGATCGCTTCATCAGAACAATCCTTCGTAACTGCTGCCGGCCAACGGCAGGTTCTGCGCGCTGCTGCAGCTCGCCGTCGCGCGATTGCCGGGCCCGTTGAATCGGGAACCGTTGCCCTCAGCCGTGCGCGCGGGCCCACCCCTCGATAACGGCATCCATGTCCACGGGCCTGAAGAACACTTCGGGCTGCTGCTTCTCGCCCCAGATCGACCAGGAGTCCATCAGGTCCCAGTTCTCACGGATGGTCCAGGCCTCGTCATCGGCGATCTGGTCCATGTCGGCGAAGAACTCGAAGAAGGTCCCGCTCGGATCGCACAGGTACCAGAAGATGTTGCCGCCGATGTAGTGCCGGCCGGGCCCGGCGATCTGCGTTTCCTGGCCGTTGTCGCGCAGGTAGTTGGTCGCGGCGCGGAACACGGAGTCGAAGTCGTCGTGCTCCAGGGCGTAGTGGTTGAGATAGGGAACCGGGCCGGGGGTGACCAGCAGGTTGTGATGGTCATTGGAGCAGCGCATGAAGGTTGCCAGGCCGCCCCCGACGATGTCGGAAACACGGAAGCCGATGGCCTGGCAAAGCTCGGCGGTTTTCTGCGGTTCCGTTGAACCGACAACCACGTGCCCGAGGCGTCGCGGCACCCTCGGCGTTTCCTCGTTGAGCACGTCGGCGCGCTCACCGAGCCGGTTGCGCTCACCGGGATAATTGAGGGTACGCCTGGGTTGCTCCGATACGTCCGTCACTTCGCCGGGCTCGACGATGTAGGTCCACTTGTTAACGGGGTCGGTGACGGTCAACCGCCCGTCGGCGAGTTGGTACGAGGCGCCCAGGTCGTCTAGCCGACCGGCGGCAGCAGCGAGGTCTGCTTCGTCCTCACAGAGAATCCGCAACGAGCGCAGTTGCCGGTATGGCGCTTCGGCGATGTTGATCTGGTCGGGCCGGTCGCTGGTTCCCCAGCTGCGGTTGCCGCCCACCAGGCCGATCTCCCGGTAGAAATCGTCGAGGCGATCCGGCTCCGGCGCGCCGATCGACAGTTCCTGCAGTCTGTGCAATGCCATGAATGACCTCCCGTGCCGTGGGCACGACTTGTGAATCGATTCCCCGCCTTATTCTAGCCACACGTCCAAGCGGGTGTATAGGCGAACGAGGCGTTGCCTCAGATCAACGAGAGGATGGTCGTCGGCTTGACAGTTGATTCATTCGTAGACCTGATCCGCGAACAAGAGGGATAGTTGCGCAAGGCCGCGAACTCTACGACGATACACGGCGTGACGAAACCCAGGGTTCCAGCAAGAACGGTCGTTCTGGCTGTTGCGGCGGCAGCCGCGACGGCCGGCGCCATTGTGGTCGCCCTTGCCTTCGTGCGCCCCGCCGAACCGGCGATGCACGCGACCTTCAATCTCACGGACCACACCGGCGTTGCCGTTTCGCAGGACGACCTTGCCGGCGGTCACCTGCTGGTGTTATTCGGCTTCACCAACTGCGCGCAGATCTGCCCCACCCAGATGGGCAAGCTCACCGCCGCGATGTCCAGGCTCGACGCCTCGGGCGATGCCGAAGGAATCACGCCGGTGCTGATATCGGTCGACCCGGAACGGGATACGCCGGAACAGGTCGCCCGTTTCCTGACCCGTTTCGACGGTCGTTTCGTGGGCTTGACGGGTTCCCGCCCGGCACTCACCGAGGCGGCGGCCTCGTTCAAGGCCTACCTGCAGTCTGCCCCACCCCAGGGAAGCGGGGACTACCAGGTCGTGCATGCCACGACCGTCTACATCGTCGACCCGGACAGCCGCATTGTCGGCACCATCGCCGGGTCGCACGATGCCGGGGCCATGGCGGCCGAGGTGCGGGAGATTCTCGGGTAAAGGCATGGCGAAGTCAGCGACAGCCAGGATTCCCGCCAGAGGATCCGCGGTACACCACTTGTTCACG
Source organism: Pseudomonadales bacterium (assembly GCA_963663395.1). Lineage (GTDB taxonomy): Bacteria > Pseudomonadota > Gammaproteobacteria > Pseudomonadales > Azotimanducaceae > Azophilus. The sequence continues at coordinate 3,560,955 of OY760226.1, forward strand.
GATCCGATGTTCGAAGGAATCCGGGCCGCACCCGTTTACCCTTCTGTCGTGGCGCTTGCGGCATGATTCCGTCAGCCCTTGCGAGCGCCCTTGCCTCATTTGGCCCGCTCGCCCCAGCGAGCGCGGTTGCTGCCACGGCATCCGTGCCCGAGGGGATAGCCACTGGCAGCGCGTTGCTGTTCGCCTTTGTCGGCGGCCTGATTCTCAACCTCATGCCCTGTGTCTTTCCCGTGCTCAGCATCAAGGCACTGTCGCTGGTGGAAATGCCGCGGGACGACCGGCGCCTGGCGCGCCAGAGCGGCGCTCTCTACACCGCCGGCATCCTGGTGGCGTTCGCCGTGCTGGGGAGCGCCCTGTTGGCATTGCGGGCCGCCGGGCAGGCCGCCGGCTGGGGATTTCAACTCCAGAATCCCGCTTTCAACCTGGTTCTGGGGCTGCTCATGCTGGCCATCGGTCTCAATCTCCTGGGGGTGTTCGAGATCGGAGCGCGCATCGCCGGCGCCGGGCAGTCGCTCACGGCCGGCGGGGAGCGCAAGGCCGCATTCTTCACCGGCCTGTTGGCCGTCGTGGTGGCAACCCCGTGCACGGCCCCCTTCATGGCCGGCGCTCTCGGGTATGCCCTGGTGCAACCCGCGGCCGTCGCGCTTGCGATATTCCTGTCGCTGGGCCTCGGCCTCGCTGCTCCCTACCTGCTGATCAGCCTGGTTCCCGCTTTCGGGCGCATGCTGCCCAGGCCCGGCCCCTGGATGGCCGGGTTCCGCAACGTGCTGGCGTTTCCAATGTTCGCGACAGCAATCTGGCTGTTCTGGATCATCGGCAAGCAAGCCGGGGTGAACGCCATGGCGCTGGCACTTGCGGCCGGGCTCTGTTTCGGCTTCGCGCTGTGGACCTATGGGCGGTCCAGCAATGCTCCCCGGCCGTGGAACTGGCGGGTCGTGGCCGGGATTTCCCTGGTTGCAGCCATCGCAGTCGGGGCAACCGTCGAGCGCCCGAATTCGGCAGACGCACCGGCAACGGCCAGCGCCGCCGACTCCGACAGCCATGCCGGAACCCTGGGGCTGCTGCAACTGGAGCGATTCTCACCCGAGCGGATGATCGGCTACATCGACTCGCAGCAGCCGCTGTTCGTCTACTTCACCGCCGACTGGTGCGTGAACTGCAAGGTGAACGAGCGGGTCGCGCTGTCGACCGACGAGGTGGGCGAAGCCTTCGCGGAACGCGGCATCAAGGTGCTGATGGGGGACTGGACCAACGAGGACCCGGTCATCACCGAGTGGCTGCAGCGCTACGGCCGGGCCGGCGTACCGCTCTACCTGTACTTCCCCAGGGGGGCCTCGCTGGACGAGGCCGCGATCCTGCCCCAGGTACTGCTGCCCGATATCGTCATTCAGGCCATTGAGCGGGCGAACGTGCTGCAGCGGTTTGGTACGTAGCGCACCCTAAGCTAATATCCCGGCCTTCCGCCGCTCCCGGGAAGGAGGCTATGCCGGTACTGGAATCGAAACTCGACGTTCGCGGCGAGGCTTATCAGCGCAACCGTGCAGACATGCTGGAAACGCTGGACGAGATTCAGGGGCTGCTCGATCAGGCGGCAGAAGGCGGCGGGCCCGAAGCCGCGGCACGCCTGGCGTCGCGCAACAAGATGCCGGTACGTGAACGCATCTCGCACATACTCGACCGCGACTCGCCGTTCCTGGAAATCAGCCCGCTGGCGGCCTGGCGCTCGAACTACACGGTGGGTTCCGGGTTCGTGGTCGGCATCGGTGTCATCGAAGGCGTGGAGTGCGTCATTCTCGGCCACGACCCGTCTGTACGGGCCGGCGCGTTCAATCCGTTCAACGCCAAGAAACTGATGCGCGGGCTGGAGATCTCGCGCATCAACCGCATGCCCTACGTACAGTTTGTCGAATCCGCCGGCGCCGATCTCAGGGGCCAGGGCGGCGGCGACCCGGAAGCGGCCATTCGCCGGGAAGTGGATCACTTCGCGGAATCCGGGCGCCTCTTCTACGAGATCACCGAGCTTTCGAAGCTGCGCATACCCACCATCTCCCTGGTGTTCGGCGCCTCGACCGCCGGCGGCGCCTACCAGCCCGGCATGAGCGACTACAACATCTTCGTGAAGAACCAGTCCAGGGTCTTTCTCGGCGGGCCGCCTCTCGTGAAGATGGCCACAGGCGAGGACGCCGACGAGGAGAGCCTCGGCGGCGCGGACATGCACACCCGCGTCTCGGGGCTGGGCGACTACCTGGCCCGGGACGAGATGGACGGCATCCGCATGTGCCGGGAAGTGGTGGCGCACCTGAACTGGCGCAAGCTCGGCCCGGAACCCGACCCGGATTTCGAGGAACCCGTGCACGACCCCGAGGAACTGCTGGGCATCGTCACCAGGGACCTGCGAACGCCTTTCGACATGCGCGAGGTCATCGCCCGCATCGTCGACGGCTCCCGTTTCGAGGAATTCAAGCCCCTTTATGGCCCGACCCTGGTTTGCGGGTGGGCCAGCGTCCACGGCTACCGGCTCGGCATACTGGGCAACAACGGCGCGCTCTTGTCCGAGTCGGCGGAGAAGGCGGCCCAGTTCATTCAGCTGTGCAACCAGGTCGATGTGCCCATCCTGTTCCTGCACAACATCACCGGCTATATCGTGGGCACCGACTTCGAGCAGGGGGGCATCACCAAGAACGGCTCGAAGATGATCAACGCCGTTTCCAATTCCACGGTTCCCCATATCACCGTGATCGCCGGCGCCTCCTACGGGGCCGGCAACTACGGGATGAGCGGGCGCGCCTACGGCCCGCGCTTCACCTACATCTGGCCCTTCGCGAAGATCGCGGTGATGGGGCCGAAGCAGATGGCCGGCGTGATGAGTATCGTTGGCCGGGCGGCTGCAACCCGGCGCGGACTGGAATTCGACGAGGAAGCGGACGCCAAGCGCGCCGCAAACGTCGAGCACTGGGCGGAAGAGCGCTCCAAGGGGCTGTACGCCACATCCCGGGTGTCGGACGACGGCATGATCGACCCCCGGGACACCCGTCTTGTCATCGCCATGTCCCTGTCGGCGTGCTGCAACAACAGGGTAGAGGGCACCAAGGAGTTCGGCACATGGCGAATGTAGGGGCCATCCGCCCGATCACCAGGCTGCTGGTCGCCAACCGAGGCGAGATTGCCCGGCGCATTGTCCGCACGGCCCGCGAACTCGGCATTGCCACCGTGGCGGTCTATGCGGACGGCGACGCCGACGCCCCCTTCGTCCACGACGCGGATAGCGCCATTGCCCTCGGTGGCCGCTCGTCCACGGAAAGCTATCTTGATATCGACAAGGTGCTTGATGCCTGTGCGCGGAGCGGCGCCCAGGCCGTACACCCGGGCTACGGGTTCCTGTCCGAAAACGAAACGTTCGCCCGGGCGGTGTGCGACGCGGGCCTGCGCTGGATCGGCCCGCCGCCCGAAGTCATCGGGCTCATGGGCGACAAGCTGTCGGCCAAGCGGCTCATGCGCGAAGCGGGTGTGCCGACACTGCTGGCCATCGAGGTCGATGCACGCACCGACCTTGCCGCTGCCGCCGACCGCATCGGCTATCCCGTGCTGGTCAAGGCAGCGGCCGGCGGCGGCGGACGCGGCATGCGCATCGTCGAACGTCAGGACGACCTGGCCGAAGCCGTGGCCAGCGCCCGCCGCGAAGCGGCCGGCTCGTTCGGCGACGACCGGGTCTTCCTGGAAAAGTGGCTGGACAGTTCCCGTCACGTGGAAATCCAGATCATCGGCGATACCCACGGCAACCTGGTGCACTGTTTCGAGCGCGAGTGCTCCATTCAGCGCCGGCATCAGAAGATCATCGAGGAAGCGCCCTCCCCCGCCGTCAACCCGGAGTTGCGGGAGCGCATGGGGAACGCGGCCGTCGCCGCCGCCAAGCGGCTCGGCTACACCTCGGCGGGCACCGTCGAGTTCCTGGTGAGCGGCAGGGATTTCTGGTTCCTGGAAGTCAACGCCCGACTCCAGGTCGAGCATCCGGTTACCGAGGAAATCACGGGCAGGGACCTGGTACGCGAGCAGATTCGCATCGCGGAAGGGGAAGAACTGTCCTTCACCCAGGAAGATCTGGACATCGACGGTCACGCCATAGAGGCACGCCTTTATGCCGAGGACCCCGAGAACGGTTTTTTGCCTTCGCCCGGAACCGTGTTCGCCTGGCAGCCCTCCTCCGCCGGCAGCGCGCGCTTCGACTCGGGCGTGGAAAGCGGCAGCGTGATCGGCACCGAGTTTGATCCGATGATCGCCAAGGTCATCGCCCACGGGGCAACGCGCCGGGAAGCCGCCTCACGCCTGGCGAGGGCGCTGGAAACCACCCGCATACAGGGCCTCACCACGAACCGGGACTTCCTGGTCGCCGTACTGCGCGCGCCCGAATATCTCGCCGGGGACACCACCACGGACTTCATCGAGCGGGTGAATCCCCCGCGCAGCCGGAAAGTGAGCCGGGGCGAGCGCATCGACGCCGCCCTGGCGGCCGTGCTGGAAGGCCAGGCGCGGCGCCGCGCCACGGCAAGGATCAACCGCGCGATTCCCAGCGGCTGGCGGAATTCCACCATGCCCATGGAGCGGGTCGACTTCCAGGTCGGCGCCGAGGAGTTGCGAATCGAATACCGGGTGCGCCGGGACGGCCGCTTCCGGGTCGCCGTCGATGGCAGCGACCGGCTGGCAACCGTCTATGCCTGCGGCAAAGGCAGGGTAGACATGGACATCGACGGCCGCCGCCTGGCATTCGCCGTCGACCGGCACGGCGATACCTGGCACGTACACGGAGAGTCGGGTGGATTCGAACTGCAGCAACAGCCCAGGTACCCTGTGTCGGGGCTGGAAGATACCGAAGGCGGTCTGCTCGCCCCCATGCCGGGCGCCGTGCTCGCTACGGAGGTGAGCGCCGGCGATGCGGTGACCAGGGGCCAGCTTGTGCTGATCCTCGAAGCCATGAAGATGGAACACCGCATCACCGCACCCCGGGACGGCACCATCGGTGAACTGTGCGTGGCGGTCGGCGACCAGGTGGAGAACGGCCAGTTGCTGGCGACGCTGATCGACTCGTGACGGGGACAAAGGGCATGGGGCCGGCAGCCCGTGGCAAGAGGGAAGCTGCCAGCGAATCGCCGGCGGAAGAAACGCCAGGGCGGCAAGGTATCGCCGGCGCGGTCTGAACGAATGAAGGGACGGGAACGGGAGTAATGAACATGGGCGGTACGGAAGCGACCCTCTACGATGTCAGGCAGGGGGCTGCCTGGATCACCTTGAACCGGCCCGAGCGGCGCAACGCGCTCTCAAATGTACTGGTGTCGGAGCTCTACGATCATCTCGCGGCTGCCAATGCGGACGATGCCGCGCGGGCGATCGTGATCACCGGCAAACCTCCCGCGTTCTGTTCCGGTGCCGACCTGAAGAATCCGCCCGGCAAGGCCGCGCCCGGCGCCATGGCGGTCCCCTACCCCGATGTACTGACCGCCATCCTGGAAAGCCCAAAGCCGGTAATCGCCGCCGTCAACGGCGCCGCCTTCGCGGGGGGATTGGGTCTGGTCGGGGCGTCGGACATCGCCGTGTGTGTCGAAGATGCGCCGTTCAGCTTCAGCGAGGTGCGCATCGGCGTCATACCAGCGGTCATCTCAGTGGTGTGCCTGCGCAAGCTCGGCACCCATCATGGCATGAAGCTGTTTCTCACCGGGGAACGATTCAACGGCGCCCAGGCCGTTGCCATGGGCCTCGCACACCGCGCCGTTCCTGCAGATCGCCTGGTCGACGTCGTCCAGGAAGAGATCGACATGATCGCCCTGGGCGGGCCCACGGCGGTCGTGGAGTGCAAGAAACTCGTGCGGCGCGTCCCGGAACTGTCCATCGCCGACGGCTTCGCCGAGACGACGACCTGGAGCGCGCGCATGTTCAACGGAGAGGAAGCCGCGGAGGGCATGGCGGCATTCCGGGAGAAGCGGGCGCCCGCCTGGGCCCGGCAAACGGAGGAAGGTACGACATGAGCGACATCATTCGAATTGGGAACTGCAGCGGCTACTACGGCGACCGCCTGGCCGCGGCCCGGGAACTGGTCGAAGGCGGCCCCATCGATGTGCTGACCGGCGACTACCTGGCCGAACTGACCATGTCCATCCTCTACAACCAGGTACAGACCCGGGGTGAGCACCTCGGCTACGTCGGCACCTTCCTGAAGCAGGTGCGGGACGTGGCAACGACCTGCCACGAGCGGGGCATCAAGATCGTCACCAATGCCGGAGGGCTGAATCCAAAGGGCATGGCCGCCGAGGTGGAAAAGATCCTCGCCGAACTCGGCGTGCCCGCCAAGGTCGCCTACGTCGACGGCGACAACCTGCTCGACGACCTGGACAGCCTGCAGGGCCGGGGCGAGGCGTTCACCAACCTCGATACGGGCGTGGCGCTGAAGGATGCGCAGCAGCAAGTGCTGACCGCCAACGTCTACTTCGGCGGCTGGGGCATCAAGGAGGCCCTCGACCGGGGCGCCGACATCGTAATTTGCCCCCGCGTCACCGATGCCGCCGTGGTCATCGGCCCCGCCGCGTGGAAATTCAACTGGAGCCGCAACGACTACGATGCCCTGGCCGGGGCGCTGGCCGCCGGCCACATCATCGAGTGCGGCGCCCAGTGCTGCGGCGGCAACTATTCGTTCTTCGAGGAAGTGCCGAGTTTCCGGGGCGTCGGCTACCCCATCGCCGAAATCGAGTCGGACGGCAGCTTCACCATCACCAAGCATCCCGGCACCGGGGGGCTGGTCTCCGTTGGCACGGTGACAGCCCAACTCCTCTACGAGATCTCCACGCCAGCCTATTACAACCCCGATGTCATCGCCCATTTCGACACCATGAACATCGAGCAGGCAGGCCCGGACCGGGTGCGGGTCAGCGGCTGCCGGGGCAGCAGCCCACCGCCCACACACAAGGTCTGTTTCAACACCCTCGGGCCCTGCAAGCAGAGTGTCGAGGTGCTGCTCACCGGCCTCGACATCGAGAAGAAAGCGGAGATTCACATCGACCAGATATTCCACAACCTCGGCGGCAGGGAGCAGTTCGACGATGTGGACATTCAACTCGCGCGCACCGACAAGGAAGACCCGGACAGCAACGAGGAGGCCCATGCCATCCTCCGCATCACGGTGACCACCGCCGACCCGAAGAAGGTGGGTCGCCTGTTCAGCGCCAAGGTCATCGAACTGGGGCTTGCCGGTATTCCGGGCAACGCCGGCCTCGGCCGCGCCGGGTTCAACGGCGCCCCGGCCATCATCCACTGGCCCGCGCTGATCGACAGCGGCAAGGTGGCCGAGCGGGTGCACGTCGACGGCGGCGATGTGGAGGTACTGCCGACACAGCGCCTGGACCTGGAAGAGATGTACTACCAGCGGACGCCCGTGGACATCCCTCCGCGTCCCCAGGGCACAAGCGCCCGCATTCCGTTCGGGCGCCTGTTCGGAACCCGGTCCGGCGACAAGGGCGGCAATGCCAATTGCGGCGTCTGGGCACGCAGCGACGATGCCTACGGCTTTCTGTACGAATACCTCACGGTCGACGAGTTCAAGCGCCTGCTGCCCGACATGGCCCCCTTCGAGGTGGAACGCCACGACATGCCGAACCTCAAGGCGATGAATTTCTACATCAAGGGCATTCTCGGGACCGGCGCCGTGTCCAACAACCGGCTGGACAAGCAGGCCAAGTCGCTAGGCGAGTACCTGCGCGCGAAGCATATCGAGGCTCCCGTAAACCTGGTGGGGGATTCGGCGTAGGTTCCACGGCGTATGGCAGCGTTTCCCGCGTTGAGCCGACGACTGAGGACGGGACGGCGGCAAGGGCCGGCGCCCAGGCATGCATGGAACAACGTTCTTCCGACATGGGGTTTTTCCGACGCCGAGCCGGGGTGGCTACTCCAAGTGCGTATACCAGCCCACTCAACGCGGTGATACGCCGGGTGTTCCCTCCCTGTCAGCGTTTCGCCCTGGGCCGAAACCTGCTGGTCGTCTGCAGTTACCTTGTTCTCGCTTTTGTTTCGCACGCCCGGGCCGCGAACCCGGACGTCGTTTCGGAGCCACGAAAAGTCACGCTCGTACACGCGGGAACCCTGCTGCGCGCTCCCGGGACGCCTCCGGAAACACGGCAGACGCTGCTGATAGAGGGCTCGAGAATCAAGTTCGTGCGGGATGGCGTTCTTGCGCCCGATGAGCTGGGCCTGGCCCGGGTAAACCCGGTCGTGATCGACCTGCTCGACCACTTCGTGCTGCCCGGCCTCATCGACGCTCATGTGCATCTCACGCTCAGTACCGGCCGGGAAAAGAGCCCGTTCGAACTGACCGGCGAAGAGATGCTGATCGATGGGGTCGTCAACGCGCGCCGCACGCTGATGGCGGGATTTACCACGGTCCGCGATCTCGGCGCCCGCCCCTACGGCTGGCCGGTGATCGTGCTGCGCGACGCCATCGATGAGGGAAGGATCGAGGGCCCGCGGATACTCGCGGCCGGCAGCGCCATCTCGGCAACGGGCGGTCACGCCGATGTCCTCAACCGTCCGTACGAGATCGCCTCGAGGCTGCCCACTCCCGGTGTCTGCAATGGCGTTGCGGCCTGCCGGCAGGCCGTGCGGCGACAGTTCGGGCAGGGGGCCGACGTGATCAAGATCAACGCCACCGGGGGCGGCGGCGAGCGCAACGGCGGCAAGGACGACCCGCCCGCCTTTTTCGGCGATGAGTTGCGCGCCCTCGTCGAAACCGCACACAGCCTGAACCTGAAGGTGGCGGCCCACGCCCACGGGACGGCCGGCATCAATGCGGCCCTCAAGGCCGGCGTGGATTCCGTTGAACACGGCTCCTTCCTGGACGAGGCATCGATAACCCTGTTCCGTCAACAGGGCACATTTCTCGTACCGACGCTTTCGGTTCACGGCCGGATCGCCAAAGAGGTTGAAAATGCATCGGGGTCCGCGAAGGCCCGCATGCAGGACTTCATCGAGCATCATCCCGCCAATGTCGGTCACGCCTACGGCGCCGGCGCAAGAATCGCTCTCGGCACCGACGCGGGCGTGGTCCCGCATGGACAGAACGCGCGGGAACTCGAATGGCTGGTCGGTGCCGGCATGACAAACACTGACGCCTTGCGCGCCGCCACGCTGCACGCGGCGGAACTGCTGGGCCTCGATGCCGAAATCGGTTCTCTGGAGCCTGGCAAGCGCGCAGACCTGATCGCCGTTCAGGGCAACCCGCTGGAGGACGTCTCGGTTTTGCGCAACGTCGCGTTTGTCATGAAGTCGGGACGCATCTACCGGCCGGCGCCGCTGCGCTCCCTGGAAGCCGACTAACCGCACTCTATCCTCGCCCTCGGCTTGTTGTGGGCGCGATCCCCGTGAATCGGGCAAATCCGGTCAATTGCCCGGCCTTGCGATGCCTTCGCCCCGGCTTTACGGACCTGCGCCTGCCAGTCGCTGTTCTTCCTGCACCCGCTACTATTTGGCGGCGCCCCCTAGGCTGGCGAACGCGCGGTTGATCAGTAGCCCCGGGTCGCCGTATCGCTCGTCGAATTCGGCGGTAGGCTTTGCGGCAAGTACTGCCTCCAGGTCGGCGCCGTTCGCGATCAGCTTTGCGATGCGATCGCGAACCGCCGACAGCATGGTTGTGTAGTCCTCGAGGCTCTGGTAATCGGTCACGGGCCCGTGACCCGGAATCACCGTGGTCTCCGCATCGATTTCAGCCAGCACCGCCGAGCAGAAGCGAATCATTCCGTCCATGTCGCCGCCGTTGTCGGCATCGATGAAAGGATAGCCGGCGTTATTGAACACATCGCCCAGGTGCACCGCGTTGGCGCCCCGGAAGATGACCGCCGCATCGCCCGTGGTATGGGCCGGGCCGAAGTGCAACAGGTCGATGCGCTCGCCGTTGAAGTGGAACTGCATGCGGTCGTCAAAGGTGATGTCGGCCCTGGCGTTTTCCGGGTACGGCGGCTGTTCGTATTGCAGGGCAACCAGGTCGATAAGATGCGTGCCCGTCGTCATGGTCCGCGAGTTCGCCTGGGAAACCAGCCATACGCCCTTCGGCCCCAGGGCCTGGTTGCCGTCGGCGTGGTCGAAGTGCCAGTGGGTATTGATGGCGAAGTCGATGGCGCCGCCGCCGAGTTCAGCGATTTTCGCCTCGATCTTCGGGATCACCTGTGGAAACTGGTCGTCGACGATCAGCACCCCGTCCGCGCCGATGCTGGCGGCGACGTTGCCGCCCGGTCCGAACAGCACATGCAGCCCGTCGGCGACTTCCTGCGATTCGATGACCGCGTTGTCGAAATCCCAGCCGAAGGCCGCCGCCATCTCATCCAGGGTCTTCCGGTTGTCCGCATTGGCCGCCGAGCAAGCAAACAACCAGAAACTCGTCCAGAGAATCTTACGCATTGTTCCTGTTCCAGTTTCCAGTTGCAGCGAAGGTTACCTGAATCGCACAGGCCGAACGACTCGCATGGAACAGTCTCTCCAATCCACATTCCAGCTTCGATTCAACAATCGCCGGCATCGGGCAGCAAGTTCGTATACGGCGCTTCCCTTTCGGCGCACCAGCTACGACATCCTGCTGTACGGGAGGGTGTGGGACGAGCTCTAACGCGCCGAAAGGGAAGCCCCACACACCAGCTCTTTCCTGGGATTCCGGCGTTGGTCCCCGCGCTTGTGCGCGGCGTATTCGCTTACAGAAGCGCCCCGGCATCATCCGGGCCCATCATGGCTTCGCGGAGCACCGGGAGCGGTGCGCTGCCGTGCAACAGCAGGGTTTCGTGAAACTCTGTCCAGGCAGCCCGGCCGCCGCGGGTAGCGGTCCAGTCCTCGCGCATCTTCCTGATGATGAGCTTGCCGACCGTATAGGCGAAATAGCCGGGGTCGTAGGTTCCGCGAATCGCCTGCTGCTCGGCGTTGCCTGGGTCGAGGTGGGCCAGTTCCGCAAACATCCGGCGCGATGTCTCGACGCTCATGCCCTCCACGTGCAGGCCGATGGACGAAAGGAACCGCACATCGCGCATCAGCGCATCCAGGATCTGTCCGACGCGGACCAGCGGGCGCCCTTCGCCGAGGCCGGCTTCCTGCATCAACTCTTCGGCATAGTGCGCCCAGCCCTCGTTCAGCATGCCGTTCCTGAGTACCTTGCCGACCCGGTTGGCCGAGCGCTTGTAGTACAGCGAGTGGAGAAAGTGCCCCGGCCATACCTCGTGCACGGAGGTGTTCAACAGGTCAGCTTCACCCGGCACGTACTGTCGTTGCACCTCCGGTGGCCACTCGGGATCCGGGCCGGCGATGTAGTAGATGGCCGGCAACCCCTGCTCGTAGGGGCCGGGAATCTCGATATAGGCCGAATTGGTGCGGCGGTACGCGGGCGCTTCGGCCACGAAGGCCACTTCCTCGCTCGGGATGCCGACGAGGTCTGCCTGCATCAGGAACGCCTTGAGTTCCGGCAGTTGCTCGTTGGCGCGCGCGACGGCGCCGGCCGGGGGCTTGTCCTCCCGCACGCGCGCGGCGCAGTCGGTGATCGTGATATCCGGATCGTAGGATTGGCAGGTTTCCCGTAGCAGTTCCAGATTGCGCTCCAGGTCGGCCTCGGCCACACCCTTGAGGGTCTTCCAGTCGAGGTCGATGCGGTAGCGGCGCCACAGCAACTCACGGTAGCGGTCCTCCCCCAGGGCGAAGTCGCCGGTACTGTCCTCCAGCCGCTCGCCCAGCCAGGCTTCCACTTCCCGCAGGGCGGCAACGGCCGGCCCCAGGGCTTCGGCGAACGCGCCCTGCACCGCCTCGTCCTGCACCCCGGCGAACAGGGCGGGAGCCTCATCGCCAAGGTGGGTTGCCAGGCCCCCGAACCGGACCAGTGCCGAGCGCACGAACGGGCGGGGGAACGGCGGCTCGAGTGTGGTGCGCATCTGCTGCAGGTAGGCCGGCAGATTCCGCAGGTACGCGGTGAGCGCCTTAAGCCGCACGGCCGCGGATGCATAGTCGCGTGACACGTACACGCTCGGGCTGATGGTCCCCGTATACCAGGCGGGGTTCTGCCGGTGATACTGCGCGACTTCCACGCCGAAGAGCATGCCGTCGATGGCCGCAATCAGGTTCTCCCGTTCGAGGTTTTCGCTGTCGGTCAGCGCATCCACGGGGAATTCCTGCCGCGCCCTGGCGGCATACTCCCGCAGCATGGCGCCACGGCGTTCGATCGCCTCGGCGCCGACATCCGGCAATTGCCCGTCGTATTCGTGGCGCCCGGCCCACACCCCGGCCGTGGGTGCGGCTTCAAAGTGCCGCTCGATGAACTCGTCCGTGAACCGCTCCCAGGCCGGCGCCGGGGCCGTCTGTTCGGCCGGGTCCCCGGGCGACATGTCGCCGTCACAACCCGCCAGCACGCCCGCCGCTCCCATGGCAAACGCAATCCAGCCCACCGGAGTCCTGTCAAATCTCATGGCATTCGCTCCCTTTTGGTGCAGCCCGGTTATACCGGGGTGTCGGCACCACGATTCATGGCCACATCCGCCCTCCAGACCCGCATCAAATTCGCGAGCAACAGTCGCTTCCTGTCGGTGCGGTTACAGCAGAATCGCAGGATCGACGATACCAATCAACATGCCCACTGCCGACCTGATACCATTCGGCCGGGAAAACGGTTTAGAACGCGCCACAACAACATATTCAACGCGCGTTGCCGGTCTTGCCGCAATCTCCACAAGGGGTACAGCCATGGGCAAAGTAAGCACGATTCACGGGTTCGGTCTTGCGATCGCACTTCTTCTTCCGTTCGGTTCGCCGGCAGCCGAAGAGTCCGGCGCAACGGGTGTCTTCGAGGAAATCGTGGTTACCGCGCGCAAGCGGGAGGAAACGGCGCAGTCGGTGCCGATTCCCATCTCGGCGATTTCCGAAGAGGTCATGGAGACCAGGAACATCATCGAAGTGCGCGATCTCGAGAAGATCTCCCCCAATACCAGCATTCAGTACAGCTCCGTCAACGGCTCCGCATCGGAGGTATTCATACGCGGCATCGGGCAGGTGAACTGGTCCTCCACCCAGGATCCCAAGATCGGGATCTATGTCGATGGCGTGTACATCAGCCGTCCGCAGGGCGGGCTGTTCGACCTGTGGGACGTGGAGCGCGTCGAGATTCTGCGCGGCCCCCAGGGCACGCTCTTCGGACGCAACACCACCGCCGGCCTCATTCAAGTCATCAATAACAAGCCGGGCTTCGAACAGGAGTTCAACGTTCAGGTCGGCATGGGCGGCCATGACCACCGCACCCTCGGAATGACCGTGAACCTGCCTGCCTCGGACAATCTCGCCTTTCGTTTCTCCGTCTATGACAAGCAGACCGACGGCTTCATCGACAACGTCCTCACCGGCAACGACCGGGGCAACGAGAACTCCACCACCTATCGCGCCTCCGCGTTGCTGGAAACCGAGAAGTTTTCCGCACAGGCTTCCTTCGACCGCTTCGACGCCGATGAGCGCGCGCCGCTCGGCAGTTGCCGTTTCACCGGGCCCGCCAATCCCTTCGCCGCCCAGGGGCTCGCATCGATCGGCAACATCTTCGGGGTCTACAGCCAGCAGATGGCGAACTGCCTTTCCACGGACCGCGACGAATCCATCGACACCACCCCGGACGAGTCCGTACGCAGCGAAGTCAACGCCTATACGCTGAACCTGGCATACGACTTCGGGCCGGCCGAACTGCGCGCGATTACCGCATTCCGCGAAATCGAGAACTTCAACGGCAGCTGGGGCTGGGTGATGGGGAACGGCCCCGGCGCCAATTACCTGGAAATCCTGAACAACACCAGCGAAAACGAGATCTTCTCCCAGGAGGTGCGCCTGTCGGGCTCCACCGACCGGCTCGACTGGGTGGTGGGGGCGTACTTCTTCGAGGAGAAAAGCGAAGAATCCGTCGATGTGCCGCTGTTCCGCGGCGTACAGCCGCCATCGCCGCTGGAATGGCCGTTCTTCTATTTCCCAACCGGGGGCATCAACCCCGATGGCTCCCCACAGACGCTGGGGAGCATCGCCCTGGCCACGCAACTGTTCGGCAGCCGTACGCAGGCCTACGACGTTACCAATGAGAACCGTGCGGTCTTCGCCGAGTTGACCTACGCGGTCACCGACCGGCTCGATGTCACCGCCGGCGTCCGCTATACCGAGGACGACCGCGAATTCACGCGCATCCAGACGCTCTATGGCGGCGCCTTCGACCCCGGGTACCTGTGCCCCGGCATGCCTACGGTGGAGGTGGCGCCCGGCTTCTTTCTGCCCACCAGCGACCGTTGCACACAGGATGTGGGCTACGACAAAACCACGCCCCGCGTGATCGTCAGCTACCAGGTCACCGATGACGTGATGCTCTACGGAAGCTACAGCATCGGCTATTCCAGCGGCGGCTTCAATCAGGATGCCCGCATGCGCCCCTACCTGCCGGAAACCTCCGACAACTGGGAAGCCGGCATCAAGTCCATGCTGTTCGACGGGCGCTTGCGCCTGAACGCCACGGGCTTCTACAACACTTATGAAAACCAGCAGCTGACGGTGGGCCGCATTGTCGAAGGCCAGCCGACCGCCGACCTGATCAACGCGCAGGAAGCCGTGATCTGGGGCCTGGAACTGGAGATGCTCGCCCGTCTGGGCGACAACCTGACACTGGCCGTGACGGCGGGTCAACGCAAGGGCGACTACAAGGAATTCACCGTCGAGGACAACCTTACCGATCCGATTTCCCTGATGCCCTTCATCGTCACCCGCGACCTGAGCGATACCGGCTTCGGCACGCCGGACGGCGAGCAGATATCCGCCGACATTTCGCTGCTGCACACGCTCCCGCTTTCGGGCGGCGGCGAGATCCGCTCCTCCATCGGCTTCAGCTACACCGATGCGCGCTGGTACACGCTGGTGAACACCCCGTCATCGAAAGAGGGCGACTACTGGATCTCGGACCTTCGAATCACCTGGCACCTGGCGAACGATCAGACCAGCATCTCCCTCTGGGGAACCAACATCTTCGACGAAGTCTATGTCGATACCATGCTCAACCAGTCAGGCGACGTGGAAATAGGCGGAAGCGATCCGAGCCTGGGCATGACCGCCGACTATTGGGGTGAGCCGCGCCGCTGGGGCGTGGAGGTGAGGCACTCGTTCTGACCCGGCGATAAACGGCCCCGGCTAACGCGGCGCAAAGGCTCTGCGGGCCGGTCCCCAAACTTCCCGATTCAGCTTCACCGGCGGAAGCCGTCCGTCCTGGCTGTCGGCTACCGTTGCGAGAAACTTGATCTCGGCGTCCACACGCGCCGCGACGTTCTTGCCGCTCATGCAACTCACCATGGGCAGCATGCCCATCAGGTGCCCGGCCAGTGCGATGCGCGCCGCCACATGCCTGCCGGACTCGATGGCATACGGCCAAGCGACTGCTTCCATCCGCATGGCCTGTAACTGACGCCCCGTGGTTTCCAGTGTGCGTGCCCTCCTTGCGACAAATTCAGCTTCTTCCCTTCTTTGGACCGGCCTGTGCCCTGCACCCAACAGGCGCGGGCCAACGGCGCGTGACGCCTCAGGTGTCTCATGAGAGAGCCCGTTTGATGCACCGCCATACTGGTGCCGGGAGATAACGAATTCCCGGTATAGCCCTGCAGCGAGAACCCGCATGGAAGCGACATGCTCGGCGAGCGTTCCGGGGTTCTCCTCCACATGACCGGGCCCGAGTAGCCATTCGACTGCCTTCTTATTTTCCAGGATGGTAGGCGTGTCCAGATGCAGCTTGCTTTTCTTCGCAGAGACGACGAATTGGTGCCGGTTGCCGGTAAGCTGAACCCGAACCTCGCGGGGTTCCCCACTCGGCCCCCGCACGTTCAGCACGACGGGGCTGGTTCTCGCTCGCCACTCGAGAAAATCGGGGCGATAGCGGTGCCACTGGTCGATGTCCTCCTGTGTCACCAACACGATGGACAGCGGGTTCAGTTCCACCGTCTGCCCCTCGAGTGCACGGCGGAGTTTGTCCGGGTCTGCGCAGAGAGCTGCGGCAAGGGTTTCATCCCCGATTACCCGGCAGGCTTCTTTCCGCATGGAAGCCGCCAGGTGCTCCGCCTGTGCCTCGCTTCGGTTCACCTGACTCGCGTATCTGGGAACCGGTGATTTCGGTGACTTGGGGGGAGATTTCGGGGGGTCGCGGTCTGTAGGCGACAACTCGACCGTCCGCGCCGAGTCTCCCGGTAGCAGCAGCACTTCGATCATTGTTCGCAACTGGCGGGCGGAAAGACGTCGAAGGGCCAGGCCGGTCAATTCGGTGGTTACGACGCCGTGGTTCATCCCGGAATACAGCAACTGTCCTTTCGCGTTGGTCAGGCTGCTCAGCGCCAGATCAGGCACATGCGTGTGGCGCACCGACAGCGGTGGCTCGAGGGGGCCGACTTGCGGATAGGGTGCTGAGAAATACACTCCGAGGGCCGCCCCGGGGACGATTCGGCTTTGAACCCTGACGCTGGCTCCGGAACCGGTGGGTAACGCTGTTTCGATGTACCTGGTTGTGCATTCGAATGGTGTGTCGTTGGCGTGCCAGTATTGCTGCGCGGCAGCGAGGCGCCGGACAAGCCCGCGCACGGGCAACTGGTCTGTCGTGGACAAGGCTCCGGAATCCAGCAACCGGCCGAACCGCCCGTGTAACTCAGCCTGGTTCAACCTCGCATCCCTCCTGTTGCGGTTGGCCAGAAAGGAAAGTTCAAGCCACTCCGCTTCGGGCAACAGCGCGCTCCGAAGTGCCCTGTGCAACTGTTCGGCCCGCAGCACGTCGCGCTCGACCCGTAAAACCAGGCCAGCCGCGAAAGCGAGATCCTCTTTGAGTTCCGGCCCGAACTCCGGTTGCTGCAACGACTCGTCGATAGCCAGATCTACTTCGAGTTTCGGCGCGATCGCCGGTTGCCGCAGCGACTCGTCGATAGCCAGATCGTCTTCGAGTTCCGGCGCGACGGCCGATTGCTGCAGCAACTCGTCAATTCGCCGGATGTCCCGCACCCGGCGCGCATTCTGCTCGGGCAACAACCAGGGAAGGTCATCGACCCGGGGTTCACCCTCCGACTTGACCGGCGACACTCGGGCGGCCCCTTGTTCGGGTGTCGGACTGCGCGGCATCGGGGCGTGCGCAGTTGCCTGCGGCCGGGCTTCTGTACGGTACTGCAACCCGGCGTCGGAACCGCGTCGTCGGTGAGCCCCTGCAGCAGGCGCCGGGAGAGACCCCAGGCTGCGCCACCGCGAAACATGCGGGGGACCAGGCGGGGCGTCAGATTGAACGTGCCGCGGATCGGTTCGGGGGGACGGCGGATGAATCCGGGGGGGAAGGGTAACGGCCGGCACGCTACCGCGGCGCAAGGCGCGAAGCAGCCGGGTGCCGATACCCCGGCGCTCTCCGGTTGTAGCTGCAGCGACGCTCGCAGCACCGGTGCCGCCCTGCGGTTCACCCGGCCTGTCAAGGGGCGGTTGATCGACGCGTGGAGACAGCGTAACGGTCGGCACGCTGGGGCGGCGCAGAGCGCGAATCAGCCGGGTGCCGAAATCCGGTCGCGCGCCCGGTGTAGCTGCCGCGGCGCTCGTGCCACCGGTACCCCCCTGCACTTCACCCGGCCCTTCAATCGGCTCCGGAGTCACCCTGCGGCCGCTGAATGCGCCCGCCTGCGGCTGTTGTCCTGGATGTCTCGATCGCTGCGCGGCGGCGGACTCTTCCGGGACGCGTGCAGGACGGTCCACGAGGCTACCCTCGTTCTCGGTTGGGACTTGGCTTCATCTTCCCTCCAGAAGACTTGCGGAAAGTCACCAGCCGATTGACACCAAGGAATGCAGTTAGTTCCCCATGTCAACGAGCGAGCCATACCGTCAACCGGATTTTCGATGCAGGCAGTGACTCGATTAACCGTTCGAAATCAGGCAGTGTTCCGGTCGTCCGCCAGCAACCGGCGAATGATCGGCAGGTTCGCGCGGCCGACAAACGGCTCACCGTTGACGACATAGCCCGGAACATCCACCACGCCCCGCTCGAGCGCCTGTTGCCGGTAGCCTTGCAGGTCCGCCTCGGCCCGTTCATGGAGCCAGGCGCCAAACCCCTCCGTATCGCCGCGTGCGCCCGCAACGGCCGCTTGCGCGGCTTCCCGGTCGCAGGGGTCCATCGCACCGCGCCACACCCGGTCGAACACGCTCGCGACATAGGCATCGATTTCCGGCCCGAAAGGCCCATGTCGGCGCCGCAGCCAGGCCAGCCCAGCGTTCGCCGCGAATGTTTCGAGTGCCGGGTCCGGGTACACCAGGGCAATGCCCTGCTGCTTGGCGTAGAAGGATTCCTCGCGAAGCCGATAGTCGGCCCGTACTCTCGCGTGCCTCGCCCCCTTGGATCGGGAATCGGCGTCCCTGCGTGGCCTGGGTCTCTTCGAGAGTGGTCGCCAATCCAGGGTGATCCCGGTTTCCTCGGCGAGCCGTTGCGTCGGGTTCAGGGCAAGCCGGGCCTGTGCGCTCACAAAGTCGATGTAAACGACGAGTTCCACTACCAGACCCCATAACCCACGTCCGGGGCGGTGCCCTCACGTCCACCCAGGTACCAGCGTACGGCCGGCAGGTGCTCCCTGCCAAAGAAGATCTGCCCGTCCACCACATAACTCGGCACCCCGAACAGGCCGGCGGGATGCAGGCTGTCCTGCAGCGAGTCGTGCAATTCCCGACCCTCGCCGGCCGCATACTGCCGGAATCCCGCAACCGGGGTTCCGGCCGCATCCAGCATGGCTTCGATCACACCGGCATCCTCGATGTCCAGTTCACGCTTCCAGAATTTTGCGTAGACATTGAAAAAATAGCGCTTGAGCTCAGTCCGCCCATGCGCTTTCGCCCACATCAGCCCGATGCCCGCGAGCGACGAATCCCAGATCTTGACCGTGCCCTTCAGGATGACGTCGCGATGACGCGCCGTGCGCTTGGTGTCGCGGTAGGCGTACCGGACATTGGCCCATTGCTCATCGGAACGCTTGCTCTCCGTCACCCTGCCCTTGTCGTCCACCCGGGCGCTGCCGAGAAAACTCGGGATGTCGAGGGTGAGCGGCCGCCAGTCGATCTCGATGCCGAGGTCGTCCTCGAGCCGGTAGGTGGGTTCCAGCGCCATGTATGCGTAGGGGCTCTTGATGTCCATGTAGACGATCAGCGGCGAATCCGAGCGCAATGGATGCGGGGATTTCATGCGCACCTCCTCCAGACTTTTGTGGACCACTTTCGGAGTACGGCAATTCCAGACCGCCGAGAGCGGGCCGTTGCCCTGCGCTACTTGCGCGCCTCGGCCAGGCGCTTCTCGCCATCCTCGATCTGCTCGCGCGCTTCCTGCTTGATCTTCTTCTGGCCGGTGGGATCCACGCCCATCTCGTAGAGAATGCGCGAATTGGCGTGTCCGAGATGGTGCAGGCCGAAGGCGGAGTGTATTGCGCTGTACATGCCCTGCGCATCGAGCGACTGGTTGACGGCCAGCTTGGCGAGCTTCAGGCCGAAGGGCGGCTGCCGGGCGATCTTCGAGGCCAGGTCGAGAGTGTAACTTTCAAGTTCCTCCCGCGGCACCACCTGGTTGACCATACCCAGTTCCTTGCCCTCTTGAGCGCTGATGGCGCCGCCGGTGAACAGCATCTCCTTGGCCTTGCGGTGCCCGAGTTCCCAGGCGTGCACGAAGTACTCGTGGCCGTTGACGCCGAACGCCAGCACGGGGTCGGAAAACTGGGCGTCTTCGGAGGCGACGATGAGATCGAAGGGCCAGACCAGCATCAGGCCCCCGGCGATCGCCTTGCCCTGCACCTGGGCGATGGTAGGCTTCGGCATGTTGCGCCAGCGCCAGCAGAAGCCGATGAATATCTCCTGCTCCATGGCCATGTGGCCTTCCTGGCCCGGCCGGTCATAGCCGCCCACGCCCATGATCGGAGGGGTAAATTCCCCGATCTTGCTGTAATCCTTCATGTGATGCCCGGAGGAGAAGTGCGGCCCGTCCGCGCCGATGATCACCGCCCGGATCTCGTCGTCGTGCATGGCCCGGTTGAGCGCGGTGTCGATCTCGTAGAGCATCTGCTTGTCCTGGGCGTTACGCGTATCCGCACGCGCAAGCATGATGCGGGCCACCCGGTCCGCGGGTTGTTCGTAGCGGATCTGTTCGAATTCGGTGTTCTGGTCCATTCAGCCCTCCCGGCTTCGTCGGATTGCGGCACTGGCCGCTGCAAAAACCATTATTTATACCACGCCCCGGCCGGAACGGGTCCGGTCGCAGCCCGGGCGGGAGCATATCCGGGAGCAATTCGCCGTTTGTCGCGATCGCCGCGATTGCGGACCTCGACCAGACGTGTTTTATTCGGCCGGTCGAACCAGGGATGAAGATCATGATGAATCGTATCGGCGGTATCTATCTCATCGCGGTGGCCGTGGCGGTGGCGGTGCACACGGTGGTGGAGCCTCTCTATCACGTCTCGGCTGCAGGCCAGCCGTACTCCCCGCTATGGTCGATCCTCAACCCGCTGATGACCGTTGCGATCGTGCTCGGCCTGGCGGCTGCCTGGCGGTGCAAGCGCGCCGTGGACCAGGAGGGCGGGGATGCGCCGGTAACCCGGGCTTTCCTCATCGCCAACACGCTGTTCTTCGGGCTCCTGTTCTTCGGCATCATGTACGTGTGGAACTGGTTCAACCTGATGAGCCCCGGGTTTACGGCCATCTCCGAGGGAACCGTCTCGCTCGTCTGGATCATCGTCGATGCCGCGCTGCCGCTGCTATGGGGTGCGACGGGAATCGCCCTGCTCCGTACGAAAGACTCCGAGTAGAGTCCCAAGGGAAATCAGGAGCAAAACGCCATGAGAACCTTACTGCGCGTTCTGGGCGGCATCGGTCTGGCGGTGCTGGTGGTGATTGCCGGCACGCTCATCGGCGCCCGTTTCGCCGACGGCCCGTGGGCCATCGTCGCGGGCGGCGCGTTCACGAGCGGCGAAGCGTACCTGGGTACGGAACCAGACTGGTCGTTCGTCAGGGACATCCAGGAAATCGAATTGCAGACGGTGGAACCGGCCAGGTCGCGCACCACCTGGGTGGTGTACCACGATGGCCGGGCGTTCATCCCGTGCGGATACATGGATTCCACATGGGGCAGAATCTGGAAACAGTGGCCGATCGAGGCGGAGCGGGACGGACGGGCCATCGTCCGCGTAGACGGCACGCTGTATGACCGCTACCTGGTACGCGTAAGAGACAACGGCACCCTGATGCCGGTTGTGGCCGAACTGTTGCGCAAGTACGCGGGGCAGGATGCGTCCGGCATGACAAGCGTTCCCGAGGGGCTCTGGGTCTTCGAACTGGCGCCCAGAGCCTGACCCGCCGGTCACCGCGATACCGCGGGAGGCGGTGATGGACGATGTCAAATCAGCCAGTGCGGTGGATGTCGCCGTCTGCATCGGCGTCACGGTATTGCTGCTCGGCATGTCCGTGCTGCTGTTCGGCAGCGATTCCTCCCAGGGCGCCAACCAGATTGCCCTGGTGTGCGGCGCGGCGCTCGCCGCGGGCATCGGCATCAAGAACGGGCATCGCTGGAAGGTCATCGAAGAGACCATAGTCGGCGGCATTTCCACCGCCCTGCCGGCGGTGATCATCCTCTTTTCCGTTGGCAGCCTGATCGGCGCCTGGATGCTCTGCGGCACCGTGCCGACCATGATCTACTATGGCATGCTGCTGCTCGACCCTGCCGTGTTCTACGCTGCGGCCTGCGTGTTGTGCGCCATAACGGCTCTCTCCATCGGCAGTTCCTGGACCGTGGCCGGCACCCTGGGCATCGGCCTGATCGGCATTGCCTCCGGCATGGGCCTGTCGGTGGCGATCACCGCCGGGGCGATCATCGGCGGCGCCTATTTCGGCGACAAGATGTCGCCCCTGTCGGATACCACCAACCTGGCGCCGGCAGTCACGGGCATCGACATCTTCACCCACATCCGCCACATGACCTGGACCACCGCCCCGAGCCTGCTCATCGCCCTCGTGCTGTTCACGCTGCTCGGTCTGGACGAATCCGGTGCCGAATCCGGGAATACCCTGGATGCCACCCTGGCCCTGCTCGATGCCAATTTCATGATCAATCCGCTGCTGCTCGCCCCGGTCGCGCTCGTGGTCTACATGGCCGCCCGCAAGGTTCCCGCCGTCGCCACCATCCTGAGCGGCGTGGCGGCCGGCGTGGTCATCGCCCTTTTTTCCCAGCCCCACGCCGTCCTCGCCATGGCGGGAAACACCACAGAGCACAGCGCGCTGCAGATGTTTCGCGGGGTATGGATCGTGCTGTTTGATGGCTTCGCCGCCAGCACCGGCGATGCCAATCTCGACTCGCTGCTGTCGCGCGGGGGAATGAGTTCGATGCTCACCACCGTGTGGCTGGTACTGGCGGCCATGGCGTTCGGCGCCGCCATGGAGAAGGCGGGCATTCTCGATACCCTGGTGAAGAACCTGGTCAAGCTCGCCCGCAGCACCGGCAGCCTGATCGCGACGACGGTGGGCACCTGCATCGGCATGAACACGCTCACGGCAGATCAGTACATCGCCATCGTGCTGCCGGGACGCATGTTCAAGTTGGAATACAGGCAGCGCGGGTTGCACGAGAAGAACCTGGCCCGGGTACTGGAAGACGCAGGCACCATCACCTCGCCGCTCGTGCCCTGGAACACCTGCGGTGCCTACATGGCGGCGACCCTCGGGGTGCCGACCCTGGCCTACCTGCCGTTCTGCTTCTTCAACCTGATCAACCCGGTCGTGTCGCTGTTCTACGGATTCACCGGGTTCAAGATCGAGCGCATCGCCCCCCAACCGGCTGAGGCGCCGGCGGCTCAGGCGGGTTGAACCGCCCGGCGCAACACCTCCGCGTATCCGCGGGAAACGGATCGGGCTGACGCGAAATATCCGCGGGTCTGCAACCGGCGGTGGAAAGCGCGCAAGCGGTAGCAGGCCACACCGGCGTGCAGGTGATGCTCGAGATGATAGTTGACGAAATTCGGCCCGATCAGCAGCCGCTCCCACCATGAGATCAGCGTCGTGCAGGTGTTGTCGCGCGGGTCCTTGCTGAGCCGGTTGGCGGCGACGCCGTGCTCGCTGATGAAGCGAATGCGCACCACCACCTGGTAGACGAACAGATAAGCGGCCCACCAGAGCAGGTAGGCCCAGGGAATGCCGGCCAGCGCCAGCACGGCGAGCAGCGTTCCATGGCTCGCCAGGAACGGTGCATTGCGCCGCCAGCCGAGCTTGCTGAATTGCTGTTTCACGTCCTTCAGGCCGGTTTGCCCGGTGCAGTCGCGGATCAGCTTGCGCCGCATGCTGGCGCGCGTTGCCGGATACGCCTTGGCAATCGACAGGTCCGGATCATTCGGAGTGCCCGCGTGACGATGGTGCCCCAGGTGGTAGATCCGGTAGCGCGTCAGCGATGTGTTCAGCAGGCCGGCGAACAGCCAGCGCCCGAATCCGTCGTTGAGCCGCTTCCCGCTGAAGAATGAACGGTGGGCGCACTCGTGGTAAAGCACGGCGAGGCCGAGTTGACGGCCGCCGAGCAGCAATACGGCGACCAGCAGGGTGAGTGGATTCAGCCAGAGGGCAGGCAGGGCAAAGGCGCCGGCGACCACCAGCAGGTTGAACCCCGTGGTCCAGGCCGCGCGGCCGTTGGACCGGGCAAGGAAGCCCTGCATTTCTTCCGGGGTGAGGTAATCGCGGACACTGACGGGAACGGCTTTGTCCATGGGCGGAATTTTAGCGCAAAATCGGCTCGTGTGGCTCGGTCGCCACCGGGTCCCCCGCAACAGTCCCGCGACCCCTGGTCGTCAAGCCGGCAGCCAGTCCGGCCGGCGCCGCCCTCAGTAGATAACCACCGACCGGATGCTCTCCCCCGCGTGCATCAGGTCGAAGGCGCTGTTGATCTCCTCGAGCGGCATGGTGTGGGTGATCAGGTCGTCGATGTTGATCTTGCCGTCCATGTACCAGTCGACAATGCGCGGTACTTCCGTGCGCCCCTTGGCGCCGCCGAAGGCAGTACCGCGCCAGACGCGTCCGGTGACGAGCTGGAACGGACGGGTGCTGATCTCCTGCCCGGCTCCGGCCACGCCGATGATGATGCTCTCGCCCCAGCCCTTGTGGCAGCACTCCAGCGCCTGGCGCATCACCTCCACGTTGCCGATGCACTCGAAGGAGTAATCCACGCCGCCGTCCGTCAGGTCGACGATGGCGGCGACCACATCCCCTGCGTCCCGGGGATTGACGAAGTCGGTCATGCCGAACTTTTCGGCGAGGTCCCGCTTGGCCGGATTCAGGTCCACGCCGATGATGCGGTCGGCGCCCACCAGGCGTGCGCCCTGGATGACATTCAGCCCGATGCCGCCGAGCCCGAAAACGGCCACGCTGGCGCCCGGCTCCACACCCGCCGTGTTGATCACCGCACCGAGGCCGGTGGTCACCCCACAGCCGATGTAGCAGACCTTGTCGAAGGGCGCATCCTCGCGGATTTTCGCCACGGCGATCTCCGGCAGCACCGTGTGGTTCGAAAAGGTCGACGTGCCCATGTAGTGATACAGCGTCTCGCCGTTCAACGAAAAGCGGCTCGTGCCATCCGGCATAAGCCCTTGCCCCTGGGTCTCGCGGATCGCGCCGCACAGGTTGGTCTTGCCCGACAGGCAGAACTTGCACTGCCGGCACTCCGGCGTGTACAGGGGAATGACATGGTCGCCCGGCGCGACCGAAGTGACGCCCTCACCCACGTCTACCACCACTCCCGCCCCCTCGTGGCCCATCACCGAGGGAAACAGGCCTTCCGGGTCGGCTCCGGACAGGGTGAAGGCATCGGTGTGGCAGATACCGGTGGCCCTGATTTCCACCAACACCTCGCCGGCGCGGGGGCCGTCGAGCTGCACGTTTTCGATGGCGAGTGGTTCACCGGCTGCGACAGCTACGGCGGCTCTTGTATCCATGGAACGGTCTCCCGAAACGTTTCTTCCCCGGGGCGCGTAGCCCGCTCGCCGGAACAATAGCACAGGACAGTTTCGCCCCGGAATCGGCCCTGCACCCGCTTGCCGCCCGCTCGTCGGGCCGGGGGCAATGACCCGTCCTGTTCTAGTAAACTTGGGCCATGATCCGCCGCATCCAGGTGCTCAACTACCGATGTCTGCGCTATGTGGACGTCGCCCTGGATCGCTTTCATGTGCTTGCCGGGGCCACGGGCAGCGGCAAGAGTACCTTTCTCGACGCAGTAGGATTTCTCGGTGACCTGATTCGGGACGGCCCCGAAGCGGCTGTCCGCAAGCGTACGGACGACCTCCGCGACCTGGTCTGGGGGCGCCCCGCGGACAATCTCCGATTCGAGATCGCCGCTGAATTCGAAATTCCCGATGACCTTCGGGAAGAGCTAGGCGGCGACAGCGGTTTCCGGAGGTTCCGCTACGAGATCGCCGTCACCGAACGGGGCGGCGGCCCCGCCATCGATTCCGAGCGGGGCATCCTCATGCCGGAAGCCACCGACCGGGCCTCACCCCAGGAATCGCTGTTCACCGACCCGCCGCCACCGCCCGCGTCGGTACCTTCCGGAGGCCGGCGCCGCGGGTCGATGACCGTCTTCAGCAAGCACGCGCCCGGTAACGACAGTTTCAATGTCGAGTCGAGAGCGGCGGGCAACAAGGCGTGGGCCGTACGCATCGCCCTCGGGCCGCGCCGCTCGACCCTTGCCAACCTGCCCGACACGCCGGAATCATTTCCCGTAGCCGCGTACATCCGCGATCTGCTGAGAAGCCACGTGCATTCAATGGCAATCCAGGGAGCCGGCCTGCGCCGTCCGAGCCCGCCGGGCGGGCGGGCAGACCGGCTCCTCTCCGACGCCTCGAATCTGGCCTGGGTACTGCATCGCTTTCGCGAGCGGGACGCTGCCGGTTACCAGGACTGGATCGCAAACCTGCGCACCGCCCTCCCCCAACTCGAGGACATCCTTGTATCCATAAGGGACGACGACCGTCATGCCTGCCTGGCGGTCCGGGACGCCGCAGGAACCGAGCTGCCCTCAAACGTCGTTTCCACCAGTGTCCTGCGGCTCGCGGCCTACACCTTGATGCGGCACCTGCCCGCAACCCAGGGCGTCTGCCTGATCCCCTATCCGGAATCCGGGCTGGATGCCGCGTCGCTGAAAGCCGCCTACCAGGCGTTTTCGAGCGCATCAAATGCACAAACGCTGGTCGCAACCTCTTCCCCCTCGCTGCTCGGACTCGCGAAACCGGAGGAGATACTCTGTTGTTCGCGCATCGCTGGCGGATTGGCCGCCGTCGTCCCCGGAATCGCACACCCCGAATTCGAATCCTGGCAAGGCCGCCAGGACAACGTCAGGCTCTTTGCCCCGCAACTCCTCGATTGAGGCGCCCGGCAGGCGCGGGCGGAACAATTCACGGCAATCTGCAATAATCCCGCGCCGGGAAAGTCGGAGTTAACAGTGAGCCGCAAGCACTTGATTGAAATGGCCAGGGAAAGCCTGGCACACGCCCGGGCCGGAACCATCGAACAGACGGAAGCCATTCACCTGGAGCCTGCCAGGCACTACTTCGACGAGGAGCGCTGGCGCCAGGAAATGGACCGGATCTTCAAGCGCGTGCCGCTGATGCTGGCGACGACACCCGAGATTCCGAACCCGGGCGACTACAAGGCCATGGATGCGGTGGATACCCCGGTACTCATCTCCCGGGGCCAGGACGGCCGGGTGCGCGCCTTCGTGAACATGTGCCGCCACCGGGGCTCGCAGATCATGCCGGCCGGCACCGGCAGCGCGAAGCGTTTCACCTGCCCCTACCACGCCTGGTCCTACGACCAGAGCGGCGCCCTGGTGGGGGTCTTCTCGGAAAAGGACTTTGGCACCGTGGACCGGTCCTGCTACAGCCTGGTCGAACTGCCAGCCGCGGAGCGGGCGGGGCTCATCTGGGTGCATCTCAATCCGAACGCCAACCTGGACATAGACGACTTCCTTTCCGGCTACGACGACATCCTGCAGCACTTCGATTTCGCCAACTGGCACTTCTTCGAAAGCCGGGTTGTCCACGGCCCCAACTGGAAGATCGCCTACGACGGCTACATGGACCTCTACCACCTGCCGATCCTGCACAGGGACTCGTTCGGCCCCGACATGTTCAACCAGGCGCTGTACTACGCCTGGGGCCCCCATCAGCGGGTCAGCTCCCCGGATCCGTCGCTGGCTAACTACGACGACATCGAGGACGTGGGCATCGCCCACCTGATGGCGGGCGTCTGGACCATCTTCCCGCACGTCTCCATCGCCAGTTTCGACGGCGGTGGCCGTGGCGTGATGATCTCGCAACTCTTCCCCGGCGCCACTCCCCAGGAGTCCTGGACGGTGCAGAACTACCTCATGGAAAAGCCGCCCGCCGACGAGGAAACCAGGAAGCTGGCCCACGAACAGTTCAAGTTCCTGGAATACGTGGTCGAGGAAGAAGACTACGCAACGGGTCTGCGCCAGCAGAAGGCGCTGCTCACCGGCAACATGCCGCACGTGATGTTCGGCAGGAACGAGGGCGGCGGACAGCGCTTCCACGGCTGGGTGGACAGGCTCCTGAAAACAGACGACCAGGCGCTGCCTTCGCTCTTTCAGAACGGCAAGGCCTGACCGGCCGATGCCGCAACTTGCCGTGCGGCGGGCGGCCGCAACCGGGCTGCGGCGCAATACGTTTGCCGCTGCAATCCTGCTGAAGGCGCACAGCCCGTCGCAGCGTAGCCTCCTTGCTGCACCGCTCCTTCTTGCAGCCCTGCTCGCCGGTTGCGCACAACCCGACGACCGGGCAGACACGGAAGCGGCCACGACCAAGGAAGCCACGGGGCGGCAAGCACCAACAGTAGACTCGAACCCGAACCGCAACGCCTACTTCGGCGACCTGCACGTTCACACCTTCTATTCGCTTGACGCTTTCATCCTGGGTGCGAGAGGAACCCCCGAAGACGCCTACCGGTACGCGAAGGGCGAAACACTTACCCATCCCGCAGGGTTCGAGTTGCAACTCTCGAGGCCGCTCGACTTCCAGGCAGTGACCGACCATGCCGCCTACCTGGGCATGTTGCCCGCCATGGCGGACCCGGCGTCGAGCGTGGGCACTCATCCGCTGGCGATGGCGCTGCGCGATGCCCGAACCCCGGCCGAGCGGCTCGCCTACTTTCTGGAGGTTGCGCCGCTACTGCTACGCTCGTCCGAGGGCGTGGAACTGCTGGACACGGACATCGTCAAAGAGGCGTGGCGGGACATCATCGAGACCACAGAACGGCACAACGACCCGGGTACGTTCACCACCTTCATCGGCTACGAGTACACGACATCGGGCCCGGAAGGCGCCAACCTGCACCGCAATGTTATCTTCCGGGGCAGCGCCGTCCCCGACCTGCCTTTCAGCGCAATCGACTCGCGCAACCCCGAAGACCTGTGGGACTGGATGGACGGATTGCGCGCACTCGGCATCGAGTCGCTGGCGATACCCCACAACTCTAACCGCTCGAACGGCATGATGTTCGAGACCGCCGACCAGGCCGGCCGGCCCATCGATGCCGTGTACGCTAATCAGCGCCTGCGCAACGAGCCGCTGGTGGAAGTGACCCAGGTCAAGGGAACCTCCGATACCCATCCCATGCTGTCGCCCAACGACGAGTGGGCCGATTTCGGCATCTCCAACCAGCGCGCAGGCTCGCCGCTGCCCAGCCAGCCCGGGGGCAGTTACGTGCGCGATGCCCTGCTCCGTGGGCTGGCCATGGAAAACGACCGGGGTTCCAACCCATACCGTTTCGGGCTTATCGGCTCTTCGGACACCCACAATGCGGCGGCGGCTTACCGGGAAGACAGTTACGTGGGCAAACTCGGCGTGGTGGACGCCACGCCGCAACTGCGCGGGTCCCTGCCTCTTGCCGATGCGGAGGAACGCCTGCCCCAGGGCCACCCGGCGGACGGCCGCACCTGGGGCGCCTCCGGCCTCGCCGGGGCCTGGGCGGAGTCGAATACCCGCGATGCCATCTACGATGCGTTCCGCCGCAAGGAGACCTTCGCCACCAGCGGCCCGCGTATCCGGGTCCGGTTTTTCGCCGGAGCAGGCATGGACCGGTCGTTGCTGGACACGGAGGACGCAATCGCCTCGGCCTACAACAGTGGAGTTCCCATGGGCTCCGACCTGTCGCCACAGGGCGACGCGCCGCCCGGGTTTTTCGTCTGGGCCCTGCGCGACCCCGACACGGTGCCCCTGCAACGCCTGCAGGTGGTCAAGGGCTGGGTCGAGGACGGTGCAACTTTCGAGCAGGTCTACGACGTGGCCTGCTCAGACGGCGGCACGGTAAACGCCGAGACACACCGCTGCCCGGACAACGGCGCCACCGTCGACATCGCTACCTGTGCGGTGAGTGAGGACAAGGGCGCATCAGAGCTTTCCGCGGTATGGACAGACCCGGCCTTCGAGCCCGGCCAACGCGCTTTCTACTATGCCCGCGTCCTGGAAAACCCCAAATGCCGGTGGTCCACCTGGGATGCCATACGAGCCGGCGTTTCCCCCAATCCCGACATGCAGGCCACCATCCAGGACCGGGCCTGGTCGTCACCCATCTGGATTCGCCCACTGCAGTAACCTCAGCTCCCGCGGACAGCGCCGGAGCAACTTCCACGAAAACTCAAAAGGGCTTTAGCTGTTCGGCGTACCGCCCCATCCTTTCGTCATCGCCGACATCCCGCGCGATACCGGCGGCAGCACGGAGCAGCGTCCGGTCGCCGGGACGGCGTTCCAGCGTCGCGTCCAGCAAAGCGAGCGCCCGCATCGACTCGCCTGCCGAGTGCAGCGCCACCGCGTACACATAGGCGTAATGCGAATTGTCCGGAGCCAGTTCCACTGCCCCCGCAATCAGCGGCAGCGCTTCGCGGTGGCGGCCCTGCCTGACCAGCCACAGCGCGCGGGCCAGCTTGACCTCGGCCGACTCGGGCGCCAGCGCCGACGCACGCTCGAGCAGCTCGCCCGCAGCCCGGTCACGATTCGTTGCACGATAGAGGTCCGCCAGGTTGACGAGCGCCGGCACCCAGTCGGCGTCGAGACCGAGCGCTGTGTCCAGCGCAGCTTCGGCCCCGGCGAAATCGCCGAGCGCCAGGGACACGCCCGCCACGTTCGTGTGCGCCTCCGGGCGATCCGCATTGAATCGCTGTGTGTCCAGGTATTCCTCCAGCACCTCGAGCATGCGCAACTTCTCCGGGTGCTCCTCGGGCATTCCGACATAAGCCCCCGCCACCAGCCGGGCGGCCTCGGTGCGCACGGCCAGATAGTCGTCGTCGAGCAGGTGCCCGGCCCGGCGCCGCAGGCTATCCGGTGCGAACCGGGCGGCTCCACGCAATGCGCCGATGCGCACCATCCCATCCGCATCGCGCAACCCTTTCTCCAGCGCAAGCGCAGTGCCGGCGTCATCGTATGACTCCATCAGCGACAGTGCGGTCGCCCGGACGATGGTCGCCTGATCCGGATCGCCCGCCAACGCTGCAAGGGCTCCCGCAGCCTTCGGCAAGCCTCTGCGCGCGGCGGCAATCGTTTCGGCGAAGTGCGGCTCTTCCCTTGTCCCGAAATGTCCGGCGAGCACATCGCGGGCCCACTCGGGCGAGTTGTCCTCGTGACAGCCGTTGCAGGCGTTGCGAATCCCCAGGGCAACGGTCAGATCGGGCCTGGGGATGCGCAAACCATGATCGCGCCGGTCGTCCACAATCATGTAAGTCCGCTCCGGCATGTGACAGGACACGCACCTCGCCCCCTCGCTGCCGGCGCTGTGCAGGTGGTGTTCCGGTGTGTCGTAATCGGCAAGCCGCAACGTCGGGAACCCCGTGTGGCCCGCCTCGTTGTGGCAGCGCGTGCAGAGCGCATCGCCTTCTGCCACGAGTTGCGCGGAGTGCGGTTCGTGACAGTCCCCGCAAGTGACGCCGCGCGCGAACATCCGGCTCTGCAGAAACGAGCCGTAAACGTAGACCTCCTCGAGAATCTGCCCGTCGGCTTCGTAGAGGCCCGGCTCCAGCAGCGACGGCAGGTAGTGGTTCAGGAACGGCCGGTCCGGCGCATACCCGTCGGCGAGTTGCGTGCGCCGGCTGTGACAGGGTGCGCAACTGTCGATCTGGGCGGCTTGCGCGCCCAGCGCGAGCAGGCCCGAGACCATCTCCGGTGCTGCGCCGGCTTTGTATTCCGCAGAACTCTCTCCCGGTGCCGCCGCCCAGGCGACGTGTTGCGAACCCGGCCCGTGGCAGGCTTCGCAACCCACCGACACCTCCGCAAACTCCGTGCTGTATGTATCCGTGGCGGGATCGTATCCCTTCCTGACGCCCGTCGAATGGCAATCGGCGCACATGAAATTCCAGTTGTAATGCAGCCCCGCCCAGTGCAACGGATCGTCATGGCGGACGCCGTCCCCCGGCTGCAGGTGGAACCACCGCCCAGCTTCCGTGTCCCAGGCGATGTCGAGCGCCTGCAGGCGTCCCCCAGGCAACGGCAGGAGATATTGCTGCAGCGGCTCGACGCCGAACGTGTAGTGCACATCAAAGTCGCCCACGGCGCCTCCCGGACCCTCGGTACGCACCGTGAAACGGTCTCCGCGCCGGCTGAAGGCAGACCGCACTCCCTCATGTTCGAAGAACGTGCCGTCAAAGTCCCCAGCCACGGACGCTTCCGTCGCAGGCAGCATGGCCCGCTGGTGGTGGGAGCCGAGCCAGGCTTCGAACGCGGGCCTGTGGCAGTCTCCACAAGCTTCCGAGCCGACGTATTCGGCGGTCGCGGCTTCCGGATCACCCTGGGGTGCAGGCGGTTCGCTGCAACCCGCCAGCACGCAGAAGCCGGCCCAGATGCTGACCGTCACCCGGCGCAACGGAACACTCCCCAGTGATCAGCCGGGTTGACGACAAGGCAAGGTTGCAGGGGTGAGTTGCCACCAACAGGATCGATGGGACAGTCAGCCCAGGTCCAGGGCAAAGCGAAGGGCTGCTGCGACATCGCTCATCGTCTCGTTGGAAAGACTCGCAATGGTAGCGCCCAGGCGACCCTTTGAAACCGTCTGGACGTGATCGCAGTTCACGGCGCAATCCCGTGGCAAGCCATCACGGACGAACAGGGCCACTTCACTGGGAATGCTGCGAATAGTGGTCGTCACCGGTGCCACCGTTACTTCAGCCAGGCTGGGAATGATCGAGTTTCGGGTCAGAATCAGTACCGGGCGGCGCTTGTCCGGCTTCCCGAATCGGTACCAACGGAGTTCGCCTCGGCGCACTATTCGCTGCTCCAGGCATCGTCGCCCCAGGCGTGATCGGTTTCGGGAATACCGAACTCCCGCGGTTTGGGCGGGTTTTCCTGGTATCCGGCAATCTGCCGCTGTTCCAGTTCCATCTCGTCGAATCGCTTCAGCGCCTGTCGAAACGCTTCCCTGGCGAACGCTGAACGGGTGGTGCCAAGGCGTTTGACGCGCGTGTCGATCTGCTCGATGAGATCGTTGTCCATAGTCATTTGTATGGTTCGCATGCGGATAAGTATATCTATATTAGTAGCTACAATAATGACTATATCAGTGGCGAGGCGCATTCGCGAGACGTGCAGGCGAAGACTTCAACCAACCTTGGTATCAAGGATTCATTGCAACGCCACCGCAACCTTGGATACATTGCGCGGTTCATCGCGACCGGGGGCGGCGGCGGCCCGAGCGCTCGCTGCATGCCCCAATCCCGCCGGAACAAGGGCCCGACTACGGAGCAGAAACATGACGGACCGCTACCAGGGCTATCAGCGCCTGAAGTTCGACTACCCGGAGGAGCGCATCCTGCGCATCACCATGTCGCGGCCGGAGCGGCTGAATGCCCTCGACGCCATCGGCCACCGGGAACTGACCTATGTGTGGCGCGAAATCGATGACGATACCGATGTCGACTGCGTCATCCTCACCGGCGAGGGACGGGCATTCTCCGCCGGGGGCGATTTCGAGATGGTGGAGACGAACATCAACGATTACCGCGCGCTGATCCAGACCTGGAAGGAAGCCCGGGACCTGGTCTACAACATCATCAACTGCGGCAAGCCCACCATCTCGTCGATCAACGGCGTGGCGGTGGGCGCCGGCCTGGTCGCGGCGCTGCTGTGCGACATCTCCATCGCCGCGAAGTCCGCTTTCATCACCGACGGCCATACGCGCCTCGGCGTCGCCGCGGGCGACCATGCCGCCATCGTCTGGCCCTTGCTCTGCGGCATGGCGAAAGCCAAGTACTACCTGATGACCTGTGACC
The DNA here is from genome assembly GCA_963663395.1 of Pseudomonadales bacterium. Taxonomy (GTDB): domain Bacteria; phylum Pseudomonadota; class Gammaproteobacteria; order Pseudomonadales; family Azotimanducaceae; genus Azophilus. Next base: position 3,594,286 of record OY760226.1, read on the forward strand.
GGTTGAACGCCGAGGAGGCGGAGCGCATCGGGCTGATCTCGCTGTGCGTGGACGACGGCGAACTGGACAACAGAACCATGGAGGTGGCGCGGAAACTCGCAAACGGTGCGCCCAACGCGATTCGCTGGACCAAGTATGCGCTGAACAACTGGCTGCGCATGGCAGGGCCCACCTACGATACCTCCACGGCGCTCGAGATGCTGGGTTTCCTCGGTCCCGAAGGGCGGGAGGGCCTGGACGCCCTGGTGGAGAAACGCGAACCCAATTTTCCCAAGGATTCCCCGGTTTGAACGCTCCCCGCTCCACCTTGATCGGCCTGACCGGCGGCATCGCCTCCGGCAAGTCCACCGCCGCGCAGTATCTGGGCCGCCTCGGCGCCAGGCTCGTCGACTGCGACCGGCTGGGGCATCGGGCCTACGACCCGGGCACCGCATCGTTCGACGCGGTCCGGAAAACCTTCGGCAACGATGTGGTCGGCGAGGACGGCAGCATTGACCGCCGTGCGCTGGGCGAGAAGGTGTTCGGCAAGCCCGGCGAGATGAAAAAACTCACCGACATCGTCTGGCCCGAGATCGGACGCCTGGCGCGGGAGCAGATCGCGACAGCCCAACCCGGTGACATCACCGTCATGGAGGCGGCGGTACTGTTCGAGGCCGGCTGGACAAACGGCCTGGACGAGATCTGGGTAGTCGTCACCGACCCGGAGGTTGCCGTCCGGCGCACCATGGCCCGCGATGGCCTGGACGAAGCCGCCGTGCGCAAGCGCATCGCTTCCCAGCTTGCCAACGAGGAACGCACCGCCCGGGCCGATGTGGTCATCGACAATTCCGACGACCTGGACGGCCTGCACCGGCAACTCGATGCGCAGTGGCAGCGCCTGCTCCAACCGAGGCGGGCTTCGTGATCCTCGATCTGCACGCCCACTCCATCAAGTCCGACGACGGGCGCGCCAAGGTGCCCAACTACTGCCAGTGGATCCGCGCCCGGGAACTGCCTGTTGACGGTTTCGTGCTCACCGAGCACCGCCAGTTCGACCGGGAATCCGACTATTCCGACCTGGGCCGGAAACACGGCCTGACGATCCTGAAGGGCAGCGAAGTGGAAACCGAATACGGGCACGTGCTCATCTTTGGCGTCACTGAAGCGCTGACCCGCGCTTTCGACTTTGCCGACATCAACCTGCCACTGGCCCGTGTCATCGAGGAATCCGAACGCCACGGAGCCGTGGCGGTACCTTGCCACCCAGGCCGCAAGCGGGTGGGCATGTTCGCCCACATCGAGGAGTACGGCGTACCGGAGGGCGTGCGCATCGTCGAGATCCACAACGGCGGCAGCCGGGGCCGGGAAGACGACCTGGCGCAGAGGATGACCCTGGAACTCGGCTATCTGGGCATCGGCGGCAGCGATGCACACATCGTCAGTCACATCGGACGCTGCGCCACCCGGTTTCCGGCCGAGGTGACGAGCGCGGCCGAACTCGCCGAGGCGCTGCGCGCCGAGCAGTTCGAAGCGCTGCGGCTGAGCCCTCGGCCGGGGCCGCCACCCGTGAACGCCGGAGGAGAAAGCACATGAGCGAACCGCTGGACATCGAGGCGCTGCGCAGCGAATACCTCAACCAGGTATTCGACGACAAGACGTTCAAACTGACCGCCGAGGACATCGCGCAATACTCGGTGAGTTGCGGGGAACTCGCGCCCCGCTACACCAACCCGGCCCATCCCGATTTCCAGGCGCCGCCGACAATGGTGGCCAGCCTGCAGCCCTACAACCGCCTGCCGGACGGGTTTCCCGAGATTGCCGGGCTCGGCATGGACGCCGGCCGCGCCGTGGCGGTATTCGAGCCAATCCGGCCGGGGATCAGTCTTACCGGCAGGACCCACATGCACGATATCTACACCAAGACGGGGCGGTCGGGCCGGATGGTGTTCTTCGTCAAGCGGATGGATGTCACCGGGCCGGACGGGGAACGCCTGGCGCACGCGGATACCAGCACCGTCATCCGCGAGAGGCCCGACGCGTGATCGGACGCGCCACCGATTCCATGCGGACGTCTAACGGCGTAAAACATTATTTTTCAAATGGTTAACAACCAAAAATAAATCTCCAGAAAAGATATGCCAGCCAATATTCAGGAGGTGGAATTCGGCGAAGAACTGCCGGCTTTCGACCCCGACACCTCAATGGACAACGTCAAGGCGTTCGTCCGGGCCGCGCACTGGTTCGGCCCGCGTTTCACCGACCACGAGGCAGCGCGCCGGGAAGGCCTGCCCGGCGCACTTGTGCCCGGCATCATGAGCCAGGGCTTCCTGGCGGCGATGATCCATCGCTGGGCGCCCGAGGCCGGGCTGCATCAGCTCGACACGGTGTTCCGCGCGCCGCTCGTGGTGGACGAGCCCTGCCACATCAACGGCGTGGTCACGGACATCGAAGAGGAAAGCGGCGAGGTGGAGATCGACATTACCATCACCAACGAGGCCGGCGAAAACCGGGTGTTCGGAACGGCCCGGGTCAGACTGCCGGTCGCCTGAACCAGCCCGCCTGTCGCACAAGGGGCGCCATCATCGTGGCGCTTGATGCAACAGGCGGTCCAGGCCGGGGTTCAGCTCCCGGTCACCTGAGGTATCTCGCAGGCCGTATCAAGCATTTCCGGGTATTCCTCCCGGTAGGACGACTCGCAGAACTCGATCATTCCCTTCGCCCGTTCGATGACATAGGCGCGGATATCCTGCGCTCCCTGGGCGTCCAGGGCATGACTGAAATCCGGCATGCCCATTTCCGTGTAGGCGCCGTCCAGCACAATGGCGTTCCAGAGGTCATGGGTCGCATGGCTGGAATACAGGAGGCTGGCGATCGTCCCGGAGGTCCCAACGCCGGGGCCGTGACAGACCGCACAGTACTGGTGGAAGTAGGCCTCGCCGCGGCCGATCTGCTCCTGGGAATAGTCCATCGTCGGCGGTGTGGGTACGGCCAGGTACGTTACCTCGGGTTGCGGAAGCGTCGCCTCGCCGCCCAGCCTGTAGGTCAGTATTCGTCCCTCGCTCAGCACATTGTCCCGGTGCCGGGGTGCACCGCTGGCCACCCCGAAGGCCCCGCCCCACCCGGCTACCACACTGACGTACTGCTCACCATCGATGCTGTAGCTGACCGGTGCCGCGATGATTCCGACGTGGGTGGGGCTCTCCCACAGCAGTTCTCCGCTGTCGGCCGCGTAAGCGGCAAACTGGCCGTCGGCCCGGCCCTGGAAGACCAGGTCGCCCGCCGTGGACAACAGGCCCCCGTTCCAGGCCGTCACGTGTTGCACCCGCCAGACTTCCTGCTGGGTCACCGGGTCCCAGGCGGCCAGGAAGCCCTTGATGGCCTGCAGGTTGTCCAGGTTCTCCTCAACCGTGGGCGGCGGAGCGGAGGCCATGAAATCCACCCCGGTGTTCCAGTTTTCGGGGACATACCGGAATGCGTTGTCCTGCGCAAAGTCGAAGCGAAGATCCAGTGCCGGGATGTAGACCAGACCGGTGCCCGGGTGATAGGTCATGGGGTGCCAGTTATGACCGCCCAGGGGTCCCGGCCGGATCCGCTTCGTGTCGTTGGCATAGTGCGCTTTCGGGTTCTCCACCGGGCGGCCCGTTTCCGGGTCCACGTGGGTCGCCCAGGTCACGGGCACATAGGCTTCCGCGGAAATGAACTCGCCGCTGGTGCGGTCGATGACGTAGAAGAAGCCGTTCTTCGGCGCCTGCATGATGACTTTGCGCAGGCGGCCGTCAATCTCGATGTCCGCCAGTATCATGTGCTGCACGGCGGTGTAGTCCCAGGTATCCCCGGGGGTGGTCTGATAGTGCCAGGCCCGCAGGCCGGTATCCGCATCGATGGCCACGATGGAGGAAAGATAAAGGTTGTCGCCGCCACCCGGGCTGCGGATATATCGGTTCCACGGTGCCCCGTTGCCGGTGCCGATGTAGAGCAGGTTCAGCTCGGGATCGAAGGCCATGGAATCCCAGACCGTGCCGCCGCCGCCGACTTTCCACCACTCGCCGCCCTGCCAGGTGGCGGCCGCCAGCTCCATGTCCTCGGTTTCGAAACCGTCTTCGGGGTTGCCCGGCACGGTGTAGAAGCGCCATAGCTGCTCCCCGGTGCCGGCATCGTAGGCGGTGATGTAGCCGCGCACGCCATATTCCGCACCACCGTTGCCGATGATGACCATGTCATTGAGGATGCGGGGCGCGCCGGTGATGGTATAAGCCCGCTCCGAGGGTATGGTGGAGACATCCCACACCGGTTCGCCGGTACCGGCGTCCAGGGCGACCAGGCGGCCGTCAAGCGTGCCCACGTATACGTTGCCCTTCCAGGCCGCCACGCCGCGATTGACCACATCGCAGCAGGCGTAACGCCCCCAGGCGCGCGGCACCTGCGGGTCATATTCCCAGAGCAGTTCGCCGGTTTGCGCATCGTGCGCCCAGACCACCGACCAGGTGCCGGTAGTGAACATCACCCCGTCAACGACGATGGGCGTCGCTTCCAGGCCGCGCCTGGTGCCGGTGTTCCAATACCAGGCAAGACCGAGGTCGCCCACCGTCTCCTGGTTGATCTGATCGAGGGGGCTGTGCCGCTGTTCGTCGTAGGTGCGCCCGGTACTCAGCCAGTTCTGCGCTTCACCCGCGACGATGCGCGCTCCGTCGATGTCCGCGGTGGCCCGCTGAATTGCCGCGGCGCGAGACTCCGGAGCATCGGCCTGCGTCGTCGACGATGCCGGGACGCCGGCGGCGTCCTCGGCAGGCTGTTCGGAACAGCCGGCCGACAGAAGCAGGAGAACGCCCAGTATCGGTGTAACAGCTTTCATCTATTCGCCCTCCAAAAGTTCATGCCGTCCGACCACCGGCCGCGGCACCCGGCCGCCCAATCGTGATGCCACACGCGGCGACGCAATGCGGGATGTTCCCGGACACTACCGCCGCCGCGCCCTCCGTACTGGCGCCGCTACGCCCTCCGCAAAAGCGAATGGGCGCTCCGGTTGCAATTTGTCACCGCCCTTCGGACTCCTGGCCGGTCAGAACGGCGCCCTGCTCCACCAGGTTCCGGATGGCGGCATCCGAGTAGCCGATATCCTTGAGAGTCGCCTCGCTGTGCTCGCCGAGGCGCGGCGCCGGCGCGTCGATGCCGGCAGGCGTTTCGCCGAAGCGGGCCGGAGGCCGGGCCAGCCGAATCCGGCCGTGACCTTCGAATTCGTAGATGCCCACGATGTCGTTGGCGACGACCTGCTCGTGGTCGAGCAGTTCCAGCCGTGTCAACAGGGGGGCGGAGGGAACATCCTCCGCATTTAACCGGGCGAGAATCTCCTCACGGTCCCACTTCCCGATCTCCGCCGCCGTGAGCCGCTTGCGCTCCTCGACGTTGCGCATGCGCATGGCCGTGGTCTTGAAGCGGGAATCGTCGATCCACTCGGGTTTGTTCAGCGCGTTGCACATGCCCCGCCACTCAGCGTCCGTGACCGCCCCGGCAGTGATGAAGCCGTTGGCGGTTTCGTAGATGAGGTCCATCGTGCCCTGGAACTTCGTGACATCCACCTCATCGCCGACGAAAACCAGGCCCCCCATGCCCTCCGGCCAGAAGAACGAGATGAGGGCATCCAGCATGGCGAGGCGGATGTGCTGGCCGCGGCCCGTCTTTTCCCGCGCGAACAGCGCCGCGGTAACGGCCTGGGCGGCGGTCAGCGCGGTCACCTTGTCGGCGACCACGACGCGGAACATCTTCGGCCGCCCCGTTTCCCGGTCGGCCTGAATGTCCGTCGCCCCGGTGAGCGCCTGAATGATCGGGTCGTAGACCCGCTGGTGGGAATACGGGCCCTTCTCCCCGAATCCGCTGATCGAAAGGTAGACGAGACCGGGATGGGCTTCGAGCAGGCCGGCCGCACCGAGGCCCAGGCGCTCCATGGCCCCCGGGCGGAAATTCTGCATCACCACATCCGCCGAAGCGATCAGCGCGCGTGCCGCTTCCAGGCCTTCCGGGTGCTTGAGATCCAGGCACAGGGAACGCTTGCCCCGGTTGCAGGCGAAGAACCCCGGTGTGAGGCCGTTGCGCTGCCGCCCCATCTTCCGGACTTCGTCGCCCCTGGGAGACTCGACCTTGATCACCTCGGCGCCCTGGTCTGCCAGGATCGCCCCAGCCATGGGCCCCGACAACATGGCCGTGAAGTCCACGACCCGCACACCGTGCAGCGGCCCCGCCATCAGCGGCGCCCTCCTCTGTATTCGCAACGTCGCTCGATCATGGTTCCAGTTCTGCCTCCCGGATTGATTGAGCCGCCGGATCCGCAAAGGCCGGCGGGCGGCGCGTAGCATACATTCCAACTCAAGGGATGCGCCAACTGACTGGACGCTGCCGGGTGCTTCGGTATCATACGCGCCGCCTGTATTCTCCAGCGAAGGAGCGCGGTCGCAAGTGCCCAGCATCACCTATATCGAATTCGACGGGACTCATCACGTGATAGACGGCGAACCGGGCTCGACGGTCATGCGTACCGCCATCGACAACGGCGTGCCCGGCATCGACGCGGACTGCGGGGGCGAATGCTCCTGCGCGACCTGCCACGTGATCGTGGCGGACGAGTGGATCGACACCGTCGGCCGGCCCCACGACATGGAAGAATCCATGCTGGACCTCAACCCGGAACGGCACGGCAATTCCCGGCTCTCCTGCCAGATCGAGGTGAGCGACGCCATCGACGGCCTGGTGGTGAATCTCCCCGAATTCCAGATGTAGGCAGCGCGGTCCCGGTGCCGCGCGCGACTCTGACCAACCGGCAGTTACTGCGCCGCAGCCGCCCCTTTTCGGGCCGTCATTGTTCCTATCCCCACACCCGAAATACGAACCACACCCAATCGATTCGATTTCTTGCGGGGAGTTGCCTGCTCGCGCTCCCCGGCTTAAGGCAGCTGATATATACCTTGATATATTGCATTCATCGGATACTATGACCCGAGCTATGCTGAGGAGCGCGACATGAGCAAGGCGCCCGACTACAGAGGTGTCGCCAAAGTATTCTGGAGTGGACGCAGCCAAGCGGTGCGGCTGCCGGCGGCGTGCCGGTTCAATACGTCAGAGGTCGAGGTCATCAAGGAAGGCGATCAACTGACATTGAGGCCACGCGGCAAGGACTGGGGCGCCTGGTTCGATTCCAGTTCCCGCGGCTGCATTCCCCCCCGCGACCAGCCCAACCTCGACGAGCGCAACGAGATGCCCTGATGTTCATGCTGGATACGGACCTGTGCATCTATCTCATCAACGAACGTAATGCGGCCCTGAAAGAACAGTTCGAAGCGAGCGCAGGAGATATCTGCATCTCCTCGATCGCGTACGCGGAGCTGTGTTTCGGTGTCGCACATTCGACGCGGGTCGAACGAAACTCACGGGAGCTCGCCGCCTTCTGCCTCGACCTCGACATTCTGCCATTCGACACCGAGGCGGGCATCCATTACGGCGATATTCGTCATGCGCTCTCGCGTCCCGGGCGCCTGATCGGCGCGAACGACCTGTTGATTGCCGGCCACGCCCGAAGCATCGGCGCAACCCTCGTGACGAACAACGAGAGGGAATTCGGCAGGGTCCCGGACCTGGCGACCGAGAACTGGCTGTCCAGGTCATCCGCATGAGGTAAATCCTGATTCAGGCCGGTGGAATCACTACGCTTTCATGTCGGTGCAGGCACAGGGGCGTCTGGCGCCCACTGAGCACGGGCGGAGGAGTGAAATGGGGAACGATGTCCTTCCAAAACCATTGGGGTTGAGCCAGCCCCATGGCTGAGCCGATTCGCATCACCGATCTCGCCAAGCCTCGATACACCGACCAGCAGCGCGCCCTGCCCCTCTGGGAGGCCTACGAACCCGTCCCGCCCCCGGACATTAATCGAGACGCTTGCGGAACCGCAGGATGGCGATGGTCATCACCACGAAAAAGAACAGCGCCAGCGGCCAGATGTCGGCCGTCAGCATCGGCAGGCTGGCATCCCTCAGGATCACCCCGCGCACGATGCGCAGGAAGTGGGTCAGCGGGAAAGCCTCGCTCAGGACCTGAACCGCCCGGGGCATGCCCTCGAAGGGAAACATGAACCCGGACAGCAGCAACTGCGGCAGAAAAGTCATGAAGGTCATCTGAAAGGCCTGGAACTGCGTCTCGGCTGCCGTGGAGATGAGCAGGCCCAGGCTCAGAATGCTGATGACGAACACGCCCGCGCCGAGATAGAAGTCGGTAAGTTCACCCCGCACCGGCACATCGAACAGCCACATCCCCAACAGCAGGATCAGCGTGATCTGGATATAGCCGATGAAAGTGTACGGGATGATCTTGCCGGTCATGAGTTCCAGCGCCCGCACCGGCGTGGTGATGATCAGTTCCAGGTTGCCGCGCTCGCGCTCGCGCACCACGGCGATGGACGTGAAAAGGACCATGGTCAGGGTGAGGATCACGCCGCACAGCCCTGGCACGATGAACACGGCCGTGCGCCGTTCCGGATTGTAGAGCGGGCGAATCTCCACGGCGCCCGGTTCCTGTGCGCGCGCTCCGATCACCAGCCCGTTCAAGCCGCGCATGGCATTGAGCACCACGGGGTCGCTGTCGTCCGCGAGAACCTGGATATAGGGTGGGGTGCGATGCGCCAGGCGCTCCTCGAAATCCGCGGGTACATGGATGCCAACGGAAATCTCCGCCGCGGCGATCATCTCTTCCAGGGCCCCGGGGCTGCCCGCGCGGCCGACGATGCGTATCACCTGGGATGCGGCCGCGTCCGCCACCAGGGCCCTGGAGGCGCTGGTATTGGCCTCGTCGACAACCATCGCGCGCAGGTTGCGGACATCGTGGTTGATGGCGTAGCCGAACAGCAATGTCATGACTATCGGGATTCCCGCAACCATCCCCCCGGTCAGCCGGTCCCGGCGCAGGTGGAAGAACTCCTTCCTGGCGATGGCGAGTATGCGGGTGGCCGAGAGCACGCTCATTCCTTCCGGGTCGCCATCACGAACACGTCTTCCAGGTTGGGGCCAACTCGCCTGAGTTGCGCCTCGAGGCCTTCTCCCTGTAGTGCAGCCGCCAGTACCGACGCCGGTTCCGGTAGTTCGGGCTTCACCAGCGCGTGCAGGCGGGAACCGAGTTGCGCCACATCGATGACCGGCTCGCAGCGCAGCAGGAATTCGCGAACCTCCCGGGGATGCCCGGTTTCCACCTCGATCACGCTGGCCGGTAGCTCGTCCATCAGCGTCTTGGGTGAGCCCGAGGCAACCAGTGACCCCTCGTTCAGTATGGCCAGCGCATGACAGCGTTCCGCCTCGTCCATGAAGTGGGTGGTGACGAGGGCCGTGGCGCCGTCATCCACCATGTCGAACAGCAGTTCCCAGAATTCCCTGCGGCTTTCCGGGTCCACCGCGCTGGTGGGCTCGTCCAGAAACAGCAGTTCTGGTTCGTGCAGGGTGGCCGCCGCCAGGGCCAAACGCTGGCGCTGGCCGCCGCTTAGCGACCCCGCAAGCTGATTCCGCCGGTCAGCGAGGCGAACGCGCTCGAGCTGCGCCTCGATGGTCGGCCGCCTGCGGCGGCGCGGCAACCGGTAAATTTCGCTAATGAACCTCAGGTTCTCCGCCACGGACAGGTCGTCGTAGAGCGAGAATCGCTGGGTCATGTAGCCGATGCGGCTTTTCAGCGCTTCCGGGTCCCGGCGTACATCCACGCCGAGTACGCTGGCACTGCCCGCGGTGGGCAATAGCAGCCCGCACAGCATGCGGATGGTTGTCGATTTGCCGCAGCCGTTGGGGCCCAGAAAGCCGTATATGCTGCCTTTCGGCACCTGCATATCCAGGCGGTCGACCGCCACGAGGTCACCGAAATGGCGCGTCAGGCCCCGGGCTTCAATGGCCGGGCCCGACGCGCTCATCGCTCGAGCCCGGGAAAAACGACCTCCACCGGCACCCCTACAGGCAGTTCATGAACCCCCTCTCCGAGGAGGTCGATCTCGGCGACGTAGCTCAGCCGTGAGCGGTCGTGCTGGGTCAGGGCAAAATAAGGGGTAAAGGCGGCATCCGCGGCAATCCAGCGCACCACCCCCGGATAGGTACGCTCGTGGCCGTCGATGGCGATGCGGGCCCTGGCGCCGCTGCCGATCCTGGTACGCACGTCCTGGGGCACATGCACCCTGGCATAGGTCGGGGCCTCGGCCAGCACCACGGCCACGGTGGCGCCGGGCGGGGGACGTTCGCCGATCTCGAACGGCATCGCCTCCACCACGCCGTCCACGGGGCTTCTGACCAGCGCGCGTTCCAACGTCACTGCCAGTTCCTCGACCAGCGCCCCGGCGGCCGCGAACCGGTTGCGGGCCTGATCGATGCGTTCGTCCCGGGTCCCCTCCAGCAACTCATCGAGCGCCGCTTCCGCCTCTGCCTCCCTGGCCACGCTTTCCTCGAGGCGCCCCTTGAGAATGTCGACCAGGTTCTGCGACGAATAGTTTCGCTCCACCAGCGAGATCTGGCGGTCCAGTTCGAAGCGGGCCGTCTGACGGGCGCTCCTGGCTGCCTGCAGGCGCGCCCTGCCCTGGGCGATCTGCTGCGCCCGTGGGCCCTCCTCGGCCTCCGCCAGCGCTGCGCCGGCCGCCTGCTCTTCGGACCGGGCTCGCTCCAGCGCCGCCGCGGCCCGCGCACTCTCCTGGACGATGAGCACATCGCCAACGCTGAGCGGCTGCCCTTCGGAAACCGCGACGCGCACGATGGGTTCGTTGCTGTCCGCCCCCAGTTCTATTCGGTCCCGCTCGAGCGTGCCCAGCGCATGGACCTCGCTGCCCTGCTCGACACAACCAGCCGCCATCAGCAGAAGCGGTAGCGCGGCCAGGCTGCTCAGGCGCACCGGCATCGTCATGGTCTGCTAACCGACGCCCATGTCTTCCCGCATGGTCGAGACCACGGCCCCGAACTCGGACTCGTTGTCGTCGCTGAGGGCTGCGAGTACTTCGTGGGCGCGTAGCAGACGTATCTTCTGACCCTTGGGATCGGCATCCGGCATGGCCATGGACTCACGATTGTCGGGCACCGGGACGGCCTGCTCGTTCACATGGCTCAGTACCAGGTCCATGCTGAGCTGACCGAACGCCTCCAGGAGAGACGGGCTGGCCCCCTGCACCGCTGCCTCGACGGGCTTTTCGCCGGCCTCCTGAACGACTTCGTGCAGCGTGCCGAGCAGGGCGCTGTCGAGGTATTCGCACTCGGCAAGGTCGACCACCAGGCGCTTGCCCCGGGCGATGGCGGCCCGGGCGCCCTGCAGTAGCGCCTCGGCGTAGGTCCAGGTAACACGCCCCTTGAGACAGACGAACCAGGCGTCGCCGGTTTCGCCCCAGGTCAGCAGCGGCGCATCGGCTGGCGGATCGATCTCGAGTGCGGGAACGTCGTCGTCGCTGCCGAAGTAGCTCTCCCCGGAATGGCCCTCGAGCAGCAACATGGTCACGTCGTCCCGGTCTTCCCGCTCGTGACCGTGTGAGAGATCGATGAACAGTTCGTCCAGCACGTGCTCTTCCTCGCCGTGCCGGACAAGCGTACTGGCGATGGACGCTATGCTTGGTTGCTCGTCGCCACCGATGTCGAAGATGCCGTCGGTATAGAACAGCAGTTGGTCCTGATCGCCCAGTTCGATTTCGCACTCGGCGAAGACCGCGTCCCGGTACAGGCCCAGGGCCGGCCCCGTATGCTCGATCTGCTCGGTGCCTCCGAAGCGCCCCACCCGGATCGCCGGGCTGTGGCCGGCGGAGGCGATCACTGCCGTGCGTCGCTCGATATCCAGCAGGCAGTATATGCAGGTGACGAACATGCCCGGCGTCGTCGGCCCGGCCAGCAGCGACCGGTTGACCTGTTTCAGCGCTTCCGACGGACCGAGTGGCCGGCCCAGGGAGTCCAGGAAGGACAGGCGATGCTTGAACAGCACCGACAGCATGGCGGCGCTGACGCCGTGGCCCGAGGCATCGGCAATCACCAGCACCAGGTGGCGGTCGTCGACCTTGACGATGTCGAACAGGTCGCCGCCGACGTTGTGCCCGGGACGGTAGAGCGTGTGTACGCAGAACCCTGGAATATCCGGCGGAGAGCCCGGCAACAGCGAACGCTGGATCACCTCCGCCCGCCGCAGATCGAGTTCCATGGTTTCCGCATGGCTCTCGAGCAGGCGGCAGAGGTCCGCAAGCTGATCGCGCGACTCCTGCAACTGCGCCGTGCGCTCACGCACCAGTTCCTCCAGGTTATTCTGGTGCAGGGCCAGTGACGTAGTCATGGTATTGAAGGCATGTCCCAGCAGCCCGAGTTCATCCGGAGTGTCGATGCGCGCCCGCACGGACATGTCGCCGCCTTCGACGGCGCGGGCCACCTTGGCCAGCCGCAGAACCGGCCGGGTGAACACGGCGGCAATCCGCCCGCCGATCAGCGCGGCGAGCACGAAGAAGACGATGGCGACAATCAGCGACACCAGGCCGATCTGGCCGATGGGCGCATAGGCCTGGTCGGCGGCCACCTGGGCAACCATCGCCCAGCCCCCGTGGCCGACCGGCATGTGTACCGACAGCACCTCGCGGCCGAGATAATCGATGGTTTCCGAAAAACCGGTGGCGCCGTTCAGGGCGGCCCGCATGGAGGCATCGCCGGATGCCTCCATCGACAGCGTCTGGGTCGGCCCGACCGGGAACAGGTAGCGAACCCGGTCGTGACTGCCCTCAGGTGTATTCCAGACGCCTAGCCGAACCTCGGCGCTGTCGAAAGCGCTGGGCAGGGCCGCGAGTATGTTCAGTTCCGGCTGGGCGTCCACCTCGACGATGGCGACGCCGAGGAACCTTCCTGCACGGCTATGCACGGGTGCGGACAGCATGGCGCTGTAGCTGCCCGCGGCGGGTACCGGAAGCCCCAGCGTCGGCTCGTGCATCCCGTCCATGAAAACACGGCTGCCGGAGAGGTCCGCGCCAAGGTGCGTGACATCCGTTGCGGTCACCACCATCCCGGACGGATCGGTGATGCGGGTGTTCAGGAAACCCTCGTTGCTCTGCTCGGCGTCAAGCAGCATGCGCGAGGTGACGGCCCGGAACGTGTCGTCGTCGACTTCTCCGTCAAGCCGTTCCTCGAGCAGTTCGCGCAATCGGGTCTGGCTCGCCACCAGCCGGATGCCATCGTTGCGCTGCCTGACGTGGGCAAGGAGGACTTCGCGGATTCCCTCGGCGCGCAGGGTCAACTGCTCCTGCACGCTCGTGGTGAGCAACTGGCGCACATAGACGTAGTCGACAATTGTCAGGACGGTGGCGGTGAGCGCGATCAGGATTGCGAGCAGGAGGATGAATTTACCGCGCAACGAGCGCGCGAGCGGAATATCGGATTCCGCTGCCGAGCGGGGCCCCGCACTCTCCATCTCTCCGGCCATCCGGCATATTTTAGCAGAAGCGGGTGTCGGTTATCGCTCCGGCGACAGTGGCGCCCGTGCCTCCTCCAGCAGCATTCACGCCGGCCTTGCGGCGAGTGCTGCCAGAATCCTTGAATCGCCCCGTCAGCCGCCTATTCCGAAGAGAAAGATGACCAGTACCGCAGCGGATGCGACGTAGCGGACGAGAAAGCGCCAGGCATCCAGAAGCGCATCGCTGCTCATCGCCAGTTCCTCCCGGGCCGCTGCCCGGCTCACGAACCACCCGGCAAAAACGGCGATCAGCAGCCCGCCCAGAGGCAGCATGATCTGGTTGGGTATGTAGTCGAACACCGCGTGCAGGTCGTTGCCGAACACCCGAACGTGACTCAGGACGTTGAACGACAGAACGCTCACCAGGCTGAGTACCGCTATGCCCGAAAGCACCGCCACGGCGCTCTTGTGCCGCTCGAAGCCCCGGTGCTCCTGCATCCAGGCCGTTATGGCCTCCACCAGCCCGACCATAGACGTGATGGCGGCGACCGACAGCAACAGGAAGAACAGCACGCTGACCAGATGACCCCCGGGCATCTGTGCGAAAGCGACCGGCAGGGTCTGGAATATCAGCCCGGTGCCGCCCGCCGGGTCGAGGCCGAAATTGAAAACGACCGGGAAGATGACAAGCCCGGCAAGCAGGGCGACCAGGGTGTCCGCCGAGACGATGATCAGGGCGCTGCCGGCGATGGATATTTTTTTCGGCAGGTAGGCGCCGAACGTCATCATCCCCCCCATCGCCACGCCGATCGAAAAGAAGGCCTGCCCCACGGCGGCCAGAATCATCGGCCCGTTGACCTTGCTGAAATCGGGGGCGAACAGGTACGTCAGGGCCTGCCCGAAACCCCCGGCGAAAACGTTGTAGGCCGCCAGCGCCACCAGCAGGCCGAAGAGGGTGGGCATCAGCACCCTGACCGCCCGTTCGATCCCGGAGCGCACGCCGGCGTAGATGATGGTTCCGGTGATGGCCAGCCCCAGCACCGTCCAGAAAATCAGGCCGGGGATATCGGCCAGCACAGCATCGAATTCCGACTTCGCCCCGGGCCCGTCAATACCGGCAAAGCCCGTCGTCAACGCCTTGAAGAGATAGAGCAGCACCCAGCCGGCGATGACGCAGTAGACTACCTGGATCAGAAAGGCGGCAACGAGATTCATGCCGCCCGCCCACTGCCATTGCCGGGATTGCCCCTCCGCCAATGCGACGGCGCGCATCGACCCCGGCGGACTCATCCGGCCCCGGCGCCCGATCATGACTTCGGCGATCAGTATCGGCACGCCAATGGCGAATGCACAGACAAGATAGACGACCACGAAGGCGGCGCCGCCGTTCTCGCCCGTAATGTAGGGAAAGCGCCAGATGTTGCCGAGCCCGACCGCGAAGCCGATGGACGCCAGCAGGAATCCCGCCCTCGAGGACCATTGCTCGCCCGCCACACTCGCCATTGCTTTCCCTCCCGATTGCCGCATCGCCGGCCCGGCGCGTCATTGCAGACCGATGCCGGACGGATTCTGTCGCGACCGGTCAATATGGCCACCCCCTGCAAAGCTGTCAATCAAGGTGCCCTCCGGGCCCCGGCGTACCGGTTCCCGAGCGACGCGCCAGCCCGCGAAGCCCGGCGACCGGAATTTCAAGCCGCGCCGGGGAGCGTGCCGTCACCTCGGAAATTCACCGCGCGCGTTGCTACCATGCACCGATGATCGACTTTCGCCAGCCCTACCCGTCGACCCGGTCGCCGGTTTGCGCAGCCAACCTGGTGGCAACGTCCCAGCCGCTTGCCGTGCAGGCCGGCGTCGATGCGCTGCGTCGGGGCGGCAACGCCGTGGACGCCGCCCTTGCCACCGCCATTACGCTGGCCGTGGTCGAGCCGAACAACAACGGCGCGGGCAGCGATGCGTTCGCCATCGTCTGGGACGGCGACTCGCTCACCGGGTTGAACGCTTCCGGGCGCTCGCCGGCCGGCTGGACTCCGGAGCGGTACGCCGGCCGCGGCTCGATGCCGAACCGGGGCTGGGATGCAGTGACGGTGCCCGGCGCCGTCAGCGCCTGGGTCGCGCTGTCCGGCCGCTACGGCAGGCTGCCTTTTCCCGAACTGTTCAACGATGCGATCCGCTATGCCGAAGCGGGTTTTCAGGTGGGCCCCAAGACCGGTTTCTACTGGCAGTTCGCCGAGGAAGCCTATCGAGGCTTCGAGCACTTCGCCGAACACTTCCTGCCTGCGCCCGCACCCGGCGACCTGTTCCGGCGCCCGGACCTGGCGGCGACGCTCGCGGAGATTGCCGAGACGCGCGGTGAGTCCTTCTACCGCGGCAGGCTGGCCGAACGGATCGAGGCCGCGTCCATCGCCGAAGGCGGCGCCATGCGCATGGCCGACCTGGCGGAACACCGCGCCGACTGGGTCGCTCCACTGGCCCAGGACTACCGCAAGGTAACCCTCCACGAGATTCCGCCCAACGGACAGGGGCTCGCCGCCCAGATCGCGCTGGGCATCCTGCAGCACCTCGATGTCGCCCCCCTGGACTCCGAAGCGGGCGTCCATCGGGAACTCGAAGCCATGAAGATGGCCATTCGCGCGGCCTTCGATCATTTCGCCGACCCTGCGGCAATGCAGGTGTCACCGGAGGAGTTGCTGGACGAAAGCTCACTCAAGCGGGCCGCGCAGCGCATCCGAAAGCAGGCCAATTCGCTGCCGCCGGTGGCCCTGCCAACCAGCCGCGACACCGTCTATCTGACCGCGGCCGACGCCGACGGGATGATGGTTTCCATGATCCAGTCGAACTACGAAGGGTTCGGTTCCGGGGTCGTCGTCCCCGGCACCGGCATTGCCATGCAGAACCGGGGGCTGGGTTTCGTGCTGGAGTCGGGCCATCCAAACCGGGTCGGCCCGAAAAAGCGCCCCTACCACACCATCATTCCGGGTTTCGTAACCCGCGACGGCGCGCCCGCAATGAGCTTCGGGGTCATGGGCGGCCACATGCAGCACCAGGGCCACGTACAGATGGTGCGGCGCATCTTCGACCAGGGCCAGAATCCCCAGGCCGCCAGCGATGCGCCGCGCTGGCACGTCTACCCGGATTTCAGCGTGGGCCTGGAAACCGGTTTCGACCACGGAGTGGCACAGGGACTGGCCGACCGGGGCCACCGGGTTCGATTCGAACCGGCCGAGCCCGTGTTCGGCGGCGCTCAACTCATCCTGAAGACGGATTCCGGCTACGTGGGCGGGTCCGACCACCGCAAGGAAGGGCTGGTCGCCGGCTTTTGAGTTCCCCGTTGGCCGATTGCCCGTTTTCCTGAAAAGGATAACGGGTTATCCTAAAAAGACAGCGGAAGGATGCAATCATGGCCGAAGCAACCCAGCAGACA
This sequence comes from Pseudomonadales bacterium, assembly GCA_963663395.1. GTDB lineage: Bacteria > Pseudomonadota > Gammaproteobacteria > Pseudomonadales > Azotimanducaceae > Azophilus. The sequence continues at coordinate 3,611,087 of OY760226.1, forward strand.
TTTTTCACCGAAACGCCTCTCGAGCGGGTGCACCGGATCAGGGACGCCATCGTGGAAGGCGGTGACGAAGCCCAGAAGGCAAGGCGGCTGCCGGCGGAAACGGCCGAAATCCTCATCCAGGAAGGCCTGTACCGGTTTACCCTGCCCCACGAACTGGGCGGCGAAAACGCCAGCGTCCGCGAAACCATCGAAATCCTCGAGGCCATCGCCGCCATCGACGGTTCGGTGGGCTGGAATATCATGATCGGCTCGGAGATCAACGCCATTGCCGCGGGCGGCATGGACCCGGCCATCGCCAAGGAAGTCTACCTGGACAACCCCCGGGTGATCATGTGCGGCGGCGGCGGGCCCGGAACCCAACCCTCCTATGCAATCGAACAGAAGGACGGCAGCTACCGGGTGTGGGGCCAGGCCACCTTCCTCTCCGGCTGCCACAACGCCGAGTGGGCCTTCATGGTGGCGCCCATCGTCGAGGACGGCAATCCGAAGATGGACGACGCCGGCGTCCCGATCTTCCGCATGTGGTTCCTGCACAAGAGCGAGTGGGAGATCAAGGACACCTGGCACATGGCGGGGCTGCGCGGCTCCGGCAGCCACGATGTGTTTGCCGATGGCGCCCTGGTGCCGGAACGACTGGTGCCGGTGGAACTCTTCAGCGTACCGGCACACTACCCGAACCCGGTATTCCGCATCCCCGTGGCGCTCAGGCTGTCGTTCAACAAGGCAGCCGTCGCCATCGGCGTCGCCAGAGGCGCCCTCGACGCCTTCTCCGACATCGCCCAGAACAAGGTTCCGCTGTTGACCACCTCCACCCTCAGAGACAAGCCCATCGCCCACTACCGCATGGGCGAAGGCGAAGCTTCGCTGCGCGCGGCCCGGTCCTTCCTGATGGAAACCATGGACGACGTGGTGGAGGAACTGGAGGCCGGCGCGCCCACGCCCGGCCCCGAGACCACCAAGCTCGCCCGGCTGGCCTGCACTCATGCAGCGAATGTATCCATGCACGTCGTCGACAGCGTGCACAACGCGGCGGGCACGACCAGCCTGCGCATGGATTGCCCGCTGGAACGCAAGCTCCGCGATGCCCACGGCTGCGCCACCCACCGCTGGGTTGCGCACCCGCTGTATGCGGAACTCGGCAAGATGTTCCTCGGACACCCGGGCCTGCCCGAATTTTCCGGGGAAGGGGACGCGCAACCGGGCAAGTGAGCTCCGGTTCCAGATCAAACAAACCAGCGGCCCCGCCGGTCGCTTGAGGAGTATGCAATGGCAGCTTATTTCGTTCTTCAATACGAAGTGAATGACCGCGACCTGTACCGCGAATACCAGGTCGGCGCCGGCGCGACCGCCCAGGCCCACGGGGTCGAGGTGGTCGTCTACGACGAGGCCGCGGAAACCATCGAAGGGACACCGCCGGGCAAGCAGACGATAGTGCTGAAGTTCCGGGACACCGACCACTTCCGCGAGTGGTACGACTCCGACGAATACCAGGCGGTGATCGGCAAGCGCCACGCCGCCACCGACGGCTTCGGCGTCCTGTCCCAGTCAATGAACGTGCAGTAGCCAATAGCGACGGCGACGCTGACCGGGCGCCGCCGGGACAATCAGCACCTGCGAGCAGGAAACCCGACGCCTCGGCGCGCTGAAGCGGCGCACTAATGTGCGGCGAACAACGCCGAATCTCGGAAAAGAGTTCGCATGCGGGGTCGCCGCCGGTCGGGCGTAGCCCGAGCCGAAGCACCGCTTCGGCAGGTGGCGACGCCCCGTAACTGGTTGCGGGGCCGGGTGCCAAACTTTCGGCGCGTTAAGCTCGTCCGAACGCCTCGCGTACATCAAGACAACGAGGCCGCGCGCCGAAAGGGAAGCCCCGCATGCGAACTCGCTGCCCGGTGCTGGCGGCTGTTCCATAGAAACCAAAGATCCACATGGGCAATTTGTTCCATCCGAGCCTGTCCCCGCGCTTGGCAGCCCCGAATTTGGTGGTAAGCTACCGCCCCCCAATTTCCGGACACACGTGAAGGGTAAAACCGTGAGCAATCGACAGAAATTCTATATCAACGGCGAGTGGGTAAAGCCCGCCGGCACCAAGACCCTGGCGGTCATCAATCCCGCCAACGAAGAGCCCATCGATGATATCGCCCTCGGTAACGAGGAAGACGTCAACCGGGCCGTCGCCGCGGCCAAGGCTGCGTTCGAGACTTTCTCCCAAACCACCCGGGAAGAGCGCGTCGCGATGATGGAGCGCATCGTCGGCGTCTACCAGGGGCGCATGGACGAAGTGGCAGCGACCATCAGCGAAGAGATGGGCGCGCCCATGTTCCTCGCCAAGGCCGCCCAGGCACCGATGGGCATCGCCCACATGATGACCAACCTGAACGTACTGAAGACCTTCGAGTTCGAAGAAGACCTGGGTACGTCCCACATCGTCAAGGAACCCGCGGGCGTCTGCGGCTTCATCACCCCCTGGAACTGGCCGATCAACCAGATCGCCTGCAAGGTGGCCCCGGCCCTGGCAGCCGGCTGCACCATGGTGCTCAAGCCCTCGGAAGTGGCCCCCTTCAATGCCGTTCTCTTTGCCGAGATTCTCGACGAGGCCGGCGTTCCCCCAGGGGTCTTCAACCTGGTCAACGGCGACGGGCCGACGGTGGGCGTGGCGCTGTCCTCGCATCCCGATGTCGACATGATGTCGTTCACCGGTTCGACACGCGCGGGCATAGAGGTGGCGAAAAACGCAGCGCCCACGGTCAAGCGCGTCACCCAGGAACTCGGCGGCAAGTCTGCCAACATCATTCTCGACGATGCCGATTTCCAGGCCGTCATTGCCCGGGACATGGCGGGCATGTGCACCAACTCCGGCCAGTCCTGCAACGCGCCGACGCGCATGCTCGTCCCGAACGGGCGCATGGACGAGGCCGCGGCCATTGCCCGGTCAGCCGCCGAAGGCATCAAGGTCGGCGATCCCAAAGCAGCGGACACCAACATCGGCCCGGTGGTCTCCGAAGTCCAGTTCAACAAGATCCAGGGGCTTATCCAGAAGGGTATCGATGAGGGAGCCAGGCTCGAGACCGGCGGCCCCGGCCGCCCCGACGGGCTGAATCGCGGCTACTACGTGAAGCCCACGGTGTTCTCCCACGTCACCAACGACATGACCATCGCCCGGGAGGAGATTTTCGGTCCCGTGCTGTCGCTGATCGGCTACGAGGACGACGAAGACGCGGTGCGCATAGCCAACGACACGCCATACGGCTTGTCCGGCTACATTTCCGCCGGCGACCCGGACCGGGCCAGGGCCATGGCGCGGCGCATTCGCTCCGGCAACGTCCACCTGAACGGTGCGTCGGTAGACCCCAGCGCGCCTTTCGGCGGCTACAAGCAGTCCGGTAACGGCCGCGAGTGGGGTACGCACGGCTTCGAGGAGTTCCTCGAGGTGAAGGCGATACTCGGCTACAACGCAGCCGCCGGCTGAGCCCGTCTCGGTTGCCGAGGACCTGTGCGGGGCGCCATTGCGGCGCCTCGCTCGTCCTCATTTGCTGAAACATTCGGCAACCAGCGTCGCCGCGGTTGCGGCACCGCCCCTGACGTCGCATTTGCCGGGTCGCAAGTAACATCGTAACGTTGCTGCTCACCGGGCGATACGATTGGCCCCGGGGAGCGCGGCCCATGACAGGAACGAAAGCACGCGGTCGATGGCCAGCCGCCTGACAGGCAAGCGGCCGGCGCGCCCGATTCGTGGTGCCCGCATTTCCTCCGGGCGCCCATCGCGGTGAAGTCGCCGTACATCGAACTCGTGAAGGAACTGCGGTCGGACATCCTGTCCGCGCGAGCCGTGCCGGCTCTCTCCACCGGCGTCACGTCGGGCCTCGGGCTGCTGGTCGCCCAGGTCGCCTTTGCAACCTTCATATTCTCCGGACAGCTTGCCCCCTACACATCCCAGGGCGTGGGCCTGATCCTGTTCGGAAACCTCGCCGCCTGCCTGGTCACCGCGCTGGCGGGCGGCTTTCGCGGCGTGATCGCCGGGCTCTCCCCCGCGCTGGTCATCGGCATGGCTGTCATCGCCTCCACCATGGATGCACAGGGCGACGCCCTGTTCGTCAGTGTAGCGGTTGCGCTCATCCTCAGTGCCGTTCTGACCGGCCTCTGCATCGTGGCAATCGGGCATTTTCGTCTTTCCAACCTGGTGCGATTCATCCCCTATCCCGTCGCTTCCGGCTTTGTCGCCGGAATCGGCGGCGCCGTGTGCCTGGCAGCCATGTCGCTGATGGACGCGGAACTGGCCTGGGGAGCGCTTCCGGAATTGCTGGAGCCCGCAACGCTATGGCGCTGGGTACCCGGCGCGGCCTACGGAATCGCCCTGTATTGGGCGATGAAACGCTGGCGCAACCCGCTGATTCTGCCCCTGAGCGTCGCGCTCGCGGTCGTTGCCTACCATCTGGCGTTCGCCGCGCTCGGCATTTCCGGCGCCGAGGCACGGGCAACCGGCCTGCTGCTGACCGGCACGGCCGAGGGCAACCTGTGGCCGGTACTGGGCCCCGCCGACCTGCTGCGCGTGGATTGGGCTGCGGCAGCCCTGCAGGTTCCCAACATGCTGGGCCTGATGCTGGTCGCACTCATCGCCATCGTCATGAACGTCGCCGGCCTTGAAGTAGCCCTCAACCGGGAGCTGGATTGGGATCGGGAATTCCGGGCCGGGGGCGCCGCCTCCCTCGTCGCCGGTCTGGGCGGGGGTACGGTCGCCACCATCGTCGTACCGGCATCGCTGCGCAGCAAGCTGTTCGGGGCCGACACCCGCCTGACCGGCATCTTCGCCGCGCTGGTCATCGCAAGCGCATTGATCGTCGGCGATGGCATGCTGGAACTGGTGCCGTCGCCGCTGGTCGGCGGCATATTGATCTTCGCCGGCCTCGGCATGCTGGACCAGGGCCTCATCGGCAGCCGCAACCGCCTCCCCTCTTCCGCGTTCGGAATCGTCGTCCTGATCTTCATTGTCATCATCGCCTTCGGGCTGCTCGAAGGCATTGGCGCCGGCATGCTGGCGACACTCGTGCTTTTCGCCGTGCAGTTGAGCCGCGTGGATACGATCGCATCCCGCTTTACCGCGCGGGAGCGCCGCAGCAACAGGACACGCCCCGTACCCGACCGGGCCATACTGCTCGAGGAAGGCGAGCGCGTGCATGCCTACCGCCTGCGCGGCTACATCTTCTTCGGCAGCGTCACTTCACTGGTCGACCGGCTCAGGGAGTCCCTGGACGGTGCGGCGCGGCCCGTCTGCCTCCTGCTGGATTTCGCTGCCGTTTCGGGCTGCGACCCCTCGGCGGTAAGCGTGCTGGCGCGCTTGCTGCAGACAGCGCAGGCGGCCGGCGTGAAGGTTGTGCTCAGCGCATTGCCGAAGCAGTTGGCCCGCGATTTCGAGCGCAACCTGTCGGCCAAGGCCTTCGCAGGATTGTTTATCGAGCCCGATGCAGATCACGCACTGGAGCGCGGCGAGGACATCGCGCTGGCAGCATGGCGGGCGGGCACAAGCTCGACGGAGGGGCAGCGCGCCTCGCTGCTCGAGCGGGCCGCGGACGACCTCGAGCGCTACCTGGAGCGGCAGATCGATTTCGAGGAACTGGTGGAAGAACTGCGCAACTGGCTGGAACCGCGGGAGTATGCTGCCGGCGAATCGCTCGCCGTGGCCGCGGAGCCGCAAGACGGCCTGCAACTGCTGATTTCCGGGCGGGCTTCCGCTTGCGATGTGGCTGGTGCCCGCCTGTACCAGATTGGGCCGGGCGATGCGGTCCGGCCGCCGGGTGCCGGCAGGGAGCAGGCGATACAGGTGGTTGCGGAAGAGAACTGCCGGACGATGCTGATGACACCCGCCACGCAGGCCTGGTTGGAAACGCACCGCAAGGAACTCGCGCTCAAGCTCTACGGATATCTCCTGGCCGGCTAACCCTGGCGCGAACAAAAGCCGTTGACGAGAGGTTTCTCCTCACGTTTTCCGCGGAGGGTGGTCGATGCGGTCACGTTGGCCGGTATACTACGCGCCGCCATTCGGGAGGCGCGGGGTCTTCCCCGAATGTCCCGAAAACCATATTTCGACACTCATCAAACAAGAGGAAGAATCAATGTCCGATCAACTCTCCGCAGACCGCATCGCGCTGCAGGACGTTCATTTGCGGTATGCCGCCGGGGTCGATAACCGGGATATGGACATGTACCGGTCCTGTTTCGCCGACGATGTGGAGGTGCTGGGTTTCGGCGACGAATCCATCCTCGGCGCCGCAGCCTGGGTTGACTACGTTATCGAGGCGCTCAAGCAGTTCGGGCCGACCCAGCACATGCTGGGCCCGCAACTCGCCACCGTGGATGGCGACATCGCCCACACGCGCTCCGACGTGCAGGCGCTGCACTACATGGCCGATGCCGAAGACACCACGCTGACGCTCTGGGCGACCTACGAATCCGACATGCGTCGGGTCGACGGGGAGTGGAAGATCTTCCGCCATCGCCTGGTACGTCGCGGAACCCGGATTCAGCAGGATTAGCTGGTCAACACGACAGGGAGCGCAGCATGATCGACCTTCACTACTGGCCCACGCCCAACGGCTGGAAAGTCACGATAATGCTCGAAGAGTGCGGGCTGGACTACAACATCGTGCCGGTCGACATCGGCGGCGGTGACCAGTTCAGGCCGGAGTTCCTGCGCATCAGCCCCAACAACCGCATGCCGGCCATCGTCGACCACGACCCGCCCGGAGGCGGCGCGCCGGTGGCGCTGTTCGAATCCGGCGCCATCCTCGAGTACCTGGCAGACAAGACCGGCAAGTTCCTGCCTGCAGAAGGTGTCGAGCGCTATCGCGTGCTCCAGTGGGTGCACTGGCAGATGGCGAACCTCGGCCCGATGATGGGCAACGCCAACCACTTCAAGAACTACGCGAAGAACATCACCGACGACCCGGATCAACTCGCTTACGGGACGAAACGCTTCGTCGGCGAAGTGGACCGCCTTTCGGGCGTCATGGACGCGCAGCTTTCCGTTCATCCCTGGCTGGCCGGCGCCGACTATTCCATTGCCGACATCATCACCTGGCCCTGGGCGATGCTCATGGGGCGCCTGATCGACGAGACGGTCTGGGACGACTTCCCGAACCTGAAGCGCTGGGTGGACGAGGTGGGCGCCCGGCCGGCGGTGGACAAGGGATTCCATATCGGCCGCGAGCTTTCCAAACGTGAGTTGACCGAAGAGGAAGAGAAAGCCCGGCGGGAGCTGCTCTTCAACCAGACCAACGAAAGCGTGCGCAAGGCCAGGGAAGAAGCGGCCCGAGCCACCTCCTGAGGTCCTCGGTCCTGTTGGCCAAGTTCGCTCGCATGGAACAATTCTCCAATCGCTTCTTTCGCTTCTGTAGGACAAATGCCTGCACCGGGCAGCGAGTTCGCATGCGGGGCTTCCCTTTCGGCGCATCGGCCTCTTTGTCTTGGTGTACGCAAGGCGTTCGAACGAGCTTAACGCGCCGAAAGGGAAGCCCCGCATGCGAACTCTTTTCCGAAATCCGGCGTTGTTCCTTCCACGTCAGCGTCCCGGCAGGCCGGGTTGGAAACTTTTATGGAACAAATCTGTCAGGTCCGGCAGCGAGCCGCGTCCTCGTCCCGACGCGTCGGGTTGTAAACTCCTAGCTCTGGCCGGTGGCTCCCGCGTCTGAGCCGAGCGTTGGAAACACGGGAATCAAGGCCGTGAACCAAGCCTTTTCCAGGGGTTCTCAGCGCAGTTTCCTCAAGGAGACCAGGGCGCTGGTGCGCCTTGGCGCACCCATGATGGCTACCCAGTTCTGCATCATGGGCATGGGCTTCGTGGACACCGCCATGGCGGGCCACTACGCATCGCTGGACCTGGCCGGCGTGACCCTGGCGGGCTTCCTGCTCTGGCCCGTGTTCATGCTGATGACGGGGCTGACCAATGCGATCACGCCCATCGTCGCCCAACTCACCGGCGCCCAGCGGGTCGGCGATTCCGGGGCCATTGTCTGCCAGGGCCTCTGGGTCGCTCTTTTCACCTCGCTGATCACGATCGCGCTCCTGCACAATTCCCACCACTTTTTCGCGTTGCTGAACGCAGAGCCCGCGGTAGTCGAGGTCGCCGTCGCCTATCTCGACGCGGTTGCCTGGGGCATGCCGCCGGGCATGATCTACATCGCGCTCAGGTACACCTCCGAAGGCCTCGGGTATACGCGGCCGCCGATGACCATCGCGTTTTCCGCACTGTGCCTGAACGCGCCGTTGAACTATGTACTGATTTACGGCGCCTGGGGCTTCCCCGAACTCGGCGGCGAGGGATGCGGCTGGGCAACCGCCGTCGTCATGTGGTTCGAGCTGGTGCTGATGACCTCGGTGGCGCGGCGGCCGTTTTTCCGGAGGACCGGGCTGTTCGAGCGGCTCCGCTGGCCGGAAGCCGCCACCATTGGGCGGATTCTGAAGCTCGGCCTGCCGATCGGGGCGGCGGTATTCATGGAAATGGCCGTCTACTCCGTGATCGGCTTTCTTATAGCCTCGTTCGGGATGACTCCCCAGGCCGCCAACGGCATTGCCGGCAACATCAACTGGATGACCTATGTGCTGCCCATGAGCCTGGGTGCGGCCGCGGGAATTCGGGTCGGCTTCCACGTCGGTGCCGGAGATGCGGATGGGGCCCGGCAAATCTCCATGACCGCCATGAAGCTGTCGCTGCTCTACGCGCTGGCGGTGAGCGTCGTACTGGTGGGCCTGCGCAGTGCGCTGGTGGGGATATACACTACCGACCCGGCCGTCATCGCCATTGCCGTCAACCTGTTGATCTTCATTGCCGTCTACCAGCTCGTCGACGATGCCATCGCCACGATGGACGGCATCTTGCGGGGGTATAAGGACACCCGCGTTCCCATGGTTTTCGGGCTGCTGGGCTACTGGCTGGTCGCCCTGCCCCTCGGCCACGCCCTGGCGACGGGCTGGTTCGGATTCCCCGCCATCGGCGTCTACGGCTACTGGGCCGGGATGACCATCGGTATGCTGCTGGTCGCCGTGTGCCTGGGTGTGCGCCTGCGCCGCACCACCACAGACACGGTGCTCATCCGGCGCCTCGCGCTGGGCTGACGGCTGCCTGGACGCCATGGAAAACGGTACCGACGAAATCTGGATCGAACTGCGCCGCGCCCGCGACCGGCGTGTGCTGGCCGATGCGCAACTGGTGCTCGAAGCCCTGCGTATTCCCCACCGGATGGAACATCACAACCGGATGTGGCGCCTGGAGGTGCCTGTGGAACAGGAGTTGACAGCGCGAGCCGAACTCGACAGGTACGACGCGGAAAACCGGCAGCTTCCGCCCTATCGCCCGAAGGTGCATCGGTTCGACAGCGGCTGGGCCGGCGTGCTGGGCTACCTGGTCGTCATCTGGATGCTGCCGAACCTGGAAGGCTCGGCCATCTTCGGCTGGGACTGGCGCGAGTCCGGCGTCATGAACGCGGAACTGGTGCGGGAGGGGCAATGGTGGCGAACAGTCACCGCCCTGACGCTGCACGCCGACCTCGGCCACATCGCCGGAAACTCCTTCTTCGGCGCCCTGTTCGGGATCTTTCTCGGGCGGTACCTGGGCTCGGGTCTGGGCTGGCTGCTGGTGGTAGTGGGCGCTTCGCTGGCCAACCTGGCCAACGCCTGGCTGCAGACGCCGCCCTTCGTCTCCCTGGGCGCTTCCACCGCCACCTTCGCCGTCCTGGGCCTGACCGGCACCTTCGTGTGGCGGCGCGGTTACCTGCGCGGCCGCAACTGGCGGCAGAGTTTCGCGCCGCTGTTCGCCGCGATCGCGCTGCTGGTTTATACCGGCGTCGGCGGCGTGCGCACGGACATCATGGCCCACTTCCTGGGATTCGCCGCGGGCGCCGTGGGCGGCGTACTCGCGGCGACCTACGACATCAGGCGGCTGGGCACGAGCGGACAGTGGATCGCCGGCGCGTTGACCCTCTGGATAATCGCCTATGCCTGGCTGCAGGCAAGTACCCATGCGGCCTGACCCCGTGTTCGGATCGCTTCAATCGATTCCGTGCAGGTCACGAGCCCTGCGGCAACGCGGCTTCAAGAGCGTCGCCGTTGCCCTCGCATTACTTTGGAGCCAACTGTCGTTCAGCCACGGTGGCGTGGTCGCCGAGGAAGACCTGTGCCTGATGAAGATGGGCTTTCTGCAGGCCCACTTCACGCTGTACCTGCCCGACACCCATGGATCCGAGGAATTCTGCGAACGGGTGCCCGACACCGGCAGGGCGCTGTTCGTCGTGGAGTACCTGCACGAAATGATGAAGGAGATGCCCATCGAATTCCGCATCGTCAGGGACGAGCAGGGCTTCGGCATCTTCGCCAACCGGGACGATGTGATTTCCATTCCCGACCTGGATGCGCAGACGGTCTTCCACCGCCCGCTGGCGGCCGAACCCACCGGCTGGGTCACTGTCAGCCACTCCTTCGACGACCCGGGCGGCTACATCGGGGTGGTGGTGGCGGAGAACCCCGCCAACGGCAAGGTCTACAACTCTGTCTTCTACTTCGAGGTGGGCAACGCGGGCTACGGCTACATCCCGCTGTTCATTGCCCTGATTGTCGGCGCGCAACTCCTCTTCTTCGCGAGTACCGGCAGCCTGCAACGCTGCATCCGGTGGATTCGCAACAGGTACCGCAAGCAACAGCTCGCAACCCGGACCGATAGAGACTGAATTCCCAAACCCGTCTCTCGAAATCGTCAGGCGATGCGCTATCCTGCGTGTCCAACCAGGGCGACCAAAACAGGCAATCCCGATGACCATCCCACTGAGCAACCTGACGACGACCCACTCGATGCCCGGCCGGGAGATTCAGGAAACACTCGGCATCGTCACCGCCGAGTGCGTGCTGGGCATCAACGTATTTCGCGACATGCTCGGCGGTCTGCGGGACATCTTCGGAGGCCGCAGCGGCACCCACCAGAAGGCGCTCAGGCAAGCACGCCAGACCTGCCTCGAGGAACTCGCAGCGCACGCCGAAGAACTCGGTGGCGACGCGGTGATCGGAGTGGATCTCGATTTCAGCGAGATCAGCGGTGGGGGCAAGGGCATGGTATTCCTGGTCGCCTCGGGGACGGCTGTACGCCTTCGGTGACGGCAGCATCCAAACCCCTGTCCGCCGGATATTCACGGTACGCCCTGCTGCTGCTGACGGTCGTCTTCCTGGTACACAACCTCGACCGGCAGATCATGTCCATCCTGCTGGTACCGATCCAGAACGAACTGGGGGCCAGCGACACCGCAATGGGCTTCCTGACGGGATTCGCCTTCGCGGCGGTGTACGTCTCGTTCGGCATTCCCATGGCCCACCTGTGCGACCGCGGCAACCGCCGCAATATCCTGAGTATCGTCATTGCCGTCTGGAGCGGCTTCCGCGCCTGCCGTGGCTACCGTGACCCAGGGCATCGTCCGGCCCGAGATGCGCTCCATGAGCTATACGACGCAGTACATGGTGACCAGTCTGTTGGGTATGGGCGGCGGCCCGTTCCTGGTCGGGCTGACCAATGACCTGCTGGCCCCCCAGTTCGGGGAGTTGTCCATTCGCTACTCCATGCTGGGCGTCATCGGTACCACGGCGCTCGTTTGCGGCTTGACGTTCTGCTGGGCAAGTCGCAGTGTCGGGGGCGACATGGCGTTGGCGGAAACCGCCATGGACCGCGGCAAAGACTGATCCTGCCGCCGCCCGCGGAACGCCGACCCTGGCTGGCAAGAGAATGCACCCGGCGGATCATTCCGGCTACGGCAGCAGCGCGGAAGCTTCCCTCACGTCCTGAACGACATCCAGGCGCAACAGCGAGTCGATCAACCGGTCGATCTGTTGTTCCGGTATCGGGTGCCTGGCGTATTGCAGGCAATCCTTGAATTTCGCAATGACGTCTTCCTCGGACATCGGGTTGTTCGGGTGCCCGAAAACGATGTTGAGTCGATCGGAGAAAGCCTGTCCGTCCTTCGTCTGGACTTCAACGATGGCCGGTGTGATCTCGGCAGCGGGGCCAAGGTCGTCACTGACCCGATATTGCACGCGGCGAATGGCGGCCAGCACATCGCGACTCCGCAGATTCGCCGGGAGAAAATCCGCGATCCGGGGCGTTTTGATTACGCCAACGGCAACCGTAAAGAAGAGCGAAAATTTTGCTTGAATGCTCATGGTCGGCGCCCTCTTTTCAACCTCGGGTTCGCAGAACAGGTCTCGCGTTCCCTCAGAGACGACCAGCGTGATCTGCCTGATGTTCGCCGGCACGATGCTGTTCTGAGCGAGAATCCTGCGGGTTGCCTCCACGTAGCCGTGGGTCAGGCGGCAACAGGGCCAGGGCTTTAGGCTGACCCCGGCGTGGCGGTACTCCTCCCCCAATCCCGACAGCAGCCGTTCCGCATCAAAGCGGTTGTCGTAGTAGTTTTCAAAAAAAAGCTCAATCCCGTTGCGGCATGCCTTGACGCCACTCCCGGCCAACAACGCGCACAACACCCCCTCCTTGTTGATGAAACCGTCCCGAATCGCCCGCAACTCCGACTCCGGCGCCGCGACGGCATCGAGTTGTCCGTGACAGCGGTGCAATGCAAGGCCGAGCGCATTGATCAACTGGCCTTCGCTCAGGCGCAGCAGCTTGCCGGCGGCAGCGGTCGCGGAGAAGACCCCGAAATTGCTGATCGGAAACCAGCGGTGATCGACGCCGAGCTTGCCGGTGGGGGATGCGGACAGGCGCGCGCCCAGATCACTGCCGAGGGCAACCGCGGTGATAAACTCCCTGCCGCTCACGTTGCCCAGGCGCTCGGCAACGGCGAGCGCCGCTGGAACGGTTTGTGCCGACGGATGATGACCCAGGTCGTCGATTGTGTCGTCGTAGTCCAGGACGTGGGCGAAGGAGCCGTTGAGATAGGCAGCCATGATGGCGGAGCCTTTCTTACCCAGCCCGATCATCGTCGACTGGCCCGGGCCGCTCTCTTGCGTCACGATTTCCGCCAGGCGTTCGCAGGTCGGGTCCAGGCTGGAGGGCGGCACCATGACGCCGAGCGTGTCCAGAATGCTGAGCCTCGTTTTTTCCCGAACGTCGACCGGGATGCTGTCGTAATCGGTCGCAGCAATGGAACGCGCTATCGTCTCAGTCAGATGCAACTGTCATCCCCCTCAGTCTTGCGCCAGACTTCCGCGACCGCCGCTGAGTCAATTTCGTACTCACCTGGCGGCGTACCGTCGCGCCGTCGTGTACCGCGCCAATCGGTAAAACCGCCGATGAGGCGCAGCCGCCCCACGCTGGCCGAGTGGACCACCTTCGTGTAACGCTGTTCACAAAGAAACGGGTCGTCGAACTCCACGCGTTCAAGTACCTGACAGGCCGGAACACCCCCCGCGGCCAGCGCGATAACCCAATCCTCTACCGTCCTGCCCGACACAACCTGAGCCATCGCCGCCGCAAGCGCCGCATCACCGGCGCCGGCAAGGTCGGCCAGCCCCAGGATGTCGAGTAACGTCTCGCGCTGCTCCCGGGTACGCGCCGATATCGCCATCCACCGGTCTTGCGCGCGATAGTAGCGCCGGCAAGCATCGGGGCCGGGATGATCCATGCCGCCGAGAGCCCGCCCCGGACGGCCCGGATACCTGGTCAGCTCACCGCTTTGCAGCAACGTCGAAACTGCCGCGAGCGAGGTGAATACGCGTTGCGCAACACCTCTGGTCTCGCGTACGTAAAGCGCCGCCAGGGTCCCGAGGGCGCCGACGGCGCCAGTAGTGACATCGTGTACCGGAGCGCCGGCCGTAATCGGCCGACCCTCCCCGCCCTGCACCGAGGCAAGCCCGCTGAGGGTCTGCAGCAGCGGATCGAATCCCGGAAACTCGGCCCACGCCCCCGTCTGCCCGAACGCGGTGACCGAGCAACGAATGAGATTCGCGTTTGCGCGCGCGTACACTACGGGCTGCAACCGAAGACGTGCGAGACTGGCAGGGAGCAGGTTGTCAACGGCCGCATCGGCGCGCGCGATCAGCTCGAGAAATACTTCCCGTTCACCGGCATCGCGAAGGTTGAGCCTGACCGCTTTCTTGTGTTCGTTGACGATGGCGTATGGGGCGGTAAACACGCTGTACGGGTCTCCCGCGGGGCTCTCCACCTTGATGACTTCCGCACCGTGAGTGCCCAACAGGCTCGACACGAATGGCCCGGCAAGAAACGTCGAAGAATCGACCACTTTCAGGCCCGTGAGCGGCAGAACCCCTGGCTCCGGCCGCTTTCCCCCGGGTTTGGGGGGCGCCGCGCCCTTCCACAGGTCACGCATGTCGGCGAGGTCTCCCGGCACGGGAACCGGGCCCGCCCGTTCCGGGGTCTGCTCCATGTCCACGGCAACTCCCGGCATGACAAGCTCGCCCACCAATGCGTGCGCCACCCGTACCGGCGGACAGGCACCCGCGATCACCTCGCCTTCCAGCCAGGCATCGGGAGCCAGGACCGGCGCCGCGGGCACATCGGCTGCCCGAAACGCCTCCAGCCAATGCGCTGCCGTTCGCGACCTGAAGACGGGTTCCAACTCGGCGGCCACCCGGCTCGCGATCTCCGGGCGCATGATGTTCGTGAAGTCGCCGGCCACATCTTCCCGGGCCATCACATCCACCCGGTCGAGCACATCGAGCGCCCGGAAGAACAGCTCCGGAGACAGCGCGCCGAGAAATATCCAGCGCTCGTTACTACATTGATACAGGCGGAACTGGCACCCTCCGCCGATCAGCTTGCCGGAGGAAACGATGGGCGGGCCGTCGATGGAAGCGGTCATGAGCGTGCACAGCGCCGCCCCTGCGGCCTGCAGGCCGGTGACCACGGCAGAGCGCCCCCAGCCATCGCGGGCTCTCGCGAACAGCCCGGCCGCCGCGGCCGACGCTGCCATGGCGCCGTGCAGGTGCAGGCGTGTCGGTACCACGGATGCCACCGGCCGCTCCTCGGTGGCGGGGTGATGGGCGGCGAATCCGGAGACCGCATCGAGCAACAATTCATCGTGCGGCAGGTGGCTCCAGCGGCCGCCCGCCGAGATGGGTGGCATCCATACGTGCACGAGCGCCGGGGCCGCCGTTGCCAATGTTGCGGCATCCAGGCCGTTGCGCTCGAGACACCCCGGATGCGTGTCTGCCAGCAGGACGTCCGCGCGCTCCGCCAAGCGGCGTAGTTCAAGGGCATGCTGGGATGGGTCGTCCAATGGGCCGAACAGCACCTTGCCCCGATTCCAGCAAAGAAATCCCGGCATCGCTTCATCACCGATGCGAGGGGTGCCCCCTCGCGCTCCCCGGCTGAGGGCTCCATCGAGCGGTTGTGCCGATACCGGCCTGACGACCTCGGCTCCCAGATCGGCGAGCAGCATGCCTGCGGTCTGTCCGGCGATGCCGGTGCTGAGTTCCAGTACGCGAATGCCGGTCAGGGGCGGCGGTGCCGTTTTCATGGCATGCGAGTCTAGCAGCCCGTGGCAAAAGTCCGGCGTAGCACCGAGAGCGCCGATGCGCCCGCCTGGCAAGGCGCGAGGAGCGAGAATATCGGGCATATTTGAGCGACGAGCAACGCAGTCAGGCGGGCGCAGCGGCGTTCGAATGCCGGCGGACTTTTGCCACGGGCTGCTAGCATCGGTCGAGTCGACGGCTTCAGTGCCGCTTGATGATCGGGGCACATTGCCGTAGAAGCTTAAATCGCCATCCGACTGCAGGGGTGAACGGGGAATGACGACCTTTGGAATAGCCAGCAAGCCCGAGCGCAAGGACGAGTTCATTCGTTGGGTCACCGAGGCCGAACAAGCCGGTTTCGGCCTGGTCTGTACCGGAGATTCGCCGGCGCTGCTGCGCGATCAGTACGTGGCCCTGACGCTGCTGGCCCTCAATACCACGCATTGCAAGATCGGCAGCTTCATCACCAACCCGGTGTCCCGGCATCCCACCATCACGGCAGGTGCGAGCAGCACCCTCAACGAGCTCTCGGGGGGCCGCTTCCGCATCGGCATCAGCACCGGCGACAGCGGCATTCTGAACCTGGGCCTGAAGCGGGCGACGCTGGCCCGGCTCGAAGAGTACGTGGTGACCATGCAGAGGCTGTGGCGCGATTCCGAAGCCCCGTACAGGGGCGGAACCGCGCGCCTGGTGTGGACCGACGAACCGGTGCCCATCTACCTGGCGGCCGGCGGCCCCAGGGCCCTGGAACTGGCCGGCCGCATCGCCGACGGGGTCTATGTGACCCTGGGGCTCGCGCCCGAAGCCATCGACGGCGCCCTGCGCCACCTGGAAATCGGGGCCGGGCAGTCGGGCCGCACACTCGACGATCTCGACATCTGGTGGCATGTACGCGCCAACATCGACGACGACTACGAGACCGCGGTGCGCGGTTGCCTGTCACTGCTCGGCGGTATCGCGCACCATACGTTTCAGGCCGGCGTGGAAGGTAAGTTCCTGCCCCGAAGGTACCAGGCGCCCATAGCTGACTTGGCCCGCCAATACAATTCCCAGCAGCACACGCGCATTGGCGGCGACGACGGCCTCAATGCCAACGAGCGACTGGTGGTGGACCTCGGTCTGAAGGATTTTCTTTGCGAGAACTTCGCGTTCGTGGGAACACCATCCGACTGGATTTCCAAAGCGAGGGAACTGCACGGCCGCGGTGTCACCCAGATCGCTTTCGCCGTCGTGGTGCCTGACATCCATGCCTTCATCAAACAGGTGGGCGATGAGGTGATCCCGCACCTGCCCGGCTAGTCGGAAAGCGGAAGCGGGCCGTCAGGCCAGTGCGCGCACCCGTTCCGGATCCGGGGCCCCGGGCATGAACATGATCACCGCGTCATCGAACCCGTAGTCCGCGTATTGCTGCAGGCGCGCGCGCAGTTTGCCGAGATCGCTGTCGGGGTCGACGATGATGGTGGTCACGACGGCGCGCCGCCCTCCGGCCGCTCGGTATCGCTTGAGCCGGGTCTTGAGCCGCTCTGCCTGTTGGAAACGCGCGGAAGCGATCCAGCCATCGAATTCGCGCGCCGCTCGCTCGATTTCGCCGCCCCAGGTGCCGTAGAAGATCGGCGGCGATGGCCGCGGAATCGGATTGAGCGAGATCTCGCCCCACTCCCCAGTGCAAAGTAGGCCGCGCAGCGGCGCCAGATTGCGATGCAGCGAATCGAGCCTTTTGGTGTAGTCCCGCCCCAGCGCCGCGAAGTCGGGCTCGGATGAACCGGCCCCCACCCCCACAATCAGCCGGTCGCCGCACACCTCGACCAGTGAAAGCACGCGATGCGCCAATTCCACCGGGTGATGCAGGGGTACCTGGATGATGCCGGTGCCAAGTTCGACGTTTCGCGTTACCGTCGCTGCCACGGACAACGCGACGAACGGGTCGACCATGAACACCCCGCGCCCGATCGAACTCGCCGCCCACAGGCTGGTGAAACCCGCATCCTCGTAGCGGCGCGCCCGGTCGGCGAGCGGCCGTTCCTGCTGCGCCGGCGAGAACGGGGCCAGCACCGCGCCAAGTCTCATTGCTCGTCCTCCAGTTCTTCCGGTTGCGCAAACTCATCGTTAGTATGCGCGAACGCCCCGCCGACAACGACACCAATCCGGGATAGCGCAACACGCGACCAGACGACCGTGCGGCTCAGCAACACCAAATTGGCGGCTTACTCCCTGCCGGCACTGCCCATCGCTGCCTTCGCGACGCCGCTGGCCATCTACGCACCGCCGTTCTACGCCACCGACATGGGTCTCGGGCTCGCCGCCGTCGGCACCATCTTCATGGTGGCTCGGTTCTGGGACCTGTTTACCGATCCGGTGATGGGGGTGCTGTCCGACAAGCTGCCGTCGCGATGGGGCCGCCGGCGCCACTGGATGGTCATCGCCATCCCCATCCTCATGCTCTCCACCGTACTGGTCATGTTTCCCAACTGGTTCCCCCAGGCGCACGGCAGCGTCGCCTACCTGTTGATCACCTTGCTGCTGTTGTACGTGGGCTACACGCTGCTGACCATCTCCCACATCGCCTGGGGCGCGGAACTCACAGACGACTATCACGAGCGCTCGCGCGTCCAGGGATGGCGTGAGTTCGCACACCTCGGATCCATGACGCTGGTGCTGATGATTCCCGCGGTGCTCGAGCAGACCGGTCAAGCCCTGTCGAGCGTGGTGAAGATGAATGCCATGGGCTGGTACGTGCTGGCACTCACCCCCATTGCCATTTTCATCGCCGTGCGCTTTGTCGGCGAGCGCCCCGTAAAGCGCGCGCCCAATCCACTAGGCTTCACGGCCGCGTTCAGGGTGCTGGCGCAGAACCCGTTCCTGCGCCGCGTGGTGATCGCCGACCTGTTCATTCACCTGCCGAGCTCCGTACGCGCCTCCGTGTTCATCTTCTATGTGGCCGCCATCATTGAAATGCCGGAGTGGTCGGCGGTCATCATGCTGTCCTATTTCGCTGCCGGGCCTATCGCCGTGCCGCTCTGGGTGAAAATTTCAAAACATCTGAGCAAGCACAAGGCCGCGGCGCTGGGTGTGTTCCTGCACGTGGCGGTAACCATCTCGTACCTGCTTCCGGGAAAGGGCGATGCCCTGCTGTTCGCCGGCCTGTTTTTCATGTCGGGCATCGTTTACGCGGGCGTACCCTTCCTGATCCGCTCCATGGTCGCAGACATCGTCGACTACGACCGATTGCAGACCGGCCAGGACCGGACCGGCCTGTTCTACGCCACCGTCACCACCACCATGAAGGTTGGCGGGGCGCTCGGCATCGGGCTCGGCTACCCGCTGCTGGCGCTGATCGGATTCAATCCGTCGGGGCCCAACGAGCAGGCGCAACTGGACGGGCTGCGCTACGTGTACGCGTTCCTACCCGCCGTCTCCGAGCTGCTGGTGGTTTATCTGCTCTATCGCTTTCCGCTCGATGAGGCCATGCAGAAGCGTCTGCGGGAGCAACTGGCTGCACGCGACGCGAGCCGATAGGATTTCCGTTTCAACCGGGCCGTCGAGGACAGACATTGACCTTCACGCCAACCGAAGAACAGGTGCTGCTGCGCGACCAGGTGCACGCGCTCTGCGAAGAGCAGGCGCCGCCGCAGACTTTGCGTGAACTCATCACCGACAACGTGCCCTGGCACCGGGAACTGTGGGGCGTCATGGGGGAGCTTGGCCTGCTCGGCGCAGCGATTCCCCAATCCTGCGGCGGGGTGGGGCTGGGGCCTGGGGAACTCGCAGTCATCAACCGGGAACTCGGGCGTGCGGTAGCCCCGGTGCCGTTCTTTTCATCGTCCTGCATGGCAGCGGAAGCCATCCGGCTCGCCGGCACTACCGAGCAGCAGGCCCGCTGGCTGCCGGGCCTGGCTACGGGCGAGCGCGTTGCCACCTTTGCCTGGGCCGAGCCATCCGCCACCCTGACGGCGCGACCGCTTGCCACGAGCATCACCGGGGCGAGAATTCGCGGCACCAAAACGCCGGTGCCGGATGCCGGGATTGCCGAGCTTTGCGTGGTGCTGGCAGACCGGGGTGGGGAGGACTGCCTGGCCGTGGTCGAACTCGACCAGGGGGGAGTGCAGCGAAAGCCGCTGAACGGCTTTGACCAACTGCGTCACCATGCAGCCATCGATTTTCACGATGCCCGCTGTGAAGCCCTCGATGCCGCGAGCGGCGGCGCGTTGACCCGGACACTGTTCGATGAATTCGCCACGCTGCTCGCCTTCGAGCAGGTGGGCGGGGCCGAAGCCGCGCTGCACATGGCCCGGGACTACACGCTGGAACGCTACATATTCGGCCGCAAGCTGGGCTCCTACCAGGCAGTGAAGCACAAGCTGGCCGACATTCTGGCGGCGCTGGAGCTGGCGCACGCCAACGCCCTCTGCGCCCTCGAATCTCTTGCGGTGGAATCGCTGGCAAAGGACCAGCCCGACAGCCACACCGCAGCGGCCACTGCGCGCATCGGCGCGACCGAGGTCTACGAGTCCGCGGCACGCGAGAACCTGCAACTGCACGGCGGTATCGGCTTCACCTGGGAAGCCGATTGCCATTTCCACTACCGCCGGGCGCGCCTGCTGGCACTGAGCCTGGGCAGCGTCGAGGTGTGGACCGACATGTTGATCGATGCACTCGCCGGTACGGCGAGCCATCCGCAAGCCGCCTGAAAGGCCCGGGACACCCGATGAGCGAACAGGCACGAGACGACGGGTACCGCAAACAGGTTAGGGAGTGGCTTGCCGAAAACGCCGCCGAGTACACCGAACCCCGAGAGTATTCCGAAACGGAGCTGGTGGCGCGCAGCAAGGCGTGGATCCGCAGGAAACACGATGCCGGCTACTCGGCGATCGCGGAACCCGTCGCAGCCGGCGGCGCCGGTGGAACGGCCCGGCAGGCAGCCGTTTTCGCCCGGGAGGAAGCCCGCTATCACACGCCGATCTTTACCGGGGTGGGCATCGGCTTCGACATGACCATGGCGGCGGTGAAGCGTCATGGCACGCCGCAGCAGTACGACCATTTCGGTACCCTCACCCATCGGGGCGACATCACCTGGTGTCAACTCTTCTCCGAGCCGTCCGCCGGGTCGGACCTGGCGGCGCTGCGAACGCGGGCGGTCAAGGACGGCGACAACTGGGTGGTCAACGGGCAGAAGGTCTGGTCGAGCTGGGCGCACCACGCCGACTGGGGCATCCTTATCGCGCGCACCGATCCCGCCGTGGCGAAGCACAACGGCCTGACCTTCTTCCTGGTGGACATGAAAAGCCCCGGCATCGAGGTGCGCCCCATCCGGCAGATCACGGGCAAATCCGACTTCAACGAAACATTCCTCACCGACGTGGTCATCCCCGATGCCAACCGCGTCGGCGCCGAAGGCGAAGGTTGGGCCTGCTGCATGACGGTACTCGCCACGGAGCGCAATCGCACCCGCACCGCCCGCGCGGGCGGGGACCGGTCCGGTTCGGTGCTGTCGTTGATTCAACAGGCCGCGGCAACGCCACGGCAGGGCGGCAGTGCACTCGACAGCCCGGCGGTGCGCGCCAAGCTCGCCCGCTGGTACGTGCGCGAGCAGGGCCTGAAAAACTTCGGCCGGCGCCTGGATGAGCAGGCTCGGTCCGGCGATGGCCTTCCCGCCACCGTCGCGCTGGTAAAGCTTGTATCCGCCACCCTTTTACAGGAAACGCATGCGTTCCTGATGGACCTCGACGAGTTCGAGGGCACCTTCAGCAGCGACGAAACGGATCGCGAAGAGGTTTTCTACCAGTACCTGTGGTCATCGGCCATGCGCATCGCCGGAGGCGCCGACGAAGTGCTGCGCAACCAGCTCGCCGAGCGCGCGCTGGGCATGCCCGGAGAGATGCGCGCCGACAAGGGCGTGCCGTTCAACGAGCTGCCCGGATAAGTTGACTCTGACCCCATTTATCTCACCGAGACTGCAGCCTGTGCCAAGCGCTGTGCGGCAGACATGAATTCGTCAAAAGTGGCCGACTTTGTATCCACGGCGGCCTGCACGCAACCCGCCGCCTGATAACCGCCGAGCCAATCCTGCATCTCCCCCAACGAAGCATCGTCGGTGATCCGTCCACGGATGCTCGTGGGCACAATGCGGCCGGCCTGTTCGTCGATGACCGTGCTGCCGCGCTGCACTTCCTCGGGAGACAGACCCGTCGGGTGCCAGTAGTCGGCGTACTTCGCAGCGCGGCGCAAGGGTGCGCGCGCCGTTCCCCGGGAGCCGATCCACAGCGGAATGCGCGGTTGCTGGACGGGCCGCGGTTGAAAGCGCACCTTGCGAAAGCTATGAAACTCTCCACTGAAAGCAACATCGTCTTTGGCGCTCCAACAGGCCTGCATGACATCGAGGGCCTCGTCGGTATACGCACCCCGCCGCTCGTAGAGGTGCTGCCTGCCCAGCGCAAAGAACTCCGCCCGTGCCCAGCCCGTGCCGATGCCCAGGTCGACGCGCCCGCCGGACAGCGCGTCGATGCTGGCCAGCATCTTGGCGGTCAGCACCGCGTCCCGGTACGGAACCACCAGCACGCCGATGCCGAGGCGGATGGTATCCGTAATGCCGGCGACATAGGCGAGCGTGCTCACCGTCTCGAGCCAGCAATCGCCATATACGGGCTGGAAGATCTCGAACCCCACGACGTGGTCGGTGAGCCACAGCCCATCGAAGCCCATCTGCTCGAGGTCTTTACAGCCCGCGACCGCCTGTTCCGCAAAAGGCCCCTCGTTGGGAACCACGATATCTACACGCACTCGCCTTCTCCTTTGCCGACGCCAACCTCAGGCCGCCCATGCCACGCCGCGAAACCGGCGGCTTGTATCGCCATTCTCAACCCGCCTTTTCCAGGCCGCGCAGCTTGCGGTTGTACCAGGAACGCACCTCCCCCTCGCGCAACGTGCACCGGTAAACCACCGAAGACGCCGCGTAGTGCTTCCTGGTGGCCTTCGGGGCTTTGCTGACCTCGGCTCGAAATGCCGCGTATTTCTCGCCGAGCAGTTTCTGGATGCGCCGGTTCTCCGTTTCGTCCTGCACCACCTCGGCATCGCAGTTGATCACCACCGCCCTGAGGTCCACCCAGCGCTCGCCGGATTCCACCAAAAGGCACACCCGGCGGTCGCGCTCGATGTGCTTTGCCTTGGCGGACCTCGCCCGGGTTCTCAGGTAGATAGCGCCGTTTTCGTAGACGTACCACAACGGCGTCATGAACGGCACGCCGGACTTGCGTGTCGTGGCGAGAATCACCGTGTGACCTTTGGTCAGGTACTCGTCGATTTCATCCCTGGTCAGTTGAACTCCCATTCAAATACTCCTATTCAGTTGAATTACCAGACCTGGTGATCACGAACCAGGTTTGCAAATGAGTCAACCATCAAGCCGACGACTGTCCTCTGGTTGATCTGAGGCAAAACCCTGTCAGGCATCGAACCCTTCACAGCCCCAGCACGCGCTTGGCCAGTATGTTCCTCTGCACCTCGTCCGAGCCTGCGTAGATGGTCTCCCCGCGTTTCATGAAGTAGCGCAATGTCTCGGCGGTCGCGTAGTCAGGCGCCACGGGCCGGCTGTTACTGGCCGCGGAAAGCATGTCCGGCTCATAGGGTAGTCCATAGTAGCCGAGCGCCTGCATGCCCAGTTCCGTGATGCGCTGCATCAGGTTGGCGCTCAGCACCTTGGTTGCCGAGACCTCCGCCCCGGGCTGCTCGCCGCGGCTCAACCGGCTGGTGAAGCGCAGTTCCCAGGTGTCCAGCGCCTGCAGGTCCACCTCGATACGGGCGAGCCGCCGCGCCACATCCGCATCGTCCGCCAGGCGGGCGCCGTCGCCGGCCCGCTCCAGGCCGACGATGTGCCTGACGCGATCCAGCCGCTGCAACAACCGCGAGGCGCCGCTGCCGAGCCGCTCGAAGGCGAGAAAATACTTGGCCACCGTCCAGCCCTCGTTCTCCGCCCCCACCCGGTTGGCCTTGGGAACGCGCACGTCGCTCAAAAACACCTGGTTGAAATCGTGCTGGCCCGCCAGGTTGATTATGGGCCGGATCTCGATGCCCGGCGTGCCCAGGTCCATCAACAGGAAGGTGATGCCCTGTTGTCTGCGGCCCTCCCGCGACGTTCGCACCAGGCAGAATAGCCAGTCTGAGCGGTGCGCATAGGTGGTCCAGGTCTTGGTGCCGTTGACGATGTAGTCATCGCCGTCGGCAACGGCTGAGGTGACCAGCGATGCCAGGTCAGACCCCGCGGCGGGCTCGGAGTAACCCTGGGCCCAGATGGTGTCGACCTTGAGGATGTCCGGCAGAAAGCGCGCTTTCTGCGCATCGCTGCCGAAGCCCAGGATGCAGGAGCCCGGGTGATTGTTGAAGCCCCGCGGCGCTCCCGCCAGGGCGACTTCGCGGTTGAAGATGTAGTGCTGCAACGCACTCCACCCGGTTCCGCCCCACTCCACGGGCCAGCCGGGCTGCCCCCAGCCGCGCTCCGCCAGAATCTTCAGCCAGCGGTTGCCGTATTCGAATTCGCAGTAAGTCTCCACGGTGCGGTCGGCGGCGGCCATGAGGTCCGGCGTCAGCCTGTCGGCCAGAAACGCCCGCACCTCGTCGCGAAACGCCGTATCCGCATCGCCAAAGGACAGGTCCATGGGATTCCCCGCAAAACCACGGGCGTACCCGGGTGGGCACGCCCCCATTCACGTAATAGTATTCCGATTCTGCCAAATCCTATAAATCTTTTAACCAATTGCGGGCATGCGCCGATGGAGACGATCCGATGAGCTACGAATACATCCTGGTGGAGCGGCCCGCGCAGCGGGTGGCAAGCATTACCCTCAATAATCCGCCACGGCTGAACGCCATCAACGGCGACATGCTGCGCGAACTCGACCGGGCGGTGCGCCGCATCGAGCGCGACGAGGAGGTGCGCGCCTGGCTGCTCACCGGCGCGCCGCGCCCGGACGGCAGGCCCTGCTTCAGCGCCGGGGTCGACCTGAAAGCCATCAACGAAGGCGTCCGCCTGGACCGACACCTGGGGCCCAGGGTAACCAATACCATCGACGACATGCTCAAACCCTCCATCGCCGTACTGGACGGCATCGCCAGCACCGGCGCCATCGAGCTGGCCCTGGCCTGCGACTTCCGGCTGGTGGGCACTCAAGCCGCCATCAGCGACTGGCACCTGAAGCACCTGGGCTCCGGCGTAGGCTCCTGGGGCTCGCCGGCCCGCTGGCTGACCCTGGTGGGCCCGGCGGTCACCAAGGAGATGATTCTCACCGCCAGGGTGATGAATGCCGACGAGGCGATCGCCACCGGCTTCGCAACGGCCCGACACCCTTCGAATGAGTTGTACGGACAGGCCATCGACATGGCCGGGACGATGGCGGACATGAATCCCGACGGGGTCAGCCAGGCGCTGGCCCACATCCAGCAGTCCGGCGCCCGCGAGCGCGATCACTCGCTGACGCTGGCCACCCAGGTCAGGCAATGGTTCGGCAGCCCGGAAACCTTCGGCGAGCGCGCCAGCAAGGTGATGGCCGCGCGCCGGAAACGCCACGGGCCGCAACAGCCCAATTCAGATTGAGGGACTCATGAACGACGGTGGCGGCTCCTGCATCACGGCAGCCATCGCCGGCCCCTCGCGCGCCAAGTACATGGTGATGACCGGCGAACTGGTGGATGCGCAACAGGCCCTCGACTGGGGACTCATCGACTTCCTGGTCCCCGACGAAGAGGTCGATGCACGGGCATTGCAGATCGCCGCGAAGATCGCCGCACAACCGCCTGTGCATGTGTCCGTGGCCAAGCAACTGTGCGACGGCGTCCATGGCCAGTCGATACGTCAGGGCATGAATGTCAGGTCACATCGTCGACCAGCACGCGCCCCTGATTCTGCACCCAGCGGCCCTCGGGGTCGCGTACCCAGCCGCTCGATGCCCAGGTGCCGCCGTCGACGCTGAGGGTCACGCCGGTAACGTACTCCGACATTTTCGATGCCAGGTACACCGCCGCATTGCCGCATTCGTCAACGTTGCCTTCGCGGCCCAGGGGAATCAGGCGGTTGGTCGAATCGAGTTGCTCCGGCGTCGGCACCGTCCATTGACTTTCATCCACCGGCCGGTGCGGTTGCCCCGGTTGCCGGGCGTCACCGTATGGTCCGGCGCGATGGCGTTGACGCGAATGCCGTGCGACGACAGCTCCAGCGCCATGCTGCGCGTGAAGCTCAACATGCCCGCTTTGCACGCCGCATAGACCGCGAAATAGGGCGCCGCCCGCTGCCCCTCGATGCTCGACACATTGACGATGGCGCCGCCGCGCCCCTCCCGGATCATGATCCTGGCCACCTCCGAGGTGGCCGCCAGCATGCTCACCAGGTTGATTTCGATGTGCCGGCGCCAACTGCGTTCGCTCTGCTTGAGAAACGGCCGGCCGTTCACGCCGCCGGCATTGTTGACCAGGATGTCGATACGGCCGAACCGCTCGTCCGCCTCGGCGATGGCTGTGCGCAGTTGATCCGTAACCATGACGTCCGCCACCAGGGGCAGTGCCTGGCGGCCCAACGCCTCCACCTGGCCGGCAACGTGCTGCGCACGCCCCGGCTCGATGTCCAGAATCGCCACATGGGCGCCGTAGCGCGCCAGCGACAGGGCGATACCCGCCCCGATACCCCCGCCGCCGCCGGTTACCAGCGCCACCTGATCGGTCACCGCGTAGTCGTTGTCGCTCATGCTTCGCCTCGCGCAATCCTGTCAAGAAAAGGCTTCACCGCGGCCAGGAATCCCGCCGTGTTCTGTGACGCCACGTTGTGTCCGCAGTCAGGCACAACCTTGAGTTCCCCATCGGGTAGCGCCGCCACGAACCGTTCGGCCGCTTCCTGTTCCAGCACGTTGGAGTTGCCGCCCCGTATCAACAGCACCGGCATTTCAAGCTTGCTAACATCAGCGAGGCCGGGCACGCCGGGCACCCGGGCTCGAGCCCCTGCATCGCCATCGCCGCTCGACACCACGTATCGGCGCCGGTCAGCCTTTGTCATGTAGCGGCCGTCCGCGCGCTTGATCAGGTTGTACTTCAACGTGCGCTCGATGTGCGCCCGGGTTCGGTAGCGGTCGTATCGCTCTACCCGGTCGAGGAATTCTTCCATGTCGTCGAACTCGATGTTGCGGCCGACGAATTCCCGGATCATGCGCGCACCGCGCTCTCCCACCTCGGGACCGATATCCACGACCACTACCGCGCGCACCTGTTGCGGATGCGCACAGGCCAGCGCCAGCGCCACCACGCCACCCATCGAGTGGCCCACCACCACCGGGCGGGACAGGCCCAGTGCGGCAACAAATTCCCTGGCGTCGGGCATCATGTCCGAGATCGCGTAGTGGGCGCCCCGGTTCCACTCGGAGTCGCCGTGTCCGCGCTGATCGAGCGCGATCACCCGGTAGTCCGCCGACAGGTGCAGGCTCACCAGGTCCCAGGAGTGCGCGGATTGATTTCCGCCGTGCAGCAGCAACACCGGCTGTGCGTCTTCCCTGCCCCATTCCAGAAAGTGGAAGCGCTGATGGCGCACTACCGTGTTGCGGGAAACGTAACGAACCTTTTCCGGTACGTCGAGGTCGAGGTCGCGCGCGCTGGTAAGCAGGCTGGCGAACTCTTCCAGTCCAATCATCTCAAGCGGTTGGAGGTCGCTACTGAAGGTGTTCAGATACATCCGCGTGTTACGCCGCCCGCTACCGTCAGACCGCCCGCGCCCAGCCTGACAGATCCGCCACCCGCACCCGGTGCACGCTGGTCGATCCCATGAACATGCGGTCAAAGACCGCGCGCTTGAGCCAGACGTGCAATGGAAATTCCCAGGTGTAGGCGATACCTCCATGCGCCTGGGTGGTCTCCCGCGCGGCGTGCAGGAAGCGTTCGGCAATATGCGCCTTCGCCAGGGCCGCCATGCGTTCCGCATCATCGGGCACCGCATCGAAGGCGTGCGCGGCGTACCAATACAGGCCACGGGCCGGCTCCACGTCGGTGGCCACGTTGGCGAGCTGGTGCTTCAGTCCCTGGAACGCCCCGATCACCTGGCCGAACTGTTCCCTGGTGAGGGCATAGTCAACCGCCATGTCGATGCATCGCCGCGCTCCGCCGAAGGCATCGGCCGCGAGCAGCACCAGCAGCGCATCCCTGAGCCGTCGAGCCGACCCGCCAAGTGGCACTGCGGGCGTATCGCGGAAGGCAACATGGGCGATACGCCGGGTTGCATCCAGGCAAGGCAGCGGGGTCACTTCGATGGCCTGCGCCGGGTTCTCCACCAGCATCAGCTCACCGCCGGCAACGCCGACCACCATCAGGTCTGCCTGCCGGGGATAGAGCACATTGCGCTTGGCACCATTCAGTGCAGCCTGCCCTGCCAACTCCCACTCGTCGGGCTGCCATGCATCGTCGCTCTCGGCCAGGGCAACGGTGCCCAGGCAGTCGCCGGTGGCCAGCCGCGGCAACCAGCGCTCTTTCTGAACGTCGTTACCGCCCATGGAAATGGCCAGGGCCGCCGCGACATGGCCAAGGTAGGGCCCCGGGGTGCCGTGATAGCCCAGAATTTCGGCCACCACCGCGGCGTCAAGCATCTGCAGCCCCGTCCCCCCATGCTGCTCGTCGATCATGAGACCCAGCACGCCCAGCCTGCCGAGCGCCTGCCACAGCCGCACATCGTGCCCGTCTTCGCTGTCGAAGATTTCCAGGAGCCGAGTCTGTTCGAGTTCGTTGTGCAGCAATCGGCCGACAGAGTCCTGAAGCGCTGACTGCTCTTCGGAGAGATCGAAGTTCACGCGGCGCCCCCGGTCTTGTCACGGGGCAGGCCGAGACCACGCTCGCCGATGATGTTGCGCTGAATGTTCGAGGTGCCGCCGGCAATGGCGATACCCAGCGAACCGAAGAACTGGTTCATCCAGCGCTCGTTGCCGACCTTGTGGCCAGGCTCGTAGACGGGCAGCAGCAGGCTCTCATCGCCGATCAGTTCCTGCGCGAGCGCGGCGATCAGGTGTCCCAGGTTGGTGACCACGAGTTTGTTCATGGTGGTCACCGGGCCCGGGTTCCTGCCGGCAAGGCTCATGCTGAGCTGGCGAAAAGTGGAGTATCGGTGCGCCTGAAGGTAGCCCTCTATCTCTGCGAGCCGGTCCTTGACGATCGGGTTATCAATTGCGGGCCGGCCATTCCTGGTCGTGCTCCTGGCGACGTTGACGAGCTTGGCAAACTGCTCCAGGTAGGTTTCCGCGTTGCCGATGCCCGTGCGCTCATGCTTGAGCGTCGCGCGCGACACCTGCCAGCCTTCGCCGCGCCGGCCGACGATCCAGTCGGCGGGCGTGCGCACATCGTCGAAGAACACCTCGTTGAACGTGCTTTGGCCGGTAATCTGCTTCAGCGGGCGAATGGTGACGCCGGGCTGGTGCAAGTCGAGCAGCAGGTAGGAAATGCCCTGGTGCTTGGGGGCGTCCGGTTCCGTTCGTACCAGCGCGAACATGTACCGGCACAGCTGCGCGCGGCTGGTCCAGATCTTCTGCCCGTTGATGATCCACTCATCGCCTACCAACTCGCCGCGTGTGCGCACCGAGGCCAGGTCGCTGCCGGACCCGGGCTCGCTGTAACCCTGGGCCCAATCGACCTCGCCGCGCACCGTGGGCGGTATGAACCGTTCCTGCTGCCAGGGTGTACCGCACTCGAGAAGCGTCGGCACCAGCATGCGCACGCCGTTGCCCGCTACTTCCATGGGCGCCCGCGCACCGGAAAATTCCTCGTGGATGACTTGGGCGCGCAGCACATCCGCGGGCTGTTCGCTACCGCCGAAACGGCGCGGGATATTGCGGTACAGGTACCCGGCCTCGGTTGCCCGCAGTCGGAACGCCGAGATACGTTGCGGATCCCGCCCGTCCTCCCGCGACCAGTTGGTGGCGACGAACTCGCGCACCTCTTCGCGGAACGTTTCGTACTCCGCGCCGTAGCTCAGATCCATGCCGGCCTCCCGGTCGGATTACTGTTCAGGGCGCCGGTCCCCCTATTCGACGCCACAAGACAATCGATTGTAGATCAACTCAACTAATGTTCAACTTATCTAGATGATTTTGCCTGAGCCTTCCTGCGCATGCGCTGCACGATGTCCTTTCCCGCCTGACGCTGGTTGCGCGCCTCCAGATCGAACAGGTAACGGCGCCGGTCGGCCTCCTCCTCGGCCTCGGTGAGGTTGTTCTTGATCAGCGTCAGCAGCGTTGCGGGCACCCTCAGCAGTTTTCGCGCCACCGACATCGTGTAATCCCGCAACTCTGCGGGCGGCAACACCTTGTTCAGCATGCCCCATTCGTACGCCTGCTGCGCCGTCAGCCGTTCGTTGAGGTAGTAGAACTCGCGCGTGCGGGCCGTGCCCATGACCCGGGTCCAGAACAGCGAACCCCCGTAGTCGCCGGAAAGGCCAACGCTGGAAAAGCTGGACATGAATGCCGCATCTTCAGATGCATAGCGAAGGTCGCACGCCGCCGCCAGACTGCAGCCGGCGCCCACCGCGGGACCCCCGATCATGGCGATCGCCGGTTTGGGCATGGTGTGCAGCAACATTGGCGCGTGCAGGTCGTAGCGGGTCAGATCGTCCTCCGCGGCATCGGGATCGGCGCCCAGCGTGCCTCTCCGCAGCCCGCCGCCGTCCTTGATGTCGCCGCCGGAGCAGAATCCTCCCGGTGCATCGCCCTTCGGCGCCCCGGTGAGTACCACCACCTTCACGCCGTCATCCGCCGCCATTTCCCGCACGGCCCCATCCAGAGCGTCAATCAGTGCGCCATTCAACGCATTCAAGCGCTGCGGGCGGTTGAGCGTGATCACACCAATTCGCTCGTTGACTTCTGTGAGGATCACGGGCGCCTCCGGCGCCTGCTCGTTTTTCATGCGCTGCCCTCCTCTGGCTCGATAGCCATGTGGCTAGAAGTCCGTGCCGCCGTCGATATTGACCGTTGCGCCGGTCATGTACGCCGCGCGTTCGGACAGCAGGAACGCCATCAGATCGCCGACGTCTTCCGGCTTGCCGATCGAGCGCATCGCCACCGGCAGTTTCCATTCCTCGATCATCACGTGCTCCAGGGCCTGATCCAGGGGCAGGCCATATTCCTTGGCCGCCAGGTGCCGGCGGCGTATGAGCACGTCCGTCTCTATGGCGCCCGGACACACGCAATTGGCGCGAATGCCCTCGGCGCCATAGGTCTTGCACAGGTTCTTGGTGAAATTCACCAACGCTGCTTTCAGTGCCGCATAGGCGAACAGGAACGGCTTGGCAGCGCGCGCCGAATAGGCAGCCGTGGTCACGAGCTGCCCCCCGCCCTGTTCCAGAAGATGCGGCACGATCGCCCGGCAACTGCGCACCTGGCTCATGAGCACGTCCTGGAAGTTGACCTCCCAATCGTCATCGCTCATCTCCAGGAGGGTGCCGTTGCGGTCGGTGGAGCCGGGCGTCGTGAGCAGGCCGCGGATGGTACCGAGTGCATCGATGGCTCGCCCGACCGCCTGCTCCACCTGATCGCGAGCGCTGGCATCGGCACCGAAGCCGACCACCTGTGCACCGGTCTCGGCCCGCAACTCGGCGGCACGCTCGCCGGCCGCGGCTTCGGTGCGCCCGACGATTGCGACGCGAGCGCCGTCCCCGGCCAGGCGACGGGCCGCCTCCCAGCCCATGCCGCGCGTACCGCCGACGACAATGTAAGCGTTATCCCTGACTCCCAGTTCCATCGCAGTTCCCCGCATCAGATTGATTTTTCAAAAGTACCACGACCGTTGCCGCGAACGGCTTCAGGCGCGGCGAATGACGGCGCCGGCGATACCGCCAACCCTTCCTGGCGCAACGCCGGCTGATCGTGGGCGGGCGCCGCTCGGAAACCTCGAGGTTCATGGATTTGTCGATTCCATTTCGCGCTCGATCAACGCACGAACCTCGTTCGACAACACCTTGAACATCGCATTGCGCGGCAGGGCATCTACGAATACGACCGCCACGGGCACGCAATACCCGGGTTTGCGCTGTGCAACCCAGGCCTTGAGTTCCGCCGCCGACACCGAGCCGTCCGTGCATCGCACCACCGCCGCAGCGGGCACCTGTCCGAGCCGGACATCGTCCAGCCCCACCACCACCGCATCGGCAACCGCCGGGTGCACGCACAGCACCTCGGCCACCTCGTTGGCGGCGACCTTGAAGCCACCGCGCACCAGCACATCGTCGACCCGGCCCTCGATCCACACGAAACCGTCCTCGTCCATGCATGCGAGGTCGTTGGTGCGTATCCAGCCGGCCGGCGCATCGGCCGGACGCCGTGGCGGGTCGGCTTCGAGCAGACCGACTTCGCCCGACGGCAACTCCCTGCCCGTGTCCGCATCCACGATGCGCACCTTGTTGTCCGGCAGTGCACGCCCGACACTGCCGCGCTTCTCCTTCACAAGCGCCAGGTCGGTGCCTGCGAACCCCGTCACGGCGCCCAGAAACTCCGTTGCACCGTAGGCAGTAATCACCGGTATGCCGTAGGTGGCCTCGAATTCCTCCGCCGTTGCGGGGTCCAGGCGGGCGGACGCCGCGCGGAACACCGATGCGCCGGACAGGTATTCCCGGGGCACCCGGTTGTCGAGCAGCATGCGAATCACCGCCGGCGGCGCGGCCAACTGTCGCGGTTTGTACGCTCTAACCATCTCTGCCCAGCGCCAGATGTCGAAGCGCTCCAGGAGCGCCGTGGGGCGGCCCTTCCAGACCGCCGCCGCCGCACCCATGACGCCGCCCATGCTCACCAGCGGCACCGCCGAGATGGCCACGCCGCGCTGGTCCGGCGGGCGCGGATTCGCCGGCCGGTCGCCCGCGAAATGCCGGAAAGGCACCGGCACGCGCTTGGGCGGCCCCGTTGTGCCGCTGGTCAGCATGGTCACCGCGGTGTCGTCGAGCGGCTCGTAGTGGCGGCCCGAGCCCAGGCGCTCGAGCCCCGGAACCACGCGAACCGGCAGGTGCCGGTCTCCGGTCAGTTCGATGCCCAGGGTGCCCGTGGCCTGCAGCACTTGCCGAAAACCGGTGCGCCGCCAGTCTTGTGCATCCGCCACCAGCACCGCCGGGCGCAAGGCTCCGAGATCTTCACGGATCGCCGCATCCGGCTGAATGGGCGTGGCCAGAACGGCGCAACGGCGCATGGCAAGTACGGAAACATAGGCGCCGAAGCAGTGCGGACGCTGTCTGAGCACCAGGCCAACGCCTTCCCGGTCGGCAACCCCTGCGGCGGTGAGCGCATCGCGCAGCCCGTCGCGTATGCGGGCGAGATCCCCCCAGGTCCAGGTTCCGCCCTCGTAGAACACCGCCGGCGCATCGGGCTCGTTCCGAAAAAGCTCATCGATGCGCTCGTTGATCTCCATCGGCCGGCGTCGGCGGCTATGCGGCCCGGTTTTCTTCGATCAGCCGATGCACGACTTCGATGGTCTCGAGCTTGGCATCGGCGCCCCGCCCCATGACCTGCAGCTGGAGGATATCGATGCCGCAGTGCTCGTATTCCCGCAGGCGCTCCCGCACCATGTCCCGGGTGCCGATCACGCTGGCCTGCAGCGCCATGTCGTCAGGAACCCGGGCCACCGCCTGGTCGCGCTTCCCCGCCACCCAGAGCCGCTGCACGTCAGCGGCCACATCATCGTAGCCGATGCGCCGGAACGCCTGGTTGTAGAAATTGGTCTTCGGCGAGCCCATGCCGCCCAGTTGAAACGCCAATGCCGGCTTGCGTTTGGCAATCATCTCCTCGACGTTGTCGCCCACGCCGACAACCGCACCCACGGCAAGCTCGATGTCATCGAAGTTTCGTCCCGCTCGCACGGCCCCGCGCCGCATGGGCTCCAGGTACGATGCAGCCGTCGCGGGCGTGAACGAGGTGCCGATCCAGCCGTCCGCCATTTCCCCCGTGTATTCCAGCGCCCTCGGCCCCAGGGTCGCCAGAAAGATCGGAATGTTGGCATTCGGCCGGTGCGCCAGGCGCAGGGCCTTGCCTTCGCCGCCGGGTAGGGGCAACACATGGTGTTTGCCCTCGTAGCGCAGCTTCTCGCCCGCGAAGGCGAGCTTCAGGATGTCCACCAGTTCCTTCATGCGCGCCAGCGGATGTGCAAAAGGCACGCCGTGCAGGCCCTCGACAACCTGGGGCCCGCTCACCCCCAACCCAAGCATGAACCGGTTTTCGCTCATCGCCGCCAGAGACAGGGCTGCCATGGCGATGTTTCCCGGTGCCCGCGCGCTGACCTGGGCGATGCCCGAGGCCAGCCGCATCGTCGTGGTCCTGGCTGCCAGATAGGCCAGCGGCGTGAACGCGTCGGTACCCCAGGCCTCAGCCGACCAGGCCACGTCGACACCGAGTTTTTCACACTCGATCGCATAGTCGACCGAGCGCGCGAAGCCGCCTTTCCTGTCCGCATCCACGCCGCCTATGGCAATAGCCGTTTTCATGTCACCCCCCGGTTGACTTCGTTCAGGCTGCGTCAGGCGACTCGCTCATCGGAAGTCTTTGTGTAAACTCGGCTGCGCCGGACCTGTTTAGATAATTTATACTTTTCGCTGGAGCATGGAAATACCGGGAACAAATCGGACAGGACACCAGATGGACTCCGACCCGCGCCGTCACTTCGTGCTGACCACCCTGTGTGTGGTCGCCATCGTCAACATGGTGGACCGGCAGATCATCACCATCGTCCTGGACCCCATCAAGGCCGAGTTCGGCGCATCCGATACCGCCATGGGGTTGCTCACCGGTATGATCTTCGCCGCCTTTTACGCGACCGCCGCGTTTCCGCTCGCGCGCTGGGCGGACGGCGGCTCACGCAAGGTGGTGCTGGCGGCCTGTCTCGGATTCTGGAGCCTGATGACAACCCTTGGCGGCATCGCGCAGTCGTTCATTCAACTCGCCATCACGCGCGTTGGCGTCGCCATCGGAGAAGCCGGCGCCAGCCCCACCAGTCAGTCGATGCTCTCGGACCTGTTTCCGTTGAGTTCCCGTGCAACGGTATTGGCCACGCTGTCGGCATTCAGCTCTTTCGGCATCGGGCTCGGCGTCCTGCTGGGTGGCTGGCTATCCGACACGTTCACCTGGCGCACGGCGTTTTTCATCGTCGGAGTACCGGGATTGCTGCTCGCTGCGTTTGTTTACCGGTTTCTGCCCGAGCCCCGGCGCGGCGCCGCCGATGGCCTGGTGGACGATCGGCAAACCCCCGGCATCGGGCAGGTATTCACGCATCTGAGAAAAATACCGACCTACCGCCACGTCGTCACGATCGCGGCCTTCGTTGCCCTGTGCGGCTACGGCCAGCTCATGTGGGGGCCCACGTTTTTTCGTCGCGTACACGACATGACCGGCACCGAGGCCGGAGTCGGATTCGGCCTCGCCACCATGGGGGCGTTCATGCTCGGCAATTTCACCGCCGGGCTCCTCTCCGACTGGGCCGGACAGAAGGACATACGCTGGTACATGCGTATCGCAGCCATCGGACCTGCCCTCGGGTTCCCCTGCGGCCTGCTGTTCGTCTTCGCGCCCGGCGCCATGGTCGCGCTCATCGCGTCGTTCCTGTTTCAGTTCTTCATCGTCTTTCACATCCCGCCCTGCTACGCCATCGCGCAGACCCTGTCGCCGTTGCGCATGCGGGCGATGGCCATGGTGATCATCGGCCTGTTCCAGAGCCTGATCGGCATTGGCCTGGCGCCCATCCTGATCGGTGCCGTCAATGATTTTCTACAACCGCAGTTCGGCCTGGAGGCGGTTCGGTATTCCCTGGGGCTGGTGATGGTTGGCGCCGTCATCGCCGCCTGCTTCGCGTTGCGCGCTTCGTTCACCATCAGCTCAGACCATGCGCAACGACAGCGTTCGGTAGCGCAGGAGCCTGGTGTAGT
The DNA here is from genome assembly GCA_963663395.1 of Pseudomonadales bacterium. Classification (GTDB taxonomy): domain Bacteria; phylum Pseudomonadota; class Gammaproteobacteria; order Pseudomonadales; family Azotimanducaceae; genus Azophilus. The sequence continues at coordinate 3,646,434 of OY760226.1, forward strand.
GTTCGAAGGCCAGCGCCGTGAGTTCAAATGACAACAGAGTGAGCACAATGATTGACGCAACCGACGAAACGCCTCGAGTCCCCGATCACGTGCCCCCGGAACTGGTGCGTTCCAGCCAGGGCTTCGATGATGTCGCCAGCGACTGGCGCAACCCGTTTGCCGACACGGAGAACGTTTTCAAGGCGGACTACCCGCCGATATTCTTCGTTCCCGGCTACCCCATACCCATTGTCGGGTCCACGGCTCTTGGAACCTGGATGATCACCCGGCACGATGACATTCGCGAGGTCTATCAGACGCCGGCCATTTTCTCCAGCCACGGCATCGCCGGCTATCAGCACCTGGCCGGCGAGGACTGGGAGATGCTGCCGCTGTCGGTCGATGCGCCCCTGCACAGGCACTATCGATTGCCGCTGGTTGCGTCGGTGTCGCCCAAGGCCGTAAATGCGATGGACGGCTTGATCCGTTCGCGGGCGAATTCGCTCATCGACAACTTCATCGACCGGGGCAAGTGCGAGTTCACTAGCGAGTTCGGGCGCCCGTTTCCAATCTCCATCTTCATGCGGCTGATGGGCTTTCCCGTGGAAGAGATGTACGAGAAGTTCCTGGTTTGGGAAAAGCACATTCTGAGCGGTGACGACCTGACGCTGGAGGAGCGCGGCGAGGGAATCAAGGAGTGCATTGCCTGGCTCCGGGCGTTCATTGCAGAACGGGAACGGAATCCACGGGACGACCTCACCAGCAAGATTATCCAGGCGCAGATCGACGGTCGCCTCATTAACGCCGATGAAAAAATCGGCCTGGTGTTCATGCTGTTCGTCGGCGGCCTCGATACCATCGTCGGCAGCCTGAGCCTCTGGTTTCCCTGGCTTTGCGCCCACCCGGACTACCGGGCCAGGCTCATCGAGCAACCGGAACTCATTCCGGGCGCCGTGGAGGAATTGTTGCGCATGAATCCCCTGGTGAGTTCACCCCGAACCGTAACCCGGGACATCGAATTCCGCGGGGTAACCATGAAAGCGGGTGACGTGGTGTTGCTGCTGAGTGCTACCGGCAACTTCGACGAGCGCAAATTCACCTGCCCACGCACCGCGGACTTCGAGCGTAGCCCGAATCCGCACATGACGCTGGCGGCCGGCCCGCACCGCTGTCTTGGTTCTCACCTGGCGCGCCGTGAACTCCAGGTTGCCCTGGAAACCTGGCTGCAGCGTATTCCGAACTTTCAGATCGAGGACGGCTTTGAAGTGGTCGCCCATGCGGGGCTGCAGGCAGTGCGCGAATTGCGCCTTGTCTGGTAGGGGCAGCCCCTCCTGCAATGCGGTCCAACGGCCAGAATACCCGACAACACCCTGCAAAAGACGCCGGGCGCTCGCGACTTCGAGACGCGCAGGCGCGTGACGCAGGACGACTCGGTCCAGTTGTATTGCCTGCCGGTGTGATGCCGCACGACAAAAGCACGCGCACTGCCGGATGGGTTCGGCCCTGTCGTTTGAGTACCCTTCTGCTGGAGTCATGACAAAAAACGAGGACGCAAAGTGAATTCCACCCCCCGCGCTGACAGCCGCCCGCTGCCGCTCGCCGGCATCCGGGTGCTGGACCTGTCCGGCGAGACCGCACCCGTCTGCGGTCAGATGCTCACCCTGTTCGGCGCCGACGTGGTGCTCGCCGAGCGCGGACCGAGTCGCGACCGCAGCGGACACTTTGCCTGGCTGGCGGCAAATGCCGGCAAGCGCAGCCTGGCACTGGACGAGGCCGGTTCGGCCGATGTGCTGGCCGAACTATGCCGCGTGGCCGACGTGGTGATCGACGGCGACCCCGGGAACCCGCTTGATTTCGACCCCCGCGTCGCGTCTCCGGGCCTCATCCACGTCACCGTCAGTCCCTTCGGCCTCGCCGGGCCGCATGCCGACTGGCTCGACAGCGAGCTCGTTGCCCAGGCGGCCGGCGGGCTGCTGTTTCTTTCCGGCGACGAGGACCATCCCCCGGCACAGATCGGTGTCCCGCTGGCCACCGGCGTTGCAGGCGCCCAGGCCGCGTGCGCCGTGCTCATCGCCCTGGCCCAGCGGCGCCGGACCGGCGCCGGCGCGCGCATCGACGTGTCGCGCCAGGAGAGCGTCGCCTGCCTGCTTTACGTCACCGAGTACATGGCTCACATCGACAAGCGCTCCGGCCGGCGGGGCGAAGTGCCGCTGACCTTCAGTGGCCGCAAGCTCACGCGCAAGGCATTCTGGCGCTGCGCTGACGGCTACCTCACCTGGACCCTCTGGACCGGCCCGGGCATGGGGCGCAAGAACGAGCCCATGTTCGAGTGGATGCGCGAGGAAGGCGTGCCCGAGGCCGCGCAATTGCTGGCCATGCCCTGGGAGAAGATGGGCACCGGCGATCTGACCGTGGAGCTGATCGAGCACGTCAACCGGGTGATGGGAGACTTTTTCGCACAGCGTACCAAGCGGCAGATCGACCGCCAGGCGCTTGAGCGACGCATATTGCTATTCGTGGTGCAGAGCCTGGAAGAAGTGGCCAACAGCGAACAGCTCCTTGCCCGGGAGGCATTCGATTCGTTCGAACTGCCCGGTGGCCGAGCCGTCAGTATCGTTTCCCGGCCGGCGCGCTCAACCGCCTACGCGGTGGAAGTTGCGGGCAAGGCGCCGGCGTGGGGCGCCGATACCGAAGCCGTGCGCACGCAGTGGCTTGCCCATGCGCCCACACCCGCCACGCCATCACCTGTCTCATCCCCGACGCCATCCGGCTCACTCCCGTTCACGGGCATTCGCGTGCTCGATTTCGGCTGGGCCATCGTCTCCCCGCTCACCACCCGCATGCTGTCGATCTTCGGCGCCGACGTGGTCAAGGTGGAGTTTCGCGGGCGGCCCGATACCCTGCGCATGACCGGCCCCTATCCCCAGGGCCACCCGTCGATGGACGGCAGTTCGGTATTCGTGAGCGTCAACGCCGGCAAGCGCAGCCTCGGCGTCGACATCAACCATCCCCAGGGCCGCGAACTGCTGTATCGCATGGCCGGTCAGGCGGATGTGGTGTGTGAGAACTTTACCCCGGGGACCGCCGTGCGGCTCGGCTATGGCTACGATAAATTCCGCGCCATCCGCGAAGACATCATCATGCTGAGCCTGTCGATGCAGGGGCAGACCGGTCCGCGTGCCGATCAGCCCGGGCTTGGCAACCACCTGCAGGCCATGAGCGGCCTCGACTTCATGACCGGCTACCCCGATGGCCGTCCCCAGGGGCCCAACCAGGTACTGCCCGACTTCGTCGGGCCCTGGATGGCCATCGCCGCATTGACCTGCGCCCTGGAGCACCGGCACCGAACCGGGCAGGGGCAGGGCCAGTACCTGGACATCGCCCAGTTCGAGTCGATCATGCTCTACCTGCAGCCGGCGCTCATCGAATACGGGGTCACCGGGGCCTCGCCGGAGCGGCGCGGCAACAGTTCGCCCAGCCACGCACCACACGGCGTCTATCCGGGCAAGGGCGACGAGCGCTGGATCGCCATTGCCATCACCTGCGATGCCGAATGGCGGGCACTGCACGCACGCCTGCCACAGGCCCTGCGCGGGCGCTTCAATGCCGGCCTGTCCACCCCGAAACGGCTCGACCGCGCGACGGAACTGGATGCGGCACTCGCCGAGTGGACCGCCGCGCACGACCCGGGCGAGCTGGCGGGCAGCTTGCAGGCGCATGGCGTGCGCGCCCATCTGGTCTGCACGGGTCAGGACCTGCTCGACGACCCGCAACTCGCTTTCCGCGGGCACTACTTCACCCGCGAGCACGCCAAGCTCGGGGCGTCGCTGATGGTCGCCAACTCGTTTCGAATCAGCAGCGCCGAGCCCCTTTTCAAGCCCGGGCCGCGCTATGCGAGTGACTCCGTACAGGTGCTGGAGGACTGGCTGCAGGTCGAAGCGGACGAACTCGCCGACCTGCTGGCCACGGGGGCCATCGTCACGTAGCTCGACAGGAACATTACCGCGCATGCGTGAGCGCACCAGCGTCTGCACCATGGCCTGGGCCGGCGGCAGGTGAGGGCACAGGTGTCCCGAGCGGTCCGAACAGCGGGCGCCCGGCGGCTGAATTGCGCCGGATTGTCGAACGCGACTAGTATCCGGCTACCCGGCGCTCGAACGGCCGCAAGCAGCGAACCCCATGACTGACGAAATCGTCGTCAACACCGTCTGTGCCCACAACTGTGGCGGACGCTCGCCACTGGCCTGCACCGTACGCGACGGCCGCCTGGTGCGTGTGGCGCCCGCCGACCACCCGGATACCCGCTATCAGGGTTTGTGTGTGCGCTGCCTGACCTTGCCCCAATGGGTTTACGCAGAGGAGCGCATCGCTACGCCCCTGCGGCGTACGGGCGGGCGCGGCAACGGCGAATTCGAGCCGGTAAGCTGGGACGATGCGCTGGACGAGATCGCCGGGCGGTTCACGGCCCTGATCGATGCCCAAGGCGCCGAAAGCATCGCGTTTTCCCGCACCTCCGGGTCATCGCAACTGGCCAACTACAGCCGCCTGGCGGCGCTGATCGGCGGCGGCGGCAGCGCCAACTTCTTCGGCGGCGTGGACATGGCCGTGCACATGGGCCTTAACAACGTGCTGGGTTTCAAGGGCATGTTCGGGCAGGCCGCCAACGAGTGGACAGACCGGCCCAACGCCAGAAACTACCTGGTGTGGGGCAACAATCCCGCGGAAACGTCCATGACCTCCATGCGTTTCCTGCTCGATGCGCGCGCAGCCGGCACCGAGATCATCGTCATCGACTCGCGTTACTCGGCAACCGCCATGCACGCCACCTGGTGGATCGCACCGCGCCCGGGCACCGACCTGGCTCTGGCGCTGGGCATGTTGCACGTACTCATCGACGAACAACTGATCGATGAATCGTTCGCCATCGCACACACGGTCGGCCCGTTGCTGGTGCGCAAGGACAACGGCAGGTTTCTGCGCGAGTCCGATGTGTCTGCTACAGGATCGAGCAATGGGTATCTCGTGCTCGACGCTGTCGGCACCCCCGGCAATTTCTCGGCGGTTTCCGCCCCCCGGCTGCGCGGGCACTTCGAAGTCGGCGGCCACGCGGTGAAAACGGCCTTCACCTTGCTCACCGAACTGGTGGCCGGCTATCCGCCCGACCGCGTCGCCGACATCACGGGGGTCGCGGCCGGCGAGATCCGCGAACTCGCCCGGAGTTACGCCAACGGCCCTTCCACCATCGGCTTCGGCTATGGCGTCGATCGCTACCTGCACGCCGAGGTGCTCACTCGCGCCGCCGCCACCATGGCGGTACTCACCGGCAACATCGGCAAGCCGGGCAGCGGAGTCGGCGTGCAAAGCCACGGCATCGGCAGCCGCATGGCCGCGCTCGGCCCCACGCCGCCGCTACCGGACTGGGCCGGGACCGAGTCGATTCCCAATATCGAAGTCGGTTCCCGGGACCTGCCGGTGCGCGCCCTGTTCTGCCAGGGCGACTGGCTGAACCAGCGCATGGCGCACATGGAGCGCGCCCGCGAATACCTCCAGAGCCTGGAGTTCGTGGTGACCGTGGATCACTTCTGGCAGACCACCGCCGAGTGGTCCGACATCGTGCTGCCCGCCTCCACCTTCCTGGAAGGCCGCGAACGGGTGCGCGACGTGGCGATGGCCGGCAACAGCGTGATGTTGCGCCAGCCGGTCATCCCGCCGGTGGGCGATTCGCGCCCCGACAGCGACATCGAAAAGGCGCTGGCCGAACGGCTGGGGCTGGGCGAATACTTCGAAGTCACCTGCGAAGACATGGTGCGCGCGCAGATCGATGGCTCCACCGACCCGGCCATGCAGGGCATCACCTTCGATGGCCTGCTCGCCCGGGGTGGCAGCGCCGCACTCAAGGTGCCACGCACGCCCAACGTGCAGTTCCCCGATCTCAGGTTTCCCACGGCCACCGGCCTTGCGGAGTTCTACGTGGAAGCGCTCGCGCCGCTCGGGGAAGCCCTGCCCGTATACCGGGAAGACCACGAAGCCCTTCCCGGCCACCCCAACGCGGACGAGTACCCGTTGGTCCTAGTGCAAGCCCACGCCCGGCAACGGGCCCACTCGACCTTCTTCAACACCCGCTGGACCCTGGAACTCTGGCCGGAGCCGGTGCTGGAGATCAGTCCCGCCGATGCCGGCGCACGGGGACTGACCGATGGTGACCTGGCCGAAGCATTCAACGCACGCGGAAATGTCGTGGCGCGCGTGGCGGTCAGTGCCGACTACCCCCCCGGCATGGCCAACCTGTCGGAGGGGTGGAAGCAGAACCAGTACCTGGCGGGAAACGTGCAGGCACTGACCAACGGCGACATCAACCCTGCGCAGCAGCACCTGTGGGGCCACGCCAACATTCCCTTCTACGACACCCGGGTTGAAGTGCGGCCGTGGCGACAGGAGCCATCGCAATGACCCGGTGGGCCATGACATACGATCTCGACCGCTGCATCGGCTGCTGGGCCTGCGCGGTGGCCTGCAAGGCGGAAAACAGCGTCGGCGAGGGCCTCTGGTGGCAGCAGGTCGACACCGTCGGCAGCACGCAACGCGACACCGCCGCCGGCACATTCCCCCAACTTGACAAGCACTACCGGCCGCGCAACTGCTTCCATTGCGCCGAGCCGCCCTGCCTGCCCGCCTGCCCGGAGGGCGCCATCAGCCAACGCCCGGACGGCATCGTGGAAATCGACTACGAAGCCTGCACCGGCTGCGGCGAATGCATTCCGGCCTGTCCCTACGATGCCATCAGCCTCAACCGGGCCGCTCCCGTCCTCCCGCACGGGCTGGAAAACGGGCACGGCGATGCCGCCGTGCCACCACGGCGAGCAGGCGTCGTGGAAAAATGCACGTTCTGCACACACCGCCTCGACCGCGGCGACGACCCCGCCTGCGTTGCCGCCTGCCCGACCCAGGTCATCAGCTTCGGCGACCTCGACGATGCCGGCAGCACCGTCGCCGAGCATGCTGCCAGACACGAGGCGCACCGTCCCCGGGAGTCTTCCGGAGCCCAGCCTTCGGCCTGGTACCTCCCCTATTCCATCGGCTCGCGCCAGAGACGCAGTGGCGGCAGCCAGAAGCCTGCGTCGTAGGAATTCGCGGCTGCAAACTACTGCGAACGAATTTGAGCATGTATTCTGCGCCCCCGGATCGCTCATTCAGATGCATGGTGACAGAACGTAATGGTTGACCTGTGCCCGGACGACACCCCGGAACTAAAGGCGTGGCGCCACGAGGTTCGCGACTTCCTCGAAAAAGCGCTGCCCGAGCCCTGGACTTTCTGGTACGACTACGACGAGAACCCCGAGTCCTGGGACCGCTATCTCGCCTTCTGGCGCCAGGTAGGAAAGAAGCGGTGGACAGCCCTGACCTGGCCCGCCGAGTACTACGGCCTCGGCCGCCCGGCCATCGAGAAATGGATCCTGGAAGAAGAGTTCGTCAACCACGATGTGCCCACTTACCCGGTGATCGGCATGCACGTCGCCGGCTACCTGTTGCGCCTCGGCACCCACGGACAACGCCGGCGCCACCTGAAGGGCATCGCTGACTCCACCGTGCTCTGGGGCGAGGGGTACAGCGAGCCAGGTGCGGGGTCTGACCTGGCACGGCTGACCACCAGGGCGCACCGCGACGGCGACGACTGGGTGATCAACGGCCAGAAGACTCTCGGCACCGCTGCCCACTTCTGCCAGTGGATGTCGGTCCTGGCGCGCACCGACCCCGACGCGCCGCGGCATGCGGGCATTTCCTGTTTCCTGGTGCCGCTGGATGCCCCGGGCGTCGAGATGCTGCCCCTGGACAACATGGCGGACGGCCGCCAGAACATGACCTACTTCGATGACGTGCGCGTACCGGCGGACAGCCTGCTCGGCGATGAGAACCAGGCATGGACGCAGATCTGGTTCGGCATGGGCGGCGAACGGCTCGACAACGCCGGCCCCAGCTTCGGCCCCCACGCCATGCGCATCGTGCCACTCTTGAAACGGGTCATCCGCTACTGCACCCAGACCACCCGCGGTGGCCGTCGTCTCGCCGACGACCCGGTGGTGCGCCAACAGCTCGGCGAACTCATGATGGGTGTGGAGGCCATCAAGCTGCAGGCCTATGAGATGTACGGCAACGCACGATCGGCCAGGCCGAACCGGTTCGGCGAGGCGTCGATGCACATGCACCAGGCCGTATTCAAGGAATTCTGGCCGCACCTGGCGCAGGTGTGCATGGAAATCGTCGGCCCCATGGCGCAGATACAGGGCGGCCGATGGGCGCAGCTCAACGGCGACATCGAGCACTACTTCAGAGCCTCGTTCGGCAACCACGCCGGCGGCACATCGCAGCTCAAGCGCATGGTGCTGGCCACCCGCGGTCTCAACCTGCCGCGCTGAAATCGGGAAAACGCCATGGGCATCGATCTGCAACTCAGCGAAGAGCAGGAACTCATCGGCACTACGGCCAACGAGTTTTTCGGCAAATACTGCCCGCCGGAACTGGTGCGCGAATACGAAACGGGCGCATCGGACTTCCCCGGGGAACTCTGGTCACGGATGGCCGAACTGGGCTGGCTCGGCATGCCGTTCCCGGAACGCCATGGCGGGCTGGGCCTGGCCATGCTGGACATGGTTCCGCTGTACGTCGAACTCGGCCGGCACCTGGTGCCCTGCCCGCTTCTCGATACCGCCGCCCTTGCCGGCGGTCTCATCAGTGCCCTCGGCAGCGAGGACCAGAAAAAAGAGCTGCTGGGGGGCATTGCCCGGGGCGAGTCCGTGATTACCCCCGCCATCATGGAGCCCGACGGCGGTTACGGACCCGAGGCCGTGCAGCTCGAAGCCAGGCCCGACGGATCGCAATTCGTGCTAAGCGGCACCAAGGTGCTCGTCGCCTGTGCGCGCTCCGCGGACAAGCTGCTTTGCGCTGCCCGCACGGCAACCCATGCGAACGGTAACGGCATTACCCTGTTCCTGGTCGACCCCCGGGCAGCCGGCGCAACCATCGAGCGCATGCCCAACATTGCCGGCTACCCGCTGTATGCGGTTACGTTCGACCGGGTGTCCGTACCGCGGGAAGCCCTGGTCGGCGACCCTGACGCGGCATGGCCGACCCTGTACGAGACGACGATGAAAGCCGCGGTATTGCAATCGGCGATGGTGGTCGGCGCTGGCGAGCGCGTACTGGCAATGACCACCGACTACGCCAGGGAGCGGGAGCAGTTTGGCCAGGCCATCGGCAGGTACCAGGCGGTGCAGTACCTCTGTACCGACATCGCCATACACTGCCACTGGACCCGCCTGCTCACCCTGCAGGCCGCCTGGCGCATCGACTCCGGCCGGCGCTTTTTCCGCGAGGCGGCGCTTGCCAAGGCTTCCGCCAGCCGCGGCGCCGCCGCCATGACCTTCGCCGCCCACGAGGTGCATGCCGGCATTGCCTTTGTCGTCGATTACGACCTGCAGCTATACACCCGCCGCGCCAAGCACTGGGAATACAACCTGGGAGACCTGCGCTACCACCTCGACCGGGCCTGCGCGGAAAGCGGCCTGTAGAAAAAGGCCGCGTTGCCTGAATTCAGAGTACGAACCCGCCTGCCGCTCAATCGCGTGCCGGTTTCTTTGGCCATCCTGCTACAGGCGATCAGACATCCCACACCAGGGGCAGGCTGCCGAGGCAGACCAGGCCACCGTCGTAGCTGAGTTCTACGCCCTCCTGCAGGCGAAACGGCGGCACGCGCTCCAGCATCTGGGTTACCGCGATACGCAGTTCGCGGCGCGCCAGGTGCGACCCGGCACAGCGATGCACGCCGGCGCCGAAACCGAGGTGAGGGTTCGGCGCCCGGCAAAAATCGATCCGCTCCGGGTCGGGGATGGTCGCCGGGTCGTGGCTGGCGAAGTAGGTTGCGCACATGACAAAGTCGCCCTCGCGCATCTGCACGCCATGAAACTCGTGATCACGGGCCAGTACCCGGCTGGTGTTGATCCAACTGTGAAAACGCACCAACTCCTCGATGGCGTCAGGGATCAACCCGGGGTCATCGCGCAGCCGCTGCTGCTCCGCGGGATATTCGGCGAGGTAGCGGAACACATGGCCGAGACCGGCCGTGACCGTATCGAGGCCCGCCAGGAACAGCAGGAAGCCCATGTCCTCCAGCTTGTCCTGGGCGATGGGCTCGCCGTCAATGCGCGCCTTGACCAGCTGGCTCAGCAGGTCATCGCCGGGGTTCGCCCGCTTTTCTTCCGCCAGCTCGGCGATCATCGCTGCGACCTGCACCCCCGCGGCCTGTCGTTCTTCGGTAGTTTCGCCGTGAAACATGGTGCGCTCCCATTTCGAGAACTGTTCCCGCCGCTCGAGCGGGAACCCCACCAGTTCCATGAGCGCGATGATCGGAAACACGCGCGCGTACTCGACCATGAAGTCCACCGAACCGCGCCCGGCAAATCCGTCGATGATCTCGGCGGAGAGTTTTCTGAGCGGTTCTTCCAGGCCGTTGATCATCTTCGGCGAGAACTCCGAGGCCAGGAGCTTGCGATACTTGGTGTGCTCCGGCGGGTCGAGTTCCAGGGGAACCAGCTTTCTAGGCCACGCGGTCGTCCCGCCGCCCACGACAATGCGGCTGGAAAACAATTCGCCGTTCTGGAAGACCTCGCGCATCAAGCCGGCCGTCTGCACCACCCAGGTGCCCCCGGCCCGGCTCGGCCGCCAGTCTCTGGGCAGATAGAAAAGGTCCGGCGCCCGTTCGCGCATTCGATCGAGAAGCGCGTAAGGCGACTTCAGTTCTTCCAGGGGATACTCCGGTTCGAAGTCGTAGACAAGCTCCGGCGGTACGTGGTCAGGAATTGTGTACGCTGCGATCTCAGCCATGCATGCCTCCCGTATAATTTCTTCCCTTGGGATTAAGTTAACCCATTCACACTGGCTTGCCCACCATCCGGTCGGCGGCTCGAGTCCGCCAGCCAATGCATCCGCAACAACGATGGGCTATAAAGGCCGATTGCTGAACCAGGAGATTGGAGCATGGACAAGATCGGCGATGTCGCCATCGAGATTCACGATCACGTGGCGCTGCTGGAAATCCAGCGGCCACCGAATAACTTCTTCGACGAAGATCTGATCAACTCCCTGGGAGACGCTTTCGATCTCATGGACGAAACCCCGGAGGTACGCGCCCTGGTGTTGGCCGCCCAGGGCAAGCACTTCTGCGCGGGCCGCAATTTCGCAAGCCCGGAAACGAAGCGCGCCAGTGAAAAGCGCCCCGAGGGGTGGGGCAACGACCTGTATTCCGCCGCGGTGCGGCTGTTCGAAGCCAAGAAGCCCGTGGTCGCAGCCGTACAGGGCGCTGCCGTCGGCGGCGGCTTCGGCCTCGCCGTCATGCCCGACTTTCGCGTCGTCAGCCCCCAGGCGCGCTTCACCGCCAATTTCGCCAAGCTCGGTTTTCATCCCGGCTTCGGGCTCACCCACACGCTGCCCAGGCTGATTGGCCAGCAGAAGGCAAACCTGCTGTTCCTCACCGGCCGGCGCATCAACGGCGAAACCGCCTATGAGTGGGGCTTGGCCGACATTCTTACCGACGCCGATTCACTGCGCGGCCGGGCCATGGAATTCGCCGCCGAAATCGCCGAGAACGCGCCGCTGGCCCTGTTGTCCATCCGCAAAACCATGCGCGAAGGGCTCGCCCAGAAGGTGCGCGAGCAGACCGACAAGGAGTGGGAAGAACAGCGCTGGCTGCAGTCGACCAATGACCACCAGGAAGGCCTGAAGGCAGTAGCCGAGCGGCGCGTCGGCAACTTTACCGGCACCTGACCGGTCTATTGCATGAAAATTTTCCCAGCCGCGGCGGGGCGCTGACCTGCAGGGAACGACGGCGGATTGTGGGATGAGACTGGGCGTGCGGTGCCCGATATCACGACAAACGAATTTCGTTGCGAGTGAGGTCGGTGGCGGTGCCGGCCAGCAGCGCTGTCACGCCATCACGAGCCCCGATTTCATCTGTTCAACGGGCAGCGATCGCTCGATCATGCCGTAGGCCGACTCTTCGCCCCAGGTATACAGCGCCCCGCCCTGATGAAACGGCAAACCCCTGTCGCGATCGCGGGGCCAGTCGCCGAACATGGGAGCCCCCACCGCAACATACGTGGAATCGTGGGTTTTCCCCGTGATGCGGGTCTGACCTTCGTCGGTTTCAAGTACCACGTCCACGGGGCCGCCATGCGCCACGAATTCCGTCATCCAGGGCGCTTCAACGAGCTTTGCGTATACCTTGCGCCGACCGTCGAAAACAAAGCCTTCACTGTATGCCGGCGTGCCGTCGGAGCGCGGCGGGAATGCCATAATGCCGAACGCCCTGCCGCTCGGAAACAATGCCGACTGCCAGCAGTGCCCCGGAAACTCGCCAATATTACGCACGCCAAACCGGCGAATCTTCAGGCCGGTGCCGGTGAAGGCTTTCTCCGTTTCGCCGTCGACGGCAAACCGGCCGCTGCACCGGAACAACTGCTCGTGCCGGTGCCCGTCCACGGCGCCTACCGCATTTACGGTGGCATGGTCGCCAATGCGGACTGCCTGCTCGCCGGGTGTCCAGGGCGGCACTGCCATCACCGCATCGACTTCGATGCGTAGGCGACGCACCGGTCCTCCCCTTTCGCCCATGACCTGACGCGCGATGGTGGTCTCGTAGGCATCTCCGTCAAACGTCATGCGCCAGTGCCGGAGCGGCTCGAGCACCTCGAACGTGAGCGGGCCCGCGTTCAGCGTCACCGCTCGCCCCTGCACCAGCCTCGCCGGCGCCGGCGCAAATCCCCCTGAACCGATCAATACCCGTCCATCCGGAAAAGCGACGTTCGCTTCCACGCCCCGGTTTTCCCAGGCCCCGGCCACCGCTTCGATACAGAACCGGGGAAAACCGAAGCGGCCCGCGTCGTCGGAAATCCACATGGAGACGCTCTCGCGCATGGCCGGATCGTCAGGCTTTTCCGGAAGTAGATAATCCAGTGCCGGATCGTACCCGCCGCTCAATTCCAAGCCGGTCGGTTTCGCTGCGATTGCCCGGCCAGCCACCGCGGGCCACCCCCACAACAACGCCGCGCTACCCACTGCCCTGACACCGAAACCCAGGCTCACCCGCCGACTCAACATGCTATCGATTCTCCCTCGCTCGACCAGCTCCCGGCGCCGCCACCTCGTCGCCGCACCAGTTGACGATGTTGGCGGGCACGGGCGCAGCATCGAGCAGATTGCTGGCGCCGGTCGCCAGGATCTTTTCCCCAGTGATCATCTTGTCTCACTCCATGTCAGTCAGCCACGCTGTCCGCAAGCAGGTCTCCGAAGCGCGCACGATACTCCAGAAATCGATCGGGCAGGTTCAGAGCATCGATGTCGAACTCTGCCGGGTCGTAGATGTGTTTGCCGTGGCCCGTGCTGCGGCGCTTGTTGATGTGTGATTTCAGCCGCTCGTCAAAGGCCGCCGTCCACGGCAAGTCGAAACGATCGTAGATACGCCGGACGGTTCCGACCGGATCGCGCACCAGGTCCCGGTAGGCAATGTCGAGGAAGCGCGATTCCACGTCCGGATCCTCACGGCTCGCCACGCCACGCTGCAATGCGGTGCCGAAGTGGTAAAGCACCGAGCGGGCAATCGATTCGGGTTCCAGAAGATCGGCAATATCCGGTAAGCGCGCCCGGCGCAAAGCCCGAATCATGTTCGCAAGTGACGCCACCATCTTCGCCGGCTCACGGTGGGTCTGTACCAGGCAGGCATCGGGATAGGCGGCGAGCAAATCTTCGAGCATGAGCAGATAGGGCGGCGACTTCAGCACCCAGCGTCCCTTCGGTCCTTTCCACTGCAACTGTTGCAGCACCCGTCGATGGATGTTCATCGCTTCCGGGGCGGGCGCCTCCGTGTGCCAGCGCAGGTAATCCGGCACGTCATACGACGCCCAGAAATTGGAGCTCGCGAAATGCAGCTGCGTGATGGCGTTGCACTCAGCCGGCACGGTGGCGCCAAAGGGATGCATGGTGGCGAGTTCCGGCACCGCCTGGAGCATGGCATCGAATCCGGCCTGGGTCCGGCGGATACGGGGGTCGGTCGCAAAGGTGGCAAGCTCCGGTGCCGGCCAGGGCGCCGCCGCTTCCCAGGTGAGCGGCGCCCGCGCACCTGGGTCCAGTGCCAGCAACTCGAACAGCCAGGTGGTGCCGGTGCGCGGCAATCCCAGCACAATGAGCGGACGACGAACCTCGCCACGCAGAATTTCCGGCTGTTGCCTGGCGTCTTCTTCGAGTTGCAGCCGCGTGGCCAGCAGTTGCGTGACCTGCGCCGCCACCGCTTCGCGCAGTGCCGCGGCGAACGGCATGGCCTCTACCGCGTCGACGAGCCGGTCAAGGCCCTCCTCGAAGGTGCGGTCGACGCCCCAACGCGAAAGCCCCGAATCCTGCTCCGCCTGCGCCATCAGCGCCGCGCGGTCGAGCCCGGGATGTCGGCCGGCGTCACCTGCCATACGCCGCGACCACCACCAGGCTCGGCCTGACAATCGTGTGACTTGAGAGCTTGCGCATCATCCCTCCCCGATTCGAATTATCTTAATACGTTGACTAACTGGTAGCCATATCGCCTAATTGCCGGCACTGGTCGGCGGAGGCCGGGAGATGACCGAACCGCGTACAACGGAGGTGGTGCGAATCACCGACGAGACCCTTGAGCGCATGCGCGAACGCGTGGGAATTGAGGTGCCGGAACCGCGCCGCTATCACAACGACGTGGTGACCCAGGACGGCGCCCGCCACTTTGCCTGGGGTTACGGCGACGACAACCCGCTGTACTGCGATGCCCAATATGGGCGCGGCACGCGCTGGGGCGGGCTAATTGCCGCGCCAGCCTTCTCCTACACCATGGGCGAAGACGACGTGGCGCCGTTGTCGGGCGACATGAAGCGCAAGATGAAGGGCGATCCCCTCGCCGGCCTCGGCCTCTACCAGGCCGAGATGCAACTCGAGTGGTGGCGGCCCCTGCGCGAAGGCGACCGCTGTTTTCTGCGCAAGGCACAGGTGGGCACGCGGCTCACCGAAGGGCGCACCGGCAGCAAATCGATACACGAGGTACGCGGCATATTTCAGCGCAACCAGAACGGCGAACCGGTTGCCATGCGGCGTGGAACCTTCTTCGCGACCGAGCGCGATCCCGACAGCGGCAAGCGCCGCAAGAAAACCGACCCCCCAGCCCCCGAACCCTACTCCCAGGCCGAAATCGACGCCATCGATGCCTGCTATGACGCCGAGGCCGATTCCCGCCGGGGTGCCGAGCCGCGCTATTGGGAGGATGTCGCGGTCGGGGAAACCCTAGGGCCCATGGTCAAGGGGCCGCTCAAGCTTACCGACATCATCCTGTGGCACATGGGCTGGGGGATGCACATGTCGCCGCCCGGCGCCTTCCGCATGACCCGCGATGTACGCAAGAAGATCCCGGGCATGTTTCCCAAGGATCCGATGGGCATTCCCGACACCGTCCAGCGCTGCCACTGGCAGGCGGACTGGGCGCAACGGCTGGGCTTTCCCGCCGCCTACGACTACGGGGCCCAGCGGGAGGTGTGGTTCACCCATCTCATCAGCGACTGGATGGGCGACGATGCCTGGCTGTGGAAACTCACCGCCAAGCACCACAAGTTCAATTTTCACGGTGACACCAGCTGGATGACCGGCGAGGTGACCGCCAGGGAGGATCTGGACGGTCATAAGGCCGTGCACATCAACCTGACGGCGACCAATCGCGCCGAGGAAATTTCATCCTCCGGCCACGCCGTTGTGCTGCTTCCTTCTCGAGCGGGCGGACCCATCGACCTTCCCGCTCCGCCGGCCCCGGACCTGAGCAGCCTGATCGCCCACCAGGTGGCCGAATACCGCAACACGTTCGGCTGACCGCGCTGCAGCAATGCCAACGCAGACCAAGGTGGTGGTCGTCGCCGGCGCCAGTTCCGGAATCGGGCTGAGTGCCTGCAGACAGTTCGCGGAACGTGGCTATCGGGTTGCAGCGGGGGCACTCGACCCCGACGCCGCGGCGCTGCCCACGTGGCACTGCGCGCGCAGTACGACGCATTGATGGCCGCCGGCGAAGGTCGCGAGCAATCGCCCGATGACGCGGCGGCCTGCATCGTGGCGGTGGCCGAAGAGACGGAACCCGGGCTTCGCTATCAGACCTCCCGGTTTGCCACAAGGCTGGCCGCGATCAAGGTGGCCGACCTCGACGGTGGAGCGGTCAGCGACTTTACGGCCAACTGGTTCACCTGAGCCGCACGGAAACCCGCTGAGAAACAAGAACGTGGGCGAACAATTGGACTTTACGGGCCAGGTCGCCGCGTCGATAGATACGCTTGAGGTCCCCCTTGGCGGCCTCGCTAATCCTGTAGCTCGCCACCGCGCCGCAACTCCTTTCTTATTTCGGCGCGTATCTCTTCGCGAGACATTTCCGTGAATCCGCTGAGTTCGGCCTCGATCAGCCGGGCGCGGGTCGCTTCGACCCCGCGGGCCCTGCGGATGAGATCGTTGACTGCTTCGCTGTTACTCCTGTATTCGTGTTCGACGTTTACCTTCCTGCTGAGCCACTCGGCGTTCGGAGAGGTGAATGAAATGCTCTGTCGCGACAATGTTGTTTCCCGCAAAGCCTGAGTGATGCGATAATACATCATTAACGCACCACCCCGCATATCGTGGGTCCCGCTTCAACATGCCCATCTTCGGAGCTCCCGTAGAGCACGCCGACCCGGGCTCCTTCATTCGCCAGCCAACGGGCGCTTGCCCCACCGATACCGCTCACGCCGCCCGTCACCCAGGCTACCTGTCCGTCAAAATCTCCCATGCAACAATTCTCCGTCCCGTCGTCGCGACGGGACACCAAGTGAACTTACGGCGCTCCTTTTCCGCCGCCCCGGGTTCCGCACTTCGCGGCATTCTCCTCTTCGCCAACCATTACAAGCGGCTATATCGGCAGCTCGAACACCGGCGTTCGCTCGCCGATCATGGCGTCGACGCGCGCGGTGAGCGCGTCGTGGAAGTTGTGGTGCGTGAAAATCCAGAAACGGTTTCGGGCCAGCCCTTCGAATATGCAATCGGCCACCTCGCCCGCGGCGATTCCGGTCGCCTCGCGGAACTTCGAGATCTTGTCGTCGGCGCTTTTGGACCCCTGACCGGTCATGCCTGCGATACGCTTCTTTTTCACTGCACCCGGACATACGACGGAAATGCCGATGGGCGATCGCCGCGCCGCCAGTTCGTGATGCACGGTTTCGCTGATGCTGATGATGGCGGCCTTGGTGCCGTTGTAGACGCCCATGGCCGGATAGGCGAGCAGCCCGTTCAGGGAACTGATATTGACCACGTGACCGGCGCCATCGGCGAGCATTCGAGGCATGAACTCCTTCATCCCGTACAGCGTGCCCCACAGGTTTGTGTCGATCATGCGGCGCATGTCGTCCCGGGGCAGCTTCAACAGAGACCCGGGCGTCATTGTGCCGGCATTGTTGAACACCAGGTGCACCGCGCCGAACCGCGTGTAGGCCGCCTCGGCCAGCGCCTGCACTTCTGCGTGTTGACCCACGTCGGTGGTAACTGACAGCACCTGGAAACCCCCGGCCTTAAGGTCGCTATCGACAGTTTGCAGCCGCTCCCCATCGATGTCGGCCAGCACCAGGTTCATGCCCAGTGATGCCGCTTTGGCCGCGATCGCTTCGCCGATGCCGCCGGATGCGCCGGTCACCACCGCGGTCTTGCCGTGCCAGTCATCCACGTTCAGCCTCCCGCCGGCGGTCGAATTGTCCGCTCCAGAACCCGGAGCTATAGTGTAGCGCCAAAAGAGTTACCTCAAGTGACGACCATGCCGAAATTCGATTTTGACGGCCCCACCGACAAAATCGACCCGGAGCGCGACCGGCAGGAAATCCTGGACGAAATCGCGGCCCTCAACCTGCACCGATACATCACCGAACTCGATGTCCAGGGCTACACGGTGCTAGAGCCGGGGGTTGCCGCCCCTGTGGAATATGTCGAGCGGCTCCGAGATACGGTGCTAGAGACTTGCCGCGACCGGCTGGTGGGTTTCGATGCCGGTGCCGGCATCGTTCGCACCGACCGAAACGGGGTCAAGGGCGCTTATGCGAACCTTTTCTACCTGATTTTCGAAGGCGCCCTGTTCGAAGACGTTGTACTAAACCGCGCGGCCATGGCCATCGTCGACTACCTGTGTGGACGCAGTTGCCAGCTGTTGAGCCTCAATGCGCAGGTTAAGGGAGCCGGCACCCAGGTGACGGCCATTCACAACGACCTCAGCCGTCAGCCTGCCCCGCTGCCCGTATACGCGCAGATGGCGAACGCCACCTGGTGTCTCACGGATTACAGCCGCGAGGGGGGCGGTCTCGCCATGGTCCCGGGCTCGCACCGATGGTGCAGCCATCCACGGCCGGAAGACAGGAATCCACACAAGAACGAAAAGGCCGTTCCGGTCGAAGCGCCCTTCGGGTCTCTGATCGTCTGGCACTCCAACACCTGGCATGGCGCGTACAAAAAAACCACGCCGGGCCTGCGCCTGAACCTGATCATGTATTACGGTCGCCCCTACCTGGAACAGGCCGAGATCTACTGGGACAAGGTCACCGACGAGTTTCTCGAGCGCACGCCGCCGAGAATGAAAACCCTGCTCAACCTCGATGCCCGCTGGCCCATCTACACCGATGTGGACATCGACCTGCGGCGCATCTCGCCCCGGGCCGGCGCCTCGGGGATGAGCCTGTTCAGCTGACGGTGGACTTTTCCGGAGGCGTAGCCGCGGTCACAGGCGGCGGGAGCGGCATCGGCGAGGCGCTGTGCAGGGCGCTGGCGGGCGCAGGCATGCAGGTGGCGGTAATCGATGTGAACGGCGATCGCGCCGCGGCCGTCGCCGAGCGCATCGGCAACCGCGCGCGGCCATATCCGCTCGACGTTACCGATCGCCGGGCGCTCGATGAACAGGCCGCCGGCATTGAGCGGCAACTCGGCTCGGTCAACCTGCTCTGCGCCAATGCCGGCGTGGTCATGCCATTCGGCTCCGTCATCGAACGCAACGATGCCGACTGGCAATACGTGCTCTCGGTGAATCTGTTCGGCGTGATTCACACGGTGGATGCCTTCATCGAGCAGCTTCGCCGCAATGCCGGCAATGCCCACATCCTCGTGACCTCTTCCATGGGCGGTCTGGTGATCGGCGGGCACATTCCGCTCGGACCCTACACCGTCTCCAAGTACGCGTGCGTCGGCTATTGCGAAGAACTGCGGTCAGCGCTGAGCGAGGCGGGAATCGGCGTGTCCATGCTGGCGCCGGGCGTGGTCAACACGGAAATCATGCACAACTCCAGCGAGACCCGGCCCGGCGCCCTCGGCAGCCAACCGCCGCCGCCACGCCAGCGCGGCTATGTCTCGCCCCGCCTGGCGGCGGTGGCCGTCACCCCGGCCCAGACGGCCGAAACTGCCTTGGAAGGGATGCGCAACAACCGCTTCTATATTTCCACCCATATCGATGACGCGGGCCGGCTGAAAGACCACTACGACGCGATCGTTACCGAGATGTCCGGTCAGGGTCAAAAGGGGGGGATCAGAGGGGTGGAGGAGCTGAATGGCTAGCAGTATTCGCGCTAGGGACCGACGCGTAGGCGCACCATGCTGACTTACGTGCTGATTCACGGGGCCGGCCCGAAGAGCTTGCCCGATTGCTCGACGCCGTCGACCCAGCCGGCATGGCCGCCTCTTGAACACCGGAGAAGCATCGATGGACGTTGCCGAAAAGATTCCCGTTGCACAGGCCGCCCGCCGCAAACCCCTCGGACGCAGACTCGCTCCGTTTCGCAGCAAGCGTGAAACGAGCACCAGTCATCGTGTTGCACGCACGGGAGACCCATCATGAAGTTCTGGCAATTCCTGCGGTTCGCGCCACCGGAGATGCTACCCCGGCTGGCGCAGATCGCCGAAGACGCCGGCTTTCACGGCGCCATGCTGGTGGACCACATGTTCGTTCCCGAGCAATTCGACACCACCGGCACGCTCTACAGCACCGGCCAGGACGGCACGCCGTTCTGGGGGGAAGAGGATCCCTGGCCGGACCCCTGGGCGGCCATTGGCGCCATGGCTGCAGTCACCTCGCGCCTCAAGTTTTCCACCTGCATCTACATCCTGCCACTGCGCAACCCGTTCGATGTGGCCAAATCCCTGGCCACCCTGTCGGTAATGACCGGCAACCGGGTGGCGCTGGGGTGCGGCGCGGGCTGGATGAAGGAAGAGTACGCCGCCCTGGACATCGACTTCGCGACCCGCGGCCAGCGCTACACCGAGATGCTGGAGGTCATGCAGTTCCTGTGGCGCAGGGAGATGGTCGAGTATCACGGCGAGATTTTCGACTTTCCCCGGCTGCAGATGTCGCCTGCGCCCACCGCGGAGATCCCCATCTACCTGGGCGGCAACGCAAAAGTCGCGAAACGGCGCGCCGCCCGTTTCGCCAACGGCTGGATCACGCATAAATTCCGGCGCAGCGAAATCGCCGGAATGGTGAGCGAGATGAAGGACATGCTCGGTGCGCAAGGCCGCGCCAACGAACCTTTCGAGATCATCGTGCCGGCCGGCAGCAGCATGGACGCCTACCGGCAGTTTCAGGACGAGGGCGTGACCGGTATCGTCAACCTGCCGACGCTGGACGAAGTGGGGCCCCGGGCAAGCCTGGACGACATGACCCGCTACATCGAGAACTACGCAAACGCCTTTATCGGCAAGGTATGAGACTCAGCCGCCGGATTCGAACAGCGCCCGGATATCGACCAGCTTGGGTTTCATGGACGGCGTGCGCGGCATGTCGTCGATGAAGCTGAAAACTGCCGGAACCTGGTAAGGCAGCATGTTTTCCCGTGCCCAGGCGCGGAGTTCGTCCACCGACAGCTTGGCTCCCTGCCTCGGCACTACCGCCGCCGCTGGCACGGCACCAAGGCGCTTGTCGGCAATGCCCACCACGCAGACCTCGCGCACGTCGGGGTGACGCTCCAGGATCCGCCCGATTTCCTCACCGTGCACCTTGAAGCCGCCGCGATTGATGGCGTTGTCGGTGCGGCCGGTGATCCACAGAAACCGGTCTTCATCCAGCTTCGCCAGGTCGGTGGTGCGAACCCACTTGCCGTCCCACACGAATTCGCCCCGCAGTTCCAGCACGCCTTCGCTGCCGAACGGCAGCTCCGCGTCACTGTCCGGGTCTACCACCCGGGCATCGTAGTTGGGATGCACGCGGCCCACGGAGCCGCGGTGCGTTTCCCAGTGCTCGCGGAATTCATCGATCGTCCAGCCCGCCACACCGGTGAATTCCGTGGAACCATAGGTGGTCAGCACCGGGATTCCCCAGCGTTGCATGACCGCATCGATTGTTTCCGGGCTGGTGGCCGCGGTGCCCGCGCGAAACGCAATGAGACTGGACAGCTCATCGGCGGTCACGTCCGACTCCAGCAGCATGAGCAGGCCGCTGGGCGGCACGCCGGCCGCCTTGGGCCGGTGCCGGACCATCGCCCGGCGAAATTCCGGCACGGTGAACCGGTCCAGCATGCAGATTCTGAAACCGCCCATGACGCCGCTGATCAGCCCCCACAGGCCCGCTATGTGCACCATGGCGTTCATGTGCAGCATCACGCTCTTGCGCAGCGTCGGCCCGGTATCCAACCGGCGACTGCGCTCGTAGCGCAAGGCGCCCTCCAGGGTCTTGAGCACGCGCTTTCTGGTCAGGGGGATGCGCTTTGGCGGGCCGGTCGTGCCGGAGGTGAGCATGTAGATCACCACATTGGGTTCGGCGGTGAAGTGATCACTGCCGGTTCTCGCATCCAATCCCCCTACGGCCTCCACTACGCCGCCGGCCCCGAGTTCGACTCCCGCGGCGCCAACGTCAAGCGCGGCTTCACGCAAACCGGGGCGGCGCCAGTCCTTTCGTGACGCCACGATCACCGGTGGCCGCAGCTTGCGGATGTCATCGGCGAGGGTTTCATCCGGATAGAAGGGGTTGAGGGTGACCAGGCAACGGTCGCTGGCCACCAGCGACAGCACCAGGCCCGCGTGGTTCGGCGTGTTACGCAATACCGCCCCTACGGCGGCATCCGCCGGCGCGCCCACCCGTTCCAGCGCATCGTCCACGCCCTCGACGATGCCTCGCAGCTCCCCCCAGCTCGTCCACCGTCCCTCGTGTTCGATGGCGGGCGCTTCGGGTTCGATGGTCAGGGTTTTTCGAATGCGGTCGTGGAAGTCAAGCATGTCGATTCCGGTTGGACAGGGTTGAGCGGGTCAATCGTCGACGCTGTCCAGCACAGCCGCCAGTTCCTTTGGCCGGCTGATGGTCGCCATGTGGCCTGCCTCCAATTCGACAACCTCGACCGGGCACCCGCAATCGCGCAGGGTCGCAACGCACTGACGCTGAACCTCCGGCAGGATGACCTGATCGAGCGTCCCCAATACCCAGGTGCATGGCAGCGGGTGGGCCATGATTCCCGCCAGCGAGATGGGCCGATGCAGCGGCTTGCGCGCGTCCTTGACCATGCCCGCGACCGCGAACCGGGCCTGCTCCTCGTCCATGTCGTTGCAGTGGTAGGCGCGGATGGCGTCCGGATGCAGGCTGCGGCCATCCTCGCCTACGCCGTAGCGGTCGACCATTTCCCGGACCCTCTCGCCCACCACGTGGAAGTTGCCCTTGCCGTCGGGCGGCACCACGCAGTTGATGAACACCAGCCGCGCAATGCGTTCGGGAATCAGTTCGGCCAGGGTAACCATGGTTAGCCCCGCCAGCGAGGCGCCGCCGACGATGGCGCGATCGATGCCCGCAGCATCCATGTCATCCACCACGGACCGCGCGAAGTCATTGACCGTGAGTGTGTCCAGGTCTCCGGGTTTGTCACCGCGACCCGGCAGGTCCACGGCCAGCGCCTGGTGCCGAAGGTGTGGCAAGACCCGGTCCCAGCGGCGCCCGGTCCCACCGGCACCATGAATCAGAACATACGGCAGCATCGTCCACCCCCCGATCGAATCGCACCCCCCGGCCGCACTGCCGCATTTGAGGTTCCTCAATAAAGTATATTCCGATACCATCAACGCTTGCACGATGGCGAGATCAGCGCAAGTCAGCCAGGCTCGAAACGCACCCAGATTTCCGACCGACGACGCCAGCCACGAGCGTTTCCGGCACGGCGCAGCGCATGGCGTTGTACACATGCCGCCGGTACGGAATCGACGCGGTACGGGCATGGCGGTCTGGAATCCTTGAACGGCCTTTACGTGGACAGATGAGTCGCATTTTCGAACAACGCCTCCAAGTTGCGGAGCAACTTGATCGCCTCGCCTGGCGATGCGCCTAGACCTCTTGTTCGCGGATCAGGTTTACCCATGAACCATCTGTCACGCCGACAACCGCCTCCTTTGGGGACCGAGTCACCGCCACGTTCGTCATGGCATTGAAGTTCGAACGGTTGACCGCCAACATCGGGGCTCGCGTCAGGGGCTTTGACCTGTCCACGACAGGCGATTCGGACAGTGAGCACGCGCTGCGCGGCGCGTTGCGGCGCTACAAGCTGCTCACCTTCCACCTGCCGGGCTTTTCCGCCGCCGACCAGGTCCGCCTGGCCGGCGTATTCGGCGAGATCAGCACACGCCGCACCTCGTACGGAGGCTCCCCCTCAAACGAAACCGAATACGTTTCGAACACCCGGGCGGACGGCACCCTCGGCAACGGGCCGTTCCATTACCACCACGACCACCTGTTCTACGAACAGCCGCTGTCCGCCTTGATGCTCTACGGACTGGAGATTCCGGGGTCCGGCACCGCAACCAAGTTTCGCGACGGGCACGGCTTCTACGAGTCGCTGCCGGAGGAGACCAAAGCCGTTGCGCGGCGTATCGATGCGCTGCACATGCTGGATTTCCGCACCGATGAGCACGGCAACACCGGGCGTTTCGTACACTCCGATGCCACGGGGCCGGAGCCACCGAGCTGCTGGCGGCCGCTCGTCTGGAGCAACCCCCAGACCGGCAAGCCGCAGCTGTTGCTGTCTCCTGCCATTGAAGATTTCCGGGGCATCGAGCGGCAGGCGGGCTACGAACTGCTGCGCTCGCTGTTGCGCATCGGGCGGCACGAGGACGACCCGCAAACCACCTATGTGCATCGCTGGAAGGTCGGCGACCTGGTCATATGGGACAACGTCGCCCTCGCCCATGCGCGCCCGCCGTTCGATACATCGCAACCGAGGACCCTGCGGCGAACGGCCATCCTCTAAGCGCGAACTATTCATCAATGAATGTGGCGAGGCTGGCAAGAGTAGTGAAAGCGCTGGGTGCGCAGACGCGTGCTAGGAGCACGTTGAGTGCGCACAGGCGTGCTTGACAGCACGTCGAGCACGCAGCGGGAGCACGCTCAACGGCAGGCTGCGTTTGCGCGGCCTCACCCCGGGCCCAGCATCGAATCCGTTGATCCGCACCGGGCAGCTCGTGTATTGATGCATCGACAGCAAAGGAGGTGCACGTGAGGCGACTCGAAGGCAAGGCGGCCGTCGTCACCGGCGGCGGCGGGCTGGTCGGCGGTGCATTCTCTCGCGCGCTGGCCGAGCATGGCGCCAGCGTACTGGTCTACGATATCGAGGCCGCAAGCGCCGAACAGGTCGCCGCCTCGATCGTCGCGGCGGGCGGAACCGCCGTTTCCCTGGCCGGATCGGTCGGGTCGTTTGCCGACGGCGAGCGCATCGTGGACGAATGCGTCGAGCGATTCGGGGCTATCGACTGTCTCGTCAACTGCGCGGGGCGGGCCGTGGCCCAGCCCCTCGTCGAGATTACCGAGCCAGACCTGATGGTGGCGTTTTCGAGCCACGTGATCGGCCATTTCGCCTGTGCCCGCCGCGCCGCCCAGCACATGAGCCGGCAAGGGCGCGGCAGCATCGTCAACGTGGTATCGCGGGCCATGGCCGGCTGGCGCGGACACTCCGCCTACGGGGCCGCCAAGGGTGCCATCCTGTCGGCTACCATCAACTGGGCGCTGGAGCTTGCCGCCGCCGGCATCCGTGTCAACGCCATCAGCCCCGCCGCCAGACGATATGAACCCGGCGAGGAACACAGCATGCGCATGCCATGGCGGCCCGAGCCTGGCCGGACCGTTGCCGAGATGCGCGCGCAAACACCGCCGCCGGAGAGCGTGGCGCCGTTGGCCGTCTACCTGGCCAGCGATGTATCCGACTGGGTATCGGGGCAGATCATTTTTCTGGGCGGTGACTCCCTGGCACTGGTTCGCCACCCCATGGAAGACCGCTTTGCCTTCCGCCCCGGGGGATGGGACGTCGAGAGCATCGAGCAGCACTTCCGCCACGCCTTCGAGACGGCGGTCGAATGGCCGAGCATGTCCCCGGGACCGTACCGCTGGTTCGACGGAATCGGCTCGTAGCAGTCACGCAACACGCACCGGCACGCCCGCTGCGCAAGCAGGGAATGCGCCGGGCGATGTGCGGCCCATAGCAAAGCACCGCCCATTCAGATACCTTTTTGAAGCAACAACCGAACCGGGAGCACCGCATGAACAAGCAGGAAATTCGTGAGCAGTGGCAACGCATCCAGCAGCACATTCAACAGTACAAAGAAGACCCGGTAGCGGCTCACGAACACAATCCCTACGGCAAGGTGGTGCCCGCGCTGATGCTGACCGCCAGGGGGAGGCGCACCGGCAAGGACCGCTCGCTGCCCCTGATTTACAGGAAGGTGGGGAATTCCTTCGTCATCGTCGGCTCGAAAGCCGGATTGGACGACCACCCTGCCTGGTACAAGAACCTGCTCGCCAATCCCGATTGCCACATCCAGGTGGCGACGGATCATCACGACGTGCGTGCGCGAACGACTTCGGGAACCGAGCGCGAAGACCTCTGGAAGCAGATGGTCGAGGTACTGCCGCAGTACGAGGAGTATCAGTCCCGCACCGAGCGGCAGATTCCGGTCGTGGTACTCGACCCCCGGGAGTGACCACCCCGATGAGGTGAATCGACGCTGCCCGGCATTGCGACCGGGGCAGCGTCGTCGCCGGCAAAAGCGATCAGCGCACTTCCACGCCGGCCTCCGCCAGGGCTGCGGCAGCGGCGCTCAACGCAGCCATGAAACGCTCTACGGTATTGGGCTCCGTGCGGATGTCCCCGAGCACCATGTTGTATCGGTGCGCGGTCTCGTGGTGGGATAACCGGCTCATGGCATCGAGCCATCCACGCAGCCCGGGGAACTCCGTGAAGTCGAACAGGTTGGCCCAGGTCAACTGGGCCACCTCTTCGTAACAGGCGATGTCGGCGATGGTCGGCCGGTCCGCACAAAGAAAGGCCGTACCGCCGCGAAAGTACCCCAACTCGATGAAGCGAAGGACCTCGCGCACTTCCGCCTGGCCACGTGCCAGCTTGTCCGGATGGGTCACCCGCTCCGCGAGTTCATGGATGCCCCGTGTCTTCAGATAGTCGACGAACGCCACCATCACGTGGGGCGCCATCAGTTGAATTGTGATGTGCCGAGTGCGGTTGTGGTGGAAGTGCAGGTACTGGTTGATGTACGCGCGGACCTCCAGGTCCCGGGGATAAAGATCCTCCCAGCCATGCCTGTCACACAGGTAACACAGAATCGCCGGCATCTCGTACAGGACGAATTCCGCGTCCTCGATGGTCGGCACCTGGCCGGTGGGATTGAGCGCAGCGAGGGAGCCCTCGGGACCGAATGCATCGATGGGGTGGTCCCTGAGGACGAATGGCAGTTCCTTGATCAGGCAGGTCCACCAGACCGCCCTGGAGGGCTGGCTGGCCCCCACGCCATGGAGCGTCAACACGATCGGCCCGTACCTGCCCGGCGGCCGCTCCTAGTCGCCCGCGTTGGCGGCGAACAGCGGGATGATGTCGCCGGAGGTCACTACCCGCCGTTCCCCGGCGGCCAGCGGCGCCGCGCCGCCCAGGGCGACGGTGGATGTATCCACGCCTTCTGCCCGAGCGCGCAGTGCGCCTACCGTGCAGTTCTCGCGGCCGCCGAGCACCGAAAACGGATCGTAGTGATACCACCGCATCACGTTGCCGTGGCTGATGGCATCGATCTCATCGTCCGGGATGCCTCCGGGAACCGTCTGGATGCTGCGCCAGATGCCCTCCGGGTAGTCCGGCCACAGGCAATCGGAGTGGGGGTAGTCCACTTCCAGGGCTATGTTGTCCAGGCCGATCGCATGGCGGTTGGCGAGGCCGAAATCGTCTTCGATGAAACAGGTGAGGATGTGTTCGCGGAAGATGTCGCTCGGATTCTTGTCGCCGTAGTCTTTGTGGGTCCAGTCGCGGTGGTGGCGATGGGTGAAGTCGGCCCGTTCCAGCAGGTACGGCACCCAGCCGATCCCGCCTTCGGACAGGGCCATCTTCAGATTCGGATAACGGGTGAAGGCTTCCAGGGTCATCCAGTCCGCCGCGGAGTTGGCGATGGAAATCGGCATGCCGGTGATCCAGGCTTCGATGGGTGATTCCAGTGACGGGTGCGGCGGCGCATAGCCCGTGCCGATGTGACAGTTGAGCACCACCCCCTCGTCGTCGCAGATCCCCCAGAGCGGTTCCCAGGCCTCATTGTGAATGCTCGGCAAACCCTTGATCGCCGGGTTGTCCGGGAACGTGACCGCCCGGCAGCCCTTGTCGACCACGCGGCGAATCTCCGCAACGGTGGCGTCCACGTCCCACAGCGGCAGGTTCGCCATCGGGACGAAGCGCCCGGGGTGGGCGCCGCACCACTCGTCGATGTGCCAGTCATTGTAGGCCTGCACGATGCGCAGAGCGTTGGCGGGGTCTTTCTGAGCGCGCCGCACGAACAGGTCGCCGGCAAAGCCGATGAAAGTGCCGAAGCACATGGAACCGAGCACGCCGTTCACGTTCATGTCGTCAATGCGCGCATCCACATCCCAGGATCCACGGCGCATCTGGTCGAAGCGAGTGGGTTCCATGCCCCACTGATGGCGTGGCCTGCCGACGACCGAGTTCAGCCCGATGCTGGCGACGGTAATGTCGTCCCACACCCAGACCTCGGCGTTACCCTTGTCCACAACGTGCGGTGCCGTCTGCAGCTCTGCCGCGCTGAGGTGGTGCTTGAACATGTCCGGCGGTTCGACGAGGTGGTCGTCTACGCTGGCGATTACCAATTCCTGCATCTTCATTCTTTATCCCCTTGGCCGCGAACCTGACAGCCCGCGGCGAAAGCCCGGCATCTCACCGAAATTATCGATGCGCCTGCGCTGCAAGGCGCGTATCAGGCACACTAGGCGACCGTCTCGGCATCCCACGAAAGCGGCAACTGCCGCAGGCTCAGCAGGCCGTCGGTGAAATAGGTGACCGACTCGCCGGGTGTCACCCGAAACGGCGGAATGCGTCGCAGCCACTCGGTCATTGCGACACGGAGTTCGCAGCGCGCAAGGTACGACCCGGCGCACCGGTGCGGACCGCCGCCAAACGCCATGTGCGGGTTGATCTTGCGATCGAGGTCGGTATCGAACGGGCACTCGTGACGTGCCTCGTCCCAGCTCGCAATGGGGGTCTTGATGATTATCCGGTCACCGGCCTTCATCTGCACGCCGTGGAACTCGTAGTCGCGGCTGAGGACACGGGACATGTCGATCCAGGCGTGAATGCGCAGCAGCTCTTCGAGCGCCACGGCAATGCGCCCGGGTTCTTCACGCAGCCTTTGCTGCTCTGCCGGGTTCTCCGCCAGCCAGCGGAACACATGGCCGAGGCCGCCGTTCACGGTGTCGAGCCCGGCGATGTACATGAGAAAGCAGTAATCCTCGATGGTCTCGTCGCTGATCCGCTCGCCGTCGACCTCCGCATCGATCAGTTCGCTCACCAGGTCGTCGCCCGGGTTCCTGCGCTTTTCCGCAATGAGCTCTTTCAGGTAGGCCGCGATCTCTATTCCTGCCTGCTGCTTCTCTGCATCGGTGCCATCGTGAAAGAACTTTTCCTCCCAGTGGAGGAACTGTTCCTTCATCTCGACCGGCAGGCCCATGATGCCCATGAATATGATGCCCGGAAACACACGTGAGAACTCGTGCATGAAGTCCACCTGTCCCCGCCCGGCAAAGCCGTCGATGAGCTCGTTGGCCATCTGCCGGATGTAGTCTTCCCGGGCATCGATGGATTTGGGTCCGAAGACCGCTGCAATGAGCTTTCGATGCCCGGTGTGCTCTGGAGGATCCATCATCAGGGGAACCAGCCGGCGCGGCCAGTGCGAATTGTCGCTGGCGTAGCGGATGGTGGTGGTGAACGGGTCCGGACGCTGCAGCACTTCCCGGCAATAGGCGGCCGAGGTCACCACCCAGGCGCCGTTGTTGCTGCGGTAATCGTTCGGCGTGAAAAAGATGGGCCGCTGGTCCCTGGCGAGTGCCCGATACACCGAGTAGGGATCCGTTTCGAATTCCAAAAAATCGGTTTCCACCCACTGGAACACCAGTTCCTCCGGGATGTGGTCCGGTATCCTGCTGAACGCGCTTGCGGTCTCGGCCATGCCTTCCTCCACCGGTGTCGAAAACGCTCGTCGAACGCGAATTGTGAATCCAATCCTCTTGGTGTACAACCTATTTAGATCATTTAGTTCAATGGCAGGGGACGCCGTGTCTTTACCGCTCAAGGTGGGCCTCAACATCGTGTGGCCGAAGCCGGAACTTGTGGTGGAATTCGCGCAGTTGGCCGAGGCGCTCGGCTTCGAGTCGGTCTGGTCGGGGGAGCACGTGTGCCTGCCGAGCCGCGCCGACTGGTGGGAAGACTACCCGTCCGCCCGGATGGCGCGTGCCGCGGGAGAGCCCTTCGATGAGGACATGGTGGTGTTCAAGCCCGGCTCCGTATTCCTCGACCCGATGACCGTGCTCGCGCACATCGCCGGCGCCACCTCGAGCATACGCCTCGGCATCGGCATCTACCTGCTGGTGCTGCGCAACCCGGTTCTGGTGGGGCGTACCATCGCGTCGCTGGACGTGCTGTCCAACGGGCGGCTCGACATGGCGGTGGGTCTCGGCTGGACACCGGACGAGTACAGATTCACCAACAACGACTGGGACACGCGGGGCCGGCGCACCAACGAGATGATCCGTTGCCTGCGCACGCTCTTCGAGGAGGACGAGCCCGAATTCCACGGTGAGTTTTTCGATTTTCCCGGCATCGGCTTTCAGCCAAAGCCCGTGCAGCGGCCGCGTCTGCCCATCCACATCGGCGGTAACAGCCGCGCCGCAGCGCGCCGGGCCGCCACTCTCGGAGACGGCTGGTACGGCTCCGGGGCGCGCAACATCGATGACATCGTGCGCGAAGAGTTGAACGCGGCGGGCCGAGCAGGCGATGATTCGTTTCAGTTCTCCGCCATCACCCTGGAAGGGCCGCTGACCCGTAAAGACCTCGACCGCATGGCACTCGACGGCCTGCACCGGGTGGTGGTGACCCCGTGGCCCAACACCAAGGTCGGCGAGGTCGGGCAGGAGGGGCTGAGCCAGCTCGAGGCCTACGCCAAGGGCATCGGCCTATCGGGATGATCGCCAACCTGGCAACACTGCACGAGGAGCCTCATGTCACTCTTTGACCTCTCCGGAAAGATCGCGGTGGTTACCGGCGCCACCAAGGGCATCGGCCGCGGCGTCATCGAGCGCCTGGCCGAGCACGGCGCCCGGGTGGTCGCTTCGAGCCGCGACCAGGCCGCGTGCGACGAAGTGGCCGCGCAGTTGAACGAAACCTACGGTGGCGGCGAACAGATCGCCTGCGGCATTGCCTGCGACATCGACAGCCTCGAACAGATCGATCACCTGGCAGCCGCTTCGGCCGAACGCTGGGGCGGCATCGACATCCTGGTGGGCAATGCCGCCATCCTGCCCTACATGGGAAAATCGGCAGACACGCCCCCCGAGCTCTTCGACCGCATCCTCACCAGCAACCAGCATCACAACTTCCGCCTGTGCCAGGCCGTGCGCGAGAGCATGGTGCGGCGCGGCGGCGGGCGCATCGTGCTGATCGGTTCGGCGTCGGGGCACATGCCCTCCCCCACGGTGCTGGCCTATGCCGTGGCCAAGGCCGGGCTTGCCCACTTGGCGCGCTGCCTGGCCGATGAATTCGCCGCCGATGCCATCACCGTCAACTGCGTGGCGCCCGGGCTGATCCGCAGTTTCTCCTCGAAGCCCCTGTGGGAGGACGAGGCGGTACTCGGCGCGGTTACCGCCGGCATTCCGCTGCGCCGCATCGGTGAGCCGGACGACATCGCCGGCGCCGTGATCTTTCTGGCTTCGGCGGCAGGCGGCTACGTGTCCGGCGCCACCATACCGGTCGACGGCGGCCGCACCATGCTGTCGCCGCCGAACCTGGGGCCTTCGGCCACAGACGACACCATGAAGGGCTCCACGTTCAATTGACAATCCGGGAGAGCAGGCAACAGTTTCCCCACGGGAAGGCGCCATGAAGATCGGCCTGAACATCATCTCCATGAAAGCCGGCGAGCTGGCGGCCGGCGCCGTGCTCGCCGAGCAACTCGGCTACGAGTCGCTGTGGATGGGGGAGCACATCCTGCTGCCCCACGGCACGGACTATCCGGCCAAGCCCCAGCCCTACGGCCCCCAGGAGTTGCTCGATGTGTTCGTGCTGCTCGGGCACCTGGCCGGGCGCACCTCGCGCATCCGCCTGGCCACCGGCATCGTCATGCTGCCGCTGCGTGCGCCGGTGCTGGCGGCGCGGCAGATCCTCGCCGTGGACGTGCTGTCCGGGGGCCGCTTCGACCTCGCCGTGGGGCTCGGCTGGCACCCCGAGGAGTACGCGGTTTCGGGCACCGACATGCGTACCCGCGGCAAGCGCCTCGATGAGATGCTGGTGCTCATCAACGAGCTGTTTCAGCCGGGAGACACCGAGTTCCGGGGCGAGTTCTACGCCGTGCCGCCGACGCCGTTCGACCCCAAGCCGGTACAGAAGCCGCGGCCGCCGATTATCGTCGGCGGACGATCCGAGGCGGCGCTGCGCCGCGCGGCCCGTTGGGATGGCTGGTACGGCGTGTGCGCTTCCGTGCAGGACGCCGCCGACTGCATGGGGCAGATCGATGGCTATCGGCGCGAGTACGGCCGCGAGCAGGAACCCTTCGAGACCGTCCTCGCGTTCTACCAGGGAGGCCCCGGCGGCGACGCGCCGCCGCGCGCAACGATCGAGGAGTTTGCCGCGCTGGGAATCGAGCGTTTCGTGGTCACGCCCTGGGGGTTCGACTACGACAACGCCCTGCCGCGCATCGCCGAGTACGCTCGCGAAGTCGGCCTCGGGCTAGCCTGAGGCCGCTGCTTCGCGAGCGTCGAGCCTGGCTCGCACGCGTGCATGGGCTGCCTCGGTCAGATCGAAGCGGAACAGGAACACCAGGGCGCCCAGGGAGAGCATCACGGCGGGCAAGACCGTGTAGAGCACCCGGATGGTCATCAGCGTTCCCTCCGACTGCGCCACGTTCGGCTCGAAACCCGCCCACTGGAGCAGGATGCCCGTGAGTGCCGCCACCAGGCCGGCCGCCCCCTTGCGGATGAAGTTCCAGATGGCGAAGTAGGAGCCTTCCTTGCGCTCGCCGGTCTCGTATTCGTCGAAGTCCACCACATCGGCCTGAACCGATGGGCCCACCACCGTGCCGATGCCGGTACCGATGCCGGTAGCCATGGTGACGGTCAACAGGTAGACCAGTTCTCCCGGCCCGGCGAAGAACTTGCCCACGTACGCTCCGGCGCTGAACAGCATGGCGATGAACCACACGGTCTTCTTGCCGAACCGGCGAGACAGCCAGACGGCGGCGGGAATGATGAGAATCGTCGGTATGAAATGGGAGAGCAGCAACAGTGAGTACGCGCTCTCTTCGTGCATGATGTACTGCATGAAATACGGCGCCAGAATCCCAAGGCTCGCCGTACCGATGTTCTCGATGAGGAACACCAGGATAAGCAGGCGCGCGTAGCGGTTGACCAATACGTCCTTCACGGCCTTGATCGGGTTGCGGGCCCCGCGTCCCACGTGCTCGAGGCGTTCTCGCACCCTGCCCGTGCCGAGCAGGATCAAGAGGCCCGCCCCACCCCCGGCCACCAGGGAGATCAACAGCGCCGTGGCCCGCCTGTCCTCGCTGGTCGTCAACAGATGTAGCGCGCCGACGCAGAGCAGAAAGCCCAGGTACCATGCGAATTGACGGTATGCGAACACGCGGGTGCGCTCGTGATGGGCCATGCTCAGCTCCGCGCCCAGGGCCGAGTGGGGAACGAACCAGACGGTGATCGCGGTCTCGTAGAGCAGAATGGCTACCGTCGTCCAGGCGATCAGCATCAACCCGTCCAGCAGGGCGGGCGGGTTCCACAGCAGCAGGGGAACCACTGCCAGGGGCAGCGCCGAGGCGTACAGCCAGGGCCGCCGCCGGCCGAGCCGGCTCTCGGTGCGGTCCGACAGAAAGCCGGCCATGGGGTCGGATACGGCGTCCCAGATCCGCGCGGCGCCGAAGATCAGCCCCATGGCGGCCGGTGCGATCAGCAACACATCGGTGGCGTACTTGAAGAAATACAGGTTCAGCAGATAAGCGATCAGCGATACCCCGACGGTGGGGAAGGCGTACGCCACCACGCTGCCCACACTCAGGGTATTGACTGGCCCCCGGGCTGCGCTCGCGGATTCGCCGGCTGTGCTCATTGCCAATATTCCCCGTTCAGGTCAGGCGAGCGAGGTCTACCCCGCCGGCCCCTTCCAACGAATCCAGGGCCGTCTGTCGGGCTACCGCCGCGAAGTTCGACAAACCTGATCCGGCACTGCCTGTACCGGCAAAGCCGGACCGCGAGCGGGAGATCGGGCACCGCCGTGAATTGTTTAAATAAGATTACTTTGGTTATCATAAGCTGGGTGGTTCGGATAACCAATGGAGGGGATTCCATATGAGTGCACTACGGGCTTTCAGCGCTGCGGCAGGGTTTGTACTTCTGTGTGCCCAGACCGGGTCAATTCATGCCGAAGAAGCGGCCGCCGCGCGATCCATGGTAATCGAGGAGGTCGTCGTTACCGCGCGCAAGCGCGAGGAGAGTCTGCAGGAAGTACCGGTGGCGGTCTCGGCCTTCTCAGGCGAGCAGTTGGCGAACTCCGGTGTCGATCAGTTCTCCGATATCGCCGATTACACGCCGAGCCTCTTTATCAGTCAGCAAAGCACGTACGGGAACGCCACCGCGGACGGGCTGGTGCTGCGTGGCCAGTCCGGCGGGGGCACGCAGATCAGCAACGATCCGGCGGTGGGCCTCTACATTGACGGCATCGTCAACCCGCACGTAACCGGGATGCAGGCGTCCTTCTTCGACATCGAACGCATCGAGGTATTGAAGGGCCCGCAAGGCACCCTGTTCGGGCGCAACACCACGGGGGGCGCCATCAACATCATCACGCGCAAGGCGGACTACGACGATGTGCACGGCTATCTGGAGGTGGATGCCGGCAACCATGCCACCGTGAACTACCGAGGTGCGGTGAACATCCCGCTCGTCGACGACAGGATGGCGGTGAGGCTTGCGTATCAGAAGAACAACCGTGACGGATTCGGCGAATCGGCGCTCACAGGCCAGCACCTGGGCGGCGACCGCGACGAGGATTACTTCCGCGGCAGTCTCAGGCTCGATTTCGACACCGTGCGCGTCATGCTGGTCGGGGATTGGTTGAAAGAGCGCGAGAACGGCCCGCTGGTCGTCACCCGGGGCGTGTACTTCAACCCGACAACCAACATTGACGCCACGTTTTTGCCGGCCTCCGGGTGTGCTCCGTTCGACATACCCTGCGGGCTGGCGTTCGGGCAAATGCGAGCTCGCCAGGGCGGCGAGGATATCTTCACCAGCTATACCGACCTCGAGAATTTCGACGACACCGATGCCTGGAGCGTGGGCGGCACCCTGGAGTGGGACATCAGCGATTCGGTCATGCTGAAATCCATTACCGGCTATCGCAGCATGGAGCACTCGCACCTCACCAACTTCAGCGGCTCGGACTTCAAGGCCATCGTCACCGGTGACCCGAACTTTCCGGACCGGGACCTGCACCAGAAGTACGAGGTGTTCACGCAGGAATTCAACATTGGCGGCATTGCCCTGGACGGGCGTCTCGACTGGCTGGGCGGGGCGTTTTACAGCGACGACAACGGCGCCGACCGCGACTTCGTCAACCTGGCGCAGAATTTCAAGCCCATCAACGGTACGCCGTACTTCTTCATCTTCGATGCGCCCGTGGTCGATCAGTCAAGCTGGGCACTATTCAGCCAGATGACCTATGCGATCACCGATACCGTCAGCTTCACCGCCGGCGGCCGTTACACGGAGGAGAAGAAGCAGCAGGTCAACGCCCATGGCACGCTGCTGCCCGATGGCGCGGGTGGGCTGTTCTGGTCGTGCGGCAACGCCAATTTCGCCGGCCCCGTCTTCGCGCCCATCGATCAGCGCCTGGAGTTCTGCTCGCTCCCCAAACGCTCGGTTACCTATGACGGTTGGTCGTGGCTGTTCGGCATCGACTGGCAGGCAACCGAAGACATCATGCTCTATGTCAAGGCGACGGAGGGTTTCCGTGGCGGCGGCTTCGATATCCGCAGCGCAGGTTGGCCCGGAGGCCCCCCGGGGCGGCCTCCGTTCGAACCGGAAACAGCTACCGACTGGGAAGTCGGGCTTAAAGCGGACTGGTTCGACCACCGCTTGCGGACCAACCTGGCGTATTACACCACCAAGTACAAGAACAAGCAGGAAAGTGTGATCATCCCGGGTCCGTCCACGGTAACCAGGAATGCCGGCGAGGCGGACATCGACGGCTTCGAGGCGGAAATCCGCTTCGAACCGGTGGATGGGCTCAGCCTGTTCGGCACCCTGGCCTGGTTCGAAGGCGAGTACACCAGCTTCATCGGGGCTCCGGTGGAAAACTGCAATGTCAATCCCGCCACCGGCCTGTCCTGGAATCCCGTTTGCCAACAGCCGGGCTTCGACTCGGCCACTACCGATGCCAAGGGTGAGCCATTGGGCGATCGGACGTTCGGCTATCCGAAATGGACCTACACCATCGGCGGGCGTTGGGAGACCCCGGTCGGCGAGGGGATGGTCAGCGTTCAACTGAATTACTCCTGGACGGATGACATCACGCCCGATGTCCGGCGCACGGACTATCAGCTGGAGGCGGAGTTGCGTGAGGAGTTCTTTCAGTCCCTCGGCCTGCTGAACGCCCGCATCGACTACGATATCCCGCAGTGGGGACTGAACATCGCGTTGTGGTCCACGAACCTCACGGACAAGGAATACCAGCGCATGGGCGTGAACCAGACCAACATGGTCGGTGTGCAGACGGGCCTCACGATGGAACCGCGCATGTGGGGCGCCACGCTCACCAAGCGCTTCGCCGGCGGTTGATCGAACACTGCCTGAACGGCCCGCCGAGCCATGCTCCGGCGGGCCTTTTTGTTTCTGAAGGAGGCAAAACATGGCCGACACGATGCGCTACCATCTGCGACGAGTCGGGCTACCTGGTGTTCAGAACAGGCATGGAGAGCGCCGAGAAAATGGCGGAGATGGCGACCGCCGCGATGCGTTGAGCAGCACCGAAGTCTGCAGCCCTCCATGGCCGGCGATAGGTCTGCCGCCGGCCCGATGCAGCCTATGAACCCCCTTCCAGGGACGCCAACCGCTGCACATCCCGATCGATCAGTTCATCCATGGAATCGGCGGGCGCCTCGGGCACCACGACGGCCCGATCGCGGGTCGGCAACAGCACCACCGCCTCGCCGGGCGAGGTGACCACGCCGCGCTGATTCACGCAGCGGATTTCCAGGTACACCTCGTTGCGGCCGTCCTGCTGCCGCTTGTGCACCACTTTGCCGCGCAGCCAGGTGGTGTCGCCCATGAAGTTGAAGCGGCGGTGTTCGCAGTTGAGCTTCCACAACCAGGCATCGTCACCCATCCAGTCGGTTACCAGGTGGCATAGCCAGGTCTCGCGCAGCCCGCCGTAGTCGTAGGAGGTGGGCAATCCCAACTCCCGGGCGCGCTCCGGCTCCCAGTGCAGCCTTTGCACCGTGTCCGGAACGTTCAGAGAGTTGGGCGGGTAGAGGCCTGGGGCCTTCTTGCGGACCAGATAAGACAGGCGGAAGTTGCCCGGAGGCGTCAACTGCATGCCCCAGCCCAGGTGCCAGACCAGTATGGCGCTGGTGGTCAGCGGCCCCTTGACCTTC
The DNA here is from genome assembly GCA_963663395.1 of Pseudomonadales bacterium. Classification (GTDB taxonomy): domain Bacteria; phylum Pseudomonadota; class Gammaproteobacteria; order Pseudomonadales; family Azotimanducaceae; genus Azophilus. Next base: position 3,683,670 of record OY760226.1, read on the forward strand.
TCCTGCAGCACATCGCCCACCTGCACGTCCTCGAAGTAGCGCGGTTCCGCTCCCCGCCGGGTCTCCGCCTCGTAACAGGCATCGATCTCGGCCAGTTGCTCCTCGCTATAGGGTTCCGCGGTCTCCCGCTCCTTCCTGCGCTTGCGCGATTCACCGCGCTCGGTGTTCACCCAGGTGCCCCGCTGCACCATGATGGGAGCGCCGTCCTGGTTGGCGATCGGGATGCAGATGGTCTCGTGGGCGGAGCGCCCGCCGAACTCGCTGCGTTTGTCGACCACGCCCACCACCGAGCGCATCTTGTAGACGCGGTCGCCCAGGTTGAAGGGGCGCCACCACTCGAACTCCATGCGCGCCTGGTAGGAGCCCAGGCCCGCCCAGGGATCGCCGCGCAGCAGCGCCTTGGTTTCCGGGTCCGGTCGCGGCGTGACGTTTTCACCCACCGTGTACTGAAAGGTCGGCGGCGCGATCAGGTTCCCCCACCGCGTATTGCGCGCGTACTCCGGATCGCAATACAGCGGGTTGTCGTCGCCATAGCCGTACGCAAAGTGCCGCGATGCATCCCAGTTCACCTCGAAGTTGTGGGGAGGGTTGCGCAGTACCTGGGGTATGCCGATGCGCTTGCGGGCCCGGACAAACGAGTTGTCGGTCAGTTTGCCGTACTCGTCAGCGTTGATATCGGTCATGGTCGGCCTGTTCGGGTGTTGGTTGAACGGTGGAAACGGCTACGCTCCCCTGCCCGGCGCACTGCGCCGCACGTCCTTGAAGGGAATACCGCGGTCGGCGGCCGGCTCCCGGGGCATGCCGAGCACCCGTTCACTGATGATGTTGCGCTGCATTTCCGTACTTCCCCCACCGAGGCACCAGGCCTGGCGGAAGACATAGCCGTTGCCCGTTTCGCCGCTGGATTCGCGGGCATCCCACGTCACCGCATCCGCACCCGCGATCTCCAACGCGATGTTGCTCCGGCGCACGCCGTTGAGCCCGGTGAACAAGCGCAGCATCGCCCCGGAGGTGGCCGGCATGGCTTCAGCGGCAATTCCGGCCACGATGCGGTCGGTGGTCTGCCCCTGGACGGTCTGCAGCACGTACACCTCGGCGAGCAACTCGCGGATGTGCGGGTCGTCCACCCGGCCCGCCGCCCGCGCCAGGTTGACCAGGTCGTCGATGGTCTCGATACGGCGCCCGGCAGTGCCGCTGGCGTAGGGCGAGGAGCCGCCGGTGGCGCTGCGCTCGTGGAACAGCAGGCGCTGGGCAACCGTCCAGCCATCGTTGACTAGGCCGATCACGTCGTCCGGTGCAACCGGTACATCATCGAAGAACTCCTGGCAGAACTCGACGTTGCCGTCGGACTGCCGAATGCGGTTTACCGTGACGCCGGGCTGGCGGATCCTGACGATGAACATGGTCAGGCCCTGGTGCTTGACCGCATCCCAGTCGGTGCGCGCCAGGCAGATGGCATAGTCTGAAAAGTAGGCGTAGGAACTCCAGATCTTGGAGCCGTTCAGCAGGTAGTTAGCGCCGTCGAAACGGGCCGAGGTGATGACGCCGGCAAGGTCGGAGCCGCCGGAAGGTTCGGACATGAACTGCACCCACAACTCATCGCCGCGGATCATGGCCGGCAGGTGCCGCCGCTTCTGTGCCTCGGTGCCCATGTCGAGGATCGTGGGCGCGATGATGGTCAAGGTGGGCGTGTTGAACAGCAGCGGCATCTCAAAGGGGCGGGACTCTTCGGTGAACACCTTCTGGTATTCCCGCGGCAATCCCTGGCCCCCGTACTCCTCCGGGAAACACAGGCCGGCAAAGCCCCCCTCGAAAAGCTTGCCCTGCAGTTCCCGCGCCCGCTCGGCATCGCCCTCGTCCACGCGCATGGCGTTCCAGGGCTTGGCATCCGGCGGCAGGCGGCGCACGTTGTCGGCCAGCCAGGCACGCGATCGCTGTCGAAACGCTTCCAGTGATTCCACGCCGGCCCTCCGCCCTACAGCGCCAGCAGATCGGCAATGCCCGCGCGGTGCTCGCGCGGCGTACCGAGGATCGCCCGATTGGTGGCCACGCGGCGCAGATAAAGGTGAATGTCGTGATCCCAGGTCACGCCGATACCGCCATGCATCTGCACGCATTCCTGCACGATCTCCGGCGCGCAGTCACCGATGAAAGCCTTTGCCACGCGGGCGAGACAGGCGCTGTCCGCCGCACCACTGGCAATGGCATGCAGCGCAGCGGACGCCGCCGCATGGCAACCCTCGAGATAGGTTTTCATGTCTGCGAAGCGATGCTTCAGCGCCTGGTAAGACGCCAATGGACGTCCGAAGGAGAAGCGTTCGAAGGCCCATTCAAGGGTAAACTCGAAGACCCGCGCGACGGCACCGGCGCTCTCGGCACAGGATACGGCGAGGCCGATCTGAAGCTGGCGCTCGACGTCATCGGCGGCGCCTCCTTCCGTGCCTACCACAGCGGCGGCGTCCACCTCTACGCCGTCAAACCGGACCCGCGCAAAGCGTCGAACCAGGTCCAGGCCCTCCAGGGGCTCGATCACGACCCCGGGCGCATCCGCGGGCACCAGGAACTGGGTGAGTTGCCCGTCACAGCGCGCCGTCACCAGCAGATACCGCGCCTCGGCGGCGGCTTCCACCGGCCACTTGTCACCGCGCAGGCGGTAACCTCCCGATACCCGCTCCGACGGCATCGCCACCGCGTCGGCGCCCCAGCCGCGCCCGCCCTCGGCAAAGCACCAGCCTGCCGTTGCCTCGCCCGACACCAGCGCCGGCAATGCCAAGGACCGCTGTTCGGCATTGCCCGACCGCGACAGCGTCGATGCCACCACACTGCAGGGCAACAGCGGTCCGGGGGATACCATGCGACCCATCTCTTCGGCCACCAGACCCAGGTACAGGATGCCGTGGCCGGCAAGCCCCAGGCCTCCCGCTTCCTCATCCACCAGCAATGACATCCAGCCCAGTCCGGCAGCACGGCGCCACCAGTCCACAGCAAAGCCCGCATCGGTTTCCGCCAGCTTGCGAACTGTGACCAGATCGCATTGATCTTCCAGGAACCTACGGCTGGTGTCGGCGAACAGTTGCTGCTCTTCGGTCAGGTCGAAATCCAATGGTCCCCCTGCGCGGCGGGCCGGCCCCATGGCCCGCATCTCAACAAGGCTATATCATTTAGATGATTGCGCCAAGCAACCCCGATGCCGGATTGACCGGCGCGAAACGAATCGTTGAACATCCGCCGAATCATGGAAATTCCCGATCACAGCGCCACCCTGCCCGCCATGCTCAGGCACCTGGGCGAGAAGCACGCAGACCGGGTTCTCGCCAGCGATTCGAGCCGGTCGCTCACCTACCGGCAAGCCGAACAGGAGTCCCGCGAACTCGCCCTGGGACTGCTGGCGGCAGGCATCGGCAAGGGCACCCGGGTAGGCCTGCTCATGGGCAACTCCCCGGACTGGGTCGTTGCCTGGTTCGCTGCACTGCGCGTCGGCGCGCTGGTAACCGGCGTGAGCACCTTTCTCAAGTCGCCGGAACTGGCCTGGGTGCTCCGATTTGCCGACATCGACACTCTGCTGATGCAGGACAGGTATCTGCGCCACGACTACGTCGACAACATGGAGCGTGCCTTCCCGGAGCTTGCCCGGGCGCGCGGCGGCCCGCTACGCCTGGCCGATGCGCCCTATCTCCGGTCCTGCTGGGTGTGGGGCGAGGCGGCGCCCGACTGGGCCCGGGGCAACCCGGCGGAGCTGTGCAACCTGGGTCGCGATGCCGCAGGGTTGTCCGATGAATTCCTTTCCGGGGTAGAGGCGGAAGTTTCACCCGCCGACCTTGCCGTGGTGATCTTCACCTCCGGCAGCACCGCACAGCCCAAGGCCGTCGTGCACAGCCACGGCAGCGTCGTGCGGCATGCCTACACCATGTTCGACTACGCCCTTTGTGCGCCCGGAACCCGCTCCCTCGTGCTGACGCCGTTCTTCTGGATCGGTGGCATGCTGACCACGCTGCTCAACACCATGATCGGCGGCGGCGAACTGATCTGCCCCGAACGGCCGGACCCGGGATTCGTACTGAAACTCATGCGGCGCGAACTGCCCGACCACCTGACGGGCTGGGCCGGCCAGCTCAACGCCATCAAGGAACACCCGGATTTCGAGCCGGGGGATTTCCTTCGACTCATGCCCTCCCACAACACGCAACGACGCGCGGGCGTGGTCGGCCCACCCCTGAAAATGCCACTGCCGCTGGTACCCAATTCGCTCGGCATGTCGGAAACATTCGGGCCGCACAGCGGCGAGCTCGATGGCGTGGTGCTGGCCCTGGACCGGGCTGATTCCTTCGGCCGCGCCATTGACGGCATCGAGCGCAAGATCGTCGAACCCCAAGGCTCTGCGGAATTGCCGCCGGGAGAGACCGGCGAACTGCTGGTTCGCGGCTATTCGGTCATGCAGGGCTACTACAAGCGAGAGCGCGACGAGTGCTTCGAGCCGGATGGCTTTTTCCGCACTGGCGACCTGTGCGCGATCACCGGCGACGGGCACCTGTTCTTCCACGGCCGCGGCGGCGAGATGATCAAGACCAGCGGCGCCAACGTTTCCCCGCGCGAGGTGGAACTCGCACTCATGGCGTTCCCGGAAGTCGCCGAAGCCGTGGTGCTCGGCAAACGGGACCGGCGCGCGGGGGAAATCGTTGTGGCCGTGGTGGTGCCGCAGCCCAACGCGCACCTGGACCCTGCACGGCTACGCGAACGCCTGGACGCGGAACTGTCGAGCTACAAGATCCCCAAGCTGTTCATCACCGACCTGCAGGGCGAGAACCTGCCCCGCACCGACAGTGGCAAGGTACAGAAGCACGCGCTGCTCGAGATGATCGCTCCCCGTCTCGAGGCGCAACAGCGCGCCGACACCTGAGCGGACGGGCGGCCTGGCCGGCGGCTACCCCGCAGCCGGTGCAACCGCCCCCCCCCCCGCAGCGGAACCGCCGAGGCGGAAGCGAGGTGCGGGCTAGCGCACTTCAAACTTCTTTTTCTTCACCCCCATGACGGCATCACGATCCACCTGGGCGGTGCCGACCGGGTTGCCGATGATGGTATAGGACATGCCCATATTGAGGGCAGCCGTGCGCGGCAGATCGAGCGACTCCCATACCGCGCGTACCGTGCCCTGAGTGGCGGCAGGCGGTTTGGCAGCGATCTTGGCGGCGATTTCGTGGGCGCGCGCCCAGAGCGCGTCCTGTTCCACCACCTCCGTCACCAGCCCCATGCGCAGCGCCGCGTGGGAGCCGATGCGCTCGTCATTGCCAAGCAGCGCCATGCGCATCACGTCGCCGAGGGGCATGCGATAGGTGGCGCCGATCGGCTCGAGGGCCGCGGTCATCCCATAAGTGACATGCGGATCGAAAAACGTTGCCTCTTCCGAACAGATGATGATGTCCGACTCGTTGACCCAATAGAACGCGCCGCCGGCGCACATGCCGTGCACGGCGGTCACCACCGGTTTCCACATCTTGTTGGCGCGCGGGCCGAGATATTCGCCGGGATCCAGCTTGAACCAGTCGTTGGTCTGATTGGGCCCGCTGACCGCCCGCGCACCCGGGGCATCGCGGCCGCCGCGCACATCCACACCCGTGCAGAAGGCCCGGCAGTCCATCGATGCGCGCAGCACGTAGGCGTGAATGTGTTCATCGACGATGGCCTTCTGCCAGACGTACTCGAACTCCTCGCACATTCGGCCGGTAAAAGCATTCAGCGCCTGGGGCCGGTTGATGGTGATGGTTGCGACGTGATCGTCGCTCTCTTCGTAGAGAATCGTTTCAAATTCCATGCTTGGTTGCTCCGGTGTGTGGTCTGTAGTTCGTCAGTAATTTTGTTGCGGGGCCATGCGCGGCTACCAGCCGGCCAGCACGGCAGCGCGCTCGCGATGCACAGACGGGCTGCCCAGGTAATTGCGGTCGAACATCGCCCGTTTCAGCCAGAACTGGCAGTGAAACTCCCATGTGTACCCGATGCCGCCGTGCAGCATGACCATGGTGCGCGAGGCGCTAATGTACCGGTCGGCCAGATGCGCCTTGGCCAGTGCCGCCAGGCGCGGCGCTTCCTCGGGCCGGTGATCGAAGGCATAAGCCGCGTACCAGACCAGCGCGCGGGCCGGCTCGACCTCGGTAGCCGCGTCCGCGATCTGGTGCTTGACGCCCTGAAAATGTGCGATGGTCTTGCCGAACTGCTCGCGCTCGTTGGCATAGTCCACGGTCAACTGCACCGACTTGTGCGCACCGCCGTAGGCATCGGCGGCCAGGAACACCAGGCCGGCGTCGCGTACCCGCCCGGCCACGGCGCTGTCGCAGGGCAGCAGGGCACAGGGCGCCTCGTCCAGGATCAGGCCGCCGATGCGCCGGGTCCGGTCCACGCCGTCCCAATCCCCGGTGCTCACGCCGGGGGCATCGCGTTCCACAACGGCCAGCCCGCCGCCCTCGACGCCCACCAGAAACAGGTCGGCATCCGAGGGAAACAGCACGTTTTTCTTGGTCCCCTTGAGCAATCCATGGCTGATCGCAAGCCGCCATTGCTCCGGCTGCCACGCATCGCCTTCTTCGCCAAAGGCGACACTGCCCACCAGTTCACCCGAGGCGAGCCCGGGCAGCCAACGCGCCTTCTGCTCGTCACTGCCACCCAGGGTCAATGCCAGGGTGAGCAGCGAATGGCCCAGCAGAGGCCCCGGCGCCGCGCAGTAGCCCATGGCGTCGGACGCCACGGCAAGGTCCAGTAATTCCAGCCCCACGCCGCCGTACTGTTCCGGCACCAGCAGGCCGGCCAGGCCCAGTTCCGCCGAACGGTTCCACAACTCCCGGTCGAGCCCTGCATCGGCATTGTAGATTTCCAGCAGACGTGAAGTCGGCGCTTCCGCCTCGTAGAAGCGCCGCACCGTATCGTTGAGCATGTACTGCTCTTCGGTGAGGTCGAAATCCACGGTCGCTACCCGGCCCGGCGGCGTTGCGCCGCTTCGGTCATCATGGCCGCACCGCGCTCCCTCAGGGTCTCCGGCGGTTCCGGCAACACCACGGGACCATGTTTGCGGGACGGCAGGATGACCACCGCGGTCCCCGGACAGGTGAGCCACCCCCGCTGGGAGGTGCCTTTTATCTCCAGTTCCACGATGCAGTGCCGGCCTTCCTGCCGCTTGCCGCGCACGGTGCCTTCCATGAGATGCCAGTCGCCGATGAAGTTGAAGGCGCGCATCTGGCCGGTCATCTTCCACAACCAGCCGTCATCGCCCATCCAGTTGGTGACCAGGTGGGTCAGCCAGTTCATGCGCATGTCGCCGTAGTCATAGGCCAACGGCAAGCCGATCTCCCGGGCGCGTTCGTGCTCCCAGTGCAGCCGCTGCACCACGTCGGGCACACCGTGGCTGTTTTTCACATAAAACCCGCCGATCTTCTGCCGCGTCTTCCACTGAAAGCGCAGCGGCCCGTGGCCGTAGTGGCCCATGCCGCGTCCGAGGTGCTCCGCAATGATATCGGTGACTGTGAGGGGGCCCTTGGCCAGCGGCTGCAGCGTATCGCCGACCTCAACGTCTTCCCAGTAGCGCGGCATCGCCCCGCGAACCTCTTCGGCAGCGTAGACTGCATCAACGGCCGCTATGTCCTCGTCGGTGTAGGGCCAGAGTTCCACTCCCGCGTGCCGGTTCGTCTTTTTCGAGCCGCTGCGCTCGGAGGCGATCTTCAGGGTTTCGCTCATCCCTACCGCGCCTCCCGTATGGTCCGCGTACAGGTCACGGGTGATCATGTGCACCGACTGGCCGCCTGTGAACTTGCTGCTCTCCACCACGTGCACGCTGGTCAATGCAATGTCGTAGTAGACGTCATCGCCGGGGCTGACCGGCCGGTACCACTCCCACGACTGGCCGGAAACGTACTCGCCCGCGCCGGGAAACAGGTGACGGAACTGTTTCTTGCGCTCGGCGGTGAATTTCGGCGTCTCGTTGACACCCGTGATGGTCAGGTAGGTGGGCGAGCCGATCTGGCGGCGCCAGCGTGTGGTCTTGCCGTACTCGGGGTCGTGCCAGAGCGGGTTGTCGTCGCCCAGGCTGAATGCGAAATGGGCTATGCCAGCCGCCGATGGCCGCGCATCGTGCCGCTTGACATGGTCGGGTTGGGGAACGCCCACCTGCGACCGGGCCCTGTCGATCTCCGTTTCGGTAATGGCGATGCGATGTTCCCGCACCGGCGCGGCCGCGGATTTGTCGCTCATGAATCTGTCTCCCGATTTAGGTGTCGCGGGGCAGCCCCAGGCCCCGCTCGGCAATAATGTTGCGTTGAATGTTCGAGGTGCCGCCGCCCATGGTGGCGGCCAGGGAACCCAGAATCTGGTTTACCCAGCGCTCGTTGCCGACCGCCCGGGACGGGCGCCTGGTAACCGCGCTGTCCTCGCCCGTGTCGGTGCCGGTGCCATGGGCCACGGCGGAGGCCAGCAGCATCGCGTCGTCTCCGATCAATTCGTGAACGATGCGCGCCACCTCCATCCCGATGGTGTGCATGGTAACGAACTTGTTCATGTACCCGAGGGCGCCGCTGCTCTCGCCCTTGGCGTCCTTCGAGAACTGGAACTGACCCGACCAGTACGAAGACAGCACGAAGCCTTCCAGCGCCGCCAGCCACTGGCGAACTTCCGGATCCTTGATGGCCTGCTCGCCGTTGCGCGCCGTGCGCCGGGCCAGGCCCACCGTCTTGCGGTACAACTCGCGGCCCTGCTCCGGCCCGCCAAGCTGGTCGCGTTCGAATTTCAACGTGGTGCGCGACACCTCCCAACCCCTGCCACGCTCGCCCACCAGCCAGTCGGCCGGCGTCCTGGCATCGGTGAAGAACACCTCGTTGAACGAGGCGCCGCCGGTGATCTGGCGCAGGCGCCGCACTTCGATGCCGGGCTGATCCATGGGCACGAGCAGGTAGGAGATGCCGGCGTGGCGCGGCTCGTCAGGCTCGGTACGCACCAGGGCAAACATGTATTTCGACAGGTGCGCGCGGCTCGTCCACACCTTCTGTCCATTGATCACCCACTCATCGCCCACCAGATCGGCTCTTGTGCGCAGGCCGGCAAGGTCGGAGCCTGCGCCCGGCTCGGAATAGCCCTGGCACCAGATGTGATCGCCGTGAATGGCCGGCGGAATGAACCGTTCCTTCTGCCATTCGCTGCCCCACTGCAGCAGGGTGGGCACCACCCGGGAGATGCCGTTTCCCTCGATCTCCCGCGGCGCCCGCGCGGCGATGAACTCCTCGGTGATGATGCGCGCCCTGAGCGGATCCGCTGTCTGTTCCGAACCGCCGAAGCGCCGGGGAATACCGCGGTACAGGTAGCCCCGGTCGATGGCCTTGAGCCGGAACGCCCGCACCTGGGCTGCACGGTCCAGGTCGAGATCCACGCCTTTAGGCGGCCAGTTTTCCGCCAGGAAGGCGCGCACTTCCTCCTGAAAGAGCAGGTACTCTTCAGAGTAGTCGAGATTCATGCCGCGCTCATTCGTATAACTAATTAAAATAGGTTTTCTTAAATTGAGTCAAGCACATGGAGGCTAGCCATCGTGAAAGGTGGATGCTTCGTTTTTCCAATGCAGCTTTACCCGCCTGTGGGCAATCAGCCAGCGGTCGCCGCGCTTCCTGAATTTGTCGATATAGGTACCCATGTGGTCCGGCCCGAACTTCGTATAGACGATGAAGTACGTCCAGCAATCGGCTTCGGCGTCCGAGACGAACTCGATCCGGCTGGTGGTCAGGTTGTGGCGAACAAAGCCCACGCCACGATCCGGGTCGCCCGCACGCTTGGCTATGCCCGTACCCAATCCTTTGACGAGGGCGGCCCGCCCTCGAAAGCTGCCGGTTGCGGTGTCGAGCACGCCGTCCTCGAAAAAGGCGGACGCCAGGCCTTCCAGGCGGCCCCTGTCCCCTTCCGTGTTGTAGACGGACATGGTGTATTTGATCGCTTCGCGGGCCAGAGCCTGTTCCGGGGTCATGGGTTCCTCCCTGCCGTGGTGTTCCGATCGTGCTTGAGTAACCGGAACTCTGCACAATTGACCGCCGCCCTTGCAATAGCATGATCAGCGCGATTCAGGCTGGCATTGGCCACAGGCTGACCCCCTTGTCAGTGGCAACCTGGCGGGAAACGGGCGGTAATCGCCTCCCGGGAGGCTGTGCTAAGCTCATTGCCCGGATCAACCCGGCACCGGCCAGGCGTCAGCGCCGATCACGAAGACAAATCCATGCCATTCGACGTCGCATCGCTGGTCAACCCCAATCACACCGCTCTGCTCACCAACGAAGTGCAGTCCAGTGTCGTGCATGCCGAAGGCGAGCTTGCCGAAAACGCCCGGCGTATTCTCCCCCACATCGTCGACCTGGCCGCAGCAGCCCGCCTGGCGGGCGTACCGGTGCTGCACGCCGTCAAGCACTTTCGCCGCGATTCGCTGGCGCGAAATCGTAACATCGTCCTGTACCAGCTCAGGGGCGTGCTACCCGGCAACGATAGCCCCCCGGAACCCGACAGTCGCTTGCAGCCCGGCTGCCACCTGGTACCCGAACTGGGCCCCGACGAGCGCGACCTGGTCATGACCCGTCTGCACGGCATGGGCGCCGTGCACGACAGCGGTATCGACCCGGTGCTGCGCATCCTGGGTGTCAGCACCGTGGTGGTGGTGGGCGTGTCGCTCAATGTCGGCATCCCCAACAGCGTGATGGATCTCGCCAACCGGGGTTACGACGTGGTGGTGCCGTCCGATGCGGTGGCGGGAACGCCCACGGAGTACCAGGACCAGGTAATGCGGTACACGATCAGGTATCTGGCCCGTGTGACGCCCACCCGGTCGATACTCGATGCCTGGTCCCCCAGCCATTGACCCGGGGTCGGGCGGGGCCAAAGAATCAAACCGGCCAGCGCCCGTTGGCCGGTAGTCGATTCGACTTCGGCGGCCAATGCCTCACAATTGCCGAGCTTGCGGCTGGAGATTACGACGTCCGCGCCGGCCCTGGCGAACGCCAGGACCATCTCCCTGCCGAGCCCGCGGCTGCCACCGGTGACCAGCGCCACCTTGCCGGTCATGTCGAATACGCTCGCTGTCGCGTGCTCGTCCACACTTGTTCTCCTCGCAAAGGGTGAATCGGACGGATCAGTAGAACAGGTCGCCGCCACAGGCCGAGGCCGTGGTGCCGTGCTGCTCGAAGGCCTTTACCACATTGCGCCCGATCCGCCACTTGTGCACCTCATCCGGCCCATCCACCAGCCGTTGCGCGCGAATCCCCGTATACCAGCGCGCAATGGGCGTGTCGTGGGTGTAGCCGAGGGCACCGTGCAGTTGCAATGCGGTGTCCACCACCTTGTGAATCATGCGCGGGAGAAACACCTTGGCGATGGAGTTCTCCTGGCGCAGTTCCATGCCATTTTCCATCTTGTAGGCCAGATGCAGCACCATGAGGCGCGCCTGGTAGATCTCCTCCGCACACTCGGCAAGCATGAACTGAATGCCTTGCCGGTCAGCCACGGGCTGCCCGAAGGTGACCCGTTGCGTGGCGTGCTCCACCGCCAGGTCCAGGGCTTTCTGCGCCAGCCCGATGTTGCGCATGCCATGACGCAGCCGGCCATAGCCAAGCCGGTGCTGGCCCAGGGCGAAACCCTGGCCGGGTTCCCCAAGTATCGCATCGGCCGGAAGCACCAGGTTGTCGATCCTGATCTCGCAATGCCCGCCAAACTCCTCGTAGTGCTTTTCGTCGTGGCCCATGACGGGAACGTTGCTACCTTGCCGCAGCCACCCTGGACCGCCCGCCTGCATTGCCGAGTTCAACGGCAATCCATTGCTTGAGCAATTCGGTCCGCTCGGCAAAGCGGTCGCGCGCGGCCCGTTGATCCTGCGCCAGAATGGCGTCCACGCAGGCAATCGATGCCTTGTTCCATGCCCGCATGCGCTCGGGTTGATTGGCATAGAGCTTGGTGGTGGACTGCTCGGCCCCGAACTGGTTGAACATGGTCAGGCACAACTCGATGGCCGGATTGCCGCTCAGTTCGCCAAGGATGCTCTCGAGTTCCGATTCCATTGCCAATAGCTGCCTCGTCGACGGTCGGCGCCCGTCCGCCGCAACCAGCTTTTCACGCAATCGGTCCAACCGCTCCCGCGCCGCCTGGTTGTCACTCATTACCGCCAGCTCCACGCCCATGCGAAACACGCCCTGGGCAGCCTCGCGAACCTGTTGTAACGAGGTCTGGCGGGAGTTGAGGTAGGCGGCAACCGCCCGGCTGACGGTACTGAGCGTCGGGCGTCGCGCGAAGAACCCGCCGCCGACTCCCCGCTTGATGGTAAGAACCTGCTCGTGAACCAGCAGGCGCGCCACCTGGCGAAAGGTCGGCCGGCTCACGCCGAGCACCTCCATCAACTCCTCTTCAGATCCGAGAAACCCACCCTCTTCAACCGCGAGCGCTCTCTTGCGCAACTGTATCGCTGCCTGGAATGTGACCGACGTTGCCTCTGACGTCTCCTGCTTATTCATTTTCCTGCAAACGAGCGCGGTGCGGATATGGCGGTGCGGTAATGTATGTCAGGGCCGCGCGGAAAAGCAAAAGCGGGCGACGTTTTCGCTGTCGCGCCGGTGTTCACCGCTTCGGTTGCCGATCCCGGACGATTGTAGTGTACTTGGTTAGACACGTTAACCAATCGAGGATCGGGATGGGCGATTCATTCCTGGGCTATGAGGGCAAGCACGTACTGGTGGTCGGGGCAGCAACCGGCATGGGGGCGGCTGCAGCACGGCAGGCCAAGGCACAAGGGGCGAAGGTCACGGCAATGGACGTCGCCGACATCGACTACGACGTGGACGCCGCCGTCAGGGTGGATTTGCGCGACCGGTCGAGCGTCGATGACGCCATCGGTCAAATGCAGGGCGACGTGCAGGCCGTGTTCGCCTGCGCCGGCGTCGCCGACGGCACGCCGGATATCGTACTCATCAACTTCACCGCGCAGCGCCACCTGGTCGAGACGCTGATCGACAGCGGGCGCCTCGGCCGGGGCGGCTCCGTGGTCATGATCTCATCCGTGGCCGGCCTGCCCTGGACGCAGAACATGCCGGCCGTGACGGAATTTCTCGATACGCCCGACTGGAAAGCGGCGACGGCCTGGATCGACGCGCACGAGGGCACGGACAACTACAGCTTCAGCAAGATGGCCATGAGCGCCTACGTGGCGCGTCAGGCATACCCGCTGCTGCGCCAGGGCATTCGCATCAATGCCATTCAACCCGGCCCGACGGATACGCCGTTGGCCCGGGCCAATGCAGATATCTGGCTCGCCTTCGGGCAGGACTATCGCGACGCCGCCGGCGTGGCAACGCTCACCCCGGACGAGATGGCGACGACCCTCCTGTTTCTCGGTAGCGATGCCGCAAGCGGCATCAACGGCGCCAATCTGCTCGTGGACCAGGGGCAGGTCGGCGCAGGCGCCACCGACGCTTTCGAATCGCACCCCATCAAGGCGATGCTCGGACTGGCTTCCTAATCCCCGATCATCAGCACGGCGCCGCCAAAAGGACCGACGGCGTTCGCCCATACCGCCACGTTGGCGTCCGGCACCTGCCGCGCACCGCACTGACCGCGAAGCTGGCGTATCGATTCAATGCAGAAGTTGGTGCCGTGGCGGCGGCCGACGTTGCAGGCACCGCCATCCGTATTTAACGGCAGGCTGCCCCCGAGCCGGGTGTTTCCGGCTTCGACAAAGGGCCCGGACTCACCCTGCTCGCAGAAGCCGAGCCCCTCCAGCCACTGAAAGGTGATGATGGAAAAACCATCGTAGAGCTGGGCGCAGTCCACGTCCGCCGGCGTGAGGTCGGTTCGTTCCCACAGGTGTTTTCCGGTATGAAACGGTGCGTTTTTGACCATGTCCTCGATTTCGAACGCCATGTAGCCGGTACCCGAGAACGCCGCGGACTCGACGAAGACCGGTTTCTGCCGAAGGTCCCTCGCCCGCTCCTCGGTGGTATAGATCACCGCCGAGCCCGAATCGACCGGGTAGTCGCAGTCCAGGATGCGCAACGGCGTGCACAGGTAAGGCATGGCCAGGAAATCGTCGATCGTAAGCGGATCGCGAAAGATCGCATCTTCGTTCAATGTCGCGTGATAGCGCTGGGTCACGGCGTGCTGTGCAAACTGCTCCTCGGTGGTTCCGTACACCGCCATGTGGCGCTGCATGGGCATCGCCGCAATCGCCTGCAATGGTAGCAGTTGTCCGAACGGTCGCCTGAACTGTTCGTCCCCGGAAGATGGCGTCGCATCCGCTCCCGCCTGAAGCTCCGACCCGCTCAGGCGCTGGTTGATCACCCGTACCGTTACGCAGGTATGGCAGAAGCCCGCGCGAATCGCGGCGATGGCCTGCAGTGCCGGGCCGATGTAGGCCGGCCCCACACCGTTGACGTGCCAGCTGACGGGCACGTAGCCCATCATTTGCGCCAGGTCCAGCGCATTCACCTCATCGAGCCCCGGCGGCGCCGGACCCGCTGGATTCCACAGCACGGCTATGCCATCGATGTCCTCCGCCCCGATTCCCCCGTCAGCCATCGCAGCATTGCAGGCCTGAATGGCCAATTGCCGGGATGTCAGGCCGGTCCTGCGCCCGGTCGTCGAGTAGCCGACCCCTACTGCCGCCACGCGGGGAGTTTCAGGCATCTGCCTGCGAGCCTGCCGGCTTGAAAAACGGCAAGGTGAGATCTTCGCTCACCTCGCGGAACGCTACCTCCACCGGCATACCGACTTCAATCGCGTCGTGCCGGCACTCGACCAGGTTGGTCAGCATCTTCAGACCCTTCTGCTCCGACAACTCGACGGTGGCGAGCACATAGGGCACCTTGTCGACCCAGAACGGATGCCAGGGTTTCATCGTGATGGTGTAGCTGTACACCGTGGCACGTCCCGAAACTCGCTCCGGAGCCAGGTCTTCAGACAGGCACTTCTCACAGACAGGCCGCGGATAATGAATGAAATGTCCGCAGTTCCGACAACGCAGGATCATCAGTTTGTGAGCCCGCACACCCTCCCAGAAAAACTCCGTCAACTCGTCCGGAATTGGCAAGGGCGGTTTGACCGCGGTGTCCATGTGCTGCGATTCCCAAAGGTTTCTGAGGCGATCCTTTCAGGCCGATTAAAGAGCAAAGCAAGGCCACAGTCAAAAGAGCTAACTTAGTTAGTTCCTGTCCGTAAACTCATAACGGATTGATTTGGTTGAACAAATTGTCGTTTCAGGTGGCTTAAAACCGGCGTTTCCGATATCCTGTGTTTTCACTTTCCTAATAAAAACACTGGAAAACCAAAAACGCCGGAGGTCGCAATGCGCGCAAAACGCACCGCTCAAACCAGTCTATTCGATCCCCAAGTCCTTGACCACCCCGTCGCCGACGAACTGGAATGGGCGTCCGCGTGGCTCGACGCGCACCCCGAATTGCTCGACGAGATCGCCGCCGACCCCGATGGCGGGGTAGGGTCGAGCCTGGGCCGTCACGGCCTGACCCGCGAGACGATTCTGCGTTGCGCGGTGCTCATGCATCTGCGCGGCGAGAGCTACCGGGGACTGGCATTCACGCTACGGGATTCGCTCTCGGCGCAACGCTTCGCACGGCTCGATCCGACGCGGCGGGCGCCGGGAAAATCGGTGCTGCAGGCCACCGTCGGGGCGATCGGCGCCGCGACCTGGGAAGCGATCAACCGAACCTTACTGGCGGTGGCGCACGGCTCAGGGGTCGAGATGGGGAAGGCGGTGCGCGTCGATTCCACGGTGACCGAGACGCACATCCTTGAGCCCTCGGACAGCCGGCTACTGTTCGACGGGGTGCGCGTGCTGACGCAGCTGTTGCGCAAGGCGCGAGACGAGTTGGGCGCGTCGGCCATCGACTTCCACGATCATTGCCGGGCCGCGAAGCGGCGGGCGCTGGAGGTTGGCTCGCAACGCGGGGCCCAACGGCGCGCCAAGACCTACCGTAAGCTGTTGCGTCTGACCGGGCGGACGATGGGTTACATCGAGGCGGCGTTGCCGGCGGTGGCAGTGGCGGGCACGGCCTGGAGCCGGGATTGGGTGGAGACCGCGACGGCCTATCTGGATTTGCTCGGCAAAGTGACGGACCAGACGGAGCGACGGGTGTTCGATGGCGAGACGGTGCCGGCGGGCGAGAAGGTGGTGAGCCTGTTCGAGCCGCACACCGACATCATCGTCAAGGGCGGCCGCGTGACGCGTTACGGCCACAAGATCAACCTGGCCACGGGGCGGAGCGGGCTGGTGCTCGACGTGGTGGTGGAGGACGGCAACCCGGCGGACAGCGCGCGTTGTCTGCCGATGCTTCAGCGGCATATCGAGCACTACGGCTCGGCGCCGTCGCGGGTGGCCTTCGATGGCGGCTACGCCTCGCGCGCGAACCTCAACGACGCCAAGGCGCTGGGCATCGAGCACGTCGTGTTCCACAAGAAGCGCGGCCTGAAGGCCGCGGACATGACCTCCTCGTCGTGGCTGTACGGGCAGCTCAAGCGTTTCCGCGCCGGCGTCGAGGCGGGCATCTCCTACCTGAAACGGTGCTTCGGCCTGGGGCGTTGCCTGTGGCGCGGCTTGCCGCGCTTCAAGGCCTACGTCCAATCGGCGGTGTTCGCCCACAACCTGATGCGTCTGGTTCGCTTGCATCCCCAGCCGGCCTGACGCCGCTGTCCGCCATCGCCGCCAGCCGGTTGGAACAACCGGCGCGTGCTCGTGCCCGCCCGCCCCGAAGACACGGGAAACCCGGCGAAACGAGACCCGCGGACCGCGACTGCGGCGTGCTGGGCGAAGCCGGATCGTTTTTTTTTTGCTTGGCGGAGCGCTCTTTGAGATAATTCGCAGTCGCTTTCCCCCAGCATCCCGCCCTCGAATTCCGCTTTTACGGACAAGAACTAGTTAAACGATCAAATGGAGTCGAGATATACTGGGTCCATCTCTCCGCAGGCGAAGCCCGGATGATTCGTTGAGCAGATCAGCCAGTCAGTTGCAGCAACTGGTGCACAACCCCGCAACAGCCACGCCGGCCCGTGCCGCAGGGTCCATTCGCCGCACCAGCCACATGGACATGATCCCCAGGGGCGCATTCACCCGGCTCGGCCTGTCGCTGATGGGCGGCGCCCGCGATGTGCTGACAAGGCCCGATGGCAGCGGCGCCGTGCTCGATGAAGCGACGGTCCGGGCCAGGCTCGGCGAAGAACGCGTACTCGAGAGCCTGGCCACCGACCCCGGCGCGACGCTTCGCGGTCTCACCGGGCGGATCGTTGGCGCCGGGTTTCGCGCCGCCGTGGATACCGTGGTGCCCCGCCTCAAGGAAAACCAGACGCCGCTCTACCTGCTGCTGGACGAACTGCCGGTGGCCGCTCTCATCGCCGGCTACGCCGATCTGTACCTGCGCGCTCCGGACGAGCCTCCGACATCCTCCGAAACCGCAGCTCGCAAGGTGAAGGCAGACATCTGCGCCGGCTGGGCGAGCGACGCCACCATGATGCAGGCCATCGCCAGCGAGGGACAGATCCCGATCCCCGTAGGTCCGCCCGCTCCAGCCATCGAGTTGGCCGGCGACCCGCTCTCCTGGCATGCCATTCCCGAGTTGCCCGTCGGCGCGATGCGGCGCAGGCGGCGCATCGATGTCGCCAATTCCGGGCACCTGGCGATCGACGCCATGTTTCGCGACACGCACGTCGGCCCGGACGGGACGGAAACCGTTCTTCACGAATACTCGCTGACTGCCAGCGCGGATGCCGGGAGCTACGAGATACTCCAATGCCAGGCCAAAGCGCGGGTGCTGCCGTGGGTGGAATGCCCCGCCGCCGAGGCAAGTGCCGGGCGACTGACGGGCCGCAGGCTGCCGGAGCTCAGGAACTTCGTCCGACAGAGCCTGACCGGCACCAGCACCTGCACCCACCTGAATGACCTGTTGCGTTCGCTGGCCGACGCAGCCCCACTGGCCAGCCGCCTGCGGGCGCATCTCTGAGCGGCGCCAACAATGGACAAGCGGAATTGGGCGGCGATGACTACATGGACATCGCCGACACTTCGGTCAGCAAGAGGGTCGCGACCGTTAAGCTAGTGTCGTGTCCCGCAAGTTTCTATGGGACAGGACACTACGTCCAGGTGATGGACTTCACCTCGGTGAAGTCCTCCAGCCCATGGCGTCCCCACTCACGGCCGATACCACTTTGCTTGAAGCCTCCGAACGCGCCGCTCTGGGCGATGCCCGGGGTGGGCTGTCCCCAGCCGGGACCCTGGCCTCCCCCGGGGCCCGGGTCGCCCGCGGTCACCTGGCCCACCCCGGTGGCCGTCATGCTGCCGGCACGTACCCGGCGCGCCACGTTGAAAGCCCTGGCCGTGTTGGCGGCCATGACGCCGCCGCCGAGTCCGTAGATGGTGTCGTTGGCGATGCGCACGGCGTCCTCGTCCTTGCCTGAATACGGAATCACCGTAAGTACGGGACCGAAGATCTCCTCCCGGGCGATGCGCATGTCGTTGGACCCCACGAACACGGTAGGTTCGAAAAAGAAGCCTTTTTCCATGTGGCCGGGGCGTCTGCCGCCGGTGATCAGGTCGGCGCCCTGTTCCAGCCCGGACTGCACATAGCCCGCCACCTTGTCGCGCTGCTGCCCGCTGATGAGCGGGCCCAGCACCGTCGCCGGATCCCGGGTGTCGCCGATAACGATGTTGTCCTTCACGGCATGAACGCCCTCGAGGTAGGCATCCATCAGGTGCTCGGGCATCAACAGCCGCGTTTGCAGCACACAGCCCTGCCCGCAGTGCGTGAGTACGGCACCGAAACCGATCTGGCGCGCCACGTCTTCCGAGACGTCGTCCAGCACCACCTGGGCACTCTTGCCGCCGAGTTCCAGTTGCACGCGCTTAATCTGATCGCCGCAGCGGGACATGATGCGGCGCCCGGTGGCGGTGGATCCGGTAAACGTCACCATGTCGATATCGGGACTTCCGGAGATTTCGTCGCCCACTTCCGCGTGACCGGTGATCACGTTGAACACGCCCGGCGGCAGTTCCGCCTCTTCCGCCGCCCTGGCGATCTCGAAGGCATTGAGCGGCGTCCAGGGGTGCGGCTTCAGCACCACGCTGCAACCCACGGCCATGGCGGGGAATACCTTCACCATGTTCAGCATGAACGGGAAATTGAACGGGGTGATGGCGCCCACTACGCCCACCGGCTCGCGCACCAGGGCGTTGCCGCCCATGCCGCCCGGCCCTCCGGTAGGGGGAGAGGTTTCCACCCAGTGCACCAGGTCCTGGGCGCGGTCGGCATTGAAGTAGCCGATGTCGATGGAGCCGCCACATTGAATCATGTCGACGATGGGCCCGACGGCGCCCGCCTCGGCGACGATGATCTCGCGCAGGGTGTCGTGACGGGCTTTCAGCGCATCGGCCATGCGCCGCAGCACGGCGCCGCGCTCCCTGGGCTTCATGTACGGCCAGGGGCCCTCGTCGAAGGCCCTGCGCGCTGCCGCAATGGCTGCGCGCGCGTCTTCCACCGACGTGTCCGGCACCTGCCCGACGGCCTCCTCGGTGGCGGGGTCGATCACGGTGATCGACCGGTTCGCCGTGCCGCCCGTCCATTTCCCGTCGATAAACAGTTCGTAATTCCAGTTCATTGGTCCCTTTCCAAGTCGTCCGTCAAAACGGTTACCCGCCTACACCTCTTGTTCGCGGGCAACGGTCGTCAAATCAGGCGGGTGTCCCGTTCGCCGCGGTGTTTCCGAGCATCGGCATCGTCCCGTCAGCCTCTGGGCACCCGCGGATAGGATGGCGCGATCCCGCCCTGGTTCTCGCCCCAGCCTTCCGCTCCATCCCACCGCCAGCGAAACAACCCGGTGGCCGTGCCGTGATTGCTCACCTGCTCACCGATCGCATGCAACCGGCGGCCAAGCGTATCCTCGCCCTCGTACTCGATGCGCCAGATCCAGCCGGTGTCGGGGTCTACCAGGCACTCGCGCTGGCCTGACACCAGGTGCGCCCATTCACCGTCGCGAACAAGGTAACCCGTGTTGGTGAAGTCACCCCGGTCTTCCTCACCCTCGATCACCATCGTATAAACCAGGAACGCATCCTGCGGGGAAGCGGTGCCGAAGATGTAGCCGATATTGAATCGCTTGCGCAATGGCCTGGAGATGTCCGAGTGCTCGCCGCCCGACGCTGCCGGTTTGCGCTGGGGCTCTTTGCCGCCGCTGGAGTCGTTGGCCTGCCGGGACAATCTCGGCTTGCGTGGGCTCCAGCTCCGGTCGCGCACCGAGTAACAGTCGACCGGAATCACCTCACCGTGCAGAACGATCTCGCCCGTAACATGCATCGCCTGGTCCCAATGCCGGCCACGCCAGAATGGCGCACACCCGGCCGGATGCGGATTGGGCTCCATGATGGCCGCGAACTGCAGGTCTGCTTCGAACTTTCCCGGGTCCGAATAGGTCATGTGGTACCGGGTCAAGGATTCGAGCACCTTGATGCAATTGCCGTTCGGCAGCGCGATGTCGCACAGGTCACGGGGACCCACCGGCAGCA
The DNA here is from genome assembly GCA_963663395.1 of Pseudomonadales bacterium. Classification (GTDB taxonomy): domain Bacteria; phylum Pseudomonadota; class Gammaproteobacteria; order Pseudomonadales; family Azotimanducaceae; genus Azophilus. Next base: position 3,704,218 of record OY760226.1, read on the forward strand.
CAAGCCCGCTCTCGTTGCGCTCGTAGAGTGCGGGGGCGGCGCTGTCGTCCCAAACCCATGCACCACCGTTGCACAACCCGTTCTCACCCTGATTCAGCAGCACCTGGTTGTACAGCCAGCCACCCATTCTGCGCTCGGGAACATTGAAAGAGGTCCAGAACGTCTCCATCCACCAGGGATGGTCGGCGCCGTCACCTTGATCGTGAAAGCCGTCGTCGGCCGGCTCCACCACCCAGCCGGTCAGGCCATCTACGTTGGGCATGAGGCTCCCCACCAGGCGGCCCACGCCTCGTACCGCGGACTCACGCCGTCACTGCGCGATGACAATTGCGCGCTCCGGGCACTGGATCTTCGCCAACTGCACATCGTCGGCAAGGCTCGCGGGAACCTGTTCCAGTTCCGGCACCACGTAGCCGAAGCCGTCGTCGTCATACTTGAACACCGTAGGGCACACCATGTTGCACATGCCGTGACCCTGGCATCGCTCGGCAATGATCCTGACATGCACGCGGTCAGGCCTTGCGCAACCAAAGGGAACTTGCCCCCTTCATGCCGCCGAACAGCTCGGGCTTCTTGTCGGGATGCAGTTCGTAGTCCGGCAGCCGCCGATGCAACTGCACCAGCGCGATGCGCAGCTCGCGCCGCGCCAGGTGCAAGCCCAGGCAGCGGTGCGGGCCATGCCCGAAGCCCATGTGCCGGTTGGGCACGCGGTCGAAGATCAGCTCATCGGGATTCTCGAACTGTTCCGGGTCCCGGTTGGCCGCCATGGTCGGGCAGTTCACCTGGTCTTCCGCGTGGAAACACACGCCTTCGAACTCGACTTCTTGCAGGACGCGCCGGGGCAGCAGCACGATGGCGTGATAGCGAACCAGTTCCTCGATGGCCAGCGTCAACCGGCGCGGATCGTCCATGAGCCCGATGAACTCGTGGCGCTTGTCCGGCTGCTCGGCGAAGCCCTTGACGATCAGGCCCAGGGCCGAGGCCACCGTATCCAGGCCCGCCATGAACATGAGAAACAGGGTATCCAGCAGCTCCTCCTGGGTGAGTGGGCGTTCGCCGTCGTACTTCGAGGCGATGAGTTGGCTGATCATGTCCTGCTGCGGCTCTTTGCGCCTCTGCTCGAGAAGATCTCCAAAATACTCGTAGAGCGACATGCCGGTATTGCCGTAAATTTCTATCAGCCTGTCGCCGGGAATCTCGCCGTCGGCGTCCAGTTCTATGCCCAGTTCGTCCGCCTTGGCCAGCGCCAGCTCCCGCCCCCTCGAGTGCCCGTCGGCGGAATGCATGAGGGTGTTCTTCCAGTCCATCAGCTGCGGGTAGTCCTCCAGCGGGAACCCGAACAACTCGCAAAAGATGACGGTTGGAAACGGGTCGGCAAAGTCGGCGACGAAATCGAACTCGTCTTGCTCCAGCATCTTGTCCAGCAGTTCGCCGGCGAACTGCTCCAGGTGCGGCTCCATGGCCGTCATCGCGTCCGGCGTAAACCACTTGTTAAGGATGCGCCGATAGGCCGTATGCGCCGGCGGATCGATGGCCTGGGGTATCCATGGCCGTTCCGGGTAGTTGCTGGCCTGGCTGGAATAGGTACTGGTATCGCCGAGTATCGCGCAGGAATCATCGTAACGGGTGAGCAACCACGCCCCCCCGGTGTCGCCGCGTTCCAGGCGGCCGCGCGTTTCCACCCGGGCGATGGGCAGTTCCTCACGCAGCAGGGCGTAGGTTTCGAACTCATGCTCCAGCCACTCCGAGGTGTAAGGGTCGTATTCCCGCGCCGCGGACACCGCCTGGTTCAAGCGTCGGCGTCGATTCATTTGAACCCCCTTAAAAGCGTTAACCTGTTTAGATGATAGTCTCACGGCCTGGCAAACGCCACGCCGCGCCGCGCCGCTCAGGTGCAGGTAGCAAATGATTTATCCGGTCTCCCGTCATGCAATCTGTCCGCCTTTGACGAGTGGCCCGCAGGAGGGGCTCATGAGGTGAGCGGACAGGCAACGGCCTGAACCGGTCCCGCGGTCGCCCGTGACTTCATTTCCCGGCCCGCAACTGGTCCGCTGCCGGCGCCCGCAGGCGTTCCCGCAATTCGTACTTCCTGACCTTGCCCGACGGCGTACGCGGCAAGGCCGTCACGATTTCCAGGCGTTCGGGCGTCTTCTGCCTGGCAACCTGCAGGGCGGCAAAGTGTGCCCGCACATCGTCAACGGTGAGTGCCTGCCCCGGTCGCAGCAACACGAACGCGCACACCCGCTCGCCGAGGCGCTCGTCGGGCGCCGCCACCACCGCCGCCTCGCTGACGGCCGGGTGTACGGCCAGGTAGTCTTCCACCTCTTTCGAGGCGATGTTCTCGCCGCCCCGGATGATGATGTCTTTTTTCCGGTCGGTGACGGTGAGAAAACCCCCCGCGTCCAGGCGCCCGACATCGCCCGTCCTGAACCAGCCGCCGGGCAGGAAGGCATCGTCATTGAGCTTCTCCCGGTGATAGCCCAGGAACTGTTCCGGCCCCTGCGAGACGATCTCGCCCGCCTCGCCGGGCGGCACGTCGGCGCCTTCGTCGTCAACGATGCGAATGCGGCAACCGGGGTTGAGGACGCCGTCCGTGTGCGCTCGCCGTTGCATGCTGTGTTCCGGTGTGCCCGAGGTGACGGTGGGGTGCTCGGTGGAACCGTAGGAGCGGTAGGTCACGATGCCGGCGTGCCCGCAGCGCTCCACCACCTCCGGCGGTACCGCGGCCGCTCCAACCAGGTAGTCGGACAGGCTGGAAAGGTCCCGGCCATCGGCCTCGGCGGCATCGAGCAGGGAGTTGACGTGATACGGCGTCCCCGAAGAACGCGTGACCCTGAATCGCTCCACCAGCGCCGCCGCGGCACCGGCGTCCCAGGCATCCATCAGCACCGACTCCCCACCGCTGAAGAACAGCCGCAGAATGGACAGCACCCCGGCGATATGGCCGGCCGGCCAGGGCGAGAGGACGACGGACGGCGTCCCCTCGGGCCCGAACGCGGCCCGCAGTTCCGCCAGCAGCGAGTTGTGCGAATGGAGCACGCCCTTGGGGTGCGACGTGGTCCCGGAGGTGAACAGGATCAGCGCGACATCATCGGCCCGCAACGGCGGCGGGGTGAAATCGCCCGCGGCCTGCAGTTCGCTCCAGGGGATGCAGCCCGCGGGGACTTCCTCGCCGATGACGATGCGATGGTCGAGTTGAGGCACGTCGCTGAGACCGCGCAGGCGTTCGAGGTAATCGATGCGTCGCCACCGGTCCGGCACGAGCAGCGCCCTGGCGCCGCTTTCGCGCAGCAGGAAACTCACCTCCCGGGCACCGTAGATGTGCACGATGGGCAGCACGACGGCGCCGGCCAGCATCGCTCCAAGGAACGAAACGTACCCCTCGACCCGGTTCGGCACCTGGATGCCGACCACGTCGCCGGGACGGATCCCCAGCCGGTGCAACGCCCCCGCCATCGACCGGCCCTGCTCGTAGAGGGATTCCACCGCGTGGCTTTGCGTGCGCCCCTGCGAATGGAAAACAAGGTTCCGCCCGGCGTACTTCGCGCTGCCCGCGGCAAGGGCCTGGGGCAGGGTCTCCTCCGAGTAGAAGCCCCGTTCGTACCACTCGCGCGTCAATTGGCCACGCGTGCCATCGGCATCGTAAAGCATGACAGTCCAGCGGGAACCGAATCCCTCGATTACGTTACAGCAACCGCCCGGTGGGCCGCCGTACGATAGAGTCAACCATTTGAGCAGGATGGAGGCGGGGCAGGCAACCCGAGCCGCCCGGCCACGCGGCTCTGCCAGCCGGGTTCAAGATCGTCCGCCAGCGCTTGCTCGAAACGTGCCGCCAGTTCCGCCACCGTCGGCACGTCGTCAATCAGGCCGGTGCTGTGGCCACCGCTCCACACGTTGCGCCACGCCTTCACGCCCTCCGGCAGGTTCGGACGGTGCAGCCCGTGCGGAGCCGGCAGATTCTCGGGATCGAGGCCCTGGGCGACGATCGAGGGCTTGAGCCAGTTGGCGGTGAGCCCGGCAATGGCATCGGTTTCCAGCACGTCCTGCGTGCCGGCGTTCACCAGCATCCGCCGATAGGCTTCCGGGGCCGCCGATTCCCGCGTGGCGACGAAGCGCGTACCCATGCAGACCAGGTCCGCGCCCAGCGCCAGGGCGCCGCGCACGCCGTTGGGTTCGGCGATGGCCCCGGCCAGCACGATCAGGCCGTCGAAGCGCTCCCGCACCTGGGGCAGGAAGGCGAACGGAGCGAGGCTCCCGTGGTGGCCCCCGGCGCCGGCGCAGGTAAGCATCAGCCCATCCACGCCCGCCTCGATGGCCTTGTCTGCGAAACGCAAGGTGGTGACGTCGTGAATGACCCGGCCGCCCCAGGCGTGGGCCCGCGCCACGACCTCCACCGGATCGCCGATGCTGCTGAGGATCAACGGCACCTTGGCACGCTCCACGCACGCGAAGCGCTCGCGATACCCCGGCCGGTGAATCGACCTGGCGTTCACATTGACACAGATGGGACCGAACGGTTCACCTTGCGCACGCCGGGCGGCTTCGGTCTGCGCGAGTTCATCGAGCCACTGCTCGAGTTCGGCCTCGTTCGTCGGGTTGGCCAACTGGAACGCGCCCACGATCCCGGCGCTGGCGCAGGCGCTTGCCAGCCTTGCGGAAGACACGAGAAACATGGGGGCCTGCAACAGCGGCAGGCGCAGGTCGGCAAACGCGTTCATTCGGAATTTTCGTCAGGCAGTTCCCGCAGATTGCCCCCGGTCACCAGACCAGCATCAGGGCGTCCAGGCCGCGCACTTGTATTCGGACCCGAACACCAGTTACTCGGGCACCAGGTCGGATAATGCCGGGGACATGCTGGCTCCTGCAAAGCGGTTTCGGGAGTGGGGGATTTCTGCGACTTGTTGCGGTATCCACATTCGGCGACCATTAGGGTAACTCAATAAGCATGGGCAAGGAGGAACGCCTTGAGTGAATTCGAAGGCAAAGTGGCGGTCATCACGGGAGCCGGCGGAGGCCTGGGCAAGAGTCACGCGCTGGAGTTCGCCCGGCGCGGCGCCAGAGTGGTGGTCAACGACCTCGGCGGCAGCGGCGATGGCCGCGGCGCGAGCGACATGGCCGACGGAACCGTCGAGGAAATTCGCGCCTTCGGCGGCACCGCCATCGCCAACAAGGCCAGCGTCGCCAGCCGCGAGGGCGCCCGGTCCATCGTCGAAGATGCGGTGGGGGCATTCGGCACCATCGACATCCTGGTCAACAACGCCGGCATCCTGCGCGACAAGAGCTTCAAGAAGATGGACCTGGACGACTGGGACATCATCATGGACGTGCACCTCAACGGCACCGCCTACGTCACCCGCGCAGCCTGGCCCATCATGTACGAACAGAACTACGGCCGCGTCGTCTTCACCAGTTCCGGTTCCGGCATCTGGGGCAACTTCGGACAGGCCAACTACGGCGCTGCCAAGACCGGCATGCTGGGCCTGATGAACGTGCTCGCCATCGAGGGCCGGGCCAGGAACATACGGGTAAACACCCTGGCGCCCGCAGCGACCACCCGGCTGATCAACACCATTCCGGGCCGCGACGAGGACCTCGATGATCCCGAACCCCTCCGCCATCCACGCATGGTCACGCCCGCGGTGCTGTTGATGTGCAGCGAGGAAGCGCCTACCGGCAGGATCATCCAGGCGGGCAACGGAAAGTTTTCGACAGCCGCGCTGTTCAAGAATTCCGATGTCGAGTTCGGCCCCGAAATGACCTACGAGGACCTGCTCGCACGCAAGGAGGATCTGCTCGACTTGAGCGAAGTCACCGAGGGGCGGCTGTAATACCCCACTATCCCCTACTCATCTCGAAGCATAGCGGATCACAGCAGAATCCCGGTGAGTTTGGCCTCCAGGATCTGCTCCGTGTCCAGACCGATCTCCAGCATCACCTCGTCGGTGTGTTCCCCGAGCTCGGGCGCCGGATGGGAGCCCGACGCCACGCGGCCGAACTGCAGCGGCACGCTGACCATGGGCACCGTACGGCCGCTGTCGAACCGTACTTCCTGCACGTAGCCGTTGGCCACGGCCTGGGCATCCCGGGGCAGTTCCCCGACTTTCTGCACCACGTCCCACTGGCCTTCCTGGGTGGCGAGGATCGCTTTCCACTCGTCGAGCGTGTGCTTCGCGAATTCCTCGTCAAGCGCGGCGATACAGGCCTCGATGTTTCGTGCACGCAGCGCATCGCTGGCGAAGTCCTCGTGCTCGACCAGGTCTTCGCGGCCCGCCGCCCTGCAGAAGCCCGGCCAGTAGCGCTGGCCCTGGAGCATGCACAGGGCGATGTAGCGGTCATCGGCAGTGCGGTAGTTGTTTACCAGCGGGTTCGGCAGCGCGGTACGCCTGGGCTTCGGCAGCTCATCGACCCCGCGGATCGCAGAGCCCACGATGTGTGGCTGCATGGCCCACATGCCGCTCGCCAGCAGGGCGCCGTCCACCACCGTGGCCTCGCCGGTCAGCGCCCGTTGCGCTATGGCGGCGGCAATGCCGCCGGCCAGCACCAGCCCGCTCTGGCCGTCCCCGAATGCGCCGCAAGGCATGCCCAGCGGATGAGACGCCTCTTCCGGCGTCACCGCTGCTGCCAGGCCGGAACGGCTCCAGTACGAGATCGAATCGTAACCGCCCTTCTCCGCTTCCGGGCCCATGGCCCCCTGGCCGCTGCCTACCGCGTAGATCACATCCGGATTGCGGCCCTGCACGTCGTCGACATCGATGCCGAGCTTTCTGCGCGCCGCCGGCAGCAGACTGGTGAGGAACACATCGGCTTCATCGACCAGCTTGAACAGCAGTTCCCGCGCGCCTTCGGCCTTCAGGTCCATCGCCACGCTGCGCTTGCCGCGATTGAAGATGTCGTACATGAAGGAATAGCCGAGTTCCTCGGGATTCAGCCCGGCGTAGTTGAGATAGCGGATGGGGTCGCCGTCCGGCGCCTCAATCTTGGTCACCGACGCACCCCAGTCGGAAAGCACCGCCCCCGCCGAGGGTACATAGGCCCACATCGACACCTCCACGACCTTCAGGCCCTTCAACGGTTGGCTCACAGCAACACCCCCTGCGTGCGCAACTGTGCGATCTCATCGGCGCCCAATCCCAACTCGCTCATCACCTCGTCGGTATGCTCGCCATATCCCGGGCTCGCACTGAGCGGCCCTATCGGTCGTTCATCGAACTGCCCCGGCGAGGAGGCAGCCAGATAGCCCCCATCATCGGCGGAAACTTCCGTTACGAATCCGTTCGTCAATGCCTGCTCGTCGGTAATCACCTCGATGGGGTTCAACAGTGGCGCCCAAACGCCTTCCATCGAAAACAGAATGTCGTTCCACTCGGCCAGTGTCTTCGTCGCAAACATGTCCTGCAGTTCCTCGATGAGCGCATCGGCGTTGGCCATCTTGGCTTTCTCGTCCTTGAAACGCTCGTCGTCCAACAGGTCTTCCCGTCCCATTCGACGCGCCAGGTCGGCAAACCAGCGGTCCTGCAGGAAACAGAGCGCCAACCAGCGGTCGTCACTGGTCCGGTACAGGCGAACCAGCGGGTGGCCCCGGCCCCGGCGGGGCGCCATCGGGTCGCCGGGTTGCGCGCCCGACAGGCTGGCGCCGGTCAGGGACTGGGTCATGATGTAGGCGCCCATGAGATAGAGCGCATGATCGACAACGGCCCCTCTGCCCGTTCGCTCCCGGCGGAACAGCGCCGCCGAGATCGCTCCGGCAAGGGTCGCCCCTCCGGTAAGGTCCCCCACCGAACCGGGCTGTTGCGGCGGCGGCCCCGACTCGGGCGTCTGGGCAAACCCGGAGCCCGAGCGGCACCATGACGACGGATAGTCGAACCCGCCGTGGTTCGCCATCGGCCCGCCCATGCCGTAGCCCGTGCCTCGCGCGTAGATCAGGCGCGGATTGCGTTCCATGAGATCCTGCACCTCGATTCGCAGCTTCCTGCGCGCATCCGTGCGCAGGTTGGTGATGAACACGTCCGCGCCTGCAACCAGCCTGTAGAGCTGCTCGCGTCCCGCATCCTGTGTGAGGTCCAGCGCCACCGACCGTTTGCCGCGGTTGGCCACTTCAAAGTACTCGTTGCGCGTCTGCCCCGGCCGCTGCAGGATGAGCATGTGCCGGGCCGGGTCGCCTCCGCCGGCGGTGCGCTCGATCTTGATCACGTCCGCCCCCCAATCGGCCAGCACCACCCCGGCAGCCGGCACGAAGGTGTGCTCCGCCACCTCGATCACCCGCACGCCCTGCATCACGTCATACATCTGATCCTCCGCTGTTCATGCGCTGTTGCGGGCCGTGGTTCACCCGAACCACTCGGTCACCGATTCGCTCAAGTCCTTTTCGACGAAAACCCGTCGGACGGCGCTTCTGGCAAGCATACGCTGCCGGTGAGTAATAGAGTTTCAGCATCTTCCCTCCAGTGACGCCAGGGGAGCCAGCCGCACCCACTTATGAATAAACGTAGCGGGGTTGGCAAGAGCCGTGAAAACGCAGGGCGACACAGTGCCTCCCGCATCGTTTTAATTGTATAGCAAAGTTGACTAGGGTTAATATATGCGAACCAACTCGGAATAGCGGTGAAGGGGATGTCAAAATGAGTGCGCTACGGTTTTTCAGCCTTGCGGCCGGGGTTGCCCTGGTTTCCGCCCACGCCGGGCCGGTCAATGCCGAAGATGCGGCCGGCGCCCGCTCCATGGTAGTCGAGGAAGTCCTCGTTACCGCGCGCAAGCGCGAGGAGAGCCTGCAGGAAGTGCCGGTGGCGGTTTCGGCCTTCAGTCAGGAGCAGATCGAACTTCAGACAATCCAGGAATTCATCGACATCGAGGCACAGATTCCCGGAGTCTACATTCAGCAAACGCAACACGACCCCTCCATAGCGGCGATCTCGATTCGCGGCCAGCAACAGCCGGACTTTCTGCTCACCAACGATTCGGCGGTCGGCGCCTATGTCGACAACGTGAACCTGCCCAGGCAGTCCGGTCTCAACGCCAACCTGTTCGACATCGAGCGAATCGAAGTACTCAAGGGCCCACAGGGCACGCTGTACGGTCGCAACACCACCGGTGGCGCCATCAACATCATCTCGCGCAAAGCGGACTTCGAAGGCACGCACGGCTATCTCAAGGCAAGCTACGGCAACAAGGACTTCACGCAAGTCGCCGGGGCTTTGAACATTCCCTTAAGCGATACCGCCGCGGCCCGCATCGCCGCTCAAAAGACCGATCAGGATGGCTGGGGCGAATCCCGCTTTAGCGGACGGGAACTCTACGACCAGGACGAGATTTTCCTGCGCGGGTCGCTGGTCTGGGATCCGAGCGAGCGCGTCAACGTTCAGCTCCAGGCCGACTACATGGACCTCGATGAAGGGGGTGCCATAGAAAAGCTGACGCAGCCGGGAGGTAACTTTACCAACGGGTTGCCGATTACCACGTCGCTTTCCGTGGGTGCCGAACTCTCCGGGGCGGGGGCCTGTTTCGCCGACATCCCGGGATGCGTGAACACCGGTTATGAGGCACTGGCAGCCTATGTTGACGGCGACTTTTTGAAGACCGATTCCGATGCCGATGTTTTCTCGGAAGCCACGCTTTGGGGCGGCGGCCTCACCATCAGCGCAGACCTGACCGATGACATCGAATTGAGGTCGATAACGGGGTATCGCAACTGGGAAACGGGACAGTTGCTGGATATGGACGGAACGCCTTTCAAGGGACTCCACCCCCTGTTGCTAGTGGATGCCGATTTCTTCTCCCAGGAGCTGCAGCTTGCGGGGGTGAATGATCGGTTGAACTGGGTGGTCGGAGGGTACTACAGCCACGAAAACGGCCTTGACGGCAGCACGACCATCGCCGTATTCCCAATCAACCCCACCACCAACATCACCCGGGGCGAAGTCACCAACACCAGTTGGGCCCTGTTCGGTCAAGCCACTTACGCCGTCACCGATCGCATCAACATCACCGGCGGCCTGCGTTGGACCGAGGAGAAGAAGGAACTCACCAACATGAATCGCTTGGCTGCCGGCGACCTGATCACGTCCAGCACTGGCCAAACAACCAGGTCAGGCGTGAACGATGCAGTGGAAAACGCCTTGATCATCGCCTGCCGGGTACCCCCGGGAGACATTCCCGTGGATCAATGCGCCGTGGATCTTTCCGACACCTTCAACGATCCGTCGTGGCTGATCAGCGTCGATTACCGGGTCAACGACCAGGTGATGATCTACGCATCGAGCGCGCGCAGCTGGAGGGGCGGCGGGCAGAACCTGCGTGCCGACGGCGACCTGGCGTCGGCGCAACCGTTCGCACCGGAGACAGCCACGTCCTTCGAAGCGGGCTTGAAGGGTGATTTCGCCGACGGGCTTATGCGCCTGAACGCCGCCGCCTACTACGTGGACTACAAGGACATCCAGCGCTCTATCATCGTGCCGGGGAGCGCTGAAGGCGCGGTGGTGACCGTTCTAACCAACGCCGCCAAGGCCGAGATCAGCGGATTCGAGGCCGAGGCCTGGCTAACCCCGTCCGACAACTTGAGCTTTTTCGCGACCGTCGGGTATCTCGATTTCAAGTACAAGGATTTCGAGTCCTTTGCCCAGGACGGCGTGACGATCGTCGATCGATCTGATGAAGGGGTTCCGCTGCCGGACTGGCAATTCAGCCTTTCCGGCCGGTACGATGCGGCAATCGCCGGCAATGAGCTGAGCATTCAGGTCGATTACCAGTGGACCGAGAAGTTCAGCACGGACCCCACTTCGGCGCGCCAGGATGCGGTCATCAGGGACACCGGCGGCCGGTTGAACGCGCGCGCCGACTGGCTGTTCGGCAACGACTTAACGCTGTCTGTGTGGGGCAAGAACCTGACCGACGAGGAGTTCATTGCCACTACGACGGACTTCACCGGCAACCTCGGTTACACCAGCGCCGTGATCGGCAAGCCGCGGTCGTTTGGCCTGACGCTCAGCAAGACGTTTGGTAACGAGTAGGCTCGATGGACCTGTTGGCTATGCGGATTGGAGGCGAACATGGGCCTGATTGCAGTCAGGATTGCGGAAGACTTTCCCTGGCAGACGCCGGCTGATTCCTGGCCCGGCAAGGTTGCCGCTGGCCAGCCACAGGTGAAGTTTCGAACCCTGTGCGAAGGCTCCGCGAACCTTCCGGACCTGCGACTCGTGCAGTACGAACCCGGCCATTTCGAAGCGGCCCACAGCCACGATGTGACCGAGGTGCTCTATATTCTGCAAGGTGAATTGGACTTTGGAGGCGAAACCGTGCGCGCCGGATCCGCCATAGTGATCGAAAAGAACACCACGTATGGCCCACTGAAGGCGGGCGCGGAAGGTACCGAATTTCTGCGTATCGCTGGTTTCAGCGGCTGATCCCCACTGGAAAGCCTGATGACCCATCTCGACATCAGGATATCGGGAGCAACAATAGTCGACGGCACGGGAGCGCCGGGGCAGACCGGCGATGTCGGCATCGTTGATGGCAGGATTGTGGCGCTGGGCAGGGTGACGGGCAGCGCCGAGTTGACCATCGGTGCGGAAGGCCAGATCGTCTGTCCCGGGTTCGTCGACATCCACACCCACTACGATGCGCAGGTTCTGTGGGACCGGATGCTCAGCGTCTCGCCGTGGCACGGGGTGACCACGGTGGTGATGGGCAATTGCGGATTCGGCGTGGCGCCCGCCAGGCCTGAGCATCGCGAACTGATTCTGCGTACCCTGCAGAAAGTTGAAGGCATGGATTTGCCGGCACTCGAAGCGGGCGTGGGCACCGACTGGCCGTTTGTTTCGTTTGCCGATTACCTGCGCGCCATCGAGCGGCAAGGCACTGCCATCAACGTCGCGGCCTATGTGGGGCACACGCCCGTTCGCCTGTTCGTCATGGGCGAGGACGCGGCCGAACGCCCCGCGACGGGCGAAGAGATCGAGGCCATGTGCGCCGTCGTAACAGATGCCATCGATGCCGGAGCCCTCGGCTTTGCCAGCTCCAAGGCAGGGGCTCACGTTGGCTTCGCAGGCAAACCGGTACCCAGTCGGCTGGCGCAGCCGGAGGAGTTCATCGCGCTCGCTCGAGCGCTGGGCGCGACCGGACGCGGTATTCTGCAGATGACCGTGGGGCCGGGCGACTTTCTCGCCGAACTGCAGGAACTCGCGGAAGTCAGCGGGCGAACGCTGACGTGGACGGCGCTGCTGGCCGGTCTTTGGGGGCCGGGGTCGCACCGGGATTACCTGGCAAGAACGGCTGCACTGCAACGTCAGGGCATCAACGTGGTGCCGCAGGTCAGTTGTCGGCCGCTACGTTTCGAATTCGACCTGGCGGAACCGTTTCCCCTGGAAAGCCTGCCGATATTCGCGGCGCTCAACAGTCTGGACCGGGCAGGTCGCAAGGCGAGGTATGCCCAAACGGCGTTTCGCTCACAGTTTCGCGAGGCGGTGGCGGATCTCGACGCGCAAAGGGGCACTTCCTTCTGGGAACGTACGGACCTGACCTTCGTTCCGCAAATGCCGGAGCTGCTCGGTGTGTCGGTGGCCGAAGCGGCCCGGCAGCGAAGGCGGGACCCGGCGGACTTCTTCCTGGATCTTGCCGTGGAAAGCGATCTCGCCATGCGCGCCGGCTGGGCGCTGATGAACGACGACGAGGATGAGGTTGAAGAGCTGCTGCGCGATCCCCACACGGTGCTGGCACTATCGGACGCCGGCGCTCATGCCAACCAGCTTTGTGATGCGTGTTTCAGCACCCATCTGCTCGGGCACTGGGTTCGGGAACGCGGCGCCTTGTCGTTGCCGGAGGCTGTCCGTCTGCTGACCAGCCGTCCGGCGGAAGTGGCGGGCATCACCGACCGGGGCCTGCTTGCCGAGGGGTGGCCGGCCGACGTGGTGAATGCCGTCGGCGATGAGAACATTCTCTTTTCCACGGATTTTCCCCATCCGGACTCCGCGTATCCGCACGCGGTTGACACATTTCTGGGATTGCCGGGGCTCGCGGACCAATCCCGCGGAAAGATCCTGTTCGACAACGCTCTGCGCTACTACGCCCTGGATGCGAGCACGCTGAAGACCGATGCCTGAAATTTGCCGCCGGGCCGCTCGACAAGGCTCAGCACGACCTGGTCGCCCGAGTGGGTTTACTGGATTGATCTATCCGTGAACCGGTACGCCCGGGCGGACAATCTCCGCCGATGCCCCGCCCCCGCATCGTCCAGTGCACGCGAGAGTGCCTGAGCGTGGTGCTGACGCTCGGTTCGTGTAAGCTTTCATCGCTGCTTGGGTGTCTCTCAAGATGATTGAATCCCGCTCAACGGAATCGGATCTCGAAAAAGCCTACCGCCGGGAAAGCTACTGGTTGGACTCGATTCCCGACTCCCTGGAGCCGCTGCCCGGCCTTGACGGAGACATCGCCTGCGATGTCGTCATCGTCGGCGCGGGCTTCGGTGGCTTGTGGACCGCCTATCACCTCAAACGCAGGGCTCCCGATATCGACATCGTCATGCTCGAGGCCGAAACGGCCGGCTATGGCGCCTCCGGGCGCAACGGCGGCGCGCTCGGTGGTATCTACAACGGATTCGAGCAATGGGTAGCCGATCCCAGAACGCGAGATGGTGCCATCGCCGTCAAGAAAGACATGATCAAGGCGGTTTATCGAATCGGCGAGATCTGCGATGCCGAAGGGATCGATTGTCACTACGCCCGGGAAGGCAACTACATGGTGGCCACCACCGCCAGGGAAGAGGCGGTGGTGCAGCAGATGGCCAAAGGGTACGGAGCACTGGGGTTCGGCCCACCCGACTACGAACTGCTCGACGCCAAAGACACCGCACGCCACGTGGCCATCGACGGCGTGCGTTCGTGCATTTTCTCGCCCCACTTTGCCGCCATCCATCCGGCCCGTCTTGCGCGTGGCCTCGCACAAGCGGTACGGCGCAAGGGCGTGCGACTGTTCGAGCGCACCAGGGTGCGTACCACCGCACGCGGCTCGGTAACGACGGACGGCGGTTCCGTTCGGGCGCAAACGGTGGTCCTCGCGGCCGAAGCCTACCTACAGAGCATCAAGGGATTCAAACGGCTGGTTACCCCCATTCACGGTCAAATGGTCGCAACGGCCCCGCTTGGCAGCGAGATGCTCGAAAGAACCGGAATCACACCACCGAGCCGGCCGTACTTTTCCGTGTTGAGCCCGCTGCCACTTTATGGGCAGCCCACGGCCGACGGGCGCATCGTGCTCGGCGCGGGCGATGCATACTATTTCGGCAGCCGCATCAAGAAAGGCGCGGAGTTCAAGTCGCAGTTCGTTCACGGTCGCCTGCTCGACAGTTTCCCGAAGCTGGGCGACGTGCCGATCACGCACCGCTGGGGCGGCGCAATGGGGTTCTCTCGGGACAGGGCGCCAACGGTCTTTCTCAACGCGCAAAAGACACTGGCATGGATCGGCGGGTTTTCGGGATCGGGGCTCGCGCCTTCCTTCCTCATGGGTGCGACCCTTGCGGACCTGATCGCGGGCAGAAAAAGTGAACGGACCTCGTACCCCTGGGTGCGCGACGGGTTTCCACGCCAATGGGAGCCGGAACCGCTACGCTGGATTGGCGTCACCGCCGCCAGTCGCTGGATGCACCTGCAGGATTACTTCAACAGGTAGCGGAACTCCGGTTCGCTGGTTGTTCATCGCCCCGGCCCGGCAAACGGTGCCGGCGGGGCTGGCCGCGGGTCTTCGCGGCGCCTTTGCGTCTTGGATTCTGGCAATGGCCGCCTGATCGACGTGAGCGCAGATTCTCGATGGCCTTGACCAGTTAACCTGGCAATACCTCAAGACTGTTTATTGTTGATTGCCTCGGTGTTCATTCATGATCACAACCATTTCCCGGAAGTTCCCCTGCATTTCCCAGGTTCCGGTAAATCCTTTCGGTACCAGTACGCTCTCGCCGACATCAAATCGCTGCGGCGATCCGCCTTCTGCAGTAAGAATGAGTGTTCCACTCACCACCGTGACAAACTCATCGATGGAGTAGTCCCTGATTCGCAAAGTCATTGGTTTGGCTTCGTAAATCGCCACGTCGATATCGCCCGAGTACAGATACTTGTATCGATGCTCGGAAACGCCAGAGAGAATGTCCTCCTCTGGCCAAGGAGGTATATCGGTATTCATCTCCGAGTAGGCCATTTTTGCCGGCTCAAGCCTCAATGGGAAGGCCGTTATCTTGTCAGCGTCTCCGCCCAATGAAGACGATGATAGCGCTGCAAGTACTCCGCCGAGTATCAGCTTCGGCAACCTGTTTTCTGTCATGTTTCTGCTTCTCCCGACTTTCACTCTGGTTTTTTGGCGCGAGGCACCATCATGCGCCCAGCGTGTGCAGCTCTCGCCGCATCACTTTGCCCGTGCTGGTTTTGGGCAGGTCGTCGACGAACTGCACGGCCCGCGGCACCTTGTAGGCCGCAAGGTGCTCACGGCAAAACGCGATGATGCCGTCAGCTTCCGGCGTCGAACCGGTTTTCGGCACGATATAGGCCTTGGCGAGTTCTCCCTTCTCCTCGTCGGGAATACTGCCGACGGCCACGAGCGCGACATCGGGATGCCCGGCAATGACTCTTTCGAGCTCAGCGGGGTAAACGTTGAAGCCTGCGGTGAGAATCATGTCTTTCTTGCGGTCGACGATGAACACGCAACCGTCCTCATCCATCGAGGCAACATCACCGGTGTGCAGCCACCCATCTGACTCGATCGTTTCCCGGGTCGCCTGTTCGTTACCGTAGTACCCTTGCATGACCACGCCGCCCTTGATCATCAGTTCGCCGATTTCTCCGGCAGGCAGGGTCTTGCCAGAATCGTCGGTGTCCGCAATTCTTGCCTCAACGTAGGGAAGCGCAACGCCGATCGATCCATGTTTGATCGGGCCGTTCGATGCAAACGTCGTTCCCAGGCCGCCGAGTTCCGTCATTCCCCAAAGCTCAATCAAGGGACAGCCAAACTTTGCTTCGACTTCCTCCATCTTTGCCACCGGCATCGTTTGCCCGCCCACGGTGCAGCAGCGAAGCGATGACAGGTCGTAGGAATCGAGTTCCGAGTGATTCAGCAGGAACATGTACATTGTCGGGACACCCTCGAACATGGTGGCTCGGTTGTCCTGAATACTCTTTAGAATGGAGTTTTCTTCGAATAATGGATGAAGAACCAGCGTCATGCCAGTTTGGAAGGCAGCGCTCATCACGACGTTTCCGTAGACATGCGGACACGGTAGGGCCGTGACGACTGTGTCCTTCTCGCTGCGTTGATGCATCAGCGCCGTCATGGACACATTCAGCAAGATGCCGTGGTGAGACAGGCAAGCCCCTTTCGGATGACCCGTCGTGCCCGACGTGTAGCCGATCGTTGACAAGGCATGTGGATCGATGGCGGGCACTTCGAAGTAGTCGCTGCCGCCGTCGAGGATGCTGTTGAACGAAAGCACGTCGTCCGGCAACGCCTCATCGCCGAAAGCGATAACTTCGCGCACCCTGGACTTTTCTTTCACGCCCCGGACGGAGAGTGCCTTGTCGTGCGATGCAATGATGACCGAGGCGCCGCAATCGTTGGCTACGAACTCGACCTCGCCAGCTGTCAACATGACATTGATCGGATTGATGACGGCACCTGCCTTGAGGGCGCCGTAGTAGCTGACAACCCACTCCCAGCAATTCTCCGAGTAGAGAGTGACGCGATCACCGGAACCAACGCCCAACTTGATCAGCGCATTGGCACACCTGTTTGACAGCGCGTCCAGCTCGTTGAACGTCAGGCTTCGGTCCGCGAGTACCAGCGCAGTTTTGTCGCCATGCTGCTTTGCAGCCTCTACGGGAATCTGTCCGATCGACTGAAGCATTACTCCAAAAACTCAACCTAGAAATTCATGCCGAGCTTTACGCCGTACCACCGCGGGTAACCCATGTTGCCCAACAGATAGTCTTCACCGGCAACGATCGGGCCCGCGTTGTCGATGTACTCCTCGCCGAAGGCGTTTTCAACGTAGGCTTGAACCTCCCAGCGCTCATCAGGCGAGCTCCAGAATGCGCGTAGGTTGACCAGGAAGCGATCCTCCGTGTAGGTAAGCCGATCCTCACCAACGCTTGCCTCACGCCAGTCGTAGTCTGCCTGCAATGTCAGGCTACCGGCGCTCGCAAGCGATATGTGGTAGCGCACCACCCCATTGATCGACCAGCCTGATCCAAGCTCACTACCATCCAGGAAGAATGGATCGCCGGCAAAAGCATTCGCGCCGGTACCAAATCCCGCATTGAAACCAAACCCGGCCGGGGCATCGACCTCCGAATCCAGCCAGCCTACGCCGAGGCTAAGGTCCAGGTTGTCTACCGGTCTCAAAGAGAGCTCCAGCTCGGCGCCGTATATGTCTGCGTCACCCACGGTGATGAGCCGGGTTGCCGGTACCGCATCGTCAGAATCATAGACGAGCCCTTGTTTGTCGGAGACGTCCTCATAAAATACTGCCGCGTTCAAAACCACGCGCCCGTCCGCAAGGGTCGACTTACCACCCAGTTCAAATGAAATGGTTTTCTCCGGGTTCACGGGACTTAACTGAGACAAATTGCCTAATAGTATGTCCGATGCAAAGTTGCCGGAACGAAAGCCGCTCGAAATTTTGGCGTAGAGCAACCAGTCATCGGCCGGTCGCCATTCCAGCCCGACCCTACCGGAGAAATCGTCATTGCTCAGATCCTGAGACCCCGGGATGGTTTCGGTGAGCACGTCTACCTCTCTTTCTTCGTCGGTGTAGCGAAACCCGGCAAAAATTCGGACCGTCTCTGTAAGCTCCCGGGCATACTCTCCGAACACGGCCCAGGACGTCGTTTCCAGATCAGAAATCGTCCCCGGAACCTGAAAACTAACCAGACCCTCAAGGGCCTTTACGTGACTGGTCGAGCGGAGATTGTTGTCATAGTAGAAAAGACCAAGTATCCAATCTGTGTGATCATGAGCGCCGGACAAACGCAACTCCTGGCTATATTGGTCCCCATCGGTGGTGTAGCTATCGTTGTATTGGTAGAAGCCGCCGAACACACCCGTTGCGCTGCCGTCTTCATCGGTGTTGAAAAAGCGATCGTGACCGTCGTAGCCCGTGATAGAGATAAGTTCGATTGATTCTGACAGCTGCCAGCTTAGTTTGGCCGTCACCGTCAGGGTCTCCAGGGTGTACTTACCGTCACCATTGTCCGGATCGTGCTCGGTATACGGCTTCTTCACATCTAGTTCCGGATCCCCAAACTGGGGCAAGCCGAAGAAGGCTCCGCCGCCGACACATTGACCAGACCAAATTCGCTTAGGTTCACATTGTGTCAGGGTCACCGGATCCAGCTGCCCCCAATAGTTGAACGCCTGACCAATGTCATCATGATCGGTGACCTCGACTGATAACAAGAGATTCACCGCATCGCTGAGATCAAACTCCAGGTGGCCACGCGCAGCCAGCCTTTCCTTGACCGCCAGCTTGCCACCGGCTGGTCCCTGGTTTCTCTGAAAACCATCGTTCTCATGGTACTTCACCGCCAACCGGCCACGTACTCGATCACTCAGCGGACCACTGATGGCACCCTCGAACACTTGTGTGCTGTATGAACCGAATTCAACATTCGCATAGCCCTCAAATTCCTCGGTCGGCTTGCGCGATATGAAATGCACGAGCCCCGATGTGGAGTTACGGCCGAACAAAGTGCCCTGCGGCCCACGCAACACTTCCACGCGTTCCACATCCAGCATCTCATTACCGCCGTAGAAGGAAACAGGACGATAGATGTCGTCGAAATAGAGAGAGACGTTGCCTTCCCCACCTAGAGCGTTATTTAAAGTAGGGTTACCGCGAATGGTGATACCCGCGCCATAGGAATACTGGCTTACGCTGACATTGGGTGTCTGATAGAAGATATCCCGGGTATCTTCGAAACCGAAGTCTTCGACCATATCGCCGCTGAACGCGGTCACCGCGATGGGCACATCCTGCAGACTCTGCTCGCGCTTTTGAGCGGTGACGACGATTTCTTCGATTACGGAACTCTGTGCCGAACTCACTGCCGGAGCGACCAGTGACATGACGAGCACAAGTCCACCGACCCTTGAGTACATAGAATTTCTGGACATGCCTACCCTCCAGTCTAGATTGATCGTCTAGTTTATAGCTAGACTAGATCATTAGTCCAGTTTTGTGCGTTGCTCCGCAGCAAACAAACTGCAAATGTTTCCCGGTCCCGTCGGTCACGGACGACTCCGTTCGACAAAGCAAGCTGTTTTCGAGGAAGAATGTGTGTGATCCGACCGTTGAAGACCACGACAGTCTGGTCTCGCTGGACCGCGCCGGATTCCACATCTACGATATCGAATCCAAGGAAGGCCGACTCGCCATCGATCAAGTCTGCGTGAAGCGGCGCGGATAGGAACGGCAAAAACGAGCAATGGCCACTCGCATTTGCGGCTGTATGTCAGTCCATCACCAGCACTGGCTTGATCGCCTTGCCGGATTCCACGTCTTCAACCGCCTGGTTGATCTCGGAAAAAGGGTAGGTCCGGATCAACTTGTCGAATGGAAATCGGCCCTGTTGATAAAGGTTGATCAGGCGCGGCAAAAAGACCTGAGGCACACTGTCGCCTTCGATGATGCCGCGTACCGAGCGGCCGAACAGCACTGCGTTCATGTCCAGCTTGAACTCCGTGCCCAGCGGCGACACGCCCATGACACCACAAACACCGGTCAGCGTCAGACAGTCCACGGCCTGTCGCGCTACTTCCGGCACCCCGGTGCACTCCAGGGAACAGTGCACGCCGGAGCCCGTAATCTCCTGAATCCGGGCCACCGGGTCGGCGTTGCCCGCATCGATCGTGTGCGTGGCGCCCAACTCGGTTGCTGCCGCGAGCCGGTCCGCCGAGATGTCGACCGCTATGATGGTCGCGCATCCGACTACGCGCGCGGCCATCACCGCGCTCAGACCGACAGTGCCGGTGCCGAAGACCGCGATTGAGGTTCCCGCCTGCGGCTTCAGCGCATTCATGACCGCCCCGGCGCCCGTCTGTATGCCACAGCCCAACGGGCCGAGCAGTTCCAGCGGCAGGCTCGGATCGACCGTGACCAGGTTGGAGGCATGACACAGCGCGTGCGAGGCGAAGGAACTCTGCGCGAAGAAATGTCCGTGCACCGTCTGACCGTTCTCGCTCAATGCACTGCTGCCATCGGGCCGTGTTCCGAGGAAATTGTGCTCGTAAAGCCCATGACAATAGCCGATGTCACCCTGCAGACAAGGCTCGCAGCTACCGCAGGTTTTGTACGAGACTGCAACGTGATCGCCTTTTTCGAATCCTGTGACCTGGCCGCCGACTTCTTCGACAATGCCGCTGCCCTCGTGGCCGAACACGCAGGGCAAAGGCACCGGAAAGTACTGGTCGCGACAGACAAGGTCCGTGTGGCATATGCCCACGCCGATGATCCGCACCAGTACCTCGTCGTCTTTTGGGTCTGCGAGGTCCAGTTCGGCAATGTGGAACGGCCCCGATTTTTCCCGGACTACTGCAGCTTGAATTTTCATCTATGTCTTTTCCTCACTAAGTCGTCGCATCGTCACTCCGAGTGCGCTGGCGGCCGAGTTCCGATTTGAGTTCGTCCGCCATTACCCCGCCACTCAGCATTGCGTCTCCGATGATGAATGCTGGAGTGCCCGTCACACCAAGCGACTCCGCGAGAAGTCGGATCTCCTCCAGGTACTGAAGGACCTGGGGATCGCGCATATCGGCCCGCAGCTTCTCGACGTCGAGCCCCACGTCAGCTGCCGTGGCGTAGAGCGAATCCATGTTCAGACGCGTGCTGGCCGTCATCAAAGCGGCGTGATAGGCGTCGAAAAGACCCTGCCGGTGAGCAGCGATGGCCGCCCGCGCGGCCATGGTCGAGTGACTGCCGTAGATCGGAAGCTGGCCATAGACGATGCGCACATTCGCCTCCGATGCCCTCACCTGCTCGAGCTCCGGATAGTTGGCTTTGCAAGGCGAGCATTGATAGTCGTAGAACTCGATGAGCGTCACCGCCGAGCCCGCATCGCCGGAATAGGGCGTCAGAGGAGAACTCAGGAGATCGGCTCGCTCTTCGAGAACGGATCTGCGCTGGGAAGCGGCGCGCTCGCGCTCGCGCTTCGAACGGGCTCGACCGATCGCGTTCCCGATTTCGGGGTCGTCGAGAACGAGTTCCGGATGCTCAAGGAGGTATTGTCGTATCTGTTCGTGCGTAATTCTTTCGGTGGAACCCTCGCCTGCGCCACCTTCTCCGCATGCTGCTGAAGTCAACCCGGTTGCGATCAAAATTAGACTTCGCAAGACTTTGCGCATGTTCCGCTCGACCTCCCCGTTCGGTCTCTGTTCTCCGGCTACGCCCGCTAGCGAGCAGCCAGGTTGGTCGACGTAGCTTTCAACACGAAAGAGTGCGGTTCGTCCAATCCGGTGGTGATTCGAAACGAACCATCTGACTGCCACTCGGTGCGGGGCGGCGTAGATCCTTTGCTGGCGCTGATCTCGCCCAGAGATTTGCCGTCTTTGATTAGCGTATAGCTCTTCTGTGGGTCCAGCTGACGGACCGTGAAAGACGTGGCTTCGCTTTTCACGGGCCCTGGCGCGAGGGTTACGATCAGTGCGTCCTTCCTCGCGTCGTAGACCGCCCGCGTGACACTGGCCTCAAGGTGCTCGACATCGGTGATGTGCGGGTCAGCGAAATGCGACTGATCAAAGGGCCTGTTGTAGATCTGCCAGAGCCCGTCTGCCGGATTGATGCGTGCAAACCCGATCAGTACATTTCCCGTCACCGGCCCGACGTTCTGGATTAGCCCATTTTCGTCCCGCGTGAAGTTCCACAGGTAGTCCGGGGTGGTCGGATACAACAAGCCCCCGTCCATCCATGTTGGATTGAATTGCGCATCCGCATAGTCGGTCATTATTGCAACCGTTTCGTTATCGCCGACCTCGGAGGCAAGAAGAGCGAACCAGCCAAAGTCGAAGGACGCGGTATATCCCATATCCTCCCCGGGAGCCCCCTTCAACATCGACGGAATATAACGCTTTTGCTGATCCGGGTAGATGCTCTCGATGAACTGCTTGTCCCACACGTGCTGGGCGTGGCCGTTCCAGCCATCGGCCCACGCATAGGTCGCCGGAATGACCTGATCTTCTCTGACTTTAAGAAAGTACATCGTGGTGTTGGTTTCGGGGTCAATGTAGTCCCGCTCCACCATCACCTTTTTGAACTCCGTCTTGACTTCGGTGGAGAATCTCGTGCCGTGCTCCAAGTCGTAAGACATGAGACCGAGAATCGGATGCTGGTTGCACTCGGCGTAAACGGCGTTACGCTCACACTCGATTCCGCGGAAATGGTCCTCCACGAATTGTTCGTAGATAACCTTCGCCAGCCGGTCGTGATCGTATTTCATCTCGATGGGGGCCTGGCCATACTCCGGCGGGGCATAGCGAAACGTGAGAGACCCTGGTTCATCGTAGCGGTGGTCGTCGAACAGTGTCTCGTGCAGACCCACCATTTGCAGCAGGTGACCGCTGTACATAATGTTCTTCTTGATGTTTGGATCAATCCAACCGTACCAGTCTTCCTCGGTACGCATCACGTTCTCACCGCCCGCCTCGGTTCTTCCCGTAATATCGTACTTGCTGACGTGTGCCCAGTAGTCCCACACGTCCTTGTAGATCATCCTCTTGATCAACCTGGCGGACGCTTTCCGATAGAGATCGCGGTGGGCAGGGGTGTAGTGGTAGTGAGCCGATGCCAGCGCGTAATGTGCGAATGCGAACTGAAACTGATAGGCGTGAAAACTCATATGGTAAACGGGATCCATCTGACCCATCAGGGAAAAATCACCTTCGAGCTGGTTCGCCAGATTGATCATGTGGCGAACATGACCCATCTGTTTGGTCGAGAGTGCCGGATAGTCTGCCGCGGCCGGTCCGTCGGCAAGCCCTGCAACCGGAATGGCGACTGACATTGCGCCGATCCAGAAGGCGAAGAAGCGAAATCGCAAAGACAAATCACACCGCCGAACTCTGCCAGGCCCAACGATCAAGGGACGGAACAGCATATTCAACCCTCCACACCGATTCTGGATTCCAATCACGCTGACCTGCTACTGCGGGTTGTCTGTTTCGGCAATTCCAGACTGTCAATGTAGGCCGTTATCATCTGCTGCCATTCACGCCTGAACCCGGCTGCTCTATTGGATTGCGATAAACTGACCGCATCGAGCCCCGTGGATATGGCCAGCAACAAGGTCCGACTAATCCACAGTGCCCTGGTCAGGCTAATTTCCGGATGACGAGACCGCAGCTCATCTGCCATCACCTCGGCCGAACGCAAATGCTGTTCCTGCCTTCGCTTGTTGAAGTCAGGGCTATACTTGTTGGCTTCATAAAATTCCACGATATGATCATGTCTTTTCCACACTTTTTGAAGCCGGCGCCCAACCCTGGCCACGTAGTCGACAAACTCAAGTTTGTCTTCGCCAGGTTTGGATTTGGTTTGCGCGTCTATTTCCAGCAGAGCCCGGTGCATCACCGCCAGGAACACGGATCGTCTGTTTTCAAAAAAATGGTACAGCGTCCCTCTTGCAACATCTGCTCTTTCGATGATGGCATCGATAGTGATTTCCTCGTATCTCTTTTCACCCAGGAGAGTCTCGCCGGCGTCCAGAATATCGTTGACTCGGTTGATCCCTCGAGCCTGAGACGGTTGTCTTTTCATGCCGGCAAGTTTGAGTGGTTCGATCTGCAGTCTCCTTTTCTGGCGTGCGCCGTATCAATGTACTGGATTCAACCGTGAAAATGCCCAGGATTGCGGATAATCACTCGCCCGGCCGCGGGCTGGCGGGATCGGACTCGACCTCGAAGGCAAGCAATACGTTTCCGGGAGTAGTGCCCAGGATCGCATAACCGGAACCCCAATAGACCATTCCGTCAACAACCGTGGCCCCGGCCCCGCCGAGTGAGCCCCCGTGAGCCTCAACTCCGTTGATGGTTTCGAAAGATCGATTACTTGAGTAGGACCACAGCAGAGCGCCATCGGCGCTGGAGAACGCACGCATTGTCCCGTCCACTGAGCCCGCAAACACTACCCCGGGAATTGCGGTAACGGCAGCCTGATTTGCGGAGGTGCAATACCTCGACGTCGGATCCTCGCAGTCTGCGGGCTTGGGAACGACCGTCGTCCACGCACGGCGTCCGGATACAGGATCCAGTGCAACCAGCCCACCTTCCGATTCCAGGGTCTCAGCACTTTCGAACTCGTGATGGCTCTCAAAACCAAGGGGCACGTAAAGAAGCTCGCCGTCGTCCGCCGGACCGAGATTTCCGCCCGTCGCCGTCTTGCGGTCCGAGGGAATGCCTTGCCAGATGATGGCGCCATTGCGATCCGGATCGAGCACTGTAGTGGTTCGGCTTTCCTGTGACGCTATCAGGATCTGCTGCCCACTTTCCAGCGTGTGGAGAATCGGTGATGCCCCGATGTCGTCGTTGGGCCCCTGTTGCTTCCCTGGACAGTTCTTCTGGTATTCCTCTGGTGTTTGTCCGCAACCGAAGTCATTGGCGTCGTCTTCAAGAAGTTGCTGCGACCAAAGCAGTTTTCCCGTGCCCAGATCGAAAGCGAATATGGCGTCACTGGCACCGCCATCCGGTACGGGAACGTAAGCATTCGAAGTACCCACATATACGGCATTCCGTCGAGGGTCAATTGTCGGTGCACTCCAGATCGCCGCACCCGAAGGGCCAAATTTCTGGACGCCGCTGCTGTTCTTCCACAACGGCTTCGCCTCTTCGCCTAGCGTATACGTTTTCCAAATCTGATTGCCGGTCTTTGCATCAAGAACAACAACTGCTCCGCGAGACGTACAGCACTCGTAGTTCGCGGAAACACCCATTGGCTCCTCCCACGAGCCGACGGGGACGATGACGCGCTCACCCGTGGGGTCCAGAACAACGGAACCGCTGACCGCGGCCGCATGGTGTTGGTCAACTTGTGTGGTCCAAAGTTGCTCTCCGGTCTCTGCATCGAGAGCATAAACGTTGGCGCCGAAGTCGCCGAAATACGCCGCGTACCGCCCGGAGGAATCTGGTATCTGGCCGATACTGACTGTGCTGATCACCGGTCGCTGAGCCTCGAAGGACCAATGCACACAGCCCGTATCCGCATCGAGCGCATAAACCATGCCGTTATCGCTCCCTACCCACAGCCATCCACCGCCTACCACAGGCTGGCTTCGCAGCGTCGCAGCTCCAGGTAGACCGAAAGCCCACTTCAGTTTCAGGTTCGGCACTGCTGCTGCATCGAGACCCGCAGCGTCAGCGGACTGGTATCGGCCATGCGTGGTCGAGTCGGGGCTCCATCCGAGCCAGCGTCCACCGATCAGTGGATTGCCCAATTTCGAATCTTCGGGGCATGCATTGGTCATGGCGTCCGCGGAGCGGTCGACGTCGATTAGTGGACGCCCGCTCAACCACGCGGCAATTCTGCGCATCTGCTCCTCACTGAGTTCTTGAGAGTGTGGCTTCATCTTGCCAACCGTCATGGACTCAAAAATCTTTGTTGGCGGCATGGCTTTCAGTTCAGCGCGCGTGGGAACCTTCGTACCTGGAGCAGGTGTTTCATGACACGAGGCGCAATACTCCTGGAATTCCATTACCCCCCGATAATCGGAGGTCTGCGCAGGAGCGGAGCTTGCAAGCAGAAGAGCACACAGCGCCGCGACGCAACGAAACGACATTGCATTCAGATCGATAAATGAGTACATCTCGGCCTCCCCGAGCGTCCGGCGTGGCATGAAAACTAGACGAGGAGTCTACTCTGTGGGGCGTGGGCTGGCAAGCGATGTTGAGAGACTCGAATTCCCGACACCCAGCGCTTTCACTACTCTCGCCAACCTCGCTTCGCTGATCCGCGATCAGGTCCGGCTAGGAAGACGTCATATAGTACTTGCGGAGTCGTTTGATGATGTGCCAGGTTATCTTTGAACCCTTGGGGACAAAGACCACTTCACCGGGCCCGAAGGTTTCCTCCACACCTTCCGCATTCGTCATGATCAACGCCCCGGAGATGATGGTCATCATCTCATTGACTGGATAGTTGTCGATGTCGACCTTGCAGGGCGGACACTCCCAAACACCAACCGCGACAGAGCCATCTTCTGCGTCATAGAACCTCTGAGTCGTCTCATCACTTTCTTCCGTCGTGAAACACGCTGTCGGAATCAGGTTTGAAGTAGTCTTTTCTCCAGCAGAATCGGGAAGGATTTTGAAAGTGTTCTCCGTCATGCTTTTCTCCGTGGGTTTGGTGAAGTGTTCGTAGTGAACGAGCTTCAGTCGGCAATGTCCAGCCACACATTGCCGAGCACCGGAGTGCTTCGTTCCCGGGTCTCGGCGCGGATCAGAATTCGATTGCCGTCGCGCCAGAACGATGCGTCGACGGTCTCGCCACAACGGGTAGCCGATCCCAGAACGCGAGATAGTGCCATCTACGTGGCTCTCGAAAGTTTTCGAACCTTGTTCCGCACTGAGTGTGCTGGGAACGGCCTCTCGTCGGCCTGAGGCAGCGCCTCGTTAACTTATTAATATAAGTGTAATATGTATGCACGATAAGTGAAACAGGCAAGGCTGGCAGCCACCAGCAAAGGGAGTCGCAGAGGGAGAATGAGGCGTTAAAGAAATGTCCGAAGCCATCGACCGCTCAGCGGAATCGGATCTCGCACGATTCTACCGCAACCAGAGCTTCTGGCTGGATTCGATCGAGGAAAGCCTGGAACCGCTGCCGTCGCTGGAGGAAGAACTGCATTGCGACGTCGTCATCGTGGGGGCAGGGTTCACGGGGCTCTGGACCGCCTACTTCCTTAAGCGAAACGCCCCCGATCTGGACATTGTCATTCTGGAAAAGGACATCGCCGGATTCGGCGCAGCGGGTCGAAACGGAGGCGCATGCTCGTCCTGGTGGGACTCGATCTTTCCATGGCTGAGGGATACGCAGACCCGGGAGGCGGCCGTGCGCTTGCAGCATCGCCTGATCGATACGGTTCCACGCATTGGCGACATCTGCGCCTCCGAAGGGATCGACTGCCACTTCGCTCACAACGGCCTGATCATGACCGCCGCCAACGAGCAGGAGGCGCTGCAGTTATCCAAGGCTGCCCGCTTCCTGGCAAAACACGGTTTCCCCGCGCCCGACTATGAGTATCTGGACCAGGCGGCCACACGCGAACTGATCGCGACGGAAAACGCCCTTGCGGGCTTGTTCACACCTCACAACGCCGCTGTTCAACCGGCGCGGCTGGCGCGCGGTCTTGCCAGGGCAGTGCGCGCAAGCGGGGTAAAGCTGTTTGAATGCTCGGCCGCTG
Source organism: Pseudomonadales bacterium (assembly GCA_963663395.1). Taxonomy (GTDB): domain Bacteria; phylum Pseudomonadota; class Gammaproteobacteria; order Pseudomonadales; family Azotimanducaceae; genus Azophilus. The sequence continues at coordinate 3,731,625 of OY760226.1, forward strand.
TCAGGCTTGAGCAGGGGCGTGTTGTCACCGACCGGGGCATAGCGCGTGCGGATACGGTGCTGCTGGCCGCGGAGGCCTATATTTCGCAACTGTCGGGATTCAAGCGCCAACTGGCTCCGATCCATTCAAGGATGCTCGTCACGGCACCTCTGGACGAGACCCTTGTGGAGACGATGGGTGTAGCAAGGCGCCGTTGCTTTGCCATGTCGGGCGACGGCTATGGCCATCTGACCGCCGACGGGCGCATCGCGTTTGGTGCACGCGGCAGCTATTACTTCGGCAGCCGCATTCGCACCGACTTCGGGCCCGAGGCACGTGACATCAAACGGGTCTGGGAGTTGCTGCTCAGCTATTTCCCTGCGCTACGCGGTGTTCCCATGACCCACTCCTGGGGCGGTGCCATGGCCCTGCCCCGCAACGAGAAACCGTTCGTCTTTCTCGACGGGAAGCGGCGTTTCGGCTGGGCCGGCGGTCACGCGTCCGCCGGCGTCGCGCCGTCGTGCATGGCCGGTGAAACCCTTGCCGACCTCGTGCTCGGCCTGGATACGGCTCGCGTCCACGAGCCCTGGGTGGTGAGCGCGTTGCCGCCGCCTTGGGAGCCCGAGCCCCTGCGCTGGCTGGGGATTACCGGCGTGAAAGCCTGGCGTCAGTTTTTCCGTTAGTAGCGTTCGGGTTCGATGAGACGATTCCGTACCGACCCACCCCTCCGACAACTGTCACCCCTCCAGCCGTCCCCCCAACGTGAGTCAAGGGGACGGCCGAGGTGACGCACGGAGTGCGCGCCGACCCAACGCTTCCCGAAACCGGCCTGCGGGCCGCCGGCATCCTGGTGTTGGGTTTGGTCCTCGTCTTTGCGTGGGCGGATCGCATGCTGATCACCGTCGCGATCGAGGCGATCAGGCACGATTTCGCGCTCTCCGATCTGGAAATGGGACTGCTGCTGGGTCCGGCGTTCGCGGTCTTCTACGCGGCGTTCGCTCTTCCGATCGCGCGCTGGGCGGATATCGGGCATCGCCCCCGCATCATCACCCTGGCGCTATCGATGTGGAGCGTCATGACTCTGCTGAGCGGACTTGCCGTCAATTTCTTTCAGCTGTTTGTCGTACGCGTGGGCGTGGGGATCGGAGAGGCGGGCGCGCATCCCCCGGTCCATTCGCTGGTCGCCGACTATTGCCCGCCCGACAAGCGAGGGCGAGCGGCTACGGTGTTGAATTTCTGCATCGTCATCGGGGCATTCATCGGTCTCAGCTTAGGCGGTTTCCTGGTCGCGCAATTCGGATGGCGATGGGCTTTCGCGGGTTTCGGGATCGCTGGAATCCTGGCTTCCGGGCTGGTGCTGTGGACACTCGAAGAGCCGCGGCGCTCAACCCGCGTACCCGCAGTTCGCGAACTGTTCGACACAGAGGGTCGGGCGGCTATCCGCAACCTCTTCAAGAAGAGGTCTTTCGTCGCGATGCTGGTGAGCATGTCAATCTACTCGATCATCGATCTGGGAGCTTCCTCGTTCACGGTTCCTTTCCTGATCCGCAGCCACGGCCTGGACGAGAGTTCCGCAGGCACCATCTATGGCTCGGCCGTACTCGCAGGTTCGGTCGCGGGGACCGTCATCGCTGGTTTCCTCGTCGACAACCTGGCGCGGCGACATGTGAAATGGTTGCTGCTACTGCCCGCAATCTGCTTCGTGATCAACGCTCCCATCCGAATCATCGCCTTCCAGGCGAACGATACGCTCCTGTTCGCGGTGTCCTATTTCATGATGGTGGCGATGATGTGCATCAACAATCCGGCGACCTATGCAGCGACCTACGGCATCGCCGGCACGGGCCGCATCGCGACGGCCACGGCGGTGGTCGGGCTGGCCACGAACGTCATCGGCTTGGGCCTGGGCCCGGTATTCGTTGGTTTTCTGAGCGACCTGCTCGAACCTCGATTCGGCGTGGAGTCGCTCCGGCTCGCGTTGACCGGGTCGGCCGCGATCACGATGATCGCGGGCCTCTGGCTCATGCTGGGCGCTCGACACGTCGCCACTGATTTCGAGGGACCACGCCCCGATGCCGCTGGCCGCTCCCGTGACGAACGCCGCTTTACCCGCTAGTTCGTCCACACGGCTCTCTCCGCGCGCGCCTTGATTGGCTACTGCGGTTCCGACGCTTGCGCAGACCCGGTGAGGGCTACCCTTTGCTCAGCCCGGGCCGCCTTTTCCTCTGCCGAGTACACCCGTTCGTGGATGTCTCGATAGAAAACGATCTTGCCGTCCTTGACCTCGTACACGCCCACCCAGGGTTCCTGCCCGTCAACGCCAGGGCCGCTGCGGAGCGACCAGAATCCCCAGCCAACGCGCTCATCGGCGACCAACCGGTCCAGCGTGCAGCAGCCGTCACCGGCAGGTCCCTCCCACGACTTCAGGAAGCGCGCGGCCGCTTCCCGGCCCTCGTAGCGCCCCCAGATGGGATCGATGAACACGATGTCTTCCGCAAACAGCTTTTCGGTTTCGCCGTGGCGGTTGGCCTCCACGAGATCCCAGAACTCCTGCATCACCCGCATGGCTTCGGGTTGCGTCGCGGGTTCCTCGGCGCTCGCCGTCACGCCCAGCATGAGCAACGCGCCTGCCAGTCCCAGCCGCCAATGCACCGCCATGCTCACCTCCCCACACCGTTACCTACCATCCGCCAAATCATCTTAATACGTTTAACAATTCCATATCAAGCACATCGGCGCACGCGCAGCTTGCCGTCTGGCGGACAGTGTTCCGAGTCGCCCTTGATGGGCGCCCTGAAACAGGTACATGTCCTGGTGCCGGGGTTCGTACTCATCATTGCGTGGGCGGATCGCCTACCGATCACTGTCGTGATCGAGACGATAAGGCACGATTTGTGCTCTCGGATCTTTCGGCGTGTACGGGTCGCGAGGCCATTGAAACGGCGGGTTTTTCCGGGCTTACAATAGGCAATTCCGCAATCTGTTCGAGGAGATCTTGAAGTATAAGCCCGCCTACCGCGCCGACGCGCTGCTAGCCCGCATCCGTCACCAACTTTCGCCGCGAGGGCGTCGAGGGGCCGTCCTGCGTGGCCGCGCGGACTGGAAACCGGTGCCGGATCGTTCAGGCGGAGCATTCGGGCCACAGCGATGAAGATCGGCATTGAGGTCGACTGGCAGAGGCGGCGTTTCGACATCAACCGCACGCGGCTGCAACTCGCCGATGCGCTCGGTTACGACATGGTGTTCTGCGCCGAGTTCACCGGATCGGATGCGCTGACCCCGCTGGGCTATGTGCTCGGCTGCACCGAGCGCATCGGGGTCGGCACGCGAATCGCACAAAACATGTCGCGCAGCGCGCCGGCCCTGGCGATGGCATTCCAGACCCTGAAGCAGATGGGAGGCGACCGTCAGGTCATTGCCGGGCTTGGCAGTTCCAATCCCGTGGCGGCAGAGGCCTGGCACGGAGTGAAATGGTCGCCGGCGGGCCCGCGCATGCGGGACTATGTGGCCATCATGCGCCGCGCGGCCAACGGCGAGCCCGTGGCGCACGACGGTCAGACTATCTCGATACCTTACCGCGAACCCGGCGGAAAACCGCGGCATCCCGAGGCCCTTTGCAGCATTCTCGACACCGACCCGGAGATCTCGATCATGCTCGGAGGCGGCACGGAGTACATGGTCACATTGGCAGCCGAGATTGGGGACGGGCTGTTGCCCAACGGCAGTTGGTCACCGGGGATGATGAAGGTTTACCGGCCGATGATCGAGAAGGGGTTCGCACGGCGGCAGAACCCGCCCCGTGTCGAGGAATTTCCCATCTGGGCACACGTCGACGTGCTGGTGACGGATGACGTGCAGGCGGCGATGGGGCAGTTCCGGGAATACACTGCCCGCCATACCGGGGGTTACCGCGGCAAGGGCGGCCTGTCGACTCATCTGCAATGGCGGGGATACGGCCAGGCGGCGCAGCGCATCACGGAACTCTACCAGGCCGGCCGCATCGAGGAGGCGGAGGCCGCCGTGCCCGATGAATACATCGACGAATGCTGGCTGATCGGGCCGCTACCGCGGATCGTGGAGCGTTGGCGCTCGCGCTGGATCGACGACGGCTGCAACCTGATCGTGCGTACCGACAACTGGCCGTCCGCCAAGCCCGCCAACGACGATGTCTACGAACCGCTCATCCGGGCGCTGAACGACTGAAGGATTCGACTGCCCGAACCGCACGACATTGACTCAAGTTGGCTGGCGGAATTAAATGGGTATCTCAAAGTCCCCTCTCAGGAAACCGGTGAGCATCAAGGACAGGTGCGCGGTCGTGGGCGTGGGCGCCACGGACTACTACCGTCGCGGCCGGTCCTTTCCGCAATCACTCATGGAGATGGCCATAAAAGCCACCCTGGCGGCGCTGGAGGATGCGGGCCTGACCCGGGACGACCTGGACGGCTTTGCCCTGTACTCCACGGCGCCCATCGACCCCGGTACCATGGCCGGCGAGATGGGGATCGGCGAGGTGGGTTTCGCTGCCACCCTGACCTCCGGAGGCGGCGGAGCGGCTGGGGCCGTCGGTCTGGCCGCCGCCGCAATTCACGCCGGAATGGCCGATGTGGTGGTAAGCCTCATGACGCTGCAGCAGGCGGGGCAGCGCCTTGGCGGATCGTCAGGCGGCCCTCCCCGCTTCGCCCGGTCGGACGGTGGCGCATACGGCGGCGCCATGTCCGTTCCTCCGGGAACCGCCTTCACCGCACCTTCCGGCATGGGGTCGCCGGGGCACAATTTCTCGATGATCACCCGGCGCCACATGCACCAGTACGGCACCAGGCGCGAGCACCTGGCGGAAATCTGCATCACACAGCGCGACTACGCACTGAATCGTCCCAAGTCGCTGATGAAGACCCCGCTGACCATGGATGAATACTTCAACGCCCGGATGATCTCCGATCCGCTGTGCCTGTTCGACCACACGATGGAAACCGATGGCGCCGTTGCCGTCATCACCACATCGCTGCAGCGCGCGCGGGACCTGCGTCATCCGCCGGCGGTCATCGCCGGGTCGGTAGCGGGCGGCCACACCGACAACTACAACCTGCTCGGCTGGTGGCAGCAGAGAGGCAACCTGTTCGCCTCATCGGGGCACCGCAACGTGGCCGAGCAACTGTACCGGATGGCCGGCGTGGGGCCGGACGACATCGATGTGGCCTGCTTCTACGACCACTTCTCGCCGATGGTCCTCATGCAGTTGGAGGATTACGGGTTCTGCCCCGTGGGCGAGGGCGGCCCATTCATCGCCGACGGAAACATGCGCCTCGACGGCAAGATTCCAGTGAACACCCACGGCGGCAACCTGTCGGAAGCGTACATCATCGGCATGACCCACATCGTCGAGTGTGTCGAGCAGATCCGCGGCACCGCCATCAATCAGGTGCAGGGTTGCGAGTACGCGTTGTGCACCGGCGGCCCCGCCGTGATCCCCATGTCCGGCACCGTGTTGAGAAAGCTGTGACGGTCGAGTTCGCGTATCGACCGCCGCCGTCCCTCGACGACCCCTACGCCGACGAATGGACCCGGCCGTTCTGGGATGCTGCCCTGGACGAACGACTGACAGTCCCGAGATGTACCCACTGCGGCACATTCAACTGGACTCCCGACAACCGGTTCTGCGCCAATTGCCTGTCGCAAGATTTCCGGTGGGTCGATCTGCCCGGCACCGGCATCGTGTACAGCTTCATCGTGGTGCGCCACCCGTTGCGCCCCGACATGCAGGACTACGTGCCGTTCATTCCGGCGGTCATCGAGCCCGACGGAGCACCGGGCATCCGCATGACCTCCAATATAGTCGACGTGGAGCCCGAAGCGGTGTACTGCGACATGAACGTCAAAGTCGTCTGGCACAAGGCAAGCGACACCTTGGTATTGCCGTTCTGGACCAGGACCTAGCAGCACAGGAAACGACGCCTGCGCACGGCGCACCGCTGAATTCGGATTACGACTGATCCCTGCGCCAAAGGAACAGCGACGCATCGAAACTGCTGACACAGGCGAAGCCGGAGCAGCCGCAGAGTGGCGCCGCGGCTGGCGCGTGGTGCTGACGGCGGCCCTCGGCATCGGCGTCGGCGGAATCCACTACTACCTGTTCGGCACCATGATCCACCCGTTTCAGGAAGCCTACGGGTGGAGCCGGGCCGAGATTTCCCTGGGTCTCGCCATCATCAGCTACCTGTCGCCGGTCACCAGCCTCGCCGCCGGCGCCGCCGTGGACCGATTCGGTGCCCGTCCCACCGCCCTGACCGGCGCGGTGCTGTTCGGCCTCGGCTTCATGCTGCTCGGTTCCGCCGGGCCCGCGCTGTGGACCTGGTACGCCACATGCACCTTGTTCGCGCTGCTTTCCTTCGGCGTGAGCACTGTGGTCTGGACGAGCATGGTGGTCAAGCGCTTCGAGCGACAACGCGGGCTGGCGCTGGCCATGTCACTGATGGGTGGTGCGGTGATGGTCACCGTTACGCCCATGCTTGTGGTTTTTCTGGTCGGTCAGGTCGGTGTGCGAGGCGTGTTCTTCACCGTCGCCCTGTTCGGCGCGGTGCTCATGCTGGTGCCGACGTACCTGTTCGTTCGCGAGCCGGCGTCCGCAGTACCGGTGGACCCGATACGCTCCGGCGGTCAGCAGGCCGGTATCACCGGCCACAGCCTGCGCGAGGCCTTCGGGTCCAGACAGTACTGGCAACTCGCGGCGGGCCTGGCGTTAGTTTCCTGCTGCATGGGCACGTTCATGGCGCACATACAGCCCATGCTCATCGACACCGGATTGTCTCCTGCCGTAGCCGCGTCCGTTGCACTGTTCATCGGCCCGTCGATGATCGTCGGCCGGCTGACCACGGGAATTCTGTTCGATCACTTCGACCCGAGGGCGGTGACCGGATGTGCGTTTCTCCTGCCCGTCGTGGCTGCGGCGCTGGTGATGAATCTGGACGGCGGCTACGTGATTTCCGCCACCGCCGGCGTGTTCATCGGCTTGGGAATGGGCGCCGAAATCGACGTGGTGGCGTACCTGACCAGCCGGTACTTCGGACTGCGGCGCTACGGTATGCTGTTCGGGATCCTGCTCAGCATCTACAGTATCGGTGTCGGCACGGGGTCCGTCGTCGCCGGCGCTTCGTTCGACTTCCTGGGGTCATACAACCCGGCGCTGGTGGTTCTGGGGGTTGGCTCTCTTGTTGCCGCGTTGCTGGCCGCCACGCTGGGGCGCCCCGACAAGTGAACGGTATTGGGGCTAGACCACCCCCGCGACCTCCTGCTCCACAAGCCGGGCGATCCGTTCGTCGCTCAGCCCCAGTTCCTTCAGAACCGCCTCGGTATGCTCGCCGATGCGCGGCGCCGGGTCCGTTCGAGTGGCCGAGCGCGAAAACTGCACGAGTGGCGTCAGGCGCGAATGGTCGTCGAACAGGGGATGGGTGACCTCGGTGACCAGACCCGCCTGCCAAGCCAGCCCCTGCGGGTCCATCAGCACCTCGTGGGAGGGGCCCGGGGTCACCGCGACGCAGGCCACGTCCGCGGCCGTCATCAGTTCCTCCCACTCGAGGGCCGTGCGTTCGCGAAACAGGTGGCCAAGTGCTTCCGCCAGCTCGGCCTGGTGCGCCTGCCGTCCGGCGCCGTCGGCATAACGCTTCCGGATGAGCGTCGGATCGTTCATAACCCCGGTGAACGAGGCCCACTCACGATCCGTAGCGATCGCGAGAAACACCCAGCCATCCGCGGTCTCGTACAGCCGATAGCACGCTCCCAGGCCATACAGGCCCGGGTCCGGCTTCACCAATGGCGGCCGGTTCGGGTAGTCCACCATCACATCGGAAAGCACGTGGCTCAGGGTCGCCAGCATGGTGGTATGCACGCTCTGTGCCCCCTGCCCCAGCTCACGACTCAAAAGCCCGAGCAGCAGGCCGGTGGCAACACCCAGGGCCGAGAAGCCGTCCGCGTGGCCGACGGTCAGGTTCGCGATGCGCAGGCGGTTGGAACCGTCCCTGATCTGATCCATGGTGAGATCCGGCCCCTCCGGCACAGCGTCGCCAATGTTGCGGCGTGCCATGCCCGACCCGGCGCCGATGGTGGGCGCAAACGCGGGGCGATGGGCGTACGGGCCATCGGCGCCGAATCCGGTGGCGGTATGGTAGACGATACCGGGGTTGATCCTGCGCAACGAGGCTTCGTCCAGCCCGACGCGCATCGCGACTCCCTTGCGAAAAGTCTGCAGCACCATGTCGCAGCGTTTGACGAGCCGACGCACCAACTCCTGGCCTTCCTGCGTGTTGATGTCAAGCGCAACGCTCTGCTTGCCCTGCAGCACCTTGACGCCACCGATTTCCGGAATGGGCACCTGAAAGCGGATGGGGTCGCCGTCGAGCTGCTCGATCTTGATTACCCGGGCACCAAGATCGGTGAGCACGGTGGCGCCGAAGGGGCCGGCAAAGAACGTGCCCAGCTCCAGCACCGTGACCCCGGCGAGCGGCATGGCCAGGTCGCCGGGGCGCGGCCCGTCAGTCGGCACGTCCGGCGCCTGCCGCGCCAGCGCGCGCAATTCGGAATCGTGCTCATTCAATCCCGGCACCGGTCCGTCCGCGCGCCCGGGCGTGGGATCGAGTTGCACCATGGGCGCAGGTTGGCGGATTTTCCCCAAACCGGGCTGTTCGACCTCTGCAACCCGTTCGTCGAACAGGAGCTGGGGATGGCTGAGCAGTTCCTTCCCGCTGCGGTAGACTTCGGCAAACACATCGGGACGGCGGTCGAACACTTCCGTCCACTCGAGGACGGTCCTGGACCTGACGATCTCGAAGGCCCGCTCGAGGAAGGCCGCGCGCCTCGAGATGTCCTCGTCGTCCCAGGCGCCTTCCCAATCCGGTGTGTCAAGTCCCATCGCCTCCAGCCAGGCTTTGAAAAGCTTCGGCGCCGCCTGTGAGAACTGCAGCCAGCGTCCGTCCGCCGACAGGGCGATCACCAGCGTATAGGCGAGCCATGTCATGGGCACCTCGGTTGCAGGGTCGATGGAGGGCGTTGTGGCGAAGGCGTCGCTGTAGCGAAGCGCCATCGTTCGAATCATCCAGTTCCAGGTGTCGTGGGCCGCTATGGCATGGACCATGTTCACGTCCACGCGCTGGCCGAGGCCGCTTCTCGTCCGTTCGATGAGAGCGGTCATGATCCCCTGCAGGGCCAGTTGAGCGGTGCTCCACGAGCAGTAGTTCACCGATGGGAACGCGGGCCCCGCGCGCGTCACCATGGCGCCGAACTGATCGCAGGCGCCGATCTTCGACATCACCACGCCTTCATAGCCCTTCAAGGCCGCCAGGGGACCGGAGCGCCCGAAGGCGGTGGCCGACGCATAGACCAGCCGCGCATTCGCCGCGCCCAGGGCGTCGTAGCCGAGGCCCAGGCGTTCCGCCACCCCCGGACGGAACGTCTCCAGCAGGACATCGGAACGAGCGGCGAGCCGGGCAACCACCGTGGCGTCGGCACGGTCGCGCAGGTCCAGCTCGATGCTCTTCGACCCCCGCGACCAGGCAGGCCAGCCCGCCTGCCCTCGCAGCGCGTGACCGCCGGGAGGCTCCACCAGCATCACCTCGGCGCCGTAATCCGCCAGGAACTGACCCGCATAGGCACCGATGAGGCTGTTGGACAGGTTGACCACTCGCAGGCCGACCAGCGGACCCGCTCCCTGCTCACCGGCCATGTCCGGTTACCCGTTCGCGGCGTTCTGGAATTCGGGGCGCTGCAAGCGGAACAGTCGCGCCGCGTTGCCGCCCAGAATATCGGCCCTCTCCCGTTCGCCGATGACGATGTCATCGAACAGGTGCGCGAGGACATCCTTCGAGTGGGGGAAGGTCCCCTCGGCATGGGGATAGTCGGAGCCCCACATCAAGGCCCCGGTGCCGGTGATGGAGCGGGTCATGATGCAGCCACGATCGTACTGGAACGACGCGGACACCTGCCGCTGAACGATCTCGCTCGGCTTCATGCTCAGCTTCGGCCGCACGTAGGTGGCATGCGCTTCGTAGACCTCGTCCATGCGCTCGCACAGGCCCGCCAGCCAACTGGCGCCGGATTCGATCACCGCGATCCTGGCGCCCGGGTGCCGGTCGAGCACGCCACCGGCCACCAGGTACATGACGGTCTGCCAGGCATCACAAGCCTGGTTGGTGTAGTTGATCACCGCGCCGCCGGCCCGCCGCTCGGGCTGCACCGTGTCGAGCCCGGTTCCGGTGTGGAGAACGAAAACCATGTTCAGCTCTTCGCCCAGCGCGAACACCGGGTCCCACACCGCGTCGTTGTACTTGGGCATGCCGGTCGGCGACACGGCCGGGAGCATGGCGGCGGTGAATCCCTTCTCGGCCAGACGCCGCATTTCCGCTTGGGTATTCTTGAAGTCGCGTACCGGCAGGACGCCGCAGCGAATGAACCTGTCCAGATGGTCCTTGAAGTAGTCGTCGTTCCAGTCGTTGTAAATCTGCGCCGTGGCATGCTCGGTGTCGATGTCCTCGATGCCGTAGGTCCACAGACCGGTGCTGGGGAAGACGATTTCCCCATCCACGCCTTCCATCTCCATGTCCTCGATGCGGAATTTCAGGTCGGAGTGACCGCGCGGCTGATGGTCCAGCCGCATGACCTCCTCATCGCCTTCCGGGCGCTTGCGAATGCGCAACCGGTGCAGCACCTTGTTACCCGCCAGGGTGCAGATGTGCTCGCCCTGACGCTCCGAGCGAATGCCGTGCTTCCTCATCGATTCGGGCAGGTTCTTCTCGAACAGGTCCTGTGGCTCCACCACGTGGCCGTCGGCACTGAACACGAAAGTCATGGTTACCTCCTGTAAATTGAACCCCCCTGGGCGTCCGCCTACTCACCGAAACGCTTGGTGACCTGCACACCCCACATGCGCGGCGGACCGACTAGGGCCGTGATGTACTGGCGCGATGCGATGCCTGTGGCGATATGCCACTGGGTCTCATCGGTGACGTTCATCATATAGAAGGCAACGTTGGCCTCCCACTCCGGAATTTCGAGATCGGCGCGGATGTTCAGCAACCCACGAGACTCGCGCACGCGCTTGTCGTACTCGAGCAGTTCCGACTGGCCGCGCCACCCCGCGATCACGTAGGTCGCGAAACGATCCTGCTTCGCCTCGTCGAACCAGGACCAGTTGGCCTGCAGCCCGAGCCGCATGTCGCCGATGGGAAACTCGTAACGGCCCATGAGGCTGTACGTCCACTCGCGCGGGCACCTGCTCGCGTCGCAGGAAACCGTTTCGCCGGCCCGGTCCACCGTGGCCTCGACGCCAAGGCCGCCGCCATTGGGTTGAACCTCGACGAAATCCTTCCACTCCTGGTCGAGCCAGCCCACGGTGGCCCGAAAAGTCAGGCCTTCCGCCGGCGAGAACCAGCTTTCCAGCTCGAAGCCCTGGATGTCCTGCTCGGCCGCGTTGTCGAGCACCGTGGACAGGGCCGCACCGGGCCTCAGGAACGAAACCTGGACGTCGGTGTAGTCGACGGTGAAATACGCGGCGTTTACCCGCAACCGGTTGTCGAGGAAATCCGCCTTGACGCCAACCTCAACGTCCTGGGCGAACTCCGGCCCGAGTTGATTGAGCGTGGGATCGGCGATAGGCGCTATGTTGATGTCGCGCAACGGCTGGCCGCCGGAGCGCCAGCCTCGCGACGTGCGGGCGTAGGCCATCACGTCGTCGTCGAACCGGTAAGCGAGGTTCACGGTCCAGGACCAGTCGTTGGCACTGACCTGGGGATACTCGATGTAGCATCCACCCGCGCCACCGGGTTGCTCCGGGCCGCTGCCGTCCATCGGATCCACGGCAATCACACCGAATCCCGTCAGGCAGATGCCAGCGCCCAGCGGCGTGGAATTCTTGGCTATCGGATCCCAGGCGCCGAAGGTTGCGTGGCTGAACAGGCTCATATCCCGCGACTCGTCCGTGTAGCGAGCGCCCGCCGTGAGCGTGAGCTTCTCCGTGATGTCGTACTCGCCCTGGCCGAAGAATGCCCATGCCCGGTTCTCGATCTCGCCGCGAATGGCGCCCCACGGGGCGCCGCTGTGCGCCGGTCGGGCATAGGAGGTGCTGCCGTCGTTACCGTCTTCCCAGCCGTAATACGCTCCGCCGATCCAACGCAGCCGATCGTCCAGGTTGCTGCCGGAAAGGTTGATCTCCTGGGTGATCGAATCACCCCACGCATCCTGGGGCGACTCGTGAATGAGGAACGGCGTGCCGCCGATCTCCGTGTTGCGGTCGTTGTCGAAGCTGCGGTAGCTGGTGATGGACTTCAGCGTCACGTTCTCGTCGAGAGCGATCGTGACCGTCGCCGAGATGCCCCAGATCCTGCTCTCGTCGAACGTGGCGTCGCCCTTGCCGCTGCGGCCGCCGAATCGGCCGGTGCCCTCCGAGCGGTTGCCGCCGGTGCCGTCGAACGCGTCATCGCGCACCGTGCCGACGAGGCTGCGCATGAAGTCGTCCGCGAAATCCAGTTGCGCCTGGGAAAGGTCCTGATGCCTCATCCCATACAGTTCGGAGGCGGCCTGGCGCAGCCCTTCGGGAGCGGTGTCGATGTTCTCGTCGAGTACCCAGCCAAACCACTTGGTCATCTGGCCGTTCTCGCCATACTCGGAGTAATCGCCGGTGATGGATACGGTCAGGGAATCGGTGGGCTGTAACAGTACGTTGGCACGGAAGTTCCACTCGTCGTCGTCGAACAGGTCGTCAGCGCCGGAGCACGACTGCGGCCGGCTGGCCGGCAGGCCCGGCGCATTGTCCGGCAACGACACACACTGCCCGGTGTTCTCGCCGAAGCCGTCGCGGCTGTTGCGTTGCGCAGCCAGACGAACGGCCATCACGTCCTGAACGATCGGCAGGTTGACGGCGGCGGTGGCGTCGATGTTGCCGTAATCGCCCGCATCGACCGTGGCGTATCCGTGAACGCCGTCGAAATCGGCCTTCCTGGAAATGATGTTGATGGCGCCGCCGGTGGTGTTCTTGCCGTACAGGGTGCCCTGCGGGCCCTTGAGGATCTCTATCCGCTCCAGATCGAACAGGTTGGCGCCGAGCCCGAATCCATGGGGCATCACCGCGCCATCCAGATAGATGGCCACTGCCGGGTCCACCGTCAGCAGCAGGTCGTCGGCCGCGGTCTGGCCGCGCAGTCTCGGCGCAATGCCGGTAGGCGAGCCCTGCGACACCGGTTCGATTTCCAGGTTCGGCGTGGCGGAGTCGATGTCGCGCAGATCGAACACCCCATCGCTTCGCATCTGCTCGGCGGAGAACGTGGTAACCGCTAGCGGAATCTCCTGCACGCTCTCCTCGCGCTTGCGCGCGGTCACCACGACCTCCTCCACCACCATGGAGCGGGCGCTCGCGGCTTCTTCTGCCTTGACCGGCCCGGCGTGGGCAGAGACCAGGACAACCCCGGCGGCAAGGCTGAAAACACGTAATGCGATCATCTCGATTCCCCTTCATTATCGATTCAACCACGTTTTTTATGTTAACCTAGTTGTCTTCGTTAGACAATTTGATTCTGGCCACGCAAGCGCAGCTTGCCCTCCGGCAGACAAAGTTCCAAGTCGCCCTTAATGGGCACTACATAGATGGTCTCCGGCTCGTAGTGCGCACAGGAATCTCAGAGTCGAACGTGAGGGGCGTGCCCTGTTGTTTTCGGTTGATGCGACGTCCCGCCAGGTTGCTCTGGTACCGGGGCGCTTCTCGTTGCAATCTCGATGGATCGAACCAAACAGGAGGACCCTGTGCGCAGACTGCGGCCCGACGACGACTACATGATCCGTCTCGAAACGGAGAACACGCCCCAGCATATCGGAGCGCTGCAACACTACGACTGCTCGGGTCTTGACGGCAGTTTCTTCGACGCCGTGGCCGCGCATTTCGCCAGGCGACTGCCGGCCACCCCGTTGTTGTGCCGGCGCCGGCAAGCACCCCTGGGTTACGACGCGGATGTGTGGCTGGACCTCGCCGAGTGCGATCTCTCACACCACGTTCAGCGGGTGCCGACAGCTTCGCCAATGTCGCCGGAAGAGGTTCGCGCCTTCATCCAGGCCAAGGTCGTGGAGCGCATCGACCTGACAGGACCGCCGTTCATGGTCTACGTGTTCGACAGATTGTCCCACGGGGTCGAAGGACCCGGCGCAGCCAAGGAACCTGATAGCGTCGGCGCGATCTACCTGAAAGTGCATCACTGTGTCGCCGACGGCGTGGGGTTTCAGAACATCGTGAGTTTGTTGACCGACCCAACGCCCGACCCCGCCTACGATGTGTCCCCGCGCACTGCAGACGAAAGAGCGCCGATGGCTGCATTGTGGATGGCACGCTCCGCCGCGCGCTTCCGGCGGGAAGCCAGGCTGAAGCAGGCGCAATCGGCACAACGCAGCGCTGCGCGGGCCGCATATCGCGCCTTTCGCGCCGATCCCGCCAACAAGCGGGCGCCAACCCCCGAACTGCAGTTGGCGCAAAAGACCGGTCAGCAACGACGCTACCTGCCGCTCAGCCTGCCGTTGGACACCGTGCGCGCCGCCGGCAAACGGTTGGGTGGAAGCGTCAACGATGCGTTTCTGGCATGCGCGGCCGGTGCCTTGCGCCGATACCTCATCGACGTGAACGACCTGCCGGACCAACCGTTGGTCGCCGTGGCGGCACGCAGCTATCGCAAGCCGGAACACGGGTTGTTCGGCAATCGCATCATCACGCTCAACCCAAGCATCCATGTACAACTGGCGGACCCCGTCGAGCGCTTCAAGGCAATCCAGCGCTCCACGGCCATCGAGGTCGAGCGCGCCAGGCTCACGGAGCCCCTGATCAGCGAATTCGACACCCCCTTCGGCGCCAGGAAACGCTACGCCGATTACGCCAGGCGCACCGCCGGAGGGCAGGCGGTGATCGCCGGCAACATCACGCTGTCCAACGTGCCGGGTCCTGCCGAACCGGTCTATCTGGCCGGTGCCCGCATGTTGACCAACTACCCCACACCCATCCTCGGCAGCGGGCGATTCCTGAACATCACCCTGCGCCGCTACTGCAAGCACCTCGACCTGGGAATCATGACCGACCCGGAGCAGTTGGGCGATGTGGACGTCCTGGGCCAATACCTGGCCGAGGCGCTGGATGAGTTGGCGCAAGCATAAATGGCATAAATGGGGTCAGAGTGAATTTCTCCAAGACAAATACCTGACCCCATTTGTGCTACTTATGGAGAAATTCACTCTGACCCCATTTATGCTGACCCCATTTGTGTTGGCGTGCCTGCTCAGCGGCTCGGCGCTTGCGGGTCATCCCGATAAACTGCTGTGGGGCGACACGCACGTGCATTCCCGCAACTCGCCGGACGCTTACTTTCTGGGGAACACGCTGCTCGGTACCCAGGATGCGTATCGCTTCGCGCAGGGTGAACCCGTGCGCGTCAACGGCAGCGAATACCGGCTGCGCCGACCCCTGGACTTTCTGGTGGTGACCGACCACGCGGAATACATGGGCGTGCTCCCGGGCATCGACGAGCAGGATCCGGCGCTCATGGCCACGAAGCTCGGCAAACGCTGGCGCCGCTACGTCGATGCCGGCAACCGTGAGCCCATCTTCGATGAGTTCGTGGCAAGCCTGCAAACCGACGAGCACCGCTACCCATCCTCGCCCGCCTTTCAGACAAGCGTATGGCATCGCACATTGCGAGCCGCCGACGCCGCCAACGACCCCGGCCGATTCACTGCGCTGATCGGCTTCGAGTGGACGTCGATGCCGGGAGGAAACAACATCCACCGCAACCTGGTCTTTGCAGACGGTTTTGCGCGGGTCTCGCAGGTGCAGCCCTTCTCGCAGGTCGACAGCGACGACCCCGCGGACCTGTGGCGGTACATGGACGACTATGAACGCCGCACGGGCGGCCGGGTGCTGGCCATTCCCCACAACTCCAACCTCTCCAACGGCATCATGTTCACCAGGGCCGACTTCGCCGGGCGCGCCATGACCGCGGAGTACGCGGCGTTGCGCAGCCGCTGGGAGCCGGTGATCGAAGCGACGCAAATCAAGGGCGACAGCGAAGCGCATCCCCTGCTTTCGCCGGACGACGCGTTCGCAGACTACGAGACGTGGGATTGGAGCAACATAGCCAATACCGAGGCCAAGCAACCGTGGATGCTCAAGTACGAGTACGCCCGTTCGGCACTCAGAACCGGGATAGAACTCGACCATCTGCTCGGCGCCAATCCCTACGACTTCGGCATGATCGGCAGCTCGGATTCACACACATCGATGGCGGCCGTGGAAGAGGACAACTACCTCGGCAAATTCATCATCAACCTGCCCTCGCCCACTCGCATCACCGGCTACATGACGGGCGGCGCGACGGACACCGGTCGGGACACCAACTGGCGGCAGGCGAGCACCGGCTACGCGGCCGTATGGGCAAGGGACAACACCCGCGGCGAGATCTTCGACGCGCTGCGCCGCAAGGAGGTTTACGCAACCACGGGCCCACGAATCAGCCTGCGGTTTTTCGGTGGCTGGGACTACTTGGCGGCGGATCTCGAAAGCCCCGATGCGACCCCGCGAGCCTACCGACGCGGCGTACCCATGGGTGGCACGCTGACAGTCGCGACCGCCGACCCTGCATCCCCGACAAAAGCGCCCACATTCCTGCTCTGGGCCTTGAAGGACCCCGAAGGCGCCAATCTCGCTCGCGCGCAGATCGTCAAGGGTTGGGTGGATGCCGGCGGCACCAGCCACGAGCGCATTGTCGATGTGGCGCTGGCGCCAGACGCGGGTAGCGCGGAACTCAGGGCCTATTGGCAGGACGAGCAATTCGACCCGACGAAGCCCGCGTTCTACTACGCTCGAATCATCGAGGTACCGTCACCCCGCTGGACGGCTTACGAGGCCAAGCGCTACGAACTGACGCTCCCGGAAGAGATTCCCACCAGCACCCGGGAGCGGGCGTACGGCTCGCCCATCTGGATTCGGAAGAAGCACTAGCAGACCGTTAGACTAAACTCCGCCGCCGCAGTTTCTGCAGAAACTCTGCAACGGCGTGAGTGAACCGGTCATTGCGGTCTCCGGCGACCATATGTGCGGCATCGGTCACGTTGACAAACTCCGCGTGCGGACATGTTTCGAGAAACTCCCGGGCACCTGCCTCGCTCAGCACATCCGACAGCCCGCCGCGCACCAGCAGCGTCGGCACCCGGTATTCTGCCAGCTTCTCGGCGGCTTTCTGCAGCCGCTCCCACCGCGCATCGATCTCTCCGACACGCCGTCCGTCGCCCAGCCAGGCCGGGTCCCAGTGCCAGCGCATGCGATTGTTCCCGTCGAGACGGATATTCTTCTTCAGACCGTCCAGCACCCGGGGACGCCGTCGGTGGGGCTGATAAGAGGCAATCGCATCCGCCACCTCGTCGAGCGATGCGAAGCCGTCCGGCTTCTGTCCCATGAAGTCGAGGATGCGCTGCGCACCGGCTTTCTCTATGCGCGGCGCCATGTCCACCAGAACGACCGCATGTGCGTCGATGTGTCGCTCGCCAACCGCACAGAGCGCCACACCGCCGCCCATCGATGCACCCACCAGCACCGGCCGCGGGTCTCTCAGGTGTTCGACCACCGAGACGAGATCCCCCACCATCGCTTCCTGCTCGTACTCGCCGGCCGGCGACCAACCCGAGTCGCCATGCCCCCGGGCATCCAGACTGCATGTGCGCACACCGGTTTTCGCCAGGGCTTCACCGGTTCCCTTCCACGCATGTCGAGTCTGCCCCCCGCCATGAAGCAGCACCACGAGCGGGTCATCGCTTTCACCCCAGCAGTCCGCGGCAATGCTCAGCCCGTCCTTGCCCGGCAGATACATCATCGGTTCCGGGGTCCCGGGAAGTCGTTTTCTGGAATTCAAGCTCATTCCCGCGCCGGTCACCAGGCCAGCATCAGCGCGTCCAGGCCGCGCACGCCGTCATGCGAGCGCAGTTGACTGCCTGGCTTGACGGAGAAATCCGGAGTCTTCCCCAACCACTCCTCGAGGGCGATACGCATCTCGGCCCGGGCGAGATTGGACCCGAAACAGCGGTGCGGTCCGCCGCCGAAGGCCAGGTGCGGGTTGGGCCGGCGGGCGATTTCCACCTGCAACGGGTTATCGAAGGCCCGTGGATCGGTGCTCGCGAGGCAGGTGTCGCACTCGATGTAGTCGCCCTTCCTGAGTCGAACGCCGTGGAACTTCATGTCGCGCGTCACCAAGCGGCGGGTGGCGACCACCGAATGCCGGCGCAGCAGTTCCTCGATGGCGTCGGGTATCAGGCCATGGTCCGCGACAAGGCGCGCACGGTCCTCGGGATGGGTGGCGAGGTAGAGGAAGATGTAGCCCAGGCTTGCGGCCACGGTGTCCAGGCCACCCACGAAGAACAGGTAGCACATGCCGAGCACCTCGTCGTCGGTCAGGGGACGCCCCTGCACCTCCATGGTGACGGCGAGGCCCGCCAGATCGTCCCCGGGTTGCGACCGCCTGGCCGCGATGAGTTCGAGCAGGAAATCGCGTATGCTCCCCGCGGCCCGCACGCGCCTGTCGATGTCGTGAGAGTGCAGCAGGTCGTGCTCCCATTCCAGAAAGGTGTCGAGACGATCCACCGGCAAACCCATCAGGCGCATGAAGATCAGCACCGGCAACGGAGTCCCGAAATCCCGGACGAACTCGCATTCGCCCGCCGGGGCCACCTTTTCGATGAGTGTCCGGGCAAGCTGGCGGATCTCGCTCTCCATCTGACGCACGCGCCCCGGGGCCAGAATCGGCGCCATGACCTTGCGGAATTCCGTCTGCAGGGGCGGGTCGAACTCCAGCGGCACGAGCGGCCAGTCCTCCCCGAGCAGTTGCGAGAACCCGGTGATCCCGTGCGATGAAAAGCGTTGCGCATCGCGGAGGATCTCGGTGATGAGTTCCGCCGACGCCACCACCCAACTGCCACCAGGGCTTGCGCCGATGCGCCCCTCGGTACAGTAGAAAAAGTCCGGCAACTCGCGCGCCGCCTGCATGCCCACGAACGGGTCGGCCTCCGCGCGATGGTCGTTCCTGTATTCGGGGCCGAACACCAGTTCCTGGGGTACATGATCGGGTATGGCTGGGGACATACTGGCTCCTGCAAAGCGGTTTCGAGATCGGGCAACTGCTCCGACTTGTTGCGGCACCCACACTTGGGGACCATTAGGGTAACTCAACAAGCACTTGTGCTCCTTCCAACTGATAATGACGTATCAGTTGGAAGGGGCACCAGCCGCATCCACGCCAGCGGGAGGAAAGATGCTGAAGGGGGCACGCATACTCATGACCGGAATGACCGGGCAGGTGGGTGGGTCGATCGCGGCACAGCTCGCTCCACACAATGAGATCCATGGGCTCGCCCGGTTCAGCAGGCCGGAGTCGAAGCAGAACATCGAAGCCCTGGGAATCGAACCCATCGCCTGCGACTACACCGACGGCGACTTCAGGGGCGTCCCCAGGGACTACGACTACGTGCTGCACCTCGCAGCCGACGTTTACCCGGACACCATCGACGCCGGGGTACGCCAGAACGCGGAAGGCACGGGGTTGCTGTTCAATCACCTGCACAAGGCAAAGGCCTGGATCTACGTGTCGACCACGGGTGTCTATTGGGACCACCCGGACCCCTGGTATCGCTACAGGGAGACCGACCGCCTGGGCGGCAGCACCCGGATTACCGACCGGTTTGCTTACGGCACGAGCAAGTTCGCCGGCGAAGCCGTGGCCCGCACGTTGTCGCGCATCCACAACGTGCCACTGACCATTGGGCGCCTGAACTGGTCCTATGGCACCCACGGACACGGCGGTCTGCCAGTCGGTTTGATGCGGCGTCTTGCGGCTGGCGAGCCGATCGACATCCATCCCGACTGGGAAATGGTCGGCGGCCCGATCCACGAGGACGACCTGTCCGAGCACATCGAGGGTTTTTTCGATGCCGCTTCCGTAGGCGGCACGATCACCAACTGGGCCGGAGACGACGCGGTCTCGGTAGAGCAGGTGGTGCCGTGGCTGGCCGACGAGATGGGTGTGCCGTACACCTTCAATTTCACCCGCGAGGCCACCGCCTATCCACGCGCCACGGACAACGACCGGCGGGTCGCATTGGTCGGCAAATGCCGGGTGGCGTGGCAGCATGGTTTTCGCCATATCCTGAAGCAGCTCTTCCCGCAAACTGTCGAAGGCAGCAAAGCATGAAGCTCCTCGACGTCGACGGGCTACTCGACCAGGCAGCCCGCGACACCGGCCTTGCGGATTTCGGGAACCTGCCCTATCGGGAAGCTCTGGAGGCCCTGCACTACGGATACACCCAGGATTCCGGGCTGCCGCCACCCGTGCAATCCGGGTTGCTCGACGGCTTGGTGAGATTGCTGGCCAAACGCCTCAAGCTGGTCGAGGACCGCAAGGAGTACCCGAAGATTGCGGAGGAAACGGTCGAAGCGCCGCTTATCGTTGTCGGTCTACCGCGTACCGGCTCTACCCATCTGCATGCCCTGCTGGCCACCAGGCCGGGTGCTCGCGCCCCTCTGCAATGGGAAATGAACGAGCCCTCACCACCGCCGATGGCCGTCACCTTCGAGACCGATCCGAGAATCGCAAAGGTTCAACAGCAGCTCGATGCACGTCCAAACGCCGGCGAACTGATGAAAGCGCATCCTTTTGGCGCGACCCGGGCCGAGCAGTGCATCGGCCTCATCGACTGGAGCTTCATCAATTCCGCGGCAGCGGCCACCTGCCGGATGCCGTCCTATCTCGAATGGTTCCTGAACGCCGACCACCGTCCCGCCTACGAGCACCACTTCCACATGCTGCAGCACCTGCAGTTCGGCGTGCCTGGCGAGTGGGTGCTGAAGTGGCCGAAGCACCTGTTCTCGCTTCCGGCGCTCTTGTGGAAATATCCGGACGCCCGCATCGTGTGGACCCATCGGGACCCTGGCCAGGCGCTGGCGTCCGTGGCCAGCTTCGTCGGCACAATCCGCCGGGGTCTGGACCCCGAATTCGATCCTGTGCGCTTCGGCGCGGAATGGGTCGCATTGGAAGAGATCGGTTTGCTGCGGGCCATGGCGGCCCGTGAGGCGCTCGGCGATGGACACCCGTTCTACGACGTTCACTACAACGATCTGCTTGCCGACCCCCTCGGCACGGTCTGTGGAATCCATGATCACTTCAACATAACGGTGAACGATGCGGTCCGCCGGAAAATCGCAGCGTTCCAGCGCGACAATCCGCAGAACAAGCACGGTCGGCACAGCTACACTCCGGAAGAGTACGGCCTGAACATGGACGCTCTGCGGGAGCGGTTCGCGGCGTACATCGAGCGCTTCGCGGTAAGCCCCGATCGGCCTCCACCGGCATCCCGCCGAGCCAGCCGCACATGAGAGTAGCGCCTGTCACCTTTACTCTCGACACGCCCGCTGCGGACTACCCGCCGGATATCGACCTGCCGGTGCTCGGAGGTCGCGACCGAGCCGATCTGCACGAGGCGCTATGGGTCTATGGCTACGATCAGGCCGGCGGCATCGGCTACTACGCCTATCTCGTGCATGACGGCAGCAACCACACCCGGCGCCGGGAGACCGTTTCCCTGTTCCTCTCCGATGGAACTCGCCTCGTCCACACGGGCGAGGGCGGGAAAAGCACGGCCGGTTGCGCCGCGGGAGACTGTTTGTCGCTCACCTGCATTGAGCCCTTTCAGCGCTGGCGCGCCGAATTCGCCGGCACCATGGCAAAGCTGCCGGCGAACCCGGCGGCCGCGCCCAGAGAGATCCAGCCAAGCGTTGCAACCGAACTCAGCCTCGATGTCGCCGATCCCGCAACGCCAGCCTGGAACGTGGAGCGTGGGTGGGGCGATGCGCTCCCCGCCTTTCGGTACCACCAACTGCACCGCGCCCGGGGCGTGCTTTCGGTCGCGGGCCGCACGCATGCGCTCGACTCGATCTGCTTTCGCAGCCATTCCCTGAGAACGCGGGATCTTCCCGGGTTCACGGGGCACGCGTTCGCCAACGCGCTGTTTCCCAGCGGCCGTGCGTTCGGGCTGTTACGCTACGGCGCGACCGTCCGGCTGCCGGAACGGGGTCGCGGCTTCGTATTCATCGACGGGGCCATGCACGAGGCCGTAGTGCACGCCTGGCCGTATCTGGTCAGCGATCGATCCGAGGGCGAAGCCGTTCTCATCGAGCTCGATGGCCCATTCGGCACCGAGGTCGTTGAGGGCGAAACCATCGGCTCGGTCTTCTCCACCGTCGGCGCAGACGGGCGCGGGTGGGGAGTCCATGGGGGTGAGCAAGGCAGCCATGTGCTCTCTTCCGCTTTCGCCAAGTACACCTGGCGGAGCGAATCGGCCATCGGCCAGCTCGATAGATCGGCGATGCGCAACCGCTTCGCGACTCGCTGACCGGTAAAGCGAGCGCGGTCGCGAAATTCAAGCGCAGCGCCACGCCAGAGTCGAAAACTCACCCAATACCGGCTGCGCCGAACGGTGCGTGCAAGAATTACAGGTCGCCGCGGCCCTGCGTGAAGACAGCCTTGCGATGACTGAACGTTTCGAAGCTGTGACGGCCGTGGTACGCCCCCAAACCCGACGCTCCCGTGCCGCCGAACGGCATCTCGGGACTTGCCGCGTGCAACATCGTCCCGTTCACGCAGACACCACCGGAACTCGTTCTCAAGAGCACCTCGTCTTCGACATTCTGCCGGCACGTGAAGAGGTAGAGCGCCAACGGCCTGTCCCTCTGATTCACGAATTCGATGGCCTCCTCGATGCTGTCGACGGGGAGCACCGGGAGTACGGGCCCGAAGATTTCCTCCTTCATCACGTCGGAATCGGGTGCAACGTCCTGCAGGACTGTCGGCGCGATATATCGTTCCGCTTGTTCCGCCTCGCCTCCGAATGCCGGCCGCCCGTCCTTCATGAGACGTACGATTCGAGCGTGGTGACGCTCGTTGACGATGCGCCCAAGATCAGCGCTCGACCGCGGGTTCGTTCCGAAGAGTTCCTCCGTAACGCGGGCGAGCGCCGCGACCAGTTCCTCTTCGCGTTCGCGCTTCACGAGCACGTAGTCCGGGGCGATACAGATTTGTCCGGCGTTGAAATACTTGCCCCAGGCGATGCGTCGCGCAGCCGTGTCGAGATCGACATCGTCATCCACGATGCACGGGCTCTTGCCGCCCAGCTCGAGCGTGACAGGCGTGAGCTGCTTTGCGGCCGCCTCGGCGATGATGCGCCCCACCGCCCCGCCACCGGTATAGAAGATGTGGTTCCACTCTTGTTCGAGCAACTCGGTTGTCTCGTCGGCTCGTCCCTCGACGACCGCAACGGCATCCGGGTCGAGGTATTCGGGAACCATTTCCGCCACCAGGGCCGAACATTGCGCGCTCAGTTCCGAGGGCTTGAGAACGGCGCAATTGCCCGCGGCCACGGCGCCGACCAGCGGCACGACGAGCAACTCCACCGGGCAGTTCCAGGGACCGATGATCAGGACGACGCCACGAGGATCCCGCACGATGCGTTGCCGGCCAGGAACCGGCAGCAGCCCGGCGGGCTCGGGTTGCATCCAGCTCTCGAGGTTGTCAAGCGCATAGGCGGTCTCGGTGGAGCAGACCTTCAACTCCAGCCGGCATTCCAGTTCGGGCCTCGTCATGTCCGCCCTCATGGCTTCGACCAATTCGTCACCCCGCAGTTCCAGCATCTCGTCGATCGCCTGCAGCTGGCGGCGCCGCCAGTGCAAAGGCCGGGTTCGGCCGCTGTCGAAGGTACGGCGCAGGTGCTCGACGGTTCCTGACTGTGAGGTGGTCTCGACCATGTCTGCAGGCTATACCGGCTCGCGCACCATGAGCGTGAATGTCGGCGACGTCCCCACCTGCACCACCTGCATCACCTCGAATCCATGGCGCAGGTAGAACGGAACATTGCGCGGGTTCGACGATTCCAGGAAGGCCAGGGCGCCTTCCGCATCGACTTTGGGAAGCGCGTGTTTCATCAACAAGGACCCGAGGCCTTCATTCTGATGGTTGGGATCGACGCCGATCGCGAGCAGATACCAATGGGGTGCGTCGAGATGGAATTTTCCCATCTTGCCGAGCGCGGCGAAGAGATCATCGTTGCCGTCTTTGCAAGCTGTCTCCTGGATCAGCGCGTCCATCTTCCTGCGCCTCGCCTTCCCGGCCTCGACCTCAGCGTCCGAATTCTCCGGCGGGAACCAGATGGTGGCTGCCCTGAAGCCCTCGACGCAGTGCGCCGAGCGAACGGCGATCGCGGAGTGGATCTGGGTGCGCATCATCTCCGGGAAATGGGTCAGATGATCTCGCGGATCCGGATAGAACGACCGAACGGCGGGGTCTGTCGCGAACGCGAGCGTCAATCCCGCGATCGTCTGTTCCGCGTCGGCCTCCGCCACGGTTCGAACTTTCGGGCGCGTCATCGACCTGCCCCTGGACTGTGTATCGAACTCGGTCATCACATTCTCCGGTCACGCCGCTGCTGGAGCGAGTTCGAATCCGGCGAAGCGCCGAAACCGGCTGCGCATCAGCTCGTGCTGTTTACCGACGACATCGCGCCGCATGGAGGCCCCTTCGCAACCCTGCCGAAGCTTCCCACGCTTCAAACAATACGCTTAATGATTGTACCATGTTAGATGATACTACGCGCTCGACGCCAACACGGAGATGGACCTCGCCATCGTGGTGTCTCCAACCCTGGAATCACTCCCGGACCTCACCGCCGTCACGCAACTCCAGCACATCGATACTCGAGTTGCGTGGCAGACCTAACATGTGCACGACCGACCGAGCGGTGGTTCGAGGGTCGATGCCATCCCCCTCATGCTCGATGAACCCGCCGGCGTACGCCTCCCGGAAGAACGCTTCGGTACGCTCCGGGTCCCACCGGGCACCGGGCTGCCGGTCCGGTACGGCAACTCGCCCCGAGCGCAGCACGCCGACGCGTATACCGAGGGGAGCAAGCTCGCGCTTGAGACCGCGGCTCAGCGTCTCCACCGCCGCCTTGGTGGACGAATAGCCCAGCAGATACGGAAACGGCCGCAACACCGCCTCTGAAGTAATGTTGACAATGTCACCCAACCTGGCGGTGCGCATGCGCACGACTGCTTCCCGGATGCAATACATCACGCCCAGCAGATTGGTTTGCACCGTGGCGTGCAACTCTTCGTCCGAGGCTTCCGCGATCCGGTAGATGGAAATGATGGCGGCGTTGTTGACCAGTACGCTAACACCGCCGAGCCCTTCATCGACGCTGGCGAACGCAGCGCGGACACTGTCCGGATCGCGGATGTCGCAAACCACCGGCAAGACATCGCCTGCAAGTTTGCGGGCCGCCTGCTGCAAAACTTCCCTGCGCCGGGCCAGAAGCGCCACACGCATGCCTTCGCCCAGCAGCGCTTCGGCGATGTAGTATCCCACGCCATCGTGTCCGCCGGTCACCACGGCCACGCGTCCGCTCAGCGCTGACCCCTCGGATCCCGTCATGCGCGTCTCCCTTCGAGCCCACCGATATATATAACGTATCTACCTTTGTGTATAGTCTCACCCGCATTTCCGTGGTCGGAGGCAGGGTTGCGAGCGATTTGCGACAAGTCGATTTGCCAGGGGCATGGCCGTTGCGAAGCGATGGCGCCGGAAGTCTACGTACTCGACGACAACGGCTACCTGGCGGCCGAAGAGATCGAGGTGCCGCCCGGGCTCGAGGATGCAGCGCGGCTAGGCGCGGCCTCCTGCCCGGAAGAGGCCATTACCATCGTCGGGGGCTAAACCAGCACCTCTACGAGAGTGTCCGGGCCGACCGTCTTGAAGACTATTTCCGCGCTACGCTTCAAGTGGCTGGTCAAATGCCGCTCGGCACCGTCCGCGTCACCCGCTTCCACCAGGTCGACCAGTTTTTTCTCCGACCGCACGCCCAGCTTTGCCTTGTCCACGTCGTAACTCGTGCCTACTACATTGAGCAGATGCGCTTCCCAGATTTCGTGCATCACGTGTCCCAGCAGGGTCAGCGTCTCGTTGCCGGAGCCTTCGATCACCTTCAGGTGAAATTCGGCCGTGTGGTGGGAATAGGCTTCGGCATCATCGATCTGCGACTCGACTTCGCTGATGTGCTCGCGCAGTTCTGCAATGATGCGCCGGGGCCGGCGCAATGCCAGCAGCCGCGCAGCCGGAGGTTCCACGAGCAGGCGCGCGTCGCGAATGTCCCGCACCGTGGTCTTGCGCGTCTGGAGATACAACCCGGCATACCGCGCCACCAGTTCAACCTCAGGCAACCGCACACGGGCACCGCCGCGCGAGCCGCGGGACACGCTGATCAGCAGCTCG
This sequence comes from Pseudomonadales bacterium, assembly GCA_963663395.1. Lineage (GTDB taxonomy): Bacteria > Pseudomonadota > Gammaproteobacteria > Pseudomonadales > Azotimanducaceae > Azophilus. The sequence goes on from OY760226.1 coordinate 3,757,973, forward strand.
GTCTCGAGAATCCGGAACGCTTCCCGCATGGTAGGCCGGGAGACGCCGAATTCCTCAATCAGGGTTGACTCCGGGGGCAGGTTGTCGCCTTCGGTCAAGTCACCGAGAACGATGCGGCGGCGCAACTCGGCGGCCACCAGTTCGGCTGTCTTCGGCACCCGCACCGAGCCGAGGGTGCCTCTGCGCCGCAATTGTCCCCGTGCTGTTCTGTTCAATCTTGCGTGGCTCCCTACGATTAATTTTAATTGTATCAATTATCTACATGTTTTGCCGCCTAATCCACAATCGCGCCGTTTCGTCAAAAATTCATCTAACTTAGTTATATGTTGTTGACTGGAAGGACCGTGCCGCTATGCTGCCCTTCCCACTGATCGAACTGATGGAGCGGCCATGGCCGAAGCAAAGTCAAGGGTGAGCGATGCCTTCAAGGTCGACGACAAGCTCGAGAAGGAGTTTGAACAGGCCCTCAAGTATGAGTTGAAGGACCAAGACATCGAACGGGCCAGGCTGCTGGTCGGGGTGAATGTCGCCAGCAGGGAGCGGGAACTCTTCTCCGAAGCCACGCCGGATGCCATCCGCAACTGGGCCCAGGGCATGGGCGATGACAACCCCCTGTACACCGACGAAAGCTACGGCCCCACCACAAGGTGGGGCACGCAGATTGCCCACGGCACCATGGTCGGTCACGTGAAGACCCCCATGATGGGCGACCCGATGCCAGAGGAATTGAAAAAGGCCACCAAGGGCCTGTTCCGCGGCGTGCACGTCTTTGTTTCCGGGGGTACCTGGGACTGGTACCGGCACCTGCGCCCCGGCGACCGCGTCTTCACCTATAGGGGTGAAGAATCCGTGGAGGAAAAGAAATCCGAGTTCGCGGAACGCTCCGTCATACGCGTGAGCCGCAGCGTGAACATCAATCAGCACGGCGAGGTGGTGGGCGTTTATCGCACGCTGCGCGTGGAAACCGAGCGCAGAAAATCCCGCAGCAAAGGCAAGTACGCCGGCATCGAGGCTGCCAACTACACCGATGAGGATTACGAGCGCATCGACGCCGTCTACCAGGCGGAGCACGCCCGCGGTCCGGAAAAGCGCTATTGGGAAGACGTCGAGGTGGGCGATGAGATGCAACCCATGGTGAAAGGCCCCCTCACCGTTTCCGAGATCATCGCCGTGCATGCCGGCGGCTACGGCTTCGTGCCCTATGGCCTCAAGTCGTCCCGGCTTGGCTACAAGAACCGCAAGCGCATCGCGCCGTTCTATATCAAGAACGAGATGGGGGTGTGGGACGTGGCGCAGCGCCTGCATTGGGACAACGAATGGGCCAAGGCCATCGGCAATCCGCTGGCATACGACTACGGCGTGATGCGGCAATGCTGGTTGTACCACATGGTGTCTGACTGGTGCGGCGACGACGCCTTCATCGAGCGTCTCGAGGACTCCATTCGCAAGTTCAACTACCAGGGGGATACCCAGTTTCTTACCGGCAAGGTGGTGAACAAGCGCGAACAGGACGGGCGCTACCTGGTCGACCTGGAAATGCACATGGTAAACCAGCGCGGCACCGAGACCGCCTACGGTTCAGCCACGGTCTCCCTGCCGTCCCGGGAGGCGGGCCTGCCGCCCCTGCCCGCGGTACCGGTGGCGTTGCAACGGGAAGCTGCACGCATGTTCGCGCGCCACAACGAACTTCTGGCGGAGCGTCGACGGAGCGGATGAATCACCCCGACGCGGTGTGGGTATTCGATGTGGACGGGACGCTGATCGGTTCCGTGCGCAGCGACATTCTGCGGCCGGGCGCCATGGAACTGCTGGATCGGCTGCGCAATGCCGGGGCGACGCTGGTGCTGTGGAGCGCCGGCGGCGCCGATTACGCGAAAAACATGCTCGCGCAGTTTCGCATCGACCACTATTTCGCCGCCTTCTACAGCAAGGACCGGCGGGGCTCGGACGGCCGCTATGTGGTCGATCACCTACGCCCCGAACACCGGCCGGGAACGCTGGTAGACGATTACCCCATCGACGTTCCGCAGACGCCGCGCGTCATCGGCGTCCCGCAGTTTCTGGGCGGCAACCCCCATGACCTGGGGCTTGAGGGCGCTCTGGATATCGCCCGCTGCCTGGAACCGCTGCCCGGGGCCGGCGACGCGTGCGGACTACGCCCATGAGCCAACCGCTGGTGCTTTACGAGGAACGGGGTGCGGTCGCCCTGATCACCTACAACCGCCCCGAAACGCGCAATGCCTGGAACGTGCAGATGATCCGTGAAGCCATGGCGGCGGTCGAGCGCGGCAACTCCTCAGACACCGTGGGCGCCATCGTGATCACCGCTTCCGGGCCCGTGTTCTGCTCCGGTGTCGATTTCAAATCCCCGCCGGAGCCAAAAGATCCGGAAACCGGAATTCGCCCCAGGGTCTCCACCATCGGCATGGCCCGAGACACCAGCTGGCTGCACCTGCTCGCAGGCTCCAAGCCCAGCATCGCCGCCATAAACGGGCGCGCCATCGGCCTTGGCGTTACCCACACGCTGGCCGCCGACATTCGCATGGGCGCCGCTTCATCGAGCTACTCCTTTGCGTTTCTGGAGCGCGGCACCATGCCGGAATTCGGGTGCACCGCCTTGCTGCCGCGAATTGTCGGCTACGGCCGTGCCATGGACATCTGCCTCAGCGCGCAAACCCTGACCGCGCCCGAAGCCCGTGAGGTCGGTCTGATCACCCGCATCGCGCCGGACGACGAACTTCTCGAACAGGCCCTGGCGCTCGGCGAACGGCTCGCGAGCTTCCCCGCACTGGCCATGGGGCTCACCCGGCGAATGTTGCAGGCAAACGCTACCGAGAGCGACCTCAATGTCATGCTGGGTACAGAACGGGAAGCTTTCGTGTCGTACATCAAAGCGACGCGCAACAGCAACGCGGTCAACACCACGATCAAGGCGCCGCAGTAACCGCCGGCTCAGGCGCCTTCGCTGCCCATCTCCAGCACCACCTTGCCCAGGGTCTGCCCGCTTGCCACGGCCTGCATGGCCTCTACGACCTCGCGCAGCGGATAAACCGCACTGATTCTCGGGCGCAGCCCCTCCGCCACCAGCCGATCGACACTTGCCTCGGCCTCGGCCGCGCGTTCCGGCGCGTTGTCGGCGAAGGTGCGTATGTCTAGGCCCCGAATCTGCACCCCTTTCAGCAGCACCAGGTTCAGGGGAATGCGCGGAATCTCGCCGCAGGCGTAGCCGACGGTGACAAAGCGACCGCCGAAGCGCATGGCGCGCAGCGCCACCTCGGCAAGCGCGCCGCCCACCGGATCGATCACGATATCGGAACCGCCCCCCGTCGCCTCGCGAATGGCTTCCTTGAGATCCGCCCGCCCCGACAGCAACGCGGCATCGGCCCCCCAATTCAGGCATGCCGACAGCTTGGCTTCGGTGGACGCCAGCGCCAGAGTGCGGCAACCCAGGCGCCCGGCGGCATCGACAGCCGCGGAGCCAACGCCGCCCGCCGCCCCGGTGACGGCCACCCACTCACCGGGTTGTGCCTCGGCCACGCCGACCAGTGCCGCGCAGGCCGTGCGCCCGGTGACGCCGAAACTCGCGCCTTCGGCAAAGCTCAGCCCCTCGGGGAGCACGCTCAGACGATCGCGCGGCAGCACCACCTGCTCGGCAAAGGCGCCCACCATCTGCGACCCGTGCACCCTGGCCCCCGGCACCAGGTCGGCGACCGCGGCGCCAACCTCAAGCACCTCCCCGGCAAACTCGCTTCCCGGCGTGAAAGGCACGGGTACCGGCACCTGGTAGCGGTTGGCCGCAATGAGTACGTCCGGGAAATTGACCGATGCCGCGCGTACTCCGACCCGCACCTCATGCGACTGCGGGCCCGGTGTGGGCATCTCCTCCAGGACGATGGATTCCGGCGGCCCGTGCGCGTACAGGCGTGCTGCGAGCATCTTCAGCCGAGGAACTGCGCGGCCCAGTCGAGGAGCCGCGGGATATTCTCCTCCATGCTCGCCGTGTCGACGCCTTCCCGGGCCAGGCGGCGATTGTTCTTGACGATCAGTGCCGATGCCGCCGCCTGCTTGTAGCGCACCAGGGCAGCGAACCAGCCGAAGTCCTGCACGGGCCGGCCGGACGCCTGTTCATAGGCACCGGCAAGCTCGTCAACCGGCGGCATGCGGTCACCGCCAGGCTTCCTGTTCGGGTGACGCCAGTCGCTGTTCAACAGAAACCAGGCCAGATCCAGCCGCGGGTCGCCCAATGACCAGATCTCCCAGTCGATCAGTGCGCGGATCTCGCTGCCCACGCACTGCATGTTGCCCAGGCGATAGTCGCCGTGCAGCACCACCGGGGGCAGCTTTTCCGGCAATGCCGCCTGCAGGGCCGCATTGACGGCGTCTGCACGGCCATCGCCCTGCAATCCTTCGTCTACCGTGGAGAAAGCGCGCTGCCAGCGTCCGACCTCCCGGGCGAGATCGGTTTCCCGTTCGTCTTCGAACTGGCCGGCATCCGCCCGCTGCAGGGCGGCCAGCATGCGCGCTGCGGCGAACGCTCGCGCCGTAACCTGGGCGTCGCTCACATCCGGGTTGCCGCCACGCAGCACGGGCTCGTAGCTCTCTCCGGCCACAAAGCTCATGACCACCAGGGGCGGGATCGCGGGCGGCGTCCCGGCATCGGTGCCGAGCACGGACGGCACCATGACCCCGTCGGCGTCGGCCAGACCCCTGAGCACTTTCGCCTGGCGCAAAACGTCCCGGTTACGCACCGGTTCCAGCCCCGGTGGAGCTGCCTTGATGACTACCTTGCGCGGCTCGCCGCCGTGCAGTTGCGCGGAATAGGTAAAGCTCGACGACCCCCCGTGCAGCGCCTCCACCTGATCGATGCCAGCGCCCACTGCCGCGGACGCGCGCCGCGCCAGTTCGTCCGGATCCGGCGCGGTGACCTTACTCGAGCTCACGTTCCAGCCTGTCAGGCATCCGCGGGCGCGGTCACGCCGACGATGTCCTGCGAGGTCACCACCTTGCCCGGCGCGTAGCCGCGCGGGGCAATGCCGGCCAGTGACCTGGGCTCCTTGTCCACATTCGAGGCCAGCTTGCGCAGCGCCGCCACCGTACATTTCTCGCGGCCGCCCGCCCGCTCCATGCCGTCGAAGTGCCAGTCGCGGAACACGTTCTGATGCGTGATCCTGTCGATCTCGTCATCGGGTATGCCCCCCGGCACGCTCTGTATGCTGCGCCACAGGCCTTCCGGATAGTCCGGCCACAGGCAGTCCGAATGCGGGTAGTCGACTTCCAGCGTGATGTTGTCGATGCCGATGTGGTGACGGTTGAGCAGGCCTACATCGTCTTCGATGAAACAGGTGCGGATGTGCTCACGGAATACATCGCTCGGCTTCCTGTCACCGTAACTCTTGTTGGTCCAGGCGCCGTGGTGGCGATTGGTGAAGTCGGCCCGTTCGAGCAGGTACGGCACCCAGCCGATGCCTCCCTCGGAGAGGGCCATCTTCAGGTTCGGGTAACGCAGGAACGCCTCCAGGGTGATCCAGTCGGCGGCCGCGTTGGAGATGGACATGGGCATGGCGGTGATCCACGCCTCGATCGGGGATTCGGGGGACGGATGCGGCAGCGGTGTGCCCGAACCGATATGGCAGTTGAGCATGACACCCTCGCGATCGCAGATCTCCCACACCGGTTCCCATTCCGGCCGGTGAATGCCGGGCAGCCCGATACCCGCGGGATTGGAAGCAAAGCTGATCGACCGGCATCCCTTGTCGAGCACGCGCCCGATCTCCTTCACCGTATCGCCGACGTCCCACATCGGCACGAGGGCCAGGGGAATGAATCGCGTGGGATGTTTGCCGCACCACTCATCGATGTGCCAGTTGTTGTAGGCCTGCAGCACCTCGTAGGCGTTGGCCGGGTCCTTGCGCGCCCGTTCGAGGAAAAATGCGCCATGAAAGCCGGGAAAGGAGGGAAAGCCCAGGGAGGAGAAGGTGCCGTTGGCATTCATGTCGTCCACCCGCGCGTCCACGTCGTACGCCGCCTTGCGCATGTGATCGAAGCGCTGCGGCTCCATCCCCCATTCGTTCTTGGGACGGCCAACCACCGCGTTCAGGCCGATGTTGGACTTCATGAGATCGTCCCAAACCCAGACCTGATTGCCATTCATCTCCCGGATTTGCGGGGCGTTGGCCCGCTGCGCCCGGGTAAGCTGATTGTCGAACATGTCCGGTGGCTCAACGATGTGATCGTCCACGCTGGCAATGACCATGTCTTCCATGCGCATCGGCTTTCTCCCGGTGATTTATTATCCAAATAAGTTAACTATATAATGTTAGCTTCCCAGTGGAACGGGATCAACGCAGCAGGCGATGGCCACGCATGCCCGGCAGGCGGGCCGAAATTGTCCATCAGCGCCGCTTCCGCGCCATAATGCCTCGCTTCGATGACCGTCCGCACACTGCAGGCTCGAGACGCCCATGGCAGAACTGGCACCTGATGTAGCCGAATGGATCAGCAGTGTAACGCGCGGCCGGATCACCCGCGCGCAGCGCATCCTTGCCGGCGGCCGTTTTGGCTGGTACATCGACGTCGAAGACCGCGCGGGCACCGTGCACGAACTGTTTCTGCAACAGTCGCGTTCTGATGCCGGCGACCCCGGCCGTTCGCCCTTCAACTCGTTTCGTATGGAAGGGGAAATCTATCGGGCCCTGCACCGGCACATTCCCGTGCCCAGGCCCTGGGGCATCAATGAGCAGATCGGTGGCTTCCTCGTCGACCGGGTTCCCGGCGTGGCCTGGATGCACCCGCCCGCCGACCCGGGCGAGCAACTGAGCGTGGCACAGGACTTCATTCGCCACATCGCCAAACTGCACGCCCTGGATCCCGGCGAGTTGGACCTGCCGAGCTACCATCCCGTGAAAAGTGCCCGGGAACATCAACTCGACCGCCTTGGGGTGTTTCGCGCCCGGGCCGAGGCCAGCGGCGAACCCATCGAGCCGATGCTGCGCATCTCGCTCGAGTTTCTGGAAAACAGCATTCCGGATTACGACGGGCCGGTGGTGCTGGTGCAGGGCGACACCGGCCCCGGCAACCTCATGTACAGGAACGGCCGGGTGACCGGCATCATCGACTGGGAACTTGCCCACCTCAGCGACCCCATGGACGACATTGCCTGGATGTGTTGGCGCACGGTGCAGCATACGTTCACCGACTTCGCCGAACGCCTGCGCGAATACGAAGCGCTCTCCGGCCACCGGATCAATATTGATCGTGTCAACTATTACCGCGTCAATGCGTTCGTCGTCCTGTGCGCGGTCTCGAGCTCCCAGGCAGGGGGATTCGGGTTATCGAGCATGACCGAGGCGTCCGGCGAATCAAACGTCGCCCGGTCGGCGATCGCGGAATCCGAACGCGATGCCGATGGCAGCGCATTCGCCATGACGGCCCTGCATCGCCGCATGCGTATCACCGCGCTGGCGGACGCACTCGGGATCGCGCTTCCGCCGCGCCAGGTACGAGGCGAAGCCCCGGTACGCCCCGAATATTCATCCTACGACGATCTGCTGGAACAGATGCGGGTGATCGTTCCGGAGATCGGCGATGCCATGGCCACCCGCCACGCCAAGGGCGTGGTGCGCAAGCTCAAGCACCTCAAGGAACTGTCCCGCAACGGGGCGCTTTTCGATCGTTTCGAACTGGACAGTATCGCCAGTTTGCTCGGCAGGCGGCCGGAGTCGCTCGGCAAGGGGCGCGCCGCCCTGTATCAGGCAGCGGTCGCACGGGACATCTCGGACGAGGACTACATCCTCTACCACTGGAACCGGCTCGTGCATGATGAACACCTCATGCAATACGCCGCCGGCACACTCTCGCGCCGCGACTGGCCGGCGCTTCACTGACGCCGATCAACCCCACGATATCGCGGTGCCTGCAATCGACCGGAGCGCCTAGCGCCCGGAGTCGTCCCGAGCGGTGCAAGCCGGCAGATCGGCTTGTGCATCATCCCGACACCCGCACGAGTGGCGCCCGCTCATTCGTCGGAGATTGAAATCTCCTTTGCGGTAATGAATTCGAGCAATGCCGGCTGCCCGCTCTCCGTCGCCTCGATCCCGCGTTTCAGTGCCGCGGTGATCTCGTCCGGGCTGGTGACCCGCTCCCCGTAGGCGCCGAACGCCTTGGCCATCTCCGCGTAGTTGCCCGAGATCTCCGTGGCGCCGTACTTCTCCTGGGAGACGGGCATGATCGGAATCTCGATGGCCATGGAGAAGTTGTTGAAGAGAATCGACAGGATCGGAATGCGCTCCCGCGCCGCGGTTTCGAAATCCATGCCCGTGAAACCGATGGCCGCATCGCCCCAGACGTTGATGCAGAGCTTGTCCGGGCAGGCGAGTTTCGCGCCCATCGCAAGCCCGAGCCCGTAGCCGAGCTGGGTGGTCTTGCCCCAGCCGATGTAGCTGAGCGGTGCGGTGGCTTCCCAGAACGGCGTCGTCTGGTCGCGGGGGCTGCCGGCGTCGTGGGTGATGATGGTGGCCTCCTTGTCGACCATCCGGTTCAGTTCCCACAGCACGCGGTAGGGATTGATCGGCGTCTCGTTGCTCTCGAGCTTCGGCAGCCACTCGGCCAGCCAGGTTTCCCGCATGGCGGCGATGCGGTCGGGCACATCGTCTCGCGCATCGGCAGTTCGCCGGTCGAGGTTCGCCATGGCGTCACGCAGCGCCTCCAGCGTCAGCCTGGCATCGCCGATCAGCCCGTATTGGGCAGGCACATCCTTGTTCAGATCCATCGGATCGAGGGTGGCGTGGATCATGGTCTTGCCCCGCGGCATCTGCACTCCGAAACCAGTCAGGGCGAAACTGCAGCCGATACCCAGAATGACATCCGCCTCCTGCAGCCATGCCGTTACCGTGCGCGGGTTGGCGCGGCCGCCCGAACCGAGGGACAGCGGGTGGTTTTCCGGAAAGGCGCTCTTGCCCTCGATGCTGGTCGTCACCGGGATGTTCCAATCCTCGGCCAGCGCTTTCAGCGCATCCCAGCCGCGGGCGTAGTGAACGCCCTGCCCCGCGTAGATGACCGGCCGCTCGGCGGCGGCGAGCACCGCGGCCGCTTCCTCGACGGCAGCCGGGTCCGGGGCGCTACGGCTCTTGAAGCTCGGTTCCGGCGTCCACCAGTCGGGCACTTCTTCCCCGAACACATCCACGGGCACCTCCACCAGCACCGGCCCGGGACGGCCGTTGCGCAACTGGAAGAAGGCGCGCCGCATCACCTCCGGCAACGCCCGTCCCATGGTCAGCGGCTCTGCCCACTTGGTGATCTGGCGCATGTTCTGGGTGGAATTGAAGTTGGGGTAGTAGTTGGCGAGGCGTCGCGGGTAACCGGCGGGCATGACCAGGATCGGCACGGATTCCGAGTACGCCTGGGCGACACCGCCGAAGGCGTTTTCGGAGCCGGGGCCGTGCTGCATGCAGAAAACGCCGATCTTGTCCCCGGACGACAGCCGCGAATAAGCATCCGCCATGTGCAGCCCGATGCGCTCCTGGCGCACGATGATGGTGCGGATATCCTCGGCGGCTGCCGACTCGATGAGCGGGTTCACGGGATAGGCGAACAGGATATCGACTCCCTCCGCCTTCAGGACCTTTGCGATGCCTTCGGCCACGTTCATAGCGCGCCTCCCTGGTGATTGCCGCCGATGATAGCCTGCCGCATCGACTATGATCTATGCTTGCCGGGCGCGGCGCCGGCGGAACCGCCCGGTGCCCGAGCGGCCACCCGGGTTACGGCTTCCGGAATCGATTCAGCCTCGAGTGCACTCTGATGAGACCGATCCAACCGTGAGCGACCTGACCGATTTTCGCAGGGAAACCCGCGCCTGGCTGGAGGAGAACTGTCCTCCCGGCGCCAGGGGCCCGGGCCAGGTTGCCTGGGGCAGCAGCAGCATCGAACTCGAACCGGACACCCGGCTCTGGCTCGAGCGGATGGCGGAACGGGGCTGGACGGTACCCACCTGGCCCCGGGAGTACGGCGGAGCGGAACTCGGCCGCAACCAGTACCGGGTGCTGATCGAAGAACTGAAGCGCATCGGCGCCCGCACGCCGCTGACCGGGCGCGGCGTCAACTACATCGGTCCGACGCTGCTCGAACTCGGCAGCGAGACTCAGAAAGCGCGCTGGCTGCCCGGTATCGCGCGCGGCAAAGGGGGCTGGGCGATGGGCTACTCCGAACCCGGCGCCGGTTCCGATCTCGCGAGCCTTTCCACCCGCGCCGTTATCGACGGCGACCACTTCATCATCAACGGCCGCAAGACCTGGACATCCGACGCCATGGACTGCGACTTCATCTTCGTGCTCGCCCGCACCGACCCCGAGCGGCCCAAGCACCAGGGCATCAGCCTGATCCTGGTGGACATGAGCCAGCCCGGGGTCAGGGTCAATCCCATCCGCCTGATCTCCGGCGCCTCACCGTTCAACGAAACCCTGTTCGAAGACGCCGTCGCCAGGGCGGACGATGCGGTCGGGGGCCTCAACAACGGCTGGACCGTGGGCAAGCGCCTGCTGCAGTTCGAGCGCTCCACCCATGCCGGCATCAACATATCCGGTTCCCAGGGGGGCCGGACCGCCCGCAGCCGCATGCCGGAAAAGATCGGGCGCTACGTTCACCGGCGCGGCGGCAAACTCGAAAATCCCGACATCCGTGACAGGCTGATCCGCCACGAACAGAACGGCGCCGCCCAGCGACTCACGCAGAAGCGCGTGCTCGAGGAAACGCAGGCGCGGGCGCCCGGATTTGCCTCCTCGGCCGTAAAACTCACAGGCGCCCTGCATGCCCAGGAGGGCCACGAGCTGCTCCTGGCGGCAATGGGAACCCGGGGCATCGGCTGGCGGGAAGAACCTTTCCAGGAGGCGGAAGTCGAGCGGACCCGGGAGTGGCTGCGGCAGAAATCACTCACCATCGCCGGCGGCACCAAGGAGATTCAGCTCAACATCATCGCCAAGCGCGTGCTGGGGTTGCCGGACTGACAGCGGCCACAGGCACCCCGGACAGAGAACGCCGAATCGTCCGGGCGGCTATGCCTCGCCGATCCGGCCCAATATGGGCAGCAGGTACTCGACGAACCGTTCCGGGTTCTCCGACATGGGGAAGTGGCCCATTCCCTTCATCTCCTGCCAGGTGGAGCCGGGAATGGCCAGGTGCGCGGCGCGGCCGAGTTCCGGGGTGCCGTTGTAGTCGTATTCGCCCGAGAGGATGTGCACACCGACCCGATTGGTGTCGATGTCGCCCGCCCGGTCGGTGAGGTCGTAGTCCTCGACGTAGTAGTACAGGTCGCCGAGGAACGCGGGCGGCCAGCACGAAGAATAGACGAAGCTGGTTTCCTTGCGGTAAGCGGCCGGCGATGTCGGCGCCATGACGCTGTCCATCAGCCGCGCCTTGTACTCGTTGCCCACCTGCGGGTGCCAGAGCGCGCTGAAATCCTCCATGTCGCCGCCGATCTTGAGCGCTCCCTCCAGCGAAATGACCGCGCGCAACCGCTCCGGGTGACGGGCCGCGAGGTCCAGGGCCAGCAACCCGCCCACCGAACAGCCCATGAACACGGCGCCCTCGAGATGCAGTGCGTCCATCAACGCCAGCGGCACGGAGCGCAGGAACTCCCCCTCCAACCGGTAGTCGTCCGCCCACCAGGCCTTCGAGACCGGCGGCATCGACTTGCCGTGATACGGCAGGTCATAGGCGATCAGGCGAAAGCGGCTCGTAATCTCGGGATATTCGAACAGGTGCCGCCACTGGCTGCCGTGGGCGCCCGCCGTGTGCTGCATCAACAGGGGTATCCCCTGCCCGGCTTCCTCGAAGTAGATGCGATGATCGTGACCGGCGAGGTGCAGATGCACGTATCTGCCTACCGGGGCGTCCAGGGTGCCCGGCCGGGCCGACTCGCTACGCGGGGAATCTTCGCGCAAACCCGCCGGACGTAGCAGCTCAACCGCCCGCATCGCCGCGGCGTGGTACTGGGCGTGCAACACGGGGTCCCCGCCCCGCTTGAGCCCTTGCCCCCAGGCCGCGCCGATGTCGTTGTAGAGCGGCGGCGGTACCGGCGCCAGCAACCGGGCCCATAGCGGCGGCGGTGCGGAAAGGGTCATGACCCCGTTCTGCCCGGCAGGCTCACCGCCCGCCACGCGTCCGTCGGTGAGCCGCAATGCGAGGGAATCGTCGCCGATCTCAAGTACCAGCCCGCCGGTCCAGTGGCGTGCCGCCAAACGGAATTCGCCATCCGATGCGCAACGTGCTGCCCACTCGGCACTGGCCGGAAGCGCTAAAGTCATTTCTTCTCCAATCGATGCCTGATCGTATCCATACCGCCCCGCGACACTACTCGCCCCCATTCACCCACGACTTGATCAGATGATGGGCGATGGCGAGCGACCCCGGCACCTTCAGGTTCGGGTTCTCGTTCTCGAGGGCCGCGGTGACTTCGTCACGCGAGAACCACCGCACATCGGCCATCTCCGCGTCGTCGATGCGGATTTCCGTACTCGTCGCACGCCCGAGGCACCCGATCATCAGCGACGACGGGAACGGCCAGGGCTGCGAAGAATGGTAATGCACCTCCCCCACCTCGATGCCCGCTTCCTCGCGTACCTCGCGCCGCACCGCCTCCTCGATTGACTCTCCCTGATCGATAAAGCCGGCCAGGGCGGAATACATGCCCATCCGCACCAGCGGGCCCTTGGGCTGGCCCAGCAGGCAACGCCCGTTATCGTGAATCACCATGATGACTACCGGGTCCGTGCGGGGGAAGTGCTCAGCGCTGCATTGCGGGCAGGACCGGACATGCCCGCCCTTGCGTTGTTCCGTGGGGGCGCCGCACTTGCTGCAGTACCGGTGCGAGACGTGCCAGCCGAGTTGTGCACGGGCCTGGGCGACGATTCCCGTGTCGTCCGCCGGCATGACCATGGCGGCCATGCGGCAATCCTCGAACCGCCAGCCGTTCTCGAGGCCCAGTTCGCGCACGGGCTGCTCCAGGCCCGAGATATCCAGGGCGAAATGCGGAACGCCTTCGGCAAGGCCGAGGAGCACAGGGGGCGCATCCACATCGAGCCAACGCACCGTGGAACCGGATGTCCAGCCCAGCCCGCCGCCGTCGGCAAGCAGCACGTCGAGATTGTGGAAAGGCAGAAAGCGGCTGTCAGGGTCTTTTTCGGCGGCGGCCAACCACGCGTCATCGCGGCGCTCGGCATCCGCCCGGTCCAATGGATTGCCGGCAAATCGGTGAACGAGTGTCATCCCACCCTCAATGTCCAAACCACCATTGTAGCCCGACTGCCCTGTACATCCGCCATCGCGGCGGCTGTCTGGCCAGGAGTACCCACCCGCGCGCACCGGGGCGCTGACGCCCAAGGAACAGCATTGAATCGAGCCATGTGAGCCGGCGTGCGGTGCGGCGTCGCCACCGGTCGGGTGCAGCCCGAGCCGAAGCACCGCTTCGGCAGGTGGCGACGCCCCGCAACTGGTTGCGGGGCGGGGTGCCAAACTACCAGCACCTTTAAAGCACTTCAGCGCCCCCGGAATCCGCCGACCGCCTGGTCGCTTAGCGTGCAGGAGGACCGTACCCCATGCCGGACACAGCCGGACGGCCACCGGCCGGCACGGCCGAGGGCTTGACGGACAAGGAAACTGACACTTGTTATTCTAGGTCTACCTCAAGCCGCCGGCGCTCCGCTGATCCAACCTTCGATTCCCCAATCAAAATCAATATATTTCAAAAGCTTAACACTTTTATGTTCATCGATTTGTCTTGTGGCGATCAGCCCGGCGTGCAGCCCCCCGCCGTCAGAGCCCGACAGGGACGGCACCGATCGAAACTCCGCCGATCCCCTGGCGTCCGCATTGATCACCCCGGTGCATGTACGGGTAAAGCCCGCAACTGCAGCCGACATTGGCAGGCAGGCAACGGCTACCGGCGTGCTTGAGGCGTTCCGCACCGCAACTGTCGCTGCCGAAACCGATGGCCGGACGGTATCCCGTTCGGTGGAGCCCGGCGATCCGGTACGCGCGGGACAGACACTCGTTAACCTGGATAACGAAAAGGCGCTGATCGCCCGGGACCAGGCAAAAGCCCGGGTGCGCTCCGGGGAAGTCGATCTCGAGCAGGCAGGCAATGAACTCGAGCGTGGCCGCGACCTGCACGCCCGGGAGTTCATCAGCGAAGACGCCCTGGAGAACCTGGGGTTCACCGAGGCTCGGGCAAAATCGGCGCTGGAAGCAGCGCGGGCGGATCTGGCCGCGGCCGAGCGGGTGCTGGCCGACACCAGCGTGCGCGCCCCGTTTGACGGCATTGCCGAACGCGTGCACGTCCATGAAGGCGATTACCTCAAGTCCGGCGCGCCGGTCGTGACCCTCGCCGATTTCTCCAGGGCGCGCATCAAGGCCGGTGTGACCGGCCGCGAGGCGGAATTGCTGCAGGGCGCGAAGAGCGCCGAGGTGACCCTGGATGCGCTCGGTGCGACGACGTTCAGCGGACGGATCAATAGCCTGGCTCGCGTGTCCGACGCTGCCACGGGCACCTATACGCTGGAGATCTGGCTGGAGGACATGCCCGGCGATCTGCCCGACCGTCTCCGCGAAGGCATGCTCGCCACGGTGTACCTGCCCTACGCGGATGCATCGGCATCGCTTGCGGTACCGAGCGCCGCGGTGTTCCGGCGCGGCGGCGCCATGCACGTCTTCGTGGTGAATGCCGGCCGCGCCCTGCTGACGCCCGTCAGCACGGGGCGCACGAACGGCCCCACCGTCGAGGTGCTCGGCGGACTGGACGAGGGCGACCTGGTGGTGACCGACGGCCAGTTCGCGCTCCGTGACGGCGCCCCGGTGACCGTCGAAGACTGAATCGATGGAACCCGTACTGCGCTTCTTCATCGAGCGCCACCTGCTGGTCAACATCGTCGCCGGGGCGCTGGTCGTTCTCGGCTACCTGTCGGCGGCCAACCTGAACCGGGAGTTCGTTCCCGACATCGAATCCCCGCTGATCTTCATCACCGCCAACCTGCCCGGGGCCAGCGCCCGGGACATGGAGACGAAGATCACCATTCCCATCGAGGAGGCGCTCGAGGGGCTGGACGGAGTCGACTACTTCGAGACGATCGTTTCCGACAGCACCTCCTACACCTCGGTACGGCTCTACGACGACTTCGATTCCGCCGAGCTCGAAGATGCCGAAACGGACCTGCGCGCCGCCGTCGATCGCATCACCGACTTCCCGGACGAAATGGAAGACGAACCGGTTCTCATGCAGCTCAAGCCCGGACGATTCACGGTCATCGAAGTCATTCTTTCCGGCCCTGAACCCGAGTTGAGCCGGACCGCGGAAGACCTCGAAAACCGGCTGCGGCGACTGGACCTGGTCGGCGATGTCGTTGCGGTCGGCCTCACCGACCCGGAGGTGCGCGTGCTGATCGACCCGGTGCTCGCCCGGGAACACGGCGTTACGCTCGGCGACGTGATTGCCGCCGTGCAGCGCCGCAACGTGTCGAGTACCGGCGGCGTACTGGAGAGCCCCGCGGACCGCCGCCAGGTGGTGATGTGGAGCCGTTTCGAAGACCCCGCCGATGTGGGCGGGACGATACTGCGTTTCCGGCCCGGCGCGGGAGCCCTGCGCATCCGCGACATTGCGCGTATCGAGAAGAGCCGCGAGGACACCGGCCTGATCGTGCATGCCAACGGCCGGCGCGGAGTCAGCCTGTTCGTGAAGAAACGCGAGGCCGCGGACATCATCGATACCGTGGAGCAGGTACGCGCAGCCATCGCGGCGGCACCCGTCCCCGACAGCATCGAGATGGCCGCGATCAACGACGAGTCGGGCATGATTTCCAACCGGCTGGACCTGATGTTCACCAACGGGCTGATCGGGGTCGTGCTGGTCACCGTCGTGTTGTTCCTGTTTGTGCGACCCGGACCGGCGCTCTGGATACTGGTGGGCATTCCCGTGGTGTTCATGGCGGCCCTGACGCTGATCGGCCCCCTCGGCATGACCCTGAACATGCTGGCGCTCACCGGATTCATCGTGGTTCTGGGCATGGTGGTCGACGATGCGGTGGTGGTCTCCGAGCGCATCGCCCTGAAACAGGCCCAGGGCCTGCCGCCGGATCAGGCGGCGCTTGCCGGCACCCGTGAGATGCTGGCCCCGGTGACCGCCGCGGCATTGACCACCATGCTGGCCTTCCTGCCACTGACCGTACTTGGCGGATTGCCCGGCAAGCTCCTTTGGCAGATCCCTGCCGTGGTGGTGCTGGTACTGGTGTTTTCCCTGATCGAGTCGTTCTTCATCCTGCCGGCACACCAGTCCACCGTCAGCGCCCGGGCCAACCTCGGGAAACGGCCCTTCATGCTGGCTCTCGAAGCGCGTTACCGGAGGCTCTTGCAACGGGTTCTGCGGCATCGCCTGGCAACGCTCGCCACCGCCATCGCCGCCTTCGCGGTCATCATGGTGTTCGTGCGCCCGCTGGTTCCGTTCATGCTGTTTCCGCAGGACGATGCCGACCGGCTGATGATCAAGGTCACCACACCTCCCGGCACATCGCTGGAACAGACCGAAGCCGTCGCCGGCGACCTGGCGCTTCAACTCCTGGACATCACGGCAGAAGACATCGAGGCGGTCACCAGCCGCATCGGCCACCAGAACACCGACTCCCTCGAGAAAGGATTCGGCGAAACGGACAACGAAGCGGTCCTCATACTGCAGTTCCGGCAAGCCCGGCGCAGCTACACGAATGCCCAGTGGATCGAGCGCCTGCCCGGCGCCCTGCGGGTTCCCAACGACGTGCGGGTGCTGTATCAGTCCGCGTACTTCGGACCGCCCACGGGTCTTCCGGTCACCGTGCACGTGCTCTGCAACGAGGACGAGGTTCGCCGCGGCGTGGCATTCGAGATCGAGCGCTACCTGCAGGCGACCCCCGGCGTGGTCGAGGTGGAAGTGGACGAGCGGCCCGGCACGCCCCAGCTCGAACTGAACCTCAACTACGAGAAACTGGCGTTGCGCGGCCTTGACCCCGAAACCGTCGGGCAGACCCTGGCCGCCGCCTTCTACGGCATCGAGGCGAGCGAACATCGCGACCTGGACAACACCACCGAGTTGCGGGTGCAGTTCGATCCCGCCGCCCGGGGCGACCTCGACGCACTGCTCGAGGTTCCCGTGCGCTCCGCCACGGGAGAACTGGTGCGCCTGCGCGACGTGGTCGACCCCATCGAGGTCCCCACGCTGACCCGCATCTATCACCGGGACGGCTATCGGTCTTCGACCATTCGCGCCAGTTTCCTGGATTCCAGCGGCCTTACCGCGCTGAGTTTCGCGCAGCGCATGGAGTCGGAACTGTTTCCCCGCTTCGAGCGCATTCCGGGGCTGTTCGTGTTCAACGGCGGCGAGGCTCTGGATACCCAGAAAACCACCGCCCGCATGGGTGTCGCGGCCGTTCTGGCGGTGGTGGGCATCGCCCTGGTGATCTGGCTGATGCTCGGCTCGCTGCTCGAGGCGCTGTTCGTGATGCTGGTGATACCGCTCGCCGTGGCCGGGGTTTTCCTGGTCTTCTTCCTGCACGGCAAGGCCATGAACATGTTCGCCATGCTCGGCGCGATCGGCCTTGCCGGCATCGTCGTCAACGGTTCCATCGTCATGGTGGACTCGATCCACCGGCGCCTGAAGGAGAGTTCTGAAGCCACGCGGGGGGAAGCCACCGAGTCGATGATCGATGCGGTGGTGGAACGCCTGCGGCCCATCATGGTGACTACGCTGACCACCCTCGGCGGCGTGCTGCCGAGCGCCTACGGCATCGGCGGCTACGACCCGATCGTCAGCATCGTCTCGCTCGCCATCGGCTGGGGGCTCGCGGTGTCCACGCTCGTCACCCTGTTCCTGGTGCCCGTTCTCTATTCCCTGGCCGGCGACCTGCGCCGCCTGGCTTCCCCCGCCGGCCGTTTACGTGTATAGATGCCCGCTTTCGCGGTTCAACCCACAAGGAGTACACCCTCATGATCAGCAGTGGACCCATCGAAGACCGGCTCGCCATTCGCGAACTGGTGGATTCCTACAACGACGCGGTGATGCGTTCCGACGGCGACGCCTGGCAGGCGAACTGGCGCGACGACGCCGTCTGGTCACTGCCCGGCGCGGGGCCAATTGCAGGGAAAGAGAACTTCTACCCGATCTGGCAGCAGGCCATGGCAGGCTTTTCGTTCGTCGGCTTCTTCGCCTCGGCGGGGCCGATCGTGGTGGACGGCGATACCGCTCACGGCACCTGGTACCAGCAGGAATTTCTGCATCAGAAGGACGGCGGCAAGCGCTACGTCACTGGCCGCTACGAGGACGACTACGTCAAGGTCGACGGCCGCTGGTATTTCCAGAAACGCGACTACAGCATTCTCAATTCGGAAGAGACCGACTGAATTGAAGGAGACCGACAATGAACATGCATGAACGCTTCCGCCTGGACGGCAAGGTAGCGGTGGTCACCGGTGGCGGGCGCGGCATCGGCCGCGGCATCGCGCTGGCGCTGGCCGATTGCGGGGCGGATGTCGCGGTCGTGGCCCGGCGCCTGAACGATGTGGAGGCCGTGGCCGGCGAGATCGACGAGCGCGGCCGGCGCGGGCTGGGGCTGTCGGCGGACGTGATGGATTTCGAGTCCATTCCGAAAGTGCTCGACCGCGTGGTCGACGAGTTCGGCGGCCTCGACATCATGGTGAACAACGCCGGCGGCAACCTGGATCGCAAGATGTACTCCCTGCCGGACATTCCCCTGGAGAAGTTCGACGAGCAGCTCACACTCAACATGAAGACCAAGTGGTGGGGCTCCCAGCAGGCCGCGAAGCGCATGCACAACGGCGGGCGCATCATCAACATCATCTCCATCGCCGCGCACAAGCCCTCACCGGGTTTCGGCGTCTACTCCGCGGCCAACATGGGAATGATCAGCATGACCCGCACGCTGGCCGTTGAACTCGCGCCGAAGGGCATCACCGTCAACTGCATCGCCCCCGGCGTGATCGTGACCGAAATGCTGGTGGAAACCATGAAGGTCTCGGAACAGGACGCGCAGGCCGCCTTCAGCCAGCAGATCCCTCTCGGTCGCACCGGCACACCGGAAGACTGCGCCGCCGCGGCGGTGTTCTTCGCCTCGCCCGCGGCCGAGTGGACCACCGGGCAATTCATCGACGTGGCGGGCGGTCAGCCTAACTGACCGGGGCAGCCCGAAAGGAGTCTCCATGAACGACACCAATGTCCTCATCGTCAGCAAGGGGCACGACTTCGACCACAACGCCTTTCTCGCCATGTTCGACGACATGGAAGGCGTCAGCGCCACCCTGGTGCAGCAGCCCGCGGCCCAGGTGCTGCTCGAACCGGCCAACGCCGGCGTCTGGGATGCCGTGCTCTTCTACGACATGTCCGGCATTCCCGGCATCGGGCTGCTGCACGACGGCGCGAACGATACCGGCGTTCCACCCGACAGTTATCGGGCCAGCATCGAGGCGCTGCTGGAAAGGGGAACCGGGCTGGTGCTGCTCAACCACGCGACGGTCTCCTGGCCGCTGTGGCCACTTTGGCGGGAGATCACCGGTACGTCCTTCATGCTGCAGTCCGGCGAACTCGACGGCGCCGAAGTACCCGGTTCCGGGTACCGCGGGGGCCACGGACCGCACCCGAATCCCACCCTGCGCCTGGTTCCCCAGTGCGAGCATCCGGTCCTTGAAGGGCTGGAGGGCGGTTTCGAGATCACCGACGAGATCTATCTCAAGACCTCAGGGTTCGAAAACGGCGTCAAACCGCTGCTGCGCGGCGATTACGACTTCATGGCCGCGAACTTCACGCCGCCGCCCCTGGCGCCCCCCGACGAGCAGGCGGCCTGGAACCACCCGCCGGGCAGCGACCTGATCGTCTGGGCGAACCGGGCCGGCGCGAGTCCCATCGTCGCCTCGGACGTTGGAGACAGCCCGGTCGCATTTGAAAATCCCGGATTCCGGCAGCTGTTAGGAAACGCGCTCAGATGGGTGTCGTCGGAGGAAGCCAGGGCCTGGGCACGGGAGGGACGCGGACAGCCGGCGTAGATGTCGCACCACCCAGATCGCCGCATGTCGTTGGCGGTCGTCCCGAATCTTGGGTGACATATCCCGTGATCGGCACTACTGGCCTGGGACAGGATTTCGCCTCCTGACGAGCAGGGTCACTTCCTGGGTTAGCACCACGTCCCCCCGGTCATCTGTGACGGTGTCCGCAAGGGTGACGATGCCCGCGTCCGCGCGGCTCGCCGACTCCCGCTTGCCGATGCAGCGTGTTTCGTAGGTGAGCACCCTACCCGCCCGGGCCGGATTCGGCAGGCGCAGCTTGTCCTTGCCGAGCATGGCGATGATCTGAATCCGGTCTTCGTGGTCGGCAAAGAGCCGTGTGCAGATTGCAAACAGGTGCGCGGACGACGCCACAAGCCCGCCGAACACCGACTCCGCAGCCGCGACCGGGTCGGTATGAAACGGCTGTGGGTCCCAGGACGTTGCGAATTCGATCACCGCGGCTTCCGTGAGGGGAAAGTTTCCCACCACGCTGCCGTAGTCCTCGGTAATGTCCTCGAAGAAGCGCATGTCTACGCCGCGCTCATCAGGCCTCTGCCGGTCCTTTGCCCGAATCGACGCAACGCTGATTCAATCAGCCGCGTGACCGTTGCAGGAATGCCGGTCACGCGCCGGAGCGAGCGCTGTCACGCCGTGCGGGCAGCGAGCCCCAGATCCTCAAACAAATTCATGTCGGCGCTGAAACTCGGATTGGGGGTGGTGAGCAACTGGTCGCCGCAAAAGATCGAACCGGCTCCCGCCATGAAGCAGAGCGCCTGGGCTTCCTCGCTGAGTTCGGTGCGGCCCGCCGACAGGCGCACCACCGCATGCGGCATGAGTATGCGCGCAACGGCGATGCAACGCGCCAGTTCCAGCGGTGAAAGCACTTCGGCGTCCTGCATGGGCGTACCTGCAACCCGCATGAGATTGTTGATGGGTACCGATTCCGGATGTTCCGGCAGATTGGCCAGTTGCACCAGCAAACCTGCCCGGTCGCGCCGGGTTTCGCCCATGCCGACGATCCCGCCGCAGCACACCCGGACACCCGCGGCGCGCACGTTGGCGAGCGTATCCAGCCGGTCCTGGTAGGTGCGCGTCGTGATGATCTCACCGTAGTATTCGGGAGACGTGTCGAGGTTGTGGTTGTAGTAGTCCAGCCCAGCCTGCGCCAACTCCTCGGCCTGCCCCGGGGTCAGCATCCCGAGCGTCACGCAGGTTTCCATCTCCATCTCCGCGACCGCTTCGACAAACTCGCAGACACGCCGCACCTGGGAGTTGGTGGGGCCGCGCCATGCGGCCCCCATGCAGAACCGGGTGGCACCAGCGGCCTGCGCCTTGCGCGCCGCTTCGACGACATCGCTGACCGGCAGGAGGCTGTGCGCTTCGAGCCCCGTCTCGTAGTGGATGCTCTGGGGGCAGTATTTGCAGTCTTCCGGGCAGCCCCCGGTCTTGACGCTCAAGAGCGTGCTGATCTGGACTTCGTTGGCAGCGTGATGACGCCGGTGGACCGACTGGGCCTGGAACAGCAGGTCATTCAACGGCGCCTCGAACAGCGCCAGGGCCTCATCAACGCTCCAGTCGTGCCTGAGTTGGTCGTCGCTCACGTCTGCCGATTCCTGGATGCGAAGCCAAAGAGCGTACCCAAACCTCCGAGACAACGCGAGTCCAGGGCATCCAGCAGGTGCACCGGGTTACCGGTCATGCCGAAACCGCCAACCAGTAACACATCACCCGGCCTCACCAAGGCAGCAGCCCGGCTCACCTCGGCCCGACTCACTGTGTTCATTCGGGTACCGGTGTCCATGCGCTCATCGCCATCGTCGAAACCCAGCCACGCAGCTTGCCGCGGGCGGCTGAAGCGAATCAGGAGCCTGCGTTACCGGAGGCCACTTCGATCAGCGCCTGGTAGGCGCCCAGCAATGCCTCCTTTGAGGCCCCGGAATAGTTGACGTTGACAAGCAGCGCCTGGTCGACGACTCCCTCGAATCGCGCCAGCTGAGCCCGGCACTGCTCGACGGTTCCGGTGATGGCCACCGTGGCGAGCACCTCGTCACCCATGGCCTCCATGGCCTTTTCGATGCGGCCTGCAGGCACATGCTCCGCAGCAGCATCGGCTGCCTTTGCAAAGCCCTGCTCGCGCAGCAGGTGATCGTAGTAGGGATGGGGCAGCGGATCGTAAAGCCGGCAGATCGCCGAGCGGGCTGCGTCCCTGGCCCGCTGTTCGTCCTCGTCGACGGAGACGAACGGGGCGAAGTAGATGCCCAGTGCATCCGGGTCGCGCCCGGCTTCGCTGGCCGCCTGCCTGAAGCGGGGCTTCAGTTCGTCGCGGATGTAGCCGGGTGACAGCAGCGCGCCCAGCGCCAGGCCGTCCGCTACCCGTCCCGCCACCGCAACCATTCGGGGATACAGGCCGGCCAGGTAGACAGGTATGGCCGGCCGCAGCGGCGCCACGGCAGGTGACCAGTTCATGCGGTGCATCTCGCCCTGCCAGTCCAGGGTTTCGCCGAGCGGCGTGCCGGCGGCCTTGCGCAACAGGGTGATGTACTCCTCCATCTTGCGGATCGGGCGCTCGCGGGGAATGCCCTGCCAGACATCGTTGATGTGCTTGTTGCCGCTGCCGACACCCAGCACCAGGCGCCCGCCGCTGAGTTCGTCGAGGTCCACGGCGCTCATTGCCGTTACCCACACCGAGCGCGCATAGGCATTCAGGATGTAGGGGCCGATTTCCACCCGCTCGGTCGCCATGGCGATGGCGGCCAGGCCCACAAAACCGCTACGCCAGGCTTCGGTGAGGTAAATCGAATCCACGCCCGCCTGTTCCGCCTGGCGTGCGCATTCGACCATCTCCTGCATGCCGATGCCGCCGCCGGAAAAAATCAGTCCATGACGCATAAAGGCCTCCTTCCGCCAATACCCGGAACGTCGCTAACGATGACAATGCATCGCGGCTGCCCGGCAATTCCTGTGTGACCCGCTCATTCTGCGCGTCCGGGATGCGGCTGGCTACGGAGAGCCGCAGCCCCACCCGATTGCGTTGCGGATCAGCGTGTTGAACTCTGCCGTTTCCCAACTGCCGCGGAATGTCGGAGGTGTCACGCCGCCTTCCGCGACGGACTCGTCAACGAAGGGTTGTGTGTTGGAATCCGGCGAGTGTGTGTGGCCGAGCGCCACGTAGGCGACGCCGCCGTCTCCAACCTCCTTCACGTATCCGAGCACCCGTGTCCTGCCGTCCGCCTGTAGCGAGGTGTCGGCATCGTAGCGGAAGCCGAACCCGGGTGGCGAGGGATCGGTGGAGAGTTCCGTGGTGAGCAGCACGCGGCTCTCACCAATCGGTTCAATCAGATAGAGTTCATCCACCGTCTCGAACGATGCCGGCAGACCTTCCGTGATCGGGTGTCCGTTCGCCACCTGGACCTCGAAGCGGCGCAACGGCGGATGGTTGAGGAAGAAGCAGCCGAGCGTCTCGTGGTGGCCCTCCCTGACCATGCGCCGCTGCCAGGTGCCCTCAATGCGCGCCGCGCGTCCGCCGCTGGTGCCGTGCAGGCCGAACCAGCGTCCACCGTCCGCCAGCCAAGCGTTCAGCGTATCGAGCTGCGCCCCGCCGGGAACCGGGCCTGCCACGTAAGTGAGCAGGAATTTCGTGCCGTCGAGCCAACGCTCGAGGTCGGTGAAGTCGTTGGCGACGGTGGCGGACAACCCGTCCTGTTCGGCCAGCAGTCCGAGCAGCGACAGCCGCGCGTAATCCATGTCGTGCGCCGCGTTGGACCCGGGCGGGAATCCGCCGACGATGAGATGGGTGCGAGTGTTCATGTCTGCCAGTTCCAAGTGTACTCCCGAGGACACTCAGCCCAACACTTTATTCGATCGACGAAAAGCCTGATACCCGGTAGCAGCCCGGAAAACAACTGTACTTTCACCAGAGGACTGTGCGCGGTCGGCCCTCTGTCCCGGCGCGCCGCCGCGCCACCGCAGTCGGGTACCAACCAAGCGGATTGTAATCGCCGGCCTCGAGACCGGGACGCCGCCGTGGAGGCCAAGGCCATAGAATTCCTCGATCGGGCCGCTCGCGGCAAGCCTTGCAACCACCCAGATAGAAAAAATGCGCCCCGGATCACGACGACGTTGTCGATCGCAAGCTGCCGGGGCCTGGCTCCGCCGCGAGATTGTTGAACGAGCCCACCGCAGATGGTTGTGTCGGCTGCCGGCGCGAAGACCCGTGGTCGAGTCTGTTGTAGATGTGGTCGCTTTCTTGCGTGGTCACCGAATCAAAACTGTCTGACGACGCCTCCTCAGCTTCGTCGTGCACGTCAACAGCCTGGCTGTTCAAGGAAATCCAGTACGGTTCTTGCGGGGATCCGGGAGTGAGTCGGTAGCTGATCCTTGCCTGTTCGATCTTGGGCGGGTGTTTTCGATCACCGAAACTGACGAACACCTCCGTCCTGAAATCACTTTGTACACCGTTTAATATCTCGGCTGGCGGATGATTCCCATCCTGAAGCTGTGCCCCGGAGTCGGGAAGGACGGTGTCGCAACTCACGGGGTGAAAGAAGAGCGGTGTGATCCGTTCTGTAATCTTGAGCCGAACCGCGCCGTCTTCCTCCTTGGATAGCGAATAGGAGTGTTCCTCGTGAACGCCCCTGGGGTAACCATTGAGAATCGCCAGGTCGGGACGGCGCGGATCCATGCAGGCGGCGTAGACGCAACGGAGTGTCTCGGGACTGGCCGCCTGGGAGATGCGGGTCAGGAGTTTTTCGTCCACCCCGTCTGTGTCGTCCATGCAGAAACGCCTGAGCGCATCGACCACGGCAGAGGTTCCTGCGCCAACGGGCAGATCAACGCCATCGACACGAAAGCAGGCCTTGCGCCTTTGCTGGCGAACTTGTTCGTTGGCCGCGAGGAAATCCATAAAATTTTTCGTCATCCCTGCGCCGAGATTTCCGTTGCGGACCACCTTGCGACACGCCTGGATGTGCCAAGCAAACTCACTGCGCATCTCCGCCATTGCCGGCTCAGAAAGCGGAACGTCTACAGCGGCGCAGTTCAGTCGGTCCGGGGCAGGAAACGGAATGCCGAGGTTACGCAGGGTGGCGACGGTCTGGTCGCCGGGGCGTTCAAGCCGCTGCATGGGCGGGGCCTGATTTGCGTGCGGGCTGATTTTCTCGTGCAGCACCGCCGCCAGTCCACTCAGCATATTCGAGTAACCCCTGGCCAACTTGAAGGAATCTTCGCCATGGATAAGCGTCACCCGGCCCTCGGTGTCTTCGTAGGTGCGCGCCGCTTCGCGGGAATCCCCGAATTCGGTCGCGTACCAGGAAGCTGCTTCACCGATGCGCCGAGCCGGACCGTCGTCAGCAACGTAATGGCCGTGTATTGATACGACCATGTCCGGTGGCAGGGGCGCAAGCAGAAAGCGCCAGGTTTCCCGGTACAGACGTTGCTCGTTGTCTGCGGTTACCTCGATACCGGCGTGGTCCCATGCGGACTGAATGGACAGGAGAGCGTACGCAATCACGCTGTGCAGTTCTTCCGGCGGCAAGGCGGAGGCCAGGCAGGACAACCTTTCGCACAACATCTCATGGGCGAAGGCAAGGTACGGCACGAGACTCGGGGCAACCGTGTCGCGCGAAACCTGAGCCAGGAACGCGTTCCTCTCCGCATCTTCGACGTACGAGAGCGCGCGCAGCCGCTCGAGCGCGGCCTCGCGCTCCTTCTTGAACTGCGCCACTACATCACGCGCAAGCGATTGCAGCGCGCCGTCATCAACGAGTTCGTCCGGGCGAATGTCCCTTGAGTCAATGCTGCTGGCGAACCGCCGGCAAAGATGCTCGGCGGCGTCGGGGGAAATGGAAGAATCGGCAACACCACACGGAGTGCCCAGGTCGGCTAGAACACGCACAAGTTCCCGGTGGGTAAACGAGCTAGGGACTCGGGGATCCAGTTTGTGCAGGGCGCGGGCTCTGGCAGCGTTGTAGGCAGCATGCAACTGCTGATTTACGATCTCTTTGCAAATCTCATCGGCGCGGTTCCTGTCGATTGAGCGGCAGCCCGCCTCACCGTCTTTGCCCTCCGCGATGATCGCATCGTGGACCGTTTCAGCGAGCCCGGGGTAGTCGAGTAACCCCGCGACATCCGCATTCCCTCCGTAGCCCGTTCTCGCGGCGTCATCGATCACTGACCGCAATGCGGAGCCGGCGCCGTCCGCAAGGCGCAGATTGATCTCGTAGTAGTCCGCCAGGTGCCTGTTCATCTGCCCGGTCTTGGCCGCCTGCTGCTCAGCCTGCCGGGTTGCGATGGTGACCTGTCGGGCACGCAGGGGCTTACCCCGAGCACGGGTCCGGTCCAGGCGGATTGACCGGGCGGCCGCATCGGCTGTTTCCTTGCCGTATTGCTGCTTCAGGGCATTGAGAAATCCGGTTGCAACGTCGCGATTCTGCCGTGTCCGGAACCGCTCGATGCAACGGGCACGCCAATTGGAACGGATGGATACGCCCATCTGCTGGTTGGTCAGAGTCAGAGAGGGGTTGCCGGTAACGTTGTTGGTTGCCTCGATGAATGTCTGTAGACCGACCATGGAGCATTACCGAAAGAAATCGGAACATCGCCCGACACCGCTCCGGTGCGAGCTCGACCGTCTGAAACGAGATGCCGGGCGTTTGGACAGTTCGAGCGCAAAAAGTTCATCGGTTATCCGCAATCTGCAACTCGAAGCCGTCCAGGCCATCGGTCACGACTATCTGACACGCCGGGCGGCTGTTCCCCCGCCGGTCTTCGACCATGCAGAGCATCCCTTCCTCGTGGCGGCCGCCCTGGGGGTCGATGTAGTGGACTCTGGGCATGGCAAGTCGAAGTGCCGGGGGTCGACTCTGCGCTATCATACCCGTGACTCACTAGGAGAACCGACCATGCTTGAGTTCCACGACCCGCGCGCGGCCATCGGCATCAAGCGCGAACCCTATGGCCTCGGCATCGACCTCATGCGCATGAACGACCCGTGCATGGCGTTCCTGGCCAACGGTTTTCCCGATTCGGAGCGATTTCTGGAAAAAGTCGCGCAAGAGATGGAGCGACTGCTGCCGCGCCTGACGGTGCACGTGTTCAACAAGGGCAACGCATCGATTCCCGCGCCGCCGGAGATGCTTGATGAGATTCGGGAGAACTGCCACGCGGCGGTCGCCGCCTACGGCCACTGAGGCAGTTGCACCACCGGCACCGTGCGTGACGGCATTGCAATCGCCCGGCTGGGCATCCCGGCGGTATCGCTGGTTACCGAAGACTTCTGGCCCCAGGGTGACTTCGTCGCGGAGTCCCTGGGCATGCCCGATGCGCCGCGGCTGCGCCTGCCGCATCCGGTTGCGGGGACCGGCGAGACGAACCTGGCAGCCGTGGCCGAAGCCATCGCCCCGAAAATCGTCGAGGCACTCGCCCACTGATTCGCGGCCAGCGAATCGAGGAGAAAGGTTGCCAATTGAATCAACGTTGCGTCTCGTCGCTGGTTTCCGGCAGGGCCCCGGCATCGTCGGGTTAGCCGCTTGACCGCCCTGCTGACAGCAGTCGACGAAGCGGCCGCGGTGGAACGCCTGCACGACCTCGGCTGCACCGACGGGCTGCCCGTCATCGTGCCGACGGAAGCGCGGGTCGCCCGGATGGCGCTGGCCGGCGGCCTCGACCGTGACCTCGTCCTGGGCGAGATGGGCCCGGCCAGGGGAGCGGCCACCGTCGAGAAAGTCGCGATCGCCGCCGTCATGGCCGGCTGCCTGCCCGACCACATGCCGGTGGTGATCGCTGCCGTGCGAGCCGTCCTGGACCCGCGCTTCGATCTGACGGAAATGCAGTCCACCACCCACTGCACGGCGCCGCTGATCATCGTCAACGGCCCGGCGCGGAATTGGTGCGGCCCCATCGCATCCGGGTTCGGCGCCCTGGGTCCCGGCCACCGCGCCAACGCCTGCATCGGCCGCGCCCTGCGGCTCGCCATGATCAACATCGGCGGCGGGCGCCCCGGAACCTCCGACATGGCCCTGCTCGGGCACCCGGGCAAGTTCACCTACTGCCTGGCCGAGGACGAGGAGGCGAGCCCGTTTCCGCCGCTGCACGTCGACAGCGGGTTCGAGGCCGACGAGAGCGTGGTGACCGTGATTGGCGCGGAGGCGCCCCATTCGGTCCTGTTCAGCGGATCCGGCGACGATCCCGAGCGCCATGAGAGATTCCTGGAAGTACTCGCCATCGGGTTGGCCAACCTGGCGACCAACAATGCGGGGCTCAGGGGCGGCGCGGCGGTCGTCGTCCTGAATCCGGAGCACGCCGCCATCCTGGCCGATGCCGGCCTGTCCAGGGCCCAAGTCGCCGAGCGGCTGTGTGCGCTTGCAGGCTATCCGGTGACGGAACTCGCGCGATACGAACCGGCATTCGCCGGCAAGCCCGGAAAGCGGGAACGATTGCCCTGTTTCGATTGTCCAAGCGACATCGTGATTCTCACCGCGGGAGGTACGGGGCTGTATTCCATGGTCATGCCCACCTGGTGCGCCGGGCCCCACAGAAACCGCGCCGTTCAGGTCAGGATAGACACGGACCAGTACTGCGAGGTACCCGTCGCCGATGAGCAGGTTGAACCGCTAGCCGCACCTATTCGTGAATGAACGTAGCGAGGTTGGCAAGAGTAGTGAAAACGCAGGGTGGCGCGGACGCGGGCTTCGGCACGTTGAGCGCGCGCAGGCGTGCTTGACAGCACGTCGAGCACGCGGCGGGAGCACGCCCTGTGTTTTCGCTGCTATTGACGACCGCAGTAGTTTATTCATGAATAGGTGCGGCTACCAACCCGATGAGTGAAACGGCGCCCGCCTCCGCGACGGATCTGGCGGATTTCAGCCTCGAGTGCCCACCTCCCGGTTTCGTTTCCGACCCGTTCCCCTGGTATGCGGCGCTCCGGGAGCAACGCCCGGTTCATCGCCTGAGCGACGGCTCCTGGCTCCTGACGCGCCACGCGGACTGCGTCGCCGTCTATCACGGACACGCGTTCAGTTCGGACAAGCACGACTTCTTTCGCCCGAAGTTCGGCGAGTCTCCGCTCTACGAGCACCACACGACGAGCCTGGTGTTCAACGATCCTCCCTACCACACGCGGGTTCGGGAAACGCTGGTCAATGCCCTGAAACCGAAGAACATTCAGCCTGCGGTAGCCGCCCTCGAACGTTTCGTCAAGGAGCGAATCGCAAACTTGAGAGAACACGGGGAATTCGATGCGATCGAGCATTTCGCTGCAGCCGTGCCGGTGGAAATCATCTGTATCCTGCTGTCCGTGCCGGCCTCGGAGCGCGCCCACCTCAGGCGCTGGTCGCTGGCCATACTCGGCGCGCTGGAGCCCGCGATTTCACCGGAACAGGCACGCACCGGCAACCAAGCCGTGCGGGAGTTCATGGCCTACCTGCGCGATCTCATCGCTTACCGGAGGCGCCGGCCGGCGCCTGAGCAATACAACGTGCTCAGGTCACTGGTGGAGCAGGCGGACGGCGGCGATCTCAGCGAAGCGGAACTGCTGCACAACTGCATCTTCCTGCTCAATGCCGGGCACGAGACCACCACGAACCTGATCGGCAACGGCATCCACATGCTTGCCCTGCACGGTGACGCGCGGCAGCGGTTGCGCGACCATCCGGGTTCGATCCGCCAGGCCGTGGAGGAGATTCTCCGCTATCAGAGCCCGGTACAACTGGGAAACCGCCAGGTCACCGCACCCGTGACCGTCGCCGGCCACGAGTTCCGGCCCGGCGACCAGATCACGCTCTGCATCGGAGCCGCCAACCGGGATCCACGCGCCTTTGCAAATCCCGAGACCCTGGACATCGACCGAACGCCCAACCGTCACCTCGCCTTCGCGGCGGGTATCCATCAATGCGCGGGCATGTCCCTTGCCCGCATCGAGGGCCGCGTCGCCCTGGGCGCTTTTTTCGGAGCATTCGAGGCGCCGGAAATCCGCATCGATCCCGACTACCATCCCAGGCTGAGATTCCGCGGCCTGAAAGCGCTGGAGATGCGGGTATGAAAACGGCCTGTCTAAGCGGCTTCGGCAACGAGCACGAAACCGAAGCGCTGCCGGACGCCCTGCCCCGCGGCCGATTCAGCCCGCAGCAGCCCGCCTACGGCCTGTACGCCGAGCAGTTCAGCACCACGGCCTTCACAGTGCCGCGCGCCACCAACCGGCGCACCTGGTTCTACCGCATCCGACCCTCGGTTCTACAGGGCGACTACCGGCCCATCTTCCATGACTTGCTGCAAACGGCGCCATTGACCGCGCGCAATCCACCGCCGGATCCACTGCGCTGGAACCCTCTGAATCTTCCAGAGGAGCCCGCGGATTTCGTCGATGGCCTCGTCACGCTTGCGGCCAACGGTGACTGCGCCGGGCACACCGGCATCGGCATTCACGTCTACCTGGCCAATCGTTCCATGGGCGAGCGCCACTTCTGCAACGCCGACGGCGAACTCCTGCTGGTGCCGCAATTGGGCGAGCTTGTCCTGCACACGGAGTGCGGCTTGCTGGAGGTCGCCCCAGGCGCCATTGCCGTTCTGCCGAGGGGAATGAAATTCCGGGTCGACCTCGCGGACGCACAGGCCCGGGGCTACGTCTGTGAAAACTACGGCACGCCGTTTGAACTGCCGGAACGCGGCCCCGTGGGTGCAAACGGTTACGCCAATGAGCGAGACTTCCAATACCCGGCGGCGGCATTCGAAGACCGGGAAGGGTCGTTCGAACTCATCACCAAGTTCGCGGGCAACCTGTTCTCCACTGAACTCGACCACTCACCTCTCGATGTGGTGGCGTGGACCGGCAATTCCGCCCCCTGCCGCTACGACCTGTCCCGTTTCAACGTGATCGGATCGGTCAGTTTCGACCACCCCGACCCCAGCATCAACACCGTTCTGACCTCCCCTTCTCCGGTACCGGGCGTCGCCAACGCGGACTTCGTGATCTTCCCGCCTCGATGGATCGTCGCGGAAAACACCTTCCGGCCACCCTGGTACCACCGTAATGTCATGAGTGAATTCATGGGCCTGGTGAGGGGTGTCTACGACGGCAAGGCGGCAGGCTTCCTGCCGGGCGGCGCCAGCCTGCACAACTGCATGACGCCCCACGGCCCGGACGCGGCCACCTTCGAGGCGGCAAGCCAGGCGCAACTGGAGCCCAGGTATCTCGAAGACACCCTGGCCTTCATGTTCGAATCGTCCCGCGTCATCGAACCCACCCCGTTTGCGCTCACCACTGAGGCCCGGCAGACGGATTACGCCGACTGCTGGCGGGGGCTTGCAAAGAAGTTCAGCGGCCCGGCCTGATCGCGGTCACGCCTTACCGAGCCATGCAGAGGTGCGAGCGCAGCGCGATCAGCCTTCGGCGAGCCCTCGAATCACCCCGTACGTACGCAGGGGCCGAATGCGCAGGATGACGCGCCCTTCCTGCTCCAGCCAACCTTCGAGGTCTTCCGGTTCCTGATAGGGCGTGTCCTTGATGGCCGCGAAAACCAGCCTGGTCGCGGGCACCAGATCGGACCGTTCGATGGTGCAGGAGCCTTCAACGGCGACGAAGTCGAACGGTTCCCTGCCGCTCAGAATGCATAGATTGACCCGTTCGTCCCGGGCAATGGAGTCGTGCTTGAAGGTCGCCGCCCGGGTGCTGACCACCAGTTCGTCGCCGTCCGTCGCGTAGGCCACCAGCGAACTGACCGGCGCACCGGCGCGCCGCAGGCTGGTCAATACCGCCCAGCGATGTTCCCCGATGAATGCCTCCCAGGCAGGATCGCTCGAGATCAACCGCCGCCCCGCCTTGCCTGGTCGCGCACCATTCCGGCATTCACCCGCTCGCGCAGGTTCTTGCCCGGCTTGAAGTGGGGAACGTACTTGCCGGAAAGACCGACGGATTCGCCGGTCTTTGGATTCCGCCCGATTCGCGGGGCCCGGTAGTGCAGCGAAAAACTCCCGAAGCCGCGAATCTCGATCCGCCTGCCCTGCGCCAGGGTCTGGGACATGTGCTCGATCATCGTCTTGACGGCCAGTTCAATGTCCCGCACGGGAAGCTGCGCCTGGGCGGCGCCGATCTTCTCGATAAGCTCGGACTTGGTCATTGCTTTGGTTATCAGGCCTTTTTGTTCGTCGTCGTTTTACCGTTCGCGCTACTCTTTTTCCGCGCGCTCGCGGCTGCTCATCTGCGCCTTGATCAGGTCGCCAAGCGTGCTCGCACCGGCACGCGTGCCTTCCTGCTTGCGGTGCTCCTTGACGGCCACGCGTTCCTCGTCGACCTGCCTGGCCTTGATGGAAAGCCCGATCACGCGGTTCTTGCGGTCGATGCTGATGACCTTCACCTCGATTTCCTGGCCTTCGGAGAGTTCCTTGCGTGCATCCTCCACCCGGTCGTAGCCGATCTCGGACGCTTTCAGGAAGCCGACGACATCTTCGGCGAGTTCCAGTTCCGCTCCCTTGGGTTCCAGGGCAACCACCACGCCCTTGACGATGGAGCCCCGCTCGTTGGCGGCCACGTAGTCGGTGAATGCATCCTGGTCGAGTTGCTTGATACCAAGCGAAATGCGCTCGCGATCCGGATCGATGGACAGGATGACGGTCTCGATTTCCTCACCCTTGCTGTAACGCCGCACCGCTGAATCCCCGGACTCCTTCCAGGATACGTCGGAGAGGTGCACCAACCCGTCGATCTCGCCCGCGAGCCCGATGAAGATACCGAAGTCGGTAATGGACTTGATCTTGCCGGTAACGCGCTCGCCCTTCTTGTGATTGATGGCGAACTCTTCCCAGGGATTGGGCCGGCACTGCTTGATGCCGAGCGAAATCCGACGGCGCTCCTCGTCGATGTCGAGCACCATGACTTCCACCTGGTCGCCCGCGGTGACCACCTTGGAGGGGTGGATGTTCTTGTTGGTCCAGTCCATCTCGGAAACGTGGACGAGGCCTTCCACGCCTTCCTCGATTTCCGCGAAGCAACCGTAGTCGGTGAGGTTGGTCACTGTTGACATTACCCGGGATCCTTCGGGGTAGCGCCGCGTCAGTTCCACCCAGGGATCGTCGCCGAGCTGTTTCATGCCCAGGCTCACCCGGTTCTTCTCCCGGTCGAACTTGAGAATGCGGACCTCCACCTCATCGCCGACGTTGACCATCTCGCTGGGGTGGCGGATGCGCCGCCAGGCCATGTCGGTGATGTGCAACAGCCCGTCGACGCCGCCGAGGTCGACGAAGGCGCCGTAGTCGGTGAGGTTCTTGACGACGCCCTTGAGCGTCTGCCCCTCTTCGAGGGAGGCCAGCAGCGCCTCGCGCTCTTCGCTGTTTTCCTGCTCGAGCACGGCACGCCGGGAAACCACGACGTTGTTGCGTTTCTGGTCGAGCTTGATGACCTTGAATTCTAGGGGCTTGCCTTCGAGGTGCGCCGTTTCCCGCAACGGCCGGATATCCACCAGGGAGCCGGGCAGGAAGGTGCGGATGTCGCTGATGTCGACAGTGAACCCGCCCTTGACCTTGCCGTTGATGACACCCTTGACCACTTCGTCGCTCGTGAAGGCTGCCTCGAGCATCTGCCAGGACTCCGCACGGCGGGCCTTTTCCCGCGACATGCGTGTCTCGCCGCTGCCGTCATCGACGATTTCCATGACGACCTTGACCTGGTCGCCGATGACCAGGCTGAAAACTCCGGTTTCGTTCAGAAACTGGCTCTTGGGGATGTTGCCTTCGGATTTGAGGCCGGCATGAACGACAACCCGTTCGTTGTCGATGTCGACCACCGTTCCGGTGACGATGGAACCGGGTTCCATCTCGATGGTTTCAAGGCTCTCTTCAAACAGTTCCGCAAAACTTTCGCTCATGTATCGGTAATTCTCTTGTCGCGTTTTGGTCTTTGCGCCGGACAGGCCGGCCCCGTTGCGACAACTCCTTGTTGCATGGGCCAGAAGGCCCGTTGGTTCATGTCATGCGCGGTGCCGCTCAGGGGCTGAGACCCCGTTCTCGTGCAAGCGCCAACGCTCGCTCGAGTACCTCTTCCAGGCTCATGGCCGTGCTGTCGATGACGATGGCATCCGCGGCCGGTCTCAACGGTGCAGCAGCGCGCTCCCTATCTCGCGCATCGCGTTCGCGAATGCCGGCGAGAAGGGCGCGAAAACTAACATTCAAGCCTTTGTTTCTCAACTGTTTATTGCGGCGATCCGCGCGAATCTCCGGGCTTGCGTCCAGATAGAATTTCAATTGCGCGTCCGGAAACACGACTGTTCCCATGTCGCGACCATCCGCAACCAGGCCCGGCGGGCGCCGCGCCGCGCGCTGCCGGGCCAGGATGGCGTCGCGCAATTCGGGGTAGACGGCAATGGTGGAAGCGGCGGCGCTCACGGGCTCCGAGCGTATGTCCAAACCCGGCGATTCACCGGCAATGCGGGGCTGGGCGCCCTCGAACCGTATGTCCACGTCCATCGCGAACTGCGCAAGCGCTTCGGTGTCTTCCAGGCTCATGCCCCGTTCGAGGGCCGCGGCGGCGACGAGCCGATAGAGCGCGCCGCTATCGAGTTGGTGCCACCGGAGCGATTCGGCAAGACGGGCGGCCAGGGTGCTCTTGCCCGACCCGCCCGGACCGTCAACGCAGATGACCGGCGCGGCCGGTGCGCCGCCGTCAGACGCCATCGAATTCGCGGCGACGGGTGGCCGCCGATTCAAGCAACGCGAGGGCCGCCTCGGTATCTTCGCGGCGAATGGCGGTCTCGAGTTCCCTGACCTCGCCCCGAAACGCCTTGAGAGCCGCCATCAGCGGCGCCTTGTTGAGCCTGAATATCTGCTCCCAGAGCGCCGCGTCCGATGCTGCAATGCGGGTGAAATCCCGGAAGCCGCCGCCGGCCAGGGACGTCATGGCCGGTTCCACGCCGTTCATGAAGGCGAACGAGAGCAGGTGCGGGAGGTGGCTGGTTACCGCGAGAATGCGGTCGTGCTCATCGACGGTCATGGTTCGAACCCGGGCTCCCACGGCCCGCCACATGACCTGTACCACGCCGGTTGCCGATGCGTCCGTTTCCGGCTCGGGAGTCAGAACCACGGTCTGGTCGTGAAACAGGTCGATCTCGGCCTCTTCGGGGCCGCTACGCTCCGAACCGCACACCGGGTGCGACGGAACATAGCGCGGCGGCAGGCTTTGCAACCGGCTGCGCACGGCTTTGACGATGGGCTGCTTGACGCTGCCCACGTCGAATACCACGCCGGGATGATCGGCCAGATCGCATACCCAGGACGCCACCGCCTCGCTCGGCGGCGCCAGCAGCACGGCTGCCGCGTCGTCCGGAACCCTGTCCACGACGGCATCGATCAGCCCCAGGGCCAGCGCCTTCTGCGCCCGCGCCCGGTTGACATCCAGGCCCACCACTTCGACGAACAGGCCGTGGTCCGCAGCCGTCCTTGCGAAGGAACAGCCGATGAACCCGGTACCGACAACCGCCAGCTTCACGAAACCGCCACGGAATCAGAGAGCCGAGCGTGGATAGGAGCCCAGCCGGCGTACCTCCAGGGCGACTTCGCCCACCTCGGCCAGGGTGCGCTGCACGGTGTCGTCGTCCTGATGACCGTCGAAGTCGATGAAAAAGACATACGACCAGTCCCCGGACCGCGCCGGCCGGGTTTCGATTCTGCTCAGGGAGATTCCGTGGCGGTGAAAGGGTTCGAGCACCCGGTACAGGGCTCCGGGCATGTTCCGTGTGGATACCAGTATGGATGTCTTGTCCCGGCCGCTCGCGCCGACATGCTGACGGCCGATGATCAGAAAACGGGTCTTGTTGTCCGTGCGGTCCTCGATGCGGTCCGCGGCCACCTTCAAACCGTAGCGCCTCGCCGCAATCTCACCCGCAACGGCCGCAAGCCCGCTATTCCCGGAAACCTGGCGGGCGGCTTCCGCGTTGCTGGCGACCGCCACCCGTTCGACGCCGGGGTAGTTGGTGTCGAGCCAGCCCCGGCACTGCGCCAGGGACTGGGCGTGCGAAACAATGCACTCCACCTGGCCGTCGTGCTCGGGGTGAACCAGGAATGCCTGGTGGATGGGCAACTCCACCTCCGCACAGACCTTTACCTCCGGTGGCGCCTCCATGAAGCAGTCCAGGGTGTGATTGACCATGCCCTCGGTGGAATTCTCCACGGGCACCACGCCGTAGTGGGTCTGTTCCGTCTCCACCTCCCGGAACACCTCGTCGATGCTGGCCATCGGTTCGGTCTGCGCAAAGTGGCCGAACTGGGCGAGCGCCGCCATTTCGGTGTAGGTTCCCGGCGGCCCGAGGTATGCAACCGACAACGGGTGCTCGAGGGACAGGCAACAGGAGATGACCTCGCGAAACAGGCGCGCCACATCCCGGTCGGACAACGGGCCCCGGTTGTGCTCCTTCAGCCGGGTGAGAATTTGCGCTTCGCGCTCCGGCCGAAAGTAAACGGGCGCTTCGCCGTCCTGGTGAGCCTGCTTGACCTTGCCGACCTCGAGGGCCAGGCCGGCGCGCTCGCTCAGCAGTTTCAGCAGTTCCCGGTCGACCTCGTCGATGCGATCCCGGATGCGCGCCAGCGCTGCATCATCCGTACTCATTCTGGAACTCTGTCATGAATTCGACCAGTGCATCGACCGCCACTTTGGGCACCGCATTGTATAGGCTCGCACGCATGCCGCCGACACTGCGGTGGCCCTTGAGATTGAGCAGGCCCCGCTCGCCGGCCAGGCGCAGAAACTCTCCGTCCAGCGAGGGGTCGGGCAGCGTGAACGGCACGTTCATGATCGACCGGTTCTCCAGCGGGACGGGCGAGCGGTAAAAGTTGCTGCCGTCGATGCAGGCATAGAGCCTGGCCGCCTTGCCGGCGTTGCGCTCGGCCATGGCCGCAATGCCGCCCTGCGCCTTCACCCAGCGGAACACCAGGCCAGCGATGTACCAGGCGTAGGTCGGTGGCGTGTTGTACATGCAGTCGAAGCGGGCATTGACCGCGTAGTCCAGGAGGCTCGGGGTTTCCTGCCGCGCCCGGCCGATCAGGTCGTCGCGCACGATGACCAGGGCGAGCCCGGCCGGCCCAAGGTTTTTCTGCGCGCCGGCGTAGATCAGGCCGAAGCGGGCAACATCGATGGGTCGCGAGAGCAGTTCCGACGACATGTCCGCGACCAGCGGAACCTCCACCTCCGGAAAGTCATGAAACTGCACGCCGCCGATGGTTTCGTTTGAACAGACATGCAGGTACGCCGCCGAACTGTCGAGTTGCCAGTCAGCCAGGGGCGGTACCCGGTTGAAATTCGAATCGGCGGAACTTGCCGCCACGTTGACCGAGCCGTACTTGCGCGCCTCGTCGATGGCCTTGGTCGACCAGGCGCCGGTCTCGACGTAGTCTGCCGAGGTTTTGTCCCCCAGCAGGTTCAGCGGCACCGCGGAGAACTGCATGGTGGCGCCGCCGTGCATGAAGAAGACCCGGTAATTTTCCGGAACTTGCAGCAACTCGCGGAAATCGCTCTCGGCCTGTTCGGCGAGTTCCGTAAAGGCAGGACCCCGATGGCTCATCTCCATGACGGACGTGCCGCTGCCGCGGTAGTCGAGCATCTCGGCCCGGGCCTCTTCCAGCACCTCCTGGGGCAATGCCGCGGGGCCGGGGGAGAAGTTGAACGGTCTCGCGCGGCTTTCCTGCCAATTCATGGCCGCAGCGGGCGATGCGCTAGCCATCTTCCTGATCTCCTTCTCCGGCTGTTCCGACTGTTCCGGTTGTTCCGGCTTCGCCGTCTTCTTCGTCTGCCCGGTCTTCCACGTCGTCGCCGTTGCTGCCGCCGTTCGACTCGACGATGCGCGCGACACTGTTCAGTTGTTCCTCGCCCCGCAGCTTGATGAGACGCACGCCCTGGGTATTGCGGCTCAGCACGGAGACCTCGTCGGCACTGGTGCGGACCAGGGTGCCCATGTCGCTGATCAGCATCAGTTCATCCCCCTCGAACACCTGCACGGCGCCCACCACCTCGCCGTTTCGTTCGTTGGAGCGCATGGCGATCACGCCCTGGGCGCCGCGGCCCTTGACGGGAAATTCATCGACGCGCGTGCGCTTGCCGTAGCCGTTGGCGCTGGCGGTGAGAACCAGGCCGTCGTCGCTTGGAATAATGAGCGAGATCACTTGGTGGCCACCCCGCAGGCGAATGCCGCGCACACCGCGGGCCGCGCGGCCCATGGCCCTTACATCGGATTCCTTGAAGCGCGCCGCCTTGCCCGAACTGGAGGTCAGCAGCACGTCGCAATGCCCGTCGGTGATGGCAGCGCCCACCAGCGTATTGCCCTCTTCCAGAACCAGGGCGATCAGCCCGCTCGGCCGCGGGCGGGAGAACTGCGACAGCTCGGTCTTCTTGACCGTTCCGTTGGCCGTCGCCATGAACACGAAGTGGCTGTCGTCGTATTCCCGCACCGGGAGCAGCGAAGTCACCCGCTCGTCGGGCCCGAGGGGCAACAGGTTCACCAGCGGGCGGCCCTTGGCGTTGCGATTGCCGCGGGGAATCATGAAGACGCGCAGCCAGTAGACCTTGCCCACGTTGGAAAAGCACAGCAGGGTGTCGTGGCTGTTGGCGACCAGCAGGTTCTCGACGAAATCCTCGTCACGCACCGTGGCGGCGACCTTGCCGCGCCCGCCCCGCCGCTGGGCCTGGTACACATCGAGCGCCTGGGTCTTGGCGTAGCCCTTGTGGGAAATCGTCACCACCAGGTCTTCCTCGGGGATGAGGTCTTCCGTGGCGAGATCCTGTTGCGAGGTAAGTATCTCGGTGCGGCGCGGGTCGCCGTAGGTTTCGGCCAGTTCTTCGAGCTCCTCGCGAATGACCGATTGCAGGCGTTCCGCCGACCCCAGAATGTCCTGGAGGTCTGCGATCTCGTCGAGCACCGCCTGGTAGTCCCCCACCAGCTTGTCCTGCTCCAGGGCAGTCAGCCGGTGCAGGCGCATGTCGAGTATGGCCTGGGCCTGGGACTCGGACAGGTGGTAGACACCCTCGCGCAGCCCGAACCGCTCGTCGAGCCCCTCAGGGCGGCAGGCATCGCTGCCCGCGCGCGCCAGCAGGGCCTCGACACTCTCCGACGCCCAGCCACGCTCCATCAGGGCGGCCCTGGCCTCGGCGGCCGAGGGGGATTCGCGAATCAACTCGATGACCCCGTCGATGCTCGCCAGCGCCACAGCCTGGCCTTCCAGCAGGTGCCCCCGCTGCCGGGCGCGGCGCAGCAGGTACAGCGTGCGCCGGGTGACTACCTCCCGCCGGTGCTGGACGAAGGCCTCGAGCATCTGCTTGAGGTTCAGTACCCGGGGTTGCCCGTCGACGAGGGCCACGCAGTTGATGCCGAACACCGATTGCATTTGAGTCTGGGCATAAAGATTGTTGAGCACCACATCGCCCGGCTCGCCCCGGCGCAGCTCGATGACGATGCGCAGGCCGTCCTTGTCGGACTCGTCGCGCAACTCGGTGATGCCCTCGATCCTTTTTTCCTTCACCAGCTCCGCGATCTTCTCGATGAGGCGCGACTTGTTGAGCTGGTAGGGAATCTCGGTGACGATGATGATGTCGCGGCCGCGCTTCTCGTCCTCGATTACCTCCGCCCTGGCGCGCACGTATATGCGGCCCCTGCCGGTGCGGTAGGCCTGCACGATCCCGGCCCGGCCGTTGATGATTCCGGCGGTCGGAAAATCCGGGCCCTGGATGTGTTCCATGAGCGCGTCGATGCTGATCGACGGGTCGTCGAGCAGCGCCAGCACGCCGGCCACCACCTCATTGAGATTGTGCGGCGGGATATTCGTCGCCATGCCCACCGCGATTCCGGAACTGCCGTTGACGAGCAGGTTGGGAACGCGGGTGGGCAGCACCTCAGGCATGGTCAGCGTGTCGTCGTAGTTGGGGACGAACGCCACGGTCTCCTTGTCGAGGTCGGCGAGCAGTTCCGAGGCAAGCCGTTGCATGCGGACTTCCGTATAGCGCATCGCTGCCGGAGGGTCGCCGTCCACCGACCCGAAGTTGCCCTGGCCGTCGATGAGCAGGTAGCGCATGGCGAAATCCTGGGCCATGCGCACGAGGGTGTCGTAGAGGGCCACGTCGCCGTGAGGATGGTACTTGCCCATCACATCGCCGACGACCCGGGCAGACTTCATGTAGGGACGGCTGTGGGTGTTGTTCAGTTCGTTCATGGTGAACAGCACCCGGCGATGCACCGGTTTCAGGCCGTCGCGCACGTCCGGCAGGGCGCGGCCGACGATGACGCTCATGGCGTAGTCCAGGTAGGACTGCCGCAGTTCGTCCTCGATGTTTACCGGGAGGATTTCCCGCGCTTGACCGGGGGTCGGGTCAGACATTTGGGGAGGCGCCGAAAAGGTCATAAGTTTACCATGAACCCAGCCCACGGGCGCGCCCCGATTCGCGCGAAAACCGCTTCGGACGGGCGTTTCGGGGCCATGCTTGACCGATGTCGCCCGCCGGTTGCCCAGCGTGCGCACCGGTACGCTCCCGGCCCCGCTCCGCGCGGGAAATTCCGTGGCGTATAATCCGCCGATGACCCCCTGCGATCTCTTGATTCAGTGCCGCTGGTGCATACCCGTTGCACCGTCCGATGCCCCGATCGACGACGCCGCCATCGCGGTGGCGGGCGAACGCATCGTGGCCGTCGGCCCGAGAGCGGAGGTCGAGGGCGCGGTTTCACCGCAGACCGTGGTCAACCTGGAGCGCCATGCCGTGATACCTGGGCTGGTGAACGCCCACGGACACGCGGCCATGACCCTGTTGCGCGGCGCCGCCGAAGACCTTCCCCTGCAGAAATGGCTGAAGGAAGTCATCTGGCCCCTGGAGGCCGCGCACCTTTCACGGGATTACGTGCGCGACGGCACCGACCTGGCCCTTGCCGAGATGCTCTCCATGGGCATCACGACGTTCTCCGACATGTATTACTTCCCGGACGAGGTGGCGCGATGCGCATCGCGCGCGGGCATGCGCGCCGAGGTGGCTTTCCCAGTTCTGGATTTCCCCAACGTCTGGAGCCGCAACGCCGACGAAGCCTTGCACAAGGGCATGGCACTGCTGGACGAGCACATGAACGATCCGCGCATCAACATGGTTTTCGGTCCGCATGCCGCCTACACCGTGTCACGGGAAGCTCTCGAGAAGACAGCGATGTACGCCGAGGAACTGAACCGGCCCATACAGACGCACCTGCACGAGAACGCCGCCGAAGTGGCCGATGCGCGAAGCAGCGTCGGGCAGTCCTGGATCTACTACCTGCACGACCTGGGCCTTTTGTCGCCGGCGCTGCAGGCGGTGCACATGACGCAACTGACCGACCATGAACTCGATCTCGTCGCCCTGCACAACGTCAACGTCATCCATTGCCCGCACTCCAACCTCAAGCTGGCGAGCGGCATCTGCCCCGTCGAGCGTCTCGTGGAGGCGGGCGTCAACGTCGCACTGGGCACCGACGGAGCGGCATCGAACAACGCCCTGGACCTGCTTGCAGAGGCGCGCCTGGCGGCGCTGCTCGCCAAGCAGACGTCCGGCGACACAACGAAAGCCGACGCCGCCCGAATGCTGCGCATGGCGACGCTCGGGGGCGCCCGTGCCCTGGGGCTGGACAAGGAAACGGGTTCGCTCGAGCCCGGAAAGCTCGCCGATCTCGTGGCGTTCGATCTCGGCGCGCCGCGGTTCGCACCCGTGCGCGACCCGGTGTCCA
This sequence comes from Pseudomonadales bacterium, assembly GCA_963663395.1. Lineage (GTDB taxonomy): Bacteria > Pseudomonadota > Gammaproteobacteria > Pseudomonadales > Azotimanducaceae > Azophilus. Next base: position 3,799,744 of record OY760226.1, read on the forward strand.
CCCTCATTCATGGCGCCCCTTCGGGTGCAGTCAGTCACGTCTGGGTGGGTGGGCGTTGCCTCTACGAGGACAAGGGCTTCAAAACTATGGACATCGACGCGATCGGCGCCCGGGCCGAACGCTGGCGGGACATCGTGCATTGAACATCGACGACGCCGAAATCGGAAAATTCGAGGCCCTCGCCCATCGCTGGTGGGACCCGAACGGGGATTTTCGCGCCCTGCACGACATCAATCCCCTGCGCCTCGGCTACGTCGCCGAACGGGCGCCCCTGGAAGGCGCGCGCGTCGTCGATGTGGGCTGCGGGGGCGGCATTCTGGCGGAAGCCATGGCGGCTGCAGGAGCCGAGGTCACCGGCATCGACATGGCAGGAAAGCCCCTGGCGGTCGCACGATTGCACGCGCTGGAAACCGGCGCCGAACTCGAGTATCTGGCAGCTACGCCCGAGGATCTCGCCGGTGAGCACCCGGGCGCATTCGATACGGTCACCTGCATGGAGATGTTGGAGCATGTTCCGGACTACGGGTCTTCGATTGCCGCCTGTGCGGACCTGGCGGCGCCCGGCGGGCAACTGTTCTTCTCCACCATCAGCCGCACCCCGAAGGCATACCTGCTAGCTGTTCTCGGCGCGGAATACGTGCTGAACATCCTGCCCAAGGGCACCCACGACTACGCCAGGCTGATCCGCCCCTCGGAACTGGCCCGGGCCGTACGCAAGGCCGGGCTGCGCGTGGAAGAAGTGGCCGGCATGGCCTACAACCCGTTCTCCAACCGGGCGCGGCTAACCCGGGATACGGACGTCAACTACCTGCTGCACGCCAGCAAGCCCTGACGCGCCTTTTCGAAGGGGTTCCCTCAGTTCGCCTGGCGGGTCAGCGGCTCGACGTCGCTCCAGACCGCTTCGCCATTGGTGCGCATCATGTTCACGAAGGGCGGCGCCAGCCAGTCCGCTACCGCCTTGGTATAGGTGGGCAGCGCCTGAACCCGCTCGTACCAGGCCTGCAGGTTGCCCCGCGCCTCGATCACCGGGGTCATGAACAGGTTGTCCAGGCGCAGCACGTACGGCAGCACCGCCGCGTCGGCCAGGCCGAACCCGTCGCCTGAGAGCCAGTCGCAGGACGCCAGGGCCCCGTCCACACGATCGAGGAAGCCGATCATGGTGGCGAGCGCGCCCGCAAACTCCGGCGCCTTGACACCGTGTTCGATGACGCTGCGCCGCGCCGCGCGGCGGGCCGGGTCGGGAATGGCGTTCGTGTTGGCCTCGCGCACCTCCTTGGGTTGCCGAAGCAACAGCGTGCGCGGCCCGATCGCGAAGGTCACGACTCCGGTCGCGGGATGCACTTTGTCATCGATCGTCTTGACCAGCAGGCGCGCGCCATGACGGCCGGACGGATCCCCCGGGAGCATGGCCGGTTCGGAGAAGCGGTCGTTGACGAACTCGTTGATCAGGGTGGATTCGATGAGGACGGTGCCGTCGTCAACCAGCGTGGGGACGACGTGATTCGGGTTCAGCTTGACGTAGTCGGGATCGTGCTGGCCGCCCCCGAGCAGGTCGATCTCGTGCGATTCGAATTCGACCCCCTTGTGCGCCAGGGCAAGCCGTACTTTCTGGGAACAGGTGGAAATGGCGTTGTGATAGAGCTCGAGCATCTTCGTTTTCCTGGTGAATCGGGCGGAAAGCCCGCTTTTGCAACCGGATTCGACTGCCCAACCCTCTTCGAGCCGATGCCCGAGCCTGCACGGACGGCAGTCCGCCGCATTGTAGCGCGAGCCGCCGCGCCTTCGATACCGGCCGGTTGTGGAGATCAGCGCTGCAGCGGAGGCATGGCGGCCGCCGACTGGGCCAGGCGTACCAGGCCGACGAACTCCGCACGGTAACCGAACGGGTCCTCTCCCCTCGCCCCCTGGGCCAGGTCAATGACGTCGCCGTAGCCGTAGCCGCCGGTGTAGCGGCCACCGCGCAGGATCTGCCCGAACGCCGCGACCGCCGCCGCAAACCGCACATCGGCCGGCGCCGCACCGGCACTCGCGTGGACATCCGCCGCGGTAACCGGCCTTGTCACCAGCGTACTTGTCTCGGCATCGGGCAGCTTGTAACGAATCTTCAGGAAAGCCAGTTCGTCCGGCGAGCCCGCCTCGGCCGACGCATCGCGCTGGTAACGGAGCGGCGCAATCCGCTCGGCTCCGGAACCCGCGGGCGTGAATTCGTAAATTGCCGTCACCCGGTGACCGGCGCCGATCTCACCCGCATCCACCTCGTCGTTGCGAAAGTCTTCGCGCTCCAGCAGGCGCGTCTCGTAGCCGATCAGACGGTACTCGCTGACCGCCGCCGGGTTGAATTCCACCTGGATCTTCACGTCCTTCGCGATCGGGAACAGCAGGGACCGCGCTTCCTCCACCAGAGCCTTGCGCGCCTCGGAGAGGGAATCGATGTAGAGAGCGTTGCCGTTTCCGTTCTGGGCAAGACGCTGCATCAGTGCATCGTTGTAGTTGCCCATGCCGAAACCCAGTACAGAAAGGAAAACGCCGCCGGCGCGCTTGCGCTCGATGAACCCGGCCAACTCCCCGGGGTCGGTGATGCCCACGTTGAAGTCCCCGTCGGTGGCGAGAATCACCCGGTTGATGCCGTCCTCGTCAAAGTGCTGCTCGGCCAGCAGGTAGGCCTGGCGGATGCCCTCCCCGCCCGCCGTGAAGCCGTCGGCGCTCAACCGTTCCAGCGCCGCGCCGACTCTCGCCTTTTCCTCGACCCGGGTCGGTTCCAGCAACACGCTCGCCGAACCGGCGTAGGTGACGATGGCCACCCGGTCGTCGGGCCCCAGGGCCTCCAGCAGCATCTTCAGCGAGTTGATCAACAGCGGCAGCTTGTTCGGCGCCTGCATGGAGCCGGACGTGTCCACCAGGAACACCAGGTTGGCGCGGCGTCCGGCATCGTCGTCCGCCGCGTAACCCCTGATGCCAATGTGCAGCAACCGGTTAGCGGCATTCCACGGCGCCGGCAGCACCGACACGCTGGCGGCGAACGGCGTCTCCCGATCCTCCGGCTGGGCATAGTCGTACGGGAAATAGTTGATCAGTTCCTCCACCCGCACGGCATTCTTCTGTGGCAGCAGTCCATTGCCGAGCGATGCCCGCGTGAAGCCGTAAGAGGCGGTGTCCACATCGATGGAGAAGGTCGACACCGGCTCTTCGGCGACAACCTTGACGGGGTTCGTATCGAAATCGGCAAATTGATCTCTGCCCTGGTCACGGTAGCCGGGATGGGGTTGGTTCTCTATCGCCAGCTTGCTGGCAATACTCGCCGGGGCAACTTGACGCATGCGAACAGCGGACTCCGGCGGCGCCTGTGCACTCAGGGCAATCTCCTTGTAGGCCATCGCTTCCGGCGCATGTGCGGACGGCGTTTCTCCGGGTGCAGCGCCCGGTGCGCCACGCTTCGAAGCCATGGTTTTCGTTTCACGGGCCGAGTCCGCCGCTACGGCCGGCGCTGGGGTGATTGCAAGGGCGTCGGCCGGGGGTGCGTACGGTGTCTGCGGGACGGCCTCAGGCAACTCGATGGGTTCCGGTTGAGTCCTTTCGCTCACCGCTTCTGCGACATTCGGGGCGTCGAATTGCGTCTCCTCGATGGATCTGGCGACATCCGGCACCTCCGGGGTCTCCGATTCCGGCCGCAAAAGCTGGGACAGCGGCAGCATGTAAACGACAAACACGGCGACCAGCGCGAATGCCGCCGCTCCCGCAAACGCCAGGTAGGTGTTCGAATTGGGACTTGCCAGCCCCCGCAACCAGGCCCTGAAGGTCTCGCCGGCCCGTCCGGTGCGCCGCCCGCCATCGGCCACCGTCTGCTGGTGCCGGTCGAAGGCAGACATGGCGGCCGCGACGGCGCGTTCCCGGGCTTGTGCGGGAGGTTCGGGCACATCGGCGCCCAGCGCCGCTTCCAGCCGTCCAAGTTCATCGCTCATGACAACGTCTCCTCGTCAACCGCCAGGGCGCGCAGGCGCTTTTTCGCCTCGCCCATGCGCCAGGACACGGTGGATTCGGCCACACCGAGTACGCGCCCCGCTTCCGCGTGCCCGAGGCCTTCCCCGACCACGAGTGCCACAGTGGTTCGCAGGTCTTCACCCAGCCGTCCGAGCGACTGGCGCAACCAGAGTGCTTCACGCTGACGGGAGGCGTCGGACGAGCGTTGCATCGCCTCGACCTCGCCGTAGTGGTCCTCCATGCGCCGGCGCGTCGCGTCGCGGCGCATGGCGTCGCGGGCGGCATTGACCACAACGCGGTACAGCCAGGTGGTGAACCGGCTTTCCCCGCGGTAAGACCCCAGTTTGCCCGGCAGGCCGACGCACACATCCTGGGCCAGGTCCGCCGCCGACTCGATGTCGCCCAGCATCCGCACCCCCAGCCGGTATATGCGGTCGTAATGACGCTCCAGCAGGTCGGCGAATGCCTGCCTGTCTCCGGCCCGGGCCCGGGATACCAGGAATTCGTCGCTGGGTTCAGTCATGCGGGACCATCATCCGCCGCACCTTGGCACTCAACAAGTAGACGCATGCCGTTGAGAAATCCTTTGCGATAGAAACGCCGGCACGAGGAACAACGCCTGAATCCCGGGAAAGAGTTCGCATACGGTGCTTCCCTTTCGGCGCGTTGGAGCTCGTCCCACACCCTCCCGCATAAGCAGGATGTCGTGGCTGGTGCGCCGAAAGGGAAGCGCCGTATGCGAACTCGCCGCCCGGCGCTGGCGCTTGTTCCAGAGTGTCCTAACCCGACCTATTCATGAATGAACTACTGCGGCAGTCAATAGCAGCGAAATCACTGGGCGTACTCCAGCCGCGCGCTCAACGTGCTGCAAGCACGCGTCCGTGCACCCAGCGCTTTCACTACTCTTGCCAGCCTCGCTACGTCCATTCACGAATAGGTCGGGCTAAGAGTCGAGTGGGATCTTGTTCCACGAAAGGTCACCCGGGCTTTGCCGCCCCGGCCGGCCGCAGGTGCTTGAGCGGCGGATACGGCAACAGCAGGGACGCGCGGCGCTTGCGGCGGACTCTTCCCCGGTGCGGCTTGAAGGGAAGTTTCAGCAGTTTGTACAGTTCCTTCAGGTCCGGCTGCTCCATCTCCGCGAGGGCGCCCCGCTTCATCCTTGACGGCAACACGACGGGCCCGTAGCGAACGCGCTTCAACCGGCTGACCCGCGCGCCGACCGCCTCGAAGAGTTTCCGCACTTCCCGGTTGCGCCCTTCCATCAGCACGACGTGGTACCAGTGGTTGCGGCCCGAACCGTCGAAGTACTTCACATCGCTGAACTGCTGTCGCTCGCCATCGACGATGAGGCCCGTGGTCAGCGCCTGCAACTCGGGATCGTCCAGGCGCGCGTCCACCCGCGCGGCGTACTCGCGGTCGAGCCCGGTCGACGGGTGCATCATCCGGTGCGCCAGTGCGCCGTCGTTGGTCAACAGCAGCAGGCCGGTGGTCTGGATGTCGAGCCGCCCCACCGCAATCCAACGTCCGGTACGCAGTATTGGCAGGCCTTCGAACACGGACCGGCGGCCCTCGGGGTCGTGCCGGGTGCAGATCACGCCGGCCGCCTTGTTGAGAACCAGAACCCGGCTCGGCTCATTCGACCGCACAGCCAGCCTGCGCCCGTCCAGGGCGATCACATCCTCCGCGCCCACCCGTTGCCCGACGTGCGCCGTCTCGCCGTTCACGGTCACGCGTCCGGCGGCAATCCACCCCTCCAGTTCGCGGCGGGAACCCAGCCCCCGCTCCGCGAGTACCTTCTGCAGCTTCTGTGTATCCATCGACGATTGCGTGCCACCGGGTTTCGTTGAGCAAGCCCCAGACTGCTGCTCAAGTCAATTGCCGGCGGGCAAACCGGCAAAAACAATTCCCGGGCCGGGACCGCGGCCGCTACGGGGTGCCCCAGATACGCTCGTTCGGCCAGGCGACCTGGCTGTCACCGTAGTTCAGGCCGGGCACCCGGTCTTCCTTGAGCAAGAGCGGGCCGTCGAGGTCCACGAACCGGGCGTACCCGGCCAGCAGCAGGGCGGGAGCCATGGCCAGCGATGTCGCCACCATGCAGCCGATCATGACCTGAAACTTCTGGGCCCGGGCCGCCTTCGCCATGGCCAGTGCCGTGCTCAACCCTCCCGTCTTGTCGAGCTTGACGTTGACCACCTGATACTTGTTGCACAGCGCCGGCAAACTCTCGGGTGTGTGTGCGCTCTCGTCGGCGCCGATCATCACCGGGGCATTCAGATTCAACAGGGCCTCGTCCTGCCCCGCGGGCAACGGCTGCTCGATCATCGCCACGCCGGTGTCCGCGGCGACCGGAAGCATCGACTCCAGTCGCTGCGGCGTCCAGCCCTCGTTCGCATCGACGATAAGTTCCGCGTCCGGAGAACCGTCCCGCACGGCACGCAGGCGCTCACCGTCGCGGCGGGCATCGGCCCCGCCCAGCTTGATCTTCAGCAGCGCGCGGTGCCTGTTTGCGGTTGCCATCCGGCGCATTTCTTTCGGTGTACCGATACTCAGGGTGTAAGCCGTCGTCGCTTCGCCCGGTTTCTCCAGGCCCAGCAGATTCCAGGCAGCCTGGCCGAGGTGTTGCGCCCGCCAGTCCAACAGGGCGCAGTCGAGGGCATTGCGGGCGGCACCCGCGGGCAACAGGCTGTTTGCATGTCCGGCATCCAGAGCCTCTGCGGTGCTCATTGCCCGGACCGGGGCGAGTTCGCGCAGCACGGACTCCACCGTCTCGCCGTAGCGCCGATAGGGCACGCACTCTCCCATGCCCCGGTGAATTCCATCGTCGACGGCGACCACCACCACATCGGCCACGCGTTTTACGGCCCTGGAGATGCGGAACTCGCCTTGCAGCGGCCACCGTTCCCGGGCAGCGGTTACCGACAGGCCCCTGGTACGGACCGGGCCTGCCATCAGAAGCGGTTCAACAAGGCGTCCACCAAGCCTGTCATCCCGAAGCGGACCGGGTCCGAAACCGGCAGCTCGAGCCGTGCCGCGGTTTCGTCGACCAGGGCACGGGCCGCTCCTTCACCCAGTTGCTGCGTATTCAGGGCGACCCCCGCACAGCGGATGTCCGGATTGGTCGAACGGCCGGCACCGATCGTCATGTCGACGACCGCCTCCAGCGATGGCATGGGTGATGCGACGTTGCGCATGGTGGCCCGGGTCGGCTCGTGGCAGACGACGAAGGCATCGGGTTGGGAACCGTGCAACAGGCCCATCGTCACGCCCGCAAAGGCAGGATGGAACAGGGAGCCCTGCCCCTCGATGACATCCCAGTGATCCGGGTCCGCCGCCGGAGACAGCCACTCGGCGGCACCCGAAATGAAATCGGCCACCACCGCATCGATGGCCACCCCGCTACCTGCGATCAGAATGCCGGTCTGGCCGGTCGCGCGGAAATCGGCATCCACGCCCCGGCGCCGCAATTCGCGCTCGATGACCAGTGCAGCGTATTTCTTGCCGACGGAGCAATCCGTGCCCACCGTCAGCAGGCGTTTCCCCGGGCGCCTCTCACCGGTACCGGTCTTGAACGGCCGATCCGCATGGCGGACATCGAACAGTTGACGACGGTTGACCCGCGCTGCATCGGCCACCTCCGGAAAGGATGCGAGCCGGGTGTGCAGGCCACTCGCCACATCCAGCCCGCACCCGAGGGCCTCCACGATCACCGCGGTCCACGCAGCCGGCAACACGCCACCCGGGTTGACCGAGCCAATCACCAGGGTTTTCGCACCCCGCGCAGCGCCCGCGCCGACCGTCAGTTCGGGAACGCCCAGATCCGCCCCACACCCGGGCAGGCGAAGCTGACCCAAGGCCCGCTCCGGCCGCCAGTCGACGATTCCCTGCCCAGTCTTAGCCGCCAGCTGGTCCTTGGCATCGCCGATGAAGATCAGGTAAGGGGACCGAATGTCCAAGTCAACTTGCCCCGTTGTTCGCGGCACCGGTACAACGGCCGCCACGTCGGCTATTGAAACGCCAGTTCACCGAACCGGCAAGCGGCGGGGTCAAGTACTTCCACCAATGTCCCTTCAACTGCCCTGCAGGTGCGGAATGACTTCCGTCGCCATCAGTTCCAGGGAGTCGAACAGTTCCTCCTGCGGGAGCGACCCGTTGTCAATGTGCAACAACTGCCGGTCCAGGCCGCAGGCTTCCCTGAATTCCGACAGGCGGTCGAGCACCTGTTGCGGGCTGCCGGCAACCACCGGCCCTCCGTCGACAGCCTTCTCGAAGTCGAAAGCGGGTGCGGGCGGCGGTTGCTCGCCAGGTTTCAGCACCGGTGCAAATCCCCATGGCACCAGTGACCGGACAACCCAGTTCATGTATTCGACGTAACGGCGGCCGTAGCGTTGGCGCGCCGTTTCCCGGTCAGCGGCGCAGTGCGTGTGCGAGAGGGCGGCCACCCGGGGGCCGCCGGTGCCCCGGTCCTGAAACCGCTCCCGGTAGGTCTCCACCAAGGGCACGAAGGCAGTCGGCGGCGCGGTTACGCTCGGCAGCGTCAGGGGCAGGCCGAGCTCCGCCGCGAGCAGCACCGATTTTTCCGAGAAGCCGCCGCCGATCCACAGGGGTGGGTTGGGACGCTGCACGGGACGTGGCTGCACCGTGTAACCGTCAATCGCAGGTCTGAATTCGCACGGGCGGGAGACGTTTTCTTCGCGCCACAGGTCCAGGACGACTTCGATATTTTCCCGAAAAAGCGCCCGGGATCTGTGGTAGTCGTAGCCGAAATCGCCGTAGCTGCGCGGCAGGATACCCCGGGAGACGATCACCTCGGCACGGCCGTTCGAGAGCACATCGACCGTCGCATAGTCTTCTGCAAAGCGGACCGGGTCGTGAATCGGCAGCAGGGCGGTCGCGGTACTGAGCCGGATGCGGTCGGTGAGCGCCGCGGCCGCCCCGAGCACGACGGAGGGGCTCGAAGTGATGTAGTCGCAGCCGTGGTGCTCGCCGACGTGAAACGAATCGAAGCCCAGGGCTTCCGCCCGGACGGCCAGGTCCAATACCTCCCGATGGTGCTCGGCCGGCGATCTCTGCCGTCCCGTCTGGGGATCCGGCCGGTTGTCCCCGAGCGTGATGACGCCGACTTCCATGGTGTGCTGCCCTCCGGGTTGCCTGGCCCGCAATGCGCCACGGTATCGACAAGGTGACCGATTATCGTGTCAGCGTCCAGAAGCGTTACACGGCATGCCGGGCCGCGCATTCCGTCGCTTGCGTGTTGCCTGGCCTTGCCTTAGCGTTGCCGCCGCAACGGATACCCCAATCGGGGCAAGCAGGAAGCAACCATGAAAAGCACGCCCATCCGGTCTGAATCCACGAACGCACTACCTGACGAAAGAGCCCATGCGAGCCGGGAACCCGGCGCGCCGGGACGCCGACGCGCAGGGAACAACGGTTGGCAGTACGATGAGAGCGGGTGTGAGGTGGTGCGGGCCTCCAGCACCTTTAAGGGTCGCCACCGGTCGGACGCAGCCCGAGCCGAAGCACCGCTTCGGCAGGTGGCGACGCCCCGCAACTCGTTGCGGGGCCGGTTTGTCGATCAACCCGTTCTGTCGAACAGAGGGATCCCGCTTAGCGTGCAGGAGGACCGTACCTCGCGCCCGCTCGGCGCTCGGAATTCCGATTCGGCAAGTGATTTGTTGCACGCGAGACCGAAGCCCGCATGCAAGGCTGTTTTCCGTCAGTTGCTGATGTTGCTGGTTCTGCCCGCCGCCGCACTGGCCCACGACCCCGCCGCCAGCCCGCCGCCGGACCAGGAGCGGCTCATTCGCTTCCCCGATGTCGAGGCGTACCACACCCTCGTGGTCGACCTGCACACCCACAGCGTCTTCTCCGACGGCCACGTCTGGCCGAAAATCCGGGTCGAGGAAGCCCTGCGGGACGGCCTCGATGCGCTGGCCATCACCGAGCACCTCGAGTGGCAGCCGCACCGGGCGGACATCCCGCACCCGGACCGCAATCGGGCCTACGACGATGCCGTCGCGGCGGCCGCGGGGCACGATCTCCTGATCATACGGGGTTCGGAAATCACCAGGGAGGCGCCCGCCGGGCACATGAACGCGGTGTTTATCGAGGATGCGAACGCGTTGCTGCGCCTGGAAGAGGAGCCCAAGTCCGAGACACCGACCGACTACTACATCGCCGCCAACCAGTGGCCGCCCGAGGCCGCCGTCAAAGCCGCCAACGACCAGGGCGCCTTCGTCTTCTGGAACCACGCCTGGTGGTCACGCACCAACCCGCTTGCCATTGCCAGCGTCACCGACTTTCAGAAAGACATGATCGATGCCGGCATGCTGCACGGCATCGAGATCGCCAACGGCGACCACTACGCCGAGGAAGCCTTTCAGATCGCCCTGGACCACGGCCTGACGCCCCTGGGCGTCTCCGACATACACGACCTGATCGACTGGGACTATCGGCCGGATCTCGGCGGACATCGCCCGGTCACGCTGGCGTTCGCCACGGAGCGCTCAACGGAAGCCCTGCGCGAAGCCCTGTTCGACGGCCGCACCGTGGTCTGGTTCAAGGACCTGCTGATCGGCCGGGAAGCCCAGGTGGTCGGCCTGCTCAAGGCGGCGCTGGACGTGACGGAGGGCCGCTACGAACCGGGATTGCAGGTTGGCCGCATCCGCATCGCAAATGACTCGGACGCCCCCATTCGGCTGCGCAACCTCAGTGGCTATACCTTTCCAGAGCATGGCGACCAGTTAGAAGTGCCGCCGCATGGGTCCATCCGGTTGATCGTGAGGCCAGGGGCCTTGCTGGAGGAACTGGAACTGGATTTCGAGGTGCAGAACGCCCTGATCGCGCCTAAGACACACCCGCGCTTGCGCCACAGGGTGCGGATGGAGATTCCCCCGGCTCCGGCGCCCTGATATCGGCCGCACCGGCGTCGAACATTTCGCGCAGCCGGAATTTCTGCACCTTGCTTGTCGACATGGGCCATTCGTCGACGAAGCGCACGTGCCGCGGCACCTTGAAACTGGCGATCTTGCCGCGGCAGTGGTCGATGATCTCCGCTTCGGTGGCCCGGGCGCCCTCTTCGAGTTCGATATAGGCAGCGGCCACTTCCAGCAGGCGCTCGTCCGGAACCCCGATAACCTGGGCGAGTTTCACCGCGGGATGGGTTGCCAGCCAGGACTCGATCTCCACCGCGGCAACGTTCTCCCCGCCCACCTTGAGCATGTCCTTGATGCGCCCGTGGTAGGCGATGCGCCCCTCGCCGTCCACCGAGCACAGGTCGCCGGTGCGGAACCAGCCCTCGTAGAAACTCTCCGCATTCTTCTCCGGCGCCTTGTAGTACCCGTCGAACACCGAATACCCCCGAACCCAGATCTCGCCGCGCTCCCCGGCAGGCAACTCCTCCAGCGTTTCCGGATCGACGATTCTCACCTCAAGCCCCGCAAAGGGCTTGCCGCAGGTGTACAGCCGGCTTTCCAGGTCTTCGTCGGGGTGGTTGTAGGAAACCACCCCGCAGAGTTCCGTCATGCCGTAGGCGCCGGTCTGCACAGCCTGCGGAAACGCCTGCTGAAAGTTGCGCAGCATCTCCACCGGCGCCACGTTGTTGATGCGCCGCAGCCGGCTGAGATCCGTCTTTGCAAACCGCGGATGGGCTATGAGTTCGTTGGTGACCGTCGGAAAGGCCGGGAACGCCACCGTGACCCGTTCCCGCTCCATCATCTCCAGCGCCACTCCGGCGTCCACCCGGTTCATCGACAACAGGGCGCAACCCGCATCGAAGCAGCCGAGGAGCGGCAGGATGGACGCCATGTGGAACATGGGCAGTGGTGCCCAGAAGCGGTCGTCGGCATCGAGAAAATAGCGTTCACGGTTCATGGCGATGCCGGTCCTGACCAGCTTGCCGTGCGCCAGCGGGCAACCCTTGGGATTGGAGGTGGTGCCCGAGGTGTACATCATGAGGCCCGGGTCGGTGGGCTGCACCGACTGCCGGCGCCGGTCGACGTCGGCCCGCGTCCGCTGCGCGGCAGCGGCCCTGAACGCGTGATACGGCAGGAACCCGGATGGCGCGTCAGCGCCGATGCGGGTGACGAAGCGCAGCAACGGCGCACTGTCGAGCAGGAGCGCCCGCGGGTCCGGCGCATCGGCCAGCCCCGGCAGGGCATCCTGCAGGAGCCCCGCGAAATCCACGTACTCCGAAGCAAGGCTCGAGGTGACGACCGCCTTCAGATCGGCGTTTTCCGCCACATAGGCCAACTCTTCGGCCTTGTAGCGGGCATTGACGGTCACGGCCACGCCGCCCGCGAGGACGATTCCGAACAGCAGTTCGATGAACTCGGGGCAGTTCGGCATAAGGATGCCGACATGCTCGCCCGGTTCGATGCCCAGGGCCATCAGGCTCCTGGCGTGTTCGAAGGCGTTGTCGGCAAGCTGTTGGTAGGTGAGTCGGCTCTCGGGAAAGATCAGCGCATCGCTGTCGGGAGAACGCTGTGCCGCGCGCAGCAGCAGGTCGTCAAGGGTCATGGTTGCGGGTTCGGGACAGCCGTTGCGGGTTCGGAACAACCGTTTCGGTCAATGATAGACGGCTTCGTCGTCCTGCCTGTGCACCTGGGGATCGACGCCCACCTCCTTGTAAACGGCGGAGACGGTCTCATCGATGCACGCGGCGCAGCAACCTTCGCGCACAAGATCCTCGAGCAGGTAGCCGAGCAGATCGTAGAGGGTGTAGGTACCTTCGCTCATTTCATCGAAGCGCCACAACACGTCCTTGAGTGTCTGCACGGCGGCCTCGCAACGCGCATCGTCGCGCAGCCGAATCTGCTCGTCGTTTCCCATGGGGGTGACTCTTGCTGCAATGTGGGGCGCTGATTGTACTCGGGAGAAGCTGCAAGTTCATGGTGGCGGGGCATGCCCCACTTCTGAGACGATCTGCGCCCCATGTTCGGACTGCCGCCTGAAACCCTGATTCTGCTGATCGGCGCGCCCCTCGCCTGGATCGGCTACACCATTGTGTTCCTGATCCGGTCCCGCCACTGGGAACGCGATGACAAGGAGCCCGGGCAGGACTGATGGGCACCACGGTCATCGTCTTCCTGGTTCTGTACTACACGGTCGTGCTGGGCATCGGCTGGTGGGCCATGCGCCGGGGCGGCGCGAAGGACCTCGAGGGCTATCTCCTGGGCGGGCGGCGCGTGGGCCCCATGGTGACGGCGCTCACCCTGCAAAGCACCTCCATGAGCGGTTACATGTTCCTGGGCGCCGGTTCCCTGGCCTATACCCACGGCTACTGGTCGCTCTGGTACGCGGTGGGGGACATCGGCGGCGCCGTGGTCAACCTGAGTGTCATCGGCCGCCGGATGCGCAAGCTGTCGCAGATCACCGGCGCGCTCACCGCCATCGAATACCTGGAACACCGCTATCCGTCGCCGTGGACCCGGCTCATCGCCGCCGGCCTCGCCGTGTTCCTGCTCTCGTCTTACGTCGTCGCCCAGTTCATCGCCGGCGGCAAGGGCATGGAACTGATCACCGGCCTGCCCTATTCCGTGGCCCTGCTGATCGCGCTGGCCATCATCATTGTCTACACCTTTCTCGGCGGTTATCTCGCCGTCGCCTACACGGACTTCTTCCAGAGCCTGATCATGCTGATCGGCGTTCTCTGGATTCTGGCGGCGACCATCGCCCATTTCGGCGGCTTTGCCGCCGGCAACGCCGCGGTTGGCGAGGTCGATCCCACGCTGCTTTCGATCTGGGGCCGGGACCTCGCCTTTGAGGGACAGTGGGGCGTGGTAGTAGGCGCGGTGCTGATCTTCTCCATCGGTTACATGGGCTGGCCGCACGTGGTGACCCGGCACATGGCCATGGCTCGGCCGGAAACGTCCCGGTCGGCCGGTGCCTGGGCCACGGGCTGGAACCTGCTGTTCGTCCCGACACCCTACCTGGCGGGCATCCTGGCCATCGCCGTGCTGCCGCAACTCGCCGACCCGGAATTGGCGATCTTCAGCCTGGCCCGGGAACTGCTTCCGGCGGCGGTAACCGGCTTGCTCATGGCAGCGATCATGGCGGCAATCATGTCCACCGCCGACTCGCTGCTTTTGCAGACCGGTTCGATCGCTTCCAGGGATCTCTACCAGCGTTTCATCCGGCGCGATGCGAGCAACTGGGAGATGGTATTGGTCTCCCGCGCCCTGGTACTGGCCATCGGCGCCGCGGGCTACGCCGTCGCCGTTATCGAGCCGCCCACGGTTTTCACCATCGTCATTTTCGCGACCTCCGTGCTCGGCAGCGCCTTCGCACCCGCGTTCATCTGCGCCGTGTGGTGGAAGCGGGCAAACACACCGGGCGCCATCGCCTCGATGCTGGCCGGCGCAGGGACCTGCCTCGCCTGGGAGTTCGCCGACCTGGCCACCGTGACCACCCTGCACTCGATGTTCGCCGGCATCTGCGCCTCCACGGCCGCCATCGTCATCGTCAGCCTGGCTACGCGCAATATCGCGCCGGTACCCGCGCACGTCAGCGAGGCGATCCGGCAAGCGGCCGCCCTGGGCCCCTTGCCAGCCGGCCCGGGAGGCAGCACGACCCTTGCGCTGAGCCCCGAGGCGGCTGAAATCGCCCGGGAGATCCACGCCCGCGGGCGGGATCCCTCATGACCGATCACCGTTTTCTTGCCATTCTGGGCGAGGCAAGACCCGAGCATCCGGACGCTCGATCTGCCGCCCCGTTTTCGATGCAGCGCTGTCAGCGCATCTACTACCCCTACGACTGGTACCTGTTCCGCTACCGGGCCAGAACCTGGCTGGGCGCGACAACCTCCCTGATCTCCTGCCTCGTCGATGCCCGAACCGGCGTCTGCGCCACCGCCGACCCGTTCTGCCTGGAGGATCGCACGGCCGGCGATGCCTGGATGCTGAACCGCCGCGAGGACCGCGACGCAACCCTGGCGCTGGCCAGGCGCTACGCCGACCATGTCGTCCGTCAGAAACACAAGGCCCTGGTGCTGCCTCAAGTCGACATCGTCGAAAGCCGGCAGGTCTACAAGCCATTCTGGGTCGCGGTCTGCGACCCCGGCAGCGACACCGCGCAAACGATGCTCATCGACGGCGTGACGGGCGAATATTGCGCGTTAGCAGCCTGCAAACACCGGGCGACACAGCCGAGGTCGGAAACCGCGAACGCCGCGCACGAGGCTGAGTCTGCCGGGTAAGGGCACCACAAGATAAAACCGGGTTGCCGCCAGTCCTGCAATCTATCGGTTAACGCATCATCGGAATCACTTCGTCCTTTCCATGGGCCGGTTGGGCAGGCCGGCTAGCGAAAAATTGTAATCCGTCTTAATTTTCGTATGACCCGCTGGTATGCTGGAACGCTTCGCGCTCCCAAGGCCGGATCGGAGGACTTCCGGCTTGGCGCCGGTCGGCGCCTGTGGAGCAGCTTTTGCCGTAGCTGCTTGATGTACCCAGGAGGACTGACCGCATATGCAAGTACTGCCAGCAAACTTCGTTCGTTTCTCGTTCCTGGTTATCTCTTTCGCGCTCGGCGCCCTGATCATCGGCACGCCAATGCCGGCGGTCGCCCAGGAAGGCGCCCAGGCCATCGAGGAAATCGTCGTCTCCGCCCGCAAGCGGGAGGAAAACATCCAGGATGTCGGCATCGCCGTCAGCGCGCTCGGTCCGGAGGAGATCGAGAACGCCTTCGCCCGCGACCTGCGGGACCTGGTCTACGTCTCGCCCAACCTGGTGCTCGACGACACCGCTCAGGGGCCCGGCGGCGTCGCCGCGGCCTACATCCGCGGCATCGGCGTATCGGAAGTGGAAAAGAACTTCGATCCGGCCGTCGGCGTGGTGGTCGACGGCATCTTCCTGGGCACCATGACGGGCGGCATCACCCGGGCGATCGATCTCGAGAGCGTCGAAGTGTTGCGTGGGCCCCAGGGAACCCTGTTCGGCCGCAATACGATCGGCGGCGTGGTCCACCTGCGGCGCAGCCAGCCGACCGGCGAAACCGGCGGCAAGATCCAGGCAAGCTACGGCAACTACGACACCATGCGCTTCCAGGGCCTGCTCAACTTCGGCATCGGCGACCGGGTAGCGGTCAAGCTGACCGGCGCGCTCGATGAGCAGAACGAAGGCTACTACGACAATGTGAACACCGGCCGCGACGAGGGGCGCGTCGATTACCAGTCCTTCGGGGCCAATGTGCTGCTGACGCCGAGCGATACGGTGGAACTGGAGTACACCGGCCAGATCGAGCGCACGGACCAGGATACGCCGCCGCTGCTCAATGTCGGCCAGCCCGGCCAACTGTTCTGCGACGCGTTCGGTTTCTGTTCGCCGGATCACGAGACACCGGTGTCGGGCGACCGCTGGAAGACGACCCAGGACCTGGTCGGCCCCGACGACGCCACTTTCGATGCGGACACCCACATCGTTGAACTGCGCTGGGACCTCTCCGATGCCCTGCGTCTCGACTACATCTTCGGCTCCTGGGAGACGGAGGAGACAGTGCTCACGGACTGGGATGCGGTGGCGCCCGAACTGTTCCACACCACCCGCCCGGCGGAGTACGAGCAGACCTCCCACGAATTGCGCCTCACCCTGGACGATCCGGGCTCCAGGCTGCGGGGTACCGCCGGGGCCTACGTCTGGGATTCCGAATACGAAGTGCGCCTGCGTAGTTATATTGGGTTCGCCGTACCGAACCTCGTGCTCGACCTGCCGCAGACATCCGCGCAGGATTCCCGGTCCTGGGCGCTCTTCTTCGAAGCCGACTACGACCTCACCGACCGGCTCACGTTCAACTTCGGCGGCCGCTATACGGAAGACGAGAAGGACACCGACCAGATGGGAATCGTGACCGCCGACGCCAGCGACAGCTGGAACAAGTTCACGCCCAAGGCGGGCCTGTTCTTTCGCCTGAACGACGATGCCTCGGTCTACGGCACCTACTCCGTGGGCTATCGCAGCGGCGGGTTCAACGGCCGGGTCGACAGCATCGAAACGGCAACCCGCCCGTACGACGAAGAAACCGTGACCAACTACGAGGTGGGCCTGAAATCCGACTGGCTCGGCGGCAGCCTGCGGGTCAACGTCGCCGCCTTCTTCATGGACTACGAGGACAAGCAGGAGGAACTGCAGCTTCCCTCGGCCACCAGCGGTACCGGGCAGGTCACCCTGGTCACCAACGCCTCCACGGCGGAAATCTACGGCCTCGAAGTGGATACCCAGTGGCTGCCCGCGCCGGGTCTGAGCATTCGTGCCAACCTTGGCCTGCTCGACGCCCAGTACGACGATTTCGAGTTTCTCGGTCCAGCCGGGCTCCAGGACCTCTCCCACCTGGAGATTCGCCGGGCGCCTGACGTCACCGCGGCGCTCAGCGCCACCTACGAGTGGACCGCCGGCAGCGGCCGCGCCTGGGTGACGTTCGGCTGGCGGTACCTGGGCGAGCACGAGGTTGACTTCGCCAACAAGCCGGAACTGACCAATTCGTCACAGCACCTGGTCAACGCCTCGGCGAACTACGAGGTCGGTGCGGTGCGCATCAGCGCCTTCGGCCGCAACCTGGCCGAAGAGGACGGCTACGGCATCGGCTTCGACGTGGCGGGACTGTGGAGCTATGCTGCCACGCGGGCACCGCGAACGTATGGGTTGGAGGTCAGCTACAGTTTCGAGCAGAACTGAACGCGACAGGCGCGCCCTCCGGTACGCCCTGGCCGGCTTCGCCGTCTGGGCGAACGCAGCGGCAGGATCGCCAGCCGACCCGGCAGCCGCCGGCGCCGCACTGTACGAACAGCATTGCCTGGAGTGCCATGGGGCCACCCTGCAGGGTTCGGCCCACGGCACGCCGTTGCGGGGTGAGGGTTTTCTCGGCCGGTGGGGTGGCCGTTCGCGGCAGGAACTGCTGACCTACAACGCCAATACCATGCCACCGGGCGGCTCGCGCCTGACCGAGTCGGAACACGCTCTTCTGGTCGACTTCCTGTTTGCCCACAACGATGCTCCGGCCGACACGCTGCCGGATGCCGGGCCGGCGGTTGCGAGCGAGGAATCGGCTTTCGACTCCTGGTCCGGCGCCGCCGGTATCGACGCGATCGCCCGCAGCCGTTCCGCCTTCCGCAACCGGGCGGTCGACGGATTCGAGCCGGTGTCCGATGCGCGCCTGCGCGACCCGCCGCCGGGGGACTGGCTGCACTGGCGCCGGACCCAGGACGGCCGGGCGCACAGCCCGCTGCAACAAATCGACCGCGCCAACGTGAACCGGCTGCAACTGGCCTGGGCCGTGACCATGCAGGACGGCAGCAACCAGGTCACGCCCCTGGTGCACGACGGCGTTCTGTACCTGACCCATCCGGGCAACATCGTGCAGGCCCTGGACGCCGCCACGGGCGAGTTGATCTGGGAATACGCCTACGACTACCCGCCCGAATCAAAGACGCTCGGCGGGCCCCTGCGCAACATCGCCATCCATGGCGACAAGCTGTTCCTCGCCACCTACGATGCCGCACTGGTCGCCATCGACGCGCGCACCGGCAACCCCGTCTGGCGGACGGTCAAGGCCGACTACCGCAACGGATACACGCACACCAGCGGCCCGATCCTTGGCGGCGGTGTACTGCTGAGCGGCATCAACGGCTGCGAGCGCTACCAGTTGGAGGGCTGCTTCATCACCGGCCACGACCCCGCCACGGGCGGCGAACTCTGGCGCACCTCAACGGTCGCGCTGCCGGGCGAACCGGGCGGCGACACCTGGGGCGGACTGGCGGCGGAGTTCCGGGCCGGGGGCGATGTCTGGATCCCGGGCAGCTACGATCCGGAACTCGGCCTCTACTACGTCGGAACCTCCCAGGCGAAACCCTGGGTGGCCGCGAGCCGGGGCCTGACCGTCGCGGACGCCGCCCTGTACACCAACTCGACCCTGGCGATCGATGCGCGAACCGGCGCCATCGCCTGGCACTTCCAGCATGCGCCCGGAGAGACCATCGACATGGAAGCCGGCTTCGAGCGCGTGCTCATCGACCGCGGCGGCGAGAAACGGCTCTACACGGTGGGCAAGGACGGCATCCTCTGGCGGCTCGACCGGCGCACCGGGCGTTACCTCGGCCACCTGGAGACCCTGCCCCAGAACATCTTCAGCCGCATCGACCCCCGCACCGGCCGCGCCAGCTACCGGCCGGACATCGCCGAGGCGGACGTGGGCGACCCCATCCAGGCCTGCCCCGGCATCTACGGCGGGCACAACTGGCAGGCCATGGCCTACAGCGAGGCGAACAACCGCCTGATCGTTCCCCTGCACCGGCTATGCGCAGACCTGGTCGGCCGCGCCGTGCCCAGGGAGCCCGGTGAAGGCGGCTTCGGCGGCGATTCCCGCTCCTATCCCATGCCGGGCAGCGACGGCAAGCTGGGCATGCTGGTCGCGGTGGACGCCGACCGCCTGGAACCCGTCTGGACCCACACCCAGCAGGCCATGTTCATGACCGGCGCCCTGGCCACCGCCGGCGGGCTGGTCTTCATCGGCGACCTCGACCGCTACTTCAAGGCATTCGATACGGACACGGGGCAGGTGCTCTGGCAGACGCGCCTCGGCGCCCCCACCCACGGCTATCCGGTCACCTACATGGCAGGCGGCGAACAATTCGTCGCCGTACCGACCGGCATGGGCGTCTTCCGCGCACTCACCGCCGTCATCAGCCCCGACATTCACCAGCCCGCCGGTGGGCAGGCGCTGTATGTGTTCAAGCTGCCGGCGTCCGAGGGGCAAGGGAATCACTCAAACCGGTGATCTGTGCCCCGAGGCGGACCGCGCATCGCTCCCGGTCCCGGTCCCGGTCGCGCCTCCTGACCCGGGAAACACAACCCGATTCGAGTCAATCGCGCATTTTCATCACGGCAAACCGTTCACGATCCAGCGAGCCCTGGGACGAGCGGTCGAGTGCCGAAACCGCGAACATCGTGCCGAACGCGGCAACCACCGAGTAGAGGGCCGGGAACGGTTCCGGAAAAATCGCCGTCTCGTAACCCAGCACCCCCACCCATACGGCGGGGCCGAGCACCATGAGCACGATTGCGGTGACCAGCCCCACCACCCCGCCGGCCAGTGCGCCGCGGGTAGTGAATCCGCGCCAGTACATGCTGAGCAGCAGCAGCGGGAAGTTGGTGGATGCGCCGATCGCCATGGTCAGAGACACCAGGTAGGCGATGTTCTGCTTTTCGAACAGTATCCCCAGTATCGCAACGACCACGCCGAGACCCACGGCGGCCCAGCGTGAGACGCGAATCTGCATACTCTCGCTCGACTTGCCCCGCTTGATGGCATTGGCATAGAGATCGTGAGAGATGGCCGACACCGACGCAATCGTCAGGCCCGCCACCACCGCCAGGATGGTGGCGAAGGCAACGGCCGCCATGATGCCGAAATAGACGTCCCCGCCAACCGCATGGGCAAGGTGCACGCTCACCATGTTGACCCCGCCGGCAACCTGCCCCGCCGCATCCACGTAGGACGGGTTGTCCTGCACCAGCGCCACCGCCGCAATGCCGATGACGAAGAATATGAGCATGTTCACGAACGCCACGGCACTCAGCGCCACGCCGGCGGACAGGCGCGCCGCGGCCGCGTCGGGCACCGTGAAGAAACGCATCAGGAGATGCGGGGAACCGGCGAGGCCGAAGCAGAGGCTGACGCCAAGCGAGATCGACGAGAGCGTGGTCAGACCCATGCCGCCCGCCCGGGTGAGAAACGCGCCCGCTTCGTGCTTGGCGGCGGCGGTCGCATAGAGCGTGGTGAAGTCGAACTCGAAGCGGATCAGCGCGAGCAGCGCCAGGACGGCGACGCCGATCAGCAGCATCACCGCCTTGGTGATCTGCACCCAGGTGGTGGCCAGCATGCCGCCCACCGCCACGTACAGCACCATCAGCCCGGTGACGATGAGCACCGCCCACTGGTAGCGGATGCCGAACAGGATCTCGATAAGCGCCCCGGCGCCCACCACCTGCACCATCAGGTACATGATGGAGAACGCCAGTGCCGTGATCGCCGCCAGTATCCGCATCGGCCGCTCCTTCAGGCGGGCGCAGACGATGTCGGTGAAGGTGTACCTGCCCAGTTCCTTGAGCTTGTCGGTCATCAGGAAGATCAGGATGGCGAAGGCGGCCAGCGGCGCACCCATGTAGATCACCGAATCGAAGCCGGCGGTGTAGACCAGGGCCGTGATGCCGAGCAGGGTTGCCGCCGACATGAAATCTCCGGCGATGGCCAGCCCGTTCTGGAACCCGCCGATGCGCCTTCCAGCCACGTAGTAGTCCGCCGCGGTTTCCGTGCGCCGGGCCGCGGCAACGGTGATGCCCACCGTGACAAGAATGATCGACAGGAACAGCAAGACGGCGATCATGCGCGTTCCATCATGCGGTTGAGCGCCGGGGCGTCGCGCCCGCGGCCCGATTCGCTGCCGTTGTCACTAGCCGGACCGGCGTTGCTTCAAGTAGAGAAAGGCGAGCCCCGGCGCCGCCAGGTGCAGGGCCAGGAAGACCAGCGCGCCGAGGTTGAATCCGCCTTTCACGGGCATGGCCAGGATATCCGGAAACAGGGGAATGCCCACCACCAGCAGGGCAAACAGCAGCAGGACGATCGAAGCATAGAGCCAGCTTTGCCGCATCGGGTTTTGGAGCGTTTGAACGAAACGACTCGAATATGCCACAGCCTCACCCCGATTTCAGACTGGGCCCGGCGCGACGCGAACGGTCCGCAACGCGCAAGACTCGCCCGGTGCGGAACCGGCAGGCCGGTCGACGGGAAACTCGAAACGATCGCTTCGCCTCCCGCCCCGCTGTCCAATGAGAAAGTGAGGGTGAAATTGGTCTTGTGACGAGTCTTGTTTAAGTCGGATGCCGTTTGCGCGATGACGGGATGATTGGGCGAGAAGCGTCGCTGGTCAAGAGTGACTTGGGTGATATCGAGCCAATCGATTGGACTGGATCGAACGCCTGGGTTCCGGTGGTACAGACCACATGTGAAAAAATTGGTTGTCGGTCCTGTGGAATTGTGGGCGAGAGGCCCGCGAGTGTGGGCAGGCGGTGGTCAACGCGCGTCTGGCGCGTTGTCCACGGGCTGTCCACACGGCCCGCAGGGCGTGGGCCGGTCCGAAGGACTCGTCCACAAATCCACAGGACGGTTCCGCCTCCTGATGTCGCCACCCGTCGCCCATCATCCAGCGGCTCGGACGGCCGTGCTGCCGTCACCGATGAGCCGGAACAGCTCGCGCCGCTCGGCCTGCACGCGCCGAACGGCCTCCAAGTCGGTCTCGGCCGTAGCCATGGCGTCCAGCAGGGCAAAGCGGACACCGGGTTTGAGCAAGTGCTCGGCGTCCGCTAGGCCGCGGAGTTTGGCGTAGGGCGTCATGACGTGCTCGGCGAGGTACTTGCGCCGAATCCTGCCCTGGTTGTCCCGGTACTCGGTGGCGAACAGGCAAGGGCGGTGGAAGTTGAGGAAGGGAGACAGGGTGGCCTGCGCGAAGCGGTTGACCTTGGGCGCGAAGCGCTGCGGGATGTGGTCGTGGCCGAACCACTTGCGGATCACATTGGCGTTCTTGCCCTCGACTAGCGCGTTGTCGTTGGAATGCCGGGACCGGGACTTGGTGAACCGCCCGACGCGCAGCTTCTCAAGAAGCGCAGCGACCTGGTGGTTGATGTATTCGCTGCCGTTGTCGGCGTGGAAGCCTAGGATCGGGAACGGAAAGGACAACAACAGCCCCTCAAGCAGCGGGACCAGGAAGCGCTCCGAGATACCCACTACCGCACCGACGAACTCGAACTGGGTGACCTCGTCCACCAAATTGATTAGATATACGCCCTTGATCCCGTCCCGATCGCCAACGTGGACGCAGTCCACGCGTGGAGGGTGTCGACACGGACATGACCCGGCTGCCCATCGGGTTGCGGGGCCTGGCGCAGGCCGATGCTCACCGTCACCGCCCGCGTCTTGGTCCATACCGTGCGCTTGGCGCGATAGGTCGAGGAGGCGCGCAGATTGTAGATGTGCCCGTTGGAAATCGTCGCCAGCCGCTCGAAGCGCGGATCGCCAAACACCTCGTACTGGCGCCGCAGGATCTCGCGCGTCGCCAAGCCCGACATCTGCTCGAACGCTTCGTCGACCTCCGCCAACAGACGGATGTCCGCGCCGCTGTACTTGCGTACAAACGGTCGACCGCGGGCGCCACCCCGCCGATCCCGGATCACCCCCGTCTCGCGCCACTGCCGGACCAGACGCTCCATCTGCTGGCGCGAATGGCCGGTCGCAACCACCAGAAACTTCAACACCACCCCCTTGTCCCGCTTGCCGAGCGTCACGTAGCCGAAGCGCACCAGCGTTTCCCGAATGAAGGTGTAGACCCCGCCCCGATCCTGGGGATGAAAGATCACCGCCTCGTTGCCCTCGATGAAGGCACAAAGCTGCCCGATGGTGCGTAGCCGCCGCATATGGATGTCCACGATCATTCCAAAATGATGCGCCTGACATCCCTTCACCCTCACTTCGCGTTGGAATCAACCCTCCGCTTCACCCTCATCTCGCGCTGGACAGTGCGCCCGCTACCGGTTTTCCGGAAGCGCGTTACAATCGGCGCCGATTTCCATCAATGAGGTCGCCATGGAACTTGAGGGCAAGCGAATTATCGTCACCGGATCGGCGCGCGGCATGGGTGCAGGCACCCTTCGATCCTATGTCACGGCCGGCGCCAGTGTGGTCGGCATGGACGTGCGCGACGACGAAGGCGCCGCTGTAGCGAGGGACGCCGATGCCGAAGGGCCCGGCAGCGCCACCTACATGCACGTGGACATCGCCGATGCAGGCAGTATCGAGCAGGCATTCGGCGCCGCCGTCGCGCGGCTAGGCGGTCTGGACGTCCTGGCGCATCCCGCCGCCATTCACCGCTTCTCCGATGCGAGCGACGTATCCGTCGAGGACTGGGACCTCATGTTCGCCATCAATGTACGGGGCACCATGCTCACCAACCAGGTGGCCCATGGCCACATGAAGGCGTCCGGCGGCGGCTCCATCATCAACTTCGGCTCCATCTCCGGCCAGCGCCCGGAACCGGGAGCGGCCTCCTATTCCACCGCCAAGGGCGCGGTCCATTCCTGGACCCGCACCGCCGCCGGTACCTGGGGCGCCGACAACATTCGCGTGAACGCCATCCTGCCCGCCATGGACACGCCCATGTACCGCGAAGCGATGGCCCAGGCGCCCGCGGAGCAGCTCGAGGGCAGCCGCCAGATCAACCTGGCCACGATTTACATGGGCGGCCAGTATGGCGACCCGGACAAGCATCTCGGCCCGGTCATGGTATTCCTGGCCTCCGACGCCTCCTGGTTCATCACCGGCCAGTTGATTCCCGTAGACGGCGGCCAGACTTCGGTACGCTGACCGGCCACTCCTAGCGGGGCAGTTCGCGTCCCTTCCACAGGCAGTAGACGACCGGAAGTAAGACCAGTACCACAATGCCGGAGGTCACGACGCCGCCGACCAGTGGCGTCGCTATCCGTTTCATGACATCCGCTCCGGTGCCGACGCTCCACATGATGGGAAGGAGGCCCACCGCATCGGTGGCGATGGTCATCAGCACCGGCCGCAGCCGTTGCGCCGCCGCTCCCCGTATCGCCTCGGTGAGCGCGCCCCGGTCGGTCAGCCGGTTGCGGGCCCGGTAGTCGTCAACCGCCAGGTTGATGTACAGCAGCATCACGATGGCGGTTTCCGCGTAAAGTCCCGCCAGGGCAATCATGCCGACCCAGACGGCCACGCTGAGGTTGTAGTCGAGCGCGTAAAGGAGCCAGATCGCGCCGGTCAGGGCAAAGGGTGCGCCGCACAGCACGATCAGCGTTTCCGCCAGCGACCTGCGGCCCAGGTAGACGATCATCGCGATCAGCAGAAGCGTTGCGGGCACGACCAGCGCCATGCGCCGCTCGGCGCGCTGCAGGTATTCGAACTGGCCGCTCCAGGCCATGGAATACCCGTCCGGCAGTTGCACCCGCTCCGCGACGGCCCTGCGCGCGGACTCCACATAGCCGCCCAGGTCGACGTCCCGTATGTCCACATAGACCCAGGCGTTGGGTTTTCCTCCTTCGCTCTTGATGCTCGGCGGACCGATGGCGTATTCGATGCCGGCCAGCCGGCCGAGCGGAATCTGCCCGCCCGCCGGCGTGGCAATGAGAACTGATCGCAGGGCGGGCAGGTCGTCGCGCAGTTCGCGGCTGTATCGCAGGTTGACCGGATAGCGCTCGAGACCCTCCACGGTGGTAGTGATGTTCACCCCGCCGACGGCCGTCTGGATCACGTCCTGCACATCGCCGACGGTCAGTCCGTAACGGCCGATGGCATCCCGGTCGAGCTTCACGTCGAGGTAGTTGCCCCCCATGACGCGCTCGGCATAGGCCCCCACCGTGCCCGGCAGGGTGCGAACCACGGCTTCTGTCTCCCTGCCGAGACGCTCGAGCACGGTGAGGTCCGGCCCCGCGATCTTGATGCCCACCGGCGTCTTGATGCCGGTGGAAAGCATGTCGATACGGGTCTTGATCGGCATGGTCCAGGCATTGGTCAGGCCCGGCACCTCGATGGCGGCATCCATTTCCCCGATGAGCCGCTCCGGCGTCATTCCCGGCCGCCAGTCTTCCCGCGGCTTCAGCATGATCGTCGTCTCGATCATCGACAGCGGCGCCGGATCGGTCGCCGTCTCGGCACGGCCGACCTTGCCGAAAACCCGCTCGACTTCCGGGAAACCGGCGATGATGCGGTCGGTCTGCTGCAGCAGTTCCCGGGCCTTGGTAATGGAGATGCCGGGCAGCGTGGTCGGCATGTAGAGCAGGTCGCCTTCCCACAGCGCCGGCATGAACTCCGTACCGAGCCGCGCGAACGGCACCGCCGAGATTGCCAGCCCCAGCACCGCGAGGCCCAGAACGAGGGCCTTGAAACGCAGGACGAGCTGCAGAACCGGCTGGTAGAACCAGTTGCAGAAGCGGCTCACCGGGTTGCGGGTTGCGGACCATATCCTGCCGCGTACGCAGAAACCCACGAGCACGGGGATCAGGGTCACGGCCAGGAGGGCCGCGGCCGCCATGGCATACGTCTTGGTGAAGGCGAGCGGCTTGAACAGCCTGCCCTCCTGCGCTTCCAGGGCGAACACCGGCATGAAGGACACCGTGATCACCAGCAGCGCGAAAAACAGCGATGGCCCCACCTCGCGGGCCGATGCGGCCACGGTCTGCCAATGGGAGCGCCCGCCCCGATCGCCCTCGAGATGGCGGTGGGCGTTCTCCACCATGACGATTGAGGCATCG
The DNA here is from genome assembly GCA_963663395.1 of Pseudomonadales bacterium. Lineage (GTDB taxonomy): Bacteria > Pseudomonadota > Gammaproteobacteria > Pseudomonadales > Azotimanducaceae > Azophilus. The sequence goes on from OY760226.1 coordinate 3,826,029, forward strand.
ACCATCGTCCCGATCGCCACCGCGATGCCGCCGAGCGACATGATGTTGACGGTGAGCCCCTGCACTTCCATGACGATGAACGCCATCAGCACGCCCACCGGCAGGCTGATCATGGCGACCAGGCCGCTGCGGACGTGCAGCAGGAAGACCAGGCAGATCAGGCCGACGATGGCCAGTTGCTGTACAAGACTGACGCGCAGGCTGTCCATGGCGCCCTCGATCAGGCCGGTGCGGTCGTAGGCGACCTCGATTTCCACACCGTCGGGGAGACCGGCTTCCACCTCGGCAAGCCGCGCCTTGACGTCGCGGATCACCTGCCGCGTATCGGCGCCATGGCGGACCACGACGATGCCGCCGACGGTTTCGCCCTCGCCGTTCAGTTCCGCAATTCCGCGGCGCATGTCGGGCCCGATGCCGACATCGGCCACATCCTCCAGCAGGATGGGGATGCCCCTGGGGTCTACCGCGAGGGCAATGCCGCGAATGTCGTCGAGGGATTCGATGTAACCCAGCCCTCGAATCATGAACTCCTTCTCGGCGACTTCGATGGAGCGCGCCCCCACATCGCTGTTGCTCGCCTCGACGGCTGCCCTGATTCTGGAGATCGGGATGTCGTGTGCGCGCAGCCGGTTCGGGTCGACGGTGATCTGGTACTGGCGGACGAAGCCGCCGATGCTCGCCACCTCGGAGACGCCGGGCACCGCGGTCAGTTCGTACTTCAGGTACCAGTCCTGAATGGAGCGCAGTTCGGCCAGGTCGTGCCGGTCGGACTTGAGCGCATACATGAAGGCCCAGCCCACCCCCGTCGCATCTGGGCCCAGCGTCGGCGTCACCCCGCTCGGCAACCGTCCGGCCGCGTGGTTCAGGTATTCCAGCACCCGGGCCCGGGCCCAGTAGGGATCGGTGCCGTCCTCGAAGATGACGTAGACGAACGAATACCCGAAAAACGAATAGCCGCGAACGGCCCTGGCAAAGGGTGCGGCCAGCAGTTGCGTGGTGAGCGGATAGGTCACCTGGTCTTCGACGATGCGGGGCGCCTGGCCGGGGTATTCCGTGTAGACAATCACCTGCACGTCGGACAGGTCGGGTATCGCATCGATCTGCGCCCGACCGAGTGACAGGACGCCGGCAGCGACGATGAACAGTGCGGCGAGCGTGACGAGCCACCGGTTGTCGACAGACCATTGGATGATGCGTTCCAGCATGGCTGCGCGCTCAGTGCCGATGCGGCCGGGCCGCGGAATCGAGAGCTTCGTCGTCGCCAAGCAACTGCCCGACCGCAGCCTTGAGGTTGCTCTCCGAATCGATCAGGAACTGGGAGGACACGACCACCCGCTCTCCGGGAGAGAGGCCTGCCGTTACCTGCTGCCGGTCTCCCGCGGCCGGGCCGAGCCTGACGGTGCGGGGTTCGAACAGGCCGTCCTCTCGGGCCACCACGACGATCGCCCGCTCGCCGCTGTGCAGCACCGACTCGACCGGGACCAGCACCGCATCCGGTGCAACGAGGCGCTGCGCGGAAACCGCGACATCCATCATCGGCCTCAGTGCGAGGTCCGGGTTGGCAACCTCCACGAAGGCGGTCAGGGCTCGCGTCTGGGGATTGACGGCGGATCGGAAGAAGAGAATGCGCCCTTCCCAGCGCCGCTCCGGGAAGGCGTCCACCTCCACGGTTACGGGGCTGCCCTCGCGGACGTGAGGCAGGGCCTCTTCATCGAAGTCCGCTGTTGCCCATAGCGTCGAGTGGTCGGCGATCTTCAGCACCGTCTGGCCCGGGCTGACCCGCATGCCCTCCAGTGAGTCCCCGGACTTGTCGACAACGATTCCCGAAGCTGGCGCCAGGATGCGGACCCGGCGCGAAGCCGTCCCCAGGTTGTCCAGCGCGTCGATCTGATCCTCGGAGATGTCCCAGTTGCGCAGGCGCTCCCGCGACGCTTCCAGCAGGGACTCGGCCCGGTCCACCGCTTCGCGGTACGCGCCTGCTTCCCGTAGCCGTCTGACGTAGCCGACCGCCGCGAGGTATTCGCGCTCCGTGGTCACCACCTCGGGGCTGTAGACCTCGAAGAGCACATCGCCCTCCGCCACCGACTCGCCCACGTTGTGCACCCGCGCTTCCTCGATCCAGCCCGCGAACTTGGTGTTCACGGAGACCAGCTTCGCCTCGTCATGGGCCAGGACACCCACCGCGCGCGCGGAAACGCTCAGCGGGCCGCGCCGGACCTCCGCCGTACGCACGGCGAAGTTCTGCAGAAAACTCCGGCTGACCCGAACCACTCCGTCACGGGGGGAGGTCTCCGTGCGCGGCAATTCCGGCGACCTGTCACGGACTGCCACCAGTTTCATGCCGCAGATCGGGCAGTCGCCCGGTTCGTTGTGGGCGATGTCAGGATGCATGGGGCACCTGTACAGTGCAGGTTGGCCACCGAGCGGCGCGCCCGCCGGCGCTTCCGCAAGAATTGCGGCCTGAGCGGTTATCGGTGCCGAAGCCGGCGGTTCTCTCAGCAACAGGACGGCCCCCATTGCGACGAGCGCCAGGCTGAGAAACGAGATCACCAGGATATGCAGCCTGCTCATGACGACTCCTCCGGAAAGGGAGACCCGATGGCCCATTCCATCTCCGCGAGCGCCTTCATGTAGTCGCTCTTGAGCCGGGCAAGGCCCAGGCGCACCTCGAACAGGACCTGTTCGCTGTCGAGCAGGTCGCCGATGGCGGCCGTACCCGTCGAATAGGCCGTCTCGGCCAGGTTGAGCGCCTGCTCGGCCTGGGGCACGAGCGCGGTTTCGAACAGCTTCATCTGCTCATCGACCATGTTCAGCCTCAGTTCCGCAGCGCGCACGGCCAGGTCCACCTCGATCACCGCATGCCGGTGATTCGCCCTGGCGCCCTCCAGGCGCGCATTGGCCTCTTCGACCCCCGCGTCGTACCTGGCCCGCCAGATCGGAATGTTGACGCCGACGGTCAGGCTGTAGACATCCTTGCCGTTGTCCGGCGGCGGTACCGAACGCCCGGCAATATCCTGCCTGTCGCCCACCTTGCCCCAGGACGCACCGAGCACGAAGTCGGGCCAGTAGCGTCTCTCGGCCAGCCTGACCCGGTCACGATCACCTTCCATCAACAGCCGGGCGGCCCGCACTTCCGGACGGCGATCGCGGCCGATGCCCTGCAGGCGAGCGCTGTCGATGCGCACCTCGGGCGGGTCCAGGCGGGAGGACACTTCGACGGGGGTAACGGCCGGGCTAGCCCGCAACGCATTCAGGGTCGCGATGACTTCGAGCCGCTGCCGAGCCAGGTCGTGCCGGCGATTGAGAAAGCGGGTAATTTCGGCCTGCAGCCGCACGGCCGCCTGCTGCGGCCCGAGCCCCTGCGCGTAGCGGGCCTGCGCCAGGGACTCGTAGTGGCGCAGCAGTTGTTCCTCTTCGGCGATGACCGCGATGGCGCGGTTGAGGTAGCGGAGATCGTGGTAGGAGACCTTGACCTGGCGCACGATCCGGGCCTCGCTGGCCCGGGCGGCCTCGTGCCGCGCATCCGCCATGGCGGCGGCAATGCGGCCCCGGTCCGAGCGCTTCCCCGGCCACGGAAACTCCTGGCTGACGGACAGCGTTCCCGCCTGTGGCCCGGTGCGCGTCTCCGGTTTCTGCGCATGCCAGGTGATGCCGAGTTTCGGATCCGGCAGCGCGCTCACCTGGGCGATCCGGTAGCGCTCGGCCTCGAAATCCAGGCGCGCGCGCTGGAGCCCCGGATTTCTCTGCAGAGAGTCCTCGATCAGCGCGGCAAGCGCCGGGTCTCCATGTGTGGCATAAGCCGGTTCCTCGAGATCGGCCCACGTTGTCTCGGCCGTCCACAGCAACAGGCTGGCGAACCCGCACACCGCCTGCACGGCCATTGACATCCCTGATTTGTTCATCGGCTTCCCCGAAACGGTATTGGAACCTTGCCTGGCGGGCGATCGATTACGCGCACCATCGGCGTGCAAGGAGCAAGTCGCCGCCCTGTCGGGCGGCCCGCGGGAAAGGGACTAGTTCAGCAGTCTGTCGAAGCGGGAGACCGGGGTCGGCAGTGCGCGCCACAGACCCGGGGGCGGCATGGGAGGATTGAAAACAACGGTGGGCGAATGCGAAAGACCCGCGAGCGCCGGTGCAATGTCTGCCCCGTCATCAACCGGTGTCTCCGGCGCGGCCGCCCTGAAGCCCTCGGGGAGAATGGAATCGAACCCGCCGTTGCCACCGCATCCGCTGTCAACGCATTCGGCATCGTTCGAGACGTCGCTGTCCGGCTGATGCACATGATGAGGCGCCGGCCCGCCCGCCGGTTCGGGAACCGGGGCAGCACAGGCGCAGGAGATGCTTGCCAGCGAAACGACGCAGGCCAGCATCGGGACCAGCACGGATTGGATGCGAGGCATGAGAAGACTATGGCAACGATTCGTACCGGCTGTCAACGCGCCCGGTGCGGGACTTTCGGGGCTTCCAACCGCCTGCGGCCGACCTGGCGCCATCGGGATCAACGCCGGTTGAACGCCTCCATGCGCTCGCGGGCGTCCGGGCCCAGACCCTCGCTTTCCATCACTTCCCACTGCAGGCCCGCATCCAGCGGATTCGCATCCGTTGCCTCGAGCAGCCGTTTGTTGGCCGCGTGGGTAAAGCAGGAGTTCGCAACGATCTGCCCCGCAAGGGCCTCCACCTCTTCCTCGAAAGTTTCGTCGGGAAAGACGCATTCGGCCAGGCTGATTCGGCAGGCTTCCTCGGCGGAGATCATCGCCGCCGTGAACATCAATCGCTTGGCGGTGGCGATGCCCACCCGCCGCGGCAGGCGCTGGCTCATGCCCCAGACGGGCGTGAGCGCCCACTTCGCATGGGTGTCGCCAAAGCGCGCACCCTGCGCGGCAACGATCAGGTCAGCCGCCAGCGCCACCTCCAGCGCTCCCGTATAGCAGTGACCGTGTACCGCGGCGATGACGGGCTTGGGCAGCTTTTCCAGCATTCTGAGCGTCTCGGAATGCCAGCCGCGGGAGGGTACCGACTCCCCTGCGGCAATGTCAGTGAGGTCGTGGCCGGCGGAAAAGCACCTGCCCGCGCCCCGCAGGACGACACACTCGACGGCATCGTTGCGTTTCAGTTCGCTGACGTGGTCGCGCAGTTCACGGAACATTCCGACCGTCAGCGCGTTAAGTTTCCCGGGGCGATTCAGGGTCAGCCAGCAGACCTTGTCCCGGTCTTCCCGCAATACGAGTTCCATCGATCAGTTCTCCTGTCTGCAAAACGTCGACTCGGGGCAAATTGGCACCCCCGACAAAGCGCCAGGCCGGCGAGCCTGGCACCCGCAGGCAAGTGTATGGAATGGCTTCGCCTGTCGGCTTACTTCGGCAGCCGTCCCGCGATGTAGTCGTCGATCAGTTCGTGATAGCGCCGGATGCGCATTTCCTGCTTTGACAGGTACACGCCCTTGAACCCGCGCGACCGGAAGCCGCGCTGCTGGGTGACGAAGACGGCCACGTCCTCCTCGATGCCCGGGCCGATGGATGTGTCGCTCTCGAAATCGAGCATGGTCACCGGCACTTCGTCGGCGCCGCCGTGATTGCGCTCGATGCCCGCCTCGATGGAAGCGGGGCTCGCATACCACCAGTTGTCGAACAGGCACTGCTGCGGGTCGTCCCGGTGCGGCCGGGCACGCAGAAAGTGGAAGCCGTCGGACCACAGTGACACGGCGAAGTTCGGGAACAGCGTGTAGTGGAAGGCATCGGTGAACTGCTCGTCCGGAACCTTGTCGTAGTGGGTGAACCCTTTACCTGCGCCGAGCCGCCGCTTCGCCTGCTGGATGGCAACCCTGGTCTTCTCCGGATGGCCCTTGAAGTCTGCCGGGTCCAGGTCCCAGAAGCGCAGCTGGCTCACCAGCGGTTCCAGGATGTTGCCTTCCTTGTCGGTAGACCCGACGCCGTAGCCGCCTTCCATGATCATCCGGTTGTGGCCCTCGTTCGACAGGTCGAACTTGGTTTCCTTGAAGTAGGTGTTGATGTGGCCGCGAATCTCCTTGCGGTTGGTGTCGGTGGTCGCCCCCATGTGTACCGTGGGCACGTGGTAGGACTCGTTGAAATTGTCGAGCACCACCTTCCAGTTGCAGGGCAGCCACATGCTGTTGGCCATGGTGCGCTTCCAGGTATGCACGTCGCGCAACTGCCACTCGCTCCAGATCGGGCCCAGAAACTCTTTCAGGCTCACGCAGTTGGGATCCATGTTCACCCAGATGAACCCGGCAAAGGTTTCGCAGGCCACCTCCTCCAGTCGCATCTTGCCGCAGGGATTGCCTTCCGGGAAATCTTCCCGGTCCGGCGCGAAGTTGAGTTCGCCGTCCGGCATCCACGCCCAACTGTGGTACTTGCAGACGAAGCGGCGCACGCTGCCCTTGGTGTCTTCGACCAGCGGGTTGCCCCGGTGCTGGCAGACGTTGTAGAAGGCTTTTACGCCGCCGTCCTTCTGGCGAACCATGAGGATCTCTTCCGGCCCCACCGGTTCCATCTGCCAGTCGCCGGGATTGGGCAATTCGGACTCGCGGCCGAGCAGCAGCCAGACCTTGGTCCACATCCCTTCCCATTCCTGTTCGAAGAACGACCGGGAGGTATAGCGGTGACCCTCGAGCAGGGAGCCGCGCGTCTGCTGCTCTGGATAGCTCTGGATTTCGTAGATATTTGACGGCTCTGCCATGTCAGTCTCAGTGGTAGTAGCACAGGTTATAGATATTCTCACAACCCGAGCCAGAGTGGTACCAATCTCGCATACATTTGCTGTCGGAACGTGCTGTGTCTCCTGCGGCTGCAGGCGTCTTTTCGTCCTACCTGGGCATCGCTCCAGCCGAAGGAATCCCGGCGGCCAAGTGCGAAGGTCTAGAGCCGATTCCGCTCGGGCTGAGGTTACTGCTTGACCGGCCGCGGCGCCTTCCCGCGGAGTTGTTTTGCAACCGTCATGTAGTAGTTACGCCCTGTCGCCGTCAGCAGTTCCCGCGCCAAAGCGTCCAGGGCGTCTGCCTTGAGTACCATGGCGTCGGGGTCGGCCGGGTTGAGCGCCAGCAGGTGGTCGCAGAGTTGCGCGGTCCATTGCGGGTCCTTGGCCAGCGCGGCCTGCGCTGCCGTACGCAGCGCGTCGGCACCGCCCGCCAAATTGGCCATGCGGCTTGCCTCTTGCGCCGGCGACAGCGGGAACAGGCTGGAGGGATTGCCGTCGAACCAGCCGAGATAGCCCTGGAAAATCCCGCGGACGCCCCATTCCACGTTGCCGTAGTACTCTTTCAGGTAATCCAGTTCTGCCAGCTCCGGGGGCAGGGCCACCGTCTCGACCAGCTCGTCCGGCGTCATGCCTCGGTTCATGCCGGCTATCGTCTGCTCGAATATTGAAGCGATGCCGTCCCGGTAGTTGGTCAACACTTCAGCCACGGTTTCAGCTCCGCGCACCGGGCGGGTGTGGCCTCCCACCAGGTAGTCGGGTTCCTCGGCAATCATGCGCGTGAGGCTGTCAATCCAGGCGCGCACGTCCCGGTAGCCCGTGCCGCGGATCGCGTACAGGTTGGGCCAGGACTTGTAGAAATTGTCGCCGGCAAAGAGCACCTTGCGCTCGGGCAACCAGGCGTAGATTTGATCGCCGGTTTCGCCGTCGGCTGCGACCAGTTCCAGGCGCACCCCCGCAATGTCGAGCGTCTTGCGATTACCGGTGAAGAAATGGGTAGGCTGACCCTGGGCGTCGAAGGCCGCACCTCCCCGCTTGGGCCAGTACGCCTGGGCTACACCGTTGTTGATGCGCTCGTCCGGCGTGAGCATGAATCCTGCCTGGCGGACCCCCCGGGCACGTTGCACCTGCAAGCCGGCTTCCTCGAGCCAGCGGCGCTCTTCGCCGTAGTCTTGCCGCGCCCAGATTTCAGGATCGCCGGCGGCGGCAAAGACGCCGATGCCGCCGGTGTGATCGCCGTGGCCATGCGTCAGTACGATGGCCTTCACAGGTTTATCCGTGATCTGCCGGAAGGCCGCGAGCACGCCTTCGGCGGCAGGCGGATCGACCTGCGTATCGACGATTACCACACCGTCGTCCCCGACGATCATGGTCGACGTTGAAACGCCGAACCCCACGGCCGTGTACACGCCTTCCGTGACCTCGATGACGGCTTGCGCAAATTCCGCCCCTCTTGCCGTCAGCATCTTCTCCGCATCGGTGGCAGCCACCGAAACCGATGCCCAAATCGACACCAGGACGGCCAGGCTGGTCCTGATCATTGCTTCTCCTTGACCCTTACTACAGGGGCGCTCATCATCCATGCATCGAATCGGAGGGACAACCATGGCCAGATACCTTTTTCGAGCCAAGTACACGCAGGCCGGCGTGACGGGCCTGCTCAAGGAAGGCGGCACCAGCCGGCGGGAAGCGCTGCGACAGACCATCGAGGGAATGGGCGGAGCCCTGCAGGATCTTTTCTACGCGTTCGGCGACTGGGACCTCTTCCTGATCACGGAACTCCCCGACGACGAGGCGGCCACCGCGGTATCCCTGAACATCAGCGCCGCGGGTGCCCTGGAGGTGTCCGTCACCGTCATCGTCACGCCGGAAACCGTCGACGCCGCCGTCAGCAAGAGCGTACCGTACCGCGCCCCGGGCGCCTGACTTTCGCGTGTACATCCGGTGCTCCGACAAACCGGAGCGCCGGCTCCTCCCCGCGGCATCTTTACCGCTTGGGTTGACGTTCGTCCCTGACCGGCGGTTTACAAGCTGCGGGCGGAGCACCTAGAATCCTTGAACGGCCTTTATGTGGACAGTTGAGTCGCATTTTCGAACAACGTCTCCAAGTTGCGGAGCAACTTGATCGCGTCGTCCGGCGACGACGCGCCGTCGCCTGGCGACGCGCCTAGACTCCTTGAGCGGCCCAGGCGCAGACAATTGAGTGGCGTTTTCGAACTACCTCTCCAAGTTGCAAAGCGGCGACGCGCCCAGTCTCTTTTCATCGATTCCAGAACACAAAGGAAACCTGCCTCATGCCCATTCGCCGAAAAATCGGAGATTCCGAAGTCAACGCCATTGGCCTCGGCTGCATGAACCTTAGCCACGGATACGGACCGGCCACGGACCGCAAGGACGCCGAGCGGTTCCTGAACCAGGCGCTCGACATCGGCTATGACTTCTTCGACACGGCAACCCTGTACGGCGACGGCAACAACGAACGGCTGCTCGGGTCCGCGATCATGCACCGGCGCGACGAGTTCTTTCTCGCCAGCAAGGGCGTCATGGCGTTCGTGGACGGCAAGCGCGGGATGGACGGTCGCCCGGAAGCGATCAAGGCCCAGTGCGACGAGAGCCTCGCCCGCCTGAACACCGACGTCATCGACCTGTATTACATGCACCGGCTCGACCACAAGGTACCCATCGAGGAGTCGATCGGTGGTCTGGCGGACCTGGTGCATGCCGGGAAGATCCGCAATATCGGCGTCTCCGAGATGTCGGCGGACACGCTACGGCGGGCACACGCCACGCACCCCGTCGCCGCCATCCAGTCCGAATACTCCCTTTGTACCCGCAACCCCGAGATCGCCGTACTGGATACATGCAGCGAACTGGGCATCACCTTCGTCGCCTTCAGCCCGGTGGCACGCGGCTTCTTTTCAGACCGCCCGCTCGACCCGTCTGAATTTGACGACAAGGACATGCGCAACTTCATGCCGCGCTTCAACGACGAGAACTACGCCCGCAACCTGGCGCTGCTCGAAGCCGCCCGCCCCATCGCGGACCAGGCGGGCTGCTCCCTGCCGCAACTGGCACTGGCCTGGCTGTTGGCCCGCCCCAACAACGTCATCCCCATTCCCGGAACAACGAAGGTCAACCACCTCGAGCAGAACTTCGAGAGCCAGGACGTGAAACTGTCCGAGGATGCGATGCAGGCGCTCTCGTCACACTTCGCGCCCGACCGGATCACCGGCAACCGGTACCCGGACACGCTCCAGCGCTCCATCGACACGGAGACTTTCGACTTCGAGGTGCAGGAATCGTCTTAGCGTTGTCGTCCGTTAGTCCAGGTGCAGAGAGCAGGCGCACCATACGACCTCGACAACCTCGAATTGCTGACCCGCGACAAACACGTCTAAGAAAATCGGGCGGCCCAAGACTTTGCGTCCGTACACGCGGAATGGTGAAAACTCTTCAGCGAAGAGTGAGCAGACTTCGGCGTTGACGGGAACTGAGTGAGCGGTACGATGTCAATCGTAGCGCAATCCAGCAGGAACTCCCGTCATATGGCAGTCACCGAAAAGCCCACAAAGGTCGTAAAAGCCCGCATGAGCGAAACAGACATCGAGAAAATCGAAGAGCTTCGTACCCTCTTGCGTGCTGATACTGGTGCTTCGGCCATTGGTACAGCCGTGGAGGTGACTCTACCGCTTGTCCAGGAGATGCAGCGAGGCGGCGAGGTGATCGTCCGCCAAAAAGGTGGAGGGACCAAAAAGCTCTTGCTCAATGTCGGATGAACAGGACATAGACCTGGGTCAAGGTTCACTTTCCCGGCCACACCCGGAATTCAAAAACGCTGCATTTTTCAGCGACCCTACCTTCTACCACAAGGTAGCGAATTACCTGGGCTGGTGCCTTCTAGCCTGCGTGGTGGGCGCCGCCGTTTCCTATGTCTTACAAAACGACGTGCCTCAGATATTGACGGCTGTCGCTTCGGGAATCGTCGGGGTCTTCGCAGGAGTGATGGGCGTTTCAAAATAACTGGCCCAGCTGTCGCCCTCTTAGCCGTAATGCGGGCACCGGAGAACATAGCGGGACGCGTAAGAAGGGAGGTGGCGCACCCGGCTGGACTCGAACCAGCAATCCCCAGTTTCGTAGACTGGTGCCTTATCCAATTCGGCTACGGGTGCCGCGGGCGGCGGATACTACTGAGAAATCAGGGTCAGGTCCAATGGATGGACCGGCCGTTGTACCGGCCATTCTTCTGTCGGTCCAAGCGCGAAGCCAGCTTGTTGGAAACGTGCCACTGTTGGCCACCCACCACTTGACGCAGCCATGAGTTCATTGGACCCTACGGACCATGAGTAAAGTTCTTGCCTTACCCTTGGCGGCGCTCCTCTGCGCATTCGCTCCCGCTACATTTGCCGCAGAGTTCCACATTCCCCTGTTCGTCCCGGCGGCGCACGACACACAGCAGGGATTCATCCGCATCATCAATCACTCCGAAACCGAGGGCACCGTGAGCGTATTGGCGATCGACGACGCCGGTGCCGAGTTTGGCCCGAAGGACATCACGCTGGCGGCGCGGCAGACTCTGCATTTCAATTCTGACGATCTTGAGAAAGGTAATCCCATAGGCAATCCAGGCAAGGTGCCCGGCCTGGAAACAGGGATCGGCGGCGGAACCGGCGATTGGAGGCTCGTGCTCGATACCGAACTCGATATCGAGCCCCTGGTTTACGTCCGGACGGCGGACGGATTCCTGACCAGCATGCACGATGTGGTCCCCGAATCGTCCATGCAACACGAAGTGGCTATTTTCAATCCGGCAAAAAACGAAAATCAGGCAAGCCGGCTACGCCTGATCAACCCGGGCGAAAGCGATCTCACGGTGATGATCAGCGGGGTCGACGACAAGGGGACGAAGCCCGACGGGGGCCCAATAACCCTGGGCCTCGATGCCCGCCAGGCCGTCTCCATTGGCGCGCCGCAGCTCGAGGACGGCGACGACGAATTCACCGGAAGCTTCGGTGCGGGTGTCGGCAAGTGGCGCCTGTTCGTCTCCGCAGACGGCAATATCCAGGTCATGAGCCTGCTCGAGAGCACCATGACCGGGCACCTCACCAACCTGTCCACCAGAACCTACGAGTCGCTCGCCCCCTCGGAACAGGCCGCCTTCGACCGGTTTGTTTCGGCAAGCCGGGAGTAAGCCCTTCTGGCGTGGTTGGCGATGCCAGAACCAACTCCGGCAGCAGCACCCAATCAGTCCCCGGCCCCGGTCAAGGGCACCCACGAGTATCGCGAAGACCCCCGCAATCGTGATGTGCTGATCTACGTCAACGGTGAACATGCGCCCCGGGACCAGGCCAAAGTGTCCGTCTTCGACAGCGGCTTCGTGCTTGGCGATGGGGTGTGGGAAGGCCTGCGCGTGCATCGGGGACGCTACGCGTTTCTCGATGCCCATCTCGACCGCCTCTACGAAGGCGCCATGGCGCTCGACCTCGATATCGGGATGAGCCGCGAGGCGCTGAGGGCGGCGCTCTACGAAACCTTGCGCGTCAACGGGATGACAGGCGGTGTGGATTCACTTTCGGACAAGGCGTCGGAGGCAGAGCCTGCTGGGGCACCGCAGGTGGACGCGGGTGCGGATGCAGAGGCCGACTCGCACCCGACATCGGATCAGGATGCAGACAAGGTACATGTCCGGCTGATGGTCACCCGTGGCCTGAAGGCAACGCCCTACCAGGATCCGCGAGTCACCATCGGGCCGGCCACAATCGTCATCATTCCCGAGTACAAGGCGCCAGACCCGGCCGTTCTAACCCGGGGGATCCGGCTGTTCACCGTGCACGTCCGCCGCGGCCCGGCCGATGTGCAGGACCCGAAACTCAACAGCCACTCCAAGCTGAACTGCATTCTCGCCTGCATTCAGGCGGCGAAAGCGGGCGCCGACGAGGCGCTGATGCTCGACCCGCATGGCTTCGTCGCAACCTGCAACTCGACCCATTTCTTCATCGTCCGTCACGGCGAGGTGTGGACATCGTCCGGAGACTACTGCCTCGGCGGCATTACCCGGGGCAACGTGATCGCCCTGTGCCGGGAGCACGCGATTCCCGTTCGGGAACGCAACTTCAGCCTGACGGACGTCTATGGCGCCGAGGAGTCCTTTGTCACGGGTACGTTCGCCGGCGTAGCGCCCGTGGTGTCCGTCGATGGCCGCACGATCGGCACCGGGACGCGTGGCCCCATCACCGAACGCCTGCAGTCACTCTACCTCCGGTTGATGGACCGCGAGTGCTCCGCATAACGTGTGAGGGCTCACCCGTGGGAGCTTTCCACTCGGCGTTCGCGGAACCCATGGGACCGGACAACCATGTCGTCGCGGTGCACTCATCGCTGCAAACAGCGTTGCCGTTACCCGCCGATTACCCGTCGGTGTGACGAGCGTGCCGGGACCTTCCTCCCCCATACGCATCGCGATGTGGTCCGGACCGCGCAACCTCTCGACCGCAATGATGCGCGCCTGGGAAAACCGGGGCGACACCGCCGTGTGGGACGAACCCTTCTACGCCTGCTACCTCTCGGCAACCGGCGCCGACCATCCAGCCGCGGACGAGGTCATTGCCGCCGGGGAAACCGACTGGCGCCGGGTGGTCGAGGGTTTGACCGGCGCGGTTCCCGGTAACCGGGCGGTGTTCTTCCAGAAACACATGACCCATCACCTGCTTCCGGGGATCGATCGGGGCTGGATGGACGAGGTGGAAAACTGTTTCCTGATCCGCGATCCCCGGGAAGTAATCGCCTCCTACGCCCGTATCCGCGACGAGGTGAACGCGCACGATGTGGGCATCGTGCAACAGGCCGAGATATACGATTACGCCGCCTCCAGGTGCAAGCGCGCACCGCTCGTCCTCGATGCCCGGGACCTGCTCGAGAACCCGCGCGGCGTGCTGAGCGGGCTTTGCGAAAGCCTTGGTATCGCATTCACCGAACGCATGCTCTCCTGGCCGCCCGGTCCCCGCCCGAGCGACGGCGTGTGGGCCAGGTACTGGTACGCCTCTGTCTATGAGTCCACCGGATTCAAAGCCCACGTGCCCACCGCACACCGTCTTCCGGCGCACCTCGAACCGCTCGCCAGCGAGAGCGAACGTCTCTATCGGCATCTCTGGCGCCGCCGGCTCATCAGCGAATGAGGCCTTCATAGCAGACCCGGCCCAGGCGGCTCAAAGCGGCGCGCAGCAGCAACCATCGACTTGAGCAATTCGGACATGCCCGCCAAACTCGCCCGTTCGGTTTGCCCTTGAGGAAATCCCGTTGTTCGAGAAGCTGATGACGCTGGCCGACCTTGGTGGCGGCGAGTTCGAGGGCCCCGCCTCACCGGAACGGGACGGTACGCTGTTCGGCGGCCATCTCATCGCCCAATGCCTGGCCGCCGCGGAGTTGACCGTTGCCGGCGACCGGCAGGTGAACTCCCTGCATGCCTACTTTCTGCGGCCCGGAGACGTGGACCTGCCGGTGGCTATCACTGTCAACGAGGTGCGGGACGGGCGATCGTTCTCCTGGCGGGAGACAGCGGCCAGCCAGCGGGGCAGGGAACTTTTCCAGATGTCATTGTCATATCAGGTAGACGCCAGTACACCGGACTACACAGGTCCCACGATGCCAGCAGCCGCTCCGCCCGAAGATATCCCGTTTACCTACGGCGATTTCACCATGCTGCAAACCGGCCAGGATTCCTGGGATGGCATGGAGCGGCCAATCGATATCCGGTACATCAACGCCCCGGATTCGCCTCGCGGCACTGCCGTCACCGATAGTCAGCTGATGTGGATGCGTATCCCGGAACGCTTGCCGGACACTCCGGCAATCCACCATGCGGGCCTCGCCTACCTGTCGGACGCCACGCTCGTCGACCACGTGATGCTGCCCCACGGCATGCGCTGGCAGGATGCGGATTTCCTGGGGACCAGCCTCGATCACGCCATGTGGTTTCACCGGTTCGCCCGCGCCGACGAGTGGCTGCTGTTCGAACAGACCGTCGAATCGACCGGTGGCGGCCGGGGACTCGCCCGCGGTTACTTCTTCGACCGGGGCGGCGCGCTCATCGCCACCTGCATGCAGGAAGGCCTGATGCGTTGGGTGAAACGTTGAGTTTCGGCCCCGCATAAGGGCCGGTCTGTGGACAACCTGTCATTTTCCTGTGGAAAACTGGCTATACTGAAAACAAGCAACAGGGTGGAGGACAAGTGAGTGAGCAACCACTGCGTGTAGTGAAGGCACAGGCCAATGGAGTTAACCCAAAACCCCTTCGCGCCGACAAACGCGTTCGTTATGTAAGGCGCATCGATCAGATTCCCCAGATACCACCGGAGCTGGCAGCCCGCCTGGGGCCGGTTGCCAAGCGCTACGTATTCCGCGCCAACAACTACTACCTGGGCCTCATCGACTGGAGCGACGAGAACGACCCGATCCGGCAACTGATCATCCCCCGGGAGGAAGAACTCACCGACTGGGGCCAACTCGACGCCAGCAACGAAGCGGCCAATACCCCCGTACGGGGTGTTCAGCACAAGTACACCGACACCGTGCTGCTGCTCTGCAACGAAGTCTGCGGCGCCTATTGCCGATACTGTTTCCGCAAGCGCCTGTTCATGGACGATAACGACGAGGTGACGAAAGATATCAGCGAGGGGCTGCGCTATATCGCGGAACATCCCGAGGTCACCAACGTGCTGCTGACCGGTGGCGACCCGTTGCTGATGAGCACGCGGCGGCTGATCGAGATCTTCGAGGCAATACGCGAATTCGACCACGTAAAGATCATCCGCATCGGTTCGAAAATGCCGGCGTTCGACCCCTGGCGCGTCCAGAACGACCAAGCTCTGCAGGCCGCGTTTCGGAAGTACTCGACGCCGGGCAAACGCATCTACCTGATGGCGCACTTCGACCACCCCCGGGAACTTACCGAACCCGCCGTAGCCGGCATCGATACCTGCATCAGGAACGGGGTTGTCTGCGTCAATCAATGCCCCCTCATCAAGGGAATCAACGACGACCCGGCCACCTTGGCGGAGCTCTACGCGAAGCTCTCCTATGTCGGCTGCCCGCCCTACTATCTCTTTCAGGGAAGGCCCACGGCAGGCAACGAACCTTACGAAGTTCCAATCGTGAAAGGCTGGGAAATATTCCAGGCAGCGCTACGCGACGGATCCGGCCTGGCCCGGCGCGCCCGCTTCTGCATGTCGCACGAGACGGGCAAGGTCGAAATCCTGGCGGTAGACGATGCGTTCATCTACCTGCGCTACCACCAGGCCAAGGACCCGGCCGACCTCGGGCGTTTTTTCATCCGACGGCGCAACGACAACGCCTACTGGCTCGACCAACTCGAACCCGTTTGAGGCCTGCGCCAGGAACTTGCCGGCGCAGGCCGCCGTGTCGGCGCCAGCCCGATTCAGTCTCACTGGTTCTGGCGTTGGTGCCGGGAGCTTCTATGCGGGCGCCAGCCCGATACGGTCGTCGCGGCGCCGCAGATACGCAATCAACGGCAGTACCAGAAAAACCATCCACGACTTGCCGATGATCAGGCCCGCAAGAAACTCCAGGTCGCCGAAGGCCAGGGCTAGAAACAACATGCTGTCGACGATCAGGCCCACCATGCTGCTGAGGAATACCGCAAACACCAGGCGGCGGCGCTGCAACGGCGTGTAGACCAGCAGATCGGCCATTTCGGAAAACAGGAAGGCCGCCGCGCTCGCGATCACGAGGCTCGGCGGCGCAACCAGGGCGGATAGCGCGGCGCCGAACAGAATGGCGCCAATCGCCCATTGCACGCCAAGGCGCCGTTGCACCAGGTCGCGCAGAACGAAGGCCAGGCCCACGATAAGCACGCTGCTTGGGGCCAGAACTCCCGGTAGCACCGGTATCACGCAGGGCCCACCGGCCCCGCAGGCCGCGCCTACATTGCCGATCATCCAGTTGGCTATGGGGATCGACAGGATGAAACCGGCAAGGTAGGCGAAACCCTCCATCTGCCGGCGCGTCCGCAGGGGGCGGTCGAGTTCAAAGCTGTCGTCCAGGTCTTGCGAAGCTTCCGATTGCAGGGATTCCCATACACGCTCGCGCAGCGTATCCGCACCCGGACGCCACTCGCCCCGCATGGCATCGCCAATCGAGTGGTATCGTGCCCAGGCGGCGCGCACTTCCGGGTGGTCACCGGATTCGTCAAGCACCTGCTTGAGTTCCGCCTCGTCCGCTTCCCCGTCCACGGCCGCCGAAACTCTCTCGAGCAGTTCTTTCGACGTCATTCAAGACCTCTTTTGGTCACCCGGCATCCGGGAACGCAGGGTGCACTTGTTTGGACACATTATGGGTTCGATTAACCTTTAGCTCAATTGTTCAACTTCCACCCGAGTCGAGCCGTCGCGCAGCCGCTTCGCAGTGGCCGCGATCAGGTTCCACGCCTTTTCGACGTGTTCGAGTTCCGTGCGGGACTGACCAACGCACAGCCTCAGCACGAAGCGGCCGTTCAGCCTGGTGTGGGTGAGGAAGATCTCGCCGCCCTCGTTCAACTCATCCATGATCCGCTTGTTCAGGCCGTCGCTGCCCCGGTGCCGGAAACAGACCAGGTTGAACGGCACCGGCGCCACGATCTCAAAATGCCGGTCGGTATCGATCCACTCGACCAGTCGGCGAGTCAACTCGATATGCCGGCGAATGTGGTACTGCAGACCTTCGACACCGTAATAGCGCAGTACGAACCAGAGTTTCAATGCCCGGAAACGGCGTCCCAGCGGCACCTGCCAGTCCCGGTAATCGAATACCGTGCCGCCTTGGGTCGCGTCGTTTACCAGGTAGTCCGGGAGAATTGACAAGGCGCCGACCAGCGCCGCCCGGTCGGCCACCCAGAAACAGCTGCAGTCGAAGTTGGTGAACATCCACTTGTGGGGATTGAAGCAGTAGCTGTCGGCGTATTCGACGCCGTCGTGGAGATAGCGGTATTCGGGGCAGATAACCGCCGTGCCCGACATGGCCGCATCGACATGGAACCAGAGGCCTTCTTCGCTGCAGATTCTGCCGATGGCGGCGATGGGGTCCAGCGCGTTGGAGGAGGTAGTGCCGAGCGTCGCGCAGACGAAAATCGGGCGCAGTCCGGCCGCCCTGTCGGCCTTGATCTGCGCTGCCAGCCTGCCGGCATCGAGGGCAAAGCGTTCGTCCACATCGATTTGCCGCAGGTTGGCCCGTCCGAGGCCGGCGACGCCCATGGCTTTTTCCAGCGAAGAGTGGGTCTCGGTCGAGCAGTAGGCAACCTGCGTGCCATCGCAACCGTTGAGGTTTGATCGCTGCCGGGAGTCTCTCTCCCGGGCGGCGATCAGGGCGCACAGGATGGCGCTGGAGGCGGAATCCTGAATGACGCCCCCGCCGGTGCCCGTGGAACGGTAGGTTTCCGGCAGGGCCAGGAGGTCTGCGAGCAGGTCCAGTACCCGGGTCTCCACTTCGGTGCATGCGGGACTGGTGGACCAGAGCATGCCCTGCACGCCGAGACCGGCGGACAGCAGCTCGCCGAGAATGGCGGGCCCCGAAGTGTTGGCCGGAAAGTAACCGTGGAACCCCGGGGACTGCCAGTGGGTGATGCCGGGCAGGATTTTCTCGGTGGCATCCCGAAGGATCTCGGTGAAGTCCTCGCCCTGAACGGGAAGCTCATCGCCAAGCGATGCAGCGACCTCGCCCGGCCTGGCCCTGGCCAGCACGGGAAAGCGATCGACGCTTTCGTAGTAGTCGGCTATCCAGTCGATCATTTCCTTGCCGTGCCGACGGAAGTCTTCCGTCGACATGTGGTAACTCATTGTATTGGACATATTGGCGATTCATCCGTTCCGTATCGGTCGGCCAGCCGGCGGCCGGCCATACACGAGTGTCCACGCCGAAGCGGGCCCAGGCAAATCTTGGGAACCGTGTCCTGCCTTCTGAAATTTCCCCGAGCAGCAATACGCCAAACGAAATTCGCGTGTGCAGGCATGCGCCGAATACGCAATAATGCTTGCCTGAAACTGCGATCGGATCGCAGTCGTCGAGCAGCAGCGCTAGTCGATAGCGGGGAGAGGTGCAATGCATGACCTTGCACGGAAACTGACAACGCTCGCCGTATCTGTTGCCCTGGCGGGCGGCTTACTGTCCGCCAGGGGTGTGGCGGAGGAATCCGCGGCGCTCGAGGAAATCGTCGTGACCGCGCAGCGACGCGAAACCGCACTGCAGGACACCCCCATAGCGGTGACGGCGATCTCCGGCGAGAAGATCGCAGACCTGAGCATCTTCGACATCTCCGACCTGAGCAGCCTCGCCCCCAATACGGCGATGCGCAAACAACCCGCGTCGAACTCGAACGCCGGCGTCTTCATCCGCGGGATTGGCGCGGGTGAGACATCGCTGATGGTGGACCCCAAGGTCGGCATTTACATCGACGGCGTCTACGTGAGCAAAACCGCCGGTAGCGTCATCGACATCGTCGACCTCGAAAGCGTGGAGGTGCTGCGTGGGCCGCAGGGAACGCTGTTTGGCCGTAACAGCACCGGCGGCGCCCTGAACCTCAACACCGCAAAGCCCAGCGGAGAATTCGGCCTCAAGCTCCAGGCATCGGTCGGAAACGACGGCTACCGCCGCTACTCCGGCTCGGCGGACCTGCCCAGCGTGGGCGGCGTAATCTCGGCCAAGGTCTCCGGGATGCTGATGGACTACGACGGCTGGGCCGTGAACACCTACCCCGGGCAGGCAAGCAAGCTCGCCAGCGAAAACAACGGCGCCTACCGAATTCTGGTGCGCGTTCAGCCGGTCGACAGCTTCACTGTCGACTACGCCTACGACAGGACCGACAACGAGGGCGTACCGACGCCTTTCCAGATCTCCGAGGTCAAGAGCAGCCTTTATGACGGGTTCAACGACATACCGTTTCCCTACGCTTTTCTCGGCGGCCCCCTTTACCAGGGGATGGCAGCTACCATCGGTGACCCCCATGATCGACGGGAGGAATTCAGCCTCGACCACATCGGCAACGAGCGGCTCGATGTGGAAGGCCACACGGTGACGGCGGCGCTGGACTTTGCATCATTCACGCTGAAGTATATATTCGCCGACCGGCGAACCGACCAGAGCTACGCCAGGACCGACCTCGACGGAGGCGCCTACATCAGTCCGGATGTGTTCTACGCGCGGGGAGAAGCGGTTCCCACCCCGGGTTTCCACGCCAGCATTCCTGAGAACTTCATCGAAATGACAACCCACGAAGTGCAGCTTTTCGGCGACCTGTTCGACGGCCGCCTGAACTTCACGCTGGGCTATTACAACTACGATGAGGAGGTCTATCAGGACAATCCCCAGACCTTTTCGCTACCGATCGCGGCGCTTGTTCAAGCCCAGCCGATCCTGGCGGGTATCTTCGCCTTCCGGGGCTTCTGCGACATCGTGCCCGATGTGGGGCCGGTGTGCGTGGGCAGCCAGCGTTTGCCCATACCCTTCCGCTTTCCGGGCGCTGATCCCAATCTGAACGGCTTCGTGGATTTCATCTACGGCCAGGATTCAAAGTCCTGGGCCCTCTATGGGCAGGGCACTGTCGAGTTGACGGACCGGCTCAGCTTCACCGGGGGCCTGCGCTATACCGACGACGAGAAAACCGGCTTCCTCTTCAACGAAAACCTGTTCCACGCGTCGATCGACGACCGGCTCACCAGCGCCGGCGAATGGGACAACGTCAGCTACTTTCTGAATCTCAGCTACGCGGTCAACGCCGACGTCAACGTCTATCTCACCCACTCCACCGGTTACAACAGCGGCGGTTTCAACGCCCGGGCGCTGTCCGTCATCGCGTTCGAAGAGCCGGTGCGGGAGGAGGAGCTTTCCGCCTTTGAACTGGGCCTGAAGGCCGACTGGTGGAACAGCCGTCTGCGCACCAACGTCGCCGTCTTCCGCAACAAGTTCAAGGACGTGCAGATCGCCCAGTTCGAGGCGGGCAGCGGCGGCGCATCGCTGCGGCTGATCAACGCCGGTCAGGCCACCTACACAGGCATAGAACTGGAAATGGTTGCACTGCTCACGCCAGAGCTAATCGCGGACGTCACCTACGGCTACACGCACGGGAAGTTCGATGAGTACCTGGCAATCGATCCATTGACCGACCGCGAGATGGACATCGCCAACGCGACCGCCGTACCCGGCATGCCGGAGCACACGGCCAACATCGGCATCCAGTACGACTTCAACCCTTTCCCTTGGGGCAGGCTGTCGATGCGCTTCGATGCCACCTATACGGACAGCGTCGCATTCCATCCGTTTCTCAACCGGTACGACAGCGCGTCGGACTACTGGGTGCTGGACGCCCGCATCAGCCTGAACGACATCGACCTGGGCGACAGCGGCCGGTTGCGCATTTCCGGATGGATCAGCAACCTCGCAGACAAGGAGTACCGCGAGTGGGGAATCGACTTCGCGAGCCTCGGATTCGCCGGGAACACCTACGGGCGGCCGCGCACCTACGGCATCGACCTGGTGTATTCGTTTGACGAATGAGCCGGGCCTGCCTGACTGACGCCGGGCTCTGGCCGAGGTAGCGGCAAGCCGACCAGGATTCCGCAGACAGGCGAAGATTCACCGTGCTATCCCGCCCCGACTTGCGTATAGTGCGCCGCTGATTCAGGAACCCCGTTCCGATTTCTTTCGAGTTCAACCCTCGCCTGTTCATCGGCAATCGCTTCTAGATCAATCGGAATCCGCCGGCATGGTGCTAGCGGGATTAACGCGCATATGCGATGCAAGGGGAACACATGCGCCAGATGAAGCTCGTCAGAGAGCTGGAGAAGATTTGTGAAATTGTATGTTGGAAACCTCCCCTGGAGCGTTACGGATAGCGACCTCGAAGAATTGTTTACCCAGTATGGCCCCGTGCAGTCCGCGCGGGTCGTCACCGACCGGGACAGCGGCCGCTCACGCGGATTCGGGTTTGTGGAAATGTCGACAGATGACGGGGCACAAGCCATCGCGAAGCTGAACGGCCATACGGTCGAATCACGTGCCCTGCGTGTGAACGAAGCCCAATCCAAGCAACGGAAAGCCGCCTCGTACTAACCCCCTCCTGTTGAGTCGGGCCGTCAGCCCATCGTTACGTGGACGGGGTTCATCTCCCGTCCACGGTCATCACGTGGTTGGCGCGCCTGGCTCACGCCATGTATGAACTGGCGTGTGATTTTTGACCCCGGTGGTTCCTTGTCGATCAGCCAACCAACGTGCCGATCGGCATCCAGCCCTTGCGTCGAATAATACGGCTGGTCTCATTGACTCGGGAACATCGTCTTCGGGCAGCGCGCCTCGGGCCGGACTTGCGGCGACCGAAACCAAGCGTGTCGGCAGCGGCCGGCGCCGCGAAACCCGGCGAACCAGCCTTGAGATCGCATGGTGACCATGGCAACCGCAGCAGTCGAACGTCGGCGAAAAATTATCAATTAAATCAATGACGTAACATCATTTTGGCGGAGAGGGAGGGATTCGAACCCTCGATACGTTTCCGTATACACACTTTCCAGGCGTGCTCCTTCGGCCTCTCGGACACCTCTCCGCTATAGCGCCTGGCGGCCGGCTATGCTATCGGTTGCGAGGCAATAGCCGCAAGCCGCACAGCAACTTGCGTTCTGGCGTCGTTCTTCAGTTTCAGGTTAGCCTTGATCGCCGTTCCACTATGGAGCCTCGCATTTCAGGCAATCGCCCAGCGATGCGTACCCGGACCCAGCGTCAACACCACGGATGAAGTGATACCGCAAGGAGACCCATGAGCAAATCCAACCCCCGCCTGCCCGGCAAACTCGGCAACCCTGACGCCACCCTGGCCGACGATGAGCGCGCGGACCCGCGCCTGAGAGCCGTCGCCGATACGCTCGACCTGCGTCCCCCGGACCTCACCCCGGTCGACGGCGACTCCTCCTACGAGGAATGCCTGGCTTACTGTTCGGCCCTCGATGAAACCACCGCCGCTGAACATCCGCAACTGCTGGCAAACCTGCCGGTGTTCGACTCGGTAGCGACCTCGACCGAGGTCATCACCGGCATGGACGGCAACGAGATACCGCTCTTCGTGCACTCGCCCGTCGCTGCCGAACGGCCGGTACCCGGCATCGTGCACATCCACGGGGGCGGCATGGCCATATTGAGCGCGGCCGGCCCGGAATTCATCCAATGGCGCGACAGCCTGGCCGACAAGGGCGTTGTCGTGGTGGGGGTGGAATTCCGCAACGCCGGCGGGCGACTGGGAAATCACCCCTTCCCCGCGGGATTGAACGATTGCGTAAGCGCGGTTCGCTGGGTGTATGCCAACAAGGCGCGCCTTGGCATTTCCACGATCACGATTTCAGGTGAATCGGGCGGCGGCAACCTCACCCTGGCAACCGCACTGCGGGCCAATCGGGAAGGCTGGATCGATGAAATCGACGGGGCTTACGCCATGTGCCCCTATATCTGCGGAAACTACGCCGACCCGCCCGCGGAACTCGTCTCGCTGCGCGAAAACGATGACTATGGCGGGCTCGCGTGCTCGATGATGATGGGGTTGGTCAAGGCATACGACCCCACCGGGCAGCACGGCCGCAATGCCCTGGCCTGGCCCTACCATGCCTCGGCCGACGACCTGGCGGGCCTGCCGCCACACGTGATTTCCGTGAACGAACTCGACCCGCTGCGTGACGAAGGCATCGCCTACTACCGCAAGCTTGCCGCGGCCGGGGTGCAGGCCATCGGCCGGACGGTACTCGGTACCAGCCACTCGGCTGACGAGTTCTTCGATGTGCTGCCGGAGATTTGCGAGGAAACCATGCGCTCCATCGTGGGATTCGCCAGGTCGCTGTAGCCGGTTATCCCGGACTCTGGTAGCTTCCCGGCATTCCTGAAGCGTCCGGGCGGACCGATTCACGCATAAGGCCAGCCAGGGCGCCGCAGGCAATCGCATACACAGGGAGGACGAACCGTGTCCGGACCGTTGAACGGTATCAGCGTGCTCGATGTGAGCATCCTGGTACAGGGCCCCCAGGCCGGCGCAATGCTGTCGGACATGGGCGCGGATGTCATCAAGATCGAACTGCCCGGTTTCGGGGACCACGCCCGGTTCCTGCCACTGTCGGCCGAGGATTTACGCAGCCCCTGGTATATCGGCTGCAACCGCGGCAAGCGGGCGTTGACCCTCGACCTGCATCAGCCGGACGGCGTCAGCGTGTTCCGCAAGCTGGCCGAGACCGCGGATGTGGTTCTCAGCAACTTTCAGACAGGAACGCTCGCTGGGTGGGGGCTGGGCTACGAGTCCCTCGCCGAACTCAACCCCGGTATCGTCTGGGCTGCCGGCAACACATTGGGGCCCGTCGGGCCGGACGCCAAACGCAAGGGTGCGGATCTTGCCGGCCAGGCCTCTGGAGGGCTGATCAGTACAATCGGCCGCGACGGCGACCCGCCATCGCCGGTGGGCGTGACCATCGCCGACCACATCGGTTCCCTGAACCTGGTAGCCGGCATACTGGCCGCGCTGCACGCCCGCCAGCAGACGGGCCGCGGGCAGCGCGTGGAGGTGTCGCTGCTGGGCGGTCAGATCTGGGCGCAGGCCAGCGAATACACCGCGTTCTTCCTGAACGGCAAGGTGCCGGGCCGCGCCAACTTCGGGCACCCCCTGCTCGTCCCGACGTACAGCATCTTCGAGACCGCCGACGGCTGGCTCGCCCTGGTCGGCGTGGCGCCGGACGAAATGGACGCCTTCTGCATCGCCATCGACCGCCCGGACCTGGCGGTAGAGGAAGGCCTGCGGCCCGCATCGGCCACGCTCGAAGACATGGAGCGGCTGGCCGGAGAACTGAAAAAGACCCTCAAGACCCGCACCACGGATGAATGGTGCGCGGCGTTTGAGGGCATAGACGTGCGCTATGCGCCGGTACGCGACTACCGGCAAGTCGTGGACGATCCCGGCGCCTGGGAAAACGGCTATTTCGCCGAGACGCAAGACGCCGAGGGCAACGTGCAGCGGACCGTGGGAGTGCCCATTCGCATGAGCGAGACGCCGCTCACGCCTGGTGCCGTGGCGCCGGACCTCGGGCAACATACCGATGAGATTCTTGGGGAAGCTGGATATACGGACGAGGAGGTCGCCGGATTTCGCAAGGCGGGGGTCGTTTGATCGGCCACTCGCCACCATGGGAAATCGAGCGCCTCCACATCTCGCCCCACTGAGCGCCATCTGCTGAAAGCGGCGACCGCCGAGACACGCGCAATCGCATCTACCCCCGAGACGCTTCCCTCAATTCATCCCGAAATTCCGGCGCCGCTATGGCGATGAGCGCCTCGGCGCGAGCGACAAGCGGCAGATCGCGAAGTTCCGCTACACCATGCTCGGTCACCACGGTGTCCACGTCGGTACGCAGGGCGGTGACCACCTCAACCCTGGGAACAATGCGAGAAGCGGTGCCCCCGCGGGCCGTAGCATTCATGGCGATGATGGAGCGGCCGCCCGGGCTTAACCTGGACGCGCGCATGAAATCGACGGAACCCCCGGTACCGGAGATCTGACGACCCCCGGCGAACTCGGCATTGACCTGGCCCATCAGGTCGATTTCCACCGCCGAGTTTACGGAGACAAACCCCGGCAACTGCCTTATGACGCCGACTTCATGGGTGTGGTTGGCGCCCTTGAACAGAACCTCCGGTGTCTCCGCGAGCCAGTCCATGAGGGCATGCGTACCGATGGCCATACCGGTGACGTGACGATTGGTGTCGACGGGTTTGTTGGCGCCGGTGACGTTGCCGTTCCCGATCAGCGCCATGCCGCCGTCGTCGACGATGCCGCCGTGCATACCCAGGTCGTTCTTGTCCCTGAGAGCCAGAAGGATAGCGGCCGGAATGGCGCCGATGCCCGTCTGGATGCAGTCGCCGTCGCGGATGAGGCCGGCGACCTGCTCGCCGATGGCGATGGCGCTGGAGTCCGGGGCGGGTGCGGGAAACTCGTAGAGCGGCCGATTGGTGACGAGCATGCTGTCGATGCGCGATTCGTCGATCAACGGGCATCCGGCGGGCGCGGCGAATGCCTCATTCAGTTCCGCCAGCACGAACCTGGCGCTGCTGAGCGCCGCCCCCGTGAAATCGACGTTGGGCCCCAGGCGCAGCCGCCCGTCGCGGCCGCGGGCCACCTGGATCAGCGCGACATCGATATCTCGGCTTAGATAGTCGTATATGGCGCGCATCTGCATGGGCACGAAGTGCAGGCGCTCCGGGTCCGCCTTGCGCAGGTTCGACCCCATGAACATCGTGGTTGCCTGAAACGTGGAGTGCCAGGCCGTGAAATCCGCGCGGTTGTAACCTGAAAGCGGGAACTGGATGAAGTGCAGGTCGTCCGGCAACGCCTCGTCTCTCAGGGCAGCGAGCAGCCCCGCGGGTTCGTTGCTCGAGCCGCTGACGAAAATGCGTTGGCCTGGCTGCAGAAGAGAGATATCCATATCGATACAAGACCTTGGACTGCGGCATCATGGCCGACAGGCCAATCACAAACAATGCCCTGCTGGTACTCGGCAATAACCGCCCCTTGCACTTCCCCCGGGCCGGTGAAGTAATGTCTCCAATCGTCGTTGCGTTCAAACGGGGATCCCATGCATGAGGTGCATCGATGAAACTCGGACTCGTCTATCCGCAGACTGAATTCGGATCCGACCTGGGCCTGATCCGGGAGTTTGCGACTACCGCGGAGGAACTGGGTTACCAGCAACTCATCCTCTACGAGCACGTTCTGGGAGCCGACCCCAAGGTGCATGAACTGAGCGGGCCCTATACGTGGGAAACCGAGTTCCACGAACCTTTCGTGCTGTTCGGTTACCTGTCTGCAGTCACCTCGAGCATGGAACTGGTCACCGGCATCCTCGTGCTGCCGCAGCGGCAAACGGCGCTGGTCGCCAAGCAAGCTGCGACGCTCGACTTCGTTTCGGGCGGGCGCCTTGTGCTCGGCGTGGGCATCGGCTGGAACCAGGTCGAATACACCGGTCTTGGCCAGGATTTTCACCGGCGCGGCGCGCGCATGGAGGAGCAGATACCGCTGTTGCGGCAGCTCTGGTCGGAGCCGCTACTGGATTTCGAGGGGGCCTTCGACCGGATACCGGCCGCCGGCATAGCGCCCCGGCCGGACCGCTCCATCCCGATCTGGATGGGCGGCTGGGCGGATGCCGTACTCGACCGTACGGGCCGCCTCGCCGAAGGCTGGCTGACGGCAGCGGGCAGCCCCAAGCGGTGGCAGGACCCGAACCGCATCGTCGTGCCCGATGACCTCGCGCGGCGGCTGCGCATCGTGCACGACGCTGCCCGCGCTGCCAGCCGCGACCCGTCGGCAATTGCGGTGTCGATGCTGGTCAGCATGATCGGGTTCGATGGGTTCGAGCGCTTCGATGCAGCGGCGTGGGCGGCGCGTGGGCGAGCTTGGGGGGAGGCAGGCGCGACCCATATCGCGCTGTCGACGCTCGATCTCGGGTTCAGCCCCGCCGAGCACATGGATGCGATGGTTCGGTTTGCGGAGGCCTGGAAGCGGGGCTGACCGTCCGTGCGGTTGCCGCCAAGGACCGGCCTAGACTTCATGTTTGAACTTGCACGCAACTTCAAACATGAAGTCTGATGTTCCAAGCAAGAACTGATCCAGAAAAATAACTCTGTATCAGTTGCTTGCAAGCTAAAACATATCAGCCGGACCTATTCGTGAATGAACGTAGCGAAGTTGACAAGAGTAGCGAAAACGCTGGGTGGCTCACACCAGAGCGCGCACAGGCTTGCTTGACAGCACGTCGAGCACGCGGCGGGAGCACGCCCAGTGTTTTTGCTGCTATTGACGGCCGCAGTAGTTTAATCATGAATAGGTCCGGCTTGGGGTTCAGCCCTTACGGCCGACCAGCAGGGAATTGGGACAGCAGCGCCAGATGCAGTCCGCCCGGAATCCCGCTTCGCGCATCGCGGCAAGCTCGTCCTCCATCGGGAAATAGGTGTCCTCCTCCGCCCATTCGTCGAAGTGCTGCCAGGCCTGTTCTTCCTCGATGCCGCACCCTGTCATGTGGTTCGCCCACAGGCGATAGGCTCGATCCCGTTCCGCCGGGTCTGCGCTGATGGTGACATCCGCGTTCACGAATACGCCGCCAGGCCTTAGCGCCAGGTGGAGGCGCCGGAACAGCTTCCCTTTCGCATCCATCGTGGGAACGTGATGCAGCGCCAGGGAAGCGGCAACCGCATCGCATGACGGCAGCGGCTCATCGAACGAACACTCACGGAACCGCGCACGGCCGCCGAATCGCTGCAGACGCGCGCGCGCCTGCGCCAGCATTTCCGGGTCAACGTCTACGGCTTCCAGCGCTTCGACGCTGTCGTGCTCCAGTATCGCCTCGCTGAGCGCGCCGGTTCCCGCGCCCAGATCGAGCACGAGGCCCGGCTGGACCGCGGCGATTTCCCGTGCTGCCCTTCTCAGCCCTTTTTCGTAACCGGGAATGAATCGGCGGATCGTTGCATCATAGGCATCGATTTCCAGCCGGAGATGGCTGCGGACGGAGTGGCTCAACGATGGTCCTCGGCCGCATCCCGGGGCACGAATCCCACCGCTTCCTCGGCGTGCGACAGGTCCCGATAGCCCCAGCGGTTGTGTGAGTTCACGAAGAACACATCGAAGTGGAGATCCGGCGGCGCCTCGACCGAGAGGGCGATGGCCTCGGCGATGTCGCGCTGGGAGCACCACACCGAGAAGTGCCGCGGATGCACCGGGCGATCTTCGGCGTTGACGTAGCCGATGCGCAGACACAGCACCGAGAGCTGCGACGAGTCCGCGGCATCGCGGCAGAGCGCCTCGCCCCAAACCTTGGTGGCGCCGTAGGTTCCGCGTGCCCGTGTGGGCATGTCGTGGCGGATCATCGTCCAGAAGTCCGGAACTTCTTCGTAGCGGCCTTCCGCGAGGGCCTTGTACGGTTCGTCGTGTTCCCAACCGGTTACGGTTGCCCCGCTGCTCGCGAAGATGAGCCGCTTGCAGCCCGCTTCCCGGGCGGCCTCTACCACGTTGCGAGTGCCGATCACATTGGTCTGCAGCAGTTCATCCCAGGAATATTGGTTGCCGGCCTTGGCCGCCAGGTGCACGACCGTGTGCTGGCCTTCGAATGCCGGCCGGATGGCGTCGAAGTCTGCCAGATCGGCCCGGGTGGTGGGGATGCCTTCCACTGCGCTGCGATTGAGCGCGGAGAGGCGCGCTTGGGGCGCCAGGCGTTCTCGCGTTGCGCTGCCGATCAGGCCGCTCATGCCCGTGATGAGGATGTTCATGCGGGCATTCTACAGGGAGTACGCTGGCCTAAACGAGGCGGAGCCAACCTTGGTTGGCAACCGCGGCACTATGCCTCCCAACCCCCTCTCAGCCTCTTCCAACCGCACATGGGCTACGCAGCCACCCAAAAGCCGGCATTGCGGCATCGGGCCTTTCAATCGCGCCCCAGCTTGGGCCATCATGCCGACCGTTTCGACGGCAAGCACAGGATTGACGAGACTTGACCGAGGCAGACCTGATCCAGGCTCAATTCGATGTCGGCGACGCCGTGACGTTCCCCGCAAAAGGCGGGGCGCGAGCGGTCGGGAACATCATGAAGCTCAACCAGCGAACCGCAACGGTACGCCAGGGCCCGGAGGCGTGGCGCGTACCGTATGCCCTGCTCGAACTCCAGAACGGACAACGCCGCACCGGCCGTGCCGAACGGCTCCTCGAAGTGGCCAGGCAGGCCCGGGAACTCATGGACAGGCACGGGCTCACGGACTGGACCTTTCGCTTAAGCGCCGCCCGGCGAACCATAGGCTTGTGCAAAGAGAAAGAGAAGGGAACTCTATACGAAATTATATCCCGACATTTAATGGCATGATTCTTGCTTTAGATTCCCCTATTTGACCGCCCCAAAATCCTCAAAAATCCGCCCTTGACATCCCTCGCGGAACGGCGCAGAGTCGATTCCGCGAATTTGATCGCAGGTGTTCCCGCGTCCGCGTCGGGCCACCTGCCGAATAAAATAGCCATCAACTTGGGCAAGGGGTAGCTCCTCGCGCCCGGCGAATAGGTAGGGATTTCTCTGCACACTGCGGTCAAATTCGCAACGGCCCGGCACCCTGCCGGAATCAAAAACTGTTGCGAGATCAAAGACATGACAACCACCATCACGCTTACTATCGACGAAGACCTTGAAGACGACCTGAAAGATGCCCTCCGATTCATCCTCTTTGCCCGTCGCTCCGACCTTCGCGGTCCGATAGATTTCAAGACAGATGAGGCCCTGCATATGGCTGTCCTCGTCGCCATACAAACGGCGTCCGAGTTAACGCGATCCATCACAGAGAACGCTGATAATTGCGGGCACGTGATCAACGACTTTCTAGGGCACGACCCGTTCTTCAACGACGAGGGCGAGTATGAAGATCGAGAGGAGATAGCGCGTAAATTGGGCTTGAGCATACGGCCAGTGCCACCCAGACCACCCAAGCGCAGAATCAGAGCCAAAAGAAAGGCACGCACCCGCGGCGGAAGGGTTCTTCGTGTTTGACATAACCCCAGACGGGTTCACTATCGTCTACCTCACGGGGTTGATAGTGCTAGGCGGATCGTGCTGGCAGGCGTGGCGTCAAAGTGGATTCTGCTTGGATTCAGGCGCTTTATCTTATCTTGTTTACTGCTACCTGTTTGAAGATCTTAGCCACGTTCCGTTGTTTATTTTCTTCGGCGAATTCACGTTAGCCAACCGTGGCTTTGTCGTCTACGTTGACCAGCCCGGTCTTTTCTGGTGGATTGGCTTCGGAGGCGCAACGTTGTTCGTAGCTAGCGTTGTACTGGACAGCAGGAGAAACCTAACTCAGCCTGAATCTACTGAAGCATCAGAGGAGAAATGGGAGGAAGAATGAGCAAGTGTGTGGTCGCTTACGATTTGGGAACGGGCGTCACTAGCAGCCAGCGTAGCAAGTTTGATGACATCGTTTGTAACAACTTGGTCTCTGGGACAAAGAAACTCGAAACCACATGGATTGGTGACCCGATTGGCGATGCCGATTCAATGTTAGAGAGCATACTATCGGATGTGAAGTCCAACAGATCCTTAGGTAAGAAGTTCAAGAAAGACAATCTGCACATAGTCATATTGGTTGTCGATGACAATGGCTTGTTCCCTGAGTGTTCTTACGACGAGTACAAGGCTAAGACCCTGAAGGAGTGTCCGGACTTCGATCAGTAGGCGAGTCTGAATTGAACCCGATTAGCGCTGGATTGACCCAATCTGGATGAGACAAACCCCTCGGCTTGAGCTCAATCTTGACCCCCATCATCAGTACGTTGGCCAAGTGATCCAAGATGCGTTGCTCGAAATCATTTTCGGCAATGAACTCAATACCACCCTTGTGTGCAGCCGAGCTATTTACTTCCACAGATTTCTCCTAGTTACTGAGCGCGTTTCACGCGGGTGCTCTGACCCTTACCCTTCGCAAAAGGTAGCTTGTATTTAATCCACGTTGGCTGCTCCGCAGTTCCCGGCACCTGCTTCATTAAACAGCTTCGTGAAGCAATCTCACGGAGCAAGCAATGGCGCACAAAAGACGCCGGGCTGGCAAGGGTCGAAACCGGAAAAAACGGAAAGGCGTTTCTCTTGAAGACTTGTTTGAAGCCGTCAGCAACGAGGAAGCGGCTCGCAAGTGGATCGAGGAACTGCGCTGGGGCAAGAACGGGCGTGACAGATTTTGCCCGCACTGCGCCAGTACAGATACGTACGCAACTAAAACAGGCAGACCCCAACCCTACCGATGCCGCGATTGCAAAAAGTGGTTCAGCGTCCGAGTCGGTACTGCAATGCAGTCCAGCAAGCTGCCGTTCCAAAAATGGATCATCGCTGCGTATCTTCTGAACTCGTCGGTCAAGGGCATGTCCAGTTTGGAGTTGAAAGAGTATCTTAAGGTGAGTCGGAAAACAGCGTGGATGCTGGGGCACAAACTTCGGCAGGGATTTCTGGAAGCCGCCGACACCGGCAAGCTGTCTGGTGTAGTTGAAGCCGACGAGACTTACGTTGGAGGACTTGAGAAAAACAAGCACTGGGACAAGAAGCTCCGCAAGGGCCGGGGTACTGCCGGAAAAGCAATCGTCGTCGGGGTGAAATCCCGCAACAGCAAGCAGGTCCGAGCCGCCGTCGTGCAACGTGCCGATAGACGAACGCTGCACCGCTTTGTTCGACGACACGTCAAGCCAGGGTCCACGCTTTACACGGACGAAGCACCGAGCTACGAAGGGATGCCGGAGTACTTCCACGACTCGGTTTCACACAGCCGAGGTGAGTACGTCAGAGACGAGGTGCACACCAACGGGATCGAGTCGTTCTGGGCGTTCATTAAGCGCGGCCACAAGGGCGTCTACCACTACTGGAGTGACAAACACCTGCAACGCTACATCGACGAGTACGTCGGCCGATTCAACGCGAGGAAGCTGGACCCGGCGGACCAACTGATGCTGTTGATTCTAGGGTTGGAAGGGCGGGTTTTACCTTGGAAGGAACTGACGAGGTGAGATAGACTTGAGGGAAAGAGCTGGGAGGGCTGTTGCTGCAGCCCTCCCAGCGTATCCCAGCACTAATCGGAGGTCTACAATGATACCCAACCAACACTGGAAATCTATATTCGAGTTGCTGCACGAGGCTCAGCGTGCCCAGAGCTGGCGCCGCAAGCAGGATTTTCAAACCGCTATTCGTACATTTAACCAACGACCACAGACGAGCAAAGGCGGCAAATCATGATTGTTCAATACGAAGGGCAAGAGATGCAGGCGATAAGCAATCCTGGGATCGTCTCCAAAGGCAAAGATATGACCAGCACCAACGAGTTCCACCTTTGCTTGACGACCGATCTGGGGAAGTTCCGATTTCTGTTGTCAAGGGAGAACGTGCAGTTTCTAATGAACCAGCTGTCTTCCTATAGGGATAAGTGATTGGCGGCATTAAACCCACTCCCGAACAACACGGGAGCCCCACCATGACAGACAAGAAGCCACCGAGATCGGGCAAGTACGTCACCGATGATGATCACTTTGCAGGCGTCCCCAAGGTGGATGCGACGCCAGAGGATTTATTCCGCGCTATGTTCAAGTTAGCGGACAGGGATCTGGATGAGAGGCTGGCTGCTGAGAAGAAATCTACCGACCTGTTACGAGGATAAAACTATGGCACGAATGGAGCGTAGCGATAAGAAACTGGCCGACTTACCGCTGCTGGAACTGGCTACAGACTTGGACGAGCTGTACAAGGATTCTTACACAGAGATAACCGTAGTAGCGAGGAACAAAAAGACAGGTAACGTCGAGTGGGCGAATGGTTCACCACGGCCGCCGCTGTCAATCGAGCTTACCGATCAGCAACTTGCTGATCTGCAAAAACAAGCTCAAGAATCGGCAAGCTCTTTACTCTCTGCTATCAATATAGTGATGGGAGGGATTCGTATAGCCGATAAGTAGAGAAAAAGCTTAGGATCTGCTCTCAATAGGCCGGGGTATAATTTCGTATGCAGTTCCCAAAGAGAAGGTCATCCAGTTCGGGCGACACCATGCAGCAAACGACCCGCCGGAACAGGTTACCGACACCATTCTGCACGAGATCGCTCATGCGCTCGCCGGAACGGCCGCAGGTCATGGCCCGGCCTGGCGCAAAGCCGCACGCAGCATTGGCGCCACTCCCCGGGCGAGCAAGGCAGTCGACCCGGCGAAAGACGAAGCAATCAGGAATAGCATCCATCCAGGCACGACCATCAGCTTCCGGTCCGGCAGCACCGTCCTTACCGGAATTGTTGTTAAGCTGAACCGCAAGACGGCGCGGGTTACGTGCGGCGAACGAACGCTGCTCGTGCCCTACGGCTGCATGGTGAAAGCACCGAGGCACGGCGCATCAACTGGCAAGACCTGCGAGGAACAGAAACAGTGACAGTGCTGGGAATAGCAGGGGCTACTGAATGACCAGCGCAGATTGGGCGAAGGGTAATCCACTAACAAGTGAGCGTCTTCCAAAATTCATTGACAGTTTTGACGCACATTATGCTAGTCTTTACTGCAATCGATTGTAGGAAACAGCCCCAGGCGAGCCGTGAACCCGCCTGAGGCCGGAACCGCGCAAAGAGGTTTGGAGTCCTTGGCGCGGCAGGCGCATTCTAAAGCGTCTGTCTCATTTTGGCAGCAAGTCCTCTTCGCGCGTTCCACTTAGGAGCGTGCCAAATGGACCAATTTGGCCTGAGCTTGATTCAGGCGCCTCGCCGCTTCGCGCAGAGACTTAAGCGGCCCTCCCGCCCGATCCGCCAACTTCTGAAAATTTCGGCCGTTCAAGGAGCAATCCTAATTGCAGCCGGATGTTCCAGTTTCGGCCTCGAGGTCCCGATTTCAGCTACTCCGCTGACAATCTCGGATAACAAAACCGGCATTGACAATACGCAGCTTTGCCACTTGTACAAACGATGTTCGCTTCTGGATTCCACCTTTGACTCTTGTTCCTCCTCTGATTGGAGGCCAAAGCTCGCCGGCCCAGATGACAAGCCTGAAGTAAAGGCGATGACAATTGCCCGCAATGAACTCCAGAACGAACTATTCGGAGAATCGACCAGTCGCTGCAATACGTTCAAACAGCGCCTCGTCAAACGGTCGACACGATACGTCCTCGGTTCACAATCACTTGCCCTGCTTCTTTCTGCGAGCGCGGCCGTTACTGGCGGCGAGCAAGTTGCGAAAAGCCTAGCCGCCGCGGCTGGGGCCAGCACCGCCTTTGGCGGTCTGATGGAAGAACAGTTCGCCAACGACAATGACGTAACCATTGCGGGCATCGAACTGGCAAGAACAAAAAAATTCAAACAGATCATCAAGAGCAGAACAGATGACGTGCTGGACTATCCGGTTTCAAGGGCCGTCAACGACGCTCTCAGATATCACTCAGTGTGTAGTCTGGTCGAAGGAATCGCAGAGTCCGAAGCCGCCGTCGAGAACGCGATCAACAACGAAAATTAAAGGAGATATGCGCAATGAGCAGTCACAAGATGCCTTTGAGAACCAATGTCCTGGTCCTTATGTTGGCTGGCTACCTAACCGTGCTGCTGATCTTTATCTTGCTGGTGTTCGGAAGCGATGAGGTTGATGTGACCATGGCCTACGACATTGTCAAAGGACCGCTAATGGCTCTCGTCGGAGGCTCGCTGGCAATTTCAAAAGACCTGATTCCATATAAAGACAATTCCAAGGACACCCCAGGCCAACCAAAAGATGAGGGAGTCAAGCCCGATGTCGGTTAGCAATCTACTGGCTATTGGGAAACGAGTTTTCACAATGGACGGGTGATACACATGGCAGAAGACGATTCAAAGCGATCCGATGAATTTCAACGACAAGCAAATCAAGCCGCTGCAGAACAAAGAGTAGCCGAAAAGGCCAAAGAGGCTGCCGAACACTCAAAAGAAGCTGCCCGGCAAGCCCTACTGGCAGCAGGGCGAGAAAGCGATGCGGCAAGCCAGGCAATAGAAGCAGCGCAGGCCGCAGCAAAAGCAAAGGAACAGGCCGAAAACGCCAAACAAGCAGCCCTAGAGACAGCCAATCAGGCTGACAAGGCTAAAGAAGCGTCTGTGGAGGCTGCACACCGAGCCGAAATCGCAGAACGGGCAGCGAATGCGGCAGCGAACCGAGCCAAAAAAGCAGCGAAGGCAGCAGAAAAATCCGCGAACCAAGCTAAGAGAGCGGAACAATCCGCAGAGCAGGCATACGAGGTTTTGAAAAGTGTAGCGGGCGATGCCAAATAGCGATTCCGATTCATCCAATGGAAGACTCGAAGCGGCTGAAAAACGGATTCACGCTGCAAATGACCGACTCGACCGAACCAAAAAACTGGCGGACAAAGTCCTGCCGCGAGCCAACGGTGTAATCGAGGCGTCAAAAATTCGGCTGCGAGCCGCCGCCTCACAAGGTGCTCGGTCAAAGATCCCAGAACTCCTAGCGCAGCACACAATCGCAGCTATAGGAACATGGTCCTACGCCCTGATCTGTGGTATCGGGCTTGCGTATAGCCTGGGGTTCTACCGGCGCATTGTTGGCATCCGGATTTTTGACTATTTCGATACGCCTGACTTTCTACTTAGTGCCTTTGGAAATCCGTTGGTGCCAGCAATCGGCTTAGTTGTTGGCGTCCTTTCGGTAATCGCGTTGGTATTCCGCTACTACAGACGCAGCGTACAGCTCGCGAATTTTCATTGGACTACCGGATGGGACACGACCGTTCGCCGCAAGAACTACCATGCCGATCGCGCACTGATCGCTATGGTAATCACCGCAACATTTGGTATCCCGTACATAGCCGGCGAATTGGCGAGCAAAAATGCGCTTCACGACAAATCGCGCCTCGTGCAAGTATCGCTCCTTCAGAAGTCAGACAAGCCTTCAACGCGAATTCCCAAGGCTGATCACACCATATTGCTTGGTACCACCAGCAATTTTCATCTTTTCTATGAATGTGAATCACCGCTGCTTCGGGAC
The DNA here is from genome assembly GCA_963663395.1 of Pseudomonadales bacterium. Taxonomy (GTDB): domain Bacteria; phylum Pseudomonadota; class Gammaproteobacteria; order Pseudomonadales; family Azotimanducaceae; genus Azophilus. The sequence continues at coordinate 3,862,288 of OY760226.1, forward strand.
GGTGCAAAGCCATGCGAGAGTTGGAAACCGTTCGTGGCGCCAAGAGCTAACGTCGCTTCCATCGCTTTTGACCTCAACGAGGCAAATCCGGTCGTCACGGACAGCGATATGGTCGTGGCAATCTCCAAACTCACAACCGCCATAAATGAACTTGACCTCGGCAAAGAAATCATTGTCGATACCTCTTCAATTGCCAACGCCCTAGCCGATCTCAAGGAAACAATTGGGAACCTAGAATTGAATGCGCTACTAGATATAAACAATCTCCAGTTTCCGCCGCAGTTTGCTGCCCTGCCACGAGCGCTAGCAAATACAGGCACCGCAATTGAGCTGTTGAACGAGACAATTTCATCTCTCGGATTTCCCGATACCGGAGATTCCTGCGTATCGAGCTTCGGCAGGATTGGTAGCGTCGGACCATTTTCCGTCGGAGAGCATTTGTCCGATCAGCAGAACGAAGATTCGCTCAATGCGGGCATTATTGCACTCAATTCTTCTCTTGTGCGGAATACACCAATTCATCTCTTGTTCGTTGGAAGGGTGGACATAACGCCTCTAACAGAAGGCAGAGACGAGACCTATTATGGTTCTAATCTCGGCCTTGCTCAGGCCCGTGCCACATGGGTCCGAAACCAGTTGTTGGAAATAGCGAATACCGAAGAATACCGCGATGTACTGAATCGAGCCCTTCTCCTGAGCGCGGGCCCCATGAATGTCGGCGAAGAAACTGATGAATCCGATCGACAAAAGGATCGGCGCGTCGACGTTTGGGGGTGCTGGAAAGAAAGCTGAATGAGCAAGCTGCGGTCACTCCACTTTGGATGGCCCTTGTCGTTTCAACTCAACTCCAAGCCACCGGCCTACCCCGATGGCCTCATCACCGAATTTTCTCCTTACCGCATCCACTACCCTATTGATCTTGCGATCATCCGATTCGACAGAGTCGAACAGTTCTTCCTGAACAGCCTCACTCGCCGCCACCAGCCGTTGCGCTCCGACGCCAATCAGCCGGAAGGCACGTCCATCGGTTTCCCGGGAAAGCAACGGTTCGGCTGCATTGAACAGGTCCTCTGCGGATTGTGTCGGGCACTGCAGCCGAAGGTTCCGGGTAATGATTTGAAAGTCTGCGGTCTTCAGCTTCAACGTAACGCCCTGCCCCGCCACGCCAGCCTTTTTCATACGCCACGCCACCGTCTCAGCAAGGCGCCACAAGATCGGCCTCAACTCGCTGAAATCCGAGATGTCGCGGTCCAGTGTTATCTCCGAAGACAGACTCTTGGCTTCACGCCCAGGTACAACTGCGCGGTCGTCCTCACCACGGGAGCACATCGACAGCCGACGGCCGAGCTTGCCGTAGCGGGCAACCAGCTCGGCTTCATCGAGCTGCGCCAATTCACCAATCGTCGTGACCCCGTCGCGGGCAAGCCGTTCACCCATGGCCTTGCCCACGCCCCACAACAGACCCACTGGTTTGTCCGCCAGAAACGAGCGCGCATCGCCCCGGCCAATGACGCTGAAGCCGCGAGGCTTGTCCAGATCCGACGCGATTTTGGCCAGGAACTTGTTGTAGCTGAGCCCGATGGAAACAGTGATGGAAAGCTCGGCTTCGATTCGACGCACCAGACGCGCCAGAGTTTCTGCCGCGCTCGCACGGTGCAGCGACCTCGTTCCGGACAGGTCCATGAACGCCTCGTCAATGGACAGCGGCTCGACCAAGGGTGTCAGCTTCAGCATCATCGCCCGAACCTCCCGCCCCACCGCCACATACTTCTTCATGTCCGGCTTGATGACGGTGGCATGCGGACAAGCCCGCAACGCCTGAAACATCGGCATGGCGGAGTGCACCCCATAGGTGCGGGCGATGTAGCAGCAGGCCGCCACAACGCCGCGGTGGCGGCCGCCCACGATTACCGGCACATCGCGCAGTTCTGGACGGTCGCGCTTCTCTATCGCCGCATAAAAGGCATCGCAGTCGAGGTGGGCAATTGCCAGGTCGTGCAGTTCCGCGTGCCGCGCAATACGCCCGGCGCCGCAAGCCGGGCAAGTCTCTGCATCAGGGGGCGGCCGAGCGCCGCATTCTCGGCACAGGGTTTGCACAACCCGGGCATCATGCCAGATCGAATGAACTGATGCGCTCGCCCTAGCCTCGTTCCGTAACTGGCCATTCGCGGTCGTTCCGTACCCTCGCCGCTGATTGAGGTGGATGATCTCTCGTTCCGGCCCGCCGGGCGGATCGTCAGGAGTCGTGCTCGACGGTTATTTCGGAACGAACTTCTGTACCTGGCCACTCAGTTGCGCCACGAAAACCGTTCCGGATTCCGAAACCGTGGCGCCGTGGCCACCCGCTTCCGCTGGCAGCCTCGCGACGACCCTACCGTCAAGATCCCGCAGCACATCGCCCGTCCAGATTTTCTGCCCTCGGGTCATGAACAGGGCTGAAACGAATCCCACGTCCGGCCACTGCGCCAGAAATGCCCCATCGGCGTCGAATACCTGAATCCTCTGGTTGTCCCGATCCGTCGCATAAACCCGCCCTCGAGCATCGGTCACCAGGTTATGAGGCAGCCCAAACTCTCCCGGTCCCGTTCCGCGGGAACCCCACTCCAAAAGGTAATCCCCATCGCCCGAAAACTTGACTATCCGGGCGTTCCCATAGCCGTCACTGACGTAGATCTCGCCACCCGGCCCAAAGGCGACGTCCGTGGGAAGATTGAAGTGAGCGCGGCCGGTTCCCGAGACGCCCTTTTCGCCGAGCTGCATGAGTACATCGCCCTCGCCATTCATCTTGAGTGCGACGTGGCCACCAGCGTCCACCACCCAGATGTGACCCTGCGGATCAACCCGAATCGAATGCCCGCCGCACGAATGGCAGCCAGCCGGTCCGTATACCGCCGCAAAGCCGGAGGCCCCGGGCGCACGGTGTTCCGGTGCGACCAGCGTCACCTTTCCCTCGCTGATCAGCCCATTGCCCCAGGCGCGCTGAAAATTACCTGCGGGGTCGAATTCCATGATCGGGTGGGCGCCCCGGTGCAGAAGGAGAACGTTGCCGCCGGCCGTGGTCGCAACGCCGACAACTTCACCCCAGTGCCAGGGCGAAGGCGAGCCGACTGCGGTGAGCGCCGGCTTCGGCCAGGCCACTTCCTCATACACCTGCTCACAGTGCCCGGATGCGGCCACACCGAGAAGCATGACGGGCAGAAACACACGGGCAAATCCGACTGCTCTGAGCCGCCGGAAGGCAGGCCTGGTGCGACGCCGCGACAACGCCTCAATCCTCAAACAACTGCACCCACCTTCCATCAAAGCCCCCTTCCTCTTCGGCATACCACTCCAGCGCCAACCACCGCCCATACTGAAAATTCTCCGGCCCTCTCCGCCCGATATGCGCAAAGTAATCATGCTGCCACCAGTAAGACCGGTGCGAATCCAGCCTGCCACTGGCGCTGCCCCGGGTGCCCCCCTGAAAAGCCAGTGTATTCCCGGTAAACGCCTTCAACTTCGTGCTGCGGTGCCCGCCCCAGTCGTAGGCCCCCCAGAACCACCCCTTGTACGGATACCCTTCCCGGTCTTCCCCCGGGTCTTCGTCATCGATCGCGAAGTAGTAGAAGTCGTGCCACCCCGCCTCCTGTTCCACCGTACCGTTCTCATTGCGAATGGGCGATTCCAGCAGAATCGTGTGAAAGGGCGGCTTCCAGTGCTTCTCATACCCCCCGGCGGCCGTGTGCGTCGGCAGGATGTCCGCAAGGTCCTGCAGTTCGTAGGTCACCCGCGGCACATCGTCCCATTGCACCTGCTCCCGAACGCCGGCGGTAAGTGCCCGCGCATTGTCCCCGGTGATCGCCTCCGCCCCCCAATAGTCCACCACGTCGGACGAACAGTCACACACGAAGACGTAATTCACGTTCTTCTTGTCACCGATATCGATCACTTCGACCTCGGCATCCTCCGACGCCTCCACCCTTGAAGACACGACCGGCCAACCGTCCTCAACAAACCGCAATTCCGCCCGATTGGTCTCAAACACGCTCCCGGACCACTGCGCCTGCCAGATCAAGACATGCTTGCCGGTATCCGTCTCCATGAAATTCAAATCCGGATCCGGATTGCTTCTCGCCTTGTGACTGCCGTGGTTGGTGACGACAACGTAATTGAGCCGCTCGCCCCCCTGCCCCGGCGTCCCGTAAACATCGTCGATCCGCACCTCCACCCGCTCCCAGTCATGAATGGAGCCCACCTGTTTCGCGTGATACACGTGATACAGCATGATGATCGATTTGGTTTCGTCCGGCTCCATGAACTCGATCAGGGCGGTGTACATCGTCGGCCGAATCCGCCAGTGTTCCACGTCCCGGTGCCCTTCCACGTAGCGGTAGATCTGCTCCCAGTTCTTCTTGTTGTTGGAGAACACGTAGTCCTGGTCGAAGTCGAAGTTGGTAACAAGGTCCAGCCCGAGCTCATCGTGGTCATCCTCGTTGGAGCGCTTGAAGATGATCGGCGAGTAATACTTCAGGTACGCGCGCCGTTCGTTGTCGGAGAGTGTCCAGTTCGGTGGACGTTCAACCGTCAGGGTGGCTGAATCACTGGCCGTGCCGCCCGGCCCCTCACACGTGATTGTTACCGTCCAGTCGCCGAATTCATTCCTGACATACGACTGCGAGCCGCTGGTTGCCGATGTGTCGCTGTCCGGAATGCCGCTGCAGCTGTCGGTATGGTCGGAGTTCCAGGTCAGCGTGGACTGCTCGCCCTGAACGATCAGCGGCGGGTCAAACGCCACTTCCGCCCAGGGCGCGTTGATGCCGGTGACCTCCACCGATGCGAGCGTCCGGCCATCGAAGCTGTCGCCGTCCTTGAGTTCGAAGGCGTTCGTGCCTGCCGCAATGTCGACAGACACGCTGGAAGCGACCCCGCAGGCCAGCCGCTCCCCCGCTCCCGTAAAGACACAGGCGGTATCCGCATCGCTGCTCGTCCAGGTAAGGGTCGAACTGCAGTGCGAGTCGCCAACCGCAATCACGCAGGATTCGGGGGAGGCGGAAATGGTGCCGGTCGGATTCGACGAAGACGAGCCTCCGCAAGCAGAGAGCAGCAGGCAGGCAGCGGCCGCGAACGCCAGTTCGGGGTGTCGTTGCACTATTGTCCGGCCCGGCCGGAAAGGGATTGCCTCATGCCGGTTCTCAGTTTGCCATTGCTCGGACTATCTCGCAGTTGCCCGCGGGCAAACATGCCCCCACTGCGCGTCGGTGAGAAGAGCGGCGACCCTGACCAGCCCTGGCCTCGGCACACGAACAAAACTGCTACCGTTGCTCCCTTCCGGGCCTGGCGGGGTTCACAACCTGTCGTTGCGAGGGGACCGGGCAGGGTCACCATCGTTCCCGGTATACGGGAGGCAAATGGTACCGTCAATCGGCTCGCCAGGGCTACTTGCGCGACCGCGGTGATTGCACCGCCGATGCGATTCTCCCCGAATTCGAGTAAAACGTCGCCAGGCTCACTGGCGCAGCAATCGCATCTCGGGCGCCGCCTGCGCAAGCGTGGAACGAAACGGGTTGATGTCGAGCCCGCCGCGCCGGAGGAACCGCCCGTAAACGGTCAACTCGTCCGGTTCGCAACGCTCCATGATGTCGACGAAGATGCGTTCCACGGTGTCTTCGTGAAAAGCCGAGTGGCCGCGGAACGACACCAGGTAACGCAGCAGCCCTCCGGGGTCGATTGGCAGCCCCGTGTATCCCACCATCATCGACGCCCAGTCGGGCTGCCCGGTAATCGGGCAGAGGCTGCGGAACAGATCGGTATGCCATATTGCCGTGACACGGCCGGTGTCCGCCCCGCCCTGCCCCGCGTCAAGGCCGTCGACCAACGTCAACAACTCCGGATTCCGCTCGTAGTCGCAGACGACCACATCCAGCGCATCCAGGCTCTCTCCCGGCATCCGGGAGATGCCCTCCAATCGGTCGATTTCCAGAACCTCGACAACAACCGGAGCGCCGAACGCGGCCGCCAGGTCACCCGTGAGCGTCTCCACCACATCCTCCCGATTGCCGAACCGCGTCTGCGCAAACCCGTTCAGGTAGAGCTTCATCGACTTGCTCTCAACCAGATTGGTAGACGTGCAGGACACCCGCAGCCGCAAACCCGCCACCAGCGGCTTGCCGGCCTCGTTCAGCCAGGAGAACTCGTAACCCGTCCACAGGTCTTCGCCGTGAAAAGGCAACTCACCGACGATGCCGAGGCGGGCGCGGGCGGGCGCGCGTTCAATAGGGTTCAACAGCGAGGGTGTGTAGCTGCCCGCGGAACCCGATGGCTTGACGGAGGTATCGCCGACCGACACGATGAACTGCGCTGAACAGGGGACGCCACTACAGCGGCGACGCGCCGAGATGTCAATCGCCCAACCACCGTCCATGCAAACCTGATGCTAGAGCAGGTGCAGCGAGCGGCGACGCTCTTCTCCGCCTACGCCTGGGGCCCCTGGTTGCTGGTACTGCTGCTCGGCGGCGGCCTCTTCTTCCTCTTCTATTCGCGCGCCCTGCCCTTCCGCTACCTCGGCCACGCCTGCCGCCTGCTTCTCGGCCGCTACGACAAGGCCGACGACCCCGGCCAGATCAGCCACTTCCAGGCACTCTCAGCGGCACTCGCCGGCACCGTCGGCATGGGCAACATCGCCGGCGTGGCGCTTGCCATCTACGTGGGCGGGCCGGGCGCGATCTTCTGGATGTGGGTCACCGCCGTCGTCGGCATCGCCACCAAGTTCTTCACCTGCTCGCTGGCGGTGATGTACCGGGGGCGCGACAGCGAGGGCGTGCTGCAGGGCGGCCCCATGTACGTCATCCGGGAGGCCCTGCCCCGCCGGTTGCGGTTCCTGGCATACGTATTCGCCGCATTCGGCCTGCTGGGCTGCCTGCCCGTATTCCAGGCCAATCAACTCACCCAGGTACTGCGGGAGGTGCTGTTCATCAGGCAGGGCTGGCTGGCGGCAGACGCGAACCATTTCAGCTTCAACCTGGCCGTTGGTATCGGGCTGGTGCTGGTCGCGGCGCCCGTCATTCTGGGCGGCCTGTCGCGGGTGGCCAAGGCCGCCGCCACGCTGGTGCCGCTCATGTCGATACTGTATGTCGGAGGCGCAGTCACCGCAGTGTTGCTGAACATCGACAAGCTGCCCGCCGCGGTTGCCCTGATCGTCACCGACGCCTTCACCGGCCAGGCCGTGGCCGGCGGCGCCCTGCTGTCGGTGATTCTCTACGGCGTGCAGCGGGGGGCCTTTTCCAACGAGGCCGGCATCGGCACCGAGGCGCTCGCCCACGGCGCGGCACGTACCCGGGAGCCGATCCGGGAAGGGCTGGTCGCCATGCTCGGGCCGGTGATCGATACGCTCGTGGTGTGTTCCGCCACCGCCTTCGTCATCCTGATCTCGGGAACCTGGCAATCCGAGAGCGCCAACGGCGTCACCCTCACCGCGGCCGCCTTTCAGGAACTGCTGGGGGCGCCGGGGCTGGCAATCGTCTTCGTATCCGTCGTCTGCTTTGCGGCCACGACCATGTTCACCTATTCGTTCTACGGTTCCCAATGCGCGAGCTTCCTGTTCGGCGCAAAGAGCCGGCGCTACTACGTCTGGCTGTACCTGGCCTTCATCGTGATCGCCGCCGTCGTCACCATGCAGGCCGCCATCGGCATCGTCGACGGCGCCTTCGCAATCATGGCGATTCCCACCATGGTCTCTGCGCTGTGGCTCGCGCCCAGGGTAAAGGCGGCCGCGGCGGATTATTTTGCACGGCTCCGTGCGAAAGAGGGCCGCTGATCCCGGGCCAGGCGCCTGCGCCGCAGGAACTCGCGGCTGCAAATCCGCTATCGCGACTTCCTGCGGCGCAGGCTACCCGCCGTTACCGAAACCGTTTCGGCGTTCCTGTAGAATCCCGCCGGTTCCAACGGACCCTCCGCTTTTCCAAGAGGTATGAAGATGCGGGTAGCCAGATCCCGTGCCGTCCCGGCACTGTGCCTGATGCTGTGGCTTGCCGGCTGCTCCGGCAACGGCGCACCGCCCGAGCCGCCCCCGCCCCCACCCGAGCCGCCGCCCCCGGAGCCCACCTACCAGGCGGAAGTCCGCCGCACGGAGTACGGCATACCCCACATCAAGGCCGATGACTGGGCCAGCCTCGGCTACGGTTACGGTTACGCCTACGCACAGGACCGGTTCTGCGTCGCCATGGCGGCAGTCGTCTTCGCCACCAGCCGTTCGGCCGAGTTCCTGGGCGAGGAACACGGCGACATCACGGCGGACTTTGTACTGCGCTACCTGCTCGGAACCAAGGACGAGTTCCGCGAGCAATACCTCACCGGCCCGCAGGACGAGACGCTGCTGCTCGCCGAGGGTTTCGCGGCAGGCATGAACCGCTATCTGCGGGAAACGGGCGTCGAGAACCTTCCCGGCGGGGATGAAGGCTGCCGGGATGCAGACTGGGTGTACGAGATCGACGCCACCGATGTGTGGATGCACATCGCCCGGGTGCAGCTGTCCGGAAGTTCGGACCAGGGCATCCTGCGCCGGGCCATCTTCGCGCCGACGGGGCCCGATGGGTCCATCCCGGCCGGCTATGGCGACGCCGAGTGGCAGGAACTCGAACGCGCGCTGGGCCGGCACGCCCATCCCTTCGGTTTCGGCGGGGAAGGCAGCAATGCGCTGGCCGTGGGCCGGGACTTCAGCCAGACGGGCAAGGGTCTCCTGCTCGGCAATCCCCACCTCAGCTGGAGCGGCCCGAGCGGCTTCCACCAGGTGCACATGACCATCCCGGGAGACTACGACGTCGCCGGCGCCGCCCTGCACGGCGTGCCCTGGGTGGGCATTGGCTTCAACGGCGACCTCGCCTGGACCCACACCACTTCCTTCGCCTCCCGCTTCACCCTCTACGAACTGCAACTGAACCCCGACGACCCGCTGCAGTACCGCTTCGAGGACGAGTGGCGCGATATCACCAGCGAGGATGTCACTATCCAGGTCAGGCTGGACGACGGTTCGCTCGAGGAACGTTCGCACACCTTCTACAGTTCACACTACGGGCCCATCGTCAGCCTGGCGCAAATCAGCGAACTGCTGGGCAGCTGGCCGCTGCCGAACGGCAATCTCTACAGCATGCGCGATGCCAACGCCCTGCGCGACACCCGGGCCATCGACCAGTACCTCGACATGGGCCGGGCGCGCACCGTTGCGGATTTCACCGAAGCGCTGAAGCGCATCGGCATCCCCGTGTTCCATGTCTTCGCCGCCGACCGCGAGGGCGAGGCCTTCTACGGCGAGATCGCCGGCATTCCCCACGTAACCCAGCAGCAGCTCGACGACTGCGCCACGCAACTCGGCCGGCTGATTGCATTCGGCACCAACAACGCGGTGCTCACCCTGGACGGCAGCAGCGCGGCCTGCGAGTGGGGCGAAGACCCCGACAGCCCGCCCGGCACCAACCTGTACGGATACGAGGCGCGCCCCAAAATACACACCACCGACTACGTCGGTAACGGCAACGACAGCTACTGGCTCACCAACGCAGACAACCCGCTGACCGGCTTTCCGGTGGTGTTCGGCTGGCTCGGCCACGAGAACAGGCAGCAGTCGCTGCGCACCCGCATCGGCCACCTGATGGTGCAGGAACGGCGGGAAGCCACCGACGGGCTGGACGAGGCGGCGGGCTTCACCCTGGAGTCGATGAAGGCGTTCATGTACAGGAACCGGGTGTATGGCGCCGAGATCGTGCTCGACGACGTGCAGGCAATCTGCGCCGATCTCCCGGGCGCAAACGAGAACGAAGAACGGGCTGCGCGGGCCTGTGCCGTGCTCGCGGATTGGGACCGCAAGGTAGACCTGGACAGCCGCGGCGCCCAGGTATTCACCGAATTCTGGCGCGCGATACACGGGGAACTGGGCAATGACTTCAACCTGCTCATCGAGAGCCGGTCTTTCTGGACGGTGGATTTCGACCCCGCCGACCCGCTGAACACGCCGCGCGGCATCGACAAGTCGCGAACGGGCAACCGGGAACTCGTGGTGGATTCGTTGAGCGCTGCGGTGCTCACCCTGGAGGAAGCCGGCATCGCACTCGATGCCCCCTGGCGTGACGTGCAGTTCGCCACCCGCAACGGCGTGCGCATTCCCGTGCACGGCGGCGACCCGGCAGCCGGCATCTACGGCGCCATCTCCGCCCCGCTCGACGACGACGGCTACACACCCCGCTCCGGCAACACCTACATCCAGGCGGTTACCTGGAACGACACCTGCCCGATAGCGGACGTCATCCTGGCCCCGTCCCAGTCCGGCGACCCCGAATCACCGCACCACGCGGATCAGACTGAGTTGTACAGCCGCAAGGATTGGGTGCGGTTTCCGTATTGCGAGGAAGAGGTCGAGGCGGCGCAGATCGGGGAGACGGTCGTGGTCAAGGAATAGAAGGCGGCACCGGACCGAGATACAGTTCCAAGCCAACCAGGCCGGACCCTCAGAACAGCGGCGGCTTCGGATTCGAACCCGCCGCATTGTGGAAGCTTGCCCGCTAGTGACCTACTCGCGCGTCAACTCGAATACCGCGCCCAGGCCGATACGATTCACCTCCCTTGGAAAGATCACAAATACGATTGCGCGATCGCCCATTCCCGGCATATCCGGCGCGTCCATGATGCTCATAACCATTTCCACTTCATCTTCATTACCTTCCCCGCCAAACGGAGGGATTAGATCACAATCGATTTGCGGACTAGCATGGTAGGCATTGAAGGCAGGATTAACCGCAACGAGCATGCCGGAGAAAGCACATGGGAGCGAGCCAAGCGGAGAGTCAACGGTAATTGAATCGTCAAAAACGCCACTCGCGTCTGTCGGAAACGTAGCGGGAAGATCCGCATCATCGCTCATTGGCATCCACCTACCCTGAATACGCCTAGGAGTACCGCCCCGTTCGAAGCCGGTGAACGCCCATCCGTGAAACGCTCTGGGTTCATCTCCGGCAACGGTGTAAGTGCCGCTAATCCAGTCACCGCTCCGGAAAGCCGCGGATAGTGTGACATCATCGGTACCGCCCACAGGAGTGGTCCCGTCCAACTCGATTTTGCCGGATTCATAGACGACGCCTTCTCCGCTTATCATCCGCCCATTTGAGCCGTAGGTGCCCCGAGCGATCCGGTTCACGTCGGCAGTTTCCGGCAACCAAGCGTAAAGCCTGCTGTCCGACAACAGGACGATGATGCCCTCCATCCCGTCCTCAAACGACACTTGGTAGAGGCCCGCTGCCCCCCGGTATTCCTGCCTGCCTGCCGAAAGGTTCGCAAGGTGCCCGCTGGGCGTATCCATCAGGCTCATCACCTGAATGGGCTGATCGGACATCACCATCAGAGACCATTTGCCGGTGCCGTCACCCAGGCCCATGTCCTCGGCATCTGCGGCGCTTATCGAAGTGGCGCCATTCGCGGGCACCGTGGCGGTCATGCTGTTCTCGCCGGCCGCGCCCCCGTCATCGACACCGGTAATCGTGAGGTTGGCCATGCCATCGCCAAGGTTGATCACGCGCAACGAACTTCGCTGGTTGGTGTTGTTGCCCGGGTTGAAGATCGGCACCCGGTGCATCATTCCCTCGCCGCTGACAATGTCGTGCACACTGATCAGCAGACCGTCCCCTTTCGTACGGACATAGGCCAACGGCTCGATATCGATCTCGTCGCTTGAGAGAACCAGGCGCCAGTTGCCACTTCCATCGCCGATGCCGCCGGAGAGCCCCTTATCTTCGTTGCCATTCTCCACATCGTCGGAGTTGACGTGCTGGGTCTGGTTCGCGTCCAGGGACAGTGTGGCCGGCCCCATCATGTTGCCCATATCATCAAAACCGTAAATCTGCACCGTGCCGGCCCAGTTGGAATGATTGATTATCCTCAGGAACCCCTGCTGCTGACCCGCCGCACCGGTCGACGGCGCATCATTCGGCACGAACAGCGGAATGACGTGTTCCCGCCCATGCTCGTCCGAAAAAGCGGCGTGGCACCACCCCAGCAGAATCGCAATCGCCAATAGCCTGAAATGCATCGCTCCCTCCTGAATCCTTTGCGCAACCATTGCGCGTTGTCGGCGGCAACCCACGATATCCGCCATCGATTACTACCGGACAATCGTGGACAACCGACCTGATTGTAACTCGATTTCCCGGGAAATTAATTTATTTCAACCCACGTGGAACAGACGCGTCAATTCGTTCCACCCCTGGCTCGCGCAGCCTGCCATCGACAGGCTTCCGGAGCTTCCAGCCACCCGTTCCCACGTACCGCAGCCATTGTGCCGTCAGGCTGAGCAAACATTGAAACCTGACACGCGGCCGACGATGTGCCTGCCGCGGCAAGTGCCGCCACACCTCCGAAGCCGAACCCACCAGTGATTCGCTTCGCCACCCGGCCACCATTGAACCAATCAGTCCTCAAGGCGGTCCAACAAGCAAAAGACGGCCGGAGACGAGCATGCACAGCTACTCGAACCTGCGCCGGCAAGCGGCCTGCAAAGCATGGGAGCCATCGGCGCTATCCGCCGGGCACCCGCAGTACCATGCCTGTACATCGTTTCCGGCAACCCTGCCCCGCTTCGCACCCGGGCATCCCCCAACCCCGCGTGGCCTGTCCGGCCAGCGCGCATGGAAAGCGTTGCTCATCGCCGCTGTCGCCGCCTGCCTGGCCGGGCCGGACAGTACGGCAGCTGCGGAAGGCGACCCGCCCATGGTGTCCATCGACTACATGGGCAGCGCTACGGGAGTTGCGTATGAACACGAGTCGATCGTGTTTGCCCTGACACGTACGGGCGACGCCGAAGAAGCACTGGAAGTTCAGGTCGAAGTCGAAGAGACCGGCGACATGGTGGCGGCGGCCGGCGAAGGCATGCAGACGGTGACGTTTGCGGCCGGTGACGGCATGACCACGTTCGAGCCCGCAATATCGGACGACACGGAGGACGAGCCGCACAGCAGCGTAAGCGTTTCCGTCGCCGTCGGGGCGAATGCGGGCTATCTGGCCGGAAGCCAGGATACGGCGACGGTGGAGGTGCGGGACGAGGACGGCGTGCTGGTCGAACTCTCCCTCGCGCCGCTGGACCCTGCCGTCAACGAAGGCGAAAACGCCAGCTTCGAGCTGTTTGGAACAGCGGTCGATGACGGTACGTTTGCTACAACCAGCGAGCTTGCTCGAGTGCTCGGGGAAGAACCGCTGTATTTCGAGTGGGTTACGATCCAGGTTGGCGAGGCGGAAGTTGGCACCGATTTCCGGGCCTTCGTGGAGAATTTCTACATTCATCCGGAGGATTTCGAATCGGTGGACAATCGCCTTGTCATACGCAAAGCCCTTCGCGAGATCCCGATAGTCGACGATGGCGTCGTGGAAGAAGACGAGCGTTTCATTGCCCGTCTGGCGTTGGCGCCCAGACCCGGGAATCCGGTCGGATTCGCCGGGCGCGAAGCGGTCGAAGACATTTCCTTTCCGTTATCCGGGCCGCGGTTCGTCGCCGCGATTGTAACGGTGCGCGGCAATTCCGGCGACCTGCGGCTTATGGGCGGCGAGGTCGGTCATGAAGGCCGGCTGGAGATCTACCACGACGGCCAGTGGGGCACGGTCTGCGACGACTACTGGACAGACTCCGACTCCGAAATCGCCTGCCGTCAACTTGGTTACCCGGGCACGGAGTCGAACACGGGACGCTTCCTGGGCGCACATTTCGGGCAGGGCAGCGGCCCCATCTGGCTCGACAACGTGGGCTGCGAAGGCGATGAGAGCCGGCTGATCGATTGCCCCAGGTATAGCGAGGGGGAGAACATCGGCGGACACAACTGCACTCACGAAGAGGATGTCGGTATACGCTGCCTGCTGGTTGCCCCGGAGTGCGACGAAAGGAGCGGGGCTACCACACGGTCAGATTCGGGGAACCCCGACGACTGCTCGGAGTGAGTTTGCCGCTCAATACAAACTCGGATGTCGGCTGGATTTCGGTAGGTGAATCACCCGTGCCATAACTGCATGGCGTTGCTGCGTGCCGTCACCGTGCCGCTCCACCGACAAGCGCCCGAAATCGAGCCAGTTGCCCTCGCTTGAATGCTGCAACGCCCCTGTCGGCCAGCCGCACCGGTTCGGGCAGCCGGTACCCGGTTCCGCAGCGCAGCACCAGTTCGATGGCGCCCGCGTGATCGCAAGCATGGCCCGGGCTCACGAACAGCGGCTTGACGCCGGTGCGCGTTCTCAGCACCGTGCCAACCCGCTCGCCCCGGTGCCGCAAGTAGGTGTACTCGCCCCGCTCATCGCCCGGCTGGGCAAACTCCCCCACCAGCCGCGACTTGGCGCAGCCCACAGCCGGCCGGTCGAGCAGCACCCCCAGGTGGCAGGCGAGGCCCATGCGGCGTGGATGGGCGAGGCCCTGGCCATCGCACAGCACGGCATCGAATGGGGTTCGTATGCGGGCGAGCACTGCCCGCAACACCGGCGCCTCACGGAACGACAGGAGGCCCGGCACATAGGGGAACTGAAGCGCCTGGCTGCCCGCCCGGGTCTCGATGACCGTCCGCCGCTCGATGTGCCAGACCACCGCCATGGCGAAAACCTTCGTATCGCTGAACGCGCAGTCCACGCCGGCCACGACCGATAGCGGGGGCAGCGGCTCGATTCTCACCCGTTCGCGAAGCTCGTTCTGAATCTCGACCGCACGCCTGGGCGTGACCTTCCAACGATGCACCGTCAACCACTGCCGGGGACTTCAACCGCACCTTACCGCAGCCGAAACGCCGATGTGCGGCTTTCGGCGGCCGGGCGAGCATCCGGAGCCGGATCGGAGCCGGCGTCGATCAGCACGCTGCAACCGGGCGGCGTTCAACTACTTCGGCAATGCGCCGGCGCTACGAACGCCGCACCGGCATTCGGCCAGCACTGCTTCTTTTGACGTTGACGGCGGGTTTGCTATCTTCAATCCATGAGCGAGTGTTCCACGGCAGCCCAGGGGTTCATCCGTCGGGCACTGCTCGGCTACCGCCAATCAATGGGCGCCCGCGATGAACTGCTCGGCAGCGACGGCAACGCGCTCCCGCGCTGGGCGCCTTTGCTGGACAAGCCCATCGTCCAGCCATCCGGAGAAGAGACCGATACCGCCCGGCCCTGGCAACTCGATCCATTCCCCTACATCGCCGACCCCGTTGAATGGCGCGCCATCGAACAGGGCCTGCTGCAGCGGTCGCGGCTGCTGAACGCACTTGTCGCGGACTTCTACGGTCCGCAGGGGCTGCTGCGAAAACACGGGCTGCCGCCCGCGCTGCTGTTCGCCAATCCCGGCTATCTGCCCCAGTGCCGCGGATACCGAGCCCGGGGCGGTGTCTTTCTGAACCTGATCGCCTTCGATCTAGGGCGTTCACCGGACGGACAATGGCGGGTGCTGGCCAACCATACCGATGCGCCGGTCGGCCTCGGATACGCCCTGGACAACCGCATCGTCACGGCACGCCTAATACCCGACGCCCTGGATAGTGTCGGCGTCGCCCCGCTCGACGGGTTCTTCGATGCGTTCGCCAATACGTTGCGCGAACGGGAACCCGGCGCGCGCGACGGCGCATCCGTCATTCTGTCGGACGTAGTGCACCAGGGCAGCTACGCGGATCACGCCTTGCTCGGCCGTAGCCTGGGGATTGCAGTCGCCGCGGGTTCCGCCCTGACGGTGGCCCCGGCCGGGGTGCAATTGAAGACACCCGACGGTCCCGAGCCCGTTCGAACGATCATCCGCGGGGTCGATTCGCCTTCCAGCGACCCTCTGGAGCTGTCCTCGGTCTCCCTGCAGGGTACGCCGGGCCTGCTCGCCAGCACCGCCCAGGGTCACGTGCAGATCAGCAACGCAATCGGTAGCGGGGCCGTGGGAAGCCGGGCCATGGCCGCATTCTTGTCCGGGTTGTGCCAGACGTTGTTCAACGAATCACTCATGCTGCCGGACCTCGCCACCTGGTGGTGCGGCCAGCCCGTAGAAGCCGCCCACGTGGCCGCCCATCTCGATACCCTGGTCGTAAGCCACGCTTTTGAAAGGGAAGGCCCTGCCGACGATGAGATGTTCCCGCGCCTGTTGCCGGCGCCAGGCGCCATCGATGTTGAAGGAATCCAGAGAGACATCGCACATAGGCCATACGACTACGTGGGCCGTGAGCCCATGCTCCTGTCGACGATGCCCTATTGGCAAGGTGGGCATCAGCTGCGGCCGGCGCCGTTCACCCTTCGGCTGTTCGCCGCGGCAACAGGGGATGGTTACCGCCTGATGCCCGGTGGGCTGGCGCTGGCTGCGACTCCCCGCGGTATTGTGAGCAAGGATGTCTGGGTCACGGACGGCCCGCGTCCACCAGCCGGCGGCCGGCGGTAACCATGCGGCTGGAGTTCTCCCACCTGACGCGATTTACCTATTCATCGCCAGTCACCAGCTCTCACAAGCTGCTCCGGCTCACCCCGAGGGCCTTCGCCAGCCAACGGGTTCTATCATCCGGCATCGAGGTGATGCCAGCCCCAACCAGCACCGCAACACGCCGGGATGCGCACGGCAATACACTGACGGAAGTCTTCCTTCAGAAAGACCACCGGGAACTGTCCATCCATGCCCTGGCCGAGGTGGATGTGACTCCGGCACGCAACATCGACGCAAACAGAAGTCCGGCCTGGGACGAACTCGCCGCGCGCCTGCACACCCCGTGGGACGATGGCGCCTGGGACGCGGTTCCCTTCTGTTTCGCGTCGCCCCGCATCACGCTCGACGGGGCCCGGGAATTCGCGGCCCCGGTTTTCAAGCCCGGTACGCCACTGCTCCATGCAGCGGCGGCTCTTGCGTCGAGGATCTGTTCGGAACTCGAGTACCGGGGGCGTGTCACGGACGTCTACACACCGGTCGCCGACGTACTCAGGGCAGGAAAAGGCGTCTGCCAGGACTTCACTCACCTTGCCATCGCATGCCTGCGGGCGTACGGACTGCCCGCGCGCTATGTCAGCGGCTACCTGTTGACTGACCGCGACGGGTCCGGCACCGGGCTCACGGGCGGCGATGCCTCGCACGCCTGGTTCTCGGTGTGGTGTTCGCAGTTCGGCTGGGTGGACTTCGACCCCACCAACGACCTCATGCCAAGCGACGAACACATCACCCTGGCCTGGGGGCGCGACTACGGTGACGTGAGTCCCACGGCCGGGTTCCTCCGTGGGGGCGGGCAGCAGGTGCTGGAGGTGGACGTGCGGGTTAAGCAACGAACATAGACACCGCCCCGCGCCCGTGTGCGCGGGCGACAAAACCCTTGTCCCAAACGCCAACGCCTCTCGCCCTTACGGAACTTTAGGGCCATTCGGCCATCTTAGTCCATCGGAACGCCAACCGATTAAGCAAAGAAGCGACTCCCGGAAACCGGTGCCCCTGCGTCTTAGCACCTCGCCTGCTTACACTCCGGCATGACCGACTGACCTGCCAGGCGTGTTCGACAAACGTAGGGACTGCAACAGCCGCAACCGGAACGGGGTCGCATGGGCAACGGAATTTCGTCATTGCAGGGCCAGGCATTTGCAACGCCGCCAAACCCTGAGCATACATCTCAACAAGCACGCGGGCGCTCCGGTCTCCGGAATAGACGCATAGCTGCAACTCGGGACGCGCGGGTACCCCGAGGCACGGAATCAGGGCGCCGCAGCAACGTTACCGCGCCTGGTTCGCGGGGCAGCCTGTTAACCAAGCGAGTTGCGCTCAATCCGCCCGCCTGCAGCGTGCATCGTTTGCGCCCGCCCGCTCACCACGGTTCGGCACTCACCCCGAACGGGGCGCCGTCCCAGGTATCGACAGCATTCGACCAATCGTCCGCGCCCGCATCCAGAATTCCCAAAGAGCAGCCCCAGGAAGCCAGTCACATGTGCGACGAAGCCATCGCGCTCAAGAAGAAACTCGACTCGGAAATTCTCTGGTCGGTCGCCGCCGGCTATGCCGAGGGCATCGTCGACCGGGATGCTCATGCCTGCACCCATCCGGTTTCCGACAAGGGCTTTCTGGACATTGTCGCCGGTTTCAATCGGGCCATGGCTGACATTCATGACAGGTTCCCGGGGGTGAGGCGGCTCGAACCGCCAAATCTGTCGCGGCAGGACCCTTCCAGAGCCCCGGGCATCCCCCGCGATGCACGTTATCAGCGAGAACTGCGCGCCCTGTGTTTCCGGGAGTTCACCGATTCCGTCGCGTGGAATACCCCGAGCGCCGAGGTTCATGCCGTACAACTGGCGCCGGCAAACGGATTCACGGGCGTCGTCGCCAAGCTGTTGGGCCACCACCTGAGTTCCGAGGCGGTCGTTCACCCCATGGTCTGGGCGCCGGGTTTGCGGTTGGCTCTGAACGCCAATGTCCATATCGGTGAAAGAGACGGATGTTTGTATTGGGAACTGCGTTCTGAACGGGCACTTCCGCCCTGGTCGGCCAAGCTGGCGTTGCAAGCAATCACTGGAACCCACCTTGGCAAGGCCCTGGACGAATTCGCAGCGGGGTCGATCGCCTGGAGACTTCATCCGGACTACGGCTTGACGCCGGAGGTGCCTCTCCTGCCAGGCTACCTGGCAGACTGGATGCATGAGAGTTTTCCGTTTCTCGACAACGGCCAACCTCCGGCATCGGCATCGGCAAGCGATTCGCGCCGGCCGAGCAACCTGGTGACGCCCTCAAGCGCCGGCCACGCCAACTCACGTGCCACTACAGCCACCGTCAGCATCCCCTCGGCGCGGGAGCACCGGGGAGAAC
This sequence comes from Pseudomonadales bacterium, assembly GCA_963663395.1. Lineage (GTDB taxonomy): Bacteria > Pseudomonadota > Gammaproteobacteria > Pseudomonadales > Azotimanducaceae > Azophilus. The sequence continues at coordinate 3,881,054 of OY760226.1, forward strand.
CGCGCAGGCTTGCCGCCCCGCGTTCCGACAATCTGCGCCCGGTACTGGAAATGGAGATGCAGTGGGCGATCTTGAACGGGTACGCCAAGGGAATCATCGACAAGGATCATCCCATGTGTACCCACCCCCCTTCGGACTACGGTTTCCTGCAGATCGTTTTGGGGTTCAATCGCGCGATGTCGGACTTTCATGCCAGGTTTCCGGAACTTGCGGAAGTCGATCCCCCATTCCTGCTGAAAAGCGACCCCTCTCTTTACTGCGGCCCAGAGGTGGACGGCTGCCACTCGCCAGAGATAAACGCCTTGTGCTTCCGGGAGGCCGCAGACTTGCCGACGCTTTACCGAGCGCACAACTTCGACGGCACGGCCGTATTTGCGCCAAAGAAAGGGTTCCATGGCATCGTCGCCCATGAATACGGTCACCACTTGAGCTACCCCGCTGTCGTACCGCCTGGCCTGTGGAAGCCGAAGCTGGAGCAAGCCTTGCGAGCCAACGGCATTCTCTCCCCGGAAAGCGGGCCTCGGACGCTGGACCTTGCCGACGACACGGCTTTCGCGGTTCGTGTGGGCAAGCGTGCCCGAGAGACCGGCATCGGCTATTACGCCGGCAGCTCTCCGGTCGAGTTCGCGGCCGAAGCCATAGCTTGGCGACTTCACGCCGATTACGCCGCAACGCCTGACGCGCCGAGGATGCCTCGTTTTCTGGAAAACTGGCTCCACGAGTGTTTTCCGTTCCTGGACAACGGCCAGATCCCCGAGCCCTCCATCGAGTTTGACCCCGGCGACCTCCAGATGCCTGTCAGTCGTCACCGACAAATTGACTTGATGTCAAGGCGAAAACTAGAAGCCAGCCAGGTTACTCCGGCAGCTCCCGCGCGTCGTGAGTCCCTTCCGCAAGCGGGCGAAATACCCGAGAAAAGCGAACGGTGACGCGCCATCACGGCAAACCGGAATCGCCGTTACAGGCGATCGAGCCGCGGAGCGGGGGCGCGGCCCCAGAATGGCTTCAGGCTGGTGGTGTCCCGATCTGGCCCCGGTGGCGCAGCAGGTGATCCATCAACACCAGCGCCACCATGGCCTCGGCGATGGGCGTGGCACGAATGCCCACGCAGGGGTCGTGGCGCCCCTTGGTGACGACCTCGGTTTCGTTGCCGTCGATGTCGATGGTGCGGCCCGGCGTGGTCAGGCTGGATGTGGGTTTCAGGGCGATGCGGGCAATAATGTCCTGGCCCGAAGAGATGCCGCCCAGCACGCCGCCGGCCCGGTTGCTCAGAAAGCCGTCGCGCGACATTTCGTCCCGGTGTTCGGTGCCGCGCTGGCCGACCACCGCGAAACCGTCGCCGATGCCCACTGCCTTGACCGCATTGATGCCCATAAGGGCGCCTGCCAGTTCCGAGTCGAGCTTGGCGAAAACGGGCTCGCCCAGGCCCACCGGCACGCCGCTGGCCACCACCGTGATCTCCGCGCCGATGGAATCGCCCTCGCGCCGCAGCCGGTCGATCAGCGCGGCGATGGCATCCACTGCGTCCGGGTCCGGGCAGAAGAACGGGTTTTCCTCCACCGCATCCCAGGATTTCAGCGCCGGGACGATATCACCGATACGCGACAGGTAACCGCGAACGCTCACCCCCGCTTGGCTCGACAGGTATTTCCGGGCTATGGCGCCGGCCGCCACCCGCATGACCGTCTCCCGTGCCGAGGCGCGGCCGCTGCCCCGGTAGTCGCGGATGCCGTACTTGTGCAGGTAGGTGAAGTCCGCGTGGGCCGGCCGGAACTTGCGCTTGATGTCCTCGTAGTCCTTGCTCTTGTGGTCGACGTTGCGGATCAGGAGCCCGATGGCTGTTCCGGTCGTCTTGCCCTCGAAAACGCCTGAGAGTATCTCGACCTCGTCCGTCTCCTTCCGCTGGCTGGTGTACTTCGAGCGCCCGGGCCGCCGGCGGTCGAGATCCGGCTGCAGATCCGCTTCGGACAATGGCATCCCAGGCGGACAGCCGTCCACGATCGCGCCCAAGGCGACGCCGTGGCTCTCGCCGAAGGTGGTCACCGTGAACAGTCGACCGAAAGTGTTGCCGGACATGGGGCGCTCCAGCTCCCAGGAAACGAAAGACCCGCAGTATGGTCCGCTCTGGATGAGTGTCAAATCGTCGAAGGCTTCCCTACGCCCACCGGTACTATTTCCAACGCGACACCAGAATAGTGCCACTCGAACTGGAACGCGTTCAGTCTTTCTCTTCCCGATGCGGGGTCCACAACAACCGCCAAGTTACCGTCGAACGCCTCCAAAACCACAAACCTCCGCAAATCCCAATGGATAATGCACGGCATGCGCAGCGATGCAAGGTTTTCCGTGTTGCACTCGAGCGCGCGGCAATTGAGCCCGTTGGACGTTAGAACTTCCAGCATGTCCTTGAGGCGCATACATCTGCGAAACTGAGGATGCCTCCGTCGTAATGCCTTGAGGCTACAGTCACACCCTGAATGGTCGAGCACCATGGCCACACACACCAGGCCGTGTTCTTCTTCGCGCCTGCTGCGCAACAGCCTGACTTCCCGAGAGATGTTTCCACAGCCATCCGCGCCGATCCATTTGTCTTTCTTGACCAGGTTCATCAGAAAACCGATGAATCGCGAGAATTCGATACATGACGTTCAATGAGGTCACATGCCCTGGGGATCGCCTTACTTCTCTTCACGGCCAGAGAATATCGTTGAATCAGCGAGTTGGCCTGCCGATAGACGACAAGCCTCCGAACGATCGCCGCCACCCGGTTTGCGTGGAACTGCTTTGGCAAGACAAAAGTGCCCAAACCTAGCCTGTGCACTCTGTCGGCGTTATCAAACTGATCGAATGCGAGGGGGCGAATCAGCTGTGGTATTCCAGCCCTGACAGCCTGAGCCAAGGTTCCTATACCGCCATGATGCACAATAGCGAGGCAGCGCGGCAGCACATGCTCGAAATCGACATAGTCCAATCTCAAGATGCTGGTTCTCCGTGGTTGGAACGAGCCCTTTACACTGCCGACAAACAATCCGGGAACTTCAAGCGAATCGCAGATCTTTTCAGCCTCATGAAAAATCGGCGCCGTATCTGAAATCCCGGTACCCGAAGTAAAAACCACAGGGCTACCCTGAACTTCGATAAAGTCATCAGCCACTTGTCGGGCAGCGACATCAACCTGGTCGAATAACGGGAATCCCATGGTCGCAATCAGGGGAGGCCAGTCTGGCGAACGCATTCCATACCATCCGGGAAACATCGCCAGTTGCAGATGATGGCGAGGAAACAACTCGTCAGGGGAGAGGGAACTGATCTCGTTCAATCCCATTGAACGCCTCATGCGATTCAATTCGCGGACGTACGGCTTTGATCGAACCCGCTTCTGCGACGCCAGCCTGAGCGCCCGGGATACAGGTACCCTCAGTCGCCCGGGAAGCCAATCCGGCAACATCCAGCGAAGCGGTGCGCAGGGTGCGATGTCGGATGGAAGATACCTCGGAGACAAAGTTACTGAAATGGCTGGTATCCCCAGTGCCTCCGCAGCCAACGCCGCTCCGTTAAGCAATGGGTACGTACTGACGACACCGAGGTTTGCGTTACTCTCATATTGTTGAAATACGTGCGAACAGGCCGCAGTCATTGCAGGCTTGATCAGCCCGTCGAACCCTATTTCGGCAGCATCGAGTTTCGGATTCCAGGTTCGTTCATCGCTGTGAAAGTTCACGTGCTGTTCGGCCGTGCCCGTACTCAGAAAGCACAATCCGTAACCTTCGACCAGATCTCTATAGTAGTCATTTGTCATGAACGCGATTGAGAAACCTCTGCTCTTAAGCTCACACGCAATGCCGATAAGCGGAAACAGATCGCCCTTCGTTCCTGACGCAGAGAACAGGAATTTTCTGCTACTGCTGATGAGAGATCTCCTTGATTTCGCGTTTTCGCATTTGCGGAACAGCCGATGAGACGCATCCGCAGACATATCAACTATTCGATGTAAACCCAAACGGCTTGAACCAATTTTAGGCCCCCACCGATGGCAAGGAATATCGCGATGAACCAATAGTATTTGACCGGACTGTCCGGGGGAGCATCCCACAAGATGAAGTCCAGCCCCTTAAACGGAACGATGAGTGCATGTAACAGAAAAAACAGGAAAAACGTGGCGAAAGACACGGACATGCTATAGCGGATCGGCGGACAAAGGACAGCCAGCATAAGGAAGAACGCCATGCACGCCGCGTCGAGAACCAATACGGCCTTCATACTCATGCGGAATGGCGTTCTTGACCTCATCGTTACAAATTCAAATGCCGAAGACAGCTCCCAATCCGAATGCTGCCCTAGGCATAAAGTACGCCCTTATCGCTCCAACCGGTCCACTAATGGCTCCAATAGCGGCGCCTGTGAAAGTTTGTTGAAACAGCCCTCCCCAACTGAACTGTCCAGACGTACTCGCATGACCCAAGTAGGACGCTGCACCCGTAAAAGCCCCAATCCCCGCTCCGGGTAACCCCCATCCACCGGCGATCTCCTCAGTTTCTCGGACGGTCAATTCTCTCATGGCATGGTCTCCTTCAGTGGTTACAAAAAACCGTTCTCGCCGAGTGTTCCTCATCTGTTTGGTCGACATCCGGGACCGTTTCGTAAGCCTGCGAACTATGCGAAAGATGGACAACGCGGCACCCGGGCAATAGGAACTTCAACAATTGATGCTTATTCTTTTCGACAAAGCCGAAGGAGACTATCGGACAATTCGCTAGTGCTTGTGGGAGAACGCCGAAATCGGCGGCAGCTTATGCAGCAACGCTCCGCGCGTTCATCAATCGATCACGGCGCATCGGCGGCATGCAATAGAAAAACCCCGATGCCGCCGTCGGGCAGGTCCGGCCAGAAAAAAGGCGTGCCGGGCCAGCGCGCCTCCAGCCGAGCGGCCCCCGTGCCCACCTCGCCGACCAGAACTCCCTTCTCTGCGAGGACTCCGGATGCCTCGCCAATCACTCGATTCATGAGCGCCAGCCCATCGCTGCCGCCGTCGAGTCCCAAGGCCGGTTCACAGGCGAACTCCGGCGGCAGGGCACCCATGTCTTCGGCATCGACATAAGGGGGATTGCAGAGGATCAGGTCAAACTGCCGGCCGGGGATATCCTCGTCGGAGTCAGCGACTGGCGCCGTTCCCCCTTTAGAAGGAACAGGAACCACCGGTTCGGAACCAGCATCGACGCGAAGTCCTGCTCTTGGCAACGGATCGTTGACCAGACTGGCAAACAGGTCGGACTGCACCGTCTCCACGCGGCTCTCGAGACCGTGGGCCGCAACATTGCGCCGCGCGGTCGACACCGCCAGGGGGTCGATGTCAGCGAGTACGACACGCGCGTTCCCGAAGCGCTTGGCCGCCAGGATGCCGAGGCATCCGCTGCCGCAGCACAGATCGAGGACACGCGCCGGAGCCTCGACCCACGGCCGCAGCCCCTCCATGAGCAAGGGCCCAATCGGGGAGCGCGGCACAACGATGCCTTCCGGCACATGAAACAGTTCACCGCAGTAGGGTGCCTTGCCCAGCAGGTAGGCCAGCGGCCGTCGCTCCTCGACCCGGCGCACGGACAGGTTCCGAATCGCGGCCACCTTGTCAGCCGCGAGCGGCGTGTGCAGCGTAGACTCCGCGTCAGCCAGGCCCGTCACGCCCAGCACAAGAGCGACGGCTTCGTCCCAGGCGTTGTCGGTGCCGTGGCCGTAATACAGGTGAGCAGCCGCGAATCGCGCGTGCACCTCGTGCAGCACTTCCGAGACGCTAATTCGCATTGAACCCGGCCGCTTGTTGCCTTCGCCACGGTTGCTCGAGTTCAGGGGGCGTCCACTGACTTCGGGAAAGTGTGTCTGGCGCAAGCGGCTCCGTCTCCGCCCATGCTTGCCCGTTTGCCGCATCCGGGCACCGACTACCAGGCAACGCGCGCTCCCGCCGTTTACTCGCGTTGCTGGCGGTGCGGCAGTACCAGTTCGATGCGCGAAGCGGCGCCGCCCTGTCGGGACATGAGCGGGCCGGCGCCGAACGGGATCAGCTGCGGGCCGCCATCCGAAGACAGGCCGCGTTGCAGTTCCGCAGCTGCCGCCCGGGCGCACACCCCGGCGCGCTCAAGAAGCACCTCGCCGGATTCCGGCCCATACAGGTGACACACCACATATAGGCTCTGGCGTTCGAATATGCGCAGTTGCGGAGCTATTTCTTCGAGCATCCGCACGCCGTCCGCGGGGATCGTGCCATCCCGGCGCGGTCGCACGCCGCCAATCACGGAGAAGCCGTCGCCGGCAAGGCGCTCGGTGAGTTTCGCGTTGGCCGAGGCGCTGACGGCCTCCTCGGGTTGCAGTACCTCGACATGAGCATAGATGCGGCGGTTCCCCCGCTCGATGACATAGGCCGACACGAGCTGCCCGCCGAAGTCTGCCGCAATATAGGACTGGTTGCGGTCAGGTCCGTACAGCACCGCCTGACCGTACACCAGGCTGGCCCAGGCGTTGCTGCGGCCGCAGTCAAAACCGTCGCAGGAATACAGCGTATCCGCGCCCAGGATGCGACGATAGTGGCCGATCACCTCGTCGCGGGGCGTTCCGGCCGGTACCTGGTAGGTCACGCGTAGCGCGGTCGCATCGATGCGCAGTTTCTCGTCGATGCGCAGTTCCCGGCGTATCTTCTCAACGGCGCTGACGATGAATTCCCGGGGCGCGAGGCTGTCTTCCTCTTCGAACAACACGATCCAGGACCGGGGGAATCGGGGGACGTCGTCGGGGTCACGTGCACCGGGCAGATCCGTCTGCGCCCGCGTGGCCAAGGGCATTGCGATCAACAGGGCGAGCATGCACAGCCAGCCCGTCCTGTAAGCGGACCCCCTCCGCATCACGTCACCCGGTGCAGCCTGACCGGCGCTTCTACGCCGGAAGAAACCCGGCAAGGGTCTGCAATCGCCCCGGTTTCTGGCAAATTCGGGTATGGCCGCCTCCTGCACTGCCCACAAACGCGTAAGCCGCCGCTCCCCTGCCGGGATTCCACTCAGGAGTCCAGGCGCAAGGCAAACGCGGCAATACCGCCGCCATGCTAATCCGACAGCAGTTCCAGCAGCAAACGGTTGATGCGGCCGACGTAGGCCGGCACGTCCGTCAGCCCGCCCCCCTCGGCCAGCGAGGCGTGCTCGAACAGCACCATCACCAGGTCGGCGAAGCGGTCTTCGTCGGTTTCGTCGTTCAGCCGTTCGAGCATCGGATGGCCGGCGTTGTACTCGAAATAGGGCTTGGAATCCGGCATTTCCTGGCCGGTGGCTTCCATGATGCGGCGCATCTGGGCGCCCATGGCGAACTGGCCCAGCACCAGGCAGGCCGGCGAGTCAGTCAGCCGGTTCGACTTGCGCACGCCCTCCACGCGCTCGCCGAGCACCTCCTTGATGCGCCCGGCGAACGGATCGTCGTCGTCCTTCTCGTCGTCTTCCGCGGGCTCGTCCTTCGACTCTCCCGGCATCTTGAGGTCGGCGCGCATGACGTCCTGAAACGCCTTGCCGTCGAACTCGTTCAGGTGCGACATGAACCACTCGTCGATGCGGTCGGAGAGCAGCAGCACCTCTACGCCCTTGTCCCGGAAGGCTTCGAGGTGGGGGCTCGCGGCAGCGTTCGCATGGGTATCGGCAACCAGGTAGTAGATCGAGTCCTGGCCGTCCACCATCCGGTCAACATACTGTTGAAGGCTGACGGTGCGGGCCTCGTCCTCACCTGCCGTGGACGCGAACCGATAGAGTTTCAGCAGTTGCTCCCGGTTTGCGAAATCCTCGCCGGCGCCTTCCTTGAGCACCTCGCCGAACTGGTCCCAGAACGACTGGTAATCCTCGGGTTCCTTGTCGGCCATGGTTTCCAGCCGCGACAGGATCCGCTTGGTGAGCGCCGTGCGGATACGGGAGACGCGCTGATCCTCCTGGAGGATCTCCCGGGAGATGTTCAGCGGCAACTCGCTGGAGTCGACCACGCCCTTGACCCAGCGCAGGTACAGGGGCAGGAACTGCTCGGCATCGTCCATGATGAACACGCGCTGCACGTACAGCTTCAGGCCGCGCGGCGTTTCCCGGTTCCAGAGGTCGAAGGGGGCGTGTTTCGGCAGGTAGAGCAGGCTCGTGTATTCCAGCTTGCCCTCCACCCGGTTGTGGCTCCAGGCCAGGGGATCCTCGAAATCGTGAGAGATGTGCTTGTAGAACGACTTGTACTCGTCGTCGCTGACCTCGGAGCGGGAACGGCTCCACAGCGCCTTGGCCTCGTTGACGGTTTCCAGTTCCGGTTGCGCCTCGGTTGCGGCTTCTTCTTCGTCGTCGGCGGCCGGCGCATCCTTGATCATGCGCACGGGCACGGCGATGTGGTCGGAGTACTTGCGCACCAGGTTGCGCAGGCGGTACGAATCGGCGAAGTCCAGCGCATCCTCGCGCAGGTGCAGGACGACCCGGGTGCCGCGGCCGGTATCGGCATCCTCCACCGAGAACTCGTCCTCGCCCCTGGAAACCCAGCGCGTGCCCTGGCCCGAGCCGGCGGCGCGAGTGAATACTTCTACCTCATCGGCAACGATGAAGGCGCTGTAGAAGCCGACGCCGAACTGGCCGATCAGGTGGGCATCCTTCTGCTGATCGCCCGTGAGTTGGGAAAGGAACTCGGCGGTACCCGACTTGGCGATGGTGCCGAGCTGATCGATCGATTCCTCCCGCGTCATGCCGGTGCCGTTGTCCTCGACGGAGACGGTCTTTGCATCCTTGTCGAAGCGGATGGTTATCGCGAACTCCTCGCCGGCAGCCACCAGGTCCGGTTCCGCAATGGAGCGGAAGCGCAGCTTGTCGATGGCGTCCGAGGCATTGGAGATCAATTCGCGCAGGAATATCTCCCGGTTGGAGTACAGGGAGTGGATCATCAGCTTGAGAAGCTGCCGGGCTTCGGTCTGGAAGCCGTGGGTTTCCGCTTGTGCCGTCATGGTTGGGGTCCTTCCTGTGATGGTGCACCGGTTTCAGGATGGGCTATAAATAAGGCCGCGCCCGGAGATTTCAAGCCCGCCGCGGAGTCATCGGGCGAGGCTTGAGGCTGCAAGCCATTCATGGATCGATGTCCCAATTGATTCTTCAACTCCCATGGAACACTTCTCCATTCGATTCTTTCGCTTCCATGGGGCGAACGCGTGCACCAGGCAGCGAGTTCGCATGCGGGGCTTCCCTTTCGGCGCATCGGCCTCTTTGTCTTGGTGTACGCAAGGCGTTTGGACGAGCTTAACGCGCCGAAAGGGAAGCCCCGCATGCGAACTCTTTTCCGAGATTCGGCGGTGTTCCTTTCGCGTCAATCTGTGTGGGGCTCAGGCCCAGCCCGTTACCTCGGCGAGGGCATCGCCAATGCCGGCGAGGCTGCGCACTGTCTTGACCCCGGCAGCCTCCAGCGCCTCGAACTTTTCGGCTGCGGTGCCCTTGCCGCCGGCGACGATGGCGCCGGCGTGGCCCATGCGCTTGCCGGGCGGGGCTGTGACCCCGGCGATGTAGGCGACGACCGGTTTGGTGACGTGCTCGCGGATGAAGGCTGCCGCCTCCTCTTCCGCCGAGCCGCCGATTTCGCCGACCATGACGATCGCCTCGGTGCCCGGGTCTTTTTCGAAGAGGGCCAGGATGTCGGTGAACTGGCTGCCGGGAATGGGGTCGCCGCCGATGCCGACGCAGGTGCTCTGGCCGAATCCCGGGTCTGTGGTCTGCTTGACGGCCTCGTAGGTGAGCGTGCCGGAGCGCGAGACGATGCCGACTTTGCCGGGGCAATGGATTTCACCGGGCATGATGCCGATCTTGCACTCGTCCGGCGTGATTACGCCCGGGCAGTTCGGCCCGATCAGGCGCGCGCCGGTGATGTCCAGCCTCGCCTTGACGGTGAGCATGTCCAGGGTGGGCACCCCTTCCGTGATGCAGACGATGAGTTCGATGCCCGCATCGAGGGCTTCCAGGATGGAATCCTTGCAGAATGGCGCGGGCACGTAGATGACCGAGGCTGTCGCGCCGGTGGCCTCGACGGCCGTTGCCACGGTGTCGAATACCGGCAGGCCGAGGTGGGTGGCGCCGCCCTTGCCCGGCGTCACGCCGCCGACGAGTTGCGTGCCGTAGGCGATGGCCTGCTCGCAGTGCAGCGTGCCCTGGGAGCCGGTGAAGCCCTGGCATATGACGCGGGTGTTCCTGTCGACCAGAATGCTCATGAGGAGTCCCCCGCGCCGGTGTGAGGGCGGACGGTGTCCGTGCCGGCACTGCCTGCCTCCGTGGCATCGGCCATCGGGGCCCCGCCGGCGGCAGCGATGGACTTCAGCGCCGCTTCTTCGAGGGACGCGGCGGCGATGATGTTGAGCCCGCTCTGCGTGAGGATCTCACGGCCTCGCGCTGCGTTGTTGCCCTCGAAACGGACGATGACGGGTACCGACACCCCGACTTCCTCCACTGCGCCGACGATACCTTCGGCGATGATCGCGCAACTCACGATGCCACCGAAAATGTTGATCAGCACCGCCTGTACGGCCGTATCGGACAGGATGATCTTGAACGCTTCCGATACCGCCTCCCTGGTGGCGCCGCCGCCCACGTCCAGGAAGTTGGCCGGGTTGCCGCCGTACACCTTGACCAGGTCCATGGTGCCCATGGCGAGGCCCGCGCCGTTCACCATGCAGCCGATGTTGCCGTCGAGCGCCACGTAGTTGAGGCCGAATTCGGCGGCCCGGGCTTCCCGCTCATCCTCCTGGGAGGGATCGCGCAGGTCGGCGAGGCGCTTCTGCCGGAAGAGGGCATTGCCGTCGATGTTCACCTTGGCATCGAGGCAGTGCACCTGGCCGTCCGTGGTGACCACCAGCGGATTGATCTCCACCAGCGAACAATCCAGTTCCTCAAATAGTTTCGCCAATTGTATGAAAACATTGGCAAATTGCCTGACCTGGGTGCCGCTGAGCCCGAGGCGGAACGCAAGCGCCCTGCCCTGGTACGGCTGCGGGCCGACATACGGATCGATGGTTTCCCGCAGGATCTTCTCCGGCGTTTCTTCCGCCACCTTCTCGATTTCCACGCCGCCTTCGGTGGATGCCATGAAGACGATGCGCCGGCTGCTGCGGTCGATGACGGCGCCGAGATACAGTTCCCGCTCGATGCCGACACACTGCTCAACGTAGATCCTGTTTACCGGCTGCCCCCCGGCATCGGTCTGCACCGTGACCAGGCTGCTGCCGATCCAGCGCTCGGCGAAGGCCCGCACCTCGTCCAGGGAACCGGCAACCTTGACGCCGCCGGCCTTGCCCCGCCCGCCGGCGTGCACCTGCACTTTCACGGCCCAGCGGTCGCCGCCGATTTCCTCCGCCGCGGCTACCGCCGCCTGTGCATTGTCCGCCGCGATGCCCGGCGATACCGGCAAGCCGTACTCGGCGAAAAGGCTCTTGGCCTGGTATTCGTGCAGATTCATCCGGCTACGCCCGCTTCTTGCGGTTGACCGTGTGAATGGCGTGCCCGGCAACGCCCAGCGCCGCCTCGTGCACCGCCTCCGAAAGCGTCGGGTGGGCGAACATCGTTAGGCCCAGGTCTTCGGCGCTGGCATCGAACTCCATGGCGATGACCGCCTGGGCGATAAGTTCCGACGCCTGTGGCCCGAGGATGTGCACGCCCAGAATCCGGTCGGTTTCCGCATCGGCGATGATCTTGACCACGCCCGCCGCATCGTTGGCCGCAAGCGCGCGCCCGCTGGCCGCGAACGGGAAGGCGCCGGCATTGAATGCAACGCCCTCGTCCTTGAGTTCCTGCTCCGTCTTGCCCACCCAGGCAATTTCGGGGTGGGTGTAGATTACGTTGGGCACGGTCTCGTAGTTCACCAGCGGTTTGAATCCGGCGATGCGCTCCACCACCATCACGCCCTCTTCCGCGCCCTTGTGGGCAAGCATCGGGCCGCGTACGCAATCGCCCACCGCAAAAACGTTGGGCGCCGCGGTGGCGCATAGATCGTCGACGCTGATGAAGCCGCTGGCATCCACCGCCACGCCGCTGGCCGGGTCGAGCAGCCCCTCGGTATAGGGCTTGCGGCCGACGGCGACAATCAGCTTGTCGACCTCGATCGATTGCTCCCCATCCGCATTCTCGTAAGTCACCGTGACGCCGTCCTTGCCGACCTTCGATCCCGTGACCAGCGATTCCAGCCGGATATCGAGGCCCTGGCCGCGCAGGACTCTAAGGGCATCACGCGCGATGCGCGCGTCCGCCATGGGCAAGAAGTCCGGCAGGGCCTCCAGAATGACAACCTCGGAACCGAGCCGGCCCCAGACGCTGCCGAGTTCCAGCCCGATCACGCCGGCGCCAATGACACCGAGCCTTGCCGGCACCGACTGAAACTCCAGGGCGCCGGTGGAGTCGACGATGGCGTCGTCATCAACCGGCGTGGGCGGAATTCCGACCGGTACCGACCCCGGCGCCAGCACTACGTGCTCAGCCTGAAGAGTCTGCACCGCCCCATCGTGATCGGTGTATTCGACCTGGCGACCGGAAAGCAGCCGTCCCACACCCGGCAGGCCTGTTACGCCGTTGCCCTTGAACAGGGCCGCGATGCCGCCGGTGAGACCCGTCACCACCTCGTCCTTGCGGGCGATCATCTTCGGCACATCGATGGATACGCCGGTCACCTCGATGCCGACGTCGCCGAGATGCTGCGCCGCCTCGATGTACTTGTGCGACGCATCGAGCAGCGCCTTCGACGGGATGCAGCCCCAGTTGAGGCAGGTGCCGCCGAAGGCGGGTTTGCCGTCCTTGCCCAGGGACTTGTCGATGCACGCCGTCGTCAGCCCCAACTGGGCCGCCCGGATGGCCGCGGCGTACCCGGCCGGGCCACCGCCAATAACGACAACGTCAAACTGTTCACTCATGTTCGTTCAAACCTCATTTCCCGGAGAAGGGATGTGGATTCGACCGGCCGGCGGGCCGGCCACCCTCGCGCCCATGCACTGTCACACCCGTACCAAAGCCCGCGGCGCGCTCTGACTCCGCGCCACCCGGTGCTTGCACTGCCCTGCCAGCCTCGCCGCGTTCATTCACATACAGGTCGAATCAGGGGCCGGCGGCAAGGCGCGGGCAATATCCAGCAAATTGCCGAGGGCTGCAACATTGCCAACGGTAGAGCCGTACGCCCTCTTCCGCCTTACAACTCGAGCAGAATTCGGGCCGGGTCCTCGAGCAGCCCCTTTATCGCCACCAGGAACCGCACCGCGTCGCTGCCGTCGATCAGTCGGTGATCGTAGGAAAGCGCCAGGTACATCATCGGGCGGATGACGATCTCGCCATCCTGAACCACCGGCCGCTCCTGGATCTTGTGCATGCCCAGAATGCCCGTCTGCGGCGGGTTCAGTATGGGGGTTGAAAGCAGCGAGCCGAAAATGCCGCCGTTGGACAGCGTGAAGGTGCCGCCCGTCATCTCCTCGATGGTGATCTTGCCGGAACGCGCCTTCTCGCCGTACTCGTTGATCTGGTCCTCGATCTGGGCCATGCCCAGCGCATCCGCATCGCGCACCACCGGCACCACCAGGCCGCGCTCGGTACTCACCGCCACGCCGATGTCGTAGTAGCCGTGGTAGACGATGTCGTCGCCGTCGATGGAGGCGTTCACGGCCGGAAAACGCTTCAGCGCCTCTACCGAGGCGCGCACGAAAAACGACATGAAGCCAAGCCGGGTACCGTTGTGCCGGGCCCGGAACTCATCCTGGTACTTGCGCCTGAGCGCCATCACCGGCGACATGTCCACCTCGTTGAAGGTGGTGAGCATGGCGGCGTTGTGCTGGGCCTGCACCAGTCGGCGGGCGATGCTTGCGCGCAACCGGGTCATGGGCACGCGGCGCTCCACCCGGTCTGCCACGCCGTCCGGGTCGAACTCCGGCGCGGCGGCGGGCGCCGCTTCCGGCTCGGCAGCCCTGGGCGGCCGCCCGGGCGGCGGCGGTGTCGGCCGCTCTTCCACCACGTATTGCGCCACGTCGTCCTTGGTGATGCGCCCGTCGCGGCCGGTGCCCTGCACCCGGGCGATGTCCAGGCCCTGTTCCTCGGCGAGTTTCCGTGCTGCCGGACTGGCGCTTACCGGCTCGGCAATCGGCGGCGCCGTGTCTTCCACGGGCTCTTCGGGCGCGGCCACCTCGCCCGGCTCGAAGGTCGCCAGCAACTCCTCGCTGGCAACGATGTCGCCCTCCTGCTTGACGATGCGGCTGAGCTTGCCGTCGGCGGGCGCCACCACTTCCAGAACCACCTTGTCCGTCTCGATGTCCACCAGCAGGTCATCCCGTCGTACCGACTCGCCGGGCCCCTTGTGCCAGACGGCGACGGTGCCCTCGGTGATCGATTCCGGGAAGGTAGGCGCTTTGATATCCATGGCCGTTATCCGAAGAGTGCATCTCTGACCAGGCGCTGCTGCCGGTCGTTATGCATCTGCATGTAGCCGCCCGCGGTTGCGGCAAAGGAGTCTCTGCCCGCGTATTCCAGGTTGGGGAACGCTTCGTGGGTGGCAATCGCCTGGCGGAGCTTGTGCTGGGTCTGAAACCAGGCGCCCTGGTTCATGGGTTCCTCCTGGCACCAGACCACGCGCCTGAGGCGCTTGTAGGATGCGATCGCCCGGGCCAGGTCTTCCCGCGGGTACGGGTACAGCTGCTCGATGCGCAGAATCACCACGTTTTCCGCATTCGCCGCACGCCGCGCCTCGAGCAACTCGTAGTACACCTTGCCGCTGCACAGCACCAGCCGGTCGACGCCGCCCGGGTCGATATCGTCGATTTCACCCAGCACGGTCTGGAAGGCGCCGTCGTAGAGTTCCTCGAGCGTCGAGACCGCCTGCTTGTGCCTGAGCAGGCTCTTGGGCGTCAGCGCCACCAGCGGTTTGCGCAGCGGCCTGATGATCTGGCGGCGCAGCATATGAAAAACCTGGGCCGGGGTGGTGGGTACGCATACCTGCATGTTGTGTTCGGCCGAGAGCTGCAGGTAGCGTTCCAGGCGCGCCGAGGAGTGTTCGGGGCCGGCCCCCTCGTAACCGTGGGGCAGCAGCATGGTCAGGCCGCACAGCCGCGCCCATTTCACCTCGCCGGAAGAGACGAACTGATCGATCACCACCTGGGCGCCGTTGGCGAAATCGCCGAACTGGGCTTCCCAGATGATCTGCTCCCTGGGCGTGGTGGTCGCATAACCGTATTCGAAGGCCAGCACCGCTTCCTCGGAGAGCAGTGAGTCGTAAATATCGAAGTTGGTCGTCTCGGACAGGTGGTTCAGCGGAATGTAGCGCTTGCCGTCAACCTGGTTGTAGAGGCAGGCGTGGCGGTGCGAGAACGTGCCCACGCCCACATCCTGCCCCGTCAGGCGCACGCCATGCCCTTCAACCACCAGGGTGCCGTACGCCATGGTCTCGGCGTAGCCCCAGTTCACCGGCACCTCGCCCGCGGTCATGCGCGCGCGGTCGCCCATGGTCTTCTTTACCTGGCGCTGCAGTTCGAAGCCGTCGGGAACGCGCCCGAGCCGCTCGGCAACCTCGATGAACTGCTTGCGCGGCACCCGGGTATCCGCCGCGGCCGTCCACTCGTGACCCAGATAGGGCCGCCAGTCGACGAACAGGCCCTCGTTCGGTTCCTGGACGATGGACAGCGCCACGTGGCCGCCACTCTCCAGGGTGTTCCGGTACCGTTCCGACATCTCCGCTGCCTGGTTGCGGCTCACCACCTGCTCTTCGACCAGTTTTTCCGCATAGCGTTCCCGGGTGGTCGGCAGCGCCCTGATGCGCTTGTACATCAGGGGCTGGGTCTTCATCGGCTCCTCGGCCTCGTTGTGCCCGCGGCGGCGGTAGCAGACCAGGTCGATGACCACGTCCTTGCGGAAGTACATGCGGTAGTCGGCCGCCAGCTGCGTAACGAAGATCACCGCCTCCGGGTCGTCGCCGTTGACGTGGAAAATGGGCGCCTGCACCATCTTGGCGATCTCGGTGCAGTACTCGGTGGAGCGGGAATCGTCCTGCCGGTGCGTGGTGAAGCCGATCTGGTTGTTGAGAATGATGTGTACCGTGCCGCCGGTCTTGAAGCCCCGGGTCTGGGACATCTGCAGGGTTTCCATGACCACGCCCTGGCCGGCGAATGCCGCATCGCCGTGCACCACGATGGGTACCACCAGGTTGCCGCCGTAGTCGCGCCGGCGGTCCTGCCTGGCGCGCACGGAACCCGCCACCACGGGGCCGACGATCTCCAGGTGCGAGGGGTTGAAGGCCAGCGCCAGGTGCATCTCGCCCCCGGGCGTCATGACATTGGTGGAGAAGCCCTGGTGGTACTTGACGTCGCCGGAGGCCAGGGACTCGTCCACCTTGCCGTCGAACTCGCTGAACAGGTCCCAGGGGTCCTTGCCCAGGATGTTGACCAGCACATTCAGGCGGCCCCGGTGGGCCATGCCGACGACGGTCTCCAGCACATCGTGAGAGCCCAGCCGCTGCAGCAGTTCGTGCACGCAGGGTATGAGTGACTCGGCGCCTTCGAGACCGAAGCGCTTGGTGCCCGGGTAGCGCCCGTGCAGGTACTTTTCCAGGCCTTCCGCCGCGGTCAGCCGCTCCAGGATGCGGCGCTTTTCCGCAGCCGTAAGCGGCGGCTTCGAGCGCGCCCGCTCCAGGCGGTGCTGCACCCACATCTGCTCGTCGGCCTGCACGATGTGCATGTACTCGGCGCCGATGCTGCCGCAGTAGGTCATCTCCAGGGTCTCGACAATCTCCCGCAGCTTGGCATTGCCGTCGTGGTAGCCGAGCGAGCCGGTGTCGAAGATCTCCTCGAGTTCCGCCACCGACAAACCGTGATAGGCGAGGTCGAGCACCGGCATTTCCGGCCGTTCCATCAGGTTCAAGGGGTCGATGTTCGCCTTCTTGTGGCCCCGGTGCCGGTAGGCGGAGATGAGTTCCAGCACGCGCATCTGCTTGCGCTCGTGCTCGCTCTCCACCGCCGCGCTCTGCCGCTCCGGGCGCGCCTTCAGGCGGTTGCGGCCGATGCGCTCGAAATGCTGGACGATGCCGCTGTGGGGCACCTCCACGGCCTTGTCGCCGTTCTCGTCCTTGAGTGGCGGCAGATCGCCGAAGTAGCGCTCCCATTCCGGCGGCAGTTCTCCGCCGCCGGTCAGGTATTCCTCGTACATGGCCTCGATGTAGGCCGCATTGGCGCCCGCGAGGTGCGAGCTTCGGCGCATGCGGTCGAGTTCGGACTCAGCCATGGGTGTGCCCGGCCATCAGGTGTCTACGCGGCCGCATTTCAGTTGCCTTGCCGCCGCGCCCCTGCCCGCAATTTCTCAAGTACCCTCCGAGAGCATCATGGTGCGGATTTTGCCGATCGCCCGCGTGGGATTGAGTTCCTTGGGGCACACGTCGACGCAGTTCATGATGCCGCGGCAGCGGAAGACGCTGAACGGGTCTTCCAGGTCGGCAAGCCGTTCTTCGGTCGCCGTGTCACGGCTGTCCGCCAGGAAGCGGTACGCCTGCAGCAGCCCGGCCGGACCCACGAACTTGTCGGGGTTCCACCAGAACGACGGGCAGGCGGTGGAACAGCAGGCGCACAGGATGCACTCGTAGGCACCATCGAGTTCAGCCCGCTCTTCCGGCGTCTGCAGACGCTCCCGGGCGGGCGGCGGCGTGTCGTTGATGAGAAACGGCTTGATCTTCTCGTACTGGCGGTAGAACTGGGTCATGTCCACCACCAGGTCCCGCACCACCGGCAGCCCGGGCAGCGGCCGCAACGCCAGCTTGCCGCCCCGCGCCGCCTCGGAAACCGGGGTGATGCAGGCGAGGCCGTTCTTGCCGTTCATGTTAATGCCGTCGGAACCGCACACGCCTTCCCGGCAACTGCGGCGGTACGAGAGGCTCGGGTCCTGCTCTTTCAGGAGCGCGAGCACGTCGAGCACCATGAGATCCCGCCCCTCGGGCAAATCGACGCACATGTCCTGCATGCGCGGCTTGTCGTCCGCCTCGGGGTTGTATCGATAAACGCTGACGTGCATGACGGCTCCGTACTCCTTTGACCCCATTCTAGCCTTAACGTTCTACAAAATGGATTGCCGGGAAAGTCGGACCGGGTCCGGCCCAACCGCGCACAAAAACTGTCTCATAGATTCGAGCGACGGGTAAAGGGTACGGATAGCGTCTTTTTCCTACATACCGGGCGACCGCGGCAAAGCGATACTGGGCGAATGCACAATCATCCTGGTTTAGAAGTTGGAGTCGCTACTCTCTCTTGTCTGGACCACAGCCGCTCGCCATGAATTCGTTGTACCAATGGAGGATAAACAGGTCATGAAGTTCAAAGCCGCTTTCCTGTCGGCGCTCAAACGGGTCGGAAGAATCAGTCAGCCTCCGCCGGCAACCCGATTCGGCAAACCCGTGGCGGAGGTCGTGCCGTCGCCCGAAACGCCGGCCGGCCCATGGTTGGGTGCCATGCGCGATGAGGGCACAATCCTCGGCGACCTGGTCGAACCGGTCGCTGACCCAGATGACTGGGAAGCCTCTCGAGCGCGTACGACTGTGCGCAGTTACTCGTCGCCTGATCATTGAGTTCAGCTTGATTTACCGTGGTAATGCATGGATTATTACCGTGGTAATACAATCGGCGTACACGATGATGATGCGGCTAGAATCCAAGCTCACCTCCCAAGGGCAGATTTCCATTCCAGCGCGAATACGTCAGAAGCTGGGCTTGGGGCCCGGGTCCAGGGTCGAGTGGTGCGAACGGGGTGAGGAGGTGATAGTGAGACGGGCGTCGAAGTACAGTTCTCAGGACATCCACGATGCGCTGTTCAGTAGTCCCCCGAAGGCCCGCGACGTAGACCGGATGGATGACGGCATCCGAGCCCTCCTCAGGGAGAAGCATGCGCGCCATTGACACCAATGTGCTGGTAAGGCTTTTCGTTCGGGACGATCCGGCTCAGGCCGAAAGCGCCGAGGCATTTGTCGCGCCGGGTGCATGGGTTTCGCACCTCGTGCTCGCCGAAACGGTCTGGGTAATGGATTCCGTCTACGACCTGACCGCGGCGCGGATCGCCGTCGCTCTCGAAATGTTGATTGAGCACGACCGGTTGGTGGTGCAAGACGTCGAGGTGGTCCGGGCCGCTCTGGCGGCGTTCAAACAGCAGCCAGCCGTCGGATTCACAGACTGCCTCATCGTGGAAGTTGCCCGCAAGCTGGGCCATCGCCCGCTTGGCACATTCGACAAGTCAATGTCCCGGCTGGATGAAACCGTCCGACTGTAGGCCCTTCGCGCCCGAAACGCGCCTAATACTTCCTTTCCATGGGCTCGAATACGGGAACGGTCTTCGGCGCGAAATTGACGCCGCGTTTGCCGACCCGCTTGTCTTCGGGAAAGTACATCGAGTGGCACAGCCAGTTGTCGTCGTCGCGTTCCTGGTAGTCCTCCCGGGCGTGGGCGCCGCGGCTTTCGCGGCGGCCCTCGGCGACGATGGCTGTGGCTTCGGCGACCTCGAGCAGGTTGTCGAGTTCCAGGGCTTCGAGGCGCGCGGTGTTGAATGCATTGCTCTTGTCGGGGAGGTGGGCCGCACCGATGCGTTGGCGGAGTTCGTCGAGCTTTTCGATGCCGGTGCGCATGTGGGTTTCGGTGCGGAAAACGCCGAAGCTGTTCTGCATGACGCCCTGCAGTTCCCGTTTCAGGCTGTCGACGGATTCCCCGTCCCGGGAGCCGTTCCAGCGGTTGAGCCGGGCAAGCGAGGCCTCGAGGTCCGAGTCGCTTGCATCGCGATAGCTGACCCCGCCGCGCAGGGTCTTCTCGATGTGCTGCCCGGCGGCCCGGCCGAAAACGATGAGGTCGAGCAGCGAATTGCCGCCGAGGCGGTTGGCGCCGTGCACGGAGACGCAGGCCGCCTCCCCGGCCGCGTAGAATCCTTCGAGTAGCCGGTCGTTGCCGTCGGCGTCCTGGGCCAGCGCCTGCCCGTGCACGCCCGTCGGGATGCCCCCCATCATGTAGTGGCAGGTGGGAACGACGGGAATGGGCTCCTTGACCGGGTCGGCATGGGCGAAGGTTCGCGAGAGTTCCAGAATCCCCGGCAGGCGGGCGTTCAGCACTTCCTCGCCGAGGTGGTCGAGCTTCAGCAGCACATGATCGGCGTCAGGCCCACAGCCGCGGCCTTCCAGGATCTCGATGATCATCGAACGGGATACCACATCCCGCCCGGCGAGGTCCTTGGCGGTGGGGGCGTAGCGCTCCATGAAACGCTCGCCGTCCTTGTTGACCAGGTACCCGCCTTCACCGCGGCAGCCCTCGGTGACCAGCACACCGGCGCCCGCGATGCCCGTGGGGTGAAACTGCCACATTTCCATGTCCTGCATCGGCAGGCCGGCGCGCAGCGCCATGCCGATGCCGTCGCCGGTGTTCATCAGGGCGTTGGTGGTGCTGGCGTAGATGCGCCCTGCCCCGCCGGTGGCGAACACGGTGGCCTTGGCGGAGATGTAGACCACCTCGCCCGTTTCGATCTCGATGGCCGTCACGCCGACCAGCACGCCATCCTGGTTCCTCACCAGGTCGACGGCGAACCATTCGTTCAGGAAGGTCGTTCCGGCCTTGAGGTTGGCCTGATAGAGGGTGTGCAGAAGCGCGTGGCCCGTGCGGTCCGCCGCGGCGCAGGTGCGGGAGGCCTGGCCGCCCTTGCCAAAGTTCTTGGACTGGCCGCCGAAGGGCCGCTGGTAGATGCGCCCCGTCTCCGTGCGCGAGAACGGCATGCCCATGTGTTCGAGTTCATAGACCGACTGGGGGCCTTCGCTACACATGTACTCGATGGCTTCCTGGTCGCCGATGTAGTCGGAGCCCTTGACCGTGTCGTACATGTGCCAGCGCCAGTCGTCGTCCGGGTCGTCGCTGCCGATGGCGCAGGTGATGCCGCCCTGGGCGGATACGGTGTGCGACCGGGTCGGGAACACCTTGGAGATCACGGCGGTCTTGAGGCCCGACTGCGCAAGTTGCAGCGAGGCGCGCATGCCGGCGCCCCCGCCGCCGACGATGACGCCGTCGAATTCCATCTTGCGGGGTAGCGGCACGATAACCCTACAACGACCAGAAGAGGGCGAGGCCCCAGGCGACGTAGACGAACAGAATCAGCACAACCCCCGATTGATAAACAAACCGGAAAACCGTGGCATGCGCACCGAAATAGTGCGGACGGATGTAGTCCGTGCCCACGGTCCACATGCCGATCCAGCCGTGTACGGCGGTGGCGAGCAGGGCCAGGGTGCTGAACAGCCGCATGGGCATGGAACCGAAATACGCGGCGAGCTGGGCATGATCGACACCGTCGTTTACAAGAAACCAGCCGACGATGCAGCCGGCATAGAGGGCCAGAACCACGGCGCTCACACGCTGCAGCACGAAATCGGCGAGCCCGCTGCGGGACAGCGACGTGACGCTCGTCACCATAGCCAGGCCCCCAGCGCGGCCACCACCACGGCCGTCAACGCGAAAACGAACCACGATGCCGCCCGTGCCGCCGCCAGGGTATCGCCGATGTGCATGTCCAGCAGCAGATGCCTGATGCCGGCCAGCAGGTGGTAGGCCAGCAGCGCCAATACCGCAAGCAGCGCGAACTTGCCGGGAGAACCGGCGAGCAGGACCGCCGCCCGGTCGAACCCGGCCAGGGAGCCGAGCGCCAGGTCAAGCAGGTACAGGAGCCAGGCGAATCCCACGAACAGGCCCATGCCGGTAATCCGGTGCGCGATCGATGCCATGGCGGTCACCGGCCACCGGAACCTGGCGGGCGAGAGTGACAGATTGACTGGGCGCGCGGGTTTCAAATCAGGATTTCCGGCAACTTTCAGAATTGAAAAACCGCACGTATTCTCCAGGGCACCGGAGTGTGCGGGCTGCCGTATGTTAGTCGGCGCGATTGCAAAATCCAAACCACGGGATGCGGAGCGGTCAGTCGATTCACCTCAGCAGTTCGAATGCGGACTTGCGTTCACGCCCGTACCGGAATATCGCAAAGTCGTCGTCAAACGAAATCACCCTGGAGATGCCGAGCCTCTGCATCAGCGAGAACGAGGTGCGGTCGACAAGAGAAAAGTCCTGGTCCGGGTACCGCTCGCCAATTGCCCACGCCACTTCAAGATCTGCGTCGATGGTTTGCTCAACGGACGCGACGCCGCCACGCAGCCCTTCCCAGAATGTTTCCGCCGCCACCGGAGAAAGGAAGTGATGGATCAGCCGCCAGGATTCGACCAGCACATGATCGCTGGTCACCAGGGGCTCCCCGTTTGTCAGAAGTTTCTTGGCGCGATTGTTGTGCCGGTCGTTGCGGTCGGCGGCGGCGTACCAGGCGGAACTGTCGACGAAGGCGCTCACGACGCCCCGGGCCGGCGTCGCTTCCCGTCAGCGAACGCCTGCCCGATCATGCGATCCTTATCTGACGCGATGTCGGTACCCACAGAAGCGCCCAGGTCAAAAACGATGGATCGATCGGCCTGTTTCTGCACCTCGCCCAGGTCCCGGTCTACCAACCGGCGGATGTACTCCGCAAGCGAAACTCCGAGCCTGGCCGCGCGGGCGCGCACCCGGGTGTGCAACTCGGAATCAAGTGAGATCTGCGTGCGAACCATCATTATGGCGCCATAATACTGGCCCTTGCGCTGGCCATCAACGCTGGCTCCGGCCGCCAGCCGACCGGGCGGATAGCGATGTCTTCTGACTTGATATCATTATTGTTTTTTTCGAGGAAGTGTACGTGGCGAATTTCAACCCTCGGGCAATTGCCGGGGCGCTCGCCATATTGGCGTGCACGGGCTGTGGCGCCGCGCTCAACGAAACGCCCCCAACCGACGATAGCGCCGCGCTGCTCAAGGCCTGGACAGACTATTACGCAGCCATCGACGGCCTGAAAAACAACTTCCTGGCCAGCGACTCGTTCAACATCGACGATGCCCACCGCGCGGGCGCGGTCCAGCTCATGCAAAGCATCATCGCGTCGAACGTGAACGGCATGATGGGCGGCGGGGACGGTTCCTGGCCGCACATCCGGCTACTGCTTTCCCCCACGATAAAGATCGGTGTCGACAATCCCGACACCCTGTACCGCGCAGCCACCGTCAGCAACCCGGGCGGCGCCCACGCCTACCGGGTCTGGGGGCAGATCGGTACCGCCTCGGACTTTCTGCTGGAGCAGTTTTACGGCCCCGAACCCCAGGGCGCCATCAACACCTTCGAAGACGACGACCTGGTGACCGACGGCGAGGGACGATTCGAGATTTTCCTGAGTGCCGAACCCATGGGCGAAAACTGGATGGAGCTTGCGCCCACCGACAGGCTCCTGACCCTGATCATCCGCGACAGCTTCACCAACTGGGAGGCGGAACACCCGGCAACGGTGCACATCGAGCGCATCGGTACCGGCGGCGAGTCCTCGCCACCCCTGCGTGAACGCGACCTGATTCGACCGATCGAGACAGCCACGGCAATTCTCGAGCGCCAGGGCCGGTTCTGGCCCGACTTCTCCTCGCGCCTGCGCCTTGTCGGCGAGAACAACTTCATCGACTTCCGCCCAACGGAGTCGCTGGGCATCCCGACGCAGTATTTCAGCGCGGGCTTCTTCAGTATCCGAAAGGACGAGGCCCTGATCGTCACCATCCCCGATGTCGATGCCGCCTACTGCGGCTTCCAGGTCGCCAACTTCTGGGCGGCCAGCCCCGACTGGATAAACCGGCAGACGAGCCTCTCCTGGTGCAACGACGGCGCCCAGGCGCTGCCCATGTCGGATGGCAGCTACCGGTTCATCGTCTCGCCGCGCGACCCCGGCGTGCGCAACTGGGTCGACACCGCGGGCTTGAGCCAGGGCGTGCTCTACGCCCGTATCCAGAGCCCGCGCGGCGACAATTTCACGCCGCCCGAGGTGCACGCCGAACTGGTGCAGCTGGATGGGCTGGAACAGCATCTCGAAACCGGGACGCCACGCGTGGATGCTGACACGCGCAAACGCGCCATCGCGGCCCGGCAAGCACACGCACGGCGCCGCTATCAAGCCTGGTAGACGCCCCCGGACCCCTTGGTCGGAGAACTGTTGTCAAACGAGTCGAATTCCCTCCCGGTCGCTGTTTTCTCAGCGCGCGGGTACACCACCACGTCAGGTTTTGTATCCCTTAGGCAATTGCCCCGGCTGCGACCGTCATGGCCGTGCCACTTTCACAGGGGAGCAGCCTGGCTGCCCGATCCGGGCGGATCGTCAATCCGGGAGCAGCTTGCCGGGATTCATGATGCCGTTGGGATCGAACACGGATTTGACGCCGCGCATCAACTCGATTTCCGCCGGGCTGCGCGAGAACTCGAGGAAGTCGCGCTTGAGCAGGCCCACACCGTGTTCCGCCGAGATGCTGCCCCGCCGGTCACGCACCACTTCGAACAGGACCGGGCTGATGCGGTGGCACTGCTCGTAGAATTCATCCGTCGAGAGGCCCTCCGGTTTCAGGATGTTGAGGTGCAGGTTGCCGTCGCCGATGTGGCCATACCAGCAGGTCTCGAAGTCGGGATAGCGCTCGCCGACGATCGAATCAACTGCTTCCAGGAACCCCGGGACCTCGGAGATCCGCACCGCGATGTCGTTCTTGTAGGGCGTGCTGGGCGCGAGGCTCTCGGTAATGCCTTCGCGCAGGGCCCATAGCGCGCCGGCCTGGGCATCCGTCCGGCTGATGACGCCGTCTTCGACCCAACTCCGCTCCACCGCGGTTTCAAACGCTCTCAGTGCGGCATCTTCCGATTCCGCATCGAACTCGATCAGCGCATAGAACGGCGCCGCCGCCTTGAGCGGCCGCTGCAGGCTCCTGTGCGCCAGAACCCTGGTCAACGCCAATTCGGAGAAAAACTCGAATGCGGACGGGGTGAGGACGGCCTGAAACGCCTGCAGAACCTGCAAAAGGTCCGCCGACCGTTTCATGCCAAGCACCATCACGCGCTGCGGTGCGGGTGACGGCAACAGACGAACTTCAGCTTCGACAATGAATCCCAGGGTTCCCTCGGAACCCACGAAGAGATGCCGCAGGTCGTATCCCGTGGCGTTCTTCACCAGGCCGTTGTTGCAGTCGAGCACAGCACCAGTGCCGGTCACCACCTTCAGCCCCGCGATCCGGTCGCGGGTGAGCCCGTAGCGAATGACCCGTATACCCCCGGCATTGGTGGCGATGTTGCCGCCGATCTGGCTGGAACCGCTGGCGCCGAAGTCAACCGGATAGAAGAGGCCCCGGTCGCTCGCAAATTCCTGCAACGCTGCCGTGACAACGCCCGCCTGGCATCTCACCAGCCGGTCCACCGGGTTAAATCCCAGAATCCGGTTCATCCGGTCGAACGAGACGACGATTTCCCCGTTTGCTGCTACCGCGCCGCCGGAGAGACCGGTACGGCCGCCGGAAGGGACAAGTGGCAAACCCTGTTCGTTCGCAAGCAGCGTAAGCGCAACCACCTCCTCGACGGTTTGCGGGAACACAACAGCGCTCGGTGCGACGTTGAAGTTCCGCGTCCAGTCGACGCCCCAGGCTGCCAGATCGACGGCGGCGGTGCTCACCCGATCGACGGTGAATATCTTCTGGAGCGCTTTCAGCATGGATGGACCAACCAGACCGAGGGTGTTGCAGGCAGCACGTTCGCAGGCACAGTCAAGCACCCCACGGAGACAGGAGCAAACGCCCTGGAATCCTTGAGCGGCCCTTGTGTAGGCACGTGTGTTGCATTTTTGAAACACCTCTCCAAGTTGCGGAACAACTCGATCGCCTTGCCAAGCGGCAACACGCCGTAGCCGTCAGGCGACGCACCGAGGCTTCCTGTGGTTCACGGAAGCGTCAATCGGCAGGAATTTCGATGCTTTTGCAGCGTAGACGCCCCGGCAAGCTGGTTGGGTCTTGCCCGTTAAGATCCGGCCGGATTGAGCGATGGCGCCGTCGACAGGTTCGTCAGGTGCCCGGTGGGGCTGCGCAGCAGGCTCAACACGACAATCTCCCGCGCCGACTCCACCGACAGCTGCCACTTGCCTTTACCGTCGCCGAGCGCACCTTCAAGCGCTGCTTCGGGATTCGGGCTATCTGCCGCGATCTCGCCCGTCTCGAGTTCCGCCGCCGTGAATTCGAATACCTCGCCCGCGGGAACGTTGATCTCGACCGGGCCTCCCGGCGACTCGCCCGCGTCGTCGGTGCCCCGGATGCTGACCAGGGCATCGGAACCGCCCGGATTCAGCAAACGAAGAATGCTCACCTGTTTGTCGTTACTTCCCGGGTTGAAGGTCGCCACACGATGATTTGGCGCCCTGGCCGGCACAAGGTCGTGCATGGCCGTGAGAAAGCCGTCATTGGTGCGGACGTAGGCCAGCGCCTCGAAATCCAGGTCGCTGTCCAGTTCCAGGCGCCAGTCGCCGGTACCCGGGCCGGTGCCGCCGGACAGGCCCTTGCCGGAATTGCCGTTCTCCAGGTCATTGGAGTTGAAGTGGGCCGCGCCGCCGGCGTCGAGCGTCAGGGTGACCGGTTCGTAGCGGACACCCGCATCGTCGATGGCGGCGATGCGTACCTCGCCGGCCATCGAAGCATGGTTGACGATGCGCACAAACCCCTGCCGTTTTGTATCCGCGGCCGAGGGGAATTTCGGAACCAGGGCACGCCCGCGGACCGTCACGAAATAGGTCTTCGATGCCTGATAGGCGTTGTCACCCTCGCCCGCGGTAGCCGTCACGGTTACCCGGACCTGGCCCGCAACCAGGCCGCGAACGGCAACCGTGCCATCCGCGTTGACGGACACTTCAGCAACCTCCGGATCGCCCGCCTCAACGTCGTAGGTCAACGGGCGCCCCTGCGGATCGGAGAATTCGCCCGCCAGATCGAGCCGCAACACTCCGTTCGCTGCCACATCCACGGCCGTGGCCTCCTCCACCACGGAATCATCGACGGTCGGAACACCCCCGATGCCAACGTCCACGGTGTGAATCTCGGAGAGCAGCCCGCCTTCCGCCGCCGACAATTGAACCTGAAAACTCTTTACGGCCTGTGCCTCTTCCTGCTGAAGCAGCTCGATCACGATGGTCTGTGGCCGGGCATCGCCGCCTTCCCAACGCAGTTGTCCGCCGGCCGGCGCCTCATAGTCCACGCCCGGTTCCGCGGTCACCGGGTTCGTCGACCAGGACACCTCGAGCACTCCCGAAGGGGTCCCGAGTCGCCGGACCGTCACAATGGCGCGCCCGGCGGTGCCGCTCACGCCGAGCGCCCGCTCGGAAAAGCCGGCCGACGGGGTTTCGCCGGGGTCGCCGATGAACAGGCTGGCCAGGTTCACGTCGCCGAGGACCGCCCCGCCCGTCGGGTTGGCAAGCCGCACGAAAGTGCGCTCGATGGGCTCTGACTCGCCGTCGGTCAAGAGCGGTATGCGGATAGATCGGTTACCGCCGCTACCCGCCGGCCATTCGAGCGCTCCCTGTGCCGTGGAAACGTCTCCGGATCCCGCCGATCCCCCGTAAACGGTGTATTCCACTGACACCCTGCCAGTAGTGCCGCCGGTTCGTGATACGGGAACGATGACCTCGGATCCCTCCTGCCCGCCGAAAGCCGGCGCCGTGAATGCGATGCTGCCCTGTGCGGAACTGCGCGTCCGGTCGCCGAGCACGTAAAGGCCGCTGCTGTAGTCGCTGACCAGGATGCTGCCGCTTGGCAGGAATGGATAGACACCCCAGGCGCCGTCGAACCCGCTTGACTCGGACACCGGGTGCGTGTCGAAGTAACCGACCTCCAGCGGCTCCGTCGGTGCGGTGATGTCGAGCACGGTGAACCCGCGGGTGTAGTTCGACATGTAGTACCGGTTGCCGCGAACGTATCCGTTGTGATCGCTAGCATCGGTGGGGCCCGTCCATACTTGCGCCAGCACCGGAGCGGTGAGGCTAATCAGGTCGAAGACGCGCAGCGTCGTCTTGAGCCGCCCGAATTGCTCGTCGAACTCATCGTGCACGAACAGGTAGCGCTGATCCTCGCTCCACCAGCCCGAGTGAACGTATTGCGCGTTCGGCACGGGAGCGTCGTATTCCGTCGAACTCAACAACCGGGGATTGGCCTGGTCGCTCAAGTCCCACAGGTCGATGCTGGTCTCGGAGAAGTCGAACAGGATCTCGCAGGGTCCGGCAGTGTTGGTGCAACTGGTGGACCGCTCATCGTCCACCAGCATGGAGGTGGCATCGTGGGTGTAGCGCTCTGCCGACTCGACGGGTGACTGCCCGGCAAACTGCGGATCGGCCGGATCGCTCAGGTTGTACGACCGGAAAGCGCCCTTGCGCTCACTCGACCCCAGCACCTGCAACAGCGGCGCGGGCCATCCCTCTACCGGCGAATTGGTGGCGTATTCGACGTTGCTGACGTAGAGGTTGTGAGAGGTGGTGTTGTCCGTTCGCGCCCCCACAAGCGCCACCTCGTTCGGCAGGCCGGCGAGGTCGATCACCGTGATGCTGTCCGTGGCCTCGGTGCCCACATAGCCGTAGCTGCGCCAGCGCACAGTGCTCTCGTCGTAGACCTGCAGAATCTTCACGTCACGCCAGTCGGATTCAGTACCGGACACATGCCCTGCCTCGAACGGATTGGCCGGGTCCGTGACATCGACCACCGACGCACCATTCTTCAGGCCGACGAGGGCGTATTCCCGCTCGGTGTTGAGGTCGAGGAACCCCCAGACATCGTTGGCGGACGAAGGTTCCAGCGCAAAGTCGCCGAGCGCCACATGAGAGAGAAGGTCGACCCGGGTACAGGCGAAATCCCCGGCCCTGCCGCCCTCGCAGGGCACCGGACCGCTGCTCGAGTTCATGGCAGCCTAGCCAGCCCGGAAGCTTTTCAGCTCGCGTCGCTGGTGCGGGCGCAGCCCCTTGAGGTCCGCCACGACATGGAACCCCTTGTCACGCAGCTGGCCGCGAAATTCCCTGGGTACACCGGTCAGCGTCGTCTGGTTCCGGCCCGGCGCCTGGTTGGCGAAGTGGTCGAAACGGTCGAAACCGCCCTGGAACTCGACGATGCCGCTGGTCAGGCTGAAGATTTCCTGGACGGAACGCACCGGGTAGCGGCCGGCGGCAACGAGCACCCGATCGCCCTTGGCCGCGACGGATCGCGCGTACTGGATGGTTCGACAGGGGCGCACGGGCAACGAGCAGTCGCCAGCATCCCGGCCATGCACCGAGACATGGCGGGGAACCTCGTGTTCACCATGCCCCAGGGCCAAGCCGCAACGGAGCAACAGGGTCGCGAGGAGAACCACCCCGCCCGCATGCCTGCCAACATTTGACGAAATCAGCATGTGAGCCGAAGCCTACATGCAATTGGGAGCTTTCTGCAGCAGTTTCCCGCTTGGGGGTCGAAAGTGGGGCAAGTGGTGACTGAGCGACTGCATCGGCGCGACGGTCTCCAAGTCCCAACTTGCCGGGGTGCGGTCCGCCACTGTGACGCGGCCCACTGGTGATTCTTCCGCATGCGGTACTTAGGTACCATTGATGCCATGCATGCCGCAGCAACTGCCCGGGCTCGTATTGCCGGATGTGCCCCGCTCTGCGCAGTCTTGCTGATCGCGGCGGTCGCCGCTGGCTGTGGCACTCAGAGCACGGATTCCGTACGCCTGAGTTTCAGCCTGAACTCATCGCTTGCCGCCGGCTGCCACGGCATCCCCGAGCCGGGGCAACTCCGTTTCTATCTGTCGAACCTGCGCATGATCGATGCGCAAGGCGCCTCGGCTCCGGTGCTGCTCGACGCGACGGCCAGTCAGAGTGCAAGCGAAGGGATAGCCCTCGTTTCGTGGGACGGTAGCTGTGCACCGGACACCGCCGTGCAGGACGACCCTCTCGTTTCGGGAACGGTCGCCGGCGGGCAGTACGAAGCCATCGAGTTCGAACTCGGCGTTCCCTTCGACCGCAATCACGCCAACCCGCTTGCCGCTCCGCCGCCGCTGAACGTTGCATCGATGTTCTGGACCTGGCAGACGGGCTACAAGTTCCTGCGCCTCGACGTCGGCACGGACTGGTCGTTTCATCTCGGCAGCACCGGTTGTGTTTCGGAATCGGCTGTACGTCCTCCAGAAGTCTGCCGTCAGCCGAACCGGTCAACGATTCGCCTGCCGGCCGCGGCGGCTTTCGACAGTGTGGTGGTCGTCGACCTCGATGGCCTGCTCGCCGGCCTGGACATCGCCGTGGCGGAAAATTGCGCCGAGGCGTACGGGGAGCGCGAGGATTGCCGGCAATTGCTGACAAAGCTCGGTCTTGATGCAGACACCGGTCAGTGCACCGATGATTGCGGGCGCCAGACCTTTCTTCGATACGAGTGGGAAACACGGCGCCCGGACGCCGACGCGGTGCGCTGAAGTGCACGGAACAACGCAGGAATCCCGGGAAAGAGCAGGTGTGCGGGCATTAGCATTCACCGCCATGCTGGTCACTTTCGGCGGCTGCGGTGCGCCGGCAGAATACGAGTGGCAATTGCCCGAAGGTTACCCCCTGCCCATCGTTCCCGAAAACAATCCCATGTCGCAGGCCAAGGTGGAACTCGGGCGGCACCTGTTCTACGACACCCGTTTGTCCGGCAACGGCCAACAGGCCTGCGCTTCCTGTCACCAACCTGAGCATGCGTTTGCGGAACCACGCACCGGGGCGGTGGGCTCAACCGGCGAACTGAGCCGGCGCAACTCCCTCGCACTGGTGAACGTCGCCTACAACAGCACCTTGATGTGGGCGCATCCGGGCTTGCGCCGCATCGAACGGCAACTGCTCATCCCCATGTTCGGCGACACCCCGATCGAGTTGGGAATCGCGGGGCGCGAAGACGAGGTGTTGACCCGGTTCCGGGACGATGAGCGCTACCAGCAACTGTTCGGCGAAGCTTTCCCGGGGGAGGACCGGCTGGAATTCACGCACATCGTCGACGCGCTTGCCTGTTTCGTGAGGTCGTTGCTGTCCTTCAATTCGCCCTTCGACCGCTATGCCTACGGCGGTGACGATGCCGCGCTCGACGAACCGGCGATCCGGGGCATCGGGCTCTTCTTTTCGGAACGCTTCGAGTGCCACCACTGCCACACCGGTTTCAACTTCACCGAGTCGACCGATCACCAGAGCTCCGCCATTCTCGACAACCCGTTCCACAACACCGGGCTGTACAACGTCGGCGGGGACAACGCCTACCCCACCGCGGACCAGGGGCTGTACGAACTCACCCGCGACCCCGAAGACCGCGGCCGCTTCCGCGCGCCAACGTTGCGCAACGTGGCGCTTACCGCACCCTACATGCACGACGGCAGCATCCCGGACCTGGGAGCCGTTCTCGATTTCTACGCAGAAGGCGGACGCAATGTCGAAACCGGCGAGAACGCCGGAGATGGCCGCGCCAACGTCTACAAGAGCCAGTTCGTCGAGGGCATCGACATGACGGCGCAGGAACGGGCAGAGTTGCTGGCCTTTCTCCACTCGTTGACCGACCCGGCGTTTCTCGAACGCGCCGGCCATCAGGACCCGTTCGCCGACTGACATCTGCAGACTGGTGGGCTTGCCCACAAGTTCCTGTGGTTTCAGCGCTTCGCACGGGGCTTGTTGCAAGACGCGGCCCGCCGGGAAAGACCCAGCCTCGCCACGGGTCGCAACGCGACCGCAAGCCCCCTGAGCAGCACCCTCCGGGAACTCGCCGCCTCGCTGCGCGACGTATCCACCTGCCCGGATTTATCCCCCAGCCGCGCGTCAGCGGGTCACATCTTTAAATTTGCACCCGCTCAAATTAAGCGATCGGCTCCGTAATATGTATAATCTGCTTTACGAGCGGGTTTCACCCCTTCGTATCCCTTGGGGAAGCCCGACGGCGCCGCGCCGGCAGTATCGACCTTGGCGGCGCCAGGTTTGTACGCTGCCCCAAAAACCAAGAACCGCCGCCGCGGCGAACCGCAGGCGGCGATATACAGGGAGGCTGTATGGTAGAGGCCAACGGCAAGATTGCCCGCCTGACCGTTGACGACAAGGAAATCGAGTTGCCCATGTACGAGGGCAGCGAAGGGCCGAATGTCATTGACGTGGGCAAGCTCACCAGCCTGGGTTACTTCACCTATGACCCCGGTTTCGTCTCCACCGCCGCCTGCGACTCCGAGATCACCTACATCGACGGAAACGCGGGCCTGCTGCTGCACCGCGGGTACCCCATCGAGCAGTTGGCCGAGCAGTCGGATTACCTGGAACTGGCGTACCTGCTGCTGAACGGCGAATTACCCGATGCCGACGCAAAGAGCGGCTTCGTCGAAACCATCAAGCGCTACACCATGGTTCACGACCAGCTCCGTTTCCTGTACCGGGGCTTCCGCCGGGATGCCCACCCCATGGCCATCATGTGCGGCGTCGTCGGCGCCCTGTCGGCCTTCTACCACGACTCGCTCGATATCGACAACGCGGAGCACCGGCGCACCACGGCCTACCGCCTCATCGCCAAGATGCCGACGCTGGCCGCCATGAGCTACAAGTACTCGCGCGGCGAGCCGTTCATCTATCCCCGCAACGACCTCCGCCACGCGGAGAACTTCCTGCACATGATGTTCGCCACGCCCTGTGAAGACTACGAAGTGAACCCCGTGCTGTCGCGGGCCATGGACCGCATCTTCCTCTTGCATGCAGACCACGAGCAGAACGCATCGACATCCACGGTGCGGCTCGCGGGTTCCACCGGCGCCAATCCGTTCGCCTGCATAGCGGCCGGCATCGCCGCGCTGTGGGGCCCTGCCCACGGCGGCGCAAACGAGGCCGTGCTGAACATGCTCGACCTGATCGGCGACGAGAAAAACATCGACAAGTACGTCAGGAAAGCCAAGGACAGGGACGACCCCTTCCGCCTGATGGGCTTCGGCCACCGGGTCTACAAGAATTACGACCCCCGGGCGAAAGTCATGCAGCAGACGTGTCACGAGGTGCTCGAGGAACTCGGAGTCGACGACAACCCCGAACTGCGCATGGCCCAGCGGCTGGAGAAGATTGCGCTCGAGGACGAGTTCTTCGTCGAGAAGCGGCTGTATCCCAACGTCGATTTCTATTCGGGCATCATCCTGAAGGCGATCGGCATACCCGTCGAGATGTTCACGGTGATCTTCGCCATCGGCCGCACGCCGGGCTGGATCGCCCACTGGAACGAGATGATCAGCGGCCCGTACCGGCTCGGCCGGCCGCGGCAGTTGTATCACGGGCCCAAGCGTCGGAACTATGTGCCGCTGACGGAGCGCCCCTCGGCCTGACATCCGGCTTTACCGCCAGAAACGCTTTCGGGTCAGCCGTTTGAACTCACTCGGGGTTCCTGCAGAACGTACATTCACTGAACCCGCAGGGTGGGCACACACGTGAATGGGGTGGGCTTTCATGTAATTGATCTCCCGCGTCCGGCGTTGTTTCTACCACGTCAGCGTCCCGGCGGGCCGGGTTGGAAACTTTTGGCGCTCGAGGTCAGTCGCGCAGCCGGGCAATCAGGCTTGAGGTATCCCAGCGGTTGCCCCCGAGGGCCTGGACATCGGCGTAGAACTGATCGACAAGGGCGGTAAGCGGTAACCGAGCCTCGTGCGCCCGGCCGGTGCGAAGCGTGATGTCCAGGTCCTTGCGCATCCACTGTACGGCAAAGCCGAAATCAAACTCGTCCCGCGCCATGGTGTGCGCGCGATTCTCCATCTGCCAGGACTGGGCGGCCCCCTTGGAGATGACGTCGACCACGCCATCCGCATCCAGCCCGACCCGTTGCGCGAAGTCGATGCCCTCGCTCAAGCCCTGCACCACGCCGGCAATACAGATCTGGTTGACCATCTTGGTGAGCTGGCCGGCGCCGACCGGGCCCATGAGCCGCGAGAATTTCCCGTAGCACTCGAACAGGGGCGCAACGCGCTCGTAGTCCGCCGAATCGCCACCCGCCATGATGGTGAGCTGGCCATTCTCCGCACCCGCCTGGCCGCCGGAGACGGGCGCATCCACGAACCCGATGCCCCGGGCGCGCGCTGCCGCCGCCACTTCCCTGGCCACCTCCGCGGAAACCGTGGTGTTGTCCACCAGGACCCCGCCCGCGCGCATGCCGCTCAACACGCCGCCGTCGCCGAGGCTGACCGAACGAACGTCATCGTCGTTGCCGACACACATGAAGACGAGTTCGGCACCGGCTGCTGCCTCTTCCGGCGAGGCGAACGCATCCCCCGTGTGTTCCTCCACCCAAGCCTCGGCCTTGGACGCCGTCCGGTTGTATACCCGCATGGGATAGCCGGCAGCAGCGAGATGACCCGCCATGGGATAGCCCATGACGCCGAGCCCGATAAATGCCGCGGTGGGTTTGGACATGCGGTTACGCCCCCTGAATGAAAAGGCGGCAGTTTAGCGCAGGGTGACTGTTTCACCACGGGTACGGCCGGGTTTTCCTGCCGTTGTACCGAGCACCCGTCGCCACGCGGTTGGCGGCCTGTCGGGGCCGATAACTGCCTCCCTGTTGTCGCCGAACCCGACGCACCGCGTGCCGGCGGCCACATCGATGGCGATCGGCCATGGCCGACGCTGCCCGTGTTCGCGGGACGGCCGGGGCCTCGGGGGGCGACCGCGCCCGCTCCGACCGGAGACGGGTTAAACTCCGGGGCCTGCCG
Source organism: Pseudomonadales bacterium (assembly GCA_963663395.1). GTDB lineage: Bacteria > Pseudomonadota > Gammaproteobacteria > Pseudomonadales > Azotimanducaceae > Azophilus. The sequence goes on from OY760226.1 coordinate 3,915,684, forward strand.
ATGAAGGCAACAAGACACCGCCAGTCGGAACAAATGGCCATGCAACCCAGCGCTCTGCCCGCTATCGACAAACTGGTCAATGCCCCCGCCCTGCAGCCTCTCGTCGCCCACCATGGGCCAGCCTCCGTGAAACTTGCGTTGCGGAAGCTGCAGGGCGAACTGCGCGCCGAGGGTGCAATCCCGGATTGGGCCGCCACGCCCGATGGCTACGCCGAACGACTCGAAGCGGCCCTGGCCGGCCAGGGATACCGGCCGGTTCACAACCTGACCGGAACGGTCATTCACACGAATCTCGGCCGGGCTCCCATGAGCGGCGAACTGTGGGATTCGATAAGGCCTCTGGTCACCGGCGCCATGAACCTCGAGTACGACCTGGCCCGGGGCAGCCGGGGAGACCGCGAGCGCGTTGTGGAAGAGCGCCTGACCCGGCTTGCCGGCGCCGAAGCCGCAACCGTGGTGAACAACAACGCCGCCGCCCTGCTGCTCGTGCTCAATGCCTTTGCGCTGGGCCGACGCGTGCCGGTTTCCCGCGGTGAACTCATCGAGATCGGCGGCAGTTTCCGGCTGCCGGACCTCATGGAGCGCGCCGGTTGCCGGCTGGTGGAAGTGGGTACCACCAATCGCACCCACCTGAAGGACTTCGAGGCGGTTGCGGGCGATGCCGCCATGCTCCTCAAGGTGCACACCAGCAACTATCACATCGAAGGCTTTACCGCCGAGGCGCCCACCTCGCAACTCGCCGCTCTCGCCGACAGGCACGGAATTCCGCTGTGCGTTGACCTGGGCAGCGGCGCCCTGCTCGACCTGCGCAAGTTCGGCCTGCCCCATGAGCCGATGCCCAACCAGGTTCTGGACACCGGCGCGCACCTGGTGACCTTCAGCGGCGACAAGCTGCTGGGCGGGGTGCAGGCGGGCCTGATCGCCGGCCGCAAGGACCTCGTTTCCCAACTGAAAAGCAATCCGCTCAAGCGGGCGCTGCGGGCCGACAAAGTCACGCTGGCCATGCTGGATGCCACCCTGAAGATCTATGAAGAACCCGATCAGGCGCCGCTCAGGATTCCCCTGTTGCGTCTGCTGACCACACCGCTGGCAGACCTGGAGCAACGTGCGGGTAGATTGCGTGACGCTCTCGCCGACAGACTGACCGGATTCGAACTGGAGGTTGCCGCGTCCGCCGCCCAGATCGGCAGCGGGGCCGTACCCGACAAGACGCTGGAAAGCCGCGCCGTGGTGATCCGGCATGCGCAGTCGCGAAAGGTGCGGGATCTCGAGGAAAAGCTCAGGAAACTGCCCCAGCCCATCGTCGGGCGCATTCAGCAGGGCGGCTTGTGGCTGGATCTCCGCGCCGTGGTGGATTTCGACGGGCTGCTCGCCGCGCTCGAAGCGCTTTGAAGCATGAGATGTTTTACAACTCTCGCGTGCTCGTGCGCCCGCTTCGCAGGACGGGAAAACCGTCGGGTCCGCTCTTCATGATCGTCACGCTGGCTGGACACGTCGACCACGGCAAGACGAGCCTGGTACGGGCCGTCACCGGGGTCGAAACCGACACACTCCGCGAGGAACGCCAGCGCGGGCTGACCATCGACCTGGGTTTCGCCTACGCGGTGGACGGCGCCGACAACAGCCAGGTCCTGGGATTCGTCGACGTACCCGGCCACCACCGCTTCATCCACAACATGGTGGCCGGCGTCGCCGCCCGGCAGTTCGCCCTGCTCACCGTCGCCGCGGACGACGGCCCCATGCCGCAGAGCCGCGAGCACCTGCAGATCCTCGAACTGACCGGGGTGCGGCGCGGGCTTATCGCCCTGACCAAGTGTGACCGGGTGAGTCCCGAACGAGTTGAAGCGGCGGAACGAGAGATCCGCGGGCTGGCGGCCGGCACTTTTCTGGAAGGCGCACCCGTAGTCCGCACCTCCGCCGAGACCGGGTTGGGCATCCGGGAACTGACCCGGGCGCTTTGGGAGGCGCATCATGACCAGGGCCTCCAGGAATCCTCCGGACAGTTCCGTCTCGCCGTGGACCGGGCATTCAACGTGCGGGGAACCGGCCTGGTGGCAACCGGCACGGTGCACGCAGGAACGGTAGCCCGCAACCAGGAACTCTTCGTATTTCCAACCGGCGAGAAGGTGCGGGTGCGAGGCATCCGCACGCAGAATCACGACGCCGACCGCGCGGCCGCCGGCGACCGAACGGCGCTGAACCTGGCGGGCATCGACCTGGACCGCGTCGGGCGCGGACACTGGCTGACGGAAGCGCCCTGCCGCACTCACCGCAACTTCGCCGTCGACCTGCGTGTGGTGGACGATTTTCCACGGGCCGTGAAACACTGGCTGCCGGTGCACGCCTATCACGCCACCTCGCACAGCACCGCCCATCTCGCCCTGCTGCGCCCCGGCCGCCTGGAACCGGGCGATTCGGCCGAGGTGGAACTGGTGACGGACGAGCCCCTGTGCGCAAGGCACGGCGACCACATCGTGCTGCGCGACCAGGGCCTGGACCGAACCCTGGGCGGCGGGCGGGTGCTGACCGACCTGCGCCCGTCGGCCCGCCGGCGGAGCGCCAAGCGCCTCGCCGGCATCGCCGCTTACAGGCAATCCGTACCCGGCCACATTCTCCAGGCGCTGCTGGACCTCGGACCCGTCGAGACCGAAGCGTTCCGGCACACGCTTGGACTGTCTCCAGCGCAGTTCGACGCAGCGCTGGCCACCCAGGACGCCCAACAACACGGCAACGAGATCGTCAGCCGCGCCCAATGGGCGGACTGGCGGCGCTCGGCCCTGAAATTCATCGAACAGTTTCAGGCCGAACATCCCGACGCAACCGGCGTGCGCCCGAATCAACTGCCGACCGGCATCCCGGCGCGCTACCGCATCGAACTGCTGAACGCACTGGTCGCGGAAAAGGCGCTCGGCACAACCGCCGGCACCTACCACGCGCCCCGCCACGTTGCAGCGCTGCCCGCGGCCGAAGAGGCGCTGCTGAAAAGGGCGACCCCGCTGCTCGATGTCGACCAGGCCCCCAGCGTCGGCGACCTCGCCAAGCGGCTGGGCTTACCCATCGCCAAGCTGGAGCAAGGGCTCGGCAACCTGGCCAAACGCGGCCTGCTGGCAAGAGTATCCGCCAAACGGTATTACTGGCCGGCACGCCTGACGCAAATAGTCGGTTACGCCGCCGAACTGGCCGAGCGCGCACCGTTCACCGTCCGCGAATTCCGCGACGCAACGGGCATAGGGCGCAACGTGGCGATCGAGGTGCTGGAGTATCTCGACGGCAAAGGGGTCACCCGGCGCATGGGAGACACGCGTTCGGTGGTCAAGCCGCTTGAACTGTGATACGACTTGCAACGGACTGCACCGCATGCGGAAGAGCATCGTCTCCGGTGGGGCGCGCGGCCTTCAAAGCCGTTGAGGCGCGAATACGTGCCTGGTGGGTTCGACTCCTACCTCTTCCGCCAGGTTCATGCAGCATCATGAGGTTTCATGCAGGCTGTTGACGACTCAATTTTGACGTAAAAACAATCCCTTGTATGAATCCCGGGCAACTGTGCGGAGCTGCATGATCCTTTCCGAAACGCTACGAGACCAATGTGCTTTGTGGGTTTAAGTGTGGGGTCAAGATCGACGGCTGTAGCTCGCCTCGAATCCTTCACATTTTGGCGTCAGGATGCAGCAGCGGCTCGATCAGGCTCCGCGGATAGCGGCATTGAGTCCGGGTCAGACAGATCGAAGTCCTGTCTGGCAACACCCGCATTGGCACCATGTGAAGACCCGCTTGCCTTGCGGCAACTGCCACCCCGGCCTCCCGCACGATGCTGCCCTGGATCCGTGCTCCGACAGCCGGCCCATGGCTGAGACCGAAGTCCACGGCGCGTGCATGATGTACGTGACCTCTGCGCACAGGTTGGTATTCAAGAAACACGAGAGAGCGGGGAGAGCTGCTTGCGCATGTACACGCGCGGGAAACCGCGTTCGGTGCGGCGGTCGATCTCTTCGTAGCCGCCGCGGGCGTACATCGCGATGTTCTCGGTCATCAGTTGGTGGGTATAGAGATCGAGGTGCCGGTGCCCCAGCCGGCGCGCTTCGGATTCCGCGTGCTCGACGAGGCGGCGGCCGATCCCCTCGCCCTGCCGCGACGGCAGCACGGCGACGTTGTCAAGAAGGATTCCGTCCTCCTTGTCGATGAGCACGAGCGCGCCGACGATCTCGCCGCCGTCGTCGATGACGTACGCGCGGTGGTCGCGGACCACCTGATCGTAGTCGTCGAGCATCGGGCCCGGCGGCCTGCCGATGCGTTCGACATAGGGGGAGTACGAGGCGCGCACGCACCGCGCGATGCCGGCGGCATCGGCGGCGGTGGCGGGGCGAAGCTCAGGCGCCGTCATGCGTGGCGGCCCAACGTATCGAATGTTCGACCACTGAACTCAGGCAAGGTGCTCCTCCGATCGCCACCCGCTTCTTCGTGCCAAAAGTTTGACGCAACGTTCGGGGCACCGACAACTAGTACCTTTGCACGGTATTGCCAAATTAACGTAAGCGGAGCGTGGGCAGCGCTCCGCCTTCAGATTCGAATCTGGCGAGAAACCGGGGTAGTGAGTCTCAACGATTCGGTAGAGCGGTGTCTCTTTCGGACGGTGGCGTTCGTAGACATGCCGGTCGGCGCCGCTGGATTGTGGCAATCCTCATAGCCTGCGTCAGCCTGGGTTCATGAGGGTGCGAGAGACCGGACAGCGTGTCTGCCGGCGTGGGCTATGGATCGATGGCGGCCTCGAGAGCGATTCGGTGTGGGCGTTTTGCGGGGCTCAGTTATGCGCGACAGAGCCAGGAATCCACTGCCCAGTCTATTCCGCGAACGATCGAAGAAGAGTAGTCGTGGTCGGCAGCCGCACCCATACCGCGAGCCGGGTCGACAAGTTGCCGGTGGCGGTCGGTTCTGCGCGGCGGAGGGCAAATGATCTCGCGAAGCGCGACCTTCCGTGTTCGTCGATGCGCGAACCTGTCCGTAACGATTGTCTCTACGAACGCCGCGGTGAAGTCGGGGGCTGCATACACCACCGTATAGCCCCCGGCCCGCGTCGCGAAGCGGGAGTCTGCGAGAGTTGTTCTCAAAGGCGATCCGACATGCCGCTGCGACATGATCTGGAAGTTTTCCGAAAACGCTGCCCTGACCAGGAGCGGCTCGATCAGGCTCCGCGCATAACGGCTTTCGGTCACGTGAACGTCGAGCCGAATCCTGATCGGCGTCCAACGGCTAAGCCGATTCACAACTCGACATCCTGACATTGGAGGCGGATCATCTCCCCACCGCCGCCGTGCTTCGGTGCGAGTTACCTGCTCGGTGCGACCGGTTCCGAGTTCACACCAAACACCCGCAGGTGATGCGGGCACGCAATGCTACCGACTTGACTATTTTCATTGTTATAGATATTTTCACCAAACGGTGAAACAATACAAAAAAACGAAAGAACTGGACGCGATCGCCATGGATGCCGTCCGCGACCTGCTGCGTTGCCTCCCTGCCGCCGAGGTCGCCCCGCTCGCCGCAATCCCTCGGACCGGCCACGACCTTCAAGTCGACGGATTGATTCAGGTGCACTTCGGCAAGGCCACCCGGCTGCTCGTCTTCAATGCGAAGCCGAACGGTGCCCCTCGGTTCGTACGCTCGGCCGTGTACGAGTTGCAGAGTTGCGTGGCACGCATCAGTCAATACCCGGCGCACAGCGCCGAGCAGGTCGTACCGATGCTGGTCAGCCCCTACCTTTCTCCGGAGTCGCGGGCGATCTGCAGCGACCACGACGTCGCCTACCTCGACCTCGAAGGCAACGCCCGACTCGTCTTCGACGGCGTCTACATCGACCGCAGCGTATCCTCGAGGCCGAAGCCCGAGACCCGCGCCCTGCGCTCGATCTTCACCCCCAAGGCGGCCGCCATCCTGCGGGCCCTGCTGCGGGAACCGGACCGGCCCTGGCTCGTCACCGACCTCGCAGCAAGCGCCCACGCAAGCTTCGGCCACGTCAGCAACGTCTGCAGGGCCCTCCTCGAACGGGAGTGGGTCGACAGGCAGGACGACGGCATCGTTCTCACCCAATCCGATGCCCTCATTCAGACCTGGCGCGAAAACTACCGCCGTCCTCGGGGCGACCGTTTCGACGCATACACGCATGTGCACGGCCGGCAGTTCGACGACCTGGCCCGCAGAGCGCTCAACGCCCGACCCGGCTCGCCGCGCGCCGTCTACGCGCTGGCATCCGCCGCGCAGTGGATCGCCCCGTTCAGCCGGGACGCAACCCGTTCGTTCTACACCGACGAGGCGGGCGCCCGGGTCTTGCGGGAGACGTTGGACCTAAGACCCGCCGACACGGGCCCCAATGTCGTTGTCCACGTCATTACCGACGACAGCATCTTTGACGATGCGATCGAGCCGCTGCCGGGCCTCTTCTGCACCAGTCTGATCGTTACCTACCTGGATCTGTGGTGCGGCAACGACCGCGAGCGCGAAGCTGCGGACCACTTCGCAAGGGAGGCGCTGCCATGGATCCCGTAGAACCCCAGTCCGCGAACGACTACGACGACCGGACCACCGCCGCAGTTAAGAGCGTCCTGGTCGAGATCGGCCAGATCCTCGGCAGCTTCGAGGGTAAGTTCGCCGTCATCGGTGGCGCCGTACCGTGGCTCTTGCTGAGCCAGGCGGAAATGCCGCACGTCGGCACCGCCGATGTCGATCTCGCGCTGCATGCCGAAGCTCTGGGCGATGGCGAGTACGCGCGGCTCGTCGAGCTACTCCAGCGTCAGGGCTACCGGCAGGCGCCCGACCTGCGCCGATTCCAGCTCGCCCGCACAGTCCCTGCGCGCGACGATGGGCCGCCCATCGACATCGTCGTCGACTTTCTGATGCCCAGGGACGCGGTGATCGCCAAGAGCAACCCGCCCCTCGTCAGCAACTTCGCCGTCCAGCGCGCCGACGGAGCCGAGCTGGCATTGAATTTCTACCAGATGGTCGCCATCGACGGGGGCATGCCGGACGGCGGCCGCAACCTCGTGTCCATCGCCGTCGCGAGCATCCCCGCACTGCTCGCCATGAAGGGCTACGCGATCGCGAAACGCCAGAAGCCGAAGGACGCCTACGACATCTACTACTGCGTACTCAACTATCCCGGCGGCGTCGACGGCCTCGTCTCGGCCACCCTGCCACTCCTCGAGGTCGACATCGCCAAAACGGGCTACCGCAACATCGCCGGCAAGTTCCGCACCGTCGACGACTACGGCCCCGTCTGCGTTCGGCGATTCGTAGACGGTTCGCCCCTCCTCGGCCAGCGGACGCCCGATCAATGGCAGCAGGACGCTTTCGGCCAAGTCGACGCCTGGCTCGTCCGACTTGGCTTGAGGTGACGCATGCCCGAACTGGCGTAGAATTACTCGAAAATTTTGTGGGGACGACTGGCGGGACGCGCGAGTTAAGGGGCCAAAAAATAGATAATTCACAATAATTTGATCGACATTCCGCACTCCTACCTCTTCCGCCAACTGAATCGCCCCGGTTTGTCGGAGGCTGTTTCGTGAATGTCGGTTCACTTCAGTTGCACTCAACCCGCGCTTCAAACACCAATCACGCATCAGGCAATTCATCGCCGGGTTGGGGTGGCACACCCGGCGCGTTGTCCAGATGGCGCGTCAAGTCTTCCGGCGTCGACCTGGCGCCACGGCGCTCGAACAACTCAGCCGCTGTTTCCACGGCTCCAACTTTTTGAGCTACTGCCGTAGCAATCCATTGGTTGAGCGAGACGCCGTCGTCCTTCGCCAGACGTGCGGCCGTCTCCTTCAACGAGGCCGGCAACTTTAGCGGGTACTTGTAACGGGTGGTTTCGCTCACGTTCGTAATCTCCTCAAGATTTCCTTTGGCGCCACGACCGCTATGCCGAGTTCGAGTGCAGGTGCAAAGTCCCTCAGGTTGTGGGTCACTATGTAGTCAGCATCGCCGTTGCTGGCGACTTCAAGCACCATTTCGTCGTTTGGGTCGCGCAATGTCGGGCGGGTCCTGAATTGCACATCTACCGGTTCGGCAATGGCAGCGACTCCATCCATGACTGACTCCACACCCTCCAGACTGTGTTCGGTAGCCGCGCGCACCTCTGTTCTCCCCAGCACCGCCTCGTATTCGAGAAACAGAGCTGTCGAGCACAGGAGCTTGACCGTGCCCGAGGCCGCTTGTCGCAGCAATTCGTTACTGGCGCCCGAAGCACTCCGGAAGGCAGCGACCACCACGTTGGTGTCAACCACGAGTCTCACCAAACAAGCTTTTGCTAGACATCTCTGGAGATGTCAACGGTATATCGATTGGTGCCATCACCGATCTGAAAATGTAGTGATTCCAACGGTCTGACTTTCCCGTTTTCTTCGACGGCGTCTTCTTCGAAAAGCTTCCTGTAACGGATTCTTCGTTTTCTTCGGCACGTCTTTTTCCGAGGTCCCGCTCCGGCGTGGACGTGCGCATCATCGACGGCTGGAGGATCGCAGCCGATGACGAAGCGAAGACGACGCAAGTGTCTGAACTGCCTGCGGTTGTTCCACCCGGACCTGCGCAGTGTGCGGCACCAGCGGTGCTGTTCCGCCGGCTCCTGCCGCAGGGCAAGCAAGGCGGCCAGCCAGGCGCGGTAGATTTCCACGAATTCAGGGGGGACCCACCGCCAGGGAGCCGGTTGTTCCGAGGTGGTTCGATGAGCGACACTGGAGTTATTCGCAAACTGAAGAACTGCTGGGAGCCTGCTCATGACGGAACCGGCCAAGCTCGGATTTTTCGGACCGTTGAAGACCCTGGAGAGCGCCACTTGGGGTGTCGAGGAACTGCCGAAAGGCAGCGTGCGCGCCTGGATCGATCACGCAACGATGCCCGGGGTCACCCCGGAAATCATGCGCTGGTGGTTCGAGAACATCGACTCCCGTACCACCTACAACGGCACGGATTTCAACGGCCCGGAAGTGCCCGTCTACCGCTACTGGCATCCCTTCGACCACATCCGGGTGCGGTGGGAGAAAAAGATTCCCGGGCCGGACGGGCGCATCGGGCCGGGCAGCATCATCCACATCCAGGAGACCATCGGCGACCGATACCCGGTGGACGCCAGGGCCCGGGTTACGCGGTTCGACGACGAGGCATTCAATTTCGAACTGCTGGTGGGCGGCGTCGCACCGGCCGGCGAGGTTCTGCACCTCTGGGAACCGGCGGATGTGGGACTGCGCTTTCGAACCCAGGTGACCATCGGCCCGCGCATCCCGATCATCGGCGGCCTGCTGACGCGGATCGCCCGGCGCCTCATGTTCAGCGATGCGATGCTGCGCGACTGGATACGGCACAACATCGAGGAAAGCGGCGAGACCGAGAAGTTCGTGCCCGCTCTCTACACCCATGCCATGGCCGCCAGTCAGTAGGGCGCCGTACCCCCATCCACGCTGAAAGTGGCGCCGGTGATGCCCGAGCCGGCATCGAGTTCGGCCAGCACCCGGTTCGCCCTGGCTTCGCCCCGGGCCGCGCATAGGAAGAGTAACCGCCCGAAAACTGGCGATCTGAAAGCAAGGCGGTCGTGCTTTCGCTAGAGGAGAGCTTGCGGGCGACGGTGACGAGGGGCAAAAAGGCGGCAATCAATTCGGCACACGGGCCCTTTGGCCCCGGTCGTCCGCGTCGCTTGGGCGAAAACAATTCCCAGTACTCGCGCTTCACCATGGTGGAACTGAAACCGCGGTCCGTCTGATGTCAGTTACGACGGACGGAAACTGAGGCCGCGTTCTTCGCCGATTCGGCCAAGTTGTGGCTGGAATGACCGAGGGCGTTTGCCGTTCGAGGCCGGCAGCGCCAGGCACTTCAAGGACCCTGCGTCTGTGGCATGGCTCTTGCTTTTCCTGCCATTGCTGACCCCGAATCCAACATTACGAGGTAGTTGTGATGAGCCAGGAAACGCCGACACGCACAGTACACAAACGGGCTCGCGGCGCCCTGTGGGCATCGACGGGATTCTACGTCCTGATCGCCTTCGAGTTCTTTTATATGGCCTCACCCTTCGCCGCGTACCTCTACGCGGTCTACGGCCCGGGGCTCGACTGGCTGCAGGCCTCCTGGGCAACGAGCTGGGCGATCCATTTCTTTCTACCGCACATCGTTGCCGAGACTCGATCCGTGCTGGTCAACAGACTTGGGTCCGTCGGTTTCGTTCTGTTCGCGGCGGGCCTGGCCGGTTTCGCGATCGGCGTGTTCCAGGTCTACCGCGCCAAGCTGCGACGCGACGACGCCGTGATGGGCGGGCTGTACCGGCACATCCGACACCCCCAGTACCTGGCCCTGATCGTCGCAAGCGTCGGCATGCTCATGATCTGGCCCAGATACCTGGTCGCAATCGCCACGGTCACGGTCATTTTCTTCTACATCGCGCTGGCCAAGGTGGAAGAGCGCATCTGCCTGGGGCAATTCGCCGGATACGGCGACTACATGCGGCGAACCGGCATGTTCCTTCCCGCGTTCCTGACCCCGGGCTTCCCACTGCCTGACGGGACCCGCACCACTACACGCATCGCGGTAGGGGCGTTCATCTACGCCGCTATCCTTGGATCGGCGTTGCTCGCGGCATCCATGTTGCGCACCTACGCCCTCGACTCGCTCTATCGCACCGAGTTCGACAACAATGTCTACGTGTCCGTTGTCGAAATCAGCGACGGGGACCTGGAGGCCGTCGCAAGGCTCGCAAGTTCCGCTGCTGGTGCGCAGCAAGCCCTGGCCGGCCGGCAACACCTGCTGAACTACGTCGTCCCCACCGGCATGTACGTTTCGGAGATCCCCATGCACCTGCCGCCGGGGGCGTCCTTCAGTCACGAGGTGCCGGAGGGCCGGGATCCCGCGTTGTACAAAGTGGTCTTCACCGAACCGATCTTCGATGGCGACGGGCTGCCGCCGGATGGCGACGTGCTTTCGCATGCCGTCAACAAGATGCCGCTGATCGAGGTGCACGTGGATCTGGCCGCGAACGAAGCCACCGCGACGTTCCCGCCACCCGAAGATCCGTTCTACAACAATCGCCAGGTGCCGGTGTTCTAGCAGCCCGTGCCAGCCGTCCTGATGGCATCGCGATACGCAGCGACGTGCTCGGGTTGGAACTGCATCTCGACGGCGAACGCCTGCGCCTCTTCGACCCCGCGTCCGCACGTCACCTGCGCGACCTCGCCGAGGCCAAGGCCGACCTGCGCCCCGCCATGGATGACACCGCCCTCCTCGGCGCATAGGAAGAATAACCGCCCGAAAACTGGCGATCTGAAAGCAAGGCGGTCGTGCTTTCGCTAGAGGAGAGCTTGCGGGCGTAGCGTGTGCTGATTGTGTGTAACAGCCGAACGAGCTCGGCCGGGGTCGGCCGTGGCGCGCGGTGAAACCTCGGTCGTGCGCGATCAAAGCGATACGCACCGCCGAAGCCGCGCGGGCACGTCCACCATTGATCTTGTCCGCTCTGCCCCCGAGTGCGCCGCGGCCGTCGCCAGGGCCTCCGCTACCGCTACGCGCGCCTCGTCGAGATGCTCGCGGACAAACTCCCTGGCGCCCCTCGGCCGTAGTTGCCCGTTGACCTGATAATCGCTATTCTTTGTGGAAGATCACGAAAATCACGAGAGACGCAGCAAATGCCTGCCGACCCGAAACCAATCGTGTGCGATGCACTGGACTCCGAGGAAGTTGCCACCCTGCCAGAGCGCCTGCGCATCCAACTGGGCGACGATACTGGAGAGCGCGACGAATGGCTCGTGATCCACGCATCGTGGCCGCTTTCCGACGTAGTCCACCAACTAAACAGGCTCGGCGGTGCATGGGTGAAGTCCGCAATGCGAGCCGACCCCGGTAAGGACCTGGCGCAGATCCTGACACGCCTGCTGACCCCGAGACAGGATGTGGACACCGACTTGGCGCTCGACAACTTCGCGCTGCGCCAGCAGTATCTGGACGAAACTCCGTTACTCACCGCAAAGCAAATTCATGGTATGTCGGGCCTCCGTTCCTCCAACCCGAGCGAGCCCGCCTCGCGTTGGAAGAAGGAAGGCAAAATTTTCGCCCTGCGGGTCCAAAGGCGCGACCTCTATCCGGCATTCCAGTTCCAGGACGGCATGCCCCGCCCCGTGATCAAGGAGGTGCTGGCGGTGCTTCCTGCGGGAATGACGTCCTGGCAGAAGGCGTTCTGGTTCGCCTCCGGCAACGGATGGCTCGACGGCGACGAGCCGCAGCAGCGGCTCGACCACGGCGAGCAAGTCCTCGACGCAGCCCGCCAGCTCGCCGAGCCGTCCCGTGGATGATGAAGGCCCGGATGCCGCCGTCCCAAGTCCCCCGCCGCGCCTGAAGGAACCGAACATATGCGTGCTCGCTGGTGGCACGGTCGTCCACCGCGTGCACACGTCCGGATTTCCCGGGAACGCCTTCAACCCCTGCCAGGGCGGCCAATCGCGTTTCGCGCCGATTCAGAACAAGCGTCGCGAGTGTGTTCCGTCGCTCTATGCTGCCACGTCGGTGGAAGCGGCGATCCATGAGACGCTGTTCCACGACATTCCACTCCGGGCACGGCGGAAAACCATACCGCGAACCAACGTCGAGGCCCGCAGGCACACCACGTTGCAACTTCGCCGGGACCTTAGGCTCGTCAGCCTGCGCGCCCCGGCACTTCTCAAGTGGAAGGTCGCCTCCGCCCTCGTCTGGGGCCCGCCCAAACAATACGTCGCGACAGCGCTTTGGGCCAAGGCAATCCACGATCAGTTCCAAGATGTGCAGGGCTTGATCTGGACATCGCGACGATGTGACCCACACTCGGCGATGTTGTTTTTCGGTGGGCGCACCGCCGAAACCGACCTCCAAATCGTCAGTGTCCGTGACGGCGTGGACTCGTCGTTCCTCCGGGACGTTCGCGAAGCCGGGAACCAAGCCGGAATCGTGATCACCGAATAATCCCAACTATGAAGCTTCTCCGCCAATCAGAATGCTCCGGTGGGTATTGGCAAATTAACTTGTCCCGGCTGACGAGATGGCGTGCTTCTGAGAGTCACGCGGCCGTTGCCTGACTCCAAGACGCAAAGGCGCGCTGTCTCAAATCCCGGTAGTGGCTAGCTCGCGAAGGTTCGCGGACTTGTTGCCGCCAACCTGCCGTTGTAGATAGGCTGGCGCAATCAAGAAGACGAAGAGGCACCCCCACCATGCGATTCGGCATATTTTACGAGCATCAGTTGCCCCGGCCCTGGACCGGCGAGTCGGAACTGACGCTGTTCCAGAACGCCCTGGATCAGTGCGAACTCGCCGACAAGCTCGGCATTGAGTACGTTTGGGAGGTGGAGCACCACTTTCTTGAGGAGTACTCCCATTCGAGCGCCCCCGAGGTGTTTCTGGCCGCCGTCAGCCAGCGCACGGAGAACATCCGTCTCGGCCACGGCATCATTCAGACGGCGCCCAAGTACAACCACCCGGCGCGCACCGCCGAGCGGGTGGCCACCTTGGACCTGGTCTCCAAGGGCCGGGTGGAGTTTGGCTCCGGGGAGTCGGCTTCCACCGCGGAGCTGGGCGGCTTTGAAATCACCCCGGCGCTGAAGCGGGAAATGTGGGAAGAGGGGCTGAAGGTGTCGATTCGTTGCATGACCGAGGCGCCGTTTACCGGCCACGACGGCAAGCACTGCAGCATGCCGCCGCGCAACGTGGTGCCCAAGCCCGTCCAGCAGCCGCACCCACCCCTGTGGGTGGCCTGCTCCCGCCGCGACACCATTCTGCTGGCAGCGGAGAAGGGCATCGGCGCGCTGACCTTCACCTTCATCGATCCGGAGGAGGCCAGGCATTGGGTGAGCGACTATCGGCGCACCCTGGCTGAGAAGTGCGTGCCCATCGGCAAGGCAGTGAATCCGGAAATCGCCTGCGTGACGCCGATGATGGTGCATCGCGACGAGCAGGAGGCCATCCGACGCGGCATGGAGGGGGGCAACTTCTTCGGCTTCTCCCTGGCCCACTTCTACGTCTTCGGCGATCACGTGCCGGGCAAGACCAACGTCTGGGAAGAGTTTCAGGAGAAGCGCCATCAGATGGGCTACGACCCGGAGGTGGCCGTGGCCTTGGAGCAGGAGCGCCTGGGTGCGAAGGTTGCGGCCCACGGCGGCAAGGGGCTGCGTGGCGCCATCGGCACTCCCGATCAGTTGCGGGAATTCCTGCGCCGCTACGAGGAGTGTGGCATCGACCAGGTGATCTTCATCCAGCAGGCGGGCCGCAACCGCCATGAAGACATCATGGAATCCCTGGAATTGTTCGGCAAGGAAATCCTGCCCGAGTTCAAGGACCGCGACGAGGCCAATCGGGCGCGCAAGTTCGCCGAACTCGAAGGCGCCATCGAAGCGGCCATGACGCGCCGCGTTGACGACGCCCCACCGCTGCCGAAAGATTATGTGATGACGCCGCTGGCGCGCGAATTCGTCAAGCAGGTGGGCGGCGGCGAGCGCATCCTCGAGGACGTGGCCCGGCGCACGGCGGTCGGCGAAGGCCTGGAGAGCATCGAAGGCCGGATCGGCGAGCAGCTTGAAGAGGCCGCGAAGCAGGCGACGAAGTGACCTGAAGTGCGCTCCGCCCTGGCTGGCATTGCGCCCAATGCCCTGGTCGCCCAACCGGGCATGACCGCACCCATCGTCGGCGTATCCCGCGTCGAGCAGATCGAAGCGCTCATCCGCGCCGCCGGGCCACCACCAGCCAGCTCAGCCCGCACCCGACCATACCGAGCAGAAGCGCGACGACCAGCCGCGGGTCGCCCAACTGGAACCACGGGTCGAGCGGATACGCGATGGTCTTGCGCATGGCGGCGACCTTGAACTCGTGCGACCCCGCGAACTCCGGGTTGGTGGCGATGTCGAACAGGTCGCGCCGGCTGCGATAGCGCATCAGGGCCCCGCTCGTCCACGAGTCCATCCCTGGCGCGTTCATCAGGTCCATGGCGGTATTGGCCGCGCTGCCGGAGAACACGGGATGGGACGCGCGAGACAGCAGCGCCGGCCACATGTACTGCATGTACCGGGCGAGCACTTCCTCGCTGGTGTCGCCCGGCGCCACCCCCTCGATCCGCAGCGGCGTCTCGTACATGTCGATGACGTTCAGCATGGCGAAATCGTCGCCCGTGTCCTCCTCCATGAACCGCCTGATCCGCGCGAGGTCTTCCGGCGCCGCGTTTCGGTCACCCCGCTGCATCGCCGCGAGGTAACCGGAGATCTCCTCGTCGCTCAGCGGTCCCCCGAAGGAGGTGTACCAACTGAAAAGCGCCGCGTAGACGACGGCGACGACCAGCCAGATCCATGCGATGGGGCCGAAGCGCCTGCCAGCGGCCGCCGCGTCCTTGTCCGATGTACCGTTCATGCCGTCATTCTGACGGGTGGGGGACACACCGGCAATCCTCCTCCCATCCCCCCTCCTCCCATCCCTTCCTCCCATCCCTTCCTCCCATCCCTTCCTCCCAAACCAACCCTGCAGAACTTCCAGGCCACAGTGGCCTGAAAGTGCCGCGGGAGTTCCGGCAGGACGACAACGCCCTCGAACAGGTTTGGGAAGTTCGCCCGGAAATACCGCTCGTCGGTCTGGGTGATCGCCCCGGTAGTCAACATCAGATGACTGCATGCGCATCGGCGCCGGACACAACGCATTGTTGCCGTACAGATTATTTTCTTTTACTATCGATATTAGCAAACGAAAGAAACGGCTGCATTTCATGATCGATACCCAAGCCCATGCCGACCATCGGTATTTCCACGTCCATGGGCTCAAGTCGGTGGCGCCCGAGCTGCTGAACGCAGCGCTCAAAGCGGCCATTGACGAACTCGAGGTCGCGTTGTACGGCCCAAGCCGCACCGAACTGACCGACACCGAGATCGCCATGCTCGAGCGTGCCGGGGTCGATCTCGACGAACGGCCCGACGACACCGACCCGATGCTCGACTACGCCACGGAATTCGCCGCCATACGGGCAACGTGCCTGACGCCTGCAGCACTCGCCCGAACGCTCGGGGTCACGCCGGTGCGGGTACGTCAGATGATCGGTGAGAAAATCCTTTACGCGATTCGGATCGGCGGGCGGCTGCATATTCCCCTCTTTCAACTTGCTGACGAAACACTCGTACCCAACATAGGCCAGGTGAACAAGGCAATCGCAGATCTCGACCCCGTCTCGGTGCAACGCTGGATCACCGCCGCCGATCCGGAACTGGAGGGCATGACGCCACTCAATTGGCTGAAGTCCGGCCGTGGAGTCGAGGCCGTGCTCATGGTGGCGCCGGAGCGGTAGTGCCCAAGGTCCCCCAGCACCCGGACCTCCACAGACTCCGTTCCACCGCCCCGGCATGGTACCCGGTCGAGCCCGGAGACGAACTGTGGCGGGTGTACTTCCGCGGCGGCGAGCACCCGTCACGATGGAATCAGTTCCGTAGCTTTGGCCCAACCGACGCGCGGTTCTACCACCAGGTCGAAGGCCGGCCGGACACCGGACGGGCCGTGATGTACCTGGCATTGAGCCCGGTCACCTGCTTCGCAGAAATCTTCCAGAAGACCCGCACCATCCACCGCGCACACAACAAACCGGTGTTGGTCGGGTTTGCGATGCAATCGTCGCTCAAATTGCTGGATCTCACCGGCGCATTCCCGACACGCATCGGTGCGTCGATGGGCCTGATGACCGGCGCACGATCCGTGGGGCGCAACTGGGCCAGGGAGCTTTACGCGGCGTACCCGGAGGCACAGGGCCTCGCCTACCCCTCCTCCATGCACGGCAATGCCGTGGCGATCGTCCTGAACGATCGTGCCGACCCCGCAGCAACACTGCCCCGCTCCCCCGGTTTCCACAAGGCACTGGACGATGCCGGCATGATCACCCTTTTGAAGAACGCGGCACGGGAGTTGGGATACGTGCTTCGCTAGCGGTTTTCGCACCGCTTCGAAGGCAATTTCGCCGGCTTGTTCCCAAACGTTTCTTTCGGCGCGTTGACGGCATACCGCGAGAGGGTGGGCAGGACGGTGGTGACGATGGATGCGTATTCCAGACCAAAGCTCGCCCTGTCTGGACTCGACGGCTATTCGCCGGTCCTCGTGACGGGCGATGAAGTTCAGCGGGCCAAGCCGGGTCCGGAAGCATTTATCACGGCAGCGGAACGTCTCGGCGTTCGCCCGGATCGGTGCTGGGCCATCGAGGACTCCACCAACGGAGTGCGTTCAGCACTGGCAGCCGGCTGTCACCTGTTCCAGGTGCCGGACCTTGTCATGCCGACTGCGGAGTTGATCCGTTAGGGCACGAAGTGGTCGAGACGCTGTGAAGACGCAAATCCGGGTCGCCGTGACTGCGTACGTTTTGGTGGCCATGGTCAAAAAGCGCCTGGACCTGGATGCCTCGCTCTACACATTGCTCCAGGTTCTTTCCCTCACCTTGTTTGAGAAGATCCCGCCAAACAAAGGTTTTTTTCAATTGAAGCACGCTACCGAAGAACACATGAAAGCTAACCAATTGAATTTATTCGAGTATTAACCGGACAGCAGTGAACTCTCAAGTTGACTGGACCCATCAGCGGCTTCAGCTTGCGGGGCATCGGCACCAATGTCTTCAGCATCAACATCGAGCCCAGCGTCGCCATCGTGGTGGACGACGTGCCGCTGGTGCGATCTTCCCAAGCCTTTAGCGACCTGCTGGGCATCGAGCGCATTGAGGTGCTGCGCGAGCCCCAGAGCACCTTGTTCGGGAAGAACCCTTAATCTCACCACCGCCGAGGAAGTGGACGGCAGCGAGTCCTGGGGCTTGCGCAGCAAGCTGGTGTTCGACCTGGGCGACCGCGCCACGGCAACGGTCTTTGGCGAGCGCAGCGAAAGCGATTGGCATCGCCAATGTCGGGGAGCTGGAGCCCTTGGAAAGCCTGCCGTTCACCGGCTTTTTCAATCTGTCTTACCAGTGGCAGGACGACGTTAACTTTTCCGTCCTCGCCGACCCCGGCGCGGAGCAGAAGGCCTATGGCATTGCCAACCTGAGCGTCGGCATCATCGAAAGGGACGCCGAGCGTTATGCGGGCATACAATTGGGAATCCGCTTCTGATTGGAGTTCAGTCTGTGCAGCGACGCAAAGTACTGCAGTTTGGAGCGGGGGCTCTGGCCTCCGCAACGCTCCTGGCGCCTGGCCGGGCTTCGGCCGCTGAACCGGCAAAGCAGTCTGGCCTTCGCAAGCTGGACCAGATTGGCCTGCAATTGTCCACCGTCACCCGGCTGATGGTCCAGGACTTCGAAGGCACCCTGGAGCAGGTTGCCCGCATCGGCTATTCGCTGGTGGAGTTCTCCGCCATGGGCATCTTGGGCCGCCCCATCCAGCATGTGCAGCAACTCCTGGCCGAAAACGGTCTTGAAGCGCCACTCGGGCGCGTATCGCCCAAGCTGCCTGCGAACGTCATGCAGATGCCCCGCGAGGAGGCAATGCGCGTTTTCGCCGAACGGGGGCAAGCCAAGTACCTCGTCGAGAACGTGAAGCAGGCGCTTGAAGGCGCGCAGGCACTTGGGCAGAAGATCATCAACCTGCCCGCCTTGCCGCCAACGGAGTTCGCTTCGCTCGACCAGGTGAAGCGCAACATCGATCACATCAACGCCGCCGGCGACGTGTGCGCCGCCCAAGGTGTGCAGTTCGGCTACCACAATCACGATTGGGAACTGACGCCGATCGATGGCACGGTCCCCTACGACCTGATGATCGAGCAAACCGATCCCGAGAACGTCAGCTTTCAATTGGATTCGTACTGGATCGTCAAGGGCGGGGGCAGCCTGAGCGACTATCTCGGCCGCTACCGAGGCCGGTTCAACAGCTGTCACCTGAAGGACATCGACGAACATGGCGACTTCGAGGACGTCGGTCACGGCACCATCGACTTCCCGCGGTTCGTCGCCGAAGCCCAGGCGGCGGGCGCGCGCTACTTCTTTGTGGAACGGGACGACCCGCCCGACCCGGCCAATGCGATGCGGCGCAGCTACGACTACATCCGCGACATGACCTATTGATGATTCCAGCGTTGGGCGCCCTGTCCTACCGATGAGCCTGCTCGCCCAAGTCCGAGCGGGTGGCCCCGGGTGGCTGCAGGGCGCCATGACCTTGGGTGGCGGGTCCGCCGTCACCTCGCTGACCATCGGTTCGGTGTTCGGCTATGAGTTCCTTTGGGTGCAGCCGGTATCCATGCTGATCGGCTGCATCATGCTCTTTGCCCTGGCGCACCAAACCCTTTCCACCGGCGAACGGCCGTTTGCCGCCATGAAGCGGCACTTTTCCCCGGTGCTCGCGTGGTTGTGGGCAATTGCCGCGCTCGGCTCAAGCATTATCTGGGGATTCTCGCACTACCCGTTGAGCGCCGGGATGCTGGAGGAGGCGATTCTCGTGGTGACCGGGTTCGGGCTGGCCAACGAGGAGCGCGGCACGGCCCGCGAGCTTTACCTGTTCGCGTTGGCGCTGCTGGTTTGGGCGGGATGCGCCTATACGGTCTGGAATTACGACAAGGGGCAGCGTGCGGTTCGTCTCTTTGAGCACGGCATCAAGGTGCTGAGCGGTCTGGTTGTTTTGAGCTTTGCCTGGGTCGTCGTGATGGCCGGCATGCAGGGCAATGTGGACTGGATGGCGGTTCTCTGGGGGTTCGTGCCCCATTCCCTGCCGGACGATGCCTTTGGCGTCACCACCATGATGGCTGCCCTGGGCACCGCGGTGGGCATCAACATGACCTTCGTGTACGGCTACACGTTGCTGCGCCGGGGCTGGCAACGTGAGCAGCGCAGCCTGGCGCGCACCGATATCGTCATCGGCCTGGTCGTGCCGTATCTGCTGGTTACCGGGCTCATATCAATCGCTGCCGCGGCGGCATTGCACGGTGGCGACGGCGATCTGCAAAGCCGGCTGAGCCCCGCCCGAGCCGGGCAGATGTTCAGCGCAGCGGGTTTCGGAGACGCCGTGGCGCACCTGGTGTTTCCCCTCGGCGTGCTGGGCATGGCCGTGGGGTCGCTGGTGATGCACATGCTCACCTGTGGCGCCGCCGCCCGGGAAATGTTCGATCTCAGCGAAGGCTCCACGGCCTATCGGCTGGCCTGCTTCGCGCCGACGCCGGCGGTGCTTGGCGTATTCCTTTGGACCACCATGGGGCCCTACGTGATCCTGCCGACCTCCGCCTTCTGCGGGCTGCTGCTGCCCATTGCCTACGTGGGCTGGCTCGCGCTGAACAACCGGCCGTCGTATCTGGGGGAGGATCGGCCGCGGGGCGGCAAAGCGGCCCTGTACAACAGCGCCATGCTGTTATGCATCCTGACGGTCGTGGCCAGCGTCGCGTACAGCACGCTGGTCGGGTTGGGGTGGCTGTGAGCGCGGCCGAACTGAGCCTGCGGGCACAGGCGCTCGCGGACCAACGCCAAACGGGCAAGGAAAATGAAGCTCGCGCCCATTGAGGGCCAGCCAAGGCTCTATGTGCGCGTGGCGCGCCGCATAGCGGAACTGGTGGCCAATGGCGAGGTGAAGCCGGGGGAGAAGCTCCCCGCCGAGCGGCGACTTGCCGAGATGCTGCAGGTTTCCCGCCCGACCATTCGCGAAGCCATGATCGCGCTCGAAGTGTCCGGGCTGATCGATGTGCGTACCGGGTCCGGCATCTACGTTGCGCGGCAAAGCCATCCGCAGCGCATCACCCTGGACGATGAAGGCATCGGGCCCTTCGAGCTGCTGGAGCTGCGGCTCATCCTGGAACCCCAGGCCAGTGCCCTGGCGGCGGAGCGCATCACGGACGAACAGCTTGCGCTCCTGCAGGAGATCTTTGATGAGATGCGCCAGTTTTCAGGAAGCCCGCGCGTCGAAGAGGTCGATGCGCGGTTTCACGTGGCCATCGCTGAAGCGACGGAAAACGCCGCCATCACCCAAGCGGTTGAATGGCTGTGGACGCTGCGCAATCAAAGCGCGCTGTCGAGCGGCTTCCACCGCCGAATTCTGGACGAAGGCATCTATCCTGCGGTGGACGAGCACAAGGATATTCTCGACGCGCTCAAGTCCCGCAGCGCTGACGCCGCCCGGGCCGCCATGCGCGCTCACCTGACCGCCGCCACCGAGGCCGCGGCCAGGCATTTTGGCGACGAGCGCTGATGGTGCTTGGCCGCAGCCATTGTTGTTCCGAATCTGTTATTCCGAATCAGGTTTGACCCTTTTCAGCCACTGGTCGTAAGCGGAGGCCAACTGGGCGACCACTCGCGGATGAAGCGCCGCAACGTCGGTGGTTTCCGTGCGATCGATCCTCATGTCGTAGAGCTGCCAATCGCCGTGTTCCACCGGTGGCGGGGCGGGCGGCTTCAATGGCCCGGGCGCCGCAGCCTGTTGCGCTCGCCAGCGTAGAAACCGCTGCAGACCGCTTTCCTTCGCTGTGGCCTGCGAAAGCAGCTTCCATCGGTCGGTGCGCACGGAACGTCCCAGGCCCCAGCGTTGGAACACCGGTTGCGCCCGTTGGATCAAGTCCGGGGACTGCAAGTAGGCGCTGAGGTCGATGCCTTCGAGCCGGGGATTTTCCGCCAGCAGGCCGGCCGCTTCGGTGTCCCGGGCGCCGGTCACGGTAAGGAGCGTTGGAAGGAGGTCGATCAGGTGCGCATTGGCCGAGACCACCCGGCCGGGCTCTCGTATGCCATTGGGCCAGTGCATTATGAGCGGAGCGGCCGCGCCGCCCTCGAAGGCGTGGTTCTTGTAGTACCGAAAGGGCGTGTTGGAGACGTTGGCCCAGTCGCCGCCCAGGGTTGCCCAGCGGCCCACGGAGCCGATCGGGTATTGCTCGCCGATCTCCCCTTCGCCGGTTGCGCTGGGTACGATTTCCGCGGAGGCGCCGTTGTCGGAAGTGAACAGGATCAGCGTCCGGCCGAGTTCCCCGGAGCGTTCGAGGTAGGCGATGAGTCGGCCCAGATTCTGGTCTATGCGGTCGATCATGGCGGCATAGACGGCCATCCGTCTTGCCTGCTCTTTTCGTTCTCCTGGCGTCAACCTGGCCCAATCCCTGAAGGTCGGCGTCGAGCGTGGATAGCGGTCATCGATGAGGCCGGAATCCCGCATGCGCCGGTACCGGGCATCGGCGATGGCCGCGTAGCCGGCTTCGTAACGCTCCAGGTACCGCTCGATGTCGGCTGGCCAAGCCTGGAGCGGATCGTGAGGGGCTTGGAAGGCGAGATAGAGGAAGAATGGCGGGGCACCCCGGGAGCCTTCAGCTTGCCCCGGAACGTCACGCCGCTCAGGCGGAAGAAACAACCGGCCAGCCGCTTGGCTGTCTCCATCTGTTTCATGGAGGTGCTCCGCCAGCAAGTCGAGCGCCCAGTCCTTATAGGCATCGGTGGTGTGGAAGTCCTTTCGCTCCGGCGTATAGCCTTGAACGCATTTTCTGTCGAAGCACCACCAGCGTCCCTCCGGCGCCATGTAAGTCTTGCGTGCCGGTTCGGGCTCACCGGGCCGTGCGGCGAGCCCCGGATTGAAGTGGTTCGACGCCCCGGCGCGCAGCCCCGCATAGCGGTCGAACCCAAGATCCAGGGGATGGTCGCCGCCATGGTGCTTGCCCACCATGAGGGTCCGATAGCCTGCCGCGCCCAGCGCCTGGGCGATGGTGACGCTGTCGCGAATGACGCCAGTTGGCGTTTCATCCATGCCGACCTGTTCAGGATACCGGCCGGTCAGCAGGGCGCCCCGGGACGGGAAACACTTGGCGGTGGTGTGGAACTGCGTGAAGCGCAGCCCGCCCGCGGCGAGCCGATCGATGTGCGGGGTTGCGATCTCTCCGCCGAACGCCCCCACGTCCGACCAGCCCATGTCGTCAACCAGTATCAGGATCACATTGGGCCGACTGTGAACCTGCCCGTGGCTGAACTGCGACAAAAAGCACAGCAAAATCGCCGGAATCAGTATCTTGAGCCGCATCTGTTTGCCTGTGCGAAATCGGTAGTCTAGACGCGAATGATCGCGGAGAGTGCGGCCGTTTGCCACGCTCGTGCCAAGGCTGGCAAGCAAACCGCCGGGAAGGCGGAACAGAGAGTTGCAAACTTGACGACATGGACCCGACTGTTGTTCGTCACGGGCACGCTGGCGCTCTCCTGCACGGCGCTGGCAGACGGCTTGGCGCCGGAGGCGACGGTGGTTCCGGTGTTCTTGATGGGGCAAGTCCAGATCGCACGGTAGACAACGCCCAGGGCCTGGCTCCATACCTGAGGTCGGGCGGCGAACAGGAAGCGCAGGGGATGGGCGAACGTGAGGGCCCATGGACGGATCGGCTGCTCGGGTAGGACATGATCAACCGGATGAGCCGCGGACTCGACCATCCGCCGGGCGCCGCAGGACGGGCAAAAGCCGCGGCCGCTCGCGCCTCAGCCCCCTTCCACCTTCGCGACCACCAGCGGAATGCGGTCGTTGCCGAAGTACATGTCGCCGCCGTCGAGGAACATCGTGGGCGAGCCGAAGCCGCCGCGCTCCACCAGTTCCTCCGTGTTGGCGCGGAGACGGTCCTTGTAGTCCTGCGCGCCGATCTTCGCGAAGAAGTCGGCCGCGTCGAGACCGCTTTCCTCGACGATCGGGCGCAGCACGTCGTCCCGCGAGATGTCCTCGAGGTCCCCCCAGTAGCGCTGGAACACCCGCCGCGCATACGGCACCAGGCAGTCCTCCTCGATCGCGACGAACGCCCCGCGCATCGCCTTGACGCTGTTCACCGGGAACACCGGCGGCTGGCCGATCTCGATGCCCACGTAGCGCGCCCAGTCGGCGAGGTCCTTGCGGTAGTAGTTCGCCTTCAGCGGGACCGGCCTGGCCCGGCCCTCGTAGACGCTCGGATTGACCGTGTTGAAGACGCCGCCCACCAGGAACGGGCGCCACTCGATGGCCACCGGCCGCGGCGCCATGGAGCGCTGGACCTGCTCGAACGCCAGGTAGGTCCAGGGGCTCGAGCAGTCGAAGAAAAACTCTAGTGTGTGCATGGAGCCGGGAGCTTATCTCATGCCGGCAGTCCCCGACACCGCGCCCCGCCATGGATGACACCGCCCTCCTCGGCGCATAGGAAGAATTACCGCCCGAAAACCGGCGACCTGAAAGCAAGGCGGTCGTGCTTTCGCTAGAGGAGAGCTTGCGGGCGACGCGTGCTCCAATCCGTCGATCAGTACATCCATCGTCTGTCGACGATAAAAGCGCAGCCACAGCAGCCTCGAGTGACCCAGCACCACCAACAGCGCGTGCCGGTGTCCCCACGGGAGTTTGAATGTTCCGAAGTCCACCTGACCCTGTCGGGTGCGAATTCCTATTCAACCGCCCAAAACGGCTTGAATTGGAATTCGCACGCCAGCGCGAACCTACGCCTGCCTGACGCCCAACGTCGACCGCGTTCAGCTTTACGACACTTCGATCATAGATCGCGTACACATCTTCACCGGTCAGTCGGGACGCATAGACCAACCCGTCGATGTCCGCGTGTTCGCCACGGATAGTCTTGCCGAAGGCGCGCCCGGCTGCATGATTCCTCGCCTGCACCACGTCCGTCGGCGCCCCGACGCGTGTGCAGCCATCCGTGCGAAGGTCGAGAATGGTCACCGGTGCGCCGGATTCCGCCTCTATACGCACCCACACGCGTTCCGTGATCTCGCGAAGAGCGATCTCCCGTGTTCGTCGATGCGCGAACCTGTCCCGGACGATTGTTTCGATGAACGCCGTGGTGAAGTCGGGTGCTGTATACAGCACCGTATAGCTCCCGGTCCGGGTCGCGAAGCGAGAGTCTGCAGGGGTTGTTCCCAACGGCGATTCGACATGTCGCTGCGACATGATCCGGTAGCTTTCCGGAAACGCTGTCCTGACCAGCAGCTGCTCGATCAGATTCCGCGGATAGCGGCTTTGAGTCACGTAAACGTCGCGCCGAATCCCGCTGCCGCAGATAGAACCTCGTCGAGCCCGCCGGACCCCAGGCGCTCAATGGGACGGGCCACTCCATCATCGAAGGGCCACTCCTGACTGAGGAAAGCCCAGGCAAGCTCGGGCTCCCCGACAACGTCCACGACATCCGCCAATCCGTCAGCGACCCGGCCGGGCCCGACGATCTGGCCTGCCGGGATGTTCAGTCGGCGCTTCGTGGACCGCCAGGCGATCAATGTGTTCCTGGCCACCCAGTCGTAAACGGTCGTACGCGACACACCGAGTCGCGACGCTGCCTCCGTAACGCCGATCAGGTCCTCTCCAGTCCGATCCACCACGAACTGCCGAAGCCGCGCGGGCACGTCGTCCGAAGACCTCGCCCTCTCTGCCCCCGATTGTGCCGCGGCGATTTCCAAGGCCACCGCTATCGCGACGCGCGCCTCCTCGGGATGCTCGCGGACATACTCCCTGGCGCCGCTCGACAGTTTCGGCGGTCTCTTCACAAGGAAGCCCATCATCGTTCCTGACAACTCTGCCATATTGTCCAAGTCATCTGCCCTTTCAACGACCGAATAATTGCCCACAATGTTCAGTTTGTAAAGTCATTCTGACGGTTCCCACGCCTCTCCGCAGACCTTCATCACCCGGACGTTGGCGTTGCCCACCCCCAACGTCCGGTTTGCGAATCGGCGTGCAACTTTGACCCCTGGATTCTCGCAAAATCAATCAGTTAGCGCGCCGATCGGCACCCACCGGCTAAACCGATTCACAGCCTGGCAATGGCGCACCAGGATGAGAGTCCTGACATTCGATGCCGGCACTTCATGAATCGCCCTGCATTCGTCGAAGGCTGTTGCGTTGCACTGAGACTGCCTTTTGATCAATTCGGCGCGGTTGTCCGGAACGCCAACACCCCATAGCATCGGCTTTCTGAATCCAGTGGACCCGAAGATGGTCTCGCGCCAGCATCGCCCAACGCCCGATGCACTGATCTTCGACATGGATGGATTGCTTCTCGACACTGAGCGTATCGACCGAAACGCTTTTGAGGATGCCTGCTGCGACGCCGGCTGGCAATCTCCGGACATGAAAGTGTATGCAGACTGCATAGGATTGGCCGGTCCGGATGTCGAAGCGGTCCTGCGGAAGGGCTACGGATCCGACTTTCCATGGGAAACCGTTCGCGCAATCTGGCGCCGACGCTATCTCGACCACATGGAAAACCGGCCGGCGGATGTGAAGCCCGGAGCGGTCGAACTACTGACGTATGCCAACGATAAAGAAATTCCCTGCGGTCTCGCCACCTCCACCCATGCGATCCTGACCGCCACAAAGCTCGCCCTATCTGGACTCGACGGCTATTTCCCGGTGCTCGTGACGGGCGATGAAGTTCAGCGGGGCAAGCCGGATCCGGAAGCATTTATCACGGCAGCGGAATGTCTCGGCGTTCGCCCGGTTCGTTGCTGGGCGATCGAGGACTCCGCCAACGGTGTGCATTCAGCACTGGCAGCCGGCTGCCACGTATTCCAGGTGCCGGACCTTGTGATGCCGACCGCGGAGTTGATCCGATTGGGGCACGAAGTGGTCGAGACGCTGCATGATGTTCTGGAGGCGTTGAGGGACGCAAACTAACCTCGTGCTATCGCTGGCCCGATCCCAACTGGACCAGCACGTCTCTCGAAGCCCACTCATGGAATTGGGGCAAATTTCCGTCAATGCTGCACCAAGGCGCTTTATCGCCGACAAAGGTATGTGCCTTGGCCCGCTTGTCGAAATGAGTATCCAGGGTTCCGAGGCGCACTCGAATCAAGTCCCTGGTCGCAACCAGGTAGGCAAAAATCGGGGAGCCACAGTTGGAACAAAACGTACGATACTTCCCGGGAGACGACTCGTACTCGTGCAGCAGGCCCTCCGGGTCAGACAGATCGAAGTCCTGTCTGGCAACACCCGCATTGGCACCATGTGAAGACCCGCTTGCCTTGCGGCAACTCCTGCAATAGCAGTATCCAAAGTCGCTCGGCTCCGAGTTGATTCGATATTGAATCTTCTCGCAAAGGCAGCTTCCTCTATACATCTCAAAGTTCCTCCGGAGCCCAAAAATCCCCATGATTTAATCCGATCAACCGGCCCGATGCCATTGACGTGCATCTGGAGTGAAAGCGGTATCGATCCGTTTCAGCAGCCTCATCCATCCTCAAGCAGCGATATAACCGGCAATCTCGTACGCCCGCAGCGTCAGCAATGCATCGATCGTCACCCTTCCCCGCCACTCCAGTTCTACACCGGGGCTGATCGCCGGCCACTTGATGGGCCAGCCGCCGTCGTCACGCTGGGCCTTGGCCAGGGCTGCCAGACCCTCAATGAGCTGATCCCGGGTGAAAAGGCTATGGCCGAATCCAATCGGAGCAGGCGCCCAATCGAGTGGCGGATGCACATAGCCGGGAGCGCTCAGGTCAAATTCGATCTCCTTGGAGGAGAACAGATAGTCGCGTATCTGTGTCAGCCGGGCGGCAGCCCGGTCGCGGTCTTTCGCCTGTTCCAGGAACGCGATGGCGCAACGCAGATCATCGAAACCGGTTGGCTGTTCATCCTCCAGGGATCGCCAGCAGAATTCAGCGCCCCGTTCAACCCAAGGGTGGGCAACATTTCGTTTGGTCAGGACTGACACAATCGACCCGGTTGGGTTGATTGAGGGGGGTGGTTCAGGCGGCGCCTCCCACCATGGTGCACGGGGATAGTTGTTCGCGCTCGGCAACACAAACGGCACGCCTCCTGACGCGTCCGCGGTCTGCTCAAGCCAGTCGCAGAGTGTCTCTACCATCGGATCATCGAATCCATCCACGAGATCGAGAATCTTGAGCGCCACCTCCGCATCGACCGGTTGGCTCTCCGGACATCGCTTGTCCGGCTCAAGAGCATTGCCGAAACCCCCGTCCGGGTTGCGATAGGCGCGCAACGCATCGCGTACCGGCTCGTTCGATGCACCCTCGAACAGGCAGGCGAACAGATGCCGGTCGATCAGCCGGGCGTTGCGCAACACGAAGTCGCGCGCGCGGGCAAACCGACTACCGTCGATGTCAAATCCAACGCCGCCGCCAGCCGCAACGCCCCGCAGTGATAGCGCTCCCACTCCCTTGACGGAGTCGTTCATGAATTCCCTCCTGGATAAGCCCATGGAACTGTGTCGCAAAGCTCCTCTCGACCCAAGGCGCACAACTGCCGCTCTGGCCATTGATTTGAGCGGTCTACCACAGCTTAGACGAACGACGGCGCTGCAGTCTCGGAATGCCATTGACCCGATGCCCGTTCGGGTTGTTATATTTCACGCCAAAGCTGTCCTCCGAACTGGTGACCCCAACCAACAGATCGTGAAGGACCAAACAACTTCAGAATGATCAAAAAGAGTAGGTGACAGGAATTGAAAGTCTTGATTTTGTTTCCGGGAAAAACAGACCGGAAAATCTATGAACCCATAGTTTCAGGAATCGAGAAGCAGGGAATTCAGTACAGCTTACGTCTGGGATCTGCTCACAAATCCCCCGAGTTGGTGAGAGAAATCCTGGAGGAAGATTTTGACCTCGTGATTTCGGGGGCCGGCCTTTCGGCAGCATTGCCTGGAGTCATAGCGTCCGAGACGCATGTTCCGGTGCTGGGGGTCCCGTGTCCCGGAGCCTATGGCGGCCTCGATTCTTTCCTGTCGATCGTCCAGATGCCTCCCGGAGTCCCGGTGCTGTGCGTCAGAGCTGAATACGTCTCTGAAGAGGCGGTCAAGATTCTGAAGGTGATGGAAAGCGGAGTGAAGAAAATCAACATCGCAGGTGCAGGAAAGTCAGCCAAGAAAGCCTTCAGGACTCTCGAAGAAATGGGGGTGGAATTCGCGAGAAGCGATTCATGTTCGGACGGGATCAACATCGTCTTCACACCCATGGGAGCGCCCGTTGAAGACAGCAACCATTTGATCATTTACTGCCCGGAGGCGGAGGTTTCGAGCCCGGAAGATGCCGTGAGGTCGATGAATGAGTCCTCGTCCGGATTGTGGGTGGGTCTTAACAGAGGAGAAAACGCCGCCATAGCCGCCGTGCAGATAACGGGGAACAAGGAAGCGCTGACGGCATCCAGACGCAAATTCGAAGAAAAATGCAGGAGAGAAGACGACGAAGTACGCAGGCGATAGGCGAAAATCTCAGTGCCCGCAAGCGTCATGTCGGTGACATACTCTGACCGGAAGACACCGCGTCTTTGCACATCGGCCATGACGTTGTGATTCGCCCTCGGAATGCCTACGCGTGGGCGCCGCCATCGTTGTCGGGCCGGTATGTCGAAATCCACCAGGTGTTGCCGGCGGCGTCGCGGATGCCCGCCTGGCGCTCCTGATAGGGCTTGTCGGCCGGTGCGGCTATGATCTCTGCTCCCCGTTCCACGGCCTTCGCGACTGCCGAGTCCACATCCGGCACGTAGACATACACCGTGTTCGTCCAGGGTTCCACACCCGCCGGGAGTTCTCCGGCCTCGATGACCAGCGCAGAGTCACCAACCTGGAACTCCACATGGTAGCTCTGCGGCCCCAGCTGGTGCCGCTCAATCTCCTGCGCCCCGAACACATCCACTACCAGTTGGAGCAGGGACACGGGTCCGTGAAGATAGGGCCGTACCGCGCCCACGCCATGTCGGATGTGATTCCCCACTTTTACCTCCCCTACTTAGCCCGGGCCGGGTCTGGCGGCGACATGGGCAGTCTACAAACTCCCTGGTTTTTTCCAGGGCCCTCCAATAGGATGCCGCACGACGCGACCGGAGGCCATACAGATGCCCAGCCACCAGACCCTTGTTCCAACCCTTCGCTATGAAGACGCCAACGAGGCCATTCGGTGGCTCGCCAACGCCTTCGGGCTCGCTGAGCACTTTGTCGTCCGCAACGACGACGGGCAGGTCGAACATGCGCAGCTCTCCTGGCGGGGGTCGCTGGTCATGCTGGGGGACGTGAAGGGCGATGTCTACGACCTGCCGCACCGGCACGGTTCCCTGAGCCTGACCGCCGAGTCGGCCGCCCAGGTCGATGAACTGTTCGAGCGGTGCCGGGCCGCCGGTGCCCGGGTGATCCAGCCGGTGGTCGACACCGAGTACGGTTCGCATGCCTTCACGGTCGCCGACTATGAAGGCAACCACTGGCACTTCGGCACCTACGATCCGCTGGCCGAATCGGCGGGGGAGGATTGAGCGGCCGGTTGAAGGCGCCCAAGGCCTCCATCCGTTTTGCTGAGACCGCGATTGCGGATCTCGAAGCCACCGGCGATTGGTATGCCGATCCGCCCCGCGCGTGGACAGCGCAAAGGAAGGCAGCATCGGCGATCGGCATCGACCTCCGTTGGAGACATCGCGGATGACCGGCAATAGCGTCGCGGAAAGAGTCGAGCCTGTAAAACTCGATTGAATTGCACTAATGTCTGCCCGCACCGGGCTGGAAGTTCGGCCCCATTGACGGAGCCAGATGTGGAAACCATCCGTACGGTCGATGAACTGCGTGCCGTTGTCGGCGCCGAGATTCCGGGGCTGGCCGAGAAGAACCAGCCGCGTCTGAACGATTTCGCGGTCGACTTTATCGCCCGCTCGCCTTTCCTGGTGCTGTCGACGGCCGACGCCACGGGCCGTCAGGACGCCTCGCCCAAGGGGGACGCCCCCGGCTTTGTCGAGGTTGTCGACGACAGAACGCTGGTTATTCCAGACCGGCCGGGGAACCGGCTCGTCTACGGGCACCAGAATATCCTTGCCAATCCCCATGTCGGCGTCCTGTTCATGATTCCCGGCACACCCGAGACACTGCGCATCAACGGGCAGGCGACCCTTACCGCCGACCCGGAACTTCTCCAACGGCTGGCGGCTCGCGGCCGCACGGCGGTGCTGGCGATTCGGGTCGACGTTCAGGAGGTCTTCTTCCACTGCGCTAAGGCCTTCATGCGCTCCCGGCTCTGGCAACCGAACAGCTGGGGCGAGCGGCACCGGGTTTCGTTCGGCCGTATGTTCGCCGCCCAGAGAAACGAACCCGAGGAAGTCGCGGCAGCCATCGACAGCATGGTCGAGGCCGACTACCGGGACAATCTCTGAAGGGATGAACGATGCCCTGATGCCGGACCCCTGCTGCAGCAACACCGTCGACATCGCCGGTCTTGAACACCGGCAACGCCGGGTGCTGGCCTGGGTATTCAGCATAAATCTCGTCACCTTCGCGGTCATGGTGACCGGCTCGGTGCTGAGCGGCTCTTCCGCGCTGCTGTCCGGAACCCTGGACAACCTGGGCGATGCGCTCACCTACGCGCTGAGCTTCGCCGTCGTCGGCGCCTCCGCCCGGGCCAAGGCGCGAGTGGCCATGGTCAAGGGCATGCTGATCCTGGGCGCCGCGCTGGCCGTCGCCGGCCAGATCGCCTGGCGGCTGACGGACCTGCATGAACCGGTGGCCTCCACCATGTCGGCGGCAGCGGCCATCAACCTGATTGCAAACGCCGCTTGCCTGAAGCTGCTTACCCCCTATCGCGACGGCGACGTGAACATGTCGTCGTCCTGGGAGTGTTCGCGCAACGACGTCATCGAGGGGTTTGCGGTAATCGGCGCCGCCGCCGCGGTCTGGTTGTTCGCCTCACCCTGGCCGGACCTCCTGGTGGCGGTGATCCTGCTGGCCATCTTCCTGCGATCGGCAATAAGGGTACTGCGCAACGCCTCGCGGGAGTTCGCGCCAGCCACCTCCTGATGGATGTACCATCCCCATCCGTTTTGGCGTGCTCTAAATTCGTGCGCTCCGGGTGGGATTTGCAACAAAGTACTCCAAACGCTCTCTTGCAAGCCCAGGTTGATCAAGCACGACATCTGCGGAGGGCCGGTGGAACGTCACCTCCACGACATCTTTGTCAGGATCGGTGATATACACCGAATAACACCAATCATGATCAACCTTGAAACAGTCGAACCCTGCTGCCTTGACCCGCTCGTATAGTTCATCAACGTATTCAATGCTATCGGTACGAAAGGCTATGTGACGCTCGAAGGCGTCATCGGTATGCTCGTACATCTCGCCGTGATAGCCCTCCTCAAACTGGAAGAACGCAATCATCGACCCGTCTGCAACCTCAAAGAAGCAGTGAATGTAATTCGATTCGGCATTGGTATCCGGGTCGAAATCGGCAATCTGCGATGACGTGAGCGGCAAGCCAAGCAGGTCCTCGTAAAATGCCCGCGTCTTGCTGATATCTGCCACGCGCACAGCGGAATGCGAAAGTTGCTTTATACGCGTATTCGCGCGCCGCCGGCTCATGATCTGAGGATCGTTTTTCGTATAACCTTCCAAAGCTGCAGCGTCTGACATAGTTAACGTCTCACAAAAGTAGTCTCATTTGAAGAATGCTATCGTTAGCGCAATTTAACGCATAAGCGTTCGGTGGTACTAAGCCTACACATGGCCATTCAACCCGGCGACATGTTATTTACAGGCACGCCTTCGGGTGTGGGCTTTGCTTCAAAAACCTTTTTGAACCCCGGAGATGTCATTCGCGCCACCATAGACGGACTTGGTGAACTGGTGACACCCATCGCACAAACCGAGATTTGAGAGGAACCGAGCCAATGACAAACAATCCTGGAACCCTGTGTCTCACCTTTGACAACATGGGTAGTGCAGTATTGATCGGACAGGGCGAATTGGCCGGGCCCGGGCCCGATGACATCGGGCCGGTCGGCTATCCCGAGGCCCTGGCGCTACTGGACAGGCTTGGACTCAAGGCGACTTTTTTTATCGAGGGGTGGAATGCGCTACACAATCCAAAAGCCACTCGCGACGTTGCAGATCGAGGCCATGAGGTGGCTGTACATGGATGGGTTCACGAAGTGCTTTACACCCTGGATGCCATTGAGGCAGAGCGCATTCTGACGGACGCAGTGGCGGCCTTCCGCAATCTGGGTATCGAGCCTGAAGGCTTTCGCGCTCCTGGTGGCAAAAGAGGTGAATTCACGCTGCCAATTCTGAAGAAACTAGGCCTGAGCTATGACAGTAGCGTCGACCATGCACATGACGACGACGAAGAAAACGCTCCCCACGCCCTACCCAGCCTTCTGGCCGGCAACTTTCCGACGATTCCCTGGAAATGGTCCTTCATCGACTACTACCACTATTACATGCACCCCTTGGGTGAAAGGTCTCCCGAGGAGGTAGCAGAACACTATCTCGAGGCGCTTTCTCATCTGGAAGATACCGGCGGCTTTTGCACATTCATTTTTCATCCGTTCGCCTCGTGCCAGATTGCGGAGCGCACTGAAGCCCTCGAACTCATTCTCCGACGCGCAAAAGAAATCCCGAATATCAATATCGTAACGGCAGGGAATGTGGCCGCAACACTGCGTGGGTGACTAACCGCCAACCTCGAACACCAGCAGCGCATTGCCCGGCATCTTGCCCGCGAATCCGTAGCCCGAGCTCAAGATCAGCTTGCCCTGATAGGCGACCGGGGCTGCAGCTCCGCCGAAGGCGCCACCCTGGGCGGTGACGCCGCCCACCGCCGGGAAGTCTCGCGCTGTATCCAGCTCCCAGAGCAACTCGCCCGACGCGGCATCAAAAACACGCATGTACCCGTCATTGCCGCCCGCGAAGACCAACTCGGGCGTCGCGGTAATCGCCTGGGAGTAACCGGCCTGACAGAATTGCTGATCGTCACGGCACACCTCTGGGGCAGGCACCTTCCACAGATATTCCCCGTTGCGCAGATCCAGCGCATAGAGCCCCGGCCGTGCCGGCTCTGGGTACTCGCGACCGTCGTCCGTGTCGCTGATTGGCACGAACAGCCGCCCGCCACCGGCGGCCAATCCGAAATAGACACCCCCATGAATGCCACCCCGACCCACCTTGGTCTGCCAGACCGGCTTACCGGTTCCGGCGTCAAGAGCGTGCACCATGCCCGACTTCTGCCCGGCCACGACGAGGTCGCGCCCGTCGGCATCCTGCGTGACCACCGTGCCCGCGCCAAAATCGTAGTCCGGCCCGTCCTCAACCGGGCAATTCGTGCGATCGCCGGGGCCGCAGGCCATGTTCCAGGCATCCCCCGCGGTGGCCTGAAAAACCCGGTTGACCTCGCCGGTAGCAAGGTCGAAGGCGAATATGGCATCGCTCCCACCGTCAGCAGGTGAGGAGTAGTTCTCCCCCGTGCCGACCAGCAACTGGCTGCGCTCAACGTCGATGGCGGGACTGTTCCAGATCGGCGCGCCGGATGGCCCGTAGTTCTGCGTGCCGGCTGCGTTCACGCCTTGGGGCCTGGGTTCCTCGGCAACAGTGAAAGCCTGCCACCTGACTTCACCGGTGCGCGCATCGTAAGCAACCACCGACCCCCGGAAGTTGCAGCACTCATAAGCGGGGTCCGCCGCGGGCACCACCTCCAGCGACGACACCGGCACGTAAAGCGTACCTTCGTGCAACGTGGGCGTGCCTGTCAGTGTCGTATTCGGGTGCACGTCGGGCCGCGCGCGCCATTGGAGTTCGCCGGTCAGAGCATCCAGGCCGTAGAGATTGCCGATCAGGTCACCGAACAAGGCCATCGGCTGGGCCATGTCGTCCCCCGCCCGCCAGGGGCTCACCACGATGCCCGTACGCACCTCGGCGGATGCGTCGAACGACCAGCGCGCACACCCCGTTTCACGGTCGAGCGCAAATACCGTGCCGCCGTGACTGCCAACGAACAGCAAGCCGCCGGCCAGCGCGGGCGCAGAGCGCGCGCGGACGGCACCCGGAAACGCCAACGCCCATTTGAGCTTCAAGCTGGCTATGTTGGCCGGCGTGAGCCCCGCCGTTGCGGTCGGAATCAGGTGCGTGCTTCCAGGGTCGAACCCCCACGCGGCAAACACCGGCGGTTCGTGAAAATCAAACCGGTTGTCCTCACAGCGGAGCGGTCCAGCAGTTTCAGCAACGCCAGCCATGCCGCGCCCGGCAAGATATTCCGCGACCGCCACCTTTTCTTCGGCGGACAACGCTGCGGCCTGAGCTTGCATAACGCCGGTAGCAAGAGACCGGTGAATGGACTCGGGCGACATCAGCAGCAACATGGCCCGTTGCGGCGCCCGGTCGACACCCCCGTCGTGGCATGACGCGCAAGCCGTCACATATACCTGCCCGCCAACGCTTGACGCGTCGGCCATCTCGAAATCGCCGCGGGTTTCAGCCGCAGGCGGCGCAGCCTCGGCCGCGGTTTCGGCAGCCTGCCCGGCGTTCTGCTCCGTGTCCGGTTCGGTACATCCCGCCAATCCCAGAGCCGCCACGAAAACGGCCAATAGGCTATGTTTGTCTGTCACTGCACTTCCAACTGTCACGCGCCCGCGCGACTACTCGATCGTAAATCACCCCGGGTTTGCCGGAGGCTGTTTTGCTTGGGTCATGCTGCCTCAGCAGAGGTCCCGGCAACCATCCCCGCATCAAATCAAGCCTGCCCAAACCCCGGAGCCCTCCGGGATTTTCTCGACCGGCTCGAACAAGTGAATCTCGACAGCGAACCCAGATCGAGACAGGCGAGCCGATAGCGGTTGAGCCAGACGGCAGCCATGCCACCTTCCAGGGCAGGAAGGATATCGAGTTCCCAGGAGTCGCCAACCATCGTAACTCGTTTCAGGCCCACGTCCAGCTTGGCGAGTGCGCACTCAGGCTACCAAGACGGCTCGACCGATACGCCGCCGTCTTTCATACTGACGCGAATCGTTCCAGGGTTGATTTTCGATGGTTGATTGCATCACGAACAAATCCATTGTCGTAACCGGCGCCGCCAGCGGATTCGGCCGATAGCCGCAAATTCTGAACAGACTCCGAAAAGGATGGAACCATGAGCATTCTTCGACCCACCATCGACCTGACTGGCAAGGTCGCTCTTGTTACCGGCGCCGCTTCCGGCATCGGCCGCGCAGCGAGCATCGAATACGCCAGGGCGGGCGCCGCCGTCATGTGCGCGGACATCAACGCTGACGGCGCAGAGGTCACCACTGAGATGATCGGCGCCGAGGGGGGACACGCCGCCGCGCTCGAACTCGACGTTCGCGACGAGTCCGCCGTCCAGGCAAGCCTGCAGCAGACGATAGACGCGCTCGGCGGCTTCGACATCCTCTTCAACAATGCGGGAGTCGGCGGCGTGGACTACGAGACCACGCTGCAGATCAATCAGAACGGCGTCTATTTCGGGCTCAAGCACGGTACCGCGCTGCTCGCCGAGCGGGGCGGAGGCGCGATCGTGAGCACCGCCTCCATCGCCGGCATCCAGGGGCTCGAGGATCCGTCCGGGATGATCCACGGCGCCGACTCCGGCGTGATGGACATGGATGGCGTTGTCGCCTACATCGCCTCGAAGCATGCGGTGGTCGGCATGACGCGCCAGTTCGCCATCGCCTACGCCAAAAAAGGCGTACGCGTGAACGCCCTGGCGCCGGGCTACATCGAAACCCCGTTGATCGCTGCCATGCGGCAGGATCCGGCCGTGCAGCAGCAGTACGAAGAACTGCATCCCATGAACCGGCTCGGCCGACCGGAGGAGATTGCGCCGGCGGCCGTTTTCCTGTCGAGCGATGCGGCGTCATTCATTACCGGGCACGTGCTGCCGGTGGATGGAGGGTATTCCTGCCGCTGATGTCGCGAATGCGGGTTAACGGCCGGCTGTGGTGCCGCCGTCAATCGCCAGGGCGGCCCCCGTGATGAATCGCGCTTCGTACGACGCCAGGTAGAGGACGGCGCTGGCGATCTCTCCCGGGGAGCCGATGCGCTTCAATGGCGCGTAGTCGACCATCTTCTGCCGGGCCGCGGCAGGGTCGGCCCTTCTGTTGATGCTGTCGCGGATCATGTCGGTTTCGACGTAACCCGGGCAGACACAATTCACGCGGACGTCCGGTGCGATTTCCAGTGCCATGGCGCGCGACATGTTGACGACACCGCCCTTCGTCCCGCAGTAAACCGTAATGCCCGGCACTCCCATCAAACCGGCATCGGATGCGATGTTGACGATGTTGCCACCGGACTTGCGCAACTCGGGAATCGCCGCGCGGCAGCAGAAAAACAGGCCTTTCAGATTCACGTCGGCGTGCGCGTCCCACATCGCCTCGTCGCAATCCTCGATGGGCCGGCCGGCGCCGACGCCGGCGTTGTTTACCAGCACGTCGAGGCCGTCGAACGCCTCGCACACCGTCTCTACGACCGACTCGCAACCAGCGACGGTTCCGATATTGCCCGGCGCCGCTATCGTGCATTTGCGGTCGTTCAACCGTTCCATTGCGGCGCCGGTAGATTGATCCGTACTACCGTTGATGGCTACGCGTGCGCCGGCCTCGAGAAAGGACTTCGCAATATCGAAGCCGATACCACGGCTACTGCCTGTCACCAGTACGCGCTTATCCGTGAAATCCAAGTTGTGCCTCTGGATTCAGCTGATTTTTTTTGGCGCCCTACCCGCCAGAACGGCGTTGCGCAGATCGTCGCGAGCCTTGAGCATTGACGCCAGCCCTTCCCGCGCATTGTCGATATGTGTGCCCATGAATTCGGCGGCGCGCTCCTCATCCTTTTCCAGGATACTGAGCAGCAACGCCTTGTGCTCGCGATGAGCGGCGGCGATGGAGACCGGGTCGGCAGTCGAAGCATCCAGCCAATCCACCCAGATCAGGCGCGTCACCTTGTCTATCAAATTGTGAATCGCCTCGTGCAGCGAAGCGTTGCCGCTTGCCCGGGCAATCAGGTCGTGAATCTGCAAGTCGATTTCAACTGTCTTTGCCCGGTTCTCCGGGTCAGCGGTCAGTTTCTCCGACTCAAGCAGCAGGCTTTGAAATTCGCGCTGATGTGCCGGGCTGGCGTGTTGTGCCGCCAGCCTGGCGGCGTTGACCTCAAGGATTTTGCGGAATTCGTACAGGTCGGTCATCTGTTCCGCGGAATACTGACGCACGTAGTAGCCACGCCGGCTGCGCGCCTCGACCAGGCCCATCATGGTCAAGCGACCCAGCGCTTCACGCACCGGTGTTCTGCTGACCCCCAGCCTTTCCGCCAGATCCCGGTCGACCAGTTTCTGGCCCCCGCGCAACTCGTTTGCGAGAATCAAATCGCGCAAACGGTCATAGACGCTGTCAATCAGCGATGCTGCACTACCGGTCGCCATTGCGGTCCAACGTTCGTAGTCTTGTCATTTCAAACACCGGGTTCCACTACAGGCGATCGCGCGCGTCATGCAGATAGTAGTTGATTACCTCTCCAAGTCTATCGACAACGTGGATGCCCGGATAGCGGATGGTCGTGGGACAAATGTGGCCCGGCACCGCCAACAAATAGTCTCCCACGGGGGGCAGTTCTCCCGAAATTCGGAATACCCCGTGCTCTTCGCTCTGGGAGACGAGTTCTGCCGTCTCGTGGCCGAGCAGACAGGCTCTTTCCTCGAGCAGAAGGTCCGAGCTGATTCCCTTGCACCCCAGGTCGGTGGTGATCGTCCCGGTATCCGGATACCGGTCTACCACCTGCGTCAGCACCAGCGCGGCACAACGAAAGGGCATGTCGGGCATGTCGGTACGATAGCCCGCGTCCCAGTATACGAAGGTTCCCGGTGATCCGTACATACCTTGCGTGCGTGCGTAATAGGGAAACGAATAACTGCCACCAGCGACCACGCACGGCACGGGAATGCCTTCCGCTTCGACCTGCCGCTTAAACGCCTGAAGTGATTCGATGTGCTTTTGCGCCTCCACCTGACGTTGCACCACATCGCTGAAGTTATCGTGTCCATCGTACAGGTGGAAGCCGGATGGTTGCAGGAACGGGTGTGCATCGATTGCCCGATACAGTTCTGTAGCTTCCGGCCCGAATCCGATCCCGGTACGGTGCATGCCGGCGTCCAGATCGAGCATGACGCGCAGCGACTGCCGCCGGCGTGTTGCAACGGTGGCCAGAACTGCAAGGTGAAACGGGGAGCTGACGATAGCGGAAACCTCGGTGTCCGGGTAGGAGCGGACGAGGTCGCAGAGACGTTCGACCTTGATTTCCTGGCATTGCGGGTAGGAGAGAATGGCCGTGAGTGCTCCGGCTTGAAGCACCATTTCCAATTCCTTCAGCGTGGCGCACTTGAAACCTTCAATGCCAAGCTCTACCTGCCTGCGCGCGACCGCCTCCGATTTGTGCGTCTTCACGTGCACGACCAGGTTCCGGCCGCCGCCCACCATCTCGCAGGCAGCACGGATATTGTGATCCATCACGTCAACAAAGAGCAGCATGGCCGGCGTTTCGAGGGCATCCGGTTCGGCGACGCGATAGTCCTCGCAGGCGATCATCAATGGTCTCCTGAAGTCTACGTACTGAATTTCGCGCACTCGTTCAGCCGCGCAGAAAGCGGCGCATCGTCGACGAGCGCATCACCTGCCACAATCGCCGGCAGCCTCATCGTAGCACCGGGCGGACGGCGCCATGCCCCACGCCCCATTGTGGCGGGAGCTGAAGGCGCGGTTCCCCCTATCTTATTGGAACCTGAACCCGTATCTCAAACCGATGGTGCGTGGCCGGTTCGTGGTGGCCATCGTGTCCCAGAACAGATTGCCGAGAGGGTCGGCAAAGTTTTCATGGTAGAGCGTGAGCACCGCTCTCTCATCCGTCACATTGTCCAGGAACAGATCGAGCGACCAGGCGTCGCCGTGTACTCCGGTTGCAAGATTCAGGATCGTATACGCCTTCTGCACCATCCGGGCCGAGTCGTCGAGCCGGCTCCAAGAATCGTCGGTATGCACCAGGGCAGCCTGAACGTACCCGGGGCGCGAACCGTAATTGACGTTCAGGCGGCCGGTCGCGGTCATCTGCAGCTCGGGGACAAACGGCATCTGCGCACCTTTCGCGGCAGTTGGTGTCTCCCCGGCCATTTCGTCTTCAAGACTCGTCCAGAACGACTCGCGCAACTCGGCCTTGTTGTACGTGCCGGCAAACGTCAACGTCAGGTCCTCGGTCGCAGCGAACACCATGTCCATTTCGGCTCCGGTCGTCCGCGCCTTGCCGACATTCTGAATGATCGTGAGAATCGAGACGTCAAGGTCGTGGTAGGAAAGCTGGAAGTCGTCCCAATCCATCAGATAGGCCGCTCCGTTGAAGCGCAGGCGGCCGTCCATCCACATGGTTTTCCAGCCGACTTCGTAGTTGTCCACGAAGTCCGGGTCGTACTTCGGCAGGAACTGCCCGGCGCTTCTTGCCCGGTTGACTCCACCGGCCCGGAAACCCTCCGAATAGGTGAAGTACACCATCTTGTCGTCGTCCAGGCGGTAGTTGACGCTCACCTTGTAGGTATTCCCCTTGCCCTTCGACACATCGTCGATGTTCGTGGCCTTTTCAGAACAAGGGGCCTGTATCACGCCGTCGACTATGCAGCCACGGTTGGCATGACCGTTATACCCGACCAGCGAGTTCTTGAACGAGAAGCGACGGTAACCGCCAACCACGGTAAGGCTGTCCGTAACGTCGTACTCGACTTCACCGAAAAACGCCTTGTCGCGGTCGACGCGGTTCTGATCGGTCTGCCAGATGACAAGGTCGTTCGGCACCAGCGACGGCGGGCTTACCGGCCAGATCATGCTGCCCAGTGGATCCATGCCCGGAACGTTCCAGCGCAGGTCGAAATCATGCTCCTGGCGCTGATAGAACAGCCCTGCCGTCCAGCGCAATCTCCCTTCGGCCGATGACTGCAGGCGAAGCTCGTGACTCGTGCGCTTGAAATACTCGTCACGGGAGATGAACTGATTCGGGTCGGTGCATTCATACGTCGTGTAGTCGGAATTCGACGAATGGTGGTAGCAGCCGGTCGAATTGTTCTGGAGATAACTGTAGTAGTAGTTCTGCAGGTACTGCGCGTAGCCGATGTAGTCTTCCGACCTTTCGGCATCACGGTGCAAATAGGTCCCTGCATAAACCAGATTGAGGTCGCCGATCTCGCCATCGAGGGTCAACGAGGCCTGGTACCAGTCATCCTCATAGGTATCGGGCCAGTGCCGCTGAATCTTCAGGTCGCCGAGATCCTCCGGATCGTGCTGCCAGACGCCTTGAGAGTCCTGCTTCTGATAAATGATGCCGGGCGATACGGTCCAGTTGTCGTTGAGATCCACCTTCAGCATCGCGCGCGCGCCGCTGATCTTTACGGTGTTGAAATCTTTCTCGACCAGTTCCGAGTTGTCGCTGGAAAACCCCTCGGGTCCGGGAAAAGTTATGGTGCCCGGGACATTGTCGATGAATCCGGCCGTTTCCTTGTGCCACCCCACCAAGCGGATGGCGGCTCTTTCAGACACCGGCACATTGACGAATCCCTCGAGCGTATATCCCATATCGCCCTTTTTCACCGAATTCACACCCAGATCGACGCCGGCATCGAATTTGCCGATTTCGGGCTTGTTGGTAATGATGCGCAGCGTACCGGCCTGGCTGCTGGCGCCGAAGAAGGTTCCCTGCGGCCCCGCCAGGGACTCGATGCGCGCCACATCATAGATGTGCATGTCGAGAAGATGGTTGATCGTGGTGATCGGCTGTTCGTCCAGATAAACCCCGACACTCGGCATGGAAGCGGAGTGATTGCCATCCCCGCCACTGGCTATCCCACGCATGTAAACCTGCGATATGCCGGGCCGGTCGTGGATGAACGAGATTGTCGGCAGGAACAGAACAAAGTCTTCGAATCCGTTGAGGTTCAGATCTTCGATCTGCTGGTTCCCCAGCACCTGCACGGAAACCGGCACGTCCTGGAGATTCT
The DNA here is from genome assembly GCA_963663395.1 of Pseudomonadales bacterium. Lineage (GTDB taxonomy): Bacteria > Pseudomonadota > Gammaproteobacteria > Pseudomonadales > Azotimanducaceae > Azophilus. The sequence continues at coordinate 3,957,346 of OY760226.1, forward strand.
CGGTTCGCTTCTGCGCCGTTACGATGATTTCCTCGAGAACCGGCTCCTGGGCCAGCGCCGGTAGCGCCGGGCTCATCGCCGCAACCACGGCGGCCGCCATGGGCGTCAGGGTAAAGCGTTTTCTGGAATAGGTCTCAGCTTGCGATTTGTACTTGGCCATCATGCATCCCCCCGTGATCTGCCTGATCAAGCTCCCGCAAAATGGCATAGCAACCGGGTCAATTAGCCTTTGACCCCATCGAATTCGTTGATATGCGATTTGGAATACCATAATGCATCCCCAAACATTATAATGTCAAGCGGATCGCAGCCAACACGGTCACCCATGCTGATTTGCGTTCAGCAACACCACGCTCCCGTCACGAAACGCTTGAAACGCGAATTTGTTTTCAGTAACAATAAGTTACGAAAACACTACGGTACTTCCGCGGCAGCGCGGGCCCGGCACGATCAAACCCTGTCGGATGTTTGGCCGTGAGAGGATCGAGTGAGTACCGGCAAGCGAAGACCATGGTTTCAGCCGCCTCGGATCCCAATGGCAATCTGCAGACCGCACTGCGCCACGCGGCCCACCTGCTGCAGCAGGATCCCCATCTGGCCGAACAGCAGGCGAGAGAAATCCTCAAGGTTTACCCGAACACGGAACCTGCCGAGAGAATTCTCGGCGCCGCCTACCGCCTGCAGGGGCAGCCGCAGAAGGGCCTGGCCGTGCTCGAACCGCTGGCGAAGAAAAACACGAAGTCAGTGGACCTGTTGCATGAACTGGGGCTCTGCCTGGGCGCTGCCGGGCGGGGGCGGGAGGCGGTGGATTGCCTGCGCAAGGCCGTTGCCCGGAACCCGAAGCACGCCGGCGCCTGGCGTACGCTCGGCGATCAGCTGCACGCCGCCGGTGACGAAGACGAAAGCCGCAAAGCCTACGAGCAGCACCTGCAGGCGTCCACGCGGCATCCCGAGCTGATTGAGGCCGCAGCTCACCTGCGTACGGGCAAGGTGGGGAAGGCCGAGCGGCTGGTTCGAGGTGTCCTCAGGAAAGACCCGCTTGACGTGAATGCAATACGCATGCTGGCCGAAATCGGCATCAGGATCGGTCACCTGGAGGATGCTCAAAATCTTCTTCAGCGCTGCCTCGAACTGGCGCCCGACTTCAATCTTGCGCGCCAGGCATACGCCGGTCTTCTCATGCGCCGGAACGAGCTCGAAAAATCCCTGACTGAAGTCGACAGACTGTTGACCTCGGAACCCAGGAATCCGGCTTACCTGATACTCAAGGGAGCGGTACTTTCGCGCAAGGGCGATCACATCCCCGCATTGCAGATCTACGAATCGCTGTTCGAAGCCTATCCCCGCCACGGCAGCGCGCAGATGTTCTACGGCCATACCTTGAAGACCGTCGGCAGGACGGATGATGCGGTCGGGGCCTATCGCAAGGCAATCGAACTGAGCCCGAGCATCGGCGAAATCTATTGGAGCCTGGCAAACCTCAAGACTTTCGAATTCACCGACGAAGACATCGCGAGAATGCGCGAACGGTTTCGGCCGGACGACGGCGACCCCGACGACCAGGGACATCTGGCATTTGCACTCGGCAAGGCATTTGAAGACCGCGAAGATTTCGACCGGTCTTTTCAATATTACGAGCAGGGCAATTCGATTCGCGCCCGGCATCATCGGCACAACATGAAAATAAACATCATGGACACCGCACGCCAGATCAAGAGCCTGGACGCCGGCTTTTTTGCGGCGCGGGCGAGTCATGGTTGCACGGCCGCAGATCCGATATTCGTAGTCGGCCTGCCGCGGTCCGGTTCGACACTTGTTGAACAGATACTGGCCAGCCACTCCCAGGTGGAAGGAACGACCGAACTACCCGACATTATCGCCATATCCCGGAAACTGGGCGCGGCTTCGCGTGAGAATCCGGCAGGAAAGTACCCGGAGATTCTTGCCGGTCTGCCGCCGGAAACGTTTCGGGAGCTTGGGCAGGGTTACATCGAAACCACCCGCGTACAGCGGACTGACACACCGTATTTCATCGACAAGATGCCGAACAACTTTCGCCACATCGGCCTGATTCACCTGATCCTTCCAAACGCCAGGATCATCGACGCCCGGCGTCACCCGATGGGCGCGTGTTTCTCCGGCTTTAAGCAACTCTTCGCCAGCGGGCAGACGTTTACATACGATCTCAAGGGCATCGCCTACTACTACCGTGACTACATCAAGCTCATGGATCACTGGGACGAGGTGCTGCCCGGCCGGGTGCATCGCGTTCAGTACGAGGACATGGTCAACAATACAGAGTTCGAGATTCGGCGCCTGCTTGAACATTGCGGCCTCGAGTTCGAGGAACAGTGCCTGCGTTTTTACGAGACGGAACGCGCCGTGCGCACACCGAGTTCAGAGCAGGTACGGCAGCCGGTATACATGCACGGGCTGGAACAATGGCGAAACTATGAAGCGCACCTTGGGCCATTGAAGGACGCGCTTGGGCCGCTACTCGAGCGCTACCCCATCGACTGAACCCGACCCGTTCGCGAATGGGCCGAGTCAGCAGCCGTCCACGACCGGTTTCGACCGGTCAATCGTATCCGATCAGTACCGCCACCATCAGCGCAATCGAACCGGCGATCGCGATCTTGACCATGAACGGCCAGATGAATCGCAACCAGCGATCGTACGGAACGCCCGCCATGGCCAGAATGCCGACCAGCACGTACTGCGTTGGAATCAGAATATTGCTGAACCCGTCGCCGAACTGGAAGGCCAGCACGGCTACCTGTCTGCTAACGCCTACAATGTCCGCAAGTGGCGCCATGATCGGCATCGTGACATAGGCCTGGCCACTGCCCGACGGAATGAAGAAGTTGGCAAGGGATTGCACGAAAAACATTCCCACGGCGGAAACGGCGCCCGGAAGTTCCTGGATGGGAATGCTGATGCCGTGCACCATCGTATCCACGACACCGCCCTCATCGAGCACCACCTGGATGGCGCGAGCAACGCCGATCAGGAGGGCCACGCTGGTAAGGCTGCCCGCGCCCTTGCTGAACTCCACCGCCGTGCGGTCCGGACTCATGCGGGCGATGACGGCAATGATCAGCGTCAGGCCGGCGAACAATCCCTGCATCTCGAAAAGGCCCCATTTCCAGACGCTCATGCCGTAGATGAGAAGCACCATGGCAACGCCCAGTGCGGCCATGATCAGCTGCTGTACCCTCGTCATGGGGGCCAGGTTCCGCAGGGCCGACTCATCCTGGACAGCCGGGATGGCCGCGCCGTCCGGCACGCTCACGTCGGCAACAAGACTGCGCGATGGATCCCGCTCGACTTTCTTTGCGTAGGACCAGACGTGATGAATGCCGAGCGGCACGAAGACGCAGAACAGCACCAGGCGATACCAGATGCCCGATGCCGGCTCCAGCCCGGCAATGTCCTGCGCAATCAACGTGGTGAACGGGTTGATGAACGCGACGCCGTAGCCGGCACCGTAGCCGATCATGATAATGCCGATCGCCGTCAGCCTGTCGTAGCCGAGGGCGAGGCACAAGCTCACCAGAATCGGCACGAAGGGATAATACTCTTCACCAAACCCGACCGTGGCCGACCCGAAAGCAAACACTAGCGTACCGCCGGCCACCAGCCAGAAAGGCCGATTCCCCCAGCGGCGCAGCAATGCCGCCATGCCCGCCTCGAGCGACCCGGTCGCACGAAGAACCGCAAACAGGCCGCCGATGATGAAGACGAAAAAAATGATCTCGTGCGCGCCGCTGAAGCCCTTGGGAATGGCCGTCAGCGCTGCGAAGGGCGATACGGCAGGGGTGTCAGGCGTCAGGTGGAAGCTGCCCGGCACCACCTGCATGCGGCCAACCTCGTTTTCGATGCGATCGAACGACCCTGCAGGAATCACATAGGTGAGAATCTGGGCCAGCACCACCATCGAAAAAAGTATCACCAGCGTGTGCGGGACCCTGATTTTTCTTTTCGTCATGATGTGATCATCGCGCAGGTACGATCCCGGGCCTGGGGGTCTACCTCTCTACTTCGCCTGCCCGTGAAGGCGCAAGCTTCTGGTCGATGATCTGACTCAAGCGATTTCGTTGCCGCTCGAACCGTTCCGATATGTCCGCGAATACCGCGTACATCGATTCCGTGGGCCTGGCATCGCCGCTGATGACGGCTGCCGACAGCGAACTCAGCTTTTCCGTGAGCCCGGGAGAACTCCACATCATCGGGTGGGCATCGGAACCCATCCAGATCATCAGAATGCCCTCGATCTGTCGCAACTCCTCCAGGATCGCATCGGTTTCGCGCCCGGAATGATCCAGCGCCTCATCGCTATGCTCCTTCAGCATGGCCCGGACGTCCCTGATTGCGAGCACGGTGTCCGCCACTTCCGTGAACCGGTCCCGGATGTCGATCATCAGATCGAATTGCGCTCTGAGATCGTCGTCGCTGGCCTGAACTCTCGGGTCTCTGAGAATTTCGAAAGGCCGTTCGTATTCCTCACCGGCAACCCGGAGTCGAACCTTGTACTGCCCGGGTGGCGCGAGCGGTGCAGCAGGCGGTGAGTAATCGACGCTGATAAAACCCTCAAGCGGCCCGTTAGGCGGCGGCATCAGGGTGGAGGGATATCGCATGTCCCAGACAAAGCGGTTCATTCCCTGGCGTGCCGACACCTCGGCACCTTCCACCGAACTGCCGGAAAACTCCGCGATGATCTCGCCATCGGCCTCGGTAAGCGCAATTGTCGCCGGATGGTCGGCTGTCCGGACCAGGTGATATTCCACGATTGCGCCGCCAGGCGGATTCTCCGCTCCGCCATGGAGATCCGTCCAGCCGCGCCCACCCATGAGCCGACGAACCGCCGGGACGACTTCGAACAGATGTACAGGGGCCGCTGCGATTTCCGGAGTGGCGGCGCGCAGGGAGGAGACATTGTCCAGGATCCAGATTCCCCGCCCATGGGTCGCGACCACCAGGTCATCGTCCTTGACCAGCATGTGCATCACCATCGCCGGCGGCAGGTTACCCTGCAGGGATCGCCAGGCTTCACCGTCATCGAAAGAGATGTACGCGCCGGTTTCCGTTCCGGCGTAGAGGAGGCCCTGCCGTACCGGGTCTTCGCGAACGACCCAGGAAAAGTCGTTTTCGCGAATGCCCTCGGTGATCCGCTGCCAGGTTTTTCCGTAGTCGTTTGTCTTGTAGAGATAGGGTGTGCGGTCACTGACCCTGTGGCGCTCACCGGCGACATAGACCGTGCCGGGCCGGTGCGCAGACACGTCGATGGAGGTGATGGTGGTCCACTCCGGAAGATCCGGCGGAGACACGTTCAACCAGCTTCGGCCACCGTCCCTGGAGACCTGCACGTTGCTGTCGTCGGTACCCACCCACAGCTCGCCCTGGTTCAGGGGTGACTCCGCAAGAGTGCGAATGACGCTCGTGTGAAACAGCGAGGACGCATTGGAGCTGATCGGCCCGCCGGAAGTTTCCCCCATCACCTCCTGCCGATTTCGAGTCAGGTCCGGACTGACCCGCTCCCAGGACCGGCCTTCGTCGGTGGACCTGAAAACGTATTGGGCAGCCGTATAGAGCGCCCCTGGCTCGTGCGCCGACAGGAGTATCGGGAACGAGTAGTAGAACCGGTACCTGATGTCCTTGACCGGCGTTCCGAATACCCACTCGGGCCAGACGCTGATCTGGGGAGCCTGCCCGGATGCCCGGTCGATGCGCACCGTTCTCGACCTGTCGTTTGCATAGACCACGCTGCCGTCAGGAGTAACCGCCGTGTGTCCGCCCTCGCCGACCGGCAGCGGCACGTAGTGTGGCCATGCAATGGATGCATCGTCGGTTCGGCTGGGAATCGCGATGTGGCTGTTGTCATTCTGTGCGGCATAAACCCAGTACGGTTCCCGGTCGTCCACCGCCAGGCTCAGCAGATCCGCGGTCGGCTGATTTCTCAGGCTCGACCAGGACTCACCCCCGTTCAGGCTTACCGAGGCCCCGCCGTCCCCGCCTTCGATCATTCGGCGCGTGTCGTTCGGATCGATCCATAGCGCATGCGGATCCCAGTTCTCCATCGGCACGCGTTCAAAGGTTCGTCCGGCATCCGTCGACCTGTGCAGACCGGTGATGGGCTGAATGTAGACAGTGTCGGCATCCCCGGGGTCTGCGGTGATGTGGTTGTAGGAATTGGGGATTTCCAGCTTGGCGGGATCGGTGTACGTCCGCTGCCAGGTGGAGCCGCCGTCATCGGAACGGTAGATGCCGCCTGCGCCGCCGTCAGCCTCGATGAAGGCATAGGCCCGGCTCGACCGCGCCGGTGAGATCGCGACACCCATCTTCCCCACCAGGCCTGTCGGCATGCCGGGGTTTCGCGTGATGTCCATCCAGGTGTCCCCGCCGTCCACGCTCTTGAACAGACCGCTTGTCGGGCCGCCGCTTTCCTCGTCCCAAGGGTGCGACACATGATGGTTCATGGACGCAAGGATCACGTCAGGGTTCGCGGTATCGATCGACACATCCACGCCACCCGTTGTCTCACCCTTGTAAAGGACGCGCTTCCACGATGCGCCTCCGTCCCTGGTCCGGTAGATACCGCGCTCGGGATTCGGGCCGAACATGTCGCCCATGGCCGCCACGAACACGATGTCGGGATTTTCCGGATGAATGCGCAGCCGAGCGATGTGGCGCGTATCTTCAAGACCGACGTGGATCCAGGTGTCTCCTCCATCAGAGGACTTGTAAACCCCGTTCCCGGGGGAAATGAACTGTCGAGGAACGCCCTCACCCGTCCCGGCAAAGATCACATCGGGATGCGAAAGCGACACATCCAGAGCGCCGACCGCCGGGAATTCCAGGAACCCGTCCGACACGTTTCGCCAGTTCAGCCCGGCATCCGTTGTCTTCCAGACGCCGCCGTGGGCCGCACCAAAGTAGTACGTGAGCGGGTCGTCGACGTCCCCCGCCACCCCAAGGACGCGTCCGCCACGGTACGGCCCCACGAACCGCCACTCCAAAGCCGATAGAAAGCCGTCGTAAGCGACTGGCTCGACAGCGACAGCGGAACTCGTGACAAGCAACAGAGCCAGCAGGCTCGATCGAGGATTCATTCGGCCCCCTATTGACGTGGTGGAGCGCCGGCGGCGCCTCGTGAGTTGACGACGGACAAACGAGTGTGTTGTCATGTCCGGCCTTTGGTATTCCAAATGGCATGCTATAGGAATTGATATCGCCTTGCCAGTTGAGGCCAGAGGGCCGGATGTTGGCTGCGATGGCACATCGCACACGCAACGCAACTGCCGAAAGACGACTGCTTTTGCGCTTCACGATGATTGCAGAACCGGTCTGACCCTCCAGACGGAACAGAATCATGAGCGGACTCACCGGAATCAACCTCGCAATGCAGACCCCGATGCACAGCGATGGCAGCATCGACTATGCGCGCTGGGAAGAACTGATCGACGTCTATGTCGACGCCGGCGTACACGGGCTGGTGCTTGGCGCAGGCACCGGCCAGCACCCCTACCTCACCAGGCAGGAATGTAATCGGCTGTACGAACTCGGCGCGAAGCGTATCGATGGACGCTGCAAGCTCATCTGCCAGTCCTCGGCTCTGGTGCAGGACGAAGTGGTGGAACGCTCCAGGCATGCCGAGGGGCTGGGCGCCGATGCACTGATGGTCTTACCGCCCTACATCGAAGGCCCTGAAGACGACGACGGGCTGTTTGCGTTTTACGAGGCTGTCGATGCGGCGATTGATACCGACATCATCGGATACAACATCCCGCAATCCACCGGCATCAGTATTTCACTCGACCTGTTCAAACGCCTGAATCAGCTTGAGCACTTCAACTACATCAAGGACAGCGCCGGCGATCTCACCATCCACCAGGAATACCTCGCCACGGGCTACAAGGTTCTCAACGGTTGCGACACCACCACCGTATTCGCTTTTATAGCCGGCGCGCAGGGCTGTATCTGGGGCGGCGCCAACTACATGCCGCGCGAAAGCGTGCAGTTGTTCGAGCGGGCCGCAAGCGGAGATATCGCCGGCGCCATGGCGCTCTGGTCACGCATGATCCCGTCGTTGCTCTTCATCTGGAGTGGCAATTACGTCTCCAAGGTCAAGGCTGCCTGCCGCCACCGCGGATACGATGGCGGCAGCGTGCGTGCGCCGCTGCAGGAGATTTCATCCGACGAGACGCACACGCTCGCGTCCTGCCTCGAGCCGTTGGGTTAATCAACGGCAAAGTCGAATCAGCGACGTTCACGACCTGCGCCTCCGGCAGGCATGAGGAACAGCGAGTCTTCGGGGTGAGCGGGCTTGCGGGGCTCAGCCGAGATCCTGCACGGCGCGAAGAGCCTGGACGATCGCCATGTCGACCGTGGCCTGGGCACCGGCATCGGAATTGGCGACGGCGATGCGCCCGAATGATTGCCGGCCCTGCACGTACCAATTGCGCGGGTCGTCGTCATCATCGTAATAGTCGTCTTCCAGCCAGTCTCGCGTGGCGTAGCCGTGGGGCCATCGGTTCACCGTGATGGCGTCGATATCGCGCGCGGGGTCGAAGCCGGCGCCTGAGAACATGGCTGCAAGCTGCTCACGCGTATTCCGCTCGATGGTTTCGAACGGTGTCGCCAGCATTTCATGGCGCCCCAGTGGCGCCTGCTCGCGCTTCGAGAGACCAGCGTTGGGCCGGTGCGGGAATCGCTCCATGTGCACGATGACCGGATCGTCCGGACCATCGGCGAATTCGTAGCCGCCCATGTCGACCGGGAAATCGAGCATGGCATTGACGTGATAGCTGCCGGGTGCTGCGACGGCGCCGATGCCGGATGCCTTCCAGGCGCGCCAGTTGTTCAGTGCAACGTTGGTATACAGCACGGGTATCTTGAGGTTGCTCGACAGCGCCTGCCTTTGCCGGGAGGGCATGTCCGGACAAAGAAAGGGAATGATCGAGTTGTAACACGCCAGTACGCAGTGGCGCGCACGCACCTGCCCGTGACGTCCCTGGCGCACATAGTCCACCCGAACCCGCTTTGCCGAATCGGGGTCTCCGTCGTGACGGGCGTTTACCGCTGTGCTGTTCAGCCGCAGCCGCACCGGCGCGCCCGCGACATCGAGTTTGCCGTAGTCGAAGTCGGCGAGAACGATGTCCTGCATGGTCGAACCCGGCGCCGCCTCCGGGATCATCCGGCGCACCAGCAGGCGCGCAAGGGTGGCGTTGCCGTCCGGAAAGTGGTGAATGTAGGGCTCTTCGTCGTCCCAGTCCGGAAGGCCGGACGCTTCGTAGCCCGGCAGGCCGGTGTAGTAGAGCGCATCGATTGCCGGCACGGCCGCAATATCGGCGCCGAGATCGGTGGTCAGTGGCTGCAGCGCTGCGAATACCTGCGGCTCGCTGATGCCAAGATAGTCACTGAGATAGTTTCGATAACTGATGCTTCCGAGCACTTCCAGGCGCTCCTCGACCGTGAGGCCCGGCATAACGTCGTCGGTGGAGGTCAGCAGGGCGAGCATCTGATCGCGTGCCGGCCGCCGCATCGGCATGGCTTCGACCGCCGCCTTCACGGAGCCATTGCGCCTTGCCAGGGGCAGGGTGTAGCCCAGGCCGCCCAGGTCGTAGCGGACGATCCGGTCGACCCCCCAACCGGCCTTGCCGAAGAAAACCCCGCCACCCAGCCCGTGCCGGCGGAAGAAGTCCCTGTCGTAGGCCCTGTAGAAACGGCCGAGGTCGATGCCGAGATCGGCGAGCAGCCTCTTCGAGGCCCCGGCATAGGATGCCGGAGCCTCCAGCGTCTGGGAGCCGCCATAGCCGATCAGTGTGCGTCCCCCGGCACGAAACTCGTTCCGTTTCGCGTGGCCGCCGAAATCGTCGTGATTATCCAGTATGAGCAGGCGGGCGCTCGGATGCTCCTTCAGGTAGAAGCGCGCGGCTGCCAGGCCGCTGATGCCCGCGCCGACGATGACGAGGTCGTAGTCGCGGGAATCCTGCTCCACAACGGGGCCCCAATCGCGCCGGCCTTGCCAGGCCAGTTCGTGGGCGACCTCAAAGGAGCCGACATGGCTGCCTCGCAAACCGGTAAGAGCCGGTGGGTAGAGAGGCGATGAGTTGTCTGTATTGGCCGGGGCCTGTGCAGCGGACAACCCTGCGGGAATCAGTCCCGCTGCTGCCAGTGCGCCGGCGCCATGAAGGATGTCCCGCCGCGTTATGCCGCGGTCCATGCCGAGATCGCTGTCACGCGGTTTCACGAGCTGGACAGTTCGCCGCACCCGGGCGCGGCGCGCCCACTCCCATGCCGGGTCCGGGGGTGTTCACCGAACCCTCGCCGGTATTCGCCCGACGACAACTCGGATGCCACACGGCATGCCGTTTCGATCGCGGCTTCGGTCACCGCGCAGCTTGCGGAAAGCGGGATCATGGATTCTGGCCTCCCTTCTGGCAACCAGTTGTCAAGGATAATAGAGATACCGGCGGCCGGCGGTCATCCATCCGTATAGGGGATTGGCGAAACACATGAATCGCCGCACGACCGACAGCTCCGACAGCATCACCCTCGCCGGCAATCGGGAAGCGGCCGCTACTCGCCATTGCCCACGCGAGCCGTCGCCGGATTCGCGCCGGTAGCTTCACGGTGGGCACTCAGGCGGGGCCTGCTGTGGGCGCCAAAGCCTTCCAATTCCGCGGCTTGCGCCGCCGCCTCGACTCGCTTACGGATTTGCTGCGCACCGATCGAAAAGATCTGCTGGTCCGTCTCCGCGCGTTTAGGCTTGATCGCCATGAGATCCTCAAACGCTCGCTCGGAGATCTCGACGGACTTGTCGGCCCCGAACGACCCGGCCTTGACCTTGAGCGTCGCCCGGCCGTCATTGTCTTTCCCCAGGTCCTTCCACTCGAGCGCCGCCGCCTGCCCGGGCCGTAAACCGGCTTCAAGGACTACCGAGCACAACGCAAGGTCGACCTGGCCACGGCGCCTTGCGGTCATAGGGCATTCCAAACCGGCGCCGCGCCGTCGACGTTTATGCGCGACCGCCCGGATCTCGTCAAGCTGGGCCGCATCGAGAGAACTCCCCCTGACATTAATACTCCGGCTGCGCGGCACCTCCCTGGCTCCAGTCAGATCCTCGATTGTCTCCATGACGAGGCGTGTTGCGCAGGGGTCAGTGAGCCCGGCCGTACGGTGTGTGTGCGAAATCGCGCGTCGCGCTTGACTAATCGTCTGAGAACCGCACGACTCTGCGCGCCATCTCAGATGGTCCGAAACCGTTTGTGAACTGGCCGGCCAGGGCTGCAATTGGCGACCAGCGCACCAGCGAGTGAATGTTATGAACGCCGATCGATAACTTGATGTCTCAGACAACTGGGGCAACGTTGCCGGTCGCTCGCGAAACCTGCAACTTGAAGTTGCTCCAGATACCGTCGGGGACATATCGGTGACCCACCTCACGGTACGCTCGGTGAGCACATGGCCCTCGTGCGGGGGCCACGTCGGCCGAAGCGATGGTACAGCAGGCACTACGCCTCGGCCCGGCGCGCCCCACTCAACACGTCCGGGGCGCGGCACCTGCGGCGTTTCTGACACCCACCAACCACCCAAACGGCCTGGCGGCGCACCGGCCATCGGGTTTGCGGCCGTTTCCCAATTGCTGCGAAAGGTTCCCTCGCTGGTCATTGGTATGCGATACATGGCGCTCCTCTCCCTGCTTTCGACCGTACTTCCCGATGTGACGCCGCCCTTACCATCATTGAGAACAAGCCAGGCGCACAGTAGTGCGAGGTCGGCCTGCCAAGGCGATGTGGTATGAGCGAATACCGGCACCACCGGGTAACGCTTCAGCCTCAAGACTCTTGGCGATTAGAGTCGTTGGACATCCAGATCGCCGAAAGTTCCAATCGTGGCTCATGGCCCCTGCAAGGCAGGAGTTTCTCCTGGTCTGGCAATAGTGGTTGAGCGGCTTCATCCAGCCGGCCGTTTTCATGTCCGGGCGCCACGCCATATACTGCCTGCCTCCCTCCAGTTCAACGTCAAGGCAATTGAATGCGCAGTGTCGTGATACCACGGCCTGAAAGGGCTTTGCTGTTGGTGAATTCCATGGCCAATCTGTTGCGGGCGCTGTTGGTGCTTTGCCTGTGTCAAGCCACGGCGGCCCTCGCGCGAGGGCCTTCGCACGTTCACCTACCAGGCACTGATCGACTGAACACGGGAATCGAGATTTTGGGCAATTCGCGACCGTCGAACGCCCGCCAAGCTGCAAGGCGCCCCAAGACATGAATATACGACCGGCCACCGTGGCCGACCGTTCCAGCGTTGTCTCGCTGTGGGAAACAGTCTTCCCTGATGATCCGCCTCACAACGCCCCGCGAAACGTATTCGATGCCAAGCTTGCCGTGCAGGACGACATGCTGTTCATCGCCGTGGACAAGGACGCCGTGGTGGGAACCACGATTGCAGGATACGACGGCCACCGCGGTTGGCTTCACAAGGTGGCTGTCTTGCCGCAATACCGGCGTCGAGGGACAGCCACGGCTCTTGTCCGTCATGCCATCCGTGCGTTGCGGTCGGCCGGCTGCACAAAGGTCAATCTGCAGATTCGGGCAACCAACGTAGCAGTTCGCGGATTTTACGAATCGCTCGGCTTCGAGGTCGAAGAGCGGCTGAACATGTCAAGGCATATCGGTTGAGCCACTCATCTTCGGGTTACCGTTGTGCCGGCTACGGCCCAATCCGGCCGATCGAGTTTACTCAACCAGATCGTTCAGCCAAGTCCCAAACCTGATTCCGAATCCATCCGGGTCGGCTATGGTGAAATCCCGCAAACCATAGGACTGATCGGTAATCGGCGACAGGACCTGAGCGCCCATTTCCCGGGACAACGTCCAATACGCATCCACGTTCGGCACCATTACTCTTACATTCCCCTGAGGCAATCCGGTAGCGGCAGTCATCTTATACTTGAGCTCGTCGCTCAAGAAAAGGCGATGTCCTTCCCAGCCGAGCTCCACGAATCCATCATCCTCTCTCAACAGTTCGAAACCGAGTTTGCAGTAGAACTCCACTGACCGACGGGTGTCGCGGGTGAATATCTCGGTTACAAGCTGTTCCGTAGGGTCAACGTATCTTTTCATTTCGGGTCTCGGAATCTCTCATCGGGAGACATCGGCGGACAGCGCCACCTTGCACACGGAATCAGAAAACCGCTTGATGCCCCCTATCGAAGCCAGGTACACATCAGGCATCTCAGCGCGATAGATCATGTCGGCAGCATGGGTCACGCCGTTGATGGTGCGGCTGCTGGCGGTCACCCCTGCGCCGACCAGTTTTCTTGTGTAGACGAGGCCCTCATCCCGCAATGGATCAAGCTGGCAGACCGAGATGAAATGGGGTGGCAGCCCGGCGAGATCTCCGGCTTCGGCATGCAGCGGCCAGGCAAGGGGATTCGTCTGATTTTCACCGGCCGGATCATACACTTTGGACAGCGCGCCCATCATGGCACAACTCAGGCCAAACTCGTCATTCTCGAACAGGGAGACCAGGGATGGATTCTTGTGTTCATATGCGTTGGAAATAAAGGGGCATTGGGCATACACCCCGTTTATGACACCCGGTCGCTCATCCCGTTTCGCCTTCAGACAGGTCGCAAGCGAAAGATTGCCGCCGCCGGATTCACCCGAAACCACGATGCCTGCAATGCCCAGATCAACACGGTTGTCGGCCATCCAGTAAAGGGCCGAACAACAGTCATTCAAACCAGCCGGAAAAGGGTGAGGCCCCAGTTTTCCGGCACCGTTGCGAAACTCGACCCCTACGACAACGAGCCCGGTCGCAGCCAGTTCCGAGCGCCACCGATCGTAGACCGACCCTGCAGCAGACATCAGCACCATACCGCCGCCATGGATGTGCAGGATGCCGGGTACGGGTGTGCAGACAAGTTTCGGCCGATGGAGATATAGCCTGATGTCATTGTCATCGACACCCGTTATCGTGCGTGTTTCCCGATACACACCCGGTACGGGTGGCAGGCCTTGCATGGCCATGTCGTTCATCTGTTCGTAAGCCACTTCATTTTCAGCACAGAAAGCGAGCAGTTCATCAATGCTCGAGCCGGCATCGACCGGCACGGGCGGCATGGGTTCCAGGAGCCCCCGGGCCCGCATCGCGGCCAGCATTCTGGCATCGGCCCTTGGATCTTCACCCAGGGTGAGGTCGGCATTGCCAAGTCGCCCCGGCAATTGGATAGCGGATGTATGGGACATGGGCGTTACGCTCCAGTGCAAAGATAATGAATCAGTTTCGAATAAAACGATCAAGCACGTTGGCCGTTACCTTCGATACATCACTCCCGATCAGGCCATAGGCCCAATCCGTACAGCCGGTGGTAAACACTTCGCCCCTGCCCCGTCTGAAGGTGCCGAGCACAGCATGGCCATTGGCAAATCGCCGTCGATTCTCGGGCGTGTCTCCGCCGCCAATTCGCTCTGCCACCCAGTTCAGTTCGCCGACGTAGTTGTCGGCAAGACCGCCGAGGGCCTGTTCGGTTTCCCAGAGGCGGGCCGGTGCCGTCGCGAGCACCTCAAGACCCGCGGGGGTATCGTCACCGGTGGGTATCGGCCTGCCGTTCGACTCGGTCAGATCGCACCCGTCGCACTCATACCCAACGACGATCTCGTTTGCGCCCAGCGTGTCGCCGGCCTTTAGAAACGTGGCGTCAAAAACCCAGTGATCCGGCTGCCACACCGTGTATCCACCACTGCCTTGCGGGGCATTCGGCATGTGCGCATAGCCGCCCCGGGTGAAAGACACACCCGTCATCTCGCTTTCGGGACGGCCGACCAGCGGATCGGACCACATGGTCGACAGGGTCGGCGCCTGTTTCGGGTCGTAGTGAGGATCGTCTTCAATGTCACACTTGTAGCCGGTCATCTGTCGATAGTCAGCACTGAATCGAACCTGCCAGAAAGACGTATTGCCCGAGAAAAAAGCCGCATTGCCGCCCGCGTCGATGTAATTTTCAACAGCATTTCGCATGCCGGCTGACCAGTACTCGTCGTGCCCGACAGAGATGTATGCCGGATATCCATCGAGCAGGCCGGGATACTGGTCAAGATCCTGGCTGACCGCGTAGCTGAGGTCGTACCCCTGCCCTTCTGCCCAGCGCACAAACAGCATTTCCCAGTTGGCCCAGCCAGCCGCCATGCTCCAGGCGTCGTAGCCGGCGGCAGCGTATGACCGTGCATCCTCCTTGCACCAGTCTTTGTACCTGGCGATGCGGTGCCGGTATGGGTCAGCCTTGGTCAGGAAACCCGGCTGCAGTGGGCGCATCGGCGAAGTGACATGACCACCCGTGTAGAAGCTCTGACCGCCCCATGTGTTGTACGCGTTCCAGGTGGACGTCGAAAGAACCAGGAGGGCATCAACAGGGGATGCGGCGCGGACTACGAAGAACGCTTCTGCCTTGTTGCCCTTGTTGTCTTCAAGACGCACAAGATAGAAACCTGAGGGCCAGCTCGCGTCGATTGCCAGTTCCAGGGCCGGATCCCAGCGACACCCCTCTGCCGCGATGTCGCCGGTTACGGTCTGTTCCCGGCCAGGGATGCGTTCGTGAACGGCTACTGTTTTGCTGTCGACGCCCTGTCTGACCACCTCGAAACGAAACTGGTCCGCTGTGGTGTGGCAGAAAACGTCGACAACCTCACCCGGCCTTGCGCTTTGTGGCCAACAGTATGCTGCGATCATGCGTTCGCTGATCGTTCGTTTCGTGCCGATGCGGGAAGCCTCTTATTCGCGGACAAGGTTGTCAATTTAGTCAACTTCACTCCCGTTCGCTGTTTTTTCGTCGGGCTGGAGCGTAGCCCCGTTAGTCCTTCGCGGGGAATTTCTGCCCTGGACCGTTCATGCTGGATGAACCGAAGCCAGACAGCCGGCGGACTCGAGTACGCCCGCGATCGCATCATTGTCGGGTATGGCCGCATATTTTCCGCGCAGAACCCCAAGCGACTTCACATGATATTTCTGTGGTCTCTGGGTAAAGGCCCGACCTTTCAGGTCAACTGAAAATTCCTCCTCTCCTGCCGCCATGGCGGCGGCGTTGGCCACTGTCCAGGGCAGGAACAGGTCTCCGACCTGACCTTTGACAAAGGGCAGCAGTGTAGGCGCTACGGAATCCCAGGGTTCGTAGTCTCCTTCGTCCGACGGCCAGAGCATGCGATGGACCCAGTCCAGCAGATACGGTGCACTCGCCTCGATCCAGGCACTACCGGTCGGGTCTGTCCACGCGCAGTACACCTGGCCCCAGAGGCCAAAATCTGCAAAAGCCGGTTTGCCCCCGAAGAGATAGGGTCTGTCGGCCAGGTGCGCATTCAGCAGGCGAATACCGTCGCGGAACGACTTTTCGATCAGTGGTGCGGTTTGTTCATTCGAGCCCACGAAGAAGACGCGGCCTTTCATGTGGCCGATTACCTGCTCGCGAATCGCGGCGTGCGTCGCGTCGTCGGCGTCCGGCGCATTCAGCGCGGCAATTCTGCCGCCGGCGCTGATGCAGTCTTCATCCCGCGCCCAGCGCAGGTGGAACATCCACTTGTTACCCCACTCATCGCCAAATTCTTCGAGTAACGTTGAAACGAATTGGCTGACCGTTTCCTGCGGATGGATTGACGGCTCCGGAAATCGTTGGTCCATCGCTTCCATGATCGGCGTTGAGTCCTGCAGGGATTCCTCATCCGGCGTGACGACGAGGGGTATGATCGGAATCCTGGCATATTTCTGATACTCGTCGGCCGATTCGGCATTGCGTACGATCCATTGATGGGGGATCTGCTTGTAGCGGAAGTAGGATCGCACCTTGACTGAGTAGGGAGAAAGCTCCGAACCAAAAATCCTGTATTTACCGGTCATGAATCAGGCCTCCGTTCTCAGCGACTTGTTATCGGCAATCGCCGCACCACTCCTGGCGTACCGGGCTTTCCGCTCTTCACTCCACTGATCGATTTCCTCCTTCGGCACACCAAAGGCAAGACCCCGGCCAACGGCCGGCCGGGCCCTGACCCGATCGATCCACTGCATCACGTTGGGCTGATCGGTCATGTTGATCTTGCTCCACTTCCAACCGCGCACCCATGGGTAGATGGCTATGTCGGCGATGGTGAGGTCATCGCCACAAACATAGTTTCTGCCTTCGAGGCGACGATTCAGTACCGCCGCCAGGCGCCGCCCCTCTTTGCCGAACCTTTCCAGCGGGTGAGCTTTGGCCACGTCGTCGACATCGTCCATATACCGGGTGTAGCTGAGCTTGTTACCAAATATCGGGCCCACGTTTGCCGCCTGCCAGAACAGCCATTGCAGAACATCCCATCGCGCCTTTCCGGTCGGCAACAGGTCGCTTGGATATTTTTCACCCAGGTACTGCAGGATGGCACAGCTTTCCATGATGCTGAGATCGCCGTCGATCAGGACGGGTATTTTCTGATTGGGGTTGTGGCGCCTGAATTCTTCGGAAAATTGCTCGCCTTCCATAAGGTCGATGGTACGCATCTTCACTTCCGGCATGGCAATGCCAGCTTCAATCATCTCTTCTATCATTATGTTGACCTTCCACCCGTTGGGTGTGGCCGCCGTCCATAGTTCCATCGTCGCTACGCTCCCAGTATCTTTCTGCGTATGGCCGCCGTGTGTTCTTCAATTGCATCGACTTCTTTTTGTGCAAAGCCGAGGGTCAGCATTACCTCTCTTGTGGCGTTGCCCAGTTCGGGCGGTGCGCCCTTGACGGAACCCGGCGTTTCACTCAACTGAACGTGATTGCCGACGACGCGGGATTCGCCGACTCCCGCAAACGACATCGGCACAACGTACTCGTTGGCGATTGTTTGAGGATCGGCGGCAACCTCGGCGTGATCCTGTATTTTTTCGACGATGACGTCATCGCGAGCCCTGAAGAATTCACTCCACTCCTCACTCGTACGGCTGGCAAAGATCTCGGCCATATCCGCACGTACGCGGTCGACGGCGGCATCGTCCTGTTCATCGGGTATCGCACCCATGCGTTTGAATGCGTTATCCCAGAGGGGATTGTCCGCCAGTTCGGGCAGGCCGCCGTATTCGCAAAATGTCCGCCAGGCTGAATCGCCGACAAGCGTAAAGAGAAACGCACCGCCATCGCTCGCTGCATAGACGCCGTACGGCCCGCGAATGTTCGGCATGTGACTGCCGGCCCGTTGCAGCGGCTTGCCGGTCAGCAGGCATTGCTGAATCTCCCACGACTGCAGCCAGATCTGCGTGCCCAGGCTGGACGTGTTGACCTTCTGACCCACACCATGGCGTTCCCTGGCCAGCAACGCGGTAACAATGCCCAGGGCAAACTGCAGGGCTCCCGCGCCGTCCGCGATGGTCGCACCGGCCGGCATGGGCAGGGAATCGGCGGGACCGCAGACACTGGCAAGCCCCCCTCGTGCCTGCACAGCACCTTCCACCATCGGCCGGTCGGCATCCGGCCCAAGCGGGCCGAAACCGTTGACCGAGGCGTAGATCAGGTTCGGGTTCAACTCGGCGAGGCTTGCATAATCCAGGCCCAGCCGGTTCAGGAAAGGGGCCCGGTAGTTGGTCATGAAAACATCCGCGCTCCTGACCAGCCGGCGCACAACGTCGATTCCCGAATCCGAATTGACATCGAGGCAGACGGAACGCTTGCCCCGGTTGCCGGCGGTGAACATGGCGCCCGGTGTTTCCGGAGGCGTCTCGTTGTTTACGCCCCGGTGATATCGACTTGCATCGCCGATCGGCGGTTCGACCTTGATGACATCGGCACCCATGTCAGACAGGTAGATGCCTGCGGCGGGCCCCTGAATCGCGGTGCCCATCTCTACGACGGTGTAGCCGGTGAGCGGCTGAGGCATAGTCTTTCCCGTTTACTGCAATGCGATCTTAGCCGGACCTATTCAGTAGAGTCGACGACTGGCGCGGTGGTGGGCCGGCAACATTCCGATTTATACCCACTCCGTTTCCAGTCGCCGCTCGGCGAACCGGACGTGCGGATTTCCCGCATCCGGCTCTCTCCAGGATCATGCCTTCGCCCACGGAAGGTTGTGCGTCGTCGCCGACAGCCGCACGAGTCCCAGGTCCGAGACCAGGAACTCATAAGGGAAGCGGCGCGTCCCCTGGTTGCCGACCTTGTGTTTCCGGCACAACCACCGGCGGAGCCGATAACCGGTGTGGGCGTCAATGGCTCGATACGCCTTGCTCACCGGGCCAAGATGGAAATAATTCCCCCAGCCCACAAGCAGGCGGTTGAGCCGCCCCACCACGTCCTCGGCGGCCATACCGGTCGTCCGGCAGGATGTCAGCTTGCTGACCTCCGCCATCGCCCGGCGCACACTCTTCTTCGACGGCCGCGTGCCAATATAGGCCCGTCCCGTCGTCGGCGAGTGGCAGCGGCCAATCGTGTAACCGAGAAAATCGAAGTCCTCGCCCGGCAGCCGTCGCATCCGCGTCTTGTCTTCGTTGACCGTCAGCTTCAGCTTACCCATCATCCTGCGCATCACCAACATCGCCTCCGCCGCCGTTCCCCGGCAGCAGATCACAAAATCGTCGGCATAGTTCACGATGTGGGCGTTCAGGCGCCGCGCATAACCCAACTGTTTCCAGCCGAGCAGAAATCGTCGCATATACAGGTTCGACAGCAATGGCGAGACCGGCGCCCCTTGCGGAACTCCGCGCTTCTCGTCCTTCGCTCGGGTCGTCCGTCGCCAGCCACCCTGCCCGTCGTCTTCCTCCACCGGCGCCACCAGCCACTGTTTGATCAGGGCCAGCATGTGCCGGTCGCTTACCCGACGCGCTACCGATTTCATCAGTTCCGCGTGCGGGATGCTGTCGAAATATCCGGACAAGTCCGCATCGACCACCTCATCGTGACCGTGCGTGACCAGCTTGTGGACGTGCCGAACCGCATCCTGCGCCCGATGGTTCGCGCGGTACGCGTATTGCTCCGACTGCAGGTCCGCCTCGAAGATCGGTTCGAGTACCAGCACCGCCGCCGTCTGCACCACCCGGTCCCGTATCGTCGGTATCCCGAGCGGCCTGCGTCCCCCGTTCGCCTTCGGTATCCACGCCCGGCGTACCGGGGCGGCTCGATAGGTCTTCTTCCTCAGTTCCTCCGCCAGTTCGTCGAGCCACGACTCCCGTCCCCGTTCCTCGATCTCTCGAAACGTCTCATCATCCACACCCGGTGCACCGCGCGCCGCGCGGCTCAACGCATAGGCATGGCTCAGCACGTCCCGACGGTAGACCTTGTCGTAGACGAGATAGAACCGGAACCCGACTTCTTCCTTCGCTTTCGCATGCAATGCCTTACGGAGCTTCTCAACCGTTTCCGGCGTTCTCAGACTCATTCGTCAATCACCTCGCGCTCGCTCCTGCCAGCATTATTCCCAGACCAAGGGTCCTTTCCTCCACCAGCATTACCCGGCTTCATCAGTACTACGACCCTTTCCGCCACCCCAAGGAGCCGGTTCCGTGCCTCACGACACCACCGTCGGCCAGCGCCGCTTGCCAGCCGCCCCAAGGGGTTTCCCGTGTTGCACACAACCCCTCTTTCGCACATGCCGTCGCCATTACCCCGGCGGAACCGTTGGGTGCCTGCGTCGTTCGCCTTCCCCAACGGCGGCGGCCTTCCCCGCAATTCAGACGGGTCGGCTTCCGCATTGCCCTTTTCGAGGCCTGCTCAGCGTTCACTGCACGTTACGGCCTGTGCGCTCGCCAAGTCCCTACGGACCCTCTACACCAGAAGCTTCGACCGGTTCGTTACCTCCACGGCCGTTCCGATTGCTACCGGCTGGAACGACATTTGCCGGGTGGGGTTCGCACCCACTAAGGTTGTGCACCTTTGCACGGCGCACTGAATAGGTCCGGCTAGGCCAGCTTCGAAAAGTCGGGTTCCCGCTTTTCGAGGAATGCGTTGATCGCTTCCATGTTTTCCGGGCCACCGAGCAACTCGTCATAGACCGCGTTTTCAGCATCCATGGCCGCCCGAATCCTTTCCCGCATCGGCCCCATCGAGAGCTCCTTCGATCGGATCAACGCCACCGGAGAATTTGACGCCACGGTCTGAGCGCGGCTCATCACCTCCTCCTGCAGTGAATCGTCAGGAAAGACATCCAGCACCAGGCCCGATGCCCTGGATTGTTCCGCATCAAGCCAACTCGATGAATAAAGCATCCAGTTTGCGGCCTGGTGACCCATCATGCGCGGGAAGAGCAACGTACTGGCCGCTTCACCAACGACGCCGATGGAAGTAAACGGACAGCGCAGCCGGGCGCTCTCGGCCATGAATGCCATGTCCGCCAGGCCGATAATCGTCGCACCGAAGCCGACCCCGACGCCATTGATGGCCAGCAGCAGGGGTTTGGGGAAATCGATCAGCGTGCTGAAGAGCCCTGGCACACCGTGCTTCGGCGGTTCTGTATCCTTGCCCACTTCGCTCAGATCAAGCCCGGAGGTAAAAGCCCGGCCGGCGCCCGTCAGAATCACAACGCGTACCGCCGATTCGTCCTGGGCAGCAAGCAGTGCTTCCGTCAGTTCGTCGAACTGCCGTCCGTTGAACGCGTTCATGGCCTCGGGTCGGTTCAGTGTAATGGTTCGTACGTGCCCGCTGTCTTTTGTCAGTACCATTTCGTTTTCCCGCGCCTGTTGGTCGATTTGAGGCTGTAGCGAATCGGTTCCGCGAACACAGTTCGATTGAGGGGAACCCGTCGGTCAATACTCGATCAATTCTGAAATGCTGTCTAATGCAATCAGCGTCAAGTAACATGCCTTTTGCGCATATCACAGAAGCCGATTGACACGTGAAGAGTATTGACCTGAAGAAGATCAGGCATGTAGTGGAAGTTGCCCATTCTGAATCGATCACGACAGCGGCGCGGACGCTCTCGATGTCTCAACCGGCGCTGACCCGGAGCATCGCATATGTCGAGAAACAGCTGGGCGTGCAGCTATTCGTTCGGCTGCGCCGGGGCATGCGCCTGACTGAAGCGGGCCAGGTTTTTATCGAGCAGGCACGCCGGGTGGTAAAGAGTGTGGACGACCTTCTGGTCAACACTGAAGACTACCTCAATCTGAAGCTCGGCCGGCTGAGGATCGGCGTAGCCCCGGCCGCCTATCAACGCTTCATGGCCGAGCCGATTGCCAGGATTGTAAGCGACTACCCGGGCATGCGGCTCGAAATAGCATCCGGGTCGGCGGAACAACTGGCCCCCAGGGTAATCAGTGGAGACCTTGACCTGTTGTGGGGAGCCGCACGGCCCCTGGTTCAATGGCCGGAACTGAAAGTAACGGTGCTTCTGGATTTTCATTATGGGTTCATCATTCGCAAGCATCATCCGCTTACCCGGCTGAAAAAAGTCAAGGAAGCGGATCTGCTGAAATATCCCATCTCGATGCCGGCCACGGTAGAACCGGCGCTTGTCGACATCGCGCAACGTTACGCGCCCAACGGCCTGCCACCGGTCAGGCCCCAATACCTCACGGATGATTTCGAGATCGTCAAGACCATCGTCGCGCGTACGGATGCGTTCTCACCCATGGCGTCACTGTCACCAAACTTCGGCGATGTTCGGAAAGACTTTGTCGTCTTGGAAGATGTCGTTGACATGCCTCCTCAACAGCTGGCCTATGCGGTATCAAACGCCAAATCAACCGGACCCGGCGTTGAAGCTTTTGTCAACTCAGTTAAGGATGCGCTTGTTCGCAAGTCGAAACGCGCATCGAGCGCCAAGTGACAACGACAGCCTTAAACATACCTGATACACATACCACCTGACCGAATATTCATTGGACAGCATGTCTCGACCGGACCACAATCGACCGGTTGCGAACAGGTGGGGATGTCATGATGTCTGGGGAAATTCGTCCTGGTAAAGCTCGGGCCGGTACAGGTATCAGCCATGGAACCCTCATCGACAGGACCGCATTGCGCACAGGCAAGGCTGCCCTTTTGCTTGCCATTGGGTGGCTTGCGCCGATTAGCCAGGCCGAGGTCGGCGTCTCGGAAAGATTTATCGAAGAACTGATCGTAACCGCCGAAAAGCGGGAGACATCAATTGACAGCCTTCCCCTGGCTGTAACCGCGCTGGGGCAGGAAGAACTCGCTGTCCGAGGTATCGAGGGCATTTCCGATCTGCAATTTGCGGCACCCGGCCTGGTTTTCAATATAGCGACCGATACCGCGCAGGTGACCATTCGTGGCGTCGGCGTGGACTTCACAACGATGGATTCCGAGCCTGGCGTTGCGCTGTATGCGGATGGCGTCTACCGCGGCGGCCTGGTCTCCCAGGGCGGATTGATGTTCGACCTCGAGCGCATAGAAGTGGTTCGCGGGCCCCAGGGAACCCTCAATGGCCGCAACTCGACAGGCGGCAGCGTGAACATGGTCTCCAGACTGCCGGGCGCGGAAGCGGGTTTTGAGGCTTCAATGCTCTATGGCAGCTACGACAGGTATCGCGTTGACCTTTCCGGCGACCTGCCGCTGTCCGATGTTCTGGCCGTTCGTGCGGCGGTTGCCGTGGACAGCAGGGACGGCTATGCCGACAACAACTTTCTCGGAACCGAACCCGACGACGCCAAGTATACCGTCGGCAAATTCGCAGCAGTCTATACGCCGGTGGATGAGCTGGAAGTAATACTCCGGGCGGAAGTGACCGACTCGGAACGCAGCGGTCCGGCGTTCATAAAAACGCAGGATGTCGTGGTTCCTCCGCTCGGCATTACACTCGCCAACCCCGGCGGCGCATTGACGGTGCCGAATTCGTTTTGTGGCCCAATCAGCTGCGAAGATGCCCTCGGCCTGACACTGACCAAGGGTGGCATCGGCAGTTCCAACCCACGCGAGCTCTTTGCGGATCTGGATCAGGACTACAACCTGGACTCGAGCGGGTTCAGCGCGACCGTAAACTGGCAGGCTGGCGACGGCTTGCAAATCCGTTCGATCAGTTCCTATTTCGAGCTGGAGAACGACAACCGGGACGACATTGACGGCAGTGAAATCGCCGCGGTACACAGCATTACGATCTCCGATATCGAAGAGTTCTCACAGGAACTCACGCTGATCGGTACGTCCGGCGATCTGGACTGGATAGTCGGTGGTTACTACTACTCCTCCGAGATCGATGAACTCTACAGCTTTGACTTGCCCGCATTGCAGGCCACCTTTGAAGCAGTCTTCGGCATTTTCGGCGGGCTTGGCGGCCCGCTGCCTCCCGGAAGCCTGGCCTTTTTCGGCAGCCGAATAGACGGCTCCACGACCGGCGTCCCGTTTTTCGACAATCGCATGCTGCAGGATACGAAGTCGGTCGCAGGCTATGCCCAGGGAACGTACAACTTTACCGACCGCCTGCGAGGCACCGCCGGGGTTCGCTATACGCGGGACGAAAAGGATGTGGCAATCACCTTTGTCGCCAACATCGGCGTCGTGCCATGTGTCGGCATCGAGCACAGCGAAGACTGGAGCGAGGTGACCGGCAAGGTCGGGCTCGACGCCGACCTGTCCGACAATACGCTGGTTTATGGCTCGATCTCTCGAGGGTACAAGTCCGGCGGCTTCAATGCGGGAGACTGCTACGACCCGTACGACCCGGAAATACTGCTCGCCTATGAGGCTGGAATAAAGTCCAGCTTGCTGGACGGCCGCATGAGGCTGAATGTAGCCGCGTTCTTCTACGACTACACCGACATTCAGGCGCGCCTGTTCGTCAACAACGCAGCCAGCGTCGAAAACGCATCCGAAGCGGAGACTTACGGCGCCGAATTGGAGATCAACTGGCTTGCGGCCGAGAACTTCCGTATCGATGGTTCCATCTCGCTGTTGCACACGGAATATCAGGACCATTCCGCGACCAATCCGATCTTCCCGCAAATCGGCACCGGCTGTACGGCAGGGCTGGCCTGCCTGCAGAGCATTGAAGGCAATGCCCTGTTGCGTTCACCGGAACTGCAGGCAACCCTGACCGCCGAATACGATCTGGACATCGGTAACGCCGGGCTGCTGACGCTTCGCGGTGAATACGCGTATACCGACAAGGTGTACCACACCATCTTCAATGACGAGATCGCCTCGCAAGACGGTTTTTCACTGGTGAACGCCAGGGTGATCTGGACCCCGGGCGCGGCACGCATGGAAGGTATCAGTGTCGTGGGTTTCGTGGAGAATATCGGCGATGAAGAATACGCCGTGTCGCATACCGCAAACGCCACCACGGGGGGCGTGCAGTCCATGTTCGCGCCGCCGAGAACCTGGGGAGTACAGTTTCGCTACAGCCGTTAGCGATTGAACCGAACTCGCGCGCGGTCGCGCCATCAGCGGCACTCCATGAGCGTCCTGACCGAAGTTACGCACAGCATCTCACCGCTAACGCGGAAAGCGTTCGACGCCTACGTCGAGATCTACTGCGACGACGCCATACCCGCCATGCAGCGGCACGGTTACGAGATTCTGGGCGGCTGGAAATGGTCGTCGGGCCGGCTGGCCAACGATCTGATGTTGATTCGTTTCGAATCGCAGGCAGAGCGCGAGAAGGCGGAAGCATCCCTGCTCGGTGACGCGCCACTGCTGGATCGGCTGCGTGGCAAGCTCGCAAAGGCCGGTGTGCAGACCGGCGAGGAAATCAAATACGCGGTGGCGCTGCCACATGCCACGGAAGAGCGTCTGCAACTCGCTCTCAAGACTTCCAATGCCAGGGAGCCCAGGCAGTTCTGGCTGACACGAACCACCATTCCGCTCAGTGCAGGGCCGGCAGTCTATCCCTTGCTGAGCCAGGTCGCGGACCAGGTCGAGAACAGGGGAACGCACAAGCTGGTACTCGCCCACAGCACCACTGTTGGTATTCGTGGCGAGATCACGCAGCTGTGGGCAGGCCCAACGGGCGACCTGCACTACCAGCCCGACCCGGACGAGCCGGCCGTACTCACCACGCTGCGGGAAGCCATCCCCGAAGAGACCGTCATTCTGCTGAACCCGCTTCCCTACTCGAGGTTGCAATAGTGCGCGATCAGGATGAGCCGTGACCTCGACATGGTCATCTGGGGCGCCACCGGCTTTACGGGCGCCCTGGCCGTTGCGTACCTGAAAGGAGACCAGTCCAGGTTCGGCTCCATTCAGTGCGACGCCCCGGCAGCGCCCCCGGACCTGCGATGGGCGGTCTGCGGACGCAACCGTTCCAGGTTGGAGGCACTCGAGGCGGGGGTCGAGATCATCGTTTGCGACGCCGAGGATCGCAGGGCCATCGAGTCTTTCGTGAAGCGCACCCACGTTGTCGTCGGGCTGGCCGGGCCCTTTTACCGCTATTCCGATCGGGTCGTCGCAGCCTGCGCCGCCCACGGCACCCATTGGTGCGACATTTCCGGAGAAGTCCCGTGGATGCGTTCACTGATAGATCGATTTGATGGGCAGGCCCGTGCAAGCCGCGCCTGTATCGTCAACCAGTGCGGCTACGATTCGATTCCCAGCGACCTGGGCACGCTCTTTGCCGTCAACGCCCTTCGCGCCCGGGCAGATGAGCCCGCCTCGCCCATCCGGACCGTTACCTGCCACCAGATCGGCCTCGGTGGACTCGGTGGAGGCAGCCTGCAGACGGTCATCGACTACTCCACCCGGCCTGCCTTTCTCTCAGCCGGTGTCGATCCCGAAGATCCCTTTCTGGTCGGGGGAGAACCGGCCTGCGGCGTGCGTGAGGAAGATGGCCCCATGACCCGAGCCTATTTCGACGCGGCGCTGGACTCCTGGATCGGCCCGTTCGGCATGGCCGCGGTCAATCGCCGGATCGTGCATCGCTCGAACACGCTCCTGGGCTATGGCCCCGAGTTCGGCTATCAGGAGGTTGAGGTGTGTTACAGCGAGGAAGCGGCCCGGAATCTCGTCCACAAAGCCCGAAATCCCACGCCTCCCGAAGTCTTCATCGAATCCATCGACAGGGGCAGGCTGCCAAGGCCGGGGCAAGGCCCGCCGCTGGAAGAACGCGCCGGGCGCCGTTTCCTTTCCACCCTCATCGCAGCCAACGAGGCCGGAGACGAGATCGCCGTGAGCGTGACGGGCGGCGATGCGAGTTTCGAGGAAACGGCCAGGATGGTTGTCGAGGCTGCGCTCGCCCTGGTTTGCGACAACGCCGCCTGCCCCGGCGTACGCGCCGGAGGAGGCTTTCTGACACCGGCGGTCTGCATGGGCACAACGCTCATCAACCGGCTTATTCGTGCGGGCCTGGTGTTTGAGGTGCTGTCGGATGCCACACGCGGCAACGCGCGCCTTTCTGCCAGCAAGGCGATCGCCGATTTCAAGACAAACACCGCATGCTAAGGTCTGCTTTCTCGGCCCGGGCAACGTTGGCGCAGGTACAGGAGAAACAACATGGAGATCAAGGACTGGGTTTCGATGGGTTCGCGTTCTGCGCTGTATCGCGAACTGAAGGAATTCGGCCTGTTGGAAAATATCGCGGAACTCGACGCCTGTGGCTACACGATTGTCCCGCCTGACAAAGTCGCCCCGCCCGATCAGCACGAGGAAGTAAAGCAGGCCGTCTTGCGGGTCGCGGCCAGGCGCAAGGGCTGTTCCGTCGACGAACTTCCACAGTACTACAACAAGGGTCAGGAGCTCATCCGGCTGATACTTTGGGAGGAGCAGATCTTCGAAAAGGTTGTGCTGACACCGGCAGCACTGGGGCTGATTCAGTGGCTGGTCGGCACCGACTGCATTTTGAGCCTGTTCGATGCCTGGGTGAAGGGACAGGGAGCACTGGGTACCGACATCCACACGGACTGGGGGCAGTTCGATATGCCGACAATGCCGCCGGAAGCGTTCGGCGCGAACTTCAATTACGTATTAACGGACTACACCAGGGAAGACGGCGCCCTGTCGTTTGTTCCGGGCAGCCACCGCTGGCGCCGCTGGCCGTCTCACGAAGAGGCGGCATACTGGAAGGAAAAGGCAGAGCCCGTGGAAGCGCCGGCCGGGTCGATGGTCATCTGGGGCGACCACCTCTGGCATGGCTCGTACCCCAAGCAGACCGACGGTCTGCGCCTGATGGTCCTCGGCATGTACAACCGCCCGCACATGCAGACCCAGGAAGGCTTTCGCCAAACCGTGCCCGCCGAGGCCCTGGCACGCAACCCGATCCGATTCGCCCGCCTGATGAACGTTTATCACGCCATGCCTTTAGGCCGCACCGGCCGGGATACGGAACGTCTCAGCGCCGCACCGAAGGGCTACAACAGCCTGTTCGACACCGAGCCCGCAGGTGACCGGGTAAGTGTTGAGCCGGAGAAAGACCTGTTGGCTTATGATCGCGAGGCGGCCAATGCCCAGATGAAGATGCAGGAAGAGTTGGCCGCCAAAGGAAAGACCTGGCCAGACCTGTATCACGGCTAGCCGGTTGACGAAAAGCTGAAGATTACAATTTGCTACCGGGAAACCCACAGGCCACACGACATGTTTGACACCATCATCCGAAACGCACGGGTCATTGACGGAACGGGCGCGCCCGAATTCGAAGCCGACATCGGCATCAGCGGCGGGACCATTGTGGCGGTTGACCGTGGCCGTGGCCTGAAAGGCGCAAAGCAGATCATTGACGCGGATGGACACCTGGTGACGCCCGGTTTTGTCGATATCCACACCCACTACGATGGACAGGTGTGCTGGGACAAGCAGGTAACGCCCAGTTGCTGGCATGGCGTGACCACTGTAGTCATGGGGAATTGCGGCGTCGGTTTCGCGCCGGTTGCACCGGGTTCCGAGGACGAACTGGTTTCGCTGATGGAAAGCGTCGAGGACATTCCGGGCACCGCGCTGCACGACGGCATTCCGTGGGGCTGGGAGAGTTTCGCGGAATACCTGAACGCTATCGATACACCCTATACCATGGACATCGGCACCCAGGCTCCGCATGTTCCCATCCGCCACTACGTGATGGGCCAACGCTGCTACGACGATGCAACCCCCCAAGACATGCAGGCCATGCGGGACATCACACGGGGTGCACTCGATGCCGGCGCACTCGGATTTTCAACGTCCAGATTCTACGGCCACCTGGACAAGGCCGGGAACCTGGTGCCGGGGACTCAAGCCTCTGCCGAAGAAATGTGCACGATCGGCGATGCTTTCGCGGGCATGGGTCACGGCACGATCGAGATCATCTCCGATCACCTGGAAGACGACGAGGAACTGGCCTGGATCGAGCACATTCTTCGGGCTACACGGCGGCCGATAACAGTGCTCGCCGGACCGAGAGCGTCAAAAATATGGTCTGTCGCCGCGAACCTGGCGAAGGAAGACCTGCACCTGCGGCCACAGGTGGGCGCCCGTCCCGCGTCGATCCTGATGACCCTCGAAGGCACCATCAATCCCATGCGGCAGCACATGGCTTACCGGGAAATTCACCACGAACCGCTCCCGGTTCGTCAGGCGGCACTGAAAGATCCCGCGTTCCGTCAGCGCGTGTTGAGCGAAGAACCGCGCCCGCCGGCAAATCCCGATGCCGTTCGTTTCATGAATACCTATGACGAGATTTACGTCATGGATGACGCGCTGTCCTACGAGCCCACCGAGGCGGACTCCATCGCCGGTCGTGCCGCTGCATCGGGAGTGTCGCCGCTGGAGGTCATGATGGACGTCATGGCGGAAGGGACACCGCTGCTGGTTTTCTTCGGCGGCTATCCCGACAACCTGGAGATGCAGCGCGAACTGATCGAAAAACCCCTCTCCGTACTCGGGCTGTCGGACGGCGGAGCACACTGCGGCGTTCTGGTGGATGCCAGCCTGCCCACCTATATGCTGAGTTATTTTTCCCGTGACAGGCAGCGTGGACCAACCATCCCGCTACCCCTGGTCGTGCACAAACTTACCCGGGACTCTGCACGGGTCTATGGCTTGAACGATCGGGGCGTTATCGCCGAGGGCTACAGGGCCGATGTCAACATAATCGACTACGAGGCACTCAGGCTTTACAAACCGGAGATGGCTTACGATTTGCCCGGAAACGGCAAAAGACTGGTTCAAAGGGCCGATGGTTATCTTTATACGCTCTGCGCGGGTGAATTGACTTACCGGAACGGCGCCCACACCGGCGCTTTGCCGGGGCGACTGATCAGGGGCGGCAGTTGATCGATCCGTAGTTCGCCGGCGTCACAAGCCCAGCCGCACCTATTCAGTAGAGTCGACGACTGGCGCGGTGGTGGGCCGGCAACATTCCGATTTATACCCACTCCGTTTCCAGTCGCCGCTCGGCGAACCGGACGTGCGGATTTCCCGCATCCGGCTCTCTCCAGGATCATGCCTTCGCCCACGGAAGGTTGTGCGTCGTCGCCGACAGCCGCACGAGTCCCAGGTCCGAGACCAGGAACTCATAAGGGAAGCGGCGCGTCCCCTGGTTGCCGACCTTGTGTTTCCGGCACAACCACCGGCGGAGCCGATAACCGGTGTGGGCGTCAATGGCTCGATACGCCTTGCTCACCGGGCCAAGATGGAAATAATTCCCCCAGCCCACAAGCAGGCGGTTGAGCCGCCCCACCACGTCCTCGGCGGCCATACCGGTCGTCCGGCAGGATGTCAGCTTGCTGACCTCCGCCATCGCCCGGCGCACACTCTTCTTCGACGGCCGCGTGCCAATATAGGCCCGTCCCGTCGTCGGCGAGTGGCAGCGGCCAATCGTGTAACCGAGAAAATCGAAGTCCTCGCCCGGCAGCCGTCGCATCCGCGTCTTGTCTTCGTTGACCGTCAGCTTCAGCTTACCCATCATCCTGCGCATCACCAACATCGCCTCCGCCGCCGTTCCCCGGCAGCAGATCACAAAATCGTCGGCATAGTTCACGATGTGGGCGTTCAGGCGCCGCGCATAACCCAACTGTTTCCAGCCGAGCAGAAATCGTCGCATATACAGGTTCGACAGCAATGGCGAGACCGGCGCCCCTTGCGGAACTCCGCGCTTCTCGTCCTTCGCTCGGGTCGTCCGTCGCCAGCCACCCTGCCCGTCGTCTTCCTCCACCGGCGCCACCAGCCACTGTTTGATCAGGGCCAGCATGTGCCGGTCGCTTACCCGACGCGCTACCGATTTCATCAGTTCCGCGTGCGGGATGCTGTCGAAATATCCGGACAAGTCCGCATCGACCACCTCATCGTGACCGTGCGTGACCAGCTTGTGGACGTGCCGAACCGCATCCTGCGCCCGATGGTTCGCGCGGTACGCGTATTGCTCCGACTGCAGGTCCGCCTCGAAGATCGGTTCGAGTACCAGCACCGCCGCCGTCTGCACCACCCGGTCCCGTATCGTCGGTATCCCGAGCGGCCTGCGTCCCCCGTTCGCCTTCGGTATCCACGCCCGGCGTACCGGGGCGGCTCGATAGGTCTTCTTCCTCAGTTCCTCCGCCAGTTCGTCGAGCCACGACTCCCGTCCCCGTTCCTCGATCTCTCGAAACGTCTCATCATCCACACCCGGTGCACCGCGCGCCGCGCGGCTCAACGCATAGGCATGGCTCAGCACGTCCCGACGGTAGACCTTGTCGTAGACGAGATAGAACCGGAACCCGACTTCTTCCTTCGCTTTCGCATGCAATGCCTTACGGAGCTTCTCAACCGTTTCCGGCGTTCTCAGACTCATTCGTCAATCACCTCGCGCTCGCTCCTGCCAGCATTATTCCCAGACCAAGGGTCCTTTCCTCCACCAGCATTACCCGGCTTCATCAGTACTACGACCCTTTCCGCCACCCCAAGGAGCCGGTTCCGTGCCTCACGACACCACCGTCGGCCAGCGCCGCTTGCCAGCCGCCCCAAGGGGTTTCCCGTGTTGCACACAACCCCTCTTTCACACATGCCGTCGCCATTACCCCGGCGGAACCGTTGGGTGCCTGCGTCGTTCGCCTTCCCCAACGGCGGCGGCCTTCCCCGCAATTCAGACGGGTCGGCTTCCGCATTGCCCTTTTCGAGGCCTGCTCAGCGTTCACTGCACGTTACGGCCTGTGCGCTCGCCAAGTCCCTACGGACCCTCTACACCAGAAGCTTCGACCGGTTCGTTACCTCCACGGCCGTTCCGATTGCTACCGGCTGGAACGACATTTGCCGGGTGGGGTTCGCACCCACTAAGGTTGTGCACCTTTGCACGGCGCACTGAATAGGTCCGACTAGCAGGGTTTGGTGAAACACTGCACCGAATCAGGGCCTTTCGGGGATGTTCGTTTCCAGACCACGCGAAATTCTTTTCTCCGCGTCATAAAACGGCAACTGCACCACGGTTGCTTCATGAAGCGTGCCGGATTCATCAGGCACCGTAACCGTATTGCCCTCCCAGTCGTTCGCCGCGTAAAAGCGGATATAGCCAATACCGCGGCTCAGGTGCGGTGACCATACGCTGGCGGTAATGCGGCCTGCTTCGCTCGCGTCACACCGCACCGGCGCGAACCGCTCGGGGGCGCAAGTCTCGCAAGACAGGCCCCACAGAAGTTGTTCCCTGTCCGCGGTTGTCAACGCAGCCTTGCCGATGAAATCGTCCTTGTCCATGTGCACGAACTTGCCGAGCCCCGCCTGGAACGGATTGATCTCGGAGTCGATGTCGATCAGGTTGTTGAATATGCCTGCCTCGATGCGGCGCACCCGGAGGCCACCCATTCCGGCACCCTCCAGGCCGAACTTTCCACCTGCTTCCAGGATGTGATTCCAGATGCCGCGGGCATCGGTGAATTCATTGGTATAGAACTCCCAGCCAAGCTCGCCGGACCACCCTGTTCTGGTAATCAGCAATGGCTGTCCGCCCATCGTGCATTCCGCGACGCCGAAATAGGGAAACGGAGCCGGTGCACCGCCGTCGCAGGCGGCTTCCAGCACTTTCATCGACTTCGGGCCCTGCACCTGCAATACCTGCGAGTCGGGCTCCGAAACACTGACATTCGCGCCCATCGCATGGGCGCGCAACCAGTGCACGAATTCACCGTCGGCCTGCACGTACCAATACCGGTCCTGGTCAAGACGCAGCAGAATGCCGTCCATCAGGACGCCCCCGTCTTCGTAGCAGGCGATGCCGTAGGCCGCGCGACCGACCTTGAGCCCGGAGACGTCACGAACGAGCACCTTGTCAAGCAGTGCCGTCGCATCCGGACCCGCGACCTCAATCGGGTTTTCGGGGGTGTCGAACATGATCGCCGCCTGGCGCAGAGGCCAGTAGCTGATTTCCGGATCCCGGCCCCAGTTCAATGCGACGGCACGTCCGGCGTAGGTGGTAATGCGCGCGGTTTCAGGGGCCGTGAACTCGAGAAAGGGCGAAACCTTCAGCTTGTGAGAATGAAGAGTGAGTGCCGGCCGCATTCTGGCTCGAGTAATCGTCAATTGTGCAACGGCGCGAAGCTGAACACCCAGGGCGCGTCCGGCTCCACCGATACGCGTACCGCCTTGATCTCCGGTGCTCCGTACACCTGCAGCCTCGTTATGTTGGCGTATTTCGGCGGCTCTCTTTCGCCGCCCGAAACCAGGAACGGCCGATCGATCTCGAACTCGTGATAGTCGCCATGCACGACGAGCACCGGCCGCCCGAACGCGGCGCCGAGATCGCGGATAGCCAGTGCAATCCAATGGAACGGGCCGTTGACCCCGCCTCGTACTGCAAGCCCGGTAAACTCGCCGTCGCGTCGGTTGGAAAAGGCGAAGAGTGACGCATGCACGGCAATCACCACCGCTTTCGCATCGCTCTCTTGCGCATCACTGAAGATCCGCTTGATCCATTCGACATTGGCCTTGTTGCGGGCGATTGCTTCAAGCGCACGCTCGGTGTCGTTGATGAAGAAATTGTTCCCCGATCCCGCCACATGCACGGTGCCGAAAACAACCTCTTCGTGCGTCCAGATGGCGTTCTCCACCATGTCGCCAAACTCGGAAACATCGGCTTGCCTCGTCAATTCGATCGGATTCGTGCCGAGGCTCCGGTTGTCGGCAAAGAATGTCTTTCGAATGCTTGCCAGGCTTGAGAACCCGTCAGCGGAAAGTTCGCGGTCGTAGCCGCTCTCCAGCGACAGGCCGTCCGCGATGACGGCAAGATCGTCCTCCGTTGCCGTTCCCGAAATGTACCGATAGGCAATCTCCACGATCTCCGGCTTGAGGCAGTCAACCCACTCATTGTCGCCCGGCGTATAGATCAGCGGATGGTCGTACTCTGCGAAAAAGTCCCGAATACGCTGGTGTTCGGCATCACTGCAGTCCATCGCGCCCCATGTATCGCCGACGTGAATCGTGAACGCCGGATCTGTCGAATTGATGGTCTGGATGAGTGCGCGATACACGGGGTAGTCATGCGGCAGGTTGTAAGCCGTGTCACCGATTGCCACAAAGTGAAACGGC
This sequence comes from Pseudomonadales bacterium, assembly GCA_963663395.1. Taxonomy (GTDB): domain Bacteria; phylum Pseudomonadota; class Gammaproteobacteria; order Pseudomonadales; family Azotimanducaceae; genus Azophilus. The sequence continues at coordinate 3,991,688 of OY760226.1, forward strand.
TTCGACAGCGCCGGGGCCGCGACTGCAAACCAGGCAAACAACAGGACGCCCAACCGAGCCATGGCAATTCTCCGGGGGAAAGGACGCGCCAGTCTAGCACGCCCCCGTTTGCGCCCGATTGCTTCTCCGCCACCATGCTATGCTTCGCTCTCCAGTCTGTATTACATCAAGGAAATCGGATGAACGGCGTCGTGAATACACGGCCTGGCAAGCCCCTTTTGCCGGTCGATTCCGCGACCAATCTGCTGCGGATACTGTTGGTGCTCTGCTTGTGCCAGACTTCCGCAGCCCTGGCGCGGGAGCCGGACGTAACGCCGGAAGAAGTCGGCCTCTCCACCGAGCGCCTGGAACGATTCGCAGACTACGCCAACGCGATGGTCGAATCCGGGAAGATCCCCGGGGCGACCATCGCGACTGCCCGCTTTGGCAAGCTTGCGTACTTTGAAACCATCGGGTGGGCGGACATTGACGAGCGCAAACCGACCCGGGCGGACACCCTGTATCGTCTTCATTCGATGACAAAACCCCTGTTCGCTGTCGCAACCATGACGCTGGTCGAGGAAGGACGGCTGGGCCTTCACGAGCCCATCTCCAAATACATCCCGGAATTCGCAGACGTGAAAGTCCTCGCCGGAGGCACCGCGGAAGCTCCCGAGCTTGAAGATCCCAAATCGGCGCCCACCGTCGGCCAGCTACTGTCGCAGACGGCCGGAGTTGCGATCGGCAGCGACATGTTCGCCGACAGGACCATCGCGGAAATCTATCGGAAAAGCCCGGCAATCGGAGACAACCCGAGTGCTGAAGACGTTGCCCGGCACATCGCCCGCCTGCCCTTGGCAGGCCATCCGGGCGAGATCTTCGTTTACGGCCTCTCGTTCGACGTGCTGGCACGGGTGCTGGAAATCGCTTCCGGTCAAACGCTCGATGACTTCATTGCAGAACGACTCCTGGATCCCCTCGGCATGGACGATACCTTTTTCGTCGTTCCCGAAGACAAGCTGCACCGTTTCTCGAATTCCTACGACATAACGGGCCCCGGATCGCTGCAGGCCGTGATCCGGGCCGACCACCTGGCGCGCTGGCAACCCGGTAGGCGCTTCCTTTCTCCGAACGGCGACCTTGTCTCCACGGTTTCGGACTACCTCCGCTTCGCGCAGATGATGCTCAATGGCGGCGAGTTGGACGGCGTACGCATCGTCTCGCGCAAGACCATCGATCTCCTGACCGCCATCGTGGCCGAGAACCCGGAACTGGGGCTTATTCGGTCTGCGTTGCCGGGATACGGCTATTCGCTTGGGTTCGGTGTCCTGGAGAATCTGGCTGCATCCGGCATTCCGGGCACGGTCGGCGAGTATGAATGGTCCGGCTGGGGGGACACCTACTTCTTCGTGGACCCCACCGAGCAACTGATCGGCTTGTTCTTCACGCAGGTCTATCCCGGAGGGACACACAAACTTCGCGAATCGCTCCTCACCTTCACCTATCAGGCGCTGATCGACTGAATACGGGAGATAGAAGAATCCGGGACACGCCAGACCCGGACATCACTGCCGGATTGAGGGGCTTTCACGTGCCGCGATGCTGAATATCGCGGTGTGCCGGATCTCCGTCTTGACCCGGTCCCCGACTAAGTAGGCGACATAGAGTTCGATGAACTCGTGCCCCTTGCGTCGCCACTTCTCGACGGGTACGGCGCGCACCTCGATCTCCTCGCCGACCCGTACCGGTTCGCGGAATACCATTTTCGACCCGACATGCAGCCATGCCGGCAGCCGGAAACGGTGCATGAGCGCCCTGTTGGCGGTGGAGAGCAGCGCGTGGGGATGCAGCAGGTCCCCGCGCCAGATGGGCAGATCGTCGTCCACCTGGGAAGCGTAGGCGAGATGTTCCTCGCGGTCCGGCTTCCAGGTGAATGTGGGAAACGGCCGGCCGACGCGGATAAGGTCCCAGGCAATCTCCGGGGTCCCATCAACGGGTTTTCCACCGTGAAGTTCCGCCATCGGATCGAGGGGCGGCCGGGCGGCACGGGAGCGCATCTCCGCAATAAGGACGCCACGCCCGACACAGCGGACGAGGTGCTCGCCCTCCTCCTCTTCGACATGCTCCACAGCCAGCGCATCGCCGTTGTAGGCAGGCTTGATGAGCCGTATCTCCGCTGCATGGCCCTTGAGCCATTCCGCGCCCAGGGACTCGACCAGCGGGCGCGTCATGTGGCCAAACACGGCGACACCGGGCACGAGTGCCGCGTCGAAACCGAACGTGCGGGCGGTGCTGTCGCTGTGCATCCGGTTCTCGGATTCCTCCGCGTAGTTGCGGGCCGTCGCGAGATGAGTGCTCATGGGTGGCACGAACCAGAAGGCAACGCCGCAGAAGTCGCGGCGACCAGTTCGTGCCGCAGCACCTTCTCCAACGCGTTGCGCGGCAGTTCCGGGAACTCATGCAGCAACTCCGGCAGCTTGAACACGGCGACGCCTTTCTCCTTGAGAAAGCCCACGATGTCGTCGAGCTCGACCCGGTGACCGGGTTTCACCACCACGGCCACGGCGATGCGCTCGCCGAGCACCGGGTCGGGGGCACCGAAAACAGCGGCATCGGCCAGGTCCGGATGGCCGGCAAGCAGCGTATCGAGTTCGGCAGGCGAAATGTTCATGCCGCCGCGCACGATGATGTCCTTGCGGCGCCCGACGAAACGGTAGTAGCGCGGGTCGTCGGCTGGCCCGGCGATTTCAAAGAGGTCGCCGCTGCGAAAGTAGCCGTCCTGCGTAAACACCTCGGCATTGGCCTGCGGGGCGTTCCAGTAGCCGTCGAACACGGTCGGCCCCTTGAAGAGGAGTTCGCCGGGAACCCCCGGATCTTCGATGGTCGCACCGGAGTCGGGATCGATAAGCCGGGTTGAAATCGTCGCCGCCGCCCCGTTGCTCCACTCGTACCCGGTCACGCCGAAACGCGGGAACAACTCGCCGCGCAGGGCCGGGTCGGGCACGTCCCGGGGCCCGGAGGCGAGGCACATGCCCTCGTTCGACCCGAAGTTGTTCAGGATGGCGATGCCGTGCTTTTCCTCGTAGCCGCGGACCATCCAGGGCGCGAGCGGCGCACTGCCGCTGCCGATCGCGCGCAGGTGCTCAAGGTCGATGCCCCCAAGCAAGCCCTCCTCGCGCAGCAGCATGTTGAGCAGCGCCGGCGGCGCAATCGTGTAGTTGACCTTCTCGTCCTGGAGTTGCCCCAGAAACACCTCCAGGTCCAGGGGGTGGTGCAGCACCAGCGTTGCCCGGTACTTGAGCCAGTTGAAAAAGAAACCCCCGAGGCCGCCCATGTTGACCATGGGGAACGGGTTCAAAAGCGCATCGCCATCGCGCAATTCGGCCAGGTCGCCGCTTGCCCGGCTGATCGCGAGCCAGTGGTTGGTGCTGCGGGGAACGCCCTTGGGGGTGCCGGTTGTGCCGGAGGTCCAGCAGATGGTGAAGATGTCGTTGGCGTCGGGTTCAAACGCCTGCCGGTAATCGCGCCAGGCCTCGCGCTCAGCGGCGCTCGGCGAATAGCCGTCGAGGTCCAGGGCATCTGCGGCAGAGGGCGAGGCGAGGTTGTAATGCAGGCAGCCGGCGAACGCTTCGACGTGCTCGGCGAGCAGGTCACGGCCCTTGCAGGCACCGAGCGAAATGAAGGCGCGCGCCGACAGTTCCGACTGTATCCCGGTCAGTTCGTGGCGCCCGTACTGTACGGGCACCGGGCTGACCACCGCCCCGAGCCGCCCCAGCGCAAGATAGGCCAGCGCCAGTTCGGCCACGTTGGGCAACTGCACCACGACGATGTCGTCGGCGCGCAGCCCGGTCGCGTGCAGCGCGGTGGCGAGCGACTCGATGCGGGCTTCGAGTTGGGCATAAGTCAGGCGCAGGGTATCGCCCCCGGCTATTGCGGGCCTGTTTGGTGGGTCGATGAGCGCCAGGCGTTGGGGACACTCGAACACCGCGTTCTGCAACAACGAATCGGTCGTGTCGCACCCCCACCATCCGCGCCCGGTGTATTCATCGATCAGGATTTGCGGCGTCGTTTGCAATGCGTTCTCTGGGCTGCGGAGTGGGCTATGTGCATCAAGCACTGTTATGGGGTCCGATCTGATTGTGACCCCCGTCACAGTACGTTACGCTGACAGCGCCAGATCGGTCAACGCGAGAGGGCGTCGATCGGCAAATCGGAGGAGCAGATACGTGAAACTTCATGGTACCCACCGCTCGTGGCGGTTGTTGGCGGCATCGTTGTCCGGCATGGCGATGCTCTTTGGATTGACGGTCGCCCAGGCGCAGGTGCTCGAAGAGATTGTCGTCACCGCGCAGAAACGCGAAGTGGGGTTGCAGTCGGCCCCGGTCGCCATCAGCGCGCTGACCGGTGAGGCTCTCGCCAAACGCCGCATTTTCTCGGTGGACGACCTGGCCGCATCGGTTGCGTCGCTGGGGCTGACCGGCGGCAACTCCCCGGTCGACCTTGAACTGAACATCCGCGGCATCACCAACACCAGGCTCGATTCGCCCTCCGGCGAGGCGGCGGTCGGCACCTTCGTCGACGAGATCTACATTGGCCGCAACGGTGGCATGAACACGGATTTCTACGATATTGAACGCATCGAGGTCATCCGTGGCCCGCAGGGCGTGCTGCTCGGCAAGAGCGTTGTCGGGGGCGCGCTGAACATCGTTACCGCCAGGCCGGAATTCGAAAACTCCGGGTCGGTTACGGTCGGTGTGGGCAACTACGACTCCCGCCTGATTTCCGGCTACGTCACCGGCGGCTTCAACGAGGCATGGGCCGGGCGGCTGTCGTTACAGAGCCGCCAGCACGACGGGTACGCAAAAGACGTCCTGCACGACCGGCGCCTCGACAACCTGGAATCGCTCCAGTTCCGCGCGCAGTTGCTCTACCAGCCCGACGTCGGCGGCTGGAGCGGGCGCCTGGTGGTGGACTACAACGAGGACAAGTCCAACGGCATCAACGTCGTGGCGGTTTCCGATGGCCAGACCGGCGGCTTTCGCCCCCGCCCCTGGAGCCGGATGCGCGCCTTTCTCGGTTTGACCGACCCCTACGAGAGCGTGCCGGAGGCAACGCTTTACGCGGGCTCCCCCATTCCCGTCGATCAATATCTCGACCGCGAGTCCACCGGGGTCACACTGAATGTCGAAAAGGAATTCGACGGCTTCGCTTTCACCTCCATCACCGGCTATCGCGATGCCCGGGCCGACAATCATTACGACCAGACCGGCGGCGGCCCCGACATCTTTGACCCCCCGCAGGTTTTTGGCGTCACTTTTGCGGACTTCCTTGCGTTCGATCCCCTCGCCGCCACGTTTTTCTTCTCCGAGCCGGTGAACGAGGAGGCGGACATCAGCGCCTTCAGCCAGGAATTCCGCCTGGCGTCCACCGACGAGGCGCGCCTCGACTGGATACTCGGCGTCTATTTCAAGCGCGACGAGATCGACAAAGTCGACCGGTTTGTCGGCGAGAACATATCCGGCGCGCTGGCCGTGCTGAGCGGCGAGAGCCACTGGTACAACAACGGGGAAATCACCAACTTCGCGGCGTTCGGCCAGGTCGGCTGGCAACTCGCCGAGACCTTCAAGGTGAAAGTCGGCATACGCTGGACAAGCGACAAGAAGGAGGGCGACATCCGTGGCGTTCAGGTGCTCACGGGCGACCGCTTCAATCCCGACGACCCGGTGCCGTTGACTCCGCTTCAGGGGCCCTATGAAACCGACTACGGCGCCACCTGGAAAAAGGCAACGCCCCAGGCAACGCTGGAATACACCCCTAACGAGGACCTGTTCCTCTACGCCACGGTCTCCACCGGCTTCAAGGGCGGGTATTTTCAGGACACGCCTAATTCAGCTTTCGCCGCCGCCTATCCGACCCGGCCCGAGGAAGTCACCAACTTCGAGCTTGGCCTGAAAAGCGAGTTCGCCGGCGGGCGCGTGCGCCTGAACGCCGCCGGCTTCTTCATGGATTACACCGACCTGCAGGTCGAACAGACCAACCAGGACTGCCTGTGCAACCTGACCGAAAACGCCGCGGATGCCGAAATCCTGGGCGTCGAAGCCGAGTTGACCATTGCCGCCAGCGACAGGCTGCTGATCAACCTGTCCGGATCGCTGCTCGACACCGAGTACGTCGACTTTCTCGAAGCCAGCGGAGTCGACAGTTCCGGCAACTCGCTGCAGAGAACGCCCGAGTCGCAGTTCAGCATCAGCGTCGACTACACGATGAACGTCGGCCAGTGGGGCGACGCGCTGAACCTGTATCTCGGCTACAACTGGCAGGAAAAACTGCCCTGGCAGCCGGCCAACCTCAATACCGAGGATTCCTACGGCCTGTTGAACGGGCGCGTCACCCTGGCCCCGGAAGGGGCCTCCTGGGCGGTATCGGTGTGGGGCAAGAACATTACCGATGAGCTGTACAGAACCAATATCATCCCGTTCTTCGGGGAAGAAGTGAGCCGTTACGGACCACCGGCCACCTATGGCCTTGAAGTTCGGTACGCCTTTGACTAGCGGGATTCCGGGGGTCAATCTCAGTCGGACCAGTCTGGCAGCCAAACTGGAACGCGGCCATCGGCGAAAACCACGTCGCGTACGACTTGCCATCCGAGACAGCACGTCCGGCGAAAGGCATGGGAACGTTCACGAACGGGTGCGACTCGAGTCCTGAGTCCGTCTACCGAATGAGGCTCTCGTAGGGAATTTTCAAGTCGTCGTGCAGCCGCCTGATCATGGGCAACGTCAGTTTCCGCTTTTTGTTCAGTATCTCCGAGACACGTCCGCTGGCGCCGATATAGGGTTCAAGATCCCTGCGCGACAGGCCGTTCTGTTCCATGAGGAACTTGATCGCCTCGACGGGATCCGATGCCGGCATCGCATGATTTTCCTCTTCGTATTTCTCGACGAGGAGCATGAGCACATCCAGTTCATCGCCCTCGGGCGTGCCGGATTGAGTTCCCCACAGTTCCTCGATGCGCTGCAACGCACGATCCAGCTCACTGTCGTTCTCTATCAGCTTCAGTTTCATCGCCTGTCTCAGAGGTGCTCGATATTCTCTATCTCGTCATACTGCGCGTGGGTCCCCACAAAGCGGATCAACATTCCGTGCCTGGCGTAGTCGGTGAGCACAACGGTATTCTGACGATCAACCGGTCTGATCGAGCCCGCCCAGCGGGTGTCACGGCTCAGCCTACGCCTGAAAGACTCTCACCCAGAACGTTCTCACCGCCGTCATCCAGAACCGGCGGTCTCTGCCAATAGTTGAACTGCGGCGTCCAGTCCTCCGGGCCCATGCCCGCCAAGGCCAACAGGCTCCAAAGCGAACAAAAGAGATCGCCGGGCCCGAACACGCAGGTGTTGAAGCGGAGGATACTGTCACCCTGGCGCTTGTACACCGCGGCGCCAGGGTAATTCTCGTGGCTGTCCAGGGAAGTCTGCTCCCGCATATACGCGCCGCCGCCATGCGATGCCAGGCGGAAACGCCACCCTCTTGAATTGGCGAATCGGCGCTGCAATTCGGGAGGATCCTTTGAGAGCAGCACTACCGACATGGCCGACTCCAGGTGCGGCAGGAAGCCGTTGAACCCATCGGCCCACAGCGTGCAATAGCGACACCCCTGGCCCATGTTGTGAATGGCCAGCAGGGTATCCTTGCCAGCGAACAACTCGGAGAGGCTCACCTCGCCCTCCGAGGTGGCGAATCTGTAGTCGCCAACCTGTTCGCCCTGATTCTGCTTGAGCAGCCCGCCGAGTTCCCCGATCAACTTGAAGATCTGCTGCTGAATTTCGATGATTCGCTCTGCTGACATTCGTTGGTTACCTTCCCGGTGACTGGGTGAAGCGTCTCATTCTGACGGCACTCGCGCTGAATTACACCTCCAGGCCGTAAGCGCGCCGATGCCTTCGACGGAGTCCCGACGCACGCGCCCACGGCGAGCGGATGCGGAGTTTTTGCCCGCAATCGGCCCGAATCCCCATGCTGGTGCGTTGCGGCCGCCGACCGGATCAAGGTACGCTTTCCAACAAGCGCGCATCGCTTCCGAACGCGTCGATCCGAAACAACCAGAAAACCCCGGCACCAACATGTTGCAAGAAGTCGAATCATGCCTTCGGCCGCTCGAAGGGCCCCGCCGATGAACGTCCAGGCACGGGATGCCGCCATCGTCGGCATTCACGAATACCCGTCCCGGGACGTCGAGGGCGAGGTGAGCCCGTTACAGATCAAGGCCGCCAGCGCCGCCAGCGCCCTGGAGGACGCGGGGCTGTCCTGGGGCGATGTCGATGCCATCTACGATGCCGGCGAAGGCGGCGGCATGGCCGGGCTGAACATCGCCGAGTACTTCGGGCTGAAGCCCCGGGTGATCGACACCACCGGCGTCGGTGGCTCTTCCTATGAGTACCACGCGGCCCATGCGAAGCGCGACATCGCCCAGGGGCGGGCCCGAGTCGCGCTCCTCTCCTACGGATCCACCGCGCACAGCAACATGCGGCGCATCGGCGTCGGCGGCAGGGGCATAGGCGCCGCCCATCCCGCGGACAACATGGACCCGTTCGCCGGCACGACCCTGGTGGCCAACTACGCCATGGTGGCGCATCGCCACATGCACGACTACGGCACCACCGGCGAGCAACTGGCCGAGATCGGCGTAGCCACCCGTTATCACGCCATGCGCAACCCCGCAGCCGTCAAGGCCATGGAAGACCTGGAGTTCCTCAACATTCGGGAGACGACCGTGGCAGATGTCGTCAATTCCCGCATGATCGCCGATCCCCTGCACCTGCTGGACTGCTGCATGATCTCCGACGGCGGCGGCGCGGTGGTAATCGCCGCGCCCGAGGTGGCCCGGGATTGCCGCAAGGCGCCGGTCTGGCTGCTGGGCGCCGGGGAGGCGACGGGTTTCCCCGAGAACGGCGGCGATATCACCACCACGGCAGCGGCCCAGTCCGGTCCGGACGCCTTCGGGGAGGCCGGCGTCGCCCCCGGGGAAATCGACGTGGCGATGATCTACGACTCCTTCAGCATCACCGTGCTTGCCATACTGGAAGACCTGGGCTTCTGCCCGAAGGGCGAAGGGGGGCGCTGGGTCGAGGGCGGCCGCCTGCGCTTTGACCGCCCGGCGGACGGGCCGGCTTTGAATACCGACGGCGGCGGGCTTTCATCGAATCATCCGGGCATGCGCGGCATCTTCCTGCTCATCGAGGCGGCGCGTCAGCTACGGGGGGAATCCTGCTCCCAGGTGGACGGGGCAAAACTCGCCGTCGCGCACGGCAACGGCGGCATGCTCGGCAGCCGCCACTGTGCCGGCACCCTGATCCTCGGGAGAGACTGACCATGAGCGAGCCCAAACGCCCATTGCCCAACCTCCACGATCCGGACACTCGTCCGTTCTGGCTGGCGACCCGCGATAAAGTCATCAAGTACCAGCAGTGCAATGCCTGCGGGACGGTCGTCTTTTATCCCAGGGGGCACTGCACCGGATGCCTCGACAGCCAGCTCGCGTGGAAAGAGTCGGCCGGCAACGGCACCGTTTACACCTACAGCGTCGTGCGCCAGAGCTACCACCCGTTCTTCAGGGGGCTCGTCCCCTACGCTGTCGCGTGGATCGATCTCGACGAAGGGCCGCGGCTCATCTCCAACATCGTCGGCATCGATGACCCGCTGCGCGACCTCAGCATCGGCATGCGCGTCCGGGTCCGTTGGGAGGAGCACGACGAACTCTCCATCCCGTTATTCGAGCCGGCGTAGTTCGCCATATACCGCCCGGCAACCGATGCGCTGACGCAGCAACTCGCGCGCAGCCTGGGTTCAGCCAGCGCACGGGCCATCACCGCATCGACGGCGCTGCCTCCGTGGTTGAGCGCTTCGAGCCTGGCCGGCCTTCAGGGCCGGGGAATCCGGTTCATGCGCATCGGCACGTCGTAGCCGCGCTGCACCGCGGGCCGCTCGGCGATGTCGAGGTACCAGCGCTTAAGGTTTGGATAGTCGCCCCAGTCGATGCCCTGCCACTCGTAGCGCGATATCCAGGGCCAGGTGGCCATATCGGCTATCGAATAGGCGCCCGACAGGCATCCCTGCCTAGCGACGCGCCTGTCCAGCACCGTGTACAGACGCTTCGCTTCGGCCGCGCAGTGTTCTTCCGCGAAGGGGGCGTTGCCGGGGTGGTAGTGCAGGTAGTGATGCGCCTCGCCGAGCATGGGGGCGACACCGCTCGTCTGCAGCATCAGCCACTCGATGGTTTCCCAACGGTCGTCGCCCCGGAAGCGGTGATGGCGCTCTGCGAGCCAGAGCAGGATGGCAGCCGATTCCATCAGGGTGCGCCCCGATTCCCGGTCGACGATGGCCGGAATCTTGTTGTTCGGGCCGATCCTCAGGAACTCCGGCTCGAACTGTTCGCCTTTGCCGATATTCACCGGATGTACATCGTAGTCGCAGCCGAACTCTTCCAGGGCGATGGACGCCACCCGACCATTGGCCGTATGCCAGGTGTAAAGATCGATCATTGCGGCGTGTTCCCTCGTCCGCCGAGTGGCGGAACAGGCAGTGTAAACAGGCTACAACCCGGTGTCCTGCCAGGTTGATTTCCTGTGTTTCAGCGGGCCGCGCGGGCCGCGATGAGGGCCGCATCCTCGAGCCAATCGCGCAGGTACCTCTCGTACCCTCGATCGACACAAAGTTCGAATTCGTCCGTCCCCGTGGCCACGATGACCGTGGCAACCTGTGCAAGGCGCGTCGGGTGACAGCCGCCCTGCGGAAAGCTCGCCTCCCGGAAGTCCAGCCCGGCGCCGGACGCCAGCACATCGAGCACTTCCCCGCCCGCCAGGCGTAAAACCGTGAATGCCGCCGACAGATCGACCGCGTTGTGGAGCAGGCCGGCAAGCCCCGTTTTGCACCGTTCGATCAATGCAGACGCGGTTTGCTGCGGGCTCGCCAGCAACCAGTGATCGGGGCCGAGCCAGAGGCTTTGCGGATCCTCGCCGGCGGTGCGCAACGGCGGGGCCAGATGCAGGCGCCGGGCGGCATCACTCGCGGCCTGCCGCGAAACCCGGAGCGAGACCAGCGCGCGCTCGGGCGCCTTTTCGATACGGATGTCGACCGGGTCAGGCACGCATGCGCTCGCCGGAGGGGTCGTAGAAGCATGGAGCGACGATGCGCACCGGCAGTTCCCGGCCGTTGTCGTAGACGAGCACCTCTTCGCCCTTGCGGCTGAAACCGCCCTCGATGAGCCCGATGCCGATGGTCCTGCCCAGGGTGGGGCTATCGCAGGCGCTGGTGACGAAGCCTTCGCTCCGCCTGCTTCCATTGCCTCCCGTCACGAAGTGGGCGCCCGCCTGGACGCTCGCGTTCGGCTCCAGGAATTCGAATCCCACCAGTTGGCGGCGGTCTGCCCGACGGTCGTTGGGCCGGGCAAGCGACCGCGCGCCGATAAAATCGCGCTGTTTTCGTTCAACCACCGCGCCGAACCCGATATCCAGGGGATTCGTGGTGCCGTCGGTGTCGACGCCGACATGCACGAACCCCTTCTCGGTTCTGAGCACCATCAGCGCCTCGACGCCGATGGGCACCAGTTTGCGGGAACCGGCTGCCGACCTGAGCCGTTCGAGGATCGACACCGCATGGTTCGACGGCACGCTGAGTTCAAAGCTCGGCTCCCCGGAAAAGCTGACGCGCTGCAGGCGATACGGGGTGCCGTCGGCCAGGCGGCCCTCGGCGAAGCTCATGTGCGGGAAGTTGGCGGTCGACAGGTCGACCAGTCCCGGCAGCGATTGCAGAACGTCGCGTGCATCGGGGCCTGCCAGGGTAGCCACCGCCCATTGGGACGTCACGTTGCTCAACACCACCTGCAAGTCGAGCCACTCGCACTGATGCCATTCCTCTAGCCAGGCCGATATGCGCTCGGCATTGCCCGACGTGGTGTTCACCAGGAAGTGGTCCTCGGCGATGCGGACGAATACGCCGTCGTCGATGACTATGCCGTTCTCATTGAGCATCAGGCCGTAGCGCACCCGTCCGGGCTTGAGAGTCAGCACATTGTTGATATAGATGCGGTCGAGGAACGCCGCTGCGTCCGGCCCCCTGACTTCGATCTTGCCGAGCGGCGACCCGTCGAACAACCCCACCGATTGCCGCACGGCCAGCACTTCCCGGGCGATCGCCGCGTCGCGGTCGGGCCCGTAGCAGGCCGGCCGCTTCCAGCTTCCGTAGTCATCGAACACGGCGCCCTCGGCGGTATGCCAGCCGTGCGCGGCCAACCGCTTCGGCGGGCGGTAGAAATCGCCGCGCCGATTGCCCGCGATCGCTCCCATGGTCACCGGCATGAACTGCGGGCGGCTGGTGGTGGTGCCCACCTCCCCCGGCTCGCGCCCGGTCAGCTGCCCGAGCAGGGTCAGCGCGCCGAGGTTGCTTGTCTTGCCCTGGTCCACCGCCATGCCGGCCGTGGTGTAGCGCTTCATGTGCTCGACCGAGACATAGTTTTCGCGAACGGCCAGTTCGATATCGGCTACCGTCACATCGTGCTGGAAATCCACCCACTGGCGGCCGGTTCGCACCGGGGCGGCTGTGCAAGGCCGGACCGCTGAACCGTCCTGCGGACCTAAACCGCCGCTGGCTGCGCCTACGGTTTCCCATCCCTCGGGGTCCCGATCCGGCACGAAGCAGTGCAGCGATGCGTCGTAACGGAGCTTGCCCCCCGCCTGTGAGTAGAGTTGCGTCGCCGGGTTCAACCCCCCGGACATGCCGATCGCGTCGCAATCCACCTGCCTTACCGTTCCGTTGCGTGCGGCGAAGCGCAACGCCTGCAAACCGAAAGACCCCCTCGCCGTCAACGGTGTGGCGCCGCAGTGTACGGCGATCCCCCGCTCCTCCGCTGCCTCGAGCAGCACCGGTTCGACATCGCTGCGCGTATCGACGATGGCGCCCACGGGCGTTCCGGCATCGTGCGCGGCCAGCAGCGAGCGCCACCCGGAGTCGTTGTTGAGCACCCCGGCAACGCGCCGGCCGCATCTCACCGCGAAGCGGGTGGCGTACTTGCGAACGGCGCCAGCCAACATGATTCCCGGCAGGTCGTTGTTGCCGAACAGCATGGGCTGCTCGAACGCCCCCGCTGCCAGCACGGCGCGATGCGCGCGCACTTTCCAGAACGTCTCCACCGCGCCGACGCGCCGGTACGATGCGCTGCGGTCGTGGATCGTCAACAGGTTGTGGTCATAGCAGCCGGCGACGGTCGCATTGGCCATCAGGCGGACGTTGTCCATTCCGTCGAGCTCGGCAAGGGTCGTCGCCAGCCACTCATCCGAACAAGCGCCTTCGATTGTTGTCGGGTCGTGCAGCAGGGATCCGCCGAATTCCATGTCCTGCTCGACCAGCAGCACATCCTCACCCCGGCGGGCAGCGGCCAGTGCCGCGGCGAGGCCGGACGGGCCCGAGCCCACGACGAGCACGTCGCAGTGGCCGTTCAGGTGCCGGTAGCGCGCACCGTCCGTGCCGCCCGGCAGGCGGCCGAGGCCGCCGGCGCGGCGCACCGCCCACTCGAAGGCGCGCCAGTGGGGCCACTTGAACATCTTGTAGTAGAAACCGGCCGGCCACAGAACGCGCGTGAAATCGAGCACGCGCCCCAGGTCGAAGTTGACCGATGGAAATCGGTTCTGGGTTCGCGCTTCGATTCCGTCGAGCAGGGGCATGGCGGTGGCGCGTACCGTCGGGATACTTCCCGAACCCCAATCCACGCTGACGAGCGCATTGGGTTCCTCGACACCCGCGGTCAGCACGCCTCGAGGGCGATGGAATTTCATGCTGCGCCCCATGACCTTCACGCCGTTGGCGAGCAGTGCCGAAGCCAGGGTATCGCCGGGGTAACCGCGATAGCGGCGCTTATCGAACGTGAACGCCAGGGAACGCGCCCGGTCGATACGGCCGCCGTCAGGCTTGCGGAACGGCTGCAGCGAACTCATCCGCCGGATTTCCCTTGCGCTTCGTCCAGACCGCTCGCGACGGGGCGCGGCTCGCCGAAACCGTGAACTGCGTGAATCCTGTGCGTAACGGTATCGCGAACCACAATGAACCACTGGTTGCAGCCATAACTGTGGCACCAGCGCTCACGAAGGAGCCCTTTGGGGTTGTCCCGGTTGAACAGGTAGTCGGACCACGCGCCGTCGCCGACACCCGGTTGCGGAATCTCTGCGGTGGCCTCGCCGCCGCAACGGAACTCCGCCTCGTCCCGGTCACCGCAGAACGGGCAGGGAATCCTGAGCATCAGTGCGAGACTCCCGACGCCGCACCCTCGTCGATGAGCGCGCCCCTTGCAAACCGGTCCAGACCGAAATCGGCAATCAACGGATGCGGCGAATCGTTGGCGAGGGTGTGCGCCATGGTCTCCCCGCCGGCCGGAATGGCCTTGTATCCACCCGTGCCCCAACCCCCGCTGACATACAGGTTGCGAATCGGCGTAGGCCCCATGATGGGGGTCGTGTCCGGCGTGATATCCACGATGCCGGCCCATTGGCGCATCAGCTTGAGACGGCTGAACGCGGGGAACAACTCGAGGAGCGCCGCCAGGTTTTCCTCGAGCAGCGGGATTCCGCCCCGCTGCGCATAGCTGCTGTAGGCATCGGCGCCACCGCCGACGACAAGTTCGCCGCGGTCGGTCTGGCTCACGTACATGTGAATCACCGGGGAGATGACGACGGTATCCAGGCACGGCTTGAGCGGCTCGCTGACCATCGCCTGCAGCGCCATACTGGTGATCGGTACGCGGAATCCCGCCTTGGCCGCCAGCACGCCCGTGTGGCCCGCCACACAGAGGCAGACCCGGCCCGCCGCAATGGGTCCCCGGGTGGTGGACACCCCCTTGACCTGGCCGTTGTCGATGTCGAAACCGGTCACCTCGCACTGCTGGACGATGGTCACCCCCAGGGCGCTTGCCGCGCGGGCATAGCCCCAGGCAACGGCATCGTGCCGGGAGATGCCGCCGCGACGCTGAATGAACCCCCCATGCACGGGAAAGCGCGCGTCCAGGTTGATCAGCGGCACGAGCCGGCCGATCTCCGCGGGCGTCATGACCTCGGAGTCGATGCCGTTGATGCGGATGGCGTTCGCCCACCGCCTCAGGGATTCCATTTCATGATGACTGTGCGCCAGCGTCAGGATGCCGCGCTGGCTGAGCATCACGTTGAAGTTCAGTTCCCGGCTGAGGTTCTCGTAGAGCTTGAGCGAGCGCTCGAAAAACGCCGCGCTTTGCGGCCAGAAGTAGTTCGAGCGCGTGACCTGCGTGTTGCGTCCCGTGTTCCCGCCGCCGAGCCAGCCTTTCTCCAGAACGGCAACGTTCGTGATGCCGTGGTTTTTAGCAAGATAGTAGGCGGTGGCCAGGCCATGGCCACCGGCGCCCACCACGACGACATCGTAGGCCTTGCCCGGTTCCGACGAACGCCAGGCCGGGGGCCAGCCGCGATGGCCGCGCAGTGCCCGCCCGAGAAGTGTCGGAAACGAATAACCCCTCACCAAAGCCGTTCCTTTTTTTTGCCGGATTGTCGTCAACCGGGCCTTGCGCTCCATAATACGTTGGAACACCGATTGGAGTTCAAGTCGTGAACGCTCCTTTCCTCGACGGTGAAACCGTCTTCCGAAACCTGGAAATGCCGGCCTGCATCGACCTCATGGCTGCCACCCAGGCCGCCATCAGCCGCGGCGACATCGCGTTGCCGCTGCGCTCGATGCTCCCGATTGCGGACGGGGCCGGTCATTTCGGCGTGATGCCCGGCGAAGTCGGCGCCAGCGGCGTATTCGGGGCCAAGCTGGTTACCCTGTTCCCCGAAAACCCGGCCCGTGGCATTCCGAACGTGCAGGGTTACATCCTGCTCTTCAATCGAACGGACGGCTCGCCGCTTGCCCTGGTGGAAGCGAGTTCCGTTACCGCCCTGCGCACCGCCGCCGCCAGTGGCGCCGCGACCCGGCTGCTCGCCCGGGAAGACGCTTCGGTTCTTGCGGTGCTCGGTTGCGGTGTGCTGGCGGCAACGCACCTCGACGCCATGCTCGCGGTACGGCCGGTGCGCGACGTGCGGATATGGGGCAGGAACTTCGAAAAGGCTACAGCCTTTGCCCAACGCCATCCGGACCAGGGCGGCGCGCGGGTACGAGCGGTGGCCGATGCCGCCGAGGCCGTGGCCGATGCCGACCTCGTCTGCACGGTCACCGGCAGCCACACGCCCATCCTCGAGGGCGGGTGGCTGTCTCCGGGGGCGCACGTCAACCTCGTGGGCGCCCACAGTCCCGCCACCCGGGAAGCCGACGGCGTTGTCCTCGGGCGGGGCCGCGTCTACACGGAAATCACTGAGTTCGCCCTGGCCGAAGCCGGCGACCTGCTGCTCGCCATCGAAGAGGGACTTTTTGCCCGATCCGACATAGTCGGCGAAATCGGCAAGGCGATCGATGGCGGGATTCCGGGACGGACGAGCAACAACGAGATAACCGTCTACAAGAGCCTGGGAAACATTGCCCAGGACCTCGCCGCCGCACACTTCGTCTATACGCGGGCAATCCGCCGGACCCCGGGCTGATGCGGATCCGGATTCCACAAGCACCTCGCACCCGCTCTGATCCCACAACCGGCCAATGCTCCCTGAGCATCAGCGCCTTGCAGTACCGGGGCGGGAAACGTTAGCGCCGATACCCCGGCCCCCTGATGAATCGCCCGGGCGTCGCGCCCGTGTGACCGCCGTTCTCGATCACCTGCTCCCCGCTGCCGTGGTACTAGGTGCCTTCACGGATGATGAGGTCGGGAGGGGCCGCTTCGGCCTGGGCGTCGATCCAGCGCTGGATGCGGCTGTCCAGCACCTTCAGGGGTAGTGAGCCGCCGCTGACCACCTCCACGTGAAAATCGCGCAGGTCGAAGCTGTCTCCCAGCGTGTCCTCCGCGCGCCGGCGCAGTTCGCGGATCTTCAGTTCGCCGTGCTTGTAGGCCGTGGCCTGGCCGGGATAGGTGATGTAACGGTCGACTTCGGCAATCACGTTGGTGCGGGTCAGGCCGGTGTTGGCCAGCATGAAGTCGATGGCCTCCGCCCGGGTCCAGCCCATGGCGTGCAGGCCGGTGTCCACCACCAGGCGCGCCGCGCGCCACATGTCGTAGATCAGGCGGCCGAAGCGCTCGTAGGGCGTGGTGTACATGCCCATTTCCTCGCCGAGGAACTCGCTGTAGAGGCCCCAGCCCTCACCGAAGGCGTGGAAATAGTAAAAGCGCCGCCAGTCCGGAAGATCCCGGTTCTCGCCCTGGAAGGAGATTTGCAGGTGGTGGCCCGGCACTGACTCGTGCAGGCCCAGTGCGGGCAGTTCGTAGAGCGGACGGCTCGGCAGGTCGTAGAGGTTCACGAAGTACTGCCCCGCGCGCGTGCCATCCCCGGCGCCGGGCTGGTAATAGGCGGTGGTGGTCAGCGGTGCGATCTGTGCGGGGATAACGCTGATGCCGTAAGGGTTGCTTGGCAGCCGGGAGAAGAACCGGGGCAGCCGGGCCTCGATGGTCTTGGCGATCCAGGCGATGCGGTGCAGGTAGGACTCTGCATCGCTGGCGTAGAACTGCGGATCGGAGCGCAGGAACGCCAGGAAATCGGCCAGGTCGCCCTCGAAATCCACTTCTGCCATCACCGCTTCCATTTCCCGGCGGATGCGCCCGACCTCACGGCGGCCGAGGGCATGAATGGCGGGGGCGTCCGCGTCCAGGGTGGTGAAGTAGCGCAGGGCGTGATCATAGGCTTCACGCCCGCCCGGTAGCGAGGAAAGCCCCACCGAGCTGCGGCAGGCCGGCTCATAACTCTCGGCAAAAAAGTCCGCGAAAGCCTCATAGGCGGGGTTGACCACTGCGTCGATCACCCGCAGGGCTTCCGCGCGCAATTCCTCGCGCACCGGCGCGGCAATGGAACCGGGCATGTTGTCGAACGGCCGCGCAAAAACGCTGGCGTCCGGGTTGTCCGCAACGTAATCGGCGATGGACTGCCCGTATCCTCCGAGCGACTCGCACGGCTGCGTATAGCCGCTTTCTATCCCGGAACGCATGAGATCGAGGTTCTGTCGGGCGTAGACGCCGAACCCCTTCAATCGTTCCAGCAGGTCCCGATAGTCCTGCTCCGACGAATAGGGCGTCGCCAGGATCACGTCGGCGAAACTGCTGTGCCAGCCGCCGAGGGAGTTGATGGTGAAGTACCGTGTATCGAAATCCAGGTTGCGCCGCTCGTGGGCCAGCATCCATTCGAAGGCGTCATGATTTTCGCGATTGGCCGAGCTCATGCCGTGCGCATCGATCTCCTTGAGCCTCGCGATGACCTCGTCGAGCCTGGCGACCCGGGCCGCCAGCGCTTCGGGGCTGAGATCGTCGACCTTGTCCCGGTACCGGTTTTCGCCCCACAGGGTCGCGGCCAGCGGCGCGGCCTGCACCTGGGCTTCCCAGAAATGCTGCATGAGCACCTCCAGCGCCTCGTCGGGCGACGAGGCGTGCGCCACCGTACCGGCCAGGAGGACGACTGCGAAAACGATGCACGAGAACGATCCGGTGCGCGAAATGTGTTGTACGGTCATGATGATCTCCACGACGACGCCGCTCGAGTAAAGTGGCAACTCGTTGACCGAGGCGGCGCGGGTGCCCGGTTCAAGCCTGGCAGCATCGACCTCAGGCAATCAGCGTATCAACTTTACTTCCAGGTCGAGAACGAGTCTTGTCCAGTTCCGGTCCGCGGTGATTACCGGGGCGCGCTCGCGCCTGGCCAGGGCGAGGCATGCCCTGTCGCCAAGCGACAGGCCCTGCTGCCTCGTCGTTGTTCGCAGCGCCCCTGCAGCCAATGCCAGGGTTTCATCGAAGGGACGGACGGGAATGTCGAAGTCGCGCAGCCGGTTCCGCGCGCTTGTCTCGGGAACACCGCGGTCGATCAGACAGGCAACCACCTCGGATGCATTGACGGCCGAAAGGATGCCGTCGGGAAGGGCCTCGGCAGCCCGTTCTGCGCCGGTTTCGTTGAAAGCGATGGCCAGGAGGGCGGAGCTGTCGAATACAATCGCCATGCGCCGCTCTTGGCTACTCCTCTCCCCACAGGGCCCGGCGCTCCGCAAGGAACGCATCGACCACACTTTCTCCTGGAGACTTGTATTCGCTCAACTCACGCTGCATACGCCGGATTGCGATGCGGCGCGAGGTCACCCTCAACTCTCCCGCTTCGACGCGGGCGGTCACGCGGCCGTCCCTGTCGAGCATCATCGCATCGCGCATCTCCTGTGGAATCACCAGCCTGCCGTCCGGCGCCACCGTCACCGGCTGCGCCTCGACATCCCGCAACGCTTCTTGCGGAGCCGGCGGGTGCCCGGCAGACGCCTCATAGCTGGTTTTCCAATGCTGGTACTGGGTGTTCGCCGTGGCCGGGTTACCGTCCTCCGCGGCGATGCGTTCCACGACCTCGCGGCGGGAGGCGCGCCGGCCACTGTCGCGGGTGATTTCGTCGGCGACCTCCCACACGCGCCCTGTACGCGTGCCCGCGCGCGGCCTCGGATACAGGACCGGCCGGTCTTTCATTGCCTCGTTCCTGTTGATGGCAGTCTGAACGTCAGAATCCAGATTATATGTTTAATGGCAACGCACATCTATATTGGATTACTCACCCCGTGTCAGGTTGCCGCCCCGGGTCGCAGGGGGATCGAACCGGTCTCCTTCGAGCAATTTCGGCTGCCCGGACTGGAATCAGGGCGCAAGGGAATCGGCCTGCCCGCCCCGACTCGCAGAATGGAAGTAACCGTTCCTACAGGTTCGGATTTTTCGAGCGGTACCGTGAGCCTATACTGCCGGTCCTCCAACCAGCCTCCCGGACGCACCATCATGAAAAAGTCGATCTGCATGCTCGCCCTGTCTTTGTTCTCGGTTTGCGCCAGCGCTGATGACGCCGTGGCAGACCCGGAATCCTGGTACCGGGATGCCTACGCCCCGCTTTGGGCGCAGGACCCCGGTAGCAACGTCGAAAAGATGCTGGTGTTCTACGCCGACACGATCGAAACCCACTCTCCCGACGGCCAGATCACCCGCACCGACAGGGCCACATGGTTGAACGAGCCGATGGGGGAATGGCTCGCGGACGGCTGGCTGGGCTCCGAGTTGCAGGGCTTGGAGGCCGACCGGATCAACGGGACGACGATACGCTTCAAGGCAAGCTGGCTGGATCGGGACGAGGAGTTCCCGGAGGGCCAGGCGCCGCACCAGGTCGCCGGCCGGCCCCATGGACAAATCGTCTTCGCCAACTCCGATGCCGGCGCCTCCGCCTATACGCACACGGCCATCGACGAGGCCTACCGTGCCGTCGGTGAACTGAGCTGAGCGCCGAACCGGATTGGGACCAGAACCCGCTTCGCGTCTACTCGGTAACGGAACCGCTACGCGCCAATACACGGTCGTTACAGGTAACCCGCCGCATCAAGTGTCTGGATTAAATCCCGCATCTGCGTCCAATCGCTCACTACGCCGGCCTTTTCGTCCCCGGTCAAGGCAGCCCACGACTTGTCGATATTCTCCTGGATTCGTTGCAGCAGGCCAGCCGCCCAGGTTTCCGGATGGGACGTTGATACGGGGCAACTCCCGGCGGCCGTAGCCCGTGAGACACCGGCCAGGATTGCCTGGCGTTGATCGTTCGACAACCGTTCGTGCCGGAAGAGCTGCGTCAGGATCGGATGTTGCCTCGACACCGAAGCCTGGCTGCCGTCCGGGACGGGATTGGCGGTGGCGAGGGAACCCGGCCGGGGCGACGACGCGGAGAGAGTGCCGGCCATGGCTTGCACAAGAGCGCAGTGGGCGGCCCGCAATCGCTCCGCCTGATCCGCATCGCCCGCCGGCAGGCTGCCGACAAGGCCCAGTGAGACGGACCAGGGATCGGTTTCCCCAGCCAGCTCGTTTGCCAATTGTGTGAAATAGCGGTGCTCGATGCTCGAGGCACCCGCCGCAGCCGCCTGTTGCAGCAGCCACGCTTCAAGGACTTCCCGGCCGGGGACTGCAGCTCCGCCACGGGACGACACCCCGGCGAACGCGATGCTGCGCAACGCGAGATCCGAGTGCTTCTCGAGAGTAAGCCGGTTGATGCGGTGCATGGTTTCCCGGATCGCCGCCAACCGGGAATTCGACACTCTCGAGGCGTTGCTCCGCAGTGCTCGGAGTTTGGACATGGCCACCTTCGCGTCTGACACCTCCTCGCCCGAAGCAGGACCGGCCCGGAAGCTCCTGTACGCGTCCAACACGGCCCGATCGATCTCGCGAATGCTCGCGGCGCTGGCTGCAGTGGCGTAGAGGTCGTTCCCCCTGACATCTGCCGCGTAACGCGACTTGATACCGTCGTAGAGGGGGATCCAATTGACTTTGGCACGCTCCTCCGGTCCGGGGTACGGCGTTTCCCTGGAATTGACCCGGCCAACGTTTCTCGGCACGAGCCCCCGTTGCCTGCCTCCGGCGCCTTCCGGCAAGGTCCTTTGCAACGGGGGTGCCATGGGGACCCGCGCAGTTCGGGATGTCTCCGCCGGCTCGACCGTCACCGCTACCGCCAGTTGGGGCAATCCGGCCGCGGCCAGGTCGTCGATCGAACCGAACACGCTCGCCAGCTTGGCGAGTTCGGCAGTCATGCCGCCGTCCAGTTTCCCGATGTCCCAGCGAATCGCACCAGCCCGGTCGTCGTCGCCCCTATCGGAAGCGCCACGGGCCATGTCCTGGAGAGCACGGTACATCTGTTCCGGCCGGCCGGCGCTTCGGGGCCCCGGCGGAAGCTGGTATCGCTCTCTTTTACTGTGCTGTTTGAACCTGTACCTGACAGCTTCCTGGACGCGTTTTCTTGCGAGGCTCCAACGTTCGCTCGCGTCAGGCTGGCCCTCTTTCGAGAACCAATAGCCCAGGTCTACCATCCGCCGGTAGGCGACAATCCAATCCAATTTACCGCGAGTGGAGGCGGACGCTGGACTGGCTGCGGCAGTGTCTGTGCGGGAGCCCGCCGTCGGCGGTTCCACTTCGGTCGGCCGGTGCGGCAGTTCATGCCTCTCCACCGACGCCAAGTGACGGGGGCCGGGCGTTACCGTGGTCGCATGGCGCGAAGCATGAGGACGATATGTTTCGCCGGTACCGGAGATGCCGCCCGCCTCCCCGCTCTCGTACAGGGACCGTTGCTGCGCTTCCGGCGGCGCTACGGACACCCGCCGGTCGCCGAATTCACCCCGCTTTGTCTTTGGGGCTGCGGACGATTCGCCCCCATGATCATTGACACTGCTTGCCGTCGCAGTTCCTTCTACACCTTTCATGCTCGAATCTCCTTTACATTCGTACATGCATGCAGCGTGACCGTGGAATCGGCCGGCTACCGGGGGCGGCCCTCCTCCATGATCATGGTTCGACGCGCCCAAGGGCATTTGGTTCCGTACAACCACCGTTCGTATCGGGCGGTGCTTCAACCATCGGGACCTTGACGCGTTGATTCACACAGTATCCGGTCCTCCACCGATTCAGCGGTATTGCATCTCAGTCGACAAGCTGGCCATAGTCGTCGGCCGGAGAGGTTTCGGTCCTCGGGGTCGACCCTGCCCGGGGCGACGAATCCTGGCGCTCCCGGCACTCCGAGTAGCCATTGCCACAGGCAGGCCTGATAAACTCCCGCAAGGCTTGGGGGGCTTGTGGTCGCCCGATGGGAATGCAGGGTTTTCCATGATCGAGATCAACGGCATGGCGCACGCCATTCTGACTGTGAGCCGTTTCGATGAAGCACGGGCGTTCTATTGCGAACTGCTGCCGTTTCTGGGCATGCACAAGGTCTACGACGGCAATAACTTCGTCTATCACGTGGGCGGGCGCACCGCGCTCGGCATTCAACGCTGTGCGCCGGAGTGGGAGGGCGAACGCTTCGTCCAGAACCGGATCGGCCTGCACCACCTGTGCCTGCGCGCCCGCTCGCGCGAAGATGTGGACAAGGCGGCGGCCAAGCTGCGCGCAATGGGCGCAAACATCGACCGCGGGCCGATAGAGGGTGAGTGGGCGCCGGGTTATTACTACATCGTATTCGAGGATCCCGATGGCGTGAGGCTCGAGATCAACCACGTACCCAGCAAGGGTCTCCTGGTCGGCGATTCACCGCTCACGCCAAGCACCGACCCGGATTGGGATCAGAACCCGTGAGGCGATGCGCGCAGGTCGCAGTCAGGCTAAGGTTGTGCACCTTTGCACGGCGCATTGCATGGGTCGGGCCGGCATAGCTTTTACATCCTCTTTGTAAACAAACACTTACTGTCTGTTACTGAAGTGGATTGAAATACAAGGCACGACCCGAAAAAGGAAAGCAATTGAACCTGACCCCATTCACACATCACTCACACGGCGCAGGGTTCCTGTTGCGCCCGGGCGTCGGGCTGTAGCGGCGGGACAACATCGAGAGGGAATCTACTCCGTTGCCTCGTATACGATTTCGCCGTCCATCAGCGTCATGACCACCGCGGTTCGGTGAATGTCATACGGGTCGCTTTCGAACAGGTTCCTGTCCAGTACGACCAGGTCGGCCTTCTTGCCGACTTCGAGCGAGCCGATCTCGTCTTCCATGTGCAGCTGGTAGGCGGCGTCGATGGTGTAGCCGCGAATCGCTGTCTCGAGATCGATCCGCTCGGTCTCGCGCGGCTGTACGGGTGCATCCGGATTTCCGGCTTCCTGGCGAGTGTGGCCGATTTCCATCTGGAGGACCGGCGACATGCCGGCCATGCCGGCGCCGCTGGCGGGAAAGTCACTGCCCCAGGTGAGTTTCACGCCGAGTTCGTCGAGGCTGTTGAATCGCCAGAAGCGGCTGAACTGATCCGCGCTGACGAATTGTTCCCCGTAGGTGTCGTAAGACGCCCACAGCGGGGTGCTTTGCGCAATGACATCCAGTTCGGCAAATCTTGGCAGGTCCTCGTCGGTGACGACCTCGATGTGGCAAATCGTGTAACGGCTCGAGCTGTACGGGTGGACGCTTCTCGCCGCCTCGATCGAATTCAGCGCTTCATGCACCGCGCGCTCGCCAAGGGCATGAATGTGCACATCGATCTGCTCCGCCCCGGCGCCGACCACCATTTCGGTCATCTGCTGCTGGGTATAGACCGTCTTGC
Source organism: Pseudomonadales bacterium (assembly GCA_963663395.1). Classification (GTDB taxonomy): domain Bacteria; phylum Pseudomonadota; class Gammaproteobacteria; order Pseudomonadales; family Azotimanducaceae; genus Azophilus. Next base: position 4,015,817 of record OY760226.1, read on the forward strand.
CGCTGTTGCCCGGTTCGCCCTGGTAATCCTCGAACATTGCCGCCGTGCGGCCCTCGACCGTGCCGTCGTCCATGATCTTGAGCACGCGGTAGTGATAGCGCTTGCCCTTTATCCGGTCGCTCCATGCCCTGGTCTCGCCCACCGCCCGCTCGACGTCTTCCGGGCCGGCCGCGGCATAAGCGCCGACAATGCGTACCGTCAGGTCGCCGCCCTCCTCGAGCCTTTGCAGGACGTTGTGCAGGGAGCCCTCCTCGCCGAACGCGCCGGCATCGAAAACGGCGGTGACGCCGTAGCTGTTCAACACATCGATGACATGCGCGGTGCCGTCGACGATGACCTGCTCGGTGATGACGTTGAGTGCCTGCATCGCCAGTCCGGCCGTTCCTTCGAGCAGGTAGCCCGTTGCATCTCCCGACTCGTCGCGCTTGTAGTAGCTGAATCCGGGGACGGGGTCGGCGGTATCCTGTGTGATGTTCAGCCTCTCGAGCGCAGCCGAGTTTGCCCAGGCGGCGTGGAACCCCTCGTCCATGAGTAGCACAGGCCGATCGTCCACCACGGCATCGATCATCTGCCGCGTGGGCCCGGCGGGCCCGAACGTTGTGGCCAGCCAGCCGTAGCCGAACAGCAGCGGCGCTTTGGCGTTGGCTTTTGCGTACGCATCGATCGCCGCAATCCAATCGTCGACGGTGCCGTAGGTATCCAGGGAGAGGGCCTTTGCGTAGGCGCCGCCGGATACCGGGTGCATGTGCGTATCGATGAACCCCGGCAGCAGCATCTTGCCGTCGAGGTCATAGCTGGCGGTGTTTTCTCCGGCTAGCGCGAGCGCTCCCGCGTTGTCGCCGACGTAGGCAATGGCATCGCCGTTCACGGCGACGGCTTCGGCCCAGGGCCTGTCGGCATCCAGCGTCCAGGCGCGCGCATTGACGAAAACTATGTCGACGCCCGGCCGTGGCGGCTCGCCGCAGGCGCTGAGCAACAAAACGGCAGACAGAATGGAAGGCTTAAGCTGCATGGGTCGTACGGCCTCCCATGACGGTCCGTACAACCTTGATCTCCTTGATCGAATCCGGGTCGGCATCGTGCGGGTCCTGTTCGAGAATGACGAAATCGGCGAGTTTTCCGGCTGCAAGCGAACCCTTGATGTCCTCTTCGAAGGAGGCATAGGCGCCGTTGAGGGTGCAGATGCGCATCGCTTCGGTGACGCTGATGCGCTGGCTCGGCCCCCATACGCGGCCCTGCATGTCCTTGCGGGTCACCATGCTCTGAATCGCCATCATCGGCTCGTAGGGCCCGGGCGTGTAGTCCGATGCCGGCGCGACCGGGATACCCGCATCGAGGAAGCTGCGGTGCGCGAACATCCGTTCCATTTTGGCCGCGCCGTAGTCGGCCCACTTGTTGCCGTGATAGTGCGCGTATGTATAGAACGGCGTCGGCACCACACCCGCCGCCTTGATCCGTTTCAGCAGGCCGGCATCGATCAGTGAGCAGTGCTCGATGCGGTGCCGCGGGTTCGGGCCCCGGCGATCCCGCAGCACCCGCTCGTAGGCCTTCAGCACCATGTCGATGGTCAGGTCGCCGTTCGCGTGTATGCCGACCCGGAAGCCGTGGGCAACCGCATCGTCGACGGCCGCGTCGATCTGTTCCTGGGTCATGGTCAGAATGCCGTGATCGTCGGTGCCCTCGTAGGGCGTGCTCATGTACATCGTCCGTTCCGACGCCGACCCGTCGGCGCTGAACTTGACCGCGCCGATGCGAATGGTCTCATCGCCGAAACCCGAGCGGACGCCCGCGGTCTTCAGGCCCGCGTAGACCTCGCTGCCGCCGCCGGGCATGAACGACAGGCGAAAGCGGAGTTCGCCCGCATCGCGCGCATCCTGGTAGGCGATCAGGTCATTCAGGGTGCCGTAGGCATCCGTCGTCGAGGTCAGGCCCGCCGCCGCCATGTTCCGGGAGGCGATTTCCGCCGCCCGCTGCCGCACCGCCCGGTCGATGACCGGCCAGGTGCCCACCTCGAAGAATACGTCGCGCGCATGCTCGGCGACCTTGCCGGTCAGTTCGCCGTTTTCGCGGAAGTACCGGCCGTCGTCCGGGTCCGGGGTGCGGTTGGTGATGCCGGCCAGTTCGAAGGCCTTCGAATTGACGACGCCGGTGTGGCCGCCGCGGTGCCCGACATAGACCGGGTGATCGGGCACCGCCTCGTCGAGGTCGCGCCGGTCGAGGGGCCGCGCGTCCTCGAACTTGGTATCGTCGTACATGACGCCGCGAATCCAGTGGCCGGGCGGCGTCTGCGCGGCTTTGGCGGCCAGGGCCCGCTTGACGTCCCCGATGCGGCGCAGGTTGACGTTTACGCCCACCGCCTCCCCGGCGAACAGCGGGTGACTGTGCGCATCGATGAAGCCCGGCGTGACAGTCAGGCCCCGGGCATCGATCCGCTGTGTGCCGGTTCCCGCATGTTGCATGACGTTGTCGTTGGACCCCACCGCCAGCAGGCGGTCGCCGCGCACGGCAAGCGCCTCCGCGCGCGGGTTGTCGCCGTCCATCGTGATGACGTTGGCGCCGGTCACGATCATCGATGCCGCACCGCCCGCGGGCACCTCCGTTGCTCCGGCCGTTGCCCCCGCCGCAAGACCCAGGCCAAGCGGCAACGCTGCCGATGAACCCATGAACTCCCTGCGTGTGAAACGACTCATGTCATACCCTCCCCGTTTGCCGTGCTGCTTGGCCGATCGTTGCGACGCTCCGCCAATCCGGGCCCCCGACATGGGGGCTGCCCACTAGCAACGGACCGCGTTTGCCGCCTGCCCCGGTGCGCCCGGTAGAACCGCAAACCAGCGGTCACTCCCAACGCAGTTTCAAAGGCCTGATCCATCAGCGGAATAGATGACCCAGATCTTGGAATAACCCTCGGTTTCAAAGGTGCCCGTCCATTCCTTGGGGACGGTAACTGCTTCGCCCGCATCGATCGTCTGCACGGTTCCATCCGCCGAGATCAGCCTGATCCCGCCTTCCAGGAAATACATGAATTCATCCACGCCATAGGGTTCCTCAATTTCCAACCGGGTCTTGCCCGACCGGTACATGCCGGATGCGAATCTCCCGTCGCTCGAAAGCAGCGTCGTCACATCGAGCGTCGTGTTGCCACCCTCGTGCGCCGTCTCGATCATGTCGTCCCGCTCGAAAATGCTGCCGGCCAGCTCGACCACGCTGATCTTCGCCGGAATGACGGCTGCCTCATCAGCGGCGGTAGCGGCCAACGCGGCGGCCACGGCTACCGCACCCAGGGCGATTGACACCATTACATTTCTCATCGCTTCATACTCCTGTTCCGTTATTGAAAATTCTTCGTTCCATTGTCGCCGGTTCCTGCCCGTACGCCCGCCACAGGCCCGGCAAACCTACCAGTACCCGAGCGCGAGGAAACCCGCGATCGTGATCAGCGCCGCGATCAGCGCATAGGGAATCTGTGTCAGCGCGTGCTGCATCGGCGTGCAGCCCGATGCCTGTGCGGTCAGCACGGTGGCATCGGAATAGAAGCAGGCGTGGCTGCCGAAAGTGCTCGCCGAGAGCGTGGCCCCGATAACCAGCGTCATGTCCGCGCCGAGATTGTTGGTGAGCGCGGTGACGATGGGCAGCACGATGACGAACACGCCCCAGTTCGACCCGGTCAGGAAAGACACCAGGGCCATCGACGCAAACACCACCGTCGGCAGCGACCGTGCCGTCAACAGGGGCTGCATGGTCTCGACGACGTACTCGGCGAGGCCGAGCGCGTCGTTCACATCCTTCAGGATGAACGCCGCCACCAGTACCCCGAGCGGCTCGATCATGGTCTTGAACCCGTCGATAATGGTGTCGAAGGTGTCGTGCAGGCTCATCATCCGGGTGGCGAGGATATAGGCCGCCGTGCAGCCGAGCGTCACGTAGATGCCGATCAGGAAGTCCTTGTCGAAATACAGGGTGGCGAGCACCAGCAGCAGCATGGGCGCCACGAATAGTGTAATGCTGGGCCTGATGTCTTCCCGTGGCTGAATCGACTCGTTCGCCTGTTCGATGTGCGCCGCCTCGGGCGGGACGGTCACGCCAGTGGTGCCGGCGCGATGCTCCGCGGCCTTCATGGCGCCCAGCGACGGGATGACGCCGAGGATGACCAGCGGCACGAGCAGCACCGCCACCCAGGCATAGAGCATGTAGGGGATGGCGCCGATATAGGTGTCGAGGCCCTCGCCCTCGGGTGCGATGCCGTTGGCGACGATCAGCCCCGCGAAGAACACGCCCCAGGTCGAGAACGGGATGATGACGCTGATGGGCGCGGCCGTGGAGTCGACCACGTAGGCCAGTTTTTCGCGCGACACCCGGTAGGTGTCGGTGAGCTTGCGCATCGCGGAACCGGCGGCCAGCGAGTTCAGGTAGTCGTCCACGAACAGGAAGATGCCGAGCACCCAGGTCGCCGTCAGCGCGCCTTTCGCCGACCTGACGCGCCGTCCCAGCACCTCGGTGAACGCCCTCGTCGAGCCCGTGCGAATCAGCACTCCGATTAGCCCACCCATGAACCCGCAGACGAGGATGACCCAGGCGACGTCGTAGTCGGTCATGACGCGCACCGACGCCTCGGCGAAGCCGCCGATGAAGCCCGTACCGTGAATGATGACCAGGCCGACGATGGAGCCGGCAATTAGCGATTCGATGGGGCGGCGGGTGGCTACCGCCAGCACGAAGACGCAAAGCGTCGGAATGAGTGAAATCGCGCCCAGGTCTTCCACGGGTTGCGTACCTCAGCAGACGCCGGCCCGCGCGAAAAGGACAATGCCGCAGGCGTTCATGGAACACGCATTACGTTTGCCGCCATGGCCGCGCGGGCAGCCGTGTTGCGCGTACTGGCTGACGGGTTTGCCTGCTGCGCGCCTGCGCCCGGTGACGAATATCGTTAGTCGAAGGTATAGGTGAACCGCCCGCCGACCGTCCGCGGACGGCCCGGGCCCCAGTCGAGTGCAACGTAGGGATTGGCCGGACCGCCATTCGTGATGCCGCCGTCGAAATACTTGTCGTCGAACAGGTTCTCCACGTACAGCGCGGCCGTCCAGTTACCCGCGCCCCGGTATCCGACCGTCGCCTGGGCGACGGAGTGACCGTCCACCATGCGGTAAGACTCGGGAAAGTTTGTCGATTCCGGCGTCAACGGCAGCCAGCCCGTGCGCCTGTCGCCCTCCCAGCTCCACGCCAGATCGCCGAATACGCTGCCGTTGCCCACCGGATAGTCCGCGCTCAGCGACGCGAAGAACGACCACTTGGGGGCGCCGGGTATCGACTGGCCCTCGCAGACATCGACGCTGCCCAGCACCCGCTCGCCATCGCCGCAGAATTCCTGGACACCCTTGGCCTCGCTGTCGAAGAACGCGAAGCCGGCCATGAACTGCCAGTTCTCGTTCAGCACCGTCTGCAGTGTGCCCTCGGCCCCGATGCCCTCGAGCGTGCCGACATTGCACACCACCACGGGCAGGGTGAGGCCGCAGGTGGCCTGCATGTCTTCGAACTCGTAGAAGAACGCGTTCAGTGTGAGCTGGGTGCGCCCGTCCATGATCGTGCCCTTGTAGCCGACCTCGTAGGAGATGGAGTTTTCGCCGTCGAAGTGAGCCGGAACATGGGTGTCCGGCATGGCCGCCGTGTTGCCGAACGGCGCCACCACGGGATTCAGCGTGAAGCTGTTGAAGCCGCCCTGCTTGTAACCGGTGGTCACGCCCGCGAACAGCAGGGTGTCGTCGTTGGGCCGGAAATTGACCACGAAGCGCCAGGTCACGTCCTCCCATTTGACCTTGTCCCGCAAGGGGCCGTTCGGCGTCGTGAACCCGGTCTGCACCTTGGGCCCGAGCACCGGGCTCGGATTGCGCCCACTCAGCGCCTCCTGGGAGAAATCCTTCTCGTCGCTGTTGTAGCGCACGCCGAGGCTCGCATCGATGGTATCGGTGAACTGGTAGTTCAGGTCCAAGTAGGCGGCCCAGCCCTTGAACTTGCCTATAGTCTCGTTCCAGTCCTCCATGTAACCGGTAGGGCTCGGAGTCCAGACGTTGGTTCCGAAGTAGTAGAACAGGTAGTCGGAGTAGCCGTAGTAGTTGTAGTAGTCGAACAGGCCCTCGCAGGTGGCGCCCCAGTAAACGTTGCAGTAGATCTCCTCGTCCTGCCGACCCATAAACCGGCTGTCGATGTCCTCGTCGTAGAACGACACCCCTGTATACCAGTCGAGCGGCCCGTCGGTATGCGAAGTCAGCCGGAATTCCTGCTCGAAGTAGGTGCCTTCCTGGTCCTGCTCGTAGTCGAATATGCGCAGGATGGTGGCGTCGTAATCTTCCGTGTACCCGTATTCGTGGTCCTTGAAGCCGGTGAGCGAGGTGAAGGTGCCGAAGTCCAGATCGATGGTGATCTCGGCGGCGAAGCTCAGAAACTCGCCAACGTCGAATATACCGTTGGGCGGCTCGTCGAGGCTCACCTCGCGAAGGCCGTCCGGCAGCCTGAGGTCGCCGTAGATGCTCTCGAGCAGGGCGTAGGAACCGCCCTCCCCGCTGGCCCGGTACACCGTCCCGGTCTGATCCCGGTCTTCGTACTCGGCCATCACCATGACCTGGACGTTGTCGTTATTGTCGTAGACGCCGGTTACCCGGAACGCGCTCTTGTCCTGGTCGATGAGCTTGTTGTCGTTTTCGACATTGGTGATGTAGCCGTCTTCCTGCATGTGCTGGGCCGCGAACCGCACGGCCAGGTTCTCGCTCAGCGTGACGTTGAAACCGCCTTCGAATTCAAGCACGTCGCGCTCGCCGACGTTCAGCTCCGCGTACCCGTCGGTCTCGCCGTTGCGCGGGCGGGTGGTGTGGACGTTCATCGCCCCCGAGATGGAATTGCGGCCGAACAGGAAGCCCTGTGGACCGCGCAGGATCTCGGCGCGATCGATGTCGAACAGGCTGAACACGCCGGCGCCGGTACGGCCCTGGTAGAGCCCGTTCTTGTACATGCCGATGGACGGGTCGCCGCCGTTGCCAAAGTCGTTGGTGACAATGCCGCGCACGCGGACCGAGTCGATGAAGCTGTCCTTGGAGTTGCCGGTCACGCCCGGCGTGAACTGGGTAAGGTCTTTGACATCGTTCAGGTTGATGTCGCGGATGAAGTTGCCGGAGAGGGCCTGAATCGCCACCGGCACGTCCATGACGGATTCTGCGCGCTTGGTGGCGGTGACGATAATCTCCTCGAGCTCGAGTTCCTGCGCGAGCGCCGCATTCGACGCGGCGCCAGCTACCAGCGCGGCGGAAACCGCCTGCGCCAGCAGGGTTCTTCTTGGCCGGAAGGGGGCGTTTGCCCCGAGCCCGCGAGCGGGCTTGATTCGGTGCGCATGCCGTCGCGCGTGTGTACGTTGTGGCGCCATGTATTTCTCCCCTATGGCCCGCACCCGCCACGGCCGGTCCCGAAACAAAGTGTTTGACGACCGCGAGGCTACGCCCGGATTACCCTCGTTTCAACTCGGCTGCTCGCCATGCTCGGCAATGTCGGCCCGGACTGGTTCTCATAAGCAGCAGATCATCAGCCACCAGGCTCCACTCCACCCCTTGGTGGAGCCGCCCGGCTGGCGCCCCGGTTCACGAAACCGCAGGCCCGGCGTTACCGAGCGGCACCCCCTGTACTTCCAGTGTCCGGCGCATGACGGCCAGATGGGCTTCGTAGCGACGCCAGCGGCCGATGGAGCCCGTGTGCACGGGCTGGCGCACCTGCACGGCGCTGGCCGTTGTCACGGCCGTATCCTGCTTGTGAAACTCGAGACAGGCGTCTTCCCAGGGCAGGCCCAGGAATTCGATCAGCGCCCGGGCGTTGGGCTCGAGGTCGCGCGCCGTGCCCTCGTAGGAGATATCGAGGAACCGGTCTCCGAACCGCTCGCGCCACAGCGCCATCAGGTGAAAGTAGCGCGCGTGGTGGCGGGCCATCTCCGCCTGGTCGTAGGAATGCGGATAGGCATCGGCAAAGAGCTGCTTGAAGCTGGCGAAGCAGGCGTCCATGGGATTGCGGGTCAGGTGCACGATCCGGGCTCCGGGCAGCGCTTTCAGGATGACCGGAATGTAGAGGTAGTTGGGCGGCAGTTTGTCCACGAAGCGTGGCGCCGTACCGCGCATCTTCTCGGTCGTCAGCAGGTAGGCGCTGCCAAGCTTGCCGCAGTCGAGTCGGGCGGCAAGCCGCGCCAGCCGTGCCGAGTAGCGCGTCGGTTCGCGGTAATCAGACAACTTGCGAATGCAGGTTCCGAACTGCCTCAATTCGCCCGCCGAATGCACCTGGGAGTGGCTGGTGATGATTCTTTCGATCAGCGTCGTGCCGGTGCGCGGCTGCCCGACCACGAAGATCGGCGAGGGATCGTCATGCCCTGTGCCCTCCCGTGCGAACCACTCCTCCGTGAACGTCTCCCCGAAGGCCCGGAACATGTCGATTTCCGCCTGTTCATTGAACTCGATGGTACTGCGGCGCGCCTGGGCACCGCGCCTGAAGGCCTTGAACGCCTCGTCCCATTGTTCGAGGTCTTCGAGTTCCTTGCCGAGGCCGTAGTACAGGAAGGCGAGTGCGCGTGGATCGCGGTAGTCCTTGCGTACCAGTTCCCGCAGGCGCTCCACATGCGCGCGGTCGGTTGCCTTGCGCACATTAGACAGCACCCAGTGTGCGTTCGGATTGCCCGGCTGCAGGCCGAGCGCCTTGTTCAACCCGGCCTCCGCCTTGCCCAGGGCGCCGAGAAACATGTGATTGTTCGCCTGGTTGACGAGATAGGAGACATGCTTCGGCGCCCTCTGCACGGCCTTCCCGTACCACCCCGATGCTTCGGCCTGGTCGCCCAGCAGACCGTACACCGAGCCGATGAGGTCCAGCACCGCCGGATTGCTGTCGTGGAAGCGCACGGCCTGCTCCAGGGCGGCGTCCGCCCTCGCAGCCTGCCCGGCGACCATGAAGAGCCTCGCCAGGTTCGCCCAGGCGGCCCCGTGGTCCGGCGCCAGCTTCGTTACGGACCCGAAGGCGCTGAGCGCGGTCCGGTTCTGCCTCATTTCGACGGCGATGAGGCCGACCAGGAAGTGTGCTTCCACCAGGTCGGGCTTGGCGCCGAGCAGCCGCCTGCAGCAGGCCGAGGCTGCGTCCAGCCGACCGGATGCGAGGCACCGGAAACCGTCCCGCAGCGCTTCGCGCATCCAGGGTTCCGGGGGAGTATTCGATCCGCCCGCCATCGGTCGTGGATCGCTCACGAACAGTCGCCGTGTCCGAGCGCCTGGGCCGGGCCGACCGGGAGGCGATCGATCACGTCGACGATTGCTCCGTTCATCAGGCGACGCCGAGCTGTTCGTCGACGGCGCGGTCCGCCGCATCGATGGCGCCGTCCACGTACGCGTAGGCGGATGCATCGGAGTTGGCGATGGAAATGCGCCCGATGCGCGCGCGCCCGGCGATGTGCGGACCGTTGTAGCGGCCGTATTCCGGCGGGTCCGAATACTCGTTGTACTCGTAGGCGTAGCCGTGCGGCCAGCGGTTGACCGTGATGGCGGCAATGTCGCGCGCCGCGTCGAACCCGCCGCCTTCCAGCGCGCCGCTCAGCTGGCGGACGATCTTGCGCTCGAATTCATCGAACGTCTGTTCGTAGAGCTGCCGGCGCCCGGCAATATGCTGTTCCCGCGCCGTCAGCCCCTTGCCCGGGTCGGTCGGCACGTAGGTGCCGTGAATGACGGTCGGCTCGCTCGATTTGCGCGTGAATTCATAGCCGCCCATGCTCACCGGGAAGTCCATGCCGAAGGAGTGCATCAACAGGCCTTGGGGCACGTAGAAGCTCTCGTAGCCCAGGTTCTCAAAGGCCTTCCAGTTGCGCACCGCGATGTTGATGTAGACCAGCGGCACCTTGGTTGCATAAGCGATGGCTGCCTGCTGCGCCTTCGGCACCTCGGAACACAGGTGCGGGACCATCTCGTTGTAGCAGGCTAGTATCGCGTGCCTGCCGCGTACCCGGCACACCTCGCCGTTCTGCACATAGGTGACGTCCACATGGCGGTCGCGGTCAGCGTGGCCGACGTTCACGGCCGTGCTGTTCAGCCGGATTCGCGTGCCGTTCGCCGGCCTGTCCAGCAGGCCGTAATCGACCCGCGCAAGCACCAGGTCTTCCATGGAACTACCGGGCACGGCCCGTGGGATCAGTTGCCGAACCAGGGCCCGCGCCACCCCCGCGTTGCCGTCCGGAAAGTGGAAGATATAGGGCTCGTCACGAACCGGCGCCTCGTTCTCCAGTTTGCCGATGCCGAGGCTCGCGGTGCCCGGCATGCCGAGGCGATGCGCCTCCAGCGCCGAGAGCGCATCCCAGCCGACGCCCCAGTATCCCCGGGTCATGTCGCGGAACAGGGTCGCCGCTTCCCGGGTCACCCCGGCATGGCGCTCCAGGAAGTCCGTGTAGCTCATGGCACGCAGCGCATCGATGCGCTGGGCCCGGTTAAGGCCTTCCAGGTAGTCGATATCCTCGGTGAGCAGGCGCTCGAGGCTCCTGCGGGTCTCTTCGGTCAGCGGGTAGGCGCTTACCGATTCCGCAACGTTCTGCAGTTCAGCGCCGCGGAAGTCCCAGGTGACATTGGGATGAACGCTGTCGGCGCCGTAGGCTTCAGCGCTGAAGTAGATGGCGCGCCCGAGACCCCGGCGACCGTAATATTCCTGGTCGAAGTAGTCATAGAATCGCCCGGTGTCGATGGAGACATCGCGCAGCAGTTGCCGGGCGGCTTTCGAGTAGCGCCCCGGCGTATCGATCGATTGGCTGCCGCCGTAACCGATCAGCCGCTTGCCGCCGACATCGAACTCGTTGCGCTTCGCGTGCCCGCCGAAGTCGTCGTGATTGTCGAGCACCAGTACTTTTGCCTGCGCACCCGCGCGCTGCCGGTAAAACAGGGCCGCCGCCAGGCCCGAGATGCCGCCGCCGACCACCACCAGGTCGTAGGTATCGTCAGTGAGTTGATCCGGCCGCGGCCAGGTGGCCCCATACCGCGACAGCCCGTGCGCGATCTCGAACGAACCGGGATGGTTGCCGCGCATTCCGGTCAGCGCCGGCGGGTACGGCGGCCGCTCGTCGCCGGCCATCGCCAGCAACTCCATCGGGGAAAGCGTCGCCCCGGCCGCCACACCCAGCGCGACGCCGTTCAAAAAGTCGCGGCGGGTAATCTGAAGCTGTTCGGACACCACGATGCTCCCGGCTGCAGATCGCTCTCCGCCCGAGGGCGGCCTATGCGAGTTCCCCTACTGCGCGCGCCGCGGCGTCGATCGCCGAGTGGAGGTAGGCGGAAGCCTCCGAGTCGGAATTGGCAATGCTGATGCGGCCGCAGGGCTTGCGGCCCAACTCATGGGGCGCCTGGCCTGTTTCCCATTCCGGATCGAACAGGCCCATGTACTCGTACGCGTAGCCGTGGGGCCAGCGATTCACCGTGATCGCTTCGATATCGCGTTCGGCGTCGAAGCCCCTGGCGCCGAACATGGCGGTCAACTGGCGCCTGATCTCGGCTTCGTAGGTGGCAAACGGCGTCGTGTAGAGACGGTGGTGACCCAGGCGGTACAGGTCACGGGCACTCTGACTGCCGTTTTTCCCGGGTGCCGGCATGTGGGCCATCCACAGCACCATGGGCTCACTTCCTTTGGCGCTGCCCCGGTACTTGCCGAGGCTCACTGGCGGCGCCTTCGTGACGGCTTCGAAGAAACTGCCCGGGCAAAGGTGCTGAGCGACACCGGACGCATTGACGGCGGCGCCGCTGCGCAGCAGTACGTTGACCATGGCGAAGGGCGTCTTGACCCCGTAGGCGAGATGTTGCTTCTGTGCTTCCGGCAACTCGTCGCACAGGTGGGGGATCATGCCGTTGTAACAGGCCAGGATGCAGTGCCCGGCGCGTACGGTGCAGGCCCTGCCGCCTTCCACGTAGGAGACCTCGACGCCATCGTCGACGTTGACGGCGTTGACCGCGGTGCTGTTCAACCGCAGGCGCACCGATGATTCGGGACGATCCAGCCGGCTGTAGTCGAAGCGGGCATCGACGATGTCGTCCATGGTGTTTCCGGCTGCGACCCCGGGAATGAGCTTGCGCACCAACAGGCGGGCCACCGATGCGTTGCCGTCGGGGAACAGGGGGAACCGCACACCTTCCATGACGTATGACAGGAGATCGCCGGCCAGTTTCCCCATCCGGCCGATACTGCCATGACCGGGGAGGCCCATCGCCAATGCCTCCGTCACCGTGAGGCAATCCGAGCGGACCCCGAAAATGAGCCTTATGAAAGGATCGAACAGCGCGATGGTGGCCGGCGACAGCCCGGCGCGTTCGGACAGAAATTCCTGGTAGGAGGTGCTGTCCATATGGCGCTTGGTCCCCAGAACGGAGAACTCCTCCAGCAGGTCTCTTTCCCCTGCGATCAGTGCCAGCAAGCGCCGTTCCTGCTCGGCTGGCAAGCCCAGCGAACTCACCCGCTCGCGAAAATCGCCCCCGCCGAGCCAGGCGCTGAACCAGCGGCCCTCGACGATGCGGTTCTCCCCGTACTGCTCCGCGTTCAGGAAGTAGCCCGTGTTGCCGCCCAGGTCGGACAGGAAGTAATCGGGCTCGCAGGCGGCATCGAGCTTTTCGAGGTCTACGCCAATCTCGCTCAACAGGCGGTGCACGGTGTCGCTGAAGTCCTGGTGCTCCAGGTTGATGCTGCCGCCCACGCCGAGCAGCATGCGGCCGTTGGTGTGAAATTCATTGCGCTTGGCGTGGCCGCCGAAATCGTCGTGATTGTCGAGGATCAGAATCTTCTTGCCGGGACCCGCCTGCTGACGGTACAGGTAGGCCGATGCCAGGCCGCTGATACCACCGCCCACCACCACCAGATCGTAGCTCTCGTCCAATACGGTGGCCTCTGCAGGCTTTTCTCCGCGCCACGCCAGGGCATGGGCGACCTCGAACGAGCCGTCGTGGCTGCCGCGCATTCCGGTGAGTACGGGTGGGTAGTAGCCTTTGCCGATACGGCCCGCCGCCGCAGGTTCCGCCTCCAGGGCCAGCAAGTCTTTCGGGGAAAGCGTCGCCCCCGCTGCCAATGCGAGTGCCGCCCCATTGAGAAAGTCCCGCCGTGTGATGCTGTGCTTTATGTTTACTTCCCACATCCGAGGAACATCGACACTACCAGACGCCTGACCGTCGATAAACAAATCGATGCGGAGGCCTTGCGGCCGTGCAATGTCAGCACACGCCTCCTCGGAGCGGCGCCCGGTTGGCATCATCCCTGCTGCGAATGCCGGAGCAGGGTTGCATCAAGTTGAGGCGCCCGGTTCCGTCTGACTTGTCGATGAATCACGCCGGTGAAAAGCGGGGGGGTCGAAGGGCCGTCCCATCGCCGCTGGACGCGGGGTTGACCCGATCGTGAGGCGTCAGGCCTCGCGTACCGCCGCAGCGACCTCTCCCCACCTGGCCAGGTTGCCCGGTTTCGCGCGCAGGTCGTCCTGCGCCAGGTAGGCAACGATGCGATGGGCAATTCCCCGGTAGCGCTCGTTCAGCCGGTCAGCCAGATCGTCCCAGCGCGCGATCACCGCAAAGTGTTCCAGAACCTCGTCGGTTATGAGTGCCGCCATCGCCGAAGTATCGCCAGCCTTCATCAGCAGTCGCAGTTTTTCCGTGTAGCCGCTGAAACCCAGGTCGTCGAACTGATGGGCGTAGTTGGGGGTGGAGCCATAGAACGCTACCTGTGTGCGGGCCCTCTCGTGCAGCCCGGCCCGCTCCTCGGGCGTATCCCCCACCACGGTGAAAACCGGAACCAGTAGATCGACAGCACCGTAATCACGGCCGGCCTTTGCCGCTCCCGCCTGAACCTCCGGGAGCAGGCGGTTCCTGATGTAGTGCAGCGAGTGCATGGGGTGAACATGCACGCCGTCCGCGAGTTCCCCCGCCATGCGGCACATGTACGGCCCGACGGCAGAGACATCGACCTTGATGTGCTCGTAGGCGTGCCGGGGCGGCGCCCATTGCCTGGGCAGGTAGCTCAACTTGTAGTACGGGCCATCGTGCGCAAGTTTCTCTTCCCCGCGAAATGCCCGCAGGCAGGCCTGCACGGCGCCCAGGTAATCGCGCATCTGCGGCGCCGGCCTGTCGTAGGACGCGCCGTAGCGGCGCACCACGTGCCCGCGCACCTGGCTGCCCAGGCCCAGCCGGAACCGCCCGCCGGTGTTCGCCGCCAGTTCCCAGGCGTTCTGGGCAGCAATCATCGGGCTTCTCGGAAAGGCGACGGCGATGCCGGTGGAAAACCGCAGCCGGCCGGTCGCCATGGCGGCTGCCGCGATCTGCATCCAGGGGGTCTGCCCCGCTTCCGTAAACAGCAGCCCGGAGATTCCGGCGGCTTCCGCCTGCCGGGCAAATTCGGCGGTGCGCTGCCACGTCATGTGACCGGTCATGAAGTCCAATTCCATTGCTCAGTTCCCTCAACTCGAGTCCTGAAGCTGCCTACCTTGCCCGGACGGACCGAGGTTGGCCACTGTTGCCGGTGGCCGGCACCTCGCAGGTGCCGTTTCGACTCCGGAGATCGGCGATCGCCGGCAGGACCGGGCAGGTTCGCGCCCGGCCAATGTTTTTTCCATCGGCGTGTGACGGTAAAACGCCTTGGCTGTAGCGCGCCCGCCGACGCATGGCGCACCCGTGCCAACTCGTATAGCATCGACGGAAGCGTGCCAAATCCTCCGCTGCGTGGAACAGAACCCGACCATGGGAAAGCAGCGGGAGCATCTTGAGCGCAAGTGGGAGATCGGCCATGGGAGGGTTTGAATTGCACAATCCGTTTTCCACGCTCTCGGGCGAAGTGCTTGTGGAGGCGGCGGCAATGTTCCTGGTGTTTGTCGTCGGCCTGTTTCTGTTATCGATGCTGGTGCCGGGACGCAAGATCGTCCTCACCGATGACGAGGGTGGAACCCGCAACTACAGGCTCAACGGGCTTGCCCTGTTCCTGATCGTTGTGGCTGTCGCCGGTCTCGCCCAGTGGTCCGGGTGGTTCTCCCTTGCAAACCTGTACACCCACTTCGCTGCCTTGTTCGTGGTGGCAAACGTATTCGCGTTGGCCCTTTCCGCATGGCTGTACTGGGGCGCTGCACGAAAGCCGGATACGCCTGCGGAATCGCGGTGGAGTTTCCTGATGGGCCGGGACCTCAATCCCGTCCTGTTCGGCATGGATCTGAAGATGTTCAGCTACCGCCCGTCCCTCATTGGCCTGGCGCTGTTCAACCTGTCATTCGCCGCCGTGCAATACGAAACCCACGGCGAATTGACACTGGCGATGACTCTCTACCAGCTCTTCACATTCACCTACCTTTTCAACTATTTTCAGTTCGAAGACGGGATGATTTACACTTGGGACATAGTCAGCGAGCGTTTCGGCTGGAATCTCGTCTGGGGCGACTACGTGCTGGTGCCGTTTTTCTACTGCATCGCCGGCTGGTGGCTGGTGGATCCCGTAGGCCCGCCGCTTTCCCCGCTGGCTGCCGCCGGAATCGTTGTGCTGTTCCTGTTCGGTTTCTGGATGTTCCGGGGCGCCAACCAGCAGAAGCATGATTTCAGACAGAACCCCGACATCACCATCTGGGGAAAACCCGCCGAAACACTGGACGGGCGCCTGCTGGTCTCCGGCTTCTGGGGCATCGGGCGGCATCTCAACTACACCGGCGAGATCTGCGTCTACATCGCTTTCATCCTGACCACCGGATTCGCATCCTGGATACCGTTCCTGTTGCCCGCATGGCTTGCCTGCCTGCTGGTGCACCGGGCCGGCCGCGACGAACGTCGTTGCCGTGCCAAGTACGGCGAACTGTGGGAACGGTATACACAGCGGGCGCGGTTCGCGATGGTGCCCTACATCTATTGAGGGCGGAAACGCCGCGCCAGACAGGGCATCCTACTAGCCGCCGAGTGCAATCAGTAACTGGCCATCCAGGCCCGCCCTGCGGTGGACGCCCGATTCCTGCATCTCGGGCGAGGTCACGACTTCGACGAACTTCTCCTTGGACGGATATTCGACGGCGAGAGCAGCATCCCACAGGTCTTCCGCCTGGCCCAGCACCAGGTATCGGGTCGGTTCCGAAAGGACTATTCGTCCACCCGCCGACTCGACCCGGCCCTTCAGGTCCTCGAGATACAGCCCATAGGCTGCCTCGCCCGTCAGATCGGTCTCCCGGCCGTCCGAGTAGGACGCACGCTCGCGGAACTTCAGGAGGTGCAGCATCGTCACCGAACCCTCCAGGTCCATACCCAGCAGCGCCTCAAACCGATCTGACGTTCCCAACACTTCGTTAACGATATTCATGATGTTCCTCCTATCCGGGACACGTACCCGGCGCGACTCTTGGAGTCGAAACGCCAGCGTGCAATCAGGCGCACGTTCCGCGCTTACACTAGTCCTGAAGACCGGACTGCGCAACCAACGCATTGCGAAATGACCGCCAGGAATCCAAGTTTGCCTCGTTAACCGGAGCGATTGTTCGACGGCACCTTGACCGGGCTCCCACGTCTTTGGCGAATACCAATTTGGAATTCACCCATCGTCTGGGCATCGTCGGATGGGCTGGTTCAACAGACCTGAGGATCGCCGCGGTACCGGAGATTCGGGTCCATCGAGCAGTCCGCCAGAAATCCGAACATCGCCGAGCCATCGCGGCTGTCGTAGAAGTCGATCATGGTCCGGTTGAACTCTTCCTTGCGGCGCGCGGGAATGGTGATGGCATCGTACCCGGCCTGCAGCAGTTGCCCGTTCATCAGCAACCGGGCGGTACGCTTGTTACCGTCGAAGAAAAACTGGTTCAGGGCACCGAACAGGAAGGTGGCGATAGCCCGTTCATGTACATAGGCAATTGATGCAAGGGTGCTCAACCCGTTCTGGAAAACAGCGTCCAGCTCCGTGTGATCGGGAGGCCGGAAATCCGTCCCGGCAATGCTTACGCTGTCGTTGCGAAATACACCCCAGGTCAGCGCTTCTTCCCTGGCTACCAAGGCGTGCAGGCGCATGAAATTGGCCGGATCGAAGGTGAAATCGCCCGCCTCCACCTGGCGTAACAACTCGCGCCAACTGGCGGCCTGATTCAGCACCTGGGTGGCATCGCTCAGCCGATGCCCGCCTACGGTGACCCCGTCCATCAGCGTTTTCACCTCCGGGAAGGTGAACGGGTTGTTCTCCAGGTAGACCGTGTCGTAGACGACTTCCTCAAGAACCTTGCGCACCCGAAAGCAGGCACGCCGTACATCCGGTACGGTCGAAGTGGTAAAGGTGCAAGGGCTATAGGTAAACCCCAGGGGCGAATCCGCCGACGAAATCATGATGGGATTTCAACGAACAGGAGACCCGCGATTCTAACACGGCCGTAGTCGCGCCCACGCGCCGCAGCCCCGGCCAGAACCGAAGCGCACCATACCGACCCACGCCGTCACATTGATGACGCGCCGTCCGTATTCGGTGGGACCCGGATCGTCGTCCTGGCAACCGCCGCCAGGGTCACCCCCCGTCCCTATTCTCCCGCTCGCCCTGCGGGCCGGGCCCCAGACGGATCGCGCAACCTGGCTGCGATTCCCCCGAGGGTCTGCGCCAGCCCGGCTCGCCGCATCGTTGCTATACCCTCGCCTGCGCCCGCTTCCATCGATGCGGCCAGCAATTCGAGCCGGGATGCCAGCGCCCTGTCGCCGGCGCCGGCCTGAAGCGCCGCTGCCGCGAGGTTCAGCGCCGCATCGACCTCCGCCCTGGATGCCTCCTCCAGTGCATCGCCGCGAACCAGTTGGTCGACATAGGCCCGGGCTACTGCCGGTTCGGCCGGCCAGCGGAAACTCTGCTGCTGCTGGGGATTGAATTCGCTGCCCTGGTCGGCCAGCACGGCCGCGGCAATTTCGTTCTCCGAGAGGAAGTCGCTCGGCAGGAGCGCCAGCACATCGAGCCCGCGAAGGATCTCGGTGGCGTAGATCTTGCCGTCGTACCAGTACGCGGACCAGTATCCGCCAGCGGTCAGGTGTTCCTTGTCGATGGGACCGCGGTCGAAGTAGGCGATCTCCACCGGTTTGGCCGAATCGGTGAAATCGATCACCGAGATGCCACCCTGGTACCAGGCCTGGACGAAGATGTCGCGCCCCGGCACCGGCACCACGGAGCCGTTGTGCGCCACGCAGTTCTCCTGCTCGTTCTGCGGCGCCGGCATCTTGAAGTAGCTTCTGAACTCGAGTTTGCCGCCGACGATGTCGTAGATGGCGTCGGCGCCCCAGTCGAGCGGGTCGAAGGCGCGGCAACGGGGCATCATGCCACCGCCCCATTCGTCCGTGAACAGCACCTTGGTGCCCTCGTTGTTGAACGTCGCGGAGTGCCAGTAGGCAAAGCCCTTGTCGACCACCGCATCGATACGCTGCGGGTTCAGCGGATCGGAAATGTCGAACAGGATGCCGTTGCCCGCGCAAGCCCCGGCGGCGATGTTCCGGGCCGGGAACACGGTGATGTCGTGGCACTGGTCGGTGGACCTCGTCTCCTGGGTATGGTCACCGTGATCGCCACCGCGCCAGAGGCCGGCCAGCGTGCCGTCTTCAGGGTTTGCGAACACCGCCGGGCTGTGCACGATGCGTGCATTCGAAGGATCCTTGATCGGGATCTCGATGACATCGATACGGAACAGCGCCGTCCGGTAATCACCCGGCGTCGCGTCAACGCAATCCGCCATCTCGTCCTCTTCGCGGATTATGGAAGTGCCGGAGTTGTAGACGATTATCTTCTCGTCGTCGGCGGCAACCACCGAATGGGTGTGCGAACCGCGGCAGGTCTGGACGGCGCCCACCTGCACCGGCCGCTCGAGGTCGCCGATGTCAAATATGCGAATTCCCCGGAACCGGTCGCTGCTCACGTCTTCCGCAATGCCTTCCAGCCCGCAGTCGAGCCGTCCCCGCGTCTCCTCCACCGACATTATGAGCAGGTCGCCGACCACCGAGACATCGCCCTGGCCACCCGGGCACACCACCGAGCTGAGCTGTTGCAGCGAGCCGTCAGCGACGAGTCGGTAGATGTTGAACCCGTGGTAGCTGCCGGCAAACATGACGTCATCCCTGAACGCCATGTCGGTGTTGGAGAAACTCAGCAACGGCCGGCGCTCCCAGTCCTTGTCTTCCTCATCGTCGTCGGCAGCTTCGTCTACTGCATCGTCATTGCCGTCCCCTTCCGTGACACCGCTCTCCCCGGCGGGACTTGTGGCCATGTGACTTTCGGCCCCCTCGTCGCTGTCGGCGCCATCCTCGGACTCATCGTCCGCTGGCTGCTCAGGCGGCAGGCCGGCGGGATTCCCCGGGTCGAAAAACCCCGGGGGCCTTGGCAGCGAAGCCAGTAGCGCCAGGTTCAGCACGGCCTGGCCCCCGTCCTCGAATCCGGCCTTGAGGCCGGCGCGCGGGTCGTCCGAAAGCGTGATGAGCAGCGCGTGCATGCGCTCGATTTCCGCCGTCTGATCGTTGGTGATGTCCGAGGTGAACTCGAACAGCACCGGGTCGTATGCGGCGCCCGGCTGTTCGAGCAACTCCTCGACCATCGTCACCGCGCCTTCGTGGTGCGTGATCATCAACTGCAGGAACAGCCGGTCGAATGCCGTACCCGTCGCGACGTTGAGTTCGGCCATCTGTTTGGGCGTGGCCATGCCGGCCATGCGGTGGTCGGTGTGCATGGCGGCGTGATCCGACGGGTCCGGAACCGGCTCGCCGCGATCACTGAGCCACTTCTCCATGAACTCGATCTCGTCCCGCTGGGAGAGATTGATGCGGCCGGCCGCATCGGCCAGTTCCGTCCGGTTCGTGTGGTCCGCCACCAGTTCGGCCATCTGCACGGCCTGCTGGTGGTGCGGGATCATGTCCTGCATGAAACGGACATCGTCTGGTGAGTAACTGGTAACGGCGATGTCGATCGCCTCTTCGGCGGTAAGCTCCCGCGCCGGTTCGCCCGGTTTGCCCGGCTGCACGATGGGTGTCTGGGCCGCGGCAAGCGTTGCCGCCAACAGCAGCATGGCGCCCGGCACCGCGCAACGCAGGCGTCGTATCAGGTTATGTCCCGATCTGGTCAATGAATTCGCCCCCACAAGAATTCGCCGCATCATCCTATAGTATCGCGCAGCGGCAATTCGATAGCACCGCGGCGCGGTGGCGGCCTGTGTGCCGGCGTCGAGACGAATCAGCCGGGTGGTTGGTTTGATTCTTGCATTGTTTCCTGCATGAAGTGGCGCCGCTATCCGTTGCGGCGCTCGTGCAAATGGGAAAGTGAGCCGTGAGTTCAATTGACTGGCTGGTGGTCGCCGCTTACCTGGCGGGCATGTTGAGCCTGGCGGCCATGGTGGGGCGGCGCCAGCGCTCGCGCCGCGACTATTATCTTGGCGGCAACCGGCTGCCGCCATGGAGCCTGGCCACCTCGACCATCGCAACCCAGTGCTCCACCAACAGCCTGCTCGGCGCGCCGGCTTTCGTCGGCTTCGTGGCCGGCGGCGGCATGATCTGGCTGCAGTATGAACTGGCGGTGCCGCTGGCCATGCTGGCGCTCCTGTTTCTGCTGCCGCCGCTGCGCCGGGCGGGCCATGTCTCCGCCTACGCCTTCCTTGAGGATCGCCTGGGGCCGGGTGCCCGGCGGCTGGCAAGCGCCTGCTTCCAGGTCTTTCGCGGCATCGCCACCGGCGTCACCGTTTACGGCGTGGCCTTGGTGGTGACCCTGCTGGTCGATGTCACCTATACACAGGCCGTGCTGCTACTGATGGGCATTACCATCCTCTATGACGTGCTCGGCGGCATGCGGGCGGTGGTGATCAGCGATGTCCTCCAGCTGGCCTTGATCGCCGGGGCGGTGGTTTTCAGCCTGTTCATGCTTGGCGACGCCGTCGGCGGTGCCGTCCTGGCGCCCGAACGCCTGAACGCCCTGCAGTTTTCCTGGGGTCTTCAGGACAGCGGCAACTATGGATTCTGGCCCATGCTCATCGGCGGCTTCTTCCTGTACGCCGCCTACTACGGTTGCGACCAGAGCCAGGCGCAGCGGGTGTTGGCAGCCCGTTCTGAGCGAGCCGCGGGCCAGGTACTGCTGCTCAACGGCCTGCTGCGGTTTCCGCTGGTCGTGCTCTACTGCCTGCTTGGCCTGGCGTTGGCGGCCCATGCCGCGCACGAACCGCTGTTCGTTGCCGGGCTGCCCGTCTCCAGCGACGGACAGCCGAACTACAACCTGGTCTTTCCCCACTACGTTCTATCGACCTTTCCGCCGGGCGCGGTAGGGCTGGTGATGGTCGGCATCTTCGCCGCCGCCATGTCCTCCATCGATTCAGCGTTGAATTCGCTGTCCGCCGCCACCGTCGAGGACACCATCAACCGCCGTTGGCGGCTTTCGGAAGGAAAGCTGTTCCTGGCCTCGAAGCTGGCCACCCTGGGTTGGGGCGCGTTCGCCGTGGCCTTCAGCTACCAGGTGGAGCGCATCGCCCCCACCGTGCTCGAAGCGATCAACAAGATCGGCTCGATGGTCAACGGACCGCTGCTCGCCCTGTTCGCCATCGCCCTGCTGGCGCCCGGGATTGGCCAGCGCCGCGCCATTCTCGGCTTCTTTGCCGGTGCACTGTGCAACTTCATCCTCTGGATTGGCTTTCCGGGCGTCTCATGGCTGTGGTGGAACGTCTTCGGCTTTGCCATGGGCTTTGCGGTGGCCATCATCGCTCGGCCCGTACGGCTGGCGTGGCCGTCGGCATTGCCGACCAGGGGACTGGCGCAGCCCCTTCTGGCCATGGCCATCCTCATTCTTGTGGTTTGCCTCGGATTTTCCTGGGCAAGTTTGCGAGGCTGACTGAAATGATCTCCTCTCGCAGCTATGAGCGCGCCACTCCCGGCCCAGGCCCGACGGCGCCGATCTTGTCGCCGCTGTCTTCGGGCCGAGGTCTCCAGCGCCCGGCTTCCGCCCGGGCCAGGAACTCCGCCACGACCGCGTTGAATGCCGCCGGTTCCTCCAGGTTGCACGCGTGTCCCGTATGCGGCAGCACGGCGAGCCCGCACCCTGGCACGGTGCGTTTCAGAAAGAGCGATGGACTGATGCAGGGGTCATCCTCGTCCCCGCAGACGACGAGCAGGGGGACTTCGAGCCGGGCCAGGTCCGCCTCTCGCGTGTAGAGGCTCGGTCGCCGCCCCTGGAAAGCGCGCAGCGTATTCGCCGAACCCTGGGCCGAGTGCGCCAGAAACAGCGCCACGAAGCGCGCCCAGCCGGTCGGGTCTTTCTCCCGAAAGCGGATGCGCGCGGGGCCTCGCAGGTACGCCTCCATCGACGCCATGCCCTGCGCTTCCAGCACGTCCGCGCGGGCGTCCATGTCCTCGAGGAAGGCGCCCGGGTCGTCGCTGCCGGTGCCCACTCCCGCGGCGACCACCGCGCGGCACCGTTCGGGATGGGCCAGGGCGAACTGCACGGCCGTGTACGCCCCCATCGAGAGCCCGCAAACGTGCGCCCGGCTGATGTCCATCGCGTCCAGAAACCCGAGCAGGACGGCTACCTGCCGGTCCCAGGTGTACTCGCGCCAGTCCGCCGGAACTTCTGACGGGGGATACCCCTTCGCGTTGTAGGCGAACACCCGGTGGAAGCGGGAGAAGTAGCTGACCTGAGGTTCCCAGCTCTCCAGGCTGCCCGCGAACTCGTGACAGAAGACCAGCGGCACACCGCTGCCGGCCTCCAGGTACTCGATACGGGCGCCGTCGAGCGTCAGTTTCGGCATCGGGTGACTCCCCATTGGCATCTCAACCGTGTTTACGATATCAATGGTTCGGCGGCTTTTCCGCCCTTGAGTCGGGGCGGGACAACCCCGCGGCGGTCGGCAGGACCGCTCCGGCTTGTCCAGAGGAAATCTCACATGCCCGAAATCAGTACCGACACGGCGGCGCCCACGCTTGAGGATATCGAGAAGGCACGGGCGACTCTCGGCGGGCTCGTCAACGAGACGCCAACGCATCGCTGGCGCTCTCCCCTGCTCGAAGCACGCCTCGGCGCCGAAAGCGCGGTCTTCCTGAAACTGGAGGTGTTTCAGCGTACGGGCACCTTCAAGGCGCGCGGCGCGCTGCTCAATGCGCTCGCCCTCGATGGCCCGGCGCGCGAGCGGGGCGTCACGGCGGTGAGCGCCGGCAACCATGCCATCGCCGTCGCCTTCGCCGCACAGCGCATCGGCACGAGCGCGAAGGTTGTCATGATGCGCACCGCCAACCCGTTTCGCGTGGCACAGGTGCGGGCATACGGCGCGGAACTCGTGCAGGTGCCCGACGTACACACCGCTTTCGAGACCGTCGCCGCCATCGAGCGGGATGAAGGGCGCACCTTCATCCACCCGTTCGAGGGTCGCACCACTGTACTCGGCAGCGCCACCCTCGGCCTCGAACTGGCCCGCCAGGCACCGGACCTCGATGCCGTAATCGTACCCATCGGCGGCGGCGGCCTGTGTGCCGGCGTCGCCACAGCCGTCAAGGCCGCACAGCCGGCCTGCCGCGTCTACGGCGTCGAACCGGAAGGGGCCGACACCATGCACCGCAGTTTCGCCGCCGGCTCGCCCCAGGGAATTGAAAACGTGACCACCATCGCCGACAGCCTCGGCGCGCCCTACGCGGCGACCTATTCCTTCGAGCTATGCCGCAAGCACGTCGACGAACTGGTCAGGATCGACGACGATGCCATGCGCCGCGCGATGGGAGTTCTATTCCTGGAAATAAAGCTGGCGCTCGAGCCGGCCGGCGCGGCGGCCACCGCGGCGCTCCTCGGCCCGCTCGCGGAACCGCTACGCGGCAAGCGGGTCGCGGCCATCGTGTGCGGCGCCAACATTGACGCCCGCACCTTCTTCGAGCAG
Organism: Pseudomonadales bacterium; assembly: GCA_963663395.1. Taxonomy (GTDB): domain Bacteria; phylum Pseudomonadota; class Gammaproteobacteria; order Pseudomonadales; family Azotimanducaceae; genus Azophilus. The sequence goes on from OY760226.1 coordinate 4,039,683, forward strand.
GCGCTGTTTCCCTGATGTGCGCCGGCCAGCAAATTTGACCCCGCCCCCGCCTCGAGGATCAGACTGAGCCCACCGGGATGCTCGCTGGCAAGTGATGATGGCTGCGACCAAGGTCGCAACCCAGCCACCGGCGAGGCAGTCGTTTCCGTCTGGCTTGAGCACGATGTAATTATTGCCTGAAATCTGTGGCGCGCCATACGTCCATGCTCAGGTCAAGGGGCGGAACCCGTCCATTGGAGTTGTTGGCCACCGTGGCGAGGAATTTTGTTTCCGCATCGAGTTGCCTGACCAGGTTGCTGTCGTCGCTGTTCAACAGCGGTGTCGCGCCCATCAGGTGCCCCAACAATGCAACACGCGCCGCCGCCTTGAATTGCCCATCGCCGTCAGCGTCGCGGGGCCATCCGCCATGCTTCGCCCACAGGGCCTTGAGTTGCTGCCCGGCTTCCGACAGGGTGCGGGCCTGTCTTTGCAGGCGTTGCCTTTCGTCGCGCAAGGGGCCGGTGTCACCCTTCAACGCTTCAGCGCGCGATTTCATCTCCACTACCCTGGCTTGGGCAAGGCCGCCCAAATGCCATTGGTCCATCGGCCCAAGCAGTGCCTGCAGTTCGAGTTGGGGCATGCAGTAACTGGGTTGTAGAACACGATGTCCCGTCGCTGACAGAGCATATTGACGCGTCCTGACTTTGACCTGACAGGAGCGTGTCGCGCCGTCCGGACCCTGCAGGCAAACAGTGGCGTTCTCATCAGCTACACCCAGCCAGGCCAGCGCCGCCGATTGGGTTACCCACTGTTGGGTTTCGCCGGCGGAGAACAGCGTAATGGAATGGAGGTCGACAGCGACTACCTCTCCGTCAAGCGCCCGCCGGGCCTTTTCCGGGTCAAGTGTCAGAGCGGCAGCAGCCACTTCGTGGCCCATCAGGTTCACCGCTGAACCCCGTGCGAATGACGCCACCAAGGTCGCGTCTTCAGGAGACCTGCGTAGTGTTTGGAGGCTTTCCTCGATAATCTGCGCACGCTCTTGCGCTTCCCCACCTTGCATGGATTGCAGGAAGCGGAAAAACGATCTGCACTGTTCGTCGCTGTGCTGCTGGAGGCGCTGGCCGTTTATGCCGTCCGCAGCAAAGACGCCGTGCCGCAGACCTCGAAACAGCAGTTCGCCCGAATTGCTGGTCAAGGTGGTTCGCTCGAGCCCAGGCACCCGGGCACACAATTCCAACTCGTTCGCCGGGCACCTTGTTATCGATGTCACCTCTCCGACGCTGTTTCCGGCCGGACCCTGGTTGGGCTGCGATCGCCGCGGGGCCGGGCCCATCAACGATACGCGCCTGGAACCAAGGCCGGGACGCTCTTCCGCTGCCGCCCCGGTTCCAACCGCCGCACTGCGTTCACGCACGGACGGGCCCGGCGACGCGCCGGTTCTTACCTGCACCTGGCGGCCTGCGGAAGTGCCTTGCCGCGACTCCCCGCTGGCGTCCGGCGCGCCGCCGGGGCGGCTATTCGCAGCAGCCTCCGCTGCTCTTGTATCGATACCCATCGTCGGCTTCCGTTGCTCGTTTCAACAAACGGGTGCGCCGCCGTTGCGATTTTCGGTGAATGCGAAGTAAGCCCGTCCCACGCGGTGTGCGACTTCTGAGTCATAGTGGAGCCGCGCGTGCCAAAGACGTTTCTGCAAACATTGCCGGCAACGCCCAAAGTGTCGGACACCACGATGCGCCTTGAGTTCCCCGGATTCATCGCACCGTGGAACACCATTGGCTGCTCCCTGGCCGCGGGCGAGCACCCTGCTCAACGCGCCGGTCTGCGTCCAATCCCCGTGCGAGTCACAATCAACCGACAGGTGCGGTGTCCCGTGCCGGCCGATGGCGCGAATGATCGTGCCGCTCTCATTGTCACCGGCGGTACCGGAAGCGCACGTATATCGTGCGCCCCTTGATGTCGTGCACAAATCCGTCGAAGCCGGGCCGCAGGTTGTGGCGATGTACCCCCTCGCGTCCGCTCGGTAGCGGCGGCGGGTTCCTGTCGGCCAGGTTCCGCACTCCAAGATAGAGCGTGGCTTCGCCGCCGAACAGGTTCTCCTTCACGTAGCTGTAGTTCGCGTCCAGCGTCGTCCAGGACGCGATTTCCGGCCGCGAGGCTACCTCGTCGTTCTCGTAAGAGTCCACAAATCGGGCAGTCAGCCCGGCCGCATGCCGCCCCCGCGACCAGGCGACGCCCAGGTTGAAGCGCAGTTGTGGGGTCGGCGCGAAGCCGTTGGTGTCGTTACGGCTGCCGAGCCGGTCCACATAACCCTCGCCGCCGGCGTCCACGTCGAACCGGGTGAGCAGCGTGGCGTCGGCGCTGATGCGGATGTCCCCGAGCGACGACGCCACGTCGTAGTATGCGTTGAGGTCCATTCCCCGGGTCCGCACCGCTGCCACGTTGCCGTAATCGGTTGTCACGACGCTCAATTGCCCGGAGGTGTCGCGCAGGACCCGGCTATCGTTGGGCCGCCCGTCGTCCCGGCAGTCGTCGTCGACGATGGCCTGGAAACTGCGCCCCTGGGCGATGACGTCGCGGTAATCGAGCATCCAGTAGTCGACGCTGACCGCGGCGTTCTCAAGAGGTCTCAACAACACGCCGAAGTTCACCGAGCGCGCCGTCTGCGGACTCAGCCCGCCGCCGCGAAGCATTGTGGCCACGTTGAAGTTGTCGCCACGGTCCACGATCGACCCGGAGGCGTCCACGGTGCAGCGCCCCACGCCCCCCCTGTCGAAGCGGAACGGGTCGGTGAGCGTGCGCGAACTGGTGTTACCGGCGGTCTGAAACACGCTCGGTGCCTGGAACGACGTGCCCCACGACGCGCGCAGCGACAGGCGGTCACTGGCGAAGAACTGGGCGGCGATCTTGGGGTCGGTTGAGTTGCCCGCGTGCCGGTAGCGCTCGTGGCGCACGGCAAGCTGCAGTTCGGCGCGCTCGCCAAGCTGCGTCAGGCTCTCGGTGAACACCGCCCATGTACGCTGGTCTGCCGCCGCGGGAAACTCGCGGATTGGCTGCGGACCCTCGCCGGCAACATTCAGCGGGTCTGGCTCGAAGGCGTAGGCGAGTTCCCGGTACTGGGCGCCCACTGCCAGCGTGACCGGCCAGCCGTACCACTCGAACGCCTCGCGCGTGGCGACGAGTTCGGCGACGTTCTGAACACTCTTGGCACGCTCCCGCCTGACGCTCTCGAAACGCCTTAGCGTCTCGGCGTCATTGGCAGCGCGGCGCCCGGCCAGCGCCGGCGCGAGGCCGTCGTCCGCCACGGTCTTGGGCGTGACCAGGTCGGGGGCGACCAGCCGCGTGCCGAACGGATTCCACATCCCCTCCACCAGCGCGTTGGCAAACTCGGCAGCTATCCAGTGCCGCTCCGAGCGTACGTAGAGGTCTGCGCGGGCGCGCGTAAAATGCCCTTCGCCCGACCACCCGCCTGGCAGCTGGGCCTCGAACCCGAGCACCAGCCGCAGCGTGTCGAACGCCCTGACCTCGTCGCCGGAATTTTCGCCCGCGGCCTCCGCTCCGAGGGGCCGGCCAAAGTAGCCGAGTGGGACGGCCTCGTGCACCGCCGGAACCCAATCGGAGGGCGCAACGTAGGCAAGATTGCCGTCACCCTCGGGGTCGGTCCAGAAGTTGAAGGGGTGGTTGGCGGGTACGAAAAACTCGTTGGTTCGCTCGACGTTGCCGTTGAACAGCAGCATGTTGCCGACGCGGTCTGTCACGTCGTTCGACGAGTAACCGACCTCCGAGAAGAGCGTCACCGGGCCAAGGTGGAGGTCAGCCTCGGCAAATACCTGCCCACGCCGCTCCCCGGCGATCATTGCGCGCTGGTCGGAGAAGTCCACGCGGCACAACGCACCGCTCGGATAGCCACCGCCAGCCCGGCAGTCCGGGTCTGGAAACAGCGGCGCGTCGAGGCCGTCGACCTGGAACGGGGAATACGACCCGTCGGCGTTGGTCACCGCGCGGCGGAAGCTGCCCGGTGAACCGCGCCCGGAGTCGAACGAGCCGTCCACGATGTCACCATCGCCGTCCGGGTCGACCGCCCTGGGTATCAACCAGTCGAACTCGGTGCGGAAATTCTCGTCCTGTTCGTACCACACCCCGTACAGGCTGAGGTGACCCCGCTGCCCCTCAAGGCCGGCGGCAAAACCGAGGTCGTAAGCGCTGTTGCTGGCGTCCCGGTAGCCCCCGGCGATCTCGACCCCCGTAAAGCCCTTGCGGGTGACGAGATTGGCAACGCCGGCAACCGCCTGGGAGCCGTAGGTGGCCGAGGCGCCGTCGCGGAGTATCTCGACCCGGTCGATCATGAGCACCGGAAGCGTGTTGATGTCGAAAAAGCTCTGCCCCGCGTCGTTTGAGACCGGCGCGAAACCGGCGCGGCGGCCGTTGATGAGGGTAAGGGTGGAGGAGAGCCCCACGCCGCGCAGGCTGAACTGGGAGACGCCCTGAAGATAGGTCTGCTGCGTTGCCAGGTAGGAGCCGGTGTTGGCCGTCAGACTGGAGAGAATGTCCACGGGCTGGGCCGCGCCGACTGCCTCGAATGCCGCGGCGTCGAGGGTCTGCACCGGTGCCCGGCCCTCGTAGACCTCCGCTCTGCGGATCAGGGAGCCAACCACCACGATCTCCTCGATCGCGTGATCGCCGGTTGCGGCGTTGCCCGCGTGCTGCGCAAATGCCGGCCACGTCACCGACAGCGCCACGACGAGGGCGTATGCCGTCGAAGCCCGTCGGGTGCGATACCCGTTCATGCCCCGCTGCCCGACATTGGCAAATCACCCTGCCCCGGCCGATCAACTGCTACGCCATTGCAAGTCATCCAGCCGTTGCCTCCCTGCAAACTGAATCGATGGCATAGCCAGGCAGCGTAATTGGCAATCTGGGGCGACAACCTGTGCCGATTGCTGATGTTCATTCTCAGATTCTTGACCGACATGAGCTGATTTGCCAATACCGGCGAGTGCAGCCAGCCGCGAAAATGCCCGTTGCGCGGTGGTGGTGCTCGCGCTTGTAACGATTTGGCCTTGTTGCGCGCCAGAATGTGCCCGAGAATCGTTGCGATGCCGGAAACTGGAATCGATTCACGGCCCGACGAGGCCGGTTCATCCTTCATTATCCTGATCAGTTGCATTGCAACGCTGGGCGGATTCCTGTTCGGCTACGACAGCGGCGTCATCAACGGTACCGTGGACAAGCTGCAGACCGCCTTTCAGTCGGACAGCGAGGGAACCGGATTCAACGTGGCTTCCATGCTGTTGGGATGCGCGGTCGGGGCGTTCTCCGCGGGCCGCCTGGCAGACCTGTTCGGGCGGCGCACGCTGCTTGTCGTGGCCGCCGTTCTGTTTGTCGTCAGCGCCTGGGGTTCCGGCATCGCGGGGGGTTCCCTCGAATTCGTCGTCTATCGCGTACTGGGCGGCATCGGTCTTGCGGGCGCGTATTCGTTCTACGCGGCAGCGGTCGTGGTCTCGGTCTATTTCGTGGTCCGTTACGTTCACGAGACGCGCGGCCTGGAACTGGAGGAGATGCCGGGGTGATCGAGGCGGCAGGGATTTGACCCGTTTGACAACCTGATCCGCGAACAAGAGGTTTAACGGGGCGATGCCCCAGCCCGACGGGACAGCGGTGACCGGGAGGGATGTCGGCTGGTTCGGCAACCTTATCCGCGAACAAGAGGATTAGTATCGTCGGGCAACTCAAGGGGTGTACGGGCCATGGAGCTTCAACTGATTCCGATCGCCAACCTGACACTGGCGTTCATACCCGTGTTGGCGGTGATCGCGGTCATGCATCGCTGGGGCGTCGGCGCGGGCAAGGCCGTGTACGCAAACGCCCGCATGCTCGTTCAGCTTGTCGCGATCGGCTATGTCCTGACCTACATCTTCGAAGCGGACAACCCCTGGATAATCGTTGCGGTGCTGGCGGTGATGATCTCCGTCTCCGCCTGGATTGCCCTGCGCCCCTTGCCCGCAAGGGGAATCCGCCTGTACACGGTGGTTCTGGCAGCCCTTGGATCCACGGGCCTTGCGATCTTCCTGCTCGTGACGCAACTCGTGCTCGGCGTCGACCGGTGGTTTGAGCCAAGCGTCGTGGTGCCGATCGCCGGAATGATCTTCGCCAACTCCATGAATACCGTCAGCCTCACCGCGGAGCGATTCGAGGCGGAACTCGGTCATGGCGTTGAGCACGCAGCCGCCCGCCGCACGGCCCTCGATGCCGCGCTCATCCCGCAGATCAATGGGCTGCTGGCCGTAGGTCTGGTTGCGCTGCCGGGCATGATGACCGGTCAGATTCTTGCCGGTGTCGATCCCCTGGTAGCGGCGCGTTACCAGGTCGTCGTGATGTGCATGATGTTCGGCGCCGGCGGCCTCGCGGCGGCGGTGTACCTCGCCCTTCAGCGCGAGCGGCTGCAAGCGTCCGAATAGCGGGCGGGGTACACTGCCCAGAGATTCTTGACCAAAGCGCATCGAAGCGTCTGGCGTACGGGTCTACAATTCCCCTCCCCCATGCAATTGAACGGTAACACCACGTGGATTTTGGAATTGCTACATTTGTGAATGCCGATGGCGCTTCGCCGCAGAGAATTGCCGCTCTTTCCGAATCCCTAGGTTTTGAGTCCTTCTTCGTATCCGAACACTCGCACATACCGGTGTCGACGGACTTTCCGCTCGCCCCCGAAGTTCCGTATATCTACATGAGCATGCTGGATCCCTTTGTTGCGCTGGGCGCCTGCGCCTCCGTAACCGAGACCATTCGTCTGGGCACGGCCATCTGCATTCTTCCGCAGCGCGACCCCATTCACACCGCCAAGGAGGTCGCGACACTGGATCAGCTTTCAGGTGGTCGCTTCGTGCTCGGCATTGGCGCCGGCTGGAACGCGCCGGAGATGGAGAACCACGGCGTTCCCTTCGCCGAGCGCTTTGCCAGAACCCGGGAAGGGCTCGAAGCCATGCGCGGGTTCTGGGAGAACGAAGAAGCCGAATACCGCGGCAAGTTCTACAGCTACACACGCAGCTGGATGTATCCAAAGCCCATACAGACACCGGTCCCGGAGCTCTCCCTGGCTGGCGGCGGCCCGAACATCCTGAAGCGCTGTGTCGCTCTCGGATGCGGCTGGATGCCGGTGTTTGTCCCGGCTATGGACCCATCCATGGCGGGTCGCGTTACGCCGCTCGATTCGCTTGGCGAGTCGCGAGTGGCATTGAAACGCCTCGAAGAGGACCAGGGCCGGCCGAGAACGCGGATATCGGCAATGGGATTGCCGCCGATGCCTGAATTCATTGATACACTGCTCGAACATGGTGTGGAGCGCATGATCGTCACCGTAACGTCGGAATCTGAAGAGTCGGTGCGCGAACAACTCGAGAAAACTCGGGATGCGGTGTCGGCGTATCACTGAGGGGAGGGAGCACGGCAAGTGATTTCGTTGCTGTTGACGACCGCGGTGGTTCATCAATGAACGGGTCAGGCTCAGGGGAGCGCGGGTTGCGCATTCCAGTCTGGGGCATTGCGATCGTTCTGATCGCGGCCATATTCACGGCCAGCCTCTACCTGCGCTTGCAGACGGGAGCGGGCCTCGATGCCCGGTACTGTGCCCTGGCGGCGTTCTTCTCCGTCAACCTGCTGATCTGCTACTGGGAAGCGTGCCTGCTATGGCGCCACGGTGTGGTGGTGCGGCGCGCGCCGCACTGGGCCGAGCGGGCGGCCGGTGGAGCTTCGGCGGCCGCGGCGTTCCTGACCGCACAGGTGCCGTTGCGCAAGACGCTGTCGACGGAGCTGTGGGCGGATGTCTGGGCCATGTACTCGGTCTATGACGATTCGTACACCGACCGCGGCAGCTTCGGCTTCAACGTCGACATCGGCAACGGGCTCGTCACCGCGATCCCTTCCGTGCTGCTGCTGGCGACCTACACCAACCCCTTCCTGCCGGCGGTCGTCGCGGGCATCATCGGCGTCGCGGTGTTCTGGCAGTGGCTCTATTGCACGTCGGTCTACGTTTCAAGCTTTTTTCTGGCCGGACGGCACAGGCACATCGGCAGAAAGGACATGTACCTCTATTTCCTCGCGCCGAATTTTCCCTGGCTGCTGGCTTCAATCCTGGGCCTGTACACCTCGGTACGGCTGATCCTCGACGGGAACTACGCGGTACTGGGCTTCTGAAGCCTGCCTTCAACACAAGGCACTGGCGTGACGCCGTGATGGGCGACGACACGCGCCTCCCCTACAACTCGGCCAGATTTGTCGACCCCCCGTGTGGTCCCTGGCATTACCGCGCGATTCGGCGCAGCAGGAAACCGAGGTGCGGCCAAGGTGAGCCTTCGGCGTCGTGTACCATGCATTTCAAGGCATATAACAAGTCAATAAACTTCGCGTCTTGGGCGCCGGAAGCTGCAAAGCTGCAAAGCTGCGCCGGATATTGAAGCGTTTCAGCGTAGTCGACCATCCACCGGGGAATACCGTCAGCGTGCGACACTCGAAAAAACGTGTGAAAAGACCATTAACGTATGCACTTGCGTTTCTTGCCGGCCTCACACCGGCCCTGGCCGGCGCTCAAGCTGCCGGCGCGGACGCAGAACCGTTGCTGATCCGTGGCGGCTGGCTGTTTGACGGCATCGGTGAAACCCGTCGGCGCAACAGCGGCATCCTCATTCGGCGGGGCGAAATAGCCGGTACTGATGTCCCTGCCGATGAGCAGGGTTCCATGTCTTACAGAATCCTGGAGTTGGCCGACTCGGAAACGATTCTGCCCGGCCTGATCGACCTGCACGCGCACTACAACCTGGATCTCATCGACAAAGGCCGTGTAGAAGAGGTTGTCTATAACGGTATTGTATTCCTTGCCAACGGGGTAACCGCAACCTGGTCAGCGGGCGAGTTTTATCCCGAGCGCGTCATCGCTCAGAGGGACCTGATCGAGGCAGGCGAAGCGATCGGGCCGCGCATATTCGCATCCGGCCCTTACTTCGGTGCATTTCGCTGCGAGTATCAAGTCAAGGTAGCCGCCGATGAGTGTGCCGCGTGGCCAAATGACATTACGGATAACGAGATCAGGAACGAAGTCGACAAGTGGGCCCGACAAGGCGTTGTCAGCATAAAAATAAAACAGGCAACACCGGGTGAGGCAAAAACCATCATCGAGCAGGCCCACAAAAACGGTCTGACGACGACCGGACACCTTGCCAACTACAACGTCGAATACGATGTCTCAACGCGTGATGCCATCCTGATGGGCATGGATCGCATCGAGCACCAACTTACCCTTTCCCTTGAACCCGGAGACGCGGCAAGTGCAGAAATGCATGAAATCGTGAGGTTGATGATCGAGCACCAGGTGTACTACGACGCGAACCTGCAGATGTATGGCGGCATCAATCTACGCCGTGAACATTCTGCTGAAATGGTGTGGGTCGACGAAGCAAAGTACTTTACGCCATACGCTCAGAAGCTCCTCGAGAGGCGTGGCTCCCCGCCGCCCGAGTCGGATGAACCGGAGTTCAAGCAACGGATGGCAGAACTGATGGCACTCTATGAAGCAGGCGGTGAAAGCCTTCTGATTGTGGGCACCGACGAGCCGGTTTACACCAGCCTGCTGCCGGGCTTTGCCTATCATAGAGAACTGCTCGCCATGACCTATGCCGGACTACCCCCGGTTACTGTGCTGAAGGCAGCCACCATCAACGGGGCCGCGGCGCTTGGCGTTGCAGACCGGCACGGTTCCGTCGAAGCCGGCAAGTTTGCCGATCTGGTGGTGGTCGAAGGCAATCCCCTGGAGGACATCCGGAACGCACGCAATATTCGGTTTGTAATGAAAGAAGGCGTGGTTCACGAACCGGAAACGCTGCTGCATTCAGCAGTAGGAAAAATAGGTCCTGCCAGCGCCTCCGATCATGCAGACTGGGAACTCCACATCAAACCGCTCCGAGAGGAGGCAGGCGGGGTTCTCGAGTAGGAGGCTTTTGCCTTTGCGCGCAGCAAGCGGCGCCACTCCCTCAAATACCCAGATCCAACAGGTTGTAGTCCTTGATCTCCGTCTTTGCGGAAGGGGTCCAGCGCCATTGGACCGCCTCCGCCGCGTATGGTTGATAGCGGTAGGCCTGCTCATCGGGAAAGCGCTGCCGGCGTGCGTCGATGGCGTAGGCGATCAGGCGGGAGCGCCGGCGAATGCGGTCGTCGTCATAGACGGCCACCTCGTTGTGGATGCCGCCGCTGGTCACGCCTAGCACCGAGGCACGGCGGTGGAAGCCGAAGTTCAGGGTGACGCGGACATCGGCACTGGTGTTGGCGAAGGAGCCGTGAATGGCCTGGCGGTTGCAGATGGCCACGTCGCCCGCCGCGCAGACCAGGGGCACCGCCTGCGGCAGCCGGTCGCAGCCGGCTTCCTCAACCATCGCCTTGATGTCCGCCTTGCCTCGCGCATGAGAACCCGGCACCACCCACAGGCCATTGGCCGGAGTGCAGCGGTAGAGCTGGGCCATGAAGTTGAAGCCGTGGGTGCCGGAGTCGAGTTCAGGGCTGTCCCAGTGGGTCCAGCCGTCCTGATGCCAGGCCACCGAGCCGCCGAGGCCGGGATGCTTGATCCAAACCGATTCGTTGAAGGGCGTGAAGTCGTCGCCGTTGACGGCCGCTGCCACCTGCAGCAATCGCGGGTGGCCGTACAGGCGCAGGCAGGCATCCGAGAACTGCAGCGAGCCGAGGATGAGTTGGGTGACGTAGGCGGGTGCGTCCGGCGGCGGCGTGGGTTCGGTCATCTTGGCCGGATGCCGCCCGTTGGCGAAGCCCGTGCCGCCGTATGCGTCGCTCAGCGGCTTCGCCAGGAACAGGTTGCGTGCCTTGCAGCCGGTGCCGAGGGCCGGCCGCCCCTGGCGGTCCAGGCCGGACTTGCGGTCTACCGGCGCCCGCTCCAGCAGGTCGGCCACATCCCGTTCCAGGTCATCGAGTTCCTCCTGTGTGAGCACGCCTTCGAAGATGTAGAACCCCACGCGCCAATAGGCGTCCAGGATGTCGGGGTGCAGGTTGCCTTGTTCGTCGAAGCGGATGGGGCCCCGGTTGCCGAGCGCCAACGCCCGTTCGCGGCCCTCGGCCCGGTAGCGAGCCATGGCCGCTTCATCGGGGCCGTAATCGACCGGCGTGACTTTGGCGAAGGGAAGCGCGGCGGCCATCATGTCGTCCGGCAGAAGTCGGCGATGGAAACCGCCGTGTCGCGGCTGATGTCCGGTGCCGCCATGGGAAATATCTCGGTGCCGTGGATGGTGCCCATCACCTGCCGGCAACGGGCGCTGACCCCGGCCCGCAGCAGCTTGCGGTAGAAGTTGACGCCCTCGTCGCGCAGCGGGTCGCATTCGTTGACGCTGATAATGGTGGGCGGATAGCCCGCCAGGTCCGCCTCGGTGGCGAAGCCCGGCCATGCGAGCGGATTCTTGTTGTTCAACTCCTCGATGCCGTAGGCCATCGCCCCGCGGTTGTTGTGCAGGTCGAGCAGTATGCCGTTGTTCTCGACGGAGGAGGGATTGTCCGGATGGGGCCAGACGCCGGCGATGTAGGGGCACAGGGCATAGAGGCCGCGAATAACGCCGATGTCGCCGTCGCGCAGCAGCTTGAGCCCCGTGGCGAGCGTGAGGTTGCCGCCGCCGCTCTCTCCCGCGATGATGATGTGGCCGGCGTCGATGCCGAGTGTATCGGCGTGGGCGGCCACCCACTTCACGCCCGAGACGCAGTCGTTCAGCCCCGCCGGAAAGGGTGCCACTTCGGGCACCGAGGACGGCGTGAGGCAGTTGCGGAAATCAACCATGGCCACCGCCACCCCGCAGGCAGCGATGATCCGGCCCCAGGCGCGGTAGTTGCCGTAGGTGCAGGACATCGACTGCATGCCGCCGCCGTGGATGTAGTACACGCAAGGCCTGGCCTCGTCGCCATTGGGGCGGATGAACAGGATGTTGGCCCCGTTGCCGTCCGGCTCGGAAGTGAATTGCAGGTCTCGAACCGTCAGCCCGGCGGAGGGGGCGATCTCCTCGCTGTCGGACAGCGCCAGGAATTGCTCCATCATCCCGGCCGCGGCCTTCGCTTCGTCGCTGTTGCTCTCCGCGAGCAGTTCCTCCCGGCTGGCCACGTCCCCGCCGCCCATGGCCGCGAGATCCATGGCGCCGAACAGCGCCTTGATGCGCGGGTCGATCCTTGGGTCTTCGGTGATCTTGTTGGTCATGGCGTTTAGTCGTCATCCGCTTTGCAGGCGGCAATTTAAGGCGGCATTGGGGAGTGATTTCAAGTCCGGTAGTGGCCCAGAAGTATTTTTCGGATCGCGGTCATGTTGTCTTCACGGACTTCGACCCGGCGGCGGCGGGCATTTCGCTATTGGTATGCGCGGTTTACTCCCACTCGATGGTGGCGGGAGGTTTGCTGGAAACGTCGTAGACCACCCGTGAGACCGCGGCGATCTCGTTGACGATTCGGTTCGATACCCGCTCGATTAGGGCATAGGGCAGGTGCGCCCAACGAGCCGTCATAAAGTCGACCGTCTCCACCGCCCTTAGAGCAATCACCGGCTCGTAGCGGCGGGCATCGCCTACCACGCCCACCGATTTCACCGGCAGGAAGACCGCAAACGCCTGGCTGACGCGGTCGTAGTAGCCGGCGTTTCTGAGTTCCTCGATGAATATGGCATCGGCTTCGCGCAGGATGTCGCAATAGCGGGGCTCGATCTCGCCGAGCACCCGCACGCCCAACCCCGGACCCGGAAACGGATGCCGGTACACCAGTTCGCGCGGCAGCCCGAGATGCAGGCCGATCTTGCGCACCTCGTCCTTGAAGAGTTCCCGCAGCGGCTCGATCAGCTTGAACGACATGCGTTCCGGCAGGCCGCCCACGTTGTGATGCGACTTGATGACGTGCGCCTTGCCGTAGGCGCTGGCGGCGGACTCGATGACATCCGGGTAAATCGTCCCCTGGGCGAGCCAGGACACGCCTTCAATTCTGTTGGCCTCCCGTTCGAAGACATCGATGAAGGTATTGCCGATTACCTTGCGCTTGGCTTCCGGCTCGGAGATGCCCGCCAGTTTCCCGTAGAACTCGGCCCGGGCGTCCACCGTGACGAGATTGAGATTCAGGGCATTGGACGGCGCGAAAGCAGCCTCGACTTCCTCGCGCTCGTTCTTGCGGAGCAGGCCGTTGTCGACGAACACGCAGGTAAGCTGCTCGCCGACCGCCCGTGACAGCAACGCCGCCACCACGCTCGAGTCAACACCGCCCGAGAGGCCGAGCACCACCTTGCCGTCGCCGACCTGCCGCCGGGCGCTGTCAATCGCGTCCGCCACGATGTTGCCCGGCGTCCACAGGCCGTCGCAGCCGCAGACATCCCGGGCGAAACGCCGGTAAATCTCGTCGCCCTGCCGGGTATGCGTCACCTCGGGATGGAACTGCAGGCCGAACCAGGGCCTGGTCTCGTGTTCCATTGCGGCGATGGGGGCGCTGTCCGTCAAGGCCGTGACGCGGAATCCGGGCGGCGCGGCGGTGACCTTGTCGCCGTGGCTCATCCACACCGGCAGGCGGTTGCCGGGGTCGAATTCCAGCGCGCTCAACAGGCGGGAGCCGTTTGCCACCTCGATGGCGGCATGGCCGAACTCGCGGCGGTCCGACGTACCCACGGTGCCGCCCAGTTGGGCCGCCATGGCCTGCATGCCGTAACAGATGCCGAGCACCGGGCGGCCGAGTTCCAGCAGGTTCGCCGGTATCCGGGGAGAGGCGCCTTCAGTGACGGACTCCGGGCCGCCCGAAAGCACGATGCCGCGCGCCTTGCGGGCGCGTTCCGCCAGCCGTTCCGGCGGATGGTCGAAAGGCAGGATCTCGCAATAGACACCAACTTCCCGCACCCGGCGGGCGATCAGCTGGGTGTACTGGGAGCCGAAGTCAACGATCAGCAACTGCTGGCCGTGAATGTCGCTCTCAAGGTGTGTTTTCAATCAGGACAACCCACTGGTTCCACCGGCCACCCGATCAGCTCAACGGATAGTTGGGCGCTTCCTTGGTGATGCTCACGTCATGCGGGTGACTTTCGGTCATGCTGGCAGCAGTGACCCGCACAAGTTCCGGTTTCGTGCGCATCGTTTCCAGGTCCGGCGAACCCGTGTAGCCCATGGAGGCCCGCAGGCCGCCGATAAGCTGGTGAACGATGGGACCCATGGGCCCCCGGTAGGGGACGCGCCCCTCGATGCCTTCCGGCACCAGCTTGTGGCCGTCGCCTTCGAACTGCTGGAAATAGCGGTCGCTGGAGCCGTGCCTATCGTTCATGGCGCCCACCGAGCCCATGCCCCGGTACGACTTGTAGGTGCGGCCCTGGTACAGCTCAACCTCCCCGGGGGCCTCGTCCGTTCCGGCGAGCAGGCTGCCGATCATGACGACGCTGGCGCCGGCCGCGATGGCCTTGGCAATGTCTCCCGAATAGCGGATACCGCCGTCCGCGATGACCGGAATGTCCACGTCGTTGGCGACAGCTACCGCTTCGGCCACGGCCGTAACCTGGGGTACGCCGATGCCGGTGACCACGCGCGTCGTGCAGATCGACCCGGGGCCGATGCCCACCTTGATGGCGTCGGCACCGGCCGCGAGCATCGCCTGGGCGCCGTCCCGGGTGGCGACGTTGCCGCCGATGACCTGCATGTCCGGGTAGCTCTGCTTGATGAGGCTCACGCGATCGAGCACCGATTTCGCATGGCCGTGGGCCGTATCGACGACAATGACATCGGCGCCTGCCTCGATCAGCGCCGCCACCCGCTCGTCGGTATCCAGGCTTGTTCCGACGCTCGCCCCTACCCGCAACTGGCCCTGCCCGTCCTTGCAGGCATCCGGGAATGCCTGGGCCTTGTGAATGTCCTTTACCGTGACCATGCCCTTCAGTTCGAACCCGCCGTTGACGAGCAGCACTTTCTCGATACGGTGCTCGTGCAGGAGCTTGGTGACGGTATCGAAGCTGGCGTCCTCGGATGCGGTCACGAGACGCTCCTTCGGCGTCATCACATCCCGGACCTTCGCATCGAGGCGCTTCTCGAAGCGCACATCGCGGGCGGTAACGATGCCGGCCAGCTTGCCGCCTTCCACCACCGGCACGCCGGAGATCCGGTTCTCCTGGGTCAGGGCGAGCAGTTCGGCAACGGTGCGCCCCGGCTCGATGGTGATGGGGTCGCGGATGATGCCGGTTTCGTACTTCTTCACCGCCCGCACTTCCCGGGCCTGCGCCTCGATGGGCATGTTCTTGTGGACGACGCCGATGCCGCCTTCCTGGGCAATCGCGATAGCCAGCCGCGCCTCGGTGACGGTATCCATCGCCGATGACATCAACGGAATGTTGAGATCGATGGTTCGCGTCAGGCGCGTCTTCAGATCGACTTCGGAGGGGAGTACCTGGGAGTGGGCGGGCAGCAGCAGTACATCGTCAAAAGTGAGCGCGTCGTGGGCGATACGCAGCATTTTGGAACCCCGCAAAATCAGAATTCTAGCGATGCGCCCCGGTCATGTAAAATCGGGATGACATGCAGACCGAATCACTCCCCTTCCAGGACGTCAGCGTACTATCGGTCAGCGCACTCAACCGGCAGGCGAGGCTGGCGCTCGAAGGCCGCCTCGGCGAGGTGTGGGTGCGCGGCGAGATCAGCAACTACCGGCGGCCCGGCTCCGGGCACTGGTACTTCACCCTCAAGGACGACAGCGCCCAGGTGCGCTGCGCCATGTTCGTCAACCGCAACCGGTTCAGCAAGCTGCAGCCCACCGACGGCGCCGAAGTGATCCTGCGCGGCAAGGTGAGCCTCTACGAGGGCCGCGGCGACTACCAGATCATCGTCGAGCACATGGAACCGGCCGGCGAAGGGGCGCTACGGGCTGCCTTCGAGGCGCTGAAGGAGCGGCTGGCGGCCGAGGGACTGTTCAGTAGCGAAAGGAAAAAGGCGCTGCCGCGTTTTCCCGCCCACCTTGCGATCCTGTCGTCGCGCAGCGGGGCGGCACTGCGCGATGTGCTCAGCATCGTGGCGCGGCGGTTTCCCTGCCTTAAGGTGACGCTGATCCCGGTGGCGGTACAGGGGCCGGATGCGGAACGGCAACTCCTCGGCGCGCTGCAACGCATTCCGGCGCTGCAGCCTGACGTCGTGCTGCTCACCCGTGGCGGGGGTTCGCTGGAAGACCTGTTCGTCTTCAATTCGGAACCGCTGGCGCGGGCGATTGCCGCCTGCCCGATGCCGACCGTCGTCGCCATCGGCCACGAGACGGATTTCACCATCGCCGAACTGGTGGCGGACCTGCGCGGCCCGACACCCTCCGCCGCCGCGGAACTGCTCACCCCGGACGGCCAGGCACTGGCCCAGCAATACGCAGGCCTTGGAGCGCGCCTCGGCCGGGCCTGCACGACGCGCATCGACCTGGCGCGAAGTGGGCTCGACGCCTTGCGCGCAAAGCTCATCGACCCGCGCCACAAGGTGCGCCAACTCATGCAGCGGGCCGACGACCTCGACGAACGCTTGCTCCGCGCCGCCGCCGGACACCTGGAACGTATCCGCACGCGGGTCGATGCGTTGGGCCGCTCCGTCAGGCTGCTGAGCCCCGCAACGCGCATCGGGAACCACCGGCAAACGCTGGAGCGCCTGACGGCCACGGCCCACAACGCCGTGACGGGCCAGGTGCGCAACGGGAAACGCAGCCTGGCAGCGCTGGCGCGCACGCTTGGCGCGGTAAGCCCGCTCGACACCCTCGGCCGTGGATTCGTCATCGTCACGAATCCGGATGGCCGTGCGATCACGGAATCTGCCGGCCTTGCCGTGGGTGAGGAATTCCTCGCCAATTTTCATGACGGAGCCGTCCGGGCCGAGGTCCGCAAAAGACAACCCCTGCCCGCCCGGCTGCAACCGCTCGGACCCGCCGACGATACGGAACCCGCAACGTGAGCGGCAGACTGCAACCGCTCGAACCCACCGACGATACGGAACCCACAACGTGAGCGGCAAACTGCAACCGCTAGAACCCACCAACGACACGGAACCCGCAACGTGAGCAGCAGACTGCAACCCCTAGAACCCACCGACGATACCGGACCCGCAACATGAGCGGCAGACTGAACTCAACAGCGTCCATCCGTTGGGCGCACCTCGCCGCGATGCTTCTGGTCCTGTCGACCGCGTTCCCGGTGTCCACACCAGCCGCGGCAGAAGCCGCCGTCTCCCCCCAGGGCATCGCCTCCGCGGCAAGTTCCCAGGCGACCGCGGTACCGGGCGGCATCTACCGCTTGCCGCTGCCCGACGGCGCCAATAGCGCCTACTTTCAGGGCAAACCCGTGATGGTGCATCGCGGCAAGGCTATCGTCGGCGTGGCGATCGACACCGTTCCGGGAGACTACGAGGTCGAGTTCTCCGGAAACGGCGCGACAACGCGCCAGATGTTCCGGGTTGTAGCCAAGGCATACCCGGAGCAGAGAATCACCATTGAGAACCAGCGCATGGTGGATCCCCTACAGGAAGACCTGGAGCGCATTCGCGACGAGCGGCGCCGTCAACTCGAAAAATACGATCTCTTTACAGACCGGGCACTGGACCTCGTTCCCTTTGCCAAGCCCGTGGAAGGCGCCACTTCCAGTCCCTTCGGCCGCCGCCGAATTCTCAACGGCCAGCCCCGCAGCCCCCACAGCGGCCTGGACATCGTCGCGGTCACCGGCACGCCGATCAAGGCTCCCGCGCCCGGCCGCGTGGTGCTGACCGGCGATCTGTTCTTCAACGGAAATACCGTGTTTCTCGACCATGGCCAGGGGCTGGTGACCATGTACTGCCACATGAACGGTATCGACGTGAGCGAAGGCGACGAGGTGAAGCGCGGCGAGGTGATCGGACAGGTAGGCGCTACGGGCCGGGTCACCGGTGCCCACCTGCACTGGTCGGTGAGCCTCAACGGCAATCGGGTAGACCCCACGATGGTGATGGAAGCGTTCAACGGTTCCAGCCCCGGAAGTTCCGGCTGACCCGCAGTCTGCGCAGGCTCCTAACCAGCCATTTCCCTCAACGGCCGCGGCCGTGCCGCATGACGCGCTTGCGCCGCAGGCGCTGACGCCTGGTCAACTGGTTTCGCTTGCCGGCGTAGGGATTCGCGCTGGTCCGTACTTCCACTTTCACCGGGTTGCCGACCAGGTTGAGCACCTCGCGGAAGCCGTTTTCGAGGTAGCGGACGTAACTGGCCGGCAAGGCCCCCGTCTGGTTTCCGTGCACGATGATTCGCGGCGGATGATCGCCGGCCTTGTGCACGTAACGCAGCTTGATCTGGCGCCCCCGCACCGTTGGCGGCGGGTGCCTCTGCACGAGGTCCTGAAGAATGCGGTTGAGCCGCGTTGTTCCCACCTCGAAGGCACCTGCCCGGTAGACGGCCTTGACGTCGTGCAGCAAACGTCCGACGCCGGAGCCGCGCAATGCGGATATCGTATGTACCGGCGCCCAGGGCACGAACTCCAGTCGCCGTTGCAGGGTTCTCATGCGCGCTCGCCGCTGCTCGGCATCAATGCCGTCCCACTTGTTGACCGCAATGACCAACCCGGCGCCGGCGTTGGCGCCATGCTGCAGAACGTGCAGGTCCTGGTCGACCAGGCCCTCCAGGCCATCGACCATGACGATGACCACATGCGCCCGCTCCATCGCCTGCAGGGCCTTGATGACGGAAAACTTCTCCACCGCCGCATCGACTCGCCCGCGGCGCCGCACGCCTGCCGTGTCGATGAGCAGGTAACGGTCGCCGCCGCGCTCGAACGGCACTTCGATGGCGTCTCGGGTAGTGCCCGGCCGGTCGAAAACCACCTGCCGTTCTTCGCCGAGCCATCGGTTGATCAGCGTTGATTTGCCGACATTCGGGCGTCCGATCACCGCGGTGCGAATGGTTCCCGGCTCGGCTTCCACCGGCCCAGCGGACTCCGGCAGGCGCGCAGCCAGCCTGTCGCGCAGCGCGCCAACGCCGCGCCCATGGGCAGCGGAAATCAGGCAGACTTCCTCGAAGCCCAGGCCCGCAAACTCGGACTCTGCCGTGTGCGGGTTCTGCCCATCGATCTTGTTGACCACCACCACCACGTCGCAGCCGGATTTTCGGAGGCGCCCGGCGATCTCTTCATCGCCCACCGTCAAGCCATCGCGGGCATCGACCATGAACACAACGGTATCCGCCTCGGCCACGGCCACACCGGCCTGCCGGCCGGTCAGGTCGGCCAGATCGTCCTCGCCGAGCAGGCCGCCGGTGTCGACCAGTATGCAGGGCCTGCCCTCGATGACCGCGCGCCCATAGCGCCGGTCGCGGGTGAGGCCCGGCACATCAGCTACGATGGCATCCCGGGTACCGGTCAGCCGGTTGAACAGCGTCGACTTGCCGACATTGGGGCGGCCGACAAGGGCAAATTGGGGGGCCACCGGTCACCTGGCCTCGATCTCGACCGCCTGCAGAGACCCTGAATTGCCGAGCACGTAGAGCGTACGCCCTTCCGCAACGCTCATGGTGGAACGGATGCCCTTGCCGTCGAGCTTCTGCCGGCCCAGGAAACGGCCGTCGCTCTGCGCGAGCACGTGCAGATAGCCGTCGTCGTCACCCACGACCAGGTAGTTGCCGAACGCCTGGGGGCTCGACAGCTTCCGCCGGTACAGGGCTTCCTGGCGCCAGACTTCGCGGGCCGTCTGTTCATCGATGGCGATGACGGCATCGGTTTCATCGATGACGTACACATGGCCGTAGCCGGCGGCGAGGTCGAGATGGCTGGAGTGATCGAGTTGCCAGAGCGCGTTGCCGTCGGCCCGCCGCAACGCCTTGATCTGGCCCTGGTAGGCGACCGCGTAGACCAGGGGGCCCGCCAGCAGCGGTGAACCGTCCACGTCGACGATGCGGTCGAGTTCCGAGCGGCCTTCCGGCAGCATCACCCGGTGCTCCCAGATCGGCTCGCCGTTCTCCGTGCGGATGGCGCTCACCGTGCCGTTGGCAAACCCCGCGTAGACGACGCCGGCCTCGAATACCGGCGAGGCCGTCCCGCGCAGCGTTAACACCGGAACCTGGATATCGAAGCTCCAGCGCACGCTGCCGTCGTCCTCCTCGAGCGCCAGCAGGCGGCCGTCGATGGTCTGTACGTAGACGGCATCGTCCCCGAACGCCGGACGGCAAACGACTTCACTGCCCAGGAAGGCGCGCCAGAGTTCCCGCCCGTCCGTGGCGGACAGGGCCACCACCGTGCCGCCCGTGGTGCCCATCAGCACCATGCCGCCGCCGGCTCCGACACCGCCGCTGACGAAACTGGGGTCCGCCCGGTCGAAGAAGTTGAAACCCGTCAGGCCCGAAAACCTGCCGCCCCTGGCCACGTTGTAAGGGCTGATCTGAGAACGCCAGACGCGCTTGCCGCTGAACCGGTCCCGCGCTTCCACCACGCCATAGCCATCCGCCGCATAGACCCGGTTGGCCACCACGATGGGATTGAGCCGCAAATACTTGCGCCCAAGCCCCTTGCCGATGGAAGCCTTCCACTGCCGTTCGATGCGTACCTCCGGGACGAAGTCGACCAATTCCGCCGGCTTCATCGGGTCCGGGCCCTTGTCCTTGTCGCCAATCCACGGTACCCAGGAAAACCAGCCGCAGCCTCCCATCACGAGAGCCAGAACGGCCAGGGCAAGGACCCTGGCGGCACGCGTACGGGTCATGCCGCTCATCACGATTCCTCCGGCGGTGCGGTGTCGTCCACCTTGAACTCGAGAATGGGCCGTTGGTTGCCTTCCGCGATCTCCGCGGCGGCCGCCACATAGGCCTCGTGAGCCAGTGCCCGTTCGCCCTGCAGCACATGAATGTCGCCCTTCAACTCAAGCACCTGGGCACGGAAGCCCTGGCTGGTGACCTGGGCCAGAACGGCCAGCGCCCCTTCGGCATCGTCCTGTTCCTGGAGCAGGCGCGCGAGACGAACCCGGGCAATGTCGGCGATGAGCGGGTGCGCCCCCGCGTCGGCAATCTGCCGGAACATGCCGATGGCGCCTTCCAGGTCGCCCGATTCCGTCGCTTCTTTCGCCTGATGCAGCAGCACGAAGGCGCCATAAGATGTGTCGCCGTATTCGGCATCGAGCCTTGCTGCCAGTTCCGTGCGGGCATCGCCCGTCGCCGACAGGAAGGACTCGTACACCTCGGAGGCCCCCTGCATTTCCTGGACTTGCGCCGAGTCATACCAGCGCCAGCCGGCGACACCGCCGACCGCCAGCACCACCGCCACGACCAGCGACGTGCCATTTTCCTGCCACCAGTTCTTCAGCCGGTCAAGCTGCTCTTCATCGGTGAGATAGTCGGCCACCCTTTACTCCTTTGCCGTTCGCCAGCCGTTCAGCCGCGCCGCCACGTCTTCAAGGTGCAATTGCTCCTGCCCTGCATCGCCGCGCAGGTCCTTGAGCGCGACGAGACCTTTCTGGATTTCCGCCTCGCCGAACAAGAGCGCCCACCGGGCACCGCTCCGGTCTGCGCGCTTCAACTGGTTCTTCAGCTTGCCGCCGCCGGCATGCACACGGACCCTCAACTCCGGCGCCATGCACCGCAGCCGCTGCACCGCAGCCAGGGCCGCGCCGTGCAACCCGGGTTGCAGTACGCAGCAATAAACATCCGCCGGAACCTCGGGCGAGGCGCCATGTACCACTTCATGCAGCAGCAGCACCCGTTCGACGCCGATCGCGAAACCCGCGGCCGGCGTGGCCTTGCCGCCCAGCAATTCGACCAGCCCGTCATAGCGCCCGCCGGCGCAGATCGCGCCCTGGGCGCCCAAGCGCTCGGTCGTCCACTCGAAGACCGAGCGCGTATAGTAGTCGAGACCGCGCACGAGGCGGGGATTCTCCACGTAGTCCATGCCCAACTCGTCGAGCATCGCCTTGAGCCCGGCGTAGTGTTCGGAACTGGCTTCGTCCAGATAGTCCTCGAAAGCCGGGCCGTTGTCGAGAGCGCGCCTGGTCTCCTCTGACTTGCTGTCGAGAATGCGCAGTGGGTTGGCAGTCAGCCGGCGCCGGCTGTCCTCGTCGAGACTCTCTTTCCTGGGTTCCAGCCAGTCGACGAGGGCTTCCCGAAACGCCGCCCGGGCGTCGGACGAGCCGATGCTGTTGAGTTCGAGCCGGACTTCTCCGGCGATGCCGAGAGTCCGCCAGAGTTCGCAGCCCAACTGGATCAGTTCCGCGTCGATATCGGGCCCGGACAACCCGAACGCTTCAACGCCCACCTGGTAGAACTGGCGATAGCGGCCCTTCTGCGGCCTTTCATAGCGAAACATCGGGCCCCGGTAGAACACCCGCTGGGTCTGGTTGTACAGCAATCCGTTCTCATCGAGCGCCCTGGCGCAGCCGGCGGTACCCTCCGGCCGCAGCGCAATGACTTCGCCGTCCCGGTCGGTCAGGCAGTACATCTCCTTCTCGACGATGTCGGTCGCCTCGCCCACGCCGCGGCTGAAGAGTTCCACCGCTTCGAGCATCGGCAACTGCACTTCCTGGTAGGCGAAACGGTCGAGCACGTCCACCATGGCGGTCTCGATTTCCCGCCACCGGCGCGCCTCGCCGGGCAGTACGTCGCGCATGCCCCTAACACGCATGGGTCATTGCCCCACGACCAAGAGCGCCACCGTGTTCCGCGTGTGCGGCGCCAGGGGAACGGGCTCGCCGTTGTACGCCAGCGTCACGGCCGGTGCATAGCCGAGCCGGATCTGGAAGGGCCCCGCGCCGACCAGACGCAGGGTCTGGCGCCGCCGCATCAGGTCCTGGTAAAGGATTTCACCTTCAGTGTCGAAGATTTCGACCCAGCAATCCTCCGTGAACCCGAACAGCAACTCCTCGTCACCGACCGGCGTGAGGCGACTGAAGATGACAGCGTCGCCCGCGGCTTCGGTGACTTGCCCTCCGCCATCCACCGGGGCAACGTCGCCTGAACCCCCGGCCTCCACCGCCACCGGAGCCGGTGCGTCACTGCCGGCCGCTGCCTCGGACGGCGGCGGCGCCGGCGATGGCAAGCCGCCAGGTTCCGCCGCCAGCGGGTCGGTTGTGTCAGCGCCTCCTGTCTCTCCGACTTGCGGTTCACCGCTGGGCGTTACGGCTGTTTCATCACTATCGACTTCCACCGTAGCGGACCCGACTTCGCCAGAATCCACCTCTTGTTCGGCAGCAGTACGTTCCGCAACGGAATCCGGCGCGGACTCGATCGGCGATGTCAACACGGTGGCATCCAGCGGCTCCGGGCCCTTGTCAACGGGCCATAGCCAAAACAGCAACGCGATTAGAACCATGACCGCCAGACCGCCAACAGTTCCCATGACCGCGGCCGGCGGCAACTCGCCAATGCTCAACCGACTCAAGGAACTCAGCAGCGTCGGCCGGGGCTTGTCGTCACGCAGTTCCAGCGCGGTCGGCCGTTCCATTGCGTAAGCCTCGACCAATGGCTCCGCCTCGAGCCCCAGCAGCTTGGCGTAGTTCCGGACGAATCCCCGCAGATAGACCGCGGGTGGGAATCTTTGCCTGTCGTTGGCCTCGATCGCCTCCACCAGGCGCACCGTCAACTTGAGCCGTTGCGCCACCTCCGGAACGGACAGGCCAGCAGCGTCGCGCGCCGCTCGCAGGGCCGCCCCAGGATTCTGTGCATCAACGGTGGTCGGCTCGTCTACCGGCATGATGAGATCGCCCTGGGAAACCGCATTCGCAGCCTTTCCGCATGGTCCACCGACCGGAGCGTGGCGCCCTCGACGCCTGCAAGCCGCAACCCAAGGCAGGCGCTACGCGTTGTCTCGCCGGCATCTGCGAGGAAGTCGTGGTAGTAGCGCTCGGCTGCATCGTAGTCGTGCTGTGAGTAGTGGATGCTCGCCAGTTCCAGAGTGCTTCTCGGCTGGCTGGCTCCAAGTCCCAGCGCACGTTCAAATGCGTTTCTTGCCGCATCGGGGCGGCCGAGCGCGAGTTCCGTCAGCCCGAGGTTCTCGTAAACCTGGGCGCGAAGGCGGTATTCCGCGTTCCGGGAAGCCCGCTGCAACGGTTCCAGGGCGTCCCGGAACCTGCCCTGACCGTAAAGAAAGGCGCCGTAGTTGTTCAATGCCTGGGGATCCGCGGGGTCCAGCTCCAGGGCGGCCCTGAAATGGTACTCGGCGAGTTCGGTTTCCTGCTCGCGCTCGTAGAGGACGCCAGCCAGAACGTGCGCCTCCACCCGCTCCGGATCGAGCTCCAGTGCACGCAACAGGGGATCGCGGGCTCGGGCCGGGTTTTCCCCGTCGAGGTATCCACGAGCCAGATCGAGATGCACCCCGGCCCGGTCCACCATGGATGCGGGAGACCCTGACTCGGCGGTGCTACCGGCGGCGCACCCCGCCAGGCAGGCCAGTACAAGCAACAGACCGCCCGCTCCCGAGCGCCATGCGAGTCCGAAACCCGGCTCGCTGCCGGACGTGGCAGAGTTGTTCCATGAAAGCAATCGTGGACTCCTCACGTCACGCTCCCTGGGCCACACCGACGCGGGCCAGGTACCGGGCCTGGCGGCGGGTCCGGTCGGCAACCCGTCCGGTCAGCTGCCCGCAGGCCGCGTCGATGTCATCGCCGCGGGTGGCCCTCAACATGGCCGCAAGGCCGGCGTCCATGAGGACCTTCTGAAACGTGCGGACCGATTCGCCGTCCGGCCGCCGGTAACCAGAGGCGGGGAACGGATTGAACGGGATCAGGTTGATCTTGCAGCGCACGTCACGCAGCAGCCCGGCAAGTTCCCGGGCATGCTCGACGCTGTCGTTTACGCCGTTCAACAGGGTGTATTCCATCGTCAGAACACGCCGCTCGCCAAGCCCCTGCACGTAGTGGTTGCACGCGGCCAGCAACTCCGCAATCGGGTATTTCCGGTTCAGGGGCACCAGTTCGTTTCTCAACGCATCGTTTGGCGCGTGCAGTGACACGGCAAGCGAAACGTCCGACTGCTCGGCCAGCGCGTAAATGGCTGGAACGACCCCCGCGGTGGATATCGTCACCCGGCGCTTGGAAATGCCGAAGGCGAGGTCGTCCATCATGAGGCCCGTTGCGCGCACCACCGCATCGAAATTCAGCAGCGGCTCGCCCATACCCATGAACACCACGTTGCTGACCGCTTCTCCCCGTTGCCGTAACTCTTCGTTGGCAAGCCAGACCTGGCCGATGATGTCGGCGGCGGAGAGATTGCCGTTGAACCCCTGTTTGCCGGTCGCGCAGAAGCTGCAGTCGAGCATGCAGCCGACCTGGGACGAGACGCACAGGGTGTTGCGCCCCCGGTCGGGGATCAGCACCGACTCGACGCAGTTGCCGTTGGCTACCCGTACCACCCACTTGACGGTGCCGTCCAGCGACTGCCGCCGTGTCGACACCTCCGGCAACCCGAAACAGGCGACTTCATCGAGCCAGCCGCGCAGTTGCTTGGAGAGATCGGTCATGCCGTGAGGATCGCGCACCCCGCGATGGTAGGCCCACTTCATCACCTGCCGGGCACGAAAGGGCCTGTGGCCCGCGTCCTGGAAAAATGCCTCTAGTCCGGGGCGGTCGTAGTCGAACAGGTTGATGCGTTCAGCCACCGCCGCTCCGTGGGTGAATTTCCGAAGCGTCGAAAAAGTAGGCGACTTCCCGCTCTGCGGATTGCTGCGAGTCGGAACCGTGCACCGAGTTGGCATCGATCGATTCGGCGAAATCCGCGCGGATGGTGCCCGGCTCCGCTTCGCTTGGATTGGTTGCGCCCATGAGCTTGCGGTTCAGGGCGACCGCGCCCTCGCCTTCGAGCACCTGCACCATGATCGGGCCCGACGTCATGTATTCGACCAGCGCCGGATAGAACGGCTTGCCCTGATGTTCGGCATAGAAGCCTGCCGCCCGCTGCTCGTCGAGACGCAGCAGGCGCGATGCGGCGATGCTCAGGCCGGCCTTCTCGAAACGTGAGTAGATCTCGCCGATCAGGTTCCTCGCGACGGCATCCGGCTTGATGATCGACAAGGTACGCTGCACTGCCATGTACTTCTCCGCGATGTGGTTTTTTCGCGCCCGCTTCAGCGAACCGGCATATCCGGGCGGCCGCGTATTATACGCACTTGCCGCGCCCCCTACAGGTTCAGTGCATCGCGCGGGCGAATGGCAGACAGCCGCCCGGAAGCGACGCCCGCAAGAGGCGCCGATGAGTCAGGCGCACGCGCGTATCCGGGCCACCATGGTCTTGAAGCACCGTGGGTTGGCGGCAAGGATGTCGCCGGACTCCAGCCAGTTGTCCCCGCCGGTGAGGTCGCCGACAAATCCCCCGGCTTCACGAACCAGGAGCCCGCCCGCGGCAACATCCCAGGGCGAAAGGCCCATCTCCAGGAAAGCGTCCACGCGCCCGGCAGCCGTATAAGCCAGGTCCAGGGCCGCCGACCCCTGCCTGCGCACGCTCCGGCAGTGCTCCATGAAGTGACCGAGCAGCGCCAGGTACTCGTTCATGCGCCCCCTGGACCCGGGCGGAATGCCGGTTGCCAGCACCGCCTTGCCAAGGTTCCTGACCTGGGTCACACGAATGCGTTTGCCGTTCAGGTGGGCGCCTGCCCCACGGGAGGCTACCCATTCCTCGTTGCGCACGGGATCAATGATCACGCCGTGTTCAATGTGGCGGCCGCGTTGCAGCGCGATTGAAATGGCGAAGTGCGGGATGCCGCACAGATAATTCAGCGTGCCGTCCAGCGGGTCGACGATCCAGGTGGCCTCAGCGTCGACGGGACCCGTCAGGCCCCGCTCTTCTCCGCGAATGGCGCAATCCGGGTAGGCCTTGTTCAGCGATTCCGCGATGGCGTCTTCAGCCTGGCGGTCGATGCTGGAGACAAAGTCGTTGGGCGCCTTCTCCTCGACGTGAATCCGGTCGAGACGGTCCATGCCCTGCAGCAGTATCTGCCCTGCGCGGCGCGCGGCGTGCAATGCGGTATTGGCCATGGGATGCATGGATGGTTAGCCTACAGCACATGAGTCTCGAGAACATCCGCATCGTGCTGGTGGAGCCAAGTCATCCGGGCAATATCGGCGCCGCAGCCCGAGCCATGAAAACCATGGGCATCGGGCATCTGGCGCTTGTCAGGCCGCAGCGTTTCCCGGATCCCCAGGCCGAGTGGCGGGCCGCCAGCGCAGGCGATGTCATCGACCGCTGCCGGGTGTTCGACAACCTTGAATCCGCAATCGGCGATTGCCAGTGGGTGGTCGGAACGAGCGCCCGCCCGCGGCGCATTCCCTGGCCCGTGGGCGATGTTCGCGAAGCGGCGGCGGAGGTCGTTCAGCAATCACTGGCGGGGGCCGTGGCGGTGCTGTTCGGGCGCGAGACCAGCGGGCTGACCAACGATGAACTGCAGCGCTGCAACCGGCACCTGCAGATTCCCGCATCGAAAGACTACCCGTCCCTCAACCTCGCCATGGCCGTGCAGGTGGTCACTTACGAGATTTTCCGGCAGGCCGGTGCAGCGAAACCCCGGCCACCCGCCTGGGACAGGGCCCCGGCGACGGCGGCTGCGGTGGAAGCGCTGCTCACCCACCTCGAAACAACGCTGGCGGAAACGGAATTCCTCGACCCCGAAAACCCGGGACAGGTCCTCACGCGACTGCGACGCCTGTTCACCCGCGTACAACTCGACGAGACGGAGGTCGGCATGTTGCGGGGCATCCTGACCCATTTCGGCAGGCAACGAGAGCCGGTGTGTAGAACGACCCGAACTGTCGAAAAGAAAAACTCCCCTCGGCGTGCCGAATGACCGTACCTCCAGCCTACCCGGCGTTCCGCAAACCAATCGCTCCAGCCAGCTGCCCCGTGCAAGGCCCGCTTCCCGAAATAGTGGACCGTTTTAGTCGGGTATTGCATACTCGGCGGCAGCCATCAGGGAGTTCCGGTCAACCGCCGACCTATCCGCCATGCGCCTGACAACCCGGGGTCGCTACGCCGTCACCGCCATGCTCGACATCGCACTGCACCGCGAGACCGGTCCCGTCAGCGTTGCTGAAATCGCCAACCGGCAGGGCATCTCCTCGTCCTACCTCGAACAGTTGTTCGGCAAGCTCAAGCGCGCCGACCTGCTCGAGAGCCTGCGCGGCCCGGGCGGCGGTTACCGGCTGAAGAGCGATGCCACGTCCATTAACGTCTCCGACATCATTGCCGCCGTGGGTGAAGGGGTCGACGCAACCCGGTGCCACGGCGCTGCCGACTGCCAGGAGGGCCTGACCTGCCTGACGCACGACCTGTGGGCCGACCTCTCCGTCGAGATCGACTCCTTCCTGCAAGGCATCACGCTCGCGAGCCTGGTGGCGCGCAGCGAAGTCCAGTCGATAGCGCACCGGCAGGACAGGCTGGCCGAGGGGCTGATCGCAACCCGGCCGATATAGCCCGTACATCGCACCAGGCTACGCAATGAAGAAAGCCGTTTATCTTGACTACGCGGCGACGACCCCGGTGGATGAACGGGTTGCCCGCAAGATCGGGCAGTGCCTTGTTCACGACGGCAATTTCGGCAACCCGGCATCGAAGAGCCATGTCTACGGGTGGCAGGCCGACGAAGCGGTCGAGGAGGCCCGGGCGCAGGTTGCCCGCCTGATCAACGCCGACCCACGGGAAATCGTGTGGACCTCCGGCGCCACCGAGTCGGACAACCTGGCCATCAAGGGCGTGGCCGAAGGCGCATCCCGCCGCCACATCGTCACCAGCGCCATCGAGCACAAGGCGGTGCTGGACACCTGCGCCTACCTGGAACACCGCGGCTTCGAGGTCACTTACCTGGTGCCCGGTTCGGACGGCATCGTCACCCTCGAACAGGTCGCCGGAGCCCTGCGACCGGACACCTTGCTCGTCTCGCTGATGCACGCCAACAACGAAATCGGCGTCATAAACGATGTGGCGGCCGTGGCCGAGGTCTGCCGGAAGGCAGGCGTCCTCATGCATGTCGATGCCGCCCAGAGCGCCGGCAAGGTGGAACTGGACACGCAGGCCATGCCCATCGACCTGATCAGCCTTTCCGGGCACAAGATTTACGGGCCCAAGGGGGTCGGCGCCCTGTACGTGCGCCGCAACCCGCCGGTGCGCCTCAACGCGCAGCTACACGGCGGCGGCCACGAGCGCGGCATGCGTTCCGGAACGTTGCCCACCCACCAGGTCGTCGGCATGGGCGAAGCCTGCGACATCATGCGCCGGGAAATGGCCACCGAGAACGAACGCATCCTGAAACTGCGCCGGCGCCTCTGGTCGCTGCTGAAGCAGGTGCCGGGCGCGGTGCTCAACGGCGATGAGCAACGACGGCTGCCCGGCTGCCTGAACGTGGCCTTCGAGGGGGTGGACGGCGAAACCCTGTTGCTGGCGCTGGACGATATCGCCGTGTCCAGCGGTTCGGCCTGCACCTCCGCCAGCGTTGAGCCTTCCTATGTACTGCGCGCCCTGGGCGTACCGGACGCGCTCGCCCACGCAAGCCTGCGCTTCAGCATCGGCCGCTACACCACCGGGGAAGACATCGACTACGCTGCCGGCAGGGTTGCCGAGGTAGTTGGAGGGTTACAGGCCCGCGAGGCACTTGCCTGACACAGAACTGCAACCGATTGACTTCATTGAAGTCCATTGCAGCGGGAGAGCGTTCCTTCGTTCGGGCACCGGGAGCAGGTATGCGGTACGGGCGTCCGGCACGCCTGCCGCCGGGGCGAAAACCGTTATGGAAAGGTATCCCTTTCCCGCTCTTTCTCCGGGACAACCAGGTCTTCCCGGGAGATGTTCATGAGTATCAGAACGTTCGCCGCCACGTAGATTGACGAATAGGTGCCGACCATTACGCCGATGGTCAGCGCAGCGGCAAACCCGCGAATGCCTTCCCCGCCGGCAATCAGCAGCGCCAGCAGCACGAACAGGGTGGTCAGCGAGGTGACCAGCGTGCGGCCGAGAATCTGGTTGAGCGACGTGTTGATGACATCGACGGACGAACCCTTGCGGATCGTGCGGAAATTCTCGCGGATGCGGTCGGAGACGACGATGGTGTCGTTCAGCGAATAGCCAACCACCGCCAGGATGGCTGCCACCACGGGCAGGTCGAAGTCCCAGCCCAGTATCGAGAAGATGCCGAGCACCACGGCCACATCGTGCGCCAATGCCGCCACGGCGCCCACCGCGAACTGCTTCGTGAAGCGGAACAGGATGTAGAGCATCACCACCCCGAGCGCGGTCAGAATGGCAAGCCCGGCACTCTCCGCGAGTTCCTCGCCCACCACCGGCCCGACGAAGTTCGACTGGCGCATGACGGCGCCGGGCGAATCTTCCTGAATGGCGGCCAGGATGCGGTCGCCCAGCGTCGCCTGGTCCGTGCCCAACTGTGGCGGCATGCGGATCAGGATGTCCTGGTCGGTGCCGAAGTGCTGCACCACGCCGTCGACAAACCCGGCCGACTGCAGCCGGTTGCGCACGACCACCGGATCGACAGCCTCCGGAAAACCGACTTCCACCAGGGTGCCGCCCGTGAAATCGAGCCCCAGGTTCAGGCCCCTCAAACCGAGGAAGGCGACCGACACCACCACTGCCGTGATCGAGGCAATGGCCGCGATACGGCGCTTGCCCATGAAGTCGAAAATCGGCAGCTTCATATGCGCAACGCCTTGAGGCTGCGGCCGCCGTACATCAGGTTCACCAGCGCCCGGGTGCCCATGATGGCCGTGAACATGGAGGTGACGATGCCCACCGACAGGGTGACCGCGAAGCCCTTGACCGGCCCGCTGCCGATGGAAAACAGGATGATGGCCACGAAGAAGGTGGTGATGTTGGCATCGAGAATGGTCAGGATCGCCCGGTCGAAACCGGCTTGAATCGCCTGCTGGGGACCACGGTTCTTCAGTTCCTCCTTGATGCGGGAGAAGATCAGCACGTTGGCGTCCACCGCCATGCCCACGGTGAGCACGATGCCGGCGATGCCGGGCAGCGTGAGCGTCGCCCCGAGCACCGACATCACGGCAATCAGCAGCATCAGGTTGGCCGTCAGCGCAATGTCGGCGGCAAGCCCGAACCACTTGTAGTAGACCAGCATGAACAGCAGCACCAGCATGAAGCCCGCCACCACCGACTGCTGGCCCCGCTCGATGTTCTCCTCGCCAAGGCTCGCACCCACCGTGCGCTCCTCGACGATGTACATGGGTGCGGCCAGGGCGCCCGCCCGCAGCAGCAGCGCCAGGTCCCTGGCTTCGCCGATATCGAGGCCGGTGATGCGGAAGTTGAAGCCCAGCGCCGACTGGATGGTCGCCACGCTGATCAGCCGCCGCTCCTCTTCCGAATAGCGCTCCAGCGTCTCCTCGCCGTCCACCATTACCACCCGGCTGCGCGGCTTCTGCTCGATGAAGATGATGGCCATGGAGCGGCCGACGTTGTCCTTGGTGGCTTCGTTCATGGCGATGCCGCCGTCGTTGTTCAGGCGGATGCTCACCTGGGGTTGGCTGGTTTCGGGGTCGTAGTTCTGGGTGGCGTTGATGACCTGGTCGCCGGTGACGATGTTCTGCCGCAACAGGACGATGGGCGCTCCGTCGTACGGCATCGTTTCGGTCAGGGCGCTGCGGTCGTTGCCCAGCGCCACCAGCCGGAACTCCAGGTTGGCGAACTTGTTGATGATGCGCTTGGCTTCGGCGCTGTCCTGGATGCCGGGCAGGTCGAGCACGATGCGCTCGCGCCCCAGGCGCTGCACCAGCGGCTCCGAGACGCCGAGTTCGTTGACCCGGTTACGCAGGCTCTGCAGGTTCTGGGAGATCGCCGCGTCTTCCAGTTCCCGCAGGTATTCCTCGTCCATCGTGAACTGCAGGATGTAACCGTCCGCCTCGTCCAGGCTCTCGCTGGTGAAGCCGTCGAACGTCTCGGCAAGCGCCTCGGCGGCCTGGTCGCGGACCTCGGCGGTACGGAACGGAATCCTGAGTAGGGTGCCGTCCACCCAGTCGCGCCCCACGTAGCGCACCCGCGCTTGTACCAGGGCATCCCTGGCGATTTCCTGCATGCTCACCATGCGGTCGCGCAGGAACTTCTTCATGTCGACCTGCAGCATGAGGTGCACGCCGCCGGACAGGTCGAGCCCCAGGGACATGGGCACGGCCCCCAGGTCCTGCAGCCACTGGGGCGTGGTGGACGCCCTGGTCAGCGCCACGACATAGTGCTCTTCGAGCGCCTCGAGAGCGCGCACGACGACCTCGCGGCCGCGCAACTGGCTCTCGTCGTCCGCAAGGCGCAGGAACACCGATCCGTCGGCGACTTCTCCGCCGATGACCTCGATGCCGGCCTCGGTCAAGGCCGAGCGGGCCCGCTCGAACAGGGCGGGGCCAACGGTAACGGTGGTGTCTTCCGGCTTGATCTGCAGTGCCGGGTCGGGCTGGTACAGGTTGGGCGCCGAGTAGATGGCGCCGATGACCACGACGACCAGAACAAAGAGATAGCGCACGGGCGACGAGGTGTTGGGCGCCCGCTGGCTGGCCTTGGGCAGGCCCATGATATTCTCGCCGATCAGGCCTGAACCGCGACCGGTCTGCATGAGTTGACTACCCCGGCTCGAAGCTTGCTACGGCCCTAGCCCGACCCATTCGTGAATGAACGTAGCGAGGCTGGCAAGAGTAGTGAAAGCGCTGGGTGGCGCGGACGCGTGCTTTGGCACGTTGAGCGCGCGCAGGCGTGCTTCACAGCACGTCGAGCACGCGGCGGGAGCACGCCCGGTGATTTCGCTGCTATTGACTGCCGCAGTAGTTTATTCATGAATCGGTCGGGCTAACCCGAGTCGTCCAGCGACTTCAGCGTGCCCTTGGGGAGGGTGGCGCTGACGGCGCTTTTCTGGATGCGGACCTCGATCTTGGAGGCAAGCTGTACCTTGACGAAATCGTCTTCGACCTTGGTGATGTTGCCCGCCAGGCCGCCGGCGGTGATCACTTCGTCGCCCTTGGAGAGACTGGAGACCAGGGCCGCGTGCTCCTTGCGCCGCTTGCTCTGGGGACGGATGAGCAGGAAGTAGAAGATAAGTACGAAGCCGCCCAGGAACAGGATGTTAATGAGGCCGGAACCACCTCCCCCACCGCCATCCGCGGCCCAGGCTGTCTCAATCAGGCTCATCTTGTGTATTCCAACCGTCGTTCAGGGTTTTCACGAGGCTCGGCAATGTACCCGTTTCAATAGACCCGCGCAATCGACCCATCAGGTGGTGATAATAGTGCAGGTTGTGGTGGGTCATGAGCATCGGGCCGAGCATCTCGTTGCACCGGTCGAGGTGGTGCAGGTAGGCCCTGGAGAAATTCGCACAGGTGTAGCAGGCGCACTGTGCATCGAGCGGCACATCCGCCGTGCGGTGCCGGGCGTTGCGGATCTTCAGCACGCCGCGGCTGGTGAACAGGTACCCGTTCCGGCCGTTCCGGGTCGGCATGACGCAGTCGAACATGTCGACACCCTGTTCCACCCCGCGCACCAGGTCCTGCGGCGTTCCCACGCCCATCAGGTAGCGGGGGCTTGCCTCGGGCATCACCGGCATCAGGCCCTGCATGACGGATTCCATCTCGTCCTTGGGCTCGCCGACGGACAGCCCGCCGATGGCGTAACCGTCGAATCCGGTCTCCATCAGGCCGGCAAGACTCGCGCGGCGCAGCCCGTCGAACATGCCGCCCTGCACGATGCCGAACAGCAGCGCGCCCCTGCCGCTCTCCATGGTTTCGAAGGCTGCCTTGCTGCGTGCGGCCCAGTCCAGCGACAGTTGCATGGAAGCCAGCGCCTCCTGCTCCGTGGCGGGATACGTCGTGCATTCGTCCAGCACCATGACGATGTCCGCGCCCAGGTTGCATTGCACTTCTACCGACCGCTCGGGCGTCAGGCGGACCACATCGCCATCCACGGGCGAACGGAACTCGACGCCCTCCTCGTCCAGCTTGCGCAAATCACCCAGGCTCCACACCTGGAAGCCGCCGCTGTCGGTGAGTATCGGGCCCTGCCAGCCCATGAACGCATGCAGCCCGCCGAGATCCCGAATCACGGTATCGCCCGGGCGCAGCATCAGATGAAAGGTGTTGCCCAGCAGAATCTGCGTGCCGACCTCCCAGAGCGACGCGGGCGCCATGGCCTTGACCGTGCCGTAGGTGCCGCAGGGCATGAAGACCGGGGTTTCCACCGTGTCGTGGGCGGTGGTCAGGCGCCCGCGGCGTGCCTGCCCGTGCTGTGCGAGAACCTCAAACATTAGCCGCACGCTCGCAGAACATGGCGTCACCGTAGCTGAAGAACCGGTAGCGCGCGTCAACGGCCGCCGCATAGGCCGACATGACCCTGTCGTAGCCCGCGAACGCGCAGACGAGCATCAGCAGGGTGGACTCGGGCAGGTGAAAATTCGTGAGCAGCGCATCCACCGCCCGGATTCGGTATCCGGGCGTAATGAACAGGCGGGTCTCGCCCGCACCGGCCCCGATGCCACCCGGTGAGGCAGCCGCGGTCTCCAGCGCCCGCACCACCGTCGTCCCGACCGCCACCACACGGCCCCCCGCCTGCCTGCAGGCGTGAATGCTCGCCGCGGTTTCGGCCGAAATCTCGTAGCACTCGGCGTGCATGCGGTGCCGGGCGATATCCTCGGTGCGAACGGGCTGAAAAGTGCCGGCGCCGACATGCAGGGTGATGGTCGACACCTCCACTCCCCGTTCGGCCAGCCGTTTGAACAAGCCCTCCGAGAAATGCAATCCCGCGGTGGGAGCGGCCACCGCGCCGGGGCTGGCGGCATAGACGGTCTGGTAGCGGCTGCCGTCGCAGCGAGCCGGCGCGCGCTGGATATAGGGCGGCAGCGGCGTCTCGCCGAATCGCTCGAGAAAACCACTGACCGGTACCGGAAACTCCAGGCGGAAGAACTCGCCCTCGCGTTCCACCACACCGAGGCGCCAGCCGGAGACATTCACGGTGCGTCCCGGCCGCAACGGCTTGCTCGACCTGGCCTGGCAGAGCGCGACCCGCTCCGCCTCGATGCGCTCCACGAGAAGCTCGACTGAACCCCCGGTGTCCTTGACGCCATGCAGGCGGGCGTTGATGACCCTGGTGTCGTTCACCACCAGCAGGTCCCCCGGCGCCAGCAGCCAGGGCAGGTCGCCGAATTGCCTGTGCTCCGGTCCACCGGCTGCCAGGTGCATAAGCCGACTCCCGTCGCGCTCCGGCAAGGGCGCCTGGGCAATCAGTTCGCGGGGAAGCGCGTAGGCGAAATCCGATTTCTGCAATTGGCTTTACCGACCAATGAAGCGCGGACGGCGCATTCTACGCACTACCGGGCCGCGGTGGTAAGATTCGCCGCCCGGCGCCTGAAGCAGCCGGCGCCTGCTGCCTGGGTGGCGAAATCGGTAGACGCGCCAGACTCAAAATCTGGTATGGGCAACCATGTGAGAGTTCGAGTCTCTCCCCAGGCACCATTTCCCACATTTCACAACGCTGCAACCCGCTCTCCTGAGCGTCACTAACTAATTGTTTTTTATCCAAATCCTCATCGAACGTCGTCTTGACAGGCTCCGCACCGTCTCGCACGGCGACAACGACATTGAGGGCCAGTTCGTGGGTCGGACAGCGGAAACCCAACAGCCCCAACCGTTCGGGCCACCTCCAGGCAGTGTTCGTCCTTCGACATTGGCGCTGTGCAAGCGAAAGACAATCGCCACGCTGCAGTCCGCCCCGCACGTTCGATTTCAGGCTCGGATTTGCCCACGATTGTTCGTGTGTGAAATACGAATCGCGCCTGAATAAACTTTGCGCCGGAGTGTGCAGAGCATGAATTTGGACCATTACAACGGTGGCGTACATCAACACCAAGTGGCTGCAGGGTACCGCCGAGAAGTGGTTCGGACGCTTCCTTGTCGCGCTTTCCTGCACCATTGCGCTGTCGCCGCTCGCGCTGGCAAAGGAAGAGTCTGCGCGCATCTCCCGGGTGTCGTTATTGCCTTCGGCTTCCCACCCCCTGCATGAAGGCTTCGTGCGCGTAGTCAACCGGTCGGCGGATCCGGGCAGGGTAACCATAGCCGCCATTGACGATGCGGGAATGCGCATTGACGGTGTCGAACTCGACATCGGCGCCAGCCAGACACGGCACTTCAATTCCCATGACCTTGAAAACGGCAATCGACGATGCGGGCGCGGCCGCGGGCGAGCTGACGATGACCCTGCCGGCAGGAGGCGCCCGCACGGTGTCCGCGGCGGAATTGGAATCGACGGAGAACCGAAGCGATGCGGTCCGAGCGGCGCTACAGGGCGAACTCGGGGTGGGCGTCGGCAAGTGGCAACTGCTGTTGGCCGCGGAAACCCCGGTTGTGGCGATGAGCCTGCTGAAGAGCCCGGGGGGCCACCTGTCGAACCTGTCGACGGCGCCATATCGGTCGGTCGCGGGTGGCAATGCGATTCGGCAAATGGCGGAGGACATCGAAGCAGGCACCGCCATCGGTGCGCCGGTGACCGCTGATCTCGGCGGTGAGGGCGAGCTTGTGCATCTGCTGGACGGCGCCGATGCAGCCAGTTTTACCGTCGATTCGGGGACCGGGCAACTTCGCACCGCCGCGGGCGTGAACTACAACTTCGAAGCGAAGGATCGCTACGCCGTCGCGGTCGTCGCTGAGGATGGCGAGGGCGGCGATGCATCGATCGCGGTGACCGTCAAGGTCACCGACGAGGATGGCGAAGCGCCGCACACACCGGCCGAACCGCTACTGACCGGTGCCACCACGACCAGCCTGACGATCGCCTGGACCCCGCCGACAAACAACGGCCCGCCGATTACGAATTACACCGTCGAATACCGCGTGCTCAATACTGGGAACTTCGCCGAGTGGCCCCACACCGGCACAACGACTAGCGCCACCATCGAGAATCTCGATAAATCGACCATTTACCAGGCGGTGGTTCAGGCGACCAACGACGAGGGCACGAGCCTGCGCTCGACGCGGTTGCTGGCAACGACTCGAGCGCCGCATTCCACTGAACCCGTCCATGCTCGCGACAGCTCCCACGAAGAACAACAGGGTGGCGCGAGCGGCATTCCGGTCACGCTGATCGACAGCGGATTCGCCCCACCCTTGATGGCGGCAGGGTCACGGCAACCTTCATGAATACCGTTGCAGACGCCGATGAGGTCCTGTACACGCAGACGGACGGGGGACGGACCTACCGGCTCGAAGGGTTGCTGTTCACGGGCTACAGCGATTTCCTGGTTTCGGGATACATGCGCCACGCACTCGCACACGAAGACGGAATCGTCTGGACCGCTTCCGACCAGACCACCCACTACCGGTCGGGCGACTTCGACTGGTTTATCGAAGACGGAAGACCGTTCAAGAAAACCGCCAGGGCGTTCGCCAACTGGATGAACGATCGCAACGTATTGTTCGTTTCCTCGCTGGAAAACATCACGGCGCAGAGCGTGGGATCCTCCCTTGAGGCAGTTTACTGCGACGACTTCCATGCCGGCGGTTTCGATGGGCGGGGATGGATCCCGCTTTGTGGGGAAATCGACGACTACATCGCCCACTCCGGTGACGGTAAGCAAAATACGGTGTTTGCGGGCGCTATCTATCGAGGTGTGGCCGGCGCCGCAATTCGGGACGGCGGCGTATTTGCCGCCAACAGCATTTTCGTCGAGTCGCCGAATGACTCGACGTCCCACGCCACCGCTGTGCTGGCGGCTTACGCCAGTGCGATGAAGGCGGCCAACCCGACCTGGGGCGCGGCGAAACAGCGCACCGAACTGATGCGCGTCGCCCGGCTGCAGGAATACGACTTCATCACCGGTTCGACGAATGACGTTGGCTCCCTGGTCACGGAGCGTCGCACCATCCGCGTGATTCTGCCGGCGTTTGCGCCGGGAACCGGCAACCGGTTGTTGACTGCCCAACAGACGATTACCGTAACTGTCACCGACCTAGCCGAGTGAATCAAGGGCGGTCGCCAATTCGTCCGCCTCGCGTCGCGCGGCACGAAAGCTTTGGCGAACTGTGGCATCGTCATGTCGCTACGTTTCTCCTTGCTGACCTCACCGTCGTGGCGTCGCTCGAGACTGTCTCCCTACCCGACGCCGAGTCCGAGCCGGTGAACGCCCGCGATCCGGCGGACATCTTCCGCCGGCACACCGGCATCCGCGGCGAACCGCGGCCATTCGGCCACCGCCGCCACGGCCTCGGCGACAACGTTGCGTGCCACCCGCGCCTTCAGGCCAGCGGTCGCCGCGAAACGAAGCACGTCCGCGCGTTCGAATCCGCTGCGCCGACCGGCGAGGCTCATTTGGTGCTCGCTGGTCCACGGACCTTTTCGATTGAACGCGTAAACGACGTCGTAGGCGGGCGACAACCGCCACACGCCGTGTCGATCCATCAGGAAGGAGATACTCTTGACGTGGTCGTCCTGGTTGCGCGAAACCAAGTTGAACACCGCCCGGCGAACCTGCTGTTCGACCGCGACCATGCCCAGGCCGAGCAGGCGGATTGTTTCGACCGCCTGCTCGTACGAATGGGCCCCCGCGACGTTGTAGTCGAAGTGCCGCAGCGCGCCGAGCGACTGCATGTGCACTTTACGCCCGTTCCCGTCGCGGTCGAAACGCCGTGTCATGAAGTGGCTGCGGTCCCCTTCGTGGTGCAAGCGACACGGCGCCATCTCGATTCCCGCCGCGCGCGCCATCTGCGAGTACGCGTACTCGATGCGGCCGAAACCGCGAGGGTCGGCCAGTTCCCGGTCGCGGTTATTTGCGACCCCGTCGAACTTGAGGATCCAGTGCTCGAATCCAGCTGCGGTGTCCACCTGCCCGGACCGAAACTCACCGGTAGCGGGGTTCCAGGCCAGCACCGCCTTTGCACGAGCTCCGCCAGCCGAGGTCCCGACGCTGAGGATGTCCTCCAGCGCCGACCGGTCGTCTCCTACGCCGAGGCGTCCAACCAGTTCGGGGCGCTCGTCGAGAACGCGGTTCGCGAGATCGACGAGCTGCGCGATCTCCGTCGTGTACCGCCTGCCAGTTCCTCGCAGAGCTGGACGGAACTCAAGGGCTCCCATGCCACGGGAGCCCATATAGCACAGGCGATCCACCGCGCTGAACGCCTCCGCGCGGCGCCCCGTCTCTGCGAGCCACAGGTCGATCAGCACGTTCCCGAAACTGTCCGGCAGGGAGTCCGCCAGCAACCCTGGCAAACCGTAGAACGCCTCCCGGCCGAGCGCGGGAAACACGTACGGTGCCTCTCTGACTGGCATCACGATGGGGGACAGCTCTACAGCCGCCGCGGCGAATGCCGGATCGTACTGGAACACGCCCACGGCGTGCGCGTCGTCCCATGAAACGGCGCCAATGCGCCGACCCCACAGATCGACACTCGCGTCAGTCACGCGATTCCTCGCCCCACGACCAGGCCGCTTCCGGCTCGCGGTCCTTCGCAGGCCGCGCCCGACGCCGTTCCTGCCCGCGCGCGGCCACGCGCTCGATAGGCCGGATGTCGCTTGACGGCACGGCGGCAGCGATGGCGTCTCCCACACCGAGCGCGAGGGCGACTCGCAGGAAGCTGTCCAGGCCACTGGGCAACCCTGCCTCCAGGCGGCGCAGTGTGCGCGATGAGATGCCCGCGTCCCGCGCGAGCGCCGCCTGCGTCACGTTCCGGGCCAGCCGCAGTTTCGCAATGCGCCTGCCCATCTCGAAACGCAGTCGCTGCGCAGTTGTCGCTCCATCCGAATAAACGGCCAAAAATTGCCTTTTATTTCTATAATATATATTTAATAGGCTATATATTGCCTTTAATATTTTTGAATTTCAAATGAACTTCGGTCGACTTCGGTCGCGCTCCTTCCCAGGCACCGTGGTTTCCCGGAGTTGCCGCCAACTGGTCGATCCCGAACTTCCGGAGAACGCGCCTAGCTGCCGTTGCGGAAGACATTTCATCGTGTTCCCGGAGAATACGGATGCGGTGATTGTCCTGGACTGTATCCACGCCAGTCCCGGCCTGCCGCGCAGATTGGTCAGTCTCTCGGACTCTATCAGTCCGAACCACCCGAAGAGTTAGCTGCGGTAGCATGGCCTCGGCCAAACAGCCTGCAACAGACCCGGAGCGATTCACCATGAAACACGCGATTACACGACGGGATTTCATGAACGGTGTTGCCATCGGCGCCGCCGCAAGCCTGCTTGCGCCCGCCGGGCTGGCAGCGCAGATCGCCCCGGGCAAGTCATCCGTTTACTACCCGCCAACCCGGACCGGATTGCGTGGCAGCCACCCCGGCTCCTATGAAGTGGCGCATGCGCTGGCCTGGTCCGGGCAGAAGCCCGCCAGGCACAGGAAGCTGGGCGAGCACGGCTTCAATCACGAGACCGACATCAAGGCGATCACCGTCAACCGCTGGCCGCACGGATACGCCTACGAATACATGTCCCTCGATGACCCCGAATGGGCGGAAGGACAGGCGCCGCATGAAATCGGACGAGCGCGTTTCGGGCGCATTTCAATCGCCAATTCGGACGCCGAAGGCCGGGCCTACCTGGATGCCGCCGTAGATGCCGGCTGGCGCGCCGTCGGGGAACAGACGGCATAGAGGGGGTCATTCCACGAGGTTCAAAATGCGACCGCGTCTCAGAACTTCCAGACCAGCAACGCCTGTACCGCGCTCTCGTCGGTGGCGCCCTCACCCAGCTTGTTGAGCCAGAACTGGTACTCAATGCCCACCGCGATTCGTTCGGTCGGGTGCCAGCGAAGCTGCGGCTGGGCGAGTATCCATGCCTTGGCCTTCTGCCCGAACTCGTTTTTCGGCCCGCTTCGGTACTCGATATGGCCTTCGATGCTGAAACTGGACGCGCCGATCTTGAACGGGCGCCCGAAGTTGAAGTCCATCAGCATGGAGTCGCTCTCCTTCGGGGCACCTCCTGAATCCACGCCCTTGCTGGCATCGAACAGGGCCAGCGTATCGAAGTTGGCAAACGCAAAACCCGGGAGGTCCAGGGAAAGCCGAATGCCGGCACCGTATTTCAGGATCTTGGCGTCGTCCGCGCGCTGCAGCGTCGTAATGATCCCGATGTCCGAAACGATTCCAGCCCCGACCTCGTTGCCGGTGATCTTGCCGAGGCTGAAATTGGAATACCACTCGCCGTAGATGTCGAAGTCCTGGAATCCCGACCGTTGCGCGTCGATCACGTCGACGAACACG
Source organism: Pseudomonadales bacterium (assembly GCA_963663395.1). GTDB lineage: Bacteria > Pseudomonadota > Gammaproteobacteria > Pseudomonadales > Azotimanducaceae > Azophilus. The sequence continues at coordinate 4,080,813 of OY760226.1, forward strand.
AAGTTGTCGCCGTACTTCCAGCCGTTCGCGTGCTGGAAGGTATAGACGAGGTGGACAACATCGCCCCCGCCGGCAAAGACGGGAATGTCCAGGTTGCCGACCTGCAACTGCAGTTCCGTGTTGCTCCACTGGAAGCCATGGCTGGGTGAGGCGGCCAGCAGCGCCGGCAGGGCCAGCAAAAGGCCGTGCCGGATTCGTTTGAATGCTTGCTTTTTCATCCTCGGGGAGCCGGGCCTGCGAAGCGCGCATAGCTTACTTCGAAAAACGGTATCATGCCGCGCTCCGAAGTCGCGGAGTGCATCGTTGCAATCACCTGTACTGGTCGGAATCAGCCAGCTCGAACAGCGCATTCGCGATCCCGAGGCGGCGCGGGAGCCCGTCGACCTCATGATTGACGCGGTGCGCGCGGCCGCCGCGGACGCGGAATGCCCTGCCCTGCTGGAACAGGCGGGGTCCGTACGGGTGATCCGGGGTTTCTGGCGCTATGAGAACCCGGCCCGGGCGGTCTGCGAGGCAATCGGCAACGCGAACGCGGAAACCGCACTGACACCCTATGGCGGAAACTACGTGCAGGCGGTGGTGAACCGTTCGGCCCTCGACATCCAGTCGGGCAGGCACGATGTCATCGTCATGACCGGCGCCGAATGCGGCTACAGCCAGGCCAGGGCACGGCGCGCCGGTTTGAAGCTCAAGTGGCGCACCATCGACGGCACTCCGGACCTGTACATCGGCGAGGACGGAGAGATGGGCCACCCGGTGGAACTGGGCCTGGGCATCCGTCGCGCTTCGCAGTTGTATGCTGTTTTCGAAACCGCGCGCCGCCACCACCTGGGCGAAGGTGTCGGGGAGCACATGGAGCGCATATCGGAACTCTGGGCAGGCTTCAGCCGGGTAGCGGCATCCAACCCCCACGCCTGGATTCGCGAATCGAAGTCCGCAGAGGAAATCCGCACCCCTTCGTCCTCGAATCGTGCCGTGACATTCCCCTACCCCAAGTTCATGAACGCCAACAACAACGTCGACCAGGCCGCCGCGCTCATTCTCTGCTCCGAGGAGAAAGCGTCCGCGCTGGGAATTCCGCGAGACAAGTGGATCTACCCCTGGTCCGGAACAGACGGCCAGGACCAATACCTCGCCTCCAGGCGCGACAATTTCTACAGTTCTCCGGCGATCCGCATCGCCGGCAACCGGGCACTTGACCTGGCGGGATTGACCCCGGACGAGTTGGACTTCGTCGACGTCTACAGTTGCTTTCCCGTTGCCGTGCAGGTAGCCGCGGCCGAGCTTGGCCTCGATACCGCGCGTCCGTTGACCGTTACCGGCGGGCTCACCTTTGCCGGCGGTCCCCTGAACAATTACGTCATGCACTCGGTCGCCCGCATGGCGCAACTGCTGCGCGAATCGCCCGGCACCCGCGGGCTCATCACCGCAAACGGCGGCATCCTGAGCGCACATGCATTCGGCGTGTACTCCACCGCGCCTCCTGCCGGCGGGTTCAGGTACGCCAACCCACAGCAGGAGATCGATGCCGCCGCACCGCCCCGCGCGGTGGTATCCCGGCACGAGGGAGCCGCGGAGGTGGAAGGCTACTGCGTCCTCTACGGCAAGAGCGGCCCTGAAGTCGCCAACATCGCCCTGCGCCTGGCCGGCGGCGAACGGACCTGGGCCAACTGCGCCGACGTCGACACGATGTCGGCAATGCACACCGAGGAGTTCTGCGGCCGCACGGCCACCGTCAATGGCAATACCGCCAGCTTCTGATCTTCAAGCCACCCCGGCCGGCCTGCTGCGCCGCCTGGCCGCCATGGTCTACGACGGCCTGCTGGTACTTGCGCTCTGGCTGATCACCCTGCTGACCATGGTGCTTGCCAATGGCGGCGAAGCCGTGTTCGGCGCGCTGGTTCAGTCGGTGCTGTTGCTGGAGGCATTCCTTTTCTTTGCCTGGTTCTGGCTGCGGGCCGGCCAGACGGCGGGGATGCGCGCCTGGCGGCTGCGCCTCGTCTCCAATGAGGGTGGGGGCATCACGCTCAATCAGGCAACGGTTCGTTTCTTCGCGGCGATGATTTCCCTCGGCGCACTGGGGCTCGGCTACTGGTGGGCGCTGTTCGACCCGGAGCGCAGAACCTGGCCGGACCTGTGGAGCGGCAGCCGCATCGTCTACCGCGCGAACTGAGACATCCGCACTACGCCACCCGGCGCAGGCCCCAGAATCCCGCCAGCCAGCACGCCGCGATCGGCAGTGCCACGGCCAGCGGCGCCTCCAGACCGTAGACCTGGCTAATGGGCGCAAACAGGTCCTGCAGGTATTTGAAGCAGAGCCCTACCACGACGCCGGCGCTGACCCGCATCCCCAGGCCGGTTTCACGCAGCGGGCCAATCACGAATGAGAGCGCCAGCAGCACCAGGCCGAATATGGCGGCGGGTTGCAGGCACTTGCTCCACAGGGCCAGCCGGTACGCACTCGCATCGAGCCCCTCCCGCTCCAGGTAGCCGATGCGGTAGTAGAGGTTGCCCACCGACAGCCGCCTTGGATCCACCAGCGCGCGCTCGCCGAGCATCCGCGGGTCGATCGCCCCCAGCCAGCGCACCTCCGCCAGGCGCTCGACATCCGTGCCGTTCTCGCCGATCTGCGTTTCAACGACATCGCGCAGCACCCAGTGCGGCACCTCCCCCGCCACGTACGACCCGCCCGCTGCTTCCCGCACCCGTTCCAGCGCCCCCTCGCCATCCAGCCGATACTGCCGGACTCCAGCCAGGCTGCCGCCGGGGGACAGGGCATCCACACGCATGTACAGCGGCCCCTCCCGGTACCAGCCGGCAATGGATATCGACCCGCTCTGCCCGGAAGCCCGCGCCTTGCGCGCTTCCGCCCGCGCCTCGGCCTCCGGCGCCACCCACTCGCCCACGACCGCGCCCGCGATTGCGACTCCCAGCACCGCCCAGCCCAGGCCGCCGAAAAGCCGATACACCGAAACGCCAGCGGCACGCAGAGTCGCCAGCTCCCAACGGCTCGCCAAGTGCCCCAGACCGATGAGGCTGCCTAGAAACACCGCATAAGGCAGAAGCTCGTAGCCGCGCCTCGGCAGTGTCAGCGCAACGTACAGAAGAGCCTCCATGAGCGTATAGCCCAATGTGTCCTCGCCGGCTTCCTCAAGCAGCGCGAACACCGCGATCAGCCCCATGAACGCCAGGAACACCGCGCCGGTGGCCAGCAGCACTGTCGAACAGAGATAACGGTCAAAGCGTTTCATGACGTCAGGCAGCCGGACAAGGTTTCCTGCCCTGGCGCTAACGGCCTGCGGCAGCCGCCGGCCCAGCCCGTGCGTACCCAATCAGGCATCGTTGCAAAACCTCCGCCGCATCAGGCCCGAACCGGCCTGCTCGCGCGGGCAAACAGGATTGCCCCCGCCAGATAGAAGAGAGCGTGTACTCCCCACAGGCCCATCGGCAGCGGAATTACACCTTCAGCCAGCGTGCTGCGGTTGGCGAGCAGCAGAAAATAGTAGGCGAGCAGCACCAGCATGGCGGGCACAACCCGGGCGAACCGCCCCTGCCGGGGCCTCGCCCTGGCGATCCCCAACGCCAGCAGCGTGCTGACCAGGCAGAAGACCGGCAGGCCCACCCGCCAGTGCACCTCCGCCATGGCCTCTGCATCGCCGCGCTCCCACAGGGCAAGGGTGGGCACGGCATCCTCGTCGATGCGCCGGGGCGGCCGGCGGTCTTCCGCAATTCGCTGGCTCAGGGTTTCGAAAGCGGTGACGCGGTAGTTTCCCGCACCGCTGCCGGCGAGGTAGCGGCGTCCGTCCCGCAGCACCAGGAAGCGGCTGCCGGTTCCCTCGTCCAGGTACTGCCTGCCCTCCCTGGCCCAGACTGTGGCGACCGGTTGGTCCGGCCGTAATCGGAAATGAATACGTCAGACAGTTTTCCCCGATCTTCGCTGACCGACTCGGCATAAATGACCCGGCTGTCCCTGTCGAACACGTTGAAGAGGCCCGGACTCACCGCCTCGAACGCCGTGCGGGCGCGCTGTTCCGTCAGCAGCGCGCCAAGGGCGGCATTGCTTGCCGGCGTAACCTGCAGTGACAGCCATGCGGTCAGGGCTACCATTGTCGCGAGCGGCACCGCTATCCACTTCAACAGCTTCTCCGGGCTCGAGCCGCCACACTGCAGCACGGCCATTTCCCGGTCTGCGTGCAGCCGGGAGAACGTGAGCAGCACGGCGATGTAGAAGGCGAACGGCAGCAGCAACTGCAGAAAGCCCGGCATGCGCAGGCGCAGGATGTGGACCAGCCCCTCGGCTGCGTACTTGCCGGCCGCGGCATCCTGCAGATAGCCGATGAAGCGCCCGCCCACGGCCACCACCAGCAACACCAGGGTCGTCACCGCGAACACCGAGAGCAGCTCCCGGTTGATGTACCTTGCAGCGACCATGCCTCAGCAGCCCTCGGCAATATTCCCGCTGCGCACCGGCAGCCGGTAATGAAGCGGGTGACAGTCCATGCCGGCGCAACGGCGGGCTCGACCGACCAACGACCCCGTGGGCCGGGCAGCATCGTCGTTCGAACGCGGTGGGACTTTTTCCACGGGCTGCTAGAATCGCCGGTTAACTTCAGCGGCACGATTATGAAGTATTCGACGAAAACGGGCAGCCTGACGGCGGCGACCCATTGCCTTGTCTGCGGCCTCAAGGCGGCGGGGAAGGCGGCAACGGAACTCGGTGTCGGCACCGTCTTTGACACGGCGGTACAGGATTTCGATAACAAGGCCGGCTCAAACCTGACGGTGCGGCTGCCCGGCACCTCGCGGGTCAAGCGCATCCTGGTGGCCGGCGGCGCCGACGGAGAGGTCGAGCCCGCGCAATTCAGGAAAATCGCCAAAAGCACCGCGCGGGACCTGGCCCGGCTTGCCGCTTCCGGCGTGCGCAACGCGATGTGGGGCCTGGTTGCCGTCCGGGTAATGAACCGCGACCCTTACTGGCGGGCCTTCACCGGCACCTACGAGATGTCGCTCGCCCTCTATCGTTTCGAGGAACACAAGTCCGAGACCGGCCGTCCCCGCCTGGCGCGGATACAGATCCACGCCGATGCGCGCAATCGGGCCAACGTCGCCCGGGCCGTCCGGCAGGGGCAGGCGCTGCAGCAGGGCCTGGAACTCTCCCGCAACCTGGGCAACCAGCCGCCCAATGTCTGCGACCCGAACTATCTCCTGAAAGAAGCCCGCAAGTTTGGCCGGGCAGCGAACGTCTCGGTCAGCGCCCTCGACGAGCGCCGCATGACGGAACTGGGCATGGGGGCCTTCATGGCCGTAACCACCGGCAGCACGCGGCCGGGCCGCATGATCATCGTCAACTACAAGGGCGGCAGCGCCAAGGAGCCGCCCATCGCCCTGATCGGCAAGGGCATTACCTTTGACACCGGCGGCATCAGCATGAAAACGCCGAAAGCCATGATCGAGATGAAGTTCGACATGTGCGGCGCCGCATCCGTGCTGGGCGCCACTCGGGCCGCCATCGAGGCCGAACTGCCGATCAACATCGTCACCATACTCGCCGCCGCGGAAAACATGCCCAACGGCAATGCGACCCGCCCCGGCGACATCGTCAAGACCCATTCCGGCAAGACCGTGGAGATTCTGAACACGGATGCCGAAGGCCGCCTGGTGCTGTGCGATGCGCTGTCTTATGCCGGCCGCTACAAGCCGAAGACGGTGATCGACGTAGCTACCCTTACCGGCGCCTGCATCACGGCCCTGGGGCATCATGCGAGCGCCGTCTACGCCAACGACGACGCGCTCGCCGAGGCCCTGGTGAGCGCCGGCGAATGGACCGGCGACCGCGCCTGGCGCATGCCGCTCTGGCCGGAATACCAGTCCGGCCTCGACAGCAGGTACGCCGACATGGCCAACGTCGGCGGCGCCGGCGGGGGCAGCATCGTCGCCGCCTGCTTCCTGTCGAGGTTCGCGGAAGACTATTCCTGGGCGCACCTCGATGTCGCGGGCAGCGCCTTCGGGGGCGGCTCCAGAAGCGGCGCCACGGGACGCCCGGTCGCCCTGCTGTTCAAGTACCTGCTGGATGCCGCCGCGTGACGCGCGTGGACTTCTATATCCTCCAGGATGTGGAGCAGACGGCCATGCACCGTTTCGCCTGCCGGCTCGCCGCCAAAGCCCTGCAGAAGGGCCAGCACGCCTACCTGCACACCGCGACAGATGCCCAGGCCAGGGAAGTCGATGAACTGCTGTGGTCCTATCCCCCGCATCGGCTCATACCCCATGGCCGGCTCGGCACGCCCGAGGCCGAAGGCGCTCCGGTGGTCGTCGGCCAGCAGACGGATTCCGCCGACCTGCTGCCCACCGACGGGCTCATGATCAACCTGGCCGACGAGGTGCCGGCATTTCCCGGCCGTTTCGACCGCATTGCGGAAATCGTGGTGGGCGAGAAGCGCGACAGCGGCCGTACCCGCTACCGGTTCTACCGGGACCGGGGCTATCCGCTGTTCCACCACGAACTGGACGACTGGGAAGCGCGCTGACGTGGAGCGCAGTTTCGACCCCCATGCCATTGAGCGCGAACTTTACGAAGAGTGGGAGTCCGCGGGCTATTTCGCGCCGTCCGGCGACGGCGCCGAGTACTGCATCGCCATACCGCCCCCGAACGTAACCGGCAGCCTGCACATGGGGCATGCCTTTCAGCACACGCTGATGGATGCCCTCATCCGCTACCACCGCATGAACGGCCGGCGCACGCTCTGGCAGATGGGCAAGGACCACGCGGGCATCTCCACGCAGATGCTGGTGGAACGCCAGTTGGCCGGCGAGGGCAAGACACGCGCCGCAATCGGGCGCGATGGCTTCGTCGAACGTGTCTGGGAATGGAAGGAGCGCTCGGGCGGCAATATCTCCCGGCAGTTGCGGCGCATGGGTTCTTCCGTCGACTGGTCCCGGGACCGGTTCACCCTGGACGCAGGATTCGCCGACGCGGTCATGGAGGTCTTCGTGCGCCTGTACGAAGAGGGGCTGATCTACCGGGGCAAACGGCTCGTGAACTGGGACCCGGAACTGGCCACGGCCATATCCGACCTCGAGATCGAAAACCGGGAGGAAGACGGCCATCTCTGGCACTGCCGTTACCCGTTGGCCGACGGCGCCACAACCGTCGACGGCAAGGATTACCTGGTCGTCGCGACCACCCGGCCGGAGACCATGCTCGGCGACACCGCAGTGGCGGTGCATCCCGAGGACGAACGCTACCGGCATCTCGTCGGCAAGACAGCGACCCTGCCCCTGGTCGGCCGGGAACTGCCCATCGTCGCCGACAGCTACGTCGACCCGGAGTTCGGGACCGGCTGCGTCAAGATCACCCCGGCACACGACTTCAACGACAACCAGGTCGGCGCCCGTCATGGCCTGCCGCTGGTCAACGTCTTCACCGCCCGGGCGGCGATCAACGACAATGCGCCGCAAGCCTACCGTGGCCTCGACCGCTTCGAGGCGCGCAAGCTCATCGTTGCCGACCTGGACGAACTGGGCCTGCTCGAGGTGGTGGAGCCGCACAAGCTCACCGTGCCCCGGGGGGACCGCTCCGAGGCGATCGTCGAGCCCTGGCTCACCGACCAGTGGTTCGTGAAGATTGCGCCCCTTGCCGAGCCGGCCGTGGCAGCGGTGCAGAACGGCGATATCGAGTTCGTCCCCAGCCAGTACGCCAATGTCTACTTCTCCTGGATGCGCGACATCCAGGACTGGTGCATCAGCCGGCAGCTCTGGTGGGGGCACCGCATTCCCGCCTGGTATGACGCCGACGGCAACATCTACGTCGGCTGCACGGAGGCGGAAGCGCGCCGCAAGGGGAAGCTCGGTGACGGGGTCGCCCTGAAGCGGGACGAGGATGTGCTGGATACCTGGTTTTCCTCCGCCCTGTGGACCTTCACCACCTTGGGTTGGCCCCGCGACACGGACGACTTGGCGCGGTTTCATCCCACGGACGTGCTGGTGACCGGCCACGACATCATCTTCTTCTGGGTCACCCGCATGATCATGATGACCCTGAAGTTCATGGGGGAAGTGCCTTTCCGCAAGGTTTACATCACCGGTCTCGTACGGGATGCGAAGGGCCAGAAGATGTCCAAGACCAAGGGCAACGGGCTGGATCCCCTCGACCTGATCGATGGTATCGGGCTGGAGGAACTGGTCGGCAAACGCACCGAGCACCTCACCCAGCCGCAGATGGCGCGAGACATTGAACAAGCCACCCGCAAGAACTTTCCCGACGGGATTCCCTCCTTCGGCACGGATGCCCTGCGTTTTACGTGCTGCGCACTGGCCACCACGGGCCGGGACGTGCGCTTCGACCTCAGCCGCACCGAGGGTTACCGCAACTTTTGCAACAAGCTGTGGAACGCCGCCCGCTTCGTGCTGATGAACACCCGGGAATATCCCCTGGATGGCCCGGCCGAGCCCGGCCTCGCCGAGCGCTGGATACAGTCGCGGGCGAAGCGACTCGTGGAAGACTGCCACCTGGCGCTGGAGACCTATCGGTTCGATTTGTACGCCAACGCCATCTACGAGTTCGCCTGGCACGAGTATTGCGACTGGTACCTGGAACTGACCAAGCCCCTGCTCTGGGACGAAGGTGCGGGTCCGGAACGGCAGACCGGCGCACGCCGCACCCTGGTGCAGGTGCTCGAACTGCTGCTCAGGGCGTCGCACCCCATCCTGCCCTTCATCACGGAAACTATCTGGCGCGACCTGGCGCCCCTGCTGGGCAAGGAGGGGCCGAGCATCATGCTGGAACCCTTCCCGCAGAGCGGCGATCTCCCCGCCGACCCGGAGGCCGATGCGTCCATCGACTGGTTGAAGGGCGTGGTAACCGCCTTGCGCAACATCCGCGGCGAAGCAGGCATCAAACCCGGCAAGGAGATCGATGTGCTGCTGCAGGGCGGCGATGCCCGGGACCGCGAACGGGCCGCAACCTCGAGCCGCTTGCTGCAACGGCTGGCCAAGGTCAGTTCAATCGACTGGCTTCCCCCGGGCGACCAACCCCCGGCCAATGCGCTTGCGCTGGTTGGTGAACTGAAGGTAATGGTGCCACTCGCGGGTCTGATCGACATTGACGCCGAACGTGCGCGCATCAACAAGGAAATCGAGCGCAAACAAAAGGAACTGAAACGCATCGAGGGAAAGCTCGGCAACGAGAAGTTCGTGCAGAACGCGCCGCCAGCCATCGTCGCAAAGGAAAGGAACCGGGCCGCCGACACGCAAAGCGCGCTGGAGGCGTTGAAAGTGCAGCTTGACACCCTGGCCTAGCCCGCATACCTCACCAACTTCCTGCTGCGGACGCCGATGCACTCGCCCCACGTGCCCGTGCTCCCTCCGGGCACCTTGACGTACTGTCAAGTACGCCGGCGGTGCCTTCCGGTCCGCGCGGGCACGTGGGACGGCGCCTCGACGCCCTCGCGACGAAAGTTGGTGAGATATGCGGGCTAGTGGCGAACGCGCACGCTGACTAGCGCAAATATCTTACTTCCAGTTTCCATTGTCGGCCTATAATGCCGCGATGACGGTGGTTATCTCGGAAGTGTTCAAGGCGTTTCGCTCGGCCGGTGTGCCGGAAGACAGGGCACATGATGCCGCCGCTGCACTGGCTGCCGAAAACCTGGCAACAAACAAGGACATCCAGGAGTTGAAGGCCGTTCAACGCCTGCATTCATGGATGTTAGGCTTTAACCTGGCCTTCACGGTAGCAATCCTCTGGAAAGTGTTTTCCTGAAGCATTCCGCCGATCGCAAGCAGTAGAATCACGGAGCGTTAGGAGTGAGTACAGAACTGGATGCAATAATCTGCACCACCGTGGGTGTCGGGTTCGCACTCGGAGGGCTGATCGTGCCAGGCCTGACGATTCTCCGTCGTGACGTAGCTGACCTGCGCGAGCGAATGGCGCGGCTTGAAGGCCTGTTCAAGGGATTTACCCGCCGCGCCAACCCGCCGCGATTGCCGCAGTAGCAGTTACGGCTATACCTGTACTGACCAGGTAACGCCTACCGCCGCTACAACTCCAGCATCACCTTTCCGACCGTCTCGTTGCCCGCCACCAGTTCGTGGGCGCGCTGCGCCTCCGGCATCGGAATGACGGTTTCGATGATGGGCTGAATGCTGCCTTTCTCGATTTTCGGCCAGACATCCCGCTGCAGTCCGTCCATCACCGCCGACTTGGCCGCAATGCTGCGCACGCGCAGGGTCGAGCCGATGATGCGCAAGCGTTTCATCAGCAGCAGCGCCATGTTCAGTTCGGCCTGCGCGCCGCCCATCAGCCCGATCGCGATCAGGCGGCCGTCCAGGCGCAGGCTCGCCAAGTTGTCGGCGAGGTAACCCGCGCCCACCGGGTCGAGAATCACATCGAAACCCTCCCCGTCGGTCCACTCGGCAACCTTGTCGGCAAAGGGCCCGTCATGGCGGTTCGAGCCGCCCGAAGCGCCCAGGGCGATACACCGTTCCAGCTTGGCCTGGCTGCCCACCGTGACGAAACTGGGGTTGTGGCTCTCGCGGCACAACTGGATCGCGGCGGTACCCACGCCGCTTGCACCCGCGTGCAGCAGTACCCGCTCACCGGTTGCGAGGCCGGCTTCGCCATAGAGATTCAGATAGGCGGTGGCGAATACCTCCGGCAAGGCCGCCGCTTCCAACAGCCCGACTCCACCGGGTATGCGCAGCACCTGGCCGGCCGGGGCGACAACGGTTTCCGCGTAGCCGCCACCCGCAAGCAGGGCGCACACTGAATCGCCCGGCGCGACGCGCTGGACCCCCTCCCCTACTGCAACCACCTCGCCGGAGCATTCGAGGCCGGGGACATCACTCGCCCCCGGCGGCGGCGGGTATCGTCCGAGAGCCTGCATGAGATCGGCGCGGTTGACGGCACTGGCCTTCACCGCGATCTTGACGGTGCCCGGGCCGACCTCCGGTTCGGGCGCCTCGCCCCACACGAGCTTGCCGCTTTCGATTGATATTGCCTTCACTTCGTTCCAGTTCCTTTCAATGTGTCCCTGTTCGGCCAGCCGGTGCTGTCATCGCCCCATTCCAGCAGCAGCGCGGCCGGCATCTTACCCGCCTTACGAGGCGGTACGCGCCCCGGAGTTCACCAGGACATGCGCATCTTCACACCTTCGTCGTGCAGATACCGCTTGAGTTCGCTCACCCTATAGTCGCCGTAGTGCACCATGGACGCCACCAGTGCCGCATCCGCACCGCCCGCGGTCAGCACTTCCCGGAGGTGTGGTGGTTCACCGGCGCCGCCTGACGCAATGACCGGGATGCGAACGGCATCGGCGATCATGGCGGTCAGCCGCAATTCGTAACCGTCACGGGTGCCGTCGGCATCGATCGAGTTGACCACCAGTTCGCCGGCCCCGAGCCGCTCGCCCTCCAGCGCCCAATCCAGGCCGTCGATGCCCATCGGCGTGCGGCCGCCGTTGATAACGATCTCGTATCCCGACGGGAAGCGTTCGCTCTGTTCCACGCGGCGGATGTCCATGGACAGCACCACGTTCTGATCGCCGATTGCCTCCGCACATTCCGCGATGAGCGCCGGCCGCTTCACGGCCGCCGTATTGACGTTGATCTTCTCGGCCCCGGCCAGACGCAGGTCCGTGGCGTCGGCCACCGAACGGACACCGCCTCCGACTGAAAGGGGGATGAACACTTCCCGGGCAACCGCTTCAACCACATCGAGCATGATCGACCGGTTGTCGCTCGATGCGGTGATGTCGTAGAAAACCAGTTCGTCGAGCCCGTCCGCATAGTATTCCCGGGCCTTCTCCACCGGATCGCCGATGTCCTTCGTGTTGACGAACTTGACGCTCTTGGCGAGCTTGCCGTCGCGCACGTCCAGGCAGGCGATCAGGCGCTTGCTCAACACGGCGGCAGACCCGGCGATCGCCAGACCAGGGCGATGGACTCAACCCTGACCGGCTTCATGGGGTTGACCGTCCCGACCAGCACGCGAACTTTTCGAGCAGGCGCAGCCCGACCCGGCCGCTCTTTTCCGGGTGAAACTGCGTGGCGAAATAGCTGCCCCAACCTACGGCCGAAGCGAACTCCGTTTCGTAGTCGGTCAGCGCGCATACGTCTTCGTCGCGGGCCGGCACCGGGTAGTAGCCGTGCACGAAATAGAACTCGTCGCCCCGCTCGACGTCTTCGAGCAGCGGGTGCGCCCTGACCGGCCGCACCTCGTTCCAGCCCATGTGCGGAATCTTGAGTTCCGGCCGGTCGAACCGGAACCGCCTGACCGCGCCGGGCACGATGCCCAGGGTCCGGGTGTCCTGCTCTTCGGAGTGGTCCATCGAGATCTGCAGGCCCAGGCAGATGCCCAGCACCGGTTTGCCTGCGCCGATGGCTTTTTTCAGGGCGTCATCCAGCCCCGCCCTGCGCAGGCTGCGCATGGCACTGCCCGCCGCGCCCACGCCCGGAAAGATGACCCGCTCGGCATCCAGCAGGCGGGCCGGGTCGCTGCTGACCACGGCACGCACGCCCACTTCCGCGCAGGCGCGCTGCACGCTTTTCAGGTTGCCCGCATCGTAGTCGACGATGAAAACCGGATCGGTCACGGCGTTGCCCTTCGGTCAGGAGCGGCGATTACACACCGACTGCGCCCGCTAATCCAGCAGTGCCGACTGACTGCCCGGCGGGGCACCGGCGGGCGCGGTCCTGATATGCTTTCCCGGCCAGGCCCGCCGCGTGCAACAGTCCAGGGTGCCCATGACAGTGTCCGGTAACGATCCAGTAGATGTCCTGATCATCGGCGCCGGGGCCTCGGGGGCGGCTGTCGCATGGAGCCTGGCCGAGACGCGCATGCACATTGTTTGCATGGAACAGGGCGACTGGACCAACCCGGCCGAATACCCGACCAACTACCCGGACTGGGAACAGCGCCTGGACGGCGAAAACAGCATCGACCCCAACGTCCGCGGCCGGCCGGCGGACTATCCGGTAAACAATGACGACTCGCCCATCTCGGTGGTGAACTTCAACGGTGTGGGCGGCGGCACCATCATGTACGCCGCGCACTTTCCACGGCTGCACCCTTCGGATTTCCGGGTGCGCAGCCTCGACGGCGTGGCGGACGACTGGCCGGTGAACTACGACCGGCTCGAGCCCTACTATGCCGAGAACGACCGCATGATGGGGGTCTCCGGCCTCGCCGGCGACCCCTCCTATCCGCCCCGGCAGCCACCGCTGCCGCCCCTGCCGCTTGGGCGGGTGGGCGAAACCGTGGCGCGCGGATTCAACCGGCTGGGCTGGCACTGGTGGCCTGCCGACAGCGCCATCATCTCCCGGCCCTACGAGGGGCGCGACGAGTGCAGGAACCTGGGCCCGTGCATGTCCGGCTGCGCACAAGGTGCGAAATCCAGCACGGACATCACCTACTGGCCCGTGGCTCTGCGCAACGGCGTCGAGTTGTGGACGCGCTGCCGGGTAAAGGAGATCACCCTGAACGCCGCGGGCATGGCGGACGGTGTGGTCTACTACGATGCCGACGGCGAAGAGCGCCATCAGCGGGCCGAGGTGGTGGTGCTCGCCTGCAACGGCGTCGGCACGCCGCGCCTCCTGTTGAACTCGACTTCAGCCCGCTTCCCGAACGGGCTCGCCAACAGCAGCGGCCTGGTGGGCAGGAACCTGATGTTCCACCCCATCGGCTTCGTGCAGGGGTTGTTCGGGGAGCGGCTCGACAGCCACAAGGGTCCGCTGGGATGCAGCCTGCTCAGCAACGAGTTCTACGAAACGAACCCGGAACGGGATTTCGTGCGCGGCTACATGATGCAGATCATCCGCGGCGGCGTCGGGCCCTGGACAACCGCCATGACGGGCGCCTCCAACGGGCAGATCCCCTGGAGCCCGGGGCACCACGAAGCGTTCCGCCGGCGCTTCGACCACACCGCCACTATCGGCATTCTCTGCGAGGACCTGCCCGACGAGGACAACAGGGTGACGCTCGATCCGGACCTTGTGGACTCGGACGGCATTCCCGCCCCGAAAGTCACCTACACGCTCAGCGACAACAGCCGCCGCATGCTCGACCACGGCCTGGCGCGGGCCAGGGAGGTGATGGAGGCTGCGAGCGCGGTCGAGATCGACGGCACGGGCCCGGTGCGGGTCGCCGGGTGGCACCTGCTCGGTACCGCGCGCATGGGCCGCGACCCCGAACAATCGGTCGTCAACGCCTGGGGCCGCAGCCACGATGTAAAGAACCTGTTCATCGTCGACGGCAGCATCTTCGTCACCGCCGGCGCCGTCAATCCCACCAGCACCATCCAGGCGCTGGCGTTGTATATTGCCGACACGATAAAGAAGAACCTTGCCAACCTTTTCGACTGAAGGAGCGACGGCTCGCATGATCCGGTTGTTTCGCGTCATGGGATATCCGAGAGCCGAGTGGGCATCCGGTACGGTCGATGGAACGCTCAACCCGTTGTATTCCCTGTTTCCGGCCAGTCGGCAGTTTGGAGGAGCTTGACCTTGAGTGACCGACTGATCGCATCGGACGCCCCGCTCGGCGCGGAGCAACGCGCCCTGCTGGGGGCGCTCGTTGACACGATCGTCCCCGAGAGCGACGACGGCCGCATGCCGAGTGCCCGCGAACTCGACTTCGCGGATTACCTCGACCGCAACGCTCCCGACTTCCGGCCGGAACTCGCCGGGGTGCTAGCGTATTTCGACCCCGGATTCGTGACGCAGCCCCTTTCGGCACGTTACGAACGGGTGAAGGACTTCAGTGAGGAGGCGCCGGATACCTTCAATGCACTGCTCGCGCAGGTATACGGCTGCTACTATCAGGACAACCGCGTGCTCCAGCAGTTCGGGCTCAGCGCCGGCCCGCCCTTTCCGAAGGGCAACACCGTCGACCCCGGCGACTTGTCGTTGCTCGATCCCGTGCTGAAGAACCCGACCCGCTGGCGACGCCGCGAACTCGAAGGTATGGAAAAATGAAGAAGGCTGCAAAGATCCTGGGCATGGTGATCGCCGGGTATGTAACGCTTGCGCTCGCGCTGGATGCGTTCATCGGTGTCAGCCAGATTGCACTCGAGCCCGGCGAGCGGGAGGGCATACTGCGTACGTTCGATGCCGATGGCACGATGCACGAGACGCGCATGATCATCATTGATGACGGGGACGTCATGTGGGTGCAGTCCGGTCATCATTTCCGGGGCTGGTACCACCGGCTCATCGAGAATCCGAACGTCGAACTGCTGCGCGGAGACACGCTGACACAGCGGCGGGCCGTCGCCCTCGAGACCCCGGAAGCCAAGGCGCACATGAAAGCGCTGCTGATGGACCGCGTGGGCTTCGGAGGCTACTACGCGATCCGCTTCGTGCTTCTTTTTGCCGAGGTCAAGCCGGTTCGGCTGGACTTGCGCTCGTCCCCCATGCAGCACAACCTCGAGCCCTGAGCCGGCGAAACAGCCGCCCGCACCTCAGGGCCGGCGATCGCATACCGGCGGCGCCCGGTAATCAAGACCGAGCAGTTCGAAATAGTTTCGACCCAGGGCGATATCCCGGAACGCGCTGTCGTTCAGGTATTTCAATACCCGGCTGGTGACCACGAGGTCGTCCCGATAGTCTTCGTAGGTCCGGCGGCGCGACGCGACGAAATCGGTGCCCGGAAGAATGCGCCCGGAGTACTCGTTCAGGAAAGGAACATAGCGCGCCCGGATATCCGGATCGGAAAAATAGTGCTCGTCGATCACCCGCCAGGACAGGTCCAGCATCAGCCGCGGGTAGCGATCCAGCAACGATTTCAGGATTTCGATGTGCCGTTCGGGGTCCATGCGCACCAGTTCCCGGGACAGCCCCATGTGCATCCAGATGATGGAATTGCCGGGATAGGCGGCCAGCATTTCCTGGAACAGCGGCAGGTAGGCGGTAGGATTTTCGTCGTTGCCGAGGTCTGAATGGATCGCCAGCGGAATATTCCTCGCCCGCAACACCTCCATGAAGGGGCCCCAGTCGGCAAGCGTCGCGGTGGTTACCGGTTCGTGCCCGTTGGCGAACAGCGCCTGCTTGACGAGGTTGACCTCGCCCATCCACCGGAAGGTGCCGGGGTACTCCCTGTCCAGGAGCTGCATGCCCCGCAGCACCAAATTCGGCCGCGCCAGGTCCGGGAATGTCATCGACAGCACCATGTGAATGCCCGGGCGCGGCTTCGAGACGAAGGCGGCGGCGTTGGCGAAGTCGTTCCTGAGGGTCGGCTCGACCGGGGTGCCGGGACATCTCAGGTAATACTTGCAGGAGGAGTCCGCCGGCAACGTCTGCCCGATTCCCATCACGGTGACGAAGCGCACGCCGCTGCGCTCGACGTAGGAAACCACTTCTTCGAAGGGCAGCGCCGGCCCGCCGAAGGGTCGGAAATGCAGATGCGCGTCCACTACGGCGGTCTGCGGTTGACGATCACGGTCGTAGCAAAGGGTGCTCTCTTCAACAAACGCGTCAAGCGTCAAGTGCGATGCACACCCTCCCAGGACGAAAAGCGCGATCGAGAAGAACGGCAGAACGAAAGCGGGTAAGCGCATCTGGAGTCCTGTCCTTCCGGTTCCCCGGCAATCCCGCAATGATGTTGCTCCCCGACCCGATGTCAAGCGACGCGCCCTCCCCCCACATTCAGATTTGCAGCGCGTCGGGGGACTGCTTACAGTTGGGCACCTTCGGCAAGCAAGATTCCTGTACGCTGAACTGGAGGAGGAGAATCCATGCGTAAAGTCGCAGCACTGCTATGTGCGTTTCTGCTGTCGGCCGGCGGTTTCAGCATCGCGTCGGCCGAGGACGCGTCGAGCGACATGGTGCTCGAAGAGATCGTGGTCACCGCCCAGAAGCGCGAACAGAGCATTCAGGACGTACCCATTGCCATCACCGCGATGGACGGCAACCTGCTCGAGAACAACGGCGCCAACAACCTCACAGACCTGCACGGCATTGCGCCCAACGTGGTGCTCACCGAGATCGGGCTGATTCCCAACATCGGCAAGGTCGCCATACGCGGCATCGCCTTTCTCGACCCGGACCCGAACGCCGACCCCAAAACGGGCATCTCGATTGACGGGGTACCCCTGACCCGGAACGCTGGCATTCTCAACGATGCCTTCGATATCGAACGCGTGGAAATATTGCGCGGGCCCCAAGGTACCCTCTTCGGCCGCAACAACCTGGCGGGCACCATCAGCATGGTCAGCGCCCGGCCCACCGAGGACCCCGGCGGCAAGATCAAGCTCACCCTGGGTGAAAACGGGCTGCGCACGGTGCGGGCCACCGCCAATACGGGTAGCTTCGCCGACGGCAGGCTGCGCGCCAAGATCGCCGGCGTAACCCGCGATTACGACGGCTATTACAAGAACGCCTTCACCGGCAACGATCTCGGCGAAACCTCGTCAGATGGCGCCCGGTTCACCGTGGCCTTCGAAAACGACCGATTTGATGCGACCCTGATCGCCGACTGGACGGAAGAAAACGTCATCGGTCCAGGCATCACCAACCACATACTCGACCCGGACGGCACCGGGTTCGACGGGGACAAATACACCGTCAATCAGAACCTGGACGGATTCTCGGACCTGGAGAACTGGGGCGTCACGCTGGAATCGAATCTCGAGACGGATATCGGGACCTTCACCCTGGTCGCCTCCACCCGTGATCTCGAGTACTTCACCTTCGGCGACTTCGACGGCAAGTTCGGCCCGATGCCGTTCCCACCCATTCAGTTCCACCTGGGACGCGAAACGACACACGACCAGCAGACTTTCGAACTGCGGTTTGCCGATTCTCACAGCGACACTCTCGACTACGTCCTGGGCGTGTTCTACCTCGAGGAAGACTACGTAACCCGAATCCACTCCAACAATTTCACGACGTCCCTGGCCCAGGCCCGCAACACGGCCAGGAACTCTCAAAGGGCAACCAGCCTCGCGTTCTTCGGGCAATCCGATGTGCACATCAGCGACCGGCTGTCCCTGGTGCTCGGCGGCCGCATCACCATGGATGACAAGAAATTCTCCCAGCACCGCCTGTTCCCGCCGCCCAGGATATTGCTTGAGCCCGAGGCAGATTGGGACGAGTTCACGTGGAAGGCCGGCGCGCAATACGCGTTCAATGACGACGTGATGGGATACGCCACCGTTTCCACGGGCTACAAGGGCGGGGGTTTCAACGCCAGGGCCAGCGTGCCGCAGAACGTGGGCCCCTACGGTTCGGAGACGGTCACCAGTTACGAGGCCGGGCTGAAGGGCGACTTCCTCGACAGCCGGATGCGCATCAACGCCGCGGCCTTCTTTTCGGACTACACCGATATCGTCGGCATCGTGCGCCGGCCCAACGGACAGCCCCGGGGCAGCGAGGCGATCCAGGAAACGCTCGGCGATGCGGAGATCTTCGGTATCGAACTCGAGACCACGCTACTCGTCAATGAATATCTCTCGTTGAACTTCAACGCGGGTTACCTCGACCCCAAGTGGACGGACTTCTACGTCGACCTGAACAACAATGGCGTCAAGACAGACAACACCCACCTCGACCTGCCAAACGCACCCAAGTGGACACTGTACGGGAGTATCGATTACCGGCTGCCAGTGGCGGACGGGGCCGTGCACGTGCACGGCGATGCCCGCTACATGTCGCGCAACGTCATGCTCGAACAGGTTGACCTGCCCGTATACCACCGCCAGGCCCGAACCATCTTCAACGCCTTCGTCGCTTTTTCACCGGACAACGACCGCTACCGCATATCGGTATACGGCAAGAACCTGTCCGACGAAAACATTCGCGTCGGCGCCCTGAACGTGGTCTGGATTCAGACGTTCTTCCATCCGCCGCGTGAGTTCGGCGTTGAAGCCCAGGTGAACTTCTGACAGTTCGGCGGCTGCACTGCCCGGTGTGGCTTCGCCCTTTCCAGCGCAGCGAGCGGGCAGGTCAGGCAGGCCTGCGTGGCGGGCCTGCCGTGGTAGTGGGGGGTGGGCTCGGCATGGCGCTGGTGGATGGGCCTGGCATGGCGCCGTAGTTTGGCCACGGCGTGGCGCCGGGAGGTGGTCCCGGCGTAGCGCTGCGTATCGGGGCCGTCCCGAGTGGGCCACGTGACCTCGCCGCTTGTAGCGCTTCCCTGACGCGCCTGTAAAGCGAGTACTTCACGAGCCCGAATACGCTGTCCTCAGGCTGAGCGTCACCGCGCAACGCCTCAAGATCGCGAACCGCCTCCCCGGTGAGCACACGGACATCGGCACTGCCCTCAGGATCGGCCCCGCTTCTGACGGTGAGCCTCAGTTCGTCCTGGCTGCGTTTCTCCACGTCTCCCCATTTCAGAGCCGCGGCCTGCGGAATCGTAAACTTTGCTGCTTGCAGGACCCAGAGGAGCGCAGTGTCGACCCGCCCGCGCTTCTGGGCGGCTTCATGGGATTCCCAGTCCAGGACTCCATCGCGCAGCCCGACCGGCCGAGGCGTCAGGGCAGTCGCCCGTAACGCCTCGAACATGTTGCGATCAAGCTTTTCCGACAAAAGACGAACGCCTGCGGATTCAGCCTGCTCGGTCCGCAAAAACTCGCTGCGCCTGATTCCCGCGGCTCGCAACATCGTTCTGGTCCGATTGGTCATTTGCCGCGGGCCGATCGAGAAAATCTTCTCATTCGGCTCGTAAGCGTCAGGCGCAAGCGCCACCAGATCGTCAAACGCTTGGTCGGAGATTGCGATGACCTTGGAGGGCTTGTCCGACTTTGTCCTGATTGTGAGCGTAACTCTGTACTTGTCGTCCACCCCCAGGTCCCTCCATTCCAGCGCCGCCGCCTGCTCAACCGACAACCCGCCTTCAAGAATCAACGAGCAAAGCGCAAGGTCGACCTGCGCACGGTTACTGGCCATCTCGAGGCTCTCCTTGCCGCGGCCTCCAACCCGTGGTTGGAGCGCCACCGTCCGGACGGCCTCAATCTGCTCCGCATTGAGAGAAACCTCGCTGATCCTCTCCTGAATTGTCCATGACCTCCGTGTTGCGCAACGCATTTCTCTGAGCGTCGTCCGGACGAGGTTCGTGTCGCACGGGTCCTCGCGCCCGGCGCCACGGTGTGTGGCCGAAATCGCCTGATTCATGGTGGATAGTGACTTATAACTGATCCGCGGCGCACTTTCTCTCAGATAGCCCGCAACCGTTTCGGGATTGGCTGGCCAGTGCTGCACATTCTTATCTTTGCACCAACGGACGAATGCGTTCCATTTGGCTCGGTAACTTGGTCTCGGGACTGGCTCGGACAGGGTTCCCGACTGCTCGCGAACATCGCCGGCCGGTAACGGCTGGGTCGAATCGCCTTGCCCGGGACCGGGGCGCGGCAGCGCAGTCGCGCCTGAGAAGCGCCTTGAAGCGGGAACCTCGGTCACCAATCGGGTAGTGATATCCCGTTGTACTTCAGCAGGCGCAACGCCGCTGCCCCCCTCATACACCTCGAGAAGGTGCGGACCCGGCAACCGTGGCGCTTGCGACACCCGCCGGTAGCCCAAGCGACCTTGCGGCGTACCGGCTGTCGGGGCCGCCTCCCGATCTCCGCCGAGGGCTCCCTCGTTAGTCGTCGGTATTCGATACATGGCGCTTACCCTCCGTGGTTACCAATCGGCTCTCGCCGAGCGTTAGCGTTGGACATGCAGATCGTCGAAAGTTTCAATCGGAGCCTTTGGCTGGCTGGACGTCGCGCACGCCAACCCTGCGCTGGCTTGCGGCTGACCAGGGTCCGCTGCGGAAATCATAACGGCCTGTAGAATTATCTATAATTCAGATAGATAGAGCCTGTCTTGAAGAACTGACAGCAAGGCGTCCAGGCTGAGTTCTTCCGTCGTGTGGCCGAACAGGTAACGGTCCGGCCGCACGACGGCAACGTCTGACGTTGAGAACACGCGGTCGAGATTGCCGCGCACGACATCAAGGCCTTCCACCGTCGTCGCGGTGATACCCAGTTTGTCGACCAGCGCACGGCTTGCCGCATTCATTTTCAGATCCGCGGCGGTTTTGCCCACGATGGCAAAGCCCTTGCCGAGCCGCTCGTCGAGCGGAAACGCGTGCTCGTCCGCATCTCGAACCGTCGGTTGGGAAAACGGATAACCCGTGCAACCGGCCGCTTCCACCTGTTCGTGCAGGATCGCGCCGTCGCGCATGGGCGGCGCCTGGCGGCCCTGTCCGTAGCCGGCGCTGCGCATGTCCGGCGGCGACTCCGGGGGCGGGTCACCGCCGCGTTCAGCCGCCTCCACGGCTGCCTGGTGCTCCATCAGCTTGCCGATGGCAACGGCCCAGTCGACCAGGTCCACCGCGTGCGCCTGTCGTTCCGCCTCATAGGTATCCAGCAACTCCGGGCGCGAGGCGCCGGACAGCACCAGCGGGAACTTCCAGGCCAGGTTGATGACATCGCGCATGCCGGCGTTCATCCCCTGGCCGAGGAACGGCGGCGTCTGGTGTGCGGCATCTCCGGCCAGCAGCACCCTGCCCACTTTCCAGCGCTCTGCGGATGCGGCGTGGAACCGGTAAACGGCACGGCGGCGAAGCTCGTAGGTGCCCCGCGGCGTCCAGGAATCCACCAGTTCGCTGATCTTTTCCTCGCGCAGCATCTCTTCGGCCGTCTCACCGGGGTTCAGCCTGAATTCCCAGCGGCGGTACGGGTCCTTGGTGGCGACATAGGTAGTCAGCCTCTCCGGGTCGCAGACCTGGAGGGTGGTGTTGTCCAGCGTGTGGCCTTCCCGGGTGGTGATATCGACCACCAGCCAGTCCTGGTCGTAACCCAGGTCGTGCCAGTCGATGCCGAGCGCGCGCCGTATGCCGCTCGAGGCGCCGTCGCAGGCGACAAGGTAGCGCGCGGTGGCTTCGATGGCCTCTCCCGATTTACCGGTTGCACGCAAGGCCACGGCATCGCCACGATCTTCGAACGACTCGAATTCGGCGCCGATGTGAGCCGTTACGCGCGGGTGCCCGATGGCGGCACGTCGCAGCCAGTTGTCGACCTCGGGCTGATCGAACATGGCGATGTCCCGCCAGCCGCTCGCCCCGAAATCCGTCCATTCAGCGCCGAACAACCACTCCCGCCTGGAATTCGCGAAACCGGCCCGGTCGCCGGGACGCAGCGGTTGCAGCAGCGCATTGAATTCCTCGCCCAGGCCGATGCGCTGAAACGCCCTCACCACCTCACCGTCCATGGCTACGGCCCGGGGCAGTGCATAGACCTCGCGGTCGCGCTCAAACGCAACGACGCTCAGGCCCGCGTGCCCGAACAGCGTGGCCGCGGCGGCGCCCACCGGCCCCATGCCGACAACGGCAATGTCGTAATTCTGCATTGGAACTCCCGCGATTGGTGAGTTGACGAGCGTCGATTACCGCGGCTGACCGGGTTGGGCCCTGCGCAGCGACGAGGCACCAATTCTAACGGCTGCGCGCAGGCAGCACACAGGCGACCGCAACGGCCATGGGCAACCCGAACAGCAGGTACAACGTCGACAACTCGACACCGGCGCCCAACAGGTATCCGGCGATAACCGGAGCGAGTACGGCGCTCATTCGACCGGCGCCGATCGCCCAGCCGGTGGCGGTGGAGCGCACCCGCGGCGGGTAGACCTCCGGAATGATCGCGTACAGCGCCACAACCGAGGCGTTGACGCCCAACCCGACGCAAACCGCAACAGGCATCAACCAGGCCGGATCGGCAATCGCCTGACTGAAGAACACCATGGCCGCACAGCCGAAAGCCATCAACAGCGCCGCGGTGACCTGCACCGTCAGTCTTGCGGTGAGTATCCCCAGGGCAAAGATCCCGGCCAGAGCTCCCACTTGAATCAGCACACCGGCCGACACGCCCTGAGAAAGATCGTATCCCGCATCCACCATGATCTTGGGTGTCCAGGTCTGGGCGAAGTAGAGCGACGACATGGTCAGGAAGAAACAGGACCAGATCAGCAGGGTCGGCGTTCGCAGGGCAGGCCCGAATAGTTCGAGGATGCGATTGCCGGACGGCGCCACCGCCGCTTGCGATGGCAACGCCCCCAGGGGCGGTCTGTTCATTCTGGCCAGCAGCCGATTGACCTTCGGCAACGTGTCGGCGCTTCGCCGGGTGAGCAGGAAATCCAGCGATTCGGGCACCCAGAGCATCACCAGGGGTATGGTCAATGCCGTCAGCAGCCCACCCACCACGAATACGGTTTGCCAGTTGAAGGCTTCCATCAATGCAACGGTAACCAGGCCGCCGAATATGGCGCCGATCGGGTAACCGGCCATCGAGAACCCCACCGCCGCCGCGCGCCTTCGATCGGACGAGTACTCGGCGACGATGGTTGCGATACTCGGCAGCATGGTGCCGATGCCAAGCCCGGTCAGCACCCTGGTGAAGGTCAGAAAGGCCACGGATTCGGCATAGGCACTTGCGACCATGCCCATGCTGGTTGCCACCAGGCTGAGAATGATGGTGGGCCGCCTGCCGTAGGTGTCCGCCAGTGGCGCCAACAGCAGCGAACCCAGGGTCATCCCCGCGAGGCCCCCACTGAAAAGAATGCCCAAAGCCTCCGGGGACATCGCCCATTCACCCGCTATTTCGGGTGCGACAAAGGCGATGACCATGATGTCGAAGCCATCCAGCACATTGACCAGCAGACACACCGTGACCGCACGGATCTGAAACCCTGACATCGGCGCGCTGCGCATTTCATCCAGAGCACTCAATGGCGCCTCCCGAACCTGCCGCGGGCAGCAGGTTGAAGTTACGTGGGAACAAGTCTACTTTGCTTTTCCCATCCACTGAGCGTAGCAGCCAAAACACGGACGACCTAAGAAGGCCGCTCACCATGACCACGGTTCTCGACACGATTCCCGGCCATCTGCAGCATGATGTCGATTCGGTACTGGCCTGGTTCAATGCCCGCGAAGGCGGCGGATTCGAAGTGACCGGAATCGTGAATCCCCCGCCTGCTGCCGATTCGAGCCGGGAACTGCGGCTTGTTCTTTGTGGACAAGGCACCTGCCGTCAGGAACGGTTCCGCGTGGCGTCAGCAGAGAACGGTCAACGAATTGACTGGCTCGGCGACGACCAGGCGGTGGCCGGCGAAGCGGTTGCCGAACTCGACCCACCGCCGGGCGCGAGGCGCGGCTGGATCGACCGGGTTGCCGGGCAACACGCATTCGTGGTGCTGCTGTTTTATCGGGGCTTCTGGTGACCGCCCTGTCGCCTCGAGTTGCGGGGCTACGTAACGTCCGGCGTGGTCGACGCGGTTCGGGCGGCCGGTGGCGAACTGTATGCCATCACCAGCGAACCCCAGGCGCTGGCCGCGCGGGCCCGGGAAGATTGGCAACTGCCCTTTGAATGCATCGGAGACCCGCACCACGAAATCGCCGATGCTGCACGCGAACGCGGCTGGCTTGATCTTCGCACCCAGGAAGCCGATGAATTCCTGACCCGTAATACCGTCTGGGATATTGTTCACCCCAAGAGTTTTTTCCACCCCGGCGTACTGGTGTTGAATTCGGATCGACACCTGCTCTACCGGTGGCGTTCGGTTCCGACCCGTGCAAATGCCGGCAGCGCGGCCGGCAGGCCCACCGCGGCGTATGTGTGGGGCAAAGTCCGTGCGGCCCTGGCCCAGGAGCCCGGCGAGGATGCGGCCCTGGATGAAGCGCCCACGCTGGACGGCAAACCGGTGATCTTTCCGTTGTTCGCGGCCGTGTTGATGGCCAACGGCTGGTTCATGCGTCCGAAGCCGTTCACCTACCAGGGCGATGGAAAGAACCCCATGAAGCGCGTTCCGTTCGTGCTGCTGCGCCTGCTCCTGTTCGTCCTGCTGTGGGTTGCTGCATTTGCGGTGCTGCCCCCACTCTGGGTTTCGGTCGCGCTGATACTGTATTTGACGGTGGCGGTTCGCGGACTCCGGAAGGTGTATGCCATCTTCCAGAACGAGGAACTCTAAGAGCCAACCAGGATTTTCCGAGATAATTTCGGAAAACTGCTTAATCGGCGAGGCGCGCGGTCGCATCGGCCGGGAACCTGCCGTCCCAACCGGCTTCATACCACTGTGCCCGCCAATCCAGGAGCGTGCGTGCTACGTTGACCGGATCGACTTCGAGTGACTGTTGGAAAAACCTGTCGTGGGCAGACGCTTCCCGCAGGCACTGGAGTTAACTGAATGGCGCCTCGCTAGGATGGGTGTTGGGGGTCGGGAGCCCGAGCTGGGTTTCCAGTACCTTGAGCAGGCCTTTTGGGCCTAGGGTCGGCTCACCTGCTGCGTTCACTGGTTTGTGAGCGACCCTCGTGATAAACCCTCGCCCCCAATTCAACGCTCGAATCTCTACCTCGCGACCATCTCGCTTCGGGCCTCTAAGCTGCTTTTGCGTCCCGCTCTGAGGAGCAACCGCGCACGTCAGCATTGCGCGATCTCTCACAACCTGGCAACGGCCGCTCTGATATGCTCTATCCCGATTCGAGCGAGTGGCAACGGTCCAGGCAGGTTCGCATGAGCGCGATCATCAAGGAGGTCTACGATGCCTTCAGAAGCGCCGGTGTTTCAGACGAACAAGCGGCTGCGGCTGCGCTAGCCATTCCGCCGAGCGGCGAATTGGCAACGAAGAGCGATATCCGGGAACTCCGGGTGGAGTTCAAAAGCGACATCACGGAACTCCGTTCAGAAATCAGGGAACTGCGTGCAGACACCCGCAGCGACATGAAAGATCTTGAACTTCGCATGACCATCAAGTTCTTCGCTGCCGTCGGTATGGCTGTTGCGGGAATCAAGGCGCTGGACTTCCTGATCGGCTGAGTTTCCCCCCATGCTGCCACCTGCTGCAAGGCCGGACCTATCCAGAGTGCGGTGGCACCGTGAGCGGACGGTGCGCGCATAAATGACGCGGTACACCCACCTCCTTCTGGACCATGACGGCGTCCTCGTCGACACCGAGCCCCTCTATTACCAGGCGACACGGCGGTGCCTGGCGGAACTCGGCGTCGAGTTGAACCTGCCCAAGTACCTCGAATTGATGGTCGATGGGGCAAATGCCTGGGAGCGGGCACGGCCGCTTGGGGCGACCGATGCGGACATCGCCCGCGGACGCGTACGGCGTAACGAGTTGTACCGCGAGTTGCTTGTGTCTGAGCCGATCGGGATCGAGGGCGTCGAGGAAGCGCTTGCCGAACTCGGGCGCAATTTCCGACTCGCCATCGTCACGACAGCACTGCCGGAGGACTTCGCCCTCATTCATCGCAACCGCAACATCGTACCGCTCGTCGACTTCGTGCTGACCCGGGAAGCCTACAAGCGCAGCAAGCCGCACCCGGACCCATACCTCGCGGCGCTTGCCCGGTTCCGTATCGGCGCCGACGCGGCGTTGGCCGTCGAAGACTCCGAGCGCGGACTGCGCGCCGCCGTGGCGGCCGGGCTGGATTGCGCCGCCGTGCACCATCCGTTCACGGCAGCGCAGGACTTCTCGCTGGCGACGCACCGCGTGGCAAACCTCGCCGAACTAGCCGATCGCCTGCTTCACAGCCCCGCTCGGTGAGCATCGGAGGGTTGTAGCGCTACCCTGCGGACGTTGCATGGCGCAAGGGCAGGATGCCATTGAGCAGCCGAGACGGCGCCCCGGCATCGGGCAACCAGTGCGCTGCCACGATGCCATCCGGCCGAACGAGCACGATTTCGTCCTGCGCATAGGGCGCCGCGTCACTCTCGGGCAAGCGCTCGGTGCGGATGGGAAAGCCGCTGCCCGCGACCTTCGACACGGCCTCCATCCAGGACGCCTCACCCGCGCCGCTACCCAGAACCACCACGTAGTGGGTGTTGAACCAGTCCAGCGTCGAGCGCTTGTGTGCGCTGTCGAGCCAGATGTGCGGGGCGCGACGACCGCAGCGAACGGTCGGGACAAAGTCGCGGATCGGGTCGTCTTCGGGCGGATCCGGGGGATTTTCGGGCAGACACAGAGGCGAGCGATGTTCGAAGCCAAGGATCAGCCCGTCGTAGTTGCCCCACAGTTTGAGGGCGGATTTCTGTTGAGTGGTGTCCCGCCCAGCAAAGTGGGCACTGAGGAGCGGGGCGTTAAGCCGCGAGATCTTGAGGGACTGCTCGATCCGTGTGGCGGCGAGGGTGCCGTGTTCTTCGAAATAGGTGTCGAGCAGGCTGTCAGGTGACACGCCCTTGAGCACGAACGCCAGTTTCCAGGCAAGATTTCGCACGCCCTGCAAGCCGGCATTGCTGCCGAGGCCCCCGGTCGGAATAAAGGCGTGCGCGGCGTCGCCGGCCAGGATGGTGCGACCCTTGCGAAACCCCCTGGCCATACCGGCGATATATTGCCAGGGGCGCACCGACTGGATTTCGATGTCAACGTCCTTGTCCGTGCCCAGCGCGCTCTTGATCCAGTCAATGCAATAGGCGTCCGTGATTTCCCGGTCACGCGGGAAATTGGCGATCTGCGCTCGGTACCGCGTCTTGCCATCGATGGGCTGAAAGCCGCCGCCGCCCATTTTGTGGGCCACCAGCACCACTCCGCCTTCGTTGCCGGTAAACCATTCGGACAAATCCGCGTTGAAAAGCACGTCCTGCATGTGAACGTCGATGGGATCGCCACCCATCGGCAGACCGATCTGCTCGCGGATCGAACTGTTGACGCCGTCCGCCGCAACGATGTAGTCGGCCGACACCTCCGTCGTTTCACCGGTATCGAGATCGCGGATGCTGGCGCGGCAGCCGTCCGCCTCCTGGACAATGTTGCCGGCTTCAGTGTGAAACCGGATATCGGCCACATCAAAAGACCTCGCCCGCCGCAACAGGATGTCCTCCACGTAATCCTGCGAGGACATGACCGGCATGGTGGGGCTCTTGGCAGTCGGCACGGAGTGGAACGACGCAGTGTGCACGTGGGCGATTTCAGGCCGCGACAGGTTTTCGAACCACCTGTTGTACTCCGTCCAGTGCCGACCGGCGCCCGTTTCTTCAATTTCCGCCTGAACGCCGAATTGCCGGAAGAGTTCGAGGGTGCAGATGTCGTAGAGACGGCCGCGGGGATGATTGCTGGTATCAGGCCTGCGATCGACGAGAATGTGGGGAACCCCGAGCCGCGACAAAAGCAGCGACAGGGTCAGCCCGGCCGGGCCGCCGCCCACGATAAGCACAGAAGTGTTTGCCATACGCTCCTCCCGGGAACGGCCGATTATGCGGCACACGCGCCTGCAACGCCGCATGACACGAAATCGACTTCGCGGTGGTCGGTGAGGTCTCGCGAGTCCTCAGACGCCACCCGGGCGGCCATAAGCCCGTCGCGGGCCAGCTCCGACCGCTCCTGTGTCGACTTCCGAATCCGAATGCGAGTACATTCAGCGCTTGGTCGTCGATCACCAACGGAGTTCGATTCAATATGCGCTTGAACAACCGACGCCCACTTCCGCGCAGCAACTCCCTCCGGCGCGCCTCGATCGTGCTCGTGGCATTGCTGGTCACTGGATGTGACATGACCGAGGATGACCTGTCGGACAGCATCGGTGCCGAAGTCGCTGTAACAGGCGGTACGGTGCGGGGCCTGGTAGCGGGTGAAGGCGCGCACAGCCTGAAGCAGTATCACGGCATTCCCTACGCAGCGCCTCCGCTTGGCAGTTTGCGCTGGGCTCCGCCAGCGGCGGTGGTTCCCTGGCAGAGTGTGATCGATGCAACACGTCGAGGCGCGTTCTGCACACAGCCGCAGCAAGCGGGCGTTGGCTTTTACATTACCAAACGCACTGACCAGAGCGAAGATTGCCTGACGATCAATGTCTGGACCCGTGCCGATCGGGTCACAGAGCGACGGCCCGTCATGTTCTGGGTTCATGGTGGTGGGCTGCAGGGTGGCGCCGGTTTCGAGCAGACCGGCGAGTTGCTGACGGAACAAGGCGCCGTGCTCGTCACCTTCAACTACCGACTGGGCCGCATGGGGTTTCTTGCGCACCCCGAACTCAGTGCGGAAAACCCGAAAGGCGTCTCTGGCAACCAGGGCTTCAGGGACCAGATCGCAGCGCTGCATTGGGTGCACCGGAACATTGAACAATTTGGCGGAGACCCGGACAACATCACCATCTTTGGTGAATCCGCGGGTTCCACCAGTGTCTCCGCGCTGCAGGCCAGCCCAATGGCCCGCGGACTGTTTCACCGTGCCATTGGACAGAGCGGCGCCGCCTTTCACCCGCTGCCTGATCGCCTCGTTGACAAAGCCTACGCACTGGCAGGTGAAACCGTGGGCAAGATGTTGGCCAGGGCGCTGGTGGGCGAAACGGGCGATGCGTCATTGGCAGCGCTTCGTGCCTTGCCGGCCGAGCGAATTGTGGAGGTTGCCCAGTCCAGCCCTGTCTATTCGACCTATGAAAGCCTGCCGATCGTCGACGGCGAGGTACTGCCCGATGAAATCGCCAACATCTTCGCTCGAGGCGAGCAGGCGGACGTACCAACGCTGATCGGCAGCAACGCCGACGAGGGCGCTGCCGTGATGGAACACTTCATCGGTTTTTTGGGCGAGGGCGTCGAAGGTTTTACGCGTTTCAAGATGGCGCTACTGGGGGAAGCCACGGATGACATTGATGCCCTCTATCCCGTCGACAACCCTCGCGGAGTCATGCAGTCCTGGCAGGATCTCTTTGCCGATATCACTTTCACTTACCCGATGCGGCGTTGGGCGCGCGATATGGCGAACGTGGAAAGCGACGTGTATCTCTACTGGTTTACCTGGCACCCGCCGGTGGAGGGCAGGGAAAGGTACAGGTCGTTTCATGGCGCCGACCTGGGGTACGTCTTCGGCCAGTTGACCCTGTTTGGCGCGAAACCCACTGAAGCCGACAGGGAATTCTCGGAATTGATCGCAGAGACCTGGATCAGGTTTGCCGTCACCGGGAATCCAAATGGCGGTCCCATCGAGGGCTGGCAGGCTTTTACACCCGAAAACGAAGCATACTTCGTTCTCGGTCCGGATCTCCGCAGCGCCAGCAGTTTGCGCCTGCCAGAGATGACTCTGATCGAGAACGCGTGGCGCCAGAGGCGTGAGGCGAACTAACCGATGAGTAGTGCAGTGATGCAACGGCCTCTGCTGGGACTCATGTCGCCGAGAAAGTTGGATGCATCCTGTTCCCGGTCAGCAACGGGTCGGTGTGCATGGCGCGTGGCAGGCTGTACGCACGACTAATTTGCCTGCTTCGGCCGCGTTTCTGCGCGAATTGTTGAGCCCCCTTCTGTTTGAGCCCGGCGGTCCTGATCAAAACGCCTTCCGGCGAAGAAAAACAGAGGGATCGCCAAAAAGGAGATGCCGGTAAAGAACACCATGCTGGTGGTATACGGACTGTCAATTTCAGTGGCAATCAACCAGTCGACGAAGAGCCCGCTGCAAGTCACGCCAAAACCAATACCGATAACGTTGATCATCAGCAGAACAACTGCTGTGACAGTTCCACGAATCCGGGACGGCACCAGCTCCTGTACCGTGCCAAAAACGGGGCCATAAAGACAACCCAACTGGAAAAACGCCATGAACATGAAAACCAGGAAGAGAGGCGATGCGGGGTCAATCAACCTGAAGGCGAGCATCGCGGGCATGATGAAAAGCGTAATCCAGAACATGAACATCGGGCGGCCGAAACCCGTTTTCTTCAGGAAGTAGTCGCTTCCCACACCACCGAACAAGTTGCCCGATACACCGGCAACCAACGCCATCCAACCCGTTAACTCTGCAATTTCGTTACGGTCAAAACCGCGTTCCTCGACAAACCAGATCTGCTCGAACATCGCAGCCCCCAGGAAGACATGGAAAGTAACCGCGCCGAATGCCGTCAGCATCAAGGCAGGTGAACGAAGAAACGCATTCCAGGTCGTGACCAGCATTTCCCTTACACTTGGAATTTCCGCGGGCTTGCTGGAATTAGCCCGCACCCCCACCTCTGACCTTCGAGGTGTCTCTCTGAAGAAAAACAAGACAATACTGAACGCTACCCCCAGGGCACCGAGCACATAGAAACATCCACGCCAACCTACCAACGGCTCGAGATACGCCACAATCAGCAAACTGGCCGAAATGCCGATGGGCGCCGCCATGTAGTAGAAGCCAGCCGCAAAGCCCAGGTTTTTCGACGGAAAACGGTCAGACAGTATCGACATGGAAGTTGGCGTCATGATCGATTCGCCAATACCGATGAACAGTCGTGGAATCGCGAGGCTCACGAACCCTTTCGCCATGCCGGATATCGCAGTGAGTGCACTCCAGGCCGCCAAACCAAATGCGATCAGTCGGGTTCGGTTGACCCGGTCCGCCAGCACGCCCATGAAAACGCCGGCAAAAGCATAGAAGAGAATAAAAATGAGCCCTGTCAAAAGACCAAACTGGGTGTTGGTCAAATTGAGCTCCGGCTTTATCCAGTTGGCCAGACTTGCGATCAGTTGCCTGTCGACAACACTCAACACGTTGATCATGGTCAGGAATATCAAGAAGCCATAATCACCGGCCTTGGCGTCTCTCTCTGTTTGCAACACTTGCCCCTTGTTGGTGTTCGGGTTAGTGGAAGGATGTCTGTCTGGCGGGCTCCCTGGCTGTCATGGGCCAGGGCAGCCGGCTGGTTCGCGATGGCTACGAATTCGACGGGGACGGGTTCGCCGCGATGAATTCGATTACCACTCTGGCGAGTTCTTCACCCTGATCGTCCTGGGTGTAGTGCTGGGCATTTTTGATGGTCACGTGATTCTGGCCCTTTGCTCCCGGTATTTCCTCCTGGAATTGAGTCTCCGTGTTACCGGGGTCGCCATCGCTGAACGCCGTGAGGAACGGCTTGTCGAAGGTTCTCAAAGCCTCCCACGCCTTGCGATTTGCTGGCACTTCAACGTTGTCGGGGAAGAGGGGAATCAGGCTGGGAAACTGTCGGGCGCCCTGCTTGTAATCTTCGGAAGGAAACGGTGCGGCATAGGCCCGCTGTTCCTCGGCAGAGCAGCTATTCAGCCACAGGCTCATGATTCTGCCGGGGTCGAGGTCTGCGGAGGCATCGCAATGCCTGATCCAGTACATGAAGGGAGGGCGCGGGTCGACGTCAGCGACGGCATTCCTGGCCTGATCCTGAAATCCACCGCGTTCGTGCAGGTCCACGCGCATGGCTTCGTTTACTTCCACCGTGTTGAGGACGGGTGTATCAGCAAGCAGTTGCTTGAGCTTTGCTGCCATCTCATCAGGGATGTTTCTGGCATCCGGAAGGGCAGTGTTGCTAACCACAACCCGGGCGAATCGGTCCGGGTCGGCTGCGACGATCCTCAGAGTGATGGGCCCGCCCCAGTCCTGACAGACGAGGGTGATATTCGTGAGCGACATGCGACGAACAAAGTCATGCATCCATCGCACATGATTGGCGAACGTATAGTCACATCGCTCGGACGGTTTGTCGGAGCGGCCGAAGCCAACGATGTCCGGCGCGATGACTCGATAGCCTGCCGCAGCAAGCGGTGGAATCATTTTTCGAAAGGAATAAGACCAGACCGGCTGGCCATGCACGCAAAGAATGACGGGGGCGTCTTTCGGTCCTTCGTCCACATAGTGCATGCGTAGCCGGCCACCCCGGCCATCGTCTATTTCCCGGTGATTGGGTTGGTAGGGGAAACCATCGAGGTTCTCGAATCTTGCGTCGGGCGTCCGCAGTACCTTCATGGCCTCCGCTCATTGCTTAATCGAATATCTCAGGTGGGCAGGAGTATCGGCAGTAGACCAGGGTATGTCCATTCACAGGTGGGTATCAGCCGACAAGAAAATGCTATTGGCGATATGGGCGCGACCAATTCCGGGAGGTAGCCGGCTACTCCCGGCGCGGGTCGATCTCGTAGATGACCTGAGAGGTGCGCGGCACCGCCTGGAAGCCGCTCTGGTCGTCGATGGGCAGGGTATCGCGAACGGTCATGCGCCAGATGACGAAGCCCGCCGTCGCGAACGCAACGGCGCCGCAGAAGGCGAACAGGCCGCCGGCGCCGCCGAAGAAGACGGTCAGCGACGCCGCTGCCGGTCCCGCCGCGGCGCCGAGGCCGTAGGCCATGATCAACCCTCCGGACATGGGCACCAGGTCGTCGAGACTGACGTAATCGAACGTATAGGCGACTGCCAGGGGGTAAAGGGTAAAACTCAGTCCCCCGAACAGCGCGCCGAAAAGCAGCAGGGCCGCCCCGGAATCCGCGGTCAGGCCCATGAGCCACGCACAGGCGGCAGCGGTGCCGGCCGCAACCACCAGAATGACCTTGCGCCGGTCGATCAGGTCCGAGAGCTTGCCCATGGGCCATTGCAGAAGCAGGCCGCCGACGATGACGGCCCCCATGAACTGGGCTGTCCGTTCGGCATCGAGACCCCTCAGTTGGGCGAACAGCGGCCCTACGCCATAGAAAGCCCCCAGGATCACCCCGCAGCCGAAGGCGATGGTCATGCCGGTGGGCGAGATTTCCCACAGCCGCAGGAATTGGAAACGCACCTGGGGCCGCAGCGGCGGCGCCTCGACCCTTGTGACCGCAACCGGCACGATGGCCAGCGACATCAGGATGGACATCAGCAGATAGACGGCAAACCCCGACTCGTCGGGCACGTTGATCAGGAACTGCCCGACTCCCTGGGCCAGGTAGACGGTAATCTGGTATAGGGCAAAGATCTGCCCGCGCGTGCTGTTGTCGGAGCGCTCGTTCACCCAGCTCTCCGTGCACATGAACATGCCGACGGCACACATGCCGACCAGCAGGCGCAGCGCGCCCCACAGCCAGGGGTCGACCATGAAGGCATGGGCCAGGGTGGCCGCGGACATCATCGACCCCAGCGCCACGAAGGCGCGGATGTGGCCGACGCCGGCAATCAGCTTCTGGCCGTAGCCCGTACCCAGCACGATGCCGGCGTAGTACATCGACATCACCATGCCGACCGCCCACGGCGGCTGCTCCGCCGCGCCCATGCGGAAGGCGAGCACGGTCGACAGGGCGCCACCGCCCATCATGAGCAGGGCCGTGCCCAGCAGCAGCGAAGAGACCGAACGCAGGGAGTGGCTCAGCGGCATGACGGCCCGCATTCCAGCGCCAGGCTGGGTCGTGCAACGGTCTCGATACGCATGCCTTCTCTCCGGAACGAGAAACGCCCCGACGGGCAGGCCGGGGCGTTTCGATTTTTCTGAACCGGATGGGGAACCGCCGTCAGCGGCCGCGCGTCCACCGGTCAACCAGGGCGCGCATCTTAGGCGTTATGTTCTGTCACGCAATGGCGAAATCCGTCAAAAACAATGCGATACGCGACCTCGCCGACGTTACTGCGCATGCTTTCCCCGCACTGTGTCCGCACCGGTCACTGGCCCGGCGAATCAGTGCCCTGCCATGGTCAGGCGATAACGGGCGAACAGGAATACCGCGCACATGATCAGTTC
This sequence comes from Pseudomonadales bacterium, assembly GCA_963663395.1. Lineage (GTDB taxonomy): Bacteria > Pseudomonadota > Gammaproteobacteria > Pseudomonadales > Azotimanducaceae > Azophilus. The sequence goes on from OY760226.1 coordinate 4,115,192, forward strand.
GAAGACGATGAACTCCGGCGCAAAAGCAGCGCCCTGAACAAGCCAGGCAAACAGGCGAAAGAGCGCCGCGACACCCACCAGGGCGGCCGGCGCATAAAGCAGGGCAGCGTTGCGCTTAATCACCCCGAGCAGCGCGAACCCGCCGCTGACGATGAAAAACGCTCCCAGATCCCCGATCTGGCTGCTTCTGGCCAGGCCGTCCAGCACCGGCATGCCGATTCCGGCAGCCGCACCGGAGGGGTCCACCAGCCACCGAAGGCCCATTACGAACATCATCAGCCCGAATAGTCCCGCGATGACCCTGATTGCCTTGTCGAGCATGTTTGCCTCACTGCCTGTTTCTACTACCAACCGCAGACAGCTTACCAGCAGCTTCCGCCCCGATGCCCCCGCATGCCCGAGGTGAAGGTCTTCCCGAAATTTCCGGCCGCGTTCTACAACTCCACCCTCACGGATACCTTGTGCATCCGCCGATCCCGACAGCCCGCCATGCTCGCACGGCCATGGGAATTGACATACCCCGGGAGCTGCCGGCTTCACCCGGCCCGACCTACACCGATCGCGCCCTACTGCGCCAGAACGACGTAGCAGGCAATTGCAGCCGCCATGATCAGCACGCCGAAGCCGACGTTCGAATCACCCATGGGTTCCGTCTGCGTTGCCGGTTGTTCGCACCCGGCGCCCAGCGCGGCAAGACACAGCCAGAGAGCCGGACTACGCGGGGGCCATGCCTCCTCCGCTCAGTCGCCGGGCTTGGCAGCGGGGCCTGGGGCAACGACCGCCGAGATCGGGATCATTTACTCCCCGCATCAGCAAAATCGGTCATTGGCTTCGTTTTCCCCCATAATCCGAGCGGGCGATCAGAACAAATCCCGCATGAGATTCATAGCGTCAATGCTCCTGGCCGGCGCCCTGCTTGCAGGCTGTCAACCGCGACCGTGCGACTGCCCGGACGACGACGCGCCGGCCACCGTCACCGCCGACCTGACTGCCGCGGCCGAGACCACGCCCACATTGACCGATGGCGCCAACGACCCGGCGATTTTGATCGATGCCGACAACCCCGCGGACAGCCTGATCCTGGGTTCCGGTCTCGCCGGAGGGCTGGAAATCTACCGCCTGGACGGCGTGCGTGCCGGCGTGATGCCGGACCGTCCCATCGCCCTGGTCGACGTTGGCTACAACTTTCCGTTCGCCGATGGGGAAATCAGCCTTGTCGTCGCTTACGACGCCGCGACCACCGGGCTGGTCGCCTATCGCCTGGATGAATCCGGCCCGAGCCTGCTGCAGATTTCATCGCAGCCCATGCTCACCGGAATGGATGTCGAGGGGCTATGCACCTACCGTAGCCCGCTGTCCGGCCGGTTTTACGCCTTTGCCGCGGGAGGCGGGACAATCCAGCAGTGGGAGCTTCAACACAGCGCGGGCGCCGTCGTCGGCCGCAGGATCCGAACCGTCCCGGTGGGGCATGGCGCCGGCCATTGCGTGGTCGACGACCGGGAACCGGCTCTCTATTACGCCCAGGAAACCGTCGGCATCTGGAAACTGAACGCCGAACCGGAATCCGACGCGGAAGCCGATCTCATCGACCTCGCCGAGCCGCACGGCCGCTACGGCGGCGACGTCAAGGGCATTGCCATCGTCGAGTTGCAGGCGGGCGGCGGCTATCTCGTCGTCTCCGACGCCGATGCGAACCTTCTGCACGTGTACGGCCTGGCCTCCAAGGATCATCTCGGCTCGTTCCGGGTCGGTGCGGGCGCTGCGATCGGCGCGGTCGATGAAAGCGAGGGCCTGGCGGCGACGGGTATGGCACTGTCCCCCATGTTCGGCAACGGCCTTCTCGTCCTCACCGATGACCACAACGGAACTGAAAACACCAACTACAAGATCCTGCCCTGGACCGCTGTAGTCACCGCATTCGATCTGCCCGGGGGCGCCGGACGCGATCCCCGCGCAAGCGCGGCGCCTGCAACCGCAACCGTGCGGCCCAGCATCGAGACCGAGCCGGTCGCGAGCCATGGCGACGCCGCCGACGACCCGGCCATCTGGGTACACCCCGAGCACCCCGAACTCAGCGTCGTGATCGGTTCGCAGAAGAAGCGCGGCATCAATGTCTACGACCTCGACGGCCGCCTGCTGCAGTCCCGCGCGGACGGGCGCATCAACAACGTCGACGTTCGCTACGGGTTCGATCTCGGCGGCGAATCCATCGACATTGTCACCGGCAGCAACCGCAGCAGCGACTCGATCAGCATCTACCGTATCGACTCGGCGACCCGCAGCCTGGTCGACATCGCCGACGGCATCATTGCCACGGGCATGTCCGAGCCGTACGGGCTCTGCATGTACAGGAGCCCGTCGTCGGGCCTGTACTACGTGTTCGTGAACGATACCGGCGGCGAGGTCAAACAGTGGCTGCTGAACGACGCGGGCAACGGCCGCGTCGGCGCCGGGCTGGTGCGCGAGTTCAGCGTCGGCTCCCAGACCGAAGGCTGCGTGGCGGACGATGCCGGCGGCCACCTCTATATCGGCGAAGAGAATGTCGCCATATGGAAGTACTCCGCCGAACCGCACGGCGGCGAAGAAAGGACAATGGTGGACGGCACCGAAGGCGGCAACCTGACGGGCGACATCGAGGGCATGGCCATTTATCACGGGCCGGGTACAAGCGGATATCTCGCCGTCTCCGATCAGGGCATCAACAGTTTTGCGCTGTACCGGCGCGACGGCGACAACGCCTGGCTCGGGCGCTTTCGCATCGTTGCCGACGGCTCGGCGGGCATTGACGGTGTATCGGAAACCGATGGCATCGCGGTGACGAGCGCAAGCCTCGGCCCGGCGTTTCCGCACGGCGTGTTCATCGCCCAGGACGGGCGCAACATCACGCCGGCAGAGCGCCAGAATTTCAAACTCGTACCCTGGGAGCGCATCGCGGCGGTCGCGGGACTGGAAACAATGGCCGGTTACGATCCGCGGGCGCCTACAACGAAGCAATGATGCGCTGCAGGTTCTCGTACCCCATGTTTGCGTACCGGGCCGGAGGCGCAACGCCAACCGCGTGCCGGCGGGAGTGCCGGCTGGACTCGATAATCAGGGAGACAAGTTCACCTTGCCCACTGGCTCATGCTGCAGAGTCTTTCCCGGCCGCGTTCTACAACTCGACCCTGACCGATACCCCGTACGTGCGCGGATCCTGATAGGCCACCAGTCCGAACACCCCGGGCGCATCGAAGACGCTGTCAATGTAGCGTTCATCGAAGAGGTTCTGTGCCCAGAAGCCGATGGACCAGGGTTGCCCGGAAGGCGAATAGTCCACGTTCAGGTCCGCAAGGTGAGTGGGCTGAATCTCCGCGCGGGCCGTATTGAACAGGCTGGTGTTGTACTTGCGGCCCGTGTGCTTGTACTGAAAGTTCACCGACAACTCCCCATGGTCGGCAATGATGAAGTGGGCATCGAAACCCAGGTTGACCGTCCACTTGGGCGCATTCTGCAGGTCCTCGCCAGACAGGTCGAACGCCATTCCGGTGGCGTCCTGCGTCGTGAAGTCCACGTACTCCGCATTAAGGTATCCGACCCCGGCATTGAGGCTCAGCCACTCCGAGGGGAGTGCCAGGATTTCGATCTCCACACCCTTCGTCTCGGCCTTGGCGGCGTTGAGGATGGTGTTGCCATTGACGGTGTTGCCGAACTGGTCTTCGATGAAGAATATCTGGGCGAGTTGAATGTCGTCGTACCAGTTGAAGAAGACGGCTACATTGGTGCGCAGGCGGTCGTCCAGCCATTGGGCCTTGAGACCGGCCTCGATCATGTCGACGAACTCGGGGTCGTACGGGCCCAGGTCCGCGGGAATTCCGATGCGGCCTGTGAAGCCCCCCGACTTGAAGCCATGGGCGTAGGTCAGGTACCCCATGACATCATCTGCGAGGTCGTATTCGAACCCGATCTTGGCGGCCACCTCGGTCCAGTTCTCGTCGTCGCTGTTTTCCGTCACGCCGATCAACAGTTCGTTGGGCCCGGTCTGGGTGTTGGCGCCCGGGCCGCGGTGTTCCGCCATGCCTGTCAGGTCTACCCAGATCGGGACGTTGGCGACCGCGCTCGTCTTCTCGTCATGCACGCGAATGCCGGCCTGCCCGCGAAAGCGGTCGCTGAAATCGACATAGGTGTGCAGGAACGCTGAGAAGATCTCCGTGTCCCAGTCGTTCTGGGTCAACTGCCGCAGGCCGGGGGCAGCGAACTGGATACGGAAATCCTGAAAGTGATCCCAGTGATAGTCCGCGTAGAACACGCCAATCATGGTTTCCCAGTTGTCGGCAACCGAGAAGGTATTGCGAATCTCCTGGGTGAACTGATCGCCCCGGGTGCGGCGGTCGGTGTCATCGAGAAATACCGGCGTCCAGTCCTGGTCGGTGAACTCCCGCAGCTTCCAGTCCTTGTAGCCGGTGATCGAGGTGATCGCGCCAATGGGCGTGTCCCAGTTCATGATCAGCGTGCCGGAGTAGGAATCCAGGTCCGCGCGGTCCGGAATCTCCGTTCCACGCGCCGAGTAGTACTTGTCGGGAGCCTTGCAGCGCTCGCCCGGGGTGAGGCAGGGCGACCGGTACATGGGAAGTGCCGCGCCGGGCACGCTCGTCCCTTCCGGTACATGCAGGGCCTCGCCGGCAACCGAGCCGTTGATGTTGTGCGGCGTGCCGTCCCTGTGGGAGGAATACTCGCCGATGAGGGTGAGGTCGAACGTGTCGCTGCCTTCCCACAGCAGGCTCAGGCGCAGCGCGGTGCGGTCCTTGTCGCCGATCGGCTTTTCGTCCACCACGTTGGTGATGAAACCGTCCCGCTTGTGGTGGCTGAAGGTCAATCGGGCGGCCATTGCGTCCTGGACCAGCGGCACGTTGACGGCGCCACGCAGGTCGAGCCGGTCGTAGTTGCCATAGCTGGCATGGGCATCGAAGCCCCAATCATCGGTCCGCGGGCGTCGCGAGACGGCCTGGATGACACCGCCCGTGCTGTTGGCGCCGAACAGGGTGCCCTGGGCCCCGCGCAGCACCTCCACCCGCTCGATGTCGTAGGTGTCGAGCAGCGAGACCATGTTGAAGAATTGCGGTACGTCGTCCTGCGTGACCACCACCGTGGTACCGCCGTAAGGGTCCGGCTCGATCACCCCCATGCCGCGAATGTTGAACACGGCGCCATGGGGCGTATTCGAGAAGTTCTGGATCTGCACGTTGGGAATGTAGCCGCGCATGCCCTGGATGGTGACCGCGCCCATCGCATCGAGCCGTTCGCCGGAAACCGCGGTGACCGCGACAGGTACGGACTGAATGCTCTCCTCCCGCCGTTGCGCCGTTACCATCACTTCCTCGATCTGACCCGCAGACGCGCTTTCCGAGGGCGTCTCCGCGGGTTCTTCCGCCCATGTCAATAGTGGGCCGAGCAAAGCTATGCCGGCCACCGCAAATCCAGTGGTTTTCATGAACGCTCCTTTCATCAGATCTCTCTCCCAGCTTTTTGTAACACATTTCATCCGGCGGCGCGATCGGTTGCCGGTTGCAACGGGAATTCTGCCTGATGGGCGTTCCTGATCGGCGTTCCCGGGATCGCAGGCGCGCTGCGTGATCAGCCGGGCTTCGCAACGTAAGTGTAGGATTCGTCCTGATCGTCGATGCGGCCGCGGGCCAAATCCTTGAAAAACGAGCCGTCCCAGTCGACGGTTGACGGTTCGTTGCGGTTCCAGTCCATCACGTACAGCCGATGGGCGATTTTCCACACCCCGTCCCGGCGTTCGAAGCGGTCGAGATAGCGGCCCCCGACCATTGCGGCCGCCATGCCGTCCTCTGTTTCGGCATCGATGAAGGTCAGGTTGTACGACTCCACCACGGCGCTGTCCGGGCCCGTAAACTCGATCAGCGCGTGGTCTACACGATGGGTCTGTTGCCGGACGCCGATGGATGCATCGAACGGGCCGATGAACTCGGCAAACTCCCAGGCGTTGCCATTGAAGATGCCGTGGTCGTCCGTGGCATCCTCGTGGTAGGCGGTCTTCAGCAATTCGGCATCCAGCCGGTCTACGCCGCGGCAATAGCGCATCAGGCAGTCGTAGATTGCCTGCCGGTCCTTGAAACGCTCAATTTCTTCCCGGCCGACGCTCATCGCAGGCTGTAGACCGGGTCGGTTTTTCCCCTGCAGCCCCGGGCGCGCAGTTCACCGTACATGCCCTCTTCCCACTCGGACGAGTTCGGCTGGTTCTGATTCCAGTCCATCACGAAGGCCCGGTGCGAGATTTTCCAGGCGCCGTCGCGGCGCTCGTAGCGGTCGAGATAGCGGCCGACAAGGAGCGAGTCCATCAACTCGCCGGTCTCCCGGGTGCTGAGGTAGGCAAACACGTAAATCTCCCCGGCAGCGCGGTCGCCATCCACCTCGATCAACTGGTTGCCGAGGCAATGAAACGTGCGCTCCATGGTGCCGAGATGCGCGAACGTGTTGTCGACGAAGCCGCTCACCGGGCCGTCGTAGGTACCGAAGGCAATGGTGGCGTCATCGTGAAAGATGCGCGGCAGCAGGTCCGCGTCGATGCGGTCGACGGCGCGGCAGTAGAGCATGCAGACGTCACGGATTGCCTGCTTGTCGATTGCTTCCCGAAGTTCCCTGTCCGATGCAGCAGTCACTACGCGTTTTCCACTTTGAACGAGCGACTCAGGGTACGTGAGTCAGATTTCGCGGGCAATCGCCGAGCCAATGCTCTACGCAAACCTGCGGCAGACGCTCGGCGGCGTACCTGGGACGTCAGGACGCCTCGCGCCCGCTGCCCGTCGCATGTTTGAGGACCGAAGTTGCCGCGCTGATCATGGACGATACGTCGCTGAGGTTGGCCGGCACGATGAGCGTGTTGCCCTCCTTCGCCAGGTTGCCGAACCGCTCGAGGTAGTCTTCGGCGACCCGGAGCTGCATGGCCTTGTCGCCGCCCTCGGACTCCAGGGCTTCGGCAACCTTCTTCAAGCCTTCCGCGGTCGCCTGGGCCACCGCAAGAATGGCCGCGGCCTCGCCCTCGGCCTCGTTCACCTGCTGTTGCCGGACGGCTTCGGACTCCTTGATGACCCGCTGTTTCTCGCCCTCCGCCTCGTTGATCTTGGCGTCCCGCTCGCCCTCGGACTGCAGGATCACGGCCCGCTTCTCCCGTTCGGCGCGCATCTGCTTTTCCATGGCGGTGAGCACGTCCCGGGGCGGGTTGATGTTCCTGATCTCGTAGCGCAGCACCTTCACGCCCCAGGGATTGGAGGCCTTGTCGAGTTCCTCGACCACCCGCTGGTTGATCTGGCTGCGTTCCTCGAAAGTCTTGTCGAGTTCGATCTTGCCGATCTCGCTACGCAGGGTCGTCTGGGCGAGCTGGGCGATGCCGAACAGGTAGTCGGCGATGCCGTAGGATGCCTTCTGCGCATCCATCACCTGCAGGTAGAGCACGCCGTCCACCCCGACCTGGACGTTGTCGGAGGTGATGCACACCTGCTCCTCGACGTCGATGGCCTGTTCCTTGAGGTTGTGCCGGTAGGCAACGGTCTCGAGGAACGGCACGAGAATGTGAAATCCCGCGCCCAGGGTCCTGGAGTACTTGCCCAGGTTCTCCACGATGAATGAACTCTGCTGCGGCACCACAACCGCCGTCTTGACGATGACGATGATGGCGACAATGGCGACAAAGACCGTCACGACGAAACCCATATCAAAGTCCAGCATTATCTTGGTCTCCTTTGCTATTCAGCCGGAGGCAGGCCGCTCGGGCGGCAAGCCCTCGATGACGAGTTCCACGCCATCTGTTTTGACAATGCGGGCACCGGAACCCGCGGCGATTGTTCCAGGGCCGCGATTCACCGCGGTCCACTGTGTTCCGCGCAGGGTAACCCGGGTTTCACCGCCCTCGGGCACGTCTTCCCCGACCTTCACGACCCGCCCGATGCGGCTGTCGCGAACCCCGGGGACACTGCCCCGCAACTTGACGTACAGCTTTTCACGGAACAGCACCATCGACGCGATGGCCAGTGCCGCGAAGGCCAGGTATTGCCCCCAGATGGGCAAGTCCATGCCGCCGAGCGCGAGCATGCCGATGCACAGCGCTGCCGCACCTACGAAGATGAGGTAGAACGCTGCGTCCACCGCAACGAGCTCCGCGCCCATCAACAGAATTCCCAATGTAACCCAACCCCACCAGGGCATCATTCACTCCTGTACCGACGACCTTGCCGGACCTATACGTGACACCCGAATTGTCGGGCACCCGGCCCCGTGTTGCCAATGACTGGAAGATGTCCTGATATCGGAGTCGCATCACACCGACCCCGCAATCGCCATTTCACGTCATCTCAGACCGCATTGTTCTAACCAGGTTCCATGGAATCTGGTTCAATGGTGCGACATCCGTGGGCCAAGGGAAAAGGAAGCCGGTGGGCCGATTCACGAGGATACTGGTCGCCAACCGCGGCGAGATCGCCATCCGCGTCCTGCGTGCCGCCAACGAGATGAACAAGGCGACGGTGGCCGTGTTTGCGGAAGAGGACCGCCTTGCGCTGCATCGCTCAAAAGCCGATGAATCCTACCGCATCGGCCAGGGGCTCGGGCCGGTCACCGCGTATCTCTCCATCGACGAGATCATCCGCGTCGCCGGCGAGACCGGCAGCGACGCCATCCATCCCGGCTACGGCTTCCTGTCCGAGTCACCGGAGTTCGCCGAAGCCTGCGCCGGGGCAGGCATCGCCTTCATCGGGCCGGGTCCTGACACCCTGCGGCTCCTCGGCGACAAGGTATCCGCGCGGGAAGCCGCCGCCCGCGCCGGCGTACCGACCGTTCCCGCTACCGACATGCTCCCCGACGATGTCGACGCGGCCCTGAAACTGGCATCCGGCGTCGGCTTCCCCGGCATCATCAAGGCCAGTTGGGGCGGCGGCGGCCGCGGCATGCGGCGGGTCGACAATGCCGACCAATTTGCCGATGCCTGCCTGGCCGCGCGGCGGGAGGCAGCGGTGGCGTTCGGCAAGGACAGCATCTATTTCGAGCGATTCGTGGGGCGGGCGCGTCACCTGGAGGTCCAGATTCTCGGCGACGGTGACGGCAACGTGGTGCACCTCTTCGAGCGGGACTGCTCGGTGCAGCGGCGCAACCAGAAAATCGTCGAGTGCGCGCCCGCGCCGGGGCTGAGTGCCGGCCAACGGGAACAACTCGCGGAACACGCGTTACGGATCGCCCGGCACGCCGGCTATGTCAACGCCGGCACGGTCGAATTCCTGCAGGACTTGGATACCGGGCAGTTCCACTTCATCGAGGTCAATCCGCGCATCCAGGTGGAACACACCGTTACCGAACAGGTGACGGGCATCGATCTGGTCCAGGCGCAGATCCGCGTGGCGGAAGGGGCGACCATCGGCACCCACGCGGATGCGGCCTGCCCGCCCCAGGATGACATCGTGCTGCGCGGCCACGCGCTGCAATGCCGCATCACCACCGAAGACCCGCTGGACCGGTTCATTCCGGACTACGGGCGCCTCACGGCCTACCGGGCCCCCACCGGGTTCGGCATCCGCCTGGACGGGGGCACGGCCTATTCCGGTGCGGTCATCACCCGCCACTACGACTCCCTGCTGGAAAAGGTGACGGCCTGGGGGCCGGCGCGGAAGCCCGCCATCAATCGCATGCAGCGCGCATTGCGGGAATTCCGGGTGCGGGGCGTTGCCACCAATATCGCGTTTCTCGACCGGCTGGTCGGTCACGAAACCTTCCGCAACGGAACGGTCACAACGCGATTCATCGACGAGCATCCGGAGTTGCTGGATTTTCCGAAGCCGCGCGACCGGGCGAGCCGCCTGTTGCGCTACCTTGCCGAGGTCACCGTCAACGGCCATCGCGACGTCACCGGGCGCCCTGCCCCGCCGGCGCACGCCCGAATTCCGCGGGTGCCGGCATTACACAACGGCGCCGGTACCGGCGGTGCAAAGGCGCTACTGGATGCCCGCGGCCCCGACGCGGTGGCCGGCTGGATGCTGAAACAGGACCGCGTCCTGGTGACCGACACGACCATGCGCGATGCACACCAGTCGCTGCTCGCAACGCGCATGCGCACCTACGACCTGGTCCGGGCAGCCCCGGCCTATGCCCGCAACCTGCCGGGGCTTTTCTCGCTGGAATGCTGGGGCGGGGCCACCTTCGACGTGGCGCTCAGGTTTCTGGGCGAGTGCCCCTGGGAGCGGCTGCGCATGCTGCGGGCCTGCATTCCCAACATCCTGCTGCAGATGCTGCTGCGCTCGTCGAATGCGGTGGGGTACACCAACTATCCGGACAACGTGGTGCGGGGATTCGTCGCCCAGGCGGTGGAAAACGGCGTCGACCTGTTCCGCATCTTCGACCCGCTCAACTCGGTCGAAAACATGACAATCGCCATCGATGCGGTGCGCCGCAACGGGGCGATCTGCGAGGCAGCGATGTGCTACACCGCCGACATTCACGACCCGGGCCGGGGCCGTTACGACCTGGACTACTACCGGAACATGGCCGGTGCACTGTGCGATGCCGGCACCCACGTGCTCGGCATCAAGGACATGGCAGGGTTGCTCAAACCCGCGGCCGCTCGCGAGATGGTCGAGGTGCTGAAGTCTGACACCGGGCTGCCGATACATCTCCACACCCACGATACATCCGGCATCGCCGCCGCGAGCCTGCTGGCCGCGGTCGATGTGGGCGTGGACGCCATCGACCTGGCCATGGACAGCATGTCGGGGCTCACCTCCCAGCCCTGTCTCGGCTCCGTGGTCGAGGCCCTGCAACGGCAACCGCGGGACACCGGGCTCGATCCGGACAGGGTCCGGGAACTCTCCGACTACTGGGAGGCCGTCCGCACTCAATACGCGGCCTTCGAGCCCGACCTTCGCTCCCCCGCTTCGGAGGTCTACCTGCACGAGATGCCGGGCGGCCAGTTCTCCAATCTCCGGGAACAGGCGCGCGGGCTCGGCCTCTCGGAACGCTGGCACGAGGTTGCGCGCACATACGCAGAGGTCAACCGCATGTTCGGCGATATCGTCAAGGTCACGCCCACCTCGAAGGTGGTCGGCGACCTGGCCCTGGTGATGGTCTCGAGCGGCCTGTCCCGCGCCGATGTGGAAGACCCGGAACGGGAGGTGGCCTTTCCGGATTCCGTCGTCGGGCTGTTTCGGGGCGAACTCGGCGAGATGCCCGGCGGCTTTCCCCCCGCGCTGGCGGCGAAGGTGCTGAAGGGCAGGACGCCCATCAAGGGGCGTCCCGGCGCATCGCTGCCCCCGGCGAACCTTGACGCCGAGCGAACCCGGGCCGAGGCCGCCACCGGCTGGAAGCTGTCAGAAGCCGAACTCTACTCCTACATGCTCTACCCCAGGGTATTCGTCGACCATGCGGAGCGCCGCATGAAGTTCGGGCCCGTCTCCGTGCTGCCGACAGAAGTCTACTTCTACGGGTTGTCTCCCGGCCGGGAGGTGACCGTGGAACTGGAGCGCGGCCTGAGCTTCGTGATCCGCTGCGTTGCGATCGGCGAGACTGACGATGAAGGGACGGTGCGCGTTTTCTATGAACTCAACGGCCTGCCCCGCAGCATCAAGATCGAAAACCTTGCCGTCTCTGCGACCGTCAAGCGCCGCCCGCTGGCGGATGAGGCAGATCCGTGCCATGTCGCGGCGCCGATGCCGGGCGTGATCGCGTCGGTGGCGGTGGCCAACGGCCGTCAGGTCACCGTCGGCGACCTGCTGATGACCATCGAGGCGATGAAAATGGAAACCGCGCTGCACGCCGAGCGGGACGGAACCATTGCGGCGCTGCACGTTGCTCCGGGGCAACACGTGGAAGCGAAGGAACTCGTGGCTGAATACGCGAAAGGCTGAGGGCGCGGCGAAACGAACGCTACCTGGGCCTGGCTCCCCCGCCCACCCGCAGGATTTCCCCGCTGACCCAGCTTGCCGCTTCCGAGGCGAGGTACACGCAGGCAGCCGCTATGTCTTCGGGTGTGCCCAGGCGCCCGAGCGGAATCTTCCACTCTTCCAGCAGCTCGTCCAACTGGTCTTCGGTCTTGCCCACGGCGGCGAGCATGACTTCCGTGGGAATCGCGCCGGGCGCCACCGCGTTGACCCTGACCTCGGGGGCAAACTCCGCCGCCAGTGTCCAGGTGAGCGAATTGGTGCCCGCCTTGGCGGCCCCGTAGTGGGCGCTGCCCGGTACCGGCCCGGTGCCCGCACCCGAGGTGATGTTGATGATCGAACCGCGCCGCATGTATTCCCGCGCAACCAGCGAGCCTTCATAAACGGCGGTGAGATTGAGGGCGATGGTCCGGTGCCACTCGTCTCGAGGCATTTCCATCGACGGCATGCGCATGGTCGAGCCGCCGGCGTTGTTGATCCAGTCGGTCAGCTTGCCGTAACGGCTCACCGCCGATTGCGCCAGGTTCTCCAGCGCCGACACGTCGGTCACGTCGGTGGTCACCGCGATGGCGCTGCCCCCGGCACGCTCGATCCCCGCCGCCACTGCCTCGATCTCCCCGGTTCTCCGCGCAGCCACGACAACGCTTGCGCCGGCTTCGGCAAAGGCCCTGGCAATGCCTGCTCCGATGCCCCTGCCGCCGCCGGTCACCACCGCCACCTGCCCGTCGAGGCGGAATCGATCCATGAAGCCGCCCGTCATGACCGGCTCCCGCGGCAACCGGCGCTGGCGTCAACAATCGGAGGAGGAGTCACTCTGCGCCGGCGGGCTGGTTCGAACCCGCACCCGAGACGGGGCGGAGCCAGACGAACCGTCCAACGATCGCCATCACCAGGAACCCGAAGATCAAAATGACGGCCGCGTAGCGGACGATGTCTTCCGGCGGATTGAACAATGTGTTCATCCAGGTGGCGTGGGCGGCCATGTATACACCGAGATAGATCGCCCCGTACAGCAGCGGCCGCGACCGGTAGGCCCGCGACAGCAGCAACGCCTGAACGGCGACGATTGCCGTGACGACGGGCGCAACCCCCACCAGGAACAGGTTGAGATTGGCGGTGACATCGACGTAATCGCGCACCACGGTGAGCCACATGGCGGTCAGGACATCGGTCGGTATCGCACTCAGGAGCGCGAAGCCGATCACCGCCGTGAACTGCACCCCATTCGAGGTGAAGTAGTCGCCGCCGCGCATTGCCCGGGTGGCAACAACGTAGATACCGATGGCGACCAGGGAGACCACATAGACGATGGCCGAAACGGCAATCAGGGCGAACATGACGTCCAATCAGGAACCCACCGCGGCACTGATTGAAGCCAGCACCTCCGCAAGCGGCGGGCGCGTACGATAGCCGGGCACGGCGAACTTCGCGCTGATGCTGCCGTCCGGCGCCAGCCAGAACATGCCGGGGCGCGGAATGCCCTGGCCCAGGTCTTCGTCGGGAACCCCGAATCCATTCACATGCCGCGCATTCTCATCATTCAGCAGCGGGTAGCCGAGTTCCTCGCTCTCATGGAACCCCTTGAGAACGTCAACGCGGTCATAGGTCATGGCGGCGATATTCACGCCGATTTCTTCGAATTGCTGTCTCCACTCTTCCAGTTGGACCAACTGGGCCTGGCAGAAGGGTCACCAGTCCGCGGAGCGGCTCAACACCAGCAGCAGGCCGTTTTCCCCGGCAAGCGAGGCGAGGTCGCGCGTAGCGCCGTCCTGATCTTCGGCCAGGATGGCGGGCGCGTCGGTGCCGACAGGCGGCCCCCAGGATTGAGCGTAGTCGCCCGCGAACGCCGCTGCAGGCAGCGCGGCCAACATCCAGGCAAGGCAAAATCTCTTGACTGTCACCGGTCTTGGTCCTCCGTAAGTCGCGATTGCATGTTCGCTCTCAGAATAGAGCATTCGCGTGCATCAAATCCAGGTTTCAGGGCTGTCTGCACGACAAGAGGCGCTTCCGGGGCGGTCCGCTTCAGATTGACACGCGACGACTCCGTCGCTATGTTGCCCGGAGTAACCGCGCTTCGGCGTGCTAGCCGACCCCGCATGGGCGGCGGACCCTATGGCCACCATTGGTGGCCATAGCTTTATTTGAGGCCTGCGAATTGCAGCTTTGCTTCATCGACGAAGCCGGGGACCTGGGCGCACTTCGCGACCCACCCGCACCGAACGACCAGCCTGTCCTCGCCATAGCCGGGCTGTTCGTGGACGCGGGCAGGCTCGCGGGACTGACACACGACTACCTCGATCTGAAGCACCGGTTCTTCCCAAACCTGCACTACCCCTCAATTCGGCGTCTGGACCGTATCCTGCCGGAGATCAAGGGCGCGGAAATCCGCAAGCATGTAACTCGCGGGAACGCGAGACAGAAGGCACATGCAATCGGTTTCCTCGACCGCATCATGGGTCTACTGGGCCGACACGAGGTCCGATTGGTCGCACGCATTTCGATCAAGGCGCGAGGGCGACCCTTCAGGAGCAACGCAGTGTATACGTCGTCGATCCAGGCCCTGTGTAGGTACTTCGAGCACCATCTGACCCAATCCGACAGCGCTGGCTTCTGCATCGCCGACAGCCGCAGCAAGAGCAAGAACCTGCGGGTGTCCCACTCGATCTTCACGCAGAAGTTCAGCTCGATCCCGAATTACGAGCGCCAGGTCGAACTTCCGACTTTTGGTCACAGCGAGAACCACGCCGGCCTACAGATTTGCGACATCGTGTGCTCGAGCTTGCTGTACCCGATCGCGTGCTACGCCTACTGCACGGGACACGTGAACAATGTCCACGTGCAACCGGAAGCCTCCCGGCTGAGGCACCGTTACGGGCAGCAGTTGAAGGAACTCCAGCACCGCTACTACGATATCGAGGCGAGCCGCCACGTCGGCGGTGTGACGGTGTCCGACTTCCTCAACCAAAGAAGTGGCGCCTTGATGTTCGGCAGCTAAGGTGGAGATCGTTGGAAAGACGCCCATGCCCATGTACGCCGACAGCGAACCCGCGGGCACGGAACTCGGCAGCGCGATCAAAACGGTGTTGAAAGGATGACGGAAAGTGCGTTGAAGGCTGGCAATCGCGGCTCGGTTTGGCGGCGGTGGGAGCCGCACATCCACACGCCAGGCACGGTATTGGAGGACCGGTTCCCGAAGGACAAGGGCTGGGAGTTGTACCTGGATGCCTTGGAAGCCGTGACGCCCCGGCTTCAGGCGATCGGGGTCACGGACTATTGCATTACTCGATCCTACGAACGGATGAGGGAGGAGAAGGCGAAGGGTCGCCTGAAGGATTGCGAAGTGCTTTTTCCGAATGTCGAACTACGCCTGAAGATCGGAACGGCCAAGGGGAACTTCGTCAACATCCATCTTCTGGTCAGTCCGGAGGATCCCAATCATGTGGAGGAACTGAACCGATTTCTCGGCCGGCTGTCGTTCACCGCTTACGACGACGAGTTCACCTGCACGCCTTCGGATTTGGCGCGCCTGGGACAGCGCGCGCACCATGGTGAGATCGATGAAGAAGCCGCGCTGAAGCATGGAGTGACGCAGTTCAAGGTGTCCCTGGACAATCTGCTCCATACGTACCGCAGCATCGACTGGGCGCAAGAGAATATCGTGATCGCGGTAGCGGGAACGGCGGATGGCACGTCGGGCGTGAGGGAGGCGGCCGATACGACACTGCGTGAGGAAATCGAAAAAGGGGCGCACGCCGTCTTCGCCTCGAGCTTGAAGCAGCGGGACTACTGGCTCGGGAACGGAGCAGCGAGCGTGGCTGAGCTTCATGAGAGATACGGCGGCCCAAAGCCCTGTATTTGGGGCAGCGACGCGCACGATCTCGGCAGAGTCGGCAAGCCAGACGAAGACCGGTTTTGCTGGCTAAAGGGGCAGGCGTCCTTCGACACCCTGCGCCAGGCGTGTCGCGTGCCGGAGCGCGCCTACGTCAGCCCGGCGGCACCATCCTGGACGGCCGGCTCCCAAGTGATCGACCAGGTGCGTATCGAAAACGCGCTTTGGGTCAAGACGCCCGTGCTGGATCTGAATGCGGGGCTGACGGCGGTCATCGGCGGGCGGGGATCCGGCAAGACCGCGTTGGTAGACATGATTGCCGCGGGTTGCGGTTCCTACCGGGAGTCGAAAGAGAATCCGTCCTTTCTTGCCCGCGCGAAGGAATACCTGTCGGAATCGCGTGTGGTTCTGAAGTGGTCGAATGGCGAGGCTTCGCAAAAGCGGGCGCTCGACGCGCCGGTGGATCGTTCCTCGGATGCCTACGAACGCGCGAGGTATCTGTCGCAGCAGTTCGTCGAGGATCTCTGCTCGATCGAGGGCATGCCCAAGCTGATCGAGGAGATCGAGCGGGTGATCTTCGAAGCACACCCTTCGCTGGAACGCGATGGAGCGTTCGACTTCGGCGAGCTGCTGGAACGCCGGGCGGGTGGCCATCGCGATGAGCGGGCCCGGGAAGAGGCGGCCTTGGCGAACATCTCGGACCAGATCGGCATCGAGATGGAGAAGGTGCGGGAGGTCAAGCCGCTGGTGGCGAAGATCGACGCGAAGGAGAAGCTGATCGCCCGCTACGAGAAGGATCGCAATGCGCTGTTGCCGAAGGGCGACAAGAAGACGAGCGAGCGGCTTCAGAGGCTGATGGCCGCCGCCGAGAAGGCACGCGGCCACCTTAGGAAGCTTGGCAATCGAAGGACTTCCATCGTCGCGGTGAGGAACGAGATCAGGGACTTGAGACGGAACCGGGCGCCCAAGGCGCTGCGCGCCATGAAGGAAAGCTATGGGAATCTCGGCTTCAACGAGGCCGAGTGGAAACGTTTTCTGCTCGAATACGCCGGTGACGTGGACGGGGCCGTGGCGGCCGAGGCCGAGGAGGTGGAGAAGCGCACGAAGGCATTGAAGGGGACGAAGCCCACTGCCACGTTGGACGCAAGCGACGCATTGCTGGCGAACGAGGCCGAACTCGAGAGGACGCCGCTTGCCGTTCTCGAAGCCGAGATCGAGAGGTTGGAGAAACGGGTCGCGGCGGATAGGGAAAGCGCCCGCAAGGTCGCTGCCGTCTCCAGACGAATCGCCGAAGAGAGGAACGCGATTGCCAGCCTGAAGGAGACGCTCGCCGACTGTCGGGGGGCGCGGGGAAGGGCTAGGACGCTCGTTGGGGAACGAGAGGACGATTACATCCGTGTCTTCGATGCTCTGCTTGCGGAGGAGGGCGTGCTGAACGAGCTGTACGCGCCGCTGGTTCGGCGTCTGACGAAGGCCGGCGGCACGCTGGGGAAGCCGTCGTTCTCCGTGGCGAGGGTGGCCGATGTGGGAACGTGGGCCAAGCATGGCGAGGAGGAGCTGTTCGATCTCAGGGGAGGCCCGTTCAAAGGCATCGGGTCGCTGGAGAGGGAGGCGAACAACATGCTCAGGGAGGCCTGGCAAACGGGGGATTCGAAGGCGGTTTCCGACGCCATGGCCGCGTTTCGCGACAAACACGAGGCTGCGCTTCTCGAGAAGGCTCCGTTTCCGCGTTCGGATCGGCACAACTATCGGCCGTGGTCGAGGCGGTTCTCGCAATGGCTTTACAGCACCAGCCACATATCCCTCGAGTACGGCATCAGGTACGACGGGATCGAACTTGAGAAGCTGTCACCCGGCACGCGGGGAATCGTCCTGGTGCTGCTCTACCTCGCGCTCGACGATGGCGACGATCGACCGCTGATCATCGACCAGCCGGAAGAGAACCTGGACCCGAAATCCATTTTCGACGAACTGGTGCCGCTGTTTACGGAGGCGAAGAAGAAAAGACAGGTAATCATGGTTACGCACAACGCGAACCTTGTCGTCAACACCGACGCGGACCAGATTGTCGTGGCGCACGTCGGGCCGCAGCCGGCGGAAGGCCTGCCCGCGTTCACCTACAGGAGCGGGGGCCTGGACGAGGTGGAAATGCGCAAGGTGGTGTGCGACATCCTGGAAGGGGGAGAGAGAGCCTTCCGAGACCGTGCGCGACGGCTTCGGATCGCGTTGGAACGGTAGCGGGCGAATGCCGGCGGACTGGCAAGCAGCTGGCGGGAACGAACATGTCAATCAGATACGCGTTTACGAGGATCGTGGACCCGGGCGCGGGAACCGATGTCGTGCAACTCGGCCCGTTCGACCTGTGGTGGGCGGCGATCTCTGCCGCCGAGGAGGCCATTCAGGGCAGTCCTCTGGCTTCGGCCTGGCTGAGACTCTTCCAGGACCATCTGAGTCGCGACGACACCTCAGAATTGCGCTGGGCGGGAGACTTGGTGGAGAGCGCGGAGATGCGCCGGGCGTATTCGGCCCTGTACGGTCGTTTCTTCGGCCGGGCGTTCCTGGCGAGTCGACTCGGAATCAGGGATTTCGTTCCGCTTCATACCTACCGGACGCGGGTGGGGAATCTGGTGGAGGTGAGGCGGGTGAAGCGAGGGGACGTGCCCGACTGGATCGCGTGGGATCCGCATGCGCGGTCGTACGTGCTCGCCGAGGCGAACGGAAGACTGGGGGGAACCGTGCGGGAATTCCTGTCGGGTACGCCGGCGTGCATCAACTCCGGGAAGGCGCAGTTCGAGCGGGTCGAGGTACGGGACGCACGCCGCAGGAGAATCGCGACGACGAATTGGGTGGCCGCGAACCTTTGGTGCACGGACAGGCGCGGAGGACGCCCGGTGTGTCTGCTCTGGGACCCCGACGGGGAAGGCGA
This sequence comes from Pseudomonadales bacterium, assembly GCA_963663395.1. GTDB lineage: Bacteria > Pseudomonadota > Gammaproteobacteria > Pseudomonadales > Azotimanducaceae > Azophilus. The sequence goes on from OY760226.1 coordinate 4,133,862, forward strand.
ACAACTGCTTGAGGAGGAGGTTCTCCGGCATGCGGCGGCGGTTCGCAGACAGCGCGTAGGCAGCATCGCCGCTGGACTTGGGCACCCGGGTTTCCTGGAAGGAGGCACGGAGCCGAGGGGCCGGACGGTTCGTATCGTTGCTGCGGCGTCGGAACCGCCGGAGGCGCCGGCGATTCCGCAGCGATTCGATGAAGAACGGCGTTTCCTGGGGATCGACCCGGAGCCGATTGCCGTGACGCGTGTAGAGGCCGAACCACGGTCCCGGGAGAGGCATGAGGACGCGTACGTTGCTGCGATCATCACCCGCTTCGGGATTTCGCCAATCGTCGATCAGCCGGGAGTCGACGCGGCGCGTGGGGCGCAGGACCGGGCGGAATCCGGAGGGGAGCCGGCGCTGATCTACGGCATAAGCGAGAATGCCCTGGCGGGTCCGGAGACTGGTAGGCGAGGTTGGTTGTCGGGCGGAGGAATCGTGTCCCGGGACGGTGCGGGCCTGTTCGATATCACCCGGGTCGAGATAGGCGCAGATTGATCATGACGGGAGACGGACCGGGGCGCGTAGATGAGAGCGGTACTTGACCACCCATCCGCGAGCAAGTTAGCGTCTCCGCGGCCTATCAACGCCCTGTGAAATTCGGCTTGCGGCGCTCCAGAAAGGCCTGCACGCCCTCCTTGAAATCCTCGCTCGCGAACATGCCGCCCAGGTGCACCATCAGGTGGTCGACGGCCGTGTCGTAGGACTCTTCGAGCCCCATGCGCATCATGCGCTTGGTGGTCTGCACGGCCATGGGCGCGTTGTCGGCGATCTCGCCGGCCCACTGAAGGGCCGTCGGCATGAGTTCCTCATCGGGCACGACGGTGTTGACCAGACCCATCTCCAGGGCTTCCTCCGCGCTTACCGTGCGGGCCCGGTAATAGAGTTCGGCAGCCTTGGCCCAGCCGATCAGCCGTGGCAGCAGCCAGGTACCGCCGCTTTCGGGCACGACATTGCGCTTGGCGGTAACCGCCGCAAACTTGGCCGAGGCCGACGAGATGCGAATGTCGGCAAGCAGCGTCAGGTCCATGCCATAGCCCGCCGCAGCGCCGTTGACCGCGCACACAACCGGGGTATCGATGTTCCACATCACGCTGACCGGCGCATCGCGCAGGTCGAAAAGCTGACGGGGCCGGTTCTGCCCGCGAGCGGACTGCTCGCTGCCGATGCCCCCGCCGCCCACATCGACCAGGTCGAGACCCGCGCAGAAGCCCTTCCCTGCACCGGTAAGCACGATGCAACGGATGTCGGGGTCCTTGTTGGCCTCCACCAGCTTGGAGGAGAGTTCCCCGAGCATGTCCAGGCTGATCGCATTCAACCGGTCCGGCCGATTCAGCGTCAGGACGACAATGCGATCCTGCTGTTCGACCAGCAATTCATCGGTGCTGGAAAGGCTTATCGCCATGGGGAGCCTCCGGGTGCGCGATGGCAAAGCCGGGCAGTATGTCAGAGCGTCGCGCTACAACCAATCGAAGCGGACGTGCAGGTGCGCAAGGTTGCGCAGCACGAAGCTGGGTTCGGCCTCGGGCGGCGGCTTGTCCGGGTCGAGCCGGAAGTTCCCGGCGCGCCCGAGCAGCGTACCGAATCCCAGGTTCAACTCCTGCCTGGCCAGGGGCGCCCCGATGCAGTGGTGCACGCCCGAGCCGAAGGCCATCTGAGTGCCGGCCTTGCGCCGGTCGAGGTCGATCTCGTCGGGGTTGTCGAAGGCGCGTTCGTCGCGGTTGGCCGCCCCGTAGCGCAGCATCAGGACATCGCCGGCTTTCAGGGAATAGCCGCCCAGTTCCGTATCCCGCGTGACCACCCGGGGCAGGCCCTGCACGGGCGATTCCCGGCGCAACGCTTCTTCCACGAACGTGCGCAGCTTTTCGGGATGCGCCCGCAGGTCGTCCTGCAGTTCGGGCCGCTCGCACAGCGCGAGCATGCCCCAGCCAAAGGCGCTGCTCGTGGTTTCGTGTCCGGCAACCAGGAACTGGCGCAGGATGCTGGACACTTCGCCGTGGGTGAGCGAGCGGCCTTCGGGTTGCAGCCGGGAACCCGCAAGCACGGAAATCATGTCGTCACGGGGACTGTCGCACCGCTCGTCGTAGATCCGCAGCATCAGGCGCTGAAGGTCCAGCTCGAGCCGCATGCGGCGCACCATCTCCTCGTCGTCGTACATGTTGAGGCGCAGGCTGTCCGCGGCATTGTTCGCACATCGATCGAAGGTTTCACGGTCTGCTTCGGGAACACCGAGCCGGTCGCCGATGATTCTGAGCGGTATGGGCATTGCAAACCGCGCAATGAAATCGATGGCCGTTACGTTGGCAAAGGAGTCGACGGTGTCATCGATCACCTTCTGCACGGCGCCTTCTGCCCGCTTTATGCGCGATCCGGTGAAGAGTTCATTGACCAGCGTACGGTAGTTGGTGTGCTCCGGACGATCCAGGGTCAGCATGGTCGGCGGCTCATCGATCAGTTGGTCCGCAAGGCCCAGGATCGCCTCTTTTGTTTCGGGTGAGGCTGCCTCGAAGCGCCGCCGCTGGGGTTCCTGCAGGAAATTTCCGAACTGGTTGGAGTAGGTTTCCGGGTCGCGCAGCGCCTCGCGCAGCAGGTCGTAGCGCGTGACGACATGCAGGCCGAGTTCCTGCGCGAAATACACCGGCGCTTCGTCTCGAAGCCGCTTGTGCGCCGCGTGCGGCGACTTCAGGGTCTCGATGTCGAAAAGCTGTATGTCACCCATTCCATCCTTCTCCGTGATTGGCCCGCAGTCCGCCCTGTTTGCGGGACAAGCGGCGGATGGAACCGCATCGTGGAAGCAAAATCAACGGTGCATTCCCACATTTGCGCCGGCTGAATCGGACGGTGGCGTCTCAAGTCGAGTACCTCCGACCCCAGGCAAGCACGCCCATGACGAGGACAATCGCCGGGACAGAGGCCCAGAGGACCGCATTCCAACCGTAGAGTTGCATGACTGCGCCGGCGCCGAGTGAGCCCAGCGCTGAGAGGCCGAACACCGTAAAGTCGTTGAACGCCTGGGCCCGAAACCGCTCTTCAGCCCGGTGGGCACTGCCAAGCAGGGTCGTTCCGCCGACGAACAGGAAGTTCCACCCGACGCCCAGCGCAATCATCGACAACCCGTAGTGCGTTACCTCGCGCCCCGCAAAGCCGGTGGCCACCGATAAACCAAGTGTCACCGCACCGACCAGCATGACCGGCCTGCAGCCGAATCGACTCAACAGGATGCCCGTCACCAGCGACGGTGCGTACATGCCCAGTATGTGAGCTTGAATGACTGTCGCCGTGTGGGCAAGGGAGTGGCCGTCGACGACGTGCATGGCGAGAGGCGCGGCCGTCATCACGAAGGCCATGACCCCGAAGCCCGCCGCGCCGCCGAGAACGGCCACCACGAACGTCCGGTTGCGCACGATTTCCCGCATGGGCCGGGCGCCGCCGGCTGCGGACGACGCCGCCGCAACCCTCGGGGTGCGCAGCCACAGCAGCAAAACACCCGCTATCACGTAACAGCACCCAACCGCCAGAAAGGTTCCGGTAAAACGTGCGCTTTCCACCCACAACTCGCCCCGCGCGGCCAGCTCCGGACCCAGCACCGCGCCGACCATGGACCCGGCAAGCGTGATCGATACCGCCAATCCCGCCGATTCGGCACTGGCGCTCTCCACCGCCGCGAAGCGGTATTGCTGCGCATAGGCATTGGCGACGCCCACAAGCACCGCCGCACCGCAGAACAGCGAGAAGCTCCCGCCGGCCAGCGCAACGACGGCGCAGAGCGCCCCGGCGCAGCCGATGCCCGCACCGCAGGCGAAGCCGCGTGCGCGGCCGATGCGGGACATCGTCCAGGACGCCAGCAGCGTGGCAAGAGCTGTGCCGACTACGAGCATCGACATCGGCAATGTGGCAAGCGCCGGCGCCGGGGCCAGGTCGCGGCCGACGATTCCGCCCAGGGTGATGAGCGCTGCGCTGCCGGTAACCGCAATCGCCTGCGCGATGGCAAGGATTGCGATGTTCGTGGTGTGAAGTTGGGTTCGGATGCGTCGGGTTTCCGCTAGCGCGGCCACAGTTTAGCGCGATCGGGCGCTTGCTCCTCAATCGGTGCGGTCAGGGCCTGGGCGGGCTTGCCGTGTCCCCAGCATCCCGGGGCTCCTGGCGCGCTTCATCCTGTACCGCTTCATCCCTGGCGACCTCGTTCTCCAGCCGGGTCATGGCCTCCGCGGTGCTGAAGAACAGCCGGCCCGTCAGTTCGGCGATCAGCCTGGAACGCTCCAGTTGATCGAGGACCGAGTGCTTGACGTCGGAAAGGTGCAGCTTGATGCCCTGCTCATTCAGCGTGTCGTTCAGTCGGGCCAGCATCTCGACGCCGCTCACGTCGATGACGTTGATCGCGCTGCACACCAGCACTACCTGGTCGGTGGCCGGCCGGCGGCTGATGATCCGGAGTATCCGGGTCTCGATGTTGTTGGCGTTGGCGAAAAAGATGTTCTCGTCCACGCGGATGGCGGCGATGTGCTCGCGGGTTTCCGCATCGTGCCTGCGCACGGCGCGGAAGCTGTCGGACTCGCCGACGCGCCCCACCAGGGTGACCTGGGCGCGGCTGGAGCGGCGCACGAAAAACGCGATGGAAAGCAGCACCCCGACGATCAGCCCCCCCTCCACGCCGAAGGCGAGCACGGTAACGAAGGTGACCAGTTCCGTCACTCCGTCTTCCCGATAGACGCGCCAGTGCCGGTAGACGGACCCGAAATCGATCAGGCCCACCACCGAGATGATCACAATCGCCGCGAGCGTGGCCTGCGGCAGGTCCTTGAACAATGGCGTTGCGACCATCAGCACCGCCAGTATCACCAGAACGCAGGTCAGGGAACTGACCGGCGTGCGGGCGCCGGCCTGGTAGTTGACGCTGCTGCCCGAAAAGCTGCCGGCAACCGGTGTGGCTCCTGAGAACCCGGCGGTCAGGTTGGCCACACCGAGAGCCAGCAGTTCCTGGGGGTTGTCCAGCCGGATGCGCTCGCGCACCGCCAGGGAAGAGCCGATGGTGTAGCTCTCCACGTAGACCACCGCCGCGATCATGGCCGCCGACGGCATGACCTGCAGCCACATCAGCGGGTCCAGCGGAGGCAGCGTGAATTCCGGCAGGCCGCCGGGAACATGGCCGGCCGTGGCGACGCCGAAAGTCAGGTCGAGGTCGAACAGCGCCACCACCAGGGTAGTGAACAACAGCACCACCAGGGGCCCGGCCCTGGAAATCGCCGCCGAGCCCTCCAGCGCCGGCCAGATGCGCGCGCCGAGCCGGTCGCCGTAGCGGCGCGCACCCCACATCAGCGCAAGGCTCGCGACAGCTATCGACAGGGTGGCCGGATTGAGTGACCCGATGTTTTTTATCAGGCCCCAGAGCGCGGCGATGGGGATGGCGTCGTCTTCCTTGTGAATGCCGGTAAAGCCGTTCAACTGGCTCAGAATGATGAGCACCGCCGCGGCATTGATGAAGCCGGTGATCACCGGGTAGCTCAACAGGTGCACGATGCCGCCCATCTGGGTCACCCGCAGCACCAGCAGGAAAATGCCGGCCTCGATGCAGATCACCGTGGTCACGGCCATGTGCCCGCCTTCGAAATCGGGTACGTGCTGGCCGATGGCGGCCGCCACCATCAGCGCCGCCACCGCCACCGGCCCCACCACCAGGTGGCGAGAAGAGCCGAGCACCGTATAGGCCAGCATCGGCAGCAGGCAGGCGTACAACCCGGCCTGGGGAGGCAGCCCGGCCAGAAAGGCATAGGCCATCGACTTGGGCACGGAGATCACCGCAACCACCAGCCCGGCCACCAGGTCGTGATTGAGGTCGGCGGGCCGATAACGCGCCAGAACGCCAATGATCGGCACGTAGCCGCGCCAGCCGCTATCGAGCGGATGCGGGTTCGGCCCCGACGGGGCGGATTGCGGTTCCAGTTGCTCCACGGTGCGGATTGTACCTGCCCCGCATCCCGGGCACGGCTATCCGCCCCGCCGGTGCACTTGCCCGGCGCGCTAAAGCGCAGGGAACAACGGTTGGATGTACGATGAGAGCGGGCGTGGAACGAACAACGCCGGATTTCGGAAAAGAGTTCGCCTGCGGGGCTTCCCTTTCGGCGCGTTAAGCTCGTTCGAACGCCTTGCGTACACCAAGACAAAGAGGCCGGTGCGCCGAAAGGGAAGCCCCGCAGGCGAACTCGCTGCCCGATGCAGGCGTTTGTCCCTCAGAAGCGAAAGAAACGAATGGAGAATTGTTCCCTGCGAGCTTCCAGACCTTCAGGCCGCGCCGACGATGCACACCGCCGCGACGTTCTGGTTCGGTGCTCCGCCGAGATTGTGTGTCAGGCCAATGCTCGGGTTGGGAAGCTGACGCTCTTCCGCGCGCCCCTGCAGTTGCAGGTACATCTCGTAGAGCATGCGGATTCCAGACGCGCCGATCGGGTGGCCGAAGCACTTGAGGCCGCCGTCGATCTGGCAGGGAATCGCGCCGTCGGCGTCATAGAAGCCGTCCATTACATCCTTGAGAGCGCCACCTTCCGGGGAAAGCTGCAGGTCTTCCGTGGTGACGAACTCGGTAATGGAAAAGCAGTCGTGGCATTCGAACATGCTCACTTCTTCGCGCGGGTTGCGGATGCCCGCCTCCGCATAGGCCTTGGTGGCGGCGATACGCGTAGTGTGGAAATAGCTGCCGTCCCAGGAACTGTGGCCCGCTTCCGAGCCGTTGGAGAGGGAGAGCTGCAGTGCCTTGATGGTGACTATGTTGTCCTTGCCCAGCCGGCGCGCGATCTCGGGCGTGGTGACGATGGCGGCCGCGGCGCCGTCGCTGACGCCGCAGCAGTCAAAGAGACCGAGCGGCTCGGCGATCATGGGCGCATTGATGGCGTCATCCTCGGTGATCGCCCGCTGCAGGTGTGCCTTGGGATTTCTGGTGCCGTTGGCGTGGCTCTTGACGGAAACGTGAGCGATGGCGCGCTTGAGGTCTTCCTTGTCGACGCCGTGCTTCGCCCGGTAGGCGCTGGCAAGCTGCGCGAAACTGCCGGGCGCCGAGCCGGTGGCCGTCCACAGGGGAGTCAGGGTGCCGGAGTTGCCGCCGGGCAGCCCGCCATAGCCGGTGTCCTTGAGCTTCTCGACGCCCAGGGCAAGCGCGATGTCCGCTGCGCCCGAGGCTACCGCGTAGACGGCGCCGCGAAAGGCTTCCGAACCGGAAGCGCAGAAGTTCTCCACACGGGTCACCGCGATGTTCGGCAGGCGCAGGGAAATGCTCAAGGGTAGCCCGCTGCGCCCTACATTGACGAAATCCATCGCCGTGGAAAGCCATGCCGCCTCGATCTCGTTGCGGTCTATGCCGGCATCGCCCAGCGCTTCATCGAAGGCCTCGACGATGAGTTCTTCCGCGCCGGCATCCCACCGCTCTCCGAATTTTGAGCAACCCATGCCGAGAATCGCGACCTTGTCCCTGATGCCCTGTGCCATTTCGAATGTCCTCTTCGATGCTGTTTCAAGCGGAGCGGAGGGGAACCGCTTTCCAGAAATACCTCGGTAGACCGCGCGCCCGATCGACCGACTTGATGCGAAAACGCATTTCCACCTGCATCCCGACGTCGATTTCGCCGACCTCCACGTCGGTGAAGTCGGTCATGAGACGCCCTCCGTTCTCAAAGTCAATCATGCCATAGTGCGATGGCGGATTGGGAGTGAACGCCAGGTAGTCCGCAGACCAACTGGCGACCTTTGCCAGCTCGTCCCGGAACGAATAGGGCTCCTGGGTGTCGGTCGCCCGGCACTGCGGGTTGACGCACACCCTCGCCCGCGGGAACTGCAGCGTGCCGCATTGGGTGCAACGCCCGCCCACCAGCCCGAGCAGCATGTCGCGATTGCGATAGGCCGTGGACAGCGATGTCTGGTACTCGGCCGCCTCGCCCCGCTTGCCTTCGTCGATGCTGATCAGGTCGTTGTATGAAAGATACTTCAGGTAGTTGTCTTCAGGCTGGCGGGCGGCCAGCGCCGCACCCACGGATTGCGGCGCCGAGTAGCCCGATATCGCTTCGGTCGCCCTGAACAGCAGCGCCTCACAGCCGTTGGCGAAGCTGCAAACCAGCATGTAGTCGCCTGGCTTGACGCGGGTTTCCAACGCATGCAACGCCATCAGCAACGGATGCGCGGTGCCGGTCTCGCCAAGCTGCCCGGCAAGGTTGTCCACCACCGATTCGCCCGCCAGGCCCGACCGGCGCGCGACATTGGCGGCGGCGCGGCCAATGGTGGTCGGCAGCACGAAGTGCGCCACGGCATCGGCGGAGACGCCCGTCTGCTCCAGCAGCCGGGCAATGGCCGCCGGCACGATCTTGGCCAGGCCCTCGTCACGAATCCAGCGTTCTTCCCAGTCGTAGTCGAACTCCTGGCCCGCGCCGCGGTAGTGGTCGAGAAAGTCCACCGATTCGACGGTGCCGCCCACGACCTGCAGCAACTCCCTGTCGGCGCCGACGGATACGCTGACCGCACCGTCGCCCCACGCGAGTTCGCCCGGGCTCCTCGCCATTGCCCGGCGGTTTTCCGAAGCAACCAGCAACACCTCGCGAGCGCCGCCGCGCACCGAAGAGCAGGCCTGTGACAACGCACCGAGGGCGGCACGCTGAGACGACGTCACGTCCAGGGTGCGGATCTCGCCTTCCAGCGATAGCGCCGTGGCGATGATTCCGGCCTGCTGCCGGTCGATGAACGGGCCCGTCGTACTCGCAAACATCAGGGCTTCCGGCCCGCCGTTGGCAACCAGGCCCCGCGCCGCTTCCACGCCCATGGTGATGGCGTCTTCGTCCCAGCCGCAGATCGACCGTTCGCCCCGCCCTTTGCGCGCATAGGAAGGGTCGTACCAGGCGTGGGCCGCGGCAACGGCACTTCTTTGCAGGCGAAGCCTTGGGATGTACGCGCTGTATCCGGTGATTCCGACCATAGTGAACTGTTCCTTGGTGAGATTGGGCGAACCGTAGACGCAAATGCTGCAACCGTGATGCTATTCGATCAGATTCATGGACCGCAATTCGAAATTCGCGGCGAACCGGCGGCGACGTCTGATCGAACTCGTAGCGGGTCACCGGGCGGCCCACACCAGGCCGGCTATGGCAAAGACAGGTTTCATGGCAGGATTGCAGGCCAACGCACGCGCATCGCTACACAAAGGATAACGTCATGTCCCGACTGCAACTCGCCATCAACGTGACAGACCTCGACCGCGCCATCGACTTCTACTCCAGGTTGTTCGATACCGGACCAGCCAAGGTGAAACCCTCGTACGCCAACTTCGAGGTTGCTGATCCACCGCTGAAACTGGTGCTGTTCGAAGGTCCGGATGGGGCAACGATCAATCACCTCGGGGTCGAGTGCGAGACCGCCGACGAGGTGGTGGCCGCCGAGCGGCGGCTGGCGGCAGCGGGGCTCGACACGACGGGCGTCGATGAAACCGTTTGCTGCTTTGCCGAAAAGGCCGAGACCTGGGTGGTCGACCCCGACGGCGCCCGGTGGGAGTGGTACGTCAAATCGGGCGATGCGGAACAGTTGCACAACACGGTGATTCGGAGTCTTTCCGATACCCCGGAGTCCCGGCCCGCGGCCACGGCTTGTTGCGAAGAGCAGCCTGGTCAGCAAGCACGCCTGCCATTGCCGGCTGTTTGAAACAACGAACTGGCCGGCGCATTGAAACCACGAGGAATCCACGCCGTTGTCATCAGGCTTCACCGCTCGTGACGTAGCCGACCAATCGGGGCGAACGTTCCTCGTCACCGGCGCCAACACCGGCATTGGCTTCGAGACGACCCGGGTGCTGGCACGGCGTGGCGCCCGGGTACTGCTCGGGTGCCGTTCCGAAGACCGCGCCAGAACCGCTATCGCAAAGATCTGCGCCGAGTTCCCCGACGCCGATCTGGAATTCCTGCCGCTCGACCAGGCCGACCTCGGCAGCGTTCGGGCCGCGGCGGAACAGGTGGCCGACGAACGGCGCCTCGACGTGCTGGTCAACAACGCCGGGATCATGGGGGTGCCCTTCACCCTCACGAAAGACGGCTTCGAGTCGATGTTCGGCGTCAACCACCTCGGCACCTTTGCGCTGACCGCCCTGCTCCTGCCCAAACTGCAGGATGCCGAGGGGAGCCGGGTGGTGATCACGAGCAGCCTCGCCCATCGCACCGCCCGCATTTTCTGGGACGACCTCGGCGCAAGGAAGTCCTATAGGTCGCTAGCCCGAAGTTCCAGCCATTTGACCCGTTCATTGGAGTTAAGCGACTGATTGCAATACGGAAACAGCGTTTTCGGATTGTCGAAGTGTTCCCATGTATTATATGACGTTAATGTTGTAATGCGGTGTTATATAGAATACTATCGTTCCCATGTACATCGAAACCGTCCCCAACCGCAGCTCGCCTCCCGCCATCCTCCTGCGCGAAGGCTGGCGCGAGGGCGTCAAGGTCAGGAAACGCACCTTGGCCAACCTCTCCAAATGGCCCCCGACGCTCGTCGAGGGCCTGCGCGTGCTGCTCAAGGGCGGCACCGCGGTGTCGCGCCTCGACGACGCCTTCGACATCGTGCGTTCCAAACCCCACGGCCATGTCGCCGCCGTGCTCGGCACGCTGCGCAAGCTGCGCCTGGACCGCGCCATCGCCGGGGCGGACTCGCCCGAGCGCCGGCGCGTGCTGGCGATGATCGTCGCCCGGGTCCTTGAGCCGGGTTCCAAGCTGGCGACTGCCCGGAGCCTGGCGGCGGACACCGCGCACGACTCGCTCGCCGAGACGCTGGCGCTGGAGGACTGCGACGAGGACGATCTGTACGCCGCCATGGACTGGCTGCTCGAGCGTCAGGACGCCATCGAGCGGCGCTTGGCGAAGCGCCATCTTGAGGACGGCGCCCTGGTGTTCTACGACCTCACCTCGGTGTGGCTGGAAGGACGCCACTGCCCGCTGGGGCGGCGCGGCTACTCGCGCGACGGCAGGCGCGGCAAGCTGCAGATCGAGTTTGGGCTGTTGTGCGACGCCGAGGGCCGTCCGGTGGCGGTGGAGGTGTTCGATGGCAACACCGCGGACCCGGCCACCGTGGGCGCGCAGGTCGACAAGCTCAGGCGCCGCTTCGGGTTCTCCAGGGTGGTGCTGGTGGGCGACCGGGGGATGTTGACCGAGGCGCGCATCCGCGAGGACGTGAGGCCCGCGGGGCTGGACTGGATCAGCGCGCTGCGGGGTCCGGCGGTGCGCTCGCTGGTGGAGTCCGGCGCGGTGCAACTGTCGCTGTTCGACGAGACCGACCTGGTGGAGATCCGCAGCGACGCCTATCCGGGCGAGCGCCTCATGGTGTGCCGCAATCCGCTGTTGGCCGAGGAGCGGGCGCGCAAGCGGGAAGCACTGCTGCGGGCCACCGAGGCGTTGCTCGATCCCATCGTGGCGGCCACGCGGCGGGAGAAGCGGCGCCTGAAGGGCGCGGACAAGATCGGCCTGCGCGCGGGCAAGGTTGTCGGCAAATACAAGATGGCCAAGCACTTCGATCTGGCTATCGAGGACGACGCGTTCGGCTATCGGCGAAAGCCGGAGTCCATCGCTGCGGAGGCGGCGCTGGACGGCTTGTACGTCGTGCGCACCAGCCTGCCCGCGGGCGAACTCGACGCCGAGGGCACCGTGCGCGCCTACAAGCGCCTGAGCGCGGTCGAGCGCGCCTTCCGGAGCCTGAAGACCGTGGACCTGAAGGTGCGGCCGGTGTTCCACCGAACCGCTGACCGGGTGCGCGCGCACGTGTTCCTGTGCATGCTGGCCTACTACGTGGAATGGCACATGCGCGCCCGGCTCAAGCCGCTGCTGTTCGACGACCACGACCCGGCCGCCGCCGAGGCGGCGCGCACTTCCATCGTCGCGCCGGCGCGGGTCTCCGACGCCGCCAAGGAAAAAGCCCGCGGCAAACGCACCGCCAACGGTCTGCCGGTGCACAGCTTCCGCACCCTGCTCGGCGACCTGGCGACGATCGCCAAGAACCAGGTCGTGCCCCGGTTGCCCGGCGCCGAACCGTTCGAGGTCCTCACCCGGCCCACCGCGCTACAGCGCGAAGCCTTCAAACTCCTCGGCGTGCGTCTGGAACGTTCCCAGTAGCGTCCCCCTCGGTTTTTTGAATTATCCGGAAAATCAATGGGTTGGATCAAACATCATCTGGAAGTTCAGGCTAGCGCAATACCAGCAGAGCAAGCTCGCCAATATGCTGCACCTGTTCGAACTCGACCGGCGCCTGAGGGCACGCAATTCCGGAACGGTCGCGGCAGGCTGCCATCCGGGCGTTGCAGTCACCGACCTTGGGCGCAACTATGCCCTCTTCCCGCTCGCGGCGCCCGTAATGAGCATTTTCTTCAACACGCGGGAGGCCGGCGCCTGGCCCAGCCTGCTCGCTGCGACGGCCCCCGATGTCGCGGGCGGCGACTTCTTCGGCCCGTCGAGTTGGGCAGAGACCAGAGGACCGGCCGGCAAGGCATATGCGGCCGCAGCCAGCCGCGATCCGGTTCCAGGAAAGCGGCTTTGGGAACTGTCCGTAGAGATGACCGGCGTGGATCCGGGGATATAGCGGTACATTCCCACGGAAACGAGCGCGATCGACTATTGATTCCGACCGCATGGCCCTCTAGCATACGTACGGAAATCTGTACAGGTACCGTGTAGCCACAATGGACAGCCTCAGCTATACCTCAGCCAGAAGCAACCTCGCCAGAACCATGGAGCGTGTTTGCAGCGACCACGCACCCGTAGCCATAACCAGGCAGGGAGCGGGCGCCGTGGTGATGATGTCCATGGACGACTACCAGGCACTGGAAGAGACGGCTTATCTCCTGCGAAGCCCGAAAAATATGCGCCGGCTGATCGAATCCATAATCGAACTCGAGGGCGGCCGAGGAAGCGAAAGAACTCTCGTTGAGTGAAGCTGGTTTTTTCGGAAAAAGCCTGGGAAGACTACCTGCACTGGCAGAAAACCGACAGGAAGATGCTCAAGCGTGTCAATGCGTTGATCAAGGAAGTGCAACGAGCGCCCTTCGAAGGAATCGGAAAACCCGAGCCTCTCAGGCACGCGCTTGCCGGCTATTGGTCGAGGCGCATCGACGGCGAACACAGAATGGTTTACAAGATCGAAAGCGACTCGATGCTTTTGGCACAACTCCGCTACCACTATTGACCAGAAGGCATCAATACTGATTTGCGGCCCGGCTGGTCACATCGCAAGTTCAACCAATGAGCGACTTCCAAACCATCGCAAACACCGCCGACATTCCGGCCAATAAGAGTCTGGCGGTCGAGCATCACGGGTTGCAGCTGCTCGTCTGCAACTCGGGCGGCGACTACGTGGTGGTCGAGAACCGCTGTTCCCACCAGGACCAGCCCCTCGAACGGGGTCGTATCCGCAATGGCTACATCATCTGCCCGGTGCATGGCATGCGCTTCAAGCTGGAGTCCGGCGAGCCCGTGGGGCAACTCACCCGCATACCGATCCGGCTGTTCGAATCCCGCGTAGTGGATGGCGCGGTACAGGTTCGCGCCATCGCACCTCAGCCGGTCTAACGATCGAGATAGTCCCCCACGCGCTTGTGCACGTGCCGGACGCGAACTTCCTGGTAATTGCCCAGCGTTTGCGAGCCGCGGCGGCAGGTTTTGAAGCCCCTGGTCTGCGCCGCCATGTTGTCGGTGTCCTGGTCGTACACCGGGCCCAGCCAGGCCAGGCCCTCCGCCTGCGTGTAGCTGTCTTCGATGGCTAGGTACATCGGTTCGGGAGGTGGGGGCGGCTCCTTCTCCGGGTGCTTCGGCCGCAGGAAGTAGAGGTCAAACATCGAGTAGTCGGGGTCGTTCGGGTCGGGCCGGAACCGGTAGACCATAGGCAGCGACAAACCCGGGAACACGAACAGGTTCGGGAACAGGAAATACTCAATGGAATCCAGGGTTTGCGCCGTGGAGTAGTTGGAGAAATCCTGGTCGTAGATTTTGCCGAGTTCTTCCTTCACCACGTTGGCGTAGAAGTCGCGGGCGGTCATGCCTTCCGGTAGCCGGGGCACGTCAACGCCGTCGACGGAACTGCGCCGCCCCCACATCTGCGTCAGCAGTTCCTGTTCGGTGAGCGGGGTCGGCATGCGCGCATTCGGCGAGCCTACCGTGTGGATGAACCGGTTCACGTTCTCGGGAAACACATCGTAAGTGGTGATGGGCTCGGAGTAGTCCGCACCCCCGGCGTGCGTTTCCTTGACGTGGTAGGCCTCCATGAAGGCCTCTTCGGCCGCTTTCCAGTTCACCGGAAGCCGCTTGCAGACATGCGTTTCTATGTAGCGGTCTTCGATGCGAAAGTCCTTGAAGTGCTCGGGCAGCACGCCGAGGAAGCTCTCCAGCGATTCCGCATCGTCATCGAAGTTGACGAACACGAATCCGCCCCACAAGCCCACCCGCACCTCCCGCAGGCTGTGGGTCTCGGCGCTCACGTGGGGGAAGTCCCAGTCTTCCGGCACTTCGAGCAGCGTGCCGTCCAGCCCATAGGTCCAGCCGTGGAAGGGGCACTTGAAGTTCTCGCAGAAACCGGACGATTCCGGATCTTTCAGGGCCGTGCCCCGGTGCATGCAGGCGTTGTAGAACGCCTTGATCTCGCCGGTTTCGGTGCGCGTGACAATGGCCGACAGCGTACCGATGTCGTAGACGTGGTAGTCGCCGGGCTCGGGAATGTGCTCCTCCCGGCAGGCCATCTGCCAGACGTGCGGCCAGAGCTTCTCGAACTCCTGCGCAAGCTGTTCCCTGGAGGTGTAGTGGCTGTAGGGAATGTTCTCGTCGCCGGCGAACTCGTAGGAATGTTCCAGGAACGCGGGCGGCGGCGGCGAGTTGTCCCGCAGGATCGCCTCCTGGTAGGTGGGGCCCGGAGCCCGCGCTTCGCCCGGTCGCTGGCTGGGAATTTTCAAACGTTGGTTCACACGCCGTCCCTCTCTGTCTCAATGAACTCGCCCGGGATTCAGTGAAATCCCCGCTGTAGAAACTAGCACACGGACTACTTTCTTGGAACAATTGTCACACGCCCGGCAGCGAGTTGGCATGCGGCTAACCGGTTCGCTTCTTCTCCCTGGAACGCCGGTCCCGGACTTCGCGCAATCCCGCTATTCCCTCCACATCCAGCCGGCGCCCGCCTGGCAGCAGCAATTCGAAGCGCAGACCCCGCAGGGCCGGGGGACGGTAATCGGATACCAGGTCGTAGCGGGCTTTCACCGAGTGGTGCACCAGGGGCCGGCACTCGCCCGTGGTGAGTTGGCGGTCGCTTTCCCACACGCATACCTTGCGCACCTCCCTCGAGTACAGCGTGGCGAGCCCGGCGGTGTGTGCGTGCGCGGTTCCCGTCACGTCCGGATTGATGATGATGTCGTCCGCGTCGAGCAGTTCCAGGATTTCACCCTGGGCGGCGATCAGATCGCGGATCTTCGCGGCCCTGGACTCTTCGATGTTGATGTGCCTGCCCAGGTACTCGCGGCAGCGGGCGATCATGTAATTCAGCGCCACGTCCGCGAGGCCGTCGAGCCAGTAACCCCCGCCGATGTCTCCGTGGGCGCCCGGAAACCAGATTTCGGTGATTCGCCCGGGATTCGACGGGTCCCTGTTCATCAGCGTGGGCTCGAAGGCAACCCGGTCTTCGTCGAGCGCCAGGATGTGCACCGCCCGTTCGACACGCTCGTGCACGGTGCCGTTCTTGAACTCGACATCGCCGCCGGCCTGCTCGCTCCTGTGCTGAAATCCATCGATGGCCCCGACGGTGTCGAACACCCCCAGAAAGGCGATTTTCAGGTTTTCGTAGTGATCCAGGGCAGTGCCGGCAAACTTCCTGGCCAGTGCAGCACCGCGGCTGAAACCGAATACGACGATCCGGTCTTCCGGGGTGGGTCTCGCTTCGCGCAGATCGGCCTCAGCCTCATCGACGATGCGGCGCGCATCCCCCCAGGTGGGCGCGAGGGCCTGGTTGATCAAGCCCGCTGCCTTGGAAACCAGCCAGCCCACAAGCGGCAGTTCCGCCCCGCCCTCGCGCGTGCCGATGCCGTTGTAGTACCAGGTCAACTGGGGCGCTCCGGCGCGTGTCCGGGTGGGCGCCCGGTCCTCCTGCAGGCCGCCGCCCATGAGAACGTGCAGCTTCAGAATGTTGCTGATGCTCTCGTCCTGCTGATACGCATGAGCATCATCCGGTTCGTTGCCGGTCCCGTCGAAGCTGAACACCAGCGTGCGGCCTTCCGGCGCCTTCATTCAGGCCCCCGGTTCCCCGTAGCGAGGGTGCCGAACCGGAAATGCCGGAAATGCCGGAAATGAGGGACTTCGTCGATTCGAGCGGCCGCCAGCGCTTCCGTCATGTCCCAACGCGTTCCCGAATGCTGCTGCCGTTCCCCTCAGTATGGCAGGTCGAGAGCCAGGGAACGCTTCTGGACCTTCCAGTGTCCGTCCGCCAGCACGCAATCGTCGGTGTAGATGCCGGTGGACAGAACGGTGAGCTTGCCGTTTTCGACGCTGATCAGTACCAGGTAGCTGATGGCGGTTACCGACGTCTCCGTCTCGTTCTCGAAATATAGGTTGGTCACCACATGGCGGCGCTGGTCGGTCTGTTCATCCATGGCGCCGGTGAAGAGTCCCGCAATGGCTTCCGACCCCTCGAAGACGATCGGCTCGCCACCGGCAATGGTCATCTCGAACGCCGGGCCGTCCGGCGCGAACATGTCGATCAGGAAGTCGCTGTCACCGGTGTCGTAGGCCACTCCGGCCCGGTTGAGGAGTTCCGTTACCGCCTGCTTGTCTGCCATTGCCCTGCTCCATTTTCGGTTTCGTCAAGGATGCGGATGCGTTTTCGGCGATCGGACACCCGCATCGGCGTAGTTGCGCAGCGTCCCGGTCAGCCGTTGTACTTCCAGTTGCCGTGGAATCCGAACGGCACGCGGTGCGGCAGTTCCGCACACGCCACCGGCCCGTCCGCAACATTGGCGGCATCGAGAAACACAAGGTCGCTGCGGTTTTCGCCACTCCGGTAGACGACACTCAGCACGTAACCGTCGCCTTCCGCCGCGTCTCGCGACTTCGGCACGAATACCGGCTCGCCCGTGACATCCCCCTCGGGCAGCACGCACTGCTCGCGGCGGCCCGTGGAGAAATCGTGGTGTGCGATTGCGTTGAAGCCAAGCCCGGGATTTCCGTTGACCGCCGCGGCGTAGTACCCATGCCGGTAGCCTTTGCCTGCGAAGCGCTCGTCGAGCCGCGGGAATTCGCCGGTGATGTCGTCGAGGTAGCGGCGCTGGACGCCGTTGGAGTTGTCGGCAAGATCGATCACCCATTCGCACAGGCGGGCGTTGGCCTTGGCCGGGTCCGCTGGGCTGCCGTCCGCCTTGGGGAACAGCGGCGCCTCCTCGAACTGCATGACGTGGGCGACGATGCGATCGCCTTCGGTCCAGGCATTCATCGGGTGAAAGACGTAGCACGGGTCTGTCTCGAACCAGCGGATCTGCGAGACCGAGCCGTCCCGGCGCATGACGCCGATGTGGGTGCCCTTCTCCGGTTCCCATGCGAACGGCGGCCGGCCCTGCATGGCGCGCTCCATGCTTCCCGTCAGCGGGAAAATCGGAAACAGCACGTGTTCGTCAGTCACGATAAAGTCGTGCACCATGCTCGGAAACGGCGCCTCGAAGCGTTCGGAGCGCGTCAGCGCCCCGTCCCGGTCGACCACCTGAAAACTCAGGCCCGGCGAGAAGAAGCCGTCCACCATGTAGCCGAAGAACAGCATTTCGCCGGTGTCGGGATCGATCTTCGGATGCGCCGTCATGGGTCCTTCCAGCTGGCCGTCGAAGTTCCAGGCACCCTTCGAGTCCAGCGATTGCGGGTCGATCTCGAATGGCGCGTGGCCCTCCTCGAGCGCCAGGAGCTTGCCGCCGTGCCAGACGACGTTGGTGTTCGCGATCCCGTCGGTCTCCACCCCCGCGGTGACGGGGTCGTTTGCCATCGGGTTCAGGGGGCTGAACAGGCTGCGCCCCTCGCGGCGCTCCAGCGTCCATTTCACGGTGCGAGCCCAGCGGTTGCGGTAGCGCACCCGGCCGTCTGCAATCCGGAACATGTGCAACATGCCATCTCCCGCGAACCAGTGGTGGTCGCCGCGCGGGGGGAACTGCGGGTCCGGGCCGTTCCGGTAATAGGTGATGTCGAGGTCGGCCGGCAGGTCGCCCCGGACGATCACATCATCGATGTCGCACTCCATGCGGATGGGCGCAAAGTTGCCGGCAAGTTGCGGGTGGTCGGGATACGGTGTCGTCACGGTCGATCCTCGCTAACGGGGGCTTGTGGGGGCGACACTGTATCAGCCTTTCGCCCGGATGGGCGCGGCCTCAAGCCCTCTATGCCATAATTCAGGGTTTTCGGTCGGGGCCTGCCATGAACCCACCCAAAGTCATCGAGAATCACGTCGCGGCGGATGGCGCGGCGCCCCTGTCCGCTTACGTGCCGCCGTTCGAACTCACCGAAGGGCAGCCACCGCCCGTTGCCGCCAACGGTGGCCGGTCCTACATGTCGTTCGACCGGGGCGGAGACGCGGGATGCGCCGCCGCCAAAGAAGCGGCATTCCGGCAGATCGCTTCAGGGGAGGGGCAGGCGGTGGTCGACTGGCTCGAGAGTGCGCCGCCCGGCCCTGTTGAAACGGAGTGGGGTCCCGCCTTTCGCGAATACTCGGAATGCATGGACTACATCCGGGCCAACAACATCAAAGCACCGGAAGGCGGGCTGGCGCTGCCGCTGCGCTACACGGTCTACGAGGCGCCCACTTACACCATCGTTTCGTCGAACGCGCTCTGGCGCGACCCGGCGCGCGAGGCCGACGCCCGGGCGATGCGCGAGGAAGAGCGCAACATAGACAAGCGATGCCTGTACTTCCCACAGGTGATGCGCGACGCGCGGCGCATCGGCGAGTACTACCCCGGCCTGTCGCCCTACAGCCCCGAGTCCATGGACAGGCTGGGCGTTTCGCTGGCGCATTGCGAGTCGAAGTGCACAAACTTCTACGATGCCCACGAAGTGGAACGCGTGTTTTACCCGGAGATGGAACAGCTTCTTCTCGACTTCTTCCCCGGCGCAACGGACGCGCTGGTCTACAACCACGACGTGTTCGACAAGGACTATGCAGGCGACCGCACGGAAAACCAGGAAGACAGGAATCCCGGCGTGAACGCCTTCTACGCCAACCTCGTGCACAACGACCTGAACGACAACAGCGGCCGCGTGCGCTGCCGGGAACTGCTGACGAAGAACCTGCGCAACTTCGGGCGCACCGTGCACTACACGGAAGCGGAGGCCGACGCGAAGATGTCGCGGCGGTTCATGTCGATCAACCTCGCCAAGCCCATGGAAACAGTGCGCCAGTTCCCGTTCGTGCTGTGCGCCTGGCCCTCCTTCGCCGACCAGCCCTACATCACCAACTACCGCATCTACGACGACCGGGTCGGTGAGACCACCCGCTTCACCTACCGCCCGGACCACGAGTGGTACTGGATACCGCAGCAGACACCCACCGAAGTTTCAATGCTGAAGTGCTACGACTCGGTTACGGACGGGTCCGTCTCGCGCTGGTCCTTCCACACGGCCTGCGTCGACCCGACCGCACCGGCAGACGCACCGTGCCGCAAGAACGTGGTTGTCAGATCTTACGTCTTTTTCTAACGAGGCAATACCTGACCCGCAAAGTGCACCAAGGGCCGCGATGATCGCGCCGGGCCACCGCCGGGCGGTCAGGCTCCCGTCACCGCATCGTCCAAGGCATCGGCGGCTTGGTCCAGCACGTTGCCATCCGCATCGAGCGCCACGATGCGCCCGATATCCAGTTCGCGGATTTCCGCCTCGATTCTGTCGCGGTCTCCGACGACAACCCAGATCAGCCCCTCCGGATTCACCACATCCAGGGCGGCCTGGCGGATTTCCGCTTCGCTGAGTGCGCGCACGGCATCGGCATAGCTGTCCCAGTAGTCGTCCGGCAGCCCGAATCGCACGATTTCCACGAGCGAACCCAGGACGGCGGAGGCCGTCTCCCAGCGTCCCGGAAGCGACAGGGTGCGGCGGTCTTTCACCTTGGCGATCTCGTCAGGCGTCGCCGGACGGACATCGCGAATCTCCTCGATCTCCCGCTTCAACTCGGCCATTGCCGCGCTGGTCTTGTCCGTCTGTACCGGCGCCAGGGCAATGAACGGCCGCTGGCCCTTGGCGGGCACGAGTTGGGTGAAGGCCCCGTACGACCAGTTCTTGTCTTCGCGCAGGTTCATGTTGACCCGCGCCGTGAAGTCGCCGCCCAGCACCTGGTTCATTGCCGTGATCGCCATCTCCGCGTCGTTGTTGCGCGGCGGGGCGATGTGCCCGGCGATGATGACCGACTGCTCGGAGTCCGGCCTGTCGACCAGGTAGACGATCGGCTCGGACTGATGCCCGACGGCGGCAAGGTTCTTTTGCGGGACATCGCCCGGTTGCCATTGGTCGAATCGCGCCGTTAACAGAGGCTCGATCTCGCCCCGGGTTACATCGCCCACCACAACCAGCGTGGCGTTGCCGGGCTTGAACCAGGTGTCATGGAACGCCGCGAGGTTTTCAGGGGTAAGCGCCGCAACGCTCGCTTCGTCGCCGGAACCGGTGAACGGCAGGCTGTAGGCATGCCCGTCGCCGTAGAGAATGCGCGGAAACAGACGCAGCGCCAGGGTCCTCGGCCGAACCTTCTCCTGCGCAATGCCGACGATCTGCAGTTGCTGCAGGCGGGCAAAGTCCTGTTCCGGGAACGATGGATTGAGGATGACGTCGGCATAGAGATCGAGCGATGAGTCCAGATTCTCCTTCAGCGCCGACATGCCGACGAAGGACGTGTCCAGGTTTGAACCGGCGCCCAGGTTTGCGCCCAGGCGCAACAGTTCGTCGCTGATCTCCAGGGCCGACCGGGTGGCCGTGCCCTCATCCAGCATGGCGAGCGCCAGGTTTGCGGTGCCGGGCGTTGCAAACTGATCGGCGGCGAAGCCGGCATCGACAACCAGGCTCAACTCCACCACCGGAACCGCGTGACGTTCCGCCAGGACGACCTTGAGGCCGTTGTCGAGTTCAAAACGCTCGAAGCGGTCGAAGCGCGCCATCGGCGGTGAACCCGTGTCCGGCAGCCCCGAACGGTCGGCCTTGGCCTCGCTCACCGAAGTCCGTGGGAACGGCAGCACCTCGAGGATGAATTGCCCCCTTGTCATCCACTTGTCCGCCTCGGCCTGCAGGTCGGCCGGCCGCGCCTCATTCCAGCGTGCAAGCGTGGTCTTGTGGAAGGCGGGATCGTCCAGGTAGGTCTCGTTGCGCGCCAACTGGTCGCTCTTGCCGCCGAAACCGCCGACCCGCTCGATGCCCCTCACGAACGCGGCGCGGCGGCTGGTGACCATGCGGTGCAGTTCCTCGTCGCTGGGCCCCTCTGCCAGAAGGACCGCGATTTCTTCCTCGATGGCCGCATCGAGTTCCGCGAGCGAGTGCCCGGGCAGCGCGGTTGCGATGACGCCGAAGATGCCGGCTATCTCCATCGGGTAGGCGAAAGCGCTCACATCCGAGGCGATCTGCTCGTCGTAGACCAGGCGCTTGTAGAGCCGGGAGGTCTTGCCTTCGCTGAGGATGCCGGCCACCAGATCGAGCCTGTTGGCTTCTGGCGTGCCGTAACGCGGCATGGTCCATGCCTTGTACAGCCTCGCCTGGGGCACCCGATCCTGCATGACGAGGCGGTGGGTGCCCACGAGTTCGGGTATCCATTCGGTCTGCCTCGTCAGCGGCGGCCCGGCGGGGATATGGCCGAAGTAGTGCTCCACTCGGGCCTTGACGTCCGCCGCTTCCACATCGCCGGCGATGACCAGAACGGCGTTCGCCGCGCCGTAGTACCGGTTGAACCACTCCCGCACATCGTCGAGGCTCGCCGCGTTCAGGTCGTCCATGCTGCCGATGACGGACCACGAATAGGGATGGCCGGACGGAAAGACGTTCTCGAACAGCACGTTGAATACCCGGCCATAGGGCTGGTTCTCGCCCTGGCGCTTCTCGTTCTGCACAACGCCGCGCTGCTCGTCGAGCCGCGCCTGGTCGACCACGCCAAGCAGGTGCCCCATGCGGTCCGACTCCATCCACAGCGCCAGGTCGAGGGCATTCTTCGGCACCACTTCGAAGTAGTTGGTGCGGTCGACGTTGGTCGTGCCGTTCATGCCGGTGGCGCCGACCCGCTCGAAGGGCTCGAAAAACTCGCCGGGGTAGTTCTCGGTGCCGTTGAACATCAGGTGCTCGAACAAGTGCGCGAAACCGGTCTTGCCCGGTTTCTCGTTCTTGGAGCCGACGTGGTACCAGACATTCACGGCCACCACCGGCGCCTTGTGGTCCTCGTGGACGATGAGGGTCAGGCCGTTGTCCAGGGTGAACTTCTCGAACGGGATGTCGACGCCCGCCAATCCCATGTCGACGTCAACCGGCGGCACCGGTTCTGACGTCGGCGCTGCAATATCGCTCCCATCCTGCGAGGTGTCTGTACACGCAGCCAGAACGAACAACAGCGCAATCAGGGCCAGCCCACGACCAGGCACGCGAGACACAACGCCCCGGCGCGCCACATCAACAGATGCATGCATACGAATGTCCCGGCTTTCGCGAAAAACGGCGACTGTAGCGCAAAGGGGAGCGCCCCGCACGAGGGTCAATCGATTTGATGTTTCGTTTGCTTACGCCGTTTCGAGCGTGGAGTGGTCCAGCCCTTCCACGCGGGAAAAGTCCCGATCGAAAGTCAGGAGATGACCGTTGCATTCCTTCGTCGCCGCCGCGATCCGACCGGTGCTTTTCACGGCGCTGAAAAAAGAGATCAGTCTTCGGGCAGTGCGTAGGCGATCAGGTAGTCGCCGGGCGGCGATGGCGAGGTGAAGTGCCCGCCGGCAGCGATTGTCACGTACTGACGCCCGCCATAGACGTAGGACATCGGTACGGCATTGCCCGTGGTGGGCAGTTCATCGGCCCACAACTCCTCGCCGCTGTCGATGTCGAAGGCGCGGATGTGGCGATCCGCAGATGCGGCAATGAAGACCAGGCCGGACGCGGTGATCATCGGGCCGCCCATCTCCACGCCGCCGCGCATGTAAGTAAGCGGCCAGAATGCCTGGTGCTTGAGGGTTCCCAGCGGCACCCGCCAGAGCAGCTCGCCGCTGACCAGGTCTACCGCATCCAGGGTTCCCCAGGGCGGCTTTGTGCACGGCGCGCCGAACGGCGACACGAAGGGGCGCATGGTTGCACAATAAGGCGAATCGTACTGCGGGTAAGGCGTATCGACGCCGTCGCATTGCGCCTGGGGCAGCAGTTGCACGACCATGGCCACGTGCTTGGTGTTGGTCACCATCACCTGGCGCGCCGGGTCCACCGCCGGCGCTCCCCAGTTTTGGCCGCCGATGTTCGAGGGATAGAGCACGGTGCCCTTTTGCGAGATGGGCGTATAGATCGGCCCGGTGGTGAGCTCCTCCAGTTGCCTGCGGCACCAGTTCCTGTCCCAGAAGGTAAAGCCCCAGGCGT
This sequence comes from Pseudomonadales bacterium, assembly GCA_963663395.1. GTDB lineage: Bacteria > Pseudomonadota > Gammaproteobacteria > Pseudomonadales > Azotimanducaceae > Azophilus. The sequence continues at coordinate 4,157,469 of OY760226.1, forward strand.
CCTCGGGAGAAGCGCCGAGCTGGTGCAGGGGAACGGGCCTCACGGGAAACGGCTGCGTGGGGCTGAGATACTCGCCGGGCACGGCGCCCTCCTGGGGAACCGGGCGTTCTTCCACCGGGTGCAGGGGTTCGCCGGTCTCCAGGTCGAGCACGAAGGTCATGCCCATCTTGGTGACCTGCACCACTGCCGGGCGGCCGCCGCCGATGTCCAGATCCACCAGGGTCGGCTGCGCCGGCACGTCCATGTCCCAGATGTCGTGGTGCACCGTCCGGTAGTGCCAGACCAGTTCGCCCGTAGCGCCGTCCAGGGCGACCACGGAACTCGAGTAGTGGTCCAGGTTGCCGCCCCGGTCGCCGCCGTAATAGTCCGGCGATGAATTGCCGGTGGGCACGATCACCAGGTTGCGCTCGGCATCGGCGGAAATGGTGGACCAGACATTGGTGGTCCCCGGGATGTAGGTGCCTGCCTCGTCCATTTCCGGCAGCCCGGGCGGTACGGGGTTCCAGCCCCAGCGGAACTCGCCGGTACGTACGCTGTAGGCACGCACGACACCGGACGGCACGCCCCTGCGCACGCTGTCTTCGACGTACGAACCGGTAATCACCAGGTCGCCGAGCACAGCCGGCGCGCTGGTGATGCCGTACTCGCCGGCATTTTCGGTGGCCGACAGCCCCTCGGTGGTGTCCACTTCGCCATCGATGCCGAAGTCGCTGCAGCGCTTCCCGCTCTTGCCGTCCAGCGCGATCAGCCGGCCGTCCAGCGTGCCGAGCACGATGCGGTGCGCACAGTGGGCCGAGGCGTCCGCGGCATCCGGGTCCGTCCAGGAACTCACCGCGCGACAGTTGGTCAGGTGTTCGTCGGACATGTCGACCCCGGGGTCGAACACCCAGCGTTCCGCGCCGGTGCGCGGGTCGAGGGCAAACACGCGGTTGAATGGCGTGCAGTAGTAGAGGGTGTCGTTGACTAGAATCGGGGTGCCGGTGAACGCCGAGGCGGGCATTCCTTCGTTACCGAAGCCGTCCACCCCGCGGATCGCGCCTTCTCGGAAATCGCCGGATCGATGGGTCCAGGCCACCTCCAGGCCGTCGACGTTGCCCGCATCGATCTGTGTCGCGGCCGTGTAGTGGCCACCGCCGGGTGCACCGCCGTAGGCCGGCCAGTCGACAGACTCTGCGGCATGCGCGAGCGCCTGCCCGATACTCAGCAGGAGCACGCAGCCCCCGTGCAACCTGTTCAAGGTGTTTCTCCTCCCATTCGAGCGCAAAGTCCCGGCAATTCGTCCCCAACCACAGGCGCCCGGCTAGCCGGCTCCCCCATCGACACGCTAGCCCGCATCAAAACCCACGCTGGCAGCGCGGCTTACCGCGCCGGGGGCAGACGCACCAGCATCTTGCCCCGGTTTTCGCCTTCGTAAAGCTGGCGGAATGCATCGGGGAAGTCACCCACATCACCGTCGACAAAGTGTTCGACGAGTTTCAGGTCGCCACTGGCTATCCACCGCGACATGCGACGGCGCGCCTCGGCATAGCGGTCGGCGTAGTCGAAGATCACGAAGCCCTGCATGCGCGCCCGCATGGTGCCGAGCCAGATGTAGTTGTCGGGGCCGGTCATCGTGTCGGCGGAGTACTGGGAGGTGGAGCCGCAGAGCAGCACGACGCCGCGCATTCCGATCAGCTTGAGGCTCTCATCGAGGATCGGGCCGCCGACGTTGTCGAAGATCACGTCGATCCGCTCCGGCGCAGCTTCCGCCAGTTGCTCGTAAAGGTTGCCGCTACGATAGTTGATGGCCGCGTGATAGCCGAGCGTCTCGGTGAGCCAGCGGCACTTGGCATCGCTGCTCGTGATGCCGATCACCCGGGCGCCTGCCAGGCGGGCGATCTGACCCGCGATGGAACCTACCGCACCGGCGGCGCCGTTCACCAGCACCGTCTGCCCCGGCTGCGGCCTGCATTCCTCGATGATGGCGAAATACGCCGTCAGGCCGGATACGCCGAAACCGCCCAGCCACGACGCCAGGGGCGCCTGGTCGATATCGCACTTCTCCAGGTCGGTACCGTCGCTCAGCGCGTAGTTCTGTACCCCCTGGGAGGCCAGGACCTGATCCCCGGCCTGGTAGTCGGGATGATTTGACTCGATGACGCGTCCCGCCATCGAACCCCGGATCATGTCACCCGGCCGAACCCGGAACAGGAATTCGTCGCTGTCCCGGACGATCAGCCGGAGCGCGGCATCCACCGACAGGTAGTGGGCTTCGACGAGAACTTCGCCCGGGTCCGTTGCGGGAATGGGTGATTCGCGCACCTCGAAATCCCCGGGGCCCGCTATGCCTTCCGGTACCCGCTTGAGGTAAAGCTGCTGGTTCAGGCCTTCATTGGCCGCCGCATCGGACATGGCAGGTCTCCTCCCGCTGAAATCTTGGGGCGCCCGCCGACGCGGCCGAACGCCCCTCAGGAAATCAGGTGATCAGAAATTCACCCCCAGTTCAACGCCCCATTGCAGCGGCGCGCCGTACTGGCTGAAATTCCACAGCCCGCCCACGGAGTTGGCCGATACCCGGTACGTCTCGTTCAAGAGGTTCTTGCCGAAGGCCGTGACCGACCAGCGCTCGCTGGGGCTGCTGTAGGTGATGTTCGCATCCAGCAGCACCCGCTCTTCGAGTTGGGTGTAGGTGGGATGGCGGACGGTGTTCCCCGGAAACATGGGATTGGTACCGGTCGCCGCATTGGGATCGAAGGGGCTCATCTCCGCATCGCTCTGGTAGTGGAAGCTGGCCACATAGATGATGGCGCCACCGTTTGCCAGCGGCTGGTCGAAAATGGCCTGCCCGCCCACCTGCCACTTGGAGGCGAACGGTATGTTCAGGTCGGTCAGGTCCAGCCCTTCGAACTCGAACTCATCGTAGCTTGCGTCGAGATAGCCGAGCGAAGCCTTGAGCTGTAGCTGATCGGTGACCAGCCAGGTGGTCTCCAGCTCAAGGCCCTTGGCGTTTGACTCGCCCGCGTTCAGTGTAATGGTTTCCTGGCCTTCAACGCCGCTGACCGGGTCCGTGAAACGGAACACCTGGTTGCGCTGCAGGTCCTGGAACTCGGTGTAGAACGCCGCCGCGTTGAAGCGCAGCCGGCTGTCCAGCAGGTCGGCCTTGAAACCCACCTCGAAGTTGATGTTCTTTTCCGGGTCGTACGGAATGCAGGTCTGCTCCTGGGAGCAGGTCTCGCTGAAACCGCCGGCCAGGAAACCGGTGGCCACGCTTGCGTACCACAACTGGGCATCGGACGGCTTGTAGTCGAGCACGACGCGCCAGGTGGTCTCGGACCACTCCTCGGTGCGGTCGGCGATGAACCGGTAGGCGGAATCGGGCAGCACCTGCCGGCGCTGGTCGATCTGCGAGCCTTCGAGACCCGCGCGGCTGACCGTGGCGGACAGCGCATCGATGCAGTTGGTCGTCAGGTCGAAAGGCTGGCTGGGGTCGGCCGGCTGCGCATCGCGCAGTTCCGTGTACTGGTTGCAGGGCCCGCCGCCGCCGGTCGGCTTGTAGAACTCCTTTTCGTCGTTGGTGTGCCGGAAGCCGGCCGTGATGCTGAACTGCTCGTTGATCTGGTAGGTGCCGTCGGCATAAACGGCCCAGGACTTCCGGTCCTGCTTGACGATGCCGTGGTTCGGGTTGCCGGTGATGCCGCGCAGGTCCATGTTGACGTAGCCGCGCTCGTCGAAGAACGGCACGCCCGGGGTCAGCCCGGAAGGAAAGAGCGACGACAGGCCCACGGTGGAGTAGGCGCGAAAATCCAGCTCGTCGCTGATGTAGATGCCGCCGGCGACGAAGTTCAGCGGCCCGTCGAACTCGCTGATCAGGCGCACCTCCTGCTGAATCTGCTCGCGCTCCAGGTTGCGGGTGGCGTCGAACAGCGACAGGAACGCCTCGCCGGTGTAGGTGCTCGGCAGGGTTTCCTCCTGCTCGCGCAAGCCGGTGATCGATTTCAGCGAGAATCGGTCGAAATTCAGGGTCTGGGTGAGGTAGTAGCCGTCCACGTCCACGCGGTGGCCGTCGCGCATGTTGATGCCGTTGCCCTGCTGGGTCTGGCCGGTGCTGAAGGGGTTGTCGTGGCCGGCCGCGTGAATGCCCGGGAAGCCGAGCAGGTCAAACAGAAAGCCTTCTCCCGCCGGCGTCTCGTTGATGCTCGCCGGAGAATCGGAATCGTCGCGCACGATCTCCCAGATGAAATAGGCTTCGTACTGGTCGTTCGGCTGGAACAGCAGCTTGGCCTTGGCAGCGACTACATCCTTGCCACCCAGGCGCTCGCCGGCGCCCGTGGTGACCTGGCTCAGTTCCGGCGGCAGCAGGTCGGGCGTGATGCCCAGCACCCCGTACAGCGGGGAATTGGGAAAACTTGCGGTGTCCTTGTCGTTGGTGTAGAAGCCCTGCTCATCCGTCACGGAACCCGCGAAGCGGAAACCGAGCTTGCCTTCGATGATGGGAATGTCGATGCCCGCCTGGGCCTTGAAATTGTCCGAACCGCCGTCGTAGCCGCCGGTCGATACGTTGAAGGTGCCCTCGAACTCATCGAGGCTCGGCCGCTTGGAGGTGATGACGATGGTGCCGCCGGTGCTGTTCTTACCGAACAGGGTGCCCTGGGGGCCCCGGTAGACTTCCACCTGCTCCAGGTCATACAGCTCGACGAACTGAGTCTGCACGTGGTTCAGGGCGAACTCGTCGATGAGTATGCCGACGCTCGGGTCCTGGGTGGTCAGGATCGAGATGGTGCCCGTGCCGCGGATGCCGCCGGCGATGGCATTGAAACCCGTCTGCAGCGTGAGATTCACGTTCGGCGACAGGTCGCCCACGGCCCGGATGTCGTTGCCGAACGTTCGGGCGATCTCGGTTGCCGTGAGGGTCGATACGGCAATGGGCGTATCCTGCTGGCTGGTGTCACGCTTGGTGCCGGTGACGATGATCTCTTCGAGATAGCCCGACCGGTCACCGGCCTCGCCGGCCCATGCTGGCGCTGACATCGAGGCCGCAACGCACAGGCTCAAAAGCAGGCCAAACGCACGCCGGACTCGCAAAACTTCTGCTCTATCCATGGTTTTCTACCCCAGTATGTAGATGGAGGAGGAAAGTGAGGGCGGCAATTCTATAACGTGTTCCCCGCTTCTCCAAGCCCTTCTTGCGCCTCCCCGGGCACTGCGGCGGCGCGTTGTCACCGCGTTGCGCCATCTGCTACCGTCAATCCATGAGCGCGCTGAAAAAGCTGGTCGTACGCGGCTCCTTTGCCATGCAACGCGGGGTTCTCGAGAGCCCCGTCATTGCCTATGAGACCCTGGGTATCCTGAGCGCCGCGAAAGACAATGCGGTGCTCGTTTTCACCGGGCTCTCGCCATCCGCCCACATCGCCTCTTCGCCGGCCGACCCGACGACCGGCTGGTGGGAGGACATGGTCGGGCCGGACAAGCCTATCGATACCGACCGGTACTTCGTCGTCTGCATCAACTCGCTCGGAAGCTGTTTCGGTTCGACAGGGCCCGCGTCGCTGGACCCGGTCAGCGGCGACTACTACAGGCTGGACTTCCCGGTGCTGGGCGTGGAGGACATCGCCAACGGCGGCGCGCTTGTCCTTGACCATCTCGGTGTGGATGTGGTCCACACGGTGGTGGGCGCATCGATGGGGGGGATGACGGCGCTCGCCTTCGCCCTGCAGCATCCCGAGCGCAGCCGGGGCCTGCTTTCCATCTCCTCCGCCGGGCGCAGCCTGCCCTTTTCCATCGCCCTGCGTTCCCTGCAACGGGAGATCATCCGCACCGATCCGGCCTGGCAGAACGGTCAGTATGACTTCCGCCAGGGCCCGGTCAGCGGCATGCGTCTGGCGCGCAAGCTGGGCATGATCACCTACCGTTCCGCCGCGGAATGGGCCGAGCGTTTCGGCCGGGAACGCGCCACCCAGGAACCGCCCGCCAACCACCCATTCGGTATCGACTTCGAGGTGGAGTCGTACCTGGAGGCCCACGCCAACCGGTTTATCGGCGGTTTCGACGCAAACTGCTACCTGTACCTGTCGAGGGCCATGGACCTGTTCGACGCCGCCGACCACGGCGGCAGCCTGGAACGGGGCCTGCGCCGGCTGCGCATCGAGAGGGCGCTGGTCATCGGCGTGACTTCAGATTTCCTGTTTCCAATGCACCAGCAGGAAGAACTTGCACGGATATTGGAGACCTGCGTCGGCGACGTGGCGTTCAAGCGGCTCCCGTCAATTCAGGGGCACGACTCGTTCCTGGTCGATATGGATCGCTTCAGGCCGGCCGTCGCCACCTTTTTTTGACGCAGGGTTCCTGCCGCCTCCGGGCAAAACCGTTGATGCCGTTGAATTCGCCGGGCGCCCCGAGACCGCCGGCGTGTGTCAGGCAAGCTTGTGCGGGCAGATTAGACACCCGCCGGAAGTGATCCTCCCGATCTCCGCGCTGTCCGGGTAGCCGGCGGCAACCAGGGCATTCAGGCAAGGCTCGACCCGATCAGCGGGCACGCTGGCCAGCAACCCGCCGGAGGTCTGCGGATCGGCCAGTAGCCGCACCCCCGGGTCCCCCGGAGCGCGCCCGCGTATCTCGAAGTCTGCGAACGCCTGCTCATTGCCTTCCTGCAGCACGCTGAAGGCGCCGCCGGCAAAGCCCTCAAGGGCGCCCTGAAGGCTTGGCACCGCATCCAGCCAGAGTTCGGCAGTGGTTCCGGAGGCCCGCAACATCTCGCCCAGGTGGCCCACCAGGCCGAAGCCGGTTACGTCCGTCATGGCCCGGACCCCGTTCGCGCGCAACACATCGAGCGCCTGCCGGTTGGACTGGTCCATGACGCCCGTTGCGGCCTGCAGGAATCGCGTCTGCGCCTGTCCGCGCATGTGCGCCGCCAGCAGCACGCCGATGCCGAGCGGCTTGGTCAGCAGCAGGCGGTCACCGACCTGGCAGCCCGCCTTGGTCAATACCGGCTCCACCGCCCTGCCGGTAACCGCCAGGCCCAGGGACAACTCGGGACCTTCGGAGGAATGGCCGCCCACCAGGGGCACACCGTCACCGTTCAACACATCCACGGCACCCTTGAGCAATCCGTACAGTTCCTCTTCCATCATCGCTTCGGTCATCAGCGGCACCGTGGCGATGGCCATGGCACTGGTGGGCTTCGCCCCCATGGCGTAGATGTCGTTCAGGCTGTGATGGGCGGTGATTCGCCCGAACAGGTAGGGATCGTCGACGAGGCTCCTGAATCCGTCCAGGGTCAAGAGCAACGGCTCGGATTGACCGCGCAGAATCGCTGCATCGTCGCCGATGCCCTGAACCAGGTCGCTATGACTCTGTTCCGGCAGACGTTCCAGAACACGGTGCAGAGGCCCGGCCGCCAGCTTCGCGCCGCAGCCTCCGCAGCGCATCGGGTCGAACGGAGGCTGATCCTGGGTGGCGCCGATGCTTCGGGGTTCGCCGGCCGTCCGGGCGCCGGCCATGTCCGGCAGCTTACGAAATCGCTCCATGAAGCGGCGGTCGATCCACTCCTTCCACCGCCAGACCCAGGCTCCCCGAACCGAGAGCCCCGACCTGGACGCAACGGCCCGCCCGTCGCCCGTGCCGATGATGCTGAGGAAGCGCTTCTGCGGCCTGAATCGTCGGAGCGCGCGCCCCTCAAGCGACCGGCGCAGGTTGGCCGCCAGCACCGGCCCGGCCCGAACGGCAATCACCCCGGACTTGGGCCGCTCCTGCCCGTCGAGGCAGGCCACATCGCCGCTGACGAATACCGCGGGGTGGGACAGCGAGCGCAGGCGGGCGTCCACCTGTGCAAAACCCCGGGAATCCGTGGCCAGTGCGCTGTCGCGGACCCAGTCCGGCGCGACCACGCCGGTCACCCAGAACAGCCGGTCCCATTCCACGGTTCCATCAGCCAGGACGAGTTCGCCTTCGTTCGCCGCCGAGACCGCCCCGAAACGCAGTTCGATGCCGGCCTTGTAGAGTTCATCCGCCAGCATCCGTTGCGCCCGCCTGCCCAGACCGGGAAGGAGTTCCAGCGTGAGGATGCCGATCTCGACACCGCGCGGCAGGGCGTTGCGCGCCGCGAGCGCCAACTCCACGCCCCCGGCTCCGCCGCCCACGAACAGTATCTTCGTACCCGGCCCGGCATCTTCCAGAAGGGTCCGCCAGTGGGGCAGGAACCGCCCGATGGGCTTGACCGGCACCCCGGCGCCGCCGAATGCCTCCGGGACCGCCCCGCAGTTGATCGAAAGCGTGTCGAAGCGCACGGGCGGCCGGTTTGCGCATAGGACGGTGTTGCCCTCCAGGTCCAGCCCCGTGACCTCGTCGACAATCAGGCGGGCACCTGCAAAGCGGCAGAGTGGACCCAGGTCGATGTGAATGTCTTCCCAGCGGTAGTGCCCCGCCACGTATCCTGGCAGCATGCCGGAATACGGTGTATGGGCCTCCCGCGCTATGACGGTGATGCGCACGCCTGCCGGGGGATCCATCCCCAGCGACTTTAGTACCTGGACGTGGCTGTGGCCGCCACCGACCAGCACCAGATCGAAGACCGGCGGGGCGGGGTCAGGCCGCATGGCACCGGAAACTCCGGCCGCGAGCCGGAAGACTCGGCCACGCCGAGCGAACGCAGTGTTTGCGCAATGCGCAGGCAGTGATCACGGGATCGGGTCAGACCTTCTGGCCGCAGGAACGGTGCGACAGATTAGTCAACTTCACGACAACCGGCCACCGCCGCATCCTGTGGCGTCGGCAGCCCCTCAGTCGTCGAGGTCGAAATCCAGGTAATCGAGGTCGTCGTCGAGGGCTTTCCGCTCCATGTGCCGTTCTATGGCGCGGCGGATGGCGAACTTCCGGGCGCATCGTTCCCGGCCACTGAGTTTGACCTCTTCGTCGATGTTGGGGCCGTCGTCTTCCGCGTCCGCATCGAATGCGTTGGCGTCGGCGTTGGCGTTGGCGTCATCGTCGGCATAGGGGAAATCTTCAGACCTACCGGCACGCCGGCCTTCCTGCATCGAAAGCACTGCAAGAGCTTGTTCTTCCTCAGATTCCCTCATGACCGCGACAACCCGCTCGAACAACCGGCCGCACAGACACCCTCCATTGCGCTTTTTTTTGACGCCACCCGAGAGGTGTCAAGCACATGCTTTCAATCAACTTGCTGCGAAGCCGTGCGCGCGGCATCGTCTGCAAGTCGTGAATTCACGTTCCACATGCAGTTGTGTCCTGCGAAACGCCAATAAGTTCAACTCCTGGCTTTTCGCAGAGTTCGATGCTGTCCCGGAGATTGCGTGAATACGGGGTCTGCGCGCCGCGCGGCGGTTGCCGGTCCGGGCATGCGCGTGTGCGCTTCAGTCGGCGGGTTTGCGCATCCAGCGGCTCGTGGATGCCGTCTCCTGAACGGTTTCGCCCGACTTGGCCCAACCGTTGAAACCCACGGCAAGGTGGGCCACGTCGGGATAACCCATGTCCTTGAGGGCCCGGGCCGCCAGCGCGGAGCGTCCGCCGCCGGCGCAGAACAGAACGATGCGCCTGTCTTCGGCGAAGTAGTCCCGGTAATAGGGGCTGGCCGGGTCCGCCCAGAACTCCAGCATGCCGCGCGGCGCATGCTTCGCGCCGGGGATGGTGCCGAGATCGACATTCTCCTGCAGTTCGCGGATGTCGATCAGCAACAGGTCGTCCCCCGCCTCCATCTCGCTTTTCAACTGTTCGACGGAAAGGTTTTCGAGCCCGCGTTTGGTCTCGTCAACCAGTTGGAATATGGGCTTGATGCTCATGGCGCGCCTCCGGACGTTCCGTTCGGTTGCCTAATGTAGCCCATCTCGCGGACATTTCTCACCACGAACCGCGCCGGGGCTGACGGGTGGCGTGCAGACCGTCGGCGCGCTATCGTTGGGCGCGTTGATGGTTCAGCCGTTCAGCATCATCCAACGCGGATTCGTCCCAACGCTGCGCCAAGCGCGAGAAGACCGACAGCCATGACTTCCAGAAGGCAATTCCTCAAGGCCGGCGCCCTGGCCACCGGGGTCACCGCCCATCGCGAATCGACGGCCGCCGCCCGCGTAGCACGCAACGCCGGCAACCGGGTGCGCCGTTACGTGACCCTCGGCAGAACCGGCCTGTCCATCTCCGACATTTCCTTCGGATCGAGCCGCCTGCGCACCGGACAGGAACACCTGGTGCACCACGCCCTGGACCTGGGCATCAACTATTTCGACACCGCGGAATCCTATACGCGCCGGCAGTCCGAGCAGGTGCTCGGCAACGCCTTGCGCGGCAAGCGCGACAGCGTCGTCATCGCATCGAAGACCCATTCGTACGGGAGCACCCGCAAGGAATCGATCATGGCGGCTCTGGACGACAGCCTGCGCCGGCTCCGCACCGACTACGTCGATGTCTATTTCAACCACGCCGTGAACGATACCGACAGGCTGGACAATCCGGAGTGGTTCGAATTCGTCGAGCGCGCCAAGCAACAGGGCAAGATCCGATTCACCGGCATGTCCGGCCACGCGGGGCGCCTGATCGACTGTCTCGACCACGCCTTCGACAAGGACATGGTCGACGTGGTGCTCATCGCCCACAACTTCGGCCAGGATCCGGCTTTCTACGAGCAGTTCGCCCGCGGTTTCGATCTGATTGCCAGGCACCCCGGCCTGCCGCGGACCCTGGCGCGGGCCAAGTCGCTCGACGTGGGCGTGGTGGCGATGAAAACCCTGATGGGCGCCAGGCTCAACGACATGCGGCCCTACGAGCGCGACGGCGCTTCCTACGCCCAGGCGGCATTCCGCTGGACGCTCTCCAACCCTCACGTGGATGCGCTGGCGATTTCCATGACCAGCGAGACCGACATCAACGAGTTCCTCGGCGCGTCCGGCTGGCAGGCCCTGGCGCGCGGCGACCGGGCGCTGCTCGACACCTACGCCCAGCTGAACGGCACCAGCTACTGCCGCCACGCCTGCAACGACTGCGAGGGCGCCTGCCCCTACGGGGTTCCCATTTCCGACGTTCTGCGCACCCGCATGTACGCAACGGATTACGGCGATCTCACTTTCGCGCGGGACGAATACGCCGCCCTGCCCGCCAATGCCGCCGCTTGTCTCGCCTGCTCCGGCGAACCCTGCCGCGATGCCTGTACCCACGGCCTCGACATCCCGGGACTGTGCGCGCCGACGCACCGCATGCTCGCCTGAGTCACCCCGGTGCGCAATCTCACGCGGAAGCCGGCGGCGACAACACCGATCCGCGAAGGTAGTTCCATGAAAGGTGTGGACCTCGAACAGATCCTCGCTGCCTGCAAGTCGGGCGGTCTCGAGCTGGAGGAAGCCGCGGCGCGGATTCGCGCTTCCTTCTTCCAGGACCTGGGACATTCGACGCTGGACACCGACCGGCAACGGCGCACAGGCGCGGCGGAAGTCATCTACGGCCAGCACAAGACTCCGCAGCAGATCGCGGACCTGGTGAGCGCCCTGTCCGCCAACGGGCAGAACGCCCTGGTCACCCGGGCAAGTCGGGAGGCCTTTGAAGCCGTTCTGGGCAGGGAGCCCGAGGCCCGGTTTCACGAACCGGCCGCCGCCATCACGCTGATGTGCGCCCAGCCTTCTCCCCCCGCAACGTCCGTAGCCGTGGTGACGGCAGGCACATCCGACCTGCCGGTCGCGGAAGAAGCCGCTGTCACCGCCGAGTTTTACGGCAATCGGGTGAGCCGCATCAACGACGTGGGGATTTCAGGCATTCACAGGCTGCTTGCCCGGCTCGACGACATGCGCGAGGCGCGCGTGTTGATCGTGGTGGCCGGCATGGAAGGCGCCCTGCCCAGCGTGGTGGCCGGCCTCGTGGACAAGCCGGTGATCGCCGTGCCGACCAGCGTGGGATACGGCGCCTCCTTCGGTGGCGTGACAGCCCTCCTGGGCATGCTGTCCAGCTGTGCCTCGGGCCTTTCCGTCGTCAACATCGACAACGGATTCGGCGCCGGGTACCTTGCCAACATGATCAACAGGCTCTGATCCGAACGTGCAACAGGAACTGGACGCCAAATACACGGCCTTGAAAAAGGCCTTGAGAAGCCTCGACAGCACAATCGTCGCCTTTTCCGGGGGCGTCGACAGTTCGCTGGTGGCATTCGTGGCGGCGGAAGTGCTCGGCAAGGCCAGCCTGGCCGTGACCTCGGGAAGCGCGAGCCTCAAGCGCCGTGACCTGGACCTCGCACGGACGCTCGCCGAACGCTGGGGCATGCGGCACCGGGTCATCGTCACCGATGAACTGACCAAGACGGACTACCGGGCAAATCCCACCGACCGGTGCTTTCACTGCAAGACGTCGCTCTACACGGCGCTGGCCGAAATCGCCGCCCGGGAAGGCATCGCCAACGTGGTCAACGGCACCAATATCGACGATCTCGGCGACCACCGGCCCGGCCTCGTGGCAGCCCGGGACTTCCGGGTCAAGTCACCGCTGGTCGATGCGGGCTTTGCCAAGGCGGACGTCAGGGCGCTGGCGGCGGAACTCGGGCTCGACAACGCAGAAAAGCCCCAGTCGGCCTGCCTGTCGAGTCGTTTTCCGTACGGATCGCACATCGATGAGGCGCGCCTGGCACAGGTGGAGCGCGCCGAGGAGGCACTGGCAGACCTGGGCTTTCTCCAATTCCGGGTACGGCACCACGAAGACGTGGCAAGGCTGGAAATTGCCGCCGACGAGTTGCCCCGCGCGCTGGAAATGCGGGACAGGCTGAGCGATGCGGTCAGGGCCTGCGGCTATCGCTTCGTCGCCCTGGACCTCGCCGGCTTCCGTTCGGGTTCCCTGAACGAAGGGCTGATACCGGCCAGGGCCATCGTCTGACCTGAACGAAGGGCCAATGCCGATCGGGGCAATCGTCTGACGCGGACGATAACCTTCAGGCCGAGTCCGCTTTTTGCTCCCGCTCCGCCCTGTCCTTCAGGTACCTGTAAAGCTGCCGGTCATGCCGGGTCGCTGCCGAGACGCGGTCGGTGCGAATGGCGGGCTGCCAGCGCGGCGGAGCCCCTTCGACCCGGTCGCCGACCACCGTCACCCTCTGCACGATGCGCTCGTCGGTAAAGTCGTTCAGCACCGTGTGCTGGGTACAGCGGTTGTCCCAGATTGCGACCGTGCCTTCCGTCCAGCGGTAACGCACCGTGAACCGCGGGCTCTTCACCCAGTTCACAAGGTAGCCCAGCAACTCATCGCTCTCGGCCGGGTGCATCTCGACGATTCGCCGGGTGAAGTGCTCGTTCACGTACAGGGCCTTGCACCCGGTTTCGGGGTGTACCCGCACCACCGGGTGCACCGCCACCCGGTCCGGACGCTTGTGCGGCTGCGCATCGTGCAGTGCCGAGAGCCCGTCGCAGAGGTCCCTGAGCGGGGCCGACAGGCCTTCGTAGGCGGCGTAAAGGCTCGCCCACAGCGTGTCGCCACCGGTTTCGGGACACTTGATCATGTGCAGCACCGACATGAGTGCCGGCTGTTCCTGGAAGGTGAGGTCCGTATGCCATTCATCCGCCACGCCGCCGTGACTGGCCGCAAGCTCGAATATTTCGTCGTGGTCGGTGAACGGATTGTTGAGGTTGGGGTGCCCTTCCAAGGGGCCGAATTGGCGTCCGAACGCCAGGTGTTCATCCAGGCTCCACGCCTGGCCGGGAAAGAAGAGTACCAGGTGCTCGAGCAGCAACTGCCTGACCCGCTCGATCTCCCCCGGGCCGCAGCCCGCCAGGTTGACGCCGCGCACTTCGGCGCCCAACGCACTGGCGAGTTTCGTTACCTGCCAATCGGTGTTTCGCGCCACGTCCATTGCCGCCACCTGTTCCGTTCAGCGCCTGCAGTTTTGTAGCATTCTACCCGGTCGCGGATCGGGTGGCGCGACCGTTCCCAATACGCGACTCCCCCGCCTGGCCGGCCGGCGTTCCGGAGAGCGAGACCGCGCAAAGCGGAGTCATTATAGAATGCCGCGCATGACGACGAGACCAACCAATCTCCAAACGCGCGCATTCCATTCCGAACGGGGGAACCTCGGGCGATGATCGACGTTCGCCCGGTGTCCGGCAGGCGCATGCTCAAGCAGTTCGTCAAGGTGCCCTGGTCCGTCTATCGCGACGACCCGGCGTGGGTGCCCCCGCTGATTCTGGAACGCCTGATGGCGCTGTCACCGAAGGAACCCGTGTTCGAACACCTCGACTGGCAGGGCTGGATCGCATGCAGGGATGGCGTCCCGGTGGGGCGCATCAGCGCGCAGGTCGACGCGCTGCACCTCGAGCATCACGACCCGGGCCAGGGTTTTTTCGGCATGATCGAGGGAACGGACGACGCCGGTGTATTCGAAGCCCTTGCCAATGTCGCCGAGGGGTGGCTGCGCGAACGCGGCATGACCAGCGTGCTGGGGCCGCTGAATCTGAACATCAATCAGGAGCCGGGCCTGCTGTACGACGGTTACGAGATACCTTCGTCCTTCCTGATGGGCCACGGGCGCTCCTACTATCATCGTCGGCTGGAGGCCGCCGGTTATCGCCCGTGCCAGGAACTCCTCGCCTACCGAATGGAACCCAATTACGATGAGCCGGCCGCCATCCGGCGCCTGCGCCGGCGCCTGGGCGAGCGACTGGTGCTGCGCAACTTCAACCGTGCCGACAAGGCAGCGGAACTCGAAGTGCTGCGCCGCATATTCAACGACGGCTGGTCCGAAAACTGGGGATTCGTTCCCTTCACCCAGGCTGAATTCAAGGCGATCGGCGACCTGTTGCTAATGGTGGTTCCGAAGGATTTCATCCGCATCGCCGAACTCGATGGGGAACCGGCGGGGTTCATCGTCGTTCTGCCCAACATCAACGCGTGCATTCGCGACCTGAACGGCCGGCTGTTCCCCACCGGATGGGCGAAGCTGCTCTGGCGCCTGAAAGTGCGGTTTCCCACCACGGTGCGGGTTCCGCTCATGGGGGTGCGCAAGGACCTTCACGACACGGTGTTCGGCCCCGGCATTGCCATGACCCTGATCCATGGCATGAACGCACCCGTGCTGCGGCTCGGGGTGACCTCCGGCGAGTTGTCCTGGATACTGGAGGACAACGCCGGCATGCGCAGCATCCTCGAGCGACTCGGCGGCACCGTCACCAAGCGTTACCGCCTGTACGAAAAGAGCCTCGCCGGCTCATGAAGGCCATCGTGCTCGCCGGCGAACGGCCCGGAGGCAACGCGCTGGCCGCTGCCACCGGCGTCCCCGCGGGCGTGCTCGCCCCGGTTGCCGGGCGCGCCAGCATCGTCCGCGTCATTGAAACCCTGCGCGCCGCCCATGGCATAGACGGCGGCGTGGTCGCCGGCCCGGAGCGGACGGTGTGCCGCGGCTCCGCCACGCTTGGGGCCATTTTCGAGAGCGGCGACTTCTCCTGGATCGAGCCGGACCGCGGGCCTGCCGAGAGCACGCTGCGCGCCCTCGAGACAATCGACGAGTTCCCAGTGCTGTTGACCACCGGCGACCACGCGCTGCTCACTGCGCCCACGGTGGAGCGATTCCTGGCCGCCGCCCCGCCGGATGCCGATGCGCTGGTGGGGCTGGTCTCCCGCGAACGCGTCATGCGGCGCTTTCCCGGCACCCGCCGCACCCTGCTCCGGTTTCGCGAGGGGAGCTACTGCAGCACCAATCTGTTCCTGCTGATGAGTCCAGAAGCACGCGGGGCCATCTGTTTCTGGCCGAAGGTTCAGCGCGACCGCAAGCGTCCCTGGCGCATCGCCGGGCAACTCGGTGCGGGCACGTTGCTGCGCTACCTGGGCGGCAGACTGGCAATGGACGACGCCTTTGCGGTGCTGTCACGGGCAATGGGCTGCAAGGTTTCCTGGGTCGAGGTCGACGACGAACTGGCCGCCGTGGATGTCGATACCGTTCAGGACCTGGCGCTGGCCGAGCAGGTTCTGGGATGTTGAACGAACGCCCCGAACCCAGGCTCGGCGTCCGGCTGGGGAAGGTCTTCCTGCGCGCCACGGACCGCTTTCTGGCCCGCCATTCGCTGGTGCCGACAACGCCGTTCCTGCCTGCCCGGGGCTTTCCACAGGTACGCGCCCTGGAAGCCGGCTGGCAAGCCATCCGCGATGAACTCGACCGGGTGCTGGAACGCCCCGAAGACATTCCGACGTTCCACGAAATGTCCCCCGACCAGGCGCGCATCTCCTACGGCGACAACTGGAAGACCTTTGTCTTCTACGTGTTCGGGCAGCGCATCGAGGAGAACTGCTGCGCCTGCCCGCGCACGGCGGAAATCCTGGCCGGCCTGCCCGACCTGCAGAATGCCTGGTTTTCCATTCTGGCGCCCGGCTACCACATACCGCCGCACAGGGGCCCCACCAAGGCGGTGGTGCGCTGCCACCTGGGGCTGCGCATCCCGACGGAGGCCGAGCGGTGCCGGATTCGCGTCGGCAACGAGACCCGCCATTGGGAAGCAGGCAAGTGCCTCTGTTTTGACGACACGTTCGAGCACGAAGTGCAAAACGCCACGCAGCAGGCTCGCGTGGTGCTATTCCTGGACCTCGACCGGCCCCTGGACAGAATAGCGGGGCCCTGCCGGGATGCCCTGCTCTCCCTGCTCAGGGCCAGCGCCTACGTCAGGCGGCCGCTGGCCAACCTGAAGCGCTGGAACAGGCGGATCGGCCATCATGTTGATTGACTTCGCTCAGGAAGCTGTCGAGACGGACCTGCGCGCCGGGATCTGCATCATCGGCGCCGGTGCGGCCGGCGTGACCCTGGCCCGGGGGCTGGCAGCCGACGGAATTGACATCTGCCTGCTGGAAAGCGGCGGCTTCGATCACGACCCCGTAACCCAGTCCCTCGGCGTGGGCGAGAACGTCGGCATGCCCTACTACGATCTCGACGACAGCCGGCTGCGATTCTTCGGCGGTACGACGAGCATCTGGGGCGGGCGTTGTGCGCCTCTGGACAGTATCGATTTCGAATCCCGCGACTGGGTGCCCCGCAGCGGCTGGCCGATCGGCAGGGAGGATCTTGAAGACGGTTACCGGGCCGCGCACCGGGACCTGGAGATCGGGCAATACGAGTACGGGGAAGCGCTCTGGAACAGCCTGGCCACCGATCCTCCACCTTTCGACCGCGACCGTTTCGTAACGCCCTTCTGGCGGTTCGACGATGTCAGGGAGCGCTTCAGTGCTGAACGCGCCCAGGACCTGCTGGAGCATCCGAACGTTCGCATCCTGACTCACGCCAACGCCATTCACCTGCAGGCCGCGGCAAGCGCCGACCGCCTGGATCACGTACTGATCGCAAACCTGGCAGGCCGCCAGGCGAAGGTCAGGGCCGACATCTACGTGCTGGCCTGCGGCGGCATCGAGAACGCCAGGCTTCTGCTGACGTCCACAGATGTGGAACCGCACGGTATAGGCAACCGTCACGACCGGGTCGGCCGCTTTTTCATGGAGCACGCCCACGGCAGATTGGGACGCCTGCACTCCGGTAAGGCTTTCGACCTGTGGAACCGGTTCCGCAAGCGATTCCCGGTCCCGGACCGGCGCGACGCGCACGCACCGTCCAAGGGCGTGCCCGTCGCGCCGGTGCTGGCGCCCGCCCCGGCGCTGCAGCGCGACCTGGGTATCCTGAACACGGCCATGACGTTCAAGTGGCAGCGGGACCCGCGCCGCGGCATGCCGGTGGTGCAGCGGATGTACCAGAACCTCAAGCACCAACTGGAGCCAAGCCGCAGGAACCGTAACGTCTGGCATCTCTACCGGGACCTGGCCGCCTGGTATCAGAGGCGCCTGGCAGTGCCCATGACACGCGGTCTGGCCGCCCTGCCGGACCGGCGGCTCAACGTCATGATCCGCGCCGAGCAGGCGCCCAATGCGGACAGCCGGGTACGCCTTTCCGAGAGCACCGATGCCCTGGGCCTGCCCCGGGCCGACCTCGACTGGCAATTCAACGAGCAGGACAAGCATACGCTGCGACAGCTCGCCCGGGCTCTCGATGAGGAACTGGTGCGCCTCGGCATCGGCCGCTTCGAACCGGAACCCTGGCTGTACGAGGACAACCTGGCCTGGCCGGTCGACCCCACGGTCGGCAACCACCCGATCGGCGGTTATCACCACATGGGCACCACCCGCATGAGCGACGACCCGAAAGCCGGCGTGGTCGACGGCAACTGCGCCGTGCACGGCTACCGGGACCTTTACATCGCCGGCAGTTCCGTATTCGCTACCAGCGGCTGGGCCAACCCCACGCTGACCATTCTGGCACTGGTCCACCGATTGAAGGACCACCTCGTTTCGCGTAAGGTCGCGGCCCGCCTCGCTTCGTAACCGAAGCGCATAAACAGGGACAGTCCATGAAGGTAATTCTCCTGAGCGCCGGCCAGGGCAAGCGGCTTCTCCCGCTGACCATTGAGCAGCCGAAATGCGCGCTGCTGCTCGGCGACAAGTCGGCGCTCGAGTGGCAACTGGAGTCCCTGGTGGAGGCCGGAGCCAGCGAAGTGGTGGTGGCCACGGGTTTCCAGGCGGGCATCGTCAGGCAGATCGTCCACGGCTTCAGGAAACTGCCGGTGCGCATCGCCCACAACCCCTTCTATGCCCACTGCGACAACCTGGGCACCTGCTGGATCGTGCGTCACGAGATGACCGATCCCTTCGTGCTGATCAACGGCGATACGATGTTCGAGCCGGAGGTTTTCCGGCGCCTGGTCGCCAGCCGCGACCGCCATGACATCACCCTGGTCACCAATCAGAAGGACGACTACGACGACGACGACATGAAGGTCATCGTCGAGGACGGCTCGCTCAAGCGCGTGGACAAGAAACTTCCCATCGTTGAGGTCGACGGCGAATCCATCGGCATGATCCGCTTCCGCGGCACCGGCGTGGGACTCTTCCGCACGCAACTCGAATCGATGATGCTGGAAGAGTCGACCCTGAAGCGCTGGTACCTGTCGGCGATAGACCTGCTGGCCCGCCAGGGGCACGTCGGCACCGTCAGCACCGCCGGTCACGGCTGGTGCGAAATCGACGACCAAAAGGACCTGGAATACGCCAGCGTCACCGTGCCCGGCTGGTGGCAGCAGGGCGTCCGCCTCAGCGCTGACGCCAGGCGTTAACCCGGCGGTTTCAGCGCCCCCCCGTGCAACACGGGACCGGCCCTCAACCGCCGTTCCCGTCGCGCCGCACGATGACCTCGACACCGTCCGACCCGCTGGAGCGCAGCCGCTCGTTCCTGAGATCGTAGACGATCGCCGAACTGGCCATGGACACGTCCTCTCCCTCCAGGATGGCGTCGTCATACAGTTCGATCACTTCTTCACGGTACCGGTAGACGATGCGACCGCCCTGCCCGGTGATCGTGGAACCTTCGTTGTCAAAGGAGATGCGGGCTGGAGCGCCAGTTACGATCACCCGTTCGGGGTCCTCCACCGGCCCGTGTACCTCGGCATCTTCCGCGGTGACCCGCCACTGTGCCGAACTCATCTCGAAGTTGCCCTCCAGGTACAGAACCCCGCCGTCTTCCCCTTCCCAGGCCCGGTCGGCCCGAATTACTATGGGAGCTGCTTCGCCCCCGGGCGAAGTTTCCGTGGCCGCCATTGAGGTCGACCCTGCGAGTACCCAACAGAAAAGCGACCAGCGGATGGCCCTGCCGATGATCGTGGACAGATACCTGGTCCGCGAAGTGACCAAACCCCTGGTTGCGGTGGTGGTGCTGCTGGTCGGCGTATTCATGGCTTACAGCCTAACCCGCTTTCTCGCGGACGCAAACGAGGGCGCCCTGAGCGCATCGGCGGTATCCACGCTGACCGGGCTCAAGGTCCTGATCGCGCTGGAGGTGCTGATCCCCATTGCCCTGTACGTCGGCATGATCGTTACCCTCGGCCGCTTTTATTCGGACTACGAGATCACCGCCCTGAAGGCCGGGGGCGTCGGCGAGGGACGCATCGTCACACCGGTCGTCTGGCTGTCGCTGACCGTGGCCCTGGTGGTCGGCCTGCTATCCCTCGTCGTCCGGCCCTGGGCGTACGAGAGGCTGTACGAATTTCGCGCCGACGCCGAGGCGTCCGCGGAACTGGAAGATATCGCGCCCGGGCAGTTTCACATCTACGGCGATGAGAACCGCATGGTGTTCCTCGAAGACCGGGATGCCGCAACCGGGGAATTCGCCGGCCTGTTCGTTCGCTCGCGGGATCGCTCGGGCCTGGAAGTGATCTCCGGACGCCGGGGCAGCCTGCAGTCGTTCGCAAAGCCGGATGCACACCGGCTGCAACTCGAGACGGCCTTCGTCTACAGGCAGACCGATGGCGAGGCGGACCTGATCGGCCGCTTCGGCACCTTTTCCATCTGGACGCCGACGTTGATGCCGGACCCGGTCGGCTACCGGCCGAAAGCCACCCCGACCGGGCGGCTCATGGGTTCGACGAACCCGGAAGACCGCGCAGAGCTGCAGTGGCGGCTTTCCACCGGTGTCTCGACGGTGCTCTTGGCCTTGATCGCCGTGCCGCTTGGCCGCACCCGGCCCCGCGGCGGGCGCTACGGGCGCATACTGCTTGCGGTAGCGCTCTATGCGGCCTATTTCAATTTCATCGGCATCGCCCGCTCCGGCGTCGAGCAGGGAACCCTGCAGCACCTGTGGTGGGCGCCCCTGGGCCTGGCCGCCCTGGTGGCTCTCGGCATGCTGGCTTCGCGCCGGGTGGGCTGACGGTTGGGGCCGATACGTGGCAATGCTTGACCGCCATCTGTTCCTCTCCCTGATTCGGGGGGGCAGCCCAGTGCTGTTGGGACTGCTGGGGCTGTTCGCCTTCATCGAGCTGGCCGAACAACTGGAGGATGTCGGCAAGGGAACGTTCAGCAGTCTCGATGCACTGCGCATCGTCGCCTTTTCGATTCCCCGTATCGGGATCGATGTATTGCCCGTGACCTGCCTGCTGGGCACAGTGGTCGGCCTCGGCGTGCTGGCAAACCAGTCCGAGATCACCGCCATGCGCGCCGGCGGCGTCAGCATCGGCAGGCTGGCCCGGCCACTGTTCGCCCTGCTGGGCATCATCATCGTCTCGGTAGCCGCGGTTCAGCAGTACATCATCCCCGACTTCGAGCGCCGCGCCGCGGCTCTGCGCGCGCACGCGCTGGCGAGCACATCCGTGCAGGGCAACGAACACTGGACAAGAAGCGGGTCGAGCCTGGTACGTGTCGGCGATGTCCGTTACGGCATGGTCCCCCTGGACATCGAAATCTACGAGTTCGGCGACGACGGCGGCATTGTCCGCCTGACGCAGGCCGCCAGCGCCGACGTGATCAGTGCCAACGAGTGGCTGCTGCACGAGGTAACCGTCACGCGGCTCGATGCGGACGAGGCCCTGCGCAGCGAGGCGGACAGGTTACCCTGGCAGAACCGCATCAGCGCCGAACAGCTTGCGGCTTTCGTCCAGGCCGACCACGCGCTGGCGCCGGCCGATCTCGCCGACTACGTCGGCTACCTGGAAGACAACGGCCTCGACACCCACCGGTACCGGTTGCTGCTGTGGCACCAGTTGAGCCTGCCCCTAGGACTCGCCGCCATGGCGCTCCTGGGCGTACCCTTTGTGACCGGCTCGACACGCGCAATGCCGCTGGGCGCCCGCATTACCCTGGGGGGTGCGATCGGCATCGTCTTCTACCTGCTGGAGCGAACGGTCACCCAGTTCGGGTTGCTGTACCAGTTGCCGGCCGCGCTCACCAGCCTCGCGCCGGATCTGCTCGCTCTGGCCGTGGCGCTGGCCGCGCTGGTCTGGCGACGGTGATCAGGCGGGGAACTCGAACGATTGGGACTCTACGACGGCAAATCCGTCCGGCTTCCGGCAATGCAGCTGCATCTCGACACGCCATCCGGAATCCTTGCGCGATATATCGAAACAGCGAAACGGCGCGTTCGACTTCGAGGCGGACCCGGTGGCGAACACCGGTACCGCGCCGTGCCGGTAGAATCTGTTGAAGTGGCCGTGGCCGTGCAGCACCAAGTGCGCCATGTCCACGGCCGGCGCAAGGCGCTGCATGTCTGTCAGCGCCTTGCGCTCCGGCACCGCTCCCGGCGCGGGCGGATGATGGATCGCCAGGATGTTGAGACTCCCCGCCGGCGTGGAAGCCAGGCTCTCGGTCAACCGCTCGCACTGGCCGCGTCCCAGTTCGCCGGTAGCCATGAACACGGGGGTCGGCAATCCCGTGTTCAGGCCGTGAATCTCTATGCCGTCCATGCCCAGACGGGTGGGAAACCCGGCCCAATAGGCGGGTTCGCCGTTCGCACCAGGCGCAAGCCGCAGATACTCACCCCAATGCGCCTCCACCGCCGCCCAGGAGTCCGCCCGGTAGACATCGTGATTGCCGGGCACCACGAAAACGCTGTCCGGAGTTCCCAACGCCCGCAGCCAGTTGGCCGCTTCCTCTATTTCCGCCGGCAAACCCAGATGCACCAGGTCTCCCGTGACGACGACCACGTCAGGGCGCAGGGAAGACGCCAACGCACAGAGTGCGTCCAGCGTGGCGCGCAGGTGCCGATGTCGCCTCCGGAACCGCCACGAAGCGTGGCCCAGCCGCCGTTTCCCGACGAAATGTGCGGTCGGGATGCCTTCCAGGCTGGTCAAATGCGGGTCGGAAATGTGGATCATGCGCATAGGGTGGCAGATAATCCCTTTTTTGATCCGTAACTTGCAATGACAAATGCGTTGATCGTCGGCACCTCGGAAGAGCGCTTGTGGGGGCTGACCGGCCACGAGCGGATCGCCCGCCAGCTGCGCAGGACCGGAGACATTCCGCTGGTCAGCAATGTGGAATCGATTCCCGACACCGAACGGGTACTCATTCTGCGTGCCGATTACGCCTACGACCTGCCAACGCTCAACGGGCTGCTCGGGCACGACGGGCTGCTGATGGACGGCACCGTACCGGCAGCCGCCCACGTCGACCGGTCACTGGCGGCAGCCGCCTCCGGCATTGTCGATGCCTCTGCCCTGCCCGACCCGAACCCCCCGATTCCAACCATCGATGCGGGAGACCTCGATGCCTTCGAGGCGGACCTGCGCAAAATCGAGCCGCCGTTGCTCGAGTCCATTACGGCTGCCACCGCGAAGGCGCTGGAAAATCGACTGTACGGCATCTCCTACAAGGGCATCACGGACTTCATCACCAAGTGGTGGTGGCCGGTGCCCGCCAAGGCAATGGTCCGCATCTGCGCCAACGCCGGCATCTCGCCGAATGCCGTCACCTGCATCGGATTCGTCCAGATGCTGGCCACCTGCTGGCTGTTCTACGAGGGCTTCTATTTCTGGGGCCTGCTGCTCGGCTGGTTCATGACCTACCTGGACACCGTGGATGGCAAGCTGGCCCGGGTGACCGTGCAGTCAAGCAAGTTCGGGCACTGGCTGGATCACGGCATGGACATCCTGCACCCACCGTTCTGGTACTGGCTGTGGGGGCTGTCGCTCGCGGGGTTCGAACCGCAGCTCGGCTTCGGTTTCGAGGCACTGATGATCTTCATTGTCGCGGGCTATGCCGGCGGGCGCCTCATCGAGGGGGCCTTTCATGGCCTGGGGTCCGTCAGCCTCTTCGCCTGGCGCCCGTTCGATGCCTGGTTCCGGCTGTTCACCGCCCGCCGCAACCCCTGCCTCGTGCTGTTGACGGCCGGCTGGCTGGTGGGCGAACCCGGCCTCGGTTTCGAACTGGTGGCCTTCTGGACCCTGGCCTCCAGCGTCATCATGCTGGGCAGGCTGGCATTCGCCTGCTGCATACGCATGACCAGCGGCCCACTGACCTCCTGGCTGGCCCAGGACGAAGCCCGGCGCAAATATCCCAGGAGCTTCCGCACCTTCTCCTCGACCCGCCGCGCGTATGGCTGAGGACCTTGCAGGACTTGCGCTGCTCGAAGCGCCGGACGACCCGGCCCTGGCGGGCGTGCTCGCAAAGCTGGACGAACGCTACGGCGACAGCATCGATGCCATCGTCCTGTACGGCTCTTATCTGCGCGGCAATGCCGAGGCGATGCCCGACCTGTACGTGCTGCTGCGGCAGTATCCGCCCTCGCCACGCCTGGACCGCTGGCTTGGCAGCGCGCTGCCGCCGAACGTCTATATGGTCTCGGACGGCGAGTTGCGCGCAAAGGTCAGCGTGCTCTTGACCCATCAGTTGGTAAACGCCGTAACAACGGACTTCCATCCCTACTTCTGGGCCCGGTTCGTGCAGCCGTGCTGCCTGATCCGTTGCCGCGACGACAAGATCATGGCGCGCCTGAAGTACATCGCCGCGCGGTCTGCCTGCCGATTGCTCGATGCCATGGGTTCGCCGGATACCCTGACGACGCCCGAGGGCTACTGGCTGGCCGTATTCGAGCGCACCTATGCGGCCGAGCTTCGCTCGGAGCGCTCGGGCAAGTACGGCGAAATCTACGCAGCCAACCGCGCCTACTACGATTCCCTGTTCGATGCCCGGGGGCGCGGCAAGGATCGTCCCGTCCTCTGGCGGTTGCGGCAGGCGGCCGGCAAGGCAATGTCCGGTGCGCGCATTCTCAAGGCGGCGCTCACCTTCGACGATCCGGTCGGCTACATGTTGTGGAAGCTGGAAAGGCACTCCGGCGTGCACATCGAGGCCACTGAGCGGCAGCGGCGATATCCCCTGCTGTTCGCATGGCCGCTGGTCTGGCGCCTGTACCGCGAGGGCGCGTTCAGGTGAGTTCCGCAGACTCCACAACCACCCGCCGCGTGACCCGGACGATCTCGTCGATCTGCTCATCGGTGTGGGCAGCGCTTACGCTCATGCGCAGGAGGCTCGCCCCGGCCGGCGCTGCCGGCGGCACCATGAGATTGACGTAGACCCCTTCCCGCAGCATGCCGTTCCAGGCAGCCAGCGCCCCGGCGCGGTCGGCAAGCCGAATGGCCAGCACCGGCGACGGTGTGTCGCCCACCTGCAAGCCGAGTTGAGTCAGGCCCTCGCGCAGCCTCATTGCGTTCCGCCACAGGCGAGCCCGCAGTTCCGGCCGCGTACGTATCGCGTGGAGGGCAGACCGCGTACATTCGACCACCGCCGGGGAAGGCGACGCCGTGAACATGTAGGGACGGCTTCTGTAAGGGAATAGCGCCAGTTCCTCGTGCCGGCTGACACAGAATCCGCCCGTGGTGCCCAGGCTCTTGCTGAAGGTGCCCATGATGAAGTCAACTTTATCGAGCACGCCCGCCTCTTCCGCCAGGCCGCGCCCCCTTTCACCCAGGACGCCCATGGAATGAGCTTCATCCACGAACAGGCAGGCGCCGTGGCGCGCCTTGATCTCGACGATCTCCCCAATGGGCGCCCGGTCGCCGAGTACGCCGTACAGCCCTTCGATGACAACCAGCGTACGCCCGGCCTGCTCGCCAAGCCGCCCCAGCCGCTTGTCCAGGCTGGCCGGGTCGTTGTGGCGGAAGGTGAACACTTTCGCGGGAGACAGCCGGCACCCGTCGAACAGGCTCGCGTGGGCGTCGGAATCGAGGAGCACGGCATCGCCGGGCCCGAGGAGCGCCGCCAGCGACCCCACGTTTGCGGCGTAGCCCGTGGAAAAGACGACCGCGTTGGGATACCCGTAGAAATCGGCCAGTTCGGCCTCCAGCGCCCGGTGCCCGGCATAGGTGCCGTTAGCCATGCGCGAACCGGTTGTGCCGGTGCCCGCATTGGACAGAGCAGCCCGCCCGGCAGCTATGCCCGCCGGATCAAAGGTGAGCCCGAGGTAGTTGTTGGTGCCCGCCAGGATCGTGGGGCGCCCGTGGATGATGCCCTCGGTCGGCGAGTTGAGGCCGTCGATGACGACTCCGGTCGGGTCGATCTCGCCGAGCCCCCGGCGCAATTCGGCAACCTCCCGGAACTTGTCCAGGAGCTTCACGCCAGGGCCCCCCGTACGGCTTTCGCCAACTGGCCGATGGTACGCACATCGGCGAGGGCTTCCTGCTCGATGACGATGTCGAAGTGGTCTTCCACTTCCATGATGAACTCCATCACCTGGGCCGAAGCGAGGGCGAGCCCATCGAGCAGATCCGTCTCCGCATCGACCGGGCCTTCAAGGGTCACGGTCTGAGCCAGCACGTCGCACAGGGTTTGCTCGATTGAATCCATCTCACCCACCGTCTTACATCTGTTCGTCATACATCTGTTGCAATCCGCTGGCCAGATCGTAGCGGGGACGCCACCCGGTGATCGTGCCGTAGGTGCCGTCGGCGCCGGCCCAGGACTCCCAGGTCAATTCCCGGACCTTGCCCGGCGTCAGCATGGGCGCATACCGAAACAGCTTCGAGGCAGCCAGGTTCACCCGGGCCGTGCCGGCCAGAAGTGCGGCCGGCACCACGACTGTCCTGCTGCGCGGCGCACCCACCGCACCAGCGATCGCGGGCCAATCGTAGCCGTCCGGCGCGCCGTCGTCGATCTCGAACCGGCCATGCCGGCAGCGGGACGGATCGCGCAGCCAGGCGATGACCGCCTCGGCAAGGTCATCGACATGCAGAAACGCCAGGCGCTGATCCCGGTTCCCGGGAATGACCGTCAACCCGCGCCGCATCCAGTCCAGCAACGGGCGCATTTCCACTTCGCCCGGGCCGTACACGGCCGGCGGGCGCAATATCGTATGGTCGAGATGCGGCCAGGCACCGAGCACTTCCTCTCCGGCACGCTTGCTGGAAGCGTAGTCGGACAATTCCGGCTGCCGCGCGGCAAAGCTCGAGATCAGCAGCAGGGGTGGTGGCGGCGCCTGCGCCTCGATGGCCGTACAGAGGTTGGCGACTGCATCGACGTTAACCGCCCGGAAGTCGCTGAAGGTGCGGCCGCGCACCGCGCCCGCCAGGTGAACCACCGCATCGACGCCGGCGAGAGCCTCACGCAGGCCCTCCACATCGCCCAGCGAGACACGCCAGGGCTGAATGCCGGCAACCAGTTTCTTTTCCGAGCGCACGATCGCCCGCACATCGGCACGCAGATCGAGGAGTTTTGCAGAAAGACGCCCACCGATGAACCCGGTGAGCCCGGTGATGGCAATGGTTCCCGGGAGGCGGTTATTCACCTCCGGCTGGATCAGGCCTCCGCTTGTCGACCCGGGAGCGGCCAGCCGTCGGCATCCCAGCCGGTGCGCGCCAGGAAGCCGGCCCGCGCCGTGGTTCTGGACAGCTTGCCCGAGGACGTGCGGGGCAAGGTTCTCGGCGGAACGATGTCGACGTGGCAGGGAACACCGAAGTGCTGACGTACCAGCGAACGGATTTCGCGCGACAGTTCAGGACGGGTGTGCTTGCACTCGACCACCACCACGACCAGCGGGTTGCCGCCGGGTTGCGTGACTTCGAATGCCGTGGTCGTTCCGGTGCGCACACCCGGGCAGCTCTCGGCCAGTTGCTCGAGATCCTGCGGCCAGATATTGCGCCCGTTGATGATGATGACGTCCTTGCTGCGTGCGGTAACCACGAGATTGCGGCCGCGCCGGTAGCCGATGTCGCCGGTGTCCAGCCAGCCGTCTTCGTCGAGCACCTCGGCGGTAGCTTCCGGTTCGTTGAAGTAGCCGCGCATGACGCTGGGGCCGCACACCATGATGCGCCCGCACTGACGCTCTCCTACTTCGCGCCCCCGCTCATCGCAGATGCGGAATTCGTAGCTCGGCAGCACGGCGCCGCAGTCAACCAGTTTCAGGGCATCGTCGTCCGTGCTGCAGGGCCTTGCCTCTCCGGAGGCGATAACCCGGTCCTTGTCTACATGGTCGATGTGTATGCCGACATCCAGGGGTGCGAAGCTGATTGCCAGGCCGCATTCGGCCATTCCGTAGCAGGCGACGAAGGCCTTGGGATCGAAGCCCGCCGGGGCCAGCAACTGACTGAACCGCTCGAGCAACCTCGGGTCGATGCGTTCGGCGCCCACGCCGGCAACGCGCCAGCTCGAAAGATCGTATTTTTCCTGATCCGCCAGGCGCAGCCGCGTGGCGCACAGGCCGTAGCCGGACGGTGGACAGGACGAAACGGTGCCACGATTGTCGGAGATCAGCTTCAACCACAGGCGCGGCCGCATGGCGAAGGTGCGCGGACTGAGGTAATCGACCGACAAGGCGCGCATCAGGGGAACCAGGACAAAGCCCACCAGGCCCATGTCGTGATAGAAGGGAAGCCAGGAAACGAGCCGGTCGTCGGCACGGAATTGCGCGCCGATATCGGCGATTTCGCGCAGATTGCTCAGTACCGCCCGTTGCGACATCTCGACGCCGCGGGGGAACCGCGTGCTGCCCGAGGTGTATTGCAGGTAGGCGGGTTCGTCTCCCGCCAGCGGCTGCGGCAATTCGTCCGCCTCCGGCAGGGCATCGAAATCGGCTGCGCTCCCGGCCAGTGCCAGCGACAGCGGCTCGACAGCCCTGTTGAGCAGGTTGACGTAACCATCGGGAGCCACCGCTACGGCGGCGCCGCAGCTGTCCATCATTCTGCGAATCTGGGCTACGTAGGCATCTCCGCCGCCCATCTGGATGACCGCCGGCAGCGGCACCGGGATGAAGCCGGCGTACTGGGCGGCGAAAAAGAAGCGGTGAAAAAACGGTGCGGTATCGGCGATGATGGCAACGCGCGAATAGCGCGGCAACCCCAGGCCCGTCAACCGCCGGGCGAGGCATAGCGCGCTCGCGCGCAACTCCTCGTACGGCAACACGGCTTCAAGCCGGCCTGAACCGTCATAGAAGTTGTATCCGCTACGGCCCGTTGCCGCGTAGTTCAACGCGTCAGCAAGCCCCTCGAATTTTCCGTTGTGTAGTGGTAACCCACTCTCCGTCGGGGTCGCAACCATAACTGCCAACGTTCGTTTATATTTTTAAAATGAACAAATCGGCGGAATGACCTTGCCTACATTCCAACCATCCTGTGCCAAGTGCGCCAATTCTAAAACAATGTCCCGCCAGATTCGACCCATGGTTGAGCCGAAGTTCGGGACGAAACCCATCTCGCAAAGAGTTGAATCCTATCGTATTCACGGTCAGGAACCAAGCGCTTGAGAGCGCCGCGCAGGCCCGCCCGGACGTGTTCCGCCAAGCTGCAGGCTAGGTTTCATGCGGGTTTCCGCGGGCCCGGCGCGGATAGACGGCGCTCCTGAGTTATACTGCAACCTGATCGAATACCCCGGCCACCCCTGACCAGTGCCCGCATTTTTCTCGAACAGGCAGTATCGGGCTGCATCTGCCGGACCCAAACAAGAGCACGCCGAAATTTGAACAGATCGCTCATTGCAGGCGCGTGCGCGCTTGGCATTGCGTGCGCCCCACACGCCACGGCCGAAGCGCCCGATACGCGACAGGTCATGCGTGCCACGGCCATCGAGGCGCCGCCCGAGCTCGATGGGCTCGTTCTGGATGACCCGGCCTGGGCCAGCGTCAGGCCCGCTTCCGGATTCAGGCAAACCAGGCCGGACGAAGGAGCGCCCGCCACCCAGCGCACCCACGTCTACGTGGCCTTCACCGACGATGTCCTGTACATCGCCGCGGTCTGTTACGACGACGACCCGTCGGCCATCATCGTCGCCGACAGCCGGCGCGACAGCAACCTGACCGACACCGACAGTTTCCAGGTCATCCTGGACACCTTTCTTGATCGCCAGAACGGTTTCGTGTTCGGCACCAACCCGGCAGGCATCCAGTACGACGCCCAGGTGACCAAGGAAGCCACTGGGGGCCGCCGCGGAGGCCTTACCGGCTTAAACCTGAACTGGGACACCACCTGGTCGGTCGCCAGCGCCATCACGTCCATCGGCTGGAGCACGGAGATCGCCATTCCCTTCAAGTCGCTGCGCTACGCGGGCGGCGACGAGCAGTCCTGGGGCATCAACTTCCAGCGCAACATCCGCCGCAACAACGAGGAAACGTTCTGGGCGCCGCTGCCCCGCCAGTACAACCTCTACCGGGTCTCCCTGGCGGGAACGGTGGCAGGCGTCGGCCTTCCGGCGCAACGGAACCTCAAGGTCACCCCTTATGGGCTCGGCATGGGAACCCGTGGCGGCGGCGTGGACGGTACCGACAGCGAAGGGGAATTCGGTGTGGACATCAAGTACTCCGTCACCCCCAGCCTGACGCTGGACGCCACCTACAACACCGATTTCGCCCAGGTGGAAGCCGACGACGTGCAGGCGAACCTGGACCGTTTCAGCCTGTTCTTCGAGGAGAAGCGCCCCTTCTTCCTGGAAAATGCCGGCCAGTTCACCGTGGGCAGCCCCGGGGAGGTGGAACTGTTCTTCAGCCGCCGCATCGGCATCGCCGACGACGGCACCCCCATCCCCATCGAAGGGGGCCTGCGGCTGTCCGGCAAGGTCGGCGCCCGAACGAACGTCGGGCTGCTGCACATGCGCTCCAAGGCCGTCCCGGGCGCAGCCCCCCGCAACGACTACTCCGTGGCCCGCTTCAACTACGAGCTCCCGAACCGCTCCGGCATCGGCGTACTGGCGGTCAACCGGCAGGGCGACGGCAGCCACCTCGTGGCGAAAGGCGACGATCACAACCGCACCTACGCCATTGACGGCCGCTGGGGCATCGGCGAGCACATCAACCTCAACGGCTGGCTCGCGAAGACCGATTCCCCGGATTTGTCCGGGGACGATCACGCCTACAAGGTGGAGGCGAGCCGCTCGACGGAACGGTGGTCACAAAGCCTCACGTTTACCGAAGTCGCCACCAACTTCAACCCGGAGGTCGGCTTC
The DNA here is from genome assembly GCA_963663395.1 of Pseudomonadales bacterium. Classification (GTDB taxonomy): domain Bacteria; phylum Pseudomonadota; class Gammaproteobacteria; order Pseudomonadales; family Azotimanducaceae; genus Azophilus. The sequence continues at coordinate 4,188,123 of OY760226.1, forward strand.
CTGGCGCGCAACTCCTACCGCCGGGCGGGTGCCTACGTGCTGCGCCGCATCCGCCCGAGCAACCTGCTGGGGCTGCACGAAATCCGCCCGCACATCGGATATTTCGGCTATTGGGGCTACGAGGACGACTACCACGAGTCGAACTGGGTACACGTCGACACCCACTGGGAATGGAACTCGGGCCTGGAAATCCACACGGGCGTCAATTTCACCCACGAAGGCGTCCGCGAACCCTTCGAGATCGTCAGCGGCAAGACCATTCCCGCCGGCGACTACGACCATGCCGAGGCCCAACTCGTGTTCCAGACCGACGAGGCCGCACCGTTGAGTTTTCAGGTGAGATCGAAAATCGGCGGACGCTTCGGCGGCGACCTGATCAACGCGGAACCGCTGTTGCGTTACCGCATCGGCGAGAAGTTCACCTCGGAGCTGTCCTGGAACTACAACCACTTCAAGCTGCCGAACACCCGCTTCCGGGTCAACGTGGGCCGCCTCAGGGCCACTTATTCATTCACACCGAGCATTTCGCTCCAGGCACTGGTGCAGTACGACGACCGCAACGACGCCGTGGCGGCGAACCTGCGCTTCGCCTGGCTGCAATCGGCGAACACCGGCTTCTTCCTGGTCTACAACGAGTTCGACGAGCGCGGCCTCGGCCCGCCGCGCCGCGAACTGGTCCTGAAATACAGCCGCATCCTGGACCTCCTGTAGTGGCGCAACCGCTTCAGGTAAGGAATACTTTCCCTAATCCCATTCACCCTTCGAGACGAGGAGAAAATGAAATCACGTCGTACCTTCCTTAAGTACAGCACCGGCCTTGCAACCATCCCGCTGCTCAACGTGCTGTGCACAAGTTCTGCCTGGGCGGCGGGCGAGGTAAAGATCAGCGAAGACGACCCGCTGGCGATCGCCTTCGGCTACAAGCACGACGTCGCGGACGTCGACACCGCGAAGTTCCCGAAACGCGCGGCTCCCGCCAACGCCATGTTCCCCGCGGGCGCCGAACAGTTCTGCGACAACTGCGGCCAATACGCGGAAACCGAGGAAGGCTGGGGCACCTGCGTGATACTCCCCGGCAAACTCGTCGCCGCCAAAGGCTGGTGCAACGTCTGGGTACCAATCCCCTGATCCCCACCCGCCAAAAAGAGACCAAGCAATACAGCAATATATTTCCTGTCAACACCATAGAGAGGGATTGCGGCGCTCACCTGCCGGCGCGTTAAGCCGTTCAGCGCGTGCCGTACACAAAAACAACGCCGCCTCTGCGCCCGGCAGGTGAGTGCCGTAAGCCCTCTCGGGCCCAAAGCCAACACCGCCGCGCCACGCGGACGAGTCGTTCAATAACACAGAGTGGGATTGCGGTACTCACCTGCCGGCGCGTTAAGCCGTTCAGCGCCTACCGTACACAAAACCAACCCCGCCTCTGCGCCGGCAGGTGAGTGCCGCAATCCCACTCGGGCCCCAAAACAAGACAAGTATTCCCCATCAGCAAAGGAGCGCTGGAAGAATCGCCCGGCGGCAGTCCTCCGCGAAAGCCCCGGCGGAAGCCCGCCGCGGAAGCCCTCAGAAGATGTTGGTGAAGAACTCCATGCGGGTCAGCCAGGTGTAGTCCGCCTCTCCGGCCATCAGACCGACCAGCACGATAATCACCAGCGGCGGCACCAGGATGGCGTAGATCAGCGCCATCCGCTCCCACATCATGTGCATGAACACCGCCACGATCAGCCCCGCCTTCAGCATCATGAAGATGATGATGAGGCTCCAGCGCAGATACCCCTGGAACGCCATGTAATCCACCATGTAGGAGGCCGCGCTCAGTACGAAGAGCAGCCCCCACACCCAGAAATAGATGGCGATCGGATGTTGTTGACCTTGGTCAGCCATGGTGATTTTCCCGAATTACCAGAGATAGAAGAACGCAAAGATGAACACCCAGACCAGGTCGACAAAGTGCCAGTACAGCCCCATCGTCTCGACGATCTCGTAGCGGTTCTTGCGGCCGGTCATGAAGCCCGGGGTCTCCTTGTCGAGGTCGCCCCGTGCCACCTTGACAGCGGTGATGATCAGGAACAGCACCCCGAAGGAGACGTGGGTGCCGTGAAACCCCGTGATCATGAAGAAGGCGGCGCCGAACTGCGGTGCCCCCATGGGATTGGACCAGGGACGTACGCCCTCGTCGACGATGAGCTTGGTCCATTCGAAGGCCTGCATGCCCACGAACGTGGCGCCCAGGAACGCGGTAGTCACCAGCAGCAGGAAAGTCGGCACCTTGCGCTTCTCGTACCCGAACTTCACCGCCATGGCCATGGTGCCGCTGCTGGTGATGAGCACGAAGGTCATGATGGCGATCAGGATCAGCGGAATGTGGGCGCCGAACATCGTCAGCGCGAACACCTCGCTGGAGTTGGGCCAGGGCACCGTCGTCGACATGCGCACCGTCATGTACGAGACCAGGAAGATCGAGAATATGAAGGTGTCGCTGAGGAGAAAGATCCACATCATGGCCTTTCCCCACGGAACCTTCTTGAACGCCCGCTGGTCCGAAGACCAGTCGTCGACAATGCCTTTTATGCCAGGAGCAAGAGCAGTGGATTCAGCCACAGTTTTTTTGATCCTAAATCAAGTGGACAACATCAGGCCGAACAGAATCAGCCAGACAATGAACAGGAAGTGCCAGTACACGGCGCACAGTTCCACGCCGAGCCGCGTTTTGGGCATTGATTCCCCGGCCCGGGCATGGCTCGCGGTGCGGGCCCAGGCCACCAGACCGCCCAGCAGGTGCAGCACGTGCAGGCCGGTCAGGGTATAGAAGAACGCGTTGGCGGGATTACCGGAAACGATATACCCCGCATCGTGGAGCTGTTGCCAGGCGAGGAACTGGCCCACCAGGAAAGCGACCGCAAAGACGCCGCCGATCAGCAGGCCCCTCTTGATTCCGGCCCAGTCCTCCCGTACCGCCGCCCGCCACGCCAGCTGCAGGCCGACGCTGCCGAGGAACAGGATGCCGGTGTTGATCCACAGCATCTGCGGTTCCGGCAGCGGGCGCCAGTCGCCGTACTCCATGCGCATGGCATAGGCGCTTACGAACAGGGCGAACAGCGACGTGATCACCGCCAGCAGCACGCCGAGGCCTACCTTGACGGGCGGCAGGAACCCGACGCCGGGCTGGGCACCCTCCGGCGCGCTGGCCACCCAGGGCTCGACGTTGATGGTCTGGCGAATCAGCCACCACACCACTACACCCATGAGAATTGCCAGAAAGACCAGTGTCGCGGTCATTCAATCGCCTCGTTCGGCCGCTTTAGCTTGAGAACCCGCCTCAGGACTTCGCCTGGGCCTCCGCCATTTCCTCGGACGGCACGTTCTGGGGAATGAAGTCGCGCTCCGCCCCCGGCACGCCGTAGTCGTACGCCCAGCGGTATACCGACGGCAACTCGTCGAAGTTGCCGTGCCGCGGCGGCGTATGCGGCGTCTGCCATTCCAGGGAGGTGGCGTTCCAGGGATTGTGCCCCGCCTTCTTGCCGTCGAACAGGCTCTTGACGATGTTGATGAGGAAGATCACCTGCGCCACCGCCACGAAAATCGCCGCGACGGAGATGGCCGCGTTCAGGTCCTGGGACGACTGGGACATGAAGGCCGTTTCACCGTATGCATAGTAGCGCCGCGGCACGCCTTCGAAGCCGAGATAGTGCATGGGGAAGTAGATGGCGTACGTGCCGAGGAAAGTCATCCAGAAGTGGACCTTGCCCAGGTTGTCATCCAGCATCTTGCCGGTGATCTTGGGATACCAGTGATAGATGGCGCCGAACACCACCAGCACCGGCGAGACCGCCATCACCATGTGGAAGTGCGCCACGACGAAATAGGTATCCGACAGGGGCAGGTCGACCGTCACGTTGCCCAGGAAGAGCCCGGTGATGCCGCCGTTGATGAAGGTGAAGATGAAGCCGATGGCAAACAGCATGGGTACGGTGAGCTGGATGTTGCCGCGCCACAGCGTGAGTACCCAGTTGTAGACCTTGATGGCCGTGGGCACCGCGATAATCAGGGTGGTGGTGGCGAAGAAGAAGCCGAAGTACGGGTTCATGCCGCTCACGTACATGTGGTGCGCCCAGACGATGAAGCTCAGCGCGCCGATGGCGACGATGGCCCATACCATCATGCGGTAACCGAAGATGTTCTTGCGGGCGTGGGTGGACAGCACATCGGAGACGATGCCGAACGCCGGCAGCGCCACGATGTACACCTCGGGATGCCCGAAGAACCAGAACAGGTGCTGGAACAGGATGGGGCTGCCGCCGTCGTGGCTGGTCTGCTCGCCCATGGAAATCATGGCGGGCATGAAGAAGCTGGTGCCGATCAGGCTGTCGAGAATCATCATGATGCAGCTTACGAACAGCGCCGGGAACGCCAGCAGCGCCAGCACCGTCGCCATGAAGATGCCCCATACCGTCAGCGGCAGCCGCATCAGCGTCATGCCGCGGGTGCGGGCCTGCAGCACCGTGACGACGTAGTTGAGGCCGCCCATGGTGAAGCCGACGATGAACACGCACAGCGATATGAGCATCAGGATGATGCCGGCGCCGGTGCCCGGCGTACCCCCCACCACCGCCTGGGGCGGATAGAGGGTCCACCCCGCGCCGGTCGGGCCGCCGGGAACGAAGAAGCTGGCGACGAGAATGAGCACCGCGGCCAGGTACACCCAGTAACTGATCATGTTCACGTAGGGGAACACCATGTCTCGGGCCCCGCACATGAGCGGAATCAGGTAGTTGCCGAAACCGCCGAGAAAGAGCGCGGTAAGCAGGTAGATCACCATTATCATGCCGTGCATGGTGACGAACTGCAGGTAGTTCGCCGGGTCGATCACGGAGAAGGCCTCCGGCCAGCCGAGTTGCAGGCGCATGAGAATGGACAGCGCCAGCGCCACCAGGCCGATGGCGATGGCGGTTATGCCGTACTGAATGGCGATTATCTTCGCGTCCTGGCTCCAGACGTATTTGCCTATCCACGTTTTGGCGTGATAAAGCTCGACGTCCTCGACCTCGAACGGACCGAGTTCCGCATCCGAGACCGCATCGTGTGCAACTTGAGCCATGCTATTCCTCCGCTCCAATATCCGCGACGGCCGCCGTGCGGCCGAAGGTATTGATGTAGGCGACGACATCGTCTACGGCGCTGTCGTCCTTGAGAATACGCGCCATTTCGGCCATCTGCCAGCCGTACAGGTCGTCGTCATGCCGGCCGCGAATGTTCGCCTTGAAATTCTCGAGTTGCCGCTTCAGGTACCAGTCGGTCATGCCCGCCGTGCGCGGTGCATTGAGCGCCTGGATGCCTTCGCCAGCGTAACCGTGGCAGGCGCCGCAGGTAACCCAGAGGTCGCGGCCGCGGTCCGCGTCGCCGGACACGGTGACCTCCGCGGGTTCGTCCGGAAAGGTGCCGATGTAGGCGATCACGTCCTCAATCGCCTGCTCGTCGGCCAGGGTGATCACCATGGGCGCCATCTGTTGCCCGAAGAGGTCTTCCGGGTGAGCGCCGCGTGCGCCGGACTTGTAGTAGTTGAGCTGCCGGCGCATGTACCAGTCTTCCTGCCCGGAGATCTTCGGCGCGTTGAGGGCGGCAATGCCCTCGCCGGCCGCGCCGTGGCAGGCCGTGCAGACCGCGTAACGGGCCTGGCCCATCACCGGGTCGCCGACCGGGCGGCTCAGCGTGTCAGCGTAGGTGGGCTGCGCCGCGTACCAGGCATCGTAGTCGTCCTGTTCCTGGACGATGACCTTGCCGCGCATGGCGAAGTGCCCGATGCCGCAGAGTTCTTCGCACAGCACCTCGAACTCGCCGGTTCTCGTGGGTTCCAGCCACAGGTAGGAGACGAGGCCGGGAACCAGGTCCATCTTCACCCTGAACTGGGTGACCGTGAAATTGTGCAGTACGTCCTTGGCACGCAGGTTGAACTTGACGGGCTGGTTGATGGGCAGGTGCAGCTTGTTGCTCTCGATCAGCCGGTCGTCCTGGCCGTGGGGATCTTCCGGGTCCATGCCGAAGGGATTGTCACCGGAGATGAAGCGGGCCTCGACGTTGCCGAACTCGCCGTCGTCGCCCGGCAACCGGTAGCTCCAGTGCCATTGCTGCCCCACCGCCTCGACCTCGTGCGCATCCTCCGGCACCGTCACGAAATCGGCCCACACGATCAGCCCCGGCGCCAGCATGGCTGCCACGCCGACGGCCGTGATCGCCGTCAGCCAGATCTCCAGCTTCTTGTTCTCCGGCTGGTAGGCGGCGCGCTTGTTTTTGTTGTACCGGAACCGGATGATGCAGTACGCCATGAAGGCGTTGACCACGACGAACACGAAACCCGTGACCCAGAACGTGACGTCGATCGTGAAGTCGATCGTGCTCCAGTTCGACGCCAGGGGCGTCAGGTACCAGGGGCTCCAGATGTGAAAAACAACCGAGCCCACAATCAGGACGATCAACGCAATCGCAAATGCCATCTATCTATCCGCCTCACTCCAACATGCCCCGCCCGACGGGCCCGAACCCGGTGACTGATGCATGGTCTGTGGCTTGTATCCGCTTACCGACCGGCGCGAAACCGCGCCCGAGCCTCATACCCGGATGTCGCTACCGCGGTTGCCCGTGGCGCAACCTCCGTACTCGGGGTGCGCATTTTGACAAAGAATTGGCGCGCTGACGAGAAAAACATGCATCAATTTTGGCATGACCATCTCGAGAACGGCATGCACGCCCGGAGCCGCCCCCGATTCAGTCGCCGTGCATCTGCGACTGCATGTAGTTCTCCAGGCCCACCTTGTCGATGAGTTCGAGCTGCGTCTCCAGCCAGTCGACGTGTTCCTCTTCGGAGTCGAGAATCTCGCGGAAGAGCTGGCGGGAAACGTAGTCGCCGTTTGCTTCGCAGAAGGCGATGGCGTCGCGGAGCGCGGGCATCGCGTCCATCTCCAGGGCCAGGTCGCATTCCAGCATCTCCCGGGTGTGCTGCCCGATCCTCAGCTTGCCGAGATCCTGCAGATTGGGCAGGCCTTCCAGAAAGAGGATGCGTTCCGCCAGCGATTCCGCATGCTTCATCTCGTCGAAGGATTCTTCGCGCTCCTTGTGGGCCAGCCTCCGCAAGCCCCAGTCCTCGAACATCTTCGCGTGCAGGAAGTACTGGTTGATGGCCGTCAATTCGTTCTTCAGCACCCCGTTGAGGTGTACGACTACGTCCTTGTGCATCGGCTGCATGATCGGTTCCTGCTAAGTGTCTGAAGTTGTGAGGATGCCACCGCTGACCGACAAAGACAACCCTAACCTATTGATTTACAATGAAAATTATTCGCTTTTGCGAATCGGCATCCATTGGCGATTGCGATGCATGCGCCCTTGCTATCGAGAATCGTTTTTGTTTACACTACGCGCCGTCATGTACGTATGCCTGTGCAGAGCCGTAACCGATAGCGAGATTCGCGAGGCCGCGAACAGCGGCACGCACGATCTCGATGGCCTGAACGATACGCTGGGTGTCGGCGCCTGCTGCGGCTCCTGCCGCGAAACCGCCCAGGCAATCATCGACGAGCATCTCGCCGACGCGATCTCCTACGCTGCTTAAAGCTGCGCCGCTGCCTGAGGCTGCGCCGCTGCTTAGGGCTGCGCCGCTGCTTGAACCCGCGCTACGCCCCCACCCGGACGGAACGCGCGCTCAGAATCCCTGCTCTTCCACGTCCCCCGGAATCAGCGGATAGGAAATCCCCGCCCACTTCTGAACGACCCGGATCACCTGGCAGGCGTAGCCGAACTCGTTGTCGTACCACACGTACAGAACCACCCGGTTGTCCTTGGCGAGCGTCGCCCCGCCATCGACGATGCAGGCGTGCCGGTTGCCGACGAAGTCCGACGACACCACATCGGCCGCTTCGGTGTAGTCGATCTGCCGCTGCAGGCCCGAATGCAGGGAGGCATTGCGCAGAAAATCGTTGACCTCGGCGACAGTGACGTCTTGAGCCAGGGTCAGGTTTAGAATCGCCAGTGACACGTTTGGCGTCGGCACCCGGATGGCGTTGCCGGTCAGCTTGCCCTCGAGTTCCGGCAGCAGCTTGGTCACCGCGGACGATGCCCCCGTCTCGGTGATCACCATGTTCAGCGGCGCGCCGCGGCCGCGCCGGTTCTTCTTGTGATAGTTGTCGATCAGGTTCTGATCGTTGGTATAGGCGTGCACGGTTTCCATGTGCCCGTGCACGATCTCGAACCCCGTGTTGACCGCCTTCAGCACCGGCACGATGGCATTGGTGGTGCAGGATGCGGCGCCGAGCAGCACATCGTTCTGGTTCATCACCGAGGAATTGACCCCCGAGACGATGTTCTTGATCGTTCCCTTCGCCGGAGCGGTGAGCAGCACCCTGGCGGTACCCCTGGACTGCAGGTGCTGACTCATGCCCGGTTCGTCCCGCCATGCACCGGTGTTGTCGATCACGGTGGCGTTCTGGATGCCGTAGCGCTCGTAATCGATCCGGTCCGGGCGGTCGGCGTATATCACGTGGACGACATTGCCGTTGGCGATGAGGCAACTGTTCGCCTCATCGACCCTGAGCGTGCCCAGGAAAGCCCCGTGCACCGAATCGCGCCGCAACAGGGCCGCCCGCTTGGCCAGGTCGTCGGGGCCGGCCTTGCGCACGACGATGGCTTTCAGCCGCAACTGGTGGCCGCCGCCGGTCTTCTCGACCAACAGCCGCGCGAGCAGCCGGCCGATGCGGCCGAAGCCGTACAGCACGATATCCTGCGGTTTTTCCAGCGGCGGTACGTGCCGGCCGATCACCTCCGCGCACTCGCGCCGGACGAATTCCATCGGCGTGATGCCGCTGCCGTTCTCGGATTCCTCCATGTAGCGGGTCGCCAGCTTGCCCACATCGACGTGCGAAGGCCCCAGGTCGATCTTCGAGAGCGCCTCGCAGATCGGGTAACTCTCGAACTCCGACAGTTCGTTGTGCGCCACCTGCCGCACGTAGCGGTGGGTCTTCATGATCTGTATGACGCTCTGGTTGTACAGCGCCCGGCCGTAGCAGTAGCTCACCACGTTTTTGCGGTAGAGGCGCCCGATGATGGGGATCATCGCCTCGGCCAGCGCTTCACGCTCTTTCCAGTCCGGAAAGTAGTCGTCGAGACTCGGTAGGGCCACTAGAAATCCTTTTGTCGAGGGGGATGCTGGGAAGTCGCGCGCATTATAGTTTGAAACCCGCGGGGAACAATCGCGGAAGGGCTTAATTTCAGGAGTTCGGCGAAGCTGGATTTCGCTGGAATCGGCCGGCGCCCCAACCGCCGTCTCGAACCGGCGGCCCGCGGCCCAGCGGCCATTGCCTTTCCGTCAGCGGAAGCTCTCGTTTACCTGCTCGAGCGCCGCGGAGCCGGGGCACAGGTCGGACTCGGTCAGACTGTTCAGCGGCACATCCACCGTTTCGAGGATCTCGTGGCAATCCGCCGCATCCGGGTCGACGTACAACAGCCCCGTTACCACCTCGCCCCTGTCCTGGTAACGCTGCACCGTCTCCAGCGCCCCCACGCGGTCGTGGACATCGTAGCCGCCATCGAGCTTGTACAGGCGCAGCACGGAACCGTCGGGCATCGGCACGTCCTCCGTGGCGCCCGGCCCGTAGTCGGCCGTGATTTCCTCCCCGGACGGGAAGTAATCCGCATGCACGAAGTGGCCGCTGTGCCCGCGCACATAGTCGAAGCTCTTGGTGGAGCCATTGTGATTGTTGAAGGCGACACAGGGCGAGATGACATCGAGAAACGCCATGCCGTGATGCTTCAGCCCCGCCTTGATGAGCGGTACCAGCTGGTTCTTGTCGCCGGAGAAACTGCGCGCGACGAAGCTTGCGCCCACCTGCAGGGCCAGGCTCACCAGGTCGATGGGCTCGTAGAGGTTGGGCACGCCCCGCTTGCTGGTGGAACCCCGGTCGTTGGTCGCCGAGAACTGGCCCTTGGTCAGCCCGTAGGTGCCGTTGTTGTCGACGACGTAGAGCATGTTGATGCGCCGCCGCATGATGTGGGCGAATTGGCCGAGCCCGATGGAGGCGCTGTCGCCGTCCCCGGAGACGCCGATGCAGTACAGCTCCCGGTTGGCGAGATTGGCGCCGGTGGCGACCGCCGGCATGCGCCCGTGCACGGAGTTGAAACCGTGGGACTTGTCCAGGAAATAGCTCGGCGTCTTCGAAGAGCAGCCGATGCCCGACATTTTCGCGAACCGGTGCGGCGGCAGGGCCAGTTCGGCACAGGCCTGCACCACGGCGGCGCTGACGGAGTCGTGGCCGCAGCCGGCGCAGAGGGTCGACACCACGCCTTCGTAATCGCGCCGGGTGAGCCCGAGTTCGTTGACCGGCAGCTGCGGATGATGGATTCGCGGCTTGGCGACGAATGTCATGAGCGCACCTCCGTGAGGCGGGGCAGTTTCCGCGCCTTGTAATGCTCCAGCACCTGGGAGTGGATGTCCTCGGCCGAAAGCGACAGCCCCGCGTAGTAGAGCACCGGTACCAGCTTCGCCGGGTCCACGTCGCCTTCGTTGATCAGCAGCGTGCGCATCTGTGCATCCCGGTTCTGGTCCACCACGAACACCAGGTCATGGCGTTCGATGAACTGCCACACCTCGTCGCCGAACGGGAAGCCGCGTATGCGCATGCGGTCGACCCCCACCCCGTCCGCCTGCAGCATGTGCAGGGTTTCGTCCATGGGCATGGCGCTGGTGCCGTAATAGATGATGCCGGCTTTCCGGCCGTCTTCGTGAATCTCGGGTTTCGGCATCAACCCGGCGGCGGTCGCCCATTTCTCCAGCAGCCGGTCCATGTTGCGCTGGTAGGCGTCCGGATCCTCGGTGTACCGCGCGTACTCGTCCCGGGACGCGCCGCGGGTGAAGAAGGCGCCCCGTTCCGGGTGTGTGCCGGGCAGCGTGCGATAGCCGATGCCATCGCCGTCGACGTCGAGATAGCGGCCGAATTCCTGGACCTCGTCGAGGTCTTGCTCTGACAGCACCTTGCCGCGGTCGTAACGGCGCTCGTCGTCCCAGGCCAACGGCTCCGACAGCACCGGGTTCATGCCCAGGTCGAGATCGCTCATCACGATGACGGGCGTCTGCAGGCGGTCGGCAAGGTCCAGTGCGTCCGCGGCGAAGTCGAAGCATTCCTTGGGCGTCGACGGGAACAGCAGCGGGTGCCGCGTATCGCCGTGGGAGGCATATGCCGCGGCCAGCAGGTCGCCCTGCTGGGTGCGGGTGGGCATGCCCGTCGACGGGCCGGCCCGCTGGATGTCGAACAGCACCGCCGGAATCTCCGCGAAGTAGGCGAGACCCAGAAATTCCGACATCAGGGATACGCCCGGACCGCTGGTGGCGGTGAATGCACGGGCGCCGTTCCAGGCTGAGCCGATGACGATGCCGATGGCCGCCAGCTCGTCTTCCGCCTGGATGACGGCGAACTTCCGTCGCCGGGAGGCCTTGTCGATACGCATTCTGCCCGCGTAACGCTCGAACGCCTCCGCCATGGAGGTGGACGGCGTGATCGGATACCAGGCGCACACCGTCGCCCCGCCGTACAGGGCGCCCAGGCCGGCCGCGGTGTTGCCCTCGATGAATATCCTGTCGCCCACCGCATCCGAGCGCCGCAACTGGTACTCGATGGGGCCGTTGAGGTAGTCGAGCGCGTACTGGCGCCCGATCTCCAGCGCATGGATATTCGGCTGGATCAGGTCGTCCTTGCCCTTGTACTGGGTGGCAACCATGCCGGTGATCACTTCGAACTCGATGTTCAGCAGTGCCGACAGCGCCCCGAGGTAGACGATGTTCTTGAACAGGCCCCGCTGCTTGAGGTCGGTGAACTCCGGCTGCAGCAGGGCGGAGATCGGCATGCCGATCTCGCGGATGTCGCTGCGCCTGAGGTTTGCGGCGAGCGGCTTGCTGTTGTCGTAGAAGAGATAGCCGCCCGGCCTGATGCTCTCGACATCCTCGGCGTAGGTCTCGGCATTCATGGCCACCATGATGTCGACCCCTTCCCGGCGGCCGAGGTGCCCCGCCTCGTTGACGCGCACGTCGAACCAGGTGGGCAGCCCCTGGATGTTCGACGGAAAGATGTTGCGCACCGCCACCGGCACGCCCATGCGGAAGATCGCCTTGGCGAACATGCCGTTGGCGCTTGCCGAGCCTGAGCCGTTGACGTTGGCGAAGCGGATGACGAAGTCGTTGTAGGTCACCATTTCAGGCACTCGCCTCCCCGGCGTAGGACCCGAGCTGGGGAATGTGCACCACGGAAGTCTGCATGTCCCAGGCATTGGTGGGGCAGCGCTCGGCGCAGAGCCCGCAGTGCAGGCAGAGGTCTTCGTCCTTGACCATCACCCGCTCCGTCGGCAGCGAGCCCGAAACGTAGAGGTCCTGTTCCGTATTCGAGGCCGGCGCCATCAGCCGTTGGCGAAGGTCCTCCTCCTCGCCGTTTTCAATGAAGCTGATGCAGTCCATCGGGCAGATATCCACGCAGGCATCGCATTCGATGCACAGCCGGTCGGTGAATACCGTCTGCACGTCGCAGTTCAGGCAGCGCTGTGCCTCCCGGGCGCCGAGACGCTTGTCGAAGCCGAGTTCCACCTCGATCTTGATGTTGCCTAGCGACTGCTTCTTGTCGGCGTGGGGCACCAGGTAGCGCGCCGCCGGGTCGTGCTCGGCATCGTAGCTCCACTCGTGCAGGCCCATCTTGGTGCTGATCAGGTTGACGCCCTCCGGCGGGCGGTCTGCCTTGAGGTCCTTGCCCTGGCAGAACAGGTGCATCGAGATTGCCGCCTGGTGGGCGTGGGCCGAGGCCCAGATGATGTTCTCGGGCCCGAAAGCGCTGTCGCCGCCGAAGAAGACCTTGGGGTGGGTGGACTGCAGGGTCACCTCGTCGAGCAGCGGGCAGTCCCACTTGTCGAACTGGATGCCGGCATCGCGCTCGATCCACGGGCAGTGGTTTTCCTGGCCGATGGCCATGAGAATCTTGTCCGCCTCCAGGAACACGTCCGGCTCGCCGCTCGGCACGTACTTGAGGCGCCCGTTCTCGCCCTCGACAGGCTTGACGCAGCCGAACACCACGCCCTTCAGTTTGCCGTTCTCGTGCACGAACTCCTTGGGCGGCCGGTTGTTGACGATGGGAATGCCCTCGCGCATGGCGTCTTCCTTTTCCCAGTCGGACGCCTTCATCACCTCGAAGGCCGAACGCACCACCACGGTGACGCTTTCCGCCCCGACCCGCTTCGAGGTGCGGCAGCAGTCCATGGCCGTGTTGCCGCCGCCCATGACGATGACCTTGCCCTCGATGGAGCTCGTATGGCCGAAGGCGACGCTCGCCAGCCAGTCGATGCCGATGTGGATGTGTTCGTCGACCTCCGCGCGGCCCGGCAGGTCGAGGTCTCGCCCGCGCGGTGCGCCGGTGCCCACGAAGTAGGCGTCGTAGTCCATGGCCAGCATTTCCTTCATGCTGGTGATCTCGTAGCCGAAGTGGCACTTCACGCCCATGTCGAGGATGAGGTCGACCTCTTCCTCGAGCACGTCGGCCGGCAGCCGGAAGGCCGGGATCTGGCTGCGCATCATGCCGCCGCCGGCCGGGTCTTTCTCGAACATGTGCACTTCGTAGCCGAGCGGCAGCAGGTCGCGCGCCACCGCCAGCGAGGCGGGACCGGAGCCGAGCAGCGCCACGCGCTTGCCGTTCTTCCTGGTGGGTACGCGTGGCATGTAGGGGGTGATGTCGCCCTTGTGGTCTGCCGCCACCCGTTTCAGCCGGCAGATGGCCACCGGCTTCTCCTCGGTGCGCACGCGCCGGCAGGCGGGCTCGCAGGGCCGGTCGCAGGTGCGCCCGAGGATGCCCGGGAAGACGTTGCTGTCCCAGTTGAGCATGTACGCTTCGGTATATCGTTCCTGGGCGATCAGCCGGATGTACTCGGGCACGGGCGTGTGCGCGGGACAGGCCCACTGGCAATCTACTACCTTGTGGAAATAGTTCGGGTTCAGGATGTCGGTCGGCTTCATGGCGGCTCTGGCAGGCTGACTGGCGAGGGAAATCCGTTCCCTCCCCTGCGCCGCTGTATCGCGCACGCGGTCGCGAGCCGCACTTTACCGTTTTGCCGCTCGATTAGGAAGCATTGCCGCTACGCAACCCTTTGATTTGCCAGCCTCGCGGGAGTGCCATAACGCGGGTAGAATACGCCGCTCGCCCAGCGCAGCAGTCCCACCCGCCATGGATTTCCGCCTCGCCGACAAACTCCCCACCGAGCCCGGTCAGCGTCTGACCTGGGACAATGTCTTCGGCGCCGCCGGGGGTTTCCTGGCCGCACAGGCTGCCGCAGCGCACGGCTCCCTGGTTGTAATCGTGGCCAATGATGCCGAGGACGCCGTTCGCTGGCACGACGAGGTCGCCTTCTTCTCCGCCGACGGCGAAGACGGAATCGTCCATTTCCCGGACTGGGAGACTCTGCCCTACGATGTCTTCTCACCGCATCCGGACATCACCTCCGAGCGGCTGGCGACGCTCCGCGCCCTGGGGCGGCTGCGCCGTGGCGTACTGGTCGTATCGGTTACCGCGCTGATGCAGCGCCTGGCGCCGCCCGAGTACGTGGAGGCGCAATCGTTCGTTCTGGCCGCCGGCGATTTACTCGATACCCACACCGAACGCGCCCGGCTGGAGGCCGCCGGCTACACGGCCGTGGAAACCGTCGAAAACCGGGGGGAGTTCGCCATTCGCGGCTCGCTCATGGATATCTTTCCCGCGGGCGCCGAAAACCCGATCCGCATCGACATGCTGGACGACGAAATCGAGTCGCTGCGCCTGTTCGACCCCGACACCCAGCGCACCATCGAGCGGGTAGGCGCCATAAGCATGCTGCCGGCCCGGGAGTTCCCCCTTGACGATGCCGCCATTGCCCGCTTCCGCAGCCGCTGGCACGAGACATTCGATGTGGATGTGCGCACGTGCAGCGTCTACAAGGACGTTTCCGCCGGCATACCCCCGGGCGGCATCGAATACTACCTGCCCCTGTTCTTCGATGGCCTTGCCACCCTGTTCGACTATCTGCCCGCGGATACGCTGTTGTTGCACCGCTCGGACCTGGGCGATGCCGCCCAGCACTTCCGGAAAGACATCGAGAGCCGCCACGACAGCCTCGCCTACGACATCGAGCGCCCCATTCTCCAGCCCGACGCCCTTTTCCTGACTCCGGATCGCCTGCACGAGCGGCTGCGCGCCTATCCCCGGATCTCGCTCCGCGAGAGGCAAAGAGCCGGGACGCGCCGCCGCTCGCGGATGCTGCCGGACCTGCAGGCCAACGCGCGGCTCAAGGAACCGGCGCAACGGCTCAGGGAATTCATGGCCGCCAACCGGTCCGCGCGTTTCCTGTTCACGGCCGAGACCGTCGGGCGCCGGGAGGTGCTGTCCGAGTTCCTCGCCCGGGCCGGCATTGGCGCCGAGACCGTCCCGGGCCTGTCCGATTTTCTTGTGGGAACCGCACCGTGCGGCATCGCAACCGCACCCCTGCACCAGGGGCTCTGGGCCGACGAACTGATCGTCCTCACGGAAACCCAGATCTTCGGCCACCGGCCCACCGGCGAACGGGTGAGCGGCGCCCGGGTGGTCGACCCCGAGCAGATCGTTCGCGACCTTTCGGAACTCTCCACCGGCGCCCCCGTCGTCCACCTGGAGCACGGCATCGGCCGCTATCTGGGTCTCCAGACCCTCAGCGTCGATGGACTCGTCAGCGAATTCCTGATGCTGGAATACGCCGGCGGCGACAAGCTGTACGTGCCGGTGACCTCGCTGCACCTCATCACGCGCTACACGGGCGCCGGCGACACCGGTGCGCCGCTGCACCGGCTCGGCTCCGACCAGTGGGAGAGGGCCAAGCGCCGCGCCGCTGCCAAGGCCGTCGACGTGGCCGCCGAACTGCTGAATATCCACGCCCGCAGGGCCGCCAGGGAAGCGGTTCCCCTGGCATTCGATGCCGCCGAGTACGCCCGCTTCGCGAGCCGGTTCCCCTTCGAACTGACCGAGGACCAGGCCAAGGCCATCGATGCCGTGATCGAGGACCTGGCTTCCGAGAAGGCCACCGACCGGCTGGTGTGCGGCGATGTGGGGTTCGGCAAGACCGAGGTTGCCATGCGCGCCGCCTTCGCCACCGTGCTTGCCGGCAAGCAGGTGGTAGTGCTGGTGCCGACGACACTGCTTGCCCAGCAGCACCTCGATACTTTCACCGACCGGTTCGCCGACTGGCCGGTGCAGATCGAGGCGGTCTCACGGCTGCGCACCGACGCCGAGACGGCCTCCATACGCGAGCGCATGCAGACCGGCCGCCTCGACATCCTCATCGGCACCCACAAGCTGCTCGGCCCGTCCTTCCGGTTCGACGATCTCGGGCTGGTCGTCATCGACGAGGAACACCGCTTCGGGGTTCGCCAGAAGGAACGGCTCAAGGCGCTGCGCGCCGAAGTGGACGTTATAACCCTGACCGCGACGCCCATTCCCCGCACCCTGAACATGGCCATGAGCGGCATACGGGATCTCTCCATCATCGCGACGCCGCCCGCCCGGCGCCTGTCGATCAAGACCTTCATCCAGCAGAAGCGCAACCACATCGTTCGCGAGGCGATCAACCGGGAACTGATGCGCGGCGGGCAGGTTTTCTACGTCCACAACGAGGTGCGCAGCATAGAACGGGCTGCCGAGCAGGTCTCCGAACTGGCGCCGGCGGCCCGCGTCGGCATCGGCCACGGGCAGATGGCCAAGCGCTCGCTGGAGCAGGTGATGAAGGACTTCCACCAGCGCCAGCTGAACGTACTGGTTTGCTCGACCATCATCGAAAACGGCATCGACATCCCCAACGCCAACACCATCGTCATCGACAGGGCCGACAAGTTCGGGCTCGCCCAGCTTCACCAGTTGCGCGGCAGGGTGGGCCGCTCGCACCGCCAGGCGTACGCCTACCTGCTGACCCCGCACCCCAAAGCCATGACCCCGGACTCGGTGAAGCGCCTGGAAGCGGTACAGGCGGCCGGCGACCTCGGCGTCGGCTTCGCGCTGGCCACCCGGGACCTGGAAATCCGCGGCGCCGGCGAATTGCTGGGCGACGAGCAGTCCGGCCAGATCGAGTCCATCGGCTTTTCGCTCTACATGGAACTCCTGCGCCGCGCGGTCAGCGCCATTCAGGCCGGCCAGGTCCCCGACCTCGATGCGCCGCTCGAGCCGGTCAGCCAGGAAGTGAACCTGCACTGCTCCACGCTGATCCCCGAAGACTACCTGCCGGATGTCCACACGCGGCTGTTGATGTACAAGCGCATCGCCAGCGCTGCCGGGCCTTCCGAACTCGAAGCCCTGCAGGTGGAAATGATCGATCGATTCGGGCTGCTGCCCGTGCCGCTCAAACAACTGTTCCGCGTGACCGAACTCAAGCTGAAGCTGAACAAGCTCGGCATCGTGAAATTCGATCTCGGTGAACGGGGGGGCGTCGTGACGGTAGGCGACACCACCAGCATCGACCCCTCCGGCGTCGTCGCCCTGGTACAGCGCGAACCCGCCACCTATCGGCTGGACAGCGCGTCCCGGCTGCGCATCCAGGAAGCCCTGCCCAACCTGCAGGAACGCTTCGCCTTCGCCGAGCGCCTGCTTGATCTGCTGGCGCCGCGCGACGCTTTCAGCGGCAACCTCGCCGCGGGTGGATGATGCGGGTCAGTCGACGCGGGTCAGGCGACGCGCCTCGTTGAGCGAGCGAATGTCCGGCGTTGCAGACCCGTTATCCGCACGTCGCCGATGTCGCGGGGGGGAAGGCGTGCGCCGATGGCGCCGTTACCGGTCCGTTGCCGCCGGCGGATTCTGCGCCCTGACATCCGTATTGCCCTTGGCTGCCGCCGAGCGGCTGGAGGCCCTGACCGAAAGCTGGTACTCCGTTGAGGCGATAATTTTCCAGCGGGTGGAAGCCACGCCGGCCAACAGCCCGGAACACCTGTACCACACGGACCCGCGCAGCGTTCCGGCCGGTTTCCAGTCGTTTGCCGCCGATGCACCAGGCAGTGCTTACAACCTCAACCCCCTGACTGCGGCGACGCTCGAATTTCCCACGCTTTCCTTCGACTGCTCCGGGACCCGCGACGCTTCCGACCAGCAACCGGCCGGTACTCCCGCCTGGTATCAGCCTCCATTGCACGAAGACGGCCCCCTGTCCCCCCCGGCGCCAGGGGCAATGACACCCGAGCCCGGAAGCGAAGACCTCTACGCAGCGCCGCCCCGGTCAACAGTCCTGGAGGATGCCGACGCATCCGGCCAGGCCGCGAACGAGTCCACGGTGCCGCAGCTCAACGGGTTTCCATACGACGCCTGCAGACCCACGGGGCCGGAAATCACCGGTTCAAACGATCCTCACCCGAATACCGGCACCGAGACTGCATTCGGCCCCGATACCGCGGCCGAGGAACTCTGCCCACCCGTATCCTTCGATATTGCGGTGGCGCCCACACAGTCTCGAGCGTTGTGCAGCCTGCCGCCGGGGCAGCCCCCACCGGCCATCGAGCCCGTGCTCGAACCCCATCCCCTGCTGGACTGGCTGGACGCCGTGCGCCGTTTCGAAAACCAGCTGCGCGGCGACAGCTTTCGTGCCGTCATGGCCGGCACGACGCTGCGCCGGCAGGCGAATCGCATCCGCAATTCCGGCCAGCTGCGCTTGTTGTGGCACGGCCTCTGGACCCAGCATGTGCCGCCCAGGAACGCGCCCGAACCGCTGCTGATCCAGGCCGGCCGGCGTGACGACGGTGTTCATGAACTGGAGGGCACCCTCGCTATCACGCTGGGCCGCTACCTCCACTTTCGCGCTCGTCTGTGGTGGGTCGGCCCGCCAACGGCCCGCGAGGTGCGTGCCGCGGCTCCGTCATCCATAACGGGCGGCCCGGAGAGCGGCGCACACCCACAGCCACCCGGGGGAATCGAATACATGGTGCTGGAAGAAAGCCGCGCGATGCGCAGCGGCACCCTGCACTACCTGGACCATCCGGCGCTCGGCGTTCTCGTCCGCGCAGACCCGGTGACAGCGCCCCGATGGCTGGTCGATGCCTCAGCTGCCTTCGAGTCCGAGCAAGGCGGCGACTAACACCTCGGCCCTGGCGAGCCCGGCCGCCCGGTCCCTTGCCAGCGCTGCCAGATCGATACGGGTGGGGTCCGGACCGCGGCCCGCCGCCGGGTTGACGACGATACAGACGCCCAACAGGGGCAGGCTCAGTTCCCGGGCCAGGGCCGCCTCGGGCATCGCGGTCATCCCGACCAATGTGCAGCCGTCCCGGTCGAGGCGGTCGATCTCCGCCGCCGTTTCCAGCCTCGGCCCCTGGGTGCAGCCGTACACGCCGCCGACACCGATGCGCAGCCCGATGCGCTCCGCAACATCGGCAGCAGCGCGGCAAAACCCGGCATCGAAGGGCTCTGTAAAGTCGACGTGACGGTCGCCCGACTCATCGAAGGTGTGCTTGCGGCCCCACGTATAGTCGATGACCTGGTGAGGCAACACCAGGTCGCCGGGCCCGAGTTCCGCCTCGATGGAGCCCACCGTGTAGGTCGCAACGACCCGCCCGGCACCCATCTGTTTGAGCAGCCACAGGTTTGCCCGGTAGTTGACGGCGTGCGGCGCAAGCCGGCGCGGCTCGCCGTGGCGCGGCAGCCCGATCAGCCTGCCTTCCCCGAGAATTCCCGCCCGCACCGGGCCCGGTATCGCGCCGTAGGGCGTATCCAGCGGGACATCGGCGACGGGCAGCCCGTCGACCAGCGGCAGCCCGCCCGACCCGGTGATCAGCGCGGTGGTGGTCAACGCGCCCGTTCCAGGTCTTCAGGCAACGCATGGATGGCGGGCAGGTTGCGCCAGTAGCCCCGATAGTCCATGCCGCATCCGAACAGGTAGCGGTCCGGGCACTGCAGCCCGGTGAAGTCGATGTCGACGGCTTCGTTCCGCGGCGTCTGCTTGCGCACCAGCACCGTCGTCCACACGCGGGCGGCGTGCTCTGCCTCAGCCCAGTCGCAAACCGCCTTCAGAGTGTCACCATCGTCGAGCACATCGTCGACGACAAGCAGGTGCCGGCCCGCCAGGTCATGGGTCGGCTTCGCAACCCAGGTCAGCGGCCCGCCCCGCGTGTAGTCTCCGTAACGGGCCAGGTGGGCGTAGGCGAGTTCGAGGGGAAAGTGCAGCCGCGCAAGCAGCCGCCCGCAATAGACCAGGCCGCCGTTCATGATGCACAGCACCAGCGGGTTCGCGTCCTTGAGTTCCAGCGTCACCCGTACCGAGGTGCGGTCGATGGCGCGTGTGACGGCCTGCGCATCGACAACCACCTCCGACCGGCGCCGCGCGTCCAGCACATCTTCCGGCGTACCGCTCAATTCACAGGCCCTGACTGCCCGGATGCATGGGGTGTCACGACGTTTGAGGCCTCGGCCATGTGCAGGGTTTGGGTGGGAAACGCGATCTCGGCGCCGTGACCCTCGATAATCCCGGCAATCCTGAAAAGGATCTCCTGCTTGATTGCATGGAACTCCTCCCAGACCACCGTCTTGGTGAAGGTGTAGACGAAGAAGTCGAGAGACGAGGGGCCGAAGGTCACGAAGTTGACCATGAGCGTGCGCGAGGTATCGATGGCGGCATGGTTGCGGAGCATGTCTTCCACATCGCGGACTATGGCGGGCAGCACCGCCACATCGTCGTAGCGGACGCCGATGGTTTCGTAGATTCTGCGGTTCGACATCCTCGACGGGTTCTCGACGGTGATGCTGGCGAAGGTGGAGTTGGGCACGTACAACGGCCGCTGGTCGAAAGTGCGAATGCGCGTCAGCCGCCAGCCGATGTCCTCGACGGTGCCCTCGATTTCCTGGTCGGGGGAGCGGACCCAGTCGCCGACGGAGAACGGCCGGTCCAGGAATATCATCAGCGCCCCGAAGAAATTGGCAAGCAGGTCCCGGGCGGCGAAACCGATGGCGATGCCGCCGATGCCGCCGAAGGCAAGCACGCCGGCAATGCTGAACCCCAGCGCCTGCATCACCAGCAGCACACCGGTAATGATCACGGTGGCGCGCAGCAGTTTGCTGATGGCATGGGCGGTGGTCGGGTCTACCCGCCGCTCCCGTCCATAGCCCACATCGCTCAGGTGCGAGTCCACGAAACGGATGAATCGCAGGGCGAACCACACCAGCAGCCAGATGACGGCGACGTCCCGGGCACGCCCCACAAATTGAAAAATCTCCGCCTGGGCCTGGCCGCCGACGATCTGGGCCGCCCAGCTCACCCCCATCACCCAGACACCCAGGCCCAGCGGCTTGCGCAGGGCTTCGACCAGCGCATCGTCGTAGAGGTTGCGGGTTTTTTCAGTCTGCCGCGCGAAGCGGTCCATCAGGATCTTGGCGGCGTAACGGGCTACCGCCGTGAGGAGCACGACCAGGAATACCTGAGCGATCCAGGTGTTTTCGCTGACCAGTCGCGCCAGGTCTTGCAGCATGAAACGGGCTCCGTCGATCAGGGGAAGTGGGGCCAGGAGCCTGCGCCGCAGGAATTCACGGCTGCAAATCCGCTATCGCGACTTCCCACGGCGCAGGCTCCTGGCGCAAGCGCGGGATTGTAGCAGCGACAGGCGCCGATGGTTCAGGCGCCGGCGGTGTCCGGCAAAAGTCCGCCCGAATTCGACTGACGAGGCGCTCTTGCCTCAACTCTCGGGGCTGTGCAAACGCCACCATACTGTATACAATTCCAGCATTCTGTATATCCAAACAGGTCACGGTCCGAAAGCAATGAACAACCTCACCGCCAGGCAAGCCCAGGTTCTCGACATCGTTCGGCGCCACATCGTTGAAACGGGTTATCCGCCAACCCGCGCGGACATCGCCAACGAACTCGGCTTCAAATCACCCAACGCGGCCGAGGAACACCTGCGCGCCCTGGCCAGAAAGGGCGCGATCGAAATGGTACCCGGCACCTCCCGTGGCATTCGCCTCCCCGAGGAACAGGGGCTGCCGGTCATCGGCCGCGTCGCCGCGGGCAGCCCGATTCTCGCGGAGGAACACATTGAAGACCGGGTCGACCTGGCCGCGGATTTCTTCCGTCCGCGTGCCGACTTCCTGCTGCGGGTCAAGGGCGACAGCATGATCGGCGCCGGCATTCTCGACGGCGACCTGCTGGCCGTGCACAAGACGCCCGAGGCGCACAACGGCCAGATCGTGGTCGCCCGCGTCGACGAGGACGTAACCGTCAAGCGCTTTCAGCGTACCCGCAACCGGGCGCTCATCAGCCTGCTGCCGGAAAATGACGACTACGCGCCCATAGAAGTGGATCTGCGGGAACGGGAATTCGCCATCGAGGGCTTGAGCGTCGGCATCCTGCGCCGCACGTAACCGCGCGCCGGCAACGCTTTCGCAACGAGCCCGCCAACCGCCGCGGGCTTACGTTTTCTTCCGTTTGCGGGGTGTAGCGCGTTTGCTGCCGCCGCCTTTCGAGGTTTTTTGTCGCCTCCGGCCACTTGTACCGGCCTTGCCGGCAGCCTCCTGAACCACCCAGGAACCCTTGCGATGGAAAGCGCGCCATCCGGTGGCTTTGCCGTCGGCCTCCGTCTGCACGTAGTGTTCCCGGGTCTTGCGGCTGAAACGGATGACCGTGGCATTGCCCGCGGGGTCTTCCACCGGGGCCTGCAGCAGGTGGTGGAACTTGGGGTCCAGTTCGTTCGCATGGGGCAGCAGTTCGCGCACCAGCGGCGCCCGGGTCTCCCGGTTTTTCGGAAAGCCGCTGGCGGCCAGGAACATCCCGGCTGCACCGTCGCGAAGCAGGAAATGGTCATCGACCTTCTCGCAGCGCAACTCCGGCATCGAGATCGGGTCGGCCTTGGGCGGCGCCGGCTGGCCGCTGCGCAACAGCTTGCGCGTGTTGGAGCAACTCGTACAGCCGAAGTACTTGCCGAAACGTCCGGACTTCAACTGCATCTGGGCACCGCACTTGTCGCAATCCAGCACCGGGCCGTCGTATCCCTTGATGCGGAACTGGCCGGTCTCCAGCGCGAACCCGGGACAATCCGGATTATTGCCGCACACATGCAGCTTGCGCGTCTCGTCGATCAGGTAGCTGGTCATGGGCGTCGAACACCGCGGGCACTTGCGCTTGCTGCGCAGCAGCTTCGACTCGCCCTCTTCGTCCTTGTCGACGTCCACCGTTTCTTCACCCGAAACCAGGTTCAGCGTTTCGGTACAGCGTTCCTTCGGCGGCAGGCTGTATCCGGAGCAGCCCAGGAACACCCCGCTGCTGGCCGTGCGGATCTGCATGGTCCTGCTGCACTTCGGGCATGCCAGGTCGGTACTGGTGGGTTCGTTCCGGCGCATGCCGCCCCGGTCCGCCCGCGCGCTCGCCAGCTTTTCGCTGAAGTCGCCATAGAACTGATCGAGCACCTCGCGCCACTCGATGTGCCCCTCGGCGACACGGTCGAGTTCCTGTTCCATCTCGGCCGTGAAGCCGTAGTCCATCAGGTTGTCGAACTTCTCGATGAGCCGGTCGGTCACCAGTTCGCCAATTTTCTCCGCGTGAAAACGGCGATTGACCAGCGAGACGTAACCGCGATCCTGAATGGTGGAAATGATCGCGGCGTAAGTCGACGGGCGGCCGATGCCTCTCTTCTCGAGCTCGCGCACCAGGCTTGCCTCGCCATATCTCGGGGCGGGTTTGGTGAAATGCTGGACGCCTTCCACGCCTTTCAGCTCAAGGCCCTCGCCGGGGACGAGGTCCGGCAGCGCCACGTCTTCCGTTCTCTGGCCCGCGGGGGGCAGCACCCGAGTATAGCCGTCGAACTGCATGACGCGCCCACGGATCCTCAACTCGAACTCGCCGGCCTCGACGAGGACGGTCGAGCTCAGGTACTCCGCGTCAGGCATCTGGGAAGCGACGAACTGCCTCCAGATCAGATCGTAGAGCCGCACGCCCTGGGCATCGATTCTGGTCAAATGGTCGGACAGGGTGCCCACATTGGACGGACGGATGGCCTCGTGAGCCTCCTGCGCACTCTTTCGGCTGGCGTAGAACCGCGGCTTCTCCGGCACGTATCGGTCTCCGAACTCATCGCCGATGTGCCCGCGGCAGGCGGCAACGGCATCGCCGCTGATGTTCGTGGAGTCGGTGCGCATGTAGGTGATGTAGCCGGCTTCGTAGAGGCGCTGAGCGGCAGTCATCGTTCTCCTGACCGAAAAGCCGAGCCTGGCGCTGGCCGCCTGCTGCAGGGTCGACGTGATGAACGGCGGGTTGGGACGGGTCCGCGTGGGACGATCGTCGCGCGATTTGACGCGGAAGTCGCTGGCCCGCAATCGCTCGAGTGCGGCATCGGTGGACGCCTTGTTTCCGGGCCGAAAGTTTGCCTCGCCGTCCTTGATCACCTGGAAATGCAGAACCATGCCGTCGCCTGCACGCTCGAGGTCCGCAAAGGCCTCCCAGTATTCCTCCGGCGTGAACGAGCGGATCTCCCGCTCTCGCTCAACGATCAGGCGCACCGCTACCGACTGCACCCGCCCCGCGGACAGGCCGCGCGCCACCTTCTGCCACAGCAGCGGCGAGAGTTCGAAGCCGACCACCCGGTCGAGAAAACGGCGCGCCTGCTGGGCGTTCACGCGATTCATGTCGAGTTCGACCGGGGCATCGAACGCCTTTCTGATCGCATTCCTGGTGATCTCGTTGAAAACGACCCGCCGATACCGGCCCGGGTCGCCGCCGATGGTTTCCCGCAGATGCCAGGCAATGGCCTCGCCCTCCCGGTCGAGGTCGGTTGCGAGATAGATCGCATCCGCCTTGTCGGCGTACTTGGTCAATTCGCCGACAACCTTCTCCTTGCCGGGAAGAACTTCGTAGCTGGCTGCCCACCGGGCATCGGGGTCGACGCCCATTCGCCGGATCAGTCGCGCGCGGGTCTGCCGCTGCCGTTCTGCGGCGCGCTGCTCCGGCGACAGCTTCTTCGCCGCAGCCGCGGCGGGCTCGCGCACCCGCTGGCCCGATTCATTTCCGCGCCGCCCGGCAGGCAGGTCGCGAACGTGGCCGACGCTCGACTTGACGATGTAATCCTTGCCGAGATACCGGTTGATGGTGCGCGCCTTGGCGGGCGACTCGACAATCACGAGGGAGCGGGACACGGACTCTCCTAATGGTGGGCAGGACTCGCGCAGCGGTTCGGATGCACGAACGGGGCGCGTTTATACGGCGAGCGCAAAAGAGCTGTCAAGAAAACCCGGATTTGGTTTCTGTGCGAAAAAGCCGTATGTCAGTGTCGTAGAGGCGGATTGCATACCGGCTGCCTCTTACGCCGAATTCCGCAATCGACCGTTGCATGGCAGCATCGCGATATCGGCACGTTCGCGCCAAACAAGGTGACCGTTCGGCCCGCATTTGCCTCTCTCTCGTTCCCTCGGGCAGCGCCATCATATTGGAGCGGCGGTTTGCGAACAACGCATCGGTCTGCCCGGCAGAAGGCAGGTCAGGTGTCCGTTTCGGCCTTTCGCCGGGTCAGTTCCTCATCCATCGCGATCAGTTCTTCGCCGATTGCGGCAAGTGCCGCCCTGAGCGCCCTGACCGCCTCGCCGTCGGCGGGATACCGTTCCAGCCAGTAGCAGGCGAGTCTCCCGCCGTCCAGTTCCAGCGCAACGGCGTCGTCCGGCAGGCCGGGCAGAAGCGGTCTCAATGCCGGCAGTACGTCCGGTTCGCCCGGCGCTTCCCGTTCGGAGTCGAACTGCCAGCCGCTCCGATCGGAGCGCAGGAGCCGCCACGGCCCCAGGTGCTGCAGCCGGGCGCGCAGCGGCATCGCATAGGAAACGCTTGCGTGAACGGCTGCGCGCCGCTCGCCTCCGGCGCTGACCAGCTCGTCCGCGCGGGCATCGAGGTTGCGCACGGACCTCAACTCCACCACCAGGCCGCAGCGCCGGGCTTCAAGCCGCAGCGCCGCCAGGCGGCGGTCCTTGCGGGTGGGCATGAGGTACAGGACCGGCCCGATGACCAGCCCCAGGGCGAGCAAAATGATTATCCATGCCACCATCGCGTCTCAGCCTTGAGCGTACCCCGGCTTCGAGTGTATCGTCACGGCCCGGTCAGTTGGAGGTGCGGCATGACCGCCTATCGACGAATTCTGTTGGCAATAGACCTCACCGAGGAGTCGCGGCAGGTAGCCACGTCCGCCACCGCCATCGCCGCCGCCTTCGATGCGGAACTGCACGTGATACATGTCATCGAACCGCTGAGCCTGGCCTACGGCGGCGACATCCCGATGGACCTGTCTTCGGTGCAGGAACAGATTCATGAGCAGGCCAAGTCGCATCTCGCCGAATTCGCCAACGGCCTCGGTGTACCCGCCGAGCGCCAATACCTGATCTTCGGGCGCCCGGAGAGCGAGATCCACCGGGTGGCGGAATCCAGCGGGATGGATCTCATCATCGTCGGCAGCCACGGCCGCCACGGGCTGGCGCTGTTGCTGGGGTCCACGGCCAACGGCGTGCTGCACGGGGCCAATTGCGACGTACTCGCAGTTCGAGTCGGAGCTTCCGGAAAACCGGCCCAAGGCTGAGCGTGCCGATTCCCTCGCTGACCGGCCGACGGTCGGGCGCGGCCATATTGGCCGCGTCTTGCGTCGCGCTCTACCTCGGCATGGCAGACACCCCAAGCGTCGCGGCGGCAACCCTGTACGAAGAGCGTCAACTGTACCGCCAGGCGGTGGACCACGTGCGAACGGGGCGCATCACCGCGGCTCGGAAAATCCAGCAACGGTTGGAAGGCTACCCCCTCCAGCCCTACATCACCTACCACGAACTGCGCCTGCGCCTGTCCCGCCTCACCCCCGACGAGGTCAACCGTTTCCGGCACGCTCATCCCGACATACCCGGCGCCCACCGCATCTACAGGCAGTGGCTCGTGCGGCTGGCCGGGAGCCGCCAATGGCGGACCTTCCTGGACAACTACGAACCGGCCGCCCCGGGAGAGCCGCTGGCCACGGAATTGCGCTGCCTCTATCTGCGCGCGCTCTACAACACGGGCCAGAGAGAGCTGGCCCTGAACGGCGTAGCCCCGGTCTGGACGGCCGGGAAGTCCCAGCCCAAGGCCTGCGACCCGATCTTCCAGGTCTGGCAGAGCACCGGCCTGGATCAGGAAACCGCGTGGCGCCGCCTCAGGCTCGCCATCGACGCCAACGAGCGGCAACTCGCCCGCTACCTGCAGCGCTTCTTTACCGGCGACTACAAGACCTGGGCTCAGGCCTATTACAACGTACACGTCAATCCGTCGTCGATCCTGCGAACCAGCCGGTACCGCACCGACATACCCCTCTCCCGCGAGGTCATCGGCCATGGCCTGCGACGCCTGGCGCCCCGGGACGCCGAGGCCGCGCGCGATGCCTGGGCAAGCTACCGCTCAACGCACGGATTCAGCGAGGCGGCCCAGCGCGCCCTGACTGCCCGGATCGGCGTCGAGTTGGCTCGCACGGGCCTGATGGACGATGCGCGCACGCCCGATATCGTGGCCTCCAGCGCCGTCGACTTTGCCGAGGCGTATCTCCATCGGCGCAATTGGGCGCTGCTGTCGGCCTCGATCGAGCGGCTGCCGGATGCACAGCGTTTCGAAGAGAAGTGGCAATACTGGCTGGCGCGCGCGCTGACGAATACCCACGATGTCAACGACCGGGCCCGGCTTGCCTACCAGGCACTGGCCGGCAAGCGCTCCTACTACGGGTTCCTGGCCGCCGACCGAATCGGCCAGGCGCCGAAACTCAACTTCAAGCACCGGCCCGGCGATGCCGCCAAGTTTGACATGGTGCTGCAACTGCCCGCGATTGCCCGGGCTTCCGAACTGTTTGCGGTTGGCGACGAGGTGAACGCCCAGCGCGAGTGGATGGCCATGCTGCCAAGGCTCACTCCCGAGGAGCAGAGCATGGCCGCCTACCTTGCCAAGGACCTGGGCCGGCTGATACTGGCGATTCGCACCGCCAACGAAACCGGCCAGCGCAATCATCTCGACGTGCGGTTTCCCATCGACCACAGGCCCACGTTTCAGCAAACCAGCCACGCCACCGGCATCCCCATGTCGATCCTGGTCGCCTTCGCGCGACAGGAGAGCATATTCAATCGATTCGCCCGATCGAGCGCCGACGCGCGGGGTGTCATGCAGATGCTGCAAAGTACGGCGCGCCATGCCGCCCGCCAAGTCGGCTTGCCTGCTCCCTCCGCCACGGACCTTTACGACCCGACGGTGAACATTCCCCTGGGCGGACACCACATCGCCTTTCTGCTCAAGCGCTACGATCAGGTGCTGCCAGTAGCCGCCGCCGCCTACAACGCCGGGGAAACCCGTGTCGGCAGGTGGTTGCGGGACGCCGAAGGCTGGCCGATGGATGTGTGGATCGAAACGATTCCCTTCTCGGAGACCCGCAACTACGTGAAGAACGTGCTCTCCTTCAACCAGGTCTACAGCCAGTTGCTCGGCCAGCCGCGGCCCATGCTGCGGGCACACGAAACCACCGTGCCGCCACGGTGATCGATGTCGGCGCGAACCTGCTGAACGAGCAGTTCCGCGGCGACCTGGACGGAGTGCTGGCGCGCGCCAGGCACGCCGGCATCGAACACATCGTGGTTACCGCAACGAGCCTGGACGACGCCCGGGCCGCCCAGGAACTGTGCGCCATGCACCCGGACCTCTCCTGCACCTCCGGTGTGCACCCGCATCTGGCCAAGGACGTCGATGAGGATTGGCGGGCCCAGTTGCTGGAACTCGCGCGGCACCCCTCGGTGCGCGCGATCGGCGAGGCGGGCCTCGACTTCAACCGCAATTTCTCGCCTCCGGACCAGCAGCGCACCGCGTTCAGGGAACAGATCGAGGTCGCCGGCGAACTCGGTATGCCGCTGTTCGTGCACGACCGCGACACGGACGGCGCCGTATACGAGTTGCTCTCCGAATTCCGGGGTACGCCCGAACAGGTGCTCGTCCATTGTTTCACCGGAAGTGCCGCAGACCTGAAACGTTACCTTGATGCGGGTTACTCGATCGGCATCACCGGCTGGGTCTGTGACACATCCCGGGGCAAGGAACTCCGTCGCCTTGCCCCCGGCATCCCGCTGGACCGGCTGCTCATCGAAACGGACGCGCCGTTCCTGTTCCCCCACGGCGCCACCCCGCCCGCCGGCCGGCGGCGGCGCAACGAGCCCTGCCTGCTGCCCTTCATCGCCCAACGCCTCGCCGAACTTTACCGGGTGCCGGTGGATGAACTCGTGCGCCACACCACCGCAAACGCACGACGCCTGTTCAGGCTGGATTCGCCCGCCTGAAAGGCGATTGACGCGAGGCGAAAGCCACGCCGCAAACTTGTCGGCACCGGCTAACGGAGCGTAACCTGCGCCGGGTTCTGTGACCAGACATCGGGGGTTCCATGCAGGCGTCCTTTCGCTTCGGCGACAAGGCATCCGCAAATCGCTATCCGCTGCCGGTAACCGCAGAGGGGATCTGGAACGTCTCCGGCGAGGGGGTGACGGCCTCGATTTCCCTCCCTCCCTGCCCCCGCGATCACATACTCGTCCCGAGCGTTTCGGTGCCCGGACTGCAGTCGGGATTCCAATGCGCACTGGAAGTCGACGGCGCACGCTGGTCACTGCAGCCGGTACACGCCGATCCGGCAGAAGACGGCAGGAGTCCCGATCCCAAGGCAAGCGGCACCCCGACACGGAAGCGCACCGGCGGTCGCCAGGTCAGCACCCACATCGACTGTTTCCATACCGAATGCGACCTGCCCGAGAGTCGCCTGCTGGCGCGCCTTGACTGTCCGGAACCGCCCAGCCGATTTCTCGTGGCCGTTTCCATGCGCCCGCTGCTCATTGACCCGGCAATCCCGGCGGACACCCGCATCGTGCTCGAACGGCCCCCGGCCATCAGCCAGATGCAGGGCCCGGCTGCCATCAGAAAGCGCATCTGCTCTCCCACGGCCATGGCCATGACATTGCAGGCGGCGCACCCCGACATCGCCTGGCAATCCGTGGTGGAGGCCTGTCACGACGGCCGCTTCTACGGCTCCTGGCCACTGGCGATTCAATGTGCCGGCCGGCACGGGCGTCTCGGCGCGGTGGAGGTTGTCGCGTCCTGGCACCCGGTGCTGCAGGTCCTGCGGACCGGATCGCCGGTTGTCGCAAGCATCCGTTTCGGCCGCGGCGAACTTCCCGGCGCACCCCTCCCCGGGACCGGAGGGCATCTCGTGACGGTTTACGGAATCGACGGCGACAGGGTATTGGTCTGCGACCCCGCGGCCGCGGACGACGCCTCGGTGCCGCGCAACTACGAACTCGGCGCCTTCACCAATGCCTGGATGCGCCATCGGGGAGCCGCCTACTTGCTGGCGCCGCCGTGAAGTACCTTGCCGCATTCCTGCTGCTCGCCGCCGGGTCGGCGCTGACCACGGCGGGCCTCGCCACGTGGCACGATCAGGCGTTCACGTTTGCCGGGCTGTGGACCATGAGCGACGGGTTGCACCCCATCTTCGTGCTCATTGTTGGCATAGCGATGATTCCACCGGCATTATGGGAAATCTTCCTCCTTGAGAACCGCTCCCTCAATGAATGATTCCCGTGTCTACCTGCGCCCGGTGTCAAGAAGGGACAGGGACGAGTTCATTGCGGCAATGCGAGACAGCGCTTCCCTGCACGACCCCTGGATCATCTCCCCCACCAGCCGTGAAATGTTCAGCGCCTACCTGAAACGGGTGGAACGCTACGATCACGACGGCCTCCTGGTCATCGACAAGGCCACCGACAGCATCGCCGGATGCATCAACATCAACAACATCATCCGGGGGACCTTTCTCAGCGCAACGCTCGGTTACTACGTCACCGCCCCGTTCGCCGGGCGGGGCTACATGCGCGAAGGCCTGGCGCTCGCCGTCGAGCATGCGTTCAGCAACCTGGGCCTGCACCGCCTGGAAGCCAACATTCAGCCCGAAAACAAACGCTCCATAGAGTTGGTCAAGGGCTGCGGCTTCCGCCAGGAAGGTATCTCGCCCCAGTATCTGTTCATCGCCGGCGCATGGCGGGACCACGAGCGCTGGACCCGCCTGGACAGCCGCGCATCGCTGCATCCCGTATCGTGAGCGAAGAAACCGCCGACCAAGTCGCCGCTGCGTCCCCGATCACGCCGGCCCGGGTTGCCGCAGCCACGGCGGGAGTGGGCGATCCGAGGCTGTTCGACAGCGCCCTCTACTGGGTCGAAAACCGCCCGGCCGAGGGGGGCCGCGTCACGCTGTTGAAGGCAGAAGGCGAATCGACCCGGGAATTGACTCCTGAGCCCTGCAACGTGCGCAGCCGTGTGCACGAATACGGCGGGGCAGCCTACCTTCCCACACGCGATGCCGTGTACTTCGTCAACGCAGGCGACCAGAACATCCATGCGATCGACGGCGGCGGGGCGATTCGCCCGATTACCGACTCCGAGCCCGGCATACGGTTCGCCGACCTCTGCGCCGACCCCGGCCGCGGGCGGATCATCGCCGTAACCGAAATGCACCGGCAGGGAAAGCAACCGCTCAATGCGCTGGCCGCCGTGTCCACGGAAACCGGCAAGGAATCGATTCTGCACCAGGGCTACGATTTCTACGCCTCGCCCACCGTGTCGCCGTCCGGCAACGAGATTCTCTTCCTCGCCTGGGACCACCCAAACATGCCCTGGGACGGGACGCAGCTGCTGCGCGCCCCCCTGCAAGGCCCGGACATCGGGCCGGTGACCGTGGTCGCCGGCGGCGCCCGGGAGTCCGTATTGCAGCCGTCCTGGCTTGACGACAACACGGTGCTCTACCTGAGCGATGCCGGCGGCTTCTGGAACCTGTATCGCCTGGACCCGGCGGGCGCCGAACCCGTCCTGGAGGAAGACGCCGAATACACCGGCCCGCCCTGGCAACTCGGCAACCGGGACTACGCCGTTCTGAACGAACGCTTCGTCGCAGCCCGGCGCCACTGCCAGGGCGAGCAGAGCCTGGTGCTGATCGACCTCGAAACCGGGTTTGCCAGCCCCTTGCCGGATACGTGCACGGAGTACAGCCACCTTTCCGCCGACGGCAACAGCCTCTATTTCCTCGGGACCCATGCCAATGCCACCGGCGAACTGGCACGCTACGATGCGGGCTCGAGGAACCGCACCTCGCTGGTGCCGGGCCCATCTCTCGACTTCGACGGCAAGTGGCTCAGCCGGCCGCGGCATATCGAATACCGGACCCGGGACGGCTGCAGCGCCTATGCCTGGCTGTACCTGCCCCCAAGCTGTGCGGCGCCTCCGACGGGCGGCAAGTCCCCGTTGCTGGTAACCACCCACGGCGGACCCACCGGGGCTGCGTCTTCCGCACTGCGCCTGCCGCTGCAGTTCTATACCAGCCGCGGCTGGGTCGTGGCTGACATCAACTACCGGGGCAGTACCGGATACGGCAGGCACTACCGCGATGCCCTCAAGGGGCACTGGGGCGAGCTGGACGTGACGGACTGCGTGGATGCGGTGAACCATCTCATCGCCGAAGGGCTGGTCGACCCGGGGCGCGTCGCCATTCGCGGCGGCAGCGCCGGCGGGTACACGACCCTGCGTGCCCTGACCACGCAAACCGTGTTCCGCGCCGGCGCCAGCCACTACGGGATCGGCGACCTGGCGGCCCTGGCCGACGACACCCACAAGTTCGAATCCCAATACCTCACCGAACTCGTCGGATCGCGCGACACGATGGTCGCGCGGTCGCCCATCCATCATCTCGACGGGTTCAATTGCCCCGTCATCTTTTTCCAGGGCTCGGAAGACAGGATCGTGCCGCCGAACCAGGCCCAGTCGATGGTCGCGGCGCTGAATGCGAAGGGCATTCCGGTCGCCTATCTCGAGTTTCCGGGCGAGGGCCACGGCTTCCGGGAGGGAGCCAACATCGCCAGGGCCATCGGCTCGGAGTACGCTTTCTTCTGCCGTGTGTTCGATATGCCCATCGATGAAGACCTGCCGGATGTCAGGATAGAGAACCTGTGAGCACAGCCCGTCATGTTGCCGTCCTTGAGGGGGGCACCTCCCACGAAGCCGGGGTTTCCAGGGTCTCCGCCGCGGGAGTCGCGGACGCGCTCAGCTCCAAGGGCCACCGGGTCACCCCGATCGAACTCGATCGTTCGGCCCCGGAGCAACTGGACCGGCTGCGTCCGGATGTGGTTTTTCCCGCCCTGCACGGTCCTCCCGGCGAAGACGGCACTGTCCAGGGGTTGCTGGAAATGCTGGAACTGCCCTACGTAGGCAGCGGCGTCCGCGGCAGTGCGCTGGCCATGGACAAGGCGGTCGCAAAATCCATCTTCCGGCGCGCCGGCCTGCCCGTCGCCGATGACCTGCTGATTTCCGCGCAGACGGCTGTTCGGGAAGCGGCGCAGGCGATTCTGCGCGCCTTCGGTGACAGAGTGGTCATCAAGCCGGTCTGCCTGGGCAGCGCCATCGGCGTGATGCGGCTACCCAACGGCGGCGAACTCGAACAACCCGTCGCAAGCGCGCTGGAGTTCGGCGCCGCGCTCGTGGAGCCGTTCATCACCGGACGAGAGGTCACCGTGGGCGTCCTCGACCTGCATGGCGAGGCTCCCGAAGCCTTTCAGACCATCGAGATTCGCACCGCCTCCAACGAGTGGTACGACACCGTGAATCGCTACAAGGCCGGGGCCAGCGAGCACGTGATGCCGGCGCCGCTGCCGGAGCCGGTGACCCGGGACCTGCAACAAATCGCCCTGGATGCGCACCAGGCTCTGGGGCTGAGGGATCTCTCCCGCGCGGACTTCCTCGTCGACGACGACGATGCGATCACGCTGCTGGAGGTCAACTCGATGCCCGGCATGACCCCGACAAGTCTCTATCCCGACGGCGCGCGCGGTAAGGGACTCGAGTTTCCAGCGCTTCTGAGCGCCTTGATCGAGAGCGCGATTCGCCGGGGAACGTCGCTTTAGTCGCTTCAACTCACGCGACCGCGACAGGCGCTGCTGCCGCCGATCGCGGCACCAGCACCCGTCTCGAAACCTCCGCGGGTCAAACTACAGGTCGTAGCCCCGCTCGTTGTGCATGACCAGGTCGAGGCCTTCCACCTCTTCGTCGGTGGTGACCCGATTGCCCAGCATGGCGCCCGTCACCTTGAGAATGATGAAGGTCGCTATCGCCGTGTAACCCAGCGTGGCGAGCACAGCGATGACCTGGACACCGAACTGGCTGCCCATGGTCGCCCCTTCGGTGGTGTAGCCCTGGCCGCTGAATACGCCGAGCGAGGTGCCGGCGAACACGGCGGTGAGCAGCATGCCCAGCGTACCGCCGACACCGTGAACGGGGAATACGTCCAGGGAATCGTCGATCTTGAGCTTGCGCTTGATGAAGATGGTCGCGACGAAGCAGACGAAACCGGCTGCCAGCCCGATGATCAGGGCGCCGGCCGGCCCGACGAACCCGGAGGCCGGCGTGATGGTGCCCAGGCCCGCCACCATGCCGGTAACCGCGCCGAGAGCGCTCGGCTTGCCGAAGCGCACCCACTCGCAGACCATCCAGGTAAAGGCGCCGGCGGAAGCTGAAATGTGGGTTACCAGCATCGCCATGGCGGCATCGCCGTTGGATGCCAGCGCGCTGCCGCCGTTGAAGCCGAACCAGCCGACCCAGAGCATCCCGGCGCCCGCGATGGTCAAGGTCATGTTGTGCGGAGGCATGGCGTGATCGGGAAAGCCGTTGCGGTTGCCGAGTACCATCGCCGCCACGATGGCCGCGGTGCCGGCGGTGATGTGCACGACGGTGCCGCCGGCGAAGTCCATGGCACCCATTTCTCCGAGCCAACCACCACCCCACACCCAGTGACAGATCGGCGCGTAGACCAGCAGCATCCACAGCGTCGCGAAGGTGAGCATTGCGGAAAATCGCATCCTTTCCGCAAAGCCGCCCACGATGAGCGCCACCGTGATGATCGCGAAGGTGAGCTGGAACAGCGAGAACGCAGATTCGGGAATGCTGCCACTCAATGTGTCTTCCTGGATGCCGCCCAGGAATGCGTTGCTCAAGCCGCCCACCAGCGCATTGCCTTCCGAGAAAGCCAGGCTGTACCCGACGATCAGCCAGAGGATCGATACCAGGCACGTAATGGTGAAGCACTGCATCAGCACGCTCAGGACGTTCTTGCTGCGCACCAGGCCGGCATAGAACAGGGAAAGGCCCGGGATTGTCATGAACAGCACCAGTGCCGTTGATGTCAGAATCCAGGCGGTGTCCCCCTCGTTCAGGGTGTCGGCCGCCGCGGGTGCGGCAAGGACCAACAGGCTAACAGCCAATATCCAGCGTCTCATCGTGTTTTTCCCTCGCGATTGCGTTTGAAGCGGTAAGGTTCTTTTGTTTAGCGGGCGCAAGCCCTCCCAACGGTCAGATTACTCAATGTGCCGCGTTGCCGCCAGCCCGCAATGGACGCCGCGCCAGCTGCCGGCGCCGCCGATGTGTGCCCTGCCCGGCGGGCGCGTCCCCAGCAGCCCGTGGCAAAAGTCCGGCGTAGCACCGAGAGCGCCGATGCGCCCGTCTGACAAGGCGCGAGGAACGAGAATATCGGGCATATTTGAGCGACGAGCAACGCAGTCAGGCGGGATGCAGCGGCGCTCGAATGCCGGCGGACTTTTGCCACGGGCTAGCCCCGAAAATCAGGGCGCGATGGCGGCGATCGAGCGTACCAGTCCCGGCCCCCGGTAGATCAACCCGGTATAGACCTGCACCAGCGAGGCGCCGGCTCGCAGCATCGCTTGCGCATCCGCTGCCGTCATGACGCCGCCGGCGCCGATTATGGGCAAGCGCCCATCCAGGATTTCGTCGAGCATCGTCACGGTACCCCGCGCCAGCGCCTTCAGGGGCGCCCCGCTCAGGCCACCGGCCTCCCCGCCGTGGCGCATGCGGCGCACGACCGGGCGGGAAACGGTGGTATTGGTTGCAATCACGCCGTCGACGGCGAACTCGAGCAGTTCCCTGGCTACGGCCTCCAGGCCCTTCGGACTCAGGTCCGGCCCGATCTTTACCGCGATGGGAACGTGCCGGCCGTGCCGCGCCGACAGGAAGACCTGCCGTTCCTTCAGCGTGCCAAGCAGCCTGCGCAGAGGGTCCCTTCCCTGCAGCGACCGCAGCCCGGGGGTGTTGGGCGAGGACAGGTTGACCGTCAGGTAGTCCGCATACTCGTACAGGGTATCCATGCACGCCAGGTAGTCGTGATGCGCGTCCTCCAACTCGGTATCGCGATTCTTGCCGATATTGATGCCCAGCCGGGCGGTGCCCAGCCGCTCTCCCTCCCGCAGCCGGGCGAGGCGCCCCGCCATGGCCGCCATGCCGTCGTTGTTGAAGCCCATGCGGTTGACCAGCGCCTCGGCCATCGGCAGGCGGAACAATCGTGGCGGCGGGTTGCCGGGCTGCGGCCGGGGAGTGACGGTACCCACCTCGATGTGGCCGAACCCGAGCCGCGCAAACCCGGCAACCGCCCTGGCATCCTTGTCGAGGCCCGCCGCAAGCCCGACGCAGTTGCCGAACTCGATGCCCATCACCTGCCGCGGCGCACCCGAGCACCCGCCTCGACCCGGCAGCGCACCCCACATCTCAAGCGCCGCGAGCGCGCCGCGGTGAGAAGTTTCCGGGCTCAGCAGGAACAGGAGGCGCCGTAACAGGCCGTACATCCGTGTGGACCGGCTAGCCGCGGATTACGGTTGTCAAATCAGTCAAGGTCACTCCTCGTTCGTGTCGTTTCTTCGGGCTCGCGCATCGTTGGATAAGTACACCATTCGACGTCGGGCTACACCTCTTATTCGCGGACAAGGTTGTCACATGAGTCAAAATCCCTCCCGGTCACTGTTTCTCGTCGGGCTGGCGCGTAGCCCCGTTGGAAATTATCCCCCATTACACGCGGTGTTAAACTACGCGGCCGCGGATTTTCGATGAGAGTACCCATAGGGACCGGGGATTTCGCCCCGCGGATTGAAACGACTGACAGGACCATGCGAGCAGAAGTAACGATGGACGGCATCGCCGGTGGCACGCAGGACAGCGTAAGAACCGTCGCCGACTGGCTGTCCGGGCGCATCATCGGCCAGGAGCGGCTGCTCGAGCGGTTGCTGATGGCGCTTCTGTGCGGCGGCCACCTGCTGGTGGAAGGGGCCCCGGGCCTCGCCAAGACCCGGGCCATAAAGGAACTGGCGAGCGCCGTGGTGGGGGATTTCCACCGCATCCAGTTCACGCCCGACCTGTTGCCGAGCGATGTAACCGGCACCGAGGTCTACCGGCCCGAGGACGGCTCCTTCCAGTTTCAGCACGGGCCCGTGTTCCACAACCTGCTGCTGGCCGACGAGATCAACCGGGCCCCCGCCAAGGTACAGTCGGCACTGCTCGAAGCGATGGCCGAGCACCAGGTGAGCTTCGGGCGCGAGACCTTTCCCCTGCCAGACCTTTTCCTGGTCATGGCCACTCAGAACCCCATCGAGCAGGAAGGCACCTACCCGCTCCCCGAAGCGCAACTCGACCGTTTCCTGATGCATGTCAGGGTCGACTATCCCGACAGCGCCGCCGAGACCGGGATACTGCACCTGGTGCGGGAGGAAACCGCGGTGCGCGGGGACGCCCCAAGCCCACCCGCGCGCCTGGCCGAACCGGTCATTTTCGCCGCCCGCCGCGCCATTCTCGGCCTGCACATGGCCGAGCCGGTCGAACGCTACATCGTCGCCCTGACCATGGGGTCGCGGGAGCCTTCGGACCCGCTCGCCGGCTGGATCGACTATGGGGCCAGCCCCAGGGGAACCATTGCGCTCGACCTGTGCAGCCGGGCGCTGGCCTGGCTGGACGGGCGGGATTTCGTCACCCCCGACGACGTGCAGAACGTCGTCCACGACGTGTTCCGACATCGACTGATCCTTTCCTTTGAAGCCGAAGCTCAGGGCATAACGGCCGACGATGCCATCGACGAACTCATCCGCCAGGTCGCGGTCCCCTGATGGGCTAGTGTCGTCGCTGCGCGGCGCGTACGTGAGCCTGAACGACCTGCTGGCCATTCGCTATCGCCCGTCGCTGCATGCTCCTCAAACGGCGGTGCGGCACGGCGTCAGGGCGGGAGCGCGCCTGTCGAAACTGCGCGGGCGCGGCATCGACTTTTCCGAGGTCAGGCTGTACCAGCCCGGGGACGACATCCGCACCATCGACTGGCGCGTCACCGCGCGCAAGAACAAGCCGCACACCAAGGTGTTCCGCGAAGAACGCGAACGCCCGACCCTGGTGGTCGTCGACCAGACCCAGAGCCTGTTCTTCGGCAGCCGGCTGCGGCTGAAATCCGTAGCGGCAGCCGAGTTCGGCGCACTCGCCGCCTGGCAGGCGCTGGCCGGCGACGACCGGGTGGGCGGGCTGGTCATCGGCAACTCCGCCACCCGTACGCACAAGCCCCTGCGCAGCGTGAGAACCGTCGTCCGGCTGCTTTCGGACCTGGCCGAAAGCAACACCTCGCTCAACCGGTCCAGCCGCCTTGAATCGGAATCCCATTTCAGGGACAGCCTCTTGAGTATCAGGCGTCTCGTGCACACCGGCTACCGCGTACTGGCGATCTCCGATTTCCTCACGGCCACCGATGCCTGGCAGGACACGCTGCGTGCGCTGGCACGCCACAACCAGGTCGCCCTGATCCGGATTTCAGACCCGCTGGAGCGGGAGTTGCCGCCGGCGCACCGGTACACCGTGACCGACGGCGCCGCGCGCTGGCAGTTCCATACCGGCGACGCCGGCCTCAGGCGCCGTTACGCCGAACGCCATGAACAACGCGAGGCAGACCTGGCATCATTCTGCGCTTCCTACATGATCCGGTATCTGTCCTATGCCACGGACGAACCGGCGTTGCCGGGGGACTGGCTCTGATGGAACAGGACCCACTGCAACAGCTCCGCGACATCCACCTGCCGCCGGACCCCGGCTGGTGGCCGCCCGCCATCGGCTGGTGGCTGCTCGCCCTGTTGCTGGCCGCTGCGCTGACGTGGCTGATCTGGCGGCTCACGGCCCGCTGGCGCCGTTTCCGCCCTGCTCGAACGGCCCGGGCGCTTTACCGGGAGATTTCCCGCGATCTCGGCGCCGGCGCCATCTCGCCGGTACAGTACGTGCATCGCACCAGTGAACTGCTGAAACGCTTTGCCATTCACGGATCGAAGCATCTCGCCATGGCACCCGAATCCGGGGATGCCTGGCTGCGCTACCTCGACGAACGTTACGGGCAGCCGGCTTTTTCCCGGGGCCCCGGCCGATGCCTCGGCAGCGACCGTTTCCGCCGCGACCAGGACCCGGACACAGGCTTTCTCGACGGCCTGATCAGCCGCTTCTTCGCCCGCGAGTGTGCCCGCTGCTGGCGCTTCGGACGGCGCCCATGATCGAGTGGATCTGGCCGTATGCATTTGCGCTGGCGCCGCTGCCGTTCCTGGCCCGCCGGTTGTGGCGTTCCACCGTCGAGACCCAGGCGGCACTGACGGTGCCAAGCCTGGGCGCATTCCGGCTGCAGGCGGATGTGCAGGGCGAAAGGCCGGTGCGGCGGTTTCCGCTGCGCATGCTGTTGCTGTGGGCCATCTGGCTGGCACTGGTGACGGCGGCCGCCCGGCCACAGTGGACCGGCGACCCCGTGCTGCTGCCGACCTCGGGGCGCGACCTCATGCTGGCCGTCGACATCTCGGGAAGCATGGGCACGGAAGACATGGAACTCGGTGGCCGGCTGGTGGACCGGCTGGTGGTGGTCAAGTCGGTGGTGGCGGATTTCATCGGCGCCAGGCAGGGCGACCGCATGGGCCTGATCCTGTTCGGCACCAACGCCTATCTGCAGGCGCCGCTGACCTTCGACCTGCAGACGGTTGACCGCCTGCTCATGGAAGCGCCCGTCGGCATCGCCGGCGGCAAGACGGCCATCGGCGACGCCATCGGCCTCGCCGTGAAGCGGCTGCGCCAGCGTCCCATGAGCGACCGGGTGCTGATCCTGTTGACGGACGGCGCCAACAACGTGGGCGAAGTGGCGCCGGAAAAAGCGGCGGAACTCGCCGCCGGCGAAGACATCCGCATCTACACCATCGGCGTGGGCGCCGACGAGATGCGCATGCCCAGCATCTTCGGGTCTTTCGGTTCGCGCATCGTCAATCCGTCCGCCGACCTCGACGAGGACACCCTGAACCATATTGCCGGGATCACCGGCGGACGCTACTTCCGCGCCCGCAACACCGCAGGCCTTTCCGAGATTTACGCCATCATCGACGGACTGGAGCCGGTGGAACAGGATCCCGAGACCTACCGTCCCATCGCCGCCCTCTACTATTGGCCCATGGGTCTCGCCTGGCTGCTGGCCTGCGGGCTGCTCCTCCTGGATTTCCGGAGCGCCCCGCGTGACTGAGCTGTTCCAGGACTTCCACTTCCTCAGGCCCTGGTGGCTGCCGGCGGCCATTCCGGCCGTCTGGCTGGGGGTGCAGTGGGCCAGGCGCCGCTCCACTTCTTCCCACTGGGAAGAAGCCGTGGAGCCGGAACTGTTGCCGGTACTGCTTGAACCCGTCCGGAACGCCGCGAGCCACCGGCTGGGCTGGCTGCTGGCGCTCTGCCTGTTGATCGGCGCCACCGGCCTTGCCGGCCCGACATGGCAGAAGCTGCCCCAACCCGTCGAACAGAAAAACGATTCGCTGATCGTGCTGTTCGACCTGTCGTTGTCCATGTACGCCGAAGACCTCTCCCCCTCCCGGCTGGTGCGCGCCAAGCACAAGATCGCCGACGTGCTGCGCCGGCGCGACGAGGGGTTCACCGCCCTGGTGGCCTACGCCGGCGATGCGCACACGGTGGCGCCCCTCACCGACGATGTGCGCACCATCGAGAACCTGCTGAACTCGCTGGGCCCGGAGATGATGCCCGTGTTCGGCAGCCATCCCGGAGCGGCGCTGGAACTCGCCC
This sequence comes from Pseudomonadales bacterium, assembly GCA_963663395.1. Taxonomy (GTDB): domain Bacteria; phylum Pseudomonadota; class Gammaproteobacteria; order Pseudomonadales; family Azotimanducaceae; genus Azophilus. The sequence goes on from OY760226.1 coordinate 4,229,085, forward strand.
GCACCCTGTTCGCAAACGCGTACATGGATCAGGGCCGCATCCTGCTCGTCACCGACGGCATCGACCGGCTGGCCGAGGTTACCGACTTCGACGATCCGAGGTTTCCCGTATCCATTCTGGGCATCGGCACGCCGGAGGGAGCGCCCATTCCCCTGGACTTCGCCAACCAGGCCGGCAGCTTTCTCAAGAACCGGCAGGGGGAAACCATCCACGCCCGCCTCGACGAGGAACGGCTCGAGACGGCCGCCCAACTCTGCCACGGCCGCTACCGGACCATCGCCCTGGGCGATGCCGACATCGACGACCTGCTGGGGACGCCCCTGCCCCGGGACAATGCCAACGTCGAGGTTGAACGTGAATTCGACACCTGGTCGGACGCGGGATTCTGGGCGGCGCTGGCGCTCCTGCCCCTGCTGCTGCTCGGCTTCCGGCGCGGGTTGCTCGCTTGCCTGGCGCTGGCATTGCTGCCCGTCCCTGCCGAAGCCGGGCTCTGGGACGACCTGTGGTCGCGCCGTGACCAGCAGGCGCTTCACGCGCTCGAACAGGGCGAACCGGCCGCGGCAGCCGAACTGTTTCGTGACGATGCCTGGCGGCACGCCGCCGACTACCGCAGCGAGAACTATCCGCGCGCCGCTGAAGGGTGGGCAGCGCAATCGGAAGCCGAACCCTCGGCCGCGGTCAGCCACTACAACCTCGGCAATGCCCTGGCCCGACTGGGCGATTTCGAAGGCGCCATCGGCGCCTACGAACAGGCGCTTGCGGCCGAGCCCGGCCACGAGGACGCCGCGTTCAACAAGGCGCTGGTGGAGCAGCTCCAAAATGAACAGCAGCAGGCCTCCGAGCAGGACAACCGGGAACAGCAGAACGAAGGCGCCAACAACCCGGAGAACTCGCGGCAGCCCCAGGACGGCAACACCGACGAGCAACCGTCAGACCAACAGCAGGAATCCTCCGCACAGCAGCAGAATGAAGGGGATCAGCAGCAGGCACAGGACCAGCAATCCCAGGAGGGCGCCGACCAGCAGCAGATGCAGGCCACCGAGGACGATGCCGCCCGCGACGAACAACGCGAGGCCCTCGAGCAATGGCTGCGCCGGGTACCCGACGACCCCGGCGGGCTGCTCAGGCGCAAGTTCGAATACGAGACCAACCTGCGGGCGCGCCGCGGCGAGCAACCGCAACAGGGGAAGATCTGGTGAGTCAATCGAATCGAAGCACCCGGGCACGGCCCGGCGCGGTCGTCGCCGCCGTTGGCCTGTTCCTGGCGCTGATCGCACAGGGCGCGGATGCCGCCGTGCAGGCGCGGGTCGATCCCCCGGTCGTGGACGAGATGGAAACGGTTCGCCTCACCCTCCGGGTCGACGGCAGCAACCAGTCGGAAGGCCTGGACCTGAGCGCCCTGGAGGGTGATTTCGAGGTACTGGGCACCAACACGTCCAGCCAGTTCCAGAGCATCAACGGCCAGGTGCAGAGCTGGGTGGAGTACCAGGTCAGCCTGCGCCCCAAGCGCGCCGGCACCCTGGAGATTCCGGCGCTGTCGATCGCCGGCCAGGCGAGCGCACCATTGAGCGTCCGCGTGCGCCCACTGGCCCCCGAAGTCCGGCAGACCATCGACCGCATGGTGTTCTTCGAGGTGGAGGTCTCGCCCAATCCGGTCTATGTGCAGGCCCAGGCCCTGATGACCCGGCGTCTCTACTACGCGAGCGGCGTGCAGATCTACAGCGACCTGCCGGGGGTGCCCGATATTCCGAACGCCGTCGTGATACCCGTGGGCGAAACCCGTTCCACCACAGAAGTGCGGCCCGAGGGCCGCTACGGCGTACTGGAGCAACGCTACGCCATCTTTCCGGAGCAGAGCGGGTCGCTGGTCATCCCGGAAATCTCCGTGACCAGTTCCGTACGGCTCACCAGCAGCGGCAGGACGCGCCGGTCGGGCATCCGGGTCAGCACGCCGGAGATCCGGCTCGATGTGCTGCCGGTGCCCGCTTCGTATCCGGCCAACCAGCCCTGGCTGCCCGCCAGGCAGGTATCCGTCAGCGATTCCTGGAAGCCGGACAGCCTGGCGTTCGATCTCGGCGAGCCGGTACGGCGCACCCTGACCGTCAACGTCGCGGGAAACACCGGCTCCTCGATTCCTCCCCTCGCACTGGATCTGCCCGGAGATTCCTTCAAGCAGTACCCGGAACCCATCAGCATCGGTGAAGAGACGGTGGCCTCCGACGTGGTGGGAACCCGCGAACAGGCCTATTCGATCGTCCCCGTCGCCCCCGGGGTGCTGCAACTGCCGCAGCTGAGCCTCACCTGGTGGGACACGGTCAACGAGCGCGTGCGGGTCGCCTCGGCCCCCGGGGAGCAGGTCCGCATCCTGGGGGACCCCATCGCCGCACCGAACCCGGCCGCAACTACCGGCACCTCCGAGGCAGGGCCCGCGCGTCCGACTGCGCAACCGGCCGCGGCAGCGGCCGAACTCCCCACGCCATATCCCGCCTGGTTGATCGGCCTGACCGCGTTCGCCTTTTGCGGCTGGGCAGCCACCTGGCTCGTCATGCGCCGCCGCCTGGCAAGTTCGGAGGTGCAGCGGCCCGACTCACGGGGAGACGCATCCTGGAAAGCGCTTCTCACCGGCTGCCGCACGGGCGATGCAAAGGTCATGCGCGACGCCTGGATCCGGCACCTGGGGGTCCGCTGGAACGCTGCGCCGGACCGGACCGTGGCGATGATCCGGCGCCATCCCGAGGGGCGCCGGCTGCTCGATGCGCTGAACCGAGCCCTCTATGCCCCTGCCGCGCCGGAGCCACCGGGCGGGCAGGACATCATCGAGGTCACGCGGTCCATGCTCGAATCCGCCGGGGAGCGGCCGGCGCAACCGCTACCGGAACTGTACGCGCACTGAGTTCCGGCTCCGGCCGGTACCGGTCAGCCGGACTCCCGATCGCCCAGGCTCTTGCTCACCACCTCGAATACATCCTTGGAGAGCCCGCGCGGCTCGTCTGCTACGACGCGAATGTCGCCAAGCGCCTCCTTCATCAGCGCCTGCCGCCCGGCATCGAATTTCCGCCAGCGCGTGAGCGGCGTCAGCAGGCGGGCAGCAAGCTGCTGATTCTCGGCATCGCGCTCGATGATGCGCTGTGCCAGGAAGTTGTAACCCGAGCCGTCGGCGGCGTGAAAATTCCGGTTGTTGCGCAGGCTGAAGGCGCCATACAGCGAACGCGCCTTGTTCGGGTTCCTGGCATCGAAGGCGGGGTGTTTCTCCAGTTCCCCGATGGCCCCGGCATCGTTCAGCGGGCTGATCGCCTGCACCTGCAACCATTGGTCCACCACCAGGGCTTCGTGCCGCCAGCGCTCGAGGAATCCCGCCAGCGACTCGGCCCTGGCCGGATGCGTCGCGCTGTCGGTAATCTCCCTGAGCGCCGCAAGCCGGTCGGTGAGGTTGTCCGCGGTCTCGAGGTGCCGGGTGAGGAGGTCGTGGGCCGATTCCCCGAGGCCCAGGGCCAGGTAGCCGAGGGCCAGGTTGCAGGCGCCCCGGCGGGCCATGCCCGCATCGTCGGCGACATGGGGGCCCGCGGGCGCATTGGCTTCGTAGAGCCTCAGCCAGTCATCGCGCAGTTCCCGGGCAAGCGCGGCTTTCAGCGCATCCCTGGAGCTGCAGACGCCCTCAACGTCCACGGTCTTCGCCGACTCGAACAGGTACTCCTCGGACGGCAGCGTCAGCATGGCGTTCAGCATCAGCTTGTGTTCCGGATCCCCTGCCGGTACGGCTTCCTCCAGAAGACCGGCGAACAGATCCAGCAGCAGCCCGCTGACCGGCGCGCCTGTCCTGATCGCCGACAACTCGTCCTCGAGCAGGCTTTGCAGGGCGTCCCAGCGGCCAAACCCGTCACGGTCGTTGCGCGCCAGTTCCGCCAGCACTGCCGCCGGGCGCGTGCAGTCGAGACGAACGGGCGCGGAAAATCCGCGCAGCAGACTGGGCAGGGGCTCCGAGGGCAGGCCGCACAACGATACCGTCGTCGTCCCCTCGCGGACATGAACGAGCAGGCCGGAACCGCGCCGTTCCCAGTCAGCATCGCACTGCACCTCGATTCGTTCGTCGACCTGTTCTTCGCCCCCTTCTCCGACCAGCCCGACAAGCAGGGGGATGTGGAACGGCTCCTTGACCGGCTGCCCCGGCGTGGCGGGGCAGGTTTGCTCAATGGTCAGCGCGAGCGTGCCCTCCCCCCATTTGGTGGCAACCCGCAGCACCGGGGTGCCGGCCTGCGAATACCAGCGGCGGAACTGCGCAAGATCGATGCCGTTGGCCTCTTCCATGGCAACGACGAAATCCTCGGTGGTCACCGCCTGCCCGTCGTGCCGCTCGAAGTAGAGGTCCGTACCCTTGCGGAACCCCTCCTCCCCGACCAGCGTACGGATCATGCCTACCACCTCGGCACCCTTCTCGTAGACGGTCGAAGTGTAGAAGTTGGAGATCTCCATGTACGAATCCGGCCGCACCGGGTGCGCCATGGGCCCGCTGTCCTCGGCGAACTGGCGGGAACGCAGGTCTGACACGTCCTCGATCCGCTTGACCGTGCGCGAGTGCATGTCCGCGGTGAACTCCGCATCCCGGAAGACCGTGAACCCTTCCTTGAGGCTCAACTGGAACCAGTCGCGGCAGGTGACGCGGTTGCCCGACCAGTTGTGGAAATATTCATGGGCAATCACCGCTTCCACACGCAGGTAGGCCTCATCCACCGCCGTGTCCGGCGAGGCCAGCACGCAGGAAGTGTTGAACACGTTCAGGCCCTTGTTCTCCATTGCGCCCATGTTGAAGTCCTCAACCGCCACGATCATGTAGATGTCGAGATCGTACTCACGCCCGAAACGCTCTTCGTCCCATCGCATGGCCCGTTGCAGGGCGCCCATGGCGTATTCGCACTGTCCGATGTTGTGGGATTCGGAGTAGATGCGCAGCTCCACCTCGCGACCGCTCGCCGTGGTGAACGCATCGGTCATGAGTGCCAGGTCGCCGGCCACCAGGGCAAACAGGTAGCTCGGCTTGGGGAACGGGTCCTGCCAGGTCACGCGGCGCCGTCCGTCCGCCTCGCTCTCCTCGACGAGGTTGCCGTTGGAGAGCAGCACCGGAAACCGTTCGGAGTCGGCAATGATGGTGGTGGTGAACCGCGAGAGGATGTCCGGACGGTCCTGGTAGTAGGTGATCTTGCGAAAACCCTCGGCTTCGCACTGCGTGCAGTACATCGACCCCGAGCGGTACAGCCCTTCGCAGGCGGTGTTCTCTTCCGGCACGATGCGGTTGACGATGGACACCTCGCAGGACGCCGGCAGGGAAAACAGTTCCAGCGAATGGTCGTCGACCCGGTACTCGTTGCCGGACAGCGGCCTGCCGTCGACGGCCACCGAGACGAACTCGAGTTCCGCGCCGTCGAGCACCAGGGGCACCGCGTCGCCCGCCTCCCGATCGCGCCGCACGCGCAACCGCGACCTCACCTCCGTGGTGCCCTCGCGGATATCGAATTCGAGGTGCGTCTCCTCCGTGCGCCAGGCCGGCGGCCGGTAGTCCTTGAGATAGATCGTTTTCGGGGCTGCTTCCTTGGCCAATGATTGCTCCTCGGGGGTGTGCTTTGAATGGGTTTCCAACGATACGATCATATCCCGATTCCGTCTTTGACCAATGATCGGGAGCAATTCCGGCCTCGCGCTCCCGGATTGTGGTGAAGCGGCACCGGCGACAGTACACAGTTCGTGCCAGCTACTGCTTAGACGAGAGCTCGAACCAGCTTATAATCCGACCAACCTCGTGTAACGGCCGACCGGATAGGGATTCATGCAAGCCGTCGACAATGAAGTGCTGAACCAGGTAAACGCGTGGCTCGATGCCGGGCGGCGCTGCTGGCTCGCGACCGTCGTCCAGACATGGGGGTCGTCCCCCCGTCCGGTGGGTTCGCTGTTCGCCTGCGATCCGGACGGCCACCTCGTCGGCTCGCTGTCCGGCGGCTGTGTCGAGGACGACCTGCTCGAGAAGCTACAGCGCGGCGAGCTGGCCGACCGCCACGCCCAGTTCTTTCAATACGGCATTACGGCGGAAGAGACCGAGAAGCTCGGCCTGCCCTGCGGCGGCCATCTGTACGTGGTGGTGGAGCCTCTCGATCCCACCGACGCCTACCGCTCGCACTTCCGCCACCTGCGCGATCGCCTGGAAGCGCGCCGAACCGTCCGCCGGCGGGTAGACCTGAAACGGCGCACCTTCGATCACGCCGATGTCGACGCCTACGAGCCCCTGGCCTGGAACCCCGCCACCGAGGTGCTGGAACATACCTACGGTCCCAGGCAGCAGCTCTTCATCATCGGCGCCGGCATGGTTTCAAAATACCTTGCCGAAATGGCCCAGAAACTCGACTACGAGGTCACGGTCTGCGATCCGCGCGAGCACCTGCTGAACGATTTCAACGTACCCGGGGCGCGTCTCGTCAACGATATGCCCGACGATGCGGTCCGGGCCCACGCCAACGACCCCTCGTCGGCCATCGCCGCCCTCACCCACGACCCGCGCATCGACGACATGGGCCTGATGGAAGCGCTGAAGACGGATGCCTTCTACGTCGGCGCCATGGGTTCGACACGCACCTCCGCCAGCCGCCGGGAACGGCTTCGGGCACTCGAGATGAGCGAGGCCGAGATCGCCCGGCTGCACGCTCCCATCGGCCTGCCCATCGGCAGCAAGACTCCCCCGGAGATCGCCGTTGCGGTAATGGCGGAAATCCTCGCCATCCGGGCCGAACAGGCAGCGGCAAGCCGGCGTCAACTCGCCCGGGCCGCTGCCGGCTGAAGCCATTGGCCGGCAAGCTCGCCGGTGGCGCCGTAATCCTGGCGGCGGGCGATTCTTCACGTTTCGGCAGCGACAAGCGCAGGTTCGCGCTGGCAGACGGCCGCACCATGCTGGAGACGACTCTAGCCGCCTACCAGGCCACATTCGACGAGATATTCCTGGTGCTGAAACCAACCGACGAAGCCTGGGCATCCCGGCTAACTGCGGCACGGCTCGTGTATGCGGCGGACGCCGCGCTCGGCATGGGTCACTCCCTGGCGGCGGGTGTCCGAGCCGGCCGGCGCCTCGATTTCCTGTTCGTCGCACTGGCCGACATGCCTGACGTACAGGCCACGACCCTGGCGCGCCTCAAGGACGCCGTGACCGGCACCGCATCCATCGTCCAACCGCTCTATCGCGGCACGGCCGGGCACCCCGTCGGATTCGGCAGCACGCACTTCGGCGAACTGGAACGCCTAACGGGGGACGTCGGTGCCCGGCGAGTGGTCGACTCGCATTCGGACAGCACCGTGCGCATCCCCGTGGACGACCCCGGGATATTGCGTGACTACGATGTCCCCCCAGAACCGGAACGGGGTTAGCGCGCATCCATCACGAAGGTTCGTCGCGAGGGCGTCGGTGACTTATGCGGGTTTGGGGCGCCGCTCAATCCCTGCCGCCGAGGCGGCTGGCCCAGTCGAGCTTGCTGCGGCAGGACTCGTAGAAGCTGTGGCCGTAGGTGTATAGCAGCCGCAGCGGTGTCGCGTACTTGCGGATGCGCACCGTATCGCCGCTCCTCAGGTCGAAATCGACCTGCGAGTCGCAGTTCACCTTGGCCCGGTCCACCGTTCCCAGCGTAACGGCGATCTCGGAGGCGCCCCGCACCACCAGCGGGCGCGATGTCAGGGTGTGCGGAAACATGGGCACGATGACGATGGCATCCAGGGAGGGGTGCATGATGGGCCCGCCCGCCGACAGCGCGTAGGCCGTGGAGCCGGTCGGCGAGGCGATAATCAGCCCGTCGGAACGCTGGTCGTAGACGAACTCGCCGTCCACCTCCAGCGAAAACTCCATCATCCGCGCCATGCTGCCGGGATGCACCACCACATCGTTCAATGCCGGCGAGCCGTCAATGCGTTCATCGCCGCGGCAAATCTCCGCTTCGAGCAGGAAGTGTTCCTCCACCCGGTAGTCGCCGTCCAGCACCTCCCCGAGCTGACGGTGGATCTGCTCCGGCGAGATGTCGGCAAGAAAACCCAGGCCTCCGCGGTTGATGCCCAGCACCGGAACCCCGGTATGGGCCAGGTCGCGCCCCACCCCGAGCAGGCTACCGTCGCCGCCGACGACGACGACCAGGTCACAGCGCCGGCCCATCGACGGACGGTCGGCGGTGGTCTGCCCGCTTTCGCCAAGCATACCGGCGGTGCGTTCCTCGACGACTGTCTCGAGCCCGCGCTCGTCAAGGCAGTCGATCACCGCCTGCAGACTGTCGGCGACCTGGCTGCCGGGACGTCCGATCAGGCCAACGGCGGCAAAGCGGTTCTTGGGGCTGTCGCTCTTTTCGACCATCGCGCCACACTACACGACCGGCTCCGGGTTCCACAACGAATAGCCGTTCCCCCGGTTCTGCACTGCCGGGACCGAACTACAGGCTGCATCCCGGCGGGAAAACCGGGCCGAGCGCTGCGCCGGCCTTCGTCATTGGGCCCTGCGTTACATGTTAGTCTTGGGGTTTCCGGAGAACGGCCACCGAGGCCGGCCCTGAAAGGTACCGACATGTCGAGCGCAGAGCACCAACGCTATCTTGACGCCCTGGGAGGCTCCCAGGGACTCCGCGAACTTCAGACCGCCGGCGACCTGTGGCCGGTGATGTGCAACGAGGCTCGGGCAAAGGCAAGCGAAGAGCCGATACTCGGCAGTTACTTCCACGCCACCGTCCTCAACCACCAGACCTTCGGGTCGGCGCTCAGCTTCCGTCTCGCCAGCAAACTCGACAACCCCATGTTGCCGACCATGCTGATCCGCGATGTCATTCAGGAAGCCATCAGCGCCGATCCCGGCATCCTGAGCGCGGCGGAAGTCGACATCCTCGCCACCTGCACGCGCGACCCGGCCTGCGAAGACCTGTCGACGCCGTTCCTCTTCTACAAGGGCTTCCACGCCCTGCAGGCATTCCGCATCGCCCACTGGCTCTGGTGCCAGGGCCGCAAGACGCTGGCGCAGTTCTTCCAGAACCAGATCAGCGTCACCCTTGGCGTGGACATCCACCCGGCGGCACAGTTCGGGGCCGGCATCATGCTCGACCACGCCACCGGGCTCGTGGCCGGGGAAACGGCGGTTGTCGAGGACGATGTTTCCATATTGCACGCCGTCACCCTGGGCGGCACCGGCAAGGAATCCGGCGACCGGCACCCGAAAATCCGGCGCGGCGTACTGCTGGCCGCCGGCTGCAAGGTCATCGGCAACATCGAGGTCGGTGAAGGCGCCAAGGTAGGGGCCGGCAGCGTCGTCCTCGAGGACGTACCGCCGCACGTTACCGTGGCCGGCGTACCCGCCCGCATCGTCGGTCAGGCCACCGGCGTGCCCGCGCACCTGATGGACCACCGGCTGGGCTGAAGCCCGCGGCGCAAGCCAAACGCCCAGCGAGCCACGACGCTAGGCAACCAGTGATTTCGCCCGCGCTATGAACTGGGCCATGACTTCCGGCGTCTGCGCTCCGGGCAAGGCAAAGCGGCCCCCAAGCAGGTAACAGGGAACTCCGGAAACGCCCACATCCACGGCCCGCTGCAACTGCTCTCGAACCGCATCGACCCCTGCCGTGCCCGACAGGTAATCGCGCACCAGGGCGCCTTCCAGCCCCACGGTCTCCGCTGCTTCGGCGAGCACGTCCGGATCGCCCACGTCCCTGCCTGAACAGAAGTAATAGTCGAACAGCACTTCCGCGAGATCATGCTGAACACCGTGCGTCGCCGCCAGTTCCAGCAGCCGGTGCGCCTGAAAGGTATTCGGCATGCTCTCGATGGCCGAGAAGTCCAGCTTCAGCCCCACCTCGCCGGCCTCCGCCTCGATCCGTTCAGGCACCCGCCCCCGGTCGGCATCCGCCCCGTAGCGCGCTTCCAGGTACCGCACCCGGTCCATCCCTTCCGCCGGCATGTTCGGATACAACTGGTAAGGCCGCCAGCGCAGGGTGACGCCCTCCCCGGCCGGTGTGCCCAGCACCGCATCGAGGCGCTTCTTGCCGATATAGCACCAAGGACAAACGACGTCAGAGAAGATTTCTATTTCCACGTTCCGTTTCCACCTGCCCACCGCAATCTGCGATTATATAGGCCGCACGGGGCCTCACGGAGGGATACATGCAAGTCGGGAACCCGGCGCGCCAGGACCAGTCGGCGGCAGGGCGTTGAGCACGCCGCCCGTCAACCGCGTTGCGCGGCCGCTCTACACCATCGACGGCATCGTCATCGGTACCCTGCTGGGCTCCCTGATCGCCGGCATCTACATGATGATGTCCAACTACCTGGCCTTCGGCTCGGGGCAGCTGGCAAGGCAAACCCTCATCGGCGGGATGGCGGTCTTTGCGCTGGTCCTGCTGGCGAGCTGGGCAGCGCCGCCGAGCTTCCTGTTCGCTCTGGTTTTCGCCCTGGGGCAGGCCTTGCTCGCCTACCTGCTGGCAGGCCGCCTGCAGGGAGCAAGCATCCGCTACTACGCTGAACGGGGCTCCCAGGTCCACGGCCTGTTCCGGTCTGCGCTGGTGGGGTTGCTGGCGGGAGCGCTGTCCTTGTTCATAGTGCTGTTGCTGAACGCAATCTTTGCCCTTTAGGGCGACTCGATCCCCCCCATGCACAGGTACTTGATTTCCAGGTACTCGTCCATGCCGTACCTGGATCCCTCGCGCCCGATGCCGGATTCCTTGACGCCCCCGAAGGGCGCCGCCTCGTTGGAGATGATGCCCTCGTTGATGCCGACCATGCCGTAGTCGAGTCGCTCGGCCACGCGCCAGACGCGGCCGATGTCCCGGGAATAGAAATAGGCCGCCAGCCCGTACTCGGTGTCGTTGGCGAATTCTATGGCTTCCTGCTCGGTTTCGAACTTCACCAGTGGCGCCACCGGCCCGAAGATCTCCTCGCGGAATACGCGCATGTCGCGGCTGACGCCCGCAAGCACCGTCGGCTCCACGAAGCACTCGCCGTTCGCCGCCCGCCTGCCGCCGGTGAGCACCTCGGCGCCACGCCCCACCGCATCGTCGACCATGCTGAGCACCGTGTCGGCGGCACCCCGGTCGATCAGCGGCCCGATCACCGTGCCGGGCGCCATGCCGTCGCCGACATTCATGGCGCTGACCGCTGCCGCCAGTTTTTCCGCAAACACATCGTAGACGCCGGCCTGCACCAGGACCCGGTTGGCGCAAACGCAGGTCTGGCCCGCATTGCGATACTTGCAGAGCAGGGTGCCCTGCACCGCCGCATCGAGGTCCGCATCGTCGAACACGATGAAAGGCGCGTTGCCGCCGAGTTCCATGGAGGTGCGCTTTACCGTCGCCGCGCATTGCTCGATCAGCTTCTTGCCGACCTCCGTGGACCCGGTGAAGGTCAGCTTGCGGACTTCCGGATTGCCGGTGAGTTCATTGCCGATTGCACGGGTTTCGCCGACGAGCACATTGATCACGCCCGGCGGGATATCCGCCCGCAAAGCAAGCTCGGCAATGGCCAGGGCCGAGAGAGGCGTGGAAGTGGCGGGCTTGCAGACGACGGTGCAGCCCGCCGCAAGCGCCGGCCCGACCTTGCGCGTCAGCATGGCGTTGGGAAAGTTCCAGGGCGTGATACAGGCCACCACGCCCACCGGCTGCTTGATGGTGACGATGCGCTTGTCGTTGGCGGGCCCCGGAATGGTGTCGCCATAGATGCGCCGCGCTTCCTCGGAGAACCACTCGATGAACGCCGCGCCATAGGCGATTTCGCCCCGCGATTCCGCCAGCGGCTTGCCCTGTTCCGCCGTCATGATGATCGCCAGGTCTTCCTGGTGCGCCATCATCAGGTCGAACCAGCGGCGCAGCGCCCGGGAGCGATCCTTGGCCGTGCGTCCGCGCCAGTCCTCATAGGCGCGGCTGGCCGCTTCGATGGCCCGGCGGGTCTCCGCGGCGCCGCAGTGGGCAATCTCCGCGATCGTCTCACCGTTCGACGGATTGACGACGGGCGTGGTTGCGCCGCTGTCCGCATCGACCCAGTTGCCGTCTATGAATGCCCGCGTCTTCAGTAGTCCGCTATCTGCCAGTTGCATCTTTTTCTCCCCGACCGGGCCCGGCCCGGCCGTGTTCCCATTGGCCTGGCCGTGTGCGGCCTCGGCCCGCTTTCCCAATCAAAACAGCGCCTCACACCCCGTTCCGTCCAGGTAGCCGTCCACGAACGCCCGATCCTCGGAGTCAAGGCGCGCGCGCTCCTGGCGCAGCCATTGCAGGCACTTGGCCTGGTAGGGAAACGGCTTCTGCACCCACTCGCGTCCATCGATCTCGGCTCGAACCTGTTCCGCGCCGGAGTCCACGGCAGCGGCATTGGCCAGCAATGCCGGGGCGTACACGTGCCCGATCTCGCACAGCAGATCGCGCAGCGTGCCGGGCAGGGCCTTCCGGTCGAACCAATGCCCCTCGTTCGGTTCCAGGCCCGAAAGGTCTTCGACTACGCCGACCCAGGCATAGACCTGCGGCGCCATTTCCAGCGTGACCGCCATCGGCGTCGGGTCGAAGGCGGCCAACTGGGTAAGCTGGCCGTATATCGCGAAATCCGCGGACCCCGGGCGTCCGCCAAGAACATGAGGGCCGTTGCGGATGTGCGCATCGAAGAGCATGAGAAACCGCTTGTAGCTCTCCTCGATGGTCGGCGCGGTGGTTTCGTTGCTGCCCACTACATGGAGGCGTCCGATCTGCCGTTCGCGGATGAATGCCGACATCATGGCGATCTCTTCATCACGGCCGGTCAGGTTGCCCCAGCGGGGAAGTATCTCCCCACCCCGTTCGATGTCCGCATCGAAGTGCCACCGGTAGTGAAACATCGCCTTGGTGAGCCACTCGTCGGCGTAGTCTTCGATAAGCGTATCGATGAATGCCAGCGCCGGGTCGCCGGGGATCACCGACCGGCCGAGCGCCATGCCCTCCAGGCGGCGGATGATGGGCGTGGAGTCCACCACCGCTTCCAGTTCTCCGCGCCCGTCGCGAAGATAGAAAGTCGGCAGCAGGCGCACCTTGGGTTCCGGCAGGTTTCCTTCCGGCGGCTCGCCGGTCACCCGGTTCTGCAGAAACCGGTAGGGAATGCGCCGGTAGCGCAGCAGTGCCAGCATCTTGCGGGTATAAGGGGAACCCGGCGCGCCGCCCAGTGCGATCCGCTCTTCGATCATCGAACGACCCCGCTGCAAAACGCGGGATTATACGTGCCGGCGGTCATGCACACCCCCATCGGCGCAGACAGACAAACGATTTGGCAGGGATACGCTATAGTCGCCGGTTGCCAACTGTCAGGAACCCCCCATGAACGTCAATCGCCAGTGGATTCTGGCCAAGCGCCCGTTCGGCATGGTCAGCGCGGAAAACTTCGAATACCGGGAAGTGTCCGTTCCCGAGCCCGGTGACGGCGAGGTGCTGGTGCGCAACCTGTACCTCTCTTTCGATCCCACCCAGCGCGGGTGGATGGAAGACCGGGAAAGCTACATGCCGCCCGTCCGGATCGGCGAGCCCATGCGTGCCGGGGCCGTCGGGCAGGTCTTTGCATCCAATCATCCGGACTATGAGACCGGCGAACTGGTGCAGACCCTGGGTGGCTGGCAGGACTTCCTCGTCGTCAACCCCTCGGCCGGAATGCTGAACCTGTCGAAGCTGCCTGCCGGTATCGACCCGGCCATGCTCCTTTCCGTTCTCGGCACCACCGGCCAGACCGCCTACTGGGGCCTGCTCGACCTGGGCAAGCCGCAAAGCGGCGAAACCGTGCTGGTCTCCGGCGCCGCGGGCGCCACGGGTTCCGTGGCCGGGCAGATCGCCCGCATCAAGGGTTGCCGGGTGGTCGGCATCGCCGGCGGCCCGGAAAAGTGCGCCTGGCTCACCGACGAAGCGCGCTTCGATGCCGCCATCGACTACAAGAGCGAGGATGTGGATGCCCGCATCGGCGAGCTGTGCCCGAACCGGGTGGATGTCTTCTTCGACAACGTGGGCGGCGGCATCCTGGAAGCGGCACTCAATCACATCAACATGCGCGCCCGTGTGGTGATGTGCGGCGGCATCTCCGCCTACAACGCCACCGCGCCGGTGCCGGGGCCCGTCAATCTGATGAACCTGGTGGTCATGCGCGCGCGCATGGAAGGCTTCATCGTCATCGACTACATGGACCGCTTCGCCGCGGCCGCCCAGGAACTGATGGGCTGGATCCAGGGCGGCGAACTGGTTTACCAGGTCGACCTGCAGGAAGGGTTCGAGAACATTCCCGGCACGCTGACGCGCCTGTTCACCGGGCAGAACCAGGGCAAGCAGCTATTGAAAATCGCGGACCCCGGCTGAACGGTTTTTCGTGAAAAAAGTGTGACCCTCCGTTCAGGCGATGGTGCGGGGCTGAACGCCGGGGTATGAAGCGTCGAGCCCCGCGGCTTTCGCCGTTGCGTCGATCCGGTTGCGGATCCACCTCGCACTCAGGCCGAAGATCGACCCCGCCGGCTCGCCATCCTTGGCGATCGCCTGCAGGTCGCGATACGTTTGTTCAGGGATCGCGACGGCCCGTTCGCCCTCGCCCCCCCGCTGATCCCTGACCCTGATCGCCGCCTGGCAACCGTCGCTTGCAGTCAGGTCTTCCCATTTGAGCGCCGCCACTTCCTCGCAATGCAACCCGGCTTGAACGACCAGGGAGCAGAGCGCAATGTCGACGAGCCCTCGTTTCCGGGCTGTTTCAGGGCGTTCCCAACGATCACTGAGCCCGAGCCGCCGACGCTGAAACGCGGCCTCCCGGATCGGCTCCAAGTCGTCAGCACCAAGCCAATCGATGCTGGAAAAAGGCCCCGATGCGTCACGCCCCGCCGGCAATCTGCGGGCCAGTTCCCTCAATGTCTGCTTGACGATGCCGGATGCGTAAGGATCCTCGAGTTTGGCGGCAATGTGCGTTGCGGAAATCGCGGCCCGGATACGTTTTAGATGCGCCGACTCGCACGACTCTGCCCGATCCTTCAAATGGTGCGCAACGGCTTGTGCACTGGCGGGCCAGTACTGCATATCGTGGCTGCGACACCAGCGGGCGAACGCGCTCCACTCGCGTAGGTGACGTGTCAGCGGGATCGGAGGGGGCAGCGCGCCGTGCTGCTTCCAAACGCCACCGGCCGATGATGCTCCGGACGCTACGGCCGGAGCATTTACGGCGGATCCGTCATTTCCGAGAACCATGGCCTCGACCTGCCCCTGATCGCCGCTCGTGGCCGGATTCTGCAGGAGCATCGGCGGCGGAAACGCTCCTGCACTTCCAGATACCCCGGCCTCGACCGGCCGTTGATTGCCGCTCGGGATCGGGATCGGTGGAGGCATCGGCAGCAGCGGTGGAGCCATGACGTCTGGCCAGTGCTGGAGGCGCTGCAACGTCGTTGTACCGGAAAGGCCGTTCGGTGAAGGAACATCGGCCGCTACCCTGGCATAGTTTCCCCGATGCCATTCAGCACGCACGACGCCGCTGCCCGTTTCCGGCCCGAGGCGAAAGCACGAACCCGGCGCCCCCGGAACTTCCGACACCCGCCGGTCGCCGAAACGGCCGGGTTGCAAACTGTGCGACAAGTTCGCGGCCGAACCCCAACCGCCGCCGAGGGCCGATTCGTCCGTCTTTTCAATCCGATCCATGATGCTACCCTCCGTACAGGCGAGGGTGCGAGGCGGAACGCCGGTTTGCGAAGCGTCGAACCCAGCGGCTGTCGCCGCCGCATCGACGCGCTTGTACACGCAATCGCGGGTGAGATCGAACATGGCGTCCTCCGGCCCGGCGCCTCCGCGGATCGCCTCGAGATCGCGAACGATCTGCCCGGTCAACACAAGCGTGTCCATCGACGCGTCTGGACCGAGCCTGGATCTGACGGTGAGCGTCGCTGCATCCTCAGTTTGTTGTTCCAGGTCTCGCCATTCGAGCTCAAGCAATTGCCGCATCGACAAACCTGCCGAATGGAAGACCGAGCAAAGCGCGATGTCGACGAGCCCCCGTGCCTGGGCAGCATCGACGGATTCCCAGGTACCGGCGCTCAGCCGAGGCAGTAGCGCGGACGTCCGGATCGCCGTCATCGCGTCAGCATCAAGCATCGTCGGCGAAAATGACGGTTGCGCGGCGCGCACTGCCCGCATCGCTGCCTTGACGCGTTCGAATTCGCACGGGTTCACGAGACCGGCCCTGCGGTGTACCTGCGAGATCACGGCATTCGCTTGCCTGACCGAGGACAGGGCTACCTGATCCGCCCGATGCCTGATGAAGTCGGCAACTGTCCCTTCATCGGCGGGCAGGTAGCCCAAGCCTTGCTGGTCGCACCAACGGCGAAACGCCTGCCATTGACACTTGTAACTGGCGGACACTTCGCGCGCTGAATCGTCACCAGGCAGGCTTTGCGGGTCGCGGGTAACGCGCTTCCCTATTTCCGCAGCTTTCGCCGCTGCGTCGATCCGGTTGCGGATCCGCTTCGCACTCAGGCCGAAGATCGACCCCGTCGTCCCGCCATCCTTGGGGATCGCCTGCAGGTCGCGACGTGTTTGTTCAGGGATTGCGACGGCCCGGTCGCACTCGCCCCCCCACCGATCCCTGATCCTGATCAGCGCATGGCAACCGTCGCTTTCAGCCAGGTCTTCCCATTTGAGCGCCGCCGCTTCCTCGCAGCGCAACCCGGCTTGAACGACCAGGGAGCAGAGCGCAATGTCGACGAGCCCTCGTTTCCGGGCTGTTTTAGGGCGTTCCCAACGATCACTGCGCCCGCTCCGCCGAGGTCGCAACGCGGTCTCCCGGATCGGCTCCAGGTCGTCAGCACCAAGCCAATCGCTGCTGGAAACAGGCCCCGATGCGGCACGCTCCCCCGGCAATCTGCGGGCCAGTTCCCCCAATGTCTGCTTGACGATGTCGGATGCGCAAGGATCCTCGAGTTTGGCGGCAAGGTGCGTTGTGGAAATCGCGGCCCGGATTCGAGTTATTTTCGTAGATTTGCCGGACTCCCCCTGCTCCTTCAAATGGCGCGCAACGGCTTCCGCACTAGCGGGCCAGTGCTGCAATTCGTGGCTGCGACACCAGCGGGCGAACGCGCTCCACTCGCTTAGGTGACGTGTCGGCGGGATCGGAGGGGGCAGCGCGCCGTGCTGCTTCCAAACGCCACCGGCCGCCGATGCTCCGGACGCTACGGCCGGAGTATTTACGGCGGATCCGTCATTTCCGAGAACCATGGGCTCGACCTGCCACTGATCGCCGCTCGGGATCGGAATCGGTGGAGGCATCGGCAGCAGCGGTGGGGCCATGACGTCTGGCCAGTGCTGGAGGCGCTGCAACGTCGTTGTACCGGAAAGGCCGTTCGGTGAAGGAACATCGGCCGCTACCCTGGAATAGCTTCCCCGATGCCCTTCCGCACACACGACGCCGCTGCCCGTTTCCGGCCCGAGGCGAAAGTACGGGCCGGGCGGCCCCGGAACTTCCGACACGCGCCGGTCGCCGAAACGGCCCGGTTGCAAACTGCGCGACAAGCTCGCGGCCGCACCCCAACCGCCGCCGAGGGCCGATTCGTCCGTCTTTTCAATCCGATCCATGATGCTACCCTCCGTTCAGGTGATGGTGCGGGGCGGCACGCCGATGTGCGAAACGTCGAACCCCGCGGCTTTCATCGCCGCATCGACGCCCTCACGAGTTCGGATTCGCACCGGCTCACGAGAAAGCCGGCACTTGGCGCAGGGATCGTTGGCCGCCAACGCCTCCGACCGATAGCCGGACGCAAGACGGGCGCTGAGCGCCGGCCCGACATCTTCAAGTGTGGCGTGATGAACCCGTGCGACTGCTTCAGGAACAATAGCGGCTCCAACCATGATCGTCCCTTTTTTCTTCGGTGGTTTGTTGGTTGTTCGAGGCCCTCCCGCGGCTCCTGCATGTTCTCGACAAGCGGCAAGGTGAAAAGTTCCGACCCCCGGAGCCGGAAGGAAACGGCTATGCCAGTGCGACCAGCCGGCGTGTCCAGGTCGCATCGCGGAAGCGCGACTGCGCAGCGGGCGACATTGCCGGCCAATCGCCCTCTTCAAGTTGGAGCCGGTCGGCGAGCCAGGCATCGGAAGCGGGGAGCCACCGGTGATACAGCTCCGCGGCCAGTTCCCGGGCCCTGTCGCCGGGCCAGTCCACCGGGAGCAGGTCGGACGGCAACTCCGGGTCGGTGAGGACGATGCGGCGATAGTCGTGAATGAGCATGAGCCGCAGCTGGAAGGACGTACCGGGCGCCGGGGCCGGCTCCTCCGCCAGGCAAGCGTAACGGCCGACGAACTGACCGTAGCTCCGCTTCAGTGAGTCGACCGCCCAGGCCTGGCGGCACAGTTCGAATTCCGCCTTGCCCAGGTCTCGGGTCTGTGCGCGGAATATGGGCACTTCCACGCCGAGTTCCGCGGTGACGGCCCGGTGGTCTTCGCCGAAGCCGGCCCGCACCAGCGTATCCGGCCCGGCCCGACCGAACCCCAGCCAGCCGAGTTGCCGTTCCAGTTCAGCCCGGCGCGGCGCATCGAGGGCGCGGGTCAGAACCACCGTCCAGTAGCCGTCCCATTCCGGTTTACGGGGTGCGTAGATGCGATAGGCGGCGCGGCGGTACTGGCGCGCGCCGTAGTCGCTGAAATGGTAGTAGCTGCGGCGGCCGAGGCGCAGCGACTGCAGCCAGCCTTCCCGGGCCAGGCGATTGCAGGCGGTGCGCACCAGGTGCTCGCTCAACTCGAGGTTGCCCATCACCGAAATCAGGCTTCCGAGCCAGGCCCGGGCCGGCTGTACGGAGACCACGTCGCCGAAGAAGGTGACGATGAGGGATCGGGCCCTCGAGGGCTGCGCGAGCAGCGATCGAGCGTAATCCTCGAGGTTCATACGTCGAAATCCAGCGCCACCTCGGCGGTCAGCGGATGGCTCTGGCAGGACAGTATGTAGCCTTGCGCAACCTCCTGGGCCGACAGGGCGTGATTGACATCCATTTCAACCCGGCCCTTGAGCACCCGGGCCTTGCAGGTGGCGCACACCCCATCCTTGCATGAGAAAGGCACATCCAGGCCCATGGCGTGTGCCCGGTCGAGCAGGTTCTCGCCGGTGTACTCCAGGTCGAAAAAGTGCCGTTTCGCATTCAGGCGCACGGATACCCTGGCCGCATCGTTGCCGTACAGGCGGGCGCGCTCCTTGTGCTTGCGGACGCGCTCGGCAGCGTCATCGGCGGATGCGGAGAACAACTCGTAGCGGATGCGCTGCATGGCGACGCCTGCGCCCCGCAGCCCCCGGGAGACTTCGGAAACCATCGACTCGGGCCCGCACAGGTAGAACTCGTCGAAACTGTCGAGGGGCAGCAGGCGCTTGATGAACTCGGCGCCCTTGGCGTTGTCGATGCGCCCGTTGAACAGTTCGTTGTCCTGCAGTTCCTCGCTGAATACCGTTACCAGGTGGAACCGGTCGAGATAGCGGTTTTTCAGCGCCAAAAGGTCGTGGCGGAACATCATCGAGGCCGTGGTCTTGTTGCCGTAGAGAAGGGTGACCCGGCTGGTGGGATCGTCCTTGAGAACGGACCGGGCAATCGACAGCAGCGGCGTGATGCCGCTGCCGGCCGCGATGCAGAAATAGCTCAATCCCCTGCTTGCGCCGTTGACCGCTACGAAGCGGCCTTCAGGCGTTGCCACGCCGAGCCGGTCGCCGGCCTGCATGGCACGGTTGGCGTAGGTGCTGAAGCGTCCGCCGGGCTGCAGCTTGATGCCCACCTCGAGGGGTTCGCCGGGAATGCTGCAAATGGAATAGGAACGCCGCACCCGCTCCGCTTCGATGCGGCGTTCGAAAGTGAGGTACTGACCCGGTTTGAAGCGGTACTCGGGCTTGAGCGGTTCGGGAACGTCGAGGGTGACGCGTACCGCGTTGTCGGTTTCCGGAACCACCCGGGAAACTTCGAGTGTGTGGAACCTCATGCGGGTGCCGGGCCGGGTTACCAGCGCGCCCCGAGGCAGGCGCGCGGCAGTTGCTGCATTTCGGCCAGCATGATGCCGAGGTGTTCGGTGTGCTTCCCCAAGCGGCCGCCGGTGACGCGCCGCCCGTTCGAGGGCACTTCGAGCGTGGCGGCGCGGATGGCTTCGTCCACCGCCGCCGACCAGGGCCGCTGCAGGGCGCCCCGGTCCGGCAACACGCCGTTCGCCACAAGGCGCTGTTCGCCGGGGCCGGTTTCGAACAGTTCCAGGTGGTAACCCCAGACACCCTCCAGCGCCATCTGCATGCGCCGGTGGCTCTCAGCGGTGCCGTCGCCAAGGCGATTGAGCCACTCGCCCGAGTGGCGCCGGTGCCAGGTGGATTCCTTGCGGCCTTTCGCCCCGAGTTCCGCGAGCGTGGCGTCCTGGCTTGCGGCAAGCTCCGCCAGGTATAGATCGTCGAAAACGTCCACCAGGAACTGGCGGGCACAGGCCACGGCAAAGTCGTCGCCGGGCAGTTCGTAGATCAAGAGGTTCCGGTATTCCGGGGCATCGCGCAGATAGGCGTATTCGTCCTCGTTGCGGCCGCCCAGCGATTCCGCATAGCCGTACAGGGTTCGCGCCCGTCCCAGCAGATCGAGCGCGGTATTGGTGATGGCCAGGTCTTCCTCCAGAAACGGCGCCCTGCCGCACCACTGTGACAGGCGATGCCCGAGTACCAGGGCGTCGTCGGCGAGGCCCACCACCGCATCGAGCAGGCTCACAGGTTCTTTACCCCTTCGGGCAGCTTGTACCAGGTGGCCTGGCGGTACGGCTTGTCGTCGGCCGGGTCGAAGAACGCGGGCGCGTCCTCTTCCTGGGAGGCGACTATGTCGCTGGAGCGCACCACCCACAGGCTCACGCCCTCGCGGCGGCGCGTATAGATCTCGCGCGCGTACTGCAAGGCCATTTCCGCATCCTGGGCGCGCAGGCTACCGGCATGACGGTGTTCGAGGCCGCGCCTGGCGCGCACGAATACCTCGTAGAGGGGCATCGTCTCAGCCATGGCCAGGAGCCTGCGCCGTAGGAAGTCGCGAAAGCGAAAATTCGCTATCGCCGCGCCCTTGGCCGGTCGATTGAGGAGAATATCGAGTCATATTTGACGAAATCGAGCGGTCAAGGGCGTGGATGAGAGCGGATTTGCAGCCGTGAGTTCCTGCGGCGCAGGTTCCTGGCCCTCACAGCTCGCGGCCGCGGGAAACCCGGCGCGACTGCTCCGTCTGACCGGGATCCAACTCGATTCCCGCGTGCTCGGCTTGCCGACCCGCCTGTTTCTCCGCGTAGGCGGCAACGGCCTCGCGTACCCAGGCGCCTTCCTCGTGGGCGCGGCGGTGGGTGGCCAGGCGCTCGCGGTTGCAGGGGCCATCGCCCGCCACCACCCGGTTGAACTCGTCCCAGTCGATGGCGCCGGTGCGGTAGTGGCCGGTTTCCCCGTCCCATTCCAGGTCCGGGTCGGGGATCACGAGCCCGAGTATTTTCGCCTGTTCCACCGCCTGGTCGATGAATTTCTGCCGCAGGTCGTCGTTGGAGTAGCGCTTGATTTTCCAGGCCATCGACTGGGCGGAGTGCCTCGATGCCTCGTCCGGCGGCCCGAACATCTGGACGCTCGGCCACCACCAGCGGTTCAGCGCATCCTGGGCCATGGCTTTCTGTTCCGGCGTTCCCGTGGCCAGCGTGTACATGATGTCGTACCCCTGGCGCTGGTGGAAACTTTCCTCCTTGCATATGCGCACCATGGCCCGCGCGTAAGGGCCGTAGGAACAGCGCTGCAGGGGAATCTGGTTGATGATGGCGGCGCTGTCCACCAGCCAGCCGATGGCGCCGATATCGGCCCAGGTGAGCGCGGGATAGTTGAAGATGGAGGAGTACTTTGCCCGTTCCTCGTGCAGCGCCGCGATCATCTCCTCGCGGCTCGCGCCCAGGGTTTCAGCGGCGCTGTACAGATAAAGGCCATGGCCGCCCTCGTCCTGAACCTTCGAGAGCAGGATGGTCTTGCGCTTCAGCGACGGCGCCCGGGTGATCCAGGCGCCCTCGGGCTGCATGCCGATCACCTCGGAGTGGGCGTGCTGGGAGATCTGCCGGATGAGTGTCTTGCGATAGGCATCCGGCATCCAGTCCTTGGGCTCGATGCGTTCGTCATTGTCGATCCGAGATTGAAAGCGTGCTTCCAGGTCCTGCGCCTCGGCCATGGCGGGCTCCCGTGGTGGCGTCGACGCTAAATTACCACAAAGCAATACAGTTTTGATAGACCATGCATAAATATCGTATTACTTTAAGCAGAAATGGCCTTCAGGACCGTCTCTCTCCATACTTGTGCACGATTCGGCAACGACGACAGCCGCACCTTGCAAGCAATCCAATCCACCCTGGAAGCACTGCGTTTCGACAATCGATTCGTCGGCGCCCTGCCCGCCGACTCACAGGAGGTCAACGCCGTCCGGCAGGTCGGCAATGCCTGCTACTCCCGCGTAACGCCGCGGCCCGCGCCGGCGCCATGCCTGGTCGCCTACGCCCGGGAGGTTGCCGAACTGGTCGGGTTGGGTCCGAAACAATGCACAACGGATGAGTTCCTGCAGGTCTTCGCCGGCAATCGAATGCTGCCCGGCATGGACCCCCACGCCACCTGTTACGGCGGGCACCAGTTCGGCAACTGGGCAGGTCAACTCGGCGACGGGCGCGCCATCAACCTGGGAGAAGTGGTGAACGGCCGGGGAGAGCACTGGACACTGCAACTCAAGGGGGCGGGCCTGACGCCCTATTCCCGCACCGCCGACGGGCTGGCGGTGCTGCGCTCGTCGGTCCGCGAGTTCCTCTGCAGCGAGGCGATGCATCACCTGGGCGTACCGACCACCCGCGCGCTGAGCCTCGTGCTCACCGGTGACGAGGTAGTCCGCGACATTCTCTACGACGGGCATCCGGCTCCCGAACCGGGCGCCGTGGTCTGCAGGGTCGCTCCCTCCTTTACCCGCTTCGGTCACTTCCAGATGCTCGCGGCCCGTGGCGAACAAGAGCTGTTGCGCAGATTCACCGATTTCACGATCGAATCGGATTTTCCGGTGCTGGCACAGCGGCCGCCCGGCGCCAAACGTTACATCGAGTTGTTCAGCGAGGTGTGCCGCCTGACCGTCGACATGGTGGTTCACTGGATGCGCGTGGGCTTCGTGCACGGCGTCATGAACACCGACAACATGTCGATCCTGGGCCTGACCATCGACTACGGGCCCTACGGCTGGCTCGAAGACTACGACCCCGACTGGACACCCAACACTACCGATGCCGCCAACCGGCGCTACCGTTTCGGGCACCAGCCGGCGGTCGCTCAATGGAACCTGCTGCAGCTCGCCAATGCCATCTATCCGATCGTCGGCGAGGCGGAGCCGCTCGAAGCCGCGCTACGTGCATTCGCCGAGGACTACCAGGCCGGCCACCACGCCATGATGGCGGGGAAACTGGGTTTGCAATCGTTCGAGCGGGCGGCGGATCAACCCCTGTTGGGCGAACTCGAAAAGGTGCTTCGCCTGACAGAGACCGACATGACAATCTTTTTCCGGGGGCTCGCCGACATCGACCTGGCCGGCACCGGCAAGTCCGCCATGCCGGCCCTGGCCGGCTGCTGGTATCGACCAGCCGAGGTCGACGGCGACAGGGCGGCGCAAATCGAGGCGTGGCTTGACACCTACATCGGCCGCGCCCGCCGGGACAATCCCGACCCGGATGCACGGCGCGCGGCCATGAACAAGGTCAATCCAAAGTACGTAATGCGCAACTACCTGGCACAGCTTGCCATCGACGAGGCTGAATCCGGCGACTTTTCCATGGTCAACCGGCTGCTGGAGGTGATGCGGCGCCCATACGACGACCAGCCGGAACACGACGACCTGGCGGCAAAGCGGCCCGAATGGGCGCGGCACCGGCCGGGGTGCTCCATGTTGTCCTGCAGTTCCTGATCCGCCACCGCGGGCAAGACTGCGGTCAGCCTGTCAGGGCACCCTTGAGGGCTTCAATCTCCTCCGGAATCCGCACATCGTTCGGCAACTGCCGCCCCGCCCGGCGATACCAGTACCCGGCGTTCGAGCGATCACCCTCCATCAGGTGCACGATTCCGTGCGCCCAACTGCCGTGTACCGACGAATCAGCCTGTGCAATGACATGGGCCGCCTCCCAGTCACCCTGTTCAAGCAGTCGAATCGCTTCGGTGAGTTCCGCCATGACTGAACCTCCGATTTGCGGATCAGGTTGTCGCATGCGTCAGGTGCGAACCCGTTCACCGCTTTTTCGCCGGGCCGCCGCAATACCCCGTCGAGACGTTAGCAGGTAGCCAACGGCGCCGCCATACGGTGCGCCTGCGTGAATGCTCCCTGGTCATCAGGGCATTCGGGGACCTGTGCCGGTAGTCCCCGGGACGCCCGCAGCGCTGGACAACCGCAGAGATGCCCGAGTTAAATTAGCGCCTTTTTCACGGGCGGTCATCGTGGCAAGCCATCATCAACTCATCGTCCTGGGCTCCGGCCCCGCCGGTTATACCGCCGTTCTGTATGCGGCGCGGGCCAACCTGAAGCCCGCGCTGATCACCGGCGTGGAGGTCGGCGGACAGCTCACGACCACCACCGATGTCGAGAACTGGCCGGGCGGGCACGCCGAACTGCAGGGTCCGGAGCTGATGACGCAGATGGCCGAACACGTCGAACGATTCGAGACGGTCATCGTCAACGACCACATCCACACAGCAAATCTGGGCGCCCGCCCGTTGCGGCTCGAAGGCGACAACGACACCTACACCTGCGATGCGCTGATCATCGCCACCGGCGCCTCGGCCAAGTACCTCGGGCTCCCCTCGGAGGAGCTCTTTCTCGGCCGCGGCGTCAGCGCCTGCGCCACCTGCGACGGGTTCTTCTATCGCGGACAGAAAGTCGCGGTGATCGGCGGCGGCAATACCGCGGCCGAGGAAGCGCTGTACCTGTCCAACATCGCCGAAACAGTCCACCTGGTGCACAGGCGCGACGAGCTGCGGGCCGAGAAGATCCTGCAGGACCGCCTGTTCGCCAGGGAGAACATCAAACCCGTCTGGAAGCACACGTTGAGCGAGGTGCTCGGCGACGACACCGGCGTCACTGGCATGCGCATCGCTTCCACCGAGGGGGCCGGAGAACGGTCCATCGACCTGGCCGGGGTGTTCATCGCCATCGGCCACACCCCGAACACGGGCATATTCGAGGGCCAGCTGGACATGGCCGACGGGTACATCAAGGTGATCAGCGGCAGCGACGGCAACGCGACAGCCACCAGCGTACCGGGCGTGTTCGCGGCCGGCGATGTGGCCGACCACGTCTATCGGCAGGCGGTCACCTCGGCGGGATTCGGCTGCATGGCCGCGTTGGACGCGGAAAAGTACCTGGCGGAAAACTAGCGGGCCTACGCCCCAGCCCGACAAGAAAACAGTGACCGGGAGGGAACTTGACTCGTTTGACGACCGTGTCCGCGAACAAAAAGTCTAGCGGCGATCAAACGAACCGGCAGGAAACGGAACCCAGCTCTCCGTAATCCACGTTGAACTCATCGCCTGCCTCGATGACGACGGGTCTTGTGAACGAGCCCGCCAGAATCGTCTGGCCAGCCTCAAGTGCAATACCGTGGGCAGCAAACTTGCCGGCCAGCCAGGCGATGCCGTTGGCCGGATGGCCGAGCACCGCGGCGGCCACCCCGCTTTCCTCGATAACGCCGTTCCTGTAGAGCAGCGCGGCCACCCAGCGCAGGTCGACCTCGGCGGGTTTCACCGGCCGCCCGCCGGTCACGACTCCGGCACTGGCTGCATTGTCGGCGATGGTATCGAGTACCACGCGCGGCCGCCCCGTCTCCGGGTCCACGCGGAAACTCCTTGCAGCGATGATTTCGACAGCCGGAATCACGTAGTCCGTCGCATCGAGTACGTCAAAGAGGGTGACCCGCCCGGAGAGCGGGCGTTTCAGCACGAATGCCAGTTCGACCTCGAGGCGCGGGTCGGTGAACTGCGCCGCCTCGATCTCCGCCCCGTCCTCGAAGAACATGTCATCGAGCAGAGTTCCGTAGTCCGGTTCGTCGATGTGCATGGCCTGTTGCATGACGCGGGAGGTCAGGCCGATCTTGCGGCCGCGAACGGTGCGGCCCTCGGCCACCTTCATGGCCATCCAGGCATCCTGAATCGCGTAGGAGTCGGCGATCTCCATATCCGGGAAATCCAGGGAGACGGGGCGGATCTGGCGGTGTTCCCGCTCCGCGTCGTGCAGTGCCCGGGCGGCCTCCGCGATCTGGGAGTCGTTCAACATCCTTCGACGGCGGACAGGTGCGGCTAAACCCTGCCGCTGACGGGAATCAGCGCGCCGTGCACTTCCACCGCCGCATCAGAAGCCAGGAAACAGATCACGTTCGCCAGGTTGTCCGGCGATACCCAGTTGGCATGGTCGGCATTCGGCATGTCGGCCCGGTTGCGTGGCGTATCGATCAGGCTGGGCAGCACGGCGTTGACGTTCACACCCTTGCGCCGCACCTCCTGGGCCGCGGCTTCCGTCAGGCGCATGACCACCGACTTGGCCGCCGTGTAGGCGCCCATGGCCGCCTGGCCCGAAAGCGCCCCGAGCGCGCCCACGTTGACCACGCTGCCGCGCCCGCGCTCCACCAGGCGCGGCAGGGTCGCCCGCAGCATGTTCCTCAAGGTGGTGACGTTGATGTCGAACATGGCGTCCCAATGCGCATCGTCGATTTCGTGCACCCCCGGCCCCATGTCGAAGCCGCCGGCGACGTTGCACACCGCATCGAAATCGCCGATGCCGGCAACGCAACGCTGCACCGCTGCTGCGTCGGCCAGGTCCACACAGCGGGTTTCGCCCAGCGGCGACGAGAAATCCTCGACGATGTCGAGCATTACCACGCCGGCGCCCAGCGCAACGCTTCTGGCTGCCACAGCCTGCCCCAGCACGCCCGCCGCCCCGGTGACGATCACCCGCTTGCCTGTCAAATCCATCGAATAGCCTCGATTCCCGTTCGGCCGCGCATGATAACGCGCCCGGCGCTTGCACGGACCAGAGGGCCTTCGTCGCGCAAGCGCCATTGCACCTGCGTGGCGGTTGACAACCGCCGGAGCCGAAGGTTCCTGATACATGCCAAGCGCTGACGCCGTGATCGGCGATCTGCTTTCAGATTCCTTGCGCGGCCTTGATGTGGGCAGATGAAGCGCATTTTCGATCTACCTCTCCGGGTGGCGCTGCAACTTGATCGCGTTTCAGCAAGCGGTTTGGTGCATCATGATGGGCTTTCATGGAACATCACTTGCAGATTTGGCTGTCCGAGCACCGGTCGGCGCGGCGGAGTCTGAATTTCGGGAGGTTGGCAGGAGGGTGAACGCAACGCGACATTGTGTGGTCATGGGCTTCGGCAAGGGTCTGATGTTGGGACCCGCCTACCGCCTGCTGGAGGAAGCCGGCCTTGAAATAGTCAATCACCTCGACCTGCTCGGCGCAGAGGCTGCATCCGACCTGGCCCGTTGCTCGGCGCTGGTCGTCGGCGTTCAATCCGTCAATGCCGCCCTGCTCGACCGAATGCCGGATTGCAGGGTGGTGACGCGCCTGGGCGTTGGATACGAAACTGTCGACATCGACGCGGCCACGGCCCGGGGCGTTCGCGTCACCTACTGCCCGGACTACGGCGTCCACGAAGTGTCGACCCATGCCATCGCCCTGATGCTGGTGATGGCACGCAACCTGGATTCGCTGATGGAAGCCGGGCGGGCGGGACGCTGGAACCCTGCCGCCCTGCCCACCATCGTGCGCCTGCAGGACCAGGTATTGGGAGTGCTGGGGTTCGGACGGATTGGTCGAGCCACCGCCGAAAAGGGGAAGGGCCTGGGCATGACGGTGCTGGCTCACGACCCGACGATTCCAGATGACCGGATCGCGGAACAGGGCATCGAACCGGCCGGTTTCGACGAACTCGTGCAGCGCTCCGACTTTCTTTCCGTGCACGTTCCCCTGACGCCGGAGACCCGGCACCTGATCGACGGGGAGGTGCTGGCCCGAATGCAACCGACGGCCCGCATCATCAACACGGCGCGCGGGCCGATAATCGATGAAGACGCCCTGCTGGCGGCCCTCAGGGAGGGACGAATCGCCGGGGCCGCGCTGGACGTTCTGCACGCTGAACCGCCGCCGGCGGATCATCCGTTACTGGGCGAGCCGAACGTGATCGTCACTCCCCACGCCGCCTGGTATTCGGAACAAGCCAAGACCGACCTGTTCGTTCGCTGTGCCCGGGATGTCGTCCGGGTATTGAACGGGGAAGAACCCGTCTATCCTTTGAATGCCCCGTAGAGCGGCCCCCCGTTCCCGGACCCTGCTGGAACGGGAGACGGCAACCGCATGGGGTCGCAGCCAACGAATTGGTCCCGCCGTGGCCGAAGCCGTGGCGGCCCTCCTATAATCGACACACCGAGTTGATACTCGCCTCGAGCCACAAACCGGCCCAATGACCATCGAACTCAATCACACAATCGTTCCCGCTCACGACAACGAGGCATCCGCCCGGTTCTACCAATCGCTGTTCGGCTTCGAATACGAGGGGCCGCTCGGGCATTTCGCGCCGGTACGCATCGACAGCCAGGCGCTCACCCTGGATTTCGACACACGCGGAAAATTCGAACGCCAGCACTACGCCTTCAAGGTCAGCGAAGCGGAATTCGACGAGATCTTCGGCCGGGTCAAGGAACGGGGCCTGCTGTACGGCAGCGGACCCGCCACCCCCGAGGACGGTGAATTCAACCACTGGAACGGCGGGCGGGGGGTGTACTTCCGCGACCCGAACGGCCACCTGCTCGAACTGTTGACCAGAGACTACACCGCCGAGCAGTTTCAGGACGACTGAGGCAGTGAATCGGTGCCGCGAACGGTGAGCGCCGCCGGGATCACACCTCGTTTACGCTATTGAGTAATTTTACTCAGTAGAAGAAAGGCATTCGCCGGACTCGCTCTCACTCGCCTTCCCGGCAGGCCTCAGACTTCGTCGGACACCCCCCGCACGAACAGCGGCTCGATGCCGAGTGCCAGGGAATCGCCGCGCATGGCCTCCTCGTCCGGACTTTCGGCCACTTCCGCCGCCGCTTCCAGGGTTGCACGCAACAGCGTCGTATCGCTGGAAGTGTTCAGGAACAAACCCGGGCGCCAGAGCACGAAGTGAACGGCCCGCCTAAGGGCATCGGTGGCGCGGATCGGCCGGTACCAGCTGAATCGCTTTTCCTCGTCCGCCTCCGTCCAGCGGCGGCGCGCGATGCTCTTGATGATCTGGAAGGCGACGCCCCGCTCCCGGCAGGTGTCGTAGAGTTCCTCGAAATCGCTCGCGTACTCCGGCTGGGCGAGCATGGCGAAGTTGCAGGGCGCGAGCACGGAATCGAAGGGGAACCGCCGCAGGCTCTCCAGGTGCCGCGCCGGTGCGAAGGTGCCGTGGCCGGTGACGCCGATGAAGCGCACGAGCCCTTCGTCGCGGGCGGCAACGAGCGCCTCCAGAGCCCCGCCGGCGCCGAGCGCAATTTCCTGTTCCTCGACATCCACGAGGTTGTGCAACTGGATCAGGTCGACCTGTTCAACTCCCAGCCTTTCCAGAGAACGTTCCAGGCTCTCGCGGGCGCCCCGCGCATCGCGGGCACCGGTCTTGGTGGCCAGAAAGAATTCTTCCCGGTGCGCCTTCATCCAGGGCGCGATGCGCAGTTCCGAATCGCCGTATGCCGCCGCCGTGTCGATGTGGTTGACGCCGAACTCGAGCAGCAGGTCCAGGGTCGCATCGGCCTTCTCCTGGCGCATGCCGCCGAGCGCCGCGGCGCCGAACAGGGCGCGGGAACTCTCATGCCCCGTACTTCCGAAGGGAATTCTCTCAATCACTTTGCCTCCAGTTCCAACACCTGTTTCCGTATCGTCGCGCAATAAGCGCCGCCGTCACGGCATGCGGCTTTGCCCGTGCACCCGCTCCGCCTCACTTCTCCCCGTTCACGTACCGGTCCACTTCCCGCTGGTAGTGCCGGATGCGCTGCTCCTGCTCTCCCCACAGGCAGCCCTTGAAGCCCCGTGAGCGGGTTCCGACCTGCACGTCTCTCAGCAACTGCACGTCCTGATCGAGCACCTCGCCGAGTTTGGCGTCCTCGCCAATCGGCACGTACTCGGTGTCCGGGCGGGTGGCGCCGGTCAGATCGGTGCCGTCGGGGACGCCCATCCAATCGGGCGCCTTGTAGTTCGGGTCGGGCGCCGCGCGGAAGAGCGTCATGGTGTCGTAGTAGAACCGCTCGGGATTCGTCGGGTGGGGCAGGAAGCGCATCAGGAAGCACCCCTCCGGGTGCATGCCGATCTGCACGTTCGGGAAGACGCCGGTGGCCCAGCTGTCGGTGAGCTGTCCGTCGGTGAAGTGATCGTAGTCGAAGCCAAGGGTCTTCGCCCGCTGCCTCTTGTGCCGGGCGATGGCCGCGCGAACATCGCGCGCCGAGCCCTCGAAGGCGTCCACGCCCATGCCTTCGCTCGCCATCATGTAGAGCAGGGCCTCGTCGACGCCATCCTGGTCGGGCAAGCGCGGGCTCTTGCAGCCGATGGGCACGATCATGCGCTGGCAGCCGTGGGGGTAAAGATCATACTGGGTGCCGATGTCGGCCATCACGGACTGGGTCTGGGGATGGATGGCGTGCAGGTGATAGGTCTCGTAGAAGGCATCGACGCCGTTCTTCCAGTTGGCGCCCCACTCCGCCACCACGTGGCGGACCACGTGCATGCTGTCCATCTGGTACTGCTCGAGATAGCCGTCCGGCAGCCCCAGGCGGTCGTTCAGCGGCGGTGCGTCGTCGTCCAGGTTCACGAACACCAGGCCCGCCCGGGTCTCGCAGCGCACCGAAGTCAGGCGCGGGCCGTGCGCCACCACCTCCGGCCTGAATGTCTCCTCGTCCTGAATGCGGATCAGGCTGCCGTCCAGATCGTACTGCCAGGAGTGGAAGGCACAGGTGAACCTCGGCAGCGAGCCGCGGTCGTCGAACACGATCCGGTTGCCCCGGTGGGCACACACGTTGTACATGGCCCTGACCCCCCCGTCCGGCTGGCGCACGCACAGGATCTCTTCGCGGCAGATGCGGAAAACCATGTAGTCCCCAGGCTCCGGTATGTCCGACTCCACCCCGGCGATCAGCCACACCCGGGTCCACAGTCGCTCCCACTCCCGCGCCATGAAATCCTCGCTGTAGTAGCGGGACGGGTCGAGCCGCCCGGTGCCGTTGTCCACCGGCGGCTGCTTGCCTTCCAGGGACGCCTCGGGCAGTTCCGGATTGACGATCCAGGACTCCACCACACTGTTTTTTGGGCTCATGGGCATTGCCTCCGACACTGCAACTTGAGAGTACGGACCGCTGTCTGTCCCACCACGACAAATCCCCGTAACGCCGAGGATACCCGGATGCGGCGCGGAACGTCTTTATTACCAGTTCTAATTTTACTGGGTTCTATGTTAACTTGCCCGGTCGCGGCGAGTTGATGCTCCCGCAACCGAGGGCTGGAAGGAGAGTCGAGCCCGACTTGGGCTCGCAGCCAACTCCGGCACTTCAAGCAGACGAACCGAACAATCGGGGCCGACCGAGTCGTCCATTGGGAAACGCCATGCATACAGCAGAACTTGTCACCTTCAACCAGATTCCTGGCCACGCAGCAATCCACGGCTGCGCAACCGGCGGGACGCCCGCCCCGGCCTGCAATCGCATCGCGGCAATACTTTCGAGACTGCCGATTCTGGGCATCGCCGCCCTCGGCCTCCTGCCGCTCGCGCCGCTGCCCGCCCTGGGCCAGCCGCAGCTCGAGGAAGTGCTGGTCACCGCAACCCGCCGCGGCGAGACCGACATCCAGATCACGCCCATCTCCGTGACCGCGCTCGACGAAGAAGACCTGGACAAGATGCTGATGCGCGACATCGGCGACATGACCGCCGCCGTCCCCAACCTGGTGACCGGCAACGCGCCGGCGTTCAACTCCTTCAACCCGAGCCTGCGCGGCGTCGGCAAGGACGGCATCATTCTCTATGTCGAGTCGCCGGTGGGCGTCTCGGTGGACGATTTCGTGATGATGTCCACCCAGACACAGATGCTCGAGCCCTTCGACATCGAATCCATCGAAGTGCTGCGCGGCCCCCAGGGCACGCTCTTCGGCAAGAACACCACGGCCGGCGTCATCAACGTCAGGACCAAAAAGCCGGAACTCGACGAAGGCAGCCTGGAAGTGTCTGCCGCCTACGCCGAATACGACAGCATCGACACCAAGTTCGCCCTGAATCTCGGCGGCGAAACCGTGGCTTTCCGGGCTGCGGGCATCTATCAGAAGAGCGACGGCTACTATAAGAACGGCTCCATGGCCACCAGCTTCGACCCGGCCGCCCTGTTCGGTACCGGCGAGTTCGTGCCGCAGACCTTCAACGGCGACGGCAGCAGCATCGGCGGCGACGATGTCTTCTCCGGCCGCGCCAAGCTGCTGTGGGCGCCCCGCGACGACATCGAACTCAGGCTCACCTACGAGATGATTCGCGACAACATGGATTCCCCGCCCATCGTCGCCGAGAACGCGCCCGGTTCGGTGTTCACCGCCTTCCTGGGCTTTGCCGGCAGCTTCGAGGGCGACCCCATCGACCACGCCGCTGTTTCCGACCGAAGCGACTTCTTCAAGATCTCCGACGGCCACCAGGTGGACGTGGACGGCGTCTACGGGCACCTGGACTGGGACCTGAACGATGTGCTGACGCTGCACTCGGTCACCGGCTACCGCGAGCAGAAGTCGCGCCTGCCCAGCACCTACGTCGGGCATACCCGGGCCTCGCTGTTCGACGCGACGCGCGACGACGACCGGGAAACCTTCCAGCAGGAGATTCGCATCGACACCAGTTTCGACGGGGCTTTCAACGTCGTGGCGGGCGGCTTCTACCAGAAGGACGACAACAATTTCTGCGTCACCCAGATTCTCGGCCTGGTGGATTTCTTCGGCCCGACAGCGACACCGCTAAACGACCAGTTGACCGGCCTCGGCTACCCGGCGCTGGCCTCCGGAACCTTCAACGACAACGCCTCGGTACTCTGCAACGAGCAGAACGCCAAGGCGCTCGCCGGGTTCGTGGACGGCACCTTCCAGGTCACCGACAGGCTGGAAATCGGCGCCGGTATCCGCGTCACCTACGAGAAGAAAAAGTGGACCGGCCGCCCCCAGATTCTCTACCAGTACCTGGACGGCACCGATTCCGCCAACGAAGGCCTGTTCGCTTCCCTGGACGAACCCCTGGACGCCTCGGACTTCGACCGCTTCCCGATCAACGTGGCAAGGGAGCAGGAGTCCTGGACCGAACCGAGCTTCCGGGCGACAGTGGGCTACCTGGTGAGCGAGAACGCCTTTGCCTGGGCCACCTACTCGCGCGGCGTCAAGTCCGGCGCCTTCAACGACCAGACCGGCACCTTCACGGCCGGGCTGCCGTTCTCGTATGGAAACCCGCTGCAACTCAGGCCCATCGACCCGGAGTTCGCCGACAGCTTCGAGGTCGGCCTGAAGACCGACCTGTTCAACAACCGGGTGCGCATGAACATCGTCTACTTCGACGTGCGCTACGACGATGCCCAGCGTCAGCTCAACGCCACCTTCGCCCTGCCCGGCGGCGGCTCCTTCCAGGAAACCCTGTTCTTCAACGCAGCAGAACTCGACGTCAACGGCATCGAGTTCGAGGGAAGCTGGGTGGCGAACGAGTACCTGACCTTCAGCGGCAATTTCAGCTGGCAGGACGCGGAGTTCGCCTCCTACGAAGCCGACACCGACTTCGACGGACAGATCGATGTCGATTTCAGCGGCCGGCCCGTCAACCGTTCACCGGAATGGACCGCCTACCTGATGGCAACCGTGGACCACCAGGCGGGCAGCATGGGCGACCTCACCCATACGCTGAGCTGGTCGTTCGTCGACGACTCGGTGTTCACCTATTCGGACCTCGGCCCCGAGTTCGACGCCATGTCCAACAGCCGCAACATCCTAAACTGGAGTTCGACCTTCACCACCAGGGACGGCGCCTATTACTTCCGCGTGTTCGGCCGCAACCTGGCCGACGAGCGCTACCGCACCGGCAACCTGGCCGTCGCCGCCCTGTGGACCATGGCGTCCTACGGACTGCCGCGGCAGTTCGGCTTCGAGGTCGGCGCCAGGTTCGGCAATCTGTGAACACAATCGCCGCCGTGGCAGCGGCGGCAACCAACGGGATGGCCCGGCACGCGGTCAGGGGTTCCGGCGACGAGGCGCCCATTCGTCCAGGGCCTTGAGCGTTGCCTGGATAAAGGGGCTCTTTGTCGCCAGCCACAGGAAACCGTCGGCCACCGCCTTGCCCGGCTGGCGCAGCGGCCGCTCCACGTGCATCAACAGCACCACCCGGTTCTCGTCGGTCTCGTTCCACACTTCGTGGTAGCGGGTGTCGTCGAAAATCAGGAACTCGCCCTCGGTCCAGTGATAGTCCTTCCCATCGATGGCAATCCGGCACTTGCGGCGATCTTTCGGCACGTTCAGGCCCAGGTGGCAGGTGATCATGCCGTTGGTGGGGCCGTAGTGACGCGGAAGATGAGTGCCGGGGGTATGAATGGAAAAGAAGGCCGAAATCAGCCCGGGAACATTCCTGACCAGTTCGCAGGTTGCCGGACAGCGCGCCGCGTTCGCCTCGATCTCGTACCGGTAGCCGATCAGGAAAAACACCTTCCATTTCTCGTCGGTGGCAATACGGCCGTGATCGGGAGACACCTCCCGCAGCGGCGGCACATCCTGCGGACGCTCGAGCACCGCCCGCGCCTCGTCCCGAATGGTTTCCCAATGGCCTTCCAGGCGGGGAACCCAGTCGAACAGGTCGCGTTTGAACACCGGCGGATTGCCCACCTTGGAAAAACGCCCGATGAACCAGTGAATCGGCGGACGAATGTAGAAGCCGAACCAGAACACCAGACGGCGAAACAGATAGGCCAGCGCCGCGCGCGGGCCGCGGGACTGGCTGGCCGCAGAGATTTCCATCCGTTGGGACACCCGGATCAAAACGCCCGTCATTAGACCAGCATGCGGCGAAAATATCGCCCCATCGCCCCATGGCCGTTCAAGCCAGACTCGGATAGAGCCCCGGCAGCTTCGGCTATCGGGTCATCCTCTCGAACGGTAGAATGCCGCCACCTCTCACAAGGCGACTCGTACCCGCGTGAATTCTTCCGCAGCGGAGCTGCAACCGGACGCACCACCCCAAAGCGCTCCTGGCCGGGGCGGCGCGCCCGCCCTGCTTTCCCGTCCAGTGGATGTCATCTCGCTGCGTCGGGACGGCCGCAAGCGCCTCGAGGATCACATTGCCCGGCAGACACCCGTGCTGATCACGGACCTCGCCGCGGACTGGCCGGCCCTTTCAAACTGGACGCCCGGGCAGTTGAGCGCCCGCTTCGGGCACAAGACGGTGCGCGTCTACGATGCCACCTTCGGCGACCCGGGCTCCAACTACATGGACAGCATCGCCACCATGCCCTTCGCCGAGTTTCTCGAGCAGACCCTGGGCAAGGGCCGGGACCTGCGCATGTTTCTGTACAACATCGGCCGCCAGATTCCGGAACTGCTGGAAGACATCGTGCTGCCCGAAGTCGGTTTGCGTTTCGCCAGGCGCTTTGTTCATGCATTCATCGGCTGTCGGGGCGCCACGACGCCATTGCACTTCGACATCGACATGGGCTGCGTGCTGCACACGGCAATTCGCGGCAGGCGCCGCGTGCGCCTGTTCGGCCCGGAACAGTCCCGCGCCCTCTACCGGCACCCGTTCACGGTGCGCAGCTACACGAACCTGGATGAACCCGACTACAACGCCTTCCCCGCCCTGGCAGGGGCGCGCGGCTACGAGGTGGTACTGGAACCCGGCCAAACCCTGTTCATGCCGAGCGGCTGCTGGCATGAATTTCACTATACGGATGCAGGCATGGGCCTGTCGTTGCGCGCCATGAGCCCCCGGCTCGGCGACCGCCTGCAAGGTGTGGCAAACCTGCTCGCCTTCTCGCCGATCGATCGGTTCGGCAACAAGGTCGCGCCCCAACGCTGGTTTGAATGGAAGCGCAGGCGGGCCGAGGCACGCGCAGCAGCCACCCTGCAGTCTGGGAAACGGACGCAGTGAAAACGATCAAAGGCACCCTGGACGTCGGACGCTTCGAAATCCCCTACCGGAAGTACGGCAACAGTTTGCACACCTTGATCTGCGTCAGCGGTGCGCTGCAAACCATGGCCATCTGGCGCAGTGTGGTGAAGCGCTTCGCGGATCACTTCTCGGTGGTGGTCTTCGACATGCCCGGCACCGGGCGCTCCGAAATCAAGGTTGGCGGTGCGCGCGTGACCGTCGCGGAACAACTCGACGTACTGCACGCGCTGCTCGAGGAAACACATTCGGGCAATGAACTGACCATGGCGGGCTCTTCCTGGGGCACGGCCATCGCAGCAGCCTATGCCGCGAAGCGGCCCCACGCCGTACAGCACCTGGTTCTCAGCAGCTTCGGCATGAAGCCCAACACTTTCATGGAAGGCGTCGTGCGCCGCGCCATCGACCTGTACCGCAAAGGCGACTACGCGGGCGGAGCACACCTCATATTGCAGATGTTCGGTCAACAGGTTGGCGACGCGTACAAGCGCCGGATCATTGCCCAGTTCAAGAGCCTGAACAACACCCACGCCGAGACGATCTATGAGCACTGCAGGAACATGCTCACGCTCGGCAGCCTCGAGGACAGCGTTGACCTGACGCAAATCACCGCACGCACGCTCATCATCAACGGGGCTAACGACGACATTATCGACCTGCAGGACATGCAGGTCGCAAAACGGCTGATTCCCCGCTGCGAGTGCCGCCTGATCGACGGCGTCGGCCACTTCCTGCACTTCGAGCGGCCGGAACTGCTCGACGACTACGCCGATTTCATGATCACGCGCAAGCCGGCAATCGCGGCCGGCTAACCGGCGTTGCGGGCGCGCTCGACGCTCTGTCGATAGGGCTTCAGGCTCAGGTAGACCGCAACCAGCCCGAGCGGGATGACGACCGCGCAAACCACTGACATCGAATAGCGAAGCTTCTGCGGGTCGCCGAATCCATAATCCGTCACCAGCGCGACCAGGGTCGGCCCGAATCCCAGGGCGGCCAGGTTGCCGACCAGAAAGTACAGCGCCGTCATCTGCGCCCGCAGCCGGTTCGGCGCAATCACCTGCAGCGCGGCCGCGGGCAGACCCTGGGGGTAGGCGAGCAGGAAGGTCGTTATCGCAAGCCCGATGACAGCGGCCGTATCGGTAGGCAGCAGCGGTGTCACTACCGCAAACGGCAACGCCACCGCTCCCCCATACAGGGTTGCCCGAAGTATGGCGTCCTCGTGCCCGCGGCGCTGCAGCCAATCGGCCACGAAGCCTCCCGTGTACACCCCGGCGGTACCGAACACCAGGGTCACGCCGCCATAGACGAAGCCGATCCGCGGAGCGTCCCAGCCGAATGTTCGAATAAAGAGCGTCGGCGTCCAGACGAGATACGCGACGATGCCGATGCCGATCAGGGCGAACGCGGTGAAATGCCAGGCAATCGTCGCGGCATTGCCGCGCAGGAACACCCGCAGGTCCTTGAGCGAGGCGCCGTGAGAACTGTGCACGGCCGCCGCCTGGCTACGCCGCAACGGTTCGCGAACGCTCAGCATCAACAGCAGAATGGGCAGGCCCAGCAACCCGACGTAGAAAAAGGTGAGTTGCCAGGCGTGCACCGTACCGACAACAGGCAACTCGACGGGCGGCGCCGCCGAAACCAGCTTGATGACCAGACCGCCAATCATCAGGGCAAGCCCCGCACCGAGGTAGACACCCATCGAATAGACGCTGATGGCCCGGGCCAGGCGGTGCTTGGGAAAGTAGTCGGAGATCATCGAAAAGGCCGCCGGCGACAGGGTCGCCTCGCCCACACCAACCCCCACGCGTGCCAGAAAGAGCTGCCAGAAATTCTGTGCCGCGCCGCACAGGGCCGTCATCGCACTCCAGGTGGCAATGCCGGCCCGAATGATGTTGGTACGGTGCGCCTGATCGGCGAGCCTCGCCAGCGGCAGGCCCATCACCGTGTAGAAGATCGCGAATGCGAAGCCGGCCAGCAGGCTCACCTGGGTGTCTGAAATGCCCAGGTCCGCGCGAATGGGCTCCACCAGCAGGCTCAGAATCTGCCGGTCGATAAACGAGTTCGTGTACGCCAGCATCAACACGCACACCACATACCAGGCGTACACGCGATTCGGCCAGGGCGCCTCGTCGGCTTCCAGGCCTTCCGGAACAGGGATTTCGGCGGGTGCCGCCGTGGAGTCGGTCAAGACGTCATCCGATAGCTTCAATAGCGCATCATAGAACGATTCGCGCGAGGAACAGTGCCGGATCAGCCTTGCAGCAATTCCTTGATGCGCGCGACAGCCTCGATGCCCTGCTCCTCGCTCGGCGCCACCGGCATTATGTTGAACAGACGGCAGCCGGCGTCGCGATAGGGCGCCAGGTATTCGGCGATCTCGTCGGCGGTGCCCCAGGGGCTGTATCTTGCAAAGCGCTCGAAGGGAACCCGGTACATCGTTTCCATGGCCTTGGCCAGGCGTGCCCGGCCGCGACGGCGGTTGTTGTCGATACCGGTCCAGAGCTGCAGGCCATGCGCGCCGAGCGGTGCCCGCCCGAGCGCCGCGGCCTGCTCGTTGACGGTATTCACCCGGTCGCGGTAACGCTGTGCGGTGGACCAGATGCCGAGCCAACCGTCCCCAAACCGGGCTGCCCGCGCCAGCGAGGCCGCGGCCCGGCCACCGACGACAACGGGAATGGGCACGGCCGGGGCCGGCTTGATCCAGGCCCGTTCGAATGCAAAGAACTCGCCTCTGTAATCCATCGGTTCGCCCGTGAGCAAACCCTGCAGCACCGCGAGGCACTCATCGGTACGCCGTCCCCGGGTGGCGGGGTCGACGCCGCACATGGCAATCTCGTTGCGGTCTTCGCCACCGACGCCGACTCCCAGAATGAGTTGTCCGGGGCTCGATTCGGCAAGTGTCGCGAGCTGCCGCGCAACGGTTACCGGATGCCTGAGTGCCAGCAGGTAGACGCCGACGCACACCTTCAGCGTCGGGTGAGACGCGGCGATTGTGGCGGCGTTGATCAGGCCGTCCATGCCCGTGCCGACGTGGAAGCTGACGTGATCGGCGATGAAAACGTGATCGAGCCCGGAAGCGGCGACCCGCTCCAGGTACGCCCGTCGCTCCGCGTGCGGAGCCAGGAGGATACCGTTGCTTGCGAGGGTTCCTACCTGCATCTGGCTACAGCAGCGTCTTCGGGTCGATGCCAAGCGCCACCTTGCCCACCACTTCGTAAGTGGGCTGCGCGACCATGATGTGCTGGGTCGCCACGTGCACATCGCGAAAGCACCGCTGCAAATCGCTGGTGGCGTACACGGAACTGCCCCCGGCAGCGTGGTACAGGCGGTCAACCGCGGCCACGGCCGACCAGGTGTTGTTGGTGGCGGCCAGCCGCAACTCCGCCTTGATTTCCCTGGACAGGGGGGCGCCGTCCTGCGCGGCCTGCCAGGCGCGATCGACGGTTTCCCGGGTGAGCGCCCGGCCGGACCGCAAGGCGGCTTGCGCCATCGCCAGGTCTTTCTGTGCGCTGGCGCGCTGGGCCAGCGGGCGCCTGGACCCGGTCGGCAACTTGTCGGTTGCGAGCGCCATGAAGCTGTCGATCGCATGTTGCGCGATGCCCACCGCCACCGCCGACACGCCCAGCGCGAGCAAGCCCAGGGTGGGGAATCGATAGAGCGGCGCCTCGACGCGCGCGCGCTTGCCGAGCACG
The DNA here is from genome assembly GCA_963663395.1 of Pseudomonadales bacterium. Lineage (GTDB taxonomy): Bacteria > Pseudomonadota > Gammaproteobacteria > Pseudomonadales > Azotimanducaceae > Azophilus. The sequence goes on from OY760226.1 coordinate 4,268,962, forward strand.
GTCCAGCGCCCCTCGGGTACGAACAGGTTTGTCACCTCGATGTCGTTGCTGCCGCTGCCGCGCAACCCCGAGGCATGCCAGTTGTCGTGAATGGTGACGTCGTCGCGCGGGAAAAACACCAACGCCGTCTCGGGTAGATCGAATGCGTTCTTTCGTGGTGCCCCGTTTTCCATGAAGACACAGCCGCCGCAGATCCAGTCGGCCACGTCGCTGCCGCTGCCAAACGGCCAGCGGCCGGAAACGGTCACGCCGTCCCGGGCCGGTTGCGCACGGCCCAGGGGTGCGGTCACGCCGCAGGTGATACCGGAGGGGTTGTCGCCGTATATGGCCCGGGCCCAGGCATCGGGCAGGGAGGCGGCCATGAGCCCGGTGGTCGCGCCGATCATCAGGCACCAGCCGACGGCCCCGTCCGCGCGGGAGACGGCTTCCACCGTATCGAACAGTGTCTGCGGATCGGCTTCGCCGCCGCCGTACCGGGCGGGCACCAGCATGTTGAACAATCCTGCCTCCGCCATCCGCCGCGCAAGGTCTCCGGGCATGCGCCGCTCCTGCTCAATCGCCTCCGCCCGTGCCGCAATCTCCGTCAGGAACGACCGGGCGACAGCTTTCAGGTCTGGTTCGTTGGCCATGCGATAACTCTAGCAGTTCGACGGGCTGCTTGATTGCCTTTGGTATGCAGGCCAGCGCCATGTCGGCCAACGCCGGCGCTTGTTCGAGGGAGCACCATGGAACCGTTGCTGCTGGAATTTGACGGCAACGTCGCAGTCCTGAAATTCAAGGCCCGCCTAATTGAACAGGTCGGCAAAAAAGCCGAGGACGGCCAGCAGTGCCGACAGGTACCAGGGCTGGTGCACCAGTTCGACGATGGTGCCGTCGGGGTCGTAGAACATGATGATGCGGCCCGATGAGTCCGGCCCGGAACAGCAAGGCGTGATGCCGGAAATGAAATCCACGCCCTGCGCTTCGAGCAGAGCGACGTCTCCATCGATATCGGTGGTGGCAAGGGCCATGCGGTGAATGCCCAGATGGTTGATGGGGATGGGATACGGCGGCCGGGGGTCATACGGCTCGAGCCACTGCACCAGTTCGATCTGCGAGCCGTCCTCCACATGAGTCATCAGCGCACCCCGGATGTGAATCGGGCGCTCAAACCCCAATGCCCGGGCAACTGCCGGGCTGTCGGTGGCGGGCCGTTCAACCGAAACCCGGTAGCCGAACATTTCGTACCAGGCCCGGGAGCGCTCGAAGTCGCTGACGTTGATGTGTACCGCCCCGAGCCCGACGATGTGTGGCGCCGGCGTATCGGCGGGATCGCCGTCTATTTCGGCCAGCTCGTAAAACGTGCCGTCCGGATCGGTGAAAACCGCGAAGCGCCTCCCGTCGCTGCGCTCCACCGGGGCAGAAAGGAACCTGACCCCTTTTGCGGACATGTGGGCGTGGGCGCTGTCCAGGTCCGTGGTGTGCATGACCGCCCGGGCCATGCCCAGCCGGTTCAGCGCCTCATAAGGCGGGGAGTCGTCACGCGGAATGGTGAACTCTATGAGATCGATTACGCCACCGCCGAACAGGCCCAGCCCGATAAGCTCACCATGCAGCAGGTATCCTCCGGCTTCGCCGCCTTTGGCGCCGTCGTATTCGGTGGGCGTGGCAACGCCAATGGCCCGGGCCATGGCCCGGGTATTGGCATCCGGAAAGCCGGACAGGGTATCGAAGCCAAGGGCACTGTAAAACGCCCGCGCGGCCTCGAAATCGCTGACGTTGGTGTTGAAGTGTACCCGGGCCTGAACGCTCAGGGTGGGGGATGCCCCCGGCGTCGCTGCCTGTTCGCCGGCGAGCCCAATCTGACCCCCGATGAACGCCAGGCACAGCAGGGTGGGGCTTGCGCGCAGCATTTTCATCATCGGCTGACTATGCCGAGGCACAAACTTTGGTGCGCTGAGTGATCAGTACAAGGCTGATCGCCGCAAGCACCGCATGACCGATCATGCCGCCCACCTGGTCGCCGGCCACGGCCAGCGAGATGGTCAGTCCGGTATGAAAGGTCAATAGCAGGCCGAGAGCCACGGTCACCGCCGCTAGATCGGTGCGGCGCGGCCAGGCCCACAACGAGACGCTGGCCACAGCTAGCGCCGCAAAACCGTAGTGCATGGACCATTGGGCACCCCGGCCGGCGGCAGAGATGCCTTCCGGACCCCCGATCAGCGCCACGGCCGCCATGGTTTCCATGAGCAGATGCAGAATCAGCAAAACAACAAAAAGAACACGCATGGGCCCTCCTCGCTTATCTGGTTTGCTTGTCCGGTTTGAGCTTTCCGGTTCAAGACACCTGGTTCCGGCCGTTGCCGGCGCTTTCATCCATCCTTCCGTTTCAAGCCGTCTGGCGCAAGGCCGCAACGCTCACAACCCGGGTACCCGCCGCCCGGTCATGCAGGCACCGGCGCTGCTTCCCGAATATCGGTAACAGGTCCAGCAGCGGCAACAGGATGAGCGGCGGGTAGACAACAACGAACAAGAGCGGAAAAAAAAGTGCCCGCACGCAGATCAGCTTCCAGAACGAGGCCGGCTCCAGAGCGCCCGCCCGGACCACGGCAATGCCGAACAGGCGCTTGCCCAGAGTCTGCCCGCTTCGGGCGAGCCCATAACCGTTCAGAACCAGGTAGCTCGCCACGGCCAGCACAAACACCCACCAGATCCACCAGGCGCTGGTGAAATCCTCGGGGTCTTCCATAACCTCGAACACCATCACCAGCACTACCGTCAGACCCGGGACCAGCACCGCATCCACAGCGGTCGCAGCCAGGCGCCGCCAACGCCCTGCAAGGACGTCGGCGTCATTCATGGGCGGGCTGCACCTGAAACAGCAGAAACGCATTGCCGCCGCGCTGCTGGCCCACGTATCGGTAGCCGGCCGTGACCATCAGCAAATCGTCCGCCAGCATGGCGCCGTGAGCGTCGAATGCCCCGCCGCTTGTTCGCAAACCGTTGACCGCCGGGTATTCCCGCCAGGCATCGTGTTCCCACAACAACTCCCCGGACGTGGCCTGATGCACCATGAGGTATCCATCCATGCTGCCCGTCACGACAATGTCGTTGGCTGCCACGGCGGCGGCGGAGAGGCCGAAAACGCATTCCCGGTCGTTGCAGCGCGACTCGCGAGTGTAAGACCAGCGCACCGCCCCGGTTTCCGTATCGAGCGCGTACAGCCCCGGAGCCGGCTCCCCCGGTGCCGGAAATCCCACCAACTCCTTGTCGCTTACCGGCACAAACACCAGCCCCTGCCGCTCGTTGACCGCAAGACCCCAATGGACGCCGCCGATGATGCCGCCACGCCCGAGCTTCCTGGTCCAGACCAGCTCACCGGTATCCGGGTCGACCGCGTGCACGTCCGCCGATTTCTGACCGGCCAGCAGCAGAGGCTTGCCGGAGAGCGTGCGTGTAAGCACCGTTGCTGCACCAAAATCCACGTCCGGGCCCATGGGGTCCGGGCAGTTGGGATGGTTCAAGCCTACGAGGTTGCATGCCGCCGTGTAGGCGTCGTTCGCCGTGAACTGACGCACCCAGACAATCTCGCCGGAATTGGTGCTTACGGCAAAAAGCGCATCGCTCGTGCCGGTGGTGGGATGCGAAAAATTCTGCCCGGTGCCGAAGTACAGGTGGCCACGCTCGGCGTCGTAGGCGGGCGCGGCCCACACCGATGCCCCGCTGGGCCCATGTTTCTCGACCAGAAAGAAATGGCGCCCGGTCTGCGTGGCCGGCTGGACGATCGTCGGCTGATACCAGAGCGCGCCTCCCGTCGTCAGGTCGAATGCCGCCAGCCCACCGCTGGTGACACAGCACCCGTACAGCGGGTTCACCGCCAGCCCCACCTCCCTGGACGAAACGGGAACGTACACCACGTTGCCGACAACCACCGGCGACCCGGAATACCAGGGCAGTGGCTCCTGACGCACCGTAGCGTGCCAGACGGTGTCTCCCGTGCCTGCGTCGATGGCGAATACGCCCGCCGTGCGATCGTTGAAGATCAGCAGGTCTCTACCCTCGAGCCTCGCGTGCAGGATGGCGCTGGCAATCTGCCCATCATGGGGAAACAGCCAACGCTCGCACCCGCTTTCCCGATCCAGCGCAACCAGTCCGCGTCCGGAATCGCCAATCACGATGCTGTCCTCGGTCACCAATGGATAAAACCTCGGGGTTTCCTCCGCAAGCCCGTACACCCACTTGAGCGCCAACCGCCCGGCGTTCACCGAGTTCAGTGACGATCGCGGTTGATAACGCGTATTGCGCCTGTCGATCCCCCAGGCCTCGGCGTAAAGCTCGTCGAAGGTGCCCAGGTCACTGCATCGGGCGTGCACCGGTGACGGCAACATCAGGCCCCACAGCAGACCGACGGCCAGCAACACGTACCACGGCCGACGCCGCCGTTCCTCAGTCACGCCGGTGCTTACTTTTCATGCTGGTCGCGATAGGCCTGGATGTTGTCGAGGGTCTGCCGGGCCGCTTCGTGGACCTCGGGCGCATGGACCCGCCGGCGCAACTCGGCGTCCGCAAGTTCGGGCGCTACGTAGCCGTCATCGTCGTGGCTCACGTTTTCTCCCGGCGCGATGACGTGGTCGATGGCATCCAGAGTCGCGTTGCTCAGCACCACGTCGGCCCCTTCCAGCAACCCGTCCAGCTGGTCGGGGGTGCGCGGCCCGATGATGACAGACGCCACCGCCGGATGTGCCGACACGAACGCAAGGGCCATGTGCATCAAGGAGACACCCGCTTCCCGCGCAATGGCATCGAGCTGCTCCACCAGGTCGAGCTTGCGCTGGTTGTCGGGCCGCGCCATGTCGTATAGATGGGGCTGCAGGTTCTGGCGATGCGTATCGTTGGGTTTGGCGTTGTGGCGCCACTTGCCGGTCAACCAGCCTTGCGACAGGGGGCTCCACACTACGACGCCTATTCCGTAACGCTGACAGGTCGGCAGAACATCCCCCTCGACACGACGGGCAAACAGCGAGTATGGCGCCTGCTCCACACGAAAACGTTCCCGGACCCGCCGTTCGGAAACCCACTGTGCCTCGACAAGCTGCTCGGCGGGAAAGGTCGACGTGCCGATCATCCGCACCTTGCCCTGACGAATCAGGTCCGACAGCGCGCCAAGGGTTTCGTCGATGTCCGTGCTGACGTCCGGCCGATGCACCTGGTACAGGTCGATGTAGTCCGTCCCCAGCCGTTGCAGGCTTTGCTCCACCTCGCGGGTAATCCAGCGCCTGGAGTTGCCACGATGATTGGGATTGTCGTCCATGGGCAGGCTGAACTTGGTTGCAAGCACCACGTCGTCACGCCGGCCCTGCAACGACTTGCCGAGCATGGTTTCCGACTCACCGTGCGAGTAGACGTCGGACGTATCGAAATAGTTGATGCCCGCATCCATCGCGCGATGCACCATGCGGTCTGCCTCCGCCTGGCTGGCATTGCCGAAGTAGCCGAACATGCCCGCGCCAAAGCAGAACTTGCTGACGCTGACGCCCGTACGGCCCAATACTCGCATCTCCATGGGGTCTCCTGTCAGGGTGGCCTAAACTGTAGCAGGCTACACCGGCCTCAGGCGCTGTAGCCACCCGTCAGGACTCAACCCGCCGACTTTCAGAACGGCCGGGCAGCAACGGCGGCAGGCTTTACGCCCAACCGGTTTTGCCCGGATAATCCTGCCGCTCCCTGAGAAACTTCGAGGTCGCCCTAAAATCAGGACGTGTCGCCGGCAAGCTCGCGCCCGTTGCCGGGGGCGCCAACGGGCTCGGCGAAGCCGCTGCAAACCCAAGCCGGTCGCCATGAATGGAGTGGCGCCGCAATAACATGCCGGATGGTGATGGAAGGATATGAAACAGATGACTGACCATGATGCCCTGGGCCTGGCCGAACTCGTCGCGACCGGCGAGGTCAGCGCCAGGGAGTTGCTCGAAAGCGCCATCGTGCGCGCCGAGCAGGTCAACGCGCAAATTAATGCGGTGGTGACCCCCATGTACGAACAGGCACGGCAGTCGGTCGCGGCGAGTCTGCCATCGGGCCTGTTCCACGGCGTGCCGTTTCTGCTCAAGGACCTGCGAGCGCTGTATGCGGGCGTGGCGACAACGTCCGGCAGTCGCTTTTTCACGGATTTCACGCCCGATCACGATAGCGAACTGGTGGCCCGCTACAAGCGCTCGGGACTGGTGATTTTCGGCAAGACCAACACGCCCGAGTTCGGCTGTTGCCCGAGCACCGAGGGCGCGCTGTTCGGCGCCGCCCGCAATCCCTGGAACACGGCGCACAGCGCGGGCGGCTCAAGCGGCGGTTCCGCGGCCGCCGTTGCGGCACGTATCGTTCCAGCCGCGCACGGCTCCGACGGCGGCGGTTCCATTCGCATCCCGGCATCCTGCTGCGGCGTATTCGGTTTCAAGCCAAGCCGCGGTCTCAATCCCGCCGGGCCGGATTACGGCGAAGCCTGGAACGGGCTGAGCGCCGAACACACGCTGACCATCAGCGTGCGCGACAGTGCCGCCCTGCTGGACATCTCCCGCGGCGAGTCCCCCGGCGACCCCTACTGCGGGCCTGCGCTCTCAGGAACCCTGCTCGATGCGACCCGCCAACGCCCTCAACGACTGAAGATAGGCGTGCAGCGCGAAGCCCTGAACGGCGCACCGGTGCACGCTGACTGCCTGGCCGCCGTGGACGATGCGATTGCCCTGCTCACCGATCTCGGCCACAACGTCGAGGAGGCGGTGCCGCGCTATGACGTGTCCCGTATCGGTGCCGCCTACCCCCTGGTCATAGCCGCGAACGTGCAGGCGGCTATTGACCAGCACGCGGAAGAAACCGGCAACGAGCCCTCTACCCAGGTGATCGAGAACGTCGTCAATGTGCTCGGCGCCATGGGGCACGACCGCAATGCCGTGGACATGGTGCGAGCCGTTTGGGCCATGCACGCCACCGGCCGCCAGGTCGCGCCATTCTTCGAGCAATACGATGTGCACCTGTCGCCGGTGGTGGCCACGCCGCCGCCGGCCATTGGCGTGCTCGACACCAGTTCTTCCGATGTCGATGCCTACCTGAAGGCGGTATTCGAATTCATCCCATTTACCAGTCTCGCCAACGTTGCAGGCATGCCGGCCATGTCGGTGCCGCTATTCTGGAACGATGAGGGGCTGCCGATTGGCGTGCACTTCGCGGCCGGATTCGGAGCGGATGCGCGCCTGTTCTCGCTGGCGGCGCAACTCGAGGAAGCGCGGCCCTGGGCAGGGCGCCGGCCACCGGTTTGCGCAGCCTGAACGCGCGTATCGACCGCGACGGAGCCACGCACCGATGAGATTCAGCATTGCCCCCGCCCTGCAGAAACTGGTCGATGGTTCCCGGCAGCTGGATTTCGACGGTTTTCTCGCCGAGTGCCAGGCGGCGGAGGCGAACGGCTGGCTGGGCGCCTATTCCGGGGAAAAGCACATCGGCGATACCAGCTACACGACGAGCGCGCTGCTTCCGTGCGTTCTGGGGCTGGCGCGCACTGAGAAGCTGAAATTCGGCACCTCCGTGACGGTGCTGCCCACGCAACACCCGGTGCGCGTTGCCGAAGACGCCTGCCTGGTCGATGCGATGTTCCCCGGCCGCTTTCGGCTGACGGTAGGCGTCGGCTACTTTCAGGGCGACTTCGACCCCTTCGGCGTGTCATTGCGCCAGCGCAAGCCCCTGATGGATCAGGGTATGCAAGTCATTGCCGCACACCGGGCCGGTCAAGCCATGCAAATCGAAGGCGTTTGGCAGGGCAGCGTACCGCCCCGGGACCCGGCGCTCGGCAGAGACGGTCTGGAGGTGTTCATCGGCGCCTGGAGCGTCCCGGGTGTGAAGCGTGCCGCCCGCAGCGCCGATGGCTGGATCACCGATCCCCTGCGCAGCGGCCGCTGGGTGGCGCACCTGGCCGATGTCTACAGGGAGGAGTGTGCGAGGCTCGGCAAGACGCCGCGCATCGTGCTGTTCCGCGAAGCCTGGATGGAAGAGAGCGACGCCGGCGCGCGACGCACTTACGGCCCTCATGTACTCGGCTACTCGCGGGTTTACTTCCAGCGCGGCAACGCCTACCACGAGGACTACGACCCCTGGCTGAAGGACGTGGCGACCGCCGCCGACCTGACCCTGGACCACGTGTTGCCGGACCGGGTGCTGTGTGGGTCTCCGACCACCTGGAACGAGCAACTCGAAGCCTGGCGGGACGCCCTGCAACCCGAGGAAATCATGTTGCGGCTGCGGCATTTTCAGGGCCCGGGCCTGGAACAGACCCTGGAGGTCATCGAAGGCATCGGCACCGAGGTAATTTCGAGGTTCGGCTGATGCTTCCCTTGTTGAACACGGCTGCATTGACGGCGACGCTGCTCAAAGCCGGCAAACGGACGGTGTGACGCCCATGCGCTTCAGCATTGCCGTGCCCCTGCAACGCATCGTTGACGGCCACTACCGCTACGACCTCGACAGCTTCATCGCCGAGTGCCGGGCGGCCGAGCGCGCCGGGTTCCACTCGGCCGTGGTCGGCGAACGACGCATCGGCGTCACTGCCTACAACACCAGCCCGCACATCCTGGCCGCCGTGGCACTGGCCAACACCACCCGGCTCGGGTTCGCCATCACCGTGGTGCAACTGCCATTGCGCGACCCCGTTCAGGTGATTCAGGATGCCATGGTACTCAACGCCCTGTTCCCCGGCCGTTTCCGGCTCGGCGTCGGTGCCGGCTACAACGAGCACGAGTTTGAGTTGCTCGACCGCAACCTGGACGATCGCGGCAGGGCCATGGAGGAAGGCCTGGAGCAGATCAACGCGTTCCGCAATGGCAAGATCGAGATCGACCTCGGCCGCGGCCGGGTACCCGGGCTCGACCCGGCCATGGGTGAGTGTTCGCCGGAAGTGTGGGTGGGCGCCTGGGCCAAAGCCGGCGTGCGTCGCGCCGCGCGGCTGGCCGACGGCTGGCTGCCCGACCCCATGCGCACCGGGTCGGTGGTCGCCGAACTGGCCGATGTCTACCGGGCCGAATGCAAACGGCACGGCAAAGCGCCCAGGATCGCCCTGTTGCGCGAAGCCTGGCTCGCCGACACCGACGAGCAGGCGCGGGCCGAATACGGCCCCGCCGTGGTGCAGTCGCACGCCGAGTACTTCCCGCGCATGCAGGGTGGCTGGAAAACCGAGCAGGGCGCCGAGGCCAAGCCCTACGATGTGCGCGTCGATCCCTGGGTAGGCAAGCTCGACCGCAAGGAGCAACTGCAGCTGGAACACCTGCTGGAAGACCGGCTGCTGGTCGGCTCCGTGGATACCTGGCTCGACAACCTCGGCCGCTGGATCGAAGCGATCAGGCCCGAGGAACTGGTGTTGCGCTTCCGCTTTCAGTTCGGCCCTTCGCCGGAGGCGACGCTGCGGGTTATCGAGCGCGTGGGCCGCGAAATCATTCCGCGATTCTCCTGAAAGGAGCCTTGATGAGTGTAACGGTCAACAGGTGGGACGAGAGCGTGCCGGGCATGCGCGTCGACGGTGAGCCCTGGCGCATCCGCTTTCACGAGTTTCGAGGCAGCCGGCCTGGTCCCGCCACCGCAATTGTCGCCGGCATCATCGGCGACAAGCCGCTGGCGGTGCTGGCCCTGCACGCCCTGGCGCGCCGGCTGGCCGAGGCCGACCTGGCCGGCACCGTGGTGCTGGTACCCGCCGCCAATCCGTACGGGCTGTCGGGCGGTACGCGACACAATCCCGACCTCATCGAACTCAATCGCCGCTTTCCGGGCCGCCCCTCCGGCTTCATGACCGACCAGCTTGCCCATACCCTGATCACGGCATTGCTGGAACGGGTCGACTGCGTCGTCGACCTGCACTCGGGCACCCCCAGTCGCGCGCTCAACTACACCTATGACTACGGCAACCTGGAGCTGAGCGCTTCTTTCGGTTACCTGCCGGTGGTCGTCGACCGCCACGTGCCCGGCCAGTTGAGCCAGGCGGTGGTGGCCCGGGGCGGGTCATCGTTTCTCGCCGAGTTCGGCGGCGCCGAGGCGAACGACCCGGCGCCCGGCATCGAGGGATGCCTGAACACGCTGCGCTACCGGGGCCACCTCGCTGGGCCGCGCACCGGCCCCGACCGGGTGGCGATACTCGATCGCGTGAAGGTGTTCCTCGCCTCGCACGGCGGCGCCCTGGAAGGCCACCATGGCGCGTTCGACCTCGGCAAGCCCGTGCAGCCGGGCGAGATCGGCTGGATCACCAATGTGGTGACCGGCGAACGCCTCGAGTCATACCTGGTGGAAGGGCCGGGCGAGACGGCCGGCACCGGGCCCGGGTTCGATCTGTGGGGGCCCGACCTGGAACGCGCCTTCGAAGTAACCGATGCGCCACTTCTGATGCTGGCGCCGAGCCGGCCCGCCATGGTGGCGCCCGGCGAGTTCACCTACGGCGTGGGCTGGGTGCGCGACTGGATCGAGGCGCCCGCCTGATTGCTGCGCCGGTGCCGGGTCAGCCCAGCGTCGATGCCAGGCCAACGCCGATGAAGTTGGCGAGTACATATCCCAGGATGCCGCAGAGAATGCCGGGCGTGACCAGTGCGTGCCAACGCCTGCCGGCCGCTATTGCCGCCGCGGTCGCCGCTCCGAGCGCACAGGCATTTGAGCCCGTTACTACCTCCGGCAGCGTCAGCCGGAACAGCCGGCCCGCCACAAGCACGAACAGCACGTGGGTGGCGAGCAGCACGGCCAGGAATCCCAACAGCATCGTTGTCGCGCCGGCCAGCAGCCAGATGTTGGACTGCGCGCCGATGCCGGCGATGAACACGTACAGCAGCATCAGGCCGATCGCTTCGCCGCCGGCGAGTTTGCGCATAAGGGCCGGCGCGAACGATGCCATGGCAACGGTAACGATGGTGATGATCAGGATGCCGAACTGAGGCGCACCCACCAGGTGCGCGGCGCCCTGGCTGACGGCGCAGACCACCAGCGTAAAACTGACGCACGCGGGAACGTTGACCGGCCTTGGCGTCGAGGCGTCGAAGGTGTTGTTTTCGCTGGATGCCGGGGCTCCCGGCCCGGACAGTCCGCCGGCAGGTGGATCCGCCGCCGGAGACTGCCGGTGGTTGGGGAAGGTTCGCGCGAGCACCGGCATGCCTGCCGCCATGATCAGCACGCCGAGATAGACGATGCCGGCCACACCCTGGGCCGTGGCCGCGGCGGCCAGCAGGGTTGCATCCTCGACGGCGACCGCCTGGGAGACGGCAACAAAGTTGAAGGAACCGCCAATGAAGGCCGCCGACAGAATACCGGCGACCTTGGCCGTCTCAGGGCCGACATCGATCAGCAGGAATCCCAGGGCGGCGCCGGTCGCCGTGCCGGCGGCGCCGGCCAGGAAGGCGATCAGAGTCTGCCCCGTTTCCCGGAAAATTCGTTTCAGATCGGCATTCAACAGCAACAGGGGTATTGCCGCCGGCACCAGGTAGGTGACCACGAACCCGTAGGCGGGCGACTCGAAGGGCAGCACGCGAATGTTGGCAAGCAGCATGCCGCCGCCAAGCGCGATCAGCGGCGCCGACAGCTTGGCGCCGAGTTCCGTGCGCTCCGCCAGCAGGCCACACAGCACGATGGCGAACAGCGCTGCGGCTACGGCGAGGCCGTTCTCCGATGCGATGAGGCTGATCATGGTGTCGCCATTCCCGCTTCTCCCCAGCCGGCCGAGGGCGGGGTCGAAGCGCTCGTGTCACGGGTGTCGTTCACTTGCAGATACCCGGTTGCGACTTCAGCCGCATGCCGCGGGCACCACCGACACCGGCAGTTTTTCTATCGACCGGAACATGAAGTTGTTGCGCCGCGGCACGGAAGGCGCACGCAACTCGATGCATTGCCAGCGCTTGCCGAGTTCCGCCAGCACCGCCTGCAGCTCCAGCCTGGCCAGGTGCGCACCCAGGCAGAAATGCCGGCCGCCGCCGAAGGAGAAGTGCTCGACCCCGGTGCGCCGCACATCGATTCGCGCGGGGTCGGAAAAGCGCCGCGGGTCGTGGTTGGCGGCACCGAGCAGCAGCCACACGACATCTCCGGCGGGCAGCGTTTCCCCCTGTATGGGCATGGCTTCGCCGAGATGGCGCACGATCATCTGCACCGGGCTCTCCCAGCGCAGCAACTCCTCCACCGCGCCGGGAATCAGCCGCGGCTGCTCGCGAATGAGGCGCATCTGGTCGGGCTGTTGCGCAAAACCCAGCACGCCGCCGGCAATGGTCGCCGCCGTGGTCTCGAACCCGGCGGTGAGCAGCCCGCGCAGCGCCCCGATCAGCTCATCCCGGGTCAGGCCATCGGCGCCATCCATCATCGCCGTGAAACCGGACGTCAGGTCATCGCGCGGCGATGCCCGCCGGTCATCGATCAGGGCGCCGAAAAAGTCGATGAAACTGCGGCTCGCAGCCTGTACGCGCCGCACCTCCTCGGGGCTCGTTATGTCGGGTACGAAGATGCGCAGGAAGTCGCTGGTCCACGCTTCCAGTTGCGCCCAATCGGTCTCGCGAATGCCCAGCAGGGCGCAGATGACACGCATGGGAACCTGCAGCGCCAGGTCACGCACGATCTCCGGCCGGTCGCTGCCAAGGCCATCGAACACCTCGGCGACGATGGCTGTCACGGTCGGCTTGATGTCCTGCACGCGCCGCCTGGTGAACGGCTTGAGTATCACGCGTCGCATGCGCGTGTGCTGCGGCGGATCCATCATCGAGATGGCATTGCGCCACAGCGTTGCGGCGGCACCGTCGCCATAGACAGCGGGTACGCCGGTGCCGGGTGAATTCATCAGCGTGGTCGGCTCGCCCAGCACCCGGGCCACATCCGCGTGGCGGCTCAATACGTGTATGTTGCGCCCCGCCAATTGCAGGTGCAGCAGTGGTGCCTCGTCGCGCAGGCGCTCAAGCGTCGGGTAAGGATCCCGCGCCAGTTCGACGCTGCGCGGATCGAAGTCGACCATCCGCTACTCCAACCTCACCGCCTGCAGGTAGACCTGCAGGTCTGCCATCTCTGCATCGCTGAGTTCGCCGGCGAACGATGGCATGCCCAGAGATACCAGTGAATCGCTCAGCAGCACCGTCTCCAGGCTGTCGATCAGCGCGCTGCGGCGCAGGTCGGGCAGCAGCCCGGTCTGGCCGAACCAGCCGTGGCAGGCGCCGCAGCGGGCCACGTAGGTGGTTCTGCCGCGTGTCGCCTGCTCCGACAGGAAAGCCACCTGGTCACCGCGCGGCGGTTGCGGAGGCCTGTCCAGTTGCGCGGCCGGCGGAACCGGGCCGCCGCCGAGCTTCAGCGCGATCACCCGGCCGTCATTGCGGTAGCGCTTGGCGGCCACGCGCTGCTCGGCCAGCACGAACAGGGCGCCGCCCCATCCCGCCATCAGCGCGATGTACTGGTCGCCATCGATTTCGTAGGCAACCGGCGGCGCGATGATGCCGGTGCGGGTGCCGATGCGGTGCAATCGCTCGCCGCTACGGGCATCGTAGAAATTGATGAAGCCCTGGGCATCGCCCTGCACGACCAGGCCGCCCGCGGTGGACAGCACGCCCGCGTTGCCGAAAGTTGGATATGGCACCGCCCATTCGATGCCGCGGGTCACCGGGTTCCACGCGGTCAGCACCGCATGGCCCACCCAGGGGTCGGGCACCAGTTGCTCCATGTTCGGCCGGTGCGCCGACTCGAGCAGAACGGAAAACCGGTCGGGCGCGAAATAGGTGGCGGCGTCCTGGGCCGGAATGTAGACCAGGCCGGTCTGCGGGCTGTATGACATGGGGTGCCAGTTGTGGGCGCCCAACGTAGCCGGAAATACCACGCTGGCACCCTGGCTGTAGTCCGCCGTATCTGACAGCACCGGCCGCCCGGTCTGCATGTCGACGTGGGTTGCCCAGGTGACCCGGGCGAACTTGTCCGCCGCCAGCAGTTCGCCGGTGGCCCGGTCGAGAACGTAGAAGAAGCCGTTCTTCGGCGCCTGCATCAATACCTTGCGCCGCTCGCCGCGCCAGTCGATGTCGGCCAGGATCATGTGCTGGGTGGCGGTGTAGTCCCAGCTGTCGCCGGGTGTGGTCTGGTAGTGCCAGGCCAGGCGGCCGCTGTCGGGATCGAGGGCGAGAATGGAGGACAGGTACAGGTTGTCGCCGCCGCCGGGGCTGCGCAGGAAGCGCGGCCAGGGCGAGCCGTTGCCGGTGCCCACGTACAGCAGGTTCAACTCCGGGTCATAGGCCATGCTGTCCCAGACCGTGCCGCCACCGCCCAGCTCCCAGGCGCTTTCCGGGTCCCAGGTTGCGGCGGCCGGCTCCAGTTCGGGATGCTCGAAGGGCCCGGCTGTATTTTTCGGCACCGTGTAGAAACGCCAGAGCAGCTCGCCGGACGCCGTGCCATAGGCCGAAACGTAGCCGCGCACGCCGGCATCGGCGCCGCCATTGCCGATGAAGACCTTGTCGCGTACCACGCGCGGTGCGCCGGTGATGGTGTAGGGCCGGTCCCGGTCGATGGTGTTCACTTCCCACAGCCTGCGGCCATCGGCCTGGTCCAGAGCGATCAGGCGTCCGTCGTAGGTGCCGACGAATACGCGCCCGTCGGCCACCGCCACGCCCCGGTTGACCACATCGCAGCAGCCCTTGGGCGCCCACTCCCGTGGTACCTCGGGATCGTAGCGCCACAATACCTCGCCGCTGCCGGCAGCGACGGCCAGCACCCGGCTCCACGCCTCGGTAACGTACATGACGCCGTCGATAACGATGGGGGTCGCCTCCAGGCCGCGCTGACTGTCTAGCGGCAACTGCCAGGCCAGCCCCACCTCGGCCGCGTTGCCGGTGTGGATCTGCGCGAGCGGGGAGAAGCGGGCTTCGGCGGCGCCGCGGCCGTGCATGGGCCAGTCCCGGTCGGCGGCCGGCGTCGGTGGCGCTGCCTGCTCGGCGCCGCAGCCTGCCAATAGCACGGCCGCTGCGAAGCGCCCGAGGGCCCGGACGGCGTTCACAGCCGCTGCCGGCGGATTCTCAATCCCGCCACCTCCCGGTCCCAGGTGTCTGCGGTGACTCCCTCGTTGCGCAATATGTGCTTGCGCACCTTTTCCGTGGGCGTCTTGGGCAGGTCGTCCAGAATGCGCAGATAACGCGGCACCATGAAGTGCGGCATGCGCTCCGCCAGAAAGCGGGTCAGTTGCGCCGGGTCGACCGGCCGACCCGGCACGGGCGCCACCGCCACCAGCACGTCGTCTTCGCTGAACTCGCTCGGCACCCCCACCGCTGCCGCCTCGAGGATGTCGGGGTGCGCGATCACCTCGGCCTCGACCTCGAAGGAAGAGATATTCTCGCCCCTGCGGCGGATGGCATCCTTCACCCGGTCGACGAAGTAGTAGTAACCGTCTTCATCCCTGCGAAACGCATCGCCCGTGTGAAACCAGCCGTTGCGCCAGGCCTCGGCGGTGGCTTCGGGATTCTTGTAGTAGCCGTGGTTCATGGCCCAGGGACGGTCGGTACGCACCAGCATCTCGCCGACTTCGCCGATACCCACCTCGCAGTCGTGGTCGTCCACCAGGCGCACCTCCACCCCGGGGCGAACCTTGCCGCAGGTGCCCGGCTTGTGCGGGTTGGGGTCGGAGACGATGGGCGTGGAGACCTCGGTCATGTTGAAGATGGTGTAGATGTCCACGCCGAAGCGCTCGGCCACCTCACGATGGTTGCCGGTCAGCGGCACCAGGAACGCCAGCCGCACGCTGTGCTGCCGCTCCGCGTTCGAGGGCGGCTGCTTGAGCAGGAAGGTGGCCATGGCGCCGAGCAGGAATACCGCCGTGCACCCGGTACGCGCAACGAACGGCCAGAACGCCTCGGTGGAGAAGTTCTCCATCATGGCAATGGAGCCGCCGCGGGCGAGCATGGCGTTCGACAGGCCCACGCCGCCGATGTGGAACATGGGCATGTTGACCAGGAAGCGGTCTTCGCCGGTGACGAAATGCCAGCTCTCCGGGCCGGGATTGGTGTACAGGTGCAAATAGCTCGACAGCACGCCCTTGGACGGGCCGGTGGTGCCCGATGTGTAGATGATCGACTGGGTATCCCAGGGCTCGATGGGGCGGCGCAGTTGCGGCAGTTGCGCCTCGTCGCCTTCGAGGTCGTCGAACGGCAGTTGTTCGAGTTCAGGCGGTGCCGCGCCCGCGCCCACCAGCACCACGGTGCGCAGCCGCGCCCTGTCGATGTCCGCCAGCAGGCCGGCCAGTTGACCGTGCATCACGATCACCTCGGCATCGGAATTGCCGATGACGTGCTGCAGGATGTTGCCCTTGTAGGCGGTATTGAACGGTACGAAGACAGCGCCCAGATAGTTGATGGCAAAAAACGTGAGTAGCGCTTCGCGACCGTTGGGAAGGCACATGGCGACATGGTCGCCCTGGTCGACACCCAGCCGGCTCAAGCCCGCCGCGATGGCAATCGTGCGCCGGCGAACCTCGCCGAACGACCAGACATCGCCGTTTTCGAAGAACACGAAAGCATCGTCGGCCCGGGCTGCTGCCCATCGATCCAGGCTGTAACGCAACACGCAGGTTTCGCGGTCGAGCACGCGCGGGTCCGAATGCCCTTTCGCCGCACTGGCATCGTTCATCGGTGGTTGTCTCCTTGCTCCTCTTGTTCGCGGACCGGGTATACGAATGAACCAACTGTCAAGCCGACGGCCTCCTTATCGTTGGCCTGAGGCAACGCCTCGTTAGTCAATGCCGGTTGCTGCCCACCATCTTTTCTACCAGCGCAACCGTCAGGGCGACGACCTCGGCAGCGCTCAGGGTACCGGTAGGCACGTACCAGCGCGGCAGCCAGCTGACGATACCGCCGATGGTGATGGCGGCTACCGATGGGTCCTCCACCTCGAAATCGCCGCGCTTTGCGCCTTCGGACAACAGCGCCGCAAGCCTGCGGTCGAAAGTGCGGCGCTGTTCGAGAATGCGCTGTGCGTCCGCCTCGGGCAGATTCTTCTCCTCGCGGATGTACACCACCACGTGGGCGCGCCGGTCGATCACGATCTGCGCTACCCGTTCGATGGCCCGGCGCAGGCGCACGCCCGGCGGTGAGTTGAGGGCGAGCGCCTCGTCGAGGGCGGCCAGCGATTCCCGTATGCCGGTCTGGCAGATCTCGAACAGTATCTGCCCCTTGTTCGGGAAATAGGAATACAGGTAGGGCTTGGTGACCTTGAGTTGCCCGGCGACGTTGTCGAGCGTGGTGCCCTCGTAGCCCTGTTCGAAAAACAGTTGCGCCGAGATTTCAAGAATCCGCCGCCGCTTGAAGGCGACGACCTCGGATTTCAGTTCGGTGGGCGCGCTACTCATGAGTATGCTCATATTACTTTGCAGATGTTATTCTTCAATGTAGTCAATTTCCGCATCGACGGTAACCGTGACGAGCAATGTCAGAGTCTGACGGCGGCAAGCCGGCCCGGCCCTGGACCACCTTCTCGGGGATTCCCCTGAAGGCCCATTACGGCCCCGGGGACATTCCCGAGGCACAGCGAGCGGCAGCAGCCCGGCCGCCCGGGGCGGCGCCCTATCTGCGCGGCGCCCATGCAACCGGCTACCGCACCAAGCCCTGGCGAATCTTCCAGTTGAGCGGCTTCGGCAAGCCCGAAGACGAAAACGAGCGCATCAAGTTCCTGCTTGCGCACGGCGAAACCGGTTTCCTGATGGAGCACGACCGCAACACCGCCGACCACCTCTACAACGTCGATCACCCCGACGTGACCGCCCGGCGCGAGGACGTGGGGCTGACCGGCGCGGTCATGCAGAGCGCGCGCGATATCGGCATCTGCCTGGACGGCATCCCGGTGGAGTCGCTGTTCGCCCATGCCGGCGGGGCGGTTGTGCAGCATGCGCCGTTCGCGCTGGCCGGCTACTGGACTGTCGCCCGGCGGCGCGGGGTCGACCTCTCGAAGCTCGCCGGCACCGGCCAGAGCGACTACTTTCTCACCTACGTGGGCTGCCTGGCGAAACAGCAGATTCCCACCCGCGCCGGGCTGCGCCTGAATGTCGACATCATGGAATTCTGCGACCGCCACCTGCCGCGCTGGGTACCGGTCTCCATAGCCGCCTACAACGGCGCCGATTCCGGACTGAACGCCTGGCAGGAACTCGGCGCGCTGTTCGCCAACGCCGTGGAGTACCTGGACGAGGCGCAACGACGCGGCTCCATGCCCATGGACAATGCCGCCCGGGCGGTGGGCGGCGTGAGCTTTCGCCTGGCGCTGGATGTTTTCGAGGAGGCGTGCAAGCTGCGCGCCGCGCGCAAGATGTGGCATCAACTGCTGCATGACCGCTACGGAGTGCGCAACGAGAAGGTGATGAAGCTGCGCATTCACTGCGTCACCGCGGGTTCCATGATGACCTACCAGCAGCCGTTCAATAACATCGTGCGCGGTACCCTGATGGGCCTCGCCGGCGCGCTGGGGGGTGTGCAGTCGCTGGGCGTGTCGGGCTACGACGAAGCCCTGTCGGTGCCATCAGAGCATGCCCACCAGATGTCGGTGCGCATCCAGCAGATTCTGCAGCACGAGACCAACCTGGACGCGGTGGTCGACCCGCTGGCCGGTTCCTACTACGCAGAGGCGCTCACCGCCGAACTCATCGAGCGGGGCTGGGCGTTCTTCGAACAGATCCAGGAACATGGCGGATTCCTGGCCTGCCTGGATTCCGGCTGGCTGCTTGCCCGCGCCCGGGAAAACCAGGCTGCCGACTTTGCCGCCCAGGCCGGCGGCGAGCGCACCATCGTCGGCGTCACCGACTTCACCCAGGACGATTCGCCCTTCGAAATCGACGGTTTCATGGGTGTGGACGATGCGTACGACGTCGCCCTCGCGCGTCTCAACGAACTGCGCACCAGCCGCGATGAAACGGCCGCGGGGGCTGCGCTCAAAGAGCTGCAGCGGACCTGCCGGGGCACCGGCAACATCATGCCGGCGATGATGACCGCGCTTGACTCGGATGTGACCCTGGGCGAGGTGGGCGACGTATTCCGGGATGTGTTCGGCGACTGGGACACCCCCATTGCCGCCTGACCGACGATGCCCGGCGATTGGGACACCTCCATTGCCACCCGAGCGACCATACCCGGGGCAGGGCGACCGTTCGCACCGCGGTCGCGCCCTGCACTGCCCCGCTGGACCTCCGCAATGACCAGAATCTACCGAGTCCTGCTCGCCAAGACCGGCCTGGACGGGCACTGGCGAGGGCCGGCGGTGGTCGCGCAGGCCCTGCGTGATGCCGGATTCGAAGTCATCGTGACAGGCATGTCGACGGTCGAGGAAATCGTCTCCGCGGCCGTGGACGAGGATGTGGACCTGGTGGGACTGTCCATTGGCGGCCACGTGGAGATCGCCGAGCGCGCCATCGGGTCGCTGCGCGATGAGGGCATTGACAAGCCGATCTTCGCCGGCGGTGTCGTGCCGCCCTGGGCCCGGCGACGGCTCGAGGCGCTGGGCGTCGAGGTCTATCCCCCCGGCTCGCAACTGCCGGAGATCGTGGCCGCCGCCGAACGCCTCACCGGTCGCGGCTGACCGGCCCCAGGTACTGTTCCGCCGCATCGCGCAGCGAAGTTTCGGTTGGGGGCCTTGAGTCCGCATGGATCAGAATTCTCGATTGGCGACATTGGCTGAGTGGGGTACCGGCAGTCGGTACGCGGCAGTCTTCTTGCTGGTGCTGGGGCTGTCGGCGGGTGCGGGGCTGCATGCCGGGTGCGTGAGTGGCCAGCGGATTGTCAATGCGGATTCGGAGCCGGGGAACTGGCTGGCGCATGGGCGCACCTATTCCGAACAGCGGTTCAGTCCGCTTGATGAGATCGATGCGGGCAATGTCGGCTCGCTGGGACTTGCCTGGTCGTTTTCGACCGGTTCGAAGCGGGGGTTGGAGGCGACGCCTCTGGTTGCCGATGGCGTGATGTATGTCACCGGCACGTGGAGCCGGGTGTATGCGCTCGATGCCGCGAGCGGCGAACTGAAGTGGCGGTTCGATCCCGAGGTGTCCGGCGCGACGGCCCGCAAGGCCTGTTGCGATGTGGTCAACCGGGGCGTGGCGTTGTGGGGCGACAAGCTGTACCTGGGGACTCTGGATGGCCGCCTGATCGCCCTCGATGCCGCCGATGGCACGGTCGCCTGGCAGGTCATGACGGTGGACCCCCGGGGCAACTACACGATCACCGGTGCGCCGCGGGTGGTAAAGGGCAAGGTCATCATCGGCAACGGCGGCGCCGACCTGGGGGTGCGCGGCTATTTCACCGCCTACGATGCCGAGACCGGCGCCGAGATCTGGCGGTTCTATACGGTTCCGGCAGACCCGGCGACGACCGCGCCCGAGCACCCGGAACTGAAACTGGCGCTTGCGACCTGGTCGAAGGACTCAGCCTGGGAGACCGGGCTGGGGGGAACGGTATGGGACTCCATGGCCTACGACCCGGAAATCGACCTGCTCTATGTCGGTGTCGGCAATGCCACACCCTGGAACCGGCAGCTGCGCAGCCCCGGCGGCGGCGACAACCTGTTCGTGAGCAGCATTCTAGCCGTGAATCCGGATACGGGACGCCTGGCCTGGTACTACCAGACCACACCGGCCGAGACCTGGGACTTCACCGCCACGCAACACATCGTTCTGGCAGACCTGGTCATCGCCGGGCAGCCGCGCAAGGTGCTGATGCAGGCGCCCAAGAACGGCTTCTTCTACGTACTCGACCGGGTCACTGGAGAGCTGCTGAGCGCACGCAACTACGTGCCGGTCAGCTGGGCCTCCGGCATCGACATCGCTACCGGGCGTCCCATCGAGTCCGGTGCCGACTGGGGCGATGGGCCGGCGGCCGTGCAACCCGGGCCCCTGGGCGGGCACAACTGGCAACCGATGTCGTTCAACCCCGTGACCGGCCTCGTCTATATCCCGGTAACGCCGAACGAGTACCTGTTCGTGCCGGCAGCGGATTTCACGTTCAGGGCAGGCGCCTGGAACACTGGGCAGGACCTGTCGCAGGCTGTTCGAATTCTGCGGGAGGCGGCACCGAAAACAGTCGATGCGTCATCCGATGCGCCATCGCGGTTGCAGGCCTGGGACCCGGTTGCCAACCGCCCCGCGTGGCACGTCGATCTCGCTGCATTCAAGGCGGCCGGCGTTCTTTCCACGGCCGGCGGCCTGGTGTTTCAGGGCACCGGCGGCAGTTTCGTGGCCTACGATGCGGGCACGGGCGACAGGCTCTGGGCATCGCAAACGGGTGTCGGCATCATCGCGCCGCCGGTCAGCTACAGCGTCGATGGCGAACAGTACATTGCGGTGATGGCGGGCCTCGGCGGCAATTCGCTGTCCAGCCAGCCGGTGAACATCGAAAACGAAGGCCGCATCCTGGCCTACAAACCTGGCGGCCGTGCAACAATGCCCGCCTTCCGTGAGAGAGCCCTGCCGGAACCCGAATTGCCCGACCTGGAGATACGCGATGCTCGGGTCGAACAGGGCGAATGGCTCTACATTACCTATTGCATGAGCTGTCATGGCCTGAACGCGGTGAGCGGCGGCATGCTGCCCGACCTCCGCTACGCGAGTGGCGAAGTGCACCGCGACTGGATGGCGATCGTTCTCGGCGGGCTGCTCGCGCAAGGCGGCATGGCCGGTTTCGCCGATGTGTTGCGGCCCGAGGAGGCGCGGATGATCCACGCCTATGTAGTCAACGAGGCACGCAAGATCGGGCCTGCCGCTGCGCCGGCAACCGCACAGCCAGGAGATCAACAGCCGCAGTGACGGTACCCCCGGGGTCGCCCGGGCTCGGCCACTTCACGAACGCCCGAGCGGCAGGATCCCGTACGGGCTAACCCGTGAACACCTGGTGGGTCTTGACGTAATCTGGGTCGATGGTCACGCCCAGACCCGGGCCGGTCGGAATCTTCAGGACGCCGTCGGCACTCTCGAAGGGTTCGCCCTTGCTCTCGGTGCCGAACGCCGTGAGGTTGGCGTCCCAGGTTTCGAACATCTTGAACTCGTGGTAGTCGTAGGCGGCCGGGCAGGCGGAGATCATGTGCAGCATGTACAGGAAGCCGAGCCCGCCCGCCGAGATGTGCGGGGTGATCTTCAGGCCCGCGGCATCCACCATGCGCGCCACCTGCATGGTGCGGATCATGCCGCCGAAATAGAACAGGTCGGGCTGCAGAATCTGGAATACCTCGTTGCCCACCAGGTAACGGAAGGCGTGCATCCCGAATTCCTCCTCACCGCCGGCCATGGGAATGTGCAGTGCTGCCTCCACCTGTTTCTGTTCTTCGTACCAGTCCCAGGGAACGGGCTCTTCGTAGAACGCGTAGTTGTACTCCTCCAGGATCCTGCCGATGCGAACGGCTTCCCTGACCGAATAGGAGCCGTTGCCGTCAATCATCAGCACCATGTCGTCGCCGAACAGTTCCCGGGCCATGCGAATGAGTTTCTCGGTGCGCCCCGGCGCGCTGTCGATGTCGGAGGCGAGGTTGTCGCCGCGGCCGGCGCGCAGCTTGACCGCCCGCGCTCCGGTGGCGGCCACATCGCGCCGGATCAGTTCCAGCGACTTTTCCGGCTCGAGTCGGCGCAGGTTCAGGAAGTGATGTCCCAGGTAGATGGCGACCTGCGGATTGAGGAGATCACCGATCAGGCGGCCCGCCGGCCTGTCGGCAATGATGCCCAGCATGTCGAGCACGGCGAACTCGATGCCGGCGACATGCACGCACAGCGGTATGCCCTGGCGCTTGAAGTTGCCCTCGATAGCGTTGAACACCAATTGGTCGAGATGACGCGCGTCCTTGCCGACAAAGTGCTGTTGCAGCAGGTTGGGCACCATCGGGTAGCTCTCCTTCGCGATGAAGGGATGCCCCACGGAGAGCCCTTCGGCGCCGTCGGTGGAGCGTACCCGGTACAGGCAGTTGTTGCGGTCTCTCAGCAATTCCAGCGACTCGATCCGTACCGGTGCGGAGAACAGCTCCCGCTTCAAGACCGGTTGTGCCAGTGCTTCGTCAAGCCGCGAATAGTCCGTGGCGGGACAGTCGATGCGCTGTCTGCGGTTGCAGGAAGCAAGGGGCATCAGGGCGGCAGCGCCAATGCACAGGCCGGCCGTCCTCACGAAAGATCTTCTGTCCGTGTGCAAGCGAACCCCGAGTTACCGGTACTAGATTTTCCAGTGGCTGTGTATCAATACATTACCAATTTGAGTCCATTCATACTAAAGAGTATATTTTTGGCGTTGTTTTTCGCAGCAACGTACAGTCGGTCGGCGCGAACAGGCAGCCTGGCAATTCCGCCGGGGCGCGTTGTTCGGGCCGAGAGCAAAAAGGGAGGGAATGCAATCCTTGCCGACCCGACTCAGGGGTATTTCCAATGTGGGGAAAATCGTTATGAGCGCCATCAAGACAGCCTTGGCTCTGTGTCCACTTATCGTCGCCGGATTGGCGGGCACGCCCGTACCGGCAGTTGCCGAAGGGGCGGATGAACTCGAGGAAATCGTCGTCACCGCCCAACGTCGTGAGCAGAACGTGCTCGACGTGCCGGTTTCGCTCGACCTGCTGACTGAAGAGGAACTGGAAGGCCTGTTCGATGTAAGGGACCTTTACCAGGTTTCCCCCTCGCTGGTTTACATGGGCGGTGTCAGCACCTCGGGCCAGGCGCTCAACCTGCGTGGCGTGGGCGGCGGTGCCTTCGCCAGCGCCTTCGAGAACAGTGTGAGCGTGGTGGTCGACCAGGTTGCCGCGGGTCCCGGCGGCTCAGCACTGGTGGACTTCTGGGACGTGGCGCGCATCGAGGTGCTCAACGGCCCCCAGGGCACCCTGTTCGGCAAGAACGTCTCGGCCGGTCTGCTCAACATCGTGACCAATGACCCCACCGACCACTTCGAAGGAGAAGGCAAGCTCAGCTACGAGACCGAATACGACGAGTACCGAATCGAAGGCGTTCTCAGCGGCCCGGTCAGCGATGGCCTCAAGGCACGCCTGTCGTTTTACACCCTGGACCAGAATCAGGGCATTCTCGACAACCTGATACAGGGTTCGGAAGACAACAAGAAGGAACGTTGGGGCGTGCGACTGAAGACCGCGTTCGAAAACGGCCCATTCACGTTCAACATGGCCGTATCGCTGGAAGACCAGCAGAACGATTGCTGCTCGAGGGCCATCACGGTGATCGACCCCGCGGTAGCCGGCGCGCTGACCGCCGGATTCCTGGTTCCCGAAATCAATGCCAGCGGCATGACGGTCGGCCCGGAGAACACGGAAACCATGTCGGATACGCCTGCCCTGGAAAACACCGAAACCTTTCACGGCGTATGGGAACTGGCCTGGGAGTTCGCCAACGGTCATACGCTCAAGTCGATCAGCGGTTACCGCACCTGGGACCAGAGCGAGTGGAACGATGTCGATGCCTATCCCAACGATTTCATCCAGGGTGGACTCACCCACGACATGAAGCTGTTCAGCGAGGAGATTCAGTTGGTCTCACCCACGGGCGGCGACCTGGAATACCTGCTCGGGTTCTACTACTACGACATGGACCTCGACGAACAGACCATCCTCGAAGGCTGTTCCACAATCTGCACGATCCTGTTCGGCAGCCCCGTACCGCTGTTTTTCCGCTCCACCTGGACGAGCAACGTTCAGGTGGAGAACATCGCCGTGTTCGGCGATGCCACCTACCGATTCAGCGAACGCTGGTCCGGCTTCGCCGGCGCCCGCCTGTTGCGCGAAAAGATCAAGGTGCGCGGCGACCTGATGGGCGACTTCGTTTTCTGGCCGGTGGGGGATTTCCCGGAGCAGGAGGCATCCAACGAGGATACCGACTGGATGGGCCGGGTCGGCCTGCAGTTCTACCCGTCGGAGGACATGATGATCTACGGATCCTACTCGCGCGGATACAAGGGCTCGGGCATCAACAACACCATCGCCAGTTCCATCTGGGTGGGCGACCCCCAGGCGTCGGTGCTCGACCCCGAGATCGTCGATAACTTCGAAGTCGGGCTGAAGCTCTCCGCACTGGACAATACACTGGCGTTCACCGCCACCGCATTCTTCTCGGAGTTCCGCGACTTTCAGTCAGCCGCGTTCGACGGCAGTTCCGGCTTCATCCTCACAAACGCCGGTGTCGTGCAGACCCGCGGCCTGGAACTGGGGCTCGATGCGGCGCCATGGGAAGGCGGGGCAATTGCCGTCAACGTGGCCTACGTGGATGCGGAATTCGACGAGTTCGAGGGCGCGCCCTGCTCCAAGGTGGGCATCGCCGCCGGTACCTGTGTCGACGCCGAGGGCGGCCAGGACCTTTCCGGCGAGCCGATCAACCGAAGTCCCAAGTGGCGCTTCTCGATCGTCGGCCAGCACAACTTCACTGCCGGAACCATGCCAGGCTACGTCAGGGCCGAGTACATCTGGCGCGATAACAACATTCTTGACGGCGACCTCGACCCCAATACCAGGCACGGTGCCTACGGGCTGCTGAATGCGCGCATCGCCCTGCAACCTTCGGAGAATTTCGAGATCGCCCTGTTCGGCCGTAACCTGACCGACGAGCACTACTCCACGGCGCTGTTCGACATGCCGCTGTGGGATGGCGCCTACGGGTCCTATCCGGGCAAGCTGATGCAGCTGGGAGGCGAAATCGTCGCAAGGTTCTGAACCGTCGGACGTTTCGGCGTGGACACCAGTCCTTGACCAACGCTTTCCCTCACACCTGAACAACCCACCACCGAGAGGCTGAGCGTGGCGCTCGGCCTCTCGAGTTAGCCCTGCGCCGGCTTGATGGCGGCGAGGGCGCGACAGCTGAACCAGAAGCTCACCGCGCCAATGGGCGTCAGCACTGCAGTTACCGCCGCGAGCGATTGCCCGAGCCGCTGATCGTCGGCAAAGACGAAATCTGTCGTCAGCGCGACGGCCATCGGTCCGAATCCGGTACCGACGAACGCGACTACAAGCAAATAAAGCGCCGTAACCTGAGCGCGCATCCGGTTGGGAGTAATGAGCTGTATCGCGGCGGCGGAAAGGCCGACCGGAGCGCTCAACAGAAACGTCGTCGGTACAAGTAACCCGAGGGCCAGGCGGGCATCCTCCACCAAGGGCATGAAGAAAGCGAATGGCAGGGCCAGAAGGCCGGCGAACATGGCTGTTCGCACGTGCGCATCGCGGCGGCCGCGTCGAAAGGATGAGTCTGCCCAAAGACCGCCAAGAACGGAGCCGCTCGTGCCGAACAGCAGCAGAACCAGTCCGTAAGCCAGCCCGATGTCCGCTGCCGACCAACCGTGGATGCGTATGAACAGCGTCGGCGTCCAGGCGAGAATGCCGATGATCACAATGCCGATGAAGCAGAAACCTATGGTCAACGTGAGCAGGCCCGCCTTTCTGAGCTTCAGGAAGTTCCAGAGTTCACGCCAGCTGATGCGTACATGTCCCTCGGCCCGCGCCGAGCTAGCGTCTCTGCGCGCCGGTTCGCGCACGGTGAACATCAGACCCGCAACCAGCAGCCCAGGCATGCCGACGACGACAAAGGTCGCCTGCCAGGGCTGCAATGCGCCGAACAGGGGCAGCACCAACGCCTCATTGGCGGAGACGAGTTCTATCACCGCGCCGCCAACCAGCATCGCAATGCCGGCCCCGGCATAAATGCCGAGCGCGTAGACGCCCGTCGCCACCGCCAGCCGTTCCGGGGGAAAGTAGTCGGCAATGATGGAATAGGCCGGCGGCGACAGCGCGGCTTCGCCGACGCCCACGCCGATTCTTGCAAGGAACAACTGCAGAAAATTCCGCGCCAGACCGCATGCCGCCGTCATCAGGCACCACAACGCAATGCCGGCCGCAATGATGTTCCTGCGATTGCCGCGATCCGCCAGCCTGGCGATGGGCACGCCCATCAGGCTATAGAATATGGCGAATGCAAATCCCTGCAGAAGACTGATCTGCGTGTCGCTGATCTGCAGGTCGTGCCGGATGGGCTCGACGAGAAGATTGAGTACCTGTCTGTCGATGAATGAAACGGTGTACGCGGCACTCAGAATGCCGACAACGTACCAGCTATAGGCGCGCGGCGGCCATGGGGGCTCGTTTCTGGTCGAATCGGCCTGCAGCAGAGCTAGCCGGCCCGTTTCCTGATGTTCTGCGCAGCCGCGGTAAAGAACGTACACAGGAAGAAAGCAAAGACATCGCCCTGGGCTTCCTTGCGCTTGTCGCCGGCATCGTGTCTATATTCGCCTTGCCAGGTAAGCGTGCTGACGTTCTCATCGACCGGCTGCACTTGCAGAGTACCACCGCCCTTCAGGAACGGGTGATTCTCCGTCGCCCGGTACTCGAAGAACATGTCGTCGGGCTTGCACTCCCGGATGTCAAACTCGTAGGTCGCGTTCTTGTCCGGCCGCGAAGGATCATGGGGATTCGGAATCTGGTAGGTCAGCACCATGCGGCCGCCTCTTTCCACGACGCCACCTTCGACGCTGGGCTGACTGTACCGTACCGGCCAGAACCAGCTTTTTTCGTATTCCGTCAGCGTGGTGATCCATTCCTGCCACACGTCCTCGGCTGGTAACTTGATCGTTGCCTCGAAACAGAACGGAAACGCGATGTAGTCATCGTGAGTACTGCGCGTAACGGAAACAGTGTAATTATGCACGTGGGCACCTTGGAAATAGAGGGATACTGCTCTCGAATACTATGGTCCGGTCCGATTCGCTGTCAACGCCACCCCTGCGCGACGACGAATGCGATGTACGCCCAGGGCCGTCGATTAGGGGCCCTGTTAGGTGGCCCTAGCGGTTACGCGCTTCCGTCAGGCCTCACCAGGGCGGCCAGTGACTGCAGTTGTGCGGTTGCGCCCGCAACACTGTTGGCCACACCGTCGGGCCCCGCCATCGTGCGCTGCACGTAGACCTCATCGACCGGGCCCAGTCCGATCAGCCGCAGCCATGCCTTGAGGTAGGGCGACTGGAAGTCGAAGGGGTCCGGCTGGCCGTCTTTCGGCGAGTAGTCACCGCCGCGGGAGTAGATGAGCGTGGCGCCGCCGGATACCAGCCCGCGGGGGCCGTTTTCATCGCGCGTGAACGTCAGGCCCGGGTGGGTCAGCAGGTCGATGTACTGCTTGAACTTGTAAGGCACGTTGAAGTTCCACATCGGCACCGCCATCAGGTAGTGGTCGGCTGCCTTGAACTCGTCGACCAGATCGACGATCGCAGCCCATTGGCGCGTTTCCTCGGCGGTAAACTCCATGCCCATGAAGGCTTTCTGTTTCCCCACCGTGATCTCGAGCGTAACCGGCGGCAGCTCGCGTTCGAACAGGTCGATATGCTCGACGCTCACGCCCCCGGGCAATGCATCCAGAAACACCTGCGCCGCCTGGATAGACGCCGAAAGCTCGCCTCGTGGCGATACGCTGATATAGAGCAACTTGGTCATGGTCACTGTTCCGCTTGTTGGACTTGGTTCTGTCGCGGCCTCGCGAACTCGGCCCACAACGCGCGCTGCCGTTCACGGCAGATGGGAAACTGCCACATGGGGCGGCCGCCTTACAAACCGCCCAACCGAGCGTCCGCAGAGTCCCAGGCGGCCCGCTCCTCGCCGTACGGGTCGCTCGCCACGGCAACCGGCTTGCCGAACAAGCCGGTGCTTCGGGTATCCGTGTCGTATGGCAGCCAGTCGGCCAGCGCGTCCGTCCGCGGGTCTCCATCCGTCGCAAACTTCAGCCACGCATCCTGAACGATGCCCGTCAACGCCTCGGCGTCCTTCCCGCTGCCGAAGAACTCGGCGCTGCCTTCGCTGAATGCGTATGTGCCGAACACGAAGCCGATGTCGATGGCGTGCGGGGAACCCAGATTGCCGCCGTCCCACGGCGACTCCCAGGTGAAGAGATACTGGAACGCATCCCGGCCCCGCTCGGCGATGGCTTCCGCGAGAAGGATGGCCGGCATGCGGAAAATGCGGTCCGTCTCGATCGCCCCATACAGCGTGTTCGCATCGATTGCCTCGCCTCGCGCCGCGCGCGCGGACCGATAGGCGTCGATGACGCGTTGCGGTTCGTCGATATGGGCACCGAGCGCCATTTGCAGCGTGGCATCGTCAAATTGCACCTTTAAGCCCGGCATTGACATGAACAGCCGCCACTCGTCCCGGGCGGCTCCCACCAGGACGTCAATGCCGTCCGCAGAGCCGGCCTTGACCCGATCGATCGGCAAATCCGAAAGCAGCGTGCCGTCCGCACAGGGCTGGAAGATCATCGCCCCGCCGAACCGCATGCCCGCCGCCACACCGGCTTCGATGAGCTTTTCGGGCGGGGCGGCCAGCAGGTCCGCGGCCGGCGCATTCGCGGACACGCCCATGGCGTCCAGAATCGCCTGGCCGTATTCCGCGGCCTTCTGCAGCGGATTGGCGGTGTGACAGGCGCCGCTTTGCGGTATGGCGCGATGGAACAATCCTGACGCCGGCCCGAACCCAAGCAACGCGCCGACACTCATGCCACCGGCCGATTCACCGAATATCGTCACGCGTCCCGGGTCGCCGCCAAAGCGCTCGATGTTATCGCGCACCCATTCCAGGGCCTTCACCTGGTCGAGCAGCCCTTCGTTGCCCGAGGCGGGTATGCGGCCGCCCGTAACTTCGTTCAGGTTCAGGAAACCGAGCGCGCCCAACCGATAGTTGACGGTGACAACCACGGCGTCACCGCGTTGCGCGAGCGAGGCGCCCGCGTACATCGGCGTGCCGCCGGTGCCGCTCGAGAATCCACCGCCATGAATCCACACCAGCACCGGCCGCTTGCGATCGTCCAGCCCCGGCGTCCATACATTCAGGTACAGGCAGTCTTCGTTGCGGTTGTCTGCCGAGCGCGCATTGAAGGCAAACGCCAGAGGCCCCATCCCCTCCATGACCGGCTGCCAGGACTGTGGCGCAAAATCGTCAAACCGGCGCACTCCAGACCAGGGTTCCGCGTCTCCCGGCGGCTGCCAGCGGCGCTCTCCAACTGGCGGCGCCGCAAACGGAATGCCCAGAAACGCGTGCAAGCCGTTGATTCGCGTGCCTTCCACATTGCCGGACCGGGTTACTACGATTGGCATCAGGGTGCCCCTCTGTAACGGAATCGGCAGATTCTGCGGCACACATCGCCGCACGTCGAGGGGTTACCGGCGCCGGCGCCGGCATCGGCATCGGCATCGGCATCGGCATCGGCATCGACAGCGATGCGGGAAGCAGATCATGGCAACGGCTGTCTTCGAACCCTTGCTGTTCAACTCCCGGTTCTTGATCTGGTAGGCCTATTGCGGCGGAAAGTCATTACGAGCTCTTTGCCACAACTCGGGATTCTCGCCAATCTGCGGAAGCCGCCCCTTCCCGTGCGCCGCGACCGTGGCGAGAAACTTGATCTCGGCGTCGAGTTCCCTGGTGAAGTCGTTTGCGTGCGCGCAACTCAGAACGGGCGTTGCACCCATCAGGTGGG
The DNA here is from genome assembly GCA_963663395.1 of Pseudomonadales bacterium. Taxonomy (GTDB): domain Bacteria; phylum Pseudomonadota; class Gammaproteobacteria; order Pseudomonadales; family Azotimanducaceae; genus Azophilus. The sequence goes on from OY760226.1 coordinate 4,299,386, forward strand.
CAACCAGGGCAAGCCGCGCCGCCCCTGCTTTATACAAGTCCGCACTCAAGGACCACCCGTCGCCTGCCGCTCGCAGCGCATTCAGCTGCTTTCCTGCCGCTTCAAGGGTACTGGCGCCTCTCTCCAGGCATCTCATTTCGTCGTTCAATCTGAAGAGGCCGCTTCTTCTCGCACGCACCTGGGAATCTCCCACGGGTTTTCCCACTTCAAATCGGGCCAGCTCCGACTGCGCGACAACCAATTCGCGCTTGAGATCCAAGGCGCGCTGGCGCAATGACTGGACTCTTACCGCCACGGCGCCACCCGGTTCCGGGGCATGTGCGTGACCAAGCAGCATGCTGAGCTCGCCGTGGTGCTCCTCGAGGCTCATCGGTTCGACCTCGACTGGGCCCGGCGAGAAGAAAAACTCCCGAACACTGATGCTGGCTTCGATCTTGTGCAAAGTGCGATCCGGGCCCACCAGGTGGAACCTCGGGGGCGCCATCATTTCGAGCAGATAGAAGGCGTTGGATTGCTGCCGCCACGCGTCTCGATCACCTTCCGTGACAACCGCGATGGAAAACAGCTCAAGGTCGACCCTTTCTCCTTCGAGAGCACGCTGCAAACTGGCAGGGTCGGCAACCAGCGCCGCGGCGGCGACCTCCGTCGCACTGTGCAGCCACCCTTTGGCCGACAATGCAAAAGAATCCGACGCTGCCAATTCCCTGGCATGACCGTTGACAATCTGCTGCCTGACCCTTCCGCGATACTCCCCGAGTCCCTCGGCCGGGAAGGGTTCCTCCGCCAAAACATCCGGTTCACCGCCGGCAGGCCCGCCGCAATGACGACCGATCATTTCATCAAGATTCAACGTTCCGCGGCGCAGCTCCGACAATAGCGTAGCATCGACCAGGCCATGGAACTCGCGGTTTAACATCCCCGCCAGATACCGGTCGCTCCACGGGCAGCCTTCAAGGAAGCAGTGGCGCACTCCCGAAAACAGCGGTTCTCCGCCCGCATCGACCAGGAGGGTCTGCGCGAGACCCGGCACATGGCGGACCCAGGCGGGGCTATTGGGCGACGTGAAATTCTCTGCCGGGTAACCTTCGTCCAACCTGGTGCCAAGTGCCGACCCGGATACGATGCGGCTGTGCACCACGATGGGCTGCGGCGGGCCGTGTGGATTTCTGGATTCTATGCACCGTGCCGAATCCTGCCAGGGCATGTCGTCCGAGTAGAAGTAGGAACGCGCGCGGTCGAAGCGCTTTCGCAATCCCTGCACTGTCGCCGCATCCGACGGACCCAATGTGCCGCCATCGAGCAACGGGGCCACCGCGTCGTTCCACACATCCAGAAATGCCGAGATATTCTCCCGGACCGAAGCAATCCGATCGGCCAACTCGCTCCACTCGACGTCGGGCACCAGCTCTGTTCGCACCCTGTTCAGCAAGGCATCCGCCCGCAGGGCATCCCTTTCGACGTTCCTCAGAAACTGTTCGGCCTGTGCGACGTCATGACGGACAGTCGTTGTAATGCCCCGCCGATTCAGCAAGACGCGAAGCAGTTCGCCCATCTTCGTTGCTTCGTCGACTTCGCCCGGGCCGAGCCATGGGAGTTCGGTTAAGTCGACACTGCTGTCCGGCTCGGGTGCCTGGATCGGAACGCCTTCCGGCTCCAGCCCGCGGTCAGGCGAACCCGTGGCTGTTACCTGCCGTGCATCTATGCTCGTGCCGGCATTGACTCGCCCGACGCTTGCAGGCTCTTCCTGCCCGGAACCCGCAGACAGCCCAGGAGACTCAAGCGGCGATTCCGTGACTTGCCGCCCCCGAAACGTGCGCCCAGCGGGCGCCTGCGCTTCGCCCGTTACATCAACGCGATCGGTCTGTACGACAGCCTTCGCTGCTCTTGTATCGATGCCCATGGCTACCTCTGCCGACATCAGACCGTATATCCGGAGGAAAGTTTCCGCGCACGCGCCGCAGGCATTATCCGTCTTCCCCAATCGCCCGGACCGTATTCGCGGCAGGCAACTCTGATACGATGGCGAGGTGTTCCGGGAGTGTTCGGAAACGGGGGTGCCCCTGAACGCGAATCAAGGTTGCCGGCGCCTTAGACACCAGCCAAGCGGCGTACTCGTCATGAAGCCGGGCAACATTGCTTGCAACAAGGAGAAAATCGATGACACCGGTTTGCCTGGTAATTGGTGCCGGCGCCGGCATCGGCGGCAATGTGGGCCGCCGGTTCGCCGAGGAGGGTTATCACGCCGTGCTGTGCCGGCGCTCGGATCAGGACGGCCTCAACCGGCTGGTCAGCGCCATTGAAGAGGATGGCAACTCCGCTTCGGGATTCCTGCTGAACGCGGTGGAAGACAACGGCATCGAGGACCTTGTGGCTGCAATCGAATCCGAGATCGGCCCAATCGAAGTCGCCGTATACAACCTGGGCGCCCAGATCGGCGACCGCACGCTGGAGAACACCAGCTACAAGGCGTTCGAACTGGGCTGGCGCATGGCTACGTTCGGCCTCTTCCGGCTCGCCTCTTCCATTTGCCCGCTCATGGCGGAGCGAGGCAAGGGCGCCATTCTGGTCACCTCGGCAACCGCAGCCATGCGGGGCAACGCCGGGCAGCACTCGCACGCGGCCGCCATGGCCGGCCGGCGCATGCTCTGCCAGAGCCTGAACGCGGAGTTCTCGGCCAAGGGCATCCACGTTGCCCACATCGTCGTCGACGGCGCCGTGGATGCCCCCGACACCCTCGGCAAGATGTTGGGCCCCGAAAGGTTTCAGCAGTTCCGGGAGTCGCGGGGCATGGAACACGACGGGTTGTTGCTGCCGGAGAAAATCGCCGATACTTACTTCCACCTCGCCCAGCAACATCGTTCCACTTGGACTTTCGAACTCGATCTGCGGTCGTTCAGCGACCAGGCATGGTGGAATCACGAAACCCGTCTGGGCTAGCGCGGACCTCGATCCCGAAAACCGAATACGGACAAGAGCAGAACATGACTGAATCATCGACTTATACGCCCCCACCCGTCTGGAAGTGGGAAATGGAAAGCGGCGGCAGGTTCGCCAGCATCAACCGGCCGATCGCCGGGGAAACCCACGAGAAGGATCTTCCCGTCGGCAAGCACTCGCTGCAGCTGTATTCCCTGGCAACGCCGAACGGCATCAAGGCAACCGTAATGCTCGAAGAGCTGCTTGAGGCCGGTATCGCGGAAGCGGAGTACGATGCCTGGCTCATCAATATCGGTGAAGGCCAACAGTTCTCGAGCGGCTTCGTGGCGCTCAACCCGAACTCGAAGATCCCCGCGCTTTGCGACCACAGCACCTCGCCGCCCACCCGGGTGTTCGAATCCGGGGCGATCCTCGTCTACCTCGCCGAAAAGTTTGGCGCCTTCCTGCCCACCGAGCCCGGCGCCCGCGCCGAGTGCCTGTCGTGGCTGTTCTTTCAGATGGGCAGCGCACCTTACATCGGCGGCGGTTTCGGCCATTTTTACGCCTACGCGCCGGAGAAGATCGAGTACTGCATCAACCGCTACACCATGGAGGCGAAACGCCTGACCGATGTGCTGAACCGAACGCTCGCCGAGCGCCGGTTCCTCTGTGGCGACGACTACACCATTGCCGACATCGCCAACTACGGCTGGTACGGCGCGCTCGTGCTGCACAACATCTACGAAGCTGCGGAGTTCCTCGATGTGGCCTCGTACACCCATGTGGTCCGCTGGGCCGAGGAAATCGAGGCCAGGCCTGCCGTGCAGCGCGGCCGCCGCGTCAACCGACCTTGGGGGCCGGAGGAAACGCGGGTGCCGGAACGGCACGGTCCCGAGGATTTCGAAGGATAAAAGGGGTCAGGCCGGGCGATTGAATCGCGGCGGGCGTTTCTCCATGAACGCGCGCACTGCTTCGCGATGGTCGTCGGTGCGGAAGCAGCGCACCATGCGGTCGGCTTCCTGCGCCAGGGACGCCTTGAGATCGGCGCCCTGAGCGAAGTTGATGTTCTCCTTCATGTAGAGGACCGCCGTACGTGGCCCGTTGGCGACCTGGCGGGCCAGTTCGTTGGCGGTTTGCTGCAGTTCGTCGAAGGGCACCACGCGGTTGGCGATGCCGAGCGCCAGGCATTCTTCCGCCGGAATGCGCCGCGCCGTCATGTACAGTTCCTTGGCGAGCGCCGGGCCGACAAGGCGGGTGAGCAACCAGCTGCCGCCATAGTCTCCCGACAAGCCGATGTTGGCGAAGGCCGTGGTCACGAAGGCCGAATCCGCCATGATGCGCATGTCGCACGCCAGCGCGATCGACAGCCCCGCGCCGGCGGCCGGCCCGGGCAGCGCCGCGATCGCCGGCTTCGCCAGTTCGTGCAGACGCAGCGTCAGCGTTTCCTGCCGGTGCACGAGGTCGTCGACCGCCTCCTGGTGCGATGGCGGCCGGGCGTCCGTCTTGCGCCGGCTGCCGCCCATACCCGACACATCCCCGCCCGCACAGAACGCCCGCCCGGCCCCGGTGATGACGATCGCGCCGCAACGTTCATCCTCTTCGAGCGTGAGCAGCACCGCGCGCAGCGCCGGCGTCAGTACATCGCCAAGCGCATTGCGCTTGTCCGGCTTGTTGAGCGTTACCGTCCCGACGCCGTCTTCAAGCGTACAAAGCAGTTCGTTCGTACCCGTGTCGATTTCAGTCATCCATCAGGCTCCGTGCCGAACCGCCCCGGCCCCGTACCGAAAGGGGCGATTCGTTATCCATCGCTCCCCGCCGCGATAGCAGCGGAATCCACCTTCTCTTCTTGTTTACCTGAACGGAACTATCCGCTCGCAACCCGAACGGAATCAACCGTTCGCGACCTGAACGGAGCTATCCGTTCGCGACCTGACCGGGGTTACCCGTTCGCGACCTGAACGGAGCTATCCGTTCGCGACCTGACCGGGGTTACCCGTTCGCGACCTGAACGGAGTTAGCCGTTCGCGACCTCCAGTTCGATCAGGTTCGCATACTTGGCCAGTGCCTCTTCTCGGCGCTTGATGAGGTGGTAGTCGGGGAAGAGTTCCTCGGTGCCCTGGTAATGCCCGAGCACCTGGCGGGCAACCGTTACCTTGTGCACCTCGGTGGGGCCGTCGGCCAGCGCCATGTGGAAGCTGTCGACCACGCCGGCGGCGAAGGGCATCTCGTTGGAGACGCCCAGTGAGCCGTGGATCTGCAGGGCGCGGGCGTATACGTCGTGATAGACCTTTGGCATCTGCGCTTTCACGGCGGAGATATCGGCGCGCACCGCCTTGTAGTCCTTGACCTTGTCGATCTTCCAGGCGGTGTGCAGCACGAACAGCCGGAACTGTTCGATGTCGATCCAGCTGTCGGCGATCATGGCCTGCACCATCTGCTTCTGGGCCAGTACCTCGCCCTGGGTCTCCCGGGAGAGCACCCGCTCGCACATCATGTCGAAGGCGCGCCGGACCTTGCCGACGGTGCGCATGGCATGGTGGATGCGGCCGCCGCCGAGGCGGGTCTGGGCGACGATAAAGCCCTGGCCGATTTCGCCGAGCAGGTGATCGCGGGGGATGCGGACATCGTTGTAGCGGATGTAGGCATGGGCGCCCTTGCCCTCGAAGCCGACGCCCACGTGCCGAATCATCTCCACGCCCGGGGTCTCCACCGGCACGATGAACATCGACATGCGCTGGTAGGGCGGCGCCTCCGGGTCGGTGACGGCCATGACGATCAGGAAAGACGCGTAACGGGCATTGGACGAAAACCACTTCTCGCCGTTGATCACCCACTCATCGCCAATGGCCTCGGCCCGGCACGTGAAGACCTTGGGGTCGGCGCCGCCCTGGGGTTCGGTCATGGAGTAGCAGGAGCAGATCTCGTTGTCGAGCAGCGGTTGCAGGTAGCGGGCCTTCTGCTCCACGGTTCCGTAGTGGGCAAGGATTTCCGCGTTGCCGGAGTCCGGCGCCTGGCAGCCGAAGACCACCGGCGCGCATTTCGCCCGGCCGAGAATCTCGTTCATCAGGCCGAGCTTGAGTTGCCCGTAACCCTGGCCGCCCAGGTCCGGGCCGAGGTGGCAGGCCCACAGACCGCGCTTCTTCACCTCCTCCTGCAGCGGAGGGATGAGCCTGGCCCGGTTCGGGTCGGAATAGTCGTTGGGGTGCCCGATGATGAAGTCCAGCGGTTCGATTTCCTCACGGACAAAGTCGTCCATCCAGTCGAGTTCCCGTTGAAATGCAGGTTCCGTTTCAAAGTCCCAGGCCATGGGTTGCTCCCTGTCCGTCCGAAACGGGCTATTAAACGCAGCCGCCTGCAATTTGTGAAGGGCGCAAGTCGATCTCGCAAGCCTCGTCGTCGGGCCGGCGGCCTCGATGCGAACAGACGAGTCGCACTTTCGCACGACTCCACCAAGTTGCGGAGCAACTTAAACGCGTTCCCGCCCCGGGAACGCGCCGCCTAGGCGCTGAGCGCCGGAAAAGGTACGATTCGGCCCGGGCAATCCGATAGCCTGCGCCGGACCGATCGACCCCTGCCAATTGAGCGGCATGTTTGCCGGAGTGTATGTCACTTGCTTGAACACACGCGCCACCGACACTCAACCCTCGACTGCGGCGATGCCCGCGAACGCGTGGCTGCCGTCACCCCGGGCGTGACGGGCCGCGGCTATCGGAGGCCAACATCGTGAGCGACGGCGACCGTGGATTGCCCGAGGCGATGCTGAAGGCCCTGGCGGCGGATCTGCCGATTTTCGAAACGCACGGCATGTCGTTGACGAGCGCAGCCGATGGGCGGGCCGTGATTCGCGCCGTGGCCGAGAAGGCCATGGTAAACGCCCAGGGTATGGTGCATGGCGGGCTGGCTTACGTATTGGCGGACACCGCCAGCGCCTACGCGGTTCGGAGCCTCGGTCCCGCCGGCGTAACCCAGAGCGCCAGCATTACCTACCTGAACGGTGCGAAGCCGGGCATGGCACTCGAGGCCGAAGCCCGTGTGGTCAAGGCAGGCGGCCGGATGGTGAGCCTGCGTGCGGAAGTCCGCAGCGGCGAGTTACCCATCGCCCATGGGATATTCAATTTCGCCGTGTTGCCCGGTTGAGCCGACGGCGACACGGCGGCTGAAATCGTAAGGAGCGGTGCATGAGCCTGCAGTGGCCGACACTCGACGAACTGACGCTGGTCTGGGCATTGATCGCGCTGCCGGTACTGGTGGTGGGTCTCAAGGGATGGGACCCGGTCGGCCGCTGGGGCGGCGAAGGCCTGGGCTGGCGGATCAACAGCCGCTGGGCCTGGTTCATCATGGAGGTGCCGGGCTTCGTCACCCTGCCCGCAATTTACCTCTTGAGCGGCAACTTTCACCTGGTCGGCAATGTCGTACTGGTGCTCTGGCTGGCCCACTACGTGCACCGCACCTTCGTGTGGCCCTGGCTCGTTCCGAAACGGGATGCCACCGTTTCCCTGGCCATGTGTGGCGCGGCCGTATGCTTCAACCTGATCAACGGCGGCCTGCTGGGCTGGTTCATCGCCTATGCCGCCGACTACCCGGCTCAGTGGCTGGCGGACCCGCGTTTCGTCGTCGGAGTCGTGGTAATGCTGGCCGGCGCCGGGCTCAATGTCTGGGCCGACTATCGGCTGCTGCACCTGCGCAACCGCAGCCGCGGACAGCGGGTACTGCCGCAGGGCGGCGCCTTCGAACTCGCCTGCTGCCCCAACCTGACGGGCGAAATCATCGAGTGGCTGGGCTTTGCGCTGTTGACCTGGTCGCTGCCGGGGTCGATCTTCTTCATCTGGTCGGTGGCCAACCTGGTTCCCCGGGCTGTCTGGCGCCGAAACTGGTATCGGGAGAACTTCAGCGACTTTCCCGCGAACAGGCGGGCGCTGTTGCCCGGGGTGCTGTAACCGCTTTTCAGGAAACAGCCGGCTGCAGGCGCAGGTTTCCCCGAACGCCGTCAATCACTGCCCGTCACCGTACCGGACACCGGGGCTGGAATCGCTAGTCGACCGCGCCCAGGCGGTAGCCGCGCCGGGCCTGGCGTTGCCGGAACCGGCCGGGCGCGACCAGGGTTTCCAGTGCCGGGTCGAGCGGCGCGAACTCACCGGTCAGAAAGCCGGCGATCGTCGCACCCGCAATGGGGGCGCTGACCATGCCCATGGATCCGTGCGCGGTGCTGACGTAGAGATCCGGCTCCAGTTCACCGATGATCGGCGTGCGGTCGGAAGCGATCGTGCGGGTCGCCCGTACCCGGGCAATCCAGCGGTGTGCCCGGCCTTCGAGTGCCCGCAGGTTGTGTGCGGTGGCCTCACCCTCCGGCCAGGCAGCATGCTCGAAGGTGGCGCCTGCGACCACTCCCTGCGCCGTGGGCGCCAGGTAGCCATCGCCCACAACGGCAAGTCGCGGGCGGGCGTCCATGGTCACCAGGTCCACTTGCCCGTGCACGTCCACGGTCTCCAGAAAGCTTGCCGGTCGGTACGCCCGCGCGGCGCCGGCACAAGCCAGGACCAGCGGTCGAATCTCCGCGGGAGCGCCTTGCCCGAGGCGAACGGCAATGCGGGGATGGTCGAAAAGCGAGGCGATGAGCGCAGCCGGTTCGACGATGCCGGCCTGGGGAAAGTACAGCGCATCCGTGTCGAAATCCCAACCGCTCATCGCCGATGCCTCGACGCGCCCGATTTGCCGCACCATGCCGCTGCCCGCATGTGCGGCGGCGATGCGCTGCAACTTGTCCGGGTCGAGATTGGGCCCGCCGCCCTGCAGCACGCCGCTCTCGATGAAACCCGGGAACCGGCTTACCCAGGCCTGGCTGTACGCATAGGCATGGGCCCGCCAGGCGGCCTCGCGGCTGCCGTCGCCCAGCAGCCTCGGATGCAGGAGCATGGCCGGGATGCTCGACGCGCCGTTAGCAACAGCCGGTGCCGGGTCGTAGACGGTGACGGCGATTCCTCGCTCCGCCAGATGCCGAGCGATGCCGGCTCCTGCGATGCCGGCACCGGCAACCGCAACCCTGTCCGGTTCTTTTTTCCTCTGCAACCCTTCCTTGATGAACGACCCGGCCAGGCTCTCCCGCTTGCGCGGCCGCTGGTCGACCCGCCGCATCTCGAACCCGGCAGCCGCGAGGCCCCGGCGAACATGCCCTGCCGCGGTAAACGTGGCCACCGCCGTGCCCCGGGCGGAGAGTTGCGCCGCCATCCGCAGCAACTCCTCGCGCCACATCTCCGGGTTCCGGTCCGGTGCAAAGCCATCCAGAAACCAGGCATCGAAGGGCTGCCGCTGACGGCCAATCAGGTCGCTCAGCCCGGCGCCCGCATCGCCCCAGTACAGGGAGAGCCAGACCCGGCCCTCTGCCAACACCCGGCGGTGCCATCCGGGCAGCAATGGCGGATACGCGCGTTCGAGTTCCCCATAGACGGGTATGCCCGGCCGGCGCTTCGTTGCGATCGCGCGGAAGGCCGCCGGGTCGATGGGGCGAGCATCGAACCCGACATAGTGCAGCCGGCAACCTCGCCGGAGCGCCAGGGCCGCGGCGACCGCGAAGTTGAGCCCGGTCCCGAAACCCAGTTCGCCGACACGCAGCGTAGTGCGCTCAGCAGCCGCCCTGCCCGCCATTCCCGCCAGATTCGACGGTTCAATGAACACACGCCGCGTCTCTCCCGCCTCGTCCGCCGAATGGTAGATGTCGCCGAAATCCCGGGCGAAGGGCGCGCCGTCCCGCCAGGCAAGATCGGCCGGTTCGATCACGGCGCGACCGGCCGTGCCGGGTCTGCTATCCACTCGCTCCAGCGGGCCAGCCACCATCCCCGGGCTGCAAAGGCGCCCCCCGCATCGTCGTAGAAAACCATCTGGTCGCCTGAATTGACCCCCCAGGCGGCGAACCGCTCCGCCAGCGCAGACCGTTCAGGCAGCGGGTGCCGTCCTCCCGAACCCGGCGAGCCCGCCAGGTGCCGGTCGAGATCGGCATGCAGCGCGCCCGGGATATGCCCCTCGTCGTAGGCACGCCGCCCGGCTTGCGGATCGCCGAGCACCGCCCGGCAGTCGAACAGGCGTGCCGTCGAGCCCAATCGGGCCAGACCATCGATGTCGATCAGATACCTGTACATGAACGGCACTCTGGATAGCCCGACCTATTCATGAATGAACGTAGCGAGGCTGGCAAGAGTAGTGAAAGCGCTGGGTGCGCGGACCAGAGCGCGCGCAGGCGTGCTTGACAGCACGTTGAGCACGCGGTGGGAGCACGCCCAGTGATTTCGCTGCTATTGACGGCCGCAGTAGTTTATTCAGTAGAGTCGACGACTGGCGCGGTGGTGGGCCGGCAACATCCCGATTTATACCCACTCCGTTTCCAGTCGCCGCTCGGCGAACCGGACGTGCAGATTTCCCGCATCCGGCTCTCTCCAGGATCATGTCTTCGCCCACGGAAGGTTGTGCGTCGTCGCCGACAGCCGCACGAGCCCCAGGTCCGAGACCAGGAACTCATAAGGGAAGCGGCGCGTCCCCTGGTTGCCGGTCTTGTGTTTCCGGCACAACCACCGGCGGAGCCGATGAGCGGTGTGGGCGTCAATGGCTCGATACGCCTTGCTAACCGGGCCGAGATGGAAATAATTCCCCCAGCCCACAAGCAGGCGGTTGAGCCGCCCCACCACGTCCTCGGCGGCCATACCGGTCGTCCGGCAGGACGTCAGCTTGCTGACCTCCGCCATCGCCCGGCGCACACTCTTCTTCGACGGGCGCGTGCCGATATAGGCTCGTCCCGTCGTCGGCGAGTGGCAGCGGCCAATCGTGTAACCGAGAAAATCGAAGTCCTCGCCCGGCAGCCGTCGCATCCGCGTCTTGTCTTCATTGACCGTCAACTTCAGCTTACCCATCATCCTGCGCATCACCGACATCGCCTCCGCCGCCGTTCCCCGGCAGCAGATCACAAAATCGTCGGCATAGTTCACGATGTGGGCGTTCAGGCGCCGCGCATAACCCAGCTGTTTCCAGCCAAGCAGAAATCGTCGCATATACAGGTTCGACAGCAATGGCGAGACCGGCGCCCCTTGCGGAACTCCGCGCTTCTCGTCCTTCGCTCGGGTCGTCCGTCGCCAGCCACCCTGCCCGTCGTCTTCCTCCACCGGCGCCACCAGCCACTGTTTGATCAGGGCCAGCATGTGCCGGTCGCTTACCCGACGCGCCACCGATTTCATCAGTTCCGCGTGCGGGATGCTGTCGAAGTATCCGGACAAGTCCGCATCGACCACCTCATCGTGACCGTGCGTGACCAGCTTGTGGACGTGCCGAACCGCGTCCTGCGCCCGATGGTTCGCGCGGTACGCGTATTGTTCCGGCTGCAGGTCTGCCTCGAAAATCGGTTCGAGTACCAGCACCGCCGCCGTCTGCACCACCCGGTCCCGTATCGTCGGTATCCCGAGCGGCCTGCGTCCCCCGTTTGCCTTCGGTATCCACGCCCGGCGTACCGGGGCGGCTCGATAGGTCTTCTTCCTCAGTTCCTCCGCCAGTTCGTCGAGCCACGACTCCCGTCCCCGTTCCTCGATCTGCCGAAACGTCTCATCGTCCACGCCCGGTGCACCGCGCGCCGCGCGGCTCAACGCATAGGCATGGCTCAGCACGTCCCGACGGTAGACCTTGTCGTAGACGAGATAGAACCGGAACCCGACTTCTTCCTTCGCTTTCACATGCAATGCCTTACGGAGCTTCTCAACCGTTTCCGGCGTTCTCAGACTCATTCGTCAATCACCTCGCGCTCGCTCCTGCCAGCATTATTCCCAGACCAAGGGTCCTTTCCTCCACCGGCATTACCCGGCTTCATCGGTACTACGACCCTCTCCGCCACCCCAAGGGGCCGGTTCCGTGCCTCACGACACCACCGTCGGCCAGCGCCGCTTGCCAGCCGCCCCAAGGGGTTTCCCGTGTTGCACACAACCCCTCTTTCGCACATGCCGTCGCCATTACCCCGGCGGAACCGTTGGGTGCCTGCGTCGTTCGCCTTCCCCAACGGCGGCGGCCTTCCCCGCAATTCAGACGGGTCGGCTTCCGCATTGCCCTTTTCGAGGCCTGCTCAGCGTTCACTGCACGTTACGGCCTATGCGCTCGCCAAGTCCCTACGGACCCTCTACACCAGAAGCTTCGACCGGTTCGTTACCTCCACGGCCGTTCCGATTGCTACCGGCTGGAACGACATTTGCCGGGTGGGTTTCGCACCCACTAAGGTTGTGCACCTTTGCACGGCGCACTGAATAGGTCGGGCTTGTCGCGAGGGATTCTAACCGGGTCTGTCTGGCGCGACGGTTGCCGGTGGACCTTCAATCCCCGATCATATCCGCTCAAGCGATACGCCAACCTCTCGAGAAAGCGGTGAACGGGTACGAACCTGGTTCATTGGACAATCTTCTCCGCAAACAGGGGCCGGAAATCAACCCGCGCCATGCAGGCATGAGTACCGTCAACCATTCCCCTCCTTACGATACGGTACTTCGGGGTGGGACCCTGATCGACGGTACCGGCCGAAGACCGTACAGCGCGGACCTGGCGCTGAAAGGAGACCGCATAGCGGACATCGGCGCATTCGATTCAGCCCGGACAGCCGCCGAACTCGATGTTCGGGGTCGGTGTATCGCTCCCGGCTTCATCGATGCGCATGCCCACGACGACCAAGCCTGCCTCGAGGATCCCTCCATGCGGGCGAAAATCAGTCAAGGTGTCACCACCGTGGTGGTGGGCAACTGCGGCCTGAGCCTGGCACCGCTGAACAATCCCCCGGACCTGCCAGAGCCGCTCAACCTGCTGGGGAACCCTTCGGACTTCCGGTTCTCCGACTTCAGCTCCTATTTCGACGCTGTCGATGCCGCCCGGCCGGCGGCAAACGTGGTTTCGCTCGTCGGCCACACCGCGCTGCGGGCGGCGACGATGCAGGCGCTCGACCGCAGGGCCACGCCCCGGGAGCTTGGCGCCATGCTCGGCTTGCTCGACGAAGCCATGCGTGCCGGCGCTGCCGGTTTGAGCAGCGGCGTCTACTACGCCCCGGGACGCGCGGCCGACAATGGCGAACTGATACCGCTGGTCCGGAAGTCTTCCGAGTTCGGCGGCGTGTACGCCTCGCACATCAGGGACGAGAGCGATCTGGTGCTCGACTCCATAAGCGAAGCGCTGGCGGCTGCGCGCATCGGCACAGCCCCCCTGATCATTTCGCATCACAAATGTGCCGGTACGCGCAACTGGGGGCGCAGCGCCGAGACGCTGGCGCTACTGGACAAGGCATCCGAGTCGCAGCAGGTCAGCGTCGACTGCTACCCCTATCGAGCCGGATCGACCGTGCTGGACCCCGCCTTCGTCGAGGAGGGCATCGAGGTTCTCGTCACCCGCTCCCGCGATTACCCCGGACTGGCGGGCAGATACCTGCACCAGATCGCGTCGCAATGGGACTGCTCGGAGCGGGAGGCCGCGCGCCGACTGCAACCCGGGGGTGCCTGCTATTTTCAGATGAGCGAGCGCGACGTAAGCCGCATCATCGGCTACCGTTCGGCCATCATCGGCTCCGACGGGCTGCCCCGGGACCCACATCCCCATCCCCGGCTCTGGGGCACCTTTCCCCGCGTGATCCGCCGCTATGTCAGGGAACAGAACCTACTGTCGCTCGATACAGCGGTACACAAGATGACGGGCATGACGGCGCAACGGTTCAACATTACGCGGCGCGGCACGCTGGCCCCCGGCAACTACGCCGACATCGTGGTGTTCGATCCCTCCTCCATTGCCGACCGCGCAGACTTTGGAAATCCGAAACAACCGGCGGTGGGCATCGACTATGTTTTCGTAAACGGCCAACTCAGCTGGGGCGTCGGCGCCGCCGAGGCGCCCGGCGCGGGCCGTCTGTTGAGGAATCGCCCGGCGCGTTGATGGTCAGCGACAACCAGCGGTTGGAAGGCCGATTCCTGGTTCTTGCAGTTGCCCCACAGGGTGCCCCAAAGTTGTCCTACCGGTGCGAATTGACTGGACTGATTGCTCACTGCTTGAGGGTTTATCCCTGCAAGTGCGGGGCGGGGAAGGGTCCGCCAACATCATGCGGGGCATCCGGGATTCGGGTGGGCTATCGTGTCGGTTCGTGCTACACGGCGTCGACCTTGGTCAACGAAGAGCCGATCGAAGCAAGACACGCCAGCACCTCGGCGTCATCGGGAAGGGAGTCGCCGTAAACCATGTCTTTGAAGCGACCCCGGAATTCCGACCGAACCTGGCTCCAGAGCTTCTCCGCGTCGGCCACGATGGTGGCTTTACCGAGCGGTTGGGACAGCCACGCCTCGGAGCCCGGCATGGCATTCAGATCAGACTCCCTCACCTTGGCCATCAACTCGACAAATTCATGGCCTGCCACGAATTGCCGGTATTGGCTCTCGCGCATGATCATCACGAGATCGTAGAAGTGCCGGATTCGGCTTCGAAACCCAGCAGTGGGATCTGTTTCGTAGCCGGCGCGCACCAGCCCCATGATCTTTTCGCATAGCGTACGTTCCACGGACAGTACCTGAATTCTGAAGGGGTCGAGTTCGTGGCGGCGCACGAGGTCTGTCCGACCGGCCTCGATCAGGAAATCGCTAATGAGTGTGGCGACGGGCATTGCCGACGACGGCTCGGGATTCGTAAATGAGTTGATTTCGATCAGCAGCGCGTCGGAGACATGGCCGAGCTGTGCGGGGTCGGTTCGCGTCGGGAATGAATGCGCTGTCTTCCGGAAGCGTCCGTGCTTGGACTCCGCTGGATGGGCAGGCTGGTACTGCAGATCCCGGGTGATTTCTCTCTCTATCGACTTGATCAGCGTGCGGCGCCACGAGTCGGTGCGCCCGTCGTCCGGGCTCAGGGCGAGGTCGACATCTTCGGAGAAGCGCTCGATGAGACGATGTGCCTTGGAAAGCGATGTGCCCCCTTTGAAGACGACGGCGTCCCTGTGTTCGGATTCCTGGAGGCGTTTGAGTACCCGGGTGACCCAGTAGTCCTTCTCGACATGAGCCGCTGGAATCCCGATATGGTCTGCCGTTGCCTGAATGAGCTCCAGGTACGTGTCGGGCGACTCGTGCAGGTTCACCGGATGTTCCAGGCCCGCGATTCCGGCCAGTGGTCGGAATCGATATCCAGGTCGAAACGCGTGGTGGGGTTGAGCGACGCCTTGAGCGCCGGCACCACGTCGCCCCCGCAACGCGTAAGCAACATCCCCAGCAGGGCCACTGTGCCTGGGCTGTAATAGTTCAATGCCAACCCTTGCAATTCTTCCTGCTCGGCCGACGTGAGTTGCGTCAATCGTTGCATCATCGCCTGGATTACGCGACCGACGTTTGCGCCTGGTATCTTTCGAGCGTCGCGCAGGACATCCAGGATCTCGAGCAGTGGCACCGTCGAATCCGAGATCGGCGCCCGCCTCGACCGCAACTTGATTCGTATCGTGCCGAAGTCCCTGGTCTGGCTGGCGCGGTTCACCGCGATCGTTACTGTCTTGGGCATCTGCGTGGTGAGGCCCAGGCGGTTGTAGAGCGCGGGCCCGGTGATGTAGCCGCACCGCCGCCCGTCGCGATACAACAAATCGCGCAGACGCTCCCCGTCGCCAATGGCAACGTCACCGAGCACACCTCTTGCGGGCTTGTAGAAACGTCCCTTTGCGACGCGTTTCAAGCGCTGGTTCGCGACACATCGGGTCACGGCCTGCACGACCGCGCCGGGAGCCTCCCGGAATTGCGGAAACAGTTCGTAACCGAATATTTGCCCGATCGGGGCCTGGTCGACAGCCTGGTTTACGGCAGCTGCGATACTCATCGGCGTGCCTCCTGTAATCGTAGCCACCCTACGCTCTCGTCCCTCAATGTCAAGTTTAAACGTATAAAAACATGACACCGTTAACAACGGCGCGAACTGGCACCCCGAGCATCTTCGACTGTAGATTCTGTCGGTGAACCAAAATCAGTCAGTGAATCGGCGCGCGGTTTGGACGCCGATCGGCGTGTTAACTTGCTTATGTTACCCGTGTAGCTCTCTCCCGCACGTTCGTTGTCCGGCCGAAGAAATCCACGCCTCGACACGCTCGCAAAAGTGGCTGAAGCCTGTGGCGTCAAGCTTCAGTTTTCTGCTTAGGTGCACGAGGTCACATTGGAGAACAGGTAGTTCGGTTCGACGCCGGAAACCTATCCGGGCAGGAATTGGCAAACCAACTTGTCCCGGCCGACGAGATGGCCTGCATTTTGGACGCAGCGCATTTGCGTCCTGGATTCAAGTAACGGCTGCTTGATCGAAACGGATACCTGATCTTCGCCGCTACGCCGTGTCCTGCGTCCAGCGGTGGTGGCAGGGTCCCTGGGGGCCGCGGCTTTCGCCCGCATGTTCGGGGTAGACGGTGGCAGTGTAGATGTCGCCGTGTGGGTCAACTGCCATCTGGTGAATATAGATGGCCAGCTTCTCGTGGCGTTCGAGCTCTTCCATGGTGTGGGCGTCGTAGACCACGAGGTCGCTCATGTTGTCGCTGGCATAAAGGCGGTCGCCATAGACCGCGACGGTGAGCGGGTTCAGGTGGTCCCACTGCTCGATGAAATTGCCGTCGGGATCAAACACCTGGATGCGGCTCTTGCGGCCGGGATCATTTTCCCAACGCTCTTCGGCAATCTGGTCCTTCACCGTCATGTAGTAGTGCATCGCCCCGCCCCTGAAATCGACCACCACAAGACGCCCGTCGGGCATCTGTGTCACCGCATGGGGGGAGTTGAACTGGCCCGGTGCGTTGCCCCAGCCGCCGATTTCCTTGATGTGCTCACCTTCGGGCGAGAACCAGATCAGCCGGGCATTCCAGTAGCCGTCCGAGATCACGATGTTGCCGTTATCCTGCACGACCACCGCTGTCGGGCCGTTGAAATGACCGGGGTCTTTGCCCCACTGGCCCAGCTCGCCGAGGGTCAGAAGCAGCTCCCCGTCCTTCGTGTATTTCTTCACCACATGGCCGTCGCGGTCGACGGTCCAGATATGGCCATCGATGAAGTAGATCGTGTGCGCGCCCAGCGCGAAGCCAGGTTCGTCCGATGGTCCCCATATGCCCAGATAGGTGCCGTCGCGGGCAAACATGGAAACGCTGCTCTTGCCCATCTTGTCTTCTTGCATGGCGAGCGGGTGCGCCGCCCAGTGCTCGATGTCGCGGGTGAACAGGTAGATCACCCCGTCGTCGTCGACACAAACGCCCGACCCCATTTCGAAGGCCATGTCGGCCGGGTAGTGCGGCCAGTCGTTGTCCAATCGGTACTTGACCTGGCTCGATCCGTCTTTTGCTGTGCTCATGATGCCAAAGCCAGCTGTTCGGCCGGCATTTCCCCGCTTACGAGTTCCCCGCCCTTCAGGACCGCGACGAGGCGGTCGGGCTGGGTCAGAACGTTGATATCGGATGACGGATCGCCATCGACAATGACCATGTCAGCAAGGTTGCCTGGCGCGATGGTGCCCAGGCCCTCGATGCCCGTCAGCTCACCACCGTTCCTGGTTGCCCACTTGATAACCTCAAGCGGCTCGATGCCGCACTCCTCGACATAACAGACCAATTCGCCCGGGTAGTCGCCGTGATCGAGCGGGCCGAAGCCGTAATCATCGCCCGGCACGAATTTCACGCCCGCCTCCACCGCTTCGGGCAGCATGCTCCTCATGTAGTCGAAGTCTTCCGGAAAAAACAATTCAGCCCCCGGCAGGCTGGGGTCGACCTTGCTCCGCCAGCCCATGTAGAGGCTGGGCAGGACAAAACAGTCGTTATCAAGGAAGGCCTGGATGCAGGTGTCGTCCATACCGTCGGCGTGATCAATGATGTGGATACCGACCTCAACGCATTCCAGCACCTTGTCACGGCCGCAGACATGGGCGCGGGTGCGGACACCGTGGGCGTCGGCCACCTCGACCGCGGCGCGCAGTTCTTCCTTCGACATCGCGCCCGCGCCCAGAAGCGCATGGCCAGAGGCGCCGAACAGCTTGATGATCTTTGCGCCGCGCTCGATCTCCTTTTCCACCGCGGCCCGAACGGCCTCCGCCCCGTGGCATTCGATATAGGGCGACGCTTCCCGCTCCACGCTGCCCACCGGACCCGGCGTGATCGCGCGGCTGGCCGGTATCAGGCGCGGCCCGTCCACCATGCCGGAATCAATGGCATCGGCGAGCCGCGCGTCGATGTCGAAGAACGTGCCGGCACCCACGCCCGCCGTGTAACCGCATTTGAGCAACTTCATGGCGTTGCCCTGCGCCCAGATCGCCTGTTTCGACTCGGGCGCATCCGTGGGCGAATGCGCGACACTGTAGGCTGGGTGGAAATGCCCAAGGACCATACCCGGCATCAATGTGCGGCCGCCGAGGTCAACAACGGTATCGCCATTCTCGGCTGAACCCCCGAACTCAGCATCTACAGAGACAATCCGGTCACCATCGACAACGACCGTCACCCCGCTTTTGGCAGAACTTTCACCGTCTAGAAGATTTGCGTTTCGAAAGTATGTCCGTGCCATTTCCCGATCCCCCTTTTAGTCGAGCGTTTGCTGGCGCCTTGTCCAAAGTTGGGAGCATACACCCTAGCCGGACCTATGACCGCGACGGGAAGCTGCTGGCGGTTGCATGGGCACTGGATTTCAGCGACGCAGATCTTAATGCCCTGTTTGACCCCACTTCGATTTGGGTACACCACCCAAACGCCGCATTGGCAGAGACATGCGCACAATACTCGCCAACCGATACAAACCAGATTTCTCTGACACTGCCGGGTTGTCAAGCCGGCCAACCGCTGCCGGGGACATCGACCTCCACGGTCTCGATCTTCGACTTGCGTTCCCGCGCGAGTTCCTCCGGGCCCGCGTTGATCGTGGTGGGAATGTAGAGCGTTTTCCGATCCGCCCCGCCCAGCATGCACGCCACGGGAATATTCTCCGTCACCTCGACCCGGTCCAGGACCTCGCCGCCGTCGGCTACGCGGAGCACGCCACCGGCCCCGGCCGCCACCCAGACCGCTCCTTCGGCATCCATGCAGATGCCGTCCGGTGTACCGTCGACCTCGGCCCAGACGCGCCGGTTGTGAAGGCCCCCGGAGGCATCGCGGTCGAACGCCGTCAAACGACCGCCGACGGTTTCAGCCACAACCAGCGTCCGCCCATCGGCCGTGATGGCGCAGCCGTTCGGGAAATCCAGATCCTCGGCAGCAACGCTGACCGAGCCGTCCGCATCCACCCTTGCGAGCTTCGCCGGCCTTGGCGCATCGCCCCAGGCCGCCCCGAAGTTGCCCACATAGGCCCTCCCCTCGCCGTCGACCACCATGTCGTTGCAATGGTAGGTGGCGATGCCGCCGAGATCCGCATGCTCCTTGAGCCCGTCCGGGTCGAGCCGCATGAGTTTGCGGTCGGTCATCGATACGACCAGCAGGCGCCCGTCGGGGAGCCAGCCGAGGCCGGAGGGCTCCCCGGGAACCTCGACCACCGCCTCGAGCGAACCGTCACCGGCAACCCGATAGACCGTATGGGCGTGAAAGTCGGAAAACCAGAACGCACCATCGTGCCAACGTGGGCTTTCCGCGAAGGTAAAGCCGCGCTTCCAAACCGAAGCCTTGCGTGATTTCAAGGATCACCTCCCAACCTGCCCGCTGTTTCCACCGAAGGGATCGGTGGGGTCAGAGTCAATTTGCCAGGTAAATCGACTCTGACCTCATTGCCCCCCAATGATCCAAAATTGCAGAATCTAATGGATATATCTCATCATGTGCGGTAATTTACCACCATCAGGACACAATTTTAAGATTTTGATGGCGTACTGGCTCACTGAGCAACAGCAGCTCGTTCAATCGGGTTTTCACGACTTTCTGGCCAGCGAGTGCACTCCCGCCCGTGTGCGCACCGCTTACGATACCGACCAATCCTTTGACGATGGCCTGTGGAAGGGGTTCGGGCAACTCGGTTTCACCGGAACCTGCATCCCGTCCGATCACGGCGGTTCGGGTCTGGGGCTGATGGAGGCGGCCCTGCTCTCGGAAGAGCTTGGCCGCCATGCCGCGCCGCTGTTCCTGGAGGGCCACACCCTGGCCGGGCTTGGAATCGCGCTCGGCGGCACACAGTCCCAGAAAGAACGCCTGCTTCCCGGGCTGGCGGCAGGGGAGCGCATCGGCAGTGTGGCCCTGTCGAGCAACGGTAACGGTACGGCATGGTGCGACTGGCAGGTTGAACCGGGTGGCGGCAATACCGCATCGGTAGAAACGGTTCCCCTGGGCGACGTTGCCGACGTGCTGGTCATCGGCTGCGCCAACGGGCAGCTTGGCGTGTTGGAAACCCGGCAGGCAAACGTCAGCGCCGGCAACTGCAACGGCATCGACCGCAGTCGGAGTATTTTCGAGGTCTCCTTCGACGAAGCCGCCGTGGAGGCCCTGCCCGCTCTCCCGGGCGAGGCGCTCGGCAACGCGCTGCTCATCCTGCTGGCGGCAGACGCCTTCGGCGCCGCCGACAGGCTGCTGGAGTTGACCGTCGAGTACGCAAAAACGCGCGAACAGTTCGGCCAGCCCATTGCCGGGTTTCAGGCCGTCAAGCACCAGCTCGCCGAGCACGCCCTGGCCACGGTCACCGCGCGCGGGCTTTTCTGGAAGGCTGCCGGGGAGTTCGACGAGGAACCGCGGTCGGCGGCAAAGAGCGCCTCGATGGCGAAGGCACACATCACCGACCAGGCCATGCGCATTGCCCGGGGTGCGGTCGAACTGCACGGCGGCATAGGATTCACCTGGGAGGCCGACGTGCAGCTCTATTTCAAGCGCGCATTGTTTGACCGCACTTTTCTGGGTACGCCACAGATGCACCGCGAACGTTGCGCGCAACTGTCCGGGTGGGGCCAATGAGCGGCCCGTACGGGCATGAATACAAAGACCTCCGGCAACGTGCCAGGGCGTTCTGCCAATCGAGCTGGCCGTTGACCGGGGACGAAGCCGCCCTGCCCCATCGCCGGCAAGTCATCGTGTGGCAGAAGCGGGCCATCGAAGCCGGGCTGCTGCACCGCTCCTTCCCGCGCGAATACGGCGGCGGCGGCCTGCCCCAGGACCTCAGGGCGGATATGGTAATCAAGCACGAATTCGCGCAAAGCGACGTACCCTACCTGGAGAGCACCCCCAACGGGCCCATGTTCCTGGTGCCGGCGCTCCTGGAATGCGGCACGGAAGAACAGAAGGCCGAGTACATCGCGCCGACGCTCAGCGGAGAAATGGACTGGTGCCAGGGGTACAGCGAACCCAACGCCGGCAGCGACCTGGCTGCGCTGACCAGCCGCGCCGAGCTGACGCCGGATGGCTGGGTGATCAACGGCCAGAAAATCTGGACGAGCAACGCGCACCGCACCAACATGATGTTCGGCGTGTTTCGCACGGAGCCACAGGAGCCGAGGCATCGGGGCGTCTCTTTCCTGATCGTGCCGATGGACACGCCGGGC
Organism: Pseudomonadales bacterium; assembly: GCA_963663395.1. GTDB lineage: Bacteria > Pseudomonadota > Gammaproteobacteria > Pseudomonadales > Azotimanducaceae > Azophilus. The sequence goes on from OY760226.1 coordinate 4,320,782, forward strand.
ATCGACGTTCGGGTCATCAGGACCATGCACGGCGTATGCGAAGACATCTGCGAGGTGTTTTTCGACAACGTCCGCATCCCCGCCGGAAACATCATCGGTTCCCGCGGTGGCGGGTGGAGCGTTACCAAGAGCGTCTTGAAGTACGAGCGGCTTTGGCTTGCCGACACTTCAGTGGTCAGCGGCCAGTTCGCTCACCTGGTGGAACTGGCCAGCCGAACGCAGAGAAATGGAAATCCGGCGATGCTCGATGCCGACATTCGTCAGCGCCTGAGCCGCATCGAAGCCTGGGTGGCGTGCCAGGAAACGCTCGTCTACCGGCTGATGGCGGCCGAATCGCGAGGGCTCGGCGAAAAGATGGCCGGAGAGATGCAAACCGGCAAGCTGCTGTCCTCGAAAATCCAGGAGTTCATCGCCGAACTCGCCCTCGACCTGATCGGCAGCGATGCGCTGCTCACGCCGCAACAGCAAGATCTGACCACCATGGCGCACCTGCCCAGGATTGTCGGCAACGGGCGTTGGCTGAACGCCTACTTCGCCAGCCTTGCCAACACCCTCGGCGGAGGCACCTCCAACATGCAGAGAAACGCCATCGGCGAACAGTTACTGGGGCTGCCGCGGGACCGGCGCGGCCACAAGTAGCCGACGGGCATCTCTCGAGAACAACAAGGAAAACGCCGTGAGAAAAGCGATCGACCTGTTCGTCAATCCGAACTTTGCCACCGAGAACCGGGAAAACCCGCTCACACAGGACGTCAACGAGTTTTATTTCAAGCGCGGGGACGACTTTTTTCAGGATTGCACCATCGACGGACTGCTCGGCGAGATGGACAGCCTCGGCGTCGAACACGCGGCGTTGACCATCGACCCGATCAACCCGCCCCCGCGCGTTCTCGAGTTTTCCCGGCAGCATCCCGAGCGTTTCAGCCTGTGCCCGCTCGTTGACGTAAACCGCCTGCTCGATAGCGTTTGGGCAGCCGAAGACCTGCTGAATGCCGAGCGCGTAACGCTGTTCAGGGTCATGCCCTCGCTGATGGAAAAGCCGCCCACACACGCCTACTACTATCCGCTCTATGCAAAGTGCGTCGAACTCGACGTGCCGCTCAGCCTGTTCACGGGAATTCCGGGCCCGAGGCTCGATGCCGAAAGCCAGAACCCGATTTATCTAGACCGGGTCTGCCGGGACTTTCCGACGCTCAGGATCATCATGACCCATGGCGCGGACCCCTGGTGGGGCACGGCCATGCGCCTGATGATCAAGTATCCGAACCTGTACATGATGACCTCGGCCTGGATGCCGAAGTACCTGCCCGACGAACTGCTGCACTTCATGAACACGCGGGGTCGCGACAGGGTCATGTGGTCATCCGACCACCCGGTTCTGGACATGAAAAAATGCCTGGATGGCGCGGACGCGATTGCCGACAAGCTTCGTCCGGGCGTAATGGAAGCCTACCTCTATGAGAACGCGAAAAGAGTCGTTCTCGCCAAACGCAATTCCGTTCGGGAGCAAAAAAATGCTATTTGACGTATTCACTGAAGTTCAGAAAAAAGACTGCGACCGGCACGGCGGTTACGGCCAGCTATTGCGGGAGACCGTCGAACAGGCCAAGGCGGCGGAAGACGCGGGCATGAACGGCTGGTGGCAGGTCGAGCACCACTGCTCGGCGGACTTCAGCTACAGCTCCACCCCGGAGCTCATTCTGTCCGCCATTGCCAGTGCGACCGAGAAGATCCGCATAGGCAGCGCCGGATTTCTCGCACCGCTGGAGATCAACCACTGGATGCGCACCGCCGAGCGGGCAGCGGTGCTCGATCACATTTCCAACGGCCGCATGGAGGTCGGCCTGGCAAGATCGAGCGGCATGGAGTGGTCGACATTCGGTGTTCCGGACGGCGGTACCACCTCGCTCACCGACCTGGTCGAAATCACCAACCTGTTGCCGAAGGCATGGACCGAGGAGTCGCTCACCTGGAAGTCCGACCGTTGGTCCGTGGAAGGCAAGAACGTGCAGCCGAAACCGGTACAGAAGCCACACCCTCCCATCTGGCATACCGGGTCGAGCCCCGACTCCTTCCGGCGGGCCGGCGAGATGGGCGTGGGAACGCTGTGCACCACCCTGTTCACGCCGGTCGACATGCTGGCCGAAAGGGTCGAGATCTACAAGAAGGCCGTTTCGGCCTGCGACTCTCCAGCAGGCCATTTCATCAACAACCAGGCAGGCGTATTCACGTTCGTGCATGTTGCGGAGTCCGAGAAGGCGGCGATCGAGAGCAACGCCTTTCGCTCGGCCATCTGGTACGTGGCTTCGGTACCCAGGATTTACGGCATCTCCAGGGACCTGTTCTTCCAGACCGTTCGCGGCAACATCGATCCCCGCTCGAGGTTCGTCTGGGACCAGGCCAATGACGCGCCGCTCACGGAAGACGAACTCGACGACGAGAATCCGGCGGTGGCGCTGATCAAGCAGGAGCTTGCGGGGCATGAGATCACCAATGAGGAGGTATTCGAGGCCGTGCGCGACATCGACTCCGTCGTCATCGGCGATGTGGATACCTGTCGCAAGAAGATCGCACGGTTCAAGGAGGCCGGGTTCGACAGGCTGCTGTGCATGCAGCAGTACGGCGAGCTGAGCCACGAGGAAATACTGAAAAGTACCGCGCGGCTGGGTGCGGAGATCGTGCCGTATTTTTCAGAAAAGGCATAGCCTGTGGCAGAAAAGGCGAACTCCGGAAATCCTTCGCGCCCATGAACAGCGAGACGGCCCGCCGGCCAGGCGCAAAGGGCAGTTCGGTGGACAGCTACCGGATTCATGTACCGGACGAGGTCCTCGCCGACCTGAGCGCGCGGCTGCAGCTGACGCGCTTCCCCGACTACTTCAGCGAGGGCGACTGGGACATGGGGATCGATGTCCCATACATCCGGGAACTCGTGGCTTACTGGCGCTCGCATTTCGACTGGCGGGCGTACGAAGACAGGTTGAACCGCCTTCCCCACTACACGACGACCATCGACAACCAGAATATCCATTTCATCCATGTGCGGTCACCGCGCCCCAACGCCCTGCCGCTGCTGATGGTGCATGGCTGGCCCGGTTCGGTGATCGAGTTCCGCAAGGTCGTGGACCGGCTCGCCGACCCGCCCCGCGACGGCAGCGAGGAGCGTCAGGCGTTTCATCTGGTCATACCTTCGCTGCCCGGCTACGGCTTTTCCGGGCCGACGCGAGAGCGCGGCTGGAACATCGAGCGGACCGTTCGAGCCTTCGCCGAATTGATGCGCCGGCTTGGCTATTCGCGCTACGGCGCCCAGGGCGGCGACTGGGGGGCCATGATCACAACCCGGCTTGCCGAGTTCGATGAGCCGCACGTTGTCGGCCTGCACACCAATATGCCCATTGCCCCGGCGCCGGAAAAGCCCGGAGACCTGACCGGCGAGGAAGCGCAGCGGCTGCAGCGATTCGAGGAACACATGGCCCGCGAAACGGGCTATGCCAGGATTCAGGGCACCAAGCCGCAGACCGTGGGCCTGGCGCTCAACGACTCACCGGCCGGCCTGCTGGGCTGGATCGTCGAGAAGTTTCGCACCTGGAGCGACTGCGGCGGGGACCTGGAGTCCGTGTTTTCCCGCGACGACCTGATCGCCAACGTCATGACCTACTGGGTCACCGAGACGGCGGCTTCCGCCGCGAGGTTCTATTTCGAGAACCACCTGCCGGAGATGGATGTGCCGGATGGTGTGGCGCGGGTGTCCGTGCCGACCGGAGTGGCCCGGTTTCCCAGGGAACTCGTGCTGATGCCGCGAGCATGGCTGGAGCGGCGCTACAACATAGTGCACTGGACGGAGATGGACCGGGGCGGGCATTTCGCGGCCATGGAGCAGCCCGAACTGTTTGCCGACGACGTGACGAAGTTCTTTACGGCGCTGCGCTAGTCTCACCAACTTTCGGCGCGAGGGCGTCGAGGCGCCGTCCCACGTGTCCGCGCGGACCGGAGGGAGCCGCCAAGGCTTTGCCTCTCTATGGGGTCGGGGGTGGCACCGGCACGTCTGGTGCGACGGGTATCCTGATTAGCGAGGGGTAGTCCTTGCCGTGCAGGACCACCTGGCTGGCCTTCGCCAACTCGCGGGTGCTCTCGTTGGACATGCCGGTGTTCAGGTTTCTGGCGAAGCGCGGGAAGTTCGATGACGAAACCTGCAGGCGAAACCGGTGTCCGACGGGGAATACGGTTGCCGTGTGCCCCAGGTCGATCTGGTACTCATATACATGGCCGGGGACGATCAATTCTGCGCGCGCCCTGGACCCGTTCCACAGACGTGCCCGCACGATTCCATCCACGACGTTGTGTGTGGCTCCATCGGGATGCACGTCGACCAGCTTGGCGGTGAAGTCCGTATCGCGTGCGCTGGAGGTGGCATAAAGGGTCACCGACACGGGACCGATGACGACCATGGATTCATCGAGAGGCTCGCTGGTATACACCAGTACATCCTGCCGGCTTTCGACACCAGCCTGCTCTGCAGCACCGTTGAGGTGGGGGTTGTCAACGGCGTCGATCCCACAGCACAAGTTGCCGCCTACGGTGGGAACAGGGTTTTCCGGATCGTAAGTGAAAGTGTCTTCACCGGTGCCTTTGGGCGTGTCCAGCAGACGACCATCGCCGCCCCGCGTATTGGCGCCGTCTTCACTGCTTACGAACAGTTCCCGGTACTGTGTGCCTGCCAGGGGATAGTCACTTGCTTCCAGAACAAATGAGTAGCCCGCGATCCCCTCGTCGGGGGGCACCATCACGGCCAGGCTAACCTGCGGAGTTGCTTCGTAACCATTGTCCAGCTGTTTCAGGTACCTGTTGAAATAGTCCATGTCGAAGGGGCGGCCGGTTTCGTCATATCCCACACCCCTGGTGTTGAGCAGTTCGCGTCCGAAGGTGGGTGTGTCGTTGTCGTTGCCATGTCCGTACTGGCTGACAGCCAGCTTGCTGTGAGCGCGCGGCGAGTCAGGGTTCGCGGTTAGTTTTCGATACATCTCGAACGCACCGTTGGCGAAGATGTCGTACCACGACGCGTGAACCAGCACGGGATAGTCCAGGCCGGCAATGAGCGGACCCGCATCCGCTGCCTGCCAGAACTCGTCGTACTCCGGGTGGGCAAGCCACTCGTAGTAAACGGGTACGCTCCGCAGGTGAGGTAGTTCGTCCAGCGGCAGGTGCCAAACCCAATCAGAGTTCAGTGACTTCGCGTATTCCGCGAGAAACCCGCCCAGTGCGCGCTCAATCTCCAGCGAGTTGGCTCCTGCAGCGATCATCTTTCGTTGTATTGCATCGGGTGCCAGGGAACCGGCGACCCAACTCACGTTGAAACCGTGCATCGGTACACCATGGTGGTAGGCCCACTCGCGGTGATAGTCCTCGGCAGTGATGGTGAACGACGCCGCACGCACGCTCGGATGATGTGAGACAGCCGTCTGTACGGAGGTCACACCATGGTACGAAGGGCCTCGAGCGCCGACATCACCATTCGACCAGGGTTGTGAGACGACCCACGAGACCGTGTCGTAGCCATCGGCCCGCTCCTGCGCGAACGGGTTGAACTCGCCGTCCGAGATGTAAGTGCCCCGGGTAGCCTGCAACAGGTAGGCATATCCGGCTTGCGCATACTGTGCCTGGAAGTCCGCCATTGCCTGGAGTGATGCCTGATAGCAGGCTTGCCTGGAGACATGACCATACGGGGAGCGCTCGACGATCGCCGGATATCGAGCGGTGTCTTCACTCGACTCTTCAGTTTCGGGATCCGGGAGATATAGAAACCCGCGGAGAATCGTCTCATCGCGCATGGATGACTCGACGACCTGGCAGGTCACGCCAGGATACTCAGCAGAGCGCTGAATGACACCCAGGCTGGACTTTGCATCAGCGATGGTGAAACGACGGTCCTCACCAATACAACTCATGCTGGCGATCAGAAGAATCGTCGCGACACCCCTCGCCAGGGTGGTTCGGATGAACATAGTCATGCCCTTGTCGTCAGTCAGAGGGAAAAGCGCTGTCCCACCATCTCCTCAGTCGCATCCCACAGTTTGGTTGCAGCTTCTTCCTCGCGTGCGTGTGCTGCAACGCCGCTGACGAAATTGCCGGGCGTGGAATCCTCGGCCACCTGGCAGTCTTCGAGATACTGCCCCCCACCAACCCTTGCGAGTTCGGATGACGTGAGTGCCCAGGCGGTGGTGGCTGCACCCTGGGCAGGTGACTTCGCAAGTTGGGGGCCGCTCGCGGCGACGGACTCGCGGAGTTGCTCCTCACTCATGTTCTCCAGCATGTATCGCCACAGATTACTGTCGGGGATGTAGCCGGGGTGCACGCCGAACGACAGCACACCCTGCTTCGACAGGCGACGATTCAGCTCCAGCGCCAACAGGGCGCACGCCGTTTTCGACTGGCAGTAGGATACCGATGGGTCGTAGGGGCGCTGCTCGAAATTGATGTCGTCCAGGTCCACGGGGAGCCCAATGTGGGCCGACGAACTGAGGCACACCACACGTGCGGGCGCACTCGCAACGAGTAGTGGCGCAAGAGCGGCGGCGACGATCAGATGTCCGGCGTAGTTGGTCATGAACTGAGACTCGATGCCAAGCTCATTCCGGTTGAGTGGACTAAGCATGATGCCCGCGTTCAAAACGAGTTGGTCGAGCCTGTTGAGCCTGTTACGCATCTCCTCGGCAAAGCGAACGGTGTCGGCAACGGACATCAGATCGAGCCGTGCCGATTCGATGAGTTCGCTGCCTGACATTCTTCGCAGCTCGCTGGCGGTTTCCTCGCCTTTTGCGTCATTGCGGGCGGTGAGGATGACCCGGGCGCCCGCTTTGGCCAACGCGCAAACCGTTTCCCGCCCGATTCCCGAATTGCCACCGGTCACGAGCGCGACCTTGCCGCTCAGATCCACATCGCCGAGCACGTCATCTGCTGTCGAGGTGGCTGAAAACGGGCTCGAGACTTGTTTTTGCAGACTCATGGGTCCTCCTTCGGATTTTTTGGTGTGCTCGTCGGAAATCAGCCCCAGCAGCTCCATGTCCGCCAGGCACTTGTGGATGAACGCCTCGTCCACGTGCGGGATTTCCTTTGCGAAATCCCAGTTGTTCACGAGCGCTCGGTAGTTGTGGCAGGTGATGGGCTCCACGCCCGTCGACTGAAGCCCGGCGAATGCTCCGAGCACATCGATCGCAGAGTGTTTCTTCTGACCTTCGGGGAGTACCTTCAGTTTGCCCTCGAAGCGCGCGAGCCACTCGCCGTAGTCCTCGATGCGGGTAACCGGGTAACCGGCCGACTCGATCCAGTCGACAAAGGTGTCGAGCGAGCAGCCGTCTTCTTCATGATAGTTATGAATGTTGATGGCCCGGCAGCCGTCGTCGAACGTCTGTCCGACTGCAACGACAGATGCAGCAACCACATCGACGGGCAGGCCGTCGTAGTGTTGCGACTGTTTTGTTCCGTCGTCGGACAGTTCGTAGAAGGAGAACGGCGCGAGGCCCGTGGCGACAATGCTGTAAAGCAGGCGGGTGAACAGGTCGCCGGTGTTGATCTGGCCGCTGTACCGGCTGTCCGCCAGCATCATGTTGCCGCGCAGGATATTCACGGGAACTGCCAACTCCCCGGCAGCCCGGTGCAGCAGGTGTTCGTCCGCCCATTTGCTCGCCGCGTAGCCCACCGCGTACTGGTCCACCAGCGGAACGCTGGCAAGCAATGGTGCCTCCTCGTTGCCGTCCGCGCAGGGTTCGAGCAGGGGCAACACCCCGACCGTGGATACGAAATCGATGGGCTTCTTCCGCTCGGTGACGGCGAGCCGGATGATCTCGCCGGTGCCGACGACGTTGGGACCGAACAAGTGCCCGTAACCCAGCCGGTGATTGACCAGCGCCGCCACATGACAGATGCGATCCACCTCTCGTGCGAGGCGCGCGAAGGTCTCTTCGCCCAATCCCAGGAGCGGCTCACCGGCATCTCCTGCGAGGACCTTGAGGTGATCTGCCGCTAGTTCGCGATAGCGCGCCTCGAACGTCGGATCCGGTCCTGCGAAAACGGCATCCAGTCGCCGGCGTGCGCCAGCACCGTCCACGCCGCGCACGATGCAGATTAGCTTGCCGCCTGTTCTTGCGAGCTTCTCCATCCACTGCAGGCTGACGTGGCGGCCCAGAAATCCGTTCGCTCCCGTGATGAGTACGGTTTGGCACAGGTCGGAGACCGGGGCGGCCGTGGTGGCCTGCTCCATTGTGGCGTCGCCGAGAAAAGTGGCGAGCTGCAGGTCTTTCGAGTGCAGATCGGCCGCCTCCTTGCCATGCACACTTGCGAAGGTGGGTGGGCCGCCGGTATCACCCAGGCGGTTTTCAATCTCCCCCGCCCACTTTCCGAGGCTTCCGGTAGGACTCAGGATGCTATCGGCGGGGAGTTCCACTTCAAACACATCCTCGATGGCCAGCGACAGTTCCGCGGCACCCAGTGAGTCGCCGCCGAGCTCTTCATAGGTCTGTGGCTTCGAGGCATCGAGATCCTCGATGCCGAGTTTGAGCTCCACCACCTTGACGAGCTTCTCGAGGAGATTGAGCGGCGAGGCGGGGTCCTTGAGTGTCGCCAGGTCGGCTTCCTTCTTGCGCTCGTGCGCCTCATACAGCGCTTCCAGACGCCCGGCGTATTTCCGGTTCAAAGCCGGGCGCAGCCGCTTGTCGACGCTCGAGAGCAGGCCATTCTCCCGGCTGAACGGTTCTGTCTCGATGATGAAGTCCCGGGGTACCTCGAAAGTCTTGAGCTGCTTCTCGTCGGCAACCCGCTGGAATTCTTCCCGAATGAGACCTCTTACCTGGGATTCGTCGGCAGCCGGTCCGAGTCGCCTGGAAATCTCGTCGGTGTCGGGGACGACCACCGCCAGGACATAAGCTTTGCTCGAGTTGCCGTAGATATAGGTCTGGTGAAGCACCAGGCTCTCACCCTCGAACAGGGCGCCCAGCGGCCCCACCGCGACGAACTCGGCCTGCGCGAGTTTCAGAACGTCCTTGCGGCGGTCGATCAGCACGACGTGGTCGGGCCCGCGCTCCTCGACGATGTCGCCGGTGTGAAGGAAACCGTCTTCGTCGTAAAGACCAGCGGTCGCTTCGGGGTCCTGGTAGTAGCCCCCGATCATGTACTGGCTCTTGTATGTGAGTTCGCCGCGGGGGTAGGGCCGGTCTGTCGTGTAGTACTCGAGCTCCGGCACGTCGGCGAGCCGGTATTCAATGACGTTTGGGCGCTGGATTCGGTCCTCGACCGTGATCGCGACGGAGCCGCATTCCGTACTGCCATACGATTCGATGAGATCGACGCCAAAGCAGTCGGAGAAAAACTGCCGGACCACCGGCGAACTCGGCGCTGAGCCGACGTTGCAGAAGATCAGCCGGTCTCCCAGAAATGTGTTACGCATCTCGTCCATCACCTGCACCCGGACTTCCCCCTCGCCGCCACCTGTGCGGAGTTTGCGTGTGACTTCGGAAGTGTAGTGCTGATATACCAGCTCCAGGGCTCTCGGGAAGAACGCCATGCCTGTCGGGCGAATCAGCCGGATGTCCTCGAACAGCGTGGACAAATCCGGCTTCGCGGTGAAGTAGACCGAACTCCCCTTTCGAAGCGAACCGAAAATCTGGCTCAGGCCCATGGCGTGGTTCAGCGGCGCGAAGATCACCGACACGCCCTGAAGCTGATCGTCCGCGGGGTTCCACTGATTGCGTACTGTTCTTTCATCGTACATCGCCCCCTTGGGGACACCGGTAGCACCAGACGAGTGGTAGATGAGGGCCAGGCGACCCTCGCCGTCGGGGTGGGGTGGCAGAAAGGTCCAGTCCATCTGCCTGCCGATCTCCACGAGCCGCTCGAGTAGAGTCAAAGTGACATCGTCCCCGGCCTCCGCGAGAATCCTCCGGGCATCTTCAACTGCAGCGCAGTCGGCCTCGTCGCGCTCGTCGTGGTCGAAGACGATGAGGCTCTTGATTCCGTGTTTCACCGCGAGCCTGGCCGCCACCACGACATCCGAGGCGGTTGCAGCGAACGCGGCCGGGCTGATCCGGGCGAATACCGCGTCAAGATCCGCGTCTGAAGTAACGCTCTGCAGCGGGACGGGAACGGCCTGGGCGTAGAAGCACGCGGCGATGACAGTGAAATAGTCGGTGCTCGCAAACCCGATCATGCAGACCAGATCGTCGCGTGCAACAGCCACGGACGGGTCGTGCCGCCAAGCGTTGGCGATCGCATGGCAGCGTGCACGAACCTCGCCAAAAGAGATGGCCGAATAGGATGGCAGATAACGCCGTAGTCGATGACCACTCGTGGCGTCTTCCGCAATCTCGTAGTCGCGCATCCCGAGCGCCGGGCGATCGGCATATCCGTCGAAGATCGCGTCAATGGATTGCTCCAGCGTTTGCCCCGGACGACTGCAGGCTTCCGCGACTGCCGGTTCCGGGATAGCGGCCGCCAGTTCCGGATTAGCCTTCATTACCTCTTCAATTCGGCGCTGCATCCGATCCGCGTCGTGTCTTTCGCTCAAAGCCGTCCCCGCGTCCTGGTTTATTGTCGCTTCTGTTTCTTGTTTTTTCCCAGGGTAGTTCTCTGCTTCCTTCGTTGGAGGTTCAGCCGGGCCAGTTATTGCCCCACCCGTCGCGGAACGGCGGTCATGCGGCTTCGCCGATGTCGATAACAGGTTTGACCACATCGCCGGCCTGCAGCCTGGCCATCGCTTCGTTGATCTCATCGAGCCTGAAGTGGTCCGACAACAGGACGTCGAGGTCGACTTCCCCCGCTTCGATCAGCGCTACGTATCTCGGCAGCTCCGCCACGAAATTCGTCGAGCCCAGAACGCTGGCGAGGAGCCGCTTGCCGGTATAGAGAAATTCCGTACCCGGAAGCTCGATGTTGGCGCCAAGCGGCATGAAGCCGACCAGCACCGCCGTTCCGCCGCGGCGCACCGCCTGCACCGCCAACGCCGTGGTTTCGGGTTTGCCGATGCACTCGATGGCGATGTCAGCGCCGCCGGACGTGAGTTCGAGTATCGTGGCCGCGGTATCCGGGTCGTTTGCATCGATGACATCCGTTGCGCCCACCGATTGTGCAATCCGCAGCTTGGCCTCGAGAAGGTCCACGGCAAAGATGCGCGAAGCCCCGGCAACGCGGGCGCCCTGAATCGCCGTCAGGCCCACCGTTCCGCAACCGATCACCACGACTGCGTCACCGGCCCCCACGCCGGCCGTATTCAATGCCGCACCGAGCCCCGTGGAAACGCCGCAGCCCAGCAACGTCGCCTTGGTAAAGGAGAGCTCTCCGGGAATCGCGACCAGCGAGTTTTCGTGGGCCAGCATCCGTTCGGAAAACGCCCCGAGCCCCGCCATGGTGAAAACGCCGTCTCCGTTCCTGACCACGCGCTGCGCATCGTCGGGTGCGCGAAACGTTGCTTCGGCGGAACAAAGAAATGTCTCGCCCCGATAGCAATAGGAGCACTGTCCGCAGAACGGATTGGCGATCCCGATAACACGGTCCCCCGGCTTCAGGCGCCTGACGCCCTCGCCCACCGCTTCGACCACACCCGCCGCTTCATGACCGATCACGGCGGGCACGGGCTGTGGAAACCCGCCTTGCTGAATGGTCAGGTCCGTGTGGCAGACGCTTGCCTTTTCCACCCGCACCTGCACTTCGCCCGCCCTGACGTTCCCCAGGGTGAGATCGGCGATCTCCAGCGGCTCGCCGGGATTGACCAGTATTGCACCCTTCATCCTGTTGCTGCTCCTTGTCGCTGGTCCTTGCCGCTACCCCTGCAATTTCCTGATGTCGACGCCCGCTGCCACACGGTCCCATTCGTTCGTTCTGGGGCGCTTGCGCAGTTGCGCCTTCTGCACCCGCAGCGTCGGCGTTTTCGGCAGTTCGCCCACCACTTCGAGATAGCGCGGAACCATGAAACGCGGCATGGACCGCGCCGCGAATCTCACCACGTCCTCCGGGTCGATTTCAGAGCCCTGCACGGGTACCAGGAACACCTTGATCTCGTCCTCCACGCTGTCCGCCGGCACCGCGATTGCCGCGCACTCGGCAATGTGCTCATGGGCCGAAAGCTGCATTTCCACCTCGAAGGAGGAAATGTTCTCGCCGCTCTTGCGAATCGCGTCCTTGCGCCGGTCTATGAAATAGAAGTTCTCGTTTTCGTCCTGTCGGAACACGTCTCCGGTGTGAAACCAGCCGTCCCGCCATGCCTCGGCCGTCGCCTCCGGCCGGTTCAGGTAGCCGGCGTTCAGCGTATGCGGCGCCTTCGTGCGCACCAGCAGCTCGCCCTCCCTGCCGAGCGGAACGTCCCGGTCGTCCCCGTCGACCAGCCTTGCGTCATAGTACGGCCAGCCGACGCGCAGCTTGCCGCAGCTTGCCGGCACTTCGATGCGCCAACCGTCGGAAGTGATGGGGCCGCTCAGCTCCGTCATGCTGTAGCCGGTGCACACCTCGACTCCGAACCGGCGCCTGAATTCCTCGACATTCGGCAGCACCGGCGCCATGAGCACGTACTTCAATGCATGGGCACTGTCTTCCGGGCTGGCCGGAAAGCTCATGAGGTAGTGCGCCATGGCCCCGACCAGGATCGTGAACGTGCATTCGTAGGTGTCGACGTCCGACCAGAACTCCTGGGTCCTGAAGGAGGGGCGCATGACGAACCGTCCCCCGAGGGACGCCATCGTCAGTGGCTGGCTGCGTGCACCGGCGTGATTGGCGGCACCGGTGTAGTAGCAGACATCGTTGCCGGTAAACGCGGAAAAGTCGGTTGCGGCGGCGTTTGCGTTCACCTGGCCCCAGGGGATGAGCGTGCCTTTCGACGGCCCGGTGGTGCCGGAGGTATAGAGTACGCAGGCAATGTCTCCCGGCGCCGGCAGATCGACGGATATCGCAGTACCGACACTCTCCAGCAGGCTGCCCCGGCTGACGGTCTCGAAGGCGGAGTCGGGAAGCGCCTCCCCGGGTTTTACAACCACGATGCGTTCGAGATGTTCGAGCCGCTCGGCAACCGCCATGACATTCGGGCAGAACTCGGCGGCCGCCACCAGCACCACACAGCGGCTGTCGTTGAGGGCATGAACGAGCGAATCGCCCCGCAACAGCGGGCTGAGCGGCACTTCCACCGCCCGCAACAAGGCCGCACCCAGCCAGACGTGCTGACTGTCCAGGCAATTCTCCATCAGGGTCGCAACCATGTCGCCGGCGCCGATGCCCAATTCACCGAGCGCGTTGGCCCATCGGCGGGTCAGTTCGCAGGATTGGGCGAAGGTCGCCTTGTCGCCGTCGACCTCCTGCATCCAGAGCCTGTCCGGCGTTTTCTCCCCCCGATCGAACAGGGCATGAATGTAAGTGGCTTCCGTATCGATCACTGCAATTCTCCCGGGCCGCACCCGTTCATGAATAAACCACCAGGCCCGCCCAAATATCAAGGCGCCTGCCGGCGTGGAAGCGGCAGGGGCAACACCAACCCGCATCCATCACCAAATTGCTGCCGAGGAGGCCGATGCATGCGCGCAAGCGCGGCCACCCTTGCAAGGCGCCTCAACGTCCTCGTGACAAAAGCCGGGTGCGGGTCAAGTGTCAAACCCGAATAATTGCTTGCCGGTTTCTCCCAGGATCTTGACCCGGGTGTCTTCGGACAAATGGCCCATCTGCCGCTCGATCGCTTCCGCCGAGTGCGGCCAGCTACCTTCCTGGTGCGGATAGTCGTTCGACCAGAGCATCGAATCCGCATACCCGTACTCCTCCGCGAGACTGAGACCGACCGGATCTTCCATGAAGGTCGCAAAACACTGGGTCTTGAGATAGTCGCTGGGCAGTTGCTTGAGCTTGGGAAACGACCACATGTGGTGCTTGCGGTAGGCTTCGTCCATTGCCTGGCCGCACCAGGGAAACCAGCCCACGCCGCTTTCCACCGACACGACTCGCATCCCGGGAAATCTCTCCAGGACCCCGGAGGAACACAGCAGTGACATGAGTTCCACGGATGGGGCCAATGCGTGTGCCACGTAATTGGTGACCGCGCCGCCCCGGCCTCTCGTCGTTCGCGGATCTTTTCCCGTACCCACATGCGCCGTGACCGGAAGCCCCGAGTCCTGCAGGCAAGCCCAGAGCCGGTCGTATTCCGGGCGGTTGTAGTGGGTGTCCCGCGCAGAGACACTGCCATAGATCGGCTTGACTGGAATCGTCACGCCCCGGTAGCCCATCCGCCTGACCCGCTCGACCTCTTCGATGGCCAGATCGATGTCCATCGTCGGTATCACGGCCATGGGAGACAGTCGGTGTACGTGTGGCCCGTAGGTTTCCCACGCCCAGTCGTTGTAAGCGCGCGCCTGGGCGAACGCGAACTCCGGGTCGCGCGTTGCAAAGATCACGGTGAACTTGTTTGGATAGATAACCTCTCCATCCACGCCGTCCCTTTCCTGGTGGCGCAGTCGATCTTCGGGGTCGGCACTGACGGCGTTGCGCTCCCGGTCCTCACCCGAGAGGTCTTCGTTGTCCATGATCCAGCGCGCGGGCTCCATGCCCTCGACGATGTGCCACTTCGACCCGTCTTCGTCGACCTCGATGCGGGGCAACCGATCGTGAAACCTGCTGTCCACCCGCTTGACGAGCAGGTCCACGGGTTCCACCGCATGGGTATCGCAAGAAATCATCGTGTACTTGTTGTCGGCGCCGGGCCTGGCGCTTTTTCCCCAACCCTTCGCGCCCGGCGACTCCAGGCGCCACAAATTGTTCTGGTCAACACTGCTCAAAATCGTACTCCCAATCCGTTGTTTCATTGCCCCGGCCAATCTGCCGTGGCTTCAGTTCGTTGAATCCGTGCTGTCATCACTTGCCGAGGGGCGAGCCTCGTCGGCGAGCTTTAAAAAAAATCGCGCTGCCGGCAGTTGCGGATGACTCGAGCATCGGTTCGTCGTCGTCAATGGAAATGATGAATAACGTGCTCGCCAAACATGCGTATCGTTTCATCGAAACATCGTGCGGTATCGTTTCGTTCTGCACCAGCACCAGAACCTCGTCGACGCCGTTCTGCTCATAGAGCTTAAGCGAGTCGATGCACTGCTGCGGCGTGCCGGCAACCGTGATACCGGAGTCGGCAAGCGTTTCGGGATCGAGCCTTTCCCAGGAATCCAGTTCGCCGTCCTGCCTTGCGGAACGGGCCGCCGCAGTGAGCCCGGTGGCCGTCGCCACTTCCGCGGCGTTGATGGGTGCGGTTTCGTGTTCCTTGGTCATGTGCACCTTCAGATGCTCGGGGACCTCCCCGTCCCAATCCTCGATGAGACTCTTGGTGATCGCCGCGGCGGCCGCGTTGTACGGACGATCTGGCCCGAAGAACACCTTCAGCGACCGGCTGACGAGTTCCCTGGCCGCGGAACCGTCCTGGTCGCACACCCCGAACGTCATGCTCGCCCAGTTCTCGTTGCGTCGTTCCTCAGGACCAGGGCTGCTCGCGATGCGCTCGCGGTATTGCTCGATCAGGGGCGCGGTGACGCCGGGCGGGCTGGGCACGAAGGCAAGCACGCCCATGCCATGGTCTGCGGCGACACTGAAGCTGGCCGGCTGTGCACAGGCGAGCCAGCGCCGAATCGGATTCTGAACCGGCTGGGGCACCACGACCCGCGGCGGAATCTGCCAGTGCTCGCCTTCCCAGCTGAACTCCTCCGGATAGCCCGACCAGATCTCTTCGATGCAGGCCAGCGACTCCTCCCACATGGCGCGGGTGTCGCGCGGATCGATGCTGTGACCGGTCACCTCGTAGAGCCCGCCCCTTCCCGTGCCGAACTCCACGCGGCCCTCGGAGATCAGGTCGAGCATGGCGATGCGTTCGGCAACGTGGATGGGATGATGATAAGGAAGGACGACGACGCCGGTGCCAACCCGGATATTGCTGGTCTGCGCCGCAACGGCCGCCAGGAACTGGTCCGAGCCGGGTGCGACCGAGAAGGTCGGCAGGAAATGGTGCTCGGTGATCCAGATCGTATGGAAGCCGGCCTCGTCGGCAAGCCGGGCCTGGGCGAGCGATTCCCGGTAGGTCGCCTCGAAATCGACCAGGCCGTTGTCGGAAGCCGACCGCTGCAATTCCGTGATCATTGATATGCGCATGGGTCACTCCAGTTGATCCCGCGAACCCGGGCCACCGTGCCGGAAAACCGTGCCATCGAACGGATTCCCCATCCGTTGAAAATTACGTAGCGTTCAGCCTTAATGAATCGCTAAAATTCTGACTCGACGATATTATTCTAAAAAATAGGGTGTTTCAAATCGAGTTTTGGCGAGGGGCTCGCGCTGCCCTTCCAGGCCGGTGACGGCAGACGAAACCGGGCGCGGACCGGCGCAGGGACTGGACGTCACTCCACACGCCGACCTATTGACCGTTAAGGAACCATTCCGGCCAATACGGCACGCTGAAGCGTGGGCTGGGCGACCGGTCATTGGCTCACAATACAGTTGAGTTTACGCAAATCCTCCTATTGATTTGAAATGACTCGCATTTTTTTCACAAAATCGACTTATTTTGTTGAAAACTCCATCGATACTTGAAGGTTACGATGGAGTACGCATAGAATCACCGAGGCTTGGGGTCGTCGTCGCGTCGGCACATTACGACGATGAATGAGGCCAGCAGATAAACGACACCCTGCGCCAGCCCGGGGGCCAGCGCTATACAGACGACGAGAAGAGTTTCCCAGGAAGCTGCTTCATACCCAGCCCGCCCTTCGGCTCGGTACCAATCTCGGCATCCCGCTCGTGGGGTGCCTCGCCGACGCGATACGATCAAGTTGCTCCGTAACATCGAGAGGTTGTTAGAAAATATGCGATTCATCAGCCCACGCGAATGTGGCTCAAGGCTTCCCCCGAAGTACGCTACAGCGATCATTGCCGCAGGTTGTCTGGCTCTTGCGGCCTGCAGCCAACCCACCGGTTCGAAGGGCGCCGATACCGCATCCGAGGCGCAGGCGCAGGCGAGCGTCGCGGTAACAAGCTTCTCGGTCGAGCACGGCGCCTCTGCAAACGAATACCTGTTGCAATGGGTCACCGACGTACCGGGCGCTCCCGTGCGGCTCGAGGTTACTTCCGGCCCGGACACCGCCGATGCCGTGGTTATCGCCCGGGACATCACCGCGGGTGAGTTCCAATGGACGGCCCCGCCGCCGCCCCGTCGCCGGTACTTTTCGGTAGTCCCGGCGTCTGGCGATGCGGTTCAGGGCGCGGTGCGCCTCCTGCCGCTGGAGGGCGGCCGCAACTTTCGCGACCTTGGCGGCTACGTCACCGAGGACGGCCGCAGGGTAAGGTGGGGGCGGGTTTACCGTTCCGGCGTGATGACGAACCTGACCGCGGGCGACTACGAGTATCTTGCAGGCCTCGATATCGCCACGATCTGCGACTACCGTTCGGAAACGGAGCGCCACGAGGAACCCACGCGCTGGGCCGCGGGACAAGTGGACTACGTGACGTTTCCGGACCCGGCCACCCCCGCGGGATCGTCATTCATGGGCGTGCTGCGCAAACCCGACGCCACCCCGCAAATGGCCGCCGATGCCATGGCAGCCGGCTACGCGCAACTCGCCACGGACCATGCCGGCGCATTCGGCACGATGTTCGACAGGCTCGCTTCCGGAGAAATCCCGCTGGCATTCAATTGTTCCGCCGGCAAGGACCGGGCCGGCATCAGCGCGGCCCTGCTGTTGAGCGCGCTCGGCGTCCCCCGCGCCACGGTCGTGGCCGACTACGCACTCTCGGACCAACTCGTCGACTATATCGCCGAGTTCCGTGGCGGCGCGGCAGACGAACCCGCCGAAGAAGGCGGCGCCTTCGCGTTTCTTGACGCGCTGCCGCTGGAAATCCTCACTCCCCTGATGCGCTCCGACCCGCGTTACATCGAATACGCGCTTTCCTGGATGGACGAAGAATACGGCAGCGTGATGAATTTCATCCACGAGGAACTCGATGTGACCGGCGCCGAACTGTCCGCCATCCGGGCCGCGTTGCTGGAGTAACGGGCCTCCGCCGGCAGGCTTCGGCGTCCCTTTCGCCGGGGCGGCAATCGGTTCGTTTTCGATGACTTGATCAGGCCAGATCTTCGAATACGAACCGATTGCCGCCCCCTACTGCGCGGACCCGGATCGAACGCCCGAGCGGATCGGTGTCGTGCATGGCCCGGAGCGTGCTCATGTCCCCCTCCTCGGTTGCGGCTACGAATCGCGCGCCACCACTCGAAAGGCGCCCGATGACGACGCCCATTGAAGGGGTGCCGTTTCGATCGTATTCCAGCGTATAGGTTTCCACCTGGGCGGCTCCCTCCGCATTCGCCACTGTGGGCGGACCGTGCATGGAATCGAGCCGCGCCTGCAGCGCCCGTGTTTCGCCGGGATTCCAATCCGTCGGACGCGTCGAATAAATGCCCACCGAGTACTTGGACAGCACACCACCGTTCGCACCGACTAGGCCGTAGCTTCCCGCCCCGTCCCGGACGCGCTCCACGACCGATGCGATTGCATGCATGGAGTAGTTGCTGCCCGGTCCGCCAAAGTAGGGCAGCCCACCCGTCGTCGTCAGTCGACGCGGGTCGTTTGCATCCAGCCCCAGGGCATCGCTAACCGCGAACACCGAGATCGGGAAGCAGCTATAGAGATCGATGTGGCTCAGGTCCGAGGCGCCGATACCTGCCGCCGAAAGCGCAGCGGTTACGGCAAGCTCCGCTGCGGGCGAAGCGCCGAGGTCCGCCCGTTCCAGCAGCGCCTGCTCCCGGAGATCGGCGTGGCCGTTCATATAGACCCACTTGCTCTCGGGTATGCCGAGTTCGCGCGCGCGCTCGACGGACGTGAGCAGTACCGCAGCGCCCTGATTCACCTGATCCCGTGCCACGAGGAGACGGGTATAGGGGTCCGAGATCAGCCGATTGCCGTCGCTCTTCTCGCTCAGCTCGTCAGCTGAATACGCCCGGCGGGTACTTGAAAAGGGATTCTCGGCCGCCACTTCCGAGAACGGCGCGAAGAGTTCGGCCATCTCCCGAGCGTACTCGGTGCGCGAACGCTTCCGATTTGCCCGCCGGGCGTTTTCGATGAGCCCATAAATCGACGGCGCGGTAACGACACCGTGCGCAACGAGCGCCCGCTCCATCAGGCCCGCCAACCCCGAGCCCCGATCTTCGACGGGCTCGTCGAGGGTTTCGCTCCAGTCGACCTCCTCGCCCCCCTGCACCAGGGCGCGAACGGTCGACACGGCCTCTCCTCCGGCGAGCAGCACCATGGACAGTTCACCGCACCCGATGCGATCAAGCATTTCCGACACCAGTGTCTGGGGCGTGTTTCCTCCGGCGTGTGCCCAGATTGCGAGATCGGGCTGAATTCCGGCGCGCCTGGCGATCGATCGCGGAAAGTTGTTCGACTTGCCGAACGACGCGTCGCGTGGCGGCCCGGTATCCTCGAATGTGCGCGTCGTGACAATCGCCTCGACATGGGGTGCTAGCGACGTCGCTCCTTCCGCATCCTTGATCGCCGCACGGGCGGCGGCCGCTGCAATCTCGACGGGGGACATTGGCGTGTACTCCGGCGCGTCAATTGGATTTGCGAACTGGCCGACACCGACAACGATGGGCGTTGATATTTTTGACATTCTTGATTTCTCCTTGGCAAATCATCTCACGGCTTATGCGACGCTCTTCATTGACAGGTTTTCCAGGACATCGGAGCCAGGGCCGAGCGCCTTTGCGATCGATTCCACCAATGAGGCGGAGCGGTCGAGAGGGACCAGCGTGATTTCCCCGTCGATCGCGCGGTTCACCATCAGGCATATAAAGAATCACTATTTCATTTATGCTAGCATCTACTAAAAATTTAATTCAATAATTGTCGCAGATATATCATATTTTGGTTTGATTTATGTCTACTAACGAAATATCCATGGACGTCGAGGCTGGCGATGGGAGAATCGAACACTGACTCACCACCGAAGGAGTTCGAGCCATGACGCCAGAGTCTCGAACGCTTCCGGAAGATCAGTGCGCGGACGCTGCGCTCGAAGACGAAGCGCGCCGGATGGTAGATTCGCCCATCGACTATTTCGAGGGCTCGCTCACGAAGATGCAGTCGGTGCCATGGCCCAGGCTCCAGGCCATGCAGCGCATCGGATCGACTTCTGCGAGAAGCTCTTCCATCGAGCGAAGGCAACGGGCGCATGACCATCGGATTGTAGCGACATACAGCGAAAAGGAACGCAATGACGTCTAATCGAGTAACCCGGCGAAAAATCGTGATCATCGGCGCAGGCCCAGGTGGCCTCTGTATGGGCATCAAACTCAAGGAAGCCGGCTTCAACGACTTCACCATCCTCGGTCTCGCGGATGGAGGTGCCCACGTCGCGGCTATCTGCGACGCGTCTCAGCCCACCTACATGTTGACCCACTGGGCGCGCGACCGGACGCGTGGCGCAAAACTCCCGCTCGAGCAGGTTGTGAAGAAGCAGACCTCGGAGCCCGCGAATCTCTATGGCCTCGGCGACCGCGGCACGATCCAGGTCGGGAAGCGTGCCGATCTGAACCTGATCGACTTCGACCGCCTCACGCTCCCCGCTCCCTATGCCGTGCGGGACCTCCCGGCGGGTGGGATGCGCCTGTTACAAGACGCGTCGGGCTACGCAGCGACCGTCGTGAACGGCGTCGTGACCCGAGAGCATGATGAGGACACGGGCGAGCGGCCCGGTCGGCTGATCCGCTGAAAGCGTTCTAACTGATCAAAGGAGACCCTCTCCCATGGTGGACGAACTCGAAAGCCGCTTCGATGCCGACCTCCTGATGAAGAGGGCGTGCGCGTCCGCCAAGCTCGACGACTACGGAGACACGCGCTTCGTAGAGCCGCTCCGCGAGTATCTCGCCGGCGCGGCCCGCTATTTCCCGTTCTCGGCGGCCGGAGCCGCGGGACTCGCGGACGGGATCGTGAATCAGCTCGTGAATCGCCTGAGGATGACCGAGGACCTGAAGCGCCACCCCGAGATCCTGGAAGAGGATGTCAGCGACCCGATCGTGATCACCGGCATGCCGCGCACCGGAACCACCAAGCTCCAGCGCGTCCTGTCCGCCGATACGGCAAATCAGTCGCTTCTCTACTGGAAGGTCATCAACTTCGCTCGGTTCCCCGACGCGGCGCCAGGAGCACCCGACCCCCGGATCGCCGTCGCGAAAGCGGCCTGTGACCAGATGGCGACCGAACACCCCGAGGTGATGACGGGTCATCCCTTTCTCCACGATCAGGCCGAAGAGGATTGCCTGATCCTGGACGGAACCTACGAACACTTCCAGAACGCCGGCGCGGTGAACGATGAGCGCTACTGCGCCTATGTCCAATCGCGCCCCCGCGACAACGCATATCGCTACCTGCACATGGTTCTGCAATACCTGCAGTGGCAGGATGGCGGGAAGCGCGGGCCGTGGGTTCTGAAAAGCCCCGTCCACATGGGGTACCTGCCGGAAGTACTGTCGACCTTCCCGGACGTCACGATCATCCAGGGCCATCGCGATTCCGTCGCCG
Source organism: Pseudomonadales bacterium (assembly GCA_963663395.1). Classification (GTDB taxonomy): domain Bacteria; phylum Pseudomonadota; class Gammaproteobacteria; order Pseudomonadales; family Azotimanducaceae; genus Azophilus. The sequence goes on from OY760226.1 coordinate 4,342,345, forward strand.
TGTTCGGATCTCTCTGCCACCTGGTCTCGGACCTGATTCAGCCGATGAGCTGGGCCCGTCTCGACCCGCACCAGACCGGACGCGACCTGCTTCGTGTCTGGGGAGACGCGTGGGATCAGAACCAGGCGAATCGCGCCGCCCTCCCGCCGGACAGTCGGTTCATCGACATCGACTACGAGGAGATCAAGAACGACTCGATCGCGGTTGCGGAGCGCATCTACGCCGTCACCGGGCGTCGCCTCGACGACGCTGGACGGACCGCGATCGCGCAGTGGGAGAAGGAGAACCGGAAGGACCGCTTCGGCCGGCACGAGTACAAGCTCGAGGAGTACGGCGTGAGCCCGGCGGAAGTCGAAGAGCGCTTCAGGCTGCGAACGCCGATGAGACGAGGGCAGGCATGACCGTCGAGCTGCTGGGCCCTCCCGTCAGCAGAGGACCGTCACGCGAACGTTGGCGATCATCTTCGCTGCACGCAGGTTTAGCCGCTCGCTGACCCACACGAAACAGCCTCCGGCAAACCCGGGGCGATTCAGCACGTCTCTACTGGGAGACGGCGACCCCGCCAGAGTTGCAGATTGAGGTTCCCGTCTGCGCGAGTATCTTCCCCAAAGAGATGTACCGGCCCTCGCGCCGCTGGTGCGAGGCGCACTACCGGAAGCTCGCCTACTACAACGTTGCAGAGAAGGGCGGGCACTTCCCGGCGTTCGAGCAGCCGGAAATCTTCGTCGACGAGGTGCGAGCCGCAGCCCGTGCGATCCGTGCTTTCCCTGAGTGACGGTCGCCACAGACAGCGCCAGGGGCAGCACTCACGTTTTCGCCACTTGCGACTCTGGCCGGTTCATGCATATTGAGGGCGCAACTCAAGCGTTCAACGAAGTGTCCGAAAACATCCTGGAATTCACCACCGCTGAAGAGAATTACGCATTGCTCGGCGGGAAGGGAAGCAATCTTGCGCGGTTAACGCAGGCCGGATTCAGCGTACCCACCGGCTTTTGTGTGACCACGGACGCTTACCAGCAGCACATGGTCAGTTCAGGGCTGGATAATCGCATCCCGCCCATACTCAAAGAAATCGATTACGGCGACGCCGAATCGGTCGAGCGGCGTAGCGCCGAGATCAGGTACCTGATCGTCAACGCCGATATCCAGGAGAGCTTAAGCTACCAGATCACAAAAGCCTATCGCTCGATTACCGACCGCGCGTATGTCGCTGTTCGATCATCGGGCACTGCGGAAGACCTGCAAGACGCGTCGTTTGCCGGTTTGCACGATACCTATCTTGATATCAAGGGAGAGGACCAACTGCTGGATGCCATCCGGCGATGCTGGGCATCTCTCTGGACAGCAAGGGGAATTGCATACCGGCAGAGCAGGGGTTTCGATCACGCCGCGGTAAGTTTGAGCGTCGTTGTGCAGGAGATGATTGCCGCCGATGCATCGGGGGTCATGTTCACCGCCAATCCCATGAACGCGCAAACCGATGAAATCACCGTGAATGCGAGCTGGGGCTTAGGCGAAGCGATCGTGTCGGGCATCGTCACGCCGGACGAGGTCATCGTTTCCAGTGATCAACTCGAAATACTGGAGCGTCGCCTGGGAAGCAAGGAATTGCGCATCGACCGCATCGAGTCAGGAGGCACCTCCACCACCGATGTACCTCAAGCCGATCGCAGCCGGTATGCGTTGACCGACCCACAGACCAGAGAGCTCGCTCAGTTGGGACTTCGCGTCCAGGACTACTACCAGGGGTTTCCGCAGGACATCGAGTGGGCACTGTGTAACGATCAGTTTTTTGTTCTGCAGTCTCGCCCGGTGACGGGTGTCGAGTTCAGTTGGGACAGCGACGTCGACGCCTGGAGAGATACACCGGAAGAAAGGCGTGTGACCTGGACCAAAGCCATGGCAGACGAGGCATGGACTGGCGCAGTTACACCGTTGTTCTATTCCTGGCGCGCCTATCTCTGGCAGTTGGGCCACGCAGAATTCGCCAGGATGCGAGGCCTGGCATCAGCCGAGGCAAAGTGGATCTGGAAGTTCCACAAGAGTGAGGTTTACTACAACACGAGCCTGCAAAAAATCCTGGTCGAAGACAGCTGCCCTCCCATGTTCCGCGAACCCATGCTGGCCACATTACCGCCGGAAGAGCGCGAAAGTGCAGCAGTTGCACCCTTCGGCAGGTGGAATCACATCAAGGCCTATATTCGCGCTGCTCTGTTCCATCCAAACCGCGGTTTTTTCAGATGGCTGCCTGCGTTTGAAGAACTGTATGAAGAATCTGTCGCCCGTGGCAGAGCATACGTTGATGTCGACGTGAGCAACCTTACGGATGAAGCCCTCAAGCAGCATATCGATGAGGTCATCGAGTATGAGGGTGTTTACTACAAAGAGATCTGGTTTCCGTTCTCGATCTATGGGCGCGACAGGAGTGGTGTGATGGCATGGATGCTGCACAGGTGGTACGACGGGGACAACGACCACGCTCTGGTAGATCTCATGACAGGCGTGCCGCAACGCACGGTCACCATGGAGGAGAATTACCGGCTGTGGCAGCTTTCTGAAAAAATACGTCAATCGCCGGAACTCAACGACCTTTTCAACAAACATCAGGGAGCGGATTTTCCAGCCGCACTGCAACGTAGCGAGAGAGGCCGGGGGTTTCTTGGAGAGTACCGCGATTTTCTCAGGATGTACGGCTGTCGCGGTCATCAGGACAGGGACATGTATTTTCCCAGAAGAAGCGAAGACCCTGCGATCGATTATCGTTCACTGAAAGCAATGCTGAGCGTCGAACAATCACAGGATCCGGAGGCGAAAGAACACCAGACCAACGCGCTGCGTGAAAAAGTACTTGAAGAGATTGTTCAAAACATACGGAAAAAGATCTTCGGCTCTGTGCTCGGAAAAGTATTCGTTTATGTGCACGCTTACGCACTCAAATTCATCATGACCCGTGACAACGAGCGCATGATTGCCGACGTTACTACCATGGCCATAAAGCAGGGGTTTCTGGAAGTCAGTCGTCGATTGATGGAGCGACGTGTCTTGACTGACCCGCGTGATTTCTACTTTCTGACCCGCGATGAACTATATGACCTGCTCGATGGGCAAACCAGCAATCCAGCGCTGAAAGAAGCCAAAATCAGCGCCCGCAAGCGAAACTTCGATTCCTACCTGAACAAAACCAGAAAGCCCGGTCCCTATTTGCGCCGTGGACAGGAACTCGATTTGGATATCGCTTCGTCAATCGAGGAGGACGGTTCACTGCGAGGCGCCGGTACCAGTCGGGGCAAGGTGAGCGGTACAGCACGGGTAGTCCACAGCCTCGAAGAAATTGGCCGCGTACAGGAAGGCGAGATTCTCATCTGCCACGCGACCGACCCCGGTTGGACCCCGGTGTTTATTGTGATAGCCGGCCTTGTTCTGGAAACCGGCGGCGTGTTGGCCCACGGCTCCTGTCTATCGAGGGAGTACGGCTTACCCTGCGTGCAATTGGCCAATGCAACTGAACTGATTCCTGACGGGGTAAATGTAACGTTGGATGGTGACACCGGTTTAGTCAAAGTGGACGAATAAAACAGCAACGCGCCAACCCTGGGAGGTCAGGTGCGCGAGCGACCCGGAACGGTACAATCTGCCCGGGCGCACCCGCCCACCGTCAGCGGTTGAGTACCCACCGAAGTCGCGCAGATTAACCGACCCATCCACAGAGATTTCACGCTGCATGCGATAACTCGCCCATCACCATATGTACACACAACCTTAATTAAAAAATTTCTCCCGATCTAGGCAATATGCGCCTTTCCTTATTTATATGTCATTATATTTTTTAGTGACTTGGTGTATATTTCATATAATGAAAATAGGTCGGGCTAGCGCTCCGCAACAATGAAACTCGCCCTGCATATCGGCATGTGGGGGCCTGCTCCTACAGATCGATACGTCGAACTCGCCCAGCGTGCCGAAGCGCTGGGTTTCGACATGGTAGCGACCTCCGAGAACTACGGATCCGACGTTTTCACCCCACTCACCGCAATCGCCAGCCGCACCAGCACCATCGGTCTCAGCACATGCGTCATGCCGATTCAATCGCGAACACCGGCGAGCGCGGCGATGACGGCCATCACGCTGGATCACATCTCAAACGGCCGCATGAGTCTCGGGGTCGGGGTCTCCTCCCCCGGCATCATCGAAGGATGGCACGGCCAACCGTTCACGAGGCCAGTACAACGCACACGGGAGTGGCTCGACATCTTTCAGATGATCGTGACACGGCAGGAACCTCTCGTGTATGACGGCGAAATTTACCAGCTGCCCTATCGGGGAGATGACGGTACGGGTCTGGGCAGGAGTTTCAAAACGATCACCCATCCCCTGCGCAACAAGATCCCGGTCTATCTCGCCGCCCTGGGCCCGAAGAATATCCAGCTGGCATTAGAGAGGTTCGACGGCTGGCAGCCAGTCTGGATCCCTCCGACGATGTACGACGAACTCTGGGGCGAACAACTCGACGCTGCACCACCTGGGTTCGAGATCATCGCCACCGCACCATTTAGCATCGCGGACAACCTGGAAGAGGCGCTCCTTCCCGTCAAACGAAACATCGCAATGGTGCTGGGTGGTTACGGCTCGCGTGAAGTGAACTTCAATCGAGACATGGCCGCACGGGCGGGCTTCGGCGACACGGTCGAGATGCTGCAGGACCTCTACCTCAGTGGCCGGCAGCAACAGGCCGCCGATGCGGTGCCGTTGGAGCTTGCCGATGAGATGGCGATCATTGGTTCAAAAGAACACATTCGTGAACGGTTGAAAGCCTGGAAAGCGTCTCCTGTTACCACACTGCTCATGCAGCTAGGCGAGGATTTCCACACAACCGTGGCTCACATGGAGTTTTTGGCCAGCGAAGTACTCTAGCGCGACCTATTCGTGAATGGACGTAGCGAGGCTGGCAAGAGTAGTGAAAGCGCTGGGTGCACGGACCAGAGCGCGCGCAGGCGTGCTTGCAGCACGTTGAGCACGCGGCGGGAGTACGCCCAGTGATTTCGCTGCTATTGACTGCCGCAGTAGTTCATTCAGTAGAGTCGACGACTGGCGCGGTGGTGGGCCGGCAACATTCCGATTTATACCCACTCCGTTTCCAGTCGCCGCTCGGCGAACCGGACGTGCGGATTTCCCGCATCCGGCTCTCTCCAGGATCATGCCTTCGCCCACGGAAGGTTGTGCGTCGTCGCCGACAGCCGCACGAGTCCCAGGTCCGAGACCAGGAACTCATAAGGGAAGCGGCGCGTCCCCTGGTTGCCGACCTTGTGTTTCCGGCACAACCACCGGCGGAGCCGATAACCGGTGTGGGCGTCAATGGCTCGATACGCCTTGCTCACCGGGCCAAGATGGAAATAATTCCCCCAGCCCACAAGCAGGCGGTTGAGCCGCCCCACCACGTCCTCGGCGGCCATACCGGTCGTCCGGCAGGATGTCAGCTTGCTGACCTCCGCCATCGCCCGGCGCACACTCTTCTTCGACGGCCGCGTGCCAATATAGGCCCGTCCCGTCGTCGGCGAGTGGCAGCGGCCAATCGTGTAACCGAGAAAATCGAAGTCCTCGCCCGGCAGCCGTCGCATCCGCGTCTTGTCTTCGTTGACCGTCAGCTTCAGCTTACCCATCATCCTGCGCATCACCAACATCGCCTCCGCCGCCGTTCCCCGGCAGCAGATCACAAAATCGTCGGCATAGTTCACGATGTGGGCGTTCAGGCGCCGCGCATAACCCAACTGTTTCCAGCCGAGCAGAAATCGTCGCATATACAGGTTCGACAGCAATGGCGAGACCGGCGCCCCTTGCGGAACTCCGCGCTTCTCGTCCTTCGCTCGGGTCGTCCGTCGCCAGCCACCCTGCCCGTCGTCTTCCTCCACCGGCGCCACCAGCCACTGTTTGATCAGGGCCAGCATGTGCCGGTCGCTTACCCGACGCGCTACCGATTTCATCAGTTCCGCGTGCGGGATGCTGTCGAAATATCCGGACAAGTCCGCATCGACCACCTCATCGTGACCGTGCGTGACCAGCTTGTGGACGTGCCGAACCGCATCCTGCGCCCGATGGTTCGCGCGGTACGCGTATTGCTCCGACTGCAGGTCCGCCTCGAAGATCGGTTCGAGTACCAGCACCGCCGCCGTCTGCACCACCCGGTCCCGTATCGTCGGTATCCCGAGCGGCCTGCGTCCCCCGTTCGCCTTCGGTATCCACGCCCGGCGTACCGGGGCGGCTCGATAGGTCTTCTTCCTCAGTTCCTCCGCCAGTTCGTCGAGCCACGACTCCCGTCCCCGTTCCTCGATCTCTCGAAACGTCTCATCATCCACACCCGGTGCACCGCGCGCCGCGCGGCTCAACGCATAGGCATGGCTCAGCACGTCCCGACGGTAGACCTTGTCGTAGACGAGATAGAACCGGAACCCGACTTCTTCCTTCGCTTTCGCATGCAATGCCTTACGGAGCTTCTCAACCGTTTCCGGCGTTCTCAGACTCATTCGTCAATCACCTCGCGCTCGCTCCTGCCAGCATTATTCCCAGACCAAGGGTCCTTTCCTCCACCAGCATTACCCGGCTTCATCAGTACTACGACCCTTTCCGCCACCCCAAGGAGCCGGTTCCGTGCCTCACGACACCACCGTCGGCCAGCGCCGCTTGCCAGCCGCCCCAAGGGGTTTCCCGTGTTGCACACAACCCCTCTTTCACACATGCCGTCGCCATTACCCCGGCGGAACCGTTGGGTGCCTGCGTCGTTCGCCTTCCCCAACGGCGGCGGCCTTCCCCGCAATTCAGACGGGTCGGCTTCCGCATTGCCCTTTTCGAGGCCTGCTCAGCGTTCACTGCACGTTACGGCCTGTGCGCTCGCCAAGTCCCTACGGACCCTCTACACCAGAAGCTTCGACCGGTTCGTTACCTCCACGGCCGTTCCGATTGCTACCGGCTGGAACGACATTTGCCGGGTGGGGTTCGCACCCACTAAGGTTGTGCACCTTTGCACGGCGCACTGAATAGGTCGGGCTAGCCTACTGGGCCAGGGTCTGCGTCGGCGGCGCGGACGGCTTCCGCGATGAAAACATCGACTACGCTCTGCGCCTTGGTGCTGCTGGCGTCGAGACCGAGCTACACGTGTATCCCGGCGTTCCCCACGGTCACGGGGTACTCATTCGCACGGACATCTTCCGACGCTGGACACGAGACGTCGACGATTGGCTGCTTCGGCAAATCAAGAGAGACTCATGACTTCGCCGGTAAAACCGTTTCTGTATCCCGTCCGCTGCGCGATTTTGAGATCACGCTAGCGGGTTTCACGAACGCTTCGCAGGCGCACGCGTTCGCAAGGCGTGCGATGACCACACACGCCGCTCTTCATAGAGAGGCTTTGCAGCACAGAAGCAGCGGCCCTGCCCATGAGGCTGTCCGCATCCAGAATCGCACTAACACCATTGGTCATGAGTTCTTCCCAATCAGTAATCCGTCATCAGGCGGCGATGTACCGAGATGAGACGTTGCTTGAGAATCTCCTGGCGCTCTGCCGATGAGACCAGCGCCGTGTCGTCCGGCAGGTGGTCCTTGACACTTTCGAACTCGACAACCTGCATGCTCGGAACCGGCACCTTGTCGGGCTTGTAGAATCGAGCCGCCAGCAGTGCAGATTCTCTTCCACTCGCATCCAGCCAGTTCAGTACTCCTGGGTCCTCATGCGAAATCACAACGCGAAATACTCCGTCGCTGTCCGTGCGCCCCTGATGGCCATTGAGGGAAGTGTGGCGCAGATGGTACTCGGCTCCATCACCCACCAGGGTATGAATGTTCACACCCGCGTACTTCGTTTGCGGCATCCTGAACTCGAGTACTACAGCTTCGTCTTTCCTGCACACATAGTTGCCCCACAGGTACTCGTAGGACGCGAAGCCCTCGGTTGAGGGGATGGGTACATGTACCAGGCTGTTGGCGCCACCCTTGAGATTGTTTGCAGCGACCATCTGCAGCAGCTCGGTAAGCGTGGGCAGGTAGCGATTCATGGCCTGCACGCGTTCTTCGATGCGTTCAGGGGCAGGTGGCGGGGGTGGATAAGTAGCACCCACCCGCTCGATCACCAGCCGGGCAGACTCTTCCACGTCCCAGTCGTTGTACACCTGGCGTATCAGAATCGTCGCCGGGCCTTCAGGAAGTTGCAGCCAGTACCCATCGTGCTTTTCGGTGCTGAGGATGATTTCGACATCTGCATCTGTCGGAATCTCATGGCCCATCGCATCGAGCGAGCTGATCATGGCCGCGCCCATTGGGTCTGTCGATGAACTTGTGTTGACCTGTATGTCGAACAGCGAGGCACTGCCGCGGTTGCCGTATATCCGATACGTGTGCTCACCGTGAAGGCTCGCCTGCTGATAGTTGCAGTCGGGATTGGGACCACCCGTTGATCTGCCCGGAATGGACATCATCTTCACGAGCATCGGATATTCCGGATCCGCCCGAAGATACAGCAGTGCGGCAGCAGCAAAGAAACTCGCAGTGGTCTGTGCTGCCTCCCGGACTGTCAGATGAGCATCCTCGAGTCCGGCAAGCTCGAGCGCGCGGGTATAGGAACGATAGTTGAGCTGAGCGCTGCGTTTGTAGCTATCGAGAATCGACTGTGTCAGCCGCGCTCCGATTGCCTCAAGCTCCTCAACGCGGCTGCTCATGCGACCTGTCTCCATCAGGCTTGAGAGAGGACGAGAGCCAGCCCGGGTGACTGGCTCTGGTATGCGCCCAGAATCTCAAGTCGCATCTCCCCCTCCTGGTTGCCATGAAGCGCCGGGTTGGAAACTCCTAGCTGGCGGCCTGTTGCTCGAGTAAGCGTATGATCGCGCGCCGGTCGACCTTGTCGGTTGGCAACATGGGTATGTCCGCCGGGTGCAACAGTTTGAAAACGCGTGGCACCTTGAAGCTCGACAGCACCGACTTCAGCTCTGAACGCAATCCCTCTTCGGTCAACTCTGCTTCAGGATCGACAACCACCGCAGCCGCAACGACTTCGCCCTTCTCGGGATCGGGCAGGCCGGAAACGAAACACTCCTGCACACCGGCGATGCCGAGCATCGCGTTGCGCACCTCGGCCGGGCTGACATTGGCTCCACCGGTTTTCACCATGTCGCCCCTGCGGCCGGTGAAAAAATAGAAACCTTCCCTGATGACGCCAAGATCGCCGGTTGCGAAGAAACCGTCTGGGCGAAAAGTTTCTTCGCGTTCTTTCTTGTAGTAGCCCTGCATCACCGAATAGCCCCTGATGCAGAGCTCTCCTTCCTCTCCGTCTTCGACTTCAAGGCCCGTGTCTACGTCGACAATCTTGTGTTCGATTCCAGGCGCGGGTTTGCCAAACGCACCCCTCAATCGTTCCGGTAGCGCTTCCGGCTCACTGTAGGTATGTTGCGCAACGGATTCGGTCATGCCGATTCCTGTCGCCGTAAGCCCGGGATCGCCGAGATCCTCCCCTCGGAGCATCGGGGTAAGAATGCCGCCCCGAAGCGAACTCAAATCATGTTTCGGGAAATCCGGCACTGCACGAAGTGATTTGGCAAAATGCGGCCATCCTACGGCAATCGTGACGCGGTGTTTCACCAGTTGAGCAAGCGTACGGGGCGCATCGAATTTCTCTTCCGTAAGAACCGCCCCCGCATTCAGTACCGTGGAAAGCAGCCCGTTGGACATCCCTCCCGTCCAGAAGAAGGGGCTCGGGTTGTAGACGATGTCCTGTGGACCAATGCCAAAAGAACTCCCGCCAACCGATGCCGTGCGACGCAACATGGCGCCATGGCTGTGCACCACACCCTTGGGTGCGGCCGAACTGCCTGACGTGTACAGCACACAGAGCCGATCGGCGGGTGTGACGTTTGCTTCAACCGCACCAAGAACCGCATCACCGACAGGTGACCCCAGCTTCGTGAACTCGTCGATTTCGTACGCCCACGCCGGTACCGGTCGGCCGGTGGAACGCACCACTATTTTTCTCAAGTACGGTGCCGACTGCAGGAACATCTGTTCACCCTGTTCGGCCAGAGGGGAAAGCCCCTCCTCCAACCTCGCGAGATAGTCGTTGTGCAGAAACCTGTCGACTGTAACCAGCAGTTGGGCATCGCAATGCTTCAATTGCCACGCCAGCTCAGGGGCCTTGTAAAAGGTATTGACAGGGACCGCGATCGCGCCTATTCGCGTGATCGCGAAGAACGCAGTGACAAAGTCAATACCATTGGGAAACAGGAACGCAACACGGCTACCCTTCCCTACACCGCTGGTCAAAAGCGCTTTCGCAAGATCGGCCGATGCGCGATCGAGTTCCTGGAACGTAGCGACGCGATCCGTTTCAATTACCGCAGCATTGCCACCGTGATGCTCGCTCAGCCAACGTATCGCGCCAGCGGCGGTCTCCGTGAATTGAAGCGTGTCGGGAGTCGTCATTCGGCCACCATCATGGTCTTGTGTGGACACCCAACCCTCCGCCGGGGTGATGCGGTAGCGAAGCCGGCCCCCGGTGGCGCGAATGGCATCCAGGGCGAGAACACCGGCTACGCTCTGCGCCTCGGCGCGGCTGGCGTCGAGACCGAGTTGCACGGGTCCGGCGGTCTCACCGCCCAGGTCAGATCAGCATCAGAAATTGAACGTTAGCTGAGCCTGGAACCGACGAGGCGGGGTGATGGCGCCAATGTAAGCATCCAGGAAACCCGTCTGATGATGAATCAGCACGTCTTCGTCCAACAGGTTGCGACCAACCACCCTGAGTACCCACCGGTCACCCTGGCCTTTGAGAGCGATGGTTCCGTTGATCATGGTCAGCGCGTCCGATTCGCTGCCGGGCTGATAGTTGGGCGCAATATTGGCCTCGGAACGGTAGCCGAGGTCGCCGCCGAACTCGAGTTCCAGCCCGGAATTACCCAAAGAGGCGTAGTACATGAAGCCGACTGTTGCCGAAACCTCCGGCGCCATTACCAGTGTCTCGCCGCTCAGATCCTGAACATCGTTGGCGACATCACAACCCTGAGCTTCCGTCTGACCATCGAAACAGGGTGCGTTCGAAAACGAATCATAGGTGGCATCCAGATAGGCAAAGCCTGCGTTGACTCGCAGATTCTCTGACGCCTGCCAGAGCAGATCTATCTCAATGCCCTCGGAGGTGGAATCTGCGGCGTTTCTGGTGATCAGGTTGGGAGTGACAAGCGCAGACTCGCTGGGCGCATAGGACTGAACCTGCAGATCGGTAAACTCCTGAGTGAAGATGGCTGCTGAGAGAAGCATATCCTGTTCGGGAAACTCCAGCTTCAAGCCAACCTCGATAGCCTGCGTTTTTTCCGAATCGAACGCGAACCCGATCGGGGGATCATTTGGCCCGCCTGGCCCGTGTCGCGATATTCCCTGATCGTAACCGCCGGATTTGAAGCCCTCTTTGTAGGACACATAGACGTTGCCGTTATCCGAAAAGCTCCATTCGAGCGTCGCGCTGGGCGTGAAATCCGAGAACTCATCATCGTCCCGAAGATCGAAGGGTCTCCATCCTGTCAGGGCCGTAAGCCCAATGAACGGTGACGCCACTTCAATCGCTGTCGGGTCGTCGGCGACGCCGAGCGGCCCCAGGGTTTGAAAAATATGGATGTCCTTCTCATCCTGGGTATAGCGTCCGCCGAGAGTCAGCGTCCAGTCCTCTGAAAAGTTCCACATCACTTCGCCAAATACCGCGAATGATTGCTGCTCGCGATTCATCGTTTTCAACGCAGAACCAGCAAATGGCAGAGCCCCCAGCGCGATCTCCGGGAAATTGAAATCAACCCCCTGGATATGATCATAATCCGCGGTGTTGTAAAAAACGCCCGCTACGAAGGATCCCCAGTCAAAATCCGGGGACATGATGCGGACTTCCTGGGAAAAATCGTCCCACTCATTGCTAGTCTGCGCTGTAGCGGACCTGGCCTCCGTCCAGGATGCCGGGAAATTCGCAAACGAATCATACTCCTGGTACCCAGTGACTGACACGAGGGTAAATTCGTTTGCCAGGTCCCACTCGACAGTTACCGTTTGCATCCAACCTTCGAAATCCCGGCGGTCGGTTCCGTCGCCGTTGATTCCGCCTGTAATCCCGGCGGAGCCGCTTCTACGGTCATCAGGCGTACAATCATCGGGGTTGTTGATAAAGCCCAAAGCCAGCGCCGCACCCTGCCAACCCAGAAAGCCTGGATTGCACTCAATGTGCTGTACGTTGGTACCCTCCATCCTGAAATCGGTAAACGCCGTTTTGCTGCTAATCTCGACGTTGTCGGTGGGTGCCCATTCCAGCGTCAAGCGACCCAGCGTTTCATCGAATTTTGGCTGTTGGCGATGCCAGAAGGGTGAAGGGGTAGATTGCATCCATCCCGCGGAATCCCTGTTCTGCACCACAATGCGGCCACCCAACCGGTCGGCAATCGGTCCGGAGAGGCTTGCCTTGTAGACTTGCTCTTCGGTCTCATCTTCATAAGCTGCGCTCACCGAGCCTTCAAATTCCTCAGACGCGCCCTTGGTGGTGACGTTGATGAGACCGGCTGTGGTGTTCCTGCCAAAATAGGATCCTTGCGGCCCCCTCAGTATTTCGACACGCTCGACGTCAAAGTAGCCAAGCTCCCAGGTTGCCTGACGCTGCAGGCTCAGCCCATCCACTGCCAGGCCCACGGCCTGGTCGAAATGAGAGTTTATGGATACGTTGCCCAGGCCTCTGATCGATATCTGCTTGCCGGAGTTGGTCTGCTGGACGTACATGTTGGGCACCGTATGCGCCAGCTCTTTCAATTGCTCCGTGTCGTAGGCTTCCAGTTGCTGGGCAGTCACAACCGTCAGAGACGCCGGGACATCGACGAACGATTCCTCTCGCTTACGGGCGGTAACCACAATCTCCTCAATTGCCGAAGATCCGCCCCGTTCCGCACCGTCGGCGGCCAGCGCTGATGTGTTGATCGCAGAAGCAACAACAAGGGCGAACCCGACCACTGCACTCACGAATAGCTGATTCGAAATCATCTGACTCCCCCTCGTCCATTGATCACCGCTCGAAACGCTTCAACGCATCTCGATCCCATTATTCAACTGAACTATACCCATAAAACAATATATTTCAATAACTATTACCTAATCCGGACATTCGATGCAGGATCGGGCATTTCTACGAAATATGGGACATCGACCCGAGTGGCCACATTGATCTAGAACGAGACCGAGACCGCCCGCGGCTAGCCCGCATCCGTTACCAACTTTCGTCGCGAGGGCGTCGAGGCGCCGTCCCGCATGGCCGCGCGGACCGGAGGGCACCGCCGGCGTACTCGACAGTACGTCAAGGTGCCCGGAGGGAGCACGGCCACGCGGGGCGAGTGCATCGGCGTCCGCAGCAGGAAGTTGGTGACGGATGCGGGCTAGAGCAACTACTCCTGGCCACAATGCCTCCATGGGCACGGCGTTGTTGACCACATCGAACGCGGGCCCCAGCAACCGGTGACCAGCACGTTCGCACCTTCAGCGGCGAACCGCTCGGCCATGGCACGATCGATTCCCGTTGTGGAACCGGTCACTGGTAGTTCATGACTCTCAAGGCGCATCTCGCCCGCCTGGTACGTTCATTTCAAATCTGTTGACCAAATATAAAAATTTATCTATCGTTTTTTCCTTCAGCGTCACTCTATTTGCATTTTTCGCAATAGTGATTAAAGGCGCAAGCGACTTGCGACGCATCGGGAGGTTCGGTATATGCACGATCTGTTGATCAAAAACGGTACTGTCGTCGACGGAACGGGAGTGCAGCCGCAGTGCGCCGACATCGCCGTGACAGATGGAAGTGTCGTCGAGGTGGGTCGAGATCTGGGATCGGCCCATAGGGTCATCGATGCCGATGGCCTGCTCGTCACCCCCGGATGGATCGACATACACACACATTACGATGCCCAGGCAACCTGGGACGAACAACTCGCCCCCTCGATCTGGCATGGCGTTACCTCGGTCATCATGGGCAACTGCGGCGTCGGCTTCGCGCCGGCCTCACCGGACAAGCGGTCGTGGCTGATCGACATCATGGAGGCCGTCGAGGAAATTCCGGCGGCTGCCTTGAACGAGGGAATGCAATGGGGATGGGAGTCGTTTCCCGAGTATCTGGATGTGCTGCGCGCGAAGCCGCGAACGCTCAACGTCGGCGCGCTGCTCGGGCACGTTCCCCTGCGTGCCTATGTCATGGGTGAACGAGCCTTTGATTCCGCGACGGACACCGACATCCAGGCAATGGCCCGCCTTGCAGCAGACGCAGTCACAGGAGGCGCACTTGGCTTTTCAACCTCACGAACCCTGATGCACGTCGACAGCACCGGCCGGCCGATTCCCGGGTCGTTCGCCACGGAAAAGGAACTGGTCGCAATCGGATCTGCCATCGGGGCAACCGGGCGCGGAGTGATCGAGTGGGTACCGAAAAGCCTGACCGGCGACGACTGGCCCGGCCTTGATGACGACATGCGCATCATGAAGGAGATCGCATTGCGCTCGGGTCGACCGGTGTCGTTCCTGATGCCTGAATGCGCCGCCGACCCGGAAAAGTGGCGAGAGCAACTCAGCTTCTGCCTGGATGCCGCCTCAGAGGGTGCGCGCATCCAGCCCCAGGTGTACGGCCGACCAGTGGGCCAGTTGTTCTCGCTGCAAGGATTTCACCCCTTCTTTTACCTGCCGAGTTTTGAACCGCTCAAGGAGATGCCGCTTGCGCAAAAGTGGCAGGCAATGCAGAACCCGGAGCTCAAGCAGCGCCTGCTCACCGAAACCGACCCCAATGAAGTTGGCATGTCAATGGTGTTCAAGAACGAGGACCTGTTGTGGCCGCTGGTCTATCGCATGGGCACGCCGCCCAGCTACGCGCCGCCACCGGAGGAAAGTATCGCCAGCATCGCAAAGCGCGAGGACAGATTCCCGCGCGAGGTGGCGATTGACTGTCTTCTGGAGAACGACGGGCGAAACTTCCTGCTGTTTGTCGGTGGAGGCTATGCGTACAAGAACCTCAACGCGATCCACGAGATGGTCAGCCACCCGCACACGCTGCTTGGCGGCAGCGATGGAGGCGCCCATGTCACGGTTGTTTGTGACTACAGCATGCCCACGTCCACGCTGTTGAATTTCTTTGGCGATAGCCCCGAGGGAAGCCCGAATCACCTGCCCATCGAATTCATCGTGAAGAAACTGACGAAGGACGGCGCGGACCACTTTGGCATTGAGGGTCGCGGTACGCTTGAACCGGGCATGGCCGCCGATATCAACCTGATCGACATGGACGCACTTGCAGTGGAGCATCCGGAGTTCGTCCACGATCTCCCGGCTGGTGAAGCACGCCTTATGCAGAAGTCAACAGGCTACGTATCCACCTTTGTGGCCGGCCAGGCGATTCAGGAAAACGGACAGGCCACGGGGCTGCTGCCGGGTTCCGTTTTTTGACGAAAGCCAACTCGGCTCTTTGACCTTGTCCGACGCCAGATTTGCCCCACGCTAGCCCGACCTATTCGTGAATGGACGTAGCGAGGCTGGCAAGATGAGGAGTAGTGAAAGCGCTGGGTGCACGGACGCGTGCTTGCAGCACGTTGAGCGCGCGCAGGCGTGCTTGACAGCACGTTGAGCGCGCGGCGGGAGTACGCCCAGTGATTTCGCTGCTATTGACTGCCGCAGTAGTTCAGTCATGCATAGGTCGGGCTAGACCTCTTATTCGCGGACAAGGTTGTCAGATGAGTCAAAATCCCCCCCGGTCACTGTTTTCTCGTCGGGCTGGGGCGTAGCTCCGTTAGCCTTCTAATCTCGCTTTGAGGTTTTTGTTTCCCTGTTCGTAGGCCAGTCGCGCAGCGGTGGGGTCCCAGAAGAGCACATATACTCCGGTGTAGTACTCATACTGGGTAACCTTCGTGCCTTCGGGCACTGCCTCCAAATACCAGTTGTGGTCATAGGTCAGGATGAGAGGATAGCCCCCACCCTGATGCATCCATTCCCTGGGTACGAAGTCCTTTACCTCAACTTGTACTCGTGTGGGATCGCCTTCGCCCATTTTCATCTGTAACGAGACTTGGCTGCCTTCAGCAAACACACCTTCATAGGAAACGAAAATCGGATTCCAGTCGGGGTAAGAAGAGGGATCGGTGATCACTGCCCAAACTTTTTCAGGCGTCGCTTCAATTAGAATTTCCGCACGCACTGATTTACGCGTGACCAAGCCAACAACTACCACTGCCGCCAGGAGGACCAGGACTCCAATAGCCCACTTATTCATTTAGATAACCTCCTCTAAATCAATCACGATGAGATTCGCGTTGAGCCAATACGTCCGCCTTCAGCTACTAACGAAACCTGGATATCAAAATCAACTTTTGCCACGGGCTGCTAGACCAAAGCGGCTGTTGACCAGTGACTTCCTCCATGGCTGTCACGACAGCGGCACTCGTCACGCCACCCATCATTGCATAACGGCCTGGAACGCCCACACACCCAGCTTGAGAGGCTGAAAGTCGATACCGGTCGGCATCAAGCCGATTAGGTATCCAAAACGTCATGCTTCGGCGAGCTTATGCTTGTGTTGCGGGAAGCAGTAATCCCGTCAAGTTGTCGTAAAACACCTGCCGCCCAGGAGACTGGGACAGTCCGACCAGCATTTCTGCATCACTTCCGCACGGGTTATGTACCGGCATATCCTCTGTCGCGCACTGATAGATTAGGTCAGCCACCTCCTGGGCGTCTGCAGTCTGTTCGCTCCCGTGGTGATCCGCGACGATGGCGCCAAAGTGAGCTCGGATTTTCTGCGCGTGTTCTACCACTTGGGTATCACCTGTTTCCAGATTGTCCTGTACGTTCCCGTTGAAGGCAGTCGCGTAGGCACCCGGAAGCACTGAACACACCTTGATACCAAGATCACGACACTCCATCGCCAAAGCCTCTGTGAAGCCCTCGACGGCCCACTTCGAAGCGCAATAAGACGTCTCGAGAGGGATGCCGATCATCCCAGCCATGGAAGTCACGTTGATAACTACGCCAGCGCCCTGCTTTCTCAGCGTAGGCATCACAGCACGGGTCGTGTTGAACACGCCAAAAACGTTGGTATCGAACATAGCGCGAACCGACTCGTCGCTTGATTGTTCCAGCGCCGCATGGCCACCGTAGCCAGCGTTGTTGACAAGCACATCAATCGTGCCGAAGTTGTCGATCGCCTGACTTATCGCGTCGTTTATACTCGACTGATCAGTCACATCTAATGCCAGCACCAACGTATTCTCCAGGGCATTCAACTCTGCTTCGTTTTCTGGTCGTCGCATGGTTGCAACCACGTTCCAGCCTTTTTCCTGAAACGTAAACGCCGCCAACCGGCCCATTCCAGTCGAACATCCTGTGATCAATACAGTTCTTGACATTACTTCTCGCTCCTGACTTGTTCCGCTACCGCTTGCGCGTCATCGTGATTGAGATTCGGCATTGCTGGAAGCGCTACTCGTTGTCGTGGGATGCCCACGTTTTCAGAAACCCAACTTCTCCCAGTAGATTGGTCCAGGACTTCGATGAATTGCTTGAAGTCCATACCGTAGGAATCGATTACCTCTCGCAATTCTTGGAGCAGCGCGAACGTCGACATAAAGAGCGTGTCATTTGCCACCTTAGTGAGCTGTCCAGCGCCGACATCACCACACCGAACTGCGTTACCCATCGCTGAGAAGACCTCATCACACTGAGCAATAATGGCTTCGTCACCACCCCCCAATCGTTCAATTGCTTCGCGACTGCGATTCGCACAACTCGTGACCGTAAAGCCGGCGTCCATCAAGCGCTGAGCCATGGGTTCACCCATCGCACCTAATCCAATAAACGCTATGCGTTTAGAAGTGTTCATTTCAGCTTTTGCTACAAATACTTTCATCGGCTAAAAGCCCAGGAAACCTATACTTTACAATTGTTCATATCTTGTCAAGTAGTAAATTTCGATTTAGTATTCGCCCTATGACGTCAACCAAAAACAAAATAGTTGATGCGGCCATCGCGACGTTTATTCGCTACGGTGCTCGTAAGACAGCTATGACGGATATCGCGGACGCCGCTGGTGTCTCTCGGCAAACACTGTATGACCAGTTCGGAAGCAAAGATGACTTAGTGGAGGCCGCGATCAGTCGGAATACTGACCTTGTCCTCGCACGCATCAGCGAGCGACTAGAGGACGGGGATAACCTTGCCAACCAGCTTGACGTTTACTTAAGCGAGACAGTGGTTCGAACTTTCGAGAGGTTGCAGACCTCGGAAGACGTGGAAGATCTAATCAGCGGGCACAGCGACGCTGGACGAGCAGCGATAAACAAATCTCACAAACGGCACAACCAGGTTGTCATAGATCTTCTTACCCCCTATGACAACCAGATTGAAAGCACCGGTCAGAGCTCGGAACAACTAGCCGCATTCCTTGTCAGGAACGCGATGAGTCTTAAGCACTGCGAAAACAAACGTGAGCTCAAAAGCATGCTCGACTCTTTGAAAACTTCTATCTTACTCGCAGCTGCACCAGACCTAGCCCGACCTATTTATGAATAAACTACTGCGGCCGTCAATAGCAGCGAAATCACTGGGCGTGCTCCCGCCGCGTGCTCAACGTGCTGCAAGCACGCGTCCGCGCACCCACCGTTTTCACTACTCTTGCCAACCTCGCTACGCTTATTCACGAATAGGTGCGGCTAGATTGTGGCGTGGAATGCGGCCCACCGACCCGCTGGGCCGATGCGGAAACTGTCGACCACTTGAGCAAGGGCCAGCAAAGACAGGTCAATAGTCCGTCTGCAGCCGGCGGTGCATGGAGATCAGCCTGCGGCGAATCGACTCACGGCGTTCTTCGGGTGTTACGAAGACCGTGTCCTTCGGCAGGTGCTCGCGCAAATCCTCGAGAGCCACTCGCTTCAGCGGCAGGTCCGGCGCGGCGTCGACCTTGTAGAAGCGTGCGAAGACCAGTCCGAACTCGCGGTCGTGGCTGTCGAGCCAGTTTTTCACACCCGGATCCTCTCTCGATATCACGATTCGGACGCGCCCGTCCGCGTCAACGGCTGCCTGGTGGCCGTTTATTGAAGTCTGCCGCAGGTGGGTCTGCAGACCATCGCCCTGCAGGTTCCACAGATGAATGCCCCAGTACTCGGTCTCGGGCGGCGTAAACTCCAGGATCAGCGCTTCGCCGAGTTTGCAGACATAGTATCCCCGGGCGGGCGTGAACCCTCCGAAACCCATGGGTGCCCCCGGGTTGGGAATGGACGCCCCATCGGCGGATAGCGCGGTCTCGGCACCCACCGGGCCGTACATTGCGTCCGTCACGTCGCGCAGGTAGCCGCACATCGCCGCGACCCGCCGCTCGAGCTTTTCACGAGTGAGAGGCGGCGGCGGATAGGTGGCTCCCACCCGCTCGATCACCATCATCGCGGGCTCTTCATTCTCCCAGTCGTAGTAGATCTGCCTGAAGAAGAGCGTACCCAGGCCCTCGGGAATGGGAATCCACATGCCTTCCCGGGGCTCGCGGGAGAGCACGATCTCGAAGTCCGAGCCCGGCGGAATCGAATGGCCCCGCGCGTCCAGCGAATCTACGAGCGTGAACGTACTCATGTCTGCGGAGCTGCCACTGAAGACCTCGATGTCGAACAGGCGGGCCGTTCCCCGGTTGCCGAAGATCCGATAGGTGTGATTGCCGTGGACGGCCGCATGGTGGTAGGTGCAGTCGGAGTTGGGCACGCCGATGTCCTTGCCCGGAACCGAGATCATCTTGACGATCATCGGATAGTCCGGGTCGGCCTCGAGCGCACAGAGCTCTGCGGCTGAGAATATCCGCGCCGTGCTCAGCACGCCTTCCATTGCGACGAGTGAGCCCTCTGCGTCGCTTTCCGTCTTCTTCAACACCCGGCGCCATGCGCCGTAGCTCACCTTCGCGGCATCCCGATAGGCATCGAGAATGGCATCCGTCAGTCTCGCCCCCAGCTCATCCAGCGCCGAACCGGAATCTTCGTCAGACATTCGCTCCTCCTTTTGTGCAAGTGCTTACCCGCCACCTTTTCGACAAGTCGACGGACTGACTCTCTCACTTTCCATCTCGGCGTTGCCTTCAGCACGTTGTCTGCAACGCGTTGTCTTCAACGCGTTGTCTTCAGCCCAGCCCCAGAACGTTTATATTTTATGACGGATATGGCCAAATACAAAATTAAGTGATAGTTTACGGGCCATTGTCTAACTTTATTTACCATCAATTGGCAATGATCGGGTTTCTGCGAGGACATCAGTGATGAAAGAAATCGATCCGGGCGACAGAATGATGGGGAGAAAAGGCTGGAACCGCGATTTGGGCGACCTACGCGACCAGTTCGCCGCCTGGAGCCGAAGCAGATTCGACGGCAACGACCTGGTGGATCTGGAGGCCACCGCTGAAGACGCCAACGGCCGCGGCAGCGAGGTGTTTTTCTTCACGCTGACGGATGGCAACCGCTACGTCCTGCGAAAAAAGGCAATGGGCGACTACCTCCAGCATCTGGAGCAGGACTTCGAGTCGGAATATGTAGTCCAAAGAGAACTAAGCGACAAGAACATACCGACCTGCAAAACCTACTTTTACGAAGAGAATGAATCCATCCTCGGCGCCCCGTTCTATGTCATGGAGTACGTTGACGGTCAGGTTCCACCCGATGAGCCAAGCTATCATCTTGCGGGCTGGGTGACCGAGTTGAGCGCCGATGAGCAGGCGCAGCTCTGCCGGAGCAGCCTGGCCGCCCTGGCACGCGTGCACCGGCTGAACCCCAACGACCTGTCCCTGGGGCCGCTGTTAGAACGCGCAAGGCCCGGTTTCACGCACAACGACTGGTTGATCGACCATTGGCGCCGGTACCATGAATGGTCTCGGGGCGACGACCTTCTCCCACTGGTATCGAAAGCACTCGACTGGCTTTCGGCCAACAAGATCGACAACGAACCGTTATCGATCAGTTGGGGTGACGCACGTCCCGGCAATACAATTTATCGGGGCACGCAATGCGCAGCGCTGATCGATTTCGACATCGTCCATCTGGCTGCGCCGGAAAAAGATCTCGCCTGGTGGCTCACCCTGGATTTCATGGCCGTCCGGCGGGCGGAGGACAGGAGACTTCCCGGCTGGCTCCCTGTCGAGGATTTGATCGCCTGCTACGAAGAGGCTCGGGGCCAGGCCGTAGACAGGCACCGGCTCCACTACTACACCGTCTACACCGGCATGGCAGTCGTGCTATTCATCGCTCGCACGATGGCAATAACCCCGGACGTAACAGAAGAGATCGCACAGGCAATAATGGAAAGCCCTGTATTCTCACCGCTGTATCTTCTGCAGGACATCATGGACAACAAGCTATGGTAGCGGGAAAGCAGAGCTCAGGTTTTCACCGCCAGCGATCGCGGCTGGTTCATTTCTGCCAGGCGCTCAACAAATTCTGGTCCGGCTCGCGCTCGACAGCCGGGCCATGCTTGATACCCAACAAACGAGATTGAGGACCCTTCAATGGCACGTAACGAAAAAGAACCTCTTGTTCCTGCTGAGGTCGGCGAGGAGAAAAGCTGGAACGAATCCCAGTGGTTCTGGTGGGCCGATCCCGAGCAGGGCATCAGTGGATTTCATCGCATCGCCCACCAACCCAATCGCAAGAACGCACATATCTGGAATGCCATCATTGACGATACCGGCCGCTATACCCGGCGGGTGAGCAGCGCGGTGGCTTTCTCACCGGACATGAGAGCAGACGGCAGGTACTCTGTCGAGGGATTGAGTTTTCGATACCTCGAACAGGGCGGCGTTGCGTGCGTGGTGGATCAGGACGATACGCAACTGGATCTGCAAATGGAGGACCTGCACCGCGCAGTCTCTTTCGACGAAGTCGTTTCCGCCGAGGCCGCCAGAGACATGATGGGAGAGGTCGGATCCGGTCACACTGAAGCGGCCGGGAGGGTGACAGCAACGCTCAAGGTTGGAGGCCGGACGATCGAGGTGGCGGGTTACGGTCACCGGGACCACACATGGGGGGCGCGTGACGTGATGAGCCTTCAGTCCACTACCTGGTGCAACGGTACGATCGGGGATGAGTTTTCATTCTTCGTGACCGGCGGCACAACGTACGCTGATGCAACACGCAAGCTGGGTTACATCGCCGAACATGGCTCGATAACGCCCGTCAGGGAATGGAAACTCTACCCGTGGATGGACGCCGATGGCGTCAGCATGGTCCGGGTCTCCGGCCATGTCGAGACCACGGATGACAGACGGTTCGACCTCGAATTTTCGGACCTCTTAGGGTCGACCATCGTCACCCTCGACGAGTTGTTCCTCTGCGAGACAGCCTTCATTCTCACCGTGAACGGTGAAAGCAAGGGTGTAGCGTGCATGGAACGGTCAATCAATCCCTGCGGCGGCCAGCGCCTGCCCTCGCCCGTGATCAATGCAATATACGAGGACGGTGTTGGCCAACTGGGCAAAATAGGCTACTAGCCCGCAGGTTACACGGACCGATTTCATGGCTACCATGATTGAAGCCACATAATGAAGCCATTGCCAGCTATGCCGTGGCGATAATCAAGGAGGGATCATGCGTTTCCACCACGTTTGCCTATGCGTCAGCGATCTGGAGAAATCACTCAAGATGTGGACCGAGCTGTTCGACTTTACTGTCCAGATTCGGTTCTGTTCACCCGGAGATCCGGGTCCGACGGGGTTCGACGAGAGCAAGCTCGACGAAATGGAGGCGATGTTGGGTCGCCGCGATGCGGTCATCGATTGTGCGCTGCTCACCTCGCCCGACGGCGCTATGCTCGAGGTGCAGGAGGCGCACAATCCCGTCGTTCGCAAGACCCCGGAAGAATACAACTCCTATTTCGTGAC
This sequence comes from Pseudomonadales bacterium, assembly GCA_963663395.1. Classification (GTDB taxonomy): domain Bacteria; phylum Pseudomonadota; class Gammaproteobacteria; order Pseudomonadales; family Azotimanducaceae; genus Azophilus. Next base: position 4,365,263 of record OY760226.1, read on the forward strand.
CGGCATGCGCGAACTTGCCTTCCGGGTCGACGATATCGACGGCTGGTTCGAAAAGGTGAAAGCGGCCGGCTTCCGGCCGACGACGGATGCGGTATGGGATTTTGGCGAGAACGCGCGGTCGTTCCTGTTCTACGACGACGACGATGTTCGCATCCAGCTTTGGGAAGATTCGAACAGTAGCTGGATTTAGGCTACGGCCTGACCCCTGCGCAGGTCGAAGAAGCTTTCCGATTGCGCACGCCGCTGAGACGTCAGAAAACCATTGGAGGTATGAAGTTGGCCAAACAGAGAAACCGCATTGCGCTGAACGAGCATGAGGTCTGGTCGTTCGTTTCCGAACAGCGAGACATGCACGTGGCGACCATCAACAAGGACGGTACACCGCATCTCACCACAAACTGGTTTGCGTTGACCTCAGAGCGACAGATCGCCTTCAATTCTTACGAGCGTTCGCAGAAAGTCGTGAATCTGCGCCGCGATCCGCGAGTAACGCTGCTTTTCGCCGACGGTGAAACTTATGGTGAACTGCGCGGTGTCTCGTTAAAGGGGCGTGTCACATTCGCAGACGATCCTGCAGAAAATCTGGCGGTTCTTCAGGCTATCTCCGAAAGAAACATGGCGTTTACGGAGCCTCGATTAACCGGCGATGCGACACCGAAGAACAGGATTCCCAAACGAACCTGCATGATAGTCGAGGTCGATCGGGTGATCAGTTGGGACCATCGCAAACTGGCCGAGAACGCAAGTTAGACGCCCATTAAACTGACGACCGCCCCTTCGTTGGTCGGAGGCCCTATGAAAGTAACTCGACAAATGCTCCACCCTGATTTGCGTCCGTTTGGGGTCTACTGGACGGCGGTCTGTCTCAGATACTTCTTTCGGGCAAAGTGGTCGATGAAGATCACCACCGCCGTACTGAGCCGGATGATCAAGAGCGAGGCACCGGAATCGATAAACGTCGAGGAGCGATTTCTCCCAACCGGTGACGGAGAAGCGGAGATTCGCGTCAAGATCTACCGGCCGGCATCTGCAACGGGAGATTTGCCGGCGATGCTGTATACGCATGGCGGGGGTTACGTGACGGGCAGTCCCGATGTTTTCGATGGGCAGTTGGCGAAGTTCATTGAGCGCAGGCCCTGCGTCATCGTGGCACCGGCCTATCGCAACGCATTGGTCAAGCCCTATCCCGCGGCTCTGGACGACTGTTACGGTACCCTGCTCTGGATGAGAGACAACGCCGGCGAACTCGGCATCGATGCCGGCCGGTTCATGATAGCCGGGCACAGTGCCGGCGGCGGGCTGACGGCGGCCATCACACTGAAGGCGAGGGACACGAAAGACGTGAAGATCGCGTTCCAGATGCCGCTCTACCCGATGATCGACGATCTGCAGCCCACGGACCCCGAGCGTTACATCGATACCCCGGGTTGGGATACCAGGGCCAACGCCTTTGGCTGGGGCAGTTATCTGAAAGACCTGCACCGGCGCAATGCCGAGATCCCCGCCTGTGCCGCTCCAGCCAGGAATACCGACTACAGCGATTTTCCGCCGACCATTACCTTTGTGGGCGAATACGAACCGTTTTACTGGGAGACGGTCGAATACGTCGACCGGCTGAAGGCGGCAGGAATCGACGTTGCGTTCAAGGTGTACGAACGGTGCACGCACGGCCACGAGCAAATCGTCCCCGACTCGCCGATTGGCAGGGACGGCATCGCGTTCACTTACGACAACTACGCCGACTTTTACGACAAATACGTTTTACAGTGACTAAGGCGGCTACGGTTGGCTGATTCAACCAGCCAGCACCCTATCCAGGCCAACTCTTTCCCCACCCGTCGCGGAAGGTCACGTCTTCGACCGGATAGCGCCTGACCGGCCCGATCCTGTCGGTGGGGATGAATCCATCCTCGGCGCCCCGTTCCATGTCATGGAGCACGTTGACGGTCAGGCACTACCCGATGGGCCTGCGAAACCGTAGATTTCCCTATTTCTCCGCGTGATGTATAAATCATGAACACATTTGCCCAATCCAGGCACTATTCTTTTTGTTGAGACAGATATCACTTGAAACTTAGTTCTCGGCACGGATAGAATCATCGATTCTTGGGGTCCTCCTTGAGCCGATGCATCGCGACGATGAATCGAGTAGTGAGCGGTCATTACCGGGGAGGTTCAAGTGACTGCGAGTAAGCTGAACATCGGGGCGGTAGCCGGGTTCCTCTGCGTATTCGCCGCCGCAATCTGCATGTCGGCGCAGAACAATTGAACGCCTGCGACACCCGGCAATTGGTTGAATTGGCGCACTCGGTGCCGAAAAACTAAGGGGATTCTTAGGTGGAGACTGAACCAGAACACTGATGCCGGAAGTCAAATAGAACGCCTTCGGTTCGGCAATCTGACAACAATCGCACTTGTGCTGAGCTTGCTGTATTCAGGCACTGCAGCTGCCGCCCAGAATGCAGTTATTGAAGAAGTTCTGGTTACAGCGTCCAAGAAAGGCGCTACCAGTCTCATCGATACACCCGTGACCGCTACGGTGGTGACAGGTGAGCAACTGGAAGTGCGGAAAATTCGAAATGTCGAAGACCTGCAGTTTCAAACACCCGGGATGATTGTAGATTCCTCCGCAGGCGCGCCGAGGGTCGCCATTCGGGGTATCGGGCATGATGGTTCCCTCATGCATGCGGAGAACGGTGTCGCAATTTATGCAGATGACATCATTCAACAACGCACACAGGCCGTGACGGCCGCGTTCTTCGACCTCGATCGAGTCGATGTGTTGAAAGGGCCGCAAGGAACAGCGTTTGGCCGCAACGCCAATGGAGGCTCTGTGAACTATGTCAGTCGCCGACCCGTGGCGGGGCTTGAAGCAGAGTTCGGATTGACCGGCGGCAGCTTCAGCCGCAAGGAAGCCTACGGCATATTTAACTACGGCACTGAGGCGTATGGATTTCGCATCGGCGCCGAGTTCAAGGAAGACGATGGTTTTGCCAGGAACCTGACCACGGGAAAGGATGTCAACGGCAGGGAGACGACCGTTGTCCGCGGTTCATTTTCGTTTGCGCCCACGGATACTTTTGAAGGCATTTTGAGACTTGGCTACTTCGATGAAGATCTGGACGGACCTGCGGTTGCCGTGCTGAGCGCGGAGCCCTTTTCACTTCCCGCGTTGTTTGGTGGCAGCGTTTCGTTTGATCCCGATGAAGACTATGAGATCTACAGCGATCTGGGCAATCGGCAGCGATCGGAGGTCAAGAACGCGACACTGCACCTCGACTGGGATCTGGGCGACCTGCATCTGCGTTCGATCACCGGCTACTACGACGGTGAATACATCATTCAGAACGACGCGGACCACAGCGACATTCCATTCGTGCCGGTGCCGTTCAACGATATGTTCAGCGAACAATTCTCCCAGGAGTTTGTACTCTCCGGTACGGCGGGTGCCATGGACTGGCTCGTGGGTGGGTACTACCTGACCGAGGAAGTTAACCAGGATGTCGACATCGACTTTCTGCTCCCATTGCTTCCGAGCGGTCTCAGCATCAACCTCAACGATGAGCAGACTTTGACCTCCCTGGCAGCGTTTGCCCAGGGCACCTGGCAAATCGGCGACGCCACGCGGCTAACAGTGGGTTTGCGTTTTACCGAGGATGAAAAGGAGATCGACTTTGATCAGGAGATCGTTCTTGGGCCGCTGTCTCCAGCGCCCGGTTTCACGATCCCCTCGTGCCAGGCGTCATACGACGAAACCTGGGACGATGTGACCTGGGATGTGACTCTGGAGCACGATCTCAGTGACGACACCTTCGCTTATGCCAAGGTCAACACCGGCTTCAAGTCCGGGGGATACAACAATACGAGTTGCGATGCCGGTTACGATCCAGAGCAACTTCTTGCGTACGAAGTTGGTTACAAGGGAACGTTCAGAGATGGCAAGCTGACGTTCGCCGCCAGTGCATTTTACTATGAGTACGAAGACATTCAGATCACCCAGGGAGAAGCGTTTCCGGGCGTGGCTGCAACCACGGTCGTCGTGGCCAATGCCGCAGAGGCAGAAGTGTACGGGCTGGAGTTCGAGCTTCGCGCTTTGTTGAGCGAGAACGTCTCGGTTGATTTGGGTGCTTCCTGGGTTCCGACGGCAGAGTACGACAGCTTCAATAGTGTTGATGCCCTGGACCTTCGCAGTGTTGACGGAGACCCCGCCACAACTTCACCCACGTTGGACCTGTCAGGTAACCGCCTGAACCGCGCTCCGAAGTACAGCGGTGTCGTCGGTGTGAACTACGTCAACGAGTTTGCTTCCAACTGGGAGATAGATGCCAGGTTGGAGTACTACTACGTTGATGACATCGCGTTCTCACCGTTCGACCGGCCCAACGCATTTAATGCGGCGATTTTTCCGGGGCTCGTTGAAGATGCGTCAGTCCAGGACGGTTATGGTTTGGTAAACGCCTACGTAAATCTGAGCTACGGCGAGAGCTGGACGATACGTATGTATGGAAAAAACCTGGCTGACGAATACTACTTCATAGGCATGATCGATAATTCGGGGCCACAGCACGTCCACGGTGATTTCGGGCGCCCTCGCGAGGCTGGTGCTCAGGTGATCTACAAATTCTCCCAAAAGTGAAGTCGAATACGCCTGACGGAGTCTTGTGATGAAGGCGGTTGTATTCTCCTCACCCCACCCGGGTTAGCCTCCCCGGCTGTATTGACCGACTCCATCCTCGTAGATGGCGTTTATGGCAGGTGACGGCATACGCGAACCGGCGCAGGGATTGATTGCTCGTTCCATATTTGCAACACCGTTTTGTTCACCGTTAACAATGAGATTGAATGCCGTCTCGCAGCCGATCCACTCATCGAGCTTGACGATGGTCGACCCCATTAAATCCAAGAATTCGAGATCGAATCTTCTGCCGTCAGCAGTCTCGAGATAACCAGATACGCGGACATAGGTCACACCGTCGACGTCCATCCATGGATAGAGTTTCCACTCGCTGACCGGCGTGACTTCGCCATGCTCCACCACGTAGCCCAGTTTCTGAGGCGGTTTGCCATGTAGTGCGCCAGCCACCACGAAGAAGGAGAACTCATCCCCGATCGTGCCGTTGGCCCACGTGCTGCATTGAATGCTGGCCACATTGCGCGGTCCCCACGAGTGATCCCGATGGCCGTGGCCCGAAACCTGGATCGTCCGGTCTCGGATTGTTAGCGTGCCGCTTATTCTGCCAGCGGCTTCAATGTGACCGGTGGAGGACTCCCCTTCCATCGCATGAGCTTCTTCGGCAGACACGACCTCGTCGAAGGAAACGGCACGATGCAGATCTTCGAATTGTAGATCCAGCTGCACGCTGTCCTGCTCTGTCGCTACCGCGAGCCCGCCTTGTTCGAGGTGTCGGAAGCTCAGGCCCTCGCAACTGTATTCGCCGTCTGCTCTCATCTCGTCCGAGAAGGCCACCTCGCTGCTCACCCTGCGCGTGTAGCGGCCCGTGTCATCTATGATCGCGTTCCAGATGTGGGCATTGTTACGGTTAGGCTGATGTGCAATGCGGTGAAAACCGCTGATACGCTGGTCGGCGTCAGACCACCAGAACCATTGGGATTCGTTCCAGCTGATCTCTGGGCCGACAGCTCCCGGTGCTGCCGGTTCTCTTTCGTTGCGTGCCATTAGAAACCTCGATCTGGTTTGAGCGCCGAACGCGATGAAGTGAGTTGAGGATTGAACGTTGGCAATTTTTGTAAAATATGTCAAATTCTGCAAGGCAATAAACCATACGTATTGTTACAAAACTAATGACCAGATGAAATATGGAGAGTGAGTTGGCCAGCTTGGATGGTTTGGATCTCCCGGAACTGAACATCATCGATCCGGAATTCGACGCCGACATATATACGCATTGGCAGACAGCGCGGCAGCAACACTGGTTGGCCAGAACACCCGTCGGAATCATGGTGTTGGGCTATCGGGAAATGAAAGAAATGTTGCTGATGGACGACAAGCTGGAGCCGGCGAACAAGATGATGACCACCATGTTGGGGGCTGACGGCACGAGCTTTGGCGAATTCAACAACAAGTTTCTGCTCGCACAGCAGGGGGCTGATCACAGAAGACTACGCGACCTTGTAGCGCCCACCTTCACACCGCGCAGTGCGAACCAGAATCGGCCCGTCATGCGTGAGGAGATTAATCGGCTTCTCGATCAGTGGATGTCGAAAAGCGAGTTCGATTTTGCGGAGTTCGCGTCTTTTTATCCGATAACGGTGCTTTGCCGTCTGATCGGCGCACCTACCGGAGACGTTCCCAGGATCAAGTCCCATCTCGAGGTAATGGGGGCAGGTTACGACCTGGGTGCCAACCGTCTGGGGCTCTTATGCGAAGCGGTGGATTTTATGTGGAACTTTCTCGGTCAACTCATTGATGAGCGACGTAAGCGGAACGAGCCCAATCGCGAAAAAGACCTGCTCGATCAGCTTCTCGAGGCGGGTGAGGGGGGCGATCAATTGTCTGATGAGGAGCTTCACTACTTGTTGATGGTCCTCTATGCCGCTGGCTACGATACATCCAAGAACCTGCTCACGATGATCATGCACCTGATGCTCGACAATCCCGACATGTGGGCGAAGCTGGAAAACGATTCCGATTACGCCAGCAAAGTCGTCGAGGAGACACTTCGTTACGGTACGGTTGTGACGGTCATACGCCTTGCCAGGGAAGAGTTCAGCTACAACGGTGTCAAATTTCCAAAGGGCACCATGCTGTTGTTTCCGACACCGTTTGCCGGCCGGGATGGAGCGGTGTTCAAGGATGCGCAAGTTTTCGACCCGGAAGCACCTCGTGAACAGAGAAACATCGCTTTTGGGCGTGGCGTTCATATCTGTCTGGGTCAGTTTATCGCCAAAGCGCAGGTCCAGGAGGCGCTGCCGATCATCGCCGCGCGCATACGCAATCCCCGACGTAACGGCGATGTTGCCTGGCGTCCCTTTATGGCCATAACCGGCTTGCGACAATTGCCGATTGCGTTCGATACTGCATGAGTGTCTGACTTCTACTACAAATACGTTCTGCAGTGAAAAGGGCGGTACCCCTGGCTGAATCAAGAAGCGTAACCCAGGCTCGTTCACTTCGCCTCACACTGGTCCGACGGCGGCACGTCGATGGCGGGGCTCTGGCCAAAGAAGCCAGAGGGCACCAGCGAGAAACCGGCGTACTCCACCGGCATCACCGGCCAGTCCTCCGGCCGCGGCACGTGGGTGACGCCAAACGTATGCCAGACGACCACGTCGGTGTTCTCGATCGACCGGTTCTGTGCGGTGTAAGCCGGCAGGCCTGCGCCGCCCGGATGACGGTAGGATAAAGCACCGGCACCGGCGTCGAGTTCGTCAGGCGAATACGGGGTCGCCCATAGGTTGTGACGCGCGAAAGCACCACGCTTGCCCTGCACTGAGTTTTCGTTGGCCAGCAACGTCGGCGACGCTTGTGGCAGGAGCTTGTAGCCCACGGGCTTGCCAACCCGGTTCTTCGACTCGGGATTGACGACCTTCCAGCTGCGGCTACGCGCCGGATCGATGTTGCGCTTGGCCTCTTCTTCGCTCTTAAACGTTCGCGTCACCGCCCGGAAGCCAGCGTTATAGGGATTGCCTTCCCCCTCGGGCAACGGCTCCACATCCACCTCCTGCACCGAGTTCGGCCCTCCATCTATGTTGAAATCCAGGCGCAAACAAAACAGATGCTGGTGAATAGGTGCGGCGATCTGTGGCGTAATCAGCGGGGCGGTGTCCGTGTCTTCGCTGGTCGCCGACACGCCAACCACGCCGGTCAATTTAACTTCGAACTGGATGGATCCGTCCTGGTAGAAATACCAATAAAAACCATACTCGTAGTTACCCAACGTGTGGATCATGCTGATCACCAACCGACGGGAGCGCCGCACCTCGGGCTTCAGATTCGGATTGAAGGCATTAGTGTGCTTCCAGAGGATGCCGTAGTCTTCTTCGTGCAGGCACACCGCGTTCTCGATAGCCCGCGTGCTGCCGTCGGGGTTGAGCACCGTCGCGTCGAAGTAGCGAATCACACCCAGACAGTCACATCCTAGAGACAAGGCGTTAGCACAGTGACCGAGCAATGCCTCGCTCGCATCGAAGGCGTGCTTCCAGCTGTGCATCGGCGAGGGGTCGCCGTAGGGCACCACCATGTCGGAAAGTGCCGCTCGGTACAGAATTGGCCGCTGGCGCCCGTCGTCATCATAGCGGATGTCGTGGAGCACGAGCCCTTCAACGGGCTGCACAGAGAAGCGAAACTGCCACTTCTGCCAGCGAATCAGGTTACCCTCGACCTCGAAGCTCGGCCCCTCGGGTTGCGTGATCTCGAGCGGTTTCAAATCCGTTCGATGCTGTGCAACGAGATGCGCAGCGTACTCCGCCGGTTCGTTCGGCACCGGCACGACACCGTGGTCTTCGACCACCACCTCACCTGTATCGGTGTCGACGTAGGCGAGCAGACCCTCCACCGGCCGCGCGTAGTGATTATCCGCGCTGTCTTCATGGACAAACGCGATGCCGCAGAATATCCGCCCTTGCGGCGACATACCTTCCGGCTGAAAAGGTGTTGTTTCCCGGATTAGATCGTTAGCCGGACCCCGTTTTTCTTCGGATTGTTTCGTTGCTGGATTTCCGGTGATGCCGGATCAATTCGGACAGCGGGTGGGCAAGCTAGCTTGCCCACCCGCTGTCCGCCCGATCCGCAGAGCACGCCCTGGGGTTCACCGTTCGGCGTTGCTTCCGTAGTCTCTGACCTGATCAACGGAATAGGAGGGCCCGGGCGGCCGCCAACCGCCGCCGCCGGGCCCAGGTGCCGGTGCAGCTTCGCTTCCAGACGGGGCTTACCGGCGAGCGGTACGTTATCGCCCAGGCATGGCGTGAGGCAAGGCTTGAGCGGTGCCCGAACCATCCGCGCGGCGGCTGCTCGCTGGCGCGGCACGGCACCTACGAGCGCAAGACGCCGCACGGAGCACGCGTCGCTCGCTGGTACTGCCCGCAAAGCCACACGACCTTCAGCCTGCTGCCGGACTGCCTGGCGGCGCGGCTGCCGGGTACGCTCCCTGACCTGGAAGCCGTGGTGGCCGTCGCCGAGCGGGCGACCAGTCTGGCGGCTGCGGCCAATGCCCTTCGCCGCGACCCCATCGAACTGCCCGGCGCCATGCGCTGGGTAGGGCGCCGTGTGCGGCTCGTGCACAACGCACTGAACGCCGTCATCGGCCTGATCCCCGACCGCCTGGCCCCTTGCGTTCCCAACATCGTCGCCGTGCGCCGACGTCTCGCCAGCGACAGCGCCCTGACGGAGCTTCGCGGTCTGGCCGCGCCGCAGTTGCGGCAGCTGCCGGCGCCCGTGGGCTTCCATCCCCACCGTCTCGGCGTGACGGATCGCAATCCGGTCATCCAACACAAGGCGGGGCCTGATCCCCCGTCCGGCGCTGGTTAGCTTTCCCGTACCGGGGCCGACCGCCCCGTGGACGAGGAAAGCACCATGAAAGATCACGACGACGAGGTTCGCGAAGCGATCGCCCTGTTCCGGTACGGCGTTATCGCCGATCTCGTGCACCGGCCTCGGGGCGCGCAGGGCATCGGCGCGCGGCTCAAGAAGATCGCCGGGCGCACCTACGTCATCCCGGGCAGCGACCGGACCCGCATCGCCGTCAACACCCTGCGCGGCTGGGTCAAGCTCTACCGCGACGGCGGCTTCGAGGCGCTCTACCCCAAGCCGCGCACCGACCGGGGTCTGCCCCGGCGCCTCCCGGCCGAGGTCGCCGAGCGCCTCGTGGCGCTCAAGACCGACAATCCCGACTGGTCGGTGCGCTCCGTCATCCGCGCCGCGGGCGAGGAAGGCATCGACCACCCGCTCGCCCCCTCGACCGTGCATCGGCTGTTCAGCCGCGAGGGCCTGTTCGACAAGAAATCCGGCGACGGCGCCGACCGCCGGCGCTTTGCGTTCAAGGAAGCGGGTGAGCTGTGGATGGGCGATGTCATGCACGGACCGAAGATCAAGATCGGCCGAACCCGTAAGAAGACTTACCTGATCGCCTTCATCGACGACGCCACCCGCGTCGTCCCCTTCGCCGCCTTCGCCTTCGCCGAGAACGTTCAGGCCTTCCTGCCGGTGTTCAAGAACGCGATCATCCGCCGCGGAATCTGCCAGCGCCTATATGTGGATAACGGTTCTGCCTACCGGTCCCGCCAGCTCTCCCTGGTCTGCGCAAAGCTCGGCATCGCCCTGATCCATGCCCGGCCCCGGCAGCCCGCCGGGAAGGGAAAGATCGAGCGCTTCTTCAGAACCCTTCGCGGCGGCTGGCTCGCCCACCTCGATGCCGAGACCCAAAACAGCCTGCAGACGCTCAACCGCAGCCTCTGGGCGTGGATCGAGGGGGACTACCACAATACCCCCCATCGTGGCATCGAGCGGCGCACCCCGCTCGAGCAATGGGCCCTCGCCTCGGCCAGCGTACGCTACCCCGACGCCACCATGGACCTCGACGACCTGTTCCTCTTCAAGGCCGAACGCCGCGTCCAGAAGGACCGTACCGTCAGCCTGCACGGACGCCTCTACGAGGTCGACCCCCTGCTACAAGGCGCCACCGTCACCTTGCGCTACGATCCCGAGTGGCCGCCCGGACGACCCCTCAAGGTGGTCCACAACAAAAAACCCGCCGGCCAGGCCACACGCCTCGACGCCTACGCCAACACCGCCGTGAAACGCACCCACAACACCAAGCAGATCGAACCCGGCGATCCGGCTCCCGAACCGCCGCCCTCGCCACTGCAACTGCGCAAGTTCAAGGAGAAAGACTGATGTATCTGCGCCACTTCGCCTTCACCCGAATGCCCTTCGAGACCCCCGCCGAGACCGACGAACTGTTCGAGTCCAACGCCCGCCGCGAGGCCGAAGCCCGGCTCAATCATCTCATCGAACTCAAGGGCATCGGCATGCTCACCGGCGAGGTCGGCTCCGGCAAGACCACCGTCTGCCGACACCTCACCGCGCAACTCCACCCCGGCCTCTATCGCGTGCACTACGTCGCGCTGACCACCGGCAACGTGCTCGACATGTACAAGTCCATCGCCTGGGAACTCGGACTGCCCATCGAGCGCTCCCGCTCCGCCGCCTACAACGCCATCCGCACCGAGATCTCCCGCCTCGCCATCGAAGCCAAACAACTGCCCATCCTCGTCGTCGACGAGGCCCACCATCTGCGCAACGATGTCCTCGAAGACCTCCGGCTGCTCACCAACTTCGCCATGGACTCCCAAAACCGCATGTGCCTGATCCTCGTCGGCCTCACCGAGTTGCGCCGCCGCCTCACCATGGCCGTGCACGAATCGCTCTCCCAGCGCCTCGTCGTCCGCCACCATCTCACCGGCCTCGAGCGCGACGAGGTCGACGCCTACCTCACCCACCGCGTGCGGCTCGCCGGCTGCGAACTGCCCCTGTTCGAACCACCCGCCGTCGAGGCGCTGTTCCAGAGCGCCCGCGGACTGCCGCGCCAGATCAACCGCATCGCCCACTACGCACTCTCCGCCGCTGCGCTGGACAAGGCCCGCACCGTCAATACCGACCATCTCCAGACCGCCCTCGACGAACTTCGGCCATGATCTTCGACATCGACCTGCCCGACGAAATCTCCGACGAAACCGCCGTCGTCGTCCCCGACTTCCTCTACGCCCTCGGCGATGCCATCGCCAACCGCTACTACGGCCAGATCCGCCGCTACTACGAAGACCGGCGGCAACCGCCGCCACCCCCCGACGACGACAGGCAACTATCCCTCTTCCCCGAGCTCGACATCCCCTTCTGACAATCCGGCGCAGGGCGGTCCCCACCACCCTCGGTTCCCTCTTTACCGCTGGCTCCCGGTCACAAGACTCATGACGCCATCACCCCATGCCTTGCCGGTAAAACCCAAACAATCCGAAGAATCCAGCACCGTGCCCGCCGAAACAATCCGAGAAATCCGTCACGAAACAATCCGAGATACAACAAAAGGCGTCACCCACGGGTCGACGTGTACCTTGGACGGGTCCTCGATGCCACGCTGTTGCAGTGCCTCAATCCACTCCGGGTGTTTATAGAGAGCATCATAGAGCGGTTTTATATCCCCCACGCCGACCGGCGCCTGACCCGCCGCGGCCCAGTCAAACGATGTGAGCGCGCCGTCCGTGAGCGACACGATCGCCTCGAAGCTACGCCGCTTCTTCGGATCATGGCCGACCAGGCGCACGGCTCGATCGAAGCGCGTGTCGGGCTCGAAGTCGAGAACGACTGCTTTGGGGGACTCCGCGGGAATAGCGCACGCGAAGTAGGCTTCGTCGCTGACCTTGCTGGTCTCGCGGAAGATCATCGCGGCGCGTGTCAGTTCATCCGCGGAAAGCGGGTCGAGGGGGTGTATCGTCGGTGCGGTTACATTCATCTCTTGCTGTGTGTTGTCGGTCTAACGGCTTTTACGCAATGTCACATCACTGATGCCGTGCTGGCGGCAGTCCTCGCACTGCGGGGGCGATCCAGATCGGCGAGCTCCAGGCTCGCTCCTGGATCGTCGCGGGCACTTTCGACGTCGGCTCGACGCCGATGCGGATCGCGTCCCAGGTCGACCAGCGGCAGGTCGGGTTCTGCAGCACCCGGGCGTAGTATAGAGCTCGCTCGGTCGGGTCGAACGTCGGGTCGCTCCACAGGGTCACGAGCTCGACGTCTCCCTTGTCGAGCGAGATCGAGCAGTCGTCGAGGTCGACGCTTGCGCCGTTGTCCGGGCATCGATGCGTCTTCGGGTCGGGCGTGAGGCCGTTGGAGCAGGCAACGTCGAAGAGGCGCTCGTGGGTCTCGCCGCTTTCGTCGATCCAGCTCTTGACGACCTGCGCTCGCTGGAGCCAGGCTTCCCGCGGGTCGCGGGCGGCCTGGACGAAGAAGCGCGGCGCGCTGCCGGGCTGCGCAGCGAGTTCGCCGCCCATCGGCACGCCGCCGGTGTACGCTCGTTCGGCCGCGTGGTGCTGGTTCGGGAGATCGTCGGGATAATCGTAGCCGGCGAAGAACCGCACGCGTATGCGGGGGCCCGACGTGGCAAACGTCTCCTTGCGTCGCAAGGCCGCGTAAATCGACTTCCGAGTATTCTCCTCGGCCCATACACCCGTCAGCCCTGACGAGCCCCACTCGATCGTTTCTAATTCGAGCCCAATCTGGCTCTGTCCTTGTTGCCTGTCGGGCAGACTGAGGCGAGCCGCGGGAGTACCGTCGATGCTGCCTGCATGGCCGAAGTGCTGGTCCTCTTCTACCGATCCGGCCGCATTGTGGCCGTCACTCGCACCGATGAAGCCGAAGAGGTAAGGGTTCGCCGCGATCTCGCGCTCTATCTCGAGACCGGTCTGCAGCGCGTCTCGGGCGTAGGCCCCAGTGGTTGCACCTTCGGTGAACACTATCGATCCGTCTTCGCCGTACGCCATCGAGTTCTTCCTCCAGATCTCGAAATCGGCCCACTCGTCGTTCGGCGACAGCGCCGGATGTGTCTCCGAGCTCCCCTTGCCCTGTGTGATCTCCACCAGCGGCTCGTTGCGCCGTCGTTGCTCCGCATAGGCCGCATCGATCGGCTCGCCAGTCCAGTCGGTGCGAGCGAACATCTTGCCCTGGCTCCAGTTCGAGTTGTGCGGGATCGCGAGCGCTTCGATCCCGTTGGCGCGTTGCTCGTCGAGCCACGTCCAGAGGTCTTCGGGGTTGAGCGAGTCGACAGCGCTGAACGGCAGCGCGGGCACGTCGTTGCCGGAAAAGATCACGTTGCGGTGAAGGTTCACACCGCCCGGCGTGGAGGAGAATTCGTAGGCCACGAAGGTTGTGAAGCGCCCCGGATCGTCGTGGCGCTCTGCCGCCGCGACCGTCTCCTGCCAGATCGAGCGAACGACCGGCAGGGGGTCGAGGCCCGAGACGGGGTTGCCTCGCACCCACCCGTCGAGTGCGCGGCCCGCTTCCCAGCGGTCCTTCGGGTCGCCGCTCCGCATCTTCACCGCCACGGGGTGGCTGCCCAGGGGATGTCCGGGGTCGGCCAGCGCACGGGCGACGCCGAGATACTCCGCGTGGTCGGTGACCGCAAGGAAGTCGAGCGGCCCGCCCCGAAGCCGGATCGAGTAGCCGAGCGGGTGGGCAAGGGCCTCTCCCTTGGCGAAGCGGTACGCGTCGTCGGGGGTGGCTCGGACACCGAAGGTGTGGGAGTCGGTCGAGTTCTGCGTGTGAATGTGCAGATCGCCGAAGTAGGCGTGGCGCGGCGCGCTCGCGTCGGCCGCACTGGCTGGCGCCGCTCGGTGTTCTGGCGTCTTCGCTTCTACACCCACCAGCTCGGGGCCCGCCAGCTCGGGTCGTTCCGCTCCTTGCTCGCATCCCGCGGCCAGCAGCGCCATTGCGGCGACCCAGCCGTGTCTTCGAACGAACGTTCTCACGTGTCCTCCCCAGTCCTTGGCGGAATTACCTTCAGTAGGTGCCGAATCGAATCGGGCTCGTGCGGCCCTGCCTGTCGTGAGGGAGTCGATATCGACAGCGACACCCACTGACGAGCAGCGGCCGTTTACAGGAATGACAGGCCCATTTCGGCCGCAACACCGGTGATGTAGTCTCTGGCGAGGTCATATTCGTATTCCTCCATGCCCGGCATGGGCTCGGTCAGTAGCGGCGTATCGGGCGGCAGGCGATTCAGCTCGCTCAGGTACGTCCGGTAGTCCACGAGACCGGTTCCCGTCCGGCATTGCTCAATCCCGAGAGGGAACGCGGTGGGCAGTAGTGTCACGTCTTTGACATGGCAGCTGAGGATGGCACCACCGAGCTTGTCGAAGCACTCCTTGATGAGCTTGCCGTTGTTGAAGCAGCGATCGGGCGAGTTCAGGATATTCACCGGATCGAGATGCACACCGAAACTCTCCCGGTCCACCGCCTTCTGTAATGCGACATAGCTGTCGGGATCGCTCGGGTGGATAAAGGGCATCATCTCCAGCGCAAACTTCGTTCGTCGGGGCCGCACCGCGTCGATTACCTCGCGCACCCTTTCCACGATCATGTCCCGGCACTCGTCGGTCAGGTTCTTTGGATGGGGCATGTAAAACGAGTTGGGATCACAGGTTCCGGGCATTTCCAGGAAGCACCGGGCACCGACCTCGTCGGCCAGCGCAAAGCGTTCGCAAAGATGTTCGTGCCATGCCGCACGCTTTTCCGAATCGGGGTCGATCAGATTGCCGGCCTCTTCAAAGGAGATCAGGCCATGAAGTTCCGCGATCAGAACATCCTCCGCGGCGAAAGCTGTCTCGACGGCGCGGATGTGCCCGGGGTCTTTCAGCGAGATGTCGGGGCAAAACGCAGCCCGATAGCCCTTGGCGCGGTGCCCTTTGGCCAGCGCGGCCGGGTCGTCGGTCTCCGCAGCGAACACCTCTGCAGCGAAAGGGCCGCCTAATCTCATCGTCTGTCTCCTTGTGGCGGTTGCAAACGCAGCGCTGCTGCCGGACTCAGGCCGTGTAAGGCGCCAAGCGGTTGTGGAACTCGATGATCCAGGGCGGAAGCCTCTCCATGTCACCCTCGATCGCCAGGTTAGGGTCCTCAGGTGGAGTCGGGTTCTTCGCCTGCTCTTCGAGATAGTCCGGGGTGTAGATTCGCCGTGCGTCGGCGGGGTCCCAGCTCCCCTGCATGTAGAGGTCGACGTCCTTCGAATTCCCCTTCTCGCACCGCACGTCCTTACCGTCGATGTAGAAGCACCAGCTCATTGTGCCGTCTTCGTCGGCGTACTCCTTCGGCGCGTCGATGAACACTTCACAGACGCTCAGCTGGAAGCCATCCTCTCCGCACTCCCGCGCCACCTCGGCGAGGATCTTGGTCGCGAGCTCGTACCATTCCGGGCTTGCGAGCTCGACCTTCTTTGGATCGGACATTTGACTACTCCCTTCCCGCTCTGCCCGGCTCATTGCTGCGACATGAGCAGCGTCTTCATCGTCTTGTCGGGGTCGGGGGCGACGCCCTGCGGGCTTTTGGATCCAAAGAGCAGGTCGGCACCGACCAGGCCACGGATCGCCTCGGACGCAGCGGCCATATACGCCTCGTCGCGCAACAGATGCGTGTAGTCCTCGACGGGCTGCGTGTAGAGGCGCTGACAACTCGCATGCAACAGGGTGCGGACGCCCGGAACGGTACGCACACCCGTCTCGTGCCAGGTCGAGCCGTTCCACATGGCAAAACCCCCTTTCGGGACCACAAGCGGAACGCTCTTCGCCTCCGCGGCTTCCGCCGCAGACGGCAAGCGCCGGTGCCGGTGGCTGCCCGGAACGAAACGGGTCGCCCCTTCCTCTTCGGTCATTCCCTCGCAGGGGAGACAGATGGTGGAGACGCAGATGTGCTCAGGCCAGGGTTGCGGAAGCCAGGCATGATCGGCGTGGAGCGGAACCCCCATGAATTCATCGCCGGGCTTGGTTTGCTGCAGGATCGTCCCGGCCATGGTTCCGGCGCGAAAACCCATCCCGACATTGAATTCCCACATGGCCTGGATCTTGGGCAACGCGACCACTCGATCGACCACCGGTTTCCCGAGCAGCATGGAGCACTCGGCAACGCCTTGCGCATGGCCGGCTCCTGCTCCTGTGTGTTCATGTGTCCCCAAGCGTTCGACCTCCTCGTGGATCACGGCTCGGAGCTCGTCGAGCAAGCCGAGGGGGACGGCGTCGGTGACTACGGTGGCTCCCTGCTCTCGCAGCTCCTCGACGTTGCGCCACAGATCGAGCTCATCGATGCGCGGCCGCAGTGAGTCGGACACCTCTCCGGGTGCCAGAGGGCTCGCGGACAATTGCGCGATGAGATCCTCACTTGCCTCTTGTTCTGACATTTGTTCCGCCATTTCTTCTCTCCTTTCCGAGTTTATCCTCAAATATATAGAACGTTCACCCTGAGCGGATGTCGTGTGCCAGTTTCCTGTGGCACCGGGGTTGGAGGTAGGTGGACGCTGATCCGAACTGGTTCAGTCGAATGTGTATTCCAACGTCACACCTACCGAACGCCGATCCCAGCGGTACAACAAGCTGCCGGCAGAAATCGAAGCAGGACCTTCATCGTCGGTGAGGTTCTTGCCCCAAAAGGTTGCCCGCCAGTTCTGGTTGGCGAGTGCAAGGCGCAGGCTCAAATCAGAAACGACGGGGGAGGTCAGCGGTGTGCTGAAGTCTGACTGGCCGCCACGGCGAAAATAGGAGGCCCTGGCGTACGCAGTCCAGTCGCCCATCACCGGCCGCTCATAGTCGACACCGACGCGAAAATCCCATTCCGGCACATTCGGCAATTGATTACCATCCTCGAGACCCTGCAGCAACGCATCGGCAGCGGCGTCGATCGCCTCGACCTTGGTGCTGCTTGCCGAACCGATCATGGACAGCGACAAACCCTTAACCGGCGTGTTCCATTGCAGCAACAGCTCGGCGCCGGTGGCTTTGACTTCTTCGATGCCGATTCGCACGACGCTACCGGCGAGTGTACCGCTAAACTGATAGTCCTCGTAGTCGGCCAGATACAGGCTGGGTTCTATGAGCAGACTGTCATCGAAAAGACTGAAGCGGCCACCCACCTCATAACTCCAAACGGTAGATTCGGGCACCGTCACGTCCAGAGGTATGCCGAGCACAGCCACGGCCGCTACAACGCCCGGTGTGTTGAACGTGCCGCTGCGGAATCCGCGGCTGATATTCAGGAAGAACATGGTCTCATCAGACGGCGTGATGCGCAGATTGAATCTGGGACTGACAAGACTGAATCGCTCATCTTCATCAACGTTGTCCAGTGGAATCACGAAGCCACCCACCTCGAACGTCGAGATGATCTCTTTGTCGCGGTCGTCACCGAAATAGCGCAAACCGATCAGCGGTGTGATCAAGCCATCCATGAACGAACGCGAGACCTCACCGAACCAGGCCATTTGCGTACTCTCGGTTACGACTTGATCCGTTGCCGCGCCGGCAAAGGCCAGTGGCTCCAGATAGTTGATCACGCTAGAGTTTGGATGCTCGCCCCGGGTGTAACTGACGCCGGTGATCCAGTCCCACTCTCCGTCGCCATTGGAATTCAGGCGCAGTTCCTGATTAAACGTTTTGACGTCGTCATGATCGGCGGTGTAGCTAACGAGAAAGTTGCCTAAGTTGGGATCAAAGAAGGAAAAGCCACTGCTATGCAAGTACTCATAGGTCATATAGCTACTGCTGCTGGTCAGCGTGGCGAAGCCGGCGTCCCACTCGATATTGAGGCCGAACAGGTCCAGTTGGGTATCCGTGCCGCCTTCGATGCCGCCTGTGTTCCCCAGCAGTGGCGGATCGACGCTCACATAGGTGCCGCGGTGTTGACTTTCGTCAAGATCACGGTGCTGAATGAGCCCGGTGACGCTCAGTTCATCGGATGGCTCCCACAGCACCTTAAGGCGCGCATACCAGCGATCGTCTTCGTCCAAATCACTGCCCGGTAAATCAATGCCCTCGGCCAGGCCCGGATCCTGGGAGGCACCGGCGGTCAGGCTCGCCGCCAACGTACCTTCAATCAGCGGCACACTGATGCTGGCATCGTAAGTATGGCCGTCGCCGCCTTTATGCATGCGCGAAGCGCCGGCGCGCACGCGTGCGCGAAACTGTTCAAGGTCGGGCTGGGCAGTGGTGATCAATATTGTGCCGCCCTGCGCGCCTTGGCCGTATAGGGTGCCCTGGGGCCCGCGCAGCACCTGAATGGATTCCAGGTCGAAGACCTCGGTGTCTGGGCCAAACGGTAAATCGACGATGTAGTGCGGCATGCCATCGATATAGAAGCCAACGGCGCTGTCATTGGTCCTGACGGCACCGGTACCCCGGACATTATAGCGGCGAGTGGACGCGACGCCGGTCGGCAGCGATACGCCGGGAATCAGCTGCACGATCTGAGCTAGATTTTGCACGCCAGAGCCTTCCAGCTCCTGGCCTGACAGGTACTGAATGGACTGCGCGACCTCCATGAGGCTTTCTTCACGCTTGCTGGCAGTGACGACGATTTCTTCAATAACACCTTCGTTCTGCGCGTTGGTACCACTCTGCTCTTCTGCAATCGCATTTGAACCAGCTAACGCGCCGGCCAACACAGCACCAACCCTCGCTAGTATCGATTTTGGTTTCTTCACTACTGTCCTTCCTTTGTTACCATCTGGGTCATGCACAATGTTGAGAACAAGCATGTTCTTAAGTGTTGGGATGAGCTTGGTTCCGGCTAACAGAATCTCTGCGCCTTCCGAAACTGAGTACTCCCCCACCAGTCTGTTCGCCATCACATCCCCAACGGCATCCGAGGGGAACAGCAACGTGATGCTCGCTTGCTCCGCAAATTGCGTCAGCGCCAGATCAACACGTTGTTCAGGAACGTTGAATTCGATGAGCAAACCTTCATCGACTTCTTCCGCGGTTACAGGTGTTAGTGGCAGCACAAACAGCAGGGCAAACCACACAGCGACAACCGATTTCGTTCCGTCACCAAAGCATCGTTTTATATCTTGCGCGTGACTATGAGACGAACCGGTTCTGTTTTTGGGTGACAACCCGTGAAAAAAAATTTTTTCGACGCTTCTTCTTATACTCGCCTCCCCGGGACTACAGGTTTAGATGCCGTAAAGCAAAACCCTGTTTTCGCTTTCCCGTTGAAACTCAATGGAGAAATTTTCTTTCAGCACAGCCAGCATGCCCTCCACATCACCGGCCTTGAAGAACCCGGATACGAGCGCTTCCTTCAGGTTTTCATCCAGGAAGACGAACTCGACACCGGTATATCGCTCTACTTCCTTGACGACGTTAGCGAGAGGCTCCCCTCGAAAGATGAGATTCCCTTTCTGCCATGAGAGCTTGACCTGGATTTCTGCGTCGGTGATCGGTCTGGCCTGCTTAGCCTCATTGCCCATCACCAATTCCTGACCTGCAGTGATCACCACAGCAGAGCGCGGCAGTACAATTTTCACCTTGTTTTGCCCCACATTAACCAACGTGGATTGCTCACCGACGCGGACACTGCCCTCGGTGACCACCAGTTCTATTTCCCGGCCAGGCTTGATTTCAATATTGAAAGCTGTGCCGACCGCCTGGACGACACGATCACCTGCAAGCACGCTTAAAGGTCGTGTTGGGTCCTTGGCGACCTGAACATGGACTTCTCCGTATTCCAGATGCAATACCCGGGCGCTACTGGTATAGCGAACACCGATTCGGCTACCGGTATTCAGCGTAATTGTGGTGCCATCTTCGAGCAGATTGACTTGCTGCCCACCAATCGCGGTCTCGTAAAAGACTTCGGCTGGCCGCTGTACGGTTTGCGGCGCATCACCTCTATCGACTGACCAGTTCCAGAACAACAGTGCTGACAAACCGAGGACAACACTCGCGGCCAGCGCATAATAAGGTGCGCGATGGCGGTTAGATTCCATTGTTGATGCCGGTTGCGGGAGCAATGTGGAAAGCCGACTTAGAGAGTCCATCTTGTCCCACAGCCTGGCCATTTTCTCCAGCAACGCCTGGTTGGCAGGATTTTCCGTCAGCCATGACTGAAGCTCGAGTTCTTCTTGTCGGGTGAGTCCCTCGCTGAGACGTTCAATCCAAAGACTCGCATCGTCGTAGCGTGGTTCTTCTGACTCTATCGGGTACATTTTGGTCATGCTAAATCATCCTGCGACATCCGGGTCGACGGCAGACGCCTTGACTGCAATTCAACCACCTTATCCACCGTTCCCTCTCTTTCTGTATGCTCCATGAACTGCATGCAGGCTTTCATACCGCGTGCTATGTGGGTCTGAACTGTGTTCTCGCTGACCCCCATACGCTCAGCAATCTCCCGCCTCGAATAACCGTAGACCTTTTTCAGCACGAATGCGCGACAACACTGTGTGGGTAGCAAGCGTACCGCTTCGCAAAACAGCGAAAACTCTTCGTGGCTGGCGGCCTCGTTCAGTGGATCAACTCCGTAGGCCCATAGCTCATGTCCCGGCTCTTCCTCATCGAAATTATCCGACAAGCGAGTTTCAGCTCGTTTCACGTGATCCAGCGCCAGGTTCTTAACGATTTTGAACAGAAACGAGCGCGGCGCAGTTATGGGTGACTCTCGTTCTGCCTGGCAGGCGCGAACATAAGCCTCTTGCACAATGTCCTCGACTTCTTTGGGCGGAACAATGCCGGCAGCAGACCGCTTTAGACGCCCGACTATTGATAGGTAAGTTCGATCTATGAGCCTGCCTTTTTCCATCTGGGAGCTACTGCTCTAATGGTTCAATACGCACAGACGAATTAGAACCACTTTTGGGTGACAAAGTCAGAATATTTTTGTTGGCACGAGACAGCATGGATTCTGCGGATGCGGCTTGCGCATCAGAGTTGCTGATCTGAGCGTAAGCGGTCACGCTGAGACGTCATTGCCGGCCGGCTGATTTTCCGGTTCCCTTCGTTGTTCCCATGACGAAGGAGTATTCATTCGATGAGTGACGTAAAACGGGCGGTGGTGAAGCGCTCGCCGGAGGAGTGTCTATTCCAGCAAAAGCTGGTGTAGCGCGTAAATCTCTTACGACAACTACGTCGACTTCTACGACACATACGTTCCGCAGTGAAAAGGGCGGTAATCCCTGGCGGATTCAACCAGCCCGCACCCTATCCAGGCCAGCTCTTTCCCCACCCGTCGCGGAAGGTCACGTCTTCGACCGGATAGCGCCTGACCGGCCCGATCCTGTCGGTCGGGTAGCCGATCGGCATCATCACGAACGTCTTTACCTCTTCGGGAATTCCGAGCAGTTCCTTGACCTCTTCCTCATGCAGCACATGCACCGTGGTGGGGCAGGTTCCCAGTTCGAAAGCTCGGCATGCCAGCATGATGTTCTGCACCGCGAGCAGGATGCTGGCGGGCTCGGAGCGCTCGCCGAATTTCACGACGTTCGGCGGGGGCTGATAGCCGGGCGGCGGTTCAGGCGCGGGCAGGGGAACTGCGCAAAGCAGCAGCAGAACAGGCGGATCCTGTATATGGTCGATTAGATACTGCACCGACTTTGCGATCAGGCGCTGGGA
Organism: Pseudomonadales bacterium; assembly: GCA_963663395.1. GTDB lineage: Bacteria > Pseudomonadota > Gammaproteobacteria > Pseudomonadales > Azotimanducaceae > Azophilus. The sequence goes on from OY760226.1 coordinate 4,387,358, forward strand.
ACGCTCATCGCCGCCGCCACCCGGGGCCCCCTCCTCACCGTAGTCGCGCAGGCCGATGAGATCGGCGCCCTTGCGGTAAATATCGGCAAGCGCCGCTCTCTTCTCCGGGTCGGTGACGGCGAGAAATCGCCAGTTCTGCTGGTTCGACCCGGACGGGGCCTTGGTGCCGGCCTCGATCACTTGCCTGATGATGTCGTCTGGAATGGGATCGGGCTTCAGGCGCCTGAGGCTGCGAGAAGTACTCAGGGCTTCGAACAGATCGATGGCAGGGGGTTGGTTCATGTCACGCTCCTCTTTACGCGGTCTTCACGGGAAGCGGGCGAATGTACGACGCATCCTCCCGCGAACGCCGGGATCTCGGGTCCGTCATCGCTTCGAGTGCCCCGAGAGACGCCGATGTGCCGGTGGACGCACCCTCCGGCAGGGACGACGACCATTCGATGAAGCAGAGCCGCCTCGAAATCCGCCATTCACCGTCGCGGCGCTCGAGATCGTCGAGATAGCGCCCGCCGAGCACGTCTGTCGGGCCTTCCTCCTGCGCACCGAAATACACGAAATAGGTTTCCGTGTGGGCGGTGTCGCCGTCGAGTGCGCAGTAGTGATTCGTCAGGCAGTGATGCGTCTTGCGGTTTTCCGCCCGGTGCATCGTCATGCCATTGTCGGCGATTTCTTCCCGGTTTCCGACGATGACGCAGTGGTCGTCTTTTGCATCCGGATGAAAGGCATCGATTACGAGATCCCGGTCGAGCCGATCCATCCCCCGGGTGTATTTCAGGAGTGCATCCCAAATCGCCTGCCGGTCGAGAAGCTGGCGGACGGCACTCTCGTCTATTGAATCCATGACGTTCTCCAATATCGGTGAATTCGTGAATTGTCAGGGTAATTTACCATTATTCACGCGAAAAATTCAGCGTAATGATGCATTTTCTAAAATAGGCGGCATAGAACAGGGGAGGAAAAAACCGGTCAGAGTCAAATTGCCCGGCAAATTGACTCTGCCCCTTTTTGGCCAATCTGCGAGAACGCTTCTTCAACCTGGACACGCGACACGCCGTAGTCTTCGAGCCGGTATTCATGCCTGCCGTGCCGATCCTTCCTGTTTTCCGTTTGCCAGCCCGCCATGGCTGCCCTGCCCGCATCGCTCAAGTTTCGGCCGGCGAGCGCATAGACAGCTTCCAACACCGGGAACGGATCGTTCTTGATTTCCTCGTAGTCGACATCGACGAGTCGGTCGTCCGCGGTCAGCGCCGCTCGATCCGCCTGGTTCCTGTTCCACTCGATCTCCCAGATGCGAAGCTGATCGCGCCCGATCTGCAAGGGGTCGGCACGATCGCCGTGCATCAGGGAGGCCAATTCGATCAGGTGGCAGAGGGATGCGAAAGCGATCACGACGTCACGGTGCGTCTGCACGAGCGTGGCGTTGGGAAACATGGAGAAGATTGTGTTGATGTATCCCAGGTGCACCGGGGCCTTGAGAATCCAGGGTCCGTGTTTGCCGCCCTCCTGCCATTGCAGATACTGCAAGACGGTGCGCAGGTACCGATACGCGTTCTCTGCCGGGCGTGCCTGAACGTAGGAAGAATACTCCGGCTCGCTCAGCGTAACGGCGTTGACGAAATGCTCGTAGCTGGCGCCAACAAGATAGGAGTCCTCTTCCGCCTGGTCGTAGTACGCGGCGTGGACTTTCAATATCTCGGGATGAGCCGTCGCCGTGTATTCGCAGGCTGCCTTGCCGACGGCGATGCGCGGGTCCGGTTGGCCGTAGGCCGCTTCGGGAAACGGCGCGAAATTGAGTATTTTCCAGAACAGCAGCGAGTGGTTGGCCTTGTCGGCCGACATCATGCGCTGCAGCTTGGTGGTGCCCGTGCGGGGCAAGCCGAAAATGACGATGGGATCGCTGACATCCTCGTCCAGGATCTCCGGGTGGCGTTTCAGATCCCGCGTCAGCCTCAGGCGGTTTACAAGGTCATTGACGATGCCGGCGGCATAGGCCGCCAGCCCCGTTTCCGAGAAGGAAACGTAGCGGCCGGCGGCAGCGAGGCGTTGTTTCAGGGGCTCGACAAATTCCAGGTCTCCGAAGTCATCGAGAGCGGCGGATTCCGCCGCCGCGTTCATCAGATTCTCTGCATCGAGCGTGTTTCCCGGTGTCTTCGTCACAAAGCCCCCTGCCCCTGCCTTGCGATTTCCAACTCCACGTCAATTCAATGCAGGTGTGATCCGATAACGAAGCGGAATTTCAGTGTAGCCGTTGATCAGGAACCTGGCCCTGCGCAATGGACCGGCGACTTCGCACTCGGCAAGCCTTGGCAGCAACTCCTTGAACATGGCGATCATCTGACGTCGGGCAAGCACCCGCCCGAGACACAGGTGCTCTCCCACACCAAACGCCAGATGCGGGTTCGGCTTTCTGTCGATACGGAAGACGTGCGGATCTTCGAAAAGCGACTCGTCGCGGCACGCCGATGGCCAGAAGAGCGCGATCGTTTCCCCTTCACGAAATTGTGTTCCGGAAATGGAAATGTCCTGCATTGCCGTTCGGCACATGTGCCCGAGGGGCGCTGTCCATCGGATCATCTCCTCGACGGCAAGCGGTATCCGGTCGGTGTCCTCGACAAGCCGGCGAATGAGATCCGGTTGGTCGATCAACTCGAGCAGGCCTACGCCCATGACGTTGCGAGTTGTCTCGACCCCACCGAGCAGGATCAGCGAAGCATGAATGACAAGCTGTTCGAAGTCGAAATCCTCGCGCTCGTTTTCGGCGTTGGCAAGCACGGAGACGAGGTCGTCCTTCGGTGCACTCCTGCGCGCTTCGATGAGCGGTGCAAAGATTTCAAACAATCCCATCGCTGCCGCCGCGTTCGATTCCGCTGCCGTTTCGCCAAGCATGAACTCCGGGTCGGTGTTGGCTGCAACCGCGTTGGCGAAAACGAACGCCTGCTCCCACTGTTCTTCGGGCAGGCCCAGGATTCGCCCGACGGCAGCAATAGACAGCCGCTGCGCGGGTTCTACAAAGTCCGCCTCGCGTACACTACCGTCACCCATGAAATCATCCAGTATTTCCCTTACGACAGCCGCGAGAAACGGTTCGTCGTGCTTCAGAATCTCAGTCATATGGAAGCGTTGGGCGACGATCCCCCTGTGTCTCGTGTGGTCCGGCGGATCCATGTTCAGAAGCGTCGGCTTCTCCCCGGCCACGCCACCGTCTCCGGTATCGTCCCTGAGATTCAGGTTGAGCGTCTGCGCGTTACTGAACACCGCGGGATTACGGGAAATCTCCCGTATGTCCCTGTTCAGGCTCACCGCCCAGTAAGGCCTGACGTCCGGATGCTCTACAAAGGCAATGGGCGCCTCTTTTCTGAGCCGGTCGAACAGGGGGTGAGGGAAGCCGAATTCCTGCCAGTAATCCGGGTCTATGCCTGCTACCAGTTTTTCGGCATCGAGCGGACCTTCCCTAAAGTCTTCCGGTTTCATGACTACGCCCTTTTACAGATTTGGCAATCTTCTCAACAAACAAAAAATAAGTAAACGGCCCGGGCGTGTTTTCTTGCCACGATCCCAGGCCCCGGCTCCATGCGCCGACCGCTTTCAGCTTTTACAATTCCCGTGGTCTTCAGAGGAAACAAATGATACTTTCTCGATCATTGTCGAACTTTATTTTCTTTCCGTTGAATTTCGCGAGATTATGAAAGACAGCGAGTTCTTGGTTGGAGCATTTGAAAGACTGGGGGACCATGGATAACCAGGCCGACGAGCGCGACAGCCTGATCATCGACATGCTACGGGCCGATCCCACGGTTCTGAACACTCGAATCGGCCAGACCCTCGGCGTATCGAACGCCACCGTCGGCGCACGCATCAGGAAGCTGAAGGAAGCAGGCGTAGTGCGCGTGGTTGCATCCACCGACATCCGCGCCGCAGGTTTCGAAATATTTTCCATCGGCAGCGTGGAGATCGCCCCGGCAGGGCCCGACACCTGCCACGCGGTGGCAACAGAACTCGCACGGGTTCCACAGATCATTGCCATCGGCACTCAACTGCACCAGGAACAGATCATGTTCCACATGATCGGCCGCGATACGTCCGACATCGAACGACTGCTCGCAACGACCGCCTCCTCGATCGAATCAATCAAGGCCGCGCACGCGAGAGTGGTACTGTCGAATTACAAGCACAGCTTCAACAGCGGCCCCATTGTCGAGATCAAGCCCGATTTCGAACAGCGACTGCGTGAATTGACCGACACCCGGCTGTCGGAATTGTATGCAGAGCGCGAACTTTCCGTGCTGGCGATGTTGCATGGGGACGGGCGCATGAGCCTCCGCGAAGTCGCACGCCGGCTCGATTACCCGGAAAGCCAGGTACGCACGATATTTCGCAAGTTCGAGAATTCGCCGGGAATCCTCAACTATCAGACAATCGTGAATTCGAGAGCACTTGGGCATCGTCATGTTCACCAGGTGTATGTCAAGGCGAACTATTGCCTGCTGCCTGGAATCGTGAAACAGCTCAAGACCATGCCCGAAGTCCTCGGGCTCGCAACCATGTCCGGCACGATGAACCTGGCCTTGTCGACAACCGTCCAATCTCGCGCCGAACTTCAGGAACTCGTCACCGAACGCATCCCGGCCATCGACGGCATCGAAGAAATAGAAGTTGTCGATATGCTGCGCGCATATAAATTCGACGGTTCGTGGACCCTGCCCGTCGCCAGCGACACCGAGGCCCCCGCCGCGTAGGTCTCAGTACGGGCGTCATGCGGATCCAGGCCCGGACACCGGCTGCTAGGGTCGATGCAAGGCTACGGCGCAGGCAGCAAGGACGAACGGGTCGCGTTATCGGACCATCCGCCGCCAGGCACAAGCGAACTTCAGGTGATCGTCCATGGTGCGGTGGCCCGCATCCATGGTGCTGATGCAGACGTGACTGTAACCCGCATCGCGGAATACCAGGGCGACTTCCGCGGCCTGCTCGGGCGACATCCTGGGACCGCCGATCGTCGTGCCGCACTGGATGATGTTTTCCAGACCGATTTTGTCGGGGTCGCGGCCCGCTGCCCTGACCTGCGTCCTGAAGTGCGCAGCCTTCTCTTCGGCTTCCGAAGGGGCGAGACCCGGCTGCCAGCCGTCCGCCAGCCGGGCCGCACGCCGCATGGCAATCTCGGAATTGCCGCCGAGCCACAGCGGAATGGGTCGCTTCGGGCGCGGGTTGATACCGGCACCCCTGATCCGGTCGAATTCACCCGTGAACGTCACCGACTCTTCGCTCCAGAGGCGGCGCAGCAGGACGAGTTGCTCCGCGCTGCGGCGCCCGCGTGTCCGGAAGTCCATGCCGAGCGCCTCGTACTCGGCATCGTTCCAGCCGATGCCGACGCCCAGGCGCAGCCGTCCGTTACTGAGATTTGCGACGTTGGCCGCCTGTTTGGCGAGTAGCGCGGTCTGCCGTTGGGGAAGAATCACCACGCCCGTGGCCAGTTCGATGCTGCGGGTCACGCCGGACAGGAAGGCGTAGAGCACCATCGGCTCCTGAAACGCACTCCGGTAGTCGTAAGGCGCGCGCTGAATCTTCCGCTGTTGCTCGATGGCTTGCTGCCCGTGCACCGCGCGGGCGGCAACGTCCTGTAACACGTTGAGCGGGTCCCACTCGGGCCGCTCTTCAACATTCACACCCAGCACATGATCGAAGGCGAGCAGGTAGTCGAAACCCTCCGCCTCTACCGCCTGCACGTAATCCCGGATGGCGGCCGCATCGTCGGGAATCTCCGTCTGCGGGAAGATGAGTCCAAGCTTCATGATTGTGGGAAGTATCCGGATTCCTACTCAATGCGTTAACTTCGGTTCGCCTACCAGCGGTAGGACAGCGTCGCCACATAGGCGTGAATCGGGCCTCAACGAGCCGGCGGTGAGTACCAGATCGGCGATGTGTAGGCGCGCTCCTGGATAACCGCCGGCGCTTCCGCCGGAATTTCTTCACCGAAGCGCTTGGCATCGTAGGCTACCCAGCGTGGCGTCGGAATCTCGATCACTCGCGCGTAGTACACGGCAGGCTGTGTGGCATCGAACTGTGGGTCCTGCCAGAACCCCACCAGTTCCGCATCGCCAATCGTATTGGTCCAGCTTGCATCGGCCACATCCACCGTGTTTCCCACCGCGGGGAGCTTGCCGTCAGGCTGCAGCTCGCGCTCATGCGCATCGCCCCAGGCCACGTTGAAGACTGTTTCATGGGTGACGCCTTCGGCATCCAGCCAGCCCTTGACGATCTGGATGCGGTCGAGATGACCGCTCAAGGGGTCTTTCATCGCGCCTACCAGAAAAGTCGGCGCCTCGCCTTCCGCTCCGTTGTGCAGGGTGCCGCCCATGGGTACGCCCTTCGCGTACCCACCGGCCGCCAGCTTCTGGAAACTCGCATCGTCTTCCGAAAACCTCCAGCCGCCGAAGAAGCGCACCCTCATGCGCGGCCCCGTGGTGGCATAGACCTCCCTCCTGGCCATGGCATCCCAGATGGCTTCCCGGGTGTTCTCAGTCGCCCACACGGCCGCGTAGCCCGACGCACTGGTTTCCCAGTTCTGCCATGTGTCGCCGCTGTCAATCGGAAACATCGGTTCGGATATGCGGCCGCGGTGCGGTTCATTGACAGCCATTTTGCCGAAGAAGTTGCTCTCTTCGGCGGTTGCAAGCGCGGTATGGCTGTCGGTCGAGCCGACCATGCCGAACCGGTACGGGTTCGAGCCCAGCTCGCGCTCGAGTTTCAGGCCATTCTTGAGCGCTTCGCGGGCATACTCATACTGCAGCATGTTCGGGTCCTTGGGCGCGGTGAGTATGGTATTGCCCCGGTCCCAACTCTCGAAGTCGGCGAACTCGTCCGCGGGCGACAGGTAGGGGTGGGCCTCGCTGTCGCCCTTGATCTGCGTCACCTCAAACAGCGGTTCCCAGCGGGCGCGGTTCCTAACGTATTCCGCATCGATGGCGGTGCCGGTGTTGGGATTGGTTTCAACCGGAAACATTTTTCCGTTGCCCAGGTTGCCGTTGTGCGCCAGCGCCAGCACACGGCCCCCGGTTTCGTCTTCGTAGCGCTGCATCCAGCGCCACAGCGCCTCGGGATGGATGCTCTCCGTTGCGGTGAACGGGAAAAGCTGCCGCGCCAACTGTGCGTCGTCTCGATACAGCACGTTGCGGTGCAGCTTGTCGCCGCTGATGGTCGGTGTCCACTCATAGCCGATCAGGGCCGTGAACACCCCGGGATCATTGAACCGATCGGCCGTCTCGACATACTGCTGCCAGGTGGTTTGCATCACCGCCGGGTTCAACAGCGGGCTCGGACCGCCTTCCAGCAGGATGCGCGAAACGTATTCCATCGCTAATGTAAATCCCTCCGCCCCCTTGCTGAACTCGTCGTGCATCGCGCGCAGATCGGGATCGGCGAGCAGTTCGGGATTTCCCCGAATCAACTGGTCAACCACCCCGAGCGCATCGGAATGATCGGTCACAACCAGGAAGTCCAACGGCCGCGACAGCTTCGCCGGTTGACCGCTCGTCGCCGTTACCGTCTCGCCCCGCGCGAACCGGTAAGCGTCCTCCACATCCAACGTTACGCCGGCGGTGCGCGCATCGAGCGAGTTGGTGGTGTGCAGGTGCGTATCGCCCCACAGCACCCGTGTCGGATAGGTTGCATCCGCATAGGGCGAATACGCCGTTTCAGCGCTCGACGCCGCGGGGAGACCGGACCAGACGACTATCCAGGTCAGACAAAAGAACCTCCGGGCCACAGATGACATATTCGATTCCTTGCTCTTGCGCAGATACCGAGGGCCATTCTAAGCGGGAACGTGATCATTTGTGAGCAACTGTACGGGCTCACTACCTTTGGCACTGAGGGATCAGGCGGGCTACGGGAAGGGTCCGCGAACATCATGCGGGGCATCCGGGGTTGGGGTGGGCGATCCAATCAAAGCACCGTGTACCCGATCTCTTCAACGACATTGCGCAGTGCGCCCAACAAGGCGGGATCGCCCAAAGCGCGGTGAAACCTCGGCGCTTGAGGAAAGACTCCAGCGCTTCGGGCTCGCTCGTAGAGGGCGATAGCGGGCCGGCCGGTTAGCGACGATCTGTAATAGACGCCTTGAATCGCCGGGTAGGCGTCATAAAAACCCCGCGACCAGTTTTGTGCATGGGAATAAGGCCCGGCCGCGAGCTTCGATGAGGCGCCTGCACGGACCGGGAACGTGTCCGTGATATCGAGCAGACGCACCTCGCCGTGTAGCGCGAAGGCAACCAGCCAGGGTTGGCGCCGAAAGCGGTTGACCCGCCGCCGGTTGCGCTCGAAAAACTCGGCGACCGCGGTTGCGACGTCTGTGGCCGCATAGAGAATTCCGCGACTTTGGCGGACGACTGGGTCTCCTTGCCTGTCGGGGAGGTAGTGGTCGAAGCGCGACAATGGGCCGAAGCGCCGAAACGCGTTCCAATGCGTCGGGTACGCCCCGCCTCGCGAATAAACCCGGTACAGGAGTTGACCGGGCGCCACGGCAATCAACGCCGGGTCGAGTCGACTGAGCCGGGCAAGGTCCGGCGCCCGGGGTAGCTTGGCCACGATCTCGGGATTGCGCTGCGGATGGAAGCGCTACAAGCGGCGCGCCAGCATCGTGACTTTCTTGACGGCCCCGCCCGATCGAAGCCACGCCAATGGCGACATGACTGCTTCGACATCGTCTCCAGCGAACAGGTCGGGGTCGGCTTGCGTGTACCACTCCTGGACTTCCACAGGGTGCAGGTCCGGGCTGAGCGCCGCATTCACCTTGGTGATGTTCGCGACCATGGGGCCGGTTTGTTCAAACTGGAAGATGGGAACAAGCCGGCGATTGTTCAGCAGGAAACTGTATAGCGTTCCGCGGGCGATCATCTGCCTGACCCGATTCTCCTGTATGCCCAGGCGGCGCGACACCTCTCCGGTCGTCAGACTGGTTTCGACGATGGCCGCGTATTGCAAGGCTGTACTGGCGATGGGATCGCGTTCGGTCGACGCGTACAGATCGACACCCCCGTCGCGAAGAACCGCCTGTTCGTGCTCCGTCAAGTTCTCGGTGGACGGCCCGTACAGTACCGCGGGCATGGCGTCCAGAACCATCTGCAGCGCTTCGTTCAATTGCTCGGCCGTCGCCTCCTGCATACCGCGCATCGAGAGGTATTGGGCAAGCGGCTCGCGGATTTCGCTACCGGCATCGACATCGTTCGCCTCTGGACCGGTACGAGTTGGCACGGGTTGTTCGGTGTGTTCGTGTGGCTCGCGAGGCGTCTCGATCATTTCTGGATCTCTGTTTTGGAGCGATTCGTAATGTTAGCTTATAGAGCTCCAAAAATCATGACCATCAAACGTAAACACCAATGAAAGGTACCGGAAACATCCGTATCCCGATGGAGACAAAACGGAGCACAACAAAGGCGTCTCGGCCACTGACCCTGGCAGCACGCGCGTCCGGTCAAGGTCTCAGCCATTTCAACAAGCGTAGCTGATCCCCTGGCCCAGGCACGAGAGTGTTTTCATGAAGACGGGCTCTTCGTCTATCAGACAGGCAGCGAGTCGGTTTTGCCCAGCGCGTTGTTCAGGTGGGCATGGACGAACAACCGCAATCGCTCACGACAACTACACGCCGGAATTGAGTGCGGCAACAACATGCTCCGGATCGTTCTTGATCGCTACCAACAGGGCGGCCGCCGGCCCGTCAGGTCGTCAGGTCGTCAACGGCTCGATGATCGTACGCCAGGAGGAATATGAACTGTACGGAAGTGCGAAATGGTGGAGCCAGGCGGGATCGAACCGCCGACCTCTACAATGCCATTGTAGCGCTCTCCCAGCTGAGCTATGGCCCCAGACCGTGCCGCACTGCCTTGATCGGGCAAGCGGTTGAAGGCGCTATTCTAACCTTCCCCGACACAACATCATAGAAAGCGGCCGGGGCCGGTACGAGGCGCACCTATGTCAATCGCGGGTCAGGCGCGGTATGTTCGGCCACCACGAAATCACGGGGCGGAATTGCCTGTTTGGGACCTCATCCGGTAAATCCTCCGGCTGGGCCGTCCGCGCAGACACTTGAAGGAGCGGGATGCATGATTCTGGGGCTCGATGTCGGCAACAGCCAGATCTACTGCGGGGTCTTCGAGAACGAGCGCCTCAAGGTGCAGTTCCGCCGCACCTCCACCACGCGCAGCTCTTCCGATGAACTGGGCATCTTTCTGCGCGCTGCGTTGCGCGAAAACGGCGTCGACCCGGATGAGATCGAGGAGGTCGCCTGTTGCTCGGTCGTACCGGACCTGAACTACTCCCTGAGAGCCTGCTGCCAGAAATATTTTCGAATCGAACCCATGATCATGCGGCCCGGCATAAAGACCGGGCTGAAGATTCGCTACAAGGACCCGAAGGAGGTGGGCACCGACCGCATCGCCGACGCCATCGGCGCCGTGAAGCTGTTCCCCGGGCGCAACCTGATCGTGGTCGACTTCGGTACCGCGACGACGGTGTGCGCCATCAACAAGAACCGTGAATTCCTCGGCGGCAACATCCTGCCGGGCCTGCGCCTGTCCATGGATGCGCTGGAAGCCAACACGGCCCAGCTTCCTTCCGTGGAGATCAAGCCGGTGCGCTCGTCCATCGGGCGGACAACGGTGGAGAGTATCCAGAGCGGGCTCTACTGGAGCCATGTGGGCATGGTGAAGGAACTCACCGGCCGCATCACCGCCGAAGTGTTCGCCGGCGATCCCCCGGTAGTCATCGGCACCGGCGGGTTCTCGCACCTGTTCGACCGGGAACGGCTGTTCGACGAAGTCGTGCCGGACCTGATCCTGACCGGGCTGCTGGAAGCCTTGCGGCTGAACCGATAACGCAAATGTTCGGCGCGAGCCCCTCGACCCTCTGTGCGCCCGGCCCGAGCAGAATTTGAGCCGTCCCACACATTACCGGAGCCACCATTGAGCGGCCGCAGAACGATCCGCGCACTCCTGGATGCCGGATCCGCGGATGCGCCCGCGATTCTGGCGCCGGGCCGCCCGCCGCTGTCGTTCGGTGCGCTCCGTGACCTGGTCGACAGCACGGCCGGCTCCCTGCACGAACTGGGAATCGGCCGCGGCGACCGCCTCGCCATCGTTCTTCCCAACGGCCCGGAAATGGCGGCCTGTTTCGTCGCCGTCGGCTGCCATGCGACAACCGCCCCGCTCAACCCGGGCTATCGGCCCGAAGAGTTCGCGTTCTACCTGTCGGACCTGAAAGCGACGGCGCTCGTCGTGGAACACGGCGCGCAGTCTCCGGCCATCGCCGCCGCCCGGGAACTCGGGATCAGAATCGTGGAGTTGATTGCCGATGAGGCGCAGCCCGCGGGTGCTTTCCAACTGGTAGCGCCGGACTGCGCGGGTCCCGCCGGAGCGGTCAGGCCCGCGTCCGCCGAACCTGACGACATTGTCTTGATGTTACATACTTCCGGAACCACCTCACGCCCCAAACTGGTGCCGTTGAGCCACCGCAACGTCTGCGCATCCGCGGACAACATCGCCGACACCTTGCTTCTGGATGCCGGCGATGTGTGCCTGAACGTCATGCCGCTCTTCCACATCCACGGGCTGATGGCGCCGTTGCTCGCCTCCCTGGGCGCGGGTGGTGCGGTATTCGCGGCGCTCGGATTCGATGCCCTGCGCTTCTTCTCCTGGTTCGAAGAGGCCCGCCCCACCTGGTACAGCGCCGTACCCGCCATGCACCAGGCCATCCTGGGACGTGCGCCACGCAACCGGCGCGTCATCGACGCAGCCCGCCTGAGCTTCATCCGCTCCGCCTCTGCCCCGCTGCCGAGACAGGTGATCGCGGAACTCGAGGCAGCCTTTTCGGTTCCCGTCGTGGAAGCCTATGCGATGACCGAAGCCGCTCACCAGATGACCAGCAACCCGTTGCCGCCCGGGAAGCGCATTCCCGGTACCGTGGGCCTCGCCGCGGGCCCGAAAGTCGCGATCATGGACGAAGCAACGGATGCGTTGCTCGATGCCGGAGAAAGAGGTGAAGTCGTCATCCGTGGAGAGAACGTTTTCACTGGCTACGAAAACAACCCGGATGCGAACGCCCGGGCCTTTGCGGCCGGCTGGTTCAGAACCGGCGACCAGGCCGTCATGGACAGCGACGGTTACGTGACCATTACCGGCAGGCTCAAGGAGATCATCAACCGGGGCGGCGAAAAGATTTCGCCCCTCGAGGTCGACGATGTCCTGATGGACCACCCCGCGGTCAGCCAGGCGGTTACGTTTGCCATGCCGCATCGTTCCCTCGGCGAAGAGGTCGCGGCGGCCGTCGTGCTGCGCGAGGGCGCCGAGTCCGGGCAGGATGAAATCCGCCGTTTCGCCGCGGCGCGCCTAGCGGCGTTCAAGGTGCCGCGCCGGGTGGTCGTGCTGGACGAGATTCCAAAGGGCGCCACCGGCAAGCTGCAGCGCATCGGGCTTGCCGAGAAGCTGGGGCTTGGCTGATGCGCATCTGCATCTACGGCGCGGGCGCCATCGGCGGCTATCTGGGCGTGCAGTTGGCCCAGGCCGGCCAGGACGTCACCCTGATCGCCCGCGGCGCGCACCTCGCGGCCATGCAGGCGCACGGCGTCAGGCTGCTGATCGACGGTGAGGAACGGGTCGCCCGGCCGCGCTGCGTCGAGGACCCGGCCGAGGCCGGCCCGCAGGATTACGTGATCGTCACGCTGAAGGCCCATTCCATTCCCAGCGCCGCGGCACGGATGCAACCGCTGCTGCATGACGACACCGCGGTGGTCACCGCGGCTAACGGCATACCCTGGTGGTACTTTTACCGGCTGGACGGCGCCCACGAAGACCGCCGCATCGAAAGCGTCGACCCCGGCGGACGCATCTGGGAGGTAATCGGGCCGCAACGGGCCATCGGCTGCATCCTCTATCCCGCCACCGAGATCGTCGAACCGGGCGTTATCCGGCACATCGAAAGCAACCTGTTGACCCTCGGGGAGCCGGGCGGCCAGCTTACCGAGCGGACCGCCCGGCTCGCCGGGTCGCTGCGGGATGCCGGATTCCGGTGCCGGGTGAAAGCAAACCCCAGAGACGAAATCTGGCTGAAACTGCTGGGCAACCTGAGCTTCAACCCCATCAGCGCCCTCACCCATGCCACGCTGGACCGGATCGCTTTCGATCCCGGTACCGCGCAGGTGTGCACGCTGATGATGCAGGAAGCCTCGACGATCGCCGAGCGGCTGGGGGCCACCATCAGGGTGAGCATCGAACGGCGGATTGCTGCCGGCGGCGGCGTCGGCAAACACCGCACATCCATGCTGCAGGACCTCGATGCCGGCCGGCCCATGGAAATCGATGCCCTGGTCACGGCAGTGCAGGAACTCGGCCGGCTGGTCGAGGTGCCGACACCGACCATCGACGTGGTTCTGGCCCTGATTCAGCAGCGCGGCGAATCAGCCGGCACTTACAGCCGATAACTCCCACGGAACCGAAGGGGCGCATGTGCGGTCTTCAATCTTGGTCCAAGCGTCCCGCAGGGGTAGAATACACCCTTAGATACACATCAACGGAAGACGGCTATGCGTACCAATATCGTCCTGGACGACGACCTGGTCGAACAGGCGTTTGCTCTCACGAACGTTCGCACCAAGCGCGAACTGGTCCACCTGGCGCTTAACGAACTGGTCCGTCAGCGGCGCAAGAAGAGCCTGTTCGACTTGGCCGGCAAGGTGAGCCTGCGCCCGGATTTCGACCACAAGGCAATGCGGCGCCTGCGTGACGATCCTCGTTGATACGTCCGTCTGGATCGACATCTTTCGCGATGGAACGGGCAAGGCCGCGGATCGGGTGCTGTCAATCGTGGGAGAAGACGACCTCGCGCTCACCCGGTTCAACCAGATGGAATTGCTGCAGGGTGCCGCCGACGAACGGGAATGGGCTACGTTGGCCGAGTACCTCGACGGGCAAGACTACCTGGAGATCGCCGATACCACATGGCGCGATGCTGCGCGCATCTACTACGAGTTACGGCGACGCGGCCGAACGGTCCGTAGCGCCATCGACTGTTGCATCGCGCAGATCGCCATGGAGCACCAGGCCTTGCTGCTGCACAACGACCGTGATTTCGAAACGATCGCGGAGATACGCCCCCTTGCGGCACAACGCCTCGTCGTTCCCCCCGCGCCCCGGCCAAGTGGCGATCCTGGTTGAACAAGCTGCCGGCAGCCGGCTGCTCATCCACGAACGATGGGCCCCGCCGGCGGGTTTGAATCGCCTCAGGCCTCGCTCACCAACGCTGGTTTCCCGGTTCCATCGCCCCTCTCGGTAGTCGGCGCACTGGAGTCCAGCATTCCCTCACGCACGATAAAGGCAATGATCTCATCGACGCCCTCGCCCGCCCTCAGGTTGGCGAATACATAGGGCGCCTTCCCACGCATGCGCCGGGTGTCCCGGTCCATGACATCCAGCGACGCACCCACGTACGGGGCGAGATCGATCTTGTTGATTACCAGCAGGTCGGAACGGGTGATGCCCGGGCCGCCCTTGCGCGGGATCTTGTCGCCGGCCGCCACATCGATCACGTAGATGGTGAGGTCCACCAGTTCCGGGCTGAAGGTGGCACTGAGGTTGTCGCCGCCGCTCTCGACGATTACCAGGTCCAACGACGGAAACTTCAGGCCCAACGCATCGATCGCGGCCAGGTTCATCGATGCATCCTCGCGAATCGCGGTGTGCGGGCAGCCCCCGGTTTCTACCCCGACGATGCGCTCCCCCTCCAGCGCTTCGGCGCGCAGCAGGATCTCGGCATCCTCGCGGGTGTAGATGTCGTTGGTCACCACAGCCAGGTCGTAGCGCTCGCGCAGCCGCCGGCACAGCAGTTCCACCAGCGTCGTCTTGCCCGCCCCGACGGGGCCCCCTACGCCAAGTCTCAGTGTTGTTTTCAAATCTGCCTCCTCATGACCGGAAATGTTGCCCGCGAACCCGCCTGCCCATGACCGGAAGTGTTGCTTTCAAATCCGCTTGCTCACAACCGGAAATGTTGCCCTGGAACCCGCTGTTCATGACCGCAAGTGTTGCTCTCAAATCTACATGCCCACAACCGGAAGAGTTGCCCTGGAACCCGCCTGTTCATGACCGGAAAAGCCGGACTTCCTTGGTTTCGTGCCGTGCGCAGGCCAGCGCATGGCCTGGCGCGGTGCAGCCGATGTCCCCGTCTTCGCAGTCGAGCGCAATCAGCACCGCCTCCTCCAGCGCACCGCCCAGGCTGCGCAGTATCCGCTGTCCGGCACTGTGGCCGAGCGGAACGAGCTTGACTGCCGCCGCCACCTGGTTCTCGCACCAGGACCAACCGTAGCCGGCGGCCGCATCCCGCGCGGCAATATCCCAATCAACAGCCAGCACCGCGAAGGCCGCGGCAAATCCAAGCGGCCCCTCGGGCATTCGGGCGTCAAGCGTTCGGGCAAGGCGGGCCAGCGCAGAGCCCATGTTTATCTCTTCTTCGCGCAGTTCGGCGGTCTCCCGGCAGGCCATGGAAACTCGGTCCCAATGCCGTACCGCCTCCGCATCGCCTTTCGCCCAGGCCGCATGAACACGGATCACGATGGGAAGATCCACCATGGCCACCACCGTGCCCAGGAGGCCGGCAATCCAGGCATGAGCAGAAGATTCATCGGCTACCCAGCCGCTATCAATCGCCTGCTCGAGCCCTTGCGAATAGTGGTAGGCGCCAACCGGCAGGGTCGGGCTGATCAACTGCCACAGGCGCGTCGGGTCGGTGCCGGCAGCCATCTCAGTGCCCGTGTTCGTGGCCATGCGCGTGGCTGTGGCCATGGTCGCCGTACGCGCCTCCTTCAGGTTCGAAGGACGCCGACTCTCGCCGGGCCTCCGCCCCGAGGCCGGCGACCATGTCATCGAGCACATGGTCCGCCAGGTAGCGCAGCCAGCCGCTGCCGACCTGGACGGCGACATGCCGGTTTCCGAGGTGATACGCGATGCGCGCAAGGTTCCGGGCATCCTCGCAACGCACCGTGGACACCGCCTCTTCGGCGGCAACGACAATGACCGTGCGGCCCGCCGTGGAGAGCAAGCGGTCGCCGCCGCGCATCACCGTACCCCGGGGAAGCATCACCGCGATCGCCTCGCCGGAGTCTAGATTGGCGCGCTGCCGGGCCTTCTGGCGGCGGGCGAAGGGCAATGTGAGGGCATCGGCCGGCGCGTTGTCTGCAGGAGGCGTTGCGCCCGGCCGTTCGTCGTCCGGATGTACCATTACGCGCACGCACTCGGTGAATTGCTGCATTCGGGCGCTCCCCTCCCCGCTTCAGAACAGGAAGTACCGCTGGGCAAGCGGCAGCTCACTTGCCGGTTCGCACGTCAGCAGTTCGCCGTCGGCCCGCACTTCGTAGGTCTCCGGGTCGACCGAGATGTCGGGCGCGTAGTCGTTCAGCACCATGTGCTGCTTGCGGACACCGCGGGTGTCCTCCACGGCGACAGCGTCCTTGGACAGGCCCAGTTCGTCCCGCACACCGTCATCCACCGCCGCTTTCGCCACGAAGGAGACGGACGTTGCCGCCAGTGCGCCGCCGAAGGCGCCGAACATGGGCCGGTAGTGAACCGGCTGCGGCGTGGGGATGGAGGCGTTCGGATCGCCCATCGGCGCCGCGACGATCATGCCCCCCTTGAGGATCAGCGACGGCTTGGCGCCGAAAAAGGCCGGCTTCCACAACACCAGGTCGGCGAGCTTGCCCGCTTCCACGGAACCGACCAGGCCCGCCATGCCGTGGGTGATGGCGGGGTTGATCGTGTACTTGGCGATGTAGCGCTTGACGCGGTGGTTGTCGTTCCGGTCGCTGTCTTCGGGCAGCGGCCCGCGCTGCACCTTCATCTTGTGCGCTGTCTGCCAGGTGCGGCAGATCACTTCGCCCACCCGCCCCATCGCCTGGGAGTCGGAAGCGATCATGGAGAAGGCGCCGAGATCGTGCAGGATGTCCTCGGCGGCGATGGTCTCGCGCCGGATGCGGGATTCCGCGAAGGCCACGTCTTCGGGAATGGCCGGGTCGAGGTGATGGCACACCATCAGCATGTCGAGGTGCTCATCGACCGTGTTGACGGTGTACGGCCGCGTGGGGTTCGTCGACGACGGCAGCACGTTCTGCAGGCCGCAGGCGCGGATGATGTCCGGGGCATGGCCGCCCCCCGCACCCTCGGTGTGATAGGTGTGGATCGACCGGCCCTTGAATGCGGCCAGCGTGTGCTCCACAAAGCCGGACTCGTTCAGCGTGTCGGTGTGGATGGCCACCTGCACATCGAACCGTTCCGCCACCGCCAGGCAGTTGTCGATGGCCGCCGGGGTGGTGCCCCAGTCTTCGTGCAGCTTCAGCCCCATGGCGCCGGCGCGAAGCTGTTCATCCAGCGCTTCCGGCAGGCTGGCGTTGCCCTTGCCGAGGAACCCCAGGTTCATGGGCAGCCCGTCGGCCGCCTGCAGCATGCGCGCGATATGCCAGGGGCCGGGGGTGCAGGTGGTGGCATTGGTGCCGGTTGCCGGGCCGGTGCCGCCGCCCAGCATGGTGGTGACGCCGGACATCAGCGCTTCTTCCACCTGCTGGGGGCAGATGAAGTGAATGTGCGCATCGATGCCGCCGGCGGTGAGGATCTGGCCCTCGCCCGCAATGGCTTCGGTGCCGGGGCCGATCACGATGTCGACGCCGGGCTGTGTATCCGGGTTGCCGGCCTTGCCGATGGCGCAGATGCGGCCGTCCTTTATGCCCACATCGGCCTTGACGATGCCCCAGTGATCGACGATCAATGCGTTGGTGATCACCGTGTCGACGCTCTCGCCACGGGGGCGCTGGCTTTGCCCCATGCCGTCGCGAATCACCTTGCCGCCCCCGAACTTGACCTCCTCCCCGTACGTTGCGTGGTCCGCCTCGACCTCTATGACGAGATCGGTGTCCCCCAGGCGCACCCGGTCGCCCGTGGTGGGGCCGAACATGTCGGCATAGGCGCGCCGCGAAATCGTGCTCATGACGAGCCCTCCAGGGAACCCATCACCCGGCCCTGAAAGCCGTATATCCGCCGCGCGCCGCCGATGGCGACCAGCCGGACGCGACGTTCCTGCCCCGGCTCGAACCGGACGGCGGTTCCAGCCGGAATGTCCAGGCGAAAACCTCGCGCCGCCCCCAGGTCGAATTCGAGCGCCTTGTTGGTCTCGAAAAAGTGGTAGTGCGATCCCACCTGCACCGGCCGGTCGCCGCTGTTGGCCACG
This sequence comes from Pseudomonadales bacterium, assembly GCA_963663395.1. GTDB lineage: Bacteria > Pseudomonadota > Gammaproteobacteria > Pseudomonadales > Azotimanducaceae > Azophilus. The sequence goes on from OY760226.1 coordinate 4,405,610, forward strand.
CTCACTTCGATGCTCGCCCGGCCCTCGTTCAGGACGAGTTCGCCCTCCTCGATGAAGTACTCCCCAGGGTTCATGTTCGTTCCCTCGCCATTGAATTTTTCAACAAACCGCTCACCCCGCGCACCCGCCCGGATCAGGAGGCAATCGGGTCGTGTACCGTGACGAGCTTGGTGCCGTCGGGAAAGGTGGCTTCCACCTGCACTTCCGCCAGCATTTCCGGGATGCCCTCCATCACGTCCTCACGGCTCAGTATCTTCGTGCCGGCGCTCATCAGCTCCGCGACGGTGCGCCCGTCACGGGCACCCTCCATGATGGCGGCGGAAATCAGCGCCACGCTCTCCGGATAGTTGAGTTTCACCCCGCGGGCGCGCCGCTGTTCCGCAAGCTGCGCGGCCACGAAAATCAGCAGCTTGTCTTTTTCCCGGGGGGTCAGTTCCATCGGCTATCTCCCGTTCCAGTTATCCCTGCGAAATCATCGTCAGGTGGCCCAGATGCGCGGGGCGCAGCCCGGCCTGCCCAGCACGGCTTCCCGCAACGGCGACCAGATCGCCGCCAATTGTTCACGCATGGCGGTGGCATCGTTGCTGAGAGCCCGCAGGACCAGCAGATCGTCTAACAACGTCGCCGCGAAGCCGTCGTGGCCGCCGGAAGCGATGATTTCCCGCGCGTACTGAATCAATGCCGGCTGGGCAGGGTAGATGTAGAACGCCGCGACCACCCGATTGCCGCCCAGCCCCCACGGCGCATCAAGGACGGTGTCGCCCGCGTTCCAGAATTGCCGTTCGATGAGGCGGGGTGCGCCATCCACTCGAATCTGGGTACGCGACCGCAAGTCCCCGGCACGATAGTGGTCCCCGCTTCTTGGCCGACCGAGCGACAAAACCTCCCAGCCCATGAACCGCGCGGACTTCGCCAGGCTTACTTCGGTGTGTATCGCGGCACTGCTGCCGCCGAACAGGATGGTGTCCTGGGGCAGCCATTCGAGCGCCCCACCCGCTTCGACGGTCAGTTGCTGACGGATCGCTGCCACCGGACCCGCGGACCGGTAGACCTTGGCCGAGGCTGGCGTGGTGATCAGCGCCGAGGCGCCGCCGGCAACGTCGATGTCGGTCACCAGCTGGTCGCCGCCAACCATGCCCGCCGGAGGGTGCAGGATGTAGACATGGCACACCCCTCCTTCCGGGTAGAAGGGCCGCTGCACGTACAAGGGGCCCTCGTGGGTTCGCTCCCGCAGCACGGTGCGGGAACCGCCGTGCGCGAAACCAAGGCGCAATCGCGCCTGCCAGCCGGCACCCTCCGGCGCAACGGAGCGATTCGGAGGGGCTGAGAAACTCCTTTCGGCAGAGACGCCCGCCGCAGCGGCGACCGTCGGCGAGGCAGAAACGCTCGGTGCGGCGGAGATGCTCCGCGGGCTCGAAACATCCGGCAGGGCAGAAACCTCCAATGCGGCAGAGGCATCCGGCGCGGCAGAGACATCCGCTGCTGCGGAGGCATCGGATCCGGCCGAGACACTCGATGCAGGCGAGGCGTTCATACCAGCAGGTGCTCTTCGATCAACCCTTCGCTCAGCCCGGACATGGGCCCGTCCGCAACGATGGTGCCCTTGTTCATGATGAAAAACGAACTCGACACCCGCCGCACGAAGGGCAGTTTCTGTTCCACCACCAGTACTGTCATGCCGAGCTGGGTGTTCAGGCGATGCACGATCTCGCCGATCTCCTGGACGATGTTGGGCTGCAGCCCTTCGGTCGGTTCATCCAGAATCAGGAGTTTCGGATTCAGCACCAGGGCGCGGGCGATCGCCAACTGCTGCTGCTGGCCGCCGGAGAGGTCGCCGCCGCGGCGCCTGAGCATCTGCGCGAGTACCGGAAAGTAGTCGAATACCTGCTCCGGCACGCGGCGCCCGTCCTTGGGCAGGGCCGCAAAGCCCACCTCCAGGTTCTCCTGTACCGTCAGCAGCGGAAAGATCATGCGGCCCTGGGGCACATAGCCTATCCCCAAGGAGGCGCGCCGTTCCGCCCGTTCCGCGACCAGGTCGATGCCATCGTAGACGATGCTTCCCGAATCCACCGGCAACAGCCCCATCAGGCACTTCAGCAGCGTGGTCTTGCCGACGCCGTTGCGGCCGATGAGGCTCACCGCACTGCCCGGCTCGATGCGCAGGCTCAGGTTCCAGAGCACCTGGCTCTGGCCGTAGGACTGGTTCAGTGAGCCGACTTCAATCATGCGCCCAGGTACACTTCGCGAACCCTCGAGTCGTTCTGGATCGCATCGAACGGGCCTTCCGCCAGCACCCGGCCCTCGTGCAGCACGGTCACCCGCCTGGCGATGGAGCGGATGAACTCCATGTCGTGCTCCACCACCACCACCGAGTGTTCCCCGGCCAGGCGCAACAGCAGTTCAGCGGTCATCTCCGATTCCTGCCGGGTCATGCCCGCCACCGGTTCGTCCACCAGGAGAACCAGCGGGTTCTGCATGAGCAACATGCCGATCTCCAGCCACTGCTTCTCGCCGTGCGACAGGGTGCCCGCGGGATCCCCGACGTGCTCCTTCAATCCCACCAGGCCGATCACCTCCTCGATGCGATCGCGCTCGGCGCCGGTCAACCGCTTGAAGAGGTTCCTCCAGACCCGCCGGTCGCCGTCCATCGCCAGTTCGAGGTTCTCGAACACCGTGTGGGCTTCGAACACCGTTGGCTTCTGAAACTTGCGCCCGATGCCGAGCGCGGCAATCTGCGGCTCGGTCAGGCGCAACAGGTCGAGCCGCTGGCCGTAGAAGGCCGTGCCGGAGTCCGGCCGGGTCTTGCCCGTGATCACGTCCATCATGGTGGTCTTGCCGGCGCCGTTGGGCCCGATGATGCAGCGCAGTTCGCCGGTTTCGATGTACAGGGTCAACTCGTTCAGCGCCCGGAAGCCGTCGAAGCTGACGGTGAGGTCCTCCAGGTACAGGATCTGGCCGCGCGCCGTGTCGACCAGTTCCTCCCGGGTCGGTTTCTCGATGAGGAACTCGAATACCCGGTCGCGCTCGATGAGGGGCCGCGCCGGCCATCGGTCAGGCACCGGCCGCCTCCACTCTCCGCGCCCGCACCTGGTTCCACAGGCCCACCACTCCTTTCGGCAGGGCCACGGTCACCACCACGAACAACGCCCCCAGAGCGAACAGCCACACTTCCGGCAGGGCGCCGGTCAGCACCGTCTTGGCGTAGTTGACGATCACCGCGCCCACGGCCGCGCCGTACAGCGTACCCCGGCCCCCCAGGGCCACCCACACCACCAGTTCGATGGAATTGAGCGGCTGGAATTCGCTGGGATTGATGATGCCCACCTGGGGCACGTACAGGGCGCCTGCAATCCCCGCAAGCACCGCCGAGAGGGTGAATATCCACACCTGGTAGCGGTCAACGCGGTAGCCCAGGAAGCGCGTCCGGTCCGCAGCATCGCGCACCGCCATCACCACGCGGCCGAGCTTGGAGGTCACGATGTACCGGCAGACCAGGTAGCCCAGCGCCAGGGCTGCCGCCGAACAGGCGAATAGCACCGACCGGGTAGTATCCGACTGCAGGCTGGCGCCCAGAATGTCCTTGAAATCCGTGAGGCCGTTGTTGCCGCCGAAGCCGAACTCGTTGCGGAAAAACGCCAGCATCAGGGCATAGGTGAGCGCCTGGGTCATGATCGACAGGTAGACGCCGGAGACCCGGGAGCGGAACGCCAACCACCCGAACACGAAGGCAAGCAGCCCCGGAACCAGCATCACCATGATCATGGCGAACCAGAACTGGTCGAAGCCGGTCCAGTACCAGGGCAGCGCGTCCCAATTCAGGAACACCATGAAGTCCGGCAATACGGGGTCGCCGTACACGCCCCGCGGCCCGATCTGCCGCATCAGGTGCATGCCCATGGCGTAGCCGCCCAGGGCGAAGAAGGCCCCGTGGCCCAGGCTCAGGATGCCGCAGTAACCCCATACCAGGTCCAGCGCCATCGCCAGCAGCGCGAAGCACAGGTACTTGCCCAGCAGCGCCACCGTATAGCTCGACAGGTGGAAAAACGACCCTTCCGGCGCCAGGAGGTTCGCCGCGGGCACCAGCACCGCCGCCAGGGCCAGTACGCCGAGCAGGACGCGCCCGCCCCGCTCGTGATCGAGCAGCCGCCGCGTCAGCATCAGCTTTCCGCCGCCCGGCCGCGCTGGGGAAACAGCCCCCGCGGCCACTTCTGGATGAACAGGATGATGAACACCAGCACCAGTATCTTGGCCACCACCGCCCCGGCCACCGGCTCGATGAACTTGTTGATCACGCCCAGCGACAGCCCCGCCACCAGGGTTCCCCACAGGTTGCCGACGCCGCCGAACACCACCACCATGAAGGAATCGACGATGTAGCCCTGGCCCAGGTTCGGACCCACATTCGTGAGCTGCGAGAGCGCAACGCCCGCCACGCCGGCAATGCCCGCTCCGAGGCCGAAGGTCATCATGTCGACCCGCGCGCTGCGCACGCCGATGGCCCGGGCCATCTGCCGGTTCTGGGTGACCGCGCGCACCTCGAGCCCCAGCCGCGTCCGCTGCAGCACAAGCAATAGCGCGGCGAAGACCATGCCGGTGAAAATCAGGATGTACAGCCGGTTATAGGTGATGGACAGGCCCTGCACGACCTGCAGCGAACCGCTCATCCACTCCGGCGTCGCCACCGCGCGGTTCAGCGGCGAGAAGATCGAACGCACTGCCTGCTGCAGGATCAGGCTGACGCCGAAGGTGGCGAGCAGCGTTTCCAGCGGCCGGCCGTACAGAAAGCGGATGACGCCGCGCTCGATGGCGATGCCGACCAGCCCCGATACCATGAACGCCGCCGGCACCGCGACGAACAGCGAAAAACCGAGGGCGTCGGGCATCAGGGTCTGTACGACGTAGGTCGTATAGGCACCCAGCATGATGAGTTCGCCGTGCGCCATGTTGATGACGCCCATGACCCCGAACGTGATGGACAAACCAATCGCTGCCAGCACCAGTATCGAGCCCAGGCTCAAGCCGAAGAAGACGGTTTCCACCATCTGGTACCTGGCAACCGTATCCTCGATGGCCTGCAACGACTCCTGTGCGGCTTCGCGCAAGTCCTCGCTGACGGCCTCGTCGCCGGCGATATCGGTCAGCTTGATACGCACGCTACCGTCGAGATTGCTGGCGGAGGCACGAATCGCAGCGAGCCGGGTGGCCTCGTCGCCGGCGTCGAGGTCGAACACGACCGTTGCCGTATCGATCGCTTCAATGACGCCCGCGTCATCCTCCCGGGCGCGCCGCTCGTCAAGCAGCGGCCGCAGTTCGGAATCGCCCGAATCGGCAATGGCGCGTGCCGCGGCGATGCGCTCGTCGGCATCCGGATGGCCGAGCCGCAGCCCCGCGATCAGGCCCCGCAAGGTGCGCCGCAGCTCGTTGTTGACGCTGACCCGGCGCACTTCCCGGCGGCCTGCCGAACCGAGGTCGGCACCGCTTACCGCATCGCGAATGGAATAGGCACGCTCAACCCGTTCACCGATAACCACCGATTCCGAGGGCACGTGCCGGTACAGTTCGCCGTCGAGCATGGCGGACAACACGATCGCGGCACGCTCGTGCCCGGTATCGGCAACGTCCCGGGCCGCCGCCGCTTTGGCCCCGAAAGACCTGGCGTTGAGCGCGCTGACACGGTCTGCGAAGTCGTCGCCCCCGGCAGCAGCGCAAAACGGCGCGGCAACCAACAGCGTCAGGAACCAAGGCAAAATACGGTTCATTGCTGCTGCTCGGATGACTCCATCCAGGAACCATAACCTAACGGGGCAAAGTGTTTCATGGAAGTTTCCGCCCCGGCGCTCCGGGGCGCGGACGCGGCGCGCTAAAGCGCGGGGAACAACGGTTGGCTGTACGATGAGAGCGGGTGTGAGGTGCGGGCCTTCAGCACCTTTAAAGCACTTCAGCGCGCTAAGAATCCACCGACAGCGCGCTCGCTTAGCGTGCAGGAGGCCCGTACCTCGCGCCCGCTCGGCGCTTGGAACGCCAATTCCGAAAAAGTGTTCCAAGCGAGTCACCATCCCCCCGCGCCCAGCACGCGTTCGCTCATTGGTCGACAGGTTCCTGCGGTCCTGAAAGCCAGCTCGGTGGACGGAGATCCCGGAAGCGCCAACTGCCACTCCTCCAAGCAAACGGGCGGCCTATGCCGCCCGCTGTACTGTTGACCGGTTGCCCGGCTACTCGTAGTTCTGCCCGGAGCAGGCGCCGGTCTTGACGTTGTAGTTGCCGCAGGCCAGGGGATCGGTCCAGTCGGCGGTGATGTCCCGCGAACCTGGCAGGAAGTCGGACCACGCATCACCCATCACCGTGCCCGCTGTCTGCCAGACGATCTCGAACTGCCCGTCGGACTGGATCTCGCCGATCAGCACCGGCTTGGTGATGTGGTGATTGGGCATCATCGTCGCCATGCCACCGGAGAGGTTCGGCACGGTAACGCCGACAATCGCCTCCTGCACCGCATCCGGGTCCGTCGTGCCGGCCTTCTCCACCGCTTCCGCCCACATCTTGAAGCCGATGTAGTGCGCCTCCATCGGGTCGTTGGTGACGCGGTCGTCATTGCCGATGAAGTCGAGCCAACTGTCGATGAAGTCGTAGTTGACGTCGGCATCCACGCTCATGAAGTAGTTCCAGGCGGCCAGGTGCCCGACCAGCGGGCTGGTGTCGAACCCGGAGAGCTCTTCCTCGCCCACTGAGAAGGCAATGACCGGAATGTCCTCGGCGGAGACGCCCTGGTTACCCAGTTCCTTGTAAAACGGCACGTTGGCATCGCCATTGATGGTGGAAACCACCGCCGTCTTCTTGCCGGCGGAACCGAACTTCTTGATGTCGGCCACGATCGACTGCCAGTCGGAGTGCCCGAACGGCGTGTAGTTGATCATGATGTCCTCGTCCGCGACCCCCTTGGCCTTCAGGTAGGCTTCCAGGATCTTGTTGGTGGTGCGCGGGTAGACGTAGTCCGTGCCCGCCAGCACCCAGCGTTCCGCGCCGATCTCGCCCATCAGGTAGTCCACGGCCGGAATCGCCTGCTGATTGGGCGCAGCGCCCGTGTAGAAGACATTCTTCGAGGATTCCTCACCCTCGTACTGAACAGGGTAGAACAGCAGGCTGTTCAACTCCTCGAACACCGGCAATACGGACTTCCGCGACACCGACGTCCAGCAGCCGAATACAACATCGACGGTTTCTTTTTCGATGAGTTCCCGCGCTTTCTCCGCAAACAGCGGCCAGTTCGAGGCGGGATCGACAACGACGGCTTCCAGCGGCCGGCCGAGCAGGCCGCCGTTGGCGTTCTGTTCGTCGATCATCATCAGCACCGTGTCCTTCAGCGTCGTTTCGCTGATCGCCATGGTCCCGGAGAGGGAGTGCAGCACGCCCACCTTGATCGGTTCTTCCGCGGCGGATGCCGCAAGGGAGGCTGCCAAAAGTACCGCCGCGCTTGCCAGCCGGCGAATTCGAGTGATTGCAATATGCATGGTTGTGACTCCTGTAGGTTAAATCTGTATCTGTACGCCAACCGAAAAGCCGTTGACGTCCGGCCCGGCAAGACCGGTGAGATTGGCGTCGCCCGTCGTGTAATTGGCGTTCAACCGAAGGTTGTGGCCCTTGATGATGTAGTTCACGCCGATCTCGGTGAGATCGCTGTCTTCCATGCCGGCGAAATCGGGCTCGTTTGACGTGTAGCGCACGTATGGCTGCACCCTGCCCATGCCCATGTCCTTGGGAAACAGGTAGGCCGCGGTGACGAAGAAGGCATTGCCGTCGAACAGGCAGAAGCAGGTGGGGTCCGCCAGCGCGGCGGGGGTGAGCTTGGCGCTGAACATCTTGTATTCGCCCTCCAGCGTCAGCACGCCCTGATCGCCCAGCACCTTCTCGAACAGTGCGTCGACGATGACCGCATCGAAGTTCCCCGGAGAGGCCGCCGTTCCCGTTCCATCCTTCTGGTACTGGTACGACAGCCCGATGGTCAGCACATCGCCGAGGCCGCCGTAGTAGGTGCTGCTGGTGTAGTAACCCGGGTTGGATTCCTGGTTCAGGAAGTTGTAGGCGACGCGGCCGGAATACAGCAGGCTGTCGCCCTGGTTAGGGCCGCCGTCGACGCCGTCGAAGGCGCCCACCGCATACTGGAACTTGCCGAACGCGCCCCACACCGTGACGCCGTCGTCACGCCCGAGCAGGCCCGCCTGGCCGAGTTGGTCAGAGGGCAGCAGGGGCACCGTGAACTGGTTCCAGCTCAACCCGTAATATGGGCCGTTCAGCTCGATGCGGTCGGCGGGCGTCAACATGCGCCCGATCCAGACGTTGAACTCCTCGCTCAACTCGAACTGGACGATGCCGTCGAGAATGTCGATGTCCCCGGCGGCGCCGATCTTGTCCTCGGCATCCTGCCCGAACACGCAGCTCTCGCACTCGGTATTGAAGGTGAACTTCACCTTCTCGTGAATCTGCCCGTTCAGGTACAGACGCAGGCTCTGCACGTTGAAATTCGAGGAGTAGTCCGCACCGTCGGGCGAGGAATCTTCCACGCTCGTAAACGCCGAGCGCATCCCCGCGCCGATCGAAACCGACATGTTCTCTCCAAACTCGATGGTTCCGCCCGCCAATGCCGGCGGGGACGCGAAAACCACCACACCCATCAGGATCCCGCACAGGGACCTTAGTGTTCCACTCATCATCCGTTTTTCCTCAGACTGAGACTTCATGGATGGTTCGCTGTCGATCCACCCGTTTGGCAGTACGCCGCCCGAGGCATATGCAACGGTTGTGCCAATCCGACAAGAGTCTGTTTTTTAGGGGTTTATTCGCGCCGGGCAAGGATGCTGACCAATCGGGTGCAATCGATCGCACCAATCTGGCGCACGCGATCGGCACGTTGCCCCGAATGCAGGCAGACTACCGGGTCAGCTTTTCCAGGCGCTTGAGCTGCTTGTTCGACACGCCCAGCACGCCCATGGCATCGCGCAGGCGCGCGCGGGTTCGTTCCCGCCCCAGCAGTACCATCGAGTCGAACAGGGGAAGCGCCACCGGCCGCCCGCTGATCGCCACGAACAGCGGAAACAGGAAGTCGCCCATCTTGAGTTCCATGCGCTGCGCACTGGTGCGGCAGGCCTCGTGCAACCCGTCCCGCTCCCAGTGCCGCAGATCGTCGACGTCCTTCAATACCCGAAACAGTATCTCCACCAACGCCGCCCGGTCGAGACGCTTGTGCTCGAAGTCGCCGGCGTCGAGGGCTTTCCGGTCGCCCAGCAGGTAATCCACCTGAGGAGCGATGTCCGAGAATCGCTCCGTTCGCTTCTGCAGCAGGGGCGCCAGCGCGTGCAGGCGGTCGTTGCCGCCGGCCCATGCCTTGAACCGGTCGACGAATTCGCCGGAGCCCATTTCGCGCAGGTATTGGCCGTTCACCCAGTTCAGTTTTTCGATGTCGAACACCGGGCCGCCGGGAACGATGCGGTCAGCATCGAATGCCTCGAGGAACTCCTCCCTGCTGAATATCTCCCGCTCGTCGGGCATCGACCAGCCCATCCTGGCCAGGTAGTTGATCAGCGCCTCGGGCAGATAACCCTGGTCGCGGTAGTACTCGATGCCCGTGGGATTCCGGCGCTTCGAGAGCTTGCTGCGGTCGGGATTGCGCAACAGCGGCAGGTGGATCATTGCCGGCATCTCCCACCCGAAATAGTCGAACAGGAGCCGGTGCTTGGGCACCGAGGAAATCCACTCCTCGCCCCGCATGATGTGCGTGATGCCCATGAGATGGTCGTCGACGACCACCGCGAGGTGGTAGGTGGGGTAACCGTCCGCCTTCAGCAGTACCTGCATGTCCACCTGGGCGAACGGGATCTCCACCTCGCCCCGCAACTCGTCCCGGAAACGGCAGGTTCCCTCGGTCGGAACGCGCATTCGCACCACGTGCGCATCGCCGCGCCCGAGGCGCTCTTCGACATGCCCCGCAGGCAGCCCCAGGCAGTGTCCGTCGTAGCCCGGATTCTCGCCGCTTGCCCGCCGCGCCGCGCGCACTTCCGCGAGCCGCTCCGGGCTGCAGAAGCAATGAAACGCATGCCCCGCCGCAAGCAGCCGGTCGATGTGCTGCCGGTATACATCGAGCCGCTCGCTTTGCCGGTAGGGGCCGAACGGGCCGCCCGTATCGGGGCCTTCGTCCCAATCGATGCCCAGCCAGTTCAACGCGTCGAGAATGGCGCGTTCGGCCTCCGGCGTGCTGCGCGCGACATCGGTGTCTTCGATGCGAACGATGAACTGCCCACCCCGGCTCTTCGCCAGGGCCCAGTTGAACAGCGCTACATAGGCGGTACCGAGATGCGGGTCACCCGTGGGGGAAGGAGCAATGCGGGTGCGGACGGCCATGGACTGCGAATTATAGATTGGCGCAGGCCACGCCGACAGGCGCTGCCGGAGGCGTGGCGTGCAGAGGGCGCCGGGGTTGGGTCAGGCCAGGATGGCCGGCTGTACCAGGGGTTGCTCCCGGGAGCGGCGGCCGTCGGCGCTGTCGATGACTTCCCAGGCGTCCTCGCAGCGCAACAGGGCGCGCACCAGCTTGTTGTTGAGTTCATGCCCGGACTTGTGGCCCTCGAACTCGCCGAGTATCGGCCGGCCGAGCAGGTACAGGTCGCCCATGGCGTCGAGCAGCTTGTGCTTGACGAACTCGTCGCGATAGCGCAGCCCTTCCTCATTGAGAATGCTGAAGTCGTCGATGCCAACGGCGTTCTGCAGGCTGGAGCCCAGGCACTTGTTGATGGCCCGTGCCTTGCCCAGGTCGCTTACCAGCCCGAAAGACCGGGCACGGCTGACCTCGTCGACGTAGGAAACCCTCGAGAAGTCGAGCTGGATGCTCTTGGGATGGCGATTGAAGACGGGGTGATCGGCGACAAACGTATACGACCCGCGGAACCCTCCGTGGGGTTTGAGGGCAGCTTCGCCATCGCCCTGCGTTACGCGAATCGTGCGCTTGATTCTGATGAACTCCCGCACGGAATCCTGCTCCATGACGCCGACCGCGTTGATCAGGTCGACAAAGGGCGAGGCGCTGCCGTCCATGATGGGAACTTCCTCGCCGTTGAGTTCGACGATGAGGTTGTCGATGTTCAGGCCCCACAGCGCAGACAGCAGATGCTCGACGGTGGCCACCTGCACGCCGTTCTCGGCGATGCTGGTGGAGAGGGTGGTATCGCAGACGTTCTGCGCCAGCGCGCGAACGCCCACCGGGCGATGATAGTCCGTGCGCACAAACAGGATACCCGTGTTCTCCGCGGCAGGACGCAAGGTCATGCGGACCTTGTTGCCGGAATGTACGCCAACACCGATTGCGTACACCGGTTGCTTGATCGTGTGCTGCCTGTGCATGTGAATACGTCGCCTCAGCGATGCAAGCGGCCACTATACAGGGGGCGCCTACAAATATGAAGAAAAAATGGAGAGAGCCGCGGTGCCGGAATCGAACTTGTAAAACCCTTGCCGGCAGTCACGAATTCTTGTTGTTTCAATCGACTCCGTCCGGAAGGCTAACGGGGCAACACCCCCGCCCGAAGAGTAAGTGGTGAACGGGTGCGAGCCTGGCTCATATCAAAACCCTATCCGCGCGCAAAAGGTGCGGTACCGCGGTAATGCCCGGAGATTGTATATTGGTATGGGGTCATTGGCGACTGCAATATACCGTGCACATGCCCGTACATCGGCGATTTACCGCGACATCCTGCTGATGCTGGGTCGACTTTTGGCAAAAATTCAGGCTCCCGACGACAATGAGGGGCCGCACCCGTCCGTGGAGCTTGCGGCCGCCGTGCTGCTGTTCGAGGTCGCCTGGGCAGACCACCGGATATCCGACATCGAACTGGCAACCGTCCGACGCACCCTCGTCCACGAATTCGGCATCGACGAGACAACGGTCGATACCCTGGTCGCCGAGTCGAGGTCACAGCACGAAGACAGCGTCGGAATGCACCGGTTCACGCGCGCCCTGGTCGAGGCCTGGAGCGCGGAACAGCGCTTGCAACTGGTGGTTCAACTCTGGCGCCTGGCGCTGTGCGATGCAGGGCTGGACAAGTACGAGGATGCAGCCATCCGCAAGATCGCGGAACTGCTGTACGTCAGCCACACCGACTTCATCACCGCCAAGCGCCAGGCGCAGCGGCTGGCGGCGGGCAGTCGGGGCAATTCGATGAACTGAGCCTGGGGCTCAAGGCCGGCGAAAGGCGGTCAATGAGCGCGAACGCCCAGCAGTACCTCGGCGTCGCGCAGGCGCGCCAGCGTCTCGCTGCCTTCCCGCCGCAGCCGCTCCCGGTCGATTCCCGGAAACTCGGACGACAGTGCAGCCAGAGCCTCGTTTCCGGAAATCCCGGGTTCCAGGACCTCGACGAGCCGATGGGTCAGCGCATTCGACTGCACGAAATGGACACTGTCGTCGCGCCGACGGCAGGCAATCAGCCAGGCGGGGGCTCCCGGTTCAGAATCCGGCATTCGTTCCGCTTCGATTTCGTGCACCCGGTAACGGTAGCAGAGCGGCCTTGCCAGGGGAGAAACCGCCACCCGCCCCTCAAGCAGGTCGCCTTGCGGGTCGATGCCCGCTTCCGGAAGCTCCTGCGCGGCACTGCTGAGCGACCTTCGTACCCACTCAAAGTGGCAGAGTTCAAGAAGCCAGCCGGGCACATCCAGCGACGGGTCGGTGTCGAGGAACGTCATGAATTCCTGGCTGATGTCCATGAAGTACGGCGTTTCGCTGGCGTGCCGGTGGATGAAGCCCTGAACCAGTTTTTCCCACCGCTCGGATGCGAGCACCGACTTTGCGGTCGGAAACCCGTTGGCGAGAAAGGACGCAATGTTGCGGTGAAACAGCCCCACATACACCTGCATGCGGCGGGGCTCGACATCCGCGGGGGGCGGATTCAATTCCGGATTGCGAATGTGGGCCGCGAACTCCCGCTGCACCTCGAGGAAGCCCGGCGGATCAGGTTGCGGCATGGGCGACTCGCTTCGCAACCGCCGTCTGCAGCGATCGTATCCGATCGACCTCATCGAGCAGTTCGTTGAACGGGGGGAAGTTGAAATCCCGTTCGAGCAGCACCGGCATCGTCCCGTAACGGTCGAAAGCGGCGCCGAGCAGGTTCCAGACCGGTTCGATGACCGCCGCGCCATGGGTGTCGATGCACAGGTCCGGCGCCCGTTCGTAGTGTCCGGCAATGTGAATGTACTGGACGCGCGCCGCATCGATGCCCGCGAGGTACTCGTGCGGGTCGTATCCGAAGTTGATGCTGTTCACATGGATGTTGTTTACATCCAGCAGCAGGTCGCAGTCGGCTTCAGCGAGCACGCCGTTGACGAACTCCAGTTCGGAGAGTTCACGCCCGGGTGCCGCGTAGTAGGAGATGTTCTCGATGCCGATGCGGCGTTCGAGCAGGTCCTGAACCTGGCGAATGCGGCCGGCGACGTATTGCACCGCCTCGCCGGTAAACGGAATGGGCATGAGGTCGTAAAGGTGACCCTGCTCGTCGCTGCAATAGCTGAGGTGCTCGTTGTAGGCGAGTACCTCGAATTGATCGAGAAAGGCCTTTACCTGCCTGAGAAAGGCCGTATCAAGCGGTGCCGGACTGCCGAGCGACAGGGACAGCCCGTGGCAGACAAGGGGGAACCTGTCTGCAAGCCGGCGGAACTGGCGGCCGAGCCGGCCGCCGATTCCGATCCAGTTCTCCGGCGCGAGTTCAAGGAAGTCGACAGCGTCCCCGTCCATGGCAAGGAGGTCGGGCAACAGCGTTCGCCGCAGCCCCAACCCCGCCCCTTGAACGGGAAACGACATGGCGCCGGGCTACCCCCTATTCCAGGATCAGGTTGTCAAACCAGTCAAGCGCGCACCCGTTCGCCGTTATCTCGTCGGGGTGCGGCATCGCGCCGTTTGCTGTCGGGTATCAGGCGTCGTCGGACTCGTCGCCTTCGCCGCACTTGCCTTCGCCGCAACTGCCTTCGGCTTCATCTTTTTCACCGCAGCTGCCTTCTTCGCCGCAGCTACCTTCGGCCTCGTCTTTGCCTTCGCCGCAGCTGCCTTCTTCTTCGCCGCAGCTACCGTCCTCGCCATGAGCGTCTACAAGACGGTCATAGCCGCGGTCGAGTTCTTCGGCTGCAAACAGCGCGCTGTCGGAGTCGGCCAGGGACGCCGTGGCCAGCGCCGCCGCAAAGACGGCTCCGACGGCAACCGCGATCGGCTTGGTCTTTCGTTCGAGCATTGTTCTGAATCTCCGGTTGGGGCCTTGAGGGGCCTTCATCTAAGTTGGACACGCCGGGTTCTTAGGCGTTCCGTGAAATAGGACTATCCAGCACCTACGCACCGAAGTATACCCAACTCAAGGGGGTGCGCTAGCCGCACTCCACCGGTTCACACGAGCGTGCCGCCGAGCCCGTCAATGGCGAAGGCGACCCGCTCGTTCACGGTGGGCGCAAAGGCTTCCCGGTCGAGAACCGCCTGCAGGCGGCTGTCCAGCCCGCTGCCGTTGGCGATCTGGATGGCCAGGCCCGGGCGGGCATTCATCTCCAGCAGCAAGGGCCCGGCGTTCGCATCGATGACGATGTCGCAACCCAGGTAGCCCAGGTTGGTTACGTCGAAACAGCGGCTTGCCAGGCGCAGCAGGTCTGCCCAGTCGGGAATGCGGATCTCGTCCAGGCGCGCGCCGTTGTCGGGGTGGCGGGTGATGGCCCGGTCATGCTGAACCGCGCCCACGCTCGTGCCGGTGCGGATGTCGAGGCCGACGCCGATGGCGCCCTGGTGCAGGTTTGCCTTGCCGTCGGAAGCGTGGGTACCCAGACGCAGCATCGCCATCACGGGGTAACCCCGAAAGACGATAACCCTGATGTCCGGAACACCGTCGACGCTCATGGTGGCGAACATCTCGTGTGTTTTCGCCAGGGACTCGACGATGGCCGAGTCCGTGCGGCCGCCGAGCGAATACAGGCCGCTGATGATGTTGGTGAGCAGCCGCTTGATCTGCTGAATGTTCACCCGGTCGCCGTTGCTCTTGACGAATCGCTCCCGGTCCCGGCCGGTGATTACCAGGATGCCCCGGCCGCCGCTGCCCTGGGCGGGCTTGATGACAAACTCGTCGAGTTCGTTCAGTCGCCGGGGCACGGCCTCGACCTCGAACTGGTGGGACAGGGCGAGTATCAGGTCTGGCATGGGGATGCCGGCCTTTGCGGCGAGCCGCTTGGTCAGCAGCTTGTTGTCGACCAGCGGATAGGCGCTGCGCTGGTTATGGCCGGCGACAAACTCGAGGTTGCGCCGGTTCATGCCCACAACGCCCCGTTCGCGCAATTCCGACGGTGCGGCCAGCCA
Source organism: Pseudomonadales bacterium (assembly GCA_963663395.1). Classification (GTDB taxonomy): domain Bacteria; phylum Pseudomonadota; class Gammaproteobacteria; order Pseudomonadales; family Azotimanducaceae; genus Azophilus. The sequence goes on from OY760226.1 coordinate 4,420,968, forward strand.
GTTCATGAGCCACGTCTCGCCAGCGGCAGGAAACGGTGCAGTTCAAGCAGCCGGTACCCGGTATAGCGGCCGAGCATCAGTATCGCGGCCAGCACGCACAGGTGCAGTTCGGGAAAATTGAAGGCCAGGTGACGGACCAGCGGCAGGCTCATCACCAGGTAGGCGCACACCGCCACCAACAGGCTGCCGGCGCCCTGCATCATGGCTTCGCCCGCACCCTCCTCTTCCCAGAGAATCGACATCCGCTCTACCGTCCAGGCCAGTATCACCATGGGGAAGAAGGTAATCGCAAGCCCGCTGATCAGGCCGAGGCGATAGCTCACCACCGCCAGCATCATGACCAGCGCGATCACCACCACCACAAGCGTGGCGATGCGGGCAACCAGCAGCAGGTTCAGGGCCGAAAGGTAGGACCTCAGCAGCAGGGCGGCGCCCACCACCAGCACCAGGCCGACCAGGCCGGCCAGCAACTCCGTCTGCAGCAACGCGAGCGCGATAAGTACCGGCATGAAAGTGCCCGATGTCCGCATGCCCACGAGCAGCCGCATGATGACCACCACCAATGCGCCTACCGGCAGGGTCATGATGAGCTTGAACATGCCCTGTTCCGCGATGGGCAGGTTGTGCAGAGACACGTCGAAGGGGCTGTTTCGCAGCCTGGAAAGGCCCAGGGCAGACCGCACCTGGCTGGTCATCGAGAAGGTAACCTGGCTGCGGGTTCCCCCGACGACGTCGAACACCGACGGCGTACCGGTCTGCCACAGCAGCAGTTCGCCCGTCTCGTCGATCCGCCCGCGCCGCGGGTCATAGAGCAGCCAGGCATTCTCATGCCAGACCTGCACGTAGTCTCTCAACCGCTGATGGCGCCGGCCGTCTTCCAGCCGCAACGCCTTCACCGTTCTGGCAGCGATGCCGGCGCGATTCAGCAGGGCACTGATCAGCGGTGCCGCGGCATGACCCTGCCGCAGCAGGCTCAGGTTCTGGCTCAACGGCCGGGTATTCGCCGCCTGCACCAACTGGTCTGCGAGCGACTTGGCGCTGGTGGACTTGGGCAGCAGGTCATTGAGCACTTCGGACGCGGCGGTGGCGTAGGGCCCGTCGAAGTGTGCCTCGCGCAGGTTGCCCGGCGGTTCCGGCGTTATCCGGTGCTGCGGGTCTTCGACCAGGTCCATCTGGTAGAAGAGGGTCTGTTGCCCGATAGCGGATCGCTTGGTCCAGTGCGCCCTGCGCTGGGGCCCGGCCCGGTCAATCGTGAGCCCGAATCCCGGGGAGGCGCCCGACTCGGACTGGTATAGCACGAGAAAGCCGTCCTGTTCCGGCGGCAGGGTCAGTAGCACCTCGGCGGGTTCCCCAGTGGCGAGGAACTCGATTCGGGCCTCGATCTGCCAGACGGTGCGGTCCTCGTCCGGCAGCAGCGGAACGCCGGTGTCCGCGTGGCGATAGACCGCGACGCCGATGCCCGCGGCGGTGAGCAGTGCCGCGGCCAGCACGTAGGACCAGCGTTCCATGGGATACCGTCACCCTTCCATGTCGGGCAAGGGTTGTACGAATTCCTGGGCCACATCCACCACGATCAGGTCCATGAGCAGGCTGCGCCCGAGAATGACCGCATGCTTGAGGTGGGTGCGGTTCGACAGGTTGAATTCGAAATTGCCAAGGATCTGCCCCAACTGCACGCGCAACTGAACGACGGGGCGGCGGGAGCCGACGGCATCCGACTGCTGGAATACCCGCACAAAACGGCTCACTCGCCGCTCCAGGGTGTGGGTCTCGTCGCCCGTCTGAAGATCAAAGCGTACCCAGTCTTCGCCGTCGCGCTCGAGGAACACCATGTTGGTGGCACTCAACGAATTCGAGTCGGCCCCGGTATCGATGCGCGCGTTGATGGTGATTCCCGGGGGGGTAATGCGGACTCGCTCCAGGGAACCCACCACCATTTTTTCGGTGCTTGTTTCCGTCACCACTTCCTCGGGCGCTTCGCAGGCGGCGCCTGCCGGTTCCGCCGGCGACAGGTCCGGAAATTCGCAGATTGGCGGCGGCAGTTCGATGGGCCTGGCCAGTTGCTGCTCGATGCTGTCGAGCCGGGTTTCGACCGACCGTTCGAATTGCCGCACCCGGTCGGAAACCCCGTTCATGGAACTGTCGACCTCACCCAGGTCTGCGGCGAGATCACGTACGTCACCGTGCAAATCCCGCAGCGTCTGCTGCTGGTCTTCCAATACGGCGCACCCGCCCATTGCGGCCGCCGCCAGGATGATCGCCAAGCGCTTCAAGCCAGATCCGCTCCCCGTTCGATGCCGGGCATTGTATCCACCATCCAGATGAACAGGTACCGATGCCCCTGCTACTTGGAAAGGGCGTTCATCCCCTCCTCCAGACCGCGAACGGTCAGGGGATACATGAATCCGTTGAGGAGTTTTCGCGTCAGCCCCACCGACGACGAATACTCCCAGGTCTCCTGGGGCGTGGGATTGATCCAGACAATCCGGTCATAAAGCTCCGTGAACCGGTTTATCCACACCGCCCCGGGCTCTTCGTTCCAGTGCTCGACGCTGCCGCCGGCATGCGTGATCTCGTAGGGCGCCATGGTGGCATCGCCCACGAACACGACCTTGTAGTCGTGGGCGTACTTGTTGAGGATTTCCCAGGTGGGAATGCGTTCGGTCATGCGCCGGCGGTTGTCCTTCCACACGGACTCGTAGATGAAGTTGTGGAAGTAGTAGCTTTCCATGTGCTTGAACTCGGTGCGCGTGGCGGAGAACAGCTCTTCGCTCACCTTCACATGGGCATCCATCGAACCGCCGATGTCCAGGAACAGCAGCACCTTCACGGTGTTCTTGCGCTCGGGGCGCATCTTGATGTCGAGCAGGCCGCCGTTGTGTGCCGTAGAGCGGATGGTGCCGCCCATGTCCAGTTCTTCTTCCTTGCCGGTGCGGGCGAACTTTCTCAGGCGGCGCAGCGCCAGCTTGATGTTGCGCGTTCCGAGTTCCACCGAGTCGTCCAGGTTCCTGTACTGGCGCTGGTCCCACACCTTGCGGGCTTTCTTCTTCTTGCCCTTGCCCATGCCACCGGGGCCGCTCTTGCCGGGGCGGTTCGGATCGTCGCCCTCCTCGCCTTCCTCGCCCTGGCGGGCCTGCTCGGCCGCTGCCTTTTCGGCCTCTTCCCTGGCTTCGCGGAAGGCTTCGATGAGTTTCTCGAGCCCGCCCAGTGAGTCGATTTTCTTCAGTTCTTCCGGTGTCAGCGATTTCTCGAATTCCCGGCGCAGCCACTCGTCGGGAATGAGCGATTCGAGCATGCCGTGCAGGTCTTCGAGCCCCTTGAAATAGGCGCCGAAAGCCCGGTCGAACTTGTCGTAGTTCTTTTCGTCCTTGACCAGGCAGGTTCGCGTCAGGAGGTAGAAGTCGTCCATGTTGGAATAGACGATGCGGTGCTTGAGGGCGGCGATGAGGTCCATGAGTTCCCGGATGGTGACGGGAACCTTGTATTTGCGGAGGGTTAAAAAGAGGTTGATTAGCATGGTTTGTGCACCGCGTTGAAAACGCTGTTTTCAAGCGGCAATCACCCTCTTGAGTCCCGCCTGTTCATGAAGGCGAGGCGCTCGAGGAGGTGCACGTCCTGCTCGTTCTTGACTAGGGCGCCGTACAGCGGCGGTATGGCCTTGCTCGGGTCGCGGTTGGTCAGGATTTCGTCGGGGATGTCGTCGGACATCAGGAGTTTCAGCCAGTCGATGAGTTCCGAGGTGGACGGCTTCTTCTTCAGGCCGGGTACCTTGCGGACATCGAAGAAGATCTCCATGGCTTCCTTCACCAGGTCTCGCTTGATGCCGGGGAAGTGCACTTCGATGATCTCGTGCATCGTCTCGCGGTCTGGGAAATTGATGTAGTGGAAGAAGCAGCGCCGCAGGAACGCATCGGGCAGTTCCTTCTCGTTGTTGGAGGTGATCACCACGATGGGGCGCTTGTTCGCAACGACCGTTTCGGACAGTTCGTAGACGAAGAACTCCATGCGGTCGAGTTCCTGCAGCAGGTCGTTGGGAAACTCGATGTCGGCCTTGTCGATCTCGTCGATGAGCAGTACCACGCGCTCGTCCGACTCGAAGGCCTCCCACAGCTTGCCTTTCTTGATGTAGTTGCGAATGTCGCCGACGCGCTCCTCGCCGAGCTGCGAATCGCGCAGGCGCGACACCGCATCGTACTCGTACAGGCCGTTGATGGCCTTGGTGCTCGACTTGATATGCCACTGGATCAATTCCATGCCCAGGGTCTTGGCAATCTCCTCGGCCAGCAGCGTCTTGCCGGTTCCCGGTTCGCCCTTGACGAGCAACGGCCGCTCGAGCTTGACCGCGGCATCGACGGCCATGCTCAGTTCATCCGTGGAGATATAGGTGTCGGTACTGTCGAAAATCATGCAACTTCTCTTGGTAATTCCTGTGGAGCCGGCGCAACCGGTCCGGCGCGCGTGCGGGCGAACCGGATATGAACCCTCCCGGCCCACGCAAACCGCGTACTGTATAGGACGGATAAGCACCCCACAAGCGGCTGCTCAGGCTCGCGAGCCGCGTCTGGCGGCGTCCCTTGCCGGACCTTCCGGTTGCGCACGGAGGATTTCAGAGTTGCCGTTTGCGTGCCCGGTTACCTGCTTGCGACAGTGACCGGCCACCGCTTCGCTCGTGCCTTCAGTTGCCCTTGCGCGCGCGCCTCCGATGCAGCCAGTAAGAGTACGCGCCCGAGAGCACGGTAGCAGCCACGACACCTGAAAACAGGAGGCTCGCCGCCAGTGCCGGCTGGCCGTCCCGCTGCAGGGCCGCCTCGAAAACCAGCACCAGGGACGCCGGGGCGAAATAGGTGTCGAATTGCGGAACCGGGGCAGGCAGGAACAGCACGACGGCCGCCATGGAACGCAACCAGTACTTCAGGAAACCGTTTTGCATCGGGCGTGTCAGGACGACCACCCCGAAGAGCGCCGCCGCTCCTGCGCACACCGCGACCAGCCAGGCGATCGGTTCCGTCATGCGCGCTTTTCCAGTTCGGCAGTGAATTCGCTGCCCAACACGTCCTCGCGCCAGCCGAGATAGGTTTCAGACAGGCTTCCGGTAGCGCGATAGTGCCGGACGCACTGCTCGATATCCCGCTGGCGCGCCAGCAGCTCCGGTGCAACACCCAGTTCCTGCGCTCGCCGGCGCCCGATCTCGCGCAGCCTCTTCAGCAAGCCGCCCTGCCGCTGGCTAAGCGGCTTCGGCAAGGGCGACTCCGGGCTTGCTTCCAGGCCCGCCTCGAATGCGCGGAGCAGTTCCTCGCCGTAACGGCGAGCGACCCGCGGCGGCAACCTGCGCCGGATGTCCACCAGGTCGACGGTGTGCTGCTGCGCGAACTGCAGGAGATGCTCGTCCCAGACGACCCGGTTGCGCGGCACATCCTCTGCCATGGCTCGCCGCTCGCGCCAGTCGCACAGCGACTTTAGTACGGCGAGTTGCCGCCCATCCAGCTTCCACGCTTTCTTTACACCCGTGAAAAAGGAGGACGGTTCCCGCGGGGCGTAACGCTCCCTGCGGCGCATGTCTTCGACAAACCAGTGCCGTCGCCCGGCCGCCTCGAGCCTGTCGACCAGCGCGCCGTGCAATTCAACCAGGTACGCGACATCTTCCTGGGCATAGCGAACCTGCTCGCCGGACAACGGCCGCTTCAGCCAGTTCGACCGCGTGTGGTGCTTGGGCAGCGTCACCCCGAGCATCCCCTCAACCAGGGCGGCATAGCTGGTGGAGAAGTCCTCGGCAACGAACGCCGCTGCAAGCTGGGTATCGAACAGGTTGACGGGCCGGACATCGAGATGCCGATAGAGCAGTTCCAGGTCTTCGAAGCAGGCGTGTATGACCTTTACCGTTGCCGGTTCGGTCAACACATCGACGAACGGAGTCCACTCGTCAACGGCAAGCGGGTCGACAAGCCAGATACCGGACCCCGCCGCAACCTGGTACAGGCCCGGAATGGGAAAGAAGGTATCGGTGCGCTGAAACTCGGTGTCCATGCCGACGACGCCGCGCCACGAGTTCGCAGCCCGCGCAAGGTCCGCTGCGGAGGCCACCCAGTCGCAGCGGGTTGATTCCTCAGCCGAGACGGCGGCGCCCCTGCAGGGCATGCATGATGGTTCCGCCATCCACATACTCCAGTTCACCGCCGATCGGAACGCCATGGGCAATGCGGCTGATGTCGGCGACCTCGTTCTCGAGCAGCCCCGCAATGTAGTGGGCCGTGGCTTCGCCCTCCACCGTGGGGTTGGTGGCAAGTATCACCTCCCGGACCTTGAGCGCGCTGACCCGCGCGGCAAGCTTGTCGAGGGCGAGGTCTTCCGGCCCTACGCCGTCGATGGGAGACAGACGGCCGTTCAGCACGAAATACCGGCCGCGGAAACCCCCGGCCTGTTCGATGGCGAGAATGTCGGCGGGTGACTCCACCACGCACAGCACCGTGTCGTCCCGCTCTGCATCGGCGCACAGGCGGCACTGCCCGGTTTCCGTGAGCGTTCGGCAGTCACGGCACCAGGAAACCTGTTCCACCGAGGCGGCCAGTGCTTCTGCCAGCTTCAGGCCGCCTTCCCGATTGCGCTGCAGGATATCCAGCGTCATGCGCTGGGCGCTCTTGGGCCCGACGCCCGGCAACACCTGGAATGCCGCGATCAGCCCGTCGATCAGTGGGCTCAGCACGATCAGAACGGCAGCTTGTCGAGAGGCAGCCCGAACCCGCCGGCAAGCCCCGACATTTTCTCGTTGCGCGCCGATTCCACCCGGCGCGCGCCATCGTTGAAGGCAGCGGCGATCAGGTCTTCGAGCACTTCCCTGCCCTCATCGAGCACCGCCGGGTCGATGCGCACCCGCTTGACTTCGTGCGCCCCGTTGAGAACCACCTTCACCAGGCCGGCCCCGCTCTCTCCCGTAACCTCCAGTGTAGCGATCTCGGCCTGCATGGCCTCGACCTTCTGCTGAACCTGCTGTGCCTGCTTGAACAGGTCGCCCAGTCCTTTCATGGTCATCGGTTTGCTCCGTGCGCCTCGCCGCCGCTCCCGTCAAGGGGGCGAACGTGCTCCAGCCGGCCATCCAGGGTCTCGATCAGGGACTTCACCGTGGGGTTCTCCTCGAGTTCGCGCCTCGCCGCAGCGACCCGCTCCCGTTCGAGCCGCTGCTTGCGCTGTGCGGGCGTCTCATGCGGGGGATCGCCGATGTCGATAACGAGCCGAAGCGGCTGGCCGAACAGGTTGGCGAGCGCCCCTTCCAGAACCGCCGTCTCGCCGCCGTGAAGCAGCGACTCGTGCTTCCTGTCGAGCACCAGCCGGCATTTGCCACCGTCCCGCTCGACGAGCAGCGAGTGCTCCGCGATCATCCGTTCGACTCCCGTAAGCCCGAGACGGCCCACCAGCCCATGCCATTCCCGGTACAAACCGTTGCCGTCCGTATCGGGCGCGGCTGTTGCCTCAACGGCCGGCGCGACCACCTCGGAACCCGGCTCGGCCATGCCCGTTGCCGAAGCCGGCGTTTCGGGGTCCATATACGCCGACTTAGTTTCAGGCTGCGGGGTCGCAGCCGGCAGTTCCGGTGCTGGAGCCGCCAATGGCGATTCAGGTGGCGCGACCGGTGCCGGCGTATCCTGTTCCGGAGCCGCCGATTGCGATTCAGGTGGCGGGGTCGCAGCCGGCGTTTCCGGTTCTGGAGCTGCCGATGACGTTTCAGGTTGCGCGGTCGCGGCCGGCGCGTCCCAATCCGGAGTCGGCGACATTGATTCTGGCTGCGCAGTCGCGGCCGGCGTTTCCGATTCTGGAGTTGCCGACGGCGTTTCAGGTTGCGCGGTCCCGGCCGGCGCGTCCCGATCCGGAATCGGCGACATTGATTCTGGCTGCGCAGTCGCGGCCGGCGTTTCCGATTCTGGAGCTGCCGACAGCGTTTCAGGTTGCCCGGTTCCGGCCGGCGGGTCCCAATCCGGAGTCGGCGACATCGATTCCGGCTGCGGAGTCGCGGCCGCCGGTTCCGGCTCCGAAATTGCAGACGACGCTTCGGGTTGCGCGTTCGGGGCCGGTCTGTCCAGCTTCCGAGTCGCCGACGAAGACGTGGGTTGCGTGTCCGTCACTTGCGCGTCCGCATCTTCTGCAATTGCAATCGTTTCTACCGCCGCTGATCCGGCGCCGGCCGCATCGGTCACCGGCGCCGCCTGCGCGGGCCCGGTCTCCGTCGACTCCGGCGGTTCGACCGCCGTGGACGGCACCCGTGCAGCGGCGGCAGCGTCCGGCGCGAACGCCAGCATCCGCAACAGCGTCATCTCGAAACCGGTCTTGGGGTCCGGACCGATATGGAGGTCCCGGTAGCCGATCAGCGCGATCTGGTAATAGAGCTGCACCGCCTCCGCACTGATGGCGCTTTCAGGAGCTTCCCCGAGCGCCTGGCCAACCGCCATGTCGTGCAGTGCTTCGAGCAGCTCGGAGAGCACCGAGCCGAAGTCGGCGGACTTGTCCGCAAGCGCGGCGCTTATCGCGAGCACCCGCCGCGGGTCGCCGCTGGCCAGCGCCTCGATTACGGCGCCGGTTTCGTCCCGCCCCGCCGCCCCCACCATGGCGGCGACATCGGAGGCGGTGAGCGCGCCCTGACTGTAGGCAATGGCCTGATCGGTGATGGACAGGGCGTCGCGCATGCTGCCCCGGGCGGACCTTGCGATGATGCGCAGGGCATCCGGCTCGAATTCGACACCCTCCGCGGTCAGGGTCTCGCCGATATAGCGGGAAATCTCGTCGCGGCCTATGTTCTTGAGCTGGAACTGCAGGCAGCGCGACAACACGGTGACGGGCACTTTCCTGGGATCGGTGGTGGCAAGCAGGAACTTCACGTGCTCCGGGGGTTCTTCCAGGGTCTTCAGAAAGGCGTTGAAGCTCGACGCTGACAGCATGTGCACCTCGTCGATGAGATACACCTTGAAACGCCCCCGGCTCGGCAGGTACTGGGCGTTGTCGAGCAGTTCACGGGTGTCGTCCACCCGCGTTCGGGAAGCGGCGTCGACCTCGATCAGGTCGATGAAGCGGTTTTCCTCGATCTCCCGGCAGATCGAGCAAGAACCGCAGGGCGTCGAGGAAACGCCGGCTTCGCAGTTCAGGCTCTTGGCGAGAATGCGCGCAATGGTGGTCTTGCCGACGCCCCGCGTACCGGTGAACAGGTACGCATGGTGAACGCGCCCGGAGTCCAGCCCGTTGCTCAGCGCCCGGACCACATGATCCTGCCCGATCAGACCCTTGAAATCCCTCGGACGCAGCCGTCTGGCTAGCACTTGGTAGCTCATCGCCGCTATTCTAATGTTCATACCCTCTGCAAGGCACCCCAAAGTTCATCGGAAGCGCTTGCGGAGGCAGTTTTCTGCAAGGCCTCCGGTCGTCGACGGGCGCAGTTTCCGCAAATGAGCTTCCAATCGGACCGTCTGGTCATCGGCCACCGCGGCGCTGCCGGCCTCGCCCCCGAGAACACGCTGGCCGGCTTTGCCCATGCCGCCGCCCTTGGCGTTCACGGCGTTGAGCTGGATGTGCACTGCGTCGACGGGCGGCTGCTGGTCATTCACGACGACCGTCTGGAGCGAACCACGTCCGGGAGCGGCGACATTCAAAGCCACGGCATCGGGCAATTGCGCGCCCTCGACGCCGGGGGCGGACAGCCCATTCCCTTCGTGGAGGAAGTTTTCGAGGCCCTGCCCCCGGAAGTGGGCATCAACGTGGAATTGAAGGGGCCGGCTACCGCGGAACCGGTATTCGCGATGCTTGGGGATTTCGCGCATCAGCATCGGGACGTACTGGTTTCTTCGTTCGACCTCGAAGAGTTGCGGCGGTTTGCGCAGGTCGCCCGGGGCGCGTTCGACGTTGCGCCCCTGTTTCAGCGATGGAACGGGAGGATTCCGCAGGCCGCTGCCGAATTGGGCGCCTGGTCGGTGAACCTGGGCGTTCGCGCCGCGACGCGCAGGCACGTTCAGGAACTGAGGTCTGTGGGATTGAGGGTGCTGGTCTATACGGTGAACGACCCGATTGACGCACAACGGTTGTTTTCCTGGGGCGTGACGGGAATTTTCACCGACTTTCCCGACCGCATGATAGGCGCCGTCGCCCAGGCCAGGGAGTGACCTGATATGGCGCCACCTCGCTTGCCGAGCATTGACAACCGGCGCTCAGCCGCGCTCGAGGTCGGCGATCTCGTCCGAAAGGCGAAATTTCCTGTCGGTAACGATCTTTTCCAGGACTTCGACGCGTTGCCTGACCTCTTCGAGCTCCTCGCGGACACCGCCGTCCTCCTGCGTGCCGAGTTGCTGCTGACGGAGCTTGATGTATCTGGTGGCCACCCCCGCACTGGTTGAGATCAGTACGATAAGGACCACCATCATGAATACGCCTTCCATCTATCTTTTCCCGTTCTTGTGTATCAACTCCCCGACAGCCCGGCCATCGAGGATTCAAAAGCCGCCTGCAACCGCGCGTTCCCACTCCCGCAACGTCCAGGCCCCATTTTTGTGAAAAAGGTTGCCGATTGCGTCAAGTTCCCGCCCGGCCACCATTACCTCGCCGGGCCGGGGCGACCCCCCGTCAGTTCGTTGAATTCCTTCTGCAGTTCGTATCGGCCCGAGGTGACGTGGAACTCGATCCGGCGCAGCCGCAGTTCCACCTGCGCCAGGTCGGCCCGCAAGTTTCTCAGGCTGCGTCTTGGCGATAGCTTCGGGCCCAACTCCGGTGCGGGGGAAACATGCTCTTCCGGGCGGGATGACCTCGGCTCCCCATCATCGAATTCCCGGTCCGGCGGCGGATTCAGAACGAAATACAGAATCCAGTACGCGGGGAAGACGATGCTGGGAATGAATATCAGACCGGTCACCGCCACGCATCGGACCACCCACATCTCTGCGCCAAGATAGTTGGCGATGCCCGCGCACACACCGACAATCCTGCCGTTCGAGGGATCCCGGTAGAGCCGGAGCGTGGGGCGCCCGATGCGGCGCTTCCGCGCGCTGTGCCTGCTGCCGCTCATCGCTGCCCGTCCCGCATGCGGTCCCGCCATTCCGGCGTCTGCGCATCCAGGATTGCCTCGAGCGTTTCAATGCGCTCGGCCATCCGGCCGGCCTCGGCGGAAAGCGCCTCGAGTTCCAGGCGCTCTTCCTCCGAAAGCGCACCCTGGACCTGCTGCTTGCTGCGATAGTGCATGAAGATCCAGATGGGCGCGACGACGGCAAGAAAGACGACGGCGGGGACAAACAAGGCAACTACTATGCCGTCCATGGTGTCTCCTAACTGCCTTTCGCGTCGTCCTGCCCGCCGCTGATCCTGGCCTTGAGTTCGCGCAGTTCGTCCTCGATGGTGTCGCCCTGCTCCAGCTCGTCAATCTCGTCGGCCAGCGTCTTCTTGCCCATATCATACGCCTCGATCTGGCCTTCGATGTCGTCCATCTTCCGCTCGTAGAGCTCGAACCGATGGATGGCATCGTCGACGTTGTGGTCGCTGAGTTGCCGCCGCACCCCCAGCCGGGTCTTGGCCGCCTTGCCGCGCAGCACGATCGTGTTCTGGCGGGTCTTGGCATCCTTGATCTTGGCCTGCAGTGCGCTTACATCGACGTTGAGCTTCTCCAGGGTCTGATCGACGATTTCGAGTTCCCGGGTAAGCGCCTCGGCCGCTTCGCTTGCCTTGTTCCGCTCGCCGAGCGCGCCTTTTGCGAGGTCGTCGCGCCCTTTGCCGACGGCCACCTCGGCCTTGCGCTCCCACTCCCCGGCCTCCGCGGTCAGCCACTCCTGGCGCCGCAGCAGTTCCTTGCGGTCTGCGATGGCCCGGGCGGAGGTGGATCGCACTTCCACCAGGGCTTCTTCCATTTCCTGAATGATGAGCCGCACCATCTTTTCCGGGTCTTCCGCCTTGTCGAGCAGGGCGTTGAGGTTGGAGTTGATGATGTCGGTCATGCGCGAAAAGATGGTCATGTTCGGACTGCCTCCTTGGTTGAGCCGGTTGAACGCCTGTATTGAGCGTTCTTCGTCACAGAAGGCTTTACAGAATTCGTGCCAGTTCTTAACGCGACCAGTAAAACCTTATTTTTCAGATGTTTAGAATCGCTAGCCCCACCCCTTGAGGGCAGCAGATCCATTGCGGCACCAATCACGAGTGGTTTAGTTCACCAATAGTTGGCAAAATCCGCAACATGCGCAACGAACCGGAAAGGCTTCTCGGTGAGGCGCCCGCATTCCTCGGAGTACTGGAAGCCGTCTCGCAGATCGCGCCGTTGGAAAAACCGGTGCTCATCGTTGGTGAGCGGGGTACCGGCAAGGAGCTGATCGCCGAACGCCTGCATTTCCTGTCGAACCGGTGGGAAGGCCACTACCTCAAGATGAACTGCGCGGCGATCGCCGATTCGCTGCTGGAGAGCGAGCTGTTCGGCCACGACGCCGGAGCATTCACCGGCGCATCGCGCACCCACCAGGGCCGCTTCGAGCGGGCGCACGGCGGCACCCTCTTCCTGGACGAACTGGCGAGCACCTCGGCGCTTGTGCAGGAGAAACTGCTGCGCGTCATCGAATACGGCGAGTTCGAGCGCGTCGGCGGCAAGAAGACGCTGCACTGCGATGTGCGGCTGGTGGCCGCGACCAACGAAGACCTGCCCCACCTTGCGGATGCCGGAAAATTCCGCCACGACCTGCTCGACCGCCTGGCCTTCGATGTCATCACGCTGCCGCCGTTGCGGGAACGGCCGGGCGACATCCTGATGCTAGCCGAGCACTTTGCAATCAACATGTCGGCGGAACTGGGGCGGGAGATTTTCGCCGGGTTTTCCGCCGCCGCGCGCGATGCCCTGCGAGGCTATCCGTGGCACGGGAACGTGCGGGAGTTGAAAAACGTCGTCGAGCGATGCGTGTACCGGGCGGAGGCGGAAGAACCGGTAGAGGAGATCGTGTTTGATCCGTTTGAGTCGCCGTACCGGCCTTCGTCGCGCACCTCCGACGGCAACGCGACAACTGCGGGCAGTGAACGGGCCACCCTCGGCGACCCTAATAGCACAGCCGACGCCGGGGCAGACACTGACGGGACCGCGGCGCCGGCCAGGCAATCGCTAACCGGCGACTTCCCGATCGATCTGCGACATGAAGTACGAGACTACGAAATCGCCACCATCAACGCGGCGCTCGACGCAGCCAGGCACAATCAGCGCAAGGCGGCGGAGCTGCTGAAGCTGACCTATCACCAGTTTCGGGGCTACCTGAAGAAGTACGAGATTCTCAAGCAGGATTGACCCGCCGCGGAGCGCGTTTGGTTCTTTTCCCCCGGTCCGGCGGCATGATCCGGCGCAGTTGATCAGATCGACATTCGCGCACTCCCAATCCACCACGAAGCCGGTATACTTTCCGTCCCCCGGAGAGGTGGCCGAGCGGCTGAAGGCGCTCCCCTGCTAAGGGAGTATGGGGTGACACTCATCGAGGGTTCGAATCCCTCCCTCTCCGCCAAAATTCTTTAATATCAATAACTTAAATGTAAGTTTTCGACCCAGATCGTTCCGGATTTGCCCAGCCGGCGCCGTCAGAGAAAACCTGCTTGGGCCGGACTGCCCGCTCTCGTAGTCTGCGAAGATGAAGAACAATCCCTTCCGATATTGCAAACCTCGCCCGAGGCCATGAACCGCCAAATGCCGCAAAGCCGAACGCATGTGCGCGGGAGCGGTCATCCGGCGCGGCGTCGTGATTCACGAAACTCTCCAAGTGCCCCGGTGGCTCAGCATGAAATGCGAAGGTGACCGGTCGAAAATCTGCACGAATGGGTGATACCTACGCTTCCGAATGGACTAATCGTGCTCAAGACTAAATTCCGGCGCACGGGCATTTCTCCTTGACCGTTGGGCCGATTCCGATACAACTTGTCGCCGAACCTCAAACTTCACCTGGAGCAGGAACATGAATGACGGCAGGGTCGCCGTACTGACGGCGGCGGGTAGTGGCATGGGCGCCAGTGCGGCCCGCAAATTGGCAGATTCGGGTTACCGGGTCGCCATCCTGTCTTCCTCCGGCAAAGGCGAGGCGCTGGCCGAAGAACTCGGCGGCGTCGGTGTGACGGGCTCCAACCGGTCGAACGACGATCTGAAGACGCTGGTCGACAAGGCGATAGCGGCGTGGGGCCGGATCGACGTGCTGGTTAACAGCGCCGGCCACGGTCCGCGCGCACCGGTGCTGGACCTGACGGACGAAGACTGGCGCGCCGGCATGGAGGTTTACTTCCTGTGCGTCGCGCGTGCGGTCCGGTTGGTAGCGCCGATCATGCAGCGCCAGGGTGGTGGTGCCATTGTCAACATCTCGACCTTCGCCGCCTTTGAACCGTCGCCCAATTTCCCGACATCGAGCGTGTTCCGTGCCGGTCTCGCCGCCTACACCAAGCTCTTCGCCGACACCTATGCGCCTGACAACATTCGCATGAACAACGTACTGCCCGGTTTCATCGACAGCTTCCCCGAACAAGATGAATTGCGGCGGCAAATTCCCATGAAGCGTTACGGCACAACCGGGGAGATTGCCGAGACAATCGCTTTCCTGGCCTCACCCGGAGGCGCCTACATTACCGGCCAGAACATTCGCGTGGACGGCGGCCTTGCCCGGTCGGTCTAGCGAGCCATGACACGGTCGTGATTGGTACAGTCCGCGACAAGCGTAGAAAAAGTCACGGTGGGTTTCCGGTCATAACGTGGTGACGACCGGGCACGGACGATGTTCAACAGGATGGCCCGGCTACGCGGGCGGGCAATCGCGGAAGAGCCGCGAGGTTTCCAGCACCTAAATGTGGGAAGCGTCAGCGTGGCGGTCGATGCTCAGCGCGACCGTCCCCACCAGGAGCGCCACGTTGCTCCCGAGGGCGGGTATCGCAGTCGCCGATGTCATTGCCCGATCACTGTCGCCCAGCGCGGGCGCCCTCGGGTCAATCCCGCTCATGGGCACAAGCAAAAGCTTGGTGGAGCTACACATGGGGTTTGCGTTGGGACGTTGTGGGCTGAGGACCCGCGCCGTTCGAGTGAGACAAGGATCCGGTTGGGAGTCTCGGACGGACCGCAGTTTGTGAATCGGCGTGGGGTTTGCATGTCGATCGGTGCGCTAACTTATTGATTGTCAAAGAATCGGAGGGGTCAAAGTTCCACGCCGGTTCACAGCCAGTTGCCGATCGATCAATGGCATGCGCTTGTCGGCGATCCGACACTGGCCGACGCCATTCTCGATCGGCTGGTACACAACGCTTACAAAATCAATCTGAGAGGAGAATCCATGCGAAAACGCCAAGCGAAGTTGACGGGCGCCACCCGTTCCGAGTAACAATGCAAACCCTGCGTCGAGATGACCCAGCGTGTGGCAGCTTTGCTCCGGTTCGGCTGGCAGCCTTCAGATGGAATCGGTGGCAGACTTCGGCGGTTTACGCACCAATACGCGACGAATGGTCCGAGGGGGCCCAGCTTCGGCACGCCGGCCGCCGACAGATCGACATGGACGGCCGGTAGCGCGGAGAGGCTCGACACCTTCGCCTCCACCGCCTGCTCACGCGTCGGTTCGAGAAAATTGGCGCGTCCCTTGAACACGAGACGCGGGCGGTATCCGGCCAACACCTCGACGCGTAGTGCTGGCGTGACTACGCGGCCAACCCCGATCTCCAACGCCTCGGGTGTCCCGAAGTCACCGATAGAACCGTAGGGTAGGGCGCCCTGTTGCCGCCCTGGCCGCAGCCGTATAGCGCCGCCGGAGACACACTCAAACAGTCCCGGTCGGAGAAGACCGTCTCGGCAGGGCGGTCGAGGCCGATCCCGGCGCGCAGATAGACGTCCCCGGTCTCCGCGGGCCGCACAGGTCGTCAATCGCGCTTGAGGCGTCTCAGAACCTCCTTGGCCCGTTTCGCGTTAGTCCCCACATCGCTGATGCCTACGCGAGAGGCACTACGTACGTCAACCACGGACCCTCCTGGAAATTCCCTTATCCGGACTGCCACGTCATCCTTGAATGCAAACCAGAAAGTGGAGTCTACAGCTTCAATGAGGCCGTCCTCCGAGTGTGTCGCTACGACCTCCATGCCCATCGCCTCAAGTACTTCGAGCGCTTTGGCCAATGCCTCAGTTGGAGTCGCTCGCATGAAAAACGGCTCCATCCAAGGATAGTGTTCTTCCTGAATCGTTTCGACCATTGCCGCATCCAACTCCAGCGAGTTGGAGTTCTCACCACGTAGCGCGACGATCACATTGTACTGCGGCGGATCTTCCGTGTTGGTGGAGACCTGATAAATCGGTGGCGCGGAGACAGCGCGCAGAAGATGCATGCCCAGGAATACGACGAGCGCGAAGGAAGCCGCAAGGCCCGATGCTACTACCCAGAGATCCCTGCCATGTAATCGACGCCGTGCCACGACAATCCCGGGAATGCCGCAGCCGACGCCTATGAGACCCAACAATCCGCCCAACTGGAACAGAGCGAATCCGACGACATAGTCCCAAAGCTCAAATCGAGCCCCTAGTGCCCCGAGAGGCACCACCACAACGGCTGCTATGCCGACAGCCAAAATCGATTTCGACCACCAGGATGTCATGAACGAGCACAAAGCAATTCACCAAAGCCAGCATATAGCAAACGCGACAACAGCGCCTTCGTCGACATCAATTCGAGGACGTTCAATCTGCACCTACAGGATTTATGGGCCATTTTTTGCATGGGTTGTTCAGCATCGGCTTCGATGCTTCATCGTTGCCGAATTTCTCCTTCGACGAGCATACCGCCGTTACACGCAACCGGTTCGGGGCTATGGGGTGGTGGCTCTTTAGGAATTAGTCGGGGGCGTTAGGACTTCAATAGTCGCTACTTGCAGTCTCTGAATTCCGTAACGTCCTCCGCAAGCCACTCGCGGTAGAATTCGTAGGTATTCACCACAACCTTGGGTATGGCTCCACGGGGGCATTCCGATTCGCAGACCGGCCCACCGGCCGCCGCAGCTACGACGAAAGCCAGTATTGTGGGAATCACGACTACAGCCGCTACGAACACAAACAAACCCGACACGACGGCACTTACTTTGTCCAGCACTCGCTCCCCCCTTTTCTGGTCGGCACTCAGTACTTTCAAAGTTCTTGCTCGGTCTGGAAATATGCACTGACCGCAATAGCGCTCAGCATTGTACGAACACAGCAAGCCATCATTTGCGTTCAATCAGCACTAGGGATCAACAATTCTAATCTAGTTTGGCCACAATAGAAGAAATGGCAGCCTACATGCAAAAATTTGTCAATTAAATCAGTTGGCTACAACAATATTTTGTCCTGGTTCAATTCTCCCGTTCCAGTCATCGCTGGATTCGTCGGGCGGACTGCAAAGACACAGAGTGACTGCGCTTAATACTCGTAAACTTGAATGACGGAGCTGCAGCGCATACGTTGTTCCGTTCCGCATCCCACACCCGGGGAGGGCTCGGACAACGACGTCGCAAAACGAAGCTTACGGTTGGAGCGACGATCACGTTCTACTGAGAGGCGAAGTTGCATCCCGGCATTGTCTGGTTCTGGAGCGCGCCGGGACGAGATTCAGTGGAAGGCGAGTTGTCGGACTGGCCATCCTCCCGCCCCGGCACGCATCGCTAATCAGCTTCGCAGAAATCTTCTCGAATGTGCATCCAGAGGAAACCTTAAGTGATGAGCGTGGCGCGTCTATGGTCAAAAGCAGGATACACGACAGCGACACGTCGTCATGTGCGAGAGCGCGGTGGATATGTGGACGAGTCCTTATGGACCGGCGCGCGCGCCCTTCGGGCCGTGTGGACAGTCCGTGGACAACGTTGGCGCGTAGCCCACCGCCTGCCCACACTCGCGTGCCTCTCGCCCACATTTCGTGATCGGAGTCGATACCCACAAGCACACCCACACCGCATCGGTCGTCGATGCATGCGGGATGAAGTTCGACGCGTTTGAGCTGCCCGCCGATGCGGCGGGATACCTGCGGATGCACACCCTGGCGCAGCGTCGCGCACCCGGCACCCGTATCTGGGCCATCGAAGGTGCTGGCGGGTATGGCCGCGGGTTGGCCACCTATTTGATCGAGCAAGGCGAACGGGTCTTTGAGATCGACCGACCGAAACGCCCGGCACGACGAGACCGCGCGAAGAACGATGAACTCGACGCAACCCGGGCGGCACGTGAGTACCTCGCCCGCAGGGAACTCACCGAGCTGCGTTCGCGAGGCGCTCGCGAAGCCATCCGAACGATTCTGCGTACACGTGAATGCGCGGTACGGGCTCGCACCCAAGCGATCAACCACCTGAAGGCGGTTGGTTACGACCGCTCCAGAGAACCTGCGAGCGAAGCTCCGAGGGCTTAACTCGCCCGCCCTCGCGGAGCGATGCGCGCGGCTGCGCAGAGTACCGACCCACATCGATGAGATACGCGGCACCACCATCGCGCTTCGCGCCGTCGCACGGCGCATCCAGTATCTCAACGCGGAGATCAAAGAACTCAACGCAGAACTTGAGCCGCGCGTGCGGACCTTTGCCCCTGCGCTCCTGGATGAATCCGGCTTCGGACCCTTCAACGCAGCTGAGATCGTCTGTGCCTGGTCACACCCTGGGCGCGTGCGTTCCGAAGCCGCGTTTGCCGCCCTTGCCGGTGTCGCACCGGTACGCCGCGCATCGTCACGTGTCACCCGGGCAGGGCCGAAGCGAAGCGAAGGAGCCGCGGAGCGGCTTGACACGGCGCGATGTGTGGCGTTGCGAGCAGGTGTGACTTTATCGCACCGATTGAGCAGGAGACCCCATTTACGAATATAGAAGCATCACCGCTTTGAGCCGCGCTACCCGACCGTCACTGAATCTTGCGCGACACTCCTGGCGCCACGCCTGGACACTGCCCCCAGACGCAGTGTGTAGAGCGCCGGGACCGCCACCATCAGTATGGCCGTCGTCACCAGAATCCCAAATCCGATCGATGCTGCGAAGGGGCGCAGAAATTGCGCCTGAATGGCGCGTTCGAGAATAAGCGGGGTGAAGGCCAGGAAGGTCGTGATCGAGGTCAGGAAAATCGGTCGGAATCGTCCTTTAGCTCCTTCGATGATCGCTGTTCGAGTGGGTGCTCCTTCCCTGATGCGCTGATCAATGAAGTCGATCATGATGAGGGAGTCGTTCACGACCACGCCGCTTAGACCCAGGAAGCCCATGAGCACCGTGGCGCCAATGGGAACCGCCAGAACGACGTGCCCGAGTATTATGCCGACCAATCCGAACGGGATCACGGCCATGACGATCAACGGTTTCGAGTAGGAGCGCAACGGTGTGGCCAGCAGCGCGAAAATCAGGAACATCGCAACCGCGAAGCCGCGATATAGCGAACTCAGCGTATCGAGCTGTTGCTGCTGTTCCCCGCCGTAGGTGTACGTCAGCTCAGGATTCGCAGCGGTTAGCTCGGCTAGAATCGTTTCCGCCAGGATGCTGTTGGCTTCCCCGCTTGAGATGACCGCCGGGTCGACATCCGCAGTGACGGTCACGACGCGCTGACCGTCGCGACGCCGAATGGTAGGGGGCGATATGCCCGGGGTAATCGAAACCACCCGACTTATGGGTACCCGACCGCCGCCGGGCGTCCGGACCAGGTAGTTTTCGATATCCGTGATGGCATTCCGCTCAGCCACCGGCAAGCGCACGTACACGCGAACTTCCTCCCCGCCACGCTGCACCCGCAACGCTTCCGTGCCGAAAAACGCGGCGCGCACCTGCCGGGCCACCTCCTCGACGGTCAGCCCGAGGTTGCGCCCTTCCGGCCGTAGCGCGAGCTGCAACTCCTTCACGCCGGGCGCGTGATCAGAACGGATGTCAAACACCCCCTCCAGCTGACGCAGGCCGTCCACTACGGTGGTTGCAAACTCCGCGAGCCGGGCCGGGTCCGGGTGCGAGAGTACGGCCTCGACAGGACTCCCCAAGTCGATGACCTCGCCGCTGAACGTCACGCCGCGCACATAGGGCAGGTAACCCACCTCGTCGCGCCAGGCGTCTGCCACCATCCCGGTAGTGATGTCCCGTTGCTCAGCGCCGACCAGCTTGAACTCGACCGTAGCGACGTTCGCTTCTGGATTGAGCGTGGGTTCGGCAATGACACCGCCGCCCTCGACCCGCGGCCGTGCGCCGACAGTCACGATGACTCCGGTCAGAAGTGCCGGCGCGCCTTCGGGCAGTTCCTGCGAGAATCGCTCGACGACACGATGGCCCGCCGCCTCCAGTTCCGCAGCCACCTCGCGTGTGCGATCCGCTGTCGTGCCGTGCGGCATCTCCAGGGTCACCACGACATAATCGCCTTCCACCGCGTCGACATAGGTGGTCTTGACGATGCCAGCGGGCACGAGCGACACGGTCACCACGAATAAACCGACGGCGCCAGCCATCGTCACTAGGGGTTGATCGGTCGCGAATCGAAGCAAGCGGTCCAGCGGTCCTTCCACGAACGCGTTGAGCTTGCCGTCGACAAATCCCTGCACGTTGGCCAGGGCGCGTTCGACAGACCCGGCGGGTGTCCATCCTGGCCCCTGCAGATGAGAAAGGTGGTTGGGTAGAATCAACAGCGATTCGGTCAACGAGATCAGCAGCATCGCAATGATGATCACAGGCAGCGGGAACCAGATTTCGCCGATGAAGCCGGGCAGGAAGAAAAGCGGCGTAAACGCCGCGATCGAAGTAAGTACCGCAAACGTGAGCGGCACCCTGACCCGCCGGGCACCGCGTACGGCCGCAACGACCCCCGGCGCTCCTTGCCGGCGCTCATGGTATATGTGTTCGGCTACGACAATCGCATCGTCCACGATGATGCCGATGGCGAGGACGAATACAAACAGCGTAATGGTATTGAGCGCGATGTCGAACACCAGCATCACTGCCAGCGCCCCGACGATGGTCGTGGCCAGCCCCACGGTGACCCACAGGGCGAGCCGCGCCTCCAAGAAAAGAGCCAGGGCGACGAGTACGAGGATGAGGCCCAGAACGCCGTTCTTGACGAGCAGGTCGACGCGTTCCGAGTAGGTCTGGGATTCGTCGTTCCAGACGGTAACTCCCACCCCATCGGGAAGCCCCGCAGCAACGGTGCTGGCGACGTGCTCCCGCACAGCTTCCGCCACTGTGTCAACGTTCTCGTCATCGGCCCGGTAAACCTCGACGAACACCGCCGGCTTCCCCTGATGCCGGACGATCAAGTCGGCCTCCTGGAAGGCGTCGCGGACATCGGCGATGTCGCCGAGTCGCAGACGCGTGCCGTCGTTTTTGCTTACGACGACGATCTCCTCGAAATCCTGTTGTACGTAGCTCTTGCCGAGCGTGCGGACCCGTACGTGACCATCCTGGGTCTCAACGCTTCCTGCAGACAGGTCGATGGAGTCCCGGCGCACGCTGTCCGCGACGTCATCGAGCGTCAGTCCAAGCGCCCGCAACCGGAGCAGCGGCACCTCAATGGACACCTCGTAGTTGCGAGCGCCGCTCGTGTCGACAGACGACACCTCGTTCAGGGCGGCGAGTTGGTCCTCCACCTGCTGAGCCAACTGCTTCAGTGCACGCTCCGAAACGTCGCCAAAGACGATGAGTCGGACGACACTTTGCCGATTGGTCATCTCGCTGACTTGCGGACGCTCAGCGGCAGCCGGCAGGGATTGGATACGGTCGACCGCCGATTCGATCTCGTCACGCGCCCGGTCGATGTCGGTACCGGACTTCATCTCAACTCGGACGGAAGCCATTCCCGGGGCTGCCACCGACTTGACCGACTTGACGTCGTCGAGAGCACGGACCTGCTCCTCGACCTTTAGAACGATCGACTCCTCCACCTCCTCGGGCGTTGCGCCAGGGTGCGCAATGGAGACCTCGATGTGGTTGAAAGAGAAGACGTGCCACGCTTCCCGGCCGAGTCCCGTGAGCGACACGAGGCCAGCTACCAAAATGGCGAACATGAACAGATTGGCCGCCACGCGGTTTCCGGCCATGTACGCGATCGGCCCACCCCCGGGTTCGATTGGACTGTCGGTTTGGCTCATCTGCCTGTCACGGCTCCCTCACTCAAGGCTCCCGGCTGTGTCGGTCGTCAGCCTGAGACGGCAGAGTCGACGCTCGGGAGGGGATTTCTAACCGAGGCGACCCGGAACTTGAAACTGCTGTGCGGCGACGTAGTCGGGTAGGCCGACTTGCGCAATCGGTAGCCCGGTGGCGACGCCTCCAGATTCAGGTGATGGGCGAGGAGGAGCAGGTTGACAATCAGCAGCAACCGCGTCCAGCGATGCATCGGGCAGCGATGTGCGTCGCACCCGAACGGCGCATACACGCCGGGTGCCAGATGCTCAGCCCGACTTGGCGCGAAGCGGTCCGGGTCGAACTTGTCGCGGTCCCGCCAATGTTCCTCGAAATAGTGCGGAGCCGCGAAGGCGATGAGCAGGGAAGAACCGGGTGGGATGCGCTTGCCACACAACTCAAAACCGTTCTTCGCCGTACGCAGGGAACCGGCTCCTACCGGGTGCAATCGACACACTTCCATGAAAAATCGTTCCGTCTGGGCGACGGTATCCGTACTCAGTTCCTCGGCGCTCGGGTCACCGTGTTTGAAACAGGCGTCTGCCTCCGCACGGATCGCATCCAGCAGGCGCGGGTTGTCGAGCAGTTCATAGACGGCGAAGCTCAGCAGATTGCCCAGATTCTGACCCGCTATCAGGACGCTAAGGAACGCATAGTTAAGGTGGTTGGCCGGTAGAGCATGTGGATCTGCACGATGTTGCAGGAGAATCTCGTCGGCGATATCTCGAGGTCTGTTGGTGGACTCGAGACCGGTGTGGGACCCGACGATCTCGTCCACCACCCCGTCGAGCCGTGTGCGTATACGCCGCATCTTCCTCGTGTGCATCATGAAACCCGGCAAAATGCCCATAATCTGAGTTTTGACGGCCCGCTCTTCGTAATCCTTCAACCCCGGAATGAAATCGTCCCGCCCTATGCCAAGGCCGATCTCGGCGATAACCTTGCCCATCAGCATCAGCATCTCGGAATGCGTCGACTGTACCCCCCCGGAAACCCAACGACCGAAATGCTGACGACATAGCCCATAGACATCGTCGATCCGCTCCTCCAGCACCGCCAGTTGCCCACGCTTGTGAACCAGCCCTCTCAGGTGAGCGTGCTCTGGACCGTCGGCGCTCAGAATCGAACCCGGGCATCCGTATACTTCTTCGTAGCCCGTTACGTAGTCTTTGGCCCGCAGGTACTTCCACCCATCCCGCTCTGCCCAGTGATTGGCCTCGGCACTTGCCAGGACCACCTGTCTATTTCCTGGCTGCGGGAGTTCGAAAACTGGCCCGTACTTGCCCGCAAGCTCGGCGAACCACCTGCCGAGGTCCCCGCGGCGCATCGTGGGCGAAAGGAAGTCGCGAATCTTGATTTTTGGAATGCTCCCACCTTGAGATGGACGCACAACGATGTCTGCGAAGCAGCGGCGAACAGCATTTGCCACGTCCGTACAAGAGCTGTCTTGACACCTGATCGCCTGCAACTGCGAACGTGCCAGCACCATTTGCTCAGGCGTAAACTGTCGCTGCAGCCCGCCGCAGACATGGACAAGACAAATCAAGGCGACGTCATGCAACTCGAGTTCGCCGGTCCCGTCGACGATCCCGGGCAGACGCACCCTGACCGAATCAAGGGAGTGCCCCGGGCACAGTGGTGCCGGGTACTTTCCCGTGTTCAGAACGTCTTCGGCTATCGCGTGGTTGCCATCCAGATCGGTACGGACAATGTCGAGTCGGGCAAGCCTCGAAAGCACAGTGGCGCTGGCGCGGTCAACATGGTCGGCAAACCATTCAACCCAATGCTGCACGCTATGTTGCCGCGGGTCATCTGCTATTGCAGCTAGCACCCGGTCCAGGACAACGTTGCCAGTCGGCGTATCGTCGGAAAGCGAAACGCGCCCCAGTCGCTGCCTTGAGATGGCAATGCGATCATCAAGCATCAGATCAAGAAGTGCGGCGCCGCCAAGAACGCACTGCAGCGTCCAATCGTCCAAATGGATGCGCCGCGTCTTGTCGTCCAACAGGAACACAACAAGTTCGTCCAGCACTCCCAGGGATGTTGCTGCAATCCCCTCGTCCGTACCCGGTGCGGAAGGTTCTTTCAATCAGCCCTCACTTCGATGCCGTCAGAGGACAAAAGCCAATTCCCTTGAGGGGAGAGCGTCTGCACATTTTCGCGGCGCAAAGCAACGCCCGAACGCCAGACGACGTACCCGCATTTCATTGCCCTGCCTGATTCCCCGCACGATTGGTCCCGACAACTGTAGAACTGACGAGCAGAACGGTCAATATGTTTGTGTCTATCTTGTGAGGTGAGTTCCGGCTTGACTACGATGTAGCGGCAATGCGCGACTTTCTTGTTCTATTCATCCACTTGGTCGTAACAATCGTCCGTCTGATGCGGCCGGGCGGTGCTCGCGCCATCGTCGCCGAGTCTTTGCTTCTGAAGCAGCAGCTTCTGATCGTCGCTCGTGCCCGGCGCCGGGCACCGGATCTGCGTCCACTGGACCGGTTGGTCGTGGGTCTCTGCGCAGATCTGATGCGGCGGACGCGCTTGCATCGTTGCGCAATCAATCTGAAGCCCGCCACGATACTGAACTTTCAGCGGTTGCTGGTGAAGCGCAAGTACAGGGAGTTACTTTCGCCCAAACGACGCGGACGACCGGGGCTAAAGGGCCCATGTGCCGAATTGATTGCAGCCATCGTGGAGATGAAGCGAATGAATTCGCGCTTCAGTTACCAACGGATTGCCGATCAGGTGAACTTGGCTTTCGATGTCCCGGTGGACAAACACCTGGTGCGGCGTGTGCTGGCTAAGCATTACCGGCCGGATCCCGGCTCAGGGGGTCCGTCCTGGCTGACCTTTCTCGGTCACAGCAAGGACAGTCTTTGGAGCGTGGACCTGTTTCGCTGTGAGTCGTTGATCCTCAGGACACATTGGGTGATGGTGGTGCTGGACCAGTACACGCGTCGGATTGTCGGCTTTGCCGTGTGTCAAGGTTCGCCGGATGGTTCAATGGTCTGCCGGATGCTTCGTCACATCATTTTCGGCTCGACTCCGCCAACGTGCTTGAGTTCTGACCACGATCCCCTGTTTGAATACCACCGCTGGAAAGCCAATCTGCGGATTCTCGGGGTGAACGAGGTCAAAACCGTTCCCTTCGTACCGCTCTCACACCCATTCGTGGAACGCCCGGTTGGCACCGCTCGGCGAGAGTATCTCGACCAGACGCCGGTTTGGAACGCACGGGACCTTGAACGAAAACTGGCCTCGTTCCAGGAATATTACAACCGCTATCGGGTGCATCAGGGACTCAAGGGACAAGTACCCGACCCGAGAGCTGGCAGCGAAGTCCAGCCAGCGGTTCGCCTCGACGACTACCGCTGGAAATCTCACTGTCGCGGCTTGTTTCAACTACCAGTGGCGGCTTGAATTGGAATTCGCACCCCACACCTCGGCGTAGGGGGACCGTGATAAAATTGGCTCATGAAAGCAGAAGCATCACGGGATGTCGGATACCTAGCGTCACAGGAGCCACCTGTGGGCGTCTTGGACTGCGATGTTGCCTGCAATATGCTAAAAGCCTTGGAGACGGAGCTACGGGCACGAGGAGTGTCCGAACTGTCGCTGGTTGGTTCTGTGGCTCGCGGAGAGGCGACGGGCGAGAGTGACATTGATGTAGTCATCCACACCAAAGCCCCCGTTTCAATATCCGCGATCACGAGGATCGCAACGTTCCTGAAAGAGAGAACAGGCAGGAGCGTTGACGTTGTGCATAGTGAATCCGTATATCCAGCATACCCAATGGATGCTCTTCCCGAACGGGTTCGTCAAAACTTTCTGAAGGACATGGTAAAAGTCTTTTGACCAACGTATTGCGAAAACGGGAGAACGCGCGACTTCGCCTGGACGAGATACTGGAGGCGATCGGTTATCTCTATGAAGATCTGGAGGGGCACACAGTCGAGACACTCGGCTCAGACCGGCGGGCACGCCAATTGGCCGAGAGAAACCTTGAGATCATTTACGAAGGCCAGAAGAGTCTTCTAGACGAGGAAAAGACTGCCGAGCAGGGAGTTGTGGGGTGCGAATTCCTGTTCGACGCCTCAAAGCGGGTCAAAACAGGAATTCGCACCCCACAGGTTCGCACCCACTAAGGTTGTGCACCTTTGCACGGCGCACTGCATTCTGCGGTTTACAACCTGTTCAACCTGGGTCGTCATCTGGTCAGAGCAAATCACTACCGCGAACTGAGAGGCCGCGCCTTTGCGTCTTGGACTCTGGCAACGGCTGCTTGATCGATGCGTGTGTAGATTCTCGACGGCTTGGACCAGTTAACTTGGCAATACCCCCAGCAATCATCAAGGGCTTGCTGGACTCCTCCCAGAGGGTGGCCATTCGATACTTTTTTGTGCCGGCACCTTCTGGAATTCTGGGGGGCAGGGTCTCTTGAGGGAACGTGGAGAGCGCCAGTAAGAGCAGGCCCAAATGCAAATTCAGCCTGCGCTTTGCCCCACCCGCAAGGTCACCGCCAACGGTAGGTGCCGCCAGTGCCGACAGACTGCTTGCGCGACCCAATCGAGATTCAGAAGTTGGGTTCCGTCCGATGGTTCTATCGGGTCTTCCGGGAGAAAGACCGCAGCGTAGCGACTGATCTTACGGTCAGCCTGGCTGAGGCTGGCAAGCTCGGGAGCGCTGTTGGCGTAATATTTTGCTTGCATCAAGCCGACGATTTCGCCCGCTTCGTTGCACCCGAACCCATCGATCCCGCCATCGCCAGGACCGCCAGTGTGGTGCCAGGATTCGTCCGGATGCTCCAGCTGGAGTAACGCAACCACCAGATTTTCGAACGCGCTAGGATTGTTGAGCGTGTCGACCAGGCGCCACTTGACTTCATTCGGTTCGAGGGACCAAGGCCTCCGACCTACGCGCGTGCCGATTAATATCTGATCGAGCGCGGACCAAGCCGTGACGCCGTCATCGAGCGGGTGGTCCGGAAGCTCGCCGTATGTGGAGCGCCCAAGAAGCGACCGCCGCAACCATCCTGGTATGCGTGAAAGGTCGATCTCGCGAAAGTGGTCTACCGGCCAGCCTTGCGCAACGTCGGCTATGTGCCAGTGTGTCTGGTCTTCGACACAGAGCCCTTGCTCCGCTCGAAGGTCCAGATACGTCTGACCCCACTCTGGTGCGTCGACGATTTCAAACGGGCCGTTGATGCGACCGAGGTACGCTGCGCCACTGCTGGGACGGGGAATGACGACAATCGATCCCAATGTCACCCGTCGAATAAAGTTGCGGTTTCTGGTGTGGTTCCGGTTCCCGGACTTGCCGGTCTGCTCGTCCCACTCCTCATCGGGGCAACTCGGATCAGCAAGACAGGTTCCAAGCGCCTTCGGATCGTACTCCTCTCCTTCGCGGGCTAACGGATAGCCGATGAACACGCGACGTCTCTCTCTGAATATCTCAAGTGCATCACAGCCTTGTGGCCTGGCTCTGCAGTAAAAGGCGATTGGCATGGGGTCGTCCCGCTTTGCTGACGCTCAATCATACAGGCCCGAGGCGCCTCCAGGTCCAATCAGCACATCGGGCTTGAGCGATTCGTTCACCAACCCCAGCCACATCCCCGGCGCCCGGCCATGGTGAAACGAACCCCGAAGTTCGGGCACATCGATTTCCGGCACATGGCCCAACTGACCTCCAGGCCGAACTCCGGCAGATACGCCGGTTCGAAAGTGACCTCCCTGTTCGCCTTTCAGAGCGACCTTTCTCTCTTCTTTGACGCCACGAAACCCCCCGTTTTCGGCTAACGTGCAAATCCCTTCCTCTCCATAAAATGCGAATGGGCGGGGCCGAGGGCAAATCGTCGGCAGTGCGCAGCTAGGCTACCAGATCAGATGGGGCCCGCGCGTTCGGAGCGTCCGGCCCATGCCGAAGTGCTGACTGGCCGGCCAGTGGAAATCCCGAGTCTCGCTCTCCGGGTTTGGAGAAGTTGAAAGAACTCATGTCGATGATTCGCTGAGGCAAGCGGATTTTCTCTGCCAGAACCATCACGCTTTCCGACCGGCAGTAACGGGTTTCGTTCAGGATTCGGACAATAGCCGCGCATCCATGACTACACTAATGCTCAATAGCAGAAAGCGGACTCGCACTGTCGCCTCGGGATCTCCCCCCAATCCACGTGAGCGTTTGGCGCCTGGACCCCGACGCCACGTTAGGGGGGAACTCGAACCGGGGCACGCGCGGAACCACAACATCGGCCCGGAAACCGCAGGCAAGCAGCGTCGTTGCGACCTGGGGACGCGGGCCTCGCCTGAGATGACCCGCCGCATGGGCCTTGAGGCAGCCGATCGTCGCGCGAGCGAGTTGGCGCTGTCGTGCATGCACGACAAAACGGGCCAGCGGGTAACGGCCACGGTCTCCCGGGCAAAGCGCATAGTCCAGCCATGCACCGTGTCTCGCCATTCCGGCCCGTGCCCGCATCGTTTCTGCGCTACAGGGGCGGCGACCGGAAGCGACGGTTGCGTTCGCTATCAGGCAATAAAAAGCAGTTTGCGATCCCGCTAGAGGGAGCGAGGATGCATCGGATACACGCCCAAGGCGTACGTCTCCCTTAGGTGTAGAATCTGTCGATGAACCAAAAGTTAGTCTGACACGACCCTCAATGAGGTGTTTGGAGTTCGGATTCGTATACTCTGACCGTCCGATCAGGCTTTCTTGCCGGTCACCGACGAGGCGGTGGACGGCCACCTTCGCGGGCGCCACACGATTGGCGTCTATCCGTTGTTGGCCGACGATACCTGCCGGTTTCTCGCGGCCGATTTCGACAAGGCGATGTGGCAGCGCGACGCGGGCGCCTATCTCGCCGTCTGCCGGGCGAGGGGAGTTCCGGCAGCGCTCGAGCGTTCGCGCTCGGGCACCGGCGCGCATGTGTGGATTTTCTTCGAGGCGCCTGTGGCGGCATCGCTCGCGCCGGCTGGGCGCGCATCTTCTGACCGAAGCCATGGAGCGCAACCCCGACATCGGATTCGGTTCCTATGACCGGTTCTTTCCGAGCCAGGACACGCTGCCGCAGGGCGGATTCGGTAACCTCATCGCCCTGCCGCTGCAGGGCGGTCCCAGGGAGCGCGGCAACAGTGTCTTCGTCAACATGGATTTCGAGCCCTGGCCCGACCAGTGGGCATTTCTGTCGGGGCTTCGGCGTCTGAGGGCGCCCGAAATCGCTGAACTTGTGGACGAGGCCGGCCGGCGGGGTCGCATCATAGGGCTGCGCCTGCCGCTCGACGAGGAGGACGAGGAGCCGTGGACCGCGCCGCCGTCGAGGCGCAGGTCCTTGCCCGCAATCACCGGTGCGCTGCCCGGACGCATCGACGCGGTGCTCGGCGACCAGCTCTACGTTGAGCGTGAGGGGCTGCCGCCGGGTCTGGTCAACCGCCTCGTGCGGCTCGCCGCGTTCCAGAACCCGGCCTTCTACGCCGCGCAGGCGATGCGGCGCTCGACCTTCGGTACGCCCCGCATCGTCTGCAGCGCCGAACTGCTGTCGCACCACATCGCACTGCCGCGCGGCTGCCTTGAAGCGATGCAGACTCTGTTGGAAGAACTCGGCATTGACCTCGACCTGCAAGACCAGCGCTATGCGGGCCGTCCCGTGGAGACGTCGTTTCTCGGCACACTCACGCCCGAGCAGACGGCCGCGGCCGACGCCCTGCTCGCGCACGACACGGGCGTACTCGCAGCCACCACCGCCTTCGGCAAGACGGTGGTCGCGGCGTCGCTGCTCGCCGATCGGGGAACCAACACACTCGTTCTGGTTCACCGCCGACAGTTGATGGATCAGTGGATTGCGCGCCTCGGCGCGTTCCTCGACCTGCCCGATTCCGACATCGGCCGGATCGGCGGCGGCAAGCGCAGGCCAACGGGAGTCATCGATGTGGCCGTCATCCAGAGCCTGGTGGACGGCGACGAGGTCGACGATATCGTTGCCGACTACGGGCATCTCATCGTCGACGAGTGCCATCACCTGTCGGCGCCGAGCTTCGAAAAGGTGGCGCGCCGGTCGAAGGTCAAGTATGTGCTCGGCCTGTCGGCGACAGTGACGCGAAAGGACGGCCACCACCCGATCGTGTTCATGCAGTGCGGCCCTGTGCGGCACCGGGTGAGCGCAAAGGCCCAGGCCCGCCAGCGGCCGTTCTCGCACCGGGCGCTGCTGCGCCCGACCGCGTTCCGGCTCCCCGACGGCATGGAAACTGAGCGCCCGCCGATCCAGCATGTTTACGCGGCGCTGGCCCAAGACGAGGCACGCAATCGCCTGATCTTCGATGACGTGTTGCGCGCACTCGAAGCGAATCGTTCGCCGCTCCTGCTCACCGCACGCAGGGACCACGCTGAGCGTCTTGCAGAAGAGCTCGGACGGTTCGCGCGGAACGTGCTCTTCCTGCGCGGCGGCATGGGCGCGAAGCAGCGCCGTACGGTCATGCGGCGCCTTGAGGAGATCCCGGACACGGAGGAGCGGGTTCTGGTCGCCACAGGGCGCTATGTCGGCGAGGGGTTCGACGACGCCCGCCTCGACACCCTGTTCCTGGCGATGCCGGTCGCCTGGCGGGGGACACTCGCGCAGTACGTCGGGCGCCTGCACCGGTTGCATCCGGCCAAGCGGGAGGTACTGGTCTACGACTACGTCGACGAGGATGTCCCCGTGCTCCAACGCATGACGCAGAAGCGTATCCGGGGCTATCGCAACCTCGGCTATTCGGTCGAACAGTCCGGCGGCGAGAACGCTCAGTGAGGATCGCGGAGGTTGCCGCGGAGCGGTTGGCGGAGGAGGGCGCACACGATCGTGACGCCACCGCAGCCGATGCAGGATCCGGATTCCGATCCGGGACTCCGCTCGGCGTAGCGCTGTGCCCGAGGTGAACCGTTGCGCCGCATCGACAGACGCGGCTCTGGAGGAGATAGGACGGATTACGCGGGTGTGTTCTGGCGACACCTATGACGGTAATTCCGTCGTTGACCTCATCGTCTGATCCGGGCAGGTCGAGCGCCTTGCCGAGGGGATACTCGATGGCCCGCTCCAGGCACCGTCCCACAGCGGGCAGCACGGAACATCGGCACGATGCCGTCGTCGTTGACCGCGTTTACCATCAAGCGCCGACACCGACAATCGTACGTTCTCAATCTTTTCCGGCTCCAGCAGTATCGGGTGCGGCGGGCAGTAAGCGTTGTTCGCCATTTCCCACATGTCCGACAACGCGCTTCCGGGGCAAATCGGAGTACACTGCCCTTGATGAGGAGGGGACCATGACGGCGGACCGGGGGGATCTGGGAACGATCCGATCCGAACGGATTGGCTGCCAACTGCTTGGCGGGGGAGGTTCGCCCTCTTGCCTCAATCGACCGAGCGAGGCGGCACCGGCGCTGTACGCGGCCGCCATCGGCAGAACAGTCATGGTCGTCGGCAAGAATGTGCAGACACTCGTCCGGCGCTTCTCCGGTTCCCGCGAAGGCTCTGGCATGCCGCATACCTACATCCGCGTTCGGAACGAGTTCCGGCAACCGCTACGGCAACGCCGCAACATGAATGTTCCCGGCTGTCGCGACTCCGAGCCCCGACGCCCCGGCCGGTCTACTGTGGACCTGCCAACAGCTTTCGAAGACGACATCGTTTCGCAACGGAACCTTCCCTGGATCGCCACACGCAATCCCCTTTTGGATGCCAAAACAGAGCCCGTCCTGGCCAAAGGCACACAACAGGCTGCCGCGACACCGACGCAAGACATTCCGACCGCTTTTTCGGACCGGACGCCACGGCCGTGACCGTTCCTTCCTTCGTCATCACGGTCGAGAAGGCTCAGTACCGGGAGGGATACGTGAACGTCCCGGGCGCCCATGCACATCGTTTCGAAGCCGACGGTGCCGTCGTCGAAATCCAATTGCCGGGGAAAAGGTTGCCAGTCACGGCCACGGTGAGCCGAAGAGCCAACTTGAGCCGCACACCTCGAATCCTGGGCGGCGCCCGGTTGCGGGACTGGTTTCGGACGACAACCCGGGTCGGCGACATGATTCGCGTTCGGGTCGAGAACAACGATCACATCGAAATCGTTACGGTCCGACCGCGCCCTCTAGCGGCCGGTCGCGCCCTTGCTGTCGCCGACGGCACGCAAAAGGAGCCGTGAGACGGACGGCAGGAGGACCCTGGCATTGTTTGATCATTGCTGCGAACCAGTGGTTGCGGCGCCTGCAATCACCGCGAGGAGACCCGTACACGCCGGCTGGCGATCGGCTTTGTCGGCGCCCCGGACTGGCGGTACGGAGAATTCGCGTTGCACATAGAGTGGGCCTACAAGGGACACAGGCTGGCCGGGTTCGACGCCCTCCTGGATCGCTATCCCGCCAAGCAATTCGATTCACCAACCCGGTCGACGATACCCTTGCTGGAGTACTCGCGGTCTCCCGAACCACGGATACGGGAACTAACAGAGGCCCTGAGCCTGCCCATGCCACAGCGAGTCCGGCTGGACTTCGAGCACCGGGTGTATCCCCAGCGTCGCAAAGGCAAGGCGTCGCACACCGATCTCATGGTGACGTCGCCAGAGATTGCCATCGCGATCGAGGCGAAGTGGACCGAGCCCAGGGACGAGACCGTCGGGAGCTGGCGCGGCAATTCGAGGAAGCGGCGCAAGGTGCTGCGGGGCTGGTACGATCTTCTCGAACGGCGCGGAGCCGGACCGATCCTGAAACGGGACGTGCACAACCTGCCCTACCAGATGGTCCATCGGGCGGCCGCGGCCTGTTACGTCAAAGACGCCTCGAACCGGTGGCTCGTCTATCTGGTCTTCGAGTCGACAGCGACCAAGCGGTTCGAGGACCTGACGGATCTCGTCGGCCTTCGGGATGCGCTCGGGCCCGAGTCGTCGCTCGGCATCGCATTGGCCAGGTGCCGGATTGAACCCTCACTGTCTCTGACCGGGCTTCGGCAGCGGTGGGACGCCGGCGAGCGCCACCTGCATGTGCCGGTACTTCGGCGTCTGAGGAACGGCGGGCTCATGAGCGTTCGACAGGGACGGGTACATTGCCTGACTGCCTGATGCCGGGCACTGCACAGGCAAGCGGAGAGGAAAACGTCTGTCCGACTACGCGACAGGTTCCGACACGCAACGGACCAACATGCGCGTTCGAAATGAACTCGTTCGGGTGCTCACGCAACGGCGCCCGGCAGACACCACGGGCTTTCGCGATCCCCGGCCTCCGAGGTTCAGCCGATTTGCTACGAAACGGACCGCGGCGCCTGTCGACAGCATCGTTCAGCAACTGAAACCGCTCCCAAACGGCTCTCGCAACCTTCGCCGGACGCCGGAGCCGGACGGACGGGTCAGGGTCGAAGCGAACGAGCAGCGTTGTGTGTCGCGAACCGCGACACTTCCGATGTGAGAGCTGCTCCGAACCGGGCGCCGTCGCCTGGACGGCTCTGCCATCGAGATTCACCCGCTGTTGGAACCGACGGCCGCAGTGACGTGCGGTTGTCGTTCAATGGTGACCCGTGGTGTCTTCGTCGTCGACAATTCGGCTGTAATAGGGCGCTAAAATTTCATCCGCCCCGTCATGCAGCCCAGTGATACACGTGGTGTTGGCCATCGAGAATCGGTTTTCCCTGTAGTCGTTTACCTGGCGATTGACGTGGCTCTTGACATGCACGGTAGGGCGTTCGCTGGCCCAAGCTCCGGTGAGGACGCCATCGATTGCAGTAGTCCGCGTAGTCAAGAATCGTACGCTGCAGGTGTCGGCGACCAAATATCAGGCGGCGATCCAAGCATTCACTGCGGATGCTGCACTATGAAACGACGCGACGATCAAATGCGGCACCAAAACATCTGTCTCGATCGTGGATCAGGAATCGAGGGATCCGTCTCCGGCCCGCAAGCTTCTACCGTCTGCTGGGCCAGACAGTGCGCCTTTGGATGTGCAGTGACGCGCGCGCAATCTGTCGATTGCCGTGGTGGACAACGAAGAAGATGAAGAGTGTGTGAAACCAACGAGTCTGAACCGTTGACAGGTCGCAGGCCCAAGTCTCGAAGCTGGTCCGGGTCAGGAACTGCCACCAGCCGGGTGATGGCGTTCCGCCGTAGCGACGTCGCATGTACTTGGCGACGGTACGCGCGCAGACTCGAATGACCAGACGTGCCAGCTCCGCCTGAGTTCTACGTTGCCCCCACTGCGAGTTTTCTAGAGGGTATTGCCAAGTTAACCGAGGTCAACAGATACTTCAGGCATGAACATCTACAAGCGCCACCGTTTTCCGCCCGACGTTATCAGCTACGCGGTTTGGCTGTATCATCGATTCAATCTCAGCCATAGAGACATCGAAGACCTTTTGGCGGAACGGGGAATCACCGTCAGCCACAAGTCGATTCGCCTTTGGTGCATCAAGTTCGGGACGCAATTTGCAAGGCGGCTGCACCGCAAACACGCCGGGTTTGGAGACACGTTCTATATCGACGAGGTCTTTGTCAGGATCCGGGGTAAGCTGCAGTATCTGTGGCGTGCCGTGGACCAGGATGGAGATGTCGTCGATGTTTTTCTTCAGGATCGGCGGGACGCCAGGGCCGCGAAGCGGTTTTTCCGCCGGCTGGTCGGGCGCCATGGATCCGAGCCCTGGAAAATCGTCACCGACAAGTTGGGCAGCTATCGGGTTGCCCATCGGGAACTGGTTCCCGGTTCAATTCATGTAACGGACCGGTATGCCAATAACCGCTCCGAGCAGTCGCATGAGGCAACCCGGTTTCGGGAGCGGGGCATGCGGCGCTTCAAATCGGCAGCACAAGCGCAACGCTTCCTGGATGTGCGTTCTGCGGTTTACAATCTGTTCAACCTGGGCCGTCATCTGGTCAGAGCAAACCACTACCGCGAACTGAGACGCCGCGCCTTTGCGTCTTTGATTCTGGCAACAGCCGCTTGATCGATGCGAGTTTAGATTCTCGACGCCTTGGACCAGTTAACTTGGCAATACCGAAACAACCGCTTGACCGCCCTGGCATCCCGGCGGTCCTAAACCGAAGTTCCAGCCATTTGACCCGTTCATTGGAGTTAAGCGACTGATTGCAATACGGAAACAGCGTTTTCGGATTGTCGAAGTGTTCCCATGTATTATATGACGTTAATGTTGTAATGCGGTGTTATATAGAATACTATCGTTCCCATGTACATCGAAACCGTCCCCAACCGCAGCTCGCCTCCCGCCATCCTCCTGCGCGAAGGCTGGCGCGAGGGCGTCAAGGTCAGGAAACGCACCTTGGCCAACCTCTCCAAATGGCCCCCGACGCTCGTCGAGGGCCTGCGCGTGCTGCTCAAGGGCGGCACCGCGGTGTCGCGCCTCGACGACGCCTTCGACATCGTGCGTTCCAAACCCCACGGCCATGTCGCCGCCGTGCTCGGCACGCTGCGCAAGCTGCGCCTGGACCGCGCCATCGCCGGGGCGGACTCGCCCGAGCGCCGGCGCGTGCTGGCGATGATCGTCGCCCGGGTCCTTGAGCCGGGTTCCAAGCTGGCGACTGCCCGGAGCCTGGCGGCGGACACCGCGCACGACTCGCTCGCCGAGACGCTGGCGCTGGAGGACTGCGACGAGGACGATCTGTACGCCGCCATGGACTGGCTGCTCGAGCGTCAGGACGCCATCGAGCGGCGCTTGGCGAAGCGCCATCTTGAGGACGGCGCCCTGGTGTTCTACGACCTCACCTCGGTGTGGCTGGAAGGACGCCACTGCCCGCTGGGGCGGCGCGGCTACTCGCGCGACGGCAGGCGCGGCAAGCTGCAGATCGAGTTTGGGCTGTTGTGCGACGCCGAGGGCCGTCCGGTGGCGGTGGAGGTGTTCGATGGCAACACCGCGGACCCGGCCACCGTGGGCGCGCAGGTCGACAAGCTCAGGCGCCGCTTCGGGTTCTCCAGGGTGGTGCTGGTGGGCGACCGGGGGATGTTGACCGAGGCGCGCATCCGCGAGGACGTGAGGCCCGCGGGGCTGGACTGGATCAGCGCGCTGCGGGGTCCGGCGGTGCGCTCGCTGGTGGAGTCCGGCGCGGTGCAACTGTCGCTGTTCGACGAGACCGACCTGGTGGAGATCCGCAGCGACGCCTATCCGGGCGAGCGCCTCATGGTGTGCCGCAATCCGCTGTTGGCCGAGGAGCGGGCGCGCAAGCGGGAAGCACTGCTGCGGGCCACCGAGGCGTTGCTCGATCCCATCGTGGCGGCCACGCGGCGGGAGAAGCGGCGCCTGAAGGGCGCGGACAAGATCGGCCTGCGCGCGGGCAAGGTTGTCGGCAAATACAAGATGGCCAAGCACTTCGATCTGGCTATCGAGGACGACGCGTTCGGCTATCGGCGAAAGCCGGAGTCCATCGCTGCGGAGGCGGCGCTGGACGGCTTGTACGTCGTGCGCACCAGCCTGCCCGCGGGCGAACTCGACGCCGAGGGCACCGTGCGCGCCTACAAGCGCCTGAGCGCGGTCGAGCGCGCCTTCCGGAGCCTGAAGACCGTGGACCTGAAGGTGCGGCCGGTGTTCCACCGAACCGCTGACCGGGTGCGCGCGCACGTGTTCCTGTGCATGCTGGCCTACTACGTGGAATGGCACATGCGCGCCCGGCTCAAGCCGCTGCTGTTCGACGACCACGACCCGGCCGCCGCCGAGGCGGCGCGCACTTCCATCGTCGCGCCGGCGCGGGTCTCCGACGCCGCCAAGGAAAAAGCCCGCGGCAAACGCACCGCCAACGGTCTGCCGGTGCACAGCTTCCGCACCCTGCTCGGCGACCTGGCGACGATCGCCAAGAACCAGGTCGTGCCCCGGTTGCCCGGCGCCGAACCGTTCGAGGTCCTCACCCGGCCCACCGCGCTACAGCGCGAAGCCTTCAAACTCCTCGGCGTGCGTCTGGAACGTTCCCAGTAGCGTCCCCCTCGGTTTTTTGAATTATCCGGAAAATCAATGGGTTGGATCAAACATCATCTGGAAGTTCAGTTTAGACCGCGGGAATCAAAAATCGTTGCGTAGAAAGAGGCCGGGCGCGCAACCGCACGGGCCGCCCCTACAATTGCCGCTTCACCGATTCCATGAGTTGTTCGAGCGTTACGCCGGAACCGTGCATGCGGTCGACGATTTCTATGATGCCGAGCGAACGCCAGGTGGAGAGGAGCCGCAAAAGCGGCAAGGCGGGCGAGTGGTGGTCCTGGGCCGCCATGCGGCAGAGCGCCTGGTCGATGAGATCCCAGGCGTCGATCTCGCGTGGCGGTGCCGGGGATCCTGAAGGGGTCTCGTCGTCAGCCTGATCGGGAGTTGTCAAATCGCTCTCGATCAATCGCTGCAACGCCCGCCAGGCTTTGTTTGCGGACGGTGGCTGACCGCCGAAGACGTCCTTCATCCGTTCGTCCCATGCACTAAAGACACCCTGCAGGGTGGTGGCACAGGCGTGACGGGCATCGACGTCGGCGGGTGAGCCCCATCCGATCGTTGCCGCCAGTGCAGGAACCCGGTTCAGCAATCTGCCCATCGCGGCAATGCGTTCGCCCAGGTCGCCGTCGGCGCCGTCGGCACGCGGATGCACGCCATCGTCGGCATCTGGCCAACTCTTCAGCGTGGCAACCAGATCCTCCATCGCCACGGCGAAGGCGGCCAAACCGCCCTGGTGCCAGCTCGCCTCGGCGCAGGCAGCCAGAATGCGGATGTCCTTCGACCTGGCGGAAAGGGCCACGGCCCTGTCGATCACTTCGTCGAAGGCCCGCCCCGTCGACCCCGCCAACTCGCCTTCGACAACGGATGCCGCGCCCTGAGCCCCGGCTGCGGCGAACGCGTCCATGAGCCCAAGGAACTCGTCATCCCAGCGCAGGTCCGGTCCGCAGGGGTCCTGCTCCGCTACGGGTTCAAGGATTGCGGCGTTCGGCATGGCCGTGGCTCCGTTGTCGTCTCTCGTGCGCGTTCAGACGTGGTCTGCAACGTCCCGCTACCGCGAGGGCCGGTAGTACGCGAAGCTCGGCGGGTGGTCGTCGAACCGTGGCAGCGTCAACGGGGCTCCGGAATCGTCGGTGACCCGCGCCGTTGCCACCAACGGGTGCCGGACACCGTCGGCATCCACGACCTCGGTGTGGACGGCGAACGAACCGTTCGCCAGCCCGGCAAAGACCCGCAGCAGGGCACCGTTGCTGGTATCCGTCGTGGCGCGTTCACCCGGGACGGCATCGCCCAAGGCGAACACGCGGCCCTCGGAGTCCGACGGGAACGCGAAGCGATATGGCGAGTTCTTCGCCAGCCGGACCCGCAACGCCGCAGGCGTTCCGTATCGCCAGGAGTAGACGCCATCCTCGTCGCGCTCGGCGCCGTCGATTTCGAATGCGATGACGTTCTCGGCCAGCTCTTCCTCCTCGGGCCTGGTGCGCCAGTCGAGACGGAACCGCAGCACCGCGCTGCCGTCCATGTCCTGGTCCCAGAAGTCGGCGGACGCCCGGAACACGCGGGCCAGGGGGGTGTCGAAGTAATCCAGCACGTCCCGCGCTTCGCCGAGCAGTTCAACGAACTCGCCCAAGGTCGCGCTGGGCATTTCCGGGGCCCTCGCGTCGTTCGCGTAAGGCCACATCCACGCGACGTTGCGGCCGAAATACTCTTCGAGGCGAGCATAGAGGCGCTCGCCGCGACGCGCGTCAAGGCTGGCACAAGCGCCATCGACCTGCGCGCGGAACCGGTCGAGTGCGCGGGCCACATAGTCGTCGCGGGCCGCGGCGAGGGCCGGTCGGGGGGCGGTACAGGCCGCTGCCTGATCGACGGCGTAGGCACGCAACATGCCCTCGAGGCCGGAAAGCGCCGCGCCGGCGTCCCCCCGGTCGTGGCGCGCGATATCTTCCCCGATGTCGCGCCATCGATAGGCAATCGCGGTGCCGCCGTACGTCGCTGCGTCCACATAGGGAGCGCCGTAGTGGGCATACAGGCGACGCAGTCGCTCGACGCCGCGGCCGAACCGTCGAACCAGCGCGTTGGCATCGGCGGCCGGGTCGAGCACCATCCCCAACGGGTCTTCCCCGGCCAATACCTCGGTACCGGCCAGCAGCATGTTCTCGGCAACCGATGAGCGCACCGCGAGTACCCGGTCGGCCTCGGCTTCGGCTTCGTGGGCCCGCAACCAGGCGACGATGTCCACCAGGTCGTCGAGCGA
Organism: Pseudomonadales bacterium; assembly: GCA_963663395.1. Taxonomy (GTDB): domain Bacteria; phylum Pseudomonadota; class Gammaproteobacteria; order Pseudomonadales; family Azotimanducaceae; genus Azophilus. The sequence goes on from OY760226.1 coordinate 4,460,201, forward strand.
CGATGCGACCCGCGCGACCCTGGCCGCGCGATCGCCCGCCACGACCGGGCCGACGGTCAGGCCCACGGCAGGACGCAAGGCAAGCTCTGCGCTCACGGCCACGCCGACGACCAGTTCGCGCACCACCTGCTCCAGCAGGTCGCGGGCGACTGCCGGTGGCAAATTCCCAGGCAGGCCCGCCGCCAGACGATCGAAGGTGTGCAACTTCGAGAGCACGCCGCTGACCGTTGCCGGGTCGATGGTGACCGGGCCTGCGAGAACCGCCCGGGGCGTCGTTGCAAGGTCCGCGAATCCGGCGCTGGCCAACCGGTCCAGGAAGGCCGACCACGCCTGTGCCCCGGGTGCGAGGGCCAGCGAGGGTCGACCGCCGCCGCCCCGGGTTCCCGAACTCGAACGAACGAGCAGTGGACCGATCTGCGGCAGGATGAAATGTTCGGCCGCTTCGCGGGCGTCGATTCGAATCTCGCTGACCGCGGCTTTCGCGGAGAGAGCGGCCGTCTGACCGAGCAGGGAGAGCGTCAGGGCACGCCCGAGAACGCGCATCTCGTAGCGGTAGTCGGGCGTGTCTTCCGCCGCGGTGATCCAGGCCTGTCCCGGATCCTGCAGTGCCGTTCGCAGCGCCGAAAGCGCCCCGTGCTGCGAACGCCACCCGGCACTGCGGTCCACCGCCCGGCGGGCGGCCACGGCCACCGGCCCGTTGGCGTAGACCGAATCGGCCCAGCGCTGCATCGTCGTGATGAAGTTCCTACGTGCCAGATGGGCCAGGCCATCCACATCCAGGCCACCATGCGCAGGCTCCGGCAACCGCAGGGACGTCGCTGTCAACGCTGCGTCCAGACCCCTCGGCCAGGCGTCCGGCTCGCCGCCAAAGGCATCGGAGAGGAGGCGGCGAAAGTCGACCTCATCCGGGTCGTCGGCCAGGCCCTCCCAGGCCGCAATCCATTCATCAACTTCCTGCGCGCCACCGACCCAGGCGAGGGGGTCGTCCACGGGCGCCAGCCTGTCCCGCGCCTGCCGGCCCAGGGCCAGCCCGAGTGGCCGGAGCACGTGGACATCGAGCAGGACCCCGCCAAGACGCGCGGGTGCCCGGGAGTTCGGGACCAGCGGCGACAACGGCGTCAACATCGAGAACTCCGAGATTTCCGCCAGGCGGGCGCCGATCCCCGCGACGCGTCGCACGCGGCCGGCGCTCGGCACCGCATCGATGTCCGTCGCGGACCAGGGCGTCGCTTCCCGGGCGGCCAGCGCCAGCGTCGATCGCAGTTCGTCCGCCCTGGCAAGCCCCACGACGGTGGCCAGGACAGTCAGGGTGACACCGGCGACGAGAGCGGCATAGCCCATCCACATGTTGAGTCCGCGTGCCTGCGCCGGCCTCGTGCGGTCCACGGTCTGGGCGACCGCCGAACGCAGACCATGCCCGCCCAGGCAGACCGAAGCGACATCGACGCTCGACGATGGCGCTACCGCCAGCGCTCGCGCCAATGCCGTCGACAGTTCCGACGACCGGGCGGTCGACAGTTCCCGGAGCCCTTCCTGCGGGCCGCCGCCGAGCCAGATGCGCGCGGCGTCCTGCGCCAGTTGCGCGCACAGTTCGGCAGCGTCCCGGTTCGCCGCGTCGACCACGCGCCATGCAGCCGCGGCCGCTCCCGGCGCCACAGCGAAGTGCAGCGCGACCCGCGAGCCGGCGGCACGCGCAAAGGCCGCCGCGCGCACCAGGGCGTCACCGGAAATGCCGTCGCTGCCGACAATCGCTGCGACGCCGTCCACCGGCCGGCGCCAGGGCAGCGCTCCGGCCAGGGATCGCAACGTGCGCGCGTCAGCCCCGGTGGCGTCGATGAGAATCGCGCCATCCCCCGCCGCAATCGCCACCGCACCGGCGGCCGGTGGGTTCAGACCGAGGCTCCTGCACAGGTCGCCGCATCCGTTACCAGCCACTACCAGCATGCACACAGCGTCGCTTCCCGCCAGTCGGCGGGCTTCAGCGAGTGCGCTCTTCAACCCGGTTCGGGGCGACGGGTTCCATCCCGTCGTGACCCGGGGAGGCGCCGCAAGCCGCGCGGCCCGCTTTCCGGCGGTGCGCTTCCTGGCCGTGTCGGATCCGGTCCGCAGCAGCCAGACGAGGCCCTTGCCAAGCAGCACAAGCACCTTCCACAGCAACACCAGCGCAACGACCAGAACGGCCAGCGCAAGGACGATCAGAACGATCAGGACGACGATCTCGAACGCTCCGCCCGCCAGCAGGCCGGCGGCGAAGTCGCCGATGTGTGACAGCAGATTCGACATCAGTTCTCCTCCCGCCCGGTGGAAGTCAGGCCGGAAGGACCGACGGTGTAGTTCAGGGGATCGACGTCGGCTGTCGCCGGCAAGCCGCTCGCGAGCCGCTGCGCCATCCGGTCACTCTCTTCGAGAGACTGTCCGGACAAGGCCAGCCACACCGCGAAACCGGCGGCCAGCCAGGCCGCCAGGCCCAGCACGGCAAGTGGCAGCGGCGCCAGGCCCATCCGCTTCGGCCGGACATCGGGAGCCACCTCGAGGGCGCCCTGCCTGTGCGCACCCACCGCCTCCTCCAGCGCCGCGATCAACGACGAAAGGCCGATGGCGTCGCCCCGCAGGGAGCCCTCGAATCCGGCTCGGAACACGCCGAGGTAGAACGGTGCAAGAAAAGAGAGATGACCCCGCTCGGCGGCCGTGCCTTCCGTAATGGTGACCGCGGCCCGCGCCTGCGCCACCACCTCCTGGCCGGCGAGCGCCGAGCCGTAGAGTTCAAACTCCAGCAGACGGTCCCGCCAGCGTTCGAGCCCGCCGGCCGGGTGGTGCAGCATGCGCCCGTCGGCCAGGCCGACGAGAGCGTAGGCCACCGCCCGGGAAGCGGTCAGGTCGCCGCGCACCCTGGCCGGCAGGGATCGAACGACGCTGTCGACGCCCTGGGCAAGCCGTTGCCGGCTCGCCTGCATGGCGACGGCCGCGGCGGCGTTTTCGGATGCCTCGGCCACCTGGGCCGCCAACGACCGCTCTTCCTCGTCCAGGAGATCGAAGAACGGCACCGCGCACACCGCGACCTGGAATCCCATGCTCATGGCTGCCTCCGCGGGGAGTCGACCGGGCCGCCCACAGCGGTTGCACCGTACCAGGGCAACGAAGCGACCCGGCCGACATGATCACGCGACCCGGTTGGAGCCGCGTCGGGCTCTTCGGCGAGGGCCTCGGGAACGAATATGGAGAAACTCGTGTTCGGCGGCGGTGGCGTCTTCGCGCCCAGGGCCAGGGCGCAACTGTCGTCCCGCCACGCAGCGCTTTTCTCGACCTGGTACAGGGCCAACAGGGGGCCGCTGGACACGCCGGTACGCGGGTCCCGATCCAACGGGTGCCGCGGGCAACCGGCCACGCGATGACTGAATGCCTCGCCGATGCGCTCCGGCGCCGCCAGGGCCGCGCCTTCAAACCATGCACAAGCGGTGATCAGATCGCCCGGACGCGATGCTTCGATGGCGAGCAGCAGCGCCCCTTGAGGAACATCCTCGACCTGCAATGTATCCCCCGCCTCCGTGGTGCGGAAGATACTCGCGCGGAACGGCAGGCCGATGCCCGAGGCCGCCGACTCCGCGGCATGCAGCAGACGCCGCATGGAGCCGCGCTGGTCGGCTGGATCCCAGGTCGCATCGAGGCGTTCGAAAATGCCGGCGGCGGACCGTACGCCCAACGTCAGACGCAGGGCCTCGATACCGAGCCGGCCAGGCGACACTGCCGGGCTGGCCAGCAGGGCTTCCATGACGCCGACGCCCTGCGCCATCGCCGCGGCGACCTGCCCGAGCATCCGGGCCGCGGGTCGATGCTCCGCGCGCGGCAGCCTCAGGGTGGTCGCGAATCCGGTCGTCAATGCCGCAAGGGCACCGAGCTGTCTGGCCATGTCCAGGCGCAGGGGGTGATCCGGGCCGAGCAGATGAGCGGGCGGCGACCAATCGGCGACCTCGCTCCAGACCCCGCTTCGGAATACGAGGCTTGCGACCGGCAGGACGGTGTCAGCGGGGGCACCCTCGCCTTCGGAAAGGGTGACCGAGCCGTCCTCCGTCATCGCAACCTGGAAGGTCCTGCGATCGCCGTCCTCGCCGGCCGTCAACGTTCGCGTCAACTCGCACCGGGAGAAAGGCGCACCACTTGGGAAGATTCCCTCGCAGTCGACGCGCAACTGCGCCGAGGCCAGGGCCGTCTGGTCGACGACTACCCGCACGAAGCCCCAAGGCCAGGGCTCCGCCGCCAGCGCCGCCATGTGTGCCAGCGACGCCGCCCGGGCGTCCGACTGGAGAAAGTGCGCCGGTTCGAGGACCATGCCGTTGCGCCATTGTACTGCCGCCGGAACGACGTGCGCGTTCATCGCCGCTCGCTCCATGACAGCATGCCTTTGGACCGTCGGGATGTTTCCCACACCCGGCAGCCCTGCCCGTCCACTTCCACCTCGATCCTTCGGCGCCAGCGCACCTCGAGTGGTGGATTTCGCGACGGCCCGCAGAACAGCACACCGTTCACCCTGCCGTTGACGGCGAGCCTGAACGGCCCATGGCGGCGTCCCGGAACCAGTTCCCAGTCATCGACCGACGCGTCGGGGTGTTCCCGGCGAAACGTCCGCCCACCGGCCTTGAACCAGGCGGCACCGGACATCCGGGCCAGGTCGGAGACCAGGCTCTCGTCGTCGACGCGCACCAGTTCCACCCGTAGCGGGCGATTGCCGTTGGTGGCGGCGCCCACCGCGAAGGAGACATCGACCTTCTTCGAACGACGCCAGAAGCGCCGGGCGGACTTCTTCCGCGCGACGCCTTCAAGCCGGCACCCGGTGTCGTCGATGGCGACCGTCAGGTGACCGTCCCGCTGCACGCGAAAAGGGGTCGAGCCCGATTGCGCGCCGCAAAAGAGAATGCCCGCGAACTTTCCTTTCCGCTTGACGTTCACCGGCCCCACCGGGTGACCCGGAACCAGCTCCCAGGCATCGTAGGACACGCTCGGATGCGCCCTCCTGAAGGCAGCGCCGGTTTCGCCGAACCAGGCAGACGTGTCCGTTGCGATGAGATCGGCGACCAGGCGCTCGTCCTCTACCCGGACCAACTCGACTCGCGCGGGCCGATTGCCATTGGCGCCCGGCGCCATGACGAGCGACACACGCTTTACCTTGACGGGGTCGTCGATCGCGTACGGGTTCCTGCCCGCACATGCAGTGGCGATCAACGAAATCAGCACCACCAGGGCGATCTGCGCGTGGGTCGTCATCAGCAAGCTCCGTTAACGATACCTCCATCGCGTACTTCACACACCGCGACGGTGCTTTGGGATTCGATGTGGCCGGGGGCGGCCTGGCACACGCCCGCGCGCACCCTGAACTCGCCGCGGCGGAGTTCCACCGTGGCGGCCCCGGGCCGCTCGCCCCGGTCGAGCCGGTCGAGGACATACTCCGCGACCGCGGGGCGAATCCAGCGGGCGATGATGCCGTCGAGGAAACGCGCCCCCTGGGGCGTCGACCTGACCCGTGCCGCGATCCAGTCGCGAACGTCGTCCTCGAAGGTCAATGCAGACCGGTGCGAGGCCTCATAGGTGTCGGCGAGCCGGTCGAGGCGCATCCCGGCGATGCGGGCAAGCGTGTCGTCGCCGAGCGGCCAGTAGGGAACGAGCTGCAGTCGTCCGATGAACGCCGCGGGGAAGTGCCGGGCAAGGGCATCGGTCAACGAGGCGTGCAGGATCTCCTCCGCGGGCGGTGGTTCGACCCCGGCCGCCTGCTCCACGACCGCGTCGCCCACATTGCTGGTCAGGACGATCAGGGCGTTGGAGAAGTCCGCCTCGATACCCTCGGCGTCCTCCATCCAGCCGCGGTCGAGCACCTGGTAGAGCATCTCGACGACGTCCGGATGGGCCTTTTCGATTTCATCGAGCAGCACCACGCAATAGGGGGTGCGGCGGATCCCTTCCGTCAGGACACCGCCTTCGCCGTAGCCCACGTAGCCGGCGGGCGCGCCCTTGAGGCCTGAGACCGTGTGCGATTCCTGGTATTCGGACATGTTGACGGTGAGCATCCGGCCGCCGAACAGCGCATCGGCGATGGCGTGCGCGGTTTCCGTCTTGCCGACCCCGGAAGGCCCGCAGAACATCAGGGCGCCAACGGGGCGGCGGCGGTCGGAAAGCCCGGCGAGATAGGCGCGCGCCTGGGAGGCGCAACGTTCGAGGGCCCGGCTCTGGCCGACCACACGTTCGGCAAGCACCTGTTCCAGTCGATTCGCCATTCTGCTCATGTTCGAAAGCATCCCGCCTGTGGGGACCCCGGTCAGGTCCGAGACGACCGAGGCCACGTCACTTTCTTCGACCGGCATCGGCTCGGCCGGTTCCGTCGAACCGCTGATCCGCGCCCGCGCGCAGGCCGAGTCCAGCACCGCGACCGCCTTGTCGGGCAGCTGCCGGCCGACGATGTACCGGCGCGACAGGGAAACCGCCGACGCAAGTACGTTGTCCTCGAACTTCACGCCGTGGTGGTCTGCCAGAACCGGCGCGATCCCTTCGACGATGGCCAGGGTCCGGGCATCGTCCGGTTCCTGGATGCGCACCGGGGCGATCCTTCTCGCGAGCCCCGGATCGGGTTCGATGTGGCGTCGCCAATCGCGCCAGCCGCAGGTGCCGAGGATGCGCACCGCGCCGCCGGAGAGGACGCTGCGCAACGCATCGCCGCCATGCCCCTGATCGCCGAACAGTAGATGGAGGTCGTCCACGAACAGGATCATTCCCGCCGGCTCGACCTCCTTGGCGATGACCTGCAGCCGTTCCTCCACGGCGCCCCGCGAGAGGGCGCCCGAGCGCAACGACGAGACATCGAGCGACCACACCGGCGTGCCGTGCAGTGCAGTACCGACCCGGTCCGATTCCCCGGCCAGGGCCGTTACGAAACCGAGCGCGCAGGCCGACTTGCCCACACCCGCCTCGCCCACGACGGTTACCGAATTCTGACGGCGCCGCAGCAGGATCGACGAAATCGCCTGGAATTGCGTGTCGAAGCCGATCACGGGATCGAAGCGGCCTTCCCGCGCGGTCGCGATCATGTCGTAGCCGTACCGGGAAAGCTCCGGGAATCGATCGTCCGTGGGCGTTCTGGCGATGCCGTCAGCTTGCCCGGGCCCTCGACCGACGGCCGAGGCCAGGCGACCGGGGTCGATCCGGTCGAAACTGGGCAGCCCATCGACCAGGCGCGGCCAGGCATCGCCCCGGCGGGCAACCGTCTCGAAGAACCGCACCGGGGAAACCGAACGGTCTCCGTACTCGTCGAAGGACAGCGCCCAGGCCTCGCGGAGCAGATGGGCCAGCGACTCGTCGAATGAGGGTAAAACAGCGGGTGTGCACCGCGATTCGTCCGCGACCCGCCGGGCAAGCGACGACTCGATCGCCGGCGCGTCCGCGCCTGCTTCGGAGAGTGCAGCGGCGACCTCGGGACCGATGCTCCGGTCGCGCAGCAGCGACAGCAGGAAGAACTCGATGGTGATGCTCCCGCGCCCTTCGCGGGCCGCCGCGTCCGCCGCGTCGGAGAGGACCCGGCGCGCGTCGGGATCGAGATGTTCGTAGAGCCTGCGAAGGTTCACTTGGCGCCTGTGTTCCGTTGCGCTTGTACCCTCTCTGACCGCCATGCGGCGTGATTGGTTCACCCGCTGCCGCAGGAACCGCTGCCGGCATCGCTGACAGGTGCGGCTCGATGTCCCGCGGAACGGACCATCCGAATCGCGGTCGAAAATATTGAGTCCGGTTCCATTCGAGGGAAGACACAGCCATGACCCCACCCGCAGGATCGCGCGACGCCAACTATGCCGGCCTGTTCCAGCGATTCGCCGCGGTGGACGAGGGCGACCCGCGCATGCTTGCCGTCGAACTTGCCGACCTGCTCGGCGGGCGACGGATCTTCGCCGGGCGCGGTCTCGGCGTGCTTGGGTGGGGGATGCCACCCCTGTCGAACCCGGCCCGGGCCTCGGAGACCGACCAACTGCACATTGCGGAGTGCATCGCGGACGCCATCCGGAGATTCGAGCCACGGCTTGAACGCGTGCAGGTATCACCCGACGACGACTCCAGGGAACTGTCGTTTCAGATCACGGCGAGCCTGGTGGCCGAGTCGTCAACCGTCAGGCTGCGTATCTTCTCGCCTTACGCAAAGGGTGGCTTCGGCGCCCGGATCGAAGTCGTGGAGATCGGCGACGATCTCCACCCGGGAGCCGTGCCGTGAACGACCACCGACTGTTGAACGCCTACATCAGCGAACTGGAAGCGCTGCGCGTGCATGGGCGCGAACTTGCGGAGTCTTTCCCGGATGTGGCCGCCCGGCTCGACATCGGACCGCGACGGTCAAGAGACCCCCACGTCGAGCGCGTCGTCGAGAGCGCAGCCTTCCTGGCCGCCCGCCTGCGCTTGCAGTTGGAGGACCAATCCGCCGAGCTGCCGATGTGGCTCCTGTCGATCCTCGCTCCCACGTTACAGGAGCCCGTGCCCGCCATGGCCATCGCCGACCTGCACGGTGGTTCGGAAGCACAACGCATTGCCCGCGGGACGCGTTTCGACCTTCGCTTCGGCCAGCTGCCACTGGTCTGCCTTTCGACCACCATGGCCGTCACCGCGGCTCCCTATTCCATCCGCATCGGCCGTCTCGAAGCGCGCGACAACATCCCCGACGGGATATCACTGCGGCTCTTCGGACAGCCCCCACCCACACTCGACCTGTTCATCGGCAACAACCCGTTGAACGCCGCGCTGCTACTCGACGCGCTCGCAGAAGACCTGGTCGCCATCGAAGTCGTTCCCCCCGGCGGAGGCGACGCCACACTACTGCCGGCCGGCAGTCTGCGCATCCTCGGCTTCCGCCCCGACGAGGCCGCGCTACCGGTTCGTCCGGCCTCTCACCAGGCGCACCGGCTGGTCACGGAGTTCATTGCCTTCCCGGAGAAGTTCAGTTTCGTCTCCCTGACCGGCGCCCCCTTCGAGCACGGCACCGAGATCCGGTTCCGGTTCTCGCAACCGCTGGCGTTCGACCGCAAGCTGCCCCACGACCTGATCGCCGCCAACCGCGTGCCGCTAATCAATCTATGGCGGACCCCCGGAACGCCATTCAACATCGACGGCAGGCAGCTCGAGTACCCGATCCGGGTCGATGCGCAACGCTATCGCGTGGTCGAGTGCCATTCGGTTGAAGACCTGCACCTGTACGGAACAGGGAGCAGCCGCGGCGTTCGGCTCGACCCGCTCCATGCCACCGGAGACATCCGGGACACCGCCGTTCGCTGGGGCGTCCGTCGCACCACCTCACCGGTGGGCGGCGAGGTGATGGTCTACTTCAAGGGGTTGGACTACAAGAAGCTGGGCCGGCAAGGCCACCTGGCGGCGCCGCGCCTCCTGGCAAGCAACGGTGACCTGCCGCGGCGCGCAAGGGTGGGCGAATCGCTGCATCCCGTCGACGGTCTGGGCGGCTGGCACGCCCGGCTGGCAACCGTGCCGACGGCCTATCGACCCGCCGTGGCCGATGCCGAAGCCATGCGAACGCTCGTCGGCTACATGCAGAGTTCCCTCCACAGCCTGGCGTCGACCGACTCGAGCGGTTCGCTCAGGCAATTCCTGAGGAAGTTTCCCGGCGCCGACACCGCGGCCTGGATCGACGCCATCGGGCGCGTAGCGGTACAACCGGTGGCGACGAACCACAACGGCATTCCGAGCCCCGAACTCCGCGTGTTCCTGTCGTTCGATGCGACGCGGTCGCGAACCACCAGCCGCACGGTGCTGAAGCGCGTGCTCGCCAGGCTGTTCGACAGTCAGCGAAGCTTGAATCGCGTCGAGCAGGTCGTGGTGGTCAACACCTAGACCACGCACGACACCATTTGCCATGCACAAGAACGACCGAGCCGGATCGAATCCCGCCGAGGGTAACCTGGCAGCCCCTGGCAAGAGTCCGCCCGCAATCAACCGCCGATCCGTCCCGCCGGACTCTTGCCGCGGCCTGGAGGACCATCCGAACCAACACCCGCTGGTCCGGGATCTCCTGCTCCGTCCCCACCGGTGGCGGATCTGGCCCGCAGTCGCCGTTCTGCGCTGGCTCCAGCGCCGCATGTCCAACGCACCCCGACTGGTCTTCCGTTCGAAACCGTCGCTCAGCTTCGCCGGTTCGGAGGTGCGCGATCTCCGCCTTCACGACAACCGCATGGACCTCGTGCTCAACGCACCTGGATTGGCGACGGCCGGTTCCCCTCTGCCCGCGTCGGACATTGAACGGATAATCGCGGATCACTACGAAGGCGGAGCGTTGAGCACCTGGCTCGACGGCCCCGGCGACCGTTTCATGCATCTGCTGGAAGACGTGCAGATGAGGAGCAACCAGGCCTTCGCCCTGGTGGCAGGCGAACGGGTTGAAGCCTTCGCGCTGGCCCGCGACCTCGTCGGGCGATCCGCACCGCTGAACGCCGGCGGCGACGGCACCCTCTACACCACCGGCGACGATGAACCCGATGGCGCGCTCGCCCTGGCGGCGCTATTCCTCGGCCCGGTCTCGGCGTCGGGCCTCTGCGGTCTGGTCCAGGCCTTTACCCGACTGCCCGCAAGAGTAGTGGAATTCACGGGCGCGGAGACCACCACCGCCCGACCGGCGTGCGTCGGTGCTCCGATAGGGTTGATCCTTGGCGTAAGCTGCGAACTTCCTTCCGCAGGGGTCGAGATCCACATCGAAGGCGGCACGCACCGGAAAGCGCCGGATTGGGCACGCTCGGCAGCACGCCGAAGATCCCTGCACCTGTTGGCGACCGCCTACATCGGCGCCCTCTCGCCCCAAGCCCGGTTGTTTCTGTGGCTCGACGGCACCAATGCGCCACCTGCCGCCCTTGACAATGACACGGCACTCGGGGGTCTCGCCGTTCTCGGCGCCAGCGATGTCCCGGTCCGCCTACCGCTCGCCCCGTAGGGGCGGGGCCTTACCTGAGGCCGGGCGACACTTGGCCTATGGCAACAACCCGATCTGCCGGGCGTGCCGTACCGCGGAGCGGCGGTCGTGAACGCCCAGCTTTTCGAAGATGTGCCCGACGTGGTAGCGCACGCCCCGGGGCGTCAGAGCCAACGCGGCGGCAATTTCCTTGTCGGAGGAATCCTCCAGTCGCCTGAGGACGTCCAGTTCACGGTGGCTGAAGGTCGGCCCTTCCCGCTCTTGCCGTTCACCGTCTTTCAGCATGCCCAACAGGCGCCGGGCGTCGGTTACGGCGGGCGGGCCCGGATTGTTCGCGAGGAACGCCTCCAGCGCCGGTTGACAGCTGGCGCGTTCCCGGAACATGGGCCTGGCGAAGTCCGCTTGCGCGAACATGCGCAGGTATTCCGCCACGTACCCCTCCGCCGCTTCCAGCCGTCCCGCGCCGTGCTCGAGCGCGATCGCCAAGGCGAGGGCGCGCATCCGGGTGCGCCACAAGTCCCGCTCTGCGGAGACGGCCAGGAGGCCCTGGAGGAACGCCCTGCCGGTCTCGAAATTGCCACGTGCGTTCAGCAGCCGAAGCCTCGCGCAGGCCACGGCCTCCATTTCGCGCCAGGACTGACCGTCGAGGTCGAGGCACGCATCCGCGCGTACCGGCAAGCCGTGGAGTCGCCAGGCTCGTTCAGCCTCGTCGATGCGTTCCGCTCCGACCAGCAGCGAGACCCGCTCCGCCGCCAGGTAGCGCATCAGCATTGCCAGGCTCCCCGTGCGGGCGTATTCAAGCATCTCGTCAACCATTGACAGCGCCGTGTCAATCCCATCGCGTTGTCCCGTCAATTCCAGTACGACGCCGGCGCGCGCCGCATAGCCCACAAACGAAGGAGGCCGCTCAAACTGCGATTCCCGAATACGGGACGCGATGCGGATACCGGCGATGCGGTTTCTCTCCAGGTTCATTTCCGCCGTCAGGGCATCACCAAGGGCCGCGGGCGCGGGTTCGCTCACGTAGTAATCCCGGATCCGTTCCAGCGCCTTCGCATAGCAGTACGTCGCTCGCGACACCTCACCACGCGCCATGGCAATCTGCCCGCGCAGCAACTCGATGTAGACCTCCAGGTAGTGACCCGACGGCGCGCAGCGCAGCGCGCGTTCCGCACGGTCGAGCGCGGCGTCGAAGTCCGCTTTCAGGTGGTGGCCCAGGCACACCGCATACTCGAAACAACTGCGCGTTATCGCGTCGACATCTGTTTTCTCAGCCAAACGCGCTGCGCCCGCAAGTGCCGTCCGGGTTCGTTCCGAGTTCAAGGCATCGCAACCGTAAATCGCCAGCAGCCCGCCCACCGTGGCGCTGTCGAATTGGAATTCGACATCCTCGCCTCCGGGATCCCCGGCGAACTCCGGGTCTCCGGCCGCCACAGCCCCGTACAGTCGCCTGGCTTCATCGAGTTGCCCTCTGAGCAGAGTCGCTGCGCACCGCACCAGCGCCAGGCGGGGACGCCTCTCTACGAGCTCCCTGTTCAGATACCGGTCGGCAGCCAGCAGCCTGGCAAAACCTTCGCGCAGAAACACCCGTACGCCACCCGCGTTCTCGAGAAGTTTGCCGAGCAGCGGCATATCGGCAGCTTCCGCCGCGTGACGCATGGCTAGGACAGTTTCGCCCCGCCGCGAAAGGGCTTGGGCAATCCGTTGATGAATTTCCCTGAAGCGATCCGGGGTTTCGTGATAACGCCGCCTGGCACAGTGTTCGCGAATCAGCGGATGCAAGCGCAAGGCGTCCGTCGCCTTGCCGCGCACCGACTCGAGCAGTCCACCCAGCGCCCGAATGGATTCCAGACGCCGCTTGGCGCCCCTCTCCAGCACTTCGTCCAGCAAACCCGCATCAATCCACTCGAACAGCCCGACATCCAGCAGCAATTCACGCTCGGCTTCGGCAAGACCCCGCAACAGCCGCGAGGCCAGCCAGTTGTCCACGAAGTCCATGCCTTCATCGGTGTCTTTGCTCGCCGGGTCGAACCGCTCGTTCTGGAGCAGTCGCAACGCGATCGGCCAGCCGCTCGATTCCTGCGCCAGCGACGCGACTCGCTGGCGCGACACCCCTGGACCCAGGAATTGGGCCATATCGGCCCGAGTGAACCGCAGATCCTCCGCGGCAAGGACCTTGCCGCGGCCTGCCAGCACCGGCGAGGCGAGATCGAGCGATGCCGGCAATTCCCGGCATGCGATCACAAAGTGAAGATTCGTAGGAGCTTGTGCGAGCAGTTGTTCCAGCAGCGCGAGAGACGCTTTATCATCGAGTTGCTCGAGTTCGTCGAGGACCAGCACACAAGGCTTGCCGTGCCGCTCGATCGCCATACTGAGCAGCCTCGCGCGGCTCTTGAGCGCGCCCGGGCGATTTTGTCGAATGTCGGAAACGGCAAGGATCTTGAGTATGTCCAGCCCCGCCTGTTCGAAGGCGAAAGCGAGATAGGCATCGAGAATCTGCGGTGAGTCGTCCGCATCGAGCGTCAGCCAGGCCGCAACCGTCCCGTCCCGCTGGAGGCTGCGGCAGGACTCCGCCAGCAGCACCGTCTTGCCGAACCCGCCGGGCGCCTTCAGCAGGGTAATGCGATGACGGGTCGGGTCCATGCGCTCAAGCAGATCCGGGCGATCCACGTATCCGGCCACCCGATCCGGGACCGTCACCTTGTTGGTTGAAAGCCAGAACGGCGCGTCGGGCCGTTCCATCCGCCCCGGGCTCGATGAATCCGGAGGGTGGGGACCACTGTCGCCACTGCCATTTGAACCGTTGCCGCTCATGCCTCCCACCACATCAGTGCGCTAACCCGGTCATTTTCGAGTTTTCGGCGGAAAATTGCCATGTTTGCGGACAGGCCCGCTGAGTCTTTGAACGCTCTTGACGGTCAATTGCTAGTCGGGGACCCCGCCCGTTGCCTATGCCTATCCTGTCAATAACAAAATGCGTTACTGACAACTATCAGTCTAACACCGATCGTGCCCATTCGGAGGCATCGTCCGCACAGTGGTCCGATTCGCTTCGAACTCCTTTTGTCGTGCATGCACGACAAATTGGGCCGAACGTCCCTCCGGTTCGAGCCTTACGCGTTGCTCGTCTCCCCTCCGGCATTGCCTGCCACCGGTGCCGCGGTGTGCTCCCAGCCTCGGGATTGCGACCGCAGCACCTCCGCCCCCGCACACCAAACTGATTGCAGGCTAGTCCGCTCGCCGGGCCATTGCCGCGTCGCGGCCAAGTCCCTGGTTCGGACTCCGCGCCAACGTGTGGGGTGCGAATTGCTATTCACGACGCCGATCCAGTGTAGAAGATCAAGTCTTGCGAGGTGAGTTCCGGCTTGACTACGATGTAGCGGCAATGTGCGACTTTCTTGTTCTATTCGTCCACTTGGTCGTAACAACCGTCCGGCTGATGCGGCCGGGCGGCGCTCGCGCCATCGTCGCCGAGTCTTTGCTTCTGAAGCAGCAGCTTCTGATCGTCGCTCGTGCCCGGCGCCGGGCACCGGATCTGCGTCCACTGGACCGGTTGGTCGTGGGTCTCTGCGCAGGCCTGATGCAGCGGACGCGCTTGCATCGTTGCGCAATCATTCTGAAGCCCGGCACGATACTGAACTTTCAGCGGTTTCTGGTGAAGCGCAAGTACAGGGAGTTGTTTTCGCCCAAACGACGCGGACGACCGGGGCCAAATGGCCCATGTGCCGAATTGATTGCAGCCATCGTGGAGATGAAGCGAAGGAATTCGCGCTTCGGGGACCAACGGATTGCCGACCAGGTGAACTTGGCTTTCGATGTCCCGGTGGACAAACACCTGGTGCGGCGTGTGCTGGCTAAGCACTACCTGCCGGATCCCGGCTCGGGGGGTCCGTCCTGGCTGACCTTTCTCGGTCACAGCAAGGACAGTCTCTGGAGCGTCGACCTGTTTCGCTGTGAATCATTGATCTTCAGAACGCATTGGGTGATGGTGGTGCTGGACCAGTACACGCGTCGGATTGTCGGCTTTGCCGTGTGTCAAGGTTCGCCGGATGGTTCAACGGTCTGCCGGATGCTTCGTCACATCATTTTCGGCTCGACTCCGCCAACGTGCTTGAGTTCTGACCACGATCCCCTGTTTGAATACCACCGCTGGAAAGCCAATCTGCGAATTCTCGGCGTGAACGAGGTCAAAACCGTTCCCTTTGTACCGCTCTCACACCCATTCGTGGAACGCCTGGTTGGCACCGCTCGGCGAGAGTATCTCGACCAGACGCCGTTTTGGAACGCACGGGATCTTGAACGAAAACTGGCCTCGTTCCAGGAATATTACAACCGTTATCGGGTGCATCAGGGACTCAAGGGACAAGTACCCGACCCGAGAGCTGGCAGCGAAGTCCAGCCAGCGGTTCGCCTCGACGACTAACGCTGGAAATCTCACTGTCGCGGCTTGTTTCAACTATCAGTGGCGGCTTGCTTTGGAATTCGCACCCCACACCTTCGGCACCTCGGCGAGATCCTGAAGACAAGGATTCGACAGGCGAGGGAAAGCGGATCCCTAGACCAGGCGCAATACTATGACAACATCGCCATGGCCTGGGGACACGTTGCAACGCCGGATGAAGCCAAGGCCTGGTTGATGCAGGGCGTCGTAGATAGCGAGGGCTTTATGGCGAAAACCTGTCACGGTCTGGTGGTCACCGTTCCGGGCCGTGGCGGGAACCAGAGGATTCAGATGAGGGATCGTCCCGAGCCAACGCTCTACGATGTCGAGACGCTCCTCGTCGCCGGCAGGGCGTACCTTTCAGGCGAGTCCCTCACGGGCGACATGCGCCGCCGCATCGCGGCGGTTGTCAGGGGCTGTGAAGATCTGCTGAGCAAACCTGATCAGACAGGAACCGATTGAACCGAACACTTTGCAATATGAAGTGGAGCAACAGGTGTCGTGGATCAGGCGGCAAGCAGTGAGGCTCAAAAAAAGTGATCCGAAAGACAATCATCGAGGCGAATCGATCGCCGTTTCAGTGAGTGAAGCCCCGATCTCATGCAAAGTGTCGCCGGTGCACTGGGGGGAATCTGTCGTGGCAGTCGCCCCAAAAAGGATCGACGCCGTTTGGACATGCAGGTCGATCAGGTGCATTCCCTCGACGCCGATTGACGTCGGCGCCGAGATCAGGGAAGACCGGTGGCGCCGTGGCTAACGAGCAGCCTCCACCCACGTCATTTAGAGGCAGAACGCTTGTTTCGCAGCCCGAACTGACAACGTCGGGGCTTACCTGACGCTGGCCGGTATGCTAACTTACTGAAGTCTCGGGACTTTGTGACGGCAATGCCCTGCATCGGTCATCATTCGATCAGGGAGACGGCGGGCAAATTCCTGGCATGCGTAGGCTGATTCCGATACAAGGATAAGCTCGATTTCCGCCAGGTTGACCGCGAATCGGGCCATCAGCCAGTTTAGAGGCGGTTTTTGTACCAAAAAAATCACGACGTTATAGTGAAAAAACTGGAAAATCGTGATTGTTTATTTTAAAAAATGCACGATTTTTCTCGAAAAATCGACATTTTACGAAGCGCCAAATCAAGCTAGTTTTTCTATATGTTTCAAGCTCCTGGATGATCGGTTCAAGGGAGTTGTCACAATATATGGAACGGCTAGCTCTCCGACAAAATCCTTAATATCAATAACTTACATATAAATTCTTGACCCAGATCGTTCCGGATTTGCCCAACCGGCGCCGTCAGAGAAAACCTGCTTGGGCCGGACTGCCCGCTCTCGTAGTCTGCGAAAATGGACTCATCGTGCTCAAGACTAAATTCCGGCGCACGGGCATTTCTCCTTGACCGTTGGGCCGATTCCGATACAACTTGTCGCCGAACCTCAAACTTCACCTGGAGCAGGAACATGAATGACGGCAGGGTCGCCGTACTGACGGCGGCGGGTAGTGGCATGGGCGCCAGTGCGGCCCGCAAATTGGCGGATTCGGGTTACCGGGTCGCCATCCTGTCTTCCTCCGGCAAAGGCGAGGCACTGGCCGAAGAACTCGGCGGCGTCGGTGTGACGGGCTCCAACCGGTCGAACGACGATCTGAAGACGCTGGTCGACAAGGCGATAGCAGCGTGGGGCCGGATCGACGTGCTGGTTAACAGCGCCGGCCACGGTCCGCGCGCACCGGTCCTGGACCTGACGGACGAAGACTGGCGCGCCGGCCTCGCCGCCTACACCAAGCTCTTCGCCGACACCTATGCGCCTGACAACATTCGCATGAACAACGTACTGCCCGGTTTCATCGACAGCTTCCCCGAACAAGATGAATTGCGGCGGCAAATTCCCATGAAGCGTTACGGCACAACCGCGGAGATCGCCGAGACAATCGCTTTCCTGGCCTCACCCGGAGGCGCCTACATTACCGGCCAGAACCTTCGCGTGGACGGCGGTCTTGCCCGGTCGGTCTAGCGAGCCATGACCAACGTGACGCTCACGCCTTATCTCACCACCCATGACTGCGCCGCCGCGATCGACTTCTACGAGCGCGCGTTCGGAGCCAACGAGACCGGCGCCCGCTTCACCGCCCCCGACGGGAAGATCGGGCACGCGGAGATCAGCATCGGGGGCGCCCGCATCTTTCTTTCCGACGAGTACCCGGACTTCGGTGCGGTGAGCCCGAAATCCCCCGGTGGCGCGAGCGTGGCCCTGCACATTCACGTCGATGACGCCGATGATGTGTCGCGCCGCTTCGTGGCAGCAGGGGGGACGGTCTTGCGTGAACTAAGCGAAGAACCCGACGGCGAGCGCAGGGGCACGTTTCTCGATCCCTTCGGCTATCGTTGGATGGTCGGCGAGCTGGTCGAGGAGGTGAGCAAGGACGAGTTGCGCGACCGCGTAGGCGACTTCGATGTGACGTGAGCAGGAACCCCGACCGGCCGATCGTCCGGGTTCGCTCGTTCTGCCCGGCCCGGGCAGCCAGCAAATTGCAGGTTCAGGATTCAGCGTTAGCATCTCCACATGACCTCTGCATCCGAAAAGGACAACCAGGCACTTCAGGGCGCGATCGTCCCCACTTTCTTCACGTACCTGGCGCACTACTGCCTCGACCTCGCCGAACTGTTCGAGACCAACCGCGTGGTGCCGGTCGCCATTTTCCTGCGGGCTGCCGAGGGAACTCCCGCGTCGCTTACCCTCGGTACCGAGCGCCGTTACTATCTGGCGTTCGACACTCTTGCATGCAAGCTCAAGGAGATACCGTCCGAGCGCTGGCGGCACAGCGACAACCTGGTGGCGCGGGTCAACCTGCCGAACATGCAGAGTGCCCAGAACCGCAAAGTCGAGGTCTATGCCGAGGCGATCCGGGGATTGCTGGAGCTGGAGCGGGACAGCGACAAGCGGGCGAAATACCTTGAATTCATCGACATCTACGCCATCCTCACTGAAAATGAGTACCGGCGCTATCAACGGCAGTATCGCGAGGACAGTTCCACCATGGCAGGAGTTATCTCAAGGGCCCGCGAAGAAGGTATGCAGCAAGGCATGCAGCAGGGCATGGATCAGGGTCGCGTCAAGGGGGAGCGTGCGGTTCTTGAAAGACTACTGCGACGACGGTTCGGTTTGCTGTCGCCCGAATTCACCGAGAGGCTGGGCCAGGCGTCCGCCGCTGAACTGGAGACCTGGGCTGAAAACGTACTCGACGCGCCAACGCTTGACGACGTGTTCAATTCAAGTCGCTAGTCGCACCTATTCACGAATTCACGAAGGTCGATTGTAGAGACTCAAGGGCCACCTCTGCTGAAGCGGCGTCAGTACGTGGCGAGTCAAAGGAAGCCCTATCGGAGGCATTGTTACGATGACCAAGAAGATCGAGACCGATAACCGCCGAAGCCAGAGTTTTTGAAATGCACACCGCCATCGCTGAGAAGAAGGACGAATTGGCCGAACTATGCCGACGATACGGCGTCGTACGGCTCGAAGTCTTCGGCTCCGCGGCGCGTGGCACGGACTTCGATCCGCTGACCAGCGACGCCGATTTCCTGGTGGAATTCAGGCTCCACAACGCCCGGGCCCCGCTCCGACAGTACTTCGGATTTGCCGAGGCACTGCGCGAAGCCATAGGCCGTCCCGTCGATCTAGTCGAATCCGACGCAATCCGGAACCCGTACCTGCGCGCGGCGATTGATCAATCGCGCGAGCTCGTCTATGCGTCCTGATCCTCGCATCCTGTTGGCCGATGCGGACCGCGCTGCCGCGGATATCGTGCGCTTCACCGGCGGCATGAACCGCGAGGCCTACGTTGGCGATGCTCGGACGCAAGCCGCGGTCGAGCGCAAGTTCGAGATCATCGGCGAGGTACTGAACCGCCTGCATCGGGACTGATCCGAAATCGCCGAACGAATTCCTCCATTGCGCGAGGTATTCGACTTCCGAAACCTGCTGATCCATGGCTATGCCGCCGTGATCCCCGACCGCGTCTGGGATTACGCCCAGAATGATCTACCAGCCCTGCACCGAATCGTCCGGGAACTGCTCGCCGAGTTGGGACCGCTCGACGAATGAACTCCGAGTGCCTGCTTGTCCTATACGACCGGGTATCCGACGCGCCCGATGCGGTTAGCCACCTGCGTCGACATGACCCAGCGGGTGGCAGCTTTGCTCCGGTTCGGCTGGCAGCCTTCAGATGGAATCGATGGCAGACTTCGGCGGTTTACGCAGCTCAGACTGAATCGATGGTACAGCCAAACGGCGTAACTGATGAACTGGGGCGGAAACCGGTGTCGCTTGTAGATGTTCATCCCCAGATTGTTGACTGACATGGGTTAATTTGCCGATACCGTCTCAAGCACTCGTTCCTGCCCCATGGCCAGCCGCAACGTCTGTGGATGTACGGCGAGGCGCGAGCGATCAAACCAACTGATGATCAGCCTATGGCTGGCTCGGGGAAGAACCCGGCGTTCTGGGCTAGGATGCCACCTATGCGAACCACATCATCCGAAGCCGAAGCGCGGGCGCTGCTTGCAAGATTCCCTCGGTCGAATGCGTATCCCATAGAGTGGGTCATCGAAAACGAAATGGGCCCAAACGTCCTCTGGCTCACTGAGTTTTTGTGCGAAGCCGTGGAATTACGATCCGGGATGCGCGTCCTCGACCTGGGGTGCGGAAAAGCTGTCAGTTCTGTTTTCCTGGCTCGCGAGTTTGGCGTGCAGGTGTGGGCCACTGACCTGTGGATTTCGGCGTCCGACAATTTCAAACGAATTGCAGATCAGGGGATGAGCGACAGTGTGTTTCCCATTCAGGCCGACGCCAGGAGTCTGCCGTTTGCCCACGGGTTCTTCGATGCCATCGTGTCGGTTGACGCATTCGAATATTTCGGTACTGACGCGTCGTTCCTTCCAGCGATTAGCCAATTCCTAACGCCGAGAGGCCAAATCGGCATAGTGAATGCGGGCGTTCTACAAGAGATCGAAGAGCTGCCTCCAGAGTGGCCATCGGATTTCAGCTCGTTTCATACTGTGGGCTGGTGGCGTCGCCACTGGTCGCTCCCAAGATGTGTCGAGGTTGAGTGTGCAGATGAATTTCCCGATGGTCGTGATCTTTGGCTCCACTGGCACGAGATTACCGGCGCCTCCGGTAACGAGTATCTAACGTCCAGCGCCGGCGAGAATCTCGGCTTTCATAGAGTCGTGGCACGTAAACGACAAGACTGACCGATCTCAACCCGGCCCTGCCCTCCGGCTGCACTTGATTCACCCCGGGGGGGAATGTCGGAGGCTCCGACTCGATCGGGCTTGTCCCAGGACCTCTAGTCAGATCGCCCCAAACCTCTCTCGATGGCGTGCCAAACACTCGCTTCCGGCTGGCGGGCTGCGCCTTTGCCGGGCGGGAGTCGAACCCGCTGGGGCGCTTCGAAAGGTTTCAGATCAAATCATCCTCCTTCCCAGGACTTCGCCTGGCGCAAGGTCAGTTTTGGATGCCGATTGACTGTCGGTTCTGACAGGCGGTGGATGGCGGAGTGGTTGGCCCGCGAACCTGGACATCCTCGAATGCCGGAAACCGGCCGCTTTTCCGGGGACATTGACACCGGCTATGCTGCACACCTCGTGCAAGGAGCGCAGCCAAGAGTGACAGACCCCTATCGGATGACCCTGCCGGGCATCCTCACGCGAGCTGCCATCGTGCACACCGTGACCTATTTCATTGCGGGTGTGCTGGCTTTCACGCTCTTCGACTACGGGGCTGCTCTTGTCGAGCCGCCGCTTGACGGTCTCATGCGGTCGCCGGACGATCCGATGGTCATGGCGGGGCCCTTGTTTCAGCCGATTCGAGGGCTTCTGTTCGGCGTTGTCTTCTACCTGCTGCGCGAGCAGTACTTCGGCCGGGAGTACGGCTGGGTGATGATGTGGGTCGTGTTGGTCGTAATCGGTACGTTCTCGACGTTCGGGCCTGCGCCCGGCTCGATTGAAGGGCTGATCTACACGACGCTGCCGCTGAGTGTTCACCTTGGCGCCGGCCACGTCGAGACCGCAGGCCAGGCGTTGGCGCTGTCGGGCCTCCTGTTCTACTGGGTGCGCAACCCGAAACGATGGCTGACATGGGGTCTGGCCGGCGTCTTCGCTATCGTGATGATCCTGCCCGCGCTTGGGCTGCTGCTGGCATAGAAGATGACCTTCGAGATGGATGATGCGCGCGTCCGGACAGAGCTTGGCCGAGTGGCGTGAACTGGCAGCCTGAGCATCTCGCCGTGGTCGCAGGGGTAGATGATCCAGGTGTTTTCGATCTCGCCGCTGTCCTCGAGCATCCCGATGACGTCCCTATCCGCTGATCGATGAGCGAGACCGTGCCGAGGTAGTGGCGAATGCCCTCCCTAACGAACGCGTCGTCCATCACCTGGACTTGCGAAGGGCCGTTGAGGTAATCGAGGTACTCGCCCCAAACTGGGAGCTATGTGGAGTTGACCCGGTTCTGTGGACACCCTGAGACTGTGGTCAAGAGTGCCGACCTTTGCGTCCTGATTGCCTGAACTCATTCGTTTAGAGACGCTAAACTGCGCGAGTTGCGAGTGCCGGGCTAGCAGGATGTGGTCTCCCCGATGCTCTGGCCCGCCAATGGCCAGTGCTTCGGCCCACGTCGAAGAGATGGGCTTGGTAAACTTTCGCCGGACTGGCCCATCGCCCAGCAACCGAGCGACTGTCATGCAATCCTTCATCGTGGATGCCTTCACCGATGTCGCCTTCAAGGGAAACCCTGCGGGCGTGTGCATTGTTGAACGCCCCTTGAGCGACGCAAGGATGCTCCAGATCGCGCAAGAGCTGAACCTCTCCGAAACCGCGTTCGTTCAACCGATCCGGCAACCGGACTCTTTTTCGATCCGTTACTTCTCGCCGAAAAAGGAGATTCCGCTTTGCGGCCATGCCACACTCGCATCGGCCAGGGTGCTGTCCGAGTTGCATCAACTCCGAAATGTGAATTTCGTGAATATCCAGAAAATCACACTCGCCGCGAGCGTCTCTGAGGGTGGGATCACGATGACCTTCCCGCTCTACGGCACGGTTCCGGTTGAGGTGCCGGCTGAGGTGCCCCCAATGCTGTTGACCGCGCTTGGCATCAAGGTGATTGAAAACGCCGCATACAACCAAGAAACGAACATATTGATGCTGGAGATTGCCGATCCGGAGGTGCTGGTCAACTTGGCACCTGATTTCGGGGCGCTGTACCAATCGCATGATTCGATTGACGGCGTACTGGTCACCGCTCCCGGTATGGGTGACTACGATTTCCACTCCCGCTACTTCTGGCCCTGGGCAGGCACCAACGAAGACCCCGTGACCGGCGGCACTCACACTTTCCTCGCGCCCTACTGGTCGAAGAAGCTTGGCAAAAGGAAGATGAGGTCGTTCCAATGTTCCCGCCGCTCGGGCTTCATGGAAGTTGAGGTTGGGGGTGAAGACGTTCGCATCACGAGCCAGGCGGTGATTGTCTTTGCGGGCCAGATTCGGGTTTAGCAAGGACGTCAACCGCATGCGTGGCCGGCGGTGTCGATGTCAATCGAAAGTTGCAGGGTTTTGACAATTGAAAATTGCAGACTCCCGGAGAAGAACTCCGCAGTCTGTTAGCGCTTTTCCGTCGATGTCGATCCGGCGTTGCGACCTGGGCGCAAGGAGCGGGGCATGCGGCGCTTCAAATCCGCCGCCCAAGCGCAACGCTTCCTGGATGTGCATTCTGCGGTTTACAACCTGTTCAACCTGGGTCGTCATCTGGTCAGAGCAAATCACTACCGCGAACTGAGACGCCGCGCCTTTGCGTCCTGGATTTCTGGCAACGGCCGCGTGATCGATGTGAGCGTAGATTCAGGCACACACACCCCATCTGTCGACTTTGCTGGGCCCCAACGATTCGTCCGAAATGGCGCGCTGGAAGCGCGCTCCGTGTATTGGGGACAAAAACCGCCGCTAACTGGATTATTCGGCCTACGGTCCGTTGCGACGTCGGGCCGTAGCCTATTGACTGCGTAAACCGCCGAAGTCTGCCACCGATTCCATCTGAAGGCTGCCAGCCGAACCGGAGCAAAGCTGCCACCCGCTGGGTCATGTCGACGCAGGGTTTGCATTGTTACTCGGAACGGGCGGCGCTGGCTACACCGGCTTAGTGGTGTGACACGCCGGAGAGACGGCGGCCAATCCTCTTGCGCGTCTCACCGCGGGAAGCGGGGCTCTTGCGAGCAGAACACCGGGATCAGGGCACGCACTTACGCTGAGGTTGCCTTCTTCCCCCGCCTCCGTGTTCGTTTCGGCCGCAGTACGCGTTCCGCCGGCCACACGAGTTCCTCAAACCCCAGCGGCGCGCTCGCGTGTCCCAGCCACATGGCCGGGCTGTAGGTGCCGGACCTGGTTGCGCCCGCTGGGGGTGCGGACCGCCCCGTAGTTACAATCAGGCGCGATAGACCTCAGGGAGCCGAAGCGATGACGACAACAGCCACCGAATTGCCCATGGAGCACGGCATGCGTTTGCGCGGCCTTGCAATGACACGCATCGAAACCTTTGCGGATGCGGCCTTTGCGTTTGCCGTCACCTTGCTCGTCATTTCCGTCGACGATGTGCCTCGCTCGTTTGACGAGATGGTCACAGCACTCAAGAGTATTCCGGTGTTCCTGTTTGCGTCCGCGCAAATTTTTGTCTTCTGGCTGGCGCATCGCAATTGGAGCCGTGTATACGGGCTCGACGACCGGGAGGCGGTTTTGCTGACGCTGCTGCTTGTCCTGAGCCTCCTGGTGATGGTCTTTCCATTGCGAATCGTGTATGCCTTTGGCGCCTCCGACATCACCAGTTACTGGATACCGGAGCCGTTTCTTCTGGATCCGGTGCTGTGGACGGATCAAATCAGGGTGATCTTCATCATGCTCGGCGTTTCCTGGGCGTGGCTCGCGGGCGTTGTCGTAGCGATGTTCGCTTACGCCCTCAAGCAATCTGACCGCCTCGACCTGAACGATGCGGAACGGGACAATGCCAACACCTACATCTGGGTTTTCTCCATTCTGGGGCTCTCCGGTTTCTTTTCCATTGTTCTTGCCGCCACTTTGCCGGCCGGGTGGGTCAAACTCGCGGGCTACCAGTACGTCTTGTTGTTCCTCCTGGCCCTGACAAAGCAATTCAAGAGGAAGCGGTGGGGTCGACACGCCGAATAGCGGCATCGGTGCCGTCCGGTCTACTTGCACGACCTTCCTCAAAAGGCTCGAGGCTCGCCAGCCAGGCCGGCCCGGACATGCGTTTCGTGGAAGACGGACAAACCATGGGACGTAGGCGAGCGCCGTGCGGAGGCGACCGCTCACTTTGCCCGGAGGCGGAAGCGTTGACCAGCCACAGCACCTCAAATTCCTGCCCGGTGGTATGACCCGTCCGAGAGGCAGCACCGAACCGCACGCGACAGAATCAATATAGGCCACTCGGAATCCTGCAATGGCCCGCCAGGAGAGTTCTGGAGGCTGGGTTGCGAATCCAGGAGAGGCAACGACGATGTCGCCGCACGGAGGCGGCGCCTTCCTCCCTCAGGCGATACAGTCCCGCCTGTCACAGATCCCGCACAACTCGAAATCCGATCGTGACGTCCCGCGTGCCTGTGTTGAGCAGACGCCGCATCCTTGTCGAGGCCGGGCCCGTGCCGCGGCTGGCCGCGCGCAGGGCGCGCGGTGTGATCTTCGTCCACACACCCTCGGCGTCGCTGGCCCAGTGCCCGCCGCGCAGAACGCGCCGTTCGCAATCGCCGGTGAGCCAGGCGCTGCCGTCAGCGGGCGCCCCGGCGTAGTCCGTGTTCCAACAGTCCTCGCACCACTCGGCCACGTTGCCAAGCATGTCGTGGAGCCCGAACGGATTGGGCGCATAGCTGCCTACCGACACCGGCCTGCCAACGAAGTAGCGTCCGTAGTTGGCCTCTTCCTGGGTCACCGAGTCTCCCGTGTAGTAGCGTGTCGTTGTGCCGCCCCGTGCCGCGTACTCCCATTCGGCTTCGCTCGGCAGACGGTATCGCTTGCCGGTCTCCATGGAGAGCCACGCCAGGTAGGGTGTTACATCGTCCCAGCCGACGCGCATCACCGGATGCCCCGGGCCGCCCCAGTTGCGACCGAAAAACCGTCGCTTCGGTCGATAACCGGCACAGCCGCCGGCCTCGACGCAGGCGTCCCACTCGCTGAAGGTCACCTCGTAGATCCCCATCGCGAAGGGGCGTTCGATCGTCACGGCGTGCGCGGGGCCCTCGTTTCCCTGCCGTCCCGCTTCCGTTTCCGGCGATCCCATCACAAACGTCCCGGGCGGCAGCACAACCATCTCGGGACATTCGCGGCAATCCCGAAAGCGTGCGCCCGGGCTGCGGTCAAGATTCGAGACATCCTTCTCGGCATCCTCTCGCATCGCGTCCAGCTCCTCCGCCGGCCCCGACGCCCCTGCGTTTCCCGCTTCATTCGCCCACGCAGAAGGTTCCCCTGCCAGCATCATCACCAGAGCGGCACCGCCGATGCATCGAGGCAGACTCACCGACAAAGGCGCCACCACGCTTCGTTTTCGCACTACACGCGCCTCCGTGGCATCGACCGCTCACGAGCATGGCGGTACATGATTGACAAGCAATGGAAGGCTGGTGGAGATGCAAGGAAGACATTGCTGAAAACGCAACGACTCCGCGCTCTGGACGCACAAGCTCCCTGTTTCATCGAACGTCCCCGCCGGGCACATCAACATCCACGGGCACCAGCACAGGGCGCTCAAACCGGCGGATTCGCCGCACATCAAGCATTCGGTCGAGCAGATCGACTACCGGCCTGTGTCCTTGGTACGTCTCCGACGGCTCGCGGGAGCCCTGGTTGCGGGCGAGCGGCCGGAGGGCGAGACCAGGCTGGAGGGAATTGGCAAGTTAACCCACGTCAGTCAACAATCTGGGGACGAACATCTACAAGCGACACCGGTTTCCGCCCCAGATCACCAGTTACGCCGTTTGGCTGCACCATCGATTCAGTCTGAGCCAAAGAGATATGGAAGACTTCCTCGCCGAACGGGGTATTACCGTCAGCCGTGAATCGATGCGCCTCTGGTGCATCAAGTTTGGGCCTGAGATTGCCCAGCGCCTGCGCTGCAACCGCCCCGGCTATGGAGACACATTCTTTTCAGCCGTATACAACGTGTTTAATCTCGGGCGTCATCTGGTGCGAGCGAGCCACTACCGGGATTTGAGACAGCGCGCCTTGCGTCTTGGAGTCAGGCAACGGCCGCGTGACTTTCAGAAGCAGGCCATCTCGTCAGCCGGGACAAGTTAATTTGCCAATACCCGATTGACACATCGGACCCGCTTGGCGGAGAACACGAACGCGATGGCTCTCAAGTGCACCGTGCTGCGGTCGTGCTAGTTGCCCACTCGCCAAACCGTCACGCCACCCTGAGCGTCGAGCGCACCTAGCGCACGTCCATCCGGTCGCCAGTACAAGGCGCCGACCACATCCGCGACAGCCGCAGTTCCTATCGCATCGCCTTGCCCATCGCGCCCAAGTGACCACACCACGACCCCGCCGTCTCGACCTCCCGAGGCCAGGCGCAGCCCGCGGCGAGCGAAGGCGAGCGTTGTAACGGTTTGAGCATGTTGTTCCAGAACGCCGGGCCGCGTGCCTTCGGGACCACTCCCCTGGAAGTTCCAGACCGTCACCGCCACCCCTCCGCCGGTGGCCAGGAGGGCGCCGGTCTTGTCGAAGGCCAGGGCCGACGGCTTCCCGGGATATCCGGACATCATCGCGTCCCGCTCCGTGGAGCGGCGCCAGAAATGCACCGAGTTGTCCTGGCTGCCGCAGGCCACGATATCCCCGTCCGGACTCAGCACCATCGACACCAGGGAGCCTTTCCATTCCAGCTTCTGGCGAAGCTCTCCGGTGGAGGCGTCGAAGAACGTCACCCGACCGTAACAGGCTGTCGCCAGCTCTCCAGTGCCGGACCAGGCGATCGCGCTGACGGTGCTCGGATGATCATCAGAGCGCCAGACTCTCACCCCATCCGCGCCATACGCGTGAACCTGACGGGCGCAGGAGGCCGCCAACCACTTTCCGTCCGGCGACCACGCCACGTTCTCCACCCAACCGCTTCCGACGTCGACAGCCAGGCTGACCCGACCCTCTGCGGCACTCCATACCAGCACTCGGCCGTCCTGGCCGGCAGTAGCGAACACGGGCCGGTCCGGGTGGACCGATAACGCGAGCACGCCACCTTCATGGGCTCCGCGCTGCGACCAGATGGCCGTGCCGGACTTGCCGTCGAAGGCGTAGACGCCGCCCGCGGCATCACCCACCACCAGCGCCTCACCGCGCGGGGTCCAGCCCCCGGCCATGGCGTAGTCAGCGACCGCTGCGGACCAGCCTCCGCGAAGAACACCCCGCCGGGTGGCGACACTCAAATCAGACATGCCTCGAATCCCTGCCGCATGGATTGCTCGTGGAGGTTGCGGCCGATGAATACGAGCTGATTGCGGCGGGGCGCGTCCCCCCATGGACGATCAGGCTGTCCGTCGAAGAGCATGTGGACCCCCTGGAAGACGAAGCGACGGGGCTCACCCGCCAGGCTGATGAAGCCCTTCATGCGAAAGATGTCCACCCCGCGTTCACTGAGCAGTTCGCCAAGCCAAGCGTTGAGCCTGTCGGGATCGACGTCGCCGTCCCTCTCGATCGCGATCGAACCCACTTCGTCGTCGTGCTCATGCTGTGCCACCCAGGTTCGCTCGACCTCGACAGGAACCGCTCCCTCGATGGGGGGCGCGCCGGTCTCTGGGAGGGGCGCCAGCTTGGAGCGCAGACTGTCTGCCGGCCCGATTGGCGTTCCATTCGCGTTCGTCAGTTGGAGATCGAACTCCTCCGCGGTGTGCTGAGCGTAGAGGCCGACCGTCACCTGCGCATCGACCTCCAGAAAGAAGGACTTGCGCCCCGGGGAGTCGAGCTGGAGGCTCAGATGCCTTCCGACGGAGATCTGGTCCCCCGGGCGAACGGGATCCGCAGGTTCGGCGTACCGACGCACGCACCACTCCGCACTCTCGCGAAGTGCGGAGTCATCCTTTCCCTGGTCGGGCACGATGACGAGGGACATCGCCGGATCAGGTCCATCGGCCAGGCTGAGCTCGTAGCGGCCGGCATCGAGCGAATAGACGCCGGTCCACTCGAACGGGTACTCCGGCTCGAGAAAGGTGGGACGGCGACCGAGCACCTGCTCGATGTCGAAGGCACCGAGGTTGAGTACCGAATCGACGGACACGTCCGCCCGCTCGCTGCGGATGACTCGCGCCATTCGGTTCATGTCCCGCAGCCGGGCCTCGAGCCTGTCGAGAGCGTCGTCGTCGACGAGGTCCGTCTTGTTGAGAACGAGGACGTCCGCGAACGCGACCTGCTCCGTGCTCTCGTCGCTTCGGCCGAGCTGCTGCTCGATGTGCGCTGCGTCGACGAGGGTGACGATTCCGTCCAGCGCGAACTCGGCACGAATCTCGTCGTCCATGAAGAAGGTCTGAGCGACCGGACCGGGATCGGCGAGCCCCGTGGTCTCCACCAACACGTAGTCGAACTTGTCCCGGCGCTTCATGAGGTTGCTGAGCACGCGAATCAGGTCTCCGCGCACCGTGCAGCAGATGCAGCCGTTCGACATCTCGAAGATCTCCTCGTCAGCGTTGATGACGAGCGCCTGATCGACGCCGACCTCCCCGAACTCGTTCTCGATCACGGCGATGCGCTTGCCGTGCTGCTCGCTCAAGATCCGGTTCAGCAGGGTCGTCTTGCCGGAGCCAAGGAAGCCGGTGAGGATCGTGACAGGTATGTTTCGAGGCGTGTTCATCTAGTTCTCCTGAAGTTTCGAGGCGTGTTCATCTAGCTAGTCCTCCTGAAGCAGCGGTGCGAGGTTCGGGTGGCGTGGTGACGTGCTGATCAACATGGGCTCCATTCTCCATTCGGGACGGCGAGACCAGCCCGGACAAGCCACGGTTCCGACAGCCCTTCTGCCGTAGAGCCATCGAAGAGCACCCGCTGGTCTCGCAACAAGACGACGCGCGTTGCCGGGGATGGCAGTGAGCGAAGGCTGTGGGTTGCCCAGACGCACGTAGCGCCCGTTCGACGAACAGCCTCTACAACGAGCGTGCGCAGCTCGAGTGCCGCGACGGGATCGAGCCCGGCCGTGGGCTCGTCGAGGAGCAGCAACGCGGGCTCCAGCACCAGGAGACCGGCGAGCGCAACCCGGCGCTGCTCCCCGAAGCTGAGCTGATGACACGAACGCTCCAGCAGAGGGTCTATGCGCAAGGCCGTCGCGACCTCGCGGGTTCGGCGTTGGGCCTCGGCGGCCTCAACACCGCGACGACGCAGGCCCCAGGCAATGTCCTCCGCGACGGTGCTGGCGATGAAGTGGTGTTCCGGGTTCTGGCCGAGAAGCGCCACCCGTCCGTCGAGCCGGGCCGGCAGTGCCGCATCGGGTGCCACGTGGTTCCCGAGGCGAATCATGGTGCCTTGCGCGGGTCTGTCGAGCCCGGCGAGCAGGCGCAACAAGCTCGATTTCCCGGCTCCACTTGGCCCGCACACGAGCAGCCACTGCGCTCTTGGCAAGCGAAGTTCGAGCTGCTCGAGCACCACCTGTCCACCGCGTTCGACGTCGATGCCATCGAGGCGGACGGCGTCAGCAGCCGAGACGTCTTCGCAGGAGGCACTACGCAGCAGTGCGTTCTCCTCGGTGCGTTCGAGGCGCGCGAAGGCATGTAGGGCACCTTCGCCGAGCAGTGATCCCCAGGCGGCCAGAGGCAAACGCGATGCCCCCTGGCGGAGGCGGGCCGCGTCACTCCGCTGAATCCACTCGCGCTGGGTGAGAACACCGTGCAGGAGCGCGCGGTCGAGGCTGGCCACGACGCCCTCCGGAATCGGCAGCCACAGCAGGAGTCGGCGCATGGACGCCCAGTCGACCTGGGTGCCGAGCCACAGGATCCAGATGACGCCGCACAAGACCCTGACGCTCGCCTGGACGATGGCGTCCGCGGTGGAATCCAGGGCGACGCCGCCCAGCAGCGCGAGCGCCACGAAGGCCAGCGTCCACGCGAGGGCGGGCTTGATTCTTCGGCGTCCACGGGCACCGGCGAGCAGCAGCACCGCGCCGAACCCCAAGGCGACCAGGGACAAGGTGGTGCTTCGTGCGCCTGCGTTGACGATCAGTACGCCGCTGGTCAGCGCGAAACCCAATGGCGCGACCCATGGCGGTTGGCGGCGCTCGAAGAACAGGGAGTGCTCAGCGTGGAGGTGCATCGCGGCCTCCTCCCAGCGCCCGTTCCCAGATGCGCCCCGCGATGAATCCCATGCCGAAGAGTATGAGGATCGACATCGCGAGCCCGATCTCCCCCTGACTCAGGTCGAGGATGCTCCCTGTGGGCGGTCGCCCAGCCCTCTCCGCGGTCGCAGCGAACACGGTTCCGTCGATTCCTTCATAGGCACATCCCGGCAAGCCGATCACGGCCAGCAGGAGCATGGCGGGCGCAACGGGCACGGACACGGTACGAAGCCTCTTCAGCGAGTCCGGCAGGAGGTCCGGCCGACGTGTGGCCAACAGCCGTACGATGCCGACGGAGACGACGGCTTCGAGCACCGCCAGGGGGATCTGGACAGGTGCAAACCCGAGCAGCACCGCGCCGAAGGTCGTCGTGGGCGCCGCCACATCGGACAACGCCAGGGCGAGCACCGCGGCGTCCGCTACGTATACGCTCAGGCCGCCGACGCCGCACGCGAGAGCGAGGCGGACAGGCCCGTCTCCAGGCAGTCGCCGGAGCAATGCCCAAAGCCCAACGGTCGTCAGAGGTCCCAGCAGTCCGAGCGTCAGAAGGTTGACCCCCAGCGTCGTGAGCCCGCCGTGGGCGAAGAAGACCGCCTGGAGCAGGAGCACGAAGAACGTGGGCCACACAATGCGGCGGACGCCGACCACCAGGGCAAGCACGGGCGTAAGGCAGATGTGACTGGTTGCGCCCACGACGGGGACCGGTAGCGGCAGCAGAGTGACGGCAAAGAGCAGGCTCGTGACGCCCGCCATGATGACCGAGGACGACGGTGCGTCGCGTAGCGTTCGTTGCTCGCGACGCAGGCTCCAATAGACAGTGGGTGCGGCCAGGGCACTCCATGCGACGGCCTGGCTGAGCGGCAGCACACCTTCTGCCAGATGCATCAGCGCCCTCCCCGGCACGGGGGAGGCAAGAGCAGAAACAGGAGGGGAGCGATCAGGCAGCGGACGGCGCAGGAGTCGACGAGACCATTCCCAACCGATTCTGCTGCTGCCGGGCGGATGTCACGCCGCATCGCCGCACGCATCACAGGTGCCGCGCAACACCACCTCATGTCCCGTCAGCCGAAACCCGGCTGGAATCAGGGACTCGAGGCCCTCAACGCAACCGAAGAGGTCGAATGCCTGGTCGCAGGTCGAGCAAAGAAAGTGATGGTGATGCTCGCGGTCCTTGGGCTCGTACCGAACGCCGCCCCCCAACACCTCGACCGCCTCCAGCGTGCCATCCTCGACACCCCGTTGGAGAGCGCGGTACACCGTGGCAAGCCCGACACCCGTTCCGCTCAGGCGGCTCCACAGCTCCCTGGCGGACAGGGGGCCGTCCGCCTCATCAAGGGCTCGGAAGACGGTCAGCTGCTGCTTCGCTCTCTGCATGGAGAAATGATAATCGAATCTCAGTTATCGTCAAGATCCAGCCTTGTCCAACGTGTGGGGTGCGAATTGCTATCTTGGATCGTTTTGAAGCGTTGAATAGCAATTCGCACGTTCTGCCCAGCCCGGCCAACCCGGAAATTGCAGGTTCCGGATTCAGCGTTAGCATCTCCACATGACCTCTGCATCCGAAAAGGACAACCAGGCGCTTCAGGGCGAGATCGTCCCCACTTTCTTCAGGTACCTGGCGCTGGACGTGCTCGGGCTCATCGCCATGACCTCCGCCATGCTGGTGGACGGGCTGTTCATCGGCAACTACGTCGGCGTCACGGCGCTCGCCGCCGTCAATCTGATCATCCCGATCTCAACCCTGCTGTTCGGCGTCGGCATGATGCTCTCAATCGGCGGCTCGGTGCGGGCCGGCAAGTATCTGGGCGAATACGACAGGCCGGCCGCCTCGGCCATCTTCAGCAAGACCCTGGTGAGCATGGCGCTGTATGGGGTGGCCGCGGTCTCGCTGGCGCTCGCTTTCGAGGAGAGGCTGTTCACCGGGCTCGGGGCAACCCCGGAACTCTTCCCGGCCATGAGCGAGTACTACCGCATCATCATGCCGTTTCTGCTGGCGCAGCTGATCGTCCTCGCCCTGTACTACTTCATACGCCTGGACGGCTACCCGAACCTGGTCGCTACCGCGCTGACCATCGGCGCCCTGGTGAATATCGTGCTCGACTACCTGTTCATCGGCCTGTTTGGCTGGGGCCTGACCGGCGCGGCCTTGGCGACAGGGATATCCCAGGCGCTGCCGCTGCCGGTGATGATGCTCTACTTCCTGAAGCCTGGCCGCAGATTGCGATTCGCCATTCGCCAACGCAACTGGAAGGAAGTGTTCCAGGCCGCGTACAACGGCATTTCCGAATTCATCAACGAGGTGTCCGGGGGAATTGTCGCGCTGATCCTCAACTGGATGCTGCTGCAGCGGATCGGGGTGAGCGGCGTCGCAGCGATCACCGTGGTGAACTACACGATGCTGCTGGGCTACATGATGTACTTTGCCATCTCGGACACCATTCAGGTAATGATTTCGCAGAACTTCGGCGCCCGCAATGCAATACGCATGGCCGCCTTTCTGCGGACGGCCGCCGGCACCATCGCGGTGCTGAGCGCCGTCTTCATCACGGTGCTGCTGACCGCCAGCGAGCCGATCATCCGGCTGTTCGTCGATGCAGGGGACAGCACCGCCACGGTGACCATGGCAACCGAGTTCGTCACCTATATCTGGCCGCTGTTTCTGTTCGCCGGCGTCAACATCCTGATATCGGGCTACTTGACGGCCATCCACCGTCCGTTTCAATCCGGGATCGTGGCCCTGTGCCACAGCCTGATCCTGCCGGCGGCGTTTCTGGTTCTCGCCTACTGGCTACTTTCCGACCAACGCTTTGTGGTGGCCCTGCCGGTCGCGGAAGCGGCCACCTGCGTGTTGGCGGTGGCCCTGTTCATGCGGTACTCGCCCACCAGGGCGGTGCGCGCCTGAAGCATGCCTGATGGGCACGGTCAGCCACGACCAGAACTTCAAGAATCTGATTCTCGACTATCCGCTGGATGCCCCGGCGTTCTTCGCCCCTGAAAAGGCGCTCGCTCCCGATGACCGGGCGCGCATCGTCCCGGCGCGACAGGAACAACTCAAGGAACGTCTGGGCAATCGCTTTCGGGAGCTGGAGAGAGACAGCGACAAGCGGGCCAAGTACATCGAATTCATCGACATCTACGCCGGCCTCACCGACAATGAGTACCGGCACTATCAACGGCAGTATCGCGAGGACAGTTCCACCATGGCAGGAGTTATTTCAAGAGCACGCGAAGAAGGTATGGAGCAGGGTCGCGTTGAGGGGGAGCGTGTGGTCCTGGAAAGACAGCTGAAACGGCGCTTCGGTCTCCTGTCGCCCGCAGTCGCCGCAAGGCTGGAGCAAGCGTCCGCTGCCGACCTGGAAACCTGGGCCGAAAACGTGCTCGACGCGCCAACGCTTGATGACGTGTTCAATTCAAGGCGCTAGCGCGGATTCCTGGTCGGGCACCCCGCCCCAGAGATCCACCACCATCTCGCCGCGGTGATACACGCTGCAGGCAGACCCGACCTCTCCGTTGTGCCCGAAATTGGCTGCAAAAGCGTCCTTGACCCGCTCGAAACCGGGGGGCCACTTCATCCTGAACCTGACTCAACTCTCTTTCTCCTGAACGTTCCCCGCAGCCGTCAATCCGTCGCTGCCTGATCCATATCCGTTCGTCCGCGGCTCAAAGGCTGAACGCCTCCAGAGATGCGGGGTGGAACAGTTCCTCGAGTGCGACACGCCGCGCCGACAGGCCCTGGGCGAAGTGGTAGCCCAGAAAGGTGTCCAGGGTCTTTTCGTTGCCGGCGAGGCCGTAGCTCCAGAAATCCCGGCCCATCAGCGCCCGGGTCCTTTCCAGGTTGTCCTCCACGAACGGCAGCGTCGCTTTTGGCGCCGAGGTGTCGCCAAGCGCCGCCTGCGCCATGTCCTTCGCCCGGGTGAACGCCTTGAGCAGCGCGCCGGGCAGCCACGGATGGTCGTCGGCCAATCCGCGGCGCAGTGCCAGCACGTGCATGATCGGAAAGATGCGGTGGCGCCGGTACCAGGCCTCGGCAGCTTCGCGCGCATCCGCAAACAGGCGGCCGACCTGCGGATGCCCCTCGTCGAAGCAGCGGATTGCCCGCGGGCCGATGAAACCGTCGATCTCGCCGTCGGTCAGCATCCGGTTAAGCGTCACGCCCTTCGGCGCCGCCTCCAGGGACACATCGGCGGGCAGCTCGATGGCGACTTTCTCCGGCCGACCCGGCGTGTCCATGCCGCCCCGGACCCAGCGGATGTCCGACGGCCGCACCCCGTGGTCCTGCTCCAGGATGCCCCGCACCCAGACGTTGGCGGTCAGTTGATATTCGGCGATGCCCATGCGGCGCCCGCGAAGATCTTCCGGGCCCTCGATGCCCACATCGGTGCGGATGTAGATCGAGGTGTGGCGAAAGGCGCGGGAGAGGAATACCGGCACGGCGACATAGTGGGGATCGCCGCGTGCCACGGAAATGGCATAGGACGACAGCGACAGTTCGCAGACATCGAAAGCGTGGTGACGCATGGCGCGGAAGAACATTTCCTCCGGCGACAGCAGCATCACCGCCGGGTCGACACCGTCGATCGGTATACGGCCGTCGGCGATGGGGCGTGTTCGGTCGTAGTCGCCCATGGCGACGGACAGGCGCAGGCGGCTCATGTCAGGCTCCTCCAGGGTGCGCGGCGTTCTGCCGCGTGAGTTCGACCGGTACGCCGGTCGCGGCCGACTGCAGCATCGCGTGGCAGACTTCCAGGCTCGCCAGGCCCCAGTGCCCGGTCTGCAGCGGCTGCACGCCGTCGCGCAGCGCCGCAATCAGCGCATCGAGTACCGGCGTGCGTGGATCGGCGGTTGTCGGTGCCGGCTCGAACCGCTGCTCGTCGCCGTACAGCCAGAGGCCGTCCGGCGTCAAGCGGATGTCGCCGCGTTCGCAGCAGACGACTACCGGGCCGAAGTGCTCGTTGTGCGGCGCCGGCGGCGGCACGCTGGCGGCGTCGAAGGTGCGCGCCTGCTTAAGGGC
This sequence comes from Pseudomonadales bacterium, assembly GCA_963663395.1. Lineage (GTDB taxonomy): Bacteria > Pseudomonadota > Gammaproteobacteria > Pseudomonadales > Azotimanducaceae > Azophilus. The sequence continues at coordinate 4,495,934 of OY760226.1, forward strand.
GTTCTCCTGTTCCGGTGTTTCCGCGGTTGCCAGCGCGCTGCGCGCCCGGCCGTAGTTCGCCGGGTTCTTGTCATGCCCGAGTTCGCCCACCCCGTCCATCCACAGGTCGCTGTCGAAACGGCCGTAACCGGAATAGGTGAGGGAGGCAAAGGCGCCACCCGCGAAGTTCAACAGTGCCGCATAGGCGCCTTCGGTTGGCCGCGCCGGGTCCCAGGAGCCGGTAAAGGCCGTGACGCTGGTGGCAGGCATGCCCGCCAGCACGCGCACCACGTCAACCTGGTGTACGGCCTGGCCGAATACCACGCCGCCGCCTTGCCCGGTGCGCAATTCTTCCGGACGGCGTGGCCGGTACAGGTAATCGGTGTAGTTGAAGGCCTGAATCATGCGCACCCGGCCAAAAATGCCGCTTTCGATCCGGGTCCGAGCCTGGGCAACCGGCAGATCGAAACTGTGGCTGGGCCCCACCATCAATGCGACGCCGGCGCGCTCGCAGGCCGCGATCATCGCGGTACCGTCATCCATCGAGACCGCCAACGGCTTCTCGACCAGCACGTGTTTGCCGGCCGCCGCCGCGGCCTTGGTCTGCGACGCATGCAGTTCGTGGGGTGTGGCGATGTAGACGGCTTCCAGGCCCGGGTGTGCCAGCAGACCGTCCAGGTCGGCATAGGTGTGGCCACCGAATCGCTGCTCGAACGCGAGGCGGGATTCCGTGCGCGGCGCACAGGCTGCCACGGGTGTCACCCGTTCGTCGGCGAGCAGGGCAGGCGCGGTGAGCGCGAACGCCCGGCCGAGCCCGACGACCCCGAGGCGCACCGGATCAGAGATCAAGGGTGAGTGCTCCGCTGTTTGCCCGCGATACGCACAACATCACGTATCTGCCACGCTCCTCGTCCATCAGCACCCGGTCGCGGTGGTCGGCTTCGCCCGCGAGCAGGCGTGTTTTGCACGTGCCGCAGACACCGCTCTCGCAGGAACTCGGCGCCGCGATACCGGCGGCACGGAACGCTTCCAGGATCGACTGATCGCCCGCTACCGTGACCGTGCGGCCGGAGCGCTGCAGTACCACCTCGAACGGACGGTCATCGGGCCGCACGGGCTCGACCGGCCGGAAATCCTCGAACTGGATGCGGCCTTCCGGCCAATGCCCCGAGACGCCGCGGATCTCCTCCATCATCGGTTTGGGGCCACAGCAATAGACCCGGACATCCCTCGGTTCGGCGAAGTGGTCCCAGAAATCGTAAAAATCGTCTGCAACGCCGCCGTCATGATGCAGGGTCAGCCGATCACCGAAGCGAGCACGCGATTCGTGAAGATAGGCGGTTTCGCAGGCACTTCTCGTACAGTAGATCAGGCGAAAGGGCAGCCCCTCGCTATCGAGCCAGTTCGCCATCGCGATGATGGGCGCAATGCCGATGCCGCCGGCAACAAGGAGATAGCCGGCAGCCCGCGTCAACGGAAAGCTGTTGGCCGGCACATCGACGCGCAGATGCCCGCCCACCCGGGTTTCCTCGACCAGCGAACGGGAGCCACCGCGCGAATCCTGCTCGCGTTTGCACGCAATGACATAGCGGGTTGGGGCGCGTCCGTCGTTGACCAGCGAATACTGGCGCATGGCGCCCGATGGGGTCTCGACGCCGATGTGTGCCCCCGGCTCGAACGGTACAAGCTCAGAGCCGTTTGCCTTCGCTAGCGACAATTCGCAGATGTCCGGCGTGAGCATGCGCTTGCCGGCGATCGTCAGGCGTGCAAGAACGGGCAATCCGGCCATATCGCCCCACGTTCGCAGGATTGGCGTCCGGTTACAACTCGACGGGTTCGGCCCCGGGACTTATCATGCCTGGTCCATTCGATCCTCAGTTTCAGCCGTTGCCATGTTGACCGCCGAGGAAAACCATCTGCTGACCCGGGTCGAGGGCGACGCCCCGATGGGCCGGCTGATGCGCCAGCACTGGACGCCGGTATGCCTTGTCGAGGAGGTCGACGAACCCGACGGCACGCCGCTGCTGGTCGAGGCGCTCGGGCAGCGCATGGTCGCCTTCCGCGACAGCAAGGGCCGGCTTGGCCTGCTGAACGAGAAATGCCCGCACCGCAAGGCGTCCCTGTTGCTCGGCCGCAACGAGGACTGCGGCCTGCGCTGCCTGTATCACGGCTGGAAATACGCGGTGGACGGCCGCTGCGTGGCGATGCATACAGAGCCCGAAGACAGCGGCCTCATCGGCAAGGTCAGGGCACGCGCCTGGCCCGTGGTGGAGTGGGCGGGCCTGGTATGGGCCTGGCTGGGCGAGCCGGGCGCGGCGCCGCCCTTTGACCCGCCGGCGTTCGCGCCACGCGACGACATCGCCACCGCCATCCTGAAAATCCGCGTTCCCTGCAACTGGGCGCAGATCCACGAAGGCCAGATCGACAGCGCGCACTCCTCCAGCCTGCACGCCACCGACATGGTGCCGGCACGGATCACCCGCGCCGAGGCCGGCGAAAAATCCTGGTACAGGCCCTCAACCGACAAGTCTCCACGCCTGCAGGTCGAGCGCACGAGCTACGGATTCCACTACGTCGCCATCCGCCGGCCGATCAGGGGCGCCGCCACACACGAGTATTTGCGCGTAACCGAGTTCATCGCACCCTACACATCCCTGATTCCGCCGAACAACCGGTTCCGGGTGGCCAGCGTCATCGTGCCCATCGATGACGTGAACAGTTGCTTCTATTTCATTGCCTGGGACGGGCCGGAAGTGCCGACCACCGGGGAATGGCGGGCTTACCACCGCACCCGGCGCGGCGTTGACCTGACCGACGACTGGGCGCCCAGGGGCACGCTGGAAAACAGGTTCCTGCAGGACCGCGAAGCGATGCGCAAAGACAGTTTCACCGGCATCCGGGGCATCCCCAACCAGGATGTCTCGATGTGGGTGTCGCCGGGCCCGATCGTCGACCGAACGGACGACATCCTGGGCGCATCCGACCTGGCGGTAGTGGAGTTCCGCCGGCTCATGGTCGAGGCGGCGCGTGCCGTGGCGTGTGGCGAGCCGGCAATCGGTACTGCTGAACCGCGACTGCCCCAGGCCTCGATACGCTCCCTGGAAGGCATTTACTCCAAAGCCGAAGACTGGCGGACCCTCAGCGCCGCGGAAGACAACAGGCACCCGTGACGACCGCGTGCGAAGTCTCACGGACGGCCCACCACTTCAGGCTTCAGGCGCGAAGCCGCCTGGAAATTACCTGCCAGGCTCCCGGCGGCTCACGACTTGTTTGAAAAGGGCACACGTGCGCGTGCGATCCTGGGGTCGTTCGCCTTTTTCTTGGTCGCCCCCGCCGTCGTTGCCGGCGTTGGCCCGTACGCACTGTTCGGATGGACAATGCAGCCACCGCTGCTCGGGGTACCGGGCGAACGGTTGCTGGGTCTCATCGCGGTCGGGGTGGGTCTGGCCTGCCTGCTGGACTGCTTCGCCCGCTTCGCGCTGGAGGGGCGTGGCACTCCCGCGCCCGTGGAGCAGACCGAAGTGCTGGTAGCATCCGGCTTCTATCGGTTCGTGCGAAACCCGATGTACGTCTGCGTATTGGGCATCATTTCAGGGCAAGCCCTGCTTCTTGGCAAACCCCTGATGATTGCATACGCAGGCGGAGCACTGGTCGCATTCCACCTGTTCGTGCAGTTCTACGAGGAGCCGCAACTCCGCCGAAGATTCGGAGAGTCGTACGAAACCTATTGCCTGCACGTCCGACGATGGTGGCCACGCCTGACGCCGTGGCGCGGGTAAGATTCGCCGGGAGCATGAATCGACGTTTAGCCTCGGATAGCACTGGCTGATGCGGGTTTGCGCCGCAGGCCCCGCCCGCAGCTCATTTCAGACCGTGACCGTGCCTTCCAGGTAGGGCGCTACATTGCCGGCGATCGACACCCGGTCACCCTTCAGCGAACACCAGAGGGCGCCCCCGCGGGCGGAAATCTGCCTGGCGAACATCTCCGTCTTGCCGAGCCGATCGGCCCAATACGGGATCAGCGTGCAGTGGGCGGAACCCGTCACCGGGTCTTCGTCGACGCCCCACCGGGGCGCGAAGAAACGCGAGACGAAATCGCAATCTTCGCCGGGCGCGGTGGCGATGAGACCGGGAAGGTCGAGTTCGGCCACCTTGGCAAAATCCGGCTGGACGGCGAGCACAGCCGCCTGGCTCCGCAGCACCGCCAGGGCATAGCGTGCCTTGAACACGGCTTCCGGCACCATGCCCAATGCGCCCGCAACGTCATCGATCCTGGCCGGTGCGGCAGGATGTGCCGGGAAGTCCAGCGCAAGCCGGGCGCCTTCGCGGGAAACCTTCAGCGGCCCGCTCCTCGTGTGAAACGTAACGGAATCGCTGGACCGGCCGAGCCGGTTGAACAGCACCCAGGCCGCGCCCAGGGTGGCGTGACCGCACAGGTCCACCTCGACCGCGGGGGTGAACCAGCGCAGGTCGAAGTCGCCATCGTCGCGCGGCACGAAAAAGGCGGTCTCCGATAGGTTGTTTTCCAGGGCAATGGCCTGCATCGTCAACGTCGGCAGCCACGCCCGCAACGGCATCACCGCCGCCGGGTTGCCTCCGAAGGGCCGGTCGGTGAATGCATCCACCTGGTAGAGATTCAGTTGCATGGCGGAACTTCGGCCCTCTCGCCTACAGGCCTGGCTCCTCAGCCTTTCATGTTCCGCTCGAACAGGCTGTGCAGCCGGGCCCAGTGGCGTTCCGCGGCGGACTTGTCGAAAATGCCGGTGCGGGTCGGAAACGCGAACCCGTGCCCGGTTCCCGGATACCATTCGACACGCCCGTTCACGCCGGATTCGGCGATGGCCGCATCCACCTGCGCGATCATCTCGGGCGGCGCATAGTCGTCGTGCTCGGCGGCAGCGATGTAGATCTCGCCGTTCGTACGGGCAAAACCGAGGTGCGGTGAGTCGTCCGTGTCGACCGCCAGGCGTACACCGTAGATCGATGCGGCGCACTGGACCCGGTCGGGATACGCGGCCGCCACCGAGAGCGCGAACGGCCCGCTCATGCAGTAGCCGACACAGCCGATGCGGCCGGCATCGGCCTCCGGCGCGGCCTCCACGTGGGCGAGCAGCGCCTCGGTGTCCTTCACGATGATGCCGTTGGAAAGCTGGTTCATCAGCGAGAACATCTCGTCCCGATTCGAACCGGTGGCGAAGTCGAGTACAAAGTTCGGCTTCGACCGGTAATAGAGGTTGGGCAGCACGACGTAGTACCCGGCCGTGGCGATCCTGCGGGCCATGTCCCGCAGCTCCTCGCGGATGCCCGGCGCATCCATGTAGAAGATGACAACGGGAAAGGGGCCGCCTTCGTCCGGGCAGGTGGTGAAGGTGCTCATCGCGCCGTCGGGCGTGGCGAGGGGAATCTCGGCTTCGATCACGGGGGCTCCTGTCGCAGTTTCGGTAAGGGGCGGATTCTACGTCCTTGCGGGGTGCAATTCGCGTCCCGATTGACGCGCGTCTACAGCCGCCCGACGCCGGGGTATCCCGCGGCCCGCCAGGCGTGACGTTCGTCGCCGGCAAAATCCAGGGCCACGGATTGCTCGGCGCCAAGCAGCATGGTCGCCCTGTCGACGCCGTACTCCGGCCAATCGCCGACGATACCCCCGGACGGATTGCCGGTACGGGCGAAATTCAGCCAGGCCGCCTGGCAGAAGGCTTCCAGCGCGTGCGCTTCGGGGCCTTCGCCGTGAAACTCCCGGGACCGAGTGGTATCGATCGTACCGAACACGAAGCCGATCTCCAGGCCGTGACAGGCGCCAAGGGAACCGCCGTCGAAGGGCGACTCCCATGTAAAGACATAGTTGTACGTCCGCCCCGGGTGCGGGGTCTGGGCTTCGGCGAGCAAGACGGCGGGCATCCAGAATACGCGGTCGCCCTCCAGGGTGAGCATGAGGTCCGGCGGCGCCGCTTCCAGCCCCCGTTCGGCGCAGGCGTAGCGGTAACCCTGAACCAGCGTCTCGATGTCTCCGCGCCTGTCCCCCTCCATGAGGCGCGCCGCCTCCACCGACATGCCCTCCACCAGCCCCGCGAAATCCATCTCCGAGAGGCCGGGGAACACCTCCGCGAACGGCTTGTACTCCTCCAGGGTCGAGCCGATCAGCATGTCGATGCCCGCTACGGCGCCCGCGCGCACCGCTTCCAGGGGATTGACCGGCAGCGTGGCGCCGTCCACACAGGGCTGGAACGGCGTCATGCCCAGTTGCGGGCTGGACGTCTCCGGACTCGAAAGCCGGGCTTCCAGGTCGAGAAGCCGCTGCGCGCGCAGGGCGCGAATCGCACCGGTGTCGTCCGGGTCGACGCCAAGCAGTTCCAGCACGCCGGCGCCCACCCGGTTGGCCAGTTCCACGGGATGCACCGTCTGGCAGGCGCCGCTTTGCAGGATGCCCCGCCGATAGAGGCCCTCCGCCGCCGGCATGCCGAACAGCGTGCCGACGCTCATGCCGCCCGCAGACTCCCCGAAAATCGTCACGTTGCCCGCATCGCCCCCGAAACGCTCGACGTTGTCACGCACCCATTCCAGCGCCGCAATCTGATCGAGCATGCCTTCGTTGCCGGTGGCGGGAATGGCGCCCCCCGTGACATCCACCAGCCGCAGGAAACCGAATCCTGCCAGCCGGTAATTGATGGTCACCAACACGGTGTTCCCGGTCCTGGCCAGGTGTGCCGGGTCGCTGATGTCCTGCCGGCCGGAACCCAGTATGAATCCGCCGCCGTGAATCCAGACCATCACCGGCCGCCGGGCGCCGTCGATGCCCGGCGTCCAGACATTGAGATACAGGCAGTCTTCGCTCTGCTCCCCATCCACGCGGACCAGATCGTTGGGCATCGGCACCACCACCGGGTTCTGCGGTGACGACAGGCCGAACTCCGTGGCCGGGCGAACCTCACGCCAGCCCGCCACCGGCTGCGGAGGCAGCCAGCGCAACTCGCCAACGGGCGGCGCCGCAAAGGGAATGCCGCGGAAAATGTGCAGGTCGTCCTCGCAAGCGCCACGCACGGGCCCGGAAGTGGTTTCGACGATTTGGCCGGTTCTGTCCATGCGCGATCTCCCTGCCCGATGACCGCAACGCTAACGAACAAGGCGTCTGCCCGTCCAGCGCCGGCGGTTACATCGCCCCGTCACCGCACGCAACGCGGCCGGCCGGCAGAACCAACCCCCCCGGCAGGTTGCTCGCACGTCGGCGGCACACCTCCTCAATCATCTTTCGTGACGTTTGCGGACGCTCGCCTGTCCTGCCACCATCGGGAAAATGTCCAGCAAGCAACGCCTCGACCCCGCTGTGTTCGACCTGCCGGTGGAGCGGATTCGCACCGGATTCCTGACCGACAAGTACTTCGTACGTACCCGGGATGTCCTCCTGGACGGAACGCATCGGCCCTCGGTGCTGATGCAGGTCTTCTGCAAGCGCGCCGGCCTGCTTGCGGGCATCGACGAAGCCATTGCCGTGCTGAAGCTCTGCAGCGACGACTGGCCGGCGCTTCGCGTTTGCGCACTGCACGATGGGGACACCGTCAAACCTCACGAGACGGTGATGACCATCGAAGGCCCCTACGATGGTTTCGCGAACCTGGAAACGCTCTATCTCGGCATCCTTGCCCGCCGCACGCGCATCGCCACCAACACCAGCAGAACCGTAGCAGCTGCACGGCCCAGGGACGTGCTGTATTTCCCCGCCCGGCACGACCATTGGTCCGTCCAGGCAGGCGACGGCCATGCAGCGCACCTGGCCGGTGTCGCCGCCGTTTCCACGGACGCCCAGGCATCCTGGTGGGGCGGCCTTGGGGTGGGCACGTTGCCCCACGCCGCCATTGCCGTTCATGGCGGAGATACGGTACTGGCAGCCCGGAAGTTCGCCGAGCGATTGCCAGAGACCGTACCCCTTGTTGTGCTGGTCGATTTCGAAAACGATTGCGTGGGCACGTCGCTGGCGGTGGCTCGCGCCTTGGGCAAGCGGCTGTACGGCGTACGCCTCGACACCTCCGGCAACCTCGTGGACAGGAGTGTCGTCGGGATCACGGGAGAATTCGATCCGCACGGTGTCAATCCGCAGTTGGTCAACAACGTGCGCAACGCGCTCGACGAGGCGGGTTTCGAGGCGGTTCGCATCGTCGTGTCCGGAGGATTCGACCACGAGAAGATACGGCGATTCGAGGCGCTGAACCTGCCCGTGGACGCCTACGGCGTCGGGTCGTCCCTCCTGAAGAACGACGGCGGTTTCGATTTCACCGCGGACATTGTGCTGCTCGAAGGCGAACCCGCCGCCAAGGTGGGGCGGCAGTACCGACCAAACCCGCGCCTGGAGGAGGTGACATGAGCGTACGGGTATTCTGGGACGTGGACACCCAGGTCGATTTCATGCTGCCCCACGGCGAGCTGTACGTGAAGGGCGCGGAAACGCTGGCCCCCAACCTCGCCCGGCTGACGAACTACGCGCACGACAATGGGATCCGCATCCTCGCCAGTTCCGACAACCACGACCCCGCCGACGAGGAAATCTCGGAGAACGCCGACTTCAAGACCACCTTTCCGCCCCATTGCCTGCGCAATACGCCGGGCCAGGCGCGGATTCCCGAAACCAGGCTCAAGGACCCACTCATCGTCGAACCGGAAGACGCAGAAGCCGACGTTTTGTCGAGCCTGAATCGACACGACGGCGACGTCCTGTTCCACAAGCGCTTCTTCGATGTATTCACCAATCCCAACGTGGTGCCGGTGCTGAACGCCCTGGGTGTCACCGATGTGACTCTCTACGGCGTCGCCCTCGACGTCTGCAACCGCTACGCGGTGGAGGGCCTGCTCAAGTATCGTCCCAAAACCTCCATTACGGTCGTCACCGATGCGGTAAGAGCGCTCGATGAGGACTCACGCTGCACGCTGCTTGATGATTGGCATCAACGGGGCGTGACGCTAAAGGAGGCCAGCGAACTGCTGCACCGCTAGCGACTGTCCAAAACGTGCGCCGGCAGCCCGTCCTGCGAGGCGCTCGGCAAGTCGCCGGTTTACAACTGCGCGCGCCACGCTACCATGCTTCCCGGCGCGGACTGTACGGTCGTGGACGCGCCGCTCGACGATGAGCGCCGGGCTCGGGAAGGAATTCCGGACAGCGCCATCGGTTACCGACGCAACTCGATGTGGGAGGAGTCCGGATGTATCCCGGCAAGTGGGCAAGCCTGTTTCCGGACAAGCCGGCAGCGATCAACTCGCAGACCGGCGCATCCGTCAGTTTCCGGGAACTCGACGGGCGTTCCATCCAGATCGCCCGACTGTTGCACGACCGCGGGCTGCGCCGCGGCGACCACCTCGCGGTATTCATGGAGAACGACCTCCGCTACTTCGAGATTGCCTGGGCGGCCATGCGCTCCGGCCTCTATTTCACCATGGTCAACCGGTATCTCACCGCCGACGAAGCGGGATATATCGTCAACGACTGCGGTGCAAAAGCGCTGATCGCCTCCGCCCGCCTGGCCGAGGTGGCCAGTGACCTGCCGCGCCACGCCCCCGCATGCGGATTGCTGCTCAGCCTGGACGACATCGAAGGCTTCGAAAATCTGGATGAGGCCCGGTCCCGCTATCCCACCAGGCCAATGGAGCGGCAACCCCTCGGCTCCTTCATGTTCTACAGTTCCGGCACCACCGGCCAGCCGAAGGGCGTCAAGCACACGCTCGCCGATGCCGAGGTCTCCGACCCCAACGACCACCATGCTTTCCACGCTCATAGGTGGGAATTCGACGACGAAACGGTATTCCTTTCTCCGGCGCCGCTCTATCACACTGCCCCGGCCTTTCTCTCCGTCTCCACCCAGGCGCTCGGCGGTACGGCGGTAATGATGCCCAAGTTCAATCCCGCCGAAGCGCTGGCCGCCATCGAGCGCTACCGGGTCAACCGCAGCCAGTGGGTGCCGACCATGTTCATCCGGATGCTGCGGCTGCCGCCGGAAGAGCGGGCTCAATACGACCTTTCCAGCCACGAGGTCGCCATCCATGCCGCGGCGCCCTGCCCTGTCCAGGTCAAGCAACAGATGCTGGACTGGTGGGGGCCCATCATCTACGAGTACTACGCGGGCACGGAGGCCAACGGCTCGACCCACGTGGGGCCCGAGGAGTGGCTCGCGAATCCCGGAACGGTCGGCAAGCCCATTGGCGGCGCCCTGCACATCTGCGACGACAACGGCGCCGAACTGCCGCCCGGGGAAGTGGGCACCATCTATTTCGAACAGGCGAACCACTTCCACTACCACAACGACTCGGAAAAGACGCGCAAGGCCGAGCATCCGGAGCGCGGCGACTGGACGGCACTGGGGGATGTCGGCTACGTGAACGAGGAGGGCTACCTGTTCCTGGTCGACCGCAAGACCTTCATGATCATCTCCGGCGGGGTGAACATCTATCCCCAGGAGATCGAGGATGCGCTGATCATGCATCCCGGGATTCTGGACGTGGCCGTCATCGGCGTACCCAACGAGGACATGGGCGAAGAGGTGAAAGCCGTGGTGCAGTTGGCGGACAGCATCGAACCTTCAGTGGCACTGGAGGCGGAACTGATCGAGTATGCCCGCGCCAACCTGGCCCACTACAAGTGCCCGAAGAGCATCGATTTCGTCGACGAGCTGCCGCGCCTGCCCACCGGCAAACTCTACAAGGGCGCTCTCAAGGACAAGTATTGGAAGCGCACGGGCCACGCAAGCCGCATTTGATCACCACGGAGACAACCGATGACAGACCTATTCGACCTGACCGGCCGCATTGCCGTGGTAACCGGCGGTTCAAAGGGCATCGGCCGCATGATCGCCGATGGCCTGGTGCGCCGGGGGGTGCGTGTCTATATCACGGCGCGCCATGCCCATGTCTGCCTGCAGACGGCCGAGGAGCTGTCGGAATTCGGCGAGTGCATCGCCATTCCCAACGATCTCGGTTCCCTGGACGGCGTGCACGAGCTGGGCGCCGAACTCAAGCAACGGGAATCAAGGCTCGACATCCTGGTCAACAACGCCGCCACCGGCTGGGTGGCGCCCTTCGACGAGTTTCCGGAGAAAGGCTGGGACAAGGCCCTGAACCTCAACCTGAAGGCCGTGTTCTTTCTGCTTCAGCAGCTCGCGCCGTTGTTGCGCGCGGCTGCGAGCGCAGAGCAGCCTGCCAAGGTCATCAACATCTCGTCGGTCGACGCCCTCTTTCCGAGCCCCGACCCCTCCTATTCCTACACGGCGGCCAAGGCGGGCCTCAATCACCTGACCCGGCATCTGGCCAAGGACTTTGCCCCGGATCACGTGTACATCAACACCATCGTGCCGGGGGCGTTCGCCACCGACATGAATGCAACGGCCAGGGAAAACCCGGAGCTGTTAACCCCGCACATTCCTGCCGGGCGGATCGGGCGGCCGGAGGATATCGCCGGAACCGTGGTGTACATGGCATCGCGGGCGGGCGACTACCTGATGGGTGAGACCCTGGCGCTGGACGGCGGTTTTACCTACGCGCGCTGAGTCGGGCGCGGGCAGAGTGACGATACGGGCGTTCAGGTATTGAGCGCCGCCACCTCCGGCAATACCTCGTCGATCAACTGCCGCGTCTGCGACAGCATCTCCTCTGTTCCCGAGGCGATCGGGCGCAGCACGAACTTGTGCACCCCGGTTTTCCGGAACTCGTGCAGCAACGCCATGATTTCGGTCACGCCTCCAATCGCGGCGAAGCCATTCGGATCGCGGCCGAGCCGCTCGCTGAGGAAACGCCGGTAGCGGGTCACGATCGGTTCGTCCGGCGAACCGAAGCGGAAGCCGAAGCCGGCTCCGTAGTGGTCTTCGTCGATAACGCGGCCGAGTTCATCGGCGCGCGTCTTGATGGCCGCGATGACCGGGGCCGTTTCACCGGCGGAGGCGATGCCCGCCTGCCACCCCGTTCCCCACCGTGCCGTGCGCTCGATCGCCCGGGGGGCCGAGCCGCCCACCCATAGGGGCAGCGGATCCTGCACGGGGCGGGGAAAGATGCTCGCCTCATCGAGGCGGTAACACGTGCCTTGAAACGAGACGGGTTCGCCGGTCCACAAGCGGCTCAGTATCTCGAGCCCTTCGTCCATGCGCTTGCCGCGCCCCCGGGTCGGCGTGCCCGTGGCGACATAGTCGCGCGACAGCGAACTGCCGATGCCGAACGCCGGCAACAGTCGCCCCTCGGAGAGAACGTCGATGGTGGCGCACTGCTTGGCGGTGAGCACGGGGTCGCGCAGGCCGAGGCTCGCCACGTTCATGCCGAACTTGATGCGGCGCGTCCGGCCGGCGAGCGCCGCCATGACACTCATGCACTCGAGCCCACCGTCGTCGCCGATAATGCGATCCGACTGCCAGATCGAGTCAACGCCGCCGGTGTCGCACAAGTCTACCCAGCGCCAGAAGCCGCGCGCATCGTCGAAAGTGAAGTTGCCGATGCCGACGCCGGCGCTGATGGTCAATGCCCGTCTCCTGCTGTCGTGGTCATCGCGTCATGATCCCGGAGAAGTAGCGTCCGTCGCAAGGGGGCCCTGCGAACGCCGCCAGGTCGGCCAGGTTCGCGACGGGCACGTTCGTGTAACATCCCGTACTTGGGAAACGATGCAGCGAGAAGGGGGGTTTACATGTTCGAAGACCGCATCGAGGCCAAGTGGATCGACTCTTTCGTGCGTGTCTTCGAGGCCTCGAAGGTGCAGGCGGGCGATGACGTCGCGATTCTGTCCGAGACGCAATCTCGCAACCTGAAATTGCAGCTTTGCGAACTCGCGCTGCTCCGAATGGGTGCCCGTCCCTACCACCTCATGCTGCCGACGCCGCCGCAGGAGTTCAGCATGCCGGTGCGCTCGAACGGCCGCACCACCTGCCTGCAGAACATTCGCCCCGTGGTCGAGTTGCTGGCCAGTTCCGCACTGGTCGTGGACAACACGGTCGAGGGCATCCAGCACACCAACGAACTCCGCGAGATTCTCGAGCGCGGCACGCGTGTACTGCACGTGATGAACGATCATCCGGATGTCCTCGAGCGCTTCGCCCCCGACCCGTTGCTCAAGGAGCGGGTTACCACCAGCGTCAAGATGATGCGCGCCGCCAAGGCAATGCGGGTCACCACCGAGGCGGGCAGCGACCTCACCGTGGACCTGACCGGGGCGCCGATACAGGGAACCTGGGGTTTCTGCGACGAACCCGGCCACATCGATTTCTGGCCCGGGGGGATGGTCGCCTGTTTTCCCGCCGCGGGTACCGTCAACGGCACCATTGTGATCGACGTGGGCGACCTGAACCTGACATTCAAACGCTACGTCGAGTCGCCCATTCGCCTAACCCATCTTTACCGTGCGCCGTGCAAAGGCTTCATTCCTCAGCGGGTGCGAATCCCGCCCGGCAATTGTCGCTCCAGCCGGTAGCAGTCGGAGCGGGCGAAGGAGGTAACGACATCGTCTGAAGCACTCCGAAGAAAAGGACCGCCATGGGCGGTTTAGCGAACATGCGGGCCGCAACGCGAGTGAACGCTGAGCAGGCCTCGAAAAGGGTAATGCGGAAGCCGACCCGGCGGTAATACGGGGAAGGCTGCCATCGGCAGGGAAGCGAGCGACGGACGCACCAGCCGGTTCCGCCGGGGTATTGGCGGTGGCACGCATGTAGGAGGGGGATGGATGCAACACGGGAAACCCTGTCGGTGGTGTGCACGCACCAACCGGAATCCCGCGAGGGGCAGGCCGGGCCGGCAGGGTGGCGGAGAGGCTCGTAGTACTGAAGACGCCGGGTAATGCCGGTCGAGGAAAGGGGCCTCAGGCGAGGAGCGATGTCGGAAGGAAGAAGGCTGGCGGGAGTGGCAATGCCTGGACCCCGCGAAAGGGCAAGGATTCCGGAAGCATCCCATGCATAAGCGAAGGAGCCGAGCCGTAAGGGCTCGATGCTGTCGAGGCGTGAACAGGCTCGATGGCTCGCCGGACAGGCGACACTACGCAGAGCGGGCGCCGTGCAGCATCCGTAGACGATGTCGGAATTCACCGATCACCTGCGTATCCGTTTCGCCCCGGCGATCCGTGTGCGAGGCGCATGATCCTGCTGGAGAGCCCGGTGCCGGAAATCGGCACGCCGGGTTCGGGGAGCAGGGGCTGGAAACGTGACATAAGGTCGGCGCGCCAGCCCTTGACTCCACAACAACCCCGTGATTTTCGCCCGATCTTGCCGTGATTGACGGTTTTGGGGTCGGCAACTCGTTGTTTTCCGGTTCCTGGCGGGGTGGACTGGGCGATGTAGTGCCATAATAATGTGATGTGGGTTGACATGGGTAGACCGCTCCGCTACCGTCACCACCCATGTTCATCCGCCGTACCCTCACCCGCCGCACCGGCGGCCAGGACTACCACTCCCACCGCCTCGTGCACAGTCAGCGCGACGGCGCCAAGGTCCGCCAGCGCACGTTGTTGAACCTCGGTAGCGATTTCGACCTGCCCAAAGCGGAATGGCCAGAGCTGTGCCGGCGCATCGACGAGATCTTGAACGGCCAGGCGCCGCTCATCGACGATACGCCGGCTTCGGTTGAGGAAGAAGCGCAACGGATCGCCGCACAACTGCTGGCCCGCGGCCGGGCGGGGGACGCCGAGGCGGTGCGCGATCCGGTCCATGTGGATGCGGCATCGCTCGAGTTGACGCGTCCGCGCAGTGTGGGCGTCGAGCAGGTGGGGCTGTGGGCGGTCGAGCGGTTGGGCCTGATGGAGTTGCTGTCGACCCTGGGCATCAACGCGTCGCTGTGCACGGCGGCGGTGGCCTCGATCGTGGCGCGGCTGGCGTACCCGGCCTCGGAGCGGGCCACGCACGCCTGGCTGCGCGAGCGCAGTGCCTTGGGGGAGTTGCTGGGTGTGGACTTCGAGACCATGGGGGCGATGCAGTTGTACCGGGCCTCGGATGCCTTGGTGGCACACCGCGAGGCGATCGAGGCGCATCTGTTCGAGAGCGCCATGGACCTGTTCGATCTGACGCCGACGGTGACGCTCTACGATCTGACCAACACCTATTATGAGGGCGATGTAGCGGATCAGCCCGAGGCGCGGCGGGGGCATTCGAAGGAGAAGCGCAGCGACTGCAAGTTACTCACCCTGGGGCTGGTGCTGGACGGGGGTGGTTTTGTGCGGCGTTCCCGGGTGTTTGCGGGCAACGTCAAGGAAGACCGGACGTTGGCCGGCATGCTGGACGCGCTCGGGGCACCGCCGGGGTCGCGGGTGGTGCTCGACCGGGGCATCGCCACCGAGCAACAGGTCGACTGGCTGAAGGCGAACGGGTACCGCTACATCGTGGTCTCGCGCGAGCGCAAGCGCCGCTTCGAGCCCGAGGCGGCACTCGCCCATCGCACCCGCAGCGGCGGGGTGGTGCATCTCGAGAAGGTGGACGATGCCGAGGCGGGCGAGGTGCGCTTGTACTGTTATTCCGAGCAGCGTGCCGAGAAGGAGCGCGGCATGGCCAAGCGGTTTGCGCAACGCCTGGAGCGGGACCTCGATGCGATCAACGAGGGGCTGTCGCGGCCGCGCACGCAGAAGAAGCCGGAAAAGATCTGGAAACGCATCGGTCGGCTGGTGGAGAAGAGCCGCGGTGTCGGCCAACACTATGACATCACGGTGGCAACCGACGAGAGCGGCAAACGGGCCGTGGCGGTGATCTACCGCCGCAACCCGGTGGCCGGGACGATGCTCACCCATCCGGGCGTCTATTGCCTGCGCAGCAACGAGACCGACTTCAGCGAAGAGCGCCTGTGGCGCACCTTCACCCTGCTCACGGATGTCGAGGCGGTGTTCCGTTCCCTGAAATCCGAACTGGGCCTGCGCCCCATCCATCATCGCAAGCCGCGCCGTGCCGAGGGTCATCTGTTCATCACGGTGATCGCCTACCAACTGGTCCAGGTGATTCGCACCCGTCTGGCCGAGCGCGGCGACGAGTCCAACCGCACGGCAAGCTGGACGACGCTCAAACGGATTCTCGGCGGCCGTCAGCGCGTGACCGCAACGTTCAAGCGCGCCGACGGACGCACGCTGCATGTGCGCAAGGCGACGCGCCCGGAACCGCAGCAGAAGGCCATCCTCGATGCCTTGGGCATCGCCTCCTCAGCCGGGGGGACACACCAGGCGGTCGTCTGAGGGGAAACCATCACGTTGGGCACGAATGTAGTGCCATACGCGCGATTCGGCCAACCTAAGTTGTTGAGATACAACAGTTTATTTTTTTCGTTGTGGAGTCAAGGGCTGGCGCGCCGACCTTATGTCACGTTTCCAGCCCCTGCTCCCCGAACCCGGCGTGCCGATTTCCGGCACCGGGCTCTCCAGCAGGATCATGCGCCTCGCACACGGATCGCCGGGGCGAAACGGATACGCAGGTGATCGGTGAATTCCGACATCGTCTACGGATGCTGCACGGCGCCCGCTCTGCGTAGTGTCGCCTGTCCGGCGAGCCATCGAGCCTGTTCACGCCTCGACAGCATCGAGCCCTTACGGCTCGGCTCCTTCGCTTATGCATGGGATGCTTCCGGAATCCTTGCCCTTTCGCGGGGTCCAGGCATTGCCACTCCCGCCAGCCTTCTTCCTTCCGACATCGCTCCTCGCCTGAGGCCCCTTTCCTCGACCGGCATTACCCGGCGTCTTCAGTACTACGAGCCTCTCCGCCACCCTGCCGGCCCGGCCTGCCCCTCGCGGGATTCCGGTTGGTGCGTGCACACCACCGACAGGGTTTCCCGTGTTGCATCCATCCCCCTCCTACATGCGTGCCACCGCCAATACCCCGGCGGAACCGGCTGGTGCGTCCGTCGCTCGCTTCCCTGCCGATGGCAGCCTTCCCCGTATTACCGCCGGGTCGGCTTCCGCATTACCCTTTTCGAGGCCTGCTCAGCGTTCACTCGCGTTGCGGCCCGCATGTTCGCTAAACCGCCCATGGCGGTCCTTTTCTTCGGAGTGCTTCAGACGATGTCGTTACCTCCTTCGCCCGCTCCGACTGCTACCGGCTGGAGCGACAATTGCCGGGCGGGATTCGCACCCGCTGAGGAATGAAGCCTTTGCACGGCGCACGGTAAACTCGGGCTAACCTTCGAGAATGACTACATCACCTCCGTCGAAGGCGAAGGCGTGGACGCGGAACTGTTCAAGCACTACAACGAGCACTGGGGCGACCGCGAGGCCTGGGCGGCCTCGCACCTGGGCTGGGGCCTGAACGATAACGCTCACTGGGAAGCCACGACCCTGTACGACAAGCGCGACACCAACGGCGGCGAGCAGCGTTGTTTCGCGGGAAACGTGCTGTTTTCCACCGGCACCAATCCGGCCGCGGGGCGTGAAACCCACGGACACTACGACATTCCGCTGCGCGGCTGCACGGTTACGCTCGACAATACCGTGGTTGTCGACCGGGGCCGGGTGGTCGAAGCCGCGATTCAAGCGTTCGTGGACGAAGGCAAAGACGCCGACCGCCCGGAGATGCTTTCCACGCGGTACCAATAGGGCCGGCTGCAGCGGGCCCGGAAGTCTCCGAGCGTCAGTTTTTCTACGCCGGCAACCCCCAGGCCGAAGTCGAGGCACAGCGTCACCGAACGGCAGAACGCGGGGTCTAAAGGGCCACGGACTTACGTCCGCACTTTCGGCGCCACGCCGGGCATAGTCACGATTCGCTCAACCCGAACTCGGCGTGCAGGGCACGGACAGCCAGTTCCAGGTAGCGCTGCGCCACGACCACAGAAATCTTGATCTCCGAGGTGGAGATCATCTGGATGTTGATGTTCTCCCTCGCCAGCGCATCGAAGAAACGGGCGGCGACGCCGGCGTGGGAGCGCATGCCCCGGCCGACCACGGAAACCTTGGCGATCCGGTTGTCGCCGGAGAGGTCCCGCGCGCCGAGTTGCCCGGTCACCGGCTGCAGCAGTTCAAGCGTCTTCTTGTAGTCTTCCCGCTTGACCGTGAAGGTGAGGTCGGTGAGCCCATCGGCGCCGGTGTTCTGGACGATCATGTCCACTTCGATGGGCTCACGGCCGACCGGCCCGATGATTTTCGACGCGACACCCGGCACATCCGGTACGCCGGTCATGGTGATCTTGGCTTCGTCGCGCGCATAGGCGACACCGGAGACGAGCGGCTCTTCCATGGTTTCGTTCTCCATCGTGATCAGTGTACCCGGGCCGTCTTCGAACGTGGACATGACCCTGAGCGGTACCTGGTAGCGGCCGGCGAATTCGACGGACCGGGGATGCAGCACCTTCGAGCCCAGGCTCGCAAGCTCCAGCATTTCCTCGAAGGTGACCAGGTCGAGGCGGCGTGCATCGGCGACGATGCGCGGGTCGGCCGTATGGACGCCGTCGACATCGGTGCAGATCTGGCACTCGTCCGCCTCCAGCGCCGCCGCCACCGCAACCGCCGTCGTGTCGGAACCACCGCGTCCGAGCGTCGTTATGTTGCCCGCGTAATCGACTCCCTGGAAACCGGCGACTACCGGCACCACGCCTTCGGACAGGGCCGTTTTCAGGTCACCCGTCTCGATATGTTCGATGCGGGCCTTGCGGTGGTTCGAGTCCGTGTGAATGCGAATCTGGTGGGCAAGAAACGACATGCCCGGATAACCGAGATCGGACAGCGCCATGCTCAGGAGCGCAATGGTCACCTGTTCCCCGGCAGCGAGGAGCACATCCATCTCCCGGCCCAACGGGCGCTCGCTGACCGCCGTGCCCAGGTCGTCGAGCCGATTGGTCTCGCCACTCATCGCCGAGACCACGACAACCACCTGGTCGCCGGCCTTCAGGTTGCGCGCCACCCGTTGCGCAACACGCTGGATATGTTCCACCGAGGCGACGCTGGTACCGCCGAATTTCTGGACGATCAGCGCCATGCGGATACTCCTGGAACGGTCACTGTGGCCGCATCGCCGCTCAGGGCGACGCCTCCAGTCGTTCGCGCACCCAATCTGTGACGCCGGCCAATGCCTCGGCCACCTTCTCGGGTCGGTCACCGCCGCCCGCGCGGGCCAGTACCGGGCTGCCGCCGCCGCGCGCGCCGACGGCTGCGCCGACGCTCCTGATGAGGTCCGGCGCCTGCATGCGTTCCGTGAGTTCTTTCGAGACGCCCGCCACCAGGTTGATCTTGCCCTTGTTCTCCTGCGCCAGCAGGATCACCACGGGATTCAGCCTGGACTTGAGCAGGTCCAGCGTCTGCATCATGGCCTTGGCATCGCCCTCGATTTGCGCGGCGACCACCTTGATGCCACCCACGTCCTGCGCGCCGTCGACCAGGTCGGACCCGAAGCCCGACGCAAGCCGCTGGGGCAGATCCTTCACTTCCCTGGCCAGGCGCCGGTTTTCCTCGACCAGCGTACCGACGCGATCCTCGAGATTCTGCGGCGTTGACTTCAGGCCGTCCGCCAGGCGCTGCACGAGACGGTCCACCTCGGATACCCGGGCAAGCGCAGCCGCACCGGTCACCGCTTCGATGCGGCGAACGCCCTGCGCAATACCCGACTCGGCGGCAATCCTGCACAAGCCGATGTCGCCGGTGCGCCCCACGTGGGTGCCGCCGCAGAGTTCGACGGAATAGCCGCCGCCCATGGTCAATACGCGCACCTCGTCGCCGTACTTTTCGTTGAACAGGGCAATGGCGCCCTGCTCGACGGCTTGATCGAAACTCGTTCGGGCGACGCCGACATCCGTATTGGCGAATACCTGTTCGTTGACCAGCGCCTCGATGTCGGCCAGTTCGTCCGCTGTCACCGGCTGCCCGTGGGAGAAGTCGAAGCGCAGGTGTTCCGCATCCACCAGCGACCCCATCTGGCTCACATGGGGGCCGAGCACTTTTCTCAGCGCCGCGTGCAGGAGGTGGGTGGCAGAATGATTGGCCATGATGAGCCGGCGCCGCGATGCATCGACCGTTGCCCGCACACGGCTGCCGGTTTCCAGGCGGCCGGCAGTCGTCGAACCGATGTGCAGATGCTGCTCGCCGGAGCGCTGGGTGTCCTGAACCTCGAATCTCAGCCCGTCGGATTCCAGTAAGCCGGTATCACCCACCTGGCCGCCCGCTTCCGCGTAAAAGGGCGTTCGGTCCAGCGCGACCACACCGGCCTGACCGGCCTCGAGCGCATCGAGGGGGTTGCCTTCCGAGTCGTACAGGCCCCGCACTTCCCCCAAGTCCGAGACTGTTTCATAACCGAGAAAGTCGACCCGGGAATCCGTGTGGATCTTTTGACCGAGCGCAAAGTCGAAACGCGCTGAAGCCCGCCCCTGATCGCGCTGCCGGCCCATGGCTTCCTCGAAGCCGGGCATGTCGGCGCTGAGGCCACGCTCACGGGCGATGTCTTCCGTGAGGTCTGTCGGGAACCCATAAGTATCGTAGAGCTTGAAGACGACGTCCCCCGGGATAGCCGTTCCATCGAGACCGCGAATGGTTTTCTCAAGCAGTTCCATGCCCCGGCTGAGGGTGCGGTCAAAGCGCTCCTCTTCCAGCGCGAGCGCCGCCTCGACATCCGCCTGCTTCTCGCCGAGTTGCGGGAAGGCAGCGCCCATCTCGGCGACAAGGTCGTCCACCAGCCGGTGAAAGAACGGCTCGCGGATGTTCAGCTTGTACCCGTGACGCAGCGCCCGCCGGATGATGCGGCGCAGTACATAGTCGCGATCCTCGTTGCCCGGCATCACACCGTCGGCAATGAGAAAGGCGCTGGAGCGCAGATGGTCGGCGATAACCCGAATGGATGGGTTTGCAAGTATCTCCGCCTCACCGGTCAGGCCGGCCAGACTCCCTGCGCGCAGCATGAGTCGCCGGAACAGATCGATTTCGTAGTTGCTGTGCACGCCCTGGAGGACCGTCGCCATGCGCTCCAGCCCCATGCCGGTGTCGACACCCGGTTGCGGCAGGGGCTTGAGCTCACCGTCCTTCGAGCGGTCGAACTGGGGAAATACAAGGTTCCAGAACTCGATGTAGCGATCACCCTCCTCGTCCGGAGAACCCGGCGGTCCGCCTGCCACTGCCGGGCCGTGGTCGTAGAAGAGTTCCGTGCAGGGCCCGCAGGGGCCCGTATCGCCCATGGTCCAGAAATTTGTCTCGTGGTCGATGACACGCTCTGCCGGGACACCAATCTTTCGGGTCCACAATTCCCGTGACTCGTCGTCGGTGGGATGCACCGTCACCCAGAGCCGTTCGCGCGGCAGGCCAAAAACTCCGGTGACGAACTCCCAGGCCCAGTCGATGGCTTCTTCCTTGAAGTAATCGCCGAAGCTGAAGTTGCCGAGCATCTCGAAGAAGGTGAGGTGGCGCGCGGTATAGCCCACGTTCTCCAGGTCATTGTGCTTGCCGCCCGCGCGCACGCACTTCTGGGAGGACGCCGCACGCCGGTAGCCGGGATCCTCCCGGCCGAGCAGTGCATCCTTGAACTGGTTCATGCCCGCGTTGGTAAACAGCAGGGTTGGGTCGTTGTATGGCACGAGCGAACTCGACGGCACCACCCGATGGCCGGCCGCCTCGAAGAAAGACAGGTACTGCTCGCGTATTTCAGCCGCTTTCATGGGGTTCGCGCTGCTTGCGCCGCCAAAAAAAGGCGCCAAGTATAGTGGCCTGCTACCCGTGGCGGTAGCGCCCTTTGAGCAGCCTTCGCGGGAGGAAGACAGAAGTCGGGATTCACGTAACCGATCCACCGGCGGGGGGGAACAATTGATCGATATCGGCATTCCGGCAACGGCCACGGCGTCACCCGGCGCAGCAGAATCTCAACGTCGGGACTCAGGCAGCAGCCGATGGCATTGGAGAGTCAGGCGCACTCCGGCTCGAACCGGAGGGCTCGATAGACGGTATCCGCGGGGAACCCGCGCCGGGCGAGGAAACGGGCGCGGGTGTTGTACGGCGCTTCCCTGCCCCTGCCCGCCGGGAACTTCCTGGCGAGCGCCTCCACGGCGAGTTGCAGCCAGAAATCGTCCGTGCGGTTCAGTTCGGCATCGGCCACGTCATCGTCTACCCGGCGTTTGCGCAATTCGCCGCGGATGTAAACCGGCCCATACCCGCGTGAGATGCGACGGCGCACCAGGGCCGCTGCGAATCGCTCTTCACTTTGCAGGCCGTCGGTGTGCAGTTTTTCAACAACATCGGCGGCGACCCCGGCATCGACACCCTTGGCGATGAGTTTCGACTGCAGTTCAGCCCGCCCGTGTTCTCGCTGGGCAAGCAGGCCCATGGCCCGCGCGCGAGCTTCACTGAAGGTACGATCTGGGTCGATCACCGGCGCGCCGTTCACGAGGGACGCCGGACTCGTTGAGAACGCACCGATCTTTTGGGACGCATTGGCCCCCAAGCGCACGCCGCCCCACGTGCCATCGCGTTAGCCGCGATCTGGCCCGAGCGAGTCCCGCGCCGGTTCCGGGATGACGACATCGCCCTCCCCGGAAAGCTCGGGCAGCAGTTGTGTACGGATGCGGGTCTCGATCTCTTCGCGCATCGCCGGGTTCTTGTCGAGAAATTCCGCAGCGTTCTTGCGGCCCTGACCGATCCGGTCGTTGCCGTAGGCGTACCAGGCGCCGGATTTTTCGACGATGCCATGCTTGACGCCGAGTTCCAGGATTTCGCCGGTGCGGTGGATGCCCTTGCCGTAGAGAATCTGGAACTCCGTCTGCCGGAAGGGGGGCGCCACCTTGTTCTTGACCACCTTTACCCGAGTTTCGTTTCCGACCACCTCGTCGCCCTCCTTGACCGCGCCGATGCGGCGGATGTCGAGGCGCACGGACGAGTAGAACTTGAGGGCATTGCCGCCGGTTGTGGTCTCCGGGCTGCCGAACATGACGCCGATCTTCATGCGGATCTGGTTGATGAACACCACCAGCGTATTGGAATGCTTGATGGAACCCGTCATCTTGCGCAGGGCCTGGCTCATGAGGCGGGCCTGGAGGCCCACGTGGGAATCGCCCATTTCGCCCTCGATTTCCGCCTTGGGGGTGAGCGCCGCCACCGAATCGATGACGACCACGTCCACGGCGCCGGAGCGGACCACCATGTCGGTGATTTCGAGTGCCTGTTCGCCGGTATCCGGCTGGGAGACCAGGAGATTGTCGGTATCCACCCCGAGGGAGCCGGCATAGATCGGGTCTAGCGCGTGCTCGGCATCGATGAAGGCACAGGTGCCGCCGGCTTTCTGCGCTTCGGCGATGACCTGCAGTGTCAGCGTGGTTTTTCCCGAGGATTCGGGGCCGTAGACCTCGACTACCCGGCCGCGCGGCAGGCCGCCGATGCCCAGCGCGATATCGAGGCCCAGCGAGCCCGTGGAGACGGACGGGATGGCGACCTGTTCGCGGTCGCCCAGGCGCATCATGGAACCCTTGCCGAACTGGCGCTCGATCTGGGCGAGCGCCGCGCTCAGCGCCTGGTTCTTCTGGTTGCTGCGGGCAGAGGCGCGAGTGGATTCGTTGCGGTTTGCGCGGGAGAGGGAGGGAGTACGGTCGGCCATGGCGATGGTTCCCGGTGTTTTCGATAAGACGGCGATACTGTATATATACTCAGTAGTAATATCAACACCCGGAAACGCCGGAAATGGCAATTTCCGCCGATTCGCACGGCACAACCCTCGAATGGCGTACAGGTTTAGTGGAGAATCCCCCGCCATGACGGGTTCCCAGCACACGCCCATGATGCAGCAGTACCTGAGCATCAAGGCGCAACATAAGGATCACCTGCTTTTCTACCGCATGGGAGACTTCTACGAGCTCTTCCATGACGACGCGAAACGCGCCGCTGAACTGCTCGACATCACCCTCACCGCCCGCGGGCAGTCCGCCGGGGAGCCGATTCCCATGGCCGGCGTGCCCTATCATTCCGTGGATGGTTACCTTGCGAAGCTGGTGGCGCTCGGCGTCTCGGTGGCCATCTGCGAACAGGTCGGCGACCCGGCCCAGAGCAAGGGCCCGGTGGAACGCCGGGTGCAGCGTATCGTCACGCCGGGGACACTCACCGAGGAAGCGCTGCTCGAACAGACCCGCGACAGCCTCCTGGTCGGTATCGCACCCTGCCGGGACGCCGGACAGATGCGCTACGGCATGGCGGCCCTGAACCTGGGCCGGGGCGAGTTCACCGTGCAGACCGTGGCCGGCGCCGACAGCCTCACCGGAGAACTAGCCCGCCTGAAGCCCAGCGAGGTGCTGACGCCACGCGAACTCGGCGAACTTGACGGAACCGGTCAGAACATCCGCGACGGGCTCGCTTTCGACGGTGACCTGGGGTTCCGTTTCCTGTGCGAGCACTTCGGCACCCGCGACCTGCGCGGTTTCGGCCTGGCAGCCGAAGATCCCGCCATCGGCGCCGCGGCCGCCGTGCTGCAGTACGCCCAGGCCAGCCAGTGCCAGAAACTCGAATTCGTCGACCGCATCACGGCGGTGCAGGTCGACGAGTACGTTCGTCTGGACGCCCACAGCCGCCGCAACCTGGAGATCGACCGCCGCGCCGACGGCAGCGAGGCGCCGACCCTCTATGCGCTGATGAACACCGCGCGAACGCCCATGGGCGCCCGCCTGCTGCGCCGCTGGCTGAACGCGCCATGCAAGGTTATTGACAGGGTGCGCGAGCGCCATGCCGCGGTCGCCGCCCTGCTCGACGGGGGGCTCACCGAACCGCTGCGCGATGCGCTCAGTGATTGCGGTGACATGGAACGGGCGGTCTCCCGCGTTGCGCTGAAGTCCGCGACACCCCGGGATCTCACCCGCCTGCAGGCCGGCACCGGCGCGCTGCCCGGTATCCGGGCGCTGATCGACGGCGCGGACACCCCCCGATTCACCGCGCTGGCCGTTGACATGCCCGACCTGTCGAAGGTGCACGGTCTGCTCAAGCGGGCGGTCGTCGAGGCGCCGCCGGCCACGATTCGCGACGGCGGCGTCATCGCACCCGGCTACAGCGAGCAACTCGACGAACTGCGCAACGTCACCGAGAACGCCGCGCAATGGCTGCGCGACCTCGAGATCTCCGAGCGCGAGCGCACCGGCATCGCCACCCTCAAGGTCGGCTACAACCGCGTGCACGGCTACTACATCGAGGTTTCCCGCACCGCCGGCGATTCGGTGCCCGCCGAGTACATCCGGCGGCAGACCATGAAGAACACCGAACGCTTCATCACACCCGAGTTGAAGCAGTTCGAAGACAACGCACTGACCAGCCGCGCCCGGGCCCTGCAGCTCGAGAAGTCGCTGTACGAAGACCTGCTGGAACGGCTTGGCGCCGACGTCCCGGCACTCTCGCGCGCGGCCCGCGCCGCGGCGGAAACCGATGTGCTCGCCTGCTTCGCCGAGCGGGCGCAGGCCCTGGGCTTCGCCCCGCCGACGTTCACCACCGAGCCCGGACTGTCCATCACCCAGGGCTGGCATCCCGTCGTACGCGAGGCGAGCACGGAGACCTTCGTGCCCAACGACCTGGAAACGCACGACAAGCGCCGCATGCTGATCGTCACCGGCCCCAACATGGGCGGCAAGTCCACCTACATGCGCCAGACGGCCATCATCGCCCTGCTCGCTTTCGCAGGCAGTTTCGTGCCCGCGGCTGCGGCCGTCATCGGGCCCGTCGACCGGATATTCACGCGCATCGGCGCCGCCGACGACCTGGCCGGAGGCCGTTCCACATTCATGGTGGAGATGACTGAAACCGCGGACATCCTGCACCACGCCACCGACCAGAGCCTGGTGCTGCTCGACGAGATCGGCCGCGGCACCAGCACCTACGACGGCCTGGCGCTGGCCTGGGCCACCGCCCAACACCTGGCCGAGAAAACCCGCGCCTTCACGCTTTTCGCGACGCACTATTTCGAACTCACCAGCCTGCCTGCCACGGTGCCCGATACGGCCAATGTCCACCTGGCCGCGGCGGAGTACAACGGCCGCATCGTCTTCCTGCACCAGGTCGAAGAAGGTCCCGCCAGCCAGAGTTACGGCGTGCAGGTGGCGCGCCTCGCCGGTGTGCCGAGGCAGGTTCTGCAACTGGCACGGGCGCGCCTGCAGCAACTCGAGGCAGCGGCCCATCCACGCCAGGGGGACCTCTTTTCAGCGGCGCCGCCTGCAGACGCCACGCCGGAACCGGAACCCGACCCGTTGCGAATGCGCATGGACGAGGTTGACCCGGACGAGTTCACGCCCCGGCAGGCTCTCGATCTGCTCTACGAGTTGAAGCGGCTGTAAAGTCCGCGGGAGGCCGAGTTGTATCCCATCGTTGCAAGGCCCGAGCATCGTACCCGCCGTGAAAATGCGCGCGGTCATGCGCCCTTCCGGGAGCATTCCGGAAACAAGGAGAACGCCTGAATGAAACGAAGGCCCATGGCCCGCAATCCGGGTCGAATCGCGATCCTGCTGCTGGCCGCGTGCACGGTTCCGGCAAGTTTCAGCGAAACCGTGTACGAAGTGCCGCTGATGAGGGCGGCTTCCCAGCCCAACCAGCAGGGGTTCGTCCTCGTTACCTCCACCGGCGAATCCGGAGGGGTGGAGATACACGCCTGGGACGACATCGGCATGTACGCGCCGAATCCGGCGGTGCTGACCCTCGCCGCGGGCACCACGGCGTCGTTCAATTCCGACGATCTCGAGCAGGGCGAGAAGGATAAAGGGCTCTGGCCGGGCATCGGTACCGGGACGGGCGATTGGCACCTGCAAATCAGGGGCGATATCGACTTCAAGGTGGGCGTCTACCAGCGAACCGACGACGGGTTCCTGACGGCCATGGGCAGCAGCCTGCTGGCATACCGGCCCGAGGTTGTCGGGCTGGAAACCGAAGGTTGCGTCTTCGAGGCGAACATTTTCAATCCAGCCAGTAACCGGCAACAGCAAAGCTCCCTGCGCCTGATCAACTACGACCTGGTGGCGGCGGAGGTCGAGATCATCGGCATCGATGCACAGGGAAGCCGCCGGGGCCCCGTGACCTTCGCAATCCCCCCGGGGGAGGTACGCACCCTGACATCGCAGCAACTCGAGGAGGGGGACGACCAACTGACCGGGTCGTTCGGCGATGGCGCGGGAAAGTGGAGGCTCTACATCGTCTCGGAGCATCCGCTGACGGTCATGAACCTCCTGGAGTCGGACACCGGGCACCTGACGAACCTGGGGCCGGCCGCCGTGCCCGGATTCAGCGATGCCGCGGTGCCATTGGACGACGTGGGCTGTGAGTACGCGCCTCCGTTCATCCTCTCGAGAGACAAGTGAGCGGGGGCGGGGTCATGTGGAATTCCATGAAGGTAACGTCGAAACATTTGGCGGCGTGGGCGTTCGCGGTTTGCGCTGCCGGCGTTCAGGCACAGGACAGGGTCGCCACCCCGACCGGGGTGCTGCAGGCCACCAGCGAGCAGCGACAGGTGCTGGTGATGCCGCTTGCGGCTCCCGCGGCGCCAGGAACAGAGGTCATAGCGGGCATGCCGGTCGAGGTTTCCGCCGAAGGCGACTTCGTGGTGTATCGCGTCCGTCATGGCGAACGCACCCACACCGCTTACAACCCGGTTGACGGCGCTGGCCGCTGGCTGGCCTTCGACCCGGAGCAAGGCCGGTTCAACGAGGTCGCTTCGAGCCTTCTCGTACGCATGGCCTCCTTCGACGAACTGGAGACGCTTATCGACCGGGCCGGGGCTCTGGGCGGCAAGGCCTACCCTTCGATGGGCTGGGCACTGCTCCGCATGCCGAAGCAGGTCAACCCGGCCGACGCTGCCCGAAGCCTGGCATCCTACCCATCGGTCAAGAGCGCGGAACTGCTGTTGCGCGCCGACGTTCAGGTTCCCATGCAAGTCCCACCCCGGGGCAACTCCGGCTTCGCGCCGGAGATTCACAGGCCCTGGCCTGCAGTTTCGCCGCCCGTGGCCCCCCTCGTCAGGCTCGCCACCGAGCCCACGAGCAGGGCTGCGGCCTCCGCGCGTCGGGCATCAAT
The DNA here is from genome assembly GCA_963663395.1 of Pseudomonadales bacterium. Classification (GTDB taxonomy): domain Bacteria; phylum Pseudomonadota; class Gammaproteobacteria; order Pseudomonadales; family Azotimanducaceae; genus Azophilus. The sequence continues at coordinate 4,523,808 of OY760226.1, forward strand.
CGGCGACGGCTATCCGACGAACGCAAAAGATGCGCTGGGGCCGGACTTGCTAGCGATATTCGGGGACATCCTGATCCAGTCCGAAGAGATAGTCATCACCGCCTCGGTCTACAACTGGGGCGCGGTAAAGTCCGAGGCGACCCAATTGGTCTTCGCCATCAACGACGAGCCGATTTGGAACGAGTCGAATCTCTGGGCCGAAACCGTCGAAGTGCCGGAAATCGACCCGCGGAGCCGCGTCGCCTGGGATGTCACATTTATCTTGAGCCAATTCTCCCCGGGGCAGGACTACTACATGGTCATGCAGGCCGAGGAGACCGCCTCCGAGCACCCAGGACGATCCTTTACGAACCGGGACTACAAGGGTTTCTCCCTGGACGTTTCCGGCCAAGTGGTCGTGCGCTGCCAACGGCCGGTGCCGGGAGGCGGCTCGGCAGGTGCAGACGATCCTCTGGCCGGCATGCAGTGGCACCTCAGCAACACGGGCCAACGGGCATTCGCGAGCAACGGGGGAATGCCCGGCGAAGACCTCGACATGCGCGAAGCGCTGGCGGCAGGGGATGCAGGCCGGGGGGTACAGATCGCCGTGGCCGATACCGGGCTGGAGATCTGTCATCCAGACCTGGCCGAAAATGTCGAACCCGGTGCCTCGTTCAACTTCAACCTGAGTGAATGGAGCGGCACCCGGGTCGGGGACCCCTTCAACCCAGCGGCCCTCGGCGGCCACGGCACATCAGTCGCCGGCACGGCCGCCGCCGTCCAGCGCAATGGCCTCGGCGGCAGGGGCGTCGCGGCGGAAGCCAGGTTACGCGGCTACAACCTGCTGGAAGCAATCGACTGGCCCCGTGCCTGGATGGACTCGCTGGGCGGCAGCACCATGAACCCGAACTCGAGCGATGTCGACATCTTCAACATGAGCTTCGGCGGGCTGGGATATGTGGGCAATCCCGACCCCAATGCCGAAATCGCAGTGTTTCAACACGGCGTCAAGAACCTGCGGGGCGGCCTGGGCGCGATCTATGTCAAATCGGCGGGCAACGGTTTCAACAGCTGCCGGTCGATTCCGCGCAGCGTCAACGAACTGATCGGCTGCAACTCCGCCAACGCCGATGCCACGAACAACATGCCCTACCTCATCGTGGTCGGCGCTTTCAACGCCGCGGGCGAGCGGGCGAGCTACGCCTCTGTCGGTTCCAATCTCTGGATCAGCGCGCCGGCGGGCGAGTACGGTCGCAACCATCCCGCAATCATCACCACCGACCAGATGGGGCACAGCCGGGGTTACGACGTGCTCTTTCCAAGGGGCCTCACCCTGGACGAAAGCGTCAACACCAACGGGAATTACATCAGTTCATTCAACGGCACCTCGGCCGCCGCGCCGAACACCGCGGGAGCCATTGCGCTGCTGCTGGCGAAGCATCCGGGGTTAACCTGGCGCGACATCAAGCATGTTCTGGCCAGGACAGCACGCCGGATCGACCCGGACAGACCGGAAGTGCGCTACGGCCTCGGCGGCGCGGCCTACCTTCTGCAGGAACCATGGAAAGACGAAGACCCGGCCGAGCGGGCCCGCAACTGGTACCGTTTCGGCCCGTCCCCTTACACCCTGCAATTGCCCTGGGTGACCAATGCAGCGGGCTACGGTTTCCACAACTGGTACGGCTTCGGCGCGCTGTCCGTGGACGACGCCATGGAATACGCGGCCTCCTACACGCCGGGTAGCTTGGGTGAGTTCACCGAAACCTCCACATTCGACAGCAACGTCGCCGCCGACATTCCGGACTTCGACAGCGGCGGCCTGACCCAGACCCTTGTCGTCACCGGGCTGTCCACCGATGCCAACATCGAAGCGGTGACGCTGGAAGTCGACGTGACGCACCCGTTCACCAATGATCTCGGCATTCACCTGATGTCGCCATCGGGTACCGAGAGCATCCTCAACCCGGTTTTCAACGACGTGCTGGCCGGCAACGCCGACCTCGACTGGCACCTGCTCAGCAACGCCTTCTACGGCGAATCGCCCAATGGCGAGTGGACGCTGAAAATTGTCGATGCAGCGCCGGAAGATGCGGGCACGCTGAATGCCTGGCGCCTGCGCTTTGCTCTGGGCGTGCATCCCGACTGACCCCCAGGCAAAATCGCCCAGCCGCACGCCAGCCACCCGGACCGCTCGGGTCCACTCCCACTCGTAACGAAGCCAGCGCAGGCGTTGCCGGCCCGCCGCGTCCCGCGCTCGGCCCCCCGGTCGCCCCGCCGCCTCGGACCGAGCCCCGGAAGCAGCGGTAACGCCGGGTTCCGGCATCGCCCGCCCTTCGGATCGAAGCCAATGCACCGAATTCACAGCGGGGACATTGCTGAATTGCTTTGACCCACCCGCGCAAAGGGGTGTACCGCGAAAACAAGACGGTTAGAATGCGCCGTTCTGCGAATCGAGGAACCGTTCATGACCTTCGTGGTAGGAGAGTCCTGCATCAAGTGCAAACTGACGGACTGCGTGGAAGTCTGTCCCGTCGATTGCTTCTATGAAGGCCCGAACATGCTGGTCATCCATCCGGACGAATGCATCGACTGCGCACTCTGTGAACCGGAGTGCCCGGTGGAGGCCATTTTCTCGGAAGATGAACTGCCCGACGGCCAGGAGGATTTCCTCGATCTCAACCTGCGTCTCGCCGAGACCTGGCCAAACATCACCGAAGCGAAGGATCCGCCGCCCGATTCCGACGACTGGCGCGAAGTCGCGGAAAAACGGCATCTGCTGGAGGAATAACCCAGCCGCTTTACCTGTTGCAGGTGCTGGTCGGCACCTGAATGCTCCCCCACAATTGCATTGCGCGCGGGTTGCCGCACAGCCGGTTCGGCGATGTTTTGACGGGGCCTTGCCTTCAGGTCGCCCATGCGGGCCAGGAGCCTGCGCCACAGGAATTCACGGCCGCAAATTCGCTCTCATCCACGCCCTTGACCGCTTACGCGTTCAGCGCCATCTCCGCCGCCCGCTGCAGGTTGCGCTCGAGTTGTTCGAAGCCCGGCTCGTACTGCACCGGCACCTGCACCGCCTCCCCCTGGTAGTGCTGCTGAGCCGCAGCGCGCAGGGTCCAGTTCGGGTCCAGCAGGTGCGGGCGGGCCAGGCAGCACAGATCCGCCCGGCGCGCCGCCAGAATGCTGTTGACGTGATCCACCTCGAAGATGTTGCCCACCGCCATGGTCGGTACCCCCACATCGTTGCGGATGCGGTCGGCGAACGGGGTCTGGAACATGCGGCCGTACACCGGCTCCGCGTCCGGGCTGGTCTGCCCTGCGGAAACATCGATGATGTCCACCCCCACGTCCTTGAGCGCCCTGGCGATTTCCACCGCCTCTGCGGCGGTGACACCAAGGTCTCCCACCCAATCGTTTGACGAAATCCGCACGGAGATCGGCTTGCGTTCCGGCCAGACTTCCCGAACCGCTGCAAAGACCTCCTGCGGAAACCGCATCCGGTTTTCGAGCGAGCCGCCATAGCGGTCCGAACGCCGGTTCAGCAGGGGCGTGATGAAGGCCGACATCAGGTAGCCGTGCGCGTAGTGCAGTTCCAGCATGTCGAAGCCGGTCCGGGCGCCCCGCCGGGCTGCCTCCACGTAATCGTCGCGCACCTGCTCCATGTCGGCCCGGGTCATCTGCCGCGGCACCTGGTTGATGGGAGAATACGGTGTCGCCGATGCGCTGATCAGGGGCCAGTTGCCGCTCGGCAGGGGTTCGTCCATGCCTTCCCAGCCCAACCCGGTGGAGCCCTTCGGCCCGGCGTGGCCGAGCTGCAGGCAGATTTTCGCCTGGCTGTGCCCGTGCACGAACTCGACGATCCGGCGCCAGGCCGCTTCCTGCTCGTCGTTCCAGATTCCCGCGCAGCCGGGCGTGATGCGCGCATCGGGGCCAACGTCCGTCATCTCCGTATAGATCAGCCCGGCGCCGCCCTTGGCCAGCGCCCCGTAGTGCACCAGGTGCCAGTCGTCGGGCACGCCCTCGGCGGCGCTGTACATCGACATCGGCGATACCACCACGCGATTGACCAGCTCCATGTCGCGCAGCCGGTACGGCGTGAACATCGGCGCGACGGGACTGTCGCAATTCACCCCTGCACCCCGCTGGAATTCCAGTTCCACGCTCTCCAGCCAGGCCTTGTCGCGCAGCCGCAGGTTCTCGTGGCTGACGCGCTGACTGCGGGTCAGCAGCGCGTAGGTGAACGGCTTCAGGTCATAGTCCAGGTAGCGGTGCGGCTCCTCGAACCAGCACATGGAGTTGCGCGCCGCGCTCTGCAGCCTGAGCACTTCCAGCTGGCGGTCTTCCTGATAGTCATGCAGGGCCTGGCCCAGGGGTTTGCCGGCGTGCAGGTGTTCCGCCAGGCTGATGGCATCCTCCATGCCCAGCTTGGTGCCGGAGCCGATGGAAAAGTGGGCCGTGTGGGCCGCATCGCCAATAAGGACGATGTTGTCCTTGATCCACCGGTTGCACAGCACGCGTGGGAAGTTGATCCAGGCAGAGCCCCGGATGTGGGCGGAATTGCTCAGCAGGGCATGGCCGCCCAGGTGCTTTGCGAAGATTCGCCGGCAGGTCTCGGCGCTCTCTTCATGGCTCATGGTTTCGAAGCCCCAGCGGTCGTAGACCTCAGGGGTGCATTCGACGATGAACGTGGAGGTGCGCTGATCGAACTGGTAAGCGTGCGCCCAGATCCAGCCGTACTCCGTCCGCTCGAAGAAAAAACCGAAGGCGTCGTCGAAGCGTTGCTGTGTGCCGAGCCAGACGAACTTGTTGGGCCTGAGATCGATCTCGCACTCGAAGTCTTCCCGGTAAAGCTCGCGCACCCGGGAGTTCAGGCCGTCGGCGGCGATGATCAGGTCGGCGTCCGGAAAGCGCGTCTGCAGCTGCCCGGCGTCGATTTCAGTGGAGAAGTGTTGTTCGACGCCGAGTTCCGCGGCCCGCTCGCTCAGAATGCACAGCAGGCGTTGCCGCCCTATCCCGATGAAGCCGTGCCCGCCGGACCGCTCCGTGTGGCCCCGCAGGCAGACATCGATATGGTCCCAGTGCACCAGCTCATCGGTCATGGCCCGGGCGCTCACCGGGTCGTTCGCCTCCAGGTTCTCCACCGTCTGGTCCGACAGCACGACGCCCCACCCGAAGGTGTCGCCAAGCCGATTGCGCTCATAGACCGAAACTTCATGGCGGGGGTCGCGGAGCTTCATGGAAATTGCCAGGTACAGCCCCGCTGGACCGCCACCCAGACAGGCGATCTTCATGCCGTCTCCTTGCGCCGGGCACGATTTACATTACACGTAAAGTATACCCGAAATGGAGGGTGTTGTTACACGAAGCGGCGCGGTCAGACCAGCACGATGCCCGGATGCGCCGTCCGAGCGCGCGCCGCGCAAGAAAACTCCCGATGCTGCGTCTGCACCGGAGAACGAGATCAGGAAAAGCGCCCAGCAAACAGGGATCGAGAGTCGTCCAAGTCAACAACGTAGGCTTTGCATGCCCGCGAATCACGGATCGACGGTCACACGCCGCAGAATCTTCGCACCGATAGCGGCATGGCGCCGGTGATCCACTATTCCCGTATCCAACAGCACAACGCCGAACAAGACCGCCCAGCCTCTGGCACGCGCCAGCGTAGCCTGTTCGATGTGGCCGTAGGAGGCCAGAGAATGCGAGAGATCGGGGCCGTCGAAGAGCATCCAGAGCGCGGCCAGGTCCGTTGCAACGTCACCGCTGGTGATGTCTCCCCAATCGATGATGCCGGTAATTCGGCCACGTAGCACCAGAACGTTCAATGGATGAAGGTCGCCATGTAGCCAGTACGCATTGGTGGTCTGCGGCGCGTCCAATGCTTCCAGCCAGACTTCTTCCAGCCGGGGTGTAATCAAATCGGTTTGCGAGCGTAGCCTGTGCATGCGCTCGGCCACGCTGTCGGCGCGGGTAGCCAGCGGCACGCCGCGCCAGGCATTGGACGGAGCTTCCGGCGGAGCGCGGTGGTGCAGGGCGGCAAGGAACTCTGCAAGGCGCGATCCTTCCTTCGGGTGCGGCGTCGCAAGGTCGGCGGCCTCCCCCGGCAACCAGGCCGTGATGCTCCAGGGCCAGGGAAAGCGGGCGCTGGGGCGCCCTGAGTATATAGGTGCCGGTACCGCAATCGGCAGTCGAGGGGCAAGGATCGGTAACCACCTCTGTTCATGCTCGATCAACGGTACGGCCACGGACCGGCGCGGCAACCGCACCAGCATGTCCGAGCCCAAACGCATCATGACGTTGTCCCAGCCACTTCCGACCGGTTGCAGGCCCAGTGCTGCGTATTGCGGGAACTGGTCGCAGATCAATGATCGTACGATAACTGCGTCAATGGGGACTTCGGCCGCCGGAGTGCCGGCCATCAGAGTGCGTGGCGCACCACGCCTGTGAAAGATGCGCGTTGGGTTCCGGAGAATCCGCCCTTGGACAACACCGCCCAGTTAGCGCAGTCGCAATGCCATTCGGACCTCAGTTGTGCCAACAAATTGGTATTACGTACAATACCAACTATGATGGTACCGCATGTCGTCATCGACACCAATGTATTGCTTTCCGCGATGCGTTCCCGTTTGGAAGCTTCATACCGATTGCTTTCCCTGGTCGACACCGGAACGTTTGAAATGAGCATTTCGGTATCGCTGGTGTTGGAATACGAGGACGTGCTGATGCGAAACGTTCCGCTGCTAAATGAAAACGAGGTAACCGATCTGCTTGACTACCTCTGCGAGATCGCGAATCGACAGACCATATTTTACCTGTGGAGGCCGGTACTTCGCGATCCGAATGACGACCTTGTGCTTGAAGTAGCCGTTGCAGGGGGTTGTGATTGTATCGTCACCTTCAACGGCCGGGACTTCGCCGGTGCCGAACAGTTCGGGATTCGAGTCGTGAAACCGCGGGATTTTCTCGTTGAAATTGGAGAATTGGGATGAGCACACTCAGCTTGCGGCTGCCAGACTCTTTACACAATCAGGTTCGCCTTCTTGCCAAGAAGGAAGGCGTATCCATCAATCAACTGCTTGCGAGCGCCGCAGCGGAGAAAGTGGCAGCGTTGCTGACCGAGGAGTACCTGGAAGAGCGGGCAAGGCGCGCGAGCCGAGAGAAATTTCGAGCCGTGCTGGCAAAGGTTCCGGATGATCTTCCTGAACCGGAGGACCGGATCCAGTCAGCCGACCAGGAGCCTGCGCCGTAGGAATTCGCGACTCCGGAACGCCATCGGTCCCACCAGTTGTGGATCCGGCCTGCCCGCGGGTCTTGATTCGGTTACACAGATTCACATCAGCATCTTGGCCACCGCCACGCCGATGAAGGTGCCGACGGCATAGCCCAGTATCCCGCACATGATTCCGGGGGTTACCAGGGTCTTCCAGCCGCGGGCGCCGGCAGCGACCATGGCGTTGTGCGCCGACCTGACGCGGGTAATCCGCCAATTCGGTTTCAATCGCAGTACGTCGAACAGCATCGCCTAAGCACTGGCAGGCACCGGTGAAGTCTGTTCGATATTGGCGCCGGTGGTCTGGAAATGCTGCAGAACGAGACCGTCGAAGCGAAACCGGATTGTGCCCAGACCCCGGAGTCATGATGAACGCCGTGGCATCCCACCCGCCAGTGCCTCGGCAGCCCAGTCGGGAAGCTCCCCGGCAACCCACCGCGAACTGTCCCGAAGGATCGCGATCTCCCGATACGGACGGTCGGGGTCAGTGTTGTCATACAGCACAATGCCATCCGCCAAAGCCATCGCTGCCGCCAGATTGCCGTGCGACCGTGCGAATCTCCGCCTTACGTCCGCCTCCGGAACATCATGGCCGCCCAACGCAACTCTGTTGCGAATTCGATCCAGAGCCTGTCGGGGCGTGCGTACCGACAGATAGTGCAGAACGATTCGGTAGCCTTGTCGCCGCGCGGCTTCCATGTGTCGGAGCATGCCTGAACCGGCAAGTGTCGTCTCAACGAGATGCGTCCGGCCAGCCCCGAGCGCGACCTGTCGCCGACGCAACGCTTCGCGCGCTGCTTGCGCGGCACTGCCGGTCGCATCATCTTGCCTGATCGCGTCGGGATCGATCACATCAACCCTTCTGAATCCGCTCATGCGCGTCAGGGTAGATTTGCCGCACCCATTCGGGCCGGCAACCACATAGAGAATCGGCATGAACCCCGGCCCCGGCCAGCCGAGTCAGTCAGCGTCGCGGTCGGGCTTCCTCAACACCCGGTCTCCGTCTTTGGTGCGGGCGATATAAGCTCCGTCCGACCTGACGCCGTAAAGCGTTCCGCCCGCCTTGAGTTGAGCGGCCAGATCAGCCTTGATCTGGTCGCGCCAGTCCGTCGGGAAACCCGGTATTTCCGGCGGCGGCGCTGTTGTTTCTGCAAACTCGGTCATGTAACCAACGATATGTCAAACGCGTGTGCCGTTCAACGCGCGCGGAAACAGGCGCGAGAGCCAACCGAAGCCTTATCGAGGAGGAGTCAATACTGACTGACCGACCTCTGTATCGCAGACGACTGCCTCCGGAGCAATCGCGTCGCTACATCAGCATCTTGGCCACCGCCACGCCGATGAAGGTGCCGACGGCATAGCCCAATATCCCGCACATGATTCCGGGGGTTACCAGGGTCTTCCAGCCGCGGGCGACGGCGATGGCGGCGGTCGGGGCGGGGCCGACCAGGGCGGCGCCGGCGGCGACGATGGCTTCGGCCAGGTCGATTTTCAGGAACCTGGCGGCGGCGAGCACGACGACCAGGTGTACGACCAGGATGACCACCGAATAGAAGAACAGGTTCAGGGCGGAATCGACGAACGCCAAGGCATCGGTGCCACAACCGACGGCGGCGAAGAACAGGTACATGATGATCATGCCAAGGGCGAAATCGCCCTGCAGGCGGGTCAGGATCCGCGGGAACAGGTTGGCGGCGACGAGGGCCAGCACGGTGACGAACAGGATCGCATAATTCGACAGCCCCACCCAGCCGGCGAAGGCGTACGCGACGGCGCAGATGACGCAACTCAGCGCCAGTGCCCCGGCGATGTGGCTCGTATGCAGCCGGTCCGACTGGTCTCCTGTGGCGGCTTCGCCGGTTTCCCGATCCGATTCATCGATGATGCGCGACGGCACCAGGCGCCGGACCAGCAGGACGGACGGCAACGTAATGAGCGAAATCAGGGCCATGATGCTGACCACGCTGTTGGCGCTGATGGCGACGGATACCTCGTCCGGCGTCATCTCGACAGCGGTGGCCACCGCCACGAAGTTGACGGCACCGCCGGTCCAACCCCCGGTGTAGGCTCCGGCGGCCTTGGCGCCGATTTCGCCCAGGTCGATGAGGTAGAAGCCGGCGATGGCCCCGAAGACCGTACCGGCGCAGGCTATGCCGAAGGTAATGATGACCGGGCCGCTTTCACGGAGGATGCGGCGCAGGTCTGCCTTGTAGAGCAACAGCGGAATCGCCAGCGGAACCAGGTAGCCGCCGACGAAGTCGTAGACCGGCGCCTTGAAGGGAACGACCCCGAAGTTCGAAAGGGCGACGCCGCCCATGATCACCCAGAGCACGCCCGATGTGGTTTTACCGAGGCGGTTGCCGTCCGCCCAGAACCCGAACCAGGCAAGGCCCACCAGTACCGTGCCGAGTGCGAAGATATCGTCCGGGCCGATGATGGTCATGGCGCCTCCATCCCGATTCCATGGCGTTGGCTCGACATGGGCTGCTCCTTCCCTTAACCCGCCGTATCCGGATCCGGCTCGCCCCGGCTCCACCAGTCGATGCCGGCGACGCCGCGCAGAAACTCGTCGCGCGCCGGGTCATCGAGGCCGAACAGCGTCCCCATGACGCGCTCCGCAACTTCATCCGCCGGCCAGCGTAGCTGCTCGCCGTCCGATTCGGCAATCCGTACCAGGAGTTCCCCCACCCGCCGCGGAGGAAATGCCTCGCCGAGACGGCCACCGAGATTCGCCATGCGCCGCTCGATCAACGGACGGTACGGCGATTCTTCGGGTATCGGTAACGGCCCGGACAGAACCTCCGAGAAAATTTCGGTGGCATGCAGCCCGGCTTCCACCAGCGCCACCCGGACGCCCCAGCGGCCCACCTCGTGGCGCAGGGCCTCGATGGCGCCTTCCAGCGCGTACTTGCTGGCGGTATAGGAGACATCGCCGGGCAATCCGGCAATGCCCGACAGCGAACTGACATTTATGATGCAGCCGCCGCGCTGTTCGCGCATCAGCGGCAGCACCGCCCGGGCCAGCAGCAGCGGCCCGAACAGGTTGACCTCCATTACTTCCCGCAACGCGGCTTCGGACGAGTCCTCGAATGCACCGACGCGGTTTATGCCCGCGTTGTTGACCAGTACGTCGAGCCTGCCGTGCACCTCCACCACCCGTTCCACGGCACCTGCGAAGGTGTGCGGCTCGGCGACGTTCAACACAGCGATGTCGACTTCGAGCGCCTCTTTCTTCGCCGCCTCGGCAAGCCGCCCGCTCCTCGACAGGTCACGCATGGTGGCGACCACGGTGTCCCCGTTGCGCGCGAAAGCCAGCGCCGCTTCGAGGCCGAAACCGCTGCTGCAGCCGGTGATCAGTACGACGGCCACGTTGGTCCTGCGCGGGTGATAGGCATGGCCGCTGAATCCAAACAGTTGTTTTCGCTATAGTAAGTGCACGTTCGCCTGGAAGCGACCAAGCCCCACCCATGCCCCACCGAATCGTCTTTCCGGAGCGCGGCCGCGCGACTCTGCAGGAGTTCGACCTGCCGGCGACGGCCGATGATTCGGTGCAGGTCCGCACCATTCACAGCCTGATGAGCATCGGCACCGAGACGGCCATACTCAACCAGCGCTACGATCCCGGCACCCACTACGACCGGATCTTCGGCTTTCCGCAACTGAAGACCGGCGTGCAGGCCGTCGCCCGGGTCGAGGCGGTCGGCTCTGCCGTGGCGGAGTTTGAAGTCGGAGACCGTGTCTACATGCGCATGGCCCACGGCTCGCACCAGGTCATGCCGGAATCGCTGCTCTCCCCCATACCCGATGCGGCGGATTCGAAGCCCGCCTGCTGGTGCGGCCTCGCCAAGACCGCCTTCCGTGCCGCCCGGGCAGCGCCCTTCGATCCCGGCCGGCCGGTGTTGATCATCGGCGCCGGGCCGGTCGGGCAGATGGCGGTGCGCTGGGCGCGCAGCGCGAACGTGGGGGTGCTCGCAGTCTCCGACCTGTCTGCAACGCGTCTCGGCCATGCCCGGCGGGGCGGCGCCACCCATACGCTTTGCGGAGACATCGCTGGGCAGCTTGACGACATCGGCGCCTTGAACGGCGGCAGCGGCCCCGAAATCGTGGTGGAAGCGACCGGCAGCCCCGCGGTGTTTCCGAGCGCGCTGGCCGCGGCGGCGCGGTTCGGCAAGGTGATTCTTCTGGGCGACACCGGCTTTCCGGACCGCCAGCATCTCACTTCCGATGTGATGACCAAGGGCCTGACCATCCAGGCGACCCACGACAGCCACGACCGGGACGGCTGGACGCAACGCCGGGTCGACGAGTTGTTCTTCGCTTCCCTTATGAACGGTCGATTCGATGTCGGCGGCCTGATCACCCACGAGTTCACGCCCGCGGACTGCGCCGAGGCCTATGCCCTGGCCGTGGAACGCCGGGGCGAGGCCATGGGCATCCTGTTCGACTGGTCGCAGTCCGACTGGTAATCCCCGTTGCGCCGGTTCGCCACAACACTGGCCGTACTGCTTCTGTTCGATGCGGGTTCCGCGCTGGCCGGGGCATCGGCAACAGAAGGTCCGCGCAATCCGACCCCGGAAACCGGACAGGATCGAAGCGGCGCCCATACGGCAGTGCCCGCACAGGTCCTGCTCATCAACCAGGTCGCCCCGCGCACCCACTTCTATCACTCCGACGTGCTCGAGCCCTGGGCCCAGGACGTCGCCTCCGTGACCGAGGGGCGCGTGCAGGTGCGCTTCAGCACCGCGCCGCTCGGCAGCTACCGGCGCAACTTCGACATGGCCTGGTCGGGCCTGGTGGACCTGGCCGGGGGCAACCAGAGTTCCAATCCCGGCCGCTTCCGGCTGGTCATGATCAACGAGTCCCCGTACCTCGGCACCAGCGACCCGGAGTCGATTTCCGTTGCCCTGTGGCGTACCTACACGCAACACCTGGCAGCCGCCGGCGAGTTCGCCGGCACCGAGGTTCTGGCACTGCACGTCAGCAGCCTGCAGCAGCTCTACACCACCGTGAAACCGGTGCGCGAGATGGCCGACCTGCAGGGTCTCAAGATCGCCGCGCCCAGTGAACTGGGGGCCGACCTGATCGCGCGGCTCGGCGCCATACCGGTGCTGCTCACCGCCCCGGAAATTCATGACGGGTTATCCCGGGGCATCATCGACGGTGTCAGCATGGGGCCCACCGGCACGTCGCGCCTGCACCTGTATCCCTTTCTGAAATACGAAACGCCCGTCGCCGATGGCGCCGGCCTGAGCTGGGGCGGCTTTTACCTGGTCGCCAACAGGCGAAGCTGGCTGCGTATTGATGCGGAGGACCGGCGCCGTATCCGGGCGATCTCCGGCGAAGCGTTTGCCCGCCGCGCGGCCCGGGTGTTCATCGAAAGGACAATCGATGCGGCATCGGAACTGCGGCGCGCGGGCATCGTCCGCATCGCGCCGAGCCCGGATTTCGAGCGCCAGTTCCGGACCGCCGCGGCCTTCATCGACGAGGCCTGGGTGGAACATGCCAACGCCAACGGCATTGACGGCGCCGCGGTGCTCGAGTCTTTCCGGAGCGAGGTGCGGCGGGAAGCCGCCCGCCTCGGCCGCCTGAGCGCGGCGGGGACCCTCACTTTCCCGGCCGCACCCACCACATTGGTCCTACCTGCCAACCCAGCTGCCACAGTTCTCAGGAGTAATCCGGTTACCCCGGCCCTCCCGGTTAACCTGGCCCTCCCCGGCACCCCGGCCCTTCCCGGCACCCCGGCCCTCCCAATTTCTCCGGCTCTCTCGATTCCGGAAACGACACCGGCTCACCGGGCTGCCCCCGCTTTCCCCGCTTTCCCCGCTGTCCCCGCTGTCCCCGCTGTGCCCACTGTGCCGGCCGCATGACCAGGGGCATCGATCGGCTGATCCGCACGGCATCCGGCGCCCTCACCTGGGTTGCGGGCGCGGCGGTTCTGGCGATGGTACTGGTCACCGCGGTCGACGTGGTCGGGCGCTATTTCCTTGGCAAGCCGGTGACCAGCGGGCATGCGCAGGTACAGGCCCTGGTGTTCATCGTCGTCTTCCTGGGCCTGCCATTGCTGTCCTCGATCCGCGGCTACATGCAGGTCGAGTTGCTCGATGCGGCGCTGCCGGCGCGGTTTGCGCGGATACGGGAGCGGCTGATCGACGGCGCCGCCGCGGCCTGCCTGGCGGTATTCGGCCTGCAGTTCCTGTGGCAGGGCCGGTATTACAGCTACCGGGGTGAGTACATCGAGATGCTGGAAATACCCCTGGCCGGGTTCGCTTACCTGGGCGGAGCACTTTGCCTGTTTGCTGCCCTGTTGACGGCGGCCCGGCTGTTTCTCCCGCCAGAGGAGAAACATCGCTGATGCTGTTCGCCATCGGCCTCGTCCTGCTGTTGCTGCTGCTGGTCGTCGGCGTGCCGATCGGCTTCAGCATGGCGCTGGTCGGCGTGCTGGGCGTGGCCGTGCTGCGTGGCCTGGACCCGGCCGTCATCATGATCGGCCAGGTGGGCATCGACGCGGCGCTCAACTACAACTTTTCCGTGCTGCCGCTGTTCGTGCTGATGGGACACGTCATCGGCCGCACACGCATGGCGGCCGACCTCTACGCCGCCGCCCATGCCTTCCTCGGCCATCGTCCGGGCGGGCTCGCCATGGCGACCATCGCCGCGAGCGGCGGTTTCGCTGCCGTTTCCGGGTCCAGCTACGCGTGCGCGGCAACCATGACCAGCATCTCGGTGCCCGCCATGCGGGAGCGCAATTACGATGCCGGCTTCGCCGCGGCCTCGGTGGCGGCGGGCGGCACCCTGGGCGTGCTGATTCCGCCGAGCATCGGCATGGTGTTCTATTCGCTGATCACCGGCGTCTCCCTGACGCAACTCATGGTCGCCGGCGTGCTGCCCGGCCTGATCAGCGTGCTGCTGTACCTGGTCGCCGTCCGCCTGATCGCGCTCGTCAAACCGCACTACGGCCCGCCGAGCAACCGCACCGCCTGGCCGGACCGGTTGCGTGCCCTGCTGCCGGTCTGGCCCGTCGCGTTCCTGTTCCTGCTGGTGCTCGGCGGCATCTACGCCGGCGCTTTCACGGCCATGGAGGCGGCGGGCATCGGCGCTTTCGGGGCCATCGCCATCGCCGTGCTGCGCCGGTCGCTGGACCGGGCGGCACTCAAGGAGACTCTGCTGCAGACGATCCGGACCACGGCGAACCTGTTCGTGGTGTTCTTCGGCGCACTTCTTTTTGCCAACTTCGTCACCGTCGCCGGGGTGCCCAATGCAATCGAATCCTGGATCGTCGCGTCTGACCTGGATGCCATGGCCGCCCTCGCCGCCGCGGTGCTGGTCTACGTGGCGCTCGGCTGCATCCTGGAGAGCAGTTCGCTGCTGCTGCTCACCCTGCCCATCTTCTTCCCGGCGCTGACCGGGCTCGGCTTCGACCCCGTCTGGCTCGGTATCTTCGTGCTGATCGTTGCCGAAATCGGCCTCATCACGCCACCGATCGGCATGAATGTCTTTGTCGTGAAGTCCCTGGTTGCGGACATTCCGCTGAAAAGAATCTTTCTCGGCCTGGTGCCCTTCGGTCTCGCCGACCTCCTGCGCCTGGCGATCATCATCCTGTTTCCTGCGATCGTACTGTTGTTACCCGAACTGATGCGCTGACTCGCAATTGCACCCGCGCCAGTCAAGCACCGCAACTACCTCGTCTTTCACCTCGACGGACGATTCACCGGTACTGATGAACTATTCCGCTCGGTGGCGTAAGCTCGAAAGCGACGGCGCGCAATCCTGGCTTCGTGCCGGTAAGCCGGCGGCGCCGATGGACGAGTTCCGGACGTTGGAAACCAGATGAGCGAAAACGCACGCAGAGCCAGGCGCAAGGGCAGCGTCGTGACCCTGGCGGACATTGCCGCCCACGCCGGGGTGTCTACCGCGAGCGTATCCCGCGCGATGAATTCGCCGGACAAGGTTTCCGACGCCACCCGTGCCCGGGTGCTGAAAACCGTCGCCAAGCTCAACTGGGTTCCGTCCGGCGCCGCCAAGGCGCTCGCGACCCGCCAGACACGCACCATCGGCGCCATCACGGCCACCCTCGGCCACGCCAACGTGGCTGCCGAACTCGAATCGCTGCAGCGGCGCCTGATGGACGCGGGCTACGTATTGCTGCTCGCCTGCAGTGGCCTGGACGAAGCCAACGAGATCGAACAGGCCAAGCGTCTGCTCGAACGCGGCGTCGATGCCCTGGTGTTGCACCACAGCAGCGCCCACGGGAAAGAGATCTGGAACCTGGTCGAGTCGCTTGGGGTGCCCACCATCGTCACCCGCGCCGCCGAACCCATTGCAGGCTATACCACCATCGGCTACGACGGCTATGCCGCCTTCCGGCGCCTGACCAGCCACCTCATCGACCTGGGGCACCGGCGCTTCGGCCTCATGATGATCGCCTCGCCGCAGATCGAACGCCGGCATACGCTGGAGCCGGACGCCCGGGTTCGCAAGGCCCACGCCGGGGTGGTGGAAACGCTTGACGAAGTCGGCTTGTCAATCTCGCCCGACCACATCACCAATACCTATTTCTCCATCGGCAAGGGCCGGGCCTGCTTCCGCAAAATCATGTCGGCCCCGCAACGCCCCACCGCCCTGGTCTGCATGAACGACCAGCTCGCTATCGGCGCCATTTTCGAGGCGGCGAGCATGGGCATCCACGTTCCCCGGGACGTGTCCATCGTCGGTTTCGACGATATCGAACTGGCCGCACTGATGAACCCGCCGCTGACGACCATGCGCACCCCCGACTGGGAGATGGGCGAGGTCACGGCGGAATGCGTCGTGGACATGCTGCAGTCCAGGGGCCCGCCCGTGTACCGCCGGGAAGTCGAGCCGGAATTCGTACTGCGAGGGAGCACCGGGCCGCCATGTCCTCTACCGTAACGGTTCGTCTCGACCCGGATCTCGACCGGCGGCTAGAGCGCCTGGCCAAGGCGATGCACCGGCCGAAATCCCTGCTTGCGGCGGAAGCCATTCGGACCTTTGTCGACCTCAATGAATGGCAGGTTCAGGAAATCGAGCGCGCGGTAGTCGAAGCCGAAAACGGTGAATTCGCAAGTGACGACCTTGTTCGCAAGGTCTTGCGCAAATGGGGCGTCGGCCGGGATTAGCCCTGTCGGAATCCCGCGATGCGATGCTATTGCGGTGAGTCCTCACCGATCGCCGCAAATTCCTGCTGCGCACGCACCAGGTGCCTTTCCAGCTCCCGCCACTTGTCGGGGTGATGAGCCGCCAGGCTGTATCGCTCCGTGGGGTCGGTGCGCATGTCGAACAGCAGCCGGAGATCCCGGCCCGGCAGCCAGCGCTCGATGTTGCGGTAATCCGCCCGCACCAGGATCTTCCAGTCCTGTGTGCGCAAGCCAGCGATGCGGTCGTGATTGAAGAAGTAGAGTACCTCGTGGGGAGATTCGTTCAAGGCGCCTGTCAACACGGGCAGAATGTTGCGGCCGTCCAGCGTCCGGGAGTCCGGAAGCGGGATACCGGCCATGGCCGCCAGGGTCGGAAACAGGTCGATGTTCATGGCCATGGCGCCGCTCGCCTGTCCCTCCGGTATCCGGCCTGGCCAGCGCGCAACGAAGGGAACCCGGAAACCGCCCTCCCAGGCCGTTGCCTTGCCGCCGCGCAATCCGCCGGTGCTGCCTTCCGGAAACGGGCCGTTGTCACTGGTAAAGATGACTGCGGTGTTCTCGGCGATGCCGTTGCGTTCGAGGGCATCGAGCAAAGCTCCAACGCTCCAGTCGAGCTCCTGAACGACATCGCCGTAGACGCCCGCCCGGGAGGAGTTGGCAAACTCCGGAGAGGCCGACAGCGGAATGTGCGGCGCGGTGTGTGCCATGTACAGAAAAAACGGCCGATGGGCGTTCTTGTCGATGAATTGCACGGCTTCCCCGGTGAAACGGCGGGTCAACCCGCTTTGCTCCAGCGGGTTCGGGACGGCCGTTGCATTGCGGTAGACCGGTTGCTCTTCGTCGTTGGGATGCAGCAGGCCATAAAATACGTCGAACCCCCTGGCATTGGGCCGCTGCGCCTCCTCGTGATGGCCGAGGTGCCATTTGCCGATCAACGCGGTCCGGTAACCCCCGCGTCGCAACATTTCGGCCATCGTCGGTATATCGGGCGGCAGGCCATGCGTGTCGTCAACGGTGACCGTACCGACGGCCATGCCGTCACGCACCGCATAGCGGCCGGTCAGCAACCCGGCGCGTGACGGGGTGCACACATTCCCGCTGGCATAGAAATCCGTCATGCGTATGCCATCGCGGGCCAGGCTGTCGATGTGGGGCGTCTCGATCTGTCGGGCGCCGAACGCGCCGACATCGCCGTACCCGAGGTCATCGGCAAGAATCAGGACAATGTTCGGCGGCTGTGCAACGGCGGCGGCAGCCGCCAGAACCAGCATCAGTCCGGAAAGCGGTTTCCCCAGGAACAAGCTCATTGCGGCAGTATACGGGCGACGGCCCGCACTCCGACCGGAAAATCAACGATTCGACCGGGCTTGGCCACCTGTCTTGACGACGGTTGAACCGAGGATTTCGACGTAGTAATGTAAGCGCTTACATACAGCTTTCGGCCTGTATCGACCTAAAGGGGGATAATATGATCAGTCACCGATTCAAGAGTCTTCCGGCTCCCTTCGCAGCCTTGCTCATAGGCTTAGTTGCGGTTGCCTGGGCGCCCATGGCGCTCGGGGAAACCGGGGCGTCTGCCAGCGTCATCGAGGAGGTCATCGTCACCGCCCAGCGACGCGAGGAGAATCTGCAGGAAGTGCCGATCAGCATCAGCGTGTTCGAAGGCGAGCAGATCGAGCGCTCCGGCATGCGCGGCGCGCGCGACTATGTGCAGCGGCTCGCCAACGTGACCTTCAACGAAAACGACCAGCAGGGCACCAAGAACGGCGACATTTCCATCCGCGGCATCAGCGATCTCACCTCCGGCGGCAACGAACGCATCATCCAGTCGCGCCCGGCAATCGGCATGAACGTCGATGAGTTCAGCGTCAGCTCGGTGGCCAGCGGCTCCGCCAACCCGCCCCTGGACGACATCGAGCGCGTCGAGATCCTGCGCGGTCCCCAGGGCACCTACTTCGGGCGCAATGCCACCGGCGGCGCCATCAACATCGTCACCCGGAAGCCGGACGAGAACGCCATGGCCAAGGTCAGGGTGGGTTACGGCAGTTTCGAGACGTACACCGTCGGCGCGGTGGGCAACGTACCGGTCATGGACGACCTGTACGTTCGGGGCGGCATCGCCTTCGAACAGAGCAACGGCGCCGTACAGAACCTGAGCCACACCGGCAACGACGGGGATCATGAAGACGTGAACGCACGCCTCGCGATCCGCTGGCAGCCGGAAAACTGGACCATCGACCTGACCGGACAGATCGTTCGCGAAGACCAGGGCAACCTCGGCAAGATCCCCACGGGTCAGCGGCCGGCCGGCTTCCTGAGTTTCGGGCCCGGCGCCAGCGGCAGCACGGACCTGGTCAGCACCTGCGGCATGGGCGAGGACCTTTTCTTCCAGAACGGCAACGACCGGTACAACTGCGAAGACCAGGACACTTTCCAGGAAGTCGAAAACAGCCTCGTGATGCTGCGCATCCAGTATGATGCGGAACGCTTCAGTTTCACCTCCATCACCGGCAACCAGAGGTCGGACTTCGAGCAGTTCGAAGACCTCGACAACTCGGGTTGGGACATCTTCAACCGCTTGAACCGGTACGACGCCGAGTCCTTCAGCCAGGAAGTGCGCCTGAATTCCGCCAATGACTGGGAGATCGGCGGGCGCGCCTTTAACTGGACCGTGGGCGGCCTGGTGTACAACGACCGCTTCAACGTCGACAACCGCATCATCGCGGGTCAGGACGTGGTCCCGGGGTTCATCGGATTCCTGACCGTACCCGGCGAGCGACCCAACGAAAACGAGCAGAACGTCGAGCGCGACGGCTGGGCACTGTTCTTCGACCTCTCCTACGAAATCGTCGACGACCTGACCCTGTCGTTCAGCGGCCGGTACTCCGAGGACAACGACGAACAATGGTGGCAGAACACCTACGCATCCTTCGATTGCGGAACCCGTGCCGTGGTGGACGGCGTAGCGCCGCCGTTGCTGCCCGGCTGTGAGCTCAGGCCCGACCAGCACCCACTGCCGATCTATCAGACCGGCGATGGCGGCATGTTCGTTTCCGGCGGCCGTTTCCCGCAAAACATCTTCAACGAAGGCAAGAACGACAGCACCGACTTCTCGCCGCGCGTGGGCATCAGCTGGGCCGGCTGGGAAGACCACAACCTGTACTTCACCTGGTCGCGGGGATACCGCGCGGCGGGCATACGCGTCGCCGCAGACGCCGGCGGGCGCGCCGCCCTTGTGGGCGAGGAACTGGCCATCGACTCACGCTCCTTCTTCGACAAGGAGCGGGTCAGCAGTTTCGAGTGGGGCTGGAAAGGCAACTTCAACCAGGGCCGCACCTATGCGGAACTGGCGCTGTTCCTGACGCAATGGGACGACATGCAGGTGCGCCTGGACCGGTTCGTCTGTCCGCTGGCCAGCGGCGAACTGGTGCCGTTCGACAGCCCGCAGGGCGTGGATTGCGTGGGCGGCCCGCAACCTGACAGCCGCGTCAACAACGCCGAAGAGGCGGAGTCGAAGGGCTTCGAACTCTCCGTGCAGTCGCTGGTCGGCGAAAACCTGCAACTCGGCGGATTCGTCGGGTATGCCGATGCCGAATTCAAGGACTTCAAGAATTCCCCATTCGGCGACGTCAGCGGCCAGCAGCTGCCCAATGCCCCGAAGTGGAGCGCAGGCGCCAACGCGCAGTTCAACTGGCAGGTCGGCCCCGCCGATGCCTACGTGCGCGCGGAAGTGCTCTATCGGGACAGCTTCACCACCCAGTTCAATCACCAGGACCGGCCCGAGTTCCCCTACGTTGCCGACGACGTGACGCTGGTGAATCTGCAGGCGGGATTCGACTGGGACAACCACAACCTGAACGTGAGTGTCGACAACGTCTTCGACGAGGACTACACCCTTGGCGCGGAGGACTTCTCCCAGACCGGCACCGTGGTGCAGCCGCACCCGGCCTGGGTGAGAGTCAGTTGGACGACGCGTTTCGGCGAGTAGTACGCGCCGCTTCATTGGCAATGCCGTGCCCTGTCGCTCTTGACGGAAACGCCGGCACGGTCCTGGCAACAGGCCCGTCGCCGGCACCCGGCTTGCCCGGCAGGGCCTGGCACGAATACCGCACCGGATAACTGCTCGTGAATTCCGAATTCGATGTCGTCGTCATAGGCGCCGGCGTCAACGGGCTGGCTTGCGGCGCCGTACTGGCCCGCGAGGGCTTGAAGGTCTGTGTCGTCGAGCGCAACCGATGGGTGGGCGGCGGCGCCGTCACCCGGGAAGTCACGCTGCCCGGCTTCAAGCACGACCTGTACGGTTCCTCGCACGTCTGGATTCAGTGCAACGCCGACTTCAAGAGCATTCAGCCCGAACTCGAGCAGTACGGGCTAAGGTATATCGAACCCGAGGACCAGATCACCGGCCACCCGGACTGCAACGGCGGCCCGGGCATCGTGATCCACAAGGACATCGATGCCACCTGCGAATCCATCGCCGCCTACTCGGCCCGGGATGCCCGGCGCTATCGCCAAGTGTTCGACGAGTTCGAGGCGATCCGCGAGGGGTTCGTCAAGGATTTCTTCACCCCGCCCTCCCCCCCGAGCGCCCTACCCCGGGCACTGGAGACCACCCAGGCCGGCATTCGCCGTCTGCGCGACTTTTCCATGTCGGCGCGCGCCTGGGTGGAAACCTATTTCGAGCACGAATTCGTGCGCGCCGTGCTGATGAACTGGGCGCTGGCGCCGCAGATTCTCCCGGACCAGGGCGGGGCCGGCCAGTCCTTCTACATCATGATTCCAGCCATTCACCACTACGGACAGGCTATCCCCGAGGGCGGCAGCCAGATGCTGCCCAACTCCATGGCACGCTACATCGAGGCCCGGGAGGGGCGCGTCCTGACCGACTGCGCCGTGGAAAAGATCGTCGTCGAAAACGGCAGGGCCAGCGGCATCAAAACTGCCACCGAGGGCAGCATCGACGCCCGCCGGGCGGTGGTCTCGGCCCTGGAACCCCGCCAGACCTTCCTGAAACTGCTCGATGAGAGCGAGCTGGAGGAAGACTTCCTGGACATGGTGCGCGGCTACAGCTTCGGCAAGATCTCGGTTTGCCGGGGCCACCTCGCTCTCAAGGAGCCGCCGCAATTTACGAACGGCGCCGACATGAGCCGTTGCGCCTTTCACCGCATCGTCGACTCCATGGATCAGATGACCCGCTATTACGCGGAATTGTCGATGGGAATACCGCCGTCCGACCCGTTCCTGTGGAGCGCCTGCTGGACGCTGCTCGATCCCACCCGGGCGCCCGAAGGCAAACACACGCTCATCTGCGATACGTTCGTCTCCAACTGGCTGGCCTCGGGAGAGACCTGGGCGGAGATCGGCGAGGATTACACGCGCCGTGTGTTGCTCCGCAAGCTGCGGCAATACGCACCGAACATGAACGACGACAACATCCTGGGGCTGGCCGTGCACACCGGCGAGAGCCTCGAGGCGGCGAACCCCAGCTTTGTCGAGGGCACCACCAACGGCGGCGAGCGCATCGAGTCGCAACTCGGCTGCTTCCGCCCGTTCCCGGGCTACGCCCACTACCGCTCGCCGGTACGCGACCTGTACATGACCGGGCCCCACTGCCACCCCGGCGGCGGCATCTCGGCCATGGGCACCATAACCGCCAACGTGATGCTCGACGACCTGGGCATCAAACCCGCAAATTTCTGGTAAACCCACAAAGGATATTCACACGAGTCACCACATGGACGCGCAAACTCTTCCCGTCAAGGACACGCAAATGACCCACTCACCCATAGAGAAGTACACGGCGCTGGTCGTTCAGCCTCATGTACGGGTGGCCAACGACCGGGCCGAGATCAAGCAGAATCTCGACCGGGTGCTGAACCTCATCGACTTCGGGGTCGGTTACTTCTGGGAACTGCCCTCCAGGCTGGTGGTGCTGCCGGAGTACTTCCTGCAGGGCGTCACCACCCCCGGCAAGGGCGAGCACGGCATCGACAGCTTCATGAAGAAGGCCATCGCCATCGACGGCCCCGAAATGCAGGCGCTGGGCGACAAGGCCAGGGAATACAACCTCTACATCGCCGGCGGCGGCGTCGTCGAACAGGTTGCCGAGTTCCCCGACCGCTGGTTCAACACGGCATTCATCATCGGCCCTTCGGGCGAGGTGGAACTGCGCTATCACAAGTGGCACATCCCGGCCTCCATCGGGCTCGGCACCAGCCCGCACGACCTGCTCGATGAGTACCGGGAAGTGTTCGGCGCCGACATCGCCGACCTGTTCCCCGTGATCGATACGCCCATCGGCAAGCTCGGCACCATGACCTGCCACGACGGCTGCACACCGGAGGTATCACGCGCCCTCGGTTACAACGGCTGCGAGGTGATCTGCCACCCGGTGGCACTGCAGGAGGCCGAGGGCGTCTCGGAACCCTGGGATTTCTGGACCTTCACCCGCCGCACCCGGGCGCACGACAACATGTGTTACCTGCTGGGCTCGAACTGGGGCACCGTCGACTACGACTACTACCCCCGGGCTTTCTGTTCCGGCAACTCCTTCATCATCGACTACATCGGCATGATGCTGCGCACGGCCCCCTACCCCGAGGAACAGGTGATCGCCGCGCCCATCGATATCGAGGCTTTGCGGGAGCACCGTTCCCGCTGCAATCACAACTGCTGGGTCGATGTGCGCACCGAGGGCTTCCGCCAGATCTACGAGAAGCCCATCTACCCGCCGAACCAGTTTCCGGCGGGCAAGCCACCGCGCACCCTGGCCGACAAGATGCGGCCGGTGGAGGAGGTTTTTGCCCAGCTGTACGAGCGTGGGCAGTTCATGCCGCCGGCCGGCATGACGGCGGGCGACATGCCGGCACGCCACCGGCAACGAATCGGCGCCGCACAGGCAATCGGCGCACTCAAGAAAGAGGGCTGACTCCATCTAACGGAGGATTCCATGAAGGTCGTCAGCGAACTGGCGGATATCGAGTTTCAGGTAGGCACCATCGCCCGGCAGGGCGACGAGCTGATCATCGAAAGCTCGGCAGACAGCACATTGACCACCAGGGTTTTCGTCTCCCCCAAGGATGCCCGGGCCGCAATCCGGCGCCTGCTGGCAAGCCCTTCCGCCTGGGGTTTCCTGCTGAGATTGCCCTTCACCCTGCCGAAATCCAGGCAAGAGCAAGCGGGCAATCGAGCCTGGGAGGAGCGGCGCCGCAGCGTCGGGCTCAACAAGCCCTGGTAGCGGATGCGCCCGTGGTCATGCGTCCTTCCAGCCGTCCCCCGGGGAAGATGCGTCTCATGAATGCATCGAACAAGGGTACCGTGAAAGCGGTATCTCCGTGACCGGGTGTCGATCGCCGGAACTCTAGCAGCCCGTGGCAAAAGTCCGGCGAAGCACCGAGAGGGGCGCGAGGAGCGAGAATATCGGGCATATTTGAGCGACGAGCGGAGCCTTCAGCCCGGGGTGCGCGAGGGGGCACACCTCGCACGAAAACGCAGTCAGGCGGGCGCATCGGCGTTCGAATGCCGGCGGACTTTTGCCACGGGCTGCTAGCCTGGAAGGCACGGTCACGGTCTGAAGTCAGGTGTGGGCGGAGCCTGCGGCGCAAACCCGCATCAGCCAGTGCTATCCGAGGCTGAACTACGGTTCACGCTCCGATTTCCGCACGCCGTATCTGCGCGTATGGGGTCGAAACGCAGCGGCAGCCGTTGTGTCGGGCGCAGCGTCGGCATGTAGCGGATGACGGGTGCGCGTTTTGCGGCAAGGCTCAAGTCGCGGGCGCGCAGAAGCTGCACGAACAGCGCTTTGACCGCCAGCATGGCGAAGTGCATGCCGAGGCACATGTGGCTGCCCTTGCCGAACGGTATGAAAGAGAACGGGTCTGCCCGCGATTCCGCCCCCTGTGGGAGAAAGCGCTCCGGGCGGAACATTTCGGGGCGCTCGAACAACTCCGGGTCTCGATGGCACATCTGCGGAGACAGAAAAATCTGACTGTTCGCCGGAATGCGGTTGTCGAGGAAATCGAACGCCCTCACGTTACGGCGGGGCAGCAATTGTACCGGCGAATACAGCCGTAACGTTTCCCGCAACACCGCATCGGCAATCGGCATGTCGCCGAGTTGACCCACGCCTGGCGCATCGTCCCGTGCAGCCGTGAGAACTTCCGCGCGCACTTGCTGCTGCCAGTCGCGATGCCGGGCCAGGGAATACATCATCATCGTCATGGCACTCGCCGTTGTTTCGTGCGCCGCGAAGAGCATGCCCATCATGTGGCCGACGATGTCGCGGTCCGAGAGAAGCCGGCCCTCGGCGTCTTCGAAGCAGGCTAGTTGTGAAAACATGTCCTGCCCCGGCCGGTTACGTCGCTTTGGCACCTCGGCCAGCAGCCGCGCGCGCAGGCGGTCCCGCGCCCGCAGAGCCCGCCAGCGGCGGGTGCCGGGAATCGGGATGCGGCTTCCCATCACGCCATCGATTACGCGCATGTTGTCCCGGTAGACCGCTTCGTTCCCGGGCGTGGGCTCGACGTCTGCGAAGACCTGCAGACCGATATCGAGGGCCAGGCGCCTCGCCAGGGGGTAGGCATCCGGTTCGCCATCCAGGCTGGACACGGTGCGCCGGATTATCGGTTGCATGGATGCAAGATAGCGCCGCAGTGCGTCGGGCTTGAACAACCCGGTGAGCAGCCGCCGGTGAATGCGATGGTCTTCGAAGTCGCGAAGCATCAGGAAACCGCCGAAGAAGTCGAGTATCACTTCCCAACCCATCCGGGTGGAGAAATTTCTTTCCGCGTCGAGCAGCACCAGGCGATTCGCGGCGGGCCCGGCGAGCACGACTACCCGCCGATTGAACAGCAGGCCGACGGTAAAGCAGTCGCCGTATCGGGCGCGCATCTCCCCTAGAAAGTCAGCCGGGTCCGGAAGCAGTGCCCGCAGATTGCCGAAATGCCAGTGGCCCTTGGGGCCGGGCAGGTGTTCGAGCCGGGTATTCGGTTGGCGGGGGAGGCTGTCCGAAGCCACCTGAACGGCTGGTACGAATGACATTGGCGGTTTCCCGTTCCGTGTACCCTGCTATTATCCGAGCGATCACTATGTTTTCGTACTCGGATTCTCCGGCATGCACAGTAACGAGCGCCCGGACGCCGCAAGCCCAATGTATGCGCCGCGCAAACGGCCCAGGCAAGCCCGTGCGGTCGCGACCGTGACGGCCATTCTCGACGCCGCGGCTCGGATTCTCTCGGAGGACAGCTACGCCGCCGCGAGTACCAATCGAATCGCCGAACGCGCCGGCGTCAGCATCGGGTCGCTTTACGAGTACTTCCCGGGCAAGGAGGCGATCTTCGCGCAACTGCGCCGGCGGGAAGCCGCCAAGGCTTACACCGAATTCATCGCCGAACCCCACCCCGAACAGCCACGCGATGTAATCCGCCACCTCGTCCGCGGCCGGCTCAACTGGATGCGCCGCGACCCGGCGCTCTACGCCGCGCTGGAAACCGAAGTGCCCCGCTTTGCCATCGCCGAAGTCGAAGCCGAGATCTTCGACGATTTCCTGGGCATCTCGCTGGCGTTCCTGGAAGTCCATCGCGAGCTGCTGCGCCCCGAGGCGGAGTTGCGGTTCCTGGCCGAATTCCTCATGCGCGCGGTGAGCGCCATTGCCAATGAGTACGGGTTGAGGGCACCCGACCAACTGGGCGACCCGCAACTTGAACAGGCGATGATCCAGATGGTGGAGCGCTATCTGTTGAAGGACGATCGCTGACCGGGAGCCTCCGGCGTCTGCCGCGCCGCACGCCTGACTCGGTCGGGAATTGAAACTGCCGCGGAATGTCGACTCCAATTGGGGATTCGCTAGCAGCCCGTGGCAAAAGTCCGGCGTAGCACCGAGAGCGCCGATGGTTCGAGCCGCTCGCGCATCGCGAGGCAGAGCACTGCTCTGCCAGGCGAGAACGCCTGGCAAGACGCGAGGAGCGAGAATATCGGGCATATTTGAATGACGAGCAACGCAGTCAGGCGGGCGCAGCGGCGTTCGAATGCCGGCGGACTTTTGCCACGGGCTGCTAGCCCCAAATCTTGAAATTCAGTGACGTTACCGTTGATAAACATGATATTGCACAGATTAGTTGTTGATTATCACCACATCCGAGCCATCCATCGCTCGATTTCTGGACGCACGGTGGGTGCCCGGGACTTGAAGGGACTGCGGGCGCTTCGCGACGAACACCGGCTCGCCGACTACCTGCTGGTTGCAATGGAACCTGCAAGAAGGGTGGTGGATGATATACGCATCCTTCCCTGCCGCGAACCCGCGTAACGGCTGGAGGTACACCATTCAAGAAGGGTATTATCGAACACTCTTAACGCGTAGATCGCGAGGTGTAACCCAGCGACATTCCGCGCTCGAATGAGGCATTGCCTGGAGATGCGAATATGACACGGCAAGCAAAGCCGCGCGCGTTGCCAGCCTTGATTGCCAAAAACCGGGAAGCACTACTTGCCATAGCAGAGCGCCATGCGCTGTGCAACGTCCGGGTGTTCGGCTCGATGGCGCGTGGCGACGTGCATGAAGACAGCGATGTCGATCTCCTGGTCGATGCGAGGCCAGAAGCCCGTGGGCTGGCATTGGGTGGCATGCTGGCAGACGCAGAAGAACTCCTGCAACGGCCGGTTGATGTGGTGACAGAAGGCTTTCTCCTTCCCGCAATGCGCGAACGCGTTCTGCGCGAAGCTGTGCCACTGTGACTCCTCAGGGCAATGATGACACGGGGCTACGCCCCAACCCGACGACAAGACAGCGACCGGATGCAATCCGGTCGACAATATGACCCGAGCAGGCTAGTCTCGACCAAAAATTGTGTTCAAGCGCGCGCGCATCGATTTGCTCGACAAACGACCGCGTTGCGCGAGCGGATGCAAGCACGCCGGAGGAGCGCCATGCCCAGATACGTGATCGAAAGAGACATTCCCGAGATCGGTTCCGCCGAACGCGAGGCCCTGCGGGAGGCATCGCAGAAATCGAATGGCGTCCTCGCCGCCATGAAGGCAGAGGACAAGAACATCCAGTGGGAACACACCTACGTCGCGGGCGACAAGACCTTCTGCATCTACATCGCTGAGAACCCGGAACTCATCGCCGAGCACGCCGAACGCAGCGGCTTCCCGGCGACCGAGGTCACCCTGGTTAAGCGCATGATCGACCCGGTGACCGCCGAGGCGGGCCAGTAGGGCCCACGGCAAGAGTCCGCCTGCACTTCTGGGGTCCAGCTTTCGAAACAACCTGAAGCTCGGATTTTCGACAGGAGAATCGGTTCGGTAGGCGAGAGTTTCCCTCACGACGGCGGACAATGGAGGCCGCACGAAGTGGGAAAACAACTCGCCAGCCTGTCCGGTTTGATGCGCCAGCCGGTTCCGCCGTCCGGCGCCGCGATCCGGCAACACCGAACACATGACTTGTGTCCGAGTAAAGGAGAACGCAGTGAATCTCACCAAAACCGGCGTCTGGTACTTCACCGACGGAATGTCCGCCGCCGAAGCGGCCGAAACCGCCCTACGCATCGAGTCGCTCGGCTACAGCGCTCTGTGGATCCCGGAAGCGACGGGCCGACACCCATTCGCTCACGCGTCCTGGCTGCTTGCGAACACCAGCGAACTGATCGTCGCGACCGGGATTGCCTCGATCTACCACCGGGAGCCGGGCGTCACGCTGGCAGCGCAGAAGACGCTCGCCGAACAGTCCGGCAACCGATTCCTGCTCGGGCTCGGCGTCTCCCACAAGCCAATGGTGGAGGGTGTGCGGGGGCTCAACTACAGTAAACCCGTAGCGACGATGCGCTCCTACCTGAAGCAGATGAATGCCTCGCCATACAGTGGTCCTAGCCCGACGGCCGATCCCCCTTGCGTAATCGCCGCCCTCGGCCCGAAGATGCTCGAACTTGCCCGGGACACCTGCCAAGGTGCGCACCCTTACTTCACCTCGCCCGATCACACCGCCATGGCGCGCAAGATCATGGGTCCCGACGCCTGGCTCTGCGTCGAACAGAAAGTGATTCTTTGCGAAGATCCCGAAAAGTCGCGAACCGTCGCGCGCCAAACGGCACAGATGTACATGGCGCTATCAAATTACCGGAATAACTGGCTGCGCATGGGCCTCGACGAGTCCGACATCGAGGGTGGCGGTTCCGACCGTTTCATCGACGCCACATTCGCATGGGGCGACGCAGCCGCCATAAGCAAGCGCATTCAGGCACACTACGACGCGGGGGCGACCCACGTGTGCATTCAGCCGGTACACCCCGATTTCCCGTTCGGCGCTTTGCACTGGGAAGCGCTGGAGGCCCTCGCCTGAGAAACCTGAAAAACAATCGCAAGGAAGCCCTGGTGCCGTGCAGGTAGCAGCGGCGGCTGTCGCATGAGGTCCGCAAACGTGCCGAATAGCAGATACGGCAACCGCCGTTCAACGCAATCGAGCATATCGGTTCGAATACGCGAAGCCCGGGCCCGGGCGGGGCTGGAACCGGCCGAACTGCGCAGAGTCCTCGGTCGGCAAGGGATCACCCTCTCCAAAACGGGCCTGCACAGGCTGGAAACCGTAGAGCCGGTGAACCCCAACTTGAAGCTCATGATGGGGATCGCGAAAGCAACGCACGTAACGCCGGAATGGCTGCTGTTCGGAGAAGGCAGCCCCCGGCCTGACGAGAAGATCGGGCCGGCCATCCGCGCCCGGGTGATCGACACCATCGCCTTCATGGCAGGTGCGCTCGACCTGACGGAATCCCAGGAAAAAGCCCTGGCCGACTGGCTCAAGTCTGTTCGCAAAACGCAACCGGAGACCATCCGAAAGCCCTGACGGGGCGATGCTCAGCCCGACGCGAACACGGCGAACCGGAGAGAGTTCGACTGATCTGACAACCTTTTCCGCGCATGAGACGTCGAGAATTGCCGCCCCGCACCGTTCCTATTTTATGAACCGAACGTTCAGAAGACGTGTTGACACCAGGATGCGCGCCGATATACTGCGCGCCCCATGAACTGGAACGCCACACAACCCGGAATTTCCGCCGCCTGCGGTTCACAGACCGAATACCCGGTCGAGAAGCCTACCGGCGATGCGTTCCCGCGTGCGCAGTGGTCTCAGTCGGAGCGCTCGAGCGTGGATTCGCATGAATTCGATCGTGGCCAATCCATGAGGTAAGCCTTTCCTGACAACGGGTCTGGAAGGCGAGCAGGTCGAACCTTCCAGACCGGCAGAAAGCCCTGGTAGGTTCGCAAACCACCGGGGTTTTTTTTGCCCCGGTGAAACGTTCTTTGACAAGGTGAATTGTGTTGAGCGCCGGGGCAGTGCTTCGTATCGGGCGAGGCAACCGCGAGGGCAGACCTTGTGGTGCGCGCAAGCGCCTGCCCCGGTGGATATGGATGTTGAAGAAGTTCAACAGAACAAGCGGCCTGGCGCCGATAACCGTCGGTAACGGCGGGAAAGGGGCGCGACCCATGGCGTCCCGCCGAACCTTCGGGTTCGGTCGACCCAGGCAAGCCCGGCCCTCCTGTCTTCGCCGGGGAAACCGACGGAGATAGCGGCAAAGCGATGCGCGGAACTAGCGTGGCTCATGCACCGGCGTCAAGCCGGGAATGCAGGTCCGTGAAAGAACACGTGGTGGTGCAACCCGCGGCACCGACATCGTCAACCGCGAAGGGCAACGGGTAGTGCAGGTCAGTACGAGCCTTACGAGCGAGTGCGGCTGCGCAGAAGATCGGGGTTCCGGTGGGCAGCCGGCGTCCTGGTATTCGGTCAAGTAGCCGGTAGGCGAACGACAGACGGCGTGTTGTATTTCGTCGCCCAAAAGGCGGCGAAGCGACTGGGGCGCGCACGCCGGAATGGGATCCGCCAGCGGATTTAGCTCAGTGGAAAGAGCAATCGCCTGAAAAGCGATCGGTCGTCGGTTCAAGTCCGGCAATACGCATTGGAACTAAACGCCAAGACGCGCCTCGGTACTTACTGACAATGGCTTAAGGCCGAAGTCCACGGACAATTCGGCGGTCCTGAAGCCGCAAGCGGATGGACCTTGGCAGAACGCCGCACGGTTGGGTAGCACCCATCAGGAGCCCGCGAGGCTCACGGTAAGCGAACTGCCGAACAGGTAGGTACGACGAGTGAACCGCCACACTCTGAAAAAGGCAGTCATGGCCATCTACGTTCGCGCCGGTTAGCGCCGGGCGGATGTGGACAAGTGGGCAACGGCCGCCCCGCAAGGCGGCCGGTACACTCACGAAAGGATGGCCGCAAACGATGTAGTCTCAGTCGTTCGTTCCTTCCGCCGCCGCGGTAGCTCAATCGGGAGAGCGCTGGATTGTCGATCTAAGAGATGTCGGTTCGAGTCCGGTCCGTGGCGCCAGATTTCATGATCCGGTGGGCGAATGGTTAAGCCACGAGGCCTTCAACCTCGTAATTGCGAGTTCGAATCTCGTCCGGATCCCCAATCTGTGTCTTTACCCGTGCAAGGCAGACAACTCGTTCGTCTTCCAAACGGAGACTCGCAAGGCTGGCGTGCTTATCCGGTTTGAACCCGGTGATGCCCTCACGGGCGTGGGAGTTCGATCCTCTCAGTCTCCGCCACACGACGGTGAACCTAGCAGCCCGTGGCAAAAGTCCGCCGGCATTCGAACGCCGCTGCATCCCGCCTGACTGCGTTGCTCGTCGCTCAAATATGCCCGATATTCTCGCTCCTCGCGCCTTGTCAGACGGGCGCATCGACGCTCTCGGTGCTTCGCCGGACTTTTGCCACGGGCTGCTAGCTCAATGGTAGAGCCCCAGGATGTGACCCTGGTCGATGCCGGTTCGAGTCCGGCGGTTCACCCCAACGGCATCGAGCCAACACCCAACCCAGGCGCGATCGCGATCGGGATGACAGCCGCCCTCCGCTGCGCCAAACTGCAACTGCACGACGACTTTCGGTTGCAGAACCCGAGGACGCCCCCATTCTCCATTCGGAGAGGCGCGATGAAAACGGAAGAAACAGGCATACCTCGCGAAATCGCCGTCGCCGTTGCGCGCTTTGCAAACCTCGTCGCACCGTTCTTCCCTGCAGGCGCCTTGCGCATGGGCGGGGGCACGATCCTGCAAGCCCGCTGGGGGCACCGCATGTCGTTTGATGCCGATCTCTTCTGCGATCCCGGGACGTATGCCAGAACCATTGCGGGAAGCGGCCCCGAAATCGAACGCGCGATCAACTCCATCGCAGACGGCGTTGAGGAGGGAGCTTCCTTCGTTGATCAGATAGCGAGCTTCTGCCATATCGCCGGCATCGAGGTCACAATTCTTCCCTCTGCTGCACTGATCGGGTCGCCAACCGGCAGGGTCGTGCCCAATACGACCATAGAGACTGAGTCGACCGCGGACATTCTGGCGGCCAAACTCGTACATCGGATGTGCGGAGCGGGCGTCATCGAACCGCGTGACCTATTCGACCTGGTTGCTGCCGAGCGATACGATCCGAATGCTCTGCGTGAGGCATTGGGCTTGCTTTCCGACATGCAGATGACCGAACTCTCCGCAGCACTCGCCATGCTGCCGAAACGCTGGGCCTCGTTTTCGGACAAGCCGTTGTTCTCGGTCGATGGAGATGAAATCGAGGTGGACGCCAAATCCGTACGGGAACTGTTCGAACATGTCCGTCGCGAGCGTTCGCCCAGGGATCTGGAAAGCCCATGAACAGCATTCATCTGCCAGCCTACCGGCAGCGTCCGATTCAGTTGGCCGGTGATGCGGCCTTCGACAACGTTGCTTCGGTTTCGAAGAACTTTGACGCCGTCACGGCGGAGGGCGTCGCGGGAGCGTTGGCGGCTCGTCATTGCGCCGGGTGTGCGTATCGTCCGGACGGAGCGGCGGCACTCGGCTACCTCCTTGGCAAAACGAAAGGAACGCCGCAAATGGAAGCGGCCATCCGATCGCTTCTGAACCGCTGCTCAGGAACGGACGCCCTGCACCTCGCGACGCTGTGCCGAGTGCCGGTTCGTCGACTGGCCCACTGCGTACGCACGTTGGACGTCACAAACTTCACGTTGATCCGTTTTCTAAATCAGTTTGCTCAACGGACGCCCAGCGGCGTCGTGCCAGTCGATGGCGAGAATCCGACAGATTTGCAGGAGCGATCGAAGCCAACACCCTGCCAGGCCTAGCAGCCCGTGGCCTCATCTGTTGGGCGATTCGCTCGGCACCAGCCCGCATCCGACAGGGCTCCGCGAAGTCGGGTGGCGCGCAATTCAAACCACCAGTCAGGTGGCTGACCGACCCTCCGCGAACAGCGGCTCCCGAATGATGAATTGCCAGGGCGATGCCATGTCGCCGACAGGCACCTCGATCAGGCCCGGCTCGTCGCGCGCCAGGTAGCGGTCAAGTTCCCCGCGCAGGGCTTTCGGGGACTCGACCCTGGAACTGCGGATGCCGAAGCTTTCGCCGTACGCCACGAAATCCGGGTTCCGTAGATCCGAACCGATGATGCGCCCGCCGAACCATTCCTTCTGCTGACGCTGCACATTCTGGAACTTGTTGTTGTTGAACAAGACTGTTACCAGGCCGATGTTGTACTGGGCCGCGGTGGCCATCTCGTTCGAGGTGTAGAGAAAGCCCCCGTCGCCGGCGAGGTTGACCACGGGCTTGTCCGGGTTGGCCGCCTTGACGCCCAGTGCCGTCGCGTAGCCGTAGCCCAGCGTTCCCTGGTAACCGCTTGTCACCAGGTGCCTCGGTTCGTAGACCGGGAACGCATACCATGAGGCGTAGCCGACCTGGGTGATCTCATCCACGAGATAGCCGTCGTCCGGAAGCGCTTCCCGGATTGCGTCCAGGTAGGCCACCTGGGGCTGAACCGCCTCAATCTGCTGGCGCACGGCAGATTTCAGGGCAATCAGTTCGTCCTCCCGCGAGGGCCGCGTTCCGCCGATCGGGTCGAATGCACCCAGGATCGCGCCGATGGCCCCCCCCGCATCGCAGGTCAGCGCCACATCCGGCGCCGGGTGCCGGGCGATCTCTTCAGGGTCGACGTCGATGCGGATCACCCCCCTGCCCCTGGGCATGCCCCAGTGCAGGTACTGCTGCTCCATGCGGCTGCCGATGCCGATGACCAGGTCGGCGGTGCGCCAGAGTTCGTATCCGGCCGCCAGGTTCTGGGCAAGATAGCTGCGGTCGGAAACGACCCCGCGCCCGTTGCGGAAGGTGACCACCGGCGCCTGCAGGCGTTCGGCCAGTTCGTTGACCTCGGCACGGGCGGCCACGGCGCCGCCGCCGGCGATGATCACGGGCGACCTGGATTTCGCCATCATGCGCGCGGCGGCAGAGGCAGCATCCGGGTCGACATCGCCTTCACCGTTCAAGGAAGCGCCCGGCAGCAACGTCACCCGGCCCTTCCGTTCCATGATGTCCATTGGCATTTCGAGGGATACCGGGCCCTGCCGACCGCCCAGCATGCACTGGAACGCCTCGTTGACGGCTTCGGGGGCCGCCTCGGGCGCCATGATGCGCTCGGAGAAGCGCGTCAGCGTCTTCAGCGTCGCCAACTGGTCGGGCAGTTCGTGCAGATAGCCGATGCCGCGCCCGAGGCCCACGCTCGGGATCTGGCCGGTCAGGCAGAGTACCGGCGCATTGGTGGCGAAGGCGGTGCAGAGGGCGGCGCCCGTATTGAGCACGCCCGGCCCCGGAACCACGCAGTAGACGCCCGGCTTGCCTGTGGAACGGGCATGACCGAGAGCCATGTAGGCGGCGCCCTGTTCGTGCCGGCTGCCGATAAACCGAACGCGGTTGCCGGCCCGGTGCATCGAATCGAAAAAGTGATCGAGCTGCCCGCCGGGCAGCCCGTAGATGGTGTCTACGCCGTTGGCGAGAATCTGGGCCAGCAGCGCATCGGCCCCGCTCATCTCCGGCGCGGCCTGTTGTGTGGCGCCGCGCCCGCCCGGCGGCTTCGACTCAATCATTGTTCGTCGCCGCGCCGAGCAGCGCGCGGATGCCGTCGGGAATCGGCTTCGCCTTCAACTCGCCGTTTTCCCGGATTCTGGCGTAGACCCTGGTCGCCGTCCCACGCGTCACCAGCGACTTGTCGGCGCGGCGCGCACTGCAATCCCAGGTCACCGTCGAGTTGGTGATCTCCTTCACGGCCAGCCGGGTGACGATCTTTTCGCCGTAGCCCGCGGGGCCGACGAACTCGAAGTTCACGCGCCCCATGACGAACGCCGTACGGTCGCTCGCCACCATGCGGGTCACCGGGTAGCCGGCCTGGGCGAAGAACTCGTGTTCCGCATCGTTGAACCAGGCCAGCATGCGCGGGAAATACACCAGCCCGAACGGGTCGGACTCACCCCAGGCAACGGTCAGTTCGCGGTAATACACCAGCATTGTCAATTCTCCTTCTGAACCGGGCCGACATGAGGACTCCCCCTGCCGTAAGCCACGGGCTGCTGCTCGACGCGCACACTACCACCGACTCACGACTTCGACAGCGAATCGAGCTGCGTCCGCAGCTTCCGGAGCATGGCGATCAGGTCGGCCAGCTCTGCTTCGCTCAACGCTCCGAAAATGTCCTGCGCCCAACCTTCATGGTCCGGGGCAAGGCTGGCGAACAGCCGTTCACCCGCATCGGTCATGCGTACTTCGCTGACCCGCTTGTCACTGGGGCTGGATTCACGGCGAATGAGCCGGTCGTTCTCCATGCGGTCGAGCAGCCGGGTGATATTGCCCCGGGAAGCCAGCAGCATTTTCGACAGTTGCGAGGTGCCCGTGGCGTGTCCCGGCGAGCGCTCGAGATTGGCCAGCACATCGAAACGCGACAGCGAGGTGCCGTGCTCGTTGGCAAAGTGGCTGGCTATTTCGCTCTCGATCCGCTTGGCGGTTTTCAGGAGCTGAACCCAGGCCCTCAGCGCCTGTTTGCTGTCCACCGCTTGTAGAGGTTTTTCACTCATTGCCTGACGGGGCTACGCCCCAACCCGACGAGAAAACGTTGACCGGGAGGGATATTGACTCTTCTGAGAACTTGTCCGCGAGCAGGAGGGCTGGACTAGCTTCCGCGCGGCAGGGTTCGGAAAACTGTTTGCGTTCACGCCGGGATCACCGCCGTGGTCTCTATTTCCACCTTGGCGCGGTCTTCCAGCAGCCCCGCCACCTCGACCACCGCCATCGCCGGGAAGTGCCGGCCGATGGTCTCCCGGTAGGCCGTGCCGATCTCTCCCTGGCGCTGCAGGTATTCCCGCTTGTCGGTGATGTACCAGGTCATGCGCACGATATGCTCGGGGCCGGCGCCGCCGCTGGCAAGTACCTGCACCGTGTTCGCAAGCGTCTGGCGCACCTGGTCGACGAAGTCGTCGCTGGGAAAGCGTTCATGCTCGTCCCAGCCGATCAGCCCCCCGGTTACCAGCAGCCGGCCCTCGGCGACCATGCCGTTCGAATATCCCTTCGGCCGCGGCCAGCCAGGCGGCTGTATGGCCCTCTTTTCCGTGCCTGCATCCATGCCCGCACCTATACTTTACGTGTAAGATACAAGGGCCCAAGATATTCGATCAGGCGGCCCTTGCATAGCCCGCCCGGTGTTGGCATACCTGATCGTCCGAACAGGGAAAGGACCGCATCACGATGCTCAAGCATGCTCCGGGATTGTCGAAGCTCGCGCCCTACAAGATGGGGCAGCGCGAAATACCCGGCGTGGACGAACCCGTCAAGCTGTCCGCCAACGAATCCTCCCACGGGCCGAGCCCCGCGGC
This sequence comes from Pseudomonadales bacterium, assembly GCA_963663395.1. GTDB lineage: Bacteria > Pseudomonadota > Gammaproteobacteria > Pseudomonadales > Azotimanducaceae > Azophilus. Next base: position 4,559,931 of record OY760226.1, read on the forward strand.
GCTGGCGGCCTATCGAGACGCGGTGGGGCAGATCAACCGGTATCCGGACGGGTCGCAGTCGGAACTGCGCAACGCCATCGGCGAGGTGCATGGCCTGGATCCGGGCCGCATCATCTGCGGCAACGGCTCGGATGAACTGATCCTGCTGATGGTCCGCGCTTACCTGCAGCCCGGCGACGATGTCCTGATCAGCGAAAACAGCTTCGAGATGGTGCGGATTCACTCCGTCGCCCAGGGTGGTAATCCTGTGGTAGCGCCGGAACGGGACGACCGTATCGATGTGCAGGCCCTGCTGGCATCGGCGACGGCAAGATCGCGACTCTGCGTGGTTGCCAACCCGAACAACCCCACCGGCACCTACGTCAGCGGCGCGGAACTGCGCCGGCTGCGCTCGGGACTGCCAGGCGGTTGCCTGCTGGTGGTAGACGGCGCGTACGCCGAATACGTTGACCGGGAGGACTATGAGAGCGGCCAATCCCTGGTCGATGCCGGCGACAACGTGGTCATGACGCGCACGTTCTCCAAGATCCACGGCCTGGCATCGCTGCGCATCGGCTGGGCCTACTGCCCCGCGAACGTGGTGGATGCGGTGCAACGCATCCGCACCCCGTTCAATACGAACGGGCCGGCGCTGGCCGCCGCGGCGGCGGCGATCCGTGATACCGGCCACGTGGAGCGCGCGCGGCGCCACAACAGCAGATGGCTGCAACGCATCGCGGATGCCACTGCTGCCATGGGGCTGACCATGGTGCCCAGCGTCGCCAATTTCTACCTCATCCGGTTTCCGGTGGCGAGCGGCAGGTCCGGCGCAGGCGCCGCTTCGTTTCTGATGCGGCGCGGCATCATTCCGCGCCCGGCTGCCGCCAACGACGAAATTCTGCGCATTACGGTCGGCCTCGATCACGAGAACGAAGCGGTTCTGGCAGCACTCGCCGACTATATGAACGCCGGGGACGGAACGGCCGCGTCGGAAGCCGCGAACGTCCCCTCCCGGCGCGAACAATGAACGATCCGGTTCAGGTTAATCGCGAGGGTCCCATCTCGCCTCGCGAGACTTCCACCTCGCCTCGCGAGACTTCCACCTCGCCTCGCGAGACTGCCACTTCGCCCCGCGAGACTTTCACCCTGCCCCGCGAGACTTGCACGCTGCCCCGCGAGACTTCCACCCTGCCCCGCGCACCCCTCCCGCCGGCGGAACCGCACGCCTTCGGGTTGATGTTTACGCCGATTCGCCATGAAATACCGGCGACGCAAGCCGTGCCGAACTGCTGGAGGCGGCCCGATGCGCTACACCGATAATCCCGATGCCGTAGCTGCCCTGGTGCGCGACGATGCCGTGCACCGGCACCTGTACATCGACCAGGAGATCTTCGACCTGGAGATGCAGCACCTGTGGCCCACCACCTGGATCTACGTCGGCCACGACTCCCAGGTGCCGCACCCGGGCGACTACATCACCGCGGACATCGGGCTGCAGCCCGTCATCCTGATCCGCGACAACAGCGGCGATGTTGTCGTACTGATGAACCGCTGCGCGCACAAGGGCACCCGGCTGCTGAGCGCCCCCTCCGGCAACCTGAAATCCGCAATACGCTGCCCCTATCACGGCTGGACCTACCGTTTCGACGGCAGCGTGCGGGCGATCCCGGTCGCCGGGGGCTACGAAGGGACGGGGTTGCAGGATTCCGAGGCGTACTCCGGCGTGGCGCGCATCGCCAACGTCGAGAACTACCGGGGGTTCGTGTTCGCCAAACTGAGCGATCGGGGCCTGTCGTTCCGCGACTATTTCGGCGAGTCGCTGTCTTCCATCGACAACATGGCCGACCGCTCGCCCGAGGGCCGGCTCGAGGTTGCCGGCGGCGTGCTGCGCTACATGCACGACTGCAACTGGAAGATGTTCATCGAGAACCTGAACGACACCATGCACCCCATGGTGGCTCACCAGTCCTCCGCCGGCACCGCCCGGGATGTCTGGGCGGCCATGGACGTGCCGGAGGGCACCCCCAAACCCATGGTGGTGGAGCAGTTCGAGCCCTTCGTCTCGAACTACAAGTTCTTCGACGACATGGGCGTGAAAATCTACCCCAACGGCCACAGCTACAGCGGCGTGCACTTCTCGATTCACTCCGCCTACTCGCAGATCGCCGGCTATTTCGAGGCGCTGACCAAGGCTTATGGCGAGGAACGCGCCAACGAGATTCTATCCATCAACCGGCACAACACCGTCTATTACCCGAGCCTCACCATCAAGGGCGCCATCCAGGCGATTCGCGTCGCGCGCCCCCTGGCCGCCAACAAGACGCTGATCGAGAGCTGGACCTTCCGCCTGGCCGGTGCCACCGATCAACTGCTCGAGCGCACCCTGACCTACAGCCGGCTGATCAATGCGCCCACCTCGGTGGTGGGCCACGACGACCTGCACTGCTATCGCTCCATCCAGCTCGGCCTTGCCGCTTCCGGCAACGACTGGATCAGCCTGCACCGCAACCACGACCCCGCCGTGGAGAAAGACATCGCAGGCGAATACAACGGCAGCAGCGAGGTCTCCATGCGCGGCCAGTTCCGCGCCTGGCGCGACCGCATGACCGAGTCGATGGCCCGGGTGAACACTCCGTGAAGCGGCCCTCCCGCGCGGACCTGCGCGCCCTGATCTACCGGGAAGCGCAACTCATCGACGCAGGCGCCCTGGACGACTGGTACGACCTCTTTACCGACGATGCCCTGTACTGGATGCCGCTGCAGCGCGGGCAGCGGGAAGAAGATGTGTACAACGCCCTGTTCTTCGAAGACAGGCTCATGCTCAAGGTGCGCATCGAGCGGCTGAAGGACCCCAACGCCTTTTCCCAGTCGCCGCCCAGCCATTGCCAGCACGTGCTGCAACGTCCGGAGATCGACGGTTTCGATGCCAATGCCGGCAGGTTCTCGACGCGCACGCCCTTCATGTACGTTGAAAGCCAGCTCGACGAACAGTTCGTGCTGGCCGGCGTCGCCCACCACGAACTGGTGGTGAACGGAGGCGCATTGCGCATTCGGCGCAAGCGCATCGAGTTGCTGAACCGAGAGGCGGCGCTGCCGTCGATTCAGCTCTTTCCCTGATCCTGCCTTGTCATGACCTCGAACCCAGCCACCCTCCACCTCGGCACGTCCGTTTTCCAGGCATTTCAGGACGCCGTTCGGGCGCATGGGGACCGGCCCATGCTGCACCTCGTGGAAGACACTGCCCGGCGCTACGGTCAGCAACCCGGAACCGTTACCTACGCCGATGCCCAAGGCCGGGTCGGGCCGCTGATCGCCGCCTACCGCCGCCTCGGTCTCGAGCCGGGCAGCCGCGTGGCGCTCGGGCTCGACAACCGCCCGGAATTCTTCTACCACTGGCTGGCCCTGAACGCCCTGCGCACAAGCGTCGCGCCGCTGAACCCACATTGGCAGTCCGGCGAACTGGAATATGTGCTCGAGCACAGCGATGCCCGTGTCGCGGTCGCGCTGCCCGACCGGGTGCAGGCGATCAGGGAAGCGGCCCCGGCGGATTGCCGAATTCTAGCCTGCGACGGACCCTGGACAGCGCAGGGGGACGACGGTTCGCCCGCTGAACGCCCGGTCGGAGGCGACGAGTGCGCCCTGCTGTATACATCGGGAACCACCGGCCGGCCCAAGGGCTGCATGCTCGACAACGACTATTTCTTGAGCACCGGCGCCTGGTACCGGGACCTTGGCGGCTATTGCACCCTGGACCCCGGTGCCGACCGGCTGATCACGCCCCTGCCCATGCACCACATGAACGCCATGGCTACCTCGACAATGGCCATGCTGATGTCGGGCGGCTGCATCGTGCCCATCGATCGTTTCCACCCGCGAAACTGGTGGGCGAGCGTCCGGGAATCCGGAGCCACCATCATGCATTACCTGGGCGTGATGCCGGCGATGCTCATGAACCTGTCTCCAACCCCGGCAGACCGCGACCATCGCATCCGATTCGGTTTCGGCGCGGGCTTGAGCGGGGAACTGCATGCCGCATTCGAGGAACGCTTCGGCATTCCCCTGATCGAAGCCTGGGCCATGACCGAGACCGGCTGTAGCGTTGCGGTAGCGGCACAGGAGGAACCGCGCAAGCTCGGCACGGGCTGCATCGGCCGCCCGCCCGCGCACCTCGATTACCGCATCGTCGACGACGGCGGCCGGGACGCCGCGCCGGGCCAGCCCGGCGAACTGCTGGTGCGCCGGGCCGGGGAAAACCCGCGGCAGGGCCTGTTCAGCGGTTACCTGAAAGACGCTGCCGCCACGGGGGAAGCATGGGCCGGCGGCTTTTTCCATACCGGCGACCTGGTCTACTTGGATGCCGACGGCCTGCTGCACTTCGTGGACCGCAAGAAGAACGTGATCCGGCGCAGCGGCGAGAACATCTCCGCGGTCGAGGTGGAGGAAACCCTAATCGAGCACCCCGGGGTGATCGCCGCGGCCGTCACCGCCGTGCCCGACGAGGTGCGCGGCGACGAGGTTTTCGCCTGTGTAATCGTGGATCGGGAGGCCGGTTCATGGCCGGATGCCGCGCATGGCATCGTGCGTCACTGCCTGGACCGGCTCGCCTATTTCAAGGCGCCCGGGTACCTGGCCCGCTGCGACGAACTTCCCCTGACCGCCACCGAGAAGATTCAGCGCGCCGCGCTCAAGGACCTGGCTGCGGAGCGACTCGCCGCAGGAGAATACATCGACGCCCGGGCACTGAAGACCGGCCATGGCTGATCCGCAGTACGTTCGCGCACGGAAGACCGCCCGTGGTTGAATCAGACGCAACCTGGCATGCAAAACCGCCAATGACTGAATCGGATACCAGCCGGGCATGGAAGGCCACCCATGATTGAATCGGATAGCAGAAGGGTACGGAAAGCCGTCCATGGTTGAATCGAACGCCGTCAGAGCCCAGACGCCCTACACCGGCATCGCCGTCACGGCACCGGTCACCGTCGACTACAGCCGCTATTCGAACCGCAGCGCCCACTGGTTCCTGGCCCGCGTGCTGCGCCGGTTGCTCGACGAGAGCGGCATCGACAAGGACGACGTGGACGGCCTGTGCGTATCCAGCTTCCAGCTCGTGCCGGATACGGCAGTGGGGCTCACCCAGCACCTCGGCGTCTCGCCACGCTGGCTGGACCACATCCCCATGGGCGGCGCCTGCGGCGTGGTGGCCTTGCGCCGAGCGGCGCGGGCGGTGCAGTGCGGCGATGCCGAAGTGGTGGCCTGCCTGGCCGGCGACACCAACCATGTCGATACTTTCCGCAGGATGCTCGGCAGCTTCAGCCAGTACGCCCAGGATGCGGTCTATCCCTACGGTTCCGGCGGCCCCAACGCCAACTTCGCCTTCCTCACCGACTACTACATGCGCGAGTACGGCGCGACGCGGGAGGATTTCGGCAAGCTCTGCGTCGCCCAACGCTCCAATGCCCTGGCCAACCCGGTCGCGCTCTTCAAGAAGCCGCTGACCATGGACGAATACCTGAACGCCCGGGTCATCACGGCGCCGCTGCACCTGTTCGACTGCGTGATGCCCTGCGCGGGCGGCGAGGGTTTTCTGGTGACCACGGCCGAACGGGCCGAAGCACTCGGTTTGCCCCACGCCCGGGTGCTCGCCACCATCGAGCGCCACAACGCCTGGCCTGACGACCCGATCCAGATGCGCGGCGGCTGGGCCATGGACGCGGATTGGCTCTATGCAAACGCCGGGTTGGGGCCGGACGATGTCGACTTTCTTTGCACCTACGACGACTATCCGGTGATCAACGCGCTGCAATTCGAGAACCTCGGCTTCTGCAACCACGGCGAAGCGCCGGGGTTTATCCGCGATCACGACTTCGCCTGGAACGGCGACTTCCCCCTGAACCCCTCCGGCGGCCAGTTGTCCGTCGGGCAGGCCGGAGCGGCCGGCGGCTACCTGGGGCTGGTGGAAGCCGTGCGGCAGCTCACGGGAACCGCCCTCGGTCACCAGCTCGACGGTGCGGCCGTCGGGCTGGTCAGCGGCTTCGGCATGATCAACTACGACCGCGGCCTGTGCAGCGCCGCCGCGATCCTGGCGGGGCGAGGCTGAATCGTGACCGAGCCCCTGCGCCGCCCGAAACGCAAGAATCCCATCCTGCGCACCCGGTTGCCGGTGGTGCCGCCCTGGACGCGCAGCCGGGTGGCCCTGGGCATGACCGCCGCGGCGGCCCGGGGCAGTTTCGAATTGCAGCAATGCGCCGAATGCGGCCGCATCCAGTACCCGCCACGGGAAATGTGCAGCGGCTGCCTGTCGGTGGACCTGCCCTGGACCCCGGTGGACGGCGCCGGAGAGCTGATCTCGGAGACCGAACTCAACCACAGCCACGACCTCTTCTTCCGCGAGCGCCTGCCCTGGCGCCTCGGACTGGTCCGGCTGGCCTGTGGACCGACCGTAGTGACCCACCTGCACGGCGACGTTCCAAAACCGCCCTGCACGGTGCGGGTGGATGCCCGGCTGGACCGCGCCGGCCGGGGTGTACTGATCGCCTTTCCGGAAAAGGAGGCGCCGAACATGGCAGACGACAAGCAGTTGCGGGAAATGACCTGCGACCCCAAGTTCCGCAAGGTGCTGATCACCGATGGCAAGTCCGCGGTGGGCCAGGCCATGGTGCGCGCCGTGGCCGAAGCCGGCGCCGGCCTGATCTGGGTGGGTCACACCGAACCCTGGAAGCAGCCACCGGGCTTCAGCGCCCTGGAAACCATCCCCGAGGTCACCCTGGTGCCCCTCGACCTCACCGATGCCCGCGCCGTACGCGAGGCGGGCGGTTCCCTGGGCGGACGGGTGGACATCCTGATCAATACCGCCGAGGCCCACCGCACCCACGGCGTGGCATCGCGCTACGGCACCGACGTGGCGCGCCTGGAGATGGACGTCAACTACTTCGGCCTGCTGCGCCTCGCCCAGGAATTCGGCCCGGCCATGCAGTTCCGGGGCGCCGACGGCCAGAACAACGCGGTGGCCTGGGTGAACATCCTGTCGGTCTTCGCCCTCTCCAACTTCCCGCCCCACGGCACCTATTCCGCCTCCAAGGCAGCGGCATTCAGCCTGGCCCAGTGCATGCGCGCGGAGTTCAACCCGAACGCCATCCGCGTCATCAATGTCTTTCCCGGCCCGGTGGACGATGAGTGGAACCAGTTGATACCGCCGCCCAAACTGGCGCCCGAACGGCTCGCCGCGGACGTGGTCGCCGCGCTGCAGGACGGTGTGGAGGATGTCTATCCGGGCGCCGTGGCGAAGGAGTGGTTCTCGCGCTATCGGGAAGACCCGAAGATACTTGAACGGGAGCTTTGTGAATGACGAACGGGGCGATACTGCAGCCCGTGGGGCAAGCGATGAACGGGTGCGAACTTTGACTGATCCGACAACCTCATCTGCAAATTCGGGGTCTGGCCAGGCCCCCGCATCGCCGGCGAAATCATGGGATGTCCGCATACCGGCCTCGGAGATGCGCCAATGAGCGGCGCGCGAACCGTATGGGTGACCGGCGGCAGTTCCGGCATCGGCGCCGACCTGTGCCGGCGGCTACTGGACGACGGCGCCGAAGTGGTGAGTTTCGCGCGGCGGGACCCGCCTTTCACGCATCCGGGCCTACACTCCGTCGCCGTGGACCTGACCGACCCAGCAGCCACCCGCACCGCCGCCGAACAAGCCGCGGCAGCCTGGCCCGCCACGCGGCTGGTGCACAACGCCGGCGCGATTCGCGAGAAACCGCTTGCGGACGTGACTTCAGAAGACCTGGACCAGCTCACCCAGTTGCACATCGGCACCGCCCTGGCGCTGGTCCAGTCGCTGCTGCCGCACATGCGCCGCGAGCGGTTCGGCCGCATCGTGCTGATGTCGACGCGCGCCGTCGTCGGCCTGGAGAAGCGAACGGTCTATTCGGCCACCAAGGCCGGCCTCATCGGCATGGGCCGCACCTGGGCCCTGGAACTGGCGGGCGACGGAATCACCGTGAACATGGTGGCCCCGGGCCCCATCGAGGACACGGAAATGTTCCACGACGTGATCCCGAAGGACAGCGAAATCAGCCGCACGGTCGCGGGCCGGGTAGCCGTCGGCCGACTGGGCACGCCGGCCGACGTCAGCCGGGCGGTGCTGTTCTTCCTCGACGACGACGCCGGTTTCGTAACCGGGCAGACGCTCTTCGTCTGCGGCGGCACCTCGCTCGGCGGCATGAGCTTTACCTGACAAGTCATCACCGGAAGGAGCCAGAATGACTTCGAATCTGCTTACCCAACTCGTGGGATCCATCGCCGGCGGCGGCCTTACCGTGATCGACCTGACCCAGACCCTCGATCCGGACTTCCCGCAGATCAGCCTGCCCCCGGAGATGGGCCAATGCTGGCCGTTCCGCATCGAGGAGGTCTCCCACTACGACGACCGGGGCCCCGGCTGGTACTGGAACAACATCTCCTGCGGCGAACACACCGGCACCCACTTCGATGCGCCCATCCACTGGATCTCCGGCAGGAACCTGCCGAACAACGCCACCGACACCATTCCGGTCGAGCACATGATCGCCCCGGCCTGCGTACTCGACTGCTCGGAACAGTCCCGTGCAGATCCCGACTTCCTGCTCACCGCTGACTACATCCTTGAGTGGGAAGCCGAGCACGGCCGCATCCCCGCCGGCGCCTGGGTGCTCATGCGCACGGACTGGTCGAAAATCACCGACCCCGCGGCCTTCCAGAACTTCGACGAGGAAGGCCAGCACACCCCCGGCCCGGACGCCGACGCCGTCCGCCTGCTGGTCGACGAACGCAACGTGCTCGGCTTCGGCTCGGAAGCCATCGGCACCGACGCCGGCCAGGGCCACCACCTCAATCCCCCCTACCCCTGCCATTACTACATGCACGGCGCCGGCAAGTACGGCCTGCAATGCCTCGCCAACCTCGACCTGCTACCGCCCACCGGCAGCCTAATCGTCGCCGCCCCGCTGAAGATCAGGCGCGGCTCCGGCAGCCCGTTGCGGGTGCTGGCATTGGTTCCTGAAGGGGATTGATGGAGCGTGCCGACGATCGGACAGACCCCTTCCATCGATAAGGATTGTGTATATCCCATTGACATATCCTCCCAGTAATAATATGTATATCCCTTAAGGATATACGGAGATTTCTCCAATGGAAAAAGCATCAGTATTCAAAAGCAACAAGAGCCAGGCGGTGCGGTTACCCAAGTCAGTTGCCTTGCCAAATGACGTCAAGCGTGTCGACGTCGTCGCAATTGGCAAAACGCGGATTATCACGCCCGAAGGTACTTCCTGGGATGAATGGTTTGACGGCGATTCGGTTACTGACGACTTCATGTCTGAGCGTGAGCAACCGAAGGACCAATTGCGCGAAGCCTTCTAATGTACAAATACATGCTCGACACAAATATCTGCATCTACACGACAAAAAATCGACCGCCCCAGGTTCGTGAAGCATTTATTCGTCACCAGGATCAATTGTGCGCAAGTACTGTGACCGCGATGGAGTTGATTTTTGGTGCGGAAAAATCCGCGGCCCCCAAAAAAAACCTGGCCGTAGTTGAAGCGTTTCTCGCAAGACTGGCGGTCCTGAATTACGACCTGCATGCTGCCGAACACACCGGACAACTCCGAGCCGAACTCCAGAAAACAGGCAAACCGATTGGACCGTATGATCAGATGATCGCCGGGCATGCTCGAAGTCTCGGACTGATCATGGTCACCAATAACGAACGCGAATTCGATCGAGTAACAGGATTACGCGTAGAAAACTGGGTTGGCTGAGAACGTTTGTTAATCAGAGGTGGCTCCCATTCTTTGAACAACTCGGCAGTGAACTTAAGGTTTAGCCGGTGTTGTCAGAGTGACTTGATCGAAACCTCGAAGAGTTTCATTGAGGAGGGTCAGGCTGCCAGATCACGCCATTAATCCGGACAAAGACTTCATGGAGGCGCCAGCGCCATGGCCGGCCGCGCTCTGTCGTAGCCGATTGCCTTCCATCCTATCGAGCCGCAATGAAAGGACTCGGGAATGCCGGGCGGCAGGAGTGCGGGCGCTGGCTAAACAACCGTGCTGAAGACTCGCATCTCCCATTTCGAAGGCGGGAAGGGGCAATGGCGCATATGGCACAACATTCGTGCCCCGCTCGGTACTTTCCCCTCAGACGACCGCCAAGTGTGTCCCTCCGGCTGAGGAAGCGATTGCCCGGTCAAGCACCACCCGCGACCCCGGGGATCTGACGCTATCTTGCTGCCGGGTCGACCAGTAGGCTGGATGCATGCTAATTCTTTCAGACGACAAATGGTGAGTCTGACGACAACTGGTTGAATATCGGAATATCGATGGCATACTGCCGTAGGCGTCCTGGGAGCACCCGGGACAGATGGCATCGCGACGTCAGGGGAGATCAAGAATGTCCAAGTCCGATTCGAGCTTTTCCACTCGACCCTTCCTTATCACCGCCACTGCCCTGGCGCTCTGCCTTCCTCTTGAGCCCGCAATCTCCCAGATCGAGGAAATCACGGTCACCGCCCGCAAACGGGATGAGAGCTTCCTCGACGTGCCGGTGGTCAGTTCGACGTTCGGCGAGACTCAGCTCGAAACTTTCCAGACCACGGATTTCTACAACCTGGCCACACGGGTACCCGGGCTGGTGATCGGCAACAACGTCGGCAGCGTCGGCGGCAACGCCACCATCCGGGGGATCGGTACGCAGACATTCAATCCATCGACCGACGGCGCCGTATCCATCAACGTCGATGGCATGCAGTTCAGCCATGGTGGCGTGCTGCGCACCGCCTTTTTCGATGTCGAGCGCATCGAGGTTCTGAAAGGTCCCCAGTCGCTGTTCTTCGGCAAGAACAGCCCCGGCGGCATCATCGCCCTTAGAACGGTCGACCCCGGCGAGGAGACGGAACTGACCGGGCGGCTCGGCTACGAGTTCGAAGCAAAGGAGGTCCTCGCGCAGGCCATTGCCTCAGGCGCCTTGGGCGATTCGCTGAAAGCGCGCATCGCACTGACCTTCTCCGACGAGGACGGCTATTTCAAGAATCCCGCTCAACCCGCGCCAGGCCTCGGTGGAGCAGGCCCGAAATACGACAACTTTCCAAATGCCGAGAAGTGGTTCGGCAGGCTGACGCTGCTCTTCGAACCCAGCGAACGCTTCTCGGCCCGGCTGAAGATGAATTACGAAGACCGCAGTGTGCTGGGGGATGGCGGCACAGCCCAGATCGTGGGCTGCGATCACCCGTTCGACCCCATCGAAAACTGCCGGCTCGATGACGAGGCCGCCCTTGCCGACCTCGACCCGCTGTTCTTCGCCGGCGATCCCAAGAACGGCGTTCCCTACCAGGACACCCAATTCTTCTATTCCACCCTTGAACTCACCGTGGACATCAACGACCACCTGACCCTGACGTCGCTAACCGGGTACTCCGACGAGGAGCACGACTTCAACATCAACGGTACCTTTCAGCCCGGGACCGTCGATCAGACCTCCCCTTTCCTGGGATTTCCGGGCAGCGTGATGGTCAGTGCCCCCAACGGGCACGACCAGACCTATTTCACCCAGGAACTGCGCCTGACCACCAGCCTGGACGGCCCGCTCAACGGCATGTTCGGCCTGTTCTACGAAGACGGCGAACAGGACTTCCTGCACGCCTCCAAAGTGCCCCTGTTCGGGGTCTTCAACAACAACGATCAAGTCGTCGACATAGAGAGCTGGTCCGTGTTTGGACACCTGCTCTTCGACATCAGCGACCGAGTCGAACTGGGCGTCGGCGTACGCTATCTCACGGAAGAACGCGACCTGACTACCGTGGACAACGGCATATACTTCGGATTTCCAGGCCCTGGTCCCATACCGCTGCCGGTGGACAACATCGACAACGACAAGGTACTGCCCGAAATCACGCTGAACTGGAGGCTGCGCGACAACGTCTCCCTGTTCGGCGCCTACAGAACCGGCTGGAAATCGGGTTCCTTCAACGTGGACCAGCCCTCCCCAGATGACCGCTCCTACGGGCCGGAGAACGCCAGTGGCGGGGAACTCGGTCTCAAGGCGATGCTGCTCGACAACAGCCTTCGCCTGAACATTGCGGGGTACCGGTACGAGTACAAGGACATGCAGGTCAGCCGATTCGTATCCATTCCAGGAGGCACGGGCACCCTGTTGAAAGTGGTGAATGCCGCTCAGGCCACCGTAAGCGGGGCCGAACTCGACCTGACCTATGCACCCCCGGGCGCGGAAGGCCTGACGCTTTACGGCGCGCTGAACTACAACGTGGGTGAGTTCGACGACTTTCCGGACGCCGCCTGCTACGGCGGTCAAACCATCGATCAGGGCTGCAACCGGAACTTCGACCCTGGTGCGAACGAGTTGGCTCCGGGTTTCGCAATAGGCGGATTCACGGCCCAGGACCTTTCCGACAGGGACCTCCCGCGTTCCCCGAAAATTACCGCCAGCTTCGGCTTCGACTTCGACCGGCCGATCAACGGCAGCCGCCTGATGGCAGGGATCTCGGGCAACGCTTCGTTTACCGACGATACGATCATGGACGTCAGCTACAATCCGCGCGCCTTCCTGGACAGCTACTGGAAGACCAGTGTCAGCCTGCGTTTGTATCCAGCGGACCGCAACTGGGAACTGGCGATAATCGGCAATAACCTCGGCGACGAGATTACGGCCACCACCTGCGCCCCGGGACCCTTCGACCAGGTCGGCGGGCTGTTGCCCAATGTGGTGGGCCTGCCGGTCAATGTGGTGATTCCCGGGAGTTTCGACCAGGCCCTCTGTTTCGCTGAGCGTGGACGGGAAATCCGGATCCGGTTCACGATGCATCGCATTGGTACACGATGATCGACAGACTAGTGCCCTGACTATCCTCAGTGTGTTTCCATCAAAGGAGGGTCGGGACCGGACTCCGGGATAGGCCGGCGTCCGCAAGGAGGGTAATCCAGCCGCCGTCGAGCGGCTCCCTGAACCCAGCCCGGTGCCGGAATGCCGGGCACCGCGGCACTTGCAGGCGCGGAGCACAGCGATGAGCAATGTCCGAAAAACCGCAACGGCCTTGATCGTCGTTCTGTTTGGCACCGCACTCGCCTACGTCCTTGCCAGCGTGCTGGTGTACTGGAATTCCGGCACGCAAACGCTACGCTACGAACGGGCCGGAGCCGGGGAACCACCCGCCGACACCGAGTGGCCACACTACGGCAACAACCCGGGCGGCGAACGCTGGTCCGCCCTCGATCAGATCAACCGCGGCAACGTCGGTAACCTGGAAATTGCCTGGGTTTACCAGGCTGGTGAACTCGACGCCATCCTGGCCGGAGACCAGCCTTTCAATCCCTGGCAATCCACGCCGGTACTGGTTGAAGACACGCTTATCGCCTGCACGCCCACCGGCAGACTGCTGGCGTTGGACCCGATCGCCGGAACGGAACGGTGGACCTTCGACCCGGAGGTGTCTTTCTCGCCCTTTGGCCACACCTTCGTCAAGTGCCGTGGCGTTTCGACCTACGTCGATGACTCCGCCGCCGTCGATGCCCTTTGCAGAACGAGGCTACTCTGGGGCACGGGAGACCTGCGCGTGTTCGCCGTCGATGCCCGTACTGGCAAACGCTGTCTGGACTTTGGCTCCGACGACGGCACGCCGGGTGAGGTGCAACTGGACCCCGGCCCGAAACTGCAGTTCCGCGACGAGGTACAGATTCACGCACCGCCCGCCATGGCGGGACACGTTGCCGTATTCGGGTCTACCCTGGCAGACAACCTGCAGGTGCAGGCGCCGAGCGGCATGGTCCGCGCCCTGGACGCCCGCAGCGGTGAACTGCTCTGGACCTTCGACCCGGTGCCCCGCGACGGCAGTCCGGCCGCGGCGACCTGGGGTCCGGAAGGCGCCGGACCCGTCGGCGCCGGCAATGCCTGGAGCCTCCTGTCGGCGGACCCGGAAAACCAACTGGTGTTCGTACCGACCACGAGCCCTTCCGTGGACCTGGTCGGGAACTACCGCCGGGGCGAAAACCGCTATACGGATTCGCTGGTGGCACTGGACAGCAACACGGGCAAAGTCCGCTGGCACTTCCAGATCGTGCACCACGACCTGTGGGACTACGACCTGCCGGCACAACCAATCCTGACGGACATCGAGCGCGACGGGAAGCGGGTTCCCGCGGTCGTGCAGCTGACCAAGCAGGGAATGGTGTTCGTATTCAATCGGTTGACCGGGGAGCCATTGTTGCCCATCGAGGAACGCCCGGTACCGCAATCCACCGACATCCGGGGCGAATGGTTGTCGCCGACGCAACCGTTTTCGACGCAGCTCGGCCTCGTCAGGCAGGGTTTGCGACCCGAAGACGCCTGGGGTTTCACGTTCTGGGACAGGCATCACTGCCGGCGGCAGATCGAAAGTCTGCGCAGCGAGGGACTGTACACGCCACCCAGCACTCGCGGAACGATCGTATTCCCCTCTTCCGCCGGCGGCATGAACTGGGGAGGCGGCGCGGTTGTGCCCGGAAGCGGCATTCTGATCACCCCGACCCTGCATATGGCCCAGGTGCACCGGCTCGTACCCCGCGACCAGGTAAACCCCGACGACCGCGGTTCGGGTTCGCACCTCTTCTTCCCGATGGCGGGCACCGACTATGTGATGGAACTGTACTTTCTGACATCGCCGCTGGGCACGCCTTGTACGGAGCCGCCATGGGCCAGGCTCAGCGCGGTGGACCTCGGGGCCGGCAAGGTGCTCTGGCAGGTGCCGCTCGGTTCGATCGAGCAACTTGCCGCCAGTCGTGTCGGTTTGCCGCTGCCGCTGGAAATGGGCACACCAATGGCCGGCGGCCCTATCGTCACCGCGGGCGGCGTCGCGTTCATCGCAGCCACGGCCGACGACCGAATCAGGGCTTACGACATAGAGACAGGCCAGAAACTCTGGGAAGCGGAACTACCGGCCGGGGGCCAGTCCACACCCATGACCTACGCGGCCGGCGGGCGCCAGTACCTGGTCATCATGGCGGGCGGGCACCCCTATTACGGCACGACCAAGGGCGACCACCTCATCGCCTTCGCCCTGAAGGAGCAGGGCAACTGACCCGGCGCCCGGCACATGAGCGCGGCTGCCCAGTGAAATCTGACATGTTGATGCATTGACGGAAGCCGGCCGCGCTTCCGGCCTGCCCGCGCCGCCAGCCTGGAATCGGTAAACGCCCAGTCCGATGAAACCGGCTTAGACCTCAACCAGTTCGATCAACAGGCCGTCCGGGTCCAGGCACACGCAGAACAGGGGTTCCGTGCCGAACTCGGGAAACGCCAGTTGCTGGGGTTCCGAGACAAACTCGACCCCCTTGGCTTTCAGGTCTTCGTAAACCTCTGTCAGGTTTTCCGCTTTCAATGCGATTCGCGGCACACCCAGGGCGGAGATTTCGTTCTCCCGCTTCGGAGGACTCACCGGCCGCACCCACTGCGCCAGGTCGATCAGGGTCGCGTCCCTGCCCTTGCCTGCCTTCAGGAACAGGGCTCGCGTGTGCGAGGATGGCAGGCCCAGGCCCGTGTTGAGACTGGCGTTGTCGCTTTCCTCGAATTCGGCGACGACCCGGAAGCCCAGCAGTTCGTAGAACGCCCGCGAGCGCTCGAGGTCGGTGCAATTGACGTTGACGTGGTAAATGCCTGTAATCATTGGCGTCAATCAGGTCTCGAAGGTGCCGCTGCCGCCGCCGCTCCCGCCGCCCGGTGGGTAATCGTCCGCGAAACCATACCGCTTGTGCCGGCCGAAGGTAATCAATTCCAGGTGCCCGGTCCCCCGGTGGACCTTTCCCGATGGATCGGTGACGCGCAGCTTACACTCGTATTCCGTGCCAAGCAGATCGCGGACGACAGGCATTTCCGGAGAGGCCTGGTAATCGAGGGGCTGGTTCGAGATGTCGATCTCATCCCACTGCATGGCGACACCCGGCCCGTGCCAGGTCGCCCAGTTGCCCCCATCGTGCCAAGCCCCTGCCCAGGGCCCGCAGGGATAGAACAGCCATGGGGCGCCTCCCCTCTCGTATTCGTTGATCCACTGTCCCCCGTTCTCGTCGGTGAGCGTGGTGGTGCCACCGTCAAACACGCGGGTTCCCTCCCTGAAGCGAAAGTCGTGCTTGACATCGACAATCTGCAGGCGGGGCCCGTCCCAGCCGAAGTCGAGGGCGCCGCCCACCTGCATGGCCTGCGGCGAGTTCCACACCGGCTGGGTTACACCGTCTTCGTCTTCGTAGATCCAGTAGATCCCCGAAAAGGTCTCCGTCTGAATATTGTTCCAGGTCAGTAACGCCAGCCGCGCGGGTTCGATGTGGGCATTCGGCTCGAAAGCGCGGCTCCTGACCTTGGGAGGGAACCATTTCGGGTCCGGTTGAAGCGGCGGGCTAGTGAAATAGACTCCCCATGAGTGATCCCGAAACGCTCCCCAGCCGGCATCGGGACTGACTTCCACGCGTTCTCCATCGATCTCGAACCAGCCCCGGGCGGTCCCTTCCTGGACGTAACGCAACTGGTCCGTCACCCGGCGCCCGTTTTCGGTAAAGATCCGTCGGTCCTCCTCATGCGGCGGGGCGATCCCCAGCCATTCGAGATCGAAGCTGTAACCCGAATCGTTGGCATCCAGGCTCAGGTGAATTCGCCGGAACGCCTCGATGAAGTCAATGCCGTATGGACCGATCACCGTATCGCACTCCGGCCTCCAGGCGCGGCTGAAGCGTACCGTGCGCTGCCGGTCGCTGCGTACGATTCCTGCCCAAGCGTGCACGATATCGGTGTTCGGGTGTACACGCAGGCACCAGAACAGCTTGATTTTCAGCTCCGGGTTGAAGATCGCGAAGTAATATCCGTCGTTCCAGCCCAGGTCGGTCGACGGAATCTCACTGAAAGGCCGCACGGCCTGGTGAATGGGGTACTCGTCGTATTTGGTCAGCATGAATTCTCCAGGATTGGTCGATTTTGCGTATGAGGGAATCGAATAAGCGGAGTCTGGAACGTGATTCCCGGAATAGTCCAGCCACTGTCACCGGGCGACGAGTACGAACTGTGGTCGCCGGACTATCCTCGCGTTGTGAAGACCAGGCGTTGAGCGGCGGCGCCCACTCTCGCTATTGACTCTGGCGTTCACTGAACCTGACCGGCAGTGCTTTCAGCCCCCGGGTCGCAAACAGGCTGACGACTTCCAGTTCTTCCCTGGGCACGACCAGTTGCAGGTTGTCCAGCCGGCGGATGACCTCCCGGACGCCGACTTTCATCTCCATGCGCGCCAGCATCGCCCCGATACAGCGGTGAATGCCGCCCCCGAAGGTCACGTGCAGGCCGATGCCCTTGCGCTTCAGGTCGAAGCTCTCCGGTTCGTGGAAGCGGCCGCCGTCGCGATTGGCCGAGGCATAGCAGAGGTACACCCAGGAGCCCTTGGGTATCAGGGTGCCGCCAATTTCCACGTCCTGCCGGGTTACCCTCGGCAACTGGGGCACGGGGGCATGCACGCGCAGGGATTCTTCGACGAAGCGCTGCAGATCGTTGTCCTGTTTCGGTGAATCCTTCAGTGACGCGAACAGGTCCGCATCGCTCGCCAGTTCCATCAGCGCGAAGCTCAGGCCGTTGGTTGTGGTTTCGTTACCCGCCACAAGCAGCGCCTGGATCATTGACAGCAACAGCTCCCTCGACAGTTGCTCTTGACCATGCTCTTCCGTTTCCAGGCGCGCGCGCACCAGGTCGCTGATCATGTCGTCACGTGGGTTGGTCCGACGGTCCTCGATCTCCCCGACCAGGTAGTGCTGCATGTCGACCAGATGCCGCGCATTCTCCAGGGCCTGCTCGCGGGTAAAACCCGGATTGAAGGTATTGGCGACCGCGGCCTCCGACCAGGTGCGGAAATCGTCGATCCGCTCGCGAGACACGCCCAGCGCATCGGCGATGACATAAACGGGAATGGGAATCGCCAGTTCACAGACTAGGTCCGCTTCCCCCCGGCCGATGAACGCATCGATCAATTCGTTGACGACGGCGTGCATGTACCCTTCCATGCCGGAGACCCGCCGGGCGCTGAAAGCCTGATCCACCAGCGCCCTGCGCCGTGTGTGTTCCGGCGGGTCCACCGTGAAGTTCAGGACGAAGGGTCCGAATCCCTCCCTCCGCATGAACTCGTCGACTTCCTGCTGGTAGGCCGGTTTGCGGACCTCGCTGAAGCCCAGTTCGCTGGAGAAGACGTCCGTCAGGCGCAGCGCCTTCTGCACGTCCTCGTAACGGGAGATCAGGTAGGCTCCGGCCTGCTCGTCAAAGTGGACAGGATCGCTTTCCCGCATGAAGCGGTAGTAGTCGAAGGGATCCCGCATCGTGGCGGGGTCTGCCAACGTGGCCATGGCTACCGCGTCTTGTTGAACAGTGCATAGAGGCCCAGCTCCGCGAGCGTGTCCAGGGCCTTGGGCGGGGGCTTCTCCGCGCTTTCGCAGATGGTGATGTAAAAGTACATTTCGAATTGCATCAGGAACATCATCACCCGGCGCTCGGCATCGTCGCGCTGCTCGTCCTTGAATCTGGACAGGTAGCCGCTCAGTTCCTCGCAGACGACTTCGTAGTTCTTCCTCGTGATGCTCGGTTCGGTGAGCTGCGCCTGCATGATGGCTTCGTAGAGCCTGCGGTCTCTCTCCCAGTCCTGCGCGAGGCGCCCGGTCCAAGCTCGGAATTCCTCGAAATCGGGGTCTTCCATCGCGTTGATCATGCGCACGCTCGCCTTTCGCTCCGGCCCAATGCGTTCATGCGCCGCCAGCATGAGGTTGGTCTTGTCCTTGAAGTGCAGGTAGAAGGTCGACCGGTTCGCCCCCGCGCGCTCGGTGATCATGTCGATGGTCGCGTTGTGAAAGCCGACCTCCGCGAACACTTCCAGGCCCGCATCGATAAACCGAGCCCGGGTGAATTCGCGCTGTTGGGTTCGCAGTGAGGAGCGCTTTTCAGGCATATTCGGAATGCTCTCGCAGCCGGACATGAATTGTGTTGAACTATACACCTAATGTCTAGTTAATCTACGCCATTCGGTCTCAACAACAGGCCAAGCCCGCAGGTCAACGCCCATGAAAACACTCGCAGAGTTGTCGCTCACCAGCCCCGATGTCGTCCGCATGCCCTTTGGATACTACGAGCGCATGCGCCGGGAGGACCCGGTTCATTTCGACGAGCGCGCCGGCGCCTGGCTGGTGACGCGTCACGACGACATCAAGCAGGCCGCGCGCATGACCGACGTGCTGTCGAACGGCCTGGGTCTCGATAGCGTCGGCCGTCCGCCCTGGCAGGACGAGATCGACGAAATGATGCGCAGCGAGGGTTTCGGGCCGCACCGGGCGGGAGACAACTTCAACGTCGACCCGCCTCTGCACGCGCGCCGCCGCGGGCTGGTCAACCAGGCATTCGGCGCACACCGCGTTTCGGCGATGGAAGAGGACATCACCACCATCGTCCGCGACTTGGTGGACGCCTTCATCGACCGGGGTGAGGCGGACCTGGTCAGGGAGTTCTCCGTTCCCACCGCCATCTATGTCATCTCCGACATGCTCGGTGTGCCGCGGGAGCGCCGCGACGATGTCGAGCGCTGGTCGGACGCCTCGGTTGCGCCGCTGGGCCGGGGCATTACCAAACAGGAAGCCTACGGATACGCGCGGGACACGATGGAGATGCACCGGTTCCTGCACGAACAGTTCGAAGAGCGCCGCCGCAGCCGGAAGGACGACATGCTCTCCGACCTGGTGCACGCGCAGATCGATGACGAGGAGAACCCAACCCTCAACGAGACGGAACTGCTTTCCTGTGGTGTTGCCCTGCTCGCGGCCGGTAATGAAACGACCCGGAACGGCATTTCCTGGGGAAGCCTGATTCTCGCCCGGAACCCGGACCTGTTGCGCGGGCTTCGGGCTGCAGAAGACCAGGAACGGGCACTGAAGCGATTCGTGGAAGAAACGCTGCGCATCCAGCCGCCGGTTCCGCAGTTGCCCCGGGTCGCCGTGCAGGACTGTGAAATCGGCGGCACCAGAATTCCCCGGGGCAGTTTCATCTACCTGTGCTGGGCATCGGCCAACCGCGATGCGGCAACGTTCGCAAACGCGGACGAGTTCGACCTCGATCGCGCCAACATTGGCCAGCACCTGACCTTCGGCTCCGGCGTGCACCGGTGCCTCGGGGCCATGCTGGCGCGCATGGAAATGAAATGCGCCTTCCGTGAGATCGTGAACCGCATGGACGAACTCCAGTTGAACGTTCCGGAGGAGGATCTGGACATTTGGGGTACTTTCGTATTCCGCGGCCTGCGCTCGCTACCCGTCACGTTCGCGCGGCATGCGATGTAGCGGCGTTTACGCGGGCGGCCGAACTCTATTGGCTTCCGCGAGCATTGAAGCCAGACGGGGACGATAACGAATGTGGACGGTCGTCTTCAGGCAGGGTTTCAGTGCGCGCCGTGCAGAACACCACGATGGGGAAACCATTCTCCAGACCGCGCGTCGCGCGAACATCTTCATCAACTCCAATTGCGTGCAGGGCAAATGCGGAACCTGCACCTGCAGCCTGCACAGGGGACGGGTCGCCATGCGAAGAAACGAAACGCTGTCGGAGCAAGACCTGGAAGACGGGCTGATCCTGGCGTGCCAGAGCGTACCGGTGACGGACGGTTGCGAGATCAAGCTCCCCTGAAGAACACGATGAACGCCGCAGCCCCGCGGGGCAAGCTGCCCGAATAGGGAACATGCACAGAATCGATCAACGCTCTCACCACTGCAGTTCGAGCCGCTCGATCGCCCGTGTAGCCACGGAGGGGGCCATGTCAATGGGCTGGCCGGGAGCCAGGCGAATGTCGGGCAGGCGCGCCGCAAACTCCTCCAGCGCGACCCGCACCTCCAGCCGGGCCAAAGGCGCGCCAAGGCAGAAGTGCCGTCCGCGGCTGAAGGTCAGCGGCCGTTCCCGGTTCGGCCTGACCGGGCAGTAGGTTTCGGGCTTGTCGAACTTGCACTCGTCATGGTTCCCGGAACCGAACATCATGACGACGAACTCCCCCTTTTTCATGGAAAAGCCGCGAAATTCGGTGTCTTCCGCGACACGGCGGTACCAGGCGACCACCGAGCCGTCGTAGCGGATGGTCTCCTCCACCACGTCGTCCACCATCTGCGGGTTGTCCAGCAAGGTCTGCCAGCGCTCGCGTTCAAGCAGCAACTGATAGAACGTGTTTCCCAACTGCGCCATGGTGGTTTCGTGGCCGGCGCCGATGAAGGTGAAGATATACATCAACACCAGTTCGTCTTCGCTCAGGTCGATCTCGCCGCGGTCCAACGCCAGCACCATTTCGGTCATCAGATCGTCCCTCGGGTTCTGCCTGCGATCGTTCAGCTTGTCGCGGATGTAGCGCTGGTACGCCACCGCCTGCAGTGCACACTCCTTCTGCTCTGGAGGCTCCATGGGCGTCAGCCACATGGCGAACGTGCTGCCGCTCCACTTCGCGAGTTGCTCGAGGTCGTCTTCCTGCTTGTTGAAGCCGATAAACTGAAACATGGTCAACAGGGGCAGGAGATAAGCGAATTCCTTCATGAACTCGCAATGCCCCCGGTCCTTGAATGCTTCGATCAACTCGACCGCGATCGCGCGGACCGCCGACTGCTGGGCACGTAGCCTTACGGGCGAAAGTATGGGTAACAGAACCCTCTTGAGGCGCTGGTGCTCGGCGCCCTCCACGCCATTGATGTGCGAGGTGGCATTCCAGTTGATGCCGCTCGACAGGATCGCCTCGGTTTCAGGTTCGTAGTTGAAGCCGGAGAGCGTACCCTCGTTGGTGAAGACGGCGTTTCCCAGCATGTCCATGATGTCGTCGTAACGGGTAACCACCCAGCATTGCAGGTCCCTGGAATAAAAGACGGGCTCTTCCAAACGCGACCGCCGATACAGGGAATACACTTCTTCGTAGGGTGCGCCCACAGGCTGAAAGCTGTCGGCGATACTCATGGCAACCCCCCCCAATTTGGACGTTCTGCAAGCCGGGCCATATTGACACCCCATCTCAAGACATGCAATCGTTGAAACAACAGGTGTCTAGCGTACCGTCTAACAAAGACGATGCCCGCTCGGGAACTCGACTTCCATGGAATGACCGCCGGCACCGGGCAGCGAGTTCGCATGATTGGCTCCATACACCGTGGGGAAGCTATAGCCGCACATCGCAAACCGCACCCCTTCACCCGCATTAGACTTACCCACGCAGGAACCGTCGATGGACTACTCGGAATATTCAGACATTAAAGTCGACCGCCATGACGATGGCGTGCTACTGGCGACCCTGAACCGCCCCGACCGGCTCAATGCGCTCGATGAGCGGCTGCTGGGAGAGATCAACCGGCTCTGGCTGCAACTGGCGGACGACAAGAGCGTGCGGGTCGTGGTGGTCACCGGCGCGGGGCGGGCTTTCTCGGTGGGAGCCGATATCGGCCTGGTCGGGACTTTCAATGAAGACGTGGAACGGTCCATCGACTCGAGCGTTCAATATACGTCGGCATTGCGGCGGCTGATGGACCTGCACAAGCCGGTGATCGCCGCCATAAACGGGGACATCCTCGGGGGCGGCCTGGGTCTTGCGCTCCTGTGCGACGTGATCTTCATGGCGCGCGAAGCAAGGATGCTGACCGCCTCCCAGCTCAACATCAACGTCCTGCCCGCACCGGATGCATTCCTGTGGCCGGCACGCGGGGTCAGTTCCGCGAAGGCCAAATATCACCTGTTCAGATCCAGTACGATCGATGCCGCCGAGGCGGAGCGCATCGGGTTGATCAGTGTGGTCACCGACGGCGCCACGCTGTTGGACGAGGCACTCGACTATGCGCGCGAACTCGCCAGGCGCGATCCCAGAATGCTGAGCTGGACCAAGCGCGCGCTCAGCTACAACCTGCGCGCGGCCTCTCCCCTGTTGGATGAATGGTTGTCGCTCGAGTCCCTTTCGTTCGCCCGCGAACCCGTAAAGGACGGCTTGAACGAGATGCGCAAGGTCATCGGCAAGGAACCGTAAACAAAGCGCGTCGCCCAGTGGCGGCAGCCGTCAGGACACCACCGACGCCACGAATTTCGCAACATCGTCGATGGCCTGCTGCGCCTCCTCGAGCGCGCTGGCATAGATTTGCCAGGTGTGAAACAGACCGGGCCAGACGTGCAGTTCCGTCCTGACTCCGGCCTGCTCGGCATTGCGGGCAATGGTCCGGGCATCGTCCAGGAACACTTCGTTTTCGCAGGCCTGAACAAACAGCGGCGGCAGCCCCTTCAGGCTGGCATGAACGGGTGATGCATACGGATGGCCGGGGTCGCCGTCCTCGCCAAGGTACAGTTGCCCCATCATGATGCCCATCTCCCTGTTGCCCACCGGGCTGTGGTCGGCCCTTGCGACATAACTCTCTCCCGTACACCCAAGATCGGCCCAGGGGCAAAGCAGGGCCGCGCCGGCCGGCAGCGCCACTCCTGCATCGCGCAGTTTGACCAGCAACGCCGCCGCCAGGCCGCCGCCCGCCGAGTCGCCGGCGAGTACGATCCGCCCGGGGTCGCATCCGTCTTCCAGCAGCGCACGGTAAACGGCCTCCGCGTCCTCGAGCGCGGCCGGGAACGGGTGTTCGGGCGCGAGCCGATAGCCGACGTTCAACACCCGGGCACCGGTTGCCTTCGCGAGGTGCGACGCGATGTCCCGATGGGTCTGCGGCGAAGAAACCACGTAGCCTCCGCCATGGAAGTAGACGATCACGAGGTCGTTGTCGGCCGGCCCGAATGTCGTCGATTCGCAGGGCACGCCCATCACCGATACCACCTCGACCTGAGCGCCGATGTCTTGTGCAAGAGAGTCGTAAAAGGAGTCGAGGTCACGCCGCATGTCGATGAACGTGGCTTCCTCGTCCCAACCGGATTGAAGGGCGTTGAATTGCTGCAATACGGCGTTTACCTTGTTTTCAGACATTGCGATTTCTTCCCCTGCTCCGGGTGATCTGGTCGATCCTATGCTACCCCGAACCTTTGGTTTGTCCCACTGACTTCTTGCATGGAACAAAATGCAACTTATTGAATTTATTCGAGTTCATTCCAGTGGGGAAGCGTTCCTTCGTTCGGGCACCGAGAGTGGGTGTGCGGTACGCACATCCGGCACACCAGGCGGGGGAGTTATCGGTGGAGATGTGGCGGTCAGACTGCGGGTTAGCCCAACTGGTTCCAGCGCTTGTATACCCACTGCTCGAAGTCCCGGCCCGCCTGGCTGCGATAGGGCTCGGCCGGCCGTACCACGTAGTAATACCCGGGTTCGAACAGGGTCTCTTTCTGTAGAACGATCAAACTACCGTCCGCGATTTCCCGTTCAATAAAGCGCTTTGCAATCAACCCGATGCCCAGCCCGCGGCGAATACAATCGAGTATCAGGTGATATCCGGTATTCAGATACAGGTTTCTGCGGCCGCACAGACCCTCGGCGCCGGCGATTCGAAACCATTGTTGCCATTCACTGCCATCGTCTGCGTGCAGCAGTGTGTGTCTGGACAACTGGTCGAGGATGGATCTGCTCCGGTCCATATCACTCATCAGGTCGGGACAGCAGATCGGCAGCAACTGTGACCCGGATAGTCGTGTGATGCGATCTTCGCTGACTGGCGGCTTGCCGTAGGTGACGGCGAGATCGACGTCGCTCGGCACCTCCTTGGGATACACGGCAATGGGATCCAACCGGACGTCGTAGTCTTCGTAGCTCTGCAGGAAATCACTGAGATTGGGCACCAGCCAATTCGTGGCGACGCCGGCGGCGCAGGCAACGTGCAACTCTGCCGCTTTACTGTCGCGAGCAACACTCGTGGTCGCTCTGACGAGGCTGTCGAGGGCCGTCGTAAGGTCATGGAGCAATCGGTTGCCGGCCGCGGTCAGCAGCAGACCCCGGTTGCTGCGCTCGAACAACGGCACCTCCAGCATGGATTCGAGTTTTCGCACCTGTTGGCTGATGGCGCTATGGCTTACGCACAGTTCTTCCGCAGCGCGCCGCATGTGCAGGTGGCGTCCGGCCGCCTCAAATGCGCGCAGCGCGTTGAGCGGAAGCAGGCGCTTCTCTGTCTGCATTTATGTCCGCATTTGTCTGTTAGAAATACTTACCATGGCATAGCAACTTAAGCCAATTGCATCCAGTTTTGCAATACACTACCTTGGAGCTACCGGAGGGAGCCGCAGCCTGTTGCGAGCGTGAGGTTCTGTTCGTCTGGAGGAAGGGGCAATGCAAAGGAACACATCGGGAAAGCGCAGATTTCAAACCACCGCTATTGCCGCCGCGGTATCCGCGGCGCTTGCAGGTTCACATTCTGCAGCCGCTCAGGAATTGGAGGAGATCGTGGTTACGGCGACCCGCCGTGCGACCTCTGTTCTGGATGTGCCATACAATATTTCAGCGTATACCGGAGACAGCCTCGAGCAGCGCGAGATCACTGCGCTCGGGGAATTCGTACGCCAGGTACCCGGGCTCAGTTTCAACGACGTTGGTCTGAGGGAGGCGGGCAACAACAGCACGCTGGTCATGCGGGGCCTGTCGGCCGAGCAACAAAGCGGCGCCGGCGAGATTCCGAACCTGGCCCGTCCGACGGTTTCGACCTATGTGGGCGAGACACCGGTCTACTACAGCCTGAAGCTGACCGATATCGAGCGAATCGAGGTTCTGAGAGGACCGCAAGGCACGCTGTACGGCGCCGGGTCACTCGGCGGGACACTGCGCATCATCCCCAGAAAGCCGGATACGAGCCAGTTCGAATCCAGGGTGCGGGCCGGCGGGTCGAGTACGGCGAGTGCCGACGACCTGAACTACGATGTCGACGCGATGATTAACGTTCCGCTCAGCGATAGCGCCGCATTCCGGCTGTCTGCAGGATACGATCAGGTGGCGGGTTTTGTCGATGCGGTGTCGCTCGGAAATCGCGGCCCGGATGGGGCGTTTCTGCTGGAGGATCCGAACGACTTCGTCGGCAGCGGCCCCGATCGATCCGGGTCGATAGAGGATTCAAACGAAGGCGACGTCAGCCATGTGCGCGCTTCGGTGTTGTGGGATGTCAATGAGAGCGTGGAAGCGTTGCTGACGTACCACCATCAGGAAATTGAAACCGACAACTATCAGGCGGAGAGTTTCGGCGAAGACCGCACGCTGCGGCTGCACGGGACCAATCCCCTCGAGTCGAGCCTCGACCTCGCGTCGATGGAAGCAACCGCAGACCTGGGGTTTGCAACGCTGACTTCTGCAACTTCCTACTACGACTTGAGTACTGAAACGAGCGTGGACGCATCGGGAATATACGAGGACTATTTTTCTTTTTTCTATTTCTACTATCCACGCATTTCAACCGTTTCCAACTATGCCGGTAGCGACGAATCGTTTGTGCAGGAGCTTCGCCTGGCATCGAGCGGCGAGAACCGCATCGACTGGATCGTCGGTGGCTTCTACCTGGATCAGAAACTGGATTTCACTACGACGCAGACCATGCCGGGCTTCGAAGGCTGGTTCGAAGCTTCGGGATTGCAGGCCTATTTCGGAACGCCCGTGCAACTCACGAGCCCGCCGAATCTGGTGTACCGTCAGGATCGAACGACGAAATTCGAAGAAATGGCACTCTTCGGCGAAGTCAGCCTCAAGGTGTCCGATGCCTGGCAGATTACTGCCGGTGCCCGTGTATTCGAACAGACCATCGACAACGACAACGTATCGATCCTGCCGACCTGCTACACGATCCTGGAGAGCTTCGGGGCCGGCTTCTATTGCGGCGATCCACCGCTGGGCGGTTCGTCCAATCAATCCAGGGACACGGTGGACGACAGTGTGTTCAAGGTGAACACGTCCTATGCGATCAATGACAATTCGAGTGTTTACTTTACCTGGTCGCAGGGGTTTCGGAATGGCGGCGTCAATGCTCTACCGACAGTGGGTTACGTAGACGACACCGTCGGAGGCACCTTTCCGAACGTCAACACCTTCACGGCAGACAAAGTGGACAATCTGGAAATCGGCATAAAGGGCAACCTGGCGGACAACGCGGCCCAATACAGCGTTGCTTTGTTCAGCATGGATTGGGAAAACGCCCAGGCCAGGATCGCCGGTGCTTTCAGCGGCGTGGACGGGGTGGGGAACTCGAACGCCGATGCACGGTCCCGGGGGCTGGAACTGGAGATCAGCGGCGTCGCCGGCGATCAATGGAGTTACACGCTCGGATACACATACACTGATGCCGAATTTGTCGACGACGGAGAGATTTACACGTCGACGGTTACAGACGGAACTCGCCTGCCCGGCCATTCGGAACATATGGCGGCCGTGTC
Organism: Pseudomonadales bacterium; assembly: GCA_963663395.1. GTDB lineage: Bacteria > Pseudomonadota > Gammaproteobacteria > Pseudomonadales > Azotimanducaceae > Azophilus. Next base: position 4,587,270 of record OY760226.1, read on the forward strand.
GGTGAGCTATAGCGTTCCGGTTGCCGAGAACGCTCTGCGATTCACAGTCGATGGCTTTTACCGCTCCGATTCTGAAAACGGCCTCCCTGGCAGCAGCGCGGAATACCGGTTGAACTCGTATACGATCTGGAACGCGAATGTTGCGTATCATCGGGAGAACTGGACGTTGCGGCTGTTCTCGAAGAATGTGACGGACAAAGAGGCCGCCGTCTCGGCGAGTCTGATATCACCGCAGACCAATCGACTGGTGCTTGTGCGACCGCGAACTGTCGGGCTCAGTGCGACCTACTTCATTCGATGAACCATGTCGGGCCGGCTGAAGAATCCGCCATTCAGTCGACAGGCCTGTCAGCAACCGACCGAATGCCATGAACACATCAGGCATCGGCTCCCGGCCCGACGCCGAACGGATGGCGCGGAGGTTGTCGGAACTCGTCAGGCAGGGCAAAGCGGCGCGAGTTCTCGCACGTATTGACGAACTGGCGCAGGAGTACAGCGATCACAGTGGGGTCCAGCAGGTAATCAGCGAGGTCGCCATTCTCGCAAAGGACTTTCCGAAAGCCATCGGCTTCGCCGCAAGAGCGCTTGAACTCGACAACGGCAATGTCAGGCGCCGGTTGCACCTCGCCATGTGCCATATTGCAGCGAATGAGCGGCGCAGGGCAGCCGAGATCCTCGCGCGCGCCGAACCCGATCTCGATGGCTCGGCCGAGCAGCTATCGATGCTTGCGAGCCTCTACGTGCGCCTCGACAAGCATCAGCGCGCCGCTGAACTCTACCGGCGGGCAATCCAACGGGAACCGGCCAATTCGAAGCAACACTTCAGCCTGGCAGCGACGTATCGATTCATGGGACTGCTCAGCGAGGCAGAGCAGGCATGTGACGAGGCGCTCGAGTGCGATCCGACGGAATACGAAGCGTATCTGATCAGATCCGATCTGCGTAAACAGACCCGGGAACGGAATCATGTCCGGCAGATGGAGGCGGTTCTCGCGCAGGGGACGGGCAATTACATGGGCGAGGCGATGTTGTGCCATGCGCTGGCCAAGGAATGTGAGGACCTGGGGCTTTTCGAAAGATCTTTCGGTTATCTGAGCCGGGGTGCCGCGGTCCGAAGAAAGCACCTGACCTACGATGTGAACAAGGATCTCGAGCTGATGAACCTCATCGTCACAAGGTTTGTCGATGAGCGGATCCATCGCGTCGGTTCGGAAGGCTTCCGCTCAACCGAGCCGATCTTCATCGTCGGGATGCCCCGGACAGGCACGACTCTCATCGAGCGCATCATCGGCAGCCATTCAAAGGTCACCTCGGCCGGAGAACTGCCGAACTTCTCGCAAGTCATGGCGCAGATGGTGAACAGGCAGAGCGCGGGGAAAAAAGTCGCACAGACCGCAATGGTATCCGCCTCGCTGAAGCTCGACATGAGGAAACTGGGCGAATCCTATATTGAGAGCACTCGCGGGATCACGGGCGATACACCGCATTTCATCGACAAGCTTCCCTTCAACTACCTGAATCTCGGTCTCATTTGCCTGGCGTTGCCGGATGCGAAGATCATCCACGTCACCCGCGATCCCATGGATACCTGCTATGCGGTGTACAAGACCCTGTTTCAGCGCGCTTACCCGTTTTCCTACAGTCTCGAAGATCTGGGCAGTTACTTCATTGCCTATTGGAGGCTGATGGAGCATTGGAAAACCGTCTTTCCGGGCAGGATGCATGAAGTCGGTTACGAAACGCTGGTGAACGATCCGGAGCGGGAGAGCCGGCGCCTGGTCGCATACTGCGGGCTGGAATGGGAGGATCGACTGTCCCGATTTCACGAGCATGATGCGCCTTCCATGACGGCAAGTGCGAGTCAGGTGAGGCAACCCGTATACCGGTCGTCGGTAGGCAAATGGCGCAACTACGAAAGGCAGCTTCGCCCGCTTTCCGACTTGCTGCGATCCGCAGGCATCGAGGTCCGACGATGAACCCGGAGGTATTCATAACATGCGCACTGACGGGTTCGGGAGAAACGACCGACAAGAGCCCCCACGTTCCGATCACGCCAAAGGAGATTGCGAAAGATGCACTGGAAGCGGCGGATGCCGGTGCCGCGATTGTCCACATTCACGTCCGCGATCCGAATAGCGGTCAACCTTCGCGCGAAACGGCGCTTTACAAAGAGGTTGTCGAGCGGATACGGGAGTGCAACACCGAATTGATCCTCAACCTCACGGGCGGCATGGGTGGCGACCTCTGGTTCGATCTGGGGGATGAGGTCAGGCTGTCGCCGAAGTGTGATTTCGTCGGGCCGCTCGAAAGAGTGCGACACATCATTGAACTCGGCGCCGATATCGGCACCCTCGATTGCGGCTCGCTCAATTTTGGCGAGATGGTGTATGCGACAACACCGAACATGCTGCGGGAAGAACTCAGGGCGTATCGGGAGCATTCGGTGCGCCCGGAAATCGAAGTGTTCGAACTGGGCCACATCGAGATAGCGAAATTGCTGATCAGCGAAAACCTCTTCGAAGCCCCGCCATTGTTTCAGCTTTGCCTCGGCGTCGTGCATGGGGCCCCTGCGACGCCGGACGTCATGAAGGCCATGCGCGATTCATTGCCGCTGCAAACAATATGGGCAGGATTCGGAGTCGGGCCGATGCAGATTCCAATGGTTGCTCAAGCCGTGCTGCTGGGCGGACACGCAAGAGTAGGCCTCGAGGACAATCTGTATCTGGAGCGCGGCGTCCTGGCCACCAACGCAGGCCTGGTAGAGAAAGCGGTGGGCCTCGTCGAAACGCTCGGCAGCCGGGTTCTCGATGCCCGCGATACTCGTGAGCTTCTGCTCCTCAAAGGTTCCCCAGCATCGCCCACCCGCAAAACGATATGAAACTCCTGCTGGCGACCATGAAGCATGAGACGAACACCTTTTCTCCCGTGCCAACGCCAATCGATCGCTTCCATGCGGACGGACGCCTGCTCGTGGGTGAAGATGCCATCGAATTCTACGCCGGTACCGGCACCGCGATCGGAGGCTGTATGGACGTTGCCGCGGCGGCTGGTGCGCGCATTGACGTGCCGGTTGCCGCCGATGGCTGGCCCAGCGGGCCGGTCCAGGATGAGGCTTACGAGGAGTTGGCCGGTCGCATATGCGAGGCGGTGAGCCGTGGTGGGTTCGACGGAATCCTGCTGGACCTGCATGGAGCAATGGTCACCGAGACGCATGACGACGGTGAAGGTGAACTGCTGCGAAGGATCAGGGAAATCGATGGCAATTCGCCGGTCGCGGTTTCTCTGGACATGCATGCGAATGTCTCTCCCGCAATGGTTTCGAGGGTCGACATTCTTTCCGGATACCAGACCTATCCGCACCTGGACGAAAAAGAAACCGGTCTGCGCGCTGCCCGCATGCTGGTCGATTCAATACGGGGAAAGCGACGTCCCACGCTGGCCTGGGGAGCAATCCCAATGTTGCCCCACGTGATGGCGCAGAGCAGTTTCGATGAACCCAACAAGGCCTTGCAGTGCAAGTGCAGGCGGATTGCCGAACGGGGGGCGCTCGATGCGAGCCTGTTCACGGGATTTCCACACGCCGATACACCTTATGCCGGCCTGAGTGCCGTTGTCGTGACCGACGCAGATCAAGACCTGGCGACCGAACTGAGGAACGAATTGCTTCAGCAAGCCTGGTCCGAACGTTCGAACTTCGTCTTCGCAATCGAGCCGCTGGCGGCGTCCGTCTCCCGAGCGAAGGAGTTGGGTGCCAAGGCAGCTCTCGAAAAGCCGGTGTTCCTGCTCGATCACTATGACAATGCCGCATCCGGTGGATCCATGCGCCACGCGACGGTGTTGCGGGAGATCGTCCGGCAAGGCCTTACCGATGTGGTTTTTTTCGCAATGCTCAGCCCGGACGCCGTCGCCGCGGCGCAACGGGCCGGGCTGAACAAGCGCGTTTCGGTTCGGTTCCCGGAATCCGAGGTGGCAGGCGGCGGAAAGGAACCGTTCACGTTTGCGGGAATCGTAACCTGCCTGTCGGACGGACGCGCTCTGGCGCGCGACGACGAGCGTTCCGGACTACTGATCGAGATGGGCCCCAGCGCGGTCATCAGCTCCGGCACCGTTGACGTGGTGGTGGTGTCGATGCCGATGGAGCCCTACGACATTGCCTGTTTCAAGCCTTTCGGCATCGACCCGGCCGGCAAGCGGTTCGTTGCTCTCAAGAGCCGCGTGCACTGGCGCGCGGCATTTGAGTCAATGGCAGCCGAGTTCGTACCCTGTGCAGGGTCCGGCGCCTGCACGTCCGAATACAGCGAGCTGGAATTTCAGCAGGTAAGGCGTCCGATCTTCCCATTGGACCCGGGAACCGGATTCGTAATCGAGTCCGTTACCTGATGTCCCGAGCATGTTGACCCACGATGCCGATGACCGCACTGCGTGACCACGATTCCTTGCGAACAGTGGCCGTAATCGGAGCGGGATTGATCGGCGCGGGGTGGACTACGCAGTACTTGCTGGAAGAACTTGAGGTCGTAGCCTGGGATCCGGCTCGAGGCTGGCAAGAAAGGCTTCGAAACTACGTTCGCAACGCACTGGCCAGACTGCAGCTGAAACCGGCGCGACAAGCGGCGCTGTTGAAGAACATTGCGTTTGCCGGGAGCTGTGAGGAAGCGGCATCGGGCGCTGATTTTGTGCAGGAGAGCGGGCCGGAAGATGCTGATATCAAGCGGTCGTTATTAGCTCGGGTATGTGCTGTGGCTCCCGCGGATGTCGTGATCGCGTCGTCGACCTCAGGGCTGCCCATGACCGATCTGCAAGCGCACTGCATCGCCCCTTCGCGACTGGCGGTCGGCCATCCCTTTCATCCCGTCTACCTGATGCCCCTCGTCGAAGTTGCGGGAGGCCGTCGCACGTCTGCCGAGGTCATCGATTGGCTTGCCGCGTTCTACCGGCGCATGGGAAAAGAAGCGATTGTCTGCCATTCGGAGAACATCGGGTTCATTGCGAACAGGCTTCAGGAGGCGCTTTTTCGTGAAGCCCTCCACATGCTCGCGGCAGGCGAGGCAACCGTGGGCCAAATCGACAAAGCGGTTTGCTGCGGGCCCGGACTCCGCTGGGCATTCATGGGGCCATTCCTTACCTATCACGCGGCCGGCGGTCGCGGTGGCATGCGCGCGTTCTTCCAGAATTTCGGCGCCACACTTGCGCAGCCCTACTCTCGTCTGAGTGCACCCGCACTGAACCGAAACCTGAAAGACAAAGTCATACGGGCATGCGATGAAGCCTATGGCCGATTGTCGACGGCGGAGATCGACGAGTGGCGCGACAGAAACCTGCAGGTTCTCAAAGCCGGACTTCAGCCAGATCCAGAGGCTCCCGAAGGGTGAATGCGGATGGTGAAAGCCCCAGGTTCGTCGGGGTGATATTCGGCTTGAGCCGCCCGACACAAGCGATCACGCGGGGATGAACGGAATCTCGATCGGTCCTGATGCGCATTCGGATTCGAGCCGCAAATGGGGGCACGGCCTTTGGCTCTATTTCGTGCTGTTTGCGATTCCACTGGTCGGATACATACATCGGCTCGTCATCAACATACTGATCGATCCGATCGGTGTGGAATTCGGCCTCACCGACACGCAGGCCAGCCTGCTGCAGGGTCCGCCATTCGCTCTCGTCTATGGGCTTATGGTAATTCCCATGGGACTGCTGGCCGATCGTGGCAGTCGAGTCCTGCTGCTCGGCAGCGGCGCAATCCTCTGGAGCATGGGTACGCTGATGTGTGGGTTTGCTCCAACGTTTGCCTGGCTTTTCGCGGCAAGAATGCTGGTCGGGCTCGGCGAGGCAACTCTGATGCCTGCTGCCGTGTCGCTGATTGGTGACAGTTTCCCGGAAAACCGTCGTGGGCTCGCGATAGGCATCTTCTTCATGGGGGTCAATGCGGGCTTCAGCTCAGCGTACGCCGTTGGCGGCATAGCGCTCGATCTCGCTCAAGCCGGGGCGCTCGCGGTAACTCCGTTTCTCGCGGAGATGTCTCCCTGGCGCCAGGTGTTCTTCGTGCTCGCCCTTCCCGGCTTCATTTTGCCGCTGCTTCTGGTTTCGATAGGCGAACCGGAACGGCGAACGGCGATTCAGCACTATCGGGTGAACCGGTCGATGCGCCGGCTGTTTTCTTCTCAGCCACTGGCCACGGTTCTGGTTCTTCTGATACTCCAGGCAACGGCGATCGCGGTTGCGGACAACGGCATATACGCGTGGCTGCCGCGCCTGCTGTCGCGCTTGTACGAACTCGGTTCGACAGAAATCGGCTTGATGCTCGGCGCAATCGTGGCAATTGCCGGTACCCTCGGAGGGCCGCTCGCCGGCAGATTGACCGACCATTGGGTAAAGCGGAAAGGGATGGCCGGGCCGCTGCTGGTCATTGCCGTTGCCATCGGCGCGGCGACCGTGGCTGCCCCGATGTTCGCGCTGGGTTCCGTCTGGCTGGTCTATGTGGCTACGGCGATCTGGGTGACTGCCGTAGTAGCGGCAAGCGCGACCACGTTTGCATTCGTATCGATTGCGGTGCCCGACCGGCTACGAGGCCTGTCGTCGTCGCTGATCACCTCGGTAATGGCGCTTGTCGGGCTCGGTGCAGGGCCAACGACGATTGCCGCGGCGCTGGAGGGGTTTGCCTTCGCACACGACAGGGTAGATGCGGCAATCGTCGTATCGGCTCTGCCACTGTGTTGCATAGCTCTGGTTCTGGTGGCCCTGATTTTGCGAAGGGTAAGGCAGTTGCCGGCACCGACTGAGCCGTGATGGGCGGCACTTCAGCAAGTCGAATTCAAGGAGTTTGAGATGAGGGTATCCGCGGTGTTCACTACAGGCCTCCGATTGGCCCTGGTCGCGGTAGCGATCATCGGGGCGCCGGCCTCGGCGGATGCAGACACGGCGGCGGATCTCGCGGCACACGAGGTGCTTGCCAGGGACATTCTCAAGGAACTGGTCGAGACAGATACGACCGACAGTACAGGCGATAACACGGTAGCCGCGCAGGCGATGCGGGGGAGATTGCTTGCGGCCGGATTTGCCGAGGATGACGTTGAAGTACTGGCTCCCGCACCGCGAAAAGGCAACCTGATCGCGCGCTACCGCGGGCAGAAACCCGGCCTCAAGCCACTTCTGTTGCTCGCGCATCTCGACGTCGTCGAGGCGGACGAGCAGATGTGGAGCCGAGAACCTTTCGCATTCGCTGAAGAGGACGGCTATTTCTACGGTCGCGGTGTCTCGGACGACAAGGACGAAGCGGCAATACACGTAGCCAACCTGATACGGTTGCGGATGGCCGGGTACAAGCCTCGGCGGGACATCGTCCTGGCTCTGACCGCCGATGAAGAAGGCGGCGGCTACAACGGTGTGCAATGGCTGCTTGGTTCGTATCCGGAACGGCTGAACGCCGAATACGTACTGAGCGAGGGCGGCGGCGGGGTTCTGGTGGGCGGTGAGCGCCTCGCTAACGAGGTACAGTTGACGGAGAAGCTCTACCAGACGTTCGTGATCGAGACGACGAGCCGAGGCGGTCATTCGTCCATGCCGACGGACGACAACGCAATCCACGCAGTTTCGGACTTGATACGGCGCCTTCGGGAGCACCGCTTTCCCGTTCGCCTGAACCCGGTGACGGAGGCTTTCTTCGCACGATCCAGGGAATTGCAGTCCGGGCAATTGAGAGAGGCCATGGACGGCATCCTTCGAATGCCGCCCGATCAGGAATCGATCGACTTCCTGGCAGGAAACCCGTTCTACAACGCCATGATGCGGACAACCTGCACGCCAACGGTAATTCAAGGCGGGCATGCGGAAAACGCGCTGCCGCAAAGGGTGACCTTGACGGTGAATTGCCGGCTCGTGCCTGACGATTCACGTGATCGCATTGAACAGACAATTCGTTCACTCGTCGGGGATGATGCGTCTGTTGATCGCGTTGCAGCCATCGACAGTCAGCCAAAGGCCACGATGCGAGACGATGTTCTCGAAGTCATCGAGCAGGTATCCCGTTCAATCTGGCCGACGGTGCCCGTCATCCCGATCATGGGGCCTGGTGGAACGGACGGACGGTTCCTGCGCGATCTCGACATACCGGTCTTTGGTGTAAACGGAATATTCATCGACGTAGAGGACGACAGGGCTCACGCCAGCGACGAGCGAATAAGGGTCAATTCCTACTTCGAAGGGCTCGAGTTCATGTATCGTCTGACACGCAGGTTGTCAGAATAGGCCAGAGGGGCCACAGAGGGGCGGGAATGCAAGCCACACCATCGTTGCTGGAAGCGAACGACAGCATCTTCATTGTTGTCGACGTCCAGGACAAATTCCTGCAACGTCTGGACAGCGATGTTTCGGAACAAGTCGTCGAGAGAATATGCTGGCTTGCCAGGGTGGCGGATTGGCTGAGTATTCCAATCGTTGTTACCGCTGAAGAAATCGATGCGGTCGGCCCGACCAATGCCAGGATTCGGAGTTGTATTCCCGTGTCCAGCGAAGACCTCGACAAGGTCGTGTTCGGGTTGGCCGGCCAGGCCGATATCCTGAAACGGGTCAACGATACCGGCAGAAAAACCGCTGTTCTTGCCGGGCTGGAAACGGACGTATGCGTACTGCAGTCTGCGCTCGGGCTCTTGGGCGAGGGCTATCGGGTCGCAGTGGTTGCCGATGCCTGTGCTTCGCCTCAAAACGGGCATGAGCATGGGCTGGTGCGTCTGCGCGATGCGGGAATCGCTCTCGTGAGCACCAAAGGGCTGTTTTTCGAATGGATACGTGATCTCGAGGTTTGCCACGACTTCTTCCGCAACAGCGGCATCGGCGTCCCCAAGGGTCTTTACATCGGCTGAACGAGGCTCGTGAAGAAGCGCATGTCCCCCCTTTATTTTGACGGGTCGGGTTCGATGACGGACGCTTCCCACTCGATGAGTTCGCGGTGCAGACTGTCGGCGAGATGCTGCCGTTGATGATACAGATCTCTCGATTCGCCCGGGTCGGTTTCAAGATCGTATAGGTAAACGGTCGGCCTGCTGAACGATGCAAACCGGTGCACCAGCAGCTTCCAGTCGTCGCGACGAACGGCGGCCTGGCCGAAATCACCGAGCGTTATGCGCCAGAAGAAAGTCCGCTGTTCGTCGGGCGTCCGGTCGTGCACGAGATCACGGCCGTCGAGTTTCAGCGACTCTGATGCGGCACCAGCGGCGTTGAGAACGGTCGCCGCAATGTCCATGCCGATCGCAGGCCTGTGCAGACTCTCGCCTGCCGGGAGCTTGCCCGGCCACCGCATGATCAGCGGCACACGAATTCCCCCTTCGTTCAATGTGGCGAAACCGCCGGAAAACGGGGCGTTTCGCACCAGGTGGCGACCGTTGTGATCGTATGTGAACAGGACCAGCGTATGCTCGGCAAGGCCAAGGTCGTTGAGTGCGTCCAGCAACCTGCCGATACCGGCATCCATCGCCTCTACCATCGATACGTAGTCATCCCGGGAGGCCGTTCCCACATCGAAAGCGACGTCCCACCGGTCCGGTGGCAGATCCGGGCCCAGGTAAGGAGGCAGAGCCGTGTTATAGGCAACGTACAGGAAGAACGGATCATCGTGGTTGTCTTCCACGAATCGAATGCTCTCATCGGTCAGGATATCCGTCAGGTAACCGTCCCGCTCCACAATGCGCCGATTGTGCATGAGTGACTCTTCGCCGCTATCGTTGCGGTGCGTGTAGTAGTTGACGGACCAGTGGTGGTAGCCGAGAAACTCGTCGAAACCGCGCGCGAGAGGATCCGTTTCCTCGGACTGTCCGAGATGCCACTTGCCGAAGTACCCGTTCCTGTATCCCCGCTGTTTTAACAGTGAGGGCAATGTCGGGAGCCTTGCACTCAGACTGCTACCGTAACCGATGTTATCTTCGAATCCGATGCGCGCCGGATACTTCCCCGTCAACATCGCCGCTCTCGACGGGCCGCATATCGGCGCCGCTGCGTAGTAATTCGTAAAGCGCGCACCCTGTGCCGCCAGCGTGTCCAGGGAAGGTGTCGCGATATCGGTTGCACCATACGCGCCGATATCACTCGCGCCCATGTGATCGGCAACAATCAGCACGACGTTCGGTGAATCGGCCGGCGCGTCAGCCAGACAGGACGCGCCGTAAAGGGCAACGAGCACAGCGACCAACGGTTTCATGTGGTCGGACCCGCACAGCGTTTTCGTTGCATTGGTTTTACTCAGTCGTGCATTGCAGACAACGGCTGGGATTTACTTACTCGATGCTTGTGTTGACGAGGCGCTCAGTCAACGCCTCACGGTCAACAAATACGCCGCTGACAATCACGTCACTGATTTGCCTCGTGTTGCCAATATCTGCAAGGGGATCGGCTGAAAGCACTATCAGATCCGCTACCTTGCCCGGCTCGATGGTTCCCACATCCTCTATCCCCATATGCCCGGCAGCATTCCCTGTTGCCGCAGCAATCGCTGCCGATGGCGCAAGACCCGCCTCGACCAGCAGCCCGAGTTCGTCATGCAAACTGAGTCCAGGCCAGGTCCATGGCGTGCCATCCGGATATGCGGCGTCCGTCCCGGCCAGAATTGGCACACCGGTCTCGTGAAGTCGACCCAGGAGCTCCACCAGCAGCTGGTAGTGACGCGACATTGCCGCACGATCTGCCGCCGCGAATGCCTGGCCGAGGACCTGGGTCTCCGCCGACTCTCGCCACGAGTCAAGGACTCGGGCCGGCACCAATCGCATCGCCGGATCACTTGCAAGACGCCGACCATTGAGAACCGGATCGGACGATCGCAGCCGCGGATCCTGAACAACGAGTGTTGGAACTATCGCCGCGCCGCTATCGAGCAGCGACAGTGCCAGCCTGTCTGCCTTGGCCCTGTCAAAGGACCCGACCAGGCGTTCCATGAAATGAGCACCGAGCGCCTGCGCATAGAGCTCCTGCACATTGCCGCTATTCGTTGCCGCCTGCATCATCTGGAGCAACTCCAGCCGAAGCTGTTCTTCGTCGCTCGAGCATGCCAGCAACAAGCCGCCGAAGAGGCTGCCCTCATGCTCGACAGTACGCAGACCCGCTTCGACCGCTTTTCCGGCCGGAATGGCAGTTGGTATGTGCCCTGCTATCGAAAGCCCGGCTTTCCCGGCAGCATCGGCAATGCCATGGAACTCCTCGCTGGAAAGAAAATCCCGCACCTTCACGAAGTCGACATTGAGCTCCTCCAGGAGAGAAATCGCCTCGGGAATACTATCGAGCGTAACCTGTACATGAGATGGGTAGTCATCGTACGGAGAATCACCATCAAGCATCGGACCGGCGATCAGCATGCGGGGCCCGCTTTCCGGTTTCTGTTGCCTGGCTTCGCGACGGGCTGACAGAGTCCTTGTGCACTCTGCGGGGCAACCCATGTCACGTATGCTGGTGACACCCGCCAGCAGATATAGATCAAACACGGCATCGTCTGCGAAAGTGTGCGCGTGCAGATCCCAGAGGCCGGGTATCACGTACTTGCCCTCGGCTTTGATCTCCGCAATGCCATCGAGATTCGCGGACCCCGCCGGGACCACTGCTTCAATCCGACCATTGTGCACAACGATGGTGTAGTCGCGCATTGCCTCACCACCGCGACCGTCAATCACCGAGACACCACTGAGTGCAAAATTACGGTCCGTACCGGGTTCGCGAAGATCATCAGATTCGGGGGCACAAGCAACCATGCTGATTGCCGACAATAGTAGTAACAAATGAACCACTGGGGCCGACAATAGCAGCGAAGTCACTGGCCGTGCTGCCAATGCTTAAGGTACTCGTCTGCAATCTCGACCAGCCGCTCCTTGCCGAAGCTGTTCTCGTGCCCGCCGTGGACCACACTGACAGGCAAGGCTCTGAGTCTTAGCATCGTTTCAACATACTGATCTATGTCGGCACCAGGAAAATTGGTAAGCAGCGGGCCGTCATAGATAGCGTCACCGGAAAAGAGCACCCCCGTGCACTTTTCCCAAAGCCCGATACTACCCGGCGAATGCCCGGGGAAATGAAGGATCTCGAATACGCGATTACCCAAATCGATTACGTCCCCTTCCGAAACCGACAACGTGCATTGTGCGGGTTGCACAATGTGTTCATCGACGTCGAAATCAGCGTACGGGAGGGCACTTATCAACTCGTCGCAATCTACTGCATAACCTAATGCGTTCAACTCTCTTCTGTCAGATTCGCTAAAGTCACCGACGCGAAGAACCATTTCCGACAGCCCTTCCGACATGATTGCAGCTTCGCTTTCATGAACGACACGCTCGTCAAATTCATGAATTCCACCAATATGGTCAAAGTGCGTGTGGGTCGCTACAGCCGTTATACGCTTGTCGAATATATCATCTGCAGCCGACCGCAAACTCACCATGCCGAGGCCAGTATCAACCAGCATATCCCTGTCGCGGCCACTCACATGCCAGATATTGCATCGAATCAGGGGGTCAACGAAAGGCTCCCAAATCAGTGTGACGCCGTCATCAATCCGTTTACGTTCAAACCAGCGGTCCGCTATTTGCATTGCCACGGCGCTCCCAGATCACTCGGCACAAGCATTCCCATGCTGAAGCAAAATCACATTCATATGGATTCCCTCGATCTTCACGTCAGATCTGCTGCAACCCATTTATGAAACTGGTGACGCATCGTGTCCCAGAAAGGCGAGAAAAAACGTTCACCATATACGGGAGAGTGGGCAGCTTTCTGAACGGCCTCGGAGATCCTGTTGTCCTCAGTAGCCACTTTGCCGAAAAACCCGTATATCTCCTCGTGCTTTGCGGCGTTTTCATCAGTGACGGCAGCTTTGGGCAACAGATACATTCGGCGATCGATCGTCTTGTCGACGCCATCAGGCAGATTTATGCCTATTTCTATGAAATTGGGTGCAATGGAAAAACTCATGGCAGGGTAGAGATCAACAAAGGCCGCCTGATCCGGCAAATCCCCATCGCGCCCCAAATGAGGTTCGGAAGCATCCACCGCACCATAGGTTTCAACGAAATCGCTATAGTTGAATCCAATTCCGATCAAGAATCCGTCTATTATTTCTTTGTACGTTTTCTCCCCATCTTCATTTACCCTGGGATGCAGCGGAGACTTTTTGTAATCGCTGTGTACAAAATGTTCGTGCAATACGTTGGGCCCATCAATATCAAAGAATATCTTCCAGTTGCAGTGTGTAACTGCCCTGGGAACTATCGGGCGACCGGATGTGTCGACGGCTACAGCAATCTGGCCGAAATCATAATCGGAAAACTGAGAAGCGATTGGCGCGACGTGGTCCTGAAAGGACTCCGGCTGACGCGAAAGATTTATGAAAACCGTGTGCAGAAAAGTCTCGCAGTGGACCTCGATCAAGTCTGTGTCTAACCCGGCAACGGGTTGCAGACTACCTTGCCGCGTTCCATCCCAATAGGGCGCTTTCAGGAGCTTTCCCTCGAGATCGTAGACCCATCCATGATAAGGCGTCTCTATCCGTTCGAGGCCTTGTGCAGGCTCCAGTACGGCAAGACATCCGTCATAGGGCACTACATTGTGAAAGACCCGTAATTTCTCATCCAGCCCGCGAACCGCTAACAGAGGCATTCCGCAAAGCTCGAAAGGCAGCGCTTGTCCCGGTTCGGCCACATCAAAATCAAACAATACCGACACCCAATGCCTGCCGAAGATCTTTTCCCGTTCAGCATCATGGAACTCGAGGCTGTAGTAGGCCTGTGCTGGCAAAGATCGGGCTTCTTCGATGGAAGCGTTGATTCTCAAGAGCTGTTCACCAGGAATCAGACTGTCGTGTTGGCTCAATTGGTATTTCTCCATAGCCAGTTCCTGGTTTTCACAGCGCGCAGCTTCACCATATTCGGTTGCAAAACTGGATGCAAACGGCTTGTTCTACACTGTCACGGTTAGATTTTCTTGCAGTTAAACGCGGAAGGAGAAACGCCGGACTCCCCTTGATGCGTTGCGCGCTTTCAAGCTATGGTCCGCCAGGAGCACCTGCGGCGTGCCGTCGAAGAGATGCGCGTGAGCTAAAGCGCCATTCGGGTTAGGGCTTGACAGATCAGTGAGGGGTTCCGTGATGTCCCGTACTCACACATCCTCTCCGAGTTCCTGCCGATACGCCCTGATCCGGTCATCGACCATCTTGTGAAAGTGCCGGATGTTGTGCTCTTCGTCGATCAGCGGATAGGCGTCGTAGACACGGGATTCTAGGCCACGTTGCGTGGCTTCGAGCAGGCCGAGGTCCTGGAGCACATTGTCCAGCACCAGGGCGATGCCGGTCGTGCGGGCAAACAGTTCCGAAAAGTTGCGTGCCCGCTGGAAATACTGGTTGATCTCGAAGCGCATGCGGTTGTGAGCCAGCGGCCAGTAGTTGTAGGTGTTGATCCAGCCCGGTGCGTAGATCTGCAACTGGAAGTTTGGAAAGACCGTGAAGGTCACTGCCACCCAGTCCTGCTGGTCGGGCCCGAACGCCGCCTTGGGAGCGTCGATTTCGTGGGCGGGCCGTACCTGGCTGCCGGTTACGGAAGCGTGGGATATCCGCTCGATATCGAACGTATAGGCGCCTTCGGGCACCGTACCGCAGGCGATGGCGGTGCGGTGCGGCCCGTCGAAACGCGACGGTGGCGCCCGGAACGTGATGTTGCGCATGGTCACCATGGCCTGGCTGTGCAGCACCGAGCCGTGCCATGCCTCCGAGAACGCATCGTGCAGGGTCTTCCAGTTGCTGTCGATTTCACCCTGTCCGCGGACATGGTCCGTATAGAGATCGATCGGGATGTCATCCAGCGCCGACCAGATGTGCTCGCCCATATAGGCGCGCAGGGACTCACTCGGACCGCCGGGCCTGAAGTTCGCGAAAATGTAGCCGTTCCACAGCTCGACCGGCACCTCCGCCAGGTGCAGGTCGCAGCCCTGGGATCCGAACCAGTTGTCCGGGTCGCGCAGCACTTCGATTTTGCCGTCCAGCGCGTATCCGAGCCCGTGGTACTTGCAGAAGAACGCCATGGCCCGGCCTGAGGTCTCTTGCGCCGGATGGCCATCCCAGACCAGCTTGTTGCCCCGGTGCGGGCATACGTTGTGAAAAGCGCGGATTTTCCGGTCTTTTCCGCGCACGACGATAATGGAGGTCTTCAGAACTTCCAGCTCGCGGGTGAAATAGCTCCCCACCTTCGGCAGGCGCAGTTCGTGGCCGACATTGATCCAGGATCGCCTGAATATGGCCTCCCGTTCGAGCTCGAAACTGCGGGGCGAAATGGCATGCTCGTAGCTGATGAGGCCGGTGCCGAGTTCGGGATGGTCTTCGTAATGCCGCTGATCGAAGGCTCCGCCGCCGGCAATAATGCGGTTCTCCGGTGGCGTCCTGATCTTTCCGTTCATGGTTCGGCAATTACCTTCCGATAGCTCGTCGGCAATTCAAGGGCATGCCGTCCCGGTCAGGACCGCTCGGGCCGCATGCTGGCGCCGGCCCCGGTCCGCTCCTCCCTGTACCGGGCCACGTGGTCGTATATCTGACGGTGAAAGCCCCGAATCATGAGTTCCTGATCAGTCAACGGCCAATCCTGAAAAACGCCCATCTCGAGGCCCTTCTGCGTTGCCTCCAGGTTGTTGATGTCCTGCAGCGCTGCATCCCAGAAGGTTGCCACATGTCCGTAGTGCGACATCAGCTCGGAGAAGTTTTGCGACGGCTGATAGTGGCAGTCTATCTCGAAGCGCATCCTGTCGTAGGCCAACGGCCAGTACTGATAAACGAGATACCAGTTGGGGTAGTAGAACTGAATCTGAATGTTGGGAAAAATAAAGTGGCTGCTCGTTCCCCAATCATCGGTATGGATCGGGTTTGCGGCGGGCGGCAGTTGCGTAAGGTCTTCGGCCGCCGGGTATTGCGGAGCTGTACCCGTGCATTGCGAAATCCGTTCGATGTCGGTCACGAACAGGCCCTGGGGATTGCGCGGCGACATATAGAACCCGTGCTTTCCGACCAGGGCCATCGTCTTGACGTGCATGGCCTGAAGCGCATCGAAATCCATCTTCTGCAGATAGGGAAACGCTTCCTTGTGAACGTAGACACCGTGATAAATCTCGTTGAACGCGTCCATGAGGCCTTTCCAGTTGCACTGCGTCACGCCCCGCGCGGCAAAGCGCTCGGTGAGTTTCTCGAAAGGCCAGCCGAAACCCTCCCAATAGTAGTCACCAAGGAATTCACGAAGCGTCTGTTCCGGCCCGCCCGGGTTCATGTTGACGAAAAGGAAGCCGTTCCAGGACTCGAGCTGCACCTCCGCCAGCGAAAGTTCGCTGCCCTGGTCGCCGAACCACGATTCCCGGTCGGTCAGAACCTCGAGTTTACCGTCGGTGCCGTAGCCGAGGCCGTGGTACTTGCAGTAGAACCGGTTGCAGACCCCCTCGATGGCTTTTCCGGGCTCGTCCTTCCAGACCAGCTTGTTGCCCCGGTGGGGACAGACGTTATAGAAAGCCCGGATCTTTCCGTCGTGGCCGTGCACGACAATGATCGAGTTCCTAAGAACCTCGTATTCCTTGGTGAAGTACTGGCCGGGCCGGGCAACCCATTCATTGCGACCCGCGTACAGCCAACTGCGGCGGAAAACGGCTTCCCGTTCAAGTTCGTAGAACGCCGGGGAGGTCATGCTTTCGTAGCTGACCCGGGACTTGTCCATGCCCGGATACTTGTCGGTCCATTTCTCGTCCGGTTCTTTCGCCAACACGGACGGGTCGATGCCGACCGAATAGTTCTCAGACATTTGCACTCCTTGTGTCGGCCCGTTTCATCTGCTGAATCTGCACCCGCCGGCACCCGGCCCGGTCACGATTACATCTTCGGTTCAAGAACGACATCGAACATACGGTTGCCCGCATCCGGCACGGTGGGCTGCTTGTAGATTTCAACGGACTGCGCCACGACCGCGTAGGCGAACATGAGGCGTGCCAGGCACCGGTCCGCATCCGTGTAATCATCGAAATTTCGGTCGTCGAGCCAGGACTTTATCTCTTCGGCGCGAACAACCATGGCATCGTTGAACGCCTGCATGTCGTCCATGGAACTCGAGAGCCTCGCGGAATAGCGGCTGTTGATGTCGGGCAGGTCCCACTTTTCGACGAAGGATTCGAGTTCCAAGAACCGTTCCGGCAATCGAGTGGCAGACATATCGATTTCCCTCAAACCCGGCATCCACACCCGAGGTCGACACCGGCATCGCTCAACAGACTATCGTCTATTGAAAGGATAACTGTAGATGAAGTAGCATTCAATGGGATCGCCCAGAAATCAACGTCCAGCACGCGCGCATGGGCAAACGAGCGCCTGTTACCTTGAACCCGCACACCGACCCCGATCCGCTGCACTTCGACGTGCCCGACCACACGAGCTGGTCGCGCAACAACATCGCCGAAGCACTCCCAGGCGTCTGTACGGCACTCGGATTCACGTTCTGGTTCAAGCCCAACAACATGGGCGTGCGACGGGGATTTCGGGCTGTGGGCGCCTGTGCCCGATCCGAGGTGAAATTGCCCGAACGGCCGGGAGATTCCTTTATCGGTGCCTTCTTTGGACAGGCGGCAATCAACCTGAGCGCGCAACAGCCGTTCTTCGACCGGGTGCCGCTGTACTCCAGAGGCGAGATGGAGAAGGTGATGTTGAGCGGAGAAGGCAAAGCCCCGGCCGTTCGTCGGCGCCGGCCAGCTCTCCGGTTTTCGCGAATGCTGTCCGCTGCAAGTATGGCCTGGACAGCGCTCGACCTCCCCCGGCGACAGGCCGCACTGCAGCGCCGAACCGATGGCTGGTGGAGCCGCGCGGTGGGTGACGAAAAGCCCGACACGATCAAGGACGCCGTGGGGATGATCGTCGAAGCCCACGATCGCTTCGATCGGATCATGGAAACCCACATGGCTACAGGCCTGATTATGGGCGCGCTCTACGCCCGGCTGGCACAACTGGCGGCAGCTGCCGGCCACCCCGGCCTCGAGACGAAGATGGTGACCGGGACTCGCGGAATCGATGAAACCAAAGCGCTCGAAGACCTCTGGGACGTGGCGCACGGCCGCTCGAGTCTGGATGATTTCATCAGGCGGCACGGGTTCCACGGTACGGCGGAAGGGCAGATTTCAGAACCCTCATGGCGCGAAGATCCGTCCCTGCTCGAGAACCTGATCGATGAGATGCGGCAGAGACCGGAAGATCGGTCGCCGGGCAGTCTCCAATGCGCGCGTGAACGTTCGCGGGCGGAATCGGAACGGGCCCTGCAAACGTCGCTTCCCCTTACCCAACGTCTGAAGGCAAGGTGCATTCTGGTGCTGACCCGGCGCTTTGTGCAGTTGCGCGAGACCAGCAAGGCCAGTTTCCTGCGCGCCATCGATGCCGCGCGATGTGCGGCGCGGGTTCTGGGGTGTCAATTGGCGAATGCGGACATACTTGATTCCTCCGGGGACATTTTTCACCTGACGCTGTCGGAGATCGCAGACCCGGGGTTTTGCGATGACCCGCCGGCGCTGCACAAAAGGATTTTGCGGCGCATCGCCGAAAGAGAGCGGTATCTGAAAATTGAACTGCCGTTCAACTTCAGCGGCGTACCGAATCCGCTGGAGACCGAACCGGAGTTCCAAACGGTCAAGGCCGAACCTGCCGAGACGGACTTGGACAACACCGGCAGACCCGAGACCATCGCCGGTATGGGGGTCAGTCCGGGCATTGTCCAGGGGCCCGCCCGGGTGCTCACCAGCCCCACCGGCGACGCCCGCATCGAGTCGGGGGAAATCCTGGTTTGCCCCACGACGGATCCCAGTTGGGCGGGCCTGCTCATGCTGGCCGCCGGTGCGGTCGTCGACATGGGCGGCTCGCTGAGCCACGGCGCCGTGGTGGCCCGCGAACTGGGCATCCCTTGCGTCATGAACACCGTCAATGGCAGCAAGATCCTGCGCACCGGCGACAGTGTCCGCCTGGACGGGTCGAGCGGTATCGTAAAAGTCCTTCAGGCAAAGGCGGCAAACGGTCCGACAGCACTATGAGATGCAGATAGGCTCTTGGCCGCGGGCTGACGTCCCGACGGGCGCCCCGCAACCGTTGTAGACAAAACCTGCGCCTTGTGGATTCGGACAGGAAGCCGGGCTACGTGCTGTTATTCGGTGCAGCAGGTGGCTCGTTGAGCCGCAACGCGGCCCGGGCGGCCCGACGCCCGGAGAAGACCGTGTCGGCGATCGACAGCCCACTGAAGTTGCTTTCCGAACAGACGCCCAGCGCGGTGCGGCCGGCAGCGTACAGGCCGCCGATCACCGTGCCGTCCGCCCGGGTGACGCCGCCTGTGTCTTCATCGACGGTCAGGCCGCCATAGGGCATGGTGCCGGAGAACGCCCATTTGTTGCGCATCGACATGTTTAGCGCGACGTATGGCGGGGAGTCCAGGGGCTCGAGGTGCACTGGCAACTTGCCGTGCTCAGGGTCTTCTCCCCGCGCCGCGAGCCGATTGTAGTCGTCGATGGTCCGGCGCAGCCCGGCGCTGTCTACACCACATCGCTCCGCCAGCGCCTCGATGGTGCGGGCACGTTTGGTTCCGCCCGCGAAAATGTTGATGAGCGCCGGCAGTCCGTACCAGGACAGCGCGTTTTTCAGTGGCCAGAGCAGTTCCTTCAGGCCCTTGCGGAACACGCGCCTGTCAAGAATCAGCCAGGCCATACCCTGACGGCTCTGTTCAGAGGTGATGCAGCCGACATTGCCCAGGTAGGCATCCTCCGTGATGTAGCGTTTCCCCTCGGCATTGACGAGCACCCCGAAAACGAAAGGCTCCGGCGGCGAGACCGGCTTGGTGACGAACAGCCGGTCCATATGGCTGAGTGCACCGCCCACCGTGGTGCCGAGTTCAATGCCGCTGCCGTCGCAACCCATCGATCCCCCGCGCACAACCTCGCGATAGACGTCCCGGATGATCGGCCGATAGCGGCTGAACAGTTCCAGGTTGTAGTTGTAACCCCCCGCTGCGAGCAACACGCCACGATGGGCGCGGATTGACTGCCGGTCGCCGTCCAGGCGCTGCTCGAATTCCCGGCAGGCGGCGATGGCCCGTTCCGCCGTTGCTCCGTTGCCCATCTTGTACGGGTTGACGCGGCGGAACAGTGCCTCGTGCTCTGCCTGGCTCCCGCCGGGTATGGCCTGGACTTCCACGCCCACTACCCGCTCGTTTCCGTCCACAATCAAGCGGCGGACCGGCGCATGGCTCATCACGCGAACGCCGCCGCGCAACGCCGCATCCTTCAGTGGAGCGAAGTATCGTTGCCCGGTAGGTCCCTTGCCGACGGTGCGGTGGCCTCTCGGGGCCACACGGGCGGCTTCCGCCCGGAACTTCTCCATTCCGGTGTAATAGAGGAAAAAGCCATCCGGCGGATAGGCGATGCGCTCCCCATAGAAAGTCGAGCCGAAGCGGACGCCGAACTGTTCCAGCCATTCGATGTTGTCGTTGCTCGACTCGCAGAAACGCCGCAGCGTATCCTCCCTGACCGGCACGCCTTCGAACGACAGGTACTTGAACATCTCCTCCGCGGTGTCGTCGAAGCCCGCTTCCCGCTGATGGCGGGTGCCGCCGGCATAGACGACGCCGCCGCTCATCGCCGTGGCGCCGCCGCCGGCGAATCGGTCCACGGCCAGCACGCTCGCGCCCGATTGCACGGCCTCGAGCGCCGCCACGACCCCGGCGCCGCCGAAACCGACAACCACCAGATCCGCCTCGTCCGTCCAAGCCACCGAGTCGGGATTCTCGACCACTCTGGGCGTTTCCACGTTGGCGGTCAGAGCCTCGGCCGTTTCAGTCATCTGCATTGCTTGTCCCTTCCTGTCTGCAAGCGATTCTAGTGTCGTGTCCGTTCGATTTCCGTACTTCGGCATACCGTGCGGAGGGCAAGTGGCGAAGCGCTGGCTTTCCCATGATATCCCCGCTAACTTGGTTCAGGGTGGCGGGCAACCGATGTGGCGCGCAAACGATGGGCGCATCAGGCCGGCGAGTCACGCCGCCGCAGCGCATGGTTCCAATTGGTCTTCCGGGTCGATGCCCATGATTGCAGGCGAGATCGTTCTCGAACGATTGCGGACGGACGAACCCACCGTCGTGCACCGCTTCGACAGCTGGGTGCAGACACAGCCCGACCGGCCGTTCTTCTTCTACGGCGAAGACGAGCGGCTTTTCACCTACCGCGAGTTCGATCGTCTCACCAACCGGGTCGCCAACTCGCTCGCCGCCCTCGGCATCGGCCGGGGCGACCGGGTGGCCGTGCTTTCCACGAACGGCCTCGTCTGCGCGCTCAGCATGTTCGCTGCCTGGAAAACGAGTGCGCTGTACTGCCCGATCAACTACCGCTTTGTGGGCGACCTGCTCGCTTACGTCATCGACGATCTCGCACCCCCTGTGCTGATCGCCGACCGGCACCTTGTTCCCGCGCTGAACGACTGCCGGGGCAAACTGACCGCCGGCATCCCCCGGGTGATCGTCCACGCACCGGCCAGGGACGAGGCGGACTTCGATCCTCATCACGAAAACGCCCTGCCTCATACGGACTTTAGGCCGATGCTCTTTTCGGAATTGTCGGCCGCCAGCGAGGCACGGCCGCCGACGGCAATCGCAACCGACGATCTCTGCAGTGTCGTCTATACCTCCGGCACCACCGGAAATCCCAAGGGCGTCGTCCACGGGCACGGGTGGCTGCGCGCCTTCGGCACGGCGCTCGCAACCATGACCCACCCCGACGATGTGCTGTACTGCGACCTGCCGCTGTACCACATAGGCGGCGCCTACGCCAACCTGGTGCGCGCCGCCTGGGCGGGCGCCTCGATCGCTGTCTGGAACCGCTTCAGCCCCGCCGATTTCTGGCGCCGAATTCACCTGAGCGGCGCCAGCATCACCCTGCTGCTCGATGTCATGAACGACTGGCTGATGCAGCAGCCGGAGCACCCCGGCGACCCGGAGAACCCGATCATTCGCGCCCACATGCAACCGTTGCCCGCCAACCACCGCACGCTGGCCCGGCGATTCGGCTTCGACTTCATTGCCGTGGGCTACGGTTCCACGGAACTCGGGCTCGGGGCCACGGGCCTGATCGATGAACTCGGCGACGCTCCGGGTACCCCGGCACACCTCTGGAAGGGTTTCGACAAACAGGAAATTCGCGACACCGTTCGGGCGATGGCGGGCGAGCACGCCATCCTCGACGGTTCGAAACCGGTGCCGGAGGGTTTCATGGGCAGGACGGCGGGAGTCTACGAACCGACCGTGGTAGACCGGGGCGGCCAACCCGCACCGGCCGGTACGCCGGGAAGGCTCACCATGCGGCCGGCCCGCCCCGGCATCCTGTTCCGGGGGTACCTGAACAAGCCTGAAGCCACGGCGGAGTCGCTGCGAGACGGCTGCTTTCATTCTTCAGACATCGTCGTCGCCGACGACAATGGCGTCCTGTACTTCGTGGACCGCGAACAGGGCTTTATCCGGGTGCGGGGCGAGAATTTCGCCGCCACGCAGGTGGAAACGCTGCTCAACGGCCATCCGGACGTGAGCCACTGCGCCGTGGTCGCCGTTCCCGCGGGCGAGGGCTCCGAGGATGACATCGGCGCCTTCATCGTGCCGCAGCGCACGGCTTCCCTGAGCGCGCGGGAAATCAGTGAATGGGCACGGACCGCGCTGCCGAAATTCATGCGCCCGAGACATGTGCGCATCGTCGACGCCCTGCCGGTCACGCAGACCATGAAAGTCGAGAAATACAAGCTCCGGGAGCAGCTCATGCGGGAACTGGAACCGGGCCGCATCAACCGTCGAGCATGAACAGCATGCCGGCGTTCATGATCTCCGGGTTGTAGAACTCCCGCCACAGCACGATCTGCCCGTCCCGGAAACCGAACACCATGATGTAGCGGTTCTGGTAGGTTGCGCCGTTACCGGCGAATACGCCCATGCTGGTCTGTTCGAAGACCACAACATCCTGTTCCGGACAGTCGTAAAGTTCGTGGATGTTCAGCTTGAACTTGTCGAATACGTTCGGCACGAACGCCATTCCCTCCATGAACTTCGCCCGGCCCCGCCGCATGGGGCCGGCATGGAATGCCTGGTAGGGGGCTTCCATGACGATGTCTTCGTG
This sequence comes from Pseudomonadales bacterium, assembly GCA_963663395.1. Lineage (GTDB taxonomy): Bacteria > Pseudomonadota > Gammaproteobacteria > Pseudomonadales > Azotimanducaceae > Azophilus. The sequence goes on from OY760226.1 coordinate 4,610,424, forward strand.
TATGTACTGTTCCAACTCGTCGAACTGGTAGGACGACACCAGTTCGATTACCCGGCGTGTCACATCGGCATTGCTCATGGTTCCGGTCATTGGCGTTTCCTCAGGTTGTCAGGCGCCGGCGCTGTCATCGCCGGGCGCTTCCCCGCTTTGTGCCAGGGTAGCGAAGTACTTCTCGTACTGCGCCAGGTGCGGAACGTGACTCAGCAATCCTCCGTCCACCCGGATGAGTTGTCCGTTGACGTAGGACGCGGCATCGCTCGCCAGGAACACGATCACCGAGGCGATCTCTTCCGGGGTGCCGAGATGCGGCGTCAGTACATTGTCCTGAAAGATCTCCCGGATCGCCGGGTGCGCCTCCAGCGTGCCGGTCGCCGCCGGCGACAGCACCAGCCCGGGCAACACCGCATTGCAGCGAACGCCCTGCCTGCCGTAGGCGACCGCCATGCACTGAGTGAGCACGTTGATGCCCGCCTTGGCGGTCGCATAGGCAAAACGCGTATTGTCGCCGCTGGCGCCATCCACCGACGAGACATTGACAATGGCGCCGCCCCCCGCGGCCAGCATATGCGGCAAGGCGTACTTGCTCGCGACCATGACCGAGCGCAGATCCACTTCCCAGGTTCTGTCCCAGGTTTCGATGTCGGTTTGCAGCAGGTCGCGGTCGCGTTCGAGCAGCAACATGTCGGCGGCGTTGTTGCACAGAATGTGCAGCGATCCGTAGTGCGCCACCACGCGCTCGACCATGCGCTCGACATGCCGGGGCTGCGATACGTCGGTGGTTACGGCCAGCGCGTCGCCGCCTGCGGCACGAATGTCGCTGGCGACTTCCTTCGCGCCTGCACCGTTTATGTCCGCGATGGCCACCGCCGCGCCCGCGCCCGCCATCTGGTGGGCGGTTGAGCGGCCGATGCCCGAGGCGGCGCCGGTGACTATCGCGACCCTACCGGACAGATCCACCATGTATCACGCTCCCCCGGCCTTTCGCTGTTCAGGGCGCCGGAATCGATGGCTCAATCAGCGCCGGGTGCTGTCGCACCGTCCACCTCGCGGCCATCGAGTTCCAGGCCGCGCAGTTTCCCCTCCGCCCGCCAGGCTCGCAGCCGGTCGTAGAACACCACCGTGCCCGCCGGGTGCAGGTTGGCGAAAAAGCCGTTGGGATCGTCGTGGTCCCCCTCGCCGTTGAAATAGCCCGGCGTGCAATCGACCCAGAATTCCAGTTGGCTGATGGCCAGCGGGCTCACTTCCTCCACATAGGCATCCACCGCCTCGGGCGTCGGCTCGACCCTGCGCGCACCGCGGCGGCGCATCTCGGCCAGCACGTAGGCGACGTGCTGCGATTGCTCGTCGAGTATGAAACAGAAATTGGTCGCGTTGGCGTTCTGGCCGAAGCCGATGTAGAAGCAGTTGGGAAAGTCGCGGATGTGCAATCCCTTGAAGGTGCGCATGCCGTTGGCCCAATGCTCGCTGAGCCTGCGGCCGTCGCGTCCGACCGGGTCGTAACCCGCCCGGCGCCGGTAGGCGGTTCCCACCTCGAACCCGCTCGCGAAGATGAGACAGTCCACTTCGTATTCCACGCCGCCCGCAACGATGCCGGTTTCCGTGATCTTCTCGACGCCTGCGCCGTCCGTATCCACCAGCGTGACGTTGGGCCGATTGAAGGTGGCGTAGTAGTCGTCGTGAAACAGGGGCCGCTTGCACCAGCGCCTGTGCCAGGGCTTGAGCTTCGCCGCCGTTTCGGGATCTTCCACCACATCGTCGATCCATTGCCGCAGGGCGTTCATCTGCTTGTCGTCGAGGATATCGCTGATGTACTTGCCTTCTTCCGGCGTCAGTTCCCGGCCGACGAGCGGCGCGGCCCAGGTAGCCGTGGGGTCGAGCAGGCGGCCGATCGCGGTCCAGCCGTCGCCCACCATGTCCTCGCCGGACGGATCGCCCGTCACCCAGCGATTGAAATTCTGCTTGCGCTCTTCCTGCCAGCCGGGACGCAGCGCGGCCCGCCACTGCGCATCCGTTGGACCGTTGTTGCGGGGCTCCACGGCGGCGGGGGTGCGCTGAACCACGTAGAGATGCCGTGCTGTTTCCGCGACCAGCGGCACGCATTGCACGGCGGATGCGCCGGTTCCGAGGACAGCAACCTTCTTGTCCTCGAGGCCCGTGAGATTGCCGTCGAAGTCGCCGCCGGTGTAGCCGTAGTCCCAGCGGGAAGTATGGAACATGTGGCCGGAAAACCGGTCGATGCCGGGGATGCCCGGCAGCTTTGCCCGATCCAGGGGGCCGTTGGCCATCAATACGAATCGGGCGCGCATGCGATCACCCCGGTCGGTGGTCACCAGCCATAGGCCCTCCGCGTCTTCCCAGCGCATGCCGGTGACCCGGGTCTGGAAACAGGCGTCGTCATAGAGCCGGTAGCGCCGGGCGATACGCACGATGTACTCGTGGATCTCCGATCCCCTGGCGTACTTTTCCGTCGGCACGTAGCCCATTTTCTCGAGCAGCGGCATGTACACGTAGGCTTCCGTGTCGCAACGTATGCCGGGATATCGGTTCCAGTACCAGCAGCCACCGAAGTCGCCGGCCTTCTCCACGATGCGGACATCCTCGAACCCCTGCTCGCGCAGGTACACGGCGCCCAGCAGGCCCCCGAAGCCGCCGCCGATCACGAGCACCTCCACCGTATCGAGAAGCGGCTCCCGTTCGACTACGGGTTCGGTATAGGGATCGTCCAGGAACTTCGAAAACTCGCCCGTGACTTCCAGGTACTGCTCGTTCTTGTCGTCGGGGCGCAGCCTCTTGTCGCGTTCCCTGGCGTAGATCGACACCAGTTCGGCGGGATCGAAGTCGTACTCGCCTACCAGTGCCTCGATGGCCGGGTCCATCAGCATCGTCCAGACCTCTTATTCGTGAATGAAGGATGTCATTTTGCGTCAGGTTCAGGCCCGCTGTCCGTTGTCTCGCGGGTCAAGTCCTCCCGAGGGCGCCTGATCGGGCGTCTCGAAACGTTATCAACACCAATTCTTACAGTCAACACATGTTGAGTCAGCCAGCCTGCGTTTGTCGTGCCCGCCCGATCCGCGGTCTCTTCAGTCCTCCGCAAGCGTTGCCATCAAGCCGATGGGATTCGACATGAAAACCTCCATGGCGGCCAGCTTGCCGTCCCGGAACCGGTTGAGTTCCACGACGGGCTGCGTCAGGGTCTTGCCTGTTGCCTTGCTCGTCCACTTCATGACATAGCGGGAGAAGACAAGGTCGGCATCCCGAGCCGCCCACAGCGACTGTTCGCCGATCTCGACATCCCAGATACCGCGGTAGATGTTGCTCACGTCGATCGGTGCGAGCCGCCCCCTGTGAACACCGCTCTGGGGCAGGCCGGGTGGTTCACGGATCTCGAAATCCGGGTGGCAGAAATCGGCGCAGGCGCCTTCCCAGTCGCCCGACTGGAACCTGTCCAGAAAGGCCCTCATCCTTGCAAGATTGTCGTGCATATATCCTTGTCCCTGCTGATCGCTACGTAGGATTCTCCAATCCGGCACACGGAGAACAACACCGGAATCCCGGGACAGATTTGGCATGTGGGGTCGCCGCCGGCCAGGCGCAGCCCGAGCCGAAGCACCGCTTCGGCAGATGGCGACGCCCCGCAACCGGTTGCGGGGCCAAGAGCCAAACTTTCAGCACATCAAAGCTCGTCCCACACCCACTCGCACAAGCAGGATGTGGTGGCTGGTGCGCCGCACAGCGGGGGTGCAGCGACTCCTTGCTTTCCCCTTACTGATCGCTGCATAGCCGCCGGTGCACCGATGCCCACCGGTCGCGCAGGGACCGGGTACGTTCCGGGCCGCTCACCCGGACGGTGGTCTCCGGCAGGTGATCCAGCACCCGCGCCAGGGGTACCCTGGTGAGGCGAAACTCCGGCGTCGCCGCCACCCGGAACGCGCGCCCGTTGATGATTCCCAGTTTCCGCCCCCCCGCATCGAGCCAGTTCGCCACACCCGGGTCCCTGTGGCTGATAACCGCCCGGAACCGGCCGTCGTCGTCAATCACCGCCTGGGCTCCGTTCAGCGATGTCTGACGCTGGTAGTAGTCCAGGCCCTCCCAGCCGAGGTTGCTCAACTGAAAGCCCCAATAGACGGCATCCGGCGCCTCGCCTTCCATGATCACCGCCTCGTCGGGCGCGCAGCGGTAGTGGCCATTGATATAACAGGTACCCTCGAACGCGCCGGGGATGTCGACCCCCTTCAGGATCTCCGGATCGGCCTGCAGCATCGATTGCACATAGCGTTGACCCAGTGTGGACTGCACCCGCAGCCAACTGTTCATGTGCCCTACCCGCTCGGCGATGGCGTCCGCGCCCAGGGGAGTTGGCGGGTGTTCGCCCCCCTCCCGTTCCAGTACCAGCCGCGCGGGCTCTTCCACCTGCCAGTCGTAATAGTACTGACGGATGTGCAGTTCGCATTCGCCCCCGGGCAGCGGAAGCCATCGGTCGCCGAGTTCCGGCCGTGGCGAAGCATCCAACACCAGGTCGAGATCATTTCCGGCGGCAAGAGTCGTGCCTTCGAGATTGTCCCGCAGGCAGCTTGGCTCGAAATTCGGGTAGTACGCGCTGCTGCCGCGATAGACAGCGATCTGGAACAGGTAGGCCGAGCCCCGGTTGCCGGTCAGCCGGTAGCTGTAGTCGCCGTGCAGGCGGGCCTGATGGTAGACGGCATCCGCCGAAGGCGACATCATCTGGCGCTGCAGCGACTGCATCTTGATCAGCAGCGGATTGGCGGGATCGGCCTCCAGGTGCATCAAGTGACCGGCATTGGCGAGGCGCACCGCCTGCCGGAAACCTTCCAGGGCGTAGAGGGGATCGTCGGCAGCCGCGCCCGTGCACAGATTGGTGACCGCCTCGGCGAACGCACTCTCACAGTCGGCCAGCAGGCCGGCGACGGGGGCCGGAAGGTTGCTTTCGTCTTTGGTCCCGCTCATGTCCCGTCCTCCGCGTCATCGAAAGTGCCGAATGCCGCCTGTATCGCGCTGTCGTCGAGCCCGAATTCCTCCATGGAATAGGCGGGCTTGCCGTGCTTGTGCTGCGCGTTCTCGGCCTGCCATTGCTCAAGTGCTCTTTCCATCGGTGGGGTCATCGCCATGCCCGCCCGTTCGAAGACCGTGCCGGCCACCCCCACGGCGTCTTCGAGCACTGTTCCATAGGGCGCATCGATGATGTTCAACCGACCCCGCAACGCCTCCCGCTGTACCCGGTGACGCCTGAACTCCGGCCCCCAGTAGGCCAGGGTCTGACGGCCGATGCGATGTGGATCGTATTCATCGAAGAGGTCGAGGTAGATGGCCCGGATCAACTGGCAGTACGACGGCAGCACGGTGCGCAGGTCGCGGTGCAGGTGCAGGATCGTGGCCTTCGGGTAAACCGTCGACAGGGCATCCAACTGGCCGATATGCCCGGGGTTCTTGAGTATCCAGCGCCGTCCCTGCCGGCCGCCCTGCTGCCACTGCAGGTATTGCAGCAGCTTGTGTTGCAGTTGGTAGGCTGGCATGCGGGGGCGCTTGCGCAGCCAGTCGAGCAACGCATCGCTCGGGTGGATGATGAACATCATCAGGTAGTCGATGGCGAAAAGGAGCAGGTCGGAATCCTCTTCCGCCTGCTCCGCGGTCCTCTCGTGGGAGACCAGGAATTGCGGATTGTTCGCCCGCTGCGCTTCCTGGATGGCGCGTGCGTAGGCGATTCGACCGGTCGGGTTGCCCGGTTCCTCGTCCGGAAAGGGCGCCGGATTCTGAGTCATCCACAGGGGCAGGGCGATGGTTCCCGGCGCGGCCGAGAGCAGCCGCTGCATCTTGGTGGTGCCGGATCTCGGCATGCCGAGCACGATGATCGGGTCCGAAACGTCCTCTTCGAGAATGGCCGGATTCGCCTTAACCTCGTCCACATAGCGCAGGCGGTTGACCAGCCAGCGGCGTATGTTCGCCTGAAAGGCCGTGAAACCGGCTTCGGAGAACCGCAGATCGCGCCTGGCGCATTCGAGCACCTTGGCCAATGCCTGGGTAAAACCGGTATCGCCGAAATCCTCCAACCCCGCCTCCTCCCGGGCGGCGCCCAGGACGCAATCGAGATCGTATGCGTCTCCCGTCACGCCGACAGCCAGAATCCGCCGCTGGCATCGATCACCTGCCCGGTAACCCAGGCGGCCGCGTCGCTCACGAGGAAAACGATGACCCGGGCGACATCGATGGGTTGCCCCACCCGTCCCAGCGGCGTGATCTGCACACACGCCGCGGCGCGCGCCTCGTCGTTGACGGCCTCGGCGGCAATCTCCGTATCCGTGAGGCCCGGCGCCACGGCGTTGACGCGAATGCCCTTCTGGCCGAGTTCGGTGGCTAGTACACGGGTAAACTGGTTCAAGCCCGCCTTCGATGGCGCATAAGCCGCCATGCCTGCCGGCGGCATGCCCTGGTAACGCGCACCCGCGGACGTGACGTTGACGATGCTGCCGCCACGCGCGAGCAGCGGCAGCGCCTCGTGAACGAGCAGCATGGGGGCCACCAGGTTCACTTCGATCTGCCTGCGGATCTGTTCCGGGCTCTGCGCGTCAAATTCGGCGGTTACGGAGGCGGCGGCATTGTTGATCAGTATGTCCAGGCGCCCGAAGGTGCTGCGCGCCGCCGCGAGCACTCGCGACCGGTCGGCGGCTTGCGCCACATCCATCCGTTCCCAGGCGATCATGCCCGCCGAATTTTCCGCAACATCGCGCAACGGTTCTTCCCGGCGACCGCCGATGAGCACCCGGCAGCCCGCGGCCGCCAGCAGTTCCGCAGCAGCACGGCCGATGCCGGTGCCGCCGCCGGTGATGAGTGCGGTCTTGCCGTCAAGGCCGTTCATGCGAGGCATCCCGATCGACCACGATGCAGACGTTCCTTCCCGGCAACAGCCTCAGCCCAATAGACACCTGTCCACTCTAAGGATGGGTGCGCGGTTACGCAAGACATCGCGAAGACCGTGACAGGAACGCAGATAATCTCCGTGATCCTGAACATCATGGCTTGAGGGTCCCCCAACAGGCGGAAGTTCCACACCCTCCGTCAGGTATCATGGATTCCCGCACCGGCAATTCGGCCTCCCGACAGTCGCATGTCAGCATCTCAGAGACTCGCAACCGCCGAAGGGCTCCTCGACACGATTTCACGGCTCGACATCGAGGGATTGCGGGCCTACCTCCATGAAGACATCGTGATGGTGTTGCCTTACGCACCCGGAGACATACCGCTGCGCTATGTGGGCGTGGAGAACGTCATTCAGGCCATGCAATCGGCGCCGGAAATGTTCCGCAGCTTCCGGTTCAGCATTCACGAACGGTACTGGTGCCCACAGGGAGATACCGCAATTCTCGAAGCCACCAGCATGGCGGTCATGAAATCCCACCGGACTTATCAGAACCGGTACCTGTTCGTGTTCCGGTTCCGTGAGGACAGGGTCGTGCACTGGCAGGAGTTTTTCGATCCGCTGTTGGCGGCGCGCCCCGGAGACCAGTAACTGCAGCAGATCGATTCCGGCGTTGATCGACCCGCCGGCAGCTTTCTCGATGCGCCGCGCGGGTGGAGGTCTGGGTGCCCCGACCGTCTCGCGGAGATCGTTCGGGCAGAGAGGCATCAGGCCTGCAATCCCTGGAGAGGCGGGGCTCGGTAGACGGGCGTTGACTTTTCCGATATACGTGTTCGGCACTTGCGTCAGCGATTGCACCGCACGCGGGCAACCACCGGGAGGATCTACAAGTGCCTGTTCAGGTCAACTTCGGGCTCTGGTACGACTTTCGTAATCCCGCACCCCGGCGTCTTCAGTTCGAAGATTTCTACCGCGCATCATTGGAGCAGATCACCTGGGCCGAGCAGCTCGGTTTCGATTCGGTGTGGCTCACCGAACACCATTTCTGCGATGACGGCTACAGCCCCTCGCCCCTGGTGGTCGCCGGCGCCATCGGCGCCCGGACCCGGACAATGCGAATCGGCACGAACCTGATACTGCTGCCGCTCTACCACCCGGTAAGGGTCGCCGAGGACGTGGCCACCCTCTCCCTGCTCAGCGGCGGCCGTTTCGATCTGGGTGTCGGCGCCGGCTATGTGGAGTCGGAGTACCGCACCTTCGGCCGCTCGCTCAAGAATCGTCCCAGCCTGATGGAGGAATCCATCGCCATCATTCGCCGAGCCTGGTCGGGCGAACCCGTAAACTTTCAGGGCAAACGCTTCCAGGTCGAAAACATCCCGGTGCTGCCCACCCCGGAACAGCCCGTCCGAATACTCATGGGCGCGGTCTCGCCCCCCGCTATAGAACGGGCGGCCCGCATCAGCGACGGTTTTCTTTCCTCGGGCGGTGTCGGGCAGGAGGACTTCATAAAGGCGCTGGCCGCCCAGGACAAGCCCGGCAAGAACGCCAACATCTTTGCCGGATGCTGGGGTATCGTGTCAAAAGACCCGGAGCGGGAAGCCGAAGCGCTGGGCCCGTACCTGATGCACCAGATGCAGGGCTATCTCGAGATGGGTGCGTTCGGTGGCGGCGACGGGGCACCAAGGTTCGACACCCCGGCCGATGCGGTGACCCAGGGCTTTTACCAGTTCTGGACCCCGGATCAGGCCGTGGACCAGATCCTGTCGGAGCTGCGTGCATTTCCACAGATCCGGGACATGCACTTCTGGGCACAGTTTCCCGGTGAGCCAATGGAATCCGGCTCCCGGCGCATCGAGCTCATTGCCCGGCAGGTGCTCCCCAAGGTCAGAGAGGCACTTCGGGACTAGGCGCGTTACCGTTCGCTCAGCACTCCGCCATGGAGGTTTGCTTCGGTCATCCAGCTACCTGCCCAGCACTTCCATGAAGCGCTGCTGGATGATGTCCGCCGTGTTCTCCATGTTGCCAAGGGTTTCTCCCCCATCGACCGCCAGGTCTACGCCCGTGATCTGGGCCGCCAGGTCGCTGGCCAGGAAGACCGCCGCGTTGGCGACATCCTCCGGCATGCCGAGCCGGCCGAGCGGCATTCTGCCCCGCATGCATGCCATCGAAACGTCCGCCAGTTCCTCTACCTTGTCTTCGGGCACACCGCCAATCGACGCCGTCATCGGGGTGCGGGTCGGGCCGGGCGAAATGCAATTGACCCGGATGCCATACTTGCCCAGCTCGATGGCCAGCGACCTGGTCATGCTGACGACGCCGGCTTTCGTGGCGCGATAGGGGATGATGCCGTAACCGCCGTAAAGCGCCGAACTGGACGCGGTGGTCAGAATGCAGCCGCCACCGTTATGCGCCATGTGGCGGGCGGCGTAGTTCGCGCCAAGCATCGGGCCGAGCAGATTGATCTCGATGGTTTGTCGGAAAGTCTGGAAGTCCTCCTCCAGAAAGTCCGCCTGAAGGGCGCCCATGGTGCCGGCATTATTGAACATGATGTGCAGGCCGCCGAATTCCTCGACCGCCGTATCGATGAGCGCCTGCACCTGGCCGGGCTGGGTTACATCGGCGTGGCGATACAGCGCCGCGCTGCCGAGGCTCTGCGCCACGGCTTCGCCGGCATCGTCGAGCACATCAGCCAGCACGACCCGTGCTCCCTCGTCAACGAAGCGTCTCGCGGTCGCTTCCCCTATACCTCGAGCAGCACCGGTGATGACCGCCACTTTCCCGTCAACCATGTTCACCATTCACATAACCCCGCAATCAACAGATATCCATAGTGCTCGGCCGCCCCGTCGTAGGCCTCTACCTGTAAACAGATGTGATGAAAACGCCCGGAGTCGGCCCCATGCCTGTCCTGCGGAGCTTGGCATCGCCAGCGGCCTCTACTGGGCGACAATTCAGCAATCGAGCCGCCCGATGGGTCACGCCGGTGCGCCGGCACAGCGATTTCAGTGCAGCGGCGTCAGCCGGTTCAAACGTGTTCGAGAAAAAAGGCGCAGGCATCTTTCATGCTCTTCTCCAAATACTCTCCGTCGTACCAGGTGTAGTGCCCGCAATCATAGGTAACCAGCTTCTTGGGTTCCCTGGTGGCCTCGTACAGTTCGCGAAGACTGTCCGGGCTGCCCACAATGTCCTGCTCGGCGAGAAAGTAGGCAATCGGTTTTTCGATACGATGGGCCACATCGATCGGCCGGAAATCCACCACCCGCGCCATGGAGTCGAAGCCCATCCAATTGCGCCAGGCGGGCACGGCTTCCCAGAAATCCGGCTCCCATGAACGGCTGTCCGGGTCGATGAAGATGTCCAGGACCGTCAGGCAGCGATCGACTTCGTTGGTGAGAACGCGCTTGCGCCGGGCCTCGGCCATCTTCTGTTCCCACTCGGCCATCTGCTCCGGTGTACGCTGGTTGGTGATGGCCTCGTACCCATGGGCGACGCCGCCGGTTGCCACCCCGGCCTGCACCCGGCTGTCGAGAGCCATCGTGTAGGCGGTGATCAGCGCGCCGAAGCTGGCCCCGAATTGCCCCATGCGATCAGCGTCGACAAAGGGTTGCGCCTCCAGCCAGGAGAAACCGTTCCGGCAATCCTCCACCTGCTCGAACGGCGCCATTCTCCCGCGCTCGCCACCGCTGTCTCCCCAACCGCGATAATCGATGGCCAGTGCGAGGAACCCCGCGTTTACGAAGTACTCGGCGAAAACCGGTTGGATCATCCTGCGGATACCGGTAAAGCCCTGGCATTGCAGGATCACCGGGTATTGCTTCTCTTCATCGAAGTCGTCCGGAACGTGCAGGTCCGCGACCACGACGTCGCCGTCGCTGTAATAGGTGATCGTTTTCGTTTGCATTCACTCGTCTCCCGGTCGGATTTTGTTTGGCAACCCAATATATCGGAACACAGTCACGTGTGATCTTTGTCAGGCCTGACCCTGAAGTATCGCACCAATGGCTTCTTCCATGGCCGCCTGGCGGTTGACCGTATCCCCCAGCGACGCACCGCCATCCACCACCAGGTCAATTCCGGTAATCTGCCTGGCCTTGTCGCTGGCAAGGAACAAGGCCGCCTCGGCAATGTCCCGCGGCTCACCGACACGCTTCAACACCTGCATGCCCATCATGGCATCCATCGATGCGTCAAGAATCTTCTCCCTGATTTGCTCGCCCATTGCGGCGCCCATGCCAACCATCTCGGTCTTTGTCGGGCCCGGCGAAATCGAGTTCACCCTGACACCATGAGGCCCCAATTCGATGGCCAATGACCGGGTAAACGCAACGACGCCCGCCTTGGCCGCGCGGTAATCCGGTACACCGTGGCCCGGGTGGCTGCCGCCGATCGAGGCGGTATTCAGGATTACGCCCTTGCCCTGCTCTACCATGTGCTTCCCGGCCGCCCGAGCGCCCAGCATCGGCCCCAACAGGTCGACGGCCATCACCTCCTGAAACGTCGCCAGGTCGTTCTCCAGAAACCAGGCTGAACCCTCCGCCCCGCCTACTCCCGCATTGTTGTGCATGATGTCCAGGTCGCCATAGGTCTCTAAGGCAAACTGAACGACCGCATCCACGCTATCGGCCTCGGAGACATCGGTGCGCTTGAAGGCGGCGGTGCTGCCCAGTGAACGGGCCAGTGCTTCACCCTTCTCTTCCTGCAGGTCGGCGATCACCACGCGAGCGCCTTTAGCCACGAACAGTTCGACGGTGGCCTTGCCGATGCCGGATGCGCCACCGGTAACAATGGCAACCTTGTCTTTCAATGTGTCTGTCACGGTCGTCCCTTCGCAGATTTCAGGCCATTGAAGTGCAGGTTAGCGGGCGGGCCATCGGACCTGTCGCTCGCGAATCCATCGAAAGATGAATCAAGTTCACGCCCGCTCGACACCTGCTCCTCGGTCCGGGGCATCGTCCCGTCAGGTCTGCGATTCCGGCAGGCGCAGCACAATTCCGTCAAGCGCTTCCGTCGCCTCGATCTGGCAGGACAGGCGGCTCGCCTCGGTTCGCTCCTCCAGACCGAATTCGAGCATGGTCTCTTCCTCATCGGAGATTTCCGGAAGGCGGCCCAGCCAATCCGGCGCTACCATGACATGGCAGGTGGCGCAGGCGCAGGCTCCGCCGCAATCGGCCAGTATCCCCGGCACGTTGTTCATACGCGCCGCTTCCATCAGGCTCACTCCCGGGCTCGCCGTTACTTCGTGCTCGGCGCCGCTGAACTCGATGTACTTGACATTGATCATGGAAGAGTCTCGCGCCGCCGTTTCGCAACACCAGTTCTTCGGCATCCCCTTAGTGCCATATCAGACCTATGGGGCTACCCGGGTATTTCCACATCGAGGACCATTTCGAAGCTGGTCGCGCCACTGTCGGGCACCACGGGGCTCCCGTAAATGTCCACAGCCGGCCCCACTACGCTGACGGCGAACATCAGGCGCGCCAGTCGCTTGTCTTCTTCCTCATACTGGTCGAAAGATTTCCGGTCCAGGTACGACTTGATGTCTTCAGCCCGTCCCAGCATGGCCGCATAGAAGTTCCGCAGTTCCTCAATTGAGGAGCCCAGGCGAGCCGCGTAGCGGGCATTGTAGTTCGGCAAATCCCACTTCTCGACGTAGACCTCCAAGTCAGAAAACTGCTCGGGCAAGCGCATCAATCCCTCCCGCCCTCAGGAAACGGGCCACATATCGGCCGCGTCGATAACATGAATCCTGTATATCAACACGTGTCTATTTTGGACCTTAGCGACGCGCAACACTGTTGTCAACGCACATGGCCCGGATACCGGCGTACACAATCAAACCCACTGCTCTCGTGGCAACCCGGAAACCAGGAGACAGTCAATCGCTGTGGTGGGCTTGATCGAGCACAGCTGTGTCTTTACCCACGTTTTTCACAAACGGAATGCGCATTCCGCCATCAAGGCGGATGATCGAACCGTTCAGGTAGTCGTTTTCGCAGATGTGCCGTACCAACTCTCCGAACTCGAGCGGGGTGCCCAGGCGCTCCAATGCCGGCACCGACGAAGCGATCAGTTCGTAGACGGCCTCGTTGGCGCCCCCGCGAAACATCGGCGTGTCGATACCCCCGGGAGCTATGGTCATCACGCGGATGCCGTAACCACTCAATTCGCGGGCCAGGCTCAGGCATAGGCCATTGACCGCGGCCTTGGATGTGACATAGCTGCTGCCGACGACGCCGTCGAGCGCTCCGATGGAGGTAACGTTGACGATCAAACCGCGTAGGCCGTCCTCCATCCGACCAATGCGGCTCAAACGCTCGGCAAAGACCTGGTTGGCATACAGTGTGCCGAGAACATTGGTTTCAATGATCTCACGAAGCGCCTCCCTGGAGCAGGCTTCGCCCCGCCCGACAAGGAGCGGCGGCATGCTCCCGTTGGCAGCGGCGTGAACCAGAATCCGGGGAGTGCCGTGCCGATCCTCGATGGAGTCGAATACGGCGTCGAGCGCCTCCGGGTCCGAAACATCGCACCGAAAGGCACTTCCACCGACTTCCGCGGCGGTGTTCTCCAGCACCTGTAGCCGTCGACCGAGAAGGCAGGTCGTCACATCCTGCGCCGCCAACACACGAGCGGCACCGGCCCCCATGCCGGTGCCCCCACCCGTGATCACCGCGGTCTGGTCTTTCAGTTTCATAACCTAACCAAAATCGAACTCAAGACGAGTGGAGTGTAGGCGCCAATTCCGCGATTTGCTCGTCATTCAGCGTCAGACGATTCCGAAACGCCGGCTCGGTCGGAACCCGCGTCGTACCTCCCTCCGGCCTTTATTCAAATCACCGGCCCCGACTCCGACGCCGTCCGCCTGCTGGTCGACGAACGCAACCTGCTCGGCTTCGGCTCGGAAGCCATCGGCGCCGGCAAGTACGGCCTGCAGTGCCTCGCCAACCTCGACTTGCTGCCGCCCACCGGCAGCCCAATCATCGCCGCCCCGCTGAATATCAGGCGCGGCTCCGGCAGCCCGTTGCGGGTGCTGGCATTGGTTCCTGAAGTGGATTGATGGAGCGTGCCCGGCGTTAGGACCGACCCCTTTCATAGATCGGGCAAGGCGGCACGGTCATGCTCATGGTGACGCTGGCGTTCTTCGACGCGACCTGCCGTTGGAAGCTCGCCTTCGACTAGGCGGAATAGCCCGCCGCAGTGGACTGCCGTTTTACAGGCTGTAGCGCACGCCCACGAGGTAGCGCCTTCCATACGCTTCAACCTGGTTCGGGTTCCACGTGCTGCCGGTGTAGCGAATGTCCGTTTCGTCCGTCAGGTTGTTCATATCCAGAAACACGGAGACGTTGTGGCCGATCAGCGGCTCCAAGTCGTAGCGCACGGACAGATCGAGCCGCTTCTGCTCATCCCAGTAGATCCCCACAGGCGTGCCCAGCAGGCCCGCTTCCGTTTCGTCAAGCCAGGCATCGCGATAGCGATAGCTCAGGCGCGCGGACAAGCCGTAGTTTTCATAGAACAGCGACAGGTTGTAAGTCTTGTCGGATTGGCCCGGCAGGGCGAACTTGTTGCCTTCCGAGTTGGTGTACTTTGAGTCGATGAACGTCACGTTCGCCTCCACGCCGAAGCCGGAAAAGAAGCCACCGATGTAGTTGTCGAGCCGACCGGTGAAGGACAGCTCGATGCCCTGCAGCTCGCCATCCTTGCCGTTGCCGAACGCCCTCAGATCCCAAAGATTGCCAGGCGCTGCCAGATCCGAGTACAGACTCCCATCCACCCGTTCGACCGACTGGGAAATCACGTTGTCGATGGAACGATGAAACACGGTGGCCGAAAGGAGGCTCGCATCCGCGAAGTACCACTCATAGGCCACATCGAAGCCCCAGGCGGTTTCCTCATCGAGATCGGGGTTTCCGCCGACGATCGTCTCGGTGAGGACGTCTATGGACGCAGCCGCTCTGGACTCGATGTAGGTCGGGCGGCTGATGCCGGTCGAGAACGAAAAGCGCAGCTTCTGGTCTTCACGAAAGTCCCAATTGACATGCGCGTTGGGGAGAATGTTCGTGTATTCGTGCTCTGCCATGAGCGGCTCCAACACGGCACCAACGAGGCGCGAGCCAACGGTTTCGTAGTCGGTGTTCTCCACGCGAACGCCGAGAACCACATTGCCCCAGTTCATATCGATGGTTTGCATGAAGTAAGCCGAGATGATGGCTTCCTCAATGCTTAACTGCTCGGCGGGGTCGTCAAAGTCCGGGCGCGCGTAACCCGTGCTTGCGACAACGTCCTCCAAGTATGCGGCGTTGTCAATATAGTAACCACCGACCGTATTGTTGAAGTCGGTCTCCCAAGGCCCTTGCCGATGCACCGATGGATCGTCGAACACTAGGCCGTTGATCGCGAGCGCAAGCGGCGATCCGCCGCCCTCCGCATCGCGGCTGTCGTACTGCATGCCAAACTTCATGACACCCCAACGATTTGCTCGGGATACATCAACCTTGATCTGGTCTGCCTCGGTATCCAGTTCACCTAAAGCGGTGATGAACAGCGGCAGGGCGTATTCGACATCTCCCAAGTTTTCGTCGAACGTGAGGATGGGCTCCTCGGCATCCGCCAAGTCGTAGAACACGTCGCCGACCAGTCCAAAATTGAAAAACGGTATCGGCAGGTGTGTGTCGTACAGCGTGTCGATGCGGCTGTAACTTGCGGTGACGTCCCAACTACCGAGAGCCAGGTCTGCGCCGATGGTGTTCACATCGGTTTCGTTGCCATAGAAACCGTCCTGGAGCAGGCGCTCGACTTCCTGGATCGGAACTGTTCCGCTCTGGGCGGGAGCCCCATCGGGGATAACGAAATCCCACTGATTTCGTTCTTCTTTGTCCGTGAATTCGGTGTTGAGAGAGCTCACGTAGAACTTGCTGCCGTTGTCCAGATAGAACTCCAGAGAGCCACCGTAGGCTTCGTCTTCCCGTTCGACGCGATAGTTTCTGAACGAGAATTCAACGGGAACCAGCGCGCCGCGAGTGCCGACGTACTCCATCTCCCGGTTGTCGGTCACTTGCTCGCGCCGGTTCTTGGACCCGTACACCACGAACCCGAATCGATCGTCGGAGTAGGATGTCCGAGCATTGAGCTTCTCGATATCGCCGCCCCCCAGGTCCTGCTCGCCCAGACCCGCCTCGACGGACAGCGTCCAACCGTCGACGTCCGACGGCGAAAACGTCTTCACGTTGATGTAGCCGGAGATCGACTCGCCGGGCATGTCGGCGGTGATCGCCTTGTTGGCAACCACCTGGCCGATGATGACCGCAGGGTAAGCGTCGAACCGCGGAATCCGACCGTTCTCCACCCCGGGAATGGCAATGCCGTTGAAGGCCGTGGTGGTGTAGCGTTTCGGCGCGCCCCGGAAACTGACGTAGCGCGCCTGCCCCTGGTCCCGCTCGATCGCCACGCCGGGCACACGCCCCAGTGCATCGGCAATGTTCTGGTCGGGAAAGCGGCCCACGGCGTCGGCGGATATGATGTCCGCGACGTTGACCGCATTTCGCTTTGCTTCAATGGCCGCCTGCTGGCTCGCCTTGATGCTCTTGGCAACGACGACGACCTCTTCGATGGGTTCCTCGGCAGCAGCCGAAATTGCCCACATAGATGACATCAGGGTAGCCACTGCTACCACAACAGTTCCCTTTATACGCGACATAGGGGTCTCCTTCCCGTTGGAGTATGGACAGAATGAAATACTCGCTGAAAAATGTGACCGATGGATGAAATCCAAAGCGCTGGAGACATCTCAAAAGTTACACTTTTCGACATTCTCGTAGGTTTTCTACTATCACAGGAGATGGTCTCTCCGCAGGTGAGTATGCTCAAACCGGAGAGGATGTACAGTTTTTTTCGCGGACTAAAGGTTGTCACCTGGGTCAACCGTTGCGTCCGGCGGCGCGCTTCCCAGAGAGCACGTCAGGCCAGGATTACAGAGGTGGGCCCAGCAGGTGATTCGGGTCGCCCGTCGCATTGCGACGCGAGATCGGCATCTTTCGATCGACCCAGGTTCAATCCGCCGCTTTGGCCCGTGCAGACGTGCAGTGGTTCCCTGGTTTCGGGACCTAATGAGTCTCCGGCGTCTCCGTATCGATGCCGGAGCGCAGCACCTTGCCGGGCAGGGCGCCGGTAAGCGCCCCCGACTCCAGAATGCGTACGCCGTTGACGAACACTTCGCGAATGCCCTCGGCTTCGGCGTAGACACGGGGTTCGTCGGCGGGCAGGTCGCGACGTATCTGTACGGGCCCGGGGCCGACTTCATCGGGGTCAAATACCACGATGTCTGCCCAGCAGCCGGGGCGGAGAACGCCGCGATCTCTCAGGCCAACCAGTTTCGCGGGAACCTCGGTGAGCTGGTGCACGGCCTGCTCCAGGGAAATCAGCCCGCGGTCGCGCACGCCGTGGCTCAAGAGCGCCGTGGCATAAGTGAACGTATCGATCATGTCCAGGTGCGCGCCGGCGTCCGAGGCGCCGATCACCGTACGCTCATCCGCCCACAGCCGCGCCCGCTGTCGCCACACCTCGTCGGAGTCGCCGCCGCCGAAGTCCAGGGGGATGAAGGAGGTGCGGAGGTTTTCGGCCAGGGCCAGGTCGAGCATGGCGTCGAAAGGCGCCTTGCCCTGCTCATCGGCGATCTCGCCGATGCTGCGGCCTTCGAGCGAGGCATGCGCGGCATCGGATACCGCATGCACCTGCCAGCGGCGCCAGTCCGATATCGACGCGAAGGGCCCGCCGGAGCGGGCGCTGGCATCGAGCGCCCGGCGGCGCGCAGGGTCTCCGAGCACCGCCATCCGTTCCGCTACCGGTAGTTTGAACAGGTCGGCCCAGCCGGTCATGGCATCGAACACCATACCGCTGTGCAGGTTGAGGCGCAGCACCGTGGGCTGCGGCATGGTCAGCGCCACCACCTTGCCGCCGTTGCGGCGGGCGATGTCACTCATGCCGAGCTGGTTGTCGAGCAAGTCCTCCGGCCCGGGATTCACCACGTTCCAGTTCACCGGCCTGCGCGACTCGGTGGCAATGTCGGACATGAGTTCGCGGGTGGCATCGCTGAACATGCCGACGCCCGGCAGGAACTCGATGGACGTGCCGTCGTGACGGCCGACTACTCGGGCCAGTTCCAGGATCTCCTCGCGGGATGCGTGCCGGGATGGCACGGGCAGGCCGTCTCCGTCGTTGTGGGTAGTCGACAGCGTGGAAGAGAATCCGAGCGCGCCCTGTTCGAGGCTCTCCCCCAACAGGGTTTTCATGGCCGCGAGATCATCGGCATCTGCCGGTGAGCCGACGGCCCGCTCGCCCATCACCACACGCCGGATGGCGCTGTGGCCCGCCATGAAACCGGCGTTGAGGCCGAGACGGCCTT
The DNA here is from genome assembly GCA_963663395.1 of Pseudomonadales bacterium. Lineage (GTDB taxonomy): Bacteria > Pseudomonadota > Gammaproteobacteria > Pseudomonadales > Azotimanducaceae > Azophilus. The sequence continues at coordinate 4,628,690 of OY760226.1, forward strand.
CGACTCGCCCGAGGTATTCCCCGAAGCTGCGCCAATCCCAGGCAACACCCGCTTCCAGGCTGGCCACCGGCATGCCTTCCACCCTGGCAAGCATGTGCAGCAGGTAGGGTGCGGCCTCGGGGCTCAAAGGCGCGATGCTGAAGCCGCAGTGCCCGCCGATAACCGTGGTGACGCCGTGGTGGCACGAGGGCGTCAGCGCCGGGTCCCAGAATACCTGGGCGTCGTAGTGGGTGTGGATGTCCACAAAGCCAGGCGCCACCACGCAGCCGTCGGCATCGACGACCCGCCTGGCGGGTTCATTGACCCGGCCCATCGCTACGATGCGCCCATCGCGGACGCCGAGATTGCCCCTTTGCGCAGGCGCGCCGGAGCCGTCGAGCAACGCGCCGTTTCTGATCAGCAGGTCCAGCATCGTGTGTGTAGTTTCCCGTCCCTTTAGTTGCGCGCTCGAGTATAGCTTGATCGGTTGCCGGCGATGTTGAATTGACGATGCGGGAATGCGCATCGACAGTACCGTACTCAACATCGGCGCCGGCGGATAGGACGAATAACCGCCCGAAACAGGGTGGTAGCGAAGTACGGTTGGTCAGGTTTTGGTCTGACGACGCGTCTACGGGGTAGTGTACGCCGCGTGGTGTCAACTCGTCGCTTGATAGCGTTCGACAGGAAATTTGGCAGCTTCAATCTGCTTGTTCTGGCAAAGCCGTCTACACAGAGCGTTGACTATATACGTATAAACATACATATTGTTGCCGTGGACACGCATTGGGACCCGAACAAGGCGCGAACGAACTTCGCCAAGCACGGCGTCGCCTTCGACAACGCAGAATCGGCTCTCACCGATCCTCTGGGCCTGACCCGGGACGATCCCGACGCCCCCGGCGAACGCCGCTTCGTCACCGTCGGCGCAGACGCCCTCGGGCGCATCGTTACCGTGGTCTACACCTATCGGGGCGACGCGGTCAGACTGATCTCCGCCCGCCCCGCCACACGAAAGGAAACAGACGCCTATGCGAAAGGAATATAATCTCTCGGACGCCGTCCGCGGCCCCGCCCTGAAGCAACCGGGCAAGACACGCATCACGATCATGCTAGACCGGGACGTCATTGCCGCGTTCCGCGCCCGCGCCAAGGACACCGACAGCGGCTACCAGACCGCAATCAACCAGGCCTTGCGCGAACACCTCGCCAGCGACGCACTCGAGACGACCCTGCGCCGCGTGGTGCGCGAGGAGATTCGGAACGCCGGCTGAACTCCGGACCCTTCGCCCTGACCAGATCGACCACGCCGCGGCATATGGAACCGCGCGATAGGCGCTGACATCCGCCGACGGTTGCGGAGGGGAAGTTGAAGTGAGGCGAGACAGGTCGGACCGGCACGCCAAGAAGTGGCCCCGGAAATTTAAACAACACGTCAAGGTGTAGCCAATCGGCATAGGGGCCCATTGGCATGGCGAAAAGGAAGCAATATTCGGCGGAGTTCAAAGCGAAGGTGGCGCTCTCTGCGATTCGCGGAGACGGGACGCGGCGCTGGACAGATGCGTTGCAGCTGTGCGTTACGCGCCAAGGCCGCGGCGATCGGCCCGGCAATTGTCGACACCTTCGCCCGGGCGTACCGGGCCGGGGTCCCGATCGCCTTTGGCCCGACACCGGCGTTTCGCCCCACGGCGACAATTGGTGGGAGTTCGTGTACATGGTGGATGCGGGCATGCCGGCCACGGAGGCGATTGGACTGAGGTTTGCGTTCTGGCCCTGGTCGGTGGAACGGGCAGCGGCAAGACCCATCTGAGCGGGGCAAGCGTTCACTTGCGCCGCAACAGCGTCCTCGGACCAACCGGATTGCCGTCGCGCCGGATCTCGAAGTGCAGCATCCGCAACTTCGTCGAGCCCTGGCCGATGCCGGCGATTCGCTGGCCGCCGTTGACCCGCTGTCCCTCTTTCACCGAGAAGGGCTGATTCAGGCTGTAGGCAGACAGGTAGCTGTCATTGTGCTTGACGATCACCAGGCGTTCATAGCCGCCCAGTCCGGAACCGGCATAGACGACCTCCCCCGTGGCCGCTGCCTTGACGGGCGAGCCGGCCTTCATTTCGAAATCGAGGCCCTTGCTGGCGCCCCCGAACTCGCGAACGACCGGGCTCGATGCCGGCCACTGCCAGACAAGCGCCGAGGAGGGGGTCTGCGGCGCCGGCGCCGGGGCAGCCGGAGCCGGCTTTCTGCGGGTCGGCCTGGACTCTTTCGGCGGCGTTCTCGGACGAGTGCTGGCTACGGCCCGCCCCCGGAGGTGCAACCTCTGGCCGGGGTAGATCGTGTACGGTGCCGTGATGCCGTTGTTTCTCGCCAGCGAATTCAGGTCCAGGCCGAATCGCCAGGCGATCGAATACAGCGTATCACCGCGCTTCACCACGTAGATGCCGGAACGGGGAACGGCGGCGGTGCGCGGCGCCGGCATGGTGCTGCGTTCCGGCGATGGCCCACGCTCGACAATCACGGGGCGCCCAGGCGTTGCGCACCCCGCCCATGCGAAGATCAGCAACAGCGCCAGCAAGCCGCGCAGCCACAGGGTCAGCCGACGAAACCCAGCAGACACTACGGACCCTGATATCTGAGCCTGGCGAGCAGCCACAGGGCCACCGCGCCGGCGGCCATCATGGCAAGGGTGAACCCGATGCGTGCCGGCGAACCGGACGATTCGCTCCAGGCACCCGGAGACAGCAGTGCGCCTCCCGCCTGCCAGGGCCACAGGTTGACCAGCGCTCCCGCCATGAAACCCGTCAGGAATCCCAGCACCGGCTCGAAATACCGATCCATCAGGTACTTGAGCAACCGGGCGAACAGTGCGATGCCGGTGGCCATGCCGAGCGCAAACACCGACAGCACCGCCAGGTTCAACGACGCTGCGGCTGCCAGCACGTCGGCGTAGAGGCCAAGCACCACCAACAGAAAACTGCCGGAAACCGCCGGCAACAGCCAGGCGCATACCGCCAAGGCTCCTCCGACGAAATAGGCCGGCCAGGTCGGCTCGGCTGCTCTCGGTTCGAGAAAACCGGTGGCCGCACCGAGCAGGAAACCCAGAATGCCAAGAGTCAAAAGGATCGCCGGCGGGCGGGCGCGGCCGATATCGAACACCGAAAAGAGCACCAGCCCGAAGAAGAATCCCCACACCAGGGTCGGCGTCGTCTCCATTGCAGCGGATATCAGCCGGGCAAGCAGCAGGACGCTCACCAGCATGCCGCTGCCCAGGCAGATCAAAAAGCCCATATTGTGGTGCCGCCAGAAGCGCCGGGGGTCGGTGACAAGCCAGGGCAGTGTAGTCGGTGAGAAAGCGGCAAGACTGCCGATGAGTTCGCGGTAGATGCCGGTGACAAAGGCAATGGTGCCGCCGGATACGCCCGGGACCACCTCCGCCACCCCCATTGCCGCCCCGCGCACCAGTATGCCGGTCCAGGCGCCGGCGTCGCGCCCGCCGGAGACTTCGGAATCGGTCACGAGCCCTGCACCCCTTTGAGGAGCGGCACGAAGCGCACCTGTTTGACCGCATTCTCATCGAACCCATCGGCATTGCGGTCGATTACCCGGAGTTCCTGGACATCCCCCCCGCCCACGGGCAGCACCATCCGTCCGCCCTCTTCAAGCTGGTCGAGCAGCGCCTTGGGAATGCCCCGGGGCGCCGCGGTCACCAGGATGCCGTCGAAAGGCGCCTGCTCCGGCCAGCCGAGATAACCGTCACCGATCTTCGTGACCACGTTGTTGAGCGACAGCGCATCGAAGCGTTCCCGGGCACGGGCGGCCAGGGCCTCGATGCGTTCGACGGTGAATACCCGGCGACAGAGGCCGGCGAGGATGGCCGCCTGGTAGCCCGAACCGGTACCGACCTCCAGGATTCTTGGCCGGGGCACGTTCAAAAGCGTGGCGGTCATCAGCGCCACGATCAGCGGTTGCGAGATGGTCTGGCCCTGGCCGATGGGCAGGGCGGTGTCTTCGTAGGCGCGGTGCGCCAGCGCCTCTTCGATGAAGACGTGGCGGGGCGTGGCGGAAAACGCGTCGAGAACGTCGGGGTGGGTGATGCCCTGCTCCTCCAGGCGCGACACCAGGCGTTCCCGGGTTCGCCGCGAGGTCATGCCGATGCCGATGGGATCAATGCGGTTCACGTCGCGCTTGCCTCCTCGAGGGGTCTCTTCGCAAGGGTGGACCCGGAGAATTTCGGTTCGAAACTCCACACGGCCACAGGGACTATCTCTCGAGGTCTGGCGCTGTTCCGGGTGGTTCTCCCAAACTTCCCGGAGCCGCCTCCTCGGCCACGATGTAGAACGTCTCGCCTTCGCGGATCATGCCGAGATCGGCCCGGGCCCGCGCCTCGACGGCAGCGTTTCCCTCCTTCAGCGCCAGCACCTCGGCGGCCAGCAAGCGGTTGCGCTGCCGCTGCAGTTCGGCCCGGCGCTGCTGCTGCTCCAGCCGCTCGTTCAGGGCCTGCGCCGCGAAATAGCCGTCGTCGCTAAACCAGGCCCGGTACTGCAGGCCGGCAATCAGCAGGACGAGCATGACGATCAAGAGCTTCACGCGCCGTTGAACTCCGCCCGCCCCCGGTAGGTGGCCCCGGACCCAAGTGCTTCCTCGATGCGCAGCAACTGGTTGTACTTCGCAACCCGGTCCGAACGGCACAGGGAGCCGGTCTTGATCTGGCCGGCCGCCGCACCCACCGCCAGGTCCGCGATGGTGGTGTCTTCGGTTTCCCCCGAACGGTGGGAGACGACCACCGTGTAGCCCGCCTCCCGTGCCATGGCGATGGCATCCAGGGTTTCCGACAGGGTGCCGATCTGGTTGAGCTTGATCAGAATCGAGTTGGCGATGCCCGCATCGATACCGCGCTTCAGAATGCTGGTGTTGGTGACGAAAAGGTCGTCTCCCACCAGCTGCACGCGCTCGCCCAGGCGTTGCGTCAAGAGCGCCCAGCCCTCCCAGTCCTCTTCGTCCATGCCGTCCTCGATGGACACGATGGGCTGGCCGTGGGCAAGTCCCGCGAGGTATTCGACGAACCCCGCGCTGTCGTAACGGGCGCCCTCGCCGGCCAGCACGTATTCGCCGTCGGCGAAGAACTCGGATGCCGCGCAATCGAGCGCCAGGGTGACGTCGTCGCCCAGCCGATAGCCGGCCTGCTCCACCGCCTCGGCAATGATCTCCAGCGCTTCGCCGTTCGAGGCCAGGTTGGGTGCGAAACCGCCTTCGTCTCCGACCGCCGTGGTCAGCCCCCGGCCGCTCAGGACCTGTTTCAGGCCGTGAAAGATCTCCACGCCGCAACGTAACGCCTCGCTGAAACTCGCCTGCGAGACGGGCTGAATCATGAACTCCTGGATATCGAGATTGTTGTCCGCGTGCATGCCGCCATTGAGGATGTTCATCATGGGCACGGGCAGCCGCATGGACGGAGAGCCTGCGAGTTCGTTGATGTGCTCATACAGCGCCAGCTTCCGGTCGGCCGCACCGGCTTTCGCGGCCGCCAGCGACACCGCAAGCGTGGCATTGGCGCCCAGTCTCGACTTGTTGTCCGTCCCGTCGAGTTCGAGTATCCGCGCATCGACCGCGCGCTGCTCCGTGGCCTGGGCGCCTGCCAGCGCCGGCGCAACGATTTCCATCACCCCCCGCACCGCCGTGAGCACACTCTTGCCGACGAAGCGGCCCGGGTCGCCGTCGCGCAGTTCCAGCGCCTCCCTGGACCCCGTGGATGCCCCCGACGGCGCAATGGCACGGCCAAAGCCGCCGGCCGCGGTACGCACGTCGGCCTCGACGGTCGGATTGCCCCGGGAATCGAGGACCTGACGCGCCCGAACCGCGGCAATTCGGCTCATGATTCATCGCCTCCGCTTTCGGCCGCCGCCGCACCGAGGCCTCGACTTGCCGCGGCAGACCCTGCCCCGGCAGACCCTGTCGCGTCAGCAGACCGCGGAGCGCATTTGCCCACCCGGTCTTCCAGGTACGGGCGCGCCTTTACGACCTCATCGAGGGCCTTCAGCCCGGCAAGCATTTCCGGCATCAAGCCCAAGGGCCAGGAGTTCGGGCCGTCGGACCTGGCATTGTCGGGGTCCGGATGGGTTTCCATGAACAGGCCCGCCACGCCGGCGCCGACCGCCGCGCGAGCCAACACCGGCACCATTTCGCGCTGGCCGCCGGAGGCATGGCCTTTTCCGCCCGGAAGCTGTGCCGAATGGGTGGCATCGAAGACCACCGGGCAGTCCGTAGCGCGCAGGATCGAGAGCGATCTCATGTCGGAGATGAGGTTGTTGTAACCGAAACTCACGCCCCGCTCGCACACCAGTATCTGTTCGTTGCCGACCGCCCGCGCTTTCGCGACCACCTGCAACATGTCTGCCGGTGCCAGGAACTGACCCTTCTTGATGTTCACCGGCCTGCCGAGCGCACACACCCGCTGAACGAAATCGGTCTGGCGGCACAGGAACGCGGGCGTCTGAAGTACCGACACCACCTCCACCACCTGGTCCAGGGGCGTGTCTTCGTGCACATCGGTCAACACCGGCACGCCGACCTCGCGCTGCACTTTCTCCAGGATGCGCAGCCCCTCCTCCAGCCCCGGGCCGCGGAAGCTCCTGTGCGAGGAGCGGTTGGCCTTGTCGAACGAACTCTTGTAGATGAACGGGATGCCCAGGGAGCCGGCCATGTCCCTCAGCGCCGCCGCCGTCGAACAGGCCAGGGCTTCGCTCTCGATCACACAGGGGCCCGCAATGAGAAACATGGGCTCGCAAGACCCCACCTCGAACCCGCACAGACGCATCAGCCCGTTCCGTCTTTGAGCAGTACCGGGCCGACCAGGGATTTTTCTTTGGCCGCGGCTATGAACCCGTTGAAAAGCGGGTGCCCGCCGCGTGGCGAGGAGGTGAATTCGGGGTGGAACTGGCAGGCGATGAACCAGGGATGATCGGCGATTTCGATCATTTCGACGAGTTCGCCGTCTTCGGAGCGGCCCGCCACCCGCATGCCCCGCTCCTCGAATCTTTGCATGTAGTGGTTGTTTACTTCGTAACGATGGCGGTGCCGTTCGTGGACCACCTTCTGCCCGTAGGTCTGCCTGGCCAGGGAATCCTCCGTGAGCACACAGGCCTGTTCGCCAAGGCGCATGGTGCCGCCGAGGTCTTCGTCGCCGGTGCGCTGTTCGACCTGGCCTTCCCGGTCGGTCCATTCGGTGATCAGGCCGATCACCGGGTGCGACGTGGCGATGTCGATTTCAGTTGAGTGGGCGTCCTCGAGGCCGCAGACATTGCGGGCGAAGTCGATGATGGCGGCGTGCAGGCCGTAGCAGATGCCGAGATAGGGAACGCCGTTCGCGCGGGCATAACCGGCGGCCAGAATCTTGCCCTCGAACCCCCGCTGCCCGAACCCGCCGGGCACCAGGATGGCGCTCACCGCATCGAGCCTTCCGGTGCCTTCCTGCTCCAGTTCCTCCGCATCGATGAAGTCGATGTTGACGCGGGTGCGCGACTGGATGCCGGCATGGCGCACCGCTTCGATCAGCGACTTGTAGGCATCGAGCAGGTCGAGGTACTTGCCGATTATGGCGATGCGCACTTCCCGTACCGGGTGCAGTTCCGCATCGACCACCGCCCGCCAGCTCGACAGGTCCGCCGGGTCGCAGGCGAGCCGCATCTTTTCGACCAGGTAGTCGTCGACGCCCTGTTCCTTGAGAGCGGCCGGCACCTGGTAGATCGTTTCGAAGTTGACGATGGATACCACCGCCCGCGCCTCGACGTTGGTGAAAAGCGCAATCTTGCCCCGGGCGTCCTCCGGCAACTCCTGGTCCGAGCGGCACACCAGGATGTCGGGTTGCAGGCCGATGGAGCGCAGCTCCTTCACCGAATGCTGGGTCGGCTTGGTCTTGATCTCCCCTGCCGCGCTGAGATAGGGCACCAGGGTGAGGTGGATGATCAGCGCCCGGTCCGAGCCGACCTCGAGCCGGAACTGGCGAATCGCTTCCAGGAAGGGTTGAGATTCGATATCGCCGACCGTGCCGCCGGTCTCGACGATGACCACGTCCACACCTTCGCCGACCAGCTTGATGCGCCGCTTGATCTCGTCGGTGATGTGCGGAATGACCTGCACCGTGCCGCCCAGGTAGTCGCCGCGCCGTTCCCGCCGGATCACCTCGGCGTAGACGGTGCCGGTCGTGAAGTTGTTCAGCCGGGACATGCGCACGCCGGTAAAGCGTTCGTAGTGGCCGAGGTCGAGGTCGGTCTCGGCGCCGTCAGCCGTGACGAATACTTCCCCGTGCTGGAACGGATTCATCGTCCCGGGATCGACATTGATGTACGGGTCCATCTTCAGGACGTTGACGTTGAGACCGCGCGCATCCAGGACGGAAGCGAGAGATGCAGTGAGAATTCCCTTTCCCAGGGAAGAGACGACGCCGCCGGTAACAAATACGAATCGCGTCATGGGCTCCATCTGCAAACGGCCCGGGCCAATGCCCCGACCGGACAGCCACCTTTACGAATGGATTCGAGACATTGTCGCCGATCTCGAAGCTCTTCAGCGGGTGGCCAAGATGGGATTGCACAATAGCAAAACCCGTTCGGAAGGACAAATTACGGGTTCGGGTTCGGCTCCCAGGTAACGCGCCAGCGGGGGTCCTCGTCGGGCGAGTCCGCGGTGGCGATGCCGGGAACGGAAAGCAGCGCGTCTCCGGAATAGATCAGGGGCCAGGTACGCCGCTGCCAGGGCGGAATCTCCGCAGCGTGCAGGAGCTTTTTAACGGAGCGCGTCCTGCCCCCGCTACGCAGGCTTTCGCCGCCGCGCCGGAACCGGACTTCAACGGCGCCGGTGGCATGGAATCCGGCGGTGTGCGGTTCGGCCGCCAGGTTTCCGTGAGGCAACGCCAGCACGCCAGGCAGGTCGAGGCGGTAACTCCGGCGCAGTTCGATATCCGGCCCGGTGTAGACCGCCATTTCGCCATGGCGGCGAAGCACGCCGTACTGCAGGGTCAGCCGGGGGTGTGCGTCCGACGGCGCATCGAACTGCCGGGCAAATTCAGCGAGTGCGCGCTCCGTTGCGGAGAACTCGCCCAGACCGCGCAGCCAGAGCCGCAATACCGGCGCACGGTGCTCCACCGGAAATTCCCCAAGGGCGAGCGTCCACCCCCCGTTTGGCCTGTTCCCCGCCAAGGGTGCGCCGGCCACGGCATCGCCGGAACGGGCAGCAGCCGAAACGCTGTCGGCCAGGTGATTGAGCAGCGCATCGCGGGCGAACTGCGTTGCCGCACTCGCTGCCAGGGTCTTCGCCACATCCGGCCAGCGCCCGGCCAGCCTGGGAATGATCTCCCGGCGCAGGAAATTCCGATCGAAGTCCACCCGGGCGTTGGAAGGGTCTTCAATCCAGTCTAGCCCCGCGTCCCGGGCGTGGCGTAACAGGGCTTCCCTGGGTGTCCCGAGCCAGGGCCGCAGGATGCGGGCTCCGCAATGCAGGCGCCGGGTCCGCGGCATGCCGAGCGGGGCGCGACCCTGAACGAGCCGCAACAGTACGGTCTCCGCCTGGTCATCCTGGTGGTGACCCAGCAACAGCAGATCGTCGGCTTCGAGCAGGTCGTCGAAGACCGCATAGCGTGCGGCACGCGCGGCCGCCTCGCTGCCATCTCCCGGGTCGGCACGCCCGCTTGAGAAACGGATACCCAGTTCCCGGCAGAATTCGTCACAGCGGCGTTCCCAGCGCACCGAGTCGGGATGCAGGCCGTGCTCGACGTGCAGGGCGGCGACACCGGCATCGACCGCCCGGCCGAGGTGGAGCAATACGGTGGAGTCGAGTCCCCCGGAAAAACCCACGAACAGCCGCCGGTAGGGAAACTCCGCAAGCTGGGACCGCAACCGTTCCTCCAGACTGGATCGGGGAACGTTCAATGTCGTCGACTGAACGCAGGCCGATTCGTGGAATAGTGGAAGGCTACGTTCTCCGTGCCGAATTCGGACTGCAACTGCGAGAGCAGTTCATCACTGCCCCGGACGCTCCAAGCGGGCCCCAGGCGCACCCACCCTTCTGCGCTGCGGGACGTGTAGCAGATGCTGACAGGGCAACCGCCATTCTCGCTGACGTGGGGCGCAAACACCGTCTTCAGGCGCCCGGCCGCATCCGGGGCGATGTCGGCGTCGCGCAGATGGATGTGCAACCCGTCCGAAAACCGGCTCCGCGCTTCCTCCACGCTCAGGGCACGTTGAGCCACCAGCTTGTAGCCGTCGGTAAACTCGTCTTTCTGCACCTCGCCCTCCAGGATGACGAGGCGGTCTTTTTCCAGCTTGTTCCGGTCCCGTTCATAGACCTCGGGGAAGAACGAAGCCTCCATGCGGCCCGAGCCGTCATCGATTACGGCGAAGCCCATGGTATCGCCCCGGCGGCCCCGGCGCGTGCGGAGACTCTGCACCATGGCGCCCACGACGCGCTTCTCCCTGCCCGCCCGCAGCGCGCCAATCCGCGTACAGAAGTGGTTCAACTCCCCCTGGTACGAATCGATCGGATGCCCCGTCAGATAAAACCCGAGGGTTTCCTTCTCGCCTTCCAGACGCTCTTCCGCCGACCAGGGACGAACGCCGGCTGTCGACGGAGCCGGTGTCGTCGGGGTATTGATGCCACCGAACATGTCCACCATGCCGGACGCCGCATTGCGTGCCGCCTGGTCCGCCCCATGCAGGGCCTGGTCCAGGTCGCCCCACAACCGGGCTCGCACCGCTCCCGCGGATTCGCCAGCATGCGCGAAGTCGTCGAGAGCGCCGCAACGGATCAGCGCTTCCATGACCCGCCGGTTCGCCTTCTTTGCGTCCACCCGCACACAGAATTCCGCAAGGTCGCGGAAGGGACCGGAAGCCCGCGCCGCCTCTATCGCTTCCACCGGACCCTCCCCGACGCCGCGTACTGCGCCGAGCCCGTAAACCACCCCTCCGTCGGCCACCGTGAACCGGAAACTGCTCAGGTTGACGTTCGGGGGCTCCAGCGGCAATCCCATGCTCTGCAACTCATTGACGAGGGTGACCACCTTGTCGTTGTGCTGCATGTCCGCCGACAGGGTCGCTGCCATGAACTGGGCCGGATAGTTCGCCTTCAGCCAGGCGGTCTGGTAGGAAACCAGCGCATAGCCGGCCGAGTGCGACTTGTTGAACGCATAACCGGCGAACTTCTCCATCTGGTTGAACAGGTCGTTGGCGAGGGTTGCATCCACGCCGTTGCCCGCGGCGCCTTCCTCGAACTCGCGGCGGACCTTTTCCATTTCCTCCGGTTTCTTCTTCCCCATGGCCCGGCGCAACAGGTCCGCCTGGCCCAGGGTGAACCCCGCGAGCACCTGCGCGGTTTCCATCACCTGTTCCTGGTAGAGCATCACCCCGTAGGTGCCCTTGAGCACCGGCTCGAGGTCCGGGTGCGGATAGGTCACCCTTTCCTGTCCGTGTTTGCGGCCGACGTACTCCTCCACCGCGCCGGATTGCAGCGGCCCGGGACGGAACAGGGCAATTGAGGCAATGATGTCGTCGATGTTGTCCGGCTTGAGACCCCGGATCAGTTCCTTCATGCCGCGGGATTCGAGCTGGAAGACGCCGGTGGTCTCCGCCTTCTTCAGCAGGCTGTAAGTGGCCGGATCGTCCAGCGGAATGTTCTCGATCTGCAGCGGCTCCTCGTCGCCGCGCTGCGCATTGACGGCCTTGACCGTCCAGTCGATGATCGTCAGCGTCTTGAGGCCCAGGAAGTCGAACTTCACGAGCCCTGCACGCTCCACGTCGTCCTTGTCGAACTGGGAGACGAGGCCGCTGCCCATTTCGTCCACGCTTACCGGCACGTAGGTCTGCAGCCTGCCCGGCGCGATGACCACACCGCCGGCGTGTCGGCCCTCGTTGCGAACGATGCCCTCGAGCCTGAAGGCCATGTCCATGATCTCGCCGGCTTCCTCGTCCTCCTCGACGAACGTCTTGAGGTCGGCGCTCTCCTGCATGGCCTTCTCGAGCGTCATCCCCACCTGGAATGGAATCAGCTTGGCGAGCCTGTCCCCCAACCCGTACGGTTTTCCCTGGGCACGCGCCACGTCCCGCACCACGGCCTTGGCCGCCATCGTGCCGAAGGTGACGATCTGGCTGACGGCGTCGCGGCCGTAGCGTTCCGTGACATGCTCGATGACCCGGTCGCGCCCATCCATGCAGAAGTCCACGTCGAAGTCCGGCAGGGATACCCGCTCCGGGTTCAGGAACCGCTCGAAAAGCAGGTCGTAACGGATGGGGTCGAGGTCCGTGATCCTGAGTGCGTAGGCCACCAGCGAACCGGCGCCGGAACCGCGTCCCGGGCCGACCGGGATATCCCGCCTTCGTGCCCAGGCGATAAATTCCATGACCACCAGGAAGTAGCCCGGGAATCCCATTTTCCGGATGACGTCCAGTTCATACTCAAGGCGGTGCTCATAGGCGTTCGCATCCACCTCGCCGGCCCCGAGCGAGGCGATTTCGGCCAGGCGCTCCGCCAACCCATTCCTGGCCTCCGTTGCCAGGTAGTCTTCCAGGCTTTCTCCCTCCGGTACCGGGTAACTCGGCAGGTAGGTCTCGTCGGTGTCCGGCCAGACCGTGCAGCGGCGGGCAATCTCCAGGGAGTTGTCGAGGGCTTCCGGAAGGTCGGCGAACAGCACCGCCATCTCCTTGACGGATCTGAAGTACTGGGAGGAACTGTATTGACGTTCCCGTCGCGGGTCGCCAAGGGTCCTGCCCTGCTGGATGCAGACCCGGGTTTCATGGGCCTCGAAATCATCCTCGTCCAGGAAGCAGACATCGTTTGTGGCAACGACCGGCAATTCCAGCTCCGCCGCAAGCTGCAACACGTCCCGCAGATATCTTTCCTCGTCGGGCCGGCCGGTGCGCTGCAGTTCGACATAAAAGCGCTGCGGAAAGCGACCTGCCCACCACTCGGCTGCCCGGCGCGCGCCGGTGGCATCCCCGCGCAACAGGGCGCGGCCGATTTCGCCGTTGCGGCCTCCGGACAGCGCGATCAGTCCCTCGGCATTCCCGCCAAGCTGCTCGCGATTGACGGTACCCCACCTCCTGCGGTCGCCGTGCGCAAGCGATGCAAGGCCGAGCAGGTTGCCGTAGCCGGCGGCGCTGCAGGCGAGCAGCGTCAGACCGGCCTCCCCGCTACCCGGTGAATCCGCGGGCGCATGGCAGGTTGCAGCCTGGGGGCCCCCGTTTTCCGGGCAGCGGAGGTCGAGCCCCGCTATGGGTTTGACACCAAGGTCCGTACAGGCCCGGTGGAATTTCATGAGCCCGTAAAGATTGCTGCTATCCGTCAGGGCCACGGCGGGCATCGACAATTCCGCCGCGCGCCGGGCGAGGTCCTTCAGGCGGATCAATCCGTCGGCAATGGAGTACTCGCTGTGCACGCGAAGATGGACGAAACCGGCGGCGCTCACCTCAGCCCTCCTGAACGCGCGCGGCGGACCGGCGCGAAACTGTTCCGGTGGGCCGCACAGGGGCCGAGCCGGGCCAGGGCGTCGAGATGCTGCCTGGTGGCATAACCCTTGTGGCACTCAAAGCCGTAACCCGGAAAGACTACGGCCAACTCGGCCATCTCCGCGTCCCGCGCCGTCTTGGCAATGATCGAGCCGGCGCTGATCTGCGGCACGAGGTCGTCGCCACCCACAACGGCGACCGTGGTTACAGACATGGCTGGTGTCCGGTTGCCATCCACATAGACAATACGCGGCTGCACTCCCAACGCCTCGACCGCGCGCTGCATGGCGAGCAGGCTGGCCCGGAGTACGTTCAGCCGGTCCACCTCTTCAACTTCCGCCCGGCCGAGTGCGCAGGCAAGCGCGCGCTCCCGGATTTCCAGGGACAGTTCGTTGCGCCGCCTTGCGCTCAAACGCTTGGAGTCCCTGAGCCCTGCAATGGGATTCTGCCGGTCCAGGATGACCGCGCCCGCCACCACCGGGCCGGCCAGCGGACCCCGGCCCACTTCATCGACGCCCGCCGCCAGGTCCACCTCCCAGATGGGCGTTTCATTGGCATCGAACAGGGTCTTCCCGGCTGTGGTTATGTTCCGCGCTCCATCGCATTCGCGTCCGGCAGCAGGCTGGCCACCGCGTCGGCCGCACGTTCGCTGGCATTCCTTCGCAAACGCTCGTGTAATGCCGAAAACGCCTGCAAATGATCTGGATGACGAGCGGTTTTGTCCAGTTCCGATAGCAATTTTTCCGCAAGTGCAGCGGGGGTTGCCGCATGCTGCAGCAGTTCCGGCACCAGGGCCCGTCCGGCGAGCAGGTTCGGCAGCGCCACGAAGTCCGTCTGGACAAGCCGGCGCGCCAGCCGCCACGCCAACGGCCCGAGGCGATAGGTAACCACCATCGGCCGGCGCAACAACATCGCCTCCAGCGTCGCGGTGCCCGACTTGACGATGGCCGCATCGCACGCGGTCAGGGGCAGGCGGCCGTCGCCGAGGTACACCGAACAGGGAAGCTGCGGCCATTTGCGCAACTCATTTTCCACTATCGCCGCAACCGACGGCGTCGGGCAGGGAATCACGAAGGAAACTCTTTCAATTGAATCCAGGAGAATTGCGGCGGCCTTCAGGAAGAGTTCGAGCATCAGCCTGATCTCGCCGTCGCGGCTGCCCGGAAGCAGCGCGACAACCGGCTTGTCCCCCGCCAGCCCCAGCCTGGCTCGCGCATCCCGGCGATTGCCCTCCCCACCGGCATCGAGGCCGATGGCATCGGCGAGCGGATGGCCGACAAAGGTGACTTCTGTCTCCGTCCCGGCGTAGCAGGGTTCATCGAAAGGAAACAGGGCCAGAAGCTTATCCGCCGAGCGCCCGATGCGTTTTGCCCGTCCGCGGCGCCAGGCGTAGACCGACGGGCTGACGTAGTGCACGGTCGGCACGCCGCGGGCTTTCAGCATGCGTTCCAGGCGCAGATTGAAAACATTGAAATCCACTCCGACGAAGACATCGGGCGGGTCGGAAAGAAAACGCCGGCGCAGGGCCGCAAGGAGGCCAAGAATGCCCGGCAGCTTCACCAGCGGGTCCCGGAAGCCATTCACCGCCAGCGTTTCCATGCTGCCCAGGGCGCCGAGACCCTGATCGAGCATGGCATCGCCACCGATGCCGATAAAGCGCAAACCGTCGATCCGGCGGTGCAGGGCCTGCATCAAGCCCGCGCCGAGTTTATCGCCCGATGCTTCGCCCGCCACTATTGCGATGGTGGCCGTCACGATCTCCGGCCCGCCTTCCGGGTTCGTCGCCGAGCGGTCATCTTCCTCCCGCCGGGCTGCACCCGTGCAGCTATTCCGGCCGGCCCGGACGCGGCCGGACGATACCCACCTCAGAGGCCCGAATCGACCTGACGAACCGTCCGACCTCCACCGAGTCCGGATAGTCCGCACACAGCCTTGCGCAAGCTTCGTCGACCGTAAGTCCCAGGCGGAACACCACTCTGAATGCTTCCTTGAGTGCGTTTATCGCCTCGGCACCGGAACCGCGCCTGCGCAGGCCTTCGGCGTTGATACCCACGGCGCAGGCCGGATTTCCCGCGGCGGTGACATAGTCCGGCACATCCTTGAGGACGAGGCTCATCGCCGCCACATGGGTATGGGCGCCCACGTAGCGGAACTGGGGCACGCCGGCATAACCGCCGAAGTTGGCATGATCGCCCACGGTGCAGTGGCCGGCGATGGAGGCATTGTTCGCCATGATCACATGGTCGCCGACCAGGCAGTCGTGGCCGATGTGTACATAGGCCATGAACAGCCCGTGGCTGCCCACCACCGTCTTGCCCCGGCCCTGGACCATCCCCCTGTGCACGGTCACGCCCTCGCGAAACACGTTCTCGTCGCCGATTTCGAGGATGGTCGGCTCGCCCCGGTAAGCCAGGGCGGGCGTGTCCTCGCCGATGGTCGCGAACTGGAAGACCTGGTTGCCGGCGCCCATCCGGGTGGGGCCCCTGATGATTGCGTGGGTGCCGATGCGGCAGCCGGCACCGATTTCCACGCCCGGGCCGATGACGCTCCACGGGCCCACTTCGACGTCCTTGCCGAGCCGCGCGTCCGGGTCGACGATCGCCCGCGCGTCGATCGAACTCACAACGTGCGCGCCGCGCAGAGAATCTGCGTCTCGCAGGCAAGCTCGCCCCCGACATGGGCCTTGCAGGCAAATTTCATCACGGTACGGCGTTCCACGAGCAACTCGCTTTCCATGTCCAGCCGGTCGCCGGGCACCACCGGCCGCTTGAACCGGGTGTTGTCCATGCCCGCCAGATAGAAGATGGAGCCCACCGGCCGGGTTTCCCGGGTCTCCATCGCCAGCACCCCCGATACCTGGGCCATGGCCTCGACGATGAGCACGCCGGGCATTATCGGATGATCGGGAAAGTGGCCCGCGAAGAACGGCTCGTTGATGGTGACGTTCTTGTAACCCTTGACACGTTCGCCCCGCACCAGCTCGGTGACCCGGTCGACCAGCAGAAACGGATAGCGGTGTGGCAAGTACTCGGTCAGGCTCTTGATGTCGAGGGGCTCTTCAGGACCTTTGTTCATCGAATCTTTCGCTCCAGCCGGGTAACGCGTTTGAAGAGTTCGTCGAGACGCTGAAACCGCAGGGCATTGCGTTTCCAGGGGCGCATGCTGTCGTGGATTGTACCGCCCGCGTAGGTGCCGGGCCTGGTGATGGAACCCGCCACGTGGGTGACCCCGCTCACCGTGACGTGGTCGCAGATTTCGATGGGACGGTCGCCGCCGACGCCCACCATGCCCGCCAATATGCAGTGGCGGCCGATAGTCGTGCTGCCCACCAGCCCGACGCAACCGCAGATGAGGCTGTGTGCACCGACCCGGCAGTTGTGGCCGATCTGCACCTGGTTGTCGATCTTGACGCCGTCCTCGATCACCGTATCGTCGATGGTGCCCCGGTCGATGGTCGTGCCGGAGCCGATCGAGACATCACGGCCGACCGTGACACCGCCGAGTT
Organism: Pseudomonadales bacterium; assembly: GCA_963663395.1. GTDB lineage: Bacteria > Pseudomonadota > Gammaproteobacteria > Pseudomonadales > Azotimanducaceae > Azophilus. The sequence continues at coordinate 4,645,656 of OY760226.1, forward strand.
GGGCGATGGCTTCGAGCCGGCCGCTCGAGTCCGGCGTATACCCGAAGCCGTCGGAACCCACCACCGAATTGGCATGGACCACGGTTCGCGCGCCGAGCTTGACGTCTGCGTACAGCGTCGCGTTCGCCATCAGCCGCACGTCCTCATCGAGCAGGCAGCGCGGACCCACCACGGCATTGGCGTAAATGCGAACTCTCGCGCCAATCTCGGTATCGGGCCCCACCACCACATTCGGGCCGATACGCGCGGCCGGGTGCACAGCGGCGCCGGGGTGGACGTCGGCACTCGGGTGAATTCCCCGATTCAGGGGCGGCGGCTCATCCCACAGCTGGGAGACCCTGGCGAAAGCGTGGTACGGATTGGCGACTACGAGGGCATTGGTCGGGCAACCGGCAAGATCGGCCGGCTTGAGAATCACCGCAGACGCGCCGGTGGTCGCGAGCTTGTCCCGGTAAGCGGCATGGGACAGGTGGCTGATCTGGCCGGCCCCGGCACTGAGCAGGCTGCCTGGCCCGTCGATCTCTACAGCCGGGTCGCCAACGACCTCCCCGCCTACGTGTTCGGCCAGTTCACCGAGGCGGAACGCCCTGGGCCCACTGTTGTGGGAGTCTACTCCCTGGCGCTCCCCGCATCGGGTCACGAATCAGAGTTTTCGGTATTGTCGCGCTTCTCGTTGAGTTTCTCGGTGACCCGGCGCGTTATGTCGTGCTTGGGATTGACGTACCGGAGGTTGGCCCGCTCCATGATGAGGTCGTATCCCTCCAGCGCAATCAGGTCTTCGAGAACCGCGTTGAGCTTGGGCGCCATCACCTGCAACAGTTCCTGCTGCTTGTCGTTGAGTTGCTTCTGGAGCTTATTGCGCAGGTATTGATAGTCGATCGTCTTGCCTTCGATATCCTTCTGGATGCGGCGTTGCTCGCTCGGGCTCATGATCTCGCCGTCTTTCTCGAGCTGCTGCTGCAAAGCGAGCAGTTCCTCGCCGAGCGCATTGAACTCGGTTTCTTCTTCCTTCAGCTCGCTCTGCGCCTTTTCCATCAGCGCCTGGGCTTCCTCGGTGGCAACGATTGCCCGCTGGGTGTCCAGAACGGCGATTTCCAACTCCGCCGCCGCCAGCGGCGCGGCGAGAAAGAAACCGCACAATGCCAATACGGTGATTTTGACCGCCAGCCTGTTGTTCACACTGCTACTCCTCATCTGGTCCTGCTCAGAGCCTGAAGCCAGGGAACAAGAGAGACTGCTCCTCCAAGGCAACGGCTCGGACGGGGAGCGTCAGGTGCTCCCTCTTGCGAAAGCCACAATCCCGGAGCGGATGCCAACCCGTCCCGCACGTATCACCGACCTTCGCACCGCGCGACATTCTACATCAGAACACACGGGCTGGGTTGACAGGCCTATCGAGCGACACCCAACTCGAACTGAAACGACTCTTTCTCGTCGATGTCGCTGGTATTGAATGCCTTCGCGATACCGAAGGTCATCGGCCCCATGGCAGTCAGCCAGGTGATGCCGAAGCCCACCGAGTAACGGAACTCGTCGAAATCCGGGCCGAAGCAGTTGCGGCTGACGTCCGGGCAGTTCGTGTTGAACACGTTGCCGGCGTCGACGAATATGACCGGCCGGAACTGGCGGTTCTCCTCGACGAAGGGCAGCGTGAGGATTAGTTCCAGGCTTCCCTCGATGAGCATGTTGCCCCCGAACGGGTCTCCGTCCCGCGCCCTGCCCCTGCGGAAAAAGCCTGCTGGGATCTCGTTGCCGTCTATGTCGTGGGTGGGATTGGTGGTACGGGGCCCGAGGGTGGACTGCTCGAACCCGCGAATGGAGCCGAAGCCGCCGGCAAAGAAGTGCTCGTAGAACGGCAGCGCTCCCGTGCCGCCGTAGCCGCCGCCATAGCCCAACTCCGTGCGGAAACGAAGCGTCAGCCCGGCGAAGAACGGAAAATACTGTTCGCCCCTGTAGGTGACCTTCCAGAACTCCAGGTCGCTGCCGGGAACCGATGCCTGCAGAGCCAGCGTCTGGGAACGTCCGCGGGTGGGGAAGAGGCCCCGGTTGAGCGTGGAACCGACCCAGGACAGGTTCGCCTTGAAATTGAGGAAGTCGTCGCCGTTCTTGTCGAGGAACTCGCTGATCTCCAGTGCCGGGAAGCGCCCTTCGGTCAGGTTCGTCTGCTCCACGGAGCCACCGAAGTTGATGCGCTGCGTCTCGCCGATGGGAAAGCCGAAGTTCACCCCGACGCCGAAGGCATCGGTGCTGTAGCGCGCTATGTTGCGCTCGTCCCAGTCGAGGCGCCGGAAATAGGCGTTGTAGCCCCGGCTGATGCCGTCGAGGGTGTAGTAGGGGTTGAAGTAGTTGAAGTTCGCCGATTTCTGATATTTCGAGTACGACACGCCGAGCCCGAGGCTGTTGCCCGTGCCGAGCACGTTGTTTTCCTGGTAGTTGGCGCCTACCACCAGCCCCCACCCCTGGCTGTAGCCCAGGGTCGCGGAAATGCTGCCCGAGGGCTGTTCTTCCACGGTGAAACTCACGTCGATCTGGTCGTCCGTGCCGGGTACCTCCGGGGTTTCCACGTTCACTGCCTGGAAGTAGCCCAGGCGCTCGAGGCGCAATTTGGACAGGTCGATCTGGGCGGTCGAGGCCCAGCCGCCTTCCATCTGCCGCAATTCACGGCGCATCACCTCGTCCTGGGTCACCCGGTTGCCGGAGAAGCTGACGCGCCGCACATAGGCCCGCTTGCCCGCATCGACCACCACGTCGATGCTGACCGTGCCGTCTTCCTTGACGCGCGGGATGCCGCCGGCGCTGGCGAACGTATAACCGGAATTGCCGAGCGCTGCCTCGAGGCGCTCTTCGGTGGCCGTCAGCCAGGCCTGGGAGAACACCTGCCCCGGCTCGATCAGCATCAGCGGGCGCAGGTCTTCCGGCTTCACGTCGTTCAGTTCGCCGAGCAGGTTGACCTCGTCGATGGTGTACTTGTCGCCTTCCTCCACATTCATGGAGATGTAGACCTGGCGCTTGTCGGGGGTGATGCTCACCTGGGTGGAGGTGAGCTCGAATTCGACGTAGCCCCGGTCCTTGTAGTAGGACTCCAGCTTCTCCAGGTCTCCGGTGAGCTTTTCGCGGTTGTACTTGTCGTTGTTGCGGAAGAAGGAGAAGAGGCCCGGGTGCTGCAGTTCCATCTCGTCGAGCAGTTCCTTCTCGGGAAAGATGGTCGCGCCGACCACGTTGATGTGCCGGATGCCCGAGGTCTTGCCCTCCTCGATGTCGATGCTGATGGCTACCCGGTTGCGGGGCAGTTCCTCGATGTTCGTCTCGATGGAGGCGCCGTAGCGGCCCTGAGAGACGTATTGCCGTTCCAGTTCCAGGCCGACCCGCTCCAGGGTCGCCTGCTTGAATATCTCGCCTTCGCTCAACCCCTGCTGGGTCAGGCCCTCGAGCAGGGCCTCGGTCTTGATCGCCTTGTTGCCGTCGATCTCGATGGACTCGATGGCCGGACGCTCGACCACCGAGACGACGAGAACGTCGTCGTCGCGCGCCATGCGGATGTCATCGAAGTACCCGGAGGAGAAGAGCAGGCGGATGAGCTGGCGCACGGCCACCTCATCGACGGTATCGCCGACCTGCACGGGAAGGATGTTGAACACCGTTCCTGCGGACACCCGTTGCAGCCCCTGCAGGCGGATGTCCGAAATGGTGAACGCCTGCTGTGCCCAGCCGGCTGCCGGCAGCAGCAGGGCGCAAACAAACGCAAAAACGGCACCTGCCCGCCGCGCCATCGGCATCGCCCCGGCCACTACAGGAACCTCGCGATATCGTTGATGAGCACCAGCATGATGATACCGCCCACGAACAGCAGGCCAACCTGGGCTCCGACAAGCTGGACCCGTTCCGGCACCGGCCGGCGCCCGATCAGCTCGGCCAGGCAATAGAGCACATGGCCCCCGTCGAGCATGGGAATCGGTAGCAGGTTCAACACCCCGAGCGAAATGCTGAGCAGCGCGAGAATGCCGACGTAGACCCGCCAACCGGCCTGGGCGGAGTCTCCCGCCACCTTGGCAATGGTGATCGGCCCGCCCAGGTTGCGCACTGACACCTCGCCGATGAACATTTTTTTCAGGTGGCTCAGCATCAGGACGGTTTTCGAACCGGTTTCCGAGAGGCTCCTCGGAATCGCTTCCAGCAACCCGTAACGGACCTCGTTGGTCGCCCAGCCGACGCCCACGAAACCGATCTGTGTACCATCCTCCAGTTCACGGCGGTCCGGCGTCACCGACAGGCTCAGCATCACGCCCCGCCGGATCACGGTCCATTGCGTCGCCCGCCCCGGGGCCGCCTGGACCTCATCCACCATGTCTCTCCAGTCGCCCACCGGCACCCCGTCGATCGCCGTGATGCGGTCCCACGCCTGGACACCGCCCCGGAAGGCAGGACTGTCCGGCTGTACCAGGCCGACGACCGCCAGGTGGGCGGGCATCAGGCCCAGATCGTCCAGCAGGTCGGGGTCTGCGACACCCCGGAGCCAATTGCGGATAGGAATCGCCACGTCGGAGGCGGCATCATCGCCGAACTCGCGGACGCCAAGTTGAATTTCGCCGGTGTCCCCCAGCCGGTTCGACAGCGCCAGGACCACTTCCTGCCAGGTCTGCACCGGCTGGCCGTCCACGGCGACGATTTCCCGGTAGTCTTCCAGGCCCGCTTCCCAGGCTGGGCTTGTCTGCTCCACCTCGCCGATCATGGGGACGAGGTTGACGGTGCCCGCCACCGCCAGCCACCAGTACGCGACGACCGCCAGCACGAAGTTGGCGAGTGGGCCCGCCACGGCGATCGCCATGCGCCACCAGACACCAAGCTGCGTGTAGGTTACATCGCCCGGCTTGACCTCCACGGCCGCGTCGGTATCGCGTTCGTCGAGCATGCGCACGTAACCGCCCAGGGGAATCGCGGCCAGCGCGAACTCGGTGCCGTGCCTGTCGAAGCGGGACCAGATGGGTTTGCCGAAGCCGACGGAAAAACGCAGGATGCGGACCCCCGACCAGCGCGCCACCACGAAATGGCCCAGCTCGTGAATGGTGACGAGGACACCAAGCGTCACCAGGAATGCCAGGGGATATATCAGCATACTTCAGCCATTTCGTTCATCAGCGGGCTTTCTTCTTGACCAGTGGCCCAATGTTGATAGGCGGGCCTCTCAAGCCCAGGCCCGACCGGAGGATTCGAACGCATGTTATCCGATCTCGGAACCCGCGGTCGAACCTGCAATTTCCGCAAAACCCGTGAGCCCCCGCCCTCAGACGCTGCCGAGAATGACGGCAAAAGCGGGAAGGACCGGCAGGGCGGAATCGATGCGGTCGAGCACTCCCCCATGCCCCGGCAACAGGGAGCCCGAGTCCTTGACGCCGTAAGTCCGCTTCAGCAGGCTCTCCATCAGGTCGCCGAAGATAGAGCCGGCGAGCAGCACCAGGGTAATCGCCACCCAGACCCACCCGATCACCCCGGTCACGGCCAGGGCGCCGATGCAGGCGCCGCCACCCAGCGCCGCTCCGCCCAACACGCCTTCCCAGGTCTTTCCCGGGCTGAGGGTCGGGGCCAGCCGCCGCCGTCCGAATCGCTTGCCGGTGAGATACGCGCCTATGTCGGCACCCCAGATCAGGGCGAACACCCACAATAGCCAGTGGCTTCCGTTGGGCTCCGCGCGAATCGCCACCGCGCCCGACCAGGCGCCCCAGACAACGAGAACGCCCAGCACCGCCACCAGCCAGCGCCGCTCGAGCAGGCGCCGGCACGACGGCCAGGTGAATATTGCGCCAATGGCGAAAATCCAGATGACGACACCCAGCCACAGCGCCGCTGCCTGCAATTCAGCGACCGCATAGGCAGCGGCGGCGAGAACGGCATAGGCGGCGGTGAAGGCCCAGCGCTGCGCGACGGAATCCCACCGCGCGAGGCCGGCCCACTCGTAGACGCCCAGGGCGCCCGCCGCGGCAAATATCAGTGCCGAGAAGGGTGGGCTCAGGTAGATGGCGCCCACTGCTGCCGGCAGCAGGCACAGGACGGTAACGGTCCGGCGGCGTCGCTGGCTGCCGATGGCGCTACTCCCGGCAACCGAACCGGCGCTTGCGCTCTTCGAAAGCGCCCAGCGCGCGAACCAGTTCCTCCTCGTCGAAGTCCGGCCAGTACGTATCGGTGAAATGGAACTCGGTGTAGGCGAAGTCCCAGAGCAGGAAATTGCTGATGCGCTGATCGCCGCCGGTGCGGATGCACAGGTCCGGCGCCGGCGCCGGTGACAGCGACAGGAACGACTCGAAGACCTCCTCGTCGATCCGGTCCGCATCCAGTCTCCCTTCCTCGACGGCCCGCGCCATGGCCCGCGCCGCTTCGGTGATGTCCCATCGCCCCCCGTAATTCGCCGCGATGTTCAGATTCATCTCGGCGTTCCGCCGGGTCATGGATTCGGCACGGTTCATCTGCATCTGCAGGTCCGCCGGGAACCGGGCCCGGTCGCCGATGATGCGCAGGCGCACCTCCCGGCGATGCAGTTCGTCCAGGTCGTTCTCGAAAACGTTGCGCATCAGGCCCATCAGCAGATTGATCTCGCCCTGGGGCCGCTGCCAGTTCTCCGTGCTGAACGCGAACAGCGTCAGGCAGCGGATACCCTGTTCGGCACAGGCTTCCACCACGGGGCGCACGTTACGGGCGCCGGCCCGGTGCCCCATGGCCCCCGGCAACCGGCGCTGCCGGGCCCAGCGGTGATTGCCGTCCATGATGACGGCAAGGTGCCTGGGCAGCCGCGCGGGCTTGTATTGAAGGGCGCTGGCCGGTAACTCCGACATTCGCGCTCAGATCTCCATCAGGTCCGCCTCTTTGGCGGCGAGTGCGGTATCGACCTCCTTGATACGACGGTCGGTGATCGTCTGTATCTGCTGCTCCGCGCGGCGCTCTTCATCCTGGGCGACCTCCTTCTCCTTGAGGAGTTCGCGCGTCTCGTGAATCGCGTCGCGGCGAATGTTGCGGACGGCGATGCGCGCCGCTTCCGCTTCATGGCGCGCCTGCCGCGCGAGATCGCGCCGGTTCTCCTCGGTCAGGGCCGGCAGTGGAACACGGACCGCTTCCGAGCTGCTTGACGGTGTTATGCCGATGTCGCTCTTCAGGATGGCCTTCTCGATCTGCGGGATGAGATTCTTCTCCCAGGGCGTGATCACCAGGGTGCGGGCCTCTTCCACCGAGATGGTGGCGACGCGGTTGAGGGGGGTGTCGGTGCCGTAGTAGGGAACCTCGATGGGGTCGAGGAGGCTCGGGTGGGCGCGCCCGGTGCGAATTCTGGCAAAGGACGCATGCATGGTGGCAATCGACTTGCCCATGCGCTCGTCCGCATCGTCTTCGATGAGTTCGATCATTTCGTTCATCAGCGCGACGCCTCGAGCGTGCATGCGATCCGGGTGCCAACCTTGTCACCGCTCGCAATCCGGGTCAATGCATCCGGGGCGTTGATGTCGAAAACGACCACGGGCAGGTCATTGTCCCGGCACAGGCAGAGGGCAGTGGCATCCATGACGCCGAGTCGGCGCGTCAGGGCTTCGTCGAACGTCAGTTCGTCGAAGCGCTCCGCGTCCGGATCGGTCACGGGATCTGCGCTGTACACGCCGTCCACCTTGGTGGCCTTCAGTACCAGGTCGGCTTGCAGTTCCAGGGCGCGCAGACAGGCCGCCGTATCCGTGGTGAAGAAGGGATTGCCGGTGCCCCCGGCCAGAATCGCCACCTCATCGCGCTCAAGCGCCGCTCGCACGGCGACCGCGTCAAAGGCCGGCAACACCCCGGCAACCGCGAGACCCGACCAGGCACTCGCCGGCACGCCGTGTCGCACGAGCGCATCGCGCATCGCCAGGCCGTTCATGCAGGTTGCGAGCATGCCCATGCGGTCGGCCGTCACCCGGTCCATGCCGGCTTCAGCCAGTTTTGCGCCGCGAAACAGGTTGCCGCCGCCGAGCACTACCGCAATGCGGGCGCCGGTCTTTCTCGCTTGAAGAATCTCATCGGCGAGCCGGTTCAGGGTTGCCGGATCGATGCCCGCCGCTTCACCAGCCGCCAGTGCTTCCCCAGACAGTTTCAGCAGCAGGCGGGGCATGTGTCCGGCGCAAGAATGCTACGGCCGCTATGCACCATCAGGCGGATTTCGCCGTTTCCTCGACCTGTGCCGCGACTTCCGCCGCGAAGTCCTCACGCTCGACCGCAATGCCCTCGCCCACTTCGAAGCGAAGGAAGCGGCGGCACTCGACTCCATTGCCGCCGAGCAGCTTGCCTACCTTCACGCTCGCGTCCTTGACGAACTTCTGGTCGACGAGGCTCACCTCGCCCAGGAACTTGCGCACGCGTCCGTCGACCATTTTCGCGAGGATCTCGGGCGGCTTGGGCCTTTTGCCGGCGGCCGTATCGGCCTCGGCTTCCGCATCGGCCTGCGCCCGGTAGATGTCCCGCTCCCTTTCGACCACGGCCGCATCGAGGTCCTCGGCCTTGACGACGAGCGGCGTCGGGTCGTGGGCCGTGACGTGCATGGCAAGGTCCCGCGCCAGAGCGGGGTCGGCGCCGGACAGCTCTACCACGGCGGCCTTGCGTCGGTCGTTGTGCAGGTACCCGGCAATGTAGCCGTCCTCGGAATCGAGCCGCGCCACCCGGCGCACGGCGATGTTCTCGCCGATTTCCTGAATCAGGGTTTCGCGCTCGCCGGCAAAGGCCTCCGCCACCGCCGCGGTATCGCCGCCGCGCTCGAACACGGCATCGAGCACCGAGCCGACGAAGGCAGTGAATTTCTCGTTGCGCGCCGCGAAATCGGTTTCGATGTTGACCTCGACCAGGGCCGCGCGCCTGCCGTCATCGGACACCCGGAGACCCAGCAGGCCTTCGGCCGCCGTGCGGCCAGCCCGCTTCTCGGCCTTCAGTGCACTCTTCCTGCGCAGCTGCTCGATGGCCGCCTCGATATCGCCGCCGGCTTCCTCAAGGGCCCGCTTGCAGTCCATCATGCCGAGCCCGGTGCGGTCCCGCAGTTCCTTGACCTGTTTCGCCGATACCGCCATCGCCTCGCTCCTTATTCGTCGCCTGACGGCGCTTCCACGGTATCGCCGCCCGCATCGCCGCCCTCGCCGCTGTCTTCTTCCACCTCGACGTACTCGTCCGCTCCACCCATGACGGCGGCGGCAGCCTCGCCGGAGACACTGTCCATACCAGGAGGGGGGCCCATGCCGGCGTTCTCGCGCCCTTCCTGAATGGCGTCCGCAACCGCCGTCACGTACAGGCGGATCGCCCGTATCGCATCGTCGTTGCCGGGAATGACGAAGTCGATGCCGTCCGGATCACTGTTGGTGTCGACGACGGCGAAAACCGGAATGCCCAGCTTGTTCGCTTCGCTGACAGCGATCCGTTCATGCTGAACGTCGACCACGAACAGCGCATCCGGCAGCCCGCCGATGTTCTTGATGCCGCCGAGGCTGCGCTCTAGCTTCTGCATCAGCCGGCGCTGGTGCAGCGCTTCCTTCTTGGTCAGCTGGTCGAAGCCGCCCTCCTCCTCCTGCTTCTCGAGGTCCTGCAGGCGGCGGATGGATTGCCTGATCGTCTTGTAGTTGGTGAGCATGCCACCGAGCCAGCGCTGGTCGACAAAGGGCATGTCGACCCGCAACGCCTGTTCCCGGATGACACCGGCGGCCGCCCGCTTGGTGCCCACGAAAAGAATCTTGTTGCCGCGGCTGGCCAGGTTGCGCAGCTCCGTCAGCGCCTGCTCGAAGGCAGGCACCGTCTTTTCGAGGTCGATGATGTGGATTTTTCTGCGGGCGCCGAAGATGAAGGGGCCCATCTTCGGGTTCCAGAAGCGGGTCTGATGGCCGAAGTGGACACCGGCGGCCAGCATGTCGCGCATGTTGATGTTCAATTTTCGTCTCCGGGTTGAGCCTCCGCGGCTCCCGGACCCAGACCGGCGGTCGGAGGAAGAACGCTTCAGCGTCCCCGCCACCGCCGGCACCCGTGAATCCGTGTCGAACCGCGTGCGTATTTTTGCCCCCGCTGGAAGCCGGATTGTCTGCGCAACCCGGCCGGCCGCGGCGGCCGTGTGTCCCGGGTGCAACAATCGTTCATTGCCCCCGAGCGGCGCGGTTTATACCATAGCCGCCCCATGGCCGCCAGAATCAGCAACCAGACCGACCTCGAAGGCATGCGCACGGCCGGACGGCTTGCCGCAAGCGTGCTCGAAATGATCGGCAAGCACATAGCGCCCGGCACCACCACCGGCGTTCTCGACGACATCTGTCATCGCTTCATCGTTGACGAACTCGGTTGCATCCCGGCGCCGCTGAACTATCGCAACTCTCCCGCCGTACCGCCATTTCCCCGGTCGATCTGCACTTCGGTGAACCACGTCGTCTGCCACGGCATCCCGTCCGGCAAGAAGACGCTGAGGAACGGCGACATCCTTAACATCGACATCACCGTCATCAAGGACGGTTATCACGGCGACACCAGCAAGATGTTTTTCGTCGGCAAGCCACCGGTGCTGGCCCAGCGCCTTGTGCGGGTCACCCAGGAATGCCTCTATCTGGGAATCGACGCGATCCGCCCCGGCGCGACCCTCGGCGACATCGGGCACGCCATCCAGACGCACGCCCAGGCGCACAATTTCTCAGTGGTCCGCGAATTCTGCGGCCACGGCATCGGCAAGCGCTTCCACGACGAACCCCAGGTGCTGCACTACGGGCACCGGGGCACGGGCATGGTGCTCGAGGAGGGCATGACGTTCACCGTCGAGCCGATGATCAACGCCGGCCGGCGCGATGTGCGGATGCTGCCCGACCGCTGGACGGTCGTCACCAAGGACCACAAGCTTTCCGCCCAGTGGGAACATACCCTGCTCGTGACGGGCGAAGGGGCGGAAGTTCTGACCAGGCGCGCGGAAGAAGCCGAAGCCGTCCTCTCGTGAACGTCGCCGACTGGCGCGCGCGTATCGCCGCCCAGGATGCGGCGCTCGCGGAGCGCTACTGGGCCAGGGACGCCATCGAAGCCATCGTCGGCGACCGGGTGGCTTTCTTCGACGACCTCATCCGCGAAATCTGGAACAGCCACTTCGACGGCGCCATCGGCAACGGCGCCGCGGGGGATACGCTGCTGCTGTTCGCCCTGGGCGGCTACGCCCGCCAGGAACTTCATCCCGGCTCCGACATCGACCTGATGATCCTTGGGCGCGACCCGCGCCGGCACAAGGCCGAAATCGAGGCCTTCCTGCGCAACCTGTACGACCTGAACCTCGATATCGGCCACAGCGTCCGCACGGTCAGGGACTGCATCGCCCAGGCCGCCGGCGACATCACCGTGGCTACCGCCCTGTTCGAACGGCGTTTGCTCACCGAACCCGCCACCGGGCGCGCCCGGGCCATGATCGACAAGCTCGACCGCGCGATGAACAAACCCCGCCTATGGCCCCCGGAGCGCTTCTTCCGCGCCAAGCGGGACGAACAGCAGCAGCGGCACCGGCGCTTCCATAACGTGGAATACGACCTGGAACCGGATATCAAGGCATCGCCGGGGGGATTGCGCGACCTGCAGACGGCCCTGTGGGTGTGCGCCAGGAAATTCGGCTCGAGCGACATCGGCGAACTCGAGCGCCTGGGCATCGTCACCCCCACAGAGAGCGAATGGCTCGCCAACGGCCGGCGTTACCTCTGGTGGGTGCGCTACGGCCTGCACCTGGTGGCCGGCCGCAAGGACGACCGCCTGCAGTTCGAGTACCAGCGCATGCTGGCCGAGCGCCTCGGTTACGTCGATACGGCAGCCAAGCTCGGCGTGGAGCGTTTCATGCACCAGTACTACCGCTACGTGCTGACGCTCCGGGAAGTGAACGACATCGTCCTGCAGTTCCTGGAGGAGTCCCTTTCACGGGCCAAGCCGCGCATCGAGTCCGTCAACGAGCGTTTCCGCATCCGCGACAGCCACATCGAAGCCACCGCAGCCGACGTGTTCGCCGCGTATCCGAGCGCGCTGCTGGAGATGTTCGTCATCCTCGCCGGCCGGCGCGACATCGATGGCGTGCGTGCCGGCACCATCCGGCTGATCCGGGACCACGTGCACCTGATCGACGACGGGTTCCGTGCCGACCCGGTAAACAACCGATTGTTCATCGACCTGCTCAAGGCGCCCTATACGCTGGTCACGCAACTCACCCGCATGCGGCGTTACGGCATCCTGTCCCGGTACATTCCCGAGTTCGGGGAGGTGGTCGGCCAGATGCAGCACGACCTGTTCCACGTCTACACCGTCGACGCCCACACCATGATGGTGATCCGGCAGATGCGGCTATTCCGTTACCGGGCCCAGGCCGAGACGTATCCGCTGGCGCATCATTGCGTGAAAACGGTACCCAAGATCGAACTCCTCTATATCGCCGGTCTCTTTCATGACGTAGGCAAGGGGCGCGGTGGCGACCACTCCACCCTGGGCGCACGGGATGCGGTGCGCTTCTGCCGGCGCCACGGGTTGAATGATGACGACACCGCGCTCGTTGAATGGCTGGTGAACAACCACCTGGTGATGTCGAGCACCGCACAGAGGCAGGACATCTACGACCCGGACGTGGTCTTCGTGTTCGCCGAACTCGTGCGCTCGGAGCGCCGGCTCGACTACCTGTACGCGCTGACCGTGGCGGATATCACCGCCACCAATCCCACGCTCTGGAACAGTTGGCGCGACACCTTGCTGCGCCAACTCTACAACGAGACCCGAAAGCTCCTCGAAGGCGGTCTCGAGTCGCCGGTTGACAGGCAGGCCTCGATCCGCGCGTGCCTGGAAAGTGCGGCGGAAAGGCTGGCCGCGGGCGGGATAGAAGAGCCCGAGGCCAAGCCGGTCTGGGCGTTGCTGGGCGATGAATTCCTGTTGCGGCACACACCTGAGCGGGTCGCGGACGTGACTGCCGCCGTACTCGGCCACGATGCCGGCGCCGGCCCGCTGGTGCTCATGCGCAACATGGCTGGCCAGGTGCCCGGCGAAGGCGCGACGGAAATCTTCGTCTATACGCAGGACCAGCCGAATCTCTTCGCCGCCTCGGTGATTGCCATCGACCAGCTCCGGCTCTCGGTCTACGACGCCAACATCCGAACCTCCGAGGACGGGGTCTGTTTCAATACCTACATCGTGCTCGATCACGAGCGCCAGCCGATCCGCGGCGACCGCCAGGCCCTGGTCGACCACATCACCAGGGCGGTTGCCGAGCCCGATATCGGCACGTTCGGCAACCGGCGCGTACCGCGGCGCCTTAAGCAGTTGAAGCGGCCCACCGAGGCGACCCTGGTCAACCGCGACGGGGAACCTTTCTCGACGCTGACGGTACTGACCGCCGACCGCCCGGGATTGCTGGCCCGCATCGGGCTGCTCTTCCACGAACTGGACATCTCCGTACTGGGCGCCCGTATCGCGACCCTCGGTGAGCGTGTGGAGGATGTCTTCTATGTTCAGACCCGTTCGGGCGGGCCAATCACGGACCCCGAATTCAAGTACGCCTTCGAGAACACGCTGCGCCAGACCCTGGACACCATGCGCCGGTGAGCACCGCCGGCCGCCGCGTGCCGGGTCGGTCCCCGAGCGCCGGGCCGACGCAGACCATCGAACGGGCCAGGCTCGTCAGTTCACCGGGATGTCCCGGAACGGCCCCTTGTCGAAGCGGGTTTCGCGAGGCATTCCCAGCACCCGTTCGGCGATGATGTTGCGCTGGATCTCGTCCGTGCCGCCGGCGATGGACACCGCCGGAACGGAGAGCAGGATCTCGGCTATGAGACCGCCCTCCGGCGCATCGTTGCCCGCATAGAGCGCTTCCTCGTCGGCAATCAGCGTGTGCACGCGGGCTGCCTGGCGCGCCACATGACTTGCCGCCAGCTTGCCGAGCGAGCCTTCCGGCCCCTCGGGCATCCCGGCCTGGCGCGCGGCGCGGGCCCGGCGGGCCGTCCACTCCGCCGAACCCGCCAGAATCAGCAGTTTTGCCAGTTCCTGCCGTACCGCAGGGTCTGCAATGCGGCCGGTCGAGAGCGCCCTGGGTACCGCCAGGTCGACCCGTCCCGCCCGCTGGGGATACCAGACGTAGGGCGCCATGGCCGTGGCGATTTCCTCGGCCTCTTCCTCGTAGACGCGGCCCCTGCGTTCCCCTTGGCCGGCAACGTCCGCAGCACCGGAGCGCACGCCATCCGCCCGGCGCCGTTCGTGGGCGAGCGTGGTCATGGCCACCGCCCAGCCCCCGCCGACCTCGCCGACCCGGTCCTCCTCGGGTATGTGCGCATCGTTCATGAACACCTGGTTGAACGATGCGTGGCCGTTCATCTGCCGGATAGGATGCACCTCCACACCCGGCTGGCGCATGTCGAGAACGAAATAGGTCAGGCCCTGGTGTTTCGGCGCGTCCCAGTCCGTGCGGGCAAGCAGCAGACCCCAATCCGCGTGGTGGGCGCTGGTGGTCCACACTTTCTGGCCGTTGACGACCCAGCCGCCGTCCGCGGGTTCCGCACGGGTGGTGGACCCGGCCAGGTCGGAGCCGCTGCCCGGCTCGCTGAACAACTGGCACCAGGTATCCTCGCCGGTGACGATCCGCCTCAGGTATTTCGCCTTCTGGGCATCGGTGCCGTGTTCGAGCAGCGTCGCCGCGGCCAGCAGCCGGATGCCGGCCCGCGCCCCGCCGACAGCCCCGACCCGGGCAAATTCCTGCTCGACCACCCGCACCAGTTCGGAGGGATAGCCGCGCCCGTACCAGGCCTCCGGCCATTCGGGCATCGCCCAACCGGCGTCGGTGAGCCTGGTGCGCCAGTCGATTAGCGATTGGTCCGGGTGCCAGTGTTCTGCAAGCCATGCCCGCACTTCGGCCCGTACCTCGTTCGCAGAGGGCAGGCTCATGCGGCCTCCTCGCGGCTTTCCAGGTCCGAGATCATGCGCTCGCGATGCCAGGCCGGGTTGCCGAGCAACACTTCCGATGCCTTTGCGCGCTTGTAGTAGAGCTGCGTATCCTGGTCGGCGGTAAAGCCGATGCCGCCGTGCAACTGGATCGCTTCCGTCGCGACGAGCATGTAGGCATCCGCAACGCCCGCCTTGGCAAGACTCGCGTGGTAGCCCAGGTGCGGGTCGTCGTCGTCCGCGGCTGCTGCCGCGTGGTAGGCGGCGGACTTCGCCAGTTCGACATTGAGCAGCAATTCCGCACAACGGTGCTTTACGGCCTGGAACGAGGCGATGGTGCGGCCGAACTGCACCCGCAGCTTGAGGTAGTCGAGGGTATCGTCGAACAGGCGTTGCGCGCCCCCGGCCATTTCGCCGGCCAGGGCGATGACACCCAGGTCCAGCGCCCGGGTCAGCCCCTCGCCGACGCTGCCGAGCAGCCTGGCCGGAGCGCCCTGAAGACGCAGTTCGGCCAGGCGCCGGGTTGGGTCGATCACCTCGAGCGGCCGCCTGTGCACCCCTGGCGCAAGCGGGTCGACTTCGTGAAGTTCGGCGCCGCCCGGGCCGTCGGCAACCACCAGCAGCACATCCGAGGCCATGCCGTCGACGACCGGCCGGGCCGTACCCGACAGGACGTTGCCGTCTCGAACCACCTGCGGAGCCCGGTAGCTCCCGGCCAGCGCAGCGAGGGTTTCTCCGCTGGCGATTCGCGGCAGCAGCCGCGCCCGGGCAGCCTCATCGGCGCAGTTGAGAAGCGCCGCCACACCCAGCACCGCCGAACCGAAATAGGGCCCGCAGTAGAGCGCGCGGCCCATTTCCTCCATGGCGATGCCCACCTCGACCATGCCGAACCCGGCGCCCCCGTATTGTTCCGGCACCATGAGCGCCGGCAACCCCACCTCCTGTGCCATGCGCCGCCAGACATCCCGGTCGAAGCCGGTTTCGCTCAGCATTTGACGCCGCACCTCCGCGGCGGGCGACTCCGCGGCGAGAAAGCGGCTTACCATTTCTCGGAACTGCTGTTGCTCTTCAGTGGGGGCGAATTGCATTGCCTTGGGGCGGACTCAGGGACTGGAACGCGGTCTATTCTATACCCCTTATTCGCGGATCAGTCTGTTGATGAGTCGGCTTGACGCCCGTTCACCTCGTTCTTTTCGGGCTGGAGCATTGCCCCGTTCGTCTATTACGTCCTGTTCGCGGATCAGTCTGTTTGATGCGTTTGCTTCGCACCCGTTAATCGCCTTCGCATCCGGCCCGGCATCGCCCCGTCAGCGGTGCGCCCGGCACACAGGCAGAGGCGAAACTTGTGGGACGGGGCACTGGGCTGGTAGCGTACGCGCCCCTTTTGCAGAGGCTGTGCGAGGAGAGCCTCATGTCTGTGTTCGCGTTTGCCATCGGGGTTGCGACCCGGGACGGTCAGGGCAACTGTATCGACTGCTTTTTTCCGGCCCCGCTGAAGGAGCCCCAGGGCGATCTCGGCGATGCCGTCACTGCGGCATTCAAACCCGGCACGACGCCCCTGCAGGCAGAGCAGGTCCGCGACTTCGTGGAGGCTCACCAGCCCGCCCTGGCGCCGATGCTCAAGAACGGCCGGGAGTTGATCGCGACGCTGCTGCCCGCCGATCAGGCCATATCCTCGACCCCCGAAGCCTTCCTCAAGCTGCACCTGCTTTCGCACCGCCTGGCGCTTCCCAACAGCATGAACCTGGACGGCATTTTCGCGCACCTGCAGACCGTCGCATGGACCACGGAAGGCGCCATCGCCCTCGCGGAACTTCCCGGGAGGCAGCTTCAGGCGCGCCTCGACGGCCGCTATTTCGAAGTACTCTCCGTCGACAAGTTTCCGAAGATGGCGAACTACGTCGTCCCGTCGGGCGTGCGCATTGCCGATTCCAGCCGTATCCGGCTGGGCGCCTATCTCGGCGAGGGCACAACGGTCATGCCCTCTGGCGCGGTCAACTTCAACGCGGCGGCCCTCGGCCCCAACATGGTCGAAGGCCGCATCTCCCAGGGCGTCATTCTCGGCCAGGGCTCTGACCTGGGCGGCGCCGCGAGCACCATGGGCACCCTGGCGGGCGGCGGCGAGATCACCATAACCATCGGCAGGCAGTGCCTGATCGGCGCCAACGGGGGCACCGGGATACCGCTCGGCGACCGCTGCACGATCGAGGCAGGCCTCTACATCACCGCGGGCACCCGGGTGACCGTAATCGACGAAGACGGCAACCGGACGCGCGTGGCACGGGGCCGGGAACTCGCCGGCGGCTCCGACATGCTGTTCATACGCCACAGCGAGAGCGGCGAGGTGCAGTGCCGGACCAACCGGAAAGCCATCGCCCTGAACGAGCAGTTGCATGCTCACAACTGAACCCTAGCCGGCCGACCCGACATGAACCCCGTGCTGGAGCTCACCCGGGCTCTGATCGAGCGCCCCTCGATCACGCCCGCCGATGCCGGTTGCCGGGAACTGCTGACGAACCGGCTGGAGCGCCTGGGCTTCGTCATTACCACATTGGACAAGGAAGACGTCAGCAACTTCGTCGCCGCGATCGGCAGCGGGACGCCGGCCGTGGCGTTCGCGGGGCATACCGATGTGGTGCCGCCGGGGGACCCGGCGCAATGGCTCTCAGCCCCCTTCGAACCTGAAATCCGGGACGGCTTTCTTTACGGCCGGGGGGCGGCCGACATGAAATCGAGCCTGGCCGCCATGGTCGTCGCCACGGAGCGCTTTCTGGCGCGGCACCCCGAACCTGCCGGACAACTGGCTTTCCTGATCACCAGCGACGAGGAAGGCACGGCCGCATACGGCACCAGGCACATCGTCGAACGCCTGCAGCACGAGGGCCGGATGCCCGGCCTTTGCATCGTCGGTGAGCCTTCTTCGACCGCCGTGCTCGGCGACACCGTCCGCAACGGCCGGCGCGGCTCGCTGAACGGCAAGCTGACCGTGCACGGCGTGCAGGGCCACGTTGCTTACCCTGACCTGGCAATCAACCCCATCCATCGGGTCACGCCATTTCTGTCGGCCCTGCTCGAGCGCGAATTCGACCGGGGCAATGCGCACTACCCGCCAACGTGCGTGCAGGTCTCCAACATCGCTGCCGGCGCCGGTGCAGCCAACGTGATCCCCGCGGAACTCACCCTGGATTTCAACTTCCGCTACTCCAACGAGCAAACGGCGGAGGGCCTCAAGTCCATCGTGGAGAGCTTGCTGGCGGAACATGGGGTCGACGCCACCCTTTCCTGGCAGCTTAGCGGCGAACCCTTTCTGACCCCGCCGGGACGGCTTACCAGGGTAGTGCAGAAGGCCATCGGCGATGTATTGGGCGTCGAGTGCCGGCTCTCTACTTCGGGCGGTACCTCCG
The DNA here is from genome assembly GCA_963663395.1 of Pseudomonadales bacterium. GTDB lineage: Bacteria > Pseudomonadota > Gammaproteobacteria > Pseudomonadales > Azotimanducaceae > Azophilus. Next base: position 4,663,955 of record OY760226.1, read on the forward strand.
ACGGCCGCTTCATCGCCCCGCACGGTTGTGAGGTGGTGGAACTCGGCCCCGTCAACGCAACGATTCACAAGGTGAACGAATGCGTGGCCGTCGCCGATCTCGAACCGCTCGCCGAGGTATACGAACGCATACTCGAGGAATTGCTGGGGGCGTGAAGGCATCGGCCGGAATGCAGCGCGCGCCGGTTCCGGCAAGGTCGTCACTGCACCCGGGCGGCACCGGCAGGCAGGCGGGACAGATTCGCGGCCTCATGCTGCTGGGCATTCTGGCTTTCCTCGGCTTCTGCGTGGCTTTCGCACCCGCCCGGCTGCTCGCGCCCCTGGCGGAGCGCGTCGACGGCGCCGCGCTGACCCGCACCGCCGGCACTGTGTGGTCGGGTTCCGGACGGCTGATCTTCCACGGGCAGGACCGGGGCCGCTTCAGTTGGTCTTTCCAGCCCGCCACCCTGCTGAGGCTGTTCCCCGGATTCGGCTGGACGCTGTCCGCGGAGCACATGAATCTCGCGGGCAGCATGAACCTGGCCCCGGGGCGCGCGGCGGTTTCGGTCAGCGGTACAGTGGATAGCGATGCCGTCAACTCCTGGCTCGCGGCATACGAACTGTCCATGGCGGGAGAGTTCGAATTGCGGGACCTCCGTGTGTACGTCACCGACAATCGCCCGGACGATACCAGGGGTACGATAAGCTGGTCCGGCGGGCGCCTGCGCTATGTGCTATCGCAACGGTCACAAGTCGCCGAATTGCCTCCTCTCGAAGCGCGCTTGAGCTTTTCCGACGGCCCCGAGGCGACCGTGGTGGCCGCGGGAGATGACACTCCGCTGCTCGAAGCCCGGTTGCTCGACAGCGGTTTCGCGCGCATCGGCGTCACGATGCTGCTGACGAGAATGCTCGGCCAGCCATGGCCTGGCGGCGGACCCGACGACAAAGTGGTTCTGGCGGTAGAGGAGAAGATACTTTAGTGTCGGTCTCCGCCATGGAATCGCTGCTCAGGACAATCGCCGCGCGCGCCGCAACTCCGGCCAAGTGGCTCATCGTGCTCGGCATAGCCTATACCCTGGCGACCACGGTGCTGTTCATCGCCGCGCCGCAGGAGGCCGCATCCGTGCAGCCGGAGACCCCGCTGGCCACGGTATCGCGCAACGCCGGCCACGGCGCCGACCTCGACGGTATCCTCGCCGCCAACCTGTTTGGCGTGGCGGGGGCCGCGCCCTCCGAGGCGGCAGCGGCCGCTGCCGCTCGCGAGGCACTGGCCGAGACGCGCCTGCCCCTGGTCCTGCACGGTGTCTTCGTGGCCGAAACCCCCGCGGAATCGACAGCCATCCTGGCGCGCAAGGGACGTTCGGAGGAGCTGTATCACATCGGCGACAGGGTGCCGGGAAACGCGACTCTGGACAGCGTTTATCTCGATCACATCCTGCTGCGGCGTGGCCGGTCCCTGGAACGGCTCACTTTCCCCAAATCCGACGAGAGATTCGCAATTCCGAGCCCCGAGCCCGAAAGCGCCCGGTCAGGCTCGATCAGTCCACGGGCACTGGAACAACGCGGCTCGTCCCCCGCTTCCTCCCTGCCACCTCAGCCACCAGGCGGCGATGCCACGGAGGCTTCGCCCGAGGCGATGGCGGAAAGATACCGGGAGAGGCTGAAAACCGACCCGAAGAGCGCCCTGGGCGAACTCGGGCTGTCGCCGGTGGGCGGCGACGCGCCCGCCGGTTACCGGCTCGACCGCCTGTCCCAGTCTCCCTATCTGCGCCAGACAGGCCTGAAGCCGGGCGACGTGATTCTATCCGTCAACGGGCAGCCCGTCGGGGATGTGGGCCGCGACCGGCTGGAACTCGACAACGTGCTCGCCCAGGGTTCCGCACGTATCGAGGTGCAACGGGGCGAACGGCGCTTCTTCATCACAGCGTCGTTGAAGTAGCCTTAGAATCGGGGCCATCGTGAAGATCCCACGGAACATCCTCACAACCGCACTGCTGGCTTTGGCGCTGGTGGCGCCAGCACTGGCCGCCACCGCGGCGGCGTCCGCCGCCAGTCCGGACCAGACCTGGACGATCAACATCAAGAACGCCGATATCCGCGAATTCGTAACCCAGGTCGCGGAAATCACCGGCGAAACCTTCGTGGTCGATCCCAGGCTGAAAGGCGAGGTGACCGTGATTTCCAGCACGCCGCTGAACGCCGACGGAATCTACGAGCTGTTCCTCTCGGTACTGCGCGTACACGGCTTCATCGCCAGCCCCTCGGGCGATGTGATCCGCATCCAGCAGAGCGCCACGGGCAAGCAGACCCCCGGGCTGGACGATCAGCTGAGCCATGTGGCGCCGGAAGAACTGGTCACCCGGGTAATCGCCGCGCAGAACGTGGAGTCCACGGAACTGGTCAAGATACTGCGGCCGCTGATCCCGCAGTACGGGCACATCGCCGCCGTGGCCGAACCCAACATCGTCATCATCAGCGACCACGCCGACAACATCCTGCGGCTCATGCGCATCATCGAGCAGATCGATGTGGCGGAAGAAGACGAGATCGTCGTGGTGCCCCTGCAGGAGGCCTGGGTGGAGACCGTGGTGGAGCTGCTGGAACGGCTCGCCCCAAGCCAGATCGGCGGCAGCGCCACCGGCCCGCAGAGCATCCAGATCATCGCCAACAAGCGCAACAATTCCCTCATCGTGCGCGGCAAGCCCCGGCCCGTGGCGGAGATCCTCAAGATCGTCGAGTTGATCGACAAGCCCGCCACGGCCACCGGCGGGGTGCGGGTGGTCTACCTGAAACACGCCGACGCGGTGGCGGTCGCCGAGGTGCTCAAAGGCACCCTGGACCAGCGCTCCTCGGACGGCGACAGCGAGCAGGCAGCAACCATCCAGGCCGACGAATCGCTGAACGCAATCATCATTCGCGCCGCCCCGAGCGCCATGGCCGAGATTCTCGACATTCTCGACCAGCTCGATATCCGGCGCACCCAGGTACTGATCGAGGCGGCCGTCGTCGAAGTGCAGATGACCGACCAGCGAACCATCGGCGCGGAGACCGCCGCCGCCGATGCCGAAGGGGCCACCTCGCCCATAGCCAGCTCGGCGCTGGACGGCGTGATCACCAACCTCATTCAGAACCTGAGCGTCGACGGCGAAGGCAACCAGATCGACGCGGACGTACTCGCCGGGTTGGCCAGCATCTCCAGCCCCACCCTCGCCGTGGCAAGAATCGACCCCGAAGGGTTCTCGTTCGGCAGCATCATCACCGCGCTCGGCACCGCCAGCGACGCCAACCTGCTGTCCACGCCCAGCATCATGACCCTGGACAACCAGGAGGCGAAGATCGTGGTCGGCAACGAAGTGCCGTTCCGCACGGGTTCGTTCACGACCCAGGCCGATGGCGCCAACAACCCGTTCACGACCGTGCAGCGGGAAGATGTGGGGCTGCAGCTCACCGTCACTCCGCACGTGCACGACGGGACATCCGTGCGCCTGGACATCGCCCAGCAAATCACGAACGTGGTCGACTCTCCCATTGGCGATGCCGGCTTCGCGGACGTGGTCACTTCGAAACGGGAGATCGAAACCACCGTCCTCGCCGAAGACCGCCAGATCATCGTCCTGGGCGGCCTCATTCAGGACAACATCTCCGAATCGAACAGGAAGGTCCCCGTTCTCGGCGACATTCCGGGCCTCGGGTTCTTTTTCCGATCCTCCTCAAAGACCGCCACCAAGACCAACTTGTTGATATTCTTGAGACCGACCATTATCAGGTCGCAGGATGACGCGCATGATGCGACCGAGCGCAAGTACAGGGACATCTGGGAGGTGGAGATCACCTCCCCGGTTTCCGATCCTATGGAAGCCCTGTTCGAGGGCGTGTCCTCGCCACCCCACCAGCAAGCGCCCGCCGCCCGGCCGGACTAGCAGTTTTTTCCCACGCGTCCAGCGCGGCACCGAGACGGGAGCGAAGGGTGGGTGAAAAGCCACGCCTCCCCGACATGGCGCAGGGAACCGGCCCCTGATGCTGCGCGGGCACGGTTACCGGCTCGCCCGTACACTGATCCGGGCGATCGTACGGCCGAGGATCGCCGGGGAACCTCCCCGGGACCTCCCCGCCGATACGGTATTCGTGCTTCCCCAGCGTTCGCTGTCCGATGTCGTGGTGCTGGACCTGATCTGTGCCCGAAACGGGTGGCCCGACCCGCGATCCCGCATCAGCCTGGGCGATCTCGAGGAAACGCAGCGCATCGTTTTCCTGAACCGCCCGGCGGGCCCCCTGCTGCGCAACACGATGCGCGCCGTGCCGGGACGGCTCACCCGGCTGCTGGACTGTCCGGCCGCCCCTTCGAGCGACATCGAGTTGCGTCCGGTACAGGTGTTCTGGGGCCCCACCACCAGCCGTGAGCGCTCGCTGATCCGCACGGCCTTCTCCGAGCATTGGGCCGCCTCTTCGCGTCTGCGCCGCTTCGTCAACATGCTGATCTCACGCAGCCACATCGTGGTCGATTTCGGAGAGCCGCTCGGCCTTCGCGATGCGGTGCAGGGTGACGAACAGCGGCGGGCGCGGCGCACCGCGCGCATCCTGCGGGTACGGCTGCGCCAGCAGAAGGTGGCGGCGCTGGGACCGGACTTCTCCCATCGCCGCACGCTGCTCGGCCAGGTGGTGGAAAGCCGGGCGGTGAGCGACGCGATCGAACAGCAGGTTGCGGCAGCCCAGCGCGGGCAGAACCCCGAGAAGCTGCGGCGAAAGTTGCGCAACCAGGCGCACAAGGCCTCGATGAGGATGGCTTCGGACATGTCCTACCCGCTGATCAGGACCGTCCTGCGCGTGCTCTCGGCATTCTGGCACCGCATCTACGACGGTATCGAAGTGCACGGGCTGGCACGCATCGCATCGCTCGGCCGCACCCATACGCTGGTCTACGTGCCGTGCCATCGCAGTCACATCGACTACCTCATGCTTTCCTACCTGCTCTTCCAGCGCGGCCTGATGATTCCCCACATCGCCGCCGGGGAAAACATGAACATGCCCGTTGTCGGCAACCTGCTGCGCCAGGGCGGCGCCTTCTACATGCAACGCAGTTTCCGTGGCGACCCGCTGCATGCCGCACTCTTCTCGGAGTATCTCTACCAGGTGTACCGGCGCGGACATTGCGTGGAGTTCTTCCCGGAAGGCAGCCGGACGCGAACGGGCCGGCTGCTGCCGGCGCGCATCGGCCTGCTCAAGATGTCCATTTCCCATTCCCGCCGCGGGCTCCCCCGGCCGCTGGCCTTCGTGCCGGTTTATTTCGGCTACGAGAAGCTCATAGAGGCGGCTTCGTACCTCAATGAAATGCGGGGCGCGAAAAAGCAGCGCGAAACCGTCGCCGACATCCTGCGAAGTCTCAGACTCGTCCGGCAGAACTTCGGGCGCGTCGAGGTCAATTTCGGCAAACCCCTGTACCTGGAACAGTGGCTGGAGCACCGGGCGGCCAGCGACGGTGCAGGAGCCGGCAGCGCGGGCGCGCCGGGCATCGGGGCCGAACCGGACGCGGACGAATCCGAAACGGAATCGGCCGCCGAGGCAATCGACCTGGGTCGGGAAATCCTCATGCGCATCAACGATGCCGCCTCCGTCAACCCGGTCAACCTGGCGGCCCTGGTCATCCTCTGCACCCCGCGCCTGGCGATCGCCGAGTCGGTACTCGCGGCACAGATCGACTGCTACCTCAACCTCTTGCGCCGGGATAGCGCCAATCACGACTATCAGCTCACCGAACTGGACGGCGCCGGCGCCCTCGCCCACATCGCGCAGCTCGGCATGCTGAACCGCGAACGGCACGACTTCGGCGAGGTGCTCACGCTGCAGCCCGTCGCCGCGGTACAGATGACCTGGTACCGGAACAACGTCGCCCATGTGCTGGCATTGCCGTCGCTGATCGCCTGCCTCCTCGAGAAGCGCCGGCGACCCCTTTCCCGCGAGGCGATGCGGCGGATGGTCGAGCTGGTGTACCCCTACCTGGCCCGGGAACTGCACGGGCGATTCGAACCCCCGGACACGGCGCGCTGGACGGAGCACCTGGTGCAATCGGGCCTCATCATCGATCGGGAGCGTCGGCTGGCGCCGCCACCCGCGCGGTCGGCGGTACACTACCGGCTGCACCTCCTCGCCGGCATAGCCCGGCCGATCCTGCAGCGGAATTACATCGTGCTGGGGCTCCTTGCCGAACCCGGGAAACCGGCCCGCACCCGCAGGGAACTGCAGGATCAGAGCCAACTCATCGCCCGCAAGGTGGCCCGGATGCACGGCATCAACGCCCCGGAATTCTTCGACGGGCGTGTTTTCGATGCATTCGTCGACAAACTCATCGAGGACGGCGCCGTCATCAAGAACGCCGACGGCCGCCTCGCCCGCACCCCCATCGTCGACGACGTGCTGCGCGGTTCCGAAACCGTGATCGACGCCGAATACCGCTACGCAATCCTGGCCGACTGAGGGATCCCGACCCTGCTACCAGCCAAGCCCGACGGGAACCCCCGAAACCCACACGTGGCCCCACCACAGGGCGACGAAGACGATTGCCGCGAGCAGTGGCGCGACCCACCCGATATCCGCAAGTCCGAGCGACTGACGCCCCGAGGCGACCGCGGCAAAGGGCAGCAGCGATGTCGCATCGCGAAACGCTGTCCAGCCTTCCCCGAACACCTCCTGCTTGCGCCGGTCGATGAGCACCATGCCGAATCCCGAGATCAGCCCGAACGCGCCGAAGAAAATCAATGACGGCAGGTCGCCGTTGGCCAGCAGGTGGCTTACCGACCAGACCAGGATGCCGCACTGCACCGGGTGACGAGTAATCTTGAGCACCCCGTCCACCGGCACTTCCGAACCGCTGTCGAGCACAACGCCGACCGTCGTTGGATTTTTGGTCATGACACCGCCGATTACCAGCAGCAGTGCCAGCGGCATCAGTACCAGGGGCACCAGGCGCAACAGGTCGCCCGTCGGCCAGAGCAGCATGGCCGGCACCGTCGCGTTGTAGGCGCGTATGAGCAACACGATCAGCACGATGGAGACGATCGCATAAATCGCCACATAGGCTTTCTCGCCCATCGCACCAACCAGGCGGTCGCGTAATCCGGTGCTGGTGACACCGAGGTGCTGAAACACGAACAGCACGGCCAATACCGCCAGCCAGATGAGATCGTTCATGTCATTCCCCTACCGAACACGAGCCTTGAATTCTATCAGCCCCTGGCAAAAGTCCCCTGCATTCGAACCGCCGAGAGCGGGCATGAGGTACGGTCTCCCCCGGCACGCCAAGCACAGAGGCTGTTGGCGGAGTCGCGTGCCCTGACCTGTTAGTGTCGTGCCCGGTACACGTCGAACCGCACCCGCCTGCCCCGCAGACGCCAGCTCGGCGCTGAAACGGAAGCGTCCCTGGCCCGGCGCTTGACCACCACCCGGTCACGCGCTGCCCGCAGCGCCAGTTGAATCTGTCGCGAGAGGGGCGTCTCGCCACGCCACGCCAGATCACGCAGATACTGCATTTCCTTGCCGGGCAAGGCCATCTTGCGCCGTACCGGGAACATCGGGTCCAGATAAGCCACCTCCACCGCCTTGGGGTGGTTTTCGCACCACTGCTCGGCCGTTTCGCAGACCACGGTTGCCGGCAGGTCGAGCCGGGTCACGAACTCATCCAGCATGGCCCACACGATGGGCGCGCGTTCCACCAGCGTGACCGCACAGCCGCGCAGTGCAAGGGACAGGCCGTCGGTGCCCCAGCCCGCCATCAGGTCCACGACCGCCGGGCGCGCGGGCGCGGCGCAGGCACGGGCAAGAAGCGATGATTGACTGGAGCGCGTTTCGACATCGCGATAGTCCAGCGTCAGGGCGCCACGGCTTCCGTGCAAGAGCGTCATGCCGGAATCGTCACACCAGAGACGATATCCCGTCCCGTTGGGCGGCTCATCCGCCTCGCGCAACTCGAATTTTTCGGCGTAGCGCTCTACGGGCAGGCCGCGGCCGTGATACAGAACCGGTTTCACATCCGGTCAACAGGAGCGGGCATCGGGGAGAGATTCCCGCCTACGGCGGGGACCCGTCGCTTCTGGAATCGGGGCGGGCCGATGAGGGCTTCCAGGGCGAATCCCCCTGCACATAGACCGGCAGGCCCAGCTCGGGCGCCACTCCCTCCCCTGCCGCCAGCGCCTCGGCGCCCAACCGGGCGATCAGCCCGGCGCTCACCGCCACATCGGCATGCCAGTCCGGGTGCGTTGACCACCACTCCGGCCTGTCACCGGCCAGAACCCAACCGCCCTGCACCTCTGGCCAGCCCGGATCCGCCGTGAACAGGCAGTCCGGCCGGTGAGCGCTGAGTTCGCCACCGGCATGGGCGAAGGCAGCCAGATACCAGGCATCGCGTTTCGAGCGGATGCTGGCGATGATGCCTGCGCCAACCCGCACGTCACTTTCCAGCACCGCTCTCGCCAATGCCCCGGTGGACGACACCGGGAGAATCCGCGCATCCGCCCCGAACGCGATCGCCTGGGCAACCGAGGCGGCGATACGGATACCGGTAAAGGACCCCGGCCCGCAGCCGAATGCGACGCCGTCGAGGTCCGCGGGAGCCAGCCCTGCCGCGGCAAGGACACCGTCCACAAGCTCCAGGATGTGCTCGTTGTGCGCCCTTTCCATCTTGCGTGTATCCTCCGTCGTTGCTCCATTGGCGACTATGGCCGCGGAACAGAGCGCGCGGGAAGTTTCTATGCCGAGAACGCGAGACATCGGGAACGCAGGCAGTAGACGGGGCGAAGCCCCAGCCGGACGGGCGGGCAATGGGCGTAGACTTGACTCAATTTGACAACCTTCATCCGCGAACCAGCCGGGTCCATTCGTGATTGGCCCGGGCTGAAGGTTCGGCGACCCGTGCATTATAAAGCCACTGACCCCCTCGACATCGATATCGCCCTGGCGCGCGTTCTCGACCAGGTTGCCGCACCCTCCGCAACCGAATCCGTTCCGGTCCGGCAAGCACAGGGCCGTGTCGCTGCCGAAACGATCCGCTCCCGTACCGACCTGCCCCCCTTTCCGGCCTCTGCAATGGACGGTTACGCCTTCCGCTGGCGGCCGGGCATCCACTCTCTCGAGGTGACGGGGGAGAGCCTCGCCGGCCATCCTTTTGCAAGCAGCGTCAGTGAAGGCCAGTGCGTGCGCATCATGACCGGCGCACCGCTGCCGGCCGACTGCGACACGGTGATCGTGCAGGAAAACTGCGATCGCGGCGGCGCCGCCGTTCGGTTGCGGGAGCCGCCGGAGGCGGGCGCCAACGTGCGCCCGGTGGGCGACGACCTGCGCCGCGGCGATGCGGTGGTCGCCGCCGGCAAGCGCTTGAGCCCCTTCGACATCGGTGCCCTGGCCGCCTCCGGCTGTGCCACGGCCACCGTCCGGACCCGGCCCCGGGTGGCCATATTTTCCACCGGCGACGAACTGCAGCAGCCCGGCACCGCCCTCGAGTACGGCAACATCTACGATTCGAACCGATTCGCCGTCGAGGCACTGCTTGCCCGCCTGCCCGTCGAGGTCGACAATCTCGGCGTGCTGGCCGACGACGCTGATGCCGTGGCCGCCTCTTTGACGGCCGCAAGCGCGAACAGCTCCCTCGTCCTCACTAGCGGCGGTGTTTCCGTCGGCGATGCCGACCACGTCAAGAACGCGGTGGAGGCTCTCGGCGAACTGGGCTTCTGGCGGTTGAACCTCAAGCCCGGCAAACCCCTCGCGTTCGGCCGCATCGGGGAGGCCTGGTTTCTCGGGCTGCCCGGCAACCCCGTTTCCACCATCGTCACCTACCTCCTGTTCGCGAAGCCCGCCATCGAAAAACTGTGCGGCATGCAGCCCTCGCAACCCGTGACCGCCGGAGCCGAGTTGACGGTACCGATCCGGCACAGTCCGGGCCGCGAGGAGTATCAGCGGGGCATCGCAACCGGGGCGGGAGACGATATCCGGGTCCGGACCACCGGCGCCCAGGGCTCCAACCGGATGAGCACCTTTGCCGGGGCAAATTGCCTGATCCGGATTCCGAAAAGCGCGGGCAGCCTGAAATCCGGCGATCGCGTGGAGGTGCTGCCTTTCGAGGGCCTGATCTAGAAAGCTAGGGCGTGCCGGGATAGCTCCCCAGGATCGGTCCGTGGGGCTCATATCCCATGAGCTTGCGGATGCGGTCCGGAAAGCTGTCGGCAATTTCCCGCGGAATCGCGAGGTAGTGATTCTCTTCCTGGCGCAACCAGCCAAGGGAGTAGGTGTTGATCAGCCCCATGCGTGGCGCGTCTGTCTCGTTTGCGCCGCCGCCGTGCAGCACCGAGCCCAGGTACAGCAGCACGGAGCCTTTCGGCATGGTGGCCTGCACGGTGGAAACGGGTTTCTCCACATCGCCGCGCGACGGGCCCTGGTGCGACCCCGGCACCACGTGGGTCGCCCCGTTTTCCCGGGTAAAATCGTCCAGCGCCCACATGGCGCTCACCTGCAGTTCCATGCCCTGAATGCTGATCGGGTAGATGCCGTCGTCGCGGTGCAGCCGCTGGGCCGTCTCCCCGGGCAGTATCTCGATACCGGTGCAACTGCCGATTCGGTAGTTGATGCAGTGCGGCAGCAGGATGCCGTCGACGACCGACAGGGTGAAGGCTTCGCCGATGAGGTCGGCCGACGCCCGGGACCGGCCCAGGATCTCGCTCAGACGCAGGGTGGTGTAGCCTTCGAAATCCGCAAAGTACTCGTGCCCGAACCGGTCGAAATGCGGCCGCAGCTCCGCGGCGACCCGGTCTGCCAGTTCCTCCGATACACATTTCTCGACGATGGCCGACCCGCTCTCGTTCAGGGCGGCAACGATGCCGGCTACCGGGTCGTTGCGCGTGAACCGCTGCACGCGCCTGGATTCGCCATTGAACGCTTCGATCAGCGTGCTCAACTGCAGGGCGACCTGCTGGCTACCATGGAGGCCCAGGCGCCCGCGATAGTAGGCCTGCACCGGATCGGTGCGGCCCCTGCAGATGTCCTCGAAGACATCGAGACTGGTGGTCAGCACGTTGTCCGCGGGCGCATCTTCCCGTGAAACCCGGGATCCATTGATACAGACGACCCCATCGTTGCCGAGATCGACCTTGAGCGGAGCGCTCAACCCTCCGCCGGCGACGGATTGCTCGATGATGCCGACGAGCTCTTCGATGTGAACGCCCACGGTCGTTCCCCTGAATTGCGGCACTCGCGCCCGGGCTGCTAGTCTGACGGGCCATACCAGCTCACGCGACCCGGGTGGTTCGGGCGATTGTACTGCATCGCCCCGACGAGCCACCTTCCCGGGCAACAGGCGGGGCGCTGACGGGGAGGCTGTATCCGACATTGACCGACTATGATGCGATCGTCATCGGCGCCGGCCACAACGGGCTTACCTGCGCCGGCTACCTGGCCCGCTCGGGCCTGAAGGTCAAGGTTCTCGAACGCCGCCCGGTGATTGGTGGGGCCGCGGTTACCGAGGAATTCCACCCGGGTTACCGGAACTCCGTCTACTCCTATGCGGTCAGCCTGCTGCACCCGCAAGTCATCCGCGACCTGGAACTGCATCGCCACGGCCTCGAGATCATCGAGCGACCCGCCGGCACCGTCAGCCTCCTGCAGGGCGACCACCTGTTGCTCTCCAGGGACCCGGAACAGGCCCGCCGGGAAATCGCCCGCTTCTCCCCCACCGACGCCGAACGCTTCGACGACTACGACGAGCACATCTCGGCCGTGGCCGCGGCGCTGCGCGAACTCGCCGTGAACACGCCACCCGACCTGAGCGGCGGCTGGCGCAACGCACTGCGGCTGCTGCGCACCGGCAACACCCTGAGAAAGCTCGGCCGCAACCAGCGCACGGACCTGGCCGAACTCATGACCAGGTCCCTGGGGGATTACCTGGACAGCTGGTTCGAATCCGATGCCCTGAAAGGCATCCTCGGCCTCGAATGCGTCATCGGCAACTTCGTCGACCCCTACCAGGCCGGGACGGCCTACGTGCTACTGCACCACGCATTCGGGGAGGTGAACGGACGCATCGGCGCCTGGGGCCACGCCAGGGGCGGCATGGGTGCAATCACCCGGGCCATGGCGGCTTTCGCAGGCGAAAAGGGCGCCGATATCGAAACCGACGCCCCTGTGCGAGAGATACTCGTGGAAAACGGGCGAGCGTACGGTGTCGTTACCGACGACGGACGACGGATCGATGCAAGGGTGATCGCCGGCAACCTGCACCCGCAGCTTCTGCTCACCAGGCTGCTCGACCCCGGCCTGCTCGACCCCGGCACCCGGCGCCGCATCCAGGCCTACCGCAGCCACTCCGCCACATTCCGCATGAACGTGGCGCTACGCGAATTGCCCCGCGTTTCCAGCATGCCCGATCAGTCCAAAGAGATATTCAAGGGCGCCATCGAGATCTGCCCGTCGCTCGGCTACATGCGCCGCGCCTACGCCACCGCGCAGACCGGGGGCTGGTCCGACCAGCCCATCATTTCCATGTGGGTGCCGTCCACCCAGGACGCAACCCTTGCCCCCGCCGGCGGGCACGTCGCAAGCCTGTTCTGCCAGCATTTCCAGCGCCACCTGCCGGCCGGCCTTTCCTGGGACGAAGAACGCGAAAGAGCCGCGGACCACATCGTGGAGACGGTCAACCGCTATGCCCCGAATTTCAGGGCATCGGTCCTCGGCCGCCAGATCAAGTCACCCCTAGACATCGAACAAGACCTGGGCATGGTCGGCGGCGACATCTTCCACGGCGCCCTGCACCTCGACCAGCTCTTCTCGCTCCGGCCCCTGGCCGGCCATGCGGATTACAGGATGCCCGTAAAGAACCTGTTCCTCTGCGGCTCCGGCGCACACCCCGGAGGCGGCGTAACCGGCCTGCCCGGACGCAACGCAGCCCGGGAAATCCTGCGAACCCTGAGAACCTGATTCGTCGAGCGTTCAGCCGCCGCCATTCTGCAGCAATTCGAGGACCTTGCTCGAAACATCGGCCACTGGGCCAAGGCCGTTTACCTCGATGTAACGCATCGCACCATTCGCCCCGCCTCCTGCCGAACGCGTCTTGTAAAACTCCACCAGCGGATGGGTCTGCTCGCGATAAACCTCAAGCCGGTCACGCACGGTTTCCTCCCGGTCATCGTCACGCTGCAGCAACGGCTCGCCGGTCTCGTCGTCGCGGCCAGGCTCCCTGGGCGGGTTGAACACCACGTGGTAGACGCGCCCGCTCCCCGGGTGCACCCGCCGCCCGCTCATGCGCCTGACCACCTCCTTGTCGGGAATCGTGATCTCGACCACGGCATCGATGGCAACCCGCGCCGCTTCGAGCGCTTCCGCCTGGGCAATCGTTCGGGGAAAGCCATCAAAGAGGAATCCGTTCGCGCAGTCAGCCTCGGCGATACGCTCCTCCACCAGCCGGATGATGATGTCGTCGGAAACCAGGTCACCGCGATCCATCACCGCTTGTACGCGCTTGCCCAATTCTGTTCCACCGCTGATCGCGGCGCGCAGCATGTCCCCGGTGGAGATCTGGGGTATGCCGAAGGTCGAACAGATCGCCTTTGCCTGCGTACCCTTTCCCGCCCCCGGCGGCCCCAGCAAAACGAGCTTCATGCTTTCCCGTCTCCTTCGACAATGCGGCGCACCGTTCGCAGCCCAGGGACCTCGCGCAACTGGTTGACCAGGCTCGCCACCTCGGTCAGGTCATCCAGCGCCAATTCCAGCGTGAGTGCGGCCGTGCCGCTTGCAGCGTCGGCCCGTCCCGAGGTGGCGACCAGGGACAGGCCCCGGGCGCTCAGTACGTTCGTGACGTCGTGCCACAGCCCCTCGCGGTCTTCCGCCTGAATTTCCAGGACCTGGCGTCCATCGTCGTTCTCTGTCCCCGACTCGTCCCGGCCGGGCTCTTCCTGACGGCCTGCCAGGTATCGGCGCACCAGTTCGAGAATCTGCAGGTCGCCCGCTCCGAAAGCGAAAAACAACGCGTCGGCATCGTCGAGATCGAATGCCGCCGCCAGACCGTCCACGTCCCCGGCGGCAGGAGCGGGCAACCCGAGACATTCGATCATCGCTTCGAAGTCGCGCCGGCCTTCCGCCACGTTGACCTGCCGGTCGCGCAGGCGCAACCAGTTGCGAATCTTGCTTCTGGCCCGCGCGGTGCGGACGTAGCCCAGGTCCTGATCGAGCCAGGCGCGCCGGGGCACGGCCCGGGATTCCCGGTGAATCTGTACGAGCTGACCGGTCTTCAGCGGTGTATTGAGCGGCACCCGCCGGCCGTCGACCCGCGCGCCGGCGCAGTGCTGGCCGACTTCGGTGTGTACGCGATAGGCGAAGTCGAGCGGCGTGGCCCCGGCTGACAGGTCGACCACGTGACCCCTGGGCGTATGGACGAATATGCGCTCTTCCCGCACCTCGTCGGTTAACTGATCGGCCAGCGTTCCGCCGAGGGAATCCTGCCAGGCAAGCACCTGGCGCAACCAGGCCACCTTCTCCGCGTAGAAGCCGTCCTCGCTGTCGCCGCCCTTGTAGGTCCAGTGTGCGCAGACACCGAGTTCCGCGTCGTCGTGCATTTCCGTTGTACGGATCTGCACCTCGAAGATCTCTCCCCCATCCCCGTACACGGCGGTGTGGATCGACCGGTAGCCGTTTTCCTTGGGCGCCGCGACATAGTCGTCAAACTCCCGGCGGACATGCCGCCAGCGCATGTGGATGGTACCGAGGGCGTTGTAACACTCGGGGACATCTCCCACGATGACCCGAACGGCAAGCACGTCGTAGACTTCATCGAAGGGGATGTGCTTGGTGCGCATCTTGCGCCAGATGCTGTAGATGTGCTTGGCGCGGCCCTCGACGACAGCCTCGATGCCGCGCTCCTCGAACATATCCCTGAGGTCGCCGACAATCCGGTTGACCTTCGCTTCGCGCTCGACGCGCCGGCCGTCCAGTTGCCGGGCAATGCGCTTGTAGGCATCCGCTTCCAGGTAGCGTAGCGACAGGTCCTCGAGTTCCCACTTCAGCCGCCAGATACCCAGCCGGTCCGCCAGCGGCACGAACACGGTCATGGCCTCCGTGGCAATGCGGGTCTTGCGTTCCTCGAAACTGTTCTTGGCAAGCCGGAGCGCAACCACCCGCTCCGCGAGCTTGAGCACGGCCACCCGGACATCGTCGATCAGGGCGACCAGCATGCGCCGTATGTTCGCCGTCTGATCCGTTGCCTCGCTGGCCAGCATGCGGGAACTGGTCAGGTCCAGCAGGCTGATGTCCGCCATGCCGTTGACGGCGCTGAAGAGGCTCGCGCCTTCTTCGCCGATGGCCGCGGCGAGCTCTTCGTCATGGATGGCGCCATGGCGCGCCGGCCGGTAGTAAAGTGCCGCCAGAACAGATGCCGTATCCATCTGCATGCTGGCGACCAGTTCAGCCAGTTCCAGGCCGCTCGAGAGATGGTCGCCGTCAACCCTGTCCCGCAGCCGCGTTGCCGCTGCCAGCATCCCCGCCGCGTCGAGGTGTTGCCGGCCCCGGCACAGGCTGTCGACCCATGCGTGCAGATCGATCCTTCCGTCCGTGTCGACGGGCGTGTTCGCAGGTGCGCTTGCGCGCATTCCAAGCTCCAGAAGCGACAGGCCAGGGGCGGGCGATGATACCGTTCCCGCCCGCGAAACTCACTTTTCCCCGCCCTAGTGTCCTGTCCGGTTAATTCCTTGCATTTCAGAGCTCGCTCGGCGCGTCAATGCAAGGCGCGGCCCGCAGCCAATATCGAGCATATTGGCAAGGGTCGCAACACCGCAGTGACGCGCCGAGCGAGCTCCCGGAGGGCGCGCCGCACGGGGCCTGTGGCGGCGTTGTGACCCTTGGCAATGGGGCGGACCATTCCCGGCGGGCCGCGCCTTGCCACAGGCCCCGTGCGGCACGCTGAAATACAAGGAATTAACCGGACAGGACACTAGCCCGACGATTCCGGGCGGAGCAGGCGGCGGCTGACCAGCGGCGCCGGGCCGAGCTGGGCGGTGATCGCCTCGCGAAACAGGCGGCGCGCCATTACACGAGTTTCCGCGTCGGAATAGTCGGCGCCGGCGATGTCGGCAAGGACCCGGCCCGGATATCCCTCGTTCGCCGCCGCAGGCACGAAGCCGGTTTCCCGCTCCAGCCGGTACCAGGCAGTTCCGTCAATCGGCGCTCCGCTTGCCGCATCGCGGGTGAAGTCGTACCCGTAACCCAGTTCTTCCAGCAGCAGTTTTTCAAACTGGCGCAGACCGGAAGCGAATTCGGCACCGTCCGATCCCTCGCCGATTCTGCGCAACACCCATTGCACCCCCGCGAACAGCCGTGTGTGAGGTTCCCATTCCCGGGTCAGCCGCATGACCAGTTCCGCCACGTAGTAGGCCGAAGCAACGGCGTTGCCGGTGAGCCAGCGGCCCTGGACCACGTCGTAACGGGTAAGTGTCATCAGGCTTCCCCGTCCCCGCCAACTGACGGATCCCTCGTAGAACGGCTGCAGGCCGTGGCCCCGCTTCGCGTTGCGCCTGCCTCTCGCCACCACGGCAACGCGCCCATGGTCCCGGGTTAACAGATTGACCAGCAGGCTGGTTTCCCGATAGGCGCGCGCGTGCAGCACGATGGCCGGCTGGTCGGTCGCGTCGGGGTGCATGGGTCAGCGCCCGTCGGCACCCTTGTTGCTGCCGCGGTCGCTCGGGTCATTCATAACCCATTCGCTCCAGGTGCCCGCGGTCGTCCGTCCACCCTGAACGGACCTTGACCCAGAGATGCAGCATGACCTTGCGCCCCAGCATTTTCTCGATGTCCCGGCGCGCATCGCTGCCGATGGACTTCAGCTTGCTGCCCCCCCTGCCGATGACGATGCGCTTCTGCCCGGCGCTCTCGACGACGATGTCGGCGCGGATTTCAACCAGGTCCGCGCCAGCGTCGAAAGACTCGATCACCACCGCCGCGCGGTGCGGCAATTCATCGCCCAGGCGGCGCACCAGCTTTTCCCTGACGATCTCGCCGGCGAGGAAACGTTCGCTGCGGTCCGTCAACTGATCCGGCGGAAAGTGGTGTGCGTGTTCCGGCAGGCGGGCGAACACCGCGTTGCGGAACTCCTCGACCCCGTCCCGCTTGAGGGCCGAGATCGGCAGAATCTCCGTGAACGCTTCCAGCCGCGCCAGCCGGTCGATGACAGGCAGCACCGCCTCTCTTTCGCGAAGCAGGTCGATCTTGTTGATCGCGGCGAACGCCGGTGTACCGGAACGCCGCACATATCGCAGTACCAGGGCGTCTTCGTCGGTCCACCGGTCCCGGTCGATCAGCATCACCACGAGATCCACATCCGCCACCACCGATGCGGCCGCGCGCACCATGCGGCGGTTCATCTCCCGGGAGGCGCCCGAGTGAATCCCCGGCGTGTCCACATAGATCGCCTGGCGGGCGCCGTCGGTGTCGATGCCCAGCAGGTTATGACGCGTGGTCTGGGGCTTGCGTGAGGTAATGCTGATCTTCTGCCTCAGCACCACGTTGAGCAGGGTGGACTTGCCCACATTCGGCCGCCCCAGGATCGCCACGTAGCCGCAGCGTTGGGTGGCGCCGTTCACCGGCGCTCCAAGCAACGCGCGAACCCGGCCCGCTCAGATGCCACGGCGCTCCACCTCGCCGATCATCAGGGCGGCCGCCCGCATCTCGGCCTCCTTGGGGCTCCGCCCGGTGGCCGTCACCGAAGCATCCACATCCACAAGCTCGCAGGCGACGTTGAATACCTGATCGGGCTGCCGGCCCGAGACATCAACCGTGCGATATTCCGGCAGCTCGAGCCCGCGAGCCTGCAGGTGTTCCTGCAGCACGCTCTTGGGGTCTTTCTGCGCCCGGTCGGCGAGATTTTCCAGGCGGTCGCCGAAGAGATGCATGATCAGGGCCCTGGCCGCCTCGATGCCGGCGTCTTCGTGTACCGCCCCGATCAGTGCCTCCAGCGCATCCGCAAGAATGGAAGCCCGGCCCCGCGCACCGGTCCGGCGCTCCCCCACCCCGAGCAGGAGGTAATCGCCCAGATCGATCTCCCTTGCCACTTCCACCAGCGTCTCGCGCCGGACCAGGGATGCCCGCAGCAGCGTCAACGAGTCTTCCCGCTGACGCCGGCGCGTCCGGTGCAGGTAGTCCGCCATGACGTAGCCGAGCACGGCATCGCCCAGGAACTCCAGGCGCTCGTTGTGATGGGCCGATGCGCTTCTGTGGCTGAGAGCGCGAACCAGCAGCGCCTGGTCCTCGAACCGATGGTGGAGCGTTTTCTGGAGTTCCGTCAGATCCAACGGTTGCGCTCGAACGTCGGCCAATTCAGCCCCGGCGCCTTGTGTACCCAGATCGCCACCGCCTTGCCGACGATCTTCGCTTCCGAGACGTATTTCCAGCGCCTGCTGTCGTCGCTGCGATCCCGGTTATCGCCCATGACGAAGTAGGAGTCTTCCGGCACCACCCACTCCCGGGCCCTCTCCTCCGTCGGGTAGCGGTAGGTGGTATGGGAATCCTCATCGAAGATTTCCACGTACTCGCGCACCGGCACTGCACTGCGACCGATGATGTCGTGGAATTCCCGGACGAATTCGTAGCCCGCCCGCTCACCGTTTATGTAGAGCGCCTTGTTCTCGTAGCGGATGTGATCGCCCGGCAGGCCGATCACCCGCTTGATGAAATAGCGGGAATCGTGGGGTGGAATGAAGACCATGATGTCCCCCCGCTCCGGCTCCCCGACCTCGACGATCTTGGTGCCCAGCACCGGCAGGCGAATGCCGTAGGCGTACTTGTTGACCAGAATGAAATCGCCCACCTCCAGCGTCGGCACCATGGACTCCGAGGGAATCTGATAGGGCTCGCCGAGAAAGCTGCGCATCACCAGCACGAACACCAGCACCGGGAAGAACGAGCGGGCGTACTCCACCAGCGTCGGTGCGTTGGCGCCCTCATCGCGGCGGGGCTTAAGAACCAGAACGTCGAACAGCCAGATGCCGCCGCTGATCAGAACCGCCCAGGTGAGCAATAACGGATAGTCGATGTCCACTTCAGCAGACCACCACGTCAAGCCTTGCCATGAAAGTCGGGAACCCGGCGCGCCGGGACGAGGATACGGCGCGCTAAAGCGCGGGGAACATCAATGCTCGGTTGTGGGACGAGAGCGGGTGTGAGGCGCGGGCCTCCAGCACCTTTAAGGGTCGCCACCGGTCGGGCGCAGCCCGAGCCGAAGCACCGCTTCGGCAGGTGGCGACGCCCCGCAACTCGTTGCGGGGCCGGTTTGTCGATCAACCCGCAATGTCGAAACGAGGAATCCCGCTTAGCGTGCAGGAGGCCCGTACCTCGCGCCCGCTCGGCGCCTGGAAAGCCAATTCCGAAAAAGTGTTCCATGCGAGCCCGTATACACCCAATTGAAGTCATTTCTGGTCCAGCTTCAGCGCCGCCAGAAAGGCTTCTTTCGGCACCTCGACGCTGCCGACCTGTTTCATGCGTTTCTTCCCGGCCTTCTGTTTTTCGAGCAGTTTCTTCTTGCGCGTCACATCGCCTCCGTAACATTTCGCCGTGACGTTCTTGCGCAGCGCCTTCACGGTCCGGCGCGCGATGATCTGCCCGCCGATGGCCGCCTGGATGGCAACGGAGAACATCTGCCTCGGAATCAGTTCCTGCATCTTCTCCACCAGTTGCCTGCCGCGGCTCTGGGCCTGGTCCCGATGCACGATCACGGCCAGGGCGTCCACCCGTTCGCCGTTTATCAGTATATCCAGCTTGACGAGACTCGACACCGCGAAACGCAGGAAGCCGTAGTCGAGCGAGCCGAAACCGCGGCTCACCGACTTCAAGCGGTCGAAAAAGTCCATGACCACCTCGTTCATGGGCATCTCCCAGCTCATCGACACCTGCCCGGCGGAAAACTGCATGTTCTTCTGCACGCCGCGGCGCTCCACGCAGAGATTGATCACGTTGCCGACGAACTCCTGGGGCACCAGTATGTTCACCTCGGCGATCGGTTCCTTGAGCGCCGCGTAGCGCTCCGGCAACCCGGACGGGTTGTCCACCTCCATCACCGAGCCGTCCTCGAGTTCCGCCTGGTAGATCACCGTGGGCGCCGATGTGATCAGGTCGAGATCGTATTCCCGCTCGAGCCGTTGCTGGACAATCTCCATGTGCAGCAGCCCCAGGAAGCCGCAGCGGAAGCCGAACCCCAGGGCATCGGACGATTCGGGCTCGTAAAAAAGGGATGCATCGTTCAGCGTCAGCTTCTCGAGCGCCGCCCGGAAGTCCTCGAAACGGTCCGAGTTCACCGGAAAGAGGCCGGCGTAGACCTGTGGTTTTACCTTGGCGAAGCCCGGCAGCGCCGCTGCGTCGGGATGGCTTGCCGGAACCAGGGTGTCACCCACCGGCGCGCCGCGAATGTCCTTGATGCCCGCGATGACGTAGCCCACTTCACCTGCGCCGAGCGCTTCCGTGGCGGTTCGTTTCGGACGGAAACAGCCGACCTCATCGACGACGTGCGTCCTGCCCGTCGACTTGACGACAATGCGGTCGCCCCTGGCCACGCTGCCGGTCACGACACGCACCAGGGAAACGATACCCAGGTAGTTGTCGAACCAGGAGTCGACGATCAGCGCCTGCAGCGGCGACCCGGGTTGCGTCAAGGGCGGCGGAATCCGCTCCACGATTTGCTCGAGGAGGGCCGGGACGCCCTCCCCCGTCTTGGCGCTGACCTGCACCGCCGCGTCGGACGGCAGCCCGATGATGTCCTCGATTTCGCGCGCGACCCGTTCCGGCTCGGCCTGGGGCAGGTCGATCTTGTTGAGAACCGGCAGCACCTCCAGGCTGTTGTCGATCGCCGTGTAGCAGTTGGCCACGGATTGCGCTTCAACGCCCTGGGCGGCGTCGACGACAAGCAGGGCGCCCTCGCAGGCGGCCAGCGACCGGGAGACCTCGTAGCTGAAATCCACGTGCCCCGGCGTATCTATGAGATTGAGCAGGTAGGACTCCCCGTTCTGAGCCTCGAAATCCAGGGTGACGCATTGCGCCTTGATTGTGATGCCCCGTTCCCGCTCCAGGTCCATGGAGTCCAGAACCTGATCCGCCATTTCCCGTTCGCTCAACGCCCCGCAATGCTGGATGAGGCGGTCGGACAGTGTCGACTTGCCGTGATCGATGTGCGCGATGATGGAAAAGTTGCGAATGTGGTCGAGGCTCTGCAAGACGGGGCTTACCCGGCGGAAAAGCGGCGGCGAGTGTAGATGAAAGCCCCGAATCAAGCCACAACCGATCGCCCCGCACCGACGCGGGTGCGGCCTGGATCCACCCCTATTCCGGGACCTTCAGGCCCACGAAGAGAGGGCGCTCGCCCCGAACGACCAACACCGAGACACTGCGTCCCCGCGGCAGCGAATTGGCGATCTCGTGAAAGCTGTCGAGATTGTCAACGGGCTTGTTGTCGAGCTTTGTAATGATGTCCCGCTCCTGGATACCGGCTTCTGCTGCCGGCCCTTCGGAACGTGCCACCACCACCCCGCCGTCCAGTTCCAGGCGCTCGCGCGTCGCTTCCGGCAGCGCTTTGACCACCAGGCCCAATTCCGAGGGCTCGGACCCCGGCTGCCCGCGTTGCGCCAGCGAGTCGTCGGGCAATTCGCCGATCTCAAGTTCAAGATTGATCTTCTCGCCTTCCCGCACCAGCCCGATCCGTGCTTCGCTGCCCGGGGCGGCACGGCCCACAAAGTGCGGCAGTTCCTCCCAACGATCGATGCCCTGGCCGTTGAAATCGGTGATGATGTCCCCGGCCAGCAACCCGCCCTCTTCGCCGGGGCTGCCGGGAAAGACGCGGGTAATGAGCGCGCCCTGGGGCTGTTCGAGCCCGAAGCTCTCGGCCAGTTCGCGATTGACCTGCTGAATCTCCACACCAAGCCAGCCCCTGGAAACCCGCCCAGAGGCTTTGAGCTGATCGGCGACTTCCATGGCCACGTCGATGGGAACGGCGAACGACATGCCCATGTAACCGCCTGAACTGGAATAGATCTGCGAGTTGATACCCACCACTTCGCCGTCGAGATTGAAAAGGGGACCCCCGGAATTGCCGGGGTTGATGGCAACGTCCGACTGGATGAACGGAACATAGTTCTCGTTGCGCAGGCTGCGGCCCTTGCCGCTGACGATGCCCGCGGTCACGGAGTACTCGAACCCGAATGGCGAACCGATGGCGAGAACCCATTCGCCGACCCTGAGCTCCGCTGAGCTGCCGATGGTCACGGGTTGCAGATCCTCCGCCGCAACTTTCAAAAGCGCCAGGTCCGACCCCGGATCGGCGCCGACCACCGTGGCGTCGAGTTCGCGGCGGTCGCTCAGGCGCACCACCACCTCGTCGGCCTGCCCCACGACGTGATTGTTCGTCAATATGTACCCGTCGCTGGTTATGATGAATCCGGAACCCTGGGACTGACGCGGCACGTTGGGCGCGGGAATGCCCGGACCCGGGAAAAAACGCCGGAACAGGTCATCGAGTTCCTCGGGACGCCGTGGCTGTTGCTGCACGCGGCGCTCGGTACTGATGTTCACCACCGAGCTGGAGTGCGCTTCCACCAGTTCCGTAAAATCAGGCAGTTCGGCCGCCTGCGCCATCGTGCCCGACAGCACCAGACCCAGAATCACAACCCATGACGGTTTCATGCGAGTGCCCTCAATTCGATTCCTTCAGCAACCAGGCGTCCACACGGGAACCCACTCGGGCGACCGCGCCGCAAGCAACCAAAAACAACAGGATCGCCCACCACGCCTGGCCAGCCGCCAGTGTATCTGCAAGCCAGCCGCCGGCAACCAGTACCGCAATAGGAATGCCAAGGCAGATGCCGGAAGCCAGATTCAGGTTTCCGACCGACACCGTCAAGGACTGCGGGGCAGATCCGATTGCGCAGCCCCGGCAGGCGGCACATCGGGACGCATCATCCGGCTTCAGAAATCCGCCCCATATGCAACCGAGGCCGCAATCCGCCGGGCGGTTGCCTCCGGCAGCTCCCCGACCAGGGTAACCAGCGCCCATTGCCCCCCGGGACCGGGCACCTCGTCGCTCACCGCCACGGTGGCGCCGTGCCGAACAGTCCCGTGCAACTCGACCACGTCGGGCCGGTCTTCCACGAACACGGAAAACGAAGCCAGACCGTCACTGTACATTACGGTTTCCACGGGCTTGGGCCTGGCCGGGGATTGCAGGACTTCGGCTGTTGCCATCGAAAATCCGGCCGGGACCCACCCGGTGTGCCACCGTAGCCGCGGCATCGGCGACCGTACGGGCATGGCCTTTGCTGATTCGAAATGCAAGGCGCTCAGGTTGGCGTCCTCGCTCGGCTGCAGGGCCGTGGGGCTTACGTCCCTTCCGAAAGCAATGGAGGTAAACTGAAAGACTTCGAGTTTCTCGCCATTCGTACCGATCAGCTCCGATCGGAGCAGCAGCCCGTTTTCCCGATCGAGCCATAGCCTGTAGCCGTAACGGTCCCCGTCCCTGGGCGTCACCGAGATTTGCTCCGCCGCGCGTCCCGCGACTCGGCCAGTGCCCGACGGGGCAACGTCATAATGGCTCGAAATGCGGTCGAAGGCGCCCGAATAGGCCCACGTCAATGGCCCGGAGGTGATGCTGCCCGCCAGCTCCAGAAATTCGTCATCCGGGGACAGGATGCTTACCGAAGTGTCGCCTCTGCGTATGATTTCCCGGGGCGGACCGTTCAGAAAAGCCAGCCGCTCGCGACGCTCGCCGTCGATAACCATGTGCACCACCCGCAGGGCGGAGATATCGCCACCGGCGTAGTAGCTGAACACGCCGTCGTAGTCGAGTTCGGACAGGGCCTGGTTCATGTCGTTCAGCCACGCCTTCGGTTCTGTCGCACTTACCGATGCGGCGCAGGCGAAAAGCAGCAGAGGCGCCCACCGGGCGAAATTCCCAAGGCGGTGTGTACAGGCAACCCGGACGGCCGCAGCTTCCCCCTGAAGGCTGTTGCGCCGCCCTGATGTCATGGTGTATCCGCCGCCGCGTAGGTGACGACCTTGGTGAATGAGGACACTCCGGGACGGTGCATCGCCCTGTGCTGGACATGGTGAAGCATGTAAGCGTTCAGGCGATCGAATTCAGCCAGTGGTGTTCCGCCTCGCAGCGTTTGGCCCCCGGTTTCGCCAGACACCGGCCCCGCGGAGGTTCGACCCCCCGGTTCGCCGACAGGCACCCCTGCGGGGCTCACCGACAGCACAAAAGCTATGGCGGCGACGACTGCAAGCGCTGCGGCGACCGCCCGCCCCCGCCCGGACCCCCACGCATCGCGCAGGCGACGGCGCCGCGCCACGCTCGCAGGCGCCGCATGCTGGGAATGGTGGATCCGCTCGCGCATTTCGGAACCCCCGGCCTGCCACTCTTCGCGCAGCACCGCGCCGATGGCGTGGTAACGCATCCAGGCTTCGCGCAGCTGTGGGCTCCTGCCGGCTTCGTCGAGCGCGCGGCGCAACTCGAAGGTGCTGGCCTCGTTGTCCATCGCAGCAGAAAGTGATTCAAACATCTTGTCCGACATCGGCTTACCTTCCCTGAAGACTATGGACATCTTCATTGCGGATTTGTTCCGCGCACCCCTCCCGCCGGCGTGTTTGGAGCGCCACGTCGAGCCCCACGTGAATCCCACCGGCGCTTCACGGATGCGGGTCGAGCAGCGGGCGAATACGCTCATCGATGGCTTCTCTGGCACGAAAGATGCGCGACCGCACCGTACCCACCGGGCAGTGCATGATGTCGGCAATCTGGTCGTAACTCAGACCGTCCATTTCCCGCAAGGTAACGGCACTGCGCAGATCATCCGGCAGTGCCCCGATGGCCCGCCCGATCTCGTTGGACAACTCATCCCGGGACAAGGCCGCCACCGGATCCTCGTCATCCCGCAGTGAATCAACGCCGTCCATGAACTGGGCATCCGCCACATCGATATCCGTTTGCGGAGGGCGCCGGCTTCGGGCCGCGACATGATTCCTGGTGGTATTGAGAGCGATGCGGTACAGCCAAGTATAGAAGGCACTCTCCCCGCGAAATTTCGGCAACGCCCGGAACGCCCTTACAAAGGCTTCCTGGGCAACATCCTGAACTTCGTCGGGATCGTCGAGGTGCCGCCCGATGAGGCCGAGCACCTTGTGCTGGTAGCGCGTGAACAACAGTTCAAACGCCGCCTTGTCGCCCCGCTTGAAGCGACGCACGAGTTCGCGATCGTTATCCTTCGCCAATTCCCGTGGGCTCGCGTAACAAGAAGCCGGTATTGTGCCGATAAGTCGGTCGCTATTCGAGTCGTCTTATAATCGGCGCAGACCGGGCGGCTTGCGAGGCAATGATGACCCAACGCTTCTCGACCGACATTCTCATCATCGGAGGCGGTGCCGCCGGCCTTTCGGCAGCCCTTTACCTGGCGCCCCATGCCCGCGTTACCGTGCTTTGCAAGGGCAGCGCCGACACCGGGTCCTCACACTGGGCCCAGGGAGGCGTGGCCGCGGTGACGGACCCCGAGGACAGCTTCGAGTCTCACATGGAAGACACGCTGGCCGCCGGGGCCGGGCTCTGCGATCGGGAGATCGTCGAATTCACTGTCTCGCGAGCCCCCGCCGCCATACGGCGCCTGACAGAGCAGGGCGTCGACTTTGATACCGCCGACAACGAGTACCATCTCACCCGCGAAGGCGGGCACCGTTTCCGGCGGGTACTGCACGTCGCCGACGCCACCGGCAAGGCGATTGTCTCCAAGCTCACCCAGCGGGTCCTCGACGCCGCCAACATCGAACTGTTCGATGACCGGGTCGCCATCGACCTCATTAACCTGAGCCGGCTCGGGCGTTACGCGAACCGCTGCGCGGGCGCCTACGTACTCAATCGATCCACCGGGCACGTCGAGGTCTTCCAGGCACGGTTCGTCATTCTCGCCACCGGTGGCGCGAGCAAGGTCTATCTCTATACCAGCAACCCGGACAGCTCCACGGGCGACGGCATCGCCATGGCCTGGCGTGCGGGCTGCCGCATCGCCAACATGGAGTTCAACCAGTTCCATCCAACCTGCCTCTACCACCCCCACGCAAAGTCGTTCCTGATCTCCGAGGCAGTGCGCGGCGAAGGCGGCGTTCTCACCCTTCCGAACGGCAAGCGGTTCATGGACCGCTTCGACGCGCGGGCCGAACTCGCGCCGAGGGACGTGGTGGCGCGCGCCATCGACCACGAGATGAAGCGCCTGGGCTCCGATTGCGTCTACCTGGACATCAGCCATCGTCCCGAACGGTTCATACTGGATCACTTCCCCACGATATCGGGCCGCTGCCGCGAATTCGGCATCGACATTACCCGCCAGCCCATCCCCGTGGTGCCCGCGGCCCATTACACCTGCGGCGGCGTACTCGTGGACGGCAACGGCCAGACGGACGTGCCCGGGCTGTACGCAATCGGCGAGGTGAGCTGCACCGGGCTGCACGGCGCCAACCGCCTGGCGAGCAATTCGCTGCTCGAGTGCCTGGTATTCGCCGACGTGGCGGCGGACCGGATTCGCAACGAACTGGACGAGCCGTTCGCGGCCGTCAACCTGCCCCACTGGGACGAAAGCCAGGTCACCAATTCCGACGAGGACGTCATCATCGCCCACAACTGGGATGAACTGCGCCGTTTCATGTGGGACTACGTGGGCATCGTGCGCACCGACAAGCGCCTCACCCGGGCTCTGCACCGGGTCGACCTGCTGAAGCAGGAGATCAACGAGTTCTACCGCCACTACCGGGTCAGCAACGACCTGATTGAACTGCGTAACCTGATCGACGTCGCCGAACTGATCATCCACTCCGCACTCAAGCGCCGGGAGAGCCGCGGACTGCACTTCAACCTGGACCATCCGCAGGCCCGGGACCAGGCAGAGGATACGATCCTCTTTCCCGGTGCGGAAAAGCGCCTCGACCTCGTTCGGCCCGTGGCCCGCTGAGTGTCAGCCGCCGCGATGAACCCGCGTGCCGGGCGGCACCCCACCCCGACGCGCAAGCATCGATCCCATGCGAACCCGGTTCATTTGACAGACTTCTCCGCGCAGGAGCGGTCTACCGAGGCTCTCAGTTCGCGGCGCAGGCGCGCGTATTCGTCTTCGTCCAACTCGTCGCGATAGACGCGAACACATCGCCATCCCCGATAAGCTGACACCGCGAAACGGGACAGCTTGATCCGCCGTGGCCGGCCGGGAAACCTGACCTGCATGGTGCGTTGCGGCCTCCATCCCCACACCCACAAGCCCAGCAGTGCGGCCCCCGCGTTGCCGAACCAGACCCAGCCGCCCGCCAACGCGACGCCGAGGTGGAGGAGCCATTCCAGACGGCGCAGGCGCCCCGCTTCAACGCGAATCGTCCCGGGCACCATCGTCGCTTCGAGCCCGCCGGATGAGCGTCACGATACGCCGGAGCGCTGCATCGGCCGGTTGCGAGGCACCGCGCAGCCAGTCGTGGATGGTCCAGTCGTCCTCCTCGAGCAGCCGCGCGTAGGCATCCCTGTCCGCGGTTTCAAGGCCATCGAAATATTCGCGGACGAAGGGCAGCAGTTCGTTTTCCACCTCGAGCATGCCGCGGCGGCTGCGCCATCGGGCCTTACCGGCCCGGCCCCCGGTTCGCTCTTCGTCCATCCCTCGACACTAGCAACAATGCGGGCAACAATCACCCGACGGCAACTGATAACGGCGACGGCAATGCCCCAGGAAAATCAGCATCCATCTCTTACGGCGAATACCGATACCCCCGCCGGGCGTATCCTGCTGGAGGATCTCGCCACCCTGCGCTTCGAAGGCGCCGACGTGGCGGGCTTTCTGCAGGGCTATCTCACTACCGATACGGCGGACCTCGGCAGCGACCCCCGCTTCACGGCGATGTGCAACATCAAGGGCCGGGTGGTGTGCACGGGATTCGCATGGCTCGACCACGGAAATGTCACACTCGTGCTGCACCGTTCCCTGTGCCCGCCGTTGCTGGAATTCCTGCGCCCGTATCTCGCATTCTCCAGAACCGCCGCATCGGCAGTGCCGTCCCGCGTGATCGGCGTCGTGCACACGGAGCCATGCCTCAGGGAGCCCGATTCGTTGCCCGGTGGGCGTCTCGATGACGGGCGCTACCTGTTCGCGCTGGACGAAACCACGCCGGCGAGCACGCTGGAGGGCCTGTGCGAACTCGCCCCCGGCCATTGGGACGAGTTGCTGATCGAACGTCGGGAGGTATGGCTGCAAAGCGCCACGAGCGGACGCTTCCTGCCGCAGATGCTCGGTCTCGACGAACGGGGCGCGGTGAGTTTTTCCAAGGGCTGCTACCTCGGCCAGGAAGTCGTCGCCCGGGCCCAGCATCGCGGCGCGGTCAAGCGCAGGCTCACCGCCCTGGATTGGTCGGGCACCGCCCCGGCACCGGGAACCGCCATTCAGGCCGACGGCCGGGAAGTGGGAGTGGTGGTCGCTGCAGCAGGCATGGCGACCGCGGGCCAGGCGCTGGCCGTACTGGTCCGCGACCGTTCCGGACCCTTCGCCTCGGATCGGGCCGATACGCGGTTTCGCCTACTCCCCTGACTCAGGCTTTGCGGCCATCTCCGGCTTGTAGAGCCACTGGATGCTCGAGAAATCGAGCCGCCCGGCGGCGTTGACCTGCTCGTGCACGCGGTAAAGGTTCTTCGCCAGGCTGCCCATGGGCACGGAACTGCGCGACTGTTCGGCGGTTTCCATGGCAAGCCCCAGGTCCTTGGTCATGAGGTCGACCAGAAAACCTCCCTCGAAACCGCGGCTCGCGGGCACTCCCTCCATGACCCCCGGCCACGGGTTGTAGACGTTCAGCGCCCAGTTGCCGCCGGAAGAGCGCTTGATGATCTCGGACAGAACCGCCGGGTCGAGGCCGTTGTCCACGCCCAGCGACAACGCCTCCGCCGTGCCAGCCATCTGCACCGCGAGCAGCATGTTGTTGCAGATTTTCGCGATCTGCCCCGCGCCATTGCCGCCGGCGTGGAACACGTTGGCGCCCATCACGTCGAACAGCGACCGCGCCCGCTCCAGGGCCGGCTCCGGCCCGCCGACGATGAACGTCAGGGTGCCGTTCTGGGCGCCCGCCGTGCCGCCGGATACCGGTGCATCGAGCATGTCCAGCCCCTTTTCGGCCGCCGACGCCGCCACCCGCCGTGAGGTCGCCGGGTCGATGGTGCTGCAGTCGATGACCAGCGCCTCCGGGGGCAGCCGCTCGAGTACGCCGTTTCCAGACCCGTCGCCAAGGTAGAGGCCGGCCACGTGCCGACCCGCCGGCAGCATGCTGACAAATATCTCGACGCCTTCCGCCGCGGCGGCGGCCGACTCCCTGGGCACGCCGCCGTCCACCGCCTCCATCAGTTCGGGCATTAGGTCGTACACCTGCACCTGGTGGCCCGCCGCCACCAGGTTTCTCGCCATCGGGCCGCCCATGTTGCCCAGGCCGGCAAATCCAACCGTCGTCATCCGTCGTCCTCCAGGTCATGCAGGGGATTGCTCGGCCAGGGCGTTTCGAAGTGCCCCAGCACATGGTCCGCATCCAGGCCGTCCAGGTCGCCGTACCGCCACCGCGGCCGGTTGTCCTTCTCGATCAGAAGCGCCCGAATGCCCTCGGTGAAATCCTCGTTGTGTGCGCAGTGCGTGCCCACCGTCATTTCGAGCCGGAAACAGTCCCCAAGACCGAGGCCGGGGGCGCGCCGCAGTTGTTCGACCAGTATGCCCACCGATGTCGGGCAGCCGCTGCGCATGGTGGCAATTCCCCTGTCTACCCACCGGCTGGTACCGGCAAGGGCGCCGATGCGGTCCGCCACATCCGCATAACTGCCCTCGAGGCTCAGGCTGTCCGGCACATCGCCCAACTGGCCTTCCGGCAGCTCCGGCCCGGGTAGCGCCGACAGCGCTTCGTCGACCCGGTCGAAATCCGTCGCATCGCCCGCATAGTCGACAGCGCCCAGTGCGGCAACCACCCCCGGGCGGGAGGCAGCGGAGGTGCTGTGGGTGCCGATGCCGGTGTTCAGGGCATCCGCGCAGTTGACGTGACTGCCGGTGCAACCGAGGAAAACCGCCACCGCCGGGTTCAGGTTGCGCAGCAGCCAGGTGGCGCCCGCATCGGGAAAAAGGCCGATGGTCACTTCCGGGCAGGCGATGCGCGAGGCTTCCGTCACCACCCGGAACCGCGATGCGGAGTAGATGCCCAGGCCGCCGCCCATGACCACGCCATGACCCAGCGCCACGACCGGTTTCGGGTAGGTATGAATGAGGTAGTCGAGCCGGTATTCGTGCTCGAAGAACTGGAAGGGGTAGTCGTCCACCACCCGCCCGGCGGCGTGGTTTTTGACCATGGCCGCATACAGCGCCTGGATGTCGCCGCCCGCGCAGAAAGCCCGGTCGCCGGCGCCGCGGAACAGCACGCAGGCGACACGCTCGTCGTCGCGCCAGTCGCGCAGCGCTGCCGCGATGGTCTGCGCCATGCCCAGGCTCAGCGAATTCAGAGTCGCCTCGACATTGAGCGTGATTTCGGCGACCACCCGGCCGCCGGGGGCGGCATGCTCTCCGATCAGGACATCCGCGGCATGCTCCGGGGCCGCCGCCATCAGCCGTTGACCCACTGTGCCGCCCGCTTTTCCAGGAAGGCATTGACCCCTTCCTGCTGATCCCGGGTGTCGAACAGGCCGACGAAGGCATCGCGCTCGGTCTGGTAGGCCGCAGCGATGTTGCCGGCACGGGCATGCTGGATCAGCTCCTTGCAGGCGGACACCGCGGGCGGGCTCTGCCGTCCGACGGACTCCGCCAGCGCCAGGGCCCGGTCCAGGGACTGACCGGATTCCACGACCTCTTCAACCAGGCCGATCTGCGCCGCCCGCTCGGCTTTGATCCGCTCTCCGCACAGGATGATGCGCTTGGCCCAGCCTTCCCCTACGGTCCAGGCCAGGTTCTGGGTGCCGCCGCCGCAGGGCAGGAGCCCCACCGTCGCTTCCGGCAAGGCCATCTGCGCATGGGTCTCGGCGATGCGTATGTCGCAGGCCAGGGCGCACTCCAGGCCACCGCCCATGGCGTAGCCGTTGATCGCGGCGATGCTGACGCCGCGAAAGCCTGCCAGCGTCTCGAAGGCACCCCCGAAATTGCCCGCCATGGATCGGGCCACATCTTTGTCGCCGTCCGCGAACAGGTTGAGGTCGGCGCCTGCCGAAAAGAACTTCCCGCCCTGGCCCGTGATCACCAGCGCGTAGACCTCCCGGTCCGCGTTGCCCTGCTCCACCACGGTTTTCAGCGCGTTCAGGTTATCGCTGTTCCAGGTATTGGCCGGGGGGTTGGCGATGGTGATCAACAGGGTGTGGTCACGCCGCTCCACGAGCAGCAGGTCTGATGGTGAACTGGTCATTTCATGCTTCCAATGTCAGAGGAGTTCGCTTGCCCCCTCGAGCAGCAGCCGCCGCGCGACGATCACGCGCATGATCTCGCTGGTGCCTTCCAGGATCTGGTGTACCCGGGTGTCGCGCAGGTACCGCTCCAGGGGATATTCCTTGATATAGCCGTAGCCGCCGTGTATCTGCAGCGCATCGTTGCAGATATCGAAGCAGAGGTCTGTCGCCAGGCGCTTGGCCATCGCGCAGTAGACCGTCGCATCGACATCGCCGCGGTCGAGCTTCGAGGCGGCCAGGCGCACCATCTGCCGCGACGCCACCAGGTTGGTGGCCATGTCGGCCAGCTTGAACTGCAGCGCCTGGAAACTGCCGATGGTGCGGCCGAAGGCGCGGCGTTCGCCCATGTAACCCCGGGACTGCTCGATGGCCGCCGCCGCCGTGCCCACCGAGCAGGCGGCAATGTTGATGCGGCCGCCGTCCAGCCCGCGCATGGCAATCCTGAAGCCCTCGCCTTCCTTGCCCAGCAGACGTGTCGCCGGCACCATCGCATCCTCGAAGACCACCTGCCGGGTCGCCTGGGTGTTCCAGCCCAGCTTCGCCTCCTTGCGGCCGAATGAGATGCCCGGCGTGCCGGCATCGACGGCAAAGGCGCTGATGCCGGATGCGCCGGGCCAGGGGCCGGAGCCGTCGGCAATCCTGGCCATGACCACGAGCAAATCGGTATCGCCCGCGCCGGATATGAATGCCTTCGTGCCGTTCAGCACGTACCCGCCTTCGGTCTTCCGGGCGGAGGTTTTAAGGGCCGCGGCATCGCTGCCGGCGCCCGGTTCCGTGAGACAGTAGGACGCCAGCGTTTCACCGGCTGCGAGCGACGGGCACAGCGCATCCCGGACTTGGGGATTGGCGTAGGCGCCGACCATCCAGGCGGCCATGTTGTGAATGCTGATGAAGGCCGTGGTGGAGGTGCAGCCCCGCGCCAGTTCCTCCAGCACGATGCTGGCATCGAGGCGCGCGAGGCCGAGTCCGCCGGCTTCCTCCGGCGTGTAGAGGCCGCAGAACCCCAGTTCGCCGGCAGCGGCTATGGCGGCCCGCGGAAATTCCTCGTGCTCGTCCCAACGTGCGGCGTGGGGCGCCAGTTCGTTGTCGGCGAACTGGCGCGCCGCATCGCGGAAAGCGGCCTGGTCGTCGGAAAGTTCGAAATCCATGGCGCTTTATCCTACGTCGAACCAGTCGATCGGAGCGAGCCCCCGGGTCTCGAGGTAGGCGTTGGCACGGGAAAAGTGGCGGCATCCGAAAAAACCACGGTGCGCCGACAGGGGCGACGGGTGGGGGGATGTCAATACGCAGTGACGCGTGCGGTCGACGATGTCCCCCTTGCGCTGGGCATAGCTTCCCCACAGCATGAACACCAGCCCGTCGCGCCCGGTATTGAGGACGTTGACGATCTCATCGGTGAATGTTTCCCAGCCCTTGCCCTGGTGGGAGGCGGCCCTGCCGCGCTCGACCGTCAATACGGCGTTCAGCAGCAGCACGCCCTGGCGGGCCCAGGCGTCCAGGCAGCCCCGGCTGCCGTCCAGGCGCATGCCGGGCGCGCCGAGGTCGTCGTTGATTTCCTTGAATATGTTCTCCAGCGAGGGCGGCAGGGGCACGCCCGGCTGCACGGAGAAGCAGAGGCCGTGCGCCTGGCGCGGCCCGTGGTAGGGGTCCTGGCCGATGATCACGACCTTCACCTCGGACAGCGGCGTGAGGTCAAGGGCATGGAAGATGTTCTCGCCGCGGGGGTAGATCACCTTGCGGGCCTGCTTCTCATGTCGCAGGAACTCCCGCAGCCGCTGCATGTAGGGCTTTTCGAACTCGGCCACCAGCGCCGCCTTCCACGACGCTTCGAGCCTGACCCGGTCCTGGAGGACGCTGCCTTCAGCCACGGTCGTCCTCGCGGTTCCCGGTGGTATCCGTGCGCGGCCGCAGCAGGGGAAACAGCAGCACGTCCCGGATCGAAGCGGAGTCGGTCAGCAGCATGACGAGGCGGTCGATTCCCACGCCCTCGCCCGCGGTCGGCGGCAGCCCGTATTCCAGGGCGGCGATGTAGTCCGCATCGAAGCGCATGGCTTCGTGGTCGCCCGTGTCGCTACGGGCTGCCTGCTCGCGGAATCGCCCGGCCTGATCGTCCGGGTCGTTCAGTTCGCTGAAGCCGTTGGCGATCTCGCGCCCGGCGATGAACAGTTCGAACCGGTCCGTCACCGAGGGATTCGCATCGTTGCGGCGGGACAGCGGGGAGACTTCGGCCGGATAGTGGGTGATGAAGGTGGGCTGGATCAGGCGTTCCTCGACGCAGGCCTCGAACGCTTCCGTCAGCAGCTTGCCCATGCCCCAGTCATCCTGCACCGGCACATTGCGCCCGGTCAGGAATTCCCGTAACGCGCCCATGTCATCGAGCTGCGCCTCGGTCAGGTCCGTATACCGGATGAGCGAATCCGCCATGGAAAGGACCGCGAAGTCCCTGCCGAGATCGATCTCCTCCCCCTGGTAGCTGAACGCCGTGCCGCCGATGGCATTGGCGCAGACTCGGCGCAGCAACTTCTCGGTCAGTTCCATCAGGTCCCGGTAGTCCTGATAAGCCCAGTAGAACTCGAGCATGGTGAACTCGGGGTTGTGCCGGGTGGACAGTCCCTCGTTGCGGAAGTTGCGGTTTATCTCGAAGACCCGCTCGAAGCCTCCGACCACGAGCCGCTTCAGGAAAAGCTCCGGGGCGACGCGCAGATAAAGGTCCATGTCCAGGCTGTTGTGGTGGGTGATGAAGGGCCGCGCCAGGGCGCCGCCGGGAATCGAGTGCATCATCGGGGTTTCCACTTCAAGAAATCCCCGTTCCTCGAAGAAGTTGCGGATCTCACGCACCACCCGGGAGCGAATTTCGAAAACGCGTCGCGAATCCTCATTGACGATGAGATCGACGTAACGCTGGCGATACCGGGTTTCCTGGTCGGTGAGTCCGTGGAACTTTTCCGGCAACGCCCTGAGCGTCTTGTTGAGCAGCGTCGTCTCGGACGCACGCACCGTCAGTTCACCCCGGTTAGTGCGCATGAGCCGGCCGCGCACCCCGACGATGTCGCCGATATCCCACAGCGACTTAACCTCGTCGTAGACCTCCGCGCCGAGGTCGTCCCGGGTGAGGTAACACTGTATGCGGCCGCTCACGTCCTGCAGCGTCACGAAGCTGGCCTTGCCCATCACCCGGCGCAGCATGACCCGCCCGGCCACCGCGGTGAGTTCCGGCTCTGCTTCCAGGGCGGCCTTGTCGCGGCCCGCGAAATCCGCCTGCAGCGCACCCGCCTCCGCCTCGCGGCGGAACCCGTTGGCATAGGAACCGCCCGCGGCCAGCCATTGCCGGTGCTTGGCGCGGCGGCTCTCGATGACGTTGCGCTCGTCGCTCATCGTCAGAATCCCGCTTTCAGGCTCGCTTCCATGAAACCGTCGATGTCGCCGTTCAATACGGCGGTGGGGTCTGAGCGTTCCACGCTGGTCCTCAGATCCTTGACCCGGGACTGGTCGAGCACATAGGAGCGTATCTGGCTGCCCCAGCCGATGTCCGCCTTCTGTTCCTCGATGGCCGCCTGTTCCGCGCGCCGCTCCTGCATCTCGAGTTCATAGAGCTTCGCCCGCAGCTGCTTGTAGGCGTTGTCCCGGTTCTGGTGCTGGGACCGCTCGCTCTGGCACTGCACAACCGTATTGGTGGGCAGGTGGGTAAGCCGGATCGCCGAGTCCGTGGTGTTCACGTGCTGGCCGCCCGCGCCGCTCGCCCGGTAGGTGTCCACCCGCACATCGGCGGGGTTGATCTCGATGTCGATGTCGTCCTCGACCTCGGGCGATACGAAAACCGAGGCGAACGAGGTATGCCGGCGATTGCCCGAATCGAACGGCGACTTGCGCACCAGCCGGTGAACCCCCGTCTCGGTGCGCAGCCAGCCGAAGGCATAGCTGCCGCTGACCTGCACCGTCGCGCTCTTGACGCCCGCCACCTCTCCCGGGGAAAGTTCCACGATCTGCGTGTCGAAGTTGCGCGTCTCGCCCCAGCGCAAGTACATGCGCAGGAGCATGTCCGCCCAGTCCTGGGCTTCCGTGCCGCCGGAACCGGCCTGGATGTCGACAAAAGCGTTGGACGAGTCGCGCTCGCCCCGGAACATGCGCCGGAACTCCAGTTCGCCGATCTGTTTCTCGAGCGGGTCGAGTTCGGCGTCGATCTCGTCGAGGTCGTCCTGATCGCCCTCCTCCGCCGCCATTTCCAGCAGTTCACTGTATTCCGACAGGCTTTCCGGCAGGGGGCCAAGCGCCGCCACGGTTTCCTCCAGGCGGGCACGCTCTGTCGACAGTTGCCGCGCCTTGTCCGGATCGTCCCAGAGGTCCGGGTCGGCCAGGGCGCGCTCGACTTCCTCTAGGCGGGTACGACGCGCATCGAAGTCAAAGGTACCCCCTAAGCGCTTCCGTGCGCTCGGTCAGTTGCCTGATGCGTTCCCGAATGGAAGTGATCTCTGCCATGTAGAAACCGGCCGGGGCCGTCCAAAAGCGCGCAAGTGTAACGCCGTTTGGACGAACTTGCGCGACCAACCCCAGTTCGGTCGTTCCGCCTATTCCCCGTCGTGCCGAAACGCTTTCACAAGCTCCTGCTGATCGAGCGCCGGTACCTGCGCATAGTGGCTGAACGTCATCGTGAAACTGCCCTCGCCGCCGGAAAGCGAGTTCAGGCGGGAGTGATAGTCCTGCACCTCTTTCAGCGGCACCTGGCCGAGCACCTCCAGTCGCCCGCCGGGCAGCACGTTGGTGCCCTTCACCGAGCCGCGCATGCCGGACAGGTCCCCCGCCACATCCCCCATGCATTGTTCCGGAACCGAAACGCTGACGTCGACCACCGGCTCCATGACGATGGGCGTGGCGCTTTGCACCGCGTTCTGGAACGCCCGCTTGCCGGCCTGGACAAAGGCGATCTCCTTGGAGTCAACCGAGTGATGCTTGCCGTCGTAGACGATGACCCGCACGTCCTGCAGCGGGTGGCCGGAGACCGCCCCCTCGAGCAGCACCTCGCGCACCCCTTTCTCCACGGCCGGAATGAACTGCGACGGAATCACGCCGCCCACCACCTTGTCGACGAACTCGAAACCGCTGCCACGGGGCAGGGGCTCGATACGCAGGAACACCTCGCCGAACTGGCCGGCGCCGCCGGTCTGCTTCTTGTGCCGGTGGTGGCCCTCGGCCTTGGCGGTGACGGTTTCCCGGTAGGCGATGGACGGCAGCGCCGTGGCCACCTTGACGCCGTATTTCTCCTCTACCTCGTCGAGTGCATTGCGCAGGTGCAGTTCGCCGATGCCGAAAAGTACCGTCTCGTTCATCGCCGGTATGTGATCGAGGCGCAACGTCGGGTCTTCCGCGCAAAGTACCGAAAGGGCCTCGTTCGCCTTCTGTGCCTGGGCATCGGATTCCGCGCTGATCGCCCGGCCGTACATCGGCTCCGGCAGCGCCGTGGATTCGAGACGGGTGTCGTCCTCGTCGTGGGCGTCATGCAGAACCGCGTTGAAGAACACCTCTTCTGCCCGCGGTATGGCGCAGATATCCCCGCAGGTCGCCGCCTCGACTTCCGTATGGTCCGCGCCGTTCAGCTTGAGCAGATGGCTCATCTTCAGCGGCTTGCGCGCATCGCCGACGAAGATCTGCCGGCCGCGCCTGAGCGTTCCCTGGTGAACCCTGAGCGCCGCCATGCGGCCGCGGAAGGGGTCGATATCCACCTTGACCACATGCGCCACCGCATGGGCATCCGCGTCAGGCGTGAGTGTCACCGGCTCCGCACCGGCGCCGGTCACGAATGCCGGCGGGTTGCCCTCGGTGGGGGACGGCATCAGCCTGGCTATCACGTCGAGGAGTTCCGGAATGCCAGTGCCGGTGGCGGCGGACACGAAACAGACCGGCACCAGGTGGCCGTCGCGCAACGCCAGCTCGAAGGCATCGTGCAGCCGTTCCGGGGCAATTTCGCCCTCTTCGAGGTAGGTCTCCATCAGGTCGTCGTCCATTTCGACCACCTGGTCGACGATCTGCTCGTGCGCGTCTTCCACCGCGCCGAGATCGGTCTCCCCGCCGTCGCCATGAAAGAAAACGTCGACCACCCTCGCCCCGTTGCCGGCGGGCAGGTTTACGGGCAGGCATTCCGTGCCGAACGCGCTCTGAATCTGTTCGAGTACAGAGGCGACATCAACGTCTTCCGCATCGATCCGGTTGACCACCACCATGCGGCACAGGTGGCGCTCGGCGGCTGCATCCATGGTTCGTTGCGTCATGGTCTCGACGCCGGTCGCGGCGTTCACGACAACGGCGGCGGTTTCCACGGCCGGAAGGACCGCCAGGGCCCGGCCGATGAAATCGGGATGACCCGGTGTGTCGAGCAGGTTGACGTGCACGCCGTCGTGATCGAAATGACAGAACCCGGTCTTCAAGGAGTGCTTTATTTCCTTTTCCCGGGGGTCGGAGTCGGACACCGTGGTTCCGGCGTCAATGGAGCCCTTTTGCGGAATCTTTCCGGCGCCGTGCAGCAGGGCATCCGAGAGTTCGGTCTTGCCGGCGCCGCTGTGTCCCACCAGGGCGATGTTACGGATCTGTTCGGTGCTGTATGCCACGTCCTTGGTGCCTCCCAGCCTAGATTTGTTGGTTTGTTCGACTATAGACCGATTGCGTCCCTGCCGCCTAGTTTCCCGACAACCGGGCGACGACGGGCGCAAATCCGTCGACGCAACGGTCGAGAATGCTGACGTAACTGAAGCCGTAGAGTTCCCTGCGGCGCTCCAGTTCCTCGCAGATGTAATCGACGGAGCCTATCAGCGCGTGGGGAAACCCGAGCACGGTATCCACATCCATCCCCAGTTCACGCCCCATCGCTTCGGCCGTCTTTTTCTGCCGGTCGGTAACGGCGGCGAAGTAGATGCCGATCTCCAGTTCGATTTGCTCAAAGCGTTCCCCGGCGCCTTCCCTGATCCAGCGAAGCTTGTCCGCGGTGCCGCGGCGGTGGAATAGGTGACGACGTTGGGCCTGTCCATCCGGCCGGCACGGTTGTTGAAGTTGATGCTGGCTATGTCGGCCTCCCGGCCTGCCAGCTTGAGAACCCGGGGCGAACCGCCGCCGATCATGAGGGGCACTTCGCCCACGGGCCGCGGCGCGCCTTCGAAACCCACCGCGCGAGCCTGCCCGCCGTCGATGTTCATCGTGCCGCCCGCACGGTGAGCCTTGGCGATGGCGATGGTTTCTTCCAGCCGGTCGATGCGGCGGCCGATGTCGTCGTATGGCACGCCGATGGCGTTGTACTCGCCCTCGATCCACCCTGCCCCCAGGCCCAGTTCGAGCCGGCCCTCCGAGAGGAAGTCGATGGTCATGGCTTCCTTGACCAGCACGGCGGCGGGACGGTAGCTGCAGCAGAAAACCCGGCACCCGACTTTCAGCGTCGAGGTCGCCTCCGCCGCCATGGCCATGGCCGGCACCGCGGCCAGGACCTGCGGCGGATGGCTGGCATCGGCGGCCGGGCCCGGCCCGAGATAGTGATCGGCCAGGTGGAAGGCGGAAAACCCCTGAGCCTCCGCCGCCCGGGCCTTGCCGCGCCACTCGGCGGCGGACCCGGCATCGAAGGCCTGCCATGAAAATCGAAACGGTTTCCGGTTCGGCATCGTTCGCTCCTGTGAGGATGCCCCTGCATCCGGCCGCCCGGTTCTCCATTGCAGCGTGTTCGCGCGCGCATCGGCAAGGGCGACAATGGGATATGCCGCTGCTAAAGTTGTCCAGGGTCGACAAGGGAATGGGGTTTTACCATGAATGAATTCGTCAGGCATCCGCTGGCCATGGACGGCAAGGATCCTTCGAACGTCCGCGGCGATCCAATCACCCAGGACCGCTACTACAGCCGCGAGTTCATGCAGCGGGAATGGGACCGGCTCTGGACCAGGATCTGGCACATCGCCGGACGGGTCAAACAGCTCCAGGAACCCGGCGACTATATCGTGCACGACTTCATGCACGAGTCGGTCATCATCGTCATGCAGGCCGACAACTCGCTCAAGGGTTTTTACAACGCCTGCGGGCACCGGGCCCAGCGCCTGGTCTGGTCCGACGGCGCCCAGGACTGCTTCCACTGCCCCTACCACGGCTGGCGCTGGGGACTCGACGGCGTCCTTCAAGACTGCCCCGACCGGAACGACTTCATCCACGGCGACCCGGTGGGCAAACTGAAGCTCGTCGAGGTGCGCGTGGCGACTTGGGCGGGCCTGGTCTGGTACACCATGGATGACGAAGCCCCGGATCTCATGGACTACCTGGCGCCGCTGCCCGATGTCTACCGGAACTTCCAGTTCGAGAAGACGGTGCGCGCCCGCTGGATCCGGGTGGCGCTGGACTGCAACTGGAAATTCTGGTCCGACAACTTCAACGAGTCGTACCACACCCGCACCGCCCATCCCCAGGTGCCGCCAATCATCGATCAGGATCATTTCACCTCGCGCTACGAGATGTTCCCCATGGGCCACGCCCGCATCATCCAGATGGGCCGCCCGTCCCTGCGCGATGTGCCGGAGGGCGGCAAAAACGAGTGGTGGGACAACGAGTTGCGCCGCTGGGACCTCGACCCGGACAGCTACCCCGATTACGAAAGCAAAGCCCTGCACGGCTGGCGCGACCTGAAAGCCGCAAAACGGAGGCTGTGGAAGGAAAAGGGCTACCACCACTACGAGTTCCTCACCGACGAGGAACTCACCGAGAGCCCGTTCCAGACCGTCTTTCCGAATATCGCCTTCGGCGCATCCTCGGACAACTTCGGCCTGTTCCGCTGGGAGCCCCACGCCACCGACCCGGAGAAGTGCTACTTCGATCTCTGGTCCATGGCCTATCCTGTACAGGGGAAGGCCGACTACGTGCACCGCACCGCCAGCCGAGCGCTGAAATTCGAAGAGGCGGAATTCGATTTTCGCGAATACGACAACGGCCAGGGGGTGCTCGACCTGTCCGACCAGGTGGTGTTCCAGGACTGGCAGTTGAACGCCGGGCAGAAGACCGGCTGGCACTCCCGGGGCTACCAGGAGCCCTACCTCGCCGCACAGGAGACGCGGGTGCGCCGGTTCCACGAGGTGCTGCACGATTATCTGAACGGCAATCCGCCGGGCAGGCCAGGATAGACAACCGGCCAGGTTCGGCCAGGGGCAACGGAAAATAGCAAAATCCAGGAAAGACTCCCGCGAACTGATTCTGGACGGAGCGGAAACGGTCTTCTCGGAAAAGGGGTTCTACGGCTCCACCACCCGTGATATCGCCACGCGGTCCGGTGTTCAACTCGGCCTCCTCGGCTACTACTTTCCCACCAAGCTGGATTTGTATCGAGCAGTGATCGCGCGACGGGCCGAGGAATATTCGCGCGCCATCCGGGCCTCCGTGCAGTCGGCGCGGGGCAGTGGCGCATGGGCGGACGTACCCGTCGCGAATCTAATCCAGGCGCTCTTTAGGCCGATCGTCGACCTCTCGCTGAACGGCGGGCCGGGATGGAAAAACTACATCCGACTATTGGCGCGCGCGGCCAACACCCGGCGCACCGAGCCTTACGTGCAGACCTACATGGCAACCTTCAACCCGGTCAGCCTCGAGTTCATCGACATTCTGAAGAAGTGTTTCCCCAACGCCGCCGAGGAGGACATCTACTGGTCGCACAGCTTCCTGGCAGGCACCATGAACCATGCCCTGATCGAAACAGAGTCGGTCGACCGGTATTCCAACGGCCTCTGCCAGTCCTCCGATCTGGAGACCGTGCTCGGCAAGCTGGGCCCGTTCTTCGCGGCAGGCATCGCCCGTCTCGCAGGGGCCGACGACTGATTCGGAGCCGCCCCGTCAGCCCCCGAACGTGTCCAGAACGCCCTTGGCGAAGCAGAACGCTCCCAGCACCAGGATGACATGACTGCTGATTCGGCGGAATTTTTTCTCATCGAGCCGCCCGAGCAGCCGCGTACCGATACGGGCGCCCAGAACGGCAATCAGGCAAGCCGCGGCAATCAGCCAGGCCCGTTCACCGATGTCCGTATCCGCCACTGCCCCGACCAGAACACCGTAGTAGCCGATCTTTGCCAGGTGGCCGAGCGTCTGCGTGAATGCCTTGCTCGCGACCACCTGGTAGCGGTTGAGGGATGAATTCAGATAGAAGGCATCGAGCAGCGGCCCCGAAGCCCCCGCACAGAGTTGCGCCGCGGTGACAACGAACCCGCAGCAAAACGCGGTGACCGGCCGCTCGATATCCAGGACGAGCCCCGCGGGCATGGCGCGCGCCAGCCAGGGAAAGGCGCCGATCAGCATCAGCACCACGCCGGGCTCCGGTACCAGGGTCACGGCGGCGAACCCCGCCAGCACCAGGATGGCGCCGGCAACGTACGGCGGCACGATTTCCCATCGCATGTGACGGCGCAGAAACAGCCAGCGCGCGCCGTTCGATGTGGCCTGCACCGCGCCGTGCACGATCATCGCCGCCGATACGGGCAGCAACGTCACCAGAACGCCCATGAGGACCAGCCCGCCGGCCATGCCGATGACGCCGGAAAGAATCGAGGTTCCCAGCACGCTGACGAAGATGACTGTCCAGACGGTCAATGCGCTTCTCCTCGGGAATCCGGCATATCTCCAGACCTCTCATTCGCGGATCAGGTTGTCGATCGAGTCAGGTTCGCACCCGGTCACCGCTTTCGTGTCGGGCTTATCGCACCGCCCCTCAGCGATCCGGGTCACTGATCGGGGCCGAAGCAGGATATAGTCGAACAACCGCCGGCTACGTTGAGCGTCTGCCATGCACAAAGTCAATGTCCGTCCCGAAGGGGTAGCCGTCACCCAGGTCCTGGTCGGCCTGGTGCTGCTCACCGTGCTGTCGCTCGCCGTCTACTTTCTCTTCTGCCCCTGCAGGCAACTGCCGGGCATGTTCCTGCTGGGCGATGCGGTGCAAGACCCGGTCACCGACTGGGGCTTCGCCAACTCGGTGCCGCTATGCCAGGTTCAGGTCAAGCCGGGTACCCTGCCCCACGCCGTCAACCTCAACTGCATGTCTGCCGGGGGCTCGCTGTACCTGAGTTGCATGAACTGCAGCGACAAGGTCTGGTCGAACTCCGCGCTGGCGAATCCCGACGCCCGCCTGCGGGTCGGCGAGCACGTCTACCCCGTGCACCTGGCGCGGGTGCTGGAACCGGAGCAACTCGATGTCGCCTGGCAAGCGCGCGCCGACAAGATCGGCCGTCAGCCGGCCGGCCCGCGGCCGGAGCATTGGTGGTCGTTCGCCGTCACCTCGCGCTGAGCGGCTGAGCGGCGGTCGGCTACATCCTGATACCCATCGCCAGGAAAACGCGTCGTCCCCGGGGATCTGACGAGCGGGGATCGTAGCTGCCGGCTATGGCAACATTCGGCGGGTCGGCATCGAGCAGGTTGGCGGCGCCGAGGGTGATCGTCGACTCGCTGCCGCCGCCCGGGAAACCATCGAACGAGAATCGTACGTTGGCATCGAGGGTCG
The DNA here is from genome assembly GCA_963663395.1 of Pseudomonadales bacterium. GTDB lineage: Bacteria > Pseudomonadota > Gammaproteobacteria > Pseudomonadales > Azotimanducaceae > Azophilus. Next base: position 4,706,880 of record OY760226.1, read on the forward strand.
TGAAGCTGTCGATGGAGCCCCCGCCGTCGTCTTCGTAGCCACCCACATGGCGCGCCAGGGCGTTGAGTTGCAACGCCTGCCGGGACCAGGACAGGCCGGCTGTCGCCTGGAATTCCTGGTTGGGAGCGCCGACATTTGCGCGGTTGAGCTTTCCCAGTGCATCGATTTCGATGCCCGCATTGGTCACGTCATAATCGAGTAGCCTGGTCGCTTCGACCCACGCGGAAAGCAGCCCTGCACCGGCAGCCAGACTGGCCCGCGCGGACAGATCGATGCCGCTGGTCCGGATCCGGTCGGCATTGATGAATGCCACGTTGACGATGGAGATGGTGCCTGCCGAAGTTCGTTCGATGCGCGAATCGAAGGGGTCGGCGGTGACGATCGCCTGGGCGTTCTCCTTGCGCAGCACATCCTTGAACGAGTAGCGCCAATAGTCTGCATTCAGGGCCCAGGTCTCGCCGTGCTGCCAGGTGAGCCCCACGTTGAACGCGCGTGACGTCTCCGGTTTCAGTGCTGGATCGCCCAGGGTGCGGCGGCCGGCGAAGGTCCTCGATCCGTCCTGGTCGACGATATTCGTGAAATTCGTCTGCGCGCCCCGGGTCTGGAGCGGCGACGGCGCCCGGAAGGAGGTGCTGAACGAAGCCCGCAGCGACACTGCGTCCGCAGCGCGCACCAGGAGCGTGACCTTCGGGTCCAGCGTATCGCCCACACCGGACCCGTAGTCCTCGTACCGCAGCGCGCCGGTAACCTCCATGCTGTTACCGAGGGGCAGCCAGACCTCGCCGTAGGCGGCATAGACCTCGTCCCTTGCCGCGAAGTCCGGGTTGCCGATCAGAAACGCCCAGCCATCCTGGCGGGTGACCGCATCGTAGCGGTAATCCAGGGTCTGTTCCCGATACTGGGCCCCGAGGGCATAACCGCCCCGGTAACCGGGCAGGTCGCCGGTGACGTTGGCTTCGACCGTTGTCAGCTTCGACTCGCCGTCGCCCATGTAGTCGCCGATGATGAACTCGTACTGCTCCGGCCCATTGAAGAGCGCCTCGCCGGGGTTGGCCGTGAAGGCGGAACTGAAGGGGTTGAAGAACAGGCAGCCGCCCTGGCCGGGCACCCTGGCCGGGCCGGACCCGCAGCCGCTGCCGCCGAACCCCTGCAGGGCCGCCTGAAAGTTGGCCGCGTGCACATCGCGCGGGTTGAGCAGGGCATCGTTGACGCCGTGGACGACGGCGATGTCCCAATGGGCTGCATTGGCAAGCCGGCCCTCCAGGCCCGCGGCGAACCGGACGGTCTCGTGCTTGTAATAGTTGATCTCCGGTGGATGCCCATAGCCGTATGGCCGGCCCTGGAAGTACACATCCTCACCATGGGGATTGCCCGGGTGATAGGCCGGTACCACGGGTGTATTGAGCACCGGAAAACTTGGCGACACCTCGCGGCTGATGTCGTTGTGGGCGTAGCCGAGTTCGGCCCAGAACTCCATCGCCTCGCCCCGGTGCCAGGCGGCCCGGCCCCAGGCCTGCACCCGTTGCTCGTTGGGAACGGCCGTGAGTTGCGGCCCGTAATCGAAACGGCAAATCTCGCTGCCCCCGGAAAGTTGCTGCAACAGCCCCTCGTAGCCCTCGCAACCCGGGTCGGCCAGGGTTCGTCCCAGGGACGGCACGTTGAAACTGCCGGGATTGCCGAAACCGCTGGTGGCGGGCCGCAGCCAATCCACCTCGGTCAGAACCAGGCTCGTGCGGTCCAGGTAGCTCGCGGCGAGCAGGAACTCGCCATCGCCCGCGAAGGTGCCGCCGTACACTCCGTCGAGGCTGAAGTCGTCCTGGGAACCGTCGTTCGTGCGGCCGCGATACTCCGCCTGAAACTCGAGGCCCTCGATTCTCCGGCGGGTGATGAAATTGGCAACGCCCGCCACGGCCTCCGAGCCGTAGATGGCAGCGGCCCCGTCCTTCAGAATTTCCACGCGTTCGATGGCGAGCAGGGGCACCAGTGCAGCCAGGTCCACGAAACTCGACCCGTCATCGGTCTGCACGGCGGAAAGCACCTGCCGCCTGCCGTTCAGCAGCACCAGCGTCGAGGCGACGCCCAGCCCGCGCAGATTGACGTTGGCCGTGCCGACCGTGTAATTCTGGGTGAGGTTATCGGAATTGTTCTCCGCACCCGCGTTGATCGCCAGGACCCCCACGAGGTCGCGGATGTCCCGCAGGCCCGCTTCGGCCAGATCCTCTGCCTGGTAACTCGACAGCGGCGAAGGTGAATCGCCCTGCCGCCCAATTCGGCTACCGGTCTTGGCGGTGACGACGACTTCCTCGACGACACCTGTCTCCGCCGTGCCGATCGGGGCGCACAAAGCGGTAATCAATACGAGCCCAAGGCTCCTCGCCATTGCTTTCGTCGACAAAATCTCAACCTGTTTGTCCTGATGGAATAAACTCTCCATTCCGATCTCTGGCTTCTGTCAAGAAGCGCCGCATACGAACTCTTTCCCGAGACCCGGCGTTGTTCCCCGCACTTTAGTGCGCCGCTTTAGTGCGCCGCTATAGCGCGCCGCGTCAGTGCCCGGCGCGCCGGGGCGGAAACTTTCATGGAATTTCACTTTTTTATTTTATTAAAGTTCACTGCGACGGGGAACCGTTTGTTCGGGCGCCGAGAGCAGGCATGTGGCACGGGCACATCAGTTTCAGCCCGATTGTCGTACGTGCTCCAGACGCAACTGCACCGTCGGGGCCCCGCCATAGTCGTTGATGTCCAGCCTGTAAACCGTCTGCAGTCGTTTAGCGCCGGCGAGCGGGGCCTGACTGAATGCAATGGCATCCACGAGGCGGCCGCCGGACCCGAGCACCAGCTTCAGGTGTGTCTCGCCCACCACGCGCTGGTTGACGATCTCGAACTCACCGTGAAACGAGGGCTCGGGAAACGCCTGTCCCCAGGGCCCGCCGTCGGCCAGGCGCACAGCGTTTTCCAGGGTGATCTCGGAACTCGAGAGCTGCCCGTCGGTCTCGACCCTGGCCTCCAGTGCGGCCGCGGGCAGGCGCTCGCGAACGACCCGGTTGAAGGCTTTCGCGAATTGCTCGTAGTGCACGCGCCGGATGGAGAGCCCCGCGGCCATGGCGTGGCCACCGAACTTGGCCAGCAGCCCGGGGTGGCGGCCGGCTACCGCATCGAGGGCGTCGCGTATGTGCAGTTCGGGAACCGACCGGGCAGAGCCGCGCAATGAGTTGGGTTCCGCGTCGCCGGCCGGCGCAAAGGCGATGACGGGCCGGTTGATGCGCTCGCGCAGCCGGCCGGCGACGATGCCGACAATCCCCTGGTGCCAGCCGGGATCGAAAACCGAAACGCCGTAGCGTTCCTGCTTCTTTTGCCCCTGCTCCGCCACGATCAATTCGGCTTCGGCCACCATCTCCTGCTGCAACTCGCGCCTGGTGGTGTTGAGTTCATCCAGGGCGGCGGCGTGCCTCCGTGCCTCCGCCAGGGACTCCGCCAGCAGGCACCTGATGCCCAACGACATGTCTTCCAGGCGCCCGGCAGCATTCAGCCTCGGGCCGAGGTAGAACCCCAGGTCAGAGGCCCGCAGGCCGGACAGGCTCCGTCGGGACACCTCCGCCAGTGCCTGAATTCCAGGCCGGCAACGGCTCTTCCGCATGCGCAACAGCCCCTGGTGAACCAGCGTGCGGTTGTTGCGGTCCAGGGGCACCACGTCGGCGACGGTGCCCAGGGCGACGAGGTCGAGCCATTGGGCGAGATTCGGGTCCGCCGTGCCGCTGTTTGCGAACCAGCCCGCGTCCCTCAGCACGCGGCGCACCCGGGAAAGAACGCAATAGATGACGCCGACGCCGGCAATGGCCTTGCTGGGAAAGCCGCAACCCGGCACGTTCGGATTGACGATGGCATGGGCCGGCGGAAGTTTCGCGCCGGGCAGGTGATGGTCGGTGATGATGACATCGACGCCCCCGGCATTGGCGAGTTCGACGCCCTCGATGCTGGAGACGCCGTTGTCCACGGTGATCAGCAGATCCGGTTTCCTCTGCAGCGCCACGCGAACGATTTCCGGAGACAGGCCGTAGCCGAATTCGAACCGGTTCGGAACCACGAAATCGACGCTTTCCGCGCCAAAGGCGCGCAATACCGATACGCCAAGCGCCACCGATGTCGCGCCGTCCGCATCGAAGTCGCCGACGAACAGAATGCGCTGCCCTTCCCGGACTGCCTGCGCAATGCGCCCCGCGGCGGTATCGATATCCCGCATGGGCGCGGGATCCGCCAGGCCGGCCAACGACCGCTGCAGTTCCTCCGCCGAGGTAATGCCCCGATTTCCGTAGATCCGCCGCAACAGGGCGGGAACACCGGGCAGGTCCGGCGTCGGGCCACCCCGCTCCACGATCGTCAGCCCGGTATCAGCGTGCAACGCACCCCCACGGTCAATCGAAGTGCTCCACCCGCATGCACTTTATTTCGCCCACGACATCGGGCATCGCCTGAACTTCGGCGATCGCCGCGTCCATTACCGCCTGGCGAACCCCGTTGGTGAGAATGACGATGGGTACCCAGGACGACCGGCTGCCGTCGCCGTTGATGCGAATGGCCCGTTCCCGCTGCACCGCGCCCTCGATGCTGATGTCGTTCGCGCCGAGAGTATTGGCCACCTTGCCGAATACCCCCGGCGCATCCCGGGCCGGAATGCGCAGGTAAAAGGCGGACTGCACGGCGCTCATGGGGATCATCCGGCGTTCCTGGCCTCCCGCGCGGTACTCGGGCACCTCGCCGCGGGCGATTGCTATGAGGTCGGCAACCACCGAGGACGCTGTCGGTGCCGCGCCCGCACCCGCACCATGAAACAGGGATGCCCCTGCCGCGTCGCTTTCGATTAGCACCGCGTTCATGACACCCCGAACCTGTGCCAGCATGCCGTTTGCGGGAACGAGCGTCGGATGCACGCGGGCTTCGATGCCGTCTTCGGACCGGCGCGCTATGCCCAGGTGCTTGATGCCATAGCCCAGTTCGGCAGCGTAGCCGATATCCTCCGCGGTGACGCCGGCAATGCCTTCGGTGAACAAGCCATCCATGCCGAAACCCACGTCGAAGGCGAGCGCCGCGAGTATCGACAGCTTCTGGGCCGCATCGATGCCCTCCACGTCGAAGGTCGGGTCGGCTTCCGCGTAGCCGAGTGCCTGTGCCGCCGCAAGGGCATCCTCGAAGGTCGAGCCCTGCTCCGACATGGCCGTCAGTATGTAGTTCGACGTGCCGTTGATGATGCCGGCAACGGTCTGCACCCGGCTGGCCGCCAGCCCCCGGGTCAGCGAGCCGATGATGGGAATGCCGCCGGCAACCGCCGCCTCGAAGCCGAGCCCCACCCCCTGTTGCGCGGCGCCGACGAGCAGTTCGTCTCCGAACCGGGCGATTACGGCCTTGTTGGCGGTCACAACGGATTGCCGTCGCGACAGGGCGTCTCGCACCAGGCGCACGGCACGGTCCTCGCCCCCGATGAGTTCCACGACCACGTCGACATCGTCCTGGTGCAGGGTTGCGAGATCCGTCGAGAATTCAGCACCCGCCAGGTCCGCCTCCGGCCGGGGGGTGCGGCTGGCAACCCTGACGAGCCTGAGCGGGCGGCCTGCCTGGCGCTCGAGGTGGCCGGCATTGGCCCCGAACAGGTCGAGTACGCCCCGGGCAACGGTGCCCAGACCGGCAATGCCGATGCGCAACGCCTGCAACGACCGGCTCCGGTTACAGCCCGAGCGCCCGAGCAAGCTCTTCCGCCGGCAGATAGCCGGGGATCAGGTGCCCGTCTTCCGTCACGAGAGCCGGCGTGCCCGACACGCCGAGCTGGCTACCCAGCTCCATCTGCGCGCTCACCGGGTTCGGGCAGGACCGCGGCGGTATGCTGTTGCCCAGTTTGAGTTCGGTAATGGCGCTCTGGGGGTCCCTGGCGCACCAGGCCGAGACGATCTTGCGATAGGAATCGGAATCCGTGCCTGCCCGGGGAAACGCCAGGTAACGTACCTCGATGCCCAGTGCATTGATCTCCGCCATTTCCTGGTGCAGCTTGCGGCAATAGCCGCAATCCACATCGGTAAAGACGTTGACGTAGGCCTTGCGCTCGCCTACCGGCGGAAACACGATCATGTCGTCCCGGCTTACGCCGGCAAGAAGCTCACGGCGCCGTTCGGCACGAATCGAGTCGGTGAGGTTGACGAACCCCTCACTCCCCACCGAGTACATGTCGCCCGTGAACAGGAAACGGCCATCTGCGGTGCCGTACAACACGCTGCCGTCTTCCAGCTCGATCGCCAGCATGCCGTCAAAGGCAGTTTCCTCCACGCTTTCGATCGGCAGCGCAGGCTGCAATTCCTTGAGCCTGGCAACAAGGTCGTCGCCCGGCGCCGCCAGAGCCACCGGCGCCAATACGGCGGCCACAAGCAACGTGAAACGGGCGATACGGGTCATTTCAACCTCTTTGGGGGAACAGGCGGCCCGGTGCCGGGTCCGTGCGGGCCAAAAAAGCGAAGTCTAGCAGTTTCCCTCCCGGCGTTCGGGAAAGTCACGTTCTACCCGCGCGGATGATGCGTCCGGTGCAGTTCCTTGAGGCGCGCCTGGGCGATGTGCGTGTAGATCTGCGTGGTGGAAAGGTCCGCGTGACCGAGCATCATCTGCACGGCCCGCAGGTCGGCCCCGTGATTCAGCAGGTGGGTCGCGAAGGCATGACGCAGGGTGTGAGGCGAGATGTGAGAGTAGATATCGGCCTTGCGGGCGTGCCGCTTTACCGCGTACCAGAACGTCTGACGGGTCATGGCGCGCCCGCGGCGGCTTGGAAAGAGCGCCTCGGTACCCTCGCCAGACAGCGCCCCGCGGCCGTCGCGAACAAAGCGTTCGACCCAGTGCAGCGCCTCTTCGCCCACGGGCACCAGGCGCTCCTTGCCGCCCTTGCCCACGACCCTGACGATGCCCTGGCGCAGGTTGATCGAAGCGATGCCGAGCGAGACGAGTTCCGTGATCCGCAGGCCCGTGGCGTAAAGCAGTTCCAGCATGGCCCGGTCGCGCAGCCCGATAGGGGTGTCGACATCGGGCGCGTTCAGCAATGCGACCACCTGGCTTTCAGACAGCGTCCCGGGCAACGGGCGGCCGAGTACCGGGTGTTCGATGTGTGCCGCGGGGTCCCGGTCGACTCTGCCCCGCGCCATGCTGTGGCGGTAGAACCCCTTGACGCAGGACAGCCACCGGGCGGAACTGGTTGCCCGGTAGCCGCGGTCGTAGCGCCTGGCAAGGACATTGATCAGCTCCGGCTCTGTCACCTCGAAAAGGTCCTTGCCCACATCCTTCGCCAACGATTGCAGATCGCGGCGATAGGCCGCAAGGGTGTTGTTGCTCAGACCTTTTTCGAGCCAGATCTCGTCAATGTACTGGTCGATGGGGGTCATTGCGGACTCCATGTCATCCGCCTCCTGCAAGCGGAGAGCGGCATTGAGTTTTCAATCGATCCGGCACCTCAGCCTGAAATCACTGCATAGCGCGTGGCTCGCCCCTTGCCCATCCGGCGTACCAGCCCGGCGTCCTGAAGTGTCCTGAGGATGCGTTGAGTTTTCCGCTCATCGAAGTTCAATCGTTCCATGAGTTCCCGCGTTGTTGTCGATTCCCTTGCGGAAACGATATCCCACGCAGCCCCGGTGTCGGCGTTCAGCAGTTCCATTGTCGCCCGGTTCGTCAAATCGGCGCCCAGAGCAGCCCCGCTACGATAAACGGTCAGCGACAGATAGGGCGCCACCCACCGGTATCGCGGCAACGGCAATCCTGCACGCACGGCGTAATCGCGAATCGATTTGAGTCCCAACCCCCTTTCCTCCGCCAAATCCATACGCGAAAAGATGTAGTGAAGGACTGGGTTGCGGCTGAGCATCGGTGCATTGAAGGACTGCATCTGTTCCAGGGTGACCGGCTCCACCGGCCGGCCCGGGCTCATTACCCTGATGGCGTCCTCGGTCACCGTCAATTGGCATTTGGCTCCCTCGATGCCGTAGTCTCGGTGCATGATCGCGTTGACCACCGCCTCCCGTACCATCTCGAAGAGGCCCCGGTTTATCTCTTTTCGTCGTGCACCGGAACGATCGATCGGATTCGGCAACTTTTCCCGTAACCAACGCAAAACCTGTTCCGGCGCGAAAACTTGAGGTCCATCGAAATCGCGCACTTCCTCACGCCCGTCAGCAAAGTGGATCGTGCCGAGCACTCCCGACTGGGGCATGACCGTTCTCGGCTCCTGGCCGAACAGTAGAAGGCCAAAACCGGTGGGGGCAAGGCGCCCGGAGGATTTCCTCCGGATCAAACCGAGCTGTAACAGTCGACGGTTGATGGCTACGGATTCTGTCGCTGCGCTGGATTTGATTGCCGCCCTGTACCGATCCAGCGCCTCAGAGGACAGGTCGTCCAACTCGACGTCCAGCAGGGTTTCCTCCAATGGGGACAGGCGCGGCGCCTCTCGTGTGTTCTCTTCCTGCTCCGCTTCTGCACGCTGCAAAGCCTGCTCCAGGAACTGCTGGTTGAATGCTCTGATCTCGCGTTGGAGATCCGGGTCGAACATGTGGACGGTAACGCCACGCTCCTGGAGGAATCGAATGCCCCTTCGGTCCACCATCGGGTCCGGGTCTTCGATCCCGACCCAGACTTCTTTGATGCGTGCGTCTACGATCCGTTCGGCGCAACTCAGCTTGGGATGCCGGCGCGCTCCCGGAGCACAGGGCTCCAGCGTCGTGAACAGCACGGCGTCATCGAGTCTCGAAGCTCGTTTCTTCCTTTCCAGGAGAGTGTATTCGGCGTGGTCGCCATCGCGCAGTTCCCCACGGTACGCGCTCTCCACGTCACCTCCCCGCCCCCACAGAACGGCGCCGACCGAGGGGCTCGCCTTGCCGTCCATGCGATGTTCCGCAACTGACCGCTGCATTACCGTTATCGCGCATTCCATCAGTTGGCGAGCATCAAATTCGGATGCGTTTTCCATCAGGTTGCCTCCGGCTGACCGTGCTGACCGAGTGGCTCGCAGGTCTGTCACGAAGCGGCTTGGCAGCCAACTTCAGGCTGCTCCGGCAGGAGCCCGCTGCCAGCCCGAACAGATTGTCGGAATTCTATAGGTTATGCAATATCGCGGAAAATATCCCGACACTCCAGTCGATAGACTGTCGGCATAGGTGAAAAATTTGATAAGCCTCCCTTAAATCCCGACAACTTGACGGGGGTTTTGTCGGGATTCGTACCGCTCCAAATTGATGCGGACAGCAAGAACAGCGACTCCCTTAAACGGGTCGCCATGCAGGCACATGAGCACGTAACGATCAAATGCGTTTTCCGACAGCACCAAACTGCACTGGCAGCCGGCAGCATCAGCAAACGTGGTGGAAGCACGGGAATCGGAGTCGTCGTGTGCAGAAACCCGACAATTGGTTCGACGGCTCGGCAGCTATACGGTCGACTGCAACAAGCCGAACACGCCGACTGGAATCCCTGAACGGCCCCAATGTGGACAGTTGAATCGCATTGTCGAACAACGTCTCCAAGTTGCGGAGCAACTTGATCGCGTCGACGCCAGGCGACGCGCCCAGACCTCTAATTCGCGGATACGGGTGTCAAACGAGCAAGTTTGTGGGCGACGACCGCCTTCTCGTCGGGCTGGGGCGTAGCCCCGTTAGACCTTTTCCTTGATCCGCGCCGCGCGGCCGGAGCGCTGGCGCAGGTAGTAGAGCTTGGCCTTGCGCACATCGCCGCGGCGCTTGACCTCGATGGATGCGATCATCGGGCTGTGGGCCTGGAAGGTGCGCTCCACGCCGACGCCGTGGGACACCTTGCGCACGGTGAAGGATGAGTTGAGGCCCCGGTTGCGCCTGGCGATGACGACGCCCTCGAACGCCTGCTGCCGTTCGCGGACCCCTTCCCGGACCTTGACCTGCACGACGACGGTGTCCCCGGCCGAGAAGTCGGGGATATCGGTCTTGAGCTGTTCGTTTTCCAGCTCCTCCAGAATCTTGTTTCTACGCATCGTTCGTCTCCTCGTCCGGGCCCTTGAGTTGTGCCTCCAGGAGGGCCGCATCCTGATCCGAGAGCTGCCGGCGGGCCAGCAGTTCCGGCCGGCGCACCCAGGTACGCTTGAGCGCCTGGGCGCGGCGCCATTTTTCGACTGCCGCATGGTCGCCGCTCAAGAGCACGGCGGGCACTTTCAGGCCGGCAACCGTCTCGGGGCGCGTATAGTGCGGATATTCGAGCAATCCATCAAGATGCGATTCACTCAGCGCCGACTCGCTGTTGCCCAGCGTTCCCGGCAGCAGGCGGCTCATTGCATCGATGAGCACCATCGCCGGAAGCTCCCCGCCCGTAAGAACGTAGTCGCCGATGGACACTTCCTCATCGACGGCCAGTTGCAGAACCCGGTCATCGATCCCTTCGTACCGGCCGGCTACCAACACGAGGCTCGTCTCCCCCGCAAGCCGCTCCACCCCGGCCTGGTCGAGCCGCTTGCCCTGGGGGGAAAGGCAGACCACCCTGGCCGGCGACGGCGCTCTCGACTTCGCCTCCCCGATGCTCGCGAGCAACGGTTCCGCCAGCATCACCATGCCGGGGCCGCCGCCGTAGGGCCGGTCGTCCACGGTGGCGTGGCGGTCCGTAGCGTGTTCGCGGGGGTTGAAAACCTCGATCGCCAGGCCGCCCTGCTTGAGCGCGCGGCCCAGCACGCCGACGGCGGCGATGCCACGGATCAGGTCCGGAAACAGGCTGACCACGCCGACCCACATCTCAGTCGATGTCCTCCCAGTCGACCCGCAGCAAACCGTCCTCTTGAACTACTCCGTCCACGAACTGTTCAACGAATGGAATCAACCTTTCCCGCTCTCCCTTGACGACCAGCACATCGTGGGCGCCCGTCTCGATCAGACGCTTGACCGTGCCGAATTCGGTTCCGTCGCTGTTGACGACGCGCAGCCCGATCAGATCCCGCCAATAATATTCCCCGGGCTCGGGCGGCGGGAAGTTGTCTGCACGCACGCCGACCAGGCTGCCCCTGATGGCAAGCGCTTCGTTACGGTCGCCGATGCCCGAGAGCCTGGCGACAAACCCGTCGCCGTGAGGCTGGATTTCGAGCACGTCGATGGCTTGCCATTCACCGGAGCGCTGCAGGAACCACGGACTGTAGGCCAGCAGGTTGGCGGGGGGATCGGTGTAGGATGTGAGGCGAACCCAACCGCGGATACCGTAGGCGCCGCCGACGCGTCCGACGACGACCGGCTCCTCGGCGCCCGTGCGAATCAGTCTCGGCCGGCCTAGCCCGACCTATTCATGAATGAACTACTGCGGCCGTCAATAGCAGCGAAATCACTGGCCGTGCTCCCGCCGCGTGCTCAACGTGCTGTCAAGCACGCCTGCGCGCGCTCAACGGGCTGCAAGCACGCGTCCGCGCACCCAGCGCTTTCACTACTCTTGCCAGCCTCGCTACGTCCATTCACGAATAGGTCGGACTAACTTTTGCCGGCCCCTTCGTCCGCCGGAGCTTCCGGTTCTTCAGCGCTTGCGGCAGCGTCTTCCGCAGCAGGTGCCTCTGCATCCTGCGCAGGCTCCTCCGCCTCGGCGTCGGCCGCGGATTCGGCCGCTCCCACTTCTGCGCTTTCTTCAGCTTCAGATTCGGCTTCAGCTGCCTCGGCCTCACCGCTATCCTCGGTGGCCTCCGCTTCGGCCCCAGCGCCTGCATCGGCCTCCGGCGCTGCTTCGACGGCCTCTGTTGTTTCAGCGTCGACCGCCGTGGCGTCTGCCGGCGCAGCCTCGGCTTCGCCGGACGCCAGGGCCTCCTGTTCGGTCCGGGCCCGCTTGATCAGCTTGCGTACCCGGTCAGAGGGCTGGGCGCCGACCGCAAGCCAGTGGTCTACCCGGGCGAGATCGATGCGCAAGCGTTCGCTGTGCCCCCTGGCGACCGGATTGAAGAATCCCACGCGCTCGATGAAGCGGCCGTCCCGCGGCGCAGCGCGGTCGGTCACCGTGACGTGGTAGAACGGATTCTTCTTGGCGCCGTGCCGCGCCAGCCGAATCGTCACCATAGTTTGCGGCCCCTGAATCGAAAGGCGCGGTATTCTAATCGCGTGCCGGGGGGAAAACCACAGTCCAGGCCCGCTTTCTCAAGCACATGCGCCGCCGCGCACCGGTGAGGCCCCCCGGCAACCCGCGGAAAGCCCCGTATCTCAACCGGACCGTCCAGCGCCTTACCGACGCCGCATTCCAGGATGCGGCCTTGCGCCCTGCAGCCCGCGCATCACCTTCTGCATGCCCCCCTTCCGGGTGACTTTCTTCATGGTCTTCTGCATCTGCCGGTGTTGTTTGAGCAACCGGTTGACGTCCGAGATCTGCATGCCGCTGCCCCGGGCGATCCGCTGTTTGCGCGAACCGTTGATGAGATCCGGGAAGCGGCGCTCGCGAGGCGTCATGGAGTCGATGATCACCCCGAAGCGCCTGAACATCCCGTCATCGAGCCGGGACTGCGCCTGCGGCGGCAGATGCTGGGCGCCGGGCAGCTTTTCCAGCAGATTGCCGACGCCGCCCATGCTGGCCATCTGCTGCAACTGATCGCGGAAGTCCTCCAGGTCGAACCGCTTTCCCCGGGTGATCTTGCGCGCCAGCCGGTCTGCCTTGCGCTTGTCGACCTTGCGTTCGGCTTCCTCGATCAGGCTGAGCAGGTCGCCCATGCCCAGAATGCGGGATGCCAGCCGGTCGGGATGAAACGGCTCAAGCGCATCGGGGCGCTCGCCGGTGCCGATGAACTTGATCGGCTTGCCGGTGATGAAACGCACGGACAGGGCCGCGCCGCCGCGCGCATCCCCATCCGCCTTGGCGAGAATGACCCCTGTGAGTTCCAGCGCCTCGTCGAACGCCTTGGCGGTGGCAGCGGCATCCTGACCCGTCATGGCATCCACCACGAACAGGGTTTCCACCGGTTGCAGGGTTTCCTGGAGGGCGCTGATCTCGCCCATCATGTCCTCATCCACCCCGAGCCGGCCCGCCGTGTCGACGATCAGCACATCGTCGAGTTGCCGTTCCGCCTCCTGCGCGGCACGGGCCGCGATGGCTACCGGCGCCTCGTCCGGGGCGGACGGAATGAAACGCGCACCCACATCGCCCGCAAGGGTCTGCAATTGCTCGATGGCAGCAGGCCGGTAAACATCGGCGCTGACCAGGGCCACTTTCTTGCGCTCCCGTTCCTTGAGATAAAGCGCGAGCTTGGCCGCCGTGGTGGTCTTGCCCGACCCCTGCAGCCCGGCCATGAGCACCACGGCCGGAGGCGTCGTCGCGAGGTTCAGCGCGTCATTGGCGCGGCCCATGACATCGACGAGTTCCTCGTGAACGATCCTGACGAATGCTTCGCCGGGATTGAGGGCGGCGCTGACAACCTGGCCGAGCGCCCGGGTGCGGACCTTGTCGGTGAACGACCTGACCACCGGCAGGGCGACATCGGCTTCAAGGAGCGCCATGCGGACGTCCCGCATCGCCGCGGAGACGTTCTCCTCCGACAGGCGACCCTTGCCGGTGAGGCCGCGAAGCGTCCCGCTCAGGCGATCGGACAGGTTATCGAACATTGCAGTTTCTACCGGGGTACCCGCCGATTATAAGCGCGGCCCCCGAACGCGCATACACCGGTTCCCCGATCTCGAATGCAGGCAGGTGCCGCCTGACGACAATGTCCGGAAACCGTGTAACCTTGCGGTGCCGGCCTCTAGCCGTCCGTTTGACGTTCGAGAAGCCAATCACTCCAAACAGTCGTTCCATGAATTCCCCTGGAAGACACAACGTCGCCATCCGGCGGCATCTGCGCACCCTCGCCTTCGTCGTAACTACTGCGGCAGGCTGCTCCAGCGAGCGCGAGCCGATGGATGCAGCCAACCTTCTGCTAGTCAACGGTCACGTCTACCGGGTAGATACCGCGCGAACCTGGGCACAGGCGGTAGCCGTCAAGGACGGTCGAATCCAGTGGACCGGCAGCACCGCGGAGGCGATGGACCGGGCCGGCGACGGCACCCGGATCGTCGATCTGGGCGGCAGGATGGTCCTGCCGGGATTCCAGGACAGCCACGTGCACCCCGTACACAGCGGGGTGACCTACCGCCAGTGCGCGCTGTTCGATCTTGTCGGCGTCGACGCCCTTCTCCGGGAGGTGGGCGCCTGCATCCGCCGCACCCCCGACGGGTGGATTCAGGGCGGCGGCTGGTCGGTGGACAACTTCGCACCCAGTGGCCTGCCGGACAAGGCGCTGCTCGATGCGCTGACCGACGAACGGCCCATCGCGCTGAAATCTTCCGACGGCCACTCGCTCTGGGTCAACTCCGCGGCGCTCGCGGCGGCGGGCATCGACGACGGATCGGCCGACCCGCCCGGCGGCCGGATCGACCGGTATCCCGGCACCCGGACGCCATCCGGCAGCCTGCAGGAAGACTCCGCCATGAACCTGGTGTTCGATGCTGCTCCCCCTCTGCGCCCGACGGATCTCGAAGCCGGGCTCGAGTACGCTCGGGACCACCTGCTGAGCCTCGGCATCGTCGCCGTGCAGGACGCGCTGGCAAAACTGACGCCGGGCGATGCCTACTACGGCCTGGACACTTACCTCGCTCTCGATGACCGGGGCGAACTGAACCTCCGGGTCGTTGCCTCCCTCTATTGGGAAAACCGGCTTGGGCTCGAACCGCAACTTGCCGCGTTCAGGGCCGCCCGCGCACGCTACACACACGGCAACCTGGCCGCTTCCACCATCAAGATCTGGCAGGACGGCGTCATGGAAACGCACACCGCAGCGCTGCTTGAGCCATACGATGACCGCGACGATGGTTTCAGCGGCGATCTGCTCAACGACCCGCAGCGGTTGAACGCAGCGGTTACGGCACTGGACGCGGAAGCTTTCCAGATACACTTCCACGCCATCGGCGACCGCGCCATCCGCACGTCTCTCGATGCGCTGGAGGCGGCACGGGCGGCCAACGGAGCCAGGGACAGCCGCCACCACATCTCCCACATCCAGCTTTTCGACCCGGCCGACATACCGCGTTTCGCGACGCTTGGAGTTACCGCCAACTTTCAGCCGCTCTGGGCGATCAACGATGTCTACATCACTGAATTGACCATTCCGCGCATTGGCAACGAGCGTGCGCGGTGGCTCTACCCGATCGGCAGCATGCAGCGCTCAGGCGCCCGGGTCGCCTTCGGCAGCGACTGGTACGTGAGTTCCGCCAACCCCCTGGACGGCATCGAAGCGGCCGTGACCCGTCTCGACCCCGACGGGAAAACCGGCTCGACGCTCGGTCAGGGCGAGGAAATCAGCCTGGCCGATGCGATCGCCAGCTACACCATCAACAGCGCGTACCTGAACTTTCTAGACCATGACAGCGGGTCGATCGAGGCCGGCAAGCGTGCCGACCTCATCGTGCTGGACCGCAACCTGTTCGGCATTCCACCGCAGGAGATCAACGAGGCCAGGGTTACGGCGACGCTATTCGATGGTCGCCTCGTTTTTGGGGAACTGTAGGCCGCGTTCCCACACCGTCAAGCCGACCCCGGCGGCCGACCGTTGCCGCCGCGCTCACCCCTGCTGATCCGGGGGAGTTCGACATTGTCGATTAGCCTTACCGTCCCCTGGCGCCCGGCGACCGATACCGCCGCGAGACGGCGGCCGAACCGGGAAACGACGTAGTCGACCGAGAATCCGAGCCGTTCGAGTTCTTCGAACACTTCCTGGTCCGATTCCGATGAGCGCAACACGCGGTTGAGCCTCGATGCCAGCCTGCGGCTTGCATCCGTGAGCAGGGCGTTGCGCGAGCTCATGGCCAACCCGTCGTCTTCGCGGACGGTTGCGCAGGCGATGATCTCGACACTCATGAACAACGCTTCGGTCATGCCCCGAATCAGCAGGTACTGCTGAAAATCCTTGGCCCCGAAATAGGCCCGGCGCGGTTGCACCAGGTTCAGCAGCTTCATTACCACCGTCAGCACGCCCGTGAAGTGGCCGGGGCGGTGCGCGCCGCAGAGTTCGCGGCTGAGTTCGGTCTCCTCGACGCGGTAACGATAGTCGTCGGGGTAGATTTCTTCCCGCATGGGGATCAGCACATGATCCACACCCAGCAATTCGCACAAGTCGAGGTCCAGAGCGGGCAGGCTGGGATAGGCAGCCATGTCGTCGGGATCGTTGAACTGGGTTGGATTAACGTAGATGCTGGCGACCGTAACGTCATTCTCGGCCACGCTTCGCTGCAGCAGGGAGGCATGGCCGGCGTGCAGGGCGCCCATGGTGGGCACGAAGCCGACCGTACCGGTCAGTGCCTTGCGGGCGTCCCGCCATTGCGCAATCGACCTGAAAACCCTCATATGTTCCTGTCGGCGGTACGGGCCGGCTCAACCGCGTCTTTGCGCGGTACAGCCTCTTTGGGGGGAAAAGATTTTCGGAGACCGGCCCCGCAACCACCGATTCAGCCGTAGCACTCGGCCCGGGCGGGGAAGGCCCGGGAACTGGTGTCATCGTGAAAGCGGTTGACGGCGGCCTCGATCATGCCGTGCCCGTCGGCATAGTGGCGCAGGAACTTCGGCTTGAAGCAAGGGTTCATGCCGAGCATGTCCTGCAGCACCAGAACCTGTCCGTCGGTGTGCGGGCCGGCGCCGATGCCGATGGTGGGGATGCCGATCTCCCGGGAAACGAGGCGGCCGAGTTCCGCCGGAATGCACTCGAGTACCAGCGCGAAGCAGCCGGCCTGTTCCAGCCTTCTGGCCGACTCGACGATTTCGGCGGCCTGCCCTTCGTTGCGGCCCTGCACCTTGTGCCCGCCGAAGGCTTCCACGGACTGGGGGGTAAGGCCCAGGTGCCCCATCACGGGCACGCCTGACTCGACGACATGCGCCATCAGGTCGAGTTGCCCGGCTTCGCCCTCAATCTTGACGGCGTTGGAGCCCGCCTGCATGAGTTCCTGCACCGCGTCCATGGCGAAGGCCGCGCCCTTGCGTACCGAAAGGAACGGCATGTCGCCCACCACGAACTTGTCCGGCGCACCCCGCCGTACGGCGCTGACGTGCAGCGCCATCATCTCGACCGTGGCATGTACCGTGCTGTCGAAACCGTGCATGACCATGGCGAGGCTGTCGCCCACCAACAGGGTGTCGATCTCGGTTTCGTTGAGTACCCGCGCCGACCAGTAGTCGTAACAGGTGACCATGGAGATGGGATGGTTTGCGGCTTTGCGCTTGCTAAAGTCCAGTACGTTCATGCCTGTTCCCCTTTACGGCGAAAGGACAGGAACTACCGGCGGCGGAAGCAGGCCGACGCTTCAGGTACCTGTCCTTCATTGGATCAAGTCCTCGTCAATTCGATGCGAATGGCGCCCCTCGAGACGCCGGTCTCCGTTCTACGTTGAGAATCGAAGCCGGACAACAGAATATTGGGGATCAGGGTTGTTGTAAAGCAGCCCGAAAGCGTTCGACGGCGGGCGGCCGACCGGTACTGCTCCGGCCGAAGCCGGTACTACCCCGACCGACCACACCGCCATCGAACTCAAGTGCCGGCACACAATGCGATACTGCATTGCATGGGCGCCGGCAGTGCAGGAAACGCGGGCATCTTTCGGGCCCGGCGTTGCCGCACATTCCAAGTGTCCTGGCCTGCGTATCTAGGACACTGGTGCAACAAACCATAGTTGCCCGGTTGCGAATACCGCAAGCCACATTCGGGATGAATTCCGTCAACAGGGGAATACTTCCTGAGCCCTACCCACGACGCACGAATCGACGCGGTGGCTGGCAAAAACGACAGTTCAGGCAGGGCCTCACTTGCGCGCGGCGACCGACAGTCGTTCAGGCCCGATGCTCGGCCGCCCAAGGCTAGTGATTCCAGACCGTCAGGCACTTTGATCCCTCGCTTTGGAGACGGCGGCATTGACCGCAACCCGGTAAGTGCGGCTCACGGGCACTTCGTGGCCTCCGGTGAGGCGCAGCATCATGCGGCCGTCGAGACGCTGTACGGCGACGATGTGCCGATGCGCCACCCAATAGGAACGATGCACCTGAATTCCCAGTTCGCCAAGAGAGGCAACCGCATCTGCGAGGCGCATCAGGATCAGGCAGGTTCCTTCCGTGGTGACAATGTTTATGTAGTGGCCCGAGACGGAAACGTAGACGATGTCGCGGCCCAGCATTTGCGGCAAGCGTTCGAACAATGCCTCCCGCGAGTCACCGACCGGCCCGGGGGGAGCCGCAGGCGCCCTGGACGCCGCCGTCACACGATCTGGCGCAACCAGGCCCGATCCCCGTTCGGCTTCGAGCGTGACCCTCGCACGCTGACAGGCAACGTAGTAGACCACGCCACGGCACGCCAGGGCCGCAACAGCTGTGTTCACGTACACCTCCGTCAACGTGAAGTCGATGTCGCCGCCTGCCTGGAACAGGTCGAATGCCATGAGGACCACCGCCGTGCAGGGCAACGCCGTGAACAGCGTCCCGGCGATGAAGACGAACAGAATGCGTATGGGGGCCAGGGATCGCCCCACATAGAGTGTGGCTCCACTCAGGGCATGGCAGACGGGCCAGCAGAGAACACCGCAGAAGGTCACGAATGCCAGGCGCTGCAATGCGCCCATACGGTCCTCCATGCCCAGCGGACCAAGAACCGTAAAGATCAGCAAGCTCGCGGCCATGATGCCGAGCGATACCCGAATCAGCGGCCACCTGAAGTACTCACGGTACGCGTAGCGCCCCCACCAGATTCCTGGAGTCGCACTATCGCCAATCTCTTGCCCCATCAGCACCTGGCCTCGCCGTCAACGCAGACCGTTCGAGAATTCGAATCACCGGAATGGTCGCCGCAAACTGCCAGGTACCGCGATCGCCAACCCCCCGGGGGTCTGCTTGCCTACATCTTTAGAGGCGGAAATCCGCGGTTCGTTCCCCCCAACTACACAAGCATGCGCGCCGTGATCTCTTGCATCCGCTTCGGCATCGGCATCGCCGAACGACCAATCCGAGAGTTTCAGGGAGAGCCATGCACAGGCGTCGTTCCAGGTCGTGACGTCGACGTGGCTGCCGGAACGGTCGTCCGCGCCGTGTGAGGGTCCACCTGCGGGTCGTTCACCCTTTCACGCAGACAACCTGTTTCAGCGTATGAACCACTTCGACAAGGTTCGCCTGGGCGCGCATGACGGCATCGATGTCCTTGTACGCCATCGGCGTCTCATCGATCACGCCCGCATCCTTGCGGCATTCCACGCCTTCCGTCGCGCGCTGGTGATCGGCCACGGCGAAGCGGCGCTTCGCTTCGGTGCGCGACATGGCGCGCCCGGCCCCGTGGGCACAGGAATGAAACGAATCCGCATTGCCCTTGCCGCGGACGATGAAGGAACGTGCGCCCATGGACCCCGGAATGATGCCCAGGTCGCCGTCCCTGGCGCGCACCGCGCCCTTGCGGGTCACCCAGACGTTCGCTCCCCCGTGGTTCTCCCGGGCAACGTAGTTGTGATGGCAGTCCACGGCGCCGGCAAGCGTTTCGAACGGGCGCACGGCATCCCGCAGCGCCTCGAGCACATGTTCCATCATGATTTCGCGGTTGACCCGTGCGTAGTTCTGGGCCCAGTTGAGTGCAAAGACAAAATCATCGAAGTGCCGGGAGCCTTCCGGAAGATAGGAAAGGTCGACGTCCGGCAGGTTGATGAACCAGCGGCGCATTTCCTGCTTTGCCGCCGCTATGTAGAACTGCCCGATGGCATTGCCGATACCGCGCGACCCGCTGTGCAGCATGGCCCATACCGCATCGTTCTCATCGAGACAGATCTCGATGAAGTGATTGCCGCTGCCGAGCGTGCCCAGGTGCCTCACGGCCCGCCGCGCGGCGCGGGCCAGTTTCGGGACCTTGCCCACGATCGTTTCCAGGTCCGAGGCAAGCGAACTGTGTCCGACCTGCCGTCGAAAAGTGTTCGCGACGAAATCAGGGGGTTCCCCCCACGCTCCCCGGTCGCTCCTGCGCCGCCGGCCGTGCGGCCATGCGGCACCTTGCGCTCGATGCCGGAGCGAAGCCGTGCAAGGGTGTCCGGCAGATCCCTCGCCACAAGGCTCGTCTGCACGGCCGTCATGCCGCAACCGATGTCGACACCCACCGCCGCCGGAATGATCGCGCCGGTAGTCGGTATCACCGAGCCGATCGTGGCGCCGCGGCCCCAGTGAACATCGGGCATCGCCGCCACATGCTTGTGTATGAAAGGAAGGGAGGCGACGTTGCGCAACTGCTGCCACGCCTGATCCTCCACGGGCACGCCCCGGGTCCACGACTTGATCGGGGCACCCGGCGTTTCGGTGAAGACATGGTCGCCGGCATCAGGCATGGCGCTCGCTCCGATGGCCACAGGTTGAAGGGTCGACTTTCCGAATTGACGACCTGCGGGGCCATGCCCCACCGCTCATCCCCTTTGAGACGCCGTGCTTCGTCGCAGCAACGCCGGCAGGAACGGCTTGAGCAACCGCGCGCGCAGGCGCGCGCCCCAACCGGGTTGCGGTGTGAGTTGCGCAGCGCTGTACGCGTTGATGCCGAGATCTTCGCGCAGGTCGGCCGTGATCGCGGCCATCCGGGAGTCCAGCGGGATCCCAGTGCCGTCCGCTATGCGTACCATCCGTTGAAAGTTCGCGATGATGCAGGCCGCATCGATCATTGCCGGCTCGCCGAGTTCCTCGAGCACCCGCTCCCGGGCGCCGGCGATTGCCGTGGCATCGTCGCCCAGTGAAACGTCCGCAAAGGCGAGCAGCGCCTTGTCGGCGGGAACGCCCGTGTCGACTTGATCGCCCACCACGATTCCCTTGAGGTCTACGTCGTCCCCGCTGGTCCTGGCGCTCATACTGAGCATCAGTGCATGGGAGCTGGTTCAGTAAAAGCAGTCGCTGAGCGAGGAGACGCGCCCCGCCAGCAGTTCGATCTGGTTGCGCGAGATCGCCCGGTCGGCGTTGTCGCCAGGGGCCATGATGCATCTCATCGGCAGATAGTGAACGTGGCTCAGTGTCAGCAGCATGCGCACGGCATCGGGCACCAGGCTCATGGCAGAGATGACGTTTCCGGTTCGGCCGCCCGGATAGAGGTCCGCTTCGGTTTCACCGGCGTTCTCCGGCTGCACCGTGTGCACCCAGGCCCCCGAGTCCGCGGCGCCCGCGGGCCGGTAACCGCTGGGTTTCCCAGCCACCGGCGCAGGCAGCGGCTCCAGCGGCAGGCCGAGTGCGCGATGCAGGGCATCAATGCTGACCGCCGCCACCACGACGCCCAGGATCTCGACGTATTCCTCATCGGTAACGCCCCCGGCGTTGACCGCGTCGAGCCAGGCTCTCGACAGCCGTGCCGGGTCCGTGGTGAGCCGGTGAACGACATCGACGACCACCTCCGGCAGGTTGGTGGTGGTCTGGTGGGGGCCGACGTCCCCTTCCGGCGACAGCGCCGCGGCACGTTTTTCGCAGGCCGCGCAGAAGCGTGCGTTGCGCGACTCCTCAATGAAGGCGACGCGATCTTCTCCGCGCCACCAGCTGCCGGGTTGGCCGATCTTCTGCCATATCTCCCTGTGGGCGTCGGGAATGTCGTCGCGTATCGCATACGCACTCCCGGAGTAATCGAAACTCATCGACTGTCGCCAGCGCTGAACTGCACGCGTTCAAATGTATGCAATCCGGCGCCCGAATGAAAGCGGGAACTCGAAGCACGCCATGCTTCGAAAGGCAGCGGGGCCGCTCAGGAAACCGCCGTCTCGCCCGTGACGATCCAGAGCGGGTCTCCCTCGGGCGGGGAACGGTCGACGAAGGCCACGTTCCTGAATCCGCCCAGAACCAGGTAGGCGCCGACCAGGCGAACCCGCTCCTCAGGCGGCAGCTGGTGGAACGCACGGACCGCCTTGGTGGGGAACATGCGGTGCGACACGGCGATACCCAGACGCCCACCGGGGCGCAGCACCCGTGTTACGGAACGCATGGTCTCGACGGGGCGCACCAGGTACTGGACCGAAACGGCGATCGTTGCCCGGTCGAACGCGGCGGCATCGAACGGCAGTTCGGGTTCCCGGTTCAGGTCGTGCACGCAGCGTTCCGTCAGGCGGGGATTGGCGTCCAGTTCCGCGGCGTTCATGCCGAGGCCCGCCACTCGTCCCAGCGGAACCTCCGACGGATAGTGGGAAACCCAGGAAGACATCAGGTCGAGGACATCGGCGCCCTCGAACAGGAACTCGCGGTACCACCCGGTAAGCGCCTCGATGGTGGTCTCGTCTCACTACTGTCCGGTTAATACTCGAATAAATTCAATTGGTTAGGATTCATGTATTCCTCGGTAGTGTGCTTTGATTCCAAAAACCCTTTGTTTAACGGGATTTTCTCAAACAAGGTGACGGAAAGAACCTGTAGCAATGTGTAGAGCGAGGCATCCAAGTCCAGGCGCTTTTTGACGATGGCCACCAAAACGTACACCGTCACGGCGACCCAGATTTGCGTCTTCACGGCGTTCACCGACGTCCCATAGAACTTCTTGATGCGCAGATGCTGCTTGACCCATTTGAAGAACAACTCGACTTGCCAGCGGGATTTGTACAACTCGCAAATGACCCTCGGCGGTGGACCGAACAGATTGGTCAAGAAGATGAGCGTCTTTTGCGATTCCGGATCCTTGAAGCGAATGCGGCGCAAATGGTGAGGGAAGTGTTTGCCACTGTAGAAACCCGACAGTGCCACCGTCTGATCGCAGATGATTCCTTGCGCCCGGTCGCTCGGTGCCGAATAGATCCGGCGCAGATCGGCGTTCGATTTGGCGCGGGTAACGAAGAATGCGCCGGCCTCGTGAAGTGCGAACAGTCGCTCGAAATCGAGGTAGGCCCGATCCATCACATAAATCGCCGCCGGTTCCGGAATCAACAGATCGAGCACGTTGACATCGTGCAGTTTGCCGTCGGAAACATGGATAAAACTGGGAATATTGCCACGCAGATCGAGCAGCGTATGCATCTTCACCGCAGCCTTGGTTCTGCGAAACGGCGCCCATGGAAACAACGACAGGCAAAGATCGATGGTTGTCGAGTCCAGCGCGTAAACCGTGTTCGACAAGTCCAGGCCCAGATCCTCTTCGGCGTAGAGCTTGCGTGCTTGTGCCATCAGCCGCTGTGCAAACTCGGCGTAGATCCGCCAGTCCCGGCGCTCGCTGGCGTCGGCGAGGGTGGATCGCCTGACGGGGGCGCGAATGCCCATGTGGTACAACTTGGCCGACTGGGCCGAGAGCACCGCTTCGATGTCGCGAAGACTTTCGCGGTAGGTCAACTGCGCAAATGCCAGCACGCGGAAGTGCTCGGTGCAGGCAAGCGTGCGAACACGGTGGTTGCCGTCGTAGCGGTCGACGATTCGGGCAAAGGTCGTCCAAGGCAAAAAATCCATCAACTGCGCGAACAGCGTCTTGCCAGTGTACACGGTGTGGCCTCCAGGAACGTGTTCCCGGAAGGTCGCCTGAAAGCACAGCAGCGTTCAAGTCGACACCACCTAAATTCGCCAAAAAAGTCCTTTTATTCATATAGTTGCGTGAAGACGTGACTCAGTTAACCGGACAGCAGTGGTCTCGTCTATGTGCTGAACGAATCGCGGTTCCCGATAGAACTCGTCGTCCGGAGACGTATCGATGCGCTCGAAGAAATTCTCCGGCAGATTGCCCTTGGTCACGTCGTTCATTCGTCTGTCGTTTCGGTATCCGGCATGACCGGGGCGACCGGTCGCTCCTCCCTCCCGCGTTCATGCTACCGCGAATGCCGGACTGCCGGCGCACCGACGCTGAATGCCCGTTGCGGAACGCCGCGAACATTTCGTAAACGTGATTACTTTTTCCGAGGCTGGTAGGCTTCGCGGGATCGGACACGGAGGGGCCCAGATGGCACACGACCTCGTAATTCGCAACGGCCAGATCGTCGATGGAACGGGCGCGGAACCGCGTCCGGGCGACCTCGCCATCGATGACGGCATCATCAGCGCGCTCGGCAGGGTGGAAAACCGGGGCAAGCACGAGATCGATGCCGAGGGGCTGGCCGTAACGCCGGGCTTCATCGACCTGCACACCCACCTCGATGCCCAGATCGGCTGGGACCCGAGCATGACGCCGATAAGCTGGCACGGCGTCACCACCGCGCTCATGGGCAACTGCGGCGTCACCTTCGCGCCGTGCCGGCCCGACGACAACGAACTGCTCGCCGGCATGATGGAAACCGTCGAGGACATTCCCAAGAACGCCATCCTCACCGGATTGCCCTGGGACTGGGAAGATTACGGGGGCTACCTGGATGCCATCGAGCGCCTGCAGCCGGCGTTGAACGTGGCCGGTCTGGTAGGTCACTGCGCCGTGCGCTTCTACGTGATGGGCGAGCGGGCGGTCGAGGAGCAGGCAACGCCGGAAGAGCGCAGGCAGATGGCCGACGTCGTGGCGCATTCCATGGACCGCGGCGCCGTCGGCTTCTCGACCAATCGATTCGAGCCCCACGTGCTGCCCGACGGGCGCTCCGTACCGGGCACCTTCGCCGAGCCGGAGGAACTGGTGCAGATCGCCGGCGAAGTGGGGCCGCGCAACGGCCTGCTGCAGGCAGTCGGCGCCAATTTCCATGTACTCAAGACGCTGGCGCAGACTCCGGGAAGCCGCTTGCTGTACAGCTCCTCGGCGGAAGCCCATCAGGGATCCGGCAAGGCCCGGGCCGAGACGGTCGCGGCGCTCTGCGAGTACGGGGACGTAACTGCCATCGCCCACGTGCGCGGCTCGGGCGTGCTGTTCGGCCTGCAATCCGTGCTGCCGGTACAGGGCGGCGCCTGGGACGCGTTGCGTGGGCGGGACTTCGCCGGGCGCCTGGAGAGCATTCGCGATGCGGCAACGCGCGCAACGCTCGTCGAGGAAGCCAGGCAAGCGAAGCTGCGTTTTTCCCTGGCCGACGCCTTCTATCTCGGCGATGGAGAAACGCCGGAGTACACGGCCCCGGCAGACGAGAACCTGGAGGCCCAGGCCGCGGCGGCAGGAGAGCACTGGGCGGAGACCTTCCTGCGCCTCGCCCTGGAAACCGACGGCCGCGCGCTGTTCAACCTGCGTGCGTTCAGCCCCAACCTCAAGGAACTCGGCGACATGATCCTGAGCCCGAACGTCTTCCCGAGCCTGGGTGACGCCGGGGCACACGTCTCGCAGATCATGGACGGCGGCTGGTCTACCTTCATCCTGTCCTACTGGGTGCGCGAAGCCGGGCTGTACAGCCTGGGCGAAGGCATCCGCCGCCTGACCTCCGGGCCGGCGCGGGTGATCGGCCTGAAGGATCGCGGAACCCTCAAGCCCGGTATGCGTGCCGACGTCAACGTCTTCGACCCGGCAGGCGTCGCGGAACGGCAACCCGTACTGGTGCACGACTTCCCCGGCGGCGCACCGCGCTTTATCCAGAAATCGACGGGCTACAAGGCCACCATCGTCAACGGCGCGGTCACGGTCGCGGACGGCGAACACACCGGCACGCGGGCCGGCAAGGTTCTGCGGCACGCCGGCTAGCGAACCAACTGCCGGTTTCGATCGAGGCGATCGGTCGCCATCAGTGGCCCGGCCGGGAGGCACCGGGTATATCGGTGAAACGGGCTGTTCGCATCGTCGGACTCCCGTTGGCCATCCCTCTCGCCGATGCTGCATCCAGAGCGGCGGGCGCCGTTGCGTAACGACCGGGGCGATGAGTGACACCCTGTTTCACCAAGGAGGAGAATCGCATGAATCAGGAAGTACAAGCCCTGCAGGCCCGGGTGGCGCGGCTGGAGGCCAAGGAAGCGGTGCAGAGCGCGTTCAATCGATACCTCTATTGCCTGGACACGGGGTTCGGTGACGATATCGTCGATTGCTACACGGAAGACGCGATTCTCGATGTGCCCAACTTTCCGGAAGCGGGCGGCCAGGACCTGCATTTCGAGGGACGCGCGGAGATCGAGCCCCTGTATGCACCCTACGGCAAGGGTCCCAAGGGAATCCGCGGCGGGCATCACTCGGCAAATCTGGCCATCAACGTTGCGCACGACCTGAAGTCCGCCGAGGTAACCGCCTACTTCATGACCAGTACCCCCAACGGCGTACAGGGCGGACGCTATGAAGGCGTGATGCGCCCGGGCAACGACGGCCAGTGGCGCTGGCAGACGCTGTCCATCACCAGCGCCTGGGGTTGGAAGGCAACGGAATTCGAGACGGTGTCCGAACCGGTCGGCCTGGAGTATTCGCCGTTCGGCGGACGTCACGCCGCGTACACCACGCCGTAGAGGCCGACCCGGGACGCATGCCGGGCAACCGGGACGCAGTTCCCGAGCTACACCACGGTTGCCTGCGCTCGCCGGCTCGGCGAGCCCGGCACAAGACGGGCTGCAGCGCTAACAGAAACAGAGCACCCGCAGTTCGATGCTGCGGCGCGGTTCGCCTCTTGGGTTCGGGTGCGCGAATGACGCGTGCGGGCATGTCCTGCCGATCACGCCCTCGGAATCGAACGACTTGATGACCAGCACGTCATCCGGCGTCATGCCGGGGTAGTAGTACCAACGCTGGCGGTCGGATGCGCTGACGCTGAAGGTTTCTATGCCGATGTCGTGCCAACTGTAGTTGGCCGCGGCGTAGCCATAGACAACGGTCTCCCGGAGGTCTTCGAGGCGCACCGTGCGCGCATCGCACACGGCCAGGGGGAAGTCGTCGACGGACGGGCTGAGCGGACGCCAGAAGTTGAGCGCGTACACGCGACCCGCACCCTCGGGAACGCGTTGACCATGCTTTGCCAGGTACTTCTCCCAGGTCGTGTTGTCGGTGTAGTCCATGTGCACGTTGCCGATGTAACCGCCACCGCGCTCGACGCCGGTTTTTCTCTGCGTACCGTCCGTGCCGCCGCCGGTGTACTGCAGGCCGGGTTCACGAATCAGGTGGTCGTAGGTGAATGTCGTACGGGCGCCCGTCAATTGCCGCGCGATCGACCTGCATTCGCCGTAATAGGTACTCATCACCTCGTCGCAATCGTAGAAATCGGCGACGGCGCTGGGGCTTCGAACCAGCTCGAAACCGCTGGTGTGCAAACCCAGGCCGGCGTGCCCGTGGGCGTTTGTCACCGCCACATCGGTGGCGTCCAGGCCACCGAATCCGTCGGAATTCGTGCGCAGGTCCACGTGGGTCACGGCACCCCCGGTCAGCGAAGCGGGCAGGAAGTGCATTTGTGCGGTGACGGTATCGTTCATTACCGTTTCAGCAGGTGGGGCAGATTTGCCCATCCCGCTTCGTGCGTCGTGTAGAAACGGCTCTTCAGGTTTACGCGGCGAAACGCCCAGTCGCCGTCGGTGCAGACAAGATCGTCTTCGTAGCGCGCAGCGAGCCAGACCGCCTGGTTGGTCTTTTTCACCGTGGCGGTCTGCAGCAGGTACCAGTGGCCGCGGGCGCCCGTTGCGTCGTCATTCACGTCAACGGCCGAGTTGGTGACGTGATGGATCGCGAAAGACATGATATCGGGCATGTTGCTGAAGAACCGGTGCAGGGCATCACGCCCTTCGAAGACGCCCATTTCGCCGCCGTCCCAGATGCCGTCCTCCGTGAACAGGCTGCAGAGTTCATCGGCGGGGTATCCCTGATCGCACAGGTCGCAGTAACGGGCTTTCAGAAGCCGGATCTGCTCGGCGGCTTCCACTCGCCGGAGCCGGGATTCGATACTCATGGGCTTTCGTCTCGGGAGCCATTTGCCATTCGGCGGAGCATGCCAGCAAAAAGACTGTCCGTCATTCCGCTTTAGCCCGACCCCGTCATGAATCAACTACTGCGGCCGTCAACAGCAGCGAAATCACCGTTCGGGCTATACCTGTTCCAATCGCCAGTCGATCCACCACCCGTGTGCCGAGACGTCCGCCAGGATCTCCGTCTCGCGGGTTCCTTCGCGGTAGCGAGTGACGGAGAGCTGCGGGCTCCATCCCTCCATCGCAATCTGCCAGACGGGCCTGGCCGCGCTGGCCGCCGCAAGCGTGTCGGCGATGCGTCTGCGGCTGTCCCGGGGAAACTGATAGAAGGCGATGGTCGAGTAGACGACCAGGGCGTGCTCACGGGGGACGGACTCGACCAGGTCCGGCAGGAGTTCGGCAGCATCGCCCGCGTGCATGCGGATCGGGCTTGCTTCGAGTTCCGCCGCCGCATCCATCAACTGTTGGTGACGCTCGACGTGTTCGGGCCAGATCAGGGCGCGCAGCCATAGCATCTGGTCGGGATTGGCGGGATCCACCGGATCGATATCGATGCCGTCGCGGCTGGCAACCGGGATGGCGGTGGGCAACGGCGGTAACCCGGCTGAACCGCGCAGCTCCGCTTCCAGCCTGATCCGGGCCCGCCGCGGCCCCCATCGAAGTATTTCATTCCCATCCCGTCGGTAGCTGTAGGCGTAACGGTCGAAGTTGAGGTTCAGCCCCGCGCTCGCGCCCATGTCGATCAGCGCCAGGGGCAAGGACGATTCACCGCGAACCAGCGCGAAGGCAGGCAGAAGGCAGGTGCAGCGCCTGACGACGTTCGTCTGTGTGCGGCGGGTAGCGACCAGTTCGACAATGCGTTCCCGGTGGCCAAGGCAGAAATCGCGAAAGCGGGGAAACGCCGGGCCCGGCAGACTCTCACTGCCCGCGATGACCGGGTAGTGCCCGGCAAGGGGATGGTCGAGTCCGCTCAACAGCAGGTACTGAACGGCGGCGAAAAGCATGTTGGGAGGGGGTTGTTCCGGCATCGAATGCGCGGCGAGCTCGAGCAACTCACCGTCGGCGGCGACGCCCTCGGC
Source organism: Pseudomonadales bacterium (assembly GCA_963663395.1). Taxonomy (GTDB): domain Bacteria; phylum Pseudomonadota; class Gammaproteobacteria; order Pseudomonadales; family Azotimanducaceae; genus Azophilus. Next base: position 4,735,679 of record OY760226.1, read on the forward strand.
GAGTTCCGCATACATGGGCGAATCGAGATCCGGCGCTTCCACCCGCGCAAAGCGCTGGAACCTCGCGCGGATGGCGGCGAGTCGTTCGGATTGCATGTAGCGCGGCCCGCGTCTTTCGTCAGCAGACAGAACAATAACCCTTGGCCGCCCGAAAATCGCCGGTAGGCCCGCGCCCTTGACCGCCAACCGCCGAACCTGCAACGTATTGGCCCCTACCGAGGCGATGGGCTGACAGTCGATCGACCGGATCGGTCGAACTGGAAATCCATGATGCCCGACAACGACAGCGCACCCATCGAACCGGTATCGCCCGAGAGGGAGACGACCGCCGGCGGTGCATACGCCTGGTACGTCGTCGGCGTCCTGATGTTCGCCTACATCGTCGCCATCGTCGACCGGCAGATATTGAGCCTCCTGGTCGAGCCGATAAAGCGTGATCTCGGGGTGTCCGATACACAGATCGGCCTGCTCGCCGGATTTGCGTTCGTCGTCTTCTATTCGATTCTCGGGGTGCCGATCGCAAGGCTCGCCGACCGGAAGAATCGAACAGCGATCATTTCCATCGGCATCGTCATCTGGAGCCTCATGACGGCGGCCTGCGGGCTGGCGAAAACCTACATGCAGCTTTTCCTGATGCGCGTGGGGGTCGGTGTCGGAGAAGCAACCCTTTCACCGGCCGCCTACTCGATCATGGCCGACTATTTTCCGCCCAGGAAACTGGCGCGGGCCATCGGCGTTTACGCCATGGGCCTGTACGCGGGCTCCGGCCTTGCGTTGCTGGCCGGCAGCGCGGTGGTCGCCATGCTCAGCGGCCCCGGCATGCTCGACCTGCCCGTCATCGGGGAAATGCGCCGCTGGCAGATGACGTTCATCGTTGTCGCCATACCCGGATTTGTCGTCCTGGCGCTGATGATGACCGTCCGCGAGCCACCGCGCCGGCAGTTCGCCTACGACGGCTCACACAAGACCGTGGAGGCGGAAGCGGTTCCGTTCAGCGAGATCCGGGATTTTTTCCGCGACAACCGCCGCCTCATCGTCGCCCACTTCGGCGGATTCCTGATGATCGGCACGGTGATCAGCGCATTCCTCATCTGGGTGCCGGAATTCCTGCGGCGCACCTACGATTACACCATTGCCGAGGCCGGCGCGATCTACGGTTTCGCCCTGTTGATATTCGGAACCGCCGGGCCCTATTTCGGCGGCTGGTTCGCGGAGTGGCTCGCCAAGCGCGGCTACCGGGACGCCGAAATGCGGGCGGCGGCCATCTGTGGGGCGATCATGATTCCGATCTCCATTCTTGCGCCCCTTGCGCCGGAGCGGATCTCCGGCATGGTCATGGTGGCACTGCTCAGTTTCATACTGGCTTCCTCACAGGGCCTGCCGCCCACCATCATGCAACTCATCGCCCCCAACCGCATGCGGGCGCAGTTTACGGCGCTTTTCATGCTGGTTGCCGTGCTGGCCGGGTTTTCCCTCGGCCCCGCCTTTACGGCAATGATCACCGACTACGTCTTCGGCTACGAGGAAGCGCTGCCCTATTCGCTGGCGATCGTCAGCGCCGCGTTAACGCCGATCGGCGTCGCGCTGCTCGTATACGGCCTGAAGCCCTACCGTGAGCGTCTTGCACAGCAACAGGAAGCCGTCGCAAGCGCCGGGTCAGGGGAGGCCCTTCAATCTCGTTCGCAGTGAGGTCATCCGGATCGGTGCCGTCGCAGTTGTCGAGGTGAACGGGACCCACGTCTGTGAGTTCCCCGGTTTCGTGGATCGCGCCCCAGGTGCCAGCGATGATGTTCAGACGCGCGCGGCAGCCCGTCATCGACGGCTTCCTGGAAGGGCTTGCCGATGAACGGCGAGAACATCCCGTCTTCCCTGCCTGACGTCTCGATGGTTTCCTCGCGGCGGTACCAGGCCATGCCCTCAACGCGATGTCTCTCTGCCGGGCAGGTCCGTGGGTCGTCGCCAGTGTCTTGCAGGGGCTCCGGCTATTCGACCTCGATTTCGATCTCGACCTCCTCTTCCTTTGCCATTCCGTCGCCGTCCGATCCATCCAGCATGATCCTGTATGCCCGCTTGAAGAGTCCTTCGAGCGGCTCGACCTCCACAGTCCGGCTGCGATTCTCCCGGCGCACCGTCGCCTGCCCCGCCGCTTCGAGATCGGCCAGCAGGCGATAGGCTTCATTAGCGTTGCCGATGTCGGCATCGTCGATGCGGCGCAGGATATCGCCGGGCTTGAGTGAGCTGCCGGGCGGCACGTTGAGAACCAGCACGCCGGCATCGACACCGAAATACCTGCCGAGGTCCTCGCCTATGTCCACCAGTTGCAGGCCGCCTTTGCCGTGGCCCACGGCGGCAGCGCGGTCGCGGAATACCCGTACGTGCTTGCCCGCCTCCGGGAAGATGGAAAAGTCGCCATCGCCACCGCGCCAATGGAACGGCCCGGCGGCATGAGGCCGCCGCATTGCCTCCACATCGACGTCGCGTTCTTCGTCGCCCCGCACCAGGGCAATCTGCACGGTGTCGCCCGGCTCGACGTCGTCCATCGCCCGGCGCAGCGCCCTGGCCGGACGAGCCTGGTCGCCAAGCGCCCTGCCGTCAATGGCGGTGATGACGTCGTCAGCCAGTATGCCGGCGGCCTCCGCGCCGCTGTCGGGTGTGACGCCGACCACCCGCACACCCGCTTCATCATCGCGGATGACCACCCCGAGCACGGCGCCGTTGTCGAAAACCTGGCGGAACTCAATGGACTCGACCTGCCGGATTGCATCGTCGAACGCCCTGCGCGCCTCGGTGAGATGCTTGAGTGCCGTCTCTGCCGAATCCTGCGACTCGGCAGCGGTGCTGTCTTCGCCGGTTGGCTGGTCGGCGGACCAGGCGCCGGCGGCTGCCAGCAGCATTGCGGATAGAAGTAGGGATTTCACGAAGTCTGCTCCTTCAGTATGTAAGGCTTATACCTCCTATTCGCGGACAAAGTTGTCAAAGGAGTGAAGTTCCCTCCGGGCCACCGTTTTCCCGGCGGGCGGGGACATCGCTCCGTTCGACTGCTTGTTCGCGGAAAAGGTTGTCAAATGAGTCAAATTCCTTCCCGATCGCTGTTTCCTCGTCGGGCTGGGGCATCGCACCGTTAGCAACTGGCAAACGGTCGGCAGGCGGCATTGCCTGCCGGAACGCCGCCTGTCAATAAACCGCGCGGCGGAAAAAATCCTCGCGCTGTACCTGTTCGGCACGCATCAGCGTGTCCATCAGTTCCACCCGTTCCCGCCAGAGCCGCTCCTGCGCCGCCGGGTCGGCGGGCCTCACCGTGGCCAGCCGGTTCAGCGATGCGTCCACGGCAGCGATCCGGGCAGCAAGCAGGCGCCGGGCATCTGTTCCCTGCAGCCATGCGCCTTGCGTTATCGAATGCTGCGCTGGCGATTCCGGGGCTGTCGGTTTCCGCGCTTCCGCAACCACCGCAGCCGCAAGCCGCGCACCCTCAAATACGGGCAGGGAGCGGCGGCGGTTTTCCGCCAGCCGTGACCGTTCCATCAATTCGCCCACGAGCCGGTCGGGCGACACTGCCGGAGCCATGGGGCCCGCCACCTGAGGCGCCGACGGCTCGGGTATCCCGTCTACCGCCCCCGGGTTCCTGTCGGACAGCAGGGCGACGGCCGCCAGCGCCGCCGCGGCGGCCGCAATGCCTCCCGCGGCAAACGCGCGATTCAGAAGAGGACGTTGCTGACGACGGCGGGCATCGAGGCGCTTTTCGACCTGCGCCCACACCGTTGCAGGCGCCTCCAGCTCCGGCAGGGCCCTTAGTTCGGCCTCGATGGCCCGCTGCCGCTGTTCCGGGGTGTTCGGCCTGCCTTCAAGCACGGCAAGCTCGGTTCGTTGCCGATTCATCGTTCTGCTCCATGGCGCCGAAACGTGCATCGGCCAGTGCCGAATACGCTCGCGCCAGTTGCGTCTTGGAAAAACTCGCGGTGTAACCGAACGCGCGGCCGATCTCTTCGTGGGTGAACCCCTCGATGCAGTGCATCCACACCACCATCCGCGCGGTGCCCGGCAGCTTCGCGAGCGCCTGGTCGACGTCCACTGCCCGATCCGTTGCATCGCTGGCCGTCGACCGTTCATCCAGCTCCAATACCTCGCGCCGCTGGTGCCAGGGCGAGCGCAACCGCATCAGGCAGTGGTTCATTGCAATTGAGCGCACCCAGCCCGGGAACGCCGTGTTTCTGGCTAGGGTATGTGCCTTTGTCAGCACGTCGACGAAGGTGTCCTGCATCACTTCTTCCGCCGCGGCCGGGTCACGCAGCACGCGCCGGGCCAGCGTATACACGGCATTGGCGAAAGCGCGGTAGACGACTTCCTGTGCCTTGCGATCGCCTTTCTTCAACCGGCTTATGACGCCGGGGTCGAGCACGATGCTGTTGAAGCGGGCCATGTCCTTGAAGATGCGCCAGGTCCACTAAGGGTCGCAGACAATTGTGACTTGCACACACGGCAATGAGAACCTGGGATCTGACCATGAGCAACACGCGGGCGGTACACTGCAGGCGGTCATGTCACCGAGTTGCACGATCGTTGGCGGCGAGTCATAAAGAGACGGGGCAGGGTTCGCAACCGGGCACAGGGCGCAAAGTCGTGCCAACCATCGTATTCGCGCTGGCCGCTGCCGGCGGCCTCGGTGCCGCAGAGCCGCAAAAAGCGGGAAACTTGCGCTATTACACCGGGGTTTTCGCCGGAGCGGCAGCGGCATCGGGATTTGTCAACGTGATTCCGTTGTTCCCGGCAGCGTCCGACCAACACGGCAGGCAGGGGTTCGCGAGGATCATCAACCACTCCGCGGAAGCTGGCGAGGTGGCAATTTCGGCAGTCGATGACGCGGGAGAATCCTACGGCCCCTTGAGCCTGACGCTGGGCGCGAACGAAACGGCGCATTTCAACTCCGACGATCTGGAATCCGGTAACCCGACCAAGGGTCTGACCGGCGCCACCGGCGCGGGCCAGGGGGACTGGCGGCTGGAACTCACCAGCGATATCGACATCGAGGTCCTGTCTTTCATCAGAACGAAAGACGGCTTCCTCACGTCAATGCACGATCACGCGCCCCGGGAAGCCGATGGATACCGGATCCCGATCTTCAACCCGGGCAGCAACCGCATGCAGGAAAGCCTGCTGCGGCTGGTCAACCCGGGGCAGACTGCCGCAATGGTGACCGTCACCGGTACCGACGACGCAGGTGCGCCGGGCACCGGTACGGTGACAGCGACCGTGCCACTCGGCGCGGCAAGAACCTATTCCGCAACGGAGCTGGAATCCGGCGGCGCAACCGGTCTGGACGGGGCGCTAGGCGACGGCGCGGGCAAGTGGCGCCTCTACATCGGATCGGGGCAGCCGATCATGGCGCTCAACCTGCTTTCCAGCCCGATGGGCTACCTCGCCAACCTGTCGAGCGCGCCGAGAAGTGCAGCGGGTTTCGTCTTTGAGTTTCTTCGCGGACCGCAGGGATTTGTCGCCGACTTTGCCGATTACCCACATGGCGGTGGAGCGACGTTCGAACTTGTGTCCGACTACCGCCTGCTCCCGTCTCCACTGGAACCAAGGTCGGCCCTGTTCATTTCGGGTGTCAATCGAAGCGACGACCTGTTCATGTTCTTCAAGGGACAGATCGACGGCCTTGTGCCGGGCGCGCACTACGCCGCTTATGTCAGCGTGGAAATCGCTACGGACACGCCGGCCGGCTGCTTTGGTATCGGCGGCGCGCCGGGCGAGAGCGTCTGGATCAAGGCCGGTGTGACCGCCACCGAACCGCTTCCTGTGCTCGAGGGCTCGTACCTGAGGATGAATGTCGATATCGGCAATCAGTCCAAAGGCGGCGAACACGCGGTCGTGCTCGGTGACATCGCCAACTCCCGGGACTGCGAGCAGCCGAGACAATGGGAGCGCAAGCTGTTCCCGGTCACTCGGGTTCCGGCACCGGTCACTGCGTCGCCCGCGGGCCGGGCCTGGCTGTTGTTTGGCGTCGACTCCGGATTCGAAGGCCGGACGGACATCTACTTCACACGGGCTGCCGTTGACCTGCAACCGATGTGATCAGCGCGCATAGGGTTAACCCAAAAACGACAGTGAGTTTGGAGCGCGGGCGCTGATCATCGATGGTGGCTCCACCTGCCGCACGCGTCTTGGTTCCGACCGGGGGTTCGGCAACAAAACGGGCTTCGTCGGCAATCGCAACCTCGCCTGCCAGCTTGACCCTGGCCCTGCGCTACCGACCGTTGGGACACCGAGGCCGCACGAAACGGAGACGAGACGGAGAGGCTATCCCGCACTCTGCCGATCACTCGCCCCGCAATGCCCCCAGGTCGGTGATGGCATAGATGAGGGTGCCACTCAGGCGCCCCCGGTTGTCCCGCCGATGCGACTTCAGCGTGCCTTCCAGTTCATAGCCCAGGCGTTCGGCAACCGCCGCGCTGCGGCCGTTGCGTTCGTCTATGCGCGCCTCCACCCGCTTGCCGGCACCTTCCTCGAACGCGAGGCGGGTCATGGCGCCGGCCGCCTCGGTGGCATAGCCGCAGCCGGTGTACGCCGTATGCACCCAGTAGCCGATTTCGAAGCTGGGCACGGCCTCGTCCCGCAGCAGGATCGAGACCATGCCAATGACAGCGTCGTCCTCCGCCAGCGTGACCAGGGCATTGAAATCCCGTCCATCGTCGAAAGCTGCCCGGGCATCGGCGCAGAATTGTCGGGCCTGATCAATGTCGTACGGGCTGCGCGCCCACTCCATCCAGCGGTGCAGTTCCGCGTAGGAATCAGTCACCGCCGCCAGGACATCATCGGCATCCGCCGCGGTGGGGGGACGGAGGATCAGGCGCCCTGTGGCCAGCAGATCGGGAAACGGGGTCAAGGCATCGCCAGGGGGCTGCGCCTCTTGATCTCGAGCGGCGGGCAACCGGCCGGCTGCGGTTGCTGGCCACGGCGGGCAATGCGGCCCACTAGTTCCAGGAACACGCCGTCCGGGTCGATGGCGTGGACGATGCCCGAGGTGTCCTCGCCCGTGCCCGAACAGCAGGGCGCGATTTCGGAAAGAAAAGGCACGCCCTGTTCCTTCAATATGGCGACCGCCCGGTCGAGGTCGGGCACGACCAGGGCAATGCGGTCGATGCCGATGTGATTGATGGGGGGCGGATACGGCGGCTCGTCGTCGTAGGGCTCGATCCACTGCACCAGGCGCAGAACGTGCCCGTCCCCGCGGTCGATGGCGATGTCCGCACCCTTGATGCGGAACGGTTGGTCGAGGCCGTACGCCCGGGCCTCCTCGAGGGTGCCCGTGGCAGGCAATGGGTTCACCTGCGTGTAACCCAGTTCTCGATAGAAGGCCAGCGACCGTTCGAAATCGCTGACGTTCACGCCGATGTAGGGCATGCCTGCCAGGTGCATGTTCCGTTCCGGGTCACCCTGCGGCGGCGCGGTTTCGAACAGCTTGTAGAGCACGCCGTCGGGATCGCGGAAGAAGACGAAACGGTCACCGGGGCTGCCGTAGGGTTCCGAGAGGAACTCCACGTCCTGGCTCTTCAGGAACTCGTAGTCACTGCCCAGGTCTGTGGTGAGCAGCGCCGCATAGGCCATGCCCAGGTGATTGGGCAACTCGTAGGGCGGGTCGCCGTTGAACGGCGTAATGAACTGAAGCAGATCGATGTTCGCGCCGAACGGGCTGGCGGGAAGCTGGACCACTTCCCCCGCGGCGAGTTCGTACTGACAGATATCGAACATGCCCAGGGCACGCGCTACCGCGTGCGTATTCGTCAGGGGAAAACCGCTCATGCCCTGCGTGTAGCCGAGCATCCGGTAGAAGGCGCGGGCGCGGTCGAAGTCCGGGGTATGGGTTGCAAAGTGGACACGCGCCATGAGCCCGATATCGTGCTCGGACCGGAATTCGACGCTTGGCAGCCAGTCGTTGGCCGATGGCGGCGGCTGTTGTTGTTCCGCCGCCAGCGGCTGCGCCGCAAGGGTGAGCGCGGAAAGGATCAGGACGGTCAGACGTTTCATGGGTTTCGCCGATTTCTGAATTTCACCCAACCGACCGGACAGCGGTCGCCAACTCATGATGTGATGCAACGGGGCTCGAAGTCCAGGCCCCCGTGAGACAGGGGAATTGCCCGGTTTCGCGAAAGGTTGACCGCAGCCGCCCGTCAGGCGCCGAACGACCAGGTGAGTGCCAACTTGAACCGCCTGCCCTTGGCCGTGTGGGTGAAGCCGTCGAACCCCTGTTCCAGGTTGGCGATGGGTGCTTTTGCGCCGGTGATGTTCAGGGCCGAAAAAGCCAGGTTCAACCCGCGTACCGGAAGATGCCATTGCAGGGTCATGTCCCAGGTGAGGAAGCTGTCAATGCGTGGCACCGTGGAGTTCGGGATCTCGTCCCTGTAGGAAGAGATGTATCCTAGGTGACTCGAGAGCGCGTAGTCTCCGCGCAGCCAGGTGGCGGAGAGGCGAACTTTCAGTTTCGGCATCGATGGCGCCAGGTTGTATCCGAAATTCAGCCGCCCCGCGGCATCGCGTTCCGGCTCCAGTTGCAACCCGTTCTCCGTCAGGGCCTCGACGCGATAGTCGATCACGTAGCCTGCCGCCAACTCCGGAACGAGTTCTCCACGCCCCAGGGGCAGGTGGCTGCTCAAATGCAGGTCGATGCCCGAAGTGCGGATGCCGGGCCAGTTCAGCAGCGGAATCTGCACACGGGCAACATCGCCGGCCGCACAGGGCGTGCCTCCCCCGGCGACAATCCGGTCTGCGCGCCCTTCCGGGCAGACGATGCGCGATGCCACCAGGTGCCGCGTTGCCTCGTCCGCGTACAGGTTGACCAGGGAACCGTGCGGGGCCGCATCGATGACATCGTCGAACCGGTATTGCCAGTAGTCCAATGTCGCTTCGAGCGCATCCCCCAGAATCAGGATCGCGCCCAGGTTGTAGGTAAAGGCCGATTCCGGTTCGAGGTAATCGCCGCCGATCCGGTCCACCGGTATGTACGTCCCGGTCTGCGCCACGAATTCCAGGGTGGTGAGCTTGTCTTCGTTGAGCTCATCAGCCGATGGCGCCCGGTAGGTCGTTTGGGCCGAACCCCGCAACGCCAGGGCTTCGTTGATGTGCCAGTGCACGGCGATCCGCGGGTCGAAACTGCTCGCCACATCGTAATTCTCGTAGTTTGCCGCCAACTGCACGTGCAGATGGTCACCCCAGGCGAACGCCAGTTCGGAAAAGCCCCGGTGAACGGTCTGATCCACGTCGTAGGGGTCGTAGGTGGTCGTGAACGCATAGGGCCCGAATCGGTCGCGTTCGGGGCAGTCCCGGTCGAAGCGCACCTGGCAGGGGTGCACCTCGAAATTGCTTTCGTCCGACGGGCGCGCTGCGGCATCGAAGCGGCGGTACTGGTAGCCGACGGCATAGCTCAACACCTCGGGTATCAGATCGCCGCTGACCGTGGCATCGAAGACCAGCAGTTCGGACTCGCTTTCATTTTCCAGCACGTTTGCGAGCCACGAATTGAGTTCGTCGCTGTTTGCCAGTTCGGGCCGATGGGTCGGGTTGGCCTCGTCCGCGAACCGCGCGCCGTACTGCGCCGAGTGCGGCAGCGCATTGCTGAATGGATTGAAATACCCGCAATCCCCCTGCCCTGGCGCGCGTCCCGCAACGTCTTCAGGATTCAGGCGCATCTTGGCGGGCGATGTGGAATCGGCGATGACGCCAACGCCGCAATCCGCCCCGCCATAGCCCCTAAAGGCGAGAAACAGCCGTTCGGTGTAGGTTCCGGGGTCCGTCATGGTGCCGGTGCTCCGCGACCACGAAACGCCAAGGTCGTAATCGTGAGTGCGGTTAAGGAAGGTCACCAGGCCGCCGAAGGACCCGGCAAGTCGTAGCGTTTCGGACTTCCGTTCCACCTCGGTGGCGGGGCCCGCATTGCCGATGCTGCGCCCGCGCATGTACCAGGCATCGTCGTCCGCACAGCGGTGGATGTCGGCGCCGTAATCGTCGCAAAGCGCCACGCGCCCGGGATGGTCCGGCGCGACTTCGAGTACATCGGTGCTCAACAGGGTTACGAAAGGATAGGACGGAGAAACCCGCACGGCCGGCGCGCGAACGCGCGACCACAGCGCCTCGACGTGGTACTCCCCGGCTTCGCCCCAATCGCCGTTCAGTTCGCTGAACAGCCGGTTGAACCGGGTATCCTCGATCAGGTTGAAGAACGACTGGTAACGGTAGCGGCAGGTGCCGGGTTCGGCGACCCCGCCGAATTCCTCGCACAGCGGATCCACCACGACATCCGTAACCCGGCGCCCGGCGTCCCTCACCAGGTAAGCGCCCGGATTGCCGAACGACGACCAGCCGCCCCGCTGGCCAGGATGCCACGCCGCCAACGTATAGGGGCGCTCCCGTTCCCCCAGCCTGCGGTAACGCTCGTGCTCGAAACTCGCCACCAGGTGGGCGCCGCCGAACTCCCGGCCCCAGATGGCCCCAAAGCTGGTGTTGCCGGCATCCTCAATGGCTTCGTGGGCGGCGGAGAGGTCCAGCCCCTCGAAGTTCCTGCGCGTGGCGAAGTTCACCACACCGCTGAGCGCGTCCGAGCCGTAGAGGGCGGAGGCGCCTTCCTTCAGCACTTCCACCCGCTCGACGGCGATCAGGGGAATGACGTTTATGTCCACGAACCGGCCGCCGATCAGGCGGGCCGGCAGATAAACCTGGCGCCGACCGTTGATCAGCGCCAGCGTGCGCGAGGCGCCAAGGCCCCGCAGATTGACGTTGCCGACGCTGCTGGCAACCGTGTTGAACTGATTGGAATTGAAGGCGCTGGAGCGCTCGCCCAGAACGCCCCGGCTGGCGCCGAGACCCTTGAAGAAATCCGACCAGGTCGGCGTGCCCCGGGCCTCCAGGCGGTCGCGGTCCATCGAGGTAACCGCATAGGGGGAGTCGATGGGCGTGCCCTTGATGGCGGTACCGATTACCGTGACGGTTTCTATGAAGCCGCTGTGGGCATGCCCGGAGTCATGGGCCGGGCCCCCTTCGTCAACCGAGGCTGCCGGGGCGGCGGCAAGTATTGCGACGGCCAGGCCGGCGGCCTTCGGGAGGGGCGAAATCCAGCGCATTTTTCCTGTGTCCGGCGCGGCGGTACTGCTGCTGTTTCGCGCTCGTAATCGATTCGACGTCGGCCGATTATGGTGGGAACTTCGCGGCATTGACACCCGGATTCGCCGGGCCAGGTCGAACATCATGCCGGGCTCAAACGAGCCTTTGATATGGACGAGGAGTTCGGCCTTGGCAAGGTCTTGAACAATGGCACGGTAGTCGGTCACGGGCAGGTTCCTATTCCCAGGCAGCGATCGACGGAGCGGCACCGCGAAGGAGGCGTTCCGTCGTACGTTCTTGGGTAAAGTGAGCGCATGGCCATACTCACTCTAAAAGAACGCGATACGATTGCCGTAAGAAAGCGTCGTGACACCTTGTCGCGCGTCAGAGTCCTTCTTGCTGACGTGGCACGTGAGTTTGGCGGCCAATTCTGGCTGTTCGGGTCCGCCTCCAGGGGCGACATCCGCAAGGACAGCGACATTGACCTTATCGCAGACTTTCCGCCAGACGTCGAACGCCGTGCGGTCTGCGCAGCCGAAAGTGTGTGTGCCCAAGCCAGTCTACCTTGTGACATCGTCGAAAGGCGGATGTGCTCGGACAGGTTCTGGACCATTGTTTCCCCGGATCTCACGGCGATCCCGTGACGCGGCGTTCCAGCGGCGCGTGGGTCTTGATCGACATCGACTTTCAGGACGCCTGCGAACATTTTTCAAAAGCGCTTCGACCGAGACCTTGCACAACACGCTGTTCAGGCGGGCTCGGCCCTTTCGCAACAATTACCAGCCTGCCTCAAGGCGTTCATACTGCGCATCGACCCCCCGGAGTAACGAGAACGCAGGCGGGGGCGACGGTTCCGGCGGCGCAACGGGTGGCGGGCCGTCGACCAGGATGGCGATGTCGTCGATTGTTCAAGCCAGCCTGAAACACTGGGCGACGGGATGCGGTGTGCAAACCGCTCGCCTTCACCAGGGCGTCGCACACGCATGTGCGTAATCAGCGTACCCGCCAACCCGCCAAAGCCCTGATCACTCAACCCTTGGCGGCATACGACCCGGAGCCAGGGGCGACGTGAGAGTTCCCGAATGTTTGCAAGTCCGCAACGTGCCGTGGCGCTGTCCGACCCCGATATGCCGCTTTCCAGCTGATTAGATTAGATTGACCGATATAACATTCGTGTTATTTTATAAGCCTGTTATATCAGTCAAAATGTGTTTGTCATGTCGCATACGCCCCGAAGCTATTCCAGGTTGACCCAGGAAGCCTTGCGTCTTCTCGCCAAGCAGATTCGCCTGGCTCGCAAGGGTCGCCGAATGTCAGAGCATGACCTTGCGGCCCGCATCGGCGTGGCACGCAGCACATTGCAGTTGATCGAGAAAGGGTCCCCCTCGGTAGCAGTCGGTCTCGTATTCGAGGCCGCTTCGGTTGTCGGCGTTCCCTTGTTCGTTCCGGAAGCAACAACGCTCGCACCCCACCTGCACCGTGTTGATGACAAGTTGGCGTTGATGCCAAAAGCGATCCGCACGTCGAGGCGGCCTGTCTACAATGACTTCTGAACGACAGCGGCCCCATGAAGCGTTTGTGTGGATATGGCTGCCCGGCAGTGTTTCGCCCGTGGTCGCGGGCCGCGTTCACCAGGACCACCGGGGCGACGACGTCTTTCATGTCTTCGCGTACGCCCGTTCCTACATGGATCGGCCGGAAGCGATTCCGATCTTCGAGCCGGAACTTCCGCTTCAGTGGGATGAGATCGAGCCGCATCCCCCGCTTGGCATTGCCCATTGCCTGCGCGACGCCTCTCCGGATGCGTGGGGTCGTCGGGTCGTTGCGTACCGACTGGCCGGCGGTCGAGCGCGCTCCGAAGAAGAGATTGACGATCTCAGCGAGCTGACCTTCATGCTTCACTCTGCCTCCGACCGGGTCGGCGCCCTCGACTTTCAGGAATCTCCCAGTGTCTACGTTCCGCGCGAGACGCCCCCTGAGCAGTTGGACACTCTTCTTGAAGCTGCCGAGCACGTTGAGCAGGGCCTCCCCCTTGGCCCGGCGTTGGCGGAAGCGCTGCAACACGGGACCTCGATCGGGGGTGCTCGACCCAAAGTGTCAATCGAGGATGACCAGAAGAAATTCGTTGCCAAGTTCCCAACATCAAGGGATCGCTACAATGTCGTCAAGGCCGAATTTGTGGCCATGCGTTTGGCCACGATCGCGGGAATGAAAGCTGCTCCCGTCAAACTGGTACAAGCCTTGGACAAGGACGTGCTGCTGGTCGAGCGGTTTGACCGCAAGTGGTCAGGCGAGGGATGGAGCCGGCGTCCGATGGTCTCTGCCTTGACACTGTTCGGGCTTCACGAGATGTTTGCACGTTACGCTTCTTACGAAGATCTTGCCGACCTGATCCGCGCTCGCTTTACGGCGCCGAAAGAAACCCTGGAAGAACTGTTTTCGCGGATGACATTCAACATCCTCGTTGGAAATACCGATGACCATGCGCGTAATCACGCCGCGTTCTGGGACGGCAGCCAGCTGACGCTCACCCCGGCCTACGACGTTTGCCCGCAGGTAAGGGTTGGGCGAGAGGCAACTCAGGCAATGCTCATTCACGGTGGAGAAGGGAGGCGCAGTCAACTTTCACTGTGCCTTGATGCCGCACACAAGTTCCTGCTGTCGAAAGAGAAGGCGTTGTCGATCATGCGGGCCCAGATTTCAGCCATTACCACAAATTGGAGTACGGTATGCGATGAGGCCATGCTCAGTGATGCAGACCGACGCACCCTTTGGCGCCGACAGTTCTTGAACGGGTTGGCGTTTGAGGGTCTTGATGAGCAGTTGGCGCCGGAAATCGATGCAATGAAAATGGTTGACTCGGGTGTTTGAGGAACACATGCGATGTCGGTGTGAATCGGCGCGCCCGGGTGGCAGATCACGACGACGATTGTCGTTTCCATCGGACCCTACGTTCGAACAATTCGGCAGCAGAAAACAAAGTGTAGTCGGCTACTTGTCGATTGATACTGCCGTTGTTCCTGGCGAGCGGTTCTTGCCGCTGACGCCTCATGACCAATTCTTGCCCTGGCGCCCGCCTAGCCCGACCTAGATCACCGGCGAATTGGGCTCAAGGCCCAGCAGTATGCGGCCATACATTTCAAGATTGGTCTTCTGGACCAGCAGGCCATGCATGTTGACGGCCTGCAGGTCGCGGGCCGCAACCTGCAACGGATTTGCTTCACTCAGCCCCGCGCCACCGCCGGCGAGAAACAGGGTTTCGGCCGCTTCCATGCACAGGCGCACCGCATAGGCGCAGTCCATGCGCGCCTTGGCGCGTTGCTGCAGAGGCATGAGTTCGCCGCGTTCTGCGTAGTTCTGCATCGCGTCGACGAGAGCGTGCAGCAGCAGTCTGGCCGTGTCGATCTTTGTGGCGGCCTCGGCGACTTCGACGTGAGTGACCGGCATGTCGGCCTGTTGCTCGTTGAAGGTGTAGGCGACGACCCGGCCGGGCAGCTTGCCGCAAAAGAAATCGAGCGCATGACGGGCCATCCCTAATGCCGGACCGCACAGGAACAGGGCCAGCGCGGGAACCAAGGCGCTGGAGTAGAGGCTGGACTCATGCAGCCCCACCCCGGAGGCATTGCCCTGAACGGCATCCGGAACGGACAGATAGCGGTGCCGGGGAACGAACATGTCCTTTGTGGACACGCTGTTGCTGCCGGTTCCGGTAAGGCCGTTCACGTACCAGTCATCCTGGATCTCGACTTCTGCAGTGGGCAACAGCAGCAGTCCTTCCCCGGCGGGATCGCCCCTTTCGTCGACGAGTCTTGCGCCGAGCAATACCCACTCCGAATGATGCACACCGGAGCAGAACGGCCAGAATCCGCTGAGCAGATAGCCACCTTCGACGATGCGCGCTTCACCCCGGGGGGAGATAACGGCGGAGATGATGGCTTGCGGGGTGCTGGCGGTGAACTCATCCTGCGCTTGGCGCGCGAATAGCCCCAACAACCAGGTGTGCGCATGCCAGACGCCGCTGCACCAGCCCGTGGATCCACAGCCGGCGGCCAATTCCTCGACCACGTTCAGGTGCGTGTGCAGGTCAAGTTCGAGTCCGCCACAACGACGCGGCAGCAACACCTGGTGCAGCCGCGCCTGCTTGATGAGGTGTACGTTTTCGGCGGCGACGCGCCGCCCTTCGGTGGTTTCCCCGGCACGCCCCGCCAAGTCCGGGGCAACCGCCCTGGCAGCTTGCACGACCTCATCGGCGGACGGACCTGATTCTAGGTGACGCGACGGCGTTTGCATGGGCTTCCTCCCTGGCTGCGGCGCGCTGTTGAGCGTGTACGAAGATAGTGGCTGGATTTGGGGTTGTCTCCCTCCCGTCAATCCCGTGCCGGGGGCGGAAATTCCGCCATCGCTTCTTCGATGTGTTTTTCATCGAGCCCATGCAGGCGATACATGTTTCGTGTCGCCATGTTCAGTAGCTCGGTACTGTATTCCAGTCGACCATTTTGTACCGCCATTCCCAACGCCGTAAGCGCACCGATGGCTTGCCACCGTGCGAGTTGGAATTCAGAGTCCGTGAGTTCAATGTCGAAATCGTGCGCGTTCAGACTATTGAAGAATATTGATTTAGGGACTATCGACTCCAAGGCGTCGTAAATCGTTTCGAGAAAAAGCCCGGGCCGGGCCAGCAGGTGTTTCCAAAGTGGGTCCTGAGCGAGCTTTTGCAAGAAGTACCAATAGTTATAGCCCCCTTGGCGCACAGGATCGAAAGATGAATCCCTTGAGTTCAACGTGCATTCAACCAGATCATCCATGTCGTCCCGAACGATCTGCCTGATCAGATCGTCTTTGGACCTGAAATAGTTGTACATAGTGCCGACGCCAACGTCGGCAAGTTCGGTGATCTCCTGCATCGTTGCCGTGTCGACGCCTTTTTTGTGAATCAGTTGCCGTGCAGCCGACAGCAGGGCCTTCTTGTTGCGAAGCTGGCGCCTCTGAACCCGCCTGAGTTTCGGAGCGCTTTTGAGCGCGTTTTTTTCCAATTTCATATCTTTTCGCGTGATTTACCGGCCGAACATTCGGCAAAGCGACAGTTGCAAGGGAATGTTTCAGCTACTCCATGCCGCGTGTTCCCTGCAACAACGAGGCAGATTTGTACTGAAGATGCTATCAAACTTCGTTGCCGTTTCCCTCAGCCAGACGTCCACGCCTTCGAGCAGGCTCCGGTGACGGTGACGACCGGGATCGCACATGGCACCGTGACGCTTTGCGCTGGCGTTCAGCTGATTGCTCGAATATAGTTCATTTATGAGTGTTCGTCACGCAAGGGAAGGTTTCCCGGACACGGCCAACCGGCGTGCGCCACGTTACCGGGCACGTTTTGCCCTGGTGCTTGCAACTCTGGTTCTGAGCGGGGTTGCGCATGCCGACGGCAGTTCACAGGGCGACGGCTTGCGCGTCACTCTGCTCGGCACCGGCTCACCGATTCCCAGTCCTGCACAATTCGGGCCCGCAACACTCGTAGAAGCCGGTCTCGAAAAACTGCTGTTCGATGTGGGCCGTGGTGCTTCCATCAGAGTCGTGCAGACCGGCAACTCGCTTGGCAGCATTTCCGCTGTTTTCATCAGTCATTTCCACGCTGACCATACCGTGGGGCTGCCGGATCTGATGTTGACCGGCTGGAACGGTCTACCCTTTGGCCGTCGTACCGAAAAGCTCGACGTGCACGGCCCGAAAGGCATCGTAGAGATGGCGGCCGATCTTGAAAAAGCGTACAAAATTCACTACGAATTGCGATTGGCAATGTCGGCATCGTCGTCGGACGGCGGTCGACTCCGTCCGTTCGTAATCACGAAAGGCGTCGTGTTCGACCGCAACGGGCTCGAGGTGTTCGCGTTTCCCGTAGAGCACGTCAATCCAAGAACCGGCTATCGAATCGAGACGTATGGATTCCGTATCGAATATCAGGGCAGTACGGTAGTCATTTCCAGCGATACCCGTCCGACCCAGCGCGTTGTCGATCAGGCCAGGGGCGCCGATCTGTTACTGCACGAACTGATCGTGGCGGACGCAGAATTGTACGCCGCGTCACCCGCAGTGCGCGGGGTTGTATCGGGGCATACCGGCCCGAGCGAAGCTGCCCGCATATTTCGCGATGCCAAGCCGAAGATGGCGGCTTTTACCCACGTCATTCGTCTTGGGCAAAGTCCACCGTCCGACGACGAGATACTGGCCGAAGTCCATGCCATATACGACGGTCGCGTAACGGTCGGTGAAGACCTCATGACGTTCTGCATTGGAAACGCGGTCGAAATTGTCAGACACACTGAGCGGTGTGAGTCATAGTGGCTGGGGTGGTGCAGACTCCTCCGCTTGGAGCCCAAAACAAAAATGTTCGATTGAAAAACTGACGACAGGAGCGGTTCAGTGAACACGATTACCCCAGATCATTGGCACAAGGCGGTCGATGACTATTTCGTCGAGATGGACAAACTGAAAGGCAGAACCGCCCCGGCGCCCCGCGAATACACCAATACGTACAGCTTTCCCATCTCCTACAGTGAAGTGACCGAAGACCTCATCCGAATCTTTTGTGCAGGCATCGGCAACCCAAATCCGCTTTACACCGACCCGGCCTATGCGAACGGGACGCGGTGGGGAGGCCTGATTGCCCCGCCATACTTCGAGGTCCGGATTTCAGAGGCTCCGTACATGCCACCTCCGCTGCAGGTACCGGGCTGGCTGGCATCGCTCGGGGGCGATCAGCCGTTAACCCGCGGCTATTTCAGGCCGTATCGTCCTGGTGATATCGTGCACGGGATCGATGAGTTCCTTGGCATCGAAGAGGTCACGAAGGCGGACGAGCCCATTCGCAGGTTCAACATGGAGGCCAGCCGAACCTACCTGGATCGACGAATGGAGCCGATCAGTTTTCATGTCCTGCGAGGTCATGTGCGCGCCATACCGCCCGACAAGGTCGAAGAGTCGCGCGACTTCCTCTACCAGGGCCATGACCGCGAGCGACGCCGTTTCAGCGCCGAAGAGCTCGACGCAATTCACCAGGGTTACGAGGAAGAGCTGGCCGGCAAGTGGCGGCGGGGCGCCGAGGTTCGTTACTGGAATGAGGTTGAAGTCGGCGATGAGCTGCACCCCATCGTCTTCGGCCCCCTGGATATACACGATTCCGTCGCATATTTCGGAAATCTCGGTTATGCGGCTGCGCACGCGGTCAAATGGGGGCGCATGAAGCACGACATGGCTCGCTTGCCCGTCGATCCGGAAACGGGTGAAGTACACCATGTCGTTGATCTGCGCCTGAGGGACGCGATCGCCAGGGCCAGTACGGGCAATTGCCCCTATGCGCAGGCATTCGGGTTTGGCCTGGAGTGTTCGCTGGGGCACTGCATCACGAATTGGGCGGGTGACGACGGATTTCTGAAGAAAATCGATACCGTGGTGAATGATTGGGGTTACCACGGAGAAGTGTATACCGCGCGGGGTTGTGTGGCAGACAAGCGCATCGAGGACGATGAGCACCTTGTCGACATCGACTTGACCATGACCACGAACAACGGGCACTGCCTGTTCGAATCCAGAGCAACGGTCCAATTGCTTGCACGCTGATGCGCTGTTCGCTTGGCTTCTTTGCCCGCGGTGCGGACCTCTCGCGTACCCGCCGAGGGAGGCGCCTGGCAAGCGGCCGACGGGGCGCCACACGGGGGGTGTGGCCGGGGTCAATCCCTCAGGCGGCAAGGGCCCGCGCGAGATCTTCGCGCTGAGTCCGGGCTGCCAATACCAGATGCAGTGCCGCCCAGAGCATGAGGAACGGAATTGGCAGCAGCGCATAACGTAGTGATTCGCTCCCGAGGCGGGCGCTCAGCAAGTCGCTGATCAGGCCGATGGCAAGCGGCCCGAGCCCGACGCCGATCAGGTTTGTCACCAGAAGAAAGATCGCAACCACCATGGCGCGCATTCGAAGCTTCACCAGCCCCTGGAGCAACGCAGCCAGGGGCCCGGTGGCGAACAGGCCGGCCATCGCAGGGATGAAAAGCGCGGCCAGGGCCGACCACTTGTCCGGGATCATGATGGCCACGAAGTAAAAGGGGAATGCGATCGCAAAGACTGCTGCCGAAAGCCACAGGGACCAGCGTTCATCCCGGCGGCTGACCTTGTCGCTGAGCCAGCCGCCAAGGAACGTGCCGAGGCCGCCGCCAATCCCGATCAACAGGCCAATGGCAATTCCCACCTCGGTACCGCTCATGCCATGCGAGCGGCGAAAAAAAGTCGGCAGCCACTGACTCAGGCTGTAAAAGGCGAAGATGATCAGTGCCCCCGCCGCAAGCATGTGGCGTATCGTCGGAGCCCGCAGCACGAACCGAAATACGGCAATCACGCCCGGCGCCTCAGCTTCGGCGACCCGTCCTTCCGAGGCACCCCGCGGCGGTTCCCGCAAGGTCAGCCGGACCACCAGCGCCAGCAGAATTCCCGGCAAACCCAGCGCGATAAAGGCCATGCGCCAGCCGTACTGGTCCCCGATCCAACCCCCGACGGGGAAGCCGATCAACAGCGCGACGCTGACCCCCACCGCCACTACCGCGACCGCGCCGGCACGTTCGTCAGGGGCGTAGAAGTCGGAAGTCATCGAGATCATGCCAGGCTGCACCGCCGCCTCGCCCGCCCCGACACCGATACGCAGCAGCAACAGGTGCCAGAAGTTGGCGGCGACCCCGCTGAGAGCGGTCAGTGCACTCCAGACCGCGAGGGCAAGCGCGATGATATTGCGGCGGTTGCCGCGGTCTACCCAGGCTGCAACGGGGATACCCATGGTCGAGTAGAACAGGGCGAACGCGAGCCCCGTCAAGGCGCCAAGCTGGAAATCAGACAGGCCGAACTCCATCTTGATGGGCTCCGCAAGGATGGCGAGCACCTGGCGGTCCACTATGGCCACCATTTGCACGAGCAGGAAAAGCAACAGGACGTAGCGACGGTAGCCCGCCGTGAATGTGGCGGCCCCTGGCGATTTGGCCGCCGCTGGATCCAGGACCGCGTCAGGCGACCCGTCTTGAGCCATGTCGTACTCCTACGCTCGAATCGACCCGAAGCAGAAAAGCCACGGGGCACGGAGGATAAGATCCCTCCATCAGATTGGCCGGCAGACCGGGAGTATCAGTTTGAAGATACAACTACCGACCAGCCTGCTGTTCATCTCTGATCTACCCGCGCGAAGGAAGCCGTACCTCCGCCTTGGCGGTCTGGAAGACATGCCCGTTGTTGGTTGTCATTGAAAGCTCAAGATCAACCAGACAGTCTCCGTCCTCGATTCGTCTTCCCGCAACGGTTCCGTCGATGGTAAGCACCTCTCCATGAAAGACGCAGCCGTCCACCCAGACATCGATCTTTTTCAAAAAGCCGTCGTCGCCCATCCAGTTGGTGATGCTGTGGCCCAGCGAACATTCAAGGCCCAGCCCGAATGCCTGCGCGTATGGCGACCCGCCTGTCGCCTGGGCCACGGCGTCACTCAGACGCCAGTCGATGATATGGTGCGTTTCGCCCGTTTCCGGGTCGCGAGGCATTCGGGCCGCATCGTTTTTGATACGCCCCCATTTGACCGCGTAGGCCGACATGTAACCGGTATTGCCGATATACGCGACCGCATCGGAAATGTCGTAAGGGCCATTGACCATCGTCGGCAGCGTGTCACCGACTGCAACGTCTTCCCAGTATCGGGGTTCTTTTCCCCGTCGCCGCTTGCCGGCCAGCTCGTCCTCGTAGCCCTGATGAATCGCATTGAGGTCCTCCTGGCTGAATCTTTGCCGCTCCCGGCCCTCATACAATGCTTTGCGGGACTCACCGATCTTGTCCGGCGGGGTCGCGATGAACAGTGCTCTCGAAATCTGGTGGCTGATCGGTTCCTCGTTCTGGTCGATGCTGGTGCGCTGGGCGGTTTGACGAAACTTTCGAAACGGTTCGCCGGGAACGGTAATTTCTTCGAAACCGATAAACTCATCAATTGCATCGACGATGTCGCCGGGGCGATACGGCCTGAAGTAGGCGCGCGTCAGCGGCTCGCCGCCGCCGAGCCAACCGTTGTAGCCGGGCACCGGGCACGGAGGGGGCTGGTAGGGCCCTTCGGCGATCCGGGTTTCGAAGTAAGGTGGCGCAATCAGCCCCCCCCAACGCGTGGACTTCGCATATTCCGGATCCGTGTAGAGCGGATTCGGGTTGCCGATTCCGGCGCAGAAGATTCGGATCAGATCTTCCGTTACTTCGCGGTAGCAAAGAGGGAAACTGAACACATTCTGGTGTTCACGAGGCGCCGGCGCGCGGCGCCCCTTGATCTTTTCCATTCCGACCACGTATTCGTCGATGGTTCTGTGCCACTGGTCTGCGTTCATTTTCTGCATCGGGTACTCCTGTTCGTCGAACCACTTATTGCGAGTGCCTCCGCTAACCCATCGGGAGGTCGATCATCAGGGAACTCTCCAGGACGATTCTGCCCGTGCTCCCGACGGCGGCGCCCATTTTCCGGACTTCCGGGTCACTCTCGATTCTTGCCATGTTTGCTGCGTACTCGGACAGACTCGGATGCTCGATTACATTCAGAACGTTAGATCGGTTCGGGCCGACAAACGTCGCCCAGAAGCGCGGCTTTATGCTTGGGGTCAATTCCTTCAAGTGTTGAGCCAATTCCCGATTGCGCTGCACGTACTCCATGAGCCGGCTCTCGGGTATATCGACGCGAACCAACTCAATTACCGGCTGGGCCTTGCCTTCGAACGCTTTTTGATCACCTGACATATCTGAACTCCCTTGATTCGGGCGCTTGATTGAGTGCGGCACGGCCGCCTGTGCGCCAATTCACTTAATGCAATAGCCGACGCAACTCACCATTGAGGATGCAACGGCACTTGCGGCCTGATTGAATCGAAATCGAGATGACTCGCCCGACCTCCAACGTCATGCTCTGTGTCAGCCACAACGGCGGCTGTTATCGCACACCGCGACCTGTGGCAGGAAACCACTGTTCTTCTGTTAGATCAATTGGCACCGTTGAAGTGATAGGCGACTTCGACCCCGTAGGTTCTGGGTTTCGCGACGTTGCCCACTGCCACCGCACCGAGCAACGTGCTTTCAACAAACATGTTGGTGATGTAGTCCTCGTTGCCGAGGTTCCTGCCGAACAGCGAAATACTCCAGTGTTCGTCGGAACTCATGTAGATGGCGTGCAGATTCAGCGTGTGCCAGCTTGCCTGCCGGATCGATTCACGATTGAACGCATTGAAGTACATCTCGTCCTGCCAGTGGAATTCCGGGCGAATGGTCAGGCGCCCGGCAGCGAGATTGAAACTGATATCCGCGCCTAGCGTGAGTTCCCAATTGGGGGCGCGTGGCAG
Organism: Pseudomonadales bacterium; assembly: GCA_963663395.1. Lineage (GTDB taxonomy): Bacteria > Pseudomonadota > Gammaproteobacteria > Pseudomonadales > Azotimanducaceae > Azophilus. Next base: position 4,758,151 of record OY760226.1, read on the forward strand.
CTTGTTTCCTTCGAGATCCTCAGGCGGAGGCGGCGGCCCGGGTGCCGTGAGGGACGGATCGAATGCCGAAAATTCATCGAACTGTGCATCCAGATAAGCGATTGACGCATCCAGCCGGAAATTGTCTGAAAGCAGGCCGGCAGCACTGATTTCGATTCCCTCAATGGACGACTTCGCGGCGTTGTCGATGGCGATGGTGGTTTGCCCCACCGTAAACACCTGCATGCCCTTGTAGTTCGAAGTGAACACGGCGGCATTCAGCTGCAGCCGCTCGTCGAACAACCGGTTCTTGGCGCCGAATTCCAGTGTAAAGATCTTTTCGGGACCGAATATGGTCCCGAAATCATTGTTGGCGCCACCGCTTTTGAAGCCCTTTGAGTAGCTGACATAGAACATGCTGTCTTCGGATTGGTCATAGCGCAGGGCAACTTTTCCGGTGGGCTCTTTCCAGCTTTCCTTGTAGGTCCACATTTGAGGGAATCCGCGCAAGGGCGTCCTGGTTGCGGGGTCCCACAAGAGACGGCCGGTGTTTCCACCGTCCTTTTCATCGTGGGTGTAGCGAATACCCAGGGTACCGGTAAGGCGGTCGGTAAACGCGTAGTCAATCTGGCCGTAGGCCGCGCTCGATTTGGTGTTGTTGATGTTCGGGTCGGTAACCGTGGCGCCTGTGAATGGCGGCCTGCCGGCCAATACTGCCCATCTTGTAACGTTGAGAAAATTGATGAAGCGAAAGTCATCAACGTCTTCTTCGTAATAGTACAAGCCGAAAATCCACTGGAGCGGCCCGTCTCCGAGGGATGTCAGGGTGATTTCCTGGGAAAACTGCTTTGAAACCTGGCTGGCATTTCTGTAGTAAAGCGGTAGTTCCGAGCCATCGCCGTCGCGCTCGATGAACGAGTCATCCTCGATCCATGCCGTTGTGGATTTGAAGTTGAACGCGCTGGTATCCCAGCTGAATTCCAGGCTGCCACCGAAGATTGTATGGTCCCGGCTTCCCATGTGGTCGAAGCGGACTTCGTGCGGGTCGTCGGGAATCGGTAATGCACCCCCTTCAACGATTGAATAAGCCCCTGGAAGCAGGTGGGGCGCTCCGAATACGCCCGGCCGTATGGGTATGACGCCCACCAGGGCGTATCGCGGATAATTCTCGGTGATGATGGCGCTTGTACCCACCCCGCCGGCGTTCCAATAGAATCCCCGCGCCAGCAACTCGATATTGTCACTGATGTCGAACAGCAATTGGCCGCGTACGGTGACGTTGTCTATGTCATTGCTGTCGGCGCCCCCGGGGACCAGATTTTTCAGGTAGCCGTCTGCTTCTTCGTAGGTCGCGGTGATGCGGGCGGCCACCGAATCGCCAAGAGGAGCGTTCAGGATGCCCCGGAATCGTCTGCGATCGAAATTGCCGGCCAGAGCCGAGGCCGAGATTTCAGTTTCTTCGTGTGGTTTTTTGTTGATGATATTGATCGCGCCGCCCACGGCGTTCCGTCCGTACAAGGTACCCTGCGGCCCACGCAGGACCTCGACCCGCTCGACATCGTAAAAGTCCGCCAGGCTGGCCGAAGCGCGGCCGAAATAAATGCCGTTCTGGTAAATGGCGACACCGGTTTCGCCGTAAGCGGGCAAGACCTCCGTGCCGATCCCGCGGATGGTCACAATGGCGTGGGTGCCCGCATTGGCGGCCATCGAGAACTGCAGATTCGGTGTGATGTTCTGCAGGTCGGAAATCGTTGAAACGTCGCTCTTATCCAGACGATCCTGGTCAAAAGCGGATATGGACAATGGAATGTCCTGTATGTCGACCGCGCGCCTCTCCGCGGTGACGATGATCTCCTCTAAGGTGTCGCTTTCAGCATTGACGCCGGCCGCGAACGTAAACAGGAGAAAGCCCACGATTGCCCGTCGAAACGGCAGGCTCCTGAACGAATCCCTCATTTGTCTCCCTCCCAGACGATCGGAACGATATCGGCCTTAAGTGAAGATAGATCATTTCTGAGGATTGTTCAATCAATACGCCTGTCCGGTGCCCGCGCCCGTCCGTACAGGCCCCAATCAAGCCTCTCGAACTCGAGTCGTACTTGCCTCCAGGCACGTTGCGGATGGTTGCTCTTCCCGTGCACCCTGGGCGACCCCACAACCGGGGCAGGCTCGAATGACGTAGCTAGGGTGCGGCGCCATCCATCCGCGGATCGAAACCCAGTTGCTCGCCCAGCTTGCTACGGATTTCCTGTGAGGCATCCTCGATGGGTACCCCCGCCGAGTCGGCTGCCCGGGTGTTGAGCTGAAACATCGCCGTGACCGCCGCTGCGTCCACGACACCGGCTTCGCCGATGGCCTCGGTCAGCGCAGCACGCGCCGGACCGGTCAGCGCCGGGTCGCGCCGCATTGCGGCATCGACGAATGCAAGGAACGCGTGGCCGTGCTGCACGCCGCCATCGCCTGCCCCGCTGCGGACTACGTCGATGTTTACCTCGCTGCCTGCCTGCTTGCCGCCCACACGGAGCAGCCCCACATGGGCGGTGGCTCAGTAGAAGCAGTCGTTGTGCATCGAAACGCGCGATGCCAGCAACTCCATCTGCATCTTGTTGATCGCATAGTCGTGATCGGCGTCCGTGTACAGCGGCACCTGCTCGTAGGGGATGTAGTGGGAGGCCATCAACTGGTTGGCGACCCGCGTCGCATCGGGCACCAACGAGAAAGCGCGGTGCACGATGGGCACCCGAAAGCGGGTGTCGTAAAGATCCGTGTAGTCGTCCGCGAGGGCGTCCGAGGCGATGGTGGGCACGTAGGTGTCTCCCGGCGCTGCGGTGCGAGGCCGCTGCCGGGTGGGTTCGCCCGGCACCGGATCGGGCAGCGGCCGGAGCGGCAACCCCAGCGCGGCATGGAATGTGTCGACCACCGTCACGGCGCTGACCAGCCCGGCGATTTCGACGTACTCGGTGTCTTCCAGGCCGCCGGCGAGCAGTTCCCGCACCCACGACCGGGTGATGCGGCCGGGGTCGGTAACGAGCTTGTGGATGAGTTCGACTCGGGCCGTTGACATGTGGTGGCTGACGGTTTCGTGATGGCCCTCGATCGCGCCTGGTGACAACGAGGTCTTGCGCTGCCGGCACAACGGGCAGTTGTCTGCAGCACGAAGCTCGCAAGCCACCGCGATGCGCTCGATGCCCGTCAACCAGGCTCCCGGCGCAGCCAGTTGCTGCCAGACGTGGTCATGGGAGGCAGTCAGGTCGGCTCGGATTCGCATAGTAGTCGGAACCCCTTATGGTCAAGAAACCAATCGAGAAATTGATACCAGGTACGTGGGTATCAGCGGCCCTCAACAGGCATCTTGAACTGATCCGGTACAACCATATCTTGTGCCAAGTAAGGTCAAATGGATACCCCACACATGCTGCCGGAATCCGGCGCCACTGTGTCCTGAAACCCGGAGGGGATGCCTCATCGAGACTCGGGGAGGTCTTCTTTACGCGTCGCATTGTCGGATTCGCCGCGTGCAAAGGTTCGCCGGATGGCCCGTCGGTTTGCCGGGCGGGACAAATCTACCCATGGTAATTTGATGGGATGTCCAGCCACCCACCAGCGCCGCAAAGTAAGGCGACGCCAACCCGTCGACCCGGAAGACCGGCCGGGCGCACGGCCGACCTGTTGTGCTCCGGGGAAAGAGCCTGAAACGGTACCCCACCGGGCACCTGAACCTCAGGGACAGTGTGCTGTTCATACTCGGTGCGCCCGGGTGGCAGATCACGGCGACGATCGTCGTGTCCATCGGAATCTACTTTTACCTGCCGCCGGAAGGCGCGGGGCTCGAGGTGCAGGTATCTGAAGAGATTTTCTTCGGCGTGCTGACGGCCTATGGATTGGCACGGTTGATCGGCGGCGTTGTCGACTCACTGGCCGACCCGCTGGTCGGCCACTACTCCGACCGTTCCCGTTCGGGGTTCGGCCGGCGCAAGATTTTCCTGGCTTTCGGGCTCGTTCCGATGGCAGTGACCCCTGCGCTGCTCTTCTTTCCGCCCGGCGAGCCCGGCACGCACGGCGTGTTCATCTACCTGACCGTGCTGTTGAGCCTCTACTACATCTTTTTCACGGTTTACGTGGCGCCCTACAACGCGCTGGTTCCGGAACTGGCGAACACCGAAGCGGAACGGGTGGAACTGACGCGCCTGCGCTCGGCGATCGGGGGGCCGATCGCCATGGCCTACGGCATTCTGTGGCTGGCCGGCATCAAGTTGTTCCGGGAACTGGGCATGGATGCGAATACCGCGGTCCAGGTGGTTGTCGTCATCTCCTGCATCGTTTCCTTCGTGTTCTGCATGTGTCCCCTTTTCGTGGTGCAGGAAAGGGAGATGAACTACAAGCCGAGTTCCATGAACATGAACAGGGCGCTTGCAACAACGCTGAACAACGGGCCCTTTCTCACCTACCTGTTCGCGCAGATGATATTCATCCTGGGCATCACCATGAGCGGCCCGGCGATTCCGTACTTCGCCCGCGTGATCCTGGGCCGCGACGAGGGCTTTGCGGCGATTCTTTCGCTGACCATGCTGCCCGGCATATTGGTCGGCTTCGTGTTCATCCAGCATGTGGTCGACCGGATGGGCACCAAGATGACGCTGGTCATCTCCATCCTGATCCTTGGGATTGCCCACGTACCCTACGGGCTGTTGACGCCGAGCGCCCCGGGTGACGGTCATGACCTCATGAACATGACCGTGGTGCTGGGGCTGTCCGCCTTCAAAGGGCTGGCGATTGCCGGGATCATGATCCTGCCAACGGTCATCCTGGGCCAGTTGATCGATCTCGACCAAGCGCGCACGGGCACCGGCCGTGCAGCCATGTATTACGGTGTTCAAGGTCTGATGACCAAGTGGGTTTACGCCGCCTCGGCGGCTGTGATGAGCTATCTGCTGTCGGCCTATGGAAGAAGCGCGGCCGAGCCGCTGGGGGTGCTGCTGATCGGGCCGTTTGCCGGTGGGTTGTGCCTGATTGCCGCCGGCTTCTACGCCTGCTATCCGGAAAAGCGGGTTCGCGCGGAAGCGCGTGGGCTAATTGATACCTGAACGGGAAGTCGTAACAGTCAACCGGAGAAGTTGCGCGATCGTTCCCGGAAGGGCAGAGCGGGATTGTGCCATCCAGGAAGCCGAGCTAGCGACTTGAGTTGAACACGTCGTCAAGCGTTGGCGCCTCGAGTACGTTGTCGGCCCAGGTTTCAAGATCAGCAGCAGACGCTTGCTCCAGCCTTGCGGCGACTGCGGGCGACAGGAGCCCGAATCGCCGCTTGAGCAGTCTTTCGAGGACCACACGCTCCCCCTCGACGCGACCCTGCTGCATACCCTGCTGCATGCCCTGTTCCATGCCCTGCTGCATACCCTGCTCCATGCCCTGCTCCATGCCCCGCTGCATACCTTCTTCGCGGGCCCTCGAGATAACTCCTGCCATGGTGGAACTGTCCTCGCGATACTGCCGTTGATAGCGCCGGTACTCATTTTCGGTGAGGCCGGCGTAGATGTCGATGAATTCGATGTATTTGGCCCGCTTGTCGCTGTCCCGCTCCAGAGCCAGCAACCCTCGGATCGCCTCGGCGTAGACCTCGACCTTTCGGTCTTCCGAGCTTCGCATGTTCGGCAGGTTGACCCGCGCCACCAGGTTGTCACTGTGCTGCCAGCGCTCGGTGGGAATCTCCTTGAGCTTGCAGGCGAGAGTGTCGAACGCCAGGTAACGGCGGCGCTCGGTGCCCAGGGTAAGCGATGCGGGGGCTCCCTCGGCGGCCCGCAAAAAGATCGCGACCGGCACCACGCGGTTGGTCTCGAACAGTTCGGCGAGGTCGAGGCAGTAGTGCGCCAGCCGGTGCAGGGAGAAGCGCCGCCAGTCGGTTTCTTCTTCGAGCACGAACAGAACCGCCTCACGTCGGCCGTTGGCCCACTCCACCAGCAGCGGTACGTCCAGCTCCCGAAAGCGATTGCCCAGACGTTCCTTGAGTTGTTCCTGTCGCGCCGGGACGATGCGCACCGGGTCATCGGGTGCGGGCGCCTCTTCCGAGGCGAAGAACGCCAGGGCATCAAGCGGATAATCGAGAATCAGATTCTTGAAGTTCTGGTCGTGGCTGACAGATTTCGCCATGTGCCGCGCCCGGTAGTTGCTTTGCCACAGGGTCACGCAAGTGCCAGCGCACACGCTACGGGCAAAGGCTGAAAAGATCGTGGGCGATTTGCCCCGGCCGGGCTACCATCCTTTCGCCCTCAATTCCTCCATCAACCGAGCCAGCGGCGGCTTGAACGATGCTGATCCCCCACTGAGCCGGTTCTTGAGAAGGCGAGAAGTCGATTGCGTAGTCACGCGCGCACGTAGCGCGCAAGCCGCTACCCACTTTCTGGTTCCAGTGATAACTGAAGTGACTTTTGGCCTCGAAATGGCCAAAAATATACATATTATTCAATGAGTTAAATTATTTTGGCGGAGAGGGTGGGATTCGAACCCACGGATCCCGTGAGAGATCACCTGATTTCGAGTCAGGCCCGTTCGGCCAACTCCGGCACCTCTCCGATGCGGAACGGACGCAGAAGCATATCACGCGAATGCCAGCCCGCAGGCCCACCGCGGACCGGTTGCGGCCAGGTCAGGATCGCGCCGCATCCATCTCCGCGAGCAATCTCCGGTGCGCCCCCGCGTCCAGCCGATACGCCCTTGCCGCCAGCACCATGACCACCATGATGGCCGCTGGGGCCAGCGTCATCAGCCCGTGGATGGCGGCAAGCGATGCCGCCGTCTGTTCGGCATTCGCCACATAACCCGCCAGCGCCAGCACCGCGGCTATGCCGGCGCCGCCGATGGTCTTGGCCAGCTTCTGAAAGAAACTCGACATCGAGAAAATGGCGCCGTCCGCACGCACCCCGTGGCGCCACTGGGCGTAGTCCACGGTATCCGGCAGCATTGCCCAGCCGAGTACGGCGATCGGCGTGCCGCCCAGCGCCATCAGGCATCCCCAGAAGAAGATCAACTCGATCTCGGAATACGGCGTGAAGTACATTCCTGCCGAGGCCACGATCGTCACCAGCGCACCGATGAGAATACCGCCCGCCTTGCCGTAACGGCGGGCCAGCATCGGCGTGACCAGCAAGCCGAGAAACATGATCGACAACGTAATCTGGAACCAGGTTCCCACCAGGTCCGGCCGCTCCAGGTTGTACTTGAAGAAGTAGGGAGCGATCGCCTGGCGCACCGTGAACGAAAGCATGCCGCCGGTGAACATCACGATCACCACGATCAGCGGCGGGTTGAAAAACACCGCCCTGGCGCTGTCGGCGATTTTCAGCTTCTGCTCCGGCGGCGGCTGAATGCGTTCCCTGGTCATGGCGAACGTGATCCACAGCAACGCGGTCGCCGCTACGGCGTAGAGCAGCATCGACCACCGGTAGCCCTCGGCTTCGCTGTCGAACCAGCCGACCAGGTCCCAGGTGATGCCCGACACGACCAGGCCGCCCCCGAACGCACAGGCCATGCGAATCGTCGAGAGTACCGTGCGTTCGTCGTGGTCGGAGGTGAGCGAGGCGGTCAGGGCCGAGTACGGGATCGATACCACCGTGTAGGCGATGCCGAACGCGGTATAGGTGATGTACGCCCACCACAGCTTGCCCAGGTAGTCGAGGTCCGGCACGGTGAAGGTAAGAACCGCAAGGGCGGCGAGCGGCAGCGCGCCGAAGAGCAGGTACGGGCGCAGCCGCCCCCAACTGCTGCGCGTGCGCTCGGCGATGCCGCCCATCATCGGGTCCGTGACCGCATCGACCAGCCGCGCCACGCCCATCACGCCCGCGGCGGCGGCGGCGCTGAGGCCGAACACGTCGGTATAGAAGTAGAGCAGGTAGGTCATCGCGGAGATGAAGTACAGGTTGATGCCGAAATCGGCTATCCCGTAACCCACGCGCTCGGAATTGGGGAGCTTCTCCGGTGCCACTAAATCACACCGTCGGCGCGCAACGCCTCGATCTCGCCCGGTCCATACCCCAGTTCACCGAGAATGGCATCGGAGTCGGCCCCTGGGTCGGGCGCCGCCTTTTCGAACCGGTCCGCCTGCGGAAAGGCGCTCAGGTTTATCGGCGAACGAAGCAGGTTCACATCCCCCAACTCGGGATGCGGCGCCGGTTTGGCCATGCCGAGGTGCTGCGCGTGTTCGTCCTCGAACGCCTGGCCGATATCGTTGATCGGCCCGCACGGAACACCGACGTCGTTCAGCTTTCGCACCAGTTCCGCGGTAGTGAAATGCGCCGTCACCGCTTCGATTTCCGCGTTGAGGGCCTTCTTGCGTTCAGCGCGGTCCCGGGGATTCGCATACTCGGGCCTCTGCAAAAGTTCCCCGGCGTCCAGCGCCTCGCAAAACCGCTTCCACAGCCGTCCACCGGATGCCGCGATATTCACCAGGCCGTCCTTGCAGCGAAAGGCGCCCATGGGAATCATGTAAGGGTGGTCGTTGCCCTGTTGCCGGGGCACTTCGCCGTTCATCGTGTAGCGCGCTGCCTGGAAGTCGAGCTTGTTCAGCATGGCCTCGAAGAGCGAGGTGTGCACCCACTGCCCTTCCCCGGTGCGCTCCCGGTGCAGAAGCGCGAGCAGAATCCCCTGGCCCAGGAACATGCCCGCGGACGTGTCGCTGATGGCGATGCCGACGCGCCAGGGCCCGGTGTCCGGCGGGCCGGTAATCGACATCAGCCCGCTCAAGCCCTGCACGATCTGATCCACTCCGGCGCGGCTGCTGTAGGGGCCGCTCTGGCCGAACCCGGAAATGCTGGCGTAGACGATTGCGGGGTTGACCGCCTTGACCGACTCGTAATCGACCCCGAGCCGGTGCTTCACATCGGCCTTGAAATTCTCAACCACGACGTCGGCGCCTTCGGCCAGCCGCATGAACAGCGCGTGTCCCCGCGGGTTTTTCAGGTCGAGGGTGAGGCTGCGCTTGTTGCGGTGCAGGTTCTGTTCGTCGGGGCCGTGCCGGTTGCCGCCGATACTCTGGCCCCGCGGCCCCGCACCGGACGACATCTCGATCTTGACGACGTCTGCGCCCCAATCGGTAAGCAGGCGCACGGCCGAGGGCCCTGCCCTGGCGTGGGTGAGGTCAAGAACCCGGATATGCTCGAGCGGGCCCACTCAATGCTCCTGAAGAGTCAGCGCACCGCTTGTACCACAGCGGTGAATCCCTGACAAAAAGGGGCCGGCAGTTGCCTGCCGGCCCCGAATGAAAGGCATTTGCGCCCGGCCGGGCGCCGCGTGTGCCGTTACAGGTTCCAGGCCACCTCGACGCCCCACATGCGGGGCGGGCTGACGTTCCGGTAGTCGAACAGCGGCGGTACGATGGTGCGTGAAACCACGTAGATCTCATCGGTCATGTTGATGCCGAAGACGCTCAGGCGATAACGGTCGCCGGGCGACTCGTAATTGATGCTGGCGTTCAGCAGTTCCACGGAAGTGCGGTGGCTGAGTTCCAGGTGATCCGTGAACAGATCGTCGACGTAGCTGTAGGAGGCATTCAGCACCACTGCCCCGCCGTTAGCCAGGCTGTGGGTATAGGTGCCGGTGACCGCAGCGTTGAATTTGGGCGCAAGCTGGATGTCGAAACGGGAGTTGTCCTCATCGACAATGTAGGCATCCGGGCCGTCGGGATACTCGATGGCGAGCACGACATCCCCGCCGCAGTCGGAGGTGGGGGGCGTGTCGTAGAGCTGCGCGCCGTTGATGTCGGCACAAAACTTCTTGTATTTCGTGTCGAGAATGCCCGCCATCACGTCGAGCCGGAAGGAAGGCGTCAACCAGGCGGAAACCTCCAGTTCGATGCCCTTCATCTCCGCCTTGGCGGCGTTGTCGGTCACCGTCTCCTGGGGATTGGTGGCGCCCGGCGGCAGGGGTACGAGGCGCGTGCGCTGCAGGCCCTTGATCTGGGTCAGGAACAGCGCCACGTTGGTGCGCACCCGGTTGTCGGCCAGGTCGGCCTTGAAGCCGAGCTCGTAGCCATCCACCTTCTCCGGGTCAAAACTCCGGTTGCAGGTGGCCGCCTGGCCGCAGCGGCCGTTGAATCCGCCGCTCTTGAAGCCCCGCTGGTAGGTGGCGTAGGTCATGACATCCGGGGTGATCTGGTAGCGCAACCCGAATTTCGGGCCCGCATCCTCCCAGGAGCGGGAGTAGTCCTGCCGCGGGCCCGTGTTGGGGTACACGGCGAAGGTCTGCTGGTAGAAGTCTTTCTTCTCGTCGGTGTAGCGCCCGCCCACGGTCACCGTCAACTGTTCGGTGATGTCGTAGTTCACCTCACCGAACACCGACCAGGCATCGTGCTCCTGGCCGGTAATGCTGTACAGGGGAATCACGAAAGCGTTGGGATTGGGGGGCGAGAGCCGGTCGGAGCCGATGCCGGTGCGCCGTTCGAGGTCGTACTCCTGGTGCAGGTAGAACACGCCGGCGATGAAGTCGAAGCGGTCAAAGGCCGTCGAGGCGAAGCGCAGCTCGGTGGAGTACTGCTGGTGCGGCTGGCGCCGGTCCACCAGGAACATGTCGTAGGCGCCCACGCCGTCCGCATCGTATACCCAGGTCTCGTCGGTATCGCGGAAGTTGCTGAGCCAGGTAAAGGTGCCCCGGTCGAGTTCCCAGTTGAACTCCTTGGTGATGGAGAAGATGTCGATGTCCACGAAGCCGGGTTCGATGACATCGGCATCGAAATCGTCGTGCTTGTCGGCGTCGCCGAAGGGAACGCCGCAGTAGCCGTGGTTGCTGCAAAGCGAGCGGTTCGGGCCGGAATAGTTCTTCTGCGGCCGCACGTGCGACTTGTCCTGGTGCCACTCGCCGATGAAGGTGAGGTCCATGGCGTCGCTCAGGATGAATTGGATCGACGGTCGCAACGTGAGCTTGTCGTCCTTGCCGATATCGCGCGCGGAATCGTTGGCGGTTACCGCGCTCTTGTAGAAACCGTCCGAGTTCAGCGAATAGCCCGCCAGGCGCGCATTCACCTTGCCCTCCACGAGCGGCAGGTTGATGGCGGCGCGCACGTCGGTGCGGCCGTAGTTGCCTACCGTGACCTTGCCCGACATCTCGAACTCGTCGGTGGGCCGCCTGGTGCGGAGCTGAATCGCCCCGGAGGCGGTGTTCCTGCCGAACAGGGTGCCCTGGGGTCCGCGCAGCACCTCGAGCTGCTCCACATCGAACATGTCGAGGTTGTTCATCACCGGGCGGGTGTAGTAGATGCCGTCGACCATGATGGCCACCGGCGGGTCCAGGGTGGAATCCACTTCCACCAGGGCGTAGCCGCGCACGGAGGCGGCCAGCACGCTGCTCAGGATGCCGTTGTTGATGGTGACGTTCGGGGCCGGGAAGGGCATGGCGGCAAGGTTCGCCGCGAAGGTGAGGTCGAGCTGCTCTGCGGTAATTACGGAAACCGCCACCGGCGTCTCCTGCAGCGGTTCCTCCCGCTTGCGGGCGGTGCTGACCACCTCTTCAAGGACTCCGTAGCGGGCCTCGACATCGTCCACCTCGGCAACCGCCGACGTTTGCGGACCCAGCACCAGGGCCGTGAGCATGCAGAAAGTAGCAGAAACGCTACCAATCGAATTGATTTTCAATGGATTCTCCCCATGGTTGTTCGCAATCAAGCGGCCGGCGAACCTGGCGGTTTGCCGGACTATCCGCCCGCTGACTGTGCGCAAAAGCGACGGCGAATACTATAACACGCGTCTATTTTTGCAAGCCTGTGTGCGGACGTAAAGGGGCAACAACGGGATTGAAACGGTACAGGAGCTACTCCGACGGGCGTATTCCAGGACGTTGCCGCGTTGGTTGCTCGAACCGATCAAATTTCAATCGTGATCTCATGTCACGGTCGATTTCTTTCGCTATGCTAAGGCCCTGTATGCATCAAGTTCTCTTGATCATTGACAAACGCCGGGAACGGGCGCCAGGTCTCGCCGCCCAGCGGCGGCGCCATCTGTGCGCGGCTGCTCCAGGCGGCTTGCGCGGTAAACTCCGAACAGGGCGTCGACGCCGCGAATAAAACCGCTCGGCGGCCTTCTCAACTGACGGTCACGGCTCATCGACAAGACACTGGGTTCACTGGCTGAAGCTGTCGCGGACATTTCCGACGGCGCCAATTTGATGATCGGCGGCTTCGGCGGGGCCGGCGCGCCGCTTGAATTGATTCATGCGCTGATCGACCGTTTTCGTGCAACAGGCGCGCCCGGGGCCCTGACCGTCATCAACAACAACGCCGGAAACGGCAGCATTGGAATCGCGGCGTTGATCCGCGCCGGCATGGTCGCAAAAATGATCTGCTCGTTTCCGCGCTCATCGAATGCCGATGTCTTCATCGAAACGTACCGCGCAGGGGCGATCGACCTGGAACTGGTTCCCCAGGGCACGCTGGCAGAGCGCATTCGCGCCGCGGGCGCCGGCATACCGGCTTTCTACACGCCAACCTCCTACGGCACCGAACTCGCCGCGGGCAAACCGGTCGAGGAGTTCGACGGCAGAATGTATGTGCGCGAGCAGTGGCTCAAGGCCGACCATGCGATTATCAAGGGGCATCGCGGCGACACCTTCGGCAACCTGACCTATCGCCTGGCAGCCCGCAATTTCAGTCCGCTGATGGCGATGGCTGCAAAGCGCACGGTCGCGCAGGTGAGCGAATTGACGGCGCCCGGCGCCATCGATCCCGAAGCCGTCGTCACTCCGGGCATTTTCGTCGACGGGGTCGTGGAAGTCGCCGAACCGCAACAGGAAGAAGCGCTGGTGCGCGCAGGGGTGGTCTACTGATGATCCGCGCAAAGCTCTCCAACGCCCAGATCGCCTGGCGCGCGGCACAGGATATCGAGGACGGCGCCTACGTGAATCTCGGTATCGGCTTTCCCGAACAAATCGCCAGGTTCCAGCCTGAGGGCCGCCACGTTACCTATCACTCCGAGAACGGCATCCTGGGATTCGGCCGGGCGCCGGCTGAAGGGGAAGAGGACTGGGACCTTGTCAATGCGGGCAAGAAAGCGATCACGCTGAACCCCGGCGCTTCTTTCTGTGACCATGCGGTCAGCTTCTCGATGGTGCGCGGCGGCCATCTCGACCTGGCCGTGCTGGGCGCCTACCAGGTGGCCCAGAACGGCGATCTTGCCAATTGGCGCCTCGGCGCCCGGGGCGTACCCGCCGTGGGCGGCGCCATGGATCTCGTGCACGGCGCCAAACGGGTCGCCGTGGTCACCGATCACGTGACCAGGGATGGAAAACCAAAACTCGTTGAGCGCTGCACCTTTCCGTTGACGGGCGTTGGCTGCGTAATGTGCGTCTACACTTCGCTGGCCGTGATGGACATAGTCGACGGCCGGTTCATCCTGCGCGAAAAGCTCCCGGAAATCTCCCAGGATGACCTGCAGGAGGTTACCGGGGCACCGCTGCACGTCGAAGGAGAGGTCGCCGACTTGATCGTACCCGCGGTTGACTGAGCACCTGCAAACCATTCAACGAGACGGCATCAGTGCGCACCGCGCAGACGCCGTCCATGCGTCCCTCCCTTGCCATGCGGAGGCTCGCACTACCCTGCCCCGGCCCTTAAACTGCGCCCCTCTTTCCTCACGCATCCCAACCCGGGGCCCTGAATTACACGAGAGGCACCATGAGAAAAGCAGCCATAATCTTGATCGTGATTGCGGTCGCCGTCGTCGCCGGCGGCTTCCTCTACATCGCCAACCTGCCCGAACCCGAGGCGCCCCCGGAACGGAACGACACCACCCTGAGGTACACCGAAGGCGGCGAGGTGGTCGGCTTCATCGACGATTTCGGCGCCCGCGCCTGGATGGGCGTGCCCTTCGCCGCGCCGCCGGTCGGTGAGTTGCGCTGGAAGGCGCCCCGGCCGCCCGCCCGGAGCAGCGAAGTGATCGAGGCCCTGGCCGCGGGGCCCATGTGCCCGCAGTTCGAAACCATTCTCAGCGGCGGCGAACTCGGCGGTGAACCGTTGGTGATCGGCAGCGAGGACTGCCTCTACCTCAACATCTGGTCGCCGCCGAATGCCCGTGACCTGCCCGTCATGTTCTGGATCCACGGTGGCGGCAATACCATCGGCCACGCCGGCAGCTTCATCGGCGCCAAGCTCGCCGCGGCGCACAACCTGGTGGTGGTCACCACCAACTACCGCCTCGGTGTCTTCGGATGGTTCAACCACCCCGCGCTGCAAACCGGCAATCCCGCGGACGATTCGGGCAACTACGGCACGCTCGACCTGGTGCGGGCCCTCGAGTGGACCCGGGACAACATCGCCGCGTTCGGCGGCGACCCCAACCGCGTCACCGTATTCGGTGAGTCCGCCGGCGCCTACAACACCCTGGCGATGATGGCTTCTCCCCTGGCCGCCGGGCTGTTTCACCGCGCCGTCGTGCAGAGCGGCGGTTTCGAGGCGGCCGATCCCGTTCGGGGCCGCAACTTCAGCGACGAAGGAGGTCACGAGTTCAGCGGCCCGGAAATCGTCAACCATCTGCTGGTCGCCGACGGCCTTGCCGATGACACTCGCGGCGCCCGGCGGCACCAGGAAACCATGGACAACGCCGCAACACGCGATTACCTGTACGGCAAGTCTCCAGGCGACATTTTCGCCGCAGTCGACGGCGGCCCCTTCGGCATGTTCGACATGCCCGACAATTTCGGCGACGGCCACGTGCTGCCAAACCTGCCCACCGACGAGATTTTCTCCAGTGCAGGCAATCACAACCAGGTTCCCGTCATCCTCGGCACCAACCGCGACGAGCCGACCCTGTTCATGACCCGTGACCCGAGATATGTCGACAGTACCTTCGGCATTTTCTTCTCGCTGAAGGACGAACAGACCTACCGCTCGGTCGCCCACTACGGCGCGCGGGCCTGGAAAGCGCGGGGCGTCGACCAGCTTGCCCGGGCCATGACCGCATCCGGCAACGCGGACGTCTACGCCTACCGGTTCGACTGGGACGAGGAGCCGAGCATCCTGGGCTACGACCTGAGCGTCGCCCTGGGCGCGGCCCACGCCATCGAGATCGGCTTCGTATTCGGCGAGTTCAACGGGCTCGGCCTCGGCTACTTGTATCCGGACGACGAGAACCAGTGGCGGCTGTCGGACAGCGTGATGTCCTACTGGGCCGAGTTTGCCTATACCGGCAACCCGGGCGCCGGCCGCGACGGCGCCGAGACGCCCTGGCTCGCC
This sequence comes from Pseudomonadales bacterium, assembly GCA_963663395.1. GTDB lineage: Bacteria > Pseudomonadota > Gammaproteobacteria > Pseudomonadales > Azotimanducaceae > Azophilus. Next base: position 4,773,335 of record OY760226.1, read on the forward strand.
TGGGGGCAGGACGGCATGACCCAGATCATTCTCGACACGCTCACCGACGGCGGTATCCGCATGGACGACGATGTGGTGACCTACGAGACGTTGAAGGCGGAGTTGGTCGCCGATGCGGACTTCGGCGACAAGTCCGTCCACTGCGCCACCTATGTGCGTACGTTCCGGGATACGGACCTGTTCGATGGCGCCGAGTACGAGGCGCTCGGCTGCAGCGAGTGGCCGCCGGAGAGCATCTCCCGGTTCTGACCGGCGCGGGCCGGGTTGCGCCCTATCGCCGCGCCTGGCTCATGACCGGCCTGCAAAGCAGCGCGCCGACGAAAATGCAGGCGGCGGCAAACCAGCCGTTCGCCGCGAAGCCGCCCGATGCATCGCTGATAAAGCCACCGGCAAAGGGCGCAATCGCGCCGGCGATCATGATGAATGCCGGATGGGATGCCGCCAGCCCGCCCGATGGATCGAACCGCGACAGAACGCCGAGCATGATCGGCATCACCGCGGTGGGCAGGGCCGCGAACAAGGGTGTGGCGATGAAGAACGCCGGCACCGTACCGATGTTGGACAGCGACACGCCGGTAACCAGCAGAATCGCGACGATGACGGCGATGGGCAGCCCCGGCGCCATGCGGCTGCCGACCCAACCGGCCAGTAGCGGGCAGGCGATGCCGACCAGTGCCCCGGTCATCAGCACATAGCCGATCGTCTCCGCCTCGAGGGGAATGGCGCGCCCCACCCTGACCAGGAAGAGCGCCAGCGTTCCATGGCCGAAGAACATGACGCCGAGCCCTACCAGGGCGAGCCAGCCGACCCCCTTCGAAGGGGACACCGTGGCGGGATCGGCAGGCGGCAGCGGTTTCGGCACCGGGGTGCCCCGAATGAACGCGAGCGCGAGCAGCGCACAGACAATGTACACCGCGTACAGGCCATCCAGCTCGTTCCAGTCCAGAAACGAGGGTGAAACTTCATTTGCCAGAAGATGCGCGTGCAATGCCCGGGGCAATACGAAAGCAAGGGCCAGGCCCATGACGCCCACCAGGGAATTGATGACGCCGAAGGTCAATTCCGGAGTGGCCGACCGGGCGGCGGTAGCCATCACCGTAGACAGTACCGCCCCCAGCGCGAAACCGGCCGGAGCGCGCAGCGCCAGCAGTTCCCACACCGAACCCGTGAACAGCGACAACAGGTTGAATCCGGCGATGGCCAGCGCACCCAGCAAATACACCCGGTGCGGGTTCAGTCGCGAAGCCAGCCTGCCGAGCAGCAGGTTGCCGGCGGCGATGCCGCTCAATTCCGTGGTTGCGACCAGCCCCGCCTGGAAGTTGGTGGCTGAAAACGACAGGACGACCGCATCGACATTGAAAGCCATGCCGAGGGATGCAGCGAACGCCAGCAGCAGCACCGCCGTGAGCGCCACCGACTGCGTCACCGTAAAGTGGATACGACCTTCCATGAACCCGGCTCCTCCTGTACCCGCCGCAGCCTGATCGACTTCGGCCTTCCCGTCGGCCCGCATGGCGGAAAATCGCAAAAGTCCTCCGTGGGCGTGGAAACGCCAACGCAATAGAGACAGGATCGTCCGCCCGCCGGGCCAGCGCGGCATCATGGTGTGGAGCGAACCGCCAGTCAAACCGGCAAGGCGCTTGCGCCCCGCGCTGCAAAGTCGCTAGTGTTCGCCGGGTCTGCCAGCCGGCTTTCGACGGCGGAGTTGCGACAATGTCTGAAGGCAGTTCTTTCACGATCAGCGAAGACCAGAAGACTTCCGCTGAAACATCGGCCTTCCTCCGTGCGGTCCGGGCCGCCATCGACGGCAAGACCAAGCCGCTCGGCGCCCTGGGCAGGCTGGAAGCACTGGCTGCGCAGATCGCCCAGGTGCAGCAGACTCTCGAACCCACCGCTGAACGCTGCAGGCTTACCGTATTCGCTGCCGACCATGGCATCGCGCAAACCGGCGTATCCGCCTTTCCCCAGGAAGTGACCCGGCAGATGCTGCAGAACTTTCTGGCTGGAGGCGCCGCCGCCAACGTCATGGCCAGGACGCTCGGCGTGGAATTCGCCCTTGTCGATGCCGGCGTCAGGGGCCCGGCCTTCGAGGAGCCCGGCCTTGCTTCCATCCGTATCGGCAACGGCACCGACAACTCGGCCGAACGGCCGGCCATGTCCGCGGCCCAATGCCGCCGCGCGTTGCAGGAGGGCCGCGCCATCGGCGGCGAGCCGGGCCATGAAGCGGCCTGCTTCGGCGAGATGGGCATCGGCAACACCTCTTCGGCAAGCCTGGTGGCAGCCAAACTGCTTGGTTTGCCGGTGGGCCGTCTTACGGGCCGCGGCACGGGCCTCGATGACGACGGGCTTGCCAGGAAGCGGCGCATCCTTGAAGCCGCGGCCGGCCGAACACCCGGGGAACTGGAGCCGGAGGTCGCCCTGCGCGAATACGGCGGCTTCGAGACCGTCATGCTGGCCGGCGCCATGATGGGGGCCGCCGGAGCAGGCAAGCTGGTGCTGGTGGACGGTTTCATCGCGACGGTGTCCGCACTGGCGGCTTTGCGCATGACGCCCGACATCGAACGCCACCTAGTGTTCGCGCACCGCTCGGCTGAACCGGGGCACACCGTCGTGCTCGACGCGATCGGCGCCGAACCATTGCTCGACCTGAACCTGAGGCTCGGCGAAGGCACCGGCGCCCTGCTCGCCTGGCCGCTGGTGCAGTCGGCGGCCGCGATACTGCGCGACATGGCCAGCTTCAGCTCCGCCGGGGTCAGCGGCAAGTCATGAGACGCGCCCGCAGCCTAGTAGCCCGTAGCGAAAGTCCGCCGGCATTCGAACGCCGCTGCATCCCGCCTGACTGCGTTTTGGTGCGAGGTGTGCCCCCTCGCGCCCCTCTCGGTGCTACGCCGGACTTTTGCCACGGGCTGCTAGCCGGCAGTTACGCTTGCAGCACAGCGGCGATCCGGGCCGGCGGCAGCCCATGAGGCGCGCGGCCGTCAATGAACTGCGGGCTTTCGCACTCGCCGTGCAATTTCTCACCCGCCTGCCGGGACGAGCCCAGCACGCCCCGGACCCTGAATGTCTTGCTGCCTCCGTTCGCTACTACCCCCTGGTCGGCGCCCTGGTCGGCGGTCTCTGCGCCGGCGTCTTCTGGCTGGCGCAGCTTGGCCTGCCGGGCTCGGTCGCGGTACTTGTCGCGATGGCGGTCGGGCTGGCGCTAACCGGCGCATTGCACGAAGACGGCCTGTCCGACACCTTCGACGGCATCGGTATTGCCGTGGACAAGCCTGCGCGCCGCAATGTCGGCGTGGGTGATGACGGCAGCGCCGCCGAGGGCCCCGGCAACGCCGGGGGCTCGGGCAAAAACGGGGATACCCTCAGGAATCGCATTCTGGACGTCATGCGCGACAGCCGCCTCGGAACCTTCGGCGCTGTCGCGCTCATCATGGCGCTCGGGCTGAAGTTTGCCGCGCTGGCAAGTCTCGCGCCGCTCGCCGTCTGCCTCGCCCTAGTCGCCGGCCACGGCCTGTCCCGCCTGTCCTGCATCGTTGTCATGCAGACCAGCGTCTACGTCCGCGAGGCCGGTATCGCCACACCGGTGGCAGAACGACTGGGGTTCCTCAGTTGGTCCATCGTCCTGATCACCGGGCTGGTGCTGGCGGCGGGGCTTTTCCGGTTGCTCGCACCGCTGACGGCAATCCTGGCGCTTACCGGGCTTTTTGCCGGGCACGTTCTGATGCGCCTCTGCTTCGAACGCAAGCTGGGCGGTTATACCGGCGACACCCTGGGCGCCGTTCAGCAGGCCAGCGAAATCGGGCTCTACCTGGGTGTCTGCGCGGGGATGGGCGCATGGGCCTGATCCTGGTGCGCCATACCCGGCCGGACGTGCCCGAGGGTCTCTGTTACGGCCGACTTGACCTCGCGCTGCTCGACACATTTGCCGACGAAGCCGCCGCCGTGCTTCGCGCCCTGCCGGAGGTGCGGCGGGTGGTCTCCAGCCCCTTGAACCGCTGCCGGGAACTGGCCCGTTACATCGCGGCAGCCGGGGACCTGCCCCTGGATGTCGACGAACGCCTGACGGAGATGGACTTCGGCACCTGGGAAGGGCGCCCCTGGTCGGCGCTGCCGGCATCGGAACTGGATAGCTGGGCCAGCGACTTCATGCACGCAAGGCCCCACGGCGGGGAAAGCGTCGCCATGTTGCAGAGCCGCGTCGGCGAAGCCCTCGGCCACTGGTTGGCGCGGCAGGAACCGATCGCGGTCGTCACCCACGCGGGCGTAATCAAGGCGGCCTGCTCGGCCGGCGGCACCAGGGCACGGGATTTTTCGGTGTCGGTGGATTTTGGTGGCATCATTGCACTTACTTCAGACCAGCCGAGGCCGTACAGGGAGACCGGGCAATGACCGACGCCACAACGCACGCCGAGAAAATGAAGGTCCAGCAGGCCGCCCACCGCAAGCGGGTCAAGGCATCGTCCGTCGCGGACCGGGGGCTGGTCCTGGTCTACACCGGCGAGGGCAAGGGCAAGTCGAGTTCCGCCTTCGGCGTGATCGTCCGCGCGCTCGGCTGGGGCCAGCGGGTGGGCGTGGTGCAGTTCATCAAGGGCACGTGGAAAACCGGCGAACGCCAGTTCTTCTCGAAGTTCGAGGAGCAACTGGACTGGCACACCATGGGCGAGGGCTTCACCTGGGACACCCAGGACCTTGAGCGCGACACACACACGGCCCGGCTGGCATTCGAAAAGGCCCGGGAGATGCTCGAGAGCGGCGACTACGACCTGCTGGTTCTGGATGAAATCAACATCGCGTTGCGCTACGACTACCTGTCCGAAAGCGCGGTTGTCGAGGGGCTGGAGGCAAGGTCTCCGCGCACCAGCGTCATCTTGACCGGGCGGGACGCAGAACCGGGCATCTGCGACTACGCCGACCTCGTCAGCGAAATGCGCGCCGTCAAGCATCCCTTCGACGCGGGCATCAAGGCCGTCCGCGGCATCGATTTCTAACGGGGCAATTGCCCATCTGGGTATTGACACCGCGCCCACCAGCCTGACAATGCCCACAGGTGGTGCCGCCCGGCGGGCGGCCAAAAGGGAACCCGGTGAAAATCCGGGGCTGTACCCGCAACTGTAAGCCAGGAGCTTGCGGCCACGAGGCCACTGGAGGCAACTCCGGGAAGGCGGCCGCAAGCGCGGATGGGCGAGCCAGGAGACCTGCCATCGCGTCGTTCGTTCCGGGCCGGGCACATTGCCTGCGAACGGGAAACAGCACTTCGGTGCCGCTTCTTCCTGCCGCGCTGGGCAAGCCCCCGCGCTCCCGGGCTGAAGGCTCCCTTGTAACGACACCAGTCCGACCTGTTCGTGAAAAGACGTAGCGGGTCGGGCTGGAGCGGTGCGCCGCGTCCGCCAGGGCTGGCGGCCGGCGTTGTCATTACAGCGCACCCCGCCGGGGTGAGGAGGGATCCGATGGCTCGCCATTCCCTGTCAGCCCGCAAATCTCACCAACCTGCTATTGCGGACGCCGATGCCTTCGCCCCGCGTGCCCGTGCTCCCTCCAGGCGCCTCGACGCCCTCACGACGAAAGTTGGCGGCACTTGCGGGCTGGTGCTTCTAATCGCCACGGCGACCGCACCCGCCGCTGCCGAACCGCCGGCGGGCGACGAAGACCGGGCTCGCATCGATACCATCGTCGTCACCGGAACCCGCATCGAGCAGACCACCGCCGAGACCGGGTCGACGGTGCGCATCATCGATGCGGACGAGATCGCGGCGCTCGGTTTCTCCCACGCCCTCGATGCAGTGGCCGCGGCGCCGGGGGTCACCGTCAATCAGAACGGCTCCTTTGGCGGTTCCGCCACCGTGCGCATTCGCGGCGCCTCCAGCGACCAGACGCTGGTGCTGATCGACGGCGTGTCGGTCAACGATGCGTCTTCGCCCGGCGGCGGCTTCAACTTCGCCCGGCTCGATACCGGCAACATCGAACGCATCGAGATTCTGAGCGGTCCGCAGTCAACGCTCTGGGGCAGCGACGCAATCGGCGGCGTGATCTCCATCACCACCCGGCGGCCGGGGGAAGGCCTCGGCGGCAGCCTGTTCGCCCAGGGCGGCTCGTACGGCGCCTTTCGCGGCGGGGCATCGGTGGGCCACGGCAGCGCCGCCGGCGACTTCCGGCTCGCCGCCACGCGACTGAACACCGACGGCATATCCCGGGCCGATGAGCGGAACGGCAATACCGAGGATGACGGCTTCGAATCGCTCACGCTGTCCGCCCGGGGCGGCCTGAACCTTCCCCGGGACGCACGACTCGAGGGCAGCCTGCTGTGGAACGACGCCGATTCCGAGTTCGACAGTTTCCACTTCGGCGCCCAGGGCAACGTGGGCGACGGCGATGAAATCAGCAGGACCGAAGAACTGTCCGGGCACCTCGCCCTGAAAGCGCCCCTCTTCGACGGGCGGCTCGACAATCTCCTGCTCGTCGGCCGCGCCGAGATCGACCGGGAGAACTTCAGCGACGGAGTTCAGAGTTTCGAGGCTCGGGGCGAGCGCACGCTGTTCCGCTACCAGGGCACCCTGTCCGTCGATGCGCGCAACACCCTGGTCGTGGGCGCCGAGCGGGAGGAGTCGTCCGCGAGCGGCAACGACAGTTCCATTAACGGCTTTTTCGCGCTCTACGAGTGGCAGCCCGCCGATATCGTGACCCTCACCGGCGGCCTGCGCTCCGACGACCACGAGCGCTTCGGCTCGGAGACCACCGCCCGCATCGCCGCCGCGGTTCGGCCCGTTCCGAACCTGACGCTCCGCGCCAGCTGGGCGCAGGGATTCAAGGCGCCGACCATCTTCCAGACAACCTTCTTCTGCTGCGGTGCGCCGGCAGCCAACGCCGACCTGCGGCCGGAACGCTCCGAGGGCATCGATTTCGGCGCGGAATGGCGCCCGGACAGCGGGCTCGGGTACATCGGCCTCACCTACTTCAGCCAGGACACCGAGGATCTCATCGACTTCTCGTTCGCCATCGGCGGCTACGAAAACATCGACGAAGTGGCATCGAAGGGCATCGAAGTGTCCGCCGGCTGGAACCTCACGGAGTCGGTCACGCTGTCGGCGGACTATGCCTGGATCAAGGCAAGGGAGGGCGATGGTTCGACCCTGCGACGCCTGCCCGCGCACGCCGGCGACCTGGCGCTCAGCTACGACCCGTCCGGCCCGTTCTCCGGCACGGTGCTGCTGCGCTTCAACGGCCGCGAGACGAACAGCGACGGCAGCCGCCTCAACGACTGGACCCGCGTCGACGTCAATGCCCGGTACGCGCTAACCGAGAGACTGGAACTGTTCGGGCGAATCGAAAACCTGTTCGACACGCACTACCAGCAAATTCTCGGCTACGGCACCCCCGGACTGTCCGGCTCGGTGGGCGTGCGGTGGCGTTATTGAAGTAACGCGCCGCAATGCAAACAGATCGCAGGACGCGCCGGAAAGTCATCGCCATGCAAGTCGGGAATCCGGCGCGCCGGGTACTGACGTGGAAGGAACAACGCCGAGTCTCGGGAAAGAGTTCGTATACGGCGCTTCCCTTTCGGCGCGTTAGAGCTCGTCCCACCCCCTCCCGTACAGCAGGATGTCGTGGCTGGTGCGCCGAAAGGGAAGTGCCGTATACGAACTCGCTGCCCGGTGCTGTTGATCGCCGAATAGAAGCTAGCAAAGTGGATCGGAGCATTTGTTCCATGCGAGATCTCGCGGGCCCAGGTAGGCGCCCGCGTTCAAAATCCGGCGCGGTCGGCGCGGCTCTGGTTGCACTGTGCGGGCTGGGCGGGTGCGGCATGGAGACTGTTGAAACGAATCCGGCCGCATGGCCGCCGCAACGCATCGTCAGCCTCGACTTCTGCGCCGATCAATACGTGCTGAGGTTGGCGGAAAGGGAGCGCATCCTGGCGGTATCGCCCGATGCGGAGCGCGATTTCTCCTACATGCGCGAACGCGCGGCGGGGCTGCCCACCGTGCGCCCGGTGGCCGAGGATGTGATCGTCCTTAAACCGGACCTGGTGGTGCGCTCCTATGGCGGCGGCCCCCAGGCGCCGGTGATGTTCGCACGGGCCGGCGTGCCGGTGCACAACGTCGGCTGGGCCGAGGACTTCCCCGCGATCCTGCGGACCATCGGCGAGACGGCCACGGCGCTCGGCAATCCCGATCAGGGCCATGCCGTTGCCGCGGAGATGCTCGGGCGCCTGGCGGCCTTGAACGAACACGCATCCGGCGACTATAGGCACGGCGGTGCACCGCGTGCCGATACCGACGGCACCGTGCGGGCCGCTGACCCGGGCGGCGACGCGCCTCGTGCCGCTAACCCGGGCGGCAACCCGCCTCGTGCCGCCGCTCTCTACATGACGCCGGCCGGCGTTACCTCCGGGCCGGGTTCGCTGATTCATGAAATGCTCACCGCGGCAGGCCTCGACAACTTTCAGGCCCGGCCGGGCTGGAGATCGATTCCCCTGGAGCGGCTCGCCTACGAACAGCCAAAGCTGATCGCGGCGGCCTTTTTCGGGAGCCTGACCAACCACCCCCACGGCTGGAGCCCCGCCCGGCACCCCGTCGCCAGGACCCAGCTCGCCGAGCGCGCCGTGGTTCCGATCGAGGGGGCCTGGACTGCCTGCGGCGCCTGGTTCCTGATGGACGCGGTGGAGGCGCTGGCGCAGGCCGCTGGCGCACTGACGCCCGGGGGCACGGCCCGGTGAAGCCCGGCCCTGCATCGGGCTTGTCGGGGCTGGCCGGGCTGACGCTGGCCTCCATAGCGGCCCTGTTCGCCGCCTGCCTGCTCGGCTCCACACCGCTGGACGCCGAACGGGTGCTGGCGGCGCTGCTCGGGCGCGGCGAGGCCGCCGATCAGCTCGTCGTTCTGCACATCCGGCTGCCGCGGGCGCTCACCGCGTTCGCGGTCGGCGCCGCCCTCGGAGCGAGCGGCGCCGCGCTGCAGGGCCTGCTGCGCAACCCGCTCGCCGAACCGGGCGTGCTCGGCGTCTCCGCTGTGGCCTCCCTCGGGGCCACCGGAGCGCTCTACTACGGCTACGCGGCGGTGAGCGCCTGGGCGATGCCGACAGCCGCGATCGCCGGGGCGCTGGCGGGCACCGGCCTGATCGCCGTTGCGGCGCTGCGTACCGCATCGGCGGTTACGCTGATTCTCATCGGTGTGGGCCTGTCGAGCTTCGCCGGTGCGGCGATGAACCTGCTGATGAACCTCGCGCCCAATCCGTTCTCCCTGGCGGACATGGTCAACTGGATGCTGGGCTCCGTCGCCAATCGCAGCTTCCAGGACCTGGCCTTCGCCGCGCCTTTCCTGGTAGCGGGGCTCGGCGTCCTGTTCGCCGCCCGGCGCGGCCTCTCGGCCCTGACGCTGGGTGAGGAAGCGGCCAGCGGGGTGGGCCTCAACCTCAGGCAGCAGCGCCTGTTGGTGGTGCTCGGCACGGGGCTCGCGACCGGCGCCGCCGTTGCCCTGGCCGGGGTGATCGGCTTCGTCGGCATCGTCGCGCCGCACATCGTGCGGCCCATGGTGAACCACGACCCGGCCCGCTCGCTCTTGCCCTCCGCCCTGCTGGCCGGGCTGATCCTGGTGGTGGCGGATATCGGCGTGCGGCTGGTGCCCACCGTCAGTGAACTCAAGCTGGGCGTGGTCGCGGCGTTGATCGGGGCGCCGGCCTTCATCTGGATCGCCATGCAGCGCCGCAGCGTCCACGATTGAGGGGAGATCGACCATGACCGAAGGCCAGTCGACCATGAACCCCAGATGCGGCGCCGGCCGATTGGAGGTGTCCGGCCTGACCATCGCCGCCGGCGGCACAACCCTGGTCAACGGCGCCTCGTTCCAATTGCGGGCGGGCGAACTGGTCGCCCTGCTCGGCCCCAACGGCGCGGGCAAGACCACCCTGCTCCGAGGTGCGATCGGGCTCGCGCCGCCAACGGCCGGCCAGGCGCGCATCGACGGCGAAGACACGGCCGCCATGCCCCCCCGCCGACGGGCCCGCCACCTGGCTTACCTGCCCCAGAACCGTCCCCTGGCCTGGCCGAACCCGGTTCGCGACGTGGTGGCGCTGGGACGCTTCTCCCACGGAGCGGTGCTCGGGCGCCTGCGCGGCGCCGACAGGGCCGCGGTGGAATGGGCGCTCGCCTCCTGCGACCTCGAGGACATGGCCGGGCGATCGACGGCCACCCTGTCGGGCGGCGAACTGGCGCGCGTGCACTGCGCCCGCGCCTTCGCCGCCGAAGCGCCGCTGCTGATCGCCGACGAACCGGTGGCTGAACTGGACCCGTACCACCAGTTCCGGGTCATGGACCTGATCCGGGCCTTCGTGGACGCCGGTGGCGGCGCACTGGTGGTGCTACACGACGTCATGCTGGCCGCGCGCTACGCAAGCCGCCTCATCTGGATGAAGGACGGGCGCATCGTTGCCGACGGGCCGCCCGCCCGCACCCTGAACGCGGCCCGGCTTGCGGAGATCTACGGCGTGCGCGGGCACGTCGACGGCGCCCGGGTTGAAATAGAAGGGCCGCTGTGAGTATTCACCCCGAAGGCCGCGGCACAGACGCGCAGGGAACCAACTCTTGTTCCCGCGGGATTCGAGTTGGAAGGCCCAGGGCAGCGGTGCTTCGGTTTAGCAGCCCGTGGCAACAGTCCGGCGTAGCGCCGATAGGGGAGCGAGGCGTGGGCGAAAGGCTGCGCCCGCCCGACAAGGCGCGAGAAGCGAGAACATCGGGCACATTTGAGCGATGCACAACGCGCTCGGACGGAACGGATCGGCGGTGGAACGCAGGCGGACTCTTCCCACGGGCCGACAGGGGCTACTGAGCGATGCCGGCCAGGGCACTGATGATCCAGGGCACCGGCTCCGACGTGGGCAAGTCGCTGATCGTCGCCGCGCTGTGCCGCATCGCCCGCCGGCGCGGCATCGCGGTGGCGCCCTTCAAGCCCCAGAACATGTCGAACAACGCCGCGGCCTGCGCGGGCGGCGAGATCGGGCGCGCCCAGGCGCTGCAGGCCCGGGCGGCGGGCCTGGAACCGGAAGTGGACTTCAACCCGATTCTCCTCAAGCCGGAGTCGGACCGGAAAGCGCAGGTGGTGGTGCAGGGCAAGGTCGCCGACAGCCTGACCGCGGCCGATTACATGGCAAGGCGCGACAGCCGGATGGGCGCCGTGCTGGAGAGTTTCGCGCGCCTCGCCGACAGTTACGAACTCATCGTGGTGGAAGGCGCCGGCAGCCCGGCGGAAATCAACCTGCGGGCCGGTGACATTGCCAACATGGGTTTTGCCCGGCGGGTCGGCATGCCGGTGTGCCTGGTGGGCGATATCGACAAGGGCGGCGTCATCGCCGGTCTGGTCGGTACACAGGCGGTGCTCGACAAGGAAGACGCCGCCCTGATCCGCGGATTCGTCATCAACAAGTTCCGCGGCGACCCCACCCTGTTCGACGACGGCATCGTCGCAATCGAGTCCCGCACCGGCTGGCGGAGCTTCGGCGTGATCCCCTGGTTACCCAGTGCCGCCAACCTGCCGGCCGAGGATGCCGTGGTACTCGACCGCCACCGGCACGATGCAGGGGACGGGCTCAAGGTCGTTGCGCCCATGCTCTCCCGCATGGCCAATTTCGACGATGCCGACCCGCTGCGGATGGAGCCCGGCGTGGACTTCCGCTGGGTGCCTCCGGGAGACCCCCTCCCCCGGGACGCCGATGTGGTGATCCTGTTCGGCACCAAGTCGACGCTGGGCGACCTGGCCTTTCTGCGCGCCCAGGGCTGGGACCACGACATCCTGGCCCACGCACGGGCGGGCGGCCGGGTACTGGGGCTGTGCGGCGGCTTCCAGATGCTCGGCCGCACCATCGAGGATGCGCAAGGTACGGACGGACCGCCCGGCCAGGCCCCGGGGCTTGGCCTGCTCGACGTCCATACGGACATGTCGGTCGCCAAGGCCGTGCATACCGTTCGAGGGCACTGTGTACGGACTGGTTTGCCGGTTACGGGCTACGAGATTCACGTCGGCCGCACCGATGGCCCCGACTGCATGCGCCCGCTGTTCGACCTGGACGGCCGGACCGACGGCGCCCGTTCACCCGACGGCCTGATCGAGGGCAGTTACCTGCACGGGATGTTCACCGACGACGGTTTTCGCCGGGCCTGGCTGCGGCAGGTCGGAGCGAGTGATTCTTCCACGCTGGGCTATGGCGCCGCCGTCGAATCGGCGCTGGATGCGCTGGCCGACGGAGTGGAGCAAGCCCTCGACATCGACGCATTGCTGGCTTGCGCAACGGCACCCCTGACAGTGCCGACGGGTTTCGCATGACCCGCACGGTCTCTTCCCGTGGGCCGGAGCGGCGAGACTCGGAGTGACCGGCGCAGCGCTCATCCAGACTGCTTGCCGGACCTTTTCATGAATGAACGTAGCGAGGTTGGCAAGATAAGGAGTAGTGAAAACGCAAGGTGGCGCGGACGCGTGCTTTGGCACGTTGAGCGCGCACAGGCGTGCTTGACGGCACGCCGAGCACTCTGCGGGAGCACGCCCTGTGTTTTCGTTGCTATTGACGACGGCAGTAGTTTGTTCGTGAATGGGTGCGCGCGCGCTCTGCCGCTTGGCGCCGAGCGGCCGGGATGAGGAGACCCTGCGCCTCATGAGCAGCGCGGAGCTGATGCTCGCCGCCTGGGTTGCCGAGTCGCTATTCGGCTACCCGGCCCGGCTGTATCGGCGTATCCGTCACCCCGTGGTCTGGATGGGCGCACTGATCGGCCGTCTCGACCGGACGTTCAACCGGACCGGTGCGGGTCACGCCGGGCGCTACTGTCTCGGCATTATCGCCACTCTGGTGACTGTGGCGCTGGCAACCGGCGCCGCTTTGGCAGTTTCAACACTACTATCCACATCGCCCTCCGGCTCGCCACCGGGCCTGATGCCGCTCGGCTGGCTGGTACAGGCGGTGCTCGCTTCCAGCCTGATTGCTTCCCGCAGCCTGTACAGCCATGTCGCCGCTGTCGCGGACGCACTGGCAGCCGACGACCTTGCAGGTGCCCGCACTGCGCTGGCTCATATCGTGGGGCGCGACACGACCGCGCTGTCGCCCGCGGCGGTGGCCGGGGCAGCCCTGGAGAGCCTCGCCGAAAGCACCTCCGACGGCGTCATCGCGCCGATATTCTGGGGCGTGCTATTGGGCCTGCCCGGCCTGGCAGCGTACAAGGCCGTCAATACCCTCGACTCCATGATCGGCCATCGCAACGAGCGCTACGCGGCATTCGGCGGCTTTGCTGCCCGCCTGGACGACGTGGCGAACTGGCTGCCCGCGCGCCTGACCGGCGTGCTGTTTGCCACGGCGAGCCTCCGCCCTGCCACCTTCGCCGTGATGTGGCGCGATGCCCGCAAGCATCGCTCCCCGAATGCCGGCTGGCCGGAAAGCGCGACCGCGGGCGCCCTTGGCGTGCGGCTTTCCGGTCCACGCCTCTACGGTGGCGCGCCGACTCCCGAACCCTGGCTCAACGCGGGCGCGAGCGAACCGGGGCTCAAGGACCTGCGACGCGGAATGGCACTGTATGTCCGCGCCGCGGGTCTCGCCGGCGCGCTGCTCGCGGCAATCGCCCTGCTGCCGCGGCTGTCATGATCAGGGCGAATGAGCACGGCGGCGCCCTCGACGCGATGCGCGAGCTGTTTCCGGATGCCCCCGAACCCTGGGTCGATCTTTCCACCGGCATCAACCCCTGGCCCTGGCCCCTGGCAGGCCGGGATGACGACACTCCGTACCGGCTGCCCACCCGGTCGGACCGGGCGCGCTGCGCCGCCGCGATGGCACGTGCCTTCGGCGCTCCCGAACAAGCCGTTCTGGTGGCGCCCGGCAGCGAAATACTGATCCGCCTGCTGCCCACCCTGTTGCATCCACAAAGCGTCACCGTGCTCTCCCCGAGCTACGGCGACCACGCGCAAGTATGGCGCGCATACGGCTGCCAAGTGGTGGAAACCTCCAACCCACTGGACGAAGCCGACCATGCGGATGCCGTGGTGATCTGCAATCCCAACAACCCGGACGGAAGGCGCTTCGAGCCCGCTGAACTCGAAGCGGCACGCCTCCGTCTACGGAGACGCAACGGCTGGCTGATCGTCGACGAGGCGTTCGCGGACCTCGAGCCGGGCCTGAGCGTCGCGCCGCGGGTGGATGCCGGAAACCTCATCGTGCTGCGCTCCACCGGCAAGTTCTTCGGATTGGCGGGACTGCGGCTCGGCGCCCTGCTCGGACCCCCGAATCTCCTGCAGTCGATGGCCGAGCGCCTCGGCGTCTGGAGCGTATCGACGCCGGCCCTTGTGACCGGCACCGCGGCCTACGAGAACCATGCCTGGCAAACGGAGACACGGCGGCGCCTGACACGGGCGAGGGAGCGGCTCGACCGCCTGCTAACAGGTGAGCAATGCCGCGTGGTTGGCGGCACCGACCTGTTCCGCTACGTCGAAGTGGACGATGCCCGAAGCGCCTGGCAAACGCTGGCCGCCCGGGGTGTCTACGTGCGCCACTTCCCCTGGACAGATCGCCACCTGAGGATCGGGTTGCCCAAAGATCCCGAGGCCGAAGCCCGATTGCTGGACACGATCAAGTTGCTCTGCAACTTGAAGAGGTAGATCCAAAGTGCAACTCACCCGGCCACATCAAGGCCGCTCAAGGCTTCCAGACCGACCTGTTCGTGAAAGTAAGTAGCGAGGCTGGCAAGAGCAGTGAAAGCACTGGGTGGGGCCGCCGCGCAAGGAACAGGTTCGGTTGTGCAATGAGAGCGGGCACCGGATAGTCAGGCCGGCTTCACCGTCAGCGGCAGCCCCGCGACCATGAACTCCACCCGCCGGCAAACGGCGGCCACCTCCCGGTTCAATTCGCCCTGGGCATCCCGGAAATCCCGGCCAAGGCGCGTCTCCGGCACCAGCCCCATGCCAACTTCGTTGGAAACCAGGATGACCGGCCCGGACGCACCCGCCAGAAAGGTGGTGAGTGCCGTTGTCTCGGCACGCACATCGCGGCCATGGTGCATTGCATTGGACAGCCAGAGGGTCAGGCAGTCGACGACCACAACGGCGTCAGGGGATACCTCGGCCTCAAGCGCATCGAGGAGATCCAGCGGCGTTTCCAGTGTCCTGAACCCAGCCCCACGCTCGGCGCGGTGACCTTCGATGCGCTCGGCCATCTCGGCATCCGAGGCTTCCGCGGTGGCGATGAAGATTCGCTCCCCTTCGGCCTCCCGGGCAAGTTGCAGCGCCCGCCGGCTCTTGCCCGACCGGGCGCCGCCGACGATCAGGGTAGTTTGCATGTCAGCTACGCAACCGAAACCGGCACGATACGACAGTTACGGCACCGGTTCGAGAATCTCATTCGGCGTTGACTGTGCTGTTCCCAGTCGGTTTGAATAGCGCCACCGATGAGTACCGCGTCGGGCTCGCACCCGCGAGTCGCCGCCCGGCAGACCAATGCGGGCCGGCAGCGCAGCCTCGAACCGGAGCAGGATTGCCGATGACGAATACCCAACCAACCGCCCCGGCGGGCGCACCCGGCGTGGAGGAAATCCGCGCCCTGGTCGGCCACCGCTTCCCCGGCGGCGAATACACCATCGCCCACTGGGAGAACTTCCTGCTGACGGAGTGCACCGGCGCCGAACCGCTGCCCGACGGGCTCGCCCACCCGGTGGCCATGTTCCACATGCCCATACTCGGCGCCAACACCAGCATCGGCGAAATGTTCGCCCTGGGGCAGGCCGAGTCCGATTTCTCGATCGGCATCGAGAGCTACGACTGGGAGATCTACGAACCGCTGCAGGAAGAGGTGCTCTACCGCATCAGCGCCGAAGTCACCGAGGCGGACCGCCGCACGGAGGACGAGCGAACCTTCGACCGCATCCAGTTCCGCTTCGACCTGCACGACCCCGCCGGCAGCCACGCGGCGCGCACCACGATTACCTGGCATTACAACAGGAGCCGGCCATGAACGTCCGAGTCGGAGACGAGATTCCTCCCTGGGTGATGCCCAGCGTCCGCCCCGAGCGCATGCGCACCATGGCCGCCATCCTGCGCGACCCCAACCCGGTGCACTGGGACCGGGAAGTGTGCGATCAGCTCGGCTTCGGCCGGCACACCATCAACCAGGGGCCGCTGGGCCTGAGCTACATGGTCAACATGCTGCACGCCTGGGCCGGGCCGCGCTGCCTGCGGCGGCTGATCATGCGCTTTCCGCTGGTGGTTCTGGATGGCGACCACATCACCGCGCGGGGCAAGATCACCGCCGTGCGCGAAGAGGCCGGAAAAACCCTGGTGGATTGTGATGTCTGGCTGCAACGCGAGGGAACCGCGAACCCGCTCGAAGGCAGCGCAACGGTTGTTCTCCCCGGCTGAGTTCCAGCAGTTCGCGGGCCGGCCCTCGCACGGAACGAGTCTGCCACGTCCGACAGCGAGCTGGCGTACGGGGCTTCCCTTTCGGCGCACCAGCCACGACATCCTGCTTACGCGAGAGGGTGTGGGACGAGCTCTGACGCGCAGCTACCCTTCGTTTCCCCACGTATCCCAGAAAGTGACCTGGCGCGCGGGCGCACGCTCGGCCCGGGCGAGCCTGGCGTTTTTCGTATAGGCAACCGGCAACATGACGGTCAGCACCGCATCCTGCGGCATCTCCAGGATCTTGGCGACTTCGGCCTGCCGTGACGACAGCAGGGTCGTCCAGGTAGCGCCGAGCTGCCGCGCCCGCAGCGCCAGCATCAGTGACCAGGCAGCGGGCAGAATCGAACCGTAATACGCAACCTGAGCGGCGACCTCCCCTTCCGGCGCAGGTGCGGTCGTGCACACCAGGATCATGGCCGGAATCTCGTGCAGGCGCGCCACCAGCGCCTGCTGGGTCGGCTTGATCACCAGGCCGCGCTCTTCCGCCAGTTCGAGGAGCACGGTGCGGTACAACTCCGCCAGGCGCCGTTTTCGATACGCATCGATCACCACGACGAACCGCCAGCTCTCCCCCCCGAGGCCCGTGGGCGCCTGGGTGGCGATGTCGATGCAATCCAGAATGGTGGCCTGCTCCACCGGGCGGTCGAAGTCCAGGCGGCGCCGGACCGAACGCGCCGTGGACAGCACGGTGTCGATACTGGCGAGATCCAGTTCGGGAGGTGAATCGGTTCGCATGTGTCCAGCCCTCCTGATCGCGGCACAAGGGTGTCGTAAGGGTCAACCGCGCGGTTGAGAACCGGACTACTGCAAGATCTCCCGATTGCGGGCAAAGTGCGCCGATCAAGCCGAATTCCCACCCGGCCGCCACGTTTCCTTCCAACTTGCGGCAACGCCCCATCAGCGCAGCGCTTCGCCCCGTCAGCCGCTCGAATCCTCCCGGCCCGAGTGTTTGTTATTCTATGAGACTGTCTTTCTTCGTCCACTTTTGCAAGGAAACCACCATGGGACCACTCTCGGGGCTAAAAGTTATCGAACTGCAGGGCATCGGGCCCGGGCCGTTCTGCGGCATGATGCTGGCAGACATGGGCGCCGAGGTCGTACGTATCGACCGTGCCAGCTCCGCCGGCCGGGAGGCGCCCCGCACGGACGCGCTGGCGCGGGGCCGCAAGAGCATTGCAGTCGACCTGAAGAATTCCGACGGCGTCGAAACGGTGCTGCGACTCGTCGAAAGCAACGATGCGCTGATCGAAGGCTTCCGTCCCGGTGTCATGGAGCGCCTCGGCCTCGGGCCGGACGTCTGCCTGGAGCGCAATCCCGGCCTAATCTACGGGCGCATGACCGGCTGGGGCCAGACCGGCACGCTCGCCCGGGCGGCGGGGCACGACATCAACTACATCTCGTTGACGGCGGCCCTGCATTCAATCGGCGAAAAAGGCCGCCGGCCGACGCCGCCGCTCAACCTGATAGGCGATTTCGGCGGTGGCGGCATGCTGCTGGCGTTTGGCGTTGTTGCGGCGCTGTTCGAACGGGCGCGCTCCGGCAAGGGCCAAGTGGTCGATGCCGCCATGACCGACGGCTCGGCGCTCTTGATGAACGGGCTGTTCGGCATGATGAACACCGAGATGTGGTTGCCCGAACGCGGCAGCAATCTCCTGGACGGGGGTGCTCATTTCTACGGCACCTACGAGACGAAAGACGGCAAGTACGTCTCCGTCGGCTCCATCGAGCCCCAGTTCTACGCCCTGCTGCTCGAGAAGTCCGGGCTCGGCGAGCAGGAAGACCTGGCCGAGCAGATGGACCGGCAGGAATGGCCGGCCATGCAGCAAAGGCTGGAAGCCATCTTCAAGACCAGAACCCGCAGCGAGTGGGACGAGATCATGCTCGGCACCGACATCTGCTACGCGCCTGTGCTGAACTTCCGCGATGCCATCGCCCATCCGCACAATGCCTCGCGCAACACCTTCGTGGAGGTCGACGGCATTCACCAGGCGGCGCCGGCGCCGCGATTCAGCCGCACGGCCCCGCAGACGCCTGCGGCCGCTGCCGCCCCGGGCGCGGATTCCGACGAGATTCTGAGTTCCTTCGGGTTCGCCGATGCGGAAATCGCATCGCTGCGGGACAGCGGAGCGATTGCCGGCTGAAGCTGGTACAGGCGTTTTTCAACCAGGGCCGCTCAAGCGAGGCCTGACCGGCGTCAGCGCGCGCACCGGGGCAATCGGAAGATCAACTCTGGTCCAGTTCGGCAAGCCTGGCTTCGAGGCGCCTCCTGGTCGCATCGGTGGCGATGCCCATCAGGGTCATGATTTCGCTGCGCTGGCGTTCCCTGCCGTTGTGCTCCAGCGGGATCATGCCCATCATCCAGAGCAACACCACGCCCCACTGCTGCCCTACCAGGTGTCGCGCCACCAGGTCGATGTCGACGTCCGGGCGTACTTCGCCGTTGTTCCGGGCAGCCTCCAGTTGCGTCTTGAGGAATGGGTAGCTGCCGGCAAACAGCACATCCACCAGTGGATCGTCTTTTCCGACGTGAAACAGTATGCGGGTCATCGCATCGGCATATCCCGGGGTTGCCTCGATCTGGGCGCCTGTGAGACGGCTCCTGGCGAATATCGCCTCAATACCCGCGCCCGAAGCTTCCTCCACTGCGCTGCCCGCAAGCTGCGACAACAGTTCGTCCACGGCCGCGAGCACCAGCGCATCCTTCCCGCCGTAGAGGTTGTAGAGCGTGCCCTGGGCCACCCCGGCGCGCTTCGCCAGCCCGCGGATGGTCATGCCTTCGTAGCCGACTTCCTCCAGCATTTCCCGCACCGTCGACAGGAGGTTGGACTGGCGCTCCAACTGCCGCGGTGATTCGTATTTTCTTTTTGTTGTCGCCGTCATTCCTTTGTTCTCGTTCTTAGTCAATCCAGACGGCCGCCGGGCCGCGGAGGCCGATACCGTCACACACAGCAGACAGGGCAGGAAACTTCAGCCGGGCCGCAGGTCTCGATTGCACTGACCAACCCGTGGTCGGCCGTGCAACCGGGAAGATAACATGCCGGCCTGCAAAGACACGATGGCGCTATCACGGTTGCATTGCCTTTGACACCGTCGTTGGTTAATTTGCAGCGCAGGAATCGGGGATGGTGACCGGCCACTTCTGCCGGAGCGCCCACAGAATCACGTTTTAGTCAGGAGATCCGATGAGCGCATCGATTTTGAGCAAACCGACCGACCGCACCGTGTTTCAGAACGCCTGGGTGGTAGACGACGTCGAAGCGGCCTGCATGAAGTGGGTGAACGAGATGGGCGTCGGGCCCTTCTACGTCACCGAATACACCGATGCGTTCACCGGCATGACCTACCGCGGCCAGCCGTCGGAACTCGACATGTTCGTTGCCATCGCCCAGGCAGGGCCCGTTCAGATCGAGATCATTCAGCCCAAGACCGCGCGTTGCGCATACCGGGACAGCGTGCCGGCCGGCACCAGCGGCTTCCATCACATCTGCGTCTGGACCCACGACATCGAAGCCGACACCGACTACTTCGCCCGGCTCGGCTATGAGACGGCCAACCGGGGCCAGGCGGGCGACATCGTGTTCGCCTACTACGACACGCGCCCGTTGATGAACTGCATGCTGGAAGTGGTTACGCAGAGCGACAGCATCGTCGAGCGGTTTGCCATGATCGCCGCAGCCGCGGAAAACTGGGACGGCAAAGACCCGATCAGAAGCTGACCGGGAAACCTCCCCAGCCCGCCGGCGACCCGGCGCGTTGCAGGAAGATTCAACAGCTACAGATCACACCATTCGTCTATCTGAGGGAGTCAGCATGGAAACCATCGCACGCCAGGACATCCAGTACCTGCAGCAGCTTTACGCCAAGGCCACCGACATCATCGGCACGAATACCGAGGAGGGCATCGAGCAGGGCCGCGCCATCTATCACCGGATTTTCACGCCGGACGCCATGATCCGCGCCGGCGGCCGCGGCGCCGACCCACTCGTGCGCCAGGGGCCCGACGGCTGGGTGGAGGTGGTCATCGAAGCCCTGGACCAGTATTCGTCGACCCAGCACCTGATCGGCACCCAGGTTGTCGAGGTCGAATCCATGGACGTTGACGGCCAGGGCGCCGTCACGGCGGGCGAGGGCCGCATGGAAAGCTACCTGCAGGCCTGGCACGAGAACCGGCCCGAGGGCAACGTCTGGCTCTTTCTCGGCACCTACGATTCAAAGGTCCGCTTCACGCCGGGCGTCGGCTGGCAGATGTACGACATGACGCTGACCCAGGTGGCGGGCGAACTTCGGGATCTCGGCGACGCCTAGCCCGGCGCGCTACAGCGGCGCGCTACAGCGGCGCGCTACAGCGGCGCGCTACAGCGCGGGGGAAAAACGCCGAATCTCGGAAAAGAGTTCGCATGCGGGGCTTCCCTTTCGGCGCGTTAAGCTCGTCCGAACGCCTTGCGTACAGCAAGACAATGAAGCCGTGCGCCGAAAGGGAAGCCCCGCATGCGAACTCGCTGCCCGGTGCCGGCGATTGTTCCCGTGCGGGGCAGCGCTCTCAGACGGGCCGGATCGGATCCTCCCCCCTCCAGCCGTCGGCCGCATCGCGCACCATGCCGTAAAAGCCGAGCACTGCTTCCGAGGTGGGATAGATCTCGATCATGTGGCCCAGGGTCGCCCGCGCATCGATGAACGCAAAGTCGGCGCTGTGCCCGTCCCGCAGGCCGCACCGCGTGACGACGGGCATGCCGTTGCCCTCGAAATAGGCGAACGCTTCGTCCATGTCAGGCACCATCATCGCCGTGTGGTGCAGCCCCTCCTCGTGGGCGGCGAACATGTCCCGATAGGGCGTGTTGGCCGACCTGTCTTCCTGGCGGAAAAATTCCACCATGAGTTGCCCCCACTGCCCGTAAGCCGACGAATGCACGAAGTTCGTGGGCTCTCCCCGATGCTCCCCCCAGGTGAGCCTGATGTTTTCGTTGACGAAGAAGGGCCCGGCGCCAAACCTGGCCGCCATCTCGGTCGCCGCGCGACGAATGTCCGTCACATGGTAGGCGACCTGGACAATGTCGAGTTTCACGGCCGCGCCTCAGCGCCAGGGACCCGGAACATCCAGACATCCTCCAGCGCTGGCAACTCCTCTCCCGACAGGCGCCACACCCAACCATTTGAAAACTCGCATTCAATTCCTCCCGCCATTGTTTCTTGCGGCACGTTGGATAAGTTCTGCCTTCCGCCATTGTCAGGCGGGCCTTGATTCACAATATACCGGAGACCGGCGAACGGCCATCCTTCTCACTTTGTGAGGCTGACTCATACGGTCAACGCCACTGCGTCCGGCGTGGCAACCAGCGACGCACGCGCACGTTTGCCTTTCTCAAACTCGTATCGAGACAGCGGGAGGTTGGCAGCCGATGCCCGGTATAGGCCCAGGCCAGGTAGCGGATTGCCCACAGTCGTTTCAGCCAATGCCCATAGCGCGTGTGCCGGGACTTGCCTGACCCTACGGTAGAACAGACACCGAGGGCAGTGCATGACGAGCGCGGTCAGCCACGACCAGAACTTCAAGAATCTGATTCTCGACTATCCGCTTGATGCCCTGGCGTTCTTCGCCCCCGAAGAGGCGCCTGCTCCAGATGACTCGGTGCGCATCGTCCCGGCGCGGCAGGAGCAACTCAAGGAACGCTTGGGCAATCGTTTCCGGGAACTGGACGTGCCGCTGCTCGTGGAGTGGGCTGACGGCCGCCGTGAGGCGGTTCTGTTCGTGCTCGAAGAAGAAACCGACTGGCGGCGTTTCTCCCTGCACCGGCTGGCGCACTACTGCCTCGACCTCGCCGAACTGTTTGAGACCAACCGCGTGGTGCCGGTCGCGATCTTTTTGCGGGCCGCCGAGGGAGCCCCCGCATCGCTTACCCTGGGCACCGAGCGCCGCCGCTACCTGGCGTTCGACACGCTCGCCTGCAAGCTCAAGGAGATACCGTCCGAGCGCTGGCAGCACAGCGACAACCTGGTGGCGCGGGTCAACCTGCCGAACATGCAGAGCGCCCAGAACCGCAAAGTCGAGGTCTACGCCGAGGCGATCCGAGGGTTGCTGGCTCTGGAGCGGGACAGCGACAAGCGGGCTAAATACATCGAGTTCATCGACATCTACGCCGGCCTCACCGACAATGAGTACCGGCGCTATCAACGGCAGTATCGCGAGGACAGTTCCACCATGGCAGGAGTTATCTCAAGGGCCCGCGAAGAAGGTATACAGCGGGGCATGGAGCAGGGCAAGCAGCAAGGCATGAAGGAGGGTATGCAGCAGGGCATGGAGCGGGGTCGCGTCGAGGGGGAGCGTGCGGTTCTTGAAAGACTACTCCGACGGCGGTTCGGCCTCCTCTCGCCCGAAGTCGCCGAAAAGCTGGGCCAGGCGTCTGTTGCCGACTTGGAGTCCTGGGCCGAAAAGGTGCTCGAAGCACCAACGCTTGACGACGTATTCGGTTCAAGCCGCTAACTCGGGTGCTTGGTCAAGGGCTGCACCCCAGGTGCCTAACCGGGTCCTGGCTGTGAACCGGCGTGCACTTTCGACCCCCGCCGCCCCGTGATGATCAACTAGCTAGTTCTTGTCCGTAAAAGCGGAATTCGAGGGCGGGATGCTGGGGGAAAGCGACTGCGAATTATCTCAAAGAGCGCTCCGCCAAGCAAAAAAAAAACGATCCGGCTTCGCCCAGCACGCCGCAGTCGCGGTCCGCGGGTCTCGTTTCGCCGGGTTTCCCGTGTCTTCGGGGCGGGCGGGCACGAGCACGCGCCGGTTGTTCCAACCGGCTGGCGGCGATGGCGGACAGCGGCGTCAGGCCGGCTGGGGATGCAAGCGAACCAGACGCATCAGGTTGTGGGCGAACACCGCCGATTGGACGTAGGCCTTGAAGCGCGGCAAGCCGCGCCACAGGCAACGCCCCAGGCCGAAGCACCGTTTCAGGTAGGAGATGCCCGCCTCGACGCCGGCGCGGAAACGCTTGAGCTGCCCGTACAGCCACGACGAGGAGGTCATGTCCGCGGCCTTCAGGCCGCGCTTCTTGTGGAACACGACGTGCTCGATGCCCAGCGCCTTGGCGTCGTTGAGGTTCGCGCGCGAGGCGTAGCCGCCATCGAAGGCCACCCGCGACGGCGCCGAGCCGTAGTGCTCGATATGCCGCTGAAGCATCGGCAGACAACGCGCGCTGTCCGCCGGGTTGCCGTCCTCCACCACCACGTCGAGCACCAGCCCGCTCCGCCCCGTGGCCAGGTTGATCTTGTGGCCGTAACGCGTCACGCGGCCGCCCTTGACGATGATGTCGGTGTGCGGCTCGAACAGGCTCACCACCTTCTCGCCCGCCGGCACCGTCTCGCCATCGAACACCCGTCGCTCCGTCTGGTCCGTCACTTTGCCGAGCAAATCCAGATAGGCCGTCGCGGTCTCCACCCAATCCCGGCTCCAGGCCGTGCCCGCCACTGCCACCGCCGGCAACGCCGCCTCGATGTAACCCATCGTCCGCCCGGTCAGACGCAACAGCTTACGGTAGGTCTTGGCGCGCCGTTGGGCCCCGCGTTGCGAGCCAACCTCCAGCGCCCGCCGCTTCGCGGCCCGGCAATGATCGTGGAAGTCGATGGCCGACGCGCCCAACTCGTCTCGCGCCTTGCGCAACAGCTGCGTCAGCACGCGCACCCCGTCGAACAGTAGCCGGCTGTCCGAGGGCTCAAGGATGTGCGTCTCGGTCACCGTGGAATCGACGCGCACCGCCTTCCCCATCTCGACCCCTGAGCCGTGCGCCACCGCCAGTAAGGTTCGGTTGATCGCTTCCCAGGTCGCGGCGCCGATCGCCCCGACGGTGGCCTGCAGCACCGATTTTCCCGGCGCCCGCCGCGTCGGATCGAGCCGTGCGAAGCGTTGCGCCGAGAGCGAATCCCGTAGCGTGAATGCCAGTCCCCGGTAGCTCTCGCCGCGCAGATGCATGAGCACCGCGCAACGCAGAATCGTCTCGCGGGTCAGGCCGTGACGGCCCAGGCTCGACCCTACCCCGCCATCGGGGTCGGCGGCGATCTCGTCGAGCAATTCGGGGTGCGCGTCGAGCCACGCGGACGCCCATTCCAGTTCGTCGGCGACGGGGTGGTCAAGGACTTGGGGATCGAATAGACTGGTTTGAGCGGTGCGTTTTGCGCGCATTGCGACCTCCGGCGTTTTTGGTTTTCCAGTGTTTTTATTAGGAAAGTGAAAACACAGGATATCGGAAACGCCGGTTTTAAGCCACCTGAAACGACAATTTGTTCAACCAAATCAATCCGTTATGAGTTTACGGACAGGAACTAGCTAACGTGCCGATCGGCGTCCAATGTTCAGGCCAACCAACAATTGGCCCGGCCAGCCAAACCCATTCGTGAACGAACCAGAATTCCCGTTTCTGTAAAGCGGACAATCACAATGACCAGGCGCGTTGCCAGGCGACGCGATCAAGTTGCTCCGCAACTTGGAGACGTTGTTCGAAAATGTGACTCATTTGTCCACATAAAGGCCGTTCAAGGATTCTAGTGGCAACAAAGCCAGCTCCGTGCCAGAACCTGTTCTTCGTCATTGATCACGCATTTCTTCACGATATAATGCGTCAGGATATATGTGGTTGATAGGCAATGCAGGTCGAAAAGCTAGTGCAGGATCAGGTCTTCTCACCGGCGCTGATTGCCGACGAACTCCGCACAACCAGGCGGGAACTCGCCGGCACGCTGGGGCTCGGCAAGGATGCGTTCACGCGCGCCTCCAGGATTCGGGCACGCAAGTCCCAAGTGCGGCTGCGCCAGATGGTCGAGATCATGAACCGCATCGAGCCGGAGATGCACTCGCCCATCGCCGCATACGCGTGGTTCCGCAGTGCGCGGCTTCCCGGCTTCGGGGGTGCCACGCCGGACATGCTGGTGCGCGACGGCAAGGGCGAGCATGTGCACGCCTACCTGGACCGGGTTGCAGCGGGAGGGTATGCCTGACGGCGGCAGCCGGGATGCGCTTCCGCGGCACTGTCTACCGCGCCCACAACC
The DNA here is from genome assembly GCA_963663395.1 of Pseudomonadales bacterium. GTDB lineage: Bacteria > Pseudomonadota > Gammaproteobacteria > Pseudomonadales > Azotimanducaceae > Azophilus. The sequence continues at coordinate 4,798,772 of OY760226.1, forward strand.
CCCAATGGGCGTGGACCCCGCTGTCGGGCGAAGGGGCGCGGCGTTACGGCGACCGCTTCAACAAGCGCGGCGTGCCCGCGCTCTACTGTTCCCTCTCCCAGATGGCGGCAATCAGGGAGGCCACGCCCCTGGGCAGACCGATGCAGCCGCTCACGCTATGCGCCTACGAAGTCGATGCCGATCCCGTGTTCGATGCTGGCGACCCAAGCCAGCTACGAGAGAGCGGGTATCGCGAAGCCGATCTCGCCTGTCCTACGTGGGAAGCCGACATGCTGGGCGGGCGTGTCGCCGCATCCCAGCATCTCGCGGAGAGCTTGGTTGAAGCCGGCTACGCAGGCATGCTCGTCCGGAGTTTCGCCGTTGGCGCCAGCGAATACGACGTCAACCTCGTGATGTGGCGCTGGGGGGATGTCTACCCGACGCGCGTGTCGGTAATCGACGAGCAGGATCGACTTGCCCGCCCGTGAGCGACGCCGTCGCCCAAAGGTACACGACGCTGGAAAACGTCGCGCCGTTGTGGATGCTGCCCGCGTACCACATCGCTATGCCGAACATCCCCCTTATCTTTCTTATCCGTTGCTAACCGGTGGCATTGACCCCGCCATCGATAATGAACTCGGCGCCAGTGGAAAATGAACTTTCTTCGGACGCCAGGAAGAGTGCAAGGCGGGCAACTTCCATGGCTTCGGCGCCTCGTTTCAGTGGAATACGAACCTTTATTCTTTCCAGGTCTCCAAGTAGATCCGCCATGGGAGTTTCGATCAGCCCCGGGTGAATTGAGTTAACCCGAACGCCCTTGGAGGCGAGATCAACTGCCGCCGATTTTGTCATGCCTCGCACTGCCCATTTCGATGCGCCGTACGCGAATGCACCGGGGGCTCCACTCAGCCCTGCTGTCGAGGAGACGTTGACAATGGACCCGCCGCCGCGATCGATGATGGCCGGTGCGGCCGCACGCATGCCGAGAAAAACACTGGTGGAATTGATCGCCATGATCTCGTTAAATTCATTGAGTGAGGTTCTCAACAGGCGGTTTGCGCGAAAGACACCAGCGTTGTTGATCAGCACGTCCAGGCCGCCGTCAGTGGAAACGATCTCATCAATCAGCGTGGCCCAGGCTGCTTCATCGCGAACATCAAGATGTCGATACTGTGCGCCGATTGATTTGGCCAGCGAAAGTCCCTCTTCATCCAGAATGTCGCAGGTCCACACTGTTGCGCCTTCTTCGGTAAAGAGCCGCGCTTCCGCTTCACCCTGACCCCTTGCACCTCCGGTGATCAGGCAGATCTTGCCATCGAGTCTCGCCATGCTTCCGCTCCCGCCTGGATAATTGTTTGCCATGAGTCTAAGCGTCAGATATTAAACATACAACACATATATCGTATCCTGTTTGATGCGGGTAAGTTGATGCGCTATTGTTGCAGTGTTTCTACGTCCAACCTACGGCTTCAGTGATGAGTGATACAAAAGCAAAAGATGTTCACAGCATCCCCCTGGACAAGATTGACGTCAGCGATCCGGCCATTTACTGCAATGACAACTGGCAACCCCTGTTTGCCCGCCTGCGTGCGGAGTCACCCGTGCATTACTGTGCAGATTCCCCCCTTGGGCCCTACTGGTCCATCACAACCCATGACCTGATCAAGCAGGTGAACTCCAATCATGGTGTTTTCTCTTCGGCACAGGGTATGACCATCATGGATGCTGATGAGTCAAGCCTGGGTGAAGAAGACATAACCATGCAGAACTTCCTGGGCATGGACCCACCGGAGCACGACACACACCGCGCCGCGGTTGCCCCATCTGTTGCGCCAAGCAACCTTGCCAATTTTGAACCACTGATCCGCGAACGCGCTGCGGACATCCTCGATAGTCTTCCGGTTGATACCACCATCAACTTGGTGGACAAGGTCTCCATCGAACTGACGTCACGAATGCTCGCAACCCTCTTTGATTTTCCCTATGAAAACCGTCGCAAGCTGGTCTACTGGTCCGACATGCTGACCAACATACCGGAATTGACGGGTATCGAACCCGATATGGAACAGACCAAGGCTGAACTAATGGAATGTGCTGGGGTCTTCACGCAACTCTGGGAGGAACGCGCCAAAGGGGAGCCCGGGTTTGACTTGATTTCCATGTTGGCGCACGGGGAAAATACCCGGGACATGGTCCAGAACCCCATGCTGTTCCTGGGTACCATCATGTTGCTGATTATCGGTGGCAATGACACCACGCGGAACAGTATTTCAGGTGGTGTGATTGCCCTGAACAAGTTCCCCGAGGAGTATGCCAAGCTGAGGGAAAACCCGCGCCTGATTCCCAATATGGTGTCAGAAATGGTGCGCTGGCAAACGCCTGTGATACACATGCGACGAACTGCCGTGGTGGATACTGAGCTTGGAGGCAAAACGATCAACGCCGGTGATAAGGTCGTCATGTGGTATCTATCAGGCAACAGGGATGAAAGCGTTTTCGAGGACGCCGACAGGCTCATCATTGACCGACCCAATGCCAGGGCTCACGTTTCTTTCGGTTTCGGTATTCATCGCTGTATGGGTAACCGGCTGGCTGAAATGCAGCTCAGGGTGCTCTGGGAAGAAATCGTGAAGCGCTTCGACAAGGTGGAACTCGTCGGAGACGTTGTGCGACAGCCAAACAATTGTATTCGTGGCATTACTGAAGTGCCCGTCAGGCTTATTCCGAAGTAACCGCGCAGCGACACTGTAATTCGTCACATGGTGCGTAGGCTCCTAAATTCTTATGAGACTCTACTTGATCCTGATACTGCTGTTGCAATGTGCAACGGTCCAGGCAAATGACAAACATCAAAACGCGACGGAAATTACGCATGCGCTGTTGAAGCAAGCGGAAAACTCGCTTCCCATCGGGGATTTTGCCGACGGATCGCTAATCAGCGAACACACCGACGAATTGTTGATCGCTCGATTCCCCAAGCAATTCGGTCCGACCAACTATGCAGACTATCAGTACCTGGATGGTGAACGTCCATCCGCGATGCATCCCAGCCTGTTTGCACGTGGTCGGGATATCTACCGGAATCTCGGACTGTTTCAGATCATCAGGAACAAGGTTTACCAGATTCGCGGAGACATCGCTGGTATTACCTTTGTACGCGGCAAGGAAGGCTGGATACTTCTTGACGTTGGGCTGACACGGGAATTTGCATCACGTACCTGGGCATTCGCTCGCCAGCATCTTCCGGGTGGTGACTCCCTTGAAGTAACAGCCGTTGTCTATTCTCACAGTCACACGGATCACTTTGGTGGCGTCAAGGGATTCGTATCCCGGGAGGACGTGGACTCTGGTCGCGTACAGATCATTGCGCCACACGGGTTTCAGGAAGCTGTGTTGTCGGAATCAATCCTGGCCGGACCCGCGATGCAGAGAAGGGGTCTCTATCACTTCGGTTGGCTGCTCGACGTTAAATCAGATGGTACCGGGTTTGCGCTCGCTGGCGATGGATTGAAGGCCGAAGTTGGTGAGTCAACCTTTATCGCACCAACGATTGAACTGCCTGCGGGGCGGGGAAACATCAAGTCGATGGAGATTGATGGTGTAGCTTTCCAGTTCATGGATATCAGCGGATTGGAAGCGCCATCTGCGACGGCAGTTTATCTGCCAGAACTTCGCCTGGTTTTCGACGGCGAATTGATGACCCGCAAGCAGCACAACATTTATACCTTGCGTGGCGCCAGCATTCGTGATGCCCTCGGCTGGTCGAAGACGATCAACCAAATCCTGCATTCCTGGGGCAGGCATGCACATATCATGACGGGCGCGCATGGCCCGACGTTAATGGGTAACACCAAAATTCAGGAGTATCTTCGAGTTCAGAGGGACATGTATGGATTCCTCCACAACCAGAGCGTCCGCCTTATGAACAGTGGTACAAAGCTGCAAGATATTGGGCGAGAAATGGAAGCTATTGTGCCCTTGGAACTCTCCCGCTTGTGGCACACTCGAGGGTATCACGGCACCTGGAATCACAATGCAAAAGGTGTTGTCAGTCGATACCTTGGCTTTTACGACGGAAATCCTGCTGCCCTCAATCCCCTCAGGATCAAACCGGAGGCCATTAAGTATGTTCAGTACATGGGCGGAGCAGATTCGATCATGGAGAAGGCGAGATCGGATTTTGAGGCGGGGGATTATACATTTGTAGTCACAGTCCTGGACAAACTCGTCACCGCCGAACCTGCCAACTGGACCGCCCGACATCTGCTTGCTGATGCCTATGAGCAGTTGGGCTACCAGTCAGAAGCCCCTCAGTTCCGTCATGCTTATCTGAGTGCCGCCTTGGAGCTAAGAACGGGTGAGATTATGAAGCTGAACATTGATCCAGGTGCACGGGACATTGTCCTGGCGGCATCGACCGCAGACCTGCTTGACCTGATGGCTGTGCACATCGACGTAGACAAAGTTCAGGGGCCGGCAGTGAGGTTGAACATCATCGTGACGGATACCGGGGAAAGTTTTGCGACAGAGCTGGCGCACAGTAACCTCAGTTATGTTGCGACGGACCCGTTGCCGGAAGCAGACGCAACTCTGACGATCGCCAGGGCACCGCTCATTGGCCTCATTGCCGGCACCTCGGAACTTGAAGCGCTGCTTGAGAACGAAACGGCTTACATCGAAGGAAGTGCTTCCCGCGTTCAGGCATTGTTTGATTGCCTGAGTGCCGACAGCCCACACTTTGCCATCGTGCCCAATCCCTGAGCAGGCGGTGCTTAGAGTATAAGCCCTTCACCAGAGGCGCGTACTGTCACCTCGGCAATTGATACGCCCCAGGGTTGATTGATTGCGTAAACCACCTGGTCTGTCAGGCTGTCCGGGTCCAGCACAAAGTAGGCAATATCCTCTTTATCGAGCATCTCAGGGGGTGCCTGATCCGCCATCAGTTCGGCGTACCGTGCCCCAACGAATTCCGTTTTCTGCGCTGTCATTCCCACGGCCGGAACCGGTAATGACGATCACTCTGTTGCTGATAGGTTGGTCCATGAGTTTGCCTGGTCGCGTAGCATTTTCTTGTCTATCTTGCCGATTGCGGTCAGTGGAATGGCATCTACCAGGTGGATAAGCTTGGGGACCTTGTAATGTGCCATTTCTGCCAGCCAGAAATCGAGAATATCCTCCCGGATTTTCCCGGGACCAGCAGATTCGCCTCTGGCCTAGCGGTGTATCGTCGAATTCTGGAGGCTCAACATCCAGTTCCCGATGAATCGCCAACCACGGACCAGGCTTCAGTTGATGACTCATCAAATCCTCCCCTCGAGCCGTGTGATTCTCAGTCGGATCTTACAGTTTCAGTCGGGGTTCGGATCCCTGAGATCACCGCGACCTTCCATGCGGTCCCATCATGTTGAAGAATGTAACTAGAAGATACAATTTCGTTGCTGGTCCCTTCTTTGTTCCAGCGTCTGCCCGAGAAGACGACATGGGCTCTGTGTTCATCTACATGAACAACTTCCGGTACGGCATCACCGTGCGAAAAGTTTGTCATCTCCCTGAACTTGACTGGGTCAAAAGGGTAACGGTCCCTGAGTTGTACATCATCGTCAGTGACGTAGACCATCTTGTCTTTGACATAATTCTGTACGTCATCACGCGTGCCGGAGGCGAACGCATGTTCATAGGCCTCCAGCATATCCAGAACTTCTCGAGTGAGTTCTTCTTTTGACTTCATGAGTTGCACTCCTGATATTAACTGTTGGCGCTTAAAGCAGGATCTGGATACAATATACTAAGCACATTATATGTATCATATTCCGTTTCGACAAACTCGACTTGAAACAACCAAAAGAAAGTTCGAAACATCACCTGGAGGACATGATGGGCAATTCAGAGGAGAACAAGTTCAGATACGACGAGCGTGTTGTTGTTGTAACCGGTGCCGGAGGTGGCATAGGTCGAGCCCACGCCCTGGCATTCGCGCAGCAAGGCGCCAGAGTTGTCGTCAACGACCTGGGTGTAAGCATTGAGGGTGAACCCCAGGCTGATGTCACTAATCCCGCCGACCAGGTTGTGGCAGAAATCAAGGAGCAAGGCGGTGAGGCAGTTGCAAACCACTCATCGGTAACGTCTGGCCATGAAATCATCGAGCAGGCGCTGGACAGTTTCGGGCGAATTGATGTGCTGATAAACAACGCCGCCATCTCATTTCAAGTGCCGTTTGCAGAAATGACGCTGGAGATGTGGCGCAAGATGATGAGCGTGCATCTCGATGGCACATTTGTCTGCACCCAGGCGGCATGGCCGCATATGCAGGCGAACAAGTACGGACGAATCATCCTGACGTCTTCACCGACCATACACGGTTTGGCAAATGTGGCGCACTATGTTGCCGCCAAATCAGCGATGCCGGGCTTGGCAAACGCACTCACGGTGGAAGGCGCGCCATTCAATATCCACTGCAACTCGATAGCCCCGGTAGCGCTGAGCAGAATAGTGACAGCTGCCTATCCACCTGAGTATCTATCGCAACTATCCATTGATCCGGGAGACGTCGCTCAATTGGCAGTCTGGCTGTGCCACGAAAGCAATGAGATCAGTGGTTCAATCTATGAAGTGGGTGGCGGATTCGTCGCCAAGTTCAGGTACGCCCATGCCAGAGGTGCCAGTTTCGAATCCGGTGTGTTTACCGCGAAAGATATTGAAGAGAACAGGCATGCGATAGAAGATTTCGATCAACCATTCCTCCCGGCAAGCGCAATTGAGGTGGGCACGAGACTAGGAATGGGCGCTGCGCCGGGTGCGGATCACAGCTAGAGTCATGGTTTTCGGAGGGAGGATCCGGGAAAGGTTGCGATGATCCGGCGCCCAGGTGCGCCAACAGGTATCCGCAGAACAGACCACGTTTGTCGGCGCGATCAAGCACGCGGTATCGGGACAACATGGATTAACTTACATCACCCAGTCCCATTTCCAGGCGAACCTCGCGCACCCGCTGGTCCATCGCCGCAATCTGCTGCTCTGAGAATCCAAGCTCTGTGAGCAACTCCACGTTGTGCTCGCCGAGTTTGGGTGGCGGCCCGTGGGTGGATGAAGGTGTTTTGCTGAATTGTGCCAGGTTGCCCACCACCGTTGCGTCCACGTGTTCTGAAACGGGCAATTGTTCAACGTATTGATTGGCGATAACCTGGGGGTCCGTTCTGACCTCTGCGTAGTTTCTAACCTTCTCCCAGATGATGTCGGTCTGCGAAGAAAGAAAGTCATGCCACTCATGCGTTGCCCTGGTCTTGAAGACTCGCTTTATTTTATTTTGTAGCTCTTCGACGTCTGCAGGCGTCACCTTTCCTTCCATACGCTTCATGGGCGTATCCCATCTCGGGTCGAATGCCTCCTCGGGCGAATCTACAAATGTCCAGAAGGCATCCCACGCCTCATTGGAATTGACCATGGCGAAGAGGAAGTGGTCTCCGTCTAAAGTTTCGTAAATTCCATAGGGTCCTGGCATGTTGACGTGGTGAGGCCCCAGGCGGCCGATTCGCGCTCCTGTCATCCAGGCGTGCGTCAATTCCCACATCTGCAACCAGAGCTGACCGCCAAGTGCCGACGTCTGCACAAGTTGACCGATACCGTCTTTTTCGCGGGCAACGAGTGCGCTGGTAATCGCGGCGGTAAGAAAAATCGCAGAAGAAGTATCAGCAATCATCGCACCGGGTAGCAAAGGTCCACGGTCCGCGTACCCCGTAACACTGGCGAGCCCGCTGCGGACGATGGCGGTGCCATCGACCATGGCCTTTTCAGCATCCGGGCCCTTTGGGCCGTAACCGCTTGCGGACGCATATACCAGGCCTGGGTTCAATTCATGTACACGTTCATATCCCAGGCCGAGGCGCTCCAGCGCACTCAGTCGATAGTTGGTGACAAAAACATCAGCAGTTTCCAGCAGGCGGTGTATCGCCTGCAATCCCAGTTCCGTAGTCGCATCAATACAAAGCGAACGTTTGCCGCGATTCATGGCAACAAACTGCGAGCCGAGTGTCCCTTCAGGCAGGTTGTTGCCGAAACCGCGATGGTATCGGCTCAACTCACCGATCGGTACTTCGACCTTTATGACATCTGCGCCCATGTCTCCTAGAAACAGCGCAGCTCCAGGGCCCTGGATGGCGACCCCCATATCCACGACTCGAAGGTGTTCTAGTGGTCCGGACATTTCGAATCTTCCTGGCTGGTGTTGAGGAACAGCGATTGCACAGGGAACTCACAGGTGAATCCCACCCCACCATGGAATTGAACCGATTGTTCGGAACAGAACTGCGCCATGTCACCGGCCTCTGCCCTCACAATCTGGGCGGCTGCTTCTTCGGGCTCATAACCCAAACCGCAAGCTGCGTTGGAAACAGGCGAGCGGGCCGAATCAAGCAGTCGCCGAGAAGCGCGAGCCAAATTGGAGCGGAACGCAAGCTCCGCAACCGTTTCCGTTTGTCTCCGGGTCTAATGCCGGGTAGTTCCAATACCCGGCAATTCCTGTTCCAAGAATTATCCTACATTCGATAGGTAATACCCAACGTGATCTCCCGGCCGCCTGGAACGCCGCCAAGAAAGTCCTGCAGCCCACTCGGGTCATTGGTCCCAGTCAGCGCATCATTTCCGGAAAAGGGTGCACCCGCTAGAGCAATGGTATAGTACTCATCTCCCAGATTGACTCCTCTTACATAAATTTCCCACCTGTCATCCGAGGAATAAAGGCTCGCCGCTGCATTGATTATCCAGTAGCTATCCTGCACTACTCCATCAGGAATCAGTTCTGATCCAGGATGGTAGTCATCCTTGAATGAACCAGTCAGGTTGAGCGAGAGGTTCCAATTGCTGCTGAGCTGTGTGTCATAAATCAGTCCGAGGGTGGCACTCAGGTCTGAGGCGAGGGGTAGAGGCTCACCAGACATATCCACCTTTCTGAAATTGCCTGTCACGGGATCAGGGTCAAGATTACACCCCATGGCAACAGTCTGGCCGGTCCAGCATTCCGTTGTGAAGTCCTCGTATTCAAAACTGCCCCAGGCAAAATTGGCGGTTAAGGTCAATCCTTCAACCGGCGTCACCCACAGCGTTTCAACGTCCACGCCATCAACCGATGCCGCCGCGGCGTTCGAAATGCTGAACGATTGGGCCCCGCTGGCATCGGCGTCGAATTGAGAAACCTGAAGATCGTCATAATCGTAGCTGTAAGCCGTTACATTCAGGCGCAAAGTGCCGGCCAGCAGCGTCGACTTCATACCGACTTCGAATCCGTCGACTACCTCTTCATCGTAAATGTTGTCCCACAACTCACCGGCAAACACACTTCCCACCAGGTCGCCAGTTCTGTAGCTCAGGTCATAGCCGCCAGACTTGAATCCCTCTCTGTAGCTGGCAAAAAACATAATGTCATCAGTATATTGGTAGCTTACCGTGACTTCTGGTGAGAAGTTGTTCCAGTCTGTATCGTCATTAAGATACGGAACATCAGTTGGAGGAACAGCCGGTGCGCCAAACTGAGGTGTAGCACGGATTTCAACAATCTGGCTGGCTTCTTTTTCTTCATAGGAATAGCGACCACCAAGTGCCAGGGTCACTTTTTCGCTGACGTCCCAATTCAACTGGCCAAACACTGAGTATGCAGTGCTATCCTGATAGGAAAGCTGCCGACCAAAGCTAAATGGGAACATACCAAAGAAAGGCACCAACCCAAACATGTTGCCGCCTGCCGAAACATCGGTATCCCTGTCGAATTCTTTTGATTCGTAGAAGGCGCCAACCGCAAAATTTACGTTTCCATCGTAATTCGACGTGAGGCGAAGTTCCTGGCTCCATTGTTCGAGGCCTGTGGTTTGTGCGGCCACCAATCCCGATACCTGTTGAAAGCTGGAATCCGACAAACGCTCATCGTCAACCGAAAAATAGCCGCTCACCGAGGTTAAGGTAAGGCCACCTGCTGTATGATAATTCATCTCGAGCACGGCAAAATTGTTTTCAATATCGTTGAATCCTTCGCGTGTCCCCGTATATCGGCCACCCCTGAGTTCATCAAGCAGTGCCGGATTGATTCCTGGCGATGCGTTCGTGTCGTCAGCACTGCATTCACTGATGCCATTGACCGGATAGATAATCTGGGGTACACCAAGCCCACACCAAATTCTCTGAGTCTGATGGCTGCCGTTGCCCACTGAGTCATCCTGCAGGTGGGCGTATTTCAGCTTCGCGGAAAAGTCATCACTAGGCTCCCAGAGAAGGGTTCCCATCACGTAGCTGGTGTCGAGCTCCTGATTGCGGGGCGTGGCAAACCCTACCTGAACAGGATCTCCTGTCGGCCCCGTTTCAAATATGTCCGAATTGTAGACGTCGGTACCATAGGCATCCGCCTCTGAGAAACCAAATGAGAGCCGCCCAGAGAGAGTATCGCCGAGTGGACCCGAGATGATGCCACGAATTGTTGGCTCTTCTGTTTCAGTTGCGTAGGCTACGGTGAGTTCCACCTCAAGCTCATCCGTTGGATCATTGCTGTGAATCGCTATGACGCCGCCCGGGCTATTCTTGCCATAAAACAGCGCCTGTGGTCCTTTCAGCACTTCGATTTGTCGCAGGTCAATCATACCCGCACGCATCATCTGGGCGCTGTTGATCCCAACGCCATCCAGGTTGATTGCTACCGCCTGATCGAACGACGGGTTCAATCCCCCGGTGCCAATACCCCGCAGATAGATGATCCCGGCGGTGCCTGAGGCGGCCCGGCTGCTCACCATACCCGGAACGATGGCGCCAATGTCTCCAATACCCTCGATGCGCTGCGAATTGATTGCGTCTTCGGTTAGCACGTTCACAACAACAGGCACTTCCTGCAGAGACTCATCCCTTTTACGCGCGGTAACGACAACTTCTTCGATGGCACTGGCACTTTCGGCCCTGACCGTCTGCGCCGGTGTAAGCGTCAAGGTTGCAATCAGCACCATGGCCAACGGAACTGAGGTCATTCGAACGGCATGTGAAAGACACTCACAAGACAGTGGTTTGAGTTGATACAGTTTCATTTGCTCCTCCCAGATTGGTAGTCACTAGCGACACTTCCGCAATCACCAGGGTTCTCAGCGCGTATTACCGACGTTGAGATTCGACCCATTGTTCTCTGACCGAGAATGGCCGTTTTAATGTTGCAGCAATATGTTACTCTTAATAACTTACATAATACGATATTTGTTATTTAAATTCTATTGCATAGCTGATCGAATTGGTTGGAGCACCCCTGTCGTGGTGAGCCACGTCGTGATTTGATTGGTCAGCTCGGTTGTCTTGTCCTCCTGGAGTACCCCAGCACATCGAGAAACTCACGTTCGCGCGCGAATGTAACCGGCTCCAAAGTCGGTGTTGCCCTTTCCGAGCCCCAAGGCAAAGCATCCCTGCGATAAGCGGTTCTGTGTCCGGCACATTGCCGCCAAAATAGCGAGACGGCGATTATTGGCGTTCGTTGAGCTGGTGGTGATGTCCCCGTTTAGACGCAGGGTGTAAATCAAGCCGATATCGGCCCCATTAACCCCGTCTCACTTACACCTGCGCCATACTCGATCGGGTAATCGCAGCCTACTAATCCTGCTTGGTAGAGTGACTTCTGCCAGGTTGATAAGTAGGCCACCTGTTCCTGGCTTGAGATCTCAACGTGTGTCTGGGGTAACTGAACCGGCGGAGGTTCAGGCAAGTTGCTTGAAAGCCAATCGCGACAATAGGCACGAAACTCCGCCTGCTCAGGCGTGTCTGTGTTTTCAGCTTCACTTACGACAATTAACTCAACTTCGAACTGAGAGACTCAATCGCTCGATTGCCCGTAGTCACCGAACTTCTCATCGCGTTTAGCCAGCGCTGCATTGAGATTGCCACGCATCGCATCCATGTTGGCCAGACAGGTATCGGTATATCACGCCATCAGATGATTGCTGATCGACCATCGCGTGACAGGATCGAATATTCAAACCAGGCTCTTGCCGCCTGATTCCTACGGCGGAATCGCGGTGTCGGGTCGGTTGCGCGCTGCTAGCGTGAGCGTGATGGCGACGAGCACACTGGCAAGCTTCTTACTCGATCAACAATACACGATTGATCCGAACGCCGTCATCGGGACACAGCCGAATATGCGCGGCGGTCAATTCCTGGCTGTGCAGGTCCCGATTGGGCGAGCCTGGGTAGGCCGCGACCGTATTGCCCGCCTCAATCAATTGGTAGGCGTGGAAGTGGCCGAGTGCCAGGTAATCAAGTCCACTGGACTCGATTTCCGCATGGGTAATGAGAGACGAGCACATGATCGCCTGTTCGGCGTAATAGCCATGGGTCACACCGACGTACCAGTGCTGGCTATTGCGCGGCGGGACGTATTCGAGCGGTTGGTTGTCCGTGTGATGATCGACGATTCCTCGTCCCCACACGGTGAGCCCGAGTTCCGGGAATTCCGTTGTAGCACCGGGCTCGTCGCGGATGAAACGAACATGGTCACCCGCGCCTGTCGGGTCGTAACGGTGGTAGACCGAATGGTCTGTCAGACAATCGTGGTTGCCCGCGACCATGACTACAGGGCAGGTGAGCCGCGCGAGTTGCGTGTCCACAAACTCGAAGCATGATTCGTTGACGCGGTTGTCGTCGAAGAGGTCGCCCGCCAGCAGGAACAGGTCGACCTCGAGTTCAAGGGCACGGTCAATGACGCGTATGAACCCGAGCTGGGCATGGCTCTCTTCACCGGGACCACCAATGTTGTTGTCGAGGTGGACGTCGGACGTATGGAGGATGGACAGGGATGGTTTATTCATCCGGACAAATGTCGCACAATTCGCCGACCTTGATCTTCTCGAACACCGGTGGTTTTTCTCAATGCAAACGTGGCTCCGAAGGGTAGATTACTCCGACGCGGAATAATCTACTCATCATCGAAATTAACTCATTTTTTTGTTTGGCTGTAGTCACCGAATGCCGCGTCGCGTTGGCTAAACGCTTGTTTGAGATTTTCCCGCGCCGCCTCCATCCAGCTCCCAGCGGTATCGGTATATCGAGCCAGAAACTGAAGTTCAGTCCCCTTTCGAAGGCCAGTGCGGATACCCATTTCTTCCATCTGCGCATGTACGGCCCGTTTGTTGAACTGCTGCACATCAGACGGGACCTTCGCGACCCTTTCAGCCATGGCCAGCACTGCGTCCTCGAGTTCGTCGGCGGGATAAGCGCGATTGGCGAACCCGTTCTCCGCTGCTTCCGCACCTGATATGGAATCGCCGGTCAGCATCATCTCCATGGCGTCTCGCATACCCATTAGCCAAGGGTAAAACTGGACGTTAGGTGGCGTCCCGTTACGGACAATTGGGTAGCCAATGTTCGTATCTTCTGCGACATAGACAAGATCGCACGCCAGGGACAGTTCGGTTGCACCGGCGATACAGAAACCATGGATCTGGGCAATGATCGGCTTGGCCATATCCCACATTCGGAAGCCACCCTCAACAACGTTCCGTGGCCAACCACCCAATCCTCCCGCGGTGTAGAACGGCTGAGTCTTATCATTGATTGATTTTCCATGATCACCAGTTAAACCATGGATCAGATTGTAACCGGTTGAGAAACCCGGACCGGCACCACGAATGATAGAGACGCGAACCGAATCATCGACATCTGCGGATTCGAGCGCATGATACATCTCTCCGCGCATTTCATTGCAAAGTGGATTCCTTTTTTCAGGGTTATTCAACGTGATGCGTTGGACGTACTCTCTGGGACGATCGACGATGATTTTTGAGTATTCCATTGTATTCTCCGGCGCTTTCCATATATTTAACAATATACGTTATATGTATATCAGGTAATATGCAAGTGGTCGGCCCAACGGCCCGGCTTTAAAGGAGCAATTATGAAAATCGGTTACGTTATTCCCCATCACGAAATCGGCACAGACCCCCAAGCCATGAAGGACCTGGTGCAGGGTGCCGAAACTCTGGGCGCGACAAACCTGCTTCTTTACGATCACGTTGTCGGCGCGGACCCGGATCGGCCAGGCGGATGGCAGGGTAACTACGACAAGGACATCCAGTTTCACGAACCACTGACTACTCTCGCCTATATCGCCGGCGTGACAAGCACCATCGAGTTGATGTCCGCGGTACTGATACTGCCGCAACGGCAGACAGTACTGGTTGCGAAGCAGGCAGCGGAAGTTGCGATTCTCTCAGGTGGTCGATTTACGCTCGGCATCGGCACGGGGTGGAACGCCCTCGAATACGAAGCGCTGGGTGAGAATTTCAATACCCGCGGCAAGCGACAGGCTGAACAGGTCAAACTCATGCGCAAGCTCTGGCAGGAGGATTCCGTGGACTTCACTGGCGCATATCATCGGGTCGATAAGGCCAGCATCAACCCGAGACCGGCGCAGACTATTCCGATATGGTTCGGCGGTGACTCACCGGCGCTCTTGAAACGCTGCGCCGAACTGGGTGACGGCTGGCTCCCCCTCACACCCCCGAACGACGCATCCCGAAATGCGATAGAGACATTGAAGCAGCATCGCGAGGCCGCCGGACTCAGTTGGGAGGGTTTTGGTATCCAGGCCCATGTATATTTCCAGGGTGGTAACGAGGAGAAATGGCAGAGGAACGCCTCGCGCTGGAAAGAACTCGGGGCGACTCACCTAGCCTTCGCCACCTACAACACCGGCATCGAGTCGGTTGAGGGTCACCTGTCAGCGCTGAAGGAGTATATGCACGCAATTGAGTCAGTTGTCGCCTGAAGAGAAGAAGGCTTTTCTGCAGGTCAGGCGGTCTCGAGTCTCTGCTTGAGGCGAGTTGCCACAAACCCCCGGATAAACTGTCTTTGGACGATCGACGCCGTTCCAAAGGTTGTTCATGTCGATGAACACAGAGCACATGTTATCTTCTCTGGTGGACGCTGGAGAAAAGCTGGGACCAGCGACGAAATTGTGTCCTCAACGTACATCCTTCAGCACGATGGATCTGCATGGAAAGTGGTAGTGATCTCAGGGATTCGAAAACCTACCGAGACCGTCCGAAAGTAAAGCCAGACCAGGGTTCGTTCACAATCCCAACACCCGGGTAGCAATGATGTTTTTCTGAACTTCAGTTGCTCCTCCAGCGATCGTAATACATCGATCTCTGAAATATGAAGAAACAGATACTGCGGTATTCATCGTCGGTGGACCGATAAGCTCACCCAATGAATCCGGCCCCGGAAGCTCCGGTTGCCATGGTAAGGCGTAGGGCCCCATTACCTCTACGGCCAGTTCCGTCACCTGCTGCTGCAGCGTCGTACCATGAATCTTAGCCACCGACGCCAATTCTGACGCTGCACCTCTGTCCTGCTTCATCAGCTTGAGGGTTTTTTTTTCTATCGCATCAAGGTTTGCCAGTGCGATTTCAAGTTTGGCCAGTTTCGCGCGGAGCGCCGCGTCGTGTATCAGCGGCGTGGATCCAGAACCAGGCTGACTCACATAGTGTCTAATTCTTTCCAGGTAGTTATGACTGACCACCGCGTAGCTGTACGCTCGCTCACCAACAAGCAGGAATTTGGCAACAGTCCAACCCTCGTTTTCCTTGCCCAGCAAAGCTGACCTGGGGACGCGTACATCCGAAAAGAACACCTGATTAAAGTCATGGTCGCCACTGAAGTTGATAATGGGTCGGACTTCAATACCCGGCAAATCAAGGTCGAACAGCAGGAACGAAATACCTGCCTGGGGCTTGCCTTCATCACTGGTGCGGACGAGACAGAAGATTTTATTGCACTCGTGGGCGTAGGTAGTCCAGATTTTCGTTCCATTGATGATGTAGTCATCACCATCACTCTCTGCCCGACAACTCAATGATGCGAGATCCGACCCTGCGTCAGGTTCAGAGTATCCTTGAGTCCACCAATCTTCCCCACGACGGATGCGCGGCAGAATGGTCTTTTTCTGTTCCTCAGTGCCGAACTCGATTACGACAGGTCCAACCATTTCCACACCCTGTCGCTGCAGGCGAGGGGCGTGTGCCAATGCCATTTCCCGCTTGAAGATGAATTGCTGCTCAGTGCTCCAGCCTGTTCCGCCATGCTCGATTGGCCAGGCCGGGACCGACCAGCCCTGTTCATCAAGAATACGTGTCCACTCTTCTGCCACGTGGTGCGGACAGCTTTGGAAAGCTTCTCCGTAACGTCGAAACTCAGACGTCAGCCGTTGTTTGAGGAAATCACGAACCTCCTCGATGAAGCCAGCTTGATCACTCATGTTACGTTCCTTTGTTCAGCATCCTAACCGCTTGTACTACACTTCTCGAATGTGCTTATGGACTAGCTCGGCTTTCCAACCGCCTGGCCAATGCCTTGGCAGACTCAAACGTTGCTGCACTCAGGTAACTACGACAAGGATGTCCAGTTTCAAGAACCACTGACCACTCCCGCCCACATTGCCGGCGTGACAAGCATCATTGAGTTGACGTCCGCGGTATTGATACTGTCGTAGGGGAAGACAGGATTGGATCTATCCAGCAGGGCTGGTTCTGAGTATTTGCGAGTTAGCTCGCCTTTGTTACTGAACAGCTTGTAGAAGTTTGAGAGAGGTGCTTACGCACAACAGTTGGATACATGATGCCAAAGGTCTGGCCAACAGTCGTTGGGATCACTAATCGGCTGCACTTTCCGCCTGAAAGCGAAGCACCTTCTTGTCTATCTTGCCGACCGCCGTCAGGGGTATGGCATCCACAAGGTGGATTTTCTTTGGCACCTTATAGGCTGCCATCTCGTTGCGGCAGAAATCGAGAATATCCGCTCGAATACTGTCGGGTTCAGACTGTTTTGCGTCAGGCGTTAACTCCACGTACAGGTTGACGACTTCACTGCCAGGCCGATCGAGGTCAGGGCTGCCAATCAGTGCCGATGAGGCAATGAATTTGAGCGCAGACAACTTGTCTTCCACCTCTACTGAGAACACCTTGAATCCGCTGACAATAATCATGTCCTTGGCACGGTCTTTGATATACAGATAACCCTCTTCATCCATGACACCGATATCTCCTGAATGCATCCAGGTTTTACCCTGCCACTCACGCAGTGAATTAGCGGTTTCATCCGGTCGGTTAAGATAGCCTTTCATCACACAGGGGCTCGAGACAATAATCTCTCCCGGTTCCCCACAAGGCATTTCCTTTGTGCCCATCTCGATGTCAACAATTCGCACATCCACAGAAGGAGCAGGCATACCAACCGATTCCGGCTTTAACCGATCCGGCGGGTTGACCGCAGCTGTTGGGCATTCCGACATCCCATAGCTGTCTGAAAGCACGGCACCATGTAGCATACGTTCGATGCGCTGTCGGACTTCTGCTGTGATTGGCGCGGAACCGGTCTGAGCATTCCTTATACCAGAAAAATCGATCCTGGCACTCAGCGGATGGTCAGCAATCATCTGGTAAAGCGTTGGCACAGCCGCCAATCGTGTTGGCGGGCAATCAATCATTTGCTGACAGTAGTGATCTATATCACGAGCATCAGGAATCAGGACACATCGAGCCCCGTATCTGAACGCCCTCAGGGAGTTCCCAAGACCGGCAATATGAAAGGTTGGCATGGCATTTATCACAGTTTCCCTACCGACGTCCCAAGGGCGATAGGGGTGGCCGATCAACATGTTGTACATCAATCCGCGAATCGTGAGCATGGCACCTTTGGGTTTTCCCGTCGTACCGCCTGTGTACTGGATCACATAAACGTGATCAGCGGGCAGGTCTACCTGTCGAAATTCAGGGCTTGCAGCTGCAGTGAGTTCGAGGTAAGCCTTACACGTCACTGATTCTAATGATGGCAATACCAGTTCCGACGGTTGCCTACAGTCGTCCACACCCGTCACGATAACTGCATCCAGACAATCGGGTATGTGAGCCAGTGACTTGAGAGTGGAATTCGCCAACGTGTCGAGAGAAATCAGCACCTTTATTCCGGCGTCTTCAAGCTGGTTTGCCAATTCTGCGGGTGCCAGCAGCGGCGATATACTGGAGACTGTTGCACCAAGCTTTGAAATCGCAATGATTGTAATCGGGACCTGTGGGATGTTGGACATGTGCAGGCCAACCACATCATTCCGGCCAACGCCAAGTGCTGCCAGGGCATTAGCCAGCCGGTTGGCTAATTCATTCAGTTCGCGGTAGCTGATGTCCCGCTCGAAAAACCGCAACGCACTGTTGTCGGCAATGGACTCTGCATAAATCTCCACAAACGTTCCGATCGGCCGGTCATCAATTTCCGGTGGCTCGACGCCCAATTCTTCATGAATTCTTAGCCAAGGCCCGGGTTTTAGTTGATCAACCATAACAATCTCCTCGTTCCTCGCATTTGTTTCGATAGATCATCGGCCTCTTCCATTACCAAACGCATCTGCCATTGATCTACCTGGCTGATCAATCGTGTTATTGTCGCAAAAACGATCTGAATCTAATGCTGCCATGAAGCCGCGCATTAGATTAGCGGTTATCCAGTTTTCTATAACAGCATTTCCCCAGCTTGCTGCTACTGACCCCGGCCCGTAATCGTCCAATGTGGTTTTAAGTTCGTCAGCAATATCATCCGCCAGATCTTCGCTGGATTTCCTCTGGTAGCTGCCATCGGGCATACGCTTCAGATGATGCATGAGTCTGTCGGGGTCATTGTGCGCCGCCTCTAATGCCCTGCCCTTCGGGCAGACAAATCCCTTGTATAGGGACCCCGGCCGGCTTGAGGCGGAAAGCACCAAACGACATGATTTCAAGGAAGGCGTACAGTCGTTTATAGAGAAGCGATAACCGAATTTCGCGAAAATCAGCGTGGAATAAATCGCCGATTGAAGTTCAGCTGCCGCCTGAGTACAGTTTTTTTGCGGGTCAGGTTGTCTCGAGTGCCTGCGTCAGGGGTGTTGCGACAAATTCCCGGATAAACTTCTTCAGCTTCGCGTCACTGAGGTCTGTGGTATTCATCAGCTGCATCAGCACAATCTGGGAATAGGTTAGCCAGCAGATCACATCATACAGGCTGATCGCTTTGTTACGCGACCTGTCTATAAGCGGCTGGTAAGCTCGTTCCCATCGACTCCTCAGCAATGAATAAATTGTCGACTCAGAACTCTGCGATTCAAGGATGAGTTTCATGTAGTCGGGGGATTCCATAATGTAGCGCATGTACATGTTTTTCCGAACCTCCTTAAGCACCCTGAAGATGCGTTCGACAACAATATCCTCGGTGCTTTTGTTCTTCCGGTTCCAGAGTGCATCAACCTTGTCTGAATATGCACCAATTTCACGATGGCAGATCTCGATTATGACCGCCTTTTTGTTTCTGAACAGCTGGTAGAACCTCGCCCGCGACACGCCGGATCGATCAATGATGTCGCCTGCGGTGGTCTTATCAAAACCATGCTGCTCGAAGCAGCTGTACGCGCCTTCGATTACCCTTTCCCGGTAGATCTCATCGCTCTCTGCTACGCGGTTAATGACTGGCTCCAAATTCCACAAGATCGTACATTTTTCCTGACCAATTATGGCCGACTAGATTTTAAAACAACTCAATCCGTATCGAGTGTCTGCGTCAAAGGTTTCGCCACAAACTCCCGGATAAACTTCTTCAGCTCCGCATCACTTGGCTCAGCGTTGTCCAGCAACTTCAGCAGCACGGCCTGGGAATAGGTTAACCGGCTGGCAACATCCTCCAGCTTCAAGGCAGTGTTTCTTGCCCGTTGGACGAGCGGCTGGTAGGCGCTCTCCATTCGGCTTTTCACAGATGGAAAAATCGTCGTTTCAGTGTTCGCAGCATCAATAATGAGATTCATGTAACCTGGGGATTCATACAGATAGCGAATGTACATATTCTCCTGGACATGCTTCAGCACCCTGAAGATGCGTTCAACAAGAATATCTTCGCTACTCATGTTCTTCCGGTTCCAGAGCTTGTCAACCTTTTCCCCTGAAACCTGCGTTTCCCGATGGCAGATCTCGATGATGACCGCCTCTTTGTTCCTGTACAGCTTGTAAAACTTCGCCCGAGACACACCTGATCGGTCGATGATGTCGCCTGCGGTGGTCTTATCAAAACCATGCTGCTCGAAGCAGCTGTAAGCGGCATCGATGATCTTATCCCGATGGATCTGATCCTTGTCTGCTGAGCTGTTAATACCTGACTCCAGGTTCATCAATAGGATGCAGTCTACCAAACAACTAGCAGACGATTAATCCCATCTCGGACTTGCGTCTCTACGTAACAGTCGACGAGAATTTTTTGTGTTCCATCGACTCTCCGAACATCTTCTATATATTACATAATATGTATTATATATTCACCGCTATCCGGTTAACTGAATCACCTTTTCACGCAACCATTTGAATAAAAAGACTTTTCTCCCACATCTAGGTGGCGTCGACTTGAACGCCGCTGTGCTTTCTGGCGACCTTCCGGGAACACCTTCCTGGAGGCCACACCCTGTACACGGGCAAGGCGCTGTTCGCGCGGTTGATGGATTTTCTTCCCTGGACGACCTTTGCCCGAATTGTCGACCGCTACGACAACAACCACCGTGTTCGCACGCTTGCCTGCATCGAGCACTTCCGCCTGTTGGCATTTGCGCAGTTGACCTACCGCGAAAGTCTTCGCGACATCGAAGCGGTGCTCTCGGGCAAGTTGTACCACATGGGCATTCGCGCCCCCGTCAGGCGATCCACCCTGGCCGACGCGCGTAGAACCTATGAGAATGAGTGAAAAGAGCAAAATGGCGGAGCGGACGGGACTCGAACCCGCGACCCCCGGCGTGACAGGCCGGTATTCTAACCAACTGAACTACCGCTCCGTGCGGTGTGCGGCGCCGTGCGGCAGCCGCCTTCTGGTGGGTGTTGCAGGGGTCGAACCTGCGACCTACGGCTTGTAAGGCCGTCGCTCTCCCAACTGAGCTAAACACCCATGTCAAACGAGGTGGCGTATCTTAACGGGTGGCCTGCCCGAGTCAATCGGCAACGCCCCCTTGGCGGACTACGGAATCCACCGCACGGCCGACCCGCGGGCAGTGACGAAGCAAAAAGCCTCTGGAACCCCGGGTCGTTTGTCAACGCCCCCCTGCATTCACATTTCCGGCGCGAACAGGCATGGGCGCGCGACCGCAAACGGGGAAAACCGGACCAGATGCAGAAAATTCATGTTCCCTGTTTCCCCTTGTCTTTCAATACCTAACATGACTTGGGGCAGGTTATCCGGCGAAATCCCTGCCTTATCCACAACTCTATCCACCGGTTGGCGGTACTTGCGCACAACGCGGGTGCCGACTTATCCACCGCCCCTTGCAAACCTTTCATTAGGCAAAGCAATACCGGCTTGCTAGGCTCATGAACAGGGTCGAACGAAGCAGGCTAGCCGGCAACGGCGGGTCAACGCGGAGTTTGAACCGATGGGCCTCAAGCCAAGGCCGGGGTCACTCCAGGCTCAAGTGGCTCAAGGGTGGCCGGCCCCGCGAGAGCGGGGAGAGCCGGAACCTCTCAGGAGGGGAAGGCTCAAAGCGGGCATCCGCCTCTCTCGGCAGCGTCGGCCGCGCAACCGGGGGACGACGTAGCAAGGCGTCGCAAAAAAACGGCTCGCAGAGCCATCGGTTGTGGAGGCGGCGGAGACGTCCGTAAAGCGGAAACAACCACGCGGTAGGGCAGCGAACACGGCCTTCGGGCCGGCTGGAGAACTGACCGGCCGCAAGCGCAGCAGAGGTGCTGTGCACGCGGGGCGAGAGCCACGCGGGAGCTGCGAAGGTTCGCCTTCAAGGCTCACCGGATCTGCAAGGGTCCAGGGAATCTTCGGATTCCGCCCGGCCTTCGGGCCAGGCTCCCGGGTCTTCGGCCCCGGGGCAACGGGACCAAAGGGGGTTCGGGGGGACTAGGCCAGCGCCAATGGGGTCAAATCCGGCGGCACCGGGCGAAATCCTGAATTATGGAAACCCCGCCTTCGGGCGGGGTTTCTTATTTCCGTACCAGAATCTTTCCGCACCAGAATCAGCGATCGCCGGTGAGGGGGACGAACGCCACCGGCAGCACTTTCCTGGTGGTATGGGTCCCATCCTCCAGCTTGGTCACCACGGTGAGGTCCTGCGCGGTGTACTGCGTGCCGACCGGCAGCACCATGTGCCCGCCGGGCTTCAACTGCTTGAGCAGGTCCGCCGGAATGTCCGGCCCTACGGCGGTAACGATGATGCCGTCGAACGGAGCTGCTTCCGGCCAGCCGTAGTAGCCGTCCCCCGCCTTGACGGATACGTTGTGGTAGCCCAGTGCGTCAAGGCGCTCGGCGGCCGACTCGGCCAGCGCCGGGATGATCTCGATGGTATACACCTCGTCCACCAGCACCGAGAGTACCGCCGCCTGGTATCCGGAACCCGTGCCGATCTCGAGGACCTTATGGCCCGGTTCCGGCTCCATCAGATCTGTCATCAGCGCCACGATGAACGGTTGCGAGATGGTCTGACCGTGGCCGATGGGCAACGGCCGGTTGGCGTAAGCCGCGCGCACGCCGAACCGGTCGACGAAATCATGCCGGGGAACGACCCGCATCGCCTCGATCACCGGATCGCTCAAGCGCGCGCGTCCCGTGTAGCCCCGTGTTTCCCGGGTATCCGATTCGATCTGCTCGATCAGTTCAGCCTGAAGTACGTCCACTGCCGGTTCCTCTGCCTGGGCGCACGCACACGCAACCACCAGGCCCGCAGCAAGGGCGAAGGCGCCCCGGGCTCCCCGGGTCGTGCCCCGGCTTTGCTGGCGTGTGCTCCTGATCCGTCGCCGCGCGCCGCTGCTTCCACCTGCGTTGCCCGAATCGCCCACGGTTGCAGGCCGATGTCGGCCGCGCCGGAACATCGGGCCGCAAACGGGAATGATCGAACGCCCCATACCGGGGAAGTCTACACCGCCGAAAGGCCAGCCGGGGCGCGGAACAACCGTCGGCGCAGCGCGGTTTCCGCTCCCGCAAGATCCCGCATGGCGAACCATTCTTCCTAATTCGCCCCTTTCCTGCTTTGATAAACACACAACGCATACGGAGGATCCTAATGGCGGCAATCAAGCCATTTCGTATAGACATCGCCGATGGCGAGTTGGATGAATTGAAGGCGCGGCTCGCCAACACCCGCTGGCCGGAAAAGGAAACGCCGGACGACTGGTCTCAGGGCATCCCCCTGGCCTACGTGCAGGAGGTGGCCGACTACTGGCAGAACGACTACGACTGGCGGCGCGCCGAAGCCCGAATCAACGCCCACGACCAGTTCACCACCGAAATCGACGGGGTGGATATCCATTTTCTGCACATCCGTTCGCCCCATGAGCATGCCCTGCCCCTGGTGATGACCCACGGCTGGCCAGGTTCAATCGTCGAATTTCTCAAGGTTATCGGGCCCCTCACCCGGCCGGAAGAGCATGGGGGCGACAGCGCGGATGCATTCCACGTGGTCTGCCCGGCGCTGCCCGGCTACGGTTTCTCAGGGAAACCCGCGGAACCCGGCTGGGGCATCGAGAAGATCGCCGATACCTGGGCGGTGCTCATGGCGCGGCTCGGCTACGGCCGCTACGTGGCCCAGGGCGGTGACTGGGGCGCGCTAGTCACCATGCACATCGGGCCCCGGGACCCCGAGCACTGCGCCGCCATTCACCTGAACTTGGTCGTAGCGACACCCGACCCCGACACCATGAGTGACCTGACGCCGCAGGAAAAACTCGCGCTGGAAGCCGCAACCTACTACCAGCAATGGGATTCGGGATACTCGAAACAGCAGAGCACCCGGCCCCAGACCCTGGGCTATGGCCTGGTGGACTCCCCCGTCGGGCAGATGGCCTGGATCTTCGAGAAGTTCTGGCGCTGGACGGATTGCGACGGCCATCCGGAAAACGCCCTTACCCGCGACGAAATGCTCGACAACGTGATGCTGTACTGGCTCACCCGGTCCGGCGCCTCCTCGGCCCGCCTGTACTGGGAAAGCTTCGGCGGCAACCGCGACTTTGAAATCGCCACACCGACCGGCTGCAGCATCTTCCCCAAGGAGATCTTCCTCTGCTCACGGCGCTGGGCAGACAAGCGATACCCCAACATCATCCACTGGAACGAACTGGACAAGGGCGGGCACTTCGCCGCCTTCGAGCAGCCGGAGCTGTTCGTCACCGAGGTGCGCGACTGCTTCCGTTCGGTGCGTCAGTGAACGAGACCATGGGCGCGCCGTTGTGGCGGCCTTCGGCGGCACGCATCGCCGCCTCGAACATGACGCGGTTCACCCGCCAGGCGGAAGCCGCTAGCGGGCGTACGTTCGCCTCCTACGACGACCTGCACGCCTGGTCCATTGAAGAGCCCGGCACATTCTGGAGCGAGGTGTGGAAGTTCACCGGGGTACGCGCCAGCAGCCGGGCCGATGTCCCCGTCAAGACCCTCGAACGATTCCCCGGGGCAAGCTGGTTCGACGGCGCCAGGCTGAACTACGCCGAGAACCTTCTGCGTTTCCGCGACGGGCAAACCGCGCTGGTCGCCTACCAGGAAAATGGAGACCGCGAGGAAATCACCTTCGCCGAACTCCATCGTCAGTCCATGGCGCTCGCGGCAAGGCTGTCCGATTGGGGCATCGAATCCGGCGACCGGGTCGCCGGCTGGCTGCCCAATACCATCGAAGCGGTCGTCGCCATGCTGGCGACCGCCTCCCTTGGCGCGGTCTGGTCGTCCTGCTCGCCGGATTTCGGCGCGGAAGGGGCGCTGGACCGATTCGGCCAGATCGAACCTCGCGTGCTGTTCGCCTGCGACGGCTATTTCTACAACGGCAGGCGCATCGATGTGCGCGACAAGGTACGCAAGGTCGTCCGGCAGGTGCCCTCACTGAAAAAGGTCGTCTGGATTCCAACAATCGGGGTGACGGAGGACAGGCCGACTTTCCGGGAATTGACGGAAGCGCCGGGAGCAGGGACACCGGGCTCGCCACAAACCGGAAACAGCGCGCGGTTACAGTCCGGCACGCAGGCCGACCCGGTGCCCGGGACACCGTCGCCCGGTGAACTCGAAAGCACCGCATCGTTCACACAGGTCGACTTCAACCACCCCCTGTACATCCTCTACTCCTCCGGCACCACCGGCAAGCCGAAATGCATCGTGCACGGAGTAGGCGGCACCCTGCTCCAGCACCTCAAGGAACACCAGTTGCACGTCGACCTCCGCCGCGACGACAGGCTCTTCTTCTTCACCACCTGCGGCTGGATGATGTGGAACTGGCTGGTCAGCGCCCTGGCTACCGGTTGCACCGTGGTGCTCTATGACGGTTCGCCTTTCCATCGCGGTCCAGGCGCGCTATGGAACATCGTTGAGCGTGAAGGCGTCACCGTGCTCGGCGTCAGCGCCAGGTACATCTCGGCCATCGACAAGAGCGGGTTGAAACCCGGAACCAGCCACGACCTGTCCAGCCTGCGGGCGCTGCTCTCCACCGGGTCGACACTGACCCACGAGGGGTTCCGCTACGTCTACCGACACGTGAAGCCCGACCTGCACCTGGTATCCATGACCGGCGGCACCGACCTCGTCTCCTGCTTTGTGCTCGGCAATCCCAATCTACCGGTCTACGAGGGCGAACTGCAGTGCAGGGGGCTCGGCATGGCGGTGGATGTCTGGAACGACGCCGGCCGCCCCGTCCGTGGCGAAAAGGGCGAGCTGGTCTGCACCGTGCCGTTTCCATCCTGTCCCATCGGCTTCTGGCGCGACCCGGACGACGCGAAATTACGCGCCGCCTATTTCGAGAAGTGGCCCAATGTCTGGGCGCATGGCGATTTCGCGGAAGTCACCGAACACGGCGGTTTCATCGTGCACGGGCGCAGCGATGCCGTGCTGAATCCCGGCGGCGTGCGCATCGGCACGGCCGAGATTTACCGCCAGATCGAGCGCATCGATGAAGTCGTCGACGCCGTTTGCGTCGGCCAGGACTGGGACGGCGACACCCGGGTGGTACTCTTCGTGGTGCTGCGCCCCGGCACTCCCATGGACTCAGGACTGGCCCGCAGAATCGCCGCCGAGATCCACACCCACGCCTCGCCCCGTCACGTGCCCAGGAAGATCATCGCGGTGCCGGACATACCGAGAACCATGAGCGGCAAGATCGCCGAACTGGCGGTGCGCGACGTCATTCACGGGCGCGCGGTCGGGAATACAGCAGCCCTGGCCAACCCCGAGGCGCTGGAGGCCTTCGCTGACATTGACGAGCTGAAGCGCTGAACCCGCCGCGTGCTTCTACGGAACAATCGCCAGCACCCAACAAATTTTCGACGAACGCACTGCTGGACCGCCGAGCGCGCGTGAGGTGCGGGCATCGGGGACGCCGAGCGGAATTCCAATGTTGGACAGTACAGGCCGCTAGCCCGACCCGGAATTCAATCGTCGGCCGGGCCGGTCAATCCGTGCTTCCAGATGGAAATGCGGCCGAGCATTTCCCGCCCGATCAGGTCCATCTTGCGCAGTTGCCTGAGGCGGGGCATGTCCTGCTCGATTTCCCCGTCCTTGAAGACGGCCCCGAGGACGCCGCAGGCATCGGCGAGCGATACAAGCGCAATATCCCGGGGATCGGGTATCTGGTCCGAAAACAGCATTTCGGAGATGCGCTGCTTCGCTGCCCGCATGGGCTTTCCGTCGACCAGCGGGTAGCGCGGGGCTCGGAAAACCCCAAGCACCTTGGCGTCGCGCCGCTCGACGATGCTGCGCTCCACCAGGCTCTCCAGCGCCTGTTCCCGGATGGTCGCCGCCTCGTCACCGCTCAGCGCCTTCAGCCAGTCGACGGCTGACCGGGCATTCTCGCTGTTCGCGATACGCTCGAGCACCCCGTCGAGCATCGCGGTGCCGGTGGGCGTTGGATCCGTGACCGTCAACCGCTCCGGGTCGGTGTCGATGCGGTTCGCAAACGCGAGGTCCATCAGGACGGCCCCCACCAGCGCATGGCCCAGCGCATGCCTGGTGACCGGCAGGAAGGCGCCCTTCTCGTCTTCGAGCAGCAGCAGCAGGATTTCTTCGGCAAACGTCAGCATCAGAACTGGACACCTACGGCGGTACACAGGAATTTCATCAGCGGTGTCGCGCGGGCGAACCGCTCCACCACTTCCTCGGGAAAGTCGGCGCTTGCCGCCCGCTCGATGGAAAAGTCGCTGACGCCGATGAAGTCCTTGCGCTTGATGTCTTCGAGGTACGGCAGGTCTGGCGCAAAGC
The DNA here is from genome assembly GCA_963663395.1 of Pseudomonadales bacterium. Taxonomy (GTDB): domain Bacteria; phylum Pseudomonadota; class Gammaproteobacteria; order Pseudomonadales; family Azotimanducaceae; genus Azophilus. Next base: position 4,825,976 of record OY760226.1, read on the forward strand.
CTCGTGGCGGCCGCTTCAGCGTGTTGCCTCCCAGGGTGTAATCGCTTTTGAAGCGTCGCGACTGCGCCACCTTGCGCCAGGCATCGGGACGCTCGGCAATGCGCTCTCGAATCGCCTTGAGCGCCACGGGCTCGGGGCGCCACATGCCCGCCCCGAGGAAGCAGCCGGTCGTCTCTATGTGCAGGTAGTAGCCCGGCGCGTGCACGTCCTTGCCCTGCTCATGCCGGAACTGGATGCCAATGTTCGTCTTGTAGGGCGTCTTGTCACGGCTGAACCGGGTATCGCGGTAGACGCGCATCAGCGAGCCGCCCATGCGTTTGGGAATCGCGGTGAAGCAATCCGACACCTTCGCCAGCAGGGGCCCCGTCGCGCTGATGAACGCCAACGCCGGTTCCAGCACGTCGCTCTCGTAACGGTGCTTGTTTTCCTGGAACCAGGCACGGTTGTTGTTGTCTTCCAGGTCCTCGAGGAACCGGACCGTTGTCGCGCCGAAGCCGTTGAACCCGGAATTGCCGCTCATCGTGGAACCTCCAGAACTCCTATTCGCGGATCAGGATGTCGAACGCGTCGACTCTGCTCCCGTTCACCGCTTTCCAGTGGGGCCGGGGTATCGCTCGGTCAGACAAAATCCGACACAAGAAGATCTCAGACCCTGGGTGTGCATGGACGGTCATTGGAATTGCATCCGGCAGTTCGTCAAGAACGCGGCATCGTAGTCGAGACAATCGAAGCACGCCAGCGGCCGGGGGCGGCGCCGGCGTTAGCGGCCAGGCTTTTTCCAAAGCGGCGGCCGCTGTGCTCTACTACGCCTCCTGCCGTTTCCGTTACAGCGTCGCGGAGGACTCAGCATGCGCGCACAGCAGGTCTTCATGGAGAGCCTTCTCGCGCACGGCGTCGACAGCATCTTCGGCAACCCCGGCACCACCGAAAATTCCCTGCTCGACCGGCTGGCCGACTACCCGCAGATCAGCTACTACGTCGTGCTGCACGAGGGCGTTGCCGTGGGCGCCGCCAACTACTACGCACAGGCCACGGGCAAGACGCCCGTGGTCAACCTGCACGTCGCGCCAGGCCTCGGCAACGCCATCGGCATGATGTACGGGGCGCTGAAGGCAAGGGCGCCCATGCTGGTTACCGCCGGCCAGCAAGACACTCGCCTGCGACTGCGGGAACCGCTTCTCTCGCACGACCTGGTGGCAATGGCGGCTCCGGTCACGAAGTGGAGCGCCGAACCGCAGACTGCGGACGAAGTTGCGCCGATGATGCGCCGGGCTTTCCAGATCGCCAGCCGGCCCCCTGCCGGGCCGGTGTTCGTGTCGCTGCCGGTGAATGTCATGGAAGGCGAAACCGAAGTGACCGACACGGCGCCCGCCAGGCTGCACGTCGAAAGCCCCCCGGACCCCGGCGGGCTTGCGAAGGCCGTTGACATGCTGCTCGCATGCGACGCACCCGCCATCGTGACCGGCGACGACATCGCGCAAGCCGGCGCGTTCTCCTCTCTCATGGCGTTCGCGGAAACCCTCGGGGCCCCGGTCTGGCAGGTGGGCCTGCGTGCCCAGGTGGTGTTCCCGAGCCGACATGCGAACTACAGGGGACGGCTTGCGCTCGACGCGGCGGGAATCCGCAATGCACTGGCGGGCCGTGACCTTGTGTTTCTGTTGGGCGGGCCGGTCTGGGAGGAGCTGTGGTTCGACGGCGCAAGCCCCCTGCCCGACGGCGTGCCGGTAATCGAACTGCAGAATTCCTCTGAGCTGTTGGCATTCAACGATTCCGTGGATATCGGCCTGGCCGGCGGTCTGGCCATTTCGCTGGACAGGCTGCGCCAGGAGTTGCAGTCCCACGGGCAGAACGGCCTGGCCCAGGCTGCCGAGGCCCGGAACGCCGCGCTGGCCGCTGAAAAAGCTACCGAACTGGAGGCGGTGAACTCACGCCTCGAAAAACTCTGGGATGCGCGGCCGATGACGCCGGCCCGCGCCCTGCACGAGGTCGCCGCAGCGGCGCCCGACGATGTGGTGATTGCCGATGAGTCAATCACCGCGTCCCTGGAGGTGTGGGACCACTTCGATTTCCAGCGTCCGGGCGACTACTACGGCGGCAAGGGCGGCGGCATCGGCCAGGGGATCGCCGGCGCCATCGGCACAAGGGTTGCGCATCCAGACCGGCCGGTGCTGGCAATTACCGGGGACGGTTCGGCGATGTACAGCATTCAGGCGCTCTGGACCGCCGCCCATCATCGCCTGCCCATCGTGTTCGTGATTCTCTCCAACCGGGAATACCGGGTGCTGAAGCACAACATGGACATCTACCGGCACCGGTTCGATGCCCGCTCCAATCGCCCCTACCCGCACATGGACCTGGACGATCCGGTGCTCGGCTTCGTGGAAATGGCGCGCGGTATGGGGGTCGACGGCGTTCAGGTTACAGAACCGGAACAGGTGGGGCCGGCAATCAGGAAGGGGCTTGCGTCCGGCGCGCCATACCTCGTCGATCTCGTGATTTCCGGCAAGATCTGACCCGCCGCACCGGCCGCAGCGGCGCGCGGCACGCCGTCGCGTAGTTCCGCGAAACGGTCGGGCCGGGATGGAAGCGCCGCCTGCCGGCCGCCGGAAACGCCCGAAACGCCCCGAAACAAAGACCGTTTGATTTCCCGTGCGCGACCTATATAGTACGAGGTGCACCGCGAAGACTTAGTGCTCGTTCGCGGGTACGAAGTCGACAGTGTGCAAGAGGTACTCACTTTCGATTGAGGGGGAAGGAAAATGGCGACAAGAATAATTGTCGGACTGGCTGCTCTAGCGTCTATCGTTGAAGGATTGGCGCCGGGTGCGGTTCCGCAGAATCTGCTGCCGTTGGCACTTGTCATCCTCGGGCTGGTTTACGGCGCGATGGTGGTGGATGCTGAAGACGCAACAGGCTTCCTGGCCGTAACGATCGCTGTTGGCGCAGCGGCCGGAGCGGATGTCCTCGGCAACATTCCTATGATCGGCGCCTACCTGGACGCAATCCTGGATCAACAGGCCACGGCACTGTACGGCGCGGTGGGAGCGATTCTGGTATTGCGGGTCTGGAATCGCCTTAAGAGCGAATAACGTACCGCCGCAAGGCAGTACAAGGTTCGTGTGCGGGCGGCGCCCCGGCGCCGCCCGCCGTTCCCGCGTGAGAACGCACGGAATGTTCATTCGGCCCCTCCAAGGCGCCGCTGAACAGCCGTGATGAACAGGCCGGGTTCTGCCGGGCCGGCCGCCTCACCGAGGGAACCATTGATACGCTGCGGGGCGCCAGTGGCGGCAGCCCTTCATTGTATCGGCGTACCTCGTCGTCCGTGCCCCAGTGACTTGGCGGCGCAGGACGGCCCTATCCCCGCGTCCTGAATCCTATCAGCGTTGCCTTGGCTGTCTGCGGATGGCCGAAATAGGCGAATCGCGTCCCATCGGCAGCCGCCATGGCCAATACGGCTTCCCGGTCCCCCGCCAGGTTGACGACCTCATCGCAGACCAGGCCGGCCTGATTGAAGAACTCGATCAGCCGTTTACCCAGCGTATGCAGGTGCGTCGGTTGCAGTGAAACGCCGGCCAGTGCCGTGCGTCCGCACGTGGCGATGAAGGCGCGCAGGTAACGGGGCCGCGTCAGGTCACGTTCCGAAATGTCGAGCAGGCCCTGCTCCACGATTCCCGGGCCGAGCTGAACCGCCGAAGGGTACATGCCCCGGTGGAATTCCCGGTGCCCCAGCACGCCCAGCGAGTCGGCACGCAGGCCCAGCACCCGCGTATAACCGTACGGCTGCATCTCGCTGAGAGTCTCGCCGTCGATCTGCACGAGCCCCACCGGCGAGAGTGAACTCACGTGGGAAACGAATCCGCTGCCTACAACTACCTGAACTTCCCCCAGCGCGTCCGCCGCCGTCACTCCGCCCGGCCTGCCGCCGATCAGCACCGGCTCCAGCGCATCGAGAGACAGGCGAGCCAGCAACAGCGGCTCACCGCCGTGTTCGAACAGTTCTACCCCCACACCCTCGACGCCCAGGTTTCTGAAGGCCCGGGCCAGCGCCGTCGGCGGAAGCGATTCGCTGCCGACCGCGGACGCCGGCAGCACCGAAGCGCCGGCCGGAGCCCGTTGTGCCGGTGCGTCGGCAGCGGGCGCCTCCTTGTCCCGTACGCCTTCCGAACAACCCGCGGCAACCGCAACCAACAGCAGGCAAAGCCCTGACAGGCCGGAGCGTAGACTTTCATGGAACGTCATTTGCGGAGTGAACTTCCCAAGCACCGAGCGCCCGGGAGGTAAGGTTCTTCGGCACGCCAAGCGGAATTACATTTGCCACAGCAAGGGGCGTTTGACAGACCGGCCCCGCAACGGGCTGCAGGGCAACAACTGCTAACAGCCCGTGGCAAAAGTCCGCCCGCATTCGAACGCCGTTGCATCCCGCCTGACCGCGTTTTCGTGCGAGGTGTGCCCCCTCGCGCCACTCTCGGTGCTTCGCCGGACTTTTGCCACGGGCTGCTAGCGCACATCAGCGGAGTCGGGCCGGGATGCTTCCTCACCTCCCGGCGCACCGGCCGCCGCCGCGAGTTGGGCATCGCCGTTTCTCAACGACACGATCACCGAGGCGGCTTCCAGCATGACGAGAATGCTCGTGCCCAGCACGATCACCCCGATTCCGACCAGGAGATAGTTGCCTGCGGCGAAAAGCTGATTCAGGGTCACCACCCCCGCCGAGAAGGACATGACCAGCACGAACAGCATCGGCGCCATGGTGTACCAGGCGGGCCGTCCCAGTTTCATCAGCAGCACGGTTATGACCAGCAGTGTCAGCCCGGCGAGAATCTGGTTCGTCGAACCGAACAATGGCCACAGCACCAGCCCCCCGGCCCCGCTCGCCCCGCCCGCGCCAAACGCCAGCAACAGGCAGCTGCCTACGGCCACCACGGTCGCGAGCACATTGTTGCCGAGCAAGGGCACTCGATAGATCTCACCCCACTCCTGGATGATGTAGCGCTGCAGGCGCACCCCGGAATCCATCGTGGTGCCGGCGAACAGCACGACCATGGTGGCGAGCAAGGTCTGCGCGACCCCCAGGGGCAGCCCCCAGCCGGAACTGATCAGGCTGGCCCCGCCCTGTATGAACGAAGCCGCCCCTGCCGAGCCGAACTCGCTGTACATCGCGTGCCACTCTTCGGTGGTGGCGGCCAGGGTCACGCCGGTAACCGCGACGATTGTGACCAGGGCCAGCGACCCCTCGCCGATGGCGCCGAGGTAGCCGACGAAACGCGCATCCGGCTCGCGGTCGAGTTGTTTGGAACTGGTGCCCGAGGCGACGATGCCGTGAAACCCGGAAACGGCCCCGCAGGCAATGGTGACGAACAGCAGGGGAACGATGGACGGCGCGCTCTCGCTCAACCGGTCGTTGAAGGCCGGAGCAGCGATGTCCGGCATCACCAGGAACACCGCCCCGTACAGCAACCCCAATCCGAGAAAGAGCTGAACGCCATTGATGAAATCGCGCGGCTGCAGCAGCACCCATACCGGCAGCATGGAGGCCACGGCCGCGTACAGGAACAGAATCAGTATCCAGTTGGCCTGGGGCGCCAGGCCGAACATCGCCGGCAACTCCAGGGGCATGAGATCGCCGACATAGACGGAAACGTACAGCGCGGTCACCCCGCCGATGCAAAGCGCGATGAGATTGAACTTTCGATGCAGCAGTTGCCCGATCACCAGCGCAACGACGATGGCGGCCCAGGCCGGGAACACCGCACTCGGCGTGTTCACGAAAGCCCGCGCGATGATCACGCCGAACACGGAGTTCACCATCAACAGCAACAGGAACACCACCACCATGTAGAGCTTGCGCGTGCGCGCACCCACCACGGACTCCGACAGCACGCCAATCGATCGCGCCTTGTTGCGGCTGCTTGCCCACAGCGCCCCGAAATCATGCACGCCGGCGAAAAAGATCGTGCCCAGCACCACCCAGGCAACCGCCGGCGCCCAGCCCCAGTACACGGCAATCGCCGGCCCCACGATGGGGGCGGCACCTGCCACCGAGGTGAAGTGGTGGCCCCACAGCACGTACTTGTTGGTGGGTACGAAGTCGACGCCGTCGTTGAACTCGTGGGCCGGCGTCACGAAATCCGGCTCGAGCCGATAGATGCGCTCGGCGATGAACCGCGAGTAGACGAACCAGCCGAAGCACATCCCGGCGATGCCGAGCAGCACGACGAACACGGAGTGCATGACCGTTTCTCGAACCTCTAACTCCGATGAGGCGGCGAGCATAGCAGGGGAAATTGATCTTGCCCAAGCGGGATGGCAGCATGAGCGCCCTGCCATGAGGATCGTGCGACATGACCGCCACAAGGGTTGACTGGTACTACTTCCGCAGCGGCTGAACCAGCTGCAAGCGGGCCTCCAAGTTCCTGGAGGCGAGAAACATCGAGGTGGCCGAAACCGTCCCGGCCAGCCGCAAGCTGCAACGCGGCGATGCCGTGGCGCTACTCGAAGCCGCCACCGCCGCGCACGTCGCCAAGGGCAGAAAGCTGCAGCAATTCACCGGCGCCGACAGGCTCTCCGACGCGGCAGTAACCGCAATGCTCGGCTCGACGGGCAACCTGCGAGCCCCCACCCTCCGCGTGGGAGACACCCTGCTCGTCGGCTTCAACGAGGGCGTCTACGCCGAGGTCTTCGACTAGCAGATTGCGCCTGGTGACCCTCGCACTGATGCGGGGAACGACGGCTGTCTTGTAACTGAGGGCGGGCGCTACAGCCCGTTCAGGCGCAGGCGTTACCCAGAAAGACCTTGCTGCAAAACTCCGTCCGGCTGTTCACGTCAAGCTTGTCGAAGACGTGCTGAACGTGGCTGCGTAGCGTTGGCATGGATATGTGCAGCGTTTCGCTGATCTTCTTGTCGGGCAGGCCCTCGAGGATTGCAGCGGCCACATCGAGTTCCCGCCGGGTCAGGTTGAATCCGTCGCACAGGAAGCGGCAGATCTCGTCCAGATCGATTGCGGGAATCTTGTGCTTGGCGAACAGGATGTTGCGCATCGCGTTGCGGAAGTGCGGCGCGATCATGTCCAGTATCTGCAGGTCCCGCCGGTCGAAGTTGGCCCGCCCGCGCGAGCGCCACACCCGGAAATCGCCGATGTTCCGGTTGCCGTTGTCGTAGACGTAGATATTGATGCCGTAGTACAGGCCGTCCCGGGAGAGAAAGTCGTTGAAGAACTCGGTGTTGATCAGGTCTTGCTGGGCCATCACCTCATTGACTGAAACGGCGCGCCGGTACGGCTGCATCCTGAACGTGATCGGATCGTGGAACTGGTAGTACTGCTCGTACAGCTTCAGGTTCTCCGGCGACATGTTCAGGTAAACCGGGCTCGAGAAGACGCCCCCCTGCTCGTCCCAGATGAACGAGGCGAAATGGTCCGCCGAGAGCAGGTCGAGCAAGTCGCGCCCCGCCCGCTCGCGGACGACGTAATCGTCCAGGCTGTCATTCAGGTGCTGAATGACCGACAACAGCTTGCGCCACTGCTTCTGGGTGAGATTCACCAGGCCACTGTACTCCCTGCCATCACTCCTCGCACTCCGCGGGGCTGCACCGCCGTTAGCCGCACCTGTTCACGAATAGGTCCGGCTAGAACCGGTACGTCGCAGTAGCGCCGTACATGCGCGGGTCGCCGTGCACCGCCACCACGCTGGAAGCGATGGTGTAGAGATGGCTGAGGTACTCCTCGTCCGCCAGGTTCCTGCCCCAGACCGCCACCTCCAGTGCGCCGCCGACGCTCGTCCAGCTCACCCGGGCATCGAACAGGTCGAACTCGGGCTGCACCGCCCAGGGTTCCAGTTCGCCCCGCTGATCGTCGGTGTAGCGCCAGCTCAGGGTCACCGCCAGTTCGCTGCCGTTGGCCAGCGGCTGGATGTAATCCGCGTTGACATTGAACTTGTGCTCCGGCGCCCGGATGAGGTCCTGCCCGGACTGGTCCGGAAACGCCGTGCCCGGAATGTTGGTATCGCCGAACTTGCTGTCCTGGTAGGCGTAGAAGCCGGAGAGGGTGAGCCGGTCGGTCACGATCCAGGTGGCTTCCAGTTCTGCGCCGAAGATCTCGGCATCGCCGGCGTTGAACGTCTGGAAGGTTCCGAAGGCCGCCGCGGCCGTCAGCGGACCGAAAGTCTGGATCTGCAGGTCCTGGTATTCGGTGAAGAAAACCGCCGCGTTCAGGCGGAAGCTGCCGCCCAGATCCACCTTGATGCCGACCTCGTAGTTCAGCGCCTCCTCCTGGTCCAGCGGTTCGGTGAACTCGATGCCCTGGGGCGCCGCGGCAAAACCGCCGCTCTTGAATCCCCAGGAGACGGCGCCGTAGATCGTCGCGTTGTCACTGGGCAGGTAGGCCAGGGCGATCTTCGGCGTGAAGGCGCTCCAGTTCTCGCTCACCGAATTGGAGAACGTCTGGTTGATGACCACGAAGTCCCCGGCGATGGCGTCGTTGTCGATTTTCTTCTTGTCGTAGCTGTAGCGCCCGCCGAGGGTGAGTTCCCAGCCTTCGGAGAACCGCCAGTCGACCTGGCCGAAAGCGGCGTAACTGGTGGTTTCGTTCACCTGGCGGTACCAGTCGGTGGCACCGCCGTCCGCCGTGGGGGTGCAGTCGCTGGGCAGCACATCGTTGTCGAAGCACTCCGTCCGGTCGGTTTTTTCGGTCAGGAACCACAGCCCGGTTATGTAGTCGACCGTCTCGCCCAGGCCTGACACCCAGCGCAGTTCCTGGGTGAACTGTTCGGTGCTGTCGAAAATGTCGTCGTTGATCTGGTTGAACAGCGGCGGCAGCGGCGAGACCGGCGTTCCGGAAGAATCCATGTTCCAGTCCGCTTCGTTTTCCCGGTAAGCGGTAATCGAGATCAGTTCGCCAGCCGCCGGGCGCCAGTTCAGCTTCATGCTCAGGCCCCAGGCTTCCCGTTCCGCGTAGCCGTCGACCGGCCCAGCGGAACAACCGGCGCCGCGGCCGCGGCAGAGGTCCGCATAGCTGCCCGGTATGTTGGCAGCCCAGAACGCCGGATCGCCCGGCTCTCCGGTGGCGATGGGGGTCCGCGCCATGTCCTCGATGTCCAGCCGGTTGAAATCCGCGCTGAACAGGGCTTCGAGGTCGTCTCCCGAGTACAGCAGTTGACCGCGCAGCGCCAGCACGTCGTCGTCTTTCTGCTGCTTGTCCAGGTAGACGTTCTCCACCCAGCCATCCCGTTTCCGAAAGCTGAACGATGCCTTGGCTGCCCAACGGTCGCCGAGCGGCCCGCTCAGCAGCCCCGCGACATCCCGGCGCTCGTAGTTGCCGACACTGACCCGAACCTTGCCTTCCAGCGCTTCGAGATTCGGCTTGGCCGAGACGACGTTTATGGCGCCGCCGATGGTGTTCTTGCCGTACAGGGTGCCCTGCGGCCCGCGCAGCACCTCGATGCGCTCGATGTCGAACATCTCCGGATTGATGTTCGAGACGCGTCCCAGGTAGACATCGTCGACGAAAACCGAAACCGAGTTGTCTGTCCCCGCACCGTCGTCGTTGGACGACGCGCCGCGCAGGGCCACGATGTTCTGCCCGGGCGAAAAGGGCGAGAACGTCAGGCCGGGAACGCGCGTCGCGATGTCGGTGAGGTCATGGATGTCGGCCTGTTCGATCGTTGTCTCGCTGAGCGCCGTGATCGCATTGGGCACCTCCTGCAGGTTCTCCGCGCGCCTTTCGGCCGTGACGACGATCTCCTCGAGTTCCCGGGCCTGGACCGAGCTGCAGAGCAGAGCGGCGATGGCCAACCCGACCGCCGCCGTGGCGGCACCTTGTGTACCCGCCGTCCCCACCGCAATCCGGTGGGCCAGGCATGTAAAGCCACTACTGTTCACGATAATCCCCTTGTTCACTGGTTTGTTTGACCACGCCCGCTGCCTCTTGGTTGCAGAAGACGCTCGATTGCGGCGCCGATGGCGAGCAGCCGCCGGTCGCTCCCCTCGGGCCCGTCGATCTCGACCCCCACCGGCAAGCCCCCTTGGGGTACCGCCAGCGGAATGCTCAGCCCGGGAATGTTTGCGTTGCTGCCCGGATCCGTGTTGCGGATATAGGTTGCAAACGTGGCTACCGATGCGCCGTTCAGTTCCACGAAATCGGAGGTGTCCTGCATGGGTCTCGCGGTGAGCGGCGTGGTGGGAAAAAGGATCGCTTCGACCGCGTGGTTGCCGAAGTAGTCGGCGTACAGGCGCCTGAGCCGCGGCCGGAAGTGCTCCCTGGCCCGCCGGTAGGCGGACTCGGAGACCTCCCCCCACAGCACGTTTTGCATCATTTCCCGGACATCCGGGCTCGCGACCGAATCGACGAGGGTCTGAAGGGACCGCCCCGGCAGGTGGGCAGCCAGGTATTCGCTCAGGAGCGACCGCGCCTCGAACAGCACGATGGGGAACCCCGTCTCCTCGTTCAGGCGTTCGATGCCGGCCAGATCCGCAGGCACCAGTTTCACGCCTGCTTCGTCGAGACGGTCGAGCAGGCTCTCGACAGAATCGCGCACTTCGCGCTGCAGATCGTCGAAAAAGTACCCGCGGGGAACGCCGATCCGCAGTCCGCGCAGGCCGACGTCGGGCAGTTGCCCGCTCTCCCCGGCCATGGTCCGGTCGAGCAGGGCCACATCCGCCACCCTGTGCGCCATGGGCCCGATGGTGTCCCGGGTACTTGAGATACGGGTGATGCCCGCGGACGGATAGCGGCCCCCGGTGGGCCTGAACCCGACGATGCCGTTGAGCGCCGCCGGAATTCGGCTGCTGCCCCCGGTATCGGTACCGAGGCCCGCCACCGCCATTCCCGAGGCGACCGCCACCGCCGTCCCGCCACTGCTGCCACCGGCGATGAAGCTCTTGTCGTGGGCGTTCCCCACCGCTCCGAAGGCTGCATTGCCGCTGGTGACACCAAAGGCAAGCTCGTGCATGTTCGTCTTGCCGAGCACGATGGCTCCCGCAGCTTTCAGGCGGGCCACGGCCGGCGCGTCCTCGGCGGGAACAAACGATTCGAGGAGCGGCGTACCGGCGGTGTTGGCCAGACCGGCGACGTGGATGTTGTCCTTGACCGCAACGGGAACGCCATGCAGCGGGCCGAGTATCTCCCCGTCAAGGCGCCGCTCATCGAGCCGGCGGGCGCGGTCGAGGGCGCCCTGGCGATCAAGCGAAATGAAAGCGTTCAGAGAGTCCTGGCGCCCGGCTGCCTCCACGGCACGGAGAACGAGTTGCTCGCTCGACATTTCGCCCCGGGCCATCGATCGCTGCAGGTCCGCAATGGACGGTAGCGGGCCCGATTCGCCCGCGTAGCCGGCCTTCGGGGTGCCGACCGACAACAACGCCGCGCGCGTTAGTCGTTGCCCGGGGGTTGCGATTCCCATCGTTGGCGGCCGTTCGTTGAGGGTCTGGAAACTCTACGAATCGGGCGGGCCGCGCGAATCATCAATACTGATGATTTTGATCGGCGGCGCCCTCGAAGGGTTGCTTTTCCGACCTAAACGTCTTTTATTATATTTATATTTCTTTATTTCCATAATATTCGCATTTTTTATCTAATAATTTGACGAATAGATGAAAAATTGAACAAACATTCCGCGGAAATTCGAGTATTTTTCGATCAAACGACAGACCGCAACGGAGCCGCACAGATGCACCTCTTCGACAACTCCGCCTTCGACGCCCATGAAGACGTTCACTGCTTCTCGGACAAAGCGACCGGACTGCGTGCCATTGTCGCAATCCACTCCACCGCTCTCGGGCCGGCCACCGGCGGCTGTCGGCGTTGGCATTACGACACCGAGGCACGGGCCCTGACTGACGTGCTTCGCCTGTCCAGGGGCATGAGCTACAAGAACGCGCTCGCCGGCCTGCCTTTCGGCGGCGGCAAGTGCGTGATGCTGTGCGAACCCGGCGAGGCGAAGTCGGCGGAGGTCTTTCAGGCGCTTGGCGCGGCCGTCGATTCCCTGGGCGGTCGCTATATCACCGGCGAGGATGTCGGTGTCTCCGCCCGGGACATCGCACAGGTCGCAACCCGGACAAACTTCGTCTCCGGGCTTCCACAGGCGAGCGGTGCCGTCGGCGGTGACCCTTCCCCCTGGACGGCGCTGGGCGTCGCGCTCGGCATGGAAGCGGCCGCGCGACGCAAGCTCGGCGTCGGCTCGCTCGAGGGTTTGAGGGTGGCGGTACAGGGCGTCGGCCACGTCGGCTTCCACCTGTGCAGGCTTCTTGCCGAGCGGGGTGTCCGTCTTGTCGTCGCAGACGTGAATGCCGCGAACCTCGGCCGGGTCGTGCGGCAATTCGGCGCCCGGGCAGTGCCACCCGGCGAAATCCTGTTCCAGGACGTGGAAATACTCGCACCCTGCGCCCTCGGCGCGATACTGAATGCGCAAACCATCCCGCGGCTGCAGTGCCGCGTCGTCGCCGGCGCCGCCAACAATCAACTGGAAACCGTCGCGGATGCGACACGTCTCGATGAACACGGCATATTGTTCGCCCCCGATTACGTGATCAACAGCGGTGGGGTCATCTGCATCGCCCGCGAGTATCTCGGCGGCTGCACCCGGCAACGGCTGATTGAAGAGATTCACCGTATTCCGCGGAGGCTGACTGCCATTTTCGATGCGGCCGAGTACACCGGACGCCCTGCCACCGTCGCAGCCGAGGAGATGGCGGAAACCATCCTGCATCCCCGTTGTCCTACGGATTCATCGCCACCCGTCCGTTCGGGGCGAGTCCTGAATCCGGCGGCCTGAGGCGCGGGCTCGGCGAGAGCAGCGTCTGTGCCGGCAGCAGGAGCGGGCTAGCCCAGCCAGACCTCTGTTGCGCGGATTCCGGTTGTTGTAGTACACGAACAACGTTGATACACGTTGTCGATAGCTCGAACCAGGCGACTCAATTGGTTGTTTGTCGTGCATGCACGACAACGAGCGCGGCGTCACGTTGCGCCACGCTCGTTCATGCGCCTCAACAGTGGTTGGTAAAACGGCTGCGCGCCGCTATCCGCCGCCGGAGGCGTCCGGCAGTACCATCCGCTTCCACGCGAGACGAACATAGTAGTCCAGGCTGAAATACCGGCCGCCCCCGATGACGAGCAGGGCAAGCAGCATGGTGAGGTAGATGGCCGCGAACTCGATGCCATTGTTGAGTTTGACGATGGCGCCCCGGCCGTTCAGATAGCGGTAATCGCCGTGCTCGCGCAGGATGGCTTTCGCCCTGGCAAGCCGCTTGGACGCCTCGATGGTGCGCGCATTCACGTTCTGGCATTCGACGAAACGCTCGAACCGGCTCGAGGCCGCGCGCGCTTCGCTGCCCGGGATGCAGACGGCCGCCGGGCGGGACGGGGCGATCGCCGCCCAGCCGTTGTCCAGGTGCACCGACCAGGCGGCGACGAACATCGTCACCGCCAGGGGAATGGCGACCACCCGGGTTGCAAGGCCGAACAACAGCAGGAATCCGCCGAGGAACTCCGTCCAGGATGCGAGAAACCAGGAAAATTCAGGCGGCAGCACGTTGAACGGAAACGGGAAGGAGTCGAGCGTGTGAACAAACCAGTTCGTGCCGGTGATCTTTTCCCAGCCCGAAGCGATGAGCACGGGCCCGAGGATGAGCCGCAGCAGCAGGGAGGCGACACCGTCGAGGTGTCCGATTCCTGCAAGCGCCCGGTCATAGGTGCGGCTGATGGCCGTCAGGGACTCTTTCAACACTTGTTCTCCGTCTCAAACAAATCAATCCGCGGCATGCGCCCGGTCTCCGCTCTGCCCGTGACGCCACGGAAAACGGATGCAGACATCCGGAGCATGACCCCGGGATTCTCGCCCGGACGCAGGTCGCGCGCCGGCCCGGAGTGTAACAGCCTTGACCCTTCCGTGAGCGCTGACTAGTATCGAGATTCGGCATGTTTCGGCATGGCGCAAGTTCATGTGCCGAACGTGCCGGACCGGAACGATACGTTGACCGGAACTATTGAGTGACCGGGACAATCTAAAGTGGTATGCCAATGAACATTTCAGAATTCAGGGCTGTCGCTCAAATGCGCAACGCCGAAGTTGTCGTCGACTCGCGCACGGCAGAACTCAAGGTCCTGCAGAAGAACGTCGTCAACCGCACCATCGCCTGGCTGAAGGAGAAGTTCTCGCCGAACCCCCTCGCCACCGAGGAGCGCCAAGCGGCCCGCAACCGGTTTCTGCGCGCCATAGCCGGCGATGCCCGTTACGACACCGGAGACGTGTCCCGCGCCGAAGCCCTGATGGCGACCGACATGCATTACAGCGTACCGCTGTCGTCGCGGCGCATCCGGGAAGTGATCGCGGAACTCGACGAACGCTCCACCGAAGCCATTCGCGCCAATCGGGAGACGCTCGCCCACATGTGCGGCAAGGAGATAGACCAGCGCCTGCGCGCACGGGCCCCGGACCTGGAACTCACCGCGCCCCAGAGGGGCCTTCTCGAGGAGCGGATTCGCGAGGCGATTCGCATCAGGACCGTCGATGGCGTACGCGTCATCCAGTTCGCCGAGGCCGCCGAGATCACGCACAGCAAGGTCGATGAGTACGTCGAGGAAAAGGCCGCCCAGGCGCAACGGCGGGCAGAGGCCCTGGCCCGGGCCCAGGCGGAATCGGAAGCGGAGGCTGTCCGATCAAAACCCGTCGCCAGGGGGGCTGCGAAGAAGTCCCGCACGGGGGCCGAAGCATCATCCGCTCCCGACCCGCTCTCAGCCAAGGCGATCCGCGCCGAATCCCGTCAGCAACCCCTCAGCCCCAAGGCGTTGCGGCGCATCCTGGACGGCGTCGAATTGAAGGGCAAGGCGAAACCCCAATTGAAAAAGCTCATCAAGTCAGGAGAAATCACGAACGGGGCCGCCCTGGCCCGGCACGCCAACCGGATGACCGCGGAGTGGGTACAGCGGAACCGCCTCGCCAACTGGTATGCGGAAGCCGAGCAGAACCTGGGTGTTCGGGGCAAGGTCAAGGACGGCGAGATGATCAGCTTCCCCGAGGTCATGGCGCACCAGGTCACGCAAATGATCACGGGCTCGCCGGACATCCTGGACTGGCCGGACGTCAAGGCAATGGCCCGGGACCTGATCTCGGCACATGCAAGGAGCGAGACTGAACAACAGGCATCCTGAGCTGAAACTCCGCGCCGACTGCTGTCATCCGATGTGCGGACCGCGCGGAAATCCCGGCAGTCGGATGGATCTGTCCGCTGCTCCGGCGTGGGGATTCAAGGAACATGGCGGAAAACGAACCGATAGCCTCTAGGTCCCGCGTTGGGGCCACCCCCGGCCTGCCCCGGCCGGGATACGCCGTGCGGCCCTACCGCGGCCGCTTCGGGCGTTGGGGCGTATTCGCACGTTCGAACTCCGCCCAGCGGCGCCTGTCCATGCGTGGTGGCCAGCAGGCCGCAAGAAGCACGCCGGACTTCGGCGAACCTCCCAGCCTGTTTTCAAGGGTCGTCTCGGCGCTTCGGTCGAAGTTCGGAACCGCCAGGCCTGTCCGCGATCCGGGTACGGGTTCCCCCGCCACCTCTGCCAGGCACCAGGAAGGCGCCCGCGCGGCAGGCCCGCAGGCCGCGGAAACCGGCGCGTCGCAGACTGCATCCGCAGCGCGTACAGGGGCACCCGTTCGGAAAAGCGATGAGCAAGCCCTTGCCGAAGGCCACGTGGGGCTGATGTCGAACTACCTGGCCAATCAGGCAAACGCCGGCCATATTTCCCCGGCGGAGCGCCGCGACCTCCAGCCGGTGGTCGATGTTGTGGCACGGATCGATGCCGACATCGTGCTCGCGGCCGGCCTGCTCGACAAGTCCGACAACCAGACCCTGACTGAAAGCGAACAGCGTGAGCTGTCGTCCCTTGTGCGGTCGCAACGGCACAACCTGGTGGAAGCGCAGCGATGGCTCGGCGCCAGGCTGGCCGAGCCGGAGTACCGGGAGCGTCTGAGCCCCGCCGCCACGACATTGCTGCAGGGCATACAGGGCGGATTCGCCAACCGCCTCATGGATCTTGCCGACCTGATCTGCCTGTACGAGTTCGAGGGAGACCCGAATGAACCCGTGAGCCGCGCAGACACCGCTCATGCTCATGTTCTGTACGCAGATGCGGCCCTGAAGGTTGCCCGAGACCTGGATGTGCCCGGGCTGAGCGATGGGAAAAAACGACGGCTGATCCGCGAGCTGCAGGCACATCGCGATAGCCTGGCCGAAGTTCGGGATGCGGCAGACCGGAAAATTCGAACCGGGCCGGACGGAATCGAAATGCCGGACAGGAAACTCCGTTCCAAGCCAATGCCCCTGATCCCGTTCGACCAGGGCGGTTCACGGGACATTCGCAACCTCCGGGCGCAGTGGGCGCGCCAAGGGCCCGGCAGTGCCGCAGACCCTCTCCTGCCCCTCACGCACCCCTCCATCGGCCAGGCAAGAATGTTGCGCGAGTTCATCGAATTTCGCCTCGCCGGGGCCGGCGTGGCGCAGCGGGACATGCCGGACCTGGCGGGCGCCCAGCAGGATGCATACGGCAAGGCCGTCAACGAGCAGCCCTGGGAACCCATCGCAAAAAAGCTGGTAACCCGGCTTCCCGGCAGTGACGGAAAACGCACGCTGGTAAACAGCCGCATCGAGCCGGGCAAGGCCATGGCCGCGCACTTCGCCGAAGACTATCCGGCCAACGGCATCAATTCCGGCGACCGCACCCAGTACAGGCACGTCCCCAACCTCGCCCGCACCTCGTTGACCAACCGCGACGGCAGCACCCTGTTCGACGGTCTGCGACATGGCGTCATCGACGCTTACGATATCACCCCGAAACTGCTGGCACGCCTGCCGGACCAGGCATTGCGAACCATGATTGCCGACCTGCTGGTGCGGGACGATTCACCCGCTCCCGGCGGACGCAGCCTGCAGGACAGAAGGATCGACCGGTTCGCCCGGATACGCACCTTTCCGCAGGAGGCGGCAACGGCCGCCAGGGAGATGCGCGAACAGGCCAGCAAGGACATGGCACGGGAGGTAGCCGCGGCCGCCCTGATCGCCGATCCGGAAAAATTCCAGCGAGCCCTGGACGGCGAAACGGTCGATCTCGACCTCTCCTCTGTTTCGATGCTCACGCCCGATACCATCCGGTACCGGCTGAAGGGTTCAGACGAAGACGAGAAGACCATGCTGCGCAACCAGCGCACCGCCTTTGCCGACCTCGCCGGCACCGGGCCCGCCACGTTGACCGTGCGGGACGAGACCGGTGAGCAACGCACCGTCACGGCCAACGTCAAGGTGCGGCAATTCAACTTCGGCGTGAACGCCGGCGCGGTGCACGGCAAGGGGAAAGGCAACCTGGCCGTGAGATCGCATTGGCCGGGTGTCCGGAACTTGATGGGCTGGGGTTTCGCCATGGCAGAAAACGATCCGGAACTGGTCCGACTGCTGGGGCGGCCGGACGATGAAGGGCTGGGCGGTGACACCCAGGCAGCGCTGCAGCGGATGCGGCGCCGCGGCGCCCAACTGGCAGAACGGAGCCTGAACCTGAACGGTATGCTTGAGGCCGACCCACAGCTTCCGGAGGCGCCGCAAATCCGGGAGCGCATCGCCAGCACGCAAAATGAGATCGACCAACTGGCCAGAAGCGAGAAAGCGCTCAGGGAAGCCGGGGCCCAACTCAAGACCATCTGGGCCGGCGGCGACTACATGAGGGGCGACGGCGACCCCTACAAGATGGTGTCGCGGCTGGCCCTGGTCAGCCAGTTGATGGGCGAGACCCCCTTGTTCAACTGCAAGAGCGGCAAGGACAGAACCGGGCAACTGGACGCCGAAGTGAAGTTTCTCGCCACGGTGGCCGACGAACAGCAGGGTCAACTGCCGCCCGCCGACCAGGACATGGAGCGCTGGCGCTCCGCGCGCAGCGACTTTACACTTAACACCGGCAACCTCGAAATACAGCAGATGAATACAGGACTGCCGGGTTACAAGCTCAAGGGCGTGCCCGGGCTCGAAAACATGATTTCGGAAGGCATGAAGCCCGTCTATCGTGGCGGATCGGACTATACGTCAATGTAACAGGAACAAAATTCACGACGGCTCGTCAAATTAGACAGGCCACTCTGGATACACAACGACCAACCTACCCAAAATGAGGAGCAAGACATGGCCCCAGCAAACTTCACGATCAGCGGCGTCAATAAACACATCGGTACCGAACTCAACGCAGAAGCCGACAAGATCGGCAAAATGGTGAAGAACTTCGACCCCGACGACCCGGCCGCCGAGTTCAAGATGCAAATGGAAGTGTCGAAATACAAGGCCGAAGTGGGGCTGATGTCTGCCCTGGTCAAGGACATCAACGATGTCCAGCAGCAGGTCCTCCAGAAGGTATAGCGGGCCTGTTCATGAACACGCCCGGCCAGCAACCGGGCTGATTTCCGACTCCATCGATCACCCATCACAGGACAACTCATGGACATACCACAGCAAGTCATACGCGACTGCGTCGGCCTGGGCCTCGTCGCCTGCCGCCTGCAGTCGATGCGCGAAACCTCGCAGAATATCTTCGAGGCCGTGAAGGCCGCGGCACCCGACAGCCCGGCGTGGATCATCGGCATGGGCATGGTCCACGCCAATGCCGACGACGACCCCGACGAAGCATGCAGCTTCATGATGAAGCAGGGCATATCCGCCGCCTCGGGAGACCTGCTGGCCCGGGCCTTTCTCGGTCTCTTCCTGGTCATGTCAAACCGCACGAGCGATGCGGAGCGGGTGGCCACGGCGGTCATCGACGACGGCGGCGACGCCGATGCGACAAAGCTCGCCCGGTCGCTGCTGGACAACGAGATAAACAGGGCCTGACCGCGGCGTGCGGCGCGAGCGCGCGCCACACCCTTGCACGGCGATTTGACGGAGCGCAGCGATGGCCATCGACCTGGCCCAGGTTCAACAGCGGGTAATCGATGACGCCCGGTCCCGGCTCGCCGAGGAAACCGAGCGCATCGGCGGCACCGGTACGGGCCAGGGGGCGGCCCGGTTCGAGCAGCTCATGGAGTCGCCGCAATCCGGCGCCCCACCCCCAACGGATGCCCGCGCCGGCAGTCCGGGGCCTGCAGGCGCCGGGCCGGCCGGTAGCCTCGGCGAAACCGGACAGACACCGCTGGTCGGCGACCGCATCCTGGCGAACATGTCAGCGGCCCCCGTCCAGACGCCCGCTGCAGAAATGCCGCGCGTGACAGCAACCGCCGACATCGGCGATCCGCTGGCCAGGATCGAACTGCAGATGAAGATCGCCCAGATCAAGGAAGCTACCGGTCTCGCGGCCACAGCCGTACAGAAGTCGTCGCAAGGTGTAGACACCTTGCTGAAATCGCAATAGCCATGCCGCGCCACCCCCACTTCTCCCCCGCCGGCCGCTGTCTCGCCGTGGTGCTGGCCGCCCTGCTGCTTGCCGGCTGCAACATGACCGAGCTCTACTCCCAACTCGATGAGCAGGAAGCCAACGAGATGCTCGCGCTGTTGCTGCAACACAACATCAGCAGCGAAAAGCGCCCCGTCAAGGACAGCATGGTCAGCCTGTACGTCAACGCCGACAAGATCCCCTCGGCGGTAGACCTGTTGCGCAAGAACGGCTACCCGAAAGACAAGTTTTCGACAATCCGCGACCTGTTCAACGCCGACAAACTGATCGCCACGCCCTATGAAAACCGCACCCGCTATATCTATGGCCTCTCCCAGGAACTCGCAGACACGCTCTCCAGGGTCGATGGCGTGATGACCGCGCGCGTGCACCTGGTCATTCCCTCCGAGGGCTCGAAAGAACCTGAAGTCGCCTCGGCCGCCGTATTCATCAAGCACAACCCGAGCTACGACATGGACGAGCACGTCCCCCAGATCAAGTCCATCGTCGCCAGCGGCATCGAGAACCTCGCCTACGAAGCGGTCAACGTGGCCCTCTTTTCCGCCGAGCAGGGCGACGTGGTGCAGCTCGGTGAAGAGCCGCTACGCTCGATACTCTCCATCGACCTGTCAGCCCGGTCGGTTTCCGACTTCTACGTGCTGTTCGCCTCATTGGCCGGGCCGCTGTTCCTCTCCATTCTGCTCAATATCTACCTGTTCTGGACCTTGCGGGTCCAGAACAGGTCTTCCTAGCCCCTGCGAACCGTAAAACTCGCGTTTGGGAGGACTTTCCGGGTGGACAGCGAAACTGGGAACCCGATCGGCAAAGCGCCACCGCGCCTGCCCGAATTGCTCGAATCGCACGCACTGCCCACGCGGTACATGGACCCCACCTGGTGGCAACCGGACTGGCTGCCGGAGCAACTGTTCGAGCGGCTGAACCGCAACCCCCGGGGTCAGCGGCATCTCTCCAGGTTCTTCCTGAAACATGCGGAATCCCCCGACTATTCGCTTTTCCGCGGTGAGCCGGCACACGTCGATCTCGCCCTGATTCCCCGTCAGAGGCTCAATCGACTGATCTTTCTCGCGGGCGTAACCCTGCTATCCCCCGCCATTGCCCAGGTGCTGCGCGGACAGGACCGGAGCCGGATCAGAGACCGGCTCGGCGAGTCGGACTACCAATTTGCCATCCGGCGGGGGCGGTTTCTCCTGCAGCAGGCCCGGTTGAGGGACCGCATCGAAGACATCGGACAGTCGGACCTGAGCGAGGCGGACGATCAATGCCGGCGGCTGGGCATCGGGTCTCTTGCCGCCGCCTTGAAGGATGCGCCGCAACCACTGATCCACCGCACCCGGCTCAAGCTGCCCAGAAACCTCGCCGAGCGGTACTGGCAGCCGCTCGGCTCCCCGTCAGATGCGTTCACGCGGCTGTTCAGGTTGTTGGACCGGCAGGTGCGAACGGCATGACCCGCTTTGTTGTACGAAAGCTGGAAGACTGCGGGGTTTCCCCACTCGGCAATCTGATCAAGGCCGATGTCCATCACCTGTTCGCGGAAGCCGACGAGTTGTTCGCACGGGTAGAGGAGCAGGGCAGGCAAGCCTGCGAGGAAGCTCGCGAGCAGGGCCGCAGGGACGGCGAAGCCGAAGGCCGGAAAGCCGGCGCTGCGCTCCTGGCCGACACCGTGACCGAGGCTCGCGGCTACTGGCGGACGGCGGAAAGGCGGCTGGTCGCCATCGTCATGGAATCCGTTCGGCGCATCATCGGTGAATTCGACGACGCGGAACTCACTGCAGGGATACTTCGCCGACTGCTGCGGGAAGCCGAGGACGAAGGCAGGATCCGCATTCGCGTGTCTCCGGGTGCGTCGCAGTTCATCCAGGACAGCGTCCGGGAGATGCAGCGCGGCGAGCGCGCTACCGATTCACTCGAAGTGATCGCCGATTCGGACATCCCCGGGGGTGCGTGCCGGATGGAAACCGAAGTCGGATTCGTGGAAACGAGCGTTGCTACGCAACTTGACGTTCTCCGGGCCGCGCTTGAAAAAGAGCTCAAGGACTGACCGCCGCCATGTCCAGCCTGCAAGTGCTCATGGACGACTTCGCCCGGCGCAACGGCATCGACACCCTGCAGCCGGAAAGCGATGGCACTTATCGCCTGCTGGTCGATGACGACGTGCAGGTTCAATGTTTCGAACGCTTCAACTACCTGTACCTGCTCTCACCCCTGGGCCGGGTTCCGGAACCGGGCGAAGCCAGGCGGACCTGGCTGAAACGCCTGTTGAACGCCGCCCTGAAACAGATGAAGCCAAGCCCCTGCACGCCGGCCCTTGCCCAAGACGGCAGCGCCATTCTGTATGCCCGCCTGCAGGCGGCAAACCTGTCGGTCATCGACCTCGAAAACAGGATCGAGGAGCACATCAACGCACTGGAGCACGTTCGGTCGGCCGTGGAAAACGCCACTTCTCCGGCACCCGCTGCCAGGTTTGCCCAGTCGATCATGCGGCCGTGACGCTTACGGGGGCGATTGCTTGGAACTGCTGCTGGGAACCGTCAAGGAGGTACTGTATACGCTGACCCTGGCGATGCCGCGCATTGTCGGGGCGATGACGGTGCTGGCGTTCATGGGGCCCAACGTGCTCGGCGGCGCACTCGCGCGCAACGGCATCGCGGCGGCGCTGTCCATCCTTGTCTACCCCATCGTTTCGGTACAGATTGCCCAGGCGTATTTGACGGCGCTGGTACTCGCCGGCGCGGCCGCCAAGGAATTCCTGGTCGGCATGCTGATCGGCTCGGTGGTCATGGTCGTATTCTGGTGCATCGCCGCCGTCGGCAACTTCATCGACAACCAGCGCGGTGCCACCATGGCGAGTTCCATGGACCCCCTGGTCGGTGAGCAGGTATCCCCGCTGGGCCTGTTCCTGACGCAGAGCATGGTCGCCATCTTCTTCTGTACGGGCCTGTTCAACAGCTTTCTCGGGGGCCTCTACCGAAGCTATGAACTGTGGCCGGCAACCTCGTTCTGGCCGGTCATGGACATGAACATCGTCACGTTCTTTGCCGGGCAGTTCGTGCTGATCTCGCAGATCGCGCTGCTGGTGGGCGGGCCGGTGGTGATCGCCATGTTCCTCTCGGAGTTGGGGCTGGGATTCATCAGCCGCTTCGCACCGCAGCTCAACGTCTTCTTCCTGTCCATGCCCGTGAAAAGCGCCGTAGCCATGCTGATGCTGATACTCTTCTGGGGAATTCTCATCGTCTTTTTCGGCGAAAGGCTGCGCGAACTGGACATCATGGCGCTGCTGGAGCAACTGTTTCCATGAGCGGTTCAGCGTCGGACAAGACCGAACCGCCCACTCCGAAACGGCTGCGCGATGCCCGCAAAAAGGGGCAGGTCGCCAAGAGCAAGGAAGTGGTGAGCGCCGCCATCATCATCTCCCTCCTGTTCTTCCTGACCGTGGGTGCGGACCATTACCTCGGGCTCTTCAGGGACCTGTTCGATTCGCCGATCTGGCTGGAACGGGTGACCTTCCAGGAAGCGTTCGACGACATGGTGCGCAAGGCCTTCACCCTGGCCATCGCCCTGATCGCCCCGCCCGTCGGCATTGCACTGGCCATGGGCATATTCGCCAACTTCGCCCAGGTGGGCGTACTGTTCGCCGCCGAGCAGGTCAAGCCCGACCTCAAGAAAATCAGCCCCGGCAAGGCGCTCAAGAACATCTTCTCGAAAAAGAACCTCGTCGAGTTGCTGAAGTCGCTGGTCAAGATCGCCGTGCTCGGCGTCGCGGTCACCCACGTCGTCTGGAACGGCATGCCGACCCTGATCGGCGTCGTCAACTGCGGCCTGGAGTGCCTGACGCCGGTGCTCGGTGCGCTGTTCACGGAACTGGTGATCTACGTATCGCTCGCCTTCATCGTCGTGGCCGTGGCCGACTACGCCTTCCAGAAGCTGTCCTTCATCAAGAGCATGAAGATGTCCAAGGACGAGGTGAAGCGGGAGTACAAGGAGTCCGAGGGCAATCCGGAAATGAAGTCGCGCCGGCGCAACCTGTTCATGGAGATCGTCAATTCCCAGGAAACCTCCAACGTCAGGCGGTCGAGCGTCGTCGTCGCCAATCCGGTGCACCTGGCCGTGGGGCTCTACTACGAGAAGGACAAGACGCCCCTGCCGGTGGTCACCCTGAAGGAGCAGGGGCTGAATGCCCAGCGGGTCGTCGCCATCGCCGAACGGGAGGAAATCCCCGTGATGATCGACGTGCCGCTGGCGCACTCCCTGATGTCCGGCGCCGAGGTCGACCGCTACATTCCCGATGACATGATCGGGCCGGTGGCGGAGGTAATGAGACTGGTCAGGAACCTCTGATGCGCAATCGACTCAGTCGTCCTGGAAAATGAAGTAAGCGAAGTCCGCGCCGGCCGCGTCGCCTGCCCCGGCGAACTCACCGGTCTTTTGCAGAATCATGTAGTGGTCGGTGATGGTATCGATGACGTAGTCGTCGTCGATCTTCGAGCCTTCCTCGTGGGTTTCGCCGCCCTGCGTGATCACGTGAATGCTCTCACCGAGCACCACGGCCCGGATGTCGAGGTCGATGGTCGAGACACCGAGGAACGAGTTCGTGCCTTCGAGCCTCAGGTGGGGCCTCGAGTTGAATTCGGCGTTGAAGTCTTTCGCCAGGCCGACGAGCCCGGTCAATTCCTCCTGCGAGCGGACCGGGCCGAACAGGCCGATGCCGTCCTCGAGTTGCTGTATGCGGAAACGCTTGCCGAGCCCGAGCGCAGCGAGCTTCTGCTCCAGCACCGCGAGGCGGTCCGCCCGCGTCTGTATCCTGAAAGTCAAGCCGCGCGATTCTTTCAGGTCCCGCTCCAGGATGGCTTTTGTCCGCGCCAGGCTGGCTTCCTCTTCGACGTAACCGGTGACGATGAGTTCGCCCGGCGCATGGGCCACCGGCTTTACATCTACTTCGTTGCGGTCGTCGGTGTTGAGCGACTGATCGAGTATGGCGCCGGCAAATTCCACGAGTTCCTCGGAAGAGACGATGTGCACGGTGGCCCGAATCGATGTCTGCGCAAGATCGTCCAGGAACAGCAGGCGGTTCTGCTCCGTTTCGGTGCTGCCCGTCACGATAATCGGGGCGGCGCCGTCGTTGTGCTCGATATCGATCACCGCGCCACGGCGGGATGCGATCTCATCGATGCGGCGGGCGGCGTCCGCGGCGTTTTCCTGCGTTCGCACAACCTGCTTCGGCGCCAGCAGCCAGACAGGGCCGGCAACCAGAACCAGCGCCACCGATGCCATCACCCAGACCTGGGTCCGGCGGCGCTTCCGCTGCGGTTCACCTGTCGCGGTTTGCGCCGCTTCAGCCTTGACCTCATCTGGAGTGTCGGCGTCGACCTGGGCCTTCCCGGTTGACGCGCCTCCGTTTTCCGCGGCACCGTCTTCCGATTCGCCTGGGCTTTTCGGGTGCCCGGGCAACTCGATCTTCGGCCAGGGCTTCTCGGCAGGCCCCACGGCGAGGGCGAGTCCGCCGATGGAGACGACCCGGTACGCTTCGAGCTCGATGCTCCCCTCGGTAGGCTGCCCGTCGACGTAGAGGGGACTTTCGCCGTCGAGCACGTTCAGGCGGACGCCCGCTTCTCCAGCCTGGAGGCTGAAGTGCCGTTCCGCCAACCCGTCGTCTTCCAGTACGAAGTCGCAGGTTTCGTTGCTGCCGATCACGGCTTCTTCTTCCGACAACGCCGCCTCGGCGCCGACGTGCACGCCGGAAAGTACCTTCATCGTCCAGACTCGTTCGGCCATGTCCGTCCCCTCAGGGAATAAGCGCCACCCGGTGGAAAGAATCCGCGGCGTAACCGAGGAGCTCCGAACCGATCCAGCCCATCATCATGAAGATCACCAGCACGATGGACGCCAGCTTGAAGGCAAAGGAGATCGTCTGCTCCTGGATCTGGGTCAACGCCTGAATCAGGCCGACGAACACCCCGACCAGCGCCGCCACGACAATCGGCGGCAGGGACAGCACAAGCACCAGCAGCAGTGCCCGTGAGGCGTGACTGATGATGTCGGCTTCAGACATGTTCCGCCCTCATTGATACGAAAGGATCAGGCCCTGGATGAGCCGCGACCAGCCGTCGAGAAAGACGAACAGCAGCAGCTTGAAGGGCAGCGAGATCGTCATGGGCGACAGCATCATCATGCCCATCGCCAGCAGGATGTTGGAAATCACCAGGTCCACGACGATGAAGGGTAGGTAAATGAGGAATCCGATCTCGAAGGCGGTCGTCAGCTCACCCACCACGAAGGCCGGAATCAGGATGAACATGTTGTCCCGGGTCATCTCGTGCTCGTACTCCTCCCCCCAGAGGGTGCCCGCGGTCTCGATGAAGAAATCGAGCTGGCTTTCGCTTGCATGTTTCGAGAGAAAGTTCCGGTAGGGAACGATGGCGACCGATGCTGCCGCCTCCAGCGACGCCGTGTTTTCCAGCGTGAAGTCCTGGCCGGTCAGGTTTTGGTAACTCTCCATCCCGACGGGCATCATGATGTAGATCGTCATTATCATGGCGAGCCCGTGCAGGGCCATGTTCGGCGGAATGGACTGTATGCCCAGCGCGTT
The DNA here is from genome assembly GCA_963663395.1 of Pseudomonadales bacterium. Lineage (GTDB taxonomy): Bacteria > Pseudomonadota > Gammaproteobacteria > Pseudomonadales > Azotimanducaceae > Azophilus. The sequence goes on from OY760226.1 coordinate 4,851,959, forward strand.
GCGCACCAGGGCGAAGACGATGATGAGCTTGACGAAGCAGGTGCCCATGACGATCAGGAAGGGCAGCATGCCGAAAGCGCCGAGCAGCAGTATGAGGGTGGGGGGATCGGGCAGGCCTTCCATGCCGTCAGTCGCCTCGGGTGGTGTTCGAGATCATCGGCATGGCCATTTTCGAGATCATGGGCAAAGCCATGTTCGGGGAGGTTGTGGGGCGGTGCTCGGGTATGGCGGCATGGCGGTCGCGTCGATTCAGCCCTGTGGATTTGCGGTGCAGTCCAATATCCGAACGCCGACGCGGCCGTCGATCTCGACCAGTTCGCCCCGCCCGATGGTTCTGCCATTGGCGCGCACTTCCACGTGCCCATGGACCGGCTGCGGAAGCTCAAAGACATAACCCGGCGCCATCCGCTGCAGTTCGCGCAGGGGAACGTCCATCTCGCCGGCCACGAATACCAGCGAGACGGGGAGATCGTCCGCATTGAAATCGCTGGTCGGCTCCGCCTGGTCGAGCGATTGTTGTGCGCCGGTGTTTTCGTCCACGTCGGTCTCCCGTTCCTGTGCGTTCATTCGCCGCCGGTCCCTTGTCTGGCATCATTCTCTACGGTCAGATCAAGGCCGTCCAACGACCCGTACCGGTAGATGCTGTCACAGACATTGACGCGCACCTTGTCATTGGCGATGTAGCAATCGTCGAACAGCACGATATCGCCCGGCCCGAGCGACCTGAATTCGGCCGCGGACAGCGATGCGGCGCCCAGTTCGAAACTGACCGGTACTGGCAGGCCGCCATAGTCCCGCGAGCGTGGCCCGGGTGAGGCCTCGAGCGTCTCCATGACACCGGCCGGCAACGGCGCAAGGAGATCCACAAGTACCGTGCAACGAACCACATCGACCGGCATCCGCACCTCGAACAGCAAGCGCGGCGGCGGCGCGGCGCCTGAGCGGCACAGAATGTCCGCCGGTTCCACACTCGAATCTACAACCGGCTCGTTTTGTGAGACACGCTCGTCCTGCATTCTGCTACCGTTCATGGACTCCGTATCGACGCTGTCCAGAACGACTTCCGCGTGCAGAAGACCCGTCAGCGCCGCCAGCGGCTCGGCCAGTGCCGTCTCCAGCACGGCCATTTTCAGATCGTCATCCAGCGACGCAAAAAACCGTGGGGTTGTCAGCCCATCCAGGGCGACCTCCAACGCCCCGGCATCCAGGTGAACCCACAGCGGACTGCCGCCCAGCCGAACCCGGAGCGACAGGCAGGCCTCATACGCTTCACGCACAGGCGCGGGAACGATCGAGTAGTCCGGCTTCCCGTCACGCGTCACCCGAAGCTCGCTGCTCGCAAGCAAGGCATTGACCGAATCGACCAACTCGCCCGCTATTTGGCGATAGGAAATGCGCTGCCCGTTCACGATTCAGTCGATCCAACGCGCATAGTCAGGTCGGGTCCGAGGGGTCGTCCTGCGGGACATACTGCTGGCGCGACCGTCCTTCGTTGTCCTGGCCCGAAGCATCGCCTCGATCGGACGATTCGACCTCCACGTGCACCCGTTCATCCTGCAAACGATCGCCGAGCGTCTGCTGGAGAACGGAACGGTTATCGGCAAGGAACTGCCCCGCGGATGCGCTTTGCGGGATGAAGACGACCCGCAGTTCACCCGCTTCACGGAAAATGCGCACATCGCTGCCGTCCAGCACGGACTCCTTGAGCGAGATGCGCACTTCGCTACCGCTGCCCGACTCGGGCACCGAAACGAGAATCCGGTCCGCGACCTGCTCGGCAAGTTCAGCGGCACGGCTGGCGGGAACTTCTGCGGATTCCGGCGTCGCGACGCCACCCGGTTCCGGAACGCCCGCGGGTGTCGCGAAGCCGGTCATGTCGATTGGCTGTGGATCGGCGCTGTCCGCCCCTTCCACAGGTTCCGTTCGTTCCGCATCGGCCGTGCGAGACCCGCGCATCGATGCCCCGCCCTCACGCGGCCCCTGTTCAGGCTGCCCAATGGAGGCGAAATCCGTCGCCGGACCCTTCCCCGCGCCTTCTTCGACCGGTGTACCCGAAGCTCGGTCGGCGGACCGATGCGGGGCGATGGATTCTCCGCTGCCCCCAGACACTTGCCCGCCGGCGCTTGCCTGTGCGTCTACTGCGGAAATGCGGTGCCCGGAAGCTCCCGCGACCGAACCGTCTGGCGCAGATGCGCCGACGCCCGCTGCCGGCGAACCCGAACCGGCGCTTGCCGAGTCTGGCGGCGCGTCGCCTTGCCCTGCCCCCCGAGCCCGCTGCGGATCACCCGCATCGATTGGCTGCCCCGACGCCGTGGCCAGCCCTTGTGCAGGCGCCGGACCCTGGAGATTTTCAGCGAATGTCGCCTCAGACCCGGCCGATACCGTTTTCGGTTGCTGTGCTGCTGTTTCATCCTGTACGGCAGCAGCACTGCCGACGCTCGCAGGCTGTTCTGCTCCTCCAGGCCTTTCCGAGGTAGCGGGGGCCGCCGCACCTGCTGAATCGGCCGGACTTCGCTGCTCACCGCCCGCCGGGTCGACCCCGCCCGTTCCAGGGGTGCCGGCTCCGAGGGGCAGTTCATTCTGTGTCGGCTGCCCACCCGACATCTCAGTACCCGGCCGCAACACCCCCGACACGTCTTCACTCAGAGCTGAACCCGATACGCCCGTACGGGATAACTCGGCCGCCCTGCCTCCCGGAACGGCCCCGGATTCGACCTGGCTTGCCGGCATCGACGTTACCGAACCCGGCGCGCGCAACCCGCTCACCGCCGGACCCTGCTGATCGGTGACGCCCTGTATGTCTTTCCGGACTGCCGCGGCCTGTATGCCTTGCCGGGATGCCTTGGCCTGAACGCCTCCCGGAGGTGCCCCGGTTACTGCTCCTCTTGCAGGCGTCGATTTCACTGCCCCTTGCGCGCGCGGGTCACTCGCCGCAGAGCCTTGCTGTCCCGCCATGCGCTGCTCCCCACTCGTTTCCCGGGGCGAATCTTCCGGGGCAGATCGGGTTTGCAGGCGATTGAGAGTGTGCTTGATGGCCTTCCTGGTCTCGGGCTTTTGGGAGTCATTCAACTGCCCGCTGTCGTCTAGCGCATCGTCGAACGCCTGCTGGCTCTGATCAGAGGCTTCTGCGCCTTCAATTAGGTCGGATACGGTTGCAGGGTTGTCCGTATCAATCGGTATTGGGGGCAGGCCCGGAATGTCACTCATGATTGTATCTCTACACGTTTTGCGCGCCGATAAAGCAGCCCGATAGCGTCGATCTCGCGCCCGGCGGCCGCGTTCTCATCGGGCTCGAGGCCCCACCCGGTCACCGTCATGGCCATTATTTCAGTTTCCATTTGGCTTTGCATCGCTCCCTAGTACCTTCCGGAGACGATGTCCTCCGTTTCCCCCTCTTCCCGGCGCTCGGCCTCCACCAACTGCTCTTCGCTGCGAACGCGATTGAACTCCTCGAACTTGACCACCTCCCGGTGCGCTTCGAGGCGCTTGTGCCGCGCCTCGTCGAGCTTGCCCTCCGCGGCCTCGACATCCCGTTCCGCGTCCGCCAGTTCCTCCTGCAACTGCAGGTGCCGTTGACGCAGCAGGCCGAGTTGCTCGCGATACTCTTCCAGGTCGGCCCGGCTGACGCTCTTCGCGCGCATTTCCTCGAAGAGCCGCACTTTCTCGGACTCCTGCCAGACACCGTACTCCTGCAGTTCGTTGCCCTTTGCGCGACAGGCATCGCGGGCCGCATCGAGCGCGCGTATCGCCTCGGCCACGGCCGCGGTCGCCTGGTCTTCGCGGCGCCGCTTGATCGACAGCAGATCGTCGAGCATCGCGCCCTACCCGTCCACGACCCGTTGCATGAGTTGCACGGTCCCGTTGAAGTCCGATGCCTCGAACAGGCCCTGCTTGAGCAGGTCGTTGACCGCATCCACCTTGCGGATCGCCTCGTCCGCGGCCTCGTCCGAGCCCTTCTTGTATTCTCCGACCCTCACGAGCAGTTCCACCTCCTTGTACCTGGCAAGCAGCTCGCGCAACCGCCCTGCCAGGCGCAGGTGCTCCTCGTCGACGATGTTGTTCATGACGCGGCTGACGCTCGCCAGGACATCCACCGCGGGATAGTGGTTCGCTTGAGCGAGTCGCCGGGAGAGGATGATGTGTCCGTCGAGAATCGAGCGGGTCTCGTCGGCGACCGGCTCGGTCATGTCGTCGCCTTCCACCAGGACCGTGTACAGGGCCGTAATGGAACCCTTGTCCGACTGGCCGGCCCGTTCCATGAGCCGCGGCAGGGCCTGGAAGACCGAGGGAGGAAAACCGCGCCGGGTGGGCGGCTCGCCGGCGGCCAGGCCGATCTCCCGCTGCGCCCGGGCGAAACGCGTCACGGAATCCATCATCAGCAGCACCTTCAACCCCTGGTCGCGGAAATATTCGGCGATGGCGGTGGCAACGTGGGCGGCCTTCAGCCGTTCCATGGCGGGGCGCTCCGAGGTCGCCACCACGATGACCGCGCTCTTCAGCCCTTCCTCGCCGATGTCGTGCTCGATGAACTCGCGAACCTCCCGGCCGCGCTCGCCGATGAGGGCCAGTATCTTGACGTCCGCCGCCGAGTTGCGGATCAGCATGGACAGCAGCGTGCTCTTGCCGCCCCCGGCCGCCGCGAATATGCCCATCCGCTGCCCTTCGCCGCAGGTCAACAGCCCGTCGAACACGCGCAGGCCCAGCGGCAGGGGCGTGTCGATGACCTTGCGCCGCATGGGGTCCGGCGGATCGGCCAGCACCGGGTAGCTGTCCCGGCAATCCAGTTCCTCGCCGTTCACGGGTTGACCCAAACCGTTCAGCACCTTGCCGAGCAGTTCAGGCCCGACGCCCACTTCATGCGTCCTTCCGGTGGCGGCGACCTCGGTGTCGTTGGAGATTCCGGTGGTGGAGCCCAGGGGGGACAGCAGCACGGTCCTGCCGTCGAAGCCGACCACCTCGGCCGGCATGCCGCTTCCGGGGCCGGCGTCCGCGGAGTTTTTCAGGCGGCAGAGGTCGCCGACGCGAACGCCCTGCACCGTGGCGCGGATGAGCGCGCCGGTAACCCCCAGCACGCGCCCGCGTTTCTCGTACAGGGGTGTCGCGCGGACCGCTTCGCCCACCCTGTTGGCGAGGGCCTCGAGACCGGCGCTTCCGCTCACCGTTTCGGCTTCCGCTGCACCCATGATCGCTGCGCCCGGCATCACAGCGCGATCTTGCCGAGTGGCTGCACCGTGACCTCCTGGGTCAGCTCCTGAAACGACAGCACCGCCAGGTCGTAGAGTTCGATCTCGATCATCTTGCGCACATAGCGGCGTATGTCCAGGGCGGTGACGATCACCGGCTTGCTCGGCAGCCGGCTGACGTCGCCGACCAGCGCCTTTGTCTGGCTCACCAGTTTGCGGGTCACCGACGGGTCCAGGGCGAGGTAATTGCCGGACGACGTCTGGCGGATGCCGCCGCGCACCGTCTCCTCGAGGTCCTCGTCGAGCAGGTAGGCCGACAGGACGTTCTGATCGCTGCTGTACTTGTAGCTGATGAAGCGCTTGAGGTCGCCGCGCACGTACTCCGTCAGCATCACCACGTCCTTCTCCTGCTGGCCCCAGTGCACCAGCGCCTCGAGGACCAGGCGGACGTTGCGGATCGAGATATCCTCGCCGACCAGCCGCTTCAGCACCTCGGTGGTGTGATTGACCGGCAGCACCCGCTGCGCCTCCTTGATGAGGTCGGGAAAGGTGGTCTGCAGGCGTTCGAACAGGTTGTAGGTTTCCTGAATGCCGATGAACTCCGCCGCGTACCGCTTCATTACGTGGGCCAGGTGATAGGTCAATATCCTGTGCAGCTCCATGTAGGACATCGACGCCTCCTCCAGCGCGGGGACGTATTTCTCCCCGATCCACACGGTCGGCACGTTGGGAAGAAACGGCTCCCCCTTCTCGTGCGGGAACTGGGCGACGTCAAGCTGCGCGACATCCGCGGAGAACAGCACGTATCCGGGCCTGAGGTCCCCCTTGGCGATGGGGATGTCCTGCAGCAGCACCGCGTAGGCGTTTTCCGCAAGGTTTTCGTTGAAGCGGACGTGCACGCCGGGGAAGGGCACGCCCAGATCGAGGTACAAGGCCCGCCTTACCTTCGCCGCTTCCCGGTTCAGCGACCGCATGTCGATGTGCTCCTGCAGCGACGCCGAAATGTCCACCAGCAGGGTCGCGCCCAGGGTGATCTCCTGCTCGCCCCTCAGTTGCGCCTCGATCTCCGCCTCGGTGCTGGTTTCCGTGGGCACAGGCGTGAGGATTGACGAAACCTGGCTGTCCGCCGCGCCGGCTTCCCGGTTCTTCGAAGCCCGCAGCAGCAGCAGCCCCGCGCCCCCGGTCAGGGCGGCGAGCGCCAGGAAGGTCACGGACGGGAAACCGGGAATCAGGCTGAACGCCAGCATCAGGCCGCCCGCAACCAGCAGCGCCCTGGGCTGCGCGCCGAACTGCTGGCTGATGTCGCTGGCCAGGTTCTCCGTCTCGTCCGTGCTCACCCGGGTGACGATGATGCCCGCGGTCATGGCGATCAGCAGGGCGGGAATCTGCGCCACCAGCCCGTCGCCGATGGTGAGGATGGAGTAAATGTGCGTGGCCTCCTCCAGCGACAGCCCGCGCTGGGTCACGCCGATGATCAACCCACCGACCAGGTTGATGGCAATGATGATGAGGCCCGCGATCGCATCGCCCTTCACGAACTTCATGGCCCCGTCCATGGAGCCGTAGAGCTGGCTTTCCTTTTCCACCTTCTGGCGCCGACGCCGCGCCTCGTCCATGTCGATGACGCCGGCGCGCATGTCCCCGTCGATGCTCATCTGCTTGCCCGGCATCGCATCCAGCGAGAAACGCGCGCTCACCTCGGCCACCCGTTCCGCGCCCTTGGTGATCACCAGGAACTGCACGATGGTGATGATCAGGAAGATGACCATGCCCACCACCAGGTTGCCGGCCACCACGAAGTTGCCGAACGTGTCGATGATCTTGCCAGCGTCCGCCTGCAGCAGCACCAGCCGCGTCGTCGTGATCGACAACGCCAGGCGGAACAGGGTGGACAGCAGCAGCACGGCGGGAAACGCAAAGAATTCGCCCGCCGAGGAAATGTAGATGGCCAGCATCAGCAGAATCACCGCGATGCCCATGCTGGTGCCGATCAGCACATCCACCAGTTCCGTGGGCAGCGGCAGGATCATCATGAAGATGATGGAGACCAGCAGCGATGCGAGCAGCACGTCCTTGCGCTGGGTTACGGCATAGAGGACGTTCTGTACCTTGTCCGGGATCATGGCGGCGCCGTCCCTGTCGCGGGCGGCCCTGATTTCAGGCCGGCTGGAAGCGCGCCGTTTGCGTCGCTGCCCAGCCGGCGGCTCATCAGTTCCATTGCGGCCCGGTCCGCCTCGCTGAGCGGCTCCGCCAGGACCGCTTCGATCAGCGCGGCACAGCGCCGACGGTCGCCCTGCAGAAAACAGGAATAGGCGAGCATCTTCCGGCATTGCGGGTCGCGCGGCTCCAGCAGTTCCAGCAACTCGAGCAGCACGATGGCCTTCTCGGCCTGCCGCTGGTCCAGGTAGTTGTGCGCCGCCACGAGCAGCCAGGACCTGTGTTCTTCGCCGAGTTCGTCAAGCATGCCTTCAGGTCTCCGGGTCAAGCCTTGATGAGCGCATTGCGCGACGTCTCGAACGCCTCGAAATCGCCCTTCATCCGCAACAGGAGGGCGCGAGCGGACTGGATGATCCGGTCGGCTTCGGGTGGTGCGTTCGTTTCCCGCCCGGTCGCGGCCTCGACATCGTTGAACAGCCTCTGGAAATTGACCGGCACGGTGACGTATGGGTTCTTGAGGCGCGGCCGCACCGCATCGTCCAGAACCTGCGCGCCGACATCGAGAGTGAAGACGCGGTCGAGGTGCAGCGGAATCGATGCGCCGAGAAGCAGGTTGACCGGGCTCTCGGGATAGTCGGACCGGGACTCGACCAGGGAGGCCTGATAGGAGACGCTCTCCACGCCCATCTGCAATGCGACGGCCATCCCGTTTACAACCCCACTTCGGCAAACAGCCGGCGGATCAGCTCGAAGGCCTCGATCATGCGGTAAGCCTCCGACCGTTCCATGCGGGCGGCGAGCACCAGGACATCGTCGCCCTTCAGACCGAGCTGAACAAAGAACGGGTGGTAGTGCTCCACCCCGCAGGCGCGCAACAGCGCGAGGGCTTTTTCCTCCAGCTCGGGCGGGGGCGCGCGGCGCAGCACCGCGAGCACGATCTGCTCGCCCGAGCGCTCCACGTCGATGAGGTAGGCGCCCCCGTCGACCGACAGGTTCACAGCCCGGGAACTCCAGCCGCCGGCGTCCGGGAATCCCATGCCGGCGCCGAAGTCCGCAATGGCCCTGGACCACCAGTCGGGCACTGCCTCAGTCATCGTATTCCTCGTTGTCGATGGCACTGTCCAGCGCCTGCTGGACCGAGATCATGACGCGCTCACGCTTTGTCATGTCGTCCCCGAATGCCTTCAGCGGCACGAAGCGCACCAGTTCCTTGAAACCCTGCAGGAAGTAGATGCCCGCCTGGTCGCCTTGCACGCCCATCTTGCCCGGCAGCCCGCTGAAAGCATCCGCCCCCTGCCAGGCGCGGTTCTGCGCGGTCAGCAACTCGCTCAGGAGATCCCGCGCCGCGGTCGGCCCGGGGCTTGCGTCGAAGCGTTTGCGTACCCGCCCCATCAGGTCCTCGCACTGCTCGTGAACGCTGTTCAGCGACTTCAACTGATTCATGTCGTCCATGATCTGCTTGATGCGAATCCTGGAGATCGACTGGGTGCCGGCGTCGAGGTCGGCGCTCAGGGCCTTCAGCATGAAGCGTACCGCCGCCTCGAAGCTTTCGCCCGGGTGATCCGCCACCACGCGCTCGTAGGCATCGTTGATGGTTTCGCAGTCGAGCACGATGTCGCGGTAGAAGTCGCGCAGTTGCTGGACGTCGCCCACGTTGCCATCCGCATGCTGCCGGGCGACGGCGGATACGTTCAGGCCGGCTTGAATGGCGGGGCCGCTCTCCGCCTGCAGCGTCGTGATGGCCTCATCGAGCGCGGAGACATGGGCCGGGTCCGCGCTTTCTTCGCCGGCTTGATCGCGGGCGAAGGAAAGCGCCAGGAACTGGTGGGTCGCGTCGTCGGAGAATTCATGGGCGCTCTGCCGCAACTCATCCGGATTCGGCGGCCGGCCACGCTCGAGAACGCCCTTGGCGAAATCCGCAAGCTTCTGGTTCCTCTCCAGGTCGGGCACGTCCCGCAGGTACTTCTCCGCCTGCTCCAGGGCAGCGGAACGTTCGCCCCGGTCACCCCGAAGCTTGCGTTCGGACAGTTTCTTTTCGGCCCGCTCGCTTTCGCCGAAGGTCAACTCCTCGGCCGCGTCCTGAAGCTCCGCGATCGGGTCGCGCACATGCTGTACCTGCTCGCCCCGGAAACTGCCCCGGGCTGCGGTGGTTTCCCCGGCCGGCAGGCTTCCTGCCGTGGGGCCGACCTGGCCCGGTTCATTGACGATGGAGTTCATTCAGGCCTGGGTCCAGATCTTCTTGTGGGTCTCATGCGAGCTGTCCTCCATCTGCTGGAAAACCTGCAGCATGTCCTGGGCGCCCTTCTGCATGGAGTCGGCAAAACCCTTGGTGCGGTCGAGATAGGCCCGCAATTCTTCTGCTCTGGCATCCGCTTCCTTGCTGTCCGCCTCCTTCTGCTTGGACTCGTAATCCATCGCCGACTTGATGATCTCGCCCGTGGCCCCGGCCAGCTTGGACATCCCGTCAGTGATCAGCGCGATGTTCTGCGAGCGAGCCGACAACTGCTGAGACAGGGTGTGGTCCAGCTTGACTGCTGCCTTCTGTTTGGCCGTGGAAACTTCCTTGACCGTCTCCTGGGTGGTTTCCTCGCGGACCTGGGCGGTGCGGGTTTCACTGGCTTCTGCCTGACCGGAGCCCGGCAGGTCGATGTCCTCGAGCGACCCGGCGCCCGCTTCCCCCGGCGCCGGCGTCGAAGCTTCCGACTCTCCTGTTGCCTCGGGCGCCGACGGGGTCTCTCCGCCGGCGCCGGGCACCGTCTCCGGCTCGACAACCTGCGGTTCAGCGGCAGGCATGGCCCTGGTCAGGCTCATGCCCTTGATGCCGCCGCCTACGCTGATGCCGGCGGAGGCGATCTGTGTGCTCCCGGACACCACGCCGCCGATCAGTGCGTAGGTGGCGCTTTCGCGGATGTCGGCGGCGGAAGCGTGCATCTGGGAGGCTACGGACTCGATTTCTGCGACCTGGGAGTCACGCGCCGCGCGGGCCAGTTCGGAATCGATCTGCATCATCAGCGCGGCGATGTGCCCGAAATCGACCGCGACGTTGTCGGCAATCACCTGGGTCGCCGACCCTGCCAATCCGTAGTCGACGGGCGCACCGGCCGGGGGCAGCGGCGGCAGGGATTGATGGGGCGCCTCGGGCGGCACGACAGGGCCCGTGTCCACGGACACGCCGGTGTCCGCGGATGCACGGGACCGCCGAGCCGGTCTTGCCGCATTGACCCGGCCGGTTTCGATTCGGTTGCTTAACGGGCCGGAAGCCCGGTTGATATCGGTCATGAGGTTCTCCTTCGCCGGTATTTCACGACGTCAGTCCATGGGTCCGCCGTGCGTCGAAGCCTCCGCGATGAGGGAGGATGCTTCCACGCCATGCAGGGAGGCGACCGTACGCACGTACGGCGTGCCGAAACGTCCGTCCCGGTGGATGCGTTCCGCCGCCGTTTTCGCGGCGGCGAACCCCGGATAGACACCTTCGAGCAGGACATATCGCGCCCGCTCACCGTTAGCATTCTCGATGCGCAGCATTTCCCCCAGGTCGTTTGCCGCCACGAAAGCCTCCAGCCGCTCGGCGGAAGACAGAGCAATCACCTGGACGGCATAGTAGTCAGGCGGATAGGCGTCCAGGGTTCCAATGCCGATTCGTCCGGACACGGCGGCCGCCGGATTTGCCTCGCCAGCCGCAACGAAACCGGTTTCCGCATCCGAACCGGTTCCGCCCGGCGCTGATTCAGACATGGCTTGCGGCGCCTGCGGCAGCACTTGAGGCACGAATGCCCGCGCGCCGTCGAACGGTTCAGCCATCAACCCCGCGGCGGCTGTCAGTTCGCCGCGGTTTTCAGATTTGCGGCCGGGCGTCAGCCCCCCGGGAACCGTTTCCTGCCGTTCGGCGGGCACCCGCTGTCCCGGCGGGCGGTTGGGTACGGAAGACTCCACCTCCGCGGACGGCGCAACGGGCTTTACCGCATCTCCCGCATCCAGCGGTTCGCCCTCGAAGCCCGTATTGATCTCGTAGGAGATCATGGCCGGAAGGATCGTGGGAGTGATCAGGAAATAGCGGGCCACGGATTGATCGCGGTCCACCTTTGTGGAAAACAGCCGGCCCATGATCGGAACGCGGCCCAGCAACGGGATGCGCTGATCGAACCGGGCCTGCTCGCGCACCGTGTACCCGCCGATCAGCAGGGTGCTGCCTTCCTCCACCACGGCTTGCGTCTGAATGACGTTCTGGGCCACCTCCGGCACGCCGGTAACCTCGAGATTCGATCCGCCCCGATTGCCGTCCTCGATGTGAATCGCCAGTTGCACCCTGTTGTGGTCGCTCTCGTAGATGACGTGGGGGCGGATGCGCACCACCCAGCCGTAGGACACGGGCGCCAGGTCCACCGCTTCCGCGTCGTTGCCGCCCAGGCGCACGTAGAACGTCCGGTTGTTCTGGAAAGATGCCTCGTGGTTGTCCAGCGTGGTCACCGATGGCCGGGTGAGAATGCGGCTCTTGCCGGAATTGCGCAGGGCCCGGATGCGCAGGGCGATGCCTTCGACATCCCACAGGTTCTCCGAGTAATAGATGCTGCTGCCGCCGTCGTCGGCCCCGGCGTTGACCTGGAACGAATCCGACTCCAGTTCAAAGCGCAGTTCCTCGGCGGCCGACGCATCGATGTCGAGTACCGATATGGCAATCTCGATCTGGTCCACGGGGCTGTCCAGCGCCTTGAGCAGCCGTTCGTAGGTCGGCATCCGCTGCGCCCGGTCGCGAACGATGACGGCGTTCAGCCGGGGGTCGCCGATGACGAAGGCTTCCTGCCCGGCGCCACGGGTGCCGACGACGCCGGTGGGCATGGGCTGCGGCTGGGCCTCGACGCTGTCGTCACCGATGACGCCGGCACCCCGGAGCTTGGGCACGCTGCCCGCGGCGAGCGCGACGCGGGCGGGCCCGGCGATGCTGGAGACATGCGCAACGTTCATCAGCTTGGCCACCATTTCGGCGAGGCTGACGATCGGCGCCTTGCCCCCGGCTGCACTGTTGGCCATCTGGTCGACATAGCCGTATTCGACCTCGAAGATGCGGATAACCAAAGCAGGGTCGTCACCCGGCGGCATTCCGCCGGCCGACGCCAGCCCGCCGCCCGGGTCCCGGGCCGCGATCTCCTGAGCCACCTGTCTGCCCCACTCGACGAAGCGCGGCGGGCCGGAAAGCTGCAGGCTGTTCTCGGCCGGCAGGAAGATCCAGTTCAGCGGCGCTCCGCGGATGCTCGCACCATCCAGGGTGGTCTTGAACAGGTCCCGCATGGCAAAGGGAAAGTCGACGGTTTCCTGCTTCGCTTCGCCGCCGTCGTAAAGGTAGAGCGTGGTTCCGTCGTAGACCCAGATCAGGCCGAACCGCGTCTGGACCTCGGCCAGGAATTCCTCGGCCGGCATGGCGGGGATTTCATCGTCGGCAACGACGTTGATATTCGTGCTGACGATTACCGGGACACCGAGGGTGGTCCCGAACTCGTACAGCAGGGCGCGCAGGGACTCGTTGTTGGCCAGGTAGCCGTATGGCTTATCCAGCCAGTCGAGCGACCCTTCCGGCGGGCTGCCGTCCGGCTGCGCCCACGAGAGCCCCCCCTGCAGGAGGAGCGCGGCCAGCGCTGCACGAATCAATGGGAGTTTGGGCATGGATGACCTGCCGCAGCCTCATCGGTGATAGAACGACCAGGTGTTTTCCAGAACGAGGCTCGCCGAAACCAGGCCGCTTTTCAGCGCGCTGAGTTTCTCGTATTCAGCCGGCGCCACGCCCTTTCTCAGGGCCGCGTTGACCGCTGCGATCTGCTCGTCGATGCCCGCCGCCACGCCGGACTTGAAGGTGCCTTCGTCGTCCTCCTTCAGGCGGGTTTCGATTTCCATGATGATCCTTTCTTCGTTTTCGTTCGCCATGCTGTTCTCCTTGCGTGATTGCCCGGCGGGCCGGTGTGCCCCGATGGGGAGCCCTAGCCGCACCTATTCATGAATAAACTACTGCGGTCGTCAATAGCAGCGAAAACACTGGGCGTGCTCCCGCCGCGTACTCGACGTGCTGTCGAGCACGCCTCCGTGCGCTCAACGTGCCAAGGCACGCGTCCGCGCCACCCAGCGTTTTCACTACTCTTGCCAACCTCGCTACGTCCATTCACGAATAGGTGCGGCTAGACCCGCATCATCCCGTCTTCCGAAGACGACGGGCCCGCTGCCGTGCCGTCGTTCCGCGCCTTGAAATCGCCGTTTGCAATGCGCTGCATCCATTGCTCCGCGACCGTGACGAAATCCTCGATGATCGTTTCGAATCTCGGCAGCCGCAGGCAGTCGAGTTGTTCCTCACGCATCAGCACGATGCCGCCGGTCTGCGGGTCGATGCTCAAGGTCGAACCGCGCGTGGCCGCGAATGCGTAGTTGGAATGCAGCAGCTCGGCGTGGGCGTCCTGCGCATCGTCATCGGCAATGGCGCCGAGCAGTGCGTAGATGTATACGCTCTCGTCGCCGACGCCGAGTTCGAAGCTCAGCGCGACATCGTCGAACATCATGTTGCAGCGCTGTTCGTCATCGGGTTCGAGATCCGGAATGCCGACGGCGGCGCCGAACTCTTTCAACAAACTCTGCAGTGCAGCCATGGACATCGGTCCGGTCTCCGTCGTTTCCTGTTCGCAATCATCGGCACGGGCCGGTCGTCAGCCGCCCCGGGCCGATTCGATGGCCGACGCCAATTGAGCGGCGCGCCTGTACACCTCCCCGTGGATGCGTTCGCCGCCCGTCTCTTCGCAGACCAGTTCCACCGCGTCCAGCGCCTTGCGGGCCGTCTCCGGATCCTGCATCGCCAGGTAACATTCGCAGGCGTGCAGCGGCGGCTGCGGATTAGTCGCATCGAGCATCGCGGCAACCCCGTAGGCGGTCACGGCCTGTTCATGGCCACCGGTCACCTGCCAGGATGCCGCCAGGCCCATCCAGAACCGGCTTTCGGTGTGGTCGTTCTCGGCCAGGAAGTGGAACAGTTTCTTCGCGTCTTCGTACTTGCGCTGCTGGTAGGCATTGTGGGCGAAATTGTAGACGGCCTCCATTTCATCATCGGTATAGCCGCGCACATCTGCCAGCGTGGCACCCTGGCCGAGGCACTTCGCGGCCAACGCCTCGACGGTAACCAAGTGCTCGTCGGTCAAGGATTCCAGGGCATCGATCGCGGATTGCATGTATTCGCCTCCCTTGCGTTTACCATTTCGAAAACAGGTTCCTCGCCATGTCGTGCGATTTGTCCGCCATGCTGTTGGCGCCGTCGAGCGACTCGTTCATGGTGTTCACCACGCTCTTGAACTTGGTCATGAAGAGGTTGTTGCTGTCGTTCTGCTGGTCGATGTAGTTGTTCAACTCCTCCTTGACAGAGTCCAGCTTGTCCTTGCCTATGCAGGTCACGCCGTGTATCTCGTACTGGTGGTGGCCACTCGCCGCGTGTGCATAAAACCCGGGTACCGTTCCCCGGTGGTCGGAGTCGTAATTTCCCGATGCGTTCAGTTGCATGCCATAGTATTCCCGTACCGATTCGGGGAGATCGGGCACGGCAGAGCCGTAAAACAGGAGTCGGTTACTATAGTCTCCGGGTGAACAACCCACCTCATTCTTCAGGAAATCGACCATTTCCGGGGTTACCGGAGCCCGGTGCTTGTAGCTCTTGCCGGAATCGACGAATTTTTTCAGGTCGATGATTTCATTTAGATACTTCCGGGCGGTCTTGATGCGCTCCAGGTGCGCCTGAGCCATCTCCGTCCGGTCGGCGCCGACCTTCTTCATGACTTCGGTGCGGTGCAGCATGACGAATTCCGCGGCGTCGGCTGCGGTGATGCTGACCCCGCCGAAGGTGACCGTTCCCGTACTCAGGTTGTCGTCTTCGAGCTTGACATCGGACGAATAGAATCCGCCGCCGGCACCACCGACCTTGTTGGTCATCGTTGCCGCTCCCTGCTTGTTTGCCCCGATCGATTGATGATCCGGTTCATATCGTTCTGCGTATGTTCATCGCGGTTTCCTGCGTCTGGTCGATCGTGCCGATGACGATGGTCGATGCGTTCTGCATTTCCTGGATCAGCTTGCGGATGCGGCGCAACTCCTCCAGCGTGATCTCCTGGGCCTTGGCCAGATCCGCGCGGTCGTCCTGGGCGTCGGCACGGTCCTCGGCCGCATCGTAATTGTACTTCGCGGTGGCGATCTCCGCGGAACCGCCGCCGGCCTGGGTAGTGGCCTGCACGATCTGGACCGCCGATCTTACGCGGTTGGCGGTGCGCACCAGGCGGCCGGACTTGCCCGCCGCCTGGGAAGCCGTATCGGCCGTGTTCGTGGTTTCCTCGGTTACGGATGCCGTGGTCTCCGCTGTATCGGTGCCGGCCTCGACGCTCGCCGTCGCGGTTTCCGAGCCCGCTACCACGCCTTCGGTGCCGGTTTCCACGCCTGCCGTGGCGGCTTCCGATGCCGCGACACCGGCCTGGGTTCCGGCTTCCGCGGTGGTGGTGGCCACTTCCGAGGCGGCCACGCCTGCTTCGGTGCCCGCCTCGGCCACGTCGGCAACGCCTGCCACGACGCCGCCCGCGGCCGCGCCGCCACTCATTATCATGGCGCCGATGTTGATGACCAGCATGGCGGCGGCCATGCCGATCTGCACGCCCATCGCGCCTTTCGAGTCCAGGTTCATCGCATCGATGGCCTTCTCCGTGGCGCCGGTCTGCTGGCAGATCATCAGTGCCGTCATGGCCGTTGCCGCAATGGCGAGCGGTACGGCCGCGGCGCCGCCCGATACGACACCGACGACGCCGACCGCAATCCAGGCGAGGCCCACGCCAATCCACCCGAACGCCATGCCGATCTTGGAGCCGACGCCGCCCTTTTTCTCGGCTTTGTGCATCTGCTTGATCTTTTTCATGATGTCGTCGTGCTTTTGCTGCCGTTCGAGCTTCTTGTCGTCGATGCGTGTCTCGGAGGTCTTGATCTGGTCCTGGCCCTGCTTCTGCTGAATGGCGTACAGCAGCGTCATCAGGATGTCGGCATCCATCTTCTTCGGCAGCGCGAGCACCGGTACCGACGTATCACCGATCTCGGAGGTGAAGGTGATGAGGTCATCGCCGGCACCGGTGTCCGTACGGGGCGCATTTCCCGCCCGCGCAGCGCGGGCGGCCCTGCCCGTCTTTGCCGCGCCTGTGGCGCTGGACGTGGGCCTTGGGGTGTTGGGTCCTCCAACCGCGTCAACCATCATGTACTCCCGGTGTTTCTGTCCATATTCCGTTCATCGGCGCGAAGTCACCGCTCGTTCCCAAGTTCCGCCAGCCTGGTCTGGAGAAACCTGACCTTGCCCATCCCGTCCTCCCCGAGTGCGCCATCGTCCGCGCAAGCGGCCAGCCGGGTGATCACGAGTTCGGCGACTTCCAGTTCGCCGGAGGCAATGAGGCACTCCGCGAGATTGATCTCCAGGCCCGCGTCCTGCCCGTCGAGCCGGTCGATGGCGACGGCCAGCGCCGCCGCCGCGCCCGCATAATCCTGCAGCGCCTGCCGGCAGGCGGCGAGCCCTTGCCAGTTGCGGGCGCTGTCGTGATCGTAGAGGCACAGCAGCTGGAAGTTGACCAGCGATTCCGCGTGATGACCATTGTGACAGAGCTCACGTGCCACGCCGTACATGCTGTCGAGCGCATCCCCGGAAATGCCCCTTGCCGCGGCCAGGGTGGGGCTGCCGGCGAGCCGTTGCCGCAAGCCTTCGAATGCCGCGGACATGGACGATGCGCCCGGTTCAGCCGGGTCGGACCCTGAGTGCGTTTCTGTGTCCATTTCTGCCAGTGTTCCCTGTCGGTTCGAATCTGTCAGGCGTCTCGCTCAAACAATGCGCATCATCAGCGCGCCATATTGCCGGTAATGGTCTGCATGAGTTGCTTCAGTTCCTGCAGAACGCCATCCGCCGCGGTCAGCGCTTCCTGAGACTTGTTCACCGTGGTCTTCAGCGACAGCATTTTCAGGTCGTTGGTGCTGCTCAACTGGTCGACGTAGTTGCTCAACTTGGTCTCCGCGCCCTTCAGGTCATCGCTGTCCGGCGAATCGCCCAGGGCATCCACATCAATGTCGTTGTCGTCCATCCACTGCTGCAGCGATTCGCTGGGGTCACCGGGGCTGTCGAGCGACCCGCTGTCTTCCCCGTCCTTCACGGCGCCCAGCCACTTGTTGGCTTCGTTGATCTGGTTCACCTGATCCTGCATGTCCTGGGTTTTCCGCGCGGTCTCGTCGCTCAAGGCGATGTAGCGATTCTGCAAGACGAGGCACACCGCTTCCAGCGGCGAGAGCTTTTCCATCTTGCCGTCGAGCAACACTTCAAACTCGTGTTGCCCCGGGTCGTAGTGAACCTGATTCTCGTCAGCAACCTGGCTCGCCTGGCCAATGTCGTCGGGGGCTGTCGTAGTGGCCGAGTCTCCCCCGGGGGCTGGTGTCGATGCTACTCGCGTCATGCCTGGATTCCTATGCTCGTTTCTCGCCCGACCGGGGCATCGCTCCGTCAGACCCTGGTCATGCGCCGCAGTTTTCGGTGCGGCTTCCTGGTTTGCCGATGGCCCGTTTCCTCAAGCAGCGCCTGCTCCCGTTCCTTGAGATCCGCCTCGAGCGCCGCCATGTCGTCCTCGACCATGGCCCGCAACGCCGGCGAGCACCGGTCGCTGCGAACCATTTCGCTGAGCGCGCTCTCGTCTTCGATGCCGATTTGACCAAACAGGTCCGCCATTCCGGCCGAGGTTTCCTTTGCTTCGGCAATGGTGGCTTCCATCTCCGCGACCAGCCGATCGACCCGAGCCTGCCGGGCTTCGTCTTCCGTCATAGTCTTGTTCAACCGAGCCTGCCGGGCCGGTTCCTCCGTGATTTGCTTTTCTCCACAACCAGGAGCGTCTCCACAACCAGGAGCGTCTCCACAATCAGGAGCGTCTCCACAACCCGGAGCGCGAACCTCCGTCCGCGGCACCTGGCGTCAATGCGAGTGCACCCCGCCGCACGAATCAGCGGTAACGGCGATGTTTTAGCGGCTTTCGGGCGATAACGCAACCTGTCACCTCTCCGGCGTGGCGTCGAATACCGCCATACCTGGCGTACCGAGACCCGCCCGGCCCCAAGTCGTCGTGCACGACGACGCTCAAGCTTGGATATCGCAGACCTCATTCAACTCCTTGCTGTTAATACTGACCCGGCACAGCCGGCATTGTTCCGCTCGAGGCCGGAACAACCGAACTTTTTGGCCCGGCGGGACCGCCCCCGGAACAGCATCGCCCCGTCACTCCGACTTCTCGAACAGGGCGTAGTCAACGTCAAGATGCTCGAGGGTCGGCTCGCAACTTTCAGCATCGAACCTGATCTCCATCGTCACGTAGAGGTGGCTGCGTTCGGCGTCCAGGTTCACGCCGTCAAAGCCGCCGCCTGGCTTGAAAACCGACGCACCGCTCAATCGACCGGTATCCACGACCCTCAGCAGTACATCGCCCCCATCGTCCCTCGACAGGTTGTAGGTCACCCGATTCGTTCCGGTCTGTTGCGACGGATCGGAACTCGAGACTGCCAGGTCCGGGCGCTGGACGTTGAAGGCCCCGATTCTTCCGCAAATCGGCGCCGCCTGATAGGCCAGCGTGGAAACGCTTTTCAGCAACTGTTCGTCGATGACTCCGTGCCTGTCGCGGCAGAGATTCTGCAGCCCGTCGATCACCGCGCCCCGGGCCCGCTCCAGCGTCCTGCCGTCGATCTGGTAAGTGGCGCGATCGTAGTCGACGATGGCGTCCTCGAGCACGCCGTCCTTGAGGGTTGCATCGCGCTTCTTGTGCATCTGGATGGCGAGTTCCTCGCGGACGAACGAAACGGCAGGCTCACAAAGCGAATCCAGACGATTGGCATGGCCCATTCGTTCGGGGGCGGGCATGGGGATACCGAGATTGCGAAGCGTGGCGATCGATTCGTCGGACAGGCTGTTCCAGCGGGGGCGGAGCGGCGCGTCCCCACCCTGCGCGGACACGACGCCGGCAAGCGAGGTGAGCATGGCTGAGTACTCCCCCGCGTGCCCGAAGCTTTCCGGGCCGAATATCGGCGTACCGTGCAGGTCGGGATCGCCCGAAACCAGCGTCCTTTGCGCCATTGGGGTGTCGGGAAATTCGGAGCAGTACCAGTTCGCTCCTTCACCGACCGCCCGCAAGGCGCCGTCCGGTTGCGCAAGCCGTTCGGCGATGGCCCCATGCCCGCCTCCGGGCGTGAGCAGAAACCGCCAGAAGCCGCGCACCAGCGAACTCTCTTCCGGCGCGCCGAGTTGCCTGCCCGTTGCTGCGAAGGTACGCCGCATGGCGCCGCGGAAGGCCGGCAGCAGCTTCTGCAGTTCCGGCGCCCCGGCGGGTTCGCCAAGGGCGGGAATGTGTTCACGCACCTCCGTGTACGCCTGCCACATGCCCGGCACCACATCCGCCGGAACGTTGTCGTGCAGCACCTGCTCGAGCAGCTTTGCCCTGACCGGTGCATCGATCGGCAACGCCCTCACGGCGCGGGCCGCCGCAGCCCGTTCCCGGGCGAAGTCGCCGATCACCCGTTCCGCGACCGTGCCGACCGCCACCTCGTCCTCCAGTTCCCGCTGCGAGAGCCCGTAGCGGACCCGGTGCAGAAGCCTCTGCTGAAGTTCATGCCGCGCATCCGGTGTCAGCCGTTCCGGACTGAAGGCACCGAGCCCCGGGGCGTGCATCCCGATCTGCGCGAGAGCGCGCGCGGCCAGGGAATCCCGACGGTCTATCGATGCTTGTTCCACGGCCTTTGCCATGGGACTCAGGGCCGCGTTGACCGCTTCATGAACAAGGGGTTTGACAATCATGGCGGCCAACTCGGTGGTTACCAGCCGGCTGCCGTCCTTGCCCGCCGCGGCAATCGCCTGGCGGACCCCGGGTTCCAGGGCGGCTGCATCGACGAGCCTCGCGCCTTCGGGAATTCCGGGATAAAGCGTCCGCGCCGCATCGTCGATCATGACCTGCAGCAGCGTGAGGTCGACACCCGTCGCCACGCGTCCGAGATAGGCGTCCGCTGCCCCGGCGTTGCGGTTCCGGAATGCCGCCTGCAGCCGGTCCGCGTGCTGGACGGCCTCCCTGACGTGCCGGGCGCGCAATGGCTTGCCGCCCTTGATGGCCCGGATTGCCCCGGACGATTCCAACGCCTGGCCGGTAAGGTCGCCCCCGTACCTTGCGGTGAGGGACTCGAGGAAACGGGCGGCCGTATCCCGATTCGCGCCGGTGCGAAAATTGCCGATCCAGCGCGCGATTCGGCCCGTGCGGGCGGCAACACCGCGCCGGTCTGCCGTCAGTGTTACCTGGGCATCGTCGCGCAAGGACACGGCAGCGCTCCTGAAGCTTTCAATGTCGATCATCGACAGGCTCTCGCGTCACTTGCCTTTCACGATAGCATCCGCACGGCCGGTTTCGCACCTTCCAGCTCGCATGGAACATATTCTCCAATTCACTTTACTAGCTTCTATTCGACAATCACCTGCACCGGGCAGCGAGTTCGTATACGGCGCTTCCCTTTCGGCGCACCAGCCACGACATCCTGCCGTACGGGAGGGTATGGGACGAGCTCTAACGCGCCGAAAGGGAAGCGCCGCATACGAACTCTTTCCCGAGACCCAGCGTTGTTCCCCGCGCTTTAGCGCGCCGCTTTAGCGCGCCGCTTCAGCGCGCGGATTTAGCGCCGCGTCAGTGCCCGGCACGCCGGGGCCGCCCGGATCAATCGGGAGGCAGAAGCCCGAGAGACCGGGCGCGCTGCACCCCGTCGTACCGGTTGCTCACCTCGAGCTTGGCAAACAGCTTGCGGATGTAGTAGCGCACGCCCTGGGCCGACATTCCGAGTTCCTCACCGATCGCCCGGTCGGTCTGGTGCTCAAGGCGGGCCAGCACCTCTGCTTCGCGGGCACTCAGCAGCGGCGCCACTTGGGAAGGGCTTGCGCTCGACGCGGCAAGCAACGCCTCGGCCGATTCCCTTAATGGCGAATCCGGGTTGCCGTCGCGAAACGCTTCCAGCAGCGGGACCGTTACACGTCGCTCGCGCACCACGGCCCAACCGTAGTCCGTCTCGGCATACAAATTGAGGAACATTTCCAGATGCCCCAGCGCGGCTTGCCGATTTCCGGCCTCCTCCTCCAGGGCAATGCCAAGTACCAGCGCACGCATCAACGTCCTGCGCAGGCCGCGCCTGCTTGTGAGATCGATGAGTTCGCCCAGCAGTTCCCTGCCTTCGTCAAACTCCCCGCGCGCGGCCGCGAGGCGCAACCGTGCGCACGACATCACTTCCATTTCGCGCCAGCTTTGCCCGGCGAGGTCAAGACAGCCGGCGTGGGAATCCGGCAGGGACTCTAGCTGCCATCTCTGCTCCGCTTCGCCGATACGCCCGGCCGCCACGAGTACCGCAACGCCCAATCCTGCAAGGTACCGCGCGATGGCCGGCAGTTCCGCCTGCACCGCGTGCTCCCACATCTCGTCGGCCATCGACAGGGCGCTCTCGACGCCAAGCTTGTGCAGGGTCAACTCCACGGCCACCGTGGTGGCGGCCGCGTAGAACGGCAGGGACGAACTGCCGCTCCAGATTTCCCTGAGCCCGGCAACCCCGTCGTCGGCGTTTTCCATCCGGTTGCGTTCCAGGTCCAGTTCCCGCTTCAGAGCGGCATTGAACACCTCCATGCGGGGATTGTCGGGGAACTTGCGCTTGGCTGCGCGGATGCTTTTCTCATACCAGTCCGCTGCCTGCCGGGTATGACCCTGTGCCATGGCGACCTGTCCGAATATGCCATCTGTCGCCAGTGACAGATAGGACGACCGGCCGCCGAGCCAGCGCCGCGTGCGCCTGCCCCGGTCGAGCGCCTGTTCGAATTCCGCCTTCTGGTTGTGCGCCTCGCAAATGCCCCACTCCAACGTGGCGCGGACGAGCGGCTCGATACCCGGTAGCTCGACAATCCGCCCGCAATGCGCGATCACTGCCTTGAACAGACTTGAACCGACCGGCGCGCATCCATTGAGAGCCAGCATCCCCAGCGCAATGCAACGCTCGATTTCCGCCCCCGCGCCCCCCTGGGGCGGAGCTCCGACCTCCCCGGTCGGGGTTGCGTCCACACCGCCCGGACCCGCGGACGCCACCGGGGCGGAACCGGCGGCGAGCAGTTCCTGTACGGCCGCATCCAGCGTCCGCCTCGCCTGCGGCAACCAGCCCCTGAAAATCTGCGCCACGCCCCGGATGAGGGCAAGCCTCGGGTATAGGGCAACAATCTCGTCCGTCAGGTACCGACTGACGTCGAGCAGCCGTTCTTCGCCCTCCCGCGGCCAGATCCGGACGCCGCCGCCATCCGTCAGGATCTGCCCCACCAGCGCCGCATCGTTCCCCTCGGCGGCATGCCCCACGGCATCCGTGGTTGCGCCGCGTCGGGCCAGTGCTGTGGCGAGGCGGCGGTGAACCTGCCGAAAACGTTCGGGCGCCTCGCGCCTGCGCCGGTTCGCACAGTGCCCCCGAACCAGCGGATGCAGGCGCAGGACTCTCCCGCCGCTCCCGCGAACGGGTTCCAGCAGGCCGGCCACGCCGGACATGCCCTTGAGTCTGCCCAGCGAGTCCCTGCCGCCGAGTACCTCTTCCAGGAGTTCGGCATCGATCGTCTCGAACAGGCCGACGTCGAGCAGGAATTCCCCTTCGTCTTCCGCAAGATCGGACCAGAGGCTCGACTCGACCCAGTTGTACATCAGGTCCTGCACGTCGCGCTCCCGCGCTTGCCCGGCCCGCGCCGCGCGCTCGATGCCGAGGGCAATGGGCCAGCCCGCAGAGCCCCCGGCCACGGCCGTCAGTTCGCGCCGTGACAGTTTCCCGTCGAATAAGCGCTCGATCTCCGCGCGCGAAAAGCGAAGATCTTCCTCGGTCAGGAAATCTGCCGCGCCTTCGAAAAGCGGCCCGGCCAGATCGAGGCCGACCGGGAACTCCCGGCAGGAAACGGCCAGGTGCAGGGTGGGGGGCGCGTTGCGAACGAGTTCGTTCAGGCTGGCAACGGACGTCCGGCCCCTCAGCGTCTGCAGATTGTCCAGTGCGAGCACCCAGGGCCCTTCGCGGTTCTCCAGCGCTACGAGAAGTTTTGTGACCGAGTCAGTCCCCGACGGCGGTTCCCCGCCGTTCGGTCGCCGGTCGGAAACATCCAGGCCAGCCCGCTGAAAGGCGTGGACGATGTGCAGGTCCAGCGCGCCCGGTTCATCCTCACCATCCAGGGAAAGCCACGCAACGGGAACCCCTCGGTCCAACAGGTCGCGGCAACTCGCCGCGAGCAACGTGGTCTTGCCGAAACCGCCCGGGGCCTTCAGCACCGTGAGCCGCCGATTGGCAGGCGCGCAGCGTTCTACCAGCGCCGTTCGCTCGATATAGCCGGCTACCGGGTCGGGAATCGTTACGTGTTGATCTGAATGCCAGGGCGACGAACCGCCGGGGCGCAACTCAGGTGCGTTTTCTCCGGATACCGGCCCTATCGTCGCAATCTTGGTCGAGGAACCATCCCGTTCCGCATCGTTTACAGACATCGGTTACTCCAAGCGTCCACCCAGACTCCGCAAACAGCAAGGACAACGCACACGACCGGACCACGCCCGCGACTACCAAGACTATCCCTCGCTTTTCAGGCACCGTTGGCACCATGCCAATTCCCATGAGCGTCACACCATACACGACACGCACCCTGTTGCAATCAGGTTGCCTGGCCAAACCGTGCCCTTGTAGCACATCCATCGCCGCGCAGGCGGTATGCATTAGAACGCCCACTACAGTTTGTAGTCCAAAAAACGCGGACAGGAGGAAGTTTATAGTGGCTCCTGAATCTGGAAACCGGTAGTTTGTCGTTTCTCCGTTCCTGCTTGTCTTCCTCGCTCACTTTTTTCGAGGAGGCCGCCTGGCGTCGCATGTGCCTCATTCCGTGTCGGCTGCTGCATCCAGGGTACGAGCGGATTTCCGGTCGCTCCCGAGAAGCGGATGCGCTTCCCGACAACGGCACGACAGCGGCCTTTTCGATGCCCCGCCGCAACGACATTGCTGCAATCGATTGAATCGGCAAGTGCGACCCTGTCCCAAGGTCTGCCAACGCGCAGGGAGCCGCCTCAATCCGCCCACGTTCAAACTTCATGCCGCCGGCGCACCATGCTCCGCGCGGATCGGGGCGGCCCTCTCACCCTTCGCCGACGCGGCGGGAAAAGCGCCGACCTGTCGTGCACGTACGACAAAGTGCGGGGTTGCCGGTTGGAAAGAATGCTAGACACCGCCGGGATCCGCTTCCGCACCGCCGATCGCCCGCACCATCGCCCGTTCCCAGCCTTCCTTGTGCGTCCGCAGCGCTTCCGCCACCGCCGCGCATCGCCACTGGTCCCAGTGCAGGCCGCTGTCACGCGCTGCCGCCCAGATGCAGCCCTCGAGCCAGGAGCGCGCCACGTCCTGCGCCTCCTCGGGCGTCAGGAACGACGCCAGGCGCCTGCCCAGCCGCACGCCAGCCGCCTCGGCGGTCTCCGCGGCGACCAGCGCCTCGATCTGTTCCGCCAATTCGGCCAGTTCCGACGGCGTCTGGTCATGTGGGCGAACGCTTATGGAGAACCCTCCAGCGCCATCGCGCTCGATTTTCGCCGCGACCACGCCGCCGCCCGCCTGGCCCTTGCGGCGCACGAACAGGGTTTCCCGGCGGCTCTCATCGCCGTCCGTGCTGAACAGCAGGTTGTGGAGACTGCCCGCCGGCACACCCGGCGTCAGGTTGCGCGCCCGCCGCTTGGCGGCCTGGCGCTGTGTCTTGTCCACGCACGCGTCCGCCAGGCGGTCCGCCGAGCGGCCGGTGAACTGGTGCATCACCGGGCGCACCAGACGCTCGATCCAGCGCTCGCCCAACAGCGCCGTCGCGGTGCGTACCGCCCGGGACACCGTACCGCGGTGGCAGCCGAGCTGCGCCGCCAGCGCCGACTGGTTCTTGAAGACCCCGGCATCCAGCATGACTTTCCACTGGGCGGCGTTTTCCAGGGGCGAAACGCCTTCGGTCCACTCGTTCTCGCCGTGCATGAGCGCCGCGCACTGGGCATCGGAGAAAGACGCGTCGCGCACCTCCGCACGCCAGCGCACGCCGGCGCGCCGGCACGCTTCCAGGCGGCGCACGCCAAAGATCACTTCTACCGCGTGGGTGTCCCCCGCCGGCAGGCGCCTGGCGAGCCCCAGTTGCTGCTGCCCGTCACGGACGATTGAAGATGCCAGCGAGTTCAGCGAGGCGTCGTCCATTCCCGACCGGGTGCGGTTGTGATACTGCCACGGCCGCACTTCGGAGGGGTCGAACGTCTCCACGTTCACGACTTCCGTCATGCTGCCCTGAGCCAGTTCCTGTCCTTCGTCAGCCATCACCATGCTCCTTGTCTGCTCATTGCCTGTTCGCCGTACTCCAACCACAGTCTTCGAAAACGCTGCACCTGCAACTTCGCGACGCGCGATTGGAAAGAGATTTGACCGGTGCACGCATAATCGGTTCCCGAATCGAGCCTGTCAATTTTTCAGCGGGCTGAAATCGGCGGTGGCCAACGCCCTCATCGGCAGAGGGCGCGTACCGCCAGCGTCCTTGAGCGAGGTTGATGTGGACAGATGAGTAGCATTTTCGAACTACATCTCCAAGTTGCGGAGCAACTTGAATGCGTCCCCGTAGGTGACGCGCCGTCGCTGCAGGTGGCGCGCCGTCGCCGAACGGCAAAGCGCCTACGCGTAAAAGCGGCTCAGGGTATCGACCACGCAGGCGGGTCGATCCCCGCCCTCGATCTCTACCGTCACCCTGACAAGCACCTGCAGCCCCCCGCCGGCCGGCTCCACGCTGATCACTTCGCCCCTGCCTCGGATTCTCGATCCCACGGTCACCGGGTGAGGGAACCGGACTCTCTCGCAACCGTAGTTCACACCCATGGACGTATCGGTCACCGTCAGGAGATCCGGCAAGAAACTGTTTACCAGCGCGAGTGTCAGGTAACCGTGGGCGATGGTGGCCCCAAAAGGCCCTTCGGCCGCCGCCACGGGATCGACGTGAATCCACTGGTGGTCGTTTGTTGCGTCGGCGAACAGATCGATGCGCGCCTGGTCCACGGTCATCCAGTCGGTGGGTCCGAGGTGCGCGCCGACCTGTCCGGCAAGACTTGCATAGCTTACTTCCAGTCCCATGCGTCACGCCTCCTGATGGATGGGTAGGCGAGTCCGCGGCGCCCTGCAGCCCGGGCTGTCAGCTTCCATAGACGGGCTGTGCAGGCGTCGCTTCGTCGAGCAGCCCGTTAACCGCCTCGGTCAGTTCTTCGGCGTCCCAGCGAGCACCCTTGTCGAGTTGCGGTCCCGTGCGCCATCCATCCGCCACCGACAGTTTGCCGCCGAAGATCTCGAAGCATTGCCCGGTGACGTGGCCGGATGCCTCGCTGGCGAGCCACACCACCAGCGGGGCGGCATTGTCGGGGTGGAACGCATCGAAACTGCCGTCTTCGGGAACCTTCATCATTTCCGCAAAGACGACTTCGGTCATGCCGGTGCGCGCCTGGGGCGCGAGCGCGTTCGCGGATACACCGTAGCGGCCGAGTTCCGCCGCCTGCACCAGCGTGAGGCTGAGAATGCCTCCCTTGGCCGCCGAGTAGTTGGACTGACCAACCGAGCCCAGCAACCCCGCGCCGGAACTCGTGTTGATGATGCGTGCCGAGGGGGTCCGCCCGTCCTTCGCCTGTTGCCGCCAGTAGCGGGCCAGGTGGCTGGCAATGCAGAAGTGGCCTTTCAGGTGCACGTCGATGACCTGGTCCCAGTCGTCCGGGCTCATCGAGGCGAACATCCGGTCACGGCAGATGCCGGCATTGTTCACCACGGCGTGGCAGTCGCCGTACGCATCGAGGGCCTGCTGCACGATGCGGCCGGCATCTTCATGGTTAGTGATGTCATTGGTATTCACGAGTGCCCGGCCGCCCGCGGCGGTAATGTCCTTGACCGTCTCGCCAGCGGTCTCGGGGTTGATATCGTTGACCACCACGTTGGCGCCCGCCGCGGCCAGGGCCCTGGAATAGCTTCTGCCGAGGCCGCCGCCTCCGCCGGTCACGATGGCGGTTCGCCCGGCGCAGATGCCGCTCACGGGCTGCGCCCTGCCGATGCCGGTGACCCCGGCCTGCCCGTCCCTGCGACGACCGGCAGGTACCACAAAGACCTCGCAAAGACATCGGTGACTGTCCGCAAGGTATTGATTTCTTGGGCTTCAGGCATTTTGCCTCCCTATTCGGTCATCCATTCAAACCGTTCTTTCCGGGTTTCCGGCAAGGCGTTCCCTCGCTTCAGTCACCATCGCGTCAAGCAATGCCGTGCAGGTCGGCAAGTCGTCGATCAGCCCCGCCACCTGCCCGCTCGGCAGCACGCCCTCGTCGGGCCGCCCGTGCACCATGGAATTCTGAATGATCATGGGCGAGTTGGCAGCCAGCAGCGTCTGGCCGAATGACAGGTCCGACTGCCTTGCCATGGCCCAGGAGGACTTCAGCATCTCGGCCAGGCTGGCGCCGGTCTGCCGTTTGAAACGCCAGCCGCTGTTGAGGGCAATCAACAGCAGGCGCAGGCGGGATGCCCGCTCCAGGGACTCGAGCCGCTGGTTGACGATCATTCGCTGGGGCAGGCCGTCGAGCCGGGTGGTAACCCGAATTCGGGTTACCTCGGCTTCGAGGTAACGGGCCTTGGTCGCTTCCGGGGTGGGACTGTCGGCGGTCAGCAGAAAGCGGGTGCCCATGGCGATGCCGTCGGCGCCGAAGGTTAGCGCCGCCGCGAGGCCGCGCCCGTCCCGAAAGCCGCCGCACGCGACAACCGGCACGCCGAGGTCCATGTCCAGAACCTGGGCGAGCAGCAGCCAGGTCGGCGTCTCGCCCGTGTGGCCTCCGCCCTCGCCGCCCTGGCAGACCAGGACGTCCGCGCCGAGCGCCACTGCCTTCTTCGCGTGTTTCGCCGCGCCAATGGTCGGCACGCAGAGGATGCCCGCTTGCTTGACCTTGTCGATGAGCCTGGCGGAAGGCGCCCGACCATAGGAAATCGCCGCCACACGGTGTTCGATACAGGCATCGACAATGCGGTCGACGCCCGGCTGGAACGAGTGCAGGTTCACCCCGAACGGCGCGGATGTCCTGCGCTTGATCTCCTTGAGAGCCGATGCGCATTCCTCGGGCGTCATCACGGCGGCCGCCAGGAAACCCATTGCCCCGGCTGATACGGACGCGGCAACCAGTTCGGGCGTCGCAACCCATCCCATGGCTGTCTGAATGATGGGCAGCCGGCACCCCAGCGCCTGTGTCAATGGCGTTTGGAGCGTGGCCGTCACGGGAGCCCCTTATTCGGCCCTGCGGCCGGGAGGATTGCCCTTGAACACCGTCGCCCTCAGGTCATGCGGGTCGAGCCGTTTCAGCACGTCGAGTTGCTCGGTGGTGGGCGCCGCCGTTTCGCCCAGGCCCTCGATGCGTTCGAGCGCAAAGCCCGTGTTGTCCTGCACCTGCTCGAAGGTGACGCCCGGATGCAGGCTGATTGCCCGGATGGCATTGGCGGGGCCCTGAAAATCCATCACCGCGAGGTTGGAGACGATGCGGCGCAAATCCAGGAATTCGGGTTTCCTGCCTCCCGGCCAGCGCGCCGGGTTATAGCCGGCCCCCGCCACCATGTCGACCTCGCCGGCAACGAAGGTGCGGGTATCGTGGCTCGGCACGAACATGGAGTTCCTGTTGTTGACGGTGTTGCCGGGATAGCCGCGCACACCCAGCAACGCGGCCTTCGGCCGGGCGTAGTCGCCGATCACGGAAATGTTCATCTGGCCGTAGGTGTCCACCTGCACGGGCGTGACCATGGCGTGGCGCATACCCCGATAGATGATGTCGAAGACCCGCTCGTAGGTCATCAGCCCTTCGATCTTCGGCCGATAGTCGCCGCGCGGGCCGACGGGTACGGGTTCGCTGACCAGGTAGGCCTCCCCCTCGGTCATCATCAGGCCGGGCGAAAAGGTGGACTTGGCCAGCGACGCGGCGAGCCGGGGCACCAGGCCGATGCTGGTGATCATGGTTTCGCCCTCGCCGCGAAAGGCTTCCGCGGCGGCGCAGATACAGAGTTCCGCGAGGGAGTACGTCATCGCGGCCTCCTGGACGGGTGATTGTTCATGGTTGGTCACGGCTAAAACACCGGCAACGGCAGGGCATCGATCCTGGCCGCTCCGCCCACGGCCTCTACATAATCATCGAGGCCCAGGCCGTCCACGAATTCAGCACGGTAGTCGGGCCATCCGCCCTTCGCCGCCGCGCTGTAGCGGCGCAGGTGCTCGACGTCGATACCGTAACCCGGCGCGCAGGACGTCGGGTGCGCGCCGTGCCTGGCAAGCGCCACGCCATGCACCAGGTTGCGCTCGATGGGCATCTGCAGCGCGGTCAGCGGATCGTTGAATGCATCGGTCGGAACGACCTCCTCGGCGGTGAGATAGGCCTTGCCGGCAGCGCGGCAGAACCACTCGTCAAAGAAGGGATCGGGCCCGCTGATGCGCGAATTGCCCAGGATGTCCGCCTGGTTGACATGGCAGACCGCTACATCCACGGGCAGCGCGGGCACGGCCACCAGTTCCTCGTCGCCATAGGGCGATTTGACCGTCCTGATTTCCGGGTTCGTGGTCAGTACGTCCGAGCCGAACCCGACGCGCGTGGGCAGGAAGGGAAGTCGCGCCGCCGCGGCCTTCAGGCCGAGCTGGAACATGCCCTCGTCGAGTTCCATCACCTCGATGGCCCCGGCCTGGCGCGCGGCGCGGAAATGCGCTTCAAGAGGCACCAGGTCCATGGAGACGAAGCCGAAAACCAGTTTCCTGATCTTGCCCGCCGCCGCCAGCAATCCCACGTCCGGGCCGCCGAAGCTCAGGAGGGTGAGGTCGGTTACCGGTGTCTTGAGAAGTTCCCGCACGACGGCCATGGGTTTGCGGCGCCCGCCCCAACCACCGATGCCGATCGTCATGCCGCTTTCGATCCCGTTGGCGATGTCGCGGATGCTGCAGGTCTTGTCGATCACGCTATTCCTGCCATTCGCGGATTAAAACTGTCGATTGTGTCAAGTTTCCTCCCGGTCACTGTCGTCTCACCAGGCTGGGGCATCGCCCCGTTAGTCCTCGCATTCGCGGATTAAAACTGTCGATTGCGTCAAGTTTCCTCCCGGTCACTGTTGTCTTACCAGGCTGGGGCATCGCCCCGTTAGTCCTCTCATTCGCGGATAAGGCTGTCAATTGCGTCAAATCCCCCCTGCGTCACTTTTCTCTCGTCGGGCTGGCGCATCCCCCCATCAGGCTTACTCCGGAAAACTGTAGGCGTGGCCCCACAGGTCGCCCACCGTGCTCCTGGTGGGCACGAAATCGTCCCAGTCGTACTGCCTGCCGTCGTAGCCGACTTCCACGGGAATGCCCCCGGGAGCGAGAAAGTAGAAGGACACCATGCCGTCGTTGACGTGGCGCCCGAGGGTCGCCGTGATGGGCAACCCCGCGGCATTCACCCGGTCGAGGCAGGCG
The DNA here is from genome assembly GCA_963663395.1 of Pseudomonadales bacterium. GTDB lineage: Bacteria > Pseudomonadota > Gammaproteobacteria > Pseudomonadales > Azotimanducaceae > Azophilus. Next base: position 4,882,877 of record OY760226.1, read on the forward strand.
CCCACCGCATCGAGGGTGGTCATCTCCACCATGAGGTGCACCACGCCGGACGGCGCCGGGCCGTTGAAGAGGCCCAGGCTGTGATGCCGGGGGCTGCGGGCATGCAGGAAGTGAATGCACATTTCCGGCGCACCATCGACCGGCGGCGGCAGCGTCAATTCATCGCTCATGCCGAACCCGAATACCTGCCGGTAAAACGCGCTGGTGGCGCCGTGTTCGGCGGCCGGGAGCACCAGGTGGCCGAGGCCCAGGTCATCCGCCACGAATTCGACCCCGCCGATCGGTGACTGGAAGCCCGAATCCGCAATCTGGCGGCCACGGAACACCTCGAAGACGTTGCCCGACGTGTCCGCGCCGCGGACAAAGGCGTCCACGGCGCGCGCGGCACACTCGTCCGGCGACCCGGTCTCGAGACTCACGCCATGCTCCGCGAGAGAAGAAATCAGTACGGGATAATCGGCGCTCGAACACTCCCACCCGGCACCGATGAAGCCGTCCTGCGCCACTTGCTCCACGATGAAGCGAGCCGGCGCCGAGTCCATGCGCAGGTGGATCGAACCGTTGGTCTGCGGCTCTGCCCGAAAACCCAGAATCTCTTCGCCGACGCTCGCCCACTCCCCCGGGTCGCGCATGGCGATGCGCACGTAGCCCAGGGATGCGATCCTGTTTCTTGCCGTCATCGTCCCTCCACCTTTTCGACCGCCCGTTCCCTGAGCCGGACGAGGTCCAGCGCCACATCGACGATCATGTCCTCCTGGCCACCGACCATGCGCCGTGTGCCAAGCTCCACCAGTATTTCGCGCGTGTCGAGCCCGTAGTCTGCCGCGGCTTTCTCCGCGTGGCGCAGGAAAGAGGAATATACGCCCGCATAACCCAGGGAGAGGGTCTCCCGGTCCACGCGCACCGGCCGGTCCTGGAGGGGGCGAACCAGTTCTTCGGCGGCATCCATCAGTTTGTAGAGGTCGCAGCCGTGCTGCCAGCCCCTGCGGTCTGCCGCCGCAATGAACACCTCCAGCGGTGCGTTGCCCGCCCCGGCGCCCATGCCGGCCAGGGAGGCATCCACCCGCCGCGCGCCTGTCTGCACCGCGACCATCGAGTTGGCCACCCCCAGAGACAGGTTGTGGTGCGCATGCACCCCGCGCTCGGTCTCTTCCGAGAGGACCGCATCGTACGCCTGAAGCCGCTCCCGGTAGCCGTCCATGTCCAGGGCGCCGCCCGAGTCCGTCACGTAGACGCACTGGGCGCCGTAGGACTCCATCAGCCGGGCCTGCCCGGCCAATGCCTCGGGCTCGATCATGTGACTCATCATCAGGAAACCGACGGTGTCCATGCCAAGCTCCCGGGCGATTGCCATGTGCTGCCTGGCAACATCCGCTTCCGTGCAGTGGGTGGCCACCCGCACCGACCGTACTCCGGCGGCATAGGCCCGCTTGAGTTCCTCCCGGGTGGCGATGCCGGGCAGGATCAGCGTAGTGACAACTGCGTTCTGCACCACATCGGTGACCGCCTCGATCCACTCCCAGTCGGTGTGGGCGCCGAACCCGTAATTGAAGCTGCCGCCGTTGAGGCCGTCGCCGTGGGCAATCTCGATGGCGTCCACCCCGGCCTCGTCCAGGGCCTTCGCGATCGCGGCGACATGGTCGATGCCGTACAGGTGGCGGATGGCGTGCATGCCGTCCCTGAGGGTCACGTCCTGGACGTAGATCTTTTCCCGGGTAGGATCGGTGATTTTTCCGGAAACCTTGCCGGTCATGCGGCCGCCCCGAACTTCAGTTCCGCGATGCGCTCGCCGGTGGCCATTGCGGCGGAGGTCATGATGTCGAGATTGCCCGCATACTTCGGCAGGTAATGGCCGGCTCCGGCCACCTCCAGGAAAATGGTGGACTTGACGCCCTCGTAGGTGCCCATACCTGGAATCTTGAGCGGGTCGTTGCTGCCGAAGCGCTCGAACTGCAACTTCTGCTTGAGCCGATAACCGGGCACGTAGCGCTGGACCTCTCCTACCATTTGCTGCACCGATGCCTCGATCTCGTCGAGTTCCGCGCCGATGGACAGCGTGTAGACCGTGTCGCGCATGATCATGGGCGGCTCGGCCGGGTTCAACACGATGATGGCCTTGCCGCGCTCGGCGCCGCCGACCACCTCGATACCCTTGGCCGTGGTCTCGGTGAACTCGTCAATGTTCGCCCGGGTACCCGGTCCGGCGCTCTTCGAAGCCACGGACGCGACGATCTCCGCGTAGGGCACCCGCTCCGCCACCCGGCGCACGGCGTGCACCATGGGAATGGTTGCCTGGCCGCCGCAGGACACCATGTTCACGTTGTCCGCATCAAGGTGCTCGGCCATGTTCACGACCGGTACGCAGTAGGGGCCGATGGCCGCGGGAGTAAGGTCCACCAGTTGCTTGCCGTCGGCCCGGCACACCGCATCGTGATGCGCATGGGCGGAGGCCGAGGTGGCGTCGAACACGATTTGCACACCCTGCCACTCGGGCATCTGGCGCGCGCCGTCGATCCCCTCGTGGCAGGTGGCGATGCCGCGTTCGCGCGCTTTCGCCAGGCCATCGGAGTCTGCCTCGATGCCGATGAGCATGCGCAGGTCAAGGTTTTCCGACATCGTGAGAATCTTGACCATTAGGTCGGTTCCGATGTTGCCTGACCCCAACACCGCGCACCCGACGTTTGCCCCCGACTCAGTCACGGTTGCCAACTCGCACTTTCGCGGAACAATTGCGGACTTGGCTTCTCGAGTACCGAGCGCTCATATGAAGCGCACCTCCGCTTCCCCGAGGCCCGGCATGTACAGGGCAAAGACATCGCCCGCTGACGCTGGCGCAAGCGGTACCAGCGAACCCGACAGGATGATCTCCCCGGCCCGGAAGGGGATGCCGTACTCGCCGAGCGTATTGGCCAGCCAGGCTACGGCGTTCTCCGGCGCGCCCTGAACCGCGGCTCCGGTGCCTTCGCTCAGGTACTCCCCGTTCCTGGTAACGGTGACGTGGATGTCCTTCAGGCTGAGCCCGTTGACTGGAACTTCATCGTTGCCGAGCACGAAGACGCCGCAGGAGGCGTTGTCGGCGATGGTGTCGCAGATGCCGATGCGCCAGTCCTCGATGCGGGAGTCGACGATCTCGAAACAGGCCATGACGGATTCCGTGGCCGCCAGCACGTCCTGCGGGGTCACGCCGGGGCCGGTGAGGTCGCTTGCCAGGCGGAAGGCGATTTCCGCCTCGGCCCGGGGGGCGATCAACTCGCCGGCGTCCACCACGCCGTCGCGGCACCACATGGCATCAGTGAGAAAGCCGAAGTCCGGCCGGTCGATTCCCAGCATTTCCTGCACCGCCGGGCTGGTCACCCCGATCTTCTTGCCGACCAGCCGTTCGCCGGCCCTTTCCCGCAACTGGAGGAAGAGACGGCTGATCCGGTAGGCGTCGTCGACCTCAATGGTCGGATCGGTTTCAGACAACGGCGCTATCGGCGACCGCTCAAGCATCGAGGTGTGCAGAGCATGTGCAATCTCGTCGATCCGCTGTTCGTGGAGCATCAGCCGTTGGCCAGGAAGTCGAGGCAGGCGGTGTCGAACAACCGGGTGTGCTCCACCATCACCCAGTGCCCGCACTCGGCGATTTCAACGTGGCGGCTCGGCCTGCAGGCCCGCGTGATCTTGAGGCCGCCGCTGGCTGGCAGCATCTCGTCATCGACGCCCCAGAAGCTCAGCACCGGGCACCGAATGTTGCCCAGTTCGCTCTCCATGTTCGGGATGCTCATCCGTGACAGCACCTCGGGCGGTTGCTGCTGAAGGATGGCCCAGCGCTCGTCCACCAGGGCATCGGTTACATGCACCGGATCGTACACCAGGGTTTCCAGGACGCGTCGCAAACCATCGCGGTCCAGCGCGCCATCGACGAAGTTGGCGATCATCTTCGCCATGGCGGGCATCGCCATGTAGGTTTCCAGTTCCTCGATACCGCCCGGGGCCATGAGGATCAGCTTCGTGACCCGCGCCGGGTGGTCCAAGGCCGCGCGGATGCTGATCGCCCCGCCCAGCGAGTTGCCGATGAGCGCAAACTTGTCGATGCCGATCGCATCGAGCAGCCCGACAAGATGTTCGCTGAAGAACCTGGTGGTGTAGTCGCGGTCGGTGGGCTTGGATGAGTATCCAAAACCGGGCAGGTCCGGAATGATTACCCGGTAACCGGCCGCCGCAAACGCATCGATGTTCTTCTTGAAATTGCTGTGCCCGCTGGCGCCCGGGCCGCTGCCGTGTACGAACACCACCGCATCGCCATCGGGGCGCCCGTGGCTTCGATAGTGGATGCTCAGATCGCCGACGGAGACCGTCTCTCCGCGCGGGGGGCCCTGCAACTCCGCTGCCACGGCCTCAAGCCCTGCCCACGGGCGCGACGCCGCCTTCATCAGCGCATGGCGAAACGCTTTCCGCCCGATACGGTTCGTGTCGGGAACTATTTCCCTGAATTGAACTTAACTGATTGAAAAATAATAACATATTTTGGTCTACCGGCGTGGTGCGAAGTTCGGGTTAGACGAAGAAGTCGCCGTTTTCCGCGCCGAGCGCCATGCCGCCCAGATTGCGGGCGAACGGGGTCGGGTTGTTGGCGACATGGGCGCGAGCGATATGGATGTCGCGCCAGATGTCCTGGATGCCGGCGCCGTCGAACACGCTGCGCCCGCCGGCCACCTCGAACAGCCGGTCCACCACGGCGCCCATGCGGTCGATCACCATGCTCGCCTGGTAGCGGTAGCGCACCCGGTCGATCATCGGAATGGCCTGGCCGGCGTTCACCCGTTCCATCATGCGGTCAAAATTGCGGAACATGATGGTCTCCACTTCATCGATGTCGTTTATCCCCTCGGCAACCCGCCGGGTGATGTCCGGGTCGCCCTGCAGCTTGGTGGGATCCGTGCTGGACGCCGCGGCGTTGGTGACGAACAGGTCGACGGCATGCCGGGCAGCGCCGATGGCCGGCGTGGACACCACGCGGATGAAGACCTGCGCCCAGGGAATGCTGTACATCGGGTTCGCCTGCCCGTGCACGCAGTTGAACCCGTCCATCTGGCGATGGGTGCGGTGCTCGGGCACGAATACCGGCTCATCGATCACGATGTCGTTCGAGCCGGTGCCCTGCAGGCCGTAGACGAACCAGGTGTCCTCAATCTCATAGTCCTGGCGCGGCACCAGGAAGGTGCGGTAGCCGTCGCCGGGCACGATGGCGCCGAGCAGCACCCAGGAGCAGTGCGCCGAACCGGAACTCCAGCCCCAGCGGCCGCTCAGCCTGAAGCCGCCGTCGCACGACTCCGCCCGGCCGCCGACCGGGTTGTAGGAACTCGAGATCAGGGTATCGGCGTCGTCAGCGTAGACATCAGCCTGGGCCTGGTCATCCATCAGCGCAAGCTGGTAGGCGTGCACCGCGATGATTCCCGCTATCCAGGCGGAACTCATGTCCTGTTCGGCGACCTTCAGCAGCGCCGCGAAGAACTCCTGCGGCGTCGCTTCCAGCCCGCCCCAGCGCTTCGGCAGAACGGCACGCATGAAGCCGGCGTCCTTCAACGCCTGCACCACCTCGTCGCTCACCTGGCGCCGGGCGCGGCCCTCCGCGGCGCGCTCGGCGATGAGCCCGGACCTGGCCGCCACTTCCTCCACCAGGTTCCACGATGACGGCTGCGCTGTTGCCCGAGCCGGTGCTTCGGCCATGGATTTCTACCTTCGCCCGATCAGCCTGCAATATTCCACAGGACCAACGCCAATTCTACCCTTTTGCGTAATTCTGCATCCGGATTTAACGAATTGTGAAAGGATTTGTCCCGAAACATGGCCCAATACGCGATTTGCGCCAGAAACGGCATCACGGCTCGGCGTTGCGCATTCGACCTCGGACGCGGTTCGCATGGTCACAACATCCCGCAACCGCCGAACGCGACTGCGAACTGTGGAGATTGTCGTGCCATTGTTCTTCTTGTGCTCATCATCAATTAGGATATCTCGCGAATTCAGGAATCTTCCGGTTCGCCATGGCCCCTTCGCGAAACCTCGAGGACCGCATCGACCGGCTCGAGTCCACCGAGGAAATCCGTCAGCTCGTCGCCAAGTACGCGCTGTCGCTGGACATGCGCGACCTGGACGCCCACGTGAACCTGTTCGCCCCCGACATCCGGGTCAGCCGCGACAAGGCGGGGCGCGGGTACCTCAAGCGCTGGCTCGACGATACCCTCAGGCTGCAGTTCACCGGCACGTCTCACCACACCGGCAATCACATCATCGAATTCGACGATGCGGATCGCGCCCATGGCGTTCTGTACTCCAAGAACGAGCACGAGACCGGCGAGGAGTGGGTGATCATGCAGATGCTGTACTGGGACAACTACGAGCGAATTGAAGGCCGCTGGCATTTCCGCCGCCGATTGCCCTGCTACTGGTACGCAACCGACCTGAACAAGCCGCCGGTGGGCGACAGCAAGATGCGCTGGCCGGGCCGCGAGCCCTATGACGGTGCCTTTCACGACCTGTTCCCTTCCTGGGAAGCGTTCTGGAAAACGCCGCCCGATGAAGACGAGCCGCAGGTGGCCCCGCCCGCCCCGCTGGAGGAATTCCTGGCTACCATCCGCAGGGGCGCGCCCGACCCGCGCATCCGGGTTCGCTGATGGCCACCATCCACGTAACCGACCGCGACGGCAACGCCCACCGGCTGCAGGCACCCGACGGCAGCATCCTGATGGAAGTACTGCGCGACGAGGGCATGGGCATCGAAGCCATCTGCGGCGGCCAGTGCGCCTGCGCCACCTGCCACTGCCTGGTCGATGCGGACTGGTTCGGGAGAGTCGGCGCGCCGGGCGAAGACGAACTGGACCTGGTTTCCTGCCTGGATGCATTCGACACCGGCCGCTCCCGGCTGACCTGCCAGGTTCAGGTTTCCGATGCGCTAGACGGCCTCTCGCTGACGGTGGCGCCGGAAGAGTAGAGGCGCAGTCGTCAGAAGAAGTAGCTGCCCCCGTTGGCGACCAGCACGGAGCCCGTGCACATGCCGGACGCATCGCTCGCCAGCCAGCAGACCGCCTGGGCGATCTCGCCGGGCTCCGCCATGCGGCCCAATGGGATCGCGTTTTCCATGTCCCGGATCCACTCCTGTGGAATGCCGTCCATGATCGGGGTATTGGTCGGCCCCGGTGCGACGGCGTTTACGCGGATGCGCCGCGAACCCAGTTCGCGGGCGAGCCCCCGCGTGAATCCGACAACGGCGGCCTTGCTGGTGACGTAGTGAATGGGCCCCTCGCCCGACTGGGCGGCGGTGGAGGAGATGTTGATGATGGAGCCCTCGATATTCGCCCGCACCATTGACCGCACGGCCGCCCGGGTGCAGTAGAAGGCGCCGTCGAGGTTCACGCCCAGCACCCCCTTCCAGCCTGCGTCCTCCATGAAAACGATGTGGTCGACGTGGGTTCGGGCCTCTCCGCCTTCCTGCAGTTCCGCGTTGCGCTTCGCCATGAGTTCGTACATCTGCTCGCTGCCGTCATCGGGGGCGCGGCCGATGCCGGCGTTGTTGACCAGCACGCTTACCGGGCCGAGTTCGGTTTCCACCCGGGCGAACGCCTCGTTGATGGCACTGCTGTCGCTCACATCGCAGGACAGCGTCAGCGCCGGGGTGGACAGGCCGGCAACGGTTTCCGCGGCGCCCTCCCCGTTCAGGTCCAGGGCGGCAACGCTCGCGCCCTTCTCCGACAGCAAACGCGCCGTGGCGCTGCCCATGCCCTGGGCAGCGCCCGTGACTACTGCGACCTTTCCTTTCAGCGACTGCTCGCTCACTTTCTTTCCTCTGTCAATTTGACGGCGTTTCGACTGACCGGCTGACGACAAGCCCTGACGGGGCGATGCCCCGGCCCGACGATAAAACAGCGGCGGGGCGGGAACTTGACGCGTTTGACAGCCTCATCCGCGTATAAGAGTTCGAACCCTTGACCCATTATTCGGATTTGGCTCTCCACAGCGCCGAGCGATGTTCCATGCACATCAGCGCGCGGCTGCGGTGGCGAAACTGCTGGAACCGGCATGCCGTTCAGCCGCCCGGCGGCGGTGGAACAACCAGTTGCACTGCCTTGCCCCCATCGACCGAGAGGCACACGCCGGTAACGTAGCTCGCCTCGTCCGAGAGCAGAAAGGCTGCTACGGCGGCCACTTCGTCCGGCTCGCCCAATCGGTTCATCGGCACGCCCCCCGCCACCGCCTCCGTATAGCCGGGAATGCCGCCCAGCGCTGCGTTGGTTCCCGGCGTCGCGATGACTCCCGGGGCAATGACGTTGACGCGCACCCCGTGCGGCGCGCCTTCCATGGCGGCGCACTTCGAAAAGTGTATTAGCGCCGCCTTGGACGCCGAATAGGCCGCCATGTTCTCGATGGCCAGCAGCCCGTTGATGGAGGCGACGTTGAGAATGGCTCCCGTCCCCTTCTCGACCATGCATTCGAGCGCCGCCTGGGCGCCCGCGAAAGCGGCATCGACGTTGATGCGGAAATCGCGCCGGAAGTCCTCCATGGACGTTTCGGCGATCGACCTCCAGCCGACGTGCATGGCGTTGTTGACCAGGAAATCAAAGCGGCCATCGGCTTCCCGGATCTCCCGGATCAGCGCCTTGAGTGCCGGGGTATCGCCAACGTCGAGTTGACGGGTGCGCGCCCGCGGCCCCAGGGATGCACCCGCCGCATCCAGCATATCCGGCCTGCGGCCGCAGATGTAAACCGTGGCGCCTTCGGAAATCAGGCGATGCGCGATGGCCAGGCCAATGCCTTCGCTGCCGCCCGTGATCAACCCCACCCGGTCTGCAAATCGGTCCAACTTCCGCCTCCGGCGCTTCCCACAATTCGCGATTTCGAGTTAGTCTAGCAGCCCGTGGCAAAAGTCCGCCGGCATTCGAACGCCGATGTGCCCGCCTGACTGCGTTGCTCGTCGCTCAAATATGCCCGATATTCTCGCTCCTCGCGTCTTGCCAGGCGGGCACATCGGCGCTCTCGGTGCTACGCCGGACTTTTGCCACGGGCTGCTAGCTGCGCAAACCGGAAATACATAGCCAACCAACTTACTCAATGCACAATTTCGAGGGATTTTTTCTTGGATAACTCCGGGGAGGACATCACGGCGGCGTTCCGCATCCGCGAGCTTTCCAGGGATGGGCGCAGGGTGCGCGTATTCGCGGATAACTACCCGTACCTGGCCGGGATATTCGAGTGCCTGGAAACCCATGCGGAGCGCGAACTGGTGGTTCAGGACGACGTCCGGCTGACGTTCGCCCGGTGCCGTGCGCAGGCGGCGCGCCTGGCGCACCATCTCTCGAACGAGCGCGGCATGAAACCGGGCGACCGGATCGGACTCGCCCTGCCCAATTCACCGGAGTGGATGGTCGGCTTCATCGCCATCAGCGCGATTGGCGCCGTCCCGGCACTGATCAATGCTCGCGCGGGAAAAGCGGAGTTCGACCATTGTTTGGCGTCCACCGGTTGCCGCCTTTGCCTGCGCGAACGCCACGACGCGGAAAGCGGCGTCGATGCCATGTCCATGGACGAGTTGCGAGTGGTCGTGTCGGGCGCTGCGGACCATGCGCTGCCCGCAACGCCCCGGAAACCGGACGACGAAGCCCTGCTGATGTTCACCAGCGGCACCACCGGGCTGCCCAAGGGCGCCTCGATGACTCACCAGGCGGTGCTGACGGCGCTCAAGACCATTCAGTATTCCGGCGTGCTCGTCGCCAGGGGGATTGCCGAGGCCGCCGGCATCGACCTGGCGGTGCTGATGCGCATGCGCCCGCCGCCGGTCAACCTGCTGGTCTTCCCGCTCTTTCATGTGAGCGGGTGCCATGCCGTGTTCCTCACCAGCCTCATGCAGGGCGGCAAGACCGTGCTGATGACGCGCTGGGATGCGGGCCGGGCACTGGAACTGATCGAGCGGGAACGGGTCACCGCCTTTCCCGCGGTGCCCACCATGTACCGCGACCTGCTGCGCCTGGAAACGCGCAACGACCACGACCTCTCCAGCCTCACCAGCCTGTCGGTCGGTGGCCAGGCCACGCCGCCCGCCCTGCTGGCCGATATCCATGCGGCCTTTCCATCGGCGATCATGGGAACCGGTTACGGCATGACCGAGGTCAACGGCACGGTAACGCTGATGGTCGGAGCCGAATTCATCGAAAACGCCCGTAGCGTCGGGCGTCCGGTGTCCACCGTCGACATCGAGATACGCGACGATGCGGGCTCAGCCCTGCCCGCCAACGCAACGGGCGAGATCCACATCCGGGGTGCCGCGCTGATGACGGGCTACGCAAACGCGGAAGAAGGCGCATTCGATCAGGACGGCTGGTTCGCCACGGGCGACGTCGGCTACTTTGATGACGACGGCCTGCTCTACGTCGTCGACCGGAAGACGGACATGGTCATTTCCGGCGGCGAGAACATCTACTGCGCCGAAGTGGAACGGGTCATCGAACAACATCCCGACGTTCGCGAGACCGCCGCCTTCGGGCTGCCGGACGAGCGCCTGGGCGAAAAGCTGGTGGCGGCCGCCGTGCCGCATCCGGACAGGGAACTGACCGAAGCGGCGCTGCTGAATCACTGCCTGGCCCATCTGGCGAGACACAAGGTTCCCAAACGGGTGCATATCCAGCATGCCCCGCTGCCGCGCAACGCCTCCGGCAAGGCCGTGAAGGCCCGGGTCCGGCAGCATTACCTTGAAAGCACGGAAAATGGGATGATTGAGCGATCCGATGCAACCGGTACGGAGCCCCTCGAGTGAGCGCCGCAGCCATCCGGCAGATACCCATCGTGGACCTCATGATGGGCATTCCCGTCAGCGAGACGAACGAGGAGTGGTACGCCAGCTTCCTGCCGCTGCTGAAGGACCGTGAGAGCATCGAGCAGTTCAAGATGCCGGCGCAGTACATGTTCCGCGACATCCCCGTTCTCGAGACGACGGACGACTACGTCGCGTTCCTGGTCGGGGAAATGGACCGCTACGGTATCGACATCGCCCTGGTCGGCTATTTCGAGGGCTCGCAAGCGGCCCAAAGCGCCAGGGCCCGGTACCCAAAGCGCTTCGCGTTCGATTTTCCGGTGGATCCCAACAAGGGCATGGAGGCGGTCAGGTCAATCCGCCGCGCCCATGAGGAGTTCGGCATCCACTCGGTGTCCGTATTTCCCTGCGGCTGCAATCCCCCGGTACCCATAGACGACCGCCGCATGTGGCTGATCTACGGCGCCTGCTGCGACCTCGACCTGCCGGTTCTGGTCAACGTCGGCGTCCCCGGGCCGCGCCTCCCCATGTCGCCCCAGCGGGTCGAGCGCGTCGACGAGGTCTGCTACCACTTCCCCGAACTGAAATTCGTCATGCGCCACGGCGGCGAGCCCTGGGTGGAACTGGCCGTCAAGCTCATGCTGAAGTGGCCGAATCTCTACTACTCCACATCGGCGTTCGCGCCGAAGTACTACCCGGAAGCCATCGTCAACTACGCGAATACCCGGGGGGCCGACAGAATCCTGTACGCGGGCTACTATCCCCAGGGCCTGAGCCTCGAGCGCATCTTCGGGGAACTGCCGCAGGTGCCGTTCCGCGACGAAGCCGTCTGGCGCAAGTTCCTCAGCGACAATGCCCGCCGCGTGTTCAAGCTGCCGGACGCGTCACCTCCATGAACAGAGCCACCATGCAAGAGCCCATCGATACCCGGGACACCTGCCCCGCAACACCATCGGAACGAGAACAATCATGAGCGAAGCCGTCGACATCCGGGACACCCGCACCGCACCGGTCCTGGTCTGGGACCAACTCAAGACGCTGGACAAGGCCGCCCTGGCCCGCTGGCGGCTCGAACCCGTGGTCAACGGCCGCAGCGCCGAGGAACGGGGCATCACCGTGCCGATGCCGTTCGGCTGGTACGTCATGTGCTACAGCGACGAACTGGCGGTCGGGGACGTCAAGCCCCTGCACTACTTCGAGCGCGAACTGGTGGCGTGGCGCGGCGAAGACGGCACGGCACGCGTTCTCGATGCCTATTGCCCGCACCTCGGCGCCCACATGGGCTACGGCGGCAAGGTCGCCGGCAACCACCTGCAGTGCCCCCTGCACTCCTGGCAGTGGAACGGAGAAGGCGCCGCCGTCGGCATCCCCTACTCGAAGTCCATACCCCCGAAGATGAAAAAGCCATCCTGCGAACGTGCCTACCCCGTGCGCGAGGCAAACGGTTTCGTGTGGGCCTGGTACCACCCGGAGAACGAGGCGCCTAGCTACGAGGTCGCCGAATTCGAGGAGGTTGGCCACCCGGACTGGACCGACTACGAAAAGCACGAGTGGATCGTGCACGGCCCCATGCAGACCATCGCGGAAAACGGCGCCGACAGCGCCCACTTCAAGTACATCCACGGCGTAGCGGATTTTCCCAACTACGACATCAGCTTCGACGGGCACCGCCGCACCGCCGAGGTGCACGTGAAGATGGGCACGCCCCAGGGCACCATCGACGGCACCATCGCCTACGGCGTGGACGGCAGCGGCCAGCCCTGGACGCGCTTCACGGGCATGTGCGAGACCCTGCTGGTCACCGGCGTCACGCCGGTCGCCCGGGACGTCACCCACCTGCGCTTCGCTTTCACCCAGCTCAACGCCGACCGGGACGGCCCCAGGGGCGGGCTGGCACGAGCAATGATCAAGGACATCTGCAAGCAACTCGACCAGGACAAGGTGGTGTGGGACCGGCAGAAATACATCGAATCGCCGCCCCTGTGCGCCGGCGACGGCCCGATCAACGACTTCCGCAACTTTTTCCGCCAGTTCTACGCCGGCCCGGAGTGGGAAAAGTACCGGGGCGGCATACAGCGCAGCGTCAGCCGTTGAGCGGCAACCACCGCGCGGCCGCAGGCAGGCCGGTCGTCAGCGCGACACCGCCTTTCCGCGCCTGTTGATAGAGGGAGCGCCCCAGCTGGGGCTAGCCCGCATCCGTCACCAACTCGACGGAGCCGTTTGAACCGGCTGGCTGAGGGCCGTTTGTTTGCTTGTTAGAAAGTGCCAGTGCTGTAAACGCATGCCTGTGCGGCGATATTGAGGCAATTTTGGCTCTCGGCAGGGTCGGAAACGTGACTGTGCCACGGCGGTGGCAGCCACGGGCTGTCTTTCAGGCGTGGGTCCTCCCCGGCGGGTGAGCCGGTCGGTGTGATGGGTCGGCGCGAATCCGGTTACGCAGGCGGGGCGCGGGTCGGTCCCCGACAGAGCGCGTTTGCGGCGGCCGTAAATGCGTCCCGGTAGGGGTAGACCGATGAGAACGACAACCAGACCTTGCGTGCGGTGATCCGCACCCGGGCTGCGACCTTGAGCAGTTTCACCCGAAGGGTTCCGCATTGCGCCCGGGCCCAGCGCGTGCCGGCCAGGCCCAGGCGCCGCAGGCCGTGCATGAGCACATAGGCGAAGGACGCAAAATACAGACGCAGTTGGTTGGCGCGCAGCGTCGCCGTGCTGGTCCGGTCGGCGAACAGATCGAGCTGACACTCTTTGATGCGGTTTTCCATGTCGCCACGGGCGCAATACAGTTGTTCGTAGAGTCGTTGCGGCCCGGCCACCGCCGGGCCCAGGCTGGTCACCACGAAGCGCGGGTTGGGACCCTTCGCCAGATGCTCGGCTTTGGCCACCACCCGGCGCGCGCGGCTCCAGGATGTTCGGGTCCGGTAGCGAAACACCCGGAACCGACGCGACGGCGCGCCCGTCGTCGCATAGCGGCTGTGGGACTTGTGCAGAGCCTTCTCGATGTGTCCCACCAGGCGCTCGTTGCGCGCCAGACCGAGCACATAGTCCACGTCGTTGCACTCGCACCAATGCATGATCGATTCCCGGCAAAATCCGGAATCGCCCCGTACCACCACGCGCACCTCGGGCCAGCGTTGGCGAATCCGGCCAACGATGCGGGTCAACTCCTCGACGCTGCCGACGCTGGCATCCCGGTTCGATGGCCGCAGTCGTGCGCACAACAGATGCTCGCCACAAAAGATGTAGAGCGGCAAGTAACAGTAGTTCTTGTAGTAACCATGAAAGAAACGCCCCTCCTGATTGCCGTGCAGCGGATCGTCCGTGGCGTCCAGGTCCAGCCACAGTTCTGCCGGCGCCTCGGTGTGGGCATCCAGGAACAGATCCACCAGCACCCGGTCCAGGGCATCCGCATCCGCCGCGATGCGGCGGTAGCGATCCCGGGCCGCATCCTCCGGCTTACCCAACTCCAGGCGGTTCAACGTGCTCGAACCCGCCAGTGCATACCTCCGATCCCGCTCCCGGGGTCGCTGCGCACCGGTCAGGTCGGCCTTGCCCGCCCAGAGCGCCAACAGGCTGTCGCCGCGCAACGCGTCGTGATCGTTGAGGTCTTCGTAGCCCAGGGCAATCCCACCCACCCGCTGGGTAACCATCTCCAACACCGAGTGTTCGACCTTCCTGGGGTCGCGATAATCGGTGAAGCAATCTGCGATGCGCTGCATCAGCCCCAAGCGGCGATCCACCTCGCGCAGCAGGATGGCGCCGCCATCGGAGGTGAGCCGACCGGCGTCGAAACGACCGACAACTTCGCGGCGGCCAAAGGCGTGAAATTCAAGTTGCCTGGGCGTACACTGTGTGTTCATGGGACCTCTTTGTTGGAATAGTGTAAGTAATTGAATCCACTCACATTATCCAATAAATCGAGGTCCCATTCCAGTTTAATGGTGAGATTTGCGGGCTAGGCGCGTCGCCTTACTGCGACGCGATCTAGTTGCTCCGCAACTTGGAGAGGCCAATCGAAAACGCAACCCATCTGTCCACATCAAAGCCGCTCAAGGATTCCAGTCAACAGGCCCTGGTCATCAGCTATCGAGCAACGGCACCTGAGGCGCTGCGGATTTGGGCAAAACGCCGGTAATCCTGGGGTCGTCGGCCACCTCGATCTGCCTGCGGTACGGCACGAACCCGGTTCTGACGTAAAAGTCCAGCGCGCCGGGGTGGTCGAAGGTGCAGGTGTGCACCCATAGCCTCCGGATGGGGCGCGACCAGGCGATATCCAGCGCCCGGTTCATCATCCAGCGGCCGGCGCCCTGGCCGATCATGTGCGGCATCAGTCCGAAGAAGGCCAGTTCACATTCCCCTTCGGTACCGAAATCGAGCTCCAGAACGCCCGCGTCCCGCCCCCGCTCCCTGAACACGTAATGCTGGCGAGCCGGGTCCGCGAGCAGGCTCCTGAGGTCGTCGTCGCCCAGCTCCAGGCGCGAGAACCAGAGCCAGTCCTCGCCCACGCGGCGAAACAGGTTGCGGTAGGCGTCCGGGTCGAAGGATTCAACCTTTGAGAGAGCCCAGGTTGCCTCTGCATTGCCGTCCCGCACTGGCGGCCGCTCGAACATCTGCAGCGAGGTGACGACAGCAACCACCTTGCCCTGCGGAACATCGGTATAGCCGTCAGCAAGCTTCATTCAGCCCTCCTCCCGGATTGCCCCTTCCCAGCGGGGGAACCGGACGCCTCAATGGCGCTCCTGGCGCAGTTTCTCTCATTTTTCGTCGCTTCGCCTTGCCTGTCTGCATCAGATTGGGGAGTCCAGGCTCGTTCCTGAATCACCGGCCCTGCAATCCATATGCGGAATTTTTCATTATATTTTCGCGGATAGTGGTATATTTTCGCGCTCATACTGTCCAAAAGCGCAGTTTGAAAGGTTTAAGGGGACGTTTCTTGTCACAACCCGTATCGCCATGACCGCACCCGGCACCGACACGCCGACCTGGACTACCGACCTGCTGGTAGTGGGCTCCGGCGCCGGCGCGCTGACGGCCGCGGTCACCGCGGCGGAACTGGGGCTGGACACCCTGGTGATCGAAAAGGGGTCCCTCTGGGGCGGCACCTCGGCCACCTCCGGCGGCACGCTGTGGATTCCCTGCACCCGGCACATGGCCGAAGCCGGGGTGGAAGACTCCCCGGAAGACGCCTTCACCTACCTGCGCGCCCTGGTTGACGAAGAGGTGCCCGAGTCGAAACTGCGCGCCTACATCGCCAGCGCCAGCAAGATGCTGCACTTCCTGGAAGACCGCTGCGGCGCCCGCTTTCGCTCTGTAAAGTACGCCGACTATCACATGGACCTGCCCGGCGCCCGGGAGCACCGTTCCCACGAACCCTTTCCCCTGTACGCGGGCCGTCTCGGGCCCGATTACGCCACCCTGCAGCCCATGCACCCGGGCGCCCAGGCATTCGGCCGCGTGAACTGGACCATCGTCGAGGCGCGGCCCATGATCACCAAGCGCCCGGGTTGGGCCTGGAACACCTTCAAGGTCATGGCCCGGTATTACCTCGACCTGCCGCAGCGCTACCGCACCGCCCGGGACCGGCGCCTGACCGCCGGCAATTCGCTGCTGGGCCAACTGCGCAGGGCACTGAACGATCGCAAGGTGCCGCTGATGCTGGGTGTGGCGCTGGAGGAACTGGTCACCGAATCGGGCCGGGTGACCGGCGCCCTGGTGAATCATTCGGGCCAGCGCCGCCGCATTCTGGCCCGGCGCGGCGTCATTCTCGCTGCCGGGGGCTTCGAGCGTAACCAGGCCATGCGCGCAGCGAACCTCAAGACCGACGGAACGACTTCCACACAGTGGAGCGGCTCCCAGGGCAATAACACCGGCGATGCCATCCTGGCCGCCGAGCGCATCGGCGCGCGGCTGGAGTTTATGGACTGCGCCTGGTGGGCGCCCGCCTTCCGGCTCGCCGACGAGGACCGCGCCCGGCCCATGTTCGTGGAGCGCGCGCTGCCCGGCTGCATGATCGTCAACCAGCAGGGCCGCCGGTACATGAACGAAGCTGCCTCCTACCATGTGGCCGGCGGCGAGATGATGCGCCTGAACTCGGATGAGTGCTCCACCACGCCGTCCTGGTTCCTGTTCGATGCGCGCTACCGCGGCGAGTACGCCGTGGGCCCGCTGCTTCCCGGGCCACCGGCCATGGACAAGGTGGTCAAGCAGGGCATGCGCGATGTCATGAAGAAGGGCCAGACGGTTGGTGAACTGGCCGAGGCAATCGAAGTTCCGGCCGCTGTGCTTCAGGAGACGTTCGCCCGTTTCAACGAATTCGCCGCCAGGGGCGAGGACCCGGACTTCCAGCGCGGCGTCAACGGCTACGACCGCTACTACGGCGACCCGCGCAGCGAGCCCAACCCCTGCCTGGCGCCGCTCGAGAAGGCCCCCTTCTATGCGGTGAAGATCTTTCCCGGGGACATCGGCACCAAGGGCGGCGTGCTCACCGACGAGAACGGCTGCGCGCTCGACTCGGACAACCAGCCGATCCGGGGCCTGTACGCCATCGGCAACAGCAGCGCCTCGGTCATGGGGCGCACCTACCCCGGGGCCGGCACGACGCTGGGCCCGGCGATGACTTTCGGCTATCTCGCCGCACATCACCTGGCACAGCAATAGCGAGAGGACACCTCATGGAAACGACGGCCTCCCCCTACGCCCTGACCGGAAAAGTGGCCTTGGTCACGGGCGCCGCCCGGGGCATCGGCCGGGCCATCGCGCAAGCCTTCGTTGCGGCAGACGTCCGGCACGTGGTGTGTGCGGACATCCTCGAAGACACCCTGGCCGAGATCGACACGTCCCCGCAACTCAGCACCGCGGTGCTCGATGTCACCGACCAGGCCCAGTGGCGCAGCGTCGTCGACGCAACGCTCGACTCGCAGGGCCGTATCGACGTTCTGGTCAACAACGCGGGAATCCTGGCTTACGGCACCGTGGCGGAAACCGACCCGGAAGATTTCCGGCGTCTGCTCGACGTCAACGTGATCGGCGTTCTGCTCGGCATGCAGGCCGTGATTCCGCACATGAAAGCCCGGGGGAGCGGCTCGATCATCAATACGTCTTCCGCCTCCGGCATACTGCCGAGCAATTTCGTCGGCGCCTACGGCGCCAGCAAGTTCGCCGTCCGGGGCCTGAGCCGCTCGGCGGCCATGGAACTCGGGCTGCACGGCATTCGCGTCAACTCGCTGCATCCCGGCGGCGTCGACACGCAGATGACCAACCCAATGGGTCAAACCAAGGACGAACTCGACAAGGGCTACCCGTTCGCGTCACTGCAAAGGGCCGCCCGCACAGAGGAAATCGCCCACGGCGTGACCTACCTGGCCTCGGATGCCGCTTCCTACTGCAGCGGCACAGAACTGGTGATCGACGGCGGCATGACCACCGGCCTGTATTTCCCCGGGCTGCCGGGCTCGCCGGAAAACCGGTAGCACCAGCGCCGCCGGCAAACGGGCCGGCACTCCTGAGCGGCGCTGACTCGTATGGAACAACCGCCAGGCCCGGGCAGCGGGCGAAAACTCCTAGCCTCGACAGGCTGCCAGATGCTCCGCGGCCCGCAGGCCCGAGAAGACGCAGTCTGCAACGGACAGGCCACTCATGTACAGGTATGAAGGTATGCCCACGGCCGTTCGCCCCGCCGCAAACAGTCCCGGCACCTCGCCGCCCCCCTCTTTCACCACCTGCCCCGTCGCTTCGTTGACGACGAGTCCGCCCATGGTCAGCACCGTGCAGGGCAGGAGCTTCGCGCCCAGGGAGACATCGATGACGTGCAGCGGAAATTCCAGTCTGTGCACATCTTCCAGGGGTTTCCCGAAAGAGTCCGACTCCAGGCCGTCCGCCACCCTGGCCGTCTGACGGAGTGTCTCCGCCAGCACCTCCCGGTCGAACCCGAGCGCGTCGCACAGGCTTGCCGGATCCCGGTACTTTCGTTTTCCGAACAACATGTTGATCGCGGCGAGTTGCCACTGAAATGGCAACACCTTGGTCGGCCAGATCTGGCGCCACGCGTTCCTGACGAGGTGGTTGTCAAGCAGTAACCAGCCCCGGCCTCCAGCCCCGGCGACCATTGCGTCGCCGATAGTGGCGCCGTAGCAGCACTCGTTGACGAAGCGCCGGCCGTTGCCGTCGACCACGACGCCCTGGGACCAGGCCAGCGGCGGGTTGATGAAACGCCAGGCCGTGGCGCGGTCCATGTGGGCGACCGCTCCGCCTGCCGTCTGGCCCAGGCGGATGCCGGAGCCGTCGTCTCCGGGGGTGCCGAGGGGAACGCCTTCGGCGAACGCCGGGCAATGATGATGGACCATGGGCCGGTTGAAGACGAATCCGCCAGCGGACAGGCACAGGCCCCGGTTGGCGCGATAGCGCCGGGTCACCCGTCGGGTTGCTTCGATCTCTGCCGCCCGGGCGAAATATCTGCCCGCCCGCGCATGTGCCAGGCGTGCGCCCGGCAGGAAAAACGGGTACATCGCCACCAGCCGGTTGCCCTTGCGCAGGCAGTCCGCGTGCTCGCGGCGGGCATCGCTGCCGGGAGGAAGCTGCCGAGCTTCCACGCCCAGAACCGCGCCGGACTGATCGACAATCAAACGGTGCGCTTCGGTCTTCGTCTCGAGCGAAACGCCGTGCTCCAGGCAACGCGCCTTGAGCGGGTCGTAGATGCTGCTGCCGAGGTCCACGGCGCTGCGCCCTTTCCTGATGACGCCACGGTGACCCCGCGCGGCCGGGATTGCATGTTTCCGGTACTCGGGCAGAAGCGTGTTGTCGGAGTGATACAGGAAATAATCGACATTGGGGTAGGACGTCTTCTGTTTCCAGACCGGGCCGCCGAAGCGCACGCCCTGGCCCATCAGCCAGTCCACGTTGGCAGCGCTGGTCTCGCAGAAGCGCATGAGCGTCTCGTCGCTGACGATGCCGCCGGTCTCCAGCTTGAGATAGGCGAACATGTTCTGCGGCGAATCCTCCTCGCCCAGCGCCTTCTGCACCGAGGTGCCGCCGCCGGCATAGAGTACGCCGCCGCTTGCCAGGGTGGCGCCGCCGCCTTCGGCCTTGTCCAGGGCGACTACCGAAAGGCCAAGTTCAGCGCAACGCAGCGCCGCGGTCGCCCCGGCGCCGCCAAAGCCGATGACGAGAACATCCGCCTGCCGGTCCCAATCGACCGATTCCGGGCCGGCGACCACCACCGGTTCGCCCACCGCTGAGTGCCAGTTGTCATCTCCTGGACGCATTCATCCACCGCCGGCAGCTATCGCAATTCGTATTCACGCTAGAGACTTTTGCGCTTTTGGAAAGCGTGTCGGTCGTGTCAAACTAATTTCAATTCACCGACAGAATCTACAGTCTAAGATGCTCGGGCTGCCGGTTCACGCCACTCGTCCAAAGCAGCGGCTCGAAGCTGCTCGAAAATCTGGCGGCGGTTGAGACTGCGTTGATGGTTGAAGTGATTGTGGATCGGGGCATGCACAGCGGTGAATTTCTTTAGAGTCTTGGTGTCTCTGAACCGCGCCATCGCTCCCTCCCGCCTTCGAAACGGGGTTGCGCCGCTCGTAGGCAACCTGAGTCGGGTTCTGGTCATCCGAGCGCATCACCGGCTGATACTCGGTCGTGGGGATGTTGCGGCGCTCGGCCCCTTCATGGGTAAACGCCTCAACGGACTTGGGACTCTTGCTCCGGTTGCGTGCCATGAATCGAGACTTACCGACTACGCCGCTACTCGATGCAGGAGTTTGCGCTTGAAATCTTCGTGCGCCTCGAGCGATGAAATCATCTCACCGCCGACATCGGACAGTCTCGCGAGATCAGGCCTTGGGATCGCGGACTGATCTTCAAAGATCAGTATGGACTCAAAGTTCAGGTCGTGCCTATGGAAGTGCGACAGCATGATCGTAGTAAGGCGCGCCTTGTCACGGTTCGGCACGCCATAGAGGAACACCGGAACACCCCTCTCCGCCTCGATGCGGTAATCCACCAAGTAAGCTGACGCGTTGGGGACGGCTGGCATATGATCGCGTTCGGTCCGGGATTCGTCCACAAAACTGAAAAGGAGTTCAGCCAAATCATCATAAAACGTGGAGCCAACGTTCGAGCGCGAAAGCTGCGTCAGGTCGTAAACCCGAGTCAGGGCCTGTCCGAAGGTGAAGATCGCTTCGGGCAAGCGCTCCGGCGCTGTGTCAAGGCAGAGTATGCCCCGGTCTCCGTCCCAGCCCAGGCCGGTCTCCCCCATGATCCGCTCAAGCAGCATTCCCCGCGTTCCGTCCAAAAACGAATCCACTTCGTGGTTGTAGCTGATATGCATCAGCGTGTGTCCACAGTCGGACAAGCGAAGCCCGCCCGCCGATGACTCAGAAAGATGGATGGGGTAGCGGTCACCGTCGGGAAACGCAAAGTGGGTGCGCACCATCAAAGCACCGTCCGGACGCTGGTCGATTCGCACGTCTTCGCAAAGACGAGCACAAAGCAGAGTTCGAAGCGCATCGGTGTCTAAAGCCATCAGAGCAACCTCTGTTGGTGCTGGACATTGAACCCACTCACGTTGTAGTCCTCCACTAGGCAGGCAAGCGCTCCCTCCAACGACTCGAACCGGCTCGTTTCGGTTGCGACTGATTCGGCCCTTTTCCCTGCCGCTATTGCACTCTCCGAGGCCTTGTGAATATGTGGACGATAGCTAATGTCGCCATGTTCGTGGCTCGGGCCGTTGTATCGCGCAAGCGTTAGCTGCGGAGCGCCGCGAGGCAGGTATGCAATCCCGCAGGAAAAATCGTGCTGGTCCACAAGATTTTGCCGTTGGTAAATCAGGAATCGGTCCTCTCGGTCGGACGATGTGACCAATTGAAAGCTGCGCTGCCTGTGAGCTGGCCTCACTTTGGGTTTTTCCTGCCAACGCGCTCCAGGATTTGTAACCCGCTTTGACATCGACCGAAGCGCTTCCAATTCCGCTTCGGTGTATAGCTTGGTGGTCAAGCCCACAGCCTCCTCGGGGAAGATTCGCGACCTCGCACACCAGTATGCCGGGCCAATGGCGCGGCAGCGACACTGTTGAAATCCGGAGGCCAGAGGATCTTGATCACCTTGCCGAACCCACTTTCAATATTGAGCCTAACCACTAGGCACGGCCCGCTGGCAGGCTTCCCAACCGACAAGCATCCTTCAGCCGCCTCACAATGATTGCCGAAGAGTTCCACCAAGGACTCACCGTGGGTGGCGCAGCCAGGAATCGACGGCACTTCGGTCCAGTAGCCGCCCTCTTCGACGTCATAAACCAGAACTTTGAGCTTCACTTCACCCTACTCATGTGCTGCTGCTTGGATGGTATCCCAGTTTCGCAGCCATCCGGTTCAAAGCAGCCCCGCCGAGGCGCCTCGTATACGCGACCCACTTCTATCCGCGACAGGGCCGGTTTCGCCTGTTGGCTCGCGGCTTCGGTCTCTGCCAAGAAGCGGCTGCCGCCCTTGCCAAGACTGGGGGCGACTTCGATGAGCCAGATGATCGTCTCCACAGCTTCGACTTGGCGAAAAATTGGGCGGAAGTCGGTGAACTGATGATGGCGCCAGTGCTTTAGCAGCCGTGCCGTTTCCGGCGTCACCCGCCATTCCCCGTTCGGCAGCGCGCGCCATGTGCCAAGTTCCTGCCGGAGGCTGTCGATGAGCGCGATGAGTTGGTATTGCTGTTCGCGGGTCACAAGCGCTTCACTTTTGGCGTCAAAGGCGAGCTGGGGCGGCTTCCCTCCCGCCTTCCGCACCTTGGGAATCGGCGAGATGAAGGACACCTTGCGCCGCCCTTCGCCAACGGCATCCGGTGGCTGCCGCCCTTCATCCAACACCCAATGCCGCGACGGAACCTCGTAGGGCGAATCGAGGATGGGGGATTGGTGGAAGGCATCCGGCATGGACGTAGTTTAGCCGAACGCTCGAAACCACGCTCTTGGCCAGCGCCACCGCAGGTTCCCACCACCGACCACCATCGGCTGGGTCGAAATTCCACGCATATAGGAAAAATACCCATCCGAAACGTATTCGGAGGCAATGGCGATTGGATGTCGAGGGGCTCGATTTGCTGCCTGTGCGAGCGGGCGCGGTCTGGGACTTCGATGGTTTCCAGGAGGTAGAACGTCGCACGCACGGATTTTCCAGGGTTGCGCTCAGAAAGAGGCCATCAGGCAGCTCATCAACCGTCGCATCGGCTCGCGGTTAGCTGCAACAAGGCACGGCGCCTCTACTGGCTAATCTAGCCAGGCAGAGGCCGTCCGATGCTGGTCAACGTCCACGACGCAAAGTCACAGTTCTCGAGCCTCATTGCCGCGGCCGAGGCCGGCGATTACGTGATGATCGCACGCAAGGGCAAGCCGCACTTCAGGTAGTCATCGTTGTTGCATAGTCATGACGCGCGTTTTCCTGTTCGTTTTCACACACCTGCGGGTTACGGTCGCGGTGCGCCGGACTGTGCCGCCCCGAACTCGATCTCCGCCACTTTCGCAAGCGGCAGCGCGGTAATCCTGGGTGTCATGGGATATTCCAGCTCTCCGGGATAGATTATCCACAGGTGAGAAAGACCGAGGTCGTCGGCCACGATATGCATCGATTTGGTAGTGCGGGGCGCATCGGTGCATTTGAACTCGAATCCCCAGCGCCGTCCGCGCCGCAGCAGCAACAGGTCCAGTTCCGCTCCGCGCTGGGTGGCGTAGAAGTAGGCCTCGCGGGCTCCGTGCGCGATCAGCGTCTGTTCCAGGGCAAACCCCTCCCAACTGGCTCCGTAGCGGGGGTGCATCTGCAAGTCCTCCATCTCCTGCAGGCCCAGCAGGAAATGCAGGACGCCGCTGTCGCGCAGATAGATCTTGGGCGACTTCACCAGGCGCTTGCCCAGGTTCTCGTACCATGGTTCCAACACGCGAATCATGAACGTTCCGGCCAGCAGGTCGCGATAGCGACTCACTGCCGTAACGCTGACATCCATGGAACGCGCAAGCTCCGAGGCATTCCAGACCTGGCCATGGTAGTGGGCGAGCATGCGCCAGAATCGCCCGATCGCCGCGGGGGACACCCGGGAAACCAGCCCTGGAATATCCCTCTCCAGAAATGTCTGAGTGAAAGACTCCATCCAGCGCATCCACGCGGCCGACGAGGGAGCCAGAAAGGCGCGCGGAAAGCCGCCGCGCATCCAGAGATGGCCCTGCCTTGTCGCGCCGGCCTCCGCCAATGAAAGGCCGGCCATGTCCACGAACTGCACCCTCCCCGCAAGGGTTTCGGAGACACCCTTGACCAGGCTCCAGGACGCGCTTCCCAACAGCAGGAAGACGGCCCGGCGAGCCGGATCGTCGCAGATGGGCCGCAACACTTCGAACAGTTCCGGCATGCGCTGCACTTCATCGATGACAACCAGCCCCTTGCTGCCACGCAGCACCGCCTCCGGTGTGTGCATGAGCGCCTCCCGCTGGGAAGCCGCCTCAAGGTCGAACATTCGGTGGTCACCGTGCCACGCTTCCACGACCTGCCGCGCCAACGTGGTCTTGCCAACCTGCCTGGCGCCCAGGATCGCTACCACCGGCACCTCGCTCAGCCCGGTATTGATGTCCAGAGTCAAGCGGTCTCTGGTAATATTATGTTGCATATCAAACTTAACAAATCGTATATACAACACTAAATGATGGATGATTCTAGTGCAACCTGCTCCGCGCTACGCCCACGGATCCGATGTCGAGCCCATACCTGCAAAACGACTTGCGCCCGGACAACCGTTAGCCGCAGTAATTCAGTAGAGTCGACGACTGGCGCGGTGGTGGGCCGGCAACATTCCGATTTATACCCACTCCGTTTCCAGTCGCCGCTCGGCGAACCGGACGTGCGGATTTCCCGCATCCGGCTCTCTCCAGGATCATGCCTTCGCCCACGGAAGGTTGTGCGTCGTCGCCGACAGCCGCACGAGTCCCAGGTCCGAGACCAGGAACTCATAAGGGAAGCGGCGCGTCCCCTGGTTGCCGACCTTGTGTTTCCGGCACAACCACCGGCGGAGCCGATAACCGGTGTGGGCGTCAATGGCTCGATACGCCTTGCTCACCGGGCCAAGATGGAAATAATTCCCCCAGCCCACAAGCAGGCGGTTGAGCCGCCCCACCACGTCCTCGGCGGCCATACCGGTCGTCCGGCAGGATGTCAGCTTGCTGACCTCCGCCATCGCCCGGCGCACACTCTTCTTCGACGGCCGCGTGCCAATATAGGTGTTGTTTCCCGGATTAGATCGTTAGCCGGACCCCGTTTTTCTTCGGATTGTTTCGTTGCTGGATTTCCGGTGATGCCGGATCAATTCGGACAGCGGGTGGGCAAGCTAGCTTGCCCACCCGCTGTCCGCCCGATCCGCAGAGCACGCCCTGGGGTTCACCGTTCGGCGTTGCTTCCGTAGTCTCTGACCTGATCAACGGAATAGGAGGGCCCGGGCGGCCGCCAACCGCCGCCGCCGGGCCCAGGTGCCGGTGCAGCTTCGCTTCCAGACGGGGCTTACCGGCGAGCGGTACGTTATCGCCCAGGCATGGCGTGAGGCAAGGCTTGAGCGGTGCCCGAACCATCCGCGCGGCGGCTGCTCGCTGGCGCGGCACGGCACCTACGAGCGCAAGACGCCGCACGGAGCACGCGTCGCTCGCTGGTACTGCCCGCAAAGCCACACGACCTTCAGCCTGCTGCCGGACTGCCTGGCGGCGCGGCTGCCGGGTACGCTCCCTGACCTGGAAGCCGTGGTGGCCGTCGCCGAGCGGGCGACCAGTCTGGCGGCTGCGGCCAATGCCCTTCGCCGCGACCCCATCGAACTGCCCGGCGCCATGCGCTGGGTAGGGCGCCGTGTGCGGCTCGTGCACAACGCACTGAACGCCGTCATCGGCCTGATCCCCGACCGCCTGGCCCCTTGCGTTCCCAACATCGTCGCCGTGCGCCGACGTCTCGCCAGCGACAGCGCCCTGACGGAGCTTCGCGGTCTGGCCGCGCCGCAGTTGCGGCAGCTGCCGGCGCCCGTGGGCTTCCATCCCCACCGTCTCGGCGTGACGGATCGCAATCCGGTCATCCAACACAAGGCGGGGCCTGATCCCCCGTCCGGCGCTGGTTAGCTTTCCCGTACCGGGGCCGACCGCCCCGTGGACGAGGAAAGCACCATGAAAGATCACGACGACGAGGTTCGCGAAGCGATCGCCCTGTTCCGGTACGGCGTTATCGCCGATCTCGTGCACCGGCCTCGGGGCGCGCAGGGCATCGGCGCGCGGCTCAAGAAGATCGCCGGGCGCACCTACGTCATCCCGGGCAGCGACCGGACCCGCATCGCCGTCAACACCCTGCGCGGCTGGGTCAAGCTCTACCGCGACGGCGGCTTCGAGGCGCTCTACCCCAAGCCGCGCACCGACCGGGGTCTGCCCCGGCGCCTCCCGGCCGAGGTCGCCGAGCGCCTCGTGGCGCTCAAGACCGACAATCCCGACTGGTCGGTGCGCTCCGTCATCCGCGCCGCGGGCGAGGAAGGCATCGACCACCCGCTCGCCCCCTCGACCGTGCATCGGCTGTTCAGCCGCGAGGGCCTGTTCGACAAGAAATCCGGCGACGGCGCCGACCGCCGGCGCTTTGCGTTCAAGGAAGCGGGTGAGCTGTGGATGGGCGATGTCATGCACGGACCGAAGATCAAGATCGGCCGAACCCGTAAGAAGACTTACCTGATCGCCTTCATCGACGACGCCACCCGCGTCGTCCCCTTCGCCGCCTTCGCCTTCGCCGAGAACGTTCAGGCCTTCCTGCCGGTGTTCAAGAACGCGATCATCCGCCGCGGAATCTGCCAGCGCCTATATGTGGATAACGGTTCTGCCTACCGGTCCCGCCAGCTCTCCCTGGTCTGCGCAAAGCTCGGCATCGCCCTGATCCATGCCCGGCCCCGGCAGCCCGCCGGGAAGGGAAAGATCGAGCGCTTCTTCAGAACCCTTCGCGGCGGCTGGCTCGCCCACCTCGATGCCGAGACCCAAAACAGCCTGCAGACGCTCAACCGCAGCCTCTGGGCGTGGATCGAGGGGGACTACCACAATACCCCCCATCGTGGCATCGAGCGGCGCACCCCGCTCGAGCAATGGGCCCTCGCCTCGGCCAGCGTACGCTACCCCGACGCCACCATGGACCTCGACGACCTGTTCCTCTTCAAGGCCGAACGCCGCGTCCAGAAGGACCGTACCGTCAGCCTGCACGGACGCCTCTACGAGGTCGACCCCCTGCTACAAGGCGCCACCGTCACCTTGCGCTACGATCCCGAGTGGCCGCCCGGACGACCCCTCAAGGTGGTCCACAACAAAAAACCCGCCGGCCAGGCCACACGCCTCGACGCCTACGCCAACACCGCCGTGAAACGCACCCACAACACCAAGCAGATCGAACCCGGCGATCCGGCTCCCGAACCGCCGCCCTCGCCACTGCAACTGCGCAAGTTCAAGGAGAAAGACTGATGTATCTGCGCCACTTCGCCTTCACCCGAATGCCCTTCGAGACCCCCGCCGAGACCGACGAACTGTTCGAGTCCAACGCCCGCCGCGAGGCCGAAGCCCGGCTCAATCATCTCATCGAACTCAAGGGCATCGGCATGCTCACCGGCGAGGTCGGCTCCGGCAAGACCACCGTCTGCCGACACCTCACCGCGCAACTCCACCCCGGCCTCTATCGCGTGCACTACGTCGCGCTGACCACCGGCAACGTGCTCGACATGTACAAGTCCATCGCCTGGGAACTCGGACTGCCCATCGAGCGCTCCCGCTCCGCCGCCTACAACGCCATCCGCACCGAGATCTCCCGCCTCGCCATCGAAGCCAAACAACTGCCCATCCTCGTCGTCGACGAGGCCCACCATCTGCGCAACGATGTCCTCGAAGACCTCCGGCTGCTCACCAACTTCGCCATGGACTCCCAAAACCGCATGTGCCTGATCCTCGTCGGCCTCACCGAGTTGCGCCGCCGCCTCACCATGGCCGTGCACGAATCGCTCTCCCAGCGCCTCGTCGTCCGCCACCATCTCACCGGCCTCGAGCGCGACGAGGTCGACGCCTACCTCACCCACCGCGTGCGGCTCGCCGGCTGCGAACTGCCCCTGTTCGAACCACCCGCCGTCGAGGCGCTGTTCCAGAGCGCCCGCGGACTGCCGCGCCAGATCAACCGCATCGCCCACTACGCACTCTCCGCCGCTGCGCTGGACAAGGCCCGCACCGTCAATACCGACCATCTCCAGACCGCCCTCGACGAACTTCGGCCATGATCTTCGACATCGACCTGCCCGACGAAATCTCCGACGAAACCGCCGTCGTCGTCCCCGACTTCCTCTACGCCCTCGGCGATGCCATCGCCAACCGCTACTACGGCCAGATCCGCCGCTACTACGAAGACCGGCGGCAACCGCCGCCACCCCCCGACGACGACAGGCAACTATCCCTCTTCCCCGAGCTCGACATCCCCTTCTGACAATCCGGCGCAGGGCGGTCCCCACCACCCTCGGTTCCCTCTTTACCGCTGGCTCCCGGTCACAAGACTCATGACGCCATCACCCCATGCCTTGCCGGTAAAACCCAAACAATCCGAAGAATCCAGCACCGTGCCCGCCGAAACAATCCGAGAAATCCGTCACGAAACAATCCGAGATACAACAATAGGCCCGTCCCGTCGTCGGCGAGTGGCAGCGGCCAATCGTGTAACCGAGAAAATCGAAGTCCTCGCCCGGCAGCCGTCGCATCCGCGTCTTGTCTTCGTTGACCGTCAGCTTCAGCTTACCCATCATCCTGCGCATCACCAACATCGCCTCCGCCGCCGTTCCCCGGCAGCAGATCACAAAATCGTCGGCATAGTTCACGATGTGGGCGTTCAGGCGCCGCGCATAACCCAACTGTTTCCAGCCGAGCAGAAATCGTCGCATATACAGGTTCGACAGCAATGGCGAGACCGGCGCCCCTTGCGGAACTCCGCGCTTCTCGTCCTTCGCTCGGGTCGTCCGTCGCCAGCCACCCTGCCCGTCGTCTTCCTCCACCGGCGCCACCAGCCACTGTTTGATCAGGGCCAGCATGTGCCGGTCGCTTACCCGACGCGCTACCGATTTCATCAGTTCCGCGTGCGGGATGCTGTCGAAATATCCGGACAAGTCCGCATCGACCACCTCATCGTGACCGTGCGTGACCAGCTTGTGGACGTGCCGAACCGCATCCTGCGCCCGATGGTTCGCGCGGTACGCGTATTGCTCCGACTGCAGGTCCGCCTCGAAGATCGGTTCGAGTACCAGCACCGCCGCCGTCTGCACCACCCGGTCCCGTATCGTCGGTATCCCGAGCGGCCTGCGTCCCCCGTTCGCCTTCGGTATCCACGCCCGGCGTACCGGGGCGGCTCGATAGGTCTTCTTCCTCAGTTCCTCCGCCAGTTCGTCGAGCCACGACTCCCGTCCCCGTTCCTCGATCTCTCGAAACGTCTCATCATCCACACCCGGTGCACCGCGCGCCGCGCGGCTCAACGCATAGGCATGGCTCAGCACGTCCCGACGGTAGACCTTGTCGTAGACGAGATAGAACCGGAACCCGACTTCTTCCTTCGCTTTCGCATGCAATGCCTTACGGAGCTTCTCAACCGTTTCCGGCGTTCTCAGACTCATTCGTCAATCACCTCGCGCTCGCTCCTGCCAGCATTATTCCCAGACCAAGGGTCCTTTCCTCCACCAGCATTACCCGGCTTCATCAGTACTACGACCCTTTCCGCCACCCCAAGGAGCCGGTTCCGTGCCTCACGACACCACCGTCGGCCAGCGCCGCTTGCCAGCCGCCCCAAGGGGTTTCCCGTGTTGCACACAACCCCTCTTTCACACATGCCGTCGCCATTACCCCGGCGGAACCGTTGGGTGCCTGCGTCGTTCGCCTTCCCCAACGGCGGCGGCCTTCCCCGCAATTCAGACGGGTCGGCTTCCGCATTGCCCTTTTCGAGGCCTGCTCAGCGTTCACTGCACGTTACGGCCTGTGCGCTCGCCAAGTCCCTACGGACCCTCTACACCAGAAGCTTCGACCGGTTCGTTACCTCCACGGCCGTTCCGATTGCTACCGGCTGGAACGACATTTGCCGGGTGGGGTTCGCACCCACTAAGGTTGTGCACCTTTGCACGGCGCACTGAATAGATAAAGCAGAAGCCCTTGATCATGCAAAATTGGTGTTGCCAGTGTTGCCTATTCCATGAAAAGTTGCTGCCTGTTCGACGTTTCAATCGCCATCCGTTCCAGGCAAAGTTGCCGGTTCCAGGTCGGAGAGTAGCGACGCGGTCTGTGACTTCGATGGTTACCAAGAGGTAGCACGTCCCGCGCGCCGGCATTTGCGTTTCTGCCCTCGGCGAGCAGGCGGAGCAATTCATTCAGAACGACGACTTCTGTCTCCTGGTTCATGTATTTGTTCGTTCTACCGGGTCGCAGATCATCAACCGTCGTATCGGCACGCGGTTTGCTGCAACAAGGCACCGCACCTATACTGGCTAATCTAGCTAGGTAAAGGCCGTTCGGTGCTCGTCAACGTCCACGACGCAAAGTCACAGCTCTCGAAACTCATCGCCGCGGCCGAGGCCGGCGATGACGTGGTGATCGCACGCAAGGGCAAGCCGGCGCCACGCCTGGGGCGGGTTTCAATTCGATGAGCCTGGCGCACCTGGCGGATACCGTTCCGGAATTCGACGAACCGATGGACGATGATGAGCTGGATCTGTGAAGGAAGGCAAGTCCTGAGCGACGTGCTGCGGATGCGGATGCGGTTTACGTCAGTCCCATCAGCATCTACGAAGTGGTTCGCAAGGTCGCCATCGGCAAGTGGCCGGAGATCGTGCCGAATCTCGACGCGCTGCTGGCCGAGCAACAGACCGTATCGGCTCCCTTCACGCGTGCCGTGGCCGCCCGGGCCGGGGCGCTCGATTGGGCGCACAGGGATCCGTTCGACCGGCTCATCGCCGCCACCGCGATCGAGATGGGCTGGGAACTGATTTCCAAGGACCCTGAATTCGACGCACTTGACGGAATTCATGGGTGGCGAGGGAGAGTCTGGTCGTAGCACAGGGCCGCTGGCAAAGAAAGGTAACCGCGGCTGTCGCCCAGGATGATGATGGTGGTGGTGCGTTTGTCGAGGTCGTCCAGGCACAGGCGCTTGAAGTCCTGGAAGGCGTGGCCATAGCCGGTGGAGCCACCGCCGGCAACTATCGCAATTCGCATTCACGCTACGGATTTTTGCGCTTTTGGAAAGCGTATCGGCCATTCTGTTGCAATATGCGCTTTGAATCATTAGCTTTGACTGCATCCCGCACTTGCGAGGCCCGCTTCGGAATCGAACGATCATGGCAGCATCCGTCGCATTGGTGACCGGCGCCACCCGCGGTGCCGGCAAGGGCATCGCCCTGGGTCTCGCGAGCCGGGGAATGACCGTCTACGTCACCGGACGCTCGAAGAGCGAGGCAACCGCGACCCTCAAGGGCGAGGTTCTCCGCGGCACGCTCGGCGAGACAGTGACGGCCATCGATGCCGCTGGCGGCAAGGGTATCGGCATCCAGTGCGATCACTCCGACGATGCCGCGACCCGGGCGGTCCTTCAACAGATCGACTCCGAGCAGAACCGGCTGGACATACTTGTCAACAACGCCGCTCACATTCACGACAAGCTGATCGATCCCGGCGGTTTCTGGGAGAAGCCGCTGGAACTTGCCCGGATTCTGGATGTCGGCCTGCGCTCGGCCTATGTCGCCAGCTACTACGCGGCGCCCATCATGGTTCGCCAGGGCTCCGGGCTCATCACCTTCACCTCCTCGTTCGGCGGTGTCTGCTACATGCACGGCCCGGCCTACGGCGCTCAAAAGGCAGGTTACGACAAGTTTGCCGCCGACATGGCCGTAGACCTGGAGAACACGGGGGTGGCTGCGGTTTCCCTGTGGCTCGGACCGCTGCTCACCGAGCGCACCGAGGTGGTGCTGCGCCATCGGGGCGAGCAGTACGACGATTTCATGGCCATGGCCGAGACGCCGCAGTTCAACGGGCGCGTCATCCACGCCCTGGCAAACGACCCGAAACTCGGCGAAAAGTCCGGACAGACCCTGGTTACAGCGGAAATGGCGCTGGAGTACGGCCTCACAGACGAGGGCGGCAAACAGCCCCCCTCCTACCGCGAACATCTCGGGGAGCCGCGAATTCCGCACCCGGCTCGCGTGATCTAACCGCACCTGTTCATGAATAAACTACTGCAGTCGTCAACAGCAGCGAAAACTCAGGGCGTGCTCCCGACGCGTGCTCGACGTGCTGTCAAGCACGGCTCCGACGGCGGACCGCCACGATCTACTCGATAGGGCGCGCATTGACAAGGGTCGCGGAGCAGATGGGCTTGCGGATCCCTTTCGGGGTTTCCCCGCAGAGCCTGCGCCAATCCCGGAGGGAGCGATGAGCAACGCGCCAGAACAGAAAATCGATCCGTTCGCACCATGGACCCTGCGCGGCCTGGAGTTGCGCAATCGCTTCATCAAGGCAGCAACTTACGAAGGTCATTGCCCCGGAGGGCGCCCGGACCGCGAGGGGCTCGCCGCTTTCCACGAAGCCTTCGCACGAGGCGGCGCCGGCCTGTGCACCGTTTCCTACGGGTCGGTGGAACCGGGAGGCCGCACGTTCGACGACCAGATGTGTCTCCAGGACGACATTCTGGACGATCTCAGCTACGTCACCGGGAAGATTCACGCACACGGCGCCAAGGCCGCCATCCAGCTCGCCCACTGCGGCGGCATGTCGAAATGGAGCGGCTGGGTCGGACGCCGCGCCCGGGGGCCGAGCGGCGGCTTCAACAGCCTGGGCGCTTTCGCAGGCACACCGTTGACCAGGGCCTTCAAGGTCCGAGAACTGCGGCAACTAGCCGAGGATTACGCCACGTCGGCGGTACGCGCCGTCGAGTGCGGTTTCGACGCACTGGAACTGCACATGGGCCACGGCTACCTGTTGAGCCAGTTCCTGAGCCCGGCCATCAACAAGCGCAAGGACGACTACGGCGGCAGCCGGGAAAATCGCGCGCGCTTTCCCCTGGAAGTGCTGAGAGCGGTGCGCGAAGCCGTGGGCGATGCGGTACCGGTCATCGTGAAAATGAACCTCCGCGACGGATTCCGCGGCGGTGTGGAGGTCGACGACAGCGTCGCCTTCGCCCGGCAACTCGAAGCCAACGACGCCGACGCCCTCGTGCTGAGCGGCGGGTTCTCCTCAAGAAACGCCATGTACCTGTTCCGCGGCCCCACTTTCGTCGAGGAACTCATCAAGGTGCAGCGCAGAAAGATCGACAAGCTGGTCTACAGCATGGCGCGACCCGCCCTGCGCTCACAGCCCTTCGAGGAACTCTATTTTCTGAAGCACGCACGCCAGGTCCGTGCCGAGGTCGATCTTCCGCTCATCTGTGTCGGCGGCGTCCAGAGCCTCGCATCGGTGCACAGGGCGCTGGAAGAAGTGTACGACGCCGTACAACTGGGCCGCGCCCTCATCCACGACCCGGCTCTCGTCAACCACTACCGGGACGGCGCCAAGACGGAATCCGGTTGCACGGTCTGCAACCTCTGCGTCGCCGAAATGGACCGGGACGGGGTGAAATGCGTTCTCAACGACGACCTGCCCGCCCGGGTGCGGGCGGTGTAACTTGCCGACGAATAGAAAGCAAAAACTGCTACTTTCGAATCTGGTTGCGTGCCGAACGTCGGTATCTGAGCCTATGCCAACAGGCCGATCTCCAGCAGAAACTTGCGGAGGTGCCGAATTACGGCGGCCGCGCGCTCGATTGCCTCCAGGTCGACTCTCGCATGCAGCTCCATGGCCGTCATTCCCTTGTGATACTCGGGCCACTGGATCTGAAGTTGCTGAAGTGCCAATCCCGTAGTCGCCGGTTGCAGTTACTCGCATCCGGGCATGTGTTTCAACAACAGGGCTTCAAAAGCGG
This sequence comes from Pseudomonadales bacterium, assembly GCA_963663395.1. Lineage (GTDB taxonomy): Bacteria > Pseudomonadota > Gammaproteobacteria > Pseudomonadales > Azotimanducaceae > Azophilus. The sequence continues at coordinate 4,916,639 of OY760226.1, forward strand.
GTTGTGACCAGATCGCACGAAATCGGTGCTCCAAGATCAAACGGTCTGCCTTTCTGGTGCGATCGGGAGAAGCATCACGCCGGTCGGAATCGAGAAAAATCGCTTGCTGATGGTATGCGCCGCGACGCTTACCCCTCGAATTCAACTCCTCGACTGCTTTTTCGACGATTTTCAACGGATCGCCGCCGCGACACTCTCGAACATCCAGGTGGATTGCCAGACCCGCCTCGTCCGCGCGACGCTGAAGCAGGGCGGCGTACCCCATTTCGCTGTCGCCCTCGCAAGCCACAAAAATACGTTGGCGCTGTGGCCTGTGAGCGCACCCTCTTGGCATCAGCCGAATCGCGGTACGGCGCCGAAGACGCCGCCAAGGTATTTCCTGTAGTAATTGTCGTCGCGCCGAACGCCTTTGACATCACTGAGAGCGTAGAGCTCGGTACTGCCTGACCATTCCTTTTCGCAAAAGACAATTTCCTCTTTCGACAGTTCTTCAAGCAGAGAAACGTTATGGCAACTCGTCCAGAGCTGGGCATTGTGTGGATTGCGATCAGGATCGTGGAACCAACGCATGATTTCCGGGAGAAGCATGGAATGAATGGCGGCATCAAGTTCGTCGATTATCGCGATGCTGCCAGTCGTCAGTACGTCAGATATCAGCGGAAACAGCTTGAGAAATTGTTGAGTGCCATGACTTTCCATCCCGAATGGCATGGGCTCGGCGAGTCCCTCGTGCCGAAAGTTGAGTCGTGGCCCGTTTGAACTGCCAACCACTTCAAGGGTGCGGACTCCGACATCGATTCGGCCGATTTCCCGATTCAGGCTTTCAACTATGTCGGGTCGATAACTGTACTCACGCACTACCATGTTGTGGTCAATCTCGACTTTTTCAAAAAGGATATTGGTGCGAGTAGTATTCACAAATCCTTTGATGGCAGTCGCAACCGGGTGATTGAATTGCGCCAACGTGGAGATGACGCTGGCGTTCGGCCGCAAAACGTTCTCTAAAGCTCGCTTGTAACCCGAAAGGCCGAAGACGCGCGCGGCCTTGACAGTTCCGTCTTCGAATCGTTCGACCAGTCGCGTTCTTCTTCCGGTGGCAGACGGCCAATAGAATATTCCCTCGCGGATAACGATTTGGTTGTTCGCATTGTCGAACACCAACTCGTAGGTGTAAGGACACTCGGCCATGTCGTCCTGATCGACCGCGCCAATTGTCTCTAAACCGGATAACCAGAACTTGAGTCGAGTTGGATTCCCCAACCAGGAACGGTCGTTAAACGGCTCATAAGGGAGTCGGTTACCTGGCGAAAAAGCGAAACTTGATTGGAGAAACCAGGTGGCGAATGACAGCGCGCGCAGGAGATTGGATTTACCCGAACCATTCGCGCCGAAGACCGCGACCACCTTTGGAGCCCGCTCATCCGAGTCTCGCCAACAACCAGCCAGCCGATCGGTGTCCATTGGCGCGTGTGCCGAAGCTCTTATATCAAGCGTCTGACTTTCCCGAATGGAAAAGAAATTCTCGATTTCTAATTTGTAGATCATATCGCCGCATCCACAATGAGAAAGGATTTTAGCTTTTTACAGCTGCGTTTCAACGTTTTTTGGTTATTTAAAGCCTTAAAGCATAATTTATTTGATGGTTTAGAACGCACTTTGAGACAAATGCGCCAAGCTAAACCTGGATTTGGACGAGCAAAGGGCTAAACGACCTGGCCGCGAGCCCTAACGGATCGCTATTGGAAATCTTTCACCAGCGACGGCAGCAGGTAACGGCGCAGGGTCTCGCGCAGTTTGAACTCATCGCCGGTGAACGGCGCATCCACCACCTGGAGCGAGGTGGTTACGAAGGTAACCCAGTCGACGTAGGCCTCGAGGGTCACGCCTTCGCGGATGCGGTTCTCGCGCCGGGCGCGCTCGAAATTGGGGTTGACGCAGTTGCGCGCCGCGTCACGGAAGCCGGCGAGGGTGGCATTGATGCGCGGCAGGAACTGGTCGCGCTGTTCGCCGAACAGGAGCGACAGGGCCGGCTGTGCGCGGAGCTGGCGCAGGAACCACATGGTGTCCTCCACGATCTGCTCATCGACCGTCGGGTGCTCGTAGCGCTGAGTTTCATAGGTGCCGAGCATGCGCTCGAAGTCGCGCCTGAGCGCCTGGTTGAGCACTTCGTCCTGGTCGGCGAAGTGGCGATAGAAGGTGGCCCGGCCGACGCCGGAAGCGGCAATGACGGCGCTCGCGGTAGTCTGGTTGACGCCCTGGCGATGGTAGAGCGCCACGGCCGCGTCAAGAATGGCGTGCCGCGTGTTCTCGACCCGCTGCGGTGCATCGAGCTTGGTGGCAATATTCATACTGGAACAGTCTATTAAATTTTGTCTCATTGGCATAGACTTATGGAACATTCATTAATACTATGTTCCTTAGTCCGTTTCGGGCGGATCAAAGGACAAAACCAGAGTCTGGAGGGACGATATGACCGACGCCGCTCCCCAGGGTAACCCGGGCGACATCCTCAACTGGCCGATGCTGAAGGTCGTCTACCGCACCGACCCGGATGCCATTGCAAAACTCCTGCCGCCGGGTATCGAACCGGGGGAAGATCCGAAGGTGTTCCTTACGTTCTACAGTTTCCCGGTGCTCAACGAACCCGAACTCGGGCTGGTGATGACCGCGGCCGCGGACTTCAACGGCATCCAGGGCGAGTACGCGCTCGGCTACGCCATCGACCAGGAAGCTGCCGTCTACGTGAGCCGCGAGCACTGGGGGCAACCGAAGTATCTCGCCGACATCCGCTATTTCCGCATGATGAACCACGTGGAGGCATCGGTACGGCATGCCGGTCACACGTTTGCCGAGTTCACCGGCGACATATCGGGCACCGATGAGGCCGGGGAGGAGTTCGAGACCAACGAGTGGTGGATCAAGGTTGCGCGCAGCGTCACCATGGCTCCGAACAGCTACGACTACCCGCCCCACGTGGTGCGCGTATATGCCAAGTACCGAACCGCCTTCCGGCAGAGCCTCTCGGGCGAACTCATTCTGAGGGACGCCCCGTTCGACCCGCTAGCCCAGCGCCTGCCCATGCGCGAGCAGGTCGATGCCTATCTCTGGACGCCGCAGTTCCTCGCCCGGGAGATCACGCTTGCCGGTGAATTGGACCCGGACGGCTTCTGGCCGTTCGCCAACACCATCGGCGGCACCCGATTCCCCATGGAGGCCTGATCGTGCAGGATTTCACCGGCAAGCTTGCCGTCATCACCGGCGGCGCCAGCGGCGTCGGCCGCTCTCTGGCTTTCGCCCTGGGCGCGGAAGGGGCGCGCGCGCTGATTGCGGACGTGGACGAACAGGGGCTCCAGACCACCAGGGCAGAACTCATCGAAAAGGGTATCGACGCCCATTGCCAGCGCTGCGACGTCAGCCGACAGGAAGATCTCGATGCGCTGGCCGCCACCGCATTCGACGACCTCGGCGGCGCGCACCTGGTCTTCGCCAACGCCGGCATCTCCGCCGGCGAGGCGGGCAACCTGTGGGACTATTCAACGCACGACTGGCAGTGGACCTTCAACGTCAACTTCTGGGGCGTGATCCACAGCATCAACGCCTTCATGCCGCGGCTCGTTGCCCAGGGCGAAGAAGCGCACCTGGCCATCACCGGTTCCGGCAACGGGGCCTTTATCGTCTATCCCGACCAGCCGGTATACACCGCGACCAAGGCCGCCATTCAGGCCGTGACCGAGGCACTCCACATCCAGACCAGGAACCAGGAAAGCCCGGTGCAGATTCACGCGCTGTTCCCCGGGCCCCACATCGTCGACACGGGCATCTTCAATTCCGACCGGGTTCGCCCGCAGGAGTTCGAGAAACCCGAAGGAACGCCGGAGACGGGCATCAATTCCGCCGAAGACCTGCGTAAGCTCATGGAGTTCATGGGCCAGAAGCTGGTCACAACCCATCCGGACGAGGTCGCGCAGACCGCCATTCGCGGGATTCGAGACAGCCAGTTCTGGATCGCGCCGCTCAATCCCGGCGTAAAGGACAAGATTCGGGCACGCTTCGACTCGATCCTCGATCGGAGCGAACTCCCCATCCCCACACTCGGATAACAGGAGAGAGACCCCATGGGTGTTGGACTCGATCTACCCATCCCCTTCGGATGGTTCGCCGTCGCCTACAGCAGTGAACTTGAGCCGGGCGGCGTTACGCCAACCTTTCTTTTCAACCAGCACCAGGTGCTTTTCCGCACCGAGAGCGGCGACGCCAGGATGCTGGAGGCATTCTGCCCGCACCTCGGGGCGCACCTCGGGCACGGCGGCAAGGTGGTGGGCGAGCAGATCGCCTGCCCGTTCCACGGCTGGCAACTCGACGGCGACGGCGCCGTCAGGGAAGTGCCCTATGCCGACGCCATGCCGCGCCGCGCCCAGGAAGGCCGCTGCCTGTACAGCTACCCGGTGCAGGAACGCAACCAGATGATCTGGGCCTGGTACCACCCACGGCGCATCGAGCCCACCTTCGAGCTGGACGACATCCCCGAGTTCTCCGACCCGGACTGGACCGAACTGGAAACCCATGAGTGGGAGATTGAATCCCACATCCAGGAAACCGGCGAGAACGCGGTGGACATCGCCCACTTCCCCTACGTGCACAGCACGCAGAACATGCCCAAGGCCAGGATCGAACTCGACGGTTGCCGCCGCCTGACAGAAATGGTGACGATCACCCCCGCCATCAACGACGACGGCACCATCGACATGTCGAAAACGGAAGATGCCTACCTGATCAGCCGCAACTGGGGGCCGGGCATGAGTTCGCAGACCTTCGACCGCGCCTTCAAGACGGTGATGATGGGCACCATGACCCCGGTTACCGACAACCGCCTGATCCTCAGATTCGCCTTCACCAAGCCCAAGAACATCTCCGAACAGTTCAACGCGCTTACCGATGGCCTGATCGCGGAGATCGTGCGGCAGGTGGGCCACGACATGGTCATCTGGCAGAACAAGCTGTACCGGGACGACCCCATCCTCTGCGACGGGGACGGCCCGGTGGCAAAGTACCGGCAGTGGTTCCGGCAGTTCTACGACGGTGCCGGAGAGGCGCCGGTGCGGCTGGTCGGATAGCGAGGCCACAAGTTAATCTAGGCACGGCTTTAGCTCACGGACGAGAAGTATGGCGACCACTGCTGAATATGACCTGGGCCCGTTCACGTTCCCGCGCGGCTGGTTCATGATTGCCGAGGCGGCGGAGTTGGGCGACAGCGTGTTGCCACTCCGGTTCTTCGGCAACGAATTCGCCCTCTACCGCGGCGCCAGCGGCCGCCTGGTGCTGTTGGACGCCATCTGCGCCCACATGGGCACCAACATGGCGCGCAACACCACGTCGTTCGTCGTTATCGACGGCCAGATCGAGGGCGACTCGATCCGCTGCCCGTACCACGCCTGGCGGTACGGCCCGGACGGCCGGTGCAACGACATCCCCTACCACGACGGCCCCATCCCGGCCAGGGCGTGCGTGAAGACCTGGCCCGTGCAGGAGCGCTACGGCTGCATCTGGATGTGGCACGACCCGGAAGGGGGCGCACCCGACTACGACATCCCGTCGCTCCCGGAATGGGACGACCCGCAGTGGGTGCAGTGGACGATCGATCACATGGGAGAGATCGACTCCCACCCCCAGGAAGTGATCGACAACATGGCGGATTCGCCCCACCTCGGGCCCATTCACGGCTCCACGCTGGCGTACTTCGAGAACGAGGTGCGTGACCATATCGTCATTCAGCGCCAGGGCGGCGGGCACAAGACCCTGGCGGCCAGCAACACGCTGCTGGAGACGGACACTTTCTATACGGGCCCGGCCATCCTGAATTCGCGCCTGACCGGCTTCTACGATGCGATCATGCTGATCGCCAACACGCCGGTTGAGGACGGGCGCATCAAGGTCTGGCACGGCCTGATGGTCCAGAGCGAAAGCGACGTCGCGACCGAGGCGGACGTGGACCGGGCGCGCGAGTTCCAGGAGTCCAGCCGCCTGGCCTTCCTGCAGGACTTCGAGGTCTGGGAGGCCAAGGCGCCGATCTTCCAGATCATGCAGATCAAGAGCGACGGGCCCTTCCACAAGATCCGCGAGTGGTACCGCCAGTTCTACAACCCGCGCGAAGAAACCGCCGAGCGCCAGGCGAAGGTGAACGGCACCTACTACACCGACTGGCTGAAGCCCGCACCCGAGGAGGTGATCGCGCGGGGCCGGTACTAGGCCGGGCTAAGATGCATCTCGCCTTCAGCTCCATGAATACGCCGAACGACCCCCATCCGGCGGAACTGGCGCGGGCGCTGGAAGAGCGGGGGTTCGAATCGCTCTGGTACGGCGAGCACAGCCATATCCCCTGCTCCCGGCAAACGCCCTACCCGCTGGGCGGGGAGCTGCCGGCGCCCTACCGGCAGATGATGGACCCCTACCTGTCGTTGATGACAGCGGCGAATGCCACGAAATCCCTGAGACTGGGCACCGGCATCGCCCTCTTGATGGAGCGCGACCTCTTCTCCCAGGCCAAGACCATTGCCACGCTCGACCGGTTGTCCGGCGGCCGCGTGCTCGTCGGCACCGGGGTGGGGTGGATCCGGGAAGGATTCGAGAACAGCAGCCCGCATTCATTCGACAAGCGCTACGGGGTACTGCGCGAAACCGTGGCCGCCACCCGGGCGCTGTGGACGGAAGACGAGGCTTCCTACGACGGCCGGTACGTGCAATTCGATGCCGTCTGGTGCGACCCGAAACCCTTGCAGAACGGCGGGCCCAAGATCTTCCTGGGCGCCATGGGGCCGCTTGGCAGAAAGCACGCCGCGGCCTGGGCCGACGGCTGGTATCCCGTGGATCTTGCTCTGCTGAACGTGGCCGAATCAATCGACAGCTTTCGCGAGGAGGTCAAGGCTGCCGGCCGCGATCCGGCCAGTGTCGAGATCAACATCCAGATCATGGATCTCGGCAACCTGGACAAGCTCAAGCATTACCGCGACCTGGGCGTCGAGCGGGCCACCATCGGTGTATCCAACGATCTCTGGGACGAGCCCGAAGCCGTGATGCCGATGATCGACAAGTACGCAAAAATCATTCCCGACCTGGGTTGAAACTGCACATGGCAGACTCCGTATCGTTTTCGCACAAGAGCCCGCACCCGGCAGGTGCCTTCTGGCGGGTGCTCGGAGCCTTCACCGAGATCGACTGGCTGGTGGGGCCGGGCAACTACTCCGTGAGCGAACACGAAGGCCACCCGGCGCGCATCCTGAAGATGGATACCCCGGTCATCGAATTTCTGCTCGGTTGCGACGACAACCGCCGGGAACTGCGCTACGGCGTCCTCAAGAACCCGTTCGTCCCGGTGGACAATTACCGGGCGACCGTTACGGTGCAACCGGATGCCCAGGGCTGCCTCGTGGAGTTCAGCGCCACATTCGACCTGGACGAAGTGCCGCTCGCGCAGGTTACCGAGATGCTGAATTCCGGGTACGGGATGATCGCAAGCCGAATCGACGGAAGTTTGGGTCAGGAGCCATGAAAACGTACGTGGTAACCGGCGCCGCAAGCGGCATCGGCAAGGCAATCAAGCTGGGCCTGGAGTCCGAAGGTCACCGGGCCATCGGCGTCGACCTGCAGGAAAGCGACATACGCGCCGACCTGGCCGACGGGCAGCAATTCACTTCCGCGGTCGCCGAAATCCTGCGCCGCGCCCCCGACGGCCTCGATGGCCTGGTCCCCTGCGCCGCCGCGGGCGCCGAGAATCCGCACAAGTCGCTCATCCCTCGGGTCAACTATTTCGCCACAGTCGAACTGGTCGAAGCCCTGATGCCCGCGCTGGAGAAACGCCGCGGAGCCGTGGTGCTGATGTGCTCCAACTCGGCGACCCTGATGCCCTACGAGGACGCCTACGTGCAGGCCCTGCTGGACGGCGAGCGTGAAACGGCCCTGGCATTCGCCGAGTCACTGGCGGGTTTCCAGCTCTACGGCGGCGGCAAGTTCGCCCTGGGCCGCTGGATGCGCGGCAGAAGCACGTCTGCCGCCAAAGCCGGCGTGCGCATGAACGCCCTGGCGCCGGGGTACACCGAGACCGCGATGACCGCTGCCGGCATGAAAAACCCTCAAATCGGCCCCAGCATGCGGGAATTCGTCAGCACCATTCCCATCGGCCGCCCAGCCCAGCCGGAGGATCAGGCGAACGCAGCGCTCTTCCTGCTCTCCGAAAAGGCCGCCCACATCGCCGGGGCGGTGCTCTTCGTCGACGGCGGCCACGACGCCATGTTTCGCCCGGACAATTTCTAGCCGCGAGTCCACAACGATCTCCTCGCACCGCACGGCCGGCGAATCGGAACATCGTTGTCGTTTGACGCCGCTCGCTCGCCGGAATAGGCTGCATCTGCCGAAGTTTGGCAATGATTCAAACCGCCCGGAGCCGAGGCCCAAGCTTCTCGGATAACCGGGTGCTGCGCGGAAACGGAAACGGCCTGCACATGCTCGTTGTCTACATGCTGATTGCCCTTGTGCTGACCGGTGCGGCGGTTGGCTCGTGCCAGTGGGCCTATTACCGATTTCCGGGCTACCGGATCGCCGACAGCAATGGTGTCCGGATAGCGGGAAGATGGCTCAACATTGCCGTCAATCTCGCCATCGTTACCGCAATGTTTACCGTGGCGCTGACACAGTTCGGAGGCTTCCTCATTCGCGAGGGGCCGTCGTTCTGGTACGAGCCGTTCGTGTTCCTGCTGGTTTTCGACTTCGCGTACTACTGCCTGCACCGTACCCTGCATCTGCCAGCGCTGATGCGCCTGCTGCACGGGGTCCACCACAGGATCCACCACCCGACAGCGGCGGAATCCCTGTATTCCCATCCGGTCGATACGGTGATCGCGTTTACCCTGCTGTTCGCCTGCATGGCGCTGGTAGGGCCGCTCGGCACGACATCGTTTGTCGTCTCATCGTTGCTCTACATGGTGATTTTCGGCCTCGGGCACGCAAACCTCGACCTGCCTTTCCGCAGCATGGCGCCCCTGAACCACTGGGCGCGACGGCACGATGCACACCATTCGCAACGGAACGTGAACTTCGGCTCCATCACGCCGGTCTGGGACTGGCTGTTCGGCACCCTTCCCGAACCAGCCCACCGCTGAGCGGCCGGTTCACCGAATCGCAAGGGGAAAAACGCCAGGGCTTCCCGAAGAAAGCCCTGCTTCAGCGTTTGGGGGGAGGGGGAGAAAGAATCAGTTCATCTGGTAGCCGACCGTCAGGCCCCACGTGCGACCGCGGTTGTAGCCGCCCAGAATGAAATTGCTCACGTTGAAGGTGTTCTCCAGAACCCGCTTGTCGCCCAGGTTCTTGCCTTCAAACGTCACGCGCCACTGGCCGCCGCCCGAGCGCCAGGTCAGGAACGCGTTGGCGATGATGCGGTCTTCCGACTGGGCTGCCAGGAAGAACGGATTGGTCAGGTCGATGGGCGAATCCGTGAACATCTTGTCGCGGTAGTTGGCATCGGCGCCGAACGTCAGGGTGCCGTTGCCATTGAGATTCGCCGTGTACTGCACGCGCGCCTGCGCCGTCACCTCCGGCGCGTAGCCCATGGCGTGGCTGTCCGCCACGTTGCCCAGAACGCCCGGTGAGACCTCGTCGATCAGTTCCTTGACCTTCACGTCCAGGTAGCCGAGGTTCAGGTTCACGGCCATGCCGTCCACCGGCGGCAGCCACAGCATTTCGAACTCGAAACCGCGTGTCTCCACTTTGCCCGCATTGTCGTTCTGCTGTACCAGGGTGCCGGTCTGCTCATCCAGGGAGATTACGGTGAACTGCTTGTCCTGGTAGTCGTTCAGAAAGGCCTCGGCGTTGAATCGCAGCGAGCCGTCGGCCAGGGTCGTTTTCAGGCCCACGGAATAGGTGGTGACGGTTTCCGGCTCGTAGGTTGCCGCGTTGTACGCCCGGCCGGTGAAGGTGAATCCGCCGGACTTGAAGCCGGTGGAAACGCCTGCGTACAGCAGCGTGTTTTCGGAAGCGCGGAAACTCAGCTTGCCGCTCGGCGTGAACTCCGACCACTTGTCCTTGCCAATCTTGTTTTCCGGGTAGCTGGTGACGGTTTCCATGTTGCCGAGACCGATGATGTTCCCCATGAGGTCGCGATGCGGCAGGAAGAAGTTGAAGAACGGCAGGTTCGGCGCGATGAACGCACCGAAAGGCGACAGCACCAGCGGCGCCTGTTCCAGGCCCGGAAGCCGCGCGAACATGGCGATGTGTTGGGTGAGCGTGACATCGGCGATCTGGTCGATTTCCTTCTTGTCGGTGGTATAGCGCCCGCCCAGGGAGATCTGCCACTGTTCGTTCAGGTCCCAGTCGACGTTGGCGTATACGGACGTGGACTTCTCCGTCCGGTCGTCCTGGTGCGTGTGTTTCACGTGGCTCGACAGCAGGCGCAGCAGCGGTGTCTGCGTGGTCAGCGAAACGTTCTCGAACTCGCCGTCCAGGTAATAGAAACCCAGCACGGCATTGACGTTGTCACTCGTGTAGTTCAACTGCAGTTCCTGGGTGATGTCTTCCGTGTCCCACTCCTGCAGGGTATTGATGAAGACCTGGTGGCTGCCGTCGAAGTCGAATGGGTTGTGGGTGTCGGTGGTGCGCAACCCGGTGATGGATTTCAGCGACCAGACATCGTTCAGGTCCCAGTCGACGGTGAGTGACACCCCATTGGTGTCGCGCTTGTACTCATCGAAGCCGCCGGTGACGAAGGCGGTGTTCACGTCGTCGATATCCGCCGGCAGGCTGGTATCGAGCATCTCGCCCGGCGCCAGGTAGGCCATGCCCGGAACGAAGGCGTTGGCGGTGCCGAGCAGCGCCCCGAAAGCGCCGAGCCCCGCGGGGCCGCCCAGGTTGACGGCAACCCGGGTCGGCACATACGGGTCCGAGTCGTCGCGCATCATGTCGCCCACCAGCTTGAACTGCAGCGAATCGGCTGCCTCCCAGATCAGCGTGCCGCGCATGGCCAGCTTGTCCTGTGCGGCGTACTCCGAATCGTCGTAGGTGTTGGTCTGGTAGCCGTCGTGGTCCATCTTGGCGACTGCGAAGGAAGCGAACAGCGAATCTTCAACCAACGCCCCCGAGAAGCTGGCCCGCATCTTGACCAGGTTGTCTTCGCCGTACTTGCCTTCGAGGCGGCTGCGGGTTTCGTTGTCGGGCTCGCGGCTCACGTACTTGAGCGCGCCGCCGGTGGTGTTGCGCCCGTACAGGTTGCCCTGCGGACCTTTCAGCACTTCAATGCGTTCCACGTCGTACACCTCGAGCAGCCCGCCGCCCGTGCGGTTGAGGTAAACGTCGTCCACGTAGATGCCCACGCCCTGGTCGAAACCCGGGTCGTTGCCGATGCCGCGGATGAACACCTGCACCGCCCCGGCGATCAGGCCGTTGGTTTCGTTGATGGTGACGTTCGGCGTCAGGCGGGCGACCTCGACGATGTTGTCTACACCGCGGTCGAGCAGCTCTTCGCCACTGAACGCACTGACGGCTGCCGGAACCTCCTGCAGGTTTTCCGTGCGCTTGCGCGCCGTGACCAGGATTTCCTCGATGATGTTCTGTGCAATCGCGGGTGCCGGCGCCAGAGTGGCGCCCGCAACCATTGCCAGTGTCATTGCGCCAAGCATGGCGGAACGCAAGAGATTCCCACGGATCATGGTTTCCAAACCCTCCAAATTATCGCGCTCGGTCGAGCAGACTACGGCGAGTGCGCAGATTTTAATACACGGAATCGCGCATTTCGATCAAAAATCCGCCTCACACTGACCATTAACGCCATTTTATGTCAAAAAATCAGATGGAAACGAACTCCTGGTTGAGATTTTCGATCAGGGGACGTTAACCTAGCGGGCAATATCGGACACGTTGAGTACGCTCGCAGTGCCGGGAAATCGGGAATTGAATTTGCGCCCGGAGGCGAATGGCCGTCCTCCTGCGACCCGCCAACTCGACGCCGTCGTAATTGGCGCGGGCTTCTCGGGATTGTTTGCACTCTACAAGCTGCGTGACGGGCTCGACCTCGACGTGCAGGTCTTCGAGACCGCCGACGGCGTGGGCGGCACCTGGTTCTGGAACCGCTACCCTGGCGCCCGCTGCGATTCGGAGAGCTTTTACTATTGCTTCACGTTCTCCGATGAACTGGCGCAGGAGTGGGAGTGGTCCTCGAGGTATCCGGAACAGCCCGAGATAGAGCGCTATCTGAACCATGTCGCCGACCGCTTCGGCCTGCGCCGCAACATACAATTCAACACCCGGGTGACCCGCGCCGAATTCGACGAATCGTCGAACCGCTGGGATGTGTATACCGAGCACGGCGAGCACGTGCGCGCCCGCTACCTGGTCGCCGCGGTGGGGTGTCTCTCCGATGCGAACCTGCCCGACATCCCGGGCCGGGACAGCTTTGCGGGCGAGTCGTATCACACCGCCCGGTGGCCTCGCGAGGGCGTCGACTTCACCGGCAAGCACGTCGGGTTGATCGGCACCGGGTCGAGCGGCATCCAGGCAACCCCGGTGATCGCCGCCCAAGCGCGCCACCTGACCGTCTTTCAGCGCACCCCCAACTTCACTGTGCCCGCGCGCAACGCACCGTTCAAGCCCGAAGACCAGGCCGCGATCAAACGGGACTACCCGGCCATCTTCGACCGCACCCGCAACTCGAATGGCGGCTTCCCCTATTTCGGAATCGAACGAAGAACCGTCAGCGTCTCGCCCGAAGAGCGCAAGAAGATCCTGGACAAACTCTGGGAGGAAGGCGGCTTCAAGTTCGTCTGGGGAGGATTCAGCGACGTCACCACGGACCTGCACGCGAACGAGATCGTCTCGGAGTACATCCGCGAAAGGATTCGCGCAACGGTATCCGACCCCGAAACCGCCGAACTGCTTTGCCCCTACGACCATCCCTACACATCGAAGCGGCCGCCCATCGACACCGACTACTACGTCACGTTCAACCGTGACAACGTGAGCCTGGTCGATGTCAGGACTTCGCCCATCCAGGAGATCACGCCCGCGGGCCTGCGCCTGGCAGATGCCCATTACGACCTCGACGTGCTGGTGTACGCCACCGGCTTCGACGCGATGACCGGGTCGCTGCTGCGCATGGACATCCGGGGCAGCAACGGCGTGCGCCTTGCGGATGCGTGGGCGCACGGCCCGCGCACGCTGCTCGGCCTGCAGGTGGCGGGCTTTCCCAACCTGTTCACCATCACCGGCCCGGGCAGCCCGTCGGTGCTGATCAACATGCCGACCGCCATCGAGCATCACGTGAACTGGATCACCGATTGCATCGCGCACATGCGCCGGAACGGCAACGCGCGCATCGACGCCACCGAGAGTGCCCAGGACGCCTGGGCCGAGCATGTCGCCGAGGTCGCCGAATACACCCTCTGGAGCAAGAGCAAGGGCAACTCCTGGTACGTGGGCGCCAACATCCCCGGCAAGCCCCGAATCATCTTGCCCTATACCGGCGGACAACCGCTGTACCGTGAGCGCTGCCAGGCGGTCGTGGATGCCGGTTACGAGGGTTTTGAGTTCAGCGCTTGACCCCGGTTGCGGAAAGCCGCACGGAATAGTGTTGCAGGCGTGCCGCGTTCCGGAGATTCATGCTCGCGCTATTTGAGATAGCCCAGTTTCTCCAGCGTGATAAGGATGCGGTGCGCCGCGAGGTCCGGTGAGATCTCGGCCGTGTCGATGACGATTTCGGCGTTTGCCGGTGCCTCGTAGGGATCGTCAATGCCCGTAAAGCCCTTGAGGTTGCCGGCCCGCGCCTTCGCATACAGGCCCTTGCGGTCGCGCGCCTCGCAGACCTCGATGGGGGTCGACACATGCACCTCGATGAAGCCGCCTGCCGGCTCGATCATGTCGCGGACCAGCCGGCGGGTTGCCGCATAGGGGGCAATCGGCGCACAGATGGCGATGCCGCCGTTCCTGGTGATCTCGCCGGCAACAAAGCCTATGCGCTGGATGTTCAGGTCGCGGTCTTTCTTCGAGAACGTAAGTTCGCTCGAGAGGTGTTTGCGCACCACGTCGCCGTCGAGCAGCGTCACCGGCCGGGAACCGTCTTCGAGCAGCTTGATCATCAGCGCGTTGGCCACCGTGGACTTGCCCGAGCCGGATAGGCCCGTGAAGAACACCGTGAACCCCTGGCGGTGTTTCGGCGGATGGGCCTTGCGCAGTTCCTCGACGACCTTCGAATAGGAAAACCACTCGGGGATGTCGAGCCCCTCGCGCAGGCGCCGGCGGAACTCGGTGCCCGAGAGGCTCAGCACCTTGTCGCTCGGCCCGGTCTCGTCCACCGGCATGTACTCGGCCTTGTTCTCCACGTACACCATCTGCCTGAACGGCACCATCGTGATGTCGAGTTCGTCCTCGTGCTGCCGGAACAGTTCCTGGGCGTCATAGGGCCCGTAGAAGGGCTTGCCGTCCTTGCCGTTGCCGGGGCCCGCGTGGTCGCGGCCGACGATAAAGTGCGTGCAGCCGTAGTTCTTGCGGATGATGGCGTGCCACAGCGCCTCGCGCGGGCCGCCCATGCGCATGGCGAGATTCAGCAGGCTCAACTGCGTGGTCTGGTCGGGATACTGTTCCAGGATGTGCTCGTAGCAGCGCACGCGTGTGAAGTGGTCGACATCGCCGGGTTTGGTCATGCCGATGACGGGATGAATCAGCAGGTTCGCCTCGGCCTCCTGCGCGGCACGGAATGTCAGTTTCTGATGGGCGCGATGCAGGGGGTTGCGCGTCTGGAAGGCGACGATGCGGCGCCAGCCCAGCTTGCGGAAACGGCCCCGCAACTCTGAAGGCGTGTCGCGCAGCAGCTTGAAGTCGTAGTAGGTGGGCGGTTCGACGCCGCGAACGCGCCCGCCCAGGTAAACGGGACCGGAGCGGTGCATGAGGTAGCTGACGGCCGGATGGGTGTCGTCCGTCGTGCCGTAAACGCGTCGTGCCTCGCTGCCCAGATCGGGTTGCCAGATGTCGGTGACATCCAGCATGGCGATCAGCACGCCTTCCGCATCGCGCAAAGCGATCGTTTCACCTTCCTTGACGCCCTTTGCGAACGCCTCGCTGACATCGAGATTGACCGGTATCGGCCAGAAAACGCCGTTAACGAGGCGCATCTCATCGCAGACCCTTTCGTAGTCGTCACGGGTGAGGAAGCCTTCGAGGGGCGAAAAGGCGCCGTTCATGAGCAGGTCGAGGTCGCACAGCTGGCGGGGGGTCAGGTCCCAGGACGCAAGGTTTCCGGCCTGCTGCTTCTCGAGGTCTGCCTTTCTCTCGGACAGGAATAGATTCTTGAGTTCGCCGCCGTGCGGCTCCTTGAAAGCTCCCACTGATTTGTTCCTTGTGTCTGGTCCGCCTACTCGCGGACAAGGGTCGTAAATTGAGTCAAGTTCGCTCCCGGTCGCCGCTTTCCGATCGGGCCGGGTCGTTACCCCGTTCGTGGCCGGGATTCCGGAATCCGCCGAGCAGCAGGCCCGTGCACTTCTGGGTGAGGTCGACGATGTCGAGGTCCGGGTCGCGAACGATCAGGTCGCCCCAGGCGTTGCAGATGCCGATGACGGCCTGCGCCGCGAAATGCGGGTCGATGGTGCTGCGGATCGCGCCGGCCTCGACCGCATCGGCAATAACGCCCTCGAGCTGTTCACGATACGAACTGCCCAGCTCTTTGAGATGAACCCGTTTTTCTTCGGGCAGGTACAGGCGCTCGTCGTTGTAGACCTTCAACGCCTCGTCGGTGGAACGGTAACTCCACAGGTGCGAGGAAACGGCCGCCAGCAGTTTTGCCTCGAAGGGCTGGTCGTTGGCGGCGATGTCCTGCATGCGCTGCGCATAGTCGCGGATGCCGTACAGGCACACCTCGAGCAGCGCGTCTTCCTTGGACTTGAAGTAGTAATAGAGGCTGCCCTGCTTGATGCCGAGCCGCGCGGCGATCTCGCGCGTACTGGCGCCGTGATAGCCCTGTTCGGCGAACTCGGCCGCGGCTGCCTTGATGGCGGCGGTGCGGGTCTGCTCGTAGCGGCTGTCGTCCTGGGCCGGGGTCACGCTGGTCTCGGTCGGATGGCGAGTGTCGGAAATTCTATATTTCTATTGAAAATATATCAACACATCTATTTTTTTAAACTATATATATTAATATCAGTTAGTTATACTAATTTTTAATCAATAGTTTGATCGAAATAGTTCGATTTTGGAGGAAATCGACCCGCATTGGTACTTCCGCGCAAAGCCCGTGACCTACCGGAGCCCGCTCGCTCGGCGGGAATCACCGGGCATTTGGCGATATCAACCAAACCTCTTATTCACGGACAAAGTTTTCAAGTGAGTCAAGTTCCCTTCCGGTCACTGTTTTCTCATCGGGCTGGGTCATCGCCCCGTTAGTCAACATCAGATGACTGCATGCGCATCGGCACCGGACATAACGCATCGGTGCGTTGACGGCATACCGCGAGAGAGTGCGCCTCACTACAGTGCGAGAGGGCTTTGCTCACCGGGTAACCATCCGCCTACACTGTCGCCTCGGTTCTCTGGAGGAAGCGGCTGACATGAGGTTCGGTTCCACGGCCACGGGCGTTGTCGGTGTCCTGTGTCTTTCACCAGTCGTCCACCCGGAACTGATTCCATTCCTGTCGTGCGGTACCGGGCCCCCGCCGCTGCTCTCGGCCGAGATGGCTCCGGCGGAGCGACCCGAAGAAAACGGCGCGGCGCAACGGGGAGATTACCGGCCATGAGCGGTGCGCTCGACGGCTTGCGCGTGGTGGATTTCGGTCAGTACGTGGCGGGGCCGCTCCTCGGCACCCTGCTTGCGGACGCCGGGGCTTCCGTTACCCACATCGATCCTCCCGGAGGTCCCCGATGGGTGTCGCCCGCCAATGCGGTTCTGCTGCGCGGCCGTGCGATGCGCGAGATCGACCTGAAATCGGCAGGCGGGCGCGAGGAGGCGCGAGCGCTTGCCGCTGAGGCAGACGTGCTGATCGAGGGCTTCCGGCCGGGGGTGATGGCGCGCCTCGGTCTGTCCGCGGACGATGTCCTTCGGGCAAACCCTGCAATCGTGTACTGCTCCCTGCCCGGCTTCGGCGCGGACGATCCTCGCGCCGGCGTCCCGGGTTGGGAAGGCGTCGTATCGGCGGCTGCGTCGATCTATCGGGGCGTGCGCGACGGGCCCGCGGGGCCGATCATCCAGGAGCAACCCTCTTTCTTCGCCACCCCCTTCCTCTCGGCCTATGCCGCGATGCTCGCCAGTCACTCGGTCGTCGCGGCGCTGCTCGCCGGCGGCGGTGTCCAGGTGGAGGTGCCGTTGTACGACGCCGGCATTGAGATCACGGGAGCCGAACTGCAGAACGCGCGCATTTTCAAAACCGGGGCACTGCGGATGCCGCCCTGGTCCGCCCTCGGCTACTACCAATGCCGGGACGGCGCGTGGATTCGTCTCTGCCTGTTCGAAGACCGCCACATCCACTGGTTTGCCCGACGTTTCCTGCCCGAACTGGCCGCCACCGGTGCGGCCGACCCCGACCGGCTCCGTGCCGAGCCGGAACTCGAACAGGCATTCGTCGATCGTCTGGAGGCACTGTTCGCGGAGCGCGATGCCGCCGACTGGGAGTTCGCCATCAACGACGAGACCGGTGCGCCCGGCACTGCAGTGCAATCAACGGGGCAGTGGCTCAGGCTCGATCCGCAAGGAATCGGCAGCAAGGCGGTCGTCGCTCTCGAGGATCCCGAACTGGGTCCGACGCGCCAGCTTGGCCAGCCGGTGGTCCTCGGCAAGACACCGCTGGCGCCGAGGCCGCGTGGAACACCAGCCGACGGAGGTGGGCTCGCCCGACCTCCCGCCGGTGGCGACGGGCTTCCGCTCGACGGTGTCCGGGTCGTGGACGTGACCCAGGTTCTCGCCGGCCCCACCGCGGCACGAGTACTTGCCGAGTACGGCGCGGAGGTATTCAAGATCAACAACACGTCCGACCGCTCCATTGCCTGGCACACATGGATCAACGCCGGCAAGCAGTCGATGCTGCTCGACCTCAAGGCCGACGCCTCCAAACCGGTGATCCGTGAACTCCTCGCTACCGCCGACGTCCTCAGCCAGAACTTTGCGCGCGGCGTCGCGGACCGGCTCGGCATCGGCGAGGGCGACCTCCGCGCGGTCCGGCCCGACGCCGTGTACTCCTCGATCAGTTGCTTCGGCTACGAGGGCCCGCGCGGGTCGTGGCGCGGACGCGAGGAACTGGGGCAGGCGGTCACCGGCCTCCAGGACCGCTGGCGGGACGACAAGGGCAAACCGGCGATGCTGCCGTTCCCGCTGACCGATATCGGCAGCGGCCACCTCGCGGCGTTCGGCATCCTGCTGGCGCTGTACCATCGGCGCCGGACCGGCGAAGGGCAGTCGGTGAGCGCGTCGCTGGCGCACACGGGCACTCTTCTGCAAGCGCCGTTCATGCTCGCCGCGGAAGGCCTCAACTGGGACATCCCGACCGGCCATCGAGCGACGGGCTGGGGTCCGCTGCACCGCCTTTACCGGGCAAGGGATCGCTGGTTCTTCGTCGCTGCCGGCTCCCTCGACGGGGTGGAGGGCCTGGAAGATCTCGAGGTCGACGAGGCTGTGCTCGAAGCCAGGTTCGCCACCCTCGACGCAAGCGAGTGGGTCCACCGCTTCACCGCGGCCGGCCATGGCGCGCACCGGGTCGTCGATCCGGAAGAATTGGCCGATGACCCCATCGCGCGCGCCCGCAAGCTCGTCGTCGATGCGCAGGACGGCGGGCCGACCGCCGCTGTAGTGCCACGCATGCCGCGCCGGTTCCTGCGTAGGACCGCACCGGCCGGCACCGTTGGCGCGGACGCCCCGGCGATCATCGAACGGCTCGGTCTCGCCGACCATTGGGGGGAATTGACCTCGTCCGGAGCCGTGGTCGACGTGGCCTCGGGCTAGCGCGTCGCCTGGCGGGCTTGAGCAGTGGTTTTTTCCCGCAGGTGATATATCATCTGCTCAGTCTGGCGAACTACGAGGTGTCGGGGGGCTCCTGACTCAGCTTCGTCTCGATAAAGACGAGTACCCGAGGTTGCTGAAAACGGAAGCGATCACGAATGAAAAACAAGGCCGGGCACTTGAGCAACGTGGACTTTCAAACGTCAGGAATCACCAAACGAGAATCGAATCAAGGGAAGTGACATCATGCGATTTACAATAATAGCGGGTCCGCGGCAGCGGGCTGACCTCGGCCAGACGGCCGCTGAATGCTGGCGGAATTACGTTGATGACGCCGTTCTTGCCGAAGAACTCGGTTTTGACGCCTATTCCATCGGCGAACACCATTTCTGTTTTGCGGCGGGCAACTCCTCGCCCCTTGTCATGCTGACGGAAATCGCCGCCAGGACATCCCGCATACGTCTCGGGACGGGCATCATCTGCGCTCCGTTTCACAACCCCTTGCGCCTCGCCGAAGACATTGCAGCCCTGGATATCGCATCAAACGGCCGCTTCGACCTGGGCATCGGCGTCGGTTCCCAATGGGAGGAATTCCAGACATTCGGCATCGACTCGGACGAGCGCTTCGGTAGAACCTGGGAAATCATCGATATTATCGAACGCTGTCTCTACAGCCCGGTGGACGAGGTCTTCGACTGGAGCGGAAAGTATTACAACTTCCCCGGCATTCGATGGATCATGCAGCCGGTGCAGGAGCGTATTCCGATCTTCTGGGGCGGCTTTGGTCCCCAGGGCGCGGCGCGCGCGGCAAAGCGCGGGTATCACCTGCTCGCGTGGGACATCACCGGCACCTTTCAACGCACAATAGCCGAAGACGGGCGCAATCCGGCGGACTATCTCATTGGTTTTGCAAATGTCATCAGTATTGCCGATTCGCAGGACGAAGCCCTGGCGGCAAGCGCCGAGCCCTGCACGTTCACCACCAACCAGTACGCGCTTCGTACCGGTCTGGACGGAGACGTGCCCCCGCCGGAATTCGCCTATACGGTCGACGAAATAATCGCCTTTTCCAAGGCGGGCCAGTACGGGGCGGCGCTACCGCGAAACCCGGACGATCCGAAGCCGCCGCCATTCCTCGTGCCGATTGCGGGCACGCCTGAAGACATGCTTGAACAGTTCATGCCCGTCGTTCGCGGGGAGCGCGGGTTGCTCACGAATGTGTGCGTCAGCGTGCGCGAACCCGGCACCTCGACGGAGCATGCCCACAGCACGATGCGCCGCTTTGCCACCGAGGTAATGCCCGTATTGAAGGAAGAAGCTGCAAAGCACGGCATGTAGCCTCGCGCAGGGGTGTGCCCGGCTGCTTCGAGCGTTGCGTCGTAGCTTATGTTGTGGATCCTGGTGGCACGGGCTGAACGCCCGCCGCCGAAGATGCTGCGTTCGGCTGAGCTTTTGGCCCGCTCGCAATCAGGAGTTTCGCGGTCCAGGAGAGTTTCGCGTTGCCGCCGAAGGGCGATTACCGAGCAGAAGTGTGCTCCGATCCGGAAACGGCGTTCCCCAATTCGACATCTTCATAGAAAACAGTGTCGTGGGCAGCGAGCAAACCGAGCCTGGCCTCCGGGCCCTCTTCTTCCGGAAGCTTCGAGATGGCTTCAAAAAAGCGTTCGTGGCCTGCAGGCGAATTCATGGTCAGCATACGCGCGGGCCCGTCGCCGACATTCATGAAACTGTGCACGCATCCGCGCGGTGCAAAAGCCGAGCCACCGGCAGTAACCGTCGCTTTCCTGTTGCCGATCATGATGTCCAGGGTGCCCTCCAGCACGAACCACCACTCGTCCTCGTTGGGCTGGTGATGGGGAGGAGCACCGAAACCAGGCTCGAGCACCACTTCGAACATGACGAAGCGGCCCGCACTTTCTTCGCCGCTGACCAGCACATTGGCGTGCTGCCCCGGAAAATCGACCGAGGGGGCGTCTTCGGTGGCGGGAAGAATCTTCGGGATGTGAGGCAGTTTGGAAAACTCGTCGCGGAGGCGGAAAAAATCCTCAACCTCGTTGATCTCTGCCGGGACTTTCTTGACGGATGCGTTCACCCGTTCGTTGACGTTGCTGGTTGCCACGATGCCTGAACCTCCTTCCTCTGCATTGATTTGGCGGCCACTCACCGTTGGGCGCCTGGCCCCTGATATATCTATAACGAGTCTGGTTTATGCGCCAACGTCTGTCAAGATTCGCAACGACAGCCCGTTTCGAGAATCGGCTCCAGTTGCCCTGCGCGTTTCCCCAATGCAACAATCGGATCCAGGCCAGTTGCCAATTGTACGGTGCAGGCTGGTCGCTCAGCCTGTGCTCAGGGAAAGGATGTGCAAGCCTTGCGTTCGGATACAGCGTCAGCGTTGACAGTGAAGAGTCTCACCGATGAGTGCTACGAGACGCTCAAGGGAATACTCACACGGTGTGAGATAGAACCCGGTGATCGGTTCACCGAGAAATCGCTGATCGAGCAGACCGGATTCGGGCGAACGCCCGTGCGAGAAGCGCTGGCGCGCCTCACCTACGACGGCCTTGTCGAGACGTTGCCGCGCAGCGGTTACCGTGCGACAGAAGTCGATTCCAGAACGGCTTCGGATTTAATCGATATCTGGCGATTGATCGGGCCACTGGTTGCTCGCCGTGGCTCGGAACGGCTGACCCCGCCGCTTTTGGAAGAACTGAAAACGCATGCCGAGAGCCTGGCGCGCGAGAACAGTTCCCCGCAAGAAAGTATCGACGCGGCTGACAAGGTGTTTCGCCTTCTGGCACGCGCTTCGGGCAGTCAGGACCTGATGTTTCTGATCGACCGCCTCAGTGGCAAGCTGCGGCGTCTCTACACGCTTTTCCTGAACACCCCGGCAGGGCACGAGTGGTCGGCAACCGAGAACCGGAGGTGGGGTGATTCTTCCTGGCTCCATGACCCGGAAGTCGCTGCCGCCACCGTTTCACTGGCTATCGCTACCTGGCAAACGGGACTCACGCAGATTATCGGAGAAGGCGCCGACTCCGACGGGCACGGTTCGTAACTGTCTCGAACGCGTATCCATGGTCCCATCGGTGGAGTGGGATTCAGGTACTGGTCTGGGCCCTGGTCGAAACGGGGCCCCGCCGCAGCAAATCAGAAGTTGAAGCCCAGTTCTACGCCATAGGTCCTTGGCGGCTCGTAGATCGTGGACGCGAGATTACTGATGGCCGGAAAGACCGGGGTGAAGACATCCACATCTTCATCGGTAAAGTTGCGTACAAATCCGGTTACGTACCAGTTGTCGTCAGGAGCGCTCATCGTCAGGGAGGCATCGACACTGAAGCTGTTGTCGGCCCGTTGTACCGGCAGGTAATCGAAGCCGATCCAGCGCTTGCCCCGATATCGCCCATCTACGGTTACCAACACATTGAAACGCCCTACGTCAAAAGAGTGTTCCATGCCGACGTTTGCAGAGAATTCAGGCGAATTCCGTCCTTCGAACCCGGAACAGTCGATAAGCCATGTGGGGGCACCGGATTGCATGCCCGGGGCAAACGAGCAGCCTGAAACGGGGGGTATGCCAACGTTTTGCGCTGCGAAACGGAAGCTGTCCATTTCGTTGTCAAGGTATTGCAGCGTACCCTTCAGCAAGGCCCGGTCGGTGACGGCGAACACGAAATCCACATCCAGACCCCAGATCGTCGATACGCCGATGTTCTGGGTGAAGAAACTGGGATTCCCCCTCAGATCCAGACCAAAGTACGATGCCTGCTGGTCTTCATATTCCCAATAGAACAATTCGGCGTTGAGCTGCAGGCGCCCATCCATGAACAGGTTCTTCGAGCCCAGGGTGTAGGCATCCAGAAACTCGGGCTCGAAAGTCTCGTGGCCGAACGCCAGCGAAAAGCCGCCAGACCGGTATCCGGATTCAAAACTGGCGTACAACAGGTTGCTGTCCGTCACGTCATACTCAATCGCCACGCGGAAGGTGATCTCGTCATCCGCCAGCGACTGGTCAACGGGAGTCGGCAGAATCATAAGCAATCCACCGGCGGCGCCGAACGGAACAGGACCGCGACCCAACGCAGGTGGGCCGAAGGGCAATGCGGCGGGCGGGAGTTGGGCGATGACGTCAGCCACCGACAGCCCGGCAGGAATGTCAGGCCCCCCGAAACACCCCGGACCGAACGGCGGGGGCGGTCTGGTGCAGATCTTGATGAAGGTTTCAGCGATGGCATCGAACCGTTTCTTGTCGTCGGTCCAGCGAATGCCGCCCACCAGCCTGAAATTCTCCTGCACGTTGAAGGTTGCCCGCGCAAACAGGGCCGTGGACTCGGTCTCATTGGTTCTGTATGTCTGCACCGATTGGACCGTGTGCGAATTGAACGACGCGTTGCCGGTGATCGACTCATCGAAGTAATACGCACCAAGTATCCAGTCCACGGGCCCGGTAGTGGTCGATAGCCGGGCCTCGATGCTGAACTGTTCATGATCTTCCCGGGTGGTGGCCGCCTGGAACCCCGGATTTGTGAAAAGGTTGTCGATTTCCGACTCCCGGTAAGCCGGAATGATGACAAGATCGCCAAAACCGAGGTCGACATTGATTTCGCCCGTGATACCGAAGAACGCGTTGTCCAGGTCCGGATAGGTCTGAGGGCTGGCGAAATCGAAGGCCGGGGTAACAACGCGCGAGGTCATGAATGCCTGGCCGGCCGCGCTGTGAGAGCCGGAATGAGGCGCCCCCACGTCCGGCGGCGACGGGATGAACATGTAATTCGAAATGTTGAGCCCCCCCGCGGCTGTCCCGGGAACAAAAACATAGTTTCCCGCGAACGATCCTCCGGGCCCGGCTCCTTTGGCAGTGGCATGGTCCACCGACAACCGCACATCGATGGCTTCCGTCAGGTTTCCAAAGATCTGGCCCCGGAATGCGATGTCTTCCTTTGCAAAAGTCCCATCGTCGTTGTAACCATCGTTGTTGATGGTGGAAGCGGCAAGGCGTACCGCAAAGTCCTCGCCCAGGGGCATGTTGAAGGCGCCGGACAGGTTCCATGCCTCGTAATTCCCGTAACCGGCCCGGACATACCCTTCAGTCTCACCAAGTACCGGCTTGGCGGGGATGACGTTCACGGCCCCCGCGGTGGCGTTTCGGCCGTACAACGTACCCTGCGGGCCCTTCAGCACTTCGATTCTCTCAAGGTCGAGAAAGGATGCAGTCGTGTTGGTGGCCTTACCGATATAGACACCATCCACATTGAATGCGATGACGGGATCGGTATAGCTGTTCGCGGTGAAATTGCCGGCCCCCCGGACGAAGGAGACCGCGTTTGCTCCGCCGATTTCGGTGGTATACAGGGCCGGCGCGACCTTGTTCAGGGCGCCTGTGCCGGTGACCCCGGCACGGTTAAGGTCTTCGGCGGTCGCCACGTTGATCGGAACGGCCGCATCCTGAACGTTTTCCGCCTTGCGCTGTGCGGTGACGATGATTTCCTCGAGCACCTGGGCCGGCGCCATCGACGGCAACAGCGTGAGCGTACCGACCAGTAGCAGGAACCTTCCTGTCAGCGAAAAGTGAGTTTGATTGAACATGACATACCCCCCTCAATTTATTCCCGGCAAGCCTGAGAAAACCGTGATCACGCGATCCGGGCCCTCGCACCCCGTTTGCCGTGAACGGAATCCATTATGATAATCCGGCATTGACTCATCTATCAACACTGATATATCTTTTTTCCGAATACTTGATATTTGGAAGGAGGGGTGATCGGTGATCAAATCCTGGAGTTTTGAATTCAACAGCCCGCCCGGCAAGGCCGTTCCCGATTTCGAAGACCGCGAAGCCATCCAGAGGGCATTCAATTTCAATATGGACCTGATGGCCGGCCACGAGCAACGCGGCTTCGAGGGCGTATTCTTCAGCGAACACCACTTTATTGCATCGCTCAGCCCCACACCCAACCTGCTGGTTGCAACGCTGGCAGCCAGGTCCCAACGGCTCAAGATCGGTGTGATGGGCAATGTCCTCCCCTTCCACCAACCCTGGCGTATCGCCGAAGAACTGGCCCTGCTCGATTACATCACCGAAGGACGGCTGGAGATCGGCGTCGCCAGCGGTATTCCTCCCGAGTTCCTGTTCGTGAACATCCCGCAACCCGACATCCGCCCGATGTTTGCCGAGGTTCTCGAGTTTCTCCAGGAGGCGGAAACCAACGGCATGGCGTCTCTGAAGGGAAAGTACTACGACTACGAAAACATCCCGATCTCGCCGCGCCCACGCATTGAAGAACGGCGCCGGCACTGGATTCCGATCTACTCGGAAGCTACCTGCCGGGAAGCGGCCCGCCGCAACTTCAAGGTCTGCACCGGCTTTCAAACCGTCGCAAAGGCCACGGTCGCCTTCGATGGTTATCGTGACGAATCCGCAAAACTGGGCCGGACCGTCGGCCCCGACGATATCGGCCTGCGCCGCCAGGTGCTGATCTGGAATTCGCATGACGAGGCGGTGGCATTGAACGAAGAGCTGCAGGAATCGGCAAAAGCCCGGCTGGACATGACATTCCAGGCGGTATTCAAGCGGCTGCAGAAAGAGGGTGAATCCTTCCCGGACCCGGCAGAGCAATCCGGCGTGATCGACGCCGCAGCGGTGCCCCGCGAACAGGGCGGCGATGCCCCCAAGCCGCCGACCGCGGGTTCGAACGCGCTGCCCATCTCGCCGGACGAATTCATCTGCGGCTCGCCGAGCACTGCCGCAGAGCAGATCATCGATCAGTGCCGCCGCCTGGGTGCCGGCCATATCATGGCCTACCACTGCCCCACGATGGACGAACAGCAGATCCTGCGAAACTACAAGCTGTGGGAACAGGTGATACCCGTGCTGAAAAAGGCAGACGTGTTTGCCGATAAAGTCGCGGCGGCTTGATTCGGAGGGCCGAAGTTCGGGGTTATAGATATATCAGCCATGCCATAGCGGACCTCGTTGCAAGGGTCGGGCACGCGCGGCCAAAGCCGGTTTGCGGCCAGACGTGCAGCCGGCCGGAGCCGCGAACCATTTGACAGTTGAGGGGAAGAGGAATGACAGCGATCCCGGGTAGCAAGTTCGAGCGCGGCACAGTCGAGGTTTTCGGATACCAGATACCCTATGCGCAGGCCGGCAACGGCGAGGTGATCGTCAGCCTCCCCGGGTCGGCCGGTCTCGAGATGTCCACCGCCAAGGATGTGCTTGCCGAGAGCCACCGCGTGATCGAGTTGGATCCCCCGGGCTGGGGCGAGACGCCCGAGATAGCCGGAGAGATGCAGCAGCGGCACCTGGCGATCATTCTTGCCGAGGCGGTGGCCGAATTGGGTATCGACCGTTACCACCTCATCGGTACATCCCTGGGGGGCAACAACTCCCTCTGGCTCGCATCCCAGTTCCCGCAGCGCGTGGCAACCATGACCCTGGAAGGGCCCATGCTGTTCTGTCCGCCCGAGGACCTGGTCAATCCTTTCGACATCGTCGCCGCCGTCAAGGGGGGCATGGCCTACGATGAGAACGCCATGCCCGCGCCGCCGCCCCACCCGAACAAGCCCTGGTCGACCGCGGAATACTTTCATGAGCAGATGCGGCGGCGCTTCAGGATGATGAAATACCTCCGTCATCCCGAAGACGACAGGCCGCTGCGCGAATTTGCAGGGTCCACCGACATTCCAACCATGCTGCTTTTGGGCACGGCCGACGAACTCCTCAAGGAGAGCTACGCTCAAACCTTTGCAGAGGTGATGCCGAGCGCTGCGCTACGAGTGATCGAAGGCGCGGGGCACGATATCCAGAACACGACCCCGGAGGCCTTCGTCGAGGCCGTTTCCGGCCTGATCGCATGAGGTTCGGTTCCACGACCACAGGCGCCGTCATCGGCGTCCCGTGCCTGGCACTACTCGTCTACCTGGAAATCATCCCGTTCCTGATGTCTGCCGGGGGCGGGCCGACGCAAGAGCTTGCCGCGGAAATGACCGCATCGGAGCGCTTTGACTACCTGGGGGCCCTGTTCGCCTCGTTGCCTGACTGGGTGAAAGTGTGGATGAAGTTCCAGGACATCGTCATCACCGCTTCGCTGCTTTTTGTGTTGTGGCACCGGGAGGCGCAGGTCTATGCCCTGGGAATCATAATGAGCCATGTGTTCTTCTTTGCCTCCATTCCCCTTGTCCCGGCAGCAGCGATATCGCTCGACCTGGCGGCGCTGAGCCACTGGCTGTGGATTCCCACCCTGGTCGTATTGATCCGGGCCTGGCCAGGGATGGACAAACGATCCGGCTACGGCGCCTGGTGCACTGTCGCCATCGCTCAACTCGTGTTTTCACTGAGTTTCGACATTCCGGACGGAGTTCAGTTTTTCCTGGCCTTGGTTTGACCGGGCTTCCGCTACGAATGACGCGCCCAAACAGCGTCGGAGCGAGTACCTGAAGCGGATCTGGTTCGACTCCGTCGTCTACAGCCCACAGGCGCTACGCCGATTGCTGGATACGGTTGGCGTGAGGCAAGTAATTGCGGGCGCCGACCATTGGATAAGGGGTCAGAGTCAATGCATCTGAACTACCGGTTGCCGGATGCAGCAGCACGGCGTCCGATGAAGCCGCCCACCAGTTCGACGATGTGCGGCGCCAGCGCGTCCGGGATGTTGTGCCCCATTCCATCAACGATGGCCAGTTCGGCGCCGCTTATCCATCTTGCCGTGTCTTCGCCGCAGGCCGGTAACAACAGTCGGTCGGCCGCACCGTGAATCACCAGCGTCGGGGCATCGATGGTCTTGAGGCGCTCCACCCGGCTACCGTCCGACATCGCGGCGCCTAGCTGTCGGCCAACGCCTTGTGGGCAGTAACACCGATCGTATGCGGCCCGGGCCGCCGCCAGTCTCGTCCGCTCATTTTCCGGGTACCTGGGAGAGCCGAAAAACTCCCGGTTCTCGGCATCGAGACGCACGGTCGCCTCTCTTCCCTCCACCTGTCGAAAGAGCGCCTCTTTCACGTCGTCAGCCATGGAAGGCAGGTCGGGATTGCCCGATGAGGACATGACCGAGCAGAGGGAAAGCACGCGCTGAGGATGTTGGTGGGCGAGAAGTTGTGCCACCATGCCGCCAAGCGAGATACCGAAGATGTGCGCACGATCGACAGACAGGAAATCGAGCAGGTCCGCAACGTCGTCGGCCATCGCACTGAGGGGATAGTTTCCTTCCAGTTTGCTGGACAGTCCGGTATCGCGGTTGTCGAACGTGATGACCCGCAATCCCTGTTGCCGCAAGCCCTCGATCAGCGCCGGGCTCCATTCCGTCATCTGCGTGCCGAGTCCGCGAATCAGGACGATGGCGGGCGCATTGCCACCGGTATCGCTGTACGCGAGTTCGATGCCGTTTGCCTGGGCCATGGCCGGGCTCGTCGCGCTTATCGACGGTGCTGCTGCGGGGTCGGTGTGGCCTTGTCCGCGTAGCGGTGGGCGGGAGATTCCGGGATCGGCCGGGACAGCGTACGGCCCGTCCGGTTGAGCCAGATCAAGCGGAGCGCCAGGCGTTGCCGGGGCAGCAGACGCGAATTGCCGGATTTGAGGGATGACGTGCTCGACCAGCATCAGTCCGCGGTCCAGACAGCGCATCCGGAAAAAGCTTGAGAGAAGCTCGCCCGCCGGGCTCGGCGGGTCGCTTTGTGCCGATGGTTCCTGCCAGTCGTTGCAGCGAAGCAGAAGCGTTCCCAGTTCGGCCTTCATCGTGCGTTGCAGCTCAATCAGCTCCAGCCGTTTCTGGTGAGTCAACCCCCCCGTTGCAGCGCTTTCGAGCAACAGCGCCGCCCGCTCGAGTTTCGAGTCAAACGATTTTGCACTGGCCGCAGCGTCCCGGAGCTCCCGCACGAGGCGTGCTGGGATGCAGAGACTGTCCAGTTCCGTAAGGCGGTGAAATTCCCCGGCTTCGTCAAGATCCAGTGGCCGGGTTTGAGCGAACTCCAGCAACTGCAGCACGCGTTCGGCCCGCACGTCGGCCCGCCTCACAAGGTCGGGGTTACAGGGCAGCCCGGACGGGCCCTTACACGGCACCGTTTCTACCGTGATGGTGCCTGCCCGAGGCGGAGGCGACGCAAATCGCGCGCTGTCTTCACTGTTTAGGTGACTGCGCCAGGATACTGCCGAAAGCAGGCTGGATTCGTCCGGCCCCGGCATGCCATTGTTGGCTGCCTGGAGGCGAGGAGAGGCGGGCTGTTGGAAACCGGGCACTCCCCTCAGCATTGGCGATTCGCAAGGCCAATGCCGGGCGTGGGCCGGATCTGTAGCTTCCGACGGTGCTTTCCGGGCCACCGTGGGGCGAAGCGCGGCGATGGGATTCAAAAAGCGCAGGGTCGAACGCACCATCGACGCCAGTCGCTGCCGCAACGTTATGCGCCCTTCGGTAACACCGGTGTCCCGCTGCTCCAGTTGACTCGCGCGCGGGGATACTTCCCCCGTGTTGGAGGAGGTTGGCTGCCGGACCCGGCGACCGCCGAACTGGCCGCCCAATGATTCGGAGCCGGACTGACGCGGCCCGCGGTTGTTGCTCCAGTCAACGGCAAGGGCCGTACCGCTGGTTCCTTCCATGTTGTTTTCCTGATTGCGCGTGAAGGCGTTGCGCAATTTGACAACAGCAATCGTCAGGAGTTAGGTGTCTGGCTTTCAGCCGCCTTGATCTTCCCGCAGAGGCGCGGTCGAAATCATGACGGATTCTCCAGCACCAGCACGCCGGCTCCGGTATTCGACACCGGCACGTGGTAATGCTTGTGCACCACTTTCACGTCCTGGCGGAGCGCGCCGCGCATCACCAGCCACATGATTGTCTCGATGCCTTCCGTACCCGCACGCTCGATGATCTCCGAGTTGCTGAAGTTCGCGAACCACTCGGGATCGTGAATGATCTTGTCCATGCACTGGAGGTCGAACTCCACATCGATCATCCCGGCCCGTTCGCCCTGCAACTGGTGAGACATGCCCCCGGTTCCGAGAACCACCACTTTCAGCTCTTCCGGATAAGACGCAACGGCTTCGCCGAGCGCGCGGCCCAGGGCGAGGAGGCGCCCGCCCGTCGGAACGGGGTGCATGACCGTGTTGATGGCGAGAGGAATCACCTTCACCGGCCACTCGGGCAAATGCCGCCACAACAGGCTCATGGGCACGATGAACCCGTGATCCACCAGCATTTCCTGACAGGTGGTGATGTCGAACTGGGCTTCGACGAGCGACTCGGCGATGTGCCAGGACAGCTCTGCATCCCCTTCGAATTCCACCCGTTGAGGCAAGCCCCAGCCTTCGTCGGCGTTCCGGTAGGAGGCCGCGCAGCCAAGCGCAATGGATGGCATGGCGTTAAGAAAGAAGTTCAGCCCATGGTCGTTGTACACGACGATGGCGACATCCGGGTCGACTTCGGCGAGCCAGGACTTGACCGGCTCGTAGCCGCCGAAGAAGCGCTTCCAGTAGCCCGTGTTCTCCAGCCCCCTGGCGATCGCGATGCCGATGGCGGGAATGTGCGAGGTGGTTACGCCGCCCACGATGCTAGCCATGCCAGAAACCTCCGGCTCTTCTCAGCTTCTCTTCGAGGCCGTCCGCCTTCGCATCCAGGTTTGCCTGAAACTCGTCCCGCGTGATGCTCTGGAAGGCCGCGCCCGTATCCTGCATGGTCATGCCCCTGGGCACCGCGAGCTTCGCCACGTAGTAGATGTTCGCTCCCAGGCGCAGCAGCGTGAGAAACTCCGAGTTCAACAGCGCTTTCCGCTGCTCCACAGTGAGCTCGAACCGGTCTGCATAGCGTTCCGGGTCGTCGTCGAACGCCCTGCGGTTCTCGTCCTGATTGAAGGAGAACAGCAGCTTGTTCAGCCCGTAGGCCTTGTGCGCCGTGCGGCCGTCGAACACATAGGTGCCGGGCAAATCGTCGTAGTCGTGCTTCCGCCAGCTCATAGCTGACGTTCCAGCCGGTCCAGCGTCTTCATTGCGCCGAGCCCCTGGGCCAGGCTCGAGTTCGGCTCGCGGCCCTCGCGGATCGCGCCGAAAAACTCGCGGTCGGCCAGTTCGATGCCGTCGGTGCTCACAGCCCCGTCGCTGACGTCGATTTGCTCCCCGTCGCCGGTGAACAGGTCGTCGTAGTTGGCAATGTAGGTGCCGTTGTCGCAGATGTAGCGGAAGAACGTTCCGAACGGCCCCTCGTTGTTGAACGACAGGGAGAGCGTGCAGATGGCGCCCTCCGGGCTTTTCATGCCGATGGCCATGTCCATGGCGATGCCCAGCCCGGGGTGCATCGGGCCCTGCAGCGCCGTGACGCTCTCGGCGGGCGCGCCGGTCTGGTACTGAAAGAGATCCACGGTGTGGCAGGCGTGATGCCAGAGCAGATGATCCGTCCAGCTTCGCGGTTCCCCCTTGGCGTTGGTGTTGGTGCGGCGGAAGAAATAGGTCTGCACATCCATCTGCTGGATCTTCAGTTCCCCGGCGACAATGCGCTTGTGTATCCACTGGTGCGAGGGGTTGAACCGCCGTACGTGATCCACCATGGCGACGACGCCGGTTTCCCGCTGTAGCGCAACCAGCGCCTCGGCGTCCGCGAGGTTGTCAGCCATCGGGATCTCCACCATCACGTGCTTGCCGGCACGCATCACCCGGGACGCCTGCTCGGCGTGAATCGGCGTGGGCGTGGCCAGAATGGCCGCTTCCACACCAGGTTGAGCCAGTGCTTCATCGAGATCCAGCGCGACGTGTGTAATGCCCCGCGCTTCGGCCACTGACTCCACGGCTTCCTTCACGCCCCCGCAGATGGAAACCACCTCGACGTCGCCGATGCGCTCGATCGCATCCAGATGCTTGTTTGCAAAGGCGCCCTCGCCGACCATGCAGATCTTCACTCGATGTACTCCAGACCCGCCGCGGCGAGCTTCCCGCGCATGTCGTAGATGTCCAGGCTCAGCTCTCCGGCTGCCAGGCGTTTGCGTTTGTCCACTTCGTTGGCCGCGCGCTGTTCGGCACGAACCACAACGTCCTCGGCCGCCTCGCGCGCCACAATGCACACCCCGTCGTCGTCGGCAACCACCACATCCCCCGGATTGACCAGGCAGCCGGCGCATGCCACCGGCACGTTTACCGACCCGGGCGTGGACTTCACCGTGCCTTTGGCGGAGATCGCCTTCGACCACACGGGGAAATCCATCGCCTTGAGGTCCGCCACATCCCGCACGCCCGCATCGATGACGAGCCCCCGCACACCCCGGGCCCGGGCGGACGTGGCCAGCAGGTCGCCGAACATGCCGTCGGTGTTTTCCGCCGACAGGCCAGCCAGCAATATGTCGCCGGGCTGGCACAACTCGATGGCCACGTGCAGCATCCAGTTGTCGCCCGGATGCGCAAGCACGGTCACCGCGCTGCCGGCAATGCGCGCGCCCGGGTAGATCGGCCGCATGTAGGGCTGGAGCAGTCCCACACGGCCCTGCGCCTCGTGCACGGTGGCGACACCAAAGTTGCCCAGGGCGTCGATGGTTTTCGGGTCTGCCCGCTCGATGTTTCTGACCGCCACACTCTTCATACGTATACCTCGCCCTGAAACAGGAGACGCGCCGTGCGCACGACGCCGGCCGTTTCCACCCTGCCCTCGGCGTCCAGGCCCAGCTGCACGCGAAAGGAGCCGCCGGGGTGTTCAATGTCCATGATCTTGCGGTCGCCGTCCGGCACCTCGGCGATCCCTTCTACAACGGAACCCGGCAGCAGACAGCATGTAGCAGCGGAAACCGCACCCAGCACGCCGATCGACCGGTGACAGACATGCGGAATGAACGTCCGGGTCGAGATGGCTCCGCCGTTCACCGGTGCACTCACCATGCACATCTTTGGAACCGATTTCCGGGCCACATCGCCCAGGTTCATCCGCGGCCCGAGGGCGAGCCGCACCGCCTCGAGCCGCGCCTTCAACGGCTCGTTCGCATCGAGGCTTTCCGGAGATTCGGAGCCACTCAAGCCCAGGTCTCGCGCGCGCATCACCACCACCGGCATGCCGTTGTCCACACAGGTGACCTCGAGCCCGTCAACATCGTCGATGGCGCGGCCGGTGGGCTGCAGCGCCCCGCAGCTCGAACCGGCAATGTCCAGGTAGTTGCAGACGATGGGTGCGCCGGTACCCGGCACGCCATCGATGGCCGTGTCGCCGAGCGCCTGCAGCCTGCCACCGGGGGTCGGCATTTCGAGATGGCAGACGGCGCCGGTGTTTTCCATGCGTACCCGCACCACCGTGGCCGGGCTTTCAACTCCGACCAAGCCGTGCTCCAACGCGTAAACGCCCACACCGGCCAGGATATTCCCGCAGTTCTGCGCATCGCTCACGGTCTGCTTCGCCGGGTCGACCTGCAGGAACAGGTACGACACATCGATGTCGGGATCATCAGCGGCTTGCAGCACCGCCACCTTGCTCGTAAGCGGATGACCGCCGCCGATGCCGTCGACCTGCAGCGCATCGGGACCACCCATTACCCGGGTCAGCAGCGCATTCCGGGGGGCCGGATCAATCGGCAGGTCGCTCGCCAGAAAATAGGCGCCGCGGCTGGTGCCGCCGCGGATGACGCTGCAGGGAATGGCGGTCATACCTTGAGGCGCGAATAGACCCGCCGCGCGTTGGCCGCGAAGATCATCGCTTTCTCGCCGGCCGATGCATTGGTCGAGGCATCGACGTAGCGCTTCGTGTCGTCGTAGTTGTGGCCGGTGCGCGGATCCACCCCGCGCACCGCACCGAGCAGTTCCGATGCGAACAGGATGTTTTCGGCGGGAATCACGTCGAGCAGCAGGTCGATGCCCGGCTGGTGATACACGCAGGTATCGAAGTACACGTTGCCGAGCACCAGTTCTTCCAGGCTCGGCTCGTTCGCCATGGCCTGCACCAGCCCGCGGAAGCGGCCCCAGTGATACGGCACGGCGCCCCCCCCGTGGGGGATGATGAACTTGATGGACGGAAAATCCAGCAGCAGATCGGACGTCAGCATCTGCATGAACGCGGTGGTGTCCGCACCCAGGTAGTGCGACCCGGTCGTATGAAAGTTGGGGTTGCAGGCAGCGCTGACGTGGATCATCGCCGGCACGTCGAGTTCGCACATCTTCTCGTAAAAGGGGTACCAGTAACGACCGCCCAGTTCCGGCCCGTTCCAGAATCCGCCCGACGGATCGGGGTTCAGATTACAGCCGACAAAGCCGTAGTCGTTCACGCAGCGCTCCAGTTCCGCAATGGAGTTATCCATGGACGCGCCCGGCGACTGCGGCAACTGCGCAACGCCAACGAAGTTGTCCGGGTAAAGCTTCGTGATGCGGTAGATCAGCTCGTTACAGTGTTCGGCCCAGTGCCGGGACGTGTGCTCGTTGCCGATGTGGTGGCCCATCCAGGAGGCGCGGGGCGAAAAGATGGTGAGGTCGGTGCCGCGGTCGGCCTGCATGCTGAGCTGCGCGCCCTCCAGGCTGTCCCGGATCTGCTGATCGGAAATGTTCAGAAGCCCCTTGCGGCCGACCGCGAGCGGGTCTTTCTCGAGTTCGGCTCGCTGCGAGTCCCGATACTCGCCCAGCTCATCCGGCGCTGTGGTGTAGTGCCCGTGGCAGTCGATGATCATGGAGCTTCTCCTGGCCGTC
Source organism: Pseudomonadales bacterium (assembly GCA_963663395.1). Lineage (GTDB taxonomy): Bacteria > Pseudomonadota > Gammaproteobacteria > Pseudomonadales > Azotimanducaceae > Azophilus. The sequence goes on from OY760226.1 coordinate 4,951,210, forward strand.
AGGCGGAAACGCTTCCCGCGATGCTATCACCCACCTGTTCCTCGACAGAACGGGGCTAGCAGCGCTGAACACCATGGTCTCACGGAGAGGTTCGGCTCCCAAACCTCCGCCAGCCCAATGCAACGCCGGAGCCGGCCCGAGGGCGGATGCCGGGGCGGTCGCCGCGATGATTCCGAATCGCATCGCTCAGCTACGAGATTTCATTTTTTCAGCCACCCAACTGGGAATACACTGAGGCTTTCGACCACGCGCAAACCAATGGACCCCGGCTGGCTCCCCTTTCATCCCACCCCGTCAAAGCCCGCGTACCGGCCGCCGCCGGGGGCGGTGGATGCGCACTGCCACGTGTTCGGGCCGGCGGCCGAGTTTCCTTTTGCGCCGGAACGCAAGTACACGCCCTGCGATGCGGGCAAGGAGCGGCTGCGAGCGCTGCGCGACCACCTCGGCTTTTCCCGCAACGTCATCGTGCAGGCCACCTGCCACGGCGCCGACAATCGGGCGCTGGTGGATGCCCTCGAACACAGCGACGGGCGAGCACGCGGCATCGCCACGGTGCGGCGGGATATCACCGATGCCGAACTCGAAGCACTCGATGCCGCCGGCGTGCGCGGCGTGCGGTTCAATTTCCTGAAACGGCTCGTCGACAAGCTGCCCCATAAGGATCTCGCGCACATCGCCGAACGGATCGCTCCACTCGGCTGGCACATCGTGATCTACTTCGAGGCTGCCGGGCTTGACGAGATTCGGGCCCTCATCACTTCGCTGCCTACCACGGTGGTCGTGGACCACATGGGACGGCCCGACGTCACACAGCCGGTACACGGCCCGCAATTCCAGAGCTTCGTGAAGCTGATGGCCGAGCACGAGAACATCTGGAGCAAGGTGAGCTGCCCGGAACGGCTCTCGGTGTCCGGGCCGGACACCTACGACGATGTCGTGCCGTTCTCGAGCCACCTGGTCGAACGCTTTCCCGACCGGGTGCTGTGGGGCACCGACTGGCCCCACCCCAACATGACCTCGCACATGCCGGACGACGGCAAGCTGGTGGACATGATTCCGCGCATCGCGCCAACCGGTGAATTGCAGCGGGCATTGCTGGTCGACAACCCCATGCGCCTGTATTGGCCGGAAGCCGGCCGCCTGACGCCGAAGCCGTAGACGTCGCAAGCATTCTCGGTCACGATTTGGCCGCGCCGCATGCGCGAGAATCTCGAAAAAACGTACCGCCGTGGCGACGTCCCGTGTATTTGGCGACGGTACGCGCGCAGAGGTGGCCACGTTGGTCAACCACCCACCGGTAACGCGATTTGCAAGCCATTTCGACGAGGTTCATTATAGGTATGTAGGTATTATATTTTCCGGGGCATCGCCATGAACACTGTCACGATCACCAGCAGCGAATTCAATCGCGATTCGGGTCTTGCCAAGCGGGAGGCGCAGTCAGGGCCGGTCATCATCACCAACCGGGGCGCTCCCGCCCATGTACTGTTGACCTGGGAGGCTTATCGGCGCCTTGTGGGCCACAGCGACAAGACCATCCTTGAGGCGCTCGCGCTGCCCGGGGTCGAAGATGTGGACTTCAATCCGCCGCGTCTGGATGACCCGCCGCAGCCGGCGCTCCTGGACTGATGGCCTTTGTGCTGGACACGAATGTCATCTCGGAGTTTCGCAAGGTCCAGGCGGGCAAGGGCGCCGCGGGCGTAGCCGAATGGGCGGCGAGCGTTGCGCGCTCCGATCTCTACCTCAGCGCCATCAACGTGATGGAACTCGAGATGGGCGTGCGGTTGATGGAGCGTCGCGACGTGGCCCAGGGCGCACTTCTGCGGCGTTGGATCACCCGTGTCGTCCTGCCGGAATTCGTTGCGCGAATTCTGCCCTTCGACGCCGATGTGGCCCTGCGGGCGGCGGCGCTGCACGTGCCCGACCCCAGACCCTGGCGCGATGCCGCCATAGCGGCCACCGCCATGGTGCATGGGATGACCGTCGTCACGAGAAACACGAGCGAATTCGAGCCTACGGGCGTAGCGGTATTCGATCCTTGGGGGGATTGAAAGGTATTGACAAGTCAACTGATTGCCAGGGGGCTCCGATAGTTGACACGCCACCCAAGTCGCTGATTTGTCGAGATGGATCGCATTGATTTCTAGTCGAAATCAAATGGGATCAGGTTAACTTGACAGTACCCGCCGAAGACATGGACCTGAGCCTGAACGACGCGCCGATCTTGACGCGCCCTACATTGTAATTATACTTTCCGGATGAGTGACCCGACGTTCGAGTGGGACAAACGCAAGGCGTCGGAGAACAGGCGGAAACACGGTGTGGCTTTCGAGGAGGCCAAATCGGCATTCCTAGACGAAAATGCGCGTGTTATTCCGGACCCCGAGTACTCGGACGACGAAGATCGGTTTGTCCTGCTCGGGCTCAGTGTTCGGCTTCGATTGCTCGTGGTAGTTCATTGCTATCGCCAGGGAGAAGACCTGATCCGGATCATTTCAGCACGAAAGGCCGATCCGTCGGAACGCAAGCAATATTCGGAATTTTTGCAATGAAAGACTCGTACGACTTTTCAAAATCGGTAAAGAACCCTTACCTGCGCAAACCTAAAAGGCAAACGACGATACGATTGGACGAGGACACACTCGATTACTTTCGCTCTCTGGCCGAACAAAGCGGTATCCCGTATCAGAGCCTGATCAACCTCTACTTGCGGGACTGTGTTGCGGAAAAAAAGACTCTACGCCTGGAGTGGGCGAGCTGACCGGACGGCGCTCACGTTTCTCAAGCGCACGATGAAGCGCTATGGCCGACATTTCAACCACCAACGCAATCTCAACCGCCGCCAGATTTTCAAACAGTACCGAGCCGGCGCGTTATCGTCCGTGAACAATGCACCATTTACCCGACGCGCTGCAACGGATCGTGACCGATTCCGAAGATTCCAGCGGGCGCAACGCCGGTGCCTGGACCGGCATCCTGGCACGCTGCGCATCATCGCCTGCATCGAAAATCCAGATGTCATCGCCACGATCCTCGAGCACATTCGTGTACGCGAGGCAGCCACAACTGCCAATCCGAGAGCACCTCCGCTCAACATAGGGCTCCCCGCCGCGCGACACCAGGACAGGCTCCCGTAGCAAACGATCGCCTGAGGCCAGGCTGCGACCGCTACCCAGGAAACTGCCGTTTCGGGCGAACTTTCCGTCTCAAGCGTCCACCGCCACATCCTCAACCGGCTCAACGGATGCCTCTGATGACTTCCCGCGAGCGCCCCGTCAATCAACCGTACTTCGCTACCACCCTGTTTCGGGCGGTTATTCGTCCTATCCGCGAGTCCGGGTTTTCGCGCATGCGAACTGTTGACTACGATCAACGCTCTATTCTCCGCCCCGGAGGGTTTCGGCATCAACAGTGCACCAGGGGTCGGTGACGGCATACCGGACCTGCGCTACTTTCCGAAGAAGGCTACGAGCAGTGGCTCCGCGTGTTGATGGGCGCGAGCCTCTACGAGGGCCTACCGCCGTCCTCGGTTATGCGGATCGAAGGAGCTTGATGATCGCCGAGAGATCCCTGTCGCCGTCGCCCGCTTCGATAGCATGCCCGAGCTGCGCCAGGATGCCTTCCAGCAGAGCGGCGGCCGGAGTGCCGCGGTTCGAATCGTCGACCAGGCCCTCCATGGTGGCCCTCCAGGTGGCGATCGCCGCCGCCGTTTCGTCGTGGTTTCCCGAGGCGATGCACCGGGCGTAGTGGCGATATTGGGGAGCCAACTGATAGGCGACTGCATGGATTATGGCTTCGGCATAGTCCCCGACGTCCAGCCCCACGCTCTCCGCCATGCGCGCACCGTGGATGTAGGCCAGCGACGAAGTGAGCCCGAACAGGATGTTGGCCTGGTCGAGCACCGCCCCGGCGGCGACATTATCGCCGAGGTAGTCGCTTGCCCCGCCCAGGCACAGGACCGCATCCTTGACGGTTTCCCAGGCTCCGGCTTCGCCGGCGATATGCAGGGGACATTCCGGCGTGCCGACGTCCTGCGGGAAAGCGGCGATAAACCCGTCGAGGTACCTCGCGCCCCGTTCCTCCGCCCATTGGGCCATACCCAGCGCATCCTCGGCAGAGGCGCTGGTTAGCTGGAGCAGAATCTTCCCGGACAGGTCGCCGCAGTTGGCGAGCACCTCGTAGGTATCGTCATAGGTGCCGACGCAGATGACGATCACCTCAGAACCCGCTATCCCCGATACGACATCTGCCGCCTGCGAGGCGCCGGCCTCCAGCAGCGGCGCGGCCTTCGAAGCCGTGCGGTTCCACACGGTTACGTTGAAACCCCCGGCCAGCAGTTGCCGCGCAAGCGCGGCCCCCATGCGGCCGAGCCCGATCACCATGACGTTTTGGCTCATGCGGTTTGTCTCCCTTCCCGGTTGCCTGGAGACGTGATGTTAGCCATGTATGCCACGCTATTCAAAACTCCCCCTGCGCCATAAATGGGGTCAGAGTGATTTTTCCCAGGCATAAATCGGGTGAGCGTTAATTCACCCTGACCCCATTTCTGCGATGCGCGTATGATCCATTGAACGACACCTGATAGGGCCACCGAATTGACGTCGACGATCATCGTGCTGGGCGCCACCGGCAATCAGGGCGGCGCAGTTTGCCGGCACCTGAGCCGCCGGGGCGGATTTCGTATCATTGCGATCACGCGCGACACGGACGCACCGAAAGCCCGTAAGGTGGGGGCGTTGCCGCACATTGAGCTGGTTCGATGCGACGCTGACAAAGCCGATCGACTGGAGGCCGTCTTTGCCGCCCATTCACCGCTGCACGGCGTATTCTCTGTCCAGACCAACGACTACACGCAGGAGGGGTGCGCGCAGGAGATTGCACAGGGGAAGCGGATTGTCGACCTGTGCGAACAATACGCCGTGACGCACCTGGTGTACTCGAGTGTCGCGCAACTGCAGCCCGCGGAGTTGACCGATGTGGCAACCAAGATCGAGATCGAGGCGCGCCTGCGCGCCGGCAAGACGCCGTTCACCGTTCTGCGCCCGACGTTCTTTGTGGAGAACTTCTTCGCGGGCGGGTTTGCCGAGGCAAGCGGCACGGCCGTCGGCTACCCGGGTTTCGAGTCGGCGAACCCGGTCGAGCAGCAATACATCTACGTCGATGACCTCGGCATGATCGCAGCCTGCATTTTTGCCGATCCCGATGCATGGGCCGGGCGCACGCTCGAACTCGCCGGCGATTCGCTGACGCCTGCCCAACTCGTGACGACGTTCGCGGAACACAATGGTCGGCCGATGTCTGCTCTCGAAGCCGCCGTCGACGCCTTCGGAATGGATCTTGTGCCTCTATTCGCCGGAATGCGCGACGGCCTGTGGGAAACGATCGACATCGAGGGGCTGCGCAAAGAGTTTCCGTCTCTTCACACCGTGCAAGACGCCCTCGACCACAGCGGGTACCGCCCGCCGTAAAGCCGGAGCCGACAGCTATCGAGCGGTTGCGCCGGCCACAGCTATGCGGATCGCAGGAGCTTAGGATAAATGGGGATAAATGGGGTCAGGTTGAATTTACGAGAAATGGCGAGAAATGGGGTCAGGTTGAATTTACCGGGGATGAACGGGGTCAGAATGAATTTACCCAATTTATCCCCGGTAAATTCAACCTGACCCCATTTCTCGTAAATTCAACCTGACCCTATTTATCCAGTGTTCCGAGCCGCAGGCGCCGTTGGCCCGGTTCGCGAACGGGCCCGATCGCCGATCGCCATGAGGTGTTGACTCAGACGGATTGCGCCCCGTTAGGCCCCTCGAAGAATACCCTCTGGTCCTCCAACTCCAGCGGTCCGCTCAAGCCTTCCGACAGAAGGTCGTCCCCGTCCCGGCCCTTGACCCATCCGCAGATAATGCTCGACCGGTAGCCCAACAGTTGCCGAGCGCGCTTCGACAGCTTCGCGGCTTCTGCCGCCGGAAAGCAAATGTACTGGTTCTCTTCCTGGGCGAGCCAGTTGACCACCAGGGAATGGAATATGCTCGTGCGCTTCATGTCGCTGGAGCAGGCGGCAAGGCCATGCAGCGTTCTGCAAAGCCATAAGAGTACCGAACCCTTGGGCATGACCGCCTGGGCCACTTCGGACTCGGTGGCGAGCCGTTCCGACGGCCAGCGGTGGCTGCCCGGAACCATTCGCGTGGCGCCGTTTTCCGCCGTGAAGTCGGTGCCGGCCCACATGACGTTCAGGATCAGGTCGCGGGAGTCCGGGCCGTGCTGCACGTAGGGCTCGTAGACGGCCATCTCCCGGTGCAGGACCTGGACCGCCCCGCCGTTGCGGGCCTGGAGCGACACCGAGAGGCCCACCCGGTAGTGATGGCAGTTGGGTCCGTTCTGGGGGTACGTGGTGAAGCTCTTGAGTTGTTGGCAGCCGTCCTCCGCGGTCACGGTCTGGAGTGTGTGCTGCGGCGCCGGAGTCGAGGATGCAGCCATCGGCCGTTCCGGCAGCAATATCCGGTCGGCTACTTCGAGCACCCGCTCGTTGAGCAGGAGCGTCTCGCAAAGCGCCGGGTTGGCGTGCAGCACCGCGCCGATGGAGCGGTTGTCCTCGCCGCCGATGAACTCGTTGCCGAACTTGGTGTGGTCGTTGAAGTCCAGGCCCGCCACGAGCGGATCCATGAACTCCGGTTCGGCGAGATTGAGGATGATCGCGGCGCCGTCGCGGTTGAGTGTGGCGACGACATCATCAGCCGGCTCGTCGGCTGTATGTGTGGCGATGGTTTTGGTCATGGTGGCTCCCCTTTGCACCTGCCGAATCGGGGGGGATTGGCCCCCCACTGAATTAGTGATCTTATGCTGTGTTCGAAAACGAGTCCAGACAGCATAAATGGGGTCAGGTTGAATTTTCCGGGGATAAACTGGGTAAGAATGAATGTACCCAATTTATCCCCGGAAAATTCAACCTGACCCCATTTAGCAGACGTCATCTACCGCTTGTTGAACGACTGCAATCTGTTCCGAGCCGCAGGCGCCGTTGGCCCGGTTCGCGAACGGGCCCGATCGCCATGAGGTGTTGACTCAGACGGATTGTGCCCCGTACGGCCCCTCGAAGATTACGCCCTGGTCCTCCATCTCCAGCGGTCCGCTCGAGCCTTCCGCCAGAAGGTCGTCTCCGTCCCGGCCCTTGACCCATCCGCAGGAAACGCTCGACCGGTAGCCCAACAGTTGCCGGGCGCGCTTCGACAACTTCGCGGCCTCCGCCGCCGGGAAGCAAATGTACTGGTTCTCTTCCTGGGCGAGCCAGTTGACCATGAGGGAATGAAATATGCCCGTGCGCTTGATGTCGCTCGAGCAGGCGGCGAGGCCATGCAGCGTTCTGCAAAGCCAGAAGAGCACCGAACCCTTGGGCATGACCGCCTGTGCCACTTCGGACTCGTTGGCGAGCCGTTCCGCCGGCCAGCGGTGGCTGCCTGGAACCAGCCGCGTGGCGCCGTTTTCCGCCGTGAAGTCGTTGCCGGCCCACATGACGTTCAGGATCAGTTCGCGGGAGTCCGGGCTGTGGCGCATGTAGGGCTCGTAGATGGCCATCTCCCGGTGCAGGACCTGGACCGCCCCGCCGTTGCGCGCTTCGAGAGACACCGAGGCGCCCACCCGGTAATGATGGCAGTTGGGGCCGTTCTCGGGGTAGGTGGCGAAGCTCTTAAGTTGTTCGCAGCCATCCTCCGAGGTCGTGAACTGGAGTTTGTGCTGCGGCGAGGGCGTCGAGGATGCAGCCATCGGCTGTTCCGGCAGCAACATCCGGTCGGCTACTTCGAGCACCCGCTCGTTGAGCAGGAGCGTCTCGCAAAGCTCCGGGTTGGCGTGCAGCACCGCGCCGATGGAGCGGTTGTCCTCGCCGCCGATGAACTCGTTGTTTACCTTGGAGTGGTCGTCGAAATCCAGGCCCGCCACGAGCGAATCCATGAACTCCGGTTCAACGAGATTGAGGATGACCGCGGCGCCGTCGCGGTTGAGTGTGGCGACGACGTCATCGACCGGCTCGTCGGCTGTATGTGTGGCGATGGTTCTGGTCATGGTGGCTCCCCTTTTGCACCTGCTGAATTGGGGGAGACTGGCCCCCCACTGAATCAGTCAATTTATGCTTTATTCGATAACGTGTCTAGACGGATAAATGGTGGATAAATGGGGTCCAACCTGACCCCATTTATCTCAGACGGATTGTCCCCCTAGCAGCCCCTCGAAGATTACTTCCTTGTCCTCCAAATCCAGCGGTCCGCTCGAGCCTTCCGCCAGAAGGTCGTCCGCTTCCCGGCCCTTGACCCATCCGCAGATAAAGCTCGACCGGTAGCCCAACAGTTGCCGGGCGCGTTTCGACAGCTTCGCGGCCTCTGCCGCCGGAAAGCAAACGTACTGGTTCTCTTCCTGGGCGAGCCAGTTCACCATCAGGGAATGAAATATGCCCGTGCGCTTCGTGTCGCGGGAGCAGGCCGCGAGGCCATGCAGCGTTCTGCAAAGCCACAAGAGCACCGAACTCTTGGGCATGAGCGCCTGTGCGATTTCGGGCTCGGTGGCGAGCCGTTCCGACGGCCAGCGGTGGCTGCCCGGAACCAGCCGCGTGGCGCCGTTTTCCGCCGTGAAGTCGCTGCCGGCCCACATCACGTTCAGGATCAGTTCGCGGGAGTCCGGGCCGTGCTGCACATAGGGCTCATAGACGGCCATCTCCCGGTGTAGGGCCTGGACCGCCCCGCCGTTGCGCACCTGGAGCGATACGGAGGCGCCCACGCGGTAATGATGGCAGTTGGGGCCGTTCCGGGGGTACGTGGAGAAGCTTTGGAGTTGTCGGACGCCGTCCTCCGAGGTCACGGTCTGGATTTTCTGCGGCGGCGATGGCGTCGAGGATGCAGCCATCGGCTGTTCCGGCAGCAATATCCGGTCGGCTACTTCGAGCACCCGCTCGTTGAGCAGGAGCGTCTCGCAAAGCTCCGGGTGGGCGTGCAGCACCGCGCCGATGGAGCGGTTGTCCTCGCCGCCGATGAACTCGTTGTTTGCCTTGGAGTAGTCGTCGAAATCCAGGCCCGCCACGAGCGAATCCATGAACTCCGGTTCAACGAGATTGAGGATGACTGCGGCGCCGTCGCGGTTGAGTGTGGCGACGACGTCATCGACCGGCTCGTCGGCTGTATGTGTGGCGATGGTTCTGATCATGGTGGCTCCCCTTTTGCACCTGCTGAATTGGGGGAGACTGGCCCCCCACTCAACCAGTCAATTTATGCGTTATTCGATAACGTGTCCAGACCCCATTTATCCCCCCATTTATCCCCATCTATCCACCCCACCATGTGATTGACATGGAAGGTCGACAAACATACTGTTTGGACAGCCGGTATAAACTGGGGCGTTGGTAGCCGCACGAGAGAGGCGGAACAGCCCGCGCCCGTCGACACTTTGGGATTTGCGCAGATTAGGGAGGATTTGCCATGCGTTTCATATTTTCATTTTTCCTGGCGATTGCGTTTTGCGCGGGAGGCGCCCAGTCGCAGGTTCTGGAAGAAATCGTGGTCACCGCTCAGAAGGTGGAAGAGTCGGCGCAGGATGTCGGCATCGCGATCACGGCGTTTTCCGGCGACCAGCTCAAGGAACTCGGGTTTTCCACTTCCATGGAACTGGAAATGCACACACCCGGCCTGATGACCAGCGATTTAGGTGGCGGGGGCTCGGTGTATACCGTGCGCGGAGTCGGGCAGCTCGATTTCGGCGACCACCAGGAGCAGGCGGTGGCGGTGTACACCGACGGTGCCTACAACAGCTATCTCGGCGGCGTGTCTTTCGCCATGTACGATATCGAGCGCGTCGAGATACTGAGAGGCCCGCAGGGCACCCTGTTCGGGCGCAATGCCACCGGCGGCGTGGTGCACGTCATTACCGCCAAGCCGACCCGCGAACCGGACGGATACGTCGAAGTCAGAGCCGGCGAGTACGGCGAATACCGGGGCGAGCTGGCCGTGGGGGGGCCGCTGAGCGAAACGGTAGCGGCACGGTTTGCCGGAGTGGTGCATCAATCCGACGGCATGATCAAGAACAGCGTGGGTCCGGACCTATACCGCTACGACAACTACAACGGCCGGCTGCAGTTGCTCTGGGATGCGGGCGAGGATGTCGAAGTGCTGCTCAGCGGCTACTACGGACGCTACAAAGACAGTGGGATCAATTACTCCGCCACGCGGGCGATCGTTGACAACGAGGCGTTGACCGGCCCGATCACCGGCGGGGTCAACGACGGCCTGGTGAAGCTAGCGACGGGGCAGCAGTACGCCGACTTCTGCAGTGCATTCTGGTTGGCGGGCGCCCACTACCCCCCGGACACGCCCGACAACGTCAATTGCCTGTTCAGCGAGATCACGAGTCCGAATTTCGACAACCTGCACCAGGTGGACGTGATTCCAAATTCCGACCAGTGGCCGGGACTGCCGGATAACTTTATGAGGCGCAAACTTTACGGTGGGACGGGCACGGTCACCTGGGATGTCAGCGAAACAATGCAATTCGTCTGGATCACGGACTTGAAGGAACTCAGAAAAGAGTTCCGGGAAGATACCGATGGTTCCGATCTCTACATTGTGAGCTTCTACCTGGACGGACTGGAAAGCAACCAGTGGTCCACCGAGTTACGCCTGCAGGGCCAGGGCGATGCGTTTCAATGGATCGCCGGTTTCTACTATCTCAACATCGACCACGAATTCTCCGCCGGTATGGATGCGGATCAGATCTTTGTGTCCAGCGTCAGAAACGATACCGTCATGGACACCAGCACTTACGCGTTCTTCGCCCAGGGCGAGTACGAAATCAGTCCGCAGTTCTCGATCATTGCGGGATTCCGCTGGACCGAGGACGAAAAGGATATTCTCGTCCACGGCCTCTGTACCGACGTTCCGGGGTTCGAAGGAACCTGCGACTTCTTCTACGGGGGGTTGGTCCAGAACAACACGACGGCCGACGCCGGCCGCAGCGAAGGCGAATGGTCGGGCACGTTCGAACTCAACTGGCGACCCAACGAGGACCTGCTGCTCTACGCAAAGTACTCGCGGGGAAACAAGGCGGGCAGTTTCAACACCGGTTACTTCACCGTGTTCACCCAGGACGTATTCGAGTTTCCCGGAGAGGTGCTGACGAACTACGAGGGCGGCTTCAAGTCGACGATCTTCGACGGCCGGGCGCGCCTGAACGGCAGTGTCTTCTACTACGACTACGAGAATTTCCAGTCGTTCTTTCAACTGGGAACCAACTTTTCCGTGCAGCCGCACGATGCCGAGGTGCTGGGCGGCGAACTCGAACTGGTGGCGAGCCCGTGGGAGGGCTGGGAGTTCTCGGTGGGTCTGTCGCTGCTCGACGCCATGCAACTCGATGTGAACAACAACGTCGTGACCCGCGACCGGGCCATGCCCTATGCGCCGGACGTCAGCGTCAACGCCCTGGCCCGCTACCAGTGGCCGATGCTGGACGGCATGATGTCCATACAGGTGGACATGGCATACTTCGGCGAACACACGCTGAACGCCATCGACCACCCGGGCCTGACACAGGACGGGTTCACACTCGTCAATGCGCGCCTCGGCTGGGCGTCGGACGACGGCCGCTGGCAGGCCGATGTGACGGCTCTCAACATCGGCGATGTGGAGTACTTGAACATAGCATATGACGGCACCACCTTCTCTGGCGGTGCGGTAGTCGGCGTAGGCAACCAACCGGGACGGATCTACGGATCGGTGCGTTACAACTTCTGAAACGGGGTCGGGTTCAATTCCGGCGCCATGTAGGCTATGGCGCCGGTCGACCTCGGTGTGATTCCATCTGGTGGTCCAGGAAACGCCCCAGAGTCGCGAAATAGATCCCGGTCAGGCTACAGCCAATGAGCCCGAACCAGGCCAGTGTCGAGTAGGTGCCGGCCTCCAGCAACAGGCCGCCGAGGGCCGGTCCCAGCCCGAGCGTCAGCACGAAGGATCCGAGAGCGGCCGGGCCGAGGCGGCCGCTGGGGTCGAAGACCGCCACCGTCGCAAACAGCAACGTCATGGTGAACATGTAGGCGAGCAGGAACAACGCCACCATGAACGTGTAGTCCGCGTCACCCGTAACGTAGCTGAAACCCAGGATAAATGGGGTCAGGTTGAAATTACCGGGTGGATAAATTGAGTAAATTCATTCTGACCCCATTTATCCGTACGGATCGGTGCGTTACAGTTTCGTTTGCTGACCCCATGCATCCACGATGTGATTGACATGTAAGATTGGCAAACATACTGCTTGGACAGAGGGTAGAAACCGGGGCGCCGGTAGCCGAACGAGAGAGGCGGAACAGCCCGCGCCCGTCGACACTTTGGGATTTGCGCAGATTAGGGAGGATTTGCCATGCGTTTCATATTTTCATTTTTCCTGGCGATTGCGTTTTGTGCGGGAGGCGCCCAGTCGCAGGTTCTGGAAGAAATCGTGGTCACCGCGCAGAAGGTGGAAGAGTCGGCGCAGGATGTCGGCATCGCGATCACGGCGTTTTCCGGCGACCAGCTCAAGGAACTCGGGTTTTCCGGTTCCCTGGAACTGGAAATGCACACCCCCGGGTTGATGACCAGCGATTTCAGCGGCGGCGCGGGCTCGGTGTATACCCTGCGTGGTGTCGGGCAGCTCGATTTCGGCGACCACCAGGAGCAGACGGTGGCGGTGTACACCGACGGTGCCTACAACAGCTTTCTCGGCGGCGTGGCTTTCGCCATGTACGATGTCGAGCGCGTGGAGATACTGAGGGGTCCCCAGGGCACCCTGTTCGGGCGCAATGCCACCGGTGGGGTGGTGCACGTCATCACCGCCAAGCCGACGCGCGAACCGGACGGGTACGTCGAAGTCAGAGCCGGCGAGTACGGCGAATACCGGGGCGAACTGGCGGTCGGGGGGCCGCTGGGCGAGCAGGTATCGGCACGGTTTGCCGGAGTCGTGCATCAATCCGACAGCATGATCAAGAACAGCCTGGGGCCGGGCTGGTTGGACTACGACAACTACAACGGCCGGCTGCAACTGCTTTGGGATGCGAGCGAAGATGTCGAAGTGCTGGTGAGCGGCTACTACGGGCGCTACAAGAACAATGGGGGCCGTTACACCGCCACCCGGGCGATCATTGACAGCGAGGCATTGACCGGCCCGATCACCGGAGGAGTCAACGACGGCCAGGTGAAGGTTGCGACCGGGCAGCAGTACGCCGACTTCTGCAGTGCATACTGGTTGGCGGGCGCCCACTACCCCCCGGACACGCCCGACAACATCAATTGCCTGTTCAGCACGATCTCGAGTCCGAATTTCGACAACCTGCACCGGGTGGACGTGATTCCACAGCCCGACCAGTGGCCGGGACTGCCGGATGCCTTTATGAACCGCAAACTTTACGGTGGGACGGGCACGGTCACCTGGGATGTCAGCGAGACGCTGCGATTCGTCTGGATCACGGACTACAAGGAGTTCAGAAAAAACTACCGGGAAGATACCGATGGTACCGATCTCTACGTGAACAGCTTCTACCTGGACGGACTGGAAAGCAGCCAGTGGTCCACCGAGCTGCGCCTGCAGGGCCAGGGCGATGCGTTTCAATGGATCGCCGGTTTCTACTATCTCAACATCGACCACGAATTCTCCGCCGGTATGGATGCGGATCAGATCTTTGTGTCCAGCGTCAGAAACGATACCGTCATGGACACCAGCACTTACGCGTTCTTCGCCCAGGGCGAGTACGAAATCAGTCCGCAGTTCTCGATCATTGCGGGATTCCGCTGGACCGAGGACGAAAAGGATATTCTCGTCCACGGCCGCTGTACCGACGTTCCCGGGTTCGAAGGAACCTGCGACTTCTTCTACGGGGGAACGGTGCAGAACAACACGACGGTCGACACCGGCCGCAGCGAAGGCGAGTGGTCGGGCACGTTCGAACTCAACTGGCGGCCCAACGAGGACCTGCTGCTCTACGCAAAGTACTCGCGGGGAAACAAGGCGGGCAGTTTCAACACCGGTTACTTCACCGTGTTCACTCTGGATGCGTTCGAGTTCGGCGGAGAGGTGCTCACGAACTATGAGGGCGGGTTCAAATCGACGATCTTCGACGGCCGGGCGCGCCTGAACGGCAGTGTCTTCTACTACGACTACGAGGATTTCCAGTCGTTCTTTCAACTGGGACTCAACTTCTCCGTGCAGCCGCACGATGCGGAAGTGCTGGGCGGCGAACTGGAGCTGGTGGCGAGCCCCTGGGAGGGCTGGGAGTTCGCGGTGGGCCTTTCGCTGCTCGATGCCATGCAACTCGATGTGAACAACAACGTCGTGACCCGCGACCGGCCCATGCCCTATTCGCCGGACGTCAGCGTCAACGCCCTGGCGCGCTACCAGTGGCCGATGCTGGACGGCATGATGTTCGCACAGGTGGACGTGGCCTATTTCGGTGAGCATACGCTGAATGCCATCGACCACCCGGCCCTGACTCAGCCCGGGTACACCCTGGTTAATGCGAGAATGGGCTGGGCCTCGGACGATGGCCGCTGGCAGGCCGACGTGACGGCTCTCAACATCGGCGAGAAGGAGTATCTGAACCAGGCTTACGACGGCTCCACCTTCTTTGCCGGTACAGTCATTGGCGTACCCGCCGGGCCAGGACGGATCTTCGGGTCGGTGCGTTACAACTTCTAGGTATAAAATGGGGTCAGAGTGAATTTGCCCAGTCAAATTCACTCTGACCCCATTTATCCGCATTTATCCGTGAGATTCCTTCTGGTCGTCGAGGAAACGCCCCAGAGTCGCGAAATAGATCCCGGTCAGGCTACAGCCAATGAGCCCGAACCAGGCGAGCGTCGAGTAGGTGCCGGCCTCCAGCAACAGGCCGCCGAGGGCCGGTCCCAGCCCGAGCGTCAGCACGAAGGATCCGAGAGCGGCCGGGCCGAGGCGGCCGCTGGGGTCGAAGACCGCCACCGTCGCAAACAGCAACGTCATGGTGAACATGTAGGTGAGCAGGAACGACGCCACCAAAAACGTGTAGTCCGCGTCACCCGAAACGTAGCTGAAACTCAGGCAGGAGAGGCCCAGCAGTACCATCCCGAGCAGCAGGGGGCGCGTCCTTCCCAATCGTGCGCCGAGTTTTCCCGCAATCAGGGAACCCGCCAGGCCGGCGAGGATACCGTACGAGTAGATGACGCCCACTCGATCCAGACCCAGCCCGATGTCCACGCCAACCCGCTCCATGAATGCCCACATCGGCGCGGGGCCGAGCCCATAGAGCACCATGCCCAACAGCACGACGGCGACCCGCATGTGCGAGAGGCGCGGCGCCGGGCCAATGGACACGCTTTTGCGTGAAACCCGCCCCAGTGCGGGAAGGGGCGCCAGCAACAGCAGGTAGAATACGCCGAGCAGGCCCAGGCCGCCGGTGAGACCCAACCGCTGCAGCGCTTCGGCCAGAACCGGGAACAGCATAGCGCTCAGCCCCATGAATCCGGCGAGCGAGTAGCCGTAGACACGGTCCGGGTCCCGCGCCGCCGCCACCGCCGCGGACGCACCCGCGAGCGCGAGGCCTTCTCCCACACCGGTCGCGAGACGGGCCGGAACAAGCATCCAGAACGAGTCGAGCAGAATCGAGCCGAACTGCATGGCCGCTGCCAGCAACACGCCGGCCTGGGCCACGCGCAGAGCGGACAGGCGCATCATGAAGGGCGCCACCAGCGTGGCGGCGATGGCAACCCCGCAGATTTCGAGCGTCACCAGCGCTCCTGCCTGCACCTCGCTCAAGCCCAGTCCGTCGATCAGGCCACCGACCAGGAACGCGGTAATCGTACCGGGCAGGAGGGCGACCGTAGTCGCAGCCATGACGGCGAAAACCAGGCTCCAGGGATCTCGGGTGTCGGTAGTCATCGCGGCGACACTCGCACGCCCCGTAACGGAGGTCAACGTGATCGGTTGTCCCGGATAAATGGGGTCAGGTTGAATTTTCCGGAAAATTCAACCTGACCCCATTTATCTTTTGACGCAAATTCGCTGCGCCACTATTGTGAGACACGCAATTCGTTCGGTTGACTATGGGAGGAGGGCAAGTGGCGAATCGATACATTGCATTCCTTGCGTGCGTTGCGTACGCCTTTCTGCCGCTCGAGTTCGGGCTGGCGGCCGAAAAGGAAGTCGCCGCCAAAGCGTTCGGCAACGTGACGCAGGCGCGGGTGCTCGGCGAAGTCGATTCCGGCGAGAACTGGCTGGTGAACGGCGGACGCTTTACGGGCGAGCATTTCAGCCCACTTGACGAAATCAACGACGGCAATGCAGAGGAACTCGGCCTTGCCTGGTTTGCGGATATTCCTTCTTTCACGCTCTCGGCGGAACCCCTGGTGATCGACGGCGTGGCCTACCTGACCGGCAGCCTGAACCATGTGTATGCAATCGATGCGGCCACGGGAGAGATGCTCTGGCAATTCGTGCCCGAGCTTCGCCTCGATCATGGTTTCGGCAATTCCTATTCCGCGCGCGCGAACCGTGGCGTTGCCGTCTGGAACGGCATGGTCTATACGGGCACCGCCGATTGCCGCCTCATCGCCATCGATGCCGCGAACGGCAAGCAACTCTGGGAGGCGCCGGTCTGCGATCCGACCGAGGGCTCCAGCGCGGGCATCACCGCCGCACCCCGGGTCGGCGACGGCAAGGTTTTCATGGGCTATGCGGGTTCCGATTTCGGGGTGCGGGGCTCGCTGACCGCTTTCGATGCCGGTACGGGCGAGGTTCTCTGGTCCTCCGGCAAGACGGGATCCTCGATCCAGGCGGCGCCCGTCAGCTATCGGCTGGGCGGCGAGCAATACGTGCTGGTGGGCGCCGGCCGGGGCGGGGCCCTGGGCGTGGTCACCGCAGTGCGCAGCCAGGGGCCGGATGCCCGGGGGCCGGCGCGGCTGTTCGCGTTCAAGCTGGGCGGCAAGGCGGCCATTCCGGCTTCCACGGCCGAACTGGAGCCGGTTCCCCAACCACCGGCGCGCACGGCGAGCGCCAAGCAGGTCGACAGAGGCGATGTTCTCTTTGCAGAACAGGGTTGTGAACTCTGCCACGGCGCCTACGCCATGGGCAGCCGCACGCGCAGCAACGAGAACGGCGCCGTGCCCGACCTGCGCTACCTGCCGGGCGATGCGCACGCGCTGTGGCACGGCATCGTCGTGGGCGGGAGCCTGCGCCAGGGCGGCATGCCGGGCTTCGGCCCGGACCTGAGCATCGCCGATTCCGAAGCTCTCCGGGCTTTCGTGATCGAGCAGGCGTGGAAGCTCTACGAGCAGGTGCCGGGGGGGCAGCGGATTCCGTCGGACGCTGATTGAAGTTGCGCCGGCCCGTCCGGTCGATGAATTCGGGCGGGTAAAATGGGGTCAGGTTCAATTCCTGCATGAATCAAAGGTATTGGCTGACATTCGGAAGTTGCCTCCTGACGTATGCTCTCGGAAAATTTTACCTCTTTTCCGGAGTGTTGCTATTGCTCGAAAACCCCGAATCGATGTAGCAGGTATCGCGCAGCACATCATCCAGCGTGGCGTTGACCGTTCTGATTGTTTTGTTGCTGATGAAGACAGGCGACTCTATCTTTCCGCCCTGCAAAAGGTCGCCGATGAAAGTGACTGCTACGTACACGCGTACGTTCTTATGACAAACCACGTTCATATGCTCGTTACGGGTGGGAGGCTTGGCTGTATTTCGGCAATGATGCAAGCCTTTTTTAGTCGCTCGGCGCGTATGCCGCGACGATCTCCAGCGGTCCCTTGGTGACTTTCGCGCCATACACGGTTCCCTGGGGCACGAACAGGAAGTGGCCGGGGCCGAGGACGTGTGTCCGGCCGTCGTACACCAGTTCCATTTCGCCGGAGATTATGTAGGCCGCCTGGTCCTGGTCCTCGTAGACAACCTCCTCGAAGTTGGCGCTGTCGACGATCACATCGTGGATGAATTTCATTCGCGTGGACCCGGTTGCAATCGATGCGAGGTCCCGCTGCACGACCAGGCCGTCGTACTCCGATTGGGCTTCGACCTCGTCGGGACCGACGATCTGAATCTTTCCGCTCATGCTCTATTCTCCTCCAGGTGCGTCGGATAACCCGACGGTCGAACGGCGGCGATTGGAGGGCGCCACCTTTCTTTAATTCTTATGCCTGCAACCCGTACAGCTCGGCGGCGGTGTCGCGCATGAAGCTCTTCACCACCGTCTCCGGCTGACCGGCGAGTTCCGCCAGGAAATCGGCGGGCTCGGTCACGCCCTCGGGGTGTGGGAAATCGGTGCCCAGCATCAGGCGGCCCGGCCCCAGCAACCGCATCGTCTCGACAATGCGGTCGCCGAGAAAGGGCGACAGGTAGAAATGGCGCTTGAAGAGCTCGCTTGGGAGGTCCCTGGGGCGCCCGCCGAGCCAGGGCGAGTCCCAGGCCATGCGATAGCACTTGTCCAACTGCGTCAGCAGGTAGGGCACCCAGCCGATGCCGTTTTCGACGATCATCACGCGCAGGCCGGGAACGCGCCCGAACAGGTTGTGCAGGATCAGGGCCGCGATGTAGTCCATGATCGGGCGGTCCACGAAAGCCAGGTATTCCTGAAAGGCGGTGAATCGGGGCGTGCCCGCGTCGGTCACCGGGTATCCCTGTGTCGGCTCGCCCCAGCGGCCGGCGTATTCCCAGTACGGAGAATGACCGGAGAGGTGAATGACGGGTATCACCGCCGCCTCCACCAGGCGTTCCCAGAACGGGTCGAACCGGGGGTCGCCGGGGGAGATGTTGCACGCCCCGCAGCAGGGTGGGAGCAATACGAACCTGGTTCCTGCACGGATGAGGCGATCGAGTTCTTCGATCGCCAGCTCCGGGTCGTCGAGGGAGAGCTGCGGGACGGCGAAGATGCGGTTCCGGTGGCGGTAGCCCCAGTCGTCCTCCAGGTAACGGTTGAAAGAGCGCATGTGCGCGTAGAAGAGGGGCATGTCGCCGCAGCTTGCCAGCGTGTCGCAGACGGCTGTGGGGATCAGCACCGTCGCTTCGATGTTGTGCTCGTCCATCCAGGCGAGCCTGCCGTCCCGGTGCGTGATCTCGGGATGCCGCTCCCAGGGATGGATAACGACGTCGTCCGATTCCCAGACCTTCCCCTCGCCGGTGTGGGAGAAGACCCGCTTCCAGGCGCCCGGCTCCATGACCCGTTCGTAGTGGTCGGGAAGAACGGATTCGCCGTCGAACAGCCAGCGTTGCGCGCCCGGAGCGATACCCGGCCCCAGGGTCAGCGCCCGGCTGCTGTATTTCTGCTCGAGATGTCTTGAGTAGGCGTCCGGGGGTTCGTAGAGGTGCTGATCTGCGTCGACGAAGCGGTAGTTGACGCCGGCCTCCAGCGTTTGCCCCGATCGGGCGGATGACGGCGACGATCTCGCCTCCGAGGCCGCACTCGTCTTCATCTGGACTCACCGGAGGGCGAAAGGCCGAAAACCCTGGTGCCGTTGTCGCGCATGAAACCGCGCACCTCGGCCTCGGAGCGTCCGGGTAGCTGATCCAGGAAGTCCGCGGGCTCGAATACCCCCTCCGGGTGTGGCCAGTCCGATCCCAGCAATACCCGGTCCGGGCCGAGCAGGTCCATGATCCTCGGGATGTCGTCGCCGTAGAAAGGCGTGATCGAGATGTGACGCTTGAAGATCTCGCTGGGCAGGTCGTCAGGCCGGCCGCCGAGCCACTCCATCCCGTAGCCGAGGCGATATCCCTTGTCCATCAGCCGCAGCAGCAGCGGCACCCACATGGTCCCGTACTCGGTGACCAGCAATTGGAGATTCGGGAAACGCCCGAAGAGATTGTGCAGGATCAGGGCGGTGAGGAAGTCCATGATGGGACGGTCGCCATAGGCCATGGCGTGCTGAAAGGCGGTGACGCCGGGGTCGCCGTTGTTCATGAGCCTGACGCGTTCGGACCCTTCGCCCCAGACTCCCGTGCCGTGCAGGGCATCGTCGCGCTCGCCGCCGAACCCGTAGACCGCGCTGCCGCCGATTCCGCCGCCGTCGCCCAGGTGCACCATGGGCACGATATCCGTCTCGGCCAGCCTCGCCCAGAAGGGATCGAAGTACGGGTCGGCCGGAGACCGGCCGCCGAGCGGCGGCCTCGGCGGGAAGTTCAGGAACCGGGTGCCGGCTTCTGCAAGCCGCTCGAGTTCGGCGACGGCCATGTCCAGGTCGTCGAGGGCCATGTTGCCGGCGGCGAAGATCCGCCCTTCATGGTCGAAGCCCCAGTCTTCCTCCAGGTGCCGGTTGAAGGATCGCAGGTGCGCGTAGTGCAGTTCCATGTCACCTGAGCCCCAGAGAAGGTCGGGGGGAAGGGTGCAGTTCAGGATGCACGCCTCGACGTTGTGCGCATCCATCCAGGCGAGCCGGGCGTTGCGGTCGCGGTACTCGGGATGTTCCGCGGTGGAGACGATTTCCTTTTCGTCGCACCAGAATCCTTGCGTTCCCTCGAGGGAGAGGGCTTCCCGCCAGGTGCCCGGGCCCATGATGCTGTCGGCGAAGTTCGGCAGGATACGCTTTCCGTCCAGCACGAAGGGCCGGTGTCCATCGGGGTCGGGGGCGCCCAATTCGATCGTCCGGTTCCGAAATTTCGCCTCGATGTGCCGGCTGAAGCAGTCGCCGGGCTCATAGGTGTGCTGATCCGCGTCGATGAAGCGATAGTCGACGGTGCTCATGGTGAGATCTTCCTCCGCATCTTCACCAAGCGTTTCAGGACAACAATAGGTGACCGGCCGTTCCATGTCCATGTCCCGTTTTGCTCCCCTGATCCATGACCACCGCAGTCAGTTTTCATTGCGTAAGGGCCGCCGCGGGAGGTTCCGTCGGTGACCGGGATTTTTCGTTCAGTTATAGTCCCAATCCGGCTGTTTCAGCTAATAGGGAGGAGATCATGCAGGTAGGCATGTTGATGGTATTCCAGAATTTCGAGGATGGAGATACCGATCGGGGCGCATGGGAACGCGATATTCACATCGGCGGTCTCACCGAGCCGCTGGGCTTCGACTACCTGAGTTCCGTGGAGCATCACTTCTTCAACTACGCCATGTGTCCGGACAACCTCGAGTACCTGAGCTACATGGCAGCGAAAACCGAACGCATCGGCCTGTTGACCGGCGCGGTCATCCTGCCGTGGAACGATCCGTTACGCGTCGTCGAGAAGATGATCACCCTCGATCACCTGAGCAGGGGCAGGGCGCTGTTCGGCATCGGCCGGGGGCTGTCGCGGCGGGAATACGCGCCCTTCGGCGTGGACATGAACGAGTCTCGCGAGCGGTTCAACGAAGCCGCCGAAATGATCGTTCGAGGCCTGGAGACGGGAGTGGTCGAAGGCGACGGGCCTTTCTACCCCCAGAAGCGCACCGAGGTGCGGCCCCGGCCCTATGCCAGTTTCAAGGACCGCTTCTACGCCGTCGGCATGTCATCCGACTCGGTGCCGGTGGTGGCTCGCCTCGGCGCCAAGATGATGACCTTCGGCACCAAACCCTGGGAAGAGACGGTGCCCCACTTCAACCGCTATCGCGACCTGTACCGCGAACATCACAACACGCAGCCCCCGTCCCCGGTTTGCGTGGATTTCCTGTTCTGTGACGAGAGCGCCGAATTCGCTGAGTCGATGGCGCGCAAGCACATATCCAACTACTTCATCTCAGTAATGGAACACTACGAGTTGGCGAACGAGCATTTCCGGGAAATGAAGGGGTACGGCGACTACGCCGACAGTGCCGAACTGCTGCGCGATTCGAACATGGAGGATGCGGCGAACGGGTTCGTCGACATCAATACCTGGGGCTCGCCGCAACAGATGCTCGAAAAGCTGGAAGACCGCTTCCGGGTGCTCGGCGACTACGACCTGTGCATTTCGGCCAGCTACGGCGGCCTGACCACGGAGCAGTCCGAGAAGAGCCTGCGGTTATTCGCAGAAGAAGTAATGCCCGAATTGAAGTCCTGGCAGACGTACCAGTTCGCGTAAATGGGGTCGGGTTCAATTCCCGCACGACACTAGCTGCCTCCTGACCTATGCTCTCGGAAAACCTGACCCCTTTGCATGGTTCGCGTGACTTCTGCAGCGCCTTCTGGCTGCTCCTGGAAACCAGCACCTATGCGTTCTTTGCGCGGGGGGAGTACGAACTCAGTCCCCAATGGTCGGTCATAGCGGGATTCCGCTGGACCGAGGACGAAAAGGATACCCGCGTCCATGGCGCCTGCTACGATGTTCCCGGGTTTGAAGGAACCTGCGATTTCTTCTACCCGGGCCAGGTTCAGAACAACATGATCCTGGACACCGGCCGCAGCGAGGGAGAGTGGTCGGGTACGTTCCAACTCAACTGGCGGCCCAACGAGGACCTGCTGCTGTACGCCAAGTACTCGCGGGGGAACAAGGCGGGCAGTTTCAACACCGGTTACTTCACCGCGTTCCTCCCGCAGGCTTTCGAGTTCGGCGGAGAGGTTCTAACGAGCTATGAAGGCGGATTCAAATCGACGATTTTCGATGGCCGGGCCCGCTTGAACGGCAGTGTCTTCTATTACGACTACAAGGACTTCCAGTCGTTCTTTCAACTGGGACTCAACTGGTCCGTCCAGCCGCAGGACGCGGAGGTGCTGGGCGGCGAACTGGAATTGGTGGCGAGCCCGTGGGAAGGCTGGGAGTTCGCGGCCGGGGCGGATCTTCGGGTCGGTGCGTTACAACTTCGTTCGGTAACCGGACAGGACACTAGCTGTTCGAGGAGAGCGGGGACCGGTCAGCCCTTCCCTTCGGTTTCCTTCTTCTTCCTGTGCTGCGCCTTCGCCGTCATCCAGTTGTCGTAGGCATCGCCCTCGAGAAACGGTTGCTCCGAGGTGAAGATCAAGTCTTTCCAGGCCTGCCCGCCGGGCCATTGGAGAGGCGCAACCACCGTGGTACGCGGTGCGGTGGCAGAAACGAACAGGTCCAGGGCCATGTCGAGTATCTCGGACTGCATGGCCACATCAAACGGGACGCCAACCGGATTGCCGAGCGGGAAGTCGACGTGCAGAAGGCGCGCCACGCCGCAGTGCTCGACGATGTCCCGCGCCGTGGCGATCACCACGGTAGGAATGCCGTTGGCTTCGAGATGCCGCGCGACCAGACTCACGGTCTGGTGGCAGACGGGTCAGACGGGCGTCAGGACGGCGAGATCGACCTCGTCTTCGGTGAGGCGTCGCAGCACTTCGGGTGCGTCCGTCTCCATCGTCTTGCGCTGGCTGTAGGAGGTGTACACCCCGTGGCAGCGGGGAGCCATGGACCCGAGAACGCCTTGCTCCACCTTCTCGAGCAGGCGCGAGACGGGAAAGTAGCTGTTCACGTCATCGAGGTGCGTGGCGTACTTGTCGTAGTGCTCCTGCCGGCTGAAGAGCCGCTCGGCCGGGGTCGCCGTGTCGATGCAGTACGAGCCTCCCACCATACACTTCTCGGAGGGGTTCACCTGCTCGCCGCCGGCATCGGGGTTGCGCGCGTGCACGTCGCTCGTGGAAACGAGCGCCGCGCGGCATTCGGAAAGCGGCTTCTTGAGCGCCGTGAAGGGAACGTCCTCGAAATGCGCCCATACGTATGGCTTCGGGTATCCCTCCGAGAGGTAATAATTTCGAACTCGATCGATGTATCGGACGTAGTCACCCATTCGATCCCCTCCTTACGGCTCGAATCTTATCACGAGAGGACAACGACGCAAGTGTGCGCACTCGCGGGCCTGTCGCACGGGGCGCTCATCCACCGGTTTCAACAGGTCCGATTTTCGGTATAGGGGCTGAAGCAGGGCCGCCGCCGGCCCATACCGGCCGGTCAGGGCATTGCGGGGTAGCGTGGAAGTTCGTCGTTCGTCTCGAACCACGAGACCCGGTCACGGCAAAAAATGTGCTGGGTCGGAGGGAATGCATCGGGATTGTCGAGAGTGCCGATGTGAATCCCGATGATGCCGATGTCCGCACCCTGCACGCCCTGGCTAAGGCCTCCCTCCCACCCGATAGTGCCTCCCTCCCAGGTGAGTGAGGTGCCACACTTGGGGCAGAACGACCGGGCAACTTCGCCTGGAGTCGAATCGTATTTGGTCCTTTGCGCACCGCTCCATCGGACTCGTTCGGCTGGAAATCCCGCCGCCGCGGTCGCTGGCGCACCGGTGTGATGACGGCAGTGGCTGCAGTGGCAGTAGACTGCTTCGAAGGAGGGAGACCCCTCAATCTCGTATCGAATCGCGCCACACATGCACCCACCCGTATGTGTCACCGGTGTTTCGTTCATGCCAATCTCCCGTTTGTACGCGTCAGAAGAAGACGAGTGTCCGGACCTCGATGCTCTCGCGCGGGAGCGCGCCCTCCGGACAGCTCGGGTCGTCGAAGGCCGAGTGTGCCGTGAAGCGCATGTGCTCAAGGTCGGAGTCGTAGCACTTGAACAGCAGGGCCTCGTCGGCCTGCATCTGCGAGTAGTAGATCCAGTGGTGGCGCGGGTTGAACGCCAGCGCATAGACCTCACCGACCCGGTCGGAGTAGACGAGATCGGAGGCGACGAGATCGCCCTCGCCGAGGCTGCGCCCGTCGAGCACTGCGAGGGGCACGTCCTGTACCGGGCCGCGGATCGGTTTCCAGACGTTGACGATCGAGAAGCGCCGCTCGAGCAGCGTTTCGGCCTCGTCCGGCAATTCCTCGCGCAGGCGCTCGGGACCCGAAGCCAGGGTGAAGTCGTTGTGGGCATACCAGACCGGGGTCTGCAGGTTCAGCCGACCGGGATCCTCTCCCTCCTGGGCGAGGCGCGGCCGGTTGTTCGGGTCCGTGTCGACGCTGATGACGCTGGCCTGGGCGACGCCGTTCGTGGAGCGCAGGTTGTGATCGAATGCGTGGACGCGCACCGCACCCGTCACGCGCTTCACCAACTGCTCCATTTCGCGGTAGTAGTGCTCCCGTATGGTGGGCGAATCGTAGAGATCCGCGACCTGTGTCCGGTGTCGGACGAGCGCGATTCCCGCGGTGTCCAGGGTGGGCTCCTCCGCCAGCTCGCGGCCATCTTCGACGGTCGCGCGCACCTTCGTGATCTCGTAGTTCCGCCAGGGCGTACCCTCCGGCGGGTCGCACATATAGTTACGGGGCCTCTCGTCCGGCGGGATGATGTAGTTAAGCGTTGCGTCGGCCATGGTAAAGAAACTCTAAAAGATTCCGCTGCACTTTAGCCGGTGAATTGGATGTGTGCAAAGGAAGCCAGGTTTGTCGATCTCACCGAGGACAGCGCCGCTCCGCAGGTGTTTGAGTCGCCGTCTATCCGTTTATCTGCCGTTGACGCATATTGGCAGCGCCTCTATGGTGAAGCGGCCACTTGGTCCGGCCGACTTTGGGAGGAGGCATGCGGGACCGATGCGTCCTGTCAAGGGCGGGAAACGAAAAACGCTGACTGGATTGCGGGATGGTTGAATTGTCCCGGGGGAGGGGCTGCATATGAGGTTTCGAACGCTGCTGATCGGCGTTGCGTCCGTTTTTCTGCCGCTCGAGTCCGGGCTGGCGGCTGAACCTGAAGTCGCCGCGAAAGCGTCCGGTAACGTGACGCAAGCGCGGGTTCTGGATGAGGTCGATTCCGGCGAAAACTGGCTGGTGAACGGTGGCCGTTTCACCGGCGAGCATTACAGCCCGCTCGACGAGATCAACGACGCCAACGTGGAGAATCTCGGCCTCGCCTGGAGCGCGGAGATTCCGTCGTTCACGCTCTCGGCGGAGCCCCTGGTAGTTGACGGCGTGGTCTACGTGACCGGCAGCCTGAACAACGTGTTCGCCCTGGACGCGGCCACGGGGAAATTGCTGTGGCGGTTCGTTCCCGAGTTGCGCCTCGACTTCAGTTTCGGCAACTCCTACGCCGCGCGCTACAACCGGGGCGTCGCCGTCTGGAACGGCAAGGTATACGTTGGCACCGCGGATTGCCGGCTGATTGCCATCGACGCGGAGCACGGCAAAAAGCTCTGGGATGCGCCGGTGTGCGATTCGGCCGAAGCGGACGGCGCGGGCATCACCGCCGCGCCCCGGGTCGGCGACGGCAGGGTCTATATCGGCTACATGGGTTCCGATACCGGCGCGCGCGGGTCGGCGACCGCCTTCGATGCGGAGTCGGGCGAGGAACTCTGGCGCTTCTGGACCGTTCCGGGAGACCCGGCCAAGGGCTTCGAGAGCAAGGAACTGGAGATGGCGTCGCAAACCTGGGCCGGCGGCGGGGCCGTGCAGGGGGGCGGCGCGGTCTGGGAAGAGATCCGGTACGATCCGGTAACCGGCCTCGTCTTCTTCGGCACCGCCAGCGCCCTGCCGCTGAACGTCAGGATGCGCGGCCCGGGCGATGCTCTCTTCACCAACTCGGTGATCGCGGTCGATGCCGATACCGGCGCCTACCGGTGGCACTACCAGACGGTACCGGAGGATGCCTGGGACTACGACGCCACCATGCCCAAGATCATCACCGACCTGGAGTTCGGCGGCATCAATCGGCGGGTTGTCCTCGAGGCGGGCAAGAGCGGCTTCTTTTACGTGCTCGACGCACTGACCGGGGAGCCGCTTGCCGCCGACCCGATCGCAACGGTGACCTGGGCTTCGCACGTGGACATCGAATCGGGCCGGCCGGTAAAGCTGCCGGGCGCGCGCTACTTCGAGAGCGATGACCCCGATGTGTCCGTACGCGTCTGGCCCAACGGGGCGGGTGCCCGCAACTGGCACCCGATGAGCTACAACCCGAAAACGGGCCTGGTCTACATGTCGGTCACGGACATGCCTGCCGATTTTTCCCCGGGGGGATTCTTCGGCGCGCGCATGGAGATCCTCGGGTATGGGCTCTCAGAAGAGGTTCCGCTCGGAACGGGACGCCTGGTGGCCTGGGATCCGGTGCAGCGCGAGACGCGCTGGCGGGTCGACTATGCACTGCCCTGGAACAGCGGCGTGCTGTCCACGGCGGGCAACCTGGTCTTTCAGGGCACCGCGGCGGGCGAATTTCGAGCCTTTCACACGGAAACGGGCGAGGTCCTGTGGTCGTCCGGCCGGACGGGATCGTCGATCCAGGCCGGGCCCGTCAGCTACCGGTCCGGCGGCGAGCAGTACGTGCTGGCGACCGGCGGCAAGGCCGGGGCGCTGGGCATGATCACCACGATCCGCGCCCAGACCCCGCATGCGCGTGGGCCAGCCCGCCTGTTCGCGTTCAAGCTGGACGGCAAGGCGGCCATGCCGGCTGCCACGGTCGAGCCCGCCCCGGTTCCCGAACCGCCGGCGCGCACGGTGGATGCCGAGCAGATCAGTAAGGGCGGTGTCCTATACGCAGACCTGGGCTGTGAACTCTGCCACGGCAGCTACGCCATCGGCAGCTTCGAACGAAATTCCGAACAGGGCGCCGTGCCCGACCTGCGCTACCTGCCGGGCGATGGGCACGCCCTGTGGCACGGCATCGTCGTGGGCGGGAGTTTGCGCCAGACCGGCATGCCGGGGTTCGGCCCGGATCTGAGCGTAGCGGATTCCGAGGCGATCCGGGGATTCGTGATCGAGCAGGCGTGGAAGCTCTACGAACAGGTGCCGGAGGGGCAGCGAATTCCGTCGGATGCGGATTGAACTTGCGCCGGCCCGCCCGGTCGATGAATTCGGGCGGGTTCGGGACCGACCCTCGCGGCCGGGGCGGATTTTCGGGACGGTGCGTTACAACGTGGGCCGCAACGGCAGGGTCGCTTGCGCTCGAAAGCTTTTTGGGGTGAGCGGCAGTGCAATCAAAGGATCCCTGGGTTCTGGTTATCGCGGTTACGATCAGCGGCGCGATCGGTCTGCTGCCGCAGATGATCGTGCCGTTTCTGATCGGGGGAGTGATCGACTCCCTCGGTTTCAGCGAAATGCAGGCCGGTGCGCTCGGCAGCGTCGAGCTGGTGGGCATTGCCGTGACGACCGTTTTCGCGGCGCCCTTCATGGCCCGGCTTTCCGTCGTCAAGGTGGCGCTTTACGGAGGCATTCTGGCCGCGTCGTCTCAGCTCGGCTCCGCGTTGCTGGATTCGTTCTGGCCGTTGCTGCTTGCGCGGCTCGGCGCCGGTATCGGAGCGGGGCTCATCGTGGCGGCCGCCACAGCGGCTGCCGCCGGCACCCGGAACCCCGATCGGATCTTCGGTTTACTCAGCGCGGCGGTGATGGTCGTCACCGCCCTGATGACGGCGATTGAGACGGCGGCCATAGGCGCAATGGGCATGGTGGGCGGCTACGGTGCGCTCGGTGTACTGTATCTTGCCGGGCTGCCCCTTGCAGTCTGGCTCGGACGGGCTTCGCGGCCTGCCGCGATCAGCGGCGGCGCCGGCCGGCGCCGCCTGCCCCGCGGCCAACTCGTCCTGCTGCTGGCTCTCGCAACCATCATTGCGCTCGGCCCGGGCCCCACCTGGACTTCCATGGAGCGTATCGGCGTTGGCATCGGCATCGGGCTGGAACGCGTCGGCAACTATTACTCCATCGCGGTCCTTTGCGGAATTGCCGGTGCATTGGGCGCGGGCGCGCTGGGTGGGCGTTGGGGGAGGAGAGGACCGCTCGCGCTGTCCGTACTCCTCCTCGGCGCCGCATGCCTGGGCGTCAGCACCGTGTCCGCCGAGGCGGGCTATGCGATCATGATGCTGCTCCTGTTGGTATCTTACCTGTTCGCCTACACCTATGTGATGGCGACGGTCGCAGTCTTCGATCCCACCGGCCGGGCAGGGCCGGCAGTAGCCGGGCTCTACAGTCTGGCTCTGGGTATCGGGCCGGGGCTCGCCGGTTATCTCGTGTCAGCAGGCTCTTACGCCACGACGGGCTGGTTCGCGATCGGCGTATGCGGGTTCGGTGCGTTGCTGGTCCTGCTTACCGGAAGCCCGTTGAACCGCCTGGGCGCCAAGTCATCTTGACGTGCGTTGCCGGGGGGGCTAACAATCATACTCGATCCAGAGTCATGGAAAGACTGACATGCAAGTAAACGGATACGCGGCCATGGCCTTCAATACGCCGCTACAGCCGTGGCGGTTCGAACGCCGGGAACGCGGCCCCAGGGACGTGCTGATCGATATCGACTACTGCGGGATCTGCCATTCCGATATCCATATGGTGCACGACTATTTCGACCTGGAGGCGCGTGGAATTCACGAGGAGCAGGCATTTCCCATCGTGCCCGGGCACGAGTTCACGGGGCGCGTGCTCGAGGTGGGAGATGAAGTGACCGCCTACAGCGTGGGTGACCGCGTCGGGGTCGGTGTCCTGTACAGTTCCTGCAGGAGTTGCGGGCATTGCGACGAAGGTCGCGAGAACTATTGCCCCGAGGTGCAGTTCACCTATGGAGGCTTCGAGGCCGATGGAATAACGCCGACCTACGGCGGCTACTCCACGAAGATCGTCGTCGACGAGCATTTCGTCCTCAAGGTTCCGGAAAGTCTGGACCCGGCGGCCGCGGCGCCCCTGATGTGCGCGGGCATCACGGCCTGGTCACCCTTCGCGCATCTCGGCATTGGCGAGGGGCACAAGCTGGCCGTCCTGGGTCTCGGCGGGCTCGGGCACATTGCAGTCAAGTTCGGCGTTTCCCTCGGAGCGGAGGTAACCGTGCTGAGCCGCTCCGCGTCCAAGGAGGCGGATGCCCGGCGGCTCGGCGCTCACGACTTCGTGCTGACGGACACCGAGAATGCACTCGACGCCCACCAGGAGCGTTTCGACTTTATCTACGACTCGGTGTCCGCGGAACACGACATCGTCGGCCCCATCCGTTGCCTGGCGTACGGCGGAACGCTGATCATGGTGGGCGCCGCGCCGGACGAGCCCGGAAAGCCGGGCTTTCTGCAGATCGATACATTGCTGCTCGCGGCCCAGAGACGCAACGTGCACGGCTCCCTGATCGGGGGAATTCCCGAGGCCCAGAGCATGCTCGATTACTGTGGAGAGCACGGCATCGTGTGCGACGTGGAAGTCATTCGGCCGGACCAGATCAACGAGGCCTACCGGCGCACGCTTGCCGCGGACGTCAAGTATCGATTCGTGATCGACTGCAATCAATTCTAAGAAAAGAAAAAGGGTCAGGTTCAATTTCAGGATTGAAGAAACTGTAGGACAAGGTTGAACCTGACCCTTTTTCTTGTTTATTGAACCCGACCCCTTTTATTGCGATAGTCATGCACTACAGGAAGGGGAGATCGAAATGGGCAAAATCAATACGTCACTGGCGAGCAAGGTCGCTGTCGTCACGGGAGCTTCGAGTGGCATCGGACGGGCAGCGGCCCGGGCTTTTGCCGCGCACGGGGCGAACCTGTCAATCGCGGCCCGCAGAAAAGAGCGGCTCGAGGAAGTTGCCGGGGATGCGGAAGCGTTCGGCGTCGAGGCGCTGACCATCGTGGCCGACGTGGGCGTAGAAGAAGACCTCAAGAAAATCCACGAGCAGACGATGGCGAAGTACGGCGGCATCGACATCCTGCTGAACAACGCGGGAATGATTGAAATGTGCATGCTGGAAGACCTGACCTACGAGTCGTTCGAGCGGGTGCTGCGCATCAACACCTGGTCCGGAATCCGCCTCGCCCAACTCTGCCGTCCGGCGCTTCGGGAAGCCGAAGACGGCATCATTGTCAACATCGCATCGGACGACGTTCTCTATCCCTCGCCCGGTATCGGCGCCTACTCGATGTCGAAGATCTGCCAGATGCACTTCACCAGGCACATGGCCACCGAGTGGGGGCCGGACAGGATCCGGGTGGTCGCCATCTCCCCGTCGGTAACCCGCACGGAAATCATCGAGGAGTGGGTTGAGGAATTCGAGGCCGCGATGGATGACGAGAATTTCCGGTTCAACCCCATGCGGCGCATCTGCGAACCGGAAGAGATCGCTGCGGCGATCGTCTTCGTGTCGAGTCCCGCAGGGGCGTTCATTAACGGAACGAACCACGTCATCGACGGCGGCATGTCGGCCATGGTGCCGATCGACCTGTAGGAGCGATCCGGCGGTTGGGGCCGCTCGGCGAAACGCTAGCCCGCATCCGTCACCAACTTCCTGCTGCGGGCTTGAACATCGCCTGACGCTCGCCTGCAACCCCAGCCTTTTCCAAGATGCCCTGGCGCGCAACTTTCGCCAGGTTTCGGTCCCTCGCAACCTCAGCCCACCACGGTCTACGACACTCTGCCGCAGCGCCACGACCCATCACCCATCAGGTCTACGTCCCAGATCTCACAGTTCAGGCGGTTATTTTTCCTATCCGCTCTCGTCCAATGGCCGGGAGTTCAGCTACACCGCCTGCTGGGGGTCGACGCCCGAGAATACCAAGCCGCTGCCGACAGTCGCCACGCCAAAAGCCTCATGATCTCAACGTATGAACGGATCATCGTGCTCGGCGGTCGGTCATCTGGAGGAGAGATGTGTACTGACCGCGGAGAATCAGAGGTCGCTTTCTGAGTCAACGGTAAGGCGAAACGTTGAGTAGAGATCATCCAACTCGTTCCAGACCCTCTCATTCTCTGGGTGACCTGAGCCTGTAACGTAATATGGGTCGTGGTCGATTCCAAGATCGAGAATCTCGAATCGGATACTTGGTCTGGTGAGTACAAGGTCGACGCCGTGAACGAGCTGGCCTCCAACACAGCGTCTTATTTCGCCGGAGCTGGCGAGCCGACTGTCTCGAAAGAAATCGGATTCGGTAAGCCGCTCCATAAGGTCGTCAGCGATCTGCCGGGGTGTGCCGATCGAATTGGGCAGAACCGTAAGTCGGCTGCCAGCTGGCCCGGTAAGGTGAAGCCTCCTCGGGAGTCGAGTGAGAGAATCCACATGCCACCATGTTGCAGCGTGCAATTCAACGACGTCGAGCTTGTGAGAAATGAGGAGCGCCCCCTTGAACGGCTTGGAGTCATCGTCGTTACATCGCATAGGGCCCACCCGGTCCCAAGCGATGACGCATGCGAGGCTACTTAGGATGAGTGAAGAGGCGATAATCGAAGCTGCGAGACGTTTCGCCACTTGGAGCCGCCCAACGGACCGAAACCCACTTGTTACCAGCCGTTACAAGATTGCACGCGAGGATACCGGGTATGTAGCTCCCGAACACGGAGGCTTGCCCTCGCGTGGTGTCGGAGTACACCTCTGGCGACGGGTCAGAGGGGGAGGCTCCGGCGAGCAACGGAGAGAGCCCCGGGAGTGCCGGATGCTTTGGGGATGGCCGTCTTCTTGGTTGGGCTTCGAGCCCGTGAGGATATCTGGCCACCCTACGACTCACCCGAATGCGCTGCGAGCGCGAATCGATAGCTGTCGTGCAGTCCCCGACGTGGACAGGTAGGTGCCTGCCCACCTCCCAGGGCTCTCCACAGGAGAGCGTGCATGATCTACGGACTCGACGTCCCCGCCGCGGGGCCCCAAAGGGGATTGACATGAAACCCTACTCGGACCTCGGGCGAGAACGCAGCCTATAATTCCTATCGGCGACGTGACGGTCGACGACGCGGGAGTGATCTACGTCAGCGATTCCAGTACGGGTGCGGTCTATCGGGTCGACGCGGCCTACGAGCCCTCGCTGCTGCACCGGTTCGAGCCCTCCGAGGCTTTCACACCCAACGGCCTCGTCTTCCACCCGTCCGGCTACCTGCTGATCGCCGGCGGCGAGAGTCTCTACAAGGTCCCGCTCGAGGATCCGGCGCGCGCCAGCCGGGTGACGCTGCCGGAGCCGGTCTCCGGGGCGGATGGCGTCGTCTGGACGGCTGACGGACGGCTGGCGATCGTCGCCTACAACGCCAATCGGGTGGTCGCGTTGACGAGCTCGAACGCGTGGAGCTCAGCAGAGCTGGTGGGTGTCGCGGTATACGACGAGCCGGCCAGCACGGTCGCGGTTGTGGGCGACGACCTGTACGTGGTATACCCGCACTTCGAGGGCGATGGCGTGCCGAGCGCCGAACTCGTTCGATTCCAGTAGGATGGGTCGCGTGACCCGGTAGATCGCCAGTTTCTCCCAGCGTTCGTAGCGCGGGTATGGAGGGTTCCCGATGAGTGACAGTCAGTCCGACAGCGAACTGGTCCAGAAGATTTACAACGATGTAGGTGCACCTGTCATGCAGCGCATATTTGGAGAGGGATGGCTGGCCCCGCGGGGTGAGGAGACCGCCGAGCAGCTGGCTCGTCTGGCCGCACCGACGCAAGACACCCGTGTGCTGGACGTCGGCAGTGGTTTTGGGGGCGCGGCGGCATGGCTCGCGAGCCACGTTGGCTGCTCGGTCACCGGGCTGGATGTGGTGGCGTCGAGTGTCGAAGCAGCCCGAGCCCTGGTGGCATCGCGCGGGCTGGACCATCTGGTGCGCTTCGAGCATGGCGACGCCACCGACATGCCGTTCGAGGCAGACACCTTCTCGATGATCTGGGGTCAGACCGCCTGGTGCTACGCCCCCGACGCACTGCTCGCCGAGTGCGCCCGGGTGTTGGAGCCCGGCGGCACCATCGTATTTACGGAGTTCTTGCTGATCGGTGAGGAGGACGACTTCTGGCGGGAGAAGGTCCTGCCCGCCGCGGGCTGCCCAGGCTTCGAGACGCTGACGAGCTACATCGAGCTTCTCGAGCGGCATGGCTTCGTGGACGTGAAGGCGGAGGACGTGAGCTCCGAGTATGCGAGTCACTACCAGAAGGCATGGGAGAGACTCCAGGACGCCAAGGACTGGGTGACCGAGAACTACGGACCGCGGGCATTCGCCAACGTCGTCGAGAACCACGGTTACCTGGTCGAGTCCCTCAACAGACGCCAGTGGGGCGCCGGGCAGTTCCTCGCGCGGCTGCCGGCGTAAGCCCACCCCTCCCGTTGCGCTCAGGCGCGTATAATCGACGCGGGTCCTCATGCGCATCGTGCGCCCGCCATCTGCGTAGCTCACCGTGCCCAAAGGGGATTGACATGAAACCCTACTCGGACCTCGGGCGAGAACGCAGCCTATAATTCCTATCTGCCTCGGGCCGCTTTTGCCGAACCCCGCTACAGGAGTCCCCAATGCACTTCGACCTCACCCCCGAACTGAAGGAGTTCCGCCAGGCCGCCCGACACTTCGTCGACGCCGAGCTCGTGCCCCACGAGCTCTACGTCGACGAGCACGAGTCGCTGCCGAAGGACATCGTGGCGAAGATCCACGATAAGGCGCTCGACTACGGGCTGTGGCCGATGAGCGTCCCCAAGGACATGGGAGGGCTCGGCTCGAGTGTGATCGAGCAGGTGATCGCCCAGGAGCAGGCCGGTCGGGCGACCAATGGGCTGTGGGCGCACGTGGGCGGACCCTACAGCGCGCTCATGCGGGGCAACGAAGAGCAGCGCAAGAAGTACCTGGAGCCGGCGCTGAAGGGCGACTGGACGGTCGCCTACGCGGTGACGGAGCCCGGCGCGGGCTCCGATACCACCAACCTGAAGACGCGCGCCGAGCGCAAGCCGGGCAACCCCGACCGCTGGATCATCAACGGCGAGAAGTGGTTCGTGAGCCGCGGCCATGCAGGGCTGGCGGTTCTCGTCCACACCATGACCGGCCCCGACGAGGAGACCCTCTTCTTCGTCGATCACGGGACCCCGGGCATGCGGCTCTCTCGCATGCCGCGCTTCATGCACCGCCAGGAGGATCGCCATCCCGAGTTCGTCTTCGAAGATTGCGAGGTGGGCGAGGAGCAGATTCTGGGCGGTGTCGGCCAGGCGAACAACATCAGCAAGTCGTGGTTCCGCGAGGAGCGGCTTCAAATCGCGGCCCGTTGCGTGGGCGCGGCTCAGCGTCTGCTCGACGAGGCGAAGGCCTGGTCGGCCGATCGCGAGTCGTTCGGGAGCAAGCTCCATGAGCACCAGGGGATCGGCTGGATGCTGGCCGACTCCGCCACCGAGCTCTACGCCGCGCGGCTGATGGTGTACAAGACCGCCTGGGAAGAGGACCAGGGAGAGGTCGACGAAAAGGAGCTCCACACCAAGGCGTCGATCTGCAAGCTCTACGCGTCGGAGATGGTGGGGCGCGTGGCGGATCGCGCGGTCCAGATCTTCGGCGGTCGCGGCTACTGCGCCGACTACGCCGTGGAGCGGCTCTATCGCGACGTCCGGGTCGATCGGATCTGGGAGGGGACCTCCGAGATCATGCGCTCCGTGATCGTGAATGGCGTGATGAAGCGGGATCTGGCGCGGCTGCTCGGCTGACGGCGATCTTCTTTCGCTAGCCCGCCGTGGGGGCCCACAGGGGATCGACATGACACCCTACTCGGACCTCGGGCGATAACGCAGCCTATAATTCCTATCTGCCCCCAGTGCTTCCCCAGCGCGATCCCGGGGTCACAACGTCGTGCAAGGCCGCGCGTTGGAACGCGAATTCCTGGTGGAGCCGAGCGGGATCGAACCGCCAACCTCTGCGTTGCGAACGCAGCGCTCTCCCAATTGAGCTACGGCCCCATTCTGGAGGCGGTCCCGCTCGTTCGAGAGAAGGGGCGGGAGCTGCCAGATCCAGGAAAGCGGAACGGTAATGCGGGGTTGCGGGAGCGTCAAATCCGCGGTCCCCGAGCGGGGGACCGCCGAGCTGGCCGTCCCCGCGGTCCCAGTAGGGGCGTCGGTCTAGTGGATCGTCCGGTGGGGCGTCGCGACGCCGGCGCCGAAGGCACGGACCTGGTGCTGCTCGTGGCTCGTGCACCAGAGCGCCGCGAGGTACCCGGCGACGATCCAGCCGGGCCGGTGGTCGAGGAGGCGGAGACTGTTGTCGAAGTATCGATAGTCCTTCATTGGGAAACCTCACCCAAAGGGTCGGCCGGCCCGGGGGAGCCCGCTGTGAAGTGCTTCACACGCCGGAATCCCCCGCGTGGAGGCCCCTAGCCCGCATCCGTCACCAACTCGACGGAGCCGTTTGAACCGGCTGGCTGAGGGCCGTTTGTTTGCTTGTTAGAAAGTGCCAGTGCTGTAAACGCATGCCTGTGCGGCGATATTGAGGCAATTTTGGCTCTCGGCAGGGTCGGAAACGTGACTGTGCCACGGCGGTGGCAGCCACGGGCTGTCTTTCAGGCGTGGGTCCTCCCCGGCGGGTGAGCCGGTCGGTGTGATGGGTCGGCGCGAATCCGGTTACGCAGGCGGGGCGCGGGTCGGTCCCCGACAGAGCGCGTTTGCGGCGGCCGTAAATGCGTCCCGGTAGGGGTAGACCGATGAGAACGACAACCAGACCTTGCGTGCGGTGATCCGCACCCGGGCTGCGACCTTGAGCAGTTTCACCCGAAGGGTTCCGCATTGCGCCCGGGCCCAGCGCGTGCCGGCCAGGCCCAGGCGCCGCAGGCCGTGCATGAGCACATAGGCGAAGGACGCAAAATACAGACGCAGTTGGTTGGCGCGCAGCGTCGCCGTGCTGGTCCGGTCGGCGAACAGATCGAGCTGACACTCTTTGATGCGGTTTTCCATGTCGCCACGGGCGCAATACAGTTGTTCGTAGAGTCGTTGCGGCCCGGCCACCGCCGGGCCCAGGCTGGTCACCACGAAGCGCGGGTTGGGACCCTTCGCCAGATGCTCGGCTTTGGCCACCACCCGGCGCGCGCGGCTCCAGGATGTTCGGGTCCGGTAGCGAAACACCCGGAACCGACGCGACGGCGCGCCCGTCGTCGCATAGCGGCTGTGGGACTTGTGCAGAGCCTTCTCGATGTGTCCCACCAGGCGCTCGTTGCGCGCCAGACCGAGCACATAGTCCACGTCGTTGCACTCGCACCAATGCATGATCGATTCCCGGCAAAATCCGGAATCGCCCCGTAC
Source organism: Pseudomonadales bacterium (assembly GCA_963663395.1). GTDB lineage: Bacteria > Pseudomonadota > Gammaproteobacteria > Pseudomonadales > Azotimanducaceae > Azophilus. The sequence goes on from OY760226.1 coordinate 4,987,934, forward strand.
CACCACGCGCACCTCGGGCCAGCGTTGGCGAATCCGGCCAACGATGCGGGTCAACTCCTCGACGCTGCCGACGCTGGCATCCCGGTTCGATGGCCGCAGTCGTGCGCACAACAGATGCTCGCCACAAAAGATGTAGAGCGGCAAGTAACAGTAGTTCTTGTAGTAACCATGAAAGAAACGCCCCTCCTGATTGCCGTGCAGCGGATCGTCCGTGGCGTCCAGGTCCAGCCACAGTTCTGCCGGCGCCTCGGTGTGGGCATCCAGGAACAGATCCACCAGCACCCGGTCCAGGGCATCCGCATCCGCCGCGATGCGGCGGTAGCGATCCCGGGCCGCATCCTCCGGCTTACCCAACTCCAGGCGGTTCAACGTGCTCGAACCCGCCAGTGCATACCTCCGATCCCGCTCCCGGGGTCGCTGCGCACCGGTCAGGTCGGCCTTGCCCGCCCAGAGCGCCAACAGGCTGTCGCCGCGCAACGCGTCGTGATCGTTGAGGTCTTCGTAGCCCAGGGCAATCCCACCCACCCGCTGGGTAACCATCTCCAACACCGAGTGTTCGACCTTCCTGGGGTCGCGATAATCGGTGAAGCAATCTGCGATGCGCTGCATCAGCCCCAAGCGGCGATCCACCTCGCGCAGCAGGATGGCGCCGCCATCGGAGGTGAGCCGACCGGCGTCGAAACGACCGACAACTTCGCGGCGGCCAAAGGCGTGAAATTCAAGTTGCCTGGGCGTACACTGTGTGTTCATGGGACCTCTTTGTTGGAATAGTGTAAGTAATTGAATCCACTCACATTATCCAATAAATCGAGGTCCCATTCCAGTTTAATGGTGAGATTTGCGGGCTAGATGGCTGCATTACTAGAACGTAAAAAAACGATCGTGCTCCAGTGAAAGTCGAACGAGGTCGGGCGGGCCCTGGCAGGCCGACGCGACCGCTCTCAACATCGGCGATTTGGAGTACCTGAACCAGGCGCATCTATTCCCGGAAGCGGACCGAGGTCGGGTTCGTCAACATCAATACCTGGGGTTCGCCGCGGCAGATTTCACCAGCACGGGCACGATCACGACCAGGCTTGCCAGCACCCCGAAGGAGCAGGCATAAATCATCGGACTGTAGTTGCCCGCCACGAGCACCAGACTTGCGGCAGCGGGCCCGACAGCCCCACCCGCATACCAGAGGAGGTTGCCTGCATTGACCAGCCTGCCCGAGGCATCCGCCTTGGCGAACAGGCCGAGAAAGAACGTCAGAACGACACTGTGGGTGACGTTCCAAATCACCGTTGCGGCAACGTAGGCGACCGGGTTGTAGTAAAGCGCCGTGACAAAACCGGCTCCCATGACCGCAAGGCCGGCTACCAGGGCCGTTGCGTCGCCGACCTTGCCGTCCATCCAGGCAGCAAGCGCCCCCCCGAGCATGCCGCAGACAGCCCCCAGTGACAGGACGACACCGGCGCCCTGCGCACTCAGCCCGGAGTTGACGCCGATCCGCTCCCAGTATGCCCAGTTGGCCCCACTGACCACGGATTGGATAAAGAAGCCCATTGCGAGAAGAAATACCGGTAACGTCAAAATGCTCAACAGGCCGAGTTGAACCGAGGCGACATCTCCCCGCCCCCTGAAACGGGGAAACCACGCCAGGGCTATGGCCAGGGCTGCCAGTGAAGCCGCCGCGAAGCCCAGAAAGGGACCGGTCATCCCGGAGTGTTCCAGCAAAGGCGGTATGCCCAGGAACCAGACGAGACCGGACAGCGACATGCTGGCGACAACGATCCCGTAGACACGGGTCGGCTGCCTTACCCTTGAAATGGCAGCATATACGGCACCCAGGATTACACCCGCCGCCAACCCGGAGACGATGCGTGTCAGGATCATCAGCGTCACGCTGTCGAACCATGCGGCGCAGAAGTCGGAGAGAACGAACAGGCAGGCGGCGAAAAGAACCGTCCTTCGCAAGTTCCAGCGATGCACGGTCATGGTGGCAACGCAGAGCATGGACATCGTTGCGAACAGTTGCAGCGATGAGATTCTTCCCGCCAGTTGCGGAGACCACCCGAATTCATCGACAAAGCCGCCGATGAGAATCGGCATGGCGTTCCAGTACGCAATCGCCGCCACGGTCAATGCGACCAGGGCGACGGTTGCCCGCGTTTCGTTGACGTCGCTTTCGTCCGTTTTCATCTCAGTGCGCGACTCTGCCCCGGCCGTCGAGCGCCGTAGGATACAGGTTGCCGCGCGGATTGTTGTCCACTGGGAGTCCGGTTACCATGTTGAGGGGAGTCTCGGTCATCGTGGCGGGCGCAACGCGAAGGAGAAAGTTCATGCCAACCGACGTTCGAGGTCTTGCCATAACGGTGACCAATGCCGAGGCTCTGACCGAGTATGAGGGGGTACTGACGGACCTCTGGAATTATCGGCTCGCCGCGCCGAAAAACCTGAAGCGTGTGCTCGAACTCGATCCGGACTTTCCGATGGGGAACGTTCTCCGCGGTTACGTTCTTTCCATGCTCGAGACCGTTGCGGTGCGCCCGAACATGCTGGTCGCCGCGGCACAGGCCCGCCGCCATCTCGCGGCTGACGCGCGCCGCGAACGCCTGCACTGCGATGCCCTGGAAGGGTTGGCAACCGGCAATCTCGAACGGGCCAGTGCGGCCTGGGAGACCATACTGGCCGACTTTCCCCACGACCTGCTGGCGCTCAAGATGCACCACCATTCCAACTTGTGGAACGGTCGGAGTTATGTCATTCGCAATACCGTGGCGGGGGTGTTCGACTTGTGGGACGAGTCGATGCCGGGTTACAGCTTCGTCCTCGCCATGCTGGCCTTTGGGCTTGAAGAATGCGGCGATTATGCGCAGGCCGAAGCCTTCGGCCGCCAGTCCCTCGACCTGAATCCGGATGACCTGTGGGCGATCCACTCGGTCGCGCACGTTATGGAGATGCAGGGCCGCCAGGACGAGGGGATCGCGCTGATCGACCGGCCGGTGGAGCAATGGGCCGATCGCAACCCGTTTCAGGGCCATGTCTGGTGGCACATGGCCTTGTTCGTGCTCGACAAGGGCGACTATGACTTTACCCTGGACGTCTACGACAACCGGATACTGGCCGCGAACACGGAATTCTTCCTGGATGTCCAGAACGGCGCTTCCCTGCTCAAGCGGCTGGAATTGCTGGGGGTCGATGTCGGCGATCGCTGGGAGCCCCTGGCGGAGTACGCGCGCAACCGGGTCGACGATCATGTGCTGGCTTTTACCGATCTGCACAGCTTGATGGCGCTGGCATGCGCGGACGACAGGGAGACCGCGCGGGCGTATATCGACTCCCTCGAGTCCTTTGGCCACACGCCTGACAATTACTCCGCTTCGCTGATGACCGACGTGGTGGTGCCGATGTGTGAAGGCGTGCTGGCGTTCGAAAACGGGGAGAATGCCCGGGCGGTAGATGCATTGTGGCCGCTACGCGACCGCTGGTTCGGGATCGGCGGCTCCCATGCGCAGCGGGACATCTTTACGCAGATTCTCATCGAGGCCGCCATGCGCGCCGAACGCCATGAGCTGGCACGGGTGCTGCTGGCGCAGCGGGCGCTGCTCAAGCCGAACAGTCCCGGGAGCTGGCAGAAGTACGCAACCGTGTTACAGGCGTGCGGCGACGAGGGGCGTGCGGAACACGCGCGCCAGAGGGCCGCACAGCTCTACTCATAGGCAGGGTTCCGGCAATTCATTACGCGCTGACCGAGTCGCAGCTTGCGTTGCGGGCACAAGCGCGCGAATTGGCCCGGGAGGTGATCGCGCCGCGCGCTGCGCAGGTCGACCGCGACGAACAGTACCCCTGGGAGAACGTGCGTGCGCTCAACGAGGCCGGATTGCTTGGCATGACCATCCCCCCGGAGTTCGGTGGGGCCGGGCTGAGTTATCTTGACGCGATGCTCGTGATCGAAGAGATGGCGAAAGTGTGCGGGGTGACCGGACGCATTGCGGTCGAAGCGAATATGGGGGCGCTTTCGGCCATCATGCACTACGGCACACCTGCGCAAAAGGAACTCGCCGCCGCTCTCGTCCTGGCCGGAGACAAGCCCGCCATCTGCATTACCGAGCCTCAGGCCGGCAGTGCCGCCTCGGAGATGACCACCCGTGCCGATCACCGTGGCGATACGTACGTGCTGAACGGTATGAAGCACTGGATTACCGGCGGCGGTGTCTCAAGGCTCCACCTGATCTTCGCCCGGGTGTTTGACCGGCAGGGGGCGGAGCAGGGCATCGGTGGATTTATTGCCGTTCGCGACCGGGATGGGGGGTTGCGCATCGGTCGACGTGAACCCACGATGGGCTTGCGCGGTATTCCTGAAACCGAAGTGCACCTCGAAGATCTCGAACTGCCCGCCGACCGGGTCCTGACGCCGCCCGGCGGGTTCAGGCGCGGTTTTTCCGAATTGATGAATGCCTACAACACCCAACGGGTAGGCGCGGGCTCGGTTGCATTGGGGCTGGCAACCGGAGCCTATGAAGGAGCAAGGCAATACGCCCTCGACCGGGAACAGTTCGGACGGCCGATTGCCGAGTTTCAGGGCCTGCAGTGGATGCTTGCCGACATGGCGACGCAGATCGAGGCGGCGCGGCTCATGATCCACAGCGCAGCCCGTTCGCGCGGCTCCCGGGACAGCCCGTTCCCGGATCCGACCGCGGCCGCGCAGGCGAAGCTGTTCGCCTCGGAAATGGCGATCAGGGTCACCAATGACGCCTTGCAGTTGTATGGCGCCAAAGGCTATTCGCGCAACTCGCCGGTGGAACGCATCGTGCGTGACGCCCGCATGTTCACCATTGGGGGCGGTACGGCCCAGATCCTGCGCACGGTCATCGCCTCGCGGATTTTAGGCCGCCGTTTGCCGCAGACCCGTGACGGGTACGCGCGACCTGCTAACGAAGCGGACGGTCACGGGGGATGACATGACGGTGGCTGACCTGATGTCCAACCAGCCGAAGACCCGCCTGTAAAGGCAGTTGGACCACGCGGTGACGAGCCGCGACGCCGGAACCTGCAGGCTCGCCCGCATATTGCACCAAAGGCCGCGGTGATCGCCGAAGATTTTTGCCGCAGTTTAGACCCGCTCGATCCTTAACGCTGTGCGTCCATCGAGGTGGATGGACAGCCTGGCCTTGCCCTCGGTGTCCGCGGAAAGCACCTGTTCGTTGCGGGAGCTGCCCGTGACCCGGTATTGCCTGTCAGCCTCGAGTTGCGAGAGCTCGATCTCCTGGGCGTCCGGTTCGTTTTCCGGGTAAAGCACCAACTCCAGGTGGGTGCCGTCGCTCACGGCTTTCGCGACCTGCACTTTCGGATAGGTGGCATCGGTCAGCAGGGGCCCGTGCAGCCATCGCTCGTCACCGCCCTTGTTGGCGAGGTCGTACTGGCAGTTGGTGGTCGCCACCCGGCCCATGATCATCTTGGCGTGAACGACCACCGACTCCCCGGGGTAATGCATGACGCCGTCCGAGACGACGGATGGACACTGCTCCTCGATGAGCTTCGCGGCCAGCTCGGCCGTCTGCGCATCGCCTTGCTCTTGCGCCGCGAGATGAAGCATCCCTGCGGTCCAGCCGATGCCGTTCTCTCCCGTGGCCGGATCGGCCGATGTGATCGACTCCAGATCGATCTTCCCGGCCCGTTCGAGCACCTCCGACTTGGCGACTTCGTACTGAAACGCGGCCAGGTCGGGCAGTACGGGGTTGAGATACGCCGCTTGAATCAGGAGGGAAAAGGAGTCTTTCATCCCGGGCAGAGACACGGGCAGCCCCAGCCACTTCGTCTTCCCCAACATTACCGTGCCATCGATGTCCATGAATTCATCCCGGTAGCTTTCCCGATACCGGGGCTGACGCTCCGCCCAACCGACGGCGCCGCCGAACGTGTCGGTAGCGGCCATGCCGGCCGATTTCGCGGCGAGTGCGGTGTTTCCGAAGGCGTTGCAGAACGGATACAGGAAATTGAACTCGCATCCGATATGGCCGAACTCGGCTTCTTCCTTCTGCTTTGCAAGAATCGAGCAGATCTTCGGATAGTCGTAAGCGTACTCTTTTCCGCTTGAACCTCTCAGGGTGAACGCGCCTTTCTCGTCATGGCGGCGGTCGCCCGTCGCGTTCTGGTAGAACCCCAGCGACTTCCCCAGGTAACCGGAGAACATCACGTTGTCGACCGGAAACGGATCCGGGTCCCAGACAAGCCCCCCGAACAGCCTCTCCCAGCGCCAGTAGGACCAGACGCGAGGCTCCTTCCATTTCTCGATGAGGTTGAGCTGGGCTTGCTGCAGGTAGCCTCTCATCGCTGGAAGAGCGGTGAAGTTGGTGAGTGACAGCGCCCATCCGAGATACGAGAGTTGGTAGCGCGTGGCGTTGCCTTGCCATTCGTCCTTCTTGGTGAATCCGTTCCACTCATCGACCGGTTGCAGGGACCGGTCGTAGGCGTAGCGGAGCAGCTTGAGGTCCTCGGGGCTCAGTTCCTTCACTTCCCGAAGGCCGGTCGCCGGATCGATGGGGCTCGCCGGCGCCCTGATTTTCGCTTCGGCGATCGCCGCCCTTCTCCTTTCCAGACTCTCCTTGCGCGTTCGTCGCACCTTCCTGTTCGCGCGTCGGAAAAAGCCCACCGACCCGATCAGCAGGGCAAGCACGAGGACCGGAGCGGCCTCGAATTGATGCTGATGGTTCATGAGGCCGGCACCCAGCGCGGAAAGGAACCAGATCGCAACGGGCCCGACAGCGTTTCCGGTAAAGAACCAGAGGTAGAAGAGCGAAAAACGGAATGCCGCGGCAGAGAACAGGAACAGCAAGAGGTGAGCGGCTGTCCAGAACCAGCTATCGCCCAGGTACTGAAGGAATCCGGCGCCCGGGAAGACCATCCCGAGGCCAAACGCCTGAAGCCCGCTGCTCCCCCCCAGGAGCGCCAGCGTGAAGCCGAAGCCCGCGAGTGCCAGATAGAAGATCTTCGCCCGCGTCTGTTTCGCTGTCGTGACCGGCCCCGGATATCGCGCGGGTACGAAATCGTCGAATGTCTGACTCATGCTCTTTTCCTATGCCGTACCTATGCTGCGAGTCGGTGTGCAGACGGTTCTTCAACGGACGGTGCCCGCAGGCGCCACGCCGCCGCCTGCTCCCGCTCCTTCATCGCCCGCTCTATTCTTCTGTTCATGACTCCCCTCAGGAAGGGAATGCGTGAACAGATCGCAGCGACGATGAGTGCTCCGATTGCGCAACAGATCATCCGGTCGCCCCCGGATCAAAAATCGAGCAGCGCGACGAGATTTCCCATCTCGAGGTCCGCGCCTTTATGGAGCTTTCCGTCGATGCTGAGCACCGGTGAGGTGCGAATGCCCTCGCCCTCCATGAGCGCGGCGGCTTCCTCGTCCACCATCAGATCGACCACGTCGAAGTCCAGGCCCTCCGTCTTGAGGATCCGCTTCAGGGTCTCGCAGGGCGCGCAAAGGGGCGTGCTGTAGACGATGAGCTTGGGTGCCATGATCAAATCGTTCCTCCGAGCCCGGATTCTACAGCAAAAAGTTCAGGTTATTCACGATCACGGCAACGAAGCAACTTCCGGCGCAATCGGTACAGCGGGGATCGGCCAGATCTTCCCTTCGGCTTCCTTCTTCTTCCTGTGCTGCGCCTTCGCCGTCATCCAGTTGTCATAGGCATCGCCCTATCAAGCGGGACGCCAACCGGATTGCCGAGCGGGAAGTCGACGTGGAGAAGGCGCGCCACGCCGCAGTGCTCGACGATGTCCCGCGCCGTGGCGATCACCACGGTGGCATATGGCGCTAACGAGGTCACCCGAATACGGGCAACGTCTCGAAGTTGCCCTTGAGCACGGTGGCGGCCTGCCCGCTCCCCAGCCAGCCGTCGATCGCTGTCGCATAGACGCGACGAAAGTCCACCGTAGCGCCGAGGTTGTCGCCTTCCGCCAGGTTCACGAGGCTCGGACGGCGCCAGTGATTTGTTCATGAATAGGTCACGGCTTTTGTGGCCTTTGCATGGACGGCAGTTCGAGAACTGCGCGCTCGGTCAGTCCCCGCAATGCCCGGACGGTGCGACGTCGAGTGCCGGGTTGCGATCGAAAAAGCCGACCGGCATCAGCGTGAATCCCGTGTATTCGACCGGCATCACGGGCCAGTCCTCCGGCCGCGGAACGTGGGTCACGCCGAACGTATGCCACACGACGATGTCGGTGTTTTCGGTATTCCGGTTCTGCTGGGTGTAGATGGGCAGGCCGGCCGCACCGGAGTGCAGGTTGGTGAACGGGCCCGCATCCGCGTACAACTCATCGCGGGCATAGGGCGTAACCCAGAGGTTGTGGCACGCGAACCTCGCCCGTTTCGTGTGCAGCGAATCCGGCCCGGTAAGCAACGGCGCGCTGGCCTGGGGCACCAGCTTGTAGCCCACCGGATTGCCGAAGCGATTGGTTACGTTCGGGTTGATCACGCGCCAGTTGCGGCCACGTTCCGGGGCGAGTTCGCGCTTGGCTTCCTGTTCGGTGCCGAGCACCCGGGCGACCGAACGGAAACCGCTGCCATGCGGGTTTCCGGGCCCTGCCGGCAAGGGTTCCACGTCCATCTCGCAAACCGAGTTCTCCGCTCCATCGACGTTGAAATCGAGGCGGAAGCAGAACAGGTGCTGGTGGATGGGCGAGGCGATTCCGGGCGCCACCATGGGAGCCGAGTCGGTGCCTTGGCTTTCGCCCACCACGGAAACGGCGCCTACGCCGGTCAGCTTGATCTCCATCTGGATTGTGCCGTCGGTGTAGAAATACCAATAGAACCCGTACTCGTAGTTGCCCACGGTATTGACGGTGCTGACCACCAGGCGCCGCGAGCGGCGCACTTCCGGGGTAACTTCCGGGTTGAAAACATTGGTGTGCTTCCACAGTATCCCGTAGTCCTCCTCGTGCAGGCACACCGCGTTTTCGATGAGCAGGGTGTCGCCGTCGGGCGTCAGCAGCGTGTTGTCGAAGTAGTGGATTTCTCCCAGGCAGTCGCAGCCCAGTGTCAGCGAGTTCGTCAGCGTGCCCATCATGGCTTCGCCGGCATCGAAGGCATTCTTCCAGAAGTGCATCTTCGAGCCGTCGCCATAAGGCACTACCATGTCGGACAACGACGCCCGATAGAGCACCGGCCGGTCGTGGCCGTCGTCGTCGTATCGAACGTCGTAAACCACCAGGCCCTCAACGGGCGTGACGGCAATGCGCAACTGCCACTTCTGCCAGCGGATGAGGTGGCCGTCCACTTCGAAGCTCGGGCCATCCGGTTGCGTGATCTCGAGCGGCTTCAGGTCATCGCGCAGTTTCTCCACGCGGTCGGCGGCGTACTCCGCGGGCTCGGTGGGAACGGGCACCACGCCGTAGTCCTCGATCACTACGGTGCCCTTGTCGAGGTCCGCAAACGCAATCAGTCCCTCCACGGGCCTCGCGTAGTAGTTGTCGTGGGGGTGCTCGTGGACGAAGGCCAGGGCGCGCAGGGTGCGGGCATCGGCATCCTGCGTTGGGTGGCGAACGCCCGAAACCCAAGGTTCGACGTGGACCAGCGACAGGTCTTCGATGCCCCGTTTCTTCAGGGCAGCCGCCCAGTCTTCGCTCTCGGCGATCAGGTCGAGGAGCCGGAAATAGTCGCCGAAGGACACGGGCGCCTGGCCGTCTTCGACCCAGGTGAGTTCGACGAGTTTTTCATGGGTGACGGAGACGATGGCATCGAAACTTTTCTTCTCCGCCGGGTCGTGCCCGATCAGGCGAACTTCGCGGTCGAAAGGGTTTCCTGGCTGAAACCCAAGCACAACATCCTTCGGTGGTTCGTGCAGAAAGCCACAGGAAAAAGCGCCTTTGTCGCTCAACCGCCCACTGCCGCGCAGTATGGCTGCGGCGCTAGCCAATTCCTCTGCGGTGCATGGATCCAGAGGATGTTCAGGGAGGGTTCGGGATGCGTCCATGCTGGCACCGACGGTTTCAAAGTGGTTTCGCATCGAGGCTATGGCCTTCCGATACTCATGTCAAATATTCGGTAGTACGACAATACGGCAAGTGTCTCAGCCCGGCCACATCGACTTCTGGCCAGGTGGAATGGTCGCCTGTTTCCCGGCCGCGGGGCGCGAAACGCACGGACACTACGACATTCCGCTGCGCGGATGTACGGTGACGCTCGACAACACCGTGGTCGTCGACCTCGTGCGTCACTGATACATTGGAGCCCATGCCTCTATCTTGGAGCGGTCCAGCCGCTAGCCGTACCTATTCATGAATAAACTACTGCGGTCGTCAATAGCAGCGAAATCACTGGCCGTGCTCCCGCCGCGTACTCAACGTACTGTCGAGCACGCCTCCGCGCGCTCTTACTTCGCGCACCCAGTGCTTTCACTACTGTTGCCAACCTCGCTACGTTCAATTGCGAATCGGTGTGGCTAGGTCCCCTCGCCGAGTTCCGATGCGGTCCCATACCGTGCTCGCCGGTTTTTCATTACCACCGGCATGATCACGAACAGGCTAGCAAGCACCCCGAAAGAGCCGGCATAGATCACCGGACTGTAATTGCCCGCCACGAGCACCAGGCTTGCAGCGGCAGGTCCGACTGCCGCGCCCGCAAACGAGAGGAGGTTGCCTGCGTTGACCAGCCTGCCCGAGGAATCCAATTTGGCGAAAATGCCGAAAAAGAATGTCTGAATAACACTGAAGGCGACGTACGAGATCACGGTTGCCCCAACGTAAGCGAAGGGGTCGTAGAACAGCGCCACAGCATACCCGGCCCCCATAAACGCAAGGCCGGCTACCAGGGCCGTTGCGTCGCCGACTTTGCCGTCCATCCAGGCAGCCAGCACTCCCCCGAGCATGCCGCTGACAGCCCCCAGTGACAGGACGACACCGATGCCCTGCGCACTCAACCCGGAGTTGACGCCGATTCGCTCCCAGTATGCCCAGTTGGCTCCGACAACCACCGATTGAATGAAGAAACCCATTGCCAGAAGAAACACCGAGACTGTCAGGATGCCCGACAGGTCGAGTTGACCCGAGGCGACGTCTTCCTGCCCGTTGAAACGGGGAAACCACGCCAGGGCCATGGCCAGGGCGACCAGTGAAATCGCCGCGAAGCCCAGAAAGGGCCCTGTCATCCCGGAAATTTCCAGCAAAGGAGGTATTCCCAGGAACCAGACCAGGCCAGACAATGACATGCTGGCTACAACAATCCCGTAAACACGGGTCGGCCGTCCCAGCCTTGAAATGGCTGCATAGACAGCACCCAGGATTACACCCGCCGACAATCCGGAGACGATTCGAGTCAGGACCATCAGCGTGACGCTCTCGAGCCACGCGGCGCAAAAATCGGAGAGAACGACCAGGAGAACGGCGCAGAGAACCGTCGTTCGCAGGCTCCAGCGATGTACTGTCACCATAGCAACGCAGAGCATCGTCATCATCGCAAACAGTTGCAGCGATGAAATTCTTCCGGCCAGTTGTGCAGACCACCCGAACTCATCGACAAACCCGCCGACGATCAGTGGCATGGCGTTCCAGTACGCATAACCCACCACGGTCAATGAGGCCAGGGTGATGACTGCCCGCGTCTCGTTGACGCCGCCTTCTTCTGTTGCCATCTCGGCTCCGTTTAGTCGAGCAGCGTCATGTCGCCATGGTGCCTGATGGCCGCCTGCCCGCTCGACGGCCAGCCGTGGATCACTGTCACATACGCGCCCCGTGAGCCCACTGTAGGGCGCAGGTCATCAACGGTCCAGCAACGGTCCAGGAAGAAACGGTCCAGAGTACGGTCCAGGACACCCACAAGGGCAGAGTCCAGGACACCCATAACGTCCAGAGACAACAACGGCAGTACAGGACGCCCACGAGAAGTAAGTTTCACGTTTATGGTCGTTGTCACCGAGTTTGTGTGCGTCAAGTTGTGCAAAAAGGTTTGGTCAGGTGTGCGCGTGATCATGCGGATTTACACTTAGAGTTGGTGGTCAGGCGCTGTGGTTCCGAAACGTGGCCGAACCAACCCATCGCCGGGCTTGCCCCGGCCGTCCGGTTTCCGGAGAGAGCGGGACAGCGCCGTGCGCGAGGCAAAGGTCGATCTACTTGCGGAACCTCAATGTCATGCGGTCTGACTCGCCGATGGCCCGGTAGCGGGCCTGGCACGCCCCGCGCTCCTCGCCTTGCCCCATTTCGCGGCAGAATGCCAGCGACGGCGGGAGGGTCCAGACGCCGGCGGGATGATCCCGGCTGTCGCGGGGGTTGGCGTTGATCTCGGAGGATGCTTCCAGCCGCAGCCCCACCGCCGCGGCCATCTCGATTACGAGAGCTTCGGTAACGTATCCGGTGTCTTTCATGTCGTCGAGGCTGCGACCTTCGGGCGCGCGGTGTTGCACGACGCCCAGTACGCCTCCCGGCCGCAAGGCGCGGGCAATGACCTCGAACATGTCGGCAGCATAGTCGCCGTTCAGCCAGTTGTGGACATTGCGGAACGTGAGCACGTAATCTGCCGAACCGGGCGGGGCGATTGCCGTCTGCTCCGGTATGCCCAGTTCCGTAACGACGACAGCGTCGTACAGGTGCGGAACCGCCGCCAGTTTCTCATCGAAACGCCGCTGGGCGTTCCTGCGCCACTGGGGCGTTCGTTTTGCACTCACCGCGAACCCGGCGGCATAGTAGGCGCCCTCGTCGCGTAGCGCGGGCGCCAGGATCTCCGTCCACCAGCCGCTGCTAGGCCAGATTTCAACCACCGTGGAGCCCGGTTGCAGGCCGAAAAAACGGAGCACCTCCAGCGGGTGCCGATAAGTATCCCGCGTGCTGTTTTCCGGGCTGCGATGATCTCCGGCTACGGCCGCCTCCAGCCAGTCGCGCTCAAGATCCGTGGTCTCCGCCGCGAAGGCGGGGGAGTTGGCCATGCAAGCCAGCAGCGCGGCCAGCAGAACCGCGGATACCCTGGCCGCAGCGCCCGAATACCGTCCGCAAACTTGGGTGCTGTTCATCGCCTGCGTTACAACGCCATCCGCCATCACCAGTCTCCAAGGGAAAGGAATGCCCCGACCGGCCATCTTTTCGCAGGGCGAATCACAAAGCAACGGTCAACTTCCCTCCAGTTCCTCAATCCGCCTCGGCCAGGCTCCTGAACTCCGTCCGTGGCACGAATTCGAACGCATCGGCAGGGAAGAAGGGTCAACCTGTACCGTCGAGTTCTATGGCTCGTCGTTCATTGCCGACCATACCGGCGCGATCGTGGCGGAAGCCGGCCGTACGGACCGCGCCGTTATCTTGACGACTTTCGATCTCGATGCCATCGACCAGGAGCGGGTGAACTGGGGCGTATTCCGCGACCGGCGGCCGGAACTGTACAAGCCGATCCTCACCCTGGATGGCCGCTCACCAGGCATTGGAACTTGAGGGCCACAAGCGGCGCGACCACTGCCAGGGAGGCCGGCTTCCGCATGCCGGCCGAGTGGGAGCCGCACGCGCGCTGCTGTTCGAGGGTACGACCCAGCTCGATGTCGCGGGTTTCTACTACGAATACGAGGACATGCAGCTCGGCACATTCAAGGGAACGCTGTTTGAAGTGGACAATGTCGGGGAGGTGGAGGGCTATGGCGTCGAGGCGTAGTTGCGGTCCCGGCCGAACCGCTACGTAGAGTTCAATCTGGGCATTGCGCTCAGCGACACGGAAGCAGACGGCGTTTCCCTGGACACCTGTGCGAGGCTTGACCTGGTAAGCGACTGCAATGGCAATCGCCTGCCGAGCCATCCGAAGGAAACTGTCAATGCAGGGCTGACGCTCCGCTATCCGACCGACCCGGGGGAGTGGTTCCTGGGTGCGGAATACATCTACGTCGGGCACTGGTTCAGCGACCTGAACAACGAAGAGTTCCTGCGGCAACCGAGCTTCACGGAGGTGAACTTGCGCGCCGGGTTTTCGCAGCAGAACTGGATGCTGTGGGCGTACGTGGAGAACGCCGGCGACGAGCAGTGGTATGGCGCGACATCCGACTTTTTCGAGGACGGAACCTACCCCATCGCGTTTCTGCAGAGCCGGCCCCGGACTGTGGGCGTACGGCTGCTCTACGAGTTCTGAAAGACACCGAGTGGCCATGCGGTACGGGTGTCCTGCAGGCCGGGCGGGATTTTTCTGCGCGACGGCGTCCATTGGTCGAGACTCGGCCCCGCAAACAGTTGCGGGGCGTTGCCACCTGCCGAATTCGTGTTTCGGCTCGGGCGGGTTTGAGAGTACCGGGACATGAATCGTTTCAAGATGACGATGCTGGTGTGTGGGTTGCTTGCTGCCGTGCCGGCGGGTGCTGACGAGCACGGCGAAGCGTTTTTCAATGCGGAAGTTGCGCCAAGACTGGCCGAAAACGGTTGCGTGATGTGCCATAGCCCGGGTCGCGGGTATGTCCGGCCGGCGATCGAGTATCGGCAGCTGCTGACGTACCTGGCGATAGGGCAGTCGGCGGAGAACAACGTGCTGGTGTTCAGGCTCGCCAACCTGCGCAGCCTCATGCCCGGCCGTCCGGCCCACTTCGGCGGGCAGCGCTGTGCATCGCTGGAAGCGGAACCCTGCCGGACACTGATGCGGTGTTGGGAAGTCGAATTTGGAGAAGAACCATGAACAGATTGATTGCATTGGGATTGCTGCTGGGCCTCTGGTCGTCGTCGGCGTTAGCTGCCGAGACTGGTGCCGGATCTGGCCCGCTATCGCGCCGAGGTCGACCCCAGCTACATCGTCACCGGCGCCGACTACGATGGGGAGTCGCTGGAGGGCTACTTCAAGCGCGTCCTGGGCAACAAGGCCGGGCAGGAGATCGTCGATTACTGGATCGACCCGGTCTGCGATGCCTGGGGCAGCCTGCCGGACAGGTGTACCTGTGTTGCCACCCTTTCCTGGCTTGCCCAGCAGGACGCCGAGTTCAACATTCCCCACGACGGTATCGGAGTACTGACCCGGCGTCTGGCGGAACTGGTCGACATACGCTACGACACGACCGTCATGCGCATAGGCCGTCCTGGGGCGGATGGGCGGCACCGCGTCCATTACCTGACGTCTGACGGCGCAAGAGAGTCCATCACACCGGACATAGTGGTCTGCGCGGTGGAAGGCAAATATGTCCTCCACCTGCTCGAAGACGTGAGCCGCAAGCAGCGGGAATTGCTGGAAGCCACGTTCTTCACCAAGGCCGCCAGCGTCTGTTACCTGCTGAAGGAAGAGTACGCGCCCGGGGAATTCGTCTACGGGCGTTATATCGGCAGGCACCCGGACGAACGCAAGCGCCGCATTTACTATTGGAGCGCCAATCCCCAGGACTGGGCCGACCGGGACAAGCGTCCGTCGGTGGAGGTGGACCTCGCCCGCCGGGAACATGCACGCTGGCTGGAAAGCGGGCTGCCGCTACAGAGCTACGGCCTGCAGTTACTGAAGCCCTTCCATCCCGTCGAGTCCCATATGATCGACGACATCGTGGTACTCGGCGGTGACGACTTGGTCGACATGCCGGTGGGCTATGTCAAGAAGATGGCGGCGGTGATCGGCGAACAGGAAAGCCGGCGACGCGGTCTGTATCTCGCGGGCGAGTACCTCGGCGCGCCGCATACGGGCGGCGCCTGCGCCAGCGGCCGCAAGGTCGCTCGAAACATCCTCGGGCATTGGGCCTGAGCGCGACGGCTGCGGCTTGAGTCACTCTTTCGAATGACCGGCTGCGAGCCTCAATGCGACGGTAAGCATGGCCACGGCCGCGATGGAGACCGCCACCAGCATCCACAGCAGACCGTCGTAGCCATTCCGGTGAACGACCCATCCGGCCAGCGCGGGGCCGGACATCTGGCCGACCAACAGCATGCCGCTGGCTGCGGCCGCCCAGCGGCCATTTGAATCCAGGGTCGATGCCGTACCGAAGAGAAAGGGGACGACGAAGAAAAGGGCGGCGCTCCAGAGGAAATAGGCGACTACATAAGGGACAGGCGAAGCCGCAAGGATGCAGACGACGGTTGCGAGCATCTGCAGGGTGAGCCCGGCGAGCAGCGGCGGCAGACGGCCGTAACGGGTACCGAGAATCGCTGCTGCGATCCCGCCGAGCAGGCCGAATACGGTTCCGGCACTCAGGATGAGCCCGATGGCCTGACCGGAGAGGCCAAGGCGATCGCCGAGGCGCTCGACCAGCGCCACATCCGCATCGAGCATGTTGAACACGCCGTCGAGATGGATCTCGTTGAAGGAGAGATCGGTGCGGATCAGTTCGACGCCCTGCCGGTGAAGCACCTCCTCGAGTTGCGCGGCCCCTTCCTCGTTCACGCAGTTGGAGCGGCCGACGACAGCGGTCTCACCGTTGATCCAGGCGAAACTGCCGCCTTCGAGCAGTCCGGTACCGGTGATTGTGCGAATGATCGGCACACCGAGGCCGGCAAGGGTGCGTGTGGCAGCGTTTTCCTCGCCGCGGCGGGTGGCGCCGGCCAGCCGGCAGACCACGACCCCGCCGTCGATGCCGATGGCAACGTCCCGCGTGAAATTCGCGAACCGGCCGCGCGCCTGGTTCAGGCGTACCACTTTGACGCCGTGGTGCTGCAGTACGTCCACGAGGTGCTGCCACTGAGCCTCCATCTCGCGGTAAGGCAGATCGGTACGCGGGGCACATTCTCCCGATTGCCAATACCAGCCTTCATCGGCCTCATCGCTCGAGAACCCGGCCGGCATGTTCCGTCCCGGGTCGGTTGCCAGCACGGCTTGAGCAGGCGGTTGCATCAGCGTGAGCTTCAGTATGCCAACCTCGCCCGTGCATCCCCAACGCCGCCCCCAGACCCGCTTCTGGTCGGCCTCGTCTTCGAAAGGCGGATGGGCGGCACTCGGAAACTCGATGGACATGAATTTCTGCTCCCCCCTCTACCCGATTCCGAATACCGGCAACGTCTCGAAGTCGCCCTTGAGCACCGTCGCGGCCCGCCCGCTCCCCAGCCAGCCGTCGATCGCTGTCGCATACACGCGGCGAAAATCCACCGTAGCGCCGAGGTTGTCGCCTGCCGCCAGGTTCACGAGGCTGGGGGGTTCTCCGTAATGTCCACCCTGTATGGGCTTGCCCGCCAGGAACATCAGGTTGGCGGCCCCATGGTCGGTGCCGAGATTCGAATTCTCGGGAACCCGCCGGCCGAACTCCGAGAACACCATCACCGCGACGCGGTCGCCGTGCCCGAGCCGTTCCATGTCGCGTATGAAGCCATGGATGGCATCGCATGCGTAGGACAGCAAACGCTGATGCAGCGCCGGCTGCTGTACGTGGGTGTCGAAGGAGTTGTTGCGGAAGGAAACGTAGTAGAGCCGCGCGGGCAGGCCGCCGTCGATGCAGGCGGCCACCTTCTGCAGGTCCAGCGGGGCGATGCCGTAATCCACCGGTGAGTCGTAGCGTGACCAGGCCGCACGCACGAGGCGGGCGCCTTCCCGGGCGCTCCTCGCTACATCCCGCAGCCAGGCCCGTGTGGCGTTGGCGTTTTCCTTCGGCTCAGGCAGCGATTCGAGTGCGGCGCGCGTGGATGCGAACGCCTTGCGGCGAAACCGGTCGGGGTCATCGAACACCACCGGGGCGTGCAGGCGGCTATTCACCGCCAGCGACTGCGATGCAGCTACGTTAATCAGGAAGTTTGGCGAGCCGTTCGGGTCCAGAACGTCGGCCAGGCGCCCGACCCAGCCGTATTCGTCGCCGCCGTTCGGTGCTGCGGTGTGCCAGTACGCCATGGACGTGAAATGGGAATAGGAGGGATTGTCGTAGCCGCACCCGTGCACGATGGCCAGGTCGCCGGTCTGCCACAGCCGCTGAAAGCCCAGCATGCCCGGATTGAAGCCGTAGTGGTCGTCCAGGTCGAGCAGGTCCTCGCGTCGGATGCCGATGGTCGGGCGGTGCCGGTAATAGCTATCGTCCGCGTAAGGCACGATCGTGTTCAGGCCGTCGTTTCCCCCGGACAACTCGAAGACGACCAGTACCCGATCGTTGTACGCGGCCGGTTTTGCGTATCCATGCAGCCAGGAAGGAGCAATGGCTGCCAATCCGCCGACGCCGATGCCCTGCAGCAACCGTCGGCGGTTGATTCCTCCGTCATCACGAACGTGGCCGGGCTCCCGGCAACCCGGTCGATGATTGCTGCTTTCCCCTGAATTCACCCTGACCTCTTTATTCTCATCCGAGTTGATATTCCGGCAGGCTGAGCAGGGCGTGCAGAAGAATGCGCAACGGCTCCTCCAGCCAGGTGGCCGCCGACTCGATATCGCCCGTGCCGAGTTCCGTCGACAGCAGTTGCGCGAGGCCCGCTGCGGTGCGGTCGTCGAGCGGCACCGACAGGAACCGGGCAGCGAGATAGTCGACCACCTCGCGGGGTGTCGAAAGTTCGGCGCGCCGGACCATAGAGGCCAGGTCGAGGCGCGCGGTGTGGCGTGAAATGGGCTTCACGCGCTCGATGGCCAACTGCCAGCCGCGGTAGCTGCCGAAACGGGTGTTGAACGCCTCGTCCCGGTCGGCGAGTAGGTTGGATGCCGCCATGGCGTCCATGCCGGTTTCCACGCCCACCGGCTTTGTCGCCGCCGAGATGTCCATGCCGGAACGCACGCGCTCGTGCACCGCCAGTATCTCCTGCCCGTAGGGCGGATAGCGGTCGGGCGGGACGAAGGCGATGTCCGGGAACACCAGGTCGAGCACGAAGTTGCCCCGCTCGAACAGCAGTCCGGGGGTCACCCAACTGCGCCCCTGCGACCAGCCGGCCACGGTCGGCGGGTGCAGCAGATGCTGGCCCAGGGCGGCGGTCACCGAGTTGAAGTCCGGCACGCCCGGCACTTCGGTCATCCCCAGCTTGCGGTAGGTGGAAATCGCGAGTTCCACGGGGCTCTTGATGCGCGTCGCCACGGATGCGCCCGCATGGAAATCGCGGCTCGCGAACAGCATCTCGAGGAAGGGCGCGATCTCGAAGTCGAGCGCGCTCAACCGTTCGCCGAGCATCCCGGCCAGCGCCGGGTCGAGATCGTCGCGCACGAAATAGCGGTAGAGCTTCGCGGCGACGAACCGGGCCGTGGCCTCCTGTTCCATGATGATGGCGATCACGTCCTCGCCGTCGAGGTCACCCGTGCGGCCCAGGAACGACTTCTCGCCATCGTCATGGTGCTCTGCGTTGAAGGTGAAATCCGTGCCCCGGAAGTTCCATCCCGTGAACGCGCGCGCGCCTTCGCGGATGTCGGTCTCGGTGTAGTTGCCGGGCCCCATGGTGAACAGTTCCATGATCTCCCGGGCGAAGTTCTCGTTCGGCGAGCCCTTGACGTTGATGCCGGCATCGAGGAACGCCAGCATGGCCGGGTCCTTCGCGACGGCCACCAGCAACGAGTGGAAGTTGCCGAGCCCCCGCGCCTGGAACAGCTCGACCTGCTGGAGCATCTTCCGGTAGTCGCGCACCTTGTCCTCGTTGGTGGCGAAATGGCCGTGCCAGAAAAGCGCGATCTTTTCCTGGAGCGGGCGCTGTGTGGCCAGCATGCGGTTGGCCCACCAGTAGGCGACGCGGTTGCTTTCCAGGCTGCTTGCGCGGAGCCAGTAGAAGAACTTGTTGACCACCGGCTGCACGGGCCGGTTACCGGCGGGCTTGACCTGAATACCGAGGGCTTGGCCATCGGCCTTGGCCGCTTCCGTGGTTGCCGGCCGGCTCGGCGGAAACGGGTCCAGGCCCGGGTCGAATACCCCCGAGTGGTCGAACGGCGGCATGACGGCATCTTCCGGCACGCCGTCGAAATACACGAGA
The DNA here is from genome assembly GCA_963663395.1 of Pseudomonadales bacterium. Taxonomy (GTDB): domain Bacteria; phylum Pseudomonadota; class Gammaproteobacteria; order Pseudomonadales; family Azotimanducaceae; genus Azophilus. The sequence continues at coordinate 5,007,695 of OY760226.1, forward strand.
CGGCGCACCGCCGCGGCGGGACCCAGGGCGGTCAGCGAACGGACTTCCTCGGGTGTGCCCCCGAAGCCCGCCCGTTCCAGGAGATGTAGCGCACGGCCGGCATTCCACGCGGATTCCGGCAGCGGCGCGAGGGCGCCTTGCCAGGACGGCGGGTCGTGCTCGCTGCCCGCGACGCCGGCACTGGAGAACGCGCACCCCAGCATCAGGATTGCAAGGATAGTCTGGCCTCCCATGGGGCTCATCATAGCGTTCTTTGTACGGCATCTCATGCCAGGTGCTGAGCGATTCGGTCGTCTCCCTGGGTTGCCAGCCGAGACCATTCGTCGCCGGTTGCGGCAGGCTGCTCTGCGAGGAGATGGTCGTCTAGCGGGGACTGCTGTGTCCGCGCGACCAGTGGGCGCCCGGGAGCAAGGGATTGGCGCGAGCCGGCGCGGGCGCCTCTCCGAAGCGGGGCGGGCCGGGGAAGCCTGAGTCCGGCGCTAGGAGATCCTGCGCGTTCAGCAATTCCTCTTCGTTTTCAGTTGCAGTGAACGACCGCTCGACGGCGTCGGCGACTCGTACGACAACGCCCTGGCCGAGACCGTGATCGGGTTGTTCAAGACGGAGTTGATCCGTCAGCAGGGGCCGTGGCGGAACCTCGAGGCGGTGGAGTTCGCCACGTTGAGCTGGGAGGACTGGTTCAACAACCGACGTCCGCTGCAACCGAACCACGACCTGCCACCGGCGAAGAAAGAGAGCCTGTATTTTCAGCAACTGGAAAGGGCGGCTGAGGCAGCATGACCCACACGAAACGGCCTCCGACAAACCCGTACCGATTCATGACCGGGAGATCCGCGTTGCCGGACGCCAAACTCTAAACAAATGTGGTGATCAAACGATTTCGTAAACGCCACCGCGCGCAAAGAATTTCACGCAGCCCACCACGAAACGGGCAACGCTCAACCTCTAAAATTCGATTGAATCCTCTCTCAAACAAGGCGATTCAAAGTCGTCCATGTTGTGATATCCAGACAAAACTTCGCACCGCTCCGAGCAAACTTGGACACGTTTTGGACACGTTGCATTCGAGAGAATCTCGAAATATACTGCAACTTATTGATTTTATTGGAGCGGGAAACGGGATTTGAACCCGCGACCCCAACCTTGGCAAGGTTGTGCTCTACCAGCTGAGCTATTCCCGCCCGGGAGTGCGCCGTCCATCACTGCACGGCCCGCGCATTCTAAAGCAACTCGGGCGGCGCCAAAAGCCGTGTTTCCGCGACCTGCAGCGGCAATGTGAGTTTCGCTCAGTTCAGCCAGCCAATCACCGTAAACCGTACCTCGCACCACCAGTCGCACTCATCCGGGTAAAGATGCCGGAGTGTCACGTTCAGCGGCGACTCGTCAGGCAGGATGACATCGTGCCGCTGCATGTATTCATCGAACCCGGCGAGCAGTTCCGCCAGGCGTTCCGGCCGCTCGGCCGCCAGGTCGTTCACCGCACCCGGGTCGGCGCCAAGATCGAACAGTTCCCATTCGCCAGTACTCAACGGCGGCAGCGTATTGCTGATTTTCCAGTTGCCCTGACGGAACCCCCGATTGCCGAACAGGTGGACGCCGAAAGACGAGCGCGCGGCGGGCGACTCTCCGGTCAATACCGGTATCAGCGAGCGGCCCTGGGGCAGTATCTTGCCGTCGAACAGGGCCAACTGTTGCGGTTCCACACCGGCAAGTTCGTAGATCGTCGGCGCAACATCGGTGACATGCGCAAGGGCGCCGGAACGCTCGCCGGCCGGTACGGAAGGACCGCTGACGATCAGCGGCGAGCGGATGCCGCCCTCGCTCACTGAAGCCTTGTACAGCTTCCAGGGCGTCCCCGCGGCGCTGGCCCACTCCCGGCCCATCACGGTGAAGTTGCCGGGCCTGCCGCGGTTCTCGTGGGAAATGTCCCACGTGTCCTCGTACCACTCGGGGGTAACGCCGGGGTACACCAGCGGCCCCGCCGCACTCGCGCCGTTGTCGGAAAAGAACACGACATAGGTGTTGTCCAGTTCACCCTGTTCCCGAAGGAATTCGAGAACCCGGCCGATCTGCTGATCCATCAGTTCCACCATGGCGGCGTAGATTTCCATGGGGCGGGCATCTTTTTCGCGCTGTTCGGCAGAGCGTTCGTCCCAGGGCGCGGCGTGATTCGGAAACCAGCCGGGAAACCGCGGGTATTGCCACAGCCGCGTTCCTTTCGGGATCAACCCGAGCGCCTCCAGTCGCTTCGCCCTGGCGCGGCGGGTTGCCAGGGGCCCGGCGTCATAGGCGCCCCGGTAACGGTCCAGCCAGTCGTCGGGCACCTGCAGCGGGTCGTGCGGCGCCGTGAACGCGAGATAGGCAAGGAAAGGGGCGTCCTCATTCCGCTCGCCCAGGTATTCAAGGAGTTTGTCCGCGTAGCCGATGCTGGAGTACCAGTCCTGCGGCAACGCCTCGACCTGCTCGCCATCTTCGACATATACCGGGATATCGAACGGGCCGATCTCTTTCTGGTCGGCGAAGTGGCTGGCGCCACCGGTCATCAGGGAAAAGGCGCGTTGAAATCCCCGCCTTGTCGGGCGCTGCGCCTCGTCGTTGGCCAGGTGCCACTTGCCGCTCATGAACGTCTGATAACCCTGGGCCTGCAGCGCTTCGGCCACCGTGACAACGCCGTCGTGCAACTCGCCCTCGTAGTTGATGCCCACCTGGTTGGCCGCACGCACGCCTGACTGCACGCCAAGCCCTGCCTCGTGACTGTCGACACCCGTGACCAGCATGGCGCGGGTCGGCGCACAGGTCGGCGCGACGTAGTAGTCCGTCATCAGCGTGCCGGCAGCGGCCAGGGCGTCGATGTTGGGCGTGCGGATCTCGCCGCCCAGGGCTCCGATGTCGGACCAGCCCATGTCGTCGGCGACGACGACCAGAAAATTCGGCCGCCCTTCCAGGTCGGCATCCTGGGCCCGGGCGATTCCGGTACAGAGCAGAAAAACCAGCGCTATCGCGCGAAGGTGCCTGTCTACACTCATCGAACGCCAACCGGTGATGAAATTCTGGAAAGGAACGCCAGTCTACTTGGAATAGACCTGCAAGCAAAAAATCATGTCCTTAGCAGCCCGTGGCAAAAGTCCGCCGGCATTCGAACGCCGCTGCGCCCGCCTGACTGCGTTTTCGTGCGAGGTGTGCCCCCTCGCGCCCCTCTCGGTGCTACGCCGGACTTTTACCACGGGCTGCCAGGCGTTTGCCGGACGGTCAGGCTGATGGCCGGTTCAGATGCCTGAGTCAAGACAGCGGACCATTCGCCCGTGTACATCGATATACAATGAACAGTTCACGCGCGGCCGTTTCGCACGACTGAGTAACCGCAATGTCCGACTCTCGATTGCCTAGACTCCTGCTCTGGGCCGTACTGGCGCTGCCGGCGGTGCCGATGCTCATCGGCTTGTCCGCGGGGCGGCAGGACCTCGATCTGCTGTTGCACCCCTCCGGCGAATTCTCGGCACGCCTGATGCTGGTGGCGCTCATGATCACGCCACTGCGCATGCTGTTTTCGCGAGTGCGCTGGATCGGCTGGCTGGCGCGGCACCGCCGCTCGCTCGGCGTGGCCGCTTTCGCCTATGCAGCGTTGCACACGCTGATCTACATCGTCGACATGGAGACCCTGCGCAACATGCTGGCGGAATTCGGGGCGCTCGGCATCTGGACAGGCTGGCTGGCGTTCGCGCTCTTCATCCCCCTGGCGGTCACCAGCAACGATGCATCGGCGCGCCGGCTGGGGCGAAACTGGAAAACCGTGCACCGGTTCGTCTACCTGGCCGCCGTCCTGACCCTGGTGCACTGGATGTTCGTGCACAACAACCTTGCGGCTGCGCTGGTGCATTTCGTACCGCTGGCGCTTTTGGAACTTTACCGTCTTGGCGTTTGGGCGCGGGGTTTGCGAACGCAAGCCCCGGCTGTATAAGGCCACTGGAAAACACCGGCAATACGAGGACGAGGAGAAACAACATGACCGGAATATTCGTACGCGCGATCTGCCTTGCATCCGCCCTGGCCTTCGCGACCACGGCCCACGCCACCGGCGCCATGACCTGCGATTCCGGCGACCCCGCCGGTTGGCAGCCCCAGTCGGCACTGGAAGAAAAGCTCGTGGCCGAGGGCTGGCAGGTACGGCGCATCAAGGTGGACGGGAATTGCTACGAAGCCTATGGCACCACCCCGGACGGCGACCGGGTCGAGGCCTACTTTCACCCCGTGTCGCTGGACACGCTGCTGGTTTCCCGCCGGGGAGAGGTGCTGTTCCGCGCCGTCGATACGGAGCAGGCCGAAACCGCCGACGACTGATGCGCCATCAGTCCAGCGCTCGGTTTGTAAACCATCGCCTTGTCAGGAACCGGATCGGCTGAGGAGAATGTCGACCATCATCCCGGCATGGCGCTCAAGGACTTCACTGTCGTTGACGTCGATGTCGAAGAGGCGCCTGGCTTCAGGCGCCATTGAAAAGATGAGAGCGCCACCGCCAACGAACATGTAGTACCAGTGCACGAAGTCTTCCTGCTTCAGGCCCAGGTCGTCTTCGAGGGCCCCGCGCAGCCTTTCCATGGCCGCCCGCAGGAAATTGTCGACCAGCCATTCGATGCGCCAACTGTCGTGCTTGCCTTCCTGGATCATCAGGCGATGGAATTCCGGATAGGAAGCGGCGAACCGGACGTAGCTGCGCAGCGTGTAGGCGACGCGCTCCCGTGGTGAGAGATCCTGCACCAGTTCTTCGCGTGCCTCGCTGAAATCCTGCAACTGGGTAAGCACGTGGGTTGCCGCAGCCTTCCAGATGCCCTCCTTGCTGCCGAAGTGGTAGCTGAGCAGGTTCCGCTGCACACCCGCCAGCGTCTCGATGTCCCGCACGGTTACGGCATCGAAGCCCCGCTCGGAAAACTCGCGAATGGCGACATTGAGCAGCTTCTGCCGGGTGACCTGCGCCCGTTCCTGGGGACGCCGTCGCCGTACCTTTTCGTTCTTCACTGACTCGTTCATGAATGCCTGCAAGTCTGCTGAATCCGGCCGATGAATGCGGGGGCCGCCCCGAGACCGGATCCCGGCGTGAACGCGGGCAGGCCGGTCTGTTCGCTGACATGCTTTGCGTACGTCGCCGAGGCCTCCGCCCACTCCGCCACGGTCCACCGCCCCCGTAACCGGAGGGAATTCGCGTTGAGTTGGCCGGACGACGACATTCGTTACCCGGAACGCGAAGGTAACGCGCGCCGGCGCCCAAGCGCTGAGAGTGTCTCGGTGTGCCGTGCCCGGGTGATGTCGTAGAACCCGATACACAAGACCGACATCAGCGAGAACAGCACCACGCCCGGCCCCGTAAGCCAGCCGAACCGTTCCACGGCTTCCGGCGCCACCTCCGCCGGCGGGGTGCCGGGGGAGATGCCTGCCATGTCGATGATCAGGCCCGCAATAATGGGGCCCACACCCCCGACGGCCTTGGCCGCAAATGAAGCCGCCGCGTAATAGATGCCCTCCTGGCGGGTGCCGTGCCTGCGTTCGTGTTCATCGGTGACATCGGCCAGCAGTGACCCGATCATGGGTATGGCCACCCCGAGGCCGATGGCGGAAATGCAGCCGCAGGCGATGTACAGGGGCGCGACCAGTGGGTGGTCGTTGCCGGGCAGAATGCCCAGGAGCCTGGAAATGATGACGATGCTGGTCCAGAACGCGTACCAGAGCGAACCGGCCATGAACACTGCCCTTTTCTCGTTCAACAGGCCCGTGAACGCACGGCTCGCCAGGCTGCCGATGACGATGCCGGTGATGGCGCCCGCAAAGAGCAGGGTTATCTGGTAATCCGCAAGCTCGAAAAAGTAGGTGGCGAGATACAGGTGCAGAGCCTGGAGCATGCCCTGATTTACCCCGAACAGTATGCTGGCCGTAACGACCGCGGCAAAAGCGCGTATGCGAAACGCGGTAATCACATCGCCCACCGCCGCACGAATCAGGGTCGGGCGCTCGATGGCGCTGGGCCGCGGAAGATTCGGTATCTGGTCGTGGGTGCCCAGCGCGGTCAGCCAGACGCCCGCCAGCATGAGCGGTACGCAGGCCAGCGCAAACGGCGCATAGGCCGCCGGGTTCAACTGCCCGTTGGCATACTGCCCGGTGGCCGAGAAGAACAGCAGGTTGCCGCCGATGAGCACGGCGAACATGCCCGCCAGTTGAAAGACGTTGCGGAACGCGGCCAGCAGCGTTCGTTCGTCGTAGTCCTGGGAGAGTTCCGCGCCCATGGACAGAAAGGGCACCTGGTAGAAACTCATGGTGGTGCGCGTAAGCACCGCGAACACCGTCAACCAGGCGAAAAGGCCGGTTTCTGAAAGGCCGGACGGCGGCACGAAAAGGGCCAGGAAACAGAGCGAAAACGGTAACGCGGAACCGTAGAGATAGGGGTGGCGGCGGCCCCACCGCGAGCGGGTGAAGTCGGACAGCGCCCCGACCAGGGGATCGCTGACCGCGTCGAACAACAGGGCGACGAACAGCGCCGTACCCGCCAGCACGCCGGGAAGGCCCAGCACCTGGTTGTAATAGAAGAGCAGGAAGAAACCGAAAGCGGCGGACTTGACGCCTTCCGGCAACTGTCCGAGGCCGTACATCAGACGGACTCGCCAGGAGAGATTCATGCCTCAGTCAACGGATCGGCCGGTATCTTCAGCCGAGTGGGCAAACTCCGAACCATGTCGACAGTCAATCGGCATTCAACGTCGGTCGAGCGCGACGGGACTGCTGCTCGTGGGGTTCGAGGCTTGCGAAGAATTCCCGGTTGATCGCAAGCTTCAAGCCTTCGCAACTTTCACCGGCGGCTGGTTGTCCACCGAGTTCCAGATCAATTCGTCGGGAATGGCGATGGCTCGCTCGTAGTGCCCCTCCGGGTAGTTCGCAAGGTGCGGCCCCGGACTGTCGATGCCCGGCTGCGGAACCGCGCCGCCCTGATCCGAATAATCGGCCGGGCGCTTGAAACGGGCGAGTTCTTCGGCGCTGATGCCCGTCATCTCCACCACCTCCGGATCGATCCAGGCTTGCTGGTCGATGGGCTCCTCGGAGTAGGACAACTCCAGGGAAAGGTTCTCGGGGCCGGCAAAATAGATGGAAGCGCAGAAGCCGTGGTCCATTGGCCCGATCACCGGCACCCCCTTTGACCGCAGGCGGTCGCGCATGGCCAGGAGTTCATCGTGGTTCTTCACCCGAAGCGCCACGTGCTGCATGGTGCCGCGCGCACAGTTCGCCGCCGCGTTGCCCGCGTGTGTCTCACCGAGTTTCACCGGCACGTTGCCGATGTCCGGATTGCAGACGAACGCAATCGAGCTTTCGTCGTTCAGGCGCAGGAACCCGTGCCAAGTATCGGGCACCCCGTGCATCCAGTACAGGGCGACCAGTTCCATGCCGAGCTTGTCGGTAAAGAACTCGATCTGCTCCTTCATGTTGGCGGTGGCAATCGCCAGATGGTGCAGCCCGTCGATCTTGTTCATGGTTCGGATGCTCCCTCCCTGTTGTTCCTTCAGCCTGCAGATTCTATATCGGACGACGCCGCATCATGTGCCAGATGAACTTCACGAAGGCCATGGGCCCGCTGAACTCCTTCACGTGCGGAGAGGGGAAGTAGGCCCCGGGCCAGTCGATGACCGCCCGACGGAACGATGGCCGCTCGAAGGCGCGTTCGGCGTATTCCACCACCCGGGGCCGGTTCGTGCCCTGTTCCCAGAAATGCCCCATGCCCAGCCATTTCATGCGATACACGCTATTGGTCCACATGATGTCTGCCAGGGTGTAGGCATCCCCCAACACCCAGGGCCCGCCATGGCTCTCGAGTTGCGCTTCGAGTTCCCCCACGTGCTCGTCCATGGCCCTGTGCGCGGCGCGCATGCTGTCGCCGTCGTAGACGAATTTGTCGGCACTCGACTCCTTGGCGACTTTCGCCCGGTAAGCCGCCTGCAGTTCCACATCGTCCGCGGCCTCGGACATCATGGCTTCGACGGCCGCGATCTTTACCCCGTGCACGTCCTTGATGTTCTTGCGCAGTCCCGCGGGGCGGTTGTCGCCGTCCGGATGGGCGCCGTAGAGCGACGCGACATGGGGCGCCCGGTCGACCCGGTCCACCTGTGCGCGGACCGCATCGGCCATGGCATCGGGCATCAGGGGCTCGCCCTCGGTCCATTCCCGGTCGAGGTGCTCGCAGATACGTGCCGAGTCGACCACCACCGCCTGCTTCTCGTGATCGACAAGGGTCGGCACGACGCAGGGGTCGAACCCCTCGGTGGTCACCGCGGAGACGCCCGTGTAACCGTCCACCAGCCGCGCGTTCGGCGCCCCCTGCATGCGCATGCGTACATAGTCCGGGCGATAATTCTCCGGCGTGCCGCCGCGAAACGGCATGATGTTCAGGTCGTGCGAGCGGAAGGGAATGCCGCGCTCGAACAGCACCGCTCGCACCTTGAATGAGCACAGCGACGGGGCAGAGTGGTAAACCTCGAATCTCGGCGTGGCTCCAGGTGAACCGTTGTCCCCGGCAAAGGTGGTCTCGCGCCGCGGATGGGCGAGAACTTCATTGGCCGAGGTAACGAGTTGTGCGAACGAATGATCTGACATGTTTCCAGGCTCCTCCTTATGCGACCGGTGGATTCCGGGGTGTTTTTGCCGTCTCGGAAATCGTGAGACAAGGCGTACAAGACCCCGGAATGAATTGCCGTCCGAGTCTAAGACAAAAATTTGTTCCCGTACACATTTTACCGGCAATGGATGCTACGCGCTCACCCGTGGGCCCTGGCTGCCAGCCGCCCGATTCGGAGCCTCTGCTCTGGCGCAATTCGACCCGGTGTCAGGGTATGCCGATCAGCTCTGTGCGCGCGCCCAAAACGACGGTTCCCCTTGTCTCCACCCATCGCTCCATGCCATCCGGCCGGATGATTTCCCTGTAGCGCTCCCAGCCGCCCTCGTCCGGGAAGTAGAGCTCGGCAAGGCCGGCAAAGGGCTCCTCCAGGGGCTTGAAACTGTGGCTGACCGCATAGCCGAAACCGCCGACCTCGTCCATGACCGAACACACATTCGGTACGTGTACGTCCAGCCAATGGGCGTATAGCTCGTCATGGTCTGTCCCGGGCCTGGACTTGACCAGAAAACTCACCTTGTAGAACCCCGACCGGGTGGCCGGAAAGGGAGCGTTCAGCGTCAACGGCTCAACCGCGAGCCTCGGGTTCATGACCACGTATTCCCTGGTTGCCCAGGGAACGTAGGGTTGCGCCTTCTGTTGAAAGGTATCTTTCGGCGCGGTCCCATAAGGCTCGCTCGGCATCGGCAGCGGCTCGTCGAACCAGAGCTGGGCCATGCCATCCCAGGTATGGCCGTATTTCGGGTGTGGGTCGAACAGGGTCGCAATGTACTTCCGCGCCGCCGGCTTGTCCTGTTCCGCCAGCGCGTTCTGCTGCTCAATGACCCATGGCATATGGTTCGCGAACCAGTGCACCACCAGCTCTTCCCGCGTCGCCAAGGGTCTGCGCTTGATCAGGTACATCATCTTCGCGCCCGGCGTCGTCTCCATGCTGCCCTCCGTTTGAGCGTTCCGGGTAAGTCTCGATTGCGGTGAATGCGTGGAGCCGGAGCCTAGCGGATGAACTCCCACGGATACAGCATGGCGTTGATCTTCATCACCATATAGGTCAACCCGCCGTCTGCGGTCGTATTCACCTGGGTCGGGGCGTTCGCCGGGATCGAGACCCAGTCGCCGGGACCGACCGCGAATCGCTCGCCGCCGGCGATGGCCGGGCCGCGCAGTTCGCCGGGTATCTGTCGCCCATCCTCCACGAGCGTGGCGGCGTTCTCGATCCGGCCGCCGGCCAGGATTTCGCCATTTCCGCCCATGATGACGATGAACTGCGCGTAGCCCAGGTGCTGCTCGGCCGTGTCGCCCTCGGCATGTGCAGAAACGTGGCGGATGAACAGGGAATGGGTGCGAGTCCAGTAGGGAAAGTCGTGCAGCGCGTCGTTCGGGTCCATCGTCCGCCCGGCCCGTTCCGCCTCTGCCAGCGCCTCATGCGCCTGCCGGATGTCGTCGATGGACCAGTGTGTCGCCTGCGTCGGCTGATTGGGCCAGAGCGTGCGGACCTCGCGCGCGATCCGCACCGCGGGCATCGCGGTTTCCCAGGTCGGCGGAGGCGGATAGGGGCCGACCTCCTCTTGCGACGCCGACGTTGCGGCCTGCCCGGCGTTCACCGTGTATGCCGCGTATCCCCCGCACAGGCCGATCACAAGCGCGGCCACGGAAGCCGCCCGGGTTCGCCACCTCGTGTCGACCGTCGCCATCGTCCTAGTACATCGCCTAGTACATCGCGTTCTGCGGATACAGACCGACATTGACCTTCAATATCGCGTACATCAGGTACTCGTTCGGTTCGAATCCGGGTGCGTGCGCAACGTTCGGAGGAATCGCCACCCAGTCGCCGGGCCGGACGTCAAACAAGGTGGCATCCCGAATGGGTTGGCCGTTGAACTCGCCGGGCAACAGCACGCTCGGGGTGTCGGGGTAGTACGGCACCCTCCCCTGTTGCCGGTTCTCGATATAGCCGCCGGCGGCGATCCGGCCCGCCCCGCCCGCCATGACGTAGAAATCAGAGACCCCCTCGTGCAGGTCGGCATCGTCGTGGCGGCTCATGACCCCGATGATGTTGGACGGCCGCGGCGGGTCGAAGGTGGTCCGGCCGAGCACATGAATCAGGTGCGTACGGAAAAACTGGCCATCGAAGGGGGGCCCGTCCCTCGGATCGCGCGGGCTGCCGCCGGCACGTATCCAGGCCAGGCGCTTATCGTAGAGGCCGGCGATCTCGCCTACCGTCCAGTGCATCGGGCGATTTGGCGGGTCGGGGTACAGCGGCGGGTTGGCAACCGGGGGGATGGGGGGCGGCAGGGCGGAATCGCCCGGCGCTGCGGATTGCGCGCTTTCAGCGGCCGGGGCCGTTTCGGCCTCAGTTACCAGGCCACCGAAGTAGCCCAGCACTACCCCGGCGAGCAGGAGCGCAACGAGCCGCTTCATCCCTTTCTTTTCCCCCATCTGTCACGTCCAGAGCGGGCAGACGGCCCGCTCCGGCACGGGAATAAAGTACCGCCACTCTATCCGATCGACTCCAGAGTATCAGTTGGCTAAGGCCCCCGGCGTCTAGAATCGATACTGAACCTCAAGCCCGTACCGGCTCCCCCAATGGGGGTTGAAGGTGGTGAACAGGCCGATATCGGTGGTGTTGAGCTGGATTTCCGCGTCGTTGATGTTCTTGCCGAACGCCGTCACTTCCCAGCGGTCGTCCGCGGAGACGAAGCGCACACTCGCGTCCATCGTCCAGTAGTCGTCCATGATGACCGTGTTGGAGGCGTTGCCGGTGCCGGGGCGGTCGTCGTGGTAGCTGACCGACCCGCGAAAGGCCAGGTAACCGGCATCGCCCAGGGGCTGGTCGACCATCGCGACAAGCGTTCCGCTCTTCTCCGCCAGCAGCAGGAACTCGTCGGCTTCGAGCGGCGGGAAGCCGCCGGGAACCAGTTGCGAGCCCAGGCGCCCGTTGTTGAACCCGACCAGCGCGCCGGGATCCAGGTCCTTGTATTCGCCGTCCTGAATGCCCAGATTGCCGCTCAGCGAGAAGCGGTCGGTGACCCGCCAGAAGGCCTCGAACTCCACGCCGACGAAACGTGCCTTCGCTGCGTTCTGCACACGCTGCGATGCGTCGGGCTGCACCACGATGCGTTGCAGATCGTCGAAGGTGGCGTGGAACACGGCAACGTTCAGGCGCAGGCTGTCGTTGACGTCCGACTTCATGCCGACCTCGAACGAGTCCACCACTTCCTCATCGTATTTGGGCGACACGACGAAGGCGCTGGAGTTGCGAATATTGAAGCCGCCGCTGCGAAAACCGCGGCGATACGACCCGTACCACTGGGTGTCTTCCGAGGAGAAGTACTGGATCGTCACCGAGGGGCTCAGGTTCGACCACTGCTCCGAGTCGTTGAACCCGAAATCGCAGACGCGCGCCGCCGCATCGCAGGTCGAGCCCACGGTGATGTCGGCTTCCTTCTCCTCGTCCGTCCAGCGCAGGCCGACGTTTACGGTCCATTGCGGGTCGATCTGCCAGTTCACCGCGCCGAAGACCCCGATTGCGTCGTGATCGACGATCCCGCCAAGACCCTGCAGGAAAGGCGCCCCCAGCAGGTCGGCAAAGATGTGGCGCCCTTCGAGATAGTCGACCTCCTGCCAGAAGTAGTAGACACCCAGCGTCGTCTCCACCGCATCGTTGAACGGTGTGCCGGACCAGCGGGCTTCCTGGGTGAACTGTTCCTGAACCGGATTGGACAGGAACACGAATATGTCTTCGCCGGCGCCATCCGCATCGACCACGTTGTACTGATCCATTTCCCGATAGCCGGAGAGCCAGCTGAACGTGCCGTTGCCCGTATCCCAGTTCGCATCCAGAACCACGCTGGTGTAGTCGTACTCGTTGATCCCGTCCGTGTCGGCAACGATGTCCTGGGCGTCGCCGTCCAGGTCCGGCAGGTGCAGCCCCCTGCCGGTACGGATCGCCGTGAAGGCGACGCCGCCGTCCCCTTCGGTATCGGAGAACTCGGCGATCAGATCGATGGTCGCCGCCTCGGTCGGGGTCCAGCGCAACGACGGGCGTATGATCAGCGTCTCGTTTTCGCCGAACTTGCCGCTCAACTCGTTCTCCCGGCCCAGAATCACCCCCGGCTGCGGCCCGTCGAAGCGGTTCCTGTAGTAGCCGTCGACACTCTTGTAGTGCACGCTGAGCCTGCCCGCCAGCACGTCGGGAACCATCGTCCCGGTCACCTTGAATCCCCCGTCCAGCCGTCCGTCGGTACCTGTGGTCAAACGTACCGCACCGGAAGGTTCAAAGCTTGGCCGCTCCGTGCGCAGCAGCACGGCGCCCGCGGTGACGTTGCGCCCGAACAGCGTGCCCTGGGGCCCTCGCAGAATCTCCGCCGACTCGAGGTCGAAGGTATCGAGGTTCTGCCCGTTGAGCAGCGCCACGATCACGCCGTCGACAAAGACGCCGACGGCCGGGTCGTCGGATGGAATACTGGACGAGGTGCCGATTCCCCGGATGTTGAACAGCGTACCGTTCGCGACCGTTCCGTGCGGCTGCAGCTGCGCATTGGGGACCAGCAGGCCGATGTCGCTGATCGTTTCCGCCCGCGCGACCTCCAGTTGATTGCCCGAGAAGGCGGTGATCGAAGCGGGCACGTCCTGCGCCGCTTCGGCGGACGCTTTCTTGGTTGCGGTGACCAGCACCTCCTCCAGCACTGCGCCCGATGATCCTTCTGTCCCGAAGGCCGGGACAGACACTGACAGTGCGAGGCAGAACAGCAGGTATCGCGATGCAGATACAGCATCAAGGATTGGTCGGATTCTCATCTCGGCTCTCCCCCCAAAGTTACCGATGACCGTGTACGACCGTAGACGATTGCCTGGATTGTTGTCAATAATCACCAACTGTTGTATATAGACAATAAACGTGGGGTCTGCACTTTTGGACGAGGCACCGGGCTCACGGCGCCGCCAGGTTCCGGCCGTCAGCCGCGCGGTGGCGATCCTGCGCCTTCTCGGACGGTCGGCCGAGCCGGCCGGCGTGAGCCGGATCGCGCGGGAACTCGGCCTGGTGCCGAGCACCTGCCTGCACATCCTGCGCGTACTCACCGATGAGGGTCTGGTCGAGTTCGATCGCCACACCAAGCGCTACTCGGTGGGCATCGGTATTTTGCCCATCGCCCGCGATGCGATTCAGCGAAACGGCTTCGCGCAACTGATCGAGCCGAGGTTGACGGAGCTGTCCCTCGACTTCGGGGCCACGGCAATGGCAACCCGGTTAACCGCGCAGGGTCACATGGTCGTGGTGGCAATTTCGCGCGCGCCACTGCCGGTGCGTCTGCACGTCGAACTCGGCAGCCGCTTTCCGGCACTCATCGCTTCGACGGGCAGATGCCATGCCGCCATCAACCTCCACGAGGTCGGAGAAGTCGAGCTTCGCGCGCGCTTCGATGCGCTCAGGTGGGACAATCCGCCGCCTTTCGATCAATGGTTGCGGGAGGTCGAGCAGGCACGCCTGGACGGTTACGCCGTCGACCGGAGCTGCTACATCAACGGCATCACCCTGATGGCCGTGCCGTTCCTGAACCGGGCCGGCCGCATGACACACAGCATGGTGGCTCTCGGCATCAGCGAAACGATCGAGGCGGCAGGCGTTTCCACCATGACATCCCGGATGATCCGGCTGCGGGACGAGGTCTCGGCGCTGCTCCTCGACGGCTGGCAACCGGCGCGATGACCGCGTATCCGGCAAGTCACCGGCCGCCGTTGGCGGCTGCAGTGCAGCCTCCGCAAACCACTCAATCGTCGCGAAGCTGCAACTCTCGGGGCAATGTTAAACTCCCCGGCTCTCGAATCGGACACCGGCTGCATGCTTCACCAGGCCCCCTGTTCAACCGGAACCCAAGGCCTCGTTTCCGGACCAGCCGGATCGCAACGCGGGGAACTCGGATGGGCAGCCCATTCCAGCACCTGATCGTCTCTGAACGGCCCGGCGTACTTTCCGTCACCATTGATCGGGAAGCGAAAAGAAACGCACTGAGCCTGCAGGTTCTCGGGGAGATCCGCAGCGTATTCGAGGCCCGTGCCCGGGATCACGGCCTCAAGGCCGCAACCGTTACCGGGTCTGGGGAGAAGAGCTTTGCGGCCGGCGGTGACCTGAGAGAACTGGACGCCGTGCGAACCGCCGAAGACACCAGAAACATGTCGGAAGGGGCGAGAGCCGCGCTGGATGCCATCCGGAATTTTCCCGTCCCGGTTATCGCCATCCTCAACGGCACGGCACTCGGCGGCGGCGCGGAGTTGGCCATGGCCTGCGATTTCCGCCTGGCGACACCGGGCTCCAGCATCGGTTTCCTGCAGGGAACACTGAACATCACGACCGCCTGGGGCGGCGGCCCGGATCTCATGGAACGCATCGGTTCGGCGCCGGCCCTGAGACTGCTGGCAACCGCACAGGTACTGAAAGCGCCGGAAGCTCTGGCGCTTGGCGTGGTCGATGCCCTGACGGACGATGCCCTCCCGCTGAATGAATCCGTGGGCAACTTCATGGACCCCATCCTGGCCAGAAAGCCGCACGTACTGAGAGCGATGAAAGCGCTCAGGCTGGCGGCCAGGAAGAACGTTCTGGGCGGCCTGGCGGAACTGGAAACACGGCACTTCGTCGACTGCTGGACGGACGATGCGCATTGGCAGGCGGCGGACGCCGTACTGGGTGGAAAAAAATGACCGACACGATTGAAACTACCGCTCCGCGGCGAAATCAAAAGACGATCGGAGGGATCGATGTTCCGCCTGTCGTGACCGCGGACATGGTTGACGCCGCCGACCCCGGAATGCCCGGCGAAGCGCCTTACACGAGAGGGATATTCAGGGACGGTTACCGGGGCAGG
This sequence comes from Pseudomonadales bacterium, assembly GCA_963663395.1. Lineage (GTDB taxonomy): Bacteria > Pseudomonadota > Gammaproteobacteria > Pseudomonadales > Azotimanducaceae > Azophilus. The sequence continues at coordinate 5,023,199 of OY760226.1, forward strand.
CTCTGGACGTTCCGGCAATACTCCGGGTTCGGCACGGCGGAAGGCACCAACGAAAGATATCGATTCCTGCTGGACAGGGGCTCCACCGGGCTGTCGGTGGCCCTGGACCTGCCCACCCAGTGCGGCTACGACCCGGACGACCCCATGTCGGCCGGGGAAGTCGGCAAAGTGGGCGTGTCGCTGTCGAATCTCGCCGAGGCGGAGATACTGTTCAACGGCATCGACCTCGGCGGCATTTCGACCTCGATCACCATCAACGGCACGGCTGCCATAGTCTACGCCATGTACGTCGCGGTCGCCGACAAGACAGGCGTTCCGCGGGCGGCTCTCACGGGCACCATCCAGAACGACATCCTCAAGGAGTACGTTGCCAGGGGCACCTGGATCTTCCCGGTCCGGCCGTCCATGCGGCTGATCGCCGACACCATCCTCTATTCGAACGAGCACACGCCCCGCTTCAATCCCATAAGCATTGCCGGGGCGCACGTACGCGATGCGGGCGTCGACGAGGTGGAGGAAATGGGCTACACGCTCGCGAACGGGCTCGCCTACGTGGACGAACTGGTGTCCCGGGGCGCCGATCCCAACGAATTCGCGAAACGGCTGAGCTTCTTCTTCTACGTGCACATGAATTTCTTCGAGGAAATCTGCAAGTTTCGCGCCGGGCGGCGGCTTTGGGCGAGGCTCCTCAAGGAGCGATACGGCGTGACGGACCCCAAGGCGCTGATGTTCCGCTTCGGCGTGGTGTGCGGCGGCTCGTCGCTGACGGCCGCCCAGCCGTACAACAACATCGCCCGGGTGGCCATCGAGAACATGGCCGCCGTCTTCGGTGGGGCCCAGTCGGTGTTCACCTGCGCCCATGACGAGGCCTACCAGATTCCCTCCGAGTTCAGCGCCGAGACCGCCCTGAGAACCCAGCAGATCCTCGCCTACGAGAGCGGTATCGACAAGACCGTCGATCCCCTGGGCGGCAGCTACTACGTCGAATGGCTGACGGAGAAGATGGAGCAGAAAGTCGAGCAGGTCATCGGTGAACTCGAGGAGTACGGCGGCGTCGAAAAATGCATCGAGGACGGCTACCTGCAGGCAAAGATTGCACAGAGTGCCCGGAACCGGAAAGTCAGAACCGACAGCGGCGAACGGGTGGTCGTCGGTGAAAACGCGTTCCGCGGCAACGGCGACGGCGAGAACGAGTTCGGGGATGTTTTCCAGTTCGACCCGGCTGCCAGCGGCAAGGTCATCGAAAAACTGGAGCGCATCAGGCAGACCAGGAACAATGCCGAGGCGGAACGCTGTCTGTCGGCCCTTGAGCAGGCGGCATCGGGTAGCTCGGCGAACCTGTTGCCGTACCTGGTCGAGTGCTGCCATGCCTATGCAACGGTCGGCGAGATGACGGGCCGGCTCAAGAATCAATGGGGTGAGTTCAGGGAGCCCGTGCGGCTGTGATGCATTCGGTGCCGTAACCAACCGATCCGTAATCGTCCGTTGGTTCCCGAACCGGCGCGGAGGAAACCATGTCACTGCAGGGAAAGCGCATCCTGATCGGCAAGCCCGGCCTCGACGGTCACGATGCCGGCGCCAAGATCATCGCCCTGACGCTGCGGGATGCAGGCGCCGAGGTCATCTACACCGGCTTGCGGAAAACGCCCGGTTACATCGCCCGGGTGGCGGTCGACGAAGACGTCGATGCGGTCGGACTCAGCATTCTTAGTGGCAGCCACAACGAACTTGTGGGCCTCACCCGCGCGCAACTCGACGAACTCGGGGCCGGAAACGTCCCGATTTTCCTCGGTGGCAGCATCCCGAAACAGGACTACGAAAAACTCGAAAGCCACGGCGTCGCAGCGATCTTCACCGCGGAAATGCCGCTCGACGAAGTTGTCGCGACTATTGAACGCTTGTTGCAATGAATCGTTCCCGGGTCGAGCCGCCCTGCAACTGCTGCAATCTCCAGACCGGCCACGGTCAGCCGGCCTGCCCGTCAGAGGGCAGGGTTTTCCGCAAACACGCGACGAGGCCAGCCGGTACATGAAGTTTGACGGATCGAACCGCGCCGGCCTGGCGAAGGCAATAACCAGCGCTTCGAGGGCTGGCGTCAAGCAGATTCTTGCCCAGGATCTCTCCGGTGAACATGAGGCTCAGCGAGTCGGATTCACCGGCCCTCCCGGGTCGGGAAAAAGTACGCTCATCGCAAACTGGGCCGCGCGGCGGATGCAACGCGACAGAAGCGTGGGCGTACTGGCGATCGACCCGTCGAGCCCGATCAGCCAGGGGGCGATTCTGGGCGACAGGATCCGCATGGGCTCGGTAGACACCGGAGACAAATTCTTCATACGCTCAGTGGCAAGTACGCGCCTGCATGACGGCCTGTGCCATAACGCCCTCGGCATCCTGAATGTTTTCGATCGCTGGGGTTTCGACGACGCGGTGCTCGAGACCGTGGGTGTCGGGCAGACCGAGTGCAACATTCGTTTCATGACCGGCACCGTCGTGCTCGTGCTGCCGCCGAATTCCGGCGACGTCATTCAGGCCATGAAGGCAGGGATCATGGAGATCGCCGACATCCACGTGGTGAACAAGTCCGACCTGCCGGGATCCGGCACCTTGACCAGAGAGCTGAAAAGCGTGCTTTCCCTGCGCGGCGGCACATCCACCTGGAGCCCCAAAGTGATCGAGGTGTCTTCAACCGCCGGAAGCGGTCTCGAGGAGCTCGATGCCACGATCGATGAACACTACCGCTGGTACCGGCAGAATCTCGATCGCAACACCGTTCGGCGCAAACGAATCGAATACCAGCTTGGGGAAATTGTCAGCCACCAGTTCGAGTCGCTCCTGCGCGATACGGACCTGGACAGATACCGGAGTCTGGGGGCGGCCTACGGCGACCTGCTGTCCAGATTGAGTAAACAGGACACAAGCCGCACCTATTCATGAATAAGCTACTGCGGTCGTCAATAGCAGCGAAAACGCTGGGCGTGCTCCCGCCGCGTGCTCAACGTGCTGTAAAGCACGCCTCCGCGCGCTCAACGTGCCAAAGCACGCGTCCGCGCCACCCACCGTTTTCACTACTCTTGCCAACCTCGCTACACTTATTCACGAATAGGTGCGGCTAGTGCTCTGTCCAACTGATAATTGCGGATCAGCGTGCCCACACCGCGAGCGGACCAGGGAATGAAATCGAATCCGTCATCCCACGCCCGACAAGTCGTCCACCGGCATCTTCAGCCGCACGCCTCTGCGCTCCGCCTCTGATTCGCTATCGAATGCATTGCACGCGTGCAGCCTCGCTTCAGTCCGGTCGAGCGGCCCCCAGGTCATAGCCGCCGTCCAGCGCCACGCAAAGTCGAGAGTGCGCACGTAGGGCTCCGCGGAGTGTCCGGACGAAAGTGCGCGTTGCGCCGCGACGTAGTTGTCGCGGTAAACCGTCGGAACAATCAACCGCTCCTCGTTGGCCGAGACGAGTTCCGCGTTCATCATTATTCGTGCAAGCCGCCCGTTGCCGTCAGAGAAGGGATGGACTTCCGAGACCACGAAGTGAATGAACGCGGCCCGGTGGAACGGCGAAGCCAATCCGCGATAGACATCGAAGCCCTTTTCGAGCGTTCCGAGCACGGCATCGGGAGCAACAAAAACAGTGGCGCCGACGCGGTTCGGCATGGTCTTGAAACGCCCTGGAAACGACTCCGGGCGCCCGCCGAGTACGACGGCATGGCGGCGGCGAAGAATTTCGATCAGGTCGGCGGCGGTCTCGGGCGTCCGGCGCATCTCCGATTGATCGGAGACGATTCGCCACACGCCCAGGATGTCGTGCGCATCCGCCGGACGATGTTGCGGAATGCGACCCTGAAAGACGATGTCCGCCGCCTCTTCGACTTCGAACTCGGTACCTTCGATAGTGTTGGAAAAATAGGCTTCGAAAAAGGCAAGGGTCGCGTTGCCGATGCCGTCGCGGGCTCGCGGGCGAAGAGTCGGCACCGGCAATTGTCGCAAGGCAGCAAACAAATCCTCGAATAGCGAGACTCTATTCCCATCGTACGCACGCCCGTGCGCCCTCGCCCTCGCCCTGCGATCTATCAGGCGGGCGTCGCCGGTGCCAGCCAAGGCGCCTACTATCCGGTCTAATTCCGCCCATTGCGCGGTTCGGCCGATTTCTTCGGCGATTCGCCGGGCATCGTCACGCAGCCGATTGCAGGCATCGATTCCGGCGGAAGCCATCAACTGTTCGAGACGTGCTTCGATATCCTTGCGTGCAAACGTGCGGGGAACTCTGCCGCCCCGCGCACGAGATGGGTAGAGGTTGTCGAGATACGCACGAGCCGGCGAACACAGGTGCAGCCCCTGGTTCATGAACGGCCGGTCGTCCTCTTGCGGCGAAGCGCCGCGGCGCGGGCGCAGAACCACCCCCGGCAATTCTATATCCGTACCTCGCCGTGAAATCACGCACACCGACCCATCAGAGGCAGGCCTCAGTTCGAGCGCCGTGCGGTCCGCGACCAGCGCACCGGGAAAGTAGCCGGCGACGATCGACCACAGGTTGCGCCTGACGATGTCGTCCGGCAAATCGTCCAGGTTGCGTGTATACAGTCGCGTGGCCAGCTTGCGCAGCCGCCCATCGGCGACGCGGCGTGAAACCTCGCTGCTGATGCTCGCGTTCGAAACGAACGACTCGGGCATCGCGTCGACGGCCCGGGCCGGTGACTTTTCCCGGATATCAGGCATTGTTGTGCCCCGCTCGAACATAAAACAAGAATAATAGATCGAAAACGGTGATAATACTAACTTAACGTTGCGAACAATGGCTAGCATCGCTCCGCTGAAGTCAAGCCAGTCAACTCAGCTCATTGTATTGGCGTGGACCACCCTACGCGTCGTAATCGGATTCGGCATCGGGTCGCAATGGGCAAGGCACACGACATGTTGTGTGTCGAGAAAACTCATTGCATGAGCACCCATAGGAAACTGGATTCCCGCGCTGCCCAGCTCACGTGGTCCCAGCCAACGTTCGCGTTCCCGGGTGCAGTGTGAACTAACATCACCTCGAGGCGGTTGGGCCTGTCGATACGCCAGCAGAGGAAGCGGATCCCCATGGCTCAACGTTCTAATTTCCGACGGGACTGACCGCCATCGTGAGCAAACGCTACGATAGACTTTTGCCTGGTGGACGACCATAAGATCTTCATGTGTCCAGACGGGACTTGATAATTATGATCGATATAGGGGAATATATCCCCAATATCCGCAATTGTTGTCAAACACCATAGCTGGCCATGGATACCAGCACGTTTCTACGGACGCATCGAGTCTTCAATCTTGACGAAGCCGTTCAGGCACTCGCACCCGCCGGTGGGCGCAAAGGAACCCTGGAGCGCCTGAAATACGCGGCTCGCCGAGGCAAGCTGAAAATGCTGGCGCGAGGTGTCTATGCTTCGGTACCCCCCGGAGTGCAACCTGACAGCTTTCAGCCAGATCGTTTTCTTGCGGCGGCGGCCATGCGACCCGACGCGATCTTTTCACACCACTCGGCCCTCGAATTGCTCGGCGCTGCGCATTCCGCATGGCGCCTTTGCACCGCATACAGCGCCCGACGCTCTCAATCATTCGATCTGAATGGTCTCGGTTTGCGTTTCATATCCCGTCCACAACGACTCGTACGCTGCGCCGCATCGGAATCGGGCACACGCACTGTTCATCGGCTTGACCGCGAACTTTGCGTTACCGGACCTGAACGCACGCTGATCGATGGCTTTCGCCGACCGGACCTGGTCGGCGGGCACGCAGAATTTATCGAGTCGGCGGCCGGGTTTTCCGTGCTGGAGTTGCCACTGTTGTTTGAACTCCTCGATGCGTTTCGGCAGAAAGTACTATGGGCTGCCGTCGGCTGGTTTCTTGATACATACCGTGAGACTTTTTTCGTCAGTGACGACGATCTCGCCCTCATAGAGAAACTCGTACCACGAAATCCGCTCTATCTTGTAAGAAATCAACGCGGCGGTGTGCTGGTCCGGCGATGGAACCTGATCGTCCCCGACGCGCTTCTGGAAGGAAAAGAGCCAGATGAACCTCAGCGTTAACTACATCGGACACGAAGATCGTGAGGCAATGCAAGCGGATCGCCCGGGGGTCGAACGCGCGCTGGTGATTATCGGCAAGAGTCAGGGATTCCGTACACAACAGTCACGTGATGCCCATGCAGGTCGAAAGACTTATCTTTCCTAGGTCAGTTCGGCTGGCACGCCTGATCGTATTATGGCGAATCGCCTGCAACGTCATCCAGCATTGCGATGGAAGATCGACAACGTCAAACGTCATCTTGCGAAATAGCTTGCGCATTTCGAACGATTACAATGGAGATATCGCTTAACGACACCATTGTTTGCGATCAGTGAGTGAAAGAGAACCATGACCCCTTTGACTGAAGCGGGCGCTCCGTTGCGGCTGGCATGCCAGCAGTGCGATTGCCCGTTGACCTCGGTGCTACTGAGTATTACCTTTCCACCAAGGAGGTTCCCATGACAGTCAAATCCTCAATCTCGCTCACCGACGGGCAGCACGCGTTCGCCAGAACGCTGGTAGAGGCCGGGCGCTACGCCAGCCTCAGTGCCGTTCTGCAGCGCGGTATCGATCTGCTGCAACAGCGAGTGGATGCCGAGGAGTTGGAAACCGCGGCGCTGCGGGAACTCCTCTCCCGCCGCCGGGAGGGGGAGTTTGTCGATGCGGGGCGGATGGACGAGCGGCTGGCAGGAATGATCTCCGACAGGCGCCGTGCACATGGGCTTTCATCTTGAATTCTCGACAGCGGCTGAAAGCGATTTCGGGCTGATATTCGATCATCTGCTGCACAGCTACCTCGATTTTGGCGAGAGCCTCGATGGCGCGCTCGATCATGCCGGTGCGCGCGTGCTGGAAATCCGCGGCAACGCGAAGCGCATATTGACGGCTCCCCATCGGGGCGAACGTCACGACGACATCCTGCCCGGCTTGGGACATCTCGCCATCGGGCGGGCGATCTACTGGTTCGACGTGGACGAAGCGCGCCAGACAGTTCGCGTTCTGGCGGTGTTCTTCGGGGGGCAGGATCACATTCGCCACATGCTGACCCGCCTCCTCGAACCCTGAACCCGAAGCCATCCCGACTCGAACCACCGCAACAATCAGGAAACGCGGTGCCCGTCGTCGGCCCCTGCTCCCACTGCTGCCGACCCCATGGCTGCGAACTCCGGAAACGTCTTGTAAGCTGCCGCTTGAGTCTGAAAAAAGCAGGTATGTCATGCACTGGACCGACCGAACTGTTTGTGCCCTGGCCCTTGCGCGGTGAACGGGCCATCGGAACAACACCATGACACGCACCATCGACGACCTCGGCCCGCACGTGGCGAGCCGCTACCCGTACCAATCGCAGTTCGCAAACGTCAACGGCTGGCGGATGCACTACATCGACGAAGGCCCGCGAGGGGCGCCGCCGGTGCTGTTGCTGCATGGGAACCCCACCTGGGGCTACCTGTGGCGCGACACCATTCCGCCGCTATTGGCAGCGGGTTATCGGGTGATCGTGCCCGATCAGGTCGGTTTTGGCCTGTCGGAACATCCGCACGCCGCCAGCGCCCACAGCCTGGACAACCACGCGGCTAACCTCGTTTCCCTGATCGACCGGCTCGACCTCGAGGGTATCTTCTTCGTCTGTCATGACTGGGGCGGGCCCACCGGCCTGTCGGCGTTGCTCACGCGGCGGGAACGGGCCGTTGCGGTAGCCGTCATGTCAACCTGGGCATGGCGGGAACCCTCCGCGGAATTTCACCGCCGAATCATGCCGTGGCGGCTGCTGCATGCGCCGATAGTCGGCCCGCACATGATGGCGCGTCAGAAGGCCTTTCCGGGGCGCGGCGTCTATCTTTCGGTCGTGGACCGCGAGCGCTGCCGCAACGACTCCATGGCAATTTACGAGGCGGTGTTGCCCGATGCGGACGACCGGCGGCTCACCTGGCAATGGCCCCGTTCGATACCCATCGATCCGGCCACCGACATCACCGGCGAGCGCTTCGAATGGCTCGAAGCCAACGTACGCGAACTCGAGTTGCCGTCCACCGTGATCTGGGGGCGCGAAGAGACGGTGTTCGCCGCCACGGAGTTCTGTCCGAGGTGGCATGAGATCTGGCCGCATGCTGAAGGCACGCACATGGTCACCGGCAATCATTTCCTGCAGGAGGACTCGGGCGCCGAAATCGGCGATCTGCTCGTCGAATTTGGCCTGCGAAACGTCCCCATCGGGAGTGAGGGTTAACCCATGGCTGTCACACGCATTACCGAACGACCTGGCGGCACCCGCAGCGTACCGGTACTGACCGACCCGGACGTCAGCCACTACCCGGAGTTCGCCGCTTTCCTGTCCGACACGTTCGAATTGACCGACAAGCCCCTGGAGGCCCCGGGATTGCTTGATGTGGACGGCCGTGTCTACGAATTGATCTTCATTGGCCGTTCAGGCCGCCCCTTTCCGGCTGCGGTTGAAATCGCCGCACTGGTTCCCGGGCTCGAACCCATGGATACGGATCGAACCGACAAGGACCTGTGGGCGATCATGGAGTGGTTGATTGACGGCGTGGGGGAACCCTGGACTGTCGAAGCGCTCAGGACAACCGGCCAGATCTTTCGCGTGATGCCTTCCTGAGTCGCGAGACCGCAAGAGCATTACCGGCGCCACACCCATTGAATGCGCCTCTGATCACGAGGCGATAAATCGGTGGGTCAGAACGATGAATTCGCCAGGCTCGAAGCCAGCCGCAGCCGCATCGATGCTACTGCCTCGCCGTTCGACCAGAGGTCATCTTCATTGGGCGAGCGGGTCCGAGCGTCCAGAAACGGTTGCGAATGAAATGATAAACAGACGTCATCAGTCAGCCGGGTGACCGGGGCGGCCAGGGCGTCTCACTGAACTCGGGGCCGCCGCTTGTTTCCGACCGGTCCTGTTCGACAACGACATATCGGTGTGCTGAAATCCTGCCGGTTCCAACTGAAAGCGCCGCCAATGCATCTGCCTGACGAAATTCCCGACCGGTTGGCTCCGGCTGCAAAAGCGGCGTTGTCGTGGGTGAACGACGCTCGCTCGACAAGCTATGAGTTGACGGGGCTGGTCGATGTCGATGCAGCCGTCGACGTAGCCAATCCCTTCGAGTTCGGGCTTATCCTGTGCGATGGCGAGTTGTGCATGCGTGAACAGGTGCGCGTGATGCCGGAGGGCGAGGCATACCAGTTCGATTTCGTTGCCGAGGCCGCACCCGACATTCCGCCGCTGCTCGACCCTCCCCAGGGCGTTCGCACCGAATGGCTCGACCGGCAGTTGCAGAACCATGAGTTCGTGCTCCTGCTCTACTACCGCGGTCTCTGGTGACCCCCCTGCCGCTTCGAGTTGCGAAGCTATGTAAAGTCTGGCGTGCTCGATGAGATTCGCGCAGCCGGGGGCGAGGTATTTGCAGTCACCAGCGAACCGCAGATCCTTGCGACGGAAGCGGAAGACGAGTGGGAGACCCGGTATCCAGTAATCGGCGACCCCCACCACGAGATTCGCAAGGCCTGCAAGGAGAGAGGCTGGCTGGACGTCTTCTACAATGAAAATTACGGCCATCTGCGCAACCGTTCCTGGGCAAACCACCCGAAAGGCTATTACCAGCCCGCGGTTCTTGCCGTGCACAAGTCCGGGCGCGTCCTGTACCGCTGGCGGGACGTGCCCAAGTACAGCACCATGAGCGGCGCCGGCGCCCGGCCCGAAGCGGTGTACACCTGGAAGAAAATCCAGGCGGCGATGAACAGCGCACAGGATGCGGCGCCGGACAGGGACCCTGTGCTGGGTGCGGAAAACCTCTCCTGGTTTCGCTTCCTGCTCATCCTGACGGCCCACGGCTGGTTCCTCAGGCCCAAGGCGTTTCCATTAAGACGGGAAGGAGACCCTGAGCGGGTCAGTCCGCGTGCGATGTTGAAGCGCGTCTACGGGTTCCTGGCACTGTGGCTGGTGCTGCTTCTCGTCCTGCCGATTGCCTGGTTCGGCGCTGCCGTGGCACTGTGGCTGGCAACGCTGACCCCCGGCCTGATCGAGATCCATCGCCAGTTTCAGAACGAGCCTGATCCGTATTAGAGCGTTTGGGGCGGCAGGGTGACCGGGCGGCACGAAGCCAATGCCGGATCGTTGCGAACGACCTCCGACGCCACCGTGAGAAAGTCAAGCACTGCGCCCCCCCTGCACGGCGCCTTGCCAGTCTGCCAACACGTCCGCGTGCACTTCGTCGTCTACCATGTGAAGGTTGCCGGGGCGCACCCGCTGCAGGTCGTCGTATGCCAGTTCCGGGGAAGCGATGCGCATTGAGATTCTCGGGTCGAACACCGAGTTTCGCAGGATCTCCAGGTCTCCCCTGCCGGTATGCGAGAACTCGATATCGCCGTAGCGGGTGCTGTACGCTCCGCCCCTTCCCGTCGTGGCCACGAGATAGACCATCGGAACCTGGCTGATCGAGCCGAAGTCCGCCAGCGCCGATTCGTAACTCAGATAGCAGAACCGGCGAGGGCGGAGGTGCCGGGCGACGACGCCGATTCCTTCGAGCCCCATGCCGGGCAGCGCCCGGTTCAGGTATACGCCCCGGGCAACCCGCTCGAGCAGTCCGACTGCAACAAGCCTGCGGATACCCCTGTTGAAGGCGTGGTTGTCATCGTTGCCGAACAGAAGCCTCAGCCCGCGGATGCCAATGACCGGGAACTGGCGGCCCTCGCCGAGCACGAGCACCCTGATGGCATCAGTCATCGTCATCGCGACATTCTCTGGCCGCCCTATTCCGTTCCGGAAATAATATCAAAAATTACTATTACCATGAATCCATCAACCAACGCGGACCCGTGGCCGCTTCCAGTTTGCGGGTGAATTAGCTCAGTTCACCGCCATAGATCCTGTAAGTCGATTCAAGAGCCGCGCTACTGTCCATTCGCCCTCAGTTCCTCCATCAACTGAGCCAGCGGCAGGGTCTCCACGCCATTGGGTTGCGGAAACGCCCGTGTGCCGCCGTAAACCACAAGTCGGCGCTGGACTTCAAGGTCGGCACAGGCTGTGTGAAAGCCCTTGGAAGGCGTGGGACGGGACGCCGAGCGCTTGATCCCAACCGCCCAACGGTTGCCGGGATCGAATTCCAGAACCACGTCGATCTCGGCGCCCGCCTGGGTGCGATAGAAGAACGGCTGCGCCCAGGCCGGGGCGGCGGCGAGCAGGTTTTCAAGGACAAAGCCCTCCCAACTGCCACCGGCCACCGGATGGGCCAACACATCTTCCAGCCGCCGCAAGCCCAGCAGGGCGTGGACAATGCCGCTGTCCCGCACATAAAGACGTGGCGAGCGGACCAGGCGCTTGCCCACGTTCCCGGACCAGGGTGGCAAACGACGCACCAGCAACAGGTCCACCAGCAGATCGATGTAACGGTTCAGCGTCCGCACGTGGATAGCGAGGGAAGAGGCCAGTTGCGCGGTGTTCAGCAACGCGCCCTGGCTGTGCGCCAGCATGGTCCATAGGCGCCGCAGGGTTTCGGCGGGCAGGCGGGAATCGAAAACAGGAATGTCCCGCTCCAGGTAGGTACGAACGAGATCGCGCCGCCAGAGGAAGCTGGCCGCATCGCTGCCCGCCAGCCAGGCCCTGGGAAATCCACCGCGCAGCCACAACCGGTCCATTGATTCCGGCCCGGTCTCGCTGAGGTCCAGCGTTCCGAGCTCCCGATAGGCGATTCGGCCAGCCAGGGACTCTGCGCTCTGGCGCAGCAGGTCCGGCGATGAGGAGCCGAGCAGCAGAAAGCACCCAACGCCCCGGCCGGCACGCCGATACTGATCGATCAGCCCGCGCAATGTCTGGAACAGACCCGGCAAGCGCTGCACTTCGTCAAGAATGACGAGCCTGTCGGCATAGGTGGCCAATGCAGCCCGAGGCTCGCTCAGAAATGCCAGGTCTTCAGGATTCTCAAGGTCGAGATAGACTGCTTCGCGATCGGCGGCGAGACGATGGGCCAAGGTGGTTTTCCCCACTTGACGGGGCCCTAGAACACCCACAGCCGATTGCTCCGCCAAGGCGGATTCGATGTCTGCCTGCAATCTTCGAGGGACGTATTCCATAGTTAATCAAGCAGTATAGTGCTTGTTTTGCAAGGATCAACTCTGCGCGATCAGTGGCTTCGCCCCGCAAATCGAGTCCGGCAATTCGTTCCTCTAGATCCTCCCGTCTTGCACACCGTTCTCGGACAGCGCGTCGGCCATGCGCTTCTTCAAGGTCGAGGCACCCGGATGCTCAGTGATGTACGGTGCCACCAGCCGAGAGGCCGTAACTGCCGCGCCGCGCGTCGGGAGATTGTGGGCGCAACCCTGGGGAAGTGCGAGAATGTTGTTACTCCAAGGTGGCGTGATGTTTCCTGTTGAAGTCGCGCAATTCCGGGTGCAATCCAACACAAACGGGGCAGTCATGAAGAACTCTCGACGCGCGAAAGCGATCGCGCTCGTCCCTGTTTTCGGATGTACCCAGGCAATAGCCACCGCCCTGCTCACGGTCTTGATAGCCACGTCGGTCGCCTGTTCGGACACACCGGTTGCGGATCCGAACTCCGAGCGCGTGCTGACGACCGGTCGCATCGTGGGGCTCCTTAACGACCGCGGCGCCCACGAGTGGCGCGGGCTACGGCTGGCGGCGCCACCGACCGGCGAGCAGCGCTGGCGCGCGCCGCGGCTCCCCGAGAGTTGGTCGGGCACCCGGACCGCGCTCAGCTTCGAAAATCTTTGCCCGCAGTACGAAAGGACCGGCGAGGGCGTCATGGGCGATGAAGATTGCCTCTTCGCCAATGTTCTTGCCCCGTCCTTTGCGCCCGGCGCCATACCGGACGGCCCGGACCGGCGACCGGTAATGGTCTGGATTCATGGGGGCGGGAACGTCGCGGGTCACGCGGCGGAAAAGGACTGGAGCGCTTTGGCCATCGAGCACGGGGTCGTCGTGATCTCGCTGCAGTACCGCCTTGGCGCGCTGGGCTGGTTTCGCCACCCATCACTTTCGGCCGAGGACGCATCGCCCGAGGAACGGTCCGGCAACTTTGCCATCCTCGATCTCCTTCTGGGACTGAGCTGGGTGCAGGAAAACGCTGCCGCATTCGGCGGCGACCCCAGCCGCGTAACGGTCTTTGGCGCGAGCGCCGGTGCGGGCAACATCCTGTCACTACTGATCTCACCGCTCTCCAAGGGCCTGTACCACCGCGCCATCATGCAGTCGGACGCAGGACCGTTTTCGACATCGGCGGCCGAGGCGGAAAACCCCGTGACCGCGCCCGAGGCGGGCCACCCGAGCAGTTCACACGAAGTGCTGCTGACGCTGCTGCGCACTGCCGGCGGCCTCAATCACGCCCAGGCCGAGCAACATCTCGCCCGGATGAGTCAACGGGAGATCGCCGCGCTGCTGAGAGGTACGCCTGTCGAGCAACTGCTGGCCGCCTACCCAATGTCGTTCGGCCCCGTTTACCGCCTGCCGATGAAGTTTCGCGATGGTCGCGTGCTCCCCGCGGAGCCCCCGCTTACGGTCTTGCGGAACGGAAACTTCGCACGGGTGCCTGTCCTGCTTGGTTCCGCGCGTGATGAAGTCAAGCTCTTCATGCTGATCGGCGACCGCACGATTCAACGCATCTTCGGATTGCCCGTTCGCCTGCGCGACCCGGGGCGCTACCAACTTTTGGCCGAGTACGGAAGCCGGCGCTGGAAGGCCCGCGGAGTGGATCAGGTTGCCGCCGCGATGAGCGCTGCAGGCCACTCGCCGGTGTTTGCCTTTCGCACCGATTGGGACGATTTGCGCCGAATTCTCACCCTGGATTTCAAAGTCCTGATGGGTGCCCTTCACGGGGTCGAGCTTCCCTTGCTGCAGGACCAGCTCAAAGGCGGCGGCTTCAGCAACCTGATTCAACCCGATGCCGTTCCAGCCGCGCGGGAACTCGGTGCCGCAATGCGCTCCTATTGGGCCGAATTCGCCTACCACGGGGACCCCGGACGGGGCCGCGATCGGCGGCTGCCTCGCTGGCAGGCCTGGCATACCGATGCAGATGAACCAGCATTCCTCGTATTCGATGCACCCGCGGACGGGGGCATACGCCACTCGAAGAAGATCGAGTCCGACGACGCGCTGTTGGCCGAAATCGTCAGCGATTCGCGATTTCAGTCGGAGTGTGACCGTTGCGAGGCAATTGCGGGCATGGTTCCCGGTCGACTACCGGACTACAAGTCACTACCGCAAACCTGCAGCCGGTTCGTTTCCCAGCGTGGAGTTCTTTCCTGCTCGGCCGGAGAGATCGAGTGATCCGGCTGGTTGCGCGAGACCGCCCGGGTTGGGTGCAGTAACATGAGTTGCAGTCTTTGGCGCCTGAAGCATAGTTCTCACATTGCAAAGCGACGGTAGGCTGCCATGAGTGACGCCCATCTGGTATGTGCCTCAATCTTGAATATTGATAGGAATAACACCATGACGGTCCAACTGCGGTTGTCACTGGTGCTTTTGCTGGCGATCTGTGCCAGTTGTTCAGAAGAGGTGGATGTACAACCCGCCGAACAGTCTGCTGAACAACCCGCCACATCACAGAGTCATGCTGAATCTCCGCCGCAGCGCTTCCTGAACACCGCTTACGAGATGCCGGCCGACGTTGTCACTGCAGATCCGTCGTCCAATGCCGAACGCAACGCCTACTTTGGCGACCTGCACGTTCACAGCACGTATTCGTTCGATGCGTTTGCCTTTGGCACCATCGCCACACCCCACGATGCCTACCGCTACGCGCAAGGGGAAAAGCTCAGGCACCCGGGTGGCTTCGACGTTCAGCTCAAGGAACCGCTGGACTTTTATGCGGTCACCGATCACGCGTTATATCTCGGCGCGATGAATGCAGCAGCCGATCCCTCCACGGAATTCTCGAAGTACAAGCCTTTTGAGATGCTGCACAACCTGAACTCGCCGGACAACCAGGTGGGCCTTGATGTTCGCGCCAGGGCCATGCCGGGTATCGTCTTGTCAACCTTTATGGGTGTAGAACAAGGCGATATCGATATTGAGGCAGTAAACGACATTTCCCGCGATACCTGGTCCGACATCGTTCAGGCCGCAGAACAACACAACGACCCCGGTAACTTCACGACTTTCGTGGGTTATGAATATACGAGCACCTCTGACGAGCAGGGCAATCTGCATCGCAACGTGATTTTCCGCGGCGCAGACAGGTTGCCGGCCATGCCTTTCTCCCGCGTGCACAGCCGGAACCCGGAAGGCCTCTGGGCGTGGATGGACGGCCTGCGGGCTCAGGGGATTGAAGCATTGGCAATCCCACACAATTCCAATGGCTCCAACGGAGCCATGTTCGAGTTGGTCGATTGGGCGAAGAACCCGATGGACGAGGCGTACACCGGCCAGCGGATTCGCAACGAGCCGCTCGTGGAAATTACCCAGGTCAAAGGCACATCGGAAACACACCCGGCGCTGTCTCTCAATGATGAGTGGGCCGATTTCGAAATCATGGCCTTCAGGATCTCGATCGATGAGACCAATCCCAGCGAGCCGCAAGGGTCCTATGCCAGGGAAGCGTTGTTGAACGGCCTCAAGCTTCAGGAAGAGGGCGTGGCCAATCCCTACAAATTCGGCTTTATCGGGTCGTCGGACACGCATAACGGCTATACATCAGACGACGAGTCCAACCATTTCATGAAAATGGGTCTGCGGGATTCCACGGCCCAACTCAGGGGTTCCGTACCGCTTGACGGACAGGCACTCGAAGACGCTCGGAAGGCGATGGCCGAGCACACAGATGAGTCGGGGCCGCCTCCTTTCAAGGAGATCGGCGGTGCAGTGTACGCCACGGGGCCGCAGATCAACTGGGGCGCATCGGGGCTGGCGGCAGTGTGGGCGGAGGAAAACACGCGCGACGCCATCTATGATGCATTTCGACGCAAAGAGACGTTCGCCACCTCCGGAACACGGATAAAACTCAGATTCTTCGGTGGTTACGGCTTCGATGAATCCATGTTGGCTGACGACGACATGGTGGCGCGCGCCTATGCAGAAGGCGTATCGATGGGATCTGACCTTCTGGCAATGGAAAATCCGGAAAAGGAAGAAAACGCGCCCTCCTTTATTGTCTGGGCGACCCGGGATGCACTATCGGCGCCGCTGCAACGGCTACAGATCGTCAAGGGCTGGACGATTGGCGGCGAGCATCACGAGCAGATCCATGATGTCGCCTGCTCCGATGGGAACCCGGTCGATGCAGACACCCACCGGTGTCCTGACAACGGTGCGCAGGTCGAACTCAGCAATTGTTCGATATCGGGGGATGTCGGCGCGGCAGAACTGAAAGCTGCCTGGACCGACCCTGACTTCAATCCGGACCATCATGCTTTCTATTACCTGAGAGCGCTGGAAAACCCGACCTGTCGCTGGTCTACCTGGGATGCGTTGCGTGCTGGGGTCGAACCCAGGGAAGATGTTGCCACGACCATCCAGGAAAGGGCCTGGTCTTCGCCGATCTGGTATATGCCGAAACCAGCAAACTAAGAACAAAGACAGCCGGTATCAGCGCAATCCCTGGATGCGCAGCGTTCCGCTCACCGCGGGCGTGTCATTCCCCGAGTTCGATGCCGGAGACGAGGTCGGCGTATTGAATGTAGTTGTCGGCCGTATAGTCGATCTGCATGGGCACGACCGTCACGTAGCCATCGGCAAAACTTTCCAGTTCGCCGTGGGAAGGCAATTCAACGGCGTCCGGGCTGAAACCGGTCATCGCCGCATCGGCCACTTCGCCAACGGCAAGATCGACGCAGGATTCGCAGCCGAAGTTGAAGCGGATGGTTGTGCCGTTAATGGCCAGCGCCGGGTCCTGCGCGACCACCCGGACACCCTTGGCCTGTGCCGCAGGGTAGTTCACATTGAGTACCAGGCCGTCGGGCAGCATCGGCGCGTCGTTCGCCCCGGCCGCAAGGTGCGCCACGAGTTGCACCATGAACCTGCCCACCCGCTGATAGTGGCGGCTTTCACAAATCAAGTCATCGTCGCACTCCTGCGGAACGTCCGTGCTGACCGCAATGGCCGGTACCGGACCGTTCATGGTCCTCGATGATGCAGCGACAGCCGCGCCCACCGTGCCGGACAGTTGCGTTGCCGACCCGAGATTCGCACCCTCGTTCACCCCTGAGATCAGTAGGTGCGGGTCTGCCCCGTCGTGCTCGCGCCGCACCAGGTCAATGGCAATCAAGGCGGAGGTCGCGGGTTCGGCCCCGAGGCCGGATGTGCAGTTGCCGTTGACGCAGGCGTGCACCGAGAACTGCGCCTCGGCTTCGCGTACAACCCGCAGTTTGCCGAGATTGAAAGCGGCACTGCTGCCGCTCTGCTGGTCGGCGGGGGCGGCGAGCATTACGTCGTGCCCTGCCCCTTCAAATGAGCGGAAGAGAGCCTGTATGCCCTCCGCCTGCCACCCATCGTCGTTGGTGAGCGCGATTCGGAGCCTGGGTTCCTCGGCGAGTGCCGGCAGGCCTGACAGGCCCAGCAAGGCAAAGAAAGTGGCTGAAAGGGCTTTCAAATCAATCTCCTGAAGTGGGCTGCTACCAAGTCGAAATCGCTCACGACCAATTTCTCGTGCTTGCGCATCCAACTGGATATACATCCCATTTTACCGACATCACACCGCGGCTTCTGCCCCTCTTGCGGCGGATGGCCAGACCCGTTGCCCGCTTGTTGAACCCGACGGCCAATCCCGGTCTACCCGAAAAGGATCGAACAACCGGAACTCAGGATTGGTAACCCCATCCGAAATTTGGCCATGTACACAAGGGGGGGGGGGAGTGGTAGACTCCCTGCTTTGACGCTGCACATATGGCGGCAATGCTCTCAAGCGCATCAAATTTCCCCCACGACCTTACGGTGCGTCGAAACACCAGCGATGTGACGAAACACCAGCGATGTTGGGTCGAGGGGGGTTCTCGCCAGAACATTCAATAGACATTTTATTTTCAGAGAGGGCAGGTCTTTCCTAGCGGGACGATCTGCAAGAATCCATATTCCGTTGATTCGGAAAGGGGAGGAATTCAACGTGAAACTAATTAGCCTGATGATTCCGCGCGCTTGTCTACTAGTTCTATCGCTATTGTCGATCGAAGCGGTAACAGCCGAGGTAATCGAAGAAGTTGTAGTGACTGCGAAGCCGATCAAGGCAAGCCAGCAGGCCGCAATTGAAGCAAAACGCGCCGCGCCCAACGTGGCCGATATCATATCGGCAGATGCCATTGGACGTTTCCCGGATCAGAATCTGGCCGATGCGCTTGGCCGCGTTCCAGGCATCTCGATCGAAAGAGACCAGGGACAGGCCAGGTACGTCAGTTTTCGTGGAACTCCGAAGCGTTACACGACGACCGCCTTTAACGGAATCAGCATTCCCGGCGTCGAAAACGGAAGAATTCCGAGATTCGACGCCTATCCGGCGGTCATCACCTCCCAGGTTGTAGCCAACAAGGCGATCACTCCCGACATGCCCGGTGAATCCGTTTCCGGGTACATCAACATCAAGACGTTTGCCCCATCGGAAATCGACGGGTTTCCGGTTCGGTCGAGGGGGGCATCGGAGAACAGGACCTGGGCGGCGGCGGCATTGAAAAAGGAAATTTGCGGCTTTCCTATTCCAACGATCAGTTCGGCGTTGTGGTTTACGGCTCATACAACAGCCGCAAGCAGATCACGGACAATCGTGAGCCCACCTACTCCGGCACGGAAGGGGCCCTGTTTCCCGACAGGATCGATTTTCGCAACTACAAGCTGCAAAGAGAAGACGAAGCCTATGGCGGAACGGTCGAATACTACCTGGAGAACGGCGGCAGGGTTTATTTCAATTCGTTGAATACCAAGTTCACCGACTCCGAGCAGCGCAACGACTTTCGCGTCTACCTCAGTGACGTTCCCGCTCAAACCGGTACCGCGGAAAACGGCAGCATTAGGCGTCTTCTCGAATACGGCACCTACGTCAACAAAACAGAAGTGAATACCCTGGGGATCGATCTTCCATTGGGAGATTGGGATGTAGAGGCAAGTTACAGCAAAATCGATACAACGTTCGATACCTGGCTGCCGATACCCTTCTTTATCGGCGGCAACCAGGTCTCCAATGTCTTCTACGATCTGACGGACCCGCATGACCCGATCGTTACTTTTGATGAAAACCTGGCCGATGTCGCATACGGCGTGAAGTTGCTGGTGGATGCCGTTGGCGGGCTCTATACCGACAACGATCAATTCAAGGTGGATGTCGGTCGTGACAACGGGTGGGGGACGTTGAAATTCGGTGTCAAGTATGACGACCGGAGCGCCACCGGCGGTGGAGCACCGCTTGCTACGATTGCAAAACCCTATCCCGCCGATGACTGCCCTGTTCTTGACTACGTAGACGATTCCTGGTCGACGACCCTGAACAACAGTATCGGCGGCTTCTACACCGACAACCCGGCAATGCAGGCGTGCCTGGAAGCCTCCGGGCAAACACGTGCGGATTTCCCCGAAGATGAACTGATCAGCATTGAAGAGACGCTGTTGTCAGCCTATATCATGCAAACCTTCGACATGGAGTGGGGCAGCATCATCGCCGGGATCCGCGTTGAGGACACCGAGTACGAAACCATTGGTTCAAGACTGGTGGGCGCGGTTTCCCAGCCATTAGCGGTAAAACGAAGCTATACGAATATTCTACCGAGCGCTCACGCAAACTATGATCTCAACGATGAGCAGAAGATTCGCCTTTCCTTCTCTACCGGCATCAGCCGCCCGTCCTATATCGAAGCGAGGGCGGCAGCCTCGATCAGTGAAGTCTTTACATCCATAGCTGGTGGAAATCCTTTCCTCAAGCAGGAAGAGTCGTGGGGAATCGACCTGGCTTATGAATGGTATTTCGACGAAGCAAGTCTTTTCTCCGTGACGCTGTTCCATCGTGAAATTGACAACGTGATCGCTGAATCCAATGAAAAGGTAGACGGAAGCATCTATTCCGACACGGCCGCACCTGGAGAGCTATGGGATCTTTCAGGCTTCGGTAACGGCAAGGACGGTAAGCTGCAAGGTATCGAAGCTGCGTTTACGGGAAGGTTGGACAATTACATCGACGGCTTTTTCTCGGGATTCGGAGTTGAAGTCAATGTCGCGTTGATCAGTTCCGAGTACACCGCGCCTTCCGGATTCGAGTTTGAACTGCCTGGCCAGTCGGATACGAACTACAACCTGTCCCTGTTCTATGAAAATTACGGGTTCTCTGCTCGAGTAACTTACCGCTACAGAAGCCCCTGGCTGGACGAAACGGAAACGGGCAATGTTTTCGGGCTCGGCGAGAGCGTTTATTGGGCTGAACAAAAGCGTGTTGACCTGGCGTTTCGGTACAGTCTTTACGAACTGACCGGTTGGCAAGCGTCCATCATTCTCGATGCGAACAACCTCACGGACGAAACGGACTTTCGTTACTCCGGCGCCAGATGGAATCCGAACCAGGTCGAGTCTTTTGGCAGACGGGTTCTGCTTGGACTTCGGGTCAACTTCTAGCCGCACCGGCCAACCCGCCTCGGCAACCTGCCGGGGCGGGGGATTCGAACGTAGGAGATATCCCGCTTGCCATCAGGGTGATACCTCATGGCGTACGGTTCGAGTGCGGCGTAGGATTGCGGCATGTCCGACGAGCACGCGAAAAGCACCCTCAAGCCCGGCTCCGAGTTCTGGACGATCATCGGCGCATCAGTGGCCATGGGCGCCTTGATAGTAGCCATGGGCGCCTTGATCCTGACCGTGACCGGGTGGCTGAGGGAAGACATTCGAGAATTGGGGACCGGTCTGAGTGCCCTGCGGGGCGAAGTGAGCGAGTTGGCCGTTGGCCTGAAAGCGCTGGAGATCAAGGTCGATACGGTCGACAGGCGCCTCGCGGTGGTTGAAAGCCATGTGCTCGGCGTTGCGTCGGCGGATCGGAACGACGAAGGCTCCTGAATACTCAGCGCAAGCGCGCAAAGCGCCCCTTCGCCCGCCATAGCGCAATCGCCGGCACCGTCATCACCGCCATCGAAATCACACCCGTCCAGACCCCACCCCGAGGGTCGAGCAGGCTCCAGATCCCCATGCCCAACGCGATCTGCGCAACATAAAGCGCGGCCCAGGGCCACATCCACCTCCGCATTTTCCAGAAGCCGTAAGCGCCGGCGGCATAGATGGCCCAATGCAGCGGCGCGGTGAGTTTCGCCGCCCAGCCCGTGAGCATGAAGCCGAACCACACTTCCTGGTCCACGGCGACGGGCTTGATGAAGAGATCGAAGGGCAGATAGATGAACGTCATGTAGATGCAGAAGAACCACATGAGGTTCATCCACCAGGGTCGCTGCCGCCATTCTGCTGCGAGCAGGGCCGTCACCCCGCCGCGTTCTGCCTGCCTGGGGGACATTGAGGTAGTCAAATGCGGCCTCCGGTCAATCCGACAAAGGCGCCAAGTATAAGCCGGGCGGCCATCGGCGACGGCAATTCGCAAACGGCACAGAGGCCAGTCGGCTACCCGGCCAGGCGTTGCCGGTATTCAGGTGACCTCGCCGTCAGTAACCGCGTCGAAGGATCAGAGTGAATTTACCTCGGCAACTTCAATCTGACCCCACTTATACTCAATGCTCTGAAACACGGCCGGGGGTAACCATGCAACAAGCAGACAAAATGAAATATCTGACCATCGTGCTCTATGCCACCGGGGTCATCTATCTGGTCGGGGTCCCTATCCTCATGATGGGGCTCAACGCGTCAGGCTGGACCTGGACGCCGAGGCAGCCGGAGTATGAACAGATGATCATGGGCGTGTATGCCACGCTGGGAGTTTTTCTCATTCTGGCGGCAAAAGATCCCCTGCAGCACGCCAGCCTCATCTGGTTCACGGTCTGGTCGAATATCGTGCATGGAGGAGTCATGTTGTATCACGGCATCATCGATGTGACGGAAAGGGCGAATCTTGTCGGCGACGTGCCGGCATTGTTCATCGTTGCACTCATCCTCTGGTACTTGATGCCGGGACAGGCAGCGACGCGGGAATAACGGGCCCGACCCGCTTCCCGCCTTTCAGCCGTTTGCCGGGAAGCGGCTTTGCCCAACCCGGCCTCGGTTTGCGGGCCGGCGAGCCGGTCAACAGGAACCTCAGAGTGTCATTGGCATCCAGTAACGCTTGGCTGGTGTTGAGGTCAGGTTCGAGCCGGTTAAACAGGGTGGTTTTGCCGACCCGCCTCGGACCAAGTGGCAATGCGCTCTTGGGGAGTGCTGCCAGCCGAGTGCTGCCAGCCGAGATTGCAGAATTCGCTCGATCATGAGCATCATATTCACTGAATTTGACGCACGAAATAGGCATTTTTCAGCGACATCCCGCCCCGAACAAATGGGAATCGAGCAACGCTGTGACGCTCCCGTCCCGTTGAACGGTTCATTGTCGGTCAAATTTTTCCTGTATTATCGCGTTGCCCACGGGACCGGGGATGAGCGACAGGAATGCAAGCCGAACCCGTACCGTACATGGAAAGAACGCGCCTTTACTACGAGGCGCAGGGTTTCGAGAAGCCCTACAGGTGGGCCCATAACCGGAGCAGCCCGTTTACGGCGCCGGCCAGGCCCATCTCGGAATCGGTGCTGACACTCATTACCACGGCCGCCCTTCACGAGCGCGAAGCGACTGAACGGCGAGACGTGATGTCCGCGCCCCTGTCCCCTCCGCCGCCTCAGCTGTTCGCCAATGACCTGGCCTGGGACCGCAATGCCACTCACCTCGAGGATCTTAATTCCTTCTTCCCCGTCGACCACCTGACGGAGTTGGTCGCTGCCGGCCGAATCGGCAAGCTCGCAGCGCGCTTCCACTGCGTGCCGACGGACTACAGCCAGCGCTGCACGACGGAGACGGACGCACCGGAGATTCTCTCGCGATGCCGGGAAGACTCGGTGGATGCCGTTCTTCTCGTACCCATCTGACCCGTCTGTCACCAGACCGTGTGTCTGGTCGCCCGCCATCTCGAAGCCGCCGGCATTGCCACCGTGATCCTCGGTTCCGCCATGGACATCGTCGAGCACTGCGGGGCACCACGATTCCTGTTTACGGATTTCCCGCTCGGCAATCCCTGCGGCCGGCCCTTCGATGCCGCCATGCAGCGGTCGATCGTAGAGGCCGGCATCGACCTGCTCGAGAACGCGCCCGGGCCGGGAACGGTCGAGCGTACCCCGTACCGCTGGAGCGACGACGAGAGTTGGCGCGAGCGATACATGGAAGTGCGCCCCGGGAACAGGACCGAACTCGCCGCCAAGGGCGAGGCGCGCCGGGCGCAGCGCGCGCAAGTTCACGAGGCTCGCCGCTGACGGGAGACGGTTTCGCACGCCAATCGTTTCGCCGGTCCGAGTTAATCCAGGACAGTTACGATCCCCGCTTGAGCGTTGACAACCCCTGATTCTACGGTCGTTGGAGATTGTGGCAGTACGCTCGGCAAACCGATCATCCCGACCCGGCTCTCCCAGATGGACATCGGCATGGCTTGCTGCGCGCCGGTGTTAAACTTGGCGCCAATTACGCGATTGCCCGGGCCAATGAACGACCCCTTGAGCGCGGATCATTCCCGTCTGCTGACACGACGCCTCGCCGCGCTGCCTGAAGTGCGGTTGGCGTACCTGTTCGGCAGCCGCGCCACAGGTTCTTCCCGCCCGGACAGCGACTTCGATATCGCCGTACTCGTCGACGATGGCGCCGCGGCGGGCCCGGGCGAGGTCAATCGAACGATACGCCGGCTTGCGGGGCGCCTCGGCGGCGACATACCGAGCGAGGGGCTCGACTTCGTGCTGCTGAATACCGCGCCCGCCCTGCTGCGGCACCGGGTGTTGCGCGATGGCTTGCTGTTGCACGCCCGCAGCGAGACCGAGCGGGTTCGATTCGCGCTTCGCGCCATTCGCGACTATCAGGACATGGAACCAAGGCTTGCCGAGCACCGGCGCCAGAGGATTGCCCGGCTGAAGAAAGGAAGAACCCGTGGTCGATCAGGAGATATTCTCCAGGCGGCTCGACGCGCTTGACCTGTACCTGGAACGGGCGGAACGCCTCGGCGAGGTCTCCGAAGACGAGTTTGCGGAGAACCCTGCCATTCACGATCTGGCGGAGCGCTACCTGCACCTCGCGACGGAAGCATCCATCGATCTGGCCAACCATTGGATTGCCGATCGGGCGCTGCGTACCCCCGAGTCGAATCGCGATTCCTTTTCCGTGCTGGAGGAAAGCGGCGAAATCGACGCAGGACTGGCCGAGCGCCTGCGCGGTTGGGCAGGGTTTCGCAACATCCTGGTGCACCAGTATGCCAACGTCGACCACCGTATCGCCTGGCGGGCGATCAGGGACGATCTCGGCGATCTCGTGGCCTTGCGCGTCTGGGCAGCGGACAAGCTGTGATTCGCGGCAGCTGATAACATCCAGCCGCGAGGAAGGTTCTGCCCCATGAGTTTGACATCGCCACCCCTCGAGGCTGACCAGTTATATCGGGTCGCCGACAGCTCCCGGAACGAACAGGTGCTTTGCGCCGATACGCAGGGGAAGGCCCGGCTGTCCGTCTACCTCGATGGACGCACGGCGCTGAGGATCGAGCGGGTCCAGACCGCATTCGACCGAGAAACCAAGCTAGCGACTTGAGTCGAACACGTCGTCAAGCGTTGGCGCGTCGAGTACGTTCTCGGCCCAGGTTTCCAGATCGGCAGCGGACGCCTGGCCCAGCCTTTCGGTGACTTCCGGCGACAGCATACCGAACCGTCGTCGCAGTTGTCGTTCCAGGAGCGCACGCTCGCCCTCGACGCGACCCTGATCCATGCCCTGCTGCATGCCCTGCTGCATGCCCTGCTCCATGCCCCGCTGCATACCTTCTTCGCGGGCCCTTGAGATGACTCCTGCCATGGTGGAACTGTCCTCGCGATACTGCCGTTGATAGCGCCGGTACTCATTTTCGGTGAGGCCGGCGTAGATGTCGATGAATTCGATGTATTTGGCCCGCTTGTCGCTGTCCCGCTCCAGAGCCAGCAACCCTCGGATCGCCTCGGCGTAGACCTCGACCTTTCGGTCATTCGAGCTTCGCATGTTCGGCAGGTTGACCCGCGCCACCAGGTTGTCGCTTTGCTGCCAGCGCTCGGCGGGTATCTCCTTGAGCTTGCAAGCGAGAGTGTCGAACGCCAGGTAACGGCGGCGCTCGGTGCCTAGCGTGAGCGATGCGGGGGCTCCCTCGGCGGCCCGCAAAAAGATCGCGACCGGCACCACGCGGTTGGTCTCGAACAGTTCGGCGAGATCGAGGCAATAGTGCGCCAACCGGTGCAGGGAGAAACGCCGCGTGTCGGTTTCTTCTTCGAGTACGAACAGAATCGCCTCACGGCGGCCGTCAGCCCACTCCACGAGCAGCGGCACGTCCAGTTCTCGGAAACGATTGCCCAAGCGTTCCTGGAGTTGTTCCTGTCGCGCCGGGACGATGCGCACCGGGTCATCGGGAGCGGGCGCCTCTTCCGGGGCGAAGAACGCCAGGGCATCAAGCGGATAATCGAGAATCAGATTCTTGAAGTTCTGGTCGTGGCTGACCGCGTTCGCCATGTACCGCGCCCGGCAGTTGCTTTACCACAGGGTCAGGCAAGTGCCACCTCACGCGCTATGGGCAATGGCTGAAAAGACAGTGGGAAATCTGCCTTGGCCGGGTTCGCGCTTTGGCACCGACAAAAGGGGTCAGGTTCAATTTTCCGGTCAAATGCACTCTGACCCCATTTTTCTCCATTTTTCTTGCGGCGTGCTCCGAGCATTGATGTTGGTACGCTGCTCGGCCCAGAATGCGGCGCCGACCATAATCAGGAGTTCCCATGGGCGACAACCAGGACTCTACGAGCGAGCTGATCAACAAGAATTACAGCGAGGTGGGTGCGGCAATCATTCAACGTCTTTACGGAGAGGGTTACCTGTCTCCGGGAGGCAAGCACGCCACCGAGCGTCTGGCCCGTCTGGCGGCACCGACAAAAGACACCCGCATCCTGGACGTCGGCTGTGGCGTAGGCGGCGCGGCGGTCTGGCTCGCAGCCGAAGTCGGCTGCTCTGTTACCGGGCTGGACCTGGTGTTGTCAAACATCGAAACAGCCAGAGCGACGGCAGCTTCGCACGGCGTTGACCATCTCGTGCGCTTCGAGCAGGGCGACGCCACCGCCATGCCGTTCGCAACACACGCCTTCTCGATGGTCTGGGGGCAGGACGCCTGGTGTCACGTTCCCGACCGCGATGCACTGTTCGCCGAGTGTGCAAGGGTGCTGGAGCCCGGCGGCGCCATCGCCTTTTCAGACTGGCTGCTGACCGGCGAGGAAGACGACTTCTATCGGCATCGCCTGCTGCCGGCCACGGCCTGCCCGGGCTACGAAACACTGACGGGTTACACGACTCTCCTCGAACGGCACGGCTTCGTCGACATCGAGACAGAGGATCTGAGCGCCGACTATGCGCGTCACTACGTGCAGGCGATGGAGAGGCTCGAGGACGCAAGAGACTGGATAACCGAGACCTACGGGCCGCGCGTATTCGCCATCGTCCTCGAGCGGAACGGCTACGCAAGTACGGCTTTCGAAAACCGTCAGATCGGCGGCGGACAGTTCCGTGCGCGCAAACCGCAGTAGAACGTCGCCGCTTGGGCGGGCTTGCGGGGCGCCCGCTGCAGTTCGTCAGGCGGCCTCGACCTGCAGTTTCCCCCGCTGATCCCCCAGCCGCTGCAATTCAGGCAGAACCCGGTTGACGAACAGCCTCATGTTCCGGTTCGCCTCGTCATACGGCATCCCGCCATACGCAAAATGCGCCATCACGCCGCGGGCACCGATGGTCTCATGGATGAATTCGACCTTTTCGATCACCTGCTGTGGCGTGCCGAACGGCATGAGGCGCACGAAGTCGGCCGCGGCGCCGTCCGGAGAGCGCTTGGCGATGTGGTCGTGCAGCCTCGCATAGAACTCGTAGCCCTTCTTCTCGCCGAGATGGCCCGCCTGCATTTCATAGTGATTCATCACGGAGTGGTAGTAGTTACCGATGTAGGTGTATGCCATCTCCTCGGCCCGGTCGGCGCTCTCGTCCACGAAGAACATGCCGCCGCACAATGGCGCCGGTGGCGCGCTTTCGGCGCCGTGGGTGTCTGCCCAGACCTTGTGGTAAACCGTGAAGTCCTCCCGTACCGAATCCCAGGGTTTCTGTGGAATGACCAGCAGGCCGACACCGAGTTGCGCCATCACCGGCATGGAGTCGGGGGATACGGCAGCCGCAAAGGTGCGCCCCTTGAACGTCTTGAACGGCGCCGGCCGAATGTCCCGGCGGGGTTGCTTGACGTGGTTGCCCTCGAATTCGCAGTAGCCGCGCTCGAGCCCGGTCAGGATCATCTGCGCCGACTCGACGAACCGCTCCCGCGATTCGTCCATGGGCACGCGGAACCCGTCGAATTCGACCCGGCCGAGCCCGCGGCCCACGCCCAGTATCATGCGGCCGCCGGACATCGCGTCGAGCATCGCCACCTGCTCGGCGACGCGGATCGGGTCATGCCAGGGCAGCACCACCACCATCGACCCGAGTTGAACGCGGCTGGTGTGGCCCGCCATGTAGCTCAGGAACTGGACGACATCGGGCACCATGGTGTAGTCGGTGAAATGGTGCTCCACCGACCACACCGAGTCGAAACCCATCGCTTCCGCCGCCCGCGCCATCTCAAGCTCGCGGGCGTATACCTCATGGTCCGGAACGGGTTTGCCGAGGTTCTGGAAAAGGGGGCCGAAACCGACGTGCATGGGTTTTCTCCAAGGTGATTGAGTTCAGAATAGCAGGAGTAGAAGGGGTCAGCCTCTGACCGTTGCGACTGCCGCTTCGCGGATGTGCCGCTTGAATATCTTGCCGGAGCCCGTTCTCGGCAGCGGTTCGGTACAGAAGTCGAAATAGCGGGGGATTTCGAAGCGGGCCAGGCGCGGCTCGAGGAAGCCACGCAGGCCGTCTTCGTCCACCGCTTGCCGGGCATAGACCGTGGCCCCCACCTCTTCGCCCAGCCGTTGGTCCGGAACCGCGTACACACAGGCCTCCAGCACGTCGGGATGTTCGAGCAGGGCCGACTCCACCGCACCGCAGCCGATATTCTCCCCGCCCCGGATGACCAGGTCCTTGATACGGTCCACGATAAAGAGAAACCCGTCTTCATCCAGGTAGCCGACATCCCCGGTCTTGAGCCAATCACCGTCGAAAGTCTCGGCGGTGGCGTCCGGGCGGTTCCAGTACCCGCCGAACACCGTGGTGCCGCGAACCTGTACCTCGCCGCGCTCGCCGGGCGCCAGCCACCGCCCAGCGTCATCCACCACCCGCAGGTCGAGAACCGCGGAGCAGCGCCCGGAACTCTCCGGGCGGCGCAGGTAGTCATCCCCGCCGATTACGGTGCCGATGGCGTTGGTTTCCGTCATTCCCCAGCCCGTGCCGGGGCGGGCATTGGCGAAGGTTTCATCGATGCCGCGCACCTGCTCGGGGGCCCGGTGTGAACCGCCGCCCCCGATGTTCTGCAGCGAACTCAGATCCTTGCCGGCCGCGCGCGCGAATTCCACCAGGTCGCCGGTCATCGCCGGCGTGGCGGTGAAGGCATTGATCCGATGGCGTTCGATCAGGGCCGCGGCTTGCGCCACATCCCACTTGTACATGCACACCACGCGCCGCTGCGCCCGGAAGCTGGTCAACAACACGGCATGGGAGCCGGTCGCGTGAAAAAGAGGTACGCCCAGAAGGATGGCGGGCTGCTCCTCGGGGGTTTCGACTTCGATACCGGCCTGTAACGCGGTGGCCGCTGCATCAAGCTCCCAGGACAACAGGGCGCTGGTGATGTTTCGATGACACGACAGGGCTCCCTTGGGGTGACCGGTGGAGCCGGAGGTATAGAGAATGATCGCATCGTCACCGGGATCGAGACTCACTTCCGGCATCGGGGCGTCGGCCGGCGCCTGCGCCAATACATCGGCCAGCGAACGCGCGCCGGTGCCGAAATCGCTTTCCGTGCGTACCGACACCACGACAAGGCCTTCGGGGACGCCACATTGAGCCAGCCGTGCCAGACGCTCTCCATCAGCAAACAGCACGCGGGAACCCGAATCCCGCAAGCCGTATGCCATCTCGTCGGGGCCCCAGAAGGAATTCAGGGCAACGGCAACGCAGCCAACGGACGTAGCGGCCATGAAACTCAGGATCCACTCCGGGTAATTACGCATCGAGATGGCAACCCGGTCGCCCTTGCGTACGCCGCATTCCCGGCGCAGGAAATCGGCGATTTGCGCCGCGCGGTCCCAAGCCTGCGCGAAGGTGATGCACTCGTCCTCATAGACGATGAACGGAAGCTCGCTCCTCGCGTCGCGGTACAGGTCGCGCAACGTCGGGGGCGCATGCACGAACCCGCGGCAGCGACGGCCGTAGACGTCAACGCTTTCCAGCTCGAAGGGCTGGCCCGGTGCCGTCAGCAGCCCCAGGGCCTTTTGCCTTTCCATTGTCACTCCCATACCCGTACCGGCATAGTTTGAAGCCAGACGGATGGTCGCGGCAATCCTGCCTGCGACCGCTTGGATCCGGCAGCGGTAAAGGACTGCTACGCCGAGGGTGAGATAGAACTCGATTTCAGCAGGGCGCGTACGTTCCGCAGCCGTGACAACGCTACCACGCAGTCGGGAGGGTGGCAGCCGGCGGAACCACTGGTTTCGTCACCTCGACGTCCCCTGCGAGTTCACCGATTTGCTGCCCAGTCCAGGGCCTCGGCACTCGCCGCCCAGTGAATGGCATTCTGCACAAGGCGCTGGTAATTCTCGTCAGTGTAGGCTACGTGGTCATGCCCTCCCTCAATGTAGGCAATGGGGCTGTTGCGATACCGTTTCACCCAGCCAACCAGGTTTGACCCGTCAGCATGCTGCCAGCCCTCGTTGTCATTCATCTTGCCGTCTCGAACGGCTCTTGCGCCGGAATAGAAGTTATCCCTCGTGAATTCATAGTCACTGGCCAGCAGTGGCTCGATGGAGTCTTCAAAAACTTCCGAAAGATATAGCTCATCGGTCATGGCAAAGGATGCGGGCAGCCCCTGAGTGACAGGATGCTCTTTGAGCGCGCTGAGGTTATGGGCGACATCGAAACGGTAACCGCTGTCGGGTTTGGCCTCGCCCCTCAACTCGCCCGGAAGATACAAAAACCTGCCGCCCACGATCTCGGCATATTCCTCCCAGGCGGGCCAACCGGCGATGGCGTGATGCAGGAATACCATACCCTTGCCAGCTTCCAGCAACGCCATCAGGTTGGATTTGTACGATTCGCTCGGTACTTCGAACTCTGGCCCATCACTGCCGAAAAACTTGATCCCCGGCATGTCGTACATCACGAACGCATCGTAGTCTGCAGCCATTTCAGGTGAGAAAAACACGCGGGCAGCGGGCTGTTCAACATGTGTCCAGTTGACATCCAGTACATCAAAGAGGGCGAAAAAGGCGTTGTAATCGAATGGATGGCCCTTGGTGACCAGAAGAATGTTGGGTGTGTTCATGTTTACCCCTACCGGCCAAGCGCAATAAACGCTTCGTTCGCAACTTCAAACGTACGTTGCAGGTCGGCTTCACTGTGGGCGACAGAGACAAAGTGATTGTGGTAGTTAAGCAGGTAAACGCCCCGTCTGACGCACTCGTCAATCCAGCAATTGTGCGTTTCCCTGGGCACGTTGGCCAATCGATAGTAGGGCATTGACGGCGGGCCGGACGCGATGAGTTCGTAACCCTGTTGGCTGGCCACCTTCACCATCCCGTCGTTGAGCGCAACCCCCGTCTCGGTCATGCGCCGGGCCGCGTCGACTCTTTGCAGTTCGAGCAGCGTTGCTTTTGCAGCCGCCATCGGCGCGGCGTTGAAAAACTGCGTGCCCGTGTAGAAGACATCGGTCGCTGCCTGTTTCAAGGCATCTGAACCCACCAGCGCGGAAAGCGGATAGCCATTGCCTATGGCTTTTCCGAAACAGATCAGATCCGGTGTAAATCCGTAGGCCACATTGGAACCGGCAAGGTCAATCCGGAACCCGGCCCTGACATCGTCGACGATCAGCACGATGCCGTTGTCACGACAGAGTGTCTCCATTTTCTGCCAGTACCCTTCGGCCGGCAGTGTGTTGTCCCTGTAAACCGTGTGGTCATAGGGCGACGAAATGAAGCAGGCGATCTCGCCCTTGTGATCGCTGATCAGCTGCTCGAAGGCTTCAGCATCGTTCCACGGTACGCTCAGCACCTGGGCACCGTCCTCCGGCAGAACGCCCGCGGTGACGTCAGCATTACCAGATCCGCCCGAATTGAAACTGGCCATCATCCAGGGTGCAACGCCGTGGTAGCCCCCATGCACCTTGACGATAATCTTGCGGCCGGTGGCCGCGCGCGCGACTCTTACTGCAAGGCCGGTGCTGTCGCCGCCATTCTTGCCGAAGAGCGCCCAGTCGGCGGCGGCAACCGTGTCAACCAGAAGCTCCGCCAGCTCCACCATGATGGGCGCCGCGAGGCTTACGGTGTTTCCGAGTTCCTCCTGGGCCTGCGCTGCGGCGTCGACTACCCGATCGTTGTATCCCAGAATCATCGGCCCATAGGCACACATGTAGTCGATGTATTCGTTGCCGTCCACATCCCAGAAGTGGGCGCCATCGCTTCGCGAGAAAAACCTGGGGCCGGGGCGCTTGACCGCACCCCCGTAGTGTCCAAATATCCCTCCGGGAATAACGGCCTTCGCGCGGCTGAACATTTCCTCGGATTTGCTGGTGTCGTATACCTGCATCTGTGCTCGCCTCGGTGTGAATTCCAATCAGCTAGCGGGACTGTGCCACGCCCCAGCCCAACGAGACAACAGCGACCGGAAGAGAACGAACAAATTCCAACCCCGGCGGCCTGACGCCCCGCCAGGCGTATGACACCTGGCGGGAAGCGCGGTCAGAATGACAAGCCGGCCGTCACGCCATAAGTTCTGGGTTGCTGATATTGCGCCCGGTTTGTGCCAAACGGCAGAAACGCCGTGCCGAATGCGCGATAAACCTCACTGTCGTCGTCGGTAAGATTCTTCGCCCACAACGAGACACTCCAGCTTTCCGATGCAGGGCGATAGGTGACACGAGCGCCAAGTAAGGTCTGGGCGGGCAGGACGTCGTCCGGATGGTTGTGAAATGAGCCATCCGAGAACCGTTCGTCCACATGGCTCAGATCAAGCCGCGACGTCAGCGAACCGCCCATCAGTTGCGCCGTGTGTTGAGCGGATACATTGACAGTCCATTCCGGTGCAAGGGGCAGGGTATTGCCACCGGCATCAAAAAACCCACCCCGGCGCTGGTCTTCAACATCCTGTAGCTCGTCATAGACTGTGTCCATGTAACCGATGCCGGCGGTGAATCGGAGGCTGTCCGTTGGCAACGCAATCAGCTCCAGTTCAAAGCCTTCGCCTTCGGCCGTTCCGGCATTTGACAGGAACTGGAGTGGAATGCCGCCCGGCCCACAGTTCACACAGCCCAGTCGAACCTGCAGATCATCGTAATCCATGCGGAACAAGGCGATATTCAGGTTGAGCCGGTTGGCCAGCCAGCTTGACTTGAGGCCAAGCTCATAGCTGGTAACTTTCTCATGGTCGGTAACCAGGTTGTTTGCGGCAAAGTCAGCAACAGGGTCTGGCGTATTGTTGAACGCGCCGGACTTCACGCCGGTGCCAACGCTGCCGTAAATCATGACGTCCTGATTGATCTGATAACGAATGCCCGTTGTCCAGGTCCACTCCTCCAGTTTGACATCAACCGGTGCGTCGGTTATTTCAGTGAGCGTCGGATTACCCAGGATGATGCAAGTGAAAAAGTTGGCGCAGGTGGAAGGACGAGTCTGCTGCTTTTTTGTTTCGTCGGTATAGCGCACACCGCCAAACAGGGTGAACTGTTCGTTCAGGTCAAAATTCGCGTGGATGAATGCCGCCCAGCTTTCGCGGTCCAGCGTGTTGCCGCCTCGCGCAATACTCGAGTTTTGCACCGGCGGGAAGGGAAACCCGACACCGAGAGAAATCACGTCATTTTCCGCGCCCTTTTCATCGTCATAATAGAAACCGGCAACGAAGTCATAGTTGCGGTCATCCGGCGAAGCAATGCGCAACTCCTGACTGAACTGTTCGGTGGCGACGAACGATGCAATCCCGACCACCGGGTTGGGCGTATTTTCAACGTCGGCATCGAAGGTCAGCTCATCGTCCAGGAAAGCGGTTGTCGAGATCAGGGTATAGCCATTCTCGAACTCATGCTCGATTCCCAGCGATGTGTTGAACAACTCTATTTTCGATGTGTTTTCGGTATCGTTTAAGGTGGTGTATTCCCGGCCATCTGATGCGGGCCCGTCTATGTGCTCGAAAAAGTAATCGTCTGCTTCCGACTCGTAGGCACTGACAGTCAGATCGACGTTGGTTCGGTCGCCCGGTGTGTACCGCACCTGAAAGCGGACGCTGTATTTTTCCTTGCCTCCAAGTTTATCGTTGCCGGTGGTTATGTTTTCCGCATATCCATCTATCTCGTAGCTTTCAGCAAACAGTTTCATTGCCAGTGTGTCTTCGATCATCGGCACGTTCAGGCTGCCACGTGCGTGCATCATGTTGCGGTTGCCGGCATCGACGGACAAATTTCCGAAAAATTCGTCTGTAGTCGGTTTCTTGCTCGTGATGTTGATTGCACCGCTGATTGTATTGCGGCCGAATAGTGTGCCCTGTGGGCCGCGCAGGACCTCGACGCGCTCTATGTCGCCCATGTTGGCATTGGCGTTGAATTGACGGGAATGGAACACGCCGTCCACGTACACGCCGACGCTCGAATCGAAACCTATGTCAGCCGGTTCAGTCCGGGAGTTGATTCCGCGAATCGAGATGAACGACAACCCCTGGTTGACTGTTTCGGCAAAGACAAAGTTGGGGATCTGGGTTGAGATATCCCTCAAGTCGACGGAGCCGGTGGCAACAATATCTTCCGCTTCCACCGCCGAGATCGAGATCGGCACGTCCTGCAACGATTCGGCGCGGCGGGTAGCGGTGACCACGACCTCTTCAATCGTCTGGGCAGAAGGGCCTTCTTCGGCGAGCGGAGCGATTGGTGCCGTTAGAGCTAAAGCCAACAGAACAGCCTGAGACGCACGGAATGAGTGCGCGATATGCATGTGCCCTTCCCCTATGTGGTTGATTCAGCAGTATCGCACGTGCGTTGTTCGCCATCGATGACAATCTTGTATTGAGCGACATGAGTTTCCTACCCGGCGCGAAATTCCTCCCCGGCGTGCCGGGTCGC
This sequence comes from Pseudomonadales bacterium, assembly GCA_963663395.1. Taxonomy (GTDB): domain Bacteria; phylum Pseudomonadota; class Gammaproteobacteria; order Pseudomonadales; family Azotimanducaceae; genus Azophilus. The sequence goes on from OY760226.1 coordinate 5,057,600, forward strand.
CGGGGTGCCGGGGTGCCGGGGTGCCGACCTGCAGAAATCAAATCAAAAGTTGGGATGGGTTCAGTGAATCCCACAAGGTTCTTTTAACCTTATGATAAACCGACTCTTTTTGGCCCTTTCCGCCTCATTGCGGCACACTCCTTCAACACATTCCGTTGTGCATGGTGGAGCGCTTCACGGGCAAGCGAATGCCCATCTGGCACAACTGGGCCGACTACGCCGAGAGAGTTGTGAGAATAGCGTCTTGCCGGCGTTCTTTGAGGCGGCTCCTGTCTTTGGTCACCTGCACGAGCTCACCCGGAGTAGTCCCTGTGGGTTGGTCTCTTCGATGTGTAACTTGACCATTCACCAGGATGTAGTCATAGCCCCCCGCACGACCTTTCCGCCGCCAGTCACCGTCGGGCATATCGTGCACGATCTCGTATCGGTTCCTGTCAAAGTACAGGTCATCAAGCTCATAGATGAGAATGTCAGCACGAAAGCCTGGCAAAAGTGCACCGCGATCTTTCAGCTGAACCGACCTGGCCGGCTTCAAGCTCAGTTGAAAGTGCATGTCCTCCAGCGTCATCAGCTGCTGATCTCTCACCAGCCAGATCAGCAAATCCGTCGGATAGTGCCCCATCCCGAAAACCTTCGTGTGGGCGCCACCGTCCGAGCCACCGGGTACAACCGCACTGTGCGCCATCATGGTCAAGGCCTGGGAGGGATCTGTTGCCGAAATCGGAGCTGACTTCAACTGCAGCGCCAGCTTCGACTTCACCCCTAGATCGAGCAACACCTCGATGACCCCACGCCCCTGTTCCTCCGCAATCTCTCCCAGGGACCTGTTCAGATATTGCTGCAGATCGGGGTCTTCTCCCACCTCAATGACAGTCTGTCCTTCAAACCCGGCCGCGCCATTTGATGGCCCGGAGTTCTCGTACTGTTCGGTAAACGATCTGACGTATTCCGGATCGCCGATCAGGGCCATGACCTCTTCGTCCGAGCTACACGCCACGATGTCGCGAACGGCCTGGATTTGACCTGCTGCTGCATCGAGCTGGGTCAAATCGGCCTCCACCCACCCTCGATTCAACATGCACCCCACCGTGATGTCGCATCCCCTGGCTCGCAGGCCGTTCAACCAGTCAAGGTCCTGCCGGATGGTCTCCGGTACCAGATCGCTGGTCAGGAACGTGTTATGTATCACACGCACGCCCGTTCCACGGGCCAACTCGGCCATCCTCTCCGTGATCGATCGATCACCGAAGTAGACGATTTGTGACAACATCTGAATGACACCTTCGCCCCGTTCTATGACGGCGCGACCGATCTCCAGAATGACATCGTGGTCGAGCGCATCGGTTGGCATGGACGTGCCATCGACATCTACATGGGAGTTGCCCTCTGCGCCCATGACAGACATCGATATTCCGATTGCACCGGCATCCATGCCTTCGTTGATCAAGCGGTGGATCTCTGCCATCTCTGCTTTCGTCGGTCGTCTATCTTTTGCCCCGTCAATGCCCATTACATAAACAAGCAGCGGATTCAGCGGCAGGAAAGTCATGACATTCACACCTTTTGGAATACCTCGAACTCGCTCGAGGTATTCGGGAAATGTTTCCCAATCCCAAGGCAACGCCGCGCGCTGATGTGCAACGGGAATTTGCTCTGTTGTCTCCATCATCGCCATGCACCGCTCTTTGTCGCTTTCACGCACCGGTGCGAACCCGAACCCACAGTTGGCGTTTACCACTGTCGTCACACCGTTCTCGCCAGAGTTGGAACAGTAGGGATCCCAGAATAGCGCGGCGTCATAGTGGGAGTGCTGTGTAACGTGCCCAGGTGCCACGATCTTGCCGCGGGCATCAATCATGTGCCGGGCATCATGGCCCTCCAGATCGCCCAGCGCCACGATCTTGCCGTCGAGAACTGCAATATTGGTGTAGGTTCCAGGACTGCCGGTACCATCCACAACATATCCGCCGCTGATAATCGTGTCGTACTTCATCATTTTCATCCTTTTTCCAGAAAATCGGGCACGCCTACTCGTGTCAATGCACGCCTTGTTTCTGAAGTGGGGCAGCCCTCACGCCTCCGCCAGACTCTTGAGATCGATACCTGCAGCAACTCGATCCCATTCATTCGTCCTCGGCAAGTCTCGCAACCTGGCTTTCTGCACACGCAGGGTATGAGTCTTCGGTAACTCATCGACGATCTCAAAGTACCTCGGCACCATGTAACGCGGCATCGTCCTGGCCGCAAACTCCACGATAACCTCAGGATCGATCTCGCAACCTTCAGCGGGCACCAGGAAAACCTTGATCTCGTCCTCGACGCTGTCCGCCGGCACGGCAATTGCCGCGCTTTCAGCGACATGCTCGTGGGCAGAAATCTGCATCTCGACTTCGAAGGAAGAGATGTTCTCTCCGCTTCTACGGATGGCATCTTTACGCCTGTCTATGAAGTAATAGTTGCCGTTCTCATCCTGCCGGTGCACATCGCCTGTATGAAACCAGCCGTCCGCCCAGGCCTGCGCAGTCGCATCGGGACGATTCAGGTAACCCGCATTCATGGCATGAGGCGCCCTGGTGCGAACAAGCAGTTCGCCTTCCCTTCCCGGAGGAACATCCCGGCCATCTTCGTCCACAAGCCGTGCTTCGTAGTGCGGCCAACCCTCCCGCAACCTGCCGCAGCTTGCCGGTACATCAACCTTCCAGTTCAGGCTTGCGATCGGGATGCTCGTTTCCGTCATGTTGTAACCGGTGCCGGTCACCACCCCAAAGCGATGATTAAAGGATTCGATGTCCGGCAGAACGGGCGCCATCAGCACAAATTTCAAGGGATGCGAACTGTCATCAGACGCGGCGGGCCGACTCATCATGAAATGCGCCATGGCACCAAGCAGCATCGTAATGGAACAGGCATATCGATCAACATCCGCCCAGAACTCCTCTGTCTTGAAGCCGGGTCGCATCACGAATCGACCGCCAACCGACGCCATCAACAGTGGCTGGGTTCTGCCGGGAATATGATTGGCCGCACCGGTGTAGTAATAGACTTCGTCATCGCCGAACGAGGAGACATCGATTGACGCAGCCGTTGCATTCAATTGACCCCAGGTTATGAGAACCCCTTTCGATGGGCCCGTAGTTCCGGAGGTATAGACAACACAGGCGATGTCTTTCGGTTGCGGCAGAACAAAATCCGGGGTGGCAACAGACCGGTTGATCAGATCATCGCGGCTGACGATTTCAAACGCCGATTCAGCTGCGGCTGTTGAAGACTGCATGATGACGACACGTTCAAGGTGCTCAAGGCGATCGCTGACGGCTTCGATATGTCGATGAAACTCTTCGGCAACGACAATCACCTTGGATCGACTGTCGTTCAGGGCATGCACCAGGGATTCACCACGAAGCAGTGGGCTGAGTGGCACTTCTACCGCTTGAATCAGCGCCGCGCCGATCCAGACATGCTGGCTGTCGAGGCAGTTCTCCATCATCGTGGCCACCATGTCGCCCGCATGCACCCTCGACCGCCGGAGCGCGTCCGCCCACTTGCATGCCAGGTCTCGTGACTGCGCGAAGGTCAGTTCATCGCCGTCAACCTCCTGCATCCATGTTTTATCCGGTGTTTCCTCTGCGCGTCGAAACAGTGTATGCAGGTAGGTGTTTTCAGTATCGATCATCCGCGCGGCGTGGTTCAGGATCGACTCAGCTTGGTGCTAGCTTGCAAGCCTGTGAGTGGGCGCCAGCGTTTCGCGATCTATGCCGTAAAGCTCAGCGACATTGCCCGAGAGTATCCCCTCAAGTTGCTCATCGCTAAGCCCCTCGGTCTGCTCGGTCAGTACATCTTGTGACCAGGGCCAGGTTGAATCACTGTGGGGGAAATCACTTGCCCACAACAACCGGCGCCAGTTCATCTGGTCGGCACTCCTGAACGCCACATAGTCATCCTGAAAGGTGGTATAGATGTGTTCACTGAAATATTCAGAGGGCATCTTTGACAATTCCACCCCTGGCGCCATCCAGTTGCGGTGACGTTCATAGCCATGATCCATGCGATACATATAGTGCGGTACCCAGCCTGCATCCGCTTCGACGCACACCACCCGGAGTTTTGGAAAACGTTCGAAAACGCCGCCAAAAATCATCGTGCCTATGATGTCCTGATTCTGGCGGATGATGCTGAGGAAACCGTTCAGGCGAGATCCGCGCAGGTTGGGGTCACGCGCGGGGACGATGTGAAAACTGAGCGGTAGACCGAGTTCTATGGCCGCTTCCCAGACGGGGTTGTATATTTCGGAATCGTAGTCTTCCTGGCCCGGTACGTTCGGCATCATCACGCCTCGCAGCCCGGCTGCCTTGATGGCATGCAGGTCTGCAACGCCCTCTTCGGGGGTACGCATCGCGGTTTGCCCGCAGCCAAGCAATCGATCCGGATGCGCGCCGCAGTACTCGGCAAGCCAGCGATTGTAGGCATCGAAACAGGCTTTCTTGTACTCAAAATCAGGGTGATTGGTCACCACCATGCCGACAGTTGGATAGATCACCTCGGCAGACACTCCGTCGGTATCCTGATCCGCCATGCGTGCTTCAGGGTCCCAGCCACCTCGGTGGAGATCTTCGAATCTCGTACCCTTGAGGGTGAGTTCCTCCGGCTTTTTTCCGGCGGCTGCCACCAGGCCCATCGAGACCGTGCTTTTCATGCCATCGATAACGTAGATGTCGCCACGCTCTCCCCCATCCACGATATGGGGAGCCTTGTCGCGCCACTCAGCGTCGATGTAGTCGAGGTAGGTATTGGGTGCCTCGGTAATATGCGAGTCAGCTGAGATAATCGGAAAAGTCATGGGTCCTCCTTGGTTGGCCAAGAGCTCGGCCATGGGCCTCGACCTTTGATTGCAAAACTACCTCATGCCACATTTTAACGCAAGGTTACAAATAGTGGGTTTTGAGCCATAGTTTCGACTCCGAAAGCTACACCTACGGTTACTGCCTGATCCTCACCAGGTATCGATGTGCGGGCGTTTTTTGCCGGCGCGAGCTGGAACGCCGGCCGTCTCGAGCCCCATGGCCAGCCACTTGCGCGTCTCTGCAGGATCAATGACGTCGTCGACCTCCGCCATGGCAGCGCTTCTCAGGACGCTGCCGCGCTCGTAAATTGCTGCAACCTGTTCCTGGAAGAACTTTTCGCGCTCGTTCTCGTCATCAAATGCGTCGAGTTCTTTAGCGAACGCCAACTCAACGTCGCCCTCAACACCCATGATGCCAAACTCACCGGTCGGCCAGGCGACAGAGAAAAACGACTCCTTGAAGCAGCCCCCGCCCATTGCCAGTGCACCAAGGCCATAGCACTTTCTCGTTATGACACTGAAGACCGGTACACTGATGTTGGCCCCCGTGACGAACATTCGACCGAAGTGGCGCAGTTGGGCCGTTTCTTCTGCCTCCACGCCCACCATGAAGCCCGGTGTATCACACAGAAACAGCAATGGGATATCGTAAGCATCACACAACTGAATAAATCGAGCAGCCTTGTTGGCGCCTTCGCTGTCGACAGCCCCGGAGAGATGCACGGGATTGTTGGCGACAATGCCGATTGGCTTACCTTCGATGCGGGCGAGCGCCGTGATCATGCCAATGCCGTAGTTGGAGCGTAACTCGAGCACGGAATCCGTATCAGCCAGCAAGTCGACAAGCTTGCGGATATCGTAGACGCGCAATCGCTGCTCCGGAATTGCATGACGCAGTCTGCGCTGGTCAGCGCATTTCCAATCTTCGATGTCCCCCTGGAAGTAACTCAGGTAACGCTTGGCTACCGCTATGGCTTCAGCTTCGTCCTCAACCAGAATATCCACCGCGCCATTCCTGGTGAGCACGTTCATCGGGCCAATGTCTTCAGGGGCCACCTTGCCCAGACCACCGCTTTCGATCATTGGCGGTCCGCCCATGCCAATGTTTGAACCCCTGGTGCTGATGATCACATCACAGCAGGCCAACAGCGCTGCATTGCCCGCAAAACAGTAACCATTGTTGACGCCGATGAGGGGTGCAGTGCCGGACAGCCGAGCCAGATTCGAGAAGGTATGTGAGTCAGGCCAGCAGATGCTCAAATCCGTATCGCCGGACCGGCCGCCACCGCCTTCAGCGAGCAGTACCAGGGGAATGGCGTGCTTTTCCGCCAGCAGAAAGAGTCGATCCTTTTTCTCATGCGCATGTATGCCCTGGGTGCCGGCCAGCACCATCCAGTCGTAGGACATGGCAATCACACGCGAATCGCGCGCGGGGAACAACCCTGAATTGACCCGACCAATACCGGCAATCAGACCATCGCTGGTGGTGTTCTCCATAAGATCTTCAAGCGTTCTGCGCTGGCTCTGGCCGGCAAGCGCCAGCGGGCCATATTCAACAAACGTACCCTCATCAATCAGATCAGCCAGGTTTTCCCGGGCAGTGCGATACCCTCGCCCATGACGCTTGGCAACCTTGTCGGGTCGGTTTTCATCGAGACCAAAGCTGCGTCGGCGATACACCTCTGCAAGATCAGGCCTGATGAAAGCTGGGTCGAGTTCCGCTTGCGAAGATTGACCATCGCCTGCAACGTCATGTTCCAGGATGACAGCCAGCACAGCGCCTTCGAAAACCGTTTCTGCCGGCGAAACTCTAAGTTCATGCACTGTGCCGCTGACCGGTGATTCAATGACATGCTCCATCTTCATGGCGTCCATGATCATGACCGTCTGGCCCTGGGTCAGCCGGCTACCGACGTCGACTTCGATGGCTGTGATACCGCCCTGCATGGGGGCAAGGACGGGAACGCAGCCCGTAGGCAGCTGTTCGGCGCTCAATTCTGGTCCCGGTACAGCCTCCGCTACAGGCAGAATATCCGCACCAGGGGTTTTGACCATTTGCTCCATCAGCTCGGCGATGTGTGTTTCGACAAACCGGGTATCCACATCGTTTGCGATCACCTTTGGATGGCTTAACAGGCTCACAACGAATGCCTTGTTGGTCGGCACACTAACCCGCAATTCTGCCAGGCATCGATTGGCCCGGTTCAACAGGGCGGGCCAATCGTTTTCAGCGTGCCGCACGATGACTTTCGCCAATAGTGAATCGAATGCAGGCGACGTGACGTAGCCCGCGTAGCCATAGGTATCTACCCTGACATCGGGTCCGCTCGGTAGCTCAAAGACCTCGAGCTTGCCTCCGGCAGGTTTTGCACCGCCATCACTCTCCATGGTTTCCGTGTTGACCCGGAGTTGCACGGCGGTCCCCTTTGGCGCGTTCGGTTTCTCAAGCAAACCCAGTTGCTCCAGGCCTTGCCCGTCGGCGATCAACAACTGAGTGCGAACCAAGTCAACATCGGTCACCGTTTCGGTCACAGTGTGTTCGACCTGTAGACGCGGATTGACCTCGATAAAGGCGAACGGCATTTGTTCGTTGGCCGGAGAAACCAGGAACTCAACCGTGCCCAGGTTGGAGTAACCAATGTGCTGGCCAAGATTGACGGCGGCATCAAGAATCTGCTCTCTCAAATCTTCGGCCAACGAGGGGCTTGGTGCTACTTCGATAAGCTTCTGGTGGCGGCGTTGCAGCGTGCATTCACGCTCCCAGAGGTGATTGACGTTGCCTTGCTCATCACCGACGATCTGCACTTCAATGTGCCGCGCGCCGACCAGGAAGTGTTCGGTGTACAGAGCATCGTTGCCAAAAGCGGCTTTGGCTTCAGAAGCGCAGCGCGCGTAGGCGTCTGCAACTTCATCAACTGCCGTGACAACCCGCATGCCGCGTCCGCCCCCACCAGCAACCGCCTTGATCAGCATGCCCTGGCCTTCGGGAAGCAATTCAAAAAAGGCAATCGCCTCCTCAAGACTGACAGCATGACTGCTACCCGCCGGAACGGGAATACCACTGTCTATTGCTATCTGTCGCGCAGAAACCTTGTCTCCGAGCTGTTTCAACACATCGGGACTGGGGCCCACGAAGATGATTCCCGCAGACTGAAGGCGTTCGGCAAAATCAGCGTTCTCGGACAGGAAGCCATAACCGGGGTGAACCGCATCGCAGCCATGCTCGATGGCGATCTCGACGATGCGACCAATGTCCAGGTAGGCAGGCACGCCTCTGGCAGGAAGGGCTACGGCGTCATCTGTCCGGTAACGATGCAGACTGGCTGCATCGTCTTCAGAGTAGATGCTTAACGACGACAACCCGAGATCTGACGCCGCCCGGGCGATTCGTACAGCAATCTCACCACGGTTGGCGATGAGCAGACTATTGATTTTTTTCATAGCCCGCTATGTTAGAACAAGCTATGTCACATCCCTACAGCGACTGCGGCCCGTTCCAGAGAGTCCTGAGTCTCACCCAGGGTCTGGCAGAACCCCTGCAGGCGGCGGATGAAAAGTTGCAGATCGTATTCCTTGGAATAGCCAATGGCGCCATGCACGCGAAATGCATCGTTGGCAAGACGCGCGAATTCCTCGTTGGCCAACGCCTTGGTTGAGGCGATCTCTTCCGCTGCATTCTGGCCACCATCAAGGAGCCAGGCCGCTTCATGAACCAGAAGGCGGACCGTATCTGCATTGATACGCATATCTGCACACGGATGCGCCACCGCCTGAAATGCACCAATAGGCTGGCCAAACGCTTTGCGAACACTGACGTATTCTGTCGCCATGGTGATCAAGGCTTCGGATAAACCAATCGCCTCGGCAGTTGCCAGCAGTGTGCCTGTCTGCAATCCGTCGTGCAGCGCACCCAGCGCACCCTCACCACGGTGAACAATATTTTCATCACTGATCGGAACATCGCCGAATGCAACCAAAAAAAGAGGCACGCCGATATTCGTATGGTGACGCGCGATGGTCACACCCGATGTTTGCGGATCGACGGCAAGGAGCGCCAATTCGCCATCCGGAAAGACCGCTGTCACCAGCAACGCATCAGCGACTGACGCAAATGGTACAAGTATTTTCTTACCCGATATGCGGTAGCCTCCCTCTTGTGTTGTTAGAGGCAAACGTACTGCATCCCACTCGTTGCGACCCCGGTCATCAATCAGTGCCGGGCAGATGATCTTCCCTGCTGCAATTTCATTGAGATATCGATCGCGGTGCTCACTCTTGGGTGAGCGCTCGAGCATGGTTGCCGCCACACCCGAACTGACAACAAATGGCAGCGTTGCACCACCGCGACCTATCTCCTCGGCAAGTACGGTCATATCCAGAAGACTGCAGCCACCACCGAACTCCTCGGGTAGTGAAATGCCTGGCCAGCCAAGCTGGATGCCTTCATTCCAGATCGTGCGAGGAAATCCATCGGCTGAATCTTCAGCCTCACGAATCAGCTGAGGCGATAGCCGATCTTCCAGCATTCGCCGCGCGCTCTCCTGCAACTGGCTCTGGACAAAACTCGGATTGAAATCCATGCCTGATCCGTTCCTGCCCCGCTATGCGCGCGGCAGGCCCAGCCCACGCTGAGCGATGATGTTACGCTGGATTTCACTGGAGCCCGCGGCAATTTGCACAGGCAATGCACGTACCCACCACCGGTAGGCGCCATCACCGAGTGTCACCAGAGGATCATCTTCCATCAGGTGGCCTTTGAGACCGGTGACTTCAAGAGCGAGTTGGGCTATCTGCATGGATATATCGCCGGCGAGCGTCTTGTAAATCGCTGAATCAACAAACGCTTTGTCAGGACCCGCGTGGTTTGACTCGACTTTATACATTAACAAACGCATTGCCCTGTTGATCGCACGCAGGCGTACCAGCTTGCTTCTGATATCGGTTCTTTCTGCCAGGCTGCGACCTGAACTGTCCTGTGTTTCCTGCACGTGCTTCAGCAGTTCATCGAGTTGCAACTGAAACAGCCCCGCATAGCCAACGCCGGCTCGCTCGCCCTCCAAAGCTGACATGGCCACAGTCCAGCCCTGGTTCACGGGTCCGAGCAGCGCCTCGTAAGGCACCTCTGCGTCATCGAAAAACAACTCATGAAACTCTATCGGGCCGCCCAACGAGTCGATGGGACGCACCGTGATGCCTGGCGTTTTCATATCCACCAGGAACACTGATATACCCTTGTGCTTCGGCTCATCCGGATCTGTGCGCGCCATCAGAAAACAATAATCCGCATGGCGCGCGTAGCTGGTCCAGATCTTCTGGCCGTTGATCTTGAAGCCACTGCCCGTGTCTTCTGCCCGCGTCCTCAAACTCGCCAGATCCGAGCCGGCGTCCGGTTCGGAGAAACCCTGACACCACAGTACATTGCCTGCCGCTATGGGCTTAAGGTACTTCTCTTTCTGCTCATCGGTGCCGAACCTCATGATGGCAGGGCCGATGTAGTTGAGATTCATGTACTGCGGCCCGCGAGGCTCACCGATACGCCACATCTCTTCACGGACAACATTCTGATGCCAGACATCTGCATCGCTGCCGCCATACTCCTTCGGCCAGGCCATGGTCAGCCAACCCTTGTCGGCCATTTTCTGGCAGAACTCGAGCGTAAAGGGGATGATTCGGTCGTCATCGACCCATGTATCGGTCCACCAGGGCGGCAGCTCCTCCTTCAGGAACTGCCGCAGTTCGGTGCGAAACGCCTCTGCATCTGCCGGATACTCGAAGTCCATTACCCTAAACCCACCAGATTTGTCTTACAGTCGATAAGTAACGCCAGCATTAATCTGTCTACCGCCGGAAACATAGGAGATAAAGTCCGGCAACCCACTTGCGTCGGTAGTTCCGGTGGTTGCGTCATTGCCCTGATTAGGCGCCGCCGCACCGCTATTGTTATAGACCTCATTGGTCAGATTAACGCCCCTGAGGAAGAACTCCCATCTGTCATCAGCAGCATAGAGACTCACTCCTGCATTGATCCACCAGTAGCTATCCTGGCGCACGTCTTCAGGCGGGAACTCCGGCACAGGGTTGTAGTCATCCTTGAAAGACGCGGTGAGATTAAGCGCCAGGTTCCAGTTGTCGCTGACCGATGCGGCATAGGTCAGACCCAGGGTGGCGCTCAGATCTGAGGCAAATGGCAAGTTGTCACCAGACCTGTCACTGCCGGTGAAATTCCCTGTAACCGGATGAGGTTCTTCGGTACATCCGAGGGCAATTGTCTGGCCGGGCCAACAGGGCGCGACAAACTCGTCAAACTCCGACTTGGCCCAGGCAACATTGGCAGCCAACGTTAATCCTTCAACCGGCGTTACCCAAAGGGATTCCACTTCCAAGCCATCAACAGAGGCTTTCCCGGCGTTGAATATGCTGAATGAAAGCGAAGTGCCATCGAATCTGGAGAGTTGCAGGTCTTCATAGCCAAAGCTATAAGCCGTTACGTTGAAGCGCAAGGAACCGTCAAGTAGCGTCGACTTCATGCCGACCTCGAAACCGTCCACTTTCTCTTCGTTGTAAATATTGTCGAGAGAAGCACCCGGTGTACTAGCGATCGCCACCTTGGGGCCGATCCCATAGCTGATGTCATAACCACCGGACTTGAATCCTTCCCGGTAGCTGGCAAAGAACATGACATCATCATTGTACTGGTAGCTCAGTGTCACCTCCGGCGAGAAATTGTTCCAATCTTCCTTATCGTCAAGCAGGGGAATATCGATTCTGGGAACGGCGGGAAGTCCGAACTGGGGAGTGGGATGTCGTTCAACTTGTATGCGGTTTTCTTTTTCTTCAAACGAATAGCGTCCTCCAAAGGCAAGCGTCCAGTCTTCGCTCAAGTCCCAGTTTATCTGGCCGAACACTGAATATGAGGTACCTTCCTGGTCGGAAATCTGCCGACCGGCAAAAATCGGGAAATCGCCCAGGATCGATATCAGGAACGGGGCCGAGTAGAAGCCACCAGCGATAACGTCGGTATCCCGTTCAATTTCCTTGTCTTCGTAGAAGGCACCGAGAGAAAAATTCACATTCCCATCGAAATTCGATATCAGGCGAAGCTCCTGGCTCCATTGATCAAGCTTCGTACCGTTGGTGACGGGCAATCCGGAAACAACTTGAAAACTGGCATCTGCAAAGCGTAATTCGTCGTTCTCGAAAAAGCCGGTTACCGACGTAAAGGTGAGACCATTGTCCGTGTGATACTCCATCTCCAACACGGCGAAATCGTTCTCATTGTCAAAAAATCCGTTGGTTTCACCTGCGAATTCACCATCTTTCAGAAGGCCGCTGAGCGCCGGGTTTATTCCCGGCGTAATCACCTCGTCGTCCGCCTTGCAGTTGTCGACACCCGGCACCGGGTAGATCGCCTGCACCGTTCCAGTTCCGCACCAGACCTTTTGAATGCCGTCATAGGGTGTGCCTGTCTGGTTATCTTCCAGATGGGCGTACTTCAGCTTGGCAGAAAAGTTGTCCGTGGGTTCCCACAGCAGGGTCGCCAGCACGAATGAGGTCTCGAGCTCGGCATTTCCGGTCCCAAAAGCTGTCTGGACCGGGCCCGTGGGTCCTGTTTCAAACTGATCGGAGTTGATCACCTTGATCCAACTGTCGTCCGCATCAGAGCGGCCAAATGCGATGCGCGCACCAAGCGTGTCGCTCAAGGGGCCCGAAATTATCCCGCGTAGAGTCGTCTCTTCGGCCACGGTTTCATACATCCCTGTAAGTTCCAGTTCGAACTCATCCCCCGGATCGTTTGTATGAATCGCAATCACGCCACCGGGGCTGTTCTTGCCATAAAACAGCGCCTGCGGCCCTTTCAGCACTTCGATCTGCCTGAGGTCAAACATGCCTGCATTCATCATTTGCGCACTATTGATCCCCATACCATCCACGTTGATGGCTACCGCCTGATCGAACGCAGGGTTTCCTGAACCCGTGCCGACACCTCGCAGATATATGAACCCGGAGGTCCCGGAGATTGTCTTGCTGGCAACCATCCCGGGTACGATGGTGGCAATGTCTTTGATCCCCTCGATACGCTGCGAGCTGATCGTATCCTCGGTAAGAACATTTACTACTACCGGCACTTCCTGCAGGGTCTCTTGCCGTTTTCGTGCCGTGACCACAATTTCTTCAATTGCTTGTGCGCTCTGCGCCCAAACCACTTGAGCAGGTATCAGCATCGAGGTGGCCATCAGCGCAACTACCGTCGTGACCGGAGTGAGTCGCGTTAACCTAGAGTACGCCCGTTCAATAGGATTCAATTTCATTCCCCTTTTCAAGTAGACGTTTTCGGCGACAAATGGTCATTGCTACAAAATATGAACCACGTGTACCGAGGTAACAATGATACATCATTGATGCATTGTGTCTACATCGAAAAACGGAGAAAACGAAGGCGATTCCTCTTTGAACGAAGCAGGCCAGCCGGGGGCAGAAAGCACCCCTTTGAACCAAAGTGAAGAAGACCTGGCCAAGGGACTTTCATTGGCATGAATTATTCAGACCCCGACTGGAGTCGCCGTCAACCAGAGCCGAGGTGTCAATAGACCACCGACGCAGTCGCCCCTCCGTCGATGGCGATAGTCTGTCCAGTAAGTGCGGAGAGAAGTGGCCCCGGAAATTTGAACAACACCCTAAACTCGCTGCCGAGCCGTACAAAGAATGGGCGCCACTTCAATCGGTAGAGTCTCAACGAAAGGACTGCGCCGACTGCACTGCCGATAGCGCCTGTTTCCCACCCCGCATCAATTGTGGTCCACTATTGGTCTGATATCCAATCTTACATATTATGTTTTCTGTGTCATGTGTATATTGCACAGAAACGCGTTATGCCACATCTTTTGTACTTTGTTCAATTTAATCCAAGGAGCGGGGAAAACTCTGAACCCATGACATTGACTGACGCCATATTTGAACAGCTCGACCTTGAGCACATAGAAGAGAATCTGTTTCGAGGCTTCGCCCAAGATCATGGTGCGGATCGAGTCTTTGGCGGTCAGGTGATCGGGCAAGCTCTGGTTGCCGCCGGACGAACAGTGAAAGACCGCCCCTGCCATTCACTACATGTTTATTTCCTTCGACCGGGCGACCCGAAGATACCCATCCTCTACGAGGTCGACCGCATCAGGGACGGTGGTAGTTTCACGACACGGCGGGTAGTCGCCATTCAGAAGGGGGAAGCGATCTTCAGCATGTCCGCATCTTTCCAATCGATTGAAGACAGCCTGGAGCACCAGATCGAGATGCCTGACGTACCAGCACCGGAAGAACTCCCCACAGAAGAAGAGCTTCTTGAACGGCTTCTGATCGAATTTCCCGAGGTGGATGAGAGTTTAATTCGGATGGCACACGGCGAGCGACCGTTAGATGTAAGACGGGTTCAGGATTTCAATTACTTCAACCCGAAAGCAATGCCGCCAGTCAAACACATCTGGTACCGCTCGAAGATAAAACTGGGTAACGACCTTACGAGGCACCAGTGCCTGCTGGCCTATGCATCGGACGTGGGCTTTCTTAGTACCACCAGCATGCCCCACGGCAAATCATTCATGTCAGGCCTGATGATGGCCAGTATCGATCACTCCATTTGGTTTCACCGAGCGTTCAACCTCGAACACTGGATATTGATCGCCATGGAAAGCACGCTATCAGCAGGTTCCCGGGGCTTCGTCCGCGCCAGCATGTTCACCCGGGATGGCACGCTCATCGGCTCAGCCACCCAGGAAGGCCTGATACGTGACATCGGAAAATTGAGGGTAAGATGATAGCGGGATCTCAGGAGGCAAAATAAAAGAACGTACAGAGTGTAACGAGGAGTAGCATATGACTGTAGGACTGATAGTGATACTGACCGTTGCCAAAAGAAGGAACGCTGAATTCGAGGCCCCGATGCATTCGCACTAGCCGCCTGGAGGTTAAAGAATGAGTGAAATAGAGAAAAAGGACGCCAACAGCGTCGCCCTGGAGCAGATTGACGTCAGTGATCCGCGCATTTTTGGCGATGACACGTGGCAGCCCTGGTTTGCACGCCTGCGGGCAGAGTCACCGGTGCATTACTGCGCAGATTCTCCCCTCGGGGCCTACTGGTCAGTCACGACTCACGATCTGATTAAACAGGTGAACTCAAACCACGGCGTTTTCTCTTCGGCACAGGGGATGACTATCCTGGATGTAGAAGATTCAAGCCTGAGTGAAGCAGACCTGGCCATGGAAAACTTTATCACCATGGACCCGCCGGAGCATGACGTGCAACGCGCCGCAGTTGCTCCTTCTGTTGCACCCAGCAACCTTGCCAACCTGGAGCCGCTGATACGGGAACGCGCTGCAGATATTCTCGATAACCTGCCGGTTGGGGAAACCATCAACTGGGTGGATGAAGTCTCTATAGAATTGACGGCCCGAATGCTCGCCACCCTCTTCGACTTCCCTTACGAGGAAAGGCGCAAGCTGGTTCACTGGTCTGACGTATCAACCAACATACCGGAAACCACAGGTGTCGAGATCGACATGAAACAGATGAAGGCGGAGCTAACGGCTTGTGCAGGCGCCTTCATGCAACTCTGGCAGGAACGGGCTGCGGCAGAACCGAATTTTGACCTGATCTCCATGCTGGCCCATGGAGAAGACACCAAAGACATGATCAACAACCCGATGCTGTTCCTGGGCAATATCATCCTCCTGATCGTTGGCGGCAATGACACCACACGAAACAGTATTTCCGGTGGGGTTATCGCCCTGAACCAGTTTCCTGATGAATACGCCAAGCTTAGAGAAAACCCGGACCTTATTCCCAATATGGTCTCTGAAATAGTGCGTTGGCAGACACCCGTCATTCATATGCGCAGGACCGCACTACAAGATACGGAACTTGGCGGCAAGACCATCAAGGCGGGTGACAAGGTCGTGATGTGGTACCTGTCCGGCAATAGGGATGAAAATGTTTTCCAGGACGCTGACAGACTCATCACCGACCGGCCTAATGCAAGGGCCCACGTTTCATTCGGCTTCGGTATTCACCGCTGTATGGGTAACCGGTTGGCTGAAATGCAGCTCAGAGTCCTCTGGGAAGAGATCATGAAACGATTCGACAAGGTAGACATGGTTGGCGATGTGGTCCGACAGCCAAACAATTTTATTCGGAGTATTGCGGATGTCCCGGTGAGGTTGATTTCAAAATGACGACAAGAACACCAGCGGAAGTAGTCGAAGCCTACAACTATGAGTTGTGGAACAAAAAGAACTATCAACTCGGCAGGGAACTGATCGCCGATCGAGTGTTTCGGCATTATCCCGGATCCGTTCAGGAGATGACAAAAGAAGAATCTATCCAGCGCGTCAAAGATGCCTATGCAAATGTATTCTCGGAGATTGAATTCACCATCCACAAGCTATTGGTAGACGGAGAATTTGTGACGCTGCTCTGGGAAATGCATGCAACGACGCTCGAGGCACAGGATTTCGTTTACAGCTGTATCGAAGTTTTTAGAGTCGTCGACGGCAAAATCTGTGAATTCTGGAATCCCATACAGCCCGAGGAATCAAACGGGGTCTGGGGTTAGAAAACGACCACGCTTGAACGCCGAGCACTGATTACTAAGTTGAAAACGAAGCACCGCCAAATGCCGCTTCAATCTCCGTAGATCTCTTGAAAAAGTCCTGCAGTATGTGTTCGTGGGTGGGGATATAGAATTGCTTGTCGGCTACACCTCCAAGAATGATGTCAGCCGCTTCATCGGGACTGATATTCGGAGGCACATCGAGATCTGGCGGTAGTGCACCCATGTCTGGCAGGGCAAGTGTGCCTGAACCGCCAAACTCGTCCTGGCGTTTTTGAACAGAAGACATGATTTCAGTCTTGACCCCTCCGGGAATTGCCAGGCTGATTCCTATGTCTTCATTCCCAAGTTCGAACCTGAAGCTCTCGGCCATCGAGAGCAGCGCGTGTTTCGTCATGTTGTAGCCGCCGCAGCCACTGTATCGTCCGAAGCTAGGAAGCGACAGACTGTTCTCGGAACCCGTAAAAGTGATGTGCGCATTTGTGCTGCCTGTTTTTCTGGTCTCGTCAAGGAAGCGCCTGGCGCACTGCAAAGCACCAAAGACATTTACCCTGAACATCCAGTCAAGATCTGAAAATTTCAGCTCCTCCAGTTTCCCGAGCTGAACGACACCAGCGTTAACAAACGCGAGTTCAATTGTCCCCAAATCTTCGAAGGCTTTGGCAAATACCTCGCTAACCTGGTCTTGATCTGCTACATCGCATTGATAGGCGCGCGCTACGCCACCCGAGGATTTAACTTCCTCCACGACCGTTTGCGCATTAGTTAGTTCCTGTCCGTAAACTCATAACGGATTGATTTGGTTGAACAAATTGTCGTTTCAGGTGGCTTAAAACCGGCGTTTCCGATATCCTGTGTTTTCACTTTCCTAATAAAAACACTGGAAAACCAAAAACGCCGGAGGTCGCAATGCGCGCAAAACGCACCGCTCAAACCAGTCTATTCGATCCCCAAGTCCTTGACCACCCCGTCGCCGACGAACTGGAATGGGCGTCCGCGTGGCTCGACGCGCACCCCGAATTGCTCGACGAGATCGCCGCCGACCCCGATGGCGGGGTAGGGTCGAGCCTGGGCCGTCACGGCCTGACCCGCGAGACGATTCTGCGTTGCGCGGTGCTCATGCATCTGCGCGGCGAGAGCTACCGGGGACTGGCATTCACGCTACGGGATTCGCTCTCGGCGCAACGCTTCGCACGGCTCGATCCGACGCGGCGGGCGCCGGGAAAATCGGTGCTGCAGGCCACCGTCGGGGCGATCGGCGCCGCGACCTGGGAAGCGATCAACCGAACCTTACTGGCGGTGGCGCACGGCTCAGGGGTCGAGATGGGGAAGGCGGTGCGCGTCGATTCCACGGTGACCGAGACGCACATCCTTGAGCCCTCGGACAGCCGGCTACTGTTCGACGGGGTGCGCGTGCTGACGCAGCTGTTGCGCAAGGCGCGAGACGAGTTGGGCGCGTCGGCCATCGACTTCCACGATCATTGCCGGGCCGCGAAGCGGCGGGCGCTGGAGGTTGGCTCGCAACGCGGGGCCCAACGGCGCGCCAAGACCTACCGTAAGCTGTTGCGTCTGACCGGGCGGACGATGGGTTACATCGAGGCGGCGTTGCCGGCGGTGGCAGTGGCGGGCACGGCCTGGAGCCGGGATTGGGTGGAGACCGCGACGGCCTATCTGGATTTGCTCGGCAAAGTGACGGACCAGACGGAGCGACGGGTGTTCGATGGCGAGACGGTGCCGGCGGGCGAGAAGGTGGTGAGCCTGTTCGAGCCGCACACCGACATCATCGTCAAGGGCGGCCGCGTGACGCGTTACGGCCACAAGATCAACCTGGCCACGGGGCGGAGCGGGCTGGTGCTCGACGTGGTGGTGGAGGACGGCAACCCGGCGGACAGCGCGCGTTGTCTGCCGATGCTTCAGCGGCATATCGAGCACTACGGCTCGGCGCCGTCGCGGGTGGCCTTCGATGGCGGCTACGCCTCGCGCGCGAACCTCAACGACGCCAAGGCGCTGGGCATCGAGCACGTCGTGTTCCACAAGAAGCGCGGCCT
This sequence comes from Pseudomonadales bacterium, assembly GCA_963663395.1. GTDB lineage: Bacteria > Pseudomonadota > Gammaproteobacteria > Pseudomonadales > Azotimanducaceae > Azophilus. The sequence continues at coordinate 5,076,085 of OY760226.1, forward strand.
GAAGGCCGCGGACATGACCTCCTCGTCGTGGCTGTACGGGCAGCTCAAGCGTTTCCGCGCCGGCGTCGAGGCGGGCATCTCCTACCTGAAACGGTGCTTCGGCCTGGGGCGTTGCCTGTGGCGCGGCTTGCCGCGCTTCAAGGCCTACGTCCAATCGGCGGTGTTCGCCCACAACCTGATGCGTCTGGTTCGCTTGCATCCCCAGCCGGCCTGACGCCGCTGTCCGCCATCGCCGCCAGCCGGTTGGAACAACCGGCGCGTGCTCGTGCCCGCCCGCCCCGAAGACACGGGAAACCCGGCGAAACGAGACCCGCGGACCGCGACTGCGGCGTGCTGGGCGAAGCCGGATCGTTTTTTTTTTGCTTGGCGGAGCGCTCTTTGAGATAATTCGCAGTCGCTTTCCCCCAGCATCCCGCCCTCGAATTCCGCTTTTACGGACAAGAACTAGTTAGGTCAATATCTGCAATGGCGACCTTCGAACCTGCTTTAGCCAGGGCAATAGCCAAAGAACGACCAATGCCAGTAGCGCCTCCCGTGACAATTGCCGATTTTCCATCGTAATTCATATCCATTCCTTTGCTTTCCGGCCGCAGGTCTAAACTAAAGGACCCCGCCGGCGGGTTTCCCTTGGCTGTCTGCTATGAGACCGGGAGTAAAATCAGCAAGATTTTCCACCGACGAGGTTGATCTATCTAACGCTCAGGATCCGACCTGACGATCATTGCTACAAGTAGTGAGTTCTGTATACTCGGGCACAATGATACATTAATATAGTATTGTGTCTATGCGGAAAAAGGCGCGGTCATGAGCCAAGCAGAACGGTCAGGCGTCCATAGTACCCCGCCGGATCAGGTTGACGTCAGTGACCCAACCCTGTTCGGAAACGACAGCTGGCGGCCCTGGTTTGTGCGCCTCCGGCAGCGTCTCCGGTGCACTATTGTGCAGAGTCCCCCGTTGGCGGCTACTGATCCGTCACGTCTCACGACGACTCAGGAGGAGAACGAATGTGTTTACAGCACCCACGAAGTGTCTCGGGCGGTCGACACCAAGATGCGTGAGTTCTGGAATCCCATACACATCCAGGAAACCAATGGAGCATGGGGTTGATCATGCCAGAGTTGCTGGCATCGATTAATCAAATCGATTCCCCGTGGTTGGAATCTGTTTTTGCTGAAGCTGGTATCCACGTTCCGGCCATCAACAACATTTCCGTTGAGCCCATAGGGGCAGGCAACACCGGTATCACCGTAAAGGTTTCACTGGACTATGAAGCACCGGATACCGCAGCGCCGAAATCAGTTGTCTGCAAGTTCCATCCTACTGACCAGCCACGGATTGAGGCGATCAAGAGCGCGGGTGTATTCCTGACCGAAACCAACGTCCAGAAACTCCTGGCTGAAAAATCTGAGGCAGCAATTCCCGAATGCTACTTCGTGGCGGTTTCGGACGATGGCAGCCAATTCAATATGGTCTGCGAAGATCTGTCTGAAAGATGCGAACCGGGCGACCAGATAAAGGGGTGCTCCATTGATGAAGCAAGGGCCGCCATCGTTGAGCTTGCCAAATTGCACCGCCAGTACTGGAACGAACCACTATTGAGCGATCTGCACTGGATCAGACCCAGGATGCCATTCCCTGAAAACGCACTGGAGTTACTGGATGACCGGCTGCGCAACCTGCTGACCAAGGAACAACATGACGTTGTCAAACAGGCCGCACCTCGAATACATGATTGGCTGGGTTTGGAGCCTGACAATCAAACGCTGATTCATGTTGATTGCCGTGTCGACAACATGTTGTTTGACCAAAGCAATGCGAAGTCCCCACAAGCGTACCTGATTGACTTTGCCCTGGTCAGCGTTGGTGACGCTGTCGCCGATGTTGCCTATTTTCTTACAAGTAGCCTGTCGCCCGGCGACAGGCTGGCCTGCGAAACAGATTTGCTGGAAGTGCATACCCGGGAACTCGCTCGGAAGGACCCGGCCTACACCATTGAGACAGCGATGCAGTCATATCGAGAAAATATTGTCTCCTCGCTTTATCTGACGATGCACGCAGCAATGGGTATGCCTGATACACCACAAGCCAGGCTGCTGTTAACCAGACTGTTCGAGCGAAACTGTGCGGCCGTGCAACACTGGATGAACCTATGATCAACGAGATCACCGTCGACGATCTGGCAGCGCCGGAGATCTCTGACAGAGGCCTGGAGATACTGGCCGAACGTGCTGCCATCCCGATCGAATTCTCAATACAGGGAATATTGCAATTCGCCGAAGATGCATCAGATGTGCCTATTCATCAGGATGAAGACTTCTTTCAAAATCTCGAGCGATTTTTGCTTGAAGGCGACCGTCGGGGTGGGTTCTCGGAAGCCGGCAAAAAGCTGCTGGCAGCAGAATGCGCCAACCTGATTATTCAGCGCAGCCGTCTGGAAGCGCTTTTCCGTCAACATCCCGAGATTGCCGACGTCGAAGTGACGGCGCCTATTGTCATTGCCGGGATTCCTCGCTCCGGCACAACCAACCTGTCCAATATCATGAGCAGCGACTCGCGCCTGCGAGCGCTGAGCTTTTGGCAGTCAAGGGCACCCTTTCCTGCAAACGACCCCAACCAGTCTCCGGAATTGTCCGAGGAAGAGAGAGCAGAGCTAGGACGGCAGGTCATGGCAGATATGCACGCATTGATGCCATTGTCGAGATTGATGTACGACATCTCATTCGCCGACGCCATGGAGGAATTGTGCTTCATGGCCATGGCGGGATGCCCCTTGATGTACATGCCCCAAACCTACACGCCAGACTGGAACCGCTGGTTCTACAACGAGATGGATCCCGCCAGGATGTACAACTTGATCAAACGCGGGCTGCAGGCGTTGAACTGGTTACAGGGCGCTGAAGAAGGCGCTGCCAAGCGCTGGGTTTTGAAGACGCCCCACCATCTGGGTTTCTTGCCGGCGCTGAACAGAGAATTCCCCGATGCACACCTGATCGTTACACATCGCGACCCTGCCTCATCAACCGTTTCGAACGCGACAATGAACGCGTACGTTCTTCGCGAGACTCATGCAAGGCCTGATCCTCAGCATGGTTATGAGGTGGCGGTCCATATGGCGGACGGAATGATTGGTGGACTGGTCCGTGATATTGATACCACCGACTGGACATCCGTGACACACATTCATTTCCACAACTATATGGCCGATGTGATGGGAACACTGGAATCGATCTATGACGCGGTCAATTTCCCGTTCACGGATCAGGCACGCGTGGAGCTCAAGGCTTACATTGATGCGCATCCGCGCGGTCGTCACGGGGGCAAACTCACTTACAACCCCGAACGGGATTTTGGCGTGACTCGCGAACAGATTCGCGACCGCTACCAGGCTTACATCGAAAAGTTCTCCGTCAGGATTGAAGAGCATCACGCTTGAACAGCTTCCGAGCAACACTGGTCCTGACGCTGACAATTGGTTTCGGTTCAGCAGAACTGATGGCCGAAAAAACAAGCTCCAATGAGAAAGTGAAAGCTATGGCGACGCATCAATCGCTCTATCCCCGGTTCTATCGGGGCGATCTGGACGACCAGGTCATCGCCGTCGACAACGGCGCGCGTGTGAACGGCGCTTACGCCGCATTTGTTGCCGAGGGTCCCTGGGCGGAGGTCAAGACCTGGGAAGTCACTCCCCGCATCCATACCATCACCGGCTACGGTATCGCCAACCACACTTTTGTCGAGGGCGACACCGGCCTCATCATGATCGATACCGGTCAGAACCTGGGCGCCGGACTCGAAGCGCTGAAAATGAAGCAGACATTCAGCGACAAACCCGTCGTTGCCGTCATCTACAGCCATCATCACTACACCAGGGGAACCCGGGCAATCGCTCAGACTCACCCGGATATCGACATACCCATCTTCGGACACCCTGATGTCGATGAAAACATGAAGTCGCTGTTTTCCTACCTGGCACCCGGCAGGTTTCGCCGCGGTTTTATTCAGTTCGGACACTACCTTCCTACGGAAGGTGCTGACGCTGAGTACAGCATCACGGAACCGGAGTTTGAAGACCCCTTGCTGAATGCCGGCGGACACTTGCCGGTAACGCACCCTGTAGCAGACGGAGAACAGGTAAACATTGATGGGCTCAATGTCGTTTTCCACCACGCCGTTGCTGACACAGAAGACAGCCTGATCATTCATATTCCGGAACTCGACGCCGTGATTCACAACACGGCGGTGATGCCGTTCATGTTCCCGATGTATACCCTCCGCGGCGATTACAATCGCTCCCCGCCCGATGTATTGGCGTCAATCGACAAACTGCGCTCGCTGAGACCGAAGTACCTGGTTGGCTGTCACGGGTTCCCGGTGACGGGACGCAAACAAGCCTATGATTTCGCGACGGCGCATCGCGACGCTCTGGCCTACATCTACCAGCAAACAGTAAGGGGGATTAATCGAGGTCTGGGCCCCGCCGAGATCGCGCGCGAACTACGACTCCCGCAGCAACTGGTGGCGATTCCCGAGTTGTACCCTGCCTACGTCGATGTGGAACACATGGTGCGAGGCATTTACAGAGGGCTGGTCGGCTGGTTCGCCAACGATACTGTCGAATTGCATCCGCCCCATGCAGCCGAACTGGGTGCCGAGATTGTCCAGGGATTTGGTGGCGCAGATGCACTGCTGCAGCGGGCCGAGCAGATTTTTGGGGAGAAGCGCTATAACCTCGCCGCAAATATGGCGGGTTACGTGTTGGCTGATGACCCCGCTCACGAAAACGCCAAGCGCATCAGGGCTGCAGCCTTGCGCAAGATGGCTCAGGCCACGCCAACGGGAATGCAGACCCGTAACTTTCTTCTGCATGAGGCACTGGAACTGGAAGGGAAAATCACCGTCACTGATCCCGCGACGGTCGGCCGGATCCCTCTTCCGGTCGAAGCGGTCGCCGCTCTGCCACCTGCCTCAACGCTGGAAACCCTGTCCTACACCATTGACGGAAAACGAGCTGTCGACCTGGTAGCGACGGTAAGAATCGACGTAACCGACACCAATGAGAGTTTTACACTGACAATTCGCCACGGTGCCACGGAATTTGCCGAATCTGCGCCCGAGGATTACGAACTCAGCCTTGCTCTCGACCGGCGCGCCTGGGCGGAACTGTTACTCGGGCAAAAAACTCTGCAGGCGCTGGTCGACGAGGATCGAGCCGTTTTTTCCGGCGACGACAAGCTGAAATCCAAATTCCAGTCCGCCTATCACGAAGTGATGTAAGTAGAGACTGGAACAATGAGCAGGACAATCGAAAAGAAAACCTTCTGCCGTATCTGCGAGGCCGCGGGCAAACGGCCAACGTGCATCCCGAAGTTACAAATCATCATGGCTTGAAGGAAGGCGATTTCGCGCGTGTCGAATCACCCTTGAGTGAACTCGAGGCGCGGCTAGTCGATTGTGACCATCGCTAGTTCGCCATTGCGTTGACCGAATAGCATGTTGTCGCCCCGAAAATCCCAGTGTGCGGCTACCTGGTTTTCGCACTCGAGCGAATAACGCCAATAACCCGGCGCGCTCACAGTCAGGCGATCGAGGATCTCGATGTTTGAACCGGACAATTCAGCGCCAAAACGCCCCAGAATAGAGCGTTTGAGCTTCATCATGCCTTGAGCAAAGGCATTCGCTGTCGTGGCGTCGATCTTCGCCCAGTCGCAACTCTCCATACCCCTGCCCTGCCACGTCGGCGTGTGAAGGCCGGCCAGATCCCGATAGAACCCCACCTTAAAACGATACATTCCCCCTTGCGCCGCGTTCTCGCGACCGCCTTGGTTTTCGGTAGCCATCTTGAGAAACAGGGAGCTGGGCAGTGAATCGTCATCCTGTTCATGTTGCGGAATCAGACGGCTGCTGCTGCCGTAGTAGCCTGCGACAACGGGCTCGACCTCCACGTCGCCATGGGGAATACTGCGCGTACCCAGAAAAACCGGTCCTCGTGACATGGAAAACCCGGGCGCATCTGCGTCTATGACAACTGCGCCTATGCCCCGTGGGCCCGGGATGTCGTCGAATCGAACAAAGCAGGCGTACAGCTCGTTGTACATCGCTCCGGTGACGAAGCTTTTCGAGCCGTTAATGATGATGTTGTCACCATCCCTTGCCGCGGTGGTTTCAAGATAGGTCAGATCGGAACCATGCAGCGGTTCTGTCAGGGCAATGGCGCAACCCTTTACGCCAGTCACCACATCGCGCAGATATTTGTCTTTCAGTGCCTGGTTATCCGAAAGCATCAACATCGACGGGCCGGGACCGGTGGTACAGAACATCGGTTCACCCACGATCCAGCTACCGGCGGCCCGAATGGCTTCCGATACGGCCAGTAGATAATCCACGCAGTCACCGCCTTGACCACCCCACTCTTCGGGTGCCGTAAGACCAAAAAAGCCGAGTTCTCCGAACCGGTCGGAAACAGACCGGTAGTCGACGGCATCCTCCTCGTCCCACTTGAACGCGGCTTCCTGATATTCCAGGCCAGCATCGTATGCTCTTTTTTTGATTGCCTCCTGTTCAGGTGTCAACGCAATACTCATGAATCACTTCCCTCACTTTCGCAGGCATAGATGTTGTATTCGATGGCGGTGTTTTCGGCGACCCGGCCCTCGGCGATGGCAACCGTGTGGTTGAGCCACGCATAGCGAGGATCGCCACATTCGAAACGTGGCTGGGTGACAAAATGGACTGTGCCAAAGGGCAGCCCCTGACCCGACTGGAAGGCAGCCGCAGTTTCATCGTTAAGTTGGACACGGCCGAAGTACTGCATGTAAATGATGGCGCCATCATCTGTTTTCCAGGTCACACGCGCATCGACGTGTCCCAGACCTCCCGGGTCTACCAGCAGGTTGTCACCACCTCCGGCGAGGACCTCCCCATTGATGCGCTCACCGGAGACTTTGCCGCCGCGCACAACGTAGAGCTGACGAACGCCGATGTCCATTCTTCCGGTCGTTGTTACGCTTTCGACATAGGCTGTCATCGTTGCGATTTTCTTTAACTTCAACATAACAATACCTCTACGGCTCCATATCCACAGGGCGCTTGACCAGTTCTGTCTGAGGCCAGTTGGTAATACCGTTGCCAAGCGTAAAATACGCCTTCACCTGGTCCTTGCCTTCCCGCAACATCTCTTCAGGCAAAGCCGAAAGCGGCATACCCGCTGCAGACAGTTCCAGGCCGCGGGGCAGCTTCTGCAGATTGACTGTTTGACCTCACGCACCTGACGAATCTGTTGCATAGTTCGGGTACAGTATATAGTTTGTGTGTCAGTGTTGACATATATTGAAGCAGGGCTTTGACAAGAGCCAGGCGCTTTGCCAGGCGACGTGATCAAGTTGCTCCGCAACTTGGAGACGTTGTTCGATAATGCGGCTCATCTGTCCACATCAAGGCCGTTCAAGGAGCCTGGAGAGAATAATCGTGAGTGAAACACTACAACCCGGTCCGTGGGAAAAGATCCACCGTGAACTGGGCGTGAAAGCCCCTGATTTCGACGATAGACCGCCTGGCACCTTTGTCGAGCTCTACGCCGAGTCGATTCCGGACAACACGGCCTTACGCTACCGCGATCGTGATATCAGCTATGCAGAACTGAACGAGCTAGCCAATCGACTGGCCAATGCCCTCGCGGCGCTCGGCATCAAACGCGGTGACGTGATCGGCGTACAGATGCAGATGATTCCGCAGTACGCAATCGCTCTACTGGCAGCATCAAAACTAGGCGCAGCGCTATCGAGCGTGTCTCCTCTCCTCGCCCCTGTGGAAATCACCCGTCAAGTTGAAGATGCCAACATCAAGGTGCTGCTGTCTCTAGCCCGCAAATCTCACCATTAAACTGGAATGGGACCTCGATTTATTGGATAATGTGAGTGGATTCAATTACTTACACTATTCCAACAAAGAGGTCCCATGAACACACAGTGTACGCCCAGGCAACTTGAATTTCACGCCTTTGGCCGCCGCGAAGTTGTCGGTCGTTTCGACGCCGGTCGGCTCACCTCCGATGGCGGCGCCATCCTGCTGCGCGAGGTGGATCGCCGCTTGGGGCTGATGCAGCGCATCGCAGATTGCTTCACCGATTATCGCGACCCCAGGAAGGTCGAACACTCGGTGTTGGAGATGGTTACCCAGCGGGTGGGTGGGATTGCCCTGGGCTACGAAGACCTCAACGATCACGACGCGTTGCGCGGCGACAGCCTGTTGGCGCTCTGGGCGGGCAAGGCCGACCTGACCGGTGCGCAGCGACCCCGGGAGCGGGATCGGAGGTATGCACTGGCGGGTTCGAGCACGTTGAACCGCCTGGAGTTGGGTAAGCCGGAGGATGCGGCCCGGGATCGCTACCGCCGCATCGCGGCGGATGCGGATGCCCTGGACCGGGTGCTGGTGGATCTGTTCCTGGATGCCCACACCGAGGCGCCGGCAGAACTGTGGCTGGACCTGGACGCCACGGACGATCCGCTGCACGGCAATCAGGAGGGGCGTTTCTTTCATGGTTACTACAAGAACTACTGTTACTTGCCGCTCTACATCTTTTGTGGCGAGCATCTGTTGTGCGCACGACTGCGGCCATCGAACCGGGATGCCAGCGTCGGCAGCGTCGAGGAGTTGACCCGCATCGTTGGCCGGATTCGCCAACGCTGGCCCGAGGTGCGCGTGGTGGTACGGGGCGATTCCGGATTTTGCCGGGAATCGATCATGCATTGGTGCGAGTGCAACGACGTGGACTATGTGCTCGGTCTGGCGCGCAACGAGCGCCTGGTGGGACACATCGAGAAGGCTCTGCACAAGTCCCACAGCCGCTATGCGACGACGGGCGCGCCGTCGCGTCGGTTCCGGGTGTTTCGCTACCGGACCCGAACATCCTGGAGCCGCGCGCGCCGGGTGGTGGCCAAAGCCGAGCATCTGGCGAAGGGTCCCAACCCGCGCTTCGTGGTGACCAGCCTGGGCCCGGCGGTGGCCGGGCCGCAACGACTCTACGAACAACTGTATTGCGCCCGTGGCGACATGGAAAACCGCATCAAAGAGTGTCAGCTCGATCTGTTCGCCGACCGGACCAGCACGGCGACGCTGCGCGCCAACCAACTGCGTCTGTATTTTGCGTCCTTCGCCTATGTGCTCATGCACGGCCTGCGGCGCCTGGGCCTGGCCGGCACGCGCTGGGCCCGGGCGCAATGCGGAACCCTTCGGGTGAAACTGCTCAAGGTCGCAGCCCGGGTGCGGATCACCGCACGCAAGGTCTGGTTGTCGTTCTCATCGGTCTACCCCTACCGGGACGCATTTACGGCCGCCGCAAACGCGCTCTGTCGGGGACCGACCCGCGCCCCGCCTGCGTAACCGGATTCGCGCCGACCCATCACACCGACCGGCTCACCCGCCGGGGAGGACCCACGCCTGAAAGACAGCCCGTGGCTGCCACCGCCGTGGCACAGTCACGTTTCCGACCCTGCCGAGAGCCAAAATTGCCTCAATATCGCCGCACAGGCATGCGTTTACAGCACTGGCACTTTCTAACAAGCAAACAAACGGCCCTCAGCCAGCCGGTTCAAACGGCTCCGTCGAGTTGGTGACGGATGCGGGCTAGATAGCCTGGCGAACTCAACCCTGGCAGCCCTTGAGAGCCTTCCAGGCTGCGTCACTGCCGTCGTCATTACCGGTGCTGAGGATCTCCGGCAAGCCGAGGAACTGAAACTGCCAGAATTGCGGGGTGTCACCTGCCATACCTATCTCGGGATCACCGGTGATGCCAGCTCCGTCTACCGGCAGGCCGAACTGCCACCTGATCACACACTGCTGGTTCAATACACGGGCGGAACGACAGGCCCGGCCAAGGGTGCGTTGCTCACGCTTCGGGGTTACATGCATTGCGCAGTGCTTACCCAGGTTTACCGGCCCTGGGATATCGGCACGGAAACCGTAGTGAACGCAGCCCCTTTGTTTCACATCGCCGGGATGATGCAACTGGGGATATCGCTCAGACACGGTGGCCGCTTCGTCATGATCCCGGACCCGCGTGACATGGAGCACTTCTGTCAGCAGATGATTGACTGTCCGCCAACCCGGATTGGTGCTGTACCGACAATGTACCAGATGATCGTCGACCATCCATTGAGTGATCGCATTGATTTTTCGAAGCTGAAATTCGCCATGACAGGCGCAGCACCGACCACCGGAGATGACCGGGCACGCGTCGAACGCATGTTGCACGGGACTGTCTTGTCTGATTCCTATGGCATGACAGAGACAGGACCCACAACCGTCGTCAATCCTCCCGCTCGATGCAAGCCGGAAGCAATGGGGATACCGCTGCCTGGCATAGATCTGCGCATTGTTGACGTCGAGACAGGCACAAAGGAAATGCCCTATGGCGAGGCCGGAGAAATTATTGCTGCCAGCCCTTGCATGATGAAAGGTTACATCAATCGCCCTGATGAAACTGCCAAAGCGCTGCGCGAATGGAAAGGCAAGACGTATATGTACACGGGCGATGTAGGTGTAATGGACGAAGACGGCTATGTCTACATGCGGGACCGCACCAAAGACATGATCATTGTCAGTGGATTCAAGGTGTTTTCGGTCGAGGTGGAAAACGAGTTATCGGCCCTCGACTGCATCGCGCTTTCCGCACTGATCGGCAGCCATGACGATCGACGCCCCGGCAGCGAAATCGTCAATCTTTATGTGCAGTTAACAGAAGAAGCGAGGCGGCGCGAGGCCAAGGAGGTTCAGGAAGCGATTCTGGATTTCTGCCGCGCTAACCTGGCGAAATACAAAGTGCCGAAAAACATCCACCTGATCGATGAAATGCCACTGACAGGTGCAGGCAAAGTCGACAAGAAAGTGCTTCGCACTCGCGCAAATCGCTGAGCCATGAAGGCGGTCAAGATCGTTAACAACTCGCCTCTATTCTCTGATTGCGCGGAGCCACGAGGCAACGGTGTGCTTGTCCGCGTCGTCTCCAGTTCCATTTGTGGCACCGACCTTCATCTGCTGCCAACAGGCATGCTGGAAGGGCGAATTCCAGGTCATGAGTGTGCCGGGTACACGCCCGACGGAAAAGCGGTGGCAATCGAACCGTTTCACTCCTGCGGCAGTTGCCAGTCTTGCGCGGACGGCCTCATCGCGCATTGCCAGGCTCAAGATTTGCCAACGGTTGCGGGACTCACCCGGGATGGCGGTATGGCCGAATCGATGCTCGTCCCGGAAGCATCCCTGGTGGAGCTGCCCACAGGTTTAGATGTAAAGAACGCTAATCTGGTTGAAACACTGGCCGTGTGCGTTCGAGGGTTTTCGCGTTGCGGGCTGGGCAACAAAGATAAAGTGCTGGTGATCGGCGCTGGTTCGATTGGCCTTGGCAGTACAGCCTGTCTGCAAGCATGGGACATCGGCGTTACTGTCAAAGCGCGCTATCCACACCAACAGGTCGTCGCCGAGCAACTGGGCGCCAACTTAAACGTCGGCGACGGCTACGACCTGGTGGTCGACGCTGTCGGTAACGAGAAATCGCTGGAAGAAGCGGTCAATTGCGCAAAGCCCCGTGGCCGTATTCTGGTATTGGGGAACTTCTTTGAGCCTACACCGATAGTGCCAGCGCTATATCAGAAGGAGCTCACCATCATCACTTCGATCGCTTACAAGTGCACGCAACCCGATCGCAGTTTTGTTGAAGCGGCACGCATATTGTTCGAACACCCTAATATCGCGGGTTCGATGATTACACACCGTTTCCCCCTCGATGGAGCAGCGGAGGCATTTGCCACTGCGGCCGACAAAGATTCCGGGGCCATAAAAGTTACCTTTGATATTGGCTAGAACGGCAAGGAGGACCAAATCATGGCAGAACGCCCCGCGATACCCGCAGAGAATCGCTGCGGGTGACCCGATGAACTTTTTTCCACCGATGGCAGGCTCCGCCCGGCAAGCGATCGAAGACCTCAAGGATTACGGAATTGCGCTACTGCCTGAGTTCCTCACCGGGGAAAAACTTCGCGAAGCGCGTGATGCTGTTTACGCGGGTCCAGCGGATGACGCAGCCAATGGGCGTCCCTCAGGTCAGTATCTGCTGGACTATGATAAAGGTAGTGTCCGGGTATGGAATCTACTGAACAGGGGTTCAGTGTTCGTAGAACTAGTAGAACATCCGCTGGTGCTGGAATTGCTGGAGGAGGTGCTTGGTAAAGGCGCGCTACTCAGCGGTTTCTCCGCAAACATTTTGGAGCCAGGCGGTACTGGCGGTGCACTACACGCGGATCAGAGCGGCTATCCGCCACCATGGCCCGCAGAACCACAGGGATTGAACTTTGCCTGGTTGCTTGATGATTTCACCACTGAAAACGGCGCCACTAGAATGGTGTCGGGCAGTCATAGTCGCGAAAAACCCTTCGAGCCACCTGAACAGGAGGCATTACCTGTGATAGCACCGGCGGGTACAGCCATCGCATTCGAAGGCCGAATATGGCATCAAACCGGCGCCAACCTGTCAGAAGCTCCCCGCGCAGCAGCCTTCGCCTGGTATACAAAACCCATATACCGTGCTCAGGAGAACTGGTTTCTCTCGCTGAATGATGACGTATTGGCAAGCGCATCTGACAACTTGCTGACGCTGCTCGGGTACCGCACCGAAGTGCTTGGCACTGTTTATGGTCATTCTCCGCGGTGATCAGCTCCGCAACAACCCGAAGGCTGCCTGGACACGCCAGTTGATGCCTTCCTTCTTGACGGAACAAGAATCACCAAATCCAAAGGACGAAATGAACCTGCACATCGCACCTGCACAGGACTGTGTCAGGCGCTATTAACTCAACTGGAGTAACCGATGCTTGAACTTGATCCTGAATTGAGACCAACTTTTGAAGCAGTGTTTGCGGGCGCCGGTGCGATGCCGAAGCTCCCTCGTGGTGATTGGCAGGGCAGGCGCAAGGCGCAGGAAGCGGTGGGCAGCAGGATGTTCGACAAGATGCTGCCCGCTACTCAAGATATTCAAACCAAAGACTTCAGCGTTGCCTCAGCGGATGGTACAAGCATACGCTTGCGCTGGTACCGACCGGCCAACTCCGAAACCACTGCTGCGGTTCTTTACACTCACGGCGGCGGCAAGTTTCTGTGCTCAGTCGACACGTACGACGCTGTCTGCAAGTTTTACGCAGACCGCACCAACGTCGCAGTCCTGGCTGTGGACTTCCGATTGCCGCCAGAGCATCCCTACCCGGCTCCGGTAGAAGATTGCTACGCGGGACTTGTCTGGCTCGCTGAGCACGCAGACGAACTCGGCGTTGACCTGAATCGAATTGGCGTTGTTGGCGACAGCGGCGGAGGCGGCCTTGCAGCAGGCGTTGTCCTGATGGCAAGAGATCGAGACGGCCCGAAGGTCGCAAAACAAGTTCTGATTTATCCCATGCTCGATGATCGAAATACGGTCGAAGACCCTGCCATGACACCATTTCTGACCTGGAACCACGACGACAATTACACTGGATGGCAGTGCTTTGTGGGTGACGCCATTGGCTCTGACGAAGTGTCGCCATACGCCTCCCCTTCGCGAGCAGGCGACTTAACCGGGCTGCCGCCTACCTTTATTGATGTTGGCGAACTCGACATCTTTCGAGACGAATCCATTGATTATGCGACCCGATTGGTAAATGCCGGGGTATCGGTTGAATTCCACCTCTATCCAGGCGCACCACATGGATTTGAGCTGTTTGGTTTTCATACAAACATCGCGGCCAATGCCTGGCAATCACGCTTCAGAGCGATCAGCAGTTTGAACGCGCAATAACGGTAGGCGCGTTCCGTAGGCGACACCTAGTCTTCGGCAACCAACGCGCCACCATGAGATCTCACTAGGGCTGAGGGTCCTCGATTTCGTTTGCCGGATCTTCCTCGGGTTCAGGGAAGCTGAGCCTTACGCCTGTCTCCTCGGCCGCCCGCTCGCTTTCGAAGGCATTGCAAGATCGAAGCAGGGCTTCCGTTTCAGCCAGGCGCCCCCATGTCATCGCCGACGTCCAGCGCTTGGCGAAGTCCAGCGCGCGCACCAGGGGGAGCGCGGAATTGCCGACGGTAAGAGACCGTTGCGCTGCGATGTAATTCTCACGGAACGCCGTTGGAATCACGATTCGCTCCTCGTCGGCGGCGACGAGTTCCGCGTTCATCATGATCCTGGCCAAGCGGCCGTTGCCGTCCTCGAACGGGTGGATCTCCGAGACCAGGAAGTGGACAAAGACTGCGCGGTGGAACGGCGAGTCGAGACTGCGATACATCTCGAATCCTCGGCTCAATGTGCCGATTACGGACTCCGGAGCAACAAATTCGACTACGCCCGCACGATTGCGCCGCATCTTGAACCGACGGGGGACTTCTCCCGACGGCCCGCGAGCACGATGGCATGTCGCTCGCGCAGCATCTCAATCAGGCCATTCGCCGACCGGGGAACGCGACGCATTTCCGAATTGTCCGAAACCACCCGCCAAACACCAAGGATGTCGTGCGCATCGCTTGGCCTGTCATCCGGAATGCGACCGCCGAACACAATATCGGTCGCTTCCCGGACCTCAAATTCCGTACCCTCGATGTAGTTCGAGAAATAGGCATCAAAAAACGCGAGCGTGGCATTCCCGATGCCGTCACGAGAAGCGGTTGGCTGCGCATGTGCCGGCGTTCCGTGGAGGGTTTCGAAGAGATCCTCGAACAACCGGACCCTTGATGGGTCGTACGGACGGCCGCGCGCTCTTGCTTTGGCTGTAGAGGCATGCAGACGCGCATCTTGTGTTCCCGCCATCGTTCCGATGATCGAGTCGAGACAATCCAGTTGCTCGGTTCTGCCAATGACGCCAGCGATGCGTCGGGCGTCGTCCCGAAGTTGATTGCAAGCCTCCTCACCCGCCGAGGCCATCAGCCTTTCAAGGTGTTCTTCAATTTGGGTTCGCGGCAACGTACGCGGGACCTTGCCTGCGCGGGAGCGTGAATTGCACAGGTTGTCCAGATAGGCGCGGGCCGGGGAACTCAGATAAATCTGTCCGTTCATGAAACGCCGGTCGTCCTTTTCAGGGCCTGCGCCCCGCCGCGGAAGCAAGATCACACCCGGAAGCTTGATATCGGTCACCCGGTCGCAAACAAGGCACACTGATCCATCCTCAGCCGGCTTGAGTTCAAAGGCCGTCCTGTCGGCGATCAGTGCGCCGGGGAAGAACCCAGCAACGATGTCCCATAAATTGCGAAGAACGATGCTGGAGGCGCCATCTTCGAGGTTGCTCGTGTACACGCGCGTTGCGAGCTTCCTCAGTCGACCGGCAGCCACCCTCCTTGAGACTTCGTTGCTGATCCTGGAGGTGGACACAAAAGCCTCGGGCATGGCGTTGACGATCGCTGCCGCAGAGGATTTCTCCCGAATATCGACCATTGAAACGCTACGAATTGGTATAAATACGGATTTAATGAGTGGGCATTGGTGATTTTATGTAGTTTATAGGGCGTGAGCAACCAGCTGAAGGGGTTCACAACCCTTCGGAGTTTGGGCTTGCCCGATCAGGCAGCATCCTCAATTCCGACAAGATGCTCGTTCGGTGTACGGACGGCCCCAGGGGAGTGGGCCAGAACGGGGCCATTGCACGAAAAGTGGTGCTCTAGCGCACGGTTTGTGCTGATAAAACTCTTTGTTTTTCACTAATAGCAACGCAGTTACCCGCTAAGTTTCCGAACGCCTAGAAATCCACGGATACAGCCATAAGCTAGGGTCGGGTTGCGTGCCTTACCGAACCGGGGATTGGTGTTACTGCCGGAGAAATTCTCGTGACGATCAGGCCGTCTAATTCCGAAGATTCTGTTCTGTTTGAGCGCGAGCATTCATGGATTCCCATACTGAAAGAAATTGCCACACTGAAGTCAAGGGGCGGGCATGCAGATGGCGCGATCGGCGCCAAAAGCCTGTATCTGGACAAGCTGTTGGTAGAGCTTCGTGTCCCCTCGATCAGGTTGTTGGATGGATCTTCCGGCGGTGGCAGCATTACCAAGATGGTCCCGGAACAGACGAAGGAAGGTGAAAGCGCCGCCAGTGAAAGCTCGGGTGCAATCAAGGCGGGTCGCCCGAGGCTAACAGGGTCAGGCGGCTCTTTTCTGCCTGAGCACGGTGGCCGTAGTTCCTACACCAGACAAGCGAATACCGTTCCCGTTGTAAACTTGGTGCTCGGCAGCGTTGTCGGCATTGGCGCAGCGAAAGCCATGCTCGGCCATTTCTCGGTGATGGTCAGGGACATTGCACAGCTGTTTGTTGCAGGTCCCCCTGTTGTCAGTCATGCCATGGGTTATGACATCACCAAGGAAGACCTCGGTGGCTGGCATATTCACTGTACCAACGGCTCGGTCGATAATCTTGCTGAGACAGAGCAGGTTGATCTGTGAATGGATACCGGCGGCTTATCGCATCCTGTCTCATTCCGATAAGCTTGGCCCGCGGAAGATTGAATTCCGGCCGTAGAGGATTGATTGAATGAGAAGACTAGAAGGTCGCGTCGCGATCGTAACGGGAGCAGGCCAGGGTTTGGGCCTTGGTATTGCGAAACGGTTCAGTAAGGAGGGGGCTACGGTTGCCATTTGTGACCTGGACGGCGAAAAATTGCAAGAGACTGCCGAAGCACTCGCATCGATGGGCAGCCATGTTATTCACAAGGCATGCGATGTCACCTCCGGCGAACAGATTGACAGCTTTCTCGAGTATGTCGTCGAAAGAGCCGGGGGCGTTGACGTTCTGGTAAACAACGCGGCTTTCATACCGGGTGGTGCTCCGCTGGAAAACTATGGCGAGGACAGATATCTGCGGACGATCGATGTTGGCGTCAACTCCGTCTATCGATTCATGACGCGTGTCTTCCCTTTGATGAAGGACAAAGGTGGGAAAATCATCAACTTCAGTTCGCTCGCAGCTATTCGAGGAGACAAGTCACGAGGCGGCTATGCTGCTGCCAAGGCTGCCGTTGTTGGCTTGACTCGAGTGGCGGCGAACGATTGGGGCCGATATGGCATCAACGTCAACTGCATTGCACCCATGGGCATGACTGAGAAGTGGGCTGCTTTAATGACCGATGACAGTGCTGACCCCTTCGAAGTCTTCGGCCTACGCTCCAACGCGCTCGGTTATGTCGGCGATCCAGAAAAGCACATTGCGCCGGTGGCATTGTTCTTAGCCTGTGAAGATTCAGACTATGTCACCGGCGCGTTGATTCCTGCGGACGGTGGGTTGTGCGACCTTGAATAGGAGCTTCCTCGGACCGCACTAGACCTTTGCTGCGGGCAATGGGAAAGCGGTGCCGAACGTATCGCCACGGCGC
Source organism: Pseudomonadales bacterium (assembly GCA_963663395.1). GTDB lineage: Bacteria > Pseudomonadota > Gammaproteobacteria > Pseudomonadales > Azotimanducaceae > Azophilus. The sequence goes on from OY760226.1 coordinate 5,093,445, forward strand.
TTTTCGCGATACAGCACGTCCAGGTGGCGTTTGGCAAACTTCCAACCGTCCGCGGTTCGAACGTAGCTATCCTGATAGACGCCAATGATGAAGGCGCCCTTGTCTTTACTCAGGCCCTGGTGCTCAGAGACATACCAGCGACCCGTTGCAGAGTCTCCGTCCACCTCGACTATGCCGTTGTGCACGAGTTGCAAAACGAACTCGATGCTCCCCAGCACCTCCACCGAGTACTCGACGATCGCGTCCCGGCCATTTTGCTCCGGTCCACCGGTCATCGAATAGACGCAGTCGTCCGACAGAGTCGCCGCCCAAGCCTCCGAATCTTCACGATTCGTCGAATCAGCCCAGAGAGCCACCAGCTCCGTAATCTGTTGCTGGTCGTTCATATCGTTGGTTACCCTTGCTATTCTTATAGATACAAAAAACACAGACTACACTAATTGTATCATTAGTGTCAGTTAATCTGCCGAGGTAATGCCGAGTGAGTGAACGAGCTACTCGGTTACTTTTCCTCAGCTCATGACAGTTTTCGAATGCTCTAGTGCCAAGCCAAAATCCTGGCGTCGCTGCATGGACGGCATCCAACCAGGATATACCGGGAATCGCGCACTGACCTCGTTCAGCCGCTTGAGGTCATCATCACTCAGCTCGAGATCAATGGCTTTGCAATTGAACGGCTGGCCACGCGGTCACCATGGGCGCTACCCATAAAGACTCGGTCGCCCACTTTGAGCGCCACCGTGCTATAGCCCATGGGCGGACCATTTTCCTTGAATACAACTTCCGACTTCATACTTGCCGGATCCACTTTAACCACCGCATAAGGCAACAGGCACGGGCCCTGGGACACTGCATCACAAGATTGTTCCAGGGCATCATGTGTGTGCGACGCAATCCAGAGATATCCGTCATCATCCACCGTGACGTTGTCCGGCTGTTGCACCGCTACTGAGCCGTCAATTTCACCCGCTCTACGGTCTATGCGGACGGTTTTGTCGCCCAGGTAGTCGTTGATGAATATCTTGCTGTTATCTCCGTTGACCGCGATTCCGTTCGGTATCACCAGATCTGACCCGGCCAGCTTGTTAAAGCCGCTGTCCCGTTGCCATTCCCACACCCAGCCGATGTTCTCGCCATTGGTAAACCGCTCGATGACATTCTCAAACGGCATGCTCTTATTGAACATGTGGGTGACGTAAAAACCACCATCCTTGAGCGCCGCCACATCATTGATATATGGATCGCCGGGCGGCAAGGCACAGCCGCGCCAGGCGAGAGACCAGCGGCCTTGCCGCTTGTCAAGCTCAAAGAACTCGACAGCTTCGCGCTTGCCGTGATTGACGACCAGTAGCTGATGCAGACCATCAGGCCGGGTGATCAGATCAATGCCATGGGGACTGAAGGCGGCAACATCGGGCGCCCCACAACTCTCATCGCCCCAGGTTACGTCTGCACCGGACCAGTCGATCAAGATCCTCTGCCGTTCACCGCTACCAAGGTTCAGCATCGATAAGCTGCCAGGCGAATCCAGCAGGAATCCCCCCATTTCACTGACAATCAGTGCATCACCACCCGGCACCAGAACCAGGTCTTCAGGGTTTCTGTAACCGCAATACACAGACACGCCATTCATGGGCTCACAGGTCAAAAGGCCCAATTCTGTTTTCGGTTGCGATAAACCTGATGGCTCGGGCGCGCAACCGGCGATCACACCTGAAAATAGCAGTAGGAGAATTTTCTTTATCACAGCTTTGAACCGGCAAAACGGCGCCCAGGAAAACAGCGATGGGCAACGTGTAAACAACCACACCGGATCAAGATGGAAGGAACTCACGGCGCGTACCAGATCGGCGATGTGTAGGCGCGCTCCTGAATGGAGGTCTTCGAATCTTGCACGAGTTCCTCGCCGTAGTATTTTGCATCGTACACCGTCCAGCGTGGGGTCGGAATCTCAAGAACGCGTACATAGTAGAAGGAAGACTGCGTCGCGTCGAAGTCGGGGTCCTTCCAAAGGGTGGTTAGCTGTGCGTCGCCAATTGTGTCGCTCCAGGTCGCGTTCTTGACGTCGACGGTGTTGCCCACCGGCGGAAGCTCGCCTTCGCGAGAGAGCTTGCGGCTATGGGCATCGCCCCACGCGACGTTGTAGATCTTTTCGTGGGTCTGGCCTTTCGAGTCAAGCCAACCCTTCACCACCTGCACACGGTCGAGGTTGGCGCCGGAGGAGTCCTTTTGTGCCGCGATCAGGAAGGTGGGGGTCCGCTTCTTCCTGGAATGGGGGAGTTCTCCACCCATCGGGACGCCCTTTTCGTAACCGGTGCGCACGAGCCTGTTGGGGTTGACATCGATAGGCTCAAAGTCAAAACCACCAAAGAAACGCACGGTCATGCGCGGCCCGCTGGTCGCGTAGACTTCACGCCGTTTCATGGCATCGAAGATCGCCTCACGCGTGTTCTCGGTGGCCCAGACTGCGGCATAACCCGATGCGCTCGTCTCCCAGGCCCGCCAGACATCAGGTGCGTCTGCCAATCGTATCAATGGCTCCGGTGACCGGTCTGCGCGCGGTTCCAACGTCGAGACTTGCCCGAAGAAGTTGTCTTCGTCGGCCGTCGACAGTGAGGTGTGACTGTCCGTGGAACCCAACAAGCCGAAACGGTAGGGGTTTGTTCCCAGCCGCCGCTCGAGCGCCAGTCCGTTCTTGAGCGCCTCGCGAGCGTACTCATACTGCAGCATTTCGGGTTTCTTCAGTTCATTGAGGAATCCGTTCCCGCGGTCCCAGGTTTCGAAATCCGCAAACTCATCCTGGGGTGAGAGGTTGGGATGTGCTTCGCCGTCACCCTTGACCTGAGTCACCTCGTAGAGGGGTTCCCAGCGAATTCGCTTCTCGACGTAGTCGCTGTCGATGGGGCTCCCGGTTTCCGGATTACTCTCGACCGGGAACATTGTTCCGTTGGAGATGTTTCCGTTGTGGGCGAGTGCGAGCACCTGCCCGCCTGTAAGATCCTCGTATCGCTGCATCCACCCCCATAGATCCTCAGGGTTGGCGCTCTCCGCGACAGTGTACGGAAGCAGTTGCTTCGCCCGTTCGGCGCTGTCCCGGTAGAGCACGTTGCGGTGGCTACCGCCGCCCCTCGACTGCGTCCATTCGTACCCGATCATGGCGGTGAACCGACCAGGCTCGTTGTAGCGGTCGGCCATGTCGGCGTACCGTTCCCATACGGATCGAAACACGTTCTCGTTGATGAGTGGATTCGAGGCGTCACCCTCGACCGCAGAGATCAGGCTGCGTAGCGTCTTGCCGAAGTTCGGCCCTCCGGCAAGGAGCTTCTCTCGAGCATCGCGCAGCTCCGGGATGACGGTGAACACTTCGTTTCCCTTGATCAGCTGATCTATCGAGCCCATCAAGTCGGAGTGGTCAGTGACGACCAGGAAGTCGAGCGGCCGCGCCAGGCGAGCGGGCTGCCCCGTCGATGAAATGACCTCTTCACCGCGGGCGAAGCGGTAGGCGGCTTCGGCATCCAGGGTGTCTCCCATCATGCGTGCGTCGAAGGAGTTCGACGTGTGGAGATGGGTGTCCCCCCAGAACACTTCCGCCGGGTATTCGGTCCCTGCATGGGGTGAATAGCTGGAATCAGACGCAGAGACTGTGGCCCCGCCCATCGCCAGCGACGCCAGCAGACCAGCTGCCATCGCGACCTTGAAGTGCCTACCGCTGGAATGCGTCTTCACCGAATCAGACTCCTATTGACATTGAAATGTTCGGCACTTCATCCGGAGATGCTCGGTGGCCCAGGTGCTCGCGCGGACTGGACCACACCCGCTCTGGGATACAAGCTTCATGTCTATAGTAATGATGGAATGGGGTCTCCTCAGCTCATGACAGTTTTCGAATGCTCCAGCGCCGCACCAAAATCCTGGCCTCGCTGCATGGACGGCATCCAACCGGGATACACCGGGAATCGCGCACTGACCTCGTTCAGCCGCTTGAGCTCATCGTCGCTCAGCTTGAGATCAATGGCTTCGAGGTTGTCCTCCAACTGCTCCTGTTTGCGCGCACCGATAATCACCGAGGTCACCCCGTCCTGATGTAGAAGCCAGCTGATGGCGACCCGGCTGGGTGATGCACCTTCGTGTGCCTCGCCGATCTCGCGCAGAACAGCAATAATTTCGGCACCCTGTTCAAGATCAACCGGGGGAAACTCCATGGCGCTCCGTCGACCCTTGCTGGTATTGTCACCCGTGTACTTTCCAGACAGGTAGCCTGCGGCGAGCGGCGACCAGATCATGGTCCCCAGACCCAGGTCTTTGGTGGCAGGGATGATGTCCCACTCAAGCTCCCGACCCACCAGGGAGTAATAGGCCTGTACCGAGCAGAATCTTTCTGTACCGAGGAGACGGGCGACACCATCGGCTTTGGCGACCTGCCACGCAGCGGCGTTTGCCAATCCGATATAGCGGACTTTGCCTTGTCTCACACAGTCATCCAGTGCGCGCAGGGTCTCTTCGATTGGCGTGGATGCATCCCATTGGTGAAGCTGGTACAGGTCTATGCGGTCGGTTCCCAGCCTTTCCAGGCTGCCTTCTACCTCCCGCATGATGGAGAATCGGCTGGCGCCCAGACGATTGACATCGCCGCTGGACGGGAAGTAAACCTTTGTCGCGATGATCGCGTCTTCGCGCTTACCCGCAAGGGCTTTGCCCAGCATTCGCTCAGATGTGCCATGACCATAAGCGTTGGACGTATCAAAAAAGTTGATGCCGGCGTCGAGACAGGTTGCCACCATTCGGCTGGCGGCTTCCTGGCCTTCGTTGCCGATCCATGCCGCCTCCTTTTGCGAGGATTCGCCGAACGTCATCGCGCCGAAACAGAAGCGTGAAACATAGAGGCCAGTGTTGCCTAGTGGGAGATAGTCCATAGTGTTCGTTCCTCTGATTTTAAAGATTAACTGTCTGGATCGGATTTAGATTTGCGTATTTCGATCATTGACGCTGAATCTGATGGGGTACTTGTTGTCTTCGAATTCCCTTTCCATCTCTGTGTGATCAACCAGCATGGAATTCGTACTTCAAAGGTAGCGAGGTAAGACCGCTAACGAGATTCGCCTGCAAATAGGTGGCTTCTCCGGCCAGTTCTACACTCTTCAACCTGGGCAGCAGTTGTTCGAAGAAGCTCTTGATCTCAAGCCTTGCCAGGTGCATACCCAGGCACAGGTGAGGTCCCGTGCCGAAGGCCAGATGTTTGTTCGGGTCACGATCGATGCGGAATTCGAAGGGATCATCGAAAACCTCTTCATCTCGACAGGCAGAGGCAAAGAAGACTACGACTCTTTCGCCCTTGGCGATTGTCTGGTCACCGAACTGAACATCTTCGGTCGCAGTGCGGGCAAAGTGTTTGACGGGTGCAACCCACCTCAAGAACTCTTCGACGGCATTCGGCAGAAGATCCATGTTTTCCCGCAGCTTGCTGAACTGCTCCGGATGCTCAAGCAGCGCTTTAAGGCCACCGGCCGTCGTGGCACTGGTGGTGTCATGCCCTGCTGTCGCGGTGACCAGGAACAGCCCCAGCGTTTCAGCAACACCAAGTGGTTCACCATCTATGGTTGCATTGGAATAGGCACTGGCCAGATCATCAGTGGGATTGGCCCTGCGATCCTCGATAACCGGGTGAAAAATGGACATGAATTCTCTGTGAGACTGCGCAAACCGCTCCAACCGACTTTCAATCGACGCCTCAATATTGGGATCAGCTGCACCAAATGACAGTTGTGTAAGGCGGAGAAAGTCAGCGTCAACAGATTCAGGCAAACCCAGGATCGAGTTAACCACACGGAGCGGATACCAAAAAGCAATGTCCTGGGCAAAGTCACATTCACCATTCATCGCCGCCATTTTCTCTATATAGGTGCCGGCAATGGCATCAACTTCCGGAATCAGCTTCCTGACGTTATGGGGCATGAACCAGGCCTGGGCTATCAGGCGATGCTTGTGATGAATCTCCCCATCCATACTGACCAACGTCGTCGATGGACCCGAGATGCTGCCAAAGAGCTCAGTATTCTGTTGCTCCTGATCCTTCATCAACATTGCCGGCCACGGCTCGGCGATGAATTTGCCCGGATTCGTTTCCACGAATCGGACATCTGCCGCTTTGGTAACCGCCCAGAAAGATCTCATCCCCTTCGGTTCTGTGAGCACAATACGACTGCTGCGGCGCAACTCCGTGAATATCTCATTCAGTTCATCAGGGTCCGCGTAGGTCGCCGGGTCAGCCAGGCGGGCAGCATTTTGTTCAAGTGTCACGGTTTGTGCTCCTTATTCAAAGACCCAACATTCGAGAGGCGATGATGTTTTCTTGAACCTCAGTACTCCCTGATGCGATCGTCATGGCACGATCTGCGAAGTACTGAGAGACAGAAACTGCAGCATTGGCGGTGGGCTCACCGATCAGCTCATGCAGGGAACCATGCTTCACGAGTCGCGGTTGCTTTGGGGCCGCGTAAACTCCCATCACCTCTACAGCAAGTTGCTCGCCGCCCTCCCGTGAAAAATGCAGATTCAATTGTGGCTGATCGCCCTTCTTGCTGAGGGGAATATGCCCAGCCACGCAGGCATCCGCCCCGCATTGATCAGAATGACACAAAGCATGTTACTTGTAGTTTATGTCCTTGACAATATACGATTACAGTCTGGTGCCCAATGACCTGAGTTGCCCCTGACAAGGTAGAGGAGACTGAGAGATGCCCAAACAACCAGTTTTCGGCCTGGACTTCACAACCGTGGTCACAGCCGGCCCCGGATGCCGCGCACGGGTGCCGAGAACTTTCGCAGACCAAGGCTGCCGACGCGTCGCGATGGTAACCGACAAAGGACTGGTCGCTGCCGGAGTGGTCGATAAGGTACGCGAGGCTTTCGAGGCTCAAGGCGTGCCGCTGGCCGGAATTTTCGATGGCGTTCGCCAGGACAACGACACGAGAGATATCAACGAATGCGCCCGCTGGTACCGGGACATCGGCGCCGACGGCTTGCTGGCCGTTGGCGGCGGTAGCGTTCTGGACACGGCCAAATGTATCAAGGTCATGCTCGGATTAGGGGTTGAAGACATTAATGAGCTGGTAGAAGGAAGCGTCGTCTATTACAGGCGACCCAAGGCGCAACCCCTTGGCATTCCACATATCTCTATCCCGACCACAGCCGGCACCGGCGCAGAAGTGTCTCAGGGTGCGGCCCTTATGGATGGTGAGACGAACAAGAAAATCATCATGTTTCATCAATACATGAATTCGGACTATGCCTATCTGGATCCGGAGCTGACTGTCACCCTGCCGCCTAAACTGACTGCCGAACCAGCCTTTGATGCATTGAGCCACTGCCTTGAATCGTTTTTCACTACTCGGCCCAACAGCTTCGCGGACGCTTTGGCCCTGCGCGCCGCCCGGCTGATTGTGGACAATCTTCCCATTGCCGTAAGAGACGGTAACAACATCGAGGCTAGAGGCGAACTGCAGGTTGCCAGCGCCATGGCTTGCGTAGCGACGGTTTCATCCGGACTCGGCGCCACGCCCATCCATAATTTTGCGGACTCAGTGGGACCGGTTTACAGACTTACCCACGGCCTGGCCAACGCGGTTTACTTACCCATCGTTATGAAGAATCTGCCTTCCCACTATCTTCGCAGGATAAGACCGTTCGCCGAGGCACTGGGTATCCCCGTTGACGCAAAGGACGACACACAGCTCCTGGACGAGGTAATCACCCGGTTCGTCGCCTTACAGGAAGAATGTGGCATCCCAGCCAGGCTTTCGCTTGAAGTAGATAGTGATCAGCTGAAGAAGTTGCATGAGGAGGTTAAAGAAGACCCGGCAGGCATCAATTTTCCGTTACCTGATGAGGTTATCAACGCCTGCCTGGAAGAGAGCTTGATTATCAAGTGATTAGCCCGATTGTTCGAGCGAAACTGTGCAGCCGCGCAACACTGGATGAATCTTTCATAGAAAACAAATTGGAAAGAGATGATCAACGAAGAAGATCGAAACTACCCCACCTACACCTCGAAGTTCCCCGAGCTGGGTTTCTATGCATTCCCAGGTGCTGCGTCTGACACCCGCGGAGACCTGGAACAGGTCAAGCATGCTGAGCAGCTTGGGATTGGCAATGTCATGATTTCAGAGCGCGCCGACTTCAAGGAAATTGGCACGCTGTGCGGGGCTGTGGCGGCGGTCACCGAAGAAATCTACATCGGCACCTCTGCGACCAACGCCAACACGCGTCACCCCATGTACACCGCGGCTCTATGTTCCAGCATTAATCGTATGTCACGCGGCAGGTTTGCTTTGGGCTTGGGTAAGGGCAACGCCCACATGATGAGACGGTGGGGCATGCCGCCGGTAACGTTTGAACACGAACGCGAGTATTACGACGTGATCAGACGTATGTTGAGTGGCGAGCAGCTAACAAGCTATTCCGGCGCAATCGGCGAATTCCCGCTGCTCGGCTACAGCGACTATGTCAAGGAGGATGTACCGATTCTGTTCGTCGGCTTTGGTCCGAAGAGCCTGAAAAACGCCGGCAAGATCTACGACGGTGCACACTTGCATACTTTTATGTCACCCAAGGCAGTGGCGCACGCGGTGAGTTGCATCCGCGAGGGTGAGCAGGAAGCGGGTAAGGAAGTCGGTCGCGCAAGCGTATGGACAGTGCTCGCAACGCTGTGCAACCCAACCGAAGAAAAATACCTTGAGTACATTACCGCTCGACTGGCGTCATACCTGCAGGTGCCAGGCTACGGCGAAGGCCTGGCCAAGATAAACGGCTGGGATGCGGAAGAACTCGAACGCTTCCGAGCGCAGCCTGCGGTGACCTCGGTAGGAGCATGGATTGACTCTGTTGCGAGCCTCACACAATTCGCCGCCATCGACAAAGTTCTGCCGAAACAGTGGCGCTCGGCTGCGGTCGGCACACCCCGGGAGTGTGCAGAGCGTTGGGTGGAGGAATTCGAAGTAGGCGGCGCCGACGGCATCATTGTTCACGCCTCTTCACCGGAAGAATTTGAGCCGGTGCTGGCGGAATACGAAAAGATTCGTCCTAACCACCTGTTTCAGGACCGAACCAATCGGCCGGCGTAATACTGCGCCAAGGGGAACCGAGTGACCAATATAGTCACGGCGGACGATCTAGGAGCACCCGAAAACGAGCAATGTGATAGCGATAAAAGCCTGCTGCCCAAAGGCCATCTCTATAGGGATTCAATGAGCTCCAAGGCATCCAGGTCTCTGATCGCCTCACACGCGCGATTGAACATCGATGCAAACAGCTGCTGGCCCCGCGCGTCCACATTGATAGATTCCGTCACACTCACCACAACATGCACGGGGTAAAACAGATTCCTTCGATAGTCGTCTATGCACTCCTGCAGACTGAAGTCGCTCACGCCTTGCGCCAGCAAGGAGTCGTGATAGTGCTTCAACAGCTCCAATTCGTGTGTCTTGCGAAGCTCCGGAACCAGACTGGTGCCGAGAAAATGCCCCAGGTCTCTACCGCCGCCGCACTTAAGCGCCGTCCAGTCGATTGTGACCATCGCCAGTTCGCCATTGCGTTGACCGAATAGCATGTTGTCGCCCCGGAAATCCCAGTGTGCGGCGACCTGGTTTTTGCACTCGAGAGAATAGCGCCAGTAACCCGGCGCGCTCAGAGCCAGGCGGTCGAGAATCTCGATGTTTGCACCGGACAGTGCATCGCCAAAACGCTCCACAAAAGCCGGTTTGAGCTGCATCATGCCTTGCGCAAACCCGTTCACCATCGACGCGTCGATCTTCGCCCAGTCGCAATTCTCCATACCTCTGCCCTGCCATGTCGGCGCGTGGAGGCCAGCCAGCTCCCGCATAGCGAGCTTGGCTTGCGCCAGGTTCAAGCCCTGGATTTGATCAACTTGCACAAACGGGGCCGCATCCTCGAGCAACAATACGAAGGCGGAGTTGTCATGGGAAATTTTCGCCGCGTAACAGCGCGGCGTGGAGATGTTTACCCGATCTGCCAGGTCCCGATAAAAACCCACCTCGAAGCTATACATGCCGGATTCAGCAGCCCTTTCGCGAGCGCTTTCATGCTCAGAGGCCATCTTGAGAAACAAAGAGCGCGGCAGTGAATCGTCAACCTGCTCATATTGCGGAGCGAGACGGCTACTGCTGCCGTAGTAGCCTGCAATGATCGGCTCTACCTCCACGTGGGTGACTGTCGCCTCGAATCCGGCAGCGGCCAAGGTATCTGACAACCATGCGGGCGTTATCTGCTCACGGCTTTCGATGATCTCGATCACAGTCGCTGTTCCTCTGATTTGACCTGCACCTTAGTCCAACACAGTCGCCCTAACAGCCGAACTCTTCAAAGGCCCAGTATTCGAGTGGCGATAATGTTCTTCTGTACCTGTGTCGTCCCACCCGCGATCGTCAGACAACGATCTCCGAAGTATTGAGCTACGGAGATGGCCGTATTGGCTGTCGGTGGGCCGATGAGCTCATCCAGGCATCCAGGCTCCAGAAGTCGAGGTTGCTGTGGCAAGGCGTACGGTCCCATCACCTTCACCGCAAGTTCAGTCACACGCTGCTGCAAAGCAGTACCATGGAGCTTGCTCACCGACGCCAGTGCCGACGCCGCGCCCCTGTCTTGCTTCAGCAGCTTCAGGGTTTTCTGTTCCATGGCATCCAGACTTGCAAGCTCGATTTCAATACTGGCCAGTTTCGAGCGGAGCGCTGGATTGTGAATCAGCCGCTCGGAACCAGGGTCCTGCTCACCCAAAAACTTTCGAATTCTATCCAGGTAGTCGTGCACAAAGACTGCGTAGCTATATGCTCGCTCACCAACGAGCAGGAATTTCGCAACCGTCCAACCCTCGTTTTCTTTGCCGACCAACGCAGACTTGGGCACTCTCACATCCGAGAAGAACACCTGGTTGAATTCATGCTCTCCACCGAAGGTGAAAATGGGATGAATATCGATGCCCGGCAGATCCAGGTCGAACACCAGGAACGAGATACCCGCTTGCTTCTTACCTTCGTCGCTGGTGCGCACCAGGCAAAAGATCTTGTTGCACAGGTGGGCGTTCGTGGTCCAGATCTTGGTACCGTTGATGATGTAATGGTCACCATCGCTCACAGCCCGAGTCTTCAGCGACGCAAGATCTGATCCTGCTACGGGCTCAGAATAGCCTTGAGCCCACCAATCATCTCCACGACGGATGCGGGGTAGAAAATCACTTTTCTGCTTTTCGGTACCGTATTCAATGATGACGGGCCCCACCATGACCACACCCTGGCTCATGAGCCGCGGGGCATGGGCGAGCATCATTTCCCGTTTGAAAATGGCTAACTGCTCGGTACTCCAGCCTGTACCGCCGTGTTCGACCGGCCAGGCTGGCACCGACCACCCCTGGTCGTCGAGAATGCGCGTCCACTCTTTCGCCACAGGGAGCGGACAGTGGTAGCCGGGATACGCCTCACCGAAATGACGCAGTTCGGGCGTCAATCTGTCGCCAAAAAAGTCACGAATCTCTGCAGTAAATTCCTTCAAATCACTCATAAGTGCTTGTAATTACATGGATCGACAGAGAACAAGCGGCAGGCTGCAGCGCATTGGACATAATGACACAACAAATGTTGCTTGTATTTGTTTCCTTTTGCAACGACTACCGTGGATGCCCAATGACCTGAGGCCGTACGAACAGAGCATGTCGGATGAGTGGAGCCCCGCCCCGTCAACAAAAGCGGCCTTGTTCAGTTATTGAACCGGCTCACCTAGTGCTCGGGCTCTATCGAGCCTTGTTGCTTCTTCCTCTGGCAACAGGCGCCAGGCCAGCGTCAGAAATACAAAGGTGACAATGAAAATCAAAAACGAGCTGGACATTGCCATCTGCAATGACGATCTGGCGTCATAGCCCTGAGATGCAAACATATCCGATAGATAACCAACGATAAACGGACCCATGGCTAGCCCGACAAACGTGCCCACCACGATAAGAAGGGAGATGGCAATGCCACGCATACGCGGCATAACCAGGTCTGTTGCCGTAGCTGCAGGAACGGATGTGCTAGCGACGGTGCACAGCAAAAACAAAAAGTTATACACAGCTGCGCTGACGACGTCGTCCGAATAGATTGTCAGCAAACCAAAAGGCACCCCACCGACAATGGCAAGATAGACCATGAGTAAACGCCCACACGGATGTTTGCGTTTGAGAACATCCCCCAGGAACCCGCCCAGAACGACCCCACTAAACCCACCAATCACAGTACTCAGGCCGATATACATACCAACGTCCGTGGGATTGGTGCCTTCGATCCGCAACAGTAGGGGAGCGACCCAAAACCCCATAGCGTAGATTACCACCCCCTTGATTGGCACCGCGATGAGCAAGTACACGAAGGCCTTGGATTTCAAGGTCATGTTATAGGTGGCGGGATCCCGAACGGCCACCGATTGAACCCACGTCACTACGACGTAGGTGCCGATACCAAGCGCTATCCACTGTGCCGGATTACCCGTTAGCAAGGTCAACACCCACGCCATGGCCATGATCAGAACCGCAAACAGCGCATTTGCCCCTACCGACCCACCGTCTTTTTTCAAATCCACGAGGTTAAGCCCTGGCGTCATGGCTCTCATCTCGGCGCCCAATACTGAAAACGGCGCGGGATGATCAGGCACTTCAAGACCTTCACTCGAGCCTCGAACAGGCTCGCGCAAGGTGCGAACCCAGATCGCCAACAGCAAACCAGGTATACCCACCGCCAGAAAGGCTACTTGCCAGCCCTTTAAGCCCAATGGCGCCTCTTCTGCAACTGGGTATGCGGCTCCCCAGCTATCCAATAGGTATCCGCCCAGAAACAAACCCACACCACTGCCGATATAGACGCCAGATTGAGCGATGGCGATGACGGTAGCGCGCAACCTCGGCGGGTAATAGTCCGCCAACAAAGAATAAGCGGCTGGCGACGCACTAGCTTCGCCGATGCCAACGCCCATGCGGTAGATCGTGAGCTCAGTAAACGAACGAGCAAAGCCGGACAGCGCGGTAAATCCACTCCAGATCGCAAGCCCCCAGGCAATCAAGCTACGTCGCACCCAGACATCAGCAAATCGGCCCAGAGGTATGCCAAACACCGCAAAGAAAATGGCAAAGACTGTGCCGTACATGAAGCCCAATTGGGCGTCGTTGATGCCCAGATCCAGCCGAATGTCTTCTGCCAGAATAGAGATGATGTTTCGGTCAATGAAGTTGAAAGCGTAGACAAGAACCAATACAAACAGCGCATAGTTTGCGTAGCCTCGGCCAGGCGATTCTTTCTTTGCTAATTCCACTAGCAATTTCCCCTCACTCTCCCCTCAGGGCGCTTTAGCTGGCATCAGCCATTCTTCGAAAATCTCGCCTGTTCGGGTCGAATGCGCCGGATAACTGCCGATAACACCCGAACGGCATGCGGCAATTGCCATCTTCGGATTAGAAACCAGAAACATCGGTGCCACGACTAATGGCATTTTCATTCGATCTGAAAGATCAAACGGTATCGCCATCGCGTTCTTCCATCCGATTCAAAATCTGCTCGGTATGTTCGCCCACCAGCGGCGAATCGCCGTATATGGACAATGGCGTTCTCAATAGCTGAAAAGGGAAACCCTTGACCAGGTCACCATTCGGGCTGATATGTTTTGACCTGTCAACTCCCTTCAAGGAAATCCTCCTGGTTCTCTTCTCCGGAATGAAAAAACTTGTGGTCGGCGCGGTGGATATGTGGGCGAGAGGCGCACGAGTGTGGGCAGGCGGTGGGCAACGCGCCAGCGTTGTCCACGGGCTGTCCACACGGCCCGAAGGGCGCGCGCCGGTCCGTAAGGACTCGTCCACATATCCACCGCGCTCTCGCACATGGCGACGCGCGTACGATCATCGAAAGCGTCGTCATGGCGATGAGCGTGTTGGGTCAGGACAAGGCCGGGCTGATTGCGACGGTGGATCATGCTGATATGCGTGGATTGGTTACCGACCGGACTTCACTGCATCGCGGAGCTGGCCTTTCTCTAGTGGCAGGGATCGCCGACCGATACGCCCGTTCAGGGATCGTACCGACGGCACCGGTTATAGCCCGAACTAGGGTTCTCCACACCGGCCCGATCCTGCCCTGACTCAACACGCCCAGACCTCCTCCTTATCCGATATCGAGCGCGTCTTCGGATTGCGGCGTGTCACTGGGGTAGCCCGCGGCCGGTAGGATCTGGGGCATCTCGCATCGCACGATGTCCCAGACAAAGCCGCTCAACTCGCGCGCCACGGCGACATTCGCCTGCTTGCTGTTCTTGCCCGCCTGCAGCAGATGCCGGTAACGGCCGCACAAGCGGCGCTGTGCCTTCCAGGCAATCGCCTTGGCCTCCTCCGATGCCGCGGCCGCCTTGCGTTCGAGATGCGCGGTGCGCCGCGCCGGAAACCGGTAACACCACGCCGATTCCACCAGCACGCGCCGTGCCTGACGGTTGCCGGTCCGGGTGATCCCGCCTTGCCGGCGCCGCCCCCCGGAACTGTGTTCGCTCGGCACCAGCCCCAGATAGGCCATCAACTGCCCTGGCTTGTCGAAGCGGCTCACGTCGCCCAACTCCGAAAGCAATGTCATCGCCGTGATCACATCAACGCCGCGCAACGCAATCAGCGAGCGCACCACCGGCGCCATCGACCAGCTCGCCAACGCCTCATGCAACTGCTTCGTCAACGCCGATACTCGATCGCTCGCCGCACGCACCCCATCCAGGTATTCCCGAAACGCCCATTCCTGCCAGTCCTGATCGAAGCGCTGCTTGTCCAGCCAGGCGTAATGCGCCTGCGTCCACCGGCTTTTCGACCAATGGCGCCCATGACGCAGCAAAAACGCACCCAGTTGCTGGCGCACCTTGCGCTCGGCAGTCTTGAAATCTGCACGCGCCCGCACCAGATCCCGCATCGCCTCCTGCTCCTCATCCGGAACCCACACCGGCGTCAACTCCCCGCTGCGCAACAACCGCGCCAGCTTGCAGGCATCTCGCCGATCCGTCTTGATCCGTTCGCCCGGCGCCTTCGGGATCCGCGATGGCGCCACCACCGCACAATCGAAACCCAACTCCTTCAGTTGACGGTACACCTCGTAATCGCACGGACCCGCCTCGTAACAGAACTGGATCACCTCGCCGCCGTACTGTCCAACCAGCTTGTCGACCAGCTTGGCAATCGCCTTCGGTTGATTGGCCAACTCCTCCAAATACGTGGGCGATTCCCGGCCCGCCGGTGCCACCGCCACCGCGATCGTCTCCTTGTGCACGTCCAAGCCGACATAGGCCGCATAGCTGATGTCCGAACTCCGCACTTGTCCTGATACCGTTTCCGCTTCGTTTGCTCTAAAGTCTTGCATTACCTGCCCTCCTCAATTTTGGCTCTGTCTCGGTGGGGGTGACCACCGCCACTACGATAATCCACGCCCTTGAGGACGGGCAGGTCAAAACATGATGTCTAGTGGCAAACACATCGTTTCCCGCTTCAATATTGGCGCGATACATGTCTGAGCCGGACCAGGCCACACAGGCAGCCACACCACGAGCGGTCAGCATTTCAATACAGTCTGTCGCCGTCATTTGAGCGATTCGGTCTGATAGCGACAGTTCATTGCACAGCGGCGCTCCAGACTCATCGAAGACGATCCACTGATCGTCGGCCGTCCTGTATGCCATCCCATTGCGTCGCCGTACCAGCTGTTTTCCGGCTGACAGCACTTCCAGCTCTTCTCCGGAGAGAAACACGGTCACGTCACGTTGGGAGACATCAATATGCATCCCACGCGCTTTGCCAGAGAGTGCTGCTGCGATCACCGCGCTGGCATAGAGCACTACCGCCTGATCAGGGTAGTTAACGTTCCTTCCAGTGATATACGGCAAACCCTCATTCTCATAACAGACCTTGGCCGAAAATCCCGAGGACGCTTCAAGCGTAGAACCGAAACTACTGTTGCGTGCTCCGGGTCCTGTCAGACCGGCCCCGGAAACTGATGCGAGAATGATGTCGGGATTTAGCGAGGTTAATGTCCCATAGGAATAGCCAAGCCGCTCAAGCACACCCCGTCGAAAGTTCTCTACAACGACATCAGCGGTTTTCACCAGCGTCTCAAACTGCACGCGGTCTTGCCCTGATTTGAGATCGAGTGCCACGCCCAGCTTGTTTCGGTTGTTACCTTTGAAAAAGGGAGAAACTTCTTCACCGGCCCACGCGCGGAACGGATCAGGATAGCCGTGAGATTCGATCTTGAGCACCTCAGCCCCGAGATCTGCCAGCAATGCTGACACGCCGGCTCCCGCGGTAATGATGCCAAGGTCCAAGACTCTGAAGCCCGACAGCGGCAATCTCGACGCGTGTGAGGTCTTGGCATCAATAGCATTCTTTCCCGTCGAAGCCGGAATTCGATGCGGCAGCACCGGAGATCTGCAATCTGTATCGTCGTCGAGTGTCGTTTTCACAAACGCACTCCGGTGGGCCAGCAGTGGATCAACAAGAAGGTCCTTAGCCGTCATGACAGGAGCCGCTGGCACCTGGTATTCGGCAAACAGATCAACCAGCTCGGCTTTGGTGTGCCCAAATGCCCACTCCCGCAAAGCCCCCATGTATTCTTCACGATGCTGCCGGCGACCCCTGAAGGTGTCGAACTTGGGGGCTCGGAGACGGTCATCGCTGACGAGGTCAACCAGCGGCTGCCAGTCTCGTTCCGTGTAAACCAGCGCGACATGACCGTCAGCGCATTCGACGATCGGCCACTCAGCTTTTTCGCCCTGCCGATGGATGTCCTTACCCATTGCACCGGCCAGGGCAGCCTTCCAGTTCACCCAGCTCAGCACGCCAATGCCATCGACGACGGCAGTATCAGCTTGCTCAAAACGCCGCCACTTCGCTGCAACACCACAGAGTGCCGCAAAGACGCCGTAGCCAACAGTACCTACACCGAAATCTCCATCGGGAATCAGCGGTGCTCGGTCGGGATCGCCCAACAGATCAGCAAGGCCGGAGGCACCAAATAGCGTGGCTTCGCTTTCAAGTGAAGACATTTGCAGATGGACCGTAGCAACCGAAGGCATCTGCGACGGTGCAGAAGGTGACGTCTGGAGTAGAATTCTACCGGGTTCTGCACCGGTCCAATCATCGACCGACCCTTTCACAGGGGTCTTCCCACGACTCAAAAAAGTGTTGGCGGTTTGAAAATGCTCATCGACGGAAACTGAGGCACCCATCAACCTCGCCATCTGGCCTGCGAAATCAATCGCCCGACGTGCGCTGCTCGACGCATCAAACGAGGCCGTCTGAAGAATCTCAACACCATCAAGCAACTTCAACGAGAATACCCATCAGCTATGTTCCATTATTCGAACCGAGATAACGCGCTGGATGATTTCCGATGTGCCTCCAAAGACCCGAAATCTGGAACACTCGCGAAATCTGCCTTGTTATTCTAATATGTTGGTTAGTGCACCAATATACTATTGGTTTGTCAACCAAAAATGTTGTTGTACGATTAGACTACCGAGACCGAGAACGCAACCGTGGTAAGCAAAGCAAAAACACAATCCAGACCCAATGGGACCGGCAAGACTCAGCAAGAAAGAAAGGCAGAATCTGAACGTCGTATCATGCGGGCCGCCATAGAGCTCTTCGCAAAGCAGGGATACGTTAAGACGACTCTGATAGAAATCGGCAAGTCCGCAGGCTATACGGGAGGCCTCGTCACCCATCGCTTCGGCTCAAAAGAAGGGTTGCTCCAAGCTGTGGTCAAAAGCACCGTGTCCCGATTTATCGAGGACCAGATCCGGCCCGCCATCGAGGGGAGTCATGTATCAAGTGCAGAAGAAGCTTTGCGCAATTACGTTGATACCTATTTCAACGAGGTTTTTGTGAGGGAGAGTCACATAAAGGCTCTTTACGTCGTGATGGGGGAAGCCCTGGGCGCCGTTCCAGAAATCAAACCGGCCATTGCGAAGCTTAACAAGCAAGCAAGGGGGATTATCGCATCGATCGTCAAGCGCGGCGTAAAGAGCGGTGAATTCCGAGATGATATTGACCCAGACGCTTCCGCCGTACTGATTTCCGGTCTTCTTCGCGGTGTCGTCAACCAATATCTGATGGATCCCAAAGCTTTCAATCGCGAACACATCTTAACCATCCTGCAAAACAGTGTTGTGGTAGGTCTCAAATAGATCCTCCGGCAGCCGTGTCGTTCCTTGCAGAATTGCTGAAGTTCATTCACAAGAATCCTTAGAGTACGGGGGGACAACCGATGACCGACCCAGGCCGCATCGATCCCGAACTGTTACCTGCTACGGTCCACTTTCACAAGTATCCCCCACTGAATACCCAGGCCCTGGCGGCTACCCGTGAAATTTCCGCGCGGATGATCGCCACCAAGAAAGCCCAGGTGCCGGTGGTGGAAGGCGTGGAATTCGAAGACCTGACCGTGCCGGGTCCTCCAGGCGGACCCGAGGTCCCGGTTCGCATCTACACCCCTGAAGCTCGCGAAGCCGAGCTGCCGGCTCTGCTTTGGTGTCATCACGGCGGCTTCGTTATGGGCGGTTTGGATTCCGATCACCACGCCACTGCAGAAATGGCCAAGGCCGCCAATTGTATGGTCGTTTCGGTGGATTACCGCATGGCTCCAGAACATCCCTACCCCGCTCCACTGGAGGACTGCTACGCGGCACTGAAGTGGTTGCATGGCGAGGCAGAGCATTTGGGGGTGGACCAGGCCCGCATCGCCATCGGCGGGCTAAGTGCTGGTGGCGGCGCTCTGGCGGCTGGACTGACCCTTTTGGCCCGTGACCGGGGAAAAGTCCCGATCACATTTCAACTCTTGCTCAGCCCCATGCTGGATGACAGCAATATCCTGCAGGCCGGCAAAAGTGTGGTCGATACCCTGGTCTGGAAACGCAGCTACAATCTGTTCTCGTGGACCAGTTATCTGAATCGTGAACCCGGCGGCGACGGTATTGACTACTATGCCGCCGCTGCTCGTGCAAAAGACCTTACCGGACTGCCGCCTACCTTTATCTCCGTTGGAGATATCGACCTGTTTGCCCAGGAAAACCTGACCTATGCCGGTCGGTTGATCACGGCAAACGTGCCTGTGGAACTGCATGTCTATTCCGGCGCATACCACGGGTTCGAAAGCCAAGTGCTCGAAGCGGAGGTGTCAAAGCGCTCCGTCGCCAACAGAGACCGGGCTCTAAGGCGCGCATTTACACCATGGGACAACCCGCCATAGCGCATAGCGCATAGCCCGTAGCCCTGAGAGAGAGGCAGGCGCGAAACCGGAGAAAACCCGAGTTATGAGCAACTCTGATATTTCACGCCGCGGCCTGTTGAACACTTTCTCTTCGAAGGCGCTCCGGGGCCCAATGAAAAGCGTATGGATCACGCGCCAGCGACACTCGGTTATTTTTTTGTTGACAAACAAGAATCATAATGGCCAGATAACCAGTAACAAAGGGGAGAATAGAAATTGATGATCAATCTATTGAGAACCAGCTCGCTTTCTTCGACGGGATCTTCTAAGCGCAAGCTATCTCTTGGGAATGGACACCCAGCGCCCGAGGAGATCCCGTATCGCAAGATTGAGTTTCTTAGCTTGATCGTTCAGATCGTTGTAAATGGAACGACAGACACTACATTTAGCATGATTTGTGTCATGCAGGATTATTCGAGGAGATAACATGGAATACTCAGAAATCATCGTTGACCACCCCAGAGAGCACGTCCAACGCATCACGCTCAACAATCCGGAAAAGCGCAATCCAATAACGAATGAAATGCGCACGGAGATCTTTCATGCGCTGGAAGCCGCAGAAGTCGACGACTCAGTTCGCGTGACGGTCATTCGTGGTGCCGGCAAGTGCTTCTCATCGGGCTACAATCTCAAAGCTGGCGTACGAGGTGCTCATGAACAGAACCAGCCATTTTACACAGCGGGAGGACTGGGAAATTGGGGGCGGCACCTGGTAGAAAGCGGCTTTAGAATGTGGGACATGGCTAAACCAATCATCGCCGAGGTACACGGCTACTGCATCGCCGGTGCCACCGAACTGGCCCTGGCGTGCGATCTTGTGTACGTGGCCGATGACGCGGTCATTGGCTATCCAATTGTCCGCAACGGGACGCCACCAAACGTCCAGTTTTACCCCTGGCTTATGGGTATGCGAGACGCCATGGAGATGATGCTGACCGGCGATTCGATATCTGGCGCAGAAGCCGCCAAAACTCAGTTCGCCAACCGCGCTTATCCTGCAGACGAACTTGAAGATGCGGTTCTGAATATGGCCGAACGGGTGGCGAAGGTCCCATCTGACGTCCAGCAATTCAACAAGCGGGCAGTACACGCGCAGATGGAAGAGA
This sequence comes from Pseudomonadales bacterium, assembly GCA_963663395.1. Taxonomy (GTDB): domain Bacteria; phylum Pseudomonadota; class Gammaproteobacteria; order Pseudomonadales; family Azotimanducaceae; genus Azophilus. Next base: position 5,113,870 of record OY760226.1, read on the forward strand.
TGGGTATCCGATCTGGTCTCCGCAAGGGTGCGGAACTTCATGCATTGGCGCGCTATACCGAGACTTGCGAGGCCATGCAGGAGGCGGTGCGCGCGAACTTTAACGGTGCGCTGGCCGAACGCGATGCGGCTTTCGGCGACTACGCAAAAAAATCGAATGACTGAGTTTGTGCGGTTCCAAACGAAGGAGGCCCGCCTGGGCATCCTAACCAGGGCTAACCCATGGCTGGACCACTAGACGGAGTTAGAGTCGTAGAAGTATCGCAACTGGTTTTCGGGCCCTTCGCTACCATGATGCTTGCCGACCAAGGCGCCGATGTGGTGAAAATCGAACCACCCGGAATCGGTGAATCAAACCGACGGCCGAGTTTCGAGCGCGGCGGTTTGACAGCGGTGTTTGCGAACAACAATCGTAACAAGCGAGGCATGGCCGTTGACATCACTGAGCCTGAAGGTCTCGAGATCGTTCACCAGCTGGTGGCCGATGCCGACGTCTTTGTTCAGAATTGGCGGCCGGGTGTGGCAGATCGGCACGGCCTGGGAGAGGCAGATCTGCGCAAGGTCAGGCCTGACCTGATCTACTGCTCACTTTCTGGATACGGGCCCACCGGCCCCTATGCAAACAGACGGGTTTATGACGCCGTCGTCCAGGGCCTCACGGGAATGCCGGCTGTCCAGAAGAACCCGGACTTCCCGATGCCTGATCTAGTCCGCCAGCTTGTGGTAGACAAGAGTTCGGCCCTCTATGCGGCGCAGGCGATCACCGCGGCGCTGTTTGCTCGCGACCGAGGCGCGGGCGGCCAGCATGTGGAGGTGCCAATGATTGATGCATCGCTCGCCTTCTTTTGGCCCGATGCCATGTTGCGCCAAACCTTCATAGGCGGCGATGTATCACCCGGGGCGACGACTACCGATGCCTATCGTCTTTGGCACACCAAGGACGGACAAATCATCTATCTCCTGGCGACCCAGGTTGAACACGAGGGGTTCTTTGCAGCCTTGGGGCATCCTGAATGGATTGACGATCCCCGCTTCGGTACTACTGAAGCACGCGCAGATATGGACAATCGAGAAGCACTCGGTGTGCTGGTCGAAGAAGCGATCCGTTCCATGACGACCGATGAGCTGCTGCAAAGGATGATCGACAATGACATTCCTGCAACCCGCGTTCTGGAACTGGAAGAAGTGCTGGAAGATCCTCAGATTGTGCACAACAACACCGTACTGGAATTCGAGCATCCCACAGCCGGTAGATACAGGCAGGCAGGTCCCGTAGCAAAGTTCGATAAAACGCCTCAGGACCCTCGACGGCACCTGCCACCTTTGTTAGGCGAGCATACCGACGACATCTTGGGCGAATATGGGTATTCGGCTGATGATCTCGAGGATCTGCGCAGTAAGGGGATTATCCCGTGAGACGCAAAATGCAGGTTTTATGCTTTTCTGATCCTTCCAAAAACAACAGCAAGAAGGCTTGAGGCCAAAAGAACGCCCGAAAAGAATACATAGGTCGCGACATTTTGGCCCTCGACGAAAAAGCCCGCATAGTTGAGCGGTACAACGCTGAAAAAATGAACGCTACATAAGCCACCAGCGGCCTCCTTCTTTAAAGACCCAGCACCCGGGTTGCGAGAATGTTCTTTTGGACCTCAGTAGTGCCTGATGCGATCGTGATAGCACGATCTCTGAAGTATTGAGAGACGGATACTGCGGTATTTGCGGTCGGCTCACCAATAAGCTCGTTTAAGGAACCAGGCTCCATAAGTCTCGGTTGCTTTGGTATGGCATAAGACCCCATCATTTCTACCGCGAGTTCGGTCACACGCTGTTGCAACGCACTACCATGAATTTTGCTCACCGAGGCCAATGTCGATGCCGCCCCCCTGTCCTGCTTCATCAACCCTACGGTTTTCAGTTCCATTGCATCGAGGCTGGCAAGCTCGATTTCGATACTGGCTAGTTTCGCGCTGAGCGCCGGATCGCGTATCAACGACTCAGAACCAGAAGCAGACTGGCTCACAAAGCTCCGGATTCTTTGCAGATATTCGTGCGTGAAGACTGCGTAGCTCCATGCTCGCTCACCAACGAGTAGAAACTTCGCGACTGTCCAACCCTCGTTTTCGTGACCCAATAGGGCAGACTTGGGCACTCTCACATCCGTGAAAAACACCTGGTTGAATTCATGCTCTCCACCAAACGTCAGAATCGGACGAACTTCGATGCCTGGCAAATCGAGATCTAGCAGCAAAAACGAGATGCCGGCCTGAGGCTTGCCTTCATTGCCGGTGCGCACGAGACAAAAGATCTTGTTGCACTCATGTGCGTAAGTGGTCCAGATCTTCGTGCCGTTGATGACGTAGTCTTCGCCATCACTCACCGCCCGGCACTTCAATGACGCCAGATCCGATCCAGCACCAGGCTCAGAGTACCCCTGGGCCCACCAGTCTTCCCCATGACGGATGCGTGGCAGAAGAGCTTCTTTCTGTTCATCCGTACCAAACTCAATAATGACTGGCCCCACCATGTCCACACCCTGCACCGCCAGTCGCGGGGCATGCGCAAGCGTCAACTCCCGCTTGAAGATCAGTAACTGCTCGGTACTCCAACCAGTCCCGCCGTGTTCGACCGGCCAGCCAGGTACCGACCAGCCCTGATCATCAAGGATACGGGTCCACTCCCGGGCAACAGCCCGCGGGCTATCAAATCCGGTATATGCCTCACCAAAGTGACGAAACTCAGGGGTCAGATTACGTCTGAGGAAATCACGAATCTCTTCGGTGAATTCATCCAAGTCACTCATAAGCAGGGACTGTGCTGTAAGGACTGTCGTAGAACAAGCGGAAGTCGGTCCTACAACTCACGACGGACCGACTTCCATTCAAATCCCAACTGCCGGCGCCCCGCGGCGCTACATTCGGTACGTCACACCAAGAATAAACTGACGTCCACCGTTAACGAACTGGAAGAAATCCGGCAGCCCACTGGCATCATTGGTTCCGGTCAGTGCTGGATTTCCAGAGAACGGTGCAACTGAGCCGGTGGCTGCGTAATATTCCTCACCCAGATTTATGCCTCTAACAAAGAGCTGCCAGGTGTCATCCGATGAATACAGGCTCAACGACGCATTGGTCACCCAGTAACTCTCCTGCCACCAACTTTTCGGGTACAACTGGGTAGTCGGGTTGTAGTCGTCCTTGTATGAGCTTGTGACATTGAAACCCAGATTCCAGTTGCTCCCCATCGCCACCACATAATTCAGAGCTAAAGTTGCACTCAAATCAGGCGCATTCGACAGCGCTTCTCCAGACATGTCGGCTCCCGTGAAATTACCGCTGACAGGATCGGCGTTGAGAGCACAGCCCGCCGCGATAGACTGTCCGGTATAGCAATCTGATACGAAATCGTCGTATTCAGCCCTGCTGAGAGCAAGATTCGCCGTAAGTGTCAGGCCATCCACAGGTGTCAACCACAAGGTCTCCAGCTCCAGGCCTTCAACAGTGGCTGACGCTGCGTTTTGCACCCGAAGCGAGGGGACCCCGCCCTCGCTGAATTGCAATTTTGTCAGCTGCAGGCCGTCATACTCATAACTGTATAACGTAGCATTGAAGCGCAGTGTGCCGTCGGCCAGCGTCGATTTCATTCCAACTTCGAAACCATCGACTTCCTCTTCGTCATAGATGTTTTCGTAGGGGACACCGGTAAGTCCGTAAGTAGCGAGGAGGTCACCGGGCTTCCAGGCTGCATCAAAACCACCCGATTTGAAACCGGTTCTGTAGCTCGCGAAGAACATGACATCGTCGTTGTATTGATAGCTCAGCGTCACTTCCGGTGAGAAGTTGTCCCATTCTGGTTTGGGATCAAGCAAGGGAATGTTAATTTTGGGACCGCCATCCGGGGCGACCGCAAAATGATTAACTTCAAAGACAGACTCTTTCTCTTCATGCGAATAACGACCACCGAAAGACAGCAACCACTGCTCGTTCAGCTCCCAATCAACCTGAGCGAACACCGAATAAGCGGTACTTTCCTGAGGGGTAAACTGCTGACCGATGGGAATGGGGAACAAACCAAACACAGACACCGGAAGCCCCGCGATGTTGCTGCCTAGCGTTACCGCATTCTGAGCCTCGATATCACGTCCTTCGTAGAAAGCACCCACTGTAAAGTTGAACGTCCCATCAAAGTTTGAGCTCAGGCGAAGCTCCTGACTCCATTGCTCTTTGTCATAGGCAGAAGAGTTCAATAACCCAACAGCTGCCTGAAAGCTGGATTCCGCAATCCGCTGATCGGATTGGTCATAGTAACCGGTGACCGAGGTCAAGGTCAGCGTATCGCTCAGGTCATATTTGATCTCGAGGGACATGAACGCCTCTTCATTTTCATGGAAACCGAGCCCCTCGTAACCGGGATGATTGGGATCAGCCGCAGTGAGCAAGGGACTGATGCCGCCTGCTATCACATTACCGTCCATCTTGCAGTTGTCGACGCCAGGTACCGGGTAAAAAACCTGCGGAACGCCAAGCCCGCACTGCGTCCGCTGGAAGTTGAAGATGGTGTGGCCGTCCTGATTATCTTCCAGGTGTGCATATTTCAGCGTCGCAGAGAAGTTATCCGAAGGCTCCCATAGCAAGGTGCCGATCACGTAGATCTTCTCCGTCTGAATGGGATCTTTTCCAGTCGCGTGTGCCATTTGAACGGGAACACCCCCAGGACCTGTTTCAAACACATCCAGGTTATGTGCATCGAATCGAGCATTATCCGCATCCGACCAGCCCACTGAGAGACGACCGCGCAAGGTATCGCCCAACGGCCCAGAGATAACAGCTCGAACAATCGGCTCTTTGCCTTCGGTCTCGTACATGGCAGTTAGTTCAAACTCAAACTCGTCAGTCGGATCTTTCGTATGGAGCGCTAACACTCCGCCTGGGCTGTTTTTGCCGAAGAACAACGCCTGCGGCCCACGCAGCACTTCGATTCGTTCCAGGTCGAACATCCCGGCATTCATCAATGAGGCGCTGCTGATGCCGACACCGTCAACGTTGACTGACACGGCCTGATCTATGAGCGGCGTGAGGCTGCCCGAACCAACGCCGCGCAAAAAGACCAGACCGGCGGTGCTGGATGTAGTTTCGGTGGTAATCAGACCGGGAACGATGGTACCCAGGTCCCTGATGCCCTCAATCCGCTGGGAGTCGATCGTTTCCGAGGTGAGCACGCTTACCGCCACAGGAGTTTCCTGCAGGGACTCTTCCCTCTTTCGTGCGGTCACGACAATTTCTTCGATCACATTCGCGCTCTCAGCTCGAACCGATTGCGCAGGTAGCAGCGCCGACGTTGCAGACAGGAACGCCAAAGCAAGCGTTGCCGACGCAAGTCGCGCGTGCCGCAAACTCTCCCCTGGATACATTTGGGTAAACTTAAACTGTTTCATAAGTGTCTCTCCTCAACTTGATTGATCAGCGAATTGCTCGCCGGCCCCCCTGAAAATGCAGATTCAGTTGTCGCTGATGGCCCGTTTGACTGAACTCTATATTGCCCAGCCACGCAGCCTTCCGCTCCGCATTGATCAAAATGACACAAAGCATGTTACTTGTATTCTATGTCCTTGACAATATACGATTACTGCGTGGTGCCCAATGACCTGAGTTGCCCCTGACAAGGTAGAGGAGACTGAGAAATGCCCGAACAATCGGTTTTCGGCCTGGACTTCACAACAATTTTCCTTTACCTGATGAGGTCATCAGCGCCTGCCTCGAAGAGAGCCTGATCATCAAGTGAGACGCTGGATACTCCGCATACCCCTGCTGGTCACATCGTTCGCTGTTGGCACTGTCGGCGCTGAGGACATTGAATGGCCGGCCTATGGTGGTGCAGCAGGCGGCGGACACTTCAGCGCTGCGGCCGAGATCACCAGAGACAATGTCGACCAGTTGGAGCTTTCCTGGAGTCATCGCAGCGGTGATTACGCGGGCGGCGCAAACTCCCTCTCCGAACGGGTCAACTTGAGCACCCGCCCTACCGCCTTTGTCACTACGCCCATCATGGTGAACGACACCCTCTATTACTGCACGCCGTTCAATCGAGTGTTCGCCCTGGACCCGGGTACGGGAGAAGAGCACTGGGTATTTGATCCACAAGTCGATATGTCTACCGAACCCGTCAGCAACTGTCGCGGCGTCAGCAGTTGGGTCGATCCGGACGGCCGCGATGCCCACTGCAGCCATCGCATTATGCTCGGAACACTGGATGCAAGATTAATCGCCATTGATGCGAAGACCGGTGAGCGATGCAAGCGCTTTGGTGGTAATGGTGAAGTCTCTCTAATGACGGGCTTGAGCAAGCACGCACCGTACGAATACAGCATTACGGCCGCGCCGGCGATCATCGGCGACCTGGTTGTGACTGGCGCGCTTGTTTTTGACAACCAGCGACCCGATATCCCCTCCGGCGTTGTTCGCGCCTATAACATTCGGACCGGTGAATTTGCCTGGGGCTGGAATCCCGTCCACCCTGACCACCCACAGCGGGAAGAGGATGGGAGTTTTGTCTCCGGAACCACCAACGTCTGGTCGACAATTTCCGTAGATGCCGAGCGAAATCTCGTCATCGTACCCACAGGTAACTCTTCACCCGACATTTACGGCGGTGATCGCGGTGGGCATCTTGACTATTACTCAAGCTCCGTCGTCGCCCTCAACGCGACTGACGGCACTGTCGCTTGGCATTACCAAACCGTACACCATGACATCTGGGACTATGACGTCGCATCGCAACCCACCTTTGTCGACCTGAACATCACAGGTGTTAGCCGCCCCGCGGTCGTGCAGACCACCAAAATGGGTATGACTTTCGTCCTGGATCGAGAAACAGGCGAGCCCCTGCACCCGGTTGAAGAGCGTCCCGTGCCCCAGGCGGGCGCCGTGTCGGGCGAGTACTTAAGTCCAGTGCAACCCTTTCCGGTCAAACCTGAACCCCTGCACCAGCTGGGCATCAGTCCAGACGACGCCTGGGGCCTGACATTCTGGGACGAGGGTATATGCCGGGAAAAGTTGGAGAGCATAACCACTGGCCCAATCTACACACCGCCGAGCCTCAAAGGCACAGCGTTTTACCCAAACAGTCTTGGAGGACCAAACTGGGGTGCACCTGCGGTCGATCCGGACAGAAAAATCATGGTAGCCAACAGCAAGCACCTGCCTGTGGAAGTGAAGCTGATCCCAAGAAACGATTGCCCGGAAGGCGTTACCTATCCACAAGATGGATCGCCCTATTGCACGACGTTTACGCCGCTGGTGTCACCTCTTGGAATCCCGTGCACGGCACCACCCTGGGCAACTCTGGCGGCAATCGACCTGGTTGGCGGGGACATCCTGTGGCAGATCCCTCTGGGCAACACTGAGGAGCTGGCACCCTGGCCGCTTTATCACTTTGATTTTGCCTATTCATCACTTAGTGCCATCACCACGGGCGGGCCCATGGTCACGGCGTCCGGCCTGACCTTCATTGCATCGACCTCGGATGCCTACATGCGCGCCTTTGATACGATGACAGGCGCTGAATTGTGGAAAACAAAGTTGCCCACCAGCGGCAACTCCGTGCCCATGAGTTACAGCTACGACGGCCATCAATACATCGTGGTCGCTGCCGGTGGACATTTCACCTTCCCCTTGCCTGCCGGTGACCATCTTCTAGCGTTCCGATTGCCGTAAATGTCCGAGACCGACGACAATACCTTCCATCGAAAAATCGGGCTGCGCTGTCGGCAGCGTTTAGTCGAGGGCGAGATTTGCGACAACATGCACCACTTTCGGGTCTGGCTCCGCCACGACGGCATCAAGGTCCTGGAAATCCGCGCTCAAGCCATCCGATACCCGTGGAGTACCTGCCCGCAGGCGGGCACCGAACTGGAAGAACTGGTCGGCATGCCGCTGGATGAAAGCAGTACCACAGTGGGTCGCTTCGCCAAGGCCACGCAGCATTGCACGCACCTGTTTGACATGGCGGGACTCATGGTTGCCCATGCAGCCCACAACCGAGAACCATGGGAGTATCACTGTCGCATCAGCGAAGCCGGACCTGGACAACAATTGGCGACACTTACCCGCAATGGGGAACCATTGCTGAACTGGCACGTGAACAAGGGTGTCATCGAGTCAGAACCGCCCTACCAGGGCGTCGAACTGGAAAGGCAGTTTATTCAGTGGGCAGAGCAAAACCTCGGGTTCGAAGAAGTGGATGCAGCATTGATTCTCCGACGTGCTTTGAAGATCGCTTCCGCACGTTTTGTGGATCTAAGTGCTTTCGAGCATGCCGGCAAGTTGTCAATCCCCGCCTACTGCTACAGCTTGCAGCCCCATCGAGCCAATCAAGCCCGGTCCTTAAAGGGGATGACAGTGAGATACGACAACCGTACTGACGAGATGTTAACCATGTGGGAACTCTAAGATGGGCAAAACGACTGAGTCAGCACGCGTTCAGCATGCAAAGGCCCGCCCTTACGGCCGACAGGGCCACCTACCCGTGTTCGGCTTCGACGAACCTGATCCAGGTTTCGCTTTTGATGGCAAGTGCGCAATGAATTTAGCCATTCTCGATCTTGACGCTTTTGTCGATCTGCGCCCAAGCGAGTTTTGAGAGCTCAAAGGCCTCTGAATCAGCATCTCTGGCGTGTTGGTTGGAAGCCGTACCGGCCTCAATCCTCTTGGCAATGCCCTGCATAATGGCGGCCAAACGAAACATGTTGAATGCGATGTAGTAGTCCCAGTTTTCGACCCCAGAACGGTTTGTGCGGCGACAGTACGCCTCGACATATTCTTCCTCGCTGGGAATGCCCAACTCTTTCAGATTTGCATTGCGCAGTGAATCCCGATAGCTCATGCACTGGTACGCGAAGTCTGAAACGGGGTTGCCCAAGGTCGCGAGTTCCCAATCAAGCATACCGATTACTTCGGCTCTTTCAGCGTGCATCATCATGTTGTTGATTTTTGGATCACCGTGCACGACGGTGCAGGCGGTTAAATCTTCCGCGGGAATGTTTGCAGGCAGGTATTCAATCAGATTGTCCATGTAGGGATTGTCGATGGTCTTGGTGACCTCATACTGCCCTACCCAACGGTTGATCTGCCGAGTGATGTATTCACCCTGCTTGCCGAAGCCCTCAAGTCCAACCGCCTTATAGTCCACGTTGTGCAACCTGGCCAGCACGTCGTTGGCAGCATCCCAGAATTCACCCCTTTCCCGGGTTGAGTATTCACCACCCTCACTGTCCCAGATGACCCGGCCATCAAGGCGCTCCATGATGTAGAACCAGGTACCGATAACCCCATTATCCGTACACAGCGCATAGGTTTCTGGCACAGGCACATCAGTATCGGCGAGCGCTGTCATGACCCGATATTCTCGATCGACCGCATGCGCCGATTTCATCAGTTCACCAGCGGGTTTGCGACGCATGACGTACTGCTGATCCTCTGCCTTCAGCAGATAGGTCGGGTTGGATTGTCCACCGGCAAATTCCTCGACGGTCAGATTGCCACTAAAGCCCGCAACGTTTTCCTGCATGTATGCTTCGAGTCTGGTGACATCAAATTGATGCCGTACTTGAACGGGGATAGTGCCGACATTTTCGAAAGGATCAATTTCAATCATGGAAAGTACTCCAGGTGTCGACGCTGCCCGCGACGCAGGGTGCAAACCCCATTGAATCCAGGTTTCAGTGAATGCGGCTCAATCTTTCTTTTTCGTAGTGTAATCACTGCCGAAGGCCGCATCGCGCTCGGTAAAGCTGGCTTTGACGTTCTCACGCAAGGAGGCGATTTGCGCCTGGCAGCTGTCAGTGTTTCTCGCCAGTGCGTTCATTTCCGCACCCAGGCGAATGCCGGTTCGAATACCCATGACTTCCATCTGTTTGTGCAAAGAGCGCTTGTTCATCTGTTGTACGTCGATGGGCACCTTGGCAACCCGTTCCGCCATATTCAGCACAGCTTCATCAAGCTCTTCGGCTGGAAAGGCGCGGTTAGCCAACCCACCCTCCACAGCTTCCACACCCGAAATGGAATCTCCCGTCAGCATCATCTCGCTGGCGCGTCGCATACCCAGCAACCAGGGGAAGATTTGCAGGTTTGGCGGCGCGCCGTTGCGCACGATGGGGTAGCCAATCTGCGCATCTTCAGCCACATACACAAGATCGCTTCCAGCGGCCAATTCGCCCGCACCAGCAATACAGAAGCCGTGTATCTGGCAAATAATGGGTTTGCCCAGGTCCCACATGCGGATGCAACTTTCAACCAGGTGCCTGCCCCACATCCCGAGACCAGGGGTTGTATAAAACGGCTGTCCCTGTTCATTGGCACCCGTTGCACCTTCAAGCAGGTCGTAACCGGTTGAAAAACCCGGCCCAGCACCACGAATGATCGTTACGCGCACCTCGTCGTCGACGTCTCCTGTTTCCAATGCATGCCACATCTCCCGCCGTAGTTCATTTGTGAGCGCATTGCGTTTTGCGACGTGGTTGAGCGTGATGCGTTGCACGTAATCTAGCGGACGGTCAACGATGATCTTGTTGTATTCCATTTCGTTATCCTTTGGTGGCTGCGATCACTGAATATCAAATGTCACATCTGATACTATTTGTATATTATGTCTTTTGCAAACACGATAGCGGGCATCCGCCAACAGGAGAAATGATATGGACACGATCCATGAATCAATACGCCTGGCAACGCCACCTCGGTGATGCACCGTCGGTGGCTCCGCAGGTGGCCTCCAGCGTAGAGAGCTTGGCGAAAGCACTTGGGGTGTCTTACTGAATTGGTAACGAAAGTTGCCTTTTCACGTAAATCTACTTCAGGATATCTGCTATGAATTTTGAACTACCCGAATCAGCAGAACAGTTTCGCGCCGAGCTGCGCCAGTTTCTGGATGAGGAATTGCCCGACTGGTGGACACATCTGTTCAACGTGGATCAACGTACGCCCGGGTTCATGGTCGAGCTATGCAGAAAACTTGCCGGGAAGAACTGGCTGACCATGGCCTGGCCCAGGGAGTTCGGTGGTCAGGAGGCCGACGTCTGGATGCGCATGGTTCTGAACGAGGAGATGCGTTACGTCGGTGAGCCTCGCGGCTCCCACTATATGTGTGTGAACTACATTGGACCACTCATCATGCAGGTGGGCACACCGCAGCAACAAGAGCGTTTTCTCAAACCCATGTCTTCTGGTGACGCACTCTGGTGCCAGGGTTTCTCGGAACCGGGTGCGGGGTCCGACTTGTCGGCACTGCAAACGAAAGCGCTCGATAACGGCAAGTGTTTCGTCGTCAATGGCCAGAAGATCTGGACAAGCTATGCCACGCACGCGGAATGGTGCCTTCTGATCGCGCGGTCCGATCCGGATTCGACGCGGTACGGCGGGTTGTCGGTGTTCGCCGTGGACATGAAATCACCCGGGCTCACGGTGAGGCCTATCGATTCCCTGGGCGGCCCCTCGGAGATCAATGAAGTCTTTTTCGAGGATGTGGAAGTTCCCTATGACTGCGCGTTGGGCCCCGTTAACGAAGGCTGGTCAACCATCCTCAACGCACTTGCCAACGAGCGCCTGGGCATTGCATTTCACTCCTACATCCAGGAACCGTTCGACAAACTGCTCGAGTACGCAAAAAACACCCGGGATGAAGATGGTCGGCCACTGTCGGAAAGGCCCTCGGTTCGAGCCGGGCTGGTCAGAATGTATGCGCACTGGAAAGCGGCCAGGATGTTGTTTTACAGGGTGGCCGCAGATCACGAGATGGGGAATATGGACGCGGTGGGCCCCGCGATCTCCAAGGTCTTTGCGACGGAAGCTGCCATGGAGGCTGCTGCTGTCGCCTCTAACATCGTAGGGCCAAGAGCCCAGTTGAATGAATATGACGCCTCCGCACCGCTTGGAGGCCTGGCTGTCAATCAGTGGGTGTACACACTTCCCACCTTGATCGCAGCAGGCACCAACGAAATTCAACGCAACATCATCGCGCAACGTGGGCTCGGCCTACCTAGATAGGTTAGCGAGATACGGTAGAAAAATGCAATTTCATCTCAATGAAACACAGCGACTACTACAAGATGGTGTGCGCCGGTTTCTTGCTGCTGAGTTCGACTCAGGAAAATCACGCGCCATTGAAGAAAGCGACGATGGTTTTTCGAGAGAAGTCTGGTCTCAACTGAACCAACTCGGTTGGAGTTCGGTAGCGGTACCCGAGGCGGCCGGCGGTGGTGGGCTGGGCGTGCTGGAACTCTGCGTACTGGCAGAAGAGATGGGCCGCGCTGCAGCATCGACGCCATTGCTTGTCAGTTCAGGAATGGCAACCGCGTGCCTCAAATCATTACCTGCTCACCCGCTGGCGACGCAGCTTCTGAAAACACTTGCCGAAACTGACGACGTGATCACGTCAGCATTGATCGATGAATCGGGACGGGATGAACGAACCAAACCAAAGCTTCAACTACGCGCAGACGATAACGGCTCGCGGCTCTCTGGCACCAAACAGCTGGTGCCGTATGCCTCGGTCGCCAGGGTGCTGCTGGTTTCAACGTCCACGCAGGACGGTGAGACAGCCATTGTTGCGATCGACCGGGAGTCCCCGGGTATCACGATGAGGCGCAATCAGACGCTTGGTGCAGATCCTTTGTTTGAAGTTCGATTTGAGGACGTCGCGGTTGCTGACGATCGCGTATTGGCGCGAGGGGCTGCTGCAGCCTCTGCGCTTGATGCCGGCCTTGGGGTTGCGACGGTTATCGCGATGGCAGAGGCTGTTGGCTACTGTGAGGGGATCATTGGTGTAGCGGTAGAACATGCAAAAGTTCGGGAGCAGTTTGGTCAACCGATTGGCGCCTTCCAGGCCGTTTCACATCCGCTGGCAGATATGCGAATCCAGACTGATGCTTTTCGTTTGCTGACCCTGGAAGCCGCCTGGCTCCTGGATCAGGGGCGACCTGCAGAGCTTGAGATCGCCTCAGCGAAGGTGCTTGCAAACGACGCGGTTGAGAAGATCACCGTCGACGGGCACCGGGTGCATGGTGCGATTGGTTACTCCAGGGAACACGACGTACAACTTTATACCCGACGGGCCAGGGCGTTCAGCGTCACCTGGGGTGACACAGAACGAGAGATTGAGCGCGCGGCCGTCGCGCTTGGCTTGTAACAACAATTGCCTGACTTGACTTAAGGATACAAACACCATGACTGACCGTCTCGATGGCAAAACTATCGCCATCACCGGAGCAGGACGCGGCATCGGCCGGTCCCTGGCACTGCAGTTCGCTGACGAGGGCGCGCGCATCGTCGTTTCCGACCTGGGCGCCGATGGTGAGGGCGGCGGGACGGCCTCCCGGGCTCCTGCCGATGGGGTGGTTGCCGAAATCCGCGAACTTGGTGGCGAAGCAGTAGCCGTGTACGACGACGTTGCAACGATCCAAGGCGGCGAAAACGTGGTTCAGGCAGCCGTTGAGAACTTCGGTCGCCTGGACGGGCTGGTCTGTAACGCAGGCATCATGCCTTCGACGAAACAGCTCTGGGAGCTGAATGACGATGAGTGGGACCGGGTTGTCCGGGTCAACCTCAAAGGACAGTTCTGCCCCGTGCGCGCCGCAATTCCCGTAATGCGCAAACAGGGCAGCGGGCGGCTCATATACTTCGCCTCATCAGCCGCGATTGCCGCCGATCATGGCAACCTCGAAAATGATAGCGCCAGTCCATATGGCGCCTCAAAGGCAGGTGTACTCGGATTGATGTGGGGCACCGCGGGTCAGCTCGCCCAGTACGGCATCACCTCTAACGCAATCATGCCCGGTGCTGCCACACGACTGATCGACATACGGCTCCCCGACACCGAACAGGCGGCTGCATTCCACAGCGACAACGCCCTCGGAACCTGGCGCGACCCGAAACACGTCGCACCCATTGTCGCGTATCTCTTGAGCGATGCAGGCGCCACTGTGAACGGCCAGGTCTTTGGGATTATGGGCGGCCGGCTCGCTCACTACCGCCAGCTGGAGCCACAATACGTGATCAAAGCCGAGGAAAATATCGGCTTCTCGATGGACGAGCTGTTCCGCCGCTTCCCAGCTGAGTTCGGTACGGAAATCAGCTTCAACCCAGCGCCCTTTCCACCACCAGTTAGTGGCTAGCAGACTCAATCTGACCGAGGAGAAAGTAGCGATGACCGGTAGTGATCAAGCGTCCCGTGTAACGGAAATCTGGACGAGCGTTCACGGGCGCCTCCGCGCCGAAGTCGACCTGGTGGTATTTGACAAATGGCTGGAGCCCCTGACCTTTGCAGGCTTGCACGGCAACGCCGTTCACCTGGCAGCCCCGACGCGGTTCCAGCGCGATTGGGTGGAGAACACTTTCGGCGAGCGAATTCTTGCGCTCTGGCAGGAGGAATCGAGCGAAAATGACGTCGAGACAAGTGAAGTGGAGATTGTCGTTCAGCCGAAGTCTCGTAAACCCCCTAAAGACGCAGAAGCCGCGGCGGCTGAAAAGGCGCAACGCAAGGCCGAGGCAGCCAAAGCGAACCGGCGCTGGACAGTGGCGATCAAGAGAGCAAGTGAGAAGGGCCGCGGAGACAGACGCCCGGAGCTGGAGAAGGTACGCAAGCAACTGGGCAAGGTCGGGGTTTGGAGCCGCACGCCCTACTTCGGTGAACCGCACGAGGCAACAAGCCTGGCTACTACCGCCGAAGAACTCGGTTATCAGGCTTTGTGGATCCCCGGTTTCGATGGTGGCCACATTTTCGAACGATGCGCCATGGCGCTGGAAGCAACTTCAAAGCTGACTATCGCAACCGGCATTGTCAACATCTGGCGGCACGAACCCGCCGAGGTTGCCGAGACTGTGGGTAAACTGCGGGCTGACAGTGGTGGCCGGTTCCTGCTCGGGCTCGGTTCGAGCCACAAGTATCTTATCGGCGACGACTACGACAAGATCTCTCCAATTGCCAAGATGAGCGGCTACCTCGACGCGCTCGATGCCGGGGGAACACCGGTAGAGGATCGATTGCTCGGTGCGCTCGGTCCCAAGATGTTGGAACTCGCCGCAGAGCGCACTGTTGGCAGTCACCCCTGCTTCATGCCACCCGAGCACACCGCCGCCGCGCGAGAGGTACTGGGTGAGGGGAATTTGCTCATGCCTGAGCTGGGGGTGATTCTAGAGACCGACCCGGTCAAGGCTCGAACCATCGCCCGGAGTTTTGCCTCGCTCTACTACAAGGGGCCGAACTACAACAATAACTTGCGTCGATTCGGTTACACCGATGAGGATTTCGCTGGTGAAGGCAGCGATCGCCTTATCGATGCCATCATCGCCTGGGGTGACCCCGCAACTATTGCGGCCCGAGTACAGGCCCATCTCGACGCCGGCGCAGACCACGTGGCCGTCCATTCCAGAGGCTTGAGCCCGGAAGTCGATGTCTGGCGCGAGCTGGCGCCCTTCCTGCTTTGAGAGCCGATCGAGTAACTAAAGAGAACGAGCATGAGTAAATTGAATGACAAAGTAAGCATTGTTGTCGGCTCGGCGACCGGAATTGGTGCTACAACAGCGCGGTTGCTGGCAGCACAAGGGGCCAGAGTTGTATTAGCCGATTTGAATCTCGAAGGTGCAGAAAAAGTGGCCGCTGGGATCAGACAAGCTGGGGGTGAAGCACTGGCAGTTTACGCGGATATCTCTAATGAAGCAGATGTCAGCCAGATGGTGGCGCAAGCCTTGGAAAAGTTCGGGGGTATTCACATCCTGGTTAACAATGCGGCTGCGTTATCACCGGATGTTATCGGGGTCGACAGTCAATCAGACGCGGCAACTCTGGATTTGGGTATCTGGGATCAGACAATGGCAGTAAATCTGCGTGGCTATCTACTGGCCATGAAATACGTCATACCCGAAATGTTGAAGATTGGCGGAGGATCAATAGTAAACACTTCTTCTATATCCAGTATCGTTGCGGAACCTGTTCGTGGTGCTTACTCGGTGTCAAAAGCGGGCGTAAACCAACTCACCAAACACATAGCAACGGCCTATGGCAAAAAAGGGATTCGCTGCAACGCCGTAGCGCCCGGATGTATTGCCACGAACCAGGTCACGGAGAAGATGTACCAGGGATTCATTCCCCATCTGCTAACACCCGACCTGGGATCAACCGAGGACATTGCCCGCGTTGTCGTATTTCTCGCCTCTGACGATGCTGCGTTTATTACTGGTCAGGTCATTGAGGCAGACGGTGGCATGTTATCCCACTTCCCGCTTTCCGTTCGCGCCCTCGAAAGAGAACAAAGCCCTGACCGTTGATCTTAAGCAACAGACTAATCAGGAGGCACCGGCATCTTCAGTCCACTTCGTCAGCTGCAGGCGCTGGCTGACCACGAAGCGCCTTCTTGTCAATCTTGCCAACTGGCGTCAATGGCATGGCATCCAACAGGTGGATGATCTTGGGCACTTTATAGGCGGCCATTTCAGCCCGGCAGAACTCGAGAATGTCCGCGCGAATCTTGTCCGGGTCCGACTGTTTCGCCTCCGGCGTTAACTCCACGTACAGGTTGACGACCTCACTGCCTGGCCGATTGGCATCGGGACTGCCAACCAACGCGGAACCATTAATGAACTCGAGTGCGGATAACTTGTCCTCAACCTCCACCGAGAACACTTTGAAACCGCTGACAATGATCATGTCCTTGGCCCGGTCCTTCAGATAGACGTAGCCCTCTTCATCCATTACCCCCACATCACCCGAATGCATCCACGTCTTGCCATGCCACTCGCGCAGAGAGTTGGCGGTCTCTTCCGGCTGATTGAGATAGCCTTTCATCAACGAAGGGCTGCAAATGATGATCTCCCCCGCCTCGCCGTAGGGCATTTCTCGCGTACCCGTTTCAACGTCAACAATGCGCACGTCTACAGCAGGAATCGGTATTCCGACCGCTTCCGGCTTACATCTTTGTGGAGGATTGACCACGACCGTCGGTCCTCCTTCCGTCATGCCATAGCCGTCTGAAATGACGGTGCCCCTAAGCATGCGTTCGATACGCTTTCGGTCCTCTCCGGTGATGGGTGCCGCTCCGCACATGGCAAAATTCAGATGAGAAAAATCGATTTGCGCACTCAAGGGATGATCGGCAATCATCTGGTATAGCGTTGGCACGCCCGACAGTCGTGTTGGCGGACAAGCGATCATTTGCCGACAGTAATGCTCAATGTCACGCGCATCCGGAATCAACACCATCTGCGCCCCGTATCTGAATGCCCACATGAACGTTCCACAACCACCGATGTGAGTTGGTGGTAAAGCATTGAACGCCGTTTCAGCCCCCACTTTCCATGGGCGAAAAAGGTGAGCGATCACCAGGTTGTACATGAAACCGCGCAGCGTCAGCATCGCGCCCTTGGGCTTGCCTGTCGTACCGCCGGTATATTGGATCAGGCAAACGTGTTCGGGGGGTAAGTCAATCTGGCTGAACTCCGCACCAGCTTCGGCGGTGAGTTCGACGTAAGTCTTGCATGTGACTGAGTCCAGTGCCGGCAACTGCAGGGTCGTTGGTTGCCTGAGATCGTCTTCACCCGTAACAACCACCGCTGTTAGACATTCCGGAAGACTATCCAGAGCCTCAAGGGTTGGTTTCGCCAAGCTGGCAAGAGAGATCAACACCTTGATCCCGGCGCTTTCAAGTTGGTTCCCCACCTCTCCCGGCGCCTGCAGCGGTGACACACCGCAAGCCACCGCACCGAGCTTGGAAAGCGCTACCAGAGCGATGCCATATTGCGGAAGATTGGGGAGATGGAGACCCACCACATCACCCACGCCCACCCCCAGCGTTGCCAGCGCGTTGGCCAGCCGATTGGATAACTCATTGAGCTCCTGGTAGCTGATGTCCCGTTCGAAGTACCGTAAAGCAACGTTACGCGGAATGGATTTCGCATAGCCTTCGACATATGCCCCGATGGGTCTGCTATCAAATTCCGGCGGCTCGACGCCCAATT
This sequence comes from Pseudomonadales bacterium, assembly GCA_963663395.1. Taxonomy (GTDB): domain Bacteria; phylum Pseudomonadota; class Gammaproteobacteria; order Pseudomonadales; family Azotimanducaceae; genus Azophilus. The sequence continues at coordinate 5,131,868 of OY760226.1, forward strand.
CCTCGTGAATTCTTAACCACGGCCCAGGCTCAAGTTGATCACTCATTGTATTCCTCAGAACAACCGATTCGACACCAATCCATCCCGATGATACGTTTGTTGTTTCTTGAGTCAATCCGACCGGGTCTCCACGAGCTCTTCACGACGAAGGAAAACAATAGAAGTGAGTGTGTCGAATCGCCATCGATGGATTGTTGTGGCCATAACGGTTCTCAATCAGGCCGTTGTGACGGGAATCAGCTTTTACTGCTTCGCGATATTCAGTATCCCCTGGCTGGAACAATTCGATATCAGCCGGGGACAGCTTATGCTCGCCATTACTTCCCTAATGGTAGCCAATGGCCTGGCTGCGCCGTTTATCGGGCATCGGCTGGATCAAATGTCACTACAGTGGCCCGTGATTTCGGGCTATCTGCTGTTTTGTGGCGGTCTTGCTCTACTTTCTATCGCAACCGCCTATTGGCAAGTCATCGTCATCTATGCGACGTTTTTCGCCATTGGCCAAATCCTCGGCGGAACACTTGTTTCGCAAATGCTGATCAATCGCTGGTTTGTAAGCAACAATGGCCTGGCGCTTGGGATTTCAGCAACCGGCACATCACTAGGCGGAATTCTGTTTCCGTTGCTGATTGCAGACGTGCTTTTAACGTTCAGCCTGTCGGCCGTTTTTCAGAGCCTTGCCCTGTTCTTTGTAGTTGTCCTGGTACCGGTAAATTACGTCGTGTTAAGGATTCAACCGCCTGCGGGGCGTCAGGAACAGGATATTGGCGCGCGCGAGATTCTACCGGCCCCGGTCTGGACGACGCAAAAAATACTGAGCTCGACGGCGTTCTGGATTCCGATGACAATATTGCTTTCCGTTTCCACTTCGTTCGTCGCCATTCAGGCAAATCTCGGCGCTCATCTCGATGATCTCAACTACTCAGTGTCCTTTACCGGCCAGATGATTGCCGTCATATCGGCGATGATGATCGTAGGAAAGCTGCTCTATGGAAGACTAGCGGACAGGTTTGACCATGGGTATCTGCTGTTGTTCATGGGCAGTACGAGCATCGTTGCGATCGCCTTGTTGATGTCAACATCGGATCAGATACCATTGCTGGCGGCCGCGGTACTGCTGGGCCTCGCCAGTGGTGGCCTGATACCGATGACGGGCGTGGTTTTTGTGGCGCGATTTGGCGTGGCATCTTTCGGCAAGGTGATCGGGTTGGTCATGTTGGTGATGGCTGCAGGGAGCCTGGGTTCCGTGTATGCCGCATGGCTCTACGATCTGGCCGGCAGCTATCACTACGCCTTCTTCTCATTCATCTTGATGATTCTGCCGGGCTTGTTTTTGTTGAAGTGGCTTCCACCCCCTATGCATCGTGTTAAACGGGATGCGTCCAGGGCGCACTGATGTCATGGGTATTTTGGCCGACAAAACAGCCAATATTACTTGGGCACGCGCAACACCACCCAAGGAATCGACTACCGGCTTACTTTGCCTTGCTATGGATCCAGATCGATGACCACCAGGCGCGCATTCAACCAATCAGGCAGCCATTTCGGCGCACTGGGTCTCAGTCGCTCAAACACCCGCCTTGTATATTCCGGATCATCCAGAACGGTACGAGCTCGGCCCGAGTATTCCTGACCCTTGACAAAGACCTTCACTGGGACATCAGCGTCTCGAAAGGCCTTCCACCAACCTCCGTCAGCACCAGCGAAAACCTGATTGCCTTCCCTTAGGTAATTCACGGGAAAGCTTTCCCCGCCTGGCATCGTCAGCAGCATGACGATGTCGGCACGCTCACCATTGGGGTTTTCTCGAAGCTCCTGGGCGACGCGTTCATTTCCTACAAATGCATAGTAAGCTCGCGCACCAAACCACAGGGCCAGAATCAGAACGACTACCGAAGCTGGGACAATCAACAACCACTTCATTTAAAACCTACCTGTGTGGGTGGCAGCGTGAGACGCGCTGAGATGTTACGCTCGAAGTACCACGTGGGAAAACCCTGATTCCAAAGTCCCCTGGCCCGCTAGCAACCTCATGGACAAATCAACCTATCTACGCGGCTTTACCCTGACCGGTAGGGTCTTCAGTCCGCTGACAAAGGATGATTCAATCAACTTGGGTTCACCATTCAATTCGATGTCCGAAACTCGGCTGAATAGCTCTTCATAGAGAACCTTCATCTCCATCTTGGCCAGCAAATTGCCCAGGCAGTGATGGGCGCCGTGACCAAAAGCCAAGTGTCGATTTGGTCGTCGATCAGCCCTGAACTCAAAGGGCGCATCAAAAACGTCTTCGTCGCGGTTTCCGGATGGGTATAGCATCATGACGGACTCACCTGCCCTAATCGTCCGTCCCCGAATTTCACAATCGTTTACCGCAGTACGCATGAAGTGTTTCACAGGTGTGACCCAGCGAATAGATTCATCCACCATTGTCGGGACCAAGTCCGGGTTATCTCTTACCTTGCGAAATTCATCAGGGTTATCGAGCAGCGCATGGATTGCACCTGCGGTCGAAGAACTTGTTGTATCGTGACCGGCCGAAGCTGTAATCAGGAAATAACCCAGAACGTCCATATCGCTGAGAGGTTCACCTTTTATCCGGCCGTTAGCAATTGCGCTCGCGAGATCACGCTGTGGTACTGTGCGGCGTTCCGCGACGATACTCATGCAATAACCATAAAAATCCATGAACATCTGCATACGCTGTTCATTTGTCATTTGCGTCGCGATATCTGGGTCCTGAGCGCCAAACATCTGCTGTGTCAGCGTCAGCATCATTTGATCTTTGTCAACAGGGATGCCAAGGATATGCATGATCACCCGGAGCGGATACCACACCGCAACATCAGTGACGAAGTCAAGTTCCTCACCCAGAGACAACATATGATCAACGGTTTCCTGAGCGATTGTTCGCACTTCAGCCTCAAACCGATTCAGACTTCGCGGTAGGAACCAGTCTTTGGCGACCCCACGAAGCTCGCGATGTTCTTCGCCGTCCAGTTCGACGATTGTTCGCACTGGCTGCCGGGCCTGGCGCTCCGCTCGCTCAGCCTCCACTTCTCTCGAACCCAGAACCTGGCGAGGTGTATTGAGAAACTGATCATCTGCCCTCGATATTTCAATAATGTCAGCGTGTTTTGTGATGGCCCAAAACGGCGCGTGGTTCGTCGTTTCGATCAACGCGACCGGATCTTCACGCCGCATGGTAGTGAGCAACCGGTGCAGTTGGTCTTCGTCAGCATAGGTGGTTGGCTTAACCAGGTCTGCGTAGTCCAATTCATCTTCTCCCAATCTGCGCATTCAACTTCAATCACTCGTCTTCGCGCGGTAATCACCGAAGGCTACATCGCGCTGCAATTTAATGATACATGTTCTGTTTCTTGAATCAATCTCGCTGCCCACCAGCACCTGACGTAGCGTTCGCAGTTACGCTGGCCCAAACGGCCTTGGCAAATGACATAAAACATGGCGTCTGAAAAGGACGGGTCTAAACGACTTTGATTCATCTGACTACGAGGAACCACGAGCAATCGCTGCTCACATTCAGGCCGAATACGGCGAGCTTCAAGCGATGGGGGCTGGAGATCAGAGGATGTTGGTTGGAGTCATTTAATTGTCTCTCCCGTGTTTGGGCGTTCGTTATCGCGGCGCGTACCAGATCGGCGATGTATACGCCCGGAGGCTCGTTGCTCGCCATTTTGCCGAAGAAATTGTCCTCCTCTGCGGTGGACAACCCGGTATGGCTGTCCGTCGAACCGACCATGCCGAACTGGTACGGGTTCGATCCCAACTCTTGCTTGAGCTTCAAGCCACTCTTGAGTGCTGTGCGCGCGTACTCGTACTGCAACATCGTCGGTTCTTTGAGCTCGCTCATCAAACCATTGCCCCTGGACCACCTCGGCCACCACGCCCATGGCATCGGAATGGTCGGTCACGACCAGAAAATCCAGGGGCCTGGATAGCTTGGCGGGTTGGCCGCTGGTGGATATCACGGTTTCGCCGCGCGCAAACCGATACGCATTTTCAACATCCAGCGTTACGCCAAACGTGCTCGCATCCAGGGAGTTGGTAGTGTGCAGGTGGGTGTCCCCCCAGAGCACTCGTGCCGGGTACTCCTGGTCTGCATAGGGTGAATAATTCGCCTCCAGACGAATCAGATCAGTTCCTCGAGGCGGTGCTTGAAACTCTCCATCCAGGCGTCGGCGCTCTTCACCTCGCGGGTCTCGCCGCGGCGGGTGATGCGGCCCTGGGTCCACCTTGGTGAGTGCTCTATATTCGTCGACGGAATCCTGGCTTTGTTGCCGGGCGGCCGCGTCCAGTCCCACACTTCTCCGTTTCCTACGTCGACGCTGAAGCGGATGGGATACTCGTTGTTGTCGAATTCAACTTCGAATTCGGGATCGAGGACAACGACGGGATCCCGGTCGGTGCTCTCGACACAGAAGCCGTTGAACCGTTCCTTTCCGCAATAGAACATCCCATGATCGAAGTTCCCGTCGCTGTACTCCGTCGTGAAGTACGGCCACACACCCTGGAGATCCTTGAGGTACGGCCCGCTGTACCAATCCTTGCCGTCGGGTAGGCAGGCGTAGTCCATTTGCATGTAGCCTTCGACGTCCCGGCCGAGAAACGTGCCTCGTGCGCGCAAGGCGCGATGGTTGTAGACGAGGGGCCACTCAGCATCGGGCACGCAGGACTGGATGGCCGTGCCGACGGGTTCGGCGTTAACGTCGACGAGATCGCGCTCGAACCAGTGCGCCTGTGTCGGCGAGCCCCTGACCTCGAAGCGAGGGGCGCCTTCGAAGATGTCCCGCACGCCCCACATGCCGTCACGCTGATCCGCCAGCACCGCCCCCAGAAAGGCCTTCGTCGAGCGTCTGTCGAAACGGAAGTCCGAGTCCTCACCGCTGACGTCTGTATCAGCCTCAAAAGCCGTGAAGCCGAGGGCGCCGTGGTTGTTGTAGTGCCGAACAAAGCTGTAGTACTTCTCGCCGTCGAGGCTTCGAAACCCGCCATAAATCCAGTGCACGTTCGCCACCACGCCCATGGTGCGCTGCCCGTCGAAGCCAAGACCGGGATGGGGTTCAACGAAGCCGAAAACGGGCCGATAGGCGTGGTGTCCGAACGGTCGAACTTTGTCGTTGGAAACGCGGGTCATCGTCGTTTTGCTCCATTCGAGGCTTTCACTTGATTTGGCGGATCGTAGTCGTAACTACACAATTGGTCGATCGGTGACAGCAACATGGCTGTGTGTTTGATTCGGTCTTCCAATTCTTTGACCTTCAGGTACACTAACGCGACACATGTTGCCTTAACGGAACGTTGAGCGCAACCAAAACTGAGGAACACCACCAAGAGGAGCCGCAATGCAACTGAATCATTACGTAACAATGGGCAGGTCTGGTCTCCGAGTAAGCCCCTTGTGCCTGGGGGGCATGACCTTCGGCCTTGAGCGTGGCTGGGGTTCTTCTGTTGAAGATTCTGAGCAGATCATCGATTGTTACCTCGGCCATGGTGGCAACTTCATCGACACCGCAAACAGCTACAACCTGGGCCATTCGGAGAAGATCATTGGCGACCACGTAACCCACGACCCATCCAGGCGAGACCGTCTGGTGATTGCGACCAAGTTCAGTGCCAACCTCTATGATGGCGACCCCAACGGAGGTGGCGGAAACCGCAAATCAGTCATCGCCGCATGCGAACAATCGTTGCGCAGGCTCCAAACCGACTACATTGACCTGTATTGGATGCACTGGTGGGACAAATTCACGCCGATCGAGGAAACCATGGCCGCCATGGACGCGTTGGTTGCGTCAGGAAAGGTTCGCTACCTCGGCTTTTCCAACACTCCCGCCTGGAAAATCGCCCAAGCGCAGGTGAGCGCAAATCTCCTGCATCAGACACCAATCGTCGCGTTGCAGTTGGAGTACTCCCTGCTGGAACGAACCGTTGAAGGTGAACTGTTGCCGCTGGCCGAAGAATTCGGCCTTGGCGTAACACCATATAGTCCCCTCAAGTTTGGGATCCTGAGCGGAAAATACACACGCGACAATCTCGATGCAGCGATGCCAGGACGTGGTGAAATGATGAAGTCGAGAATCAGCGAGCGCATGTTCACCGTGCTCGATCTGTTACAGGAAATTGCCGCGCGCAATAACACAACAGTTGCGCGGGTGGCTTTGGCATGGGTGCGATCACGAGACGCAGTCAGCTCGATCATCGTCGGAGCGCGAACCCTGGAGCAGCTCGAGGATAACCTCGCCTCGCTGCAAGTCGAACTGGCAAGTGGCGACATCGCAGCACTCGATGAGCTGACGCAACCGCGCTTCAACTATCCAATCACGATCCTCCCGAGAGGTCGTCTGACCGGCTACGGCGGCTTGACTATCAATGGTGAGAGTTTTCCGGAGTCTCCTTTGGGCCGACCGACACCTGACAATGTCTATTAGCCGGTCATTTAATGCGTCACTTGTTGCTTTAACGATTATGGTGAATTACAATCAACTAACGAGCAAATGTACTTGAGGATAAAAGCATGTCATCAACGTCACCTTTTCCATTGTTCGACTGCGACAACCACATCTATGAACCGCCAGAGGCCCTGCTGCGCCATTTGCCAGAAAAATACAAAGACGTACTGAAGTACGTTGAAGTAAACGGCCGTACCAAGCTTGCAATAGAGGGTCAAATATCCGAGTACATACCGAATCCGACATTTGAAGTAGTAGCGGCACCAGGCTGTCACGCCGAGTTCTATCGTGGAAACAACCCTGAAGGAAAATCCTTCAGGGAATTTAGCGTTATCGAAAAGGGCAAGGCCGAATATCAATACAAGACTCCCGAGCGCGTAAAGATGCTTGAAGAGCAAGGCATAGTCGGGGCGCTGGTATACCCATCACTTGCGAACGTTATTGAAGGCCACATGGATCATGACCCGGATTTTTGCCACGCAATCATCCACTCTCTCAATCAGTGGATAAAGGAGGAATGGGGATTCGGTGATGATGGCAGGTTTTACGTTACTCCCGTGATCACCTTCATGGACGCAGACAAAGCGCTGGAAGAGGCGAAGTGGATTATTGAGAACGGTTCAAGAGTCGTTCTCATTCGGCCCGCCGCGGTCGCCGGTGTAAACGGCTACCGTTCAATGGCATCGCCCGAATTTGATGCGATTTGGAAATTGCTGGAAGAAAACAATATCTTCGTTACGTTTCACACCTCCGATAATGGCTACAACGACGTATACAAAAGGCATAAGGCTGTAGCAGCAAGTGATGGTGAAGAATATCTTCCTTTTGATCGCACAGATACGTTAGAGCAGGTAATGGACGTAAATCATCTCGCGTGCCAGCATCATCTTGCTTCGTTGATCTGTCACGGTTTGTTTGATCGCTTCCCTGCACTGAACGTTTCTTATGTAGAAACGGGTACTTACTGGGTTTACCCACTGTGGGACAGGTTTGAACTTGTCTACAGGCAGATGCCGCAGGCTTTCGGGCGTCATCCTCATGAAATCATGCGCAGCAACGTTTTCTACCACCCGTTCTATGAGGAAAACGTCTACCGTCTGGTCGAAATGGTAGGCGTGGATCAAGTCATGTTCGGTAGCGATTGGCCTCACCCGGAAGGTCTGGAGACGCCAACAGACTGGCAAGATGAAATTGCTGAAATGAACGAAGAAGATAGAGCAAAAATCATGGGTGGAAATGTCATGAAAGTTCTGGGCCTGGTTGCCTGATTGGCGGACAAAAGCAAAAATACAGATCCACCGGCCACACGCACACGGCCTGGCGGTCGAACCGCACGCGTAGGCCGCAAGGTGGAAGAGGCCACTGCACAGCTATTGACCGATAGAGGTTACGACGGATGGAGTTACAAGGAGGTCGCCGAAGCCGCCGGCGTTAACCGTTCGACGTTACACCGACGCTGGCCGAGTCGAGCAGCGATGGTGTTGGCCGCAATGCGACGGATCGTTCGCACTCGCGTGGTGTTCGAGGATACCGGGTCACTGATGGGCGACCTGCGTGCTCACCTGATCGGGATCGGCGAGTTTCTTGATAGTGACGTTGGCAAGAACGTCTTGATCTCCACGCTCGACATGCGGCAAAAGGGTGAGCTTACGTTTAACGACGGATTGAGTTGGACGGAACTCGCACAGGAAATATTACCCATCTTCGAGCGCGCTACCGCTCGAGGAGAGCTACCTGAAGAGTTCGATGCTGAGGGCGCCTTTGCCATGCTGTCAGGCGCGATGCAATTCCGAATGATCGTGATGCGGGACACGCCTGATGCCGCGTGGGTGGATCGACTACTGGCGTTATTTTCCAGCTTCGTCCGTCGTTCGTAGTTAGCAGACACGGCGGCCTGGCTACCCGATCAACGTCCTCCCTGCAGGCCGTCTTACCGGTTATGGCAGTTTAACCATCAACGGCGAAAGTTTTCCGGATTCTCCTTGAGGCCGACCAACGCCCGACAACGTCCATTAGCCGACACCGACAGCGCCAGTATCTTCAGGCGGGGCTGATGTTGACAGGTATGCCGTTTAACACCGAGCCGCCTGAGATCCTGTCGCTATCGGCAGGGTTGTCGCTGGCGAGTATATTCGAGTTGACCCCACCCCGCTGATTGGCAATCCGCCATCCGCCCTGGTGTCCCCAGCCATGAGGCAGCGCTACATTTCCAGGGCTTACTTTTTCCGAAATCCGTACAGTCGAGCGTACTTCGCCGTAGGGAGAGCAAATCCTTGCCACACCGTTATCTTCAATACCGTAGCGAACGGCATCTTTCGCGTTGATCCTTGCAAAGTGGCCCCGCCGACTCTTGGCAAGGCTTTGGGCATTGTGCATCCAGGTGTTGTGAGTAAGGACTTCTCTCATGCTGTGGAGTCTTAAAGGGAACTGTGGCTGCTCATAAAAAACGTCTGCAAAAAGATGCTGCATCTCTGAGATAAATCCGGGCGCTGCAAGGTTGACAAGCTGGTTATCGTTCGCGACAAACTCTTCGAGCACGCCGACGGGCATGTGTTCCATCAGCTGCACACCGTTCGGGTAATCATTCAACAATTTGTCATAATTCAAGCCTTCGGGGTTCTCACCGAATTTATCACCAAACTGGCTTCTACGAATAATGTCGTCGATCATGTCATGCGGCGTCACCGCAGTCGCCTTGTTCTTGCCTAGCCGATTGCACAGCTCAAAGAAAATTTCCCACTCCTCCTTGACTTCACCCCGACGTTCTATCACGGGCGCAGTCGCATACAGGCTGGGACGCAGCATCATGCCCAACATGGCCACAAACGGGACATCCTCACGCTCCCACATAGTGGCGCAAGGCAGAATATAATCGGCGAAGCGATTAGTCTCGTTGACATAAAGATCGAGGGAAAAGAACAAATCCAGTTGTTGTACGGCCTCACACAGCCTGCCTCCCACCGGTGCCGCCAGCGCCGGGTTCGCGCCAACCATCATCAGCGCTCTCACTTGCCCGTCGCCGGATTCTTCAATATCGCTGAGTAGCGCCACCGAGGGCAAAGAGCCACCGACATCAGGCAACCCGGTGGTGCGGCTTATGGTTGATCCCATTTTTCGACCGGCGCCATTTACTACCCCACAGCCAAAAGAAAGCCCGCCTTCGCTATCGAGATTGCCTGTGACGATGGCAATAAGGTGCATGAGAATATTTGCCAGGGTTCCGTGCCGCTGGGTGCAGGTGCCAGTGCGTCCATAGATACAGGCACTCGGGGCATCGCCGAACTGCCTGGCCAGGTTCCTGATCGTTTCGGCCGGGATGCCACTGTACCGCTCACCCCATGCTTCCGAACAGGGAGCCAGAACTTTGCATAGCTGATCAAAACCGCTGGTGTGCTTGCCAACGAAAGCCGAATCTACAAAGCCCTGATCGATCACGGACTTTAACAAGGCCGAAAGAAAGTAGGGGTCAGAACCAGCCAATATGGGTTGATGTTCGAACCGGTTGGCTGTCTCGCTGCAAGCGGGGTCGACCGCAACGACTCTGCCACCCCGGTCAACAATACTCTTCAATGCCTTGGCCACGATAGGCTCGCAGATAAGAGATCCATGAGAGCCAACAGGGTTGGCGCCAACAATCAACGCAAAATGGGATCGCCAGAAGTCGGGTCGGGTCAGTGAACCCTTGCCAAAAAGTGTTTCGACAGCAGCGACGAAGGGCATCGCATCCTCAGAATTGACGCTATAGCGCCACTTGACGCCCAACGCTTTTGCCATGACGTTGTGGGCAAGAGCACTGGCCGACGCAAAGGCCGGGGGATTGCCAATGTAGGTCGCAAATGCGGCATCGCCAGATTCACTGCGAACAACACTTAATCTGTCAGCAATTTCACTGAACGCCTGTTCCCAGGAAATGCGTTCAAATTCACCAGGCCCACCCGTTCGCTTAAGTGGATAGAGAACGCGGTCGGGATCATAGGTGATGTCGACTGCCCCCATTGCCTTTTTACAAAAATGTCCTTTGGCCAATACATGATCGGGATTGCTGCGAATTTTCGTAATTCGACCGTTTTCGACAGTTGCGAGGACACCACACATGGGCTCACAGACTCGGCAGAAAGTGGATACGTCCCCTTGGTTTTCCATAGTCATTCCATTGCTTACGTTAAAGAAGGACTCGAAATGTCGCCCCTCCATTCAGGGAACTGGTCGCCTTGATAAACAATAAAGCTAATTGATACCATGATCCCCAGCAGGTAGACAATTCCAATCGTTTTCTCACTTCCACAATCACCTGGACCAAACGTCCTAAGGCTCCTTAGTCCCAACCAGGCACTTACTTTGGCGCCGCGGCACCGACTCGACGCATCCACTGGGTAACGTTGTCGTTGCCTGAGGCATCCAAGGTTGCAACCGCCGCCTGCGCCTCCTCGGCGTAGAGCAGGGCGTTGAACTGAGCAATGACCGCCAGATCCGCGTACGACAGGCTGTCACCGACAAGCCAGTCCCGCCCGTCAAGCAGGGCATTCAGCGCCCCGAGGTGTCGATGAATATCCGCCACCACCTGTTCACGTGGCTTGCGGCCCACCCCCTGGGCCCGAGTGAGCTGACCCACGCTCTTCAGGATCAACTCCTTGGCTTGAGGTTTCGGCACGCCAGGCATGGTCTCAGTAAACTCGTCGAGTGCCGCCTCCAGGTTGTGCTCCCACGACAGCCTCACCGTCATTTCGTAAAAGTAGAGGCTCTCGTCGGCCCATTCCTCGATGGCGTGTGCCAGCGCGGCCTCACGGGGTTCCGATGGCACCAGGGACGGCCCCTCACCTTTCGCTTCCAGATAGTGAACGATGTCCGTGGAATCCCAGACCGGTTTACCATCGTCCAGGATGGCCGGGAATTTGCCCGTGGGGCTTACATTCCTGTATTCGCCTTCCCGCGCCTTGACCCGATCGACCTCGTGGACATCGAACGCGATGCCTTTGTAGTTGAGCGCCCGCCGCACCTTCTCGGTGAATGGTGAAGTGGCCAGTTGATACAGGGTTATCATGATACGTTCCTCTGCGTTTTGACTCGTATTCTCTGATGACAGCCCCCACGGGCGTAGCAATAATCGTCATCGGCACATCGGAGCGCCTGCTTGGCGAAATCAGCACGGACGACGTTCCAGTGCTCCTCAGCATACTCGACAGTTCGTCGATTCCTCGTTAGTAGGTTGATCATGCCTGTTTTATTTATTGGTTATCAAGTTATTATATACTGTTGGGGCACGAACTAGTGGTCTTCGAGCCGCCAAAGTCAGGCCAGAGGCGCGCCGCAACTCTGACGTACTGGACGCTGATTCCAGCTGTTCTCCCCCAGTAGCCATCACCATTCCACTAACTTACCATTCAGTCAATGAATGACCCTCGCCTGAGGATAGAAGTTGCTGACCAAGCAAACTGAGGACAATGCACTATGGGGAAGAGAAGGAGGTATTGACATGACCAGATTGCAGGGCAAGACCGCGCTCATCACAGGCGGGGCTTCGGGCATTGGTGCCGCGACGGTCCGGCGATTCGTCGCCGAGGGCGCGCGGGCGACCATCGCCGACCGGGACGAGGAAAAGGGAACGGCTCTCGCCAAAGAGCTTGGTGATGAAGTGCTGTTCGTTTCCACTGACGTGTCCGTTGAGCGGGACGTGGCCGAGGCCGTCGAGCGCACAATCGACAAATGGGGACGGCTAGACTGCCTCTTCAACAACGCAGGTTTCGGCGGGGCCCTCGGGCCGCTCGCGACCACCTCGGTCGAGGACTACGACCTGACCTTCGATGTTCTGGTCAAGAGCGTGTTTCTCGGGATGAAGCACGTCGCCGACCACATGATGGCCCGAGGCAGCGGCAGCATCATCAACAACGCTTCGGTCGCCGGTCTCACCGCCGGCATGGGGCCGCATCTGTATTCGGCCGCCAAGGCGACGGTCATCGCCCTGTCCAACACCGCAGCGCTCGAGTTCGGCCATTACGGCGTGCGGGTCAACTCCATCTGCCCCGGCTCGGTGGCAACCCCTCTCATGGCCGGGAACCCTAACGCATCACCCGAGCAGATCAAGCAGGCAGGGCAAGGCTTCAAGACGCTCACCCCGATCGGACGCATTGGCGACCCGGAAGACCTGGCAGCGATGGCGCTGTTTCTCGCCAGCGATGAGTCGAGCTTCGTCACCGGCCAGGCAATCGTCGTCGACGGAGGCCTCAGCACCGGCACGCCGTGGAATCAGTGGCCCGAGTTCATGCGGACCGCCCGACCCATCCGCCACCACCGGCCGACAGGAAGGTGACCCGGCCCATGTCCGTTCACGAAGCGATCCACCCCTCGGCCACCGAACACAGTCTGGCTCTCCCACGATCGTCTCCACCCGGCGGTGAGTGCGCGAACGCACCGCGTGGGACGGCGTGCTCACCGAGCCCGGCAATGACTCCTGATCGACGAGCTGGGACCTCCGGGGCCACGGCGAGAGCGACGTTCCGCCGGCCACTAACCGGGCAGCTACCTGTCGCTCGTGTACACACTGCAGTCATTGCCCCGGAGCTCATTGGCGCCGTTCTGTATGACTGAACATTTTGGTTACTGAAGAATTTCCTTAGACTGACCACCCATCCTAATCGTCTTTCCGGAGGATGAAATATGGACCAGAAAACAGAAGAGTTAATCAATACTGGTATGGAATACGAGCGCACTCGCAAGGGTCCTCCAGAAGACTTTCCACGGCTACCTGACATTCCCGTACAACGCTACACAGACCCGGAGTTTTTTCAGTTGGAGCTGGAAAAGGTGTGGCAGAAATCCTGGTTGTACGTGGCCCATGAGGATGAATTGCCTAATCCCGGGGACTTTCTTTTGTTTGAACACGGAAGTGCTCCAATACTGCTTATCAGGGGAAACGATGAGGTTGTGCGCGCGTTTTTTAACACCTGCAGGCATCGCGGGTCACCTATTGTCGAAAGCAAATCGGGGAATAAGAGGGGATTGATGTGCCGATACCACGGCTGGACTTACTCTCTGGAAGGAGACCTGATAAACCTGCGTGACAAACGCGATTTTGTCGATCTCGATATGTCTTGCCGAGGCCTGTATAAGGTTCGCTGCGAGAAATATGGCAATTTGATCTTCATCAACGAAAACCCCGACGCAGAACCCTTGCTTGATTACCTGGATCCTTTCGCAAAGGACTTCGATGAGATGCAGCCGGAAAAGCTACGTTTTGTCGAACGCCACGGGTTCGAGGTGAAGTGCAATGTAAAAATTCTTTTGGACGCCTTTGCAGAGGTCTACCACATCAAATCCATCCATGAAAATACAGTCGATCGTTTCCTCGATCACCGTGGTTCCCACATAACGCTGTGGGAAAACGGGCACTCCCGAATGGTTACTCCCATGCGGCGTGACGACTGGGTTGATCCCGGCTCGAAAGGCATGAAAGAAATCGAAACCGTTAGCGAGATAGGGCGGAAAACCAATTTTTCATTCATTGTTTTCCCGAACCTCGTGACGCAGATTGATCATACAGGAACTCCCCTACTGACCTTCTGGCCGATGGACATCGAAACCACATACGCGGAGATCAACTGGTTTACTCCCGACCTGGATGGCTCCCCCCTGCCCGACCTTTGGAAAACGCGAATCAACAATCTGGATACCGTCCTCGCAGAGGACACCCAGTTTGCACCCCGTATCCAGAAATCCATGCAATCCAGGGTTTTTGAAGGTATACCACTCAACTACCAGGAGCGTCGGATATACCACTGGCACGAGGAGCTGGACCGACGAATAGGTCAAGAAAATCTTCCCCAATGCCAGCGGGTAGAACCCAAGCTTGGGTACCTCATCGAAACTTCCTGATACCGGGGCGCAATTTGACATGGAGGGTTTTGGTATTCTGGTTTACCCCATAACAACCTGGGGTAACGGATGATCAAGCTGCTGGTTACAGACCGCAACGCCCAGAGCCATGAACTCATTGCAGAGACCAGCCAAACGCTCATGCAAAATCTGCAGTATCAATCCTATGGTGTCGAAGCTATCTGCGGCGGTCTCTGCTCCTGCGCCACCTGTCATGTATACATCGGTAAAACCTGGCTGGACAAGATACCCAAGTTAGGTCCAGAAGAGGATGAATTACTTGATGGCGTCCTCGAACGAGAGACCACCTCCCGCCTCAGTTGTCAGATTCCTGTTACTGACCAACTAGATGGTATGGATCTGACAATCGCGCCAACTTCACTCTGAATCCATGCACGACTTTCCCGGTCCGATAATGCCAGATAGGGTTAATCTTCGGTGATCTCGCCCGTGTTCTTGTAAATGTAGTCGTCGATCAGCTCATTATTTCGACGGACACGCACTTCCTGGTTGGACAGGAATGCTCCCTTAAAGCCCCTGGAATGAAAACCACGCTGCTGGGTCACGAACACCGCGATGTCTTCATCGATAGCCGGTGCCGGTTCCATGGACTCGCCGAATTCCAGCACGCGCAGCGGCGCTTCGCCATCGGCCGGGTCGTGTTTGGTGCGGGAGGGCATCAGATTCAGGGAATTGGGCTGGTCCTGCGAAGCAGGGCTCGCATACCACCAGCTGTCAAACAGGCACTGCTCGGGATCACTCATGTGCGGGCGGAGGCGCATGAAATGGAAGCCGTCAGACCAGAGTGACACAGCGAAGTTCGGGAACAGCGTGTAGTGAAAGTCATCGGTCAGCTGCTCATCCGGCACATTCGCGTAGTGGGTGTAGCCGAGCGCCGGGCCCTTTTCCCGCTTGGCCTTCTGGATCGCCTCACGGGTATCTGCGGGTCGATCCCTGAAGCCTGCCGGATCAAGCCCCCAGTAACGCAGCTGTCCCGCCAACGGTCCGACGATATTGCCATCCTTATCGGTAACGCCGACCCCATAGCTGCCCTTCAACACCATGCGGTTGTGACCTTCATCCGAGAGGTCAAGGCGGGTTTCTGAGTAGTGGGTAGCGACAAGGGCGGTGATCTTCGTACGGTCCGTGTCCGTGCTCGCACGCTGGTGCACGGTCGGCAAATGGTATATCTCGTTGAAATTGTCGATTGGGATTTTCCAGTTGCACGGCAGCCACATGCTATTGGCCATGGTACGTATCCATGTATGCAGCTCGCGCTTTTCCCACTCATCCCAGATTGGGCCAAGGAAATCTTTCAGGCTGATGCAATCCGGGTCCATGTTGACCCAGATGAACCCGGCGAAGGATTCGCAGCGCAGTTCCTGGAGGCGAAGTTCCTCGCACGGGTCGCCTTCCGGGAAGTCTTCCCTGTCTGGCGCAAATTGCAGGCTGCCATCCGGCAGGTACGCGAAGCTGTGATACTTGCACACGAAGCGACGCCCATGCCCCTTGCCAAGTCCCACCAACTGATTGCCACGATGCTGGCAGACGTTGTAGAACGCCTTAATGCTGCCATCCTTCTGGCGCACCATGAGAATCTCTTCCGGGCCCACCGGTTCCATCTGCCAGTCACCATACTCCGGTAATTCCGCCTCACGTCCGAGAAGTAGCCAGACCTTGGTCCACATGCCCTCCCATTCCTTTTCAAAAAATTCTTTTGACGTGTACCGGTAGCCGGGAATCCTGGAGCCCCTGCTTTTCTGATCCGGCCAGGTATCAATCTGCATCGACATATCTACTCAGTCTCCTCTGATAAAAGTTGATAGTCAGTCTCCATTAATCAACGCGTTGGTCAGGACGGTCAATCGCATGAGCCTGTGCAAATCGCAAAAAGGTTAAAATCGAAATAATGACCACAGCTACCATGAGATAAAATACGCCAGAGTAACTGCCTGTGCTGTCTACAATGAGACCTGTCAGGTAAACCATTAAGGCGCCACCAAGAGAACCGATACCCCCCATAAAACCAAATACCACATCACCATGATCCGGCAGAACCTCTGCGGCCAGGGGCGAATACCCAATTGACATACCTCCAAGGCCCACCATGACAAAACTCGCACAGGTAACAGCCAATATCAGATCCTGGCTCTGAACAAGCAAAAGCAAACCAACCACGATCATGGATGCACAAAACAGGGTGACCTCTCTCCTCACCCTCAAGCGTGCCACGTTTTTCGCAATGCGTCGGTCAGAGTAGATTCCTGACAGTATCGTTGCCAAAGCATAACCACCGAACGGCAAGATAGACAAAAACCCGGCCTGAGCAGCACTGACCTCAAACAGGTCAACAAAATAACTCGGCAACCAACTACTTAACGTGTGGGTCAAGCAGGAAACCGCCATAGTCACAACGTATAAAGCAAGAACAGCTGGGTGGGTAAGCAGCAGCCTCCAGGGTAATGCCTTCCTGCCTTTCTTTTCAGGCTTCTCTTCAGACGTCTCCCCCAGGTCAGGTGCCTGCGCCGGGACTATCACTATCCAGAATAGCGCCCACATAAATCCCATACTGCCAAACAGGTAGAACAGGGTCGGCCAGCCATAGGCTTCCATAATCGGACCGCCAACACCTAAAGCGACGAGAGAACCAAGTGACACCGCTGCCAACATGGCACCGATTGCAGTGGAGCGCTCCGCTCGTGGGACTCGCTCATGAATCAGGCCGTATGCAGCCGGAAAAGATGCACCCTCACCAATACCCAACAAAAAACGGGCAGCAATAAGAACTTGAAAAGAAATCATTGCGACGACGGGTGTAAGTACAGTAAAAAATGACCAGAACATCACGGCGCACACCAGAACATTCCGACCACCAAAGCGGTTAGAAATGATGCCACCTAGAATCTGCATCAACAGATAGCCAAAAAAGAAGGCGGATAGCACTAAACCCTTGTCAGCGTCGCTCCATCCCAACTCCTTTTGCATTTCAATCGCTGCAATTGAAATGATGACTCTGTCGATGTAACACAGAAGCAGCGCAAGCAGTAACATCGCCATCATCTGATAGCGCCTGGGTAGGCCTGTGGAGAAAGAGATTCCTTTACTTTGCAATCTTTATTGTCCTGTTTTAGGTATACACGCCAACCCAGCTATTCAGCCGCAGCTTCTACCACCCGCTGGCCAGACCATAAAGTGAGGCCGCCACGTTGATTGGCAATCTGCCAGCCACCCTGGTGTCCCCAGCCATGAGGCAGTGCCACGCCGTTCGGGTAATCATTCAACAACTTGTCATAGTTTAAGCCGTCGGAATTCTCACCAAATTAATCGCCAGACTGGCTTCTATGAATAATGCCGTCAATCATGTCTCGCGGAGTTACCGCTGTTGCCTCGCTCGTGCCGAGCCGTGCAACAAACTCTCATTCTATATTATTTATCGTCTGGTTACTAAGTATTGATTTGCTGATTGTGAATCAAGATAATGAGTGCCGTCGGAGTGGCATCTTCAAAAGGAATCTACAATGCAACTTGATCATTACAGAACACTGGGCAGATCCGGCCTGATGGTAAGCCCCTTTTGCCTGGGTGGCATGACCTTCGGCCTTGAGCGTGGCTGGGGATCATCCGTTGAGGATTCCGAGCAGATTATCGATCGCTACCTCGCGCAGGGTGGCAACTTCATCGATACGTCACCCAGCTACAACCTGGGTCATTCCGAGAAGATCATCGGCGACCACTTAACCGGCGACCGATCAAAACGTGACCGGCTCGTTATCGCAACCAAGATCTGTACCAACCACCATGATGGCGATCCCAACGGTGGTGGCGGAAACCGCAAGTCAGTGATCGCCCAGTGCGAACAATCGTTGCGCAGACTCCAGACTGACTACATAGATCTGTACTGGATGCACTGGTGGGACAATTTCACGCCAATCGAAGAAACCATGGCTGCCCTGGACTCCCTGGTCACCTCCGGCAAGGCACGCTACATCGGCTTTTCCAACACACCCGGCTGGAAAATTGCCCAGGCGCAGGTCAGCGCAAAATTCATGGGGCAGACCCCACTCATCGCACTGCAGATCGAGTACTCCCTGTTGGAGCGGACCGTGGAGGGTGAACTGCTGCCACTCGCTGAAGAATTGGGGCTTGGCGTGGCGCCATATAGTCCGCTTGGGGGCGGGATCCTGAGCGGGAAATACACGCGCGAAAATCTAAACGAAGAAAAACCGGGACGCGGAGAAGCGATGAAGTCAAGAATCGACGAACGCACGTTTGCCATTCTCGATCTGTTGCAGGAAGTTGCGGCCCGCAACGACACAACGGTAGCGCGTGTGGCATTAGCCTGGTTGCGATCCCGTGCGCCAGTCAGCTCGATCATAATCGGGGCGCGAACCATGAATCAGCTTGAAGAAAACCTGGCCTCGCTGGAAGTCGATTTATCGGCTGACGACATCGCCGCACTCAACGACCTGACGCAGCCGCAGTTCAGCTACCCGATGAGGATTCTGCCATATGCCCGCACATACGGTTACGGTGGGTTAACCATCAACGGTGAGAGTATTCCCGAGGCCCCCCACGGTCGACTGACGCCCGATAAAGTTTACTAGGAGGAGTTCTCGCAGCGGATCCGCTGCGAGAACTCCTAGTTGAGCACTTATTTTGGCGCCGCGGCATCGACGCGACCCATCCATTGGGTAACGTTGTCGTTACCTGATGCACCCGGGGCTTCCACGTCGTCTGCGCTGCCTCGGCGTAGAGCAGAGCGTTTATCTGAGCACTGACCGCCAGATCCGCGTACGACGAAAAATTGAATCGCGTCGGATTCAGTAATCGTGCGCACGCAATGGTGATGTATGACCTCGCCTACTAGAATCCAGCGGCATACTCTCATTTGTTAATTGGCCATTTAATAGTATAGTTGACCTTACATCCTATACATGACATGGTTTCTATATCGCATGTCATTCTCCAGGAATACGAGAGAAGACAGAACAATCAGGAATGGTTGTGTCCATCTTCTTTCGCAGAAAGTTCGCACTTCCATCAACTATCCTGACACCCTGGGAAGTTTTACTTGCAGCTGATTGAGATATCTGGCCGCAACAAAGCGGTATCTCACTTTGTGCTCCTCAAGTTGTACTTGGTCACTCGATGAACAGCATTCCCAACCTCAGCCTGCGCACCAAGCTTTTCTACGGCGCCGGACAGACCGCGGAGGGAGTGAAAGGCGCGCTCTTCGAAACATTTCTGTTTTTCTACTACACCCAGGTTCTCGGCCTGTCTGGAACCTTGTGCGGCCTTGCACTGATGATCACGGTGTGTACCGACGCCGTTACTGACCCCATTATGGGATCAATCAGCGATTCCCACCGATCAAAGTGGGGGCGGCGGCACCCCTTTATGTACATGGCAGCCGTACCCTTCGGAGCAATACTGTTTCTGCTTTTTTCCCCGCCATCGGGTCTGAGCGAGACCGGACTGTTCTTCTGGCTACTGACCTTTGCCGTACTCGCCCATGTGCTGTTAACCATGTATAACATCCCTCATCTGGCGCTAGGCGCTGATCTGAGTACTGATCCCACGGAACGAACACGGATCGTCGCCTTCCGGGCGATGTTTCAGCTGGTAGCAGGTGGTGCCACGGTGCCGCTCAGCTTCTACTTTATTTTTAAATCCACCGAAGCGTACCAGAACGGACAGCTCAACCCCGAGGCCTATACGATTCTGGGTGCGCTGGGCGGCATCGCAGTGATTGCTGCAATCTTAATTACTTCCATCGGTACGCACGACCAGATTCCCCGGCTTCGTCACAATGAATGGGAAACCGAACCATTCAGTCTGCGTCGAATCCTCAATGAATACCGGCAAGTCGCCAAGTGTAGAAACTATGTAATCTTCTTTTTTAGCGTCATAGCGAGCCTCGTCGGCGTTGCTATTTCGTCAGTGCTGGGCGTGCATATGCTGACCTATTTCTGGCAGCTGACACCGACTGAAATCGGGCATTGGGGTCTCGCCATGCTCCTCGGTTCATTCATCGGCGTACCATTTTGGGCAACGGTCGCAACCCATCTCGAAAAGAAGACCATGAACTGGACCGGGGTCGTTGTGTATTCGCTGAGCCTTGGGATACTTCCGATCATGATGCTGGCTGAGGCTTTCCCCGCACACGATAGTGTCCTGTTCCTGTTACTCGTTCTAGGATCCGGCTTTCTGGCCAGGGCTGGTTTCGCCGCTACCATGGTCTCTGGCGGATCCATGCCCGCCGACCTGGCCGACGAACTGGAGCTGAAGACGGGAAAGAGAATTGAAGGTGTTCTCTTTTCCGGGCTCACCTTCTCAAGCAAAATCTCCAGGGCCCTTGCGTTGCAGATTGCCGGCATTGCTCTGGACTTGATCGATTTTCCTCTGGGCGTTGACCCAGCGATGATTGACCCACAATCCGTTTCAGAACTGGGCATGGTTTACTGTGCTTCACTTCTAATCCCGGCATCTATCAGCGCGATGGTCATCAGTCGTTATCAATTGAGCCGGGCCAAGGTGCTGGCCGTGCAAAAGGAACTGGCTGTCCGATCCGAGGCGGTCTAATCTAACGACTCAACTGGCAGACGAACACTTTGTCTGAACCCTCAGGGCGACTCAGCCAGTTTCTTTATGCTTACAGGCACTGCACTCATTCGAGGTTGACCATGATGGGGATCATAGTCGTCGGTCCAATTGAGAAGCTCGTTTACGTTTGAACCATCCACCCGCGGATCCGCAGGTTCTCCCGGAATTTTTCCAAATCCATTACACATGCTCACAATACCCGATCGCAGATACTTGTCTACGCCCGCAATTGCGACGATTGAACCATGGCGAGACCGGATTTCGAGCAGGTCACCTTCTTCAATCTCCAGTCTCTTGAGATCTTCAGGGTGCAATGACAACGGATTGTAAGTTTGTTTGAGCAGCCCTTTTGGGCGATAGCCGGCACATGTTGTGTTTTGCATGCGTACGGATATCAAGGACCAGGGGAACTCATCGGTCAGTCCACGACGGAGTTCAATCGATTCGTTTCTAACGGTACCCAACTGTTCAATAACGTAAGGATCCGCCAACTGGAAGCGGGCATCACAGTCAGGATCCCGCGGCTCAACCTTCCTGCGAGCTTGATCGAACAGTTTGCCATGGGGGTATTTTTTGATTTCTGCAAGTGGTACTACAGCATCTTCTGATAGAAGCTCCAGTAAGTCGTCGGTACTCGGTTCGTTTTCCATATCGAGCAACCTGCCTGCCTTCGGGGCTGTGGCGTCCACACTGGATGCACGCAGACTCAATCCGAGTTTCTGTGCAACACGGTAATAAATCTGCCAGGAATCCATCAGCTCCGCGTCAGCAGGCGCCTCCAAAATAGCCGGATTGTAAACACCGTAGGGTTCGCGCCACCCATAGCCAGAGGTCCCCCGGCCTACACTCTCAAAAAACTGAGATGACGTAGGTATCTCAAATTGCTTCTTGGTGGCAATGACATGGGTTGCTATGCGCGCTATGGCAGAACGCTCGACATCGTGCACAACGAGCAGGTCCAGTGATTCAAAGGCACGCTTGACCAGTTCTGTCTGCGGCCAGTTGGTAATACCGTTGCCGAGGGTGAAAAATGCTTTTACCTGATTTTCTCCCGGCCTGAGCATCTCTTCGGGCAACGCAGGAATTGGCATACCCGCAGCAGATTGCTCCAATCCACGCACACCGGTTTTACGGCCTCCAAAGTTGTACGCTGGCCTGGGAGGATTAGGTTGCGCCTTGAAGGAAACAGCTGGATTGAGCACGGCTGGACTTGTTGCCTCCGCACCCGCTCGAGGATAAAAACCTCGGAGGGTTTTAAGGGCAAATGTCAGGCAAGTAGCTAAGGTACCCCGGGTTGAAAAATTTATGCCAACACCGGACACACAGTCTCCGGTCCGTGCCTCGCAGAGAAATTGCGCCGCCTTTTTCAGATCAGCCTCAGTAATCCCCGCGCGGTTGGCTACGTAATCCGGGGTGTAAGGTTGCACCGCTACCGCCAGCTCCTCAAAACCCGTTGCGTTTTCCGCTACAAAGGATTGTTCTACAGCCATATTCTTGATGATGAGGTGCAGCAACCCGGCTAACAACGTGGGATCTTCGCCGGGAATGATCTGCAAGTGCACATCGGCTTTACGCGCTATCTCACTCTTTCGCGGATCAATCACAATCAGCTTGCAGCCATTCTTGCGCATTCGTTTCAAAGTCTGCCCCGGATTCGGGGCCAGATACTGCTTGGAGATAATAGGGTTACCTCCGGCGATCAAATACACTTCACAATGTTGCGGGTGCGTATGACCACCTGCCCAGGTACCGTGCATGGCACGGGCCATCGAGATTCCCGGTTTATCAATGGTTACGTTGGTGTAAAAACGATCTGAGCCGATTGCCGAAAGAAAACCATGCATCAGATTGAGCGTCACCCAGTTCTCTATTCCGGCGTTACCAAAGTGTGCTGCTACCGACCCGGGCTCGTGTTCGTCCAGGATAATCTTAAGTTTTTCAGCAATGTCATCGACCAGCTCTCCACTGGAAATCCTCTCGTAGTTGCCATCCGGCATCCGCTTTAAGTGATTCATGAGCCGATCTGGATCATTGTGTCCTGCCGTAAGGGCTCTCCCCTTCGGGCAGATAAACCCCCGGTACAGCGGGGCATCAGGATTACCCTCGGTCTTTGTAACCACTCCGTCTTCAAGAGTTACGCTGACCGGACAAAGTGCGGGGCAGCTTCTGCAGGTTGATTGTTTAATCTGTTGCATGCTTTCTCCGCATCACGATTAGTCAAATCCAGTTGGAGGGAGACGGTTCCCCTTACCATCCTCCTGCATCTCGCTTAACCGAGGTTCAACGCGAAGAATTTCAGGAATGTCATCAACGCCGATGACCTGATCGAGGTACTCGTGAAAGTGATAGATGCGTCTTTCCTGATACGAAACCGGCATTCCGTCCAGTGCACCTGACTCAATAGATCGCTGAATCCAGGGCAGGTTCTCATTGTCTTCGTCGAGAATCACATTGAAGCCAGCGATCTTCGCTTTCCAGTAAACACTTTCAGGATCGATATCGTTCCCGCGACTGAAGAACGTCACCTCAAACCGGGTGGTCCGTTTTGAAGTCGGCCAGAATTGCAGGATAGAGAACTCATAGGCACCGAGATTTGTTACGAGGTTCGGGAACATGTTGTACGACAGAGAACCGCTTCTCACGATCTCGTGTTGTTCACCTTCTTCAAGTGGAGATTTCGGCGGTACAGCGATGAATCTAGTCTCCCCCGTCTTGGGCGGAATAAACATTCGCGAGTTACCCCGCGGGAACAGCGCCATACTGGCACCTCGATGATCAAGAATCGGTTCTACGGTTTTTGGATGGATATGTTTGAGGTGATAAGTCTCCTGAAAAGCATCCATCGCGACCTTCCATTCACATTCCAGATCAAAGTGAAAGCGCGTGACGAAACGTAAACTGTCAGGTTCGGAATCAGCCAGTTCGCGAGCCAGCGGACCAAGATCTTTCTCCAGCGGCCTGGCGTTTGGATCACGGTTCACGAATATCCAGTTACCATACATCTCACATTGAATCGGCTTGAGACCTCGCTTCGACTTATCTATGGCGATGAACTCATGTTCATCAGGCACATGGTTCAATAATCCATCCAAACTATAGGCCCAACAGTGGTACTTACAAACAAACACTTTCTCCTGACCTGACTCCTGACGAACGATGGGGCCACCTCGGTGAGAACAGGTGTTATAAAAGGCACGAATCTGATTGTCTCCATTCCGCACAATCAGTACGGGGGTTCCGCTACTTTCCCAGAGCTTGTAGCTACCGACATCCGGTACTTCATCAACATGCCCGGCCAGTAACCATGTCTTCGACCAGATTCGTTCCCGCTCTAAGGCTAAGAACTCATCATCTATATAGCGACCTGTAGGAATGTCAGGCAGTGGATCAAAGTTTTCAGGCTTACCCCGGTGTTCGAAACGAGCAAACTCGTTGTTGATCTCTTCTTTAAGATAAGCAGTCGCTTCTGCATCCATCACACTCTCCCTCGAGTATGGATTATGGATCACGGTTCAAAACCTGAATTCAGATTGGACCATGCACCATTTTTAGTGTCAAATGCGTTGTTGCAACCACACACCAGAAAATGCGAATGACGTAGCAGTCAGGGTTCAGGGTGTCCCCGCGCGATTCGGTATAACCCCTTTGTTACTCAAGTCCTCAAGTTCTTCAGCCGATTATCCATACTCGCTGAGGATTGCCTCCAAAAACCATTAGAGTACTCAACGTAAGATGGATTCCAGAACTCCGTTATCTGACCATTGACGACACGAAAAATTTCGATGGAACTATAATTTGTTGCCTTTTTGCCTGCTTCGGTTTTAGGTGTAGCGCGATTTTCCCAACAAATCGTTACGTATTCACCGTCCACCAACAGCATAGGAAGACTAAATTCGCAAGTCGAATGCAGATTCTCGAACACATCTTTCACCCTTTGAAGGGATTCTTCCCTGGTCAGGGTTTGTGTCTTGCCGGGAGAATACCGCGTTACGGTGTCGGCAATGATTTCCTCGCCGAGCGCATAGTTCTGTTTATTCCAAAGCTCGTAGTTGTAGGCCTCGACGACCTCTTTCGGTGTTCGTACTGACATTTTTCATTTCCTAGATATGAAGGCTGGCTTTGCGATTGTTTATGTAGGTCGCAGACTGAACGACAATAATGACACAAATAGTGTGGTTTGTATTTTTGAATCCATAGAAATAGTAAGGGGCAACCAACGATATGAGCCACCGACAACAGATCTCGGAGCTGGTGGCTCGCTGGGCCGATTCGACGAATCGTCTCGATTCGGAGGCCTGGGCGGCGACCCTGTCGGAGGACTGCGTCTATTCGATGACCGGTGGACCGGAACAAAATGGCCGGGACGCGATCATCAAATACTCGGTGGAGGCGCTTGGGAGCATCGAGTTCGTTTTGCAACTCGTGCACTACGGCACGGTTATGGCACCTAATAGTTTATAACCTCCTCAGCTTGCCATGACGTATCTTCGTCTCGCAGCGCTCGGCGAATACACCCAAGACCATTCCTTTCGGGCGACCCGTCTTTTATGATTTTCCAGTCTATATTTGTCCACTCTGAAAACTTTTCATGTTCGGTGAAAACGCTCCACGCCACTTCGACGGGTGCATTGACTCGAGCTCGGCAAAAAATCGCATTGTCATACACTTTCCTTACACTGATCTGTATGGGAAACACGCCCTTGGTACAACGGACAATGGGTTAGTAGGCGAATACCTGCCCCACCATTTCCTCGGAGATGGCCCAAAGGCGTTCGGCTTCCTGCTCGTCGATAGCCCAGCTTTTAACGCCATCGTTCAGTATATCTTTGTCATCGTCATTGATCGGCCAAACGTTACAGTCACCGAGGTAGGCACCTCCCTTGCCTGCAAGTTCAGGCGCAGTTGCAGCAAAGACCGAGGTAGCAGCACCTTGTTCCATGCTCTTCCATTTGATATCCATTGAGTCGAATCGCGCCAGGTCCGCCTCGGTCATGTGACGGTTTAGCTCTGTCCTGATACCGCCTGGATGAACCGCAAAGGCTTCAATTCCACGGGACGCCAGACGCGCGTTGATGCCTACCGCGAAAAGTATGTTTGCGCTCTTGGACTGGCCATAAGCTTCACTCTTCGTGTAAGGACGGTTTTCGAAGTTGATGTCATCAAATACGACGGGCGAACGGCGGTGGCCAGCCGAGGACAACGACACCACCCGCCCACCATTGGCAAGCGCTGGGGCGATCAGGTTGGTCATCAGGAAGTGGCCAAGATGATTGACGCCGAAATGCATTTCGAAGCCGTCGACGGTTTTCTCTAGAAACGGCAAGCCCGCGAGGCCAGCGTTGTTGATCAGATAGTCGATTCTTGCCCCTCGAGCGAGGATCCGGTCGGCAAAAGCGCGGATCGACGCCATGCTGCCGAGCTCGAGTTCCTCAACTATGACATTCTTGCCTGTTTTTTCACGGATCATTTCCACAACTCCGACCGCCTTTTCGGTGCTGCGCGCGGTGATGATCACACTGACCTTGTGGGCGGCTAAAGCCCGGGCGGTCTCGCTGCCGATACCAGAAGTGGCGCCCGTCACAAGCGCAGTTTTTGCGCTCAGGTCGATACCGTCTAGCACATCTTCGGTGGTTGTCTGCCAGCCGAATGCGGCACGGGTACTAGCACCTGCATTGTTTTTCGATTTTTCCATATCAATCTCCTCAACCGGTAATGAATATGCCTACCAAATGTGCGCGTCGAAAACATTTACAGTCACAGGACACAAATAACCTGGAACCTCAGGTGGGCTATGCTAATCTGGTGATACCGACAGGCAGCGCACTCATCCTGGGTTGACCGTGATGAGGATCATAGTCGTCGTCCCAGCTGATAAGCAGGTTCACATTGGTACCGTCAACTCGCGGGTCGGTAGTCTCGCCCGGTATTTTCCCAAATCCATGGCACATACTTACCGTGCCTGGCCGCAAATTCTTGTCTACATCAGCGATGCCAACAATTGAACCATGGCGAGATCGGATATTGACCAGGTCACCTTCTTTGATTCCCAGCCCTTCTAGATCGTCCGGATGCAATGACAGCGGATTGTATGGTTTTTTTAGCAACCCCTTGGGTCGATAACCAGCGCAGGTGGTGTTCTGTATGCGGACAGAGATCAGTGAATATGGAAACTCTTTCGACAGTCCGCGGCGGGCCTCGATCGATTCGTTACGAATCCTATCCAGAAGTTCGATAATGTAGGGATCAGCCAGTTGGAAGTACGCATCACAGTCGACATTACGCGGTTTGATCGTCCTGCGAGCCTGATCGAACAACTCACCGTTGGGGTATTTTTTTACCTCAGCCAGCGGTATGACGGTTTCCCCCGAGAGTAACTCCAGCAGATCATCGGTCGTCGGTTCGTTCTCCATATTCAGCACCGGAGCTCTATTCGGGTTAACAGCAAACATATCGGGCGCACCCAGATTCAAGCCGAGTTTCTGGGCAACACGGTAATAAATCTGCCATGAATCCATCAGTTCTGCGTCAGCAGGCGGCTCCATAATTGCCGGCACATAGGCAGCATAAGGTTCGCACCATCCATAACCCGAATGGAACAGCCCTGATTTCTCCATATATTGAGTAGTTGTGGGTATCTCAAACTGCTTCTTGGTGGCAATGACATGCGTCGCAATTCGCGCAATGGCCGAAAGCTCCACATCGTGTACAACCAGCAGATCCAGCGATTCAAACGCACGCTTGATCAGTTCGGTCTGAGGCCAATTGGTTATGCCATTGCCAAGCGTGAAATACGCCTTCACCTGATCCTTGCCTTCGCGCAACATCTCTTCCGGTAAAGCGGATAGCGGCATACCTGCCGCAGATTCTTCCAATCCGCGAACGCCGGATTTGTGGCCACCAAAGTGATAGGCAGGTCTCGGTGGCGCCGGTTGTGCCTTGAAAGGAATATTCGGGTTAAGCACTGCGGCATGGCTCGCTTCCTCGCCCGCTCGCGGATAAAAGCCGCGCAGTGTCTTAAGGGCAGACAAGAGGTAGGAGTTCACGGTGCCACGAGTTGACATCTGTGCACCGACACCGCAGACACAGTCACCTGTTCGCGCTTGACCCAGCAATTGCGCTGCCTTTCTCAGCTCCTTCTCAGCAATCCCGGCCCGCTTGGCAACATAGTCCGGAGTGTAGGGAGCCACCGCTGTAACAAGCTGTTCCAGGCCAATCGCATTTTCTTCTACAAACAGCTGATCTATCGCCTCGTTCTTGATGATCAGGTGCAACAGCCCAGCTAATACCGTAGGGTCTTCTCCGGGTATGGTCTGCAAGTGCACATCTGCCTTGCGAGCAGTTTCGCTTTTCCGAGGATCAATCACGATCAGCTTGCAGCCACTTTTGAGCATTCGTTTCGATGTTTGTCCCGGATTCGGCGCAAGGTATTGCTTGGAAATGATGGGGTTGCCGCCAGCGATCAAGTAGACTTCACAATGTTCGGGTCGCATGTGACCGCCTAACCAGGCTCCATGCAACGCGGCCGCCATTGCCATCCCTGGCTGATCTATCGTCACATTGCTGTAGAAACGGTCTGAACCGATTGCTGTCAGAAAACCGCGCATCAGATTAACCGCCACCCAGTTTTCCAAACCGGCATTGCCAAAGCTCGCCGCAACTGACCGGCCACCCCGCCCATCCAGGAGAACCCTCAGTTTTTCCGCAATATCATCAACCAGGTCTTCACTGGAAATTTGTTGGTAGCTGCCATCCGGCAGACGCTTCAAGTGATGCGTGAGCCGGTCTGCATCATTGTGAGCTGCCTCGAGAGCCCTCCCCTTCGGGCAGACAAATCCCTTGTAAAGTGGCGCGTCGGGATTACCCTCGACCTTTGTGACCGCGCCATTTTCGAGTGTGACATTAACAGGGCAAAGGGCCGGGCAGCTTCTGCAGATGGACTGTTTGACCTCAGACACGTGAAAAACCTATCATCAGTATTAGGCACAGTATATATTTTGTGTGTCAATAGACAAGTAATGGTAACGGAGTAACCCATTCTGAACTGGATCCTGAATTACGCCCAATCTTTGAAAGTATGTTTGCTGCGAGGCCGAGACTGCCGCGCGGTGACTGGCAAGGCAGGCGCAAGCTACAGGATGCAGGCATTGACCTGTTCGGCAGAATTCTGCCCGCTACCCAGAACATTCAGATAGAAGACTTCAACGTTGTGACAGCGGATGGCACAAACATCCCAATACGCTGGTACAAGCCGCTTGATTCTGAAAGCACAACTGCGGTGCTTTACACTCATGGAGGCGGCAAATTCCTTTGCTCAGTCGACATGTACGATGCTGTCTGTCAATTGTACGCAGCCCGGGCCGACATCGGCGTTCCAGCTGTAGACTTTCGATGACCGCGGGAACATCCATACGCAGTTCACCACGCAGGACATACAACAAGGGGGTGTCTGGCGAGGCACTGACTCTACGCCGTTAACCATTGATGGATAAGACCGTCACGGTGCACCTCGGTTGACCGGCTACATCCGGTACTTCATACCAAGCATATACTGCTCCCCGCCATTAACGAACTTGTAGACATCCGGTTGCCCACTGGGATCATTGGTGCCGGTGAGACTGCCGTTTCCATTAGCCACCGAGGCGGTGGCCGAGTAGTATTCGCCAGCCAGGTTAATACCTCTGGCAAAGAACTCCCACTTATCATCGGATGAAAACAGGCTAACTGACGCATTGGTCACCCAGTAACTGTCCTGCCACCAGTCTTTCGGGAGTAACGCGGTAGAAGCGTTGTATTCATCCTTGTAGGATGATGTGACATTGAAGCCAAGATTCCAGTTGTTGCCGACCGCAACCACGTAGTCCAAAGCAAGCGTTGCACTCAGGTCTGACGCATTGGGCAGCGATTCTCCGGACAAGTCCTCGGCTGTGAAGTTTCCGGTGACAGGATCAGGGTTGAGTGCACAACCCTGTGCAATAGTCTGCCCGGTAAAACAACTTGTCACGAAATCATCATACTCAGCGTTGTTGAAGGCAAGATTTGCCGTGAGGGTCAAGCCATCCACGGGGGTCCGCCAAAGTGTTTCCAGCTCCAGGCCTTCCACAGAAGCTGATGCCGCGTTTTGCACCCGAAATGAGGGTATACCGTTCACAAATTCTGCTTTTGTAAGCTGCAGGCCATCATATTCATAACTGTAAGCCGTAACATTGAACCGCAGCGTGCCATCCAGCAACGTCGATTTCATGCCAGCCTCGAAGCCATCAACCTCCTCTTCGTCGTAGACGTTATCAAAGGGGATACCCGTAACACCGTAGGCACCCAAAAGACCAGGGGCGTTCCAGGCTGCATCAAAGCCACCGGATTTAAACCCTTCCTTGTAGCTGGCAAAGAACATGATGTCATCATTGTAGAAATAGCTCAGCGTCACTTGTGGCGAAAAGTTGTTCCAGTCAGGTTTGTCCTCAAGCAGAGGAATGTTGATTTTCGGACCGCCACCCGGAGCAGGCGCAAAAAAATTGACGTCCATGGCGGCCTCTTTCTCTTCATACGAATACCGGGCTCCGGCAGACACAGCCCATTGGTCATTGAGATTCCAGGTTAGCTCAGTGAATACCGACCAGGCGGAACTGTCCTGATCAGTAAACTGTTGGCCGATAGGAATTGCGAGGATCCCAACCGCAGACACTGGAAGCCCTATTCTGTTGCTGCCCAGAACGACTGCATTCTGCTGGTAAATTTCCTTCTCTTCGTAGTAAGCACCCACCATGAAGTTGAAGTTTCCATCATAATTTGAGTTCAGGCGAAGCTCCTGACTCCATTGCTCGATATCACGGAGCACAGAGTTAAACAAATTGGACGCTAGCTCAAAGCTGGCATCACCTATCCGCTCCATGTCATTGTTGTAGTAGCCGGTAACGGAGCTCAGATCCAGCGTATCGCTGATCCCGTAATTGATCTCGAGGGAAACAAAATCCTCTTCATTCTCATAAAACCCGTTACCCGTGTAACCCGGAAAGTTGGGATCTATCGCACCGAACGCGGG
Source organism: Pseudomonadales bacterium (assembly GCA_963663395.1). Taxonomy (GTDB): domain Bacteria; phylum Pseudomonadota; class Gammaproteobacteria; order Pseudomonadales; family Azotimanducaceae; genus Azophilus. The sequence goes on from OY760226.1 coordinate 5,162,852, forward strand.
ATTCGATGAACCAATCTCAACATTGCCATCCATCTTGCAATTGTCGACACCAGGGACAGGGTAATTGACCTGCGGAGCGCCCTGTCCGCAGTGTGAGCGCTGGAAGTTGAAGTTGGTGTGTCCCTCCTGAGTATCTTCCAGGTAGGCGTATTTCAGTGTCGCGGCTAAACGATCCGTCGGCTCCCACAGTAAGGTACCCATCGCGTAGATCTTCTCGGTCTCCACTGGATCACTTGATGTCGCAAAAGCCGTCTGAACGGGGTTACCGTCAGGACCTGTTTCAAACACATCGAAGTTATGCCACTCGAATCGACCTTTGCCTGCATCCGACCAGCCCATTGAGAGACGACCACTCAAAGTATCGCCTAACGGCCCGGAGACCACCGCCCGAACTATCGGCTCATCGCCTTCAGTCTCGTACATTGCCGTAAGTTCGAATTCGAACACATCAGTTGGGTCTTTGGTGTGAATCGCTATCACGCCACCCGGACTGTTCTTTCCGAAAAACAAGGCCTGCGGTCCCCGTAACACTTCGATCCGGTCCAGATCGAACAACCCCGCATTCATCAACGCGGCGCTACTGATACCAACCCCATCAATGTTAACTGACACGGCTTGATCCATAACTACAGAGAGAGCACCCGAGCCAACGCCGCGCAGATAGACATTGCCGTAGGTACTTGACACGGTTTCGGTGGTAACCAGGCCAGGAACGATCGTACCGAGATCTTTGATACCTTCGATCCGCTGGGACTCGATCATTTCCGAAGTGAGCACGGTTACCGCAACCGGTACTTCTTGCAGGGATTCTTCCCTCTTGCGCGCAGTCACGATTATTTCTTCGATCGCAGCCGCACCTTCTGCCTGTACAGATGTGACAGGAAGGATTGCTGTAATCCCACACACAAAAGCGAATGTGATCGCGAAGGATCGATTGGATCTAGAGTATTCCCCCGAAGAAAACTGGGTTATTTTGGACAGATTCATGCCTACTTCCCTCCCAAAATTTGTTAGCCCTGATAGTTTAATCTGGATTTACACATTATACAAGATACAAATCGCGTGCCATATGCAAGAGTACGAGAAAGTAACGGTGTCATCGTCAACCCCCATCACGAGCCCCGGCACTGAGTCTGACAATCTGGCTGCCTGAATTTTGCTCCAGCAACAACAGGATTCGTCCTTCCCTGTCTTCTTCTACATCCCTGATACGCGCAATGCCGTCAAGCAGCACCTCGTGCTCAATGATCTTTCCATTGCGCTCTCTTAACCTGAGCAGTTTCGTCGCTTTCAATGTGCCAGAGATAAGGTCGCCCTTCCATTCAGAGAACTCGTCGCCTTGATAAACAATAAAGCTGGAGATCGCCGGTGAAGGCGTCCAATCGTAGACCGGGTAAGTCAAAGTATCGGGATCAAATTCGATACCTAGCACTTCGCCGTATGCCACCGGCGTACCGTCATAATTCACCCCATTTGAGACAAGTGGCCAGCCGTAGTTTTCACCGGCTTTGATCAGGTTTAACTCATCACCACCGCGTGGTCCCATTTCGGTTGACCAGAGACGCCGGGTTACCGGATCATACTCAAGGCCCTCGGGGGTTCGGTGGCCAATACTCCAGAGGCTTGTCAAAGCACTTTTTTGACCTGCATAAGGGTTATCTTCCGGAGTATCACCATTGTCTCCAACCCTGTGAATCTTGCCGTTGGGCTGATCGAGATCCTGTACACCTGCCTCCGGTGGCATGCCATTGATTGCAATGCTAATGAATAGATGACCTTCTTGATCGAATGTCAAACGCCCTGCTTTGGTATTGTCGTGCACCGTGGAATACGACGCTTTATCAGCTGACCAGATGGGCTCTTCGTCAATCCAGTGTAGCCCCGATAACCGCCCCCTGACGACTTTCACCATGGAAACATCCTCACCAGAACTTTTGCTCAGCGAGTTGCACCCGCTACATCGTTCTCCATAAGAAAGATAGATCCAGCCGTTCTCTTCATATTGCGGGTGTGGCTTCACCTCTAACAACTGGCCGACACCCAAAGCTGCGACACCCTGGCCGGAGACGTCGTCATACACCGGCGGTGTTCCGTTGACCAGATTGAAATCAGACTTGTCGAGATCAACAATGCTGAGACCCCGTGTTCTTTCTGTCACAAGAATACGTCCATCCGAAAGAGGGGCGATCGAAAAAACCAGGGCGTCCAGTCCCTTCTGCAGCACATCAACCTTGAAGCTATGCAGACTGGTCGAAACCAGTGACTCGGGCACGTTGATGGGAGCGCTATAGTTCCCCTCATCATAGTTTAGATTCTGGCGTCGCTCTGCAATGAATAGCGCGAGGTTGCTGATCTGGCTTTCAGTCAGAACAGATTCCCACGCGGGCATACCCTTGTCGGGAGACCCCCGGCTGATACTTTCCGCCAGTTCTTCTATACCTGTGCCACCCGCGAGCTCCACTCTCACCAACGCAGGACCCTGGGGTGTGCCAGAGAGCGTATCTCCGTGACAAACCGCACAGAGTTCAAAATATTCCGCCTCGAAGTCTTTATTTCTTTGAAAGTATTCAACCACTGCGTCCGGCAATTCATAAGACCCTGGGGCAGGGTCTGCTGCGTTTGCTATGCCCATGTCCAGGTTGATGGACACCATGATCCCCAGCAGGCAGACAATTCTAACCGCTTTCTTACTTCCACGATCACATGGACCAAGCATCCTGAGGCTCCCTGTCCTAGCCCGGCCTATTCAGTGCACCTTGGCACGGCGCACTGAATTATTGGGGCTAATGTGGTTCATCATGCTGTGGTCGTCGTGCACCCATTCTTTTGCGAACGGTTACAGCAACGTCCTTCCACAGCTATGTTGAAACGTATTGGATTCTATCGAGAAGAGTCTGCAACATACCTGTCGTAGAAATCAGCGTAGGAGTCAAGTGAGAACGCGATGGCGTCCTTTCCAAGCGACGAAGTTGGAACAATCATATCCGGGCCGTGTGTACACTTCTCATAAACTTTAAACGCGACATCAACATCGGCCGCTTTCAACCGGCGAACGTATTCGACTGTCTCCCAGTAAAAAGGCTCATACTCACCAACAAAAGTAATTGTCGGAGGAAAACCACTGTAATCGGAATTTCTCGCAGGCGCGGCATAAGCTGGAATTTCCAGACCTTTTTCATGCAGATCCTTCAGATAGCTTGCCCAACCGAAAGCGTTGTTCCTGGTATCCCAGCCAACCACATCAATGTAGCGAGCTGGATCACTCGGTTGCTGGTCGTCAATCATCGGGTAAAACGGCATCTGGAATGCGACCTTTACATCCCCCGTATCCCTTGCCTTGAGTGTCACGGCCGCTGCCAGACCGCCGCCTGCACTGAGACCCGCAACTATCATTTTGCTGGCACCAACACCCAATTCATCAGCGTTGTCGCGCATCCAAAGAAGCGTCATATAACAGTCGTCCAGCGCCGCCGGGTACGGCTTGGTGAATGCGTTGCGGTAGGCTGGCGCAACGACGACACACGGTCTGCGCTTAACAAATCTGGCCATATGTCCTTCAAAAGGCTCAGGAGCGCCAGTAATGTAACCACCGCCATGCAGATATAGCATTGCCGGTAATTTATCGCACTCTTCTGCAGTCAAGGATCTGGGCCGGTAAATCTTGGCGCGAATCTTGGTATCACCGTCACTCGTAGGCAGGTATCGCTCCTCTGTACTCATGGTTAAGTTAGAGTCGCCGCGCCTTTTGGCCAACTGCGCGTGGATAATGCTGTGCGCGAGCCTGGTCGACCACTTGTATCGGTAAAGATACTTGGGGAGCGTCTGCATCCTGTACACATCTGCGGGCTGCAGGTCCTCGTGAAGCATTTGTCGGGATACTTTCATCGTGCGCGCAAATTACTTAGCTCATGACAGTTTTCGAATGTTCTAAAGCCGCGCCAAAATCCTGGCCTCGCTGCATTGACGGCATCTCTCCTCACCCTCAAGCGTGGAACGTTTTTCGCAATGCTTCGACGATAAGCCGTGAGGCGACCCAATATGGTCAGTGGTTACGGATGTACGCGATCTCCCAGCAATGATAATTAACTCAGTACCGATACCACATATTCTGGCCGTAACGGAAGGCGCCGTACGGGCCTGCCGGTGGCATCCAGGAAGGCGCCGGTGATGGCGGAGGGGACTAGTGCATTGGCGCCTTCTGAGCCCTGACCGTAAACCTTCGCCCCTGGAAACGGCGCGACCACAACTTTCAGTTCCGGGGCTTCCGCCATAGTCAGAATCGGGTAGCTGCCCCAATGCGTGCTGGTGATTTGGCCCTGGTCGAAGCTCACTTCTTCGTGCAGCGCCTGTGAGACGCCCATCAGGGAACCCGCTTCAGCCTGCCTGCGCAATTGCAGCGGGTTGACGACAATACCGGGATCACACATCAGTGTAATCCGTTCCACACGAACCGCACCACTTTGCGGTGTCACGGCAATGTTGACGGCGCAAGCCCAGTAGCCATAGTCGCGGAACATGATGGAGACACCTCTGCCGCGCAACACGGATTGGTCACTGTCAACGGGCTTCGTAGGTGACGGGCGAGTTTCCCAATCGGATTCTGCTCGCAGTGTCTCCAGCAGAGCTTGAAAGCGCGGGTCGTGCGTGTGCTCAAGACGAAACTGCAACGCGTCTTTTCCCGCCAGAGCGGCAGCTTCCGTGATTGCCATTTCACGGGGAAAGTTCTGCTGAAACTGAATTGGTGTGCGCATGGAGTGATCACGCAGTCCCACTTTAATCGGGGATTCCCGTTCGCCGATTTGGAAAGTGCCCCGAGCGGTTTCGGAGACATTCTCCACCCCCGAGTAAACCCAGCGATCGGAAATGTGCAGCCGCGTGGTGTGAACACTAGACGGGTTTTCCGGGGTGGGAGGCAAGATGGTCGGCAGGCCCGCCAGGATCGCACCCAAGAGCCGATCATCCTGCATCGGTGGGCCAGAGTGCACCGCCTGATAGCTGGCGATACTACCCGCCTCGTTCAAGCCGATACGGATGTCCGACTGCATGGCGGAAGACTGGGTGGACCACTGCATGTCGTCATGGCGCATCCACTGCACCCTGACCGGCCTTTTCAGCTTACGCGCCAGCAGTACGGCCTGGTCCTCAGAACCGGCTGTGCCGCCGTTCGAGCGACCAAAATGACCGGGGCCCGGGTAAGTGCGAATCACCACGGCGTCTTCACTTTCGCCAAGCATTTTGGCAATCATCATCTTCAGGCGTTGCGGGTTCTGACTGTGGGTGTGAACCGTCACCTGTCCGTCCTTGACGTCGGCCAATGAGACAGTGGGGCCAATCGGCGCGTGCTTCTGAAAGGGCACAAAATAACTCGCCGTATGGTATTGGCTGGCCTCGGTATCGACATTGCCCTGGCTGGCTGCACTGGTTGCCGGTACCGGTGTGACTTCACCCCAGTCCACTCGGTTGCGCAAGTGTTCTTCCAATGCATCGGAGCCGGGCAGCCCCTGCCACTCACTCCATCGGGTGGTGTTGGCGACAGTCATGGCAGCTCGTACGGCTTCCCACTCATCCGCTGACACGACCGCTAACAGATTCTTGATGACGACCAGTTGCGCGCCGGGGTACTGCGCTCTATCAAACTGTCCGGGTTTGATCAGGGTGGAACCCAGTGTCGCCGGATGAATCACGCGAGCGTGCAGCATACCCGGCAGTTTTACATCGCCGACCCAAGTTGTTTCTCCGGAAACCTTGGGGCGTACAATCGGGTTCTTCAGTGACTGACCAACAATTTTGTATTGGCTGGGGTCTTTGAGAGGCGGCTCACCAGTCACCGTCAGACCGAACATGCTGGTTAACTCACCTTCGACCGGTATTTCCAACGACAGGCTTTGCCTGGCGACAATATTGCCGTAGCTCGACTGATGACCACCACCGGCGATAACCCCGTCGACAATGGTGACCTTGTCTCTTGGTACGGCAAAAGATTCCGCAGCCAGTTCCAGCACCGCTTCGCGAGTGTAAGCGGCAACCTTGCGCAGGTTCAGCACATTGCCACGCAGCATACTGTAGGTGCCTCCTCCATCCGGGGTGCGGTCGGTGTCGCCGGAAATGACCGTGGTGATTGTTTCAACCGGGACACAGAGTTCCTCGGCCACGATTTGGCGATAGGCGGTATAAATGGAACTCTGGCCAAAATCACACTTGCCGGTGCGAATCACCACCGAACTGTCCGCTTGAATTTCGATCCAGCTGGTGGGGGCGGTGGCGTTCAAGCTGTTGCGGGGTTGACCTTTGGCCAAAGCCGGTTTAGGCCCCGTTGCCAGCGTTACCATCAGCGCGCTAGAGGCGCCCAGAAAGGCGCGGCGACTCAAGCGGGCGCCATGGATATTGTATTCCTGATGGCTTTTGCGGTGGGCAGACTTCACTTTGGTGCGGTTAATCATTCACCTCCGCTGCGACCGCTGGCGATTAGAGTGGCGGCGCGATGTACGCCGTCCTTAATGGCAGCGTAAGACCCGCAGCGGCATAGATGGGGGGAAGGGCCGGAGGTCGTCAGTGCAGTACAGATGTCTTCATCCGAGGGGGTGGGATTGTTTTCCAATAACTCGGTGGTTTTAATCATCATGCCGAACTGGCAGATCCCACATTGAGGCACTTGCTCGTCAATCCACGCTTGTTGCACCGGATGCAGTCTCTCGGGATCATCGGCCAAATCTTGCTGCTGTTGCCAGCGGGCAGGCAGGCCTTCGACGGTTGTCACGTCCTTGCCTTGCAGAGCTCCGATGGGGGTCACGCAGGCGCGGATTTCTTGACCACCGAGCAATACCGAGCAGGCACCGCACTGGGCGAGGCCACAGCCAAACTTGGGCGTCATGACATCCAGTTCACCACGCAGGACATACAATAAGGGGGTGTCCGGCGAGGCGCTGACTTGACGCTGTTCACCATTAATGGATAAGACCGTCACAGTGTACCCATGTTGACAAAAGTAACTCCTTCCGAAAATGCCGCCCTAATGTTCACCTGGAACACGGCCAACGGATTGAAAAGAGCGGCAGCACCATCGATCAAGTGACTTGGTCCAAGCTGCCGGGTGCGTTGCCAACGGCCTGTTCGGACCAGTAACGCTTCACCACTACGAATGGTGGTGCCGGATCTTGGGCCACGTCAAACACGCCCTACAGTCGGTACGTCATGCCAACCGTGATCTGACGTCCGCCTTCAACAAACTCGATGAAATCCGGGAGACCACTCGGGTCATCAGTCCCGGTCAGCGCGCCGTTTCCGCTCCCGAACGCACTCAACCCCATGACCGTGTATTGCTCATCTCCCAGGTTCACGCCCCTGACGTAGAACTCCCACCTGTCATCGGCTGAATTCACGCTCACCGATGCGTTTGTCCACCAGAAACCATCCATTTGCCAGTCATCGGGAATCAACTCGGATGTCTGGTTATAGTCGTCCTTGTAGGACGTCGTGAGATTGAAGGCCAATATCCAGCTACTGCCGACCGGAACACTGTAGTCCAGGGCGAACGTTGCGCTCCAGTCTGGCGCCAGCGACAGCGGCTCCCCGGACATGTCCGCGTTGGTGAATCTCCCGGTGACCGGATCAGGATTGAGGTTACAACCCAGTGCAATGGTCTGTCCCGAAAAGCAGTTCGGCGCGTAATCCTTAAACTCGGTGTCGGACAAAGCAATATTTGCCGTTAGCGTCAACCCGTCGACAGGGGTGAGCCAGAAGGTCTCCAACTCGAGACCGGCCAGCGACGATTTCGCTGCGTTCAACACCAGAAGCGTGGGCGACCCGTCAGCGAGAAATCTCGTGAGTGAGAGCTGCAGGTCGTCATAATCGTAACGGTAAGCCGTGGCATTGAAGCGCAGCGTGCCATCCAGCAACGTGGATTTCATGCCAACTTCGAACCCGTCGACCTCCTCTTCGTCGTAGATGGGATCGTAGGGAAGGCCCGCGCCTGCCAGGGCCACGAGATTACTAGTCTTGTAAGCGTGGTCGAACCCGCCGGATTTGAACCCGGTCCGGTAGCTTGCGAAGAACATGACATCGTCACTGTACTGATAGCTCAGTGTCAGTTCCGGTGAGACATTGGTCCAGTCAGGTTTGTCGTCAGCCAACAAAATTTCAATGGCCGGGACACCAGGGTAATCAACGCTGATGTCGCTCTTTTTCTCTTCATACGTATAACGGGCACCGGCAGTCAGCCTCCAGTTTTCGGCGAACTCCCAATCCAGCTGACCGAAGACCGAATATGCGATACTGTCCTGCCAGTTCAACTGCCGACCAAGCGGAATCGCAAATACACCAAGGGCGCCCACCGGAAGCCCAATGATGTTGCTGCCAAGCGTTACGGAAGTTTCCCCGTACAAATCCTTTTCTTCGTAGAAAGCACCGAGCGAAAAGTTGACCGGACCGGCGTAATTTGAGGTCAGACGAAATTCCTGGCTCCATTGATCAAGATCCAGGACAATCCCGTTAAGCAGCCCCGCAGCCACCTGTGAACTGGCTTCGCCCAACCGATCGATATGATTGTCATAGTACCCGGTGACTGATGTCAGTGTGAGATCGTTGTCCATCTCGTACGTCATCTCAAGCGCAACAAAGTTGTCTTCCTCCTCACCGAAACCATCACCCCGGTAATCCGGAAAGGCCAACTCGAACGGCGTGAGTAACGGGTTGATCCCGGGGCCGATCACCTTGTCATCCATCTTGCAGCCGTCGATGCCAGGAACGGGGTAAATCACCTGCGGGGTACCGACACCGCATTGTGTTCGCTGAAAGTTGAAGAAATAGGCGCCGCGGTCGACTGTCTGATGCGCAACTTTCAGCTTCGCAGAAAAGTCATCCGTGGGCTCCCACAGCAAGGTGCCAATCGCGAAAATCTTTTCCGTTTGCACAGGATGCTTATCGGTGCCAAATGCCGTCTGAACCGGTTGCCCGTCGGGTCCGGTTTCGAAGACATCCATGTTGTGAACGTCGAACAAGTGGTTGTCTGCATCCGACCAGCCCACTGAGAGCCGAGCACCCAGGGTTTCACTTAAAGGACCAGAGATGATGGCCCGCACGGCCGGTTCTTCACTCTCGGTTTCGTACATCGCGGAGAATTCCAGCTCAAACTCGTCTGTCGGGTCTTTTGTGTGGATCACCATCACACCACCCGGGCTGTTCTTGCCGTAAAACAAAGCCTGCGGGCCCCGCAGTACTTCGATCCGCTCCATGTCGAACATCCCCGCATTCAGCAGCGCAGCACTGCTGATTCCGACGCCGTCAATGTTGATCGACACCGCCTGATCGAAAGACGGATTACTCCTGCCAGTTCCAATGCCGCGCAGGTAAATGTTACCGGAGGTGCCGGACCCCGTTCTGCCCGCCACCATACCGGGAATGATAGTTCCAAGGTCTTTAATGCCCTCGATCCGCTGGGCCGTGATCACGTCATCAGTCAGCACGCTCACGGCGACCGCTGTTTCCTGCAGGGATTCTTCCCTTTTTCGTGCAGTGACGACAACTTCCTCGATCACTCTGGAACTCTCTGCTCGAACTGATTGAGCTGGTAGCAGTGCCGAGGTCAGAAACAGCATCGAAAGCGCAAACGCGAATAACGCAATTCGAGTCGGTCTGAGAATTTCCCCTGAACAAAACTCGTTAAGGTGTGACATTTTCACGCTAAATTTCCCCCCTAGCTGGTCGGCGGCTTACTCGCCGTCACTCTCTAAACATTTTTCGTGTGTCGTTAAGTGAGTTCTTCCCCTCGTACTGCGCCAGCGTTCAAAAGCTGCTTTAGAACGCCGAAAACCGTGATCAACGCAACCGCCACCCTCGGCGCATATTGATCAATCGACTATTCAACATTTACTTATTGATGGCACAATACGTCAATTGCTGAAACTCGTCAACACATCCAGCTCTTACGCAGACTACTGCGGGTTGTGCGGTACAGCCAAGATACATCCCTTTGGTGAAAATCAGCATAGAGACTGGAGGCTCAGACAAAACCGGGCATCCAGGGTACAACGTGAGCAATCACCTCGTGGGCGCCTCAATACCTAAAGACCGTAAAGATCAGCCAGATCCAGCGTGTTTGCCATCAGGCGGACGGTCGCCGCATCAGCAAACTTTCCGTCGATCATGACGGCACCTTGTCCTTTGGCTGCAGATTCCTGGTAGGCGCGCGTGAGCTTGCGCGCATCTTCTACGACCCGGCCGTTCGGCGTGAATATGTCCTGCGCATGGTCAATCTGTGTCGGATGCAACGCCCATTTGCCTACCATGCCCAGGGCGCGGGCCTGCCTGCAGGATTCCTGGTATCCCTCGACATCCTTGATTGCCCCGTAAGGACCATCGATGGCATCGATGCCCCGCGCCCGGGCCGCCATTGCCACCCGGAACTTCGCGTAATGGAAAATGTCACCAGGATACTTGTATTTGCCGTACACCAAACTCAGGTCAATACCCTGACTTGCCGAGTAGTCGCCCATGCCGAACACCATGGCTTCCAGACGCGGCGTGCAGTTGGCAATTTCCTCGACATTCTGCAGGCCAAGGGTCTCTTCGATGAGCAGTTCCAAACCGATCCTCTTATCCAGGCCGAGCCTCAGCTCAAGTTGCGTGAGCAACTTGTCGACGAAAAGTACATCCGACGCGTCCATAGGCTTGGTGAGCATAATGGTGTCCAGGTTCGCGCAAGCCTTTTCCACCACTGTAATGATGTCACCATGACACCAAGGAGTACCGGTATCGTTGATGCGCACGCACCGCACCGTATTGCCCCAATCCAGGTTGTTCAGCGCATCTACGACGATGTCCCTTGCGCCGACCTTGGCATTCGGCGCTACAGCGTCTTCGAGGTCCAGGAACACGTGGTCGACACCGCTGGCAGCGGCTTTTTCTACCATCTTCTGATTGCTGCCTGGGACTGAAAGCTGGCAACGCCTTCTGCGGCGTGGTTGCCCGTGGCGATTCAGCTTGGTCGTCATTTTTTACCTCGTTCAGTGACTGATTAGCGATCGAGCCAGTGGCTTTTCTTCTTGACAAGCGCAGTACGCTCAACCTCTGCCACGAGTTCGTTGTTCTGATTGACACCCCAGTGTTTGAACACGACGATCCCGGCATCATCACGATCACTGTCGTGCTTCTCCAGCACACGTGAAAACGCGTACAGCGTGTCGCCCTGAAAAACCATGGTCTTGAGACTCACGTTGTTCAAGCCAACTTCCGCTATGGCGTTTTCCACCGTGTCCTGGGATGCAAGCCCGAGGATGATTGAAAAGTTCACGCCGCCGTAACACACAATTTTGCCTATCGGCGTCTTCTGCATCAGATCGGCATTGAAATGCGCCTGGGCCGTGTTCATCACCATGTTCGTGATGTTGACGTTCTCAAGTTCGGTGACAGTTTTTCCGCGCGCGTGTCGAATGGTTTGACCGACTTCGAAATCCTCGAAGTAGTTGTCCGGGCTCGTCAGATCGGCCTGCCTACCCATTGCGCGCCTCCTTCTCCCCACCGAGTTGTCCCTGCCAGATTGCGAGATTGGCGCGTTGAAACTCGATCACCTTGCGCCCGTGCTGGTTGAATCCCTCGTTGTGCCAAGAGACCACGCCACGCCCTTCCGTCGAGGTCGACTCCCGCTTGCTAAGCGTTCGGGAAACAGCAGTCAAGGTATCGCCCGGATACACGGGCTCATGGTAAACAAGTTCGTAGACACCCAGAAAAGGGCCACCCAAACCCTCGGAGCAGACCTCCACGGTCAGGCCGAGAATCACATTGAATACCAGCTGCGGGTTGACAACGATGTCTGGGTGACCGAGTGCCCGGGCGTACTCCCGGTTGAAATACAGGGGGTTGAAGGCCAATGTGAGATGAGAAAACTGAATCGCGTCGGATTCGGTAATGGTACGTCCCCAGTGGTGATGTATGACTTCCCCTACCTGAAAGTCGTGATAGCCCTGGCCGCGTTTTCGCAGAACCGCCGTCTCCAGGACTTGCTCTAGCTCACTCATTCCCGCCTCTCAGCGACTGTTGTCATTTGTTGTTTAATAAATTAATATCATTGCCTCCGAGAGTCAAATCCACCACTATTTTGAAAGGGGTCGTTGCCGGTTTACGAAGCGTTAAACATCTTCAATTCGTGTTTACGCACTACCATGGAAACCATGCTGTTCAACGATGTCAGGGTGTGCACAGCGCTCGGGGCATGCGCAAACTGCACGCCACTCAGAATCGGGGAGGTCAACCATGTGCGCAACGAATAGCGCCATAGCCGAGTGGCGTCGTTACTGGACTCTCCCACTGGCAGCCGCACTGGGTTACACGACTGTTGTGCTGCACTTCTATTCGATCGGGCCGTTCATGACGCCGATTGCCCAGGAATTCGGTTTCTCACGCGCGCAACTGTCATTGGGTATCACTATCGCAGCACTGGTCGCTGCGGCGATGAGCGTGCCGATCGGTCTGCTGGTCGACAAGGTGGGACCACGGCGAGTCGGCCTGCTGGGTGTGGTGGGGACGACAATGACTTTCGCCTTGCTAGGCACAGCCACCGGCGGAATCAGAAACTGGATCTTTCTGTGGTGCCTGTACGCCGGTGCCAATCTGTTCTGCCAGGCTACGGTCTGGACGAGTGCGGTCGCCAGCCGCTTCGAAAGCTCGCGCGGCCTTGCCTTTGCGATCACGCTTTCGGGCGCGTCGCTTGCATCGGCAGTGTTTCCGATCGCCTCGGTGTGGCTGATAGACACCTATAACTGGCGGGTCGGCTTTTTCGGCCTGGCTGCGGTCTGGCTGGCCATCGTGTTGCCGATGCTGCTGCTGTTCTTCCGCGGTGCGCAGGACACCCCCGGTGAAACCGGCGCCGCGGCGGCGGGCAACGCGGGTGCGCCGGGAGTCAGCGTGGCTGAGGGCCTGCGGATGAGCGCATTCTGGCGACTGCTGATTGCCTGCGGGCTGTTCACCTTTACCCTGTTTGGCATCATGGTGCACCTCATACCGATCCTGACGGATGGCGGCAGCGGGCGCCTGGAGGCCGCCAGCATTGCCTCGCTGATCGGTATCTTCTCGATAATCGGACGCCTGGGCACCGGCTTTCTGCTGGATCGACTGCTCGGCCACCTGGTCGGCGGTGTGGTCTTTCTGATACCGATCCTGCCTTGCGCGATATTACTCGCGGATTCACCGAACTTCCTCTGGCTGTCGGTGGCGGCGGCCTGTCTGGGTCTGACCGTGGGGGCCGAGGTTGATGTCATCGCCTACCTGACCTCACGCCATTTCGGGTTGAAGAATTACGGCGTGCTGTTTGGCGCGATGGTCGGCGCGTTGTGCCTGGGTACCGCGTTCGGACCATTGGCTGCCGGGGTGATTTTCGATGCCTCTGGCAGTTATCAGCAATTTCTGTACCTGACCATCGGCGCGATGCTGCTCAGCAGCGCCGCGTTGGCCTCGCTGGGGCTCCCGCGCTATGCCGCAAATGGAGAGGCTGCTGCCGAAGCGGCTTAGCTGGAGCAGCCAGTCCCTCGCCTGAGGATCTCAAAATCTTTCGCCTCAGCCGTCAATAAAATATACTTATGGACCAAACAATATGGGGACCAATTCAAATGGCAGCAGCGACGGAGAACGATCGTCGAACACAGGAAGAACGAAAGGCGCTCTCCGAAATAAAGATGCTGAGTGCTGCCCGGGAGTTATTCGCTCAAAAAGGGTACATGCGAACCACCCTGAGTGAGGTAGGCAAGGCAGCCGGTTACACGGGTGGTCTGGTCAGCCACCGTTTCGGCTCTAAGGAGGGATTGCTGAAAGCCGTAATCGAACACATTGCGACACGCTTTTTCTCCGATCAACTCGAACCTCTCATTTCGGTGGAAAGTGCAGAGGAATCCATCACCAACTATATCGACATATACTTGAGCGAAATTGGAAAGCGCGAGAACGCGATGCGTGCTCTTTACGTCATCATGGGCGAGGCATTGGGTGCAGTACCCGAAGTTCGCGATGAGATCGCCCTATTGAACCGGGCATTCAGGCGACGTCTCGTGGGCATCATTGAACGGGGCATGAAGTCTGGAGAGTTGCGCAAAGATGTTCAACCATACGCGGCTGCAATACTAATCACGGCGCTGCTGCGAGGCGTCACCATGCAGATACTCGCCGACAAGAAGGCCTTCAAGGTCAAAGATATCATCCCGCTGGTACAGCACCAGGTACTGTTCGCATTGAAATGACGGCAATTGCCGGGCTACAGCGAAAATGTTCAGACTCCTGATTTTTTGATATCAAATTCTTCCAGAACCTCCTGCGTATGCTCACCAAGTTTGGGGGGTCGCCGGTAAACTCCGGATTGCGTCCGGGTGAATTTGATGGGACTGCCGACAATCTTGACAAACGGGTTGTCCCCCGGCAGCTGGAAGTCAGCGATCATGTCGCGCGCTTGGACATGGGGGTCGGCAAAAATATCGGCGGCGGTATTGACCGGACCGCAAGGAACTTTGCCTCCCAATATCGCGACGACTTCTTGACGGGTCAGCTGCGATGTCCACTTGACGATTTCTTCTTCCACGAATGCCTGGTTACGCCGCCTGACGAAGGTGTTCCTGGTGCGCTCGTCATCTACCAGGTCCGGTCGACTCATGGCCTCGCACAACGCCTCCCAGTGACCGGAGCCGGGAGCCGCAATGGCAACGCCACCGTCCCTGGTTGGGAAAAGTCCAAAGGGCATGAGGTTCGGGTGGTGTTGGCCCCGGGGACCGAGCTCCGTCCCTGAAAATCCATAGTTCGCGAGAACCGTCTCCGCAAAAGCCAACATGCCATCATACATTCCAACGTCACAAAACTGCCCCTCTCCGCTGAGCCTGGCATGATGGATCGCAGAAATGACACCCAACGCGATCAGTGTCCCCGGGAAAATGTCTCCGGCACTGACCCCACTGGGATGTCCCACTGACCCCTCGGGACCGGTGATGTGCACGTGCCCGCTCATGCTCTGGGCCACGATGTCGTAGGCGGGCCAGTCCGCATACGGACTCTGCCCGGTACGTGGATCGCCAAACCCGCGGATACAACCGTAGACGATCTGCGGATTCCGAGTACGGATGACATCGTAACCGACGCCCAAACGATCCATGACCCCGACACGCATGTTCTCCACAATGGCGTCCGCTCGCTCGCAAAGCTGAAGCAGTACCTCCCGATCACTCTCCCGCTTCAGGTCTAATACGATGCTGCGCTTGTTACGGTTGATACTGGCAAAAAAAGCGCCGTAGTCCACACCGGCAGGCTCCGGTGCACTGGGGTTGGCGTAGTCCGGTGGCAGCGGCGGTACGCTTCGCGAACCATCTCCTGAGGGAGGTTCAACCTTGATGACATTGGCGCCCAGATCGGCAAGCAATGCGGTGCCGTATGGGCCAGCCAATGCCATGGTGCAATCTATAATGGTGATGTCCTTCAGCGGACCTGTTCTAGCCTTCAACGCCATCTGTCCTGCCTATTTTTTAGCCAACTAGTTTATATGTAGGATCACGACGGCTCCATGCATTTCGTTGCTCTCCCTATTTATTTATTAGTGGACCAATAGTATGATTGTATCGTACATGGCACACAAGACTCCGTCGTGGGTGAAGAACCTGAAGCTGGATGTTTGTGGAGAGTAACGGCGAGGGAGTCGCTGACCAATCAGACTGAGAAGAGAGTAAAGATGACCGATAGTGATCGAGAGTCGCGTTCAATCGAAACCTGGAAGAAAGTTCGCGAACACCTGGAGGCCGAAGTCCCTGACGTGGTGTACATCAAACGGCTGGAGCCCATGACCTTTTTTGAGCGGAGCGGCAGCGTGGTGCGCCTCGTGGCATCGCCGAGCTATCGCGCTTGGATCGCCAACACTTTCGGACCGCGAATGCTTGCGCTCTGGAATGAGGAGACGCGAGAGGAAGACGACAAAATCACCGCGCTGGAGATTATTGCTCAAGAGCGCTCCGGTCCGAGACTTAAACCGGAAGGACAGGACCAACGCAGGGCCAAGGCGGCCAAGATGAAGCAGAGCTGGACCGCGGGCATAAAAAGCGCAGGTGAGAGCGGCCGCGAAGATCACCAGCTAGACTTGGAACCGGTACGAAAACGACTGGGTAAGGTCGGCGTCTGGAGCCGTACGCCGTACTTCGGTCCAGCAGAGACGGCGACGAGCCTGGGTGCCGCAGCCGAGGAACTCGGTTACCCGGCCTTTTGGATTCCCGGGTTCGATGGTGGCCACATATTCGAGCGATGCGCTATGGCGCTGGCAGCCTCATCAAACGTCACCGTTGCAACCAGTATTGTCAACATCTGGCGTCACGAACCCGCCGAGGCAGCCCAGGCTGCGAACAAGCTGCGGGACGACAGCGGTGGCCGTTTCCTGCTTGGGCTGGGTGGGAGCCACAGAGGTTTGGTCGGCGCCGAATACGACAAGATCTCGCCAATTGCGAAGATGCGCGATTACTGCGAAGCGCTCGACGCTGCCGGCCTACCGGCGGATGCTCGCCTGCTGGGTGCATTCGGTCCCAAGATGTTGGCGCTGAGCGGAGAAGTCAGTGTTGGCGGCCACCCCTACCTGGTGCCCCCAGAGCACACCGCCGCCGCGCGGGAGGTGCTCGGCGAGGGGCCGTTGCTCATGCCAGAGCAGGCAGTGATCCTTGAGAGCGGCCCCGTAACGGCTCGAGCCATTGCCCGAGAGTTTGTACCGCTATATCTCGGAGCGCCGAACTACGCCAATAACATGTTCCGGCTCGGTTACAACGAGGAGGATTTTACTGCTGAAGGCGCCGATGTCAGCGATCGTCTCATCGACGCGCTCGTCGCCTGGGGCGACCCCGCGGCCATCGCGGCCCGGGTACGCGCCCATCTCGACGCCGGTGCCGACCACGTGGCCGTCCAGTCCTGGGGACCGAAGCCGGAGGTCGATGTCTGGCGTGAGCTCGCTCCCGTGTTGCTGAGTTGATTCACATCAGACGCCCAAATACATATCGAAGAAAGAGAGGGAGTTACTGACATGACCAAATTGCAGGGCAAGGCCGCGCTCGTCACAGGCGGTGCCTCGGGTATTGGCGCCGCGACGGTCCGGCGATTCGTCGCCGAAGGCGCGCGGGTGACCATTGCCGACCTGAACGAGGAAAAAGGAGTCGCACTCGCCGACGAACTCGGTGATGACGTGCTGTTCATTCCCACCGACGTGAGGTTTGAGCGGGACGTGGCCGAGGCGATCACGCGCACCCTCGACCAATGGGGACAGCTCGACTGCCTGTTCAACAACGCCGGCGGCGGCGGAGCCGCCGGGCCGCTCGCGACCATCCCGCAAGAGGACTTCGACCTGACGATCGATGTGTACCTCAAGAGCGTGTTTCTCGGGATGAAGCACGTCGCCGAGCACATGATGGCACGAGGCAGCGGCAGCATCATCAACAACGCGTCGGTCTGCGGTCTCGTTGCCGGAATGGGGCCGCACCTGTATACGGCCGCCAAAGCGGCAGTCATCGCCCTGTCCAACTCCGCAGCGCTCGAGTTCGGCCACTACGGTGTACGGGTCAACTCCATCTGCCCCGGTTGTGTGGATACCCCGATATTCGCAGGGAACACGAACGTATTGCCACACTTCAAAAAACGCACTCCGATCGGACGCATCGGCGCCCCGGAGGACCTGGCAGCGATGGCGCTGTTTCTCGCCAGTGACGAGTCGAGCTTCGTCACCGGCCAGGCAATGGTCGTCGACGGAGGCCTCAGCACCGGCACGCCGTGGGGCCATTGGGCCGAGCACCTGCGGACCGCCCGCCCATCCTTGTAGTGGCGAGGGAGTCGCTGACCAATCAAACTGAGGACATAACACCATGAGAAAAGAGGAGTTTTATCGAGACGCAATTCCCGGTTCATTGGGTCCCCTTGAGGGGGTCAAAGTTCTGGAGGCCACCACATCCCAGGCCGGACCGATGGTGGGTACGGTATTGGCCGACCTCGGGGCGGATGTAATCAAGTGCGACCAGCCAGGTTTTGGGGATCTTGTGCGCCATGGATTTCCTTTTGTGGACGGCCGGGAGAGCCCGGAAACCGCCTGCCACTACTTGAGCATCAACCGCAATAAAAGGTGCATTACCCTGAATCTCAAAGACCCCGAGGGCGCGGAGCTTTTCCGGCAGCTGGCTGCGACAATGGATGTGGTGGTCGAGAACTATAAACCGGGTACGATGGACAAATGGGGTCTGGGATATGAGGATATCCGGGCGCTCAGGCCCGATATCATCTATACCTCCGTCTCTGGCTTCGGTCAGTATGGACCGTACCACACGCGTCCAGGTTACGACGCGGTCGCACAGGGGATGGGAGGCCTGGCGTCCCTGAACGGTTATCCTGACGGTCCCCCTACCCGTGTCAGCAGCGCCGTGGGAGATAACCTGGCCGGTTGGCAGGGCGCCATGGGAACGATGTCGGCCCTCTATTATCGGGAGAAGACGGGCAAGGGACAGCATGTCGACGCCAACTTGCTTGACTCCATTCTTTATATCAGCGATTTCGGGATCATGGGCGCGGCAAACGCCGATTGGGTCTGGCCCCGAATGGGCAGTCGCCATCCGGGTGGAGCGCCCATAAACATCTATCGCTGCAAGGACGACTACGTTTTCGTACTGGTGGGGCTACCCGCCCACTGGGTCAAATTTTGCAATATCCTGGGGCGTGAAGATCTGATTGAGGACCCCCGTACCCGGACGCCAGCTGATCGGGTCAGGAACGTCGATTTCGTAGATGATCTGGTAGGCGCCTGGACGGCAGAGAAAACAGCAGCCGAGGTGCTTCAAATCATGGAAGAAGCAGAATTGGCGGCCAGCCCCGTTTATGACTTTGCCCAAATCCTTGAGGACGAGCATATTCAGGAGCGAGAGATGGTGGCAGAGGTGGATCACCCGGAGGCAGGCAGAATCAAGCTCTTTGGAGTAGCCGTCAAACACAGCCTAACCCCAGGAAAGGTGCGTTCTGCAGCCCCATTGATGGGTCAGCACAACGATGCGGTTTACGGCGGTCAATTAGGCTTGAGTGAGGAAGAATTGAAGCGACTCAAGGGTGAAGAGATCATCTGAGCCTGCGACGTCAACGCCCCACGGGAAGGTGACTCCCATGAATTATGCGGGAGATTTTCTACCCCTCTTCCCGCGGAGAGGGAACATGAGTGGATGACCTTGTACCGAACTGCAGGGAAATTGCAGGTCACAAAGTCACACCTCTACGCTCGAGGCGTCTTAACCCAACCGTCCTCGTATGAAGTAAGGAAATTGAACTTGGTGCTTTTACGGCTGAACTTCCATTTACCATTGACCCGAACAAACTCGTTGTCCAATCTCCCCTGCACCCACCGTGCCACCTCCCCTTCTGGCGTGACAGCGGTGATCATGCCAAAGACATACCATGTTCCTTTTGCATTATCACCGTCTACCTCGATGTACGGGGTTGAATTCTGGTGACGCCACATGGTGGCTCCTTCAGCAGCGCCTTTTAAGCGCTGTAACAGTTCGGATTTGGATGACACGCCAGACATGCTCTCATACCCACCCTCCCATACGAAATCATCTGCAAAGAGGTCAACCAAAGCCTCCATTTGCCGCGTGTCAATCAGGTAGGAATACTGCGCCTGGAGATTAGAGACCTCCTGGAAGTCTTCTATCTTTCTAATCCTCGCCTCTAACTCGTCCGACATTGTGGATCTCCTTTCTCGGTGTAATTTATTGAGCCACTAATAATAACAACTCCAAACGTCGGCTCGCAAATATTCTTATTCCAATCGAAGAAACCATGGCCGCCCCGGACTCCCTGGTCACCTCCGGCAAGGCACGCTACATCGGCTTTTCCGACACCCCGGGCTGGAAACAGGAACCGGCTGCGTGCGTACCTGCGATACGCCCGAAGATCAGACCGCGCAGCACCGACGTCGCACCCACATACTCGCGATAGTACATGCCGACGGTTTCACCGGCTGCGTACAGTCCTGGGATCACTTCACCGCTGTAATTCACCACCTGTGCTTCCGGGGTGACGCGCAGGCCACCGCAAGTCAGGCATATGGAGGACATCATCGGGTAACAGAAAAACGGTGGCTTGTCGATTCGCTTGGCGTAGTTGCTTTTCGGAATAGTCAGGCCCTGTGTGCTGATACCGTCGAATACGATGGTACCGTCCTTCACGCCGAAATGAGTGTAGTCGACCTGATCCGAGTCACGACAGGCGTTATTGTATGACTCAATGGTATTGATAAATCGATCAGCGGGGACATCGAGTTGCTCTGCAAGCGCATCGAGCGAGTCTGCCTGGTAGGGAGGCACTTCGCTGCGGATCCCAAAGCGCCAGCCCTGGTCACCGCTGTTCAGCTGGTCATCGTAGATGATGAATC
The DNA here is from genome assembly GCA_963663395.1 of Pseudomonadales bacterium. GTDB lineage: Bacteria > Pseudomonadota > Gammaproteobacteria > Pseudomonadales > Azotimanducaceae > Azophilus. The sequence continues at coordinate 5,183,247 of OY760226.1, forward strand.
CGATTCCTCCTTCCTGCTCAATAACCGCTCGTCCTGCAGATTCCTGAAAAGTCCTGATATCGTCGGGGCACTCATCCATGAATCGTTCACCACGCTGGTTGAGCACGATCCCGCATGGCCAGATATCTACCAGGGCCTCGGGTTGCGTTGAGCGCGGGTCGACCTGTTGCAGATGGACCTCGCTCCAGTCGCCTGACGGCGCGGCATTGAGGTCCAGCGCCATCCGTAGCCCCTCTCCCTTGTTGAAGTAACCACCCCTTGCGACCGGCTTCACGTAGCGTGCGTTCTTACCGACGTACTGTGCCAGCATCTGCGGGTTGCCTTCGAACCCACCGCTGGCCAGTATCGCTGCTCTGGCATTGACTTCGACCGGCTCGTTATTTTTGCCGGTGCAGCGGACCCCGCAGACGCGCCCCATATCGTCGGTAATCAGCCTGACTGCCGTGGTTTCACAGAGAAATTCGCCACCCCTGGCCTGGATCAATGGTGTCAACTTGTCGATGACCTCCAGCCCTCCACCCGTAATGTAGGCCATGCGACCGACCTTGAGAAAGTAGGGGTAGAACTTTCCCTCCATGTTGAAATTGACGCCGTGATTTCGCAACCATTCCACGGTCTCGGGCATCGCTTCAGCAAAGGCGCCCAGCAGCTCGGGATCAAGGAAGGGCGCCGTCTTGACGTTGGGGTGCCAGTTTTCATAGTCGTTCGCCGTTTCCGCCATCATCTCCGGGTCGACGTGGTAGCCGTGGTTTTTTTCGAAGGAGGCCCAGAAAATGTCGTCCCACTCCGGCTCCTCCTGGTTACGCTTCAACCTCATGTTGGCGTCGGTCCAGCGCGAATTGCCGCCACGCTCCTCGAACGTCGAGCGCTCAATACTGATCACTTTTGCGCCGGCCTCCAGCGCGGACAATGCGGCGGTCATGCCCGCCACTCCACAGCCGATGACCGCAACGTCAGCGTCATAGTGCTTCACAAAGAACCCTCCACGACATGTAATCTGGTGTACACAATAATCATCATCCCACTACTGACGAGGCAGACCCAGGCCGCGCCGTGCGATGATCTGACGCTGCACTTCATTGGTTCCTCCGTCCGAACTGTGGTTTGGCCCCGGTTTAACGCTTGCCGGCCATGCTCAGCGAGTTCACGGCGCCACCGGTGGATCAAATACGGACGAATGCCCAAGTCTCGAGTAACCCCGGCCACCGTCTGACCGGGTTGACTGGGCAACTCCAACGCCTCGGCCTTGAACTCCGCCGAGTACTTCCTTCTTGTTCCCATAAACACCTCCCAAAGCCATTATGGCTCCTGACTCAGGTGTTCACTATTTCCGGGCCAAACCACAAGAGAGTTGTCCCCGAAGTTGCCTTCCAGTTTCTTGAGTTGGTTGACGAGACCTTTCAATGTGGGCTGACACTTGAAGCTGACGGTCTCTCCTGTGCGCTTATCGAAAGCGGCACCGTGGCATTATCATTTACTTGTTGACAAATTACCATTCCATCAGGATCATGCCTTTGACGAACTGACAGGGAGAGAAAGGCGCATGGCCCTGACGTCAGACCAGGTTCGGCAATTCGAGCGTGACGGCTTTCTGTGCCCGATCGACGTGTTCGATGAGCAATGCGCAGCATTGTTGCGCGAGCAGCTCGAAAACCTCGAGGCGCGAGCTTCCGGTGACACCACGCGCGCGTTCGCGGTCAACACTAATGGAAATTGGGTGATCCCATGGTTTGATGAACTGGTGCGGACACCGGCTATTGTCGAAGCTGTGGCGACAATACTCGGCCCCAACATACTCGTGCTGCACCTCGACCTGTGGGTCAAGGAGCCGAGGACGGAGCAGTTCATCAGCTGGCACCAGGACCTCCCCTACATGGGCCTCGACTCCGATGCCGAGGTGACGGCCTGGCTGGCCTTGTCCCCGGCGAACGCCAAATCCGGCTGCGTGCGATTCGCACCGGGCACGCACAGGTCCGCTGTCGAACACGTCACCAAGTTTGCCACCGAGAAGAACATGCTGAGCAGCAGCCAGGAAGTTGACGTTGAGATCGATGAAGACGACGCCGTGCCGGCAGAACTTCGACCCGGGCAAATATCCCTGCATCACGGCTACATGATCCATTCATCGACAAGAAATGACTCCGACGATCGACGTATCGGTATCGCCATCCGTTATGGCACTCCGGATATGGTGGCGAAGGATGAATCGAAGCGGTTGGGTGCGAGTCTTGTACGCGGCAAAGACCACTACGGTCACTTCGAGTTGGTCGATCCGCCGAGGGCCGAGTTCGAAGCTGACGCAATGGAATCGTGGAAACGTCTTTGCTTGAAGTGGCAACGTATGGCACCGGATTTGTTGTAACCGATACTCAGACAGGCTCACCCAGCGCCCTGGCTCTGTCGAGTCTTGTTGCTTCTTCCACTGGCAACCGGCGCCACGCCAGCGTAGTAAATACAATACTGATAACACTACTGTCCGGTTAATACTCGAATAAATTCAATTGGTTAGGATTCATGTATTCCTCGGTAGTGTGCTTTGATTCCAAAAACCCTTTGTTTAACGGGATTTTCTCAAACAAGGTGACGGAAAGAACCTGTAGCAATGTGTAGAGCGAGGCATCCAAGTCCAGGCGCTTTTTGACGATGGCCACCAAAACGTACACCGTCACGGCGACCCAGATTTGCGTCTTCACGGCGTTCACCGACGTCCCATAGAACTTCTTGATGCGCAGATGCTGCTTGACCCATTTGAAGAACAACTCGACTTGCCAGCGGGATTTGTACAACTCGCAAATGACCCTCGGCGGTGGACCGAACAGATTGGTCAAGAAGATGAGCGTCTTTTGCGATTCCGGATCCTTGAAGCGAATGCGGCGCAAATGGTGAGGGAAGTGTTTGCCACTGTAGAAACCCGACAGTGCCACCGTCTGATCGCAGATGATTCCTTGCGCCCGGTCGCTCGGTGCCGAATAGATCCGGCGCAGATCGGCGTTCGATTTGGCGCGGGTAACGAAGAATGCGCCGGCCTCGTGAAGTGCGAACAGTCGCTCGAAATCGAGGTAGGCCCGATCCATCACATAAATCGCCGCCGGTTCCGGAATCAACAGATCGAGCACGTTGACATCGTGCAGTTTGCCGTCGGAAACATGGATAAAACTGGGAATATTGCCACGCAGATCGAGCAGCGTATGCATCTTCACCGCAGCCTTGGTTCTGCGAAACGGCGCCCATGGAAACAACGACAGGCAAAGATCGATGGTTGTCGAGTCCAGCGCGTAAACCGTGTTCGACAAGTCCAGGCCCAGATCCTCTTCGGCGTAGAGCTTGCGTGCTTGTGCCATCAGCCGCTGTGCAAACTCGGCGTAGATCCGCCAGTCCCGGCGCTCGCTGGCGTCGGCGAGGGTGGATCGCCTGACGGGGGCGCGAATGCCCATGTGGTACAACTTGGCCGACTGGGCCGAGAGCACCGCTTCGATGTCGCGAAGACTTTCGCGGTAGGTCAACTGCGCAAATGCCAGCACGCGGAAGTGCTCGGTGCAGGCAAGCGTGCGAACACGGTGGTTGCCGTCGTAGCGGTCGACGATTCGGGCAAAGGTCGTCCAAGGCAAAAAATCCATCAACTGCGCGAACAGCGTCTTGCCAGTGTACACGGTGTGGCCTCCAGGAACGTGTTCCCGGAAGGTCGCCTGAAAGCACAGCAGCGTTCAAGTCGACACCACCTAAATTCGCCAAAAAAGTCCTTTTATTCATATAGTTGCGTGAAGACGTGACTCAGTTAACCGGACAGCAGTGTACTGATAATGAAAATCAGAAATGAGCTGGACAGCCCCATCTGCAGCGACGACCTCGAGTCATATCCCAATGCAGAAAACGAATCTGACAAATAACCGACCACAAACGGACCCACGGCGAGCCCGAGAAATGTGCCCACCAAAACTTGAAGGGAGGTAGCAATACCGCGCATACGGGGCATGACAAGGTCTGTTGCCGTTGCTATCGGCACCGAAGAGCTCGCGGCTGTGCATACCAAAAAGAACAAGTTAAACACAGCTGCTATGACTACATCCTCGGAATAGATTGCCAGTAATCCAAAGGGCACCCCGCCAACAACGCACAGATAGACCATAATCAAACGGCCACTGGGGTGTCTGCGTTTGAGAAAATCCCCCGCAAACCCACCCAGGAGGACACCAAGAAAACCACCCAGTGACGTACTCAAGCCGATGTACATGCCGACGTCGCTGGCATTATTGCCCTCGATCCGCAACAAGAGGGGCGCAAGCCAAAATCCCATCGCGTAGGTCACACCAATCTTGATCGGCACCGCGATCATCACGTAAACGAAGGCTTTGGATTTCAAGGTCATGTTATAGGTAGCCGGATCCCGTACGGCCAGCGATTGGATCCAGGTAACCACGATGTATGCCCCAATTCCGAGCGCTATCCACTGTGCTGGGTTGCCAGTCAGCAGTGTCAACGTCCAGGCCGCGGCGACAATCAGAATCGCATGGCGGACGTTGGCTGACACCGAACCGCCGTCACGCTTTAAATCAAGCAAGTTAACCACTGGCGTCGTGGCTCTCAGTTCAGTAGCCAGTACAGAAAAGGGTGCAGGATGTTCGGGGAGCTCAATGCCTTCGCTCGAGCCCCGGACAGGCTCGCGCAACGTGCGTACCCAGATCGCGAGCAGCAGACCAGGAACACCGACCGCGAGGAATGCTACATGCCAACCCTTCAACCCAAATGGCGCCTGCTCTGCCACCGGGTAACTGGCATCCCAGGTATCCAACAGGACTCCGCCAAGGAATAAACCGATACCACTACCGATATAGACGCCGGATTGAGCGATAGCGATGACGGTAGCACGCAGAGCCGGCGGGTAATAATCCGATAGCATGGAATAGGCTGCCGGCGCCGCGGTGGCTTCGCCAATCCCGACTCCCATGCGGCAAATCGTCAGCTCAGCAAACGAACGAGCAAAACCGGAGAGTGCGGTGAAGCCACTCCAAAAAGCCAGCCCGCAGGCAATCAGACTGCGTCGCACCCAGACATCAGAAAATCGTCCCACGGGAATGCCAAACAACGCATAGAAAATGGCGAAGACCGTGCCGTACATGAAGCCCAGTTGGGCATCGTTAATTCCGAGATCCCGTCGAATATCTTCAGCCAGAATAGAGATGATGTTTCGGTCAACAAAGTTGAAGATGAAGACCAGAAACATCAGAAACAACGCGTAGTTTGCGTAAGCTCGACTAATCGGTTTTTTTCTCGGGAATGCCACGGTGATTAACTTCTGAATTGCTTCAGAACACGGCCAAAGGATTGATTGGCCCCCCCGTCCCGCCTTCAACTCGCATTGGCGCAGCAATAAATAAAAACTCAGGTTGCTGGTGCTTCAAGACTTCCCTGGACAGGGCATCCAACTGGAGGTTGTCAAAGAGCGGCATACCCAGAGCGACGATAGTCAGCAAATGGACGGGAATGTTTTCACCTTCCACGCCCGATGGAATTACATCATTTCCAGCATCAGAACCGAGCACTGCAACATCCCTTTGTTTTAGCCATTTGACGACAGAGACATGCACCCCTGTTGTTCCCTTTCCCAGGTTAATCGCCCCATGCTTCTTATCAAGCGCCCAACGGCCGGTACGAACCAACAGGACGTCGCCCGTACCTATTGTCGTACCTGTTCTGGCTTCCCATTCCTCAAGGTCCGCTACGGTAATCGCCTCGCTGCGATCAAGGAAATCCACGCCACGCAACCATGGAAGATCGACCAGAACGCCACGTGAAACAATCCCCTCTGCCATATTGTGTATACCCAGCTTTCCAGGGCCCTCAGGATTAGTTTCATCTTCAGAGAAACCGTTATATGACTTTCCTCTGTAGGTAATATGGTTCAGTGAATCGATGTGGGAGTGCGCCGAGCCGTGAAACGACACGGAAAATTTCTCATGTACGACAACGTGATTACCCGTATCGCTAGTGTGCGCGCTATGTTCAAACGGGGAACCATTGTAATCGCTTTTTTCCTTGTCCAGGTTAGCCGCGAGTGATACCGAAACGCCATGTTCCACCAGCGTAGCGGCCTTGGCTTTTATTTCCGGCGTTATAAGATTCAAGGTGCCAAGCTCGTCCTCTTCTCCCCAACGACCCCAGTTGGATATTTCGTCGAACATAGCTTCCAATTGCTGCAGGCTCATCGCCTCGGGCTTATGTTCTCGATCACTATCAGTCATCTTTACTCTCTCAGTTTGAATTGTTAAATCTGTTTCTTTTGATCCTATCTCTCTCCGCGGCTAATGTCGGGGTAAGCCCAGACCTCGCTGTGCGATGATTCCACGCTGCACTTCATTGGTTCCTCCACCAAACCTGTCGATAGGCGAGATCCGATACAGATCTTCACACTCGCCATTCATTGGGGCGCTGTGACCAGCAGCGCTTCTCAATCCACCCGCTCGCCCAAACTGGTTCAAACCTGCATCCGCCATGCGATACCGTAGCTCGCTGGTCCAGACCTTGGCCATCGACGCCTCCATGGTCGGAGTGCCCCCGCTGGCCAGGATGGAAGCATTTGTCAGCGTCAGTGCCCGCGCTATATGCAGGTCTATCTTCAGATTTGCCAATCCAAGTCGGCATTGCGTGGTTTGTAACTGCTTTGGCCGTTTGGTACTAAGATATTCCACCTGCCGGTCAAATGTCATCTGAAGCGCAAAGGAGTCCTTGCCAATGAATGCGCGTTCGTGATCGAGCGAGTGTGCTGCGATGTACCATCCCCGATTTTCTTCACCTATGAGCGCCGAAGCCGGAACACGAACATCGTCGAAGAAGACCTCGTTGGTTGTGTTGTGACTAAAGGTTTCGATACGTCGTACTGTGATGCCCTCGGAATCCAGAGGCACAATCATCATCGAAATACCGCGATGCTTGGGCGCCTTCTTGTCCGTACGTACAGCCAACCACACGTGGGTAGCAAAATGCGCTAACGAAGTCCAGATTTTCTGGCCATTGATCACCCATTCATCGCCGTCTCTTACCGCGCTAGTCTGGAGTGAGGCAAGATCTGTACCGGCATCAGGTTCGGAATAGCCAAGAGCAACCGTCATGTCACCGGACCATATTGCAGGAACATACTCGGCCTTTTGCTCTTCAGTACCGAAGGCATGAATTGCCGGAGCCACCATTTCAGCCGTGGAAAGCTCATAAGGCGTTCCTGCAAGGAGTAATTCGCTCCCAAGTATGAACTGGTACCAGTACGACTTCCCCTCACCGCCAAGCTCTTTGGGCCAGCACATTTTCAGCCACCCACGATCATCCAGGAGGGAGCGCAGGGTATGTACCGCTGGATGAACCGGCTCGCTCTCCCTTACCTCGTGAGCGATCAGTTCCTGAATCTCATCCATTGAAGATATCTGCTGGATGAAATCCCGTACTTCCTGCCGAAATTCCATTATGTCCTGGTCCCAACCGTATTCCATCGCGTGAATCTCCAAATCAGTGTTAAGAGCCTTCCTTCCCGCAATAGACACCTATAGCCATTGCTCCGGCTCCTCGACGGTGTCGGCAACCTTTGCAAGGCATTCCTCGGTCGAGCCCCAGCTGAGGGAAGCCTGCTTGCCGCGAAGACTGAAGAAATGCAGATCGTACTCACGGACGATGCCTATACCACCGTGAAGGTGATGGGCCTGCATCGGTACGTAGCTGGCAGTGCGGGCCGCCTCAGTCTTCGCGATATTGATCTGGGTATCGGTCGCAGTACCCCGGTCGAGCATCCAGAGCGCTTCGTATGCAAGGAAGCGGGTAGCGAGCGTGTGAGTCGCCATGTCCGCACAGTGCTGCTGCACAGCCTGGAACGCACCGATCGGCTGGTCAAACTGGACACGAATGCCGACATAATCGACGGTCATGTCGAGCGCCTGCTGGCTGCAGGCGAGGCACTGGATCGCGGAAAAAACGCGACCCAGGCGAAGCAGAAACCGGAAGCCGTCGGCACCGGCCACCCTGTTCGCGGTTGCGCCGGAGTAGATGATGTTTGCCTGCGGCACCTTGCCGATGTTGGCCAGTGGCCTGGCCTGCGCTTCGGAACTGCGGGCATCGACCAGGTACAGGCCGATTTCACCACCTTCTTTCGCAGCAACAACGTGATGCGTCACATGCTGGCCGTAGTCCATGAAGCACTTCTCACCGCTAACCTTAGCACCTGATACCTTGAGACTGATGTCATCGAAGCCGTCACTCTCCTCGAGGATGGCGGGCGAGAGCGTCACTTGGCCGGAGAGGATCTTGCCCACAATGTCCAGGGCGGCGGCGGTATCGCCGTAGCGAGCGATGGTCACACCACAGACAATCGTCTCCAGGATGGGAATGAGGACTGCGCGGCGCTGAAGCTCTTCGAGGAGGATGCCGAAGTCGGAAAGTTCACCACCCTGCCCACCGATTTCCTCGGCGAAGGGAAGGCCGAGCCAACCGTTATCGACAAGATCCTTCCAGAGGTCTCGGTCATAGTCGCCGCTGGCCTCAACTTCGCGTATGCGGTTGAAAGGGACTTTGCGCTCAAGGAAGTCCTTGATTGCATCCTTGACGAGCTGCTGGGTTTCGGAAAGCGATGTGACATTCACCGTTGCGTCCTTCTGGGTCCTGAAACCCGGAAACTAGATAACAGGCTGATGTCTAGCGGCCCGTCTCTGTTGCGAGAGCAATTGAAAATTTCCTGGCCGGTTTGCTCACAGGTTCAGAGAGAGTCTTGCCCGGGACGGCTCGGTATAACCCCCTTTCTGCGCAGGTCTTCGAGTTCTTCGGCCGCATACCCATATTCGCCCAAGATCTCCTCGGTATGTTCACCCAACAAGGGCGGCATGTGCCGTCTCGGCTCCTGCGGCGTGACGTCGAATCTCGCTACCGGTCCTGCCTGCCTGTATCTGCCAGCCGTTGGATGCTCGAATTCCAAAACGCATCCGTTGTGCACGATTTGCGGATCTTCGAGTACCTCGTCCAGCTCCAGAACGCGGGCTACGGGGATATCATTGTCGATCATCCTGTGCAGCAACTCCTCGGTCGTCATTGAGCGGATCGCTTCTTCGACCAGCCCGCCCAGTGCCGCTCGATTTTCCGAATCTGTGCGCGCTTTGGCCGTTTTGAATCGGGCGTCGTCCTTCCATTCCGGGTGACCCAGGGCTCTAAACAGTCCCTCATGTTCCTTCTGGCTTGCCACCATATAAACGATCTGTCCGTCCTTGGTATGCCACAAATGATAGACATCGGTCGGTGTGACCCCCGGCAACTCATCGCCGCCGATAAAGGTTTGACGCATCATGGCATCGGGCCAGAAGAAAGCGAGGGATGCATCGATCATTGGTACCTGAACATGCTGGCCACCCGCGCCTCGATCACGGGCAAACAGCGCCGCAGTAATTGCCTGTGCCGCATAGACCGCTGATCCCTTATCCACGACGGAATTCCGTACCAGGTCAGGCATCGGAAAATCCGGGTTCTTCTGGGCGGCTGGAAGTCCCGTGAGGCACTGGATAATGGGGTCATAAGCCCGCCGGTCGGCATAGGGACCGGTGGGCCCGTATCCGGAGAGTGAGCAGTAGATCAGGTTGGGGTTGATCTTCCGCAGATCTGCCTCTCCCAGTTTGTTTCGCTCTGCTACACCCGGCCGCCAGTTCTGCACGAACACATCGGCATCTGCCACCAGCTGGTGGACAATCTTGAGGCCTTCAGGCCGCGTGATGTCAACAGCCATACCTCGCTTGTTACGGTTGTGGTTCGCAAACGCCGCCGTCAGACCGCCGCGCTCGAAAAAACTGGGTTGTCGTGACACGTCACCGATTCCGGGTGATTCGATCTTCACCACTTCAGCGCCCTGGTCGGCAAGAATCATGGTGGCAAACGGCCCGTACATCACCTGTGTTACGTCTACAATTTCTACGCCGTTTAATGGCCCAGGCATGTGTTACTCCCGCAATTCACCTTGTCAAATCTACACTACATTCGGTTGGTCATGCCAAGCGTGATCTGACGTCCGCCTCGGGGGCACATGATCCGGTTCATCCCAGCAGCTCGGGGGCAAGCTCACGCCAGACATCAGCAGTCGGCATAGGCCCGAAGGACTGGATGGCCACATGGTCAGCACCAGCGTCAAGATGGGCGCGTACCCGGGTTGCGATCATCCGCCAGTTGCCCGGCAGCGTCGAGTTCGTCGAGCCTGATGATATGCTACGCGGACCAAGTGATCGAAGCAGGCTGGGCGCTACCGCCAGTCCGGTAATCGGATTTCGCCGGGTCGATCAACAAGGCAATGCCGTTGTTACAGCTGGCTTCATCTAAAACACGGCCAATGGATTAATTGGCCCACCCGTGCCACCTGGCACACGTAACGGCGCGGCAATAAACAGAAATTCCCACCTTTGATATTTCAATGCCTCACCGGCCAGCCTCTCGAGATCGAGACTGTCCAGCACCGGCATACCCAAGCCGGCCAGGGCAAGCTCATGGAGTGGCGCCTGTACGCCTTCAACACCGGACGGCAGCACATCATTACCACCGTCAGCCCCGAGAACCGCCACATCTCTTTGTTTCAGCCATTTGGCAACAGACGCATGTAAACCGGCAGCCCCATCGGTCAAGTGGCTTGGCCCGAGCTGTCGGGTGCGGACCCATCGGCCGGTTCGGACCAGCAGCGCATCACCGGCACGAATGGTGACCCCTGTTTTTTCCTCCCAGGCCTCAAGATCAGATGCTGTGATCGCAAGGCCAGGATCCAGAAAATCCACATCACGCAACCACGCCATGTCCACCAGCACGCCACGCGTGAAAATGCCATCCTGCATATTGTGGATGCCCAATTTTTCCGCCCCACTCGTACCGACCAAGTCCGCAGAGAAGCCGTTATACAGCTTACCCTTGTGAAAAACGTGAGCTAACCCGTCAAGGTGAGAATGGGTCGGACCGTGGAACTGAATAGAGTACTCGTCAAATACATAGGTCTGGCCACCAACGGACCTTACCCAGGAACTGTGTTCCAATGGGTGCGGATTGAATTCACTTTTCAGCTTGTCGAGGTCTAGCGCCAGGGAAACGGTGACTCCCTGTTGCACAAGCGCTGCCGCCTTGAGTTTCACATCAGGCGTTATGAGATTCAGCGTACCCAGCTCATCCGCTTTTCCCCAGCGACCCCAGTTGGATATCTCATTGAACCATTGTTCAAACTGTTGCCTGCTTATCGTCTCGGAGTCAGGTTCTGCTGAATTCACAGAAGCTGGAATACTGCAAAGTAACAATGCAAAAAAAATGGCCTTAGTCATGTCCGCATCCTGTTTTTCGCCGCTGCAGGTACTTTTGTACGCCGTAGCCGCTTTATCCCGCCGCGGGCGCCGCCTGCGCGCGCAGCACCTTTTTGTCGATTTTGCCCACCGGCGTCAGCGGTATGGCATCCACAAGGTGGAGTACCCTGGGCACTTTGTAGGCCGCCATTTCCGCTCGGCAGAACTCGAGAATGTCAGCTCGAATTTCGTCGGGATCTCTCTGTTTCGCCTCCGGCGTCAGCTCTACGTACAGGTTAACCACCTCGCTGCCAGGCCGTTTCAAATCAGGACTGCCGATCAACGCAGAACAGGCAATGAAGTCGAGCGCTGATAACTTGTCTTCCACCTCCACTGAAAACACCTTGAACCCACTGACGATGATCATGTCCTTCGCCCGATCCTTGATATAAATGTAACCCTCTTCATCCATGGCGCCGATATCGCCCGTGTACATCCAGGTTTTCCCATGCCACTGGCGCAAAGAATTGGCGCTTTCATCCGGTCGATTGAGATAGCCTTTCATCAAACAGGGGCTCGAAGCGATGATTTCGCCCGCTTCCCCATAGGGCAACTCCCGCGTACCGGTCTCGACGTCAACAATTCGTACGTCCACTGCTGGAATTGGAATACCGACCGATTCAGGCTTACATCTTTCAGGCGGATTGGTCACAATCGTCGGCCCCGTTTCCGTCATGCCAAAGCTGTCTGAAAGCACTGTACCCTGCAGCATACCTTCGATGCGCTTTCGATCTTCTCCGGTGATCGGCGCCGCTCCGGTCTGGGCGTTTCGCAGGTGCGAAAAATCGATCTCTGCACTCAACGGATGATCAGCAATCATCTGGTAAACCGTCGGTACGCCCGTCAGTCGGGTCGGCGGAAAATCGATCATCAGTTGACAGTAATGATCCATGTCGCGCGCATCGGGAATCAGCAAGGCCTGAGCCCCGTACCTGGCTGCAATAAGTACCAGTGATACACCGGCGATATGAAACATCGGAAAAGCACAGGGTGCTCTTTCTGTTCCTACTTCCCATGGCCGGAAAATGCTAAAGAGAAAAACGTGGTACATGATCCCGCGAAGCGTCAGCATGGCACCCTTGGGTTTGCCTGTCGTACCCCCGGTGTACTGAATCAGCAAAATGTGATCGGGGGGCAGTTCGCGCTGCTGAAATTCCGGACTCGAATCGGCGGTGATTTCCAGGTAGGTCTTGCAGGTGACTGATTCCAGCTCCGGCAATGCCAGGTCAACGGGTTTTCTGAAATCATCTGCACCGGTAACGATGAGTGCCCTCACACAGTCCGGCAGGCTCCCGAGAGCTTCGAAAGTGGGTTTCGCAAGACGGTCGATAGAAATCAGCACGCTAATCTGTGCGTCTTCAATCTGCTGCGCCACCTCCACCGGCGCCAGCAACGTCGACAGACTGGAAGCCGTCGCCCCCAGTTTTGAAATCGCGATCATGGCAAAGGCGTATTGCGGAATGTTGGGCATGTGCAGCCCGACTACATCATTTGGACCAACACCCAGTGTCGCCAGGGCGTTGGCCAGGCGGTTGGCCAGTTCATTATATTCGCGGTAGCAGATATCCCGCTCGAAGTACCGCAATGCGCTGTTATCCGGAAGGGTCTCCGCATGAAGCTCGACAAACGTACCCGGTGGCCTGTCATCAAATTCCGGTGGCCGGACACCAAGATCCTCGTGAATCGCCAACCACGGACCAGGCTCAAGTTGATCACCCATCGCAGTTCTCCGAGCTTCATTCAGGGTTGCAGCATAGTAGCAGCGCCAACCCTATGATACATTTATTGTTTTTTGCGTCAAACTCGCATATTCTTCAGTCAGCGTGAAAGTTTCGTGCGGAATGTTTCGCAATGACAAGATCGACATTTCGAGAGACCAGTCCTTACCACCCATCGACAACGCAATAGTCTGCGAGGACACCTGTATGCCGAGAAAGCAAGATTCCCCAATCCCCTGGGGGAGCGCGAAAGAATCAAAGCAGATCATTATCGATGCTGCAGTGAAATGTTTTGAACAGTACGGCCCTCAACGCACATCAATGGACGACATCGCAGAGGCCGCCGGAATATCCCGGAAAACCCTCTATCGTGTTTTCAACGATCGTCCCAAACTGATCCAGGAGATCCTGCAACAGAGGTGGACCAAGATAGCAAAAAAAATCCAGACCCGGATTGCCAGGGCCGCCAGTTTCGAAGAAGCACTGCTGGAAGGGTCCGTCACTGCAGTTTCTGCCGCTCAAGATGACAAATTGGCCATCGATATCATTCACAAGGCGACAGACCATACGATGGAGCAATTCCTGCTACACGGCAATGAGCGAGTGTACAAGGCCAATCAGGACATCTGGTTAACCGCGATCGTTGAAGGGAGACAACAGGGAGTTGTAAAACCAAACCTTTCAGATGACCGGATCATCGAAATTATCGCGAGCATTCACGTGCTGCTCTTGATGCGCGACGATAGTCCGGCAAAACAAAGAGAATTTCTGAAAGACGTCTTGATACCGGCGATTACAGTTGCGCACGAAGGTTGAGTGATCAGCGACAGGCCTCTCGGCTTTCCCATGAAAGCCTACCTGATCGTACTATAGACCTTAGACGATGCATCCCAGTCTGTTCGCACGTGACCGCGATCTCTATTGGGACCTCGGACTCTTTCAGCTCAAGAAAGGCAGTATCCATCAGATCCGTGGAAACATCGTGCCCAGCCGGTGAGCTGTATTCAATCGAACCTATCAATGAATAAAGTACTGCGGGCTAGAGCACAAATCCTTCACCCGAAGCACGCACTGTTACCTCTGCGATTGAAACACCCCAGGGTTGATTGATGGCATAAACCACCTGGTCCGTCAGACTGTCGGGGTCGAGACCAAAGTAGGCAATGTTATTCTTGTCCTGCATCTCAGGTGGCGCCTGTTCTGCCATCAGCTCAGCATACTGTGCAACGATTGCTTCCGTATTCTGCCCGGTTATGCCGACAGAGGCCGCCTGGTTGATGACAGTACCCGACAGTCCGGTCATCGGCACGCCGGTCGGCCTGACGATGGTCACCTTGATCTTGCCTTGGGCCTCTACCCTGAGTGATTCGGAAAGGAAATTTACTGCCGATTTGCTCGCACCATAGACAGCCGCGCCCTCTACCGGGAAGTTGCCATAGATAGACGAGATATTGACCACGTGGCCCCGTCCCTGGCTGATCATCTGGTCGTACACTGCAGCAATGCCATGCAGCACACCCTTGATATTGATATCGATGCAGCGAGTCCACGCATCCATCGCCTCGGCATGGTCACTGTAGAAGGCCAGCGGCATCGTTCCGGCATTGTTGACCATCACGTCAATGGCACCAAACTCGTCAACCGCCTTCCTGGCAAGCTGTTGCAAATCAGCGTAACTGGTGACATCCGTTCGCTGCGAGATACCCTGCCCACCTGCTTCCCCAATGTTCGCGATGGTCCCGGCCAGTCCTTCTTCACTGATGTCAGCGCAAACAACCCTGGCACCGAGCGCTGCGCACTTCTGGCTGATCAACTGACCGAAGCCTCCTCCTGCACCCGTAACGACAACGACTCTGTTCTTGATAGATTGGTCCATGTGCATTTCCTTGAGTTTGATAGATCGATTCCCTCTACAACAAGCGCTACAACAGGCGCCTTGTGCCTTCACGAGCTTCCAGCCAGCCTCTTTCAATCTCGTCGACAACCTCGGCTACGCTCTGACGTGATTTCACGGCAGAAATCGTGTGACCGGCACTGCCAACATTTCCCGGGAGCATACTGGCCGCGATACCATTGGCAGCCGTTGTAAGCGTGACATCATCCATGGTGTAGCGCTCGAGTGCTGCCTGCCATTCGCTCGTCACGTTGCCTTCATGAGCTGCAATAAACCTCGTGCCGAACATGGCGAGGTCGTAACCGGCACACTGCGCCGCCCAGAGTGCCGCCCCATCTGACATCCCGCCCGTGAGCACCAGCGGACCGTCATAAAACGCCCGTACCGCTCTGACAAAAGCAAGAGGATTGGCCCAGCCCGTATGGCCGCCTGCACCGGCTGACAGCAGCACCAGTCCGTCAACACCAGCAGCGAGCGCCTTGTGTGCGTGCGCTTCAGAGACGACATCCGCGAACACAAGACAACCAGCATCCTGCAAGGGCTGAACTACAGGCGCCGGACTACCCACACTGGTGATTACCATTTCAGGCTGCTGTGTTATGACGCAATCCAGATCTTCTTCGAGTCTCTTGTTTTGCTTGCCGACGATAAGATTTGCAGCAATCGGACCAGCGGATCTTTCACTAGCAGCACGCCGTGTCCGTATCTGCTCGAACCATTCATTAAGTTCAGCTATTGACGGAGCATTACTGGTAGGAAACCCACCAATAATACCCGCAGCGCAGGCTTCGCCGACCAGTTCAGGCGTAGAGATAAAGGTCATGGGTGCAGCTATCGCGGGCAGACGCAGTGACGCAACTAGTTTATCGAACTTTTTCAGCTACATACTCCGTAACGTCTAGCAGACGCCTTGATTGGACCGCGTCCGACTCACTCTGACTGTTATTCCGTTCAGTGCGGAAGTTGCACTGGGGCGATCGATGATTGCCGCTGGAACCAGACGATTGTAATTCTCACCGTTCTGGCAATGCGCTTGCTGCAATTCCCCGTCACTGCTGAATCCATGGGGCATCGCCACAACCCCTGGGAACAGGTCCTCGGTCAAATGCACTGGTATTTCCAGGGAAGCGTTGTCACTGCTGAGCAGAGCAGTTTCCCCATCACCGATGCCCAGGGCTGCGGCGTCCTGGGGATGCACCTCAAGCACACAGAGATCCCTGCCTTTCCCGAGCATGGGCAGATTTCTCAGCCACGAGTTGTTGCTGCGCGTATTACGGCGGCCAATAAGCAGAAGCCCAAGCCCGGGCGCCGCCTGCTGGAGCGCATCAATGTCATCCAGCAAGAGTGGCGGTGCAAGATCAATGCTGCCATTCATGACTTCATGCAAACGCCCTTCTCTGATGGGACCCAGGTCAATACCATTGACACTTTCCCGCATCTGTCTGAGCGTCAGCCCATCGCGCCGGCCAAAATGGTCACCAAAGCGACCCGCACGGATACCCACATCCAGCATACGTTCGACGCCACTGTTCGGTTCGATCATCGCCATGATTTCCTGGACATCGCGCCGGTGCAGGGAGCTGGTCTCATCGGCACTGAATGCAGAAACGAATCCGGAGATCACAACGTCCTCGAAGGCAGCGAGTTCGTTATCAGCAGGCAGCCGTTTTTCCGACAGGATAAAGGCCAGCGTCAACATCATCTGCCATTCGTCGGGCCTGTCAACGGCAAACACTGCAGGAGAGTAGCGGGCCACATTGCGATGTCCCATCATTCCGAGGAAGTGATCGTAGTGACTGTCCTCAAAAGGTGAAGTTCCTGGAAGTATGACGTCAGCCAGGCGACTCGTTTCGTTATGATAGATATCGATACACAGTGAAAAGTCCAGGCGTTCGATCGATTTTGCCAGGCGGTCACTATCGGGGTTGCTGACAACCGGGTTGCCGGCAATACACACCAGTGCTTTTATCTGCCCTTCACCCGAAACTTCCATTTCCTCCGCGAATGCTGCGACAGGCAGCTGGTTGAGGAAACTTGGATACCCCGATACCCGTGATCGAAACCCATCATAGTGGCCCGAGGCGCCATCGAACGGTGTTGAAAACGGCTGCTCCGGGAACATGGCGCCACCGGCCACGTCCAGGCTGCCCGTCATGAGGTTAATCACCTCAATGAGGAAGCTGGTCAAGGTGCCGTGCCGCTGGAGTGTTGTACCGACGCGGCCATAAACCACAGGTCTTGTTGCTTCATGCAATTGAGCAGCGAGTTTTGTGATCTGCTCTTCAGCAACCCCGCACGCGGTAGCGGCTTCATCGAGTGAGATTGCTGACAACCTGGCAATCAGCAGGTCATCGCCCTCTACCGAGTACCGCGATGGAATACACAGACCCAGCCGATTCAATTCATTGATCAGCGCGATCAACAGCCAGGCATCTCCCCCCGGCCGGATAAACACATGCTCATCTGCAAGCCGTGCGGTCTCTGTGCGCCTGGGGTCGACAGTAACAAACTGCCCGCCCCGGTCCTTGAATTCCCGAAGCTTGCCCCGAAAGTCAGGCACCATCCACAAACTGCCATTCGAAACAATGGGGTTGGCGCCCAACATCAAGAGAAAGCTCGAACGTGCGATGTCTGGGACGGGAACCGCCATGGGGTTGCCGAACATCAACTCTGAAGCGAGGTGCTTGGGTATTTGATCGACAGTTCCCGCAGAGTAACTATGCTGCGTTTGCAGCGTACTGGAAAAAGCACCCGTCCCCAACGCCAGGCCGATATTGTGCGCGGAAGGATTCCCGGAATAGGTTGCCACAGCACCCGGGCCATACTGGTCGACCACACCATTCAATCGCTCATTGACGACAGCGAACGCTTCATCCCAGGTCGCTGGTCGAAAACCTGAGCCCTCTTTGATGAGCGGTGTCCGAATTCGATCTGGATCATTCTCCAGTTCGTTCAGCGACAGGCCCTTGGCGCAGACATGGCCAGTCGAGAACAGATCTTCCGCATTGGCCTCTATCCGCTCGACCGTTCGGCCGTTCGTTGTCAGCTTCAAGCCGCAGGCAGCTTCACAGATTGGGCATATTCGAAAAGATTCAGGCATTCAAAAGGACTCGATTAGTTCTAACGAACACACCCAGGTCGGCGGGTATCATGCCACCCAATTGGCCCCGAACGTCAGTGAACTCAAGCACTCCATGGCATTTGAGCATGCTCGCCTCACGGTTTTGATCTCAAGGCGGGCGAGTTCACTCATCAGCGTATCAGACGGCCCGGCAACGCATCCGTGGCCTCTCCGTTGCGGTATGTGACCTCACCGCTGACCACAGTTGCGAGATAACCGCTGGTTTTCTGCTCGAAGCGCGACCCACCAGCGGGCAGGTCCTGCACCATTTCGGGAGCACTCAGCTTAAGGTTGTCGAAATCGATAACGTTGAGGTCCGCCTTCATCCCCGGTGCTATGACACCCCGGTCGTCGAGGCCGACGGCCCGTGCGGTGTCATGTGTCTGGTTTTTCACAAGCGTCGGCAGGTCGATTCGCTCGCCGCGGTCGCGGTCGCGGCCCCAATGAGTAAACAGTGTAGTAATGAAACTGGCGTCGCAGATGGTGCCAACGTGTGCCCCGCCATCGCTCAGCCCCATCACGGTGTTCTCGTGCAGGATCATCTCGCGGCAGCAGTCGAGGTTGTTGTCATCATAGTTTGCAAACGGCGAATACAATATGTTCCTGCCTTCGTTCTCGATCAGCCGGTCGTAGATGTAGGACCACACATCCTGGCCTGCAGCCGCTGCACGTGCCGCCATGCTGCTTTCCGGCGCGGGCTCATAGTCCGGTGGATCACCCAACAGCCACACCTTGTGCCCACCGTCCATCTTCTGTTGCATGACTGCAAAGCCTGGAGTCGGCTCGTCACCGAGGATCGCTGCCCGTCGTGCAGGGTCACGCATGGCCTTGATGCGTTCCGCCACCGGCAGGGCAACGATTTCCTTGTAAGCTTTGCGCGTTGTGAACGGGCATATCGTCGTTGTTAGCCCCATCAATATCCCGATGGGTCGTGGAGCAACCTGTCCGCGCATGACCAGGCCGTCGGCGTTGGCCTGTTCAATCTTGCCGAGCACCGCTCGCCAACCGCACTCATTCAGCCCCTGGGCCAATGATATGGACATCGGCCGCCCGCTCTCGGCAACCATGCCGCGGAAAAAGTCGAACTCCTCTTCAAGGTCATCAAGGTCGGAAATCATCTCGAAGACACCGCCCCCTGCATCCTTCAGGCCAACTGCAAGGCCGAGCAGTTCTTCATATTCCGCTTTCAGTGACGGCGTCGGTGCGCCCTTGCTGGTACGGTGATTCAGACTACGCGACGTTGAGACTCCCAGGGCCCCGGCGGCGACACCTTCGGCAACGATGCGGCGCATCTCCGCGACCTCATCGGGCGTTGCCGGTTCACGATCGGCGCCACGCTGGCCCATGACATAAACCCTCAGCGCGGCGTGCGGGATTTGTGCACCAACGTCGACGTCGAACTGTCTCCGGGCCAACATGTCCATGTATTCCGGAAAGGTCTCCCAATCCCAGGACAATCCCTCGTGCAGAATGGAGCCAGGGATGTCTTCCACCCCTTCCATCAGCTCAATCAACAAATCGTGATCGTAGGGGCGCACCGGTGCAAAACCCACACCACAGTTCCCCATCACTATCGTAGTCACACCGTGGTGACTGGAAGGATATAGACGGTTGGCCCAGGTAACCTGACCGTCATAGTGCGTGTGAATGTCAACGAATCCCGGCGTAACGATGGCCCCGTCCGCAACAAGTTCCTGTGTACCTTTGCCAGCCACCTGGCCGACCTCCACGATGGTGGCGTCCCGCACAGCCACATCTGCCGTACGACCCCCAGTACCACTACCGTCCATGACTTGACCGCCACGCACAACCAGGTCGAATTCAGTCATGGCCACTCTCCTGTTCCAGGAACTTATTGTCGTACAGCCCGGTCGCTGCATCGACGGGTGGAGCAATACTCGAGTGTAAGCCAAAAAAGCCCACATTGCATCAGGGACACACATGTTGTTGTGTGGGTCATATATTCAATCGAAGTTCGCCGAGTGATACCATCTTCGCCGGTACAGCAGTCAGCCGCAATATTCGCATTCGGCAGGAGGTCTCGTGGCGAGCAGGAATAACAGAATTGGCGTCAGCGGTGGGACCATTCGAATATTTTCAACTCACCAATTTCAGATAACGCTATGTCTATGAGGGCCTCCATGCCGAGAAAGCAAGGTTCCCGGATCGCCTGGGGTAACGCGAAAGAGTCAAAGCAGATCATCATCGAAGCTGCGGCGAGATGTTTTGAACAGTACGGGCCTCAACGCACATCGATGGACGACATCGCAGAGGCTGCCGGAATATCACGGAAGACGCTATATCGGGTTTTCGACGATCGCCCAAAACTGATCCAGGCGATCTTGCAATGGAGATGGGCCAAAATAGCAAAAAAGCTGCAGAACCGGATTGCCAGAGCCAGTTGTTTCGAAGAAGCCCTTCTGGAAGGGTCCGTCACCGCCATCTCTGCCGCACGACGCGACAAGTTGGCCAACGACATCATTCACAAAGCAACAGACCATACGCTGGAGCAGTTCCTGATTCGAGGGAATGAGCGGGTTTACAAAGCCAATCAAGATATCTGGCTGGCCGCTATCGCAGAAGCGCGCCAAGACGGAGTTATAAAGCCGAACCTCTCAGATGACCGGATCATCGAGATTATCGCGAGCATACACGCATTGCTGTTGATGCGTGATGACCCCCCAGCCAAACAAAGAGCATTCCTGCAAGACGTGCTGCTACCGGCAATCGTGGTTGCAAAGGAAGGTTGAGTCACCAGCGACAGCAACACAAGCAATCCACGCAAGGTTCCACGCGCGGGCCCAGGTTGTCGGTCTTGCTTACGGCTGCCCTACCAGCCAATCCCGCTCTTCGCTCTCATGCCACCCATAACGGACGGCGCGCGCAGCCACTCGTGCACCTGGCGACACCGAGATCGGACTCACATACACGCGCCATGGCCCATCATCGATTCGATAGCGCACGCTGGCATTGAATTCTGCGGACAGGCTAACCGTGGAGCCCACTGCATCGTAGCGAAAGTGTGGCGGCGGCGTGTGCGGTTGACTGTCAGCGGGCCAGAAGCGATGCACCATCTCCGCTTCGGAAAGGCCGCCAAGATCGGGCGTGGCGGCCTGCCAGTCCGCCAGCGCCCGGCGCATGCGCGCAAGCACCTGCGTGTAGCGCGAATCTGCCACCAGATTTCGCAGCTCGTAGGGATCAGCGTGGGCGTCGAACAGCGCCTCCGCGCTTCGCGGTTGAAACCACCGGGCTTGCGTGGCGTTGAGCGTGCCCGCGGTAAAGGCTGCTCGCCACACCCGCATCAACCGCATCTGGTTGCGAAACGTGAGATCCATGTAACCAGGCTGTTGCTCGCGATAGGTCCGAATGTATTTGAAGCGTTGATCGCGAACGGCACGCTGACGATCGGGCACGCTGTCCATTCGGTCTCTCGCTGCATACACATAGGTGCGTTGGCTGGTGAGAAACGACCGTCCTTGAATGAACTCCGGAGCGGTGACACCCGCCATCCGCAGGATGGTCGGGGCAAGGTCCACGAAGCTCACCAGCCGCTCGTCGACGCTTCCCGCCGAAACTCCCGCAGGCGCCAGCCCGCTCGGCCACCGAACAATCAGGGGCACGTGAATACCCGTATCGAACACCTCGCGTTTGAAGCGAGGCAAGCCATCACCGTGATCCGTGGTCCAGATGATGATCGTGTCTTCCAACAGCCCATCTTCGGCCAGATCGCGGATCAGCTGCGCAACCTGGGAATCCATGATGGAGATATTCTCGTAGTGCGTTGCCATGTCGCCGCGAATCTCCGGGGTGTCCGGGTAAAACGGCGGCAGCGGAATGCGCTCGGGTGCGACAGGCTGTCCCCTCGCCTCGCCCCTGAACTGCCGTCGCATCGCTGCCAACGCCGGCGTGGTGATGTCTTCCTCGGCAAAGATCATCGACTCGTGAGTCACCATGAAGTTAATCAAGCCAAAAAAGGGCTGGCCGGATTCACGCCCATGCCATCGATCGTGATTGCCCTCGGCATCCCAGATCGTGGCCGGGCCGGTGCCATGCGATGGGCCACTGAACTGGTAATCCAGCTTGATGTCCGTAAACGTGTAGTAGCCTGCCCGCCGCAACAATTCCGGAAACGCTTTCACTTCCTCGGCAGGTACCGCGAGATATTGCAGCGGCCAATGCGACGACTGTGTGCGCATGTGCCCGGCACCCAGGGTGTTTTGATGCACGCCGGTAATGAGCGCTGCGCGACTCGGCGCGCACACACCTGCGGTAGTGAAGGTGTTGGTGTAGCGCACCCCCTCCGCCGCCAATTGGTCGAGCGTTGGCGTACTTGCCAGCGCATCCCCAAACGCCCCAACGCGAGGCCCCATGTCCTCCGCCATCAGCAACAGGATGTTTGGCCGCGGTACATCTGCGTACGCCGACGCAACGGCAGCACACAGCAAAGTCAAAATGATACGGTGTCTCAGCATCGTCTCGGACCAGTTTTGCCGCCCCTATTTTGCAACCCGCTCAGTGAGCCTGGCCAGGTTGACAATCCTGGTACGCCCTTGGAACATCCCGCGCGACATTTGGGAGGCACCGTGCCCAGACCAGCCGCTATTGGCAAGTGCATGCTGGAACTTACCAGCGCAGCCGAAGATCAATTCAACCTCGGAGCCGGCGGCGATGTATTCAACACCGCCGGCTACCTTCGCGCAATCCAGCAGTTGCGGTCCCGAGTCACGTCATGAGCCTGCTGCACGCCGATCGTTTGCTGCCGACCGAGCCGGAGGTGCGGCGCCTCTCCCGAGCGCTCTTCGAGCGCGTGGCGGATTTGCCCATCATCAGTCCACACGGGCATACCGACCCAGGCTGGTTTGCCCACAATCAGCCTTTCGGAAATCCCGCCGAATTGCTCATCACGCCAGATCACTACGTGTACCGCATGCTGTATAGCCAGGGTGTGCCTTTGCAGCAGCTTGGCATAAGGCCCGCCAACGATTCGACCCCGGTCGAGGAGGATCCCCGGTCGGTCTGGCGCACGTTTGCCGAGCATTACCATCTGTTTAGAGGTACGCCGACCCGCATCTGGATGGACCACGTGTTCGGCGAGGTATTTGGCATCGACACGCCACTGACTTCAGCAACCGCAGACGCCTGTTACGAGCACATCGACAAGGCGCTCAACACCGCCGACTATCTGCCCCGGGCATTGTTCGAGCGCTTTCGCATCGAGGTGCTTGCCACTACCGAGTCGCCGCTGGATCCGCTGCATGCGCACGCGATGCTGCAACAGGATCCGTGGCCAGGCCGTGTCATCACCACTTTTCGGCCGGACCCGGTGGTCGACCCCGAGTTCGAGGGGTTTACAGACAATGTGCGCACCCTCGGCGAGCTGACTGGCGAGGATGTCGAGCGATACGACGGCTACCTCGCCGCACTGCGCAAACGGCGCGCGTTTTTCCGCGAACATGGGGCCACCGCAACCGACCATGGTCACCCTGGCGCGCAAACCGCCGACCTTCCCCATCGCGACGCAGCGGCCTTGTACGCAAAGGTGGCGCGCGGTGATTTCACCGGCGACGAAGCAGACCTGTTTCGCGCCCAGTTGCTCACGGAAATGGCCGCCATGAGCGTCGACGACGGGATGGTGATGCAGATCCATCCGGGGTCGTGGCGCAACCACAATCGCTGGTTGTACGAAGCCTTCGGGCGGGACCGGGGTGCCGATATCCCCAGCCCCACCAACTACGTGGCTGCGCTGCAACCCCTGCTGAACCGCTTCGGCAACGAGCCCAAGCTAACCGTCATCCTGTTTACCCTGGACGAAACCACCTATAGCCGGGAGCTGGCGCCGTTGGCCGGACACTACCCATGCCTGCGCCTGGGTCCTGCGTGGTGGTTTCATGACAGCCCCGAGGGCATGCGCCGTTTTCGGCGCCAGACCACCGAGACCGCCGGTTTCTACAACACCGTCGGATTCAATGACGACACCCGGGCGTTCCTCTCTATCCCGGCCCGGCACGACATGGCGCGGCGCATTGACTGCGGATTCCTGGCCCAACTCGTGGCCGAGCACCAGTTGCGCGAAGACGAGGCCCACGAGATCGCCGGCGCGCTTGCTCACGACCTCGCCAAACAAGCCTACAAACTGTAGCCGTGACTCGCTTGTCGCAGGCGACGCTCGAGCGGGTCGATGGTGTACGAACCCCCAAATTCGACCGCGCAAGCTTGCAAAGCGGCACGTTGCACATAGGCCTCGGCGCATTTCACCGTGCCCACCAGGCCCTCTATACGGAGTCGGCGTTGACCGACGGCGACCTGCGCTGGGGAACCATCGGCGCCAGCTTGCGCAGCGCCCGGACACGTGATGCGTTGGCACGCCAGGACTATCTCTACACCGTTTGCGAGCGGCAGACCAACACCGCCGAGCTGCAGGTTATCGGCGGGCTCACTGACGTGCTGTGCGCCACGGATCCAGCCGACTACGGTCGACTTGTCGCAGCGATTGCAGATCCCGCCATCCACGTCGTTACCATGACCATCACGGAAAAAGGCTATTGCCAAACACCCGGCGGCACGCTCGACCACACCCACCCCGACGTGCGGCACGACCTCGAACGGCCGAAACGGCTACGCAGCGCCCCCGGCATTATCGCGGCCGGGCTCATCGCACGGCGTCAACGCGGCGTACCGCTAACCATCCTGAGCTGCGACAATCTGACGGCCAACGGCCCAGTGACCCGCAGCGTCGTCACGGCCATGGTCGAGGCCTCAAACCCGGCTGCCGCTGCCTGGGTTGAAGATCACGTCACGTTTCCAAGCACCATGGTAGACCGCATCGTGCCGCGCACCATGCCCGACGACATCGACTGGGTGTATGGGGAGTTCGGTTACAAAGATGCAGCGCTGGTCGTCTGCGAGCCGTTCCGGCAGTGGGTGATCGAAGACCAATTCCTGGGGCCACGACCCGCCTGGGAAGCCGCAGGCGCCGAGCTCGTGAGCGACGTTGCGCCCTACGAGCGGGCCAAGCTGCGCATCGTCAACGCGACGCACAGCATGCTTGCGTACCTGGGGCTGCTGCTGGGATACGATTTCATCTTCGAGGCGGTCGCCGATCCCGGAATATCCACGTTCGTGCGCGGGGTGCTGCGCGATGAAATACTGCCAACCATCGATACGCCGGCGGGCCTCGACGCCGCCGGCTATGTGGAAGCCACCCTTGGGAGGTTTGCCAATGCCGCGGTTCCCTATCGCACCGCGCAGGTCGCCACAGACGGTTCGCACAAGCTTCCCCAGCGCATCTACCCGACGCTACACGCTCGGTGGGACCAGCACCTGCCCACCCCCGGGCTGGAGCTGGTGATCTGCGCGTGGCTGCAGTGTCTCGCAGGCCGGGCAGAAGACGGCAGCGCCTTCACAATCGAAGATTCCGGCGCCGGCACGCTGCGCGATCTCGTCGCCGCCCACGATGATCCCGCTTCCTTGATCGGCGCCATTGGTCGTGAAACAGGCCACTGGAACAGCTTGAAAGGGCAGGGCCATGAAGAACTGCTGGGTCGGCTGAGTACCGGCCTCGCGACGCTGAGAGGCCGGGGAGTTCGCCCGTGCATGGCCGACCTCGCACAGACGGCGAATCACCGCTGACCCGCGAGCCCAATGCGCCAGCGCAAACAGCATGATGCAGCCGATCAGCATCGACACCGGCTGCACCCACAGGAATTCGTAGCCGAACACCGAGCCGATGGTGAGCGAGGTGATGGCAGACCCGCCGCCCAAGATCATGGCGCCATGCAGCCAGCCGGGCCCGCCCTGGCGAACATTCTCGATCAGGCCCGTCATCGGTAGGACTTGTCCATATCGACGTGCACCTCGATTTGCTCGGGCTCCCGCAGGGTGCTGGCCTCGATTTTGGCCGCCAACGCGCGTTGGTATGCCTCTGGGTCTAGTGGCAGCGATACGGGCTGCCCCTGCCATGCCGACATGAGCATGGCGTTGGCGAGTTCAATTGATGCCACGCCTTCCGCAACCGGCGTCAGCAGCTCACTCGTGCCACGCACGGCCTGGGTGAAGTTCTCGATCACCTGTGCATGCTGGTTCACGGCCGGCAGCGGCTCGACCACCTGGTCGGCAAACGCCGGCATGCCGAACATGTCGCGGGTCGTGGCGCAATGATCGCCAACGCGCTCTACACTGGCCGAGAGGTGGATCGTCTCGCCGTCGAACCGAATGGTGCCCAGATCGCCCACCAGATCGAGCTGGTTGATGCCCGGCGCTTCCCCGCTCGATGCCACTACGGTTCCCGTCACGCCATCGGCAAAGCTGAGGGTAGCCGTGACCTCGTCTTCCACCTCGATCTGGTGGTACTTGCCGAACCCGGCCAGCGCAAAAACCTGCACTGGGAGCCCGGTAAACCAGGTCAGCACGTCCAGATTGTGGATACACTGATTGATCAGCAGCCCACCGCCCTCGCCTGGCCAGGTCCCGCGCCAGCCGCTGACCCGGTAGTACACATCAGGGCGATACCAGGCGGTCATGGTCCAGCCGAATCTCCGGAGGCGCCCGATCCGGCCGGCATCGAGAAGCTGTTTGATGCGCGCATAGGCCGGGTGAAACCGCTGGTTGAGCATCACCGCAAACTGACGCGCTGGTTTGCGCGCCGCGGCGAGTCTTCGCGCATCGGCCACCGACATCGCCAGCGGCTTTTCCATGAGCACGTGCAGGTCGGCGTCGCACGCCGCGAGACCCATGTCAACGTGATCCATGGTCGGAGTCGCGATAATGACTGCTTCCACGGACCCACTGGCCAACAGCGCGCGATAGTCGGCGAAATGCGGAACCCCCAGGCCGGTCGCCTCGCTCCGCGAACTGACTGCCCCAAGCTCGGCCCCCGGCACCGCGCCACTTTGCAGCAGCTCTACATGCTGCCGGCCGATATTGCCAAGGCCAACCACCCCGAACCTCAGCGACCGCTCGCCGCTCATGGATCGGCCACGCGCGGCAGCAGCACGTCGTCGGAGCAGCCTGGCATCGTCGCGTGCCCTGCCATCAGCGCGGGAACCACCGCGTCAACGCTGAGCCTGAACAACTGGCGTCTTTGCATTGCAGAAACGAAACTCCCAACCGGATACCAAAGTACTGCTCAGCCTCGCGCGGATACGTTTGAATGTAAACCGGCGTGCTACCCCACAGGCCGCCAACGTAGCTAAATCTGCAGACGACATCCTCATTGAACAACGTCGTGCAGCCCGGCATCGCCAACCATGGGCCAGGCTCAAGTTGGTCGCTCAACGCATTTGTCCGAACATTATTCAGCGCACCCCAAGTCAGCAGAACCTATCAACACCAGTATCGATGCAAGCAATTCGACACCGGCCGATCTCAATGTTACATTCGTTGTTTCTTGAGTCAATCTGGCTCCGCCTCACGCACAAGGAACAACCTAACGGTGAGTGTGCCCAATTATCGCCGATGGCTTGTCGTGGCTGTGACGGTTGTCAATCAGGCCGTAGTGACCGGAATCGGCCTTTACTGCTTTGCGATATTCAGTATTCCGTGGTTGGAGCAATTCGACATAAGCCGAGGACAGCTCGCACTCGCCATTACTTCCCTCATGGTAGCGCATGGCCTGGCTGCACCGTTTATCGGTCATCGGCTGGACAAGATGTCACTACTAGGGCCAGTGATTGCGGGCTATCTATTGTTTTGTGGCGGCCTTGCCCTGCTCTCTTTCGCTACCGCCTATTGGCAAATCATCGTCATCTATGCCACGTTTTTTGCGGTTGGCCAGCTACTCGCTGGAACACTCGTTTCACAAATGCTGATCAATCGCTGGTTTGCAAGCGACAATGGCTTGGCACTTGGTATTTCGGCGACCGGCACTTCGGTGGGCGGCATTCTGTTTCCGTTGGCAGTTGCACAAGCGCTACCGGCATTCGGCTTGGCGGAGGTATTGCAGTATCTTGCTTTGATCTTTGTGGTTGTCCTGATTCCGGTGAATTTTGTCGTGTTGAGGATTCAACCACCTGCCAGGGGGCAGGATCAGGTTGCTCGTGTAGGCGAGGTCGCACCAACGCCGATCTGGACGACCAAAGAAATACTGAAATCAGTGGCGTTTTGGATACCGCTGATCGTGCTGCTTGCTGTTTCCGCTTCGTTCGTGGCCATTCAGGCGAATCTGGGCGCTCATCTCAACGACCTCGACTACTCTACGTCCTTCACTGGCCAGATGATTGCGGTCATATCGGCGATGATGATCGTGGGAAAGCTACTATACGGAAAACTCGCTGACAGGCTTGACCACGCGTACCTGCTGCTCTTTATGGGAAGTATGAGCATCGTTGCGATCTCCTTGCTGATGTCAACGTCGGATAGCGCCGTGTTGCTGACGGCTGCGGTATTGCTGGGTATTTCCAGTGGTGGCCTGATACCCGTCCAGGGCGTTGTCTTTGTGGCCCGATTTGGTGTGGCGTCGTTTGGCAAGGTAATCGGGTTGGTGAGTTTGGTGATGGTTTTGGGGAGCCTGGGGTCCGTGTATGCGGCGTGGATCTACGATCTCGTCGGCAGCTATCGCTATGCCTTCGTCTCATTCATCTTGATCACGTTGCCCGGATTGTTTTTCTTGCGGTGGCTACCACCGCCCCTGGGTTCTACCCGTGATGCAGAAAGGAGCCGCAACGCCGCTTGATCACTACAAAACACTGGGCTCAAGAAAATCCACGCCACGAAACCACGTCATAGTTCTTTGGCGTTGCGATCAGGAGTATTGGTGCCTCGCCCTCAGCCTGCGAAGGCGTTCTTCAAAACCTGCACATACTCCTGACGAGCGCGGGCCTTGAACTCGTACCCTTCCGGGAGCATGTGGTCGCCGGCATGTGGACACTGCGAAAACATGTGTAGCTCGACCGGCACGCCAGCTCGGACCAGGCCCCGTGCAAACTCAATGCCCTCGTCTCGAAACGAGTCCACATCGCCCACGCTCAAGTAGGTGGGTGGAAAGTTCGAGTAGTCCTCCTCCACGGCAGGTGAGGCTTCCCCTGGGATCTCGTCACCTTTCTCTCGCACATTTGCGAGATAGAGATCCCATGCGGCGCGATTGAGATCGCGCCCCCAGGTTCGAGCGTCCATCGAGAAGTTGATCGACTCCGACATCGAGCGATGGTCGAGCATGGGGGTGTGGAGAAACTGGAAGTCGACCTTCGGCCCTGCTCCCTTGTTGGCTTTCAGGACAGTACCGGTGGCATACGGCCCACCCCACTTAAGCCCCCGACCGCGAACCCGGTGGCGGTGAAACCGGCAGGGGCGTCTGGCTCGGAGAGCCACTTGAGGACGTTGTGTCCGTCTTCGACGCCGCATGGGAAGGGGTTTTCCGGCGCGAGTCGGTACTCGACCCCCACGACCACGCATCCCACAGCGTCGGCGACCTCTCTTGCGAAGAAGTAATCCGACAAGTAGTTCCCCGCGATCAGCCCGCCGCCATGGAACCAGACGAGGCATGGCGCATTTTCGGGTCGTGCCTCCGGGTAGAAGACGACAATCGGGACACTGCCGAACGATTCGCTCGTCTCCATCAACTCGACGTTGGGGTCTTCCTCGTGCAGCGCGACGAACTGACCCTGGAGTTCATCCAAACTGCTGCGTATTGCATCGACGAATGAGGTATCCCATCGAGGTTGGGGAACCTGGTACAACACCTTCGCGATGTCGGGATGAACTCGAGTAATCAGGTCGTTGATGATCTCCACGTTGAGCTCTCTCCTCTTCGAATCACGCGTAGGGTGGTGGAGCGTGCTTGATGACAACGCGTCAACCTATTTCGGGTGAGGGCGCTTCTTCTTCAAAAGTTATATTCAAAGTCGATGGAAAGTGCGCGACCACGGCCAATATAGGCGATACTGTCCGCCGGAATCGCGTTGTTGGTACCGGTGCCGAACCCCGTATTGGGACTGGCACCGCCATTGTTCAACGTATACTCGTCAGCCAGGTTTCGGCCCACCAGGGCAACAGACCAGGTATCATCAAGGCTGGAAAGGCGAACCGCTGCGTTTATCTTGGCATAGCTATCCTGTCTGGTGTTCGGCTGTCGGGGTGCGCCTGTTTCATAACCATCGCTGTAGATCGCATCGACTGCCAGGCCGAGTCGGACGTTATTCAGTACTTGCTCATAGGCGAAACCAAGGTTTGCGCCAAAATCTGCTGCCTGATTCAAAGGTTCTCCACTTAGATCCTGGCTGTTAAACGCGCCGGTCGCCGGTGTGAAATCCAGGTCGCAACCCTGCGCAATGGTTTGTCCGGTCCAGCATGGCGCAATAAACTCCACGAATTCGCTATCGAGATAGGTAATCGCACCTCGAAATGGCAATTTCCGCCAATATTGTAGCAATTGTCGCCATTCATGCATAATCTTTGGCGTCCAAAGCTGTCTGCAGCTGCATTACAAGACTTCAATCAGGGCATGTAGTTTGGCCCAAACGGCTTTTTACACCTTCATTCTCTCACTGACAGGCGCAGACCGGGTTTAACTACCTTGAGTAATTCTCCCGGAATTGTTTCATGGTGCTTCCCGTCCACTGCTTGAATGCTTTGCGCAAATTCCCCGTATCCTTATAGCCAAGCTGCAGGGCGATTCTGTCCGCACTCATTGTTGTCGTTAGAAGATAATTTGTGGCCAGTTCTTCCCTTACCTCAGCCAACAGCAATTTGTAACTGGTTTGCTCCATGGCCAGATGCCGACCAAAAGTCCTCGTACTCATTCTAAACGCGACTGCCAGGCTCGATAGCGCAGGTACATTCGGGAGGCTATTCAATAGTAGCTGCTTGACACGAGGTGACAGTGTGTCATGGCTGTCGGCGATGTTGGTAATTTCCTTCAGACATTCCAGGCACACTTCCAGTAATTCCTCGTTGGCACTTTCAAATCGCCGGAAATAGTTAGGGTCTCGATAATGGGAGCCTATGAGGTTGCGCTTCGCGCCGAATTCCACCTCCAGCTGCAAAATCTCATCATACAAATTGCCGTGCTCGGGCCGTGGGTAGGTGACACTGAAATACTGCGTCTCAGGCGAAGAGTAGTTCAGTTTTCTGGCGAAGGTTGTCTCCACAGCAATTTTCTCTTCCATGAAAAACTGCAGCAAATGGGGACGCAAAGGCACCTGCGGGACAAACTCATAGTACTGCATGTTTGAGTGACGAAATTGTCGAACCGCGATCAGATCACCAAAAAACAGTCGATTGTAGTTCTGCCAGATTTCCATGCCCTGCTTGAAGTTCTGTGACGCATAAATTGCACCGCCCAAGACCCCTAGGTCACCCAACTCCAGGTAGCCCCCCAGCTTAAATGCCAATGATGGGTCTTGCGATATCTCCATCATATTGGAGACGATGCGAATGTAATCCGGTATCTGGATGAGGGTAAACCGGTCTTGAAGAGACCTTTCATTAACGCTACTACCGCGCAGCACCTCCCCTGGAGCAAACCCCATTTCCCGCATACCCCGCAAATAGAACTTGATCTTGGCGGGACGAATGCTTTGAAGAGCTGATGCGGGTCTGGACGTCAAAAGCATTTGGACTCATTTGCGGTTATGAACGCCACTAATCATACATAAATGGCGACCACTGCCACAACAATGGCGGCAATTACCATGTTTCCCACTCCCCTTTCCTTACAAAATCCCAGTTGTAAAGGCAGCAGCATGAATCTTTCAGAGCAATTTGAACATCTACACCAACTAGCTACGGAAAGGACCGGGCTGAACGATTTTGGCTCGTCCGATTATGAGGAGCCGCTCCGCCTGTTGTTATCTGATCTTGGCGATGACCCCAACGGCGCTGGCATGCAGTCTGTTATCTCGCAGATTGTGAACAGTCTGGCGGGCAGGCTCGTTGCGCAGAAAAGTTTTACCGATCACGCCGAGCTGTTGGACACACCGATTGTGAAACCGGTTTTTATTATCGGCACGCCACGCTCAGGTACAACCGTATTGCATCGCCTGATCACCAGTGATCCAGGCATTCAGGTATTGCCGTACTGGCTTGCGCATATGCCCGTACCCCGGCCGCCGCGAGAACAATGGCAGGAGAATTCCTGGTATCAACTGGTCGAGCAGGAATATGTACAGAAGTTTTTTAAAGGCCGGAAGGCAGCCAGCACATTACACCCCATTGCTGTAGAGAAAGCAGATGAATGTATCTGGGTCATAGAACAAACCTTCTGGAGCGCACTTTTTCTCAACATTAACAGAGCACCGAATTATACAAAGTGGGCGCTGGAGAAAGACACGCGTCCCGAGTTCGAATACTATCGCAAGGTGCTGGCGATCATCTCAAACGGCGATACGCGCCAGTGGATCCTGAAAAACCCTGCGCATATTTTTTGCGTCGACGCCATCATGGCTGCTTTTCCGGATGCCCGCATCGTACATACACATCGTGACCCCGTAACCGCCGTTGCATCGACTGCAAATGTTACCTGGGCAATGAACAGAGGAGCGAAGTCAGGCCTGACGATGCAAGACATTGGCAGCTCTATTCTTCAAACCTGGGCGCACGGGCTCGAAAGAATGGAACAATCCAGGCGCAGATATGAAGAGAGTCAATTTTTCGATGTTCATATGCGTGAAACGCAGCGCGATCCACTTGGTACCATGCGCCGAATTTACGAACATTTCGAGATACCAGTGACTTCAGCAACGCTGACCGCCTGGCGCGATGAACTTGAGCGCGACCCGAATCAGGCCCATTCCATTGGCAGTTATGATCCGGACGATTTTGGCATCACTGAAACCAACGTAGTCAAGCAAATTGGCCTTTACGCTGAGCGCTACCGCAGGGTTTGCGAAGCTAAAGGTTTGTGAGAGGAAAGCACCTTGGTCGAGAAAAAGAACGTTGTTAGAACGGCATGCCGCATCTGCCCCGCATTTTGCGGCATTGAAGTCACCTTGGAAGGCAACAACATCACTAGAATTGCACCTGACAAGAATCATCCCAGTAGTTGGCGGGACTTTTGTTCAAAAGCCGGTAACGCCAATAACTCCCGTATAGATCCGCGTCGCATCACACGCCCCATGAAGCGGGTTGGCGATAATTTCGTTGAAACCAGTTATGAAGAAGCAGTCGCTGAAATTGCAAAGAAACTGACTGAGATAAAAAATGAATATGGCCCCGATGCGATAGCGACTTACCTGGGCAATCCCGGCCAGACCAATACAACCTCCTCTTCATTCATGAATGGGCTAATGGCAGCAATAGGTAGCAACAACAATTTTCTGGTCGGTTCGATTGATCAGAACGCCGCCTTGTTGGTCGCTGATCGTATGTATGGTAGTGAGTTTGCGGTGCTGAATCCCGATATCGACGTGGCGGACTGCATACTGCTTTTTGGTACCAACCCGGCAGTGAGTTGTATGGGTTGGGTAGATCAGACACCGAATGGCTGGAAGCGGGTATTGGAGCGAACAAAACAAGGCGCTGACCTGATTATTGTCGATCCACGAGCCACGCCCTCGACCAAAAAGGCGACAACCCATGTCATGGTAGAGCCTGGGCAAGACTGGGCGTTGATGCTCGGCATGCTGAAAGTGATTTTCGAACAGGGCTGGGAGAGCCAGGCAGACTGCCTCGATGCCAACGGTGTTGAAACGATCAGAACTATCGCTGAGGGCACCTCCTTGAAGGATCTGTCGCAGCGTTGTCAGGTTTCTGAAAATCAAGTTCGTGATATTGCCAGGCGTTTTAGCACCGCGAAAAACGGATTTTGTATTGCCAGAACCGGTGTATCGCAAAACCGGAACGGGACGCTGGGCGAGTGGTTTTCACAACTGCTGAATCTGGTGACTGGCCGTATAGATCGAGAAGGCGGAAAGTTTTACCAGCCAGGCATCATGGAAAACACAATGAAGGTGTATAACAAGATGATGCCCCGTCCCGGGCGCAAAAGCCGTATTGGTAACTACCAGGCAATAGGAGGTTGCTATCCTCTTGCCGTCTTGCCCGATGAAATTACCACGCCTGGTGATGGGCAGATCAAAGCGTTAATTCTTAACGCTGGCAACCCGGTGAATTCAGGACCTGACGGCAAGCGGCTTGATGCAGCCCTGCAGCATCTCGATTTGCTGATCTCGGTTGATCTCTACCAGCGCGAAAGTCATCGGCACGCGCACTGGCTTATTCCTGGCAGTCATTTTCTTGAACGAGAAGATTACTATGGCCTGCTGAACACTCTCAGCGAAAAATCTCACGTGCAACTTGTACACGCGGCAGTCGATTTACCGGAAGGAATGAAGCACGACTGGGAATTTTTTCTCGACCTTGCCCTCGCCATGAATGTGCCCTTCATGGGGAAACCGGAGCTGAACAAGACCGCAATAGACAGCCGCCGGATTGCCGCAGAAACCGGTGACCCACAACGCGCGTTCAACCCTCGCTGGCTGTGGGGCCCTCTCACCGACCGTTCTGGTCAAGTCAAATGGGAAGACGTTGTTCGCGAGCCTCAAGGGTTCATTTTCCGCAACAAGGAGTACGGGCTGTTCAGGCGACTGCTGCAAACACCTGATGGCAAAATCCAGGCGGCTCCACAGGAGTTTGTAGACGTGCTAAAAAAACGCCTGGCAGAAACCGAAGGGAAATCCGATTCTGCTTTTCCCCTTAGTTTGGTAAACCAACGCCGAAGCAGCATGATGAATTCCTGGCTGGTTGAATCGAATTATCATAGAAAAGAGTATGGCGGTTTTGTGGACATCAACCCGGCGGATGCCGCCAGCAAGAATATTCGCGAGGCACAAAGCGTCAAGGTCATCTCAGCGACCGATTCAATCGAAATCACAGCACGTATCACCGCAGATGTTCCCCCGGGAATTGTCAGCATTGACCACGGCTGGGGTTCTCGCATGTTCGATCCAAAATCCGGCAGCGAACCGGAGATCCATGGTGTAAACAGAAATCAACTGGTTTCGGCTGATCTCCTCGATGAATTGACCGGCGTACCCAATCTGAATGGGACCCGGGTCAATGTCGAGGCCGTCTCATAGGCGCGGCTGAACACAATGGTCGGGGTATTCGCATGCGAGTCCCGAACCCGGCGCGCCGGGACGCTGACGCGGTGCGCTAAAGCGCAAGGAACAACGGTTGGCTGTACGATGAGAGCGGGTGTGAGGTGCGGGACTCCAGCACCTTTAAAGCACTTCAGCGCGCCAAGAATCCACCGACAGCGCGCTCGCTTAGCGTGCAGGAGGCCCGTACCTCGCGCCCGCTCGGCGCCCGGAAAGCCGATTCCGAAAAAGTGTTTTATGAAAGAATTTCGACGATCAATAAACATAGCCATCGTTTGTCTGGTTAGTACCGCCGGAAAGGCAGCTGAAAGCAGGGAATGTGCATCCATGTGCAATGAAACGCGAAACGAAACCGATGCAAGCAGAGATTTCGGCCCGTTCGAACTGATCGCCAAGACCAATATCCGGGGAATTCACAAACATATTCTGCAACAGGACAAGGAAATCTACGACCCGGGGCGCGATTGGGAAAACAACGTACCAGATGGTTACCAGGAAAAGCGCCCGGGATCGTATCCCATGGGTATGGTTGTCAGCAGGCGTGAGATTTGGAGCGCTGAGGCTTCTCAGGGTTGGTGTGGATGGCCATATAGCAGTCTTGGCTGGCCCTTTGCACTGCACACCTGGGAAGGCGAAAGAATGGCCTGCTCATTCACCAATTTCGCTGGTGGCAAAGTGCCTGCCGAAATCTCGATTACCAACCTGGATAGCGGGGCAGTCGAAATCGCCAACGTCAAGGGTGCTGTTGAAGGAGCAAAGCGGTTCCGACAGGATCAGTTAGCTCGTGACCTGGACGGCTACAGGCCATTTTTCTGGCGCGGTGCAGGTTCTTTTGACGACCTGGTTTTTGTTATCGGCCTATCCAACAAACCCTACACAGACGAAAAAGCCAAGGGTTTTGTCGCGAGCGACGTCAAGGCCATAGTTCGCATATT
The DNA here is from genome assembly GCA_963663395.1 of Pseudomonadales bacterium. Lineage (GTDB taxonomy): Bacteria > Pseudomonadota > Gammaproteobacteria > Pseudomonadales > Azotimanducaceae > Azophilus. The sequence continues at coordinate 5,219,269 of OY760226.1, forward strand.
TGTTATTGATACAAGATCCAGGCAATACAAAGGCTATTCCGATTTCGACACCGACAACGCCCGCTCTTTTTTTTCCATGACTGATCAGAATGGCCAGACCGCTTTTTACGGCTATCTCGGAAGTGATGGCTATATCGGTAGCAAAACTCACAAGCATAAACGCAAGAGCATGGTCGTGCGCTGGGTAGGCAGCCGGGAGAAGCCTGCTGAGGGCGGAAACCTCGATAACGGCTGGTCCCTGGTTTCCGACGAGGCGCTTAATGACTATGGCTCTTCCGGGGCAAATACCGTGTTTCGGGATGCAGAAAATCGAGACCGCGTCGCCATTACCACCTGGACACATCCCCACTATGTTGAAGATCCGCAGTCCTATAAAGGCAACGTACTGCTGGTCAGCGATGCCTATCCAACGGGTGGATGGACCGAGCAGCAACGCTTTGAATTTAGACAGGTATTTGATATCGCGCAGTACGAACCCGGCCTTCCTGAGGCGGCCGGATCAAAACTTGACGCCGTTGGTGTTGCAGATGGCCACCTGTATTTCGGGACCTACCATCAGGGGTTTTCAGCCGCATTCGACTATTTCCAGGTGGCGTATCCTGAGCTCTATGCAAGTAAATTCGAGAATAATCGAAAAAATAGGCAGGAGCTCATGAAAAACACGTGGCGAGGAATCTCCATCTTCCGCTTCAGACTCTCTGACCTTGATAGGATCATCAGCGGCGACAAGAACGTCAGTCTCCTGTATGGATACGAGGCGATGACGCTCTGGGATCAGAAAGAACAAGAGTTTGTCGAGATCAAAAATGGCCTCAATCAGAAGCCTCTGTATGGTTCAGCGGGGCTTGGCTACGAAGGGAACATTTATTCCTGGGTGATGTATGGATATCGCGGCAAGATGTTTTTTGGCAGCTGGGATGTATTAGCAGGTACCGTTGAATTACTCGATGGCACTGCGGACTTCAGTGGACAAGACAATACCTTAACCGGCGGCACGATTGCCCCGGTGGTCGAAAACTGGGAAGAGTTGCGTGACGAATCCGACACAAAAATGATACGCGATTACATCGATAGCCGCACAACTTCAGATCGTGTTGCTTCCGGGGCCAATTTGTTCGTGTTTGATGACAGTGATTCCCCCGCGCGCCCACTGACGATCAATGGTTTTGGTAATCAATGCAACAACGGCGTCCGGTATGCAGTAGAGGCTGATTCGGAACTCTATTTTGCAACCAGCAGCTGGTGCAACTTGACGAGTGATGCAGGCATCGAGCTTCTGAAGTATCTGCCTGAAAAAGATGAGTAGTAGTTATCGGCGTCAACCTTGGATCCAGTGATGTTGGCCAGCGTACGTTACGAGGTGGGTAATCTTCCCTTCAGAAGCGATACGTAAACTCGGCACCCCAGGTTCTAACCATCCCCGGTATACGGTCCGCGAACTCTGTAGCCCCAAAGGTGATGGTCGTCACTGCATAGTATTCGTCGGTCAGGTTACGGCCAAATAGAGCCAACTCCCAGTTGTCCTCGGCCGGTGACAAAGCAAGTCTGGCACCAACCAGCGTGTAAGAGTCAACCTTGTTAAACAACGGCTCAGGCACGCCCTGTGCGGTCAGGTTCGCAATTGCTTCGTCCCGATAAGAAACATCCACCGTAGCTCTCAGGCTCAGGTCATTAGTAAGGTTAAAGTTATGACTCAGCAGGAAGGTGAGTTCCCATTCTGGTGTCTCCTGGAAGGGCGAACCTGCGAAGTCCTGGGCAATGCCACCACCATCGAACCCAATAAAATCAGTGATCTCCGAGTCGACATAAGAACCACCGATGTTGATGACAGTATTATCGCTTGGATACAGGAAGACATCTATTTCGCCCCCACGTACTTCTGATTCAGGCACGTTAATCAGTGCACGCAGCGACGTGAAAACTGGATCGAGAATGTTCCCGAATAGCTGCTTGTCCTTGTACTCGTAGAAGTAGATCGATGCATTGATCCGCATCCACTCCGTGGGAGCTGCCTTGGTGCCGAGCTCAAAGGCCATCACTTCTTCCTGTATGACCGGCTGCAGCTGTGCGGCCGTGAAGGAAGCAGTCATGGGAATCACGCCACTCTTGAAACCCTTTGAAACAGAGGCATAGAACATCGCTGTGTCAATTGGATCCCAGCTCAACGCTGCACGCCACGAGAAGCTGTCTTCGTCGAGCTCAACCGGGTGCCCGCCAGGCTCAACCAGCCCTGCGGCAAAATTCGTGACATCAAGAAAACTGATGCATTCACCGGCCTGCGCCCACTGATCAGGTCCCAGGCCAGCGAGAGCGGTGACGAACAGGATGTTCCAGGCACCCTGGATGTTGTTGTCCCCAAGGACATCGCGGGAGCAACCGGCTCCTTCGAGTTCGTCTTCGGTATAACGCGCACCTAAAGTAAGCTCCAGGTTGTCAGCGATTTTGTAGTCCATCTGAGCGAATATGGCGCGTGATTCAGATTCGCCCTCAGTGAAGCTTGCAAAGGTTCTGAATCCTCCCTGAGCATTAGCGACTAATGCAGCTGTGCCTGCAGCATCCAGGCCAAACAGCGGGCCTAGTACTGCAGCGGCACCGGCTGCGCCAAAACGAATACCGCGCAGCGATGCCGTGGCCTCGGACCAGATATAATCCTCTTCATAGAGGTCGTCCTTGGAATAATATAATCCGACGATGTAATTCAGGCGCTCATCGGCAGAAACACCCGTCAGGCGAAGTTCCTGGCTGAAGGTATCAATCTCGCCAATTATTCGTGATAGACCGTATTCCGCAGACACCCCACTCTGACCAAATACATCGTCCCGTTCGGTCGAACCTGAGTGTGTCAGAGAAGTCAGCGTCAAATTTTCGTTGAGATGCCAATCCAGCCGAAGGTTGATCTGAGTTGAGTCCGAATCATTCTCCATGGTAGGTAATGGTGAAAACTCAGCAGGCCATATGGAAGCATCTGGACTACCAGTCGCAGGATCCCACCAGTCGGCTGCATCAGCATCGTTGCGATCTACGACAAAGTCGAAAATGGAGTGCCTATCATATGGGAAGTTGCCGAGGGTAATCCCCGGTATGGTATCCCGGGCCGCAATGGTCTGGCGGGCAGTCGAATCGCTCTCGTCTTTCCAGTGGTTTATGGTCAGATTGGCCTCAAAGGAATCAGTGGGCTCAAAATCTGCGATGAGGCGAACCGCATAGCGATCCTTTTCGCCAAGTTTGTCACCCGGTCGGGTCACGCTTTTCTGCCAGCCTTCGCCAGATTTTTCATAAGCAAATGCGGCGCGCACACCGAGCGCATCCGTGACCGGGCCGCTCACGGAACCTTCTGCCGTGACCGTCTCGAACTCACCCATTCCGACGGTAAATTCCGCTTCGAACTCGTCTCCCGGTTGATTGGAAATGTAGTTCACCAGGCCGCCGGTCGTGTTTCGACCGTACAGCGTACCCTGAGGTCCTTTGAGCACCTCCAGACGGTCTATATCGAAGGCCATGCCCTTGGCGGCATAGGGGTATGGCGATGAGAATTCGTCGTAGTAGATCCCGACGGGCGACGTCGACGTGAAGTTGAATGTGTTGAAACCGATACCACGCATGGTATAGACCGGCGTTTGCTGAGGTGACTCAGAATATGAAAGACCGGGTACCAGCATGGCAAGATCCCGGGTGTCCGTTAGCCCGAGTGTTTTGAGGTCATCGCCAGTCATCGCTGTAATGGCCATAGGAATGGCAGTGGTCGCCTGCTCCCTTTTCTGAGCGGTTACGACGATTTCTTCGATCAGTGGTTGGGCCTGCACGGTTGCACCGAGAGAGAACACCAACAGAGCTGAATGAAACTTGCCGGCCAATGATCTGAATTGGTTTTTCATACTATTGCCCATGTTCGCACGTTGTTTTGCAACAGCGACACACTTTATGCCATATGTCACCTCACAGCAAGACTCGAGTCGCCGTCAGTCGGAGCCTGGGCGTCAATAGATCACCGACGCAGTCGCTTCCCCGTCGACGACGATGGTCTGTTCGGGAACTGCTCGATGAACGAAGCCTCTTCCACCTCGATCAGGTGGTACTTGCCAAACCCGGCCAGCGCAAATACCTGCACGGGGAGCCCGGCATCGCCAACTTGAGTCTCGGCGTGGTGGAAGGCGCCGATGAGCGATACCAGCCGATGGTCCAACCTGTCAGGGAGCGTGCGCTGCTTGCCGAACTCGGCCGTTCGCGGTCATTCGCGTCCGGGCCGCGTCGAGTCGGCTGCTCAGCTGCGCAAGCACGCCTGCGAACGCAGCGTCCTCGGCGAGATTCGCCTGCTCGCGCGGATCTGCCTGCAAGTCGTACAGCTCGAAACCCAGCCAGTCGGTCTCGATGAGCTTGAAACGCTCGGTCACCAGCGCAAACGAGGTTGGCGTGGGGTATGGCGGCTCGAAGAAGTACGAATACAAGAACGCATCCCGCCAGGCGGCGTCCTCAGCCGCGATGAGCCTTAGCAGGCTGTCGCCGTCCATGTATTCCGGCACGGCAATACCGGCGGCATCGAGTAACGTCGCCGCCACATCCGTGTTGGCGACGATACGGTCAACGACCCGGCCACCCGTTGCTCCGGGCACGCGCATGACGAACGGAACGCGTATGGACTCCTCGTACGCCCAACGCTTGTCGGTCAACTCATGTTCGCCCCAGAGGTAACCGTTGTCACTTGTGTAGATTACCAGCGTGCCATCCGCCAACCCCAGTTCATCGATGCGATCGAGCAGGCGGCCGATCTCTCGATCCATCGAGTGGATGGCCTCGCCATAGCGCCTGATCGACGCATCCACCGGTGTGCGGGTGAGATGAACGTACTGATTCCTGGTGTGAGTACTCCACAAGTGGGAGCCTTCAGGCACACCGGCGTCCTCATGGGCGTACCGGTTGACGTCGGGCGTATCCGGCGTGAACCCAGCGTGCACGCTCTTGTGGGAGAGATACAGCACGAACGGGGCTCGCTGCCGTTCCATCCACTCAATCGCATAGTCCGTGAGTTCGGTTGCGATATAGCGGGCGCGGGACGCCACTTCCTCGCTATTGACGATCATCGGGTTCCATTCGTAGGTGCCTTGCCCGCCCAGGTTGGTGAACGAGATGAAATGATCCAGCCCCGCGATCTCGGGCAACTCATTGCCCGGCATGTGCCATTTACCGATAAACGCCGTGCTGTAACCCACGGCTTTCAGATACTCGAAGAACGTGCGGTTCTGTTCGGACCAGGGCGTAAAGTTGTTCCACACACCGTGTTGATAGGGGGACACACCCGTCAAGAAACTCGCCCGCGATGGCGAGCACAACGCGGTGCTGACATAAGCTCGATTGAACACAACCCCTTGCTGCGCAAGCTGATCGAGATTCGGCGTTTCCACGAAGGCGTGGCCGGCGAACCCCGAGAAGTCGTAGCGGTGGTCGTCCGACAGGATGAAGACAAGGTTGGGCAGCGAGGTCTTGTTCGTAGCTACCGTTGAGGAGGCCAGCCGACCCGGCTGATTGCGCGGCGCGGGCAACAGATCGGCCCCGAACGTCCGCTGGTAGCCGTTCAAGAACGGAAAGAGATAGGCGGGCGCCGCGGCGACGCAGAGAATAACCACAACAACGAAGCCGATTGCGGGTAGCGCACGGGGTCTGTTCCCACTCGCCAGACTGATCACCAGGTGCGCCAGCCCGACAAAGAACAGAACAATCGCCAGTTGCACCAGAAACAGCGGCGAGAACAGCAGCCAAAACGATTCCGCCAGGCTGTGCCAGCGCATGCGCATCATCACCTCGCTCATCCACCAGCAGATGGTGGGAATCAGAGCGATCCCAAGCCGCAGCCCGAAAGTGCGGATCTGTTTGAACACCAGAAGGTAGATGACGGCAGGCAAGAGATGAATCAGCGCCACGTACGCAAGACCCAGCCATCTGGTCGCTTCGAGACTTACCCCCAGAGTTGCCCAATGATCCATGGCGAGCGCCAGGAGTGCGAGAACTCCGCTCGCCGTGGCAACAATGATCAGTGCTCTCACGCTTTTGCCCTTTGTCTGATGCTTACCCAATCCCGGAACCGAGGCCGCCGGGATCAACTATTCTCCATCTGAAAAAGGTCGCCAACCACGGGGGTTCGATGCAATTTCATCACGCTTCTCCGAAAGTCTGCTCTTGAGATGAGCAAAAGCTTCCGGATACAGATTGCTCACCTCATGCGCCTCGGTCCCGGCGATGCGTGACAGGTGTTCCCGATCCCTGCCCGGGTCGCCCGTTGCCCGGGTCAGCTTGAAATCCCGATCACGAACCGCACCCGGTAGCGTGTTCACGGTTGGAAAGTAGTACAGCACCTCGTGGCTGGGCCGCCCGTCGAAGAGCGTCGGCGCGATGCTCTTGCCGTCGATAATGCGATCCGCCGGTTGCGAAATCTTCAGTAAATCGAGAACGGTCGGCAGGATGTCGGTGTTCATGGCCATCTCATCGCTGACCGCACCGGCCGGAATTCGATTCGGCCAACGCAGGATCATGGGTACCCGCTGCCCGCCCTCGAGAATCTCCTGTTTGCGCCCGCGCAGCGGCCCCGCGCTGCCATTGTAGTCGGCGCCGTTGTCGCTGGTAACGATGACCAGCGTATTGTCATCAAGACCCAGCCGCTCCAGGGCCTGGGTGATTGCACCTGTGCTGCGGTCGAGATCTTCCACGACATCGCCGTAGGTGCCGCCCCTGGAGTTGCCGCTGTGCTCGGCAGACGCGTAGTGGGGTACATGGGGAAAACTGTGCGGCAGGTACAGAAAGAAGGGGGTATCGCCAACCGTTTCGAGGAACTCGATCGCTTTGTCCGTGTACATCTGCGTGAGCCGGGTCTGATCGATCCCCTGCCCCGGCAGGGGGCGCCATTCATCGCGCTCGGCGGGAAAAAAGCCGCCGTCGCGCCCATCCTCGATGATGACGTCATCATTTGCATAGAGATGCAACGGGTACATGTCGTTGCTGTACAACACACCGTACCAATCGTCGAAACCAAAGTCGGTCGGACGGTAGCCTTCGCGCGTGCCCAGGTGCCACTTGCCCACCATATGAGTGCGGTAGCCCGCCTGCTGCAGGATTTCAGCGAGCGTGACCTCCTCTTTCGGCAGTTCGTTGGCAAACCCGAGAATACGGCGCCCCCATCCAATCAGATGATAGTCGTTGAAGAAAACGTGTCGATCGGTTCGCGTCCGCGGTGGATAGCGGCCCGTCAGCAACGCCGCACGAGACGGCGTGCACACCGGCGAGGCCGAGTAGAAGTTGGTCATGCGCAGGCCCGAGTCGGCCAGTGCGTCGATATTTGGTGTGCTAATGAAAGCGTTTCCGTAACTCGACAGGTCGCCCCAACCCAGGTCGTCGAAAAAGATCAGAACGATGTTGAAGCGCTCCCCGGCACCCGGTTCGACTTGCTCGAGGTAGGCCAGCTTCGCAGACAGGCGTTGCTCAAGCACAACCGGTCCTCGGACTTCGACGTAGATGGCCCTCAGCGTCAGCGCGATCAGCGACAGCGTTATCGCAAGGACCATGGCAATGCCGACGAACAGGCTCGCGGCGCGCAGAAACTTCACGTTGGCTCCTCTCTTCCGACAGATAATCGTGAATCTGGAGGACTCGATATTACACGTGTAATATACTGATCAGAAGAGCTATGAGTGCATGACGGGGCCCTGGTGACCAATCCAATCGACAATCCATTCAAAAACCTGACCACCGAAGAGAAGGCCCGGTTGTGCTCCGGCAAGGACTTCTGGCACCTGCATGGCGTTGAAAGGTTGGGCCTGCCGTCGATCATGGTCACGGATGGTCCACACGGTCTGCGCAAGCAGGCGGGTCCGTCGGATCACCTCGGCGTGCTCGATAGCGTACCGGCGACCTGTTTCCCCACGGCATCGGGTCTGGCGGCAACCTGGAACGTCGACTTGCTCCAGAAAGTGGGGGTTGCCCTGGCCCGCGAGTGCCTGGCGCAGCAGGTCAGCGTGCTGCTGGGCCCCGGTGCCAACATAAAGCGTCACGCGCTTGGCGGACGGAACTTCGAATATTTCTCGGAGGATCCATACCTGACCGGAGCCATGGCCTCTGCATGGATACGAGGCCTGCAGGGTCAGGGGGTCGGCGCGAGCCTGAAGCACTACGCGCTGAACAATCACGAGCGCGGCCGCATGGTGGTCGATGTCGTGACGGACGAACGGACCTTGCGGGAGATCTACCTGCCCGGGTGGGAAGCCTGCATGGGCGAGCATCAGCCGTGGACGGTCATGTGCGCCTACAACAAGTTTCGCGGCGCCTATCTTTCGGAAAACGAATACCTGTTGAAAACGATTCTGCGTGATGAGTGGGGTTTTCAGGGGGTGGTCGTCACCGACTGGGGCGCAAACCACAAACGGGTGGATGGGGTGAAAAACGGTCAGTCGCTGGAGATGCCGGGTTCGGGAGACGTCAACACGCACAAGCTGCTCGCAGCCTTGCGCGACGGAACTCTAACGGAAGAACAGCTCGATGAATCCGTGCGCCCCGTGGTCGAGCTGATGGTAAAGTCCGCCGATGCCCTGGATCCACAAGCGCAGGTGGATCTGGAGGCAAACCACGACCTGGCTCGACTCGCCGCCGAGGAAGCCTGCGTTCTGCTGAAGAACGAGCACAACCTCCTGCCGTTATCGAAGTCTCAGAGCGTTCTGGTCATCGGCGGCCTGGCAGAGCAAACGCGCTACCAGGGCAGCGGCAGTTCCCTGATCAATCCCACAAGGCTCGAGCAACCCTTGGATGAGCTGCGTGCGCTGGCAGGTGCAACGGTGACCTTTGCAGAAGGATACAAAGTCTCCGGTCAGGAAGACGTACAACTGTGTTCCGAAGCAGTGTCGATGGCGGCCGATGCGGAGCGCATCGTCGTTGTGGTTGGCCTGACACCCGAGTACGAGTCCGAGGGGTTCGATCGAACCCACATGCGTCTGCCAGCGAATCAGCTGCAACTGATCGCTGCGCTGGAACCGTTTCATGACCGCACGGTCGTCGTGCTGCAGAACGGCGCTCCCGTCGAACTGCCATTCAAGGACTCGGTTGCCGCGATACTCGAGGCGTATCTGGGTGGCCAGGCGGGCGCCTCAGCGGTTGCGCGCCTACTCTACGGATTGGCGAATCCCAGCGGCAAGCTGGCGGAAACCCTGCCGCTAACCTGCGAAGATCTCCCCAGCAACGCCTGGTTTCCCGGTGAGTATCGACAGTCGCAGTATCGCGAAGGCATCTGGGTGGGCTATCGATACTTCGATACGGCCAACAAACCGGTCGCCTTCCCCTTCGGACACGGTCTTTCCTACACGAGCTTCGAACTGAGCGATCTGGACATCACAAGGAAAAACGATGGCTCGGTCGACGTGCGGGTCAGGGTAACAAACACAGGACCACGCGCAGGCGCGGAAACGGTGCAGGTCTATGTCGGACAGCAGAATCCGTCCGTGCCGCGACCCGCTCGGGAACTCAAGGCGTTCGCAAAAATCGCACTCGAACCGAATGGTTCAGGCGAGCTTTATTTCAGCCTCGGGCAACGCGCCTTCGCCTGCTGGTGCCTTTCTGAGAGCGACTGGGTCGTGGAAGCGGATGAGTTTCGCATCGACGTCGGCGTATCGATTGCGGATATTCGCCTGTCGGAGGCCATTCACTTGCAGAACGGCAGGCCGTTGGCAGCGCGGGACGCCGCCCTTGCCCCTTACTTCGAGCCGGGTTCACTGCAATTCGATGATGCGGCATTCGAGCGCCTGCTCGGCCACTCGATTCCACAACCCCTGGCCGTAAAACCATTCCAGTGGAACTCCACGTTGTCGGAATTGCGTGCCAATTGGCTCGGCCGTCTGCTCTACAGCCTGGCGAACCGACAAGCCAGAAAAATGTTGGGCAGCACTGATGCGGTGAGCCTGCAGATGCTGAAGGCCTTTGTAAACGAGATGCCCGTCCGAACGCTTGTGATGATGAGTCGGGGACGGATCAAGCAAGGCCTGGTGGAGCGGCTGATCTATGCAACGAACAACAACTGGTGGCGGGTTCTGACAGGTGGCCCGGTGCGCAGCGAGTGAGCGCCCCCGGCGCCCCTTGACGGAACGCCGTGCGTGTCCAGAAATTCCAAACGCGAACCGCAGGTTCGCGCGAACGCCGGCAAACAACCGGCTAGAAGTTTACGCTGAAGGTAACGCCGAAACGGCGCGTGTACGTGTACTCCAGGTTATAGCCATATCCCAGACCGAACCCGGGCGCGATCACAACTTCGGACGGATAAAATTCATCGGTCACGTTTTTCACCCAGAACTGTGCGCTGTAGTGGCCATCGTCAGACTCAACGCCGACTGCCAGATCCAATAGCCCGTAGGAGTCGACCTCTGCGGCCGGGTTGTTGTTGGTGGCGTACATCGTTTCGTCCTGCCAGTACCACAGGGCCTGTGCGTAGAGATTGAAAGGCAAGGAGTCTACGGGTAAGTCATATCGGCCGAACAGGCTGTAGCTGAGATCCGGGGAGTACGGCATGTCGGCGCCGGAAAGATCCTGGGTACCGTTCACGCAGCCTTGCGCCGCCGTTTGACCGTCATAGCACGACGCGCCCTCATAGTCCTCAAAGGTGGCATCGACCACCGCCACGTTCAACGCCAGCAGCAGGTTGTCGGTCGGAGCCGCCGTCAGCTCAAGCTCCAACCCTTGTGTTTGCAGTTCGCCGGCGTTGTCGAGAAAGAACATTGGCGACAGGTCCCGAACCACGGACAGGGATGCCTGGAAGTCTTCGAATTCCGTGTAAAACGCCGAGGCATTCAACTGCAAGCGACCATCGTACCAGGTGGACTTGATGCCGGCTTCAAAGTTGGTCGGGATCTCCGGGTCGACAATGGCGTTCGGCGCGGTGGGTGCCGAAGAGAGCATGTTCATGCCCGGGCCCTTGTAGCCCCGCGCAACGCTGGCGAACAGCATCGCGTCTTCGGCCACATCCCATTCACCAATGATGCGCCAGGAAAAGTTCGTTTCGCTCTCGGAGTCCACGATGGTGCCTGGCGTAGCCTCCGGTATCGAAGGCAGTCCGGTGACGGGGTCTGGAAATATGAACCCAACCGTCTGATCCAGATCGACCTCTTCGTCGGTGAAGCGTCCGCCAATCGACAGCCTGGCGGTATCCGACACATTCCAGGTAGCCTGACCGAAGACCGAGTGACTCTCGTTGTCGCCCGCTGCCATGATATTAAGGTTCTGCACGACCGGGAACCCGGCAAAGGCGTTGAGATCGATAGTGCGATTGAACGTTCGATCCAATTCGTTCTTGTAGTAGTAGTAGCCGGCGACCCAGGACACCGGCTGATCCAGGGGCGACTCGAGGCGTAGCTCCTGGGTAAACTGTTCGCGCTTTCCATTACTTCGGTTCATGGGTATCAGGTTGACTGGCAGTGCGAAACCGCGTGCATTGCCGATGATGTGCGCATCGGTAAACGAGGTTATGGACACGAAGGAGTAATCGCCGAGCGCGTAATCGACCTTCAAGCTGAAGATGTCCTGATCCGTCTTGGCCTCACTCTCGATGGGCGCAAAGAGCTCATCGTTCTCGCTGCCAGAGGGCAAGCTGCCACCGAGCGCTGCCGCAAGCGCCGGGTAGAACGCGCTAAACGGCGGGCTGTAGGTTTCGGCGATGATCGCGCCGGCACTGATGTTTCCTTTCTCCAGGCGCTTGTAACCGAGCAATACATCGAGGTGGTCGTTTGGCCGGAACAATACCTTCAGGGCAAGGGCCTGCTCGTCTTTGTCGTTGTAGTCATCGACCGCGGGGTTCGTGCTCTTGATGAATGCATCCCGGGTCGTTGAAGACACACTAAGCCGGGCAAGCAGCGTATCGGTGATGGCGCCTGAAATGTAGCCGCGATACTTCTGCTCATTTTCCTCGGCAAAGCCGGCACTGATACCCCACTCGAATTCTTCCGTCGGGTCATTGGTGATGATATTGATCAATCCTGCGGAAGAATTTTTTCCGAACAACATGCCTTGGGGGCCGCGCAGCACCTCGACCCTCTGTACGTCGTTCATGTCCAGGAAACTGGTGGCGAGACTGTCGGAAACGACACCGTCGACCATCATGCCCACCGACTGCTCAACGCCCCGTGAGAACGAAACGGTACCTACGCCGCGAATCTGCAACGACCGTCCGTTATCGGTTGAACCGTCCTTGTAGGTAAGCCCCGGCAGAATCTTGGTCAGCTCCGCAATTTCATTCTTGTTCAGCGCCGCGAGGCGCTCGCCGCTTACGGCCGTTACGGACAGCGGTACGTCCTGCAGACTCTGTTCCCGTTTCTGGGCGGTAACGATAATCTCTTCGATCGCCGCTTCTGCGAAAACGGTACTCGGCAACTGAACCAACAGTACGGTCAGCATCAGCGGCGATAGATATCGATTCGTGTTGATCATGACGTTCTCCTCAACGTACGTTGTTTCAGGTGATCTGACTGGACATGCCGGCCACCATGATTTCCGCAAGCTCCGCTGGCAGTTTGCCCACCTCTTCGACTTCGATTCCCAGCAGCAGGTCGCCCCTCAGCACCACTTCTTTCTGAACGGCGCGCAGGCCGGTTACGGCTTTAATGACCTGCGCTGTGGTCAGGTCGTCGCGCAGGCTACCGTCGGCTTGCCCTTGTGCAATGAGAGCCTGCAGGGCAGGTGTAGGGTTGAGGCCTTGCTCGAGTAAACGTTCGCGAAAATCCGGTGGCGCGCGATGACTTGTGAAGTACGCATCGAATTCCGCGAGGAAGCGGCCATCTGCGCTGCCGATCAAGCGCACCGCATCCTCGACCAAGAACTCTTTGAGTCGCTCCAAACCGGATCGATGCGTTTGCTGAAGCAGGGCATCCAGGCGTTCGGACACCGACCTGGCCTGAGCGGCCAGGATCTGGCCAGTAATCGCCATGCCAAGATCGATCTTGTTTTGAAAGTACCGGTATAAGGTGTGGCGGCTCATACCGACGGCTTCGGCGATGTCTTTCATTTGAGCATCGAAGAAACCGCGCTCCACAAACACGGCTTCCGCACGCTCGAGAATCAGGTTCCGGGTGTCCTCGGTCTGATAAACCATGCGTGATGGCCTGGCCATCGCAACACCTTTCCAGCCAGTGAATATTACGCGTGTTATCTTACACGAGTAACATAATCTGTAAAGTGGGCTGAAACACGGCCGTAATGCCGACTAGAATGGCGCGGACTGACGAAAAAAAGATCGGCCGTCAGTCGTGGCGAGTTACACGCCAGCCCCTGGCGGACAGAACATCATCTTCGGGATTCGGCTCAACTTCCTGATGTTCGCGTTCACCGATCTGCTGGGACTCATGCCCACCGCTGTCGGCACATTGCTGTTATTCGCCCGCCTGTTCGATATCGATTGATCATTGACTACCAGGACACTCAGAGTTAATGACAGACGCTGCCCGACACGAACTGGGCAAAACTCGGGTCTACGCCTCATGGATTTACAACGCCTCAATGTCCCACCTGATGACATTTGCGTCAATTAGCTTCAACTTAAGGATGCCGATTGGTACCATCTCTACAAACTTACCGATCCGCAGTCTAATTATTTGCACTCATCAGGAGGCTTCGTGCCGAGAAGAAAAAACACATTAGGCGTCAGCTGGGGGGACAACCTCCAGTCGCGACAGGTTGTCCGGGAAGCCGCAATTTCCTGTTTCAGACAATATGGGGTGCACCGAACTTCGATGCAGGATATTGCCGAAGCCGCGGATATCTCCCGCAAAACCCTGTACAGAGTGTTTGAGGATCGCACAGCGCTGATCGAACACCTGATTGCGCATCGCATGCGGGAACTGGGAACGAATCTTCGAGAAAAAGTCAGGGGTTTCAAAGATTTCGAGAAAGCGCTGATCGACGGTCCGATCGCCACCGTGGCATTGGGGCAGGAAGACCCCTTGTTTACTGAAATCATCCTGACCGCAACCAATCATCGCATTGAGCAATTCCTGCTTCGCGGGAATCCTCAAATCGTTGAGCACATGCACGAGACGTGGTTCCCCGTAATCGAGATGGGTAGAGAACAGGGAATCGTCAGAAAAGAACTTTCCAACGAGCGGATCGTCGAGATCATCATGCACATGCAGCTACTGTTATGGATGGGAGACGATTTAGGGCCCGCCAAACAGCGAGCACTGATGCGAGACATTCTCTGGCCCGCCGTCACCTACTCCTGATGACAAGCCTTACAAAATATTGACACGCGATATATGCTTTGTGTCCATGCCCCAATAATCGAGAAGGCTACCAATGAGCGAATTGCTCGAGTCACTTGAAGATGGCGTTCTGACGTTAACCATCAATCGCCCTCACGCTCACAATACACTCAGTACGTCCCTGTCCCATTCCTTGAGTGACGCGTTGGTTCGCGCAGCAGACAATGCCGATGTGCGGTGCATTGTATTGACAGGTGCCGGCGGAATTTTCTGCGCCGGTGGTGACGTCAACGATCAGGCATCAGGCAATATTGCCGGCGATGAAACCGATCCTGAGGCTGCACAGGTCGCGATGGTCAATACCATACGCGGCGGCATGGAGATGAGCAGGTTGTTGCGCGAGTTACCGAAGCCGACACTGGCGGTCATCTCGGGTGCGGCCGCTGGTGCCGGGCTCGCTTTGGCACTTGCCTGCGATTTGCGCTTCTGCCTGGACACCGCCAAGCTCACAACCGCTTTCGCCAAAATAGGTCTATCCGGTGACAGTGGTGGCAGCTACTTCCTGCCGCAACTCGTTGGTACGGCCAAAGCGAGAGAACTCTACTTCATGGCAGACGTTATTTCCGGCAGAGAAGCCTATGAGATGGGTCTGGTAAGCAGGGTGGCAAGCGCCGAGACTTTCGAGGAAGAGTCGCAAGCCTTTGCCAGACATCTCGCGGGCTTGCCCACGGTCGCCCTCGGCTACATGAAAGTGAACTTGAATGCGGCAGAGCACATGCCTCTGAGTGATGTGTTCGATCTTGAAGCCGAACATATCGTGCGGTGCATGAACACAGAGGATCACAAACAGGCAGCGCAAGCTTTTCTGAATAAAGAACCCCCTGTCTTCAAGGGCCGCTAATCAAAGTGGTTAGTCAAACTGACCTGAAAGAATTTACTGAAGAAGTCCGGGATTTCCTTGAGGACAAACTGACTCCCGAACTGCGTCACTTCGGCGACGCCTATGCGTCCTATAGTTTGCCACGCTCCGTCGCGGAAGAATGGACCGGCATTCTTGATGAAAAAGGCTGGTCAGTTCCAGAGTGGCCAGTCGAGTACGGCGGCACAGGCTGGAGCGTGGAACAAGTCGTTACTTTCAAGCGGGAACTGACACTTGCACGCGCACCGCGATTGATGATCCAGGGCGTGGACTACGTTGGCCCCGTCGTCATTGAATTTGGAACCGAAGAGCAGAAAAGCCGGATACTTCCGCCTATTCGCCGCGGCAAGGACTGGTGGGCACAAGGATATTCCGAGCCAAACGCCGGGTCAGACCTGGCCGCACTGAAGTGCAGGGCCGAGAGAGACGGCAACGACTACATCATCAACGGCACCAAGATCTGGACAACTTACGCCCATGAGTGCAACAAGATCTTCTGCCTGGTGCGCACCAGCGATGGTGACAAGCCTCAGGCCGGCATCACGTTCCTGATGTTCGACCTGGACTTGCCCGGCATCGAGGTTCGGCCAATCCTGACCTTCGGCGGAGATCACGAATTCAACCAGGTGTTCTTTTCCGACGTCAGAGTACCCGGGTCCGCTTTGCTCGGCGAAGAGAACAACGGCTGGACTGTTGCAAAGTACCTGCTGGTCGGTGAGCGGGCCCACAGCTACGCTGCCGCCATACACGTCTGCCTCGAGAGAACACGGGATTTCGCCAGTCAAGCCCGTACATCAAGCTCAACACCCTTGCTGGAAGACCCAGGGTTCAGAGAGAAACTCGCCGGAATTGAAATCGAACTCGCCAGTCTCGATGCATTGGAACAGAAAGTCTTTGAACTATTGAAACGAGACCTGTCGGCTGCCGCCGCACTGTCATCGGTCACCAAGATCCAGGGTAGCGAGCTGCAGCAGCGTATCACTGAGCTCGCGGTAGAATCATTGGGCACTTATGCTGTCCCTGAACAGCCGATGCTGCTGGAGTTCGATTCGCTGAGTCGCCTTATCGGAGAGCCAACGGCTCATACCTCAGTCGCAGTCTCGCAGTACTTCTTCGACCGTGCGATTACAATCGCCAGTGGCACGACGGAAGTACAAAAGAACGTCATTGCAACCCGAGTACTGGGTCTTTGATCAATTGTTCCACGAGGATCGCCGTCGCCTCGTGTTGCGGCGCATACTTTCATGGAACAAGGCTCCCACGTCCGATAGCGAGCTGGCGTGCGGGGCTTCCCTTTCGGCGCACCAGCCACGACATCCTGCTGTACGGAAGGGTGTGGGACGAGCTCCAACGCGCCGAAAGGGAAGCCCCACACGCCAGCTCTTTCCCGGGATTCCGGCGTTGTTCCTCGCACGTCCTCGTCCCGGCGCGCCGGGTTCCGGACTCGCATGGAACAAATGCTCCAATCCACTTTGCTAGCTTCTATTCGGCGATCAGCAGTGCCGGGCAGCGAGTTCGTATACGGCGCTTCCCTTTCGGCGCACCAGCCACGACATCCTGCTGTACCGGAGGGGGTGGGACGAGCTCTAACGCGCCGAAAGGGAAGCGCCGCATACGAACTCTTTCCCGAGACCCGGCGTTGTTCCCCGCGCTTTAGCGCGCCGGGTTCCGGACTCGCATCAAGCCTTGTCAGCAACGCCCTTGTATCGGGCCACCCGAAGATCTGCCTGGGCCTTGTGGCCGGCAAACCCCTCAATGGCGCACAGCCGCGAACAATACTCGCCGAGCATGGCGGTCGCTTCGGGCGTCACCTTCTGCCAGGTGCAGGTCTTGATGAACTTGCCTACCCAGAGCCCGCCCGTGTAGCGGGCGGCCAGCCGCGTCGGCAGCGTGTGGTTGGTGCCGATCACCTTGTCGCCATAGGCAACATTGGTTTCCTGGCCGAGGAACAGCGCGCCGTAGTTGGTCATGTTCTCCAGGAAGTAGTCCGGGTTCCTGGTCATCACCTGAACGTGCTCGCTGGCGATGCGGTCGGCTTCGGCGACCATTTCCTCATCGGTGTCGCAGAGGATGATGCGGCCATAGTCCCGCCAGGCCGCACCGGCCACCTCGGCGGTCTCCAGTGTCTGCAGTTGCCGCTCTATTTCCCGCCGGGTGTCTTCCACCAGCGCCCTGGAAGTCGTGAGCAGTACCGCGGGCGAGTTCGGCCCATGCTCCGCCTGGCCGAGCAGGTCGGTCGCCGCCATTTCGCCGTCGCAACTGTCGTCGGCGATGATCAGGGTTTCCGTGGGCCCGGCGAGCAGGTCGATGCCCACGCGGCCGAACAGCTGTCGCTTGGCTTCCGCGACAAAGGCATTGCCCGGCCCCACCAGCATGTCCACCGGCGCAATGCTCTCGCAGCCCAGCGCCATGGCGCCCACCGCCTGCACACCGCCCAGGCAATAGATCTCGTCGGCGCCGCCAAGGTGCATGGCGGCCACCACCGGGTCGGGCGGCGCGCCGTTGAACGGCGGCGCACTGGCGATAACCCGCTTAACGCCGGCCACCTTGGCCGTAACCACCCCCATGTGGGCCGACGCAACCATGGGGTACCGCCCTCCCGGCACATAACAGCCGACGCTGTTGACCGGAATATTCCGGTGCCCCAGCACAACCCCCGGCAGCGTCTCTTCCTCCACATCCTTCAGCGCCGCCTTCTGGATTTCTGCAAACCGCCGAATCTGGGCCTGAGCGAACTCGATGTCGTCCGTAACGCCGCCAGGCAACCGGTCGATGCAGGCCTGGATCTCATCGTCCGACAGCCTGAATCTCGCCGGCGACCAGGCGTCGAACTTCTCCGACAGTTCCCGCACCGCCGCATCGCCCCTGGCCTCGATGTCGGCCAGAATGCCCTCCACCGCCACCTTTACCTGCGCGTCCTGCTCCGCGGCGGCCTCGGCATCGATGCCGCTCTTGATGATCTCGATCACTTTCCAATAACCCTGGTTTTCGTCCCCTGAACGCCCTGCACTTTGGAACTCGCTCTGCGCGAATGAGCAGGACGCGGCCAATATCGAGCAATTCCTCATGGGTTGCAACGCATTCGCCGGTCAAGCCCAACCCCGGCGCAGGGAACAACGCCGGGATTCGGGAAAGAGTTCGTATGCGGCGCTTCCCTTTCGGCGCGTTAGAGCTCGTCCAACCCCCTCCCCTACAGCAGGATGTCGTGGCTGGTGCGCCGAAAGGGAAGCGCCGTATACGAACTCGCTGCCCGACGCCGGCGACTGTTGATTAGAAGCCAGCAAACTGGATTAAAGAATTTGTCCCATGCGAGTCCGGAACCCGGCGCCGGGACGAGGAGGCGCGCTAAAGCGGCGCACTATAGTGCGGGGAACAGTGCAGGAATCCCGGGAAAGAGCTGGTGTGTGGGGCTTCCCTTTCGGCGCGTTGGAGCTCGTCCCACCCCCTCCCGTACAGCAGGATGTCGTGGCTGGTGCGCCGAAAGGGGAGCCCCGCACACCAGCTCGCTGCCGCACGTGGCAAATTTGCTCCATCAACGAGCAACACCAGCAGACGATGTGCCCGGTTAGACTGCGTCCAGGCTCGGATGCATGATGCGCGCTCCATGAGCGACCGCACCGCGTGGGTCTGGCTGGCAAGGAGATCGTGATGTCAAGCGTCTTGAAATGGCTGGGCGTACTGCTGCTCGGCATCCTGTTGGGCTACGGATTGCGGGGCTCGGGCCTGTCCAGGGTCATCGACGAACGCCGGGCCGAGGTGACGGGCAACCTTGCGAGCGCCTATGTTGCCTCTCAATCCGAAGCGGACGAGCGGGCTACAGTTAAGACCGTCGCCGGCCTGCAACAGATCGAAGTGGCAGTGGATCAGCCGGCGCCGAACCTGTTCCGGGCTTCCGGGGTGGCCAACACCTTTCTGATCCCGACGGACGGCGGAAACGTGCTTTTCGATACCGGGCTTGGAACCCAGTCCCCCAGGCATAAACGCCTTCTGCAGGAAGCGGCGCCCGGAGAGATCACGCACATCGTGCTCTCCCACTCCCACGCCGACCACATCGGCGGCACCCGCTTCTGGCTGGCCGAGTTTCCCGATGCCAAGGTCGTCACCCATGCGAAGTTCCTGGAAGGCCAGCGCTATCTCGATGACCTCGAGCGTCATTTCTGGTCCAGAAACCGGCTGCTGTACGCCTTCATGCCGGAAGAACCCCCGGAAGACAGCCCGTTCTCCTACGGCGGCGTCACACCGGACATCGAGGTGCCCGAGGGCGACACCTACACCTTCACGGTGGGCGGCGTCCGCTTCGAGGCGATTGCCGCCGCGGGCGCCGAGGGTGACGACAACCTGGTGCTGTGGGTGCCGGAGCGGCGCATGCTCTTCAGCGGCGATTTCTTCGGGCCGCTGTTTCCCATGGTGCCGAACCTGTTCACGCTGCGCGGCGAGAAGTTCCGCGACCCGCTCGCCTACGCGCGCTCGCTCGACCGGCTGATCGGGCTGTCACCGGAGATGGTGCTGCCAAGTCACTTCGACCCCGTCTCCGGAGCCGACCGCATCCGTCGCGACATGCAGAAAATGCGCGATGCCACGCTGTACATTCACGACGAAACGCTGGCCGGCATGAACGCGGGCAAGTCGGTGTGGCAACTCATGCGCGAGGTGCGCCTGCCCCCGGAACTCGCCCTGAGCCAAGGCCACGGCAAGGTTTCCTGGAACGTGCGCAGCATCTGGGAGCACTACAGCACCTGGTTCCACTTCGAGTCGACCACGGAGCTATACCCGCTCAGGATCCGGGAACTCTATCCCGACATTGCCAGCCTCGCCGGCGGGCCCGAACCGCTCGCCGCCAGGGCCTGGCAGCACCTGGACGCGGGCCAGCCGGAAGCCGCGCTGCACTGGGTCGAACTGGGCCTGGCGGATCAGCCCACCCATGCCGGTTTGCTCAACGCAAGATTGAGCGCCCTGAACCAGCTGCTCGACCGCGCCTACGAACAGGGCAGCAACTACAGCGAAACCGGCTGGCTGAAAAGCCGGATCGCCGCCACGCAAACGGCACTGGCAGAAGCGCCGCCGGGTTAGCGGCACTCGCTGGGGATTGACCCGCCGCGCCAGGGGCAGGTCCTCCGTTTCAGTTCGCCGTGCAAAGCCCTCCCAGGTACCACCGCGTCTCGCAGTCGTATACCAGCCGGCCGCGTTCGCCGTGCTGCATGTCCAGCACGCGCTTGATGGTCTCCGTGGGCGCCATGCCCGGGGCAGCTTCCGGTTGCAGGGTCTCCAGGGGCCGTGGGTAGGATGCCCAGTCCAGGGGCGCGCGCCAGCCCGGTGGCGGCGCCAGCGATGAGCGGGTTCCGTGGATGGGGTACAGGGCGCGCCAGCGGCGGATGCGCTCGGCGTAGTCCTGCACCACGTCCGGATGGGCCGGGGCAAGGTTGCTGTACTCGTTCGGGTCTTCCCCGATCCGGAAGAGATGGTTGGTGACCGTGGTGGTCAGCTGATCCTGATCGACCTCCTGCACCAGCTTCCATTCCTGGTTGAACACCGTGATGTGAAACTGGCCGTAGATGGGTGTCTCGGAAACGAAGAAAACATCGTCCGTGCGCGGCGCCGCGGCACCGTCCGCAATCGCCGGCCAGAGACTCGAGCCATCCCAGGGAAAGTGCTCGCCCGGCTCGATGCCCACCGCGTCCATGAGGGTGGGAAATACATCCATCACCGTCATGATCTGGTCCATCCTGCCCGCGCCCGGCAGCCGCTCCGGCCACCTCATCAGGGCCACTACCCGGATGCCGCCTTCGAAGGTCTCGCCCTTGCCGCCGCGAAGGGGAGCGTTGTTGGCGCCGCCCACCGAGTAGGCCGCGCCCCCGTTGTCACTGAAGAACAGCACCAGGGTGTTCTCCGCGATGCCTTCCTCATCGAGCGTATCGAGGACGTTACCGATGGCCTGGTCCATGGCATCCACCACGGCGGCGTAGGTGGGTCGGGCGCTGTCCCGCATCATGAGCCGGGAGATGCGGTGGGTCTGGTCGGTGTAGTCGCTGCGCGCCGGCGGCAGGTCTGTCTCGATGTCGCGGTACTTTTCGATCAGCGCTTCGGGCGCCTCCAGCGGCGTGTGCGGGGCAAGGAATGGCATATATAGGAAGAACGGCCGCTCCGGGTCGCGCTCGCGGATGTACCGGCTCGCCTCCCGGGCCAGCAGTTCCGTCTCGTAGCCCTCGTCGTCGATGGAGACGCCGTTCCGCTGAAAGTCCTTGCCGCCCTGGTTGGCGAACGGCGGGAAGTAGCCCACCTCGGTGTGCAGGTGGCCGTAGAAATGCTCGAAGCCGCGCCGGTTGGGATGGTAGGTCTCCTGGGCGTGACCGAGGTGCCACTTGCCGACCATTGCGGTCTGGTAACCGGCATCCAGGAAAGCCTCGGGGAGAAAACGCTCGTCGGGGTGTATCCCGTTGTTGCTCCAGGGCAGGATGACGGCGTAGGCGACGCCCAGCCGGATGGGGTTGCGGCCCGTCATCAGCGCGGCGCGCGTCGGCGAACAGATCGGCGTTGTGTAGAACCGGTGCAGTTGCACGCCCTCGGCGGCGAGACGGTCGAGGCTCGGGGTGTCGATGTCGCCGCCGTGATATCCCACATCGGCCCAGCCGATGTCGTCGGCCAGCATGATGATCACGTTGGGGCGCTCGGCGCCCTGGCCCCCGGCCGCCGCCAGCAACAGCGCCACGGCGCCAAGTACTCTGCCCATCGGTTTATCCCGGTCTCATTGGCAAGGCCGGCGAATATGGCGGAACCGCGGATTTGCGTCAATTTGCCCGGTGTTGGCACCGGCCGCAGAACCCGAGTACGCCGCAGGGAACTCCTCCCGTCATGTTCGGTTCCGGTCTCAATCCGTGTTGGGGGCGTCCGGCGAGACAAGCCCCGCCTCCACGTCCGCCTCAATGGCTTGCGCGTCCCTTTGTTCCGCATCGCCGATGCCGCCGCCTCCGGGTGTCTCGAGCACGAGAGTCGCGCCCGCCGGCACCAGGTCCTTGCCCTTGCCGCGGAGGTCCGGGCCGTCTTTCAGATAGACCCGCCCGGGGCTGCCGTCCCCGCCGTCGTCCCTGCCCCGCGCGGGGAACCGTACCCGGTCGAACATCTTGGATATGTAAAAAGGATTGCCGCGGCGGTGCCCAATCTCGATCACCTGGCCCAGCCCGCCCCGGTTGCGGCCCGGCCCGCCCGAATCCCGCCGGTATTCCTTGCGCCAGATCACCAGCGGCGAGGTCACCTCGTTGATCTCGGTCGGCGTGGTGCGCACACCGCTCGGGAAGGCGGTGGTTGCCAGCCCGTCCTTGCCAGGACGGGCGCCGGTACCGCCGTTGAATATGGGGTTGATAACGAATTCCTCGCCGGGGAAGTTGTCCGCCGCACCCGCGCCGAGAAACACCGGGTTCCAGATGCACGAGGCACCTTCCGCTGGCGCCTGCCCGGGCAGCGCCTGTTCGAGACAGCCCAGAACCACGTCCGGCAGCATCTGCCCGATCGCATGCCGCGCAGACACGGCGGACGGCGGCAGCGCGTTGAGGATGGAGCCCGGCGGCGCCGTTACCGTTACGCAACGCAGTGACCCGGCGTTGTTCGGAATCGCATTGCCTACCAGGCACCGCACTCCGAAGGTGGCGTAGGCCTGGGTATAGGGCAGGGGCACGTTGATGCCGAAGCCCGAAGCCGGCGACGAACCGGCGAAGTCCACCGACAGTCGGTCACCGTCGATGTCCAGAGCCGCCGTCAGGTCCACGGCCGTATCGTAGCCATCCACCCGCATGGCGTACTCGAAGCGTCCATCGGGCAGGGCTTCGATCTCCCGCCGCATGGCCGCCTCGGAGGTTCGCAGAATGGAGCGCCCCACTTCGTCGATGCCGTCGAGGCCAAAGTCGTCCAGGGTCTCGAGCAGCCGGCGCCCGCCGCTGTCGTTGCAGGCGGCAAGCGAATACAGGTCTCCCTCCGCCACGACCGGATCGCGCACATTGGCGGCCAGAATGGAGAGCAGGGTTTCGTTGCGCTCGCCCCTGCGAAACAAGTGGCCGATCGGGATGTTGAGGCCTTCCTCGAACACCTGCCGGGCGTCCGGGCCGAACCCCCGGCCGCCAACATCGGCAATGTGGCTGGTGCTGGCGAACAGGGCAATGCACCTCCCCTCCCGGTATACCGGCGTTACCACCGTGAAGTCGTTGAGGTGGCCGGTTGCGTCCCAGGGATCGTTGGTCAACAGCACATCGCCCGGCGCGAGTTCGGCAAGCGGGTATTTCGCGAGAAACTTGCCCACCGATGCGGCCATCGCATTGACGTGCCCCGGTGTGCCCGTGACGGCCTGGGCGAGCATCGCCCCACGCGTGTCGAAGACACCGGCCGAGAGGTCGCCGGCCTCTCGAACCACCGTCGAGAACGCGGTGCGCATCAGGGTCTGCGCCTGTTCCTCCACGATGGCCAGCAACCGGTTCCAGACCAGTTGGGTGCGGATCGGGTTCCCGTCACCCGGCATCGCGTTGCTCCCCGCGTAGCCCGAGCCGCGACCGGCAGGCACGCCGATGTGCGCCCGCGAACGCCCCGTGACCTTCAACCGGCATGGGAGTTGCGCTCCAGGCAGAGATTACCGTGGCCGTCGACGCTGCCGCTGAAGTCTTCGGTGATCACCGTGGTGGTCTGGCTTTCGACGATCAGCGCGGGCCCCTCACAGGCATCGCCCGGCGCCAGGGATTCCCGGCGATACAGGGCTGCCTCCAACGGTGCGCCGCGCACCGGATCGAACAGGCTGACCCGGCATTCCGGTTGCGCCGCACGCTTTCGTAATGGTTGCCCCGGCCGCTTCGGATCCGGCTTCCGAGTAGACAGCGCCAGCGTCCAACTGAGTATCTCCACGTCGGCGCCGGGAATCGTTCTGCCATACAGGGTGCGGTAAGCGTCCTCGAAGGCCGATGCCAGTCGCGACCCGACATCGCCAGCCCCGTTCGATACCCGGGTTCTGTCCGGCACCGGCACGTCCACGGCGATCTCGAACCCCTGGCCCACGTACCGCATGTAGGCCCGGGCCGTCTCTTCGAGCGGCTCGGCGGTGGCACTGTTCACCACGGCGGCTGCTTCCTGGCGCATCTCGCCCAGCAGGCGCACGAGCCAATCATCGTCGAGGGCCGCCAGGGTCATGTAACGGCTGCGCACTACTTCGAAGCTCACCGGCGCCAGCAGAAAACCCAGTGCCGAACCCACCGCCGCGCCCCGGGGCACGACGATGCGGTCGATCTTCAGTTTCGTGGCCAGCCGGCAGGCATGCAGCGGCGCGGCGCCGCCGTAGGCGATCATGGTGCGCTCTGCCGTATCCTTGCCCCACTCGACCGCGTGAGCCCGCGCTGCCGCCGCCATGTTCTCGTCGATCACCTCGCAGATGCCGACGGCCCCACCGGCGCAATCGAGGCCCAGGGGCTGCGCGACCCCCGCATCCACTGCCCTTGCCGCCGCATTGCTGTCGAGATGCAGAGAGCCTCCCGCGAAGTGTTCCGGCCGTATCTTACCGAGTACCACATCGGCATCCGTGACCGTCGCGTCGCGCCCGTCCCGGCCATAGCAGGCCGGTCCCGGCTCGGAGCCGGCGCTCTCGGGCCCGACCTGGATGCGTCCAAGGCTGTCTACCGACGCGATGGAGCCGCCGCCGGCCCCGATCTCCACCATTTCGATGACGGGAATGCGCATGGGCAGCCCCGATCCTTTCTTGAATCGATAGGTGCGGCCCACCTCGAACTGCCGGGACAACTGGGGCTCGGCCCCGTCGATAAGGCAGATCTTGGCCGTGGTGCCGCCCATATCGAGGGACAGCACCTCGTCCAGCCCGCACCGGGCCGCGATGTCCGCCGCCAGTATCGCCCCGCCGGCAGGACCCGACTCGACCAGCCGGATCGGAAAGCGGGCCGCGGTGGAAAGATCGGTCAAGCCGCCGCCGGATGTCATCAGCAATACCGGGCAATGCACCCCACCCGCGATCAGCTGGCTTTCGAGGCTTTGCAGATAAGACGCCATCAACGGCTGTACATAGGCATTGGCACAGGCTGTCGACAACCGTTCGAACTCGCGTATCTCCGGGCACACCTCGCAGGCGAGGGTTACCGCTACGCCCGGCAGCCGCTCTCGAACCGTCTCGGCCACCGCCTGCTCGTGGCCCGCCTTGCGATAGCCGTGCAGCAATCCGATGGCCACGCTCTCCACCCCCTCCTCCGCCAGCCTGTCGACAGCGGCGGCAACCGACGACTCATCGAGGGGTATTAGCACCTCGCCATCGGCAGCCAGGCGTTCCCGGACCGGCAGCCGCAAATGCCGGGGCACAAGGGGCGCGGGCCGATCGATGTTGACGTCGTATTGCTCGAAGCGGTTCTCGAACGCCATCTCCAGGGCATCCCGGTGTCCCTCGGTGGTCAAGAGCGCCGTTCTGGCGCCCCGTCGCTCGATCAGGGCATTGGTGGCGAGCGTGGTGCCATGCAGAAAGAGAACCACCTCGGAGGGCTCGCGCCCGGCTTCCCGCAGTACCTTGCCGAGGCCGTCAAGCACCGCATCCGCCGGATCCCTGTACGTGGTGAGCACCTTGCTCGAATACCGTTGTTCGCCGTCGTCCAGGACGACGTCGGTAAAGGTTCCGCCGATATCCGCGGCGACCCGCACACCGCTCATGCCTTGGCCCACTTGCTTGTCATTCGCCACAGGGAAGATCGAAATCCTATCACCAGCACGACGCACGCCATACCGACGCCGGCGATGGTCAGCGCCGTCTGCGGCCCGAACTGATCGACCAGGAATCCGCTGCCCAACGCACCGATCGGCCCGGCGCCCATGAACGAGAACGCGTAGAAGCCCATCACCCTGCCGCGCTGATCTTCCGGCGCCTGTTCCTGCATGATGGTCCGGGACATGGTCATGGAAATACCGCCGCAGGCGCCCCAGAAAAACACCGTCAGCAACATGATCACGAAGGTCGGCGCCAGCGCAACGACACAGAGCACGACCGACCCGGACATCAGCGCCGACAGCAGCATCCGCCCCTGGCGCG
This sequence comes from Pseudomonadales bacterium, assembly GCA_963663395.1. Taxonomy (GTDB): domain Bacteria; phylum Pseudomonadota; class Gammaproteobacteria; order Pseudomonadales; family Azotimanducaceae; genus Azophilus. Next base: position 5,245,448 of record OY760226.1, read on the forward strand.
TGAAGTCGCCGAGACGCAGCGCCAGCAGCAGCGCAAGCACCAGCCCCACGGAGTTGCAGATGTTCATCAGCCCGAGGTCGGCGGCACTGCCGTCGAACACCTCACGCACGAGCAGCGGCAAGGTGACGATGTAGGCGCCCATGAAAAAGCTGGACATCGCCACGTTGAGTAGCGCCACCGTGCGCATCCCGGCGTGGCCCAATACGGTTCTCGATCCTTCCCGCATGGATTCCAGCAGCGACGGGCGAACTGAAACGGCCGGCGGCGGCGCCAGCTTCATGCGGCCGAATGCCCAGACCCCAATCGCAAGAATGAAAGCCTGAAAGCCCAGGATGGGCCCCGGACCGGTGATGTCGCCAACGGCAGCCACGAAGAATCCCAGCATCTGCAGCCCGAACTGCACCACGCTCGCAAACATCACCGTTCGTTGTACACGCCCTCCGGCCACCTGGTTGAGCAGGCCATCGCGGGCCGGCGTAACAAACGCCTGAGCGCACCCCATGACCACCGCATAGGCCAGCATCCCGCCGAACGTGAGCCTGTCCAGCGCAACAAGGCCCAGCAGGATGAGCGGCGCGGCGACCGCCACCGATTGGGCAATCATGGCAACCCGGCGCCCCCCGAACCGGTCCGCATAGCTGCCGCCCACCAGAATCAGCAGCGTGCCCGGCAGCAGCAGCGTCATCTGCGCAACCCCCACCATCTCCGGCGACTCCCGCAGCACCATGGTGACCAGCCACGCGAACATCACCCCCTGAATCCCCACCCCGAGGAACCAGGATCCGGTGCCCAGAAGATAGCTATGCAGGGGACGCATTAATCCAACCGCGTTTTCCAGCGGACAGTACAGCAGTAACTTGCAAGCCAGACGCCCGCGAGCGGGTGCGTTCGCACCCGGGAGGTTCACTCGATTTGCAGCCGAATACCCACCCGCCGGTATCGTGTTGAGGTCGCATAATGAAGAGTTCGGTGAGATCGCCAGACCAGCGTTGACCGTCAGGCAACTGAATGCAAGTCTCGCCTTCCCATCAACTTTCAGGAGGCATGCAAATGTGAGAACTTGCGGTACAGAAATTGGATCAGGCCAGCGGCGGCATTCTACCGTTGATCGGATTTGCCATCGCCTTGGTCAGCTCACCGCCTATATTGACGGCGTCAGTCTGAAAGGCATCATTGGCTCTGCTGTATTGATGTCCTCTTTGATTTGTGCCGGCTTCGCAATAGCTTGGATGCACCGCATACTGAAATCCAAACCCCGGTCCGACAAGCAGAAAGGGTCATCAGAACGATGAATCGCGCGGATCAATTGTCCAGGAAACACAACCGTTGGATGCGACGGACCTGAAGGTCGGAGCCGCCATGATCGGGGGCGGCGCTCTTGGTGCATTGCTGGGCTGGCTATTGTTCGCCGAGCGCTACAACATCGTCGCATGTGGCGTGATCGGCAGCGGACTCGCCAATTCGTTGCCACCTGGTGGCTACGAAGATCATCAAGACAGAAAGGGGCGAAAAACAAGACAAACCGCTAGTCGACATGTCCCCTTGACGGCGAGGCGCTGCTTCGCCACCCGCGGCCTATTCCTCGCGGCGCGCCAGCCGGAACACCATTGTCTCGTCCTGAATCTTGCCGTTCTCGCTACCGTACCAGGTGGTCGTGAGCCGGTCCGCTCCGTCCCATTCGTATTCGGCGTGATGCATGAAATGCGCATCGGGCGAGGAGAGATTGGTGATGCTGTCGAACTTCAGCAGCAATCCGTCGCCCTCCTCCGCGGGCACCACTTCAAGGCGCGGCTGGCTGCCGGCGCCGCAATAGTGGGTCATGAGCACGCGGTCGCCGTCGGCATGATAGACGTTGAGCATCTCGTACTTGCTGCCGGGAGACATGTATTCGCGCAGCACCGAGCCATTGGCCGTCAGCCGGAACTCCGACCCTACCTGGTCCAACACCTCACCCTGCTCGCCGACGGCCATCCATTCGCCTTCCAGCGACTTGAGCCGTTGCATGATTGCATCGGCATCGGCCTGCGCCGCCGCGGCGCTCAATACCAGGGCCAGCGCCAGTCCGGTTCCCATCAGACAGTCCTTCACTCTCATTTGCATGTTCCTGCGGTTACGACTCAAGAAGAGGCGCGCGAGACTAAAGCTTTTCGGCGCCGCGTGCCAACGGCGCCCGGCAGCGACCAGGCTCGCAAATTGCCCCAAGCCGCTCGTCGAGTTCACGAATTTTGCCGGCTTTTGCTTGACTGCATTCCTGAATTCGAAGGTCGTACCAGGTACAAAACGCGCTGGCCGTGGCGTCCTCAATCCCCCGATGTGTACATCCGCTTTCGCTCCTCGCGTTCCCGCAGCACTCCCCGAACGATCGCTCCGGCATCGAGTTCCACCGCGGGGTCGCCCAGAACTTCGACGACCCGTCCGTAATTCATGAAGTAGCGCGAACCGTTCACCGTCCGTTTCAGAAAACCGAGATCCACCATTCGCCGGCGCAGGGTCACGTGGTCCATCCAGCCCTGCACCGATTCCAGCCAGTCCACGAGGGCCGCATTGATCTCTTGTTCGTTGTACGGGCGGCGGCGCATCAGGGTGACCGCGGCCACGGCAAGAACAACATCGAGGTCGGCGGGGTGTGTCGGAAAGGCTTCGAGGCTCCCGGACCGCAAAATGCGCCGCAGGACGGTTTCCACCGCCTCCGCCTGCTCTATCACGACGCTCCTCCAGAGCGCGCATCGCACCAGGGGCCGCCCTTCCGGCCGCGCCAGGCCCTCATTCGGTCGAGGTTGCCGCCGGCCGGGAAACCGTCAGTGCCGCATGCGGGGCCGCTTCATCGGCAAGCCAGCGCGCGTAGCCCTCGCTGGCATTCGACACCGGCAGCATCAGCACTTCCGGTTCATCGTACGGGTGCCCCTCGGCCAGAAACGCAGCCACCCCATCGTAGCGGTCTCGCCGGGTCTTGATCAGCAACAGCGTCTCGGGATCGTTCTGAATCGCCCCCTCCCAGCGATAGGTGCTGTCGATGCCTATGCGCTGCACGCAACTCGCCAGGCGCCGTTCCACCAGTGTCATCGCAAGTCGTTCCGCGTCCTGCGTACTGCAGGTGGTCATGACGACACAAGGTTCAGAACCTTCGTGCACGGGCGCCTCCCGGTTTTTTCGCCCTGATGCCCTAGAACTCATGTCACTGCGCCGTTCGCGTAGGCAGCACCTACGGCTTCGTCGGATAAGCCGAGTATGTCGCTCAAGACCTCGAAGCTGTGCTGCCCGAGCAGCGGCGCCGGGCCGCGCGGCCCGTTGTCGTATCCGCTGATGCGGTACTGGTGCCCGGCATAGGGGACATGCCCCATTTCCGGATGGTCCAGGTAGCGGTAAAACCCGCGATGTTCGTATTGCTCGTCCTTCAACAGATCGCTGCTCCGTTGCACCACCCCGGCGGGCACGCCCGCCTCGACCAGTGTCGTCATGGCGGATTGCGGCGTTCGCTCTCGGGTCCAGGCCGCTATCGCGCTATCGATGCGGTCGTGGGCGGCCTGCCGTCCTTCGAGCGTCGCAAGTTCGGAATCGTTCGCCAGTTCGCCCTGGCCGATGGCGGCGCACAGACTCTGCCACTGGCCGTCTGTGTCCACGCCGACCGCCACCCACTGGTCGTCGCCCGCACAAGGGTAGCAGCCTTGCGGCGCCGCGTGGGGGCTGCGGTTGCCGAGCCGCGACGCCGCGCGGCCATTTACCTGCAAATCCAGCAGTTCCGGCCCCAGAAAGTGCAGCGAGGCCTCAAGCTGGGCAAGGTCCACGAAGCAACCCTGGCCGGTACGCCGCCGATGGTCCAGCGCCGCCGCCAGAACGGTCGTCACGAAGCGCGGCGCTATGGTGTCGGTATAAGCGATCCAGGGGCCGCAGGGGGGCCGGTCTGGCCAGCCGGTTATCTCGTAGAAGCCGGCGATGGCCGCGGTGTGGTATCCGTAGCCCGCCAGGGACCTGGCCGGGCCGGTCTGCCCCATGAGGCAGGTGCTTATCATGACGATGTCGGGATTGAGCTTCTTCACTTCGTCGTAACCCAGGCCCATGCGGCCGATTGCCCCGGGGGCGAAGCTCTCGACGAACACGTCCGCCCAGGCCACCAGCCGCCGCGCGATTTCGCGGGCCTCGGCATGCTTCATGTCCAGGGTGATGCTGAGCTTGGAGGTGTTGAAGTCCCCGAAGAACTGCGACCGGTTCAGGCCCAGTATGCCGTCCTTGGCGGGAACGCCCCCCCGCAGCACGTCCGGACGCGACTCCGACTCGACCCTTACAACGGTGGCGCCGTGGTCGGCCAGAAACTTGGTGGAAATCGGGCCGACGCCCACCCAGGCGAAATCCACCACCTTCAGCCCTGCAAACGGCAGCTCGCCATCGCCCGGCCCGATCGGCGCCGGCGTCCGTTTCCCGTGCCCGGCCGCTGCAATTTCCGCCCGAATGCTTGCGCCGTGCTCATCGAGCGCCGGCGCAGGGGAACGCACGGTCATGGCTCCGTTCGACGGCTTCGCCCAGGCACCGGCGCCGTTTGCTGTTGCGCCCCCGCCGATTTCCACCTCGCGCCAGTAGTCACGCGCCGCCAGGTGATCCAGCGCCAGCAGTTCGGAAAGCGTATTCACGGGCGCAAGTGATATGCCGTGCTCCAGGCCGAACCGGTAGAGTTCCTCGCTGGTATGCCGACTGAAAAAGCGCCGACACAAGGCCGCGCCGTCGCGCAGGTTGAACGACGGCGCGTCGGGATTCCGGACATTCGCGTCATAGGTCTCCCAATCGAGATCGTAGAGCGACTCGTCGGCGACCCCATCCTCGATCATCCAGCCCAGGCAACCCTGAATCACGCCTGCCATGGGCAGGGCGATGATGTAACCGTCGGCTGTCGCGTAGAGCAGTTCGATTCCCGAACTTCCCGCGCCCATCTCGGAACCGTTGCGCTCGAAGTCGACGCCCTGGATGGCATGGGCGTCCATCGCGTTCAGCATGGTCCAGGTCATCGCGCACTGTGCCGACAGGTCGACGAACTGGGCAGTGCCGGTGCGCATCCGCCTGGCGTGAGCGGCCATCGCCCCCACCGCCGCTTCGGCGCCCGTATGCCGCCAGACTTGCGTCACGCTCAGGCGCACCGGCGCCCGGTCCGGGTCGCCCTGCAGCGACACCGGCCCGCCCATGGCAGCGAGCGTGAGATCGTTGGCGATGGCTCCGGCGCGCGGCCCGTCCCGGCCATAGGGTGAAATACACACGTGCACGATGGCGGGATTGATCGCGGATACCGCATCGAAGTCCAGCCCGTACGCTTCGAGCAGGCCCCCGGGCCAGGACTCGAACAGGAAGTCCGCACCGGCGATAAGGGCTTCGAGCAGCCCTCTCTCCGCCCGCTGCACCACGATGGATCGCTTGTTGCGATTGAAGGCGAGGAACTGAAGGCTGTGCGTACCGTCCCGGGTCAGCGGCGCCGAACGCCGGGCGGAAGTGCCTTCGGGCGGCTCGACACGAATGACGTCCGCGCCCAGATCGCCGAGCAGCATGGGCCCGAGTTCACCGCGCGCGTCGGTGAAATCGAGCACTGTGTATGGTTCGAGCATCATCTTTGGAGTTTCGCCCAATCGCCGGTTCATCACAACGTCGGCAGCGCCTGCAGGCGCGTCACTGCCCCGGCGGACAACCATCCGAGGCACGGCGCCATCCATTCATCGCGCCGGCCTGAGGGGTTGGCGAAGTCGCGCCGGCACCGATGCGTGGCCGATGCCTCGTCTAGAATCCTTGAACGGCCTTTATGTGGACAGTTGAGTCGCATTTTCGAACAACGTCTCCAAGTTGCGGAGCAACTTGATCGCGTCGCCTGGCGACGCGCCTAGATATTGCTTCAGTCGCGAGCGCCCGATGCCGCCGCAGCCGGCGTCTCCCCGTTCGGATCCACCGCTTCGAACCGAATGCCGTTGTCGCCTTCGACGGGCCTGTCGTGACGGACATCGCCTGTCCAGACATCACCCGGAATACCGCGCGGAAACGCCTTGCACGAGTGCCCGAACGCGTCTTCGCCGTCTTCCGTTCCGTCCGACAGCGGCAGAATTCCGGCGCCATGGACCCACTCGCCGAAGTGGCGGCAGTTGTGGCAATAGGAAGGGTTAGGAATCTGCATCGCGGCCGGCCCTTTCAAGAAAAGGAAAAGATTCTCTCACCCAGGATTCCAGGTAGTCCGGCATCTTCGCTTCGCCTGGCCGACCGTAGTCGGGAGACATGTACCACGCCAGCACCTCCGCCTGGAATTCCCTCGGATTGACGCCGGCATACGTACCGACGCCCATTTTTGCGAGATGCCCCTTGACCGCCTTGCTGAATTCCGCGCTGTCCGGCTCGGGCGAGGCGGTCGCGAATACCACACCGTTACGCTTCAATACCTCCACCAATGCCGGATACCAGGGTCGGTGCGTCTCGACTTCGCTGAGGTGATGCCCGTATTCATGGGCAATGCCCCCCGCCAGTCCCGGAGCCTTCCGGGTCATCCAGCCGATGGCAATGCCGCGTGCGAGCGCATCCTCCCACTCATTGCCGGATGCCTTGCGAAAGTAAATGGCCCGTTTCTTCCGCGAATAAAGGGCGAAAGCCAGCTTGTCCTTCGCTGCCCGTTGCAGCAATGCAGGCGGCGGGACGCGGCGCAGCCCCGGAAACCGTCGATGCAGATCGGTCATCGTCTCATTGAACTTGCCGACGATTTCCCTGAAGTCCTGGTCGGCAATGGCGCCCTCGCCGCTGGCGCGGACGACGTCCGATGCATAGCCCAGGCGAATCGCCTGGTTGACTTCATCTTCGAGTGATCGCCCGGGTTTGTAGGTCGACGCATCACGAACCGTACGGGCCATTGCCAGTATCCTTTCCGGTACCGGCAGAACGGCGGCGCGCCTGTAAGCCGAGTGCAGACGCCTGGCGGGAATTTCCGGATGTTCGCTGCGGATCGTCGCTTCCAGCTTGCGCAGCACCCACAGGTTTTCGGTTTGCCGTCTGCCCGGGAAAACCCGATTCCTGATCCGGTTGACCAGGCGTCCCCAGATGCCGACGCGCGTGTCGGCCCGCGGACGCCCCGAGCTGTCCAGATTGACGTCCACGCCTTCCGCGATCGATCGGCGCGCGGCCCGGACGAAATCCTGTAGCTTCGGTTCCACGTCAGCGCAACACGGTCAAACCCGCATCAGTTCCACGTTCCCGTCCGCTGCCGGGCTGTCATCGTCATCGTCATCGCGCCCGGCATCGGCGGCATGGCCGGTGACCTTGTCGCGCCAGGTTTCAGCCATCTCCAGAAAGCCGCGAAGGGCACGGTCGAGCCGCGCCAGATTCAGGGATTCCGCGTCCAGCAGCATGGAATAGACGACCACGTACGCCCGGCCCTCGTCATCGGGGCATACACCGATCACGCCGTCGCCCACGAACCGGTGCAATGCGTTGGCCTCGAGAAGTCCCAGCAGGGTTTCCCTGGAAGCGTGCTCGATCAGGCCGACATCCGTGTACAGGCAGAGCTTCTCCTGTTCCCGGCGATAAGACAGAACCACCGCCAGATCGTCGAACGTCAGGGCGCAGCAATCTTCATCGTCGAAGGCCAGTTCGGGAAGGTCGATGCTCTGACCGAATTCCCGCAGCAACAGGTCGAGCGCTTGCATGAGCCTATGCGCGCACGCCCGGGGTAGCCGGCTGCAATTCCCCGGATGTCTGCTCCGACCGCCGCTCCGCGGCCAGCAGATAGTAGATGCTCGGCAGCACGAACAGCGTGAACAGGGTGCCGAGCAGCATGCCGGCCACCAGCACGATGCCGATGCTGTTGCGCGCTTCGGCGCCGGGGCCGGTCACGAACACCAGCGGCATGTGGCCCATTATGGTGGCCCCGGCGGTCATCAGTACCGGCCGCAGCCGAACCGCGGCCGCGCTCTTGATCGCCTCGAACTTGGTCGCCCCGGCAAGCTGCAGCTTGCGGGCGAACTCCACGATCAGGATGGCATTCTTGGAGATCAGGCCAACCAGGGTGATCAGGCCGATCTGCGTGTAAGTGTTGATGGTGGTGAGGTCGAGGTAGGTAAAGAGCAGCGCGCTCGACAGCGCCAGCGGCGCCGACCCGAGAAGCACCACCAGCGGATCCCGGAAGCTGTTGAACTGCACCGCCAGGGCCACGAAAACGAAAGCCAGCGAAATGCCCAGCACCCCGACCAGGGTATTGCCCTCCTGGCGGAGCTGCCGCGACTCGCCGGCATAGTCGATGTCGTAGTGGCTCGGCAGCAACTCGGCCGACAGCTCTTCCATGGCGGCAAGCCCCTGCTCCTTGGTGCGCCCTGGAATCAGCCCACCGCGAATGCGGAAGGCGTTCTTCTGCTGAAACCGGGCCAGCACCCGGGGCGCCACCGTTTCTTCGAGCCGCGCAACGGCAGACAAGGGCACCAGCGCGCCGTCCGGCGTTCTCAGCTTCAGGTCGAGCAGCGCATCGGCATCCGGCCGCCCGGTTCGCTCCACCATGGGAATCACCCGGTAAGCCGTGCCGTCGAGATCGAAGCGATTGACGTAGTTGCCCGACAGGAAGGTGCCGAGCTGGCGGCCCACTTCCGCGAGATCCATGCCCAGATCGGCCACCCGGTCGCGGTCGAGCAGAAAGCGGCCCTGGGGCAGATCGATACTGAGATCCGAGTCGACGAACATGAACAGGCCCGTCTGCCGGGCGCGTTCCATCAGCGCCTCGGCATGGGGCAGCATCTCTTCGGCGCTGTCCGAGGACAGCACCACGAACTCCATGTCGAAGCGCCCGGCGCTCGGCAGCGCGGACGGCAACATGGGAAAGGCGGTGAGGCCGGTCACCTCGGAGAGCCCCTGAAAAGCCATGGTCAGCATGTCCCCGGTACTCAGTTCACGCTCGTCGAAGTCGACAAACTTCATGCCGCCGAAGCCGGCGTTGGTCAGTACCATCTGCCACATCCTGCCGCTGCCCGGCAGGCTCTCCATGGCGTTCACCACGTCGGTCATGTAGCGCTCGGTGTACTCGAGGGAGGCCTCCGGCGGCGCCGTGTAGGCGATGTTCATCTCGCCCTGGTCTTCCGTGGGCGCCAGTTCCTTCTGCGACATCATGAAGAAGGGCACGGCCAGCAGGGCGAAGAAGACGGCACAGAAAAGCACCGGCCCGTTGTTTGCCAGCAGGCCGTCGAGCAGCCGGCGGTAGCCCTGCCGGGCATCGTCGAACACCCGGTTCACCCGCCGCGTCATGCCCGCCTCGCGGCCCTGCTCCGGGGCCACCCGGCTGCTCATCACCGGCGAGAGGGTCAGCGCCACCATGCCGGAGATGAGCACCGCTATGGCCAGCGTGAACGCGAACTCCTTGAACAGCACGCCCGTCATGCCGGACAGGAAGCCGATGGGGATATAGACCATGGCGAGCGTCATGGTCATGGCCATGATGGGCGATGCCAGCTGCCGGGCGCTGGCCAGCGCCGCCGCCGTTCTGGACGCGCCCTCGCGCATGTGCCGGGCCACGTTCTCCACCATCACGATGGCATCGTCCACCACCAGGCCCACAGACAGCACGATGGCCAGAATCGTCAGCAGGTTGAACGAAAAGCCCATCAGCGACATGGCCGCCACCGCGCCGAGCAGGGAAATGGGAATGGTCACCAGGGGCACCAGCGCCGTTCGCACCGAGCCCATCATGACCACCACGACCAGGCCCACCAGCATGATCGTTTCCGCCAGGGTCGTGAATATCTCGGCAAGCGCATCGCGCATGTAAACCGTGATGTCCTCGCCGATCTCGAGTGCGAGGCCGGCCGGCATGTCCGCGTTGATCTCGTCGATGGCCACGTACAGCGCATCGGCAATGTCGATTTCGTTGGCCCCCGGAAGCGGGTAGACACCCAGCCACACGGTGTTGTCATGGTTCATCCGACCGAGCACCGTGCCTTCTTCCTCGCCGAGCTCGATGCGGGCAACGTCGCGCATGCGGATCAGCGAACCCTCGGACTCGCGGATTACCATGCGTTCGAATTCTTCCGCCCGGGTCAGCGAAGTGTTCACCAGCAAGTCGACGCGCTGGTTGGCGTTCTCGGTCTGCCCGATCGTGGCGATGATGTTGTTGCGCGTAAGCGCTGCCTCGACGTCCTGGGTGCTGACGTTGAACATCGCCATGCGTTCCGGGTCGAGCCAGATGCGCATGGCGGGCAGGCGGCCGCCGCCCATCCAGATCTGGAGCACTCCGGGAACCGCCGCCAGTTGCGGAGACACCTCCCGGCGCAGGTAGTCGGTCACCTCGGCGCGGCTCATGCGCTCGTTGAGCCGAACGCCCAGGTACCAGCCCGCAAACGGCCGGTCGGCGCGCTCCACTTCCACCGCCGGATCCTCCGCACCGGGCGGCAACTCGAAACGAATCTGGCCGAGCCGGGTGGAGAGTTCGGCCAGGGCATCGGCGCTGTCTTCGTTGAGCTTGAGATAGACCGTCACCACGCTTCTGCCCGCACGGGTTTCAGACTCGGTGAAGTCGACGCCGGGAATGGTGGCGGCGACCCGCTCGATGGGATCGGTGATGAAACCCTGCACCACGTCCGCGGAAGCGCCGATGTAGGGCGTGGTCACCACCAGGGAGGCGCTCTCGATGGAGGGATACTGCTGCACCGGCATGTCGATGGCCACCCGCACGCCGATGAGGGCAAGGCTCAGGCACAGCGCCGCCGCCAGTACCGGGCGGCGCACGAACAGGTCCGTGAAGCGCGGCTCGGCGGCGCCCTGGCCGAGATCAGGAGCCGCCATGGCGCCCCCCGCCTCCGCCGGAAGCCTCGGATAGCCTTCGCGAATCGGGTTCGCCGGCATGCAGCGCCGCACTGTCCGAGGCGCGTACCCGCCGGCCCGTTGCACTCACGAGTACCCCGTCGCGCAGCTTGAACGCGCCTTCGGCGGCCACGCGCTCGCCGGGCCGCAAGCCCGAGGCGATGACGATCAACTCGCCGCGCCGCGGCCCAAGGGAAACGTCCCGGCGAACGGCCCGTTCAGCAGCCCGGGCGCCCTCTTCCGACGGGCGCAACACGAAGAGCTTGGCGCCGAAGGCATCCCGGCGAACGGCCGTGGCCGGGACAAGGGTGGCGGTCTGCGGCGACCCAAGGGGCGCCTGCACGGTCACGATGGCGCCCGGGTGCTGACCCAGGGCTTCCCTGTCTGCCAGGCTCCGGTAGCGCACGTTGCGTGATCGTTCGTTGACGAAGCTGTCTCTTGCAATGACCTGGGCCTGAACCGGGTTGCTGTCGCCGCCGTGGGGAAAGATGTCCACGAACTCGCCTTCAACCAGGGTGGCGTCCTCCTGCGGCAGCGTGAAATCCACCCAGAGGGCGTCCTCCGTACCGATGAGCCTGACGACCTCTTCGCCCTTGTCGAGAAACTGGCCGACATCGAGTTCGTGCAGGCCGGCCGTGGCCGCGAAGGGCGCCCGCAGGTGCTTCTTGGCAATGACCGCGGCGATGCCTCTTCGGGCCGCCTCGGCCGCATCGAACCGGGCCCGGGCTTCGTCACGCGCTTCGGCCGTGCCGAGGTTGGCTTCCAGCAGCCGCTCGCTGCGCGCCAGGGCCAGGCGGGCGATTTCCAGTTCGGCCGCGGCGGATGCAAGCCGGGCCCGTTCCTCGCTGGTATCGAGGCGCACCAGCAGTTGCCCGGCGCTCACGCCGGCGCCGGGCGCCACGCCCACTTCAACGATGGCGCCGTCAATCTCCGTCTCGATGGTCACCGAACGGATGGCGACCACCTGCCCGGTAATCCGGGTGGTGGGTTGCCAGAGTGCTTCGCGGGCGGTGAACCCCTCCACCGCCTCAACCGGCTCGGGAAAGGCAGCCGCAAAGGCCATGGCGCTGCGTATCTGGCTGTACTTGTACCAGCCGAGCCCGGATGCCGTCACCAGGCACAGGAATATGGCGGTCAGCCAGATGCCCAACCTGCCGCGACCGGCTCTACTCACACCCGTTCCCTCGTCCTGAACCATTGAGCCTGCCCGTTGTCCGACTGCAAGACCGGCTTTGTCGCAGGCTTACCGTCGCGAAGGCACCCGCCCGAGCCGTTGGTTCGAACATTCGACAAGGCCATTGTTCGATAAGAAAAATCGGCGCCCAGCCAAGTATCGTGCCGGCCGCCGCCTCGGATAAGGAGTATAGACGCATGCCACTGGACTTGAACCAGTTTGTACAGGTTGCGCGCCATCCGGATGAAAACCGCGTAGTGGTTCTGGATGCCAGAAAAGTTCGCGCAAGAAGCGAACGGGACCTTGGCCCGCATTTCGACGGGCGGGCGGTTACCGCCGAATTCAGGGAATCCGCCAGAGCCGGCTTCGGGATGTCCGCTGCTGAGGCCGAACGCCTCCGCTACCTACAGCAGAACGGCCAGCCGTTGCGGGTTCGCGATGTTTCCCGTGTCCTGGCCGATAGTCAGGTTTCGCGCTCAACGTCGTCAGGTTCGGCGCACACCGAAGCAAAGCCCCTGCAGGTGGTGCTGGTCGGTGGCGGTCCGAGATCGTCGCTTCAGGTCTGCGCCGAAATCGACCTGCTGATGCGTCCCGACATTCAGAGCCACATCAAGGAGATCATGGCGCTTGGCGGCAGGTACGACATTCGCACCATCATCGTCGAAAAGCAGGGGCGCGATTCAATCGGCGCCGGGGTCGCCTGGAACAAGGACCAGGAGGGCACCGCAAACAACACCGGCGCGGACTATCCGGCATGCGCCCCGCGGGTAAAAAGACTCTACCTCGGCAAACGGGAGGAACTGCTTGCCTCCGTCGAGGACAGCCCCCCCGGCCGGGCTTTCCTGCAGAGCGCATTTTCAGGTGGGCGGGAACCGACGGGAACAGGGTCCGATTCCGAGCCGAGAACCGACAGGGCAGCCACCCTCCGCAAGCATTTCGGCAGGGAGGAACACGCACACTTCGAGGCCAGGCTGCAGGCAGCGCGGGAAGACGAACTGCTGCGGGATATCTACAAGGTGGAGGTACTCGCCGACACTGAAGCCGTCGGCGTGGATACGTCCTCCCCGCTACGGCCAAGTGTATCGATTAAGGGTGCCGCGCACGGGTCGATCGACGCCGATCTGGTCCGGCTGAATACCGGGACGACGATGGGGTCTCCGCTTACCGAGGCCCAGTCCGAGGTCATGAAGCATTCCTACATCGGCCCCATGAACCGCGATGATTTCACGGCGTTTCTGAAAGAGCGAAATCTGCTGGACGAGAACGGCAAGTTGAAGCCCGGAACCAGGGTGCTCACCGGCGGGTCCGGCCTCTCCCTCTACGACCAGCTCCTGGTCCTCGACCGGGTGATGGGGCTGACGGAACCCGACGACACCTCGCCGCTCGGGTACCGGATCAGCGAAGCAGCGAAGGACAAGTACCAGGGCGCCATCCTCATCACCAGCAGAACCGACGGCAAGTGGGTTGCACCCCGCCACGCGGAGACGCCGGGGTGGGGCCAGGATCTGGATCCGGTCGCCAACGCCAGGGAACAGCACGCGCTGTTCCTGCACAACCAGGGCGAGGAGGTATTCAAGTCCTGGGAGGACATCTGCATCGCCTCGGTGGCGGCGACGACGGGCCGAACGCCCGCCCAGGTCAGGCACGATGGCATGACCACGAAAGAGGTGCTCGACCTGCAAACGGAGGAAACCAGAAAGCACCTGGACGGCCCGGCCGATGGCAGGGACAAGACTCTTTACAGCGCCCTGCGGCAGGCGCACCTGTCCTCCTTCCTGGGTCTGGGGCTGGAACGTGACCTGAAGCAGGCTTCAAAAGCCCTGGGTGAGGCGGCGCCACTGACGCATTCCGGCCGGGCGGGGCTGTTGATGCTGAGGGCTCAGGTCAACGCCGTCACCAATCCGGACTCGCCGGTTTCCCGGACCAACAAGCCAATCATCGATGTCGTGCAATTCAGAATGCGGAATCTGGCTTCATCGCCGGTGCAGATACACGCCCTGGCCCATGAACTCATCGATGCGGGAATTGCCGCCTACACCCCCGGGTCCTACGAAAGCATCAAGATCGATGAATCGGGCAAGCGCCTCAATTTCGTAGACGCCCGGGGCAATCCTTCAACCCATGACATTTTCGTCGTCTCGCCGGTATTCAAACGTGAATCGAACCCAGCCGAAATGTCGCTTGCCGGCCAGGTCGACCCCATCGATGCCGAGACGCCCAGCGCCGGCCGGATGGGGTTTAACCGGATGCTGCTTCGGGATGACGGCGTACCCCTGAACGTCGAGAGCTACGGCCTGGGCGCCGCCGGCGTCCGGCGCGGCGACGGCTCCACCGCGGGCAAGTATGCCTTCGACCTGACCCACAAGGCCTCGGGCAAGCAGGTCGGCGGCGGCCTGGCCTACCGGAGGATGGCCGAACAGCACCTGGCAACCGCCGGAAGGCTCGACCCCATCGGGGATGTCGAAGCAATGTACAGGGAGGTGTACGCGGGCAAGGAAGAGGCCTACCGGGCCGAGGTCGAGAAGTTCAGGGGCGACTATGAAGAGGTCATGCAGAAAGCCGCCTTCCTCAGATGCGCCGAGCGATCCGCAGCCGGTCCGGAAGAGTACCGCGCACTCTATGAAGCCGCCCGCGAACCTGAGCAGCGACGGGAACTCGGGGGCGAGGCCTATCAACGGGAACTGGAGCGCATCCCCGAATTCAATCCCGCCGGCAGCGACGCCTATTTCAGCCGATTCGTCGACTTTCCGGAATCCGTTCACCAGCAGGTCTACGAACGGGCCGTACGGGAAGCCAGGGAGTCGCTGACCGCCCGGAACAGACTCGTAGCCTGAGCAGGAGAGAAATCGCAAACCCCGCCCGGGGCGCTGCCGCGCACCGCTCTTGAGCACCGTGCGCCGGGCGGCCCTGGTTGGACAGAATCAGCGTTCCAGCAGATCGACGATGGCTTGATCGATAGCCGCCTTGCCGATGGGGTCCAGGCCGCTTCCGGCAACGTGGCCCAGTTTCGATTCGATGACGCGCAGTTCCGCGTTCGGCATTCTGCTGACCTCGTACTCGCTGTCGGCAACGCGAAAATAGAGATCGGTGCCGCCCGGCATCACGATTGCCCTGGCTGAGATCGCCTGCAGGGCCGCATCGAAGTCGCCGGCGAACCTGTCGTTGTCCGCTATGTTCGCCGCTTGCCAGGTCGCCAGCATCCCCAGCAGGTCGTTGGCTTCCCGCCGGCCGAAATAGCCTTTCATGAACTCGATCACGTCCGCGACGGATTCCATGCCCAGTTGCCGGTAAAGCTCTTCCCGAAAGAAGTCCTGCGAGAACACCCAGCCCGCGTAAACCTTGGCGAACGCCTCCATGCCGACCTCGGGCGTCGCTGCATAGTCGCCCCCGTTGAAATTCTGATCCGCCAGCAAGGCCGACTTGGCGCCTTCCACGAACAGCCAGTTGTGCCTGGAAATTCTCGCGGCCCCGCAAACAGGGAGAATAGCGTCCACCATGTCCGAGTGTTGGGCGCCCCATTCGAAGGTCTGCAACGCCCCCATGCTGAAGCCCATCACCAAGCGGAGGCGGTCGATCGCCAGCCCCCTGGTCAGCAACTGATGCTGAGCCCGCACATTGTCATGCACGGTCATCAACGGAAACCGCGGACCGTCAAAAGGTTGTGGAGTATTGCTCGGTGAAGACGATTCCGAGTTGGACAACATGTTGATTACCACAATGCAGTAGTCCGACAGATCCAGCACGTCGGAAGATGCAAACAGATCTTCGGCATCTTCATGGGTTGCCGCGTAGGACGTAAGGACAAGGATGCAATTGTCCTTCGCTGCATTGAGTTTCCCGTGCACGGCGTACACCAGACTGAGATCCAGCGTGTCACCGCCCTGGGTTGTAAAATTCCCGATAGGATATTCGCTTCGCTCCATTGCCGGTCCCCCTTGCAACGCCCCTGTTTCGGATGGATACCCGCTTTCTCTACCGATCACCGCGGCGGATAGTCTCGCGAGGATATCAAACATGACCCGAGGTTATCCGCGCTTGATGAGACAGCCGCCAGGGTGTTTCATTGCGAGGGTTTGTACTTGGGGGTGACGCCATGAAAAAGGGCCTCATCGGTTTCCTGATCGGCGGGATATTCGGCGCGTTGGCCGGCGCCGGAGGGATGCTGCTCGCGTTTCCTTTCCTGTTTCCGCCGGCAGAAGTCAACGAGACCGTGGCGGCCATTGCCGGCCGAGACGTTGCACCGCTCGTCGAGACCCGGTTTCGGGAAGGCGTTTCCGGGCAGGATGCCGCCCACTGGGGACGCGGCGGCCTGCGCGCCTACCGCTCCGCCGACGGAAACGTGCTGATCGAGTTGCAGCCCGACTTCGAGGTCGGCCCCGGACCGAATTTCTGGGTCTATCTCAATACCAGCGGCGGAGTCGACGACGAGGCCGGCTTCGAGGCCGACCAGGGCCGGCAGCGCATCGCCAGGCTCAAGAGCTTCACGGGCTCCCAGGTCTACGCCGTCGACGCGGAGCCGTTCGCCGGTGCAGGCGCCGTCACCGTCTGGTGCGAGAGCTTCGGCCAGTACATCGCCTCGGCAGACCTTTAGCAGGAACGGCTGCCCGCCCTCACCCGCCTTCCATGTCGGGCGCCCGGAGGTTCAGTGCCACCTCGTTGCCGAGCCAGCTCGCGAGCCGTGTATGTTCCGCCATGAAGTCGCCGGTCAGCGGATGAACAAAAACGTCGAGGCCTTTGCGGTGTTCATCGAGCCACGGAATTGTGCGGTCGAACTCGTCAGCGTCGAAGCTGAGTTGACAACTCCAGCGCGGATGCGGGCCCACCAGGCAGCGATGGAACCGGCCCAGACCCACATGGCAGTTGCGCCACGCTTGTATGCAGAGTTCTTTGGCCGCCAGTTCCGTCGACTCGTCAAAGTAGACATGGGCGTGGTAACGGTCGTAGAGATTCTCGGGCCGCCTGGGCCTCTTGTTCGCGGATAAGGTTGTCAAACGAGTCAATTTCTCTCCGATCACTGTATTCTGGTGGGCTGGGGCGCAGCCCCGTCAGGCATCGCCGGACCTCGTCGGCGGCGGCGGATTCGCGCAGGGCCCGGAGTGGTGGTGGAACATGCGCATGTCGCCGCCTTCCCTCACGAAGCCGTTGCTGGCGACACACACGGAACCCGGCAATTCCTCGTAACAGGTCACCATCAGCACGGAATCGAAGGCAACGGCAGACGCGTTATAGAAATCGATTCCGGGCTGCTGCGGGTTTTCCAGAATCTGCCGCCAACTCTTGAGGATCGCGTCGCGCTCACCCAGCGCAGGCCAGCCGGGGTGGATGCACAGCGTCGGGTGTTCCGCCGCCCAAAGGCGCTCCATGGCGGGATAGTCCTTTCGGGTGAATGCAAGATAGAAGGATTCGTTGGCAAACAGCGCCTCTTCTTCAAGGTTCATGGGTGCTCCCGGGTCGATTTTCTACAATACACCAGTTCCGGATGCAGCTATCGCCAATTCCCGATGAGCTATACTTTTCCAATCCTACGCGGCAGTAGCCAGGGAGAGGCTACAGGGCCGTTCGCAGCGATCTGAATAAAGGGAGACACACCATGGCCGATGCGTCGTTGCATTACAAAACCATCACTGAACTTGCCGGGCTGATCGAGTCCGGTGAGCTTTCCCCCGTTGAGGCTACCAGCGCCCAGCTCGACCGGATCGAAGCGCTCGATGGGCAACTCAAAAGCTATGCCACCGTCATGGCGGAATCCGCAATGGCCCAGGCCAGAAGCGCGGAGGCCGAAATCACCGGCGGCAGTTACCGGGGTCCGCTGCACGGCGTTCCGATCGCGGTCAAGGATCTCTGCTTTACCACCGGCGTGCGCACCATGGGCGGCACCCGGGTCATGGCCGATTTCGTTCCCGATTTCGACGCCACCGTGGTCCGTCGTTTCGCGGCGGCCGGGGCGGTGCTGCTCGGCAAGCTCAACCTGACCGAAGGCGCCATGGCCGGCTACAACCCCGACCGGGGCGTACCGGTGAATCCCTGGAATGCCGATGCCTGGTCGGGGGCCTCCTCGAGCGGCTCCGGCGTAGCCACGGCCGCGGGGCTGTGCTACGGCTCCCTCGGCAGCGACACGGGCGGCTCCATCCGCTTCCCCTCCGCCTCCTGCGGCGTGGTCGGCATCAAGCCCACCTGGGGCCGGGTAAGCCGCCACGGCGTGCTGGCCCTCGCCGAATCGCTGGACCATGTCGGCCCCATGACCCGCAGCACGGCCGACGCCGGCATTGTGCTGCAAGCCATTGCCGGCCCCGACCCAAACGACCCCACCTCGCTGCCCGACCCGGTTCCGGACATGCTGGAAGGCGCTGAAAAGGGCGTCGGCGGGCTCCGCTTCGGTTTTGATGAACGATACGCCACCGAAGAGGTCGACCCCGAACTGGCCCAGGCCGTGCAGGACAGCGTGCAGCTACTCGGCGAACTCGGCGCCGAAATCGTCGAGGTGCGTCTGCCGGCGCTGGAAGAATATCTGGCCGCGTGGCCCGTTCTCTGCACGGCGGAGGCTGCGCTTGCCCACGAAGCCACCTACCCGTCCAGGCGAGACGAATACGGCCCCTGGTTCCGGGGCTGGCTCGACCAGGGCGCAGCCGTCTCCGGTGTCGATTACGCCAGGGCGAACAATCTGCGCGCCGCCTGCAATGGGCATATTCGAGACGCATTTTCCGGGATTGACGTACTCGTCACCCCGTCCATGCCCAGCCGCGCATTCCCCGTGGCCGACCTGGCGCCCTTCGATCCCCTGCCGGAGGAGGGCCTGGACATGGGCCTGTTGCGCTTCACGGCGCCCTTCGACTTCAACGGCGCTCCTACGCTCTCGGTCCCGTGCGGACTCTCGAGCGACGGCCTGCCGCTTAGCCTGCAGTTCGTCGGCAAGCACCAGCAGGAAGCGCTGCTCTGCCGCATCGGCTGTGCCTACGAACAGGCCACGGAGTGGCACGACCTGCATCCGCCCGTTTAGCCCAAACCGCCAGCCAGCCACCTGGTGCAAGCCTGATCGACTCACCTCGATGGCCGACGGACGTTGCGGTTCAGCGGGTCAGGAAGACAGCCCGTCAAGGTCCGGGGCCGTCGCCGCGGAACCCGCGACCGCCTCCACCGCCTTGGCGGCAGACAGCAGGAAGGCATCCTGGCGCATCGGGGCGATCAGTTGCGCACCGACCGGCAGGCCGCCGGCAAAACCGCACGGCAGCGACAGGGCCGGGCAGCAGGTGACGGTGATACGGCTGCAGCTTTGCATCCACTCTATGTAGGTTTGCATCCGCTGCCCGTCGATTTCGCGCACCCAGTCCGTCTCGATATCGAACGGTTGCACCTGCGTGGTCGGGCCGATGAGCAGGTCGAATTCCTCGAAGAAGCCCGCCACCCGCGCCACCAGCGCCGAGCGTGCACCGGCAACCCAGTCCTCGTCGGCGTGGGTCAGGCGATGGCCCGCTTCCGTGTTCCAGCGGATCGTCTCCTTGAGTTCGGCCTTCTGCTCATCGGTCAGGGGCCCGAAGCGGGATCTGAACTGCGCGGCGCGCAGGACATCAAAGATGCGGTCGGCATCGGCAAGGTCCGGCGCGGCGTCCGTCACGATGGCGCCGGCATCCCCCAGCCTGTCGCCGAGGGATTTGAGGGTCGCCCGAATCGCGGATGCCACCGGCAGGCCGCCGAAGTCCTCGGTTAACGCCACCCGCAGCCCGCGCAACGGCGCCGGCGTCACGCTGCCAAAAGTCTCTCCGGCCTCGGGCAGCACATTGGTGACCCGCGGGTCCGGCCCGGCGATCGCCGAGAGCAGCAGCGCCAGGTCGTCCACGCTTCGCGCCATGGGCCCCTGGGTGCTGAGATCCGACCAGGCGCGCTCTTCTTTCCAGCCGGACGGCACGCGCCCCGGCGAGGGGCGCAACCCCACCACGTTGCAGAAAGCCGCCGGATTGCGCAGTGAACCGCCCATGTCGCTGCCGTCGGCAATCGGTAGAAAGCGCGCTGCGAGAGCCACCGCCGCCCCGCCGCTGCTGCCGCCGCAGGTGCGTGAGCGGTCATGGGGGTTGCGCGTCGCCCCGAAAACCCGATTGAAGGTCTGGGAACCGGCCCCGAACTCCGGCGTGTTGGTCTTGCCGATGGTCACGGCGCCCGCCGCCTTGATACGGGCCACCAGCAGCGAATCCTCGGCCGGCACGTTGTCCGCGAACAGCGGGGAACCATGGGTGGTGCGCAGCCCCGCCGTCTCCGTCAGGTCCTTGTGCGCGACGGGTAGCCCGGCAAGCGGCCCGGTCAGCCGCCCCGATGCGGCCCGTTCGCGCGCTACGTCGAAGCACCGCGTGACGATGGCGTTGAGTGCGCCGTCGTACTTCTCGATGCGCACAATGTGGGCGTCGAGCACCTCGAGCGCCGACACCTCACCGGCCGCAAGCATGCGGCGCAGTTCCACGGCGGAATGGAAGCAGAGATCGCTCGGCCCGTTCATACAGCCTGTTCCTTCCAAAGTATGCCGGCCGCGGCCAGGCCGGCTATTTCGTCGCTGCTCAGTCCGGCTTCCGACAGCAGCTCTTCGTTGTGCTGGCCGGCATAAGGCGGCGGTTTCAGGTCCGGGTTTCCCCCATTGAAACGCACAAGCGACCCATGGCGCCGGTAAGGGCCCCACTGCGGGTGCGTGACCGGCGCCAACCAGTCAAGCGCCCGAACCTGGTCACCCTGCAGCCAGCGTTCTGACGGCAGGCGCCGGTCCGCGCGGACACACCCGATTTCAGCCTTGACGAACAGGCTCTGCCAGTCGTCTGCGGAGCGTGCAGCGAATACCGCCTCCAGGCGCCCGGCGATTTCACTGTCCGGACGCTGCCAGATGTCGTCGTCCAGTTCGATACCCTCTCCGCACAGCACGGCCCGGAACCGTTCGCGTTCATGGGGATAGACCAGCGCCAGGAACACCCATTGCTCGTCCTTGCAGGGATACAGCCGATAGGCCGGGCCGAGCCCCAGCAACTGCTCGTCGGGAAGTCTCCGCTGCGGCTTGCCGGGATAGGACAGAAAGTCGTCGCTGTTCGCCCAGGCGTTCGCCCCGAACATGTCGACGTAGACCTGTTGCCCCGCACCGTTCAACCGGCGGCTCAACAACCCGAGGAGTGCCGCATTGCACAGCACCACCGCGGTGTTGGGGTCGGGGTTCAGGTCGTTGGCGCGGGCAAGGCGTCGCGCCCACAAACGCACCTTGTCCAGCTCGAGTTTTTCGCCGGGCAGGCGCTCCCCCAACTGGTACACGGCGCCGCCCAGCGCGGCCCCGGGGATCGGGTGCGTACTTGGCCGGTTGGCGCCGGGCCCCCCGGGACCGTAACCGTTGCACTGTACATAGACGATATCCGGGTTGACCGCGCGCACCTGCTCGTAGGCGATGCCCAGTTTTTCAGGAACGCCGGGGCGAAAGTTGTGGATCAGGACATCGGCGCCCTCGAGCAGCCTCATGACGGCACTGCGCCCCTGCTCCGACTTGAGATCGATGCTTATGCTGCGCTTGCCGGCATTCGTCCGCGACGCACCCAATCCGCCCGCCAGGCCCCGGTAGGGGTCGCCGCCGACCGGTTCGACCTTCGTTACCTGGGCACCCATGTCGGCGAGGAACGAAGCGCCAAGGGGCGCCGCGATAATGGTGGCAAGTTCGACGACCCGGATGCCGTCGAGGGGCGCGGCTTTCTCCGGGTTCCGTGCCACGCCGTTACGTGGAGTCGCCAGCCACCGGGCCGCCAGGGCGGTACCGTTCACGCACTGCCCGCCCGGCCGTGCCGGCGTTCGGCCAAGGCGCGCGACGGGTCCCAGTTGCCTGCCCCCGTCCGACGACTCCACGACATGGCCATTGGCCGTGATGTCCGCATCGTCCAGCGCCTGCCGCGTGGTTTGATACAGCGTTGCCGCAACGCCGCCGTTGTCGACGAAATCGCTCATCCAGTCGGCTGCGCTGCGTTCATGCATGCGCAACAGCATCCGGTTCCGGAATCGCTCGAGTTTCTCTGCCGGCAGCCCCATCTGCGTTGGATCGAAATCCGGATCCGCCACCACGTCGATCAAGTCCGTCACCGTGAGGAAGTTGTCCAGCAGGTGGGGGAGCAGGTTGCCCAACTGCATCCAGCGGCCGTCGGCGGCCTGAACGGGGTGATAGTGGATGCGGGGCAGCCCCGGTTCAGCATCGTTGGGCTCCAGGATGCCGGCCAGGTGGCCGAAACGCTCCGGCAGTTGCTCGCCGATCAAGGCGCCCTGTTCATAAGCCGACAACCCCTGCAGAACGCTGGTTTCAACGAGTCGGCCCGCACAGCCGTCCCCGGCGCGTGCCAATAGCACCGCAAGAATGCCGGCCGTCGCCGACTGGGCACAGGCGTGGACACCCACCTGCAGCGCCGAAAACACCGGGCCGGGCCTGTCGACGATGCCCGAATACAGGTTCATTCGGCCCAGCCAGGCGGCCACCACGTGCTCGTAGCCCGGCACGTCCGCCATGGGGCCCTTGTGACCGAAGCCGCTGATGCGGCAATAAACCAGGTGGGGGTGCGCGGCGCGTACGCGCTCGAAGTCAAGGCGCCTGCGCTGCAGTGCCGCGGCACGCCAGTTGGTCACCAACACATCCGCCGAACCCAGCAGGTCATGCAGCCGGTCCAGTTCGGCGCCGTTGTCCAGATCCAGGTCGAGACCATGCTTGCCCCGGGCCAGCATGCGGGTTGCCGCCAGTTCGGAGAGCGGGTCGCCCGCGCGGTTGATCGTCACGACTTCAGCGCCGAAATCGGCAAGGATCATGCCGGGTATGGACCCGGCCGGGCCACTGACCAGTTCGATGATCCGAATGTCCGGAAGGGCAATTCTCATCTTTGATCTACGGTCAGGCGGCTGCGCGATTGGAGACTGTCCGGACAGCGCAAAGATTGCGCCCGGCTCCCAGGCTCAATGCCCATGGTACACCCACGCCGTCCCCGGCGCGTCCCCATATGCCCGGATGTCTTTGCGGGGCCGCTGATGCTTCTATATTCGTCAATGGGGTCTTCTGCTCAATCGGTGCGATAAAGTCACACCTTCTCGCAACGCCACACATCGCGCCGTGTCAAGCCGCTCTGCGGCTCCTTCGCTCCCGTCACGACAATGACCGTGATCATTGACAATCCAGTGAGGTAATCTTAAGTTAACCCTAGCGCCCGAACCGGAACTCTATCCCATGTTGACCACCATCAATGCCAAGACACTCCGGCACGAACTGGCCCGGATCGTCGAGCGCGTAAGCAAGGGGGAAGGATTCACGGTGCTCTATCGAAGTCGCCCGGCATTCCGCATCGTCCCCGTCGACGGGCCGTTGTCGTTTGGCAGCCTCGAAGACGACCCTGTCTATATGGCCGACGCTGTCGGCCGGTCGAACGACGGACGAACGGCAGCCGATCACGACGAAATGCTGTACGGCCCGCGGGGAGGCCGGGCACCAGGGCCTCCACAGGACTGAACGGCCCCGAGAAATGCCGCAACTCAGCCCGGTTGGAACCGCCGACCTCTTCGTGGATACGGCGGGCTGGATGGCCCTGGCCGATGCCGGAGATCCGGCACACGCCGCCGCCCGGCAAGCAAGAGATACCTACCTGCGCGACCGGGGCATTCTGGTCACTACCGACTATGTCGTCGACGAAACGTTGACACTGATCCGGATGCGCCTGGGCTTGCACGCCGCCGAAAAATGGTGGGCGCAGATCGACGCCAGTTCGCGGATCCGATGGGAATGGATCGATCCCACCCGTGCCGGCAAGGCACGCAGGTGGTTTTTCGGATGGGCCGACAAGGCTTTCTCCTTTACCGATTGCACGAGTTTCGTCGTGATGGACGAACTGGGCCTCAAGAAGGCACTGACGACCGACCGCCACTTTCGGCAAGCCGGATTCGAGCCGGTGCCCACAGAGGACGTGTATCGCTAATGCCCTATACGGACGGATGACCGCCGCCCACCCGCTGGCCCGGTTCGCCGGCGGCGCGGTGGTGGGCGCCGGTCTCGTCGCCGCGGGCAACAGCGGCCTAGTGTCGTGTCACACGTCTTTCTACGCATTCAGAGCTCGCGGTGCGCGCTAATGCAAGGCGTGGTCCGCCGCCAATATCAAGCATATTGGCAAGGGCCACAACGCAGCAGTAGCGTGCACCGCGAGCTCCCGGAGGGCGTGCCCCACGGGGCCTGTGGCGGTGTTGCGCAACTTGGCAATATGCTGGATATTGCCCGCGGGCCGCGCCTTGCCACAGACCCCGTGGGGCACGCTGAATGCGTAGAAAGACGTGTGACACGACACTAGAGTCAGTTGCCCGTGAAATCCGGCTCCGTCTTTTGCAGGTACGCCTTGACCGCCGATTTCTGATCCTCGGTGGTCGCGGTGAACAGGTTCTGGTCCACATCCATGTGCATGACCGCACCGTCCAGCGCCGAGACGATCGCATTGGCGCTCTGCTTGATCATCTGCGCCGCGATGGGCGGTTTGGCGGCGTAGCGGGCAGCCCACTCGAACGCCGTGTCCAGCATCGACTCGGGCGGCGCCATCACATCGAGAACCCCCCAACCGAGAAGTTTCTGCGCATGGATGCGCTCACCCCCGATAACCAGGCGCTTCGCCCGGGACGGGCCGGCGATGCGCACGATGAGGGGCAGGCCCTTCCACATCAGGTTCAAACCCAGGTCGATTTCGGGGTATTGCATGAAGCAGTCTTCGGCGCCGATGCGCAGGTCCGCCGCCGTCGCAAGCACCGCGCCGCCGCCCAGGGCCCCGCCGTTCCAGGCCGCGATGGTGATCTGGTCCATGTTGTAAACCGCGAGCGTCGCCCGCTCGCCCATGCGCATGTGGCGCCGGTGTTCCAGCAGGTTCTCCGGCGAGGTACCGAAACCGCCGAGATCGGCGCCCGAGGAGAAGTGCCTGCCGGCACCGGTGAAGATCACCACACGGGTCTCGACATCGTCGCGAAACGCGAGTGCGGCCGCCTCTATGTCTGCCAGGTGGGCGTAGTTCAGCGCATTGGCCTTGTCGGGCCGGTTGAACTCCACAAGGGCGATGTGGCCGTCCTTGCGGACGTTCAGGTTTTCGTATCGTTCGTTCATCACTGTCCCGGTACAGGCTATTATCGTCCCCGCACCATTATTCTCCAGACGAGGATTCAATGACATTGCAGCAGGTAGCCGACCTCCGGGCCGAAGGCGATGAACTCCACGCCTTTCTCGATACCATTCCTGAAGATCAGTGGGCTCGTGAGACGCCATTCAAGGGCCGCACCATTAACTGGGTCGTCAAGCATCTGCACGATGCGGACCGCTGGACAGTCCACTCGGTTACCGACCCCGACGGATTCCGGGCGTGGCGGGACCAGGTCACCAGCGTCCCGCTCGAAGATCCGGCGCCCGCGCAGGGCCGGGCGTTGCTGGAACTCTGGCGATCCTACTTCGTGCAGTTGTGCGATGCGCTCGAAGCCGCCGACCCCGACCTGCGGGCCCCCTGGTTCGGCCCGGACATGGGCGTTCGCATGATGGCGACAGCCCGCCAGATGGAGACCTGGGCCCACGGCCAGGACATCTACGACCTGTTGCAGGTAGGGCGCGAAGCGTCCGATCGCATCCGCAACATCTGCCACATCGGCGTGCGCACCTTCGGCTGGACCTTCGTGAACCGCAAGCTGCCCGTGCCGGAGCCGGCGCCGTACATCCGGCTGAACGCCCCGTCCGGTGCGGTCTGGGAATGGAATGCGCCCTCCGAAGAGGAGTGCGTGTCGGGCTCCGCGGTGGAGTTTGCGCACGTCGTCACACAGGGCCGCAACATCGCCGACTGCAACCTTGCGGTCACCGGCCCCGTTGCAAACGCCTGGATGGCCATCGCCCAGTGTTTCGCGGGGCCGCCCGAGGATCCGCCGCCACCCGGCCACCGGGCCTGGTGACGGTCCGGCCGGGGTCTGCATGAACTGCATCGCCCCTGCCCTGGTGCGCAGCGAATTCTATTACGCCGACGGTATGGACGAAGCGGGCTACGAGCAGATGATGGCAGATTTCAGCTCCAGGTACCTGCTCGGCCGCGTCGGCGAACCCGAGGACGTCGCGGAGCTGGCTGCCTATCTCGTATCCGACCGGGCCGCCTGGATGACCGGTGCCGTGATTCCTGTCGACAGCGGTTATCGAAGCGTGGGTTTCAAGCAGGAATAACAGACTGCAGAGGCCGCGTTCCACGGATTCGTCCTGCGCTATCGGACCCCTTTACCCCTCCCACTCGGCACCCTTCGCGGTACAATCCACGCAGGGTTGAGGGGGCGCCCCCGGGCGCTCCGGGAGGATACGACATGAATCTGTCCCGCGATGAACTCGAACGGTTCGACAACGAGGGCTACCTGTTCTGGCCCTCCTGCTTCTCGACCGCCGAAGCCGCCGTTCTGCGCCGCGCCGCGGACGAGGTCTGCGCCATGGACCGCGAAGAGGTGTGGCGCGAGTCGAGCGGCGTTGCCCGCACGGCGTTCGCGGCCCATGCCTATCACGAGGCGTTCCGCCGGCTCGGGCGCCACCCCCGCCTCATAGGTCCGGTGATGCAACTCGTGGACGGCCCCGTGTACATGCACCAGTACAAGGTCAACGCCAAGGCCGCCTTCGACGGGGAGATCTGGCAGTGGCACCAGGACTACGGCACCTGGGCACGCGACGACGGGATGCCCGAGCCGCGCGCGATGAACATCGCGGTATTCCTCGACGAGGTGACCGCCGCCAACGGGCCCCTGATCCTGCTCTCCGGCAGCCACAAGCACGGCGTCTTCGAGGCGGGGCACGACCTGGAGACGACGAGCTATCCGCTGTGGACCCTTGACCGGGCCACCGTAACCCGGCTCGCCGAAGAGGGCGGCTGCGTGGCGCCGACCGGGCCGCCGGGCAGCGTTATCGTCTTTGCCTCCACCCTGGTGCACGCCAGCGCCCCGAACATCAGCCCGTTGAACCGCTGTATCGTCTATCTCTCGCTTTGCCACGTGGACAACCACATCCGCCGTTTCAAGCGTCCCGAGTGGGTCGCCCATCGCGATTTCCGCCCCATCGAGCCGCTCGCTGACGACTGCATCGCCGAACTCGCGCTCCCCGAAGCGGCGGCCTGATCGCGCCGTGTATATCCACGACCAACTCCTCGAGCGGGCCGCTGCCGCCCGGCCCGTGCGGATCGCGCTGATCGGGGCCGGCAAGTTCGGCTCGATGTTCCTGAGCCAGGCCCCCACCACCGCCGGCCTCGAGGTGAGCGTTATCGCAGACCTCGAACCCGGCCGTGCCCGTGCCGCATGCCGCACCGTGGGCTGGAGCGACGCCCGTATCGCCCGAACCCGTTTCACCGACGATGCGCGCGAGGCGGTGCGTTCCGGCGATGTCGATGTGGTGGTGGAAGCCACCGGCGACCCCGCGGCCGGAATCGCCCACGCCCGCGCCGCCTGCGCCGCGGGCAAACACATCGTGATGGTCAACGTCGAAGCCGACGTTCTGGCCGGCCCGCTGTTGGCGGAGGAAGCCCGCGATGCCGGCGTTGTCTACAGCATGGCCTATGGCGACCAGCCCGCGCTGACCTGCGAGATGGTGGAATGGGCGCGCATCAGCGGCTTCGACGTGGTGGCCGCGGGAAAGGGCACCAAGTACCTGCCGTCGTACCACGCTTCGACTCCCGACACCGTCTGGGAACACTACGGGCTCACCGCCGGCGAGGCGCGGGCCGCGGGAATGAACAGCCGCATGTTCAACTCCTTCCTCGACGGCACCAAGTCCGCCATCGAGATGGCGGCGATCGCCAACGCGACCGGCCTGACACCGCCGCCTGACGGGCTCGGGTTCCCGCCGTGCAGCCGGGACGACCTCGCCGATGTGCTGCGCCCGCCGGCGGACGGCGGACAGTTGCATCACAAGGGGCAGGTGGAGGTGATCTCGTCTATCGAGCGCGATGGACGTCCGGTTCCCAACGATCTGCGCTGGGGCGTCTACGTGGTCATCGAAGCGCCCAACGACTACTCCGCGGCATGCTTCCGCCAGTACGGCATGAACACCGATGTCTCGGGCAGGTATTCGGCGATGTACAAGCCGTTCCACCTCATCGGGCTTGAGCTGAACGTCTCGATCCTGTCCGCCGCCCTGCTCGGACGGCCCACAGGCGCCACGCGCAACTTCGTGGGCGATGCAGTTGCCACGGCGAAGCGGGACCTCGCGGCCGGCGAGACCCTCGACGGCGAGGGCGGTTTCACCGTCTACGGGAAGCTGCTGCCCGCACCGGCATCGCTCGACCGGGCCGCGCTGCCGATCGGCCTTGCCCAGGGCGTAACCCTGAAGCGCGCAATTCGGGCCGGAAGCATCGTCGGCTGGAAAGATGTCGAGTGCGAACCGGCGCTCGAGGCGGTGTGCGCGCGACGGGAGATGGAGGCGCGGTTCTCCCTGAGACGGCGACATGCCGCGGCCTGACGGTTGGTTTCCGGCCTGCATGGAGTCAACGGCCGCCCTGGCGCCGGCATACCGCCGGCGGATTTCGGCTCCGTGACAATGCGCCGGTCACGCAGCCTGAGCCGCACCGCCATCAATGCGGGCGTTCTCGTCGGATTGCTCGGGGCAACGCTCTCGTTGCACGCCGCTCCCGAGATCTATCCGCCCCTACGCGAGGGCATTGAGCCGGCGGTTGCGACCTTGAACGTGGACGCGCCGATGTTGCAGCGCGGGGCCGGGAGCTATCGGCGGAATTGCAGTGCCTGCCACGGTGCCGACGGCGCCGGCGGCGGAGCGCTGTGGTCCGAACTCACGGCTAAGCCCAACGATCTCCGCGAGCCGGCGGTCATGGGCCGCCTTTCCGACATGGACCTCGCCCGAGTCGTCCAATTCGGTGGTTTCGAGATGCCGCCGCTACCAGGCATTCAGCGCGAAGAACTTGTTGCGCTGGTAGCCTACGTGCGCTCGCTCAGCTACCCGGACCTGCAGGAAGTCGAGTTGCATCCCCTCACGGGGCGAACGGTGGACGGGTTCGTGCCCGTCTCGGCGGCGAAACTGGGCGACCCGGACCCCGGCGACTGGCTGATGTACCGGCGCACCTGGAACGCCTGGGGATTCAGTCCGCTCGATCAGGTCAGCCGGGAAAACGTGTCCCGTCTGACCCTGGCCTGGTCCCGGGCCATGGAACCTGGCGAACAGGAAACCACGCCCCTGGTCTACGACGGCACCATGTTCCTGGCTCACCCAGGGGATGTCATCCAGGCGCTCGATGCGCGAACCGGAGACCTCATCTGGGAATACCGCGGCGAACCCGTGACCGCCGGCAAGACGCGTATGCGCAACATCGCGATCTACCAGGACAGGATATTCCACTTCACCAAGAACGAACCGCACCTGATCGCACTCGACGCCCGCGACGGCAGTCTCCTCTGGAAGGTGCCGGTGGACGGAGATTTCTCCTCCGGGCCCGTGATCATGGGCGGCAAGGTGGTCGGCGGCCGCTCCTGTTCGCCGTCCGACGGTCCCGCCGCCTGCTATATCGCTGCCTACGACCCAGACACCGGCGCGGAGATCTGGCGCAGGAACACCATCGTCCGCCCTGAAGAGCCGGGCGGCGACAGTTGGGGCGACCTGGCCTGGGAAGACCGCCGTCACGTCGGCGCCTGGGGAAGCGGCAGCTACGATCCCGCCCTGGGCCTGATCTACTGGGGCACATCGGTACCGGCCCCTTCCCTGGAACGGGTCCGGGGAACGCCGGGCGGCGATGTGCTGTATTCCAACTCGACCCTGGCCCTCGATGAGAAAACGGGAGAGATCGCCTGGTACTACCAGCACCTGCCCCGGGACAACTGGGACATGGACCACGTCTTCGAACGCCTGCTGGTGGACACGCGCGTGCGGCCGGACCCGTCGGCAGTGCAGTGGATCAACCCGGCACTCGACAGGGGCGAGGCGCACAAGGTCGTAACGGGCATTCCGGGCAAGACCGGCATCGTCTACACCCTGAACCGCGAGACGGGCGAGTTCCTGTGGGCGACGCCAACGCTGAACCAGAACCTGGTTACGCAAATCGACACAGCGACGGGCGAGGTGCACATCGACGAAAGCCTGGTGGTCGATGCCTTCGAGGAGATTCTGGTCTGTCCCGGCCGGGCGGGCGGCAAGAACTGGCCGTCAGGCGCCTACAACCCGAACACCGGCCTCATGTACCAGCCGCAGCAGAACCTGTGCATGCTGCACACCGGCAACGCGGCCTCCCCGACACCGGAGGAGGTGTACGCCTCGTCCGTGGTGTTCGTCGAAGACCCGACCATCGACCAAACCCCCTATCCGGTCGGGCGCGTCGACGCGGTATCCATTGAAAGCGGTCGGGTCGCCTGGACCCATCAGCAGCGCGCGGGAATGCTCAGCGGCCTGGTGGCCACCGCCGGCGGGCTGGTATTCGGCGGCGACGCCAACCGCCGGTTCAAGGCATTCGATGACCTGAGCGGGCAGGTGCTGTGGGAGACGATCCTCAGCGGCCCCGTGACCGGGCACCCGATCAGTTACCAGGCGGACGGCCGCCAGTACATCGCCGTTCCCGTCGGCGGCGGCACCGCCGAACCGGAGCGGCGAGTGCTGTCCATTCACCCGGAAATGAAACCGAGCCGCGGCATCAACGCAATCTTTGTATTCGCCTTGCCGAGCGACGGAGAACTTCCCGGGAACTAGGAATTTCCAACCCGGTGCGCCGAAAGGGAAGTCCGGTATGCCAGTTCGCTGCCTGACGCGGGCGAATCGCTCCATGCAGGCCTGGGGCCGAGGTTTTGCGCGAGTAGTCCCCGCTGCAGCTTCGGACAGGCGCCAACGCCAGCCGGAGACTGAGGCGTTGCTGCAAGCCCTGCACCGCAGTCCGGACCTTGCCGACGCCGCTTTATCAGACAGTTGGCTACCCGGCCGGGATTCGAGGGGTATCGTCGGGTAGACTGCGCGCGAGGCAGGAACCTTCAACCACCACATGGACCCCATCAGTCAGGGCGCGGTCGGCGCGGTCGTGCCCCAGGTCGCGCTGAAACCCGAAAAAATTCGCGCTGTCGCGCTGCTCGGCTGCCTGGCGGGCCTGGCGCCGGATCTCGACATCTTCATCCAGTCGTCCACGGATCCGCTGCTGCTCCTGGAATACCATCGCCAGTTCACGCACGCGCTGTTGTTCATTCCCATCGGCGCGGCCATCGTGGCGCTGCTTCTGCACCCGATTGTCCGGCGGTCGCTGCCACCCAAGGAGACCTATCTGGCGTGCCTGCTCGGCTATGCCACGCACGGCCTGCTGGATGCCTGCACGTCTTACGGAACGCAGCTCTTCTGGCCGTTTTCCGATTACCGGGTGGCCTGGAACAACGTCTCTGTGGTCGATCCCCTGTTCACGCTGCCACTGCTGTGCCTGGTGATTCTGGCTGCAGTATTGCGCCGCCGCGCCTTCGCCGTCGCCGGGCTGGCCTGGGCACTAGCCTACCTGGCGCTCGGGGTCGTGCAGAATCAGCGGGCGGAAGCAGCCGGCGCATTGCTGGCTGCCGAGCGTGGCCATGTGCCGCAACGCCTGTCCGCCAAGGCGGGTTTCGGCAATCTTCTGGTCTGGAAGGTGGTCTACGAACACGGCGGGCGCTTCTACGTCGACGGCATCAGAACCGGCCTGACGGCCACGGCATGCCCCGGCGCCAGTATTCCCCGCCTTGACCTGCACCGCGACTTTCCGTGGCTCGACCCCGGCAGCCGGCAGGCGCGCGACGTCGAGCGTTTCTCGTGGTTTTCGGACGGCTGGGTCGCTGTCGATCCGCGCGTCGAGAATCGTGTCATCGACATGCGCTACTCGGTGGTGCCCAACACCATCGATCCCATGTGGGGCATCGATATCGACCCGCAAGCCGCGCCCGACGAGCACGTTCGCTACGTCGTGGACCGCTCGGCACGCCTCGGGCAGCGCCATCAGTACTGGCGGATGCTGACCGGCGAGGACTGCAGCGAGAGCCTCGAGTCCACCCCTGCCCCGACGCGGCAGGAAGCGCAATCGGGGTAACCCCCTCACCTGATATGATGCCGCGCCATGCATTCGCCGGCTTCCGAATTCGAGAGCTTCCACGCCCGGCCGGACAGCCGGCGCCACGCCCGGCGGCATCGGTGATCGCCCTCGCGCGCCGGACCCTCACCACCGCTCTCCTCTGCTGGTCCACGATCCTCTGCCAGGAGGCAGTTTCCCAGGACGCACTGCGCCTGACGCACGTTGCCGCGGGTGATGCGGACATTCAAGTGGACGGTGTCTTGGACGAGCCCGTATGGAAAAGCCTGCCGGCGCAGGAAGATTTCCTGATAGTCACGCCCGATACGCTGGAAACCCCGCCGTTCGCCACCCGCCTGCGTCTTTTCTATACCGGCAAAGGCCTCTACATCGGTATCGAGATGGACCAGCCCGAGGAAACCATCGTCCAGCGGCTGACCGGGCGTGATGTGTTCGTCGGCGACCGCGACAGCGTGGGCATCATGCTGGATACGTCGGGGCAGGCACGTTACGGGTACTGGTTCGAACTGGGCCTGGGCGATTCCATGAACGACGGCACCATGTTGCCGGAGCAGCGTTTCTCCCGGGAGTGGGACGGGCCCTGGCGCGGCGCCACCGCCCGCACGGAAACCGGCTGGTCGGCGGAGCTGGTGATTTCCTGGAGCATGCTGGCCATGCCCCATGCCGAGCTGGAGCGCCGCCTCGGTGCCTACGTGGTCCGGCGCGTCGGCTACCGGCAGGAGCGCTGGGGATGGCCGCCGCTGCCCTTCACCAGCCCCACCTTCATGTCCGACATGCAGCCGCTCATCGTCGAGGAGGTGGACCCGCGCCAGCAGTACGACATGTTTCCCTATGTGTCGGCAAGCCATGACGGAATCGACGGCGGCACCGCCTACAAGGCGGGTGTGGACCTGTTCTGGCGCCCGTCGACCAACTTTCAGTTCACCGGCGCCATCAACCCCGACTTCGGCGCCATCGAGTCCGACGACGTGGTCATCAACCTCACCGCCACGGAGACCTTCTTTCCCGAAAAGCGCCTGTTCTTCGTGGAGGGGCAACAGATCTTCGTCGCTTCCCCACGGTCTCAAACCGACGGCAGGCGCGTGGGCCGGGGCGGCACCCCTTACACCATGGTCAACACCCGCCGCATCGGCGGGCGCCCGCTGGCTCCCGATACAGGCGCCGGCATCACCGTTGCCGAGCGGGAACTCATCCGACCCGTCGACCTGCTCGGCGCCGCGAAGATAACCGGGCAACTCGGACGCTTTCGCTACGGCGCACTGGCTGCCATGGAAGACGACGTGAAGTTCAACGCCACCTCCGGCAGCGGCAGGGACCTCAACCTGCACGAGCCCGGTTCCGACTACGGCATCGCGCGCCTGCTGTGGGAAGACAATACCGGAGGCGCCACCCGGGGGTTCGGCGTGCTCTCCACGGCCGCACTGAACCCCCGCCGCGACGCCCTCGCCCACGGCGTCGACTGGCACTACCTGACGGCCAACGGCAAGTGGAAAGTGGACGGGCACGCGTTCACCTCGGACATCGACGGCGAGCCACAGGGCTACGGTGGTTTCATGGACATCGAGTACACCTTTCGGCGGGGCATGCAGCAGCGCATCGGCTTCGAGTTCCTGGACAGGCACATCGACCTGAACGACCTCGGGTTCCTGCAGCGAAACGACGTCTACCGGCTGCGCTCGGCCTTCTCCCGAACCGACTGGAATCTCGGCTGGGCCCGCGACAACGAATTCGACATCCGTGGCTACGCGCAGAGGAACCTCGATGGGCTGCACACCGGATCCGGGATATTTCTCGCCGACCGGCTCACCCTGAACGACCTCGGCGTGGTCACCGCCCGCCTGCATTTCTTTCCCAAGCACTTTGACGACCTGAACAGCTTCGGCAATGGCGCGTACCGTGTTGAGGAGCGCTTCGAGACAACGCTCGAATACGCCTCCGACACCAGCCGGGCATTCAGTTGGGGCTTCGGCGGCGGTCTGAGTGAGGAGGGCCTCGGCGGCCTCTCGTCCCTTGTCTTTGCCAATGTGCGCCTGCAGCCGGCCGACCGCTTCAACGCGCAACTGTCGGTTCGCTACCAGGACCGCGACGGCTGGCTGCTGCACCAGGCCGACGACATGTTCGCCACCTTCGCGGCCGATCAGTTGCAGACCACGTTCAGCCTCGACTATTTCTTTTCTGCCAGGCAGCAGTTCCGCGTGTCGCTGCAGTGGGTGGGCGTCAAGGCCCGGGAGGAAGGGTTCCTGCGCATACCATCGGCGCCCGGCGACCTGATTCCAAGCGCAAAGCCGCCCGAACTGGCCCCCTTCGACTTCTCCATTTCGCAACTGGCCTTCCAGGTCCGCTACCGCTGGCAGATCGCGCCGCTTTCCGACCTGTTCGTCGTCTATACCCGGCTTGCCGATCAGGCCCGCCGGCTGGGCGACTCCGGGTTTTCGGACCTGTTCAGCAACGCCTTCGACGATCCGCTGGGGGATGTGTTCGTCGTGAAGCTCCGCTACCGGCTCGGCTCCTGAGCATGCCCGCCGGACTCGGAATACGCCGATGCGTCAGCGCAACGTGCTGGAACGGGGAGTTGTGCATCCAACGCCGCCTTCATATCATCGAACTATTACCGGCGAAAATCGCCAACCCAGGATGGGGGAGAAAGAAATGAAAACAGCCGGAATCGGCATCACGGTTCATTCGGTTTCCGGTATGGCACCGACGAGCACGGTACGGCGGGGTGCTTCCACATTGCGGAGCGTCCTGCTTTCACTGGCTGTCGCCCTGCTTCCGTTCTCGGTGGCCCCCGCTGTCGCCGATTACGATTCGCACTGGGTGGCGACCTGGGCAACGGCTTCCAAGACCGTCACGCCCTTCGACGCGCCGCTGCCCACGTTCAACGACACCACCCTGCGCCAGGTCGTTCGCATCAGCATGGGCGGCGACGGTTTCCGGGTGTGGTTTACCAACGAGTTCGGCACTGCCCCGCTCAACATCGGCGAGGCGCGCCTGGCGCTCAGGGATGCGGATTCCGCCATCGCCGAGGGCTCCGACCGGATGCTGACCTTCGGCGGCAAACCCTCCATCGCCATCGCCCCCGGCGCCCGTGCGGTAAGCGACTACGTCAACCTGGCTGCACCGCACCTGGCGCAACTGGTCATCAGCCTGCATCTGCCCGACGATCTGTCAGCTTCCGAATCTCCAGTCACCTATCATGTCCGCGCCTTGCAGACGAACTACCTGGCGGACGGCAACCAGGCCGCCGCGGAAGCGCTGGACTCTCCCACTACAGTTCCATCGTGGTTCTTCATCTCCGCCGTCGACGTCCGCTTCTACAAGGCAGTGCCCGTGATCGCCGGATTCGGCGACTCCATCACCGACGGCGACCAGACCCAGCCCGAACCAGTGGATCAGAATGCCAGGTATACCGACTTCCTGGCCGAACGGCTGCTGGTCACCGAGAAGGCCGTCTGGAGCGGCGTCGACCAGGCAACCGTGGTGAACTTGGGCATTTCCGGCAACCAGGTGAACTCGACCTTCCTGGGAGAAAACGCGCAGGCCAGGCTAAACCGCGACGTACTGACGCAATCCGGCGTAACCCACGTGGTCGTCCTGGAAGGCATCAACGATATCGGGCTGCCGGTGCTGCTCGGCGCGCCGTCGGGCGCCACCGCCGACCAACTCATCGCCGGCCATCAGCAGATCGCAGCCCGCGCCCGGGCAGCCGGCCTGACCACCATCGGCGCAACCCTGTCGCCATCCGGCGGTTTCTTTCTCCCCGGCTATAGCGGCGATGCCGTCGAGGAAGCCCGTCAGGGCCTGAACACCTGGATACGCGAGAGCGGCGCCTACGACATGGTGGCCGACATCGATGCCGTGCTGCGCGACCCCGACGACCCGACCCGCATGCGCTCAGACCTCACCGCCGACGGCCTGCACCCCAATACGGACGGCTACCGGGTAATGGCGGAGGAGATACACCGGGCTCTTGCCGGCAATTAGCCGGAACAGGTGTATTGCGCGACAAAGACCGGAGTCTCGGCGATGGCGTATGGTCTCAGCAGGTTCGCGTTCAAAAATTGCCGGTGCTGCTTGACGGGCTCGACCGCCTCGCGCCGCAACTGGTCTTCACCGGGGTAGAGCGCCACGCTGTCGAGCGGGCGGAAGATCTCCGAGACGGGTTTCAGGTTGGAGAAGGTGCAGCGGGTCTCCCAGGTGCCCCGGTGGAAGGCCTCCACGTCGATGTCCTGGATCTCGGCCCACCCGTGGAATTCCTCAGGCTCCCCCGAGACGAACAGAATGGCCAGCGCCTCGCCGCTTTCCCGCGCTCGGGCCAGCAACTCCTGCGCCAGGTACCAGGGATGCGTATCCTTGTAGGCGCCTGCGCCCCCATTCGAACGGACGTTTTCCAGGGCCTGTTCAGTGACCGGTACGCAGATGCAGCAGGATCCGTGATGCATGCCCTTCCCAACCATAGGATAAAAGGGGTCAGGTTCAAATTGCCGTGCAAATTGAACCTGACCCCTTTTATCCCGAGCATACCAGACCGCAAACGCGAAACCGCGAGAATACTCCCACGCCTGCCGTTCGGGTTCGTGCGAGTACGGGCATATCCGGTACTATAGCCACCCTCAACGCGAGCCGCTCCAGCCCGGCCTGCGGGAACGAAAGCCGTGTTCCTGCGTGTGCGCACTACGTCTCCGTTGCGAATGCATTCAACCGATACATGGAGATTCAGAAAATGGCAGCCGCTCCAGAAAGCACCCCGACACACCTTCTCGGCAACGGACGACCCCTGACCGAGGAGCAAACCCTCACCGAACTGAAAGCCAACGGAACGATTCCCCCCGAACTCGACGGCCGCTACGTCCGTAACGGCGCCAATCCGCTCTCCGGCTGGAGTGCGCATCCTTTCTTCGGCGACGGCATGCTGCACGGTGTGCGGCTGCGCGACGGCAAGGCGGAGTGGTACCGCAACCGCTACGTCAAGACGCCCTTTGTCACGAATCCCTCCCTCGACATTCTCGATCCCACGGTGCTGATGGACATGAAGTCATCGAAGGCGAACACCCACGTGTTCGGCCACGCCGGCAAGATTCTCGCCCTGGAGGAAGGCCATTTCCCCTATGTGCTGGACGGCAGCCTGGAAACCGTGGGGCCGACCGATTTCAACGGTGTGCTCAACGGCTCGTTCACGGCCCACCCGAAGGTCTGCCCGGTCACCGGCGAACTGCTCGCTTTCGGCTACTCGGCGCTCGAGCCCTACCTGCGCTACCTGCGTGTATCCGCCGAGGGTGAGCTGGTGCAGACGGAAAACATCACCGTCGGCGGCCCCACGATGATGCACGACTTCAACATCACCCGGAACAACGTCATCTTCATGGACCTGCCGGCGGTCTTCAAAATGGAACTGGCGATGAGCGGCGAAATGCCCATTCGCTGGGACGACGACTATCCGGCACGCCTGGGCGTGATGCCGCGCAATGGCACGGACGCACAGGTGAAGTGGTACGACATCAACCCCTGTTACGTCTTCCATCCCCTGAACTCCTACGAGGACGGCGACACCATCGTGCTCGACGTTGCCCGGTTCAGCCACATGTGGCGCGACTCGGCCATCGACTTCCCGGCGCCCGATCTCTGGCGCTGGACCATCGACACCGTCACGGGCAAGGTGCGCGAGGAGCAGGTCGACGACCGCTCGGCCGAGTTTCCGCGGGTGGCCGACAGCGTGGTCGGTCTCAAGCATCGCTACGGGTACATGATGACCCTGTCCGATTTCACCAGCCCCGAGAACCCCATGCGCGCCTCGGCGGCCATTCTGAAATACGACCGCGAGACCGGCGAGCGCAACTCGATCGAGTTCGGGCGCGGCACCCAGTGCGGCGAAGCCGTGTTTGTCCCTTCGGCAAACCCAGGGAGCGAAGACGACGGTTACCTGATGACCTATGTGTATGACGCCAGGTCGGACTCCAGCCGCTTCGTGATCATGGACGCCGCATCCATGGACGACACACCCGTGGCTTCGGTCGAACTTCCCCGCGTTCCGAACGGGTTCCACGGCAACTGGATTCCGGCATCGGTCGCGGACTGACGAACGGGTGTCGTCAACGGTACCAGTCCGCGGGCGATCCGCTTAACCAACCCAGGCGCTACAGATGAAACTACTCACTCGACTCACCGTCGCCTTGCTGCTGACGGCCTCGCCATTGGTGTATTCGGCGGAACTCACCGGGCTGGGAACCGTGACCTTTCCCACTTCCATCAGTGGCCCGGCCCAGGATCACTTCCTGCGCGGCGTCACCATCATGCACAGCTTCGGCTGGAAAGAGGCACGCGCCGAATTCCAGGCGGCGCAGCGGCTCGATCCGGACTTCGCGATGGCCTATTGGGGCGAGGCGCTCTGCTACAACCATCCGCTGATCCCCGAGTGGGACCGTGAAACACCGAAGGCCGTACTACAGCGACTGGGCGACACCCCGGCTGCGCGCCTGGCCAAGGCGCCCACGCACCGGGAGCAGGGTTTCATCCAGGCCGTCGACGCACTGTTCCTCGGCGATGGCGACACCCTGACGCGGCGGCGCGCCTACATGGCAGCAATGCGCGACCTGTTTGATGCCTATCCCGACGACCAGGAAGTAACGGCCTTCTACGCGTTGTCGCTTCTGATGTCCGCCGGCCGGGGGGACGAAGCCATGCGCACCAATGTGCTGGCGGGTTCGGTCGCGCTGCAGTTGCTCAATGCCAATCCTAATCATCCCGGCGCGGCGCACTACACCATCCACGCCTTCGACGACCCGGTGCACGCACCGCTCGCCCTGCCGGCCGCACACGTATTCGCACGCATCGCGGAAAAGGTGTCCCACGCCCGGCACATGCCCTCCCACATCTTCATTCAGCGGGGCATGTGGGACCAGGTCTCGTCATCCAATCAGTCCGCCTACGAGGCAGCCGTCGACCTGTATGAACCCGGCGATAGGCTGGATGACATGGTGCATGCGCTGGACTGGGGCCAATACGGCGACCTGCAGCGCGGCGACTACGAGCGGGCGGCACGCTGGATCGAAATCATGGAAGGCATCGCCGAGCGGGCCGGGGAAGACCACCTGGCGGCCACACGGATGGCCGAGGTCCGGGCCCGCTATGCCATCGAGCGGGAAGACTGGCAGCCCGGACCGGTCACGGACCAGACGCGGGCGACGGAACTGCTGGCCATTGGCCTCGGCGCCGTCCATACCGGCGATTTCGAACTTGCCGAAACAATCGCGAACAGGCTTTCTGAGAAAGCGGACGAGGCCGCATCCAAGGACGACTTCCGCTTCTACTACTCGCTCACCGCCAAACCCCTGAACATCATGAGCAGGGAAGTCGCCGGGCTACTCGAAATCGCCCGCGGAAACTCCGAGGCGGGCCTGGCGTTGTTGAGCGAGAGCGTCGACATCGCCGAATCCATGCGCCCCCCCAACGGCGCGCCTATTCCGCTGAAACCGGCCCACGAA
Source organism: Pseudomonadales bacterium (assembly GCA_963663395.1). Classification (GTDB taxonomy): domain Bacteria; phylum Pseudomonadota; class Gammaproteobacteria; order Pseudomonadales; family Azotimanducaceae; genus Azophilus. The sequence goes on from OY760226.1 coordinate 5,284,927, forward strand.
CTCTACGGGGAAGCACTGCTCGCCGCCGGCCGCCCCGAAGATGCGCTGGCCGCGTTCGAGCGGTCTCTGCAGCGCATGCCCAACCGCCCCCTTTCCCTGCGCGGGCTGGCGCGGGCCCACGTGGCGCTCGGCAATGCCGACGAGGCGCGCAAGACCTACGCGCAGCTCGATTCGGGCTGGCAGGGCCGGGAAGTTGCCTGGCGGCAGGAAGCGGCCGGCTACGTTGCCGGCGCCGGGGCGTCGGAGTAGCCGGGCGGGCCGGCCCGAAGCAGAGGCTCGTATCGTCTCTGGACGGATTTGGCAACCACAAGTTGCTCGCGTTCGTCGCGAATCCAAAAGTCTTCATGGACCTGTGGAGTGCGGGATCCGGTCGTTGAATTGCAACTCCCCGTTCAGGTGGTTACATTTAACTGATCATATTCGTTACTTTTAACGGGTTGAACGCGATACATTTATCTGGTTGTATGTGTTTCAAACGCCGGGTCAACAGTCTGACATGGCCAATTACGTTCCGAGAATCGCAGATACGGAACTCTCGAATCGGCTTTCCGGCGCGGGTGCGGTACTGATCGAGGGACCGAGAGCTTGCGGCAAGACGGAATTGGCCCGCCGGCAGGCCGCCAGCGAGGTGCTGCTCGACATCGACGACAACGCCCGGCGAGCGATGGCCATAGACCCCGCACTGGTGCTTGCGGGCAATACACCACGCCTGATCGACGAGTGGCAGATCGAGCCCGGTATCTGGAACCATGTCCGGCGCGCCGTAGACCGGCGGCAAGGCCAACGCGGTCAGTTCATTCTGACGGGCTCTTCCGTACCCGCGGACGACGTCACCCGCCACACCGGTGCCGGCCGTGTGTCTCGCCTGCGGTTGCGCACCATGAGTTCCTCCGAAACCGGATTCTCGACCGGGGAAATTTCGCTCGGGGATCTGCTGGAGGGACGCTTTGCAGGGTGCGGGCCGGCGGACGTAAAAGTGGGGGACCTCGCTGCCTCGATCTGCAAGGGCGGCTGGCCTGGCGACCTGGACCTGACGGCAAGCGCCTCCCTGACGGCGAGGGTCGACTACCTCGAGGAAATCCGTCGTACCGATGTTTCGCGAACAGACGGCATCGCCCGCGATCCCGCCAATGTGGGTCGCCTGATCCGGTCCCTGGCGCGAAACGTGGCGACCAACGTCAGCGCCCGGACCCTGGCCGCCGATGTCGGCGGGGAGGGACGACCGCTGGACGTCGACACGGTGCGGCAATATCTGGCTGCACTTTCCCGGCTGATGGTAGTCGAGGAACAACCTGCCTGGTCGCCCCGCCTGCGCTCGCGGTCCGTGCTGCGCAAGTCCCCCAAACGCCACCTCGTCGATCCTTCGCTTGCGGCTGCGGCACTCGGCGCGACCCCGGAGCGGCTGCTGGAAGACCTCGAATATCTCGGGTTCCTGTTCGAATCCATGGTGTATCGGGACCTCTCAGTCTATGGACGCGCCTGCGGGGCGGAAGTATTCCACTACCGCGACAATACCAATCTCGAGGTCGACATGGTGGTGCAGGACCGCCGCGGAAACTGGTGCGCATTCGAGGTGAAGCTGGGGGCCGGGCAGGTGGATGCCGCCGTGGATTCGCTGCTGAGGATGCGCGACCGCCTCGAACTGAACACCGTGGGCGAACCGGGGACGCTGGGTGTGATTGTCGGCTCCGGATATGGATACAAACGCCCTGACGGGATCTGCGTTATCCCGGTCGCCGCACTCGGTCCGTAGCGAATCTAACCCGAGTGATTGATCCTATCCAGGATGCAGAATTACCGGTACTTCGTTGATACCGCGGATGAAGTTGTTCGGCAATCGCACCACGTCACCCGCCAGTTCAACAAACGAGAACCGTTGCATGATTTCTTCCCACAGCACGCGCAGCTGCATTTCTGCGAGTCTGTTACCCATGCAGCGATGTATACCAAAACCGAAGGCAACATGCTGCCGCGCATTCTCACGATCGATAATCAGGCGATCTGCGTCGGGAAACACGGTCTCGTCTCGATTACCTGAGATGTACCACATGATCACCTTCTCGCCTTTCTTGATCTGCTTGCCGCCAAATTCCAGATCCCGAGTGGCATTGCGGCGCATATGCAGGACTGGCGTCTGCCAACGAATCATTTCAGCGACCATATTGGGAATCAGGCCCGGGTTGCCACGCAGTTTCTGATACTCATCGGGGAACTGATTCAGACCCAGAACGCCGCCACTGATGCTGTTACGTGTTGTGTCATTACCGCCCACAATCAACAGCAGGATGTTTCCCAGAAACAGCCTGGGGTTCTGCGGCATGTCTCTGGTGGACTCACCGTGTGCCAGCATGGATATCAGGTCAAACCTGGGTGGCTCCGCCGCCCGTTCAAACCAAAGCTGGTAGAAGGCGTCAGCACATTCCTGAAAATCCTTCTGGCGTGACTCCATGTCGTAATCTGCTGCCCCCGTCGTCTGGGGAACATCGGTCGTGATGTCAGACCAATAGACCAGTTTCCTGCGGTCCTCATAGGGAAAGTCGAACAGCGTGGCGAGCATTCGCGAGGTGAGTTCAATCGACACCCTGTCTACCCAGTTGAACTTCTCACCCACTGGCAGGTTGTCGAGAATGTCGATCACCCGGTCTCGAATCAGCGGTTCCAGATTGGCGAGGTTGCCGGGTGCGACTGATGGCGCAACCGCCGCCCGCTGTTCACTGTGTGTCGGCGGGTCCATGGCAATGAAATTTTCAATCCCCTGCTTTTCGCCGTTCTCGTCCACGGGGGCATCATTGATCGAAACACCATGCGCCGAAGAAAACAGGTCGTGATGGGTATCGACGTATTTGATTAACGGATGCGTGGTCACCGACCAGAAAGGACCATTGATATCACTTTCAAAATAGTGAACCGGGTTTTCAGCACGCAGCCTGGCTGCAACCTCCTGCCAGGTGTCATTTTCGTACAAAGCGGGGTTACTGATGTCCAGCGATTCAAGTCGAGACTGACCCATAGTGATTACTGCCCTGAAAAGGCGCTGACAACCTCTGCTCTTTTCTGCTTTTCTACTTTTCTACTGTTGGGTATTCCGGTCGACTTTCAATGCACTATTTGTAGTGGTCTTGTAGTGGTCTGGAAAACCCAACTCTTTCATGCTCATCGTCTTTTGAATTGTTGCGCCAACCTGTTGATCGTAACTATCAGGATCCGTTCGTTTCGGCACCCGCATGTCCACCCCCGCGGGTTTGTCGTCGAATAGGCTCAAGTAGCCCTGGGGAGCAGTGTTCGGTTTTCCGTATTCCGCCGTTTTGCCCCAGGGCATTGGATTGAACACATTCATCAGTCGGGCAAAGCGCGCGGGATTGCGTGCCAGTGCTTCGTCCGTGACAGTCTCACGGTAGGCTTCCTGGGTTTGCATGTGCGGCCGGTTATACATGCCGACAATCGTCAAGCGAAGGCCGTCGCTCTGTTTCGGATACGCTCCATGCCAGGTGTGGTCTCCCCAAATGGCCATTGAACCGGCCGGAGCGGAAATCGCATGAGCGTTATCGGCCCAATATTCGGCTTCTTCAACCGACGGCAGACGACGCCAGCGATGGCTTCCCGGCACGAACGACAAACCGCCATCTTCTGCAGAATAATCTGTGAGCAAATAGTTGAAATTGGCACCAAAAGGCTCGACCGACATGGTTGGCATGTCGTATTGCGTCCAGTCGGTGTGAATCGCCGTGCGCGGGCCGCCCTTGCCCTTGACCCACGCATCACACACGCTGAGGATGCAATCTGTTCCCACCAACCACTGCACCAGGCCCAGTACAGTGGGTGTGAGAATCAGTTTCTCAAAGACAGTGTCTTCCCAAAGCACAAAGCGCAGCAGTTCCTGCCCCTCGTCGTAAACCGTTGTCAGTTCGTCGATAGCGCAGCCCTTGCGGTCCGCAGCGATTTTCAGCACCGCATCACGAACCCGCTCGACCTGTTCCGGCGGACCAATCTTTTCAGGTGGCAACACGGTAAACCCGAATGCTTCAAGTTCGGCTACGTGCTCCAACAATTCCAGTTTCTTGAGTTCCCGGTAAAGCGGGGCGGTAGTCTTTGCAGAAGGCCAGTCTTCGACAATCACGAATAAACCCTGAATCTACAGTCCGTAAGAAAATGATACCCCAACCGTCAGCGGGCGGCCGAGCCTGCACCCACCTTCATTGCACTCATAGATTACCGTCTCATCTGTCAGGTTGGCGCCGTAGAAAGATATCCGCCAATCTTGATCAGGCGATACCAGGCTGAGCCTGGCATCGAGTTGGTCATAGCCAGGTGTTTTTATCTCGTTTGTGATGCGGTTGAACGCACTGCTTATCCGATACCAATCAAGACGCCCGTTACCTGTCCAGGAGCCCACCGGGAACTCATAGTCAGTCGAAATGCTCCACGAGTTCTCGGGCGCGGCGGGCAGCCTGTTGCCCTTTTTGGCGCGAACAATTTCACCATCCGGCCCCGGAAACTGCCCAGCGGCATCACCCTTGGATTCTGCCTTCCAGTTATTGTCATGAGCGATGCTCAGGCCCCACTGGGACGTGATATCCACGTCTATCTCGAATTCGGCGCCCTGGCTTACGGCCCCGCCGTCGAGATTGTCGTTGTAACTCTGACCGATGGAAGCGGCAAGCCCGGTGAACTCGGATAATGGTTGAAAAACGAGCGTATCTTTCCAATCCAAGTGATAGATCGCGGCTGTCAGGCGTGCACGTCCATCCCATAGTGTCGTCTTCAGGCCCAACTCGTAGCTCGACACCTCATCGCCATCAACGGTAAGTCGAGATCTGAAAAACTCTGCCCGATCTCCGGCGTTCGGGTCGGTTGCAGCCAGTGCCTCCAATTCGGCGATGACGCCTGGCAGGTTATCGTTGATGACCCCAGGCCGAAAACCCTGCGAGAAGGTAAAGTAGGTCATGAGTTGGTCTCGAGGCCGCCAGGTCAAAGAAATCTTGGGCGATGCAAAGTCGTCGGTGATTTCCTCGGCGAATATGTCTGTTTCCCGTTCGACGTCTGTGAATCTCACCCCTGCCAACAGCTCCCACGCATCGCTAAAACGGTAACTGACCTCACCGAAAACGGCTTTCTCAGTCGATTTGATCGTGGATGTTGGAAACAGCGGTGCAAAAATTGCGTCGAGAAACTGCACGGTAGGACGGGCAGCTTCAAATCCTGGGGCCAGGGCGAACCAGAAGGCGGGCTCTTCCGCGCTGACAGCACCGCCGTTAAACGCCGTATCGTCTTTGTAGTAGAGGCCGACAGCCCACTGCCACTTGCTTTCCCAGTTGGAAAGAACACGCAGTTCATGGATGTCTCTCTCGGCTTCGCGCCGGAGAAAACCAAATGCACCGGTGGCTGCAACTGGATTCACACCCGCTAACGTCGGATCGAAAAGCCCAATCAATGCATTTGCTGCCCCCACGAGCGCAGCGCCAAAGCGTGGAGTAGTCTGCTCTCCAAATTGGGTTTCCAGTTCGAACCTCGAACTCGTGAATTCCACGTTCACGGCGTCGAATTCGTACCCCAGGTTGAAGCTGTAAACATCGACCGCCGAGGTACCGCCATTGGGAAAGTCAGGCTGGGTGAGCAACGCGTTGGAGTATTCAGCTTCAAAGTCAGCGATACTCGGCCCGCCATAGTCAGTTTCCGTCATCTGCGCAGACAGCCCCAGCGTCAGTCGTTCGGTGGGAAACCAGGCGAGCTTGGCACGAAACCCTTCCTCTTCCTGCCAGTCGACATCGTCTTCGGAACGGGGGGCCGGGATATCGAGGAGCCCTGCCCGTTCCCGGTAAAACCCTGTCAGCCTGAATGCCAGTGTGTCCATGAGCGGCACGTTTACCATGGCGTTTACCCGGTAACCCGGGTCATCCGTATTGGACATCTCTTCGAATTCCGCCTTTATGCCGAAATCGAACGCCGTGGGATCCGGAGGATTGGCGATATAACGAATCGCCCCGCCTATCGTTGACTCACCGTAGAGCGTACCCTGCGGGCCTTTGAGTACTTCGACCCTCTGCAGATCGAATATGGAACCTGAAATCTGGCTGACTCCGGCACCGGTGTTGCTGTCCGTCACCGACACGTTGTCGATATAAACCCCGACCGTGGGGCCGCCCTCACCCGGCTGCGTCAAGCCGCGGATACTTATTGTGTTGTATGTACTGGCATTCGTACGGTATGCCATGCCTGGAATCGACTGATACAGCGTCTGAAAGTTCACGATACCTTTCGACTCGATGTTCTCGGCGGTAACCACCGCAATTGACAGAGGCGTATCCATAAGGGCGGTATCGCGACGGGTTGACGTGACAATCACCTCTTCGATGGTGCTCACAGTTGTATTGTCTGCCGTAGCATCCTCAGTTTGCGCGGCTGCGCCCGAGGCAACCATCGCGCCGGCAATCACTGCACCGATGCGAGCCAGGATTGATTTTGGTCTTTCCACGATTGTCTCCCTATTCGATTCCAGGTTTTCGACAACGCTGAGTTGTCCCTTGCCCATCGATATGGAGAGTCCGGTACCGGCCAACAGAAGCTGCAGTGCTTCCACCACTTCATACTGTCCGCTTAACCGGTTGGCTGTCTTGTTGCTGGTTTCGTCGAAAGAAAACAGCAATGTCCGATCTGCCTGCTCCGCAAATGCGATGAGCGCGAGGTCGGCACGTTGCTCTGGGATATCGAAGACCAGTGTGGCGTTTGCATGAGCCTGTACAGCAACACACAGACCAACGACCAAATATCCCGGTCTCAGCCGGGCGCACGTGCCCAAAAGGGCACCCAACGCCCGCGCAACAACTTGTCGGCCTCCTGCAGAGTAGGACGATCGGCTAAAAAAAATCCGCCAGTCGACAAGCGCAAAAGCTTGCCGCCTGCTAATTTGAAGCATCCGTGACGCGACCTTTCTCGGCAGAGAGAAGAATGGTCTCATCGTCAGCACGCTCGTACACGATGTCGAAATTGGCTTCCAAAGACGACAGAAACCCCGACACATCGCCTACCTTGAACAGGCCCGCCACGCGGACCTGTTGCAGGTCCTCATCTTCAATGACAAATTCGACCGGCGCGTAGCGTCCTACTTCGGCAACCGCGGTCTCCAGTGATTCGCCACGAAAGATCAGGTTGCCGTTTCGCCAGGACAGGTGCACTTCGATTTCTTCGGGCTCGAGCGCTTCCACGCTTTCCCTGCCAGAGTTCAGAATCACACGTTCCGCCTGAGCGACGAGAAAAGACTGGTTTGCCAATTCGCTGAGACGTCCCAGCTGATCAGTATCAGCCGTGCCGGGTTCACGCACACCAATTTGGACACGGCCATCCGAGACCAGGACCTCCACCTGCTGAGACTCATCAATCCTCACGCTGAACGAAGTGCCAACAGCTCGGATAACACGCCCGGCGGCCATAATGCTGAGCGGCCTTTCCGGATCGTGTGCGACATCGATATGCATCTCTCCCCGCTCAAGCTGGACGATGCGCTGTTGCCCGCCGAAACGGACAATTGCGCGGCTGTCCGTATTCAGCGTGATCACGGATCCATCCACCAGCTCGATGGTCGAAATGCCGCCAACGGCGGTTTCATATGCCGTCGTGTCAGACGCCAGTTCCGGTAGTGCTTCATCGCTGGCTTCATTCATGAACATGGCCGCTATCACAAATCCCGTGACAACAACGACGAACGATGCGGCCATTGCCAGCCGTCGGCCCCACTGACGAGCCGGCGGCGTGACAGTTTCTGACGCGTGTGGAAACACTTCGGACAAGCGTGCCAACGAATCCATCTTGTCCCACATCCGCGCCATCTTGAGCAGCTCCGCTTCATTCCGCGGGTCTGCCCGGATCCAGGCCAATAGCGTTTCAGCGTCCGCATCCGACAACCCCTTGTCCATCTTTGCGATCCACTCACTGGCCTCTGCAACGAGTTGTTCGTGGTCATTAACTGCCGGGTCGAACCGGTAGACATTACTCACAGCGGGCCTCCGTTTGATTGATCTGGACGGGTGCGCGCCACACCTGTTCCTGCATGTAAACCGCGCACCGTCTCACGGCTAGCGCAACATGTTTCTCAACGGTACTCTCGGCAAGCCCAAGTTCACCGGCAATCTCCCGCTGGGAATACCCGTATACTTTCTTCAGCACAAAGACGCGCCTAGCCTGTACCGGCAGCTGTCGCACAGCCTCACAGAAATGGCCAAACTCCTCGCTTGAAGCCGCTTGCTCAAAAGTCTCATCAAGTCCAGTCCGGGTAGAGTCAAGGCCAGCATGAACGTCCTCATCCCAATGTTCGGTCGCGCGATTGTCAGCGCGCTTCAGGCTGTCAAGCGCCAGGTTTCGAGCCGTTCTATACAGATAGGATTTCGGATGATGAATCTGTTCGGGCGTACCGACCTGACACAGGCGAACGTACGTTTCCTGAACGATGTCCTCGACTTCGTGAGGCGGCACGATTTTCGACACGGCACGGGCTATGCCAAGCCGAATCGACAGAAAAACGTCACGAATGTCGTCCACGCGCCCTCCAGTTGCCACTTTGCCTAGTATAAGGACGATTGAAGAGAGGGATATCCGCTAGTTTCAGCCCAGCGTCAAGAGCAAGCTATGAAGGGAGGTCCAACTGGTAGGACTTCCGCAACTTCAATCCCTGCCAATATCCTGCCAGTCGACCAGGTACGGGCTGGCCAGAGGAACGAGAAAAACTTTAAACCATTGATTTAAAATGTATTTATGGTTTAGGCGGGCGACTTGAAGTCAGTCGGACGTTACCCGCCGTTCCCAAATGAGATAGTGGCTCCGCCGGCTCTGTCAGACAAAACAGGCTTGAGCCGGAGAGTCCGCGCTCGTCGGTTGCGAAGATGAACAATCCCTTCCGATATTTCAAAACCTCCCCCGAGATCATCCGCCTCGCCGTGATGTACATCCGTTATCCGTTGTCGTTACGCCAGGTCGAAGACATCCTGTTCGAACGCGGCATCGACGTCAGTCACGAGACGATTCGGTACTGGTGGAACCGGTTCGGTCCCAAGTTTGCCGCCGAGATCCGAAAACGGCGAGTCGACGGCCGCAACTACTCGAACTGGCGCTGGCACCTCGATGAAGTCTTTGTCCGGATCAACGGCGAGCGCCACTACCTGTGGCGCGCCGTCGACCACGAAGGCGAGGTGCTTGAATCGCCCCGGGTTTACCGGAGGCTGTTTCGTTCATCATGGCCTGTCACATCAAGACAAGGTTCAAAGACTTCAGGATTCTAATTCGGCACACTCGACAGATTCGAAATGTGCCCGGTCGGACTGGAGAGAAGATTCACCACCAGGATCGGCTGGTCGGCTTCCAGGCTCAGTCGCCATTTGCCTGTCCCGTCCCCGATCACGCCACTCAGATCGTCGCCACCCGATTCCAGTTGCGATGCGTCGAGCATGCGGGTGGATCCCGCAGCCACCGTGAACGCAACCGTTCCGCCGGGCGAAGCACCGTCATCGTCGGTTCCCTCGATGGTCACATTCGCATCCCGGTTTTCGGGGTTGATCAGCAACAGGCGGCTCACCTGCAGCAGATTGCTCGCGGGATTGAACGTTGCGACGGAGTACACCCCCTGCACCGACGGCACCAGATCGTGCATCGATGTCAGGAATCCGCTGGTCGTGCGCACGTAGGACAGCGCGTCGATGTTCAGTGCGCTTGTCAGTTCAAGCCGCCAATCGCCCGTGCCGCTGCCGGTGCTCCCCGTCAGCCCCTTGGACGCATTGCCGAGTTCGAGATCGTCCGAGTTGAAGTGCGCGGTTTCCCAGGCGTCGAGCGAAATGGTCAGTGGCGCGTAATCGGTGTCGCTTCGGTCAAAGGCGCGAACCGAAACGTTGCCTATGCTCGGAGAGCGACTTATCAACCGCACGAAACCCTGCCGGCCCGATGGGTCCGAAGCGGCAGGGAAGAACGGCACCGGATGCACACCACGCGCGCCTTCCGGAAGCGCAGGCAGCGACGAGAGATTGGTCAGGTAGCCTTCCGGACTCTCAAGCAGGCTCATGACAACAATGGACTGTTCCGACCGTACCGCCAGGCGCCACTTGCCCGTACCGGAACCCAGCGAACTTGCGAGCCCCGCGCCGGTTTCGAGTTCCGCCGCGGTGAATTCCCGCACCGTGTTGGCGGGCACGTCGAATCGCACTACGCCACTCGATGAGGTGCCCGACTCCTCGTAACCCTCAACCGTGACGCTGGCCGTCGCCGGGGAGGTGTTGACGACCCGCAGCGTACTCACCTGGTCGACGTTGCTGCCGGGGTTGAAGGTGGCAACCCGATAGTCTCCCTGCTCCAAGGGGGCCACGTCGTGCACGGCCGTCAGGAACCCGTCGCTCGTGCGAACGTACGCCAGCACGCCCAGATCCAGTTCGCTGTCGAACAGCAGACGCCACTGGCCTGTTCCCTGTCCTACGCCAACGGCAAGGCCCTTCTCGGGATTGCCGTTTTCGAGATCCTCGGAGTTGAACTGGATGGCGGAAGCGGCGCCCAGCCGAATCGACACCGAAGCCGGCTGATAGCCCGCATCGTCGATTGCTGTCAGGCGCACCTCACCCTCGGCCGTGGAACGGTTGATGACCCGGACGAATCCGTGGCGGAAGGGATCCGTCGCATTGAGAAACAGTGGCACCAGGGCCTTCGGAGTCGCCGTTTCGTTGTCGCTGTCCCGGATGGTCAACTGTGTGGCCTCAACGCGGTAGCCCGAGGCGTTGCCATCGATCACGATCTCGTCGTCGGTGGTATTTCCATCGTCCGCCGGTTCAAACGTCAGGGTTGTGGATCCGCTCCTTTCACTCCGATCGATCCAGATGCTCCGGCTTCCGGTCACCGTATACGATCCCGATTCGAGGTCCAGATAAACCCTCGCCCCATCTTCTTCGGGGGCCTTCTCCGCCCAGGCCGTCACGGTCACCGCCTGCCGGCCGCCGCCTTCTCCGATGCGCCTCGGATTTGTGGTGAGCGAAATGGACGGCAGGTCGTTGTCTTCGATGGTCAATGTCAGCGGAACGAAATCCAGAGCCGTGTGTGAGGGTTCCACACCTCGATTGGTGCCGGTGCAATAGCCCTCCACCACAAGCGTCTCGTCGCCTTCGTAGGTGTCGTCATCGACCACCCGCATGAACTGGGTTTCCGCCGACCAGTCGTTCGATGGACTGAGCTTCTTCTGATTCGAGAAGATCACGTCCGCCGGCGTTTCCGCCTCACCCCCCGCACCGAGCCGCAATCGGCACCCCGTATAGCCGCCGTCCGCCTCGGTCTCGGGCGGGTGGTCGAGAGTCAGCCGGACGTTGACTCGGCCAGTGGATTCGACGAGCGTCGAATTCTCCACACTGGCCACGACAACCGGCACGTCAGTCGTTGAATCGCTGATGATCAGTGCAGACGGGATCACGAAATAGCCGGTTGCACTGCCATCGATCGAGACGGAGTCGTCGGTCCTGTTGCCATCGTGCTCCGGTTCGAAGGTCAGGTCCGTCGACCCGCTTGTGTTGCCCGATTCGATCTCGATGTACCGGAGGCCGGTCGTGCTATAGGAGCCCGCACCGAGGATCAGTGTCACCGTCACCGCCGTGTCCGGGGCCTCGTCCGTCTCCGCCGTGATCGTTACCACGCGCGCGCCGGCGTCCTCGAAGATGTTTATCGGGCTCACGGACAGCCGGATGACCGGATCGTCGTTGTCCACGATGGTCAGTGTCAGCGGGACGGATTCCAATTCCGAGTGAGTGGGATCCGTGCCGCTCGTGCTGCCCGTGCAGTAACCCTCCACAACCAGTGTCTCGTCGTCCTCGCGCGCTGTGTCGTCCACCACCGTGAGCAACGCTGCTTGCGCAGACCAACCGTTCGACGATGTTAGATCCAATTGGCCCGAAAACGTTGCGTCTGATGGAGTTTCGGCATCGCCGCCCGAACCCGGACGCAGGCGGCAGCCGGTGTAGCCATCGGTTTCGGCCGCGTTTTCGGGGGGATGCTCGAGCCTCAGCCGAACTGTCACGTCGCCCACGGATTCACGCATCGTGGCTCGGGCCGTGCTTGCCACGATGCGTGGCGTCATGCGCACCTCGGGCTCATTGATGGTCAAGGTGGTTGGGGTGACCCTCGGGTGGTCCCAACTCAAGCCGTCTTTTTCGAGGTGCGCCGGGACCGGCCGTTCGGCGAACCGTTCCTCGGCAGCCCGCCAAGCGTCGTCTGGGGAGATCTCTGGGGCGGCAGATGGAGGCCCGACGGGCCTCGTTTTCAGGCGCCCGCCTGGCGGGGCGAAACTGAACAGGACCACCTCCGCCGTGCGGGGCTGCCCGGCCAGGATCCGGTCCCGGTAGGCGACCAGCGCCGCCGTGAACAGCCCGTCAGCGGCATTGATCGTGTTGTGGATAACCCGGAACCTCGACAGCATCTTCTGGACCACCAAGAAGTGTGCGAGTGCCGCATAGGGGGCGCGGACGAAAAACGCGTCCGGGATCGGGTCTGCGGGCACGGCGTCCTCTCGCTTGTCGAGCGTTCGGTCCGAGCCATCACCGAACGGGTGCTGCAGCGCGTCCCACTCGCTTTCCAACGGCGGTCGCCGTCCGTCCGCCGCTAGCGTGGCTGCATCGGGACAGAGCACTGCCGGCAGGAAGCACGGGTGCGCCGCCAACACGAAATTGGCACCACCGGCGGAGGCGACAGTAACGATGACCGACAGTGACTTGGCGCCGTTGCGCTTGGCAGAAAACCGAGCGGGAAGAGTCATTTCGCCCGTGTAGAGACTGATCGGCCGATCCCGGTTGGGAGTGTCCGGGTGCAACAGGCGCGCGTTCCGAAACGCGTGGTAGTCGTTCAAGCGCGCACCGAGCCGCGCCAGATCCCCGTGATAGGTCGCATAAGAGACCCCCAGCATTCCGGTGATTCCCGCGATTGAATGTGCGGCTGGCAGCGCGTCAAGGAGGGTTCGCCAGCGATTGCGGGTTTCGGGACTGTCGACCACGCGCCGCGGTGTGCCCAGCGAAATCGAGGACGCTCGGCCTCCGGACCTGGCGAGCCCGTCGCAGGCTTTGCACCGTGCCGTATGGTCTCCCATTCCCCGGTAGGGGGATCGTCCCTTGCCGGTCGGCGGCCAGTGCTCATACAGATTTACGCCGTGGTTCTGGCAGTCCGTGTTGGGGCAATCCACAAACGGCAGACTCAACGACAGAAAATAGCGCGCGATCGGCCGAACAGCCTCGTTTGACGCGAGCCGCGACGTCTGCCCGCAGTCCTTGCAATGGATGACTGCGACCGGGTGGCCGCGCGAACCGATGACCAGGCTCACGGTGTAGCGCTGGTCCGACGTGCTCTTGCGGCCGTCCGGAATTTTCCCTTCGAACGGGATTCCGAAATTCGTGCACATCGGATTCCGGCACATCGCCCAGTTCACGCTCACGCCGAATTCCGGCAGGCTGGCTGATTCGATACGCCTGCTCTCCTCCTACAGGTTAGCGGATCGTCAGATCGCGCCCTCGCGGGGTGCTATTGAGAAACATGTTCCCTCCGCCCGCCGGTTGTTAACGCGGCATCGCCACGTCGTGCGTCGAGATGGACTCCGCGCTCTCGAACCACACCCAGCCGAGTCGGGTCAGGCGGCCCAGCGTCTGTTCCGAGGCGCCGACCCGACGCCCTGGCAGGGCCAGCCACACTAGCGAACCCAGGTCACCAAGCGGGGAGAGGTCGGCCGCCGGGTTGCCAGCCAGGTCGAGCCGCCGCAGATGCGGCAGGTCCTGGAGCGCGGTCAAATCGCCGATCCGGTTGCCGCCGAGTCCCAGGTTCTCCAGCGTTGCCAACTGGCCCAGCGGCCAGAGGTCCGCGACCGCGTTGCCATCCAGCAGCAGCACCGTCAGGTTCGGCAGCCCGGCGAGCGCCGCCACATCCGTCACAACGTTATCAGCCAGGTTCAGGCGCTCCAGGTTGTAGAGTCCGGCCAGCGGCCACAGGTCCGCCACCCGGTTGCGCGACAGGTCGAGGTCCCGCAGGTTCACCAGACCGGCCAGCGGCGACAGGTCCGTCAGCGCATTGCCGGAGAGGTCTAGGCGCTCGAGCGCGGTGAACCGCGCAAGGCCCCAAACCTCGGTCAAGCCGCGTCCCGAGGCGTCCAGGCGCAGGGCGCCGTCGGCCGCCGCCGCGAGTGGGTCCGCGTGCCGCAGGTCGACGATCGCCACGGGCGCGCCTGGAGGCTCCATGCCTGTCAGGTTCTCCGCCACCAAGCCTTCCCACGGCCCTGAGCGCACGCGACCGGCGGCCTCCGCCAGCGGGTGCATGGCCGAGCCCAGGTAGGCCACAGTCACTGTGTCCCCGGCCGCCACCGGGAATTCCAGCGTGAGCCACGCGTTCGAGCCGGCCAGCGACGCCAAGGCTACGCGGTGCGTCGCGCCGTTCACCTGCACCCCGTAATCGGACGCCGACGGCGAGCCGAACTCGTCCCGCGGGCTCGGCCACGACAGCGTCACCAGCAGGCCGTTCACGCTCGCGCTTGCCGCCGCGGGGCCGTCCACCGTCACGCTCGGCGCGTTCGACAGCACCCGGCCGTCCGCCGTGCAGACCGAGTTGCTCTCCCCGCAGCCGGACGGCGCGGTGAGCGAGACTGTCACGTCGCCGTTGCCCGAGGGCGTTAACTCGAACTTGAACAGGTCGCGGGTGGCTCCCACCCGGAGCATATAGCCCCGCGTGGCCCCCGATACCGACAACGCCCTCGCCACCTTGCGCCCCGAGCCCTCCGCCAACTCCTCGCTGAATCGGACCCGAAGCTCGAACGGGCTTGAACCGTCATGCCCCCCTTCCGGCTCGTTCTCGAACCCGGCGGTCAGCGCCCCGCCCGTCGGCGCCGCCTCCCGCGTCACCGTCACGGTGTAGGTCTGTGTCGTCGTGCCGTCCTCGGCGGTCACCGTCACCGTGATGGTGTTCGATCCCTCGGCCAGCGAAACGTTGCGCGACGTGCCGTCCGTGCTGCCGCTGCCGTCCGCGATCGTCACGCTAGCGCCCGCGTCGTTCGCGGCTACCGTCACCTGCGTGCTCGCGACGGCGTTGCCGACCGATGCCGAATAGCTCGTCGTGCCCGCGGCGAATGTGCCGATGTCGATGCCGGACAGCGCCAGCGTCGACAGCATCGCGTCCGTCGACGCCGCATCCGGGCCGCCCACCGTCACGCTCAGCGCGTTCGACAGCGCCCGGCCATCCGCCGTGCAAATCGAGTTGAGCCGGCTGCAGCCGGACGACGCGCGGAGCCGGACACTTACCTCGCCGTTGCCGGACGGGGTCAACGTGAACGTGAAGAGGTCGTGCGTATCGCCCACCCGGTGCACCCTGCCCCGCTCGGCCGCCGAGACCGAGATGGCGCTCTCGACCTTGCTCCGCGAACCCCTCGCCAGTTCCTCGCTGAAGCGAACGCTGAGGTCAAACGCACTCGACCCGTCATGCCGGTTTGGTGGGTTCTCGAACCTGGCGGTCAGCACCGGTGTGTCGCGGGTCACCGTCACGGTGTAGATCCCGGTCGTCTCGCCGTCCGTGGCGGTGACCGTCACCGTGATCGTGTTGGCGCCCTCCGCCAGCGCCACCGTGCGCGACGTACCATCCGTGCTGCCAGCGCCGTCCGCGATCGTCACGCTTGCACCCGCCTGGCTCGCCGTCGCCGTTACCTCGGTGCTCGCGACGGCGTTGCCGACGCTGGCCGTGTAGCTCGTCGTGCCCGCCGCGAACGGGCCGATGTCCACCCCGGACAGCACCAAGGACGACAGCGTCGCATCCGTCGATGCCGCCGCGCGGGCCACCGTCACGGTGTAGGTCTGCGTCGTCGTGCCGTCCTCGGCGGTCACCGTCACCGTGATGGTGTTCGATCCCTCGTCGAACGAAACATTGCGCGATGTGCCGTCCGTGCTGCCAGCGCCGTCCGCGATCGCAACGCCGGCGCCCGCGTCGTTCGCGACCGCCGTCACCTGCGTGCTCGCGACGGCGTTGCCGACGCTGGCCGTGTAGGCAGTCGTGCCCGCGGCGAACGTGCCGATGTCGATGCCCGACAGGAACAGCGACGACAGCGTCGCGTCCGTCGACGCCGCGGCCCGCGTCACCGTCACCGCGTAGGCCTTGGTGGTCGTGCCGTCCTCGGCGGTCACCGTCACCGTGATGGTGTTCGATCCCTCGGCCAGCGAAACACTGCGCGACGTACCGTCCGTGCTGCCGTCGCCGTCCGCGATCGTCACGCTCGCGCCCGCGTCGTTCGTGGCTGCCGTCACCTGCGTGCTCGCGACGGCGTTGCCGACGCTGGCCGTGTAGGCGGTCGTGCCCGCGGCGAACGTGCCGATGTCGATGCCCGACAGGGACAGCGACGACAGCGTCGCGTCCGTCGACGCCGCGGCCCGCGTCACCGTCACCGCGTAGGCCTTGGTGGTCGTGCCGTTCTCGGCGGTCACCGTCACCGTGATGGTGTTCGATCCCTCGGCCAGCGAAACGTTGCGCGACGTGCCGTCCGTGCTGCCGCTGCCGTCCGCGATCGTCACGCTAGCGCCCGCGTCGTTCGCGGCTACCGTCACCTGCGTGCTCGCGACGGCGTTGCCGACCGATGCCGAATAGCTCGTCGTGCCCGCGGCGAATGTGCCGATGTCCACCCCGGACAGCGCCAGCGACGACAGCGTCGCGTCGGCGGACGCGGTGACGGAACCGCCAGCCGTGGACGCCTCGGGGCACGTCTGCTCCGCAAACCGCAGGCAGACCTCGGTCGTGCTGCCGTCCGGCAGCGTCGCCGCATACGCCGACGCGTTCAGCGACGGCGCATTGGCGTCGAGCCACGCCTGACTCCAGGTGTAGCGGTCCCAGTCCGCGTGCCACGTAGCGTCCGCCAGCGGCAGCGTCTCGCCCACCCATTCCAGGACGAGGCCGGATATGGCTTCGCCGCGGTTGCGCACCTGGAACATGACGCCGTCCGAGTACGCCATGACGACCTGAACCTGGTAGGCGGCCCCCTCCCCGAAGTCGAACGCATGGTCGGCAACGGCGCCGAGATCGGGATGGGCGATCGACGAATACCCCCGGTACTCGCCCCGCACCTCGACTGTAGCCGTCGACAGCCAGACGGGATCGACGGACGACGCCATGCCCGTTTGCCACGTAGTCCCGACCGCCTCGAGACCGTCCGCGTCTCGTATCCCGCCGCTGTCCGGCACATCGTAGGTGATGCCGACCGTCGTGCCGGGAGCGAGCCGCAACGCGAGCGTGAGCACGACGTCGCTGCCGCTCGCCTCGACGTCCGTAACATCGACCGCGGCGTAGCCCGGTGTCGTCACCACGCGGAATGCGCTCTCCGGCGGCACCGAGCCCGTGTCCACCGGCTCGTCGTAGACCAGCCTGACCCGATCCCCCGCGGCCTCCAGCCGCACCAGCGTCGGGCCCGGATTGCCCGCCTGGAGTTCCGTGTATGCCCGTTCGACTGCGGTGCCGTATGCGGCGTTCTCGTCGAATCCGTACGTGACCAGCTCCTCGGGCATCTGCGCCGCCGGGGCCGCGCCGCGGGCGGCCTCCCGGTGATGGGTCAAGCGTGTGCGCAATTCCGCGACCTTCGCAGGCTCGCTCCCCGCGAGGTTCGTCTTCTCGTACGGATCTTCGGCGATGTTGTACAGCTGCCGCCGCGAACTCCAGCGCCCGCCGTAGGATTCGCCGTTGGTGTCGAGCAGCTTCCAGTCGCCGACGCGTATCACTTTGCGTGAGTGTGCGAGTTCCTGGCGCGGGGACTCTGCCCCCGCAGCGATCGCCTGCCAGGCGTCCAGCCCGTCGAGCGGCAGCCCGTCCGTCGTCGACGCCCCGGCGAGGCCCGCGAGCGTGGGGAACACGTCCACAACATGCAGCAACGCGTCGCTTTCGGACCCCTCCGGAATACGACCGGGCCAGCGCATGGCGGCAGGAACCCGGATGCCCCCTTCGTGGAAACTGCCCTTCAGACCCCTGTAGGGCGCATTCGACCCCGCTCGTGTCGTGCCCCCGTTGTCATTGAGGTACACGACCAGGGTGTCGTCCAGCACCCCCTTGTCCTCCAGGGCGTCGAGCACCCAGCCGAGCGCATCGTCCAGCGCCTTGACCTGCGCGCGCTGCACCGGTTCCGCGGCGTCGGCGTAGCGCTCGACATACTCCTCGGGGGCGCCGTCCGGCCCGTGGGCGGCGTTGAACGCCAGGTACAGGAAGAAGGGGTCCCTGCCATCGTGGCGGCCGATGAGCTGCACCGCCTCCTCGGCCTTCAGGAACGTCGAGTAGCCGCGCTCGATCACCGGGCGTCCGTTGCGATGCCAGTCGAGCGCGCCCAAGTGGCGATGCGAGCCGTAGGTGATAAACCCCGAATACATGCCATAGTGGTGATCGAATCCGCGCTGCAACGGCAGGTGCGCCAAGTGCCACTGGCCCAGGTGCCACTTGCCGATGGCCCAAGTCTCGTAGCCGGCGTCACGCAACGCTTCGGACATCAAACGCTCGTCCAGCAGCACACCCACATCCAAGCCCCTCGTGGCGGCTTCCTTGACGCCGCCTGTCTTCCAGTAGTGGCGGCCGGTGAGCAGGGCGGAGCGTGTCGGCGAGCATCCGGGGGAGACGTAGAACTGGGTGAGCTTCACCCCTTCGTTGGCGATCCGGTCGAGGTTCGGCGTCCCCACCTCCGTACCGCCGTTGAAGCCCGGCTGGCCCCACCCAAGATCATCCGTGACGACCACCAGGATGTTGGGCCGCGGCGCGGGGTTCTGCGTCGCAGTCCCCTCTTCGGCGATCGATGTCGAATTGATGGTCACGGTTGCCGAGCCGATCGTCGAGCCACCGTGCGACGCCGTGACCGTCAGCGTTTCCGCTTCCTCGTCCACCTGGTCCGCCGTCGCTGCGAGCGTTGCCGTCACCGAGGCCGATCCCGCCGCCAGCGTCAGCGCCGTGGGCGTTAGCGAGTAATCCGCGGCGGAGGCGGTGCCCGAGCCGCTCAACTCGATGGCCTTGTCCTCCGCGAACGTCACGCCGTTGGAGATTGCCACCGTCAGCGTCGCGCTCTCTCCCTCCTCGATCGCTTCCGGAGCCGCCGACACCGTGAAGATCGCCTGGTCGTCGTCGCCGATCGTCACGGGGACCGCGCATCCCGACCCGCAACTCCGCCCCGATGCGTCTACCACGTGCCGGTAGCCGGGCGCGGCGCCGGCGGCCGCAACGAGGCGCAGGTCGAAGGTCTCCTCGTCCTCGTCCTCGTCCGTGGCGTCGTCCTCCACCGTCACCGCCACGCTCTTGCGCGCCTCGTACACCGCTCCGGAGGCGACGAAGTCGCCGGGCGCGAACGACACGTCCGCCGCCAACGCCGCGTAGTCCTCCGGACTCGTGGCCGTACCGGCGGCGGTGCCGACGGCAACGGCCAGATCGCCGGTCGGCACGCCCGCCCCCGCACCCGTGCGGGCGATCACCTGGAACGTCGCCGTGCCGACGTCCTCGGCAACCGCGTAGGCGTCTTTCTCGAGCCGGAACGTCGCCCCGACCACGATGTCGACCGACGCCGAAGCCGTGCCGGTGTCATAGTCCGCGCCGTCCACCAGCGTGGCCGTGAGCGCACCGCCCTCGACCAGGGCGCCCTGCGCGAACCCCTGGAAGTCGGCCGCGGTGTAGCCGAACGTGGCCGACGCCGAACCGGCGGGAATCGTGACGGTAAGCGCGAGCGAGGCGGTCGCCAGGAAGCTCCGGGCCTGCGAGACCGTCGCCGACACGGTCAGCGGCTCGCCGGTCGGGCCGTCGCGCGTCAGCGTGAACGCCACGCCGTCCGCACCGTGCACGGCAGAAACCCGGTTCGCCGCAATGCTCACCTCAGGCTCGGGCTCGGTCGACGGACCCTGAATCGTGACCTCGACCGCCTCCGACAATGCCCGGCCGTCCGACGTGCAGACCGAGTCGTTCGCGCCGCAGCCGGACGACGCGCCCAGCGAGACCGTCACGGCGCCATCGCCCGAAGGAGTCAGCGGAAACTTGAAAAGGTCGCGCCCGTCGCCCACGCGGAGCACGATGCCCCGTGTCGCCCCTGAGATCGAAAGAGCGCGCGCGACCTTGCGCCCCGAGCCCTCCGCCAACTCCTCGCTGAACCGAATCCTGAGCTCGAATGGGCTCGAGCCGTCATGCCCGTCCGGAACGCGCTCGAACCCGGCGGTCAGCGCCGTCTCCGTCGCCGCCTCCCGCGTTACCGTCACGGTGTAGGTCTGCGTTGTCACGCCGTCCTCGGCGGTCACCGTGACCGTGATCGTGTTCGTTCCCTCGGCCAGCGAAACGGTGCGCGAGGCGCCCGCCGTGCTGCCGTTGGCGTCCGTGATCGTGACGCTCGCGTCGGCGTCGTTCGGCGCCGCCGTCACCTGCGTGCTTGCGACATCGTTCGCGACCGTGGCCGCGTAGCTCGTCGTCCCCGCAGCGAACGTCCCGATGTCGATGCCGGACAATGCCAGTGCGGAGAGATCAGTGACCCCGACCGCGGGTCCAGCCCGCCTGGCAATCTTGTAGATTTTTGAACCGCGTGCGGGCAGTTCGAGGTCCCATGTCGCCCCGGGCTTCCTGATCGTCGTCGTCTTGTCCCAGAGTTCATAGAACGCGTATTCGTACTGCGGATCGTTCCAGTCGTCCGGAATGAAGCGGTCCGCCGTGATCGTCTTTGTCGCCGCGCTGGTGCTGTAGTTGAACACCGCGTAATAGGTGGTTCCGCCATCTGCCCCGTCCTCGTGGTGCACGAAACTGTCGGGTGCGCCTCTGCCACTGGCCAGGTCCACGGGCATGAAGCTTCTGGCCTTACCGATCAATGCCAGGACATCGGAATTGAGGTAATACTCCTCAGCGAGTCCCCGGAAACGCGCCTTGTTCCAGTCGTCGTCGGCCTGCAACATGCCGGTGATCGCCGCCGAGTTGACCTTCGTCCTGGACATCTCCGCATCGTCCCTGGTCGGATGAAAGTCGACAACGCCCGGATCCAGGTACTCGTACAAAACTCCGTTGCCGAGCCACCAGCCCCCAGCCAAGGCGTTAAGCTCGTACTCCACATCGCTGATCGAGTGGTAGACATCTCCGGAGATGCGCCGGGAGTGGCCCGTGTTGTGCGGGAAATAGGGGCTGATCGCCAGGTTGATGTGGATCTTGCCGCCGGCCTTGTCCGTAATGTATTTCATGCCCGAGTTGTAGGCCTGAATCCCGGTGGTGATGCTCGTGTCGTGATAGACCCCTTCAAGCGACCCGAAATAGGTGAAGTCCATGCGCAGCCACCGGAAGCCCTTTTCGATGGCCCAGTCCATCTGCTTGTCTATGCGGGCCCGGGTGCCCGGATGCGTGGGGTCCAGCGCGTACTTTGTCCCTTCCGGCCTCACGATTCCCAACGGATCCCCATTGCTGTCTTTCGTGGTGATGTCCCGGAAGGTGTAGGTGGCGTCTTCGTATATGGGGTCGTCGAGGTCTGCCGCGTCCAGCAGGAGCCACGGTTGCATGTACCATCCCGGCAACAGGCCCCTGGCGACACACTCGTCGGCGAACGTGTGCCATTGCTCCTCTGTGAACAGGTCCCAGTAGTGCGCCGCAAGGGCAACGATCGCGTACCCGCCCTTGTTGGCGAATCCCTGATCCTTCAACTTCTCGGTAAAGTCGAGCACCTCAAGGACATTGGCGTAGGTCAGAGCCCTCCGCTTCGACCCCTTGCCCCATGTCTTCCAACTGAAGGTCGTGTTGTCCCACGCTTCGAGTTCCGGTGCGGATGCAAGTTTTGGCTGAATCCGTTTGACTTCTTCCGCGTAGTCCTCGAGTCCGAGTCTGAAGTCGTCGTAGACACCCATCACGATGGTAGCCGAGCTGATTTCGTTACCGCTCAGGTAGCCGTGTTCCATGACGTCCCGTTCCGCGGCCACGCCGCTGGTGACCGTCAGTTCGGTCAGTGGGCCGGACCCCTGCGACCCGAGCGTAAGATTGATGGCCGTGCGCCAGTTTTTGTGTGTGATCGCACCGATGATGAGTCCCTTGCGGGACGAGTTCTCGTAGAACGCGGTGACGTTGTAGCTTCGAAGCGACTCACCGCGCGCGGCGGTGAAACGCCATCGGGCTCCATTGGGCTGAAACGATGGCATCCGCAGCACCCTGTTCGAGCCGACCCCTCCTAGCGCCATGCGCACCTGCGCGCCTTCCTTGAGCTTGATCGGCACCATGTGATTGGTGCTCAAGGGGTCGGTTGCGTCTTCGATGACCAGATGTGTCTTGATGTTCTTGCTGTCCGCCTTGAACACCTGGGTCATCTGCGGATAGCGGCTGTCCGTGTGGACGATCTTTGTTTCGTTGCCGGTCGTTTGCACGGTCCGGGTTGCGTAGTCGATACTGTCGATCGCGTCCGTTTCGTCCTTCAGCTTGACGCTGGCATGAAAGTCGCCAATGACGACTTCGCAGGGTCTCACCAGATTGGCAAAGCCCGTGCCGAGGTCGTACTCGACCCGTTGCGCTGCTGAACCGATGAGAAGCGCGCGCTTGACGTCAATGGTGTAGGTGCGCTGTGCGAGGCCCGGTTCGTCTACCGTTATGGTGATCTCGTTGTCGCCGCGCGAGAGGGAAACCTGATGCCCCTCCGCCACCAGGTCGGCGTCGGACGGCTGCACGGTCACCGTCCCCGCCGCCACTATTGCACTGACGGTCGTCTCGCTCACGTCATCCGCGACGGTGGCGGTGTAAGCCGTTGTCGCCGGCGCGAAAGCGGGGCACAGGTCGCCGCCTGACAACGACAACGACTGCAAGGCAGCGGAAAGGCGTGTGGAAGCCTGGCCGACCGGCGCGCCCGATCCCGGACTGTCGGCCGCCTGGGCATGAACCGGCATGGCCAGGGCGCCCAGAAGCGCCGTGGCAACGCCCAACGCAGATGCTCCAGCACTTACCTCACGCACAAGACGACCCCTCTGTCCGCCGTCTGGACAACCGGGACTCCACGCTTTTGTCCGCAACGGGAGGACTTGGTTCCTTCAGACATCCCCAGCGCTTGCTTGGGTTATCTTCCTCAAGGTCCCGCGAGTTGAAATGCGCCGTTTCGTGCGCGCGGATTGACAGAAAGACCCGGTTGTCAAGCAGGCGTCGAATTGCGGTGCGAATAGCGCGACCTGTTGATCGCGCATTTTCCCAGAGTATTACGGATGCTATCCGACTGATTCGTAAGCGGAGCGTCGGCACCACCTGGCTTTCAGCTTGTAGATTGGCGCGAAGGCCAAGGATTGCGTGCGATCGGCCTCCGAGGCCGGGAGGCGGCTTGAGGGGGAAACGGCGTGTGTGGGTGCGAAACAGAACAACCGAAGATCCTTTCAGGCTGTCACAGGCTTGCATCGGAGCCCGCATTCGAACAGCCGGACACGGTACGGTTATGCAGCCGCGGAAGCGTGGACAGGTGCGCAGCAAGCGTTCAATCGAGGTCGAGTCTCCGATCGAAGTCGAGGAGATCAATCGGCGTGGCCTGGCCACGTTGGTCCGCAAGTTCGCCATCCTCGTGCCAAATGAGACGATGCTCCGTGCAGCCCTCGCCGTCCCACCACGGGCCTCACCCCTGGTTTCCAGATCATGGTCCCGGATTGGACTGCCCTTATCATTTCAAGACCTGCGGAGGCGTGATGTAGCGGGTGCAAACTCATCGCTTCGAGGGCAGCAGGCCCAGCGACCGGGCGCGCTTTACAGCGGCCTTGCGGTCGTGAACATTCAGCTTCGCGAACAGCCGAGCGGCATGGTAGCGCACGCCGTCGCGGGTGATGCCCAGCGCTGACCCGATCTGCCGGTCGGTCTGCGAGTCCATTCGCTCCAGAATCTCGGCTTCGCGAGTACTCAGCGCCGGTACCAATGTGGCGCCGCCGGCCATCGCCTCGCCGAGCAGTGTCTGTGCCGCATCCCGATGCGGCGATTGCGGATTGGCGTCCAGAAACGCCGACAAAACCGGAACGGCGACGGCTCGCTCGCGCACCAGCGCCCGCGCGTAGTCGGTTTTCGCGTACAGGTCGACGAAGGACGTCAGACACTCAATTGCGGCCGCCCGGTCGCCGGCCGACTCCTCAAGCACGACGGCAATCGCCAATGTCCGCATCAGGACCCTGCGCAAGCCCCGCCCGGAGGCGACGCCGACCAGGTCGCGAACCAACGCGCGGCCGTCGTCGAATTTGCGCTGTGCAATAAGCAAGCGCAGGCGAGCGCAGCACAGCGTTTCCATCTCGCGCCAA
Organism: Pseudomonadales bacterium; assembly: GCA_963663395.1. Lineage (GTDB taxonomy): Bacteria > Pseudomonadota > Gammaproteobacteria > Pseudomonadales > Azotimanducaceae > Azophilus. The sequence continues at coordinate 5,309,160 of OY760226.1, forward strand.
CTCTGTCGCTTCAGGTCCACGCATTGGGCCGTGGACCGCGGCAAATCCTGTGCCCGCCAATACCGCTCGGCCATGCCGACCTCTCCTGCCTCGACGAGCAGGGAAATGCGCAACCCGCTCAGGTGCCGAACGAATACCGGGAGATCGACGTCGTAGGCGTGCTGCAGCATGAGGTTGACGGTAGCCAGGGCTGCCTCGGCGCCCTCGTCGGCGAGTGTCAACTCCGCGGCCATGGCGCTCGCGGCGGCGTAGGAGGAGAATTGCGCGCCGGTCTGCCAGTACTCGCTGGGAATCTTTCCCGCGTCGCGGCTCCTGGCGATTCGATTGCGCTCAAGATCCAATTCCCGCGTCAGTACCTCGCCGAGTATCACCAGCCGTGGATCGTCGAGCAATGCGCGCGTGGCGTTCGCCCGAGCCCGTTGGTACGCCAACTGCGCGTCCGGCACGCGCCCTTGTGCCATGGCAGCCTGCCCGGCCTGCAGGTCCAGGAGCATCAGTAAGCCCTGTTGGGGGCCGAGCCAACGCCGCGCACGATCAGCCCGATTCTGTGCGGCGTCAAATTCCGCCTTGTAGTTGTGCACCTGGCACAGGGCATACTCCATGGAAGCACGCAATATCGGTTCGAGTGACGGCGACTCCGCGAGACGCTCGAAAGTCGGGACCAGCCGGCGGATGGGTTCCGAGGCGAGCGACTCGCAGGCGTTCTGGAACAGCAGCGACCGGGCCACGCACCAGTCGGCATCGCGTTGCACATCCCCCGGTTTTCCATCGGAGATGGATCGTGCCTCGATATCCAGCGACTGCCGCGCTTCGCGCAACCGTCCCATGACGATGTGCGCCACCGACCGCACGAACGCCAGGCGGGGATACATCGCAAGCGTCTTCTCCGTGAGAAAGCGGTCCGCCGCGACCAGCCGGTCCTGGCCCTCCTGGAACATCAGCCGGATGCCGCCCGCATCGCTCAGAGTCCGTCCGATCAACGCATCGTCCTGCGCCTTGGCGGCATGCCGCATGGCAGCAACCGTCTCGCCGCGCTGCGCCAGTGCGTTGGCAATCCGGCGGTGAATCAGACGCAGGCGTTTTGGCGTTAGTTGGCGACGCCGCTCCGAGCAGTAACCCCGAATGAGCGGATGCAGGCGCCATACGTTGCCGCGGCTGCCGCGTACTGGCTCGATCAGTCCCGACAGCGCGGGCAGACTCTCGATCCGGGCCATGTGGTCGGCTCCGGTCAGCACCTCGTCGAGCAGTTCCGTATCCATCCAGTCAAGCAGACCCGCATCCAGCAGCAACTCCCGATCGTCCTCCGCCAGTCGGTCGAACAACCGAGACTCGATCCAGTTGTGCGCCACCTCCCGGACGACACGATCCCGGCTGCGATTTTTGACCTTGCGGGCGTTCTGTTCGATGCGCACGGCGAGCGGCCAACCGGCCGAGCCGGCCGTCACGGCCGTCAGTTCGCGCCGGGACAGGTTGCCGTCAAAGAAGCCGTGGATGTCCTGTCTGGAAAACCGCAGGTCCTCGGCGCTCAGGATCTCGACAGCACCGCCGAACACGGGGGCGGCGATGTTCAGTCCGTGCGGCAGCTCGCGGCCGGACAGCGCCAGGTGCAAGCCCGGCACATCGCTTGCTGCCAGCCTGTTCAGCAAGGCAACGCACTCGGGATTGGTTACGCGCTCCATCTCGTCGAGCACGAGGATACAGACGCCCCGGCGCTCCCGGAGCGCGCGCAGCACGACGTCGATCCGGGTGTGCGGCGGGCTTGAGCCGCCATCCGTCGGGCGCAGGGGCTTGAACACGTCGATCCCGGCCCGGTGGACGGCGAGGGCCAGATAGATCTCCAATGCGGACGCTTCGTCCTGCTCGTCGAGCGTCAGCCAGGCGGTCGCAACGCCCTGCGCGGCCAGCGTGCGGCAGGCTTGTGCGAGGAGCGTGGTCTTCCCGAATCCACCCGGCGCCTGCACGAGGGTGATGCGCCGTTTCGTGGGCAGGCACCGCTTGGTGAGCGCAGGCCGGTCGAGGTAACCGACAGCCGGGCTGGGAATGGCCGTGCGATGCATCTTCAGCCACGCGGGCACACCCTCCGCCGGCGACGGGGGTCGGCCTTGTCCGTCACCTGTTGCGTCGGTAGGGTCGCGGACGTTGGTGCCGGGTTGCTCGGGATCACCGTGAGACATTTCTGAATTTCGCATGTTACGCCTCACATTGCAGACAATCACACAGGCGCTCTCCGTCCGCGACGTCGGCAACCTCCCCTTTACTCCACCATAGGGAACGGTCGTCCGCAACCCGCCGTTTTGCCCGCGTCGTATTGCCGTCCGGCCGGACCTGCGGCCAACCGGCGGAGCCATTTTTTTTGGACTGATGCGTAGTCGGAAATTTTAACTTTATACTACACACATCGACCGGCTACGCGACCGGGGGCAACTCGCATGGCATTGTGCAGCCTGACCCCCGGGACGAGGCCCGAGTGCGACATGGGTCGGCCCGGGCTTGTCGTGCGTGCACGACAAACTCTCCGACGGCATGCGGTCGTTCGTGCTGTACCCGCGTAACGTTCAGGTCGGCAAAGCCCATATTGTTGCCGTGAGGCCGGTACGGCGAGCAGCCCGGACGATGTCGAGACGCCCGTTGGTTCGAACGAAGGTTCGCGCAGCGATGACCGCCATCGTGTCACCCGTGGTCCCGAGCGGAAAAGCGAATGGAGACGATTCCCCGAGACGTACGGGTGTGTGTAGTACGTTGATCTAAATACCGGCTACTCTAACTGCAATCCTCCCCACGGCTTCGTCGGATTAACGGGTCGTCAACCTGACCGGGACGGGATTGGGGCGCAGCCACGTGTTCGGGTTGGTGACGGAAGAGGACGGCGTCCACCGTGCCGCCGTCTTCAATCCGGGCACGGAAGATGCGGCGGTGACGATCACGGCGGTCGACGACGCGGGCGCATCGCCGGATTCGGCGGTCGAAGTCGATGTGCCGGCCGGTCGCGCGGTGTCCCTGACCACCGCCGAGTTGGAGTCGGGAACCCGGCTGGACGGGCCGCTCGGAGACCGTGTGGGCCCACGGCGACTTGACGCCACGTCGGATCGGCCAGTGATCGTGATGAGCCTGCTGTCGAGCCCCAACCGGCACCTGACGAACCGGTCGTTCGCGACGGATGGCGGGCCGTATTGACAGGAAGTTTCGCACTCCATGGATTCATGTTGCTCCGCCGGGGCCGATTGGCTGGCAGGCGTTGGTGTGCTACGTTGCGGGGGTGTCTCTGAGGGAGTGCGAGGCACAACAAGGCGAGCAACGTTGCGGAACCGGCGACGAACGGCAACGTACTTGTCCGTGACGGTAGCGAACACGCCGCTTCGCGCAGGCGCCAGGGCCGACCGATGGCGATATGCGGGATGGTCCGTGGTCGGTTCGGTGTCGGCACAGGTCCGAGATGGGGCGCACAGTGGCTCAAACCACGGAAAATTCAGGTCGTTTCCGCCGGAGCATGCGCACGTCGACGTGGTGGTACGCGCGGGGGGTGGCCACTTCGCGGCGCTGCGCGGCGCCGCTTGCAGCGCTGGCGGTCGGACTGGCGGCCGCGATGGCCGGAGCGGTGGCCACGGCGCAGGACTCGACGCCGCGGCCCAACATCCTGGTGGTCGTCACCGATGATCTTGGGTGGGGCCAGCCGGGCTTCAACGGCGGCACGGAGGTGGGGACGCCGAACCTCGACCGGATCGCCAACGAGGGAGTGAAGCTCACCCAGTTCTACGTCTCCCCCGGATGCTCGCCGACTCGCTCCGCCCTGCTCACCGGCCGCTACTACTGGAAGACAGGCGGCGTCAAGGAAGCCGCCACGAGGGGCTTGGATGTGGGTGTGCTGCTGGACGAGCGTTTGATGTCCGAAGCGTTGCGCGATGCCGGCTACGAGACCTGGGCCATCGGCAAGTGGCACTTGGGCACGTGCCGTTGCAGCGCGGATTCGATTACGGCTACGTCAAGCATCCGGCCGGGACGACCGGTAGCCGTCAGGAGGCCCGGTCAAGAGGGCCGCGGTGGCTCGCAAAGCTTGATCCGGACGGAGGCCAGGGCGATGATCGCGCGGCATTGCGTCGAGCGGGAAAGGGCCAGGGAAACCCATGAACGGCCAATCTAACCGATCTGGCGGCTCGCCGGCCCGGCAATCGAGCCGGATGGCCGCGACGCTTGCGGCTCTCGTCGCGCTGGGAATCAACGGTTTTTCTGGCCAGCTATTCGCCCAACCGGACGCTGGCATGCCCGCGCAGCCGAACATCGTCTTCATCTTGTCGGACGACCACGGCTGGAACGACGTCGGGTTCAATAGCGGTAAATTCTACGAAACGCCCAATCTGGACCGCATGGCGTACGAGGGCATGGTCTTCAGCAACGCCTACAGCGGCGGGCCGAACTGCACGCCCACCCGGGCGAGCCTGATCTCTGGCATGTACCCGCCGCGGCACTTGATGTACACCGTGAAGGGCGGGTCCAAGATCGATCCCCGCCAGATGAGGCTCTGGGTTCCGGTCCAGCAGCGCTTCTGGAGGGAGACCCGCTTGGCACCGCCCGAGCACGAGCCCTTTGAGGTTCGCAAGACCTTGGATCCCAGCGTCGTCAGCATCGCCGAAGTGCTCAAGCAGGGCGGCTACCAGACTGCCAGGTACGGAAGGTGGGGCATTGGGCCGGACAAGCAGGTGTTCGACGTCAGCAGCAGCAACGGCCAACCGGGCACGGAGAAAAAAAGCCACTTCCGCAACCCCAACGTGACATTCGACCTGATCGACGCCGGCGTCGAGTTCATCTGACCTTGATGAACTTGGCAATACCAGATCGGGTTATCCAGACGGTGGACAGAGAGGGATGGTCTTGTGCGTGAGGTAAGTGCTGGAGCATCTGCGTTGGGCGTTGCCACGGCGCTTCTGGGCGCCCTGGCCATGCCGGTTCATGCCCGGGCGGCCGACAGTCCGGAATCGGGCGCGCCAGTCAGCCAGGCTTCCACGCGCCTTTCCGCTGCCCTGCAGTCGTTGTCGTTGTCAGGCGGCGACCTGTGCCCCGCTTTCGCGCCGGCGACAACGGCTTACACCGCCACCGTCGCGGATGACGTGAGCGAGACGACGGTCAGTGCGACACCGACGGCGGCGGGGACGGTAACCGTGCAGCCGTCCGACGCCGACCTGGTGGCGGAGGGGCATCAGGTTTCCCTCTCGCGCGGCGACAACGAGATCACCATAACGGTAGACGAACCGGGCCTCGCACAGCGCACCTACACCATTGACGTCAAGCGCGCGCTTCTCATCGGTTCAGCAGCGCAACGGGTCGAGTACGACCTCGGCACGGGCTTTGCCAATCTGGTGAGACCCTGCGAAGTCGTCATTGGCGACTTTCATGCCAGCGTCAAGCTGAAGGACGAAACGGACGCGATCGACAGCATCGACTACGCCACCCGGACCGTGCAAACGACCGGCAACGAAACAAAGATCATCCACACGGACAGCCGCTATCCGCAGCTGACCCAGGTGTTCAAGGCGGACAGCAAGAACATCAAGACACACCTGGTCATCGAAGACGCAACCGACCCCTTGAGCACCAATCACATGGTGCCGATCAAGCTCAAGGAAGGCGCGCGGGTACGCATGGGACTAAGTGGGGTCGGCTCGAACAGGGTGCTGCGGATGCCATCGTTTCAGCCCAATGGAATCCGATGGCGTTTCACGGCGGCGCGCAATGAGTCGCTTCGAAGCTACAACGTCACCGCGTTCTACGAGAACTCGTCCCGCAAGGGACTCATCATCGGTGCGATCACACACAAAAACTGGCGCACGGCCATCAATCTTACGCTCGGGTCGCAGGGGTCCGGCCCACTGACCGAACTGACGGTCACCAGTGGTGTGGCCGCGGAACGGGATATCATGGAACACGGATACCTGAGCGGTAACGAAATCAGCTCGGCTACCATCGTGATGGGTGTCTACGACGACTTCAGACTCGGACTCGAGGACTACGCGGAAGAAGTCAAACGGATACAGCCAAAGCTCGCATCGGCACCGGAACTCCAAGCGTGGGACAACACGACCTTCAGTTGGAAGACATGGGGCAAGGGGTCGAAGCGGAGGGCTCTGACCTATGCCAATGTCCTCGAGGTGCTCGACTTTACCGAAAAGTTGAAGGATCAGGGATTCGCCAACAAGGGCGGGTACGCGATCGTTGCCATGGCGGCGTACTACTGGGACATATTCACCGAGGCGCAATGGCTCACGTTCGCCGACGAGTGTGTCGCCCGGGGCCTGTTACCGGGATGGTATCTGCAACCGTGGCTCCTGCTGGACGAGGCAGACCTCGACGAACCCATATACGAAGGCGCCACCTACACCTTCCGGGACATCACCACGCGAAACAGCGATGGGGATCCGTTGGGAATCGTAAGGGGGGGCGGAGAAGTCAAGTACGCGCTGGACCCCACGCACCCGGGCACCCGGGCCCGCATAGACAAGCAGATGGACTGGGCCATCGAAAAGGGCTTCCGGTGGCTGCGCATGGACTTCACCTATTTCGGGTCGCTTGAAGGGGTCTATCACGACACCAGCATCACCACGGGGATTCAGGCCTACAACTCGGGCATGAAATACATTACGGACAAGGCCGGCGGCAAGATCCACATCAATTTGGCGATCAGCCCCTATTTCCCGCACAACACGGGCCACTCCCGGCGCATCTCCGGAGACGTCTACCATTCGATCAGCGATGTGGAGTACGAGCTTAACGCCTTGGCTGGGGGCTGGTGGCTCGGCAACGGAGTTTTGTACGAGTACCTGGACCCGGGCGTTGTCGACTTTCATCCGACCAGGGACGATGCGGAGATGTCCAGGACGAAGGTCAACTCGGCGGCGATCACCGGCATGTTGCAGGCCGACGACGACTGGAACAAGGCGCGTTTCCGGGGACTCGCTGAGGAGTATTACCTCAATTCCGATGTCCTGGCATTGATCGGCAAGGCCAGGAGCTTCATGCCCGTGGAACTGGCCAGTGGCAGAGGCGCACCCGACAGTTTCGTGCACCACGAGGACGGGGCAGATGGCGGCACCACCTATTACGCCGTATTCAACTACAGCACCACCGCGGCGACCAAGACGATCAAGGCGGATCGCTTCTTCCCGGACGACTGGAACGATCCGCAGTACGAATACGCGTTCTATGAACTCTGGGACAAGACGACGACGATCAGGAAGCCCGGGTCGACGTGGGACCTCCAACTGCCTGCGCGAGGATCAAAAATCTACAAGATTACAAGGCAGGTTGCACCCGTGGTCGCGGTAACCGGGCTGTCGAATGCCTCGACCCCCGAAAACGAGTCGTGGACATCGTCTGCACCCTCGCTGGCAAACGCGGTGGGTACTGTGACATGGAGCAAAGAAGGTCCGGACGCGGACGAGTTCACGTTGGCCGCGGACGGCCGACTGACCCTTCCGGCACAGGACTACGAGGCGCCCGCCGATGCGAACAGCGACAATGTCTACGAGGTGACCGTACGGGGAACCGATACCGGCAGCACAACGGCTGCGGCGGCCGTGCGAGTGACTGTGACGGATAACACCGCGGAGCATGGTGGAGGCGGCGGCGGAGGTGGCAGCGCCAACACCCCGCCGGTGGTCGAGCGGGCCATTGAGGATCAGTCGGCTGAAGCCGGCGAGACGCTGGAACTGGATATCCGGCTCAACTTCTACGACCGGGACCAGCGGGCGCTGGACTACACCGTCGAGTCATCGAATGCGGCGGTCGCCGTTGTCGATGTCGACCGCAATGGAGTGCTGACCATCCGGGCCATCGAACGCGGCAGGGTAATCGTGACAGTAACGGCAGCCGACCGGCGGGGCGAGAGCGTCTCGCAGAGTTTTGCGGTGACGGTAACGGGTCCGGCCCTGGTGGGGCTGTTTCCTCGAGCGTCTCATCCGACGGTGGAAGGGTTCGTACGGGTAATCAACCGATCTGATGCGGACAGCATGCTGTCGATCACCGCGATTGACGACCGCGGCACCAAGGTGGGCCCGGTCCTGCTGAATGTTCCAGCGCGCTCCGTCGCGCACTTCAATTCGAACGATCTCGAGCAGGGAGAGAGAAAAAAATCGCTTTCGGGAGGTATTGGGCAAGGGATCGGGGACTGGCGGCTGCTGTTGGACTCCGAACAGGACTTCGAGGCGCTGGCCTATGTCAGAACAATGGACGGTTTTCTTTCCTCAATGCACGACCGCGCACCGCTCTCGCAAGGAGTGTATCGCGTGCCCTTCTTCAATCCGGCGAGTAATCCCAACCAGGCAAGCAAACTGAGATTGATCAACCCGGCTTCGGTCCCGGCAGATGTGACGATCACGAGTGTGGACGACTCTGGAGGCTCCCCGGGTTCGTCGGTCGGCCTGACGGTGGCCCCCGGCGAGTCGGTGACCCTTTCCGCATCGGATCTGGAGGTAGGCGTCGGATCCTCCGGGGCGCTTGGCGACGGCGTGGGCAAGTGGCAGCTACGCGTGGAATCCGATCAGCCGATCGTGGTGATGAACCTGCTCGCGAGCGCCGGGGGGCACCTCACGAACCTGTCGACCATCCCCATTGAGCCGGCCAGCGCCGACGACGATCAAGAGACCCGGCCTGATCGGGGCAGCGCTGGGCATCACCCGTGACGGCGTGCGCTACCATGCCGCTCGGCTGTTCGCGAAGCTGAACGTTCACGACCGCAAGGCCGCCGTAAAGCGCGCCCGGTCGCTGGGCCTGCTGCCCTCGCTGATTGCCCCTGATCTTCACGAAGACCTCATCGACGTAGAACGCATCGCCGAAACCCTGGTGTTTTCGCCACAGCCGCTTGGCAAATTCAGGCCCGAACTTGATGCACCAGAGGCGAATCGACTCGTGACTCACGGTGACACCCCGTTGCGCCAGCAGATCTTCAATATCCCTATGGCTCAGATTGAATCGATGTTACAGCCAGACCGCGTAGCTGATGATGTCGGGTGGACAACGGTGGCGCTTGTATATGTTCATGCCGCGTTCCGCGGCGGGAGGCTGTGCCGATCCTCGGCTGTGATCTCATTCCCTACGTCAATGCCGGGTAGCGGAATCGGATCGAACTGACGTCCGTGATCGGACCGCGGCGTTTCCCTTCCTTTCGGACCTTCCAGGTCTTCCCGAGATGCGTTTACCTCAGCCTCGAAGCGCACGCCGGGCGGCGTGTGTTCGTGGTCGTAAACACATCCAGGAGACTTGCCATGACCCCTCTTCGACAACGCATGATCGACGACATGACCGTTCGCGGACTCGCCGAGAACACCCGGAAGTCCTATCTCAGAGCCGTGACCGGACTCGCCCGCCACTATCGACGCGGCCCGGATTGCATCGAGCCCCGGGAAGTCCAGGACTACCTGCTCTTCCTGCACGAGAAACGCGGTTTGACGTGGCAGAGTTGCAACACCGTTCGCCACGGTTTGCGCTTCTTCTACCGCATCACCCTGAGCCTGCCCGATCCCCACCTCTACGTCCCCGGCGCCAAGCAACCCACCAAGCTGCCCGAGATCCTCAACCACGACGAGCTGATGCGCCTGTTCACCGTCACCACCAACCCCAAGCACCGGGCGCTGCTCATGACCGCCTATGCCGCCGGGCTCCGTGCCAGTGAACTCGGGCGTCTGAGGGTGTCCGACATTGATTCCGGGCGCATGGCCCTGCGCGTCGAGCAGGGCAAGGGCAGCAAGGACCGCTACGTACCCCTCTCGCCCCGGCTGCTGGGGCAACTGCGCGCCTACTGGCGCCGCAAGCGCCCCGCGCACTGGTTGTTCCCGGGCCAACCCGCCGATCGGCCCATGAGTCGCCACGGCCCCGCGCACATCTACACGCTTGCGAAGAAAAAAGCCGGTATCTACAAGGCCGGTGGCATCCATACGCTGCGCCATGGGTATGCCTCGGGCCTGCTCGAGGCCGGTGTGGAACTGACCGTCATCCAGCGACGTCTCGGACACAGTTCCATCCGCTCCACCATGCGCTACCTGCACCTGGCGCAGGATCGGGTTCGTGCGACGCCATCTCCCTTGGATCTGCTGGAGTTCCCGAACGCGCAACGCGCCTGAGCGGTGCACAAAGACTGCCCGTCGGCGCCTGCCACACGGCCGGCGCTGGAGGTCGCCGACGTTCTGCGCGCGCGACTACCCCGCTATCGGGACTCATACCCGCTCTTGGCCCGGCAACTGCGGGCGGCAAACGCCCTGGTGCGCTGTCGAACCGCCGCCCTCGGCGGCTACGCCTCCCAATGCGACACCTGTGGGGCGACCACCGTCCAGTATGCGTCCTGCCGGAACCGTCACTGCCCCAAGTGCCAGACACTCACCCAGACCCGCTGGGTCGAGCGTCAGTGCGAGAAGCTCCTCGACATCGGCTACTGGCATGTCGTGTTCACCCTGCCGCACGACCTCAATCCGCTGGCCCGGCACGAGCCCGCGCTCGTCTATCGACTCCTGTTCAAGGCAGCCTCACAGACACTGCTCGAGTTCGGACGCAATCCGCGCTGGCTCGGCGGGGAAATCGGCGTCACCATGGTGTTGCACACGTGGGGACAGAATCTCGGCCAGCACATCCATGTTCACGCCATTGTCACCGGTGGCGCGCTGAGCCCCGACCGGGAGCGCTGGCTTCCGGCCCGCAACACCTTCCTGTTCCCCACCCGGGCTCTCTCGTCGGTCTTTCGCGGCAAGTACCTGGACTTCCTCGCCCAGGCACATCGAAGCGGCGAACTGCGCTTGCCCGGCACCGACGGCATCGACGACGCCGGTGAGTTCGAATGCCTGACGACCGCGTTACGCTCGAACGACTGGGTGGTCTACACCAAGCCGCCGTTCGCAAGCGCCGCCCATGTCCTGGCTTACCTCGGGCGTTACACCCACAAGGTCGCCATCGCCAACCACCGGCTGGTCGACTTCGACGGGGAACACGTCCGCTTCCGATGGCGCGACTACGCCGACGGCAACCAGCGTAAGACCATGCGTCTGCATGCCGACGAGTTCGTCCGCCGCTTCCTGCTGCATGTCCTGCCGCGCGGCTTCACCCGCCTGCGCCACTACGGACTGCTCGCCAATCGTGACCGAGACAAAAAGCTCGCCCTGTGCCGGGCCTTGATCGATCAGCCGGCGCCGCCACCGCGCGAGCCCGAAACACCACAGGCCATGATGCTGCGTCTGACCGGCATCGATATCACGAAGTGCCAACACTGCAGGCGCGGAACCTTGCAGCGGGTTCACGCACTCGTGCCTGGGTTTACCGCGTCGTTCCGGCGAGCATGGCGGCCACCGTGATCGTCATCATCGGTATCGCAAACGCTGCAGATCGAATGTGTCCTCCGACGCGTTCAGGGCAGCTCGTTGCCAACCCCGTGAAAATGGCCACGGCACCCGCCAAACCGACCCCCGGCGGACACGCGCGAAGCCACCACGATCGGCGTTCGGTCGCCGACGTCTGCTCACCACATGGCATGACGTTCACTCCGGCTTCCTGATCGGGGCGGCCGGGGCATTACTTTCCCCATAGCGTCCTTCGGCGACCACCGCGCGGCTCACCTCAATGATCTTATCGGCCATGCTGCGCACGACCGATAAGAGCCTTATTCACTATGCCGACGTTCGGATTATGCCGAGCCGCCGGCGCGGTCCATTGACTGCTCTGGCACCGGCGGCACGGTGTATCGGCATAATCTACAACGCTTCCAGGAAGGCGAGCAGTTCGTCGGTTGCATGGAACCGCCGACCGTCGTCCGCCACGGGGCGGGTTCGCGCCAGGGCGCGCTCCTTCAACGTGATGTCGGCATGGACGTACATCTGGGTGGTTTCCACACGCTCGTGTCCCAGCCAGAGGGCGATGACGGTGCGGTCCACGCCATTGTGCAGAAGTTCCATGGCGGCGGTGTGTCTCCTATATCGTGCAAGACATAAGCGGCATTATCTCTTGAACTTTTTTATGTCTAGCAAATTGTGAAGCGCCCTGGTTTTCCGGGCGGCGTTTGACATTCACCCGACATAATCCGGACTCCAACCATCAACCTCCCACATGGAGAGGAGTCCACCATGAAGTACGTTGTCAACAGCGAAGTCGTTTTGTCGCGAGCGCCAGAAGGTCCGCTTGCAGACTGGCTCGGTAGGTTTGCAAGTTTCGCGAGCACGAAGGGATACGCCCGTTCCTCGGTTCATCGACAGGTTTTGCTAGCAGCCGGTTTTAGCCGATGGCTCAAGCAAGAGGGGATCGAACCGGGATGCATAACCTCCGATCATCCGAAGCAGTATTTTCGATGTCGCGCTCGCCAGGTCCTGCCTTGCCAGGGGGACAACGCGGCGCTCAAGCATGTTCTTGACTTTCTGCGCGTCGAGGGCGTGATCCCGGTCGAGCAAATTCCAGCACATCGCGTCACGGAGACCGATGGTTGCGTGCAGGCCTATGAGCAATATTTGCAAGAGATGCGTGGTTTGGCAGCCACAACGATCGAGTACTACGTGTCATTCACACGCAACTTTCTCGAGTACCGTTTTGGTAGCGGACAGCTCGCACTTTCTCGGATGAGCGCTGGCGACGTCGTGGGATTTGTACAACGCGAGGCGTTGCTCATGAGCAGGAAGCGAGCGAAGCTCATGACCACCGCATTGCGCTCTTTTCTCGGGTACCTACGCTATCGCGGCGTGGGAACGCCGGATCTGGCCGCCGCCGTTCCCGTCGTCGCCAACTGGTCCGCGACATCGGTTCCGCGCGCGATTTCAGCCGATCAAGTTCACCGATTGTTGATCAGTGTTGACCGGGACACCGCCATGGGGCGTCGCGACTATGCCATTTTGCTGCTGCTGGCTCGCCTGGGACTACGTTCAAGTGAAGTAGCCTTTCTGGAACTCGATGACATCGACTGGAACAGCGGAGCCTTGCGCGTTCGCGCCAAGGGCGGCAGGCGCAACGAACTTCCCTTGTCCCGCGAGATCGGGGAAGCGATTGCCGCCTATCTGAGCCATGGGCGGCCAATGAGCAACAGTCGACGCGTATTCCTGCGCGCCAAGGCGCCCGTTCGCGGTTTTCGGGGTCAAAGCGGCGTTGGTTCCGTGGTTCGTAATTCGCTGAAGCGTGCGGGGTTGGATGCACCGAGTTTCGGTGCCCACCAGTTTCGCCATGGCCTTGCCACTGGAATGCTGCGCCAGGGTGCCTCATTGGGAGAGATCGGTGACGTACTGGGGCATCGCCATCCCGATACCACCAGGATATACACCCGGGTCGATCTCGCAGCGCTGCGGACCCTGGCCTTGCCATGGCCGGGAGGTGTCCGATGAGTACTCTTCGCGAAGCCGTCTTTGAGTACCTGAGCATGAGGCGCAACCTGGGATTTAAATTGCGTGACGCCGGGAAGGCGCTACTCGACTTCGCCAATTTCATGGAGAAATGCCAAGCACCCTTCATCACCGAGGCCTTGGCGCTTGCCTGGGCGCAACAGCCCGAGAGCGTCCGGCCCGCGTATTGGTCGAAACGGCTGGGCCATGTGCGTGTCTTTGCGCGCTATCGCAAGGCCACGGACCCGCGCACGGAGGTTCCGTCCCCGGGGTTGTTACCCTTTCAACCCACGCGGGCAAAACCGTATCTGTACTCCGATGAAGAGATCCGGACTCTGCTGCGCGCCGCCCTCGACATGCCGCACCGTTTTGAACGGGGCGCATTGCTGTCCTGGGTCTACTACTGCCTGTTCGGTCTGCTCAGCGTCTCGGGGCTCCGTCTGGGTGAAGCGCGGAATCTCCAACTCCGGGATGTCGATCTCGATACCGCGGTGCTGACAGTGCGAGAAGCTAAACACGGCCGAACGCGCCTGGTCCCGTTGCACAACTCGACCCGCGACGTCCTTGCCGACTACATCATCCGACGCGAGCGCCATTGGGCGGGACGCCCGGTATCGTCATACCTGTTTGTCTCCAGTTGGGGGAACCGGCTGGACAATGGACAGATCCACCGTGCCTTTTACGCACTGTCGCGCCGGATCGGTCTGCGTGGCGCGTGTGACAGCCACGGACCACGTCTGCATGATTTCAGACACCGTTTCGCAACGAATACCTTGGTGAACTGGTATCGGCGCGACCAGGATCCCGAGCGTCTGCTGCCGATTTTGTCCGCCTATCTGGGACATGTGCACATCGCCGATACTCAATGATATCTGGAAGCCTCTCCCGAGTTGATGGGCGAAGCCATGCGCCGCCTCGAAAGTCGTTGGGAGGATCGGTCATGACCTGCAAAACCAGTCTGGCGCCCCTGCTGGAGCGATTCTTTACCCAGCGCCTGATGCAACAGCGCCAAGCGAGTCCGCACACCGTCAGTTCCTATCGAGACTCGTTCCGCCAACTCCTGATATTTGCGCAACAGTGCCTAAAGCGGTCACCCTCAAACCTGGATTTCGCGCAGATCGATGCATCATTGGTCGTGGCCTTTCTGAACGACCTGGAAACGCAGCGGGGACTGAGCATTCGCAGCCGCAACTTGCGGCTTGCCGCAATCCATTCCTTCTTTCGCTACGCGGCGTTCGAACTGCCGACCCATGCGGCACAGATCCAGAGAGTGCTCGCCATTCCGAGCAAGCGATACACGCGCAAACAGGTCGGCTTTCTCAACCGTGACGAGGTCGATGCCTTGCTCGCGGCGCCGGATACAGGTACCTGGTCTGGCAGACGTGACCACGCCTTCATCTTGACCGCCGTGCAAACTGGCTTGCGCCTGTCCGAGATGACCGGACTCAAACGCGAAGACCTTTTCGCTGACAACGCAACTCACCTGAGGGTCGTTGGAAAGGGACGCAAGGAACGCTGTACGCCGCTCGCCAAGCCAACCCGGGCCGTGTTGAAGAGCTGGCTGCAGGAACCGCCGCGTGGCACTGACGATGTGCTCTTTCCCAGCGCAAGAGGCAACCGGCTCAGTGTGGATGGCGTACAGTACCTGTTGAACAAGCACCGCATGACAGCCTCAAAGGCCTGCCCGTCATTGAAAGACAAGCGGGTCACCGTCCATCGGTTGCGGCATACCATGGCCATGGATCTCTTGCAGGCGGGAGTTGATCGTTCGGTGATCGCACTATGGCTCGGGCATGAGCGCATCGACACCACTCAGATTTATATCGAGGCAACACTCGCGATGAAAGAGCAGGCACTCGCCAAGACATCGCCGCCAATAGGCGATCCCGGTCGATACCAGCCGCCTGACCGCCTCCTCGGCTTTCTGAATGGGCTGTAACCTCGACAGGATTATGTCGGGTAACGGAAGGCCGATGGACAAAAATAGCCAGTGAACTCAGTTCATACAATCGCGACCTGTCTGTTACTCGACATAAAAAAGTTCAAGAGATAATGCCTCAGAACGTGCGGCGTGACGCGCTTGTTTGCCAACGTGGGGCACGTTTCCGCGGCGATGGCCGTGTATTTGCGCACGATGCGTTCCACGGCATCCCGGCTCAACGGCGTTCCCCGCGTGGTCGTGAACAGCGGATCGTCCGGGCCACCTCCGTGCTCGTCGATCCATCGGCGCAAGGCCTCGCGGCTATCCGAACGGAGCGGCGTGGCGCGCTCCTTGCGGCCCTTGCCCGTGCATCTGATATGGGCGCCCGTCCCGAGATGAACGTCGCACACGCGCAGACCGATGGCTTCGGAGACGCGCAAGCCCGTCTGGAGCATCACCAGCAGCAGCGTCCGGTCGCGGCGGCCGAACCAGGTGGCGTCCGGACTCGCCACGAGGGCCTCCATCTCGTTGCGTGCAAGGAAGTCCACGACGGGTTTGTCGTGGCGTTTCGGCGGGATCGCCAGAACGTGCTGGCAGTGCAGCAGAAGCTGTGGCTCGTTGACCGCGACGCAGTTGAAGAACGAGCGGATCGCGGCCAGCCGCGCGTTCCGGGTCCGCGCGCTGTTGCCGCGCGCCTCCTCGCAGAAGGAGAGGAAGTCTCCGACGAGGTCCGCATCGAGGTCCGCGATCAGAAGTTCCGTTGGCGCGCGACCGAGGCGGTCCTGGGCGAAGCCGAGCAGGAGCCGGAACGTGTCGCGGTAGCTCGCCACGGTGTTCGGGCTTGCCTGCATCTGCGAGAGCAGCCGCTCCGTGAAGAAGCGCTGGAGATGGGCTGGTAGTCGGTTGGTCTCCATCATGGCGAGATCTCCCGGTGGCGGGCCTCCGCCCGTTCCGCTGCCAGCTGCAGGAGTTCCGGGACCGCTTCGATGTACCAGCACGTGTGCTCCGGCTTGGTGTGACCGAGATAGGCGCTGAGCCGGTACATCTCGCGGTCGATGTCCCGTCCCTCGCGGAACCAGTCGAGCATGGTGTGAACGGCGAGCGTGTGGCGCAGGTCGTGGATGCGCGGTCCGGTGCCGTGCTTCCAGTGCTGTCCGGAGATCCTCCTGATCCCGATGCGTTGAGTCACAAGAGCGAAGTTGTAGCGGGCTCCCTCATCGCCGGCCGGTTGTCCGTCTTCCCTGACGAAGAACCGCGGCGAGTCCGTGTCGGTCAGCCGGTCGCGCTCGACGGCGTAGTGCGCCAGTCGAGCGACCGCGCAGGATCTCACGGGGATGGAGCGCTCGCCTCCGTTCTTCGACCGCCGGATGTGGAGGATGCCGCCATCGAGATCGACGTCGCGGCGTTCCAGCCGGAGCGCTTCGCTGATCCGCATCCCGGTCACGGCGATCAGCCCGAAGAGCGTCTGGTGGAGCAGTGCGCGCAGCCCGTACGGCGACCCGAGTCGCCCGGCCTCGTCGATCAGTTGCGCCAGTTGCTGCGGCGTGTAGATGTAGGGCTTCGAGCGCACCGGTCGCGCCGGGATCAGTCCGGCGGGCGGCACCTCGGTACGGTCGTCGCGCGCCTGAAGCCACGCTGCGAAGCCTCGCACCATGACCAGGCGGCCGCCCCAGGTGGCGTTGCTGGCGTTGCCGTAGTGGTCCCGCCACGCCAGGAAGAGTTCCGTCGAGATGTGGTGGGATCCCACGCTGCCGGCGTATTCGACGAACTTGCGCAGGACGAACTCGTCGGTCGAGAGGTCGTAGCCCAGGCTGCGCCGCGTTGCGAGGTAGTCGTTCAGGTGTTGGGGCATACAGGTCATTCGCGGTCTCCCTCCGTCGGCCAGGGGCGGGAGATCGACCGGAGTGCGTCCACATCGTGCTGCGCGTAGATCGTCGTGGTTTTCGCCGACCGGTGTCGCAGCACGTCCCCGATCTCCTCCAGCGATGCCCCCTTGCGGAGCATGTCCGTGGCAAGGCTGTGCCGCAGGACATGCGCTCCTACATGCAATCGGGGCGGCGTGACGCCGGTTGCCTTGTACGCCTCCGCGAGCATCAGGCGCACTCGCACGCGCTTGAGCCGACCGAACGGCGCATTCGTGGAGACGAACAGGGCGCGGTCGCGGCCCCGCCGTTCATGGCGGATGTAGTCGACGATCGCCTCGCCGACATCCGCCGGCAGTGGCATCCGGTCGTGCAGGCGCCCTTTGCCGCGGACCAGGATTTCTCCGGCCCTCCAGTCGATGTCGTCGAGTTCGATGCCGACCACCTCGGGTTCGCGCAGCCCGAGTCTGGCCATGGTCAGGACAATGGCGTAGTTCCTCTTCGCCGCCTTGCCGCGCTGCCCAACCGCCGCCACCACGCGGTTCACCTCGGCGGGCGTGAGGTGGCGCGGGATCTTCCTCGGCACACCCTTCACGGAGGGAACGGCCTTGCTCAGATCGCGCTCCGTCCGACCGCTCCACAACAGGAACCGGAACAGGTTGCGCAGATGCGAAGGCACGTCCCGGTTCCGGCTCCCGGCAGCTCGCACCGTTGCCATGAAGGCGGTGATGTCGTCCGGCACAATGTCCCGGGCATCGCCGAACTCCTCGCCGAACCGGAACGCGAGAAAGCGGTCGTAGACCCTGAGACATACGTAAATCGTGCTGTCTGCGAGCCCACGCACCTGCTTGAGGTAGCGCCGGTACTCGCGGCGCTGGCAGGCCAGCGGCGACATGTCCGTGACCACCGCATCCGGCGGGGCGCCGGCATGCTCGATCAGGTAGTCCCGGAACTTGTGCATGCAGCGGCGCGCGTACCGCTGGCTGCTGTGCGCCAGCCCGGCCGCGATCTCCGAGAACAGGGGGAGAGCCGCCTCCTCGTCGAGTTGCCGCGGCGACATGCCGCGCGTCTCCATGGCTTCCGCCACCGCGCTGGCGAGACGGCTGTGCCGCAACACCACGGGGCCGCAGTACCCCGCCGTGTCGATCTGTCGGGCGAAGCCCTCCACGTGGCGCTCGAGCTCGCTCGGTGCCCCGCGATCCTTGGTGCTGATGGATTCCATAGGTTCTTTCCTTCACTTGGGAAGGAGCAACCTATGTCAACGCGCTGCTCGCGCCACCTCGATTATGCCGCGTCTTCTAGCAGAATCTGCCGAACTCCATGAGCACTGTGGGAGTGGATCGGCATAATCCGAACGTCGGCATAGTATCCGATCTCATCAGTTAATTTGGCAATACCTCGACAAGTGCCCAGACGAAGCATCGCGACTCAAGCGGAACCGCGCACCCAATCTTTCCAACTTTGTGGTACGAATTGGGGCACAGGTCACGTAACGTATTGTTTTTATTTAAGTATTGTCGGATCGGACGGGACTCGAACCCATCACCCAAGGATTACGAATCGCTAGTCAACCGCACATGTCTCTCTGCAAATCCATCTCCGATTACTGACATATTGCTGACACGATGTTTCTTGATAAGAGCGATGTTGTTCTTAACTAGTTGATTTTATTGGCTCCGCCTGCTGGGCTCGAACCAGCGACCCGCTGATTAACAGTCAGCTGCTCTACCAACTGAGCTAAGGCGGAATAACTCTCGCGGCGGGAGGGGCCACCCCCGCCGGGGCAAGGGCGGCAAGTTTATCGGTGCCGGCCGCAATTGCAAGCGACCCGGTTGGTTTGGGGGCCGGATCAATGCCTCCAAACCGGAGGCCCCGCAACCGCCTTCAGGGCGCCGGCACCCGCTCGAATACCCGTGTAGCCATGAGCTTCTCGCCGTCCGAGTTGGCTTCCACCACCACCTCGAGGGTCTGCCCGCTCTCGCTCAGCCGAAACGTCTCGCGGCCGGTGGCATCGGTTGCCTTGGACAAGATGACCAGGTCGCCCTCGAACCAGCCGGCGGACACCTTCCACAACCCCCGCTTGCGCTCGCCCCAGGATACGTCGCGGTAGACGCCCGTGTCGTAGCGGATGCCCATGGAGTCGCTGTCCTGCTCGATCACCATCGATTTCGCTTCGAGTACCGGGAAGTCCTGGGTGACGAACGCCAGGGCGCCGCCGCTCGGCAAGCCGATGCGCCCCTCGGCGAAGTCCCGGTCGGCGCGCGCCATGATCTGGCGCGTGTTCGGCGGCGGGTCGCTCAACTCGGTGTTCAGAACCCACTGTCCGCCGATGTCGTAGCGTACCGGCGGCTGTTCATCGAGCGGCACGCCGCCGCAGGCAGCCGCTGCAAGCACGACCAGGGCGCCGACGAGATTTCGGAACATGCGGCTGTATCCATGCGACCGGAGTGGCCCGGTACTATGACAGAATCCCGCCAAGGCGCGCCAGCCCGCACTGTCCGCCCCCCGGAAATGTCCCGCAGCCCGCTTCCGATCTTCCAATCCGCCGCCGCAAACCGATAAGCTGGGAACCATGGCAAGACCATCCCTCCGGCTCATCGCGAATGCCGTCGCGAGCGCCACCATGGTTCTGGCGCTCTTGTCGCAATCCCCGTCCGCCGACGAGGGATCGCAGAATCTTCTGCCGAAATCCTTCCAGGATGAGTGGTGCGCCTACCGCACGCCCCACTTCGAACTCCTCACCGACCTGCCGCATCGGCAGGCGCTTGCCACCATAGGAGGACTGAACCGTTTCCGGCGGATGTTCCTCGCACTCTTTCCCGATGTAACCGGCAACGGAAGCCTGCCCCTGACGATGCTCGTGTTCCGGCGGGAAAGGGACTTCATCGAGCTATCCGGCAGTTCCAGGTATGCCGGCGTCACCCTCCCCTCCATGCACGAATATCGGCTGCTCGCAGCCCGTGGTCAGCGCGGCGCGCCCACCGACAACGCCTGGCACGAGTACGCTCACTATCTGCTGCGTACCCGCACCGACCGCAACTACCCCCTCTGGTACGAGGAAGGCTTGGCCACCTACCTGGGCGCCGCCGAACTGGGACGCGACTCGGTCCGCCTGGGCAAGCTGCCCCATCGGCAGGTGCGCCTCGACGCCAATGACGCGTCAGTTTCGTTCCAGGCGGTAGTCGATGCGACATCGGTTCTGGACCTGGACAGCACCGAGCTTGTCGTCTTCTACGGCAAGGCCTGGCTGCTCACGCATTTCATACTGCACGGGCACGACGCCGGATTCCCCGATTGGCGTCCGGCCCTGGAGCAGTACCTGGCCGGCGCCGGACGGGATTTCGAGGCCGCTTTCGGCAACTCGCCGCGGGAAGCGGGCGAGTTGCTCAATCAATATCTGAAAGTCCGCCGGCTGCCCGGGCAGACCCTCGCGCTACCCCGGGCTGAGGTCTCGACGCCGAAGCGCGCCTGCCTGACGGGAGACCAGCGCGACTATGAACTGGCCTTGAGCATCACGCCGCTGAACAGCCGCATCGCGGTCCGGGTGCTCGAGGCCATTGAACCCGACGTCAGACTTCTGACCGCGCTGTCCCAGGCGGTGTGGAACGACGGCGACCGCGCACAAGCCCTGGTCGACCAGGCGCTGGCCCTTGAACCAGCCGACCCGGAAGCCAATGTCCAGTTCGCCCACCTGCTGGTGCGTGGATGCTCGTTCTCCAGCGCCTCCGCTTGCATCGGCAAGTGGGCTCGCGCTGTCGAACGCTACCTGGCCGTGCTGGAGCGGAACCCGGAGAGGTACGATGCCGCTTACGGTCTGGGGGTCGCTTACCTGCACACCGGCCGCGCTGCCGAAGCCATGCGTTACCTGCGCCTTGCGTACGAAAAGATGCCCTGGGAAGTGAGCGTCAACTTCTATCTCGGCGAGGGCTATCGAATCGCCGGCGACCCGCGGGCTGCAGCGCACCTGAGAAACGCCCTGAACTGGACGTCCGACCCCATGTGGCGCGAACGCGCGGAGTTCGCCCTGCAACGGCTAAAAGACGAAAGGTAGTTGATCCGGGAGGCCCGTACCTCGCGCCCGCTCGGCGCTTGGAAAGCCAATTCCGAACAAGTGTTCGATGCGAGGTCTAGCTCAACCGCAGCACCGGCGTCTTGGGCACCAGTCCTCCGAGCTGGGACTCCAGGTCGGAACCCTCGATCAGGCCGGATGTGAACGCCTTGATGGCCTCGAAGTCATAGCTGTCGCAAGCCTGCTCCAGGGTCTTGAGGGCCACGCGCAGTTCCGCCCAGGGCACGAAGCCTTCCTCTGCCCGCATGATGCGCGGGTGTTCGGTGCCGGTGACGTCCTCGCCGACCAGCAGTTCCTCGTGCAGTTTCTCGCCGGGCCTGAGCCCGATGAACTGGACGTCGATATCGCCGTCGGGCTCGAATTCCGTCTTCAGGCGGTGCCCCCTGATCAGGGCCATGCGGGCAGCGAGATCCATGATCTTGACGGGTTGGCCCATATCGAGCAGAAAGACATCGCCGCCCCGCCCCAGGCTCGCCGCCTGCAGAACGAGTTGGGCCGCCTCCTGGATGGTCATGAAATAGCGGGTGACGTCCGGATGGGTCACCGTCACCGGGCCGCCGTTCTCGATCTGCTCCAGGAACAGCGGCACCACCGAACCGGACGACCCGAGTACGTTGCCGAACCGGACGATGGAGAAACAGGTATCCGGCGCGGTTTCCTGCAAAGCCTGCAGGATCATCTCACCGAGGCGCTTGCTCGCGCCCATGGCGCTTGTGGTGCGCACCGCCTTGTCCGTGGAAATCAGGATGAAGTCCGTAACGCCCGCGGCCAGCGCCCCCTCCGCCGTATAGAGGGTGCCGAATGCATTGTTCCTGAGCCCCTGGATGACGTTGTCCTCGACGATGCCCACGTGCTTGTAAGCCGCCGCGTGGTAGAGCGTCTCGATACCCTGCACTTCTATCGAGCGATGGATGAACGCCCGGTTGGTGACCGACCCGAGCAGGCTGACGATGGAGACGCCGAGTTGCTCCTCGGTGCAGATCTGCTCGAGTTCCCGCTGGATCTCGAACAGCCCGAACTCGGACTGATCCAGCAACACCAGGCGCCCAGGCCCCTGGCGCACGATCTGGCGGCACAGTTCGGAACCGATGGAGCCGCCGGCGCCGGTCACCATGACGTTGCGCCCTGCAACGGATTTCCGCAGCAGGTGGGGCAGCGGGTCCACCTCGCTGCGCCCGAGGAGGTCCCTGATCTCCACATCCCGCACCGCGGGCAGGCCCTCGCCCTTGTCCAGCATCAGGTCGCCGATGTCCGGGATGAGGCGGATGCGTACGCCGAAAGGCTCCAGGAAGTTGAGGATCCGGCGCCGGGCCGCCGCGTTGGAATCGCCTCCCACGGCAACGAGCACCTGCCGGGCATTGGTATCGCGCAGCAGACGGGGCAGCGAGCGCGGCGCATGGACGCGCAGGTTGTCGATTACCCGATGCTGCAGTGCAGCATCATCGTCCACGAATGCCATCGGCCGGAAGTCGCCCTGCCGCAACAGCGACCGGACCAGTTCGACGCCCCGCTTGCCCGCGCCGTAAACGATGACCGGCTCGCTCGATTGCAGGCCGGCATCGCGCCATTGAAACCAGCCGCGTATGACCAGGCGGCCGACCACGATGCCGAAGACGCCGATCAGCCAGAACATCATCGGCACCGAGCGCGGAAACCCGGCAAGGGGAACCATGTAGGCAACCACCGCGACCATGGCTGCCCCGATGGCCACGCCCTTGGCCACCGTCCACATGCCGCGGCCACCCATGTAGCGCACCACCTGCCGGTAGAAACCCTGAACGGCCAGCGCCGGTATGCAGGTGAGCGCCGCCGCGTACGCGGGCCACAACCAGGCGATCTCCGGCGACCACTCGCCGAGCCGCAACCCCAGCGCCGTCCATAGGGCCAGCGGCAGCACGGCGGCGTCGAAGAGCAGCGCGAGGCCCTGCTTGTGGCGGCGGGACAGCTTGCCGATGAGGTTGTTCATTCAGGCAACCCCGCGCGCAGGCGCCAGGCCGCCACGGCAACAGGCAGCAGTGCAAGACCCTGGAAGGCGGCGCCGAGGACGAGAGAATCCCCATAGGATGCGGCTGCAACCGCAAGGGGCAGGAGCCAGAGAACGCACAGCGCTGAAAAGCCGAGCATTGTCCATAAAGTACCGATCCTCGCCGCCAGCTTCTGATAAAGGTGGCTGCGATGCGGTTCCGTGAATGGCTGCCGGGTCGCTATTCTGACACACAGCGTGTAACTGGCGTCAAACCAGAACGCTGTCAGCAGAATGGTACAGGCGAGCAGCGGCACGCCGTACTGCGCCACCAGTTGCACGACGGCAACGCCGATGAGCAGCCCGAGAAAGACGCTGCCGGTGTCTCCCATGAAGATCCGCGCCGGCGTCCAGTTGTAAACCAGGAACGCCAGCATGGCGCCCGCCGTCAGCCACAGCAGCGCCCCTTCCCAGCCGGGGACACCGCCGGCGAGAAGTTGCGCGGCGAGACAGAAGAACAGCGTCTGTGTGGCCAGGATGCCGTCGATCCCGTCCATGAAATTGTAGAGATTGATCTGCCACAGCAGCAGCACGCCGACCGGCGCGTACGCCCACCAGGGCCAGCCCGGCTGCAGCGTCCAGAAAACCAGCCCCAGGGCCAGAAGCTGTGCGGCCATGCGCAGGCCGCGGCCGGTCTCGCGCAGGTCGTCCACCAGCCCCATGAGAGCCAGCACCGCGCCGCCCGCCAGCAGACCGCTCGGCGCGGGGTTCGCAAGGCTCTGGAATGCAAGAAACGCCAATATCGGCAACGCGAACCCCACGCCGCCGATCGCCGGCGTCGCAACGGTATGAAAGCTGCGGGCATTGGGCACGGCCAGCAAACCGCGCCGCCGCGCAAACGCCACCAGCAGCCCCTCGAGCACTACCGTGGCCACGAACCCGGCCCCGAGCAGAATCAGCGCTGCCGTCGAGTCCATGCGACTGTTTCCTCGAGAAGTTCGGTGGAGGGCCGTGGCGGTTTCCAGGCCGCGAGGCGCTCTGCAGACGCCCCGTCTACCCGCAGCGGGTCGAACAGGCGGCTGAATACATGCCGCATGCCCAGGCGGCCGGATATCGATTCAGCCAGTTTTCTGGACAGGGGGAATTGCCGCGTTGAATGGCCCGAGAGCCGCTGCAACTCACCGGCCAGCTCGGTGACGCGCCACTCTTGCCGGTCGCGCACGTGCAGAATCCGGGCGCCATCCAGATTCGCAGCGGGCAACTGCACAAGGAAATCCACCAGGTTCGCAAGGCCCAGCATGGACCGCTGAGCCGTCGCGCCTGCCAGGGGCAGTGGCAGCCCCGTCCCGCACAGCTTTATAAGGGCGGCAAAATTGCCCCGCACGCCGGGCCCGTACACCAGCGGCGGCCGAACGATGGCAAGCTTCGTCGACCGGTGATCGGCATCGAGCAAGGTCTGTTCGGCACGGGCCTTGCTGCGGGCATAGTCGCTCTCCGGCGCATAGGGGGCATCCGGCGCCAGCGGCGCCTCCGCCACCTCCCCGAGAACCTTGATGGTGCTGAGCCACACGAACGTTCGCACGCCCGCGGCGCGGGCCGCGGTGAACAGGCGCCGGGTCAACGCCCCGTTGGCCGCATCGAAATCCGCGGCGGTGGCATGCCTCGACCCCTCGTTCAGGCCGGCCAGGTGGTAGACGGTATCGGCGCCGTCCAGGGCCCGTGCCAGGTCGGCTTCCGAACGCCGCGGCAGTTCGCTGATGCCGTGAGCCGCTGTACCTCGATGCGCCTGCAATACCTGCCCGCCGCGCCCCTGCAACTGCCGCGCAAGGGCGCCGCCGATAAATCCGGTAGCCCCTGTAACGCAGGCAACCGTCACCGGCCGAGCCCGGTTTGATAATGTGCCGCTTCCATCGAGCGGCATCATTTATTACTGGTGCAGAGAGGGTCAAGCGGCCCGTAAGCCAATCGCACCACGCCACCTGCCCGGCAGCAGCGTGTTTTCCATTCCTTTCAGCCGGCCTCGTTGCGCAATTTCAGTGCCGATACCGGGCGCGGTGGGCTCGCCCCATGGCGCCTGAACTGGCGCCCGGGCGCGAGCCTGCCGCGCTTCTTTTTTTGGCCGGGTCAATCGACCTCGATACGGTCGGAATTGGCGGCCACCGTCCGTGCGCCAATGCCCTTTACATCGGCCAGTTCGCCCGCGGTCCGAAACGGGCCGTTTGCCTCCCGGTACTGCACGATGGCCTGGGCGCGCTTGAGGCCGACGCCGTCGAGGCCGTCCGCAATGGCAGCCGCATCGTCCGTGTTGATGTTGACCTTCAATACGTCGACCGACAGGTCGTCTGCTGCCGTTTCGCTCGCTTCCGGTTCGTCCGCCGGGGCTGCAAGCGCCGCCGGTACCGGCAGCAACAAGACCGCGATGGCCACGATGGTGAGAAATCGATGCATGGGGAAAACCTCCTGAAATTTCCTGTCTGGAGTCAGAAAGGCTATCGGGAAGGCATTGAGACGGATGCCAGCCATCGCTTCGACTGGTGTCAGACCGCGGCGATTTGCTGTGTGCGCGTTCTCTCAGTCGCTCGCCGCGGTGGCAGGCGCTTGTTCCTGTAACCGCTGCAATTCCTCGTGGGCGCTCTGCAGTTGCCTGCTGAGCCGGCGATTGCGCAGCGAGCGTCTCGCGATCACGCCTGCAGCCGCCGCCAGACCAAGCAGTAATCCCAGCAACAGCGAGATCAGGAGCCACCAGAAAACGCTGACCGCAGGCGTCTGCCAGGCGAGAAACCTGAGCGAGATCTGATCCTGATTCACTGCCACAACCGCAAATAGAAACAGCACCAGTGCAAGGAGCACCGCCAGGGCGCGCCGCAACCAGGTCACGGAGCCCCCTGCCCGCAAATTGCCCCAGGAGGTTCAAACCCGGCTCGCCGGGACAAAAACGCGCAACGAACAACGTCGGAACCCCGGAAAAGAGCTGGCATGCGGGGCTTCCCTTTCGGCGCGTTAGAGCTCGTCTCACTCCCTCCCGTACAGCAGGATGTCGTGGCTGGTGTGCCGGAAGGGAAGCCCCGCATGCCAGCACGCTGTCGATCGTGGCAGATTCGTTCCATGAAAGTTTCCACCCCGGCGCAATTTGCGGGCCACACCTCGGCTCATTCGCCGTGCAGTTCTTCGCGTACCGTTTCCGCCGTCCGCCCGGCGGTCGGCAGGTGCACGACCTCCGCCAGGCGCTTGCCCGGCTCGTCCGGTTCCGTGTCGACCCCTGCGGCTTCCAGACCGGACGCCTGGTCTTCAGGCGTCACGGGCTCGCCGGCCGGACTCACCGCTTGCGCCTCGCCAGAAACCGCTGCGTCCTCTCCGGAAGCCGGTGTGCCTTCGCCGGAAGCCGGAGCGTCTTCTCCGGAAGCCGGAGCGTCCTCTCCGGAAGCCGGAGCGTCCTCGCCGTCGCCCTCCGCCGCCAGCGGTTCGATCATCGACCGAATCTCCTCCAGCGGCGGTAACTCATCCAGCTTCTGCAGATTGAAGTAATCGAGAAAGGCCCGGGTAGTGCCATATAGGCTCGGGCGCCCCGGCGTTTCCCGCTGGCCGACAACCCGCACCCAGCCCCGTTCCAGCAGCGTGCGTACAATGTTCTGACTGACCGCAACCCCGCGCACCTGCTCGATGTCCCCGCGGGTCACCGGCTGCTTGTAGGCAATCAGCGCCAGCGTTTCCAGCAGCGCCCGGGAGTATCGCGGCGGCTTCTCTTCCCACAGCCGGCCGATCCAATCACTCAACTCGCTGCGCACCTGGAAGCGGAAGCCGGAAGCCACACGCTTCAGTTCGTACCCGCGGCCGGCGGCCTCTTCGCCGAGTTCGCGCAGCGCTTCACGTATCTGCTGCCTGCCCTCCGCCGCATCGAGTTCGCCGCGCTTGAACAGCTTGACCAGGCGGTCGACCGAGAGCGGCTCGCCCGCGGCCATCAGCGCGCCTTCGACAATCTGCTTGAGCTTCGCGGGGTCGACCCGGTCGATTCCGGCCAGCATCAGCCCGCCGCCCGCACGTAGATCGGCGCGAAAGCCTTGTTCTGAACGAAGTCGATCAGGCCCTCGCGGATCAGTTCGGTGATTGCCAGAAACGTCACCACCACGCCCCTGCGCCCCTCTTCGGCGCGGAACAGGTCCGGGAACGGCACGAAATCAGACCGCTCGCCCAGCGTTGTCAGCACATCCGACATCCGCTCCCGCACCGACAGCGGTTCCATCTGCACGGCGTGATGCTGATACATTTCGGCCCGGTGCAGAACGTCGGCAAGCGCCACCAGCACTTCTTTCAGCTCCACCGTCGGGTTCGCGCGCTTCCTGACCGGTTCCGGCCGGTCGGGCTGTACCGGGAAGATATCCCTTTCGACGCGCGGCAGCCCGGCAATGTCCTCCGCGGCGGACTTGATCTGTTCATACTCCTGCAGGCGCCGGATGAGTTCCGAACGCGGGTCCTCCTCGTCCTCCACGTCGTCACGGCGGGGCAGCAGCAGGCGGGACTTGATCGACGCCAGGGTCGCGGCCATCACCAGGTAATCGGCAGCGAGTTCCAGCTTCAGCACCTTCATCAACTCGATGTAGCGTATGTACTGCCCGGTGATCTCGGCAACGCTGATTTCCAGGATGTCCAGGTTCTGGCGGCGAATCAGGTACAGCAGCAGGTCGAGCGGGCCTTCGAAGGTCTCGAGGAAGACCTCCAACGCATCCGGGGGAATGTAGAGGTCCGTGGGTAGCTCGCTGACGGCTTCCCCGTCGACGATCGCCACGGGCCCGTCCCTGGATTCACCGCGGAGCCGCACGAGATTGCCGGGTGGTTCTCCTGCCGGCGGTGATCCCGCGCGCACTTCGTCGCTCATCGGTGCTGTATCCCGATACTGGCGCGAACGTCTTCGAGAGTGTCCCTCGCGACATCGCGCGCTTTTTCGGCCCCTTCCTGGAGGATGGCGTGCACCAGGTCGGGCTGATCCCGGAATCGTTCCGCCCGATCGATCATCACCTTCTGCTCCGCATTGATCGCCTCGATCAGCGGCCGCTTGCAATCGAGGCAGCCGATGCCTGCGCTGCGGCAGCCCCGGGCGGCCCAGTCCAGGGTTTCCGGGTCGGAGTATACTTCGTGCAGGTCGAAAACAGGACACTTGGCCGGATCGCCCGGGTCCTTGCGCCGCACCCGCGCCGGGTCGGTTTTCATGGTCCGCACCTTGCGGTCGACGTCCTCCGCGGGCTCCCGCAGCCGGATGGTGTTGTTGTAGGACTTGGACATCTTCTGCCCGTCGAGCCCCGGCATTTTCGCGTGTTTGGTGAGCAGCGCCTGGGGCTCCGGCAGAACGATGCGGCCGCTTCCCTCCAGATAACCGAACAACCGTTCCCGGTCGCCTATGGACAGGTTCTGCTGTTCGGCAAGCAATGCCCGGGCACGCTCCAGCGCCTCGGTGTCGCCCTGTTCCAGGTAGGCCCGGCGCAGGTTCTGGTAGATGCGCGACGCCTTGCGGCCCATTTTTTTCAGCGCCGCCAACGCGTGTTCCTCGAACCCGGACTCGCGGCCGAAAACGTGGTTGAAGCGGCGGGCGATCTCGCGCACCAGTTCCAGGTGAGCCACCTGGTCGGCCCCGACCGGCACATTGCCGGCGCGATACATCAGGATGTCCGCCGCCTGCAGCACGGGGTAGCCGAGAAACCCGTAGGTGGCCAGGTCCCGGTCGTTCAGCTTCGCCTGCATGTCCTTGTAGGTCGGCGCCCGCTCCAGCCAGCCAACCGGCGAGATCATCGACAGCAACAGGTGCAGTTCCGCGTGCTCCGGCACCTTCGACTGGATGAAGATGGTGGCGGCGCCCGGGTTGACGCCCGCGGCCAGCCAGTCGACGACCATGTCGAAGGTGTTCCGCTCGATGTCCTCGGTGTCGTGGTAGCCGGTGGTTAGCGCATGCCAGTCAGCGACGAAGAAATAGCACTCGTACTCGTGCTGCAGCCGCACCCAGTTCTTGATTACCCCGTGGTAGTGACCGAGGTGCAGGCGCCCGGTCGGGCGCATGCCGGAAGCGACCTTCCGGCTGGAATCGCTAGCGCTCATATCTCTCCGATCTTCGTCGCGAGGGTGTCGCGTCGCCGTGCAGCGGAGGTCGAACGGACCGGAGCGCGGCGAAGGCGTAATCGATAGTACGTTCTCCTGGAACGACGGGCGGCATTATACGAGTTCAAGGGGTTGGAGTCGTTGCAGCCCCTCGACTACTCCTCCCCAGCCTCGTCCTGCATGTCTGCAAACTGGGTGGTCAGGCCCACGGCTTTCTCGACATCGACCAGAATGGCGATCCCTGCGCCGGGCTCACCGTCGAATCGCCCGGCCTGGCGAATGCACTCCAGGATGTCATCGGCCCTGTCCGCTGCCACCAGGAAAAGTATGACATCCCGCTTTGAGGCGAGTTCCAGGCCCATGAAGGTCTTTTTCGGAGAGCGCCCCTCGCCGCGCGCACTGGTGATCACGGTGGCGCCGGTGGCGCCGGCAGCGCGCGCCGCATCGATGACGGTGTCGGTCTTCTGGTCGTCCACCAGGGTTACGATGAGTTTCAGTTGCATGGCTCAAGTCTCCGCGGAAGGCGTGGCATGGGGATTGCGGCGCCGGCCCAGCCAGGACGCCGCCATGGCGTAGCCGAGCACCGACATGATGGGAAAGACGCTGGCAAAGGCGATCAGGCCGAAACCGTCGATCAGCGGGCTGCGCCCCGGCACGCTGGCGGCCAGGCCGAGGCCGAGCGCGGCAACCACGGGTACGGTCACCGTCGAGGTGGTGACGCCGCCGGAGTCGTAGGCGAGCGGCACGATGGTGCGGCTGGAGCGAAAGGTCTGCACGATGACGACCACATAGGCGCCCACGATATACCAGGGCAATGGCGTTCCTGTGACGATGCGGAAGCAGCCCAGCGCCACGCCAATCGCGACCCCCACCGCCACTGCCAGCCTGAGGCCCCAGGCATGTACCGCGCCGCCGGACACTTCTTCGGCCTTCAGCGCAACGGCGATCAGCGACGGCTCCGCCACGGTGGTGGCAAACCCGATGGCCGCCGCAAACGCATACACGAGCAGGTAGTCGTCCCACCGGACGCTGCCTTCGGATGCGCCAGCCGCACCGGCCACCGCTTCGGCGCCTACCCCGGCATCGACGGCGGTAAGCTGCCGCGCCATGGTTTCGCCGATGGGAAACAGCGCCTCCTCGAGGCCGATCAGAAACAGGGTCAGCCCGATCAGCACGTAGCCGAACCCGGCAACGATCTTGCCGGCGTTGGGCAGCCGTCGGCGCAATACCGCAAACTGGAAGAACACCAGAATACCGACAATGGGGGCGACATCCAGCGCCGTGGAGAGCACGGTTCCCACCAGGGTCTCGAGAAACTCCACCATCAGACCGCCATCCCGTACAAGAGTACGAAGATCATCGGGCTGAGGCTGGCAAAGGCGATGAGCCCGAAACCGTCGATCATCGGGTTGCGCCCCTTGATGGATTTGGCGAGCCCGACGCCGAGCGCGGTGACCAGGGGAACCGTTATCGTACTGGTGGTCACCCCGCCCGAGTCATAGGCGACGCCGATGATCTCATCGGGAGCGAAGAGCGTCATGACGGTGACCAGCACGTACCCGCTGATGATCAGCCGATGGATCGGCCAGCCCTTGAGAATCCGCACCACCCCCAGAACGATGGCCGCGCCCACCGACACCGCGACCACCATGCGCAGGTTGAAGGCATACTCCGTCCGGGCCGCCGCGTCCGCGGCGATGGCGCCCGCTTCCGCCGCAACCTCCGCCGCCTCCGCCGCAACGGCGATCAGCGCGGGCTCCGCCACCGTGGTGCCGAAACCCAGGCAGAACGCAAACGCCAGCAGCGCCGTCAGGCTGCCCTTGTTCGCGAATTCCTGGGCAAGTTCTTCGCCCAGGGGAAACAGCCCGCTCTCCAGGCCCTGCACGAACAGGGTCAACCCGGCGATGACACAGAGCAGCCCCACCAGCACCCCCCCGAGATTGGGGAACGGCTGCTGCAGCACCACGATCTGAAAAAAGGCGATGACCAGGATGATGGGCGCCAGATCGCGAATCGCGCCGATCACTCCCCGGACGAATGTCGCCAGCACACCGGTCACGGCACGTTTGCCATATTTTGGGGGGCACCCTTTAGGTTCGGCGCGACACTACATTTCCCGGCGGCAACACTGCTACCGCGGCAAGGCATCTGGCGAACCAGCGAGTTCAACTCCTGCCAAAGAACAGGTAGCAGAGCGACGCGATCACCAGCGCGCCGATGAAATTCAGCGCCAGCCCTTCCTGTATCATGCGCTTCGCCGTGAACCGGCCGGTACTGAACATGATGACGTTTGGCGCTGTCGCCACCGGCAGCATGAAGGCGCAGCTCGCGCTCATCGCCGCCGGAATCATCAAGAGACGCGGGTCGATGGCCGCCCCGATCGCGGCCGCCGCCAGAATCGGCATGAGCAGCGACGTGGTCGCCGTGTTGCTGGTGGCTTCCGTCAGGAACGTAACCGCCAGGCAGATGGCCAGGATGACGGCGAACACCGGCCAGGCGGAGATCATCGACACCCCACTGCCGATGGATTCCGACAGCCCCGAAGACTTGAACGCCGCCGCGATGGCGAGCCCGGCGCCGAACAGGATGAGCATGCCCCAGGGGATCTTCGCCGCCGTTTCCCAGTCGAGCAGCCGCCCGCCCTTGCCGTTCGGCACGATGAACATGGCCACCACCGCCAGAAACGCCACCATGGCATCGTTCGTATAGGGCAGGTCGAATAGCGCCATCCAGCCGCCCATCGGCTCCACGCGGGTGATCCAGGCCAGCGCCGTCAGGCCAAACACCGTGAGCACCCGTTTCTCCTCGGGCCGCCAGGCCCCGCTTTCCGGCAATTCCAGCGCGCCCTTGTAGGTAACCGTGCGCGTCAGCCACAGCCCCATGAGCGGCAGAAAAATCAGCACCACCGGCAAGCCCAGCGCCATCCACTCGCCAAAGCCGATGGTCACCCCGAAGGTTTCCTCGTAGACCCCCCGGAAAATCATGTTCGGCGGCGTCCCGACCGGCGTGCCCACCCCCCCGATATTGGCCGCATAGGCGATTCCGAGCAGCAGCGCCGGCGCCAGCTTCGGGTCGCGCGCGCGCTCCAGCACCGCAAGCGCCACCGGCAGCAGCATGAGCGTCGTCGCCGTATTCGAGATCCACATCGACAGCGCCGCCGCCGCAATCATGAAGCCGAACACCACCCGCCGGCTGCTGCCGCTGCCCACCCGGTGCAGCAGCGCGAGCGCAATACGCCGGTGCGCTCCGCTCCGCTCCATGGCCGTGGACAGTATGAACCCCCCGAGCAGCAGCAATACCACAGGGTGGCCGTAGGCCTGACCCACCTCCGCCCCGGTCAGCACCCCCGACATCGGCAACAGCGCCAGCGGCACCAGCGACGTCGCCGGAATCGGAATGGGCTCCAGCACCCACCAGATCACGCACAGCACGGTCACCCCCAGGGTGACAGCCGCCGCGGGCACAGCGCCCGCCGCCATCATCGCGAACCCCGTGGCGAAAGCCGCCGCGGGGCCGATAACCAGGGCCAGGGTCTTGATCCGCATCATCAGCGTGCCGGCGGTTGTTCCAGGAAAGTTTCTGCCCCGGCGCGCCCTCCGGGTCTGGGGCCGGCGTAACCGGCTTTGCCAGCGCCCGGCATCAGGCGGTCAGGAAGGCGACGCCCGTCCAGCAGACGGCAGCAAGCCCCGCGGCGATGGAAGCCTGCGGAATCTGCGTCTTCACGTGATCCATCAGGTCACAGCCGGTGCAGACGGAACTCAACACCGTGGTATCCGAGATGGGCGAACACTGATCGCCGTACACGCTGCCGTCCATGACCGCGGCGAAGCAGAGCGTCATGAAGAGTTCCGGATGGGAGAGCCCCTGCCCCGTGGCCACCGCCCAGGCCAGCGGCATCGCCAGCGGAAAGGCAACGGCATAGGTGCCCCAGCTCGTACCGGTGGAGAACGCGATCACCATGGTCATCAACTGCAGCAGCACCGGTAGTAGGAAATAGGGAATGGCATTGCCGAGCTGCTCCACCAGGAAGATGCCGCCGCCGGTCTCACGGCTGATGCCGCCGATGGTGATGGCCAGCAGCAGGATCACTGAGCCGATCAGCACGCCCTTGATGCCCTCGTGGAACCCGCTCATCAGGTCCTTGAGCGCCATGCCCTTGGCCAGCGCCATGCCCGCGGCCAGCAGCAAAGCGCCGCCGAAGGCCCAGTGAACGTTCGGCGAGCCGAAAGCCAGGAAGGTACCCACCGCGGTAAAGATCAACAGGCCAAGCGGCAGAAAGAACTCCCAGACGTTCGGCGAATAACCCGCCGGCACATCGCTGCCCTGCAGTTCCTTCGCGGACAATGGCGCCGCGTCCGGCGCATCGAGCGCACCGGTAGAGCGGGCACGGGCCATCGCCTCCCCCAATTGCCGGCCCAGGAAAAGCGGTTTCTCCACGCTCAGCAGAAACGTGCCGAGCACCGCGAATATCGCGTAGAAGCAGAACGGCACGCTCTGGAAGAAGAAGGCGATGCGATCGGATTCCGTGGCGAGGAAACTCACCCCCGAGACGAAGATGAATGCCTGCACGTATCCGGGCCAGGCATTGAATGCGAGCTGCGAGGCGATGGGCGAGGCCGTGGAGTCGACGATGTAGGCCAACTCCTCGTGACTCACCCGCTCCTTGTCGGCGATGGGCCGCACCGTGGTGCCCACCAGCACCGTGCTGACGGTGCCCCCCTGGAAGAACACCACGCCAAGCAGCCAGGCCACCATCTTGGCGCTGCGCGGCCCGCGCACGAAGCGCACCGTGACAAACTCCGCGAAGGCCTGGGCCGCGCCGGTGCGCGACCAGACCCCCATGAGCCCGCCCAGCAGCCACAGGTAGAGCACCAGCACGCTCGCCGACCCGGTGGTCGCCACCGATGGAATAAGCACCTCGCCGGTGAGATCGTACTTGCCGAGGATGAGCGCGCCGGAGGCAATGCCGCCGAGCAGCGCGGTGACGGGCTCGCGGGTCAGCCAGCACAGCATGACCGCGACGAGCGCCGGCAGCAGCGACAGGTAGCCGAAATGGAACTTCGCGGCCATTTGATAGTAGGCAGCGCGCTCCTGCCCGTCGCGAACCTCCACGGCGGAGACGAATTCCTCCCTGACCGCGGGGGTGCCCACCATGCCGGCCGCGCTGAACGCCTGAAGTACCGATTCGTCGATGGGAACCGCATCGAAGGGAACGGACTCCCCCTCCAGCCGGTAGTAGAGGCCGCCGGATTCGTCCATGCGGGCATCGAGGGAGATGCGCTCGACCGTCCACGTTGGCTCTACGTACAGCCCGGCCAGCCAGGACCCGACCAGCGCCAGGGCGAATAGGACGAATCTGCGCATTCCCGGAGACATGGCTTAGTCTATTCCTCGTGTTCGCGGACAAGGTTCACAAACGAATCAGTACCCTACCCGGTCGCTGCTTTTCCATCGGGCCAGGACATTGCCACGTTCGTACCTCGTGTTCGCGGACAAGATTCACAAACGAGTCAATACCGCACCCGGTCGCTGCTTTTCCGTCGGGCCAGGGTATTGCTACGTTCGTACCGCGACCGGAAAGCGGCGCATTGTAGCGGGAATGCCCCTCGCTTGTTTGGCAGACAGCAGCCGCCGGCGTCGCTAACATCTCCGTGACATTCGGAGGACAGCGTGAAACGAGGCATCCTGCTGGTCAACCTGGGCACGCCCGCATCGCCCGCGAGACGGGACGTGGCGGCCTACCTGAACGAGTTCCTGATGGACGGCCATGTGCTGGACGTTCCGCCCCTGCTGCGCCGCCTGATCGTCTCCCTGCTGATCCTGCCGTTTCGCCCGCAAACGAGCGCTCGCGCCTACGCCCGCATCTGGGACGCGGCCGGCAGCGGCACCGGGTCGCCGCTGCTGCATTTCAGCCGGCTCTGCCGGGACGCCCTGGCCGATGTGCTCGACATGCCCGTGGCACTGGCCATGCGTTACGGCAAACCGGGCATTCAAGAAGCCATGGCGGAACTGGCCGCGGCCGGCGCCGAAGAGATCCTGCTGCTGCCCCTGTATCCCCAACACGCGGACTCTACCCACACCACCAGCATCGAAGCCGCGAGAGCGGCGCTTCCCCCCGGCGCGAAACTCCAGGTGGTTCCACCCTTCTTCGACAGCCTGGTGTATCTCGAGTCTCAGGCCGGCGTTATCCGCGACAGCCTTCCCGAACACTGGGACTACCTGTTATTCAGCTACCACGGCCTTCCAGAACGCCACGTTCGCAAGGCGGACCCGACCGGCAGTCACTGCCTGCGCCGCGCCGACTGCTGCGAAGTGCAATCTCCCGCCCACGCCACCTGTTACCGACACCAGGCCTACCGGACCTCGGCATTGCTGGCCCAGCGATTGCAGATACGCCCGGATCGCTACGGTGTCAGTTTTCAGTCCCGGCTGGGCCGGGCGCCCTGGCTCACCCCCTATACCGACCGCGAATTACGAACATTGCCCGATCGGGGCATTCGCGACCTCGTGGTAGCCTGCCCCGCCTTCGTCGCGGACAATCTTGAAACGCTCGAAGAAATCGGCATCTCCGGCAGGAAAACCTTTCTTGCCGCCGGCGGCTCAACATTCACCCTGGCGCCCTGCCTGAACGCAAACCCCGAATGGATCGCCGCCCTGAAGCAATTCTGCGCCTGGAAACCAGCCAGCGGCTCCCGCTGATCGCAGCCCCTACCCAAAATACGGGCCGTCGGATGGGCGCCAGCCGGCCGACGGGTTTTGACGCACCTTGGGTTGCCGGACTTTGCAGGCTACACTGCCCGCCCCATGGCGAGCGAACTGCACTACCCCTACGCCGAACATCCGGCGCCCGGCACCACCGTGGAGGTGGCCGACGGCGTGCGCTGGCTCACCATGCCGATGCCCGGTTCGCTCAATCACATCAACCTCTACCTGCTCGAGGACGGCGGCGGCTGGTGGGTGGTGGACACCGGCCTCGGCAACCCCGAAACCTTCGAGTTGTGGCGCGAACTCTTTCGCGGCGAAATGGGCGGCCGGCCCGTCAAGGGCGTCGTCTGTACCCACATGCACCCCGACCACGTCGGCCAGGCCGCGGCGATCACCGACGAGTTCCGCTGCCCCCTCTACATGACCCGCACCGAGTACTACCAGGCCCGCTCCTTCTCGGCCAGCGACGGCAGCCATCACTCCTCCTGGCTCGGCCAGCAGTTCTACCGGCGCGCCGGCATGTCGAAAGACTACCTCGAAGAACTCTTCGGCATGTGGAAGGGCCGCTCCGGCTTCACGATGAGCATGCCCGGCATGCCCTCGGGCTACCGGCGCCTCGAACACGGCGACGTACTGCGTGTCGGCCGCTACAACTGGCGGATCATGGTCGGTTCCGGCCACTCGCCGGAGCACGCCTGCCTGTATTGCGATGCGCTGAAGATAATGATCTCCGGCGACCAGATTCTTCCGGTCATCACCTCCAACGTCAGCGTCTTCCCCAACGAGCCGGAAGCCAATCCGCTGAAGGCCTGGATGGACTCCCACGACCGCTTTCTCGACACGCCCGACGACACCCTGGTGCTGCCCGCGCACAACCTGCCGTTCAAGGGGGTCCGCCAGCGGCTGCGCGACCTGATCGGCCACCACGAGGACCGCATGCTGGCCATCGAGGAGCACTGCGTCGACCCGGCCCTGGCCAAGGACCTGCTGCCCGTTCTGTTCGCCCGCAAACTCGACGCCCGTCAGATGATGATGGCGCTCGGCGAAGCCATCGCCCACCTGCACCTGCTCATGCACAGGAACCGCATCGAGCGCAGCCTGCACGAAGACGGCGTCTACCGCTTCCGGTCCATCGACCCCGATCTGCCGCGCCGCGCACACCCGGACGCCCACGACGCGCCGGACGACGGGCCCATCATGGTCTGATGGCCGCGTCCGCCTTTCGCCGCCGCGTCGCCGGAGTCATCTACAGAACGTTGCGCTGGGGCCGCGAGCGCCTGCCGCCGGGCGTGCGGACCATCGTCGGCATCCTGTTCATGATTGGCGGGG
Source organism: Pseudomonadales bacterium (assembly GCA_963663395.1). Lineage (GTDB taxonomy): Bacteria > Pseudomonadota > Gammaproteobacteria > Pseudomonadales > Azotimanducaceae > Azophilus. Next base: position 5,346,418 of record OY760226.1, read on the forward strand.
TCTTCGGGTTTCTGCCCATACTCGGATTCTGGATGTTTCCCCTCGGTGCCGCTTTCATCGCCCTGGATGTCCCGTTCGCGCGTCGCCGGCTCGACCGGTGGATGGCGGAACTCCAGCGCCAGAGCGGCAACGCCGTGACGGTGGAGCGGCCGCTGGCAGACAAGGGCGCCGCCGACAGCGACCGGGGCCGTTGAGGCTGGAAGGAACGGATCGGGAGAAAACGGGCATGGGACTTCGAGACACTCTGTCGGTGGTGGTCCAGTTGCCGGGCCTCCTGGCGCTGAAAAAGAAGCTCGAGCCGCGCCCCCTCGAGGAAAGGGACTGTTTCGCCAGGCAGGTGGAACGCAATGCCGACAAGTTTGGCAGCCGCCCGGCCATCCTGTTCGAGGGGCGCACCGTCACCTGGGCGGAATTCAACGCGCTTGCCAACCGCTACGCCCATTGCCTGAAGGCGCGGGGCATCGGGCGGGGCGATGTTGTGAGCCTCCTGATGGAGAACCGGATCGAGTTTCTCGCCGCCATGACCGCGCTGAACAAGCTGGGCGCCATCGCCGGTTTGATCAACACCAACCTGCGCGAGCGGCCGCTGGCGCATTGCATCAACACCACCGGCTCGAAGGCGTGCATTTTCGGCGAGGAGTTGACTGACGCGCTGGCCGGGGTGAAAGCCGAACTACCGCTCGACGAAGGCAGCGACTACATCTACGTGCCCGACGCGGGCAGTCCGGCGCCCAACTGGGCGCTCGACCTGGCCGCGGAAAGCGAAGCCGCATCCGCGGAAAACCTGCCCGATTCCCGGGAGGCGAAGCTGGGGGACACGGTCGCCTATCTTTTCACCTCCGGTACCACCGGGCTGCCCAAGGCCTCCATCTGGTCCAACCGGCGCTTCCTCGCCTCGGCGGGCATGTCGCACTTGGCCGGGCTGAAATGCACCGAAAAAGACCGCCTGTACCTGTGCCTGCCGCTCTATCACGGCACCGGCCTGATCATCGGCGCCGGGGCATGCATCGCTTCTGGCGCTTCCATGTTGCTGCGGCGCCGATTCTCGGCCAGCAACTTCCTGAGCGAAGTGCGCGAACACCGGACCAACTGCCTGGTGTACGTGGGCGAGCTGTGCCGCTATCTCGCCAACACGCCGGCCCGGTCCGACGATCACGACACTCCGCTGAAGACCATCATCGGCAACGGCCTGCGCCCGGATGTGTGGATGGATTTCAAGCAGCGGTTCGGCATCCGCCGCATCAGTGAGTTCTACGGTGCGAGCGAAGGCAACGTGGCCTTCGCCAACCTCCTGAACAGGGACCGCACCGTCGGCATCACAACCGCCGAGATCGCCCTGGTGAAATACGACGCCGATGCCGACGAGATCGTGCGCGACGACCAGGGCCGGTGCATTCCGGTCGAGGCCGGTGCACCCGGGCTGTTACTGGGCAGGATTACGGAAGAAGCGGTATTCGAGGGTTACACCAGCGCCGAGGCCACCGAGCAGAAGATTCTGCGTAACGCCCTTGCGGACGGCGACGCCTGGTTCAACACCGGCGACCTGATGTGCGAGGTGGACGTCGGCTACACGGCCGGGTTCCCCCACTACCAGTTCGTCGACCGCGTGGGCGACACCTTCCGCTGGAAGTCAGAAAACGTCTCCACCACCGAAGTCGGCGAAATCGTCAACGGCCATCCCCAGGTGCAGATCTGCAACGTCTACGGCGTGGAAGTCCCCAATACCGACGGCCGCGCCGGCATGGCGGCGCTGGTGCTCGAACCCGGGGTGGAGTCGCTAGACCTCGAGGATTTCTCGGCCTTCGTCAACCGGGAACTGCCCGCCTACGCGCGGCCCGTCTTCCTGCGCCAGCAGGCAGGCCTGGACGTCACGGGCACCTTCAAGATGGTCAAGGGCCAGCTCAGAAAGGAGGGCTACGATCCCGAGGCCGTGACCGACCCCCTGTACGTGATGCAGCCCGGTCGCGTCGTCTACGAGCCCCTCGACGCCGACTTCGCCGCTCAAATCCGGGCAGGCTCAGCTGGTTTCTGACCCCAGTGCGTGCGCGATTTCCGCGTACCGGTCAACGAGGGGCATCACCGTATCCGCATCCGCCGGCGGCAGGCCGAACACGATGCGATTGAATCCCATCTCGATCAACTCCGCCACGCGGTCCTGTTGCGGGGGCACGCCGTACATCGTGAAATCCGGCTCCCCGGACCTGCCTGCTTCCGCCCAGGCCTCGCGGGTTGCCCGGATGCCCGCGGCGTAATCCGTCGCACCCATGGCGGCCGCCCGATCCGGATTCTGATAGATCGGACACCAGCCATCGGCGTAATCGGCGATGCGTTGCCAGGCCCATTTCGACGATGCGCCGAGCAGCACCTTCGGGCCCCCTTCCTGCGCGGGCTTCGGGTACGACCAGAGCGGCTCGAAGTCGACGAATTCGCCGTGAAACTCCGCTTCGTCATTGGTCCAGATCTCGCGCATGGCCAGTACCCGCTCGCGCAGCACCTTCCACCGGTCGGCGAAGTCCACGCCGTGGCTCGCCATCTCCTCCACGTTCCATCCGGCCCCCACGCCGAGCAGGAAGCGCCCGCCCGACAGGTGATCGAGGGTCGCCACCTGCTTGGCCATGAGAATGGGGTCCCGCTCCGTGACCAGGCTGATGCCGGTGCCCAGCTTCAGGGTCGTCGTTACCGAGGCGGCGGTGGCCAGCGCCACGAACGGGTCATTGCAGTGCCAGTACTCCCTGGGCAGCTCCGCCCCGCCCGGCCAGGGCGTACGCCGGCTCGCCGGAATGTGGGTGTGCTCTGGAACCATCAGCGACTCGAACCCTCGCGCTTCCAGCGCCTGCGCCAGAACGGCCGGCGCAATGGCGTAGTCGGTCGGGAAAATGACAACTCCGAACTGGGCCACGTGAGCCTCCTCAATGAAAAGCCGGGGGTCGGGCTAAAGAGTTTTGATTTGCTGGAAGTGGTAGTCGACTTTGGAGACGAAGCGGCGCCCCGCCTGTATGCGGGTGCCGTTCCTGCCGATGTTGTAGGCAACCAGGGCGCACTCCCCGCCGCCGCACAGTTCCTTCAGGTGAGCCAGAACTTGTGCGCCGCAATGAATGTTGAAACGCGGATCGGTCAGGTCATCGCCGCCGCAGAATTCTGACCAGTAACGCGGCTTCACCTGCGCCGGGCCAACGGCGCCCGCGTACGAACGGGCATTCTTCCTGAAGCCGCTCTCCACCTGCACCAGGCTCGCGATCAACTCCGGTTCGAGGCGCTGACGGTCGGCAGCCTCGAGAATCCAGCCGGCAAACTCCTGCGCCTTTTCAGATTCGAGGTCGAACGCCTGACCGATCTTGTTGCCGAAAGCGGCGACCCGCTCGTTCCACGGGGTGCTGGGTAGCACCGGTTTAGCAAGTGCGACTGTCGTGTAATCCTGCTGCGTGTGAGCATTGACGAACGCAAGAACAATGCCGAGGCTCAGGCCCATCGCCAGGGCACCAAGCTGCCTGGTGCGGAAACACGGGTCGATCCGACGCCAGAACGCGACCGCCGCGATGACGCCGGACCCCCACTGGCGGAAGCGCGCCGCAATCTCCGGCAGGCGGATTTTCCGCCAGACGTGGAAGCGTGCCGCACCCAAAGGCAGGCGGATTTTCCGCCACCCGTAGAAGCAAGCCGCTACGCCTGGCAACCCGTTCTGCTGCCACGCTTGGAACCAGATAGACATCCTCTCCAATCAAAATATCAAGCACGGCCCTCCATTATGAAGAAAGAATGGAGGCAAAGTCACCCTTTTTGAAAACGCAATTTTAAGAATTGTTTCTTATATGGCCGCGCTTACTTATTCTTTCTCGACTTGGAGCGCAGCTTGAAATGATCCCAGGACACGATGTACTCCGGCGCCATCACCACCCAACGCCGGTTGCGCCCCCGGGCGGTGGCGGCGAAGGGCGGAGGCGCATCGACCAGCGGTTGTCCGAAGCCGCCGTTGTATTTCACGCCGATCTGGGCGCGAACGTCATCGAGGTGGGGGTCGCTGCGTTCCGCCTCCAGGTCCTCGAGCACCCGGCCATGCCCCTGCATCATGATGCCCTGCAACTCCGGAAACTTTTCGTTGCGGTCGACAATGACCGTGCACACCGGGTTGCGGCGCAGGTTGACGATCTTCTGGCCCCGCCCGAAGAAGTAGACGGCGCCCCCCGCCCAACCGAACCACATCGGCGTGAGGTTGATGCGCGAGCCGGGCCCGACAGTCGCCACCCGCATGGTCCACTGGGCCGCCATGATCTCGTCGACCTGTTCGGTGGAGAGCGGAATCTGCCGCGGCGGCGCCGTCCTGAACCCGGTGGGCTGAGACCGTTCTTTCGCTTCCGCCGCCGGCGCGGTGCGAGGCGCTGCTGCAGGAGTTTTCGAACGGCGCGTCAGCCGGTTCTGAAGACCTCGCAGGACGTTCTCGAACATCGGCTAACGGGGCTACGGCTCAGGCCGCCGTCAACTCCGCCACAATCTCTCGCTGAATGCTGTCCGGGATGCCCCCGTAGGCAGCGCCGGTCCGGTCGACGATGTCGCCGAAGCGTTCCTTGAAGCGGGACGGAATCGTCTTCGGTTCCCCGATGACCGCAAAATCGCCGAGTATGTCGTCGCTGATGAGGCCGCCCATCTCCTCCCAGCGGCCCTGTTTCGACATGGCGTTCAATTCCGGATGCAGCTCGCCGGCGCCGATGCTTTCCAGCACCGGCTTGTAGGCCGGCGTCGAACCGTAGAAGGCGATCTGGCGGCGCGTCAGAGCATCGGCCCTGGCCACCTCCTCCTCGGTCTGGCCGGTAACGATGAAGGCCGGATAGCTGATTTCGAAATCCTCGCGCTTCCTGCCCGCTTTCGCCCAGCCCCGCTCAAGCGCCGGCAGCGTCACCTCGCGCAGGTATTTCTCGGTCGTGAATGCGTGGATGAACACCCCGTCGGCCACCTCGCCGGCCACCTCGGTCATCAGCGGCCCCACCGCCGCGAGAAACACCCGGGGCGCCCCGTATTCGGTGTTGGTCGGCGCGAAAAACGGCGTCATCAGCGTGTGCCGGTAGAACTTGCCGGTGAACTGCAACGGCTCGCCCTCGTGCCAGTTCGCCCAGATAGCGCGCATGGCCAGGATGAACTCCCGCATACGCGGCGCCGGGTTCGACCACGGCATGCTGAAGCGCTTGGTGATATGCGGCCGAATCTGCGAGCCGAGGCCGAGCACGAAGCGGCCCTTCGAGGCGGCGTTCAGGTCATGACCGACGTTGGCGAGCGTCATGGGCGAGCGTGCGAACGCCACCGCGATGGAGGTCATCAGGTCGATTTTTTCGGTGGTCTGGGCCGCCATGAGCAGCGGGAAGAACGGGTCGTGCCCGGTCTCCGCGCTCAGGATTCCCGAATAGCCCCTCTCTTCCAGAGCACGGGCTTCGGCGCCCACCTTGTCCAACTGCCAGCCGACGCCGCCGTCTACCTTCATCGCGTTCCCCCTCGATGTCGCGGCCTGCCATGGCCGCTGAGAATGCTTCGCCCAAACCCCCGGGCGGAAATCGGATTGTTTCAGCTTGGCCGAAGCGAAGCAATCGCGAACTAGTGAAGCAATCCCCGGCGTTTCCCAACCACGAGAATCAGAAATCCAAGCAGGAAGGGCACCACACGCTCGGCAAAATCCCCGGGCGTATCGGGCGACAGATAAAGCACCACGGTCAACGTGAAACCGGTCGCCACCGCTGCAATTACCGCACCCGGGCGCACCGGCCAGTTCAGCAGACGCACGATCACCGCCGGCCCGAACGCCGCGCCAAGCGCGTTCCAGGCGAACAGCACCCGGGTGAATATCGCGTCGGGCAGGCCGTAGGCGACCAGTACTGCCAGTACACCGACAAACAGCACCACCAGCCGGGAAATCAGGAGCGAGGTGCTGTGCATCAGGTCGTGGCTCACCGCGGAAGCGGCGACCAGCAACTGGCTGTCTGCCGTCGACATGATCGCCGACAGCACGGCGGCAATGATGACACCGGCCAGAACCGCCGGCAGCAACTGGTTGGTCATCGAAAAGAAGATCTGCTCCGAATCGGTGACCGTCGTATCCACGAGCAGTACATGACCGCAGAGCCCGAGCAGGAACATGCCGCCCAGGACGATGACGAACCAGCCCAGCGCCACCACCCGCGCAACGCGCAACTGGCCCAGGTCCCGGATCGCCATGATCCGGTTCAACAGGTGCGGCTGCCCCAGCGGGCCGAGGCCAATGCTCACCATGCCCAGCAGAAACCCCGCTGCCAGCAGCCCCTGGTGTTCCCCGGTCAGCGACAGCTGCTCGGGCGTGGCCACCGCCGCCAGCCCCTCCGCGAGGCCGCCGGCGCCGCCCGCCGCATCGAGCGCGAACCAGGGCAGCAGCATGGCGGCGAACAGCATCAATACCGCCTGCAGCGCATCGGTCACGCTGACCGCCCAGAAGCCGCCGAGCAACGTGTAGGCAAGCAGGATGCTCGCCCCGAGCAGCAGCGCCTGAAATTCTCCCACGTCCATGATGTTGGCGAAGGTTGACGCGGCGCCCTGGAACTGCGCGGCCACATAGAAGGTGAAAGAGATGGCGACCACCAGCGCCGCGAGACTCAACAGCGCCGTACGCTGGCGCCCGACGACGCCCGACGCGACCAGATCATTCAGCGTCACCCACTGATTCTGGTGAGCCACCGCATTCAGGCGCCGGCCGAGCCAGAACCAGGCCAGCACGTGCCCGGCAAGCGTCCCGGGCAGCATCCAAACGGCCGAGACCCCCTGGCTGAAGGCGATGCCGCTCACCCCCAGAATCGTCCAGGCCGACGACGACCCGGCCGCGTAGCTCAGCGACGCGACAAACGCCCCGAGCCCCCGGCCGCCGATGAAATAGCTGTCACCGTCCCGCGTACGCTGCCGGGCCCAGGCGCCAATGGCGAACAGGGCCACAAAGTAGACGACTAGTGTCGTCCACACGACTCCGGTAGATGGCAGTTCGATGTCCACGGTTCAGCCCCGGTCGGCCTCTGTCTCTGCTTGCAGTCGGTTACCGTTCCGGCATCGCAACTATACCGCCTTCAGGCGCAGGACACCCCCCGCCCCCCAATCCGTTCATTCCTGTCGCCGGGATGTACCAAACTCCCGCTCGGTGTCGGGAAGACCGATTCCGAAAAATCGCGTTCCATGCGAGTCGGGAATCCGGCGCGCCTCACCCCTCGCGCTTGTCGGCCGTCCGATAGTCCCCGTACGCCTCGTCCCGCTTCGACAGCGCCTGGGTCAGCCCCTTGCGCATGTCGGCGAGGTGAGCCTGGGTCGTCTTGGTGAAGGTGGCAAGCTGCTGCATCTCCGTACCGGCGCGAATCCCGGCGCGAATGCCCATGGCATCCATCTGCCGGTGTACGGCCCGCTTGTTGATCTGCTGCAGGTCGGACGGCGTCATGGCCACCCGCTCGGCGATGCCGAGCACCTCTTCCTCCAATTCATCTTCCGCAAAGGCCCGGTTGGCGAAGCCGCACTCGGCCGCCTCGATACCCGACATGTGATCGCCGGTGAGCATCAGCTCCATCGCCCGGCGCAATCCCACAATCCAGGGGTAGAACTGGTTGTCCGGCGGGCTGATGGCCCGCACCACCGGGTAGCCGATCTTTGCGGTATCCGCCACGTAGACCAGGTCGCATGCCGTGGCCAGTTCGGTGCCGCCCGCCAGGCAATAACCGTGCACCTGGGCGATCACCGGCTTGGCCAGGTCCCACATCCTGAAGAACCCCTCAACCACATGACGCGGCCAGTTGGCCAGCCCGCCGGCCGTGTAGAAGGGCTGTTCGGCCGCCGTATTCGACTTCAGGTCGTATCCCGCCGAGAAACAGGGCCCGGCCCCGCGGATGACCGTCACCCTCACATTCGGGTCCTGATCTGCGCTCTCCAGGGCGTGAAACATTTCGCTGCGCAATTCATTGGACAGCGGGTTGCGCTTGTCCGGCCGGTTCAGGGTAATGCGCCGGACCATAGGCCGCGGCTCGTCAACGATGATCTTGCTGTATTCCATAGTCCGTCCTGTGTCTGCCTGGCGCCTCACTCGAACCGGAAGTTTTTCGCGGTGAAGGCTTCGAAGGTGCGGTCCGTGCCCGCCCGGTCAACCCCGAGCGGCGCCACGATATGCGTATCCACGCCCATGTCAGCGTGTTCCTGAAAGCGGCGGTGAATCTCGTCTTCGGTGCCGATCACGGCGATCTGGTCGATGAGTTCGTCGCTGAGCGCGCCGGTGGTCATGGCCCGGTCCTTGCGCGCCCATCCCTCGGTGATCGTATCCGCCACCTCCGGGTAGCCCGCCCAGGCAAGAAACCTGTTGTACACCGGCGTCGCGTAGTAGGGGGCGAAGGCAGCCTTGAACAGGTTGCGTGCCGCGGCCTTGTCGTCGGTGGCGAGCACCATGGCGCGGTGCACCACTTCAACCTCCTCCGGGTTCTTGCCCGCCCGCTCGGCGCCGATACGGACATGCTCCATCATTTTCGGCAGCGCGCCCTTCGGCCACAGGTTGAAGATCACCCCGTCGCCCACCTCGGCGGCCATTTCGATCATCTTCGGGCGCAGGGCCGCGATGTAGACCGGCGGCGGGCTTTCCAGCGGCGGCTGGCGATAGCCGTGGCTCTGCAGGGTAGCCCCCGTGAAGCCAGTCTTGGCGCCGGAGAGCATGGACTTGACCAGTTCGGCGGTCTCCCGCACCCGGGTCAGGGGCTTGTCCAGGGCAATGCCGTTCCAGCGCCCCATCATGGTCTGGCTGGACGATCCGAGCCCCATCACGAAGCGTCCGGGCAGCAACTGCCCGATGGTGTTGACGCTCGCCGCGATAACCGACGGCGAGCGCGTATACACGGGCGTGGCCGCTATGCCGATGCGTATGGTCGAGGTGTGCTGGGCGAGCGCCGCCGCCGTCGTCATGGAATCCGGCGCCCCGGAATCGCCGAACCAGGCGTCGCGATAGCCGTTGCGTTCCGCCCACTGGACCAGCTCGATGGTGTGGCGGACATCCGGCCCCGCCGGCAAGGTTACCGCCACCCGCTTTTCAAGCGCCATCCTCGTCTCCTTATTCCGTCGTCGTCGAATGTGCCATCGGCGGCTAGTGTCGTCAGAGCATCTCCTCGGCGACCAGCGCCAGTGCCTCCGGTTGCTGGCAGCCGATCATCATGCTTGAGACGTGGCCGCGCTTCTCCGCCTCCCGCCAGCGCTGCAAGCGGTCGCGAATGCGGTCGGCCGGCCCCACCAGGTGGCAGGCATCGATGAGCTCCGCGGGTACCGCCGCCATGGCCTCGTCCCGGCGCCCCGACAGGAACAGATCCTGGATCTTGACTGCATCTTCCTCAAAGCCGAGCCGCTTCGCGTAGTCGTTGTAGAAGTTCTTGTCGCGCGCGCCCATGCCGCCCACATAGAGCGCCATGCTGCCGCGGATGGGCATCATGCACTGTTCCACATCGTCGCCCATGACCACGGTGATGAAGGGCGCGACATCGAACTGCGTCAGATTCTTGTCGCCGGCATTGGCGAGCCCGCGGCTGATCGGCCCTTCGAAAACGCTGAACTGATCCGGGTCCATCCAGATGGGGAAGAAGCCGTCCGCAACTTCCGCCGCGGCCTCGACGCCCTTCGGCGTGATGCTGGCCGCATAGATGGGAATCTCTTCCTCGCAGTGCATGATGCTCTTCAGGGGCCGGCCGAGCCCGGTCGCACCGGGGCCGGCATAGGGCAACTGGTACATGTCGCCTTCGAACGTCGCCGGCGCTTCACGCGCGAAAATCTGCCGCATGATGCCCACGTACTCCTTCAGCCGCGTGAGGGGCTTGCCGTAGGGTACGCCGTGCCAGCCCTCCACAACCTGCGGGCCCGAAGCGCCGAGACCGCAGATGAAACGGCCGCCGGACAACTCCGCCAGGCTCATGGCCGTCATCGCGGCCATGGCGGGCGTACGCGCCGGCATCTGCATGATGGCGGTGCCCACCTTGATCTTCTCGGTCTGCGCAAGTATCCACGCCGCCGGCGTTATCGCATCGGAGCCGTAGGCCTCCGAGGTCCAGATGGAATCGAACCCCAGGCTCTCCGCGTGCCTGATCGCATCGATCGGCACGCTGATCTTTCGCCCCGAGTACCCGAACAGCATTCCCAGTTTCATGGTCGTCCCTCAATCATGCGCAAAAACCGCCGCAAAATAGCAATCGCGGACAGGCCGCACAATACGAGGCAGGAAAAAAGGCGCTCGGACGCCGCGCGCCAGTGTTCTGGAGGCGTTCACTCGAACAACGCGGGCACCGACGACCAAAATTTGATTCGATCAGATTTTGGCGGAACGTTGACCAGTATTTGACTAGTATTCCGCTCCCGTTTATGGTTCGTGATGCATGGAGATTCAGTACCGGTCCCACGCTGTCGAGCGCATGATTCAGCGTGGAATATCACCCCGCGACGTTGACGATGTACTCCAGAATCCGGATGGGGTCATCCGCAATCCATGGATAAAGTGATTGCGTACAAGAACATCGAAGACCGAACGGACAATTCGATTGCCGTAGTAGCCGTCGAAGACGACCAGGCATGGGAAGTGATCACCGTCATGATCAATTTTGAGGTGCGTCAATGAAAATACATCACGACACGGCACGCGATTACCTGACGATCGACTTTGCCGACGAAATAGAAGCCAGATCTGTCTACGAAGACGGCATAATTGTTCGTTACGACAAGGCGGGCCATGTAATTGGACTCGACATTACCGATTCCATGAAGTTGTTCGGCGGTTCCGATCTTTTGACGTTGCGGGAGGTTTGCGATTTCCTTGGAGTTTCGGAGTCAACCGTTCGACGGAAAGTCAGAGCGAACAAGATCAAGCACACCATGGAAGGCAACCGGTACCGATTCAGGAAGTCAGACGTTCTCAGCCTGGTCGCAGGGCGACCCTGAGCCGTCCGCGGCTGCCAATAGCCAGGTCAATCGCGTAAGAGCGCCCCGATGAGCGAGACTCCCGAACATTCCGGCGACCCACATTTCGAAGGACGGGAATCCAGGCCTTCCGGCGTGCAACTGCAACTGAGCCCGCTCTCCATTCAGGCGGCGGCGCTGGTGAAGTGCATCGACGGGCTGTCGAACATATTCTGGATCTCCTTCGCGGGCACCTTCCTGTCGATCTTCTTCGCCAGCCTGAATCAGCTCGACGCCAACGCCGCCTCAGACCACATCTATCTCGGCGAGTACCAGGTTCCCAAGTCCATCCTGCCGCTGGCCGCGGTCGCTTTTGCACTGTTCGTATTCTGGCTGACGGCGAACCGGCTCAAGGTCCTGAACCAGGCGTTGCACACAACCGTGCTGCCGGCCGAGGCGGTGCACGAGATCTTCCGCCTCAACCCGCCGGTGCTGCACGTCTTTCAGATCGAGAATTTCAAGCGCTGGTCGCTGGCCTCCGGAGTCACCGTCTTCATCATCAACTGGGCTGTCTTCTTCGGCAACAGCATGGCGCTCACCTGGTCCTCGGCACTGCAGCAGGGCGCCTATTTCGGCGAGTTCAGCCCGACGCTGCTTGCAGCTTACCTATTGCTGATCGTCGCGGTCATCTTCTACGGAAGCCGGTCCATCATCCCGCCCATGCGCAGCATCCTCGGCACCCTGCACGATGTGGAGTTCACCCTTGGCTGGCCGCGCCTGGCCATGGCCGGATTTCTCACCGCCGCGGTATTCGTCATCGGTCAGTGGGAACAGGTGCAGTCACCCGGGCCACAAGATGGCGATCTGCTCGGCCCCGCCATCGCCAACGCCATCGACGGCGAGACCCTGTATCTGGGCGGTACCGAGGTAAAGCTTTTCGGAATCGACACGGTCGAAGACGATCAGATCTGTCAGGATTCAGGCGGTACGGATTACCCCTGCGGGCGCCGCGCGACCCAGGCCCTGCAGTCCCTGGTGCAGGACCATCACGTGGTCTGCCTGCCGCTTTTCGCCATCAGCGAGTACCGGGTGGTGGCAAGCTGCGAGATCGCCCCGGAAGCCGAGTTCGTACCCGTCTCGCCCATCGAGTTCATGGAAGAGTTCCGTCCCGAGAATCTGTCGCGCCTGATGGTGGCCGAGGGGCATGCATTGGCCATCGGCGTCGGCATCCGCTTTTTCGGCGCCGAGCAGAACGAGGCTCAGGCGCTCCGGCGGGGCATCTGGCAGGGGTCCTTCCAGCCCCCGAGTTCCTGGCGCCGGCAATCCGGCAATCGCTGAAGACAAATGGGGCCGGATCAGGCCCCCCCGCGCTCCGTCTCGATCAGGTGATCGACCGTTTTCAACGCCTGACGCCGGCCTGCATCCATGGTGACCGCGTAGCGGCCCGCCACGACCATGGTCGGGGTCGCCGCGACTTCGAAGCGCCGCGCCAGGGCATTCACCCCGGCCTGCCGGCGGCGCACCGCGGCTGAGTTGAACGCCTCCAGGAACGCCTGCCGCTCCACGCCGCGGCCAGCCACGAAATCAGCCACATCGTCCACGGAGAGAAACTGCCGCCCGTTGTCGTGTATGGCCCGGAAAATGCGCTCGTGATTGGCTTCGAGGCCGCCCGCTGCATCCAGCGCGAAATACGCCTGCGCGAGCAGCGCCCAGGCGGCATTGAACGATACCGGTGCCCGCTCGAAGCGCACGTCTTCCGGCAGGCCGCTCTTCCAGTCCGATACGAGAGGCTCGAAGTTCCGGCAGTGGACACACCCGTAGGAGAAGAACTCGGTGACAACGATGGGATTCCCCGGCCGCCGCCGCTGCGGATCGTCGATCAGCCGATAGTGCGTGCCCTCGGCAATTTCCCCCGGCTCCGTCGCGCCGCTGCTGTACAGCAGGCCGTATCCGATTACCAGTACCGCCACGACGGCGGCGAAACCGAGGATCGCGTTGCGTATCCGGTTGACTTTGAGCGCCTGGGCGGCCCGCATTCGCTTGGCTTTCACGGATCAGTTCTCCATGTGATTCATCAGCTTCTATGGAACAGCCGCCCGCACCGGGCAGCGAGTTCGCATGCGGGGCTTCCCTTTCGGCGCATCGGCCTCTTTGTCTTGGTGTACGCAAGGCGTTCGAACGAGCTTAACGCGCCGAAAGGGAAGCCCCGCATGCGAACTCTTTTCCGAAACCCGGCGTCGTTTCTTCCACGTCAGCATCCCAATCACATTATCACCCACCGATTCAGGACGCATCACCGGTTGCGCCACGCCTCCACCGCGGCCAGCAGGCGCTGCCGATCGCTTTCGTAGCGCCGCCCGGCAAAGTAGTACAGCGGCGCCCCGGCCAGCGACAGCAGCGTGAACGCCAGCAGCGTCCGCGTATAGGGTTCGTCGACCTTGAGGTCAATCAGCCAGTCGATGGCGATGCCGCCGGCGGTGATGCCGATGCCGAGGCCCACAAAGTTGAGCAGGAGAATGTAGAACGCCACCACCGTTGCCCGGATGTTCGGCGGCACCAGTTCCTGCACTGTCGAGAAGGTAGGGCCGAAGAAGCAGCCTAGCTGGAAGAACCCGAAAAAGATGCCCAGCCAGAACCATGCGCTGTCGGGGTCTGCGATGCGATAGCCAAGTGAGAACGGCGCCAGCACGATCGTGATCCAGAACAGGAACATGGGCCGGCCCATGCCGGTGCGCTGCAGGAAGCGGTCGCCGCCGATGCCGCCGAACAGGTTGCCGAGCACGCCGCCCGCCAGGCCGATCCAACCGGTCAACTGGGCGATGTGAGCCCGCTCGAAGCCCCTTTCCTGCACGAGCCAGAGCTGGTCGTAAGCGGCCGCGCCCAGGATGAAGTGGGTGGCGACGCCGCCGCTGATGGTGAGAACCAGCGCCGGGCAGTTCCTGAGCGCGAAGCCCAGCGTGCGGATGATCTCGCCGAACGAGGGCTTCGTCGCAGCAGAGGCGGTGACGGCGACAACGTGGCGGCGGGGCGTTTCCCTGACGCACAGCATGACCACGGCCAGCACCACGCCGATGCCGCCCAGCAGGTAGAAGCAGTTGCGCCAGCCGATGGCGGGGCCCAGGTATCCGACGATCAGGAGGCTGGCGCCGATGCCGATGGGCACGCCCATATAGTAGAAGCCCGAGGCGAACCCGAGCCGGCTGGCGGGAAACCGGTCGGCGAGCAGCGACATGGAGGTGGGCGTCATGATCGATTCGCCCACGCCGATGAACATGCGCGGCGCGGCCAGGGTCCAGAACCCCCGGGCCGCCCCGGACAGCGCCGTCAGGGCGCTCCACAGAGCAAGCCCCGCCGCGATCAGGCGCGTCCGGTTCACCATGTCGGCCAGCGCGCCCATGAACACCCCCATCGTCGAGTAGAAGACGATGAAAACCATGCCCGTGAGCAGGCCGAATTCGGTATTGGTGAGCCCCAGGTCGGGAACGATGAAGTTGGCAAAGCTGGCAAGCAACTGGCGGTCGACGAAGTTCATGACGTTCAGCAGCGTCAGGAACGTCAGGAACCCGTAATGCCGGCCCTCTACCCGTTCATCGCGCACGTTGTCCACAACCATCTCCCGAAACAGACCGAAGCCCGCCAATTGCGGGCTTCCGCTGACAGATTACGCCAATTGCATGAGGCTGGCCTGCACATTGCCCCCAGCCGCTTCGTTAAGTTCTGGAGTGTTGCCCGTTCACTATCGGCTGCTGCGAAAACTCGGACGCTGTTTCGGGAACAACCCACCCCGGCTGCCTGATTGCGGGGCGGGCTATCGCGCTCCTCAGCTAAGGGCTGTTTTATCCGGGGAGTAGCCCCTCGCGCTCCAGGGCTGAAGGTTCCGCCAGCAACTCGGCCCAGTGCAATACCGGCACACCGGCCGCGGCGGCAAGGTGTGTCTGACAACCCACGTTGGCGGTGACGATGGCGTCGGGTTCTCCGGCCATCAGGTTTGCGAGCTTGTTGTCCCGGAGACGGCCCGCCAGCCGGGGTTGCAGCAGCGAGTAGGTTCCGGCGGAGCCGCAGCAGAGATGCGCATCGTTCACGTTGACGAGTTCGAATCCGGCGCGAGCCAGCAATTCCTCCACGATGCCCGAGACGCGCTGGCCGTGGCGCAGCGTGCAGGGCGCATGCCACGCCACCCTCCTGATTTCGCCGTCGTCGCCGCCCGCCAGTTCCGTGAACGGCGCCGCCACCTCGGCGAGATCGCGGGTCATGCCCGAGACCAGCGCGGCATCGGCCGCGTAGTCTGCGTCTTCGGCCAGCAGGCGCCCGTAATCCTTCACGGTGACACCGCAGCCGCTGGCCGTGGAAACGATGACTTCAACCTTCCCGAGCAGCGGCCGCATCGCGTCGATGTTCCTGCGCATGAAGTCCAGCGCCGCACCGGTCTGGCCGAGATGCAGGTTCAGGCCGCCGCAACAGCTTTCATCTTCAGCCCACAGCACCTCGATCCCGTTGGCATTCAGCAGCCTCTCCGCCGCAACGTTTGCCTGCGGCGTCGCGACCCGCTGTACGCAGCCCCGCAACATCAATGCGCGGCGCGTAGAGCGAGAACTGCGGTCGGCCACCGGCGCCGGCCGACCACCGACCCCCTTCTCCCGCCGGGGCAGCATCTTGCCCAGCACTCCGGGCAACAGCCACTTGAACCATCGGCCAAGAACGACCAAATGCGCGAACACTTCCGGTTTCGGCGCAATCCGGCCGAGCCATTGCCGTAGCAGCGCATCCCAGGGCGTGCGCCGGGCCCGCTCTTCCATCGCCTCCCGGCCGATTTCCAGCAGTTCGCCGTACTGGACCCCTGAAGGGCAGGCGACTTCGCAGCCCCGGCACGTCAGGCAGCGGTCGAGGTGGGTTCGCACCGTGCGCACGCCAGCGGCATCCTCTTCGGCTGATTCGAGAAGTCCCTTGATGAGATATATGCGCCCGCGCGGCCCGTCCAGCTCATCGCCCAGCAACTGATAGGTCGGGCACACCGCATTGCACATGCCGCAGTGTACGCAGGAGCGCAGGATCTCATCCGCCCGCCGCCCCTGGGCGGTTGCGAGCAGGCTTTCAGGCAGCCGCGTCTGCATTGACGATTCCGGGATTGAGCACGTTGTCGGGGTCGAACGCGCGTTTCAGGCGGCTCGATATCGCGCCGTCGAGAACCGGCCCGCCATAGGCCGGCAGCGCGCGGCCGGCGACACCGGCCGCATAAGCCAGCACCTCAGCGTCCGGGCGCCGCGTGCACCACCAGCGGCGGGCGCCGGCCCACTCGATCACGCATTCGTCATCCGGCTCGGACTCACCCTCTCTCTCCCCCGGCGGCAGCGGCGCGGCCGGAGGGCAGACAAGTTCCCAGAGCGTCCGCTGCGGGCGCCGTTCGAAGCAGGGCAGCGCGCGGTCGCGCAGTTGATTCCAGGTTGAACCGTCGGCAGCGCTTTCTCCCCCCAGGCCGGCGGCCGCTCGTCGAACCGGAGACTCGGGCCCGGATAGCCGGACGTGGAGACCTCCATCGCCATGGCAGGTCGCCGTCACCGGCAGCGAAGACCGCGCCCAACCGCGCACGAGTTCCTGGCCCGCGGCCGCGGAACACTCCAGAACCCGCGTTTCCTCCACCTCGGGCAGCGGCAGCAGGCGCAGGCTCACGGAGAGCAGCAGCCCCAGCGTGCCGCAGGCGCCGGCCTGCAACCTGGAAAGGTCGTACCCGGCGACGTTCTTCATCACCTGCCCGCCAAATACCAGGCGCTCGCCCAGTCCGTTGAGCATCTCCACCCCAAGCACCCCGTCGCGCACCGAGCCGCGCCAGGGGCGCCCGGGCCCGGCGAAACCCGAAGCCACGGCGCCGCCAAGGGTACCGCCGCCACCGATGACGGGCGGTTCGAACGGCAGGTACTGGCCGTGCGCTGCAAGCAATTCAGTCAAACTCGCGATCGGCGTACCGGCCCGGGCCGTTACCACCAGTTCCTCGGGGCGATAGTCGATGATTCCGGAATGCCCGGTGACCGTCAGCAACTCGCCCTCGGCGTTGGCGAGGCACCAGCTCTTGCTGCGCGACCCGAAAATAGCGAGTTTGCCCCGCCGTTCCCGGGTTTCCCGTATTCTTTCGGTCAGTTCCGCGGTCTGGTCGCTTTCAATCACCTGGCATCATTCCTGCCGGGCCGAGCCGCATCCGTGACTCCTGCCCCGTTCCCCCGGCCACGCCCTGCGAGTTCCGCGCCTTTCAGCGCTCAGAGCCTGTCCAACCCGGCGAACGGCAGGTTACCTTCGTGAACGTGCATGCCGCCGAGTTCCACGCATCGGGTCGGCCTGGGGATGCCCTTGCCGGGGTTGAGCAGACGGGCCGGGTCGAAGGCTTCCTTGACCCGTTCGAACTGGGCCAGTTCCTCCGGGCCGAACTGTACGCACATCTGGTCCAGTTTCTCGACGCCCACGCCGTGCTCGCCGGTAACGGTGCCGCCGACGGCCACGCAGAGTTCCAGGATTCTGCCGCCGAGTTGTTCGGCCCGCTCCAGCTCGCCCTCCTGATTGGCGTCGAAAAGAATGAGCGGATGCAGGTTGCCGTCGCCGGCGTGAAAGACATTGGCCACGGGAAGCCCGAATTCACCGGACAGGTCCGAGATGCCGGTCAGCACTTCCGCGATCGCCCGCCGCGGAATGGTGCCGTCCATGCAGTAGTAATCCGGCGTGATACGCCCCATGGCGGGAAACGCCGCCTTGCGCCCGGACCACAGGCGCGCCTGCTGTTCCGGATCCCGCGACTGCTGGATGTCGTAGGCGCCGTTGCCGGCAAGCACCGGCTCCACGGCGGCTTCCAGCGCATCGAGTTCATCCCCGGCGCCGTCGAGTTCGCACAGCAGGATGGCCGCGGCATCCCGGGGATAACCCGCCTGCGCGAAATCCTCGGTCGCCTGAACGGCCATCTCGTCCATCATCTCCAGCCCGGCCGGTACGATGCCCTGCTTGATGATGTCCGTCACCGCCTGCCCCGCATCGGACAGGCTGCGAAACGCCGCCAGCAGCACCAGTTTTCCCGGCGGATTCGGCAGCAGCCGCACCGTGACCTCCGTGACCACGCCCAGCAACCCTTCGCTGCCGCACATCAGCGCCATGAGGTCGTAGCCGGGATAGTCGAACCCCTTGCCGCCCAGTTCGAGCGTAGCCCCATCCATCGTCAGCACGCGCAGGCCCACCACGTTGTTCACCGTGAGCCCGTACTTCAGGCAATGCACGCCGCCGGAGTTCTCGGCCACGTTGCCGCCGATGCTGCAGGCCAGTTGGGAGGAAGGATCCGGCGCGTAGTAAAGGCCGTGGGGCGCCGCCGCCTCGCTGACGGCCAGGTTGCGCACACCCGGCTGCACCCGGGCAACGCAGTTGTCGAGGTCGACCTCCAGGATGCGGTTGAGTTTTGAGAGCCCCAGCACCAGGCCGCCCTTAACCGGACGGGCGCCCCCGGAAAGCCCGGTTCCGGCGCCCCGCGGCACCACGGGCACTTCGTGCTCGCGACAGATGGCGAGCACTTCCCTGACCTGATCCTCGGTTTCAGGCAGCGCGACTGCCCAGGGCATCTCCCGAATGGCCGTCAGCGCGTCCGTTTCATAGGGTTTGAGCGCCGCTCCCTCGGTGATCAGGCAACCCGACGGCAGAGTCTTGCGCAATCGCTTGAGGACTGCGGAATGATTCATCCGGCAAGTATGACACCGGGGGTTGGCCGGTGCCATCGAACCGGGACCTCAGCCTCCGAGAGCGGGTGTGCGCCTCGTGACCGATGCGGCTATACGTAGCGCCCCTGGCGCTCGACCACCTCGATCTTGTAACCGTCCGGATCCTCGACGAAGAAGAACCTGGCCAGCTTCTGCCCATCGTGCGCCATCTGCTTCACGGGGTTGGGGTCGAGCCCTTCCGCCACCAGCCGGCCGTGCTCCGACTCGCAGTCGTCGACTGACACCGCCACGTGGCCATAGCCGCTGCCGTGGGTGTAGGGCTCCTCCTGGCCATGGTTCCAGGTGAGCTCGATTTCGAACTCGCTCTCGTCGTTGCGCAGGTAGGCCAGGGTGAAGTCGTCGAAGTCGAAGCGCTGGGCCAGGTCGAGGCCGAAGGCGCGCTTGTAGAAATCCATCGACTTGTCCAGGTCCAGTACGCGGATCATGGTGTGAATCGCTTTTGCCACGGAATGTCCTCCCAATTGCCGTAAGCCGAATTATCGGCAGGATGAATCCACCGCGCAAACCGGAAACACAGGCCAATCAAGGCTGGCTCCCGCCCGACCGGGCGCATGCTCACCCGTTTGCAGTTCGCGGTTGTCCACCGCATGTACTTGTTGGATGATGGCACAGGGGATGCTGCACCGCATCGGATGTTCGCCGCGGCAGCAGATCAGCTGTGCAGACGGAGGGCTAACGGCTTTTGGGGAAGGATGAGCGATGGCGCTATTGAATCCCAAATGGATCGGCTCATTTGGATAGTTTTCCGCAGAACCTGTTGAAGCGCTTTCGCTCGGACGCCCGCAAGTTTCTCCAGATGGATCTAAGCCGAATTCACCAGGACGACCTCCGCATCATCGCTGCGCTGGTGAGTACTCTTGCGGCGGGCATTGTGCTCACGGTCCTGAGTTTCGGCCCGGCGCCCGACTCGGTCTTTTCGATCGTAATGCTGGATCGCCAGAGCCCGCTCTATCCGATGACCGTGCAGAACCTTCTGCATTTCATGTTCGCCCTGGGTATCGGCGAGTCTTTCGCCCGGTTCTACAGCAGCATCGATGCCCGTCGCCAGATCGACAAGAACATGTTGGCGATCGGCAAGAGTCAGTTGCTGAACGACGCCGAACTCGAGCAGTTGCAGGAACTCATCAAGCGCGACGGCGCCGGAAACGACCGGCACCTGCACCGATTGGTGCACCGGGTTATTCTGCAGTATCGGGCTACCGGTTCCGTGGGCGAATCCCAGGCCGTTCTCGATTCCAGCGTGGAGTATTTTCAGCACGAGATCGGCCTTCGCTACAACATGTTGCGATACCTCACCTGGTTGCTGCCGACCCTGGGTTTCATCGGTACCCTGATCGGCATCAGCCTGGCCCTTGCGGGCGCGAGCACCCTTCCGAATCTGGAAGAACGCGCCGAACTGGAATCCTGGATCAACGAGCTTACGGCCAATCTGGGCGTGGCCTTCTACACCACACTGGTGGCGCTGGGGCTTTCCGCGATCCTCGTCTTTCTGACCAGCATCGCATCCGGCAGGGAGGAGCGCGCCCTCAATGAAACCGGCCAATACTGCCTCGACAACCTGATCAACCGGCTTCGCAACCGCAACATCGCAACCGGCACAGGGCAACTATCGTCGTGAAGCCCCCCGCCACGGAACGGGAGCAGATCGGCACTTCGGCCATTGACCTCTTTGCCTCCGGGATGGGGGCTTTCATACTGATTGCACTCGTATTCATGGTGCTTTTTGCGGCAACCCCACGCCAGGAGGAGCCACCACAACCTGCTCCGGTAGTCTGCCCCGTCCCGCAGCCTTGCCCCGAAACTCCGCTGTGCCCGGTGTGTCCCGAACCGACGATCTGTCCGGACGTACCCGTATGTCCCGTCTGCCCCAGGATTCAGGACTGTCCGGTCTGCCCGACAATCGAGCCCACCGCCTGCCCGGAACTGCCGCCCTGTCCGGTGGTCACCCCCGTAGTGTGCCCCAAACAACCCGACTGCCCGGTATGCGCCGATTGTCCGGAGCCGCCTGAACCGACGCCCCTGCCACAACATCCACAACAAGCCTGCCCGAAGCCCGAAGAGCGAACGACCCTGCTTCCCGAAACAGACCTGGTTTTCGTGCTGGACACCACGGGCAGCATGCGCGGCGAAATCGAGTCTCTCAAGCGGGAACTGCACATCGTGGTACAGGTACTCGAGCGCATGATGCCGTCGATCGGCATCGGGGTCGTGACATTCAACGACAGGCTGCAGAGGCCGACGACCCGCCATCATCCATTGCGGCGCCTGACGAACAGCGAGAGTGCCATGCGCGACATCAATCGCTTTCTCCGGTCCATTTCGACGACGGACGCAAGGGGTACAAACCAGGATCTGCCCGAAGCCGTGTTCAGCGCCCTCGAGGTCGCGGTCAATGCTTCCTTTCGCAAAGACGTTGGCGACCGTATAGTAATCGTCATTACCGACGCCTATGCGTATGAAGACGAAGAGGATCCGTCTTTCCGGATCGCCCGGGCGTTTGCCCAGGTCCCGGGTCAGCGTATATCCACCGTCCACGTGCGGGATGACCCCGATTCCGGAAGATACCTGGAAAAGTTGGCGGAGGCCGGCGGCGGCGAATTCGTTGCTGACCGGGGATCCATCCTCGCAAATGTTCTGATGGGAATATTGTGACTCCTTCAGCAGATTCGCCCGGAACCTTCCGGGCTATTCTTGCGCAAGGCAGCGATCTCCTGAACCAATGCAAACGACCTACGGGAACTGAAGACGGAGGGAGAAAATGACCGGCAAAGTATCTTCGAGGATGGGGCTGATCGCGGCCGGCATCGTATTGCTGACTCTGGGTACGGCAGGTTGCGAAACCACCGGCATCGTCAACCGGGTCGAATTCACCATGGTCACCCCGGAAGACCGCCCTCAGGCGCCCGATACGCTGATACGGCCGGGCTCCACGCTCAAGGTGCAACGCATCGTGCTGACCGACGATCAGGGGCGATCCATGCCACCAGCCAGCCTCCAGGAAATATCCGTTGAAGTAGCTGGCGGTTCCTACAGCGCGGCCACCGGTGAAGTACGGTTCAGCGCCAACCGGGCAGACGTGCCGCCGGGTGGATACGAAGTGGTTGTCGTACACGCCGACGGTGCCCGTTCCACACAGCGCTTCAGGCCCGATTTCGCGCGCGTTTACGGCCCCGAACCCGAGGATGTGACCTGGTTCGACATCGGTCTGCAGTGGCGCAAGGACGACGCCCTGTACCCGATCCCCGAAGACGCGGCGTTGATTCCCGGCGAGGAGTACATCCTTTACGTCGAGGCGGACGACAAGGACGGCCGCCGCTTCAGTTCGACCGACAACGACCATCCGATTCCGGCTGACCGCGTCGTAACCGCATTGACCGGGTTCGTTGCCAGCGGACGCGATCAATTCGGCCTGACCGCGTTGCACGGGCTCGACACACCCTACGGAGTAAGCGCCTCATACGGCGGAGAGGGAGGCCACACCAAATCCCTGTCGTTCAGATACGACCCCGCCATACCGCAGGGGCCCGAACCGGAAATGGTGGCCGAACTGGGTATTCTCGGCGAACTTGCCCTCGACGACCCGATCAGCCCCGGTGCTGTCAAGAAGCTGAAGATCAGGGTGACCGATCTGTTCGGCCGCACCTGGACACTGGGTCTCGAAGGAAACGGGTCCCACCTGACGAACGAATTTCCGCTGCCTTCTTCGCGCGTCGACATCGAGGTGGAAAACGCCACTTATGACACCCAGACCTCGGACGTTCACTTCAGCGCTGACGCCCGCGCCATGCTCGGCAAGGAGTACACCGTAACGGCAAGATATGCCGGAGAGCCGGCGCTGGAAGCCCGGAAAGGCTATGCGCCGGACTTTCTGAGCATCGTGCCACTGATGGAACAGGACGACCTCACTTACGCCGGGTTACCCGGGCGGCAGGGCAGAGAAGGTAGAAACGGCCAACAGGGGTCAAGAGGCAACGACAGCAATCGGGTGCTCGGGCGTGCCGGAGACGGCCGTCCGGGAGGCCACGGCACATCAGGCCAGACCGGTGCCCGAGGCTCTCCCGGGCCCAACCTGCGCGTCATCGCCCGGGAAGTCCGCACCATCGATGCGCAGGAACGGTTGGTGGTCTTCGAGGTTCGGGCACCGGGCATGCGTCCCGAGTACTACGTGCGATCGATCGACGCGCCCCCGGTTACCATCGTCACTCGCGGCGGCACTGGCGGCATTGGCGGTAATGGCGGTGACGGCGGTGAAGGCGGTGACGGTGGCGACGGCTACTACTCAGGCGACGGCGGTGACGGCGGCAACGCGGGCGGAGGCGGTGACGGCGGCGACGGCGGCAACGGCGGCACCATCGACCTGATTCTGACCACCCATGAACTCGAGAAGGCATTCGTTCTCGACAGCCAGGGCGGCACTGGGGGATCCGGAGGCGAAGAAGGGATCGCCGGTCAACCCGGCATTCCTGGGTCGGTGGACAACTGGGCCGCCGGCGGCGATACCAAATTACCGAAGGACGCGCCTCCGCCGGAAGTCGGCGCCTATGGCAACGAAGGTAATATCGGCTATACGGGAAGGGCCGGGCACGATGGCCTGCCCGGTATCGTGGACCTGTCTGTCGATGAATCCCAGGCTTCCGCCCTGGTGCGGCGCGTGCCCGACGAGATTCGCGACGTGGTTCTGTACTGAGAACTCAGAATTCGGTGGACATCGGCCGGGGCCGGAACGTTCGGTTTTACAGTCATCTCGACTCGATGCACGACGATATCTTGCGCCATGCATCTTCGATGTACCGGCCGGCCGGATAGGATTCGATATAGCGCCTGAGCTCCGCGTCGACGCAACTGTCCTTGACTTCGTACCACAAACGGCCTTCATCGTCCGACGGCATCTGCACCGGTGCCGGGGATGGACGCTCATCGCGCACGCCCAAAGCTGGTTCGACCGCGGCCGGCTGCACGGGCAACGGCGCCGTTTCCCTCACCGCAGCGGGCGCATTGGCACGTTCCGCTGCTTCAATCTCGTTGCCAAGCGCGGCAATCCGGGAATGCCCCGGCAATAGACCCTTCAGGCTGCGCATCAGCCGGCGCGCCCGGCTCAATGCCCCGTCCTCGAGCGCGCTGCGAATCAGCACAACGTATCGACTCCCGATCCGCTCAAGACCCGAGCGCGCCTGCTCATTGTCTGGACTTGACTGCAGAACCCGCCGAAAGTAGTGGGCTGCATTGTCCCGTGCGGGCGTCGACAACCTGTCGTCCCGCAGTCTCCGCTCGGCGAGATTCAGCATACGGCTGATTTCCGCGGCCTTGGCGAGTTCTTCCAGCCGACCGGCCACGGTGTTCCGCAACTCGGCAAGTTCCGAATCTTCTTTCCATTCCCCGTCGACGGCATCGAGCAACTGCCCTGCCCGCTCGGCCTCGCCGAGTCTCAGCGCATCCTGCACCGCCGCTGCCACATCCCGGCGGATACCGTCGCGCAGCGTGGTGGCAGTGGCATTGGCGGGATCGAGCTCAAGAGAGCGGCGCAGCAATTCCAAAGCCTCGGCAATGGCGCCGCCGCCACCGCCACCGCGACTCATCCGTTGTTCAGCCGCCGCAATCAGCTTCGCTGCCTCGCCGATCAACGTTTGTCGCTCCAGGGCACTGCGCAGTTCCGCCTGAAGAGGCCCTTCGTTCGAGAACTCGCTGTTGTCCGGCCACCATCTGGCCGCTTCCTCCAGGGCATCGGTGGCCCGGTCGAGGTTACCCTCTTCGATGTCGGCTGCCACCTGGCCGGCGATGCGTTGTGTCAGCGAACTCACGGCTTCCAACACGGCATGACTTGCCGGATGCAATTCGAGGGCGCGCTGCAGCGCATCGGCCGCCGCGCCGATATCAGAACCCGTCAGCCTGTCGTTCGGTAACGCCTCAACGGCGCTTTCGACAATGCGCGCGGCGGCCCGCTCCTCATCGGGGCCGCTGGCCATCAGGTAGATCAACAAGACGAATACGCCGAATACAACGGCACCCACCCCCAACAAGGCCTTGCGCCTTCTACGCGGCGCGCGAAAACCCAAAATTGATGTCGGCTCAGCCATCGAATCGAGGCCACTCAAGGGGACGGGGCGCAAAGGCGGGCGTCATTCAGTCGGTACACAGGCCGAAAGTCACAGGCGCGCTCATCTGCACTCGCCCATTTCAGAGGTTTTGTCTTGTTTGAGGTGACATTTTGGCTGCAGCAAGCATACCGTACAACCCCGGCCACGGAACGGACACGGTGAACCGGGGCGAGTGGCAATCTCGCAATCAATGCCCGGATCGTCGCGTCGTTGAGCGATGGCGGGGCTTACTCACCTCTGGTCGAAGTCGGGATGTCGATCGTTCCGCAAACCCGAACATCGAGCGTGTTGCTTCGCCAAGAGCTTGCACGACGGCGAAACCACTGGCGCAGCAGGCTGAGCGACCCCTTGCCATGGGCGCGTTTTTCTTCGATCATTGGAACTGACCAGTCTGGAAAGGGGAGACTAGATCATGACCTATGCAAGGTTCCTGCATTCCGTTCCGGCGCCCGTGTTCGGCGCGCTGTTGGCGGTATTCACCGCGTCCCTCGCAATACCCGAGGCAGGCGCTCAAGCCAAGGCAGATGACGGCTACGTCGAAGAAGTTCTCGTCACCGCCCGCAAGCGGGAAGAATCCGTGCTGGAGATTCCGGAATCGCTGTCCGTGATCGCCGGTGACGACATCAACCGCCAGAACATAAAGGCCCTGAAAGATGTCGGCTTCCAGGTGCCCAACCTGAACCTGGCGATGCGTCTTGATGGATTCCCAAATGTGTCCATTCGCGGCGTGGGCGCTTTCGGCAACACCCAGGGCGTGGGTTTTTACCTGGATGACGTGCAACTGTTCTCCGATGCCTCCTCGCGTTTCGGGGACCTCGCCCGTATCGAGGTGCTGAAAGGGCCGCAGGGCGTGTTGTACGGCGGCAGCAACATCGGCGGCGCGGTGAAGTTCGTCAGCGCCCGACCCGACCCCGAAGAAGCCTTCGGCCGGGTCAAGGTGCTCGGCGGTCAGCAGGGCATGATCGATGTGGAAGGCAGCGTGAACGCGCCGCTCGGCAACAACGGCTGGGCCATGCGGCTGTTCGGCTTCGGGTCCAGTCATGATGGCTTCCTCAAGCAACGAAACGCCGTGCGGCTGAACGGGCATCGCACCTCCAACAAGAAGAACATCGGCGAAACTGAGGCTTATGGTGGTCGCGTCATGATCGGCGGACCCCTGGCCGAGCGGCTGTCGATGCTAGTAACCGCGCGCTGGAACGAGTACGACGGACCGAACAATACCTGGAACCGGGAACTGGGTGTAGGTCCTTTCCAGTACCCGCGCACGATCAACACTGGTCCGGAAAACCCGAGGCATGAGCGCCGCACCTACGCCGGCATGGTGGAACTGACCTGGGAGCTGGAGGGATTCGACGTCGTGTCCGTCTCGTCCTTTACAGACACCCACAGCGACCGCTACAGCGACGTCGACGGTACTCCCGAGTTTCTGCTCGACCTGTTCCGCCCGGAAAAGATGAATGTGTTCACCCAGGAGATACGCTTCACGTCCACGACCGATTCACCCCTGCAATGGATCGCCGGGGGCTACTACTCGCTGTACGACGAGAACATGGATTCCGAGCTTATCCTCTGGGGCACTTTTTTTGAAGACTACGGAAACGTAACCGTCCCGCCCGAACAAGAAGCCGAGTCGCTCAGCATACCCTTCGAGTTCCGACGGCGCGACAAGAGCCACCTGGCCGGTTTCGCAAACGTCACCTACGACTTCGAGGAGTGGGAGGTTGCCGTGGGCATCCGGGTCGATCGGTGGAAAAACAAGAGCCTGAATTTCGACATAAATGTCGAGAGCGGCCTAGAGAAAACGGAGGTGTTGCCGCGCGGGTCGGTTACACGCTGGCTGAATGACGATAACATGCTCTACGCGACTATCGCATTCGGCTACGAACCCGGCGGATTGAACATCATTACGGGTGATGACGGGCTGCTTCCGTTCAGTGCCGAGAAGGCTGTCAGTTACGAAGCTGGCTGGAAGGGCCGATTCGCGGACGGGCGGGCCAGTGCGTCCATCGCCGGTTTCTACATTGACTACAACAAGCGACAGATCGAGTATCACTACGAGACCGCCGACGGGACCGCTGTGGAAGGCATCGGCAACTTCGGCGACTCGAGGCAGTTCGGTTTTGAGGCAGAACTGTCCGTACAGGTGAGCGATGCGCTAAGCCTGTCGTTCGCTGCTGGCGCCATTGATGCCGAATGGACAGGGGAAACGATTGCGTCCGGCATAGATTTCGAGGGAGAAAAACCGCCGAATGTGCCCGAGTTCAGTTGGAACGTGAACGCCGATTACCGCCAGCCCATCAATGCGGGCATGGACTTCATTTTCGGCGTGCAGGTCAGCGAGAACGGCGCATCCGACACCATTCAGGCCTATCATCCATTGCGCAATCCCAGTTACACGGTCGTCAACGCCCAGATCGGTGTTGCCGGGGAGAACTGGGAGTTCACGGTGAACGCCGAAAACCTGACGGACGAGGACTACTACACGGACGTGCAGAGCTTTCCGAACTTTTACGGGCTTGACGCGGACGGTGTCTGCGTCTATCCCGACGGCAGCGACTGCCTCATCATCGGTACGCTGGGCCAGCCGAGGCTGATCACGGCGAGCCTGAGCTACTTCTTCTAAAAAGCGGTTTGGCCCGGCCGTAGTCCTGCCGGGCATCGTGACTCCAATGGGCCAGCGTCATGCTGGCCCGTTTTCGTTTGCGACCCTCACTCGGCAACCCGGGACACGCCGTGAGTGCGATCAACAGTTCGGGATGTTCCAACCTCGGGCGTTAGGAGTCGACTTGGAGAATATCGTCGAAACGGACGAGAATCTCCCCGTCGTGAGGCACGGTCTACGCACTAATTCAAAGGAACGCGCCGGTAAGGAAAACCGACACGATCACGGATGAATAGACAATGGAGCGACACGCGAAGCCACACTCCGGCTTCGCCCGCCGGCTATCTGCAAACAACCTTCACTGTACCCGGCGTTCCGCTAGCGCTGACCGGCGGACTACCGAATCACACGCGAAGCAAATTCGATCAGTTGGCAGCCTGCCAGGCTTCAGACACCTCTCGCCAGCCGACCAGGGCAATGGTGTTGCCGTCGTCGTCGGTGAAATTCAGCGGACCCAGGAAGGTCATGTACAGCTCGCTGTCTTCTTCGAAAACCGTGTAGTCGTGCTGCGCATTGCAGGCTTCGTAGCCGTAGCCCGGCGCCCGGGCGGTTGCCCCGCCGTCGTCAGCTCCGCCGCGCACCTGCATTACGCCCTTGGTCATGTAGTACTCGCCCGGGCCCACGTGAATGTGCCTGGCTATCGACGCACCCTTGGCGGCCCGAAAGGCCGCGGTCCAGGCGCCTGTTTCCGGCGATACATGCAGCAGTTTCCACTCTACCAACCCTGCACACAGGCCCTGTGGAAATTCTATCCAATCGACTTCATCCATCTGGACATAGTCGTCCATTACGGCTGCTTCGGCCATTGTTTCCTCCACTCGTTCGGTAGCGGACATCATGCCCGCCACTCGTCAGAAATTCGGCCCCCCGGTCAAACGTCCAGATCGCAAGGGCCGCTCCGCAGTCAAGTTTCTTGTTCCTGCGCGCTCAGGTCAACACTCTTCGTACACGGGACTGCAGTCAACCCATCAATCAGAAGATGGATTTGACATAGGAAGACCGGGAACCGGCCCGACAACGCACTGAACGGCAGGCGTTACCAAATTTCGGTATCGCCCGCCGGTGATGCGTTTGAGGCTTCGCGCGCCACCCGGCAGCATGCCGCATCACGCGCGAAACAGGTTCAATCAGGTACTTGCCCCCCAGGCCTCGCTGACCTGCCGCCAGCCGACCAGGGCGATGGTTTCGCCGTTTTCGTCGGTGAAGTTCAGCGGACCCAGGAAGGTCATGTAGAACTCGCTGTCCTCATCGAAATTGGTCTCGTCGTGCTGGGCATTGCAGGCCTCGTAGCCGTAGCCCGGCGCCTGGGCCGTGGCCCCGCCTTCCCCCGCGCCGCCGCGTACGTGCATCTTGCCCTTCGTCAGGTAGTACTCGCCGGGCCCCATGTGAATGTGCCTGGCGAAGGACGACCCCTTGGCGCACCGGAACACTGCCGTCCAGGCACCCTGCTCGGGCGACACGTGCAGCAGTTTCCATTTGATATCTCCTGCACACAGACCCTCGGGAAAGTCGACCCAATCCACTTCGTCCATCTGGACATAGTCGTCCATGACTGCCGCTTCTGCCATTGTTTCCTCCACTTGCTCGGCGGCGGACATCATGCCCACCGCTCGTCAGATTTTCGGCCCCCGGTGAAATCTCCTAATCGCAAGGGCCACCCCACATCCAAGTGTCTTATTACTGCGTGCGCAGGTCAATACTCTGCTTGCCGACATCGTATGGCGTCAGCGTCCTACACCGATCCGAGTTAATCTCGCACGTCTCGAACCGTTGATCGCTGCCTTGACCCGCGTTGCACCGGGCGGGAATAATCCTTCATCCAAGCGAGGCGAATTCATGAACTACGCGTTCGACACGCTCTCCGCCCTGCGAAGTCTCGAAGCCTCCGGCCTCGACTCAAGGCATGCCGAAGCCATCGTGCAGGTTGTTTCAGACAACCATCTCCAGCTAGCGACGAAAGCCGACAGCGCCGCGTTGAAAAACGAATTTCAGGCATTCCGGGAGGAGATAAGCAAACAGTTCACCAAACGCGCGGAAGAAACCGAGAACCGGTTTACGTCCTTCACGGAAGAAATGGAAAACCGGTTCGCGTCCTTCACGCAAGAAATGGAAAACCGGTTCACGTCCTTCACGGAAAAGATGGAGGATCGGTTCACCGCCTTAACCGAAACGATGGAAAACCGGTTCACCACCTCACGGAAAGAGACGGGCGCACAATTTAGCGCCTGGAGAAAGGAGCACGAAAGTAGTCTCGCAACGCTGGCTCAACAGTTTCGGGTCGAGCTGTGGCGCGTCGTAAACAGAATGCTGCTGGCCCAGGTCGCCGTCGGCGCGCTGGTCGTCGCCGTTCTCAGTCTGCTCTAGAATCCTTGGGCGGCCCGCCCCAATCGCCAATCCGACAAGTTTCAACAACGAGCTGACCATGCCCCGACAACGAATCGCCAATGCCCGCATCGTCAACGAAGGCTCCGTCACCGAAAGCGACCTGGTTATCGAGAACGGGCGCATCGCCGCCATCGGTGCCGTCTCCGGGCCGGAAACCGCGGTATTCGATGCGGAAGGCGCCTGGCTGCTGCCCGGCATGATCGACGACCAGGCGCACTTTCGCGAGCCCGGGTTCACCCACAAGGGCACCATCGCCACCGAGTCCGCCGCCGCCGTGGCCGGGGGCATCACCAGCTACATGGAGATGCCCAACTGCAACCCGCTGACCATCGACCAGGCAGCGCTGAACGACAAGCACGCCAGGGCCGCCCGGGTTTCCGCTGCAAACTACGCCTTCTACCTGGGCGCGACCAACGACAACCTGGAGGCCATCAAGTCCGTCGATCCGGCATCCGCCTGCGGGGTCAAGGTATTCATGGGCGCGAGCACCGGCAACATGCTGGTGGACGACCCGGCCGCCCTGGAAGGCATCTTCGCGGCCACCCCGCTGGTAATCGCCACCCACTGCGAGGACACGCCCACAATTCTCGCCAACGAGGCGCGTGCGCGGGAGCAATACGGCGACGATATCCCGTTCGAAGAGCACGCAAACATCCGCTCCGTCGAAGCGTGCTACCTGTCATCGTCGCTGGCGGTCGACCTCGCCACCCGGCACGGCTCGAACCTGCACGTCCTGCACCTCACCACCGAACGCGAACTGGGCCTGTTCACCCCCGGCGACCTGGCCGGCAAACGAATCACCGCCGAGGTCTGCGTACACCACCTGTATTTCGACGCCACCTGGTACGCCGACAAGGGCGCCGACATCAAGTGCAACCCGTCGGTCAAGCAACCCAGCGACCGCGAAGCCCTGCTTGCCGCGGTAAACGACGGCCGCATCGACATCATCGCCACCGACCACGCCCCCCACACCCGGCAGGAAAAGGCCCGCCCCTATCTGGAAGCGCCGGCGGGCCTGCCCCTGGCGCAACATGCACTCACCTGCCTGTGCGAGCACATCCCCAACGGCGGCCTTACGATGGAAACCATTGCGGCCAAGACGGCCCACGCGCCGGCACGCCGGTTCGGCGTCAGGGACCGGGGTTTCGTCCGCGAGGGCTACCACGCCGACCTTGTCCTCATCGAGGAACGCCCCGTCGCGGGCGACGCCAACCTGTTCTCGAAATGCGGCTGGAGCCCCTTCTCCGGCATTGAGTTCAGCCACCGCGTGCGCGCCACCTGGGTCAACGGCCACCTGCGCTACGACGACGGCCGCCTGCTCGACGGCCCGACAGGACAGCCACTGAAATTCGACCGATGATCCGTCTCTCCAGCTCCGGGGACATCTAAATCTGCAGCCTCCGGGACCGCTACCTTTTCAGCACCCGAGGACTCGTTCCAGATCATCGACTTGTCGTGAAGCGCCGTTCTGCCAAAATGGCGCACTTTCGCCATCGTCGCAGGGAGAATCACATGGCGCTCGTCGAATTCGAATTGCACGGCCACGTCGCCGTCGTCACCTTCAATCGCCCCGAGGCGCGCAATGCCATCAATGCCGAGGTGGGCGTGCGGCTGGCACAGGCCTGGCAGGAAGTGAAAGACAACGATGCGATACGCGTTGCCGTGCTGACCGGCACGGGCAGCGCCTTTTGCGCCGGCGCGGATCTCGGCCAACTCATCCCGCTGGTATCGGGTGCGCGTACGCCGCAGAACAAGTGGGAGGAACAGGTGGTGGCAGAGCCTGGAATTACGTCCCGCGGCCTGCTCAGAAATTTCGACCCTGAAAAACCGGTAATCGCCGCCATCAATGGGCACGCCATCGCCGGCGGCATGGAAATCGTGCAGGGCACCGATATCCGCGTGTCGGTTCCGGAAGCCAAGTTCGGCGTCCAGGAGGTGAAGTGGGCGATCTTTCCCGCCGGTGGCTCCACGGTGCGCCTGCCCATGCAACTGCCTTTTGCCAAGGCCATGGAACTGATGCTGACCGGCGACCTGATAACCGCCGGGCAAGCGCTTGACCTGGGCTTTCTCAACTACGTCACCGAAGATCCGCTTGCCAAGGCCATGGAGATCGCGGAAAAGATTGCTGCCAACGGGCCGCTGGCGGTGCGCGCCATCCGCCGCTCGGCC
Source organism: Pseudomonadales bacterium (assembly GCA_963663395.1). GTDB lineage: Bacteria > Pseudomonadota > Gammaproteobacteria > Pseudomonadales > Azotimanducaceae > Azophilus. Next base: position 5,378,370 of record OY760226.1, read on the forward strand.
CGGGCCTGCCTGGGGCTGCCGGAACGGGAAGCACTGAAGCTGGAAGGCGAGATCTCGGCGCCGGTCTTCCGCACCGAGGACGCCCGGGAGGGGCCGCGTGCGTTCATGGAGAAACGCCAGCCGCAATACCACGGCCGATAGGCGCCCGGCACGATCGGATTGGCCACAATCAGACGACCATGAATAGCCTGCAGGGAGCGGTCAGGCGCCGCTGGTGGATCGAGGGCGCTGCGGGCACCCGGGGCGGCATGGGCATCGCCGGCCTCGACTGGGGCGGCGACAGCCCCATCGCCCTGCTGCACCACGCCAACGGGTTCTGCGCAGCGACCCTCGCGCCGCTGGCGCAACTGCTGAACCCCCACTACCGGGTGATCGCCATCGATGGCCGCGGCCAGGGCGATTCAGATTCCCCCCTGTTGCCCGAGGGGGTTCAGTGGGAGCGATTCGCCGATGACATTGCCGCGGTCGCCGCGCAGATCCTCGATGAGACAGGGCACGACCGCATCGAGTACGGCATCGGCAGTTCCTTCGGCGGTACCGTTACCGCCATTGCCGAGGCGCGCCGTCCCGGGACCTTCGCCCGCATCGCCATGCTCGACCCGCCGCTGCACCTGAGCGATGAGTGGCTCAAGGAAGCCGGGGTCGACATCGCCGTCAGGGCCAGGGCCCGCCCGGAGCTTGTGGATGTGGCGCGCAGGCGGCGCGCGGTGTGGCCCTCCCGGGAGGTCATCCGACAGGCCTGGAAAGACAAGCCCATGTTTGCCGCCTGGACCTCGGAAGCCTTCGATCTCTACATCAACGAAGGATTCCGTGACCTGCCGGACGGCACCGTAATGTTGAAATGTTCACCGGAAGTGGAAGCCGCCGTGTTCGAAGCGACCTCGCCGGACCTGAACATATTCGAGGTCGTAACCGCCGTGGCCTGCCCGACGCTGCTCGTGCATGCCGGGCGCGGCTACTTTCCACTCCTGCTGCACGAAAAGTTCGCCGCACAGTTTCAGAACGGCGAGTTCCTGAACGCAGACGCGGGCCACCTGATGCCCCTGGAAGTACCGGAGTACTGCGCCGAACTGCTGCTCGCGTTTGCCGGTCAGCAGCCGAGCACCCCGTCGAGCACCACCTCCAGCGCCGCATCCACATCGATCTCGTAAGCGACCTCGGCATTCGGCGGATCCTGCCGCCGCAGCGTCCGCTCATCGACCACGGTCATGCCGCGCGTCCATTTCCCGGCGAGTTCGATGTCCACGGCCCGGGGCTCCATGCGAATGAGGTGCGCATGAGTGAGCGCCAGCACGGCGCAGGGATCGTGCAGCGCCGCCCGCCGCTCGCCCACCAGTTCCTCCATGCGGTCGTGAATGAAAGCGAACAACCGGGCAACCAGGTCCGGTACCGGCCCACGGCCGGAAAGCCGGGGGATCAGGCCGTCTTCTGACTGAAACTGCGTGGTCAGGTTCAGGCCGCACATTTTCAGGCGGGCGCCCGAGCCGAACACCACCGCCGCCGCCTCCGGGTCGGCGTGGATATTGAATTCCGCCGTCCGGGTTACATTCCCGGCCGTGGCGCTGCCGCCCATGATTGAGATGCCCGCCACGCGTTCGGCGAATGCCGCATCCCTTTCCATTGCCAGGGCCACATTCGTGAGGGGGCCGACCGCCACCACCCACAGGTTATCGACGCGTTTCGATGTTTCCAGCAGGAAGCTGACCGCATCCATACTCGCAAGATCGATCGTGGGCTCCGGCAGCCCCGCGCCGCCGAGGCCCGTTTCGCCATGCACGTGCCGCGCGTGCAGCGGTTCGCCCGCCAGGGGGGCAGCGGCCCCGCTATGCACCGGCGTATCCCACCCGGCAAGTTCGGCGAGCGCCAGGGCATTGCGCGATGTATCGGAAAGCGGCGCATTGCCGCAAACCGTGCTGATGCCCACCACGTTGGCGAACCGGTGCGCAACCATCAGGGCAATCGCATCGTCGTGCCCCGGGTCGCAATCGACAACGACGTTCAAAGACATGGCAAAGACGTCCCACTTTCAGACAACCAGCACACTTGCAGAGAATCCATGCCAACGGCCCGGCCACTCCGCCCCGACGACGATGGAGTCTACCTCCATCACTTGGGACACCCACATCCCGCCCACCATGAATTCTACCCCCACAACAGGGAACACCCACGTTCCGTACGCGGCCCCACGTCCAAAGGGACACCCACATTCCGAACAACATCCCACAACAGGGGACACCCACATCCTGGCCGTGGCCCCAAGCAACTCATCAAAAGGGACGCCCGAGTTGCTGCCCCTGGCCTCAAGCAACTCGCAATGACGCATGGCATCCTCCACAATCCCGGGCTGGACCCTTCGAAGGTACTCCAGCCCCATGATCGGCTTACTGCAAAGCGGCCAGTACGCGGTGTTCGCGCTGTTGCTGATCGCGCTCGTCATCTCGCTGTCGTTCCACGAGTTCGGCCATGCGGCTGTCGCCAAGTGGCACGGTGACGATACCGCCCAGCGCGCCGGGCGGTTGACCGTCAACCCCCTGGCCCACATCGACCCCGTGGGCATGCTCATGGTGATTCTGGTCGGGTTCGGCTACGCCAAGCCGGTACCCACCGACCCGCGCAATTTCCGTTCGCGCACGTCCGACCTGTGGGTGGCGGCCGCCGGCCCGTTCATGAACTTTCTGCTGGCGCTGGTGACCTGGAACTTCTACCTGTTTCTGCGCGCGGCCGGCTGGGAAAGCCCCGGGGGCGAGATCTTTTTCGCGCTGCTTGCGCAGATCAACCTGCTGCTGATGGTGTTCAACCTGATACCTCTCGGGCCCCTGGACGGGCACTACATCCTGCCGCACTTTCTGCCCGCCCGCATGGCGCACCGATACCGCACGTTCAATGCGCGCTACGGCACCGGCGCATTGCTGGCACTGATCGTACTCGGCATAGTCGGGCTGCCGGTTTTCCGCTACCTGGCCGAGTTCTCTTTCGTGCTGCTGCGTTGGATCTCACTGGTTTGAGGCGCCCGCAGGCAGCACCGGTCACCGCCGGCTCTGCGAGCCGGTTGAAGCCGGCTCTGCGAGCCGGTTGAAGCGTGCGTGCCGAACCCTTGTGGTATAACACCCGCCGAAAAGTAATACCCCCCTCAAACTCAAAGCGGAGACTCTCGCAATGCTCAAGCTGCACTTTGCCCCGAACAGCCGGGCCGGGCGTATCGTCTGGCTGCTGGAAGAACTCGGGCTGCCCTACGATCTCAACCGCATGGACTTCCACCCCAAGGACCTGAAGTCGGCCGAGCACCGCGCTCGGCATCCGCTCGGCCGGGTACCCGTTCTGGATGACGGGGATGTGTGCATTTTCGAGTCCGGCGCGATCGTGGAGTACGTGCTTGCCCGCTACGGCAACGGCGCCATGAAGCCCGGGGTCGACGACCCGGAGTTTCCCGCCTATCTGCAGTGGTTCCACTACTGCGAGGGCATGGTAATGCCGCCGATCAACACCATCGTCGTACACACCTTGCTGTTGCCGCCGGAGCGCCGTGACGAGGTGGTGCTCGGCCAGGCGCAACGGCTGGTGGGCAAGGCGCTGCCGCCCGTGGACGAGGCGCTTGAGGGCAACGACTACCTGATCGGCGACCTGAGCGGGGCCGACATCATGCTCGGCCACGCCTGCTTCATGAGCAACCGCCTGGGATTGGTCGGCGACGACATGCCCAATCTGCAGGCCTACGTGGCCAGGATTGCCGAACGGCCGGCATTCCAGAAGGCGATGTCAAGCTGAGAGAACCCGCGGCGCTTTCCCGCTTCGGGAGACACCGACCCTCGCGCCGGACCGCCTCGGCGCGCCACCGAGTCAACCTCGCGAAAAGGGGCGCCCGCGAAAAGCGACACCTGCTTGCGAGTTGGCAACACCCGTCTTCCGACAATGTCCGGCCGTTTGCAGGATCGATATTGGCCCCCGTTTCCTGATAAGGTCATTTCCCCCGCGCCCGTAGCTCAGTTGGATAGAGCGTTGGCCTCCGAAGCCAAAGGCCGTGCGTTCGAGTCGCACCGGGCGCGCCAGCTAATCCGTTTCCGGCGAACTCTCCCGGCGCCTCTCTTCGGGCAACCGCAGCAACGAAAGCGCCGTCAGCGAGACGACGAACCCGCCGATCAGCACCGCGAAGGCCGGCAGGTAACTCCCGGTGGTTTCGTAGACATAGGTGGTGAACGGCATGCCGCCCAGCATGAACGGCGTGGTCAGCGGGCTCATTATTCCCATTACCCGCGCGAACGCTTCCCGCCCGAACATGGCGCTCAGCAGCACCGACCACATCGGCGACACCGCACCGTAGCCCAGCCCGAAGACCACCGCCGACAGCGACAGCGCCAACTGCGTATTCACAACCATGATCAACCCCAGGCCAGCGATCTGGCAGCACAGGGAGATGCCCATGGTCAGGCGCTTGTTCAGGTGGTCTGACGCAATGCCGAACAGCGGCTTGGCGAGGGCGGCCGTAAAGGTGAGCACGGCCATCACCGACGCGGCCTGCATGGGCGAGAGGCCGTTGTCCGTCATGTGCGAGTGCAGCGCCAGCAGCGCGCCGCCGATACCCAGGAAGCTGGTGCCGATGATAAGCACCAGGTGCCAGATGCGCCGGTCGCGGATTGCCCGGCCGAAGGTCCAGTAACGGGCGGAGGCCGGGTATTCCACCCCCGCCTCCGGTTCCCGATCCGTACCCGGCTCTGCATTGTCCGGCAACAGGCCCCGGTCTTCCGGGCGCTTGACCGCCAAGAACCAGATCAGCGGAGCGAACACCACGAACGAAACGATGCCGAAGGAGGTCACCGCCTCGCGCCAGCCGTATTCCAGCACCATCCAGGACGTCACCGGTATCACCACGGTTCCGGACACCGAGATACCGAACCCCGCAATCCCGAACGCCATGCCGCGGCGCCGGTCGAACCAGTTGGCGAGCAGGGTATTGGACGGAATCGGTCCGGCAAACGCCATCGCGAAGCCCAGGACCAGGCCGAACGAAAGATATAGCTGCCAGATTCTCTGCACCTGCCCCATGCCCACAAAGCCGAGCAGCAGACAGCCCGCTCCTGCGAGCATCAGCCCGCGAATCGAGCGCTCCGCCACGAGCTTGCCCACCCAGGGCCCCGCCAGGGCCGCCACCAGCGACTGGATCGAGAGGGCGAGCGAAATTTCGAACCGGTCCGCGTCCAGCGCTTCGGAGAGTGGTTTCAGCAGCGCGCCGAAGGCATAGAACAGCGTTCCCATGGTGAGGAACTGCGCGGCGAAGGAAAACCCGACGATGTTCCAGCCGAAGAAATACCCCGGCCGCCGGGGGGTTGCGGCTTGAGAAGACGGGGTGCTGTCTGGTGCCTGGGCCAAGCGGCCCACTATACAGGCCGCGGCCCGCCCGGGCTCACTCCTGCCAGCTGACCGCTTGGAACGACCCGTCCATCAGGGCTGTACCGGGCATGACGCGCAGCCGCCAGGGGTCGAGCTTCAATGCCGCGAAGGTGGGCGAGGCGGCGTTTTCCCAGCCCGGGATCATCGCCGGGTCGTATCCGACCGGCGCCGGGCCGTTGGCGAACAGGTCCCAGACCATCTTGCGCCGCTCGTCATCGAACACCCATTCGGCGCGGCATTCCGCCACGCAGGTGTCCTGGGTGGGCGCCCAGTAGTTGCAGGAGAGGTAGGGGCTGGCTTCCAGGTGCGCGCGCTTGATGGGGGTCGCGCCGGTCGCGATCCAGCCTGTGAGCTTGCCGCCCTCCCATTGCCAGATCGGATGCAGCACGCGGGAGCGGGGGCGGCCTTTCGCATCGACCGTGGCGGCGGTGCACCAGACGATCTCGTGGGCCATCTTTACGAAGGTGGGAGCCACACTACTCAAAGCAGTCATTTATCTTTCCCTTGATCAGATGGAACAATCGGGGGCACAGGGTAGCCTATTGAGTCAGCGGCGTGCATCGGTAAATTCGGTCAGCGTCCCTTCGACAAAATGACAACCCTTGCGCGCCCTTACGACCCGATGCCACCGGCGCAGCCGCCTCAGCGCCACGATGCACACCATCTCACGGTACAGCGGCGGCTCGAACACCCAGTAGGGTTTCGGGGGGTGGATGCCGTCCACATGGTCGTGTTGGTCCCTCGGTGAGGTTACCGGATGGATTGCAGGATCCAGCGAATCGGCCACCGTCGATCTTCCCAGAAAGGCGTACTCATGTAGGCCAAGATCATCGAGCACACTCCTGAGTTGTCCAATCGTCAGATGGCAGGGGTGGCCGTGCCAATCCGACCAGTAGAACTTCAGCCCCAGGTCCCTGAGCCGATCGTCGGCATCGAAATAGGGCCCCTGGATGAAAACGAAGTCTCGCGCCGTGCGGGCCGCGCTTGCCACGGCTTGGCCAACCTGGTCGATATCTGCGAGATGCTCCAGAAAGTGGCTGATCATCACGAACCGTACCGAGTTCTCCGGCAACTCGAGATTCAGCACATCCGCTTCCAGGCAATCATAGCCCCGTTCCCGCATGCGCTTTATTTTTGCCGGGTCGTTGTCGATACCAAGACCATTCCTGCCGCCCAGGCGAGCCACCGCAAAGTCGATGCTGCCTCCTTTGGAGGCACCGAAATCGAGAAAGTCGTGCTTCGCCACTTGCAACCCGGTTGCTCCAAAGCAAAATTGGCAGAGGCAGATGTTATATTGCACTGGCGGGATGTAAATCGCGTTCAGACCTCTTATTCGCGGATAAGGTTGCCGAATGAGTCAAGTTCGTACCCGGTCACTGTTGTCTCGTCGGGCTGGGGCACCGCCCCGTTAGTCGGCATGCGCTGGTGAATTCGGCAGACCATGGTGACCGCCGAAATCGGGGCTAACGAAAAAAACCCCGACCCATTGCGCGCCTGTGAACTAACCATCGACGCAAACCACCATCCCGTTCGGTCAGACACACAGTCCGGCGCGCTCACCGAGTTGAAATCACGAGTCGCCAGTCTGTCACGACTTGAACGGCAGTTGAGGAAGGATTTCGACGTCCTGCTCGGGTCCAGACGCTGGCGCATCGGCGACACGGTGTTCACGCTGGGAAACCGGATATTGATGCGGCGTACTCGAAACGCCATTCCTGACCGGTTGTCGGAAGCGCTCGCTCAGTTTCAGGCAAGCCGCCGAACGTTGCAGGCCTTGGCCAACCGTCTGCACGACTCGGTTCCCCCCTTGTTGGAGTCCACGGTCGACGAGCCTCGAACACCTGCTCCTTCGGGCTCGTTTCCCACGGATCGAAACGCAAGGCACGCCACCAGCCCGAAACAACGCGACCCGCGGTTCTTCCTGTACCAGAGACAACTGGAAGAACTGGAGCATCATGTCGAGCGCCTTGTCACGCTGGGGGTGGCACTGCTCTCGTCAAAAAGGTGGCGATTCGGCGCCTGGCTGGCATCCGCTCCCCACAGACTGCTGCTGAGGCCACCGCCGTTGACAACCGCGGCATCGCTCTCGAGGCACATTCGATACTTCCGGCTCGACAAAGCGTCGGCACGGGCCGAACTCTCCGCTAACGTTCCAGAGCCCCTTTCCGAGGCAAGACCTCCCGCACCGACGAAGTCAGGGGAACGTTTCCCAACGGCGGCCTCGGTAGACATCGTCGTTTGCGTTCACAACGCACTCGACGATGTTCAACGCTGTCTGCATTCGATCACGGCAAAAACGACCGCGGACTTTCGCCTGTTCGTAGTCAACGACGGCTCCGAGGAAGAAACAACGCGTTGGCTTCGCGGTTTCGCCGCCCGCGAGACAAGCATAGAGATCATCGAGACGCACGGGCCGCTCGGCTACACGCGAGCCGCAAACCGCGGGCTGCGGGCGGCTGGCGCCGAATTCGTGGTTCTATTGAACAGTGACACCGTCGTACCCCGCCTCTGGCTCGAAGCGTTGCTGGAGTGCATTACCAGCGACGAAGAGATCGGCATCGTCGGGCCCGTTTCCAATGCCGCCACATGGCAGTCCATACCGGAAACATTCGACGCGAAAGGCGGTTGGGCCGTCAACGGCCTGCCACCGGGCTACAACGTAGACGAGTTCAGCGAACTCATCCGGCTCAAATCCACACGGGAGTTCCCACGCGTGGACTTTGTCAATGGCTTCTGTCTCATGATCAGCCGGGCGGTGATTGAACGAATCGGCTATCTTGACGACGAGTCATTTCCCCAAGGGTACGGGGAGGAGAACGACTATTGCCTGAGAGCCCGCCACGCCGGAATTGAACTTGCCATAGCCGATCATTGCTTTGTCTATCACGCCAAGTCCAAGAGCTTCGGAAGCGCCCGCGACAGCCTTGCTGCACAAGGAAGGAAAACACTCGAAGGCAAATACGGTGTTGAACGCATACGGCGCGGCACGGAACTACTGCGCAATTCGCCCGTCCTCGCCAATCTCCGGCGCGCCGTCGCGGATGGGGTCGCCATGGCCGGCGCATCGGAGATCAAGCGCCCCCGCGAACCGCACCGGGAGTCACGGCAGAACGGCGCCACGCCGGGCAACGTTCTGTTCATTCTGCCCGTCAAGGGCGGCAGCGGCGGCGCCAACTCCGTCATTCAGGAAGTGGCGGGCATGAACGACCTTGGCATTGACGCAAGAGTTGCCACGCAGGAGCGATACCGGGAAAGGTTCCGCCATTTGTATCGGGAACATTACGACGCCGGAAACCTGTTCCTGTTCTTCGACTCCGACGCCGACCTGATGGCCGCGAGCGAGCCATTCGACATCATCGTCGCCACGCTCTGGTCCACCCCCGCACAGATCCTGCCAATCGCGCGGCGCTGGCCGAGGAAGGTATACATCTATTACGTTCAGGACTATGAGCCCTGGTTCTTCCCGCACGACCCGGATCTCCAATCCGAGGCGGCCGAGTCTTACACCCTTCTGGCGGATATGGCTCTGATGGCGAAAACCGATTGGATCTGTCGCACGGTTCGCGAGCGACACGGCAGGGAAGTTTATCGTGTCGCCCCGAGCCTCGATCACCGGGTGTTTTTCGCAGAAGCCCCGCAGAGAAAGCGTACTGAAGGCGTCACGATTGCAGCGATGATCCGTCCTTCAACCCCTCGCCGCGCCCCGATACGAACACTGCAGGTACTCCGTGAGGCAGCTACACGTAAAGTAGCGTCTGCGCGCGCGACGACCCCTGAGCGCGACGAAGCGCACGCGCGCGACGAAGCGCACGCGCGTATTGTCATCTTCGGCTGCGAACCACCGGACCTCCGCGCCCATCTGAAGAGCCACGCTCCAGGCTTTCGCCTTGACTTCCCTGTCGAAAACCGCGGCCTCCTGACTCGAAATCAGGTTGCGGACCTTTTGCGTGAAACGGACATTTTCCTCGATCTTTCCGATTATCAGGCATTCGGGCGTACCGGCCTGGAGGCGATGGCCTGTGGCTGCGCGACGGTATTGACGGCTCATGGCGGATCGTACGAATACGCACTTGACGGGGAAAACTGCCTACTGGTCGATGTGACTTTTTCCGAAGAGATCGTCGCGGCCGTCAACCGGCTGATCGACGACCGCGAATTGCGCAAACGAATTCAGTCGAACGCCATCGATACGGCAGCCGGATTCAGTGTATTGCGGGCCAGTCTATCGGAGCTGTCGGTTTTCCGGCTGGTTTCCTCGCTGCGGCGGCGCGGGCGGCAGGTGGCTGCAACATCCTACCGGCGCGCAGTAGAACCGGTTGTCACGGGACCGGCCCCGGTTTCGCTCAGCGTCCTGGCGCCATCCGGCGCAACAGCCGTACGGCGACCCTTCTCCGGGATAGAAGCCCGTATTCTGCGGCCCCTGCGCCACACAAGCCTGCGCAACCGGCTAAGGGTGCGGGAGTCCGTTTCGCTGAAATCGCTCGGCGAACAACAGCCCGACATCTGTGTCGTAGCCGCCGAGTCCATCGAGGAGACATCGATGGCTCGAGAGATAGTGAAGCTGTGCCGGGAATCGGGTGTAAGGTTGATTTACGAAACTGACGAGCGACCCGGTGCCCGTGCCAACGCGGAAGAGGCGGTACGCCTCCTCGCCACGGCCGCCGACAGGGTAATCGTCTCATCCGGGAGCCTGCTCAAACCCTATTCCGATTTGAATTCGGCGGTGAGGGTTCTCCCTGCCGCAATCGACGAAGAACTGTGGTTGGAAAGATCGATTCCGGAGGAGCGCCTGTTGGGCGAGCGGCGCTCGCCGAATGCAATCACGCTTGTCTCTCTCTCCGGCAGCGTCGGACTCGCACAGGTCGTCAGGCGATGGCCTGAGACTCCGGACATGGCCCGAAAGGCGGTTTCACTACAGGTCTTCGGTAGCTTCGACGGCGCCCCGGGTACCGATTGGGAAATCTTGCCTGATCTCGAGGGCGATCTTGAAGATTCCGTCAGCCGGCTACGCGCCGCCAATTGCTGGGACATCGCATTGTTGCCCGCCGACCGGAATTCCCCGGATGCCGATCTCCAGTTTCTCGGTTACGCAGCGCTGGGACTCACCATCCTGTGCTCCGACCAGGGGCCTCACATGCAATTCGCCCGCCACGAAGAGAACGCAATCGTCGTTGGAAACAGTCCGTCTGATTGGCATGCCGCCATCATCCGGTCAATCGACGACGCCGATATCCGGGAAGCCCTGAGTGCGCGAGCGCTATACGACGTGGATACCAGGCACAGTCTGAAACGGCGCGCGCTGGATTTTCATGAAGCTTACTGTGCAGGTCACGCGTAATGCGGCTGTGCGTTTCCATCAACATCACAGACAGTTGGCAATCAACTTCAAGTACTTCTCGTAATCAGCATGCCGCTCGACATACTCACGCACTTCCTCGGAAACGACGCGTGACCTTCGCGCCCTGTCGCTCGCTTTCCAAAGGAAGTGCTTCGAGTTCCTGTTCCATGGGTTATCCAATTCGAGTGTCTTTCCAAGTTCCCGCAATACCGCATGCCGACGTGAATCGAACGTTCGTTCATAGGAAACGCATATGAGGTCCTGACGCAGTATCCGCCTGCCCTTCAGCGCGTACGCCAGCGACCGGTTCCATTCCTCCACCGCCTGCACGTAACCCCGGTGTTCAGGCCACCCGTCATCGGCATCGGCGGCCCGGGACTCCCACGATGCGGCCACCAGCATCGGGTCGCGAACGATGAATATCACCTTGCAGTGCGGAAAGGTCTCGCCAAGGAATCTGAACCTTTTGTACAACCCCGGGATCTTGTCCCCGACATACATCGCCGAGTCGAACTTCGGTCGCATTCTCTGAAAGTCGTTGACGTAGGTATTGTTGAAGTCGATGTTGGTGTCTCCGGGTTCGTACGAGAAAAACCGCTCCCTGGTAAACAACGAGGCGTAGTCTATTTCGTCCTGAGCCCCCAACAGCCGATACTTGAATCGTTCGATACCCACGACAATGTCAGGATGGGTATTCAGGAGCCGGGCCAAAGCTGTAGTACCCGAACGTGCCGCGCCGCAAACGAACAACACCCGCCGCTGTTCCGGATCGCGCGGAGGTTCCCGGGTTTCCTCAACCTGAGCGGATGAAAGCGCGAGTTTGTATGACTCGATTACCAATTCGGCTGGCCCATCGTCCCTCACGCGACCCTTGTCGATCCAGATGACCCGATCGCACAGCCGGCTCACGAACGACAGGTTGTGAGAAGCGACCACAACCGTACCTTCCCCCTCCATGAGATCGAAAATCGCGGCGCGGGATTGCGCCCTGAATTCCTGGTCGCCCACCGACAGCACTTCATCGATCAGCATCAGGTCCGGCTGCATGCGTATCGCCGTCCAGAAGCAAAGGCGCGCGCGCATGCCGCTCGAATAGGTGGACACGCGCCGATGAATTGCTTCGCCCAGGCCGGTCATGGCCGTGACCTCCGGAACTCGCGCAATCGCCTGGCTTCTACTCAACCCTACCAGCATCCCATGCATGACGATATTTCGAGCCCCGGACAACTCCGGATCGAACCCCGCACTCAACGACAGCAGCGAAACGGACATCCCTTCGTCGTTGCAGGTTCCGGCGTCCGGCTTCACCACACCTGCCATAACGCGGAGAAGTGTGGATTTACCCGCACCGTTCGACCCGATGACCCCCACCTTTTCGCCCTTGCTTACTGCAATGGATACCTCCGAGAGCGCGGTCACTCCCTGCGATCCCATCCGTGCGCGTTCGCGGTATTTGACGTTTACGTTTTCGAGCTGCATCAGGCGATAATCCTGCGCGTGAGCACTTCGTCCCAACGCCGGTACGCCGCCTCGATGACGACAAGCCATATCAGGCAGCCCACCGCCAGCCAGCCCCACCAGACAAGGTCCGGAGAAACGCCGTCAAGCAGAACCAGGCGATACTGTTCGAGGGCCACGGCCATCGGATTCAGTCTGAACCAGAATTGAGCCGATTCCGGAAATGCACTTATGTCGAAGAAAATGCCCGAACAGAACATCATGAGTTGCAACCCGGATGCCACAATGAACCTGAGATCGGGCAACATGGCACACAGAAGTGCGACAGTAACGGCACAGGCAACGATGAACAGCAGTTGGACGAACAGCAGTAACGGCAAGGCCAGCCAGGATGCGCTTATGCCATAAGAGGGCACCAGTATCAGGAAGAGAACCATGAGAACAAAAACCTGTTTGTAGGTTCCCGAAATCACACTGATCAATGGAAAAAGAACTTTCGGCAGTTTCATTTGCGAGATCAGGGACTTTGCCGCCGGAAGACTTTGCGTTGCGCCGCCGACGCACTTCGCGAACCAGAGCCACATGGTGACCCCAACCACGAGAAAATAGATGAAATCCGGGCCGCGGGGCCTCAGGTACTTGAATACGAAATAAAAAGTGACCGTCATCAGCAACGGTTCCAGGAACCACCACAACCAGCCGAGGTAATACCGCGACGCCTCGGCGGCCAGGTTCAGGTAGCCCCGGTAACAGGCGTAGCGCCAGTACCGGGGCTCGATCAATATCAAGCTGCTCGATGTCGGTTGCATGGGCTTTCAGTCCTGGAGGCTGTCCTCCACCAGGGCCATCATGTCATTCACACGCCGCTCCCAGCAATTGGTGGCAAGCCACTCGCGCATGCGGGCCGCCTTCGGTGACACGGTGTCCTCCTCGAGGCAGCGGGCAATTCCTTCAATGAACGCCGCCGGTGAGCGGGCAACATGCGCAAACCAGTTGAATTCCTCGATGTCCGCAACGGGCGTTGCGACCACCGGCAGGTTCTGTGAAAAGTACACGTACATCTTCAGCGGGTTCATGTGCCTGGTCAGCTCGTTGTCCAGGTGCGGGAGGATGGCGACATCGAAATGGCTGATGTAGCGAACCGCCTCATCGTGTCGTTTGATGCCAAGAAAGTGAACATTCCGGAACCTGTTCAACGCCAGAATCTGCCGGTTCTTGTGCGTTGAGCCAAGGAAAACCAGGTTCCACTCGGGCTTGTTCGTGGCGATGTGCCTCAACAGTTCCAGGTCGATGCGGGCCAGATCCAGGTTGCCCGCGTAACCGATAATCGGCCCGTTGATTCGCTTCAGAGCCCTCGGTTTCGCGCACCTTTCGTCTCGGTTCCACTGCTGCTCCGCCGCGTTCGGGAACAGATGGATATTTGATGCGAACGGACGCATCTCGTTGAGCAACGCGCGGCAATTGGCAAAGACGAGATCGCTCCTGCCGAGAATTTCCGCATAGTTGGCAGCCAGCTCGGCCTTTCGCTCGGGGGTACTCGGCCAGGTACGTTGGTCGTCGATGATGTCGGCAACCACCAGGTCCGGTTTGAACCGTTCCTGTATCGAAGGGAAATAGAAGTCGTTCGGGCACACCCAGAACAGTGTTCGCCGTTGCCCAAGCCCGTGACGCAGCAGTTTCCGTTCCAGATAGTCGGGATAGTCTTGCGCCGATGGCAAGAATCGGCTCAAGTGCCCGTTGAGGCGCCGGCGCGTGACATGGAGATAGGTATAACTTCGCAGTTTTCCCCCGTCGGCAAGCCCCAGTTTCCTCCGCAACGTCTGGCGCAGAATCAGAAGCGCCTGGCTGCTGCCCGCGTTGCGGCCCGATTCCCAGGCCAGATTACCCGCTGCGAGCAGGCGAATCGGGGCATCGAAGTGGAAGATCCTCGCAATTCTGGAATCTCGCGCCAGGTATTTCACCAGCATGTCCTGCCGCCGGCCATAGATGCCCGTATCGTTCTGTTTCCAGAAGAAAACGAGATCGAACCTGTCGTCGACCGGGGTGGTCACCGGAATTCACCGGTGGCCGCCGGAACTGCCGGGCTCGAACCCTCAGGCGCGAAACGGTTTGCCTGACCCTCCTCAAGCAAACGCACCATGGCTCGGGATCGACCGCCCTTGAACACCCGGCTGTGATAGGCGACCAGGTCACGGAAAGCCTTCGGTGTCGGCGAATCGTTCGCGAGGGCGCGGTCGATCACGTCGGTCAACCGGGGCAGAACGGCTCCGTAACTGAATTTACGGAGGAACACCGATTGGTTCTCCTGCGCCCGCCGCTTTCGCGCCGGATAGTCGTCGAAGACAGCTTCGATCTTGAGTTCTAGCGGGGCGTCGAGCAATTCCAGTAAGCCATCCTCCGCGAAAGGCTTCAGCGGTGGTGTCGGACTGGCCAGAATCGGGATCTCCATTGCAAGCGCATCAGTCAATTTCGCCGGCACCTGATAGCGGGAAGCCGCTTCCTCGACACGCTGCGGCAAGCAGATCAGGTCACCGGCCGAGAGATACGCCGGCAGGTCCGCAAACGGCACGTCAGGCAGCGCCACTATCCTTTCAGGGTCAGCGCCACGCAACAGATACCTCAGACGGCGACCAACGGGCGAACCGACCACCAAAAACTTGCACCGGTGCCGCCGCACCCGCCCCAATGCCGCGACGATTTCCAGCACACCCTTGTGCTGGCGGGGCGTACCAGCGAAGACAACGACCCTGTCGTCCGGCGCAAACCCAAGCGCGTTGCGAATCGCATCGCGTGGCCAAACACCTGGGTCGAAATCTCGCTCGTCCCGTACGTGTGGCACGATCATACCGCCATAGCGGTTTCCCAATTCCGCATTGGATACGGTGATCTGATCGAACTGCTCTATCAGTGTGTCGCTGAATCGCGTCCACGTTTCATCGTACGGCCGCCTGAAATCGACACGGCCCTGCCTTTGAATCACCTCCTTCAGGGTCAGCGGATGCTTATCGCTGAAAAATCCAAGTTCATGGTCGTCTATATCCAGAATCATGGGCCGATTGCGGTGCAGTTTCGCCAGAATGGCCAATTCCATGCTCGGCAAGCGAGGTTTGGACACGTAAAGCACGTCTCCGTCGATGCGCTCTGCAATGCTCTGCATATCTCTGAAAAAGCGTGGGAAATTCCCGCCGGGAAAGCCTTTGACCGCAACCCGGCTAGAGCCTCTCAGCGGCTCCCAAAGCGTGCGGCCGAAGCGCGGAAAGTTGGCGCCGATCACTTCTACGTCATATTGGCGTCCAAGGACATCGGCCAGCAGGTAGGCCCGGCCCACTGGATTGTGTCCAAGGTCCCAGGCAATGACACTGATCTTGGTCGATTTCTTGTCATGCGTGGATGTGATTCCCGTTACCGTTCGATGGAGCCGCGCGTTTCGGGCAATTTCTGAAACTGCTTTCTGGCGGCAATCCTGCTGGTTTCGTGCAAGCCCTGCCTTTGCAATACGCAGATTGCCAAGCCTGAGCTCCCGCGCTAACACTCGGAGACAACCCGGCAGCTCTTGGAAGAATCCGGTAACGGAGGATCTTTTCACGCCCGGAGTCGCTATAGCTTCAATCGCTTGAATATCCCCTCTGGAATAGCGCGCACCACTAGCATCACCAAGTTCCAGATGGGTCGAATGTAGACCACGTCCCGTCGGCGCGAAATAGCCCTGAGAACGCCCTCTGCGACTTCCTCCGGCGTTGCCACAAGTAGCCCCGGAAGGTTCATTCCTTCAGTCATGCGCGTTCGCACGTAGCCGGGCTTGACTGTCACAACCCGAATACCTGATGCCCAGAGGCGGTTGCGAAGTCCGGACAGGAACGCCGTAAACGCTGCCTTGGCTGACCCGTAAACGTAGTTGGAGCGCCTTCCGCGGTCGCCTGCAACAGAACTGACACCTACCAGCACGCCGTAGCCGCGCTCTTCGAACCGTCTGGCCAGCATTCCCATCAGCAATGCCGGCCCCTCGAAGTTCGTGCGCATTATGCGCTGCGCCGCAACGGGGTCTGTTTCGGCCTCGTGCTGTTCGCCCAGCAGCCCTACAACACAGACGGCGACATCAGGCAGTGTGTCCAGGCCATCAATCAGCGAGGCGCCGCAGCCGGCCTCAAGAACATCGCAACGATGCAAGGAAAGGGTTCCCTCTCCACGAACGCTCAAATCGCATGCCTCTTCTTCAAGCCAGGATGCATTGCGCGCCGCCAGTTGCAACCCGTATCCCTCCCTCGCCAGCGCGCGCGCTATCGAGCGCCCGATATCTGATGTGGCGCCGATTATCAGCGCCGTTTTGGACCTGCGATTCACAGGGCTAGCCGCTGTGAAAGCGTGGAAGCAAACTTCTCACCCATCCCCGAAGATCCGGCCCGAATCGCCCTGAACGCGGCCGCGCCCGGATAACCCTCGGATATGTCCGCGGGAGTTGCACATGCATCCTTTGCCAGGTAAACGCGCCCTCCGTGCGCACGGGTAATGCCGTCCAGCATTTTCACGAACCCCAACGTATCAGCACGCATCGGAAAGTCCAGCGCCAGTGTATAGCCTTCCATGGGAAACGACATGAGCCCCTCCCCGGCCGGCCCGAACAGCTTGAGCACCGCGAGCAAGGAGGGCTGTTGCCTCGCTACTTGTTCGAGCAACCGTGCAATTCCACTCGAGCTGTGCGCCTTGGGAAGAACACACTGGTACTGGACAAATCCTCGCCGCCCGTAGAGTCGGTTCCAGGCATTGATTCGATCCAGCGGAAAAAAGAATGGGCTGTATGGTACGCAGCGCAATCCTGCCCTGATGCGTCCTCGGCAGTAGTTCAGCCCGTTGAAAAGTCGGATGGTCAGCGGATTGAGCATCGTGGACGGCGCATCGATCGGCACACGCAGACTCACCCTGGAAGGGAAACTCAACGGCTGATCGATAAATCGGCGAGGCAGCAGATCTCGAGCGGCCCATTCACTTCGCGATACCAAAGCCCGGCCCAACCGCCCCCCCCTTGCCGTGCAGTCGATCCAGGCAACGCTGTACGGCCAACGCTGCGACTCCTCGAAAAACGCCATTGTCTCATCGAGGTCACGGGTAACCAGAGTTTCTTCCTGGACAAACGCCGTGTTGACCGGTGTCAGCCGAAAGCTGACGGACAGGATGACACCTGTCAGCCCCATGCCTCCAATGCTCGCCAGAAAGAGGTCCGCATTTTCCCGGCGAGAACAACGCAGCATCTCACCACCGGCAGTCGCCAGCACCAACGACTCCACATAGGAACCGAATGACCCGTCCCGATGATGGTTCTTGCCGTGCACATCCGCAGCAACCATGCCACCGATTGATACGAAGGCAGTGCCCGGCACCACGGGGACAAACCAACCTCTCGGAACAAAGGTTTCCAACACATCCGCCAGCAAGGCGCCCGCCTCGCAAGTCAACAGCCCCGTCGACGCATCGAACGCCTGCATGCGGCGCATGGCTGTCATGGACAACGTGAAATCCGTATTGAGCGCAGCGTCGCCGTACGAACGGCCGTTGCCGCGCGCAATCAAGGTCCCGCTCCGTTCCACCATGCGGTGTACTTCAACCTGCCGGTGCAACTGCTCCGTTGGACACTCAAGCACCGGGTATCTGCCCCATCCGGACAGCCTCACGTTGCCGAACCTGCGAATACGAAGCGCTTGTCCAACGCGTACTTTAGCCAATACCCGAGCACGAGCCCGCATACGGCACCGGTATAGCGTCTCCACTCCCCCTCACCCATAGCGACAAAGGCTAGTTCCGTCGCCCAGAAGACGCAGGTCGTCAGTACTCCCGTAAAGGAATAAAACAGGAACTTCATCGTGTGGTCCTGTGGCGTCGTCGAACTCTCCAGGAATATCCAACGACGATCCAGAACATACTTGACGACCAGCCCCGTCGCCGTGCCCGCCGCCATGGCAACATACAGTTCGAAGGCACCATCGTAGAGCGTCCCGGCCACGTATTGCGTAGCAACATTGGTTGCTGTGGCAACGACAGCAAACGCGGCATATCGCAAAGCTACCGTCGTCTGCAACATGCACGCATCACAACGCCGCTGCTACAACAGCGAGGAAAGCCACGGCGACCACCCAACTCGCCCGATCACGCAACGCAAACACCACCGGATCGTCATCTACCGCCCCTCGATTAGCCAGCAGGATCAGCCGTCCGAGCCAATAGATCAGCAGTGGACACACCAGCCAGAGCAGGTCAGGCCGATCGTACCGAGCCATCACTTCGGGGCTTTGCAAATACAGCGTCAACACGACCACGGACGCAAAAGCGCTTGCTCCACCGAGCGCGGTGATGGTGCCGATGTCTGCCGCGAAATAGGCGCGTCCGCCGACGCTTGCATCCGTCGGATGGCTCATCGACCCTAGCTCGACCTGCCGTTTGACAATGGCGAGCGAAAGAAATACGAAGGTCGAAAACCCAATCAGCCACGAAGAGACCGAAAGAGAAATCGCCATTGCCCCGATTAGGAGCCGCACCGCATACAAAAACGAAAGCGTAATGACATCAAGGAAGGTCTTGCGCTTTAGCCACAGCGAATAGGCCACGTTGGCCGCAAGGTAAACGACAACGCAAACGCCGGCGGCGGTCGAAAGCCAGAATGCGATCGACAATCCTGCCGCTAAACACGCCAAGCCGATCCCCACCATCGCCTGAATCGAGACGATGCCGGCAGCCATCGGACGATGCCGCTTGGTCTCGTGTTTTCGATCATGTGGGAGATCTATCAGATCATTGAAGACATAGGTGGCCGAAGTGCACGCGGATAAAGCGACGAACATGCCGGCCACCACCAGATAGAGTTCCGGTTCCATGCTGTGGGAAGCTGCAAGCGGCAGGAAAACGAGAGTGTTCTTGATCCACTGGTGGGGGCGCAATGAACGCAGGTAGTCGATCGGACGGCCATCGTTGCCTGGAAGCAGCCGAAAATCGCTCGCCAGGGCCCCAAGACGGCGAACCAGGCGCGTCGACAGGTTAACGCCCACTGCTCGGCGCGAGACCCTCCAGACGGCCAGGTCGCGGCGCTCATTGCCGATGTAGTCGAAGCCTCCTTCCCCAAATCGATCAGTCAGCCGGTCGGCTTTGGCCTGGCCCACTAGATTCACGCTGCCGTCGGATGCGAGCACTCCGCTGGCTCCAACATACTCGGCCAACGGTCTCACAGCGGATTCATCCGCGCCGGATGCCAGCCACACCGCCTGTCCCCCGGCCTTGGCCAGTTCGATCTCTTTCAGCACAGCGCTGTTTAGCACCAGTGTCGACACCGGCAGCGACGCTGCCTGAGCGACCTGGCGCTTCAATGAGGCGCGCCCGGCGAGAAGCCAGAACGGTAGCAACAGAAATTTGAACGGCGAACTGCCCAGCACCCTGGAAATGCCCTCGAACAGCAGGTTGCCGCCGATCAGTGTTCCATCCACATCCACGACCAATGGTGTCGGCAAGTCTTTACCAGTCACTTCTTCATCCGGATTCAATCGGGCGCCGGCTACGTTACGGAAACGGGTACGAGCGCCGGGGGGTTTAGATGGCCAATTCTAAGGAGTGTTGGACTGCCAGTGGAAGTCACTGCAAAATCCATCACTCCCAAACTTGGTGAATTCAAGCCTTGCAAAGACTCAAGCGTCTGGCTGAATGGCTGGTGTCGAGTCCGAAACCCCGTTTGCTCACGCTACGCCCTGCCTCGCCTAACGCTGGTGGTGTGGCTCTTCTCGTTTGCATCTGCATCGTTTCAGCTTCCCTGCGCTTTGATCAGATCGCGGGCACCCTGCCGTATCCCAGGGGCATTAACGAATTCATTATCACCCAACCGGCATTGCGCATGCTGGAAACGGGGGATTTCCATCCCGGCAGGTTCCGATATCCGTCCTTCCCGACCTACCTGGCCGCAACCGGGATGGCGATCGGATTCCTCCGCTCGGCAGCGGATTCCCGGGTACGCTCAATCAAGGACATTGGCGATGTCTACTTTCCGTTCTACACGGTTCCCAAGGTTGTCGAAACCGCCCGACAACTTTTCGCCTTGCTGTCGGTGCTAGCGATCGCTGCCTGTGGATTGGCCGCATTCATGATGACCAACCGCCCGAGCGCCTTGGCACTTGCACCTTTTATCCTTGCTCTTTCGCCGTACTATTTTGAGATGTCTTGGCGATACTTGAATGTGGACATTGTCGGCTCCTGCTGCGTTGCGCTCGGCACGGCTGCAATGCTGAAAGGAACCTGCTCGCGCCCTTCCATTCGTTGGCTGGCGGTGGCGCCGGCAATCTGCGCCGGAATGGCCGCCGGCAGCAAGTACACCTATGGCCTGCTCCTGCTGCCCGTGCTGCTCGCGATTTGGCTCTACATGGAGCGCGGTCGCCGATTGCAGACCATGGCAATCGCGACGGTCACCACCGGCGCAACATTTCTCATCGTGTCGCCCTACACGCTGTTGGACCTGCCGGCCTTTCTGAACGGACTGGCATTTGAAATCCGTCACTATGCGTCGGGGCACCCGGGTCACGACGGCGATCGAGGCATCGCAAAACTGACGTACTACTCAGCCAAACTCGCCAAGGACTTCGGCGTCGCGGGCCTTCTCGCAGCCTTCATCGGCTTGATCGCGGCCGCAAGGACCGATTGGCGGCGAACCCTGGTTTTCAGCTTTTTTCCCCTGGCGCTTCTGACGCTTCTGTCGACACAGCGCGTGGAGTTCGCACGCAACGTGCTGCCCATCTTTTTTCACATCGCCATACTCATGGTGATCGGTGTGTACGCGGTCCATGGCTGGTTGCGACCCAGGTTCGCCAGAAGCAGAATACCCTCCAGATTCCACCCGCCGTTGGGCGTCACGGTTGCGGTTGGGTTGTTTGTACTCGCCGTTTACGTACCACTCGCCAGCATCGGTGACCAACTCCGAATTTCCCCGGAATCTCGCCTTGAAGCCGTGCAGTGGATAAGAAACCACATCCCGCCGGACCGAACGCTGATCGTTCCCGAAGAGTTGGAAATGGACACGCGCAAGTTGGCCAGGCTCGGATACGCGATTCGAGTCGAGAAATTTCAGCTTCTCGACACGGCAGAGGCAATTGGTGCCCTGGTCGAAGGCGCGGATCCTCCCGCCGTCGTGCTTGTCCCCGTGTGGCGGTCCGATGAGCGGTTCCCTGACGGCGAACCTGCATTGAAGCTGAATCAAGCCGTCGACGGCGCTTCATTGAATTTCTTGAAGAGGTTTGGCGGAAGGCGGCTGTACGTCAACTATCCCAGGACCGTCAGCCATGGAAATCCTTCGTTCGGCATTGCAGTAGCCGACGCGGGGGCGCAATCGGATAAAGCGCGTGGCGACCTCTCGGATTAGGCCGGCTCAGAACAGTTTCAGGGCCAACCCCAAAGTCCTGCTCACAAGGTACCGGTGGCTTTCGTCGATTGGTGCAAGCACGACAGGAAGACTGAATGTTGACGTCACGATGTCTGGAACTGGATACGCTGCGTAATCGGCGGCTTTTTCTCGCAAACTGCATACGCACCCGGCTCGAAATCCGGGTATCAATTTCACGTGGGCCCGTCGGCCCGCATGTACCGCTCGTGCAGCTCCAGCTCTTGCTTGATGCGCTCGGTCAGCTCCCGCCCTTCCTCGAAGTCGGCGACCACGTAGGGGATGACCATGATCATCAGTTCCGTGCGGTCTTCCAGAAAAGTATTGGAACGGAAGAGGCGGCCAAGCCCGGGAACGCGGCCGAGCCCCGGAATTCCGGCCTGGCCGGTACTCGCCGTGTTGGAGATCAGGCCGCCCATCACCAGCGACCCGCCGTCGCGAAGCGTCAGGCTCGTGCTGATGCTGCGGTTCAGAATGGTGGGTGTGCCCGTCAGGCTGGTGGCGTCCGCCGGGCGTGCCTCGCTCAGTTCCTGGGAGATGCTGAGATCCACCAGGCCATTGGCCTGCACGATAGGCTCGATTTCCAGGATCACGCCAGTCTTGCGGTAGGAGACCTGCTGCAGCACGTTGGTGGAACCGCCGAGCTGGGTGTCCGAATCGGATTGCTGCACCACCACGGGAATCTCGTTGCCTGCCTCCAGCGTCGCCGTCTCGCCGCTTTTTACAAGCAGGCGCGGCCGCGAGCGGATCATCACCCGCTTGTCGTCGTAGAACAAATTCAGCATGGCGCGGGTCTGGCCGGCGCTGTCGAGGGTGAGCGAGAACGCCTTGTCCTGCAAGCCCAGCCTGCCCAGCGTACCCCCGGAAAGGCTGCGGCCGTTGCCGAGCGTCGACCGGAACATCCAGTCGACCCCGGAGTTTTCCTCGTCGCTGAGCGTTACCTCGGCAATCAGCAGCTCGATCAGCACGGACGGAACCGGCCTGTCGAGTTCCTTGATGACCTTCAGCAGTTCGCCCCATTCCTTGCCCGACCCGCGGAACAGCAGCATGTTGCGGTTGTTGTCGACGACGATGCGGCCGCTGCGCCCGCCGCCGCTGCGTGGCGCGCTCTCTCCGGAATCATCGGCCATATTCGAACGCCCGCTGTCGCCGCCGGTGGAAATGCCCAGTATGCCGTTCAGCGTTTCGGTCATCTCCTCGGCCTGGGTGTGCAGCACCTGGTAGGTGAATACCGCGTCTTCCAGGGTCTCCTGCTGCTCATCATCGAGGGTGCGCGCCCACTGTTCGACGTGGCTCAGAATCTTCGGATCGGTGGCGAACGCCACCAGCTTGTTCACGCTCTCCAGCGGAATCAGCATGGTGCTGGTGAACCCGCCGCTGCTGCCGACCTTGTAGCCCTCGGCCTCCATGAGTGTGGTGATGTCGTTGACCATGGCGGCGGCGTCCAGGAACTGGGGCTCGATGATCACGCCGTTGCGGCCGCGCAGGGCCGGCTGGTCGAGCACCTCGATCATCTCGATGGCCTGGCCGACGGTGGCAAGGTCGCCTTTGAGCAGCAGCGCATTGCGATCCGGATTTTCCGCGATCCCCAGGTCGCCGCCGGTGAAGATCTGCTTGAGCCAGCGCGTGACCTGCACCGTGCGCAGCACGTCGAGGGTCACGAACTGGAAGATGGTGCGGTGGGTGGGAGGCACCTCGGGCAGGGCGCGGCCGCTGATAAGCAGGGGAATATCGTCGGTACCGATCTCCTGGGTGGGGGCAAAGGTCAGCACGCCTTCCTGCTCGCCGACGGCAATTCCGTATTCCTGCAACACCCGGCGGGCAGTGGAGAACAGTTGACTGGGTGGCACCGGCTCGGTAAGCCGGAGGGTCACCAGGTCCGATTTTTCGCGGAGCCCGGGCGAGATCGAGAACGACATGCCCAGCAGTTCGCCGAACACCTCGTTGATGAATGGCACCAGCTCCACCTCGTGGAAGCTCACCAGAATCGGGTCGCCGCGCAGGTTCTGGCCCATGCGGTCGGCGATGCCCTCGGCGATGGTTTTCTGGATGACGACGCCCGGAGTCGGGGAAAGCCGGATGCCGTCGTCCTCCTCGTCCCCGTCGCCATCGCCCGCCGAGCCGTCGTCCACCGCGACCGCCGGCTTCGGCTCCCGGATGGGTTCCGGAAACGGGTCGACGCCCAGCGTGGCGCAGGACCCGGCCAGGATCAGCACCGCGAGCGCCATGCAGATGCGGACAATCATCGTCTTCTACTCCGTGCGAATCCTCGGAAACAGCGGCAACACATCCTGTTGCCCTTCGCTTCCTTCGAGCGTGAGGGAGTTTCCGGTGACAGACACCAAAGTTCGGCCATCCGGCAGTGTATCACCCCCGGCCAAACGGGAGATTTTACCATCCGCCATTACCAGCAACACCGCGTACTCCGTGGGCTCCACCATCAGGCCGACGAAGCCGATCTCTGCGAGTTCCCGCGTCATCTCGATTTCCTGGGCCAACCGGGCCGCAGCGGCGGCGGCCGCGGCCGCCTCATCGATAATGTCCTGCAACGCCACGCCCCACCGGCGGCTGGCGAGAAAGGCGCCCAGATCTTCCGCCTCCGCCGCCTCCACGGGCGATCGGTCCAACGCCGGGTCGCGCCCGCTCAGTGCACCCGTTTCCGGCAAACCCACCGGAGTGGCCAGCGCCGCAATCAGCACCAGTGCGAGCGCGCCGGCAGCCACGGTGAGCGGCGCCCGGTAACGCGCGGCTGCCTCGCGCAGAGCGGTCAACGTGTCGGCGGCGGCCACTGCGCTATTCCGCCTGTGCCGCGCCGGAGTCCGGCGCAGCATCAAGGCCGACGAAATATGCCGAGAGGATGACGACGAGCACTGCCCTGCCCCGTCCCATTTCGAGCCGGTCGATGATCAGTTTCTTCGGATGGGTAGCAAGCGCATGCAAAAACTGTAGCTGGGCGCCTGAGTCGTGGCTGGCGGTGAACTGGGCCTGAACCCGCCACACTCCCGGCACGTCCGGCACCGGCTGGGTCAATCCCGGTTGAATGCGCGCCTCGCGCAGTTCCAGGTCTGCGGCGATGCCGGCAAGCGCTGCCTGCAACTGCGCCTGGGCCAGGCCCTGTGTATCCGCCTGCCAGAACGCCTCCTCCAGCGCCTGGTTGGCGGCGCTTTCAGCTTCCAGCAACTGCGGCCAGTCTTCACGCTCGAGAAGACCCTCGGCCCGCACCAGCCGTCCCGCTTCGGCAGCATAGTCGTCATATGCGGCCGTTACCCGGTCGGACTGCAGAAGCGCAACGTAGAAAAGCACCACCGCGGCAATCAGCCAGACGCCGGCACGCAATCGGGCGTTGACGGCAAACTCCGCCCGGAAGTCCTGGAACAGGCGCGCCAGCGCATTCACAGGCGCACCCTCAGTGTAATCTCTACGCGATCGTTACGCCGCGACTGCCCGACCTGCACCTGGTCGAACATCGGCACCGCTTCCAGTGCGCGTACATAGGCGATGGGATCGAGATTCGGGTCTTGGACCAAAAGGCGCAGTTCGCCCTGCTGATAGCGCCATTGGTGGAAACGGGCGGAATCTCCCGGAACGGCCTGGTCTGCCAACCCTACGATCCTCGCCTGGGTGGGCTGATCGAGAATGCCGGCAAGCGCCTCGTTACGGCTGCGCAGGCGCACGAGTTCGTTCCTGGCGGCAAGGGCCGGCCCGAGGTCCTCTTCCATCTGCGCCAGTTCCACCGCCGCTGCGTCCCCCAGGTAGCCCATCTTGCCGATGCGCACTTCCTGCCAGGCGAGCGCCAGGACAAGCATTCCCAGCACCGACGCCGCGAGCGCGCCCTCGTTCGCCAGCACCCACTCCCGCACGGGTACCGTGCCCGGCCAGGGTTCCGGCGCCATGGCATCGGCCTCCGCCAGGCCCTGCAAGCCGGTCGCGACGCCCCTGCGGCGGCAGAACCAGTCGATACGGGCTTCGTCCGGGCGGGCGGTTAACCAGAAAGCATCCTTCAGCACCTCCCCTTGCCAGTGCTGCAGTTCGAATCCTTCCTGACAGGCCTGCAGGTGCACGCCGTCGGATTTCCGGGGCATGAATACCGTCTCGGGACGGATGCGTACCCGGGCCGCCGACTGGGGGCCGGGGTTGTCGAACAGTTCTTCCGGCTTGACTGCGACCTCGTCGCTGTCCCAGTACCACACCATCGCCGTGGAGCCGGACCAGACGGCGTGGTAACCCGTGTTCTCAAAGGGGCTCCACACCGGCACCTGCAAGGCCAGCGCGGATGGGCGGCGGCCCTTGGGCACATTAGCGAAATCTTCGCAGCGGTACATGCAAAGACCTCTGCCCACGATCCAGTGTCGGTGCAGTGAATGCGATGCCAGGCGCGTGATGCCGTTGCGCGTCTGTATCGCGTTCGGCTTGTCGGAGAAGCGTCGGCGAACTGCCTTGAGAAGCTTCAGGTCCATGTTCGAGTGCGCGTTCCGCTTACCGGCAATCCGTGCCCCACGGCACGGCAGGGGAGCAACACGATAGCATTCCGCGACACTATCGATTCGATATCTTCACAACAGCGGCGTTGCAGTTCGCCGGGCAGCTTCAGATCCATGCTTGAGCACCAGTTCCGAACACCTGTATTCCGTGCGCCACGGCACGGCAGGGGAGCAACCCGATGGCATTCCGCGACACTATCGAGTCGAAATCTTTACAACAGCGGCGTTGCAGCTCGCTGGGGAGCTTCAGTTCCATCCTCGAGCACCAGTTCCGAATACCTGTATTCCGTGCGCCATGGCACAAAGCCGTTGGGAGTGAGGCTGAAACCAGCCACCGACTGCCTGGCGCCGCCCGCCGGCCAGATTGCGATTCTCACATAGGGAGAGGGCAACGTCACAATGGACTCGTCATCGATCGGTGGATACCTGCCGGTCAACATGGCGATCTGGCTGGGGCGGGTAATGGGCTCTTCGTCGCGTGCCACCAGCACCTTCAGCATTCCGTCGCGGTCCAGCCCCAGCAGCGCGCCGAGCACCTCCGGCTGCATGGTGTTGAAGTTGTGAGTACCTATGCCCCGTACCGAGAGCAGGGGGCTAAGCGCGCGCCACTGGGCGGGCGAGATGAGGTGCCCGACCCCGAGCACCCTCTTCAGTTCCATGGGCCCCGCGAGGAACCAGTTGGCGGGGGGCGGCAGGCCCTGTTGCCGGTAATCGAATCCCTCGGCGCCGTTCAGGGCTAGCTGGTCGTCCAGGTCGATGTAGTCGCTGAGGCGCGGCAGGGCGCGCTCGACATCCCGCGGCGCAATGCCCGCCCGTTCCAGCACCGCACCGAGGGCCGGCGAACTCGGTATGTTGACGGGAGCGAGCCCCCACTCGTCCTGCACGGCGAAACGCATCCTGCCCAAACCGGCATAGACCTCGCCGGCCATGGTCAGTTCGCCGTCGCCCGGCGGCGGGTCCGGGTCGTCGAACGACCTGATGAACTGCTGCTTTTCCTCCAGCACCAGGCCCCGATAAGTCATGCGCCCGGTGGAAAGCAGGTACAGCAGCGTCGCCTCGGTGCCGCGGCGGTGCAATTCGTCCTGGATCGACTGGCGGTAAAGGCGCGTTCGCTCAACATCCGTCGCAACCATGCCGTCGATATAGGTTGCCAGCGCCGCCAGGCCCGCCAGCACCCAGAGGGTGGCCACCAGCACGAAACCGCCGGCCTTCATTGAAACTGCTCTTCGGTGAGGAGCGGCGCTGCGGACGGATCGATGCGGGCGATCCACAGCGTACCCTGTCCGGGGGCGGCCAGCCGGATAGCATGCGGCAGCCACTCGAGAGGAGCGTCTTCCACGGGCCAGCGAACGCGCCACTGTCCCTGTGCATCGGCGTACTGAAACCTGAGCCCCGGTTCGTCGGAAGCGAACACAGGCCACTCGACCCCGCCTACATAGGGGCCCCGTTCTTCCCGGTATACCACGGTCTGCAAGCCATCCCGCTCGTCGATGAACCAGCGGGCGCCCGCGGGCATGCCGGGCTCCGCTGCCAGGGGCTGCAGGGTAATCCCTTCGAACGAATCGGCATTGCCAAGGAACCGCCGCGTTTCCCGCCCGTAGGGCACCAGAGCCTGCACGGTGGAGATGAACCAATGCTGCTGCAGGCCGGTAACGGACCCTTCCCGGTGCAGACGCTGCACGGTCTCATAGCGCGTAGCGAAAAAACCGGTTCCCTGGAACAGCAGGGTACTGACGAGCCCCAGCAGCACGAAGACCACCAGCATTTCGATGAGTGTCAGGCCCGCGGCCCGGATTGTGTACGCGCAAACCCCGGGGAACAGTCGACGGCCTGGCACAACGCGGGATGTGACCCCGGTCCGGCCACCTGTCACCGCTTTGCGCAAACCACCGTAGGTTTGAACCCGCATGGCCGCCGGCGCCATCAGAACATCTCCTCGCCGGGCGCCAGTCCCCGCATGCGCTCGTAGCCGACCGAACGCATGCGCCACACGCCCAGCCGGCGCTCTCCATCGGCAACCACGAACTCGATTTCATAGAGCCCGAAGTCGAAGTCGGCCATCATGCCGGCGATTGTCTGCCCCTGGCGCACCGGTGCCATCAGCTCGGCCGTCCAGGTTACCCGGTAGCCGTCTACCTCGAACTGCCCGTCGGACTGGCGCCAGGGATTGACGGTTGCAAGCACCTCGATGGCGCTACGCGCCACCGGCAGCTGTTCCGCCGTGGCCTGCACCCGCCCCAGCGCAATCAGGTTGGTATTGAACATCCCGTAGAGCGCCATCGCACCGGCCGCGAAGATCGCCAGCGCAACGACGGTCTCCAGAAGCGAGAATCCGGCGGCACGCTCCGCCAATCCCCCGCTCCTGCCCCGGGTCTTGCGCGACTTCGCCTCGGCCATTCCCTCAGCGTCGCCCAATTCCCGGCACTGTCCGGCAAAGAAGGCCGCATTCACGTTGCCGCCTGCCGATGCCACTAGACATCGGCGCCCACGCGGCAATAGGGCGCCTCCAGCACCACCCGGGCCGCCGTCGCACCACGATAGACGAGCGTCATCGTCGCTCCGAGGCATGCCCCATTGGCCCGCACCAGAAGGGGCTTGTCGACACTGAGCTCCCAACCCTCCGGCAAATCGAGGGGATAGGCTTCGAATCCCAACTCCCGCCCGGCATTTCCCGCCTCCGCCGCATCGCCCGCGCTGCCATAGACAGCGTAAGCCCGCCCGCGCAACATCGCTTCCCGCCCCAGGCCAGCAATCTGGTTCAGAATGCGCCCCTGCTCGGCCTTCCGTGTGAAGCTCTCGTAGAGCCGCTGCAGATTCGGCACCGCCAACACCGTAACCAGCCCCACGAGGACCAGCACGACGATCAGTTCCAGCAGCGTAAATCCCCGATTGCGGCGCCCTGCCGAAGCACCGGCAAACCCGCGCCACAAACCCAGAGCCGACCTAGTCTCCATGGGCGCACTTTATCACAGCACCCCTTGTCTCCCGGCCACAGCAAGCACCTCCAAAGAGGGGCGCTTCCCCTCGGAAAAACCCCCACCGGCCTTTCCAATTTCCCGCGTTTGGGGACACCTACCTTTCCCCAATTTGGGACACCTACCTTCGCGCCTACCTTCGCGTTTGGCGCGTTTGGCGCGTTTGGGGACACCTACCTTCCCATTGGGGACACCTACCTTGGGCGCGTTTGGGGACACCTACCTTCCCATTGGGGACACCTACCTTCGCAAATTGGGGACACCTACCATTCACACCAATTGGGGACACCTACCATTCACACCATTCACCAAGCACTCCCGACTGGTGGGAGACTCCCGGTGAATCGGCGGACACTCACTCCGGTCAGCCCCTGGTTTTGCCTCCACAGAACGGTTGTGTTGCAATCCTTTGAACGACAGGCAGTGCGAACATGTTCCGACGGGTGCTGACATCTGCTGTAGTAATTTCGGCGGTCTGCGCACTGTTTTTTCCAGGTCCGGCGAGCACTACCGATGTAGCGGCCCGACCTTTCGCTACCGGGCCCGGCGTCAAGACTTCGAACCTCGGCAACGCCACGCCAGTCACTCGAACCGTTCCCTTGTTCCCTGCCGCAAGAGACCCGTTGCGCGAAGGCTTCGTGCGGGTGATCAACCGCTCCGGCGAGGGTGGCGAGGTGACCGTGGTCGCCGTCGACGATGCGGGCTGGCGCAGCCCGGAGCTCACGCTCACGGTCGCTGCCGACGAGACCGTGCATTTCAATTCCAGCGACCTGGAACAGGGCAATCCCGACAAGGGCCTCTCCGGCGGCGCGGGTGCGCCCACCCAGGGCGACTGGCGCCTGGAACTGACCAGCGATCTCGACCTCGAGGTGCTGGCTTACATCCGAACCGGCGATGGCTTTCTGACGGCCATGCACGATGTGGTCGAGCGCGGGATTGCCGGCAGCCGCGTGGCGATCTTCAACCCGGGCAGGAACAAGAACCAGGTAAGCCTGGTGAGACTGATCAATCCGGGCGCGGAAGACACCGACATCACCATCACCGGCATCGACGATGCGGGCGCGGCGTCTACGGGCAGGGAAACGGGGGTCGTGCGACTGACGCTGCCCGCCGGGGCCGCGCGGACGGTCTCGGCAGCGGCATTGGAGTCCGCCGAGCAGCGCGGCATCGAGACGTCGGACGGCGGGGTTTCGGAAGCCGGCGATCCAATGTCACTGACCGGCGAATTGGGTGCGGGGACGGGCAAGTGGCAACTCCTGGTGACTTCGGAACAGCCTGTCGTGGTAATGAGCCTGCTGATGAGTCCCACGGGCCACATCACGAATCTTTCCAGCGCACCGTTCCGGTCGGTCGCCACCGACAACCTGGTCCGGCAGCTGGCGGAGAACACGGACCCGGGTGTTGCGATCGGCGAGCCGGTTACTTTCGATTTCGGAACGGGCGCCGAATTGACGCATGCGCTGGAAGGGCCGGATGGGGACTCGTTCGACATCGATGCGCTGACCGGCCAGCTTCGCACGCGTGAAGGGGCGACATACGACTTTGAGGCGCAGGACACCCACGAACTGGTCGTTCGGGTGACGGACGGGCTTGGCGGCGTGGTGCGCATCGCGGTGACGGTGGAGGTGACCGATGTGGACGAACCGCCCGGCAAGCCGGCACCGCCGGAACTGGAGGGGATTCACTCGCGTGCCATCCGGGTGAGTTGGGACGCACCGGAGAACACCGGCCCGCCGATCGACGACTACGACGTGGAATATCGCCGCCCGGGGGCCGCGGAATACACCGACGCGGAACACGAGGGCACCGAGCGCCAGGTCGAAGTCGAACATCTGCGTCAGCGTACCGAATACGAATTCCGGGTTCGGGCGAGCAATGCGGAAGGGACAGGCGAGTGGTCCGACCCCACACCCGGGCGTCCCCGTACCGGCGGCGGGGGCGGCGGAGGCGGCGGTGTAGCGCCTCCACCACCCCCTCCGACAACTGACGAACCCCCGACCGTCGACGACCCGACGGCGTTCACAGTGGGCGAGAACGACCTGTCCGTGGGCCGGGTGAGGGCTTCCGACCCGGACCGAGGCGATGCAATCACCGGCTTCACGATCGTCGGCGGCGCCGACGAAGACTTCTTCGACATCGCAGCCAACGGCGATCTCAGCTTCCGGTCGGCCCGCGATTTTGAGCGACCCGAAGACCGGTTCAGTTCAGATCCCCCAAGCGATTTCGAGGACAACGAATACATCGTCGAGGTCGAGGCGCACAGCGGCGCCGACGCCCGCGCCAGGACGTCGGACCCGCAACCGATCACGGTCACCGTCGCCGATGTCGGCGAACCACCCCTGCGCCCCGACCCCCCGGCAGTGGAAAGCTCCACGCTCGACAGCCTGACGTTCAACTGGCAGCCGCCGGTAAACACCGGCCCTGACATAACGGACTACGACTACCGCCACCGCGAAAACCGCTCCGGGGCCGACTGGACGGAGGTCGTCGACACCACCATCACCTCAACACAAGCGACGCTGACCGGCCTGGAAGAACAGACCGACTACCGCATCGAGGTCCGCGCCACCAATGACGAGGGAACCAGCCTCTGGTCGCAATTCGCATTGGGCAGGACATTGAACAATCAGGCACCCGTCTTCCAGGAGGGCTCCAGGGCGTTCAGGTCGGTGCCCGAAAACACGACCGGAACCACCGACATCGGCAACCCGGTGACCGCCAACGACAACGACGGCGGCACGCCCGAGTACAGCCTGGAGGGAGCGGATGCCGGCAAGTTCCGCATCGACTCGGGTACGGGCCAGCTCCGCACCGCCCCGGGCACCACCTACGACCACGAAGCCGATGCAGACCACGAAGTGACCGTGCGCGCCGAGGACGGCCAGGGCGGCAGCGCCACCATCCGGGTAACCATCGACGTGATCGATGAACTGGAACCGCCCGCATCTCCGGCCCGGCCTCAGGTCTCCACGGTCTCCACGACCAGCGTGTCGGTGACCTGGACCGCCCCAGCCAATGCAGGCAAGCCGCCCATCACCAGTTACGACATCCAGCGCCGCATCAAGGACAGCGGCGACGACTACGTCATCTCGAACCGCAACGTGTCGGGCCTGAGCGCCATGATCGAAACCCTGGAGCCGCAAACGGAATACGACGTGCAGGTGCGGGCGAACAACAACGAGGGCGAAGGCGCCTGGTCCATGCCCGGCAACGGGTCAACAGACCTGACCACTCCCGAGGCGCTCACCGTATCCCTCACCTCCAATGCGGGCGCGGACAACTACTACAAGTTCGACGACGCCATCGAGGCAACCGTCACCTTCAGCGAGGCGGTCGCGGTGCGCGGCACACCCCAGTTGAGCCTGAGGGTGGGGCAGACGCCGCGGCGGGTGAACTACAAGGAGGGGTCGGGCAGCTCCGAACTGGTCTTCGCCCACGAGGTCGCAGACACCGATCAGGACGACGACGGCGTCAGCATCCCCGCCGACGCCCTGCGCCTCAACGGCGGCAGCATCCGCAAGGACGGCTATAGCCGTGACGCCGTCCTCACTCTCCACTCCCTGTCCGACAATTCCGCCCACAAGGTGGATGGCGCCGAGCCCATGCTCGAGGTCTCGGAACTGCGGGATGACAAGTTGACGTTGCTCTACAGCGAACCACTCGTCGACAGTCCCACACCGGCAATCACAGATTTCCAGGTCACCGTGGACGGCGCCACCCGCGACGTCTCATCCGTCGACGTGACCGGCAACGCGATCGAACTGATCCTTGCCTCGGCAGCGGCCATCGGCGAATCCGCGACCCTGAGCTATCCCGGCACCGGCGCCAATCCCATCCAGGACCCCGCGGGCAACGAGGCGGACTCCTTCTCGAACCGCAGCGTAGACAACCAGACCGCCAAGGCCTGCAGCCGCACCGCGGAGGTGCAAGCCGCGATCCTCGAGGAGGCGGGCGCCGCCACCTGCTCGGACGTCACCGCGGACGACCTCGCCGACATCGTTGAACTGGACCTGGAAGGCAAAGGCATCACCGGGCTTCAGGCGGGCGACTTCGCCGGGTTGACCGCCCTGGAAGAGCTTTACCTGGACGACAACAGCCTCTCGTCGCTACCGGCCTCCGTCTTTGCCGGCCTGTCGACGCTGGAAGTGCTTGACCTCGCCAGCAACGACCTCGACGCCCTGCCCGACGGCATATTCTCCGGCCTGACGAAGCTGGAAGCCCTCGGCCTGGACGAAAACGAATTCGCGGCCCTGCCCGATGTCTTCAGCGGGCTCCCGGCGCTCGAGTTTGTCGTGTTGGACGGCAACAAGCTGACCACATTGCCCACAGGCGCATTTTCCGGGGTGTCCAGCCTGGAATGGCTCTGGCTCGCCAGGAACGAATTCACCACCCTGACGGCAGAGATGTTCTCCGGGCTGACCAAACTCCGGTGGCTCGACCTGGACGGCAACCAGTTCACCGACCTGCCGAGCGGCCTGTTTTCCGGCCTGACGGATCTGCGCTGGCTGTTTCTCGCCGACAATCAGTTCAGCACCCTGCCGGACGGGCTGTTCACCGGCTCGACAAAACTCAACCGCATTGAATTGGAAGGCAATACGGTGGACCCGCTTCCCCTCACCGTGACGCTCGAGAAAACCGGCACAGGGCGGTTCCGCGCCAGCGTGCCCGCCGCCGCGCCGTTCGAGCTGCGGCTGCCGATACGGGTTGCCAACGGCACCGTCAGCGGTGGGCACACGCAGATCACCGTGGCCCAGGGCAGCACGGAAAGCGCCACCTACAGCGTTTCCCGCAATTCAGGCTCCACCGCCTCGGTTACCGTCAACATCGGCGCCTTCCCCCAACTGCCCGAGGCGGATGACGGCTACGAACTGACCCGGTCGGACGACCTGCCGCTCGAGGTCATCGCCGCCAATGCCGGCGTCAGGATTCACCCCGGGACGTTGACGGTCAGGGAAGGCGGCGAAAACCGGTACGCGGTGGTGCTCAACTCCGAGCCGACCGCGGATGCGACCGTGACGGTGACGGTGCCCCAGAACACCGACATCGAGGTTGACAAGAACACGCTCACCTTCACCTCGGACAACTGGCAGGACCCGCAGTGGGTGACGGTCACGACGATTGCCGATACCGACACGACAAACGAGACGTTCACCATCAGTCACAGCGTGGACGGCGGCGATTACGCGGGACTGACGGTCGCCGGCGTCACCGTGACGGTAGCCGAGGACCTCGCCGACACCAACGCCGCCCCGCAATTCACCAGCGACGCCGCATTCGATGTGGACGAGGGCGGGACCACAATCGACACGGTGGTCGCAACGGATGCCGACAGCGATGACTACATCACGAATTATTCGATCAGCGGCGGGGTCGACTCGGATCGGTTCGAGATCACGGATGCGGGCGCGCTGCGCTTCGTGGAAGCTCCCGACTTCGAGAAACCGGAGGATCTGGAGAGCACATCGCCGGCGAACGCCGCGGACAACAACGAGTACATCGTCGAGGTGACGGCGACCGGCGGCACCGGCGCCCGGGAGATGACGGCAAGCCAGACAATCACCGTAACCGTGAAGGACGAAACCGAACCGCCCGGCGCCCCGGCCGCACCGATCGTACTGGAGACGAACTCGCGCGAAGCCCTGGAAGTCAGCCCAGGCCGCCGCCCGCTGCTCAACTCCGGGCCGGAGATTACGCATTACAGGCTGCGCTATCGAAAGAAGAACCAGGGCAGCTTCAGGGAGTTCTCGCGCAATTTCTCCGGGCTGCGCATCATCGTTTTCGGACTCGACGCCACCTCGACCTATGAATTCCAGGTGCGGGCGGTGAACGATGAAGGGCCGAGCGACTGGTCGCCCTCCGGCGAAGGCACGACACCCGCGAATCGAAACCCGCAATTCCGGTCTGGCGTCGTTTCACAGGTGGAAGCCACCGCCGGCGGCGCGGTGATTCTGACCGAGGCTCGCCGGGCTTTCACCGATCCGGACGGCGACCCGCTGGATATCCAGGCGTCATCCAGCAACGAGAGCGTTGCCACCGTGGACACGCCGGGCATCCTGGCGGCAATCACGCCGCTGGCTGCGGGAACCGCGACCATCACGTTGACAGCCGACGACCAGAACGGCGGGACAGCCCGGGGAAGCTTCAGTGTGCGCGTGCGCTCCGCGACCGTGCCCGATCCGTCGGTAACCATCGATGACACCGCCAAATCGATCACCGTCGCGTTTGCCGAGTCGTTCGCGGCGAACGAGATTCGCGCCTACGAGTTCCGGGTTCGGCAGAAGGAACCGCGGGGCGGATGGGACTCTTTCTGCCGTGCCGTGGAGAACGCCGAAGCCACGCGGCGCAGCATCGACGTATCGAGCGAACTGCCCATCGATGCGTTCTATGAGCCGGGCATCGCCTACGAGGTCGACTACCGGTACGCGGGTAATTCGTGCGCAAACTCCACCACGCCAGGCCCCTGGTCGAAAGTCGCCTCGGTGACAGCCGCCGGGTCGAGTTCCTTCGACGTCGATGTCGTTCTGGTCGGCACCGGGATTTCCAGCAGGGTCACGCAGGCATTCCAGGACGCGGCCACCCGCTGGGAGCAGATCATTACCAGGAGCCTCCCGGACATTGATTTCTCCGACCAGCCCATCGCCGCCAGCCGCTGCACGGCCGGGCAGCCTGAAGTTGCCGATACCGTGGACGACCTGCGGGTTTACGGCAGGGTGACAGAAATCGACGGTAGAAACGGCACACTGGCGGTTGCCTCGGTTTGCTACCGGCGCAACACGTCGACCCTGCCCGTCATCGGCAAGGTCATCCTCGATGCGGCCGACATGGCGGCGTTGTCGGCCAGCGACGTGGAGAGCGTCATCCTGCACGAGATCGGGCATACCCTCGGCATCGGCACGCTCTGGCATCAACACGACCTGCTGAAAAAACCGGCTCTCGACCCCGACGACGAGGATGTCGAACCGGTTCCCGACACCTACTTCTCGGGGCCGTTGGCGACGGCGGCCTTCGACGCGGCCGGAGGCACGAACTATGACGACAACAAGGTGCCGGTGCACAACACCGGCGGAGAGGGCAGCGCGGACGCCCACTGGCGGGAATCGGTATTCGACAACGAACTGATGAGCCCCTACTTCAGGAGCGGCCAGACCGATCCCTTGAGCGCGATCACGGTGCAGTCGCTGGCCGACATGGGTTACGTGGTGGATGCCAGCCAGGCCGACAGCTTCACGCTGCCCGCCGCCATGTCCCGCATGCCCGGCCTGGTGCCCAAGGCCGCCGGGGTGTCCGTGCCGCTGAACTGCAGGATCGAACCGAGCGTCGGCACGGTGGAGGACGGTGGGCGCAAGCGCGTGACTCTCGAGGCCGGCCTACTTTGAATCGCCGCATGCGGATGAACTCCGCGTCATTCTCGCGCCCTGGCTACTTTGAACCGCCGCATGCGGATGAACTCCGGCAGGAAGGACAACCGCAGCAGGCAGGAAACTACCGGGTGGCGGCGTCCGTCCCGGTCACCCTCGAACACCTTCTCCGGCGCGATGCCATCGCACGGGTCGGCGCCCAGAAACTCGAATACGCGCTGAAGCACCGCTTCGTGGTCGCGCGCAAGCTCCTCCGTGCGGACAAGCAGCACCTGCTGCGCATCGAAATACCGGCACAGGTTGCCAAGTTGCAGACTGTAGAGCCCTCGCCGGCGATATGAATGCCGCCGCCACGCAGAGCCGTGACGCCGGCGATCCCGGCACCGCCAGAGACGCCATCGCTCGATCCCCAACGCCAGCCAAAGCGGCAGGTGCTCGTAGCCGCGGTTCTTTTCCATGTAGTAGTGCGAAATGGCCCGCTCCACCGGGTCTCGCAACAACACAATCACCTTGAGATCCGGGTTGTAGCGCTTCAATGCCGGCGCGATGTCCGGCAGGAAAATGTAAATCGGCGTCGCCTCACCGCGCGCACGGACGACGGTGCGTGTCCCCCCCGAGGTGAGTATCCCTTCCAGGGTAGGTGTCCCTTCCAGGGTAGGTGTCCCTTCCAGGGTAGGTGTCCCTTCCAGAGTAGGTGTCCCTTCCAGAGTAGGTGTCCCTTCCAGAGTAGGTGTCCCTTCCAGAGTAGGTGTCCCCACCAAGGTAGGTGTCCCCCCCGAAGTAGGCGTCCCTGTCGAAGTCAAGTATCGTGTCCCCGCAACCGGGCAGTGCTGGAAACAGGGGCGGTAGCGCTCGTCGATCTGTCGCGGGGTCCAGTCTGGGGAATAATCCGGGGCGTCGAACAGGTGGACTTCCTTGCGAGAAGACATGCCGATCTCCGGATGCTGTCTCAGATAGTGGACGAGCGCCGTGGTTCCGCACTTCTGTGCGCCCACGATCATGAAGTCGAGCAGCGGACGGTACGCGGTGGGCGGACTCACCCCGAAGCCCAGATCCGGTCGACGTCGGCGAGCACCTCGTGAAAGCGCGCTCTTTCAGCCGATAGCGTGTGCTCCCCCGCGGTCGAAACCGCATGCTGCAGTAGCTTTGACTGCTCCGCCACCGGCAATTGCAATGCGTGTCTGGTCGCAGTTGCGAGCGACCTTTCGTTCGGCTCCGCAATGAGGCAGTTCTCTGCGTGGTGACAAAATCCGCGATTGCCGACGCAGTCGAGCGTCACCACCACACAGCCCATGGCCATTGCCTCGAGCGCCGGCAGATAAAACCCCTCCTCCACAAGGGGCAAGCACACCGCCACCCGGCTTTCAGCCAGCAAACCAAGAAATTCGCTCCGATCGCACAATCGCTTCACCACCAGGTGCTCTATGCCCGCAACTGACAGCTGTGAAGCCAACCCGTCTGCCAACTGCGGCCTTTTGTAGCCAACGACAACAACGGGACGCAACTTCTTGCGTTCGTTTTCGGATCCGACACCAACATCAATAGGGTCAATGTCGATGCCGTTTCTTATCGTCACTACAGGCCCATTGACACGACCCGTAGAGAGTATTGCATCAGCAACCTCCCCGCTTACGCAGACCCGTACCGCTTTGTGAGCCAGATAACGAAACAGTTCCGTGTCTGCCCGGGCGTGGCGAATCCCCTGGACAAGGTTGATCCTGGGAACCGAAAAGCTCTCGAACCCCGAAGCAAACAGATAGCGCCAGTCTACTCCCGCCAGAAAGAACAGGTCGCCCTCGCCCGGTTGCCAATGCGCGGCAGCAAATTCCTGTGTTGGAGGCCAGAGTTGCTGGCGTTCCAGCGTCAGGTCTTCACTCGTCAGGTTGCCCGAGAACGTGATTTTGGGGGCAAATCCGGGCATTGCTGCAACATGGCCGAAGTAGTGCGAGTGCTTGAGATGCCCCCCCTGAAACCGGGCATAATCCCGATGGAACCACACGTTTCTCAACGGTGAGCCCCTATGCGATCGACCACTCGCATGCAGTCGGCCTGAGAATAGAAATCCGACCAGGCTCCACGTTCCTTGTTCAACGCATCCAGCAACAGCTCCGGCTCCACTCTGCGGTAAACGCGGCCATCGTTTCGATTCTCGAGTGGAACGGGTGGCACAGCGTCTTGGCCTATCAGCCGAAACAACGCCCGGCCGCCGCTGCTCACCAAGTCTTCATAGCGAATGATATCGTCAGGCGGCAGGTGGGTTTGAAAAGAGGCGAAAAACCAATTCAATATCCTGACCTGCCTTTGAAGCACATCGGGTTCCTTCTGCAACAGCCCCTGCAGTTCATCATCGAACCGTTCGCCGGCCGGAATACGGCCACCATTAATCGGTAAATCCACGGTTTGCCAGGATGCCAGTACCGCCACCGGATTCCGCACCAATGCGACACATTCGAATGCTCTCCCCAGCTCTGCCAGTAACGCTGCGAATAGCGCGTTGTGCTTGATTATCAGCGTGAAATCCGGGGTTAGCGGCTTGCGCAACTGGATTTCACCGCGCCTCGCCTGCCGCTCTCGCAGACCGCTTTCTGAAGGCCAGGTGACAACCATGTCATCGTCCACACGCCCATCAACCACTATGGACGGCGCTCGACCCTCCAACAAAACGCTTGCGCGGGTTTGCCGGGCAAAATCTTCGATGCAGCGAGACGCCTCCCCGTTTGTGGCTACGCCGGCAAAAGTCGTCGAATTGATGGGTTCCGACAACGCAACCGTATCCGGCAGTTCGCCAGCGAGCCGGCAACACAGAGAACTGCCCGACCTGGGTATTCCACTCAGCAACCAAGTATGCGGAGTAATGGTAGACAACCCGCCTTGACACCCGGACTTCGACTGCCCGATTACAACAGACCCTTCAAATGGGAGTAAAGCAAACCTGGCAACGCCGAAGAGCGTATGGTCCATCAGAATTTCACCCTGCCCGCCTCCTGGGAAGGCAGAGGCGCCCATCCGGACGGATGCCAGCGATGCGGCCACTATCCAGACAGCAGTCAATCTCGTCCGCTACGTGCGCAAGGGACACCTACCTTGCATGCGCTAGGGACACCTACCTGGTCCGACCTGGTCCGTTGGGGACACCTACCCAGGGTCCTACCCGGGGTCCTTTGGGGTGGGCCCGTTGGGGACACCTACCTTGGGCCCGTTGGGGACACCTTCCTTGGGTCCGAGGGACACCTACCTTGGTCAGCTGGGGACACCTACCTGGGTCCGAGGGACACCTACCTTGGTCAGCTGGGGACACCTACCTTGCAAACCCTGAAGACGGACCTGGACGCGCGGTCAAGCCGCGCCCAATGCGGACTACAAACGATCCTTCACCTTGTAATAGAGCATCCCCAGGGCAATCAACTGGTTCCCCAACCAGCGCGAGCCCGGAATGCGGATGTGTTTCATGCCGGCGAACAGGTCGAACTTTTCCATCGTGCCGCCCACCGCGTCCGCGACGACCTCGCCCATGACGTGGGTCGAGTTCACGCCGTGTCCGGAGTATCCCTGGCAGCAGTAGAAGTTGCTCTCGACGCGGCGCAGGATGGGTATGCGGTTGGGAACGATGCCGATCATGCCGCCCCACTGGAAGTCGATGCGCACGCCCTCGAGTTGCGGGTACACCTTCAGCAGGCGCGGCAGGATATAGGCCTTTATGTCCGCCGGGTCGCGCCCGGAATAGTTGCAGGCGCCGCCGTACAGCAGGCGCTTGTCAGCAGACAGGCGATGGTAATCGACCACTTCGTTCATGTCGCACACGGCGACATCCAGCGGATTGATGTCGCCGGCAACCTCGTCGGAGAGCGGCTCGGTGCCGATGATGTAGCTGCCGGCCGGGAAGATCAGCCCGGAGAGGTGTTTCTGTTCCAGCCGGCTGTAGGCGTTGCCGGCCAGCACCACCGCATCCGCCTGCACGGAGCCGGACGCCGTCTTCACCGTCGGCCGGGCGCCATGCACGATGTCCGTCACCGGCGACTGCTCGAAGATCTTCGCCCCAAGCCCCGCCGCTGCCCGTGCCTCGCCGATGCAGAGGTTCAGCGGATGCAGATGGCCGTCACGGTAACAGACGAAGGCGCCCAGGTAGGCATCCGTGCCCAGCTTGTCCCGCACCTGCTCCTTGTCCCAAACCTCGTACGGATGCGGCCACTGGCGGCGCTGCCGGTTTTCCGCGTATTCCTCGATATAGCCCAGGTGCCGGGGCTTGAGCGCCACGTCCGCGAAACCCGGCTTGAGATCGCAGTCGATGCCGTACTTTTCGACCCGCTCGTAGATGATGTCGTGGCCCCGCCAGTCCAGTTCCCAGAGGATATCGGCGACGCCCTCGCCGTATTTCTTCTCCAGCTTTTCGTGCCCGTTTATGCCGTTGATGAGCTGTCCGCCGTTGCGACCCGACGCGCCCCAGCCCACCCGGTTCGCCTCGACGAGCGCCACCGCGTAGCCGCGTTCGGCGAGCGTCAAGGCAGTGGCCACGCCTGTGAATCCGGCGCCGACCACGCAGACGTCCGCCGTGACGGCGCCTTTGAGTTCCGGATAGTCGGTGATGTCGTTGGCCGAGGCGGCGTAGTAGGAGCCGGTGTGCTCCTGTCTCTGGATATCGGCCAGCATCACTCCGCGGGCTCTCCGTCATACTGCTCAAGATCGTCGAAAATCTCGTGCCACGGCGCCTTCGAGCCCACGTACTGGTGGTACCCCGTCGGGCGGGGCGGGTCGCCTTCCACCGTGCTCATGCTCAGGTAGAGGAACTCCGGCTCTTTCTTGGTTTCCACCAGGATGGCGGAGCCGCATTCCCCGCAGAATATCCTGTCGTTGAACGCCGACGATGCGTAGATCCTGATGTCCGCCTCGCCGGATACATAGCGGAATTTGTCGCGGGAAACACCGGCAAACGAGGCGTACGCGGCGCCGTGCAACCGGCGGCATTGCGAACAGTGGCAATGGCTGAAATCCTCGATTGCGCCCGAGACCTCGTAGCGGACCCGGCCGCATTCGCAATGTCCTGCAATCATGCCGCCGCCGTTCCCAACTGTTCATCGGCCATTTCCTTGCGCCAGTCGCTCAGGTTCATGTCGATTGCCATGAACCCGCCGATCCACAGGAACTCATCCCACAGGTAGAGCCAGTGCGACAGCGACGCCCACCACACGCCCACGCCGAGAATCGAGGCGTACAGAAGGTTTTTTCCCCAGTTCGCCGCCCTCATCATGGAGCCGCCCGTGACGCCCCGCTCCTGCATGCGCACCACTACCTCGATGGCGAGAATCGCCAACAGCCAGGCTATCCCTTCAAACAAGTCCGCCCAGGCCAGTTGCCGCTCCAGCGTCAATCCGGCCATGTCGGTCACCACCGGATCGTTGCCTACCCGGTAGAAATCCGATGCCGCGGAAAGCCCATTGCAGGTTTCCCGGGTAACCTCCGTGTATTCGAGGTTGTACACATACGACAGATCGGCGTCGGCCAGGTCGCAGAGTTCAGTCGCGTGCTCGACCGGCTGAGTCGCCTGCAGGTCGATGACGTTCTTTGAATAGGCGAATATCGTGTGGGCCAGCATCAGGTAGCAGGCGAGGCGCAGGCCGTGCACGAGCCGCGCCACCCATCCCTTCCAGGCCTTGTCGCTCAACGCGTAGGTTTCCAGCTCGAACATGCCCAGCAGGATGAACCATGCCAGTTCGTCGATTGACGTGGAGAACGCCGTCGTCCAGTCGACGATGGTCGACTCGGCATGCAGCGTGTGGCTGGCCCAGACAATATCGTCCGCGATGTAGAAGCCAAAATTGACGAGCAGCAGGGTGTAGACCGTCCATTTGACGCCCTGCTGGATTCTGTGCAGCCGAAGGTCTGCGCCGGCCGTCCTTGCGACTTCCATGACCGCATCATACTGACGCCCATCGAGCGCGTGAATCCACGCCTACAGGCTTGGACGCAAGCAGCAGGCATCTTCCGTCACCGCGGTCCCAGAAAAGGGACACCTACCGGCGCCTAAACGATGCCCAGGGTTGATTTCCTACGCGCATCAGCCCTCCTTTGCCATAGACGACGAATGTCGTCGTTCCCCATTATCAACAGTCAGGCGCTACGGATACACCAGCATGACCCGTCCGCGAAGTCAGTTGATCGACCGAAAAGTCGGCGGCTCTTATCACATCATTTCCCGATGCGTCCGCCGCACATGGCTGAGCGGCCGGGATCCGGTCACTGGCAAGGACTTTTCCCACCGGCGCACCTGGATCGAAGCCCGACTGCTGGCACTCACAAACGTATTCACCGTTGAGGTACTCGGCTACGCGGTAATGTCGAATCACTACCACATGGTCATCCGC
Organism: Pseudomonadales bacterium; assembly: GCA_963663395.1. GTDB lineage: Bacteria > Pseudomonadota > Gammaproteobacteria > Pseudomonadales > Azotimanducaceae > Azophilus. The sequence goes on from OY760226.1 coordinate 5,421,124, forward strand.
TATCGACCCAAGTCCGCCAAACACCTAACAGACAAAGACGTCGCACGACGCTGGTTGACCGTCTTCCCGCCCAAGCCCGGTGACGACCTTGAGGAGCTAATCGACACACTGGCGGAAAACACCGAACGGATAGCGGTTTTGCGCGAAAGGCTGTCGGATCTGTCCTGGTACATGCGATGCCTGAACGCACCAATCGCTCGGCGTTCCAACATGGAGGACGGATGCACCGGTCGGTTTTGGGACGGACGATTCTATTCAAAAGCCTTACCGGATGAGCGCGCCGTGCTTGCCTGCATGGCATACGTCGACCTCAATCCATTGCGCGCCGGCGACACCGACCGCGTTGACGCCCCGGCACATACCTCACTGAGGCGACGCCTGGACGTAGCCAACACCAAACCAGAGTTGTTACACAAGGCGATGGCACCAATGACGTTCGACATCGACCGCAGCCGCATTGAGTCACTTTGTCCAACCGTTCTGTCAATGACGTTGGAGGAGTACTACGCGCACGTTCGATGGGTCGCGGCTCACACGCATCAGTCGCGCCATCCCAAAAAATCCGAGCAGCGCTCACCGCCAGCGGGAACGGTCGAACCTTCTGCGTGGCTGGAATATTTTTCCAAGCTACGACGCCGCACGCAGACGCACGCGAGTTTGCCAAGGGGTATGCTGGCATTCACCAGTTGACTCAGCGCCTGTCCTAGAGTCTGCTTATCGGGCAACAGCGAGCCGCAGCAGAACATTAGCTGCGAGAGCACTGCGCAGTACCGCGTCTTGCCCTAATAGTCTGGAATTTTTACCGCTTCACTCGGTAAACCTCAGTCAGTTAAGCGTCCCACCCCTGGTATGTGATACAAGGTCGAAAATCGGTCAGGAGGCAGGTGTCCCTTTTCGGTGACTGGCCGATGACAGGCACGATGACAGGCAGGTGTCCCTTTTTGATGAAGGTTGAAGGTGGGGTTGAAGGTGGTTGAAGGTAGGTGTCCCTTTTCGATGATGAAGGTAGGTGTCCCTTTTCGATGGACGAGCAATTGACGGCCAGGGCAGCGTTTAACAAGGCGATGGGCTTGATCAACGCGGGGCGTATGAATGCTGCCGCCGCGGCTTGCCGGGAAACGCTCGAGAACAATCAAAACGATGTCAACATGACCGCGCTGCTCGGCGCAATTCTGTTGAAAGCGCGGGATTTCGATGAGGCGGAACGGCGTTTGAGGCGCGCAATCGAACTGGCGCCCAACTTTGCCAAACCTCATGAGGACCTCGGCTTTCTCCTCATCGAGACCGGGCGAATCGACGAGGCAGTCGAGACCCTGAAGAACGCGACCAGGCTAGACCCGCAAGCGGAGATGGCATTTTTCTATCTGGGCCGGGCGCTGTCGACGATCGGCAATGGGGAAGAGGCCGATGCCGCATTCGAAGCCTCCTTCGCGCTCAACCCGCAGCGCAGGAAACTGGCGCTCGCCGCGGAGCATCACAAGCAGGGCCGCCACGACGAGGCCGAGCGCCTGTACCGCGAATTGCTGAAGGATTCCCCGGAGAACGTCGATGCCATGCGCCTGCTGGCCGGCATCCTCACCAACAAGTCGGAAACCGAAGAATCCGAGGCGCTCCTCCAGAGAGCCATCTCCCTGGCGCCCGACTACGCCCTCGCCCTCCTCGACCTCGGCCAGATCTACCACGAGCAACACCGTTACGGCGAAGCCCTGGACTGCTTCCAGCGCGCCTGCCGCCTGCAACCCACCGCCGCAAAACCGCACTACCTGCTCGCCTCCACCCTCGCTCCGGTCGGCCGTACCGAAGACTCGCTCGCCTCCTACCGCCGCGCACTCGAACTGCAGCCCAAACACGCCGGCGCGCTGCTCGGTACCGGCCACACCCTGAAGACACTCGGTCACCAGCAGGAAGCCATTCAGGCATATCGCCAGTGCATCCGCCTGCGCCCGGAGAACGGCGAAAGCTACTGGAGCCTGGCCAACCTGAAGACCTACCAGCTCACCGACAACGACATCGAAGCCATCAACTCCGCCCTGCGGCGCGAAGACGATCTGACCGAACAATCCGCAGTCAACTTCCTGTTCGCCCTGGCCAAGGCTCATGAGGACGCCGGCGATTTCGACACCGCCTGGCACTACTACTCCCGCGGCAACGCCAAACAGCGCATGCTCGAGCACTACGACCCGGTGCAGACCGAGGTGATGAACGACGAGATCATCGAGGTGTTCGGCCAGCAACTCCTCGAGGAACACACGGGCCTCGGATACCCAGACCAGGCGCCCATCTTCGTCCTGGGCCTGCCCCGCTCCGGCTCGACCCTGATCGAACAGATTCTCGCCAGCCACAGCCAGGTGGAAGGCACCTCGGAACTGCCCTACCTGGGCCGCGTGGCCACATCGCTCAATCGCAATCGTGCCGACGGCATAAATTTTCCCCATGCCGTACAGGAACTGCGTCCACCCCACCTCAAGGCTCTGGGGAAGGACTACCTCGAGCGCGCCAGGCTGCACCGCCAGACCGAGGCACCCCGATTCGTCGACAAGATGCCCAACAACTTCCCCACCATCGGCTTCCTGCACCTGGTGCTGCCCAACGCCAAGATCATCGACGCGCGACGCTACCCGCTGGATTCAACCCTGAGCTGCTACCGTCAACTGTTCGCCAAGGGCCAGACCTTCGTCTACGACCTTTCTGACATCGGCGAATACTTCCTTGAATACCAGCGCCTCATGGATCACTGGCACAACGTGCTACCGGGCCGCGTGCTCACCGTGCAATACGAAGACCTGGTGTCGGACTTCGACAATCAACTGCACCGACTGCTCGACTATTGCGAGCTCCCCTGGGAAGACGCCTGCGCCCGCTTCTATGAAACCGAGCGCCCGATCCGCACCGCGAGCTCCGAGCAGGTGCGCCAGCCGGTCTACACCCAGTCCATCCATTTCTGGCGCAACTACGAAAAACACCTCGGCGAGTTGATTGAGGTGCTGGATCCGGTGCTACCGCGCTACGCTCGGTATGAGCACATATCGGAAACGGGGTGATCTGGTTCGACGGTAGGTGTCCCTACCTGGTTCTGTGGTAGGTGTCCCTCTCAGCCAGCGGTGAGATTCCGCGAAAGCCAGGCTCTCATAAAACCCGATCCAGCCACCCTACAAGATCGTTCAACACCTCGCCCCGGTTGGTCTCGTTGAACATTTCATGGCGCCCACCGTCATACAGCTTGCGGCTCACTGCGAGCCCGGCCACCGCATAGCGCTTGAACAGTCGCTCCAGGTTCTTCAATTCACCGTGCACGGGATCGGCGGTGCCCGACAGCACATGGATCGGCAGATCCTTCGGGATGGCAGCGATATTGGCAGGTTTTGCCGCTTCCCTGGCCCCTGCAAACAAGGCCAGCAGGCTGCCGGTTCTCAGCACTGCTCCACAATGCGGATCGTCCACGTATTTCTGCACCTCAACCGCATCGCGCGACAACCACTCGAACCCGGTGGCGCCCTCGCCGTCGAAGTCCCTGTTGGCCTGGCCGAACAGCAGCCCGGACAACACCTCGCTCTCCGCATCGCTCCCGAGCCGCCAGGCCTCGAAGCGGGTCACCAAACCCGTGATTGCCGTCTGCAGCCAGCCCCGAAAACCCGGCGAGCCGGACAGCACCGCAGCATCAATGCTCGCGCCGTGACGGCACAGATATTGCTGCGCCAGCATGGCCCCCATACTGTGGCCGAGCAGCACGCGCTTCAAACCCGGGAAATCCGCACCGATACGCTCGTTCAGACGCCGGGCGTCATCGATCACCCTGTTCCAGCCGTCTTGCCCAAGCGACCCGAGCCGGTCAGGGTCGGTACGCCCGTGGCCGCGGTGGTCGTTGCCATAGACGACATATCCCGCCGCATTGAGCCGCACCGCCACCCGTTCGTAGCGGCCGATGTGCTCGCCCATCCCGTGGGCAATCTGCACGGCGGCCCTGGGTTTTCCCTCGGGCATCCAGCGGCAGACATGGATGGCTTTGCCGTCGCTACCGCGAAAATCGATCGTGTCCGTATTCAAGGTCGTGTTCAAGGTAGGTGTCCCAATTTTAGTTTAGGTAGGTGTCCCCAATTTGAAGGTAGGTGTCCCCAATTTGCCCCAATTTGGTGTCCGGCTGGCCCCCGATCCAGGTCGATCAAAGCAACTCATCAAACGGCCAGACCTCCAACCCGTGGATGGCGGTTCTGACATCCATCGAGAGGTTGATGCTGAGCCTCGTCTGCATAGAATCGAGGTCATGCAGCGTGATGGTGGAAGGCGAAGAGCCGGCCGCAATCATGCTGTCGTCGATGAGGCACAGCCCGCGGGCGAATCCCTGGCTCGCAATGCGAGAGTCGTCCAGGTCAGTATGCGTTAGAAGGGCCGGGTCGTAGACAGGAATCCTGAATGCCTTCTGTTCGCCCTCAACGGGAACAAAGCGCACCAGGTTTTTCTCCGTGTCGTTGAACAGCACGCCGTCATGATGCGGCCGCGCATTGTGTGTTTCCGCGGGCAGTATCGCGACTTGCCGGATATACCGTCCCGTATAAGCATGCAGCCCGCCCGTGTGGAGCCCGCTCAGGTACATGGCGCTTGCGTCGCAACAGACACTGTTCAGATGCAGTTCGTTGCCGGGCTCCGGGCCCCGCCGCCCGTCGGGCTGAAACGGCGCCGCCCGCAGCCCCTTGCGGTCGCGGGTGATGTGCAGCCCGAAACTGAAGCGATTGTTGTCCAGGTCGAATCCGAGAATTGAATCGAAGCCGGTCGAGGTGAGGTACAGGCGCCGCTTGTAGCGAGCGATTTCGTGGCAGTGCTTCAGATACCGGCAACGGTACGACGCAAGCTGCTCGAAACTCGAGTCATATACGAACAGTTCGTCGCTTGCCGCAATGAACACCCGCTCTTCGTCGATGGCGATGCCCCGCAGCCCCCGATCTCCGCCCCGGCCTTGCCAATCAATGTCCGTCGTGTCCCAGTCGATCACCTGCCGCGCCCGCTCCCCGTCGACATCCACCAGGTAGACGCCGCCATGGCTCTCGCCCTGCTGGCTGCTGCGGACAACGGAAGTGGCGATGAGTGTGGTCATCTTGATGCAATAGTGCACTGGGAGAGCATTGCCCGCACCTTCCCAGCATTTGCGACATCCGGCCAGTTACAGGAAAATAACGCCGTCGCGCCGACCGGAAGGAAGCCGCGCGCGGGTTCAGCCTACGAGCCTATAGGTATGCAATACCCGTCAACGGTCCTGCACTAGAATTACCGCGACGCCTTGACGACCAATTGGAGAGCACCATGTCGAGCCACGGCAAAGAATCATTCCCGGGCCACAAGCGCCCCTTGAGCATCGCCGTCGGCGCCGCGGTAGCCAGCACCGGCGCCGCTCAGGCCCAGGAAACCGCCCTCGAAGAAATCATCGTCACCGCCACCAAGCGCGCAGTCAGCCAGCAGGACGCACCCATCGCCGTCACGGCACTGTCCGATGAAGAAATCTCCCTGCAGCGCTTCAAGACCTTCAACGACTACGTCGGCCAGATCCCCAGCCTCGCCCTCAGCGAGCGCCAGCCCGGCGCCAACTCGGTGATCATGCGCGGCTGCGCCGCCCAGGGCCTCAGTTTCAGCGACTCCGCCACCACCTCCGTCTACCTCGACGAACAGCCCATCACCGCCGCCGGCTACAACCCCGACCCGCGCCTGGTGGATATCGCCCGGGTCGAAGCCCTGGCCGGCCCCCAGGGCACCCTGTTCGGCGACGCCGCCCAGTGCGGCACGCTGCGCATCATCACCAACAAGCCCGACACCAACAACACCAGCGGCTGGGTGAACCTGGCCGGCTGGGCCGTCAAGGACGGCGGCGCCAGCTACGATGTCAGCGCCATGATGAACATCCCCCTGGTGCCGGACAAAGTCGCCCTGCGCCTGGTGGGTTTCCGCGCCGACGAGGCCGGCTGGGTCGACAACATTCTCTCGCCATCACCGGGGGGCACCTTCACCAACGCCCACCGCGTCCAGGACGACGTCAACTCCTCGGTATGGTCAGGCGGCCGCGCCGCGCTGCGCATCGACGCCAACGAGGCCTGGACCGTCGACCTGGTCGGCATCTACCAGAAGTACGAATTGAACGGCTTCGCCGACGCCAGCCTGAACAAGCAGATCTACGAGGACACGTCCGTCTTCCCCACCTTCGGGCACCGCGAGCAGGCCCGCTTCACCGACGACGACTGGGACGACGAGTGGTACCAGCTCGCCATGACCATCGAGGGCGACCTGCCCTACGGCAGCGTCGTGCTCACCGCCGCCTACTTCGACCGCGAGAGCGCCTACTACGCCGACGCTACTTCCTACCTGCAGATCTACCAGCAACGGGGCGACTACTTCCGCTCCTTCAACACCGGCGACCCCTACTACGACACCGGCGGCATCTACGATTTCGGCGGCGACCCCATCGCCAACGACTACGACATCCGCAAGGCCGACAACTGGACCATCGAGGGCCGCTACGCCACGCCCGCCGAGGGGCGCTGGTCAGGCATCGTCGGCGGTTTCTACAACAAGCGGGTGGTGGATGAGCTGTTCATCTCGAACGTCTTCAACTTCACCGGCAGCGCCGCCTTCGCCTACATCAACTACGCCGGCTACTACTTCAACGGCATCAACCCGAAGTACGAGTCAAACAACTGGTACTCCGGCACCTACGACAGCGAACTCGAGCAGTGGGCCGTGTTCGGCGAGGCCACCATCAACCTCACCGAAAACTTCGCCATCACCGCCGGCGGCCGCTACTACCAGATCGACAACGATTACATCGTCAAGAACGGCACCATGGTCGGCCTGAACGGCGGCGAGCCGGACTGCGCGGTAGATTACTGCTACTCCCCCGGCCACCTCGGCATCTCCAGCGAAGACGGCTTCGTGCCCAAGGTGAACGTCAGCTACAGCTTCGACGATGCGCTGCTGTATGCCACCTATTCGGAAGGCTTCCGCCGGGGCGGCGCCAACTCCGCGCGGCCGCAGTCGGTGTTCGGCCCGCCCAACGACCTGTTCCCGGCCCCGGCCGGCACGCTGAATGCCTACAGTTCCGACACCGTGCAGAACTGGGAAGTGGGCGCCAAGACGGAGTGGTTCGACAACAGCCTGCGCCTGAACGTCTCAGCCTACTGGATGACCTGGGACGACATCCAGGTGCAGGCGGAAGACCCGCAGCCGACGCTGTTCACCCTCGGCATCGTCAACTTCCCCGAGGCCGAGATCAACGGCGTGGAGGTCTGGTTCTCCTGGATACCCGATGCCCAGTGGAACATCGAGGCGACGCTGGGCTACAACGACGGCAAACTCTCCCAGGCCGACACGCTGTTCGCAGACTCCGAGGCCCCCATCGTCGTGCCCACCGGCACTCAGTTGCCGATCGTGCCCGACCTGAAGGCCCACGTGAACGTTACCTATGCGTTCCCCACCATGTGGATGAACGCCGAGCCCTATCTCATGGCCCGCTTCACCCACACGGGCGAGTCGCTGAACTCGCTGGCCGGCATCGAGTCGAGCCCGTTCCTCTCGCCGGTGGTGAACCAGGACGACTGGCAGACGCTCGACCTGCAGTTCGGCCTGGAAAGCCAGAACTGGGCGGTATCGCTGTTCGTCGACAACATCACCGACGAGAAGGCGCAGCTGTTCTTCAACAACCGCTTCGCCCAGCAGCGCCTGAGCGTGAACCAGCCGCGCACCGTCGGCATCAACTTCCGCTACATGCGCGGCATAAACTGACAGGTATGCAACAGCCCCACCGGCCTTAGCCGATGGACATCGACACACGCCTCCGCGAACTCGGGCCAGTTGATGCCGGCCCGCTCGCGGACGCCATCCTCGCCCAGGAAGAAGCCGCCTGGCACGAACAGCAGCACCGCCAGCGCGCCTACGAGGTACACCGGGATACAGAGAGCATGGTGCTGGTGTTCACCGAGGAGTCGGCCTGGCCGGAACTGGTGGTAAAGAAGGAGGCCGCCTGGGAACGGCTCGCCGAGGCGGCCACTCCCGCCATGCACGACATCATCGGTCGTTGCTACCCTGGCGGAGGCACCATCATTCGCGCCATGGCCGCCAAGCTGAAGGCGGGCGGCAAGATCACGCCGCACACCGACCGCCACCCGTCATTCCGTATCGGCCACCGGATTCACGTGCCCATCACCACAAACCGCCGGGTGCGTTTCACGATTGACGGGCGCCCCTGCAAGCTACAGGTCGGCCATGCCTACGAGATCAACAACCAGATGACGCACAGCGTCGCCAACAAGGGCGCTGAAGACCGCATCACCTTCATCTTCGACTACGTGCCCCCAAGCGAATTGAGCCGGGTAGCTCAGACATCCGGCTGACTCCCGCCGGGACTGAATTCGCATCTCGAGCGCGATTCAGGGAATCTTCGGGAATGGCGTACAAGTCTGCTGGAACAGCACCTCAAGGCAAGTCAATTCGTCCGATCGACCGGAATCGTCTTGCGATAAGCAGTTACCGCCTTGTCGAAGATTTCCGCCAGTTCATCAAGTGAACGTGTAACCCTGGCAATCGACTCGTTCCTGTCCTGCAGTGCCTTTCGGGTAAGCTCAAAGCACCTTTGAAGATCTTCGCTTAGCACTCCTTCGTGACAGGATACCGAAGCGGCATTGGAGCGGTTTCTATCAATTCCCATAACTGACACCGTCATCCGACGCCTATTTCGCCTCGCGCATGGCTTCAAGCGTCCCTTCAATTCGGCCGATCGCGCGCTGTGAGTCGGAATCCAGTTCGCGCAGCCGCTGGTCGCTGGCTTGCACCTGCTCCCGAAGTTGATCCATTTCCTTTTTTGTCGATTCCGCAATAGAGGCAATCTGCCGGTCTCTTCTTTCGTCCGCCTTCTACTCCGCCCGAATTCTCTCAATCCTCACCCTCCAGTACAAACCTGCCACTGCAACAAGAATTCCCAGTAGCGGCAAAGCAACGTTCCACAGATCCAACGTCATCATAAGACCTAGTCATCCAACCGATCATGGCAATTGCCGGTCTTCGAATACATAGGGTGCGGTGCGCGTACTCACACTTCCATGGGTCGGCGACTGAAACTCTTGTGAGCAATTGCTTGCGCATTTCGGGTCCACCGGACAACGGTAGGTGTCCCTTTCTGCCAACGGTCCAACGGTAGGTGTCCCTTTCTGCCAGTAGGTGTACCTTCCTGCCAAAAGGTAGGTGCCAAAAGGTAGGTGTCCCCTTTTGAGCAAAAGGTAGGTGTCCCCGTTTGAGAAAGGTGAAAGGTAGGTGTCCCACTCAGTGCGACTCTGAGCGTCTGAGCGACTTCTGAGCGATTGCCGAGGTAAACGTCCCCTGTTGCCCTCGCCGCAGCGCACCCAATTTCACTCAGGCCGCACACACCTCGTTGAGCAGTCGGCGCAGGAAGGCCTCGCAAGCGCGGACCTGGCTCAGTTCAATGTACTCGTTGGGCTGGTGGGCCTGCAGGATGCTGCCCGGCCCACACACCACTGTGGGGATGCCTGCCTGCTGAAACTGTCCTGCCTCCGTGGCATAGGAAACCACCTCCGTGCGATTGCTGCGCGCCAACGCCATCACCAACGCCTCGGCAGGCGACTCCCCGTCCGGATCTAACCCGGGAACCGCGCTAACCAGCTCGGTTTCGATCATGGTGTCCGCACCGACCGAGCGCATGCGCGGAACAACCTGCTCGTTCGCGAACCGCTCGAAACGCTGGCGGATCTCGTCCGGGTCGGCCCCCGGCATGAGACGATATTCCCAGGTAAACGCACAATCGAGCGGTATGATGTTCTGCGCCGTTCCACCGCGGATCGTGCCGACATGTATCGTCGTATATGGCGGATCAAAGCCGCTTTCCGGCGTTTCGCGAGCCTTCATCTCCTCCCCCAGATCGACCAGGAAGCTGATCAACTGCGCGGCATACTGCACGGCGTTGACACCCCGATGGGCCGCGCTCGAATGCGCTTCCAGGCCCCGCACCCTGGTCCGGAAACTGATCACTCCCTTGTGAGCGTTCACAACCGCCATATCCGTAGGCTCGCCGACGATCACCACGTTCGGCTGCGGGCCCAGTTCGGCACCGAGCTGTTCGACCATGAGCGGTGCGCCGAGACAACCCACCTCCTCATCGAAGGAGAGCGCCAGATGAATGGGCGTGACGAGTTCACGCGTAATGAACTCCGGAACCATAGCCAGTGCGATGGCGCTGAAGCTCTTCATGTCCGCCGTGCCGCGCCCGTACAGGCGGCCGTCCTTCTCCACAACCTTAAACGGATCCGTATGCCAAGGTTGGCCGTCCACGGGCACCACATCCGTGTGCCCCGACAGCGCAATCCCGGGCACATCGCCCGGGCCGATGGTTGCGTACAGATTCGCCTTCGTTCCGGATTCGTCGCAGGTCAGCGCAGACTCGACACCGTGCGAAGCCAGGTAGTCGCGCACAAAGTTAATGAGCGGGAGGTTCGATTCGCGACTCGTGGTATCGAAGGAGACTAACCGTTCGATCATCTCGACCGGGCTATAGACGGGGCCGGGCATGCAGCTCACCCTGATTTGAACGAGCAACAATCTTCGCTGCCGCCGGCCACAGGTACAAGGTTTCCGCGCGACACAATCGATACCTTGCAAAGGTAGGTGTCCCTTTCTCCGGTAGGTGTCCCTTTCTCCCGCTCTTTCTCCCGCTCACACTCTCTCCGGAAGGTAGGTGTCCCTCTCTCCCGGGTGTCCCTCTCTCCCGTCCCTCTCTCCCGAGTGATATCGTTGACAGCGAATTCCCTTCCCGCGTTTACTAGCCGCCGGTCGGAAGGTAACAACGCCTCGGTCAACCTCACGTTGCAAGGTCGCACCAGCGAGCCAGGGTGTGAAGCTTTGATTGATTCGTACTGTCCAACCGGAGGATTGAATCTTGAATGTCACGATGTTCGGAACCGGCTACGTAGGCCTTGTCACGGGCGCCTGTTTCGCAGAGATGGGGAACTCCGTCTTGTGCGTCGACATCGATTCCGACAAGGTCGCAGCATTGCAGGCAGGCCGGGTGCCGATATTCGAACCCGGCCTCGAACGGATGGTCGTCAACAACTCGCGCAGCGGCCGGCTTCGTTTCACCACTGATGCGCAACTGGGCGTACGGCACGGCGAAGCACTCTTCATCGCCGTGGACACCCCTGCGGACGAACACGGCTCGGCAGATTTGCGTCACGTCCTTGCCGTAGCGGATGACATCGGCAGATACCTGGATGCGCCAAGAATCGTCGTCAATAAGTCGACGGTTCCCGTCGGCACGGCCGACCGAGTACGGAAGCGAATCGCGGAGGTACTCGCAGCCCGGGGCGCCAACTTCGATTTCGATGTCGCCTCGAACCCCGAGTTCCTGAAGGAAGGCGCTGCAGTGAGCGACTTCATGAAGCCCGACCGCATCGTCTTCGGCTGCGAGCGCCAGGAGACCAGAAAGCTCCTCGAGCAGCTCTATGTCCCGTTCAACCGCAACCACGACAAAGTGGTACACATGGACGTACGCTCCGCCGAACTCACCAAGTACGCCGCCAACGTGATGCTGGCAACCCGCATCAGCCTGATGAACGAACTGGCTGGCCTGGCCGAAAAGCTCGGCGCCGACATCGAGGCCGTGCGCCGCGGCATCGGCACAGACCCCCGCATCGGCTACCACTTCATCTACGCGGGCACGGGCTACGGCGGCTCCTGCTTCCCCAAGGACGTGAAGGCCCTGATCCGCACCGGCGCATCGGTCGGCTTCGAAACCCGGATCGCAAACGGCGTCGAGGCGGTCAACGAGCGGCAGAAAGGCATATTGATCGAGAAGATGCTCGCTCACTATGAAGGCGGCCTCACCGGCCGCAAATTTGCGCTCTGGGGCCTGGCGTTCAAACCCAACACGGACGACATGCGCGAAGCGCCGAGCCGCACGGTAATCGACAGGCTGCTGGCCAGCGGCGCGAGGGTCAGCGCCTACGACCCGGTTGCCGGCTCCGAAGCGGCGCGCCTCTACGGCGATGCAATCGAGATCTGCGAACGGCGCGACGATACGCTACCCGGCGCTGACGGGCTTATCATCGTCACGGAGTGGAACGAGTTCCGCAGCCCAGATTTCCACGCGTTGCACGCAGCCATGCGTGAACCCGCAATCTTCGATGGCCGCAACCTCTACGACCCGGCCTACCTCACCGAGCTTGGCTTTGCCTACTATTCCGTCGGCCGCCCCGAACTCCTGGCGAAACGCACTGCAACCTGATCCGAATCTCGGAAAGCTCAACTGCCACCAAGCCGGGAACGTCCCGACGGTCTCCCAATCGACCCAAGAGCGATGCAATCCTGACGGACTTGAATTTCGAAGCAGTGTCAGGACATAAAGTGAATCGTTCCGAGTTTGACAGGGTCTGTCACGTCAGGGGCACGCTGCCTTCGCCGACCCGTCCGTCCTACGCAGGCGTGGTTCGTCGATGTCTGCGGTGATGTGTAACAATCGCCGCGCGTGAAGCAGCGGCAAGAAACATGTCAGAAGTCACAAGAATAAACCAGGGCGCGGGCCTGAAGATTCGACCCGAGATTCTCGATCGTCGGGACAGGATCGCAAAGACACCGATCCTGCACCGCATCGCCAACATGAAAGAATCCCTTGCCGCGGCAGGGGACGAGGCGCAACAGCTTCGCCACCTCCCCGCCTGGGCGTCCAGGGAAATGGCGGACCAGGGCCTCTATCGATTCGCCCTGCCGCTCGAGCTCGGCGGCGAGAACCTGAGCGCACGCGAGCAGATCGAGGTGGTCGAGGCCGCTTCCGCAATCGACGGGTCCGTCGGATGGTGCGTGCAGATCTCCTCCGAAATCAACGCCCTGGTGCTCCGCCGCATGGAATTCCCCCTCGTCGAGAAGATGTTCAACGACTGGGACGTGCTGGTGTGTTCCGGCCACGGCCCGGCGAACGGGCCCAACCCCGGCCGCAACGCCCGCAGAGACGGCGAAGGTTGGCGGCTGAATTACCAGGGCTCATTCGCCAGCGGCTGCCACAATGCCACCTGGAACTACCTGATGGGGCCCATGGTACTCGACGAGGCGACGGGCGAGCCCGCGCGGGCATCGTACATGGTGCCCCGCGGCGAGTTCGAAATCGTCGACACCTGGGACGCCGCAGGCATGCGCGGCTCCGGCAGCCACGACGTGCTCATGGCCGACTGTTACGTCCCCCCCGAACACCTGCTGCCGTTCCGGTCGCTGGCGCCGAGCGAGACCTGGGCAAACCCCACCTACCGCAACCCTACCCACGCCATCTACAACAAGGCGGCGGTGGCGCTGGGCGTGTGCCGCGGCGCCATCGACTCGTTCATCGATCTCGCCAGCGCCAAGACGCCCTGGGGCACGGTGTCGAAGCTCAAGGACCAGCCCCAGGTGCAATACCGTATCGGCCAGGCCCAGGCGACGCTACTGGCCGCGCGCACCTTCGTGCTCGACACCCAGGACCGCCTCGAGGAGCACCTGGGGCCGCTGCCGGCACAAGGTGGCCGCATCGCACCCGAGTGGGAGTATTTCTGGCCAGCCCTCTTGGCCTGCGCCCATGCCGCGCAATCGTGCCGGGAGGTTGTCGGCATGCTCAACAACACGGCAGGCACCACCGGCTCGCGCATGGACAGCCCCCTCGAGCGCCAGTTGCGGGACGCGCAACAGGCCGCCACCCATGCCCTGATTTCCTACCGGCACTATGAAGACCTGGGCAAGACCTTTGTCGGATACGAACCGCCGGACGGGTACATGGAACTCACCCGAGCCTGATCGATCTGCACGTCATCCGATCCGGCTGGAGTCAAGCCATATCCATATCCAGCGGCCGATAATAATCCTTCCCCTGGCTGGCATACTCCATCATCACCTTGCGGAAGGTCTCACCCGCCGACCCTTCCTCCGTCAGCGTGAGATTCTGCCGAATGAAGTTGATGCTGTCGGGGTTCAGCGACCGGGCCATCTCCCAGTACCGTTCCGCCTTGTCGGCCCGCCCGTGCGCCCGAAACAGGTTGCCGAGCCGGAACGCAGCGTCGGCCTGCAGTTGGGCGAAGCTGTGCTTGCGGATGTTTCCGGAGACGTCAGCCGCAGACTGCACGAACCTGCTCTGCGCGCCGTTCGCCACCCAATCCTTCAGCGCCGGGGCGTAAACATCGTTGCCGAACGTGATTTTCTGTTCACCGTCGCCGATCTCGTGAATCGCCGAGTACGTGCCTTCATCGATGCGCACGATCCTGCCATCCTCATCGATCCAGGCCGCTGATGGCACGTTCACAAAATTGAAAGCGCTGCTGATGATGTGATCTTCGTCCACCACCTGAACGTAGGTGGGCTGCGCCGCATCGAAGATCGGGCCGGCCGCCGCCTCGCCTCCGGTGTCCTGCGCGGCGCAGATCAAGATGAAGTGCGGGTCGTTGATTTCTTCGTATATGCGTTGCCACACGGGCACGTCGAGCATGCAGCCTCACCAGGACGACCAGGTCACGATAAGCGCTTTATTGCCCTTGAGATCTGCCGTTCTGATCCGCCTCCCCTGCCGGTCTGTCACTTCGAATTCCGGCGCCATGGCATCGACCATCGTGCTTTCGCGCCCAACCGGTATTTCGCCGAAGCTCCACACACCGGCCGACCTGTCGGCCACATAGGGCTGCCCCACGAGGTCTGCAAAGGCGGCCAGGTCGAACCATTCTCTGCCGTCCTGTTCGATCAGCAAATCTTCGTTTACCGGAATGCACAGCCCTTCCCGGCAGGCGCCTTCGGGTTTCAACTCGAAACCGTTCACCCTTGGCAGGTCGTCCCGCCGGATGAGCAGGCCATCGCCGGCTCCCGTTTCGGCCAGGCACACTGCACTTCCTTGATACAACACCGTGGTACTGCCCGGCGGATGTATCGGCGTCTCCTCGAACGGGTGACGCAGTTCGGGGAACGCCATCATGGTTTCAGGCATGCCATGCTCCTTGGGGTGAATCGCAGAGCGGCCATGCTAGCGAATCCACGTTCGGATTGCAGGCGTTGGGCGATCTCAGGCGGTTGAGCCAGACTGCGGCGCCGTCACCGAAGGTAGGTGTCCCTATCCATTCCACTATCCATTCCACTATCCACTCCAAGGTAGGTGTCCCAATTCGAGCCGCAATTCGAGCCGAATTCGAGCCGAGCCGATTCGAGCCCAGCTAGGTGTCCCAACTCGAGCCCGGTAGGTGTCCCAACTCGAGCCCGCGGCCCCCCGTGATCGAACAGTTCAGGTATGGGTTTCCCATATAATTAAATATGGGTAATATGGCCACATGAAAACCACGATCGACATACACGACGAACTGCTCCTGCAAGCCAAGCGTTATGCAAGACTTACCGCGCGGCCACTGCGCGCCGTTGTCGAAGAAGCTCTGCGCACTGTGCTGCACGGCCCCGACCATCTCCCTTCCTACCGCCTGCCCGACCTGAGGGTGGGTGACCCGGCTGCGGCTGATCCGCTGGAAAGCTACTCCTGGCCGGAACTCCGAGAGGTGATTTACGGCGATCCAGGAACCCGGTGATTGCGGTCGACACAAATGTCCTTGTCTACGCGCACCGCCGCGAATCCCAATTCGGCGAGGCGGCACATGCCCTTTTGAAGGATCTTGCCGAGGGCGACCGGGCCTGGTCGATTCCCTGGCCGTGCTGTTACGAATTCCTTAGCGTGGTGACCAATCGCCGCATCTGGAAAGAACAGGCCACAACGCCGGAACAGGCCTGGCTGCAGTTTCACGCCTGGTATACATCGCCCGCCAGCCGGATGATCGGCGAAACGCAGGACTTCGCCCGGATCCTGCAGCGATTCGTACAACGGTCGCACGTTGTCGGAGGGGTGGTACACGATGCCCGAATTGCGGCCATCTGCGTTGCGCACGGCGTCGATGTCCTGCTCACGCGCGACCGCGACTTCTCGCTGTTTCCCGAACTCCCCACCCGAAACCCGCTGGCGACACCACCGTCGCAGTCTTCATAGCGGTAATTTCGAGATCTCTGCAACTTCGTCCAGACCTCTTAGTCGCGGAAAAGTTGTCAAACGAGTCAACTTCCCTCCCTGTCACTGTTTTGTCTTCAGGCAGGGGCATCGCTCCGTTTGAGATTGCCTCAATGAAATGCAGGTCCCCGCATTGTCGATGTCAGGCCAGGAGCCCGCGATGTAGGAAGTCGCAAACGCGAAAACTCGAGATCACAGCGCCCTTGGCCGATCGATTGTGGAGAATGTCGTCACCGAAGGTAGGTGTCCCTTTTCAAGCACTTTCCAAGCAAGACGATCGCGGGAAACCAGCCCTTCGCCCAGTTCCTACGGGCGTTCGGGCGCCGTAGAGAGGTTTGTGAGATGTCCGGTCGGGCTGGAAAGCAGGCTCATCATAAGAATCGACCGGTCCGATGTCACTTGCAGCCGCCACTTGCCGGTACCGTTGCCGAGGGCTCCAGCTAGTTCCTCTCCCCCGGCCTCAAGGTCGGCCGCGGATATCGTCCGCGACGCGCCCGCGGGAACGACGAACTGGACAGGCATCCCCGGCGACGCGCCACTGTCATCAGTTCCGACGATCGTCATCGGTGCGTCTTGCGCATGCATATTGATCATTCGAAGCCTGCTTACCTGGTTCGTGTTACTGCCTGGATTGAACGTAGGCACCCAATACTCCCCGTCAAACAACGGCGCCACGTCATGCATCGACGTGAGAAAACCGTCTTCGGTACGAATGTAGCCCATAACATCGATTTCAAGGCCGCTGGACAGTTCAAGCCACCAGTCTCCGACACCGGCTCCGGTGCCGGCGCTCAAGCCCTTGTCGTCGTTCCCCGACTCCAGGTCCTTTGAATTGAAATGCCCCGTTTCCCCGGCGCCAATCGAAAGCGTAATGGGGTCATGGGTGGTGCCACTGTCGTCGCGCGATGAGATTTGTACTTCGCCCGCTTCCGCAGATCGATTGACCACCCGCACGAACCCCTGGCGGCCCTGCGGATTCGACGCCGACGGAAACAATGGCACCGTATGACCACCACTCTCATTCGTCCGCCCGAAGGTCGAAAGGTTGGTCAAGTGTCCCGTAGGACTCGATAGCAGGCTCATCACGATGACGGGTTGGTCCGACTCGACAATCAATCGCCATTTGCCTGTGCCGTCGCCCAACCCCCCGTCGACGCCAGCCCCGGATTCAAGATCAATTGAAGCGAGCGTCCGCGATGCACCGGCCGGGACTTCCAACCGAACCAACGTACCCGGGGTCATGCCAGCGTCGTCGGTGCCCGTAATCGATATCGAAGCCGGATCTTCGCCAGCGTTGACAATACGCAAGCTGCTCTTTTGCTCGCGATTGCTTCCGGGATTGAAAATGGGAACTTCGTAGCGCCCGGCGCTACCTTCAACCACATCCTGCATGCCGGTCACGAACCCGTCCGAGGTACGGACGTACCCAATCGCCTCGATGTTCAAATCCGAGTACATTTCGAGCCGCCAGTCGCCTGAACCCATGCCAATACAGCACGTCAGTTCTTTCTCTGCGTTTCCGGTTTCCAGATCCAGCGAATTGAAGTTCACGGTTTCCATGGGGGAAATGGTCAGTTGCACCGGCTCCGATCGGCTCCCTTCGTCGTCTACGGCAACGATGGAAACGTCTCCAGCAACGTCCGAATGGTTGATGACTCTTACAAATCCCTCTCTTTGACCGTGGGAGGCCGACATGAACAACGGTATGACGCCCGACAGCGACGCCAATACGTCCATATCTGCATCAACCAATTCGAGACGATGTCCAGAAGGTGCAACACGCGCCCGCAACGCTTGTCCATCGACTTCGAATGCCTCATCGTGAACAAATCTTTCAGGGTCGCTCTCCTTGCAATTCAATCGACGGTCGCCGTTTGTATCGATGCACACAAAATCAACCGGAGACCCGTTGAAAATGCCATCGATGTCGTAGTCGACGGTTTGTACAAGTACCGGGGTGCCATCCGGCAAAGCGGCATCGCCTACCCACGACCCGCCAAAGGACACCGGTCGATTTGATGGCTTTGGAATGACGTATTGACGAATACTCAAACTGTAAGGCACCGTTTCACCAGACAAGTACGGCACTTCCAGAGGCCCTACATCTGCGCCGAAGACCGGACCGCCCACCCCCCCTTGATGATCTTCGTCGGTGGAGGAAATTACAGGAGCCCCGTCATCGGTCAAGTCGCCGTTACCGTTTCGATCGACATAAATCTTCGCCAAGAGAGTCGCATCCTGACTCAAATATGCGTTAGGAGGCGCATCGAGACGCCACCCGAAGTCATCAACCATAAACTGAACATGGAAAGCGGGCGTATCGCCCAATTGAATGAAGCCGAATTGTTGGGCAGTGCCGGACGCTTCAGGATAAATGAACGATGACGGTTTCTGCTGATGAAACACCAGCGGGTGATAAGGCAGATTGAGGCCGATGACATCAAGCTTTTGATACCGACTCGCGGGTTTCAGATAGCCGAGTAGTCGCTCCCCGGAGAGTGGCAAGTCATCTTCGTCATCGACAATGCCATCGTTGTCGTCGTCGGTATCTGCGTTGTTGCCGATTCCATCGTCATCCGAGTCCATCCACTCGTCCGGGTAGCGGGGAAAAGCGTCGACAACATCGTCGATGCCGTCGCCATCGTCGTCAGGGTCCTGTCGATCGCCGACGCCATCGCCGTCCAGATCGAATTGCTCGTTTCTGTCGTTCGGAAAAGCATCCAGCACATCCCAAACGCGATCGCCATCGTCATCGAGGTCAATCCCGTCGCCCATACCGTCCCTATCGGTATCGACAGTCTCAAATCGGTCCAGTGGCGCGCCGTCGTTGTCGTCGTTTACCCCATCCCCATCGGAGTCGTCGTCTTCATTGTTGCCTATACCATCACCGTCTGTGTCGAGATACTCGGAGCGGTCGGAAGGAAACGCATCAATCGAATCCGGCACGCCGTCGCCATCGCCGTCGGGACGATTTCTCGACTGCAGCAAGCTGAATTCCGGACCCAGGCGAAAAACTCCCCGGCGCTCAGTCGCATACACATCTCCCGATTCGAAATCGGCAACTACATAGTTATCCCACAGATCAGAAGGTGAATGCGAGTACCGACTCTCCGGACTGCCGTACACCAGTGTCCAGCTTCCTGCAGGGCTGCGAACCAGCGCATCATTTTCGCTCAACACCAGGAGTTGGCCCTCGCCGAGCGTAGCAATGCGGCGGTAATCCTGCCCTGACAATTCCTGTTCAAGCCAGGTGAATCCTTCATCGAGCGACTGAAACAATGCCCCTCTGGCCCCATGCGGGCTGCCAAGCGCCCACACCGACGAACCGTCCCAGGCTCCCCAGATAGGCCAGCCTGCCGATGTGTCTGACAGCAGCCTCCAGTCATTTCCAGTGAGTGCGCCAATCGCCATGTCATACACATGCTCATCGTCCGTCCTTAAGACGAGACGCCCAGGGTGTTTGAGGGCGACCGTGTCGGGGTTGCCGATGCGCCAGTTCCGACTGCGGCTACGGTTATATTCTTCGGGCAGATTCAAAAGGGACCAGTTATCACCTGAATCATCGCTGGTGTAGAGAGAAGAGCGCTCTTCACCGGGATAACGGCCAATCACATAGAGCTTGTTATTCGCGTCGGCGACGAGTGGCTCGGACACGAGCAGGTGCGACCCGTCACGCATTCCCACCTGCTCAAAGCTCTTTCCTCCGTCAATAGATCGATAAAGCGGCTTTTCTTCGTTGTGTGACGACGGAGTCAGCAATATTGAATTCCCTACCGCATCGATGTCGTCTATCGCAATCGGTACTCGCGAAACCGCCTCCCAATTCGCTCCCTTGTCGACGGTACGCCATATCGAAACTTCTTCGCGATCAGGGGCTTGCTGCGCCATCCAAAGGGCGCCGCCGGGGTCTACACTCAAACCCGCGACGAAATCGAAAGTGGAGACTCGCGTGAAATGTGGCTCGGTTGAAGAATCTGGAATTCCCACACCGTCGAGCAGCCAAGGAACCGCCTCCCGGCTCGATATGGCACCCGGTGCGCAGTGCCCGCCCGGCGACTGTAGATCGCCCCGGGTTTCAAATCCGTAAATGTACTTGTAATAGCCATACCCCCGTCGAGCACGTTCGTACACATGATCTTCGGTGGTCGCGCTGATGACGACTCTGAAGCGGTCCTTCAGTTCCTGTGTGGGGTTCCACAAGGGGTCAATGGCATAGTCGCCACATAGCCCCAACAGGCCCCCGCCGTAGTGTTCGCCGTATGAGAGAATAAATCTGTGTGCAAAGGGGGCTCCTTGCGAAGCACCAGAGAAGATCACTTTCTCGAAATCAAACGCGACTTGCCCTTTTAGTTCGCTTTGCAGCAGTTCATGAATGAGCTGCTCGTCCAAACCATAGATCCACGAGCGCGCGCCCTGTTGATAGTGTTGTCCCAAGTCCGGAGAGGCGACCACTAGTGGAATCAAACCGTTGGCAAATGCCAGAGACTGAATGCCTGAAAATGACTGCAGCATTTGTTCCTGGGTTCCTTGATTGTTGCCGTGGAAATAGATCAATAAGCCTCTCGGTTGGGTTGGACTCCAATTACTTTGAAGTGAGAATCGAAACAACACTGTGCGATTTTGCGAATCGGTAAAGGAGTCGGTAGTCACGGCAGCGATTGCCTGAAACGGAAGCAATCCGATCAACAGGATGAGAGACGACCAAACCAAACTGTACTTTCCACATGGACCAGACACGTTTCCCTCTAGGTCCCACTCACTCAAGTGAGCATGGGTTTGAGCCTCCGACAAATCCAGGGGGATTCATTGAGCTGTCCGGATGCCGAGTCAGGGTTGATTGAGTGAACTCCGAATACCACACCGACGGCAGTTTGATCGACTGGAGTAACCCAACACGGGCAGGCCAGTTCCACTTCCGCGGTGTCATTCGCCTGTGCAGGTGCAATCGGCGCGGTGTCGAGAGCCTCACCGGTTCCAAAGCCTCCCTGCGCCACCCTCTACAAACATCGGATAGTGATTATAAATGGCCGATGCCCTGATCTCCTACCGACACTATGAAGACATGGGCAAGACCGGTGTGGGTAAGATCTGCCACGACCACCACACGGCCGGATTGATGCACGCAAATTGCGTCAGCGGAATCTGCACTCCCAATGCCGACGCTTACTGGTTGTGTTCCTCACTGTCGTCGAACCCTTGCGCTAGCGGCTTCCACTATCGGACATTCCGGATATGCGCTTACCATTTAGGTTGATTTGGGTAGTAGGTCTGCATGAAAACCACTCTCGACATACACGACGAATTGCTCCTGCAGGCCAAGCGTCATGCGAAACTTAACGGGCGGCCATTGCGCGCCGTAGTCGAAGAAGGTCTGCGCACCGTGCTGCACAGCCCCGGTCAGCGCCCTTCCTACCGGCGTCCCGACCTGAGGGTGGGTGACCCGGCCGCGGCTGATCCGCTTGAAAGCTACTCCTGGCCGGAACTTCGGGAAGTGATTAACGGCGACCCCGGAACCCGGTGATCGCGGTCGACACCAATATCCTTGTCTGGGAGTAGTACACGATGCCCGAATTGCGGCCATCTGCGTTGCGCACGGCGTCGATGTCCCGCTCGCGCGCGACCGTGACTTCTCGCTGTTTCCCGAACTCCCCACCCGAAACCCGCTGGCGACACCATTGCCGCAATCCCCATGACGGTAATTTCGAGGTATCTGCGTAAACCGCCGAAGTCTGCCACCGATTCCATCTGAAGGCTGCCAGCCGAACCGGAGCAAAGCTGCCACCCGCTGGGTCATCTCGACGCAGGGTTTGCATTGTTACTCGGAACGGGCGGTGCCCGTCAACTTCGCCTGGCGCTTTCGCATGGATTCTCCTCTCAGATTAATTTTGTAAGCGTTGTGTACCAGCCGATCGAGAATGGCGTCGGCCAGAGTCGGGTCGCCGATAACCGCATGCCATTGATCGATCGGCAACTGGCTGGTGGCGACGGTGGAACGGTTGCCGTGACGGTCCTCTAGCACCTCCAACAGATCGCGCCGGTTCTCGGCGTTCAGCTTCACCAAGCCCCAGTCGTCAAGGATCAGGATGTCGACCTTGGCCAGTCTGGCCAGCAGCTTCACGTAGCGCCCGTCGCCCTTGGCGATGGTCAGTTCCCGCAGCAACCGGGTCAGGCGGACGTACTGGGCGGAGTACCCCTCGCGGCACCCCTTGTGTGCCAACGCGCAGGCCAGCCAGGTTTTGCCCACACCGGTGGGGCCGGTGATCAGCACATTGAGGTGCTCCCGTACCCATTGGCAACCAGCGAGTGACTGGATCAGTCCCTTGTCCAGACCCCGGGGATTCTGGTAGTCGAGATCTTCCAGGGCGGCGTTGTGCCGTAGCCTGGCCCGCCGCAGCCGGTTGGTCAGGCGCCGGTTCTCGCGCTCGGTAATCTCCCGGTCCACCAGCAGGCCGAGGCGCTCCTCGAAGCTGAGTTCGTCGATGTCGGGCATGGCCATCTGGTCGGCCAGTGCCGCCATCATGCCGGTGAACTTGAGGGCCTGGAGTTTGTCCAGGGTGGGATGCTGCAACATGGTGCGCTCCTTCAGTGGTAATACGCGGGGCCGCGGAGGTTGTCGTGAGATTCCGGCAGGGGCAGTTCCTGCTGCTCCTCCAGGGGTTGCTCGTCCAGGCGGTTTTTCAGGATGGACTCGATGCTCTTGTACCGGCAGCTGCCCAGTATCAGAGCCCGCCTGCAGGCGGCTTCCAGGCGCTCGTCGCCATACGCCTTGCCCAGGCGCAGGATGCCGAGGCAAGACCGGTACGCCTGCTGCGGGTGCTTCCTCGAGTCCAGAACGGTGCGGATCAGTTTCTCCGTGGCCGGCCCGGTCTTTGCGGCCCATTGCATCAGCCGCCGCGGCGACCACTCTCCGGCCTGACGGTGTGACTCCGGCATGTGCGCCGAGACCGTGGTATGGCGACCCTTCGCATACGAGCGCCGATGACTCGCCACTCGACTTCCCCGATGGAAGCACTCGACCGTGTTGCGGGTGATGCGCACCTCGACGGCCTTCTTGATCAGGGTGTAGGGCACCGAGTAGTAGTGTCCTGCGATGGCCACATGGTAGTCGATGTGGACCCGCGCCTGCTTCCACTCGGCGTAGACGTAGCGCTGTGCCGACAAGGGCTTAAGGGCCGGCCGGTCCAGTTGCTCGAAGTAGTCGCGGCGGCATCCGGACAACTTCCGGAAGGGGCGGGTATTGAGCGTCTCCAGAAGCTCGGTGATGGCCGTGTTGAGTTCCATCAGGGAGAAGAACTGGCGGTGGCGCAGGGCGGCCAGGATCCACCGCTCCACCACCAGCACGCCGCTTTCCACCTTGGCCTTGTCGCGGGGTTTACGGACCCGGGCGGGCAGGATGGCCACACCGTAGTGGGAAGCCATGTCCTGGTAGGTCGGGTTGACATCGGGTTCGTAGCGGTGCGCCTTGCTCACCCCGGAACGCAGGTTGTCCGGCACCACCAGTTCCGGCACACCGCCCAGGAAGCCGAAGGTGCGCACGTGGGAGCCGATCCAGTCCGGCAGCCCCTGACTCCAGGTGGCTTCGGCATAGGTGTAGTTCGAAGCCCCCAGGACCGCCACAAAGATCTGCGCGTCGCGGATCTCCCCGGTGGCGCGGTCGGTCACCGGAACGGTCTGCCCGGCGTAATCGACAAAAAGCTTCTCGCCCGCTCGGTGGTCCTGGCGCATGACCACGTCCAGTTTGCCCCGCCAGGCGCGATACCGCTCGCAGAACCAGCTGTACTGGTAACCGTCCGGATGGGCGGCCCGGTATTCCTGCCAGAGCAGGAACAGGGTGACGCCCTTGTGCTTGAGCTCCCGCTGGATGTGCGTCCAGTCCGGGACGCCACGGTCCGCAGCGGGCAAATGCGGCAGCGCGGGAAACAGCAGCCGTTCCAGGCGCCCATCGTCCAGCTCGGCCGGCAGGGGCCAACTCAACCCGGCCGCTTCCGCCCGGCGCAGGTACTCGCTGACGGTGGGGCGAGCGATGCCGCAACTGCTCGCAATCCGCCGATTGCTCAGGTTCTTGGACCATTTGAGGCGCAGGACCTCTTTGATTTTACGCATGGATAACCTCTTCGCCGGCATCTGATCCTCTTCATGTCGAAAAGGTCAGATTACCGATTCGTTATCCCGCGTCGGACACTCCAATCGGTGATCTCAGGCAACCTGCCAGGGTGGCAGCTTTGCCGTGGATTCAGTGGCAGCTTTCGCGTGGAATGGGTGGCAGCCTTCCTCTGGAATCAGTGGCAGCTTTGGCCTGGAATACGCAGGTATCTACAGCAAGCCGGTACGCTACCAGGAGCCCGCGCCGCGGGCAGTCGCGAAAGCGAAAATTCGAGATCGCCGCGCCCTTGGCCGATCGTCATCGAAAGTAGGTGTCCCTTTGCTTCAAAAGTAGGTGTCCCTTTGCTTCAAGGGCGTGGATGAGGGCGGATTTTCAGCCGTGGATTTCCGTGGCGCAGGCTCCTAACGGTTCGTACGAAAGCTGCTCGCGCCCTCCCGTGCTACCGGCGCCGGGGACGGGTCCGCCTCCAGAGGACCGATCAAATCCTCATTGGGGTTGTCGGGCGTCCGCAAGCGGCCCAGGAAGCCGAGCAGTTGCGCGCGCTGCTCATTCGACAACGCGACGAACGCGTCCCGCGATGCCTGGGCTTCGCCTCCATGGGCGTCAATCGCCTCGGTCAGCGTCGTCGCCCGGCCGTAGCCGCAATAGGTAGGTGTCCCTGTTTTCGGTCCTTGTTGCAATTCGCGGGTTAGAATTCCGGCGACGTCGACAAATTCGTCAAGTGTCCGGTAGGGCTCTGCAGAAGACTCATCACATGTATGGGGTGTTCCGAGGTGACGGTCAGACGCCACTTGCCGGAGCCGTCGCCGAGCCGACCTTGCAGTTCGTTGGTACCCGCCTCCAGCGAATGTGCAGAAACAGTCCGGGATTCTCCAGCAGGCAGCGTCAACGCCACCTGGCCTCGGGAACCAACTCCCCTGTCGTCGATGCCCCGAATCGTTACCGCGGCATCCGTTGCAACCGGATTGTTGATTCGCAGCCAACTCTCCTGGTTTCGATTGCTGCCCGGATTGAAGATGGCCACCAGATGATCCTCCTTGGCCCTCGGCGCTATGTCGTGCATGCTGGTCAGAAAGCCATCCTCGGTCCGAACATAGGCCAACACGTCAATGTCGGCGTCGCTCACAAGTATCAGCCGCCAGTCGCCTAGACCGGCGCCCACACCGCCTGACAGACCTTTGCGTGAGTTTCCCAGCTCAAGATCGGTTGAATTGAAATGCGCGACTGATCCAGCGTCCACGACTAACGCAACGGGGTCAAATTCGGCCGAAGAATCGTCGTAAGCCTCGATTCGCACGTTTGCGTCCACTGCGCTCCTGTTGACGACACGAACGAAACCCTGCCGGCCGTCGGGGTCGGACGCCGGAAGGAACAGCGGCACATGGTGTAGCGTCTCGCCGTTCCCTGCGGCCTGCCTGTTATCAGGCACCGTGGACAGGTTCGTCAGGTGCCCGGTGGGGCTGCGCAACAGGCTTGTCACCAGCAGGGGCTGGCTGGACTCAACATTCAGCCGCCATTTGCCCTGACCATCGCCCAAGGCACCATCCAAACCCTCGCCGGACTCCAGTTGCTGCGCGGATACCGTTTGTACGGCCCCGGCATCGAGCGACAACGTCACGGCACTGCCGGGCGATTCGCCCCGGTCGTCGGTGCCGGTAATCGTGATCGTCGCAGCTTCGTCGCCCGGGTTGATCAGACGCAACAGGCTGACCTGGGTACGATTCCCGCCGGGATTGAAGATCGCGACCCGGTAGCCCGTCTCCGTCATCGGCACCCGATCATGCATGGCGGTCAGGAAACCGTCCTCGGTGCGAATGTAGGACAGAACCGCCAGGTCCAGGCCACTCTTCAATTCCAGACGCCAGTCGCCCGTACCAGGACCGGTGCTCCCGGCAAGACCCTTCCCGGCGTTACCCGTTTCCAGGTCGTCGGAGTTGAAGTGAACGGCGTGCCCTATACCGACTTCCAACGTCACCGGGCCATGGCGCAACCCGGTCTCGTCGACGGCATTGATGAGCACTCTGCCCGCCTCGGCGGAACGGTTGATCACCCGCATGAATCCCTGGCGCACTGGGTCGTCCGCGCGCGGGACCAGAGACACTGCCTGAATGCCGCGCACCGTAATCACGAAGGCCAGTACAGCCTTGTCACCGTTCACGCCCGTCGCCGTCAAGACCACCTTCGTTGTGCCTGAGGCGGCGCCCGGCGTAACCGACAAAACACCATCGACGATCATCGCGGTGGCCAATGCGGCATCGCTGACTTCCGCCGTGATGCTCACGCCCTCGCCGAGGACGGCGGCGAAGTAGCCGGCGACGTTGAATTGCAGCTTTTCGCCACCTACTACCGCTGCCAGCCTCAGGTTGTCCGCGCTCACGTCGACACCCCGTTCCAGCAACGCGGGGATGTGGCTATTCAGTGACTCTTCGCTCAGCGGGTTGCCGTCCAGGTTGACCCAGTCGCCTTCGGCGATATCGGGGTTTTCAACCAGGGGCGAGATGTTCGAGACTTGATTGTCCGTGAGATCGATACCCGACAGGTTGGGCAGGTCTGCTAGTGCGGTCAGGTCAGCCACGGCATTGTCGCCCAAAAACACGTTTTCGAGATTCTCTGCCGTTTCCAGACCAGTGATATCCGAGATTTCCGCGCCGACCGCTGGCAGTGTGCGCAAATACATCATTCTGTCTCTGGTGATGGGCGCATCCACGTAGCTCGAGCCCCCGGCAATGGCCAAGGCAATCGCCGCGCGAAGCGCAACGTCTGGGATGGCCACAGTGCTTGTTTCAGCACCGGGTTCATCGAAATAGACCTCGACACCCCAGGATTCAAGTACTGGAATGTGTTCGTCCAACGATGTCTGATCGAGTGGGTTCTCGTTCAGGTGCAAGTATGCATTGGCTGAAGTCGATTCCCCGGCCATCCAGATCGAGCGATTGACCAATGGGCCTATGTCCGACACCTGGTTCGCCTGCAAGTCGAGCGCGAAAAGATCGGTGAACGCCGACAACGGAGACAGGTCCGAAATCAAATTGTTGTCCAGGTATAAGTATTGCGGATCGTTTAACCGCGTCAGTGGCGACAGGTCTGCTACTCCCAGCCCACCGACCCCCAGTGAAAACAAATCCGCAATTTGAGGCAACGCGAGTACGTCCTCGAATGTCACGTTGTTGTGCCCGACTCGCAATCCAATAAGGGTCAGTCCCGCCAACGGCGTCAGGTCGGTGAGCTCGTTTGATCGGAGGTCAAGGTGCCGCAGTTCGGGCAAATCGCGCAACGGCGTCAGGTCGGCAATGGAATTTGAATCGACATAAAGAAACAACAATCCTGTCAATTCACGCAATGGCGTCAAGTCTGCAATTGCGTTGTAACTCAGCCAAAGTTCCTTCAAGGCCGTCAACTCGCTCAGAGGCGCAAGGTCGGCGATTTGGTTGTGATAGAGCCATAGCCTCCGAACGTTTGTCAGTCCCGACAGGGGCGACAGGTTCGAAATGTCGTTGATGCTCAAATCAAGGAAGTCCAGCCCGGCCAAACCGGCTAGTGGCGAAACATCCACTATCTCGTTGGCCCCCAGAGCAAGATGCTCAAGCTCGGACATGCCGGACAGCGGCGAAACGTCCGATATCTGATTGCCCGGCAGTCTGAGTTCGACCAGTTCCGTTGCCAAATCGAGTCCCGCTAGATCTCGAATGCCCTTGAACGATCCGTCCAGAATCTCCAATGAAGCCAACTCTTCCGCAGTAATCGGCGCACGCGGCGCCTTGCCGAGCGCGTTCTCTACAACGGCGCGAAGCGCCGGATCTCGAAACGGGCTCAAATCCACGACATCGTCGTCCGCATTGTCACCAACGCCGTCACGATCCACATCGACCCATTCCGCGGGGTCCAGCGGAAAAACGTCCTCGTCGTCGTCCACCCCATCGTTGTCGTCGTCCGGGTCGGCGTTGTCCCCCTGGCCGTCGCCATCGATGTCCGCCCAGTCGTTCGGGTCGTCCGGCGCGACATCCATGGGGTCGACAATGTCGTCTCCGTCCGTGTCCGGCTTTGGCTCGCGTTGTGCCGCGATCCGAAAGCGCATCAGATCCAGGCTGGCAACGGCGTCGGCACCATCGGCCCGGTCGATCGGTACACCGCACGGTTGGCCGAGGCAGTCGGCAGCAGGGCTGGAAAATCGGTTTCCGAGCGAATGCGAATTCCCGTAGGTCATGACGGTGCCGTCGTTACGGCTCCGCCCGTTTGCATCAACGAGATAGTGTCCGCGAGACCAGCGGAATGCCCCGTGCGCCTCACCCTGGCGAACCGAGTGCACAAGGCCCATCGTGTGCCCCAATTCATGGGTTGCGGTTGCGGCGCCCGCTCGGGTGTCGACCGCCGCTCTCGCAGACAACCAATGACCACGCACCCCAGCACCACCTATTGAAGCGCACCCAACCGCACCAGACCCACAAGGCCAATTCGCGTTCTGAACACCGTGCAACTCGATGAGAATATCGGCGCCGGCCCGATCCAGCAGATCGGCGAAGCCCTCCGGCCAATCTTGCTCTACAAACTTCGTCTCACTCATGCCCACCAACCGCAAGACAATGTTCGTGCCGCTGTCGGCGTAAATCGTCTTGCCTACGGCCATGATGTGGTGCATGCGCGTAAAGGGATTGCCGTCATACGCTTCCAGCAGCAGGTCGTCGTAAAGCACGAGCGCATCGATTGTCGAATCGCCACTTGGCGTGTCAGCCCCGTTCAGGGGTGAGGTTCCGGCGCAGCGTTCGTTCACGTCGCCCACACCGTCCCCATCGCTGTCCGTGAGGAAGTCCACAAAGTGCATGCGTCCATTGTTCGTGTCTCCCGGAACTGGAAACAATGCCAGCATTTCCTGCAGGCGCCACAATGACCGAACGTCTTCGAGCTTCGTACCCGCTGTAGGATGAGCCGCTCTTTCGTGGATCTCGATCAATATCGGCGCCTCGGTCGAAGGACGGTCGAATGCCATCGCCCGACTTAGATGCGTCAGTACTTCACGTGGCCGCATGCGTCCGACGGCAGGCCCCAATGACGGATCGTGCAATTCCCAATTCCACCTTGGCAGGTATCTCTCCGGGCTGTAGTCTGTAATCGGCGACAGTCGGACTTCTCCGCTTTCCCTGGCACGATAGCTACGAACCCCGAAAGTCACTGTCAGCACGCCTGAGTTGCCCGCTTCCCCAGGGACCCACTCGGCCTCGCAGGGGCATTCGAACACGATGTCCCGCGCGAACCCGGCCGCCACGTACTGAGCATGGAACATCGCGTACAGGACCACGAGCAGGGCGCAATGCCCGGCATGCGGTGTTATCGATAAACGCCTCACGGGCCGCCCTGTCTGCCGGATGCGTTTCCAGAGCGGCTCTCATCGATGGCAGGGACCAGACCCTGTTGGCGCATGTCGTTCGGCAGAATGTAGTCCGGCTGGCTGAAGTCAAAGCCGGCCATGATGCTGGTCGTCGGTAGCAGCCAACCGTAGTTCCGGTTCGCGTTCAGTTCGTAGGTGCCCTTTGGCGTCTCGATATACGCGAACATGCTGGTCGGACCCACGGTGATCACAACGCGCCGGTCGCGCCCGTCCTCGCCCGGAATTTTTCCGAAAGCGGCACGGGAGTACCCGGGACCCTCGTCAATTCCTTCGATGACGGAGTGGTAAGTCGCCCCGAGTTGCGGAAGTGGAAACGTCAACCGATCGCCCACCCGCCAGCTCCGGGCAGCCGCGGCGGCATCCGAAACGCGCACCAATACCCGACCTTCGTGGGACCATTCCTTCGCGTAGAAAGGCAATTCGCGTAGGGATGCCTCATCAACAGGTCGCCACAGAGACCGCACGACCTGGTCCGCGGAAGAATTCTCAGGCAGTAAGGCGTCGCGGCCCAACCCCGGTAGGGGCGACGAGACGGTGTGTTCAGGCCCAGCTGTCTCTTGAGACGCAGGCGTCCGGGCCTCAAAGCCGAACCAGACCATCACGGCGGCGACCCCCAACACAGACACCGCAACAAAAGCGACAGGTTTAAGTTTGGGCAGGGAGCTCAATTCCCCTCCTTCCTTTCCTGGACGCGTCAACGAAATTGTCGTTTCGCCTGCCCACTGAAACCCCGGGGCTCCGGGTTACTGCTGACCGGCAGTGGAAACCAACGCTTCGGCCTGACGGTCGTCAAAACCCGCCGCTCAGGGAGTTCGCTGCCCCGAATGTACCCAACCGGTAGCTGGATGGGACCAAACGAGGCGACGGCAGGCAGTTGGCCATTTCCAGCTTCGCAACGCTCGCTGTTTCGGCAAAGTAACCAAATATTATTTATCTTAAAAAACAATATGTTACAATTAAAAAACGCTGAGTAATCGAAGTTGGGCCAAGCCGACCGGACAGTGAATCCTGCAATGGCCGAAAGCCGAATCGAAGGCTTCATCCAGCGTCCACGGCGTGAGCGTGGACCAAATACGTTGGGCGGGACCTGGGTATTTCAATCTTCAAATGCCGGATGCGACGGAACCAAACTCCGGTGGCCTTGCCCACCGGTTCTATTTGACTCCAGGAGCCGTAGACAGGTTCGTAAGATGCCCGGTAGGACTCTCCAGAAGGCTCATCACCTGAATCGGTTGGTCTGAGGCAACGACCAGCTGCCACTTGCCCGCGCCGTCGCCCAGGCTATTTTCCAATCTGTCGCCACCTCCCTCCAGTAACTGTGCTGAGACGCTACGTGACCGTCCTGCGGGAACAGTCATCGTCACATCGCCGCCGGGCGTTACGCCAAGATCGTCGACACCCTTAATCGTCACGGTAGCGTCTTCTTCCCCGGCGTTTACCACGTGGAGGCGGCTGACCTGGTTGCGATTGCTTCCGGGGTTGAATATGGGCACCGCGTAACCATCGTCCAGCAGCGGGGCGGTATCGTGCATGCTGGTCAAGAACCCATCTTCGGTGCGGATGTAGGCCAGCACGTCGATGTCCGCTTCGCTCGACAGTTGTTGTTTCCCGGATTAGATCGTTAGCCGGACCCCGTTTTTCTTCGGATTGTTTCGTTGCTGGATTTCCGGTGATGCCGGATCAATTCGGACAGCGGGTGGGCAAGCTAGCTTGCCCACCCGCTGTCCGCCCGATCCGCAGAGCACGCCCTGGGGTTCACCGTTCGGCGTTGCTTCCGTAGTCTCTGACCTGATCAACGGAATAGGAGGGCCCGGGCGGCCGCCAACCGCCGCCGCCGGGCCCAGGTGCCGGTGCAGCTTCGCTTCCAGACGGGGCTTACCGGCGAGCGGTACGTTATCGCCCAGGCATGGCGTGAGGCAAGGCTTGAGCGGTGCCCGAACCATCCGCGCGGCGGCTGCTCGCTGGCGCGGCACGGCACCTACGAGCGCAAGACGCCGCACGGAGCACGCGTCGCTCGCTGGTACTGCCCGCAAAGCCACACGACCTTCAGCCTGCTGCCGGACTGCCTGGCGGCGCGGCTGCCGGGTACGCTCCCTGACCTGGAAGCCGTGGTGGCCGTCGCCGAGCGGGCGACCAGTCTGGCGGCTGCGGCCAATGCCCTTCGCCGCGACCCCATCGAACTGCCCGGCGCCATGCGCTGGGTAGGGCGCCGTGTGCGGCTCGTGCACAACGCACTGAACGCCGTCATCGGCCTGATCCCCGACCGCCTGGCCCCTTGCGTTCCCAACATCGTCGCCGTGCGCCGACGTCTCGCCAGCGACAGCGCCCTGACGGAGCTTCGCGGTCTGGCCGCGCCGCAGTTGCGGCAGCTGCCGGCGCCCGTGGGCTTCCATCCCCACCGTCTCGGCGTGACGGATCGCAATCCGGTCATCCAACACAAGGCGGGGCCTGATCCCCCGTCCGGCGCTGGTTAGCTTTCCCGTACCGGGGCCGACCGCCCCGTGGACGAGGAAAGCACCATGAAAGATCACGACGACGAGGTTCGCGAAGCGATCGCCCTGTTCCGGTACGGCGTTATCGCCGATCTCGTGCACCGGCCTCGGGGCGCGCAGGGCATCGGCGCGCGGCTCAAGAAGATCGCCGGGCGCACCTACGTCATCCCGGGCAGCGACCGGACCCGCATCGCCGTCAACACCCTGCGCGGCTGGGTCAAGCTCTACCGCGACGGCGGCTTCGAGGCGCTCTACCCCAAGCCGCGCACCGACCGGGGTCTGCCCCGGCGCCTCCCGGCCGAGGTCGCCGAGCGCCTCGTGGCGCTCAAGACCGACAATCCCGACTGGTCGGTGCGCTCCGTCATCCGCGCCGCGGGCGAGGAAGGCATCGACCACCCGCTCGCCCCCTCGACCGTGCATCGGCTGTTCAGCCGCGAGGGCCTGTTCGACAAGAAATCCGGCGACGGCGCCGACCGCCGGCGCTTTGCGTTCAAGGAAGCGGGTGAGCTGTGGATGGGCGATGTCATGCACGGACCGAAGATCAAGATCGGCCGAACCCGTAAGAAGACTTACCTGATCGCCTTCATCGACGACGCCACCCGCGTCGTCCCCTTCGCCGCCTTCGCCTTCGCCGAGAACGTTCAGGCCTTCCTGCCGGTGTTCAAGAACGCGATCATCCGCCGCGGAATCTGCCAGCGCCTATATGTGGATAACGGTTCTGCCTACCGGTCCCGCCAGCTCTCCCTGGTCTGCGCAAAGCTCGGCATCGCCCTGATCCATGCCCGGCCCCGGCAGCCCGCCGGGAAGGGAAAGATCGAGCGCTTCTTCAGAACCCTTCGCGGCGGCTGGCTCGCCCACCTCGATGCCGAGACCCAAAACAGCCTGCAGACGCTCAACCGCAGCCTCTGGGCGTGGATCGAGGGGGACTACCACAATACCCCCCATCGTGGCATCGAGCGGCGCACCCCGCTCGAGCAATGGGCCCTCGCCTCGGCCAGCGTACGCTACCCCGACGCCACCATGGACCTCGACGACCTGTTCCTCTTCAAGGCCGAACGCCGCGTCCAGAAGGACCGTACCGTCAGCCTGCACGGACGCCTCTACGAGGTCGACCCCCTGCTACAAGGCGCCACCGTCACCTTGCGCTACGATCCCGAGTGGCCGCCCGGACGACCCCTCAAGGTGGTCCACAACAAAAAACCCGCCGGCCAGGCCACACGCCTCGACGCCTACGCCAACACCGCCGTGAAACGCACCCACAACACCAAGCAGATCGAACCCGGCGATCCGGCTCCCGAACCGCCGCCCTCGCCACTGCAACTGCGCAAGTTCAAGGAGAAAGACTGATGTATCTGCGCCACTTCGCCTTCACCCGAATGCCCTTCGAGACCCCCGCCGAGACCGACGAACTGTTCGAGTCCAACGCCCGCCGCGAGGCCGAAGCCCGGCTCAATCATCTCATCGAACTCAAGGGCATCGGCATGCTCACCGGCGAGGTCGGCTCCGGCAAGACCACCGTCTGCCGACACCTCACCGCGCAACTCCACCCCGGCCTCTATCGCGTGCACTACGTCGCGCTGACCACCGGCAACGTGCTCGACATGTACAAGTCCATCGCCTGGGAACTCGGACTGCCCATCGAGCGCTCCCGCTCCGCCGCCTACAACGCCATCCGCACCGAGATCTCCCGCCTCGCCATCGAAGCCAAACAACTGCCCATCCTCGTCGTCGACGAGGCCCACCATCTGCGCAACGATGTCCTCGAAGACCTCCGGCTGCTCACCAACTTCGCCATGGACTCCCAAAACCGCATGTGCCTGATCCTCGTCGGCCTCACCGAGTTGCGCCGCCGCCTCACCATGGCCGTGCACGAATCGCTCTCCCAGCGCCTCGTCGTCCGCCACCATCTCACCGGCCTCGAGCGCGACGAGGTCGACGCCTACCTCACCCACCGCGTGCGGCTCGCCGGCTGCGAACTGCCCCTGTTCGAACCACCCGCCGTCGAGGCGCTGTTCCAGAGCGCCCGCGGACTGCCGCGCCAGATCAACCGCATCGCCCACTACGCACTCTCCGCCGCTGCGCTGGACAAGGCCCGCACCGTCAATACCGACCATCTCCAGACCGCCCTCGACGAACTTCGGCCATGATCTTCGACATCGACCTGCCCGACGAAATCTCCGACGAAACCGCCGTCGTCGTCCCCGACTTCCTCTACGCCCTCGGCGATGCCATCGCCAACCGCTACTACGGCCAGATCCGCCGCTACTACGAAGACCGGCGGCAACCGCCGCCACCCCCCGACGACGACAGGCAACTATCCCTCTTCCCCGAGCTCGACATCCCCTTCTGACAATCCGGCGCAGGGCGGTCCCCACCACCCTCGGTTCCCTCTTTACCGCTGGCTCCCGGTCACAAGACTCATGACGCCATCACCCCATGCCTTGCCGGTAAAACCCAAACAATCCGAAGAATCCAGCACCGTGCCCGCCGAAACAATCCGAGAAATCCGTCACGAAACAATCCGAGATACAACAACAGTTCCAGCCGCCAGTCGCCCTCACCGGCGCCGATACCTCGCGCCAGCCCTTTGGACGCATTGCCGAGTTCGAGATCTTCCGAGTTGAAATGAGCCGCCTCGCCAGCGCCTACGTTAAGTGTGACGGTGTCGTAGTCCCACTCGGTGTCGTCGAATGCCTCGATGCTCACCGTCGCATCGTCGGTGCTTCGGTTCACTACGCGCACGAAACCCTGCCGGCGCTTCGGGTCGGCGGCCGAAAGGAACAAGGGAACATGATGGGTCGTCACCCCTTCGTCGCCAACTGCCTTGTTGTCGGACAGCGTGGACAAGTTGGTGAGGTGCCCGGTCGGGCTTTCCATCAGGCTCGCCACGACAAGGGGACGATCAGCGTTCACCGTAAGCCGCCACTTCCCTACACCGTCGCCCAACGCCCCGTCCAGCCCCTCGCCAGACTCCAGTTCCTGGGCGGTGATGGTTCGCGCTGCGCCAGCATCGACGGTCAGCGTTACGGCACTACCCGGCGATTCGCCCATGTCGTCCGTACCCGTGATGGAGACTTCCGCGGGATCGGCCGATGGGTTGGTCAGTCGCAACACGCTGACCTGGTTGCGATTGCTCCCCGGATTGAAGATCGGTGCGTAGTAGTCACCCGCCGACGTTTGCAGCAGGGTGTCGTGCATGCTTGTGAGAAAGCCGTCGGATGTGCGCATGTAGGTGAGCACGTCGATGTCGTTTGCCCATAGCTTCAGACGCCAGTCGCCGTCACTCGTCCCAACGCCCCGAGGCACGCCCTTGTCCGGATTGCCGCTCTCCAAGTCGTTCGAGTTGAAGTGAGCGACCTCGCCCAGATTGAGCGATAGGGTAGCGGAACCGCGGCGCTGGCCCAGATCGTTGAACGCTTCGACATGCACCGCGGTGCGGCGCGCCCGGTTCACCACGCGCGCAAATCCCTCGCGCATCCGGTGATTTGCAGGTGGGAACAACAGCATGTCGTGCGAAGGCCCCGCGGCATCGACGATCAGCCCGACGGCCTGGGAAAACCGGAAATTGACAAAGTCACTGTCTCGGCGGCTCACTGCCACGCCTTCGGGCAGTGCTGCATTTTCGTTGATATGCAGTACCACCGTTTCGTGCGGCTCGTCGACGTCGTCCGCTGTGACCCCCAACTCGATCGGCGCCTCTGTTGCGCCTGCAGGCAAAGTAACTAGGCCTCCAAGCCGATAAAAGAACACGTCGTCGCGAGACGCTGTGGGTCTGAATCCCAAATTGGAAAATCGCGCGTCGTCAGAGTGGTGAAATGTCGTCCAGGAGACATCCGCGGATTCTGCGATTGCTGACGACAGGCGCACCGAGGCTTCGAGCGTTTCTCCTTCCATTCCGGAGCCGTCCGTCACCGACAACACCACGTCGTAGACCGCGATCCGCCGCTCGCGCAGCGCGGGGAGATGGGTCTTCACTGCCGCGTCGCTCAGCGGGTTCGAATGCACATAAAGCCTTCGTAGCCGGCTGAAATTCGACTCGGCGGCCAGCAAGGAAATGTCGGTGATTCTGTTGTGCCCAAGGTCCAGTTCGAACAGTCGGGTCATGTCGGCAAGAGCTTCAATGTCGGAAATCGCGTTTCCCACCACGTACAGCTTCTCCATCTGTGTCATCGCCTCCAGCGCAACGACGTCGGAGATGGTGTTGCCCGACAGGTCAAGGTCCGTCAACTGAGTCAGGGCGGCGAGTGCGCTGATGTCGGAGATGGCGTTGCTCGAGAGATCCAGTTCGGTCAACTCGGTCAACCCGGCGAGGGGGGCGACGTCGGAGATGGCGTTGTGGGCCAGACGCAGCCTACGGATCTGGGCCAAGTTCGCCAGGGGTTTGAGGTCCGATATTTTGTTGTCGTTCAGACTCAGGTTTAGCAGCGCCTTAAACTCGGCAAGTGCGGAAATATCAGAGATGGCATTGCCGTTCAGATTCAGGAATCCGCACCCGTTCCGAATCCCTTTTAGCGGAGAAATGTCGGTAATGGCATTCCCGGCCAGCTGCAAGTTTGCGAGTTGGGTCATTCCACTAATTGGCGACACATCGGACACCGACGTTTCGTTCAAATTAAGACGGAGGAGATTGGTCAGGTTTGCAAGCGGCTGAAGTTCAGAAATCGGGTTGGCATCCAGTTGCAGAAAGGTGAGCTTCGTCAGCGCCGACAGCGGCGACAGGTCGGATATTTCATTGTGCTGCAACGACAGATTTCGCAAGCCATGCAGATCGGCAAGGGTGGACAAGTCGGAGATGGCGTTCCAGCTTAAGTGAAGATCCCGCAAGGAAACCAATGATCGGAGCGGGGTGAGGTCCGAGATACCGTTGCTGCCAGACCACAGCTTTTGTAGCCCAGTCAAATGCTTGAGTGACGACAGGTCCGAAAAACCGTTTCCCCCAATTTCGAGGTCTGCGAGGGCGGTCAGGTGCGCGATCGGCGCCAGATCGATTATGTCGTTGGAATCGATGATCAGCGTCTTCAGCTTCGTGGCAAATTCAAGTCCGGTCAGGTCCGAAATCCTGGAGGCTTCGGCCCCAACCTCAAGACGCTTGTCGTACCCCCATTCGAGGGTCGTCAACTCGGCGAGATCGAAAGGCTCAATCGCATCGCCCGCTGCCTTGCCCAGCGCCACCTCAAGCGCATTGCGAAACGCTGCGTCGGGGATTGCAAGGTCGCCGTCGTCATTCGCGATCGTTCCCGTGGCACGCCGCGCCACCGCACTCAGCACGACCCCGTCGGGCGCGGACGGCGTCACATCGATGAGAGCCACCGTGACCGTGTCGTCGGGTTCGGCCACACCGTCCGCCACCGTCGGCAGCAACAGCGTCCCTACGGTTTCGCCCGCCTCGATCGTCACGATCCGTTCCCCCTCAACGGCGTAATCCACGGCCGGGGCGGCGGTTTCCGAGACCACCTCCCAGCGCACGGTTACCGAGGTTGCGCGCGCTTCGGAAAGCGTCACGGAAAACGCCAGGCTTTCTCCTTCCGTGGCGCGGGCAGGGGTAATGCTCACCGTCGGACCAACTGTCACATGTACGGCTTCGGAGCAACCGTTGGGGGCTTCTTCGCTGTCTACACAAGCCCCATAGTAGTGGTTGCCTGCATCAGATGGCGCGGACAATGACACGCTTTCAACCTGCGTCGATGTCGCCCCAATTCCGTCCAGTTCAGCCGTCCCGACCTCGGTATCATCGAGCGAGATCACAGCGTCGGCCGAGCGGTGAAAACTGAGGCGCGTCGGTTCCGATGCGACGCGCCCGCCGTTGCGAACCACAGCTTGCAGCGCAAAGCCCTGGGCTGCGTTCAACTCGATATCGCTTGCGGATGATTTCACAGTGAGCACTGGGCGCGGGGGCCGCAGCGCAGCGATGCGGCTGCGTGCGTTGTTCATGGCTCGCCGTGCGTCCGCAGGCCCATCCAGGTCCCAGGTCTCGACGTCCCCAGGTACGCCGAGCGGGTCGTCCAGATGGGCTTGGTCCGGGTTGGAAAACCGGAGCAGCCGCCTACACAGGAAACCGCCAGAAAAACACTGATCTTGATAGGCCATGATCGTGATCCAGCGCTGCTCTTCGACCGCATCGCTCACCAACGCTGCCTGGTTCACGTATCCATGGGCGTATGGATATGGCTTGAACTCAAAGTTGCTGTCGAGATACCGGTCGTGAGCAAGGCCCATGTTGTGACCCAACTCGTGGGCAAAGCCTCCGTCATGGCAATCGTGGCGGATGACGCTGAAAGCGCTAAATTCTTGAGGGGCCAGTCGATCCCCTGACAAACTCCAACCGAAGGCTATTCCGCACAACCCTGGCCCCGACGCCACGACGAGGTTCACCAGTCCGCGCCCGTACGGTCACGCAGGTCAAGAACGCTGTCAATGTATCCATCGGGATCGGCAAGTCGTGAGAGATCGACTAATAGATTGTCCTCGTGCTCGACGTAGTCGATCTCTTCCTTGTGAACCAACTGGATGGCCTGCTGCACCCCGCTGTCCTGATACGCTTGATTGGATTCCACGACGTAGAGGTCGATCAGCGCCTCGATGGCCGCTCTGCCGCCGACCTCCTCCCTCGCGGCGGGCGTCCACAAGACCATGACATCGATCACTCCCTCGTCGTCGTCCAGCAAACTGCTCTTGCGCATAAAACCGTCGGAGTGGCGAGGCTTAGGGGTTACGGGTTCAGCTCCGGGCGGAAGCGTCGAAGGGTCAACCTGCCGAATCTCAACTTGGCCGTCCCCGGCGGAACGGATGGTATAGGTTGCACTCGGCGTACGCACCGCACCCACCACTATCCCGCCATTCACCACCAGCGACACCGTGCCAAGCGGAACGCCTTCGATATGGCCCGACAAGGAATAGCCCGAGGCCGTCGGCGCCGTGCGCACGATGACGCCCTTGAAGCCGGTGTCTTCAAACAGATTGAGGGCCAGCGTGACCGCCGTGGCCGCGGCGCGCTCGACCGCCGTGCGCGCGGTGGTCAGTCGGTCGAAATCGACGGAAGCGTAACGGCGTCTAAGTGTTAGTCCCCCCGGTGCTTCAGCAGTTGTAATTGTCGAAGTAGAACGACTGCTGCGTAAACCGCCGAAGTCTGCCACCGATTCCATCTGAAGGCTGCCAGCCGAACCGGAGCAAAGCTGCCACCCGCTGGGTCATCTCGACGCAGGGTTTGCATTGTTACTCGGAACGGGCGGTGCCCGTCAACTTCGCCTGGCGCTTTCGCATGGATTCTCCTCTCAGATTGATTTTGTAAGCGTTGTGTACCAGCCGATCGAGAATGGCATCGGCCAGTGTCGGGTCGCCGATAACCGCATGCCACTGATCGATGGGCAACTGGCTGGTGGCGACAGTGGATCGGTTGCCATGACGGTCCTCCAGTACCTCCAACAGATCGCGCCGGTTCTCGGCGTTCAGCTTCACCAGGCCCCAGTCGTCAAGGATCAGGATGTCGACCTTGGCCAGTCTGGCCAGCAGCTTCACGTAGCGCCCGTCGCCCTTGGCGATGGTCAGTTCCCGCAGCAACCGGGTCAGGCGGACGTACTGGGCGGAGTACCCTTCGCGGCACCCCTTGTGTGCCAACGCGCAGGCCAGCCAGGTTTTGCCCACACCGGTGGGGCCGGTAATCAGCACATTGAGGTGCTCCCGTACCCATTGGCAACCAGCGAGTGACTGGATCAGTCCCTTGTCCAGACCCCGGGGATTCTGGTAGTCGATATCTTCCAGGGCGGCGTTGTGCCGTAGCCTGGCCCGCCGCAGCCGGTTGGTCAGGCGCCGGTTCTCGCGCTCGGTGATCTCCCGGTCCACCAGCAGGCCGAGGCGCTCCTCGAAGCTGAGTTCGTCGATGTCGGGCATGGCCATCTGGTCGGCCAGTGCCGCCATCATGCCGGTGAACTTGAGGGCCTGGAGTTTGTCCAGGGTGGGATGCTGCAACATGGTTCGCTCCTTCAGTGGTAATACGCGGGGCCGCGGAGGTTGTCGTGGGATTCCGGCAGGGGCAGTTCCTGCTGCTCCTCCAGGGGTTGCTCGTCCAGGCGGTTTTTCAGGATGGACTCGATGCTCTTGTACCGGCAGCTGCCCAGTATCAGAGCCCGCCTGCAGGCGGCTTCCAGGCGCTCGTCGCCATACGCCTTGCCCAGGCGCAGGATGCCGAGGCATGACCGGTACGCCTGCTGCGGGTGCTTCCTCGAGTCCAGAACGGTGCGGATCAGTTTCTCCGTGGCCGGCCCGGTCTTTGCGGCCCATTGCATCAGCCGCCGCGGCGACCACTCTCCCGCTTGACGGTGCGATTCCGGCATGTGCGCCGAGACCGTGGTATGGCGACCCTTCGCATACGAGCGCCGATGACTCGCCACTCGACTACCCCGATGGAAGCACTCGACCGTGTTACGGGTGATGCGCACCTCGACGGCCTTCTTGATCAGGGTGTAGGGCACCGAGTAGTAGTGTCCTGCGATGGCCACGTGGTAGTCGATGTGGACCCGCGCCTGCTTCCACTCGGCGTAGACGTAGCGCTGTGCCGGCAAGGGCTTAAGGGCCGGTCGGTCCAGTTGCTCGAAGTAGTCGCGGCGGCATCCGGACAACTTCCGGAAGGGGCGGGTATTGAGCGTCTCCAGAAGCTCGGTGATGGCCGTGTTGAGTTCCATCAGGGAGAAGAACTGGCGGTGGCGCAGGGCGGCCAGGATCCACCGCTCCACCACCAGCACGCCGCTTTCCACCTTGGCCTTGTCGCGGGGTTTACGGACCCGGGCGGGCAGGATGGCCACACCGTAGTGGGAAGCCATGTCCTGGTAGGTCGGGTTGACATCGGGTTCGTAGCGGTGCGCCTTGCTCACCCCGGAACGCAGGTTGTCCGGCACCACCAGTTCCGGCACACCGCCCAGGAAGCCGAAGGTGCGCACGTGGGAGCCGATCCAGTCCGGCAGCCCCTGACTCCAGGTGGCTTCGGCATAGGTGTAGTTCGAAGCCCCCAGGACCGCCACAAAGATCTGCGCGTCGCGGATCTCCCCGGTGGCGCGGTCGGTCACCGGAACGGTCTGCCCGGCGTAATCGACAAAAAGCTTCTCGCCCGCTCGGTGGTCCTGGCGCATGACCACGTCCAGTTTGCCCCGCCAGGCGCGATACCGCTCGCAGAACCAGCTGTACTGGTAACCGTCCGGATGGGCGGCCCGGTATTCCTGCCAGAGCAGGAACAGGGTGACGCCCTTGTGCTTGAGCTCCCGCTGGATGTGCGTCCAGTCCGGGACGCCACGGTCCGCAGCGGGCAAATGCGGCAGCGCGGGAAACAGCAGCCGTTCCAGGCGCCCATCGTCCAGCTCGGCCGGCAGGGGCCAACTCAACCCGGCCGCTTCCGCCCGGCGCAAGTACTCGCTGACGGTGGGGCGAGCGATGCCGCAACTGCTCGCAATCCGCCGATTGCTCAGGTTCTTGGACCACTTGAGGCGCAGGACCTCTTTGATTTTACGCATGGATAACCTCTTCGCCGGCATCTGATCCCCTTCAGGTCGAAAAGGTCAGATTACCGATTCGTTATCCCGCGTCGGACACTCCAAACGGTGATCTCAGGCAACCTACCAGGGTGGCAGCTTTGCCGTGGAATCAGTGGCAGCTTTCGCGTGGAATGGGTGGCAGCCTTCCTCTGGATTCAGTGGCAGCTTTGGGCCGGAATACGCAACTGCCAAGCGGGGGAGTGTCCTCTTTCGAGGGCAAAGTATGCTCATCGGACGCAAGTCTTGCAGGCGAGAACAACCCGGCGGAGTTGGAATTGGCTTCTGATATTAATGACCCCCAAACCAGGGCACCAATCCCGATGACCTTAGCCAGACGCATTAGCCGAAGAGCCGTTGCCGTTGCAGGTGTCTGGCCGGCGGAAAGTGATGCGCTCCTCATCGCTCCTGATCCGGCCACGTCGACAGATTCGTCAGGTGGCCGGTAGGACTCTGTAGCAGGTTGATGACCTGAATCGGCTGATCCGACTCGATCGCGAGCCGCCATTTGCCCTGGCCCCGGCCCAACGCACCGGCATGGTGCGGCGAACGCGCCTCCAGTTCCTGCGCGGAGACCGTGCGCACGGAGCGCGCAGGAACCGTAAATCGCACGGCGCCTGAAGCGTCGACGCCCGCGTCGTCGACGCCGCGAATGGTCACTTCCGCGGCGTTCCCCCCAGGGTTGACGAGCCGCAACAGGCTCACCTGGTTGCGATTGCGCCCCGGGTTGAACGTCGGCACGGCATAGACATCTTCGATGAGCGGTACAGTGTCGTGCATGCCGGTGAGAAAACCATCGTTGATGCGCCGGATGTAGGCGAGCACATCAAGGTCGAGCTCGCTGGTCAGTTCAAGGCGCCAGTCGCCGCTGCCCATGCCAACACCAACAGGAAGCCCCTTGGCGTCGTTGCCGAATTCCAGATCGTTCGAGTTGAAGTGAATGGTCTGGCCGGCTTGCAGTTCCATCGTCACCGGGTCGTAGTCCCAGGTGGAGTCATCGTAAGCCTTGATGCTCACCGTGCCCGCCGGGCCCCGGTTGACGATGCGCAGGAACCCCTGCCGGTCGTTGGCGTCCGACGCCGACGGGAACAGCAGCACGTGATGTGTCGTTCCGTCCGGTCCTTCTTCCGAGTTGTCGGCCCAGGTGGACAGGTTGGTCAGGTGCCCGGTGGGACTCTCCAGCAGGCTGGCAAGCCCGACCGGCTGGTCTGAGTCGACGAGCAATTCCCACTTGCCGGCACCGTCGCCCAGCGCGCCCGCAAGGCCGGCACCGGATTCCAGGTCGGCAGCCGATATCGTGCGTGATTCACCGGCCGCCAGTTGCAGTTGCACATCGCCCGCAGAGGCCATGCCCCGGTCATCCGTCGCCGAGACCGTCAGGGCGGCATCCTGTTCGTTCGCATTGAACACGCGCAGGCTGCTGACCTGATCCATGTTGCTGCCGGGGTTGAAGATCGGTACCCGGTAGCCGTCCTCTTCGGCCGGGACAAGATCGTGCAGGCTCGTGAGGAACCCGTCCCCGGTGCGCATGTAGGCCAGCACCTGCACATCGATGCCGCTCAGTTCGAGACGCCAGTCGCCGGTGCCGGTGCCTACACCCCGGGTGAGGCCCTTGCCGACATTGCCGTTCTCGAGATCGTTCGAGTTGAAATGAACCGTGCCGCCGGCTGCAATGTCCAGCGAAGTCGAACGGCGATTACCCTGATCGTCGAGGGCATCGATATGAACCGCGCCGCGCGGGCCGAGGTTGATAACGCGCACGAAGCCCTGCCGGGTGGCATGATCCGCCGCCGCGAATACCGGCACATCGGCTGCGGGAACACCGGGCTCTACGATCAGACCCGGCGCTTCCCGCCCTACCAGGACAACGCCCTCGGGCAGGCCACTGGACACTTCGGTCAGACGGACGCGCAGCGTCTCGTGCGTTTCTTCGGCCTGGTCGGCATTGGTGAATACGGTCAGCGTTTCGGAGTAGTCGCCGGCCGGGATGACCAGGGTTCCACTCTCGCCGGATGGAAAGTCGTCGCCCTCCACCGCCGCATCGGAGCCGCCTGCGACGGCCTCCCAATCCACCTCCACATCGTCTGCTGCCGGAAGTGACAGTCGCACCGTGAACTCCAACGATTCACCCTCGTGTGCGGACGCGGCCATGATCGACAGGTCGATGTGGTAGACCGTTACGCCCCGGTTCCGCAACGCTGGAATGTGGGTTTCGACCGATTCCGCGCTGAGCGGAT
This sequence comes from Pseudomonadales bacterium, assembly GCA_963663395.1. GTDB lineage: Bacteria > Pseudomonadota > Gammaproteobacteria > Pseudomonadales > Azotimanducaceae > Azophilus. Next base: position 5,464,885 of record OY760226.1, read on the forward strand.
TGCCATGCAGATAGACCGTGTCACCCGCGCCCAGCCCACTGTTGGCGAGCAGTGGCTCGATGTCACGAATGGCGTTATTGGAGAGATCCAGCCGCTCAAGATCGTTCAGGCCAGCCAGAGGCGACAGGTCCGAAACCGCATTCCCGGAGAGGTCCAGGTCTTCCAGGTTCATGGCAAGTTCCAGGCCGGTCAGGTCCGAGATGCCCGAGTCGGGTGCAGCAAGCGTGGTCAGATCGCTCATTTCCGATACAGTGACCGCTGTGCCGGCAAGCTTGCCGAGGGCTTGCACCACTACACCGCGCAGGCTCGCATCCGGCAAATTCGCCACCGGGACGGCCGCCGCGTTCGCGTTATCCGGCACGCGCAGACCATTCGCGAAGTAGTATCGGGAAGCAATCCAGCCAAACGAGCGGACCTCCAGATGCGCATTGTCTCCATCCAGCCCCCTGATCGTACCACCGTTCGGTTCGACTTCGGTTCTGTGCAGGTCGACAGGACCAAGGTCCGAAGCGATGACCCGATACCGGAACAGCAGTTGCCGAGTGCCGCTGCCGCCGATGTACCGAGCCCGACGCTCGGCTGCACCGACTTGAAACGGCAGGGTGGGTTCACCAGTCACTGCCACGGGTTCCGAGAAGTAAAGCGGGACGTCGATGAACTCGTTGGCTCCGAAGGACCTGTCCGGACCGCGTTCGCTTGAAAACTCGGAGCTGGGAAACGATTTGCTCTCGATACCGGGGCCGGCCGGAGGTGGTGCCTCGCCGTCCACTCGCGGCCAAAACAGGTTCGTAGCCGGAAAGTCGAGCATTGCATCGTTGCCCGTTGCGTCCTTGATGGTCGCACCACTCAGCATAAACTGCGCATCGCCCGAAGTGAGGAAGAAATCCGAAGGTTGGACGTAATAATCGAATGCCAGGTTGTGGCGGTGTGCCAGCGTGTCGTTGTATCCCGCGAATTGAAAGGATCTAGTCTGTGTGCCGAGTTGCAGCCGCAATTCCGGGCTTCCTCCGGTCGTATCGACTGTCACGGGCTCGTCGAAGGTGACAGTGACCCTGAGCCGTTCTCCCTCGCCCCAGGATCCCATATAGGGACTGAAACTGACGTTGGATTCAGCAAACGCAACCGCCGGCGCCGAATCATCCACGCTCTCTTCCACTCGATAACTCATCCCGGCGCTGACCGAGTAGTCACCGAGATCCAGTCCTGCCGGATTGCCCGCGCCGTCGCGAAGGCCGGCACCCGGCGCCAGCGTCAGGGCATCGCGCGTGATTGCCAGGTCACCGCTGTCGTCGGGCTGGATCACATATCTGAAATCGATCTGGCGCTGGCCGAACCTGTTGTTCACCAACGTCGATTGAACCATCACCGGCCGGTCACCGATCCATATGTTCAATGTCAGCGTATCATCGGACTCGACGTACTCGTCGAAGACGACCGATACGATCAGAGTGTCGTTCTGCCTTAACAGCTCTCCCTGTGATACAGGCGTGTTTCCGCTACGCATGCCACTGACCGTGAGCCCGCTCACGACAGGCCCTGTGTCGTCCCTCTCGCCATCGACTCTGAGATTGGGCAGGTCAAAAATTGGTACGTTGGCCAGGTCCAGTTGCGCCGGGTTGCCGGAGTAGTCTTCAACCGAACCGCCAATCAGTTCGAGTGCTGTTCCGGGCAAGGAAAGACCGTCGTCCGAATCGCCTTCCATCACGCGATACGTAAAGCCCAGTAGGTCCCACCGGAAGTCCGGAATTGTCTGTAGATCTCCATACGTCGCACGGCGAATCTTGCCCCCAATGTCGACGCTCAGCATCGGCGTGCCCTTTACGACAACGGGCTCCGAAAAACCGACCCAGACGACGAAGAAATCGTTCAATGGAACGGGACTGTTGTCTACAGTACCGGAACTGGTGATGAACGAAACGCGGGGAGGCGGATCGACCGAACCGTCCACGCCACGGCTCGCATCGTTGTCGATCTCAAAGCCGTCCAGATCGAGGTCGGCATCGTTGCCATAGCGATCGCGGATCCAGCCGCCGTGGGATACCAGAGCGTTTGCGGCTATGCTGATGCCGTCCGCATCCCTGTCGTCCGCCTGCACCAAGTAGTCGAACCTGACGCTTCTGCAATAATTGCCGCCGCCGGGGCAAGATACCCCTCGCAATGGTTTGGCCTGCCGGACCTGGTCGCCGATGTTCAGAGCAAGGCGCACGTCTCCGGTGACCTGCACGTTTTTGGTAAACCAGACGTTGATCAGAATCGCCTCGCCTGTGCCATAGGCCGTACCGCCACCAGGCCTGCCCGAGAACGTTACGTGTCGAACGACCGGCGCGGTATCCGTGACACTGCCGTCAACCCGTTGATTCGGATCGTCCACAATGGCGCGCTCGCCCAGGTCGAGGTCGACGGCATTGCCATTCGCATCGCTAATGGTCGTGCCGTTCAGTGTCAAAGCATTGGCCGCAACCGTGATGCCGTCGGCGTCGATATCATCGGTTGTAATTTCGTAGGTGAACACGATGCCGCGCCGGCCGTCGTGCCAGAAAATGTCCGCGTGGCGGGCTTCATCGCCGATGGTCAGAGCGAGTTGCAGAGAACTCATCCAGTACTGTGGGGTGAGCACAACGTCCTTGTTAAAGTCCACACCGACCTCCACTCGTTCCCCGGCGGAATAGGTCTCGCCATCCTGTGGTTGGGTATGAAAACTCACGTTGGCGACAGCCCCGGGCCGGTCCAGACTGCCATCCACCTTCAAGTCCGCGTCGTCTATCCGGGCGTTCTCGCCAAGGTCGAGCACGGCGTCTGTGCCTTTCCGGTTCCGGATGGCTCCGCCGTCGAGGTCGATCGCGTCCGGCGGAATACTCAGGCCGTCCTCGTCCAGGTCTTCGGGTAGTACGTCATAGGCAAACCCGAGCTTGGCCACATCCAGCCACTGGAATCGGGCATGCCGGGTCTCCGTTCCGATCACCAGCGCCAGTTGCGGCGCGCCTTCAAGAACGAGTTCTTCGCTGAAATTGATATGCACCTCGATGCGATCGCCCGCGACAAAGGTGCCATCAACGGGATCGCGCACCCACACCCATTCGACGAACGGGGGACGATCGAGCGCGCCGTCAACCCGGTGATCGGCATCGTTTTCAATCGCCCGATCCCCGAGATCGGTCACCAGATCGTTGCCGCTGGCGTCGCGAATGGAGCCGCCATTCAAATCAATAGCATCGGCGGCAATGGAGACGCCGTCCTCGTCCATGTCGTCGGCTCGCACGACATATTCGAAATCCAGCCACGTCTGGTCCTGTCCTTCCTGGATGTCGGCCAGTCGGATGTGGTCGCCAATACCGATGCGCAACTTGGGGTCGCCGTCGACGGATACGGGTTTGCTGAAAGCGAGTTGCCCGCCGATACGTTCGCCGACCGCGTAAATGCCGTCGACCGGTTCACCATGCAACCAGAGACCCGTGACTACCGGCGCATTACTGATGCTTCCGTCGACCGTCATTTCAGGATGGTTTTCTTGAGCATGCTCACCGAGGTCGAGCACGGCATCATTGCCGTCAAAGTCCTGAACCGTCGCGCCGTTGAGATCGATGGCATCCGCTGCCACGCTGATGCCGTCCGCGTCCATGTCCTCGGACTGCACGACGTAGCCAAACCAAAGGGTGCCGTCGTCGCTCCAGCCGTTAAATTTGGTGTGGCGCATTTCCGACCCCATTTCGAAGGCCAGCCGAGGCTCCCCGGCCACCGTCAGGGGTTCGCTGAAATGCACATCTATGAACATCTCTTCGCCTTCCCCATAGGCACCGCCCGATTCGGGCGCGAAGTAAGATACCCCAGTCACTACGGGCGCGTTTTCCGGGTCGTTCGCGGTGGATTGATTAGTCGGTTTTGTTGGCTGAGCCTTGCCAATAGACGGCAGCAATCCGGCGGCTCGATGCCCCTGTTGCATTGGGGAGCCATGTTCGCGTTTTGCGAACCTCTGTTTCACCATGCTCGGATCGAACGGCTTGCCATCGTGCAGATACTGCCCGACACCAGACGGCAAATTGCGGCCCCGATGGATGAAACTGATGTTGGATTCGTGTAGAAGAAAGTGCGGAATTTCGCCCGGCAGGTCGGCTAACAGACCAGGCGGCGGATGCCAGGCCGTAGCATTCGCCCACGGCTGAATCCGGTCGGTTTCTGCCGGTGCCGCAAAAGACTTGACAGCAAAACTGGCCAGAATCGCGGCCACCAACACAATCGAAAAACGCGCAAATCCGCACATACACAGGTCCCCCAAGCAATAGACTGCGTACTGCAGTTCAAATTTGCCTAGCGTTTTGCTGAGCCGCGCACGTCGAGGTTTGGGTCAGAACGCAACGCGCCGCGCAAAATACGGACAAGATCAACTACGCGCCTTGAGCTCTTTATGTAACACGCTGTGCCCAAGTTTCGCAACAGTTTTCAGTCAAGTCCGTGCAGCACAGATGTACACAGTAGTTTTGAGGCGTTGTTGCCGTACCCGCCGGGCGCCTTCAGAACCACGACGCGCCGACGGGTCGGGTCGATGCGTTCGAGTAGCCCCTGGGGGGTCAATCGCCGGCCAGCGGGGATCAAGCCCAGATCGGCTTCCGCCTGTTGCTTAACTGTCAGAACCATCACGCTTTCCGACCGGCAGTAACGGGTTTCAGTCAGGCTTCAGACAATAGCCGAGAATTCATGACTACACTAATGCTCAATAGCAGAAAGCGGACTCGCACTGTCGCCTCAGGATCTCCCCGGAATCCTCGTGAGCGTTCGGCGCCCGGACCCCGACGCCACACTAGGGGGAGACTCGAACCTGGCCACGCGAGAAACCACAACGTCGGACCGGAAACCGCAGGCAAGCAGCGTCGTTGCGACCTGGAGACGCGGGCCTCGCCTGAGACGGCCCGCCGCATGGGTCTTGAGGCGGCCGATCGTCGCGCGAGCGAGCTGGCTCTGTCGTGCATGCACGACAATGCAGGCATGCGCGGCAAGCCAAGCGTTACAGTCCCTTGTGCATCCTTTCGGCCCGGTCACGCCAGATTGCAGCCGCGACAAAGCTTCGCAACCAACGGACCAAGACCGGCGTCCCTGCAACATCAACCCGTCAGACGAAGAGCACCGAGGTGCTGGCCTGGCGGGTGGCCAACCCCGGCTATGCGCGACGGGGCCGGTCTGGTTACAAGATGACTCATTGGCGCAAGTCGTTGATCCAGTGAAAAAACAGGCTTCTTAACGACACCGGCGTTACAAGCAGATACCACGCACAATCCCTTGTTATTAAAGGATTTATTTCCTCCTTAATAGGCACGGCGTTACAACAGGACACAACCCGGGCGGCGCGGCGACTTCGATGCCTTCCACGCCGACCTCGACACCCTGCAGCTCGCATACTTCCGCGAACACTATGACGAGTTTGTGCAGACCGCTGCCAAGCAGCAATGCATGATCGCTCTAACTATAATCCTAATCATTCTTATTGCCATGGGGCCGGCATGTTCAGCTTTAGCACAACAGGACGATCATGGTGACAGTCGGGACACCGCCACAAGGCTCCAATTCGACATTGCGCAATCGGGAACGTTAAGTTCTTCTATCGACACTAGAGGTGGCCCCCACTCTTTGAACAACTCGCCGGCGAAATCGTTGCTGGCCTGAACTTGCCCCCAACGTTGGACCACTTGAAGCGAGAAAATCTCGGCTTTTGCGCGCTTCGGCTTCGGGAATTCTTCCTGATCGGTTGCGACATCGCGCGCCAGATTGGCGCCGTGATTGATGCAGGAGCAGACCCTGGACTCCGCGGGTGGAATGGCCAGACGCCTCTGCGCGAAGCCGCTACCGATCCTCGGATAAAGCGCCGCAAGTTCACATGACTCCGCACAACCCCAGGTTGACCTCGAACGCCTTGGGATGCGATGTGCGATGTGCCATGTGCCACGCCGATTCTTGGGTGATCCCCAGGCCCCGATGGAGCTTCATGGAAGAATCTTGACATTACCAGGCTGTTGAGGTGTCGTTGGTTCCGCAGGCAGCACTCGGGGAAACCTGCTGGCCGGGTTACCCTCTGAACGCAACAGTCCCAATGGGCCGGCACGCGTAGTTCCCCTTCTGCTCGGCGAGCAGGGACATCTCGTGTCTCAGAGGGCTGTTTGTATGGTCCAGCGAATTCGTAAATTAGGGAATAAGCGATGTCATCGCCAACACTCGAAGAAGTCGACTCGCAGTTCGTTGGACCTGATTCGCTACCAGCAAGCCTTACCACGCCTTGCTCACGTTCACTGCCTGAAACGACGACAGCTGCGCCCTGATCGCTTCCAGACCCCGGCTACTTCCGCATTCGATTCAAGGAACGAACTGATGAGACACCTACACTTCCTCCGCATTCGCAACCTCGTCTTTCCCGTGTTATGCGGCTTCATGGCTACGCTGGTTGCACCTGCAAACGGCCAGGAGGACAACACACGCGCCGTACACTTGATGGCGGCGGCCTCCGATCCACTGCACCAGGGTTTTGTGCGCGTGGCCAACAGATCCACGGAGGCAGGCGACGTAGTCATGGAAGCGATTGACGACGCTGGTTCGGTCTATGGCCCGATCACCCTGGCGTTGGCCGCCGGCCAGACCATCCATTTCAACTCCGACGACCTTGAATACGGCAATGACGACAAGGGGCTCTCCGGGGGCGTGGGCCCCGGAAGCGGCCAATGGCGGTTGGAACTCCGGTCAGACCTGGACCTGGATGTACTGTCGTACATGCGCCATCGTGACGACGGCTATCTGACGAGCCTGCACGATCTGGCCCCCGAACGGGACGGCGGCTACTACGTCGCATTCTTCAATCCGGGTGGCAATGCCGCGCAGGTCAGCATGCTGCGACTGATTAATGCGGGGCCCGAGACAGCACAGGTGGAGATCACCGGACTGGACGACGGCGGCGAGTCGCCAGGTGCAACCGTATCCTTGACCCTCGATCCACTCGCATCCAGGACGCTGACTGCAGCGGAACTGGAGTCGGGTTCGGCAGAGGGACTCTCCGGCGCACTGGGGGACGGTGCCGGGAAATGGAGACTGCGGGTGGAATCCGATAGTCCGCTGCGAGTAATGAGCCTGTTGCAGGATCCGACCGCCCATTTGGCGAATCTCTCTTCGGTACCGCCTCCGACGGTTAAGGGCGATCTGAACGCCTACCGCGTGCTCTGGTTCCCGGCGCAGGGTTTCGTAAGGGTTATCAACAACTCGGACCGCGAGGGCAAGGTGGAGATACTGGCCTTCGCGCCCAGCGTCGCCTCGCTTTCCTCCCGGCCTTTCCCTTTTGGGGGCGCAAGGCAGGGATCTTACGTGATCAGCACAGTCGAGTTGTCTATCGGCGCCAATTCCGCAAGGCATTTCAACGCCACGGATCTGGCATCGGGCAACGCCGACAAGGGGCTGCCGGACGGCGTTGACCCGAGCCTGGCGACCTCTTCCCTTTTGCAACTGCAACTGCGCTCAGACCTCGACATCGAAGTTCTGTCCTATCTGCGATCAGACAACGGATTCCTGGCCAGTGTGCACGATGGCGCACCACATTCGGGGGATGTGCACCACGTGGCAACCCTGAATCCGGGGAACAATCTGGCCCAGCAGAGTGTGCTGGCTCTGTTGAACCCCAGGTCGCGCGGCGCAGACGTGCGAATCACGGCCGTTGACGACCAGGGAAAGTCACCCGGGAGTCTCGTCGAGCTGCGGGTGAATGAAATGGAGGCACTTCTGTTGTCGGCGCAAGACCTGGAGGTCGGTCGTCGGAATGTAGCTTACCCGTTTGATCAGAGCGACGCGTATTGGAGTGTCTCGGGAGCCTTGGGAGACGGCGCAGGAAAGTGGAGACTGCGTGTGGAATCCTCAGCGCCGATCCAAGTGATGAGCCTCTTGCTCAGTCCTACCGGGCACGTGACGAACCTGTCAACCGCCCCCGGGGCCGTCATACCCGACGTCGCCCCTCCCCTCCCCGCCAACCCCTTGGTTGCCGCACCGGGCGCGGTCGATATCCCGGATGCGGATCTTCGGCTTATCCTCGAAGCAGCATTGGGCAAGGCAGAGGACGCGACAATCAGCCCGGCCGAGATGGCTACCCTGAGGCAAATCGACGAGTCGGCGTCTTATCCATGGATCTCGACCTCGAGGGGCACCCTCGATGACGTGTTGTGCATCGAAGATCTGACCGGCCTCGAGGCAGCCGTCAATCTGGAGCGGCTGTACTTGCCTTATACCTGCGCCACAAGCCTGATGCCCCTCTCCACACTCGGCAACCTGAGAGTTCTGGATATCGAGAGTACCGATTTCACGGATCTGTCCCCGTTGGGCGGCCTCACCAACCTGCAAGTACTGAACCTCGAAGACAGTTTCGTCGATGACATCTCCCCGTTGAGGGGGGCGGCCAACCTGGAGGTGTTGAAGCTGATATATACGGGCGTCGCAGACTTTTCGCCGTTGGACGGCCTGAGCAGGCTGCGGATATTGGAGCTCCCGACGGTGGACACTTTCTTCAACCCAGACGTGGATCTCAGCCCGGTTGGGAGACTTGCCGGGCTCGAGGAGCTGGTTGGATTGCAGGGTTACGGCGATGTCGACCTCTCCTGGTTACCCGGCCTGACCAATTTGCAGAAGCTGCATGTGAATGGCGTAAGCGACCTCTCGTTATTTGCAGGCTTGACCGGCCTCCGGGAACTGGTGGTCGAATTGCCAGAAGTCGCCAGCGTGGATCTGGCTCCACTGGGCGGGTTGGCTGACCTGCGGGTGTTGTCCCTGTGGACCCGGTCCCCCGCCTTGGGCTTGGAACCCCCCAGTATCTTGATCCGAGATCTGGCGCCAATCAGCCACTTGGGTGCCATGGTGGAACTAAACCTCAGATACAAGATGATCGAGGATGTCTCGGTGCTGTCCGGCATGACCGGGTTGACCAAGGTCTGGCTCGGGAATAACCGCATCGCAGACCTCTCGCCCCTGGTGGACAATCCTCACCTGGGCGACGGCGACCTCGTTTATGTACCTCACAATCCGCTGAGTGACGAGTCGATCGACGAACACGTCACCGCACTACAAGCCCGTGGCGCAGTTGTGATATTCCGCCCGACTCTTGCCGAGTGATCGTGACCACCCTCCTAGCCGGACTCTCCAGATGCGGCTGTACCAACTAAGAAACTATGGGCAATATCGCTGCGTGAAAACCACTCTCGACATCCGCGACGAATTACTCCTGCAAGCCAAGCGTCATGCGAAAACAACCGGGCGGCCGTTGCGCGCTGTTGTCGAAGAAGGTTTGCGCACCGTGCTGCTACGAATTCCCGAGCATTGCCGAATGACCCAATCGGAGCCCATTGCCTGAGCCACCTCGAGAGACTCAAAACACGCTGAACCGGGCTCACTCGAGTTCGACAGGCTTGCTACCGTCGAATCGTATTGCTCGCACTAGGCGTGCCTTCCGTCCGGGCTCGGCGCCATCGCATCCGCCAACGTGTCGGCAAGCTTCACTTACGTAGGCGGAGCGCCCAAACCGTCTACGCCTGGCAATTCCAGAATCGCCTTCATGGGCCAGGCTTCGTTTCTCCAACAAGCGGCAACAATCCAAAACAGGCTGCGGTGAGGATTCAATTCAAACTAGTGTGCGGCCGTCGAGGACAAGTTTGTGAGTTGACCCGTAGGGCTCTCCAGGATGCTCATGACTAGAACCGGTTGATCCGACTCAACGATGAGCCGCCATTTGCCCATGCCATCGCCAAGAGCACCCTGCAACCCATCTGCCCCGGATTCCAGCTCGATAGCCGTCATGGATCGCGTCTCGCCGGTCGCCAAATCGAGACGCACCGGCCCGCCAAATGTCCCGGCGTCATCAATCCCCGTGATGGCAAGTTTAGCGTCCCCTGCCCCCGCGTTATGTACGCGCAGGTGGCTGACCTGCCTCTCGTTGCCGGCTGGATTGAAGAAGTCGACCCTGTATCTGTTGTCGCTACCCGGTGCAACGTCGTGCATGGACGTCAGAAAGCCGTCTGCCGTGCGAACGTAGGACAACGCCTGAATCTCGGAATCGCTCGTGAGTTCCAATCGCCAATCCCCGGTACCCGCGCCGGTGCTCCCGGACAGCCCCTTTTTCTCGTTGCCCAGTTCCAGGTCATGCGAGTTGAAGTGCGCGGCGCCATTGGCTCCGATGGCAATTGTCAGGGGATCATAAGAACGGTTGGTCTCGTCAAAGGCGATTACGTTCGCGGTCGCCGGGCTGCCGCTGCGGTTGATCACCCGCAGGAAACCTTGCCGGCCCGGCCCGTTCGACGCGGCGGGAAAGAAAGGAACGATGTGCCTGTCTTCGATCTTGGAGGGGACGGTGGACAGGTTCGTCAAATGCCCGGTTGGGCTCTGCAACAGGCTCATTGCCCGAATGTCCCTGTCCGCCGACACCCAGAGTTGCCACTTGCCGATGCCATCGCCGAGCGCGCCGGCTACCCCAGTGCCGGTCTCCAGGTCTTGCGCGCTGAAGGTCAGCGCCGCGCCCGCCGGAATTGCCACCTCCACGTTGCCGCCTGGAGACGTCCCGGCGTCGTCCACACCCCGAATAGTCGCCGCGGCGTCCTCGGTACCCGGATTGACCAGCCGCAGATGGCTGACCTGGTTCCGATTCTCGGCGGGGTTAAAGGTCGCCACCCAGTGCACCCGCCCAATCCTCGGCGCAACGTCATGCATCGCTGTAACGAAGCCATCGGTGGTGCGAATGTAGGACAGCACCTCGACATCTTCCTCCCCGTCGACTTCCAAGCGCCACCGGCCGTGACCGACGCCAATCCCTCCTGAAAGGTGTTTGCCAGGGTTGCCGTTCTCCAGATCGCCGGAATTGACGTGCGCCGCAGCGTTTGTGCCGACGGCCAGGGACACGGTGCCGGCCCGGTAACCGGTGTCGTCAACCGCCTCTATGCGGACTTCTGCGGATTGACCGGAACGGTTGATCACGCGCAGGAACCCCTCCCGCGCCGGCTCAATCGCCGCGGGAAACAGTGACACTCGTTGCGTTCCGCCCACTAACGAAACCTGGAACCGCAGCATCGCGGTTTCACCCAAGGCGTCCGTAGCCGTCACCGTCACCGTCAACGCGCCCCGCCGGGCGGCGGGCTTGAGCGATACGACACCGTTTGATGATTCCACCTCCGCGAGACCGGTATCGCTCGATTCCGCCGTGATCTCGACGCCCGAACTCAACACGGACGCGAAGTAGCCCGCCGTGTCAATTGTGTGTGTGCCGTCATCGATATCCACGGTCCATTGCACCGCTTCGATCCGAACCTCGACGCCCCGTTCCCTCAACGACGGAATGTACTCATTGAGAGAGGCTTCGGTCAGAGGGTTACTGTTGACGTGAAGTTCCTCTAGCGACCCGATAGCCACCAGCGGAGCCAGGTCCGAAACAAGATTGTCGTTCAGATCCAGAACGACAACGTTCCGCAGATCGGCCAACGGCGACAGATCCGAGATGGCGTTCGATCCGAGGGCGACCACCCGCAGGTTGGTAGCTGTCTCGATCCCACTCAGATCAGCGATTCCTGCATCGAATCCAACCAGCGTTCCAAGGCGCCTGATCGAATCCCGGGTCAGTGGCTCATCCACGAATACAGAACTCCCCGCAATCGCCTGTCCGAACAGCACACGCAAGTTCGAATCCGGGACGGCCAGGACCTCTTCCCGCTCGACAGAGACGCCCCAGGATTCCAGTGCGGGAATCTGAGTCAGCAATGCTGAACCGCCCAGCGGGTTGCCCGTGAGTCTCAACGATGCCGTTGTCCACACCCACATTGACTGCTCCGTTATTGGGCGGAGGTCCGACACGGCGTTCCAACGCAAATCCAAGTTGCGAATTCTCCGTAGTCCGCGCAAATCCGAAATGTCTGAAATCCGGTTGTAAGCCAGGTTCAGGTAGTTCAGCTGTCCCAACAGGCTCTCCAACGGCGACAAATCCGAAATCTTGTTGTAGCCGAGATCGAGCGTAGAAAGCCGCAGCATGTGACTCAAGGGCGGCAGTTCACTGATACCAAGCACCTGAAGACTCAATTCGTAAACGTCCAGCTTGGCAAGGGGTGTGAAGTCCTCTATCGGATTCCCGGATATGTCCAGAGAACGGAGTTCGCGCATCGACGCCACTGGCTGAATGTCTGTTACTTCGTTTCGCCGAATCAACAGCGTTTCCAACCCGACCAGTCCCGCCAAAGGGGATATGTCCGTAATCCTGTTGTGCGCGAGAATCAGCGTCCGAAGTCGTGACAGGCCAGCCAGCGCCGAGACATCATCGACTAGCCGGTTCCTGCTCAAAGCCAGGAGAACCAGGTTTACCAGGCCGGACAGAGGCGCCAGATCGGAAACATTGTTGGACTGGAAACTCAAGTACTTTAGATTTCGGAGCGACGAAAGCGCCGACAAGTCGGCTATGTGGTTGTAGCTGATGTTGAGGTCTTCAAGGGCGGTGAGTCGACCCAATGGGGTGATGTCCGAAATCTGGTTGGTGTAGATGATCAGTTTTTTCAGTCCCGTAAGCGCTGCCAGGGGCTCGATGTCAGAGATTCCGTTGCCGCTCAGATCCAGACTCGTAAGCCCGCGCGCCAACTCAAGCCCGGCCAGATTTCGGATGTCCTTGCCGCCGGCGTTCAAGCTGGTGAGCGACGCAATCTCCTCTGTGGAAACCGGCTCCGTGGGAGACTTTCCCAAGGCGCTTCGAACGGCCGCAAACAGCCCAGGGTCCTCGAACGGACTGAAGTCCTCAACATCGTCGTCGGCGTTGTCCCCGACACCGTCACCATCGATGTCGGCCCACTCGTTGGGATCCATTGGCCACACATCGTCAAGGTCGGCCACGCCATCATCGTCATCGTCCATATCGACGTTGTCGCCCAGTCCGTCACTGTCGCTGTCGAACCATTCGGCGGCATCATCCGGTGCGACATCCACTGGGTCGACGAATCCGTCTTCGTCCGAGTCGTTTTTCGACGCATGGTGCGAGGCCACCTGAAATCGAACTAGCTGCAGGCTCCGAACCGCATCGGCGCCACTTGCAGCATCAACGGGTTGGCCGCACGGAAGGCCCCGACACATGGCGCTCGGACTGGAAAAAACACCCAGATCGTGGCCATAGGCCATAATCGTCCCATAGCCGTATGTATGGTAGTGATCGCCCGGAAAGTGCCCGCGCGACCAACGGAATGCACCCGATGCCTCGCCTTGCTGGGCCGAGTGCGCGAGTCCGAAGACGTGGCCCAACTCATGCGCAAGAGTTGTTGCCGACGCACGCACTCCGATCAACGCACCCCCGCGATAGGTCCACGCACCACGGCGGCGCCCTCCATTCAGGAACGCAAATGCGCCGCACGAATTGCCACATGCATACACCGCGATATCGGCCCCATGCCGGACGAGTTCTTGATCGACCCATGCCGAAGACGGTTCCGCGGGACGCCCGTCCCAAAAGACAACGCCAACGCCACGCAATTGAATTTTGGTGCCGCTGTCAACGAATATCCGGTTCGCTACCGTCATGCGGTGGTGAAGCTGCGCATAAGGGACTTCGTAGGTCGTGGGAACGTCGTGAATCCAAAGCACATCTACCGTTGTGTTGCCTGGCGTCGACGCCGGATCGAAGGGATCTGTTCCGGCAATCCGTTCGTTGACATCCCCATCTCCATCGCCGTCGGAGTCGGTCAGGATATCGACGAATCGGATGGACGCAGATCCACTCTCCTCGGATTCCGGCCACAGGGTGAGCGTCTCGTGGACGCGTCGACCCACCTCTTTGCCGACATCCTCGCTGAGGTCTAACGCAAGGACATCACTGTCCGTCGGGCGACCGTTCGACCTGAGTTCCAGGCGCAGCCCGGATAGGACTTCGCCGGCTCCTATTTGGCCCACGTTGTTAGCCGCCTCCGGGTCGCCGTTCCAGGCGATTCGTACGTTGGCGCTTGGTGTAGCCCGAAAACTGCGGATTCCGAAATCCAGGGTGAGCGTTCCGCTGTCACCAACCGAGTCCGACACCCACACTGCGCTGCACGGACACTCGAAGACGATGTCGCGCGGGTCTCCCGCCGATACATCTCGCGGACTCGCCGCAGCGAAAAGGCACAAACCGAGCGTGATGCCGATTCTCAGATACCACAACCGACTGTTCTGGACCTTCGTATTTCTGATAGTCAATTTCTTGCTCTATGGAGCGGCAGACCGGTCGTCCGGCAGCACGTAGTCTGGTTTGCTGAAATCCTGGCCGGCAACCATGCTGGCGCTGGGCACCAGCCAACCGTAGCCGTCTTGTGAAGCGAGTTCGAAGGAACCCGCAGGTGTGCTTATGTAGGCGAAGAGATTCGTTGCGCCCACCGTTATCACATAGCGCCAAGCCCCGCCATCGTTATCGATTACTCGGCCAGACAGCGCACGGGCACCCAACCCTTCATCGACCTCCTCGATCACTGGCCGGTATACTTCGCCAAGCTGCGGGATCGGGATAGATATTTGATCACCCGTACGCCAGGCGTCGGCCATAGTCATCGCATCTGAAGTCTGTACCAGAATGCGACCTTCCTTGGACCACTGCGTTGGGAAAGGCGGTGGATCGAGCACATCGGCTTCATTGACGACCTGCCAGGTTGTTGCGATTTCTGCGTTGGCTGCGGTGGGTGATGCAGTGACACCTGATACTCCGGCCGACAGCGCCTGTTGCTCTTCCAGACGCAGATTTCGGGGCTTGCCATCCTTTCGCCCAGTAGCAGCGGTCTCTTCCATCTGTACGATTGGCCATGGCAACAACGCAACAATCAAAACGAACAAGGCGAGTGCCGATAACGACAAAACCAACATGAGCCGGTTGCCCGGCGTGTAGTGTGGCATTGAGTAAGCCGACGGGCATGGTCGGGCACATGTTACATCATGGGGATTGGCAGGATGGCGGTAACGGGCCCGGCCCAGCGAGCGCCGAACCACCACCCGTTTTACGACACTCATTGAATGGATGCTCCTTCGTCATGGGAACGACGAAGGCGATCGGAAATTCGCTCAGCCGGCAATGACGACTCAACGTGACCGCTTGCGAGCAACCTGCAAACTAGCGGTTCGTCAGGAGGCTGCTCACACCCTCTCGTGCTGCCGGCGCCACGGACGGGTCCGGCTCCAGCGGGTCGATCAACTCCTCATTGGGGTTATCCGGCGTCCGCAAGTGGCCCAGAAAGCCGAGCAGTTGCGCACGCTGCTCGTCCGACAGAGCGGCGAATGCGTCCCGCGATGCCTGGGCTTCGCCTCCGTGGGCTTCAATCGCCTCGGTCAGCGTCGTCGCCCGCCCGTCGTGCAGGTACGGAGCCGTGTCCGCCACGCCCCACAGCCGGGCGGTGGTGAACTCCTCGTTCGCGATCTCCCCGCGCGAGAAGCTTTCCCGCAGGCCTTCGCCCATGTCGTGGCGCTTCAGGTCGGCGAACAGCGGCACGAATACGCCGTCCTCCCCAGGCACCGGCTCGAACCCGACCTCCACCAGGTCGATCTCCATGTAGGCGTTGTGCCACGGATTCTCAGGAACTTCCGGAAAGCTCAGGGGCAGGTGCCTCGAGCGCGTCTGCATCACGGGCACGTGGCAGTCCGCGCAACCGCTCCCGACAAAGTGCAGGAAACCCGCGTAATCCTCCAGGCCAAGGCGCTCCACAATCGGCGCGGGGTTGGTCACGTCGAACGTGTGCAGCGCGGTCATCTCCACTTCCGTCACTTCGTTGACCACACCGTCACCGTCCGCGTCATCGTTCTGGCCCACCACCTCGACCGGCTGCATCCCGAAATGGAACTGCATCGCCCCGCGGTCGAAGTCGCGCATGGAGAAGTTCTCGCCCTTGCGGCCGAATGGCCGAACGATCAGCACGTCTTCGGGCCGCCGACCGGCGTTGTCTTCGAAACCGATGCCCTCCACGTGCAGCGCGACCTCACCGCCGGCCACCGTCTCGATGTGGCCGAAGTCGACCCCGTGCGTCGTTAGCTGGGTGATGGTTCCGGCCTCGGCAACCCGCGCCGCCGCCAGCGCCCGTTGCAGATCGACCGTCATTTCCTTGGCGAGCAACTCCACTCCCCCGCCGCCGAACAGGAACGGGGGATTGGCGTAGCGCCCATCGAAGTCTGCCGTGCCGTCGGGGGACACGGGCAGGTCCGGCTTGTACCCCGACGTATAGTTGACCCGCGTGTCCGCGGAGTCCGCCACGTCGATCAGGCTCGGCATAATGATTGCGTTCTGCACGATGCCGCCCACGCCGCCGATGCCAAGCACCGGCGGCCGCGTGGACCGCTTCACGAACGAGTGGCACTCGTTGCACGACTGCGCGTCCAGCCCGTTGACGCGAAGCGTCGTGCCGTTGCCCTGCAAGGTTGGCCGGTGGCCGAAGCTCGTGGTCGGGGTCTCGCCCATGTACGGCCCGTCGCCGTATCCGTCGAAGGTGTTGAACGACGTCGTGAACACCTGAAGGCCTTTTCGGCGCAGGCTGTCGAGCGTGACACTGCCGTCCGCCAGGCCGTCGAGGAGCCGGTCCATGGTCAGCGGATCGTCCGGCAGCGCCGGCCCTTCCTGCGCCAGACCTGCCGGCGCCGAGACCGCAACCAGCAAGCACTGGATGCCTCTCAGTATCGCCTTCGATCGCGTTCCTTTTCGCCGTTTTCGTGTTGTTCCAGTTCTTCGCGGCATGGATTACGAACGCTCCAACTCCGGCAGTGAGGCACATCGCGCCCTGCTGCCCGCTCACTCCCGGCCAAAAGGTACCGCGTGGACCGACGCCCGGGGGCATCGCTCCAACCTTCAATTTGTATTTGGGTCTCCTGAAACTCGACGGGGCCGAGCGGCGTGCGACTCTACGGATACCGGCAAAGCGTGTTAACAGGTGCCGCCAATCGCAACCTTCAGAGTTGGTGGCGAACCTTGCTTCGTCTGCGGGAACTACCTCGTTTGCGCATGCTCCAGGATCGCGCAGTGAGGCCTTGCTGTAATGTCAGGCAGACAAAGATACACTCTGCCTGCCGCGCCAGCACTCGAAACCTCTTGCGCGGTAGAACCCCGGTCAAGTGGCTGCTTGGCCGGGGTTCGCTTCAGTCGCGCGAACTATCGGGCTTGCACCAATCAAAGTCAATTGAAAATGGTAGTTTGTAGCTGTTTCGCTAAACAAGAATCCATCGCCGGGCATTGAGTAGGTGCCCCGTAATCAAGGGTTGGTGTCACTGATCGCAAGAGCGCCAGGGGGACGAACGTGGTATCTGCCGCGCTAGAATATTCCGATCAAAATGCCAAGGACGCCCACACCAGCGACAACCAGAGCCCCCAGCCGGGTCGTCACTTGATGCTGGATCAATTGCACGTCAGATTTGGTGGCCATCGGTTCCAGGCGCTTGTCGAGATACCCTTCCAGGTAGTCCTTGGTCACCATCGGCTCAAGCGCCTTGCGCAACTCGTCCTTCGTAACCATCGGCTCAAGCGCAAGGCGCAACTCGTCCTTCGTAACCATCGGCTCAAGCGCAAGGCGCAGATCCTGTTTGGTCACAAGATTGTCGATCATCGCGCCACCCAGAGCGGTAACCACCGCCTCAGCCTGACGGTCGTCAAACCCTGCGGCTTTCAAGGAGTTCGCTGCCTTGAGCGTGTCAAATACCGGGCTGGTCATCCGACGATTCTAGCACCGCGGCAATCCCCCGATTGTAAGAAATATCTCCAGGCTCCGTAATCCAAACGCCAGTCTGAACGCGGCATATCTGGACGCCCGTTTCCGCCGGCGTCATCGACCCGTTGCGCCAGGAGCCCCGCCGAACGCTCTCGGGTTGTAGATGTTGGCCCGAAAACGCCCAACCGGTAGCTGGTCGGAACCAGGCGAGGCGACGGCAGGTAGTTGGCCATTTCAAGCATCGCAACGCTCGCCGTCTCAGCGAAATAAAGGGCGGGTATGCCGGCAGCGTTCCAACGACCCCCATCCAGATAGCTGGCCCCCAATCCCCGGTAGTCTTCCAGATACGCCTGCCGGCCGATCCGGTACAACAGAAGTGGCCCCGGAAATTTGAACAACACGTTAAGGTGTAGCCAATCGGCATAGGAGTCCATTGGCATGGCGAAAAGGAAGCAATATTCGGCGGAGTTCAAAGCGAAGGTGGCGCTCTCTGCGATTCGCGGAGACGGGACGCTAGCGGAGCTGGCGAGCCGCTACAAGATCCATCCGAACATGATCACCAAGTGGAAGCGCGAAGCGCTGGACGGTATGAAGGACCGCTTCGCCCGCGGTGGCAAGACGACCCGGAGCGATCACCAGGCCGAACTCAAGGAGCTACGCGCGAAAATTGGCGAGTTGGTGGTGGAGCGGGATTTTTTGCAACGCGCCTTCGATCGATGAGCGTCGAGCGAAGGCGAGAGATGGTGGGGCGAGAGCCCCACAAGCTCAGCTTGAGCCGTCGGTGCTGGTTGCTCGACATCAGCCGCGGCAGCCTGTACTACACCCCGAAGGGGAGTCGCCGGAGAACCTGGCGCTGATGCGCCGGATCGACGAGCAGTATCTGAAGACCCCGTGGTACGGCGCCCGGCAGATGGCGCGCACCTTGCGTCGGCAGGGATACCCGGTGGGACGCAAACGAGTGGGCCGTCTGATGCGGTTGATGGCGTTGCGTTCGGTGGCGCCGGGACCGAATACCAGCCGCAAGCACCCGACGCATCCGATCTACCCCTATCTGCTCAGGGATCGCCGCATCGACGCGCCCAACCAGGTCTGGTGCGCCGACGTCACCTACATTCCACTGGCGCACGGCTTTGTGTATCTGGTGGCGATCATGGACTGGCACACACGGCACGTGCTGTCCTGGCAACTGTCGATCACCCAGGATACGAGCTTCTGTCTGGAGGCGCTGGACGCCGCCCTGGAGCGCTATGGAAAGCCGGAGATTTTCAACACCGATCAAGGCAGCCAATTTACCAGCCGGGACTGGACGGACACGCTGAAAGCGTCCGGCATTCAGATCTCCATGGATGGCAAGGGCCGCTGGCTGGACAACGTGTTCATCGAGCGGCTGTGGCGTTCGCTCAAGCAGGAGTGTGTGTACCTCAATGCCTTCGACTCGGCGCGCGACTGCCAAGCTGGCATCGGCGCGTGGATGGACTATTACAACCGAGAACGAACACACTCGAGCCTCGGCGATCTCACGCCCAGCGAGGCGTATGAGACGTGGCGGGAGGCCGCATGATCACACCCCCACGCCTCCTGGCGGGCAGGATGCTCTGCGCGAGCACGCCGTCAAGGAGATACCGCCGCGCGGCCTCCTCCTTGACCGCGCGCTCGCTTCGGGCAAGAGTTCGCCATGAGGCGCGGGGGTTCTCTGTCCGAAAACCTTCGGACGAGGTTCTACGGCAGCATCTATCAACATCAGTTCGGCTACACCTTAAATTTGCTGCCGAGTTGTTCAAAGAATGGGGGCCACCTCTCTCCGCCTTAAATCGATTGCAAACAATTGACAAACCGATCAAAGCACAGCCGGAAGACCGATGCAATTTACTCGGTAATCTCACACGACAGCCCTGATACGCAGTGCGTCTACACCAGCGAATCCACCGTTGAACGTCACTGGTACAGTTTGCAGACCAGCGGTTCGTCAGAAGGCTGCTCACACCCGCTCGTGCTGCCGGCGCCACGGGGGGTCCGGCTTTTGCGGATCGATCAACTCCTCATTGGGGTTATCCGGCGCCTGCAAGTGGCCTAGAAAGCCGAGCAGGTGCCCCGTAATCGAGGGTAGGTGTCTCTGATCAGGTGACCGCCACGGGGACGAACGTGGCATCTGCCGCGCTAGAAGATTCCGATCAATATGCCGAGCACGCCCACACCAGCAACAACCAGCGCCCCCAGCCGGGTCGTCACTTGATGCTGGATCAATTGCACGTCGGACTTGGTGGCCATCGGTTCGAGGCGCTTGCCCAGATACCCTTCCAAGTAATCCTTGGTCACCATCGGCTCGAGCGCCTTGCGCAGTTCGTCTTTCGTGACCATCGGCTCGAGCGCTGCCCTGAGCGCGCTGTCCAGATCCTGCTTGGTCACAAGGTTGCCGATCATCGCGCCACCCAGAGTGGTAACCACCGCCTCGGCCTGACGGTCGTCAAACCCCGCGGCTTTCAGGGAGTTCGCCGCCTTGAGCGTGTCAAATACCGGGTTGGTCATCCGACGATTTTAGCACCACGGCAATCCCCCGATTGTAAGAAATATCTCCAGGTTCCGTAATCCAAACGCCAGTCTGAACGCGGCATATCTGGACGCCTGTATCAGCCGGCGTCATCGACCCGTTGCGCCAGGAGCCCCACCGAACGCCCTCGGGTTGTAGATGTCGGCCCGAAAATACCCAACCGGTAGCTGGTTGGAACCAGGCGAGGCGACGGCAGGTAGTTGGCCATTTCAAGCATTGCAACGCTCGCCGTCTCCGCGAAATAGAGGGCGGGACGGGTAGGTCGGTTAGGTAGGTGTCCCTTGTCCTACTCCTGACACCCACCAGACGCCATGCCGAAGTTCTCGGTTCAACGCTTGAAGAACTGCCCGACCTGCGGGGCAACATCTGCCACGACCTGCATACGGCCGTGTTGATGCGCGAAAACGGCGTCAGCCGAATCTGTACCCGCGATACCGACTTTCACCGGTTTCCGTTCCTCACTGGCGTAGATCCCTTGCGCTAGCGACTGCTTCCCCGCGTGGAGTGCGCCCCAGCCCGCCTGCCACCAACACCTTGACCATTGCAATGCCTGCCAATACAGTTCCCGGCATTGATCGATGCATTCCAGGGAGTGGCCAATGCTGCTTGAGTTCGATCTGAAGCGCTTGTTTCTCCACGTTTTTCTCAAAATGGAGCAGACGGCAACGTTTCCGGCAGGATGCGGGCGGCCCGTTGCGTCACATTTGTATTCCTGCTGGAGTTTCCCATTGTAGAAAAGCGAACGTCGCGGCCAAAAGCCGCCGAGTCGGCGTCCCCCGCTGCGGCGCAGGCGCCGTTGTGGCTGCCGCGGCATCGCGTCGCCATCCCCGAGCCGCCCGCCCGCTACTGCGACCGGCCGGACCTGTCCCGCCGGTGCGCGCTGACAGACCAGCCCGTCACCGTCCTGATGGCGCCCGGCGGCTTCGGCAAGTCGACGTTGCTCGCACATTCCTGCCGGGCCGTCGTCGCGCGGGGTGTGCCCGTCGCCTGGGTAACGCTGTCACACGATGACCAGCCGGGCGCTCTCGACGCCTACTTCGCCTTCGCCTTCCAGGAAGCCGGAATCGACCTGCTGGCAGCGCTGCAGGCAGGCGACACCGGGCTCGGCCAGACGTACCCCCGCATCGCCCTCCTGATCCGAGCCCTGGAGGCAACCAGGCAACCCTGTGTCCTGGCGCTCGACGAGGTCGAGCACGCGTCTGACCCCGCCGCTGTCCGGGTCCTGAACCACCTGCTGCGTAACGCGCCCCCATGCCTCCACATTGCCATTGCCTGCCGCAGCCTGCCGCCGGGCCTCGACCTGGCCCAGGCCGTGTTGGGCCAGGATGTCGCCGTGCTCAACGCGGAAGACCTGCGCTTCAGCAAGGCGGATATCGCAAGGTTCTTCGATCTGGAACTTTCCCGCGATCAACTCACCGCCATCGCCGCGGAGTCGAACGGCTGGCCGATCGCGCTGCGGATCTGGCGCAACGATGCCAGCAGATACGGGGCTGCGGAGGCGCGCGCCGCGCGCCACGTCGTCGACAACTGGATCGCCGGCCGGTTCTGGGATGGATTTTCCAGGGAAGACCGCGAGCGGATACTCGACATCGGCTTGGTGGAATGGGTCGATGCCGCCCTGGTCGATGAGATTGTCGAAGATGTAGGCGCCCTTGACCGGCTGCTGGCGCTGCCGGGACTGGCGGGGCTTCTCGAACCCGTGGGCGGCAACACTGCCACCATCTACCGATTGCATCCGCTACTAAGCGATTACTGCGCCAATCGGCGGCGCCGCGAGAGACCGGCGCGCTTCCGGCTCGTTCACCGGCGCGTCGCGAAAGCCCTGGCACGGCGCGGCGCCACGCTGGACGCCTTGCGGCACGCAGAGCTTGCCGGCGACAGAGCGCTTGCCGGCAGAATCTTCGTGAAGGCAGGCACCCTGCAGTGGTGGATTCGCGAGGGTACGCAGCGGTTTCTCGCCGCAGTCCCCTTCCTGCCGGCCGCCGACGACGAGCCTCGCCTTGCCATGACACATTGCATCGCCCTGCATTTCCAGGGTCGCCTGAGCGAGGCGCGACGCACCCTGGCCGCCGCCCCCGCGCAGCCGGACGACCCCGAATTCGAAATCGACCGCCTCCTGGCCCGCGGTATGCTCGCGATCAACGGGTGCGAACCACCCGGTGAAGATGACAGACGGGCAATGGATGCCGAAGCCGCCCGTATCGCCGACCGGCCCAGCACGCCCACGCTGGTGCGCGGCATGCTCACCTTCGGACGCAGCATATCCCACGCCTCCAGGACCGACTTTGCCGCCTCCATCACGCTGGCGCACCGCGCGCGGAAGGCGGCAGTCGGAAAATCGGCGTACCTGACCATGATGATCGACTCCCAACTGGGCCAGATCGCCATGGTCCGCGGCCACGTACGCGAAGCTCTGCGCCTCTACCGCAGCGCCGACCGGTTCGCGAAGCAGCGGTTTCTGGAGGACCCGGGCCTGACCATTTACGCGAACCTGCTGATGCGCGAACTGGCACTGGAACGCAACCGCATGGACGACGGCAATAACCCGCGGCGGATCGTGCGGGACGTTTACCTGCGTGGCCGCAACTTCAGCTACTATGCCGCCACCGCGAGCCTGGTAACCGCAATGACCCTGGACGCCAACGGCACGGACGCGGCGCTTTCCGTGGCCGAAGAGATGGGAGAAATCGCACGCCGCGCGGGGCTCGACCTTTTGCACCAGCACCTCGCCGCGCTGCGCGTCTCCCTGCTTGCGGATGCGCGAGACGTCAGCGCGGCGCAGCGAACCTGGGCCGCGTCGGGGCTGCCCGCGACGGACGCCGGTTGCCTGGCCATCGGAGCCGGCGGCTGGCGCGACCTGGAAGCCGTTGCGTGCGCGCGAATCCTGCTGCTCGACGCCGCCGGCACAACCAGCGCGGCCTGTGAACTTGCGCGGTCGCTAGCGCGTACGGCCGAAGAGCGCGGTCTGCGACGCACACTGATGCGCGCACTGGCGCTCCTCGTGAGACTGCGCCACCGGGCCGGTGACCGCGACGCCGCCCGAGAAGCCGCCTCGGAGTACCTGACGTTGTACGCCCGAACCGACTATGCCCGGCCGCTGGTCCGTGCCGGTAGTTCCGCCGCGACCGCCCTCGAGCGAATCATCGACTCCAATCCGGACGGGCCGCAGGCCGTTGCGGCCGAACGCCTCCTTGCCATGACCCGCGACCGGGTGCCCGGAAAGCCCCGTCTCACCGACCGCGAGAATTCCGTTCTCGGCCAACTCGCCGGCCACCAGGACAAGCAGATTGCCGCGGCACTGGGCATGACACCGCACGGAGTGCGCTACCACATACGCGCCATTTTCAAGAAACTCGGCGTGCACAACCGCGCCGACGCGGTGCGACGGGCACGCGCGCTCGGGCTTCTCGCTTCCGCCAACGACTGACACCTTCCGTTAAATTCGGTAGTACGAACCGGCTGCGCAGCGCACTACACGCGCGCACGCGCGCGAGCCCGCGCGGGAGAGACGGGGATAGTCAAGCGTGCCGCAACCCCCCGTCACACGGCACCTGTCGCCCAATCCCCCACCCTCGCACCGGACGCTCCGCTGCCAGGCGCCGCAGTTTCCCGGCCGCTCCTCAGGGCCAGCGCCACAAACGCTTCCCGGTATTCCCCGGGGCGCGAACCTGCAATGATTCCCGATCGAACGCAACAAATCGCAGCGCGCGCGGTCTCATGCTCCTGGAGGCCTGCCCAGTCCCCGCCGCGCCTGGACGCACCCAGATGATTGATACCGGCGATCAGCCGGTAGGTCACCGATGCGCCCACGGCCTGAGGAGTCGCCACGTGCTGACTGAAACGAACATTCAACGTCAAAAACCCGGCCCGAGAACCCGCATCTTCTGGGACAAGCGAATAATCGGGTTGGGATGCCGCATCACGCCGGCCGGGGCTCGGGCATACGTCTTGCGATACAAGGACGCCAAGGGCAAGCAACGCCTTGCCACACTGGGCCGGTTCGGCGAGATTCCGCTCAAGGAAATCCGCGAAATCGCCGGCAGGGAGCTGATGAATGTCCGCATGGGCGAACCCGGCCTGCTGACCCGCAAGCAGCAGCGGCGCGAGTCCCTCACCGTGGCACAGGGCATCGACACATTCTTCGAGGAATTCTGCCCCACCCGCGTTCAGAACGGCAGAATGGCAGCGAGAACAGTGCGCGACTACGGGAAACAGGCGGCCCGCTATCTCATCCCCGCGCTCGGCAAGCTGGATATCGAAGATGTAGAGCGCTCCGACATCGAAAGCATGGTGAAGCCGCTGCGCCCGGTGTTACGCAACCGGGTGCTGGCCCTGGCCAGCAGGATCTTCCGCTACTTTGAAGACCAGGGGTTGCGGCAACAGTACAGCAACCCGTGCCGGGCGGTTGAGCGCAGCCGCGAGGAACCGCGTGACCGAACCCTGAGCAGGGCCGAGATTTCCGCCCTGGGCAAGGCGCTGGCCAGGGTGGATATCGGCCCCGTCAAGCGCGCCGTCATACAGGTTGCGATGCTCACCGGCCTGCGCATCAGCGAAGTGATCTCCTTGCGCTGGGATTGCATCGATTTCGATACCGGCAACGCGCTGCTGCCCACCACCAAGACCGGGCGCCGGATACACCCCCTGAGCAAGGCCGCCCTCGCCGTGCTGATAAGGCTTCCGAAGACCGGCGTTTACGTGTTCTGCACCAGCCCGCTGGAATCGGTGGGTTACTGGTCGGTGCGGCTGGCTTTCCTGAAGGCGGCAAAATCGGCCGGCCTGAAGGACGTGCGCCTCCATGACCTGCGCCGCACGTTCATGACCCATGCCGCGGAGACCGGCGTTTCCTCCCACACCCTGCGCGACCTGCTCGGCCACAAGACGGCGATGATGGCAGACCGCTACGTCCGCCGCGCCAACATCCCCGTGGTGAACGCCACCGAACTGGTGTCCGGCGAACTGGCCAAGATGCTGGATGATGTCTAGGCCATCGAACCCCCAACGCCCCCGGGAACACCGCCGCAGTCACCGCAGAGCATTCTCCATCCCGGCCGCTTAGACGGTCGAGTGAATGAAAGGAGCATTGGGTGCATCGGCCATGTGTGGCAGTCGGCACCGGTGCCTGATTAACCCACAGGCCAGCAACCCGGTCTGTCGTGCGACACCGGCCCGTTCGCGTGCGGGAAATCTCCGATGATTCCTCGTCAATTGGGAATCCCGCGCAGAGCCATTCGCCGGGCGCCGTTCCGCCGGCGTCAATTCCAAGCTGTTGCCGCAACGCCGCTCCCGCCGGAAAACAGTACTTTACGTCCCCCAGCCAGCTCATTTCCCCCGGTTTGGCGCTCGGAGCATTGTTGACACATGGCTGACAAAAATGGCCATTTCGGACATGGGAATTTTTTTAACTCATTGATTTTATTAGAAAGTCAGGGAGCATTTGCCCCAAAAAAAACAAATTTAATATCAATTTGTTGGGATGACGGAGTGAAAACAATGCTCAGCATGAAAACTCTCAGGGTTGCCATTGTGACCATGGGGTGCGCGCTATTGCTCGGGTCGGGCTTCGCGGCTGCACAGAATATCGAACTGGATGGCACTGCAACGAGGTATGTTGCGCCGGTGGCGGTTCGCTTGGCTGCGGAATCAATCAGCACGGCCGACACCAACCGAACGACGCAAGGCACCACGGTCCTCGGGTACAACGTGAATATTGGCGCGACGCGAGCGATTGCTGCGAGCGCACGAGCGGCTGTACCGGCAGGATACTTTGTCCGTGTCAAGTTGAACGGTGCGATATTCAGGGAGGACCCCACAGCAACTGGGCTCGGTACGTTAGCACAGGGCGGAGCCCTAATGGATCAGGTCGTATTCGCGGTGCCCGCAACTGGAATTCCACGGCGTGCAGCAGACGGTGCGACTCCTAGTGTAACGGTTGCTCTTTCGGGCGCGGACATTCTCGCTGTCACAAGCGCCTCCCCCGGTACGGTGACCGCATCGATCACTGCCCACCGCGATCAGTTCGACGCGATTGACGGCGTTGGCGAGCTGTCCACAGCGTACTTCGGCGGTTCGGCCACGATTATTAATAAGGTATCTGGCATTACCGCGACCGTCTCGCCGGGCATTACCGCGACTGCCGATGCCGGAGTCGGTTTCCGGTGGTTTGTCAACGAGCCCGACTATGCAGATGACATGGCCACTGGAGCAAACAGGGCGAGCGCACATCTGGGGAGTTTCACGGTGGCTGAGCGGATTTCTGGCGACACCGCAACGATCGATGCCGGCACCGGGGCAACCCTTCTACCAGACGTTCTTGTACCGCCTTCTAGAGGCGTAACGCTGAGGATTGAAGGGGAACTTGGAATTGGCGCATTCGAACTGAGTCGTGACGCTCGCACCGCCCAGGATGTGGATGACGGTGATGCGTTGATGGTTACCTGTCCGCCGGTCGCAGAGGGATCTGAGGACTCCGCATTGATGGGCAACGTGAAAGGCACGATGGATGCTCCGAATGTGGCGACCGTCAGTACCGCTACCGGCGATACAGCGGAAACGCAGCCGTTTGGCGCCGGAGGTGCGCGAGGAACCTATACGCTTTGCGTCACCGTCGACACCATGGGCGCATTTTCGAATGAAACGCCGCTGCCGGCTACGGAATACACGGGAACGATTTTGCTCCCCAACGAGAATTCTGCGATCGCGGCTCGCGAACTGGCCACAGGGCCTGTCGGCAAGATCGAGCGTAACGGGGCGTCGGCGAGCATCGCTTATCTCACGACCTCCGAGAAGCACAATCAGCGCCTGATCATCGTCAACCGAGGCACCAACCCGATCATGATGACCAACGTCGTCTTCCAGACGGAAGATGGCACGGAAGCAGACTTGACGGACGCCGCAAAAGCCGCTGCTATGCTGCCTGACGAAGCCAGGGAAATCGGCGGGGGCGAATCGATGACTGTTAAAGTCACCGACATGGTAAGCATCACCGGCGATTCACGGCGTGCAGCTGCAGTGCTTAGCTTCAACGGCACAAAGGATAATATCTCCGTTGCCACGACGCAGGTGAACCTGTCGGACAGCAGCACCGACACCGTCATGTGGCCTGTCAATTGATGGCATAACGCCACGCAGCTAACTCCGCATCATGCGGTAAAAGGAGGGCTCAGGCCCTCCTTTTTTTTGGTGCGCCAGACATGGCGCGCAGCGCCGTAACTGGCGCTTTTCCAGTTCACGTGGTGGTGGCTGGATGACTTGGCGGTGAAAGTCCGCTGCTGGCCCAGCAACGGGAACAGCTAACCGAGGGCAAGGGTTTGCATCGCGAGGTGGAATCCGAAGGCAGCTGGCCAACATGTACCTTGCTGACCTCCCATCAGAACATCGGCCACGTCACCGTCGACACAGCCAATCGACCGAAGTCGCCGCATTCGACCGCCTGGCACACTCTTTTACTCTTGCGGCGGTTCTCGGGCAGCAACCGGCGGACGCCAGCTTTCCTCGTTCTGATGAAAACACTCCCCTACGCTACCGAGCGGAATTTTTTCCGAAATTTCAAATCTAAAGCAGTGTGACTTCATAGTTTCGGCAATTCATCGACACATGGCTGACACGGAGATAGCCCAAAGAAGCGCATTATGCTGACCGAGCGAACGATTCGAGACCAGAAACCCGGCACGAAAACCAGGATTCTGTGGGACACGAAACTGAAGGGTTTGGGCTGCCGTATCACCCCCGCAGGCTCCCAGGCGTTCGTCTTGCGATATTCGGACGCCAAGGGCCGGCAACGCCTGGCCACGCTGGCGCGGGTGAACGAGATTGCTCTGAAAGAGGCCCGCGAATTGGCCGCCAGGGAAATGGTGAAGATCCGCATGGGGGAAGATGACCTCTTGACCCGCCGCCAGGAACGGCGGGATACCTTCACCGTGGCCCAGGGCATCGCCATGTTTTTCGAGGGTTTCTGCCCCAGGCGCGTCGCGACCAGGCGAATGACGGAGCGAACGGTCAAAGAATACCGGAAACAGGCGGAACGCTATCTGATTCCCGCACTCGGCAGGCTCGACGTAGACCAAGTAAAACGCCACCATATCGAACGCATGGTGGATCCTCTGCGGCCGATCCTCCGAAACCGCGTACTGGCATTGACCAGCAGGATCTTCAGGTATTTCGAGGACCAGGGGCAACGGCGCCAGTACGACAATCCATGCAGGGGTGTCGAGCGAAGCCGGGAAGAACCCCGCGACCGCACACTGGTGCCGACGGAAATCGCCGCGCTGGGCAGGGCATTGGCTGAATCGGACATCGAGCCGTGCGCCGCCGCGGCGATTCAATTCGCCATGCTGACCGGCCTGAGAATCAGCGAAGTCATATCCATGCGGTGGGAGTGCGTCAACTTCGAATCCTGTTGCGTTCTGCTTCCCACTACCAAGACAGGGCGGCGCAACCACCCGTTGAGCACGGCTGCCCTGTCCGTGCTCGCGAGCCTGGCGATCAATGGTGAGCACGTGTTCTGTACGGCGTCGCTGGCGCCCATGAGCTACTGGGCCGTCAGGCAGGCGTTTCTCAAGGTAGTTGAAGATGCGGGCCTGAGCGACGTACGCCTGCACGACCTGCGTCGCACCTTCATGACCCGCGCAGCGGAATCCGGAATCAATCCCCACACGCTGCGAGACCTGCTGGGCCACAAGACCGCGGCGATGGCAGACCGATACATACGGCGCGCCAACCTTCCGGTGGTAGATGCTACAGAAGCAGTATCAGGGGCGATGGCCGCGATGATGGACGGCCGCGAGGTCACTCGGCGCACGGAGGGTTGACGCACCCAAAAGCACGCCAACCTCCGAAATCCGCCCGGCAATCAGAACCTGAGTTCGCCGCGCAGTTGCACCATGTTGTCGGTCTCGCGCCGGTAGCGGTCGTATTGCTGGCCGCCGGTGAACTCCAGATTCAGCATCGTGTCGCTTACCCGGTTCGCCAGGTCGTACCTCAGGCCCATGCGCATGCCGTGTCCGTCGTTGCCTGCCATGTCGAAGCTGGCGAACGGCGTCAACAGCCCCGACAGGCGGTCGACCCGCAACGTGTAGCCGAGCTTGGCGTCCATGCCCCAGGCTTCGCCGTAATAGTCGCTGAATTCCTCGATGCGGCCGGGATAGCCGTAGCCCTGCTCCAGCGTGGTGTTGTTGCCGCTCATGCCAGTGCCCAGGTAGGACGACAGCGCAAGTGACATGCCGCCGCCGTCGGACCGCGGCCGCACGATGGCCGAGAGGCTGACGCCGTTCTCTTCGTAGCTGTCGGCAGAGTGCAGGCTCAACAGCCTGGCTTTCGCCTCCAGGCGGATGCGGCCGGCGGTGTCCCAGCGCACGCCGCCCGCCAGTTCCACACCGCTGCCGGTATCGCCGTCGCCGGAGTCGTGGCGTCCGCCAATCTGGCCGAATATCGAGAACATGTCACCGCCGTCCATGGAGATGATGCGTTCGCCCTCGAAACCGACTTTCACGCGGCCTACAGAGACGTTCATGTCATCGATGATGCCCACGCCACCGTCGGTCTGCATTTCCAGCATGCCGGCATCCCCCATGAGGGCGAAATTCCATTCGGCCCCGGAAGCCAGGGTGCGCCGGCCTCCGGCCGCGAGCATCCACATGGACAGGTCTGCTTCGCCTTCCTGGGTGGTGGCAGTACGCTTGTGGTCGATATCGCCCCAGCCGGCCCCGGCGATGGCCCAAACCTCGGCCATATCGCTGAACGTCCAGTGCACGTACGGAAGCACACTGACCATGTCGGTGTCGATGTCACCGGAACCGCTCGCCCTGCTGCTTGAGAAATCGTAATCCGCATCGCCGGAACTGTGCGATACCGCAACACCGGCCAGCCAGTTGTCTCCGAACCTGGCATCGGCGCCGAAATATATGCTGGTAAGGTCTCCATCGTACCCCGAACCGTCAAATCCCTGGCGGTCGACGCTGCCCCAGAAGGTCCATTCGGCAGCCGGTGTCCACCCCGTTCCGCTGCCGGACCCCGCGGCATTCAGCGGCACGGCGAAACTCATGCCGTGCAGCCGCTGCAGCCCGCCGGAGTTCATTCCGGGGCCGTAGCCGAACCGCTCGGCACCAATCCAGCCGCCAACCGACCCGATGCAGCAATTGCTGTCGTGAAGTGACCCGCCGGAGAAAAACCCGTTGGCCGCGCCCACTCCCGGCTGTGACCATTGCCCCAGGGGATTCATTCCGGCGCTGTCGAATGCGCTCGAAGACGCCGCGGCAGATCCCGCCGCCGCGGTTCCCATGCGCTCGGCCCGGAATCGTCCCCCGATGGCAGAGGTCACGCTCGCGAGCGTGCTTCGGGCCAGGGCGGCAAGGGTATTCTCAATGGCATCGGCCTCAGCGGCATCCGTGGAAACGGTGGCCGTGAAGGTCTGGCTCGCCGTGCCGGCGGAATTGGTGGCGGTAACCGTTATGGTCGAATCGCCTTCCACCAGCGGCGACACCGTCACCTGGCCGCCGGCCACAGCAATGCTCGCTGCTTCGCCGGATGCCGATGCGGAAAAGACCAGGGCGGTGCCGGAGAAGGCCGGCACTGCATCAACCAGCGCGGGTTCGCCGCCGGTTATCAGGTTCAGGTCCGGCAGGCGCGAGGCGATTTCTGGCGGCACATCTTCCACGGTGACTGCAAAACTATGCTCCGCGCTGCCCTCGCTGTTGGTTGCCATCACGGTGACCATGGCCGTCCCGGCTGCAACAGCAGTGACATCCAGCGTGGCGCCGGTGATTGCGACGGCTGCCATTCCTTCAGCGGACGACATTGCCGAGAAGACGAGGGCCGTGCCGGTGAACGCCGGCGCCAGATCGACCGTGGCCGGATCGTCACCGATTCTGATGGTGAGATCGGGCAACTGGCCCACTGCCATGGGCGGCTGATCCTTCACCGTCACGTTGATCGTCTGTTCCGCAGCGCCCGCGGTGTTCGATGCGGTTATGGTCACGGTTGCCATCCCGGCGGCGATGGCATTGACCATCACCATGTGGCCGTCCAGGGACACGCCCGCGAGGTCAGTCGCCGAAGACGATGCCGAAAACTGCAGTGCGCTGCCGCTGAAGGCCTCCGCAAAATTGATGGACACGGGGTCGTCGCCGACCGTCACGGTCAGGTCCTCCAACTTGCCCACTGCCATCGGCAGCGAATCCTTGACGGTAACGGTAAACGTCTGTTCCGCCGAGCCTGCGCTGTTCGACGCAGTTACGGTGACGGTCGACGTTCCGGCGGCGATTGCGCTGACCGTCGCCATGGAACCTTCTACCGTCACGCCCGCCAGGCTGTCTGCCGAAGACGAGGCCGCGAATTCCAGCGCGCTGCCGCTGAAGGCTTCCGCAACATCAATGGAAACTGGATCGTCGCCGACCGTGAGGGTCAGGTCGGACAACGTGCCCACCGCTTCCGGCAACTGATCTTTGACGGTAACGGTAAACGTCTGTTCCGCCGTACCCGCGTTGTTAGTCGCGGTGACGGTGACAGTCGCTGGCCCGGCGGCAATCGGGGTGACGGTCGCCGTGGAGCCGTCCACGGATACACCTGCAAACTGGTCTGCCGAGGACGAGGCTGCAAAGCGCAACCCGGTGCCACGGAACGCCGACGCCAGAGCGACCTCTACCGGGTCGTCACCCACCGTGAGGGTGAGGTCGGGCAACGTTCCCACTGCCTCCGGTGGCTGGTCTTTCACGGTGACGTTGAACGTCTGTTTCGCCATGCCCTCGCTGTTCGTGGCGGTTATGGTCACCGCCGTCACCCCGGCGGCGATGGCCGTGACGGTCACGTTTTCACCTCCAAGGGATACGCTTGCGAACTCCTCAGCCGACGACGATGCTGCAAACTGCAGCGCACTGCCGGTGAAGGCTTCCGCAAAATTGACGGAAACCGGATCGTCGCCGATCGTAATGGTGAGGTCGTGCAACGTCCCCACCGCCTCCGGCGGCTGGTCTTTCACGGTGACGTTGAACGTCTGTTCCGCCATGCCCTCGCTGTTCGTGGCGGTTATGGTCACCGCCGTCACCCCGGCGGCGATGGCCGTGACGGTCACGTTTTCACCTCCAAGGGATACGCTTGCGAACTCCTCAGCCGACGACGATGCTGCAAACTGCAGCGCACTGCCGGTGAAGGCTTCCGCAAAATTGACGGAAACCGGATCGTCGCCGAGCGTAATGGTGAGGTCGTGCAACGTCCCCACCGCCTCCGGCGGCTGGTCTTTCACGGTGACGTTGAACGTCTGTTCCGCCATGCCCTCGCTGTTCGTGGCGGTTATGGTCACCGCCGTCGCCCCGGCGGCGATGGCCGTGACAGTCACGTTTTCACCGCCAAGGGTTACGCTTGCGAACTCAACAGCCGACGACGATGCTGCAAACTGCAGCGCACTGCCGGTGAAGGCGTCTGCAAAATTGACGGAAACAGGATCGTCGCCGATCGTGATGGTGAGGTCGGGCAACCTGCCTACCGCCTCAGGCAGCGCGTCCATAATCCAGAGGGTAACTTTCTGCTCAGCGCTGCCACCCGTATTGGTTGCGGTAAACGTGATGGTGGCCATGCCCTTCTTGTGCGCGGTGATGGAAGCGGTTGAACCGACGACTGAAACGCTGGCCGCGCCGTCATCTGAGGAAGAAGCGGTGTACTCGAGCGCATCGCCCTGGAAAGCCCCCGCCAACTCCAGCGGCAGCACATCACCGACGCGCATCTCATAGTCGGGAAACGCGCCCACTGCCTCCGGCGGCACATGGATTATCGTTACCTCGAAGTCGTGTTCCACGCTGCCGTATTCGTTCGATGCGGTGGCAGTTATGGTGGCGGTACCAACGCCCACCGGCGTAACGACCAGGTCGTAACCGTTCACAACTTCCACGGTGGCGACGCTTTCGTCTGAAGACACCGCATCGCAATCCTCCAGCTCGCCCCAGTAGACGCCGCGCAGGTCCACTGTGCGCGGCCCGTTGTCGATCCTAAGCGTGAGGTCTTCCAGCGATTTAATGACCCTTGGGGGCTGGGCGGCTGCGTGTTGCGGCAACAGGAATGCCACCGCAACGAAGGCCAGCAGCAGCGTTCGCACCGCCAATACGGCTGCACGCCCGGGGGCGGTTAGCACCTGTTGATTGGCACCGGTATTCATTTCAAGCACTCCTGCATCCGTTTCCGGGATGGTCATCCAATTGCCTCCTATCACGATTTGCGCACGCGAATTCGCAATACCGGCGCGCCTAGTCTGCCCGCACCTGAACGGTAATCGTCGTGGCGCGGCGGTTCTGCTGCCTTCCCTCAGGCGTACGGTTGTCGGCGGCAGGCCTCAATTCGCCGTAACCGACGGTGGACAGGCGATCGGCGTCGATGCCGCCCGCCACGAGGTAGTCGCGCACGCTTTCCGCACGCTGCTCGGATAGCGGTTGATTGTGTTCCTGCCTTGCGCGCCAGTCCGCATGCCCTTCGATCACGGCATCGGTAATCGGGTACTTGCGCAGCATCTCCAGGCCCCGGCGCAATATCGCTTCCTGGTCGGCGCGTATACCTGACGCGTCCGTGTCGAAGAGGATGGTGAAGGTTATGGGCTCGTCCGGATGCACGTAGCAGCCATCTTCACCCACCACGGCGCCCGGTTGGGTATCGGGGCACTTGTCCTTGTAGTCCGGTACGCCGTCGTCATCGCTGTCGATCGGGCAGCCCCGGTCATCGACGGCAACGCCGGCAGGCGTATCCGGGCAGGCGTCCCGATCGTCCGGAACGCCGTCGCCGTCCGAATCCGGCGGGAACGGGCAGCCATCTTCATCGACGGGCACGCCCGGGGGCGTATCAGGGCATTTGTCGTTGATGTCCGGCACGCCGTCGCCATCTCTGTCCCGCAACGGATAGGGTGAAACCTCGCCGAGGAAGACGGTGACGCCAATCTGACCGAATGGGTCAACTGCACCGGAACCTTCGGTCTTCACCGCCCGGAAATCGGCGCGCCAGGAGAACCGTTCGCCGAGATCGCCGAACGCCCCGAAGCCGCCGAAGAACTGGGCGCGGTTGTCACTTTCCATGCCATCGGCATCGAACTTGGTGCGGCCGCCGCCGAGCAGCACCATCGGCTGAAACGACTTGCTGGCTCTCGGCAACGACCAAAAGCCGGTTGCCCAGACCGTGTCGCCATCGCCATCGTCACCATCCCATGTGAGATAGGTCAATTCCCCTGCGAAGTGATCAGTGATCCCGTAACCGATACCGATGCCACCACCCGTCAAATTGCCGACGTCGGAATCGCCCGGCAAGTCCATCATCGCTCCCATCGGGGACAGAAACCACTGCCCGGCTTCGGGGTTTTCGCGCCCCTGCGCGAGGTATGGAAATGCAGCCAATACGGCAACTGCTACAACCGAAAAGAAACGAACCATTTGAGAGCATCCCCTATGCAACTTGGAGGCGCGCAGCGGGCCATGCGCACCGACGCTTTTGACGCTTATTCAACGTCTGTGTTCAAGCAGTCGATTTAACCAGAACGAGGGTCAAATTCAAGGTTGCATTTCGAGTAAAACGCGGACCGTGTCGCCGTGTCGTGTGACATATCCGTATTCCTCTCCTCATGCGAGATGGGTTGGGTGTGGCGACTTGACGTTACGCCCATGCGCGTTGACGAAGGCGATCCCTTGGCCGGGCGCGTTCCGCTTTTTCGTATACGGGGGCTTTCGCGTCACACGCCGGAGCTGTTCCCCTTGCCGGGCCAGCAGCGGACTTTCACCGCCAAGTCATCCAGCCACCACCACGTGTACTGAAAAAGCGCCAGTCTCGGCGCTACGCGCCATGCCTGGCGCACCACAAAAAAAGGAGGGCTCGCGCCCTCCTTTTTCCACAAGATGTGGAGTTAGCTGCTTGGCATTATGCCGTCAATCGACAGTCCACATGACGGTATCAGTGCTGCTATCCGACAGGTTCACCTGCGTCGTGGCAACGGAGATATCTTCCGGTACGCCATTGAAGCTGAGCACTGCGGCGGCGCGCCGGGAATTGCCTGTAATGCTAACCATGTCGGTGACTTTGACAGTCATCGAATCGCCCCCGGCGATTTCCCTGTCCTCTTCAGGCAACGCAGCAGCGGCCTTCGCACCGTCCGTCAGGTCGGCTTCCGTACCGTCCTCGGTCTGGAAGGTGACGTCCGTCAAGAGGATTGGACTGGTGCCGCGATTGACGATGATCAGGCGCTGATTGTGCTTATCGGAGGTCGTGAGATAAGCGATAGCCGCCGATGCGCCGTTGCGCTCGATCTTGCCGACTATTCCCGTCGCCAGTTCCCGAGGCGGGATCGCAGTATTGGAACTGGGAAGAAGAATGGTTCCCATGTACTCCGTTTCCGGCAGTGGCGTTTCATTCGACATGGGGCCGGTTGTATCGACGGTGACGCAGAGCGTAAAGAGCCCCGTTGCATCTTCAGCCATGTCGCCAAACACTGGCACACGCGTACCGCCGGCCGCAGTGGTAGTGCTTGTGCTCGTGCTGACGGTCGCTACATTCGGCACATCCATCGTACCACGTGTGTTCCCCCTCAACGGGGTGTCTTCATCTCCGTCTTCCGGGTCCAAACAGTTGGTGGTCGCCGGCATTCCAGCGGCGATAGCGGCAGTGTCGCGCTCATCGCGGGCTAAGCTAAAAGCGCCAATCCCAAGATTACCTTCAACCCTGAGCAGCACCCCACTCACGGGCATGATCAGATCTCCCGCGTCAACGATCGTCCCTGCATTGTCGCCCGAGGCGAGTACCGTTTGGGTATCAGTGTCTGTGGCTGTCCGCTCGCCCACCGAGAAACTCCCCAACACGCCCTGTGCAGTGTTGGGATGACCGTCCTCATCGGCATTGGGGTTGACAAACCACCGGAAACCGACTGCGGCATTGGCCGTCGCGGTCCTGCCTGGACGTACTGCTGCGGCGATACCCGATACCTTCTCAACGATCGTATTTGAACCTCCAAAGTACTGACCGCTCAGGCCGCCCTGGCCGTCGATCGCATCGAATTGATCTCGGTAGGCTATGATCGCGGCAGAGACCGACCCGGGCGAGGCACTGGAAACCGCCAGATTCTCATCAATGTCCAACTGGAACTGACTACCCAATGGGATGCCGTCGTCGGGGACCGAATACACCACTTGGTCGTGCATTGCACCACCTTGGACCGGTGTGAAAGAACCGCCGCCGAGAGCATCAGTGGAACCGTCTGACTCTGTAAGGCGAACAGCTCCCAGTTCGCCGCGGAATACGGCGCCGGTCAGCTTGACGCGGACAAAGTACCCGGAAGGCACTGCCGTCCTTGCGGAGACCCGAATTTCCACGTTTCCAACGTCGACGTTGTAGCCGAGGACCGTGGTGCCCCTCGTCGTCTGGGCCGTTGCAGCCGTGCTAATGGACTCCGCAGCCAGCCTCACTGGCGACGGCGCATTACCGAGCGCCGCACTGCCGTCGAGGTGGATCGTGCCTGTGTTCTCTGTGTTTTGCGCCGCGGCTATACCCGACCCAAGCAAGAGCGCGGACCCAAAGGTCACAATGGCAACCCTGAGAGTTTTCATGCTGAGCATTGTTTTCACTCCGTCATCCCAACAAATTGATATTAAATCAGCCATTCGACCCGGACACAAGCGCCCACGCCTTGCAGCTATGGGCGGATTATCCATGACCTTTGCGAAATGGCAACCCCTTTTTGACCTGTTACCAACTTTAATTTGCAGCCGGAACCGGCCCTTTACGGGTATACGTCGCAAGTTCCAGGTAAAACCTGCATCGCTTCCGTGTGGCGGCGCTGCTGCCAAGCGACAGAAACGCGGGCGCCACCCGCCTGCAAACCTCTCTAAGAAGTCCCAAGCGAAGCCCGATCGGGCAACGCGTCATTGGGTTTGAACCTTCCATCCGAGAGCGATTATCTCCCCTTTGGCGGCGGGCGTCTACTCCCAATTTCCGCCCGCGCGACCGGAAATGTGGGCGCCACGACAAGCAGTCAGCCCGAATCGTCTTCGGGCGCCGGGCCCAGCGCCTCGCGTGCTGCCGCCGACAGGTTGGTCAGGTTCCCCGTCGGGCTCTCCAGCAGGCTCATCACTTCGATGGGTTGCTCCGATGCGACAAACAGGCGCCACTTGCCGATACCGTCGCCTAACCGGCCACTCAAGCCTTCGGCGCCTGTCTCGAGTTGCCGGGCCGTGACCGTGCGTGACTCGCCGGCAGGCACCGTCACGCGCACTGTTCCGAAAGGCGAGTTGCGCCCGATGTCGTCCAGGCCCGAGAGGGCCGCCCTGGCATCCGTCGCGCCCGGATTGACCAGGCGCAACCGGCTTTGCTGATTTGTGTTGCTGCCCGGATTGAAAAAGGGCACATCGACAATGCCTTCCACGTCGGCCGCCAGGTCCTGCATGCCCGTCACGAAGCCGTCCGCCGTTCGCACATAGGCCAGCGCCTCCAGATCCAGGTCGCTCTGCAGTTCCAGGCGCCAGACACCGTCGCCCTGGCCAATGCCCGCGGATAAGCCTTTGGAATCGTTGCCCGATTCCAGGTCTGCCGAGTTGAAATGTGCCGCGGCTGAGGCATCCAGTGACAGCGTAATCGCCTCCGTGCGCCGGCCGGAGTCGTCAACCCCCAAAATGCGTACCGACCCCGGCGTGTCCGACCAGTTGACGATGCGAACGAAGCTCTCACGGCCGGCTTCCGTTGCGGGCAACACCAGCGGCAGCGACTGCTTTCGCCCCCGGGAAGACAGGTTCGAGAGATTGCCGGTGGGGCTGTCAAGCAGGCTCGTTACCTCTATGGGCGACGTCGAGGAGAGGAACAGCCGCCACTTGCCGGAACCGGGGCCGAATCTTCCCTGCAGGGCATCGCCTCCCGATTCCAGTTCCTGTGCGGTAAAGACCCGGGCCTCGCCCGCCGGCAGATGCAGCCACACGTCCCCGTCCGGCGGTGGCGCTCCACGGTCATCGAGGCCGGTGACGGTAACGTCGGCATCCTCCGTTCCCGTGTTGACCAGGCGCAGGGAGCTGACCTGGCGCGTGTTTCTCGCCGGGTTGAAGAACGGAACGAAGTAGCGCCCGTCATCCAGGGTCGCTGCGGTTTCGTACATGCCGTTGAGGAAACCGTCCGACGTTCGTACATAAGCCAGCGGAGCGATATCCAGTGCCGTCGTAATTTCGAGGCGCCAGTCGCCCTGCCCGGCACCGGTACCGGCCGGAATTCCCCTGTCGGGGTTACCCGACTGCAAGTCGTGCGAATTGAAGTGGATTGTCTCCTTGGCATCCACCGCCACTTCGAAAGGCCCGTAACGGATACCCGCGTCGTCCACGGCATGAATGGAAAGCTGTCCGGACTCGCCCGAGCGGTTGATTATGCGCACGAATCCATGGCGGCGACTGTCCAACGCTGACAGCACCAGCGGCACGGAGTAGCGCCGGGCAATGGGCTCTGTCGCACCGGCATCTTCGGTGTCGCTCACGATGACACGCAAGGGGCTCGAGCAGTTGTTGTCGAAATCGGATTCGCCTTCGACCGGGCGGACGCATCCGCCTATGTGATAAGTGCCGGCTTGCGCGAAGCCATCGAAGCGAGCGAAGTGATCGCTCGATGTCAACGCATCGAGAGCATCCACCCCTGCCGAACCCTCCCGCATGTCTGCGTCGGATATGACCCGGTTCGCAGACCGGTACAGGCGCAGGGAACTCTCATCCGATGCCCCGTTGCCCCGGTTGCGCACCCGGGCCAACAGCACTGTCGGTTCGTCAGGCATCAACATCAGCGTGTCTGTGTCGGGGAAGCCGACCGCCAGGTCCGGTTCCCCGGAAGCGTCTTCCGGAACGCTGACGACGCGCAGGCTATACGGGCCGGTAACGACGTTGCGGCTGCCCGTTACGCGAACGTAGTAGGTGCCCGCTTCGTATATGGTGGGGTCGTCAAGTCTGAAGTTGCGTGCTTCGCCGCCATCGTCGTCCGCGGCCAGTTCCTGGACGAAGTTGTCCAGCAGGCTGCCGTGAGTATCCGCGCGTCCGGTGGTTTCAATAAACAGCCTGCCGCTCGAGCGCGTTCTGAACGTCCACCAGTCAACGTCCCCAGGCACGTCAATCGCGTCACCAACCTCCACGCCAAGGCCAAGTGGACTCGCGAGTTGCGCCGTGTCGTCATCACGGTCGGTCGCGTCCGCGCCGGTGCCGGGCACGACGTTGGTGCGCAGGTTGTAATAACCCGAATCGCCCCACGATTTTGCGATCCTTACGTAGTAGACGCGGTCGTCTACGTGGCGTTCGATTACGAAGTTATCGCTTTCTGCGCCGCCGCCCGGGCTCGCCAGCAGTCGGCCTTCGCTGTCGAGCAGTTCACCGAACGCTTCGACATTTCCGTCGAAGTGAATCTGAAGGGTACCTCTCGAATAGGACTTCAGGCGATAGTAGTCGCCTCTGTCGCCAAGACTCAGGTATTCCCTGTGGCTGCCGCCGGCCTCAAGCGGTTGGGCGGAAAAGCAGGAGTCGAGATCGTCTGTTCCCCGCTGCACGTGGGGGTACGGAACGGTGGCCGCTCCAATCGGTTCGAGCACGCCTTGCTGCGACTCCGAGATGTCGAGTTCGTAGACCACCAGGTGCCTGCGGTAGGTTCCCGACGGGGGCGCCCGGTAATTCGTGGTAAACCGGATGCCCATCCACGACGCTTGCGGGGCGAGCGTGGAATCACCCCCGGGAACCACGCGGTCAAGGGAAAAAAAGCCCGGCCTTGCGTCTTCTTCCGCCTCTTCGTCCGGCTCGAAGGAAAAGACCCCATAGGACGTGGGTGCATCGCATTGGGTGTGACGCAGCGCCACGAACAGTTGCCCGGTACTCTCGGTGCGGGAGGCGTTGCGCAGTTGCTCGACCTCTACCGTTACACTGCCTTCGCCCGGGTCGATATCGAACGAATATTCGCCCACGAACTCCACTTGAGCCGCGAAGGCTGCGTTTGCAGCCAATCCTATGAAAGGAAAGAGATATTTCAGATTGGTCATGCCACGTTACCGCAGCTCAAAAAAGTCTACATGCGGCCGATCCGCAACATCGTGGGGCATCGTCTGCCGGGGCCCCTTTTGCGCCCTGGCTCCGATTCAGTCGCCGTCCTGATTTGTTCGTGAGGGTCGTTTCCGCGCCTGTTTCTCCAGAGGCCCAATATTACTCCTGAGAGGCTCGAAATTCGACAGGGGCTCACTCAGCCTTGCCCCACGCATTCAGCCCGGGCTGCTGGCATGACAGCAAGCTGTGCAGGGGAATCGCCACCGATGGGGCAGCATCCGGCATGGTTGTCGGGCTCAGTTCGAGTCGACCAGGACGAGGCCGGTGGGGCCCCCGCGCCTTACGCCGTCGACGACGACCTCGATACCGGAACCGCCAGCCCTCGCACGCCGGATCCTGCCCGTACCCAGCTCCGTCCAATAGAGCATGCTTTCCGAGGCATGAAACGCTATCGAATGCGGGTTCTTCAAACCCGTCGCGATGTCCTCAACCCGCGAACCATCCAGTTCTGACCGCTGCACCTTTCCGGTATCGCGGTCGGTCCAGTACATCTTGCCGCCGCCGACGTCCAGAGCGATGCCTTCCGGCAATCTCAAGCCCCGCGTCACCAGCGTTTCCGAATTCGACCCGTCCAGCCGGGCACGCCGTATACTGCTGGATGCGCGATCGACCCAATAAATCATCGAGTTGGCGACATCGAGCGCGATATCCTGGGGCCAGGGTAGCGAAGCAACCAGCAATTCCACCTTCGAGCCATCGAGCTCGGCACGGTAAATTCCCTCGGCGGCGAAATACATCTTGCCCTGGCCATCCAATGCGATTCCGTCAGGGCGCTGAAGCCCCCGCACTATCGTCTCCACCGATGAGCCGTCCAGACTCGCCCGGCGTATGGTTCCGGAGGTTCCATCGACCAGGTACGCCTTGCCGCCGGGCAGGTCGACGGCGAGGTCATGCCCCACATCCATTCCAAAGTCGATAATGGTTTCGACCGATGAACCGTCAAGGCCAGCCCGCCGAACGAAACCGCCATCCAACCAGAACAGCGTCGAGGCGCCTGCGGGTTGAGTCTCCACGTTCACCTCGAGATGGTGAAATTCCACTTCCGTGTAATCCGTGGGCCAGCGGCAAAGGGGCTTGTCGCATTCGCGGATTTCTCCGACGATCCAGAAGGAGGTTGCGTCCTGCGGTACGCCGGTGACAAAACTGATCGTCGCGTTCCCGGCAAAGCGTTTGTAGACCCTGTCCGTGCTGTCGTGCTTTCCGCCACACAGCCCGTCCGGTGTCTCTTTTGCGCACCAGGCCCCGTGCCAGATGCCAGACGGTTCTTCCGGCAGCTTCACCTTGACCTCGACGAAGTCGCCGGCAGCGGCGCTGCGGGTGTGGTAGCACGCCCGCCAGGGGCTCTCGAACGCGCAGTCGGACGCCGGCAGGGCAGTTGAATCGATTGCGAACTCCATATCGGGCCCGGGTGGCAGGCCCGGCGGGCCAGCGCTGGCCGGCTTTGCACTCGCCATGTCGGCGTTTATCGCTGTCAGGGGTTGCGGGGTTCCCAGGCCGGGCTGTGTGCTGTCTACACAGGCGTCGAATCGGCCGCTCGCCGGGTCGAAGATACAGACCTGGCCCCTGCCTGGGTCGACGCGCGCAATCTCCACCGCGCTATCGTTCAGAAGATCTCCAACTGTCGTGGCTCCGCCAGGCCCGTACTGACCCTTGTACAGCGTCGAACCACCCGGAAACGAAACATTCCTGTCGTTGTGACCCTCATTGAGCTCCACATCCACCGTGACATCGACGTTTTCGTTCAAACCATGGTCGTCGTATTGATGAAGGAACACGCGATATTCGCCTTCGAGTGGCGCCCGCGGCTCCAGGAGTATCGCGGTCTCCGTGTGCCGGATATTGCCCGGCCCCCTCCCCTGGTTGTCACCGTCCAGAGTCAGCGCGTTCACGGTTTCGCGGTTTCCCCAGAAAAGAACTTCACCGTCGTCAGGCTCCTGGACAAAGACATCCAGGTCAGACGGCGACTTCCAGCCGATCGTTATGCGCAACGCTGCCTTGTCGGTGATTCCTGCAACACGACGGACCAGGCCGGCGGTCGGCAACTCCCAGTACCACCCCGATAGCCGCGTTGACCGCGGCGCCTCATTCGATGCCAAACTTCGGCTTGCCAGCAAGGCAACCGCGTTCTCACCGTAGTGAACGTTCAACGAACCTTCGAAGGTACCGTCAGGCTTCCTTGTTGTTTCGTATGGATAGCCGCCATC
This sequence comes from Pseudomonadales bacterium, assembly GCA_963663395.1. Lineage (GTDB taxonomy): Bacteria > Pseudomonadota > Gammaproteobacteria > Pseudomonadales > Azotimanducaceae > Azophilus. The sequence goes on from OY760226.1 coordinate 5,507,357, forward strand.
GAACACCGACACACGGATGTCCGCATGGTCGAGCGCACCATAGAGTTCCCCGGTAAACGCGAGTTTTCTGTTGTGGACCTCCTGACCGTCGAGAACGTCCACTCCAAGAAGCGCCGAGTCTGTAAATCCGGCATCCGCGGCATTCTTGAGGCTTTCGAAGTCTTCAATCCATCCGACGCTGGTCAGTTGGACGGCATGGGAAACGGAATACAACCGGCCAAGGGATCTGAATTGCCGGCCGCCACCTGTGGTCTTCCTGGTCCATTCCGGATAACTCGGATCGTAGATCAGAAACTCATCGCCATCGTACCCGTAGGCGAGCACGGCGTGACTGCCGCCCATCCGGGTGAGCATCAACACGACCGGACTGCGAGTCAGTCGAATGGTTCGCTTTACAGACGATACCTCCTGGAAGCGAAAAGAGCGCCACCAGTTGGCGTTGAGGTACATCGCGGGCGTGGTCGACTGCACCATCGTTGCCACCAGGGCTTGAACGTCGTTGTCCCAGCGGTAAATAAGATCGTTATTCGCGAAGTTGAAGTGGTAGGCCGCATAGGCGGACATCCCGAAGGAGTTCCCCCCCTCGGTGTGATAGTCGATTTCTTCGTTATCGATGCTGAACCCGTGCCGCCTCGGGTCGAAACCCGTGGTGAAGGTGTCGGGCAACGGGGATGCGGCCCTTACCGGCACGAAATGCCCGAAAGCGCGGGTTTCGAACGACAGCGTTCCGGTGCCCGGATCATGGCTCTTCACCGTGGCGCCGAACCATCTCTCCGACGTGGATTCGTACTGGAGCAAAACGATGTCGCCATCGTCCGGCGTACTCTCCGGAAGCGACATCGCGACGGTCAACGGCCCATTCAGGTGACGCTGATGTTCGTCGCCGACCGTAATCTCGACAGAGTCTGCGATTTGCCTGACTGCGGACGGCAAGGCGGCGGGCAAGGCCGTTTCACCGACGCTAATGGCGATATCGTCGACCAGGGCACGCTCCGGCACCTCGATCAGGAGGTCACCCGCCGCCATGGTTTCTCCGTTGCCGAGGGTGGCCGATCCTGCATAGGTGATCGAGTCGAACGACGCGGTGCTCTCCTCGACCAGCAGCCTGAGGAAGCGCGCCACATTCGCGTACTCAGCGCTGTATTCCGTCACCTGAACGCCGCCGCCATGATCCGCATCCCCGCGCATCTTTGCGAGAATCAGGCTTTCGCCGGCTTCCACTTCCCCAAGGAAACCCGCAAACGCCTCGCGATTCAGCTTGGCGTGGTCGGCCGTGGTGTCGGGTACCAGCGTCAGTCTCGTATCCCCGGCCTCACCGCCCGCCACGTGACAGCCCACACAACTCGATTGCGCTACCGGGCCCGATATCAGTTCATCGAAGACATCCTGTGCGGCAGCCAGGCGCATGCGACGGAAGTCTGCGCCCGACAGGTTCGTCAGGTGGCCGGTGGGGCTCTCGAGTAGGCTCATGGCGACCACGGGCTGTTCGGATGCCACCTCCATCTGCCACTTACCCGCCCCGTTCCCGAGAGCACCCTGCAGGTCGCCGCCGCCGGATTCCAGGTTCCAGGCGGTGTACGTTCGGGCCTGGCCCGCCGGCAACGACAATTCCACCCTTCCACCCGGGTCGCCTGCGTCGTCGATGCCACGGATTGAAAGCCGTGCTGTTGCCGAGGTTGGATTCACCAAACGCAACAGGCTCACCTGGTTGCTGTTGCTGCCCGGATTGAACACCGCTATCCGGTGGTGGTTCGCCTGGCGCGGGGCAGTGTCGTGGATCGCCGTGAGGAAGCCGTCGTCGCTACGCACATAGGCCAGCACTTCGATGTCCAGGTCGCTTGTCAATTCCAGGCGCCAGTCGCCCGCGCCTGCGCCGGTGCTGCCGGTGAGACGTTTGCTTGGGTTTCCATCCTCAAGGTCGCCGGAGTTGAAGTGCGCTGCCGTACCGGCGTCCAGAGTCAGGGATACCGGGCCTCGCCGGCCGCCGTCGTCGTCGACCGCGTATATCTGCACGTCGCCCTGTCGATTGCTCAGATTGATCACTCGCACGAATCCTTGACGGCCGGGCGACGACTTTGCTGGAAACAACGGCAGGAAGTGCTCGCCTTCGATCTCGTTAGCGGGTGTTGAGGACAGATTCGTGAGGTGGCCGGTCGGGCTTTCCAGCAGGTTCATGACGAGAATCGGCGCCGAGGACACGACGGTCAGGCGCCATTTGCCACGGCCGGTACCGAGCCCTCCGTCGAGATCGCCGCGTCCGGCTTCCAACTGCTGCGACGAGACGGTGCGCGACTCCCCTGCCGCAAGGGAAAGGCTGACGGTGTCTGCCGGGCGCCCGTCGTCGTCCATGCCGGTGATCGTTATCTCAGCGTCCTCCTCGCCGGGATTGACCAGGCGCAGGTGGCTGACCTGGTCGCGATTGCGGCCCGGGTTGAAGATGGGCACCCGGTGGGCGCCTTCGCTCGCGGGTACCGTCTGCTGCATCGATGTCAGGAACCCGTCCGGCGTGCGCACATAAGTTAATATCTCGATGTCCCGAACGGTCGACAATTGCAGGCGCCAATCTCCCACGCCGGAACCGATGCCACCCGACAAACCCTTGGCGTCGTTCCCCTGCTCCAGATCGTCGGAGTTGAATTGCACCGTCGCTCCGGCGTCGATGGATAGCGTAATCGGACCGAAAGACGTGCCGCCGTCGTCGACGGCGTCGACAATCAATCTACCGGCCGCTTCAGAGTGATTGATTACCCGCACAATCCCCTGGAGGACCTCATCGGCCGCTCGCGGGAACAGCGGCACGGTTGCGAGCCCTGTCCCAGGCAACACGCGAGCGACTCGAAATCCCAAGGTGTTCCGCCGTTCACCCAGTGAATCGCGAAAGCGGTTGGCGCTACGCAGGTTTTCCGGGACGCTGGACCAGCCGCCGCCCCGGATAACACGGCTTCGGCAATCGCCTTCCACCCAGGCGCTGCCGTCCGAAGGAGCGCCCTCGTAGGTGCTGCCGTTCCAGCAGTCCTCCACCCATTCGAAGACGTTGCCGTGCATGTCGTTGAGACCCCAGGCATTGGCCGGGAAGGAGCCGACCGGCGCGATATTCGGATACGCGTCCCGGCATCTTTCGTCGCGGCAATTGGCAAGTCTGGGGGTGAACGCATCACCCCAGTGGTATCCGGTCTCGGTGCCCGCCCGGGCGGCATATTCCCATTCTGCCTCGCTGGGTAGCCGGTACGTCTCGCCTGTGCTGCGCGAGAGCCACAATACGTAGGATTGAGCATCGTCCCAGCTGACATGAATGACCGGGCGCCTCTCACGGCCCCATCCTTCGTCGTCGGGGAGATATCCATCGCAACCGCCCCCCTCGACACAGGCGTCCCAGTCCGCGAACGTGATCTCGTGCTTCGACAACGCGAAACGGTCGGTCACCGCCACCTCGTGAACGGGAAACTCGTCTCTGGAGCAACCGCGCCTCTCCACGCAACCCATTTGAAAGTTGCCCGCCGGAACCGCCACCATTACCGGCCCCTCGCCGCCCGAGGCCAGCGCGTCGGAAAAGTCATCGGTCCCCACCAAGCGTGCAGCGAAATTGATCCCGGCGCGCCCGGGGTCGATGACGGAAACTCGGTCAGTATTCGCCGACCGCTCGGCTGCACTGACTGCAGACAGGGGGCCGACTAAAGCCCACAGGCATATGGAAAGGAATGCGACGCGGGCGCGCGTGTCGGTCATATGCTGATTCCGTCCGGCCCCAACCCGGCACGACTTGGATAGACAACGGCAAATTTCCAAACATCATCCCACAACAGGGAATAATCCATTCGAGACGTTGTTCGCCGACAGGCTGCGTCGAAAGTCGGATTGGGCCGGTGTGCCCGGTTCAGCTCAACGCCAAGGTGCCGTCGATGAACTCACAGCCGCGCCGCGCCCTGACCACCGCGTTCCAGCCATCGAAGTCGCGCAGGCGCACTACGCAGACAAACTCGCGATAGATCGGCTGCTTGTGCAGCGGTGGCGCGAAAACCACCGTCGGCTTGGGTGGGTGCACCTCCGGCTGGTAGTCGTGCTGGTCCCTCGGCGAAGAGAGTGGATGAATTGTCGGGTCCGAGGAATCGGCCACCGGCACCCTTCCGAACAGCGCGTAGTTCGCCAACCCCAGTTCGTACAGCAGCCCGGCCAACTCCCAGGTGGTTAGGTGAAACGTGTGGCCGTGCCAGTCTGACCAGTAGAACTTGAACCCCTGGGTAGCCAGCGCCTCATCCGCGTCAAAGTACGGGCCCTGGATGTAAATGAAGTCTGTGGCTACCCTTGCGGCAGACTCGATGGTCTGTCGCACCGTATCCAGGCCGGGAAGGTGTTCCAGAATGTGGCTCATCACCACAAACCGCACCGAATCGGCCGGCATGTCCAGGCTTGTGATGTCCGCTTCCAGGCAGGCGTAGCCCAGGCTTTGCATTCGGGCGACCTTGGCGCCGTCCTTATCTACCCCCAGCCCGTTGCTGCCGCCCAGGCTTCTTCTGGCGAAGTCGATGCTGCCGCCTTTCGAGGCGCCGAAATCCAGAAAGTCGATTTCAGTAAGGTCTGTAGCCGTCGCCAGATCGTTCACCCGGCACCTCCCTGAACTGTCCAGTCAATGGTACGCGCTTGCAGGTCGCCCCGGCGATCTCGCTCGCCTGCCGCAACTACGCCGCCCTTATCCGTTCGACGAGATCGTCGCGCAGGGAAGATCCGGCGCGCCAGTTCCCGTACCCGCAGATGTCCCGGAACTTGGCGCCGGTCGCGTTTCCAGAAAACCGGGGCAATGCCGCGCCGGCGAAGTCCCGCGTGCGCATGTATGCCCGTTCCGCAAAGAAGATGGCGCCCACTAGGCCGTACAGCATCTTTACGCTGGCTGAAGAGAACGGCTCGACGGGCAATTTACCGAGGGCTTCGAGTTTTTCCCGGCTCACCACCCCCCGCAGACGGTCGCCGTGGTCCAGGCAGAAGGCTACCAGCTCGTTCCGGTAGCGGCGATAGCCATGGAATTGCCAGGGGAAGTTGCGCTCTACATCGACGTTCATCGGCCTGGTTGGAAAGCCGAGTTCCCTGGCGCGCGCTTCGGTGGGCGCGGCCCACCGGTTGTTAAGGAACGGGATTCTGAGCAGATTCTCGTCGCAATGGCGCATTATCTCGAAGTGGATGTGTTCCGCTACGTCTTCCAGCCCCAGCACGCACCTGGCCAGCTCGAAATCCAGCAGCAGGGGGAACTGGGTGGATGTGCTGTTGCTGAAATGCGCGCATCCCCAGTTCGCCAGCCGCGCCTCCAGGTAGAAGGCGCAGGTGAGGTTGACGACGTCCCGGTCCTTCAGATACCTCAGCTCCCCGTCCAATACGGATTCGTGAAAGTCCCGGCACTCATCGCTAAGTATCTTCAAGCGGTCGTAGCGCGCGAAAAGGTTCAGCGCCTTCACCGCGGCGCCGGGCCCCTCCAGGATGGCGGGCGGGCCCCATTCCTGCCGGTAGATTTCGCCGCCACCGCCCATGATGATCGCGTAGTCCGCGCATGTACGCGCGGGCTCGGGCCTGCCATCGTACGGCGTCAATTGTCCGGCGAACACGAATGCCGACCTGGCCAGGGCGTCGACGAACCGGGGCGCGTCCAATTCCGCAGCCGCCTTGGTTCCATGCCGCACGGCGTGCCGGTCGGCAATGCCCAGCGCCGGCGCCAGCTCACGTGCCACCAGTACGTCGCCGTTGGCATCCGATCCGTTGGTGGTGAATTGCGTCACGCCGTCGAGGTGCCCGCTCTTGGCCAGAATTGCGCTGATCGCCCGCGTATCCCGCCCGCCCGTCAGGTGCGACCGAAACTCGATGCCCTGGTCCCGGCACCATCCCAGCCGCTTTTTCATCGTCTGCACACATCGGCCGTAATCGATGGCCTCGAACGAATTCACCTTGTCGGGGCGGTCGAAGTGCATGGGCGAAAAAGGGGCGATGTCGGCGCTGCCCACGGCGAACGGCTCCCGTCCCAACGTTACTTCAATGCGATGGCCGGTGCGCAGCCGGCGCACGCCGGCGAACGGGGTTCTCTCGCCCATGACCATGGTTGTCGCCGCAATCCAGCACAACGTAGGGGTGTCGACTTCGTGGCGTGCCGGAAAGCCGGGGCGCAGGGCGCCAACCAGTCCGGGCAGATTGCCGACGGCGAAAAAGTCTTCGGTGTCCAGATAGAAGCAGGAACTGTAGCCGCTGAAGTCGGCAAAGGCGCTGACGCCCTGTGGGTCGAGCATGCCCAAACTGAAGGTTCCGCCCACGTTTGCGAAAACGTGTTGCGAGCCCTGCCGGCGTACGCAGGCCGCCAGCTTCTCGGGCACCGATGCTTCAGCATCGGGAATCGCCTCCAGGGTCGGCACGCCCGCAACGGCAACGAAGCTGTCGTCGTTCAGGGCAAATGGGGCCTCGATGCCCCACGACCTGGTGTTCGCCGATACGCTCAAGGTCCATGCGCCCGCGTCATGCCGGTGAAACAGCACCTGGTCCGGCTTGTAGTAGAGGTGCTGGGCAATGGCGGCGCGTACCCGGCCGGGCACCTGGTAGTTGGCCCTGCGGTTACGGGGGAGTGCGATCAGCCAGTGGCTCAGCATCAGGCACGATCCACGCCGAGGGAGGACATCGCCGGCCGGCGACGCATGAGGTCACTTCTCACTTGACTTCGACGATTCCGTTCCGGCGGCTTCGGCGAGCCGTTGCCAGTTAAAGCTGCTGGAGCGGCGGCCGTCCCGGTATTGCTTCACCAGGTCGAGCAGGGCGTCGGTAATCACGGGCGGGTTTCGCCGGAAAAGCAAGCGCCTGGGTAGCGTGACCAGAGAATGCCCCAGGCGCCAGCGGCGGCTGCCGATCATGAGCTGCAACCCGTCGGCCAGCCGGTCAACCAGCTTCACCAGTTCACTGTTGTCCGCGCGCGCCTGGCTGATCGCCGCCCTCAGGTGCGCGATTCGGTCGCGGGCCTGGTTGTTGGCTTCGATAAGCCGCTGCCTCTCCATTTTGTTGGCTTCGACAAGGCGCTGCTTCTCCATTTGCAGACGTTCGACCGCCCGGGTCGCGCCTGCGAGTTCCCCCCGTACCCCGGCCAACTCGCTTATTTTGTCTTCCAGAAATTTGGCCTCCTGCTGTTGCCTTTCTGAAAGTCGGGCGTGCTCCCCTGAAAGTCGGGCATGCTCCTCTTGAAGTTTCCCGAAACTGGTTCGCACGGGCAGTAGTTCGGCTTCCCGTTGCCGCAGGTCTTCATTGTCATGCTCCAGCAGCGCCACGCTCTGCCGGGTTGCAGCCAACTGTTCCCGCGTTTCGGCAAATTCAGCTTCAACGCTGAACAATCGGCTTTCGGACTTGCGCAGCCCGTCGTTGTCTTGTTCTAGCAGCACGCACCGCCGTTCGGCGGCGGCGAGTTCATCCCGGCAGGCGTTCAGGTCGAATTGCAGTTCGCTGCGCGTGGCTTCGAGCTTTTCGTTTTCCTCGGTCAGGTACTCCAGGCGTTGTGCCTGTCGGGCCACCTCCGCATCGAGCTGCTTTCTTTGCTGCTGAGTGTCCGAGAAACGCCCTTCCACCAGAGCAAGCCGGTCCTGCACATCTTCCAGCGTTCCCTGGCTTGCTGAATCCGGTGCTTTCAACGTGGTTGCCATCCCCTGGTGTCTCCGTTCAAAAAAGCATTGTCAGGGCAGTTTGGCGGCAGCCGGCCGGCTCCGCAATTATCTGTTGCGACGACTCTGCCGGCCCCGCGCACCGGCTTCCGGCGCCACGGGAATCGCGGCTTCAATCGGCCGCTTGGTTGCTCCTGTCAGCCGGCCATGCGCGGCCGGCTGCACTTGTGCCGGCGAATCAGGTGCCCGTTCGAAACTCCACCCTTAGCCCGGATTCAGCCGGCATGACCGACTCCTCTTCCGAGTCAGGCTCACAAGCGGGTTCTTCAGCCTCTACCCTTATGTTGTAGGCACTAACCTCACCAGACACCTTGAAGTAAGAGGTGCCGAGCCAGGTTCCGTGCCACACCTGCCCCACGTCGGGCTGAGCACCGGCTTCGTAGAGTTCCAGAGTGCCGTCGTCCTGCGGGATGTACAGTTCAGTCATTACCGGGTTCTGACTAACCGTATGCACCTCTGCGAACGTAGCCGTCGGAAAGTCGACTCGAAACCAGTCGACGTCTTCTTCGTCGTTTATGCTGCCGGCGAAACGCGGCCCGATCGGCAATATGCTTGATGCGCCGAACGTATCGCCATGGTCGTCGCCTGTAAGGTCAAACCGCGTTAATACCTGGTAGTCCCCGGTTCTCATTTCAAAACCGCCCACTTCCAAGTAATAGACACCGCGTTCCAGGTCTTCCTTGATCTGGAAGTTGAAGTTCCCTGTAGACGGGTCGATGTCGTCCGCGGTTGCGATCACCTCGCCCTCACTGTCATACAGCGTGCCGACGGTGTCCAGACCCATCGTGCTGCGGAATTCCACCCTTGCACTGCCCTGCAGGTCAACGCGGAAGACGTCCACATCGCCCGGGATTCCCAGGCTGCCCGATGCCGCAATGTCGTAATTCAGCCTTGTGGCGGTGGCCCGATTGTCCCCGTGATCATCCGTCTGTGCCAGCACGGTGCAGGGCGCACAGATGGCAAATACGATGGTCAGGAATCTGGTTAATGCGGTCACGCGTTGGTCCCTCCAGGGTGCAGTTGATAAACGAGCCACATTAGCAGAGGGGGCAAAAGGACTCAATCAAAACGGGCGCCCAAACCCCACAATGCCGCCAGGTCGGCATGGTCGGAAATCGCCACGCCCGTACCTGCAGACTGGCGGCTTCCAAATGCCCTGTGCGAAAAAAAAGATATAATTTCGCGCTTTTGATGCTCGGGTGCGAATGCGCCTATCCGCCAAACACCGGACAGGCAGCCCGTTGACTGAACGTTGATACGGATGGATGGCACAGGAAGACATGACTGAACAACAACACATCCGCACGACCCGGCTTTCTGAAGCCCCGTACCTTTGACATCGATCCGCAGGCTTCCAAGGTTCTAGCCAATGCAAGTGTTCATTCTGGGGATGCACCGTTCCGGCACATCCGCCCTCGCCCGGGTATTGAATCTCATGGGCCTGTATTTCGGCGGGGAGAATGCGGGCACCGGCCGCAGTTCCGAGAACGAGAAGGGGTTCTGGGAACGCCGCGATGTGAGGATGATCAACGATTCCATCCTGTTCACGTCGAATTGCGATTGGGATCTGCTGTCCGGGTTCGATGTCCCCGGCATTCCCGCCGACACTTATGCCGGGCACAGGTCCGCGATTGCGAACATCGTCATGAAGCTGGACACGCACCGGCCCTGGTTTGTCAAGGAACCCAGGCTTTGCGTCACCTTTCCCCTGTGGCGGGAAACCCTGGAGCAGCCGGTTTGCATTCACATCGTGCGCAACCCCCTGGAGGTGGCCCACTCGCTGAAAACCCGGAACCGCATCCCGATTAGGGTCGGGCTGGCGTTGTGGGAGTTGTACAACACACGCGCCCTGCAGGCTGCCTCGGGCCTGCCGTTGCTATGCATGTCCTACGAAGACCTGCTCGACGCGCCGGGCCCGACCGTAGACTTGGTGCGGAGCTTCCTGGCCGGCCAGGGGGACTATCGCATACGCATGCCGGGCAGCGGCGAACTGTCGGGCTTTCTGGACGCAGGCCTCAGGCACCATCGTAAGAGCGCAACCGCACTTTCCAGCGTGGCAACCGGTCAGCAGCTCGAGCTCTACCGCCTGCTGCGCAGTGTGGAGGCGCCCGATTCCAAGCCCGATGACGTCTCGAGAAAATGCCTGGATACCCTGCGCAAGTATGAGGCAGCCGCGGATGTGGGTGAGCGGCGGCGCCTGGCCAAGGAACGGCAAAAGCGGCGGCGCCGTTCCCACATGGAGTTGCATATCGCCCTGCAGGATGTCGAGTTGCGCCATGCCCTGGATACGGGCCGGCGGCTCGACAGCGCCCGGCAGGGCCTGGAGCAAACGGTTGCGCGCCTTCGGCAGGGCCTGGAGCAAACGGTTGCGCGCCTTCAGGACGTCCGCCGCAAACTCGAAGTGCAGCTTGCGGCCAGCAATGAACGGGCGCGCACACTACGCATCGACAACTCGGCGCTGCGGCAGAAAACCGCTGCCCATGAACAACTGGTCTCGCGGCACGATGACCTGAAACAGGGCTTGAGCCACCGGCAGAAACGAATCGACGAACTCGAGCTGAAGTGCAACCGCCTGCAGCGTGAATTGCACCGGCTGAAGCTGGAGCAGGCCGAGTCTGAAGCCGAGGGCCGAAGCTCCAGAAAGGAACTGCTTGCCGTTCGGCGCAACAGCGCCGAACTGCACGTTCGAAAGATGAGGGCGGAACGCGAATTGCAACACTTTCGACGCCAGGTCGAGGCACGCGAGACAGCCGAGGTCGCGGTAGGCGAGACAGCCCAGGTTGCGGTAGGCGAGACAGCCCAGGTTGCGGCAGGCGAGACGGCTCAGGTCACGGCACGCGAGACGGTTGAAGTTCCAGTCGAAGAAACGGAAAAGGGCGACGCACCTGCGGGCCCGGCCACCGCAAAGAGCGCAGACCGCGTCGGTAAAGCAGCCTTTGTTCCCACGGAACCCGTGGTCGCTTCAGTCGCCCTTGCGCCGTCGCTGCCGTCAATCGGGGCATCTGGCGTGGAGGTGGTGGTGTGTGTTCACAACGCCCTCGAGTACGTGCAGCGATGCCTGGATTCGGTGCTGACCAGAACCAGCGTCAAGTTCCGCGTGGTGGTCGTGAACGACGGTTCGGGTCCCGCCACGTCGGAGTGGCTGCAGGGGCTGGCGGCGCGGGACGAACTGGTCGACGTGGTCGAGACCACCGACGGCCCCCTCGGCTATACGAGAGCCGCCAATGTGGGCTTGCGCGCAACTCGGTCGAACTACGTCGTTCTGCTCAACAGCGATACCATCGTCCCGCGGCTGTGGCTGGAAGGAATGCTTGAATGCATGGCCAGCGATGACAAGATCGGCATCGTCGGCCCTCTCTCGAATGCAGCGACCTGGCAATCCGTCCCTGAGCGTAACGACAGGCGGGGCGGCTGGGCGGTAAACGAGCTTCCGGGGGGTTACAACGTTGACGAGTTCGCTGAACTGGTGTTCGGCGTCTCCGAACGGCAGTTCCCCAAAGTTCCCTTCCTGAATGGTTTCTGCCTGTTGATCAGCCGGGCGGTCATCGATGAAGTCGGCTACCTCGACGAAGAGAACTTTCCGAGGGGATACGGTGAGGAGAACGACTATTGCATTCGTGCGAGCGACGCTGGCTTCCACATGGCGGTAGCGGATCACTGTTTTGTTTATCACGCCAAGTCGAAGAGCTTTGGCACAGCAACCCGCGACAAGTTAGCCAAAGCCGGCGGCATCGCATTGCGAGAGAAGCACGGTGAGAAACGCATCGAGCAGGGTACGCGCAAGCTCAAGAATTCGCGCAAGCTTAGCCGTGTGCGAAAAGCCGTCGGCAGTGCATTGAACCCGTCCTCGTGAACCGTTCTGCCTCGTCACGCCCCAAGCCGACCCGCAGCCGCGCCGGGGCACCGGAAAGCGTGCTGTTCGTATTGCCGGTACGCGGCGGCAGCGGAGGCGCCAATTCGGTCATTCAGGAAGCGATGGGCATGCGCAGAATGGGTGTGGATGCCAGGGTGGCTACCCATGTCCGATACCGTGACGCATTTGCCCACTTCTACAGCAAGCCGTTCGAGTCGGGTGACCATTTCGTTTTCTTCGATGCCGATGACGAGCTCTTCGAGTTGGCCGCGCCATTTCATGTCATCGTCGCGACGCTGTGGTCTACCCCCAGGCTGCTCGCTCCGGTAAGCCAGCGCTGGCCGGACAAGATCTACGCCTACTACATACAGGACTACGAACCCTGGTTCTTTCCGCACGATGCCGAGAGCCGCCAGATTGCGAGCGACTCATACACGCTGATCCCCGACATGGTGCTTATGGCCAAGACGGACTGGATCTGCCGTACGGTTCGTGAGCGCCATGACCGGCACGTCTACAGAATTGCGCCAAGCCTCGACCACGATGTGTATTTTCCAGCCGCGAAAGAAGACAGGCAGGGGGCACCCGTACGAATTGCGGCGATGATTCGCCCCACAACGCCCAGGCGTGCGCCGTTGAATACGCTACGTGTGCTGCAGCAGGTTGCCGCCGATCTCGACGATGAGGTGCAGATGCTGCTGTTCGGGTGTGAGCCGCGCAACCTGCAGACATTCCTTTCGCGCAACGCGCCAGACATCGAACTGGCAGCGAACTTCGAAAATCGCGGCGTGCTGACCAGGGACGGAGTGGCCGACCTGCTTCGAGAGGCCGATATCTTCGTCGACCTCTCCGACTACCAGGCATTCGGGCGCACGGGGCTGGAAGCCATGGCCTGTGGCTGTGCCGTGGTGTTGCCCGCCGTGGGAGGCATCTACGAATACGCGGTGAGCGGCCACAACTGCCTGGTCACCGACACCCGTTCAGTAGACGAGATGACGGAATCTGTCCTGAAACTCGCCCGGGAATCCGGCACGCGCGCCGAGATCGCCCGCAACGCCCTTGTGACGGCGTCCCATTTTGACATCCGGCGCGCAAGCCTTTCGGAACTTTCCGTATTCCGGCATGCCTGGGCTGCCAGGCACGCCCGGCGCGATGTCCGCGCACGCGAGTACCGTCGAGGCCCGGGCTCGATGGACGTTGCCGCCGGCGCACCGCGTGTCTCGGTTCTGCTTCCGCCCCCCGGCGATCAGGCAACGGCCGACACACTTGAGCAGCGAGTGCTTGCCCCACTGCGGTGGAAGGGTCTGCAGGACAAGGTGGCTTTACGTGAAATCCGCTCCCTCGAAGAGTTGCAGGGCGACCCTGGCGAGGTGTGCATTGTCTATCGCGGTGTAGTGTCCGCATTGCCTGAAGCCGAGGAGATTGTCGATCAATGCCGGAAACTCGGCGCGTCGCTGGTGTACGGTACGGACCTCGCGCCATCGGCTGACAGTTCTTCCCTCGGCGGGGTTCAGTTGCGCCTGATCGAAGCCGCTGACCGGATAGTGGTTCCATCGACAGGGATTCGGCAAGACCCGGTGTTGGTCGATAAGGACGTCCGTGTAGTGACGGCCGCCTTAGATGACGAACTATGGCTGGAAGCGGCCGGCGGCAGGTTTCAGCGTGATGAGACGGAAGGGCAAATTCGCCTTCTGGTCTACGGCGAAAGCAATGTCGATCATCTGCTTGCCGACATCTGGCAACGAGTCGAGGGCGCCTCGAAAGGGGCAGTGTCCATCGACGTGGTGGCCGCGGGTCAACTGGGCCTTGATGGCGCCAATCATGTGGGACGCGGAACACTGGCCCATGCTGAATTCGTTCAGACGGTCATGGCCAATGGGCCCTGGGATATCGGTTTGCTGATGGCGGACGAAGCGACAACCATGGCAGATCAACGATTTCTCGGCTTTGCCGCCTTGGGACTTGCAATCGTATGCTCGAACCAAGGGCCTCACCTGCCGTTCGCGCATCAACAGCAAAACGCCATCGTGGTCAACAACTCGGTGGACGCCTGGACGCAACCTGTTCTGGAGCTGATCGGCACTGCAAGCCTTCGCAACAGACTGGCCCAGCGAGCCCGGGAAGATGCCGAGGCCCGGCGCGCCCTCAGTCGTTGGGCGTTTGGCTATCTGGAAGCCTACGCCACTGGTTCTTCTTGACGCCGCGGAATTGCACTGCCTAGCCTGACGGCAATCCGCAATCCAGCCACGTCCACGTGCCGCCGCGCTACGCAACCGGTGCCTTGAGCACCAGAAAAAAGGGGCGAAGTCTAAACTTCGCCCCTTTGAATCACACCGCTACCGAACGCGGCGACAAATTGCCGCGTGCGCCGTGCGGAAATTCTGCTCTCAATACATGGATGCGGCCGTGGGTACCCACTCGCCGTCGATTTCGTGCATGGATGCACAAGTTTCGAGCTTGGCGAAGACCTCGTTGGCATCGCCTTCCATCATCCCCATGTCGAGAGACCAGTTGACATAGTGAGGATGCTCAGGGTTCATGCCGGTTTGCGCGTTGGTGATGTATCCGGGGAAATATACCCGCAACGACACGCCGCCTTCGCTTGTACGCAATGCATTCAGCACGTCGGTGTCGTAGTCGATCCAGTACGAGGAATACCGGTCGGCCGCGTCAAGCTGAACATTGCCGGAATGGGTGCTGGTGACCTCGTTGCCAAGCGGCGAGGTGGGGGGCAGCACCAGCGACGTCATGCCAGCGTAATGCATCATCGCGTACTTCGAGCGCAACAGATAGTAAACGCTTGAAGCGGCTTCCGTAGTGACTACCGGGGGCTGGGGTTGGGGCATGGTTGTCGGATCTTCAGCGAAGTCATAAACCGAATCCGGGCTCCAGCCGATCGGACGAACCTCTTCGGGGCCCGGCACGTTAATGTCGGGTTGAGGTGTACTGACCTCTCGGGAATCTCTGGGAACGAGGCGGTGGAACTGGATGGCCGGTGCGTACATCGTGTCGTTGCCACCAGCCATGCTGCTCAACCCGCTGTTCCTGTACGCCACGGTGTCGTGGTCGATGAACATCTCGAGCGTGCCGCGGGGTAGCCGAAGCGTACCCGGATCATCGGCGAGCGTGGTATGACCGGTGTTAAAGATGACGGTGCACCTTGGGCCCATGTTTACGACCGAGCCGGCCGCAATGCCCGCCCGGGCGAACCGGTCCGGCACCTTCTCCGGATCCAGCAACTGCAGCAACCGCATATCGGTGCTGCTGATTTGCCAATCGGCACTTGCGACGGTACCGACGCACAAGGCCACAAACAGCACGACGGCCTTGCTGCAAATTCGACCTGCATTCATGTTTGTTATCTCCTCAATTGCTGCTTATGGACCCCGTCTCCCATTGCAGGGCCCGTGCACTGAACGATGCAGGTAGCGACTCTAAGTCCACTGCGGGCCGGAGTCAACCCCTTGTGCGGGACAGCGGATGGTGCGATCGAGAGGGCAGGAGGGGGGCAGTCCCCGGTGTTCCAAAGGTGCTCGAACAGCGATTTCCAACCAGGGGGGTCGAGAGGCCTCGCGCGGACCCGAAATGTGCGGATTCGGCCGAGGCATGGCTGGCTTCTGCGGGGGTGGGCTCGCCGTCATGGAAGTAATCGGCATTTACAGGGGCCGCGGCCATATGCAGAGTGTTGTCGGTGCGCTGCGATCAAATCGAACTGGAGGCACCGTGACGACGGGCTTCAGGGCAGTTCCGACAGGCCCTTCGGGCGGGCAAAAAACCCGGTTGGAGGGGTTGACTCCGGTAGGCAGGCGACCTAGAGTCGCTTTTAATCGCATCAGCGGTTTGCGGGTGCGTGGCCAACAGGCGCTCGATTGGGAGTCGGGGCACTTCAGCGGGAAGAATCAGAGGAGATAATAAATCATGAATGCAGGACGAATTTGCAGCAAGGCTGTACTAGCGGTCGCGGCCTTGTGTGTCGGTACCGTCGCAAGTGCCGATTGGCAAATCAGCAGCACCAACATGCGGCTGCTGCAGTTGCTGGATCCAGACAAGGTGCCCGACAGGTTCGCCCGGGCTGAAATCCCGGCGGGCTCGGTTGTCAACATGGGGCCAAGGTGCACCGTCATCTTCAACGCCGGTCATACTGCGCTCGCAGATGATCCCAGCACGCTTCGGCTGCCCCGCGGCACGCTCGAGATGTTCATCGACCACGACACCGTGGCGTACAGGAACAGCGGGCTGAGCGGCGCTGCGGGCGGTAACGACATGATGTACGCGCCAGCCATCCAGTTCCACCGCCTGGTGCCCAGAGGTTCCCGCGAGGTTTCAACCCCACAGCCAGATGTTGACGTGCCGGGGCCCGAGGTGGTTCGTCCAATCGGTTGGAGCCCGGATTCGGTTTATGACTTCGCAGAAGATCCGACAACCATGCCCGAGGAACAAGATGACATCGTCACTACGGAAGGCCACTCACTCGTAAACTATCTCCTTCGGTCGAAGTACTCGATGATGCAGCATTCCGGAGAGACAGCGCTGGTGTTGCCCCCGACGTCACCGCTTGGCAACGAGGTAACGAGCGTCCATGCAGACAGCGTTCAGCTTGACGCGGCCGACCGGTATTCCTCCTACTGGATCGACTACGACATGGATGTCCACAATGCACTGCGCACGAGCACGGGTGCCGTGTCGCTGCGGGTCTATTTCCCCGGCTACATCGACAACGCAGAAACGGCAATGAACCCTGAACATCCCCAATACGCCCAATGGAACATCGACATGGGCATGATGGAGAGCGATGCCAACGAAGTGTTCGCCAAGCTTGAAGCCTGCGCGGACCTCCACGACATCGACGGCACGTGGGAGCCCGAAGCCGCATCCATGTATTGAGAGTAGATATCCCGCACCGCTCGCGGCATCGCCGCGCTCGTGAACGGTACGAAACGAAGGGCGAAGCAAAGGCTTCGCCCTTTTTTGTGTGCGGCTATTCCGGCAAGTAGCCATCGTCGCTTACTCTCCGTTCCACCAGCTTGCGGACTCCTGATCCCCTATTGCGGCAGGTGGCGGATAGTTGGCCCCACCAGCGCGCAAAACATACTGCCTGGCGGCCCCGGCGTTCACTCGTGCGACAGATTCGTCAGGTGCCCTGTCGGGCTCTCCAGCAGGTTCAGCAACACGACCGGTTGTTCGCAGTCAATCACCAGCCGCCACTTGCCTGTTCCGTCGCCCAACGCGCCTTGCAATCCCCCGTACCCGGTTTCGAGCTGTTCGGCAGTTATAGTCCGTGCTTCCCCAGCCGCAACGGACATTCTCACCACGTCTCCCGGCGACCGGCCCGCATCGTCCACGCCCGCAATGGAAACGTGGCTCGGCCGGACACCGGGATTGACGATACGGAGCCGGCTCCGTTGGTTGGTGTTGCTCGCCGGGTTGAAGGTTGCAGCGGTATGGCGCCGTCCGGCATGCGGCACCAGATCATGAATAGCCGTCAGGAAGCCACTTCGAGTGCGGACATACGCAAGCACTTCGATATCCAGGCTGCTCCACAACTCCAGACGCCAGTCGCCGGTCCCCGGCCCCGTACTTCCCGAGAGACCCTTTTGCACGTTACCCAGCTCCAGGTCGTCCGAGTTGAAGTGCGCCGCATGGCCCGCGGCCAGCGCCAGTTCCAACGCCTCGTGCAACCGGCCCGCATCATCGTACGCCTGAACGCGCACCACGCCATCGGAACGCGACCTGTTTGTCACGCGTACGAAACCCTGCCGCCCGAGCGGGTCGTTGGCCGCCGGGAACAGGGGAACGACATGTTCCCCGCCGTCGTGTTTCACAATTCCGTCGGCCGACAGGTTCGTCAGATGTCCTTCGGGGCTCGTGAGCAGACTCAGGACGATCAGATCGGCCGCAGAACTGACCGCCAACCGCCACTTGCCGGTTCCGTCGCCGAGCCTGCCGCGAAGCCCCGAGCCGCCGCCTTCGAGTTCCGCCGCCGTAAGGGTCACCGCGGCACCGGCCGGAACGTCGACGCCAACCTCCCCTCCGGGCGACTGTCCACGGTCGTCCACACCGGTGACCACGGCTTCCGCGACATCGCCGCTCAGATTCACCAGCCGTAGCGAACTCACCTGATTCAGGTTGCTCGCCGGGTTGAAGATGGGCACGCGGTGAATCGAGCCCGAGCGGGCGGCCGTGCCGTGCATGGCTGTCAGGAAGCCGTCGGACGTGCGCACGAAAGGCAGCACGTCGAGCTCGCCGGTGCTCTCCAGTTCCAGCCGCCAGTCCCCGCTTCCGCGGCCGCTGCTTCCGCTCAAGCCCTTGTCGGGGTTGCCCGCTTCGAGGTCTGAGGAGTTGAAGTGCACCGCCTCCTTCGCTCCAACTGCCAAGGTCAGGGGCGTGGAGCGGGCTCCGGCGTCGTCGACGGCCACCATGCGCAGTTGCGCCGCTTCCCCGCCGCGATTGATCACCCGCACGAATCCATGCCGGTCCGTCGCATCGCTCGGAAAAAGCGGCACGATCCAGGGCCCGCGCAACGTAATCGCGAACGACAGCGTCTCCGTCCGCCCGCCGGCGCTTCCCATGACCGTAACGGTTGCCTTGCCGGACCTGGCGTCCGCGTTCGGCTCCACCACCAGCGCGCCACTTTGCATTTCCCCAGTTGCGACGGACGCGTCGTCGGTCGATGCCTGCAGTGCGTAGCCGGCGCCAAGCACCGAGTCGAAGTATCCGGACACCTTGAAGCGTAGGGGGTCGCCACCGGGGAGCAGGGTCAACAGCACGGGCGAGAGGCTGACCTCCACGCCTCGCTCCAGCAGTGCGGGCACGGTTTCGTTGACCGAATCCTCGTTCAACGGGTTGCCGCCGACGCTCACCCAATCGCCGTCAGCGAGGTGGGCGTTCGCAACAAGCGGGCCGAGATCGGATATACGGTTTTCCCGCAGGTCCAATCCCGTCAGGCCGGGCAGCCCGGCAAGCGGCGAAAGGTCTGTCACGCCGTTTGCCGCCGCATACAGAAGCGACAGCCCGTGCGCCCCGTCGAGACCCGCGAGGTCTGCAACGCCAGCCCCCTGCACCCGAAGCACACGAAGCTGATCGATCGGCCAGTTGACGGTGGCGTCGTCCACATGCTGGTTCGCGCCCGCAAGTGATTCGCCGACGAGCGACCGTAACGTCGGGTCGGCAAACGGTGTTGGGGCCACCGCACTCCCGCGCCTGGTAAACCGCACGTTGACGCCCCGGGCGCGGAGTTGCGGAACATGTTCGTCCGCTGAGGTTTCGTTCAACGGGTTGCTGTCGAGGTTAACAGACGCGCCGGCGGCGAAGATGTTCCGGTTGACCAGAACGGCGATGTCCGACACCGCATTGCCGGTCAGATTCAACGAGCGCAGCCCCGTCATGGCGGAAAGCGCGGAGATGTCGGCGATGCGGTTGCCACTCAGATTCAGGAATCCGAGCTTGACGAGTTCCGCCAGCGGGCCGATATCGTCAATGGAATTGTCCTGAAGTTGTAACGAGAGCAGTTCCGTCATTGCGGCGAGTGCGGAAATGTCATTGATGCGATTGCCGCTAAGGTCAAGAATAGTCAGATTCACCAATTCGGCCAGTTGACCGATGTCGTCAATGGCGTTGTCCTGCAGGTGTAACGAGCGTAGATCCGTCATTGCAGCGAGCGCAGAAACGTCGGCGACACGGTTGCCGCCCAGTCTCAGAAAAATGAGCTTGACAAGTTCCGCCAGCGGGCCGATGTCGTCTATGGCATTGTCCTGCAGGTACAAAAAACGCAGGCCCGTCATTGAGGCGAGCGCCGAAACGTCGGTGAACCGGTTGCCGTGCAAACTCAGGGTTCCGAGTTTAACAAGTTCCGCCAGCGGGCCGATGTCGTCTATGGCGTTGTCCTGCAGGTGCAACGTGCGCAGGTCGGTCATTGCAGCGAGAGCGGATACGTCGGTGAACCGGTTGTCGCGAAGGTCCAGAAAAGTCAGGTTCACCAAATCCGCCAGTTGACTGATGTCAGTCAAGCCTGTGTCCGCCATTGTCAGGAAACTCAACCCGGTGAGCCCGGATATCGGTGACAGGTCGGTTATCGCGTTCCCATCAAGACGAAGCTCTCCCAACGGCAACGCAGCAAGCGCGGAAATATCCTCGACACCGAGCCCTCCCAGGCCCAGGCCTTGCAGGCTGCCAAAGTAAGGCAGATCCTGCACCTCGCTGTAAGACACACCGGTCCGGTCTACAAGAAGGTGTCGACAATTCTCAAGCCCCGATAACGGCGAGAGGTCGGTGACCGGATTGTCGGACAGCGTCAGGCGCTCAAGTTTCGAAAGCGCAGCAAGTGGCGACACGTCGGTCACCGCATTGGCCCTGATGTCCAGGGTCCTCAGCTGCGCAAGCTCCGACACCGGCGAAAGATCGTCGATCTCGTTTCCGGCGAGACTCAGCCAGTTGAGGTTGACCGCCCCTTCCAGACCGTCCAGATGCTGCACCTCTCTGTAGGACGCACTCAGTGTTTCCAACGACGCGAGGTCTTCCGGCGTAATCGTCGCCCCGGGGCTCTTGCCCAATGCTTCCTCAACGGCAGCACGCAACCCCGGATCTCGGAATGGGGTCAGGTCCTGGACATGATCGTCCGCGTTGTCTCCGATACCGTCGAGATCGGCATCGGCCCACTCGTCCGGATTCAGCGGAAACGCGTCATCGGCATCGTCAACGCCGTCGTTGTCGTCATCTGTGTCAGCGTTGTCGGCGGTGCCGTCGTTGTCCACGTCGAACCAGTCCAGCGGATCGTCCGGCGCCGCGTCGGCCGCGTCAACGACCCCGTCTCCGTCCGAATCGACCGCCGGGGCACGGTGGCCGGCGATCTGGAAGCGCAGGGCATCCAGCGTCGCGACCGCATCGGCGCCGTCCAACTCGTTCCCGTCCACGCCGCACGGCCCGTCGCCACAGTCGGCAAACGGGTTCGAAAACACGCCGCCGAAAAGACGTGCGCCGTAGGCCATGATGGTTCCCCATCGAGTACCTTGCCCGCCTCTTGGGGTGACGTAGTGCCCCCGCGACCAGCGCCAGGCCCCATAGGCTTCGCCTTGACGGTACGAGTGCACCAGCCCCATTGCGTGACCCAACTCATGTACCGTGACCCATACGCTCCCACCTTGGTCCCATGCCTGGGCATCCACCCAGCGGGTGCTACGCTGGGCGCCTACTTCCGCGGCGCCCCCCGAAAAGCGAGGTCCCCTGGGACTGAACTGCACCGAAAGGTCCGCGCCATGGCTCTCCATCAGTTCATCGCGCGCATCCGCAACTGCCCATCCGTTCCGGTCCAGCTCCACTTCGCTCATCCCGATCGTTCGCAGCCGGATATTGGTCCCGCTGTCCTCCAACAACGCGCTGGAAACCGTCAGGGCATGCAGCAGACGGGTATAAGGGTAGCCGCTCTCGGCCTCGCGGAATGCGGACGTGTAGAGCGCCAGCACGTCGACGGTCGACCCGCCCGGTGTCGAGTCGGGAACTTCCCACGCACTTCCTGCAAGCCGTTCGTTGACGTCTCCCACGCCGTCACCGTCGGTGTCGGTCAGGATGTCCACGAATTGCACAGGCTGGTTGCCGTCCTCTTTCGGAACCGGCCACAGCGCCACCGATTCATGGTAATGCCATTGCGTGGACCCATGCGGGTCCAGTCCGGGCGCTTCGAAAACGTGCAGTTCCAAGACATCGTCCGGGTCCGGCTCTATCGCTGTCAGAACCCACTCGCCCGAGATGCGCATTCGTCCCGGCAACTGACCGACTATCGTGGCTTCATCTACTAAAAACCTGCTTAACGAAATCCGAACCTCGCCACTGGCGGTCGCACGGTGGCTTCGAAACCCCGCTGACACGGTCAGCACACCCAACCGCCCAATTTCGTTTGCCACCCAATTTGCGCTGCATGGACAATCGAAGACCACATCGCGCCGATCACGGGCAATTGCCGGCGTGCACAACATCACCAGCAGGACAGTGCCCAACAGTGCCCGAATTGGCGTTGAAAAAGGTGCTGCCGTAGTCATCGAGGTGGGCCCTCCGGTACCGGCCGTCGCTCTGGGACGATGTAGTCCGGCTTGCTGTAGTCAAAGCCGGCAAGCATGCTGGAAGACGGTACCAGCCAACCCGATCGCGTGTCGGCAACGAGTTCGTAAGAACCCACAGGGGTGTCGATGTAGGCCAGCACGCGGGTTGGCCCCACCGTTACCACGAAACGGCGGGGGGTTCCGTCCGCGGCAATCGCCATCCCGCGCGCCGAGCGGGAATGGCCTAGCCCCTCGTCAATGCGCCCGATGCTGCCCTCGTACGGCGCGCCTGCCTGGGGAAGCTGCATCGTGAACCTGTCGCCGACCTGCCATGCGCTTGCCACCTTGGCTGCCGCAGATACGTCAACAAGCGCTCGCCCCGCCTTGGACCACTGCGCCGGGTAGGGCGGCTTCGCCGTCGAAGCAGGCTTGTCAACGAAGTGCCATAACGGCATCGGTGGATCGGCGGCCCCCTGCTGCGCAAGCCCGTCTCCGATTGGGCTTCCGACTGGCCGATGAGGGGCTGCGTCCGGACCGACTTCGTCACTCGATCCAGAGTGAACGGCATCGCCGTGCTCCCTTGGCGAAAAAAACAGCACTGCCGCGATGGCTGCTGCGGCCAGGACGACCCAGAAGGCCACAATATGCCGCCTGGCAAAACGTCGATCGATAGGTTCCTCCGACAGAGACCAATCTTCCAACGCGCTTGATCCTACGCGATGAAAGCGACGCTTGAAATCCTAAGCAGTCGCCGCGAACCGCCGGCCGCACCCTCTGGATGTCCATTCTTTCGGTCGGCGAACCGCGGCGGCGCAAGCGCCTGATTCCGACAGTCGGCGATGAGGTCCAGCGATTCCAGAACAACCTAACCGATCAGCGCTTCGCATCCGGCGCATTTGAATGTCCGGGCAGAATTCCTCAAAAAAACGAGAGATGTCTGTATGGGCCCATTCTCGGATCGGATTAGGTTTTCAGTCATGGACGACAAAACCGCAATCCCAGCACGCTGGCGTAGCGTCAAATTCTACCGCTTGGGCGATGGGCTCGAAGCCCAGCTGGAGTTATTGGAGCGACTGTCCAAAGCAAACGGCATTAGTGACTTGATTGGTCATTTTGATATGACCATACTAGTCACCATGAGTGCAGTATCCATATCCGAGCTGAAAGCGAACCTGTCCCGCTATGTGCGAGAGGTGCGCCGCGGCGGTGAGGTCGAGGTTCTCGACCGGGGCGTTCCCGTCGCCCGGATGATCGCGGCACGCGTCGGCGGAGACGAGCGCGGGCGGGAAAGGCTAATCGCACTGGGCGTGATCCGTCCCGGGCGCGGAAATGCCAGCCAGATACTGAACGAACCCCTTCTGGAGTTGCCGGTGGCGATCTCGGATGCGCTGATCGAGGATCGGGCCGACAGGTTGTGAGGTACTGGGACGCGTCCGCCCTGGTTCCGCTTGTCGTCGCCGAGCCACAAAGCAGCCGGGCCCGCGATTGGCTGGCCGAGGACAGCGGGGTGATCACCTGGGGATGGACGCGGGTGGAGATAGTGAGCGCAATCGAACGCCGAGCGCGGGACGGCGAACTTGCGCGGGCTCAGCGCCGGGAGGTTATCGACCGGTTCGAAGCGTTTTCCCGAAACTGGGATGAAGTGACCGATCTTCTGGCGGTTCGTGCGCGAGCCCGCGCATTACTGGCGCGGCATCCGTTGCGCGCCGCGGATGCAGGGCAACTCGGCGCCGCACTCCTTGCACAGGAGCAACTCGGCGGCGGCCTCGAATTCGTTTGCCTCGACAAGCGACTCTCGCTCGCAGCGGAACTGGAAGGACTGCGCCCGGTCGACTAACCGCCCGATCTGCCTGTGAGAACCCCTATTCCGGCCGGTAGCCGACATCCGCGTTGATGTCCTCGCCACCGTTCTCGGAGTCCGCGCGCCTTGTTCGATCTGCCCTTGCCAATCCCGCCGCAGGTTGTATAGTTTCTGGTCATTCTGGTCAGAATTAACAGATCGTGCAATCTTGGCAAGTACAGGAAGCGAAGGCGCGCTTCAGCGAATTAATCCGCAATGCCGCTACCAGCGGCCCACAGTCGATTACCGTCCACGGGCGAAAAGCCGCCGTGGTCCTCTCGGCCCGCGATTACCAGCGGCTGAAGCAACCCAGCAATTCCTTGACGGAGTTCATGCGCAACTCCCCTCTTGCAGGGGTTGAACTGGAGATCGAGCGCGACGCCTCACAACCGCGCAACGTTGATCTGTGAGTTTCCTGGTCGACACCTGCGCGCTGTCCGAGTTGGTCAAGCCGAAACCTGCGCCGCCGGTAAGCGAATGGTTCGATGCGGCCGCGCCACACACGCTGTTCGTCAGCGTGCTTACGTTGGGCGAAATACGAAAAAGGATAGAAAAGCTCCGGCCCGGCCGTCGCAAGGCACGCATTGTCGCCTGGCTCGAGACGGAATTGCCGGCCTGGTTCGAAGACCGGGTTCTACCCATCGATGCGGGGGTTGCCGACGAGTGGGGGCGCTTGCTGGCAAAGCGGGGAACCGCCCCCGCTATCGACAGCCTGATTGCCGCCACCGCGTTGCGCCACCGCCTTACCGTGGTTACCCGCAACGAGTCCAATTTCGCGCCTACCGGCGTTGAGTTGCTGAACCCCTGGGAGCTGGATGCCTGATCAGTTTGCGGAGCCGGTGCGCCGCCCTGTTTCGATCTGCGAGAGATATACCGCATTAATGCCCGCGGCCTGTGCCAGCGCTTGCTGCATAAGCCCCCGATAGCCGCGATACACCTTGAGCAGGTTCTCCCCGTCCAGCAACCGGTCTGCCACATCAATGGGAAAGGTCTCTTCAATATCAAAACGCTAGATTCACACCAAGCATTCTGCTTTTAATCCGTTTTCGACTCCGGTGACTGTCCGGCATTCTCTTACATCCGTTACGGTCAAGTTCGTACAGGGCCTAGAGGTGACAGACTGTATTCTCACGGTCATGCGAATCACCGCCGCTGGCCATACGACTGGCACCCTTCCGGCCGCTTGCATTATGTGGCGCCACGCGCTACAAAACGCTCAATGAAGTTCAAGCACAAAGGTCTTGAACTTCTGAGCGATCTGGACGATGCGCGACTGTTGCCGCCGAATCTGGTTCCAAAAATTCGAAGAATCCTGTCGGACGTCGAATTCGCGCACGCTCCAGGCGATATGGCGGGTCCCGGTCGCCGGTTACACCCACTGAAGGGCCAACGGCGCGGGCAATGGAGCGTACGCGTTTCCAGCAACTGGCGGCTGGTTTTTCGCTTCGACAACGGCGAGGCAGTTGACATTGATCTGGTCGATTACCACTAGGAACGACCCATGAAAAATCCTACGCACCCCGGGTTGAGCGTGCGGGATCATCTTGCTGCGGCCGGGCTTACTCAGACGCAAGCGGCAAAACAGCTAGGCGTTGCGAGAACGACGCTTGCCCGGGTGCTTACCGGAAAGGCCGCCATCTCCCCGGCGATGGCCCTGGCACTGGAAGGCATGGGTTGGGCGACGGCCGATTTCTGGATGCGCCGGCAGGCCGGCTACCAATTGGCTCAGGAACGCCTTCGCCAAGCCAGGTCTGCTGCCTGATCGTCGGCACCGGCCGATGGGCCGATCAAGGGCTTCCACAAGCCCCTACTCCGGCAGATAGCCGATGTCCGCCCGAAGCCAGCACGGCTCCCACAGCAAACTGCCACATTCCTGTTGTCGTCGCGCCGGCGCTGGGAAAACACAGGCCGGCGGTGAATTCCTTCAGATCAAGTCATCGATGTCTACGCTGAGCGCAGCAGCCAGGGCTGCCAGCGTCTTCGCGGAGCCGGTGCGCCGCCCTGTTTCGATCTGCGAGAGATATACCGCATTGATGCCCGCGGCCTGCGCCAGCGCTTTCTGCGTAAGCCCCCGATAGCCGCGATATACCTTGAGCGGGTTCTCCCCATCCAGCAACCGGTCTGCTACATCAATGGGAAAGGTCTCTTCGGCCTCGGCCAGGGCCAGGTCGTAGAGTTCCTCGTCCGACAGCCCTTCCTCGGCCTTCATGCGTGACATGCGCTCATATTCCAGCCACGGAATCACCGCAAAAGCCGGATTCCCTACCTCGTCCAGGATGACCTGTGGTTTGTTCATGCCTGCCCCCTATGCCTTGTACACATCGCCGCGCCGACCGATGCGCCGGGCATGGACCTGGCGGGACTCTTCTATGTATAGCTAAACGCTAAATAAAGATCAAGCATTTCGCTTTATAACGCAATTCGAATTCGGTGACTGGCGGAAATTGACCTCAAATCGCGAAAGCCAATCTCCCTCGCACAAGCCGGGCGCGGCGCGAGCATCTGATTCCGGCAGTCGGCGATGAGGTCCAGCGATTCCAGCACAACCCGGCCGATCAGCGGTTCGCTCAACGGCGGCCCGCATCCGGCGCAATATTGAAAGTCTGGGCAAATCTCCTACGCCACAGCGGGAAAAGTCGGCATTGGCTCTGGTGTCGGGGAGGAGTAGCATTCCGATCATGGACCGCGAAAGCCCAACTCCCGCGCGCAAGCCGGGCGCAGAGTCGATCCCGTTTGTCGCCCTTGGGGTCACGGTATTGCTGGCTACGTTCGGTCAGGCGGCCTGGCTTGACGGGAAGATTGAACGGCTTGACGCCAAGCTCAGCAGTGAGATTCAGAACCTGGACGCCAAGCTCAGCGGCGAGATTCGCAACTTGGACGCCAAGCTCAGCCGCGAGATTCGCAACTTGGACGCCAAACTCAGCGGTGAGATTCAGAACCTGGACGCCAAGCTCAGCGGCGAGATCCAACGGGTAGAATCCAGGCTGAACATCGGCCTGCAAAACCATCAGGTCGGTCTGGCCGAGGTGCGCGAGCGTCTCGCGGCGCTGGAAAGTCGGGTTATGGCCCTGGAGCGACAAGCGGCGGGCTAGGAGCGGCGAATTCCTACGGTGCAGGCTCCTCGTTCCCTATTTCGGCAGGTAGCCGACATCCGCGTTGATATCCTCTCCGCCGCTCTCGGAGTCCGCGCCTAACGAATAGAGGGCGAACCCCTGCAGGGTCTCCGCCGGGTGCTCGTACTTGTACGGCTCGCGCCAGGGGTCGAGCGGCAGTTCGTCTTCCAGGTAGGGGCCGTTCCAGTAGTCGGCGACTTCCACCGGCGGGTTCATCAGCGCTTCCAGGCCCTCGCCAGTGCTCGGATAGGTGCCGATGTCCAGCCGGTAGGTCTGCAGGGCGCCGCGCAGCATCTTTATCTGGGTTTCCGCGGTCTGCACCTTTGAGGCATCGACGCGGCCGAACAGCCGCGGGCCAACCAGGCCGGTGAGCAGGCCGAGGATCACCAGCACCACCATCAGTTCAATGAGGGAAAACCCCTTATTGCGCGCCCGGGGCCTCGCTCTCCGCCCGTATTCCAACCGATCCACCTCTCTGTTCACAGCACCCCCTCGTTGACACTGGTCATGGCCAGGATGACGCCGATCATGATCGAGCCCAGAAAACCGCCGATCAGCAGAATCGCCAGCGGCTCGATGAGATTGAGAAAACGTTTCATGCGCCGCGTGCTGTTCTGCTCGTACAGCGTCGCCAGCGAGCGCAGCATCTCGGCAAGCTGGCCCGACTGCTCGCCCACACGCACCAGATTGTAGCCGGTGGGGGTGAGGGCGTCCTGCTTTTCCAGGGCCTCGGCCAGCGAGACGCCGCCGCGCACGTCGGCTTCCGCACGGCCCAGGCCCGCGCGGCGGCGGGAGATGCGCACGCCCCGGGCGGCGAGGCCCAGGGCATCCATCAGTTCGACGCGGCTGGCGAGCATGGCGCTCATCACCGAGGCCCACTTGGCGGTGTCGGCTTCCGAGAGCCACTCGCTCAAGAGCGGCAGGCGGGCGAGGCTGTCCATGAAGCGCTGGCGCACCGCGGGGCGGCGGAACAGCGTGATCAGGATGGCAATCAGGACGATGGCGGCCGCGGCGACGAGCAGCGCGTTATTGTTGAACCAGGCGCCGGTGCGCAGCACCACTTCGGCGAGCAGCGGCAGGTCGTCGGCCTGCTCGAGCAGGTTGGTGAACTGGGGCACCACGAACACGAACACGAAGAACACCGCCGACAGGCCCGCCGTGATCAGTATGGCGGGATAGGTGAGCGCGTTCTTGAATTCGGAAGCCACCTTCTGGTCGTACTCCATCTGGCCGACGGCCTGGCGCAGCGCCGCGGCAAGCTGGCCGCTCAGTTCGCCCGCCTCCACCAGGTGGTACACGTAGTCTGGCAGCGGCAGTTCGCTGGCGCGCAGGGCGCCCAGGAAGTTCTCGCCCTGCGAGAGGCCCTTGCCCATGGCGGTGAACGCCGTTGCCAGCGCCGGGTGATGGCTGCCGCGGCTCTGCGCGGTGATGGCATCGCCCAGGGAAACGCCGGATTCCAGCAGGGTGGCCAGTTCGTGGAAGGCCACTGTGAGTTCCTGGGCGCGCAGGCGGCGGCGCGGGGCAAGGCGCAGTTCGCTCTTGCGCTCGCTCACGTCCACCACGGTGTGGCCGTTGCTGGTGAGGCTGCGCACCGCCTCGGCGGCGGAATCGGCCTGCACCTGGCCCTTCAGGCGCTGGCCCTGGCGGTCGAATACCTCGTAGTTGAACTCCGGCACGCTCGGTTCAGTTATCCGTGAGCGTCAGCCGCGTAACCTCGTCAAGAGAGGTACGGCCGTGGGAAGCCTTCACCAGCCCGTCCTGGAACAGGTTGCGGTGGCCCTGGGCGGCGGCGAAGCGCTTCAGGTCGTTCAGCGCCGCGCCGGAGACGATCATGTCCTGCAGTTCGCCGCTCATCGGCACCAGTTCGTAGATGCCTGTGCGGCCGCGGTAGCCGGTGTTCTGGCAGGCGTGGCAGCCGGCGGGTTTTACCCAGGCGCCGCCGAGCAGGCCGGCCGGCATGGCGGCGAGTTGCGCGTCCAGCCAGGCCGGCGGGTCGATGGGCTCGGCGCAGTGCGAGCAGGGTTTGCGCACCAGGCGCTGGGCCTGCACGCCGCGGATGGGCGAGGCCACCAGGAAGGGCTCCACGCCCATGTCTACCAGGCGGGTGAAGCTGGAAATGGCATCGTTGGTGTGCACGGTGGAGAGCACCACGTGGCCGGTGAGGGCCGAGCGGATGGCGATCTCCGCCGTTTCCAGGTCGCGCATCTCGCCGATCATGATGACGTCCGGGTCCTGGCGCAGGATGGCGCGCAGGGCCCGTCCGAAGGTATAGCCGATCTCCGCCTGCACCTGTATCTGGGTGATGTCCGGCATCTGGTATTCCACCGGGTCTTCCACGGTGATGATCTTCTTGACGCCGTCGTCCATCTCGCCCATGGCGGCATACAGCGTGGTGGACTTGCCGGAGCCGGTGGGGCCGGTGACCAGCACGATGCCGTTGCTGGAGCCGAGCCAGCCGCGGAACATTTCCAGGTGGTCCGGGTCCATGCCCAGCCCCGGCAGGTCGAGGTCGTCGCGCTCCTTGGGCAGCAGGCGCATCACGATGGACTCGCCGAAGGCGCAGGGCACGGTGGAGACGCGGATGTCCATTTCCTTGCCGGAGATGCGCGCGGTGATGCGGCCGTCCTGGGGCAGGCGGCGCTCTGCGATGTCGATGCCACTGATAAGCTTGATGCGCGAGGCCACGGCGGGGAAACGCTCCACCGGCTGGGTGAGGCGGCTGTGCAGGATGCCGTCCACGCGCATGCGCACCGCGAAGTTCTCTTCGGAGGGTTCCACGTGGATGTCCGAAGCATCGAGGTCGACGGCCTGGGAGAGCAGGTTGTTCACCAGTTCGATCACCGGGGCTTCCTCGGCCATCTCGCGCAGTTGCTTGGCATCGCCGCCGGCGAACAGGTTCTCGATGGCGCGTTCCTTGCGCACGAAGTCCACCAGGCGGTCGATCTGGTGGTTGGCGGCCAGGTAGAAGGCTACCGGCTCGCCGGGGTAAAAATAGTTGAGGGTGCCCAGCAGTTCCTGGTCTTGCGGGTCGCGGGCCAGGCACTGCAGGTCGCCGTCGGCGCGCCACAGCAAGACGGCGCGGTCAAGCAGCCAGTCGAGCCTTACGGGCGAGGCCACCATGAACTGGTACACCTCCAGGCTGTCCGGCAATTCTTCGGCATTGCGCAGGTACACCGCATCAAGGCGCTCTTCCAGCGTCTTCAGCAGCAGGTCTTCCGAGATGGCGCCCACCCGCACCAGCAGCGCGCCGAGCCGCCCGCCCACCTGCTGCTGAATCTTCACCGCCCGCTCCACATCGGCCGGGTCGACCTGGCCGCGGGAAACCAGCAGCTCGCCCAGGCGCATTTCGCGCCCGGCGCCTTCGTGCTCCGCTAGCTGTGGGGAGGGTTCGCTCATGGCGCAATTCTACCAGCGGGGGCAAGCCCGCGGGATTCGGTGCGCGGGGCGGTAATCAGGAAGCTGGTTCGGAGGGGATTTCGGCAGGAGAAACGGGCGGCACGCCAAGCACGTGACTTTCCACCACCGCAAGGCGCTTGTCGAGCGATGTCTGGCCGGTTTGCAGCGCCTCGATTCTTGCCCCCAGATCGTCCCGCAGATCTCTGATCTCGAAGCGCACATCCTTGATCTCGGAGCGCAATTCCGTGCCCAGCCGCTTGATCTTGCCGTCCAGCCAGGCAGCCTGTGCAAACACCGCCAGCAACACAGTTACGCCGATCGCGAGAATCGCGACGAACTCGGCATTCAGCCTGCGCGTCGGCACCAATGATGGTTCAGACATGAGTGAATTTTACTCTCCGACCAGGACATTCACCAATCTCAGCGTTGCCTGGCGTAGCGCTTCGCGACCCAGGGCGCGGCCCTCAACCATGATTCGGCCATGCGCAATCTCGCTCAGTAGCCCGCGTAGGCGTCGCTTTCACCCAAGCGGAACTCCAGCGTGCTGACGCGGTCCCGAAGTACGACGTTGTGCCCGTCAACCACGGGCGGGCGAAAACGCCACTGGGCAACCGCTTCGAGGGCCGCCTGGTCAAACACGCCTTCGGGCTCCGCCTCCACCACCCGCGCATTCATCACCGCCCCCTCGACGCTTACGTCGTAGCGAACCGTAACCTGCCCCTCGATAGCGACCGATCTCGCATCCGGCGGATAGACGGGGTCCGGCCCCGAAACGAACTGCAGCGGCCGCGGCGCCGCCGCGCAGCCTGCGATCAACAGCAACAGCAGCACGAACGGGCCACGCTTTCCCGGAGCCGTTTTCATGATCGTGCAGACTACACCAACTCAGCGTCGGAATCCGTGGTGGGGGTGTGCACGCAGTCTTCAATCCGTGCCGGCTTCACGCGCGTCCTTGCGGTTGTTTGACGGATGCGCATTGACACCCATACACAGACCGCGCTACGTTACATGTAACACAAATCGCTAGTGGAAAAGCAATGGCAAGCGAAGCCCAATCTCCTGGATCACGAGACCGCGTGCGCAGCCACCGCGCAAGAATGCGCGACGCGGGATTGCGGCCGATTCAGATCTGGGTGCCAGACACCAGGTCGGCCAATTTTCGCGCGGAGGCGCACCGGCAGTCGCTGGCAGTGGCCCAAAGCCCCGGCGCCGATCTCGACCAGGCCTTTATCGATGCAGTGTCGGACGACGTCCTGCAATGAAACGCGGCGATGTCTGGACCGTTTCCGGCAGCGGTTACGCCGGCAAGCCGCGGCCAGCCGTTGTCGTTCAGGACGACCGATTCGACGCCACGGCGTCCGTCACCGTCTGTGCGTTTACGACGGACGCTACTGAAGCGCCCCTGTTCCGCCTCGCAGTCGAACCGGACGATCACAACGGGCTGCGACTGACCTCGCGGCTCATGGTCGACAAGATCACCACTGTTTCCAAAACAAAACTGGGCGAGCGCATCGGCAGCCTGCGGGCACAGGACCTGGTCCGGTTAAACCGGGCGATCGCCGTTTTTCTCGGCCTGGCCTGAGGCCGGCGGCACCTGTTCGTGAATCGACCCGGCGAGGTTTGCAAGAGCATTGGTTTATTCCGGACCAGGTGCGGTGCGGGTCGTTCGCCGCCGGGGACCGCCCCGCCCGCGACAACACCCGCGCCACCCGCCTCCTGGCTTGCGCGGAGCCGCCGGCCACCTGTTGGCCCGTTCCAGTGACAGCCCGGGCACCGGCTTTGGGTCTATAATTCAGGGTTTGCGTTTTTCTGGTAGAAGGCGTTGGGCGAAACCCTGTTGACAATCGAGGCTGCGGGCCTGCTGCTGCGGTCGCCGCAGTGGACGGTGACCGAGGTGCTCGACCTGCTCGACATCGGCGATGCGGAGTTTCGCGAGATGGTGCAGGACAACCGCAGCCTGGCGAACATCCTCGAGCGGCGTCGGCAGCACTGCATCGATATTCACGAGCGGCAGTGCCGCGCCTGCGGGGAGATGTTCGTCACGGCCACCTTCCGCAACTATTGCGGCGCGCCCGCCTGCCGGGCGGTGGCCAGCATCGAAAGCGCCTGAACGGAACGCGGGAGCAGTAATTTGACCATCGAAGTTGTCAATCACACCGGAAACGGCGTCTCCAACGCCAATTTCAGCAAAGACCGGTACCTGAACCCGGCGTGGATGGACCGCGAGTGGGAGCAAATCTGGAGCCGCTGCTGGCTGCTGGCCGGGCTGGAGAGCGACCTGGCGCAGGCGGCGACTTTTTCGTCTTCGACCTGGGGCGCGAGGAAATCCTGGTCACCCGGGGCACCGATGGCACGGTGCGCGCCTTCTACAACGTCTGTCAGCACCGTGGCAACCGCCTGGTGGCGGCCGAACGCGGCCGCGCGGACAGCTTCCGCTGCGCCTACCACGCCTGGACGTATGATGTGGACGGCAAACTCGCCATCGTCCCCCACCAGGACCAGTTCCCCGCCGGCGTGCCCTGCGCCGAGCGCTCGCTTAAACCGGTACACACCGGCCTTTGGGATGGCTTCGTGTTCATCTGCCTGGCCGACGACCCGCCGTCGCTCAAGGAATACCTCGGGCCCATGGCGGACATGCTGGCGCCCTACCGCTTCCGCAACATGACGCTCACCGAAGACCAGACGGTGCACCACTACTGCAACTGGAAGGCGGTGGTGGACAACTTCAGCGAGCTTTACCACGTGGACTTTCTGCACCCCCAGCACAGGCGCATGGTGGACTGCTGCAACGACACCGTTCACCTGTTCGACAACGGCCATACGGGCCTGGAGGTAAAGGGCGCCACGGTGAACCCGCGCTTCCCCATACCGGAGGAACCCACCGACATCCAGTCCGCCCAGCTACGCAGCCTTGGCCTCGAGCCGGCGGACTTCCGCGGCCGGGTGCTCGACGTGCGCCGCGCCGTGCAGGAACGCAAGCGCGAGGCGGGCCTGCAGTTCGGCTACGACTACTCGCCCTTCTCCGACAAACAGCTATCCGACGTCTGGCAGTTCAACCTGTTCCCGAACACCATTCTCTCTTTCTCCGCGGAACACCTGTGGATACTGCGCCCGCGGCCGCACCCCACCGACCCGGGGCGGTGCTACTTCGACAAGATCAGCCTGGTGCTGTTTGCCGACCCGGCGTTGAGCGGCGACACGGCAAACCTCGTCCGGCCGGGGCGCAGCGAGGTGACCCTGGACGTATCCGGCAGCCGCCCGGCCAATTACACGCGCCCCGAACGCGATGTCTTCGAGCACACCGAGATCCTCAACGGCAACCGCACCATGACCGACACCATCGACCAGGACATCGAACTGCTCGGCGGCGTGCAAGCGGGCATGGCCTCGAAAGGGTTCGACCGCGTGTGGCTGAGCGACGAGGAACTGCGCGTGCAGCACTTTCACAATGAGCTGGAGGCTCGGCTGGCGTAGAGGCACGGCCGGCGTCGAGGCTCGGTTGGCGTCGAGGTACGGCTGGCGTCGAGGTACGGTTGGCGTCGAGGTACGGCTGGCGTCGAGGTACGGCTGGCGTCGAGGCGGGGCCGGAATGGTTGATTTCCTACGCCAGCTGTAGCCGTCTTCTGCATTGCGATGCAGACATTTCTCGGTTTCCGTTTGCTCCCGGTCGGCGTACGATGGCCTGACTCGTCTCAAACGCAAACGGCCAGCCGTACGAGCCGTTCCGTCTCGCGGCAGGCATTCAGGAGAATTTGGTGTGACGCCTGAAGCTTGGTCCATCATTGCAACCGGAATCGTGGTGCTGATTGCCATTGCCACCTCCAATCGCTCCTTGCGGGGGGAGATCGGCCAAATACGGGCAGGGATGGAAGAGTTGAACGAACGCATTAGTCGGGTGGAAGCTTCACTGACCGAGCGCATCAATCAGCTGGAATCAACCCTGACGGAGCGCATGCACAGGTTCGAAGTGGAATTGCGGGAACGCCTCGCGCGGGTCGAGGGCACGCTCGACGCTGTTCGCGACTCTGTCAACAGCAGCAACCGCGCAGAACCTAACCTCCAACGTCCAGGCGCCGGTTCAAAGTAGCCGATATCCCCGCCGCCACCCGCGAGCCACAGTTGCCTTGCCGTGGCAACCCCTCTTTAATAGCCCCTTCCCTGTTATTCCGTTCGAACGTCCCAAGGAGATCTCATGCGTGTACGGACCCTGAGCCTATGTGCCCTGCTGGCGGCCGCCCCTGCGTTTGCCGATGAAGGCGCGATGGACTACCGCCATCACACCATGGAAGCCATCGGCGGCCACACCGTCGCGTTCTTCGACATCCTGCAGGGCAAGGTCCCGCACTCCGACCACCTGGCGCTGCACGCCGGCGCCATCGCCGACCTGTCGGCGGTCGTGGGCACCCTGTTCGAGGTAAACGCCCCCGGTGGCCACGCACTGCCCGCAATCTGGGAAAACCCCGAAGATTTCGCCACCAAGGTCGCCGACTTCCAGGCGGCTGCCGAAGGCTTGCGTGACACCATCGCCAACGGCGGCTCCATCGGCCCGGCCGCCCAGGCGCTCGGGGGGGCCTGCAAGGGCTGCCACGACAGCTACCGCGAGGAGTAATTCCCCGGAGCGGCACACCGGCGGCCACATGTCCGTGGAAGCCGGTTCTGGCTGATTCGCACCGGTTTCGAAGTTTGATCAGAAGTACTCTAGACCCGCCCAGACCAGGCCGCCGGCAATCGCCGACGTGACAACGGCGCGCAACCAGTAATCCGGAGTTTCCGCGGCTTCCGCGGGCTTGCGGCCGGTGAACATCGCAAGCGGCGTGCTGTCCTTGCGCAATGCGTAGACGACGTGCGCCGACAGGTGCACAACCACACAGGCAATGATCGCAATGAAAACGCGGTTGTGTATCCACGTGAGATCGTTCGACGTAGCGCCCGATACGTAACGCGCCAGCGGCCCCTCATTGAATATGGCATCGTTGGCAAACAACCCCGTGCCCGCCTGCACACCGGCCAGCACCACCAGCGCGATGGCCATGGCACGGCCCGGCGCGGTATGCGGATCGTCCGCCCGCCCGCCCCGAAAGTGGCCGAAGAAGGCGCGTGGCCCCACCCGGTAGGACGGCCACCGGGCATGAAGCCCACCCCAGATCCCCCACAGCAACCGGAAGATCAACAGCCCCACCATCGTGCAGCCGAAGCGCATGTGCAGGGACAAGAGGGCCAGGTCGCCGGACAGGCCCGTATACAGCAGGCCGACGATGCAGATGGCGAACAGCCAGTGCCACAGCCGTAGCGGCCAGTCCCAGACTTTTACCGGTGCGGATTCATTCATTTTCGCTTCCTTCCTGCTGTCCCCCATCGGACACCAATCAAAATCACCCCGACCTCCGAATACAGCAGCGCGCCGGGTTCCCCATTCGCATGGCCGGAACACTTGCCGATGCCGATGGTTCACCGGTGATGGGCGTGTCCTGGGAACCAGTCGGGAAGGGCAACGCACGCCAGTGTGCCCATACACCGACAAGGCGCCGTCACTTGCGCGGCGCCCGGCTGGTGCCCGTGCCTGCCGTTGCCGCGAACCGGTTCAAGGTACTGAAAAGCCGCCCGGCTCGGCAAGCAACTCCGCCGCCGCGGCCAGGTCCGACGGCTCGTTCAGGTTGAAGAAGGGATCGAAGGGATCGACGGGGAAATCCACGACGGCAAGACGGTAACCGGCCGTCCAGCGATCCACCTTGCGCACCCCTTCCTCTGTGAGAGCCCGCCGCAACTCACGCCGCAGCGCGACAGGCCAAATACCGAATACAGGCTGCAGGCGGCCACCCGAACGCGCGCAGGCCAACTCGGCGCCGCGCTCGATCTCAAGGTAAAGCCTCGGCACAAGGTCCAAGGGAAAGAAGGGCGTATCGGTGGCAAAACTCGCCAGATGCCCGGCTTCGGGCACCTGCTCCGCCGCCCAGTCCAGCCCCGCCAGCACCCCCGCCAGCGGGCCCAGGCCAGCCCCCACGCTGTCCGCCACAACCGGCAGCCCAATCGGCCCAAACCGCTCCGGGTCGCCATTGGCATTCAGCACCAACCGCTCTACCTGCGGCGCCGCCCGCTCGATCACCCGGTCCAGCAGGGTGCGCCCGCCCAGCTTCAACAGGCACTTGTCACCACCTCCCGCACGCCTCATCCGCCGCGCCCGCCCACCGGCCAGCAGCAACCCCGGAATCGTCCCTCCAGACATCAGCCCACACCGCGCGAGCGAAACCACGTGGCGAGGTCCCGTTCCCCGATCTCGCCTGCCGCGGTTCGTTCCATGACCCGCACGGCATCCAGCGGATCGAACTCAAGCTCAACGCCATTGAGCGCGAGGAACAGACGCGCCGTAACCCAGGCCGTGCGTTTGTTGCCGTCCGAAAATCCATGGCCCATGGCTAGCCCATACCCATAGGACGCCGCCAGATCCGCCCAGTCCGGATCGCCGTAACCCGCAAGGTTGACCGGGCGCGCCAGGGCGGATTCGACGGCATTCCGGCTACGGATGCCATCCAACCCGCCGTGTTCCGCAATCTGCCGGTCGTGAATCGCAAACACGGCAGCCAGACTCACCCAGTCCCAGGTGTCCCGGCCTTCGCCGCTCACTTCGCCAGCGCCCGCAGCACCTCACGGTCGTCATGCATGATCTCTTCCGCGAGCACCATCTGCCGCGCGAATTCCGGGTCGTACGGCGTCAGCCGATAAGCACCGTCCGGCGCCTCGGTCAGATACAGCGTATCGCCCTTCTTCACCCTGAGCCGCGCCATCGCCTCTTTCGTGAGGATGACACCCGATGACGCGCCAACGGTCGTTACCTTGAATGTGAGCATCTGATCTACCTCTATATAATAAAGATTATATAGCCGCACCCCCGGTCGAACCACCCGCAATTTCGGGACACCTACCTTTCAATCGGCAGTGCCTGGATTAGGGACACCTACCTTCGGGTAATTTGGGGACACCTACCTTCAAATTGGCGGTGCCCGGCAAGCCGGCACCGTCGACCCCGGTTGCATCTGCGCCGGGGAATCAGCAAAGTCGCCGCTCATTGCTGTTTCCACACGGGAGTTTCAAATGGGGCAACGGGCAGGAGCGCGGATAACTAGGGCGTGGTGTCTAGGCATCGTCATCGCCGGCATGGCATCGGCGGCAGCGGTTGCGGACGCCCAGTACTCGGCGCCGGTGGGCAAGAACTACCCCGCCAACCTGTACTGGGGCGACACCCACCTGCACTCGCGGAACTCGGCGGACGCCTACTCGCTGGGCAACATGAACCTGACTCCGGCGGATGCCTACCGGTTCGCCCGGGGCGAGGAACTCACCGCCCACAACGGCATGCGCGTGCGCCTGCGGCAGCCGCTGGACTTCCTGGTGGTATCCGACCACAGCGAATACCTCGGCGGCTACTACCGGTTCGGCGTGGGCGACCCGCTGGTGGTGGACACGGAAACCGGCCGGCAATGGGCCCGGATGATCGCCGAAGGAAACCCCGACGAGATGATCGGCGCCTTCGTCGCCAGCATGGAGGACCCGGAGAACCACCCCCCGTTCCCCTACGAGAACCGCCGGCTCATCTGGCAGGACGTGGCCCAGACTTCCGACGACTACAACGACCCCGGACGCTTCACCGCGCTCACCGGCTACGAGTGGACCATAGCCATCGACGGCAACAACCTGCACCGGGTGGTGATCTACCGCGACGGCGCGGAAACGGCCGGCCAACTGCCGCCGTTCTCCGGGCAGGACAGCAACGACCCGCAAGACCTGTGGCGGGCGCTCGCGCGTTACGAGGCCGAGACCGGCGGCGAGGTCATCGCCATCCCGCACAACGGCAACCTCTCCAACGGCATGATGTTTCCCTCCAAGTCCGTGGACGGCCGGCCCATCGACCGCGCCTACGCGGAACTGCGCTCCCGCTGGGAACCCATCGCCGAGGTCAGCCAGGTGAAGGGCGACAGCGAAGCCCATCCCACCCTCTCGCCCGATGACGAGTTCGCCGACTTCGAGAACTGGGACATGGACAACATCGGCCGCAGCGCCCCCAAGGAAGACTGGATGCTGCCCCACGAATACGCCCGGGGTGCACTGAAGCTTGGCCTGGGGTACGAGGCCGAACTCGGGGTGAACCCCTTCAAGTTCGGCATGATTGCCAGCACCGACAACCACACCTCGCTGCCCACGGCCTCCGAAGACAACTACTTCGGCAAGTTCGTCGAGTCCGAGCCCGGCACGGCCCGGATCGAGAACGCCATGGCCAACAATCGCCTGTGGGAGAACTGGCGAATCGTCGCCTCCGGTTACGCTGCGGTCTGGGCCCGGGAAAACACCCGGGAGGAACTGTTCGCCGCCATGAAGCGCCGCGAGGTCTACGCCACCACCGGCACCCGCATCGCCGTGCGCTTCTTCGGCGGCTGGAACTATGACGCAGACGTCGTCAACCAACCCGCCTACCTGGACACCGCCTACGGCAACGGCGTGCCCATGGGCGGCGACCTCACGGCCGCACCGGAGGGCGCCGCGCCCACCTTCATCGCCGTCGCCGCCAAAGACCCCGACTGGGCGAACCTCGACCGCGTGCAGATCGTCAAGGGCTGGCTCGATACCGACGGCAACCTGCAGGAGAAGGTCTACGACGTCGCGCTCTCAGACGGGCGCGTGGTAAACCCGGAAACCGGCAAGGCCCCGCCCGTGGGCACCACCGTCAACGTCCCCGATGCAAGCTTCACCAACGCCATCGGCGCCCCCATGCTCGCCGCCGTGTGGAGCGACCCGGACTTCGACCCCGCCGAGCGCGCCTTCTACTACGCCCGGGTGATCGAGATCCCCACCCCGCGCTGGACGGCCTACGACGCCAAGTACTTCAAGATCGACCTGCCCGACCACATCCCCACCACGGTGCAGGACCGGGCCTATACGTCCCCCATCTGGTACACGCCCTGATAACTTCCCTATAGTGCGCTTCCTGAAAGACCCGCTGTTCCTGTTCCTGGTCGCAGGAGCCGTCGTCTTCGCGGCGTCCAGACTCCTCGACCGCGACCGGGACCCGCGCCACATCCACGTCGACCTCGAAGCCCTGACCGCCTTCGTACAGCACCGCTCGCAACTGCAGGACCCGGAACTGGCGCGAGCGCGCATTGAAGGGATGCCCCCGCAGGAACTGCAGTTCGTCATCGACAGCTACGTGCGCGAGGAGGCGCTATACCGCGAGGCGCTGCGCCTCGGCTTCGGCGACACCGACTACGTCATTCGCCGGCGCCTCGCCCAGAACGTGGAGTTCATGGCGGACGGCGCCGCAAGCGCCCTGCCGCCCCTGGACGAGCCCGCCCTGCGAAACTACTTCGAGAAGCGCCGGGAAGACTACCGGGAACCCCCAGCCCTCACCTTCACCCACGTGTTCTTCGACACGTCCAGGCGCACCGAGGCGCAGGCGCGGGAAGCGGCGCAACAGGCCCTCTCCAAACTCCGCGCTGAAAACACCGGATTCAACGCCGCCGCCGGCCGGGGCGATGCCTTCCTGTATCACCGCAACTACGTGGAAAGCTCCCGCTCGGATCTCGCTGGGCACTTCGGCGAAACCATGGCCGCCGCCCTGTTCGACCTCGAACCCGGCAGCTGGCAGGGGCCGCTCCGCTCTCCCTACGGCTTGCACCTCGTCCTGGTCGCCAGGCGCGACAACGGCGGTCTGCCGGCTTTCGAAGAGGTGCGCCCGCGCGTGCGCGCCGATGCGGAACAGGCCCGGCGCCGCGAGTTCACCGCCGCCAGAATCGACGAGATCGTCGGCGCCTACCGCGTCACCGCCGACCCGCTGCCGAACGGCAGTTCCCGCGGCGGCGTGGCCAGGAAGAAACAGGCCGACCCCAGCAGGCAAAGCAGCGCCAACAGCGTAAACCCGGACTCGTAACTGCCGGTAACGTCCGCCATGTACCCGGCGATGACCGGCCCGAGCGCCATGCCCAGCATTACTACCAGCGACGAGAATCCCATGATGGTGCCGAACGAGGACGGCCCGAAGTAATCCGCCCTGAGCGCCATCATCTGCGGGCCGCGCAGGCCCCATGACAGGCCGTGCAGCACCGCGAAGGCAACCACCGCCAGCGGGCTGGCGGCGTAAGCGATGAGCAGCAGCGCCACGCCGTGCCCCACCATGCACAGGGTGCAGATCACCCGCTTGTTGAACTTGTCCCCGAGATAGCCGCCCGCAACCTGCCCCACCAGCAGAAAGGCCGTCATGAACGCGAACGCAACGCCCGAGAGCGCCAGCGAATAGCCGAGGCCCTCGGTGAGATGCGGCACCAGGTGCACCATGATCGACGACACCGAGAGCAGCGCCACCGCGTGCCCCACCGAGATCAGCCAGAATTGCCAGGTGCGCATGGCTTCCCGGGCCGTGTAGTCGCGCCCGGATTGACCGCGCGGGCCGCCGTGGAGGCTGCCAGGGTCCAGCGGTATGCCGTCCGGCTGCTCGCCCCGTTCCTCCGGACGGTGCCTGAACACCTGCACCAGGGGCAGCCCCACCAGCAGCACCACCACGCCGGAATAGAAGGCCGTGGTGCGCCAGCCGAACGCCTCCAGGCACCAGACGATCAGCGGCACCGAGAGCCCGCCGATGGACATGCCCAGCTGCGCGATCGCCAGCGCCTTGGTCCGGTGCCGCGAGAACCAGTTCACCACCGACACCACCAGCGTGCCGAACCCGCCCAGGCTCGAACCCAGCGCCATCAGCGCGAAGGTGAGATAGAACCCAAGCAGCGAGTCGATGCCGGAGAACAGCATGAAACCGATGCCGAATATCACCGTGCCGACGCTCATCATGATGCGCGGCCCGAACCGGTCTGCCATCCAGCCCTGCACCGGGCCCAGGATGCCGCTCTCGATGCGCGTCAGCGCGAAGGCGAGGCCGAGCACTGTCTTGCTCCAGCCGAATTCCGCCTGCAGCAACACCACGTAGGCGCCGTAGGAATGCATCCACAGCAGCGACGAGAGCCACAGGATGCCCGCACCCGACCCGACCATCCACCAGCCGTAGAACACCCGGCCCGCCGGGCGCAATACGCGGTCGATTCTGTGCAACAGCGGTTGCAACACTAAACTCCAGGTCTTGTTTACGCCATGCGGGTTCCTGCCGGGCATCGCAGGGAACCGGCAATCAGGCGCCGGCGTGGTTCGGTTCGTCGCTTACGGACCGTACACTGGCCGCCCGGCAGGGTCGTTATCCGGAATCGGACTCCCGCGTGACGTCGCCGAGCAGGTTCTGCAGCCCGTCCATCAAGGAGATCGGCAGCGGGAACACTATGGTGGAACTCTTCTCCCCGGCGATTTCCGTGAGCGTCTGCAGGTAGCGGAGCTGCATGGCGCCGCTCTCGGCGCTGAGTTCCTTCGCAGCCTCCACCAGTTTCTCCGCCGCCTGCTGTTCACCTGCGGCGTGGATGACCTTGGCGCGCCGCTCGCGCTCGGCTTCCGCCTGCTTGGCGATGGCGCGGATCATGCTTTCGTCGATGTCGACGTGCTTGATCTCGACGTTCGACACCTTGATGCCCCACTGGTCGGTGGCCTGGTCGAGGATGCCCTGGATGTCCCGGTTTAGCCGCTCCCGTTCCGCGAGCAGTTCGTCGAGTTCATGCTGGCCGAGGACGGAGCGCAGGGTGGTCTGGGCGAGCTGGCCGGTGGCCTCGATGTACTGTTCCACGTTGATGATGGCGCGCTGGGAATCCACCACCCGGAAGTACAGCACCGCGTTCACCTTCACCGATACGTTGTCGCGCGTGATGAGGTCCTGGGTGGGAATGTCGAGCACGATGGTGCGCAGGTCTACCCGCACCATCTGCTGAATGATGGGAATGATGATGATCAGGCCCGGCCCCTTGATCTTGTAAAAGCGCCCAAGCATGAACACCACGCCGCGCTCGTACTCCCTCAGGATGCGGAACGCACTCGCCAGGATGGCGATGATTACGACCAGAACGATGGTAGTGAAGATTTCCATGTCTATTCCTTTGTTCGCGGATTAAGGTCAACGAATCAGTCGGGTTCGCTCCCGTTGACCGCTCTCGAATCAGTCTGATGTATCGCCCCGTTCGTCCTTTTGTTCGTCCTCCGGTTCCACTGCAAGCAGCAGCCCGTCGACCCCGGTGATTCTCACCTTTGAATCCTTTGCGAGCGGCGCCGCGCTGCTGGCCTGCCAGATCTCGCCGAACGCGCGTACGGGGCCACGTTCGTCGAAGTCTTCCAACACCAGGGCGCTGCCGCCCACCATACCCTCGACGCCCGATACGACTCTTGCCCGGCGTGCCCGCACCGCGGCGCCGACGATGAAGAACGCAACGCCCCCGGTGGCCGCGGCGAACCCGGCGATGATGGCAATGGGCAACTGGTAGCCGGGCAGGTCGCTGTCCACCAGGATGATGGAGCCGATCACGAAGGCGACTACCCCGCCGACGCCGAGCACCCCGTAGGTTGGGGTCATCACCTCCAGTATCAGCATGCCGATGCCGACTGCGATGAGCGCCAGGCCCGCGTAGTTGACCGGCAGCATCTGCAGGCCGTAGGCGCCGAGCAGCAGGCAGATGATGCCGGTGACCGCCGGGAAGAAGGTGCCCGGGTTGTAGAACTCCAGCATCAACAGGTAGACGCCGATGATCAGCAGACCGTAGGCGATCGACGGGTCGGTGATAACCGAGAGCAGTTCGTGGCGCCAGTCGGTCTCGACAATCACCAGTTCGGCCTCGGCCGTGGCCAGGGTGTGCACGGCATCGCCGATTTCAACCTTCCGGCCGTCCAGTTCTTCGAGCAGCACCGCCAGGTTCGGCACCACCAGGTCGATGACGTTCTGTTCCAGGGCCGCGCTCGCCCGCAGGTTGTCGCCGTCGCGCACGGTCTTTTCGGCCCAGTCGACATTGCGCCCGCGCAACTCCGCCAGGCTCTGCAGATAGGCCACCGCATCGTTCACCACCTTGCGGGTCATGGCATCGGCCGGGGGCGGCGCCGCCTCGCGCCCGGCCGGCTTCTGCGCCTTCGCATCGCCGTCTTCCGCGCCCTCCGCGCTGTCCTGGCTGTCCTGATCGTGCTGACCGTCCTCGGCGCTGCCTTGCCCGCCGTTCCCGTCTTCCGCCGGGGGCGCGGGCCGGAACGGCGAAGGCGACCGGGGCGGTTGCTGTTGAGGCGCAATGCTCACCGGCGTCGACGAGCCGATATTGGTGGCCGGCGCCATGGCCGCGATGTGGCTGGCATAGGCGATATAGGTGCCCGCGCTGGCCGCCCGCGCGCCGCTCGGCGATACATAGGTAATCACGGGAATCTTCGAGGCGAGAATGGCCTTGACCAGGTCGCGCATCGACTTGTCGAGCCCGCCCGGCGTGTCCATGCGGATCACCAGCGCCTCGGCATCCGCCGCGCCCGCATCCTCAATGGCCCGTATGACCAGGTCGACACTCGCCGGCCCCACCGCGCCGTCCAGGTCCACCAGCCACACCGCGCCCGCATCGGCATCCTCGGCAGCCGGCACCGAAACGGCCGCTGCCAGCCCCAGCGTCACGACGAATAACAGCCAGCTACGCATTCCTGCTCGCAGTGTCCACAACAGCAACGATCTTACTCCAACCCGTATACCGGGGCACACCGCAAACCCCGATGAGGGACACACACCGTTCAATCTCTGCGTTGATTTCGCCCCCGCAGGAAACAAACAGACATTTCCTACATATTTCGCGTGCAGGGGCATCGACAATGCGCAGCCGTGTCAGCGACAATCGTGCTTGAGGAACCGATCATGAATTACGAGTTCATCACCACCATTGCCACGATTCTGCTGGTCGGCGCCAGCCTCGCGCGTTTCACCCACCAGACCATCAAGGCCTCATTGCGGTCCATCGACGCGAATTTCGCCGTGATCGACAACCACGTCAAGCAGGTCGATCAGCGCTTTGAGCAACTCGATCAACGCTTCGAGCAAGTCGATCAGCGCTTCGAGAAAATCGAGCAGCGGCTAGACAAGTTCGATGAACGCCTCTATGAAATTCAGAAGCAATTCACCCAGGTTCAGCAGCAATTCACGAAAGTCCAGAAGGAATTCGTGGCCGTGCACGCCGGCATAGCCCGGCTGGAAGGCCTGGTCGACGGGCTTCGCGTCTCCCTGACGGCCGCGCTGGCATCCCAACTCGACCGCCAGGCGTAGCGCTTCAGCCGGAATCCGCCACCGGCCGCAGGTCCGGCAACACGTATCCCTGATCCGCCAGGTCGGCCCGCACCACCTTCTTGTCCATCTTGCCGGTGGAGGTGAGCGGAATGCTGTCTACGTACAGCACATCATCAGGCAGTTGCCACTTGGCGAACGCCGATGCGCAATGAGCCAGGATCGCCTCCGCGCTCACCTGCCGGCCGGGGTCCGGCACCACCAGCGCCACCGGCCGTTCGTCCCAGCGGGGGTGGGGCTGGGCCACCACGCAGGCCTGGGCAATGCCGTCCAGCGCCACGATGTGGTTCTCGAGGTCGACGCTGGAGATCCACTCGCCGCCGCTTTTCACCAGGTCTTTCGACCGGTCGGAGATGATCAGGTATTCCTCGGAGTCGATCGTGCCCACATC
This sequence comes from Pseudomonadales bacterium, assembly GCA_963663395.1. Taxonomy (GTDB): domain Bacteria; phylum Pseudomonadota; class Gammaproteobacteria; order Pseudomonadales; family Azotimanducaceae; genus Azophilus. The sequence goes on from OY760226.1 coordinate 5,551,854, forward strand.
CCCGGTGATCAGCCAGCCGTCGTGGAACTTGTCGGGCTGCGGATTCCTGTAGTACTCGGAACACACCCAGGGCCCCCGTACCAGTATTTCGCCCACCGACTCGCCGTCGTGGGGAAGCCGGTTGAAGTTGTCGTCGAAGATGTCCAGTTCCAGCCCCGGCATGAGCTGGCCGGCCTTGGCGACGTTCTCGAACTGCTCGTCCTCGGAAATGGCGAGCTGGCTGCGCTTCATCACCCGCCGCGACAGGGTCGCCAGCGGCGAGGTTTCCGTCATGCCCCAGCCCTGCACCATCTCGACGCCCAGCGCATCCCAGTACCAGCGGATCAGCGACGGCGGCGGCGCCGAGCCGCCGCAGGTGAGCCGCTGCAGCGACGACAGATCGTAAGCGTCCGGGTTTGCCTCGATGGCCGCCTTCACGCCCTGCCAGATGGTCGGCACGCCCGCGGATATCGTCACCCGTTCGGAAACCAGCAGGTCGAGCAGCCGGGCCGGGTCCATGAACCGGTGCGACATCACCTGCTTGCAACCGAGCATGAGCGCCGACCAGGGAATGCCCCAGCCCATGGCGTGGAACATGGGCACGACACCGAGCACCGTGTCCGCCCCCGACAGGCCCATGGAATCGACCATGCACTCCGTAAGGGTGTGCAGGTACTGGGAACGGTGCTCGTACTCCACGCCCTTGGGATCGCCGGTGGTGCCACTTGTGTAGCACAGGCCCAGCGGTGAGTTCTCGTCGATCTGCGGCCACGCGTAATCGGTAGGCTTGCCGGCGATGAACGCCTCGTAATCCACCGCCTCGGGCAGGCTGGTCGTCCAGTCCTCGAACCCCTCCTCGGTCGCCACCACCACCCGTTCCACGGTGGGCATCGCATCTTTGAGCGGCTCCAGCAGCGGCAGCGTATCGGCATCCGCAATGATCATCCGGTCGCCCGCGTGATTGACGATGTACTCCAGGTCCTTTGCGCCGAGCCGGATGTTAAGCGTGTGCAGCACCGCGCCCATGCCGGCGCAGGCGTGATACGCCTCGAGGTGCCGCGAGCCGTTCCACATGAAGGTCGCCACCGGGTCGCCCACCCCGATGCCCGCATCGCTGAGCGCGTGCGCAAGCTGATGCGCCCGGTCGCGCGTCTGCCGACAGGTCTGCCGGCGCACACCGGCGGCGGTGGCCGTCACGATCTCCTCGTTCGGCGCCACCCGGGCGCCACGCTCGACCAGGGTCGCCATCAACAGTGGCGTGTGCTGCATCGCCATGAACGCAATCCTCCAGAATCAGTCAAAGCAAGCGAGTTTAGCGCCTTGCGGGTATTTGAACAGGCTCAGGCGTCAGCCAGCGCCGCCTCCTTCGCCCACTTGTAATCCGCCTTGCCGTTCGGCGCCCGTCGCACCTCCGGAACGAAGACGATGTGCCTCGGCAACTTGTATCCGGCAAGATGCTGCCGGGTAAACTCGATGACCTCTCCTTCCCCGGCCGACGGTTCGCCGCCGTACGAAGCCACGGCGACCACTCGCTCGCCGAACCGGTCGTCCGGCACACCCACCACCAGGCAGTCGGCGATCTCCGGGTGGCGCTTCACAGCCTCTTCCACTTCTTCGGGAAACACCTTCTCGCCGGCGGTGTTGATGCAGACGCTGCCGCGGCCGAGCAGCCTGATCGTTCCGTCCGCCTCGACGGTGGCGAAGTCGCCCGGGAAGCTGTAGCGAACGCCGTCAATCTCCCGGAACGTGGCCGCGCTCTTGACCGGATCCTTGTAGTAACCAAGCGGTACCATGCCGCTGCTGGCGACCATGCCCATCTCGCCGGACCCCGGTTGCACCTCCGCATCGTCCTCGTTGAATACCTTTACGCCCTCGTTGAGCACGAAACTGGCGGTCTGCGTGGGTGCATCCCGGCTCGTGAAGCTGCCGCCCATGCCGCCCTCCGTCGAGCCCATCATGTCCGCCAGCACCATGTCGTGGTGCCTCAGCAGCCCTTGTTTGGTCTCCGCGCTCCACATCACCCCGCTCGACATGATCTGCTGCACGCTCGAGATGTCGTACGGGCTGCCCCGTTCCGCCCCGGCGTCCAGGGCGGCGAGCATGGGCTTTGCAAACGCATCGCCGACGATGACGATGTCCGTCACCCGGTGCCTTTGCACGAGGGTCCACAGGAGGTCCGGGTCGAGCCCCAGGTTCGGCATCAGCACCACCGCGCCGCCCATCGACATGTGCAGGAAGCAGGCGAGCCACATGCCGGTACCGTGCATCAGCGGGCAGGCACAGAGCACCACCGACGCTTGGTCGCCGGCGGCCTCAATGCGCCCCTTCAGCGCGGCCGGGGACTCCAGGGGTTCGTGCCCCTGCATGACAGCGACCATGTTCAGAAGCCCCGCACAGAAGTCCCCGTTGGGGTACATCACGCCCTTGGGCATGCCGGTGGTCCCGCCGGTATAGAGCATGTAAACATCCGACGCCTCGCGGGGAATGCGCTCTATGGGGCGGGCCTCGCGTATCGCCGTCTCGAAATCCAGGGAGCCGTCGAGTAACGGCTCTGTACCGTCGTCCACCTGAATGTACGTCCTGAGCCCCGGCAACCGCTCCCGGATCTCCTCGATGCGCGAGGCATAGCAGGCCTGGTACACCAGCACCTCCGAGTCCGAGTTGTCCAGCAGATAGACCAGCTCATCCGCGGTATAGCGGTAGTTGACGTTGATCGGGCAGGCACGCAGCTTGAAAGCGGCGTACTGGGCTTCGAGGTATTCCGTGCAGTTGTGCAGGTACAGGCCGACCTTGGTGTCCGTACCCGCGCCGCGCGCCCGCAGCACCGATGCCAGCCGGGCTGCCCGGTCGTCGTACTCGGCCCAGGTGCGCACCACGTCTCCGCAATAGACGGCCGGCCGGTCCCCGACCGTGTCCGCTACCGCTTCCCACACCGTTGCAAAGTGAAAGTCCATGCGTCCTCCTGGTATTCCACCAGGAACAAAGCCGTCCCTTTCCCGACAAGACCAATTCAGCCAAACGTTAGCGGATTCGGCCACTCTTGGGAACCAACCCCCTGGCAACAGGTCAAATGAGTCAATGGGTATCTGCCCGAATCGGCCGCTAGGCCCCGGCTTCAAAGCCACACGGGATGCCACGCGGGAGGCCAAACGGGAGGCCACACGGGAAAACAGCCGGTAGTTGCCCAAGCCTGGCACGGCTCTTGTATGCCTCCCGTCCAGACGGAACAGGAGACAGACGTGGTCACCAGAAACTCGAGCTTTCGACTCTCCAGAATCAGCTATCCCCGGGCAACCCTCTGGGCAATGATACTGCTCGCCTTCGTCTTCCTCTCCTTCGGCCTGGTCGCGGAAGCGTTACCGATCAATAGTTAAAAACTATCGAAACCATAAAAACAATCGTCTTTAAAAATGGCTCCGGCGCCCCCACAATAGCACTCGAACACTCATCGAGGAGCCTGCAATGAGCGACAAGATCGACATCGGCATCAACGACGAGGCCCGCGCGGAGATCGCTGCCGGGCTGAAGCGCCTGCTGGCCGACACCTACACGCTGTACCTGAAGACGCACAACTACCACTGGAACGTGACCGGCCCGCGCTTCCGCGACCTGCACCTGCTGTGGGAAGAGCAGTACACGGAACTGGCGGTGGCCGTGGACGACGTGGCCGAGCGCATCCGCACCCTGGGCCACCCGGCGCCCGGCACCTACCGGGAGTTCGCGAGCCTCACCAGCATCCATGAACCGGAAACCGTACCCGATGCCGAGGGCATGCTGCGCGACCTGGTCTCTGCCCAGGAATCCGTCGTGCGCACCGCGCGGGAAATCCTTCCCCCGGCACAGGGCGCCGGTGACGAATCCAGCGCCAGCCTCATCGCCGACCGCATGGTGGTCCACGAAAAGGCAGCCTGGATGCTGCGCAGCCTGCTGTAGGGTTTACGCCCAGGCTGCGCGGCCGGCTCAGTCCTCACTTCCGCCCGATTGCTCCTCTTCGGGCGGCGCATTGCGCCAGCGCTCGAACTCGGTGATCTCGTCGCGCACTACACCGATCACGTAGCCGATTACGGCTGCATCGTCCAGCAGACCGATGGCGGCGATGAAGTCGGGAATCAGGTCGAACGGCACGACGAAATAGAGAACGGCGGCGATGACGGTCACCAGCGTGCGGGTCGAGACCTGTCGGTAATCGCCGTTCACCCAGGCTTTCAGCAGGGCAATGAACGTCGACAACTCCTCGCGCACCTCTCGGAAGCGCCTGGGCAGGCCGGTGGTGCCCGCGAGCTTTTGTGCCGCGGCCGTGGCCAGGCTCGCAACCGCCTCGGGAGAGCGCGCCAGTTCCCTGGCCCGCTCCCGGTAGCGCGAAAAGCGCGTCGGTGGTTTGGGCTTCCCGCTCACCCCCGGCAGAAGTTGAGCATCCAGCGCCCCACCGCCACCGGGTGGATGTCCTCGTCCAGGGAGGCAACGCCCGTTTGGTAGGTGTCTTCGCCGAGCAGTTCGCGGCGCATGTTCATCAGGTCCCTGGAATAAGGCTTCCTGAACTCCGGGTGGCCCTGCAACGTCATTACGCCCTCGCCCCAGGTAAACCCGGCAATCGGGCAGAACTTGTTTGTCGCAAACAACTCGGCGCCTTCCGGCATGCGGGTCACCTGGTCCTTGTGGCTCGACAGCAGCCCGAAGCGATCCATTTTCGGGTCCAGCCAGGGCGCATCCGCCACGATGCGGCTTTCGTGCACGCCCACAGCCCAGCCCGGCGCGGGACCCGCCTCGCCACCGAAGAAGTGCGCGATCAACTGGTGCCCGAAGCAGATACCCACCACCTTGCGCTCCGCTTCCAGGGCCTTGCCCACGAAGTCGGCAAGGCCCGCGATCCAGGGGTCGTCGTCGTAGACGCTCTGCCGGCTGCCGGTAATGACGTAGGCATCGCACGAACGCGGCTCGGGGTACGCCGGTTCCACCGTATCGATGGCCTCGAATTCCAGCGGATCGCCGTCCGCCGCCGCGCCGAGTACGTCCTCGAACATGTTCGGGTAATCGCCATGCCGGCCGCGAAACCGCTCCATGACCCGGTCTGTCTGCAGAATGCCGATGCGCATGGCGTCAGATGATCTCCAAATAGCGCTCGAGCTGGCAACTGTTGACGTGGCGCGCGTTTTCATACGTCGGCGTCAACCCGCAGATCGGGGTTTTCTTCCACTGCTGTGGATAACTTGTTGGATAACTCATGGAGAAGGTGCCGCCGTGGAAAGGATACGGTAACGCGTGGTAGTAGTGCAAAACCCGCTCAATCCGGAATAATCTTTATATATCAATTTCTTAGAACGGTATTGCCACACCGAAATGCACTCTGGGGCGCTTCAGCGTGCAATATTGGTGCCTGTTCCGCGCATGTGCATAAGGAAAAGCAGGGCGTCGCCGCCTGCCGAAGCAATGCTTCGTTAGGTGGTGACCTAATGCATGAAATTGAACATGCGGCGCCGGTACTGGTTTGCCAGGGCGTTGCCTTTACCCAATACGGTGAAGATGCGGATCATGGTTTTGCGGCCGATGTCTTCCCGGAACGTCCGGTCCGTCTGCAGGATTGTCATTGCGTGATCCAGGGCGGCCTGGGCATCGCCTGACGCCGCCTCGACGACGGCGAGCCCGTAGCGCGCTTCCAGGTCGTTGGAGTCGGCGGCCACCGCGGCTTCAAGCTCGTCGCGGGAAGGCAGGGAAGCCGCCTCTTCCGCCAGCTCGAGACGGGTTTGCGGCCGGTCCCGGTCTTCGGTGTCTTGCGGGATGCCGGCCAGGGTCGTTCGGGCGCCGTCCAGGTCTCCCTGGCGTACCAGCAGGTCGGCCAGTTCCACGCGGAAAGCCGTGTTGCCCGGTTCTTCGCCTATCGCTTGGCGGAGAATGGCCAGCGCCCGGTCAAACTCGCCCGCTTCAAGCAACTGCTCGATCTGCGACCGCACCAGATCGCCGGATGACAGGGTCAACTGGTCGAGCAGCGCGCGTATCGCCTCGTCGGGCTGGGGGCCGTCGAGTTGGTGGACGATCTGCCCCTTGTCGATGACCCGGATGCTCGGCAATGCCTGCACGCGCAGGTGCTGGGCGAGGGTCTGGTCCTGGGCGACATCCACCAGCGCCAGCACCACCTTGCCGCCATAGCCGCCGACCATGGCCTCCAGGCGCTGCCTGGCTTCCGCCGACGGCGGTACCTGGTCGGCCCAGAAGAGCACGAGCACGGGTGTGTCACGGGACCGGTCGATGACGTCCGGCTGGAAATTCTCCGGGGTCGCGGCGAAAACGTTTTCCACTTTCAGTTGCTCGGCGTTATTCGACAGATTGTGGCCGGATGCCGCCGGCGCCTTGCCGGGGCCGGCCATCGCGGGCGGCCAATTGTAAGACCGGCATGGCCGAACCGCGAGCCTCGCCGCTCTCTGCCGGGCCGGTATCGACAACCGTCCAGGGCGCGCCGTCCTGCTGCGTGGCGTACGCGAGCGAGCGGACGCGGACGCGCCAGCCGCCGAACGTGTCCTCGAGCAGGTCGGGGTGGTTGTTCTGCTCGCTCACGTGCCCGATCACCACATCCATCTCCGGCATTGCCACCGCGGCGAGAAACTCGCCCGCCTGGCTGTTGGAGAGATGCCCGAGGTCACCGGCAATGCGCCGCTTCAGATGCGGCGGATAGCTGCCGCGCATCAGCATCTCGCGGTCGTGGTTGCTCTCGAGCAAGAGCCCGTGGCAGCCCTGGTAGCAGTCGAGTACGTGCGGCGTCAGGCAACCGAGATCCGAGATCACGCCGATGCGGCGGTCGCCGTACTGAAATACGAACTGCACGGGTTCCCGGGCGTCATGCGGGACCGTGACGGGAATGACCGTCACCCCTTTCAGGGTGAACGGGTAACCGCCCTGCACCGGTGTGGCCACCGGCACGCCGGCCAGCGCATCCGGGGCGAAAGACTTCAACGTGCCGTGGGTGGCATGGACTTCAATTCCGTACCTGGCGGCGAGCGCCGGCACCCCCGAGGCGTGATCGGAGTGTTCGTGGGTGACCAGGATGGCGTCGATGTCCGCGGCATGCACCCCCAGCCGTTCGAGCCGGGCTTCGGCCTGCCTCAGGGAAAAGCCGCAGTCGATGAGCAGCAGCGCCTCCCCCATGCGCACGCAAGCCGCGTTGCCCCGGCTGCCGCTGCCGAGGGAAGCAAAGGCGATCAACCCGCGTACTCGCGAATCAGGATGAGCACCTGTTGCCGGTAGTCGTCGGAAACCGGTTCGCCGCCCACGCCGTGGGCGGTAATCGCATGGCGCCGCTCGTCCTCCTGAAGAACGCGCAGCAGGATGTCGGCCGCGTCTTCGCTGCGCCGCGTGCCCTTGAACGGGTTGAGCCGGCGGAAGAAACCGCGCCGCTGCTCCGTCACGGGCCCGGTGAACGCGGTTTCCGGGATGTGGATAAGACAGGTTCCGGCAACGCGGTCGAGTTCGATGACATCAACCGCCGCGGCATCCAGTGCCTGGTCGAGGGTTGCCCAGGCGCGCTCGGCATCCAGGAAGAGCGTGAGTACCGGGTCGCCGGCCTGGTTCCGGCCGATTTCCGCCTTCTCCTGGCCGGCAATCTCGCGCGCCACCATGGACACGGTCTGCTCGGCGACCCGGGCGGCGATGTAGGCGCCGAGTTCGTTGAGGAAGTCCCGCTCCACCGGAATCAGCTCGGAGAAGATGGGCTCCAGATCGACGATGGCATCCGGGTTGACGATCGCCCCCCGGTCGCTCTGATGCCGCACGTGGATCTCGGAAGTGAGTTCCCGCACGCCCTGTTCCACCCGCAGCAGCAGCCGCTCCTGGCCGGTGAACCTCCCGCCGGGTTCTTCCGATATTGCCTCGCGAAGCAGGGCCCGCACCACGTCGCGGTAGGGTTCGTCGGCCACGGCGAACCACTCGGTGGTGATGCGCCCGTTGGCCGGCGCCTCGGAGCCCACCGCGACGCCGTTGTCGGCCAGGAACTGCTTGATCTTCGGCCAGACCGTGGTGGGGGGTTCCGGCACCACCAGCCAGATGCGGTCGCCCAGGCGCTGAATGCGAATCTCGTCGCGATTGTCCGAGGAGTAGATGGTGCCGGGCAGTGGCGGCCGCCCCGAGTAGAACCGCGCGTTCTGCTGCTCCGGGATCACGGGGATCGGGAAAGGGTCTTCAATGGTTTGATCGAGGTCTTCGGGGATCACCAGGCCCGGCCCCTGACGGGCATCGATATAGTCGTCCGTGGGGTTGACGAAAAAGCCCTTGTCGTCGGAGAACCAGCCGCAGCCGGCAACGAGCGACGTGCAGAGCAGGAAGGCGCCACACGCCGACATGCGAAGCCAGGCCAGAATGTTTGAGCGGCCTTGATGCGAACAAATGAGCTGCATTATCGAACTACCTCTCCAGGTTGCGGAGCACATTGATCGCGTAACCTGCAGACGACGCGCCGTTGCCAAGCGGCAACGCACCTGGTTGCTGTTCCCGGCCCGCAACTGATCTTCCCGCCAGTCCCGCTTTCCCGGACGTTGTCGACTGACATCCCCGTTTCCCGGCTGCAAACAAAACCCACACGGCTAATGCCTTCTCACTGCATTTACCGCGTTCATTACTTCCTTGCGTTTTCCTTCAGACAAGCAAACCAACGGCAACCGGATGCCCGTGCCGATCCTGCCGGATTCGTACAGCGCCCACTTGACCGGGGCGGGGCTGGTTTCCACGAACATGGCCGCGTGCACGGGTTGTAACATGTCGTCCAACGCCTGTGCATCGTTCGGCCTGTCGCCTAGCCAGGCGCCGCAGAATTCAGACATTTCCCTCGGTAAAATATTGGCGGTAACCGAAATGGTTCCCACCGCCCCCAGGCGCATCATGTGCAGCGTCTGCGCATCTTCCCCGGACAGCATGATGAAATCGTCGCCGCAAAGGGGGCGAATCGCCGCCACCCGGTCGGCATCGCCACTCGCTTCCTTGATGCCGATGATGTTGTCGATGGGCGCCAGGCGCGCCACCGTTTCGGGGACCATGTCGCAGGATGTGCGCGGCGGCACGTTGTACAGCACCAGCGGCACGGAACAGGCATCGGCGATCGCCTTGAAATGCTGGTAAAGGCCCTCCTGGGTGGGCTTGTTGTAGTAGGGCGTAACCAACAGGCAGGCATCCGCGCCTGCCTTTTCCGCTTCCTGCGTCTGGTGGATGGCCTCGGCGGTGGCGTTGCTGCCCGTACCGGCGATGACGGGCACCTGGCCGGACACCAAGCCAATGGTGCGCTGGATGACCTCAAGGTGTTCCTCGGTGGTGAGCGTCGCCGATTCGCCGGTGGTGCCCATGGGCACGATGCCGTTGGTGCCGCTGTCGAGGTGCCAGGCGATCAGGGCGTCGAGCGCCTCCCAGTCGACGGCCCCCCCGGGCATCATCGGGGTAACCAGTGCCACAATGCTGCCACTCAACATCAGTTCAGACCCGTTGTTCGCGGACAAGGGTTTTCAAATCGGTCAAATTCGCACCCGGTCACTGTTTTGTCGTCGGGCTGAGGCATCGCCTCCTCAGCCGTTCGTGCCTCCTCACACCGCGCGCAATGTTACTTGAAAACCCGGCGCAAGGCGCTCCCCGGGGCGAATGAACCAAGGCCCGCCGCCAGCCTTCCGATGCCCCGGCGGCTCCGTGGCCCGGTGGCCCGTTTGCCGGTTTGCCGGTTTGCCGGTTTGCCGGTTTGCCGGTTTGCCGGTTTGCCGGTTTGCCGGTTTGCCGGTTTGCCGGTTTGCCGGGCAGCGTGCCCTGCCGGCCAAGCGGATCAAGGCTCGGCCGGCGCCGCCTCCTGCGGCCAGGCGTTGTAGATGGCTTTCACCAGGGTTGCCAGGGGTATGGCGAAGAACACGCCCCACACGCCCCAGAGCCCGCCAAAAACGAGAACGGCCACGATGATGGCAATGGGGTGCAGATCCACCGCCTCCGAAAACAGCAGCGGCACCAGTACGTTGCCGTCCAGCGCCTGGATGATCAGGTACGCCCCCATCACCCAGGCCATGTCCCACGACCAGCCGAACTGGATGATGGCAACCAGCAGCACGGGTATGGTGACCACCGCCGCGCCCACGAACGGGATCAGCACCGATAAGCCTACCAGCACACCGAGCAGCAGGGAGTAGTTCAAGCCGAGCAGGCTGAAGGTGACGGAGGTCACGGAGCCGACGATGAATATCTCGATGAACTTGCCGCGCACGTAGTTGGCGAGTTGCAGGTTCATCTCGTCGCCCACCCGGTCGATCAGGGACCGGTCGGCCGGCAGCAGGCCCCGGAACCAGTCCCGCAGGCGGCGCCCGTCCTTCAGGAAGAAAAACACCGAGATCGGCACCAGAACCAGGTAGATCAGCAGCGCCACCAGCGAAGGCACGTTGGTCACCAGCCCCTGCAGCGCGCTCGCGCTCAGGTTGCCGAGTTGACCGGCCGCGCCGTCGATCCAGATCGTCAGTTGTCCCTCGGTCACGATCTCGGGGAACGACTCCGTCAACCCGCGCGTCACCTCGCCCAGGCGCCCGATCAGATCCGGCAGCGCCACCGCCAGGCTCTTCAACTGCTGCCAGACCAGCGGCGCCAGGAACAGCGCCAGTGCAATACCGCCGCCCAGAAAGAGGAGAAAGGCAACGTAGACCCCGGCCGCGGCGGGTACCCCCCAGCGCGCCAGCTGGTTGACCAGCCCCTGCAGCAGGAACGCCAGCACCAGGCCCGCAAGCACTGGCGCCAGCACATCGCCCAGCAACAGCAGCACGAGCAAGCCCACCACCAGCAGCACCACGAGGTAGATGGCCCCCTCGTTGGAGAAATACCGGTTGATCCAACCGTTGATGACTTCCAGGAAACGCATGGCCTAACGGGGCGATGCCCTACCCCGACGGGGAAGCGGAGAACGGGTGGAATCCGGGCTCATCTGACAAAGTGATCCGCGCACATGGGGTTCTGCCGCGCTATTTTTTTTCAAGCAGGTAACAGTAGGTGTCGCCGTCCTTCCCCGACTCCAGCAGCCGGTGGCCGCTCTGGGCGGAAAACACCTCGAAATCACGGACCGAGCCGGGGTCGGTGGCAATGATCCGCAGGCGCTCGCGGCTCGCCATGCCGTTCAGCGCTTTCTTGGCTTTCAGCAGCGGCATGGGGCAGTTCAGGCCCTTGGCATCGACTATGACGGGCTCGCCGGACATGCGCGAAAGTATGACACAACCCCGGACGCATCGAGGGAGCTCAAGCCGCTTCCGATCACGATGGCATACCGAACAACGAGCGGCCCACACCGCGCAATCCCGGCACCGCCGCTTCGTTGGTGAGAAGGAGCACATGGGGAGGTATGATGGGCGCCATGAACGCTCTGTCAGCGCGCAGGACGGACGGGCCGTGGCGGCGGGTCGTCCGCATCGCCACCATCGGTGCCCTGGCGCTATCCGCCGGCATCCGCGCGGATGTCGCAGACGATCTGCCGTCCGTCGGGGACGCCTCCTCCAGGCTCATCTCGCCCCAGATGGAGCGGCAACTCGGCGAGAGCTTCCTGAAGCAGGTGCACGCGGCCCTGCCCACCGTCGACGATCCCATACTCAAGTACTACGTGCAGCGGCAGTTGGCCGGCATCGTGCAGTACAGCGAACTGCGCGAGCCGATCCTGGCCACGGTGCTGATCGACAGCGACGACATCAACGCATTCGCGGCGCCGGGCGGCATCGTCGGCATCAACCTGGGCCTGATGCTGCACGCCCGGGACGTACACGAATACTCAAGCGTCGTGGCGCATGAGATCGCCCACCTGAGCCAGCGCCATTTCGCCCGCGGCATCGAGGAACAGCGGGCCCAGACCCTGCCGATGCTGGCGGGCCTGATCGCCGCGATCATGATCGGCGCCATGGGCGGCGGCGACGCCGGCATGGCCGCCATTTCCGGCGTGCAGGCCGCCAGCCAGGCCAACCAGTTGCGCTACAGCCGTGGGCGCGAGCAGGAGGCCGACCGCATCGGCCTGAACACGCTGGCCCGGGCCAACCTCGACCCCTGGGGCATGAGCCGCATGTTCGACCGCATGGACCGGGCCTACCGTTTCACCCGCAGGCCACCGGAATTCCTGCTGACCCACCCGCTCACCGAAACCCGCATCGCCGATGCCAGAACCCAGGCGATGGAGTACTCCCGCAAGCAGTTTCCGGAATCGCTGGAATACCAGGCCATGCGCGCCCGGGCCCGGGTCCGCTACGCGGATTCGCCCAAGGCGGCGGTAATGAGTTTCGAGAAGGAGGTGGATGAAAACCCGGACAGCGCCGGCGCCCGCTACGGCCTCGCCGTCGCGCTGGCCGCCGCCGAGCGCTACGACGAAGCCATTCCCCACGTCGACCAGTTCTACACCGACAACCCGCACAACATCCTGTTCATCGGCAGCCTCGCGGAACTGCTGACCAAGGCCGGCAAGATCGATCAGTCCATCGAGATGCTCGAACGGGAACTAGCGGTGAATCCCCAGAACGCTGTCCTGGCGGTACTCTACGCCGATGCGCTGGTGGCCAACCGCCAGTACGTGGCAGCGGAGGCGGTGCTGCAGCAGCAGAGCTTCGCGAACAAGGCCGATGTGGATGTGTGGTACGACCTGGCCGAAGTGTCAGGCCTGGCCGGCAACATCATCGGCGTGCACCTCGCGCGCGCCGAGTTCTTCGAACTGCACGGCGCCTACCAGCGCACCATCCAGCATCTGCAGTACGCCCGGCGGCTGGCCAGCCGCGGCAACGAACCCCTCATGGCGCGGCTCGACCAGCGCATCAACGACATCCGCAACAAGATGCGCGAGCAGCGGTCGTAAGGCTTCCGAAACGCCGAGCGGCAATGAGGTACGGTCCTTTCAGGGTTGCACCCACTTCCCCTGCGCGTCAGTGCAGCGAATCCACCGCGGAAACTTCTATGGAAACAGCCGAGTTTCGACCTTCCCCGTTTCTCCGGTAAAAGCACCTATGCGTACAACCAGTTCGCGCTCGCCGCGGTTGTAGGTCGTCTCGGCAAGCACCGGAGCACTGCGATGTGTCCCGCCCGGATTGGCAATCTCCCGGATTTCCCGGAAGCTTACATCCCTGCCGTCAATCTGCGGATCCCGGATCGACAGTTCGAGATAGGGAACTTCCCGGACGCCGATGTGCCGTCCACCGTACACTTCGACAAACAGGAGATTGAAATCGGCAATTTCCAACGTTTTCCCGGGAAAGGCCAGAGACCCGACCGGCCTGGTTTCCCCGGTATCGAGGTCGGTAACCTCCATTCGCACCCAGCTATGCTCGTATATCCCCCAACCGTAGGCGATGTCGTCTCTGCTGAATCTCCGGGGTAATGGTTCCCCATCCACCAGATCGGTCTTCCTGAGGCAAACCCGATAGCTGCCACGCCGCCACGCCAGTTCGTTCCGTACGCTGATGAAGTCTGCTTCTCCCGCGCTGCTTTCGAACAGGCCCCCCGGGGCTGTTCGCACTGCGCCCTCGGCGCGCTCCTGCCAGCGAGTGAAGATCGCGCCCCGCCCTGCTTGCACCGATTGAAGTTGCCCGTCGCCGGACTGCCGCCAACCGTCGACACTGGTCTGCAAGCCCCCATATATCTGCATCTGGTTCAATTCGGTGCTAAAGAGATTGATAAAAATCGTGCGATCCCCATGGATTTCCGTGTCGAGCGAGAGCGTCATGCAATAGGAGGTGAAATCGCGCGGCGGCGCGCTCAAGCCCAGGTTCAGATGCGTCAAGCCCCAGGGGCTCGACACCTCGACGTCCGGTGCCGGCGGCCAGACCCGGATTTCACCGCCCTCCGACCAGGGCCCGGGACCATCGGCGTTCACCGCGCGCACCTGCACCTCGTAGACCGCGTCCCGGGTCAGGCCCGACACGATCGTCTGCACATCCCTGATGGTAGTGTCGACATCCTCGGTCCAGTCACCGCGGTCGCCGGCCGGCCGGTAGCGATAGTCGTAGTCCGTTATCGGCGGCCCCGGATTGTCCGGCGCGGCCCAGCGCAGCCTGACGCTGCTTCCGGTTACCGATGTCGCCGTCGGTGGACCGGGCGCTCCCGGCAACTCCAGGACATCGGCCACATCGACCCGCGCACCGATCCGCACCACCTCGCCACTCTCTCCGGTCGTCACGACGATGAGCAAGTAGATCGGTTGAGCGTCATGATCGTAGACAACGCCCGGTTTCGTGTGGATCTGCCCGGTGGCCGCATCGATGTCGAATGCCTCCGCGTGCGGCCCCTCCAGGGTGAAAGTTGCGTTACCGTCGAGATCCCCTGCCGTTACGGGGGATCCGACCGCTTCACCGTCACCCTCCATTTCCGGCATCTGCAACACGACGTCAGCCGCTCTGAGCGGCACGCTGGACAGATTGGTGATGATGCCGGTCGAGGCACTTTCCAGGAGACTCATTACTTGCACGAACGGGTTGTCCGATTCGACGGCCAGTTGCCACTTGGCGCTGCCATCGCCAAGGGCGCCGGCGAGGCCCTCCGAGCCGGTTTCCAGCTCCGCGGCGGTCAGATCCAGGGTCTGGAAACGCGCAAGCGACATTTCAATCGCTTCGGCGGAAGGGTTGCCGTTGCCGTCACTGCCCCGGATCCGCACCTCGGCCGGCTCGGTCTCGGGATTGAAGATCCGCAGTCGGCTGACCTGTTCGTCATTGCTGCCGGGGTTCAGGATCGCGACATGATGGCGTTTTCCCGCCCTCGGCACGACATCGTTCATCGATGTGAGAAACCCCTCCCTTGTTCGAATGTAGGAATACACTTCAACCTGCGGAAAGGCCTTCAACACAAGCCGCCACGACGACGGCCCCGGGCCGATTCCTTCGGGCAACCCCTTTTCCGGATTCCCCGACTCCAGGTCCTCGCTGTTGAAATTGACCGTCCGGCCGGCAGCGACCGTAAGGTGAACGCTACCCAGGTAGCGCCGCCCCGCTCCGTCAAAACAGTCGATCGCCAGGTCGGCCTCACTTCCTGACCGATTCACCACGCGAACAAACCCCTGCCTGCTCAGCGGGTCATTGGCGGCGGGGAAGAACGGCAAGCTGTGCAGGTAGAGGTTCTCGGTGGCCGGGGACTCATACGGCACGACCGGGCCGGTGGACAGGTTCGTCAGGTGCCCCGTTGGGCTCTGCAACAGGCTCATACCCACCACAAGGCCATCCGGTTCGACGAGCAGGCGCCACTTGCCGACGCCCTCTCCCAGGCCGCCGTCAAGCTCGCCCCCCGATTCGAGTTCGCCCGCCGTCAGGGTGCGCGCCACACCGGCAGGGATTACAACCTCCACCGTTCCTTCCGACGACGCGCCCGCATCGTCCGTGCCCCGGATGCGCACCGTCGCTGGCGCATCCCCCAGGTTGATGAGGCGCAGCCTGCTCACCTGTTCGACGTTGCGCCCCGGATTGAATGTCCCCGCCTGCAACGAGTTGCCGACCCTCGGCAACACATCGTGCATGGATGTCAGAAAACCGTCTTTGGTTCGCACGTAGGCAAGCACTTCGATGTTCAACTCGGCGAACAGCTGAAGGCGCCAGAATCCCTCACCGCGGCCGACTCCTTGGGCCAGGCCCTTGTCGGCATTGCCGTCCTCGAGATCGCCGCTATTGAAATGCACGCTCTCATTCGCGCCGATGCCCAGAAAAATCCGGCCCCGGTGCCGGCCCGTGTCGTCGTACGCGTCGATTCGTACGTGACCCCGCTCGTCGGAACGGTTGATTACACGGACGAAACCCTGCTGGCCCTGATTATTGGCGGCAGGCGGCAGCAGTGGCACCAGATAGGTCGAGGGGCCGGACTCGGCAAAACTGGCGTCAAACGCCGGGTAGGCATCCGGAGGGGGTGCAGGTAGCCCCCGAACGACCGAACCGCGCGCCGGTAACAGCATGCCGGCCGGATGCGTGTCGGAAACGAATCCGGACAATTCGGTTCGCGCAGCCGACGCCAGCGGCATACTTGCCCCGGAAAACATTGCGGCCACGCCGCCCGCCAGAATCCAGTTCACTACTGTCCGGCGTAGATGGCACGTGGGTCGATGGACCACTGGTCTGCTCCAGTTTCATCCTTCGACCCAGCAAGTCTGAATTAGTTTCAATTCGGAACATCCAAGCCTGCTCAAGGCCATGACAGGCCGGTGTTCCGCGTGTCGTGACGCCTTTCCCGGCAAGGCTGCAGCGAAGCCGGGAAAGTGCAGTTTTATAGGGAAAGCAAGTCGAGTAAAACTGACGGGGTGCCGCAGGTTTGTCGCTGACTGCCCGTCAGTGTCCCGGCGGGACAGGACACTAGAATCCTTGAACGGCCGTTATTTGGACAGTTGAGTCGCATTTTCGAACAACGTCTCCAAGTTGCGGAGCAACTTGATCGCGTCGCCTGGCGACGCGCCTAGACCCTCACCTCGTAGTACAGATTGGCCGGGTCATCGAAGTCGTGCTGCCGGAAGCGGCTGAAGCCCGCCTCCCGCACCATTGATTCCGCTACCACCGGGTTGAATCCCAGGGTGCCGAGCCCCGCGCCGCCGGGTTCGGACAGTGCTGACGACATGCAGGCGGAGACGGAAAACCCGTAGAACATTGCCAGCATGGGGTTGCGCATGTTTTCCCTGAAGTCCGGGGCGCTGCGGATGTCCTTGATGAGCCAGGTGCCGTCCGGTTTCATTGCCCGGCGGATGGCGCCGATGACTTCGGACGGCCTGGTCATGTCGTGCAGGCAGTCGAACGTGATCAGGAAATCGTAGGTTGCCTCTCCGGGCAGCGCCTCGCCGCCCGCCACGAACGCCTTCAGGTTGCCGAGGTTCTGCTCGGCTATCTTCTCCCGGCAGCGGTCGATGGCGTGCACGCTCGGGTCATAGCCGTGAAACTCCGATTCGGGAAACGCCTCCGCCATGACAGCCACGGCCAGCCCGCCGCCGCAGCCGACATCGGCGGCAACCGCCCCTTGCCGCAGCTTGTCCACCACCCCGTCGAGTGCCGGCAGGATCTGCGGCACCAGTGCCTGGCGCGCCCAGGGGCCGAGCATGCGTTCCGTCCTGTGGGCTGCGTTCGGGCCCAGTTCCTCGTAGGAGAGGCCGATGCCGGTGCGGAACGCATCCACCAGCTTGTCTACGGTTCCAGGAGGAATGGGGTCGCTGAACGCGCCGGCGGCAAAGGCCAGGCTGTTCTCTTCGTCGGCCAGCACCGCCGCCCCGACCGGGCTGAGTTCAAAACGCTCGCCGTCGTCGGAGTCCAGCAACCGCGCCGCCGCCTGGCCACGCAGCCACTCCAGCAGCCAGCGTTCCTGCAGCCCGGTCTGGCCGGCAAGTTCCGCCGCCGTCACCGGACCCGCACCGGTCAATGCCCGGTAGAGCCCAAGCCGGTCGCCGATGTGAATCATCAGCGAAACCATCTCACCCTGCTTGAAGTTCCAGACGTTGAAGGAATAACGCTTGAGTTCTTCGGGATCGATTCGCGCAGTCATCGTCTTGGACATCCTGGAAAAGAACCGGAGGATAGCACCTGTCAGATCACCTTGGGCCTGCTATACGCAGCTTTGCGCTGGAGCGGCAGACGCTACACCGGGCGACCTTCAGGCTCAGGAACGCGGGAAATTCAGCATCCGCTCCAGCGGAATCATGGCCCGGCGGCCGATTTCCGGGTCGACCAGTATCTCGTTCGCCTCCAGGCGCGCCGGGTCGCGCAGCACATGGGCCAGTACCTGCAACTCGTTCATCGCCATCCAGGGGCAGTGGGCGCAACTGCGGCAGGTGGCGCCGGTGCCGGCGGTGGGCGCCTCGATGAAGCGCTTGTGGGGAAAACGCTGCCTCAGCTTGTGAAACAGGCCCCGGTCGGTGGCGACGATGAAGAGTTCGTGAGGCAGTTCGCCGGCCGCCTTGACGATCTGGCTGGTGGAGCCCACCGCATCGGCGATGTCGATGACTGCCGCCGGCGACTCCGGGTGCACCAGGACGCCGGCGCCGGGGTAGATGCTCATCACGTCCCTGAGCGCTTTTGACTTGAACTCTTCGTGCACCACGCAGGCGCCGCTCCACATCAGCATGTCGGCGCCGGTCTTGTGCTGGATGTAGCGGCCAAGGTGCTTGTCCGGCGCCCAGAGGATTTTCTCGCCCCGTTCGGCCAACGACTCCACGATGGACAGCCCCACGCTGCTGGTAACAACCCAGTCGGACAACGCCTTGACCTGCACCGAAGTATTGGCGTAGACGACTACCGTTCGGTCGGGATGCGCCTTGCAGAACGCCTCGAACTCATCCGGCGGGCAGCCGAGGTCCAGGGAGCATTCCGCTTCCAGGGTGGGCATGAACACCCGTTTCTCGGGCGACAGGATCTTGGCGGTCTCGCCCATGAAACGGACGCCTGCGACGACAAGAGTGTTCGCCGGATGATCTCGGCCGAAACGGGCCATTTCCAGCGAATCCGATACGAAGCCGCCGGTCTGCTCGGCCAGGTCCTGAACATCGCCGTCCACGTAGTAGTGCGCCACCAGAACGGCATTGCGTTCCGCAAGCAGTTCGACGATCTCGTTCTTGAGCGCATCCCGCTCTTCCTTCTCCAGGAACGCGGGCATGTACTGGGGAACCTGCTCGGGGCTCAAGCTGTGGTCCGGCAGATTCAACTGCGCGCTTTGCATCGGCCTACCTGGCGCCGCCTTTGTTTACCGGGCCGGCGATTCTAGCATGACTCGCCGCAACCCAATGGCGTCGGCGCGTTACCGCTCGGCTACGCGTGCAAGTTGCTCCGCAACTTGGAGAGGTAGTTCGCGAGCGCAACTCGTTGCCGCGTTCGTGCACCGGTAAGATGGCCCACGCATTGCCCACCCTTGAAGAGGCGAGCCGATGCCGAGCATCCTGTTCCTGGTAAACGGCGCCACGCCGGCTCACAACGACAATCACCTGCGCCTGCCCCGGGCATTCGAGGGCCTCGGCTGGCGGGCGGTCACTGCGGATCACGACGAACTGCGCTGGGACGGCCGGAACCTGTACGCAGGGCAGGAGGATCCGGCCCGGTTCGACCTGATCTGGATGCTGGGTTTCGGCCGCCGGGAGTCCTACTACGACCGCATGCAACTGCTGCGGCAACTCGACCAGAGCCGGTTCGTGAACCCCGTCGATGCCTATACCTACCTGCACGGCAAGCTGCCATCGGCCGAATCGCTATCCGGGTACCTGCCGGAAAGCTACGCCGCCGCTTCCGCGGAATACCTTCTGGAACGGCTCGATCAGCGCACGCCCTGGGTCCTCAAGCCCAGCGGCGCGAGTTTCGGGCGGGATGTCTCTCTCATCGGCGATGACCGCCAAGGGCAGGACGCGATCCGCCGGCTGATCGAACGCGACGGTTTCGCAGTATTGCAGCGATACGTTTCCGACATCGAAAAAGGGGAAGTGCGTTGCCTGCTGGCCGGGGGAAAGATCGTCGGTTGTTACAAACGCCTGCCGCCTACGGCCGAATTCCGCGCGAACCTGGCGGCCGGCGGACAGGCGGAACCCCATAGCCTGAGCGCGCCGGAGAGGGCATTGGCGGAAACGGTCGGCGCCTGGCTGGCGTCCTCAGGCGTAGGCTTCGCCGCCGCCGACATCGCCGGCACCCACCTCATCGAGATAAACGTCGCCAACCCGGGCGGACTGGCCACCCTCGAGTCCCTGACCGGCATCGACCCGGCACCGCGGGCAGCCGAGGCAATCGTGAACCAGTCATCTCATCGCCCGAGTCGGGGATCGTAGCGGAAATCAGATACTTGGCCTGTGGTTATAGCGTCTACATCCGGGTGGTTCGGATTGACGATGAAATTGCCCTCGCCCAGGACCACCGCGCTCGGAACCTGCAGGACCACAGCTAGCGCTCTTACCGGACTGCATGTCTGTAGCGGTTCGGGTCAATTCAGGCGCCGCCAAGCGCCAGCTGACAGGCACTAACCAAAGACGCCGTGGCGGAGTTGGCCGATCAACTGCTCCACTTCTCGCTCACCGGCTTCGGTGGAGGCACGGCGCAGGGGAGTTTCACCGCCCAACAGCCGATGCGGAGTCGTCAACCAATGCCACCCGGCATCCACATCGCCCCCCATAAGGTTGCGCGCCATGACGCACAGGCGCGCAATCCGAGCCATCTGATCCGATACCATACGCCGACGAGTGGATTCCACCGTGCGGTTTCAGGGCGACCCGCCATCGACGCGCATCAGCGTGCCGGTGGTGAAGCTGGCGCTGTCGCTTGCCAGGTACAGCGCCGCGCCGACCACCTCGTCCGGCTGGCCGCCGCGCTGCAAGGCCATGGTGGTCCGGGCGCGTTCGTTGAACGCTTCGATGTCCCAGGCCTTGGAGATGTCCGTGAGGAAGGGCCCGGCGAGTATGCAGTTCGCCCGCACCTTGGGACCGTACGCCCAGGCGAAGGCGCGGGTAATGGCGTTCAGGCCCGCCTTCGCGGCGCCGTAGGGTTGCGACTCCGGGCTCGGGTTCACCGACCCGGTGCTGCTGATGTTGATGATGCAGCCGCCATCCCCGGCCGCCATGCGTTCCCCGACCAGGGCCGACAGCCGGAATGGGCCCTTGAGGTTGACGCCGATCACCTTGTCGAACAATTCCTCGCTGACCGCGGTGAGGGAGGGATACAGAGGCGACATGCCGGCGTTGTTGACCAGGATGTCCACCTTGCCGAAACGTTCGTAGGCGGCATCCGCCAGCCCCTCGAGTTCGTCCCAGTGGCCGACGTGGCAACCGTAGGGCAGCGCTTCGCGGCCCAGGGCGCGCACTTCGTCCGCCACCGACTCGCAGTTGTCCGCCTTGCGGCTGGTGATCACCACATCGGCGCCACGCCGCGCGAACGCCAGCACCATCTCCCGGCCGAGACCGCGGCTGCCGCCGGTGACCAGGGCTACCTTGCCGGTGAAATCGAACAGTTCATCCATGTTTTTTCTCAATCCATCCCAATCGACGCGCGGCACTATATAGTACGCCGCTGGATCTTCCACCTCGCCGACGGCTGGTGCGCCCCTGGCAACGGCTGCGGAGGAGGTGGCGCAGGAACGCAATCCGGCAATGAATCAACGTGAAATGGAGAACCTGAGATGGGTATGCTCGAAGGAAAGGTCGCGGTAGTCACCGGGGCGGGGGGCGGCATCGGCCGCGAACACGCACTGCTGCTCGCCAGGGAAGGCGCCGCGGTGGTGGTCAACGATCTCGGCGGCGCCCGGGACGGAACCGGGGCCGACACCTCGATGGCGGACGCCGTGGTCAATGAAATCAACGCGGCGGGCGGCCGGGCCGTGGCCCATTACGGCTCGGTGGCTGACAAGGACGCCGCCCAGGGCATGGTCGATGCCGCGGTGGCGGAGTACGGCCGCCTCGACATCTGCATCTGCAACGCCGGCATCCTGCGCGACAAGTCGTTCAAGAACATGACCGACGAGATGTGGGATATCGTTCTCGAGGTGCACCTGCGCGGCACCTACCTGGTCACCAAGGCCGCCTACGACTTCATGATGGAACAGGGCGAGGGCGGGCGCATCGTCATGACCAGTTCCACCTCCGGGCTGCTCGGCAACTTCGGCCAGACCAACTACGGCGCCGCCAAGGCGGCCATCGCCGGTTTCATGCGCTGCCTGTGGCTCGAGGGGCTGAAATACGGCATCACCGTCAACGTTCTGGTGCCGACCGCCACCTCGCGGCTGACGGATGACATCTTTCCGGACGAGATCAAGGATCGCTTTCCGCCGGAGACCGTCGCTCCCGCGGTGGTGTGGCTGTGCACCGACGAGGCGAAAGAGGTCACCGGAAGGCAGTTGATGGTATCGGGCAACAACGTCTCCCTGCTGTCCTGGCAGGTCACGCCCATCGCCGACCAGGATCTTTCCAAGGGCCCCTGGAGCGTCGAGGAGATCGGGCGGCGCATCCTGAACAGCAAGGAGGATTGGCCGCCGGTCAATCCGTTACGGGGGTAAGGCCCGCCGTTTCAACGGGCCTTGCCCGGCGCGGGGCGAGCTCGCGCCAGGAATGAGCAGCGAGTTCGCATACGGGGCTTCCCTTTCGGCGCACTGCCTCTTTGTCTTGGTGTACGCAAGGCGTTCGAACGAGCTTAACGCGCCGAAAGGGAAGCCCCGCATGCGAACTCTTTCCCGAAACCCGACTTTGTTCTTTCCGCTTCAGCGTCCCGTCGGGGCGGGTTACCGGCTCTCGTCCCAAATCCAACCGTCGTTGGTCGCTGGCCCGCGTCCCTGCGCACCGGCGCTCAGGCTGAATGCTGCCGAAGGAACTCCAGTACCCGGGCCTTGGCGGCGGGCAGGTCTTCCGGTTCTTTCCAGCGTTCGATGAGTTCGGCGTTTTGAGCCAGGGCGACCACTTCACGGGAGATCGACGACGGGTGGTAGAGGTCGTTGCCGAGCAGTACGAGCAGCGGTGTCGTTACGCCCTGTGCGAATTCCCGCGACTCGCTGAACACGAAGTCGCCGCCGTACATGGTTTCACGGAACGCCGTCAGGTCGTCGTCGGAGAAATCGTCGCGCTCCTGCTTCAGTTCGTCCGCCCAGCCGTTGAACATGGCGAAGAAGGCATCCCGGTTGTCGCTCAAGCCGATGGGCTGGAACATCACCGCCGAGGCGACCCGCTCCGGCGCGGCCTGGATCAGGCTCATGGCATAGGCGCCGCCGATGCACATGCCCGCCACATGGAAGCGGTCGATGCCGAGATGGTCCATGAGCCCGAGCTGGTCTGCCGTGTAGACGTGCCAGGAGTCGCCGGCCGAGACCGGCGCCGACGACCGGCCCGCATTGCGCTGGTCCATGGCAATCACGCGAAACTCCCCCGAGAGCTGGTCGACGGGGTGCCAGGGGGCGTTCGCCCAGACGGGGATGGCCGATTTCATTCCCCCCGGGGCAATCAGCAGCACGGGAAAACCGGAACCGCTTTCTTCGTAGTAGATGCGGACGTCATCGTTGACGAAATAAGGCATGACCCACTCCGTTTCGCAAACGCGCATGATAACAACAGAGCCCGGTCGCACCGAGACCGACGCGCAACTGCTGCTTCCGTCTACGCCCGACCGGTGTCGACGGTTCGCACCGAAGACGACAAGAGCGCCAACGCTGCGATTGCCACGACGAACACCAACCCGGCGCAGACGAGGGCGATGGCGATATCGTAGCGCTCGGCGATGAAGCCGATGGGGATGACGCCCAGGGGCATCAGGCCGTGGGACATCATGTCGATGCTCATGACGCGCCCGCGCATGCGGTCGGAAACCCGCAACTGCAGAAGCCCCCGGTTGAGCGACATGTTCCAGGCGCTGAGCCAGCCGAACGCCGCCACCATGACGGATGCCAGCAACACCGTTTCCGACAGCCCTACTGCAACCGTGGATACGCCCCAGATTACACAGGTGGCCACCAGCCAGCGGCCCTTGTGGCGCAGGCCGCCCATGGTGGCCATGGTCAGCGACCCGACGATCGCGCCGCCGCCCATGGCCGACATGAGCAGGCCCAGGTCGTCCGGGCCGCCGCCCAGGATGTCCTCGTTGAAGGCGGGCAGCAGGGCGTTGACGGGCATCGCGAACAGGAACGGCACGATGGACAGCATGATCAGCCCGAATATCGGCGGGTTGGCGCGCACGTAACGCATGCCGTCGGCGATGTCCTCCAGCGGGCTCTTGCCGTCCCGCTCCTTGACGTTGCCCGGCCTGGAGACCAGCACGGTGGTCAGCGCCGCGGCCAGGTACAGCGCCGCGATGATGAAATAGACGATGCCCACGCCCCTGGCCGAGGAGGTGTCCCCGGCCGCCACCCAGGCAATCAGGAAACCGGCGAAGGCGGGCCCGACGATGCGCGAGATGTTCCAGGCCGTGGTGGTGAGGCTCATGCCGCTGAACATCAGCCGCTCCGGGATGAGTTCCGGCACGAAGGCCTGGCGCGCCGGCACCGACAGTGCCAGCACGGTGCCGTTCAGCGCTCCGAACCAGATGAAATCCCAGAAGGTGACGTTGCCCGTGAATATCACCGCGCCGAGCACGACGGTGGCCGCGCCGTTCAGGGTCTGTGCAGCGATGATGACCCGCCTTTTCGGCAGCCGGTCGGCAAGTACGCCGCCCCACAGCGAGAACAGCGCCATCGGCAGCATGAACGACAGCGTCACCCAGGCCAGGTCCAGTGCCGAGGAGGTCAACGTGTAGACCAGCCACCCCCTTGCCACCTGCTGCATGTTCATGGCGAACGATGCGGAGACGCTGCCGATCCACAACCACCGGAAGTCGCGGACGCGCAGCGTGGAAGCGATATCTCGGACGGCCATCGGTCTCCTGTTCCGGCGATTCGGGCGGCTGAACGTGTTGCAAGGTTCCCGTCGTGCGACGGCCGCGGCAACGGACTGGCAAGCCATGCGCATCGGGGGTCATGCCAACGTCACCCTGGCATTTGCCCGGCATGCCTTCCCGGATGCGGGTTAAACGGCACCAGCGTTGCAAAAACCTCGGCACCGGTCAAACAACCGCGCTTCCGACTGGCGCAGGGGGAACGGTGAAACACGCAGCCCGGGCGGCGTGCCTCAGGCAGGATTGACGCGCTGTTCAGGCGTTTCTTATCGTCAGGCCGCCGTCTACCGGCAACGTCACGCCGGTGATGAAGCCGGATGCCGGCAGCACCAGGCCCAGGGTGCCGTGCGCTACCTCTTCCGGGTCGGCATAGCGCTTGAGCGCCACGCGCCGGCGCGCGAACTCGCGCTTGTGTTCCTCGGGGATTGCGTCGGTCATGCCGGTGCGGATTGGCCCCGGGCAGATGCAGTTGACTGTAATGCCTTCGGTGCCCAGTTCCACCGCCAGCGACCGGGTGAGCCCGATGACGCCGGTTTTCGCGGCGGTGTACGGGCTGCCGAACTTGGTGGCGCCCAGCCCTTCGGTGGATGCGATGTTGACGATGCGCGGATGCTCCGCCTGGCGCAGGTGCGGCAGCGCCGCGCGGATGGTGCGGGTGTGCGCGGTCAGCAGCACGGTAAGCGAGAGGCCCCAGGCCGCCTCGTAGTCTTCGGAGTCGATGGGTGCCGGGATGGAGATGCCGGCGTTGTTGACCAGGATGTCGATGCCGCCGAAGTGGGCGGCAATTTCCCCGAACACGGTTTCGATGGCAGCGCCGTCTGCCAGGTCCAGGGTCCAGCCCTTCACGGGCTTGCCCGCGGCCTCGATTTCCCTGACGACGCGCGCGAGCGGTTCGCTGTTGATGTCGATGGCCGCCACGCGCGCGCCCTCATCGGCAAAGAGCTTGGCCGTGGCTTCTCCCATGCCGCTCGCCGCCCCGGTCACAACGGCGACCATTCCTTCAATAGACCTGCTGAGCGTGGTTAGCGCCATCCGGCTTCCTCCTGTGATTTCGATTTTCCGGGGCCCGGGCCCCGGGCGGGCGATGCGGATGGTTTCAGAGCCCGCACAACCCGTCAATGCCGGCCTGGACCAGTCCCCCCAAGTTTTCTTGTGTGGCCCCCGGGCGATGCTTACAATGCGCGCCCCCGTGGGTCGTTAGCTCAGTTGGTAGAGCACCGGGCTTTTAACCCGTTGGTCCTGGGTTCGAACCCCAGACGACCCACCACCGATGTTCCTGCGCGCCGGCCGCCGGGGCGAAAACTGCTAGCGAAGTTCTCCGGCATAGGTCCGGGCCAGCCCCGCGGCTGTACTTTCGGGGTGTTCGGCGATTACCCGGTTGAGGTACTGGAGCGCGCGTTCGTTGTCGTTCAGCCGGTGATGGACAACGCCCAGCTTGTAAAGCGCGTCCGGCGCCTTGCCGTGTTCCGGATACAGGTTCAGCACCTGGGTGAACGATTGCCGCGCCATTTCCACGTCGTCCATGGCCAGGTGCAGTTCCCCCAGCCAGTAGAAGGCATTGGGCGTGTACTGGCCGTTCGGATAGCCGGTGATCAGCCGGTTGAAGGCCTCCACCGATTCCTCGAACCGACTTTCCTGCATCAGGCTGAAGGCCGCGGAGTAAGCGTCCCGCTCCGGGGGAGCGGAGCCGTCGATGGGCGGCACCTGTCGCCGCACCGGCGGGGTTTGTGAACCCTGGGTTCCCGGCGCCGTTGTTGCCGGCCCCTGGCCGCGCAGCGCCAGCAGGCGCTGGTCGATATCGACGTACTGCTGTTGCTGCTGCCGGGTCAGGCGTTCGATGCGGAACGTCTGTTCCTCGACCTGGCCCCGCAGTTCCTGCACTTCCTGCTGCAATACCTGGATGCGGTGAAACAGCTCGCCAAGCCGTGCCGCATCGGTGTTTTGTGCGGCTGCGGGCCGGGCGGCCGCCGGCCTGGCGACCGCAGACCGGGCAGGTATGGGTTCGGCGACCGCTGCTTGCGGAGCGGCCGATGATTCCTTGATCGGCACCTGGGCAACGGCAGCACCAGCGACGCCGGCCAGGATGAGTGAAACAAGTATCTGCAACGGTGCGGTCAGCATTTGAGAGACGCCGCCGCCGGCATGGTCGCCGGACGGCGGCGTTGCAAGCCTGAACCTCTGGTTCGTGGACGAGGTTCTCGAATTAGACAAGTTCGCACCCGCCCACCGCCTTCCTATCGGGCGGGGGGCATGGCCCCGTTATCGATAGATCATCACCGCGCGGCGATTGCGTGCCCAGGAGTCGTCACCCGAGCCGGGGTCGTCCGGACGTTCCTCGCCGTAGCTCACGGTTTCGACCCGCGACCCGGAAACGCCGGCAGCGGTAAGAAAGCTGCGTACCGCATCCGCGCGCCGCTCGCCGAGCGCAAGGTTGTACTCTCGGGTGCCCCGCTCGTCGCAGTGGCCTTCGATCACCACCCGGCGGCTGGGGTTGTCGCGCAGTACATCGGCGTGAACCTGCAGTGCCTCGAGGTCAGCCGAGTTGATGACGGCGCGGTCGAACTCAAAGTAGAAAACCCGTTCCAGCAGCCGCGTGGTACCCGGATAGTAGGGTTCCATGTTGGGGTTGAATGCCGGCGGCGGCGGTGGCGGCGGCGGCGGTGGCGGCTGTTCCACCACGGGCTCCGGCTCCGGCGCGGGCGGCGGCTCGGGTGCCTGACTCTCGCAACCCGCGATCACCAGGCCAACAAACAATAGAGCCAATAGTTTGAATGGCTGCTGAAACATCTGTTTCTCCTATGCGTTCCTTCTGTCTTGTTCTAACGGGAATTCCCGACGACCGTGCTGCACGACCGGCTCACTGCAGTGTGTCGATAAACGGCGACCACGCGGGTTCCCGCACATCACCGGACGACGACGGTAACCGATATTTCACCCGCCCATCGATCGAAACGACGGCAAGTATACCCCTACCCTGTTCCTTAGTCGCGTAGATTAACATCGTCCCGTTGGGCGCGATCGACGGCGATTCGTCCAGGCGGGTCTCGGTCAGAATCCTGAGGTCGTCCCGCTCCAGGTCGAGCCAGGCCACGTGATCGATGCCGTTGGCCCGGTGCACGAAAACCAGGTGCGCGCCGTCGTCCAGCAACCGCGCCCGGGCGTTGTAGGGGCCATGAAAAGTCAGCCGCTCGATGAAATTGGTGGCCAGTTCCACCTGGTAGATCTGCGGCCGGCCGCCCCGGTCGGAGGTGAAGACCAGGCTCTTGCCGTCCGGCGTCCAGCTCGGCTCGGTGTCGATGCCGTGGTGCCGGGTGATCTGGCGCAAGCGGCGGTCGCTCAGGTTCATCACGTAGATCTCGGGGTTGCCGTCCCGCGACAGCACCAGCGCGAGGGTGCGCCCGTCCGGTGAGAACATGGGCGAGCCGTTGATGCCGGGAAAGCTCGAGACGAATTCCCGGCTGCCCGAGGCCACATCCTGCAGGATGACGTTGGGCCGGCCGGTCTCGAAAGAAACGTAGGCCACCCGGCCCCCGTCCGGCGACCAGCTTGGCGACATGATCGGCTCGTCCGACGACAACAGCGTGCGCGACCGGGCGCCGTCGGAATCCGCCAGCTCCAGGCGGTAGGTCGCGTAACTCGTGCCGGCGTTCTGCGCAAGCACGTAGACGATGCGGGTGGAAAACGCGCCGCGAATGCCGGTGATGGCCTCGTAGACCACGTCCGAGATGCGGTGCGCCAGGTCGCGCCAGGCATCGAGCGGCGCGGTCAGCCGGTCTTCGGCCATGAGCCGGCCGTTGGACACATCGTGCAGTTCGAAGGCCACCGACACGTTGCCGTCGAACTCCTGCTCGACGCGGCCGATCACCAGGTACTCGGTCTGCAGGATGCGCCAGTCCCGGAAGAAGACTTCGCTGCGGTTGGTGGGAAACGACAGCATATTGCGCCGTTCCACCGGCGCGAACTGGCCGCTGCGGGCGAGGTCGAAGGCGACGATTTCGTCTATCGGGTCCTGGGCGGAGAGTTCCGGGGCCTGCCGGAAGGGGACGATGGCGATCTTTGTCTGCTTGTCGTAACCGGCATCGATGACAATCGTGTCCAGGCTTTCCTGGGCGCCGGCCAGCCCCGCTGCCAGCAGGAGAGCGCCCGTCCCGACAAGACGCGCCGCGTAATGAATCAGGCTCCACGCCCTGCCGCCTGCCTTTCGGCACTCGGCGGCGTCGAGTTCCCACACCGATTTCACCTCAGTAGATCCTCCGGTTTGAAAAGGAGAGAAAACTGGCGGAAGTGGCGTTCGAATATTTCCGTCTCGGCCGGAACCTCGAACTCCCTTGCCTTGTTCACCGCCGCCTCCGCCGACCGGTCGAACTCGGCGTTGCCGCTCGATTCGACCACCGTCACGCTGACCACCCGCCCCGTCGGTATCAACTCCACGAGCAGCTTGGCCTGCATGCCGAGGCGCGCGCTCAGCGGCCGCGACCAGTTGGCGACCACCCGCTGGTAGATGCCGAACCGATAGCTCGCGGCGACTTCGTCGTCGTCGCCCTCGGCGAGTTCGCTGGCCTCGGATTCGAGTGCCTGGGCGAACGACTGCCGGGCGAGTTCCTGAAGGCGCTGCCGCTGGCGCTCGAGTTCCCGTTTCCGCTCCTCTGCGCGCCGGTCGACCGGGGGCGGCTTGGGCTGGGCGACCGGCGCGGGCTTGGGCTTTGCCGGCGCTGGTTTCGCCGCCACCGGCGGCGGGGGTTTCACCACCGGCGCCGCCTTCGGCTTCTGCCGAACTTCTTTCGGCTCCTGCCGAACTTCGGGCTTGAGCACCAGCAGCTGCGACTGGACGATGCGCGGCTTGTACTCCCGCGTTTCCTGCTTGACCGGGTTCCAGCCCACGTACAGCGCCGCGACAGCCGCGACATGCAGCAGGGCCGCCAGCAGCAACGGTACGCTGTAGTAACGGAACGCGTGGAGCATTCGGTCAGCCTTCGAGATCCAGGGGGTCGGTTATCAGGCCGACGCTCTCGGCGCCCGCCTTCTGCAGCACCGACATCACCCGCACCACCATGCCGTAGTCCAGGCGGTGATCGGCCTTGACGTACACCGGCACGTCCGGCCGGGCGCGCAGCACCTTCGCCGACTGGTCTTCCAGGGAATAGACGGTCACCCGGGTGCCCTCGTCCTCGGCACTCTGGATGCCGAGGTTCACGAAGATGGCGCCGTCCTCCCGTATCGAGATGACCAGCGGATCGTCCGCCGTATCGGTAATGGGCTCTGACGGCGCTTCCGGCAGATCCACCAGCACGCCCTGGGTCAACAGCGGCGCCGTGGCCATGAAAATGACCAGCAGCACCAGCATGACGTCGATGTAGGGAACCACGTTGATCTCCGACATCGGCCGGCGACGGCTGACCGTCGAGCCGCTCACGAGCGTTTCGCCACGGTGGCCTGGGCGGCGCGCTGCAGGATGCTGGTTACCTCGTCGCTGAACGATTCGATGCGCTTCATGGAGACCTCCACTCTTGCGGAGAAACGGTTGTAGGCGATTACCGCGGGAATGGCGGCAAAGAGGCCCATGGCGGTGGCCACCAGCGCCTCGGAGATGCCCGGCGCCACCGAGGCCAGCGTCGCCTGGCTCATGTTGGCCAGGCTGCGGAACGAGTTCATGATGCCCCAGACGGTGCCGAAGAGGCCCACATAGGGGCTGGTGGAACCCACGGTGGCCAGAAAGGTGAGGTGGGTGCCGAGCCGCTCCTCCTCACGGGTCAGCGCCACCCGCATGCCGCGCTGCACGCCCTGCATGATGGACTCCACCCCGGAGCCGGCCTGCTCCGAGAGCCGCACGAATTCCTTGAAGCCGGCGACGAACACCGTCTCGATGCCGGTGAGGTCCTCGCGCCCGTCGAGTTCCACGTACAGTTCCCGCAGGTCGACGCCGGACCAGAAGTGATCCTCGAATTCGTCCGCCTCGGACTGCACCCGGCGCAGGAAGAACCAGCGCTGAAAGATCATCATCCAGGAGGCGATGGAGGCCACCGCCAGCATGACGATGACGATCTGCACCAGCAGGCTGGCATTGGCAATGAGTTCGAATACGGAAAGTTGTTCAGGCACGGTTTCGAATAGGTTCCAAGTCAGTTTTTGCGCAGGTCCAGGGCTACCTGGGGATTCCCGGCCGGGCTGACCCCTTCGGGCGCCGCCAGGCCGAAGTGCAGATACGCCTTGCCCGTCGCCACGCGCCCCCGGGGGGTGCGCATCAGGAATCCCTGCTGGATGAGGTAAGGCTCGAGCACGTCCTCAATGGTATCGCGTTCCTCGCTCAGCGCCGCCGCCAGGGAGTCGAGGCCCACCGGGCCGCCGGAGAACTTGTCGATGATGGTCTGCAGCAGGCGGCGGTCCATGTTGTCGAAGCCCTCGCCGTCTACATTCAGCATGTTCAGCGCCTCGTCCGCCGTCTTGCGGTTTACGGCACCGTCCGAGCGCACCTCGGCGTAATCGCGCACCCGCCGCAACAGCCGGTTGGCGATGCGCGGCGTCCCCCGGGAGCGGCGCGCCACCTCGGCGGCGCCTTCCGGGTCTGCAGACAGTTGCATCATGTTCGCGGAGCGGGCCACGATCTCGCACAGTTCATCGACGGAATAGAATTCCAGGCGCTGCACGATACCGAAACGGTCCCTGAGCGGCGAGGTCAGAAGGCCTGCCCGGGTGGTGGCGCCCACCAGCGTGAACCGGGGCAGGTCGAGCTTGAGGGAGCGCGCCGCCGGGCCCTCGCCGATGAGGATGTCGATCTGGAAGTCCTCCAGGGCCGGATAGAGGATCTCTTCCACCACCGGGGAGAGCCGGTGAATCTCGTCGACGAACAGCACATCGCGGTCGCCCAGGTTGGTCAGCATGGCGGCCAGGTCGCCCGGCCGCTCGATGACCGGGCCGGATGTCGACTTGATGGCAACGCCCATCTCGTTGGCAACGATGTTGGCCAGCGTCGTCTTGCCGAGCCCCGGGGGGCCGAAGATCAGCGTATGGTCCAGGGCTTCGCCGCGCCGGCGCGCCGCCTCGATGAAGATGGCCATCTGTTCCTTGACCGCGCGCTGGCCGATGTACTCGTCGAGCCGCACGGGGCGCAGGCTGCGGTCCAGGCGCGCTTCTACCGGGTCTTCCGGGGCAGCATCGATCAGGCGATCGGGCTCGATGGTCACGATGCCCGCTCCGGACGCGCGAACCGCCTGAGCGCCTCACGCACGATCTGTTCCGGGGAAAGCCCCTCGCCCTCGACCCTTTCCACCGCGCGCGCCGCCTCGCCCGCCTTGTAGCCCAGCGCCACCAGCGCCCGCTCGGCCTCGGCCACCGAGGCATCGGGCGCTACGCGCGTCCGGGCCGGGGCCGCGATGTCGAGGTCGGCAAGCCGGTCCTTGAGTTCAAGCAGCATCCGTTCCGCCGTCTTCCTGCCCACGCCCGGCACCTTCACCAGGCGCGAGATGTCGTTCTCCGCCGCCGCCAGGGCGAGGTCGCCGATCTCCACGCTGGAGATCACCGACAGCGCGAGCTTCGGCCCGACGCCGGTAATGCGCAGCAGCGCGCGGAACAGGTCCCGCTCGCCCTTCGACCCGAACCCGTACAACTGCTGGGCATCGTCGCGCACGATGAAATGGGTGTGCAGGGTCACTTCGCCACCGCCCCTCGGCAGCGCGCCGAGCGTCGGCGTGGGCACCTCCACCTCGTAGCCGACGCCGGCTGCCTCGACGAGTACGGTCTGCTGGTCGACCGCCACAAGCTGGCCGCGGATGCGGCCGATCACCGGCGGACGCTCCAGGTGGCCAGCACCGCCTGCCGGCGGGCGTTTCCGCCGCTGGAACAGGCCCCGGCGGAAACCGGCGCGACTATCGAGTCAGCCCACATATTGCACCAAGCCGCTCTCTCGGTTCTCCAATATCGTCTGCTTTTCTCAATTGCTTCCGGTTTGACTGGAGCTGTTCCAGATGCATACCGCGCTGACTGCGCCCGTGACGCAATGTGCGGGCCAACCCGACCAATTCATGAATGAACTACTGCGGCCGTCAATAGCAGCGAAGTCATTGGTCGGGCTAACGGCCCTGAACATGGACGGCAGTATTTACGTGACAAATCGCAATCGCAAGGGCATCCGCCGCATCCGGCGCGGGTTGCCCTTTCAGGTTCAGCAGAACGCGCACCATGTGCTGTACCTGCGCCTTGGTCGCGCGGCCGGTGCCAACCACCGTCTTCTTGACGGTTCGCGCGGGATACTCGAATACATCGAGGTTCGCCGCCACCGCCGCGGCGATGGCAACACCCCGCGCCTGGCCGAGCTTCAGGGCGGACTGGGGGTTGTGCGCCAGGAAAACGTCCTCGATGGCGAGCACGTCGGGGCTGTATGTGCCGATCAACTCGGCAACGTCCTGGTAAATCCTGCCGAGCCGGGCCGGCATGGCGCCCGCCGGCGGGCGGATGCGCCCTGCGGCCACGAAGGTGAGCTGGTTTCGCTCCGCCGTTACCAGGCCGTAACCCGTTATCCGGGAACCCGGGTCGATACCGAGGACCTTTAGCGGACCTTCCGGCCGGGGAGACGCGCTTTCCGCTGTGACTGTCATGGAACTGTTCTGCAATCCATTCTTCAGCCTTTATGGAGCGGGTGCCAGCACCGGGCAGCGAGCTGGCATACAGGGCGTTTCAGAAGACGCTATCAGGAAATTCTCCATTTGTGTGCACGTTTTGCACATCGTCAAGATCCTCCAGCGCATCAATCAGGCGAAGTACCGTCTCTGCCTGCGCCTCGTCGCAGGGACAGGTGGTCGAGGGCACCATTGTCACTTCGGCGTGGTCGGGTTCCAGAGATGCGGCCTTCAGCGCGTCGGTGACCGTGCTCAGGTCTTCCCAGGCGGTGATGACCGCGATGGCGCCGTCGTCTTCCGTCTCCAGGTCGTCCGCGCCGGCCTCCAGGGCGGCGTCGAGCACTTCGACTTCATCCGCGCCCGGCGCAAAGGTGATGACGCCGCGCTTTTCGAACAGGTAAGCCACGGAGCCGTCGGTGCCGAGGTTGCCGCCGTACTTGGCGAAAGCATGACGCACCTCGGCAACCGTGCGGTTTCTGTTGTCGGTCATGGCTTCCACCAGCACCGCCACACCGCCCGTCGCGTAGCCTTCGTAGACCAGTTCCTCGAGGTTTGCGCCCTCGCCACCACCGGAACCCCGCGCTATCGCGCGCTCGATGGTTTCCTTGGGCACGTTGGCAGACAGCGCCTTGTCGACGGCCGTGCGCAGCCGCGGGTTGTCGGCCGGGTCGCCTCCCTGGCGGGCGGCGACGGTGACCTCGCGCAGCACCTTGGTCCACAGCTTGCCGCGCTTGGCGTCCTGGGCCGCCTTGCGGTGCTTGATGTTGGCCCACTTGCTGTGTCCCGCCATCGCCTGTTCCGCCTAACGGTGTCCTAGCCGCATCGGCGTACCGAGCGAGTTCTGAAGTACAAGAAACTCATAAGATAGGACACTAACTCAGGATGTCTCGCCCGTAGAACCGGGGCGGGTGCGGATGTGCAGGTCGCGCAACTGGCCCTGGTCTACCGCACTGGGCGCCGACATCATCAGGCAGGCGGCCGACTGGGTCTTCGGGAAGGCGATAACGTCGCGGATCGCCTGGGTTTCGGTGAGCAGCATCACCAGCCGGTCGAAGCCGATGGCGATGCCGCCGTGGGGCGGGCAGCCGTGCCTCAGCGCCGCGAGCAGGAAACCGAACTTCTCGTCGGCTTCGTCACCGGCGCCGATCACCTCCAGCACCGCCCGCTGCATCTCTTCCGAATGGTTCCTTAGCGAACCGCCACCGAGTTCGTAGCCGTTCAGCACCACATCGTAAGCCGCCGCCCTGGCCTTGGCGGGCGCCGCGAGCAATTCCCCGTGGCTGCAGGCGGGCCGGGTGAACTGGTGGTGGGCGGGCGTCAGGCTGCCGTCCCGGTTCTGTTCGAACATGGGCCACTCCACTACCCACAGGGGTGCGTACCCCGCCGCGTTGAGCCCGAGCCTGTGCCCGAGTTCGTTGCGCAGCGCGCCCATGGAATCGTTCACCACCTGCGCCTTCCCGGCACCGAAGAAGACCAGGTCGCCGTTCTGTGCACCGACCCGTTCCAGCACCTGGGCAACCACCGGCTCCGGCAGGAACTTCAGTATGGGCGATTGCAGGCCCTCGGTGCCCTTGCCCAGATCGTTGACCTTTATGTAGGCAAGGCCCTTCGCCCCGTAGCGGCCGACGAAGCCGGTGAAGTCGTCGATGACCTTGCGGGAGAGCTTGCCGCCGCCCGGGGCGTTGAGCGCCACCACGCGACCGGCCGGGTCGTTGGCCGGGCCCTGGAACACCTTGAACTCCACCGCCGCCATGAGGTCGGCAATGTCGGTCAAGCGCAGCGGGTTGCGCAGGTCGGGCCGGTCGCTGCCGTAGTCTCGCATCGCCTCGGCCCAGGTCATAACCGGGAAGTCGCC
This sequence comes from Pseudomonadales bacterium, assembly GCA_963663395.1. GTDB lineage: Bacteria > Pseudomonadota > Gammaproteobacteria > Pseudomonadales > Azotimanducaceae > Azophilus. Next base: position 5,586,581 of record OY760226.1, read on the forward strand.
GAGTTCCACGCCTCTCAGTTCCCGGAACAGGCGCCGGAACATGGATTCGGTGAGGCGCATGATGTCCTCTTCGCGCACGAACGAGGCCTCGATGTCGATCTGGGTGAACTCGGGCTGGCGGTCGTGCCGCAGGTCTTCGTCGCGGTAACAGCGCGCAAGCTGGTAGTACTTGTCGACGCCGGACATCATCAGCAACTGCTTGTACATCTGCGGCGACTGGGGCAACGCGAAGAACTCGCCCGGGTGCGTACGGCTGGGTACCAGGTAGTCCCGCGCCCCTTCCGGTGTCGAACGGCTGAGCGTCGGAGTCTCGATTTCCCAGTAGCCGTTCTCCTCGAGGTGTGCGCGCACCACCGCCGCCGCTTGCGCCCGCATGTACAGGCGCTCCTGCATCTCGGGGCGGCGCAGGTCGAGGTAGCGATAACGCAGCCTGATGTCTTCGCCGGCCTCGGAGTATTCGTCGAGCTGAAACGGCGGTGTTTCGGCGGCGTTGAGAATTTCCAGTTCGTTGCCCAGCACTTCGACCTCGCCGGTGGCCATGTTGGGGTTCTCGGCCCCTTCCTGGCGGCGCCGCACTCTGCCCGTCATGCGCAGCACGAATTCGTTGCGGACACGTTCGGCGATGGCGAAGCTTTCCACGGTATCCGGGTCGTAAACCACCTGCACGATGCCGGTACGGTCGCGCACGTCCAGGAATATCACGCCGCCGTGGTCGCGCCGCCGGTGCACCCAGCCGCACAGTTCGACGGGTTCGCCCACGTGCGTTGCGTTGAGTTCGCCGCAATAGTGACTACGCACGGCCGTACCGCCTCGCGGCTATCTGTTTGCCTTGTTCGCGTTGCATTGGGCTTAGTCCGCTGATGCGGACTTGGAAGCCGGGGGTTTGGAATCGCTGTTTGACTTTTCCTTCGCCTTGTTGTCCGACTTTCCGCCCTTCGCTGACTTTTCGGTACCGGACTCCGAAGCGCCCTGCCCGGACTTGTCCTTGCCGTTTTCCTTTTGCTTTGCTCCCCCGTTGTCGTCACCCGCTACATTTTTCTTGTTGTCGGACTTGAAATCGGTTTCGTACCAGCCGCTTCCTCTCAGGCGAAACACCGCCGCGGAGATCCTCTTTTTCAACCCTTCGGTTTCACAGGCCGGACAGAAGGTCAACGGCGATTCGCTGAGCTTCTGAATGGCTTCCAGTTCATGGCCGCACTCGTTGCATCGATACTCATAGATTGGCATCGAAGGTTCCTCTCGATATCGTTTGCCGTGCGAGCCTGGCTGCCCGCACCTTGCACATGGTCGGTAAAGCCGCGCATGATCTACAAAAAGGACAAAAAAATACAGTGCTTTAGCGTTGTTTCGCGCACAAAATCGCTTGCGGCGACGCAACGGATTGTTTATAAAGGCAGTCCATACGGCGGTCACGGCACGTGGCTTGCGTTTGGAAACCTGCTTTTTCGCATATCCCGCCAGCCAACCCAACACCGCACATTGCCAGCAACTGAGGATCGCACATGCCCCCCAAGAAAGGCGCAACCAAACGCAAAGCCGCTTCAGCTTCGAAAACCGCAGCGAAGCGCAAGGCACCCGCCAAAAAGACCGCCGCAGCAAGCAAACAGGCTCCGGCGAGCGCGGCGAAGGCCGCAGCCAAACGCAAGGCTGCACCCGCAAGGAAAAAAGCAGCGGCAAAGACAAAGGCTGCTCCTGCCAAGAAAACAGCAGCAAAGCGCAAGGCCGCACCAGCCAGGAAAAAAGCGGTAGCCAAGAAACAGGCCGCGCCGGCCAAAAGGGCCGCGGCTAAGCGCAAAGCCGCACCCGCAAGGAAAAAAGCAGCGGCAAAGAGCAAGGCCGCTCCTGCCAAGCAAGCAGCAGCAAAACGCAAGGCCGCACCAGCCAGGAAGAAAGCGGTAGCGAAGCGCAAGGCCGCGCCGGCCAAAACGGCCGCGGCGAAGCGCAAGGCCGCACCGGCCAGGAAAAAAGCAGTAGCGAAGAAAAAAGCCGCACCGGCAAGAAAGGCCGCCGCGACAACAAAGGCCGCACCGGCCAAGCGCAAGAAAGCCGCGGTACGCAAGCGTAGGGCAGCGGCAGCGCCAGCCGCACCTGCAACCGGCCTGAACATGAAGACGACCGCGATTTCCAGCAAGATGTCCAAGGCAGCCGTGCTAACGGAACTCGCGCAGGCAACGAACCTGACGCGTGCCGAGGTGGGCGCGGTACTCGACGGCATGGAACTGCTGATCCAGCGTCACATCAAGAAACGCAGTGTCGGCGAGTTCACGATTCCCGGCCTGGTGAAGATCAAGAAGGTCAGGAAAAAGGCCACCCGGAGACGCATGGGCCGCAACCCCAAGACCGGGGAGCAGATCCAGATTCCGGCAAGACCCGCTTACAACCGCATACGGGTATCCGCCCTCGGAAAGCTGAAAAAAATGGTCTGAACCTATCGTCGCGCCTGTCGAGCGAGACAATCGGCCCGCACGGTTAACCGCCGCGCGGGCCATCTTTTTTCAGGCCACGGAAGCGGCGCCCGCTGGCAGACCTGTTGTTCGCGGATCAAGGATGTCGAATGAGTCAACTTCCCTCCCGGTCGCTGTCTTTGGTCGGGCTGGACCATCGCTCCGTTAGGTCATAACTCGGGTAAAACCGGCAAGGAACGTTCAAACCCATGCGGCAAAGTCAGTTGTTCGTGCCCACGCTCAAGGAAGACCCGGCCCAGGCGGAAGTGATCAGCCACCGGTTGATGCTGCGCGCCGGCCTGGTTCGTTCGGTCGCTGCGGGGCTGTATACCTGGCTGCCGCTGGGCTTGCGGGTCATCCGCAGGATCGAGGCAATCGCGCGCGAAGAATTGAACGCGAGTGGCGCCCAGGAAGTATCGATGCCGGTCGTGCAGCCCGCCGAGTTATGGCAGCAGAGCAATCGCTGGGAAAAGATGGGCCCCGAACTGCTGCGCATGAAAGACCGGCATGCGCGCGACTTCTGTCTCGGCCCCACCCACGAGGAAATCATCACCGATCTTTTTCGCAGGGAAATACACAGCTACCGGCAACTGCCCTGCAATTTCTACCAGATTCAAACGAAATTCCGTGACGAGGTGCGTCCCCGGTTCGGCGTGATGCGGGCGCGCGAGTTCACCATGAAAGACGCCTATTCCTTTCACGAAAGCCAGCAGTCGTTCGATGAAACCTACCGGGAAATGCACGCCTGCTATACGCGCATACTCCAGCGCATGCAGTTGAACTTCCGGGCGGTGGAAGCCGACACCGGCAACATCGGCGGTTCCAATTCCCACGAGTTTCACGTTCTCGCCCAGTCCGGGGAAGACGTCATCGTGCACGCCTCCGCCGGCGACTATGCAGCCAACCTCGAAAGGGCAAGGGCAGCGCCGCCGGGCGAACCGCAAAAGCCCGCCGAGAACATGTCGGAAGTCGAAACACCCGATCAGACGACCATTGCCGCCGTGGCCGATTTTCTCGGCCTGTCACCCGAACGCTGCCTGAAGACACTGATCGTGCGCGGCGATGCCGGCCTTGTCGCGCTGCTGCTGCGCGGCGACCATGAACTCAATGAGGTCAAGGCGTCGAAACTGCCCGGAATCGAATTTCCATTAGCATTCGCTGCCAATGAGGAAATTGTCGCGGCCACCGGCGCCAATCCCGGTTCCGTCGGGCCGGTGGGGCTCGACCTGCCCGTCTATGTCGACCCCGAAGCCCGGGCCGTTGCCGATTTCGTCTGCGGCGCCAACCGGGACGGCTGGCATTTCCGGGGCGTCAACTGGGAAAGGGACGTGCCCGTCAACGACTCACGCATAGCCGACATCCGCAATGTGCTCCCGGGTGACAAGGCGCCCGACGGGCAAGGCGAGCTGCGCCTGCTGCGCGGCATCGAAGTCGGGCACATCTTTCAGCTCGGCACGATCTACAGCGAGGCCATGCAGGCAACCTTCCTCGACCGCGAAGGACAGAGCAGCGCACCCATCATGGGATGCTACGGCATGGGCATCACCCGGCTGGTGGCCGCCATCATCGAGCAGAACCACGACGAACGCGGCATCTGCTGGCCGGAACCGACCGCGCCGTTCGACGTACACATCGTCGCGCTCAACTACGGCAAGTCCGAGGCTGTGAAACGCACGGCTGACGAACTGCTCGCGCAATGCACCGCCGACGGAATCGATGCCCTTCTCGATGACCGGGACGAACGCCCCGGCGTCAAGTTCGCCGACGCCGACCTGTTGGGAATCCCGCACCGAATCACCGTCGGCGAGCGAGGCCTGAAGAACGGCAAGATCGAATACCGGCATCGCCGGGGCGGCGACACCCTGTTGATCGCCCCCGACGAATACCCCCAAGTGCCCTGGTTTATCCAGGAACTGAGGCGCTGACGCGGCCCGCTAAAGCGCGGGAAACAACGGTTGGATGTAGGATGAGAGCGGGTGTGAGGTGCGGGCCTCCAGCACCTTTAAAGCACTTCAGCGCGCTAAGAATCCACCGACAGCGCGCTCGCTTAGCGTGCAGGAGGCCCGTACCTCGCGCCCGCTCGGCGCTCGGAACTCCGATTCGGCAAGTGAATCGTTCCATGAAAGTCGGCAAGTCCTCCCCGCAGCGTCCAGAATTGCCTGAGTAGCGTTTTCCCGCTATTGGCGAGCGTCTCAGCGCAATGCGGGCTCGCCGATTACAGTCAGTAGCATTTCCAGTGTCTGCGGGCCACGCATCTGCTGCCGCAATCGTCCATCCGGGCCAATGACCACGGTTAGCGGCAGCACGTCGGGTTGTTCGTAACCCCAGCGCGCGCGGGGGTCTTCGGCGAGCACCGGAAAGCGAATCTCCATCCGCCCCATCAACTCGACCAGTTGCTCGCCCCGGATTTCGTCATAGTTGACCCCAAACACCTCCACCCCATGTTCGTCCCGATGATCGTGCAGTTCGTTTAACTCCGGAATTTCCTCCCGGCAGGGCGCACACCACTCCGCCCAGTAGTTGATCAGCAGCCAGCGCCCGCTCAATTCCGAAAAGCGCACCTCGCCGCCCCCGGCCAACCCCGCCGGCTGCTCGGCGCTGCATCCGCCGAGGCTGACCGACAAAAGTAGAAAGAGAAGCCCAGCCCCCGCCCCGGCGGAGCGGAAATCAACGACCTGGTGCACAATGCAGCCCAAAGACCGACGAGGGACCAACGCCATGAGTGACGTTACCATCTACCACAATCCCCGCTGCTCGAAGTCACGCCAGACCCTGGCGTTGCTGGGCGAGCGGGGCATTGCGCCGGACATCGTCCCCTACCTCGACACACCGCCCGACGCAGCCACCATCGGCAGTCTGCTGGACATGCTGGGGCTGGAACCGAGAGACCTCATGCGCAGGAAGGAAGCACCCTACTCGGAACTGGGGCTGGGCGACGACAATGTTTCGCGGGCCGACCTGATCCAGGCAATGGTCGACAACCCCATCCTGATCGAGCGGCCCATCGTGGTGAGCGGCGGCAAGGCGGCCATCGGCAGGCCCCCGGAGAGCGTCCTGGGCATTCTTTGACGGCGACAATCAACCGCTTGTTTGCGAACGGCGTTGTCGAGTGGGTCATGCTCGCGCCCGGTCATCGTATTGCTATCGGGCTGGAGCATCCGCTGCCAGGGTTTCCTCGATCTCGCCGATGATTGCCGGGTCCTCGATGGTCGACGGCGTGACATAGGGTTCGCCGTCGATCATCTTGCGCAGCACCTGGCGCAGGATTTTCCCCGACCGGGTCTTCGGCAGCCGTTTCACGACATAAGCGCGCCTGAAGTTCGCAAACGGGCCCAGGTTCCTGCGCACCATCTCCACCAGTTCCGCCCTGAGCGCACCGGCGGCCACGTTGACGCCGTCCTTTAGAACCACGAGGCCGAGGGGCACCTGCCCCCGGTCGGCATCGGCGATACCCACAACGGCGCACTCCGCCACCGCGGGGTGGCCGGCGACCACTTCCTCGAGTTCGCCCGTGGACATCCGGTGCCCCGCGACATTGATGACATCGTCGATGCGGCCCATGACGTAGACATAGCCGTCCTCGTCCCGGTAGCCGCCGTCGCCGGTCAGGTAATAGCCGGGGAACCGTGACCAGTAGGCCTCGATGAAGCGGTCGTGGTCGCCCCACAACGTCGGAAAGTTGCCCGGCGGCAGGGGCTCCCTGACCGCAACGGCGCCTTCTTCCCCGGCGGGGAGGTCACTGCCGTTTTCGTCGAGTATGCGCAAATCGTAACCGGGCACCGGCACCGTTACCGAGCCCGGACGGGTTTCCATCAACTCCACCCCCACCAGGTTGGCGCACATGGACCAGCCGGTTTCCGTCTGCCACCAGTGGTCGATCACGGGAACGCCCAGGTGCTTCTCCAGCCAGTGGTAGGTGGGCGGGTCCAGACGCTCACCCGCCACGAACTGGTAGCGCAGGGAGGAGATGTCGTAGTTGTCCTTGAGGCGGCAGTCCGGGTCTTCCTTTCTGATCGCCCGGAAGGCGGTGGGGGCGACGAAGAAACTGGCGACGCCGTGGTCCTGTATCACCCGCCAGTAGACGCCCGCATCCGGCGTTCTGACCGGCTTGCCTTCGAAAAGAATCGTCGTACACCCACGGACAAGGGGGCCATAGACGATATAGGAGTGCCCCACTACCCAGCCCACATCGGAGGCGGCCCAGAACACATCGCCGGTATCGACGCCGTAGATGGCCGACATGGTCCAGTTCAGGGCGACGGCGTGCCCGCCGTTGTCGCGCAGCACGCCCTTGGGACGGCCGGTGGTGCCCGACGTGTACAGAATGTAGAGCGGATCGGTGGCGTCGAGCGGTACGTAATCGGCAGGCTCGCTCGCGTTTTCCCATTCGGCCCAGTCGAGGTCCCGCCCCGGGGTCAGCGGCGCTTGCGCCTGCGGGCGCTGCAGCATGACGCAATGGCCGACCTCGTGTTCCGCGATACGCAGCGCTTCATCGAGCAGCGGCTTGTACTCGATGACTTTGGTGAACTCGATGCCGCAGGATGCACTCAGAACGACCTTCGGGCGTGCGTCGTCGATGCGGCTCGCCAGTTCCGGCGCGGCGAAGCCGCCGAACACCACCGAGTGCACGGCGCCGATGCGCGCGCAGGCCAGCATGGCGATGACCGCTTCGGGGACCATGGGCATGTAGATCACCACGCGGTCGCCCTTGACGACGCCCAGCGCAGCGAGGCCGCCGGCTACCCGCGCGGTGCGGCGCTGCAGTTCGGCGAAGGTGAAGCGGACGATCTGCCCCGTGACCGGGGAGTCGTAGATCAGGGCGGTAGCGTCGCCTCGCCCCTCCTCAACGTGTCGGTCGAGGGCGAGCCAGCAGGTGTTGGTCAAGCCGCCGTGGTACCAGCGCCAGGCGCCCTTCCCGTCCCGGTCCAGCACGGTGGACGGAAACTCGAGCCACGGCAGTTCCGCCGCGCGGTCGCGCCAGAACCCTTCAGGGTCGGCCAGGGAGCGCTCGTACTCGGTGATGTAACTCATCGCATTCTCGTCGGGCCGGGGAACAGCACCGTCAGCCGGCGGCGGAGCGGGCCTCGGCGAAGCCGTCGAACTGCAGGCGCGCAAAGCGGGCGTAGAGCTCGTTGCTGCAGACCAGGGCATCGTGCGGCCCGTCGGCCTTCAGCTCTCCCGCTTCCAGCACCAGGATGCGGTCGGCGCGGCGCACCGTGGAGAGCCGGTGGGCGATCACCACGATGCTGCACCGCCCCTTCAGTTCCTCGATGCTCATGCGGATGCAGTTCTCGCTCTCCGCATCCAGGGCGCTGGTGGCTTCGTCGAGCAGCAGGATCGCCGGCCTGGTCAACAGGGCCCGGGCGATGGCCAGGCGCTGCTTCTCGCCGCCGGAGAGCCCGACGCCGCCTTCGCCGACTACCGATTCCAGGCCGTCCGGCAGGGTGGCGATGAATTCTGCCGCGTGGGCGAGACGCAGCGCTTCGCGCAGTTCGTGTTCCGTGGCATCCGGCTTGCCGTACAGCACGTTGGACCTGAGGGTGCCGGCGAACAGCACCGGGTCCTGGGGCACGAGCCCCACGGCGTCGCGCACGTCCTCGAGGCGCAACGCTGTCAACGGGTGACCTTCCAGGCTGAGCTCCCCGCCGGTGGGATCGTAGAAGCGCTGCAGCAGGTCGAACAGCGTCGTCTTGCCGGCGCCGGACGGCCCGACGAGGGCCACCATTTCACCGGGCGCGACGTCAAAGTCGAGACCGCGCAGTATCTCCAGGTCGGGCCGCATCGGGTACGCGAACCGCAGGTTACGCGCGGAGAGCCGCAGATGCCTGGTTTCCGGCAAGGTCTCGGGCCGCGCGGGTTCGGTGATATCGCTCGGCGCGTCGAGCAGTTCCACCAGCCGCTCCGTGGCGCCCGCCGCCCGCTGCAGGTCGCTGTACACCTCGCTGATGGCGCCCACGGAACCGGCGACTATGATCGAGTAGAAAAGGAACGCCGCCAGGTCTCCGGCGCTGGTGCGGCCGGCGACCACATCCTGCCCGCCTATCCACAGCATCGCCGCGATGGCGCTCATCACCAGCAGCATGACCAGGGCTATCAGCACGGCCCGCTGGCGGATGCGCCTGAGGCCGACCCGTAGCGCCGTGTCCACCCGGGCATCGAACTCCGCTTCGTCCCGGTCTTCGTGGTTGAACGACTGCACCACCTTGACGTGGCGCAGCGATTCGCCCGCATACGAACCGACATCGGCGATGGTGTCCTGGCTCGAGCGCGACAGCCGCCGCACGCGCCGCCCGAAGAGCACGATGGGCGCCACCACGAACGGCACGCTGACGAAGACCACCATGGCCAGCTTCGGATCGGTCACCACCAGCAGCGCCACGCCGCCGATGAACATGAGGATGTTGCGCAGCGCAATGGAGACCGAGGAGCCGATCACCGTCTGCAGCAGGGTGGTGTCGGTGGTGATGCGCGACTGGATCTCGGTGGGCAGGTTTTTCTCGAAGAAGGCCGGGTGCAGCCGGATCAGGCGATTGAACACGGCCAGCCGGATGTCGGCGCTCACCCGCTCGCCGATCCAGGAAACGAAGTAGAAGCGCACGAAGGTGCCGATGGTGAGCCCCACCACCAGCACCGAGAACACCAGGATGCTCTGCTCCAGCAATTCATCGGAGCCGCCGCGCAGGCCCTGGTCGATGACGAGCCGCAGCCCCTGGCCGATGGACAGGGTGAGCCCGGCAGTAACCACTAGCGCGACACTGGCGATGATCACCTGCTTCAGGTACGGGCGCATGAAGCGCACCGCCGGGCGCAGATTGATGAACTCCCTGGATATTTCCCGATTGTAGCCGTCGTCCATTGCGCCATTATCCTGCAATAGTGGGGAAACCTGTTAGCGTTCCCGGTTGCGGTGGCGGTCCGCACACGGCGGCTTTGCATTCGTTGGAAACCTGCTAACCTGCCGCCGGCAAAGGCGGGCCGCGCGCGGTTCGCCCCGGCTGCCGGGTTCCACGTGAATTGGATGTCTCCGTCGGCCGGAAGTTCTTGCTCGTTGGATACCGGGAACCGAATACGGTGAGTCTGGATTGCGTAATACTCGAAGCGGGTGGCGGTCTGAGCCCGCAAACTGTGGGTGCTGACCACTCGCGCAACCCGGACTGCGCCGGCACCGTGATCTGGCTGCACGGGTTGGGCGCCGATGCGCACGACTTCGAGCCGGTGGTGCCGATGCTGAACAGCGCCCGGCCGCTGCGTTTCGTGTTTCCCAACGCGCCGGTACGGGCTGTGACCATTAACGCCGGTATGGAGATGCGTGCCTGGTACGACATCGATCCGGGGGCACCCCTGGCCGGCCAGACGGACATAGAAGAGTCCGTTCGCCAGGTCACGGAAGTCGTCGAGCGGGAACTGGCCGCCGGCACCCCGGCCGGGAGAATCGTGCTGGCCGGTTTCAGCCAGGGCGGCGTGATCGCCCTGGAACTGGGCCTTGGCCACAGCGCGCGCCTGGCCGGCATCATGGCGCTCTCCACCTATGTCCACGACCACGAGCGGCTGGTCGACCGCATCAGCTTCGCAAGCATCGACGTGCCCATTCTGATGGCACACGGAACGTCCGATCCCATGATCCCGATCACCCGGGCCATTACGTCGCGGGAAGCGCTGCTCGGCCTGAACTACCGCGTCGAGTGGCACGAATACGCCATGGGCCACCAGGTGTGCCCCGAAGAGATCGCCGACATCGGCAACTGGCTGAACGGCATCTTCCGGTGAAGCCGGTGCCGGCGTAACCGCGATGAATCTCGCGACAAGGGCATCGGCAATGAGTCCCGTGTCACGGCGCCGGCGATGAACCTCGCGCCGACGAATCCGGGCTGGGTCGACGTGGTGCTCGGCGACTTCGACCGTTTTCTCCAGGACCACGCCTCCTGCGAAAAGAAGGCCTCGGGAATGGCGCTTTCCCTGGCGGCGCACTATCCGGACAAACCCGCGCTGGTAAACGCCATGGTCGACCTCGCGGTCGAGGAACTGTCCCATTACCGGGAGGTGGTCCGGCTGCTCGTCAAACGCGGCCTGACCATCGCCCCGGACACCCGGGACAGCTATGTCCGGCAACTCAACGCGCTGGTCAGGCACGGAACCGACCTGTACCTGCTCGATCGCCTGCTGGTGGCCTCGGTCATCGAGCGCCGCGGCCACGAGCGCTTCGGGCTGGTCGCCGAGGCGCTGCCGGCAGGTACGGAGAAAAAGTTCTTCACCGCCCTGACCCAGGCCGAGGACCGGCACTGGACGGTGTTCCTCGATCTCGCCCGGGAATACTTCGACCGGAAGGACGTTGAAACGCGGCTGAATTCACTCGTCAGCGAGGAGGCCGGGATCGTCGCCGCGCTGCCCCTGGAACCGCGTGTGCACTGAAACGGTCTCCAGGTACCTGGCCCGCTACGGCGAACCGGTAGCCAATACCGTCCCGTCGCCCCGCCACACCTACGAAAACGCGGTGGTCATTCCCTGCTACGACGAGGAGGCGCACTGTCTCGACGCTGCGCTCGCCCGGGTCGAGGGCTCCCCCCTCGTCATCGCGGTGATCAACGCCCCGGACGATGCGCCCGCCGCATCCCAGGCGCGAACCCACGCGCACTGGCAAAGCCTGTCCGGCGTCAGCGACGGGAGTTTCCGGTGGTCCCGCACCGACGGCGGCATCGACGTACTTGCCATCGATCGCGCGGGCCCGGGCCGGCAGATCCCCGGGCGCCAGGGCGTCGGGCTGGCGCGCAAGATCGGCGCCGATGTCGCCTGCGCACTGATCACACGGGGAGTCATTCGCTCACCCTGGCTCCATTTCACCGATGCCGACGTGCGCCTGCCGCAGGACTACCTTCAGCACCCCCCTCCGGGGGCCGGTACCCTGGTCTTGCCGTATCGCCACGAGGCGCCCGGCCCGCTTGCGCCTCAAGCCGAATGCTACGAACTACACCTGCGTTACTACGTCGACCGGCTGCGATACGCCGGTTCACCCTACGCATTCCATACCATCGGCAGCACCATCGCCATCCACGCGGACGTGTACGCCAAGGTGCGGGGCGTCCCGAGGCGCAACGCCGGGGAAGACTTCTATCTCCTGAACAAAGCCGCCAAGGTCGCGCCGGTATTCGCCGTCACCCGTCCGGAAATCGTCATCCGCGCCAGGCTCTCTAACCGCGTTCCGTTCGGAACGGGTCCGGCGTTGCAGGCGATGGGCGATGTTTCGTCTTTCACCAGCTACGCCGTCGAGTCCTTCGACCTGCTCCGCGAAGCCATAGGCTCGATCGACCACGGCGCGACCGTGCAGCCCCGCACGCGCCGCCTGCTGGACGAACTCGGATTCTTCCGCCGACTCGAGCGCGCACGGGCGCAATGCAGGCGCCCCGACACCCTGCGCAAAGCGATGCACCAATGGTTCGACGCCTTCCGCACCCTGCGCTTCATCCACCTGGCCCGCCGCTATCACCCCGACCGGCCCCTGATCCCCATGCTCGACGACCTGTACGGCAACGGCGATCACCTCGCCCTGCTGTCGAAGCGCGAACAACTTGCGGAGCGCACCTTCGGCTTGCAGCCGGCCTGATCGGAGCACTCATCTGCGAAAAGCGCTCGGTCGTTCAATCCTCTACCTGCTTGCACCCCTGTTCCGCTGGTAGAATGCCGCGCCCATCCGGGCAGGGTATTCGGAATTGACGGTCAAGGTATACATCGACGGACAGGCGGGCACGACGGGGCTCGAGATTGCGGGGCGTCTGCAAGGGCGCGGCGATCTCGAACTGCTGGCCATCGCCGAGGCCGACCGCAAGCGTGATGCGGCGCGGCGCTGCCTGCTGCGCAGTGCCGACGTGTCGATTCTCTGCCTGCCTGACGATGCAGCCCGCGAGGCGGTGCGGCTCGCCGGGGAGGACTGCCGGCTGATCGACGCCAGCACCGCGCACCGCACCGACCCGGAATGGGTCTACGGACTGCCCGAGCTGTCACTCGAGCAGGCGAAGGCCATAGCCGGCGCCCGGCTGGTGACCAACCCCGGCTGCTATCCCCAGGGTTTCATTCTTGCCGTGCGACCGCTCATCGAAGCCGGCGTGCTCGACCCGGGCACGCCGCTGTCGGTGCACGCGCTTTCCGGCTATTCCGGCGGCGGCAGGAAGATGATCGAAGCGTACCGGGGCCTGGACGGGCAACGCCGGGAAGCCTGGGGCGCGCGTCCCTATGCCCTGGAACTGGCGCACAAGCACGTACCGGAGATGCAGCGCTACGCGGGAACCGCCAAAGGCCCGCTGTTCGTGCCCATCGTCGGCAACTTCTACAAGGGCATGGTGACCCAGGTACCGCTGTTCTCCGATCAGGTTACGGCGGGCACCACCCCCGCGGACATTCAGCAGATTCTGGCGAACACCTACGCCGGCGCCCGTTTCGTGGATGTGCTGCCCTTTCCCGCCAAAGCCTCCCTGGAGGGCGGTTTCCTGAGCCCGACCGCCTGTAACGGCACCAACCGCATGGAGATCGCGGTGTTCGGCAACGAGCGCCGCATGCTGCTCAGCGCCCGCTACGACAATCTCGGCAAGGGCGCGGCCGGCGCGGCCGTGCAGAACCTGAACCTTATGCTCGGCTGCGACGAAGCGGCGGGCCTGGAGTGAACGCATGACGCGCCTTGCCGACCGTTCCCCCGGCGAACTCTCGCAACTGCAGGCAGCGCTCGAACGCGACCTCGACCTGCAACGCGCCAACCGGCTGTCTCTCGACCTGACGAGAGGGAAACCGGGGCCGGACCAACTTGCCCTCAGCGCCGCGCTCGACGAGCCGCCGGACAGCTACCTGGGCGCAGACGGCACCGATGCCCGCAACTACGGCGCGCTGCGCGGGCTGCCGGAAGCCCGGGGGCTCGGCGCCGAGCTGCTCGGCCTCTCGCCCGACCGGGTGTTCGCCGCCGGCAGCTCCAGCCTGTTCCTGATGTTCCAGGTCGTGGAGACGGCCTTGAGGCGCGGGCTGTGGGACGACGAACGGCACTGGTCCTCGAGCGGTGCCCCCAGAATGCTGGCCCCGGCGCCCGGCTACGACCGCCACTTCACAGTCTGCGAGAAGCTGGGCATCGAAATGCTGGCCGTGCCGATGCTCGACTCCGGCCCCGACATGGAGGCCGTCCACGCCCTCACCCGCGACGACCCGTCGGTAAAGGGCATCTGGTGCGTACCGAAATACTCCAACCCCACCGGCTGCATCTACAGCGACGCAACCGTCGGCGCCCTGGCCGAACTCCCCCGCCAGGCCGCGGCCGACGATTTCGTCGTCTTCTGGGACAACGCCTATGCGGTGCACGACTTCGAGTTCCCCGCCGCGCCGCTGGCCAACCTGTACGATCTGGCCCTGGCAGCGGGTACCGAAGACCATGTGGCCCTGTTTGCCTCCACCTCGAAGATCACCTACGCCAGCGGCGGCCTCGCCTTCTGCGCCGGGTCGGACGCGCTGCTGGGCGCGCTGCAGAAAACCCTGGAAGTCATGATGATTGGCCCGGACAAGGTCTCGCAGCTGCGGCACGTGCGCTTCCTGGCCGGGCGCATCGAGGAACACATGGCACGGCATGCCGAACTGCTGAAGCCCAAGTTCGAACTGGTGGACCGGGTTCTGCAGCAGGACCTCGGCGGCCTCGGCATCGCCACCTGGACAAAGCCGAAGGGCGGTTATTTCGTCTCCCTCGATGTCCTTCCCGGCGCCGCGGCCCGGGTTGTCGCCCTGGCCGGGGACGTGGGGCTGAAGCTCACCCCTGCCGGCGCCACCTTTCCCTACGGCCGCGACCCTGACGACAGCAATATCCGTATCGCGCCCACATTCACCGTCGGCGACGACCTGATAACGGCCATGCACGTGCTGACCCAGTGCGTGAAGCTGGCCTGCGTACAACAACTCCGCGGCAAGACATGACAGACAAACCTGATACAGGGGCGCCCGCAGACGCAGGGCCGACCGCGATACCCCACGGCTTCCACGATTTCGCCCTGCCGCCGCCCCTGATGCGCGCCATCGATGACCTGGGGTACGAGCACTGCACCCCGATTCAAAGCCAGGTGCTGCCGCTCAGCCTCGCCGACTATGACGTCACCGGCCAGGCGCAGACCGGCACCGGCAAGACGGCGGCATTCCTGATCACCATTCTCACCCACCTGTGGGAACAGCCCCGGCAGGCGCCCGCCAACAACCGGCCGGCGCGGCCCCGGGCGCTGGTGCTGGCGCCCACCCGGGAACTGGCCATGCAAATCGAGAGCGATGCCAACGACCTCGGCATCCACATGCAGGAAACCGTGCGCTGCGTGGTTGGCGGCATCGACTTCCAGAAGCAGCTCGATGCCATTCTGTCCCACCCCACCGATATCCTGATCGGCACGCCGGGCCGCCTGATCGATTTTCTCAACCGCGGCCACATCGACCTGCGCTCCGTCGAGATACTGGTGATCGACGAGGCCGACCGCATGCTCGACATGGGCTTCATCCCGGACGTGCGGCGCATCGTCTACCGCACGCCGCACAAGCGTTCGCGCCAGACGCTGTTCTTCAGCGCCACGTTCAACGACGACGTGATGCGGCTCGCCAGCTCCTGGACCCTGGAACCGGAGCACGTTGTAATCGCACCGGAGTCGGTGGCCGTCGAGACGGTCGAGCAGAAATTCTGGCTGGTGGCCGGCGACGCCAAGGCCCGGCTGCTCGGCGACTTTCTGGCCGCGGAACAGCCCGAGCGCGCGCTGATCTTCAGCAACCGCCGGGACCGCACCCACCGCCTCAGCCAGGCGCTGAACGCCCGGGGCATCCGCAGCGAACCCCTGGCCGGCGATGTGCCGCAGCGCAAGCGCATGGCCACCCTGAACCGCTTCAAGGAAGGCAAGACACGCTACGTGGTGGCAACCGACGTGGCCGGGCGCGGCATCCACGTGGAAGGCATCAGCCACGTCATCAACTACGACCTGCCGGAAGACGCGGAAGATTACGTGCACCGCATCGGCCGTACCGGCCGGGCAGGCGCCGAGGGCATCAGCATCAGCTTTGTCTCGGAGGACGATGCCTTCAACCTGCCCGACATCGAAGCCTTTCTCGGCCACCCGGTTACCTGCACGCAGCCCGATCTTTAGTACGATAGGGGTTCGGAGGAACGCCAAGGAGCGCAACGTGATCGTCGAGCAGATCTGGACAGGCAACGCCTATCGGAACTTCAACTATCTCATCGCCTGCGGCGAGACCGGCGAGGCCATCGCCGTCGACCCCCTCGACCATGAGAAATGCCTGGGCCGCGCCCGGGAAAAGGGCTGGGAGATCACCCAGGTACTCAATACCCACGAGCACCCGGACCACACCGGCGGCAACGACGCGGTAATCGCCGCCACCTCCGCCAGGCTGCTCGCCCACGCCAACGCCGGCTCGACGATCGCCGGCATCGATGTGGGCCTCTCCGCCGGCGACGTGGTCAAGGTCGGCAAGAGCGTGGAACTGCTCGCGCTCGATACGCCCGGGCACACCATGAGCCACATCTGCCTCCTCTCGAAGACGGACACACCCGCGCTCTTCTCGGGAGACACCCTGTTCAACGCCGGCGCCGGCAACTGCCACAACGGCGGCTACCCCGAGGAACTCTACAAGACGTTCGCCTCCCAGCTCGATGCCCTTCCGGAAGACACCCTCATCTACCCGGGCCACGACTACATCACCAACAACCTCGCCTTCACCCTCGACCGCGAACCGGACAACGAGGCCGCCGCAAGCCTGCTCGGCGAACTGGACGGCGTCCACGACCCGGCCAACCCGCTGGTCACCACCATCGCCCTCGAACGGGACATCAACACCTTCTTCCGCCTGACCAGCCCCAGCGTGATCAGGAAACTGAAAGAATCCTTCCCCGACATGGACGACGAGCCCACGCCCGAGGCCGTGTTCCTGAAACTCAGGGAACTGCGTAATTCCTGGTAGGTCGCCACCGGTCGGGCGCAGCCCGAGCCGAAACAACCACATATACCAAGTCATCAAGGCAGGTACGCTAGAATCGCCACCGGCTCTGGAGGACATCGCATTGGGTTCCGGCAAGGGTTTCGTAATTTTCGCATCGCTCGTGGTGATCGCCGCCGGCCTGAAGGCGGCGGAAGACCTGGCGGTGCCCTTCCTGCTGGCGGCCTTTATCGCCACCATTGCCGCCACCCCCATGTTCTGGCTGGAGCGGCACCGGGTGCCGGGCTGGGCGGCGATCTCCATCGTGATGACCGCCATGATCGTCATCCTGCTGGGCGCCGGCGCCCTGGTGGCGCAATCCGCCGGCGCATTCACCCGGAAACTCCCCTTCTACCAGGAACGCCTTACCGCGCTGTTCACTGACGCCATCAACTGGCTCCAGGGTTTCGGCATTGAACTTTCCCGGGACCTGCTGATCGAAAACTTCAATCCGGGCGAGGCCCTTGCCCTGGCGGGCAACACCGTGGCCGGGCTCGGCGGGGTGCTTTCGAACAGCTTTCTCATCCTGTTGACGGTGATCTTCATACTCGCCGAAGCGACCAGTTTTCCGCGCAAGCTGCGCGACGTGCTGAGCGATGCCGACCGCTCCATGCCCTACTTCGCCCGCTTCGCGGAAAACGTGAACCGCTATTTCGCCATCAAGACTACGGTGAGCCTGATCACCGGCCTGGTCATTACCGGCTACCTCGCGCTACTGGGCGTCGATTTCCCCATTCTCTGGGGGCTGCTCGCCTTCCTGCTCAACTTCGTGCCGGCCATCGGCTCGATCATCGCCGCCGTCCCCGCCGTGCTGCTGGCGCTGGTGCAACTCGGCCCGGGGTTCGCGCTGCTCGCCGCGGCGGGATATGCCGTGGTCAACGTCGGCATGGGCAATGTCATCGAGCCGCGCTTCATGGGGCGGGGCCTGGGGCTCTCCACCCTGGTCGTGTTCCTCTCCCTGGTACTGTGGGGATGGGTCCTCGGGCCGGTCGGCATGCTGCTGTCGGTACCGCTGACCATGACCGCGAAGATCGCGCTGGAGGCCAACCCGTCCACCGAGTGGCTCGCGCACCTGCTGGGCCCGGCGCAACCCGCGCCGGTAAAGGCCGCGGAAGCCGACGCGGACCATCCGTAACCATGACCTACGAGCGCGACAACATCCGCCGGATGCAGGGCTACGTTTGGGGCGAGCAGCCGACCGACGCGGATACCTGCAAGCTGAACACCAACGAAAACCCCTATCCGCCGAGCCCCGCGGTACAGCGGGCGCTGGCGGATTTCGATGCGGAAACGTTGCGCACCTATCCGCGGCCGACGGCCGATCCCCTGCGGGGAGCGCTGGCGGAACACCACGGGCTCGGGCGGGACAACGTGATCGTCACCAACGGCGGCGATGAAGGGCTGCGCCTGGCCATCACCACCTTCGTGGAACCGGGCACGCCCCTGGGCAGCGCCCCGCCGAGTTATTCCCTCTACCCGGTGCTGGCGGAGATTCACGATGCGCCGCTGGCCGAGGCTGAACTCACCGGGGCGTGGACGCCGCCGCCGGATTTCGCCCGGCGCATGAACGCGGCCGGCGCCCGGCTCACCTGCCTGCCGAATCCGCACGCGCCGTCGGGCTGCCTCTTCGACGCCGAAACCATCCAGGCACTGGCCGCGGAACTGGACGGCGTACTGCTGGTCGACGAAGCCTACGCCGACTTCGTCGACCCGGCGTTGGGATACGACGCGGTCAGCCTCCTGGAGAGTACCGACAACCTGCTGATCCTGCGGTCGTTCTCCAAGGGCTACAGCCTTGCCGGCCTGCGCCTCGGCTACGTGCTCGGGCAACCCGGGCTGGTCGAGCCCATGGTCACCAAGACCCGGGACAGCTACAACGTCGACGAGTTCGGGCAGAGGCTGGGGCTGGCCGCCTTCCTGGACCGGAACCACGCCGAAACCACCTGGGCAGCGGTGTGCGCCGCCCGGGAGCGCCTGGCCAGGGAACTGGCGAAGCTCGGGTTTTCCATGCCCCCGTCACAAGCGAATTTTCTGCTTGCGCAGGCGCCTGCCAGGTCTCCATTGACCGCGCAGGACATTTACCTGGCGCTAAAGGAGCGCGGCATTCTCGTTCGTTACTTCGATGCGCCTCGACTCGAGGACAAGCTACGGATCACCATCGGCACGCCGGAACAGAACTCGCGCCTCGTCGCGGAACTCACCGCACTGTTAACATGACGCGGCCAGACCCGAGGGTCTCTGCAACAGGCCAACAGATGCTTCACCTCCACGCCAGCCGAACTCGCACCGGAAGAGCTGGCGCCGACTCCTGCGCTTCTTGCACCGAGGGCACCGAATCCGGGCGCGCCAAATGCCGGCGCATCGCCCCGTTGGAGTAAAGCCATAGCATGTTTCCGCTGAGAGACGAAAACCCGCGCATTCACACGCCCGTCGCCGTCATCGCCATCATCGTGCTGAACGGCCTGGTGTGGTTGTTCGTGCAGGGCCTGGGCGGCGGTTACGCCCTGGCTGAATCCCTGTGCCTCTACGGCCTGGTGCCGGGCGACCTGCTGGGCCACCTCGATGCGGGCCACGCGATTCCTGTCGGCAACAACCTGATGTGCCGGCTGGACGGCCCGAACCCCGAAACCGTACTGACCTCCATGTTCATGCACGGCGGCTGGTTCCACATCCTGGGCAACATGTGGTTCCTGTGGGTGTTCGGCGACAACATCGAGGACGTCATGGGCCCGGTACGCTTCATCGTCTTCTACGTCCTGTGTGGGGCCGCCGCCGCATTCGCGCAGATTCTCACCGACCCCTCCAGCCCCATACCGATGGTGGGCGCCTCGGGCGCCATCGGCGGCGTGATGGGCGCTTACGCGCTCCTGTATCCGCGCGCCCACGTCCACACCCTCATCTTCCTCGGCTTCTACATCACCACGATAGCCGTGCCCGCCATGTTCATGCTCGGCTACTGGTTCCTAATCCAGATCATCGGCGGCCTGCCGGGGCTCGGCTCATCCGGCGGCGGCGTCGCCTTCTGGGCGCACATCGGCGGCTTTGTCGCCGGCCTCGTGCTGGTGAAACTCTTCAAGCGGGACGACTACATGCAGGCCCACCAGGCCCAGGCACCCCGCCGCACCTCGAGGCACCGCTGGTTCTGAGCGCCCGGAACCTGGGCAACAGCAACCCGCGTTGCCAATCGAAACCCGATACGCCAATCTAGGCACCTTCATCCCCTACCAGGTCACCGTTACCCGATATGTCGAATCGAATGCCGGCGGTCAGTCTTGCCGCAATTCCCGGGCGGAGGGAAAAGACCCTCCAGATCGCCGAAGAGATCGAACAGCGGGGTTTCCCCGGAATCTACGGGCCAAGCCTGGGCGACAGCCTGTCGCTCTGCCTCGCCATTGCCTTGCGAACACGCCAAGTGGAATTGGGCACGACGATCACGCCGATCTATACCAGGCACATCAACGACTTCGCCCAGACTGCCTCCTTCATCCACGAGGTATCCGGCGGCCGCTTCCGGTTCGGTATCGGCGTCAGCCATGCCCCGGCCATGGACCGCCTGGGCGTCACCCAGGGAAAGCCGCTGTCCGATATCCGCAAGTTCGTGGCCGACCTGAAGGCCGTGCCCCGCGCCGGGCAGTTGCCGCCCATCGTGCTCGCGACGCTGCGCGACCGGATGATCCGTCTCGCCGAGGAAATCGCGAACGGCATGGTGTTCGCCAACGGCGCGCGCTCCCACATGGCGGCCTCGCTGGCCAACCTGAGCGAGGATGCGCGCACCGGCGAGGACTTTTTCATCGGCAACATGATCCCCACCTGCATCAGCGACGACGAGGCCGCGGCAATGGCCGTGAACCGGCGCACGCTTGCTTCCTACGCTTACCTGCCGAACTACCGCAACTACTGGCGGCAGGCTGGCTACGAGGAGGAGATGGCCGCGGTGGAAGCGGCGCTGGCAGAGGAACGCCACGACGACGTGGCGGCCTGCCTTTCCGACCGCTGGCTGGCCGACACCACCCTGTTCGGTTCCGCGAGCAAGGTGCGCGACGGCATCGAGGCCTGGTTCGACGCGGGCGTCCGCACGCCGATCATCGTTCCCTCGTCCGCCTCCGGCGGCCAGCTTCAGGCCCTGGAGGAGTTCTTTTCCATCTGGTAGCGGCCGACGCTTCGATGTTCCAGCCTGGCCCCACGCAGCCACCGGGTGCGAACCCGGCTCGTCCGACAATCGATGCCCGCGTCAGAGAGAACTGAATCGTGCGCCTCTGGCTGATTCGCCACGCCAAGTCATCCTGGGCCGACCGGAGCCTGCGCGACTTCGACCGGCCCCTGAACGGCCGCGGCCGCCGGGACGGCCCCAGGATGCAGGACTGGTTGCGAAGCCAGGCGTTCGGGCCATCCTGGATCTGGACCAGCGATGCCACCCGGGCGCTGGCGACCGCCGAGTTCGTCCAGGGCGCCTTCCCGGATGCCCACCTGGCTACGGACCACAGGCTCTACGGCGCCTGGCCCGAGACGATCCTCGATGTGGTGAGGGAAACACCCGCCGGCGTCAACTCCATGGCTGTCGTCGCCCACAACCCGGGCATGACCGACTGCATCAACCTGCTCGTGGGAGAGCGGATCATCGACAACCTCCCGACTTTCGGCGTCTCACGCCTGCAATGGTTCGGCGGCCTCGACAGGCTGGAGTTCGGCCAGGGCATCCTGGAACTGCTCATGGCCCCGAAGCTGCTTGTGCGGGACTGACCCGCTCAATGTCGGGAAAGAGTTCGTATGCGGGGCTTCCCTTTCGGCGCGTTTAGCTCGTCCGAACGCCCCCCTCCCCTTGACAATCCGGCAGACAAAGAAAGCATCCCAGAGGTCGTCCGGCACCACCCGGACCGCCAGGGCCAGGCGGGCATCGCAAGCCTGGCCCCGCCACTCGACGAGGCCCTCGCGTCGCGGCACGCCGGGAAAATCGATGAGCTCGAGGTCGGCACCGGGTTCGATCTTCAGCAGGCGATTCACGACCAGTTCGTTTTCTTCCGGCGCAAACGAACAGGTGCAATAGACAAGCAGGCCGCCCGGCTTCAGCGCCCGGTATGCGGAGCGCAGCAGGCCAGCCTGCTTGACGCTCGCTTCCCGAATCTTGCGCGGCTTCCAGTGGGCATGGGTGGAGGCGTCGTCGAAGCGAACGCGCGCTTCGCTGGAACAGGGGGCATCGAGCAGCACCCGGTCGAAGCGCTCCGGAACCTTGCGCCCAATGGTGCGCCCGTCCGCCAGGTAAAGTTGCGCGTTGGTAACGCCGCAACGCTCCAGGTTAGCGCGCAGCCGGTGGAAGCGCCCCTTGACCACCTCGACGGCGGCGATGCGCCCCGTATTGCGCATCCGCGCGGCCAGCGCCACGGTCTTGCCGCCCGGCGCCGCGGCCAGATCGAGCACCTCCTCGCCGGGCTCTGGAGCAAGGGCATCGACCGCGAGCATGCTTGAAGGATTCATCGGATAAAGCCACCCGTCCCGGGTCCCCGTGTGCCGGGTAACCGTCTCACGCAGGTCCGCATCGACGCTGAACATGTCGTCCACACCCGAAACCAGTTGACCGGGCGGTTCGAATTCCGACGGTCGCGCAACTAGCGGGTTCAGCCAGCAGGCCTGCCTCTTGGGACGAGTCATCGAGCGCAGTACCCCGGCAGCCGCCGGACCGCAGATCTCCGCCAGCCGCTCGCGAAACTCCAGCAACGATTTCGACGATGTCGCCATATCCGTCAAAGGTACCGGCCCGCGCGTCCGCTAACCAGCCAGACGGGCGCCATGGCCAGCCATACGGCTCACGTTCCCTCGACGAAAACTGTCACCGAAAAGGAGCAACAATCGCTCCGCCAGACGCGGCGGCGTTGCTGGACTAGCGCGGAAGCAACAGGTATATGTGTGCGCATCTCGCCCGGGGGGCGGACTGCACAGGTATCGAACATGGGATTTCTCTCGTTTGTGGCGCTGCTGGCCATTGCCTACCTGGTGTGGCGGGTGGCAGACATGCTGCCCGACCTCGTCTATCGCGTCAGCGAGATTCAGCGGGACATCGGCGAGATCCGCAGGCAACTGCGCGATGAAGCCCAGGCCGGCGAAGCATCGGCGCCGGCAAGCGACGATGGAGACGGTGACGACGAACAATCCGGCTCCTGAAGAAACGCCTGGAACCCCCCGGCTGCCCGGCCGCCTCGACTGGCGGATCTGGCTCGGCCTGGCACTGACCGCCGCCTGGCTGCTGCTCGGCACGCTGTATATCTCCATAAGCGTCGGCTGGTCGAACGTCGTCGACCTGCCGGCCGACATCCTCGGCAACTTCCTCGAAGGCGCCTTCGCGCCCCTGGCATTCCTGTGGCTGGTGATCGGCTACTTCCTGCAACACCGTGAACTCGAACAGAATACCGAAGCCCTGCGCGCACAGGCCGTCGAGATCAAGCGTACCGCCGAGCAGGCGATCATTCAGTCCGAGCAGATGGCGGCCAGCGAACTGCATGCGCGCCAGGAGGCGTTTCTGCGCCTGGCGGGCACCGTTCGGAACCAGCTTGGCGCCATCGCCGGCTTGCTGTACATCTCCAGTCAGGGCGCAACCGGCGACGGTACCGTCAGCACCGAGGAAATCAGCAAGCTGTTCTCGACAGCCTCGGCCCAGGATCCGGAGATCTTCTCGCGCCGGCTGCTCGAGACCCACCTGCAGGAGAGTGACCCGAAGAAGCGTTTCGGCCTGTTCTACGGCACGGAGATCCGGGCCAGGCACACCAACAGTTTCATCTACGCCTTCGAGCGGTTGCTCAAGCGCGCCGAAGAGGTGGACCGCGATCACATGCTGCGCGATTCCCTGATGGCCGGTGGACACGGCTTCGTCTATCGCCTGATGAAACAGCACCAGGCCAACGCGCCCGCCGCACTCGCCGACATGCACGCCACCGGCACCCACATCGATTTCTGAACAGCCATGAATTTACATGCAAGTCGGGAACCCGTTGCGCCGGGACGAGGAAGCGGCGCGGGGAACAACGCCAGAATTCACGAAAGAGTTCGTATGCGGGGCTTCCCGTTCGGCGCGTTAAGCTCGTCCGAAAGCCTTGCGTACAGCAAGAAAACGAGGCCGTGCGCCGAAAGGGAAGCCCCGTATGCGAAATCGCTGCCCGGGCCTGGCGGTTGTTGCACGGAAGCAATGAACCCAACCGCCCGGAAGCCAACCTCCCGCAAACAACGCTGAAGGCAAGCAGTGAGAGCGGGCATCCTATATCACCATGAAATCCGCTACACGAAAGGGAACTGACAACATGATCAACCGCAAACATTCGATACTGCTGGCCACGGCCCTGCTGTTCAGTAGCGCGGCGAGCGCCGCACCCGACCCCTTCGCCGACGTAGAGATCAAGACGACGCCAGTCGCCGGCACCGTGCACATGCTGACCGGCGCCGGAGGCAACGTGGCGATTTCGCTGGGCGGTGACGGCACCCTGATCGTTGACGATCAGTACCTGCCCCTTGCGCCCCGCATACAGGCAGCCATCGACGGCCTCGGCGGCGGCCGGCCGGCGTTCATCCTGAACACCCACTACCACGGCGATCACATGGGCGGCAATCCGTTCTTCGGCGAGACAGGCACCATCGTCGCCCACGAGAACGTGCGGGTCCGCCTGCTGGACGGGGGCCTGCCCGCAGTCGCCCTGCCCGTGATCACCTACAGCAACCGGATGGCCTTGCATTTTAATGGCGAGGAGATTGCGCTGCTGCATCTCCCCCAGGGCCACACCGACGGCGACAGCGCAGTCTGGTTCAAGCAGTCCAATGTGCTGCACACGGGCGACCAGTTGTTCAACGGGCGCTTCCCCTATGTCGACATCGAAGGCGGGGGTACGGTTGGCGGCTACATGGCGAACCTGGAGACGATCATCGCCGCGGTGCCCGCCGATATCCGGGTTATTCCCGGGCACGGCGAGCTTTGCGACGTCGCCACCGTCCGCCACAACCTTGCAACCATCGGCGCCACCCGGCAAACCGTCGTCGATGCCCTGGACGGCGGAGCGTCACTGGACGAGGTCATCGAATCGGGGCTGGGTGAGGAATATGCCGCCTGGGGCTCCGGTTTCATCACCGAGGAACGATGGATCCGCATCATCGATGCCGACCGGCGGATGAGGCAGTCGGCGGAACAGTGAATCCGCTTCGCCGGTTGCGGGAAGACCGGGCCCGCGCCAGGGAACTGAACGACCCGTACGCCGAATTGTGCGCCCTGGCCACCGTGGATTCCGACCGCAATCCGCAGGTGCGCACGCTGGTGTTGCGGGACCTCGACGAGAGGCTTGCCGTTTTCGTCAATGCCACGAGCCCGAAATGGCCGTCGATGGATAGCGTCGCTGCCGTTGTTTTCCTGGCTTCCCTCGACATTCAGTATCGACTGCAGTGCCGGACCGAACCGGTACCGGCGGAAACCGTGCAGGCCAGTTGGAAACTTCGCCCGGAAATACCGAAGCGGCTCGACTGGCTGTACGAACAGCGTCCCCAGAGTTCCGTTCTTGCGCGTCGGGAACAGTTGCTGGCGGAGCTGGACGCGGCGCCGGTTCCCGACCCGCTGGTGGCTCCGGACTCCGCCCGCGGGCTTTATCTGGTGCCCGAAGCGGTCGAGCGGCTGGACGTGAAGCACGACAGCGGCATACACGACCGCCGCCGCTGGACCCTGACGGAAGGGGAATGGCGGGAGCAGGTGCTCGTGCCGTAATCGCCAACGCAGGTCGAATCCGCGGGACACCGGGACTACCTGCCTTACTGTGAGATCACCATGGAAACACGAACGACCTATCCCATCGCCGGAGCCGGGCCAAACGCTCACGCTACTCCCGCGGCCCACCGGGCCGGAGTGGATATCGTCCTCGATGGAGGCCGGGCCGCCCGGGAACCCGTGGTTTCTGAAACCTGGGGGGTGGCAGGCTGGTCATTTCAGTTCGCCCGGCTCGGCAGCGGGCAGTCGCTCGACCTCGACCGCTCCGCCGGGCGCCACTACGTCAAGGTAGTGACCGGAGAACTGTCCAATATCGGCCGCAGGCCCTTCGCCGACCGCTTCGCGGTCCGAGAAACGGCAGTCGATGTGCACCGGCTGCAGGCCGGTCCCGAGGGCGCCGTCTTCACGGTATTCACCGAGACCGACCGGGTTGCGGACAACATCCACGACATGGCCGTACTGCGCATCGAGGGCCCAGTGCAGGACGCTTTCGCCTGGGAGCGATTCGACGAGAAGTTCGGCGCTTTCACCGATCTGTTCGACGGCATGGAAGCCTACATGTCACCCGGCATCCACCTGCTGAATGAACGCGGCGCGGAGATCAGCTACGTCAACCTGTGGACCTGCGGCAAGGGTGTCGACCTTTCCACGCACAACCATGCCCAGGATCCATCTCCGGATGCGCCCGCGTTCGCCGAGACCCACTGGGTATTCAACAACGGCGCCCCCGGCGCGGGCATGTACCTGTGCGACGAACCCGGTGCGCCCCGGCGCAGGTTCCCTATGCACCGGGGGCAGGAACACGGCCCTTTCTTCACAATCGACGAGTCGACCGGACGGCCCGGACTGCGGGCCAACGGCGCAGTTGAATACCCATGGCACGGATGGCAGGGCGGACAGGACAACGATGCGGCACAGGCATTCGATTTCGTGGCGGCATTCGAGACGAATCCGGGGCTCGTGCGGGTGAGTTGAGCGCCAGGCTTGCGACGCGGCGCCGGACGTACCCTCGCGGTTTCACCTGGCCCACGGGTTTTAGCCGGCCCACGGGCTTCAGCCGGCTTACTGGCTTCAGCCGGCTTACTGGCTTCAGCCGGCCTACCGACTTCAGTCGGCCTACCGACTTCAGTCGGCCTCTGCCGTGACGATGCCCACCAGGTTGGCGAAGCAGGTGTTCCTGGTCGTCTCGATGAACCCGACCATGAACGGAGCATCGGCCTGATCGGCGCGTACCGCGGCGTAGAGCGTCGGCCAGATACCTTCCTCGCCCAGTGAGGCCACCGTCACATAGTCCCGTTCCCGGTATTCGTGCAGGGCCCAGTTGGGCAGGCAGGCCACGCCCTTTCCGCTGGCGACGAGCTGAATCATCATCGCGGTCAGTTCCGCCTGGCGTACGCCCTTCGGCTCGACACCGGCCGGTACCAGAAACCTGGAGAACACGTCCAGGCGGCTGCGGTCGACCGGATAGGCGATCAGGGTCTCCCCTTCCAGGTCTTCCGGCTCCACCCATTCCCTGCCGGCAACCCGGTGCTGTTTCGATACCGCAAGCTGCGCTTCGTAGCTGAACAGGGGGAAGTAGAACAATCCCATGTCTGCCACCGGGTCCGCGGTGATGACCACATCGAGATCGCCGCGGGCAAGAGCCGGAAGCGGCTCGAAGTGAAAACCGCTGGATATGTCCAGATCCACCTCGGGCCACTCGTCCCGGTACAACGCAATGGCCGGCAGCAGCCAGTCGAAACAGCTGTGACACTCGATGGCCATGACCAGCCGGCCGGTTTCGCCGCCGGCGAGTTTGGCAACCTCCAGTTCAGCCGCGTGCACCAGCGGCAGCACCTCATCGGCGAGCCTGACAAGCCGATTACCGGCGCTGGTGAACCGGACGGGGTGCGTCTTGCGCATGAACAGGCTGCACCCGATGCGGCCTTCAAGATCCTTGATCTGGTGCGAAAGCGCCGATTGGGTCAGGAATACACGCTCTGCAGCTTCCACAAGGCTATCGGTATCCCGCAGAGCGCTGAGCGTTCGAAGGTGGCGCAATTCGATCAACGACATGAGTTCTACTCAATTTGAAACACGCATTACATGCATTGTATTCATATTGAGCAAGTTTGCACCAAGCCGCTCCGCCACGGAGATACGGCTTCAGGCGCATTCGGAACCTCTTACAATCAACCCACGATCGCGAAGATCACCACGAATACAAACGGCAAACCCAGAAAATAGTATGCGCCCAGGTTGAGCAGATCGTTGACCTGCTTGTCCTCGCTGAGCTTCAGGCGTGCCCCGAGCGTCAGCCAGACGCCACCCGCCGCCAGCAACGTGACCACAAGCGTGAGAATGGCGGCCGCCATCGTCAGCCGTTCACGCGGTCACGTCGCCGACGCGGCGATGCCGCAGCCCGCCACACGAGCGGTACACGGGCGCGAACCCGGTAGATCTGACGACCTTGTCCGCCAACGAGAGTCAAACGGCGCCCAGGTCGAGCATGCCCCGCGGTTTCGCGCCCGCCAGGTTCGAGATCGCCTCGAAATTCGCCCCGACATCCTCGGCGGTCGCGTCCACGCCAAGCGCCACGGCCGGACTCTCCACGATGCACGCGATGGAATAGTCTCCGCCCTGAGCCTGCAGGACGACCCCGTTGGGCGCATCTTCCGAGCAGAGGAAAACCACCGCCGGCGCCACGAGTTCCGGGGCGAACTTCTTGAGCGTTTCCTCGGGCATAAGGTTCTCGGTCATCCGGGTGGCCGCGATCGGCGCGATGGTGTTGGTGCGGATGTTGTATTTCGCACCCTCGATCTTCAGCGTGAGCATCAGGCCGACCAGCCCCAGTTTCGCGGCGCCGTAGTTGGCCTGGCCGAAGTTGCCGTACAGCCCCGTGGGCGAGGTGGTGACGACGATGCGGCCGAAATTCTGTTCCCGCATGATGGGCCAGGCCGCCCGGGTCACGTTTACCGAACCCATCAGGTGCACGTCGAGCACTGCCTGAAAGTCATCCAGTTCCAACTTGTGGAAGGACTTGTCGCGCAGGATGCCGGCATTGTTGATGACGATGTCGACCCGGCCCCAGGCGTCCATGGCGTCCCTGACCATGCTCTCGGCACCGGCGCGGTCGCTGACGGAACCGCCGTTGGCAAGCGCTTCGCCACCCGCGCCCCGGATCTCCTCGACCACCGCGTTGGCGGCATCGGAACTGCCGCCCGTGCCGTCCATCGCACCGCCGAGGTCGTTGACCAGCACCTTGCAGCCGCGGCTCGCCAGCTCCAGGGAATAGCATCGGCCGAGCCCTCCGCCCGCGCCGGTGACGATGGCGGTCTTTCCGTCAAAGGAATACGTCATGGTTGGATGTCTCCGCGAAAAAGCGGCATAGCTTACCCCAACTGGTTCGCCAACCCGACCTGTTCGTAAGTTGGTCGGGTTTGGCTAGCCCGTCTCGCGTTTCGCCATCGCCGGGTCAGGGCCGCATCGTGAACCGAACCGGGCCGGTCAGCGTCTCCAGCCGCGGCTGGATCCACTCGATCCAGCGGCACAGGAAGGGCCTGGTTTCCCGGGGATCGATCAGTTCGTGCACCGCGAACGATTCGGCGGCCGGGAAGGGGGACCGGGCCGACCGCAATTGATCTTCCAGTTCTTTGCGCTTGGCCGCCGGGTCCTTCGCTTTGGCGATTTCCCGGTGAAAGGCAACGGCCACGCCACCTTCCAGCGGCAGCGCGCCGGTCTCCACGGATGGCCAGGCCAGCACGTAAGGATCGGGCGCATAGTGGGCCGCCGTTGCCACGCCGAAACCCTTGTGCACCTGGATCACCGCCCAGGGAATGCTGGCCTGGGTTGCCGCGGACACCGCCGCCATGCCGTAGCGGATGGTTCCGGCCTGTTCCGCCGCCGGCCCGATCATGAACCCGGGCTGGTCGACGAAGTTGACCACCGGCACGTGAAAGGTGTCGCACATCTCGACGAAGCGCCGGTATTTCTGTGCCGCTTCGGCGGTCATGGCGCCGGCGGCATGGCGATTGTCGTTGGCGAGTACGCCGACGGGCTGCCCGTCAAGCCGCGCCAGCCCGCAGATCTGGCTCGGACCGAACGCTGCGCCAATCTCGAAGAAGCTCTCCCTGTCCATCACCATCTCGACGATGGCGCGCATGTCGAACGGCTGGTTGGTGTCGCGGGGTACGGCGCTCAGCAGCTCCTGCTCCATGCGCTCGGGGTCATCGTCGCTCGCCCGGCGCGGCGTACGCTCCCACACGCTGGACGGCAGGTAACCCAGGAAGCGCCTGATCTGGGCGAAGGCGTCGTATTCGTCTTCGGCGACATTGTCGACGATGCCGCTGGCCGCATGCACCTGCGCGCCGCCGAGCTCGTCCTTGGTCATTTTCACGCCGAGCGCGCGGGTAACCAGCGCCGGCCCGCCGATCAGCACCTGGGCCGTGTGCCGTGTCATGACGGCGAAGTGCGAAGCGACCAGGCGCCCCGCCGGGAAACCGGCCACCGCGCCCATGGCGCCGGAAGCGATGGGCACCTCGCCCATGGCATCGGCGATGATCTTGAAGCGCGGCTCGGTGAAGACCGGCTGGCCGACGGTTCCGCCCTTTTTCCCGGAGCCCTTGACGCTGCCGCCGCCGCCCTCGAGCATGCGCACCAGCGGAACCCGGTACTGGCAGGCGAGGTGTTCCGCGTAGATGCTCTTGCGCAGGCCCGCGGCGTTCGGCGAGCCGCCCTTCAGCGTG
The DNA here is from genome assembly GCA_963663395.1 of Pseudomonadales bacterium. GTDB lineage: Bacteria > Pseudomonadota > Gammaproteobacteria > Pseudomonadales > Azotimanducaceae > Azophilus. The sequence continues at coordinate 5,616,457 of OY760226.1, forward strand.
AAATCCTCGCCACCGACCACCACCCGGCGCCGGTCGATGTCGCCGAAGCCGACCACGTAGTTGGCCGGCAGGTAGCCCAGCAACTCGCCGTCGTCGTCATAGTCCGGCACGGCGGTGGCGCGGCCGTGTTCCTGGAAGCTGTTTGCATCGAGCAGGGCATCGATGCGCTCGCGGACGGTCAGCCGGCCCCTGGCGTGCTGCCTGGCGATACCCTCGGGCCCGCCCTGCTGCTGCGCAAGCTGCCGGCGGCGCTCGAGTTCGCGAACCTCCTTTTCCCAGCTCATGGCGTCACAGGATCAGTCCGTAAAATTGGGTTCCCGTTTCCCGAAGTTGGCCTTGACGGCTTCCTTCTGATTGGCAGAGCCGATCAATCCCAGCTGCAGGGAGGCTTCGAGTTCCAACCCGTCCCGCTCATCGGCGTGCCAGCTCGACTCGAACAGGCGCTTGGCGGCGCGCACCGCATCCGGGGATTTCCCCGCAATCTCCCGGGCCAGGCTCATGGCCGCCGCATGCGGGTCTTCCTCCACCCGGGTAACCAGGCCGAGATCCCTGGCTTGCGAGCCGCTCAGCACCCGGCCGGTGAACGTGAGTTCCTTGGCCACGTCGAGGGGCACCAGGTCGCGCAGGGTCTGGCTGATGCTCATGTCGGGGATCAGGCCCCACTTGATCTCCATGACGGACAGCTTGGAGTCCGGGGCAGCGATGCGAATGTCGGTGCCCAGCGCGATCTGCAGCCCGCCGCCGTAGGCCACGCCGTGCACGGCCGCGATGGTGGGAACCGGCATGCGCTTCCAGATAAAGGCCGGGCGCTGGGCATTGTTTTCCGGACGCTCGTCGCCATCGAGCAGTTCGCCGGACGCCGGGTTCGATTGCGCCAGGCGCTGCATGCTGCCCATGTCGAGGCCCGCACAGAAGCCGCGGCCGTTACCGGACAGCACGATGGCCCGCACCTCGCGCGCCTCGGAAAGCCGCTCACCGGTATCGACGATCGCCTTGAACATTTCAGGGCTCAGCGCGTTGTACTTGTCGGGCCTGTTAAGACGCACATCGGCCACGCCGTCCGCTACGTCAACGGTCACCAGGTCAGTCATGTTTCAGTCCTCGATCAATCCACGGTTCGAATGCAAAGGGTACGGCCCCCGCAGCGGCCGTTCCGAAAAATTGTGCGGCGCAATGTACCACGGGGCGCGCCCACATCCCGGCACGGTTCCTTACGCGTCCGCGCCCCGTTGATACCCGGGATGGCCCTTCATGCGTTCCAGAAACCCGGTGTCGACCCGGCCCGCCAGGAAGGCCTCATCGCGGAGCACGGCCTTCAGCAGCGGCATGTTGGTCTGCACGCCGGCGACGGAAAACCCCGTGAGCGCGACCAGGGTGCGACCGATGGCCAGTTCGCGGGTGGGCCCGGTACCGATCACCTTGGCCAGCAGCGGGTCGTAGTAGGGCGTGACCCGCTGCCCCTCCGCGTACCCGGTATCCACGCGCACGCCGTGCATCCGGGGCGGCCGGAACACGGACAACCGGCCGGTGGAGGGAAAGTGCCGCACCGGGTCTTCGGCGTACACCCGCACCTCCACGGCGTACCCGTTCATGGGCGGGCGCTCGGGCAGCGTGCCTCCGGCGGCAATCTCGATCTGCGCCCGCACCAGGTCCAGGCCCGTCACCTCCTCCGTGACCCCGTGTTCCACCTGGATGCGCGTGTTCATCTCCATGAAGCCGAAGCGTCCGGAATCGTCCTGCAAGGTTTCCAGGGTGCCGACACTGTCGTAGCCCATGTCGGCGGCAAGCCGCTCGGCGCGCTCGCAGAGGTCGTTCACGCCGGCACGGTCAAGTGCCGGCGCGGGGCTCTCCTCGACCAGTTTCTGATGGCGGCGCTGAATGGAGCATTCCCGTTCATAGAGGTGAATGGCGCCGCCCGCACCGTCGGCCAGCAGTTGCACCTCGATGTGGCGGGGACGGGCGAGATACTGCTCCAGGTAGATCCGGGGATCGGCAAACGCCCGTTCCGCCATGAGTTTCGCCCGCCCGAAATGCCGGGCCAGCGCTTCCGGAGAGTCGGCGACGCTCATGCCGATGCCGCCACCGCCGCCGGCCGGTTTCACCATCACCGGATAGCCCAGGGACTCGGCCGCCGCCAGGGCTGCGCCGACCTCCTCGAACGGGTCGGAACCCGGCAAGACCGGGAAACCCCGCTCCTCGACGAAGCGGCGGGCCGCGGACTTGTCGCCCATCTGCCGCAGCCATTTCGGCGAAGGCCCGATGAACACGGCACCCGCCTCGGCAACGGCCTCGGCGAACGTCGCGTTCTCGGCCAGGAAACCGTACCCCGGGTGTACCGCATCGGCGCCGGACTCCTCGAGGGCGGCGAGCAGCGCTTGCAGGTTCAGGTAGGTCTCCTCGGCCCGCACCCCCGGCAGTGCAATCGCCTGCCCCGCTTCCGCCAGGTGCGGCGCGTCCTTGTCGGCATCGGAATAAACCGCGGCGCTCGAAACACCCATCTCGTTGCAGGCGCGCACGATCCGCCGGGCGATGGCCCCGCGATTGGCAATCAGGATTCTTGAGAACAAGCGCCGACTTCCCGGGATTCCGTGCCTGCGGGTGAACTTGGCCGCGCTGCAACAAAGCCCCGATACTCCATCCAGGCTTCCAGAAACCCGCCGAGCCCACGGCCCCGGGTGCCTTCCGTTTCCGCACCCCGCTCGACCGCGCGCCTCACCCTGGCGGCGACCGCGTCGGCCTGTGCCTCGTCCAGCCGCAATTCGAACATGTCCGTGGCGTCGCCGCCCTTGTGCCCCGGCGGTTTCGCGATCGGCTCACCGGCCATTGCGCGGCGCAGCGCAACGCTCAGTTCCGCATCGCCGGACAGCAGTTCCAGGGTCTCGCCCAGCATCCAGCGCGACCAGACCTCCGGGCTGTCGCAGCGCGCCTTGTACTCGTCCCAATCCATTTCGCTTTCCGATGCCATTGCGGCCGTGCCCGGCGGCACTGGCCGGGATCACCCCCTTCTTCAGGCCGGCCCCCCAATCCGGTGGCGTCGGGACGCCCTTCGGGATCCGATTCAGGACAGGGCGCTGCCGGTCAAGCGCTCATACGCCTCCTGATAGCGGGCGACGCTTCGCTCCACCACCTCGTCGGGCAGCCTCGGCCCCGGCGGCGTCTTGTCCCACTCGCCGGCCGACACCACGGTCTCCAGGTAGTTGCGCACCACCTGCTTGTCGAAACTGGGTTGTTCGCCCCCCGGTTGCCAGCGGTCTGCCGGCCAGAAGCGGGAACTGTCGGGCGTGAATATCTCGTCGATCAGCAGCGGCTCGTCGGCGTCGGGCCGGGTGCCGAACTCGAACTTGGTGTCGGCCAGGATAATGCCCCGCTCGAGGGCGTAGTCCCGGGCCCTGCCGTACAGGTACAGCGTCTTCTCGCCGAGCCACTCCATGCGTTCCCGGCCGACGATTTCGACGCCCTGTTCGAAGCTGATGTTCTCGTCATGGCCGGTGTCCGCCTTGGTGGACGGCGTGAACAGCGGTTCCTCGAGCCGGTCGCTGTTTCTCAGGCCCGCCGGCAGCGGGATTCCGCACACCGAGCCGGTGGCCTGGTAGTCCTTCCAGCCACTGCCCGTGATGTAGCCCCTGGCGATGCACTCGATCGGCACCACCGTGGTCTTGCGGCACAGCATGATGCGCCCTTCCAGCGCGGTGCGCTGCGCGGCATCGAGGCCGGGCACGTCGGCGACATCGGTGGAAATCAGGTGATGATCGAACTCGCCCGAGAACATCTCGAACCAGAACTTCGAGATCTGGGTGAGCAGCACGCCCTTGCCGGGCAGGCCGTTGGCCATGACCACATCGAAGGCGCTAACCCGGTCGGTGGCGACGATCAGCAGCGCTTCCTCGCCGTTTTCCAGGGTGAGTTCATAGAGGTCGCGCACCTTGCCGCGGCGCTTGTTGGGAAAATCCAGGTTCGTTTCCAAAACTGCATCATTCATTTTTCTTTCAGTCCGTAGATAGCCAGATACTCCAGCCGCGCCCATATTTGAGCAGGTGCGGCTAGACCGAGAATGCCCGGTCGAAATCGTCAACCAGGTCGTCGCAATCTTCAATACCCACCGAGATGCGGATAAGCGAATCGGCGATCCCCATCCTGGCCCGCCACTCGGGGCCCACCTCGTGATAGATCGTATGCGCCACCGGAATGGCCAGGGTGCGATTGTCGCCCAGGTTGGTGGAGCGGACGATGACGTCGAACGCGTTCATGTATGCCCAGATGTCCAGGTCCGGGTTCAGTTCGAAGCTGAACAGCGCGCCCGGGTGGCGGAAGAGCGACCTGGCCCGGTCGTGCTGGGGGTGATCGGGCAGGCCAGGGTAATAGACCCGCTGAACTTTTTCGTGCCCGCTGAGGTATTCGGTCAGGCTGCGGCTGGTCGCGCATTGCCGCTCCATGCGCAGGGCCAGGGTCTCCGCCCCGACCGCAATGTGGTGCGCCGCTTCCGGTGCCAGCGAGGCGCCGAAGTCCCGCAAGCCCTTCTTTTTCATCTGGGTAACGGCCCACAGCCGCTCGTCCTTTCCCCTGTACGATTCCTGGATGTTGTCGAAGCCCCGCCAGTCGTAAGCACCCATTTCGGTGACCGCGCCCCCCAGGGCGTTGCCGTGGCCGCCGATGTATTTGGTCAGGCTGTTGACGACCAGGCTCGCCCCCACGGCCGCAGGCTGGAACAGGTAGGGCGACGTCATGGTGTTGTCGACCACGTAGACGAGATTGCGCGCCGCGCACAGCGCGCCGATCTCCTCGAGCGCCGCTACCTGGGTCCGGGGGTTGGCGATGGTCTCCACGAACACCAGCCTGGTGTTGTCCTGCAAGGCATCCTCCACGGCCGCGGAATCCGTGGCGTCGACGAAGGTGACTTCCACGCCGTGATTGGCGAAGCTCAGCAGCAGGCTGGTGGTGTTGCCGAACAGGAACGAGCTGGAAACGAAGTGGTCGCCCTTGCGCAACAGGGCGAACAGCATCGTGCCGATGGCCGCCATGCCGGTGGAGAAACACAGGCTCGCAACGCCCTGCTCCATGGTGGTGACCTTGGCCTGCAGGGCCTCCACGGTCGGGTTGACCTGGCGGCTGTAGGTGAACCCGGGGCCGGTGCCTTGAAAGACCGCGGCCAGGTCGCGCGCATCGTCGTATCCGTAAGCCACGGTCGAGTGCACGGGCTTGTGCATCGAGCCATGCTCGATGTCGCCCTGCCTGTCGCTGTGGACAATCTTGCTGGTAAACCCTTTCACGCGCCCGACTGCTTCCGAAATGCGGATTGCACTATACGCCCACGACGGATGCAAACGGGGCTAGGGTCAGGAGTCCCTCGACATCCCGGGCCGGCACGGCGTCGGAAAAAAGCGGGCCGTCCGCCTCGCTGAAGCCGCATGACTTGAGCACGGCGAGTTGCTCCGGCGTCTCCACGCCGGATGCGTAGAATTCGAGGCCGAATTCCCGGGCCGCCGCGGCAATGGCGGCAATGGTTCGCTCGCCGCCTGCCGCACCGGGCTCGACATCGCGTATGAGCACCGGCGCCAGCTTCAGGCCCAGAAGTGCGAGACGTCCGAGGTTTCGCAACGAGGAAAAGCCCGCCCCAAACTCGCTGGCGACCAACCGGACACCCCGGTCATTCAGGCCAGCAATTCCGGTGGCGATCGCGTCCACTGCCTCCATTAGCGCGTTTTCCTCGATCTCTACCGACACTGCGTCCGCATCGAGACCGGCGGCGAGCAGATCCCCCAGAAAATGCTCGACGAACTCCGTCCGCCCAAGCCGGGCGGCGGGCAGATTCACCGCCACCGCCAGGTCGGGCGCAACCCCGCGCCGCCATTCGGCCGTCTGCTGAAACGCCTGACGGTGCAGGAAGTCGTCGACCGCGGCCATGGACTCGCCCCCGGCATGCGCCGCCACGATGTCCCCCGGCCCGACCGGGCCCCGCTCGGGATGCCGCCAAAGCCACCCGGCCTCCAGCGTCGTGATGCGCCCGGTAGCCAGGCTCACCCGCGGCAGGTATTGAACATCGAGTTCGCCCCGGATCAATCCGGCATGGAGTTCGCGATCCGTCGCCAGATGCCCCGAATGGGCCGGGTCCATGTCCTCCGAGAAGAAACGGTACGCGTTCTTGCCCTCGCTCTTGACGTGGTACATGGCGACGTCCGCCCGGCGGATGAGGGTTTCACCCAGATCCCCGGCTTCCGGGTACAGGGCGATACCGATGCTCGCCCCCACGCTCAGGCGCTGGCCCGCGATCAGAAACTCATCGTCCAGGCTGCCCAGGATCTTGCCGGCAATGGCCGCCGCATCCTCCCTGGCCCGCACGTCGGGCAACAGCAGTGCGAATTCGTCTCCGCCGTATCTCGCCAGCGTGTCGCTCAGGCGTATGCATCCCTGCATCCGCTCGGCGACCGCTTTCAGCAACCGGTCACCCAGGTCATGGCCCAGGCTGTCGTTCACCGCCTTGAATCCGTCGAGGTCCAGGAACATCACCGCCAGCCTGCGCCCGTTCCGCCGGGCCTCGGCAATGGCCGCATTCAGCCGGTCATCCAGCAACGTCCGGTTGGGAAGCCGGGTTACGAGGTCGTGATGTGCCTGATAGTTTGCGAGCCGGCCGGCCGCCTGCCGTTCCTGCACGGCTTCGAGGCGTGCCCGCAAGGCACGATTCTCGGAGATGAGCTGCTGTAGATCGGTCATCGGTACCCGGTCAGTTCCATGTACCCCCGCCCCGACCGGTCGCCCCGTTCGTCCAGAACATGGACGAGGCCTTCCCAGTAGGTCAAGAGCGTGTCCATCCGCTGGTCGTGCACCGGGGCCGAGATCAGCCACCGGCGCTCCCCCACCGCCAGCGCCCAGCGAATCGGCCATTGCGTGCCCCGCTCGTCCCGCCAGTACTCCAGCGGCTGCAGGCTGAAGTCGCCGGGGGCAAGGTGCCGGGCCCGGCCGCGGGCATCCACCAGCACGCCATGGTCGTGGGGGTCGCGCTCGCCGTCGTCGCGCCGCAGCTGAAACGCCATGATGTCCTCGCCGTTGTCGAGCATCAGGGCGAACCAGTCCCATCCGGCCTGGTGGGCGCCGAGCACGCTGGTGCTCCATTCGCGGTCCAGCCAGCCGAGCCCCGTGACCGCATAAGCGTTTTCATCGATCTGAAGACGTCCCGTTGCCTGCAACCGAGGCACCGAATAGTAGTAGGAAGCCTGGCCGGGGCCCTTGGCCGACAGGCCGGCATCGCCCTGCAGGACGATCGGGCGTGTGGACGCCAGTTGCAGCGACACGGCAAAGTCGTCGGCGGTTGCCTCGAGTTTCCAGTTGTCGCCGTCCCCCGCCAATTGCCAGCCTTCCAGCCAGACCGAGAATCCGCCCTCGTCGCCCGTGCGCGCGCCCGCCAGCTCCGGGTGCCCCCTGGACAGGCGCTCGGCTTCACGGTGGAGACCGGCTACTACATCCGTAACGGCGAGGTGCCCAAGGTACGCCTGGCCGTTTCGCCACGGATCGTCCACCGGGCCGCCCGGGTAGAGGGCCTGCCGGAAGACGGTGAACTGGACCCCGAACTCACGCCCGTGGCCGTCTTCCAGCGCCAGCGTCAAATACCACCACTCGCTTTTGAACTCCGGGTGCGCGCCATGATCCGCCGGGAAACTGAAGAGGCGTGGGGCGTCCGCTCGGGCAAACTGCGCGCCTTCCGAGCCGGACCCGAGTACATCGCCCACTCTCAGGCCTGGCGCGTCGGAACCCGGCCCCGGCCGGCTGCATGCGCCCGCGGCCAGGACCAGGGCCAGAGCCGCCCACCGCGCCGGCCCAAGCAGCCGGGACGGGCGATCAGTTCGCATGGATGCGCTCCGCGGGCGACGGCGCCACCGCGGCCGCAACGGCGGCGGCAAACCCCAGCGCCATGGGCCAGGCCAGGGCGGTTGCCGGCAACGACATCGCCACGCTCCAGCCGAATGCACGGGGATTGATCACGCCGCAGAGGATCGCACCCATACCCAGCCCAAGCGGCACGGCGAGCAGGACGGCGAAAAGGCCGAGGCCGAGCGCCCGCACCAGTTCGATGTGGCGCTCCTCGGCGGACGTGACGCCCAGGGACGCCAGCAGTTGCCTGGTTGCCAGGCGATTCAGGCGCAGGCCCACCATGGCGTTGTAGAGGCCCACCACCGCCACGGTCAGCGCGAGCAGCGTCAGGGCGTTGGTGATCGCAAAGCTCCGGTCGAATATCTCCAGGGCGCGCGCCCGGGCCCGGTCGCGCTGCTGCACCCTGGCCCCCGGAGCAACGGCGGCAAGCCAGTCCTCGAGTTGCGCCCGGGAAATTCCGGTGATGCCCAAGCCCGTGAAGTGCAGGGCGCCGAAGTGCCGCGCCGCCGACTCGTTCTGCAGCAGCAGTCGCGGCACCACGCCACCGAAGTCGGAGAATGCGCCCGCTATTCGCACCCGCGCGCCGCCCGCCTCGACCGTGCCGCCCACATCGACATCGAGAGCGCGCAGCAGGCTTTCGCTGGCGATGCCTTCATCCGGCCCAAGCGCGGCCCCATGGCCGTAGCGCGCCGCCTCGGCATGGGAAAAGTCCGTGTGGCCGACTTCCACCACGCGCCCGTCAATGCGCGTGCGCAGGTCGCCGTAGGCCTGTGAGCGCGCGTCCGGCCACGCCTCGGCGAACGCGCGCGCCACGGCGCTGATGTCCCCTTCCGGCGACTCCACGTAGTAATCATGGGCCAGCCTCTGGGTCAGCATGCGCTCGAAATCGATCTTGAAGCTGTCCACCATCAACCCGACTCCCACGCTGGTGGCCACGGCCAGCACCAGCGCGCCCAGGGCCGTCGCCACATCGCCCTCGAACCAGGTGGCCTCGCGCACCCCAAGCCGGGTCAGCAATCCGCCCGGTGCAGCCATCGCAAGGCGCCGGGCTGCGCGCAACAGCGGCCCAACCAGGGATACCGTCAGCAGCGCCGCCGCGAGGATTGCCGCAAATCCTCCGGCCAGGCCGGTGCCTTCCACACCGACACCGATGCCGATCAAGGCCAGCGCCAGGGCGCACGCAATCAGCCGGCCCGCGGGGAATGCCGATCGGGACACCGGCCGGCCCCACCGGCGGAAAGCCATCCAACCGCCGACCGCCGCAATACCCACGCCGGAGACCAGCGCCTTGGCGGCCACGGCGGAAGACATCTCCGGCCTGGGCGCCGCTTCCAGTCCGGCCGTCGAGATTCCGGTTAGCAGATCGGCCAGCAACAGGCCCCCCAACGTACCCACCAGCGTGGCGAGCGCTCCCAGCGATGCCACCGCTATCAGGAAACATCCCCCCAGTTCCCACCGGCTTGCACCCAGCACCGACAGGCTTTCCAGCACGGGCGCCTGGCGCCGCACCCACAGAACCGACACCTGGTAGATCAGAAACCAGGCCACCAGCAGCGCCAGTGTGCCCAGCGCACCCAGGTTGAACAGTATCGAGTTCGCAAAGTTGGCGCCCGGCCGTTCGAAGGAAACCGGACGCAACTCCCATTCCGCCCCCTCACCGTTCGCTCCAGTGGCAGATCCAGATGAGTCGCCGGATGAGAGCGTCAGTTCCGAAGGCCCTTCCGGCAACGCCGCCGACAGCCCCGGCAACAGTGTTTCCAGCAAGGCGCGAAGGCGCTTCCAGGGATCGCCGGTAGCCACCCCGACACGACTCAACGCGTCCGGCGGCGCATCAAGAATGGTCAGCGCATCGCCGATATCGGCGAACAGGCCATCCCCGATACCGGAGTCGACAACCCCGGCCACCGGCCAGTCCGTGCCGGCCAGACGCAGTCGGCCGCCTGCCGGGACCGCAAGGCCGGCATCCACGACGATCGACCCCGGACGCAATTCTTCAGCGCCGTCCCGTCCCTCTCCCGGGATATCGTAAAGCGCCAGCCAGTCGGCCCCTGTCACGTGGAAGCGCCGCCCGCCCGCAACGACCCGGCCGTCGACCATCGGCACCAGCCCCCGCACGCCCGGCAGTTCGCCGTCACGCCAGCGGCGGCGCAACTCGAAGTAGTCGCCCATGGTGGCGCCGCGCTTTTCGGCAAGATGGGTCAGGCCGCCGAGATGCGGCAACCGGTTGGCTTCCAGCGAATCCGCCACCGACAGGCTGATAAGGTGCACGGCCACGGTCGACGCCACGCCCAGGGACACGCCCAGAAGGGCCGTCAGCGTGGTCCAGGGCGTCCTGGCGAAGAAACGCGCAAAGCCGAGCGCGACCAGCCTCAAGCGTCGAGTTCCACGATGCGGTCGGCACGCCGGGCGATCGCCTCGCTGTGCGTGGCGATCACCATCGCGCAGTTCAGCCGTTCCACCTCGGACCACAGCAGCCCGGCTACCCGTTCGCTGTTGCGCGGGTCCAAGTTGCCGGTGGGTTCATCCGCCAGGACGACGGCGGGCTCGTGCGCGACCGCCCGGGCGATGGCGACGCGTTGGCGCTCACCCCCCGAGAGGGTCTCGGGAAACGCCCCCAGCACATCGCCCAGGCCCAGGGCCTGCAGGCGCTCGAGCGCGCGGGGCGCCAGGTCTTCACGCCTGTTCAGCGCCAGCGGCAGACGTACGTTTTCCAGCACGTTGAGGGTCGGCACCAGGTTGAAGAACTGGAAGACGTAGCCCACCAGGCGCCGCCGCACGGCCGCGCGCGCAGCCGTTGCCAGGCCGTGCATGGCGTGCAGCACATCGCCCTCGCGCAGGGTCAGGCTGCCCTCGTCCACGGCCAGCAGTCCCGCGATCAGGTTCAACAGTGTGGACTTGCCGGACCCGCTCGGGCCGCAGACCGCGACCACCTCTCCCGGGGCGACGGCGAGATCGAAGTTCTCCAGTACCGGAAGGTGCCTGCGGCCGTCGGAGAATCCCTTGCCGACCCCATCGAGCACAACCGCGGGAGCGCCCACGATTCAGACCCTGACGGCCAGCGGCAGAAATCCGGTGTCGCACGGGGAGGGGGGTGCGGGGGGGTCGCCACCTGCCGAAGCGGTGCTTCGGCTCGGGCTGCGCCCGATCGGTGGCGACGTCATCGTATCTCCTGCATGCCTTCACGGCGCAGGTGCGGGGTCAGTTCCGGCAGGTGCGCCTCCTCGCGCACGGCGTGCAACAGCGCCTCGCAGTCCCCATGAGGTTCGATCATCTGCAACGTGGTGATGGTGGGCGCGATCATCTGCCACTCGCCCGCCTCGCAAAGCCGCATAGCCTCGGCCGGCCTGATCCAGCAACCGTTCTGCGTCTCGGTCTCGTGCGCCAGCGCGTTCTGCGCTGACGGCATTGCCGCGACGAAGAAGCGCGTGTCGAACCGGCGGGCCGCCGCTGCCGGGGTCAACCAGTGGCTGAAGTACAGCATGTCGTCGCAGGCCAGGCGCAGGCCTTCCCGGGCGCACAGCGACGCCATGTCCAACCGGCCGTCGATCAGCATGGCGCGGTAACCGGAGAATCGCTCCTGCGAGTCTTCGCCGTCGATGGCCGGACCGCCCCCCGCAGAGGCAAACAGCACCCCGCATTCCTCGAAGCACTCCCTGATCGCGGCAACCCAATACCGCAGGCCGCCACCGGCCACCCCGACGGCCCGGTCCGCAGCCGTTGCGTCCACGCCGTCGCAGAGGTCCGGGAGAAAGTCCGCCTCGTCGACCTTGCCGCCCGGAAAGACGTGCAGGTTGGGAAAGTCGCCGCGCCCGGGGCGCTGGATCATGAAGACTTCGATGCCGTCCCGCCCCGGCCGCGTCAGGACCACGGTGGCTGCGAGCCGGATATTGTCGCGTTGCAGAGGTTCCACTAGAGGCACTCCGTTTTATATACTTCCGGCGCAAGCAGTTCGTTGTTCATGTTGGCGTCTCGTCGTCAGTTTGGGGCAGCGGCGAATATTTGAGTTGTTGTTCGTCCAGTCACGGCGAGTGACTCGCGCAAGCGGGGCATGACATGAAAGAGAAACCCTACAAGTTCGTCTTGCGGTTGCCCCCGGACATGCGCGTGAAGATCGTGGAAGCCGCCGGACGGTATCGGCGAAGCATCAATTCCGAGATTGTAGCGCGATTGGAGCAGTCGTTCAGTGAAGGCTCCTCCGCAAACGCCGCGCCGCCCCTGCATCCTCACCTCGAGCGCGTTCTGCGCAGCCGGCTCGACGAGGACGAGCAGCGCCTGATCAACGGGTTCCGTCATCTTGAGCAGAAAAAGCGCGCCGCCCTGCTCGACTTTCTGGGCTGAACCGGTTGGCGCCAGGCGGGCGCGCCGATATCAAACGTTCGCTTTCGCGACTTCCTGAGGCTCAGGCTCTCAACGGATGAGCGTTACCGACGCCTCCTCAGGGTAACCACGTTATCCGCCTTTACCGCATGCTGTTTCCGGGAGAAGGCGATCTCCCAGGTGAGGGTGCGCTCGTCCTCGTGCAGGAATCCGCGGAACCCGCAGCCGTCGGCCACATCGAACAGGGCGACGGCGGCGTGCAGCGTTCCGTTCGCGTTCCACAGGAGCCCCAGGTTGGGGACGCTCTCGAGCTTGGCGATTCCGTCGGCGGCCACCGCCCCCACCCGGGCATCGACGGTGTAAGTCCCTACGTCGTTGGGCGCGATGCGCACGGAGAAATCCCGGCTTCTGTCACCCTTGACCCGGTAGCCGCCGGCCAGCGTAAACCCGCCCCGGTCCTGTTCGATTCTCAGGTCGCATTCGATCTGCCTGCCGAGGCTTGCGCCCTCCACCAGCAGACTGCCGCGGCCCAACCAATCTCCCGGCTTGAGCAACACCGTATGGGCTCGTCCGTTCGCGTTTCGACCGGCCAAGCGTAGCACTGTTTTCCAGATGCCCCATAATCCCGCTCATGGGTGCCCTGGAACTCTTTCAACCGTCCGTTCAGGCCTGGTTTCGCGGCCGTTTCCCGGCGCCGACCGATGTACAGGCCAAGGCCTGGCCCTGCATCGCCGGCGGCGCCCACGTGCTGGCGACGGCGCCGACCGGCAGCGGCAAGACGCTGACGGCTTTTCTGTGGTCGCTCGACCGGTTCGCCGCCGGCGCTCACCGGCCCGGGCGTACCCGCGTTCTTTACGTCTCGCCGCTCAAGGCGCTCAACAACGACATCCACCGAAACCTGCTCGGGCCGCTTGGCGAACTGCGGAAGCGCCACGGTTTTCCCGAAATCAGCGTCAGGACCCGCTCCGGCGATACCTCCCAGGGGGATCGCCAACGTATGCTGCGCAGTCCCCCGGACATACTGATCACCACGCCGGAGAGCCTGGCCCTGCTGCTGACCACCACCCGGGGCCGGCAGGCGTTGGCGACGGTGGAGACACTCATCCTTGACGAGGTGCACGCGGTGGTGGCCAACCGCCGGGGGGTGCAGTTGATGACGTCCGTCGAGCGGCTGGCCGCCATTGCCGGCGAATTTCAGCGCATCGCCCTGTCCGCCACCGTAAAGCCCCTCGAATCCGTGGCCGCCTGGATCGGCGGCTACCTGCCCGGCGGTTCCGCCCGGGCCGTGCAGGTCGTAGCCGGCCAGGAGGAGAAGACGATCGAGTTCCGGGTGCGGTTTCCCGAAGACGCCAGGAACGCCGCGGCCAACGGCAAGAAGATCTGGGAGCCGCTGTCCGAGAGTTTCCGCACCCGCATCGAAGCCAACCGCTCCACCCTGTTCTTCACCAACAGCCGGCGCCTCGCCGAGAAGCTGACACTCAAGGTCAATGAAGACCAACCTGCGCCCCTGGCCTACGCCCATCACGGCTCATTGGCCCGGGACATTCGAAACGAGGTGGAAAAACGCCTGAAGGGGGGCGACCTGGGCGCAATCGTCGCCACGAGTTCCCTGGAACTCGGCATCGACATCGGCGAACTCGACGAGGTGGTGCTCGTGCAGTCGCCGCCGTCCGTGGCCGCGGCCATGCAGCGCATCGGGCGGGCGGGGCACGGCGTCGGCGAGGTAAGCCGGGGCACCCTGTACCCCACCCACGCCCATGACTTCCTGGAAGCGGCGGTGCTCGCCGATGCCATCGCCGAGCGGGACATCGAGCCGCTCGCGCCGTTGACGGGCCCGCTGGACGTTCTCTGCCAGACGGTCGTGTCCATGTGCGCCAACGAGACCTGGGGCGTGGACGAGATGTTCGCCGTCATCCGGGCGAGTTCACCGTACCGCAACCTGCCCAGGGAGCACTTCGACCTGGTGCTGGACATGCTGGCCGGCCGCTATGCCGGCGCCCGGGTGCGGGAGCTGAAACCGCGCATCGCCTACGACCGCATCGACGGCACGGTGCGCGCCAACAAGAGCGCCCTGTTCGCGCTTTACAACTCCGGCGGGACCATCCCGGACCGGGGCTACTACCAGCTCCGCCACGCCGATTCCGGCACCCTGATCGGCGAACTGGACGAGGAATTCGTCTGGGAAGTCAGCGTCGGGCAGGCCTTCAACCTGGGTACGCAGAACTGGCAGATCCTGCGCATCACGCACAACGAGGTGCTGGTGCGGGCGGCGGGGTCCGCGGCCGCGTTGCTGCCCTTCTGGCGGGCCGAGAGCTTCAATCGCAGCTTCCATTTCTCCAGCCGCATCGCCGAATACCTCGAACGCGCCGAAGAAGCGCTTGCGGCAGGCAGCGAGGAGGAACTCGACGCCGAGCTGAAGCAGCGGGCCGGCTTCGACGCTATTGCCGCGGAAGAACTGGTGGGCTACCTGAAGCGGCAGCGCGAGGCCACCCGGGCGCCGTTGCCGCACCGCCGTCACCTCCTCCTGGAGCTGGTGCGCACCGGCCCGGGCGGTTACCGGGGGCCGGATGCACCCAGGCAACTGGTGATTCACACCTTCTGGGGCGGCGCGGTGAACCGCCCCTGGGCCCTGGCCCTGGAAGCGGCCTGGCGCGAGCGATTCGAAACCACACCTGACGTTCACGCCGACAACAACGCCGTGGTCGTGCAATTGAAGCAGGACCTGGACCCGGAAGCCCTGCTGGACATGGTCACACCGGACAACCTGGATGCCCTGCTGCAGCAGTCGCTGGAAGGGTCCGGATACTTCGGCGCCCGGTTCCGGGAGTGCGCAGGACGGGCGCTGCTGCTCACCCGGCAGCGGTTCAATCAGCGCCTGCCCTTGTGGATGAGCCGCATGCAGGCGAAGAAGCTGATGACGGCGATGAAGAAGTACAGGGACTTTCCCGTACTGCTGGAGACGTGGCGAACCTGCCTGGTCGACGAGTTCGACCTGCCCGCGCTTCGGTTGCTGCTCGGCGAACTGCAGACCGGCGCCCTCGGCCGCTCGTTTGTCGACATCGACGCCCCGAGCCCGTTCGCGGCCGTGGTGACGTTCGACCAGGTGAGCCGCTACATGTACGCCGACGACACCCCGGAGCGCCCGGACGCCAGTGCGCTCGGCACCGACCTGATCGAACAGGCGGTCAACGACGAGTCGCTGCGGCCCCGGCTCAGGCACGAGGTCATCGAGACATTCGAGGCCAAACGGCAACGGCGGGCGGAAGGCTATCAGCCGGGATCCACCGAAGAGTGGCTCGAATGGGCAAAGGAGCGCGTGCTTGTCCCCGCGACCGACTGGCCGGCTGACATCGACCATGACCGCCTGGTGAGGTTCGACCAGGGAGGGCGTGCCTGGATCGCGCACCTCGAGACAGCCCGCGCCCTTGTGGACACGGGCCTTTGTGCGGACCTGGCAACGAAGCGCAAGCGATTCCCGGACGTGGGCGATACCCGAACCGGCCAGGAACTGGCCCGGGAAATACTGTCGTTCTACGGCCCCTGCACCAGAGACCGGATCGATGCGCTACTTCCCCGCGTACCGGAAGGGCTGCTCGAAGACACCGGCGAACTGGTCGCCGGCACGCTGGTGGCAGGCAGCGAAGCCATCCACTACTGCGACGCCGAGAACCTGCAAACGCTGTTGCGCTTCCAGCGCGCCGCCAGTCGCGCCGACTTCAGCGCACAGCCCGCGCGCACGCTGCCCGGCTTCTGGGCCGCGTGGCAGGGCATCGAGCGGCCCTGGTCGGATGCGGGCGCACTGTCGGCCATCGAACAGTTGAGCGGCTACGCCGCCCCCGTACAGGCCTGGCTCTCCGACTTCATGGCTTGCCGCTTCACCGATTTCGCCGATCATCTGCTCGATGAGTTATTCACGAGGGAACAGTTCTCCTGGCACGGCGCCGGCAATCGCCGCATCACCATCGGCTACCCGGAAGACGCCGCACTCAACCGGGACGCCACGGCCGGGGAGGCCAGGGCCGCGGTGGAACCGCTGTTCACCGACCGCACCGCCAGCTACAGCTTCCACCAACTCAGCGATCGTGCCGCGGCGATTGCTCAACCCGCGGGAAGAGATACGCCCGGTGCGAAGGACGGTCGCGCGCCAGGTTCCAGGGACACCCACGTTAGCAACGCGAAGCGGGACGCCAACCTGCCAGGAGGTGACACCCATCATGCCGGCAACGCGAAACCTGCCGACAACACGAAACGGGACAGTCTCTTGACGAGAAGAGGCACCTCGAGAAGAGACGCCCCTCCTGCCAGCGGAGACGCCCAGGCATTCAACGAACAGTGGTGGGAGGCAGTCTGGCAGGGAGCCGTCACCGCCGACAGCCTGGCGCCCTTGCGGGCCGGCCTGCAACGCGACTTCCGCCTGAACGCGTCCGGGACCCGCAACCTGCGGCGCCGCGCCCGCGCCGTCGCCCTGGGCTGGCCGGGGCACTGGCGCCTGGTCGAGTCGACTCGGCCCGCCGGCGACCCGCTGGAGCGGCTGGAAGACGACAAGGAGCGGGTGCGTGGACTGGCCGAGCGCTACGGCGTTGTAAACCGGGAAATCGTGAACCGCGAGGCCCGCTGGGGCGAACTCTTCAGGGCCGTTCGCGTAATGGAGCTTGCCGGCGAGTTGATCGCCGGCCACTTCTTCGAGGGACTCTCAGGCCCCCAGTTCATCACGCCCCGGGCACTGCACCGCCTGCGCAACCACCACCCCCCGCGGTGCTTCTGGGTCAACGCCGTCGACCCCGCCGCCCCCTGCGGCCTCTCCCTCGACTGGCCCGAACTGCCGAGGCGGCTACCGGGCAACACCCTGTGCTTCCTGGAGGGCGAACTGGCGCTGGTGATCGAAAACCAGGGCGCGCGGCTGACCTTCCACGTCCCGCCTGACCACCCCGAGATCGATGCGATAACGGCCCCCCTGCAATACCTCGCCCGAACCCGGCGCCGCGTGGCCGTCAGCACCATCAACGGCGCCAACGCCCGCATGAGCCCCTACCTGGAATGCCTGGACAGAACCCTGACCCGGGTCATGGATCACAAACGGGTGTACTTCGAGCCGGGCTGAGGCTCGAAGTTTGCGCCCCGGCGGACGGCGCGGGGAACATCGGTCGGTTGTAGGATGAGAGCGGGTGTGAGGTACGGGCTTCAAGCGTTGAGGTCCACCAGCCCGCGCCCAACCATTTCGCCGGCAAGTATCCGGTCGATGGCCACCGACAGCGTATCGAGCGTCAACGGCTCCACAAGGCCCTCCAGGCCCTCCAACCGCCACGGCCCGGCCAGCTTGTTCCAGATTTCCGCTTTTTGGTCCAGCGGCAACTGCACGGAATCGATGCCCAGCAGGTTCACATGGCGAAGGATGAACGGCAGCACCGTTGCCGGAATCTCCGGCGATGCCACCAGCCCGCAGGCCGCCAGGCTCGCACCGTAGCGCAGCGATTTCAGCCCGTTGACCAGGATCTGCCCGCCGACGGTGTCCACCACACCGCCCCAGGTCTCCCGCAGCAGCGGCCGCTCCGCCCCGGCCAGCGCATCGTCGCGACCCAATATTTCCGTGGCGCCAAGCCCGCGCAGGAAGTCGTGCTGCGATGCCTTGCCGGTCACGGCGTGCACTTCATGGCCGAGATGCGCTAGCAGCTTGACGGCCACGGACCCCACGCCCCCGGTCGCACCGGTCACCAGCACCGGCCCGCCGCCGGGAGTCATGCCTGCCTGCTCCAGCTTGTGCACGCACAGCGCCGCCGTGAATCCCGCCGTGCCCAGTATCATGCTCGAACGCACATCGAGCCCGTCCGGCATCGGCACCGCCCACCCCGCTGGAACCCGGATCTTCTGCCCGTAGCCGCCGGAAGTGTTCATCCCCAGGTCGAAGCCGATGACGATCACCTCGTCACCCGGCGAAAACCCCTCGGACGAGGATTCCGCCACCGTGCCGGCGGCATCGATCCCCGGCGTATGCGGAAAATTGCGCGTAACCCCCGGATTGCCGGTCGCCGACAGCCCATCCTTGTAGTTGAGCGACGAATACGCCACATCGATCAGCAATTCACCGTCGGGCAGGCTGTCGGTATCGCGCTCCACGATACTGCGCGAAAACTGCCGTTTGCCATCGGTCTCGGTCTTCTCGACCAGGAATGCTCGAAATGAAGTCATGGGACCCCTGAAATTGTTCCGGAATTGAGGAAGGGACCGGGTGGACCCTACCCACCCCGCACCGCCGGCGCGCTATTGTAGCCGCAGAGCGGCGTATTTCCGATCCACGAAAATTCCCCCTTCAGCCCGCACCCGGTCCAATTGCGTCGATCACATCTTCGACCCAACCACGGGCCTCCGCCTCACGGCTCAGATCGGCCACGAACTCCTGTCCCCGCCCCACGGTACGCAGCGTCTCCTCGCCTTCCCACCGGTCCGCGCGCCCGTGATAGGTCAACCCGGTCCGTCGCAACCAGCGCGGCACCCGCCAACGGCTGACGGGGCCTCCCGGCCAACTGAGCCGCAGCTCATCGCTCGCGTCCCCAGCCGTCACCCCCGCGCCCGCGCCCGCGCCCGCGCCGACATAGAGACAGTTGTTGCGCGGCCAGCGCCCGATCGTGTGCGGATGACGAATTCCGAATCCATCAGGCTGGGCGGACGGCGCCGGGTCGGCACCGAGACAGAGCCGTTCCTCCACGCGCAGGTAACCGAATATCCGATGATGGCGGTCGCTTCCATCGAGATTCGAAAACAGGCCGAAGAACAGGAAGACATCGCCGGCCGACACGCCGTTGTTGGACAGGTGGCTCTGCGCCGCGGCGTTCTGCCCGAACGCGCAACGGCCGGCCTCGAACATCGGGTCGCAGTGGCAGAGGCTCGCGCCGGTCAGGCGGCTGCCTGTGACCCGCTCCACCAGGGCGCCGAGCCCCAGGTCGGCATAGGTCGTGTGCGAACGCCCTGCCGCGGGGATCGGCAGGCTGACCGGCACGCCGTCCACGATGGGCGAAGGAAAGCCACCCGTGGCGCTGTCGAATCCCTTGCGGCTGAAGACCAGCTTCATGGGCTGCCCGGCCCGCCTCTGCACAGTAGTAGCGTTCGCCTATTTCACCCCAGCTCCGCCAATTCTCCAACACGTCCATTCGCGGAACCTGTCCCTCTTCCCTAGCGAATGGGCTAGTCCCAGCCCGACGAGAAAACGGTGACCGCGAGGGATTTTGACTCATTTGACACCCTTGTCCGCGATTCAGAGGTCTACTCGAACGCGTCAATACCGCACCCGGTTGCTGTTTTCTCGTCGGGCTGGGACATCCCCCTGTAAGGGAAACGGCAAGGATGACTTTCCCCATCGCCTTCCTTAATGTAGCGTGAATTGAACCCAGGGCCGGTGGGAAGGGCGCTCGATTGCGAATCCTGATTGTCAGTGATGCCTGGTATCCGCAGCTGAACGGCGTGGTGCGGGCGCTGTCGACCACCCGTGACCGGCTGGCCGGCATGGGGCACGAGGTGGAAGTGATCGGGCCCGCACCGTTCCGCAGCGTCCCCTGCCCCACCTATCCCGAGATACGGCTCGCCCTCACCGGGCCGGGTCGGGTCGGGCGCCTGATCGAACGTTTTTCCCCCGACGCGGTACACCTGGCCACCGAGGGGCCACTCGGCTGGTGCGCGCGGCACTGGCTCAAGCGGCGCGGCATTCCCTTCACCACCTCGTTCCACACCATGTTTCCGCTCTATCTGAAACTTCGGGGCGGCATACCGGAAAGCTGGTCATTCGCGCTGTTGCGCCTGTTCCACAATGCCGCCGAACGGACCATGTACTCGACGGAAACCCTGAGATCGTTGCTCGACCGCCAGGGTTTCGCGGCCCTCGCCCAATGGGTTCGGGGCGTGGATACCGAACTGTTCCGCCCGGTCCCGCCCGCCGACCTGCAGTTGACCGGGCCCATCCTGATGTACGTCGGGCGCCTGGCGGTGGAGAAGAACCTCGATGCGTTCCTCGCGCTCGACATCCCCGGCACCAAGGTCCTGGTGGGCGACGGGCCCCAGCGCAAGGCACTGGAAGCGCGTTACCCCGAGGCCGTCTTCCTGGGCCCCCGCTTCGGCGAGGAACTGGTCGCCCACTACTGCGCGGCGGACGTTCTGGTGTTCCCCTCGAAAACCGACACCCTGGGCCTGGTGATGCTGGAAGCCACAGCGTGCGGCGTACCCGTGGCGGCATTGCCGGTGCCCGGGCCGAACGACGTCATCGGCGACAGCGGCGCCGGCGCTCTGAACGACGACCTCGGCGCGGCGATCGGGGCCGCCCTCGAGATCGATCCGAAGGTCTGCAGGGAACACGCGCTGCGCCAAACCTGGGACGTCTCCGCCCGCCAGTTCCTGGGCAACCTGGAGCCGGTCAGCCTGAAACAACCCGCCAGCCCGGTCCGTGAAGGAGGCGCCGCATGAGAATCCTGGTACTGGGCGGTGACGGCTTCTGCGGGTGGCCCACGTCCCTGCACCTCTCAATGCAGGGCCACGATGTCACGGTCGTGGACAACCTCTCCAGGCGCAACATCGACAACGAACTGCAGGTGCAGAGCCTCACGCCCATCCGCTCCATCACCACACGGCTCGGGGCGTGGAAGGAAATAACCGGCCGGAATATCGCCTACGAACGGCTCGATGTGGCCACCGAATACGACCGCCTGCTGAATCTCCTGCGCGCGCGCCGGCCCCAGGGCATCGTGCATTTCGCCGAGCAGCGTGCGGCGCCCTATTCCATGAAGTCGTCCTGGCACAAGCGCTACACGGTGAACAACAACCTCAACGCCACCAACAACGTGCTGGCCGCCATCGTCGAGTCCGGGCTGGACGTTCACCTGGTGCATCTCGGCACCATGGGCGTTTACGGCTACTCGTCGACGGGCGTCGAGCTGCCGGAGGGCTATCTCACCGTGAAGATGACGGCCGGCGACGGCGCCGAGGTGGAGCAGGAAATCCTCTACCCCGCCAACCCCGGCAGCATCTACCACATGACCAAGACCCAGGATCAGCTCTTCTTCGCCTTCTACAGCAAGAACGACGGGGTGCGCATCACCGATCTGCACCAGGGCATCGTCTGGGGAACGCAGACCCGGGAGACGCGCCTGGACGAGCGGCTGATCAACCGCTTCGACTACGACGGCGACTACGGCACGGTGCTGAACCGGTTCCTCATGCAGGCCGCCATCGACTACCCGCTCACCGTGCACGGCAGCGGCGGCCAGACCCGGGCCTTCATCCACATCCAGGACACCGTGCGCTGCATCGAGCTCGCCATCGAGAACCCGCCGGACCGGGGCGAACGGGTGAAGATCCTGAACCAGCTCACCGAGGTGCACCGCCTGATCGACCTGGCGAACCTGGTTTCGGAACTGACCGGCGCGGTGATCGAGCACGTGCCCAATCCCCGCAAGGAAGCCGACGCCAACGACCTCGAGGCAGCCAATACCGGGCTGCTCAACCTGGGGCTCAAGCCGACCACGCTGCGCGAGGGGCTGCTGACCGAAGTCACCGACATCGCCCGGCGCTACGCCTCGCGCTGCGACCGCCGCCGCATACCCTGCGTCTCCCACTGGACCCGGGACATCGCCGAGGCGGACGAGTCGCTTGCCGGCCAGCACTCCGGACGCGGTGCCAGGTCCTGAGCTCCGCTCCGCGAACAGCGCCCCACAGGCGCGCAGGCACCATGAACCGTTCAACAACGTAGAGCGTGCATGCGGTACTCGCCTACCGGCGCGTTAAAGCCGTCCAGAGCCCAGCCTATGCAAGGGCAACTCCGCCTCTGCGCCGGTAGGCGAGTACCGCCTGCACGCTCGGCCTCAACGCCACCGTCGCACAGACCAGACTGGCGAAACCGTTCCGGGAGCGCCACAATTCGGGTGTTCGAGGAACCTGCAACGACCACATCGAGGAGGTCCGGAACATGACGTCACTCTCGAGGTGCCGGCACATCCTGGCGCTGACAATCGCAATGCTCGCAGCCGCCGCCGGCCACACCGAGGGTTTCCGCCCCGAACCCCTCGGCCAGGTGGAGTCGTTGCCCGCCGTCTATCCCGACCACTGGCTGGTGGTTCACGATGCCACCTTCTTCCACATGCGCGAAGGCCGGTTCCTGTTCGTCGACCCCGCGGCGGATTCCGTGACCGGACAGTTGCGCGGCATGGTCTCGGCGGACTTCATCGCCCATTACGAACAGAGCCCGGCGCGGGGCGAGCACTACGTGATCGAGACGTTCTTCTCCCGCGGCGGCCGCGGCGGCGACCGCACCGACGTGGTGACGGTCTACGATGCGGCAAGCCTGGAAGTGGCCGGCGAGATCGTCATCCCGCCCAGGAAGGTCAGTTCCATGCCCGAGATCTTCGGCACCGCACTGGTGGCCGACGACAGGCTGCTGGTCGTCTACAACTTCGCGCCCGGCCAGTCGATCAGCGTGGTCGATCTCGAGAAACGCGAGTTTGTGGCGGAATACCCGATCTCCGGCTGCGCCCTGGTGATTCCCACCGGCAAATCCGGTGTCACCTCGCTCTGCAGCGACGGCAGCCTGCTCACCACGGTGCTGACCGCCGGGGGGGAACCCGCCGGCAGCCACCGCACCGAGCCCATCATGGATGCAGACGACCCGATGTTCGAAAAGGCCGCCATCATCGACGGCATCGCCTACTTCCCCACGTTCATGGGCAACGTCGTCCCCGTCGACCTGAACGGCGAGGCCGCCGCGCCGGGGGAGCCCTGGTCGCTGGTCAACGCCGAGGAACGGGCGGCCGGCTGGCGCCCCGGCGGCTGGCAACTGGTTGCCTCCGACCGGAACGGCCGGTTCTACGTGCTGATGAACCCGGTAGGGAAGGAAGGCCGCCACAAGGACGGGGGCGGCGACGTCTGGGTCTTCGATGTCGCGGCCGAGGAACGCGTCGGGCGCATCCTGTTGCCGAACTGGGGCATCTCCATCGGCGTCAACAGCGCCGAACAGCCGTTGCTGGTGGTGACCAACGGCGAGTTCGCCCTGGAGACCTACGACGCCACCTCCGGCGATTTCATCAAGACACTGGCGGTGGACACGCAGACCGTCTTCGTGACGCGGGGCGTTCGTCAGTGAGCGACGTCCTCGCCCTGGCGTCCGGCTGGACCCTGGCCGGCATCTTCCTGTTGGCCGCGGCACACAAGGTGCGCAACTATCTGGCATTCCGCGGTGTCCTGAGCCAGTACAGGCTGCTGCCGGAATCACTCGTGGGCATCGCCGCCCCCGCGGTCGTTGTCGCCGAAATCGCAGCCGCGCTGGCGCTGCTTACCCCCGCGAGCCTGGTCCCCGGGGCACCCACCGCTTCGCTGGCGGCGCTGTTGCTGTGCGTATACACCGGCGCCATCGCCGTCAACCTGATGCGCGGCAGAACCGCCATCGACTGCGGCTGCGGCGGCGAGCCGACGCCCCTCTCCGGGTGGCTGCTTGCCCGCAACGGCCTGCTGCTCGGTCTTGCCTTCACGGCCGGAACGGGCACCGCGCCCGATTGGGCGCCCGGCCTGTTCCTGCTGGCCGCGGCGCCTACCGCATTCCTGTGGAGCGCCTACGCCATCGGCAACCAGCTGCTGGCAAACCGCCACCGCGCCTGGCCGGAATTGCCCGGCTGGCAGGACGGGTGACCAGGGAGGGTCGATGGACAGCCTCCTGATCGCTTCCAACGTGATCCTGTGGGCCGCGGTACTCGCCCTGGCCCTGCTCGTATACGCCTTGACGCGCCAGGTGGCGTCCCTGTACGAACGCATCGCCCCCGCCGGCGCACTGACCGTAAACGAGAGCCTGCAAGCCGGGGACCCGGCACCCGAGGTGGCGGTGCGCGACCTGCACGGAAAACCGCTGACCCTCGGCGGTACACCGCCCGAGGATGCGGATTCGAGAAGCACCCTGATCTTCTTCCTGTCGCCGGACTGCCCGATCAGCCGCACGCTGCTGCCGGTGCTGCGCTCGGTAGCGAAATCGGAGAACTGGGTCGACGTCGTGCTGGCCAGCGACGGGGGCAAGGCCGATGAACACGAAGCCTATGTCGACGAGCACGGGCTGGCCGGCTTCCCCTACGTGCTGTCGCGCACCCTCGGAGAAGCTTACGGCGTCGGCAAACTCCCTTACGCGGTGCTGATCGGCGAAGACGGGCGCATCGCCGCCCTGGGCCTGGTCAATTCCCGCGAGCATCTCGAGAGCCTGTTCGAAGCCAAGGAACGCAAGCTCGGTTCCGTCCAGGATTACCTGCGGCAGGAGGATCCGGATTTCTTCTACAATGCCCAATCAGGAGGGATCGACCAATGAGATGCCCGAATGCCCGGATCGGAGGGATCGACCGATGAAATACCTGGACACCCTGACCGAGACCGCCGCCCGCGGCATCGCCCGGCGCAGCAGCCGGCGCGGCTGGCTGAAAGGGCTCGCCGCTACCCTGGCCGGCGCCTCCACCATGCCCCTGCTGCCCGTGGCACGGGCAAGCTCCGCCCCGGAAGCGCCCGCCGCCGGCATCCCCGAGACCGGCGACCCGGAATCCTGCGACTACTGGCGCTACTGCGCCATCGACGGCTTCCTGTGCGGCTGTTGCGGCGGCTCCCCCGCGAGTTGCCCGCCGGGTACCGAGATGTCGCCCATCACCTGGATCGGCACCTGCCACAACCCGGCCGACGGCAAAAACTACGTCATCTCCTACAACGACTGCTGCGGCCGCACCCCCTGCGGCCAGTGCCTGTGTACCCGCAACGAGGGCGACCGCCCCATGTACCGCCCCGACAAGAACAACGACCTCAACTGGTGCCTGGGCACCCAATCCGCGGTCTACCACTGCTCCACCGCAATCATCATCGGGCTCGGGCTGGAATGATGCGGGGCTGCACGACGCTCCCGGCCCCGGTCAGGTCCGACGCGGCGACGGCCACGGCGGGTCCGTCCTGAATCATGCGCGCCGGGGCCATCGCCTGCGGCTGGCTGCTGGTCTCCGGGCTGGCGCAACCGCTCCATGCCGGGGAATCCGCGGACGACCGGCAGGCGCACTTCGATTACATGCTCAATTGCCAGGGCTGCCACCTGCCCGACGGCGACAGCGCCGGAGACGTACCGCGCATGAAGGGTTTTGTAGGCAACTTTCTAAAGGTGCCCGGCGGACGCGAGTTCCTGGTGCAGGTGCCCGGCTCGGCCAATGCCCCGCTGGACGACGCCCGGCTGGCAGCACTGCTGAACTGGATGCTCCTCGAAATCAGCCGCGATGAGCTGCCCGAAGACTTCCGTCCCTATACGCCGGAAGAAGTGGGCAAGTACCGCACCATGACGCTGAGGGATGTACTACAGACCCGGGCGCAACTCATCCAGAAGATCGCGCTGCTGCCGCCCTAGTGTCCTGTCCCATAAGGTTCTTGCATTTCAGAGCTTGCTGTGGGCACCAATGCAAGGCGCGATCCGCAGGTAATATCGAGCATATTGGCTAGGGCCGCAACGCGGCACTGGTGCGCATAGCAAGCCTCGAAGGGCGCGCCTTGACGCATTCTTCCAGGCGGCCAGGGCGACGCTGACCGGCACGGCCCGGGTTCCCGAATGCAGATTCCCGACCAGGTCTTGTGGTCCTTCATGCGGACCAGAAACCCGGCATGGGGTTGTGCAGGCGGTCAGGCGTCCTCGAGTCCAATGCCCAGGATAACCGCGGTCGAACAGTGGTAGACGGTCGAGCGCGTACCCATACACCAGTTGATGTCGTTGTTCGCCTGGGGGCGATAGACAGGGCGGTCGTCCTCGTTACGGTTGCACAGGCAGCGCCCGCAACTGCTCTTGCCGCAGCAGTCGTTGTAGGAGATCACGTAGTTCCTGCCGTCAGCCGGGTTGTGGCACGTGCCGATCCACGTAATTGGAGACATCTCCGTGCCCGGCGGACAGGCGTTCTGCGTGCCGCCGCAGCAACTGCACAGAAAACCGTCGATGCCGCAATAGCGCCAGTATTCGCAGGTGGAGGGGTCGCCCGGATCTTCGGGGTTGCCGGTCTGCTGTGCCGGCACAACGTCCACTGCGCCCGTGCTTGCCCGGGCCACGGGCAAGAGCGGCACGGCGCCGGCTCCGGCCATCAACGCACCCAGCCCCCCGAGGAATCCGCGGCGGGACGTACGCCTCGCCACGCTCCGCGAGCGGTCCTCGATCAGTCGGTCCAACCATTTCATCCCGTAGCTCCTCCCGCCTCGGCGCAATTACTGGATGGCGTGCACCATGTACGGCGTCTCGCCCAGCGACCCCACCGTGCGCAGCCACTCGCCGGTGCCGCCGTCGTAGATGTCGAGTTGCCCGGCAATGTTGACGGCCAGCAGCTTCGGCTCTTCGCCTTCGGTCGCGGCGAAGCTCAAGCCGGGCACGCGCAGTGCAAAACGCGCCAGGCGCTCCCCTGAAGCGGTATCGAACAGCCAGGCTTCCGGGGCCGGGTCCTTGTGGCTGCCCTCGTATCCGTCAGGGGTCATGCCCACCCAGAGCCGGCCGGAGTCGTGCCCGGCAGTCCAGTGCCAGCCGGCGGGGCGCCAGTTCGCGGCTCGTTCTTCCGTGCTGGTCAGCCACCAACGATCGAGAACGCGCGGGGTGTCCCCGGACACGTCGATGGGCTGTACTTCGCCGCCGTAGCTCACGAAGTGCCACACCCCGTCGATTCTGGCGGCCTTTTCGGAAAGCGGGTCGTTGTCGATGTCGTTGAACGCCTCGCTCGACCACCGGCTCGCCTCGGCACCGGATTCGTCGAGTGTCACCGCAAGCAGCTTGCCGTCGCCGCAAAGCATCACGAATCCCCCCGCTGCATCGGGATAGACCAGCGCGCAACCGGGGGCGGGAATCTCCCCTGCCACCGCGCGCTTGTCGAGATCGATGACGGACACCGAGGTGCCGGGGTTCTGGTTCCAGATGAGCAGGAAGCGATCGTCGGCGGTCACCGCCGAATTGCCGAGATTGATGACGGTGTTGGCGCGCCGCGGCGGCAGTTCTATTTCCGCCTGCAATGCCAGGTTGGCGAAGTCGTAGACGGCGACGAAATCCTGGCGCTCGCCCCGCACCCCGCGGCTGTGGATGGTCTCGCCCACGTAGAACTCGCCGCGGGCGACCGAGTGATTAAGCGTCGCGAACTGGCCGGCGCTGAGCATGCCCTTGAAGCGGCGCGTCTCGATATCCACCAGCGAGAAGCTCGAATCGATCAGGCTGCCGAAGGCGAAGTCGTGCACCATCGCGTAGGTTTCCGGGTACGGCACCGACAGGGTGACGATGTTGGGGACCGGTTCAGACTGCAATTGCGCCTGGGCGGCGAGCGGCCAGGCCAGCATCAGAACCAGGGCGGCATGTTGCGTGATTCGGCGGAATTTCTGCATCTGAAGTTCCCTTTCAGGCCCACCCGGCCATGGCTGAGAACGACGAACCACGTGGCGGGCAGCTACCCGGCTGTCCACCCTCCGTCGCGCTCAAAAACCCCTTGAAAATAGCGATTCTCTATTTACAAGTCAACTGTACTATTTTTAGAATGCAGGTGGATCAGTTCATGCCTCATAGAGGGAATAGACAGGAGAGCAAGCATGTCGGTTCGAATAGCAGTATCTCTTTTTGCCGGCCTCGTCCTCGCGCTGCCGCTGCACGCGGCCGTCATCGAAGAAGTGGTGGTCACCGCCCAGAAACGCGAACAGAACGCCCAGGATGTGGGCATCGCCATCAGCGCGGTGACGGGCGATCAGATGCGCCAGCTCGGCTACACGAATGCCCAGCAGGTTACCGCGCTCGCGCCGGGCGTCCATACCGTGCAGCCCAACGGCGAGGCCAACTACGCCATCGCCATGCGCGGCGTCGCCGCCAACGATTTCACCACCAACGTCGAGAGCCCGGTGGCGATCTATCTCGACGAGGTGTACATCAGCCAGATGTCCGGCAGCGGCTTCATGCTGTTCGACATGGAGCGGGTGGAACTGCTGAGAGGCCCCCAGGGCACCCTCTACGGCCGCAACGCCACCGGCGGGCTGGCCCATTTCGTCACCGTCAAGCCCTCACAGGAGGTCAGCGGCTACGGGCAGTTGACGGTCGGCAGCTACGACCAGGTGAAATTCGAGGGCGCCGTCGGCGGCGGCCTGGCCGAGGGCATCTCGGCACGGGTCTCGGTGGCTACCCACGACAACAACGGCTACGTCAAGAACCGTTTGCTGGACGAGCGCCTGAACAACGCCAACGACTGGACCGGGCGCGTGCAGGTGCTGTTCGAGCCGTCGGATTCGTTCGACGTGCTGCTGAACTACCGCCGCTCGGAGCAGGACATCGACACCGGCTTCTTCGAGCACGTCAGTGCCAATGTCAGCGGCGTGCTGACGCCGAACGAAGTGAACCAGGTGCTCGGCTACATCGACAACGACGGCGATGTCTACGAGGGCGACTACGACCGGGGCGGCCACAACGACCTGGTCACCGAGGGTTTCACGGCCACCGCCAACTGGGATTTCGACAATTTCACGCTGACCTCCATCACCGACTACTCCACGGTGACCCGGGACTACATCGAGGACTCTGATGCCTCCCCGGTGCCGCTTTTCAACTTCTTCCTCACCACCGATGCGGAGCAGTTCTCCCAGGAAGTACGCGTGAGCGGCTCGACAGACAACGTGGACTGGGTTGCCGGCGTCTACTACCTCGACCTGTCCGTGGACGACTCCAACGGCGCGGAAACCGACCCGTTCATAGACCCGGCCGGCGACACGCCGGACATTACCGGCCTGGACAACCCCTACGAGACCAACACGGAATCCTGGTCGGTCTTCGGGCAGATCGAACGGCAACTCAGCGACAACCTCACCGGCATCCTCGGCGCCCGCTGGATACGGGACGAGAAGGACCACAACTACGTGGTCAACGTCGTCGACTTCATACCGGGCACCGTGCAGCGCAACGGCAACCCCAACATCCTCGTACAGCTCGCCAACTACACCGGCGAGCGGGAAGACGACGAGTTCTCCGTGCGCGCCGCGCTGAACTACGATCTCGGCGAGGACATCATGATCTACGGAAGCTGGAACCGGGGCGTCAAGGGCGGCGGCTACAATTCGCCGGTGTTCCCGCTCAACCCGCCGCTCGGTTACGACGACGCCACCATGAGCTACGACCCGGAGCAGCTCGATGCCTTCGAGGTGGGCTTCAAGTCGCGCCTCGCCGGCGGCCTCGCCATCTTCAACGGCGCCGCCTACTACTACGACTACAAGGACTACCAGGCCTTCCAGATCATCGGCCTGGACACCATCACCACCAACGCCAACGCAGACTCCTACGGCTTCGAGCTGGAGCTGCAGGCAACGCCCAGCGACGGGCTGGACGTGATCCTGGGCATGGCCTACAACGATATCGAGGTGAGCCTGGGCGACGGGCCGAAGACCACCTCGGTGCAGTCGCCCAAGTGGAACCTGAACGGGCTGGTGCGCTACGCCTGGCCGTTCGCCGGCGGTGAACTGGCTGCGCAGTTCGATGCGCTGTACCGGTCGAAGCACTATTTCTCGCTGACCGGCCTGGAAACCGTCGAGGAGAACGGCTACACGATCACCAACGCCTCGCTCAGCTACACCAGCGGGAACGGTGGCTTCACGGTCACCGGTTTCGTTCACAACCTGGGCGATGTGCAGCACCTGGTGCAGACCTTCGACCTGTCCGGGCCGGATGTCTTCGGCATGGTGGAGCAGTACTACAACAAGCCGCGTTGGTGGGGTGTCAGCCTGGCGATGAACTTCTGAAGCAGCGGCCTGACTCAAGCCACGACCGGCCGCCGTCGCTATATACGCGCTCTCCAGTAAGATAGGAGTTGCGCTCGGGGACGAGGTAACGGATGACATTGGCCACTTCCTCCGGCTGGCGGGCCCGGCCGAACGGCACGCTATTGATCAGCGCCGCTCTACCCTGCAGGGACAAATCGGCGTCGCAATCAGACCGGCGGGTGGCGCGAGCATGAACAATCGGGTCAGAAAGCAAAACCGTCTCGTCATGCCATGAACTGGTTGATCGCATCGAATCTCGGGCTGTTGGCGGCAGTAGTGGCGCTGGGCGCCGTGGTGCTGTCCCTGGCCCGCCAGATCGGCGTGCTGCACGAACGCACCGCGCCGGCCGGAGTGGCGCCGCAGAAGCTCCGGCAGGGGCAATCCCCCGACCCGTCGGCGTTGATCCTCACCAGCGTCACGGGTGCCTCCACCTCCCTGGCCGACTTTGCGCAGGGCCGCGGCCTGGCCATTCTATTCATCGGTTCGGACTGCCCGGTCTGCAAGGCCCTGCTCCCCGTATTCGAGCCCGCGCTCGCACACCTCGATCTCCTGACCTGCTACGCCGGCGGCAACGAGCCCGTCGATGTCCAGGCGCGCCATTCCGCGGAGAACGCACTGGATCCCGAACGCTACTTCGTCGGCCTCGACCTGGCGGCGGCACTGCAGGTCATGCTCACGCCGACCCTGGTCGTGCTCGACGGCACCGGGCAGGTGGTGCTTCGGGAGACGCTCCGGGGACCCGGGCACCTCAAACGCGCGGCCGCCGGGCTGAACCGGGCACGTCGCGCCGACGGTTCGTTCGGTGCCTGAGCGGAAATCCTCATGAACTCGACCACCGACAACCCGAACATCAGAACCGGCAAACACAAGAAAGGACGGCGCACGGCTGCCCACATCCTCGAACAGTCGACACAGGTGCTTATGCGCGACGGGTACAGCCAGTTCTCCCTGCGCCGGGTGGCCCAGGCCGCGGGCGTGACGCTGGGCAACCTGCAGTACTACTTTCCCACCAAGCCCGACCTGGTGGAGGCCATGCTCGTCCACGTCCTCGAGGGCTACATCGACACGTTCGACCGGCTGATGGCGGAAGTGGAGGGCCGGCCGGAAGAACAGTTGACCGCGGTACTGACCTACGTGATCCGCGACCTGACCAGTCCCCAAACCACGGTCCTCTTCCCCGAACTCTGGTCCATGGCCAATCACGAACCGGCGGTTCAGCAGTACGTCGAAGACCTCTACGAATCCTACCGGCGAATCGTCGCCGGCCTGATCGCCAGGATCAATCCGCGCCTGTCGCCCGGGCAGGTGCGCCTGCTGACCATCTTCATCACCGCCTCAATCGAGGGACATACACCCTTCACGGGTCACGGCAAGCGCTGGGAACACCTGACGCCCGCGATCGAGAAAGTTGCGATCGAGACCTACATCGAGCTGATCCAGAAAGGAGACCTGCCGGAAGTGCCCCAATCGGCGTCAAACGACTAGGCGCGTCGCCTGGCGACGGCGCGTCGCCAAGCGACGCGATCAAGTTGCTCCGCAACTTGGAGACGTTGTTCAAAAGCGACTCATCTGTCCACGTAAAGGCCGTTCAAGGATTCTAGTAAAGTGAATTGGAGAATCTGTTCCATGCGGGTATTGGGGGGATCGGTGTCGCACAATGTGCTTGCGGCAGCAGCGCTCGCGACAATGTGCTGGATGCCGGCGCCTGTCCGTGGCGAGACGGACGCCGCCGGGCCCGCGAGCCTTGCCGCGTGCGCAGCCTGCCACGGCGCCGAACTGCAGGGCGACGCCACGTTTCTCGCTCCCAACCTCTCGGTGTTGAGCGTTTGGTACATGGAGCGGCAGTTGCAGAACTACAAGCGTGGTCTGCGCGCGCCGCCCGGTACGCCGTACGTTCCGGGGCTGCAGATGCAGCCCATGGCGGCGGTGCTCGACGAGGCGGGCATTGCCACTGCGGCGCGGTTGGTTGAAGCCGTACCGGAGCGTCCCGCGTTCGTCACGTTGGAGGGAGATGCTGAGCGGGGCGCGGCCCTCTATCGCACCTGCACGGTCTGCCACGGCGTACAGTCCGAGGGCAACCAGGCCCTGAACGCGCCGCGGCTGGCCGGGCAGAGCGATTGGTACCTCGTCAGCCAGTTGCAGAACTACAAGGCGGGCGTTCGTGGGGTCCACGGCGATATCTGGGGCGCCCAGATGCGGGCATCGACGGGGGTGTTGGCGGACGATACCGCCATTGTCGATGTGGTGGCCTACATCAATACGCTGCTTCGCTGAGATATTGCAGTGGGGCAGGGTCTGACGAGTCGTCAAGCACGCCTCCGAGCGATCAACATGCTGCATGCACGCGTGCGCGCCACCCGGCGCTTTCACTATTCCTGCCAGCCTCGCTATGTTCATTCATGAATAGGTCCGGATAGCAGGCACCAAATGATTGGCCGAAGGAAGAGAGTCGGTGTGCGGTGCGGGCACTCGGCAGGGCGTGTGGAAGTTGTTTGATCGGCAGTACCTGGTGTTTGACAAACCGGCGCCGCATACGAACTCTTTCCCGAAACCCGGCGTTGTTCCCCGCGCTATGGCGTGCCGCGTCAGCGCCCAGGGCGCCGGATTCCGGACTTGCATGGAACAAGCCAACAGTCAAGCTGGGTCTAGACGACCCGGCCAGCATCAAACCGTCTCACTGAATCCGTAAAAGGTCTATTTATCAGCATGTTAATTGACATTTCCCGCCCCTGATCCGTTAGCATATTGGCCTCTTTCCGCACCGTTAAATCCCTCTCCGTCTTGCGGTTTTTGTGGGAACGGTTGTTTGATCGAATGCGGCCATTCGGGTAGAATTCCCTCACGTCCAACGACCCGAATCGACCGCCATGCCCCGACTCGTCCGCAACGCCCTCACCGCCGCCCGTGTCCGTGCCGCTACCGAACCCGGTGTCCTGGTCGACGGCAACGGCCTCATGCTGCGCGTGCAGCCCTCGGGCGCGAAGTCCTGGGTCCAGCGAATCATGATACATGGCAAGCGCCACGACATGGGCCTCGGCGCCGCCAGCCTGGTGAGTCTCGCGGAGGCGCGAGAAACCGCAGCGCAGAACCGCGCCATCGCCAGGAACGGCGGCGATCCCCGGCGTCCCAAGGTGCCCAGCTTCGCCGTCGCTGAGCGCACGGCCTTCGAACAGGCCGTCTGCGACTGGAAGGGCGGGGCCGAGTCGCCCACCGCGCGCGACTGGCAGGCGCGCATGGACACCTACGTCCTGCCGCGCCTCGGCAATGTCCCCGTCGACCAGGTGGGCACCGCGGCCATCGACGATGTCCTGCGGCCCCTGGCGCTCGCCGGCAAGCACCCGACGGCGCGGGCGGTCGGCGCCCACATCGCCACCGTGCTCCGCTACGCGGCACTGCGCGAGTTTCGGCCCAACGACAACCCCGTATCGGTCGTGCTCGCCAACCTGCCCAAGCGCACCAGGGCGATCCGGCACCACGCGGCGCTGCACTTCTCGGAGGTCGGCGCTGCGCTGCGGCGGATCGACTCGGGCACGTCGTTCGCCAAGCTCGCCGTGCGGCTGACCGTGCTGACCGCCGCACGCCAGGCGGAGATCCGCCGCGCCACCCCGGATCAGTGCGACCTCGACGCGGCCGTCTGGACGGTGCCGGCGGCGAGCATGAAGATGGCCCGCGTGCACCGGGTGCCGCTGTCCCGTCAGGCAGTGGTGGTGGTACGGGCGGCGCTCAAGCGCAACGGCAGCGCGTACCTGTTCCACGGCCGCAACGGGGACAAGCTCGGCACCGCCGCGATCGCGCAGGCTTTGCGTCGCGCGGACATCGACGCCACGCCGCACGGGTTCCGGTCCAGCTTCAAGGACTGGGCGCGCAACCACGGTGTGGAGCACGAGATTTCCGAGCTGTGCCTCGCGCATGTCGAGGGCTCCAAGACCGTGCGGGCCTACGCCCGCGACGACCTCCTGGAAAAGCGGAGACCCGTGATGCAGCAGTGGGCGGACTATCTGGACGAGGGTGCGTAGCAGCCCCCGAACGCCACTCTGCTGCAAATCCCCGGCCATCGCCACAGCGAACCTCACGGACGACTCGGTGCGGTCCAGATCCATGAATTCCCGGTGCGTCGCCAACCCCCGGCCTTCTAGTACGCAGCCGATACCGCACTCGATCCCCGGCTGCCGTGCCGCCTGCCGGAAGGCTCCCGTGCCCGGTCCCTCCAGGGCCACCGCTGAGAGGAAGCGGGCAGCGGCCCCTCCCCGGAGGGAAGAGCCGCAATCCCGTCAGAGGATCCAGAGCCAGAACACGATGACGGAGGGCACGATCCCGAGGAGCGACAGGCCGACGCCGTACTTCAACAGCATCCACCAGTTGCGCTCCACCCGGATGTTCTCAGTCACGTTGACGTACCTATCGAACATCACGCACCTTCTATCAGGCTGATCGACTCCAATGCGACCAGAACCGCGGCTGTGGCGGCGGCGGTCAGAACGAGTTTTACCTTGTCGAGGCTGTTGCTCAGAACCATCCGCTCCGTTACCGTCTTCAGCTTCACGGTCTCCGCTTCGATCCGACTGGCCGCAAATGCGAGGCCGCCGTCGCGAAGAGAACCCGTCGCCCCATGCGGGCTTCGATCCCCTCAGCTGGCGCCACCGGTCTCCCCGTAGTGGATCGGCCCGGATGACCGCGACCGTGCGCGGTGGAAAACAGCGAACGGTCGGGCCCTCCCTGAGGAGGGCCTTCCCGCGCTTACAAGAGCGTTGCGTGGACCACGTAGGCCGCCACGAGGGCAGCCACGATCGCGGCGATCAGCTTCGTGGCGTACCACCAAGGCCGATCGACCCTGAACCCGCTACGCAGAACTTGGTGTCTTTCCAACATCGTTGCCTCCTATAGCCAGTCCAGTCTCTCGGCGAGTGTCAGCGCCGCGATGCCCGCGGCGAACACGGCCAGTACCACCTTCACGCCATCCATGACGACGGTCAGCCGGAACTTCCATGCCTCGGCCTCCAGCTTGTCGGCTTCTGCCTCCAGTTTAGCCGTTTCCGCGTTGAGCTTCCGCATCTCCGCAGTCACCCGCTCTTCCTCCGGTTCCATTGGCTGTCTCCTTCGGGATCCCGCCGGGGAACCGAACGCCCCGCGGGGAACTCAGTTCCCTGCGGGAGTGGGCGGACATCCGCCCGGTCTTGCATACGCCGGTCTCTCGACCGGCACCTTGCTTCACGCCCCGGCATCCGCCGCGGCAACGCCGACGAGGTCGGCGACAAAGCAAGCCCATCCTAGCTCACGCGCAAACACGGCGCGAGAAAAAAACTCTTATCAAACAGATAATTAAGTCGATGCTCGTCCACGGCTAGGGCTACACCCTCGCCTGGGACGCTCGACCCCGCCGGTGGCTCCGCCGACGCCGTAAGGAACAGCGCTTGCAGCAAGCGCGAGGCCGCCGTCGCGGAGAGGACCCGAAGGCTCCCTCCGCGCGGCGGTCGGTCAGATCAGGCCGCGGGCGGCCATGCTGACTGTTTCGGTCCGGGACACGACGATGTGATCCAGGAGCCGCACCTCGATCTCGTCGAGGAGACCTTTGGTACGGCTGGTCAGGTCAATGTCGCTCACGCTCGGTTCGGCCGTGCCCGACGGGTGATTGTGATAGCAAATGAGCGCGCTCGCGTTATGCTTGAGCGCCTTCTGCAGAATCACCCTGGGGTGCACGGTGGCCCGGTCGACGGAACCGTAGAACAGCTCCTCATCCCTGATCAGGCGATGCCTCGTCGTCAGGAACAGGCAGCCAAACACTTCGCGTTCCCGCCCACCGTTCTTGAGCTGCAGGTAGCGCGCGGCGTCGGCCTCGCTCGTCAGGAGCGGACCGTCGGCCACGTCCTTAGCCATTACCTCAAGCGCCAGTCTCACCACGCTTTCCCTTTCCGCCTCGCTGAGCGTCTCCACGCCCAGGCCGGCGAACCTGTCGTCCTTCATGGGGTTCCCTCCTTGGAAGGCTCCCGCACGACAGGACCGGCCTCCGCAGGGGACATCGGTCCCCTGCGGGAGTGGGCGGATTTCTCCGCCCGGTCTTGCAAACGCCGGTCTCACGACCGGCTCCCTGCTCTACGCCACGACGGTCCGCCGCGGCAACGCCGACCGGGGTCGGCGGTCAAGCATCCTCAGATCGAAATCCCCGTGGCGCTCGCGCCGTCGCATCGTTCCCGCGAGCGCTTCACCCACCGCCACGAACAACAGCGTCCGACGCGGACCCGTCACCGAAGCACCGAATTCGATGCCGGCGGTGGGTCCTGGTCCCAGAACAGCTCACCGGGAAACAGCATCCCCGACACGCGGCGCCCGTCCGCCAGGTCCGCCGTAAACGAATCCGCCCGACCGCTCGCCGACCGCCTTGTGCTGTGCCTGCCGAGCTTCACGACGCGGTTGCGGATGGACTTCGGCGGCACCGACTCAGCCGCCGCCAGCGCCTCGAAGCAGTCGGGATCGACGACGAAGGCCGAACCCTCGATGTTGTACAGCCACCCGCCATCGGCATTCGGCGGGATGCTGCCTTTGCGCAGCCCCGCGCGCACCAGGTTGACCCAGTTCCAGCCCACGCGCCCGTCGCCGATATCGGAAGGGGCGGGCTCCGGCTTCGGCGCATCCCCGCCGATGGCGGCGGTCCCGCCCGGCGCGCTCGCCGCCGCCGGCTCCGGCCCGGCGACCGTTGCCGACGCATCGCCGTCCGCCTCGCGTTCCGCCGGGCGACCGTTCTCCTCAGCCGTCCCGCACACGGGCGCCGGCGCGACCACCGGCATTCCGATCCTGGTGGCGGCATCGTCGGCGATCCGGCGCAGGTCGCTCGACCCGCCGCCGAAATACGCGGCCACCTCGAGCAGCGCCTCGGGCTGCTGGCCGAGCCATTCGTGGCCCGCCGCACCGAGCAGACGGGGCAGGACCAATGCGCCGAACGACCGGGGCACCTCCACATCCTTGAGCACGTTTCCCTGTGGCACGTCCTCCATCATCGGACACCAGTCGGGTCCCGCAGCGCGCCCGAGCACCTGAGCGAACCGCTCGGCGACCACGCACGCGGCCAGCGCGAAGCTCATTACCTCCGCCAGCCGGTAGGAGTCTTCGGTCGCGGCGAAGCGCGGCAGCACGTGCGCCTGGCGTACCTTGAGCGCTGCGATCACGCACTTGAACGTGCGTTCCCGCAGCGCTCCCCACTCCGGCCCCGGGGCCTTGGCGATGCAGCGCCAGCACCGGCGCAGCAGTTCCCCGTAGGTCGCGTCGAATTCCTCGCGGGGCAGCGCCGTCAGCCCGTACAAATGATTGATCGCCTTCACGTCTTCGTCGCAGAACAACCTGCCGGCCACCACCGGCACCGGCTTTTCCCTCTTCTTCCTTCGTCCAAACATGTCCGTGTCCGTTCGTCGGGCCGGCAACCCGATCGAGAGTGCGGCCCGCCCCCCGGCATTCCGGGGGGCGGACCGACGCGGCGGCGAGCGGCCTACGCCAGTTCGACGACCACGCGCGGCGACAGGCTGCGGTGAATCCGCGCCGTCGCCACCGTGTCCCCCGCGATGGGGAACACCGCGCGGTCGACGTCCGCGGCGGTGCCGACATGGATTTCCGCCATGCCAAGCTCCATCTCGACGGCCCGCGCGGCGCGTCGGAGGATCTCCTCCTCAGCCAGCCCGCAGGCCGCGAGCACGTCGCTGCCGACGCTCGCTCCGCACACAAACTCAGACGGCTGTCCGGGTCCGCGCACGTCGACGATCTCTCTCAGGTCCGTCATAACGGCACCTCCTTGTAGAAGCCCCGCCGGGACGAACCTCCCCGCCGGGAAGTCGCCCCGGCGGGAGATCGGTGGGCCGGTCGGCCCGGTTGTGTCAGACCGCCCGAGGGCGGCTCCAGTGCCTACGCCCGGTGACCCGGACAACGCCGGGAAAACCCGACTTGAAAGCACATAAAATATTAACATTTTCAATGAGATAGACAAAGAACGGCCTGCGCCTGCCTGACGCTTCCTGGGCCATGGGCGCTGGCCGGAAGGCGTTGTCCAGGCCGATTTCCGGGCACGGAAACCCCCGATTGGAAGAACGGTTCTCCGTCGAGCCGACCGGCTTGAGCGAGCCTTTGCCGCCGGGGCCGTCCGCGGCAAGGCCGAGCCCTCCGGGCGGGCGCCGTCCCTTACGGTCCGGCGTCCGGCCTTGCCCCGGACGGACAAACCCCGGCGGCCGGTCGCTTACGCCGTTCGCTCGCATCGAAGGAGAACCGGCAATGGCCCGCATCAACGAACTCTACGAAAAGATCGCCAACCAGATCGTCACCCAGATGGCCGAAGGCGTGCTGCCCTGGCACCGCCCCTGGGCGATCAACCCCAACGCCCGCGTCTCGAAGCCGCTCCGGCAGAACGCGGTGCCCTACCAGGGCATCAACGTGCTCATCCTCTGGAGCGCCGCCATCGACGCCGGCTACGCGTCGCCCTTCTGGATGACCTACCGGCAGGCGCAGTCGATCGGCGCCCAGGTGCGCAAGGGCGAGCGCGCCACGCACATCGTCTTCGCCAAGACCGCGAAGAAGACCGAGACCGACGAGTACGGCGACGAGACCGAGGTGCTCCTGCCGGTGCGCCGAGTCTACGCGGTGTTCAACACCGACCAGATCGACGGGCTGCCCGACAAGTACGTCCCGGAGATCCCCGACGTCAACCCCGACGAGCGCGACGCCGCCTGCCAGGCGTGGATCGACTCGCTCGGGATCGAGATCCGCTACGGCGGCCAGCGCGCCTACTACGCGCCCGGTCCGGACCGCATCCAGATGCCGCCGTTCGAGACCTTCGAGTCCTCGCAGACGTTCCACTCGACCCTGCTGCACGAGCTCACCCACAGCACCGGCCACCGCGACCGGCTGGACCGGCTGCGCGGCCGCCTCGACGACAAGGCGCGGGCGCGCGAGGAGCTGGTCGCGGAACTGGGCTCGGCGTTCCTCTGCGCCGATCTCGGCATCGCCTCATCGCCGAGGGCCGACCACGCGAGCTACATCGCCTCCTGGTCGGAGCTCCTCACCGACGAGCCGCGGGCGGTGTTCGACGCGGCGACCCAGGCGCAGCAGGCGGTCGAGTTCCTGCACGCGCTGCACGAGCGCAACGCCCCGGTGTCCGGCGGATCCACGACCGCGGAATCCGCGTAGCGCGGTTCGGCCTTCGTATATCGTGCCGTTACGCGGTACACTCGTCCGATGAGATTCGCGCACAAGGGACTGCGCGCGTTGCACGAGGCGGACCGGCCCCAGGGCCTGCCGCAGAGTCTGGTTCCCCGCATCCGCCGTATGCTGGGGAACCTCGATGCGGCGGTGCGACCGGCCGACCTCGACATTCCCGGCTAGCGGCTGCACCCGCTCAGGGGACCGCGAGCCGGCTACTGGAGCGTCCGCGTCAGCGGCAACTGGCGCATCGTCTTCCGGTTCCACGGCAGCGAGCCGGTCGACGTGGACCTCGTCGACTACCACTGAGGAGACCGACATGACGGCAATGCTGAATCCTTCCCATCCCGGCGAGACGATCCGCTTCGACTGCATCGAGGCGAGCGGCCTCACCGTCACCGAGGCGGCACGGCGTCTTGACTGCTCGCGCCCCGCGCTGTCGCGGCTGCTGAACGGCCGCGCGGGCATCTCGCCCGAAATGGCGCTCGCCCTCGAACGCCAGGGCTGGAGCAACGCCGACTTCTGGGTGCGCTTGCAGGCGGCCTACGACCTGGCGCAGGCGCGGCGACGGGCCTCCGCAGCGTAGCCTCCGCCCGCGCGGAGCGTCCGCGCAACCCCTCGCCGTCGCGATCGTCACCGCCCGTCGGTCCCGCTCCCGGTAATCCCAGCGTCTGCCGGCCCGGCCGGGACACGACGAACACCCGTTCGTTCGCCGGCCCTCCGCCTGGCCTGATCTCCCGAGACCCTCCTTCCCGAGGCCCACAACCCGGCGCAATCGACCGGGGCCCTGGCCACGCCGCTCAGCCACGCACCCGGTCCCCGGTCCCGCGCCGCCACACAGCGGCATCGGCGCGGTCCCCCTGCGTCTGCCGTCGATTCCTTCGAGCCTAGTCCGCGCCGCCGCCCGTCAAGGCCGCCGACCGCAGGCGGTCGGACGCCGCTACCGCGGTCGCTGACGCGAGCCTTGACCGGCGGCTCGTGGCGCGGACTGCGATCCGGATAAGGGAATCGACAGCAGACCATCGGAGGAGGTCGAAATGCCCTACAACAATCAACCATCCAACACCCGACGCCCGGAAGCGTCCGTCGCCGGCGGGTCCTGCGCCCGCTTCGTCAAGGTCCGGGGCCAGTGGCACATGTCGCTGGCGCCGAGTCTTGCCGAAATCGTCGAGGTCGGGACCGCCGTCACCTGCGACGTGGAGACGAAGGCCGGCAAGCGCTACACCCGTTCCGGCACCGTCATCCGCGTCCAGAGGATGCGGGACGGCACGCCGCGGGCGCTCTGCCGCATCGAAGCGTTCCGGGCCGGGCGCGCGAGCGACGAGCGCAACACCTTCGCGCTGCTGCCGAACGGCGACTGGGGCGTGCGGCTGCATGCCTCGGCGTCGCGGCGGGCGCGCATCGGGGAGGTGGTCGAGGTGGCGGTCACCGCGAAGTCGGGCCGGCTCGCCCACGTCCGGGCGCGGGTCTCCGACATCGTCGAGAACGAACAGGGCGACCACCAGGCGGTGGCACAGATCATCGAGCGCGACACCGCGCGCCGCCGCGAGCCCCACTTAGACGCCTCCCACGGGGTCACCGAAGCCTGCCCCGTCTGCGGCACCACCGCGTGCGACTCCAGGATCACCGGACGCTGCACGATCTCGCCGGAGCAGCACCCCCGCAAGTTCGGTCACATCCCCCTGGCCGACACACCCCGGGAGGACATCGACACCCACATCGAACCGATCGCACTCGCGCAGGACTGGGACCACTGGTCCGCGCGGATCAACCGCGGCGAGTTTGTGCGCGCGCCCGCGTAACCCCCGATGCCAAGCCGCAATCCTCAGATGGAACTCTGGAGGCCGGGGGAAATGCCGGTCTCGCACCGGCGCTGTCCCGAATGCCTGGGTGTGTACCGCGTCGACCGCGGTTGCCTGTGGTGCGCCTCGGGCGGCCACGCCCGGGCCGAGGCCGCGCGTTTCGCCAACGGCTGGCTCGTGGCGCAGTTCCCCGGGAAGGCGCGCACCATGCCGCGCGCCGCCTACACCGGTTGACCCCAATCCCACCCAATCACGAGGAAATTCACATGCAAATCCGCAGACTCACCAGCGAGGGGCGCATCGTCTCGCGCGTGCGCGCCCTCCATCCCACGGCAGCGCCGCACGCCTGGGAGGCCACGGAAGGCGTCCGACTGTCCGCCCCGGCCGAAGGCAACCGTGGCACGCGCCACGGCGAGATCCTCGAGATCTGGTTGGACGCCCGCTCGCTCGCTGCAATCGACACGATCCGCAACGCCCGGTCCGCCGACGAGGCCGCGATCCTCGAGGACGCCGCGCGCTACCGCCGCGCGTGCGCAGCCGTGAACACAGCCCGTCGCACACACGAGAAGGCGCCGACCGCCGCCACTGCTTCCGCACTGACAAACGCCTGCGACGAGCGCCTCGCCGCAGAGATCGCGCTGAAGCTCAGCGCCCGCGCCGGTGCGGCCGGTCGACACCGCAGCCGGCCCTGATCTTATCCCCCGATCGCGGGACGCATCTCATGCATCCCGCCCCAACCCAAGGAGACAACCATCATGCGCATCGCAGCAAAAAAGCACCGGCGGCATCACGGAGTCGTTCCTCCACGTCGAGAACGTGGACGAGGGCGTGAGAGAGGCCGCGAAGCAGATCGTCGAGGACTACGGCCTGCCGACCGACATCGAGCTCTGGTCCGACAGCCCGGACGCCGTTCGGCCCAAAAAGGCTTGGCGAATTCCGCTTCGTCGCCGTCACGCCCGGGGGCGACGTCGTCGACCTCGACTGACACACGCGCGAACGGCTCGCCGACCAACCTCGCGCCCGGCACGCGGACGGCGTCAAGGCCAGGCCCTCCGGGCGGCGCTGGCGCGCCGGCCGTGACTCCGCCGCGTTCAGGCGCGCCTGGCGGGCTTGGCCATTTCGCTTTGCAACCAGGGAGAACTATCCATGCAAGAGCCAACCCCAACCGCCGCTGCCGAGACGCGGCTTATCCCCCTCAACAAGCTGCGCGTCGACCAGCGCAACGTGCGTTCCGCCTCCGCCGATCCCGCCCGGGAGCAGGCCGACGCCGAGCTCATCGCCTCGATCCGGGCCCACGGGCTCCTCGAGAATCTCGTCGTCGTGCCGCGCGGCACGACCCAGTTCGGGGTCGCCGCAGGTGCCCGACGCCTGCGCGCGCTGAAGGCGCTGGCCGCCGACAGGCAACTGCCGAAGGACCACCCGGTGCCGTGCCTCGTCGTCGACGGCGATGCCGCCACGGAGTCCTCGCTGGCCGAGAACGCCGTGCGCATCGCCATGCACCCCGCCGACCAGGTGGTTGCGTTCAGCAAGCTCGCCCGCGAGGGCGCGACGGCTGAGCAGATCGCCGCCCGGTTCGGCGTTGCCGAGCGCACCGTGCAGAAGCGCGTGCGCCTGGGCGGACTCCCCGAGGACATCATCGGCGCCTACCGCGAGGGCCGCATCAATGCGGATACCGCCGAGGCGTTCGCAGTGACCGCCGACACGGCTTTCCAGCGCAGCATTTTCAAGGCGCTTTCCGAGTCCGGCCAGATGTACGGCCACGCCGTGCGCCAGGCGCTCTCCCAGCGCCAGGCGCGTTCGGACGCGCCGGCCGCGCTCTTCGTCGGCCTCGACGCATACCGCGCCGCTGGCGGCAAGCTGGAGGATCCGCTCTTCGAGGACGACTACGTCACCATCCTGGACCCGGAACTCATGGCGGAGCTCGCCCAGCAGAAGCTGAACGCGGTCGCCGCCGAGTACACCGGCGCCTGGAAGTGGACCGCAGCGCAGACCGAGTTCACGTGGATGGACCAGCAGAATTACCTCGTCGCCGATGTAGCGGCTCGCGCCGAGTTCTCTGACGAGGAAAGCGCAGCGCTTAACGAGGCCGAGCAGCGCATCGAGGAAGCGAGCGTCGCGCTCGACGACCCCGAACTCGATCCAGAACGCCGTCGCGGGCTGTGGGACACCGTCACCCGCGAGCAGAACCGCTACGCCGAGATGGAGCGCGCCCGCGCCGACCGCGACGAGTATGACGAACCGGTCCGCACCAACGCCGGGGTGATCGTGGCGCTGGACCGCGACGGCAACCTCGACATCCACCGGGGCCTCGTCCGTTCCGAGGACGCCGCCGCCTACCGCGCGGCGCGCGCCGGCGGCAACAGCAGCGATGGCGTCGTCGTTACGCCAAACGACGCTACGGGCGCACCCGGCCTGCCGGACGGCGCGAATAACACCTCGCCCGGGAAGAAGAACGGCGGCTACACCGATGCGCTGCGGAACGACCTTCGGGTCATGCGCACCGTGGCCGTGCGCCGGGTTCTGGCGCGCGATCCCGCGGTCGCCACGGACCTGATCGGGTTCGTGCTCGCCCGCTCCGTCGGCTTCGGCCGCCGCCACCCGGGCTACGAGCCGCCGGTGCTGGCGCTGCGCCGCGAGTACCAGGGCGTCTACGCCTCCGACGCCATGAAGGCGAGCGAGACCATGAAGCACCTCGACCCGGTGCCCGCGGTCGACCTCGGCTGGCTGGCCGAGGAGGACGCCGCCGCGGCGTTCCGCGCCTACCGCGCGCTGCCCGACGAGGACCGCGCCAGCGTCCTCGCCCATGCGGTGGCCGCGCTCACGGTGCCGCACCTGGCGGACGACCACGACGCCTCGGGCGCCCACGAGGAGGCGGTGCGCAACCTCGACATCGACTTCCCCGCGGAACTCGCGGCGATCGGCGCCCAGCCGTTCGATGCGGACCTCGTCTGGAACCGCATGAACAAGGGCCTGATCCTCGGCGCGGCAGCGGAAACGCTCGGCGACGACTGGGCTTCGAAACACAACGGGCTGAAGAAGAAGGACCTGGTCACCGCGGCCGCCGAGGCGTTCCGCCACGACTCGGCCAGAGACCCCGATGTCGATGCGGCCGTCGTCCGGTGGCTGCCGCCGGGGTTCACTCCCGAATGCGGCAGCGCCGACGACATGCAACCCCCATCGGAAGCGGTTCCCCATACGGACATGGACCCCGACGCTTCTGCCGACGGCAACGGCAGCTCTCACGAAGCGTCCGCCACCGGCGATGCGCCGGGACCCGCACCCACCGCCACGCCCGGCAACGGCGCCGACGAGTCCCCCGCCGGAGACGACGCTCTACCCGCCTTCCTCACCTCCTGAGGCTCCTCCGCCCGCGCCGGCAACGGCGCGGGACTTCCGGCCCGGCCGTCACCCAAGGC
The DNA here is from genome assembly GCA_963663395.1 of Pseudomonadales bacterium. Classification (GTDB taxonomy): domain Bacteria; phylum Pseudomonadota; class Gammaproteobacteria; order Pseudomonadales; family Azotimanducaceae; genus Azophilus. The sequence goes on from OY760226.1 coordinate 5,660,810, forward strand.
GCGCCGGGCCGTTTTTTCTTGTCTGTCCTTTCCAACCGCCACGCGCCTGTGTTCTGCCGTCCTTGACACGCGACGGCGGCGCCACACCGCCGACTCGACGCACGGAGGCGGAGCGCCCGGACCGTTGCGCCCGGACCCGCGGCACGCAAGGCGACCCGTTCCGGGCGTCGCTTCGCGCCGGCCGTTGCGTGCCGCCGGTCCGCGCGCCGTTGACGGCGCATCGCCACCGTTCTGCTTCAAGGAGGACCCCATGACCCCGTCCGAGACCGCTTCCCTCTTCGACCTCGTCGTCGACGACACCGCTCCGCAGCCCGCCCCACCGGCCCGGGTCGAACCCGGCCGCGCCGTCGCCGAGGCCGCCCGCAACCTCGTTCCCATTCTCGAAGCCGGCCGCCGCCTCGCCGCCCCCGTGGTCACCACCGCGATGCATGACGCCTGGCGCCGGCTCGATCCGGCGGGACGCTCGTGGAACTCCAAGCTCTGCTACGACGCCGCCGAAGCCGCCACGGTCCTGTTCCTCCGGCGCTGGGGACGCGCCATGTTCGAGGCCGCGGCGACGCCCGAGGCGTTTCTCGCCATGGTCGAACGCATCTCCGCTCTGGAGCCGACCCACTCGCACCGCTCCGAGCACCAGGTCGCCTTCGACCAGTTCTCGACGCCCCTGCCGCTTGCCTGCGCGGCGTTCCTCGCGGCCGACGTGCAGCCCGGCGACACGGTGCTCGAGCCCTCGGCCGGCACCGGCGTGCTCGCGGCGCTGCCTGCCGCCGTTCTCGACGATCCGGCGCAGCTGTTCCTCAATGAACTGTCACCCGTGCGCCACGAGCTGCTGGCGGCGATCTACCCGGACGCCGCCGTCACGAAGCACAACGCCGAGCACATCCGCGACCGCCTGCCCACGGTGCGCCCGGAAGTCGTGCTCATGAACCCGCCGTTCGCCGCGCGCCCCAACGTCGGCAAGCGCCGCAGGCACGTCGACCTGCTGCACCTGAAGTCCGCCTACGCGGCTCTTGCACCGTGCGGGCGCCTCGTGGCCGCGACCGGCTCCAACTGCATCCCGGAGTCCACTGCCTGGCGCGAGACCTTCGGCGGCGGAGCAGGCGCCCCGCGCATCCTGTTCGCGGTCCGCATCCCCCGGCGCGTCTATCAGCGGCGCGGAACCGGCGTGGAGACGCGCCTCGTCGTCCTGGAGCGCGCCCCGGCGGCGCCCGCAGACCGCTACCCCGCCATCGACCCGTTCGCGATGGTCGAGGACGCTGCCGATCTGGTGCGCCGCCTCGCCGACCTGCCGCCGCGCCTGACGCTCGACCCCGAGCCGAAGGAACTCGACATCGAGGCGGTTTCGCGGGAAGCCGGGGAGGCCCGCGGCGACGGGTCCACCTGGTCGCCCTGGTCGTCCGTCTCGTTCCGCATCCTCGGCGCCGCGGAGCACCCGACGCCGCTGGTGGAGTCCGCCGCCATGGCCGACATCGCGCCGCCAGTGCCGGACTACCGCCCAATGCTGCCGCCCGCCCTGGTCGCCGACGGCCTTCTCTCCGAAGCCCAGCTGGAAAGCGTCGCCCTCGCGGGCCAGGCGCACGACCGGCTGCTGCCGAACCGCTACCGGATCGACGCGGACTGGATGCGCGCCCTGCCGGTCGACGCCGACGGCGAACTCCTGGACGGCGGCGAGATCGTGAACGCACCGCTCTCCGACCCGGTCCGTTTCCGCCAGGGCTGGATGCTCGGCGACGGCACGGGCTGCGGCAAGGGCCGCCAGGCGGCCGCGATCGTCCTCGACCGCTGGCTGCGCGGGGCGAAGAAGGCGCTGTGGCTGTCCCAGTCGGCGCGACTGCTGGAGGACGCCCGGCGCGACTGCCGCGAGATCGGCCGCGACGAGCGCGACGTTTTCCCGCTCGCCGACTACCGGCCCGCGCAGCCCATCGTCCGCAACACCGGGATCCTGTTCACCACCTACGCGACGCTCCGCTCACCGGCCCGCGGCGAAGCCCCGGCACGGCTGGACCAGATCGTCGCCTGGCTCGCGGACGGCGCGGACGAGTCCTGCCGCCACGCGTTCGACGGCGTGATCGTCTTCGACGAGGCGCACGCCATGGCGAACGCCGCCGGGTCTGCCACGAAGCAGCGCGGTGACGCGAAACCGTCGCAGCAGGGGCTCGCGGGGCTGCGCCTGCAGCACGCGCTGCCGAACGCGCGGGTGCTGTACGCCTCGGCCACGGGAGCCACCACCGTGCACGGTCTCGCCTACGCCCCGCGCCTCGGGCTCTGGGGCGGCGACGCGACCGCGTTCAACGACCGTGCCGACTTTGTCTCGGCGATGGAGCGCGGCGGGGTCGCTGCCATGGAGATCGTCGCCCGCGACCTGAAGGCCCTGGGGCTCTACCAGGCCCGCGCGCTCGCCTACCACGGCGTCGAGATCGACATCCTGGAGCACGCTCTGACGGAGCCCCAGCGGGAGATCTGGGACGCCTACGCCGGGGCGTTCCGGATCATCCACGAGAATATCCACGCGGCCCTGGAGGCGACCGGGGTCACGCAGAACGGCGACACGCTGAGCCCCGGCGCGAAGTCCGCCGCCATGTCCGCGTTCGAGCAGGCCAAGCAGCGTTTTTTCGGGCACCTGCTGGCCGCCATGAAGTGCCCGTCGCTGATCAAGGCCATCGAGGCCGACCTTGAAGCGGGACGCGCGCCGGTGGTGCAGCTCGTCTCCACGGGCGAGGCGCTTCTCGACCGCCGTCTCGCGGAACTGCCGCCGTCGGAGCACGCCGACCTCTCCATTGACCTCACCCCGCGCGAGTACGTCATGGAGTACCTGGTGCGCTCGTTTCCGACGACGCTGCACGAGGAGACCGTCAACGACGAGGGCAAGGTCATCGCCGTGCCCGTGCGCGACGAGGAAGGCCGCCCCGTCGAGTCGCAGGAGGCGGTGGAGGCCCGCGACCTGCTGATCGCCGAGCTCGGCGCGCTGCCGGCCATGCCGTCGGCCATCGACATCCTCACACACCGGTTCGGCCACGAGGCGATCGCCGAGGTCACCGGGCGTTCGCGGCGCATCCTCGCGCTGCCCGCCGCGAATCGCGGCACCCGCCACGCGGTCTCCAACCGGCCGCCGAGCGCCAATCTCGCCGAGGCCGCGGCGTTCATGGACGGCACGAAGAAGATCCTGGTCTTCTCCACCGCGGGCGGCACCGGGCGCAGCTACCACGCCGACACCGCCTGCGCGAACCAGGCGCGCCGCGTCCACTACCTCCTGGAACCCGGCTGGCGGGCCGACGTGGCGATCCAGGGCCTCGGCCGGACGCACCGCACGCGGCAGGCGTCCGCGCCGCTGTTCCGCCCGGTCACCACCGACGTCAAGGGCGAGCGGCGCTTCATCGCCACCATCGCCCGGCGGCTCGACAGCCTCGGCGCCATCACCCGCGGCCAGCGCGACGGCCAGGCGTCCATGGGCGCTCAGTCGCTCTTCCGCGCCGAGGACAACCTGGAGAGCCCGCACGCGCTCTCGGCGCTGCGGCTCATGTACCTGTCCATCCACCACGGCCACGTGCCGGGGTGGTCCGAGAAGCGCTTCAGCGAAGCCACCGGTCTGGTCCTGTCCGATTCCGAGGGCGCCCTCAAGGACTCGCTGCCCCCCATGCCGCGTTTCCTGAACCGGCTGCTCGCGCTGCCCATCGACGAGCAGAACGACCTGTTCGGCCACTTCCAGGCGCGCCTCGACGCCGTCATCCAGGCGGCCAAGGATGCCGGCGTCTACAACCAGGGTGTCGAGGCCATCGCCGCCGACTCGCTCGTCGTGAAGAGCCGCCATCCCGGCCCCGAGGGCACCGAGATCGTCGAGATCGCGCGGCGCGATGCGCTCAAGCCCTTCACGTCCGAGGCCGCGCTGGAGGCCGTCTGCCGTGCGCGGGAAGCCGGCGGCAGCCGCGCCGATGCCGTCGGCCTGCTGATCAACGGCAGTTCCGGCCGTCCCGCCGTGGCGCTGCCGGCGCCGTCCGCGGTGCGCGACGACGGCTCGCTTGAGCGCCGCATCCGGCTGCGGCGCCCGAACGACGCCTCCATCGTCCCGGAATCCCAGTTCGCGAACTCGCACTGGCACGCGGCTTCCGAGCAGCAATGGCGCGCCCTGTGGGACGCCGAGGTCGCCGACCTGCCGACGCACCGCGAGCGGACGTTCCACCTCGCCACCGGCATGCTGCTGCGCGCCTGGCATCTGCTGCCCGACGACAACCTGCGCATCCGGCGCCTAGCCACCGATGATGGCGACCGACTCATCGGCCGCCTGCTGGAGCCGGAGGAGGCGGTGCGCCTGCGCCGCATGGCCGACGACTCGGTCGCCTTCGAACTCGCCGCCGAGGACGTGGTGCGCGCCGTGCGCGAGCGCCACGCCCGCTTCGCGCTCGCCAACGGCTGGGAACTCGTGCGCCGCCTCGTGCTCGGCCGGGCCCGCGTCGAGATCCGGGGCCCCGGGCCGCACGACATCGCGGGCCTGAAGCGCCTCGGCGCGGAGACCGAGATCGTCGCTTGGCAGACAGTCGTGTTCGCCGACGAGCCGCGGGTGCTGGAGCGCGTACTCGCCCGCCATCCGGTGCGCGACGACGATGGTTCCTAGCCCCGGCGTCAGGAGAACAGCCATGCACCCCTACATCCGCAACCCCTACCGGCCGCCGGCGTTCGCTCCTTCGCAGGACCCCGACGCCCCTATCCAGCTTCCCGTTCAACTGTCCGCCGCAGAGCTCGCCAACGAACTGCACGCACAGCTCACCCGCATCGCCGCGGGCCGGGACCTGCGCATCCTGCGTCGGCAGGCGCGCTCCGGGTTCCGCGCCGTCATGCGTCACGCCCGCGCGCGCCGGCTCGGGGGCCACCGCCGAGCCCCGCTCACCGTGCGGCGCACGGCCACCGTACCCACCGTCCGTCTCCGAACCCGCCGCCGGCGGTGCCGGTAGCAGACCGGAAGCCCGGGAACCCGGCGCGGCGTCGCGTCCAGCCAGGTGCCGGCCCTCCGGGCAGCGCTGGCGCCCGCTTCGCCGAGGGCGTATGTTTGCGCTTCCGAGGTCGCTCCGTCACATGCCGTTGCCACGTCCAGCCCGCCCGCACGTCCCGCCTCTCCCAGGATCCGAATCGTGAACGGTTCCGGCCCCACGCCGCGCGGCGCGACCGAACCCGGTGAGCAGTCCCGGCCTCCGCACCGCGCCGGCAACGATCCCTTCGCCACTGAATCCGACGGCGCCGAACCGCCGGGCTCAATGCTTCCAGAAAGCCATCCGGCGGGGTTCGTCTTCGGACTCTTCGACGAAGCGTTCCGGCTATCCGTCGTCCGGCTTGCGCTGCGCGCGCGCAAGCGTGCCGAGCCCCCGCTTCGGAGCCGCCTCGACGGCCGCCTCCGCAAGGTCCGCATTCCCGGCTTCCGCGACGCCTCCAAGGCACCACCGAGGAAGCTCGCGGGTCCCGTGCTTGACGCCATCCGCTACGGCGATCACCGGCTCGCCGGCGCCGTTCTCAACCTCTGGGCCGGCTCCGAGGCTGCGTTGCGCGACGAGGCCCTGCGCGAACTGGGGCGCGCCGGCATCCCGACCGGCGGCGAGATCGCGGACGGCCGCTTTCACGGCGGCTGGCCGTTCGCCGACTGGCTCGACCGCCGCGCCGCCCTGGCCGAGAGGCTGCCGGACGCCGGCGAAGACGCCGCCGGGCTCATGCTCGCCGTTGCCGCGAACCTCATGCCCGCTCCGCCGGAACTCCCGGAACTCGACACGCCGCGCTTCCGGCACTGGTTCGACGAACTCGGCGCGCTTGATCCGGACGCCCCGGAGTGGGGCGAAGCCGCCGAGTTCGCCCTGTCGGTCCTGATGCTCGGGGACCTGAAGGGCGAGGAACGCCGGGAGGCCGCGCTCGCGGCCTGCGACGCGGCTGTGCGGCGCACGGCCGGCGAGTACGCCGAGGAACTGCGCTACCTGGGCATCGACATCGACCGCTGGCTCGGCGACGATGCGCGGGATCCCGCGCAGACCGCGTTCCTGGCGGAAGAGCTCAATGCCGCCCTCGGGCGCTACCGCCCCGTCCGTCCCCAGGGCGAAACCCTCGCCGAGGAGGCCGAGCGCGCACCGCGGCGCTCGGAACTCGAAGCCGCGGTACTCGCCGTTCCCCAGGTCTGGGAGTCGCTGCCGCCGGATCCGGTCCCCGACGAATCCCACCAGGCGCCGCCCGAGGACGGGCCGGACCGCCACGCCGCCGCGCGGGAACTCGCCGAACTGCAGCGCGCGCACCGCCAGGCCGTCGCGGAGTGCGACCGCCTGCGCGCGGCCGCAGCCGAGTCCGAGTCCGAACGCGACCGCCTTGACGGGTCCAACGCCACGCTACGCCTCGCCAGGGAGCAGCTCGACGCCGAGAACGGCCGCCTGCGTGGCGAGCTCGACCGCGCCCGCTCCACCGAGGAGCACTGGCGCCGCGCCTATGTCGATGCGCGCCGGGCGCGTGCCGCGGACGATGCCGGCACTCCGGAAATCGACACCGTGGCCGACGCGCTGGAAATCGCCGCGCGGGCGTTTCCCGACGCCCTGGCGGTCTCGCTGAACGGCAAGTCCGACCCGGCGGCGCCGTTCGCGAAACCGGGCGAGGTGTTCGACGCGCTCGCCTGGCTCGCCACCGCCTACAGGCGCCGCGGAGCGCCGGACATCGCCGAGTCCTGCCCCGGCTGGTTCCACAAGCCGGACCAGTCCGAGAGCACCGTCGGCATGTACCCAGACTGGTACCGGACGTCGTACCGCGGGCGCGCGGTTCCCGTCACGAGCCACATCGGCAAGGGCGCCTCCTTCGACCCGCGCAGCACCATCCGCATCGGTTTTGCGTGGGACGAGGAAGCTCGGCGCGTAATCGTCGGCTACGTCGGGCGTCACCAGCGCAACCGGAAATCCTGACCGACCGCCCGCGTCCTGGGGCGACCCACCGCTGTTTCCGACCTTGACCGGTTGGAAACCCAGGCTCGTTTTTCAGATTGATCCACCGTCGAATTGACCGTCGCGGTGGAATAAAGCGGGAATTTGCGAAAAATCCCGCATTGTTCCACCACGGCAGCGCAGCGTCCGCGGTGCGCAGCTGAGGTGGCTCGCATGCGTGGGGAGCCGGCAAGCGCCGAGCGCGGTGAACGAAAGACACACCGGCGTCGCAAGCCCCGGCAGGGCCGAACCCCGCGGGTAAGCCTGCCGCGCCCGGCCCTCCCGTCAAGGCTACCCCGTCAGGGCGCCGCCGCCCGCGAGCGGCCGGCGTCGGCCTTGACCGGCCGTCCGGGTCGCGGCCGTTACCTAGTCATCGGGCTTCGCCCACCACCAGAGAGTCCAATGCCCCGCATCCACCGTCCCCGCTCCACGCTGGAGCGCATCGGCCGCTTCCGCGGCGAGTTCGCCTACCCGTCCAACTTCCACCGCCATCCGTCCGACTGCTGCGACCACACCGTTCCCACGGCGGAACACGCATTCCAGACCGCCAAGACCCGAGACGGGCGGGAACGCGATCGCATCCGCGCGGCGCCGACCCCGGCCCAAGCCAAGCGCCTCGGCCGCCGCGCCGAGCGCGCCGACTACGACGTCATCGAATTCCCCCACGCGCTGATCGCCTCTCAACTCGATGCGGCGCAGGAGGAAGGCTACGGGTACTCCATGGCGTCCGCCAGCGAGCGGCTGCGCGAGGACGGCCGCCTGCCGGCCGCCACAGCGGCGCTGCACAACCTGGCCGACCGCCATCCACGCCTGTTCGCCGACACCGTCCGCTACCTGTTCGGGGTGGACCGTGACATCGCCCGCGCCGTCACGGAAAGCGTACGGCTCGGTTACGCCTTCGACCAACCACTCGACGCGTCGCTGAACGCCCTGGCCGCGCATTCCAATGCCACGGAGACGGGGCCGTGAAGCTGCACCGCATCGTCGGGCGCGCCGCCAAGTGCGGCCCGTCGGCCATGGCCGCGGTCACCGGCATTCCCACCCACGACTGCGCCGCGCTGCTGCGCGAAGTCACCGGTCGGACCCAGATTCACGGCGTGCACGGCTACGAGCTCATGGCGGCCATGACGCTCGCCGGATGGCGCTGCGAGCGCACCGTGCACCCCCGTGCCGCGCTGCCGACCCTGGCCGCGTGGCTCAACGCGCACGACACTGTCGCGGACTCGTTCGTGCTGGTCGTGCGACGCCACTTTGTCGCCGTCGGAGCGGGTGAGATCGCAGACTCCGGCTGGATGTACGACCGCCGTCCACAGCCTGTCGCAGGAGCGCCGCACCGCCGTGTGCGGGTGCGCCAGACCATCGCGTGCCGTCCCGAGGGCGCTTCCTGACCCGGCGCTCACGGGCGGGCGCCTTCCGCCGAGCCTGGTCCGCGCCCGCCGCCCGTCAAGGCGAACCCTCCGGTGCCGCCGGCCCCAGCGAACGGCAAGTACGCGTCGACCCGGCGCTGCCGGCGGCAGCCTTGACCGGCGGCTCACGGCGCAGACCCGAAGGGACGGAAACCGCCAGCCTTCGAGGAGAACGCAAAATGATTCACAGCTTGTCCACACTGTCCACAGGCCTCAGCCAGTCGGCAGACGACGCCAATGAAACCCTTCGGACGCTGTGCCGCGACCTGTCCGCCGGGCGCCTGCGCCTCTCCGACCTCGATCCCGTCCTGGTCGACGGACTGCGCACCGCGCTCGAGAAACCCCGCCCGCAGCCGCGTCCGCTCGCCTACGCCGGTGTCGGAGCCCGCGCCACCCCCGCCGAGGTACTGGCCGGGATGTCCGACGTGGCGCAGGCTCTAGGCGACGCCGGCTGCGCACTGTCCACCGGCGGCGCGGTCGGCGCGGACCGTGCGTTCGAGGCCGGGGCACTCCGCACCGACGCGCCGGTGACCGTGCACACCCCCTGGCCCGGCTACAACGGCTACCGTCCGGGACGCGATCCCGAGTCCGACATCGACGTGATTCACCCGAAGGCGGGCGATACGGTCCGTGGCTCATCCTTCCTGCACCTGGCCAAGAAGCATCACCCGGCCTGGGACCGCTGCCGCCGGGGAGCCCGCGCCCTGTTCCTGCGCAACGTCTCCATCCTGGCGGGCGCGCTGGACGACGACGGCACGCTGCTGGCGGTGCGCGCGGTGATCGCCTGGACCCCGAACGGCGGCGCCCACGGACGCGAGGCGGGCGGCACCGGCCACACGCTCCGGGTCGCGGCGGAACTCGGCATTCCGGTGGTGAACCTTTCCGAGCGCACGCCGCCGGAGCGCAACGCCGATGCGCTGGCCGCCGTCCCGACCGTGATCCGCCGCGCGACTCTCGACCGCTTTGCGGACCTGCCGAGGTAGCCGTGCGCCGTTCCCCCTACCAACTCGACGAGCGCGCCGCCCGCGCGGCGGGCGCCGTGCAGCGCGGCGAGGAGCTGCGCCTGGCCTGCCCGGTTCACGACAGCTCCCCCGAGACGCTGGCGCTCCGCCAGGGGCGGCTGGGGCCGCTCTGGCACTGCCACGCCGGGTGCGAATCCCGCGAGGTGCGCGATGCGTTGCTCGCCGAGCGCATCCTCGTGCGCCGGGACGGGTTTTCCGCGAGGCCGCGGCGGGCGCACGACCCCGACGCGCCGCCCCGTTGGATCGCCCGTGCCTGGCACCGCGCGGTACCGATCGCGGATACCCCGGCGGACGCTTACCTGCGTTCCCGGAGCCTCGGCCCGCCCTGGCCGGCCCAACTGCGCTGGGACGCCCGACGCGGCCGCATGCTCGCTCGTGTGGCCGTGGGCGACGAACTGCGCGGTCTGCACGCCACCTTTCTGCCCGAACGCGAACGGCGCACCTACGGGCCGGTTCGCGGCGGCGCCGTCCGGCTCGCGAACGCGGACGGCCGTGTGCTCGCCGTCGCCGAGGGCATCGAGACGGCGCTCGCCTACGCACTCCTCACCGAAATCCCCACCTGGGCGGCGCTGTCAACCGCCGGTCTGGCGCGCATCGTCCTCCCTGACGAACTGGACCGTCTTGTGGTTGCAGCCGACTTCGACGGACCCGGCTTGCTCGCCGCCGAGCGCCTCGAACGCCGCGCCAAGGACCTCGGCATCGACGTCGAGATCGACCTGCCGGAGTGTCACCGCACCGACTGGGCGGACATCCTCTCGGCCCGTGAGGCCTCCCGACAATGACTGTCCATTTCACAAGGACAACAGCAATGACCTGCATCCACCGCCCGCTGCCCATCGACCCGGACACCGTCAGCCCCGTCTGCGACCGCCTCGACAGCCACGTCGCGCCGCACCTCGCCTTCGACGTGACGAGCTACGCCCGCGGCCACCAGCGCGTGTGACTCCAAATCGAGGCACCGCTCGATCCCAAGTGTTGCTTCCCACATTGGCCGGTTAGAAACCCAGCTTTAGTTCCCGAATTGTTCCACCGCCGATGTCCGCTCCGTGGCGGATCAATGTGAGAAATCCCGCATTGTCCCACCAAGGTAGCGCAGGTCTCGCGCTACCGAGGGGGCGTGGCTCGCAGGCAGGCAGTCGGTAAGCGTTGAACAGCCGTTCGACCCCTCCACGGAGCGGCGCGAGGGCGGAGCGATCCCCGGCCGGTCAACATCAACACGGCGGAGAACCCCATGTCCAGTTCCGACCGGCGCTGCCGGCGTCATCTCCGGCGGCGCATTCGAGCCGGCGACATCCCCTTCGAAGCGCCCGCTGCGCTGTCCGGAAAGCCCCTGGCCTGGTGGTGGCCGCGCCAGCCGCGCCACGCCAGCCGTGCCACGCCGAGGTACTCGCGCGCGCCACCGACCAGCTCGAAAAAAAGTTTCGAGACCCCCTGAAACCGCCCGCCGCGCCGCGCGTTTTCGCGAGACTTTCCGCTTACCAGATGCTCAACACGCGGCGCTTGACGGCCCCTGCGGAGGGCGCTACAACGACCCCGCTTACTTGTCTGCCTATGCGGACGTCGCCGCGGAAACGGGGCGTGTGAGCACACGTCAAACCGACCCGGAGGGGCTGATCGCCCCGCAGGGGAGGTTGGCAACGACGGGTCTTTTCGTCAACTGCTTGAGGATAGACCAATGGCAACACGAAGGGCACAGAAGTCCGAACAGGCTCCGGCCACGCCGAAGTACCTGGGCGTTTTCGTCACCGAGAACTACCAGGGCAACGACGGCGAGGAGAAGACGAGCTACACGCGTGTTGGCGCCGCCTTCCCCCATCGGAAGGGCACCGGCTTCAACGTCGAGATTACCGAAGGTATCTCGGTCAGCGGACAGCTCGTCGCGCTCCCCCCGCGTCACCGACAGACTGGCATCAACTTGCTGATTTAACAACATTTCTACGCTGGTGGCAACAGTGGTTACTCCCTGAGCGACTCCTTTAGCATCCGGACTTTGTGCGTCTCGATGCGCCTACGCGACAACGCGACAGACGCGACACGTAAGCGTTCGGTGGTTCCGTGATGGACGGCAGTCTCCACCGGTAGACTTCCAGGCAGACTGGTTTGAACGCCAAGGAGGAAATGTGCCGACGGTCCATGTGTTAGGGTGGCTGTAGACGGGATTAGGCATGGATGGATACGGAATATGAGTCGACTCGCACTCGGGTTGGTGATCGCAATGTCCGTTGCCATCGGCTTCTTTCTGGGCATCTCCCTGCCACTCCTGATCTCGACAGTCGTGGGCGGTCCCGTGTGCGTGGGAGAAGATTGGGGAGGTCATGGCGAACTCTACGTTTCCGAGGTCCATGCCGACAATCCCAGGTTCACGCTCATGGTAGAGGTGAGAGAAAACGTGCTGAGTGAATGTTCGGCGCAGCTCGCTGAACGGCAGGGTTTGTCGACGACGGCAGCTTTGGCGCTCGTACAGTCGCGCTGGCAGATGGTCGATCTGATCGCGGAGCAGGCAGTAGAGGCGATTGAAGCGAACGATATGCGATCCGAGGATCGAACACACCTGTATGCAGCGTTCGGGCGTTCCTGCATGGAGGGCGCGGAGGTTTTGTATTTCGGCGGCCAAGGAGGGGGAAGCGTCCACTGGCAGCCGAACCGTGAGCCAGGCACCCCCTATATCGAATCACGGCCTGAGAAGGGCAATGGAGCCGAATCTACGGTCTACGGGCCGGAAGGGCAATGACAAAGCGAAGCAAGCGCGCTTCGAGGTATTCGTGAGGTGGGCGGTGACCAGGGTGCTTGGCTGGATTAGGACGGCGCTTCAATTCAAGCTCGAATCATTGGAAGGAGGACATCCACGTCCCAGTTGCGCCCGTCCCACGGGACGACCGAACAGTTACCGCGACACGCGACAACGCGCCACACGGTTACACGGCTACACGCCGGACAAGCGAAATGCGTATGTCCTGGGCGTGTGAGGTTGCCGGGTGAGCGCTTGCGCTCCTTCCAGTCGCAGGGTGAAGCCTACAGAAGATTGTGTTTGCAGAAGAGGTCGTCCAGAAACGATGCGACGAGCTGCTTTCCGGTCTCTCCGCATAGTTCGGCCCCTCCGAACCGGTAAACGTCGTAGCCGCACAGCTTGAGCTCACGGTCGGCTTTGGCCAGCTCCGCGTAGCGCCGCGGTGCAGGCCGACCATTTTCGGCGTAGTGCTGCTGGCCATCGACCTCCAGCACGATGCGGACGCCAGCGGGGAGCAGCAGCAGGAAGTCCATGCGCTGGCGGAGCAAAGCGTCCTTGCCTCTCTGTTGAATGGTCCTCGGATCGTAGTGTAGCCAGACCTCGGGGATCAGCGCGGGTAGGCTCGGTACTCGCTCCCGAAAGTGCTCGAAGAACGTTCTGAACAGCAGACGCTGCGGAGGCGAAGATCTGGGCAGACTAACCCGCAATCGCTCGTAGAGCGTCCGCTTGGCGTCGTCTGGGTCGTCGATAGTCTTCAACCGCGCCCACCAGGACTGGAGATCGCACCAGCGCAGCCCGTCGCCTATTGGCTCGTCATAAACGAGAACCTTATCGGCGTGGGTCACGATTTCGATGTCATTGTCAACTGCATTGCGGAATCGCAGGTCCGGTTTGACGGTGGACGCAAATATGATGTTCTTTGGCCTGCCCTGCGAGGGATCGCCCGGTCTAATGAACGAGAACGACGGATAGCCGTCGACTACGTCCGTTTCAACGAGTTCGAAGCCGTGTCGCGTCAGCACAGAGTTGGCTGCGGACACGAACGACCTTTGGCTTGTTTCGTTCGGCCGCGCGTCGGGTCCGGCGAGGGCTTCAATGAGCTTCCGAAACCGTTCGCTGGAGCAGTCAAGTGCGCCGAGCTCTTGGAAGAGTTGTGCCACCGACCAATCCTCAGGATTCTGAATCACATGCTTTTGGATGTTCCAATGCAGCGTGTCGCGCTCGCTGATGGCCGCAAGGCCATCCGGATCGAGCAGAAAAAGACTTGCGAGCAAGTCAAGAAACGCCGTCGATTCGATGAATAGTTCGACTCCGTCAAGTGCGTCAGCAAGTTCACGGCGCACGCGTTTCGAGACGTTTGGGTCCAGTGCTTTCCAAAGCAGTTCCTCAAGGCGGTACGTCGCATCATTGCCAAAGTCGCCAAGCGGATAGCAGCGTACATATTGGGCGGCAACGGCGCGTACTTCGTCCGGTGCCACCTTTGCCAAGCGGCTCCTGATGTACTCGCGCTTCGTCAGAGCTTCGTCATCTGGTGCGTCGGGAAGACCGATCTGATCGCAGGCTGCGGGCAATTCGATCCTTCCTTTTTCTTTCAATCTCGGTTCAACCGTCGCGCGAAGTTCACTGAGGAGCGGGTCGGGAGCAGTGGCAGGTTGTTCGTCGGCCGGCATGTGCTCCTGCGCGCTGGTTAGGTGCGAGCCCACTCTGCGTGAACCGTACAGGCGTTGAGCTTGACGCTACGAATGGTGATCTTGGCGTCGGATCGGTCCAAGGCGACACGGGCGACCGTACGGCCATCCGAATCCCTACACGGAATCACAGGAGCATCGCTCTGGAAGGCGCTAATGGGTTCATGCTGAATGGAGTCGAACAGTGATGCAGGTATCTCGACGAGCTGGTACAGGCGCGGGGCCTGATCGTCGTCTCCCGCGCGGAAGGCGCGTAGCATGAGAATCGAAGTGACGACGCGCTGGTAGGAGGCGAATAGCTCAAGCGTGGCCTCTCGTCGGGCGGCGGGTGTGCGCGTGTCCTGTATCCACGCGGCTTCGGTTAGCTTCGAGATGTGAACGGTCGTTTGAGAGAGCGTCTTGGCGGCGGTGGATTTCAGGGAAAGGTGTCTTGCGTGGTTGGAGGCAACACGAACTGAGAGGTCGACAAAACGCTGAGTCGCGGAACCCGGAGGGGTCACCGCCCATTCGACATGGGAGCAGGCGTTCCGGAATACGGTCTCGAATGAAGTCAAGCCGAGCGGAACGGTCGTTGCGGCGTGGTGGACTGAGAGTGCGAGTCCGAAGTATTCGATCCACTCGGGAGATTCGGTGAGCCAAGTACCTTCGGAGCGGATGTTGGCCTGTGTTGGGTTCGACAGGGACTCGACGACCGTCGCAACAAAGGCGATTTTGGCTGGCGAGAAAGAGTCGAGCCTCGCCTTGAGTTCGTCGAGCGTCACAGGCCGAGCCGTCGTTCAGTGAGGTCCACGAACGACGGATTGAGTTCGATGCCGACCCACTGGCGGCCAAGCTCCGCAGCCGCGAGCAGCGTCGTTCCGGAGCCTGCGTAGGGATCGAGCACGACATCATCGGACTTGCTCGTGATCGCCACACATCGCCGCGCGAGAGAAAGGGGCATCATGGCCGGGTGGTCGTCATCTTGACCGTTCGTGCGCTTCAGCGGCTCGGTTGGAATCTCCCACACGTTGCGCAGCCTCCGACCGTTGGGGCCGGAGACAGCAGCGACGTCGTAGTAGTAGTCCTGTTCTTTGGAGAGCAGAAACACGGTTTCGTGGGCTTTCGTGGGGCGGTCTCGCACGGACTCGGGGTGCGCATTGGGCTTGTGCCAGATGATCTCGCTGCGAACCCACCAGCCGGCATCCTGTAGCGCGAACGCCAGACGCCAGGGGACACCGATCAGATCCTTGGGTTTCAGTCCGTCAGGTGTTCGGGGCCGCACATGCATTGCGCGTGCGCGATTCTTGCGATCTGGAGCCCGGTAGCGTCTATTGCCAGAGGTGTAGGAGTCGCCGACGTTGAGCCACACGGTTCCATCCGGGCGAAGGACGCGCCGCAGTTCGGCGAAGGTCTCGACGATGCTGCAGATGTACGAACCAAGGCTGTCGTCGCGGCCAATTTGGTCCGGTATCTGATAGTCCCTCAAGGACCAATAGGGCGGCGAGGTCACTACGGTCTGAACGGATTCCGTTGGCAGCAGGCAAAGAGCTCGCCGCGCGTCCCCACAGATCAACAACGGTCCCAGAATTGCGTGGACGCGAGGAGAGGAATCCGACAGGCGGCGGTAGGAGGACGGTGGCGGGTGGCGCGAAGGGTGGACGACGTTCGTGCAGCGCTGATTGGCGGGGGCGGTTTGAGCCTGATCGTCGAGAGGCGGCTTGTCGGCAACTGTGGTGGAGATCGGATCGCTCATCCCGGTCGCTAGTGTGATGGACTGGTGACAGCAGGGCAAGTCTCTGTCTCACCTAGAGGTCACGGCTGCACCGGCGTACGGGGATTGTCTAGTGCGCCTGGTGGCAGACGGCGATCCTGGCGGTGCACGCGAGCGCGGGGAGCGGGTGATGGTGGCGGCGGCGCGGAGAGTGGCCTCGTTCGGTACGTTTGGTCGTGCGCTGGAAAACCAGAGCACTCTCGGGCGCGTTTCGGCAGCGAATTCCGGCTGGATCGGGCTCCGGAGGGGCCGTTTTCAGACAACGGGTCGAGTGGCCCGCGGCGACGGCCAGCTCGGAGATCGAGCAGATGGACGGGCAGGATCTGGCACGGCGTTCGGGCCGGCTGGCGGGGACAAGCGATAGCGGATTTTGTAAGAAAGTTCTCGCATCCGACCGATGCTTGTAATCGGTCGGCGCTGAGCGGAATCGCGGGTACCAATCCGGTCATCCTGTTCGCACCCTGTTTCGTCCTTGCGGACGGCGCCGGCACTGCTCTCGCGCTGTTCCTTTGGTCAGTGGAACGTCTGCGACGCGTTGCGCGTCATCCCTATCGTTCGGCCGTCTGTCGCGAGTCGAGGCGTCCCGTTGGGTTACCCTGCGGTCTGCCTGATTCGCGCTCCGGTCGTGTCAGCCGGGATGTTGCTGGAAAGGTCGCGGCTGGCAACTGCACCCGTTGATTCAGCTGGGGTCATGCTGGGGCCCACGCGGTGGACTCTTCCCGATGATTTGCATGGTGGGGAAGCCATGTCCGGGTCGCAGATCCCGGCGTCTGTTCGCCCAGATGGGCAGTGGTTGGAGCGGATCGTAGACGCTCCCCGGACGCGGGGCAAGCGGCGTTTACGGGTGTGCGTGGGGGGTGTTAGCGACCAATCGTGAGCGAAACGCGGCAAGGCGAGCCCGGACGCTGGGAACAGGCGTCCGCCAGGACCCTTTCCCAGCGTCCGGGCGAGCAGCGGCTTCGACGAGGCATCCGGCCGCATTCGGACACGTTGCGCGAGGGGCGCATTTGGGGCGGCGGCGGACCGCGCCGACGGCGATGGCGGAATCGCGGCTGGCGCGTGACTAGCCGTCGGGCGCGCCGGGCATCGTGAAGCCAGCGGCGCGCAGCGCGCGGGCAAGGCGGCCTTCGAGGTCGCCGAGGTCGTGGCGCGGAGGGGCGCACACTAAGGCGGCCTCGACGCGCAGCGCGAGATCGCGGTAGGTGGCGCGGGACTCGCCCAGACGCCGGAGGGCGCTGCGCGCGCCGCGCAGACTGTCGCGGACCTGGGCGGTCCGTTCGCGGTCGCGGCGGCGGGTGGCGCGCTCGGCATCGAGCGCTCCGCGGACGGCATCCAGTTCGCGGGACACGGCATCGAGGTTCTTGCGGAGCGCCTGCTGCGCCGCGTCCGCCTCGGCCTTGCGGTCGTCGCGTTCGCCGAGCAGGTGGTGATGCTTGAGCAGGATCTCGCCGACGGCGTGGCCGCGGCTGTGGTCGTCCGCCAGGTAGTCGCGCCTGCCGCTCATGATCTCGTCGAGGACCTCGATCTGGACCTGGCTGAGGTGGATCGTGAGCGTGGTCACCTCAGGTAGGTCTCGGTAATGAGCGGGCGAAAATGCCCAAGCTCCTGACTGACGACTTCAAGGGCGTCGGCGCGGACGAGGCTGCGCTGCAGCTCGTCCATGCGCTCTTGGGCATAGGCGTGTCGAGCACCATGGGCGCCTGCGGTCCAGCCGAGCGCGCGCTTCGAGGCGCTGCCGAAACTGACGCTCCACGGCGTGCCGCCGGCCACGTCGTATCGGGAGGTGTAGTGGATGCCGCGGTCGGTGACGCGCTCCGGCCCCTCGCGGCGGCGCTCCTCGAGACGGTCGGCCAGGTGGTCCGGGAGCCGGACCATCCGCACCAGGCCGCCCTTGCCGATCACCGTGTAGTCGCGCCCCGGCCTGCCCGCGAACTTCTCGGGACGCGCGGGGCGGCGGTCGGGCGGCTGTTCATTGGGACGCGCGATTGTCAGCAGCTCGTGCGCCCGCAGTCCGGCGGCGTGGGCGATCAGCGTCGAGAGTCCGTTGCGCGCGTTCTGGGCGGCGGCGACCATGCGGATCTGTTCCGGCCGGTACGCCCTCCCCCCCGTGCGGCGCGGCTTCGCCGAGCGGACCACGGTCAGGCGTTCGCCCTCGGGGAGCCGCCGGGAGACATGGACCAGCATCGCCTGCAATGCCTGGCGGTGCATGTCGAGGGCCTTCTGGCCGAGATCGCCGGTGCGGGTGCGCAGGTATTCGACCGCGGTCTCGGGCGTGAGGTCGCGCAGTTCGCGTCCCTCCGCAGCGATGCGCCGGGCGATCTGGAGCAGGCAGTCGTAGTAGTTGGCGACGGTGCGCACCGAAGCGGGCCTGTTCGGATTGCGGCGCAGCGCGCCCAGGTTGACGAGGCGTCCCACCACGGCCTGGGCCTGCCGTTCGGGGGACCGGATGGAGCGGAACTTCGGCACCCGGTCAGCCCGCCCCGTGGCGTCGCAGCCAGCGGGCGACGGTGGCGTGCTGGACGCGGACGCGGCGGGCGAGCAGCCAGCGTTGCAGTTCAGCGGTGGTGCACCCCTCCGCCCGCAGGGCGAGCAGTTCGCCCTTGTAGCGGTCGAGGCGCGAGCGGCGGTAGCGGGGACGGCGGCGGGCGCGGGTCTGGGCCCGCAGGCGCTCCGCCTCGGCGGCCGCGTCGAAGGCGTTTGAATCGGTCGAAACGTGCGCGGGCTTCGTCATCGGGCGCGCTGCGGAAGCGGCCGCCGGGCCGTGGTGAAGTTCGAGGACGGGTGCATTGGACCGTCCTACACCATACGGGAAACAGGTGCAAATACTTCATGTTTATCAAATGCTTACACGATTGATCGCGCGAGACCAGCAGGTGCTTTCCGCCGCGCCATGCGTCCCGGTGACGCGGATCCGGTGTGCTCGCCGCACGGGCAGGGATGGCGCCCGCGGTGCTGCTTGGCGGGGATGTTGCCGACAAGGTGGGTATCGTCGATATTGGAGGGAGCCGCGGACGCCATCCCAGGCAGCAGCGTGGCGGCACTGAGCGGCCCGTCAAGGGGTTGCTGCGCCGACGGTACCCGTCGCCGTTGACTGGCCGCTCCGCGCGGGACAGGGCCTCCGGGAGCGTCTGGGAGGCCGAGGCGCGCGGATCGGAGCCGACGCGCCTCGT
The DNA here is from genome assembly GCA_963663395.1 of Pseudomonadales bacterium. GTDB lineage: Bacteria > Pseudomonadota > Gammaproteobacteria > Pseudomonadales > Azotimanducaceae > Azophilus. The sequence continues at coordinate 5,679,503 of OY760226.1, forward strand.
GGCGGCGGCTAGTGGCGCTTGTACCGCCAGCCCGAATCCCACAGGGAGTGCACCCACTCGCGTTCCTCCCTCGGTTCCGGGTCCCGCAACGGCGACCAGTAGGCTGCCGAGGGTAACGGCTGCTGGCGACCGTTCCAGGGCGAAATTCCCATGTCGAGGTTGCTCGCGCGGTGCGCCGTCTCGGGCTTGGCCGCGAACTCGTCGATCACGGCGGCGTCGAGAGCGTCCTGGCGCTTCTGCGCGCGCTCGCTGTCCCGGTCGTCGCGGCACCGCTGGCAAAGGAAGTCACCGGCGAGCCGCTTCCGGTACGCACACCGCCTGCACCCGCCTTCCGCGGCAAGCGCCGCCCGCCTTCTGCGGCATGAGGCGGCCCGCCTGTCGAGACACGGCTGGCAGGCGTGGGCGAAGGTCCCGTCCTTCTTGAGGGCGACCGGCCTCCGGCAGCGCTTGAGCGAACACTCGGGGGCCGGGGTCCGGCGTAGAACGGCGGGCGGCACGAAGCCCTCGGGGAGTTTTCCGCTCCACTGGGTTACGAGGGTTGGAAGGTCCATGTCGGTCTCCTGTCAGGTTGTTGCCGACGCGGGAGTGCGTCGGTGCCTGGCAAGCGGCACGCGCGCGCAGGGCGGTCACCTCGCGCCAGCGAGGTCGGAGCGAAGCGGAGAACCGACCGGTTGACCGCCGGAGCACGCGTGCGACGCTGGACCGGCTTCGACGGAAGGGACGCTGCGGTTGTCGAACCGGGGCAGCGGGAGACCCTTCCCGAGCGACAGGAAGTGTCCGCGGCGCTACACTTCCAGGCAGCCGTAGCAGGGAGCCGCTTTATGGAAGTCGCCGAAGACCGCTACGCGCCGCGCATTCGCGAACGTTCCGCGAAGCTGGCGCGGGCGCCATGGGTTTACCGCTGTCGCCTGGCCGGGCGCAATGTCGTGGTCGACGTGGACGCGTTCACCACGGGGGAGGCATCGTCGCTGGCCGCCGTGCACTGGGACGTCGAGCGCGACGAGGTCGCCGTGGACGGCCAGAGGCGGCGATGGATGCGCTGGATCCGGGTCAGCACGCACGAGGCGGTCGACGGCAGCATCGCGATGGAACGGGACTGGTGGTACACGACCAAGCTGGTCGCCATGATCGTGACGGCCCTTGCAGGGGCCTACGTGGTCCACGTAACGATCCCGTAGACGCGGGAAGTCGCTCACCCCGGAATGGCCGACGCGGCCCTGGGGGTGAAACGCGTGGCGCTGATTGATCATGACGAAAACGATGGCAGTCCCGGCAATAGCTCTCGGCTGTCTGGTGTCGGACGGCGGGGGCATTCAGGCCGACTTCGTGGTCGCGGAGTTCGACGACAGGCGGGAGAGGATCGAGCTCGGTCGGACGGCGGACGAGGTTGGGCAGCGCCGCCTCGACACCGACGACGGCGGCCTTGTCGAACATGCGCAGTCTTCTGGAAACTGGGACAGGGCGGACATCGAGACAGTGCGGTTGGCACCGGACGTGTTCCGGAGCCTTTCTACGGATGTGGTTGCAGACCTGACTCGGCGGCGTTGCGTGATCCCGCAACCCTGGTTGGCCGCAAGCGAACCGCAGCGCCCCTCGGCGGATGTGGAGGCAGCCCGAGTCGTTGCCGGTAGGAGGGGCACTGATCTCCGACGCGTGCCCACCGTAACCGAGCCGGCAAATGTCGTCCACGGACAATTCACGGTACCCGGTCGCATGGACGCGGCAGTGCTGTGCTCCAAAGACCGCGTCTCCTCGATTCTCGTATACCGTGGGAACTTGACGGAGCATGTGGACGAGTTGGCGCCCGTAGCCGACCTCGGCTATCTGCAGGACGTGGGCCGTGGCCGGATCGGTTTCTCGCGTGTGATCGGGGTCGCCGATGCGGAGCGCGTTCGACATGGGGTGCGTCCCTCGGCGGCGCGGAGCCACGAAACGGATGTCGACGGGATCGAGGACTTCTTCCTCGAAAAGGCTTCGAGCATCTGGTACTGGCACGATGGGAAGTGGCTCCAGCTAGCGGGGTCGGATTGAGGTGATGCCGCTCCTCCCTGATCACCTGGGACGCATGTCCAGTCGATCGCTGAGGACGCAACTCGTGGACGCGGCGCGCCGAAACGATTCGCCGCGCGTGCGGGCATTGATCGATGCCGGCGCGAAGGGGAACGGCGAAACAGCTCGTCGATGCGGCCCGGGCCAGCGAGGCGAATGTGGTCGCCGCATTGATCGAGTCCGGTGCCAAAGGGACGCGCGGCCAGTTGGAGACATCGGCCCGGATGGGGCAAACATCCCTCGTCGCGGTGCTGATCGAGTCAGGCGCGAGGGGCACCAGGCCGCAGATGCTCGAAGCGGCGCGTGCGAACGAGCCGCCAGTGGTATGCGCCCTGGCGCGGTCGGGTGTCGACATCGATGCGGTGCTGTTCGACGCGGCGCTGCACGGCGAAACCGAAGCCATCCCGGTCTTGATCGAGTGCGGCGCCGACCCGAACGCGGCAGACCGCCACGGCAGTGTGCCGCTGTACGCGGTCGCGGCGCTGCGAGGCCGCAGGCGCGTGAAGGTCGACGCGATTCGACACCTGCTGGGCGCGGGCGCCGATCCGAACGTATCCGGCAATGGGTTCGAACCGATTCTCCATAGCGTCGTCAAGAGCGTTGGTTGGGGGTACGCGCCGAGTCCGGTGGAACACATCGGCGTTCTGCTGGAAGGTGGCGCCGATCCAGATGCACGCGACCACAACGGGACCACAGCGCTGCACGCGGTGGTGTCGGCTCATCTGCTCGACCGGGCCGAAGAGCCGGATCCCTCGCCGTACGCGGCGGCCATCGCCGCGCTGTTGGCCGGTGGCGCGCCGGTGACCGCGCGGGACAGGTTCGGGAGAACGCCGCTCGAATGCGCAAGCGGGGTCCGTGGTCAGGCCGATCCCGCAGTTCTTGCCGCACTACGCGGGAGCATCAGCGATCGTCTTCGCGCCGCGCACAGGGTCACGCGTCGACGGTGAAAGCCTCGACGTTCCTTGACGCGGCCGGTGCGGCCGGAGAACTGAAGCTCAGGATCCCTGGATGGCGATGTAGGCCGGCCAGCGGTCAGAATCGTTCAACGTCGGCCATGACGCGGTTGATCAACGCGACGAACACAGAGATGTCGCTGAGGTAATGGCGGCAGCGGCCACTGTCGACCAGTTCCCAAGAGTAGCGTTTCTGCCAGAGGATCACGTCCTCGTCGAAATACTCGAAGAATCCCCTTAGGGTCAAAATGTCCCGGTTGTGCGGCCTAGATGGCAGTGATGTGGGAGACGCCACGTTGATGAACGCAATGAGGTCGTAGCCTGCCCGTACGGATGCCCTGCTCGCTTGATAGGCCGCCTCCAATTGGGCCTGACGCTCCGCAGGCAGCTGGTCATGCAGCTTCACCAAGAGATGGTCGTGGGGGATGGCGACGTTGTTGAGGAACAGGAGCAGTTTGAGCATCAACTCCAGGGCGATCCCGAGATTGAAGTGGGAAACGCTCTTCATCGAGACCCACATATCGTGATGGGTGCGTCCATGCATTTCGGGGACCGGATCATCACTGTTGTCCCGTATGCCGTGACGCCGAACTTCCGTTTCGATGCGACTTGCCGTCGTTTTGAAGTCGTGGATGTTGTCGTAGAGGAGCCGGTACGCGGTGACTTCCATGGCCCTTGCTTGGCGATTGATGGTTGCACAGGCTACAGGAGCTACCGAATCAAAGGCGAGATGGGGGGTGGTGCGGCCCGACCGCCCGGAGGGCGGAAGCGCGAGGGACCGTCACCTGCAAGGCCGAGACCGCGCCAGCGGGCTCGGGTCGGCGAAGCCGACTAGGGCCCGGTCCCATCGGGACGCGCCCCTCCCCCGTGCAACGGCATCGACGGCATAGTCTGACGAGTGGCCGGCATCCCGCTGGAGCATCGAACCGACGGTCCGTGTCGCCGGAATTCCGTGACAGGTCGCGGGCAGGATCGTTCGCCGCGAAGGCAGGGAGCGGGCGGGTTGCGAGGTTGCCGGAGGAAGCCGCGACGGGCAGCGTATGATCGCCTCCGCCGCGTCAAGTGTGCGCGCCCGGCGAAGCCGGGCGCCCTGCCGGCCCTTGACCCGGTTTCGGCGAATCGATGCTCTCTCAGACAATGTACGCGGCCCAGTTCGCCATCAGGACACGCCGTTTCTCGAACAGGTCGCTACGCCGGTAGGCGGCCTCCACTCGGTCGCTGTTGACGTGCGCCAGCGCGAGCTCGCAAATCTCGCGGGGGTAGTCGGTGCATTCGGCGGCCCAGTCCCGGAAGCTGGAGCGAAACCCATGCGGCACCGCGCCGATTTCCAGGTCGCGCAGCAACGACGGCATGGTGGACTGGCTCAGCGTCCTCCCGGTCGGCGACGGGAACACCAGCCCGCGCTGATCGGCGAGCCGTCGCGCCTCGTCGAGGACTTCAAGCGCACGGGGCGCCAGCGGAACGCGGTGTTCCCTGGCCGCCTTCATGCGCGCGGCGGGAATCGTCCAGACCGCCCCGGCGGTGTCGATCTCGTCCCACCGGGTTCCGCGAACCTCGCCGTTGCGGCAGGCGGTGAGCACGAGGAACTCGAACGCGAGCACCGTGCCGCGGTACGCCCGTGAGCGGCGCACCCGGCCAAGCGCCACCCCGACCTCGGCGTGCGGCAGCGCGCGCTGGTGCTGTTGCGGGACCGTGTTCTTCGGCAGTGCGGCCGAGATGGCGTCGCCCGCCGGGTCGTCCTGCCGGAAGCCTTGTGCGACCGCCCACTTCATCACCGCGGCGATGCGCTGCCGGACACGCTTGGCGGTCACCCGCTTGGTGGACCAGATGGGGAGCAGGACGGCCATCACGTCGGCGGTGTCGATCTCGTCGACGGGCTTGTCGGCCAAGCGCGGCATCGCGTAGTCGCGCAGGCTCGCCCGCCACTGCTGTTCGGACCGGGCGCGGTCCTTCCAGTTCTCCGCGTGAATCGCGATTACCGTATCAAGCGCCTTCGCGAAGGTCGGAACGGTCGTCGATGTCTGGCGCGGATCGCGTCCTTCATCAATCGCGCGGGCGTTCTCGAGCGCCCTTTCGCGGGCTTTCGCCAGGGTGACCACCGGATAGCGGCCGAGGCCGATGGTCGTGCGCCTGCCGCCGATGCGCACGCTCTGGCCCCACGACTTGCAGAGGCCGTGGCGGGACGAGGGCTGTACGAGCAGGGTCAGGCCGAGACCGCCGCGCCCGTCGCCGTATCGCCCGGGGACGTTGACGGTTCTGACGAAGGTGGCGGTCAGCATGGTGGGTCGTTTCTTCATGTTTCGGTACTCCTGTCACGACGTAATTTTGCGTCGATGCAGTGTGCCGAAATGAGACGCGGAGCGTCAAAAACTTTATGTTTATCAATTGGTTAAACGAACCTTGGGACATGTCCTGAAACGTCCAAAAACCCTGGGTTCGGTTTCCCCGCGTCCGCGCGAGGAGAGCTAGACCGTCGAGCCCAGCGCGTCGCAGCCGTGACGGTGGAAGGGGGCAGCAGTGCCCCCTTTCTTTTCAACCTGGCTATTGGAATTCGTGGTCAGCCTGGTCAAGATCTCGACAACCCCGTCCCCTTGCCTCGTCGTTCTTCCTTTCAGTCCCACCACAAGAGTCTCTCTCGTACGCCTTCAACCACCCCTCCGTACCCTGCGAACACGGAAGAGGCCGTTCAAGACACACGTCTTGCGGGCACGGCCGGACCCCTCCCGGAGGGGAGAGGTCCTTCCGCTGAAGTGCGTCACACCAAGTTGAACACGTCCAACAGTCCCCACGTGGCCGCTATCGCGGTGCCCACGACGATCGCCGTGTGCGTCAGCTCGAGCAGCTTGCGGGTGTCGACCGAGGGCGCGCGCACCGACTTGCGTCGGTCCACTGGGGTTTCCTCCGATGAGAAGCCCGCCAGCGAACCTCGCCCGCCGGGGGAGGTTCCCCGACGGGATAAGCTGGAACGGCCCGGACGTTTCACCCCGCGCATGTGCGGGGCACCTTGCTTGGACGCCACCCCGGAGGGCGGCAACGCCAGGGCGAACCCGGCACGCAAGCGGCATCCTTGATACCCCCGCGGCCGCGCCGGCGCAACCAAAAAAAGTCGTAGCCCCACGCTAAGACCCGGGCTGCGACCGCGGCCCCCGCGCGCGCCGCCGCCGGCACGCGAGTCCCCCGGCGTGGCCGAGGTCGGCGATCCGGCGGATCATGCGGGCGCCGTCGGCGATGCGGGCGTGGTGGGGATTGAAGACGCGGCGCTCCCGGGCCGCCACCGTGGCGGCGGCGGTCGCCGCGCAGGATGCGTCGAACGCGCCGATCAGCGCCGCGAGCCGCACCGCCTCGCCCGTCCGCACGCGGATCCTGCGCTCCGCCGGGTCCCCCCACGCCGGAGGCCCCGACGCCGCGTTCGCCAGTTCGTCCCGCGCGAACGCGGCGACCTCCAGCGCCCAGCGGTTCACCGCCCCCTCCGCCGCCGTCAGCGCCGCGTCGATCTCGGCTAGGCGCGCCGTCGCGGCCGGGTCCCCGGCGCGGCGCAGCGCCGCCACGCCCGACTGGAAGTGCGCGATGCCCGGAATGAAGCGCCCGGCCTCGGGGCGGCCGTCCCACAGCAGGCGCGCGGTGATCGACGCGAGCACGACCCGCCGCGTGCTCACCGGCCGGTCCCGGTCCGGTTCACGGCCGCCGCCGGCGCGTCGCCGGCCGGTCGGTTTCGCCGCGCGGCCCGCCATCCGAGTAGACCGCCGCGTCGCCGTCGAGGTCGCTCCGCGCGCAGGCGAACACCAGGTTGTGCCAGCGCGACGCGTCGCCCACCGCCTGCGCCCTGCACCAAGCGAACACGCTGCGCAGGGTGCGCTCGATGCGCGTTGCGAGCCGTTCCGGCCGCGGCGGCGCGATCAGGTTCATGTAGAGCGCACCGCCCTCCACCAGCCGGGACCGCGCCAGGACGAAGAACTCCCGCGTGACGAGATGCGCCGGCACCGTGGTCCGGTCGGCGTAGGCGTCCAGCACGATCACGTCGAACGCGGCCTCGCCGCGCAGCAGGTACGCCCTGCCGTCCACCGCAGCGTAGATCCCGCTCCGGGGCGGCGCCCCGAGGAACGCGCCGGCCACCTCGCCGAGGCGGTCGTCCACGTCCACGTAGACGATGTCCGCGGCGGTTTCGGGACGGCCGCGCCCGAACGTGAATCCCCCCGCGCCGAGGACCAGCACGCGCAGCCGCCGGTCGCCCGAGGCCCGTTCGTAGACCCGGTCTTCGATCCACTCGATGTACGGATGCCCGACGCCGTTCCCGTCCTCGCGGCTCGCGTTCTGCCCGTTGACGCGGAGGATCCGGGCGCCGTCCGCGTCCGCCTCGACCGCATAGTCGGCGTGCGCGGTCGCCAGCACGTATCCGCTGCGCTCCGCGGCCACGTTGCCGCCCGCCAGCACGGCCACCGCGACGCCGGGCGCCCAGAGCCGCCAGTCGAGCCGCCCCCAGGCCCCGAGCGCGGCGAGGAGCAGGAGCGCCGACGCCAGGGCGAGCGCCGCCGCCACCCCGAGGTGCTGCATGACCACCAGCGCCGTCAGCAGTCCGCCGGCCACGTTGCCAAGTGTGCTCGCCGAGAACGCGCCGCCGGCCTTGCCCGAAGCGCTCTCCCCGGCGCCGCTGCCGACCAGCAGCACCACGGTCTCCGCCAGCAGGTACGCCGCGGGGCCGACGCCGACGGCCGCGTAGACGGCGACCTGTCCCAGGGGCGGCAGCCACCCGGTGGCGTCGAACGCCAGCGCCACCCCGAACCGCGACAGCCAGAACGCCGACCAGGCCGCGGCCGCGGCGAGATTCCACCCGACCTTCTCCCGGACGTCGCCCGGGAACCGCCCGCCGGACCCGTAGCCGAGCGCGAGCGCCGCCAGGAAGGCGGTCACGACGACGCTCGTCACGGCGACCGACTGGCCGGCGACAGGCACGAGGACGCGCAGGGCGATCATCTCGACCGCCAGCGAGCAATAGCCCTCGACGAGCAGCAGGACAGTCGCCGCGCGCGGACCGATCGGCCGTTCAGCGCGTTCCATCGTCGCGCACCTGCGCCGCGTACCAGACGGCCTGCACGGCATCCTCCACGCGACGGAGTTCGGCCTTCATGGCGAACCAGTCCCGACCCCGCGCGGCCTCTTCGAACGCCCGCGCCAGCCCGTCGAGCGCCATGCGCCCCGCCGCGTCCGGCCGCACCGTTTCCCGGTCGCGACGGCCGCGCGTCTCCGTTTGGACAGGCACGTCCATCGATCTAGCGCGGACGGCGGCGCAGCGCCCCGAACGCCCAGGCGGCGGTGCGCCCGGCGTAGTCTCCGGCCCGGCCGCCCTTGCGGGCGCGCACGCCCGGGCAGGCCGCGAGCGCCGCGGCGACCTCCGCCCGTCCGTAGCCGTCCCGCGCCAGGCGGCCCGCCGCCGCCGCGAACGCGCGGCTCCAGTCCGTCGCGCCCCCGTGCCGCTTCGCGATCCGCGCCAGCTCCCGCGCGAGCGCTTCCTCGGCGCGTCGCCCCAGACCGCCGTCCCCGCCGGCCTTGCCCGTCCCGCGCGCCGCGCGTTCCGCCGCCCGACGGCACAGCCGCTCCTCGGCGGCGGCCACGAGCTCGTCCGCCTTCGGCGTCACGCGCCCGCGGGCGTCGGCGAGCAGCACCCGGGGAAAGCGTCCGTCCAATTCCCGCAGCGCCGCCGTGCGGTTCGTGAACCCGGCGGCGCGGCCGAGGCGGGCGCAGTCGGCGGCGCCGGGACCGGTCCCGTAGCGGGCGGCCAGCACCTGCGCGACGCAGGCGGCGACCTTCGCGTCCAGCTCCCGGCCGAGCCGGAACCACGCCTCGAAGGCGCCGGGGGCGGTCTCCAGCACGGCGGCCGGGCCGAGACCGTCGGCCCGGATCGCGGCCAGGGCGTCGGCGCCGAGGCCCTCGAGGAGCACGCAGGCGGTCGTGACCGGGCGCAGGTAGACGTGGCCGCCGCGGCGGTTGCACTCGGCGAGCCAGACCGCCGAGCGCAGCGCCTGGCGCTTCCGCCAGAGGCGCCGGGTCATGCGGCCGTCGAACACCGCGATCTCGTAGCGCGCCGCGGGCAGGGCGTGGATCTGCCGGGCAAGTTCCCGCGCCGCGGGGTCTGGGCGACCGGCGCGGGAACTCACCTGACGCCACCGAAAGAGGTATCGAACATATGAACTCCGAACAACATCGCAACCCATCCACGCCCCGCAGCAAGCCGGGTTTCGGCCGAAGGTTTCTGGCAGCCCTTCTCGAGGGCGCCGACGAGGCGCTCGCCGAATCGCGCCGCGGGGAGCGCACAAGAGAGGCCGAAGACGCGCAGTGCCGCCTGCGGCCGGAATACAGCCGCCTGACGCGGGGCTACCGCGAGATCTGAGCCGCCGCGGATCCGGCTCACCGGCCGCCCCCTTTCATCGCGGCGGCCTTGACCGCTCCCACCGCCGTGTCGCCGCCGGACTGCGCGGCGCCGGCCGAGCTGTCCGCGAGCTTCGCGATGCCGCCCATGGCCGACTCCGCCTTGACGCCCACCCAGCCGATCGCCGCCAGCCAGATCATCGGGAACACGATGTAGAGGAAGCGCTGCACCCAGAGGCTCACGAGCCCCTGGATCGGGTTCGCCTTCGGCGCGCCCGCCGGGCCGCTGAGCGCCTCGTAGAGGTGGTTGTCCACCCAGAACGCCATGCCCCACAGCACGTAGAAGAACTGCAGGCCGAAGAACACCAGCGTCAGCGTCACCAGCACGGAGACGTCGTAGCGCGAAAACACCATCAGCATCGGCAGCACCGCGACAAACACCATCAGCAGGAGCGCCAGGAAGATCGGCATGCCTTCGCGGATCGCCACCCCGGCGGCGACGTTTCCCGGCCCCTGCAGCAGCATCCCGAGCCCCGCCGCGCCCATCGACAGCACGTCGTCGATGACGTCTCCCGTGGCGTGGACTACACCCGTCAGGGCCCTGTCGTGCGCCGCGGCGCCCATGCGGTAGTTCTCCGCCACGCCCGGCTCGTAGCTCACCGACGAGACGCCGATGCGGTCCCCGGAGCGGTGCGCGAGGTAGCGGCGCAGCAGCAGGTCTTCCAACTCCGCGACGGACATCCCGGGGTTCTCCCCGCGGAGAATCGCGTTCGGGTCGTAGACCATCTCGTCGCGCGTGAGGGTGTCGATCTCCGCGAGCAGCCGTGCACGCAGCCCGTTCGCCCCGTCGCGCCACCACTCGCGGCAGGTCGGATGCGACCCCTCCAGCCCCGCGTCCCGAACCGGGTTCGGCGGGAACGCCGGCCGGTCCCGGCGCGAGTAGAGGCGATCGTAGTAGCCGGGCGTGTCGAGGAAGAACCCGGAGCCCACGTAATCCATCTGGCTGAGCGCGGTGAACGAGCCGCCGCCGCCCGCGCCGGTGTACATGCGGCGCACGGCCGGGCGGTGGCAGTCGGTCGTGAAGTCCGCCAGCTCCTTGAGCAGCAGCGGATCCTCGACCGTGTCGTTGCCGAGCGTCATCGTGAGGCGCACCACGTCGCCCGTGCAGGGAATCGCCGCGGTCCCCGCCGCGACCACCGCCTTGGAGACCACGTGCACGAATCCCCACCAGATGGGGATGCGCCCCACCTCGCCCGAGATCGTCCCGAGCGGCGCATCGTAGGCCGTGCCCGTGGCGAGCCCGTTCACTTCCGCCGGCTCCGCGCCGCCGGCGATGCGCTGCTCCACCGCGCAGTCGAGCTGCGGGCGCACGTAGCTCATCTCGCCGAGGCGCACCTCGGTGAACGGCACCGCCGCCAGGAACATGACCACGATGGCCACCACCACGTCGGTCTCGCTCTTCTTCAGCGACTGGATGGCCGCCGAACCCTCGTCGTCGCCCCCGCGCCGCGACTCCAGAAGATTCTTGAGCAGAATGACAAAAAACGGCACGTAGACGATGCCGGTGTCGTTCAGCACCGCCCACAGCCGGTCGTAGACGATCCAGCCGAACAGCACCGTGACGAACTCGAAATAGCTGGAGACGCCCATCACCGGTCCCCCAGCGCCGAAAAAGGTGCGGCGGACCGCCGGACGCACGGACGGGAGGTGCCCGCGCGCGGGGCCCGCCACGGGAACAAAACCGTGGTCATGCCAGAAGGCTCCACAGCGCGCCGAACGCATTGCGGACCAGGACCAGCTCGATGGCGGCCAGCGCCCCGCACCAGAAGTGGCGCCGGCGGCGCAGATGCGCCGCAGCGTCCGCCGAGAGGCCGGGGAGGGCACCGATCAGGCCGTCCCACCAGATCCACGCGGCGGCGATGCACGCAATGCGTAACCCGCCGAGCCAGGGCCGCCACGGTTGCAGCGCAACATCGGCGGCAACGATCCACCCGGGCGGCACGAGCAGCATCGCGGCGCAGAGGGCCGCCGCCGTCGCTCCGGGCACGAGCCAGTTGCGGACGCTCATTGCGGGGCGCCCTCGCGCAGGCTCCCGGCCGGGGAGGCTTCCCAGACCGGGATGCGCTTGCGGATGCCGGCCCGCTGCAGCACGGCCAGCGAGCTGTTGGAAGCGACGAGCGCCTTGACGCGCAGTTCCACCTCCATCTGCCGGATCTCGCGGTCGAGTTCGACGAGCGCGCGTTCCGACTGCGCAAGCGCCGCCTCGTTGTTGGCGACGTGCGGCTCGCGCATGCCGGCCAAGAGCGCCCGGCGCGCCATCGCCGCCTGCTCCATGACCCGGCCGACGGCGAGCTCGCCCGCCAGCCGGTCGGCCACCGCGGCGGGCCGCGGCTCGTCGCGGATCGCCTCGATCACGCGCCGCGTGACGCGGAACCCGCCGCCTCCGGTGAGCCCTTCCAGCACGGCCTCGCTCGGCACCGCGTCCGTCTGCGCGAGCGGCCGCAGCAGATTCGCGAGCGCGCTCTTCTCGCGCCGGTACACCGACGGCAGCCCGAGGCCCGCCTGGCTGGTTACGCGCCGGCAGCCGTCGCAGGTGCGCACCTCGATCTCGCCGACCACGCGGCGCATCCACGCCGCCATCTGGTCCGGGTCGTCCCACACCTTGCAGATGTCCGAGTCGCCGCAGGCGGTCGGGCCAACGGCCGAGCCGTCGGCGGCGGCGCGCCCGAGCAGCAGGTTGTAGCCCGCCTTCGAGACGTCGCCGACCGCCTCGATGGGCGCCTGGCCGGCGCCGCCCGCGGCACTCCCGCCGACCCAGGGCACCCCGCCGTCGGCGCCCGCCGAGCTGTCAGCCTCCTCCACGACCTCGACCACGTCGCGTCCGCCGGCGTCCACCTGGCGGCGCCAGAAGTCGGCCCGGGCGATCCCGGACCAGCCCTCGTGCGCGAGCGTCTCACCCATCTCGTCGGCGATCTCGTCGCACCGCAGTTTCGCGACCCGGAACTCCTGGCCGGCCTCCAGCACGCCGTTCTGCAGGAGATCGTAGAGTCCGGGATTGAGGCGCTGGATCACCAATGCCGGCAGCGATGCCACCACGCCCTGAGCGGTCTGGATGACGTTGCCCATGACGTCCTGGAACGCGCCCGAGACGCCGTTCAGCTGCTGGCGGATGGAGTGGGCGATGTCGAAGTTGCCGCACGTCAAGTTCGAGTTCCACGCCGCGCCGATGCCGAGCCTGAGCGTGGAGGCCCGGTCCGACGGCCCCAGGCTGATCGGCTCGGCGCCGCCGAGCCGGTAGATGAACTCATCGTCGGCCGCCGCCGGAAGCGCGGTGGCCGTCAGCAGGGCGGCAAGCGCCGCCGCGCAGGCCGTTCGGGTCGTTCGTTGCGTCTGGTTCGTTCGGTTCGTTCGGTTCATGATTCCTACCAGTGCGTGATGAGCCACTGCCCGCGGCGCCTGCAGCACGCGTACGGGCGCCACAGGTTCCAGGCGTACGCGCCGCTCGCGGACACGTTGCGTCCGAGCGGATCGACCGTCCCCACGAGCGGCGAGGCCGACCCAGCGAACACCGCGCAGGACCCCGTGCGGGGCGCGAGCATCTGCCACTTGTGAGTGTCCGGATCGCCTTCCACCACCGCGCCGGGCGGCCACTGGCCGCCGCCGGAGCCGCCGAGCAGCGGCCGGTAGACGTGCGGCTGGTTGTGGCGCGTGACGATGTCGGCCACGCGCTGCGCCGCGACCGCGCCGGCCTTGTAGTCGTGGGACTGCTGCACGAACCCCGTGCGCGGGTACAGCGCCCCCCACAGAGACCCGAGCGGTCCCGGCTCGCGCACCGCGCGCAGCGCGTGGCGCAGCGTCAGCGGCGTCTGCAGCCCCGGCGAGCGCCACATGGGATCCGCCCCGCTCGTGTAGTACGGCGCGAGCGGCGTCGCCGCCGGCTTGCACACGGTCGTGCCCAGGTTCAGCCCCCTGATCCAGGCGATCCCGGGCGAGCCGATGACCTGCGCAAGCTTGAAGCGCAGGCCGGTCGCCGCGCGGGTTCCCGCGCCGCGGGCGTAGGTGCCGCCGTCCGCGGTCCCCTCCAGCGCGCGCATCTCCGTCCAGGGGCTCATGCCCCGCGCCGGGTACGCGGTCACCACCGCGTCCGGGATGAAGTGCCGATACTTGACGCTCGCGCGCGTCGAGCAGCCGTCCAGCACCGTGCAGCGCAGCCACACGCAGCCGCCGACCGGCCGGTAGTCGAGGCAGTCGACGTCCGCCGACGTCGCCAGGATGTCGGCCGAAGTGATCGTCTCGCCCGCGTGCGCGAGTCCCGCGAGCACGAGGCCCGCAAGCGCCGCCCCGGCCGCCAGCGCGCGCGCCGCCGAGGAGAAACGAAGGAGCGGGCCGGGGGCGTCCCGGTGTCGGGGTGGGGGAAGGAACGCGCGTTCCCCGGCCCGCTGTGAACAAAGCCAAGAACCGCGCCTCATCGGGCGATTCCCCGCGCGGCATCGATCTCGGCGGCGTTCCGGACGGCCGCCTCCACCTCCGTGCAGTCGTGCTCGGCCATGATCTCGGCCCGCCGCGCCTTCTCGTGGCGCTCGGTCTGCACCAGGGCCAGCACCAGCGACGGCGGCACGCAGCGGAACAGGGTTTCCACCGAGCCGGCGAGCACGACGCCCTCCGTGTACTGCAGGTGCGCCTTCGTGGCCGACAGCAGGAGCTCGCGCTGGGCGTCCGAGAGGTCGCGGAAGCGGCGCATCTCCTCGACCTCCTCCTTGGGCATGACGAGGCAGATCCACCACTCGATCATGTTGAGCAGCTTCCGCGCCGCCCCCGGAAAGTCCTCGAGGTTCTGGGTCGCGAGCCAGAGCCACGCGCCGAGTTTCCGCCACATCTTGACAATCTTGACCAGGTACGGGCTCACCAGCGGGTGCGTGGTGACGATGTGCGCCTCGTCGATGGCGACGATGATCTCGCGGCCGGTGCGCTGGTCGCGCTCGGCGATGTTGTTGACCACGTTCAGGAGCGAGATGAGCGCGATCGCCAGGTGCGCCTCGTAGCCCTCACGGGCGAAGTGCGCGAGGTCGACCAGCGTTACGTCGGTCTCCGGCCAGATGTCGCCGTCGCGGTTGAACACCTCGCCGGCGAAGCCGTCGCAGAAGAGTCCGATCGCGTCGCCCATGTCACGCAGGCGCTGCCGCGCCTCCGCCGAGACGCCCTCGCGGGTCTCGGCGAGCAGGTGGAAGGCGCGGCGCACATGGTCCGTGCGCGGCTTCGCGCCCTCGGCGCGGGCGTTCTTGGCCGCCTCGATCACCGCGTCCCGGATTACCCGCCGATCGGCGCGCCGCAACCGCTCGACCTCTTTGGCTTCGCCCCCGGTGACCATCAGCGTCGCCACCGTCTCCAACTCCCCCAGGATGTCGCGCGGCTCGTCCTCGTCGTCGTCCGCGACATCGCCGAGTTCCGGGATCTCGGCGTCCTCCGGCGTCTCGGTGTCGACGGCGATCTCCGCCGCCTCCGACAGGAGCGCCGCGTCGGCGAACGTCGGCAGCGACACGCCGCTGCCGGGTTTCAGGGCCACGCGGTTCACCGTCAGGCCCAGTGACTCGAACCAGTCGGCCAAGAGGCCGAACGAGTTGCCGGCCTCGATGACGAAGAGCCGCGGCCGGTGTACGGCCATCAGCTGCGCCAGCATCCCGCCGAGCGTCGCGCTTTTTCCCGCGCCGGTCGGGCCGACCAGGAGGCCGTGCGCGTTCTTCAGCCGGTCGAGCTTGTTCAGCGGATCGAAGGTGAGCGGTTCTCCACCGCGGTTGAAGAACGACAGGCCCGGATGCCCGGTGCCGGTCGTGCGGCCGAACAGCGGCCACACGTTGGCGGCGTGCTGCACCCAGGCGAGCCGCGTCTGCCGCCAGCCCGCCTGCCGGTCGGCGTCCGGCTCGTAGGCCATCGGCAGGTGCAGCAGGAAATTGTCGAGCGCGCGCACATCGTCCTTGGGCGCCACCGCGCGAAAGCCGTGGCGCAGCAGCACCGTGCGCGCCTGCGCGGTGAGCCGGTTCAGGTCCTCCATGGACGGCGCGCGCAGGAAGAAGGCGACGCCGAGCCGGTAGAGCTTGTGGCGCTCGCCCATGATCTCCTTGGCCGCGCGGCAGTCCGCGCGCGCCCGGATCGCGTCCGCCGACTCGCCGGTCGCAGACGCCGCGATCCGGTCGACGTGGGCGTCCACCGTGTCCTGCGGCACGGGCACCAGCGTCGTCACGTAGACCGTGCCCTCCGGGAGCTGGTCCAGCACGGCGTTGACCGCGTCCCCGTGGCGCGTCTCGCCGGTCACGTGGCCGATCGCCGGCGGCCGCCGCAGCCCCTCGACGGTGAGCACGCGCATCGCCGTGCGGTCGAAGACCCAGGCGCCGTTGGCCGCGTCCGAGCGCGGGTGGCAGTAGAAGAGCGTCTCGGCGAACCCGTCGCCGTACGGCAGGTCCCCGTCGCCGATCAGGTCCCGCGCGAACGCGGCCGGGTCGTCCGGGGTCAGCTCCGTCCAGGCGTTGAACCAGCGCGTCAGCCAGGCGTGGAACTCCGCCGCCGTCAGCCGCCGCTGCTTAACGCCCAGGCCCTCCAGCGCCCCGGTCAGCTTGCCGCCCGCCTCGAGCAGCGCCTCGCTTGGCGAGGCGTCCGCACCGTCCGCCGCCTTCGCGTCGCGCAGCCAGCGGTAGAGCACCACCAGCGTGCGCTGCCGCGCGCCCGCCCAGCGGGTCTGCGAGAGCCGGTCGGTGAACAGGCCCCCGGGCTTCGCGACGCCCCGGTAGTGGGCGGCGAGGATGTCCGCGTACGCCGACGAAAAACCGGTGTCCCTGGCGGCCCCGGCGATGTAGTCCCGGAACCCCGCGGCGGCGGCCGACAGGTCCGGCTCGCGCCAGGTGTAGGTCTGCAGCACCCAGGGCGCCCCGTCGAACTCCTCGAAGCTGTCCTGGAGCACGTCGTGCAGGCCGTTTCTCACGTCCGTGAGCCAGCGGCTGCCGCGGCCCTCGGTGCCGCGCGGCTCGATCTCCCAGACGGCCCCGACACTCCTCCCGTCCTCCAGAAGGATCGTGCCGTCGTCGAGCGCCTCGGCCCACGGCACGTGGTCCACGAACGAGCGCGCCGGGCGGTACATCGACGCCACGGTCGCGGGCGGCACGCCCTTCCGGGGTACCGTGCACTTCGCCGCACCGTCTGCTTCCCCGCCGGCCGCCGACGGGGATTCCCGCGTCGCGCCCGCCTCGCGCGGAGCCGACTTCCCGAAAAGACCCTCGAACTTCACAGCGCGTCACGGCCTATTGGCGAATCGTCCGCCCCGGGTTCCGCCAGCCGCACCGCCTGCTCCAGTTCGCCCGGCAGCGCGTACTCCACGCGCTCGTAGAGCGGCACCGCCGTTGTGTAGCCCGGCACCGGGACACGTTGGTCGGTCGCCAGGTGCGGCAGCACGTGGATGTAGATGTCGGGGTTCGGCAGCCGCGGGAACAGCAGTTCCAGCTCGTTCGCCGCCGTGTGCGTGTACGAGGCCGCGTCGCGTCCGGCCTCCGGCTCCGCGGCCGACGCTTTCGACGCCTCGCACGGCCAGTCGAACAGCCACCAGCGGCAGCGCGCCGCGGTCTCCGGCGCCGCCGGGTCCTCCGGCGCGGACGCGCGTTCCGGCGCCCCGCCCCGGTACAGGTCGATCATCCGCGGCCCCTCCGCCAGCACGGAGGAGGGCGCGTTCGACGCGCACCCGGCGAGCGCTGCCGCGATCAATGCCAAAGTCAATCTAGTCCAGTGCACGATGCCTCCCCGCCGTTGCGGCGTCCTCGTGGCGGACCAGCCGGCCCGCCGGGTCGTAGTCAATCCTGAGTTCCTCGTCGACGTGCACGGCCACGCGCGCGCCGGGCGCCACGTAGACGGCGTCGTATTCCTGCGCCTGGCGCTCGCGCAGCCAGCGCGCCACCTCCTGGGCCGCCCCCGACAGCCCGCGGCCCGCCGCGTAGCGTCCGAGGTTGCCTTCGACCACCGTGGTCGCGGTTCCGGCGATGCCGCCCGCATAGGTCTGCGTCTGCGCCGCCGCCAGGCCCTCGGCGGCCGCGCCGAGGGTGAGCGCCGCGGCGCTCTGCCCGAGGTAGGACGCCGCGTTCGTCACCCGCTCGCCGGCGACGCACGGGTTGCCGTGGTCGTCGGACAGGCCGCCGAGCCGTACGGCGCGGGTGCTGCCGCTGCCGGTGGAGACATCCCGCGGCTCGGGCACCGTGACGATCCGGCCGTCGGCGAAAACGAACGTCACCGAGGTCACGTCGCCGGTGACGCACCCGAGCGTCCAGTCGCCGATCGCCTCGCCTGACGCCACCGCGTAGGCGAGTTCCGGGATCTCGTGGCCGTTGGCGGCCAGATTGTCGCGCCCGATCAGGAGCTTGAAGAAGTAGGGGTCCGTGACCCGGGCCTCGGCGCCGACCGGAACCCGGCCGATCAGCGCGGTGAACGCGCGCGCGCCGACCAGCGTCGCGTTCTTCGGGATGGTGTAGACGGGCCGCACGGGCGGCTCCTCGGTGTCCCGGCCGTCCTTGCCGATCGGGATCGCGCCGGCCGGTCCGTCGCCCCAGGGCAGGAGCCCCGCGTCCGCCGCCTCCCGCTCCATCGGCGGCAACCAGACGGTCTCCGCCGTCCCGGGGCCGCTCGCCGTCCCGCCGCGCACTGCGGCGGGCGCGCTCCGCAGCAGCCGCTCGATCTCGTCCTTCAGGCCCGCGATCTCGTTCCGGGCGTCGGCGACCACCCCGTGGTTCTCCTCGCGCAGACGGGCGGCCTCGTCCGAGAGTTCGCCGGTCACCTCGGCCACCACGCTCGCACGCATGTCCCGCAGGCGCGCGTTGTCGCCGCGCAGCGAATCGTTCGTCGACTCGAGCCGCGCCAGGCGCTGGTTCGTCTCGCGCACGCTCGCGATCAGCGTGCGCACCGTGTCGTCGGGGGTGTCGCCCTCGATGCCGAGCGCGGCGGCCGTCTCGGGCGAGAGCGGCTCGCCGCCCACCGTCGGCGCGATGCCCACGGAGGCCGCCTCGTCGCGCGAGCAGCGCACGATCCCCATCATGACCACCGCCAGGACCACCACCGCAATGCCGCACTTGACCAGAAGGTTGGCGCTCACGGCGACACCTCCGTCAGGAGATCGAACGGTTCGCGCGAGACCAGGTACAAGCGCGCCGTGAACCCGGGCTCCCCGGCAGGGGCAAGCGTCGAGCGGGTCCAGCCGACCGCGACGAACCCGGGCTCCGTGTCGAGGCGCGGTCCCTGAGACGCACGCAGGTAACGCGCGTCCAGTTCCAGCGGCGCGTCGCTCGCGTTGGACGCCTCGACGGTCGTGACAAAGAGGCCGGCGCGGGAGAGCTGACGCAGCACGGCAAGCCGCAGCCGTCTTCCGTCGGTTTGGCGGTAAAGGACCGTGGCATCGCCGACGGTCGTCTCCACATGAACCGTTCCCGCCGGCAGCCCGCCGAGCCGGGGCGGGGCGAGGTCCAGGCGCGCCGCGTGGCGGATCAGCGACACGATGCCGCCGCGCGGATCCTCGGCCTCGCCGCGGCGCTCGGCAACGCCCTGTTCCGGGCGCGCCACCGTCACCTCGAGCGGCTCCGCAGTGCCGCCGCCAGCGCCAGACACGGCCTGCACGTCGAACAGGACGAACTCGCCGGTCCGCTCGAGCCTTACCTTCACGCGCCGCGTCCCGAACGGCTCCGTGGCCAGCCAGTAGGCGGTGTCGTTAGCGAACTGGGCACGCAAGCGCCCGGTCTCGACGAGATCAGCCGGGACGCCGACCGTGGCCGGGCCTTCGAAGCGCACCTGGCGCTCGACGCCGACGGCGAGCGTCACCGGGATCGGCGTGCGCGCCCAGTCGACCGTCTCCGCCGATGCGGCGCACGCCCAGGCGGCGCAATACCATCCGGCGATCATCGTTTTCCGTTTCATGTCCTTGACTCCTCCTCCAGTTCGATGGCCCGGGGCACGCCCGCCAGACAGTCGAGCGCGAGCCCCCAGGGATTGAGTTCGCGGTCCACGTCGTAGCGCACCACGCGCACCGGGTAGGCGACCGCTCGGCTCTTCACCCGCTCGCCGAGCACCGTCTCCTCAATCATGAGGTCCAGCGAGACCACCCAGCTGCCGCCGCCCTCGTCGTAGACCCGCTCGACCGAATAGCCCCGGCCGGGGATCTCCCAGACCGCGCGCTGCCGCCCGGCGAGTTCGCGCCGGCCGTTGCGCTCGCCGAAATCGTCGAGCCGGTCCTGGCGGCAGGCCGGCGTCAGGAAATTGACCAGCGCGTCTAGTTTTGCGCGGTACTCGCGCGCCCCGTCGCTCGGCCAGCGGTAGAGCTGCTGCCAGATGTAGAGCGCGAACGTGTAGATGTGCGGCGGCGCCGGCGCGTCGGGCCGCACGGTCGCGCCCGCGGTGAGGTCGGGCGGGATGTGGATGCGCAGCGAACTCGGCGCCGTCATCCAGCCGACGCCGAGGATCAGCGCGCACGCGAGCGCCACCCCGACCGCGCCCCAGAGCGCGCGGATCGCTTCGCGCTGCCCGGCGAGCGCGTTGCGGTAGCGGCTCATCGCGCCCGTCCCCGCGGCCGCCGGGCGCGGATGTCCCAGACCGCGCTCTCGCGCAGCATGGTTTTGGGTTTGAGGTTCCTGTCCTCGAGCCAGGCGGCGACCGCGTCGGCGTGGTAGCCCTCGGGCCGCCCGCGCTTCAGGCGCCGGAGCACCCGCGCGGTCAACCAGATGCCGCCGCAGGCGGCCAAGGCGCCTGCACCGATGCCGAGCACGGCCTGGCCAAACAGCGCGGCGACCAGGGCGCCCGCCGGGATCCAGAGCCCCAGGTTGACGAGCCCCGCCATGCGCAGCTCGCCGTCCGAGAGGCCGAGGAACACCGCCGGCGACCGATTCAGCCGGTCCGGCAGGAACGCGATTTCCTCATCCATCAGGTCAGCACCGTCGCCGACTGGGTAGCCAGGAAGATCACGATCACCAGCAGCACGACGCCGACCGCGCCGTGCATGCCCACCTCGCCCCAGGTGGCGCGCCCGTCGGCCACCATCGAGTACTTCGAGATGACGTTCTTGGCGACCACCAGAAGCGAGATCGCCGACAGCCCCAGGCCGCCGAGCACCACGATGTCGAGCCCGTACGCCTGCAGCATGCCGATGAAGTCGCCGTCGTCGACCGCGCCGGTCGAGGGGTCCGCCACCTCGGGCAGTCCCGCTCTCGCGAAGGCGGCGCCGAGCAGGGCCACCGCCGCCGTCCACAGCCGCGCCGCGCGCCCGCGCCGTCCGTTCCGCCGGGCCCGCCGCCCGCCGCTCAACCGCTTGTCCACAATCTTGTCCACAGTTCCGTCTCCTTTGTCATTCACCACGTGACGACCGCCAGCACGACGACCGTCAGGAACACGGCGCGGAGCACGTGCCCCCCGGCTTCGCCGGGCGGCGTGCCGCCGCCGCTCCAGTTCTTGTAGGCGTGGAACACGACCCACGCGCACCACGCGATCGCGAGTGCGCAGACAAGCCCCGCGCAGAGCGCGAGCACGTTCGCCTCCGTCACCCACGAGCCGGGGTTCGCGCCCCGGAACGCCGCCTGCTGCGCCGCATTCATTGCCTTTCCGTCTCCGCCTACAGGTATTTCTTGAACGACGCGGTCACGACCAGCGCCGCCGCGCCGAACAGGGCCGCGCCCGGGACGATCACCGCCGTCGGGTGCACCGCGAACGGGATCGCCAGATAGACGAACGCCGCCGCGTACAGCACCTTGGGGGCGCCGCGCTTGGCGGCGTGGTAGATGCCGCCGAACTCGCGGCCCGCCGACCAGCGGCGAACGTCCCGCAGCGTCAGGCCGCCCGCCAGACCCACCAGGCCGAACCCCAGGAACGCGGGCACCGAGAACGCCAGCAGCACCACGCGCACCATCAGCACCTGCACCGTCCACAGCGCCGCCCGCACGTACTCGGAAAGGTCCACAGTCCCGCCCAGCCAGTCGAGCGCGTCGGCAAGCCCGGTCCACTCGAACGCGTAGAAGTAGCCGCGCTCGGCGGCCTCGAGCACGCGCCCGGCGGCGGGGCGCAGGTCGGCGTTCAGATAGCCCGCCTCGCGCTCAAGCACGTCCGCCGCGTGCTCCGCGTCCTGTTCCGGCCACCACCAGGTCATGCCGATCCACTCCACCGCCACCGACATCACGAGCGACAGCACGAGGCAGTGCAGCACGCCGCGGCTCCGCCTGCGCTCGCGGCGCGGCGGCTCCCTGCGATCCGCGCGGGCGGTCGCCGCCTCAGCCATCGGGCGCCTCCGGAACCGTCTCCGCCACGCCGGCCCACCAGGATCCGCCCGAGCGGTAGCGGCGCTCCATGTCGGCAGCCAGCTCTGCGAACGCCGCCGACGCGTCGCCGTTGCCGCCCGCCGGCAGCGGCAGGCGCACCTTCCACAGCGCACCGCCCTCGAGCAGCGCGAACGCCTCCCCCTTGGGCAGGCGCGTGACGTCGTGCGGCTCCAGCATGGTCGCCTGCGAGCCCGTGATGCGGTCCTCGTGGCGGGAGCTGAAGTCGACGTCGGTGTCCGGGTCCGACGAGTCCGTATAGCCGGCGATCTGCGTGAGCTCCACCACGTTCACGGTCGGCAGCTGGTCCGTCAGCAGCGCCGCCGTGTCGATGTCCTTGACCCGGAACATCACCAGCGAGTTGAAGTTGCCCGACACCTGGCGCGCCTTGGCGACGTCGCGCGTCTTCGCCTGAATGTCCGAAAAAGTCTGTGTGTAGGCGGTCACCTGCATCCCGGCGGCGCCGCCCTTGTTCAGGAGCGGGATGAACTCGTCGCCCATCAGTTCGTTGAACTCGTCCATGTGCACCACGACCGGGTGCCGGGGCGCTTCCACGCCGGCCCGGAACCCGTGCGTGTCGCCGTGCTTGTAGCGCTCGCCGGCGTAGCTCACGAGGTCGGCGAACATCGAGTTGCCGACCGCCGCCGCCACCGGCGCGTCCGACAGCGCGTCGAGGCCGACGTAGACCACGAGCTTCTGGTTGACCACCCGGCGCCAGTCCCACACCGGGCGCGGGTCGTCCACGTCCCGGTAGTCCGGGCTCAGGAGCTCCGCGGCCTTGCCGGTCGTCAGTTTTTCGAGCAGCGGCAGGAGCGAGGCGACGAGCTTGTCGAAGTAGCTCTTCTCGTAGCGCATGGCGCTGCGCAGCCCGTCGAGCACCTCGTCGCCCAGGGACCCCTCGAGCATCGCCCGCTCGAACGCCACCAGCCGCGCCGGGCGGCCCGCCATGTGGCGCGGCGGCTCCTCGCGGGCCCGCTCGATCGCCGCCACCCGCGCGAGCACGTCCAGGCGGTCCGCGAAATGCGACTCGGCGTAGGACAGGCACAGGTCGTCGATATTGGTGACGTGCCTGAGGATCGTGCGGTAGTCCGGCCGCTGGCCGAGCGCCACCACGGCGCGCGCCACGATGTTGACGAAGCGCCAGACGAACTCGCGGAACACGGCCGACTGCCCCTCGCCCGACACCTGCCCCGCGACCCGGGTCGCCACCTCCGTGATGCGGCGGAACTGCCCGACGCCGTTGTAGCGGCTGGACAGCTCCGGATAGCCGAGATGGAACAGCAGGAAGTCGTCCTCCCGGCCGCCCAGGCGGCACGCCTCGCGCACGGCGCGCAGGAGGTCGGCGTCGCCCTTGGGATCGAACACCACCACCGTCTCTCCGCGCCGGATGTCCTGCGCCACCGAGAGTTCCAGCAGCCGCGTCTTGCCGACCTGCGTGGTGCCGAGCACCAGCGTGTGCCCGCTGCGGTCCCGGAGCGGCAGGCGCACCCGCTCCTCGGCGAGCTCGACGCCGTGCAGCCAGGTCGAGCCGCCGACCGGCGGCGGCGCGCGGAAGGGATTCAACGGGACGTCCGACGCAAGCCACCGCCCGAGCGGCGCCAGCCCGCCGCTCCCCGGCTCCGCCGCGCAGGCGTGCGCCCAGCGGGTCAGGCGGCCCGGCTCGACGAACCTGCGGAAGCGCGTCTTGCGGCAGTCGTGCAGGCGCTGCGTGTGGCGCTCGCCCCAGCGGAAGCCGCGGCCCAGGAACAGCGCGTCGGCGCTCACCGGGATGCGCTCCGCCGGCATGACCCAGCGGCGCCGACGGCGCAGGTTGCGCTGGTAGCGCACGATGCGGATTCCCCGGTGCAGCCACCACCCGCCGTTGAGCCCGAGCGCCGCCGCGGAGCCGTAGCCCGCGGCCGGCGTCATCATGAAGTACTCGGGGCCGAGCGCCATGGCGACCCCCACGAGCACCGACACCGTCCCCGCGTTCAGCTCCGCGGGCGGGCGCAGCAGCGCCTCGACCGGATGCCCGCCGATCACGGCGGCGGCTCCGCCGCGCAAGGGTGGGAACGGACGCCGTACGCGTCGGCCGGCGCGGCCCCCGGGATCGCATCGAGCGCCAGCCCGAGCCGCGCCGCCGGCGACAACCCCGCCCCGGCCCGCGACGCGCGAGAGAGGAGAGCCTTCATTCGACCGCGACCCATCCGCGACCCGCGACCCGGGCCCACACGTCAGTCGCCACTCTCGCGGGCGCGCCGGCGCCGTGGTTCAGCGTGAGACGCCCCGCCCGGACGGCGGCGGGCTCGACCGCCTGCTCGGCGGCCCAGGCCCGCAGGTCCGCGTCGTCCGCCGCGCCGCGCACGTACACATCCACGGGCACGCCCGCCTCGAGACGGTCGCGAATGCGCCGGCCGCAGTCGGCGCAGCCCCGGTCCAGGACCATCGCATAGCGTTCCGCAGCCGTGCCGGGCAACTTCCCCGGCGCCGCCGCGATCCGGGGCTGTCCCGGGAACAAACGCTGCCACGCCGCCTGCACAGCCCGCTCGAAGGCGAACTCGCCCTCCACCCGCGCGTGCTCCGCGAGCACGAACGCCTCGGCGAAGCGCCGCCGCTCGGCCTCGGTGCGCGCGTGCGCGCCGAGCACCAGCAGCGGGTCGGCGTCCGGGGACCACGCGCCGCGCCGGCCCGCCATCAGCGTCTCGTAGCGCGTCCAGTCCGCGTGCG
Organism: Pseudomonadales bacterium; assembly: GCA_963663395.1. Lineage (GTDB taxonomy): Bacteria > Pseudomonadota > Gammaproteobacteria > Pseudomonadales > Azotimanducaceae > Azophilus. The sequence goes on from OY760226.1 coordinate 5,703,891, forward strand.
TCAGGTTCCAGACCGCGGCGCTGCGTGCGTTCTCTCGCGCATCCGACTCGCGCACCTCGGCCTCTGAGGTCTCCGCGGCGTCAACGCCCGCGCAGAAGGCGAGGGCGAACACGGCCATGCCGGCCTTGACCCGCCGCATGCGCGCGCTCAATCGAAGATCTCCGGAAAGCGCACCAGGGAGCGCCGCGGCACCGCAGCCAGGCGGCCGCCGGAACGCTCGGCCACGCATCGCGTCGCCTCCTCCAGCCGGACCGCCATGATGGCGCTCGCGTGGCGGTGGCCGCCCGCCACCTGGTACAGGTAGCCGACCGAGCCGTTGCACACGGCCGCCACCTCGGCGCGCTCGCTCTTGCTGGCCGCGCGCAGATAGTCGCACATCTTCATTCGGGGTGTCCTCCATGCTTGTTTATGTTCTTACGAATATAAATTATCAAATAAGAATGTGATTGCAAACCCATCGTTTCAGATATATGCTTATCCTTGCGCTAATCGGGCCAATCGCATGACACGCCACATCGACCGCATCCGCCTGAAGAACCTCGGCCGCCTGATTGCCGAGGCCGGCTCCCTATCGGCGCTCGCGAGCCGCGCCGCGGTCAGCCCCGCCAACCTCTCCCACGTCCGCGCCGGCACGCCGTATCCGAGCGGCACCGCGCGGCGCATGGGCGACCGCCTCGCCGCCAAGCTCGAGCGCGCCATGGGCAAGCCACCGGGCTGGATGAACGAGGAACAGGCGTACGAGACGGGACCCTTCCCGCCCGGCACCGGGCAACCCGTGATCTCGTGGGTGCGGGCGGGAACATGGACGGAGGCGCGCGAACTGCCGGCGGACACGGAGCGCCTGAACTGTCCGTTGCCGTGCGGCCCGGACACGTTCGTGCTCAAGGTCGCCGGCGAGAGCATGGCGCCGCGCTTCCCCGACGGCGACTTCATCTTCGTCGACCCGGACCTGCCCGCCGGGAACGGCAGTTATGTCGTGGTGCGCCGCCCGGACGACGGCGCCGCCACCTTCAAGCAGCTCGTCGTCGAGAACGACCGCCGCTACCTCAAGGCCGCCAATCCCAACTGGCCGGAGCCGATCGTCGAGGCACAAGCCGACACCGCGGTGTGCGGCGTCGTCTTCTTCCAGGCGCGCCCGGTGTAGCGCGCCGCGTCAACCGCGGCGCGCCACCCGGGCGACGGGCCTAACCGGCCGCGCGGGCTTCCGGCGCCGGGGGCACCGGCACGCCGGACGCCGCCGCGCGCTCGTCGAGCCAGGCGTCGACGTCCGCGACGCGCCAGCCGACGCAGCGCGTCGACAGCTTCACCCGCGGCGGGAACTCGCCGCGCTCGAGCAGCCGGTAGATGGTGGCCTTCGACAGGCCGGTGATTTCGAGCACCGCCGGCAGGCGGTAGATCGAGATGGGGGGTAGATTGCGCATGGGTACGCCTCCCTGATGGGTTGAGCGTGTCCTTGGGCCCCCCGCATCGCAACACGGGATTCGATTCGCCACCGGCGGCGCCTCCGCCACCGGCGGGACTGGAAAGCGGGGGGTGCGCCTCCCTTCCAATCGCCAATTACCGTAAGCGCTCCAAACGGCGCCTGTCAAAGGCCGCGTGCTTAGCATGTGCTGCCCGCGCGGCGGCGCTACAGGAGCGTCGCCGAGCCGTCCTCCGGCGCGTCGTCGCCCCACAGCAGCCCGCCCGGGAACAGCATGCCCTCCGCCTTTCGCCCGTCGCCGAGCACCGCCCGGAAGCGGTCGCCCGACCCGCCGTTCCGCCGTCGCGACGGGCGGTGCCGCCGCAGCCGGCCCACCCGGTTCTTCGCCGTGCTCGCCGCGACGCCCTCGCGCGCGGCCCATTCCTCGAAGCAGTCAGGCACCACCACGAAGGCGTAGTCGCCGATCCGGTGCAGCCAGCTCCCCTCGGCGTTCACCGCCACGGCGCCGCTCTCAACCTGCTCCCGCGCCCACTCCAACCAGCCCCAGCCCTTGCCGCGGGGGCCGTCGTCGGAAACCGACGGCGAAACTCCGGGACCGCTCCCGTTCGCGCCGCCCCGCAAGTCACCGCCCGAGGTCGGACCCCTGAAGCCCAGGACCCGGAGCACCGCCCCTCCCACCGCGCGACTGCGCCGCGCCAGCGCGCGTACGGCACCGCGTCCGTCCGTGGCCCCAGGGCGCGGCCCGGCGCGCCCCGCGATCGTCTCGTAATACACGAACCGGTCGCACAGCCCCGCCAGCTCGCCGCTCGCGGCGTCGAGCGGGGCGACGCCCACCACCGTCTTGCCGTACCGCTGCAGCGCCCGCACCACCTCCAGAAAGTCCCGGTCCCCGGTCACCAAAACGTACACGTCGATGCGCGGCACCGAGCAGACCAGCTCCATCGCGTCCAGCGCCATCCTGATGTCGACGGCGTTCTTCAGCACCCGTCCCCGGCAGCGGCCGAGAACCTGAACGAACTCCATGCCGACCCCGTAGAGGTCCTCCTGGTATTGGCGCATCGTCCTCGTGCGCCAGTCCGCGTAGAGATTCGCGCCCCACACCGGCCCGTACCCGGCCGCCAGGGTCATCAGCGCCCCGCAGTCGACCTCCCGGCGACCGCCTTCCACGGTCAGCGCCAGGTTCTCGAAATCCACCAGCAGCGCCACGCCGCCGTCACATTGTCCGTTTCCGTTCGACATCGTCTTGTCTCCGTTGAAGAAATCACGTACCCAGATAGACACTCGCCGCGTGAACGCGGCCATGTCCCAGTTCCCGCGACACGGCCAGCCGCGCCGCCCTGTCGACCCGCCGTCTGGCCGGCGCGAGCGACCGCTGCGGCGGCCCTCCCGCCGCCGGCGCCTTCCAGCCGGCCAGGCGCTCGTAGCGCGACTGCGCGTACCGGTGCCGGAGGCTGTGCATGCGCGCGAGGCCCGTCGCCTTCGTCTGCTTCTCGTAGACCCTGCGCTGCTCGACGTAGTTGCGCCCGCCCGGGATCAGCGCGCCGCCGCCCGCCAGGCGCCGCGCCGCGTCGAGCACCGCGCGCTGGCCGTCGTTCCAGATGGGGATCTCCCGCGCCCGGCCGCCCTTGGTCCAGGCCGCCTTCAGCACCACCGAGCCGCCCCGGTCCGCATACGACGGCACGAACTTGATCGCCTCCTCCCGGCGCAGCCCGAACGCCGCCTGCAGCCTGAGCGACATCCGCACGTGCGCGTCCCGCACCAGCGCCAGCCGGTCCGGGTCCAGCGCGCGGCTCTTGTCCCGGTTGGTGACATAGACGCGGTTGCCGATGCCGTGCTCCGCGTTCGTGCCCACCACCCCGGGCCGTCCGATGTGCCGCGCCCACCAGCGCAGGTGCGCCATGCGGTTCTTGAGCGTGCCGGTCGAGAGCCCCCGGCGCCGCCACTCCCGCACCAGCGCGTCGACGTGCCGGCGCCCGAGCCCCGCGGCGCGCAGCCGCCGGAACCCGAGTTCGTGCAAGGTGTCGGCCGCCTGGGCGAGCGCGTAGGAGCGGTCCCGCCGGGTGACGAAGCCGCCCTCGCGGTGCCGCGCCAGCAGGCTCTTCAGGTCGAAGTTCAGCTGCCGCATGCCGCGCCACCTTCGCGCGCGTCCGGCAGGGTCGACGGGGAGTCCGCCCGGCGCATGGTCGATCCTCTCGCCGTCCGCCCCGCCCGGGGGCGGAGGCCGGCCATTCCCGCTGCAACCGCCGCGGGCGCGTCCTCCCTGTCCCTTTAGGTCTACCTCATCGCGGGTTCTTCGTCAAACACAGAAACTCAGAAAAAGACTTATTTATCAGATAGCTATGTATCATGGCGTTAAAACTTTACCGTTTGCCAGCCGCCCCCTCGCGCCGTACACTGCCGGCGATTTCCCACGGGCGGGCCACAATCCACACGCGCATGAAAACCGTCTCGGTCGTCGCGCAGAAGGGCGGAACCGGCAAGACCACGCTCTGCCTCGCCATCGCCTGCGCGGCCGTCCGCGACGGCCTCGCCGCCGCCGTCGTCGACCTCGATCCCCAGGCCACCGCGGCCAGCTGGGGAGACCGCCGCGAGGCCGAACTCCCCGTCGTCGTTCCCGCCCAGCCTCCGCGCCTCGCCCGCGTGCTCGACGCGGCGGCGGGGCAGGGCGTCGACCTCGCCATGGTGGACACCGCGCCCCGCGTCGAGCAGGGCGCCGTCGCCGCCGCCCGGGCCGCCGACCTGATCCTCATCCCCTGCCGCCCGGCCGTCTACGACCTCGAGACCGTCGCCGCCACCGTCGACGTCATCCGCGCCGTCGCGCCCGACACGCCCTTCCTCTGCGTCCTCAACGGCGTCCCGCCCCGGGGTCCGCGCGAGCCGCAGGCGCGCCGGCTCCTGACCGACCTCGGCGTCCCCGTCTGCACCGCCAGCCTCGGACTCCGCGCGGCCGTCGCCTACGCGGCCGCCGCCGGCGACAGCGCGCAGAACCACGAACCCCGGGGCAAGGCGGCGGCCGAGATCGCCGCCGTCTACGACATCGTCCGGCACGCCGCCGGCTTGCACGCCAGTCGGCAGGTCCACCTGTCGGCAAGCCGGGAAGAACACTCGCCAACTGGCCGGGAAGTCGACTTGTCCACTTGTAGAACAGACCACTTGTCGACAAGCGGGAAAGTCCACTTGTCCGCCAGTCGGGAAGGCCACTCGCGCACTTGTCGCAATGACCACTAGCCCACAAGTCCGCTTGTCGGTCAGTTCACAAGTCCACTTGTCGGCCAGTTCACAAGTCCACTTGTCGCCTGATCCACAAGTCCACTTGTCGGCTAATTCACGGGACCACTTGTCGGCTAGTCCACAGGCCCACTTGTCCACTAGCCGTAGAGCCGACAAGTTCACATGCAGGAATGCTCACACCGATGCCGGCCAAGTCCGCTGACCTGCGCCGCGCGATCCTCGACCAGGCCGGTCGGGGTTCCGCCGGCAAACGCGCCCGCGCGGCGGCGCCGGCGGATGCCGCCACGGATGCCGTCCCCGACCCGGCCCGCAAGGCGCAGCCCGGGCGCGTCGGCAAGATCAGCGTCACGGGCTATTTCGCGCCGGAGGTCCGCCGCCAGCTGCGGCGTCTCGCAGCCGACGCCGACACCACCATCCAGGCGCTGCTCAGCGAGGCCCTCAACGACCTGTTCGCCAAGCACGGCCTGGCCGAGATCGCCGATGCCGACTCCTGAGGGTCCGGCGCGCCGCGACGTCGTCTGCGACATCGCCCCGGTGCGCGCCCGGCCCCGCTCAGCGCGTGTCCGTCCCGATCCCGTAGCTCGCGTTGTCCCCGCGCACGATGCCCGGCTTGCCGACCCTGTCCGCCCACCAGCGCAGGTGGGCCATCCGGTTGCGCATCGTTCCCGCCCCCAGGCCCTGGCGCTGCCACTCCGCCGCCAGCGCCTCGACATGCCGGCCCTTCAGCCCCCTGGCGCGCAGACCGCGGTAGCCGAGCCGGTGCAGCGTCTCCGCCGCCTGCATCAGCACGTAGCGCCGCATGCGCCGCGTGCCGTGCGAGCCATGCCGGTCGCCCTCGAGCAGGCGCATCAGATCGAAGTCCAGCTGGCGCATCGGACGCTCCCGTACCTTCTCTTCCGCAACATCACCCAAAACCTAGTCACCGGCACGGGCATGGTCAATCGGCGCGTACCTAGCGAAACGCTAAACACCCGCGCCGCGGTCCGCCGCAGGCTGCGGCCGCGTGCCGTTTTCGTCGAAGCGTCGATGGAATTGCGCGGCTGCGCGGGATCGCGCACGCGCCGGACGCCCCCGGCCGCGCCAGGCGGCCGGGGGACCCGTCGAAGAGCTAAGTTGTGATGGGCAATCCGCTCCCTGCCGGGCAGGTCGTTCGGATTCCGCAATGCTTGCGGTAGCAGCCCTTCAACGCGTATTCCCTTGCCGTCGCATGCGGCGGCCGCGGCGTGTCGTCAAGACACCTGTCCCGCCAGCCATTCGGCGCGCCGGTCGCATACGCCGCCCCGGAACGGGACACGACATCGGATCGCTCCGACGTCAACGCACGAGACCTCGCGCCACGGCCTGTTGCCAACTGCACGCCCGACTGTTCGCCAAGCCCGCGCGGTGTCCCGCGCGCCGCAGCGCAATGGCCGTTGAGGAGTCGCCCCCGTTCGCGCGCGACCGCGACGTGGCGCCCAGTGCCCTTGCGGCGCGTCGACCGCTCTGCCGCGCGATTGCGGCGAGGCACGTCCAGCACCTTCCGGTGCCGCCACGGACGCCAGACGCTTCGTCCGGCGACGCCCCAGGGGGGCAAGTGACTGCGGCCGACTGTACCATGCCGTCATTACTGCTGCATTAACCGCGTGTTTAGCAGACCCCTTGCCGCACAAAGCCTGGAGGCCGCTTTTGCCGCCTGTCACTACCCCTTTCCCCACCAGCCGCCACCGTTCGCACCTCGCGTTTCCCGGGGTAGTGACAGGCGGCTCCCACGAGTCCGATCTCCGCCCGCTTTCGTTTATTGCGTTTATGCCTTGCGCCCGCTATGGTTTCGGCGATCACATTGCAGGATCGACACCATGTCCTCCAGTTTCCGACCGCTCCTGCTGTCCAGCGACGACATAGAAGCTGCCCGCGCCTCCAGTAACCGCCTTGCTACCCTGGACCGCTCCGGCGACCGTCCCCTTACCCTGCGCATCGCCGGCGAGCGCGGCGAAGACACCGTCGAACTGCCCGCCCCGGCCGCCGAACTGCTCGTGCAAATCCTCGAGAACATGGCGGCCGGCAGCCCTGTCGCTGTCCTGCGCAACGACGCCGAACTGACCACGCAGCAGGCCGCCGATTTCCTCAACGTGTCCCGCCCATTCCTCGTCGACCTGCTCGAGGCCGGCGATGTCCCGTTCCGCAAGGTCGGGACGCACCGGCGCGTCCGCTTCGACGATCTGCGCGCCTACAAGGAGACCATTGACCACGCCCGGCGCAAGGCGCTCGACGAACTCGCCGCCGACGCCCAGGAACTCGACATGGACTATTGACCGTTGCCGGTCGCCGTCGCCTTCCTCGACGCCTCCGTCCTCTATCCGGCGCGCCTGCGTGATCTGCTGCTCGAACTGGCTGTCTCGGACCTCTTCCGCGCGAAGTGGTCGCGGGCAGTCCACGACGAGTGGATCCGCGCGCTGCTCCGCGACCGTCCGGACCTGACAGCCGAGCGCCTGCAGCGCACCCGCGGGCTCATGGACGCCCATGTCCGCGACGCCGTCGTCACCGGCTTCGAGGATCTCGTCCCGTCCATCCGGCTTCCCGATCCTGACGACCGCAACGTCGTCGCCGCCGCGGTGCGAGCCGAAGCGGACCTCGTCGTCACCGCAAACGTCAGGGACTTCCCGGACGCTACATTGGCGCGGCACCGCCTGACCGCGGAGCATCCAGACGTCTTCCTGGCCAGCCTCTGCCGCCGGGTGCCGGTCCTGTTCCTCCAGGCCGTCCAGCGCGTCCGCGCCCGGCTGCGCAATCCACCCGTGTCGCGCCGTGAGCATCTTGCCGTCCTGCGCCGAGTCGGATTGAACGCCACCGACGAGGAAATCCTCAGGCACGCCGTAGTTCGTTGACGACGCCGGTGCGCAGCATTAGCGGAATGCTAAGCAAAGACTCTCTCTTCGCCAAGAACGACCTGCGCCGTCTGGGTTCTGGCCGCAACCGCCAAGTGCGGAGATGGTGTCCCCGGTGGTGGTGTGGGAATTTCGTAGCGGTTTCGGACAATTCTCTGCAATCTAGCCGGGAACCGGTGACTCCGTACCAAACAGGGCGTCGTACAGTCCGGCCACCTCCTCATAGATGTGGAATCTGCTCTTCGGGACTGCCCATCGATCTTTGCGCACGGCTTTCGGTCCGCCGGAGTCCTTCTTCCGGTATCTGGTCGCCGGGTAGTTGGTAACGTCGGGCAACGGCTGTCCCGGCGGTCCCGCGAAGAGTCCGTAGTGGCGGATTTTCAGGTCCGCTTCGTCCACGTGCAGCACGACGACGCAGCCGCTGGGCCGGTCGGCGAGACGCTGTGATGCGCCCCAGGAGGCCCGCTTTCCGGAAAGGATCGTGGTCTTCAACTGGTTGTGTCGGGTCACGCCGTTGGCGGTGATCACCAGGTCGTATCCGCCGGCGTCGAACTCGGAGCGCAGGATCTCGGTTTCGAAGTGGCCGCGGCGCCAGATCTCGTTGCCGATGGTCGCAAGAAACGCATGGGTCGTGATCGATTCGCGAAGCTGGGAGTGGATGGTGTGGGGGTTGGTCGAAGTCATGAGTACTGCTTGGCCGACATCGATGGAGCCATCCTATCGGGCTTGGCGGCAAGGCAAACGAGATTTTCGAAATGCGAGCGTTGCCGGCAGGGCGCTTGGGCGACGGCCGGTCGGACCCGCCGTTCGGCTCAGACCCTCGGCTCGGAAGGTGAGGTGGTGGCCGTGTGCCGGTCAGCCCCCACAACGGCCAAAAAAACCATAGCCGGAGACCGCGTCTGGCGCGGATGCGCGCCGTGCAACTGGCTATACTCCGCGCGTGATCGATTCGGGTTCAACCGGACAGAACGCAAACGGACGCGATTGCGCCGCGCCCGGCGGCGGAAACTCTGCCGGCCAGGCCTGGGTGCTCGCTCGCGATCTGGTCGCCTCGGCGCCGGGGCGCCGGGGCGCTGCGCGCTGGCGGGGCTGCTGATGCTGACCGCTGGCGTGACGGAGGCCTTCGGCCTGCTGATGATCGTTCCGCTGCTGCAGGTAGCGGCGCTGGTCGACGTCGGCGGCGGCAGCATACCCGTGGTCGAGACGGCGACACGCGTGGCACGGCCGCTCGGCGCACCGCTGACCCTGCCCGGGGTGCTGGCTATGTTTCTTGTCCTGGCGGCGATCCGGTCCATCGCCCCGCCTGGGGCCGCGGCGTGCTGACGGCCCGGCTGCGGCTGGAATTCGCGGACCGCGTGCGCATGGACCTGTACGCGGCGATTGCCAACGCTTCCTGGGGGCATCTGCTGGGGCTGCGCGGGGACACGACTGACTTCCTGGACGGCCTGAAACCCGTCAAGAGCAACAACGCCGAGGCGGCGCACGTCGAACGTTTTCGGCGCCGGGCCGCGAGCAGGAGCAGCGCGGCTTCCAATGCGGCGGTCCGAGTCCCACGTGGGAGGCGGAGGAAGGTCGTCAGGTTGCGGATCATGGAAACCGGGCCGGCCGCCGCGGGGGGAATAGGGGGTCGTTGCGAGGCGCTGCACATCAGGCGAATCGTACACGAGCAGTGGGCGTCGTCACAGACTACCGCGCGGTGCCGAGGTCTTCGTTCGTGGCCGCGTGGGAGCGGGAGCAAGACTTTCGAGGCGATGCTAGACTACGCCAATGGCAACGTCCGACACCTATCAAGCCGTTCAGGATCTCAAGGCTTCGGGCATCGACCACGAACAGGCCGCGGCGATTGCAATAGTGGTGCAAGCCGGACAAGGCGAATTGGCGACCAAGGCGGACCTCAGCAAACTGGAACTGCGTCTGGTGCCATGGGTTTTGGGAATTGCCGGCGCAAGCCACGCTAAACAAGCTCATCCCCCCGCTATTCTAGCCCCACCTGCACTTCGCTCCGCCGTCCGTCCACTGCCGCCTATCACCACTCCGAGAAATCACTGGGGCGCGAACCGTGGCCGGACAGGGGCTCTCAGCCGAGCGGGGCAGCGGGAACAACCGCGAGGAACGATGGGACGACCGGTGAAGGGGCCAGCCCAACGCGCGGACCGACGCCGGGTGATTTGTTCGCGGGGGACCGTTCAGAGCGGGCAGAGAATCTGCCTCAAGCGCACCCGCGACTGCCTGGCGCGTGGCCCAAGCGGGCGCACAGTGCCAGTTCCCACCGCCAGGCGTGCGAGACGATGGTCTCGAGTTCCGGGTGGCTTGGGCTCCACCCGAGTTCGGCCCTGGCGCACGTCGGATCGCTGACGAGACGGGCCGGCTCACCGGGCCAGCGGGGGCGACGGTTCTTGCACAGAGGCCCTTGCGCTATTCCACAGCCATTGATCTCCGTAGCCTGCAGGGGCATCGCAAATTGACTTTGCCGCAGGAATCGGGTGTCTGGGCGGGTTTTATGCGTTCTTCTCGCGTGCGGCCCGTCCATCACGTCACCGCCCATGGCCCACCTCAACGCGCTTTCTCCGCAATGCGTGTAGTCCTTCGTCGTGGAGACCATCTGGACAAGGATCCTGGAGACGCCCGCTGCTCCGACGCCGCCGTTAACGTTCGCGCCTACACCCCGTTACCGACGAAAACCACGGCACCCTCGATCTGCGTCTCCTCGTCTCCCACGAGCACGCGCTCCACGCGAGGGGGATTGAACGTGCGCAGCACGAGGCGCCCGTCCGCGCGGCCGATCCGGCGGATCACCGTCTTCCCGGCCCGCGGGTCGCGCACGCCCGCGAAGCGTCCTTCCACAGCCGGCTCATCCGGATCGACCCAGACGTAGTCGCCGAACCGGAATGCGGGCGCCATGGCGTTGTCCTCGACGCGCACGACGAACGTGTCGGGACCGTACTGCGCGCCGCCGCTCACCGCCGCAACCCCAAACCGCGCAAGCGCGCCACTTCCGCCAAGCAACAGAGCCACACCGGGGCTTTCGCGAGACGGCGGCGCGGGCTACCCGCGAGTACCCGCGCTGGTGGCACTCGCACGTCGGGGTCGACGCCAAGGAATCGGAATACGCGGCTCCGCGCGCAGTTGTGCTGCTCCGGCAGGTCCGCCGCGTGGCGCAGCACGAGCAACCGACCGCGCCGTAAGCTACGGTACTGGGCACCGAACGGCCGGGCATGAACTCCGCGGGTGCGGTACCCGCAGTCCGTTTCATTCGCGTCGCGGTCACGTAGCACCAGCGGCTCCAATAGGAGCACGAACCACAACGGCTGCCGCTCGTCGTCGAGCCCCCGCCACACGTAGTAGTGCAACACGTTGCGCTCTGGCGGCAGATCGCGCTTCCGCGCGGCGTCGATGGCGGCCCGCACGCACACGGCCGAGTTGTCCTCCCTGATCGGGATCAGCAGCTCGGCATTTTCCGGCGGCATGCGCCGGGCGCGATCGCCGCAGAGCCCGTGTCGTATGGCCTCCGCGCCGATCCGGGTACTCGTCGTGCCAGCGAAAACAGGGTCCTGCTCGGCTTCCGCGCGCCACGGCCGGGCGGCCATGCCTGACGTGCCGGGAGACAGGCCGACCAGACCCGTTACCCGCCCGTAGTGGAACGGCGCCACGGCCTGCCGGTTTTCGTTGTCGATCGCTTTTTCCATGCCATGTCCTCGTGCCTCGCCGCTAGCGGTGGATGAAGTGACATTAGTGGCCGGAGCGCGGCGGGTCGCGCCCCATCCTTTGTTGGAGAGGCCGAACGGGATGCCCAGGGGCTATCGGGTGGTGGGCGTAACCGAGCGGAGTCGGCAACGCCGGGAGCTGCGGCGCGGCCATCTCGCGCAGCCAGACAAGCGCCGCGTCGGTGGCGAGTCGGCCGCGGAAGGCGAGGACCGTTGTCGGGCAGCCGGCGAAGCGCTCGGGGAGCAGGCTACGCGCCTCAGCCAGAGCAAGACGCACCAAGCGGATGCGGCGCCGCAGCCAGCGCACCGCACCGGGCAGTTCGATGGGGTCGCGGCGAACCGTGTTGGCCGCCGCCGCCAGGCTGGTCGCACGCTCAGCGACGACTACCGCGTCCTCAAGCTCGGCGAGCGTGCCCGGCAGCCGTGCTGCCAGGCAGTCCGGCAGCAGGCTGAACGTGGTGTGGCTCTCGGGACAATACCAGCGGGCGATGCGCGTACCCGGTGGGGTCTTGCGTGCGTAAGTGCCATGCCGCGCCAGCGAGCAGCCGCCGGCAGGATGGTGCGGACAGCGCGCCAGCGTTGCATCGCGCCAACCTTGCGCCGTAACGTATTGCTCGCCGGTAAGCCCCGTTCGTAAACGAAGCTGCACCCGATTGTGCCCCGGCGGAGCCGTTCTCCGCGCGGGCCAACTCTCCTTCTGCATCCTTGTTCGGCGGGGCAGAATAGCGGCCCGAGGCGTTCGCTAGAACCCATGAAATCTCGCGGCGCCTGTCCCGGCTGGCGACGCACAGCGTGCGGGTGTCGCGCACGGCGACCCACGACGCGGACAACCGTTCGGGACGGCCTCGGTCAGGGTGGCGCACGGGACAACCGACCGGGCGATCTCGGTCTTGGGCAACGTGGCGACCGCCGAGTTGCCGAAAAAGGCATGAATCTGACGATGCCGGTGCTGATCGTTGACGACGACATCGAGGAAAGCGGCGAGACGGTCGTGCTGACGCTGCTGAAGGGCAGCGGCTACGTCCCGACCGCCCCAAACACCCGCACGACGCTGACGATCCACGGCCGGGACGATGCTCACCCATCCGGGCGTCTATTGCCTGCGCAGCAACGAGACCGACTTCAGCGAAGAGCGCCTGTGGCGCACCTTCACCCTGCTCACGGATGTCGAGGCGGTGTTCCGATCCCTGAAATCCGAACTGGGCCTGCGCCCCATCCATCACCGCAAGCCGCGTCGTGCCGAGGGTCATCTGTTCATCTCGGTGATCGACCACGAGAACGCCAGGACCTTCCGCATCGCCTGCCGCCTCGACGCCCGCAACTTCAGGATGCTCCAGGATATCGAGCAACACCTCAACATCGATTCCCGGCGCGCCCCGGTCCGCCGCGGTCGGCAGCACCATCGTAAGCGGCCAGGCCGTTCGCTGCACACCTCGTCAGTGCGTCGACGGGTCGCAGGTGCGGTCGAGGTCGGACCTGAGTGGGTTGCCGGCGGCAACGTCGTCCGCATCGAAACCGGCGACAGCATGTACATCCCCGACGGCACCGCCCGTAACGACTTCGCGACCTCGGACAGCGTCGAACCGCTTGAGGTCGGCGTCCCCGCCGACATGGGGACCGAGCCCTGTGACGCGTCGGACGCCAAGGCGTCTCCAGCGGGGGGAACTCACGCCTTGCGTCCTGCATCGACGCTTGGACGTTGGCCGCATGCACTTTGCTGGACTGCTCCACCGGAATGTCGTTAAATCAAAACTCAGCGTTCGGTCGTGCCGGTAGGATTCTGGTCGATCAGACCCAGCTTCGTGCAACCAAAGCGATGGAGCGCGTTAGCTGGTGCCTAGACACGGCCACATCCGGGTTCCCGCAGGGTTGCAACCGATGCGTAGACCGCTGTTGATGGTGGACCGGGGACGCGGCGAGAATCAAGGTTACGCGATGAACTTTCGAAAAATCCGGTGCTTGCCGATCATCCTTGTGGGTCTGCTGGTGAGCGGATGCAAGACGGGATTGGCCGACGGCGACTACGTCGCCTTCGTTCGCGACGTGATGGTCGAGTCTGCGCGCCTTGACGAAGCGTCCGGTGATGGCCCGGAACGTATGGAACCCGTCGAGCGAGCGGTGCGCGAATGGCGCGGCGCCGATCAGGATTCAGCGTCCCCAGGCTCCCCATCCAACTGATCGTTCTCGATGGGTTGGATGGATTGTCGCTAGGGTTGCAGCCTCGTTCGTGGCCGTAGCGGGATCAGGCCGGCGTAAGCAGTCATGACGGAAGCGGAACTCACAGCCTTCCTCAACGATGCCGAAAGCCGCCGTGCGATAAGGGATGCGGAACCGGCCGCGAAGGTGCGCCCCGGCACCGTTCGCCATGCCGCCCGCGCGTGCCGAGAAGGTCGCTCGTCCGACATCCTGATTGTCGACCTGGATGGCGAACAGAACCCCGTTTCCCACATCGCCTCGCTGCTTGAGGTGTGCCGGCCGGAAAGCGTGATCCTGGCCACCGGTTCGGAAAACAATGTTACGCTGGCGAACGACCTGTACCGGGGAGGCATATTTCTTTACCTGCCCAAACCTCTCGACGCCGTCAATCTGCGCAGCGCGATCCGCGAGGTCATCGCCGTCAACGAGGAACAGGACCGCCCGCAAATCCAGGCGAGCCGGGTCGTGCTCGTGCACGGCAAGGGCATGGGCGTCAATACCGTCACCGCGCTGCTTGCCTATCTTGCCGCCGGCATGGGGCGCTATGTGAGCTGTATCGATTTGGACGCCGATTTCGGCTCCCTGGCGCTCGCTCTTGACACCCAGCCGGAGCGCGGGTTGGCCCAGTTTCTCAAGGATCCGGACGCTGCCGACGCATTGGCGGTGGAACGCCTGCAGGTCCAGGTGAGCACTCGAATCGGACTGCTCGCCCATCCCGTCGACCTCGCCGGCCAGGCGAGTTTCGAGCAACACGGGCTCGACAACCTGATCAGGGCGTTGACGAGTCACGCGCACCTGATACTGGCGTGCGGTGCCTCGATGTACCAGCTGGCGGCGATCCGCCACCTGGTCACCAACCATCTCATCGTGTTCGAACCCACCCCGGCCGGTGTCTCGATTGCCGTGCGCTGGCTGCGAATTCTGGAGGGCGCAACGTCTTCGCTCATCATGAATCACGCCCGTCCGCTGCCGAAAGTACTCGGCGAGGACCACCTGCGAAACGCATTCGCCGAGCGGTTGCCCGACCTCGAAATCCCCTATATGCGAAACATGGCAGGCACCATGGCGCTCGGCGAGCCCGAACGTGCGCTGACCCGGCGGGAACGCGAGCCGATCAGCCGTTTTCTGCGCTCTCTGCTCGGCGGGGGTGCGTCGTAATCACCTGATTCGCGCGCCCGTCCGTCACGCAGCGATGCTGTCGGACTCGCAGTTCCGTTTGAGTGGGGCCTCGCCCCGGCGTGGTTCCGCGCCGGCGCGTTGACCGTCCTGGATCGTCGCAGGATCGGAGTTACTGCAGGGATTCGAGCAACTCGGCCGGGGAATCGTCGAGCGCCAGCGGCCCGATGCGTACCCGGTGCAGGGTGGGACCGTTTTCCTGCACGAAATCGCTGACCCGTACCGGCCGGTCCGTTTGCGCGCGCAGTTCTGTTGCCAGCGCGTCCGCCGCGGCGCGTTCCTGGAAGGCGCCGAGCTGCAGATAGCGTTCCCCGTCCGCCGTGACTGCCCAGGGGTTCCACCCTGGCGGGGGCGTCGCGGCGGATTCGCCCGCGGCATTCGCTGGTGGGAGGGAATTGCCAAACCGATACCCGTGCGATTCAAGTGCCGAAACCGACGCCGACAGCCCACCGCCCGCGGGGATCGGACCGATGCGTACGCGGTGCAACGCCGTGCCGTTCGCATCGCTTGTCTCCGAGATCGTTGTCGGGTGATCGGTTAGCGGCCGCATGCCCGCGGCCACCGCCGCTGCGCGTTCAGGCTCGGCATAGGCGCCGAATTGAAGATATCGGCCGTCGATTTCCGTGACAATCAGGATGGGGACAACCGTCACGGGTGCGTGAGTAATCGCGGAGCCGTCCGCGTCCGGTATTGCATCCGCGTCCGGGGTTGCGTTGACGTCAAGGCTCGCGCTGACTTCCGGCTTCGTGCCGGGCTTCGATGTCGCGTCGCGGTCAGCCTCGCCCGCGTTGTCCGGTGCCGTCACCGGTTGCGGTTCCCTGTCGGACCCGTTGGGCGGCGGCTCGGCAACGAATGGAACGGTATCGTCCTGTGCTTCAATCGGTTTGCGCGGAGTCTCCTGTTCCAGGTCGCGCGGGGCGGCGTCCGGGTCACGCGGTCCGTCACTGCGCGGTGCCGCCGAGTCGGTGTCGAGCCCCGGTGAACGGTTCGGTGCCGGTTTCAACGGAGGTTCCAAGCGCGGAACCGCCGAGTCGTGATCCACGCGGTCCGGGCCATTCGGAAAGCCAGAAGGTCGAGGCGACTCCGTCGTTTCGACCGCCGATGGATCAGGCTCCGGCGTTGGATCGTTCACGTCAGACGCCAACGGTTCGGGGGCCGGGGACAGGTCGCTCGTTACCGCGACCGACGGTCGCGACGAGCGGGGCGGTCCGCTCGACGCGATCGGCGATGGTTGGGTTTCCGCCGCAGCGGGGCCGGCGACGGTCGCTTGCGCGCGTGGCACCGCCTCGTTTTCCATCTCGGGTACGCTTACCTCGCCCGCCCGGTCGGGAATCGGAAAGCCGCCCTGCATGGCCAGTGCGCGTTCCAGATTGCCCTGAAACCGATCCTCTTCCGGTGCGAGCAGCACGGCCCGTTCCAGGGACGCAACAGCACCGCGCGAATCCCCGCTCAGCAATCGTGTCAGCCCGACGCCGTTGTGGCCCCATGCTTCGGTCGCCCGGGGCGGGCTGTCTTCGCCGTCGATCAACCGGCCGAAGCTGTGGCCGGCCGCCTCGACCTGGCCGGCGGCCAGGGCGGCCCGTCCATGCGCCAGCAAGGCATCGTGCCGATGTGCCGCTTGCTCCGCATGGTGCAGCGCGGCCAGGAACCAGCGGGCCGCGGCAGCCGGTTCCTGTTCGCGCAACGCAACCCGGCCCAGACCCATGCGGGCGGAAACGGACGCGGGGTCGACATCGAGCAGGCGGCGGTACAGGCGCCGGGCAGTCTCCAGTTGGCCCGAGTCCAGCGCGGTTGCCGCCATCGGCAGAACCGCCTCCTCCATCTGCCGTGTGCGCAACTGCTCGCCCTCGGGAGGCAGGAGGGTGCACGCTGGCAGAAGTACCAGAAGCATCAGAACGGCGCGCGGTATTCGCATGGCTAACGACGCACCGCCGGAGGCTGGGCGGACGGCGCATTCCTGTCCGGCGACAGGCGTACCGACGCGCTGGGAAGACGGTGTTTCATTGCCCTCTCACGGCAGCGTTTGGCCGCTGCAAGGCGGCGTGCGGTCTGCGGTTGCCCAGGGACTGCTAGATTTGTGGTTCACTTTCCGGAAAACGGCTCTGTGCTCTCGGTTCGGGGGGAGTATAATCCACCGCACCTGTTGAGACGGATCAATCGCATCGGCATGTCTTGCGATCATCCCAGGGTCGGCCCAGGCGCCGACCACGAACCCATCGCCCGCCGCGGTTTTAGCGGCGCCTGATCTGGAGGGTCGCCGTGGCCCAGTCCATCCGTCATCGACGCGGTTCGCTGCCGCAACAACGCCGCGGCCGACAAGCGGGTGCGGAGACCGCCGGCAGCACGGAGTCCGTCGCACTCAACCGGTTTGAGGCGATCGTTCCCTGGTATCACAGCCGCGTTCTGGAAGCGCTCGACTCGGAACGCGCGGCAACGCTGGACACCAAGGAATTGACCGAGGAAGTCGGGTCCATCCTGCGCAAGCTGGAAACGGCCGCCGACGCCCCCGCGGTCGGCGGCAACCTGTCGAACCTGGCCGTGCGCCTGGTCGACGAAATGCGGGGTCTCGGGCCACTTGGTTCCGTGCTGCGCGACCCGGATGTCAGCGACATCCTGGTCAACGGCCTGAATTCGGTGTATGTCGAGCGCAGGGGTCGACTGAGCAAGGTGGACATCCAGTTCCTCAACGCCGACCACCTCACCCGCATTGCGCAGCGCATTGCCTCGAACGTCGGGCGCCGTATCGACGAACTCAGTCCGATGTGCGATGCGCGCCTGGAAGACGGCTCCCGCGTCAACATCATCGGTCCGCCGCTGGCGATCGACGGCGCGGCGATCTCCATCCGCCGCTTTCGCAAGGGGGGCTTCTCGGTCCAGGAACTCGCCCAGGGCGGCTCCATGCATCCGGGCATGGCGAGTCTCCTGGAAGTGGCGACCCGGACACAGCTCAATATCGTCGTGGCGGGCGGCACGGGCGCCGGAAAAACCACGATTCTGAACGCGTTGTCGGACAACATCCATCCCGAAGAACGCATCGTCACCCTGGAGGACGCTGCGGAATTGAATCTGCGGCAGCCCCACGTCGTGCGCCTTGAGACGCGTGCACCGTCGTCCGAGAACTCCGGGGAAATCACCATGCGCGACCTGCTGAAGAACGCCCTCAGGATGCGGCCCGACCGCATCATCGTCGGCGAGGTCCGGGGTCCGGAGGCGCTCGAGGCGTTGCAGGCGATGAACACGGGTCACCCGGGTTCCATGTTCACGGTCCACGCCAACAATCCGCGTGACACCATGAGCCGGCTGGAATACCTGGTGATGATGGGTTCCGGTGAGATGCCGCTTTCGGCCATTCGCAACCAGGTGGTCTCGGCGGTGGATCTCATCGTGCAGGCGGCCCGCTTCCGGGACGGCAAGCGGCGCATCGTTTCCATCACCGACGTGGCCGGGCTGGAAGGCGAGGTCCCCGTACTGGAAGATCTCTGGGCTTACGATGCGGGCGCCAACCGGTTCGAGTGCAGCGGCGCGCGCCCGTCGTTCACGGAGCGTGTCGAGGACATGGGATACGGCGAGTTGCTGCACGCCGCCCTCGGCCGTGGGCACGCGGCGATGCGGCGCGATTGAGTCAAGCCGTCAGCGCTGGCCCCAGATGGTACGCCGGCTGCGGGACCGGTTGCTTGCAAAGCCCGAAGTCGGCTGCGGCTGCACCGACGGCTGCGGAGACACGTGGGCGGGCGAAGCGACGCCGGCCGGCGGGTCCGCGGACGCGTCCGTGCCGTTGGCGCTCGCGCTCTGAATCATCCCGAGCGCCTGCCGCATGGCCATCCAACCGAGTGCCAGGTTGCTGGACTCGCGTTCCGAGATCAATATGAGCAGTTGCTGGTCCTCGCCGGGCACGAGGGACATGAAGTGGTAGGTCTCCGCCGTCGTCGCCTGAATCTCCTCGACGAGGTTACCGCTGTCGTGGTCGTCGCCGGCCTCGATGGGTTTGCCGGCATAAGCGCGGAAGTAGGTGACGCCCGCAGCGGACATCAACTCCATTGCCGCCGCGTCGACCAGCGATCCGGGTTTGACGTCAAGCGCCATGGGCAGGCCGGTGCCGAGATCCACCAACGCGCACCCGAGCGCACCTTCCACGTTGTCCACGATTTCCTCGCAGATGTCCTGCACCTTCGCTAGTTTCATTGGCCCGTACTCGCCCCCCGGCGTCCCCACGCTGCACGACTTGCTAACCGCTTAAAATGCGCGTTCCCCTCATCGCTGTCAAGTGTACAATTGCGAGATGTGTATTGCCGGATTGCCGGTGCCATGTTGTCGGTCGATACGGTATCGGTCCGGAATTCGGTTGTTGCCGCTCGAAACGCGCCCATTGACGGCGTCGCGCGTTGAGCGACAGATTATCGAAGGTACGCCGTAACACCGCGGTGCTGGTCCAGGAGACCGACATGTCGATTCGCCGCCACGCCACTCGCTACCCGGGTTCCCCGGCGGTCCCAGGGGACAGGTTCGCGTGAAGCCGCTGATTCCGGTGATTCTGGCGGGTGGTGTCGGCAGCCGCCTGTGGCCGTTGTCCAGGGCGCTGTTCCCCAAGCCGTTTCATGCCCTGCTCGGCGATCGTACACTGCTGCAGACTACCGCGCTGCGGGCGCAGAAGGCCACCGCGCGGCCGCCCATCGTCGTCTGCAACGAGGACAACCGCTTCCTGGTTGCCGAGCAGATGCGGGCGGTGGGCGTTGACTGGCGCTACATTGCCCTGGAGCCGGCGGGAAGGAACACGGCTGCGGCCATCGCGCTGGCGGCCCATCTCGCGGTGCGCGACGACGATGACGCCCAACTGCTCGTTCTGCCGGCCGACCACCGCATCGACGACGATGCGAAATTCGTACACGCGGTCGAGGCGGCCGCTGCCGCAAGCGGGGACGGAGCGGTTGTCGCCTTCGGCATCGCGCCGACCCGACCCGAGACCGGATACGGCTACATCGAACGGGTCGACGGGCAGGGGCTGGGTGTGCAACCGATACGACGCTTTGTGGAAAAGCCGGACCCGGCACGCGCGCGGGCGTTCTCCGCCTCCGGGCGGCACTTCTGGAATAGCGGCATGTTTGTTGCCGGTGCCCGGATTGCCCTGGCGGAGATCGAAGCGCATCGCCGGGAACTGGCCCATGCGGTGGCGCAGTCTGTCCAGGACGGTCGGTCCGACCTGGACTTCTTCCGGCCGGGCAAGGCGTTTCTGGAGAGCCCGACCGTTTCGTTCGATGTGGCGGTTATGGAAAAGACCGCGCGCGCGGCGGTATTGCCGGTGGACTTCGGCTGGAGCGACATCGGAACCTGGGAGTCGGTTCTGGAGGTTTCGGGCGTGGACCGTGACGGAAATCACTTTGTGGGCGACGTGCTGGCCGTGGACGTGGAAAACACCCTCATCCACGCGGGCCACCGGCTGGTGGGCGCGATTGGTCTGGAAGGACTGATCGTCGTTGAAACCGCGGATGCGGTGCTCATCGCCGATCGCGGCCGCGCGCAGGACGTGGGAGGCCTGGTGGAGCGGCTGAAGGACGCGCACCGTTCCGAGCACCTCCTGCACCCGGAAGTGTTCCGCCCCTGGGGCAGCTACGAAGGCGTCGCGCGCGGCGAACGCTACCTGGTCAAACGCATCAGAATCAAGCCCGGCGCCAGCGTTTCGCTGCAGAAACACCGTCACCGGGCGGAGCACTGGGTGGTGGTGCGGGGCACCGCCGAGGTCACGCGCGACGAGGAGATCTTCACGCTGCGCGAGAACGAAAGCACGTTCATCCCGCTCGGCGTCAAGCACCGGCTCGGCAATGCCGGCAGGTGCACGCTCGAAATCGTCGAAGTCCAGGTCGGGGGTTATCTGGGCGAAGACGACATCGTCCGGCTTGAAGACCGTTATGGGCGAACCCTGGACTGACCTGGCCGCGTACCGGGGCGCCGAAACGCCGAAGCTGTCGTACGACGAGTGGCTTGCATGGCGGGCGTTCTGCAGCCCGAAGGGATGCTCCGGCAACGGATCCAGGTCACGTTCCCGGTTCTGCTGCGGTCCGCCCGGGCAGGATCCCGACGACCTCGTTGCTGCTGCCGGTCGCGGTGCGCGGTTTCGCGATCGGGAGCGTCCGCGAGCGAGGCTGTCATGAACCGAGCCTGATGTGGAAGCCTTGTCCGATAGCGCCGACCCACCCTCGACCAAGCCTGGCGACACCCTCTCGCCGCCTGCAGCGGCTCAGCGCCGTTGCGGTAGGGCTCGCTTCGCGTCGCGCTGACCGGCTCCGGGCGGCCGTGCGGCGGTGCCAACGGCCCAATCCGCGGGCCGATCCGGCGTTGCGACGGTGACAATACGCGGATGCGTTGCCGTGAGCGTCTTGACCCCGGGGCTCCGGCCGTTGGGGGACCCGCACCGGCGCGAGGCGGGGGCGGTGGCGCCCCGCGCGGACTGCGTACCTGCCGTGGCGCACGTCAATGACGATCAGGTCGGGGCCGACTACCGCCGCAGCGACCTGTGTCAACCGTGTCTCGGACGCAACCCGGTCGCCGGACGCAGGCGCCCGGGCGAGGTTGGCAGCCGCGCTGTGCGATTCGACGTGCGGGGGTTGCTGGGCGTTGCCTTGCGGCCGCGCCCTATTGGCCGTCGGCCAACCGAGCCCCGCAAGCGGGTCTCGTCCCGTACGGGTCACGGTCGCTAACGCTTCCGCCCTGCGGGCGGTAGGGCGAGCGCACCCTGGAAGAGACGCTCGCCGGCACGCTGCCCCTGGCGCGCGTCAACGCGGTGCGTGCGCGACGCTTCGCGCAGGCAATGCGCCAGGCGGCGAACGTCGGGCCGGCGGGCCAGCGTTCCCGCAGCAGCTTGCCTAGACCGGTGCATTCGTAGACTATTGCGTTCTGGTCAGTCAACCGGAACCATTCACGGTGCCGGACGCACAGACGAACAAATGGCGCGAGTTCCGCAGCGTCGTCCAACAGCACCGCACGGACGCGAGGCGGGCAGCCGAACACTATCGGATTCGGCATCGCCGGTTCACCCGCCTCCACCTCGTGGGGAACGTCCTGATCGTGGGCCTGGGCTGCGGCTGCTTCGTCTCGGCGTTCGCCATCGCCATCACCGGGGAACGCCCTGTTCCCGAACAGCTTATCGGACTCCAGCTGGTGCTGGGCGTCCTGCTGGCGGTGGCGGTGCTGTGGTCGCTGGTCGCCAATCACGCGGTCAAGAGTGCGCTTGCGCTTTCCGTGGCGCGCGAGATCTACGAGATCGTGCGCCGGTTCACCGCGTTGCTGGGCGAGATCGACGCGGGTGTCGACGACCTCCGCGCAAGGCAGGAACTCGACCGCCTGCTCGACAGGCTCGCCGAGGTGACGCTCAGATTTGGGGACGTCGGCACCGTGGATGTGGCCGCGGTCGAGACGGGGTCGGCGTCCGTGCCGTCCTTCGCGGCACGCATCGTCCGGCGCTTCCGGACGCAGAAGCCGCTTGACAATCCCGCAGCGGAGTGACAGGGCCTGCAGCGCCCGACAACCGGACACCCGCCTGCCGGTCACGGTCGCTCAAGGGCAGGCATTGCCCGATGGCGCGTCCGCGCCCAGCCCCCGAACGCGCCGCATCCGGCGTCGTGGGCGGGGACCGGCGGGCCCGGGCTCCATTGGCTGCTGCCACTCCGGGCGGAACGGCCGTGCCGGATCCGACCTGCGCCGAACCGAGCCTTCTCCGGCGTCTCGTCCCGGTCGTTTGCGGCCACTGGCGTTTCCCCCTCCGGGCGGTCAGACCGCTCGGCTTGGGTCGGCCCGGTTGATCGTCTCTTGATGTTGATGGAACATGGTCCTGACCCACGTCAGCCGGGCAGGCCCGCATGCGGATCTCGACAGTACTTTTGATGGTCATGCTCGCCACCGCGGCCGGATTTTACCTCGGTCGCGGGAGCGCGTCTGATGCTGAGTCAACGGCCCTCGCGCCAGCACCGAGGATTTCCCAGAATCGATCTGCGCGCCCACCCGCCGCGCCCGAAACGCGAATCCCGGTGGATGGGCGCGCCGCCTTGCTGCGCGCCCTCGAACGGCCGGCCAAAGACCGGAACCGCACCGTTCGCCAGGCCATGCACGCGTGGCTCGCCACGGACGGGGCGAGGGCCTTGTCCGCCGTCCAGGACGATCCGAAGCTGTCCGGCGTTGCGAACAGGATGACGCACTTCGCGCTGTACGCCCATCCGGAGGTATTCATCGATGACCCTGCGTTGTTGGACGGTCTTCCGGATGCCCGGCAGTCGGTCGCTGCAGCGGTCTCTGCCATTGCGTCGTACGATCCGCCAGCCGCGCGCGCCCTCGTCGCAACTCGTTACTCGGGAACCGATTTTGGCCAGAGATTGTTCGCCGCAATCGACCGGATCGAACAGGTGAACAACGACCTTTCGACTCCGGTCGAGGATCCCTACGCGGAACTCGAAGCCATCCTGGCCGAGCGGAACGGAATGACCCGGTTTGCGCGATTGCGGCATCTGATCGGCCCTGTGGCCGAAGACGATCCGGCTGCCGCCGCGGCGCTGATCGACAGCCTGCCCGGACGGTCGGCCGACGAGGCCATCGATCCGCTGATCGACATCTGGTCGCAATCCGATCCGGAAGCGGCCGCGCACTGGCTCGCGGGCAAGAACGCCCAGCATGCCTGGGAGCGGTTGAACCGCCTGGCGCGCCGGTGGGGGTCGGCCGATTTCGACTCGGCGAGCGCCTACGGGGATGCGCTGACCGGTGCGCATCGATCCGCGTTTCTGACCGGGCTCGCCGACGCGGGTCCGCACGGATCGACCGGCGAGATGCTGGGTTGGCTGTCACGATACGAGGGGGATCAAGCCTACCCGGATCTGGTCGGCAGCGTCGCACAACGCGTGGCTCGGGAAGACTTCGGAGCGGCGTTGACCCTGCTCGACACGCTGCGGCTCGAATCGCGTTTGGAATCGTTGATGGGCATTGTCCCTGCGCTCGTCATGCGGGATCCCGAAGCCGCCATCGACGCGATCGTCGAACGCCAGGACGAATCGATGCCCGATTTCGTATTGCCCATGACGTTCTCGATCTGGGCGCAACTCGATGCCGGGTCCGCGCTGGACCGCGCACTCGAGCTTGGCCGGGGTCAAGCGAGGGACAACGCCATCGCTTCGGTTGCCTCCGCGCTAGTCCGTTACGATGTCGGCGCAGCCATCGACGCGATCGACGCAATTGACGATGCGGAGATTCGCAGCCAGTCCATCTGGCAGGTGCTGACCGCCGTGTCAAGCGATGACGAGGCCGTCCGTCTCGGGCGCGGCCACGGCTTCGCCCGCGACGCCGTTCTCGAGATGCGTGCGCAATGGCGCAGGGAAATGCCGACCGTCTCCGTCGGTTCCGACATCATTTCCGGCACCGCCATGGTTTCCGGCGAACTGGAAATCCCCCAGGACCGATAGGTGAGACCTCGGCGTAGCCGGCCGCCCCAAACGCAGTCCACGGAAGTTCCTCAGGCTCACCGGAATAGCCACCGTCCGTGTCCAAGGCGGCTCAGGGGCTCGGGGGGCTCCCGGGTTTACCGGGCCTGCGCCCGGCGCTCGGCGCAGTCGGCCACCGGAGCACGGGCGGGCAGTCGCAGGTCGCGAGGCGGCGCGACCGTGTCCCCGGCGTCCCAGGCAACCTTGCGGCCCGCCCGGCGAGTGGCTCCGGGTCGCGGCTGGACGGGGAACCGGTGATGCCGCCTGGCGGTGCGGTTCGGATGGGCCGGCCCGGGGGCAGTCTCGATGGGCGGCGCACGTCATGCACGCGCCACTGCCCGCATTCGGTTCGAGCCGACGGGTCGCCAATTGACCGCCTCGCGGCGCGTCGGGCCACCTTGCGTGTCTCGGTCCAAGGTAACGGTCGCGCTTGCGAACGCCTCCGCGACGAGCTTCTCGGCCTTGTCCCGGCCGTGCGCATCGTCCGGCCGGGCACCTTGATTGCCGCCCCGTTCCGCCGCCGGCTGCGGCCTTCAAGATTGGCCATGCCAACTTGCGCCGCGCGCCAGTCGCCTTGCCGGCGCTTCACTTTTCCGTCCAAAGCGGTATCGTGTGGAACCACTCGGTCGAGGAAATCGGCGCAAGTCGCTGAAAGGCAGAAGCTGCGTGGGAGCCCGGTGGACAACATTCGAAGCGTCCGGAAGGCGACCCGGGTACGTCCGGGCGCGCCGCGCGGTGCTGATCCTGACGGCCGCCGCCCTTGCGGTCGCCGTCGCCGTCGCCGTCGCGAATACCTTGACTCGGGTGGACCACGAACGCCGAGTCTCCGTCGCCCTGCCGCTCCCCCACGCCGCCAGCCGCGCGACCTGGGCCGAGGAACGCAACGCCTTTGCGGCGCGCCTCGTTCAAGCGTTCGATCTCGAGCGGTCGGTCGCGGGCGAATTCGCCGGATGGATCCTCGAGGCGTCGACGCGCCAGGCGCTGCCGCCCGAACTCCTGGCCAGCCTGGTCATGACCGAGAGCTCTTTCCGCAAGAACGTCCGCTCGCCGATGGGCGCGGTGGGTCCGGGCCAGGTCCACCCCGACCTCTGGGCCGCCTGGTGCGGTGCGAACGTCGCCGATCCCGAGGAGAATGTCCATTGCGCCGCCGGCATCCTCGCGCATTACGTCGAGGTCTGCGCGCAGAGTTCGGCGGTGGCCGAGGCGTGTGCGCTGCGTTCGTACAACGTCGGGTACCGCAACCGAAACAACCGCTATTTCGCCGCGGCGGCCGAGCGCTATCTGGCCAAGATCCAGCGCTACCTCGCCGACCTGGAAAGCACCTGAGCCGGCAGCTCCGACCGCATCTTTCGGGTTCGACGCGGCCGGCCCCGGCGCAATCCGCGAGCAACCGATGGTGTTGCCTCGATTGCGGGCCGAACATCGCCCCCTGTGGCGCCCGTCGATCACCGCAGCCGGTCACGTCGGCGTTTCGGCGTGTCGAGAACGTCGCTTGTGAAAGTCCGGACCGTCGCCGGGGGCCGCTGTTCCCTGACGCTCGCGATCCGTTTGCCGTAGGCCGGTCTTCGCCGCGGCCGGCGGGCAGGTCGGGGCGGTCCACGCCGGCAACCGGAACCCCGGCGGCCGGCCGGCGGACTCTCGGCGCTCGACCCGCGCGGGTTCTGGTCCAGAATCCGCCACGGTGGTTTCAGGGGCTTTCTGCAAGCCGCCTGAATTGACCCCTGTCCCTGGTTTATCGACTGGATTAACGGTCATGACGTCTTGCGTTTTTCCCGATACCACACAATCCCGCCCATCACCGTGGGAAAAACGGTTGGGGAATTACCCGATGGGCAAACGCACCGCCGCCGCGGTTCGCGCCGCCTCGCGGCCCGGCCTGCACGGCGCTGGCGGCACGTTGTATCTGGCCGCCTTTTCCATGTCGTCGGCCGCCCGGCGTCCCGGCTGGCGTTGCGCCCCCCGCCGGGTCAGCGTTCGTGACGGATGCGGGCGAATCATCCGACCTCGGCGGCGGAAATCAGGTCCAGGTTGCGCACGATCACGAGCAGGGCCGCGAAGGTGTGCTCCAGCCGCATGCCCTGTAGCTGGAGCCCGTCGTCTGCGCGCGGTTCGTGGATGCCCAGGTGCAGCTTGATCCGCACGATCTCCGCAAGCAGCGCATTGGTGGCGTCGTGAACTTCCGCGAGGGTCACGCGGACCAGCGTCAGGTTCGGCACACTCGAGGCGGCCATGCCCAACCGGGTCTGCATTTCGATCGCCTTGTAGGTCGCCCGCAGCACCTGCCGCGCGATGTCCACCGGTTTCTTGGTGCCGTCGACTTCCGGCATCTCCAGGCGCATCGGTACACCGAGCTTTCGAGCAATGAGCTTCATCTCCTCGAGAACATGCGTCACGCTCAGGTACATGTCGTCCGGTGTCATGCGTTGGCCACGCATCGCATCGAGCAGCGAGGACGCATCCGACAAGCCCGCGTATACCAGCGAATGGCTCTCGCCGCCGCCCGGCGGCGCCGGCTCGATCTTGCGCTCGATGGCCAGGTTCGCCTTGATGTCACGCAACTCCCCGATCATGAAGGCAACGGTGAGCAACAGGTCCGAGTTTTCTATTTCCCGCAGGGGTACCTCTCCCATGCTGGCTGCGGGCATGCCGAACCGCCGCTGTACCGCAGCGACCTTGTCCAGCACCTCGAGCGCCTTCATGTAGACATGAATGGGTGCGCGGTTGAGCTGCGGTTCCGAGCTCGGCGTAAACTCGTCCACGGCCATCTCCTCGCGGAGCACGTTGATTTCGGCGACGAGATCCCGGACGGCCTGGTAGACATGGCCGGCGGTGACCTGTCGCGAACCGGGCGCCTGTGCGGCGTCGGCTCGGCCGGCAACCAGATCCTGCCAGTTGAGGTCCGCGTCCGCCGCTTCCGCCCGCATGGGGCTCGCCAGCAGCAGCAGCGTCGTGCAGATCGCCATGCACGGGTGAACACGCCACTTGGCGAAGAGACGGGGAAACCGGCTCACTCGTTCGCTTCGGCCGGTGCCGCGAGCAGCTCCGAGAGCCGCTCGCGTTCGACCGCCAGTTCCGCTTGCCGTTCTTCCAAGAGCTCTTGCGCGCGCTGCAATTCCAACTCCCGCTGCCGTCCCTGGCGCTGAACGGACTCGATGCGCCTGCGCGCCTGCGCGAGCTGCTCCCGGTCGCGTTGCAGGTCGGCACGCACCCGTTCCAGATCGGCTCGCTCGTAGCGCAGGCGTTCGCGCTCCCGAGCCACGAGTTCAACTTCGCTCGCAACGTTCATCAGGGGCTCTCCCGCGTACGCCAGTACCGTTGGCTGCTCATCGAACGTCAGTTGCGCGCCGTTGAAATAGGCTTGCCAGAATCGCTGGTGCGCCAGCCTCGGCTGGGCGCTGCCGGTGACGCCCTTCCTGGCCAGATAGAAGACGGTGACATCGATCCCCGCAACGGCGGGCGCAGGTTCGCCGGCGCCCGTACGCCCGGAGCGCCGTTCTGCGAAGGTCTCGAAGTCCCAGGCGTTCCACGCCGTGTCCAGGTGTGAGTACCACGGGGCGTGCTGCATCATGTCGGAGAGCACGTACAGCGACTTCGGGCCGGCACGCTGCTGGAAGTCCCAGGCGGTATCCTCGAGAGCCTCCACGAGGTAGGCATTGCCGACGTCGGCGTTGCGCGGCTGGCCGACAAGCGTATCGATGCGGCTGACGAGGTCATCGCGCTGCGCGCAGAAGCGCTGCGTGCCGTCGCGAAGCGATGGCAGGAGCCCCGGGCGCATCGTGTCGCACGGGTCGGCCTCGAGCCCCCCGCCGTCTCCGTCGCCGGTGGCCATCCCCTCGCCGGCAGCAGGTTTGCACAGCTTTCCGAGCAGCATGCGCGGCGCCTCGGCATACTCGGCCAGCGCAAAGACGCCAAGCTCGGTGTCGGCCGGCATCTCGAACGCCACCTGGCGCAGCAGGCGCCCGGGCAGGGCGGCCTGGGCCGGTGTGTAGGGTTTCTGCAGATCGAGCAGGAAAACGGCCTGGTTGGTTGCCCAGCCCTGGCAGGAATCCGGGCTTGCCGCGACCTCCAGCCGGTCACGCAGCTGCAGCCCAAACACGACGAAAATCGCCAGGATGGGCAACGGCAGGAGCAGGGACGCCCGGCCGAGCCAGCCCGCGCGCCGCCCCGGCGCCTTCGGTTCGCGACCTTCCGGCCTGCGGCGCCGGGCAAGTGCTTTCAGCATGGATCAGCCCTGTTCCATCCCGGGAACCTGAATGCGAACGACGGAACCCCCGCCGGGCACGGAACTGACGGAAACGGTCCCCGCGTACTTTTCCACGAGATGGCTGGTGGACAGCAGGCCGACCCCGCTTCGCCCTTCCGCGCCCGCGAAGAACGGCTCGAACATCCGCGCCCGGGTCTCGGGCGACATGCCGACGCCGTTGTCGATGACCGTGACGGTGAGGTGATCCGCATCCGCGGCGGTGGCGACTTTCAGCTCGCCAGCCGGCCGGCCGGCGTCGGCGATGGCCTGCAGCGCGTTCTCGACCACACCCTCGAGCATCAGGCAGATTTCGGCTTTCGATGCAAACAGTTCCGGTACCGGGCCGAGATCACAGGCCACATCCACCCGCTGCTCCGCATCCGTTATCCGCAGCACCTCGCGAACACAGGCGTTGACGTCGAGCAGCGTATAGCTGATTTCGTCCCGGGCTCCCGCAAAGGACGACAGCCGTTCCGCCATCTTCTCGACGCCCTGCAGACGATCCCGCGCCGCCGACAGGGTCTGCGCACCGTTTTGTTCCGCGGCCTGAATGGCGCCGACATCGGCGGCAGCCGCATCGCCCACGGTTGCGCGTGCGACCTCGAGTGCGTCCAGTTCTCCCCGCACGCCCCGGACCGCCCCGGCGACGTCCGATGCCACCCGCTCGGCGAGGATTCGGTGCGACAACAGCCGCTTGGCGAACGACCAGTCCGGCTCCGTACCGGCATGCCCCGCCGCCACCGCCGCACGCGCTGCCTCGGAGCCCGGGTCCATCGGCCGGTCTGCACGGCCGGTGGCCGCATCGAGGGGCTGCCCGGGGCGTTCGGTGCGCAGGTGGCGGACGATGACCAGCATCCACATCAGCGCCAGCACCCCCGCCGTGCCAAACACGCCGTAGAGGTAGTTGGCGTTCTGCGCGCCGACCTTGGCGCGTTCGAGCCCGAGATCGTTGACCAGCCGCGCCGCCAGGTCCGTGATCTCGCTCGACGTGGCCTGCGAGAACAGTTCGGCGGTAGGGGCCTGCTGAGCCAGGAGTACGTTCGCGTGGGCGATGAAGTTGGTGATGTTGCCCGGCAACGGCGGTTCCAGGTCGCGCGCGCGCGCTTGAAGCCGCTCGAGATTGACCGTCAGGCGCCCCTTGACGCTGTCGCTCGGCGCGCTCAGGTAACCGTTGATGTCGTTGGTAAGCACCGATATCTCGCGCGACAGCTCCGCATCGACCCCCGGTGTCTGCACGATCGTGGCGGCCGCCAGCGGCAGGTAACGCGTCGAATTGCGGATGATTGCGTAGCCTGTCTTGAAGCGCTCGATGCGTTCCTCGCGGGCGTCCACCGCGTTCACGAACGCGCTTGCCGCATTGACCAGGCGGTCCGGAACCTCGGGTATCGCGGGCACCGTAGCAAGGAGATTCTGCTTGAGGTCGCCCATGCGCGGGATGAAGGCGGCCAGCGAGTCGAAATCCGCCAACGGATCGGCCCGGACCCGCGCCGCCTCGATGCTCCAGTCCGCCGCCAGTTGCTGAATCTTCTGGACCTCGTCAATGGCTGTGCCGTAGCTGGCGGGGTCGTACTTGCCCGTGAGCCAGAAGAGGGTGCCCGCGACGCCGGCCAGAACGGCGGTGGCGAGCCAACTGATGGACAAGACGCGTGTGGATTTCACTGTTCAAGCTCCTCGGACTCTCCGGCGAGAGTCTTGATAAATGCGACGATCGCTTCCTTGTCTTCGTCCGGCGCGGGTCTTCCCAACTGAAACTCGAACATGGCATCCACCGCATCGCGCAGGGTGGTTGCGCTGCCGTCGTGCAGGTACGGCGCCGTGTAAGCGGCCATGCGCAGGCTCGGAACCTTGAATGCGTGCATGTCCGCCTCGTTGCCGGTGATGTTGTAGCGTCCCATGTCTGCGTCGGTGATGTTGCCGCGCCGCTTGAAGTACTCGTTGATGACGCCGAACACCTGAAACATGTTGCCGCCGACGTTCGCCCCCTGGTGGCAAGAGACGCAACCGTAAGACTTGAACAGTTCGTAGCCTTTCCGCTCCCAGTCGCTGATTGCCGCCTGATCGCCGTTCAGCCAGCGGTCGAAACGGCTGTTGGGGGTGATCAGGTTGCGCATGAACTCGGAGATGGCGTCCTTGGCGTTGTCGCGGGTGATGCCATCCGCATAGATGGCCTCGAACAGGGCGGGGTAGGACTCGTCCCGATACAGCTTGCCCAGCACTTCGGGCCACAGGCTCGCCATTTCGACCGCAGACTGAACGGGGCCATCCACCTGTTGATGCAGGGTGTCCGAGCGGCCGTCCCAGAACTGCTTGAAGTTGAACCCCGCGTTGTAGACGGTGGGGGCGTTGATGGACCCGCGAGCCCCGGCGACACCGATCGAAACGACCCGCCCGTCGTCGCCGCCGGAAGCAAGATCGTGGCAGGTGGCGCAGGATACGGTGTCGTCCCTGGACAGGCGCGTATCGTGGAAGAGCATCCTGCCCAGCGCTACCCGTTGGGCGTCGGTCCGGGCATCCAGGGGAATGGGCTTGATCGGTTCGCTGAGGCTTGCGGACGACGAGAGGGCCGCCAGGGCAACGCCGAGGCAGGCGAGAATCCGCCCGGCCATCCCGCCGATGGGGACGGCAAGGCGGTTGAAAAGCGTCGAGCAACAGCGCCGGTCGCCCGCTGTGGAAACCCTCCATGGCATCTTCTGCACCACCTGCAAGTGAACTCCGTGTCGCGGCATGGCGCCGGGCGAGTGCGTGGTTGTTGTGCTCGCCGGGCGGGACAGCGCAGCAATCCCAGCCCACACCGGCGGGGAAATATACGGGATACGCGGGGTGTATCCCAAGGTGAAAAAGGGGGAGTCGGTGCCCCTACATTCGGTAGTGCACCCGCACCGGGGTTGCCCGTACAACGCTGTCGCTTTTGATAGTGGGCGGCCCGTCGCAAGGAGCCTTGGTTCGTGCACCCACACGGAATTCGACGGCGAAAACCTGCCGCCGTTGGCAGCCGCAGTCAAAGCGGCTCGCAACCTCGATGAACCCGGCTTCACCGGCGTATGCCGCCAACGTCACCCGGGAGGTCACGGCAGACAAACCATGCAGCTCGACGGCATCCTCGTGCCCGACCTGTCCGCGTTCCTGCCCGGTCCGCGCGTGACCATGAGGCCGGCCGACCACGGCGCCGGCATGACTTCCTCCAATCCAGGACTTGGCCTGACGCAATGGCAACTTTGCGTGAAATAGGCAAAGGGGTTCCGGTGTTCCCAAACGCCGCCGGTCGATGGACACAGACTATGGGCCACTGGCACCGACCACGCGCCCACCGGAGAACAAAAACCTCCGACGCTCGCCTAAGTTTCTGGCCCGTCAAAGTCCTCCAGATCCGCAGTGTTCGGAACCCGGCGGGCGATGAATAGCCCCAGGATTCGGCATTTGGGGAACCGGGTCGACAGGATGGTGTGCGCTGCTCGGAAGTGGGCTCCTGTCGTAAGCAAATCATCGACCAGTGCGACGATGAGAGGCTCGGGTTCGGACAACGTCGCGTCGATGCTGTACAACGCCTCGATCTCTGTCGGATGCGGCCGCACCTCTTGATCATGGACTGGGTCGGTGCTTTGGGTCTGGACAACAAGTTCGCGGATGTCGAGAGAGCCGGTGCCTTGCATGGTGCACAGCATGCGGGTCAGCCGGTCGTCATGGAGCGGATGACCCTTTGCCTTTGACGGCGGGATTGGGACGAAGGTCAGGCGTTCAAGCGCCTCGGGATCCAGTGTCTTGGAAAGCGCTTCCGCGGCCTGTCCAATGGCTTCCTGCTTGTATCGCCACTCCGGTCTACCGCGGCGGTCCATCGGCTTCTTGAAGTTCAGTATCAGGTTGTTGGTGTCGCTGTAAGCGTAGCCCTTGCGGGCGGTGTACTCACCGAGGAAGTAGCACTCGTCCTCCGGGGTCAGATACCAGTGATCCGGCCGCGTCAGGTCGTCAATCCGGGTGAGTCTATGGGTGAAGGTGCCGGCGGATGTCATCGTAGTCGCTGACCCGAATTGCGCCCTTCTCGGCAAGCTTCCGCGGCCAGGTCAGGCGCGAGTCGCGGAAGCAATTGTCGAGCACAAACAGCTTGCGTCCCTGCTTGAGCGCGGCGCGCGCTTGAATCAGCGTGCCCGAGGTCTCGCCCGCCTCGACGATGACGGTCGCTTCCGTCAAAGCGGACATGGTCACGTTGCGCTCCGGGAAGAATCCGCGGTTGTGGCGGTAGTCCTGAGACTCGTAACGCCTGAGCGGCACCTGGCTGATGATGAGGAAATGTTCCGCGATGTGGCGTTGAAGGTCGCCATTCTCCTTCGGATAGACGTGCGAGAGGGGCGTCCCGATGACCGCGATGGTTCGACCGCCTTGGTCGATGGCGGTCTCATGGGCTGCTCGATCAATCCCGGCGGCGAGCCCGGACACGACGGTGAAGTCGTCCACCACCAGCGCGCGGACGAGTCGCTGCGCTCGCGTCAATCCTTCGCCCGATGGCTTTCGCGTTCCGACGACGGCAATGGACCGCGAGTAGGCCAGATCCCACCACCCCTGGTAGTAGAGCACTGCGACGGGATGGGCCGCGTCGCGCAGCTTTCCCGGGTACTCGCCAGCGCCGTGGACACGGATGCCGAACCCGTTCAAATGGGCTTCGTCGAATCGCTGTTTGACGAAAGTGGCACACTCGCGCGCATCGCTGGGCGAGACGAAATCCGAAGGAACGCTGCCCGGATGACGGGCGAACTGTTCCGACAGCGACTTGAACGTGGTGGCGGGCCGGGACCAGAGCGCTTCGTAGGCACCCATCTCGTGGAATGGCGAGATGGCGCGTTCTTGGAAGTTCGCGCTTTCAAGGTTCAGTTCAAGCGTCATCGCTTTCTCCCCAAGGCCCGGTGAGTCCGAGGATACATTGGTCCCGGCGGCCCATCCTGTCGAATTCGCAGACCCGGGCACGGGCCTCGACGTGACAAGGCAATGGACAGTTCAGTCTTGTGGTCATTCCCGGAGTTCACACCGTATCCGCGCCCGCCTGCAATCGCCCGGGTTGCTCGGGCAGCGACGGTGCCTACCATGGGCATCATACAGGTTGACGGTGCCGGCACCCCCACCGAATCCTCCTTGGACCCTTTCGCCGAACGACGCTGGCATCACGCTCTTCTCACGGTCCACAGCACCTTCCCGACAATGTGCACGTCCCCGGCCGGCGCGGTGTAGTCGGCGTACTCCGCGTTGGCTGACTTCAGCCGCAGCCCCGGCTCGCCGCCCCCGTCGACCACACGCTCCACGCGCTTGACGACGAGCCCGTTGCCGTCCCACAGCACGAACATCTCCCCGGTGTCGGGCACCCGCCGGGAGGTGTCGACGAGCAGCCTGTCGCCCTCCGACAGCTCCGGCTCCATGGATTCCCCGCGCACACGCAGCACACGGATGGCGTCGGGGACCGCGCCACCCTCGTGGCGGATCATCCCCTCGGGCAGGAACCAGCGGGCCTTCTCGGCCACGAACTCCTCGACCAGCGCCCCCGGCCCCGCAGAGGCTTCCAACCCAACTCGGGGATCGCGGCGAGCGACACGGGCGGACCCTTCGGCGCGCGGCCGCGCCGCGGCTTGCGGCCCCGCCCCTTGCGGGTGGGCGGGCGTTCGGCGTGGCGCAGGTCCCCGGATTCGCAACCAAGCACTCCGGCGAGCTTCTCCGCGTCCCGGTGCGAGAGCACCTTGGGCGTGCCCCTTTACAGGAACCCGTGCACGTAGCTGACGTTGCGGCCGATGGCTTGCGACGCCTCGCGCATGTTGAGCCCGCGCCGCCAGAGCAGGTCGCGGATTTTCTGTCGCACCCGGTCGTTTTGCATCGCGATTCCTCGAGCGGGTGTCGCCCAGCGATAACCTATTCACTAACAGACACTATTATCAACGATGTATCACGTCCGTATGGTTGCCGACATGAACGACCCCGCCCCCCAATTCCGCGAAGCCGTGGAGGACTGGCTCAAGCGCACCGGCATGGCGCCTGCGCGCCTCGCCGCCGAGGCGCTCGGCGATCCATCCTTCGTGCAGCAGCTGCGGCTGCGGCGCGGGCGCGTCCCGCGGATGGACACGGCGGACAAGGTGCTCGCCTTCATCGGCGAAGCGCCGGTCGGTCCCGCCTTCCGGGCCGAGATCGAGGCGTTCATCGAGATCACGCGCACCAAGCCCTACGTGCTAGTGCTCGATGCGACGGGCGATCCCTCGTTCGTCGCACGGCTGCGCCGGGGCGTCTCGCCCCGGCTGGACACGGTCGGACTGGTGTGCGCCTGGATGGCGGCCCGCTGCAGCGAGGCGTGTTGTTTTTCGCGTAATTTCACCACGAGTTTCCCGCTTAATTCGTGATGGATCAGCGCGGGATTTCCCGCGCTATTTCCCGATTGGTGCGCTCCCCGGCCCGTCACCGGGCCTGCACGGCGGCGGGAGCGCCCGATGCGGACACGAATTCCGCCAGGCACCCGTGGAACCGGTTGGTGAAAACAATAAGGCGAAGGACATGCGAGGGCGGGAAGTCGTAGTGTCCTGATAGTACCGCTGAAGGCGGGGAACCGTGGCCACCGGGACCCGCCGGAGGGAAGCGCGGCGTCACTTGTACAGAGCCACTGATGGGAAACGCTGGAGGAGACTCTGAGTTCCATGAACACGTACACGAAACAGCAGTGGATTGCCGAACAGGCGAGGGGGCGCCCGGAAAGGGTGTTCGCGTCCCTCCACCACCTAATCGACGACGAGCGGATACGAGAAGCGTACCGCCGCACGCGCAAGGATGGGTCGACGGGCATTGACGGCGTTACGGCTGCCGACTGCGAGAATGAACTGGAGGCCAATCTTGACGACCTTCTGGGCCGGATGACGTCGGGACGTTATCTTGCGCCGCCGGTGCGCCGCCACGACATCCCGAAAGCGGACGGCAAGCAACGCCCGCTCCGCGTTCCGACACTCGAAGAGAAGGTGGCGCGGCGGGCCATCCTGATGTTGCTGGAGCCAATCTATGAGACGAACTTTCTGCCCTGCTCGCAGGGTTTCCGGCCCGGACGGCCGGCTCACGATGCCCTGAACGCAGTACGCAAGGTCATCATCGAGCAGCGCCAACGGTGGGTGATAGACGCGGATTTGAAATCGTACTTCGACTCGATCTGGCACACCCACCCGCGGTCGTTCCTCGACCTGCGGATCAAGGTCGGCCTCGCAAAAATGCCGCTCTGCGGTTGGTCACGGGGTAGGTGTTCCCAGGGGCAGTCTCGCTCGAGCGCCGCCCGCCGTGCAGACGCCAATCGCCGATTCCACCCGGAGCGGTGCGAACTCCACCCGGTCCAGCCTGCGGCGAACCAGGCCCCCGCCAGGGCTTCGTCCCAGTCGGGCAATGACGCTTCCGCCGTGCGGGTCGGTGTCTGACGCATCAGACACGCCGCACGAGGGATGCCGCACGAGGGATTGGACATTCGAAACTAAGTATATGAAAATCAATGGATTGTCGTAAGTGGGCACCGGACGGGCGAACAGCCTGCGGGATGTCGGCGAGCACCCTGCGGCCCGTGTCGTCGAACGTACGCCGTGCGTGGGGAACACGCCGTTCGGCCACGGGTCGTTGAGATCGGATCGGGACGGTGCCCGCGATCCGCCGACGCTCCGAGGCGAGCGGCCGGAGCTGCACAACGGGCAGTCTTGACCGTTGATGTTCGAAAACGAACACGGTTTGTTTGAAAGCAATGCGAAGGCGTGAACGGAAATGGCGAGGAAACCGTCGCACCCCGGTGCCGCAAGGCGCTCGGTCGCCCACGCCGGGGGATGCCGCAGCCGAGAGCCCGCCGATCCCGCCAACAGAACCCGGCGCCTCGCAGTCGGCCACGCTTCGGCAATCGCTTGAGAGTGAGGATCAATTCGGTGTACCCAAGGGCGCCCGGGAGTTCTTTTGCATCGAAGCGGCATCCGGACGATCGTTCGCCGTCTGGGCGGGCACCGAAGCAATGGCCCAGGCGGCAGCCGATCGGATTGACCGGATGACGATTGCAACGGGTCACAAAACGTTCCGGGTCGCAGCCGTGCCGGTGCGCCGGGAGGACGGATCGGCTGATCATCGCAGCATTGCGAAGGTCCGCGAGATCAAATCGTGAAGCGGTCCAGGGGCGCCGGCTGCTGGCGCGGTTCGGGCCACGCCGGGTCTGGGCGACGTACCTGCCCGGCCGCCGGTCGCGCGCCTTGGCGCGCACGGACTTGCTCAGGCGGTGCCGGCTGCCGCCATTACTTTCCGTCCTGCGAGTCGCCATCGCGCACGTGATTCGCGCGAACGCAACCCCGGTCGTTTCGTCTGCCGTGCCGGGGCCTACCGCGTTGTCGTTCGTCGCAGCCGTGTCGATGGCCGCCAGGCTCCGCCGGGCGCCGGCCCTGAATTCCGGGTGCAACGGCATGCCGACCGATGGGAGCGGGTGGTCCGGTCTCCGGCATCGCGCGGCCCGTGGCTGTGTCGCCGGACACGCTCGCAACCCGCCCGCTCCGCGCCAAGGCGGCAGGCGTACCGGCTCGCGGTGCACCGCAGGTTTGCCCGTATCGAATCTCCGGCATCGGAGGTCTGGGCCGGAATGCCGGAGCCGTGCCGGGTCATGCCGGTGTCCTTGGCATTTCAGGATGGGCGCTCCCCTTCGGGGGCCGGATCCTGCCGCCTTCGGCGACTGAGCGCCCCTTGCGGGGGTCTCATCCCTCCGGGTGACGCTGGCGCTCTCGCCCTCCGGGCGGGTGTCCACGACGATCTGACCCGGATTCCCGTTGACGCGCTACCCACCGGCACCGGCGGCGTCCGTAACATTTGGCGATGCGATCTGACCGCGCCACTCGACTGCAGCAGGTCCGGATTCGGCCGGCGCCACAGTCACGTTGCGGGTGCTCGTGCTAATCTCCGGGAACGGCAGGATTGAGTCGACGGTCGGAAAGATGGCAGATTCAGGATTTCGGCGGGACCGGCCCGAACGGAACCATTACCGTACGGCCGGCATCGGCGCGGTGGCAATTGCAGCCGTGGCGCTGTTCGTCGCCGGCTGTGCGTCGTCGCCGCCCGCCAACCCGGACAACATCTGCGACATATTCGCCCAGAAACGGGACTGGTACGGGGATGCTCGCCGCGCGTCCGATCGCTGGAACTCGCCGATTCCGGTGCTCATGGCAATCGTCTACCAGGAGTCGTCCTACCGCGCGCGTGCCAAGCCGCCCCGACGCAAGGTGCTCGGCGTCGTTCCATGGCGCCGCCCGGATGCGTACGGTTTTGCCCAGGCGACCGATGCGGCCTGGTCCGATTACGTGCGCGCCACCGGTCGCCGCCGCGCCGACCGGGACGACTTCGGCGATGCCATGGACTTCGTCGGCTGGTACAACGCCGAAAGCCACCGGCGCAACGGTATAGCGAACCATGACGCGTACCGGCTTTACCTCGCCTATCACGAAGGCCACGGGGGGTTCTCCCGGGGCACCTACCGTGGCAAGAGCCAACTGCAGGACGCCGCGCGCCGGGTCGCCGATCGGGCCAGCAACTACGAAACCCAACTCGACGGCTGCCGGCGCCTGCTTAAGCGCGGTGGCCGCTGGTGGCGGCCGTTCTGATCCGCAAGACAGAGATCCGGTTTCGGTGCGGCAAGAGCGAGCGCATCCACTGGGCGATTGATCCACGTCACGCGGCCGATGCGGCCGGACTGCCGTAGCACGGTCACCCTTCGCTACCAACAGACCGGTTCTGCAGTACCGTTGTGGCTCCACGTTCGGGTCGCGCCACCTCTGACGCCATGGGTCCACACACAATTGAACACCACCGGCTCGGCGTTGAACGCATCAATGATCTCACAAGCGGTGGCGCGGGCGATGCTGTGAATTCGGGATCCCGACAGGCCAAAGAGCCGGCAACGACCGCCCCGTTCTCGCTCGTTCCCCCTCCCCCGCTCCTCCGTCAAGGCGGTGAGCGTTCGGTCGTGCCGGTACGCCGCAATGCGCTTCTGTGCGTCACCGCGAAGAGGCGCAGCGTTCCCGGCATCTCGGCCAACCACGGCGACGCCAAATGCCGGGTAGCCCGAACGGTTGCTTACCGGCGATCCCCGCTCAGCGACGACCGATCGCAAGCATCGGTTGAATGCGAGTCACTTGTCGATCCATCTCGAGTCCTCCGACCCAAGTCACTTCACGACTGCCAACACGGTGCCGGTTATCCAGTGTTCGGGCGATCCCTTCGGGCCGGGCTGTCGTACGGTGTACCGAGCCTCGGCACGCGAGTCTCGGCCCTGTCGGGCTTCCATCCCTATCGCGGGCGCGGTCGGCGCCTTCGCGACATTCCGGCCCCGGCCAACGGTGACTCGTGACCCGCACCGCCAAAGACGAGCGCCATCGTACCGATCTGCCCTGAGCATCAACAATGCCGATCGATCAGCAAGACGACAGCCTGATCGGCTCTCAATTGCCGTCATTCCGACGACTATCCTTTCGTACGGCACCGTTTGAACCTCTACTACCTCGACCTGCGTGAATGGGTCGGGTTAGACGAGATAGTGAATCTGAAAAAACGGGCTTTATCTGCTTGACGCCCACCGCCATCGGTCCCTTGTTCGCCGTCGCCTTCAAATCGAATTTAGTGATCCCTTCGCCCACCTTACAAGCGTATGTGAACGCGGACGATCTCTCAGTCCATCTCGGCTTCGAATCATGCGCGAATCGCCCTCACGCGCCGATCCGCAGCCGTCCGATCGCGCCGCGCCTGCGCAAGCTCGTAGTTCGCTTGCATCCGCATCCAGTGTTCGGCGGTGCCCCAGCCGATGTGTTCCAGCGCCAGCGCCATGTTCGCCGACACGCCGGTCCTGCCGTTCAGCAGCCGCGACAGCGTTCCTCGCTCGCAGCCGAGACGCGCCGCCGTCTCGGTCACGTTCCAGCCCACATCGTCCATGCTCTCGCGGATCAGTTCGCCCAGGTGCGGCGGGTTCCGCATCGGGCCGACGCGCTCGCTCGCAATGTCGTTCATGGTCTGCACTCCCTTCGGTCAGTGATAGTCGATCAGGTCTACGTCCACGGCCTCGCCGTCCTCGAAACGGAACACCACGCGCCAGTTGCCGGAGACGCGAACGCTCCACTGGCCCGCGCGGTCGCCCTTCAGAGGATGCAGCCGGAAACCCGGCGCGTCGGCGCTTCGCGGATGCGCCGCCTCTTGCAGCCGGAACAGGATGCGCTTGAGCCGTGGCACCAGTCCGGCAGGCACCCGCGCGGGATTGTCCCGCTCGTGCAGCGCCCGCAGTCCCTTGTGCCTGATCCTCATGTCTTACTGTAACGCGTCGCGCTACACGCCGCAAGCGTCCCGGCGCTGCGGGAACAGGTGAGACGCCTCCCGATGCGCTCCGATAACGTGTGAAACCACACCGCCGCCGACAGTGCGGGCCGAGTGAGCGACTGTGCCCTTGCCCAAGACTTCCTGCATTGATTTGTTACCTCGTGCTTCCCACAGTAGGGCTCGGAAGCCGCGCGACGGTTCGGAACCTCTTTCCGCAGGTGCGCGGCGGGCTCTGCCGCTCAAGCGCCGCTCGGGCTAAGTGCCGGATGCATGACGGCTTTCATCGCCCGACGGTTTGAGCAGGCAGGAAGCGCAATAGCGACGCCCTTCGGCGCGTGGTTTTCACACCCGACGCCAGTCCAGACCCTCGAACAACGCCTCGGACTGCGCCCTCGTCAGCCGCATCACACCATTGTGAACCGCGGGCCAGGCAACACGTCCCCGCTCCAGGCGCTTGTACGCCAGCATCAGACCCGTGCCGTCGAACCACAGCACCTTGATTCGGTCGGCTCGCTTGGCCCTGAAGACGCAGGCCACCCCCCCGAATACGGATCCAGACCCGGATCGTTGTGCACCACGGCGGCCAGCCCGTCGTGGCCCTTGCGGATAGCCAACGACTCGCTCGCCACCAGGATCCGTTGACCGGCCAACGACACCATCACCGGCGCCCTGCCAGCGCCACTGCAATCGCCGCAATCCCGGCCGTGTCGGTGACCCCCTCCAACCGGACCGTCACGCCGCGTCGGTCGACCACCGCCGAAGGCGCCGCCGCCACCGCCACGGCAGCGAAGCCCACATCCGGTTGTGCGTGCGCCGAGGACGGCGCCACCCGCTGACCTCGGCGCCGTTGCGTTAGCCGCGACGACAATCGGTTGCGCGGGATGCCGTGTCGCTCGGCCACCGCCGTGATCGTCTCCGTGGATGCGAGCCTCTCGCGCGTGATCCGAACCTCCGCTTCCACGCTCCAGGACCGAGGCGTCCGTCGCTTCCCGCGCATGCGCCCAACCGCAGCCGCTCCGTCGGCGGCAGCCGCACCGCCACCGACCTCACCCCCGGCATCCGGAGCATGGTTCCGCATTGGAGAACCCTCCTATACATTAGGGCGTCATCCAAGCTCAGCAGCACCACGAACGGAAGGTGGGGTCGGCAAACCGCTTGCCGAATGTCGACACGAGAACGTCGGGAACGCACTGTTGCAGTCGGCGATTTCTCGGCAGGCAGAGGCGAACCGAGCGTTGTATCCTGGCGTCGACGGCTATGGTTCAATGGACCGGTCGCCAATCCGACACTATGCGCAGAGTGAACCGCCCATCCAGCGTACCGTGCCTGGTCCAGGCTGTGGCAGCCCTCGCTTGCCTCGTCGCCACCGCCGCGCCGCCCGCATGGGCGGCGCCGGGTGCCGGTGAGAGAACGCCGGACGGGCGGGCTGCGGGCGCACAATCCGGCCCCCGGACGGCTCACATCGAGGAAGAGGTGGTGGTCACCGGCAGCCGACTGCGGCAGCGGTCGGTTACCGACTCGATGGTGCCGATCGACGCAATCGCCGGCGAAGCGCTGCCGCGGCAGGGTGCGACGGACCTCGACATGCTGCTGCGCACCGTCGTGCCCTCGTTCAACATCAGCGCCGTCTCCGGCGACGCGGGCGTGGTCGTGCGGCCGGTCAACCTGCGCGGCCTCGCGCCGGATCACGCGCTCGTCCTCGTCAACGGCAAGCGCCGCCACCGCGGCGCCGTCATCCTGTGGTCGCGCATCGGCGTCTCGCACGGCGCCCAAGGCCCGGACCTGTCCGCCATTCCCGCCATCGCCTTGCGCCGCGTCGAGGTGCTGCGCGACGGCGCCTCAGCGCAGTACGGCTCCGACGCGATCGCCGGCGTCCTGAACTTCCTGCTCAAGCATGCCGCCTCCGGAGGCACGCTGGCGGTGCGGGCCGGCGCCTACGGCGAAGGGGACGGTCAGTCCGCCACGGTTGCCGGCAACGTCGGCCTGCCCTGGGGCGACGATGGATTCCTGAACGCAAGCGTGGAGTACGGTGGCGCCAGACCCACGGTGCGCGCGGTACAACGGGCGGACGCGGCGCTCGTGATCGCTGCCGGGAACACGCGCGTTGCCGACCCGGCGCAACGCTGGGGCGCGGCCGAGGTGGAGGACGACCTGAAGCTCTGGGTTCATTTCGGTCGGCCGCTGCGGGGCGATGTGCGCTTCTTCGGCCACGCCAACTACGCCACCCGCCGGGTCGGCGGCCGCAATTTCTTCTTCCGCAATCCGAACACGCGCAGCGGCGTCTACAGCGCGGACGGCGGCGCGACGCTGCTCGTGGGGGATGCGCTCGATGGCGCGGACGGTGTGGCTGACGGGTCCGCCGGGTGCCCGGCGGTGACGGTGACGAACGGGTCGCCCGACCCGGCGGCGCTGGAACGCGTGCGGCGCAACCCGAACTGCTTCACATTTCAGGAACGCTTTCCCGGCGGCTTTCAGCCCGCCTTCGGCGGTGAGCGCGCGGATGCCTCCGTGGTCGCGGGCGTGCGCGGCGTCACGGCCGCCGGCACGTTGTGGGATCTCAGTGTGAGCGCCGGCGTCAACGCGATCGACTTTTACCTGCTCGACAGCGTCAACGCCTCGTTGGGCCTCGATACGCCGACCGCGTTCGATCCGGGCCTCTACCGTCAGCGCGACCTGAGCGCGAACCTCGATCTCTCGCGGCGCCTGGGCGACCGGCTGCATCTGGCGGGCGGCATCGAGTGGCGCAACGAAGGGTTCCGCATCGGACTGGGGGAGGAGGCGTCCTGGCGGATCGGCCCTTATGCCGCCCAGGGCTTCAGTGCCGGCTCGAACGGGTTCCCGGGGTTCAGCCCCATCGCGGCCGGCGCGTGGAACCGGGCGAACGCCGCCGTCTACGGGGAGGTGGAATACGGGCCCGTGAGCGGTGCCTGGGGACTGGCGGCGGCGCTCCGCTTCGAGGACTACGAGGACTTCGGCTCGGTGCTGAACGGCAAGCTGGCGGCGCGTGCGGAGGTTGGGGGCGGGCTGGCGTTGCGGGGCAGCGTCAGCACCGGCTTCCGCGCGCCCACGCCCGGTCAGCAGAACGCGTTCAACGTGTCCACCCAGTGGGCGCCCGAACTGATGGAACTGGTCAACAACGGCACGATTCCGTCCACGTCGCGGGTGGCGGCGCTGCGCGGCGGGAAGCCGCTTAAAGCGGAGAAGTCGCTCAACCTGAGCGTCGGCGCCGTGTTCGAACGGGGTGACCTGACGTTGACCGCGGACGTCTTCCGCATAGACGTCGACGCGCGTTTGGGGGTAACGCAACTGTTCGCACTGCGGCCGCACGAGGTGCGGCAATTGCTGGCGGAAGGCATCACCAGTGCTGCGAACCTCGCGAACTTCCGGTTCTTCGCCAACGACTTCAAGACCCGGACCGACGGGGCGGACCTGGTCGGCGCATGGCAGCCGGTGCTACTTGGCGGCCGCACGAGATTGTCGTTGGCGCTCAACCTCACCCGGACCCGGGTGGTGGCAAGCGATGCGAACCTGGTGGATGACCGCCGCATTCGGGAAATCGAAGAAGCGCTCCCGGACGTCCGCTGGAACTTAAGTGTCCGCCACGCCATGGATCGCCTGGATCTCCTGGCGAGAGTCCGTTACATCGACCACTGGTACGACGCACGGGATGACTGGACGTACGACGGGTTCGCGCTGCTCGACCTCGAGGCGGCCATGCAACTGAACGGGTCCACGCGATTGACCCTCGGCCTGCACAACGCACTCGACAACCGGGCGGGACGCAACCCGAATCCGGCCGCCATCGGCAACGTCTTCAGCTCTCTCGCGCCGTTCGACACCAACGGCCTGTTCGGCTACGCCCGGCTCGAATACGGATGGGGCGTCAGCACCCGGCAACGGGACGTTCGCTGACCGGACCCCCGCTCCGAGGCTGCGGATTTCGGTCCGGGGTGCGTTGACCCGATGTCGGTTCCGGCGGAACCCGATCACTGGATTGGGGGACCGGTTGCAGCCTCGCGGGCGCTTGGGGCAGCGGGACGGGACGCCTCGGTGTCCAGCCGCTGCCGTCTGCCCGCTGCGCCATGAGGACGCGGCGGCGGTCGAACGGGTCGCTGCGCCGGCCGGTGGCCTTGAGACGGTCGCCGTTGACCTCGGCCCGGGGCGAGCCCGCAGACTTCGCGCGGCGCCTCCGTGCGCTCGGCGGCCCGGTCCCGTGAGCCTGGCGCTGAAGCCGGTGTCGTTCCACAACCGACCGACAGACAAGGGATTTGTCCTGGTTGCACCAAGCGCTTCGCCGCGAACTGACCAACTCCTCCCGTTGGTTTTGTATTCTCGCACGTGTTGCAAAAGGGCTGCACCGAGTGATAGTGATACGGCCTGATGTCGTGCCTTCCCCGATCTCCGTTTGCGGACGTTCAAGACCAAGGCGCACTCCCGTTTCGCCAAACTTGCGGGTGTGCCCGATGCGGCGTTGTGCGATGCCGACCGACGCACCGGGCAGGGATTGGTCGATGCCGATCTGGGCGGTAGTGTCATCACGCAGCGTATCGCCCGCAAGGTGGCGGGCGGTCTGGAGGGTTCCGCACGATCGTGCTGTTTCGAAGCGGCGAGCTGGCGTTTTGCGTCTACGGGTTCGCCAAGAGCGAACGGGAGAACCTGCGTCCGGACGAGTTGGCGGCCTTTCGGTTGCTGGCCGACGAGTATCTTGCTCTCGATCAGGCGAGCCTTGCGGCAGCGCAATCGGTTGGTGCAATTATCGGGGTGAAATGCAGTGATCAAACCGTACAAGAGTGAAGCGCTGGCGGCAGCGCACGAAGCCGCGGCGGGTCTTTCGGAGGCCGGGCTGATGTCCAAGCAAACCATGCGTGCGTTCGACGAGATGTGTCTGACGCCGTTGGCGGAGATGACCCCGGCGGACATTCGCGCCCTTCGTCTTCGGGAGAATGCCAGCCAGGCGGTGTTCGCACGCTACCTCAACGTGACCACGGGTCTGGTGAGCCAGTGGGAGCGTGGCGAGAAGCGGCCGCGGGGCGCCTCGCTAAAGCTGCTGACCCTGGTCGAGAAAAACGGGTTGAGTGCGGTCGCGTAGT
This sequence comes from Pseudomonadales bacterium, assembly GCA_963663395.1. Classification (GTDB taxonomy): domain Bacteria; phylum Pseudomonadota; class Gammaproteobacteria; order Pseudomonadales; family Azotimanducaceae; genus Azophilus. Next base: position 5,748,586 of record OY760226.1, read on the forward strand.
CCGTTTGGCTGTTGAGTCACCGGGTCAGCCGCGAATTCTCAAGCTGCTCTGATCCGTCAATTCGTAGGGCGCGTCGTCCGTGGGGGGGCGATGTTGGCCACACGGGTGATGACCCAGGTGCTGTTCGCCCCCGCGATGGCGGGGTTGGGCCACGGGTTCCGGTCGAGCTTCAAGATCTGGGCAGTGCGACGAGGAAGTCGTCGCGCCCTTCGGGGCAGGGGAGCCGCAAGGCGAACTGTGGCGGTAGCGGGTAGAGGATGGCGGAGAAAGCGAAGGCCGCGCTGTAATGGCGTGGATACCGGGATGCAACATGCCCGGCGGCGAAAGCCGTGCCCACTTCCGCCGGGTCATGCGTCGACAAGACGGCTGATTGCGCTCCTGCCAAGGTGGGTCAGCAAGAAAGAGCACCCCAGCGGTGTCTGCGTCCCCGGCATCCCGCAACGGCATGCTTGGGAGCGCTACCAGTCGGACCGAGAAGGCGGTCTGCCGCCGGCTCCTCCGGGAGCTTCGTCATGGCTTGAGCCGTGTGCGGGGAAACTTGCACGCACGGTTCTTACATGGAACATCCCGTAACCCATTGATTTATGCAGCTTGTATTTAACATAACGCGTCGTGGATTGACGCGAACCAGCCGCGCAGCAGAACGCGATGTTCCCTGCGCGACAGCGCGGTAACCCCTACCGCGGACCACTTAGGGGAGGGGCGGCCAGCAATGGCCGCTCCTTACCCGACCGCCACCACGACGTGGACGAGATGCTCTCCGAGTATGCGCTCGCGCACGTGGAGGGCTCGGCAACGGTGGCCGCTTACGCCCATGACGACCTCTTGGAGAAGCGGCGGCCGGTGATGCAGCGGTGGGCGGATTGCATGTGATTGGGCCGCCTTGACCATTTGGGTGAGCACGCGCGCAGGCGCATTCGAGAGGGTCGGGGGCTTGCATTCGGCATACTTACAAACTATACATACATCCGCATGCATTTCGAGTGGGACGATACCAAGGAGCGGGTCAACGTCGCCAAGCACGGAATCGACTTCGCCACTGCCCGGCGCATTTTCGATGGCCCGGTTCTTACCCGGCCGGACACGCGCCGCGACTACGGCGAAGTGCGCGATGTCAGCGTGGGGCGGGTCGGCCCCGCGGTCATCGTGGTGGCGCACACCAGACGCGGGAACCGGCGCCGCCTGATCTCGGCGCGGCCGGCATCTCGAAAGGAGAGGAGGTCATACCATGAGCGGATACAGGAAGGCGCTGGAACCGGCTGAAATCGCGGCGGTGGAGGATGCCGCGATCGGCTTCGGCGACATCCCGGAGCTGGACGAGACGTTCTGGCGCGAGGCCGAACTGGTCGAGCCTGACCGGACCGAGCAGATCACCCTGCGCGTGAAGCGTTCGGTGCTCGATCACTTCCGCGCGCCCGGAAAGGGCTACCAGACGCGCATCAACCGCGTGCTGGAAAGCTACGTCCGGGCGCGGCGTGGAGCGGGATAAGCGGCCGCCGAGACTTGCACTAGGCAACTCTCCGCATGCCACGGTGTCGGAAACAGACACGCTCCTGGCAATGTCCGGGTGTTCTGACGAGGCGTAGCCCGGATGGGTAGCCATACATGCGGGATCCTGCTGCCTGCCTCGCAGTTCGCCCCAGTCGCGGAGGCAACAGTTTGAGCAGGCCGTCCCAGCCAAGGCGGCGGATTCTGCTTGAGAAGCTTCGTGGCCAAGCGGATCTCGCCCTGGCCAAGCTCGGTGGTGCGGCAATCAGCGGGAATCCGTCGATCAAGGGCGCCTCCAGAGAGGAGGCCATCAGGGAATTCATGCGGTGCTTCCTGCCTCGCGCGTTCGCGATCGGACACGGCGAGATATTCTCGGCAGACAACGACATGAGCAAGCAGGTCGACGTCATCATCTACGACGATCTGTTCTCGCCGGTTTTCCGAACCGACGACGGCGGTATTCTCGTACCGTGCGAGGCCGTCTACGGCACGGCCGAATTGACATCCTCACCGCCCTAAAGGACGGGGATTCCTACGGCGTCGGCCGGGATGAACCCCGGCTGATCGCTTCGGCGGGTTCCTGCTGCTGACGGCTTTGGTGTGCCCAAAGATGTTGCATGCAACATCTTTGGAGCCGTGTGCGGGGAAACTTGCACGCACGGTTCTCAGGGGAGGGGCGGCCAGCGATGGTCGCTCCTTACCCGACCGGCGGCACGATGTCGATGAACTGCTCTCGGAGTTCGTGCTGGCACACGTCGAGGGCTCGGCACGGTGGCCGCCTACGCCCGGGACGACCTGCTGGAGAAGCGGCGTCGGGTGATGCAGGCGTGGGCCGACCGCATCTCGGCATAGGGGAGTCGTTGCGGGGGACGGCCGAGGGTCATGTCGGAGCCCCCGGGATTCGGTGAGGCGTTCGGGTGCGTTGGCGATCGTCGTCACGGCCAGTCTGTCAGCGCCCGGATCTCCATCCGGTTACGGCACGTTCCGATCTTGCGGAACGTGCTGGAGTTCGCCCCCCGCACTCAACGGGAGGGCCCACACGTCCGAGCCGCATTGTTCGCCGCTCCAGCCGCAACGGTCCGGCGCATAGGTGAGGGTGAACAGGAAGCCGGGGCCGTCATCGCCGGTTCGGAGCCGGACGGCAACCGCATCGGCGCCCCGGGTGGCGAGGTACACCCGAGCGACGTTCATCGCCGTGGCCGCACGCCTTTCGGGCGTATCCGCCTGCGGTGCCTGGATGTCCACGAGCGGTCGTTCCCGGAGTCCGGCTGATGCGGGCTGAGCATCCAGCAGGCGATAGGGAGCCGCAACCCAGTCCTGGGCGTTGACGGCAGCGGCGCAGCAGAGTGCCGCCGCCAGCGGGGACGGCTTCACCCGGTCGCCTCGGCACGATCCCGCGCTTCCAGCGCGAGCCGTCGCCGCCGCTCGTAGGTCCCGTCGTCTGGCCGTCCGTGGCTGTTGAGCTTGACGGCCAACGGGTCGATCGACGCCTGATGACGTTCCCCCACGAACAGTACGCCCGAGATGGGGTGGCCTTCTTCCGCGGCCTTATCCGTCAGGTGCCGGACGATATCCCGTTCCTTCCTGCGATCGTAGCGGTACGGCCACCACCAACCGAACTTCCGCACCAGAAGGAACGCGTGTTCGGGAGGGAGGTCGGACGCCATGTCTTGATTTTACTACAGACAGGGGCATGGGCGACGTGCTTGATGGCGGCCTGCCGGTCCGCCCCCAAGCGTGGACACCCAGTCTGGCACCCGTTGTGTCCGCCGCGTATGGTGTGCCGCCCGCAGCTAAAGAAAACCGGGTTCGCGTAATGAGGACAGCCCCGTCGTTCCGGGCATTGGCGGCATGGACGCTTTCGGCGACTGCGTTGTGGGCCGCCTGTGCGGCGTCCGCTCAAGCCGCCGATGCGCCGACGATCACGGCCAGCGTGAGCGAATCGGCGCTGCCCGAGTCGGCGGGGACGGTCAAGGTGCGTCTCACGCTGGAGAATCCTCCCGAGGCGGCCGACGACGGCGAGGGCTACACCGGGTGCCGTCTGCGGCTCGGCTCCGGCGGCGCGGCCGAGTCGCCGGCGGACGTCACGTTCTCCAACCAGAAGAAACTCAATCCATCGAATGGCTGGTCGGCGGAAGCCAAACTGATGACGGTGGTGGACGATGCGCTGGTGGAGGGCAACGAGTCGCTGGTCGTCGAGGGCCACTGCACCGGCAGCAAGAACGGTACGCAGCCGTCGCACGAGGAACTGGCCTCGCGGCCGTTGACGCTGACGATCGTGGACGACGACGAGCCGGGCGCCGTCACGCTGTCGGTGAGTCCGGACCGGATCGACGAGCGAGGCGGCGAGCAGGCGGTGACGGTGAGCGCCGAGACGGCGGACGCGCCGGACGCGGCCGTCACGGTCAGCCTCGACCTGGGCCCCGGATCCTATACGGCGACGGGAACGCAAAGCGTCGAGATTGCGGGCGGTGCGACCGGCGGTTCGACGACACTGACGTTTCTACCCTCGAACGACGGTAATACCTCCGACGACCGGGTGACGATCGACGGTAGCGCCGCGGGCTATGTGGTGGCCGGGACGTCGCTGACCATCGCGGAACCGCCGGCGGGGCCGCCGCCACGCCTCGTGGCGAGCGTCGGTTCGACCGTGCTGCTGGAATCGGCGGGCCGGGTGGACGTGCGGCTGACGCTGGAGAATCCCCCGGACACGGTGGCCGACGATGAGGGCTACACCGGCTGCCGACTGCGTCTGGGCGCGGGCGGCGATGCCGGGACGCCGGAGGACGTGACGTTCTCCAACCAGAAGAAGCTGAACGCCGACAACGGCTGGTCGGCGGAAGCTGGGCTCCTGACCGTGGTGGACGATGCGCTCGTCGAGGGCGACGAGTCGCTGGTGGTGGAGGGGCATTGCACCGGCAGCAGGTCCGGCACGCAGCCGTCCCACGGGGACCTGCAATCGGTGCCGCTGACGCTGACCGTCCGCGACAACGACTTTCCGGACATGACGCTCTCGGTGAGCCCGGACCGGATCGGCGAGAAGGACGGCGCGCAGGCGGTTACGGTGACTGCCTCTACGGCCTATGCCCCGGAATCGGCGGCAACGGTGCGCCTGGACCTGGGTCCGGGCGCGTATCGGGTTTCGGGGACGGAGACGGTCGAGATTGCGGCCCATGCGAGTAGCGGCTCCACCACCCTGACGTTCACGCCGGTGACCGACGGCAATCTGTCGGACGACGAGGTGATCGTCGACGGGCACGCGTCCGGCTACACCGTCACCGGAAGCGTGCTGACGATCGTGGAACCGCCGCCCGGGCCGCCGCCGAGGATCGTGGCGAGCGTCGCGGCGAACGCGATCGGGGAGTCCGCCGGACGGGTCGACGTGCGGTTGACGCTGGAGCATCCCCCGGAGGTTGTGGACGATGACGTGGGCTACACGGGCTGCCGGCTGCGGCTCGGCGCGGGCAGCGAGGCCGCCGAACCCGCCGACGTCACCTTCTCCAACCAGAAGAAGCTCAACCGGGGAAACGGCTGGACGGCGGAAGCCGGGCTGCTCACGCTGGTGGACGATGCGCTGGTGGAAGGCGACGAGACGCTGGTGGTCGAGGGGTACTGCACCGGTGACCACCGCGGTCCGGAGCCGTCCCACTCGGAACTGGAGTCCGTCCCGCTGACGCTGACCGTCGAGGACGACGACAGGCCGGGTATAGCGCTGTCGGTAAACCCGGACCGGATCGGCGAGGATCTCGGAGCACAGGCGGTGACCGTCACGGCTTCGACGCGGGACGCGCCGCAATCGGCGTTGACGGTGAACCTGGATCTCGGCACCGGCGCCTACCGCGTGACGGGAACCCAGGCCATCGAAATCGATGCGAATGCGACCCGTGGCGCCACGACGCTGACGTTCGAGCCCTACGACGACGGCAACGTCACCGACGACGACGTGCGTATTGACGGTTCCGCTTCCGGCTATGTGGTCACCGGCGCCACCCTGACGGTCGAGGAGCCGGCGGTGCGCCTCACTCCGAGCATCGTGGCCAGCGTGGACCGGGCGGTGGTGCGCGAGTCCGAGGGCGACATGCGCGTCCGGCTGCGGCTCGAACACCCTCCCGATAACGCGGCGGCAGGCGACGGCTATACGGGCTGCCGCCTGCGCCTGGGCTCCGGCGGCGATGCCGAAACGCCGGGAGACGCGACGTTTCCGGGGAGTGTGGACCTGACGTCGTCGAACGGCTGGTCCGCGCAGGCCGACCTGCTCACCGTGGTAGACGATACGGTGCGCGAAGACGACGAGACGCTGATTGTGGAGGGTTACTGCACCGGCAGCACGGGCGGCATGGATCCCCCGCATTCGGATCTGGAATCCGTGCCGCTGCGGCTGACCATCGAGGACAACGACGATCCGGTCATGCGGCTGTCGGTGAGCCCGCGCAACATCATCGAGGGGTCGGGGGAGCGGGTGGTCACCGTCACGGCCGAGACGGACGAGGCCCCGGAGGCGGCGGTGACGGTGAACCTGATCCTCGGCGCGGGCGCCTACAGCACGACCGGGCTGCGATTCATCGAGATCGAAGCGGGCGCCACGAGCGGGTCGACGGCGCTGACCTTCGAGGCCGGGCACGACGGCAACAGGACCGACGACAGGGTACTGATCGACGGCAGTGCACCCGGCTATTTCGTGAGATCGACGTCCCTGAGGATCAACGAACCGGCGGCCGAGCCCGTGCCGGTGATCGTCGCGAGCGTGGCGGATTCGACGCTTTCCGAAGCCGCCGGCGGGGTCAACGTGCGCCTCACGCTCGATCACCCGCCCGAGACCCAAGGCGAGGGCGGCTACACGGGCTGCCGGCTGCGGCTCGGGGCGGGCGGCGAGGCCGAGGAGCCGGCGGACGTGCTCTTCGAGAACCAGAAGAAGCTCAATCCGTCGAACGGCTGGTCGGCGGAAGCCCGGCTCCTGTGGGTGGTCGAGGACGAGACCTACGAAGGCGACGAGACGCTGGTCATCGAAGGCTACTGCACCGGCACCAACCGGGGCGTGGAACCGTCGCACGCGGATCTGGACTTCGTTCCGCTGACGTTGACCATCGAGGAGAACGACCTGCCGACGATCTCGCTCACCACGAACCCGAAGCGTATCGGGGAAGGCGGCGGGGACCAGGCGGTGACGGTGACGGCGTGGGCGGAGAAGGCGCCGGAACGGGACGGGGTGATGGTGCACCTGGAGTTCGAGTCGGGGTCGTACGCGGTGACGGGAAGCAGAAGCATCTGGATCGATCGGGGTGAGAGGAGCGGTTCCAGGACGCTGACGTTCGAACCGGCGGACGACGGCAACACGACGGACGACGGGATAGCGATCAGCGGTCGCGCCAGGGGCTACCGCGTCGACGCGACCGTCTTGACGGTCCAGGACAGCGAGAATGGCGCGCCGACACCCACGGCACTCGTGCCCCTGTTTCTCAATGCATCGAATCCTTTCCGGCAGGGGTTCGTACGGATCGTCAACCGGTCTGCCAATGCGGGTGACGTGCGCATCACGGCGATCGACGACGCGGGCTGGCAGCCGGCGACGCTGACGATCGGTCTGGCCGCCAATTCCGTCGTGCACATCACCTCGGAGGACCTGGAGAGCGGCAACGCCGGCAAGGGGCTGGGCGACGGCGTGGGACGGGGCACGGGCCAGTGGCGGCTGCTGTTCGACAGCGACCTGGACATCCGCGTCCTGACCTACGTCCGCACGCGCGACGGATTCCTGACCGCCGTGCACGACGTGGCCCCAACGGAGAACGGCAGGCATCGCGTCGCCACGTTCAACCCGGGCAGCAACGTCGACCAGGTGAGCACGCTGCGGGTGGTCAACCTCTCCGCGGAGACGGCGGAGATCTCGGTCGAGGGTTACAGCCAGTCGAGCGTTCGCGGAGCCACGGTGCGGTTCGACGTGCCCGCGAACGCGGCGCGGGAGTACACGGCGGCGGAACTCGAAAGCGGCGCGGGACTCCAGGGTGCGCTGGGTTCCGGGACGGGCAAGTGGCAGCTGGAGGTGGCGTCCGGGCGGCCCATTGCCGTGATGAGCCTGCTCGAGAGTCCGGAGGGCTACCTGACGAACCTGTCGTCGATCCCGGCGCGGCCGGAAGGCGCGGAAGGCGTGCATCCCGTGCCGCTGTTTCCCGCCGCCTCGGACCCGCTTGGGCGGCAGGGACTCGTGCGTCTGGTCAGTCGCTCGCCGTTCAAGGGCGACGTCACGGTTAAAGCCTACGATCGGAGCGGTACGGAATACTCACCGCTGACCGTCGCGCTCGACGCCGGGGAAGCGGTGCACTTCAACTCGGACGACCTCGAACTCGGCAGCGCGTCCGAGGGACTGACCGGGAGCACCGGCAGCGGCAACGGCGACTGGCGGCTCGAACTGACGAGTGCGCTGGACATGGACGTGCTGTCCTACGTGCGCACGCCCGGCGGATTCCTGACGCCGATGCACGATGTGGTCCCTTCGGTGCAGGGGGTGTATGGCGTCGCGACCTTCAATCCGGCGAGCAACCGGCAGAAGGTGAGCCGCCTGTTGCTGATCAACCCCGGAAGACGGGATGCGACCGTGGCTATCGAGGGGACCGACGACACCGGCGCTTCGCCGGGCGAAGGGGTCGAGTTCACGCTGGCGGCGGGGACGGTCCGTGCGCTCGATGCCGCGCAGCTGGAGTCTGGGAGCGACGGTCTCAGCGGCGCGATCGGCGACGGCAGGGGCAAGTGGCGGCTAACCGTGACAGCCGACCGGCCGATTCTGGTGGTCAACCTGCTCTCCACGCCGACGGGGCACATTACGAATCTGTCGAGCGTTCCGGACTAAAGCTCGTCCTGACAGAGTTTCCTGAGACTCCCGAACCGGGGGGGCGGGAGACCTCGGAGTGAGGCAAGCTCCGAGGCGACCGCGTACACTGCGCGCCGCCTCAAGGATGGAACCACCATCATGGTAAGGACTCGGATGCGGGCGCTGGCGATACTTCTTGCGCTCTTGGTGGTGAACGCCGTCGCGGATTCCGCGCAGCCTGCGGATGATCGAAGCGAGATCGAGTGGTCCGCTTCCTCATCGGGAGCATCGCCGGTGCTGGGGCTGCCGCCCGGCCGGGTGGTCACCGTGGCGTTCCTGGATACGGCGGGCAATCCTTGGCCGGTGTCTGAACTCGCGGGACCGGAAACGCCGTGGCTCACGGTCCGACAGGCCGCCGCGCACCCGCATGTGGCGGTCGTTCAGACGGGTACGGAGGCGACCGGGCGGGACCGCGTCTCGGCGGTGCTGGACTGGGCGCGGATCAACGAGTACCGCTCGGAGGGCTCGCCGGTTGAGACGGTGCGCCGCAGTCTGCCGAAGCGGGCGGGGGACCGAAGCACCACGACGCCCTGGACTGGCCGGCGGTGCTGCGTGCGGCACGCACGGACATGCGGGGCGCCGGCCTGGTGTTCCCGGGCTCGCGACCCGGGGCAATGCTGGGCGACAAGGTCATGACGCAGGCGCTGCGCACCGCCGGGATCGCAGCGTCCGGCCACGGATTCCGGTCGAGGTTCAAGGACTGGGCGCGCCACGAGGGCGTGGACGAGTTGCTCTCGGAATTCGCGCTGGCGCACGTTGAGGGCTCGAAGACGGTGACCGCCTACGCCCGCGACGATCTCCTTGAGAAGCGGCGCCCGGTCATGCCGGCGTGGTCCGACTTGGTTTGCGCGCCCGGCGACTGAGTGACGGCAAGCGGATGCAACGCGTCACGTTGCGGGGGAGGATGAATCCATGCGGACCCGGCACAAGGGTCTTCGGGCGCTCGCCGAACAGAATCGAGATGTGCCTGACGCCGATGGAGACGATGACGCCGGAGGACGTACGCGCGCTTCGGCTCCCGGAGAACGCAAGCCAGGCGGTGTTCGCACGTTACCTCAACGTGACCACGGGTCTGGTGAGCCAGTGGGGCGTGGCGAGAAGCGGCCGCGGGGCGCATCGCTAACCCGAGTTTACCGTGCGCCGTGCAAAGGCTTCATTCCTCAGCGGGTGCGAATCCCGCCCGGCAATTGTCGCTCCAGCCGGTAGCAGTCGGAGCGGGCGAAGGAGGTAACGACATCGTCTGAAGCACTCCGAAGAAAAGGACCGCCATGGGCGGTTTAGCGAACATGCGGGCCGCAACGCGAGTGAACGCTGAGCAGGCCTCGAAAAGGGTAATGCGGAAGCCGACCCGGCGGTAATACGGGGAAGGCTGCCATCGGCAGGGAAGCGAGCGACGGACGCACCAGCCGGTTCCGCCGGGGTATTGGCGGTGGCACGCATGTAGGAGGGGGATGGATGCAACACGGGAAACCCTGTCGGTGGTGTGCACGCACCAACCGGAATCCCGCGAGGGGCAGGCCGGGCCGGCAGGGTGGCGGAGAGGCTCGTAGTACTGAAGACGCCGGGTAATGCCGGTCGAGGAAAGGGGCCTCAGGCGAGGAGCGATGTCGGAAGGAAGAAGGCTGGCGGGAGTGGCAATGCCTGGACCCCGCGAAAGGGCAAGGATTCCGGAAGCATCCCATGCATAAGCGAAGGAGCCGAGCCGTAAGGGCTCGATGCTGTCGAGGCGTGAACAGGCTCGATGGCTCGCCGGACAGGCGACACTACGCAGAGCGGGCGCCGTGCAGCATCCGTAGACGATGTCGGAATTCACCGATCACCTGCGTATCCGTTTCGCCCCGGCGATCCGTGTGCGAGGCGCATGATCCTGCTGGAGAGCCCGGTGCCGGAAATCGGCACGCCGGGTTCGGGGAGCAGGGGCTGGAAACGTGACATAAGGTCGGCGCGCCAGCCCTTGACTCCACAACGAAAAAAATAAACTGTTGTATCTCAACAAGTTAGGTTGGCCGAATCGCGCGTATGGCACTACATTCGTGCCCAACGTGATGGTTTCCCCTCAGATGACTGCCTGGTGTGTCCCCCCGGCTGAGGAGGCGATGCCCAAGGCATCGAGGATGGCCTTCTGCTGCGGTTCCGGGCGCGTCGCCTTGCGCACATGCAGCGTGCGTCCGTCGGCACGCCTGAACGTCGCGGTCACGCGCTGACGGCCGCCGAGAATCCGTTTGAGCGTCGTCCAGCTCGCCGTGCGGTTGGACTCGTCGCCGCGCTCGGCCAGATGGTTGCGAATCACCTGGACCAGTTGGTAGGCGATCACCGTGATGAACAGATGACCCTCGGCACGGCGCGGCTTGCGATGATGGATGGGGCGCAGGCCCAGTTCGGATTTCAGGGAACGGAACACCGCCTCGACATCCGTGAGCAGGGTGAAGGTGCGCCACAGGCGCTCTTCGCTGAAGTCGGTCTCGTTGCTGCGCAGGCAATAGACGCCCGGATGGGTGAGCATCGTCCCGGCCACCGGGTTGCGGCGGTAGATCACCGCCACGGCCCGTTTGCCGCTCTCGTCGGTTGCCACCGTGATGTCATAGTGTTGGCCGACACCGCGGCTCTTCTCCACCAGTCGACCGATGCGTTTCCAGATCTTTTCCGGCTTCTTCTGCGTGCGCGGCCGCGACAGCCCCTCGTTGATCGCATCGAGGTCCTGCTCCAGGCGTTGCGCAAACCGCTTGGCCATGCCGCGCTCCTTCTCCGCACGCTGCTCGGAATAACAGTACAAGCGCACCTCGCCCGCCTCGGTATCGTCCACCTTCTCCAGATGCACCACCCCGCCGCTGCGGGTGCGATGGGCGAGTGCCGCCTCGGGCTCGAAGCGGCGCTTGCGCTCGCGCGAGACCACGATGTAGCGGTACCCGTTCGCCTTCAGCCAGTCGACCTGTTGCTCGGTGGCGATGCCCCGGTCGAGCACCACCCGCGACCCCGGCGGTGCCCCGAGCGCGTCCAGCATGCCGGAAAGCGTCCGGTGTTCCTTGACGTTGCCCGCAAACACCCGGGAACGCCGCACAAAACCACCCCCGTCCAGCACCAGCCCCAGGGTGAGCAGCTTGCAGTCGCTGCGCTTCTCCTTCGAATGACCCCGCCGCGCCTCGGGCTGATCCGCTACATCGCCCTCATAATAGGTGTTGGTCAGATCGTAGAGCGTCACCGTCGGCGTCAGGTCGAACAGGTCCATGGCACGGTCGAACAGATGCGCCTCGATCGCTTCGCGGTGGGCAACCAAGGCATCCGAGGCCCGGTACAACTGCATCGCCCCCATGGTCTCGAAGTCCACACCCAGCAACTCCCCCAAGGCACTGCGCTCGCGCAGCCAGGCGTGCGTGGCCCGCTCCGAGGCCGGGTACGCCAGCCGCGCCACGATCGAGGCCACCGCCGCCGTGCACAGCGACGCGTTGATGCCCAGGGTCGACAGCAACTCCATCAGGCCCAACCGCTCGACCGCCCACAGCCCCACCTGCTCGACGCCCACACTGCGCGGGCGCGTCAACTCGAGCGACGCCGCATCCACATGGACCGGACCACGCACCGCTTCGGCGTCCCCCGCCCGGCCGCGGGCCAGCAGTTGTGCGGCGATCCGTTGCGCTTCTTCCTCGACGGCAGCCGGCGTATCGTCGATGAGCGGCGCCTGGCCGTTCAAGATCTCGTCGATGCGCCGGCAGAGCTCTGGCCACTCCGCTCTGGGCAGGTCGAAATCGCTACCGAGGTTCAACAACGTGCGCTGGCGGACCTTGGCGCCGTCGCGCTCACTGTGTACGAGGCGGTGGGAGTGGTAGTCCTGGCCGCCGGTGCGGCGGGTGAGGGTACGGCGGATGAACATGGGTGGTGACGGTAGCGGGGCCGGTCACACATGTCAACCCGAACATATTTATTATGGCACTACATTTGCCAATCCACCCCGCCAGGAACCGGAAAACAACGAGTTGCCGACCCCGAAACTGTCAATCACGGCAAGATCGGGCGAAAATCACCGGGTTCTTGTGGAGTCAAGGGCTGGCGCGCCGACCTTATGTCACGTTTCCAGCCCCTGCTCCCCGAACCCGGCGTGCCGATTTCCGGCACCGGGCTCTCCAGCAGGATCATGCGCCTCGCACACGGATCGCCGGGGCGAAACGGATACGCAGGTGATCGGTGAATTCCGACATCGTCTACGGATGCTGCACGGCGCCCGCTCTGCGTAGTGTCGCCTGTCCGGCGAGCCATCGAGCCTGTTCACGCCTCGACAGCATCGAGCCCTTACGGCTCGGCTCCTTCGCTTATGCATGGGATGCTTCCGGAATCCTTGCCCTTTCGCGGGGTCCAGGCATTGCCACTCCCGCCAGCCTTCTTCCTTCCGACATCGCTCCTCGCCTGAGGCCCCTTTCCTCGACCGGCATTACCCGGCGTCTTCAGTACTACGAGCCTCTCCGCCACCCTGCCGGCCCGGCCTGCCCCTCGCGGGATTCCGGTTGGTGCGTGCACACCACCGACAGGGTTTCCCGTGTTGCATCCATCCCCCTCCTACATGCGTGCCACCGCCAATACCCCGGCGGAACCGGCTGGTGCGTCCGTCGCTCGCTTCCCTGCCGATGGCAGCCTTCCCCGTATTACCGCCGGGTCGGCTTCCGCATTACCCTTTTCGAGGCCTGCTCAGCGTTCACTCGCGTTGCGGCCCGCATGTTCGCTAAACCGCCCATGGCGGTCCTTTTCTTCGGAGTGCTTCAGACGATGTCGTTACCTCCTTCGCCCGCTCCGACTGCTACCGGCTGGAGCGACAATTGCCGGGCGGGATTCGCACCCGCTGAGGAATGAAGCCTTTGCACGGCGCACGGTAAAGATGGGCTAAAGCTGCTGACCCTGGTCGAGAAAAACGGGTTGCGTGCCCTCGCGCAGTCGATTTGGCTGGCCCGGTCAACGTGGCGCGGAGCAAACGGACCGATGACGCTTCAAGCTGGCGGTAAGTGCGACCGGAGCGAAGGCCGGTTCCGTCATTGTGCGGACTTGCGCCGGAACTTCCCGAACGTCGCGCGTCACTTTGGTGGCCGCACGCGGAGCGCCAGACAAAATGCAAACATTTTTCACAGGGTGAAGGGGATGATCCGGGAATAAGCGGAATCTCGCGGGACAACGACTGGCGGTATAACGGTAAGCGGTTCTACCCCACCGTTTCGATTTAGCGGCATTGACGTTGGATGACCGTCTGATCAGTCAGAAGGTATGTTGACGATGGAGGATCGGTCCAACGGTGCCGATGACAACCGCGGTGACTGGAAGCGCGCGAAACTTTCGAGGTGGTATCAGCGCATGGCTACCACTGCGATCGACACCCTCCGGTGTGCCCGCAAGTTGAAGGATGCTGGCGTTCCGCCGGCCCAGGCCGAAGCAATGGCGGATGCCATTGGCTCGGAACTGGTCGACCGGCTCGCGACAAAGGCGGACCTGGAAAACGCGGTGACCACGCTGGAAGGGTCGATCCGGGTGCTTCAGTGGATGCTTGGACTCACGCTGACGTTCGTGGTGGCCATTGCCTGGCGAGTATTCGGATAGCACGCGATCTTCCTCGTCCGTCGAGTATCGCTCGAGTCCGTTTCCATGCAATCCGGAATTCTGCCCTTGACGAAGCGCCATCAGGCCGCCCCCGACAAGGACCCTTGTTGACGCTTCACCGGGGGCGCCTGAGCCTTTTCCCAATCCATAGCCGAGCACGGTTCGTCCTCGTCCGCCGCCCCGAGGTCAAGCGTCTCGGCTGCGCGGATCGCTCGCCGGCGGGCGCCGGCACGCAATGACAGGGGGCGCCCGGCGGGCGCCTGCCGGGACGACTACCGAAACCGGTAGGGGACGGACGCGCGGGGTGTCGCAGTCACACTACCGCAATCTGCAGCCGGACTACCGACGAATTCGTTGGGCCGGGGCCGCACGCCGGATTATCATTCGCCGGTTGCCGCAACAAGGCCCCTTATACCCGGTGGAGAGGCAGACCATGGGATTCCAGCAAATCTGCGAAAGTGCGGTGGTCGAAAATGACGGGGCGCTCGGCTGTGTGCTGATCGACCTGCGCACCGGCCTCACGCTGGCCTCCGCACGACGCCGCGGCGCCGAACTCGACGGTGCCGAGATGAAGATGGTTCTCCGTTCCTGTGAAGACCTCTTCTGCGGCCGACTGATCGGTCAGTTCGTGGCCGCGCTCTCGACCGAACGCCCGTCGCTCAGCGGGTTCGTGCGCGAGGTGCAGATCACCAAGACCCATCACTACCAGTTCATGGCCGCCCTGCCCGGCTGGGACGACGCGGTCGTGATACTCATTACCGAGAAGACGCTGAGTCTCGGCCTGGCCTGGATGGTCGTTCATCAAACCCAGACGCAACTGGCGCAAGCGCGACGCAACGTCGGCGACGAGCGCCTCGGAGGGCCGGACGTTGCCTTGCGGGAAGACGCGGCCCAGGCATGGGAAGGCGCGGCGCGCGTTGGCGAGCACGAGCACGGAGCTGCTTCGGACGTTCATGCCCCCGTCGCGCCGCCCGCACCGTCTCCGGCGCCGCCTGTGGAGCCGCCCGCGTCCGCTCGGGCACCGGCTTCCCCCGACCGGCAGGCGGCGCCGGAATCCCGGGAAGCCGCGGACCGTCCGGCGTCGCTTGCCGCCGTTGCGCCGCCGGCGCCGGCCGCCGCTCCGGTTTCACCCAGGGAACCCGCGGCACCGGCCGCCGCTGCCGCCGATGACGAGGTCAGCCGGCCGCACCGTATCGAGCCCGTGGTGTCGGCGCCCGAGGCGGAAGAGGCCCCTGAGAGCGGGCCGGAGTCCCCCCAATCCTCCCCCCGCGCGGTTGCGCCGGGTGCGCGCGCCAGCATGTTCCGGCCGCGGGGCGGCAAGAAAAAAAGAGGTTCGTAATGCTTGCCCTTCTCCCGTCCTCGGCGGCGGCAGCGGCAGCGCCCGTCGCCGCGCTCGACTCGGGCAACACCGCGTGGATGCTCGTCGCCGCGGTGCTCGGCCTGATGATGACGGTGCCGGGCATCGCCATGTTCTACGGCGGCATGGTCCGGCGCAAGAACATGCTCTCCATGGCCGGCCAGTGCTTTGCGATCTGTTGTCTGGTCTCCGTGCTCTGGATGCTCATCGGCTACAGCCTGGCGTTCTCCGGGCGGGGCGCGTTCGTCGGCAACTTCGACCTGCTGCTGCTCGCCGATCTGGACATGCAGAGCCTGAAGGCGACGTTTCCGGAAACGGTCTACGTGGTGTTTCAGCTCGGATTCGCCGTCGTCTCCGCGGCGCTGATCGCGGGTGCGGTGGCCGACCGGATGAAATTCTCCGCCCTCCTGTGGTTCGTGGGCATCTGGTCGATCGTGGTCTACGCGCCGGTCGTGCACTGGATCTGGGGCGGCGGCTTCCTGAAGGACGAAGGCGTGCTCGACTACGCCGGCGGCACCATCGTGCACATCAACGCCGGCGTCGCCGGGCTCATCGCCTGCCTGGTCGTCGGCAAGCGCAAGGGCTACGGCACCGAGAACATGGCGCCGCACAACCCGCTGTTCAGCGTCGTCGGGGTCTCCCTGCTGTGGATCGGCTGGTTCGGGTTCAGCGCGGGCTCCTCGCTGGCGGCGAGCAGCAGCGCCGCGATGGCCATGCTGGTGACGCAGACGTCTGCGGCCGCCGGGGCGTTTACCTGGATGCTCTACGAATGGTCCGTGCTCAAGAAGCCGAGCGTGGTGGGGCTCGTCTCCGGCGCCGTCGCGGGGCTCGTCGCCATCACGCCGGCGGCGGGATTCGTCTCCCCGGCGGGTGCGCTCGCCATCGGCGTGATCGCCGGGTTCGGTTGCTGCTGGGCCTGCGCCTGGCTCAAGTACAGCCTCGGCTACGACGATGCGCTGGATGTCTTCGGCATTCACGGCGTGGGCGGACTGCTCGGGGCGGTGCTGACGGGCGTCTTCGCGGTGCGCGAGATCGGCAACGTGCCGGGCGCCCTCGAAGGCAACCTCGTGCAGGTGTGGATTCAGGTCGAGGGCGTGCTTGCGGTCGCCGCCTGGAGTGCCGCCGGTACCGTTGCGATTCTGTATGCCATCAAGCTGTTCACGAGCCTGCGCGTCACCGAGGAGGCCGAAACCGAGGGCCTCGACGTCAGCCAGCACGGCGAAGCGGTGGGCGCGGACGGCTGAGCGCCTCGAAGAGCCCGGCTATTGCGAGGACAGGTTGGCCGTTCGGAGCCGACGGGTCGCCAGGTACGCCCAAGTCCCCGGCTTCGTCTAGGAAGCAAAGCTGCAATTTGGTGGTCCGAACAAAGCCAGGGCCACCTGTGGTGGCCCTGGGAGGTGCCGCCCACGCGGGGTCGGCGAACACGCAAATGCGTGGTTACTTCGGGCACATAGCGATGGATGCGCTTGGCGTCAATCCCTCTGAACCGCCTCGACGGGACGGCATCGGATGCGTTTCTTGGGGCAAGGCGACCCCCCTGCGGGCGCCGGGCTGTCGTGCTTCGCACCGAGCCCCGGAATACCGGGTCTCGGCCCTTCGGGCTTCCATCCCTGTCGCGCAGACGACCAGAGGTTGCCATATGCGCTCTACGGTTCCCCTCAACCGCCGTCGCACGGACCGCTTTGGCGGGCACCGGAAACCGTGGGTTGGCGCCCGCCCTGGACCGACATCACCGTCTGGGCGGGGCGCAGCTTCGTCGGGGTGTATCGGGTGGCGGAGTCAGAAGATTCGGCGACGCGTAGTCTCGTGCGTGGCACCACGAATCACGGTGGCCAGTGGATGCCTGGCGGGGGTGTCGTCAAACCGACTACCTGCTATGGATGGCTTGTCTGGTGTATTCGTACCACCAAGCGTAACGCCGTTCGGTCACAAAGCGTGTGCGGAGTGCCGCCGTTTTCCGGTTCGGTAGACGGGACGGCGACATCCCTGCATGGTGGCGCGGCGGGCAGGTCAATGTGCGCAGGGAGTTGCATGGACCATGAACGGGATTGGGAGCGCTTGGTTGTTTGCCTGTTTGAGATTTCCGCCCGGGCGCGACCATCCAATGGCCGAAGATCGTCATCAAACACGCCCCGGGCGGCGGTCGGACCGCACGACGGCAAGCGCCGGGGGTAGACGCTGACGATGTCCCTCCCAACGGCCTATGCGGCCCTGTTCACGGGCACGATCTTTGCCGGTGCGGTGCTGCTGTTCTGGATCCAGCCGCTGTTCACCAAGATGGCGCTGCCGCTGCTCGGCGGCTCACCCCTGGTGTGGAATACCGCCATGGTCTTCTTTCAGGGCATGCTGCTCGCCGGGTACGCCTATGCGCACGGGTTGAGCCGGTGGCTCGGGGCGCGCGGCCAGCTCGTCGTTCACGCCGTCGTGCTCGGTGCGGCGGCCCTGGCCCTGCCCATCGGCATCGGCGCGGACTGGCGGCCCGATTCCGGCACCCCGCCCGCGGCGTGGCTGATGGCGCTGTTGTTCGCCTCACTCGGCGCGCCCTTTTTTGCGCTCGCGGCAACGGCGCCGCTCCTGCAGCGCTGGTTTTCGCTGGGCCGCCACCCCCACGCCGACGACCCGTACTTCCTGTATGCGGCCAGCAATGCGGGCAGCGTGGCGGTGCTGCTGGCGTTTCCGTTCGTCCTGGAACCGTTGTTGGCGACCGGTTCCCAGTCCGTCGCCTGGTCGTTCGGGTTTCTGGTGCTTGCGGTCGGCATCGTTGCGTGCGGGGCGACCAACTGGCGCATCGAGTCACCGGCGGCGTGGGGCGGCAATCGCCCGTCCGGTAGCGTTTTGAAAAAACCCGGACGCGCCGAGACGCCGGGAAGCGGCTCTTCCGGCTCGGCAATGGCTGGCGAATTCGACTCGGGAACGACTGCGCGTCCTCTCGGGTCCACGCACGGTGAAGAGACCTCCTGGAGGCGGCGGGCGGCCTGGCTGGCTTACAGCGCGGTGCCCTCCGCGCTGCTGCTCGGCGTTACCGCCCACATCAGCACCGACATCGCCTCCGCGCCGCTCCTGTGGGTGGTGCCGCTGGCGCTGTATCTGCTGAGTTTTGTCAATGCGTTCGCCCGCAAACCCCTCCTTCCCCAGTTGTTCGCCACCCGGGCCATGGCTTTCGCCCTCGTCCTGCTCGCCGCCGTGTTTCTGTGGCGGGAACCGGCAGGGATCTTTCTGCCCCTGCACCTCGGGGCCTTTTTCTGCGTTGCCCTGGCTTGCCACGCGGAACTCGCGCGGCGCCGTCCGCCTGCGTCGTCGCTTACGGAGTTCTACTTGTTCCTGTCGCTGGGCGGACTGCTGGGAGGAGTCTTCGTGGCGCTCGTCGCGCCACAGGTGTTCGACTCGGTACTGGAATACCCGCTGTGCCTCGCGCTCGCTGCGGCGCTGCTGCCAACCAAGGACTTGGGGGGGAAGCCTCGTTCTGCGTCCGATCAGCGGATTGGCGGGGAGGTAGACGAACCGGCCGTAACGAACGATTGTCGGGGAGTCGGCCATGGATGGGGTGTCGCGGGCGCCATCAGGCGCGGCGATCTCGTGGTGGCAGCGGCGATCGCCGTAGCGGTGCTTGGCGCAACGCCCCTGCTGAACTGGATCGGCTTGCCGTTCCCGCGCATTGCCTACCCAGGCCTCTTGGCCCTGCTGGCGGTGTTCGCCCTCTCCCGGCAACGTCGCCCCCCCGCCTTCGCGTTGTGCATTGCGGCGCTGCTACTCGGCTCCGTTCGCCCGCCCTGGACCGACGACACCATCTGGTCGGGGCGCAGCTTCTTCGGGATCTACCGGGTGACTGAATCGGAAGATCCCGCGCGGCGAACCCTCATACATGGCACCACAAATCACGGTGGCCAGTGGATGCCGGGCGAGGGTGTCGTCAAACCGACCACCTACTACACGGCTTCCAGTCCCGCCGTCGAGATGCTTGGAAAAATCCGTGCGCGCTCGGGCGGGTTGCGGATCGGCGTTGTCGGGCTCGGCCCTGGTGCCCTCGCGTACTACCGCCGCGCCGGCGAACAGTGGCGCTACTTTGAGATCGACCCACTGATCGCATGGCTGGCGACGGACAGCGGTTACTTTGAATTGATGCCGCGGCGGGCCCCGGCAATGCCAATTGTTCTGGGGGATGCGCGGCTCAGTCTGGCGCAGGAGCCCGACGGCCACTTCGACCTGCTGGTGCTGGACGCCTTTAGCTCAGACGCGATTCCGGCCCACCTGCTGACCCAGGAGGCGATTGCTCTTTACGCGAGCAAGTTGGGCCCCAATGGTGTGCTGCTTTTCCACACATCCAACCGCCTTCTCGATCTGGAACCCGTGCTAGCCGGTGCCGTCAGCGAGCTGAGTTTCGCAGCCAGGATGGGCCGCACCGCTCATGTCGACAAATCCGCCAATCCGACGGCGACGTCATCCGCGTGGGTGGCCATGGCTACGGATGCAGCCGCGCTCGACGCTCTGGAACTCGGCGCCAACTGGGAACCGTTGGACCTATCCCGCCAGCAGCGATGGCGGGACGACTTCTCGAATCTGGTGGGCATCATTCTCTGGCGGGGTGCCCTTCGCGACAGCGATTCGCCGTGAACGTTGCGCCAGAGAGGCATTACGAATTTGAGCAGGATGTTCGCAGCAACGGTTGCCGCGAATTCAGGGTCCGACTTTCCCCCTCCCTGTGCACCGATTATTCGACGATTTACCAATCACTTGCTTGTGTGCTTCGGTTCCGCGCAGTGTCCGTAGCGCACTGGACAACGAAAGCGCGAATAAACGATTGCGTGTCGGAGGCCAATGGCTATAATTGGCACCGCTTGGCGGCGTCAGGTGCGGTCAGCTTCTTGCTGTGCGCGCGGGTTTTCAGTGATTTCAAGGAATGTCAATGAAATTTATAGGTCACCAAGTGGGTCGTATTCTCCGCTTCTTCCAAGACAAGACTGGCGTATCCGCAATTGAGTATGCGTTGATTGTCGTCGCTGTCGTCGGTGTCGTTGGAGCTGGCTTTGCAATATTGACTGATGAATTCGAAGATATCTTCGAAAGTGCACAAACAGAATTGAAAGAAGCATCAGAACTTACGCACGGAGATCCAGAAGATAAATGAGGTCGGCGATTTGCCTATGAGCGAAACAGAAAGTTCATTGGCAAAGTGGCCATCTGACTGTTGTGCATTGCATCATAGATCATAGGGTGCTCGATTCTCTACGCTTGACGCCATTGGCTCTTTGGCAACAACAGCATCGTTCATCAGCGGATGTTCCGCCGTAACGCCGACACTTGTGGCTAACCGCGTCTCTCCGGCAGCGCCGGCCTCAGGCTGAAGTTAAGCGAGGTCGAGGTCCGGTGTCTGCGGCAGTGATTGGCGCTACCGCACTGTACACCGCGGCGGCATTAGCAGCGGTCGCGCTGTATACGGACGCCATAAGCCGGGAAATCCCGAATTGGCTGGTGGCTAGCTTGGCGCTGGTGTGGGCGCTTGCGGTGTTGCTTACGCCCCAAGCGCTGAGCGCGTCTGCATGGGCCGCGCTCCTCTGCGCTTCCGGCACACTCACCGCTGGCTACCTAGTTCACCGACTGGGCTGGCTCGGCGGCGGCGACGGCAAGCTTATGGGTGCGCTGGCATTGTGGATTGGCCCATGGGAACTCGGGGGGTGGCTGCTGGGTGCGGCATTTTTGGGCTTGTGGCTTGTTTTGTTCGCGCTGGTGCGCCCGGATGGCGATTTCTCCACCCGGGGTATCCCATTTGCTTGGGCAATCGCGCCCCCGGCGGCGGTGTTGCTGGTAGCCCGCGCTAATTCGCTGGTCGGCGTATGATGGCCTGAAACCACGGACGGTTCGCCATGGATATCCGAGACCTTTGGGACGCGATCTCTTACCGGGGCCGAAGGATGGTCATTCCTGCGGTCGTCCTGCTGGCGCTTGGCGTTGCCGCCTGGATGGCCGCACAAAGCCTGTGGCGCGGCACCGAGCCCGACACACCTGCGGTAGCCGAGGCGCCGGCGGAAACCCCCATCGAAGCCCCACCTGCGGTAGTCGAAGACTTGCCCGTCTTTCCGAAGCTGCTGGTTGCCAGCCGTGACATTCAGTCGGGCGTCATGCTGACCGCGGAACTGGTCGAATGGCGCGAATGGCGCGATCCGGTCGACTTGGACATGGCCATGCTACAGGACGTCCAGTCCATCGAGGCAATACTGGGGTCGGTGACGCGTAAGACCCATGCCGCAGGCACGCCGATCGCCTGGGACGGCATCATCATGCCCGGCGGCCCCGGCTTCATCGGGGCCGTGCTGCGGCCGGAAATGCGCGCGGTGACCATCGAGGTGGACCGCGCAACCACCACTGCCAGCATCATCTATCCGGGCGACCGGGTGGACGTGATTCTGGTTGCGGAGACCGGCGGCGGTCAGTCCGCGGCCCAGGCCATCGTGCGTGGCGCGCGCGTGCTGGCGGTGGGTTCCACCATCCTGTCGCTTGGCCGCTATCGAAGGCAGTCCATCATGGATGAAGTTACTTCGCTGAACGAAGGCACGCCGATCGCCGGCGACACTTTCACGCTTGAGGTGTCGCCCGTGGACGCGGAGCGCATCGCGCTGGCGTCCGGCACCGGTCGGCTCACTCTTGCCATGCGCAGTATCGCCGCATCGGCTCCCCAGGGCGGAACATCACCGCCGGTGCGTATTGGCGAAGTCCTGGTTGAACCCGACCCCAACTTGCCCCCGGTCGCATCGCCTGTGCGCATCATTCGCGGCGGCTCCGGCGACGAACTGGTGGGCGGCGGGCTCGGCCGGGACGACCTGGTTTCGGGATTATGAGTCGGGTGGATCAGAAGTTGCCTTCGCGACGCCAGCTTGCATTCGCAGCCTGGTTGTTGTGCGGTGTACTGGTATCCGCCCAGGCAGCGACCATGCCCGCCGAACAATCCTTGCAGTTGACGCCGGGCAGCGCTGAGACCGTTGATTTCGAGGCGGACATTGGCACCGCACTCATCGCCAACCCGGAAACGGCGGATGTGGAGGCGCTGGACAACCGGACGCTCTTTGTGCTTGGCCGCCAAGCCGGCATCACCACCCTCAAGGTGCACGGCACTGCCGGCAATCTCCTGGCGGCGTATGTCGTTCAGGTGAATGCCCAGCCGGACCACGCCAAGGCCGTCGTTACGCACATCGCGGGCGATGCGGCCCCCATCGAAGTGTACTCGGTCGGCGAGACCCTGTTCGTCAGCGGCACGGCGGCGAGCCCGTCGCAGGCCGAGCAGGTTCTGCGCGGCATCCGGGCGGTGGCGGGCGACACGCCCGTCATCGACGCCATCCGCCTGGACGGCCCGGCCCAGGTCAATCTCGAAGTGCTCATCTCCGAAGTGTCGCGCAACGTCTCCCAGGCGCTCGGCATCGACTGGTCGGTGGACATCAACCCCTTCGAGCATCCCTTGCGCACGTGGGTCACCGGCACCGGCAGCAGGCTGGGTACGGGGGCGCTGCAGCTGGCCAACGTGCTCGAACAGACCGTTCAGTTCTACGCGTTGGGTCCGGATGGGTTGCCGCTCGAAGGTCAAGGGCAGTTTGCCAACGAGACCGCCGAACTCGGCGTGGTCAATCCGCAGCGCGGTGGCGACGGCGGCATCGTGCTGTCGCACTCGGAGCTCATCCAGAGCGAGAAGTACCGCGCCACGGTGTTTCTCGAAGCGCTTGCTGAAAACGGCCTCGCCGTCGTGCACGCGCGGCCCAATCTCACCACGGTTAGCGGCCAGCCGGCGGAGTTCTTTTCCGGGCTGGAAATTCCGGTGCCCACCATCACCGACCGGGGCACCATCGGCACCGAGTACCGGGAGACCGGCGTCAGCCTGAACTTCACCCCCACGGTGCTGGACAGCAGCCAAATCTCGCTGACGGTGGAACCGCGCATTCGCGAGATTGCGGCCGGCGGGGCGACCATTGCCGGCACCATCGTGCCCAACATCAACGAGCGCTCGGCGGCCACCACGGTGGAACTCGGCGATGGCGAGTCCATCGCCATCGCGGGTCTCTACCGGCGCACCACGACCGGCACGAATTCCGGGGTGCCGCTGCTGAAAGACATTCCCCTGTGGGGCGCCCTCTTTCGCTCCTCGATCGAACGGGAACAGTCGGTCGAGCTGATCATCGTGGTGACGCCGCGCATCGTCTCCGCCGCCCCGGCGCTCGCGTCCACGGCCGGCGTGGCGGGCCTGCCGGGCGCCTCCGCCCGGCAGCTCGCCAACGAGTTCTATTACTGAAACCGCTGCCGTCCATGCCGGGTACAGCCAACAGCCTCAGTCGACGGGCGCCGTCCGCCCGTGCGCACGTCGGGGGCGTCATCGCCGTGGAGTTCGTGCTGGTGCTGATCGCCGCGCTGTTCTTTTTCATGCCGGTCGCGGAGTTCATGCGGCTTTCCCTGTTCGACCAGGTCCTGGCGGCGGCGACCCACCAGGCGGCGCGCGCGGCGGCGGCCGAACCGAACAACGCCGATCCGGGCAAGTGCCTGCAGGCGGTGGACGATGCCTTCCAGGCCAATCGCCTTGCGAGTTGGCTGCTCGACCAGAACGACGACGGCGATGTCGGCGTTGCCGCCAATACGGCCTGGCCGAGCGGTGGGGATGACGTCTTTGTCAGCCTGCTGGCGGACGACGACCTCTACGACGGCAGCGAATGGGAAGTCGCCGGGGCGTGCGGTGCCTCGGGCAGCTGGATCAAGCTTGAAACCCGCATCGTGGTGCAGCCCTGGTCCGGCCTCGTGCGGGCGCTGTGGCCCGACGGCGTGCGCCGGCAACGGCAGAGTTGGGCGCGCAATCAGGCCTGAGGGATGTCGGTGCTGTCTACCCCCACGACTCGTTTTTTTTCCAGGTTTCCCGGAGCGCGAAGCGCCGGTTGCCGGAAAGTCGCCCGCCATCTCGACGCCGGAGGTCGGTGTCCGCTCGGTACCGGATTCGGCGGGCCGCTGGCCGTGTCCGCGCGACGCGCTGCTGGCGTGGCGCTGCCAAGCCAGAATGCAACAACACGGCCCCGCGATCCCGGGAACCGCCCGAATTGCGGGGATGCCTGCCGCGGCTCCGCGAGCATCGAGTTCATCGCCCTGATACCGTTCGTGCTGGTGATGACCGGATTCATCTGGGACCTGCGCGAATACGTCTCCTACCGCACGGATCTCGCGCGTGAGATGTACGTGGTGGCGGAAGTCATCGCCAGCGAAACCGGCCCCGATGCGGGCGACAGCCCCGTGGCGGCCGCCGTGAAACTGGCCGGCGAGAGCCTCGCGGGCGGCGGCGCCGGGCGCATCTCGGTCACGGTCGTGGTCCGGGGCGACCGCCGGGACGCCGCCGCGGGCAGCGCTCACGCGGACTGTGCGGACGAGAACAACTGGTGCCTGCCCAGGGTGATCGACGTGTGGCCGCCCGCGCCACCGCACGCCGATGCGGGCAAGGGGACGTGGAGCGGCGGCGGCGACTGCGCCAACCACGAACCGCGCCGCCCGGCCGTCGGCAAACACTTTCCGTCCGATATGCCCGTGCTGCCCAACGAAGGCCGGCCGCCCGCGGACGGCGGGTCGCCGCCGGCGCACGATCGGTGGCTCAGCCGCAACATGAGGCAGCAGGAATGGTGGGTCCTGGTCGATACGTGTTTTCACGCCGACCCGGGGCTCTTCGGGAGCCTCGCGCTCCAGGGACTGCAGTTCTTCGACATCTCGGACAGCGCCTTCGTCATGGCCCGGCGCGCCGCCTGGGCGTCGGTACACGACTATCCCGACTGCAAGTGGTGTCCGTCCCGGTGAGCGGTCGGCGGAGACCAGGCATGGCGGGAGACAAGCGAATCTGGAACGGTCCGCAGGCTTTCGGTCCCATGCGTTCCGCGCTGCGCCCGATCGGCGCGTTCTGGCGTGCATTGATGAGGCGCCGCAACCCGGCGGCGCGCCGGGTTGCGCGACGCCCGTTCCGGCACAGGATCAAACGGTCCTTTCTTTCCGCAGCCCTGCGACGGGTGTTGGCGCACCGGCGGGGGCGCGCCGTGGGCCGATGGCTTCCCCGTTCGTTCGCGTCCTTCCTCCGTTCACGGCGCGGCGGCGGCATGCTGATCGGCGGTGTCTTTGCGCTGATGGCGATGGCCACCGCCGGTTCGGCCATGTCGAACTACGCCTGGCGCGAGGCGCAGTGGGAGGAGGTGCGCGCCGCGGTGCGCGCGGCCATCTCGGCGGCCGGGCCGCTTTTGAGCGGCGCCGGCGATGCCGCGGTCAATCTCAAGATCGCCGAACGCGTTGCCGGGTTCGCCGAGGCGAGCCTGCCGGGGTTCGGCGTGGCGTCCGGCGACGTGACCGTGAGCCACGACAGCGGGACCGGGGTGACGACCATCGGCGTTTCCGGCACCTACACCTTCTCGGACCTCTGGCTGATGGGGGACGCGGGCGGCGCCGGGCAGGCCGACAGCGAGCGCGTGACGGTGTCGATCAGATCGAAACTCGACGCGGACAGGTACGAAGTCGCCGTTGCGCTGGATGTATCCACGTCGATGCAGGGCCGCCTGGCGAGCGGCAGTGGCGGTACCCAGGTCTCGAGACTCGACGGACTGAAAAGTGCCCTCGGATCCGTCGCCGACGCCATGCAGTCGGCGAGCGAAGCCACGCCGGGCAGCATGCTGGTTTCCCTGGTGCCCTACGCCACCGCCGTCAGGGTGGCGGATACCGCCGGCGGCGGTACGTCACCGAGCCCGGCCAAGGAACGCTATGTGCGCCTGTTGGCCGGCGCCCCGGCGTCCGGCGAGACCATTGACGACACACTGCGCACGGCGCGCAGCACGATCCGCGGGGGATGGGGCCACTGGGTGGACCGCTTCCACCATTACGGCGTGGGCGACGATCTCGGCCCCTTGAGCAGACGCTCGCTGCCGGGGCGGCTGCTGAACAACCGGAACTGGAATCTGCGCCGCACGGGCGTCTCGGTGGACGTTTCCGACCAGGTTCCCGGTCTCGGAACCTGGAAGGTGAACGACGAGGACTTCTGGAACGGTTGCGTCATGGCGCGCTGGGGCGCCTATTGGGATGCGGGCGCCCGGCCCGCCGGTTGGACCCCCGCCCAGGCCGCCAACTGGCCCGCCACCCGCGCGGTGGCGGGCTGGTCCGCCAAATCGGGAATCCTGCCCGCCACCACGCCGCTGCACCTCTCGGACGCGCCCCCCAAGGCCGGCGACCGCAACACCCTGTTCACCGCCTATTCGTGGCCGGACGCCCGCATCGGCGGCTATGCGGACCACCGGCTGCAAACGGTCATGGCAACGCTGCTGGAGGCGCCAACGGAGCCGACGGTCGGATTCGGCGCCTTCCAGCAGCCGCTCAAGGACCGTCTGACCAAGGGCGACAACGACTGGTCCGTACCGGGCAGCGACCGCGGCGCCATGCTCTGCCCGCCGAGCGCCATCACGCCGTTGACCGACGACCTGGCGAGCCTGCGCCAGGCTGTAACCAGCCTGCAGACGATCTGCACCGACCCGCTGGCCTGCGGCAACCTGCGCGGCGCCACCGGAACCTATCTCCACCTGGGCGTGGTGTGGGCCCTGCGCACGCTGTCACCCCTCTGGCAGCGGGTCTGGCAGGTGCAGGACCTTCAGGGGACCGACCGCCCCAAGGCGCCCTGCGCACCCAACGAAGCGGACGGCAACTGCGATGCCCGCCTGAACAAATCCATCCTCATCGTATCGGACGGCGAGAACTCCTTCGGTATTATGAGGGGTACCCGTGTTGGCGAAGCGCCGGAGGCCGAAAGCCCGGCCTGGTCCACTGACCTTGTCTGCGACCCGGGACGAAATTTCATCCGCAAGTATCGGGCCGCGGAGGCCGAAAGCACCCCGGCGGACTTCAACGGCCATTTCAGCGCCTATCTGCACCAAGGGCGATTCGGCGGTAACCGGGTGGACGACGTGCTCGATGCCTTCACCGCCATCGACGCCTTGCCGGACCTCCCGGCGCGGCGGGATCTGCGCAAGGCCGTCCTGACGACGCTCACCCCCTGGCAGCTCTTTCGCGGTCTGGATGCCGGCGTGACCGATGCGCTGATGGACGGCGCCAACGAATTCGGGTTCGAGCGCAGGCCCATGCAGACCGGGCACTTCTGCCGGCCCAACTCGATCTTCACCCCCTATGGACGCATCGACGACCGCACCTTTGTCGGCCATTCCGCCACGCTGCCGTCCACACCCCTGCCGCCGGTGGCGGATGTCGCACCGTTCAACCTGGCGGGGATTTCGCAATCCGACCTGGCGAACTACCGGAACATTCGCCAGGGCGGGTCGATTGACACGCTGATGATCGGGCGTCTCAATCGCTGGTTCACGGATTCCTGCCGCATCGCCGGCGAACGACGGGTGCGGATCAATGCCATCTACATCGGACCGAAGTCCCACACGCGGGCCATCAACACGCTCGAGCGGTGCGTCGATGCCGCCGGCGGCGACCCCGGCGAGGACGAGGTGTTCGTCACCCCCGATGCACAGGCGCTGAAGACCGCCTTCGAGGATCTCTTCACCGTTCGCCGCAACCTGAGGTTTCTGGACTAGTGCTCTATCGATCCGGTTATTGCGACCTGGCGCTACGTTGCCGGGCAGGACACTGACATGGTCGCAGTGACGGGCGCGGTGCTCGCGGCGCTGATCGCAGCGATCGCCCTGATGGCGGTCCAGGCCATGCGCCGGCGCGCCAGGATCCGCCGGCGCATGGCCCCGGTGATGGGACTGCTTGCGGTGGAGACGCCGGAAACCACGGCCGTCGCCGCGCGGCGGCAACGCAGCGAGCGCCGCAGTTCCGTCGCCACCTGGCTGGACGCCCGGTATCCCCTGGCCCGCGGGGTGCGCACGGCGCTGATCGCCCTCGGCGGCGGCGCGGCCGCGTTCGCCGTGCTCGTGCCGGTGCTGGTTTTCTTCGGCCTAGCGTACGCCTTCGCGGTCCTGGCCGCCGGGGGCCTCGGCGGCGGCCTCGCCTGGAACCTCGCGTCCATGCTGGAGGGGGCCCGCCGCAACGATTTCAGCAACCGCTTTCTGGTGGTGCTCGAGGAGATGCAGCGCATGGTGCGCTACGGCATCCCCACCCAGCAGGCGCTCAAGTCGGCCGCCTCGACCGCCGAGGAACCCGTCAGGACGTCGCTGCGAAACATCCTGCTGGAAACGGAATTCGGCACGCCCCTGGGCATGGCCATGGACCGGGAAGCGCGCCGCGTGCGCATTGCGGAGTTATCGATGCTCGCTGCGGTGGTTTCCACGCAGTCGGCCACGGGCGGCAGCCTGTCCGAGTCCGTGGACAACCTGGCGAGGATGCTCAGGGAACGGCTCGACAACCGCTCGCGCATGAAGGCGTCTACGGCCGAATCGCGCATCACCATGATCATTCTGGCCTTCGTTCCGGTCGGCGCCATCGGCCTGCAGGCGCTGACGCAGCCGGAACTGGTGGATGTGCTGCTGGACGATGCGCGCCACCTGCTCGGCATCGGAGTCGCGCTCATCGTGGCGGGGCTGGTGATTTCCTGGATGATGATCCGCGGCGCGCAGCGCTGATGGCGGCCGAAAGTCAATTGCAGCTGCTGTACGCCGGGGCGCTGGCCTTCCTGCTGGTGGGACTCGGCGTGTACCTGCTCGTGCGCCGCCTGCAGGGCCGCGCGGTCGTGGAGCGGCGCGTGAAACTGGCGTTGGGCCAACCCCGGGGCGCGCGCGAGCGCCGCATGGCCAAGGGCGGCGCCGCCCTCAAATCCAGCATGGGCACCGGTGTCGCGGCGCTCGGGCGCTTCATGCCGCTCGGGGAGAAGGACCGGCAGAAGATCGTCGTCAGCCTGCAGCGCGCCGGCTACCGGTCGTCCAACGCGCTCGCCACCATGCTGGGCATCAAGTTTTCCTGCCTCGTGGGGGGCCTGGCGGTGGGCGGCTATGCGCTCTACGGTACCTTGCCCGGACCGATGGGGTTGGGGCTGGCGCTCGTCGGCGGACTGGTGGCGGGCGTGGTGTTGAACGTGTTTCCCGAGATGGTGCTCGGGCGGCTCGCCAAGAGCCGGTTGCGGCGCATCGAGGCGGCACTGCCGGAGACGTTCGATCTGCTGGTGGTCTGCCTGGAGTCGGGGCTGACGTTCGAGCGGGCGCTGACGCGCACGGTCGACAACCTGAAATCCATTCAGCCCGAACTGGCCCGGGAGTTCGGCCGGGCCGTGCTCGACATGAGCGTGCACGGCCGCACCCGGGAAGACGCGCTCGGGCGGCTGGCGGACCGGGTCGCCAGCCAGAGATTCCGCGACCTCAGCACGACGGTGGTGCAGAGCGGGCGCCAGGGCACGCCGCTCGCGAAAGCCTTGCGCAAACTGGCGGGTTCGGCCCGGGTGGAAGCGATCTCGAGAATGCAGGAGAAGATGGCGCGGCTGCCGACTTTGCTGGTGATTCCCTCCATCGCCTGCATCCTGCCGGGCATCCTGGTCATCGTGGGCGGCCCGGCGCTGACGCAGCTGACGCAGAATCTCGGGAATTTCGGGGGCTGAGCGCCCATCCCCCCGCGTGGCCGTGCGGCGGCGACGGATCGGTCCGACGGCATCACCCAGACCGGTGCTAGCGAATGACACCCCGGCCGATGGCCCAGTTCACGGCCTCCGCCCGGCCCGCTGCCCCGGTCTTGCGATAGATGTTCTTGAGGTGGTAGCGGATGCCGTGCGCAGTCAAGGAGAGCTCGCGGGCGATTTCCTTGTCGCGCTTGCCCTGTCCGAGCAACTCGAGGATTTCCCGTTCGCGGCGGCTGAAATCCGGTGTGGACGGTTTGTCCTTTTGGGCGAGGTGCCGCAAAAGCGAGTCGGCGGCGCCTCGCGCTGCCGGCTCGATCGTCACGCCGTCCAGAAGGTCCGGGAGTACGCGCCCCGCCGCCGCCTCGCGGACCATCGGCCGGGCGAAACCCGTGGCCGCCATCAGGCGCAGATAGTCCACGAGATGCGCCGTGCCGACGGGCAGATCGCCGGCCTGGTGTTCCAGCACCGCCGACAGCGCGAGGCAGCGCATGCGGGACCTTACCAGTCCGTTCCGATGCGTCAGGGCCAGATATTGTCGTAAGAGGCTTCGAGCGGGGCGCGTCCGTCCCGACGCCATCAACAACCGCAGCCGGGCGCAGACCAACGCCTCCTGCTCCCGCCAGGCCATCCCCCGGGGATGCATGAGTTCATCATCCTGTGCCGGCAGCCGACGATCCACCCAGTACCGTTGTGCATCCTCCACGCGCCCGTCCCGCGCGAGATGACCGATCCGCACCGCCGCCAGGTGGCGCGACGCGGCGGCGAGGTGCCTGGATCGGGTCGACTCCTGCAACGCGTCCAGGACCCCCAGCGCCGCTTCCACACCACCGGTCTCGAACTTCCACTCGACGATCACGTCATGGGCCGCGGCGACGATTTCGAACCAGGCCGCGCCATTGCGGAACGGCACCGGCACCAGCAGCACGAGTTTCCGCAACGGCTCCAGGCGGTTGCATTCCAGATGCAGTTCTGCCTGCAGCACGTTGACAAGCTGGCCCAGCATGCGGTCGCCGAGGAGCCGTTGTTCGACGAGTCCGGCGGCCGATTCATAGCGCCGTTCCGCTTCCGCGGCTCGACCGCACGCAAGGGCGACCATCCCGATGTTCAGGTGCAGGTGAAAGCGGCCGTGGGGTGAATCGAGTTGCTCGAAAGTCGCCTCCGCTTCGTCCGCGTACTCCCCGGCGTGCTCGAACATCCCCAGGGACTGGTAGGCACCGAACGCCAGCACCGCGTGACCGGCAGCCAGTGCCGGAGCGACCTCGTCATCGCCCTTCAACAACGCGTGCGTGCTGACCAGTTCTTCGACGCCGTCGTTGGTGAACGGCAAGGCGCCGAAGCCCACGAGAATCGCGCGCATGTAGCTGGCTTCATAGTGAAGCAGGCGTTCGTTGCCGCCCGCTGGATCTCGGGTGAAGTCCGCCGTTCCCAAGCGGGTGCGCTCGAACAGGGCAAGCGCTTCGGCCAGCTTCGATCGATAGACGAGCACTCGGCATTGCAGCATCGCCAGCCTCGGATACCGAACCGTCACCGGTTCCGTCAGCAACTCCAGTGTGTTGCCGAACCGGGCCATGCCTTCCTGCAGGAACAAGCCGAGCCCGCCCGCCCCGAGCAGGATCTCGGCCAGCAACGCGATGTCGTTGGCCCTGTCGGCATGACGCACCGCGGAAGCGATGTGTTTGCGACGGGCCATTGCCGTGCCGATGGCGCCATGCAGTTCCCGGTACCGTTCGGGGTCGGTACGCTTCAGGCGCTCTTCACAATACGCCTTGATCATCGGATGCAGGCGCCACTCCCCGTGACCCCGCTCGATCGGTTGCGCGAGCCCATCCAGCGGTTCCAGCGCGGCGAGCCTGCGAGCCGAGTCATCCCGGTTGAGCACTTCGTCGACGACACCCGGCTCGATCCAGTCGAACTGCGCCAGGTCGACAAGCAATTCGAAATCCTCCCCGGACACGCTACGGAACAGACGATGGCCGAGCCAATCCAAGGCAAGCCCGGAAACGTGGGCATCGCGGCCAACGACAGGGTCGAACGTGGCCACGTGGCGTTGCGTGGACCGCTCGTGCCGGAGGAGACCCAAGGCAACGGGCCAGCCTTCCGTACGCTCCGTAAACGCGACGAGTTCGCGGTGCGACAACGAATCGTCAAAATAGGTCGAGACTTCAGCCTTGGAAAAGCGCAGCCAGTCCGGACCGTATTCGACACCCCGGCCATGCAGGACCACCGTCGACAGATCGAGCCCGGGATTCCGCCGCATGCCGAACATGAGCCGAAGATTCGGCGGTGCAAATTGCAACAGCTGGTTCAGCGCGTCGACGGCGGAGCCTCGAAGACTCTCCAGCTCGTCGAACACGAGCAGGCACGGTCGCCTGTCGTCCCCAATTGCCTTGGCGATTCGATTCAGGCGACCCGCGCCGTCCGTTGCCGACCCGGCAACGGGAAACCCCGCCTCCTCGAGCGCGAAACCAAGGTAATGCGCGATGGTCTCCGCCGTATCGTCCTCGTCGAGCGTCAGCCAGCCCGCGATCTCGTTGCGCCGTTTCGCGCGTCGACAAAACTCGGCAAGCAGGGTGGTTTTCCCGAATCCACCCGGGGCTCGTATCGCCGCGACGCTCCAATGGCCGCGTTCGACCTCCTCCACCAGCGTCTTGCGGTCGAGATGAAACGGTGAGTATTGCGGCGGTTTTACCTTGCCGGCAATAAGCCAGGACATCGACGTGGGCATCGGATTGAGACGGTCAACGACGAGTCACGAGGCTTACCGGCCGAGCGGGCACATCGGGCGGTCCGGTCGAACGCGACGGGAATTGACGGCGCGGCCGATCGATCACGGGTCATCGTCGCGTTTCGGGGGGGGGGGGACAGGTCAACACCGAGATGGCTCGCCCGCCGCACGGCGTCGATTCTGCCGCTCGCACCCAATACGCCGTAGATGCGTTTCAGGTGGTAGCGCACACCGCTTTCGGTCAACCCGAGGCCCCGCGCGATCTCCTTGTTGCGCCGACCTCGGGCAAGCCCGTCGAGAACCTCCAGTTCCCTCTCCGAGAATTTCGGCCCGGCGGTCTGTTGACCGGCGGGATCCTCTGCGCCGAGTGCCTCGAGCAACGCCAGAGCCGTCGACCGGACATCGTCGTCGAGCGGTTGCCGAAGCAGGGCGCGCAACCCCTCGACACTCGCTTCGCCCTCCCGCGTAAGGGGCCTCGAATAGGCCGTGCCGCCGTATTCGCGCACGTACTCGTGGACCAGACGGCTCGCTGCCTCCGCGTTGGAGGCTCGAATCTCCAGGGCCGACCAGCTGGACAGGCAGCGCATCAGCAGACGCTTTAGACCCCATCCCCGGGCACTGATCCGCACATGCTCGGCCAGATCCCGGGCGGCGTCGATCTCCCCGAGCGCGCCGAGCAGGGCGATGCGGGCGCAGGCGATGGCCTCCATTTCCCGCCAGGACTGGCGGGAAACCGTCAACAGGGAAGGGAGATCCTCCGGAAGGCCGGCCGCCGCCCAGGCCCGGCTGGCCGCCGCCGGGTCTCCCGCCCGCACCAGCCATTCGACCCGCTGCGCTGACAGCAGCCGAGTCAAGCACGCCGCGTCGCGCTCGCCGGCCCAG
Source organism: Pseudomonadales bacterium (assembly GCA_963663395.1). Lineage (GTDB taxonomy): Bacteria > Pseudomonadota > Gammaproteobacteria > Pseudomonadales > Azotimanducaceae > Azophilus. Next base: position 5,782,022 of record OY760226.1, read on the forward strand.
GCAATCGACGCCTCGACGGCTGCAAGCGCCCGCTGCGGGCCACCCTGGTCAAACGCCGCTTCGGCCAGATTGCCGTGCGCGGCGGCGCGAATGTCGATCCATCCTGGAATCTGCCGGGGGTCCGCCTGCCCATCGTCATCCCAATGCGGTCGCGACCCCTGGTCGTTGCACTCGATGCGCAGCTCGAGAACCAGTGGACTGGCCATCTCGCCCATATCGACGATGCTCCTCGAATAGCAGGATTCGGCCTCGCCTACCCGGCCCTGAGCCATGGCGCTCACGCCGCTTTGCAGATGCATCAGGGCCACGCCCTGGGTCGACTCGGCGCTGCGGAAAAGCTCCTTCGCCCTCGACGCGCGCCGACGACCGAGTTCGTACCGTCCGTGCATGCTGTCGGCGACGACTTGAACGGCGTACATCGCCCCACGATAAATCGCCGACAACCGGTCCTCGTCGGCGTACCGCGTCGCATCGCTCAGCAAGCGCGTGAAGTGCGGGTCGTTGAGCGGCTGGCAGGAAAAGGCCCACAGCATCGCCCGAACAAGGGTGTCCTGCGCCCGGTAACGGTGCTTCTCGTCGTTCGCGGCGGCTTGTTCGAGGGCCTTGGCCGACGTGCGGAACCGCTCGTACATCCACCGCGCTTCCGCCGTCTCGCCTGCCATCAGCAGGGCGACGCATCGCGTCGGCACAAGCTGCGGATAGTCGTCCGCCAACTCTCGGGTCAGGTGTCTGCAGGCACTCACAAAGGGCCTTAGCCCCTCCTTGAACAGCTGCTCCACACCGCCGCTTTCCTCCAGGACTCGAGCGCACAGGGCACTGTCGTCCGCCTGAGCGGCGTGCGACAGTGCGCGGCCGAAATCGCCGTTGCGCAACAAATTCTTCGCGAGGCGCTGGCTTACCCGGCGGTACCGGTTCATATCCTCCGATTGGCCCCGTTCTTGCAGGAATTTGCGGACCAGTGGATGCATGCGCAGTGCATCGCCGCTGGAGTCGACAGACCGGATCAGCCCTTGAAGCGCCGCGGACAACTCGGGCCAGCACAGCGCGTGCTCGCGAGGAAACGACGCCTCCAGAAGCGGCCGTTCAATGGTGTCGAACACGGCGAGATCGAGCAGGAATGCGCGGGCGGCGTCCGACAGACCCCGCAAAAGCCGCGTCGACAGGTATCTGGAGATCATCTCCTGGACGTTGGCGCGCGGCGTACCGCCGCCGGTGCCGTTGCGCGGTCTGTTGCCGACCATGCGCAGTGCCGCCGGCCAGCCCTCCGTGCTGCGCACCAGGGCAACCAGCTCATCGCGCGAGAGCGGGCGTCCGACGAAACGCGCAATCTCCGGGTCCGAGAAGCGCAAGTCCTCGACGCCGATCATCTCACCCTGGCCGTTGATGATCGGGGCGGCAAGGTCAAGCCCCGCAGCATTCCACCGCTGGGCCAGCGCCACACGCAGGTTAGGCGGCCCATAGCGGCACAGCGTGTTGATCGCCTTGGCCGTGCCGGCGTCGCTAAGGCACTCGACATCATCGAACGCCAGCAGACAGGGAGCGCCGGACTTTTCGATGGCGCTGATTGTCAGCCCAATGTCGAGCGCGAACCGCTGTTCGTCCGCGTGACCCGATGCAGGGTGCGCGGAGAAGGCGCGATCCCTCGGGTCACCCCCAACACCTTGGATCAAGCGGCTCATCAGATCCTTGAACGTCAGTTCCGCGCCGCATTGTATCCAGACGACGGCGTTGCCTTGCTTCTGTGCGTGCCGGCAGGCGTTGGCCAACAGGGTTGTTTTTCCAAATCCGCAGGGCGCTTGCAGCACGGTGAGGCGCCGACTGAGCGGCATCAGGCGGGCTTCGATCTCTGGCCGCTGGAAATAATCCTCGATGCGCGGAAGTGCGATCGCACGCCACGCGTCAGGTGGGGCGATTGTCCCGATCTCAGTCGCTGTGTCCGTCATGACCGGTGAGTTATGACCAAAGGTATACTGTCAGCGAGAAGGCAGGGCGGTTTGGGTCAGGATCTGACATGGCAGCCGTTCTCGCCGCCACACAAACTCAAACAGGCAAACACCGCACCAGCGTCAATACACCGTCTCGTCTCACTGACGACCGTTCCCCTCAATTCCAATTCGACTTGCTCGCGCACCCCCCCAAGTACCGCGGGAATCCGCTCAGGGGAACGCGATGACGGGAAGCTACACTATCAATACCGACAGTGTCCACCGTCTTTTGCGACAGTCTCGGCCGATCTGTTCGATCCTTTGCCCAGCGGAGACGCACAGGCTGCCGCTCCCGTTCCGGGACCGAACGTTTCATGCCCGTTTCGTCCCTCGGCAGACCGCCGGCCCGCTGCGTCGTGCCCCGCCAAGTCCGGTGCTGCCGCGGCACGATGCAGCGGCGGTTCCGGCAGACCGGATTCCGTGATTCAGACACGGCACGGAACCGTTGGTCGCCGAACAGACCCCGATCGATGTCGGCGAACAGGCGTATCGAATTCGCGCGCTACCGGGGCGACATCACAAGGACACTACCGAAACGAACAGACGCCTCCGGGAACGCCGGGCGATGCAGCACTGCTGCTCAAGCGATCCAGACTATCGGACATTCCGATAGGCGGCACCCGCGAAACGGGCTAATGTCGGCCCCGCTGTGGTGCTCGCAACTCGCCGGTTGGGCGAGGCGGGTTTCAGGGTGTGGCTGGGCCGACAGAATCGCGCCGATGCAGGGCCTTCGATGAACGTGTGCGATGCATCTTGCGCGATAGCCGCCGCCATCGTCGGCTCAGCCAACTTTGAATTATGCCCGAGCAAGGCCGAAAAGCCCACCGCGGCCGCGAACGAATTGTGGAGCCGGTCAATGCAAGGCCGGTTCCGGCTGGGAAGCAGCGTGAAACCGAAACCAGACCGTGCGATCCGAACCGTCACCGTTGCCGCGGATGACGTTCGATGCGGCATGGTGTCTAACCCGGATGCGGCGCTGCGGCCGAATCTTACAGGTCTCACAGGCGCAGCCCTGCGAATGGTGCCTCGGCTCGGCATCTCGCGAGATGGCTACCGCCCCCACATCGACGCAACGGCCGGCAGCGGACTCGTGGCGCGCGAACCGGTGAATGCAGACGAATTTCCCGACTTTGACGCCGGGAGCGGCTTGTGCCCCGTCAGCGCGGCCTGCGTGGGCGGTGAGAAATTCGACCGGCGCAAGCCCGGCGACGACCTGACTGAGGGGGTTCACGGCCGGCGGCAGGGACGGGCGAGTCATCGCCTCGCGGTCGTCGCAGGACACGCCGGCAAGATCAAGGAGGGATTGGAGAAATGATCGGACGGTTACATTGTTGTTCGCGACGCCGTGGTCCGGTGTCGATAACGGTGTGCGCGGCGTTGCTGTTGGCGTGCGTCTCGGCGCCGCAAACGGTACTGGCCCAACAGGGAGACAGTTGGCGCGATACCATCTCGAACTGGTTCAGTTCGAGTACGTCAAGCGCCGGCACCGGACCGGGAGGCGCAACCCCAAGCCATGTTTTTCAGGCGGTTCAAGATCTGCTTGCCGAAATCAACGTGCTGCGCGACGAGTTGGGCGTCTACGACTATCCGCCCGAGGCGGAACTGCAGGACGACCGCGCCGCGGTTCATGTCTACGTCAAGTCGCTGGAAGTGCTGACCAAGGTCAGTGCGATCCAACGGCGGTTCGGCGTCCCCGCGTCACCGGTCGGCCAGATTCCCTTCAAGAAAATCGATCCCGCCGATGTGCTGGCGAACGTCGCCCACATCCTCGAGGAAATCCGCAAGGTCAAAGCGGAGATGGTCATTACCCGCACGATCGAACCGGCCCCGCTGGTCGGCGGCAAGACCGCCTCTTCCGTCTACAAGAGCCTGGCCGACGCCTCGTTCCTGCTCGACGGGTTGCGGGGCCGGCCGCTGACGCCCGACGACATGTTCCGCAGCGCAGGGTACGTCCTCGACGAGATGGAACTGATCGCCGCAAAACTCAGGGTGCCCCTGAATCTCGAGTTGCCCGAGGTCAACGGCGCCAAGCGGCCGGTCGACGTGGCGCAGCAGGTTCTGCGGGCCACCTACAAGGTGATCAATCTGCAGACCCGCCTGGGCATGGACGCATCGGGTGTGCCGAGCCTGACCCTGGTCCGCGTCACACCCTCCGAAGTCTACGACGCCACCAACGTGCTGTTGGCGGAAATGGCCCGCATCAAGCTGCACCTCGACATCAACGTGCCACGCGACGACAACGCGACCGAACCGCGCGGCATGCGGCCGGAAGACGCCTTCGCCGCGGTTCTGGTGATCGTCCGCAATCTGGACCTGATGTCCGAAGCCGCAATGGGTTGACGGCCGTGTCCAGGACGCACTCCGTCGCTCAGACGGCGGCGCTCCCGGCCGGCGCCGGTCTGGCGCACCCGTCGCACACACCGGAGACGACCGCCGCCGCCATGGCCGCGGCGCAGGCGGGTCTGGCGGATACAGGCGGCACGGCGTCTTTCGCCGATGTTGTCAAGGAAACCAGGCCCGCGGCCGAGGTTCTGCATCGTCACGAAGCGGTCGACGAGGACGCCCGGGCGCACGCCACCGACAAGTTCTGGGTGATCCTTACCCATCGGTTTGGAAATTGAACGTCGACCGCAATCGCAAGCTCTCCCCGACGCCCGGCCGTGAGGGGCACACTTGGCGCAGGCTCCGCGTCGTGTTGCCGCCGTTGCTGGCCGTGTTGGCCCTGGCCGGCATCGGATGGATGACCGGTACCGATCGGCCGGCCACCAGCGATGTTGTCCGGGACGGTGACCTTTGCCCCATCGACGGGGACCGCGTGAGCGGCGATGTGGTCTTCCTGTTCGACTTCACCAAGCCACTCGGCGGCCTCTCGGCGGCGTTGTCGGGCCAGTTGCTGCGCGAGCTCACGATGGAACTTGAGCGCGACACGGAAATCCACGCCTATCTGCTGACCGGTTCCGCCGAGGCGCCGCTTGCCCTGTTGCGGCGTTTCTGCAAGCCCTTCGACACCGCGGAGGTGCAGGTGGCGCAGGCCAAGGACCAGCGCGGCGCCGCGCGCGATTGCGACGACCTGCCCGCGCAGGTGGCGACCGACGTCCGTCGCTCGGCGGCCCGGTTCTGTGCCGTACGCGGTGCGCTGCAGGCGCGCATCGACGCGTTGGCGGCGAAAGCGTCCCGGGACCAGAGCACCGTCGCCAGCGCCCACCTCGTCGAGGCGCTGGAAAAGATCCGCATCGAATTCCAGGAACGGCCGGGTCCGCATCGGCTGCACGTGTTCTCGGACATGATGCAGCACGCGCACTGGTACTCCCACCTGGACCTCGACGGGGCACAGTGGGACTACGATGAGTTTTCGCGGCTGTTGGCCTCCCGCGACCCGGTGTTCGGACAACGGCGCCAGATCCCGAACGCCGAGTTCGACATTCACTATGTGCCGCGGTCCGGCCGGACGACCGAAAGCCGGGCCAGAGAGCGGCATCAGCGGTTCTGGCGCAGCTATTTCGCGGGGTCGTCGGTGACCTTCCACGAACAGCCGCCGATTCCCGACTATGCCGCGCGGTCGCTCATGGGGCTTGCGTCCGAGTCCGGCACGCTGCTCCGCGTGCCGGTTGGCATGGAGCGATTCGTGGTCTCGGCCCAACGGGAACGTGTTGCCCCTGAACGGCCGTCTCGGCAGGCGGGCGCCCAAGGCGCGCTACCGGGCGCTGTTGCGGCACGCGAACGGCCGGCGGACCCGGCAGCGGACCGCCGTCGGTCCACGGTATCCGAGCCGCCCGGAAGCGCCCGGCGCACCGTGGCGCGGCAACCGGCGGTAGATGTGCCCACGGCGCGGCGGGACGGGCAACCCGCACCGTCCCGGCAGACGCCGCCGGTCGCGCCGGCGGAGGACGTCGCCCAGGCCGAAGCGCTACCGGCGCACGGGGATCCGCCCGGCAAACCGGCGCCGGACGCGCCATCTCCCGCGGACTCGGTCGCCGCTCTGGCGCCGAACGCCGCCCCCGCTCGCCTCGCGCCGCCCCCGCTCGAGCCGTCGCTGGCCGACGGCGGCGCGGCGCCGCTCGAGTTCGCCGGCGTCCACGGGCCCGCGCCGGAACCCCCGGTGTCCGGGTCTGGCGAGGAGGCGTCGGCGGATACGGGGGGCGTCGACGGATTTCAGACTGCTGCTGTCGCCGACCCGGAGCCCTGTCGATTGCAGCGCCCCGCCGGTTTCGGCCGGTGGCAACCCGAATATCCGTTGCAGGGGCAACGGGACTTCGGCGACGCGGTCATTGCCGTGCGCTATGCCGTCGATGAAGCCGGGGAGACGATCGACGAGGCAACCGCCGTTGTCACGGATCGGTCCAGCGCCACCCTCACGCGCCATTTCAGCCGCTTTGCCCGGGCAGCGCTCGACAGCGTACGCGACTGGAAGTTCTCCGTTGCACAGCAGCAAAGCCAGCCCTGCGCCATGGACGTGAGCTACGTGACCACATTCAGATTCCAGTACGACTAGCGGGTCGCCGCTGATCAGGCCGATGATACAACCTCGTATTCCGACGTGTAGGCAGATTTCGAAGACCTGACTCAATTGAAGACGTGACGCTCGCTCAGGGTTTGCCGGAGCAGAAAGCGCACGAAATCCGACAGACCAAGGAGGCCCCAATGCATTTGAATGCCCTGATTCTCAAGATCGTCATTATCGGATTGACGGTGACCGGCGGTGCCACGTTTGCCGATGGCGGCATCGGCTATCGCCAGGTCGCCGACATGCTCTACGAGCAGGCGCTTGCCAACCGGACGGTGTACACCAAGGAGGTCATCCAGCGGCTCACCGTCGACAACCCCGTGCTTCACGCCTCGGAAGACTACATGAAAACCAACGGGTTGCCGTTGCCCGCGCAGATGTTCAGGACCAGTTCCGAAGAACTTCTCGGGGCCACGGACCAGTTCTGGCTTTCGCTTCGCGCGGTCGATCCGATCAACCTTGCCAGCGGACCCATTACGCCGGCCGAGGAGGAGGGCCTGCGCTTCGTGTTGGCCAACCCGTCGGAACGATTCTACGTCCAGGAAAAAGACTTGAGCGGCCGGCTGAGCTTCGTTGCCGTGTATCCGGACGTGGCGACGACTGAAGCCTGCGTCAGTTGCCACAACGGCCATCCCAGTTCGCCGAGACGAGATTTCGAGCTGGGTGACGTCATGGGGGGCATCGTCATCCGGCTCTTCATCGACGAGGAGTAACCCCGGTCACGCACCGTTCCTGGCGGACACGCGGTTTGTCGTCCGCCGGGTCTCCGGGGCGCTTGCCGTCGTCTCGCTGGCGGCCGTCTCTCACAAGGAACTGCGTCTGGCGTCGGATTGTGACATCGCGACCTCGCTTGAGGCGACGAACCGGCCGGCCATGCGGGCATCGCCCGCTGGCGACAGCCGGGTGCCCGAGCCGCTACGCGACCCTCGCTTCCCGCCGATCGAAAGGGCGGGGCGCGCACCGTCGCGACATCGGCGGATCCCGCCCGTTGCCGCGCCGAGATTCCGCGCCATGCAGTCGCGCAAGCGCCAGGCGAGAAGGGCGAGCGTCAACGCGTCGACGGTGCTGGCCCGCGAGGACCGCCCTGCGGTCATCGCCACAACTCCGCCATTGGCTGTTTTCGGACAGACCGGGCCGGAGCACAACGGCTGTCCGCCTTGTCGAGATCGTCTGCATCGAACGATCGCCCGGCACCACACTCCGGCGAGACCTGTCCCCCAGCAGCCTGACGCGTCCAGCGTAGCCCTCCGTTTGCGCAGCGGTCGGCATGACACGGACACCGTCCCGCACCAGCCGGCTTGCCGGCCCCCCGGGTGCATCCCAAGCTGGAACGCCTCGTAACCCGCCGCCGCAACTAATACGGCGCTTGTGTTGTTTTTTTGCGTTCCGTCATGACTGTCCCGAACGGCGACGTCGTGGAAGCTGACGGAGTCTCGCATCAGTCCATTGCGCCGCGCCGCAAAAAAACCGGCAATGCCGTCGGCGCGGGATTGATCCCCTCCAACCGGGCCAGGAGCTTCTCGACCAGCAGACCGCCAGCTTCGGCGAGTTCCTGCTCGACCGTGATGACCCGCACCGGCGTTCGTTCCGACAGCCCGGCCGCGCCGAATCCCAGGACCGGGACTGGCGCGCCGGACGGAGCCCCGCGAAGGTCTACCGCCCATACCACGCCCAACGTGCAGGACTCCCCGCTGGCGACGATCGCATCCACCGGCGGCAGAGATCTGAGTCGCTCGCGAACGGCCGAGCATACGCCGAACAGGCCGCTGTCTTCGAGTTCCAGGCGATTGATCTCTCCCTTGCTCCGCCGGTTCTTCAGCGCCGCCGAAAGCCCGGTCAGGCGTGCGTCCGCGAGCGTATCCCGCGCAGAGCGAACGAACAGCACCGAGGTGCATCCCGAGTCCGCAAGATACCGCCCCGCCAGGCACCCCGCCTGTTGCGCGGCACCGGTGACCGCACAATAGGGTTCCTGTGCCTGATCGTCGTCCCACGCAACCAGCGGGACCTTGAGCGCATGGAGTCTGTTCAGAAGCACTTTGTCCCGGCTGTCGAGAAAGATGAACCCGTCAACGGACTTTTCGGCCAGCAGCCCCTGGCACCTCCGCGGGCTGGCCGCGTCGGCAGGCAGCAGCAGCACGGCTTTCTCGCGCATCGCCAAGGCGCGGACGGTGTCGAAAAGCAACGTGTGTCTCATGGATGGGACCGCAATTTCCTGCGCAGACGAAGCGGCCGGGTCGGTGACGATTGCAACGGCGTCCGCGCGCTGTTCGCGCAGCCGCCTGGCGGTTTTGTTGATCCGGTAACCGCTCCTTGCCACAATCTTCAGCACACGTTTGCGGGTCTCTTCATTGACCAGGGGGCTGTGTGCGAGTGTTCGCGAGACCGTGGCCACGGATACGCCCGCACGTCTGGCGACATCGCCCATGGTCACTGCGCCCGGAAGCCGCTTTTGCGTTGTTGTTCTCAATGGGGATTGCATCGATGGGCAGACGCGGCGATTGTCAGGCCGCCCGCCGATGCTGTTTCGTGCCGTCGCAGCACGCCCCGGCCATCGCTGGTCTGGACCCCCGCTGATCCCCTTCCTCCCGGCACGCCGGGCATTCCTGCCACCCCCGGTCGACGATGAGCCCGACCGAGAGCATGGTCTTTGCCGCATTGATGACGCGGTCCGCGACATGCCCGCAATTCGTGCAGGGGTACGCGCGCACCTCCGGCGCGCGCGCTTCCCCGGGCAAGGCTCCGCACGCCAAGCGCGTCTGCGACAGACCGTGCAGAGGCATCCTGCGCACCCGCCCACCAACGTCTTCCGCGTTGTCGGTGAGCATCGCCACGAAGGCGCCCCGGTTCCGTTCGGGGATCGTCCGGGGCGAGACGGTGGTTTTTCACCAGAACCATGTTGACCACCTGCAGATCCTCAACGTAAGACCGCGCGCCGTGCTCGCGCAGGGGCGTAGCGCCGAGTACCGTGTACCGGTCGTAGGCCGTGATGGACTTGCCGCGTGTCCGATAGGCGTCGATTCGCACCTCGAACGCTGGGGTCCGGAGGTGTCGTTGAGGCTCGGGCAACCGGTCCAGAGCGTGGTGCGTGGGTGGATCTGGCCGGGCGGCGAAACGCTGTGTGCGAACGGCGCGCATTGCTGGATAACCATACAGAATTGTAATCCAAGGCAACGCGTGACAACTCATCGACACAATGTCCTTCTCAATCCCTTCGCACTGCTGTTCGTTTCCGTCGACCAAGGGCTGCGCGGGCGTGTCGGTGGCTTGATCAATATAGCCGTTCTCCCGCCCGCCGGCCAGCCAGCCAGAGCCAGAGCCAGAGCCGGCAGCAACCGTTCGGTCGTGGCGGTGCGACACCTCCGTTCAAAGGCCCCGCAGCGAAGAAGAGCAAGACCGGATCGGCGTTTCGACGCTCAGGCACCGGCAGAGAACCGGTTGCCCCAACGATGATCGTCGGGGTTCTTCGACGTCGTCGGGGTCGGTCGGTCCGTGGCTCCGTCGGGGTTGAGCGGACAACCTGACGAGCACCACAATGGCCGGTTTGAGGTTCCGCAACTCGGGGTGGGATCCTTGCTTTCCCTGATTCCGCCGTCCGGGCGGTGAGGCTGACCCGGAATCCCGATTGTTTGCTCGCGGTCCCGACAACAGAGGACTGCCATCGCGCCACGGACCAGGACCGAGTCGACGCAGCCGTGCTGGCGCTCTCGCATCTCGTGACACGCGATCGCCACCGCGCGATTCCGGCTGCGCGCACTTGGAAGTCCATCGACCCCGACACACCGACCGCCAACGACCCGGCGTTACGCCGTCACGGAGTAGGACACGTAGCGCCGGTCGAGCGCGCGGTGAAAGTCCCGGAAGTGCTGGCGGATCGCCGTCAATTCGCGCCATGTCATGGGCCAGTCTCGGCTGGCCCCTTCGCCCAGGCCGTCGAGCCGTCCCTGCAAGCGCTCCAGGACTGCGGCGGTCCCATCCCGTGAGCGAGAGGCGGCAGGCGAACCGACCACGTCTTCGCTGGCGCGCAGGCGGTCGAGGCAGAAACGGAGCGAATACGGCAGCCGGGGGTCGTGCACCAGCAACGCCACGACGTTGTCCGTCTTGACGACGCCGCCGAACCCGCGGCCGTAGGCCTCGAACGCGTTGCAGGCGCGCAGAACCACCGGCCATTCGCCGCCGTCCTCCCGCGCCTTGGCATCGATACAGTGCGCAGCCAGCATCGAGCCCACCAGCTGTGCCCGCTCAAGGTAACGGCCGATCTGCATGAAACACCACGCCTCGCCGCGGCGCATGCTGGCGTCGCAGGTGCCGTGAAATCGATGGATGCCTTGCGCAATGTCCCTGTAAAGGTGCTCAGGCTCCCGACCCCAGACGTCGACCAGCCGCGTCTGGCGCAGCTTCAGGTACTCCCGGTTGAGGCAGGACCAGAGGCTCGCGCCAATCGTGCTGCGGACTTCGCGACCGTTTTCCCGCGCGGCGGCGAGGCAGTTCACCATGGCGGCGGGATGGCCCGGTTCGAAGGTGAGGATGTCGGTCAGCGTGTAGCCATCGACGAACAGGAAGTCGTCGTCCTCCAGGTCACCGAGCGCCTCGGAGTCGAGCGGCTCCGAACCGATGCCTGCGAACAGCAGACGCCAGCCCGCGGCGACTTGCTCGGCGGTGCCGACCGGCAACCGCTGGAGCTGCCCTTCGACCAGGCGCGCGCTGAATTCCGTTCTCTCCAGATAACGGGTCATCCAGTAGAGGCTGTCGGCTACCCGCGCGAGCATCAGCGTTCCTCGACGACCCAGGCGTCCTTGGCGCCGCCGCCCTAGCTGGAATTGACCACCAGGCTCCCCTTGCGCAGCGCCACCCGGCTCAGCCCGCCGGGGACAATGCGTGTCTCGGCCCCGTGCAGCACGAAGGGCCTGAGGTCGACATGGCGGGACTCGACGCGGCCGTCGATGAGGCAGGGCGCCCGGGACAGGTCCAGCGTCGGCTGTGAAATGTAGTTGGCGGGATTGGCGCGAATCCTCTCGGCGAAGGCCTCGCGCTCGGCGCGGCTCGCGTGAACGCCGACCAGCATGTCGTAGCCGCCGGACTCTCCCACCGCCTTGACGACGAGTTTGTCGAGATGTTCGAGGGTATAGGCCAGGCCCTCCGGTTCCCGGCACAGGTGGGTTTCCACGTTCAGCAGAATGGGCTCCTCGTCGAGGTAGTAGCGAATGATGCGCGGCACGTAGGCGTAGACGGCCTTGTCGTCCGCCACCCCGGTTCCCGGAGCGTTTGCCATCGCCAGGTTGCCCTTCCTGTACACATCGAACAGGCCCGGTACCCCGAGCGCCGAGTCGGCGCGGAATGCCTTGGGGTCGATGAAGTCGTCGTCGAGCCGCCGGTAGAGCACGTCCACCGGCCGCAGCCCGTGCGTAGTGCGCATGTGCAGGCGGTCGCCCTGTACGAGCAGGTCGTCGCCACGCACCAGTTCGATGTCCATTTCGGAGGCGAGGAAGGCGTGTTCGTAGTAGGCGGAGTTGTAAATGCCGGGAGTCAGCAGCGCTATGCTCGGGGACTCCCTGTTCGGCGTCAGGGACCGCAAGACCCTCAACAGTTCGGTTCCGTACTGCTCGACGGGGCGCACCCGGTACCCCCGGAAGACACGGGGCCAGGCGCGGCGGATCGCCTGGCGGCAGGCCAGCATGTACGACACCCCGGAAGGGACGCGCAGGTTGTCCTCCAGCACCATGAAGCCGTCGCGGGTACGAACGATGTCGGTGCCGCAGACCGACACGTAGGCATCGAGCGGCACCTTCACGCCTTCCATTTCCGGCCTGTAGTTGGGGCAGCCGCGTACGAGATCCTCAGGGACCACGCCGTCGCGGATGATGCTGCCCTTGCTGTATACATCCGCCAGAAACAGGTTCAGCGCCTGAACGCGTTGAATCAGACCGCGCTCGATGTGTTCCCAGTCGCTCGCGAGCACCAGCCGCGGGACGCAGTCGACCGGGAAGACCCGTTCGATGGACTCGTCGTCGCCGTAGACGGTGAAGGTGATCCCCTCGTGCAACAGGGCGCGGTTGACCCGCTGCTGCAGGCTGCCGAGTTCATCGGCGGGCAGCTCCGAGAGCGCCTCGATCAGTGCATTGCAATGCGGCCGCGGCCGGCCGGGTGCGGTGAACATCTCGTCGTAGAAGCGTTGCTCGAACTCGTATTCGTCGAACAGCGCGGGGCGGGTGACGCCTGGTTTGTGCGGCCCGGCATCGGTGCCGCCGCCAGTGGGATCGGCGTGCAAAGCGGGTTAACCCTCCCAAGTGGCAATCACGTCACGGAAGCCGCCGGTGGGACCATGAATTCAAGGTGGTGCATCGACTGTTGAAGCAACCACCCGGACCGCGTTTGATTCTACGCCGGTGGGGAGTGGTTTCAAGACTGGCTGACTGGGTGGGTGGCTAGGGGCGTCGGTACCCGGTGACATGCTGAGCGAGGCTGTCGACGTGTCACTCTGGCGAAGTTGCACCGCCGACACGGCGATGGTCTCGCGCTCCCCGTTACCGATCGGCGGCGCGACGGCGTGTCCGAGTGTCGTCCGCACCACCAATTCGTCTCAAGGGGCAGGGCCTTTCGGGAGACGTCCTGTCCGTGTTCCCCAACCCCACGTCCCGCTTTGAGCCATCGATCCGTGGACCATCCGGGGCAGGCTTCAATGCGTGTAGCACGTCGCAAATGAGAACCGGACGCGATGCCGTGCCCGTTACGAGAAAGGCGCCCACTTGACGCCGGCGGGCTTGTGACGCACCCGTGACGACGGCATCGGAGCCAACGACCGCTGGCACGGTCTGGGTTGACTTCGCCACCCCCGAGCAGGCTATGGTGAAAGCGCGCCGCCGCTTTAGAGCCGACAAAAGCTACGAGGTCGTGTTCTGCGGACGCTGTCTTTCTTGCTGACGGCAGACAGATCGTCGCTACCCCATGCCAGCCCTGCTGCTGCGACGACCGGAAGTCCGAGCCACACGGGCATGGCAACAAGTATTGTGACGGTCGCTTGCATGAGCCGATGGATTCCATGGGGCGGTTCAATGATCCAGGCCATCCGTCTTGAGATCGCCCAAGGGCTGAAGTGGATACCGTCACGAGCGGTCTCCATGACGCACGTTCAGGGTAATCGTTTGGTGGTGCCGGTACACGGTGGCCATCCAGATGCACCTCGGTACCGGACCACCCCGTATGGATCGGCTTTGATCGCGGATGAGCCCTCCCTGACTCCGAGTCGTACGGGGCAACCGACCGGGTACGCCATTCGGGCCCTTTTCCCCATCGATGTTCAACCGCACCATAATCTGCAAGTGATGACCTAACTCCGGTTTATGCAACGGTCCAAGGAACACGGTCGAAATTGGTGTTTCGATCACAAATGACGGGGTGGGGGTCAACTGCTTTCAACGTCTTGGTTCTGAGTTTCTGCAATAGCTTCGCAGTGTCTATGGGGGTTGGCCACAGCTTGCTTTGCGTAGTCGGTTGTTCCAGGTGCAGCACGACTCGCCATCGACGTTTCTTCGCCAACGCTTTTCGGGCAAGTTGGCTTTCGTCGGTGTCACTGGCGTTTTTCACGGCCGAAGCCAGTCCTGCCAAAGTATCTCGAACCTTGGTTGCCAACTCGTGATGAATATCGATCGATTTCGTACGCTGGTGTTGTCGGTAGTCCTTGATCTCGATCAGCCAGCATGTGTCGGCGGCAACACAGACGATGTCGACGGCCTTGGAGCCGTTAGCGACGGATTGGAACCGGTTTCGATAGAAAGACCAATCATCGTACTTGCTGGATGGGCATTCGGTCGGAAAGTCAAACGTGAGAGATCCCTCAACTATCGTGTTCACGCTTCACGCCCCGAATTGCGCATGAACAAGTCAACGTAACGGTCCGATTGCTCCAGTTCCTCGTCCAGAAGCAGCAAAGGAGCGACGTTGCCTATGTCTTCGTCCTGGGACACTTCCACGCCGTCATCGTTACGGCGAAGCGCGAAATAACGTTGATCGATTTCGGCGAACCTACCTTCGAGGAGAATGTCGAACTCTCGCAGGAGAAACAGGCTGTGTGTGGCCACAATAACCTGCACGCCTGCCTCGCAGATTCCGAGAATCGCCTTTGCGACTTCACGAATCAGTCTCGGGTTGAGATTGGCCTCAGGCTCGTCCCAGAACAGGCATCCCTTGTCGAGCAGGGACCCTGTAGAGATCAATCGAACAAGCATGGAGAGTTTGCGCCAGCCTTCTGCGACCAGCGACATCTCCATATTGCTCGCATTGTCTGGCCTCAAATAAAAGCGATCGTTGTTGTCTAGCACGACGCGCCCACCAAGCTGCTCTTCCAGAGGCCCGATTAGACCGCGGACGGTCGCTTCTCGCGGTCCTTTCAATGCGGGAGTACCGAGCATCAGGCAGGTGTCCCGCCAGGTTTCATCGAATTCCAGATGACGGGTCTCGTAGAGCGAGACGAATCCGGATAGACAGTCAGTAGCTCTCGAGTAGGAAGAAAAACCGGTGGTTTGTCTTGCCATTTGGAGGGGGCGCGGTCGACTTTCGTTTCGGACTTTGCCAACGAGGAGAAACTGAATGCCAAGGTTGTCTTGGGCTGTCTGAATCTCATTTTCACTTCGCAACTGTTGCGCCCCCTCTGGCGACGCACCAGACGGCCCAAGCGGTCTTCCGGGCGAAAGACGCTAGAGATTTTCTCAGCAATTCGAGTCTGCAATTGCGTCTTGGTGGGTGGCTCTGCGAGCCGCTTACCCGCTTCGGCACTCATGGCCATGACAGCGTATGGAAGTTTCAGCAAGTGAGTCTTCCCTGTCCCGTTCGCGCCGACGATGACGTTGAGCCCTCTGGCGAATTCCAGACCGGCCTCTTTGAAGACGGTGAATTCCCTGATCCTGAGAGACTTAAGCACTTGGCCTCCCTCGATGAAGCCCGATGGCTGAGCATTGTATGCCAGAAACACGCCCTTAGCGCTTCGGGTCTGTCTGGATTCAACAAACGCACTCTCGCTAATCAGTCGCACACCACAACCAAACCTTCTATCTTCGCCTGCAGGTACCGTATCTCGGCTTGGCGATCCACGGCCTCCAGTCAACGGCCCCCCAAAAAAACGCCCAAGGCTTTGTCGAGAGCCATGCTCCTCCAAATGGCGATCGCATTCGGTTGAAACTGATACTGCCTCGCAAGCTCGGCGACAGTCGCTAAATCACGAGTAGCTGTCAGTGTGCTGCTGACGGGTTGAATTCGGTCGATTTCTCGTTCCAATCTGCCATGTCGATTGCCGAGTGTCGCTAGAGTCGATTGGCTACTCCTCTAGGCGATGCTTGATCTTCGGCGCCACTTCTCCCCGCGTCACGCCGGCTCCGTCTACCGGGCGTCCGACTGGACCCGTGTCGGCGCCACCTATGTGCGCGAGCGCTTCGACACGAACAAGCGGTATGACAAGCCGCAGCAGGACATCTGGCTGGGGCCGCTACGCAAGGACCGGAAGTGCCTCCTCAACAGGTAGAAACAACCCGAGCGTACCGGCACGACCGAACGGTTAGCGTTAAGGGGTGGCTGATTCACCGTTTCCAACCTCCGGTGTGCTCCCAGGTTGATACGAAATCAGCCGGATTCTCCGCCGTCACCGATTGGCACAACGAAAACGCACCGCGCTGCCGAAGAGCGCCGCCCTCGATTCACGATCGAATCTTCAACGCGTCCGCGGACTCGTCCGCCCCGCCTGCACCCCCACCACTCGGACAAGGCCGCAACGCGAGCGACTGCTTCCGCTGCTGATTGCGACAGTCTCAAGCCGTCAAACCCTTCAGCAAGAACACTGCCAAACAATCCGATGCCACTGTCCGAAATTTCATTGGGCTGGATTCAGCCGACCGGTGTATTGTTCGCACCGCTACGGCGGCCGCAGACAGTGACGCACAGCGTCCGGGACTAAGGTTGGACAAGTCGCGCCGCCTGAACTTGGGGTTGCCGCCGCCCGTTGCGCGTCGTTGCCAGCTTGCCGTCGCTGCGCCAGCATGGACCGGTCGTTACACCCATTGACAACGGAGGCTTCTTCGATGTGTCTTCACGAGGGCGAATTGAGATCGGTCGTGCCGTTCGGCCGGCATTGCGCGTTCGAATCGGAGCGCTTGCGCGGGTTCGGGCACCGATTCGTGGTGCTGTTCGTGTTGTTCGCGCTCATCGCCTCGGTTCCGAGTTACGCCCGCCAAACCGACGTCAACGTGCCCATGCGCCGCGACGTTGGCGCTGCCACCATCGATCAGGCGGGCGCGGCTCCGGACGACGTTGTGACGGCCACCGAATTGGTGCGGCAGGAAATCGAGATGCTTCGACAGGAACTCGGCGTCGATGACTTCCCGCCCCGGGCCGAATCGCACGAGAACCGCAGACCGGTCCATGTGTACGTGAAGGCGCTCGAAGTGATGTCGAAAGTGGCCGCGGTACAACGTCGCCTGGGCGTTCCGGAGAGTTCCGTTCGGGGCATCCCAACGGCCGGGCTTTCTTCCGACGATGTGCTTCTGGCGGTGCAGGATATCGTCGACGGCATACGGGCAATCAAGACGCAGATGGTCATCGAGTCCGACGTCGCGGCTCGGGCCTTGTCGACCCCGCGGACACTGTCGGGGGCCTACAAGAATCTGGCTGACTCGTCCGCCATGCTCGATGGGCTGGTGGGTCGCGGCTTGACGCCGGAGCAGGTGTTTCAGGGCATCAGGTCGGTCGCCGAGGATTTGAACCTGGTCGCGGCGGAACTCCAGGTGCCGTTGGACGAGGACACCCCCGTGGTTGCCGATGTCAGGGAATCGGCCGACGTTGCTCAACAGGCCCTGCGCGCCGCCTACAAGGTCGTTCTCCTGCAGTCCAGGTTGGGCCTGGAGGCCTCGGCAGTTCCGACGTTGACGCTTGTACGGGTCACGCCTGCGGAAGTCTACGATCTGATTGGAATTCTGCGGGCCGAGTTGGCGCGCATCAAGTGGCATATCGGGGTAAACGTGTCGACGGCTGAACGCATGGAACCGTCGCAGGCGCGGAGCCTTGTCGACGTATTCGCCCAGATGCTTCTCGTCATCCGCAAGCTGGACCTGCTCGCCGCTGGCATCGAGAGCTAGCGCCAGCGCAAGGAACTTGGACCGATACGGCACTTGACTGCGCCCGCCGGAAGGATTTGAACAATGACCCATCGCAAGACCATCGGCACCACTCTGGCTCTGATCTTGTCGGTCGGTACGATGGCGGCCCACGGCCAGACGCTGGACAGCGGAGACACGGCCTGGATCGCCACGTCCAGTGCACTGGTGTTGTTCATGACAATCCCGGGTCTCGCGCTGTTTTACGGCGGCCTCGTCAGGGCGAACAACGTGCTCTCCGTCCTGCTGCAGTGCTTTGCGATCACTTGCATCATCAGCGTCGTGTGGTTCGTTGCCGGCTATAGCCTCGCTTTCGGAAATTCCGTTTCGCAACTGGTCGGCGACACGAGCCGGTTTTTCTATCAGGGCCTTGCCGAGGACACGCTGATCGGCTCGGTCCCGGAGTCGATTTTCGCCACCTTCCAGATGACCTTCGCAATCATCGCGCCGGCCCTCATCGTCGGCGCCTTCGTGGAGCGCATGCGTTTTTCTGCCGTTCTCCTGTTCACGCTCTTCTGGTCCCTCCTCGTCTACTCGCCGGTTGCACACTGGGTCTGGGGCGGCGGCTGGCTCGGCGGACTCGGTTTCCTCGATTACGCCGGGGGCACGGTCGTTCACGTAACGGCCGGTACGGCGGCGCTGGTCGCTGCCGTTATGCTCGGCCCGCGCCAGGGCTTCCCAGAACGGACCAAGCCGCCGCACAGTACGGTCCTGTCGGTGGTGGGCGCTGCGATGCTCTGGGTCGGATGGTTCGGCTTCAACGGGGGCAGCGCACTCGCCGCCAACGGTGACGCAACGATGTCCATCGTCGTCACGCAGCTGTCCGCGGCGGTGGGCGCGCTCGTCTGGATGGGCATGGAATGGAGCCGTCACGGCAAGCCCACGGCGCTTGGCGCGGTCATCGGCATGATTTCAGGACTCGCCAGCATCACACCCGCCGCAGGGTTCGTCGGCCCGTCCGGCGCCATGGCGATGGCCGTTGTCGGCAGCTTTTTGTGCTTCATCATGACGGGCTTCATCAAGCGCAGGCTCAAAATTGACGACTCCCTGGACGTCTTCCCCGTCCACGCCGTCGGCGGCGGGTTTGGCACCTTGTTTGCTGCGGTATTCGCAAGCGACGCGCTCGGCATGTTTGCGGGTCAACACGCGATTTCCATCGCTGACCGGTTGCCTGTCCAAGCGCTTGGCGTGATTGCCGTCGCGGCCTATACCGCCTTGATGACAGCCGTCATACTGAAGGTTGTTGGTGCGATGGTATCGAACCGCGTTTCCGCACAGGATGAGTCTGACGGTCTCGACCTGGTGCTCCATGGTGAGCGCGGCTACGTACTGGAGGACGCGGAAAGTACCGAGTTCCGGGACACGAAATCGCCAACCAGGCCTGACGGTGAGGTGTAGGCTTGAAGTCGCAACGCACGATTGCCACGGTGTTCCTGGCCCTCGGCCTCATGGCAACCGCCTCGGGGCGCGCGGATTTTCTGGCGTATGCAGTGGGCGAAGGCGCCAGTCCGCTGCCAGAATCCATTGAAGCGATCGACCCAAGACACCTCTTGGAACTTCACTGGAGGTACCGCGGTGGGCGCTCGCCGGTTACCGTATTGCCCGTCACCGACGCCACGCGAACGAGTTCCAGTTCCGCTCGCACAGCCGATTCCGGGAACGGCGTTCCCATAGCGGCAATTGGCGCGGTCGTTGCGGAGACCATGCGTCAAACCGGGCGATTCGACGTAACCATCGCCTCGGCTGACGCCGCGCCGGAAAGCGTGCGGTCCGAGGGTCACACGCTGCATGTCTCGACGCTGCTCTACGAGTCGAGCGTCACCAAGCAAATCACCAACCCGCGCGCCCTACGACGTCAACGGCCCCAGGTCGAGCAAGGCCGTGTCGCGTTGCGCTTCCGTCTTGTCGGGCCGGCGGGAGAGATGGTGGTAGCCGATCGATTCGATGCTGTCGTCGATGAACCGCGTTCGGATTTCGCGAGCAAACTCACCGTTGCCGGGGAGTCGCCGGCCCTCTGGCAGACGCCCGTTGGCCAGGCGACCCTTGTGGCCATAAACAAAGGCGTCTACGAGATCGTAAAATCCGTAGGCCCCTTGCCCGTGACCGGTCTTGTCGTCAAGGTCGAGGACAATCGTCTGTGGGTGAACTTCGGCGCAGGTATCGTTTCGGTCGGCGACGAACTGGCGGTGACCAGCACAGACGAACAGCTCGTCGATCCCGCGACGGGCCTGGACCTCGGCGGTGTAGAAACCACGCTGGCCACGCTCCGCGTGGTCCAGGTCGCAGAGCGCTTCAGCGTTGCGGAAATTGTATCGGCACCCGGGGGAGTGCCTAGCCGAGGTGATCGCGTTCGGTCGACATCGGCTCCCCAAGGCTTCGAGTTCGCACCGGCCTGGAATCCCTCCGGGGGATGATCGTTCAAGGCCGTCAATTCCTTTCGGGTTGTCAAACGCAAGCGCCGATCGGTGGAAACTACAGAGGGGTTCTGAAATGAAGAGATTACTGATCGCGCTGCTGCTGTGCGGGTCGGGTTACGCATCCGCAGCGGAGTTTTCCGGCAATGTGGGTTACTTCAGCGACTACCGCTTCCGCGGTATCTCCCAGGGCGACCGGTCTCCGGCCATTCAGGGTGGATTCGACATCGAACTCGATGGCGGTTTCTATCTTGGCACCTGGGCATCAAACGTCGCCCCCTGGTCCGGCGGCACCATCGAACTTGACTGGTACGGCGGCTGGGCCATGGATCTGAACGACAGTTCAGCCATCGACATCGGCGTCTGGTATTACGGTTATCCGGAAGACGATGCCGACCCGGGCCTGGATTTCGTCGAGATCTACGGCAGCTACTCCTTCCAGGATTTCACCCTGGGCGTGGCCTATTCGCCGGACTACTTCGCCGAAACAGACTCATTCTTCTACGTCTTCGGCGATTACTCCTTCGGGCTGGCCGAGAACCTGTCCCTGGACATTCACCTGGGCTTCAACATCTTCGACGACAAGGCGGCCGGCGCCGGCTTCGGCATCGGCGAGGTGGGCGACCCCAAGGATCAGTACATCGACTACGCCATCGGCCTGTCGACTTCCGCTCTGGGCGTCGACTGGGGCCTGCAGGTGATCGGAACCGATCTCAGCGATGCCGAGTGCTTCGACGGCTTCAAGGGGTGCGAAGAGACCATCGTGGTTTCGGTATCGAAAAGCCTCTAAGCACAGCGTCTTTGATGTCGTGGAATCCATCGACGCGGTGTTCAATCTGTACGAAAGCATGGCGCGGCCCGATTGCGCGCTCAACGCGCTTGGATTTGATGAGATCCCTGCCATCACTGACACGTCGACCTCGACCGGCGGCAACGATCGCACTTTCGCCGTGATTGTCGCCCGGGACGAAGCGGTCGCCGGCCGCGCCACGTTGATGGGATAGGCATTCGCGCTGGCCGACACCTGTCTTCCTGCGTGCGCCGGGACGGCCTTCCGGCCGGACTGAAAGGCGGGGGCACCGGATAGCCTGGGGCGTTGATGCAGACCATCCCCGGGGCGGCGTATGGCCAGCGGACGGCGGGTTCCCGTCCCCCAATGCCTTATGCGTTCCCGACTGCGCCCCTCGCAAGTGATCCGGAACCGTTCGTGCGCGAGGGGTCCGGCCACGACCGGGCAACCGCGCGAACACCTCGCATCCGGGTTGAAAGCTGGCTCGTGGAAGCGCCACCGGCAAAATCGCATCGGCGCTCGAAGGCCGCTTGCGCGGCCGGGGGACTCCCGATTGACAGCCAGCGTCCACACGTGCACTCGTCAAGGTGCCGGACACCGGGCGTGTCGAGGCCGAAATCGGCCGAGGTCGACGCTGTAACGCGCTCTTAGGCGAACAACGAAATCGACGTGTCGGCGGGAATCACCGTGAGAGTCGCGACAGAGCGCTCCCGGGATGCGCTCGGGTGGAGCCGACGTCAGTCTGTCGGTGACGTACATCATGATGATGACCACCTCTTAAGGGGTGCGGCTACCGTGCCGCTGGCGGCGCCCCGGGGCGGCCGGGATGGGCTTCTGGTCAGCATTCTGGAAAACAGCGAAACTGCAGAGTGCGATTCCATGCGCCTACCCTGCGGCCGAGGGTGCGGATACGTTGCCGCATCGGGTGCTGTGGCGCACCGCCGTTACGCAGACGAGCCCCAAACGACTGAACTACTGCAAAGCCGAGCCATGGGGAAGGGTTCGCCGAATGTCCGGGATACCGGTCAGAAAGATCGCGTCATGCTGATGACCCGTGTACGCGCAGAAGACGTATTCGTTCCAGTGGTTGGGATCGGGACCGTACTTCATCAGATGATGGTGTGCATCCCCCGTTCCGGCCGGTCTTTTCTTCGCCTTCAATCGCCCGAGTTCACGCTTCAGACAGTCGACAAAGGCGCGTTCGGGATAGTCGCGGATCACGTAGGGCGTGTTGATCACGATGTGGTGGCGGCACAGGCGGTTGGGCGGCGGCAGCACGCGCACGAACCAGATCTGTCCCTCGCTGCCGGTATAGCCGGCAGGAACCGTGCAGGAAACGGTCTCCCGCATGCCGACCTCGCGCAGCACAACCGCCTCGCCCTCGCTGCCGCAATGCACGTAAAAGCCCATCCGGGACTGCTGCATCCGCCCAACGGTGTCCACCAGCCAGCCCGGGCAATCGAATTCGGGAGCGATGCGCAGAATGCAGCTGCCCATGGTTTCCCGGCTGCTGCCGAACCGGACGTCGAAAAATGCCCACATCGAGAAGTAGCTGACGGTCAACGGGCTCATCGGCGGCCCGGCCGGCAAGTACCGGTCCTCGGCGTCGCCGGCGATCCTGACATAGCCGTTCGCTTCTCTCATCATGGAAATGGACTCGGACATGAGGGAGACGACGTTCTGCCCCACGAAGTACAGGGCTTGGCAGGGGTCAAGGCCCGCGAACTTTCCGAGGGGCAGGCCGTCGCCGCCGAACCCGGCTTCGAGCGCCATCTTCCTGCCCTCCCGCCAGCCCGCCAGATCGACGACCTTCGATTTCCTGGACGAGACGATCTTCTTAGCGATTTTGTCGGCAACGGAACCCATGGCTTGGTCTCAGCGGCTTTCGTTCGTGGGCTCACGCATCCACGCGGCGATTATAGAGGGGGTTGCCTCGCACGGCGATCATGGGGCCGGTCACCGAGGACAGTGAGATCGGTCGAATTGCTCTTGCACGGCGCTGGCTCTAAGATTCGGCGCATGACCGAAGCCATCGCCTTCGACACCCACCGATTCGTCAAGCGCCTGACGGAAAGCGGTTTCACCGAGAAGCAGGCCGAGACCCTGGCCGAAGAACATGTCGCACTGCTCAACAGCAACCTGGCGACCAAGGTGGATTCCGCAGCGGTACAGGCCGATATCGCGGGAGTAAAGGCCGATGTCGCAGCGGTACAGGGCGATGTTGCGGCGGTGAAGGCCGATGTCGCAGCGGTACAGGGCGATGTTGCGGCGGTGAAGGCCGATGTCGCAGCGCTACAGGGCGATGTTGCGGCAGTGAAGGCCGATGTCGCAGCGCTACAGGGCGATGTTGCGGCGGTGAAGGCCGACATCGCAGCGCTACAGGGCGATGTTGCGGCGGTGAAGGCCGACATCGCAGCGCTACAGGGCGATGTTGCGGGAGTAAAGGCCGACATCGCAGCGCTACAGGGCGATGTTGCGGGAGTAAAGGCCGATATCGCAGCGCTACAGGGCGATGTTGCGGGAGTAAAGGTCGACATCGCAGCGGTCAAGGCCGATCTTCTGAAATGGATGTTTGGCGCGCTGATCGCCCAGGGCGGCCTGATCGTCGCCCTTGTAAAGCTATTGTGACGCTGCGCACTTGAGGTGAGCGCCGTTTCGGCCCTGTGTGCGCAAACGAGAGTCGGCTCGACAATCCGGAAAACCAGCCCCAGAGCGGGCTTTCCGTGCGATCGCCTCGGCGGGTGCGAGCATCTACCCGATTGCGACGATCCCTTGCGCGCGACCGGCGCCGGACGCTCCGTTCGGTTTCAGTTGGACCAAATGCGGTACGTGGGGTCGAACCGGGCCGGGGTCACCGGTTGCATACAGTCCGTGGCAGTGACAGGAATCGAGCGGACTTCGTTCATTGCGCGATTCAGGTCCGAGACCGAGGTCGGCGGGCCGCGATCATGGCAGGATGCGGTAGGAAAGGAAGCAATAATGATGCGCTGTGAAGCCGGAACCATTGGACCGATCGGGCTCTGTGCCTTTCTGGTCGTTGCGTGCGCTGTCTCGCCCTTGAGCAACGGACAGGTCGGCGTCGATGTATTGATTTCGGATCATCCCGAGTACCGTTCCCCGCTAACGCCACAGGCGGAACGCGGATTGGACCCGATATCGGCTTCGATGTTTGCCGATTCGAGGAAATTTCTCGCCGGATTACAGCCATGCTGTTCGAGTTTTGACCAGTTGACCTATACCGAGTTGCCCGGTAGCAAGAAGCTGCAGTTGCATCATGGCTCACCGGATACCGTGATGGTGACCCCATACGGCAAGTCTTACGTGACGGCATTGGCGCTTCCGGCCAAGCGCCGGAGAAACCGGCTGCGCGTCTCCAGCGCGGTCGGTTGGCAGCCGCCTTCTATCGGAATATTGCCTGAACTGATTTTCCTCGACGCAGACGGAAAAGTCATCGAGGAAGCCGAGCCGGCAGAAGCCGCCAGGGCGCGCTCGGGAGGCGAGCAGGTCATCGCGATGATACCGGACACAGCCGTTCGGGCGCTGGTCGTGACCAACGATGATTCCGTCGGAAACTTGAGAATGCAGTGTCGGCAAGTGGGCGGTTCGATGGTAATGGTCGGCAAGAATACGTTCGTTCCCACGCCCGGCCAGACACAGTGCTGGATGTATCCCCTGGGGGTCGTTGGCGCCATCGAAGCCAGGCTGGTCCGATGAACGGGCCTGGCTGCCACGGCAGACGGTTCGTTTACCTGCTGGTCACCGTTGTGAGCCTATGGTCGGCGGCCCCGGCTGCGGTTGGCGTCCCCGTTCCGGAAAATGACGGCCTCGTGCCCGCGCCGGGGAATGGACAACCGGCCGAACCGGCACCGATTCACCCGCCGATTGCGCTCACCGTCGGTGCCGCCAGCGCGGAGGAACAGCGCTCCTGCATTGCCTTCAATGCCTCAGGTCCTGGCAGCCACTGTTCGTTCACCGGCGTCGTCCCCGAAGCCCTGATGGCGTCGCTGCTGCAGTCCGACCGCTTTGCCTCGGTATCCTTGAGTACCCGGGAAACGCCGCATGTCCTGACGCTCGCCGCCACGACCTACATGGGTGAAAGCCTCGGTAGCGTTCTGGGCGCCGGACTTTCCGGAGCGACCCTCAATCTATTGCCGGTCAAACAGAAGAAGGTGGTGCGTATCGAGGCGGATCTGCGCTGGCGGGGCCTGCCGTTACGCACACTCGACTACGAGTTTCCGGTCGTGGAGCGGATGCACCTGTTTCAGCACGACGATGGCCGCGCCGAGATGCATCGACAGCTCGCCGAAGCGCTGCTTGCCGAATTCGACGCCGAGGGACTGCTGACGCCGGAATACTTGTTCGCTGCCTTGGATGTCAGCAACTACAAGCGGGATCTCAAGGTACCGCAAGAAATCGTCGGTCTGCCGTATCGTGGCAGGCGGATTTTCCCCGATCCATTCCTGGGCGTGGGGATCGCTTACGGAAGGGAAAGCCGTGACGCCAGGGTAAACGTCTTCGTATATCCGATTGCGAAGGCCGATTGGTTTGACGAGCAGGCATTGGTGCGTCAACAGGCCGCAGAGGCAGTGGCGGAGATGCGGATGGTCGCGGAACACAACGGGTCGGAGCTCAATCTATCGGGCGATCTCGAGATTCTGAACCTGGATGCGCGTGCGCACTCCGTTCCGGTAGCGGTTCAACGGGGCAACCTGGTAGGTGCGCAGGGCCAACAGTCGAAAACAATGCTGTGCCTTTTCCGGCGGGGCGACAAATTCGTCAAGATTCGTGCCACAGACGTGGGTGAACTGCCACTGGCGTTATTGGTCGACACGATCGAAGTTCCACCTGAATCCGGGTTCATGGCGCTGTTACGGGCCGGTGCGAGAGAGCGATCGGCCCGAACGCCGACTCACGAGGCTGATGTGCTTTACGTCGAGTGACGGGGACCTTCAGAACGCAGAAGACCTCAAGGATTTCGAGCGCTCGATCCGTGGCCACAGCACGGTTCACCCGCCACTCGGCGCGCAAGGTGCTTGTCCGCCCGCCCGGGCATGGGTGCCAAAAGGAAGGCCACAAGATTGGTGACTTTGCGTAAGGCGAATTGAATTCCGTTCAGGAGCGGCGGCGTCGGCCTTGCAGACCGGGGACGCTGGACGGCGAGGGGCGTTGGCGTTGTAGCCGGAATGATCCCCGTCACTAGGTGGCCAACGGCGGCCAAAGCGGTCGACCGTGCCTTGTGCGTCCCTTTGAGTCGCAGTCCGGTGAGGACGTTTCGCAGGTGGACGGCACCTGCCCTGTTTTCTGAACGCGACCGCCGCAGCCAACGGTTGCAGCGTCGCTCCCGCTCGGTGGCGGCCAAGACCGCACCCGACCTGTTCCGCCCCTCGATTCGGGCACGTCGTGCGATTAGACTGGCCAGCATGTCTCATTCCATATTCCCGAGGCCGGGGAAAGTTCCAATGGCCGCAAGTCTCCGTGAAGTGCGGTGTCCCCGTTTCCGCAGCGTCATGGCGCCTGTCTTGGCAATGACGACGGTGACCATCGTCACGTTGGCCGCCACTGCGGCAACGGTTGCATCGGAGGATCCAATGGCTTCGATGCAGCCCGGGGAGGAGCTGGTTCGCATCAGCTGTGCCGCACTGAAGCACCGAGGTCAGTGCAACTACGTCGGGCAGGAGGTCTATGTTCACAACCTCGTTCCCAATGCCTCGGTCCGGGTGAGTGTCGAAACGCGGCGCCCGCGGTGGTCAAGCACCGACGACGCGGAATTCGAGCCCGAACGATTCGTGTTCGATCTCGACGCAGGCGACAGCGAGCACGTCGGCTGCACGCGTAGCGATGACTCCTCCCACCCGATCTCGCAATTCAGGATCGCGGGTTGTGAGGTGATCTGTCCGCACCGGCAGCGGTTCGGACAGAGTCCGTCACCACAACCCGGCACCCTGGAGGGTGCCCAACCCTGAGTAATCCCGGCCGCGCCGGTCTTGACGTGGCGGCTGGTGCCCTGACCATGGCGTGTCGACCGATCTCGTCGGTGAAGATGTCGTCTTCGACGCGGCCGTCAACCGCCGACTCAAGACGGTTGAGGACGTCGGCTAGGGGCTCACCACCGGCCATAAGCAGCGTGGCGAAACCCTGAAGCGCCTTCTTCACCACAACCCGCTTCCTGATCGACGCACGGCCACCGGCCGTGATCTCGCCACCGCATTGGATCAGGTTCTGCGGACCGGGCCGACGGCTGTTCATGGCGCCATGCCCCTAACCCATCTTTACCAAGAACCCCGTGATTTTCGCCCGATCTTGCCGTGATTGACGGTTTTGGGGTCGGCAACTCGTTGTTTTCCGGTTCCTGGCGGGGTGGATTGGTTGATGTAGTGCCATAATAAATAGATTAGTGTTGACATGCGTGGCCGGCCCGGCTACCGTCACCACCCATGTTCATCCGCCGTACCCTCACCCGCCGCACCGGCGGCCAGGACTACCACTCCCACCGCCTCGTGCACAGTCAGCGCGACGGCGCCAAGGTCCGCCAGCGCACGTTGTTGAACCTCGGTAGCGATTTCGACCTGCCCAAAGCGGAATGGCCAGAGCTCTGCCGGCGCATCGACGAGATCTTGAACGGCCAGGCGCCGCTCATCGACGATACGCCGGCTGCCGTCGAGGAAGAAGCGCAACGGATCGCCGCACAACTGCTGGCCCGCGGCCGGGCGGGGGACGCCGAAGCGGTGCGTGATCCGGTCCATGTGGATGCGGCGTCGCTCGAGTTGACGCGCCCGCGCAGTGTGGGCGTCGAGCAGGTGGGGCTGTGGGCGGTCGAGCGGTTGGGCCTGATGGAGTTGCTGTCGACCCTGGGCATCAACGCGTCGCTGTGCACGGCGGCGGTGGCCTCGATCGTGGCGCGGCTGGCGTATCCGGCCTCGGAGCGGGCCACGCACGCCTGGCTGCGCGAGCGCAGTGCCTTAGGGGAGTTACTGGGTGTGGACTTCGAGACCATGGGGGCGATGCAGTTGTACCGGGCCTCGGATGCCTTGGTGGCACACCGCGAAGCGATCGAGGCGCATCTGTTCGACCGTGCCATGGATCTATTCGACCTGACGCCGACGGTGACGCTCTACGATCTGACCAACACCTATTATGAGGGCGATGTAGCGGATCAGCCCGAGGCGCGGCGGGGTCATTCGAAGGAGAAGCGCAGCGACTGCAAGTTACTCACCCTGGGGCTGGTGCTGGACGGGGGTGGTTTTGTGCGGCGTTCCCGGGTGTTTGCGGGCAACGTCAAGGAAGACCGGACACTTTCCGGCATGCTGGACGCGCTCGGGGCACCGCCGGGGTCGCGGGTGGTGCTCGACCGGGGCATCGCCACCGAGCAACAGGTCGACTGGCTGAAGGCGAACGGGTACCGCTACATCGTGGTCTCGCGCGAGCGCAAGCGCCGCTTCGAGCCCGAGGCGGCACTCGCCCATCGCACCCGCAGCGGCGGGGTGGTGCATCTCGAGAAGGTGGACGATGCCGAGGCGGGCGAGGTGCGCTTGTACTGTTATTCCGAGCAGCGTGCCGAGAAGGAGCGCGGCATGGCCAAGCGGTTTGCGCAACGCCTGGAGCGGGACCTCGATGCGATCAACGAGGGGCTGTCGCGGCCGCGCACGCAGAAGAAGCCGGAAAAGATCTGGAAACGCATCGGTCGGCTGGTGGAGAAGAGCCGCGGTGTCGGCCAACACTATGACATCACGGTGGCAACCGACGAGAGCGGCAAACGGGCCGTGGCGGTGATCTACCGCCGCAACCCGGTGGCCGGGACGATGCTCACCCATCCGGGCGTCTATTGCCTGCGCAGCAACGAGACCGACTGGAGTGAAGAGCGCCTGTGGCGCACCTTCACCCTGCTCACGGATGTCGAGGCGGTGTTCCGTTCCCTGAAATCCGAACTGGGCCTGCGCCCCATCCATCATCGCAAGCCGCGCCGTGCCGAGGGTCATCTGTTCATCACGGTGATCGCCTACCAACTGGTCCAGGTGATTCGCACCCGTCTGGCCGAGCGCGGCGACGAGTCCAACCGCACGGCGAGCTGGACGACGCTCAAACGGATTCTCGGCGGCCGCCAGCGGGTGACCGCAACGTTCAAGCGCGCCGACGGACGCACGCTGCATGTGCGCAAGGCGACGCGCCCGGAACCGCAGCAGAAGGCCATCCTCGATGCCTTGGGCATCGCCTCCTCAGCCGGGGGGACACACCAGGCGGTCGTCTGAGAGGGGTAACCAGCAAGCGGGGCACGAATGTAGTGCCATACGCGCGATTCGGTCAACCTAAGTTGTTGAGATACAACAGTTTATTTTTTTCGTTGTGGAGTCAAGGGCTGGCGCGCCGACCTTATGTCACGTTTCCAGCCCCTGCTCCCCGAACCCGGCGTGCCGATTTCCGGCACCGGGCTCTCCAGCAGGATCATGCGCCTCGCACACGGATCGCCGGGGCGAAACGGATACGCAGGTGATCGGTGAATTCCGACATCGTCTACGGATG
This sequence comes from Pseudomonadales bacterium, assembly GCA_963663395.1. Classification (GTDB taxonomy): domain Bacteria; phylum Pseudomonadota; class Gammaproteobacteria; order Pseudomonadales; family Azotimanducaceae; genus Azophilus. The sequence goes on from OY760226.1 coordinate 5,811,367, forward strand.
CTGCACGGCGCCCGCTCTGCGTAGTGTCGCCTGTCCGGCGAGCCATCGAGCCTGTTCACGCCTCGACAGCATCGAGCCCTTACGGCTCGGCTCCTTCGCTTATGCATGGGATGCTTCCGGAATCCTTGCCCTTTCGCGGGGTCCAGGCATTGCCACTCCCGCCAGCCTTCTTCCTTCCGACATCGCTCCTCGCCTGAGGCCCCTTTCCTCGACCGGCATTACCCGGCGTCTTCAGTACTACGAGCCTCTCCGCCACCCTGCCGGCCCGGCCTGCCCCTCGCGGGATTCCGGTTGGTGCGTGCACACCACCGACAGGGTTTCCCGTGTTGCATCCATCCCCCTCCTACATGCGTGCCACCGCCAATACCCCGGCGGAACCGGCTGGTGCGTCCGTCGCTCGCTTCCCTGCCGATGGCAGCCTTCCCCGTATTACCGCCGGGTCGGCTTCCGCATTACCCTTTTCGAGGCCTGCTCAGCGTTCACTCGCGTTGCGGCCCGCATGTTCGCTAAACCGCCCATGGCGGTCCTTTTCTTCGGAGTGCTTCAGACGATGTCGTTACCTCCTTCGCCCGCTCCGACTGCTACCGGCTGGAGCGACAATTGCCGGGCGGGATTCGCACCCGCTGAGGAATGAAGCCTTTGCACGGCGCACGGTAAACTCGGGCTAACTGACGCAGGTCACGGACGACGTTCCACGGCCGCAGTGTGTCGATACCGTTGTCCGGACACTCGGCGACCCGCCCACGCGCCCGGCGCGGATGCGCTTGTCGTTTGCAGCCGCTCGAGGTCGCGGCAGCGACGCGCGTCCAGCTGGCAGCCGCCCGATCGCCGCTGCGTCGAAGCCGGCGAACGGACAGGTCCTGCGCCACACCACAACCGGCCCGGGTTGCCGCTGTGCGGCATTGTCGCCACTCCCATGCCGGCCGTTGACACGCGCAACAGCGGGTCTGCATCGGCCAACGGCGCCAGCGCACACCGGGTGGCCAGTGCCAGCCTCCTCTTCGACAGCCGCGGACCCCATCCTCGATGCGGTCGAGCACAACCAAACGGGCCACCACTCCCAAGAAAACTGCACGTCGGGTCGTGTGAGCACGAAAATGCAGATCATCGCCGCGGCCCCGGCACCCATTTGTGCCGATTGCCTGACCATCGAACCGGTGACCAGGACGGCCGCCTACGCCCGTCTGTTGACGGTTCAGCCATCCGTGTTCGAGGGGTTGATCCCGGCGAAGACCGATGTGTCAGCTGCAACGAACACAAGAACCGCGTCAAGGCGACTCTTTGACCTCGACCGCCACCGGCTCCAATTCCGTTGGCTCCGGCGTACAGAACGCGCCATGATCCACCTCGGTCCGACCGAACTCCAACCCGGGATAGACCGCCACGCAGAGCGCCCCGGACAGCTGGTAGTCGAACGTAATCATCCAGATGGACCATCGCCCGCCGGGTTTGCGCTGGTAGATGCAGGCGCGCCGCCCTTCTTCGGGCGGCTCGACCGCGATGTAGGAACTGTCGTAGCCGATGCGCTCCAACCCGGCGCAGGCTGTTGCGAGGGCAAAGACTAAGGCATTGACCACGATCGCATCCTCCCCATTGAGGCCATCCTATCACCCATCCTGATGGGGCGTTTCGGCCCCGAACGTTTCGATCCAGACTTGCAAAAGTCGGGCGACGGTCCCCGCTTGGTCTGTCAAGGGGTGCTGCGGTCCAGCCGAGCAGCACAGACTGCGACGGTCTTGTCCAAGCCCCTCAATGCATCTGCGCCGGCGCGTCGAAGAACAACTTCCCCGGAGGGATTCTCAAGGCGCATGCCCGACTCCTCGTCCGGCCGGTCCCGCACGGTTCCGCGGGGCGCGGATGACGTCCATCGCCGCCTCGAACGCGCCACGAATGCACCGCTGCCACAAGCCGGCCGTATCCGCCGTGAGGGCTCGTGCCTGCGCCGCCACACCGACGGGACAGCACGCGCACCGCACACGCCCGCTCACCCCTTGACGAAGGCTTCGTACTCCGCTGCAAAATCGGGGTGCCAGCGCGACAGCGCCGGACGATTCCGGATGATGTCGTCCGCGTTCCATTGGATGCGTCGATTGTCCAGCTCGCGCGGCGTGTCGCCGTCCGGGCAAAGAACGTAGAAGTCGCCGCGCCCGAGCGACCCGATCATGTAGTCCACCACCTGTTCCGGCGACCAGGCGCCCGCCGATTTCTCGGCGACAAACCGCGCGATCATGTTGGAGTAGGTGAAACCCGGAACCAGGAGGTGCACGGAAATCGGGCAGTCTCTCCGCTGCCGGAGCGCGTGGGCGAGGCTCTGCGTGTACGCCAGTACGGCCGCCTTCGAGAGATTGTAGGCGTAGCCGCCCGGGGGATTGGTGATGCCCTGTTTGGAGCCGGTGTTGATGATCGCCACCGACTCGTTTGCCTCGAGCATGGCAGGCACGAACGCCTGGCATCCATAGATGATGCCCCACAGGTTGACGTCGACCTGTCTTCTCCAGGTCGCCAGGTCTTCCCAGGGATCCGGTCGGCCCAGCGCGGCACCGGCGTTGTTCATCAGGCAGTGCACGGCACCGAAACGATCGAGAGCGTTGGCCCGCAGTCGTTCGATCTGCCCGGCGTCCGAAACGTCGCAACGCAGGGTGGCGAGCGTACCCGGTCGCTTGGGCAATGCACGGATCGCCGCACGGATCGCGGCCTCGTCCCTGTCGGCGACCAGGACGTTCATTCCGGCGTTCAGAAAACGTCGGGCCGCAGCCAGTCCGATGCCGTTGGCTCCCCCGGTGATGACGGCGGTTTTGTCCGGCTCAAGCCATGGAATCACGATGCGTTTCTCCTGGTTCGTTCTGGCCATGGCCGGGCAACGCCGCGGCCAAGCGCCGCAAACGCACACGTCGTACGCGCGTTTGCGTTCCGAGTCGTCCCGGCACCCACCCGCCGGACCCAGCAATGGCCGCGGCAACCAAGGGGCCGATCCTCGGGGTTCGGGAAACCCATCCCGACACTGGCGGATGCTGGCCTCCGTTCCTGCCAGCACACGAGGTTGCGATCGTATCAGGTGGGCGCGCGGACGAGAACACGCGCCGTAAAGCAGGCCTCGTCGCCCAACCCCGGGACGGGGAGAAGAGGAATGGCGTTGGCGCGGCGCGCCCGAGGCCACTGATGATCGGATCGACGACGTCATGGTGGCGTTTGGCGTTCAGCCGGGTTCCGGGGCGCTCGCACAGCGTGCTTCGAGGATGTCGGCGAGCGCCTGGGCGGTAACCGGACCGACCTGCCGGGCACAGACGCGGCCGAAGGAATCGACTCGAAGGACATACGCCTGGTCGGCGTCGTCGACCGTCGCCAGGGCGCGCCAAAAGACGTCGCCGTGTTCGACGATCCGGTACTTGCCTTGCCTCTCTTTGGGAACGCCGCTGCGGATTGCTCTGCGTATCATTCCGCGGACCAGCCGGGGCGTACGGGCCAACACGATGACGTTATAAAACCGCAGGCACCCTCCAGGCACGTGCGATCGGCGGGCCAGGGCCGCGTTGAGCTGGTGGGTCCAGCCCTCCATTTGCCGGCTGGATCCACGGCCGAAGGCGAGCACCAACACCGCGCCGTCCACCGGATCCAGTTCGATGGGTGCGGCAGCGCCGTCGAGCGTGCGCGTTGGCTGCGCGGCGATTGATGCCTCAGGGGGTTGGGCAACGGCGACGAGGCTGAACAGACCGATGGCGCAAGCCGCAACGAGGTGGTCGATCTTCCCTTGAAGACGAACGTCCGCCCAGACCTGCCTATCCGTCGCCATCGTCACCCCAGTCCAAACCTGCAGTGAGTCGTCGGCGGAAGTCCCCGGGCCGCCGAGCGGCCCCTGCGCGCGCAAGCATAGCTCAGTTTGTCCGTGCCCATCTCGTCGGGCGATAGGCCGGGGACGGCGGCGTCGGCATACTCGCGCTTCCGCGCCACGCTCTTCCGGTCCGGATTGATCGGGCGGGTTGGGGACCGGCGTCGTCCGAGTCGGTGTGAGCCGCTGGACGCGTGACGGTCCGGCTCCGTAGAGAATCTGCTGGGCCGGTCGCCGAGGCGAAGGGTCTCCAGCACGCGCACGCGCCGGGACATCCTCAAGCGCCAGCGACAGCTTCGGCGAATGCGGGCGCCCGCTCACGTGCCGCGTGGCCGACGTCGAGCCCGGCCGGCGACAGCGCCAACCGCACTGACGTCGAATGACGTTTGGTTGAGGGCTGCCTCGCTTGACGGAAAGCGTCACCATAAACTATTAAGTGGGCTGTCCACGACACCGGTTGTTCGGGTTGCTCAAGGAGGTCATCGTGGGGTCAAGTTCGCAGCCATTGCCCAGTCAACCGTCGGGTGACGGTGGTGCCTCGCCCGCCGTGAATCTGCCGTTTGATTTCGCCGACCGGCTGAGAATCCCGCTCATCGTGGCGCCGATGTTCCTGGTGTCCTGCCCGGCGCTGGCCGTCGCCGCCTGCCGGGTCGGCGTCATCGGCACCTTTCCGGCCCATTCCACCAGGACGCGCGAGGACTTTGCCGGCTGGCTGAAGGAAACCGAGGCCGAGCTGGCGCGAGCCGAGTCCGATGGGAAAGCGCCCGCGCCTTACGCGGTGAATCTGGTGGTGCATCGCAGCAACCTGCGGATGCGCGGCGACCTGGAACTCTGCGTGGCGCACCGGGTGCCCATCGTCTTGACCTCGAAGGGCGCGCCCATGGAGGTGTTCGACCGCATCCATGCCTATGGGGGGGTGGCGTTTCACGACGTGGCCTCGCGGCGGCACGCCGAGAAGGCACTGGAGGCGGGCGCGGACGCCCTCATCGCCGTGTGCGGCGGCGCCGGTGGCCATACCGGGACCATCAACCCCTTTGCCCTGGTCAACGAAATCCGTGAAATCACCGACAAGCCCATCGTCCTCGCCGGCGGCATGAGCTGCGGCAAGGACATACTGGCCGCCGAGGCCATGGGTGCGGCGCTGGTTTACATGGGCACCCGGTTCATTGCGACCCACGAGTCGCTGGCGCCGGGCGATTACCACCACGCGCTCATCGACGGCAGGGCGACCGATATCTACTTTACGGCGGCGCTCGACGGCGCGCCGGCGAATTTTCTGGCGCCGAGTCTGCTTGCGGCCGGAATCGATCTGGACAGACTGGCGGTTACGCCGCCGGGGGAGATCGTCAGCCCGACGCGGGCGAAGAAACGCTACAAGGGCATCTGGTCGGCGGGCCACGGCGTCGGCGCGACCCGGGAAGTGGTGTCGGCCACCGTGCTCTGCGAGCAGATCGTAGCCGAGTACGAGGCGGCCCGGCGGGCTTTCGCCCGCCGGATCGCCTGAACAGGGGGCGCCAGCGTGGCCGGTTTGACCAACCCGTCCCCCGACACCCTGCTGCGCTCGATTCAAGTGGTGGAGTGGGCGCCCGCCACGGCGCCCGAGTTGGTACAGATCGCCGTCGCGTTCACGGGCCGTCTGCTCACCGACCTGGGCGCCGCGGTCACGCGGGTCGAATGCCCCGCCGACGGGCTGGCGCGCCTGCGCACAAGCGCGGATGAGGACCTGTCGGGCGGCGGCGTACTGGCCGCCTTTCTGAATCGCGGCAAGACTGGCACCGACCGCAGCGGGCTCGCCGGTGCCCTGGCCGAGGCGCAGCTGGCCATAGTGGGGGAGCCGGGCCTCGCCGGCGATCATGCCCAGGATGACGCCGGCTTCAGTTCCGTTGTCGTGAGCGGCGCACGGACCGGCGTGGGGCTCGACCGGGCCCCGCTCTCCGAACTCGCCATCCAAGGGTTGGTGGGGCTGACCGATCTCTTCGGCGAGCCGGACGGGCAACCGCTGGCAATGGGAGGCCACCAGACCGCCTACGCCACCGGCTATGCGGCTTTTTGCGCGGCCATGGCGCTGATTGCCAAGCGGGAGTTTTGCGGGCAGGCGGACTGTGCGGAGGTCAATGCCGTCGATGCGCTCGCCTGGGTGAACTGGAAAGGGATCGCCGCGGGGGCGCTGGGCTTGCCCATCAAGCGTCAAGGCCGCGCCGCCGAATCCCCGGTGCTTCGCTGCGCGGACGGCCATTTCGCCTTGCTGCACCTGCCCCGTAACTGGAAGGACATCTGCGCTGAAGTGGACGACCCCCGTCTGCGGGAGGATCGCTTTGCCAGTCCCGGTCGGCGGGCGAAGAACGCGGCCGAACTGAACGAGATTCTTGCACAATGGGCGGGCACGCAAACACGCGAGGCGCTCTATGCGTTCTGCCGGCGGTGCGCCATTCCAGGCGGACCGGTCCTGCACGCCGCCGACCTCCTGAGCGATGCCGCCTACGATGTCCGCGGCTACTTCCGCTCGACGCCGCAGGGTTCCGGCCGGGTGGTGACGGTGCCCGGCCTGCCAATGACGGTAGAGGACGCCGTGACGCCGGCAGCGGTGCGCGCCACGCCAATCGACGCCCGCGCGCCCGCTCGCGAAACGGGCGACCTGCCCCTCGCCGACATGACGGTCCTGGACCTCGGGATCTTCACGGCCGGGTCGGTGACGTCCACACTGCTCGCGGATCTCGGCGCCCGCGTCATCAAGGTGGAGTCCGAGACTTACTCGGACCCGTTCCGTATCTGGCCGGGCATCGAGGGCGACTCACCCCTGTTCACGTTCAACAACCGCAACAAGCTGGGCATCGACATCGACCTCAAGACCGATGCGGGACGTGAGCTATTCCTCATGCTCGCGGCGAAGGCCGACATGGTGGTGGAGAATTTTCGCCGCGGGGTCCTGGACCGCCTCCGGATCGGCTATCCGGACCTCAAGGCGGTCAATCCGAAGATCGTCCTGGTCTCGATATCGGGCCAGGGCGCCTCCGGCCCCGGCTCGTCCCATGTGAGTTTCGGCTCGACGCTTGAGGCCATCGGCGGCGTGGCCGCGCTCACCGGATACGAGCACGGGCCCTGCTACATAAGCGGTCGCAATCTGAACTATCCCGACCAGATCGTTTGCCTCTACGGCGCGGGCGCGGCCATTGCGGCGATGCTCGAAGCCCGTGAGCGGGGGGCGGGCATGCACATCGACATCTCGCAGCGCGAAGTAACGAGTCTGGCGGTCGGAGAGCAGATCGCCGCAGCGAGCCTGAAGCCCGGGACGACGCGGGCATTCCCCGGAAACAGCAGCGTCAATGCGGCGCTGCAGGACATTTTCCGGGTTGGGGATGGCTGGCTGTGCGTGACGGTTCCGGATGCGCGAGCGCAGGCGCGTCTGGCGCAAGAACTCGACTGCGCAACCGAAGCGGTGTGCGGTGTGCTGGAAAACTGGCTCGCCAATCGGACCGCCGCCGCAGCCTGCGATGCCCTGCGTGCTTTGGGCATCGCCGCCAACAGGGCCAACACCGGCGCGGAAGCGGCCCGGGATCCGGCAATCGGGGGCAGTGCCGCGTTTGCCCGGACCCCTCGGGGGGCCATGGTGAAGGGTTTTCCGTTCCGGTTTCGCAAGACGCCCCTCCGTATCCGTGGGGAGTCGCCGAAGATGGGCGAACACACGGGACAGGTACTTTCCGAATTCCTGGGAACCGGTGCGTAGCTTTCCGAGGATCCCGGTCGGGTCGGCTTTCGGTAACCGGGGTCGGTCCAGTACGCACACGGATCACGGCGAACCTGCGAGACCGTAACCATGAGGACGAACAACGCGTGTTGGCAGGATGATTGGGGTAGCCGGCGCCCTGGTGCGCATGACCTCAACGGCCCGTCCAAGAGTCGCTTTGCGTTGGGATTCGGTTCGTAGATCCGACCGCACATCACGCCGCAGTTCTCCATGTCCTGGCAACATCCCGCCAAGCCGATGCGGGAACCGCCTGCGGCGGCTCAGGCCATCTCGGATCGCGGGTAGGGCGGCAAACCGCTCGAACACTCGGCGAGGTCTAGCAACACATCCTGACAACGCCGGAGTTGTCACCCGGAAACACGGAGTTCGACGGTCCGCAACGCATGACGGCGACCGTTGGGGCGCCGATGGCGGGCACGGCGGTGGCGGTGGCCGCCCGCATCGTCGTTCGTCTGTTCTCCACGGAAGCCGACCTGAAGCAACGAATGCTGCCCAGGCTCGAAACCGGGCCCGAGCGGCTGCAGGCCGCTCGACGGGTTCACGATTCGACGTCCCGTCTTGCCGGTGACCGGCGATTCCGACGAGGACGCCGTCAAGAAACGGTGCGCGATCCGCTGGTGCGTTGGCGACTACACCTCCACACCGGCGTTCCGGGGCAGGCGTGCCGGACGTTCGCGGATCGAGCGAGCTGCAACCCGTGCCGGATCGAGTGATCACGGTGGGCGGGCGGGATAAACGCGCGGTGCTGACCGACGACAACCTGCCCGAAATCTTGGCGGTCGGCAGTCAGCCAATAGATGCCGCCAGGGAGCTACGTTCTGAACAGAGAAAAAAACGTGTATGGTGAACAACTGAGGCGAAACGGATCCAACGGTTCGAGGCGTTCGCATGGGAGGCTATTCCCTAATTGAGACACTTCCATTCGTACTGATCTGGTTCTGGACGATGTGCGCAATCTTCAGCGCCGTGATCGCGCGCAGCCATGGCAGGGCTTGGCTGATCTGGCTCTTTGTTGGCTTGCTTTGCGGCCCCTTTGGATTGCTCGTTGGCTTGATGCGTACAATGAAGAAAGCCGAGCCCTGGTAGATTCAGTCCCGGGTTCACACGATCACAATCCGCGCCACCAAGGGTGCTCGCGTTTTCGCTGCCGAGGTAGCAGTCGTCCTTGTGCCGGGACTCGGGAAGGACAGACGGCGAAAATTATCGTTAAATCAGCATGTTGATGGCAGTGTACCGTGCGTTTCCTGCGGCTTTGCCAACATCAAGACAAGCTGGAAATCAAGCGTCGCCCCGGCCACCGAGAATCGCGCGAACCGCACGGTCCAGCATCGCCAGCAGCAACAGCCCCAGTCCAAGAAGCTGGTAGACCGGACCGATCCATCCCTTGAACGACGTGAAGGCCGACGCCCAAGCCACCTGCGTTGCGCCGACGTCGGGGTACTGGACCAGCATGGCCGTGATCTGCACGTTCTCCGCCAGGTCCAGGATTCCCCCCAGAACCGGAATGAACGCCAGAATCCATGTCCCCTCGGTCACCCGGAAGCGGTAGATCAGGCCAGCGAAGAACGTGACGTAGGACATGGGGAAGAGCGTGTCGAGCAGCACGCTTCCCCAGGCGTACGTCGTCCGGCCATCCGGCCCGTACTGTTCCATCGACGCCATCGCCTCGTCGTGCGAGTAGCCGGACTTCACGTCGAGCAACTCCCCGCCGACAGGCAGATTCGGGAACACCAGGACAAGAAACACCGCCGTGGCGGCAAGGGTCACGGCCAACGTGCCGGTCCGGCCAGCGAATTCAAAGTAGCCTCGCACGGTTGTTCCTCCTGTCTATCGGCCGATCAAGGGTACGGCGAGCGACCTCAGGCCAAGTCACGCGCCAACAGCCGGGAAACCACCGAAGTCCGCAAGGCGAAAAAACCGCCAACGGGCACATCCCACTCCAAACCGCAGTCGTTGCTTTGGCACTTCCGCCCAATCCGTTGGGAGGCTGGAATCGTGGCCTCAACGGCCGCTAGGTCGCTCACGTTCTCGCCGACGAGCGAAACGTCAACGCAGTATCGAGTCTCGATCTCGAAGAGACCGAAAGCGCAAAACGCAGTAACGTCAGCGACTTGCGGGAAGATCGGCACGAACGTTAAATCGCGACCGGTAACGTGCGCAAAGGTCTCAGGACGACCTCGGCGCCGCAGCCATTGATGCGTTGACCGCCCGGCCCGAACGCGGCCACGACGCCTCCAATCTCGGCGTCGGCGCTTCCCCTCGATCCCGTGTTTTCCTGCACGTCCACCCGCTCCCGTTCGTTGAATGAGACCCTGGTACTCGCGCGAGCGCGGGTTTGCCAACACACCATACGCCCCGCTACCCGGCTCCGTGTGCGTTCCTCGCACTCGCCATCGTGGAACCCACCTGCACCGCCGCCCTGGCCTCCCTCCGCTCCAATGCGGCGAGCAGCCGCGCATGCCGATCACTGGTCAACGGGTAGTTCCACACGAGAAAAGACGCCAACAGAAAAAAGAACGTTGGAATGACTGCGTATTCCAACCGGATCATCCAGAGCCCCGCCGCACTTGGCTCAAGCTGCGGATTGTAACCCGTGAGGTTCAGCACCTGCAGTGCGATGAACATCCCGGCGGCGAGCCCGATCTTGTCGATCGCGCCGAATACCGCGAAGTACAAACCCGCGCGTTTCTGCCGGGTGACCGCGGTGTCCACATCGACCACGTCGGCAAGGATGGCGAGCGGCAGGTATGCGAACGCGCCGAAGCTCGCGCCTTTCAGAACGTAGAAGATCAGGAACGTGTTGTAGTCGCCCGCACCGAGGAAGGCGGTCGCCAGGACCATGAGCGCAGAGTTCGTCATCGCGATCGCCAGCGAGCGGTGTTTGCCATAACGCCGCGCGAGATGCTGCCACAGCGGTATGGTGGCCACGCCCATGAGGTAATAGAGAATGAACGTCCGTCCGATGCGGTCTCCCGCTCCCAACACGTCTTCCATGAAAAAGACGAGCACGGCATGACGTGACGCTTCGCCGATCACGATGGCGAGTGCCACGTACGCCATGCGCCGAAACGGCCCGATCTTCAGCATGCTGGACAGCTCGCGCCACCAGGCGCGTTGCCGGGCCGGCGTGGGGACCGCTTTCTCAGGCACCAGCAGGAGCAGCAGCCCAACCGAGACCGGCAACATCACAAGAATCGTCCAGCCGATGCCCGTCAACACTTCCCCGGGATCGGAGCGGTCCAGCCACTCCTGGTAGATCCAGATGACGACGCTGGCGCCGATCAGACCCGCGATCACGTAGACCTGGCGGATCGCCGTGACGCTCGCCCGCACCATGTAATTGTTGGACAGCTCCGCGCCCCAGGCGTTGTACGGCAACACGACGATGGTCCAGCCGAGATAGACCACCATGTTCCAGAGCAGCATGTACCAGATGTCCACCGGCGGCTCCGGCATGAAGAGCCTCCAGACACCGAGCATCATTACCGGCAGGCCAATGAGAAGATACGGTTTGCGCCGCCCAAAACCGGTGCGCGTGCGGTCGCTGATCCAGCCCATCAGCGGATCGGTGACAAAGTCGGTCATCCGGGACACCAGCAACACCGTGCTGATCGCCGCGAGTCCCAGACCCAGCTCCCCTGCGTAGTGCGGGTGCAGGAAGAGGGTCATGGGGTAACTCAGCACCGCAATGGGAAACCCCAGGCTGCCGTAGGCGAGCAATGTCCTTCTTTTGATTTCCGCACTCATCGCAACCGGCCCACGTCATGGACTCGAGCCAGAGCCCTCCTCCTTCCAGCGCCAACCGGGTCAACGCAAGTCCGCCCGGCTTTCTCCCCCAACGTCTGTAAGGTCCGCGCCAATTGCACGCCCACTCAAGCGCATCAGCCGCCCGCGATCCGCAGACCCGCACCACGCCTGCCGCCATCCAGAACCACAAGCGCCACCGCCAGAGGCTGAATCAGCGCCACCCCGGCCGAGCGAAGCGGGGAACGGTTCCACCCCGGTATCGGACGGGAGCGCTCACCGGATACCCAACGGTCCTCGACCTTCAGCAGTATACCCCGACTCAGGAGAACGGGAGACTCTCCCTAGCAGGGAGCGGTTGCCGCGTCTCGACTGTCTTCCACGAGCCACTGCAAGCGTGCCGACTTTTGGCATCTTGAGCCGCGAATCAAGGCCAGAAGTTGCTGGCCGAGAAGTCATTGGTCAAACTGATAGACTACGGCCGTGTGGACACCCCCTCGGGCAACGAACGGATTCGCGTGTTTGGCTCCGTCATCCGCGCTGGTGCTCGACAATGAAGCCATCGGACACCGGCTCCATCGCTTTGCGGTCCCGCTCCCCGCGGTCGGGCCGGGAGGCGGTGCCGGGCCAGCTGGACCTGTTCGCCGAGCGCGGGGCAATGACGCCTCGACCCGCCCAGAACCCGCTGTCATCAACTTCCGCGACACCAGTGGAGAGGCTGACGGACGACGAGTTGCTCGAGCGAATTCCGAATGCGGGACCGTCGGATGTCGATGGCGTCTGCACCGAGGTCGTCTCCCGCTCCCTGGACGCGGCGGTGCCGGCGCTTGAAGCGCTGTGGCGGCGCTTCGCCGGGTTCGGCATCGAGAAGCCGTTGGCGGAACAGCGTGCGGTCGTGGACACCCTCGCGCGGCTCCGCTGCGCCGATGCGCACTCGGCGCTCCGTCGGATCGTTTTGTCGAGAGCCTTGCCAGCCTCGCAACTGCCGGCGGCGCTGCAGGCGGCGGCACAGGCCCGGCTCGCGTTGCCCGCCGCGTTCGTGGGCTCATTTCTCACGCACGCAGACGCCGCGGTGCGCGGTGCGGCCTTTGCGCTTACGGCCAAGTCAAACGTTGCCGCCGACCGTCTCCGCGAGGGCCTTCTCGACCCTTCGGCCGACAACCGCCGTCTCGCAACGATCGCGCTCGGGTTGCGCGGTGACCCCAGTGCTCGGCAGCCGCTCTACGACGAACTCATGCGCTTGCCGTCGGCAGACGTCATCGAGGCAATCACGGCGGTCTGGGACGAGGACGCAATCGTTCATCTCGGCCGGTGCGCGCGCCGCCACCCGCGGCTCGCAGGCGCCGTGCTGGATGCGCTTCGCGAAATCGGAACATCGCGGGCGGAGACCGTCGCACGGCGCCTCGCGTCCTCGGCGGGCACCTCGATTCCGACCGGAAAGTGACCGATCCCGACGGCTAGATCGTACCCCGTGGGCGGCGCGCCGCCCCGCACTCCGGTATCGTCCGCCCATTCGTGACGGTCACGGCAAGCGGAGGGGCGGCAGCAGCCAGGGGAGCAATGACGCCATCGGCAACTGACGCGGGGGAAGCCGCCCGCATACGCGAGCGCCTCGCACGCCTCGACATCGAGCGGGCGGAGCTTGAGCGGCGGTTGGCAGAGCTCGCGCGTCTGCGACCACCCGCGACGGAGATCGAGGAAACGGGCATCGAAATTACAAAACGTTCGCCGACGCGTGCCAAACTCGCACTCTTCCGGAGCCTCTTCGCGGGCCGGGAAGACGTGTATCCCAAGCGTTGGGAGAACGCCGCCAAGGGAACCGCCGGCTACGCGCCGGTTTGCGCCAACGAATGGCAACGCGGCGTGTGCTACAAGCCCCGCGTGAGGTGCGGGGCCTGCCCCAACCAGGCATTCTTGCCGGTCTCGGACGAGGCCGTGGACGGCCACCTTCGCGGGCGCCACACGATTGGCGTCTATCCGATGCTGGCCGACGATACCTGCCGGTTTCTCGCGGCCGATTTCGACAAGGCGACGTGGCGGCGCGATGCGGATGCCTATCTCGCGGCCTGCCGCGCGAGGGGGGTTCCGGCGGTGCTCGAGCGTTCGCGCTCGGGCAACGGCGCCCATGTGTGGTTGTTCTTCGAAGCGCCTGTGGCCGCATCGCTCGCGCGCCGGCTGGGCGCGCATCTTCTGACCGAAGCCATGGAGCGCAACCCTGACATCGGGTTCGGCTCCTACGACCGGTTCTTTCCGAGCCAGGACACGCTGCCGCAGGGCGGATTCGGGAACCTCATCGCCCTGCCGCTGCAGGGCGGTCCGAGGGAGCGCGGCAACAGCGTCTTTGTCGACGCGGACTTCGAGCCCTGGCCCGACCAGTGGGCGTTTCTGTCCGGGCTTCGGCGATTGAGCACGACCGAGATTAGAGGGCTCGTGGACGAGGCCGGCCGGCGCGGCCGCATCGTGGGGCTGCGCCTGCCGCTCGACGAAGCGGACGAGGACCCGTGGAACGCGCCGCCGTCGAGGCGCAGGTCCTTGCCCGCAATCACCGGCGCGCTGCCCGGACGCATCGGTGCGGTGCTCGGCGACCAGCTCTACGTTGAGCGTGAGGGGCTGCCGCCGGGCCTGGTCAACCGCCTCGTGCGGCTTGCCGCGTTCCAGAACCCGGCCTTCTACGCCGCGCAGGCCATGCGGCGCTCGACCTTCGGCACGCCCCGTATCGTCGCCTGCGCCGAATTGCTTTCGCACCACGTCGCACTGCCGCGCGGCTGCCTGGAAGCGATGCAGGCGCTGTTGGAAGAACTCGGCATTGGCCTCGACCTGCACGACCAGCGCTATGCGGGGCGTCCCGTGGAGACGTCGTTTCTCGGCACACTCACGCCCGAGCAGACGGCCTCAGCAGACGCCCTGCTCGCGCACGACACGGGCGTACTCGCGGCCACGACCGCTTTCGGCAAGACGGTGGTCGCGGCGTCGGTGCTCGCCGACCGGGGAACCAACACGCTCGTCCTGGTTCACCGCCGACAGTTGATGGATCAGTGGATTGAGCGCCTCGGGGCTTTCCTCGACCTGCCCGATTCCGACATCGGCCGGATCGGCGGTGGCCAGCGCAGGCCGACGGGTGTCGTCGATGTGGCCGTCATCCAGAGCCTGGTGGACGGCGACGCGGTCAACGATGTCGTTGCGGACTATGGGCATCTCATCGTCGACGAGTGCCATCACCTGTCGGCGCCGACCTTCGAAAAGGTGGCGCGCCGGGCGAAGGTCAAGTACGTGCTGGGGCTGTCGGCGACGGTGACGCGAAAGGACGGCCACCACCCGATCGTGTTCATGCAGTGCGGCCCGGTGCGGCATCGGGTGAGCGCAAAGGCCCAGGCCCGCCAGCGGCCATTCGCGCACCGGGCGCTGCTGCGCCCCACCGCATTCCGGCTCCCCGACGGCATGGAAACGGAGCGCCCGCCGATCCAGCATGTTTACGCGGCGCTGGCCCAGGACGAAGCACGCAATCGCCTGATCTTCGATGACGTGTTGCGCGCACTCGAAGCGGATCGTTCGCCGCTTGTGCTGACGGCCCGCCGGGACCATGCCGAGCGTCTTGCCCAACGCATCGACCGGTTCGCACGGAACGTGCTCTTCCTGCGCGGCGGCATGGGCGCGAAGCAGCGCCGTGCGGTCACGCGGCGCCTCGCGGAGATTCCCGACGCGGAGGAACGGGTACTGATCGCCACGGGGCGCTATATCGGCGAGGGGTTCGACGACGCGCGCCTCGACACCCTGTTTCTCGCGATGCCGGTCGCCTGGCGGGGAACGCTCGCGCAGTACGTCGGGCGCCTGCACCGGCTGCATCCGGCCAAGCGGGAAGTGCTGGTCTACGACTACGTCGACGAGGACGTGCCCGTGCTTCAGCGCATGACGCAAAAGCGTATCCGGGGCTATCGCAACCTCGGCTATTCGGTCGAACAGGCCGATGGCGAGAACGCCCAGTGATCGCGGAGACTGGCAAGTCTTGCGCATCGGTCGAGCCGATGCAATCGCGCGTGCGGCGCGACCGGGTCTCCCTAACGCCGACCGGCATTCCCGGCGGGGCCGGACCGGACTCGACCCAAAGGTACAGTCTGGCCCGGCTGCAAGGCCGCCTAAGCCTGTATGGACATTGCTTTGCTGTCATACTCCGGGTCAAAGCCGTGCCCCACGGGGCCGCATTGGCTCAATGGAGGCGGCGAGACGGTCAGGCCAGGAAATCGATGCCAACTTCTATCCCAGCCCGACGCATTCTCATCGGACTGATCTGTTGTGTCTGCACAGTGGTCGGGTCGACGTTGGAAGCCGGCACTGCCGTACCGAAAGAGATTCACCACCAAGCCCTTGATCACGATGCCTACGAGCGTCAACGCCGCGATGCCCATGCTCGCCTTGCGGCTACCGGGCTGAACACGATGGACGCGTCGACGCCGTCTCCGCCGACCACCTACTACAGTCATTCGCAAATCCAGCCTCGATCGACTTGGGCAAAGACGGAATTTCAAACCAGTGCCAACAGGAATGCGGCCGGCACCCGTTCCGTCCCCTGGTTTCCTGCTGCCGGAGGCAGCACTCGGCAGGGCTTCGTTCGGGTGATCAACCGCACGGATCGTGCGGGAGAGATCGCGATCCGCGCGTTCGACGACACGGATCGGGTCTACGATCCACTGGGGTTGTCCATCGGGGCCGGTGAGACGGTCCATTTCAATTCCGACGACCTGGAGTCGGGCAATTCGGCGAAAGGTCTCAGCGGGGGTACCGGTGCCGGTGTGGGCGACTGGCGGCTGCAAATTTCGAGTGACCTCGACATCGAGGTGCTTGCCTATATCCGGACGGAGGACGGTTTCCTGACGGCCATGCACGACCTCGTACCCAATTCGGGTGGGCAGTACCGGGTTGCGACGTTCAACCCGGCGAGCAATACGCAGCAGCAGAGCCTGCTGAGACTGACAAATCGGGGCGACGAGGATGCCTCGCTGACAGTGACGGGCATCGACGATTCCGGCGAGTCTCCCGGCGGCACTGTAGACGTTACGGTCCCCGCCGGTGGGTCCATGACGTTGAGCGCGGCGCAGTTGGAGACGGGTGGCGAGGGCTTAACGGGCGCATTGGGCAACGGCGTCGGCAAATGGCAGTTGGTCGTGAAATCCGATGAACCCATTGCAGTGATGAACCTGCTGTTGAGCCCTACCGGGCATCTGACCAACCTTTCAACGACTCCGAGCCGTGCGTCGGGAGCCGTAACCACGCAGACGGCGGAGGAGGCGTTCGGCATGCACATTTCCCCGATCGTGCAATCCAAGTGCATCAACTGTCATGTCAACGGCGGCGCCTCCGGGCACACGCGGTTGGTGTTCGTGCCCGACTCGCAGGTTGATCACATGACGCACAACCTGGCCGTATTTCGTCAATTCGTTGAGTCCGTCGATGAGGCGGCGGCGCTGATCCTGAACAAGATCCAGGGATTGGCCCACGGCGGCGGCATCCAGGTCGCAGCGGACAGCGAGGAATTCGCAAACATGCGCTCATTCCTCGGCCTGCTCGGCGGTGGCATGGATGCCCTCGGCCTGCCTTTTGGGGCCACGGAACTGTTCGATTCCGTCCGCATGGAGTCCGCGCGCCGCACCCTGTATCGCGCCGCGCTGATCCTGGCCGGCCGGCCCCCGACGCCGGAAGAGCTTGCGCCGTTCCCGGGCGGCACCCCGAAGCAGCTCTGGGACGCACTCCGCGGAGTGATGACCGGGCCCGCCTTCCACGCTTTCCTGATCCGCGGCGCCAACGACCGCTTGCTGGTCGAATCCCTCAGTAGCAGGGACATACTCGCCGACGGCCATGTAGGTGTCATCTCCGACGGCGACGGCGCTCGTTTCCCGGGATACCAGGCGGAACTCGAGCGGCTTGGAGGGATTGAACGTCCCTCGGCAAGTTTGTATCCCGACGCGTACTACCGGTTCCAGCATGCCTCCCGCTACGGCGCGGTGCAGGCGCCCCTTGAGCTGATCGCACACGTCGTCGAGAATGACCGGCCCTACACCGAAATTCTCACCGCAGACTACATCATGGCCAATGGCGCCACCGCGAAAGCCTATGGCGACCCGGTGGCGTTCGACGACCCGGGCGACCCCTTCGAATTCCGGCCCGCGCGTTTCCGCAATTACCGGCGTCCGGGCATGACAATGGATGATTATCCCCACGCAGGGATCCTCAACACCACGAGCTTTCTGGTTCGCTACCCGACAACGCCTACGAATCGAAACCGGGCGCGCTCACGTTGGGCGTACTACCATTTCCTGGGCTTCGACATCCAGAACGCGGCGCCAACCGTTACAGATGCCGGCGCGCTTTTCGACACCCGCAACCCGACGATGCACAACCCGGCCTGCACGGTCTGTCACGTTCCCCTCGATCCGGCGGCGGGGGCGTTCCAGAACTACTCGGAGACAGGGTTTTACCGCGCCACAGCCCGCGGTGAACACGCACTGGACCCGGTGTACGCGTTTCCCTCGTCCGGTGTTGAACGCCATCGAATCGAGCCTGCCGGGTCTGGAGAGCGAACCGTGATCGTGGCGCACGCCGTACCGATGACCAGGGACAGCTATGTCGTTCTTCGAGCGAGGGAGTTCAATGACGATCAGGATTCCGACACGATAGCAACGATTGTTGTCGGAGACGTCTCGCTGCGCGATCACGATACGGGTGAGCGGTACGCAGTCGATCTAGGGCGAGCCGACCGCAATCGGCGAACTCTTGAGGAAACAGGCGAAACGGTCGTGTACATGCGGACCAACAATTACGCGCGCGTTCCGGTCGATATCCCGGCCGATGCGCGTTACGACATCATCGCCGAGGTCTGGGCGGAGGATACGGGGGAGACCGGTGAATTCGCGGTGACCGCCGGCCTTTTCCGGGAAGGAGACACCTGGTACCGCGACATGAGGGAGCCGGGATTCGAAGGCGGTGTTGCTCCCGATGCGGATGCCAGTTTGCAATGGCTCGCCCGAAAGATGGCATCGGACCCACGGTTCGCCGAGGGTACGGTCAAGTTCTGGTGGCCGGCCATCATGGGTAAAGAGGTTGAGCTTCCACCGACCGCGGGCGACCCGGATTTCGACGCCCGTTCGATCGCGGCGTCGGTCCAGGCGGCCGAGGTGGCGCGCCTGGCGCGCGGGTTCCGACGCGGATTCCATGCGGAAAGTAAGCCGTACAATTTCAAGGACTTGCTCGCCGCCATGGTCTTGTCGCCCTGGTTTCGCGCCGAGCGGAATCTGGACGACGATCGCCTCCGTGAGGCGGCGCTTCGCGATGTCGGTGCCCGGCGCCTCCTGACGCCGGCCGAACTTGCAAACAAGACGGCCTCCGTCACGGGCTATCAGTGGGGGCGGCGGATCGGTCCAATCTACTATGACTTCGACCCGATTACCGAGACGAGCGCGCTCACGCGGGAATACAAACTCCTCTACGGCGGAATGGACTCGAAGACGCAGCATGTGCGAAGCCGGGAACTGACGGCGACGATGGCGGCGGTTGCCAAGGTACACGCCATCCGCTCGAGCTGCCCCACCGTTCTGCGCGAATTCTATCTGCTGCCCATGGAACGCCGTCGGCTGTTTGCCGGTTTTGACCTCGGTACCACGCCGCATACGGCAGCCGGTGCGAGTTCGATCAGGGACAGGCTCGCCAAACTGCAAGAAAAACTGTTCGGCATCGACACAGGGCCGGAGTCCGAAGACGTAGACACGGCCTTCGAACTGTTCGTGGACACGCTCGAACGCAAGCGTGCGGAAGAACCGGACAACACGGCCTTTCGGGACGGTAACCGCTGCGACACTGATTCGGACATCCTCCTGCTCGACGGTGTGGTGGACCCGCCGTTTGTCGTGATCGATGGCGAGTACCCGCCCCAATACGTACAGAACGACCCGGACGGCCTGCTCGACCGAACCTACGAGGACCCGGACCATCTGGCCCGGACCTGGGTGGTTGTCCTCGCCTACCTCATGATGGATTACCGATACCTGTACCTGTGAAGACCGGGAGGCGCAACTTCGTCAGGGGCATGATCGGCGCGGGTGCGGGCGCCATGATGGGCCTGCACCTGCCGGTCGCCATGGGCGGCAACTACCGCGACTACTCGGGCAAGCTGCTTGTCTCGGTCCAGGCTCGTGGGGGCTGGGATCCGACCTGCTTTTGCGACCCTAAAACAAACACTCCGGGCGAGCCCATCATCAACCACTGGGCGGAGACCGATGAAGTCCGCCAGGCCGGCAACGTTCCCTATGCGCCCTTCGCGCAAAACGAGATGTTCTTCACCAGGCATCACGCACGGATGCTGGTCATCAACGGTATCGACATGCAGACCAATGCCCACGATATCGGGACCGTACACAACTGGACAGGCCGAAGCTCGGAGGCGTTTCCGACACTTTCAGCGCTTCACGCGGCCCACAATGCACCCGGTGCCGAACTGGCCTGCCTGAGTTTCGGTGCGTACACCCGGGGTGCCGCTCTGTTGCCCATTTCGGCTTACGGTGCCGAGGGCATCTCCGAAACGCGCCAATTGGAGGCCATCGCCGAACCGGCTCGAGGCGGCTACCTGCACGAAGAAGACTGGGGGAACATCCAGCACTACCACAGGAGGACAACAGCGCGTCTGCTCGCCAAGGAGAATCTCGTGCCCGCAACGACGCGTACGCGTGCTGTCTTCGAGTCGGCGGTTGCGGGGGAGGGCGGTCTGGCGGACTTTGTGGTCGAACTGAAGCGCATCGGTTCCGTCGATCCCTGGGCCGCAGCCATTGCCGCATTCAAAACCGGGGTGTCCGTGAGCGTGGACCTGCCCTACGGCAGCTTCGACACCCACTCGAACAACGACGAACGGCAGGCACCGGGGCTCGCCGGGCTTGCGACACGGATCGACCAACTGTGGCAGTCTGCGGAGGAACACGGTTTTGCCGAGCGCCTGGTCGTGGTAATCGGATCGGAGTTCAGCCGAACCAACTACTACAACAGCGACGACGGCAAGGACCACTGGCCAATCGGCAGCCTCGTGATCATGGAAGAGAATCAGCCCTGGACCGATCGTGTCGTCGCCGGGACCGATGAATTGCACTTTGCCCGCCCCGTCAACCCCCGTACGCTCGACCCGGATCCAGCCGGCGACATCATCTACCCCAACCAGGTTCACAAGGCGCTACGCCGCCACCTTGGACTGGAGGACGCGCTGGGCGCTCGACTCTATCCCTTCCGAGGTGTGGCGGACTTGCCTTTTTTTGGCTGACTGGGGAACGGGATCGGACCATTGGAATACACAAGGCGACAGCGAATTCAGAGTTCGCTGCGACACCGACGATCTCCGAACGCGAATCTCTGGTCTGGTCCTCTTGCTTGCAACACGACGGGCCAACTGGATGCGTAACTTCTTGCAGCGCAATCAGTAAACCATTCAGTTCGCCCTTGAAATACGCGATCAAATTCCGTTGAATAAATGGGTTGATGGAGGTAACGCGGAACGCAAGTTTCGATTGTCAATGGTCAAGTCCTCGTGCCTGACAATTGACGTTGTTTCCTGCCTCTATTGACCTTGTCTCGTGGGCGCGGTCGACAGGTTCGTGAGCCTGCTGCCGGGGCTTTCCATCAGGCCCATCACCGCGATCGGTTCTGCCGACGTTATCCGCAATCGCCACTTTCCGTGGCCGTCGCCGATTGTGCCGGACACACCCTCCGCCCCCCTCTCCAGATCCCATGCCGAAAGCAGCTTCGCTCCCTGGGCAGGAATCGTCACCCGCACTTTCCCCGACAGTGCGCCCGCATCGTCGACGCCCCGGATTTCGACCTCCGCCACTTCGTTCCCGAGATTGATCAAGCGCAGATAGCTCTTCTGCGTGCTGTTGCTCGCCGGATTGAACAAAGCAACGTGATGGCCGTCCATCGTCGTTGGAACTGCATCGTGCATGGCGCTCAGGAATCCGTCGTCGGTGCGGATATAGGTGAGTGCCTCAACATTGAGGCTGCTTTCGAACTCCAGCCGCCAATACCCGCCCTCACCCGATCCAATTCCGTCGACCAGACCCTTGTCGTCGTTACCCTGCTCGAGATCCGACGAGTTGAAGTGGACCGCTTGGCCGGCGTTGAGGAACAGCGTGACCGGCTCGCGCGCCGTTCCTATGTCGTCTATGGCCCGTATCGATACTTCGCCGCCGGTATCGGAACGGTTGATCACGCGAACGACTCCGGTCCGCCCCGGGTGGGAAGCGGCCGGTAGCAGTAGCACCCTCAGTGCGTCCGGCGTTACCGCAATCACGCTGACGGAAAAGCGGGCCGTTCGTTCCGTGCCCCCGTCGCCTGTGGCCGTGACCGTGATGACAGCTTCACCGCTCTCGCCGCCCGCCGGCGCGATGATCAGGGTCCCGCCCATGATCGACACCGTCACGAGCGATGGATCGCTCGACCGGGCGGAGACAGCGGAATAGCTGGCGTCGGGGCCGTCGAACAGCGACGGCAGGTCAAGCAGGATACGGTCGCCTTCCAGCGTTTGGTCGGGTATCCCGAACAGCAGGAGGGGTTCGCCCGCTGCCGTTTGCAAACCGGCGAAGCAGGGCCGGGGGTTGAAATTGGAACCGCACTGCTCATCGAGGCCCCCGGTTGCCTTGTCGATTGAGACCGTGACCGGTCCCATCGACGAATTCACGGTAACGGCGGCGTCCGACGTGCCACCGGCCCTGATCATGGCACGGGCTGTGGTCGGCGCCGTGCCGCCCTGCCCGCCGGAGACCTCCAGATCCGCCACGATGTCGAACGGCGCACCTTCTTCAACGGCTGCCGCGACGGAGGCCGGACCCGCCGCCACGGGAGCGTCGTCAACACGTGTGAGGCCCACATGCAGGGGAAACGGTGCGCCGGGATTGTCCGCCAGATTCACTTCCGCCAGGTTCGTCATTCCGCTAAAGAGTCCCTTCGGCAATCCCTCGATTCGATTGCCGCTCAGCAACAGGTTGTCCATGCGGGTCATTCCCTTGAGCGGCTCGAGGTCGGAGACCTTGTTGTTGCGCAGGTCGAGGGTGCTCAAAAGATCGAGACGGGCCAGCGGGGAGATGTCGGAAATCTCGTTATCGTTGAGATACAGGAGATACAGCTGGTTCAATTCCGCCAGCGGGGATAGGTCGGCAATCTTGTTGCCTGAAAGCGAGATGGTCGGGGAAATCAGCCAGCCGGACGGCGGCCCCTCGCCGCCCTGCACCAGCCGCCTCGTCTGGTTGGCCAGTGCTGAGATGTCGGAAATCTCGTTGTCGTTTAGCCAGATACTTGCCAACCCATCCAGTGCCCGCAGCGGCGAGAGATCCGAGATCGCGTTGTTTGGGGCTGTTAGGTCAAAGAATGCCTCGCTCAACATGCTCAGTGGCCCAAGATCGGAGATCAAGTTGTCACCGACGGACAGGCTTTCCAGCGCCTCCAGATCGCTCAGCGGTGACAGGTCCGATACCCGGTTGTTTCCGATGTCCACGTGGCGTAGAGCGGTCATTCCGACCAGGGGTGAAATGTCAGATATGTCGTTATAGGAAAGCTCGAGCCACTCCACGGACTTCAGGCCGGCCAACGGCCTCAAGTCGCTGATGCGTCCGGAATTGATCTGCAATTGGATCAGTCCCGTGAGCTGGGCCACTGGAGAGTAATCCCCGATCGGGTTGGCGCCGAGGCCTATGCCCTTCAAACCGGTGAGGGTGGTCAGTGGGGTAATGTCGGTTATTTCATTGCCAGCGAGCCACAGCGCTTGCAGTTTGACCAGCTTTGACAGCGGTTCCAGATCCGATATCGAGTTGAACTGCAAGTCCAGATACTCGAGATCGCGCAGATTGGCCAGGGGTGCGATGTCGGAAATGTCGTTGGAGCGGAGCTCCAGCCTAGTCAACGCCATGCCGTCGAAATCGCCCCTCGATATCCCGGTATCCTGACGGACAACCTCAAGGTAACTGACGCCCACCAGATCGAACGGTGTCACCGAGGCACAGTCGCTGTGGCCGGTTGCCGTGACGATGGCCTCGCGAATCGCCGGCGTTCGCCCGCAGACCGCAACAGGCGGCTCGCTGCCTTGCTGCCGGATGAGAACCACTTCCCCCTCCAGATACACGACGCCGGTTCGCGCGAACTCGCCGGCTTCCGAAAATTCCACCGCCACCGCGCCTTGGCCCTGCCGCCGGCTGTCGTCATCGATGGACAGGAAGTCATCGAGTGCGCGGGGGCTCCAGGAACAGCCGGCGGCTGTGTCGACGCTCAGTTGTACGCGGCCTGCCTCCGCCGGAACGACGACCGCTCCGTCTGCCGGATCGAAAGCGTGTTCGGTTGACGAGATCGAATAAGAGCAACGGGTCCGCGCCAGACGCCGGCTGGCGAATTCCGCCTTTCGCTCCTCGATGGCACGGACGCCGTCCGCGGGCCCATCGACTCCGACACCAGCATCTCCGGGTATCCCCATCGGGTCGCCATCGTCGTCGGGATAGACGTTTTCGGGGTTGGAATAGTACGGCAGCCAGGGACAATGAATATTCGCGTTGCCGCACTGACCGCTATACGCCATGACCGTCAGCCAGCCCCGTGTCGTGTCACCGCCGGCTTCGAACGGTACCTGGTTCACGTAACCGTGGTCGTATCCGGTCGGTTCGCCGCCCGCTCGGATTTCCGTGAAGCGGTCGTGCTGCAAGCCCAGGTTATGGCCCAGTTCGTGCGGAAAGACGAGCGAGAGAACGCTCCACCAGTAGACCAGCCCGAGTTCCCCGCTGGCGGTTCCCGAAACGCTGCCTTCCGTTACGAAGAGATAGGAAACATCAGCGGCGTAAGACTCCGCGATTGCCGGAACCTCATCCATGTGACCGTCGGCCGGACGGGAGAATCGGGCAAGATCCAGGTGGCTGTCGCCTGTCTCTTCGTAGTCGAGTTCAACGGTCACGACGAGTTTGAACCTCACGGAGGCGCCGCTCCGTTCCAGCGCGGCATTGACATTCGCGACGCCGGCATCGATCAACGCACGAACTTTATCGGTGCCGCCCTCTGCCGCCCGGACTTTCCGGGTCCAGAAGGCGGCAAGGTCGATCGTGGAAGTGTCCTCCTCCGTGCGCTGCACACCGGAGTTCCTGTCCGCTTTCCGGAGTGGTGCGGATGAACCCACGGGCTGATCGAGCGGCGGAAATTCGGCGGGATCGATCCTGGTCAAGGAAACCATGC
Source organism: Pseudomonadales bacterium (assembly GCA_963663395.1). Lineage (GTDB taxonomy): Bacteria > Pseudomonadota > Gammaproteobacteria > Pseudomonadales > Azotimanducaceae > Azophilus. The sequence continues at coordinate 5,835,912 of OY760226.1, forward strand.
CCGGCCCGGCGGGCCACATCGCATACACTTCGAATGGGGTGAAGACGCTGCCGGCGACGACGCCATCGTTCACCACGATCGTGACCAGACTTGCGGGCGCATCCTCCAGTGCGCCGGTAAGGACGAATCCTCGTGGCGTCCTGGTTATACGGTCGAAGACAGCGCGGCGCACCGTGTTCTCGGGCAGGCCCAGTGAGAGAGACACTGGCTGGGATGCCTCTAGCCGGTCCCTTGCGTTCTGCAGAGAACTCAGTTCGACGAACCTTAGCCGGTTTGGTTCAGTACTGGCCGGACCAGGCGCCTGTAAGACCCTCGGTTCACTGAACAGCGATCGGCTGACAGGAGCCTCGTTGGATTGGGTTTGCATGGCCCACCCCAACAGCAACAAGCCAGCAATCAGTACCGTTGATGCAATCTGTCTTGCGATGCCGTTATTGGGAATACGAACCGAAGCAGACAGGGCATTTGGAATCACCTATGTAACCTGCCGATTGATCAGCCAGCGACCATTACCACCCGATTTCCGGCCCTCGTCAATGGCAAGTAGCAACCAGCAGCGGCGAACGAACTCCGAATTCCAGCACTCTATCCGGTCTGCTGAGGCGGTCCGCCTCTCAACCGTGAGCAAGTGGCCCAAGACAAAGTCACACCACAACGGAACTGACGCCAACGCCCGTTTCACGGCGCAATCGGGCACCAGTTCGGGTCGTAGCGGTGTCCAGACCAGTCTGCTCCTGTCGATGATGTTCCGGCACGGCCTGTGAGTGAGAAGAGGCGCCCTCAGGGTCGACGATATCGATTGCCGATGTCCGCGCCTCTGGATCGGTCACCTGACGAGCGGGACTACGGCCGAGGACTCGGTCCGCGGCGACGCGTTGCGAGCGGTCCAACGAAAGCTGCAACGCCGCAACAGAACGTTGCCTTGGTTGTTGATCGGCGAGCGTGGCCAGTCGATGACCCGTCAATCGTTCGACGCGCTCATGAACATCGTCGCCGAACGGGCTCGATTGCCGAAGCTGCCTTCGCACATGCGTCGTCGTTCCCGCAGATTTTACTTGTCCGACCGGAGCTGCGATCTGCGCCAGATTCAGGGCGATCGGGGCCACCCGGATCCGATACACACTGTGCCCTACACTCGCGTTACGCAGCGAGGAGTCGCCGAAAATTGGCCGGTGCCTTGAGCATCGAACTGACCATTCGTGACAGATTCCTGGGCACTGAGCCCATTCAAGAACACCCTCACAGGTTCACTGCCGCAAGGCTTTCGCCAACGCTTCGTCGTAGGCAACGGCTTCAACGAGGGAGCCCAGTGCGCCACTCATGCGCCGATTTCGGCGCGCGGGCGACACGGCCTTTCGCCGCAGGTTGGCGGACGACGCCTATGCCCTTTCTCGACTGTGCCCAAAGGTGGGTGAAGCCGAGGACGTCGAACGTCGTGGGCGATGCCATCCGGAGGCGCCCGTACGGGCGCCTCCGGCGGAAGTCCACATGGCGGGTCTTGGTTTCATGGAGCGTTGGCCTGAATCGACCGAGACGTTTGCCCGGAACGTCAAGCAATCGCTTGACGCTGTGGCGGTCTTCGACACCGATGACAAAATCATCGGCGAACAGCGGCGTACATTCTCCCCTTTGGTGTCACGTCCTATTTCACGAGTCTGAGTATTGGCGGGGTCTTCATCGTGTTGCCATCGCCGACGTAGCGCGTTGTGAGTTTTTCCTTGCTGCACCTGGAACAGTGGCCGAAGCCCCGATGGAATTGCGACGTCCCGGCGAGTTCTCGGGACGACCGGTTTGCATGCGAACGCGTGCATCTCACGACTTCAGTCAGGCAACGGTCGCAGAGGCTTCTCGGCGAGATGGCCTTGAGCGTTTCAATGGTCTGGCGCCTGACCGTCATCGGCAGTACTTCGTGTGCATGCCGTGCACGTAATCAACGATCTCCTTTCGCTGCTCGAGCAGGTTCTCGATTTGCTTTCGGGCGCTATCCATGACCGACTCGAGGTCGGATTCTCTCCGAACCGCTCCCCGCGCCACGAAGTTGCCGCCCGGGCGCTTGATCGTGGTTTCCAGATAGATCTCAAGGGACTGGCGGTGGTAGTCCGCCTGCCACTCTTCCCCGGGTTTCGCAAGGCGGTCCACGGCGACCTGAACGCGCTCCCGGACCTTCGAGATATCGATGATCAGTTCGCCCCAGTTCTTCATGCAGGTTTCGGATTGCCCTTGGTGGACCAACGATCATTATAGGCTATAGGTTGAATCGCAGAACGGCAGGAACTACGCTGTTGTCAAGGGGTCGGGGGGACAGGAGATACTCACTTTACTTTTGCTGGCAGCCCTCGCATCCGAGGCCCTAAGGGGCCCGTCGACCGCGGACGCCACAGACAAGCTGGAGTGCCTCGAATCGGCCCGGATGGACGCATTCGTCCGATACAAGGCGTGCAGTGACACCGAGGACCTCATTCGGTGCACGAAAGAAGCCACTGAACGGCACCTGGCCGCCGTTGACCGGTGTTACGACCTCGGCGACCAGGAGGGTGGCGGACATCAGCAATCCCCACCGACGTAACGTTCACGCGGCGGCTGCGGCCAAGTTTGCCGTCGGATCGACCAGACAATCTCTGTCGGCCCGCGCCTCATTGAGGTTGCACCAATCGTAGCGCCGGCGCGGTTCCGGCTGGCGGTCGTCATCGGCCTCGCGCGGGACGCGGTCAGTGGCGAATCCAACGTAAAGTTTGCGTGGTGGACGCGTATGGAACGACGATGGCATCTATGATTTCCGTTCCGGCCGGCAGGTATCAGGGTTCTGGGCCAATCGGACACCTTGCTTCGAGGATATCGGCGAGCGATTGATCGGTAACCGGACGACCTTCCGCGCGCAGACCCGGCCGACGGGATCGACTCGAAGGACATGCGCCTGATTGGCATCGTCAACCGCTGCCAGGGCGAACCAGAACCCGTCGTCGCGGTCGACGATGCGGTACTTGCCTTGCCTCTCTTTGGGAACGCCACTGCGGATCGCCCGGCGAATCACGCCGCGAACCAACCCGGGCGTGCCGGCCTATGCGACGATGTTGTACAGCGGTATGGCGCCTTGACTCGCTTGCGATCGTCGGGACAGGGCAGCGTTGAGCCGATGGGTCCAACTTTCGATTTGCCGGTTGGATCTGCGGCTGAAGGCGAGCACCAGCACCGCGCCGTCGACGGGATGCAGTTCGATGGAGGCGGTAGCGCCGTCCAGCGACCGGGCTGTGTGTCGATCGATGCGTCGGCGGAGCGCGCGGCGGAGACGAGGCTGACAAGCGCAACGGTGCAGGCGGCAACGGCACATTGGGTCTTCATTGCGACCTTGGGTCCCGATTCGCGGGTCGACCGCAGCGTCGAGCCGTTCGTGCCGGGCGGATAGGCCGCGCCGGAAGGACCAGACATGATCGTGTCGAACAACTGAGTCCCGCAGGGCAATTCGGACAGGACGCTGGATCGCGTCCATTGGGACCTCCCGGGTGACCAGATCATCTGTTCGCGCTCGATCCGGTGACCTCGACGACCTTGTGCGCGTGGCGCGTGCTGCCAAACTCGCCGGTCGCGTCAACGGACGCGAGGTGTGTGCCCGGCCCCGGGGTCATCCGGAAGATCGGCGACCCACAGGCGAGTCGACGGCTCTGGCTCCACCTAGGCTACTCTGATGGGGCACGTCTTATTCCCACTTCTCCTATTGTCTGGCCGGCGGGAGAGTGGCTAAATTGATCAAGCGACCGAACCGTTGCTTCGGTTCTCCGTTGACGGCAACCAATTGAGGTGCGAAGGGATTGAGGACAACAACGCAGGAGCCGCCACCGGGTGCGGTCACCATGGACGGTGTCGCCAGGCTTGCCGGCGTGTCCAAGGCCACGGTCTCGCGCGCACTTGCGCACAGTCCCCTGGTCAACGAAGAGACGCGCAAACGTGTTCTGGATGTTGTGGCAAAGTGTGGATACCGGATCAACAGGAACGCCCAGCGGCTGCGGGAGAAGCGCACCAACGTCATCGCGATCGTCGCCGACCTGTTCGACCCGCTCGCACACGAGGTGGCGGCCCTGTCGTTGATACACACGCTGCTCTCCGACACCGTCCGGGCTCTGGCACTGCGCGAACAAGCCGTGCTGCTGCTACCCGCGGATTCGACGGGCCTGCTGACGTGCCAGAGCCTCTTGGCCGAAAAGTCCGTCGACGGGTTCATCTTCCTGGCGAGCCGGGACAGGGGCCTCATGAACAGGCTCTATGCCCTCAAGGTTCCGTTCGTTGCGTGGGACGACGACCGGGCTCGGGAACCCTATTGTGCGGTGACGGGCGCCGCCGGGCGGGCGGGGCGCCTGGCCGGGCAGCATCTTGCGGACCTGGGATGCACCTCAGTGCTGTTCGTTCATCCTGCGGCGGATACGCTCGCGGCCGCACGCTTGGCTGGGCTTTCGGCGGTAATGCAGGGCCCGGGGAGCACGGGAGAGATTCAGAGCCTGGCGGTCGAAGACGGCAGCCCGCTTGGCGTATGCACGGCGGTTCGCGAGCGTTGCAAATCTCTGGTCACCCTCGAGGCGATCGTCGCCAGCGGGGAGTCCTGCACGCTCGGCGTTGTGTGGGCCGGGGATATGCGCGGGCCGCCGTTTGGCCATGGCGTCGCGGTGGTGGGATTCGGGGCGGTCGGGCTGTCCGAACGGATGCCGGCGCGGGTCATTGCGGTCGAGCAGGGGCTCGCGGAAGCCGGCGCTCTGCTCGTGGAAAAGCTCATGGCGCGGCTGGAGGGGAACAATCCCGCGCCGACGGCAATGCCGGTGTATTTGCGCCGGCGCGCAGTGAGTTGATGCGAGTCTCCGGTTCACTTCGATTGGCTTGTGAGGCGGTTGGTGAAAGTCAAAGCGTCCACGTCCCTGCTCGTCTTGTAGAATGGGGCCGTTTTAGAATGAATCACGGGTTTTGAAATCCATGCGAACGCACAGACGGAGATGGCGAGGAGACAGTCGCACCCCAGTGGCGAACACTGCTCAAATGCCCGGTCTGAGCGATGCGTCAGGTGACGGCCCACTGAGTCCGCAAGAAGAACACGGCGTCCCGGAGTCGGACGCGCATCGGCAACCGCTTGAGGTTGAGGAGCGATTTGGAGTACCGAAGGGCGACGGAAGTTTCTTTCGCATCGAAGCAGCAACCGGACGATCCTTCGCGGTGTGGGCGGGCTCCGAAGGGATGGCTCTGGCGGCGGTCGAATGGATTGACCGTTTTACGGTTGCAACGGGTCGCGAGACGTTCCGGATCGCAGCCGTGCCGGTGCGCCTGGAGGGAGGGCCGGCAGGCTCCGGCGGAATCGCGAAGGTCCGCGAGATCAAGTCGTGATCGATTCTGGAGGCCACGACAATCGACCCTTTCGGGTATGTACGCCGGCTGATATCGTTGGCGGGATTTGAAGGGGCGAGAACGACATTGGCTATGACCAGACCGCCGGCTTGCGACGAATACCGATATTTCGACTGCAAGAGGTACAATCCGGCGGCATCGAACAGTGGTGAGATGGACGCTTGCGCGGGTTGTTACTCTTGGTAGACGTACTCGCTTCTGCTGCATGAAACGAATCTCCCCCGTCATCCTGCTTACCCTCCTTGCGGGGCCGCCTGCATCGGCGGGATTCGCCGACTCGCTGCGCGACACCAAACCGGACTTCAATGTCCGCTACCGCTTCGAGACCGTCGATCAGGACGGCATCGAGAAGAACGCCCGCGCCTCGACGGCAAAAGTGCGGCTGTCATGGATCATGCCCGCGGACGAGGGCCTCTCGTTCGGCTTCGAAGTGGACCAGGTGCTGTTGCTGCCGCCCGGGTCCGGGCAGAAATTCAACTCGACGGAAAACGGCAATACCCAGTATCCCATCGTTGCCGACCCGCTCGGCTTCGACCTCAACCAGGTTTTCCTCCGTTACCGCGGTGACGATCTGACCCTGACCGCCGGCCGCCAGCGAATCCTTCACTCCGAGCAGCGCTTCCTCGGCGGGGTCGCCTTCCGGCAGAACGAACAGACCTACGACGGGCTGCGCCTGCAGTATTCCCGGGGCATGGCGAGCCTCGACTACACCTACATCATCAACGTCAACCGCATATTCGGGCCGGGCGACGGCGCGCAGCCCGGCGACTGGAAAGGCGACACCCACGCCTTCCGGGGCGAACTGAAGCCGGCGGAGGGTCATACGCTGGGCGCCTTCGCCTATCTCATGGATTTCGAGAACGACAACGGCCCGGCCAACTCGAACTCGACCTACGGCGTTGACTACACCGCCGGCATGGGCCCGTTTTCGTTGACCGGCACCCTCGCGCGCCAGTCGGACTACGCCGACAATCCGGCTTCCTACGACGCCACCTATTACGCCCTGGAAGCCAGGTGGAAGCAGGATTCAATGACCTTCACGGGCGGCTATGCCGTGCTCGGCAGCGACGGCGGGGAGGCCGCATTCAAGACCCCGCTGGGCACCCTGCACAAATTCCAGGGGTGGACCGACCGCTTCCTGGCAACCCCGCTGAACGGTGTCGCGGATGCCTACGTAACCGTGAGTTCGCAAACCGGCCCCGTCTCCGTAACCCTGGCCTATCACGACTTCCAGGCGGAACGGGGCGGCGCGGACTACGGCTACGAGATCGGCGCGATGCTCAACTGGAAGGTCAACGACAACTTCAGTGCGCAACTCAAGTTCGCGGACTACTCCGCGAAAGGACACGCCACCGACATCACCAAGTTCTGGCTGATCGTCAGCTATCGAATCTGAACATGGCGGCGATTTGTGTCCACTGTCACCGACACCATATCGCAGCAAGTGGACGAGCCGGGCACGGTTCTGCTGCCGGGATTCCGCTTCTTGGATTGGCCGCGCGTCAACATTCGGATCTCAACTCGATGCCGCTGCATCGGGCGCCGCTGCTTGCACATCATGGATTTGAGTAACCGCATCGCATGAGGATTACCGGGCAATGCTGACCAGGCGTCTGCTCATCGGGTATGGCTTGGCCGCGCCCTGGCTCAAGGCCGTTGCCGCCGGGGGCGGTGGGACCGATCCGCTTCCGGGTGGTTTTCAGCCCACAACCGCCCGGTCCTCGACCGGAGATGTGGGCGTCAGCGACAGCGAGTTCCTGCTCGGCATGTCGGCCGCGTTCTCCGGGCCATCCCGGGGGCTGGGCATCGAATTGCACCGGGGCGCGAGTGCCTACTTCGAGCACATCAACCGTCAGGGAGGGGTCGGCGGACGCCGCATCCGCATAAGACCCTACGACGACGGCTACCAGCCGGACCCGGCGGTCAACAACACCATGACCCTCATGCTCGATGACCGGGTATTCCTGCTGTTCGGTTACGTGGGCACGCCGACGGTGACCCGGGTGCTGCCCATGCTCAAGAAGTTTCAGGACAGGGATACCTACCTGTTCTTCCCGTTTACCGGGGCGGCGCCGCAGCGCGAGCCACCGTACGGCGACTTCGCCTTCAACCTGCGAGCCTCCTACGCGCAGGAGACTGCGGGCCTGGTCGACAATTTCGTGGCGGTGGGCCGCAGACGCATCGCCGTCTTCTATCAGGCCGACGCCTACGGGCGCAGCGGGTGGTCGGGGGTGCGGGCGGCGCTGGCGCGGCACGGCGAGACCATTGTCGGCGAGGCGACCTACAAGCGCGGTACCAAGTTCACCAACATCATGCGCGCGCAGGTGGACATACTGAAGCAGGTAAATCCGGATGCCGTGATCTGTATCGGCTCGTACGCTGCCTGCGCGGCATTCGCCCGTGACGCGGTCGACCTGGGCCTGCGCGTGCCCATGGCCAACCTGTCGTTCGTCGGCAGCGAAAACCTGCTCAAGCTGCTGCAGGAGGCGCGCGACGATGCCACGCCGTATACCCGGCTCCTGGTCAATTCCCAGGTGGTGCCGAGTTACGAGGACGTGACCATACCCGCGGTCCGGGAATACCGTGATCTGATGAGCCGTTACGACCCGCAGGCGCCGGAGGAACTGGTCAAGGAGCCGTACAGCCCGTTCCCGCACAGCTTCGTGAGCCTGGAAGGCTTCCTGGATGCGAAGCTCCTGGTGGAGGTTTTGGGGCGCCTGGGAGACAGCCCGTCGCGGCGGGGTCTGGAGGCTGCGGTGTTCTCCATCAAGGATTTCGATCTCGGCATCGGCGAACAGGTTTCGTTCGGGCCCGATCGCAGGCAAGGGCTGCAGCGGGTTTACTACACGGTGGTCGAGGACGACCGCTTCGTCACCCTGGATGACTGGAGCGCGCAATTCTCATAACTCGGAATGAACTGAGATGAAAGTCAAGAAACTGTTTCAGAAGACCCTGTTCGGTGTCTTCTCCCTGTTCGGCATGATCGGGCTGTCGACATCGATTCTGTGTGTGTACACGGTCGACACGCATCTCTCGGAGGAATACGTCACCAACAGCCGCGGCATCGCCAAGACCATTGCGGATGCCAGCGTGGACATCCTGCTGAATCGCGACCTTTCGGCGCTGCAGTCGCTGATCGACCAGTTCCTGGAGATCCAGGGCATCCGCTACATCTACATCACCGATGAATCGGGCGAGTTCCTGGCGCACACGTTCGTGCCGGGCATTCCCGAGGAAATCCTGACCGGCGGCCCGATTGGCGGCGCGGCGGTGGAACGCCATCTGCCGGGCATGGGCGACTTCGTCGAAGTCGGCAGCCCGATCCTGGCCGGCGTCGCCGGGGCCGTTCATGTCGGCATGGACACGAGCCTCATCGCGCTCAAGATCCAGCGGGCCATCGGCCAGCAGATCTATCTGATTTCCGTGGTCTTCGTCGTTGGCATATTCGCGGCAATCTGGTTCGTCAACCTCGCTGCGAAACCGATGGGCGAACTGCTCGGCTTTGCGGTCGCCCTCGCGCGGGGGGAGGGCGATGCGGCGCAGGCGCCGGTGCTGGACCGGGACGATGAGGTGGGGCAGCTCGCGCGGCTGTACCAGCACTTGGCCGCCAACGGATCGGCGGGCGCCGCGCCGGAGCGGACCTGAATCCGGAGGAATCCGTCGAGTAGTCACCCATGGCCGCCAACCGACCGCACCTGCCGCGCTCCGTCATGGCATTGCTGTGCACGACCCTGCAGGTATGCCTGGGTACCGTCTATGCCTGGAGCTACTTTCAGACGCTGCTGGTGAGGCAACTGGGCTGGACCTTCACCGAAACGGCCTGGGCCTTCAGCATCACCATCTTCTCGCTGGGCATGTCCGCCGCCTGGGCGGGCGCCGCCCTGCCGAAGATGGGGCCGCGGCGGCTCGCACTGATCGGCAGCCTGATGTTTTCCGGCGGCTACCTGATCGCGGGCCTCGCCCTGCAGATCGATTCGCTGATGCTGTTCTATCTCGGCTACGGGGTGATCGGCGGCGCCGGAATCGGGCTGGGTTACGTGACGCCGGTAGCCACCGTCGCGAAGTGGTTCCCCGATCGCAAGGGTCTTGCGACCGGTATCGTGGTGATGGGTTTCGGAGTGGGCGCGCTGCTGCTCAGCAAGGTGCTGGCGCCCGTACTGGTGCTGCAGACGCGCGGCGATTTGCCCGAGCTCTTCGTTTCCCTGGGTCTGATCTTCGCCTGCATACTGGTACCTGCCAGCCTGTTGCTCAGGGATCCGCCGCCCGGCTTTGCCCCGGGAGGCACCGCGACGCCCTCCGGCGTGGCGGATGCCCTGGCGAAGGCCGAGGAAGTGCCGCTGCGGGTGTGCCTCAGATCCTCTGAATTCATGGTCATGTGGGTCGTTTTCTTCTTCAACATCTCGGCGGGCATCGCTGTCATCAGCTTTCAGTCCTCGCTACTGCAGGATGTCTGGGGGTTGGCCGATCCGTCCCTGGAGCCGGAGCAACTCGCGGAATACGGAGCGACGCTGATCGCCGTCAGTTCACTCTGCAACGGGGTGGGGCGCCTGTTCTGGGGGCTGCTGTCCGACCGCCTCGGCCGGGTCCGGGTATTCCGCATTCTGCTGGCCAGCCAGTTGCTGGTATTCGGCATCCTTATGACGGAGCGGGATCCCATCATCTTCTCCATACTGGTCTGCTACATACTGCTCTGCTTCGGCGGCGGTTTCGCCACCGTGCCGTCCTTCGTGCTCGACGTCTTCGGCTCGAAGCGCATGTCGGTCATATACGGCGCCATGCTCACCGCCTGGGCGGCAGCGGGCATTTTCGGCCCCCTCTACGTCGGCTCGCTGAAGGACCAGTATCCCGACCGCGCGGTGATCTACTGTTTCCTCATCGGCATCCTGATTCTCGGCCTCGGCTACGTCTTCACCTACCTGTTGAGCGACGACCGCTTCCGTGCCGGGAAACCCACCGTGGAGGACACGCTGCGCCAGTTCGGGATCGTTCCGGCTGCGCGGTAAGCCTGGGCGGAATTGTCGCCAACGCGCGTTGCTCCGCAGTCCATGGGAGCGACGGGGCTTGGACGCCCTGGCGACGGCGGCGGTTCACCACGGTTGAGGTGCTACCCGCTGTCAGTCGGGAAGCGGGATCTCGATGAACGACGCTCAGGCGCCTGGAGCGCGGTACGGCACACTCTTGTTGACCGCTCCGTCGACGGTCTCGGGTGTCACGATCACCGTCACGGTGACTTCCAGGGCACCGGCGGCACTTATGTTCAGGGAGACCGCCGTCGCCGTTTCGTCATCGGGAAGTTCCGTAATCAGGAAGAGATCCCAATCACCGAACGCGTAGAACAGATCGTGCAGCGTTCCACCCATTGCCTCTATGGTTTCCCGAAGGGCTGCCCGCCGTCCGGTGCCGCCCTCCCTGAGCAGGCCCGCCACGCCGGTTGTCGTATACTTTGCCCGAAAAAGGTATCTGGCCACGTCTTTCCTCCATTGCAAAGATCGAATTCTGGAAACTTCTGAGAGGGAAATCAAGGACACGGCATGTCGACTGACCGGGTGTGCGTTCCTGCCGCCTTCAGATTGGTTTGCAGGCTTCCTGGACTCACAATTTGTGCAAAATTCAGGTACCGCAAATATCAGAACGGACGTGTGCAGACCCTCGATGAGGCCGGACAGGCGCGCAATGGGTTCACTTCCATCGAGTGCTCTTACCTGATCTCACCGGTGGAAGGTCCAATCCATGATATGTTGACGTCATGCATCGGAAAGGCATGACAGTCAAGCCTTATGTCGTCATCGCGCTCGCGATCGTAGCCGCTACGTGGATCGTCATGTATCACTGGCCGCGCAGTCCTTTCGAGATCTGCGTCGATGGCGCAGTCGAAGCGGGTGCCGAACAGCACGTGGCGGCAACCCGTTGCGCCCGGGCGTTCGAGTGTAACGTTAGCGCCGACTAGCATCTCCTTCGCCACAAGACTGCGGCCAGGGGATTGCAGCATTGTGGCGTCACCGGTTTGGAGCCGGCGCGCTTCATCTGGCGCAAGGGCCAAATGGGCGCAACGTGTTCGGTTGTGCGGGTGCGGAGTAACTGGGCGAGCAAGCGTTCGCGGTGCACTGACAGGTGCCTGATCTGGCGGTTGCCGACGCGGGAGTCCGTTGTGGTGCCTGGTCAGGCGGCATGCGCGCGCAAGCCGGTCGCCTCACGCCAGCGAGGTCGTAGCGCGCAGAACCCGGCGGATGGACCGGCCAAGAATCCGTGTATGACATGCTGACAGACGCAGCCGACGAATTGGTGGATCCCGTCCGCGTGGTCGGCGCGGCACTGTGGATCGCCGGGCACACCCATGAAGCCTACGATTACCGGATTGGCGCGACGCGCTGCATCGGCAATCCGACCGGGTATTCCGGCGAGCCTCGGGAGTCGAACCTGTTCCAGTTGGACATGATCGTGGAGGTGTAGAGCATGGCTGACCGAATGGGGGCGATCCAGGCGCGGATGCTCTGGCCCGACCCGGTATCCCTGAGCGAAAAGTGCCTGATCGTCCAGTCCGGCAGCATCGCCTTCCAGCCAAGAGTCATCGAGTACATCGATCTCAGCGCCCCGGACGCCGATGCCCCGTTGGCCCGCTACATCGAACAACCCCCAAAGTGAGCGACGTCCCGCTGCCACTCCCGCCCGACGCGCACGCAGACGAGCCCGGCGACGGCTTCGACATCCCTGTCTACAACCGCGCCGGTGAAATCATCGGCTATCGACAGAATGCGCAGATTCTCCACGCCTCCAACATCGAAAGTCCGCCGCGTCTTGGCGTCAAGTTCCGCCCGTTCCGCCAGCCGATCGCCCCAGGCGCCGACGCCAACCTGCGCCTGCTGCTTGCGCGCGCCGGCGTGTCCGGTGACGGCCGGCCCGACTGGGCCTGGGCACCGCTCGAACAGGTAAACCGGCATTTCGGAGTCGGCGCACCACGCCGCACCGGTCCGCCAGACTTTGACGAGCTGGTCTCGACGGTGCTGTCCGATGAGTTCATTGGCGCAGACGTGACCGGCCGGCACATGAGCCGCGATGGCCTGACCGTGAGCGCCTTCGGGATGACCGACGAGATCCGTGATCGCTTCCGCTATGTCGCCTTCCGAGTCGACGAAGAATCGAGCAGCCACTTTGCCGAGGGGGCCGGGTGGACCCGCGAAGCCGCCCTGGCCGACGCACGCCGTCGCTGACGCGATGCGAAAATCGAGGCGGTCATCGCGACGACCGGGCCGCTGTGTGCGCTCGGCGAGCACGGTTTCGGCGGCAGCTGCCTCGGTATCTGCGTCTCAGGCTTCCTGGCGATGCTGTGGGAGGCGGTGAACGCCTACGAGGACGATTCTTGGATTACCACGGACATCGGCTGGGCGGGCGGTAGCGGTGGGCCGGGGAAGCACGCCCGGAGGGACTACGACGGCACCCACAGACGCCGCCTTGACTCATTGTCCCGGGTCGATAGCACTCTTTTGGGTGTATGCTGATGGCGTCGTCGACGGTCGAGCGCGTGGGGGCCAGCGACCGCTCCCCTTTTCGTTGTCAGCCAACTGTCGGCGGCTCTAGAATCCTCCTTCTGCTTGCTGGGGGCTTTCGATGCCATCTGATCCGAGCCGGGTGATTGCTGCGCTCCTGCGCGATCAGGCCAGCATTGACTTGAAAACGATCGACCTGTGCTTCCTCGCTGGCCTGTACCTACGCGCCGAAGAGGAAGCGCTGGCGTCCTTCGATGAAGACGCGCTCATCGATATGTTCGAACAGATGTGCGATGTGGCCGACCCGAGCGCAGAGAGGCCGCGAACGCGGGCCACGCACGCCATTCAAAAACTCCGCGAACAGCGCATGCTGGCCCGGATAGACGGACTGGGCATCGTTCGATCCGGGGACTACGCCCTGGCGGGGCCGGCCACCGCGATCGTTGAGAGCTATGTCACGGACGAAGCACTCACGCGCGAGGATCTCTCGCTGCTCACTGGCACTTTACGAACCGAACTATCCAAGACCCTTCTAGCCGCCAAACGTGCCGATACCCACGAAACCTGGAGACAATCTGTGGTGGGGCCATTGCGGGTAACGGCCCGCGAACTCATTGGCGGCATCGAGCGCAGGCAACGAGGGCTCGATTCACAACAAGAAGACGTGCAAACAGAGATCTCCGAACTACTTCAAGCCGACTGGTTCGGCGCGATCGAGCGATGCCAGGCGCTACTCGACGCAACTACGGAAACCCTACGGGAGCTTAACGAGGTGCTTCTGGGTGACACACAGCATCTTCTCGCCCTGTTGCAGGACATTCATGCGCTGGCGAGTGAAGCGGCGCAAGACGAATCGGAGCGGGTTGTGCAGAGTGTGATCGAACAGATTGACCGGGTCGGAGTTTGGGCCAGCGCAAGGCAGAGTGCGTGGTCCGACTACTACCAGCACGTCCACCGCTATCTCCGCGATGTGGTCCGCCTTGATCCGGGCCGGGCTCTCAGCCAGCGGTTGCGTGACCAGATTGCAGGTTGGCCATCAAAGCCGTTCTACTTGTTGACGACGGAAGCCCCGTCAGTCCGACTTCTTCGTCCCATCAACCCGACATTTGAGCGGCCGCCTGTGAGCCGGCCAACCACAGACCGCGAATCCGCGCCCGATCTCGTCGACGCGGAAGACTTGGATGCGGATATCGAAAGGCAGGTAGCAGCAGTCTTGGCCGCAGGCGCCGCGTCATTGAGCGAAGTCACTGCTCGGGTACTACCCAACTTTGGAGCAGACCTGCACTACTTGGTTACGGGTCGGGTTGCCGGCGTCCTCGGCCGAATTGCCCGTGTAAAGAATGACTATGAGCGTCCGTGGCAGCCAGTCACGCCGAGCCTGGAACTCGAAGAATGGGACCTGTCGGCGAATGGGGCGCATCAAAAATGACCTCTTCTGGTTTTCAGTCCCTTGAAGATGTCATTTCAGATGACCAATTCCCCGAAGCGGACATCTCCCTACGCGACGGACGGCACGTTGGGCGTGATGATGGACCTGTCTATGACTACCTCGTCGATGCGCTAGACTTCCTTGAGCCGTTCTACCGGCGGTTCGGATACGACTTGGTACACCGTTCGGAGGGCTACTTTTACGTTTTGCCATCAGGAGATCGACACAGCCGACGCCAACTGTCAAAGGGAGAGATGGTCGTCGGTCAGACGCTTGCCTTGATGTATTTGGATCCCACCACGCTTCAACAGGGTGGCCTGGTGCAGCGGGAGCAGCTTCTTGACGTACTTTCCGGTTTGTTGGGGTTGGAGACTCTGGACCGAACATTGAACCCGCGCCGCAGAAGGTTCGATGAACGCATTGCCGGGGAGACTGTGCGCAAAAAGGTGGCGAACGCCTTACGCCAGTTGGCAAACCTTGGATTTGTTGACCCCGTCAATGACACGTCGCTCCGCCTACGCCCGGCGTTGATGCGATTCGCGGATCCGATCCGTGAAGCGAACGATCCGCATGCTGCGCTGGAGCGGCTGATTCAGATTGGCGAAGTTGCAGATGGTGAAGCTGAACCCGACGTTGACGATGAAAACGATGACGACCCGAATGGCACAAGAGAGAGATGAGAAGAACCCTTGCCCAAGAACTTGTGCTCGTAAACTGGAAAGGCATTTTCTACCAGCGATATCTCGTCGATCAGCACGTCACCGCCCTCGAAGGGGCCAATGGTGCCGGCAAGACAACGGTGATGATCGCCGCCTACATCGTGCTTATGCCCGACATGAGCCGGCTCCGTTTCACCAATCTCGGGGAGACCGGAGCGACTGGCGGCGACAAGGGCATCTGGGGCCGTCTTGGGGAGCCGGGTCGTCCTGCCTATTCGGCTATCGACTTCGCAGTCCCACCCAAGCATCGCATCGTTGCAGGCGTTCACTTAGAACGCAAAGGTGAACCATCCGTCGAGCCGACGCCGTTCATCATCACCGGACTTACGCCAGATGTTCGCCTGCAGGATGTGTTGCTGTTCCCCCAAGGGGACCAAGAACTCGTCCCTGAGCTAAACGAGCTGCGAGAGAACGCCGCTCGCGCCGGCGGTCGTATGCAGGTTTTCGGCACTGCACGCGAATACTTCGCCTTCCTCTTCGCCGAGGGCGTCATGCCGCTGCGTTTGGGTACAGACGAGGACCGCAACAAGCTCAACGAGATGCTCCGCGCCAGCATGACTGGTGGCATATCAAAAGCGCTGACCACAGAACTGCGAAACTTCCTGTTGAGAGAGGAAAGTGGGCTCGCCGACACCCTGCAGCGCATGAGGGCCAACCTTGATGCGTGCCGGCGCACACGGACCGAGGTCCAGGAGTCGCGCCGAAACGAGCAAGAGATCGGTGGCGTATTCGAAGCCGGGCAGAGCATGTTTGAGGCGGTCTTCTTCGCGACCCGCGAACGAGCCGAGGAGATGCGACGCCTCTTGACCGAGGCGGAAGATTCAAAACGCAGAGCCGAGCATCAGCTTTCAGATGCCGAGACTCAACTTGTCCGCATCGGTGAAGCTGTCAATGCCAAGCAGGCTCGGCAAGAGTCGTTGTCCGGCGAGATCGATGCGGTCAATATTCGGCTCCAACGGCTTCAACTGGCACTGACTGCTGCTCAAAAGGTCGAGAGCCGACGGGCAGAACTTGCTTCCGCAGCAGAGGAAGCGGGTGCCCTCTCGAAAGTGCGGGAGACGTGCGAGAAGAGACGAGATCGAAACGAAGAGATGGTTCGTCGGCGCAGGAAAGACTACAACCGCGCCGCAGAGGGACTCGCTGATCTTCAAGGCGGGCTTGAGGAGGCCCATCGCCGCGCCGGAGCATACCGGCAAGCGGTTCGCGAAAAAACCAAAGTGCAGCATCTGCTCAAAACCCCAGCGCTAGAAATAGGATCGCTTGCCAAACGCATCACCAAGACCGAGAACCAACTGGCACAAGTGGATAGCTCTCGCCGAGACGCGAAGCAACGCCTCGATGATGTAGATGCACACCGACAAGAACACGCCGCCGCCCTTGAGGCGCTGCAGTTCATGGCAACGGCGTCGGTCGAACCGGATCTCGCCCACGAGGCGGCCCAACACCAACTCAGCCGGTTCCGGGACCTGCAAGCACTTGCGAGGAGAACCGCCACCATTGCCTCCGATCTCACCGAGGCCCGCAAGCAGGCCAAGGATCAGTCAGAGGCCAGACGACAACTAAAAGAATTGGGTTTGTCTCTCACTGGTGAGAAACCTGCCCGAGTAGAGATCGGGGATCACCTAAAGCGGGCGGAGCGACAACGCGAGCGCGCCTTGAAGCAAGAGGAGGCTGCGCGTGAAGCCCTCACACAAGGGCAGCGAACCCTGGACTTCTTGCGAAAGGAGCAAGAAGGCCTCATCGACCGAGAACCGGTTTGGCAAGCACTCGCGGCTCGCGCCAAGCATATCGAGGGCTTACTTGATGTTCCCGTTACCTCGGCCTCCGAGCTTCAAGCAGCGCGAGAGGTCGTAAAACAACGACTGGCTGAGATTGAGAAGGAAGAGGCGTCGCTATCCGAAGAACGGGACCGTTTGCATTCGGAAGAGCAGGAGCTGTTGGCGGTCGGAGGTCCGATCAGCGGAGATTTGCTGCAGGTAAAAGACAACCTGGGCGCGGAGGTCCTGGCCAGCGTGTTTGAGGACCTTAGTGTGGAGCGGGCTGCCGTCACCGAGGCGGCGTTAGGCCCGTTGTCCCGCGCGCTCATTGTCGATGACCCAGCAAGCGCCGCCGATCTGGCCCGCGACCGGCCCGCCTCGGTCTCCGACTTGTGGTTGGTGAGCCGCGACGACGATGTGGCCACAATCGCTATGGACACGACTCC
Source organism: Pseudomonadales bacterium (assembly GCA_963663395.1). Classification (GTDB taxonomy): domain Bacteria; phylum Pseudomonadota; class Gammaproteobacteria; order Pseudomonadales; family Azotimanducaceae; genus Azophilus. Next base: position 5,853,129 of record OY760226.1, read on the forward strand.
AAGAGGCCAAGATGTTGTGGTGCCGGATGGGAACGCCACCCGCGTCACGCGGATCCCTGCGCTTCCTCGGCTGGGCCGAAAAGCACGGGAAAGGCGCGCCGCGGACTTGCGCTCGCGGGCGGAGGAATTGGATGCGCGGATCGAGACCTTGCGGGCCGATCGGCGAGTATTCGAGCGGCTGGCCGAGGACGGCGACGCGCTGCTCGCCGGGCAGACCGTTTGGCTGGACGGCGATCCTGCACCGCCGCTCGAAGAAATCAACCGCAAGGTCCTGGCCGCCGAGGCGCAACAGGAGACACACCGGACCGAGGGGAAACGGCATCGGCAATCTGCCGACGGCCTTGCTCCGCGCGTGGATGGCCTGAAACAGTTGCTCGGCCAGGCTGCATATCTCGACCCGCCTGACCGTGCGCTACGGCAAAAAAGGATCGAGCAGGTGTATGACTCGGCCCTTGAGGCCGACGTGCAGGTCTCGCGGTACAGTGAGGCAGCCAGCACCCTCGAAGAAAACCTTGGAGCACTGCGAAGACCGCCCCTTACAGACAAGGATGTCGAAGATCTGGAGTCAGACCTCCGCCAGCTTACGGAACACCGCCATCGCCTGGATGCTGCAATTGAGGCAATGACGTTCCTGGAAGCTAACGCCCAAGCGCTGAATTGGGGTGATGCACCAGAAATGTTGGAGACCAAAAGGCCGCTCGTGCCGGAGCTACAAGCACAAAATGACCAAGCGCTAAAGGCGCTTGAGGAAGCCGAAGCTGAAGCGCAAGCCGCGAACGAGGCGCACGATAGCGCCAACATCGCCTGGCACAAAGCGAACGGTCAACGTCTTGCGGCGGCGGAGCAACTTCAGGCGGCCGAACAAGAGTTCACTGAGATTGGCGTCCCTGATCCGACCGAGGCAGCAGTCGAAACCGCGCGCGACGAGAAGGACAGGCTGGAAGCAGAGGGACGCGAGATTGCCACCACCCTTGCTGACCTGAACACCGAAAAAGGGCGTAGAGAAAAGGAAAAAGAGCATGCAGACAAAGATCTCGCCACCGCCGACCACAATGTGTCTATTGAGCGCAACAAAGCGGAGCCCGCAATCGAACGATGGGAGCGCTTGCAGGCCGATGTTGCCGAACACAACATTCTGGCTCCGGAGTTGTCGAAAAACGAAAGTGTCGTTGCCGGAGTCAGCGGGTCGGTCAATCTTCGGGAAGAGGCAAGCAACTGGGGGGTGATACTACTGGAACGGCTGGGTGCTGCACATGGGACGCAATATCTGCTCGACAAAGCGAACGATGGACCGGCGGATGCAGATGGGAGCCCCTTCGCCGATGCGCGCCTTGAATTCTGGTTGACCGTTCGTGACTGGCTGCGTCGCCGCTTGCCGGCGCAGGTGGCTGACGTGGACGATCCCAGGGAGGCGTTGTTGCACTTACGCGATCAACTGATTGGGCTTGAGGAGCGGCTTGCACGGCAAGAGGGTGATCTTCGGGGCTCCAGCGAGAACATTGCTCGGGGGATCGACGTCCAGAAACGCAAAGCGCGAGGAAAGATTGATCGCCTCAACAAAAATCTCCGAGGCGTCGCCTTCGGCGGCATCGAGGGGATTAGGGTAAAGACTCTGCCTGTGGACCGTATGGAGAAAGTGCTTCGAGCGCTACGCGATGGCGCGGTTCAGGCGTTGCTCTTTCAGGAGGACATTCCCATCGAGGTAGCGTTCAACGAGATATTCCAGAAATATGGCGGTGGGCGCGGTCGTGGCCAGCGTCTGTTGGATTACCGCGAATACCTCGACCTGCAGGTGGAGGTGCGCCGCAGTTCTGGTTCGGGCTGGGAGGCAGCGAACCCCAACCGGCTATCTACCGGCGAGGCGATCGGAGTTGGCGCCGCCTTGATGATGGTGGTGCTCACTGAATGGGAACGCGACGCGACCTTGCTGCGTGGCAAGCGGGGCCAGGGATCGCTTCGTCTCTTGTTTCTCGATGAGGCCAACCGCCTATCGCACGACAACCTCCGTGTTCTCTTCGATCTGTGCCAAACACTCGAAATGCAACTGTTGATCGCCGCGCCAGAAGTCGCCAAAGCTGACGGCAACACGACCTATCGCTTGGTGCGCGGTATAGACGCCGACGGGCGTGAAGAGGTGCTTGTAAGTGGTCGTAGAGCGAGGGCGCAGGGGTGATGGTCGTGTGATCTGGGAGAGCATCAACGCACGTTTGGCGCTTCTGGAAATCCTTACTGAAGGCACACTCAAGCGCCGCCGCACCCAGGCCGAAGCGTACGAAACCCTCGCCGAGCTTCCTTGGACGAAAGCGACAGGACGCCAGGGTCAAATTGGATTACTCGAAGAACGAAGAGCGGATGTCGTTAACTTGATTGGCCGGGTCTGGCCAGGCTGGCGAGAGGATCTCGCGGAATTGGTTGCTGCCGGTCTGCCGCCTACGCCAGAGGGCTATGGACGGCTACTTGATCGCGCACGGGCGTCCAGCCTCTCTGAACTACCCCTCCGGATCAACCGAAAGACTGCCACGGCCCTGACGGGACCGGACTCCAAAGCGTCGCTTACCGAGGAAAGGCGGGCCGCCTTGGGAGAGACCGATCTCACCCATGACGGGTCTATCCGGCTGCGCCCGCCTGCTGGCCTGGCAGCGCGAACGAAAAAAGGAGTCGTCGACCTTGGCGGGATCGCTGCGGTGCTTGGCGAAGTATCGATCCCTGAGCGCGCGTTCCTTGACGGATTGGTTTTCCATGGGGCGATACGTGCCGCACTCCTTGTTGAGAATCTTGGGGCTTGGCGCGATCTCCCGGCGCCACCCGGTTGGCTGCTGGCCCACGTACCCGGCTGGGACACAGCCACCGCTGGACATTTGCTCGAACGTCTCACGGCGATTCCGGTTATCCATTTTGGCGACTTGGATCCCAACGGGGTCCGCATCTTGCTTCATTTGCGCCGACGTGCGCCTGGCCTGAAATGGTTTCTACCGGACTTCTGGTTCGAGCGCCTGGACGAGTTTGGGCTCCGGGCCACATGGCCCGCCGATATCGACCTCGACTTCGCTCCGACTCAGGTCCGAGACCTCGCTGCAAGGGGCCTATGGCTCGAACAGGAGCCTATCGTCATTGATCCGCGGATGACCGATGCTCTTGAGATGGCGCTTGCTGCAGACAGTCCGGCCGGACACGGCGAATGTGACGCAGCTTGCTGAGCCGAAAGGACCAGTGAGGCGTGAACGAAGAAGACGGCAGTTCCCCGGTTGATGATTGGTCCTGCTAGGAGACGATCAACCACGCACTGTTCACGACCGCGTCCCGGTATCAGTCAGTCTGTCCCAATTGACTTCCGTTGGCTATCATTGAACGCCTTGTCCAAGCTGGCGTTTCGCTCATGGTTTATGACGCTCGGGTAGACTTGTGGCCGGTCGAATTCTGGCTGGTCGCGGCAGTCGCATCGGTCCTGTTCGTTGGCGTACTGATGTGGCTGTCGCTACGAAATCAGCTCAGGGCCGTTGTCAAGCAGCTCGAGAATCTCAACGGGCGCCACGACCATCTGGATCGATCAATCACGGAGATCAGGCGCGAGCATCACGAACTGGCCCGCGAGTTCTCAGAGTTCAGAGGGGAGGTGCGTGGTCAGTTAAACGCTTGGAACATACCGGCGGGAAGCGATCTGCAGACACCGGCAACGCGGCCATGAAACACAGTGTACCGACAAGAGTCCTCTACGTTGTTGGCTGCGGGACCGTCGTTGCATAGGGGAAATTCGAACGATGCGAATTGATGGACTGGTTGCGCCGAGTGTTCGATCAACCCTCAACCAAGCCCCAGGTGGCCGTCGAGCCCAGGGTGAGTTGCGACGACTGCCTCTGCGCGCAAGGCCAATGACGCGTCGCCCAGTGGTCCAGCGCATTGCGTGTTGGCTGAGCAAAGAGACGCTTGGTGACCGGCCACAACAGGCCATCGGCTACCGCCTTGCGCGGCTGGCGCAAGGGCCGCTCCACACGCAGCAGCAGCACGACGCGGTCTTCGGCGGTGTCGTTCCAGCCTTCGGCGTTGTAGGGATCGTCGACAATCAGAAACGTGCCTTCCTTCAGCAATCGTCCATGTTGTCGATGGCTAATCGGCAGGCTTGGCGGTCCTTGGACACGGTCAAGCCGAGGTCGCGGGTGATCATGCCGTTGGGAAGACCGACGTGCGGCGGCGGACGAGCGCAGGCGCCATGCACGGCAAACAAACGCAGAAATTACCGGGCACGGATTTGACCCCGGCACCGGTCACCGGACAACGCGCCGTGTTCGCCCTCACTGCGTATCCGTACCCGATCAGAACGAAGACTCTCCATTTCTCGTCCGTCGCGATCCGACTGTGATCGGGCGACACGTCGCGAAGCCGCGGCACGTCTGCTCATCGCTCAAGCACCGCAAGCGCCTCGTCCCGCACCGTTTCCCAAAGATCTTCCAAGCGCTCGGCCCCGTCGAATACACGGCGTTCGAATGCAGGCATCGCACCGCGGAATCGGACCGAGCCTGAGATTCCGGGGCGATTCGACGCGTGTGCGCGAACGTTGGCCACCGAACCCGCGCGTGAACACGTCGTTGCGCCCTCGACGCCCGGACCTGCGTTTTCCGACGGTCTTGTCCTTCATAGCAACGGCAGTGTACGTCCAAATCCTGCATAATCGCCTGGACCAGCAAGCGTCCATGCGGACGTGTGCCGAAACGATGCGCAGACGAATCCGTTTTCCAACGTTGCCCACAGATCGCTTCACCGCATGCGGAGCAAGGAGACGACGGACGTGTCGGGCGTTGACCTTGCCGATTGGACCCTACCCCCAATCGCCCCGCGCCGACGGACCGGTGCGCCAAGGGCGCGATGCGCCGGTTGCGCCGGCACGGTATTCCCGCGAACTGAAAGTGATCTCTATCCGTCAGGATGGAGGCAGGCGCCGACTGAATCACGTCGCCCGGCAGACGCCGGGTTTGATTCACGATCGGGCGAGCGACGGGCCGGCCCTGCAAAACTGGTCCCCGGAGCGTTGCAGCCTCCGATACGGTACCAAGGTAGTGCGTGGCCATGGCGCCGCCTTCGAGGATCCTGCGGCCAATTGCATGACCGGCATCGCAACCCTGTCTTTCGATGAGTTGCTCGGGCTGACCCCTTGCGGGAGACAGGACCTGCGACTCTTTCCGTTCAACATCACACGCCACACTCCGGAGCTGCTCGGTGACGTCGCGCTGCCCGATCGGGGTCTGTGCTGGTCGAGGCGATTCGTCCACGCCAGTTTCGGCTGTCGCGGCGCGACCGCGCCTCCACATGACGACATCGACATGGGCCGCGTACTGCACACGGCCGTTACAGGCCGACGTCGAACGCGCCTGTCCCACGTCAATCCGCCACAACAGGAGAATGCCAATCGAGTCGTGAGGTCCGGTCACGCCGCGTCGCCCCACTCCGTGGCGTGGCAAGGTTGCCTGAAACAGATGGCAACTCTGCGTGACATAGGCAGCCTACATCCGGTTACGGTGCGCAGTGACGTTGACTTCTACCCACCCGACTACGGTGCCTGTCCGGCGCTGGCCCAGGTGCGCGGTTACGAGATCCCGCGGCATCCCGGCCAGAACCTGTTCATGCCGAGCGGCCATTGGCACGGAGTCCACTGTGCGGACGCCGGCACGGGTCTATCGTATCGCGCAGTGAGCCCTCGGCTCGCCCGGCGCCCGCACCGCGCAGTCACTCTCTTCGCCCGCTCGCCGGTCGATCGCCTCGCCGACCGGAGTGCGCCCGATCGCTGGTTCGATTGGCAGCGACGGCAGGCAACCGCTTGCGCGGCGGTTGCCGTTCGGCTGGCGGCAGACGTGCCGTGAAGACGACAAAGGGCACGTTGCGCGCCGGACGATTCCGGATCCCGTACCGCAAGTACGGTGACGGCGAACACACCCTGCTGTGCGTCAGCGGCGCGCTGCAGACAATGGCGATCTGGCGCACCGTGGTAAAGCGTTTCATGGATTGTTTTTCGGTTGTCATCTTCGACATGCCCGGTATCGGTCGATCCGAAATCCGGGCTGGAACCGCACGGGTGACCGTGCGTGAACAAGTTGACGTCGTGCACGCGTTGCTCAAAGAAGCGCACACGGGCAAGGAACTGACGCTGGCCGGGGCTTCATGGGGTACGGCCATTGCGGCGGCGTACGCGGCCGAACACCCCCAAGCCGTACAACAACTGGTCCTCAGCAGTTTTGGCATGAAGACCAACGCCCTCGTGGAAACCCTCGTGCGCCGCGCGCTCGACCTCTACCATCAGCGCGACTACCGACGTGGAGCGGACCTCGTATTGGAGATGTTTGGCCAGCAGCTCGGAGACGTGTACAGGCGACAGATCATCGCCCAGTTCCAGCGCCTGAACGACGCGGATGCAGAGGTGTTCTATGAACACTGCCGAAACGTACTTGCACTTGGCCGCCTCGAGGAGGCCGTCGATCTGACCCGCATTGCCGCGCGCACGCTTATTGTCAATGGCGCCGACGACGTCATCGTCGATCTCGACGACATGTGGATCGCCAAGGAATTGATTCCGGACTGCCAGTGTCGTCTCATTGACGGGGTCGGACACTTTCTGCATTTCGAGCGGCCCGAATTGCTCGATGTCTACTCGGAATTCATCATCACACCGGGTCCGTCGACCGAAAGCTGACTGGCGCGGCCTGACGCCCGCCAGGTGGTGCACTGCGCAGCCGCAAGGCCACCCACGTAAACTTCCAAAACGCAGCACGCTTCAGTTGCCCGTTCCCTGTCCGGTCGGTAACGGATGGCGTCCCATCGCTGCCCAGCTTGCTCAGGCCATTGGCATTGCGCTCAGTCGGGCGCTGCCCCTGTTTCGGCGACCAGGCCTTGCCTGCCGCCCAGTGCCGGCCCAAGGCGGCGCCGAGCAATCTTTCACTGGAGTACGCCGGAGATGAGCCTGCGTACGTCGACCCGGATGTACAGGCGCGACACCGCGTCCTCGCGACCGGCCATTCGACGATCGGTTGATTCAGACATCCCTGGCCCACAGTTCCACAGTTTAAGTGCCATCGGCGCATCGCCCGAACGGCTCCGGCGGGCGTACGTCGGAAACCGCCAAGTACCAGACCCGCGCCTGCTCCTCCGGATTGCGCCGCTGGACACATGCCTTTCGGTCTTGTCATGGCGGGTCCGGAACGATCAAGTGGTCCGCCGCAACGTCGCAGCGAGACACCGCGCACCGCAATCCAAGCATGGCGCATCGGTCCTGTGCAGCCAAAGCCAAGGGGGCGCCAGGCACGGATGGCTTGAGCCACCCGTCCATCGTCCCGCAGATCGACATCCATCTCCAGAAGCAATCGCCGGTTGCGAGCGCAACCTCCACACCAGCCACTGCCTCGGCAGTCGAGTCTCGCAAACCGGCAATCATGATGATGACGCTCGGACGAACGATGCGTCCTCCACCACCGGCACAGGTTCACTCATCGCATGACGTTGATCGATTCATCGAACTCCTGTGCAACCGTGTGTGGTCCGCCGGTGAACGGGCTCGCGCAAATCCTCCGTGGCGAGATCCGGGCCGGTGATCGGGACGTGGCGAAGATCCGCCGGTTCGTTTTCGAATTCCTCGTGCCTTCCAATCGTCGCAACGCCACGCTGTCGTTGAGCCGTGACGTGAACGCGCCGGCGCCCCGCCAATCGCGTGACCGGCGATGCGACCCAAGTTCTTTCCCCTCGCGCGAAGGCGCCGGGCGTTCGCGAAGGTGCCGGGCACCGTGGCTTTCCTCCACGCACGCAAAGGCGGGCGTGACCCTGTTCTCGATGTGACCAGCGAGGCGAGTGCCCCGGGGCTTCGTAGCGGAAACACCGAGCCCCGTACCGTCGGCGTCGTATCTGGACTGGGAGCCGCTCGCGCCCGCATCGGCGGGCCGCGCCGTTCGCAGCGCGCAAACGTCTGTGCCAACCCCGTCGCGCGACCGAAAATCGTTGCTGGTGCGGGACCACACGCTACCCTGCCATCGGGCTCACGCCCTGATCGGCAACGTCCGATGCCGCTTGCCGGTTGCCGCATACAGGGCATTCACCAGCGCCGGCGCGACCGGGGGCACCCCCGGCTCCCCCACGCCAGCCGGGGGCCGGCCCTGGGCGGGGACCAGTTCGACTTTGGTGGCGGGTGCTTCGGCGATCCGGAGCACGGGGTAATCGTGGAAATTGCTCTGCACGACCGCGCCGTCCTTCATGCCGATGTCGCCATACAACGCGAGCGACAGTCCGAACACCACCGCACCCTCCATCTGCGCGATGCAGGTGTCGGGGTTGACGTAGGTGCCGCAGTCCAGGACCACGTAGGCGTTCGACACCCGTGGCCGTCCGTTTACCCAGCTGGCTTCCAGCACAGTCGCCACGTACGATCGGAAGCTGTGATGGACGGCGAACCCGAGCCCCACGCCCGCCGGCCGTGGCCGATCCCAACCGGCGAGTTCCCGCACCCGCCGGATGACGTGGCGCAGGCGGCCGAAATCGAGTTCGTGCCCCTCGGGCGCCGGCATTCCGGGCTGCTGCAGCCTGCCGCTCGCCGGAAGCAGCGCGAGACGATGCTCGATGGGGTCGCGGCCCACCGCCGCGGCCATTTCGTCGGCGAACACGTTGGCCGAGAAGGCATGGAAGACGTTGCACACCGAGCGCAGCCACCCGATCCGTACTCCAGGGCGAATGCCGGCGAATTCCATGCGCTGGTTCTCTACCGGGTACGGGAGGTTGGAGAAGCCCTGTTCCAGTTCGAAGGGCGCGGGCGCTTCCGCCTGCGCGGCAAAGACCGACGTGATGGAAGGAAACGCCGAGCGTTGCAGCCATGCGGTGGGTATTCCTTCGTCGTCGATGACCGCCCGGTGGTACTGGGCACTCGCCGCGTGGAAGTAGTCGTGCCGGATGTCGTCTTCGCGCAGCCACTGCACGCGCACCGGGCGACCCAGACGCCTGGAAAGCTCGACCGCCTCCAGGGCAAAGTCCGGTTTCGATTTGCGTCCGAAAGCACCGCCGAGGAGCGTTGGCGTCACCTTGACCTTTCCGGGCTCGACGCCGAGAAAGCCGGCGATCAGTCCCCGCGCCGACTGCGGATCCTGCAGCGGCGCGTGCACGACGCAGCCGTTCTCGGAGACATCGGCCACGGCAACGGGTGGCTCCAGGGGCGCGTGGGCGAGGAACGGCGTCTCGTAGATGGCCGACAGTTCGGTGCCACCGCTTGCGAAGGCGCCATCGACGTCACCCTTGGCGGAACCCGGCACCAGCGTGCCCGGTCGGCTTACCGCGCCGCGCAGGGACTTGCGCAGTTCGTCGCTGTCGAAGGCCCGGTTCGGGCTGCCCGTCCATTCGATCTCGAGGCCGCGTGCAAGCCGGATTGCGGTCCACGTGTCTTCGGCGAGCACGGCCACGCCGCCAAGGGGGGCGAACAGCGGGCCGGCGCTCGGTGCGGGAGGGAGGATTTCGATGCCAATGAACCCCGGCTCACTGTCCGGCGCATTCGCGATCGCATTGACGCCGCCGCCGAGCCACGGACAGCGGACCACCACCGCGGTCGCCATGTCGGGCACCCGATAGTCGGCACCGAACGTTCCCTGGCCGTGGACGATGTCCTCGGCATCGACATGAATCGCCGGCTTGCCGATATAGCGGTGCTCCGCCTCGGTCTTCTGCGGCGCACCCCGGGGCACCGGCAACCGCGCCGCGTCGGCTGCGAGTTCGCCGTAGTCGAGTCGGCGGCCGCTGGCGGCGTGCACGACCTCGTGGCTCTCGGCGCTCACCGTCTCGACATCGACGCGCCAGCGGCGGGCAGCGGCCTGGCGCAGCATGAGCCGCGCGGACGCGCCCGTCGCCCGTAGGCGGTCGTAGTTGAGCAGGATGCTCCTGGATCCGTCCGTGTTCTGGTCGCCGTATTTCGCGTCCCCCTCGGCCTGGACGACTTCGACGCGGGACCAGTCGGCGTCCAGTTCGTCGGCAACCACCTGCGCGATTGCGGTCCGGATGCCCTGCCCCATTTCGGAACGGTGGGCTGTCACCCGCACCGTGCCGTCACCGTCGATGGCCAGGAACAGGCTGGGTTCGAAGGTCGTGGCGACGTTCGCCTGAGGGAGCGCGCTGCGGGCGGGCAGACAGGCTCCAAGCACCAGAACACCGGAAACGGAGAGAAAGCGCCGGCGCGAGATGTCCGGGGAAAGGTTCGTGATGGGGTTCATTCGCCGGACCCTCCCCCGTTGCGTTGCGCGGCCGCTTCTTGGATGGCCGCGCGGATACGCACGTAGGTTCCGCAGCGGCAGATGTTGCCCGCCATGGCCGCATCGATGTCCCCCTCACTCGGGTCCGGGTTCGCGTCGAGCAGCGCGGCCGCCGACATCAGCTGCCCGGCCTGGCAGTAGCCGCATTGCGCGACGTTCCCGCCGATCCAGGTCTCGACCAGTTTCGGGTGACGCGCCTTAAGCGACTCGATGGTGCCAATGCGCTTGCCATTGAGGTCGGCCACGGACAGCTGACACGATCTGACGGCGCTGCCGTTCACATGGACCGTGCAGGCGCCGCAGTAACCGCCGCCGCAACCGTACTTCGTGCCGGTCAGTCCGAGATGATCGCGCAACACCCACAGAAGCGGGGTGTCGGGCGGGACACCGACGTCGACCGGCGCTCCGTTCACTTCGAGCCTGTATCCCATGCGAGTCCGACCAGAGGTTGCCGACGAAGAAGTAACTCTACTTCGCGAGGTCACCAGGAGCAACGGAAGCGGCAGGAATCGGGCCGGCACCGCACCGGTGAACAGCCGGTCGGTACGCGCGCGATGCCCGCGAAAACGCCCGGCTCAGGCGGCCGCCGACGGGCAAGATTCGCGACCTGCACCCGCACCCAGAGGGGCTGCGCCGGTTATCCAGTCGCCTCGCCTCCAATCTCCTGCGTGACTTTCGTGCGTCCCGACCAGACGCCGCCGGCACCCAGCCATGTGGCTGCGAACGTTGGCATTCGAGTCGCGACCGGGGTGCCGGGCGCCTGAACCCCGTCGACGGATGTTCGTTCATCCGCCCTGACGGAGACGTCACACCCGGTGGCGGCAATCCCCCGGCCACCGTAACATCGCCTGTCAGGCGGGCCGGCAACCGTCGAAGGCGCCGACCCCTCACCGAGGATTCAAGGCGGGAAATCGATGTCAGACACCGCACACATGACCGAAGAGCGCCGGATGATGCAGGACTCCGCACGGCAGTTCGTGGCTCGCGAAGTGCTCCCCGTCGCCAACGAACTGGATCCCGAGCAGGCCGACATCCCCATGGAACTGCGCCGCAAGATGGCCGACATGGGCTACTTCGGCATACGCATACCGGCGGAGTACGGCGGTCTCGGACTCGGCGTGCTCGAATACGCGATCGTCTCGGAGGAACTTGCGCGGGGCTGGATGAGCTGCGCCAGCATCATCGCCCGCGCCGGCAGCCTGATGCACATGGTCAACTGGCCGCTCGACAAGCGCATCGAGTTGACCCGCAGGGCCGCGGCGGGCGACTACCTCGTGGCGGCGGCGCTCTCCGAGCCGGAGGCGGGATCCGACCTCTACGGCGGCATCCGCACCCGCGCCGTCCTCGACGGCGACGAGTGGGTGATTACCGGAAACAAGTACTGGTGCACGTTCGCCGACGGCGCCGATCTCATCAACGTCCTGTGCCGTGTCGAGGGCGCGCCGGGGTCCGGCATCCGTACCATCGCCGTCGAGAAGCCGCGCGGCGAGTTGCCCGAGAACTGCTCGGGCAACCCGATTCCGAAAATCGGCTACTTTGGCTGGAAGACCTTCGAACTCCGGTTCGAAGGTGTCCGGGCGCCGAAGGAGAACATGGTCGGACCGCTGCCGGAGGCCGCAACGCCGTCCGGCGGCGGCGTGGCCCGAGGATCGGCGGGACAGCTCGCGGCGCTGTCCGTCCCGCGCGTACACACGGCCGCTCGGTCGATCGGCCTTGCCCGGGGCGCACTGGAGGATGCCATCGCCTATTCGAGGCAACGGGTGCAGTTCGGCCGGCCCATATCGGACTTCCAGGAGACGCGCTTCAAGATCGCCCGCATGGCCTCGGAGATCGAGGCCGCGCGTCAACTGATGTACCACGTCGCTGCCGAGATCGACGCAGGCCGCGGCTCGGACAAGGACGCGTCGATGGTCAAGTGGTTCGCGAGCGAAATGGCGGAGCGCGTCACTTCGAATGCGCTGCAGATCTTCGGCGGGGCGGGGTACACGAAGCTTTATCCCGTCGAGCGCTACTGGCGGGACGCGCGCCTGACCAAGATCTTCGAGGGCACCTCGGAGATTCAACTGCGCATCGTGTCCGACCACCTGTTGGGCAAACCCGCCGGGCGGTAGGCAGCCGCGTCAGCGCCTGCGTACCCCGAATTGCCTGAGTATCTCTTCGGTGTGCTCGCCGAGCAGCGGCGGGCGACGGTGGAAGCCGCCGGGCGTCTCGGTGAACTTGATCGGGCTGCCCACGATAGCGACCTTGGGGTTGTCCCCGGGAATCTCGAACTCCGTGATCATGTCGCGGACGGCGACGTGGGGGTCGGCGAAGATGTCGGCGGCCCGGTTTACGGGCCCGCACGGCAGGTGCGGTGCCAGCCGCTCGACGATCTCCGCGCGGGTCAGCGTCCCTGTCCAGGCATTGATCTCGCCCTCGACGAACACCTGGTTCTCCCGGCGCACGAACGTGTTGCGGGTGCGGGGGTCGTCGATCAGATCCCCTCGCTCCATGATCTCGCAGAGGGCGTTCCAGTGCTTGGGACCCGGGGCGGCGATGGCGACGGCGCCGTCCTTCGCCCGGAAGAGCCCGAAGGGCATGAGGTTCGGGTGGTGGACTCCCCGCGCGCCCAGTTCCGTCCGATCGAAACCGTAGTTGCACACGATCGTCTCCGACATGGCCAGCACGGCGTCGTACATCGCGACGTCGAGGAACTGCCCGACCCCCGTCTCCTTCGCGTTTGCGACCGCCGACACCAGACCGAGGGCCATCAGCGTGCCCGGGAAGATGTCGCCGACACTGGCGCCCGCCGGTACGCCACGGCCCCCTTCGGGCCCGGTGATGTGTACGTGCCCGCCCATGCTCTGCGCAACGACGTCGTACGCTGGGCGGTCCACGTACGGACTCTCGCCGGTACGTCGGTCGCCGAAGCCCCGGATGCAGGCGTAGACGATCTTCGGATTACGCGCGCGAACGGTCTCGTAGCCGACGCCGAGGCGGTCCATCACACCGTCGCGCATGTTCTCGACGAGCGCGTCCGCCCGCTCGCACAGCGCGAGCAGCACGTCCCGGTCCGCGGCGTCCTTCAGGTCCAGCACGATGCTGCGCTTGTTGCGGTTGATGCTCGCAAAATACCCGCCGAAGTCGACGCCGCCGGTTTGCTCCGCGCCCGGCGGAGCCGAGTCCGGCACCCGGGGCGGCGCGCGGCGGCTGGCGTCGCCCCCGGGCGGCTCGACCTTGATGACGTCCGCTCCGAGATCGGCCAGGAGCGCCGTGCCGTACGGGCCGGCAAGCGCCATCGTGCAGTCGATGACGGTCAGGTGGCGCAGCGGCCCCGTGCGCTCATCCACGGTTGGCGCCCGCCATCGGACAAACAACCCCGGCCACCTCGTCCACCGCCTTGAGCGGGAGAGCCCGTTTCCCCGGCCTGTCGGCGCAGCCCACCGGCGCGCCGCCCGCGAACGCCGCAAACCTGGCCGGCGGCAGTTTCACCCGGCGGTCCAGGTCCGCCCTGGGCCGGCCGGCATCGTCAGTCCCGTGCAGCGCCATCGCGGCAGTCCCGTTCAGGCTGATCCCGGCCCCGGGGGCCGTCTGCGGCCAGTCGAGTCCGCACGCGTCGAGAGTCTCGGGGTTCACCGTCAGGACAGGCAGCTCGACCTCGTCGGCGCGAGCGCCCATCATCGCCTTGCGTACACTGTCGATGGCGCAATGCGTGCGGTCGCAGGCCACCGTGCGTGCAACAGCGTACCCCGAGGCCTGCGGACGGTGCGCCCATTTCGGCTGCCACGCCGAACACGCCCGTCGCGGACGCGGTGTGTCTGCCGTGCCATCGGACGTCCGGCCCGAACGCCGCCTGTACGCGACTCCCGGCTTCGACACATCCCAAAAGCGCGGCCAGTTCGTCGCGGTCACCGATGCGGCGTACTTCCGCACGGCAAGGACCGCGGACAGCACCGGGGCGGTCGTATGCCCGACGATGGCCGTGTCGTCGTCCGGCACGTTTCCCGCTGTACCGTTGATCAGCGCGCCGCGGACGACGCACGCTCGCGGACGCGACCCGAACAGTGATACCGCGCCTTCGGAAGCGGCGAGCTCGTCCCTCAGCCTGCCCAAAGGGGTTCCCGGCTGCCCGCCAGGGCGCACCTGGGCCACTCCACGACGCAGTACGTGGCCATGGCGCGCCTCCTCCGGACTGTCATCGAGACGCAGTTCGCCGAGGCGGTCCCAACGGTGGGCCGCGACCGGCAATAGCGGATTCGATGTTGCACTGCCCAAAACGTCATGCCTCCCTGTGCGCCGAGGCCCACCCAAGTCAGACCGCCGGTCTTTCCGCAGGTCAGAGTTCGTAGAGTTCCGCAAGGTCCAGCAGGTTGGCGACGTTGCGCACCGTCGCCGCGTCGGCGAACGTGCCTTCGATCATGACGGCGCCTTCGCCTCTCGCCTCGGCCTCCCGGTAGGCATCGGTCAGGCGCCGCGCCTGCGCGACGCGGTCGAGATCGGGAGTGAATATCTCCTGCGCGTGTTCGATCTGGCTCGGGTGCAGCGCCCACTTGCCGACCATGCCGAGGGCACGCGCCTGCAGGCACGAGATGCGATAAGCCTCGGTGTTGCGGATCGCGCCGAACGGGCCGTCGATGGCGTCGATCCCGCGCGCCCTTGCGGTCATGGCCACCCGAAACTTGGCATAATGGAAGATATCCCCCGGATAGCCGTTCTCCCCGGACATGAGCGTCATGTCCATGCCCTGGCTGGCCGTGTAGTCGCCCATGCCGAAGATCATCGCCTCCAGCCGTGGCGTGCTGTTCGCGATCTCCTCGATGTTCTGCAACCCCAGCGTCTCCTCGATCAGGAGTTCGAGACCGATCTTCTTGCCGAGGCCCAGGTCCAGTTCGAGCTGGTGCAGCAGCTTGTCCACGAACAGGACGTCGGCCGCATCGTAGGGTTTGGGGATCATGATGACGTCGAGGTTCTCCCGCGCGCCTTCGACGACGGCGATCACGTCGCCATGGCACCAACGCGTGCCGGTGTCGTTGATGCGTACGCAACGCACCGTCCTCCCCCAGTCGAGCTCGTTGAACGCATCGACGATGTTGCGCCGCGCGCCGACCTTCTGGTTCGGGGCGCACGCGTCCTCGAGGTCCAGAAAGACATGGTCCGCGGCGCTTGCCGCCGCCTTCTCGATCATCCTCGGGTTGCTGGCGGGTACGGACAGCTGGCAACGTCGCCGCCGTCTCGGCTGGCCGTGTCTGTTGAGCATCGTCACCTGAACGTCTCCTTACCGGTCGAGCCAGTGGCTCTTCCGCTTGATGAGCGCGGAGCGCTCGACCTCGACAACCAGTTCACGGTTCTGGTTGACGCCCCAGTGCCTGAACACCACGATCCCGGCGTCTTCCCGGTCGCTGTCGCGCTTCTCGACCACACGCGAGTAGGCGTACAGCGTGTCGCCGTGAAACACCATGGTCCTGAGGCGGATCCCGTCGAGGGACAGTTCCGCGAGCGCGTTCTCCACGGTGTCCTGGGAGGCGAGTCCCAGCACGATGGAGAAGTTCACCCCGCCGTAGCAGAGGATCCTCCCGACCGCCGTTTTCGCCATCCGGTCCGCGTTGAAGTGGCCCTGGGCCGTGTTCATGACCATGTTCGTGATGTTGACGTTTTCCAGCTCGGTGACGGTCTTGCCGCGGGCGTGCCGGATCGTCTGGCCAACCTCGAAGTCCTCGAAGTAGTTGTCCGGGCTGGTGAGATCCGCGAGCCTACCCATCGCGTGCCTCCTTCGGCAGGCCCGGCGCGCCCCTCCCGCCGCTCCAGATCGCCAGGTTCGAACGGCGGAACGCGACGACCTTGCGCCCGTGCTGATTGAATCCCTCGTTGCGCCAGGTCACCACGCCGCGGCCCGTCGCCGACCGGGACTCGCGCTTCGCCTCGGTCGTGGACCGGGCCGTGAGCGTGTCGCCGGGATAGACGGGTTCGAGATACTCGACGCCGTCGACGCCGAGGAACGGCCCGCCGAGTGCCTCCGAGCAGACCTCGACGGTCAGTCCGAGGACGACGTTGAGCACGAGCTGGGGATTCACCACGATGTCCGGATGTCCGAGCGTTCTCGCGTACTCGCGGTTGAAGTACAGCGGGTTGTAAGCCAGCGTCAGGTGGCAGAACTGGATCGCGTCGGCTTCGGTGATGGTGCGGCCCCAGTGATGACGGATGACCTCGCCAACCTCGAAGTCGTGATAGCCCCGCCCGCGGCTGCGCACCACCGCGCTTTCCAGCATTTCCTCGAACTCGCTCATGGCCACTGCCGGACGGTCCCGTCCAGCGCAACCTATCAGGCCGACACGGGCGCATCAAGGCCGATGCCGCAGACAAAGCAACCCCGCTTGCAGTCCCGGAGCTATGCCCGACGCAACGATGACAGGCCGCGCGTCCGAAGTTACACTCCGCTTGAGCTCACGACTTCGCAGGAAGGAGGCAGGCCGATGTCCCTTGCAGACAATCTGATCGATCCGACGCTGATCCCCGCGTGCGGCGGCCCGCCCCACGACCTGTTCGATGCGTGGCGCGAGTCCGACCCCGTGCACTGGAATCCGCCGTCCGAAAGCTACCGCACGCCGATGCCGCACGCGTCCCTGGACAAGGGGTTCTGGGTGCTCACACGCTATCAGGACATCGTTGACGTCTCGCGCAACCAGGCGCTGTTCTCCTCCCACGAGGGCAGCCCCGTTATCTGGGACTTCGAACCGCCCCAGCTCGAGGAACAGCGTGCCGGGCTCATGGGCATGAAGCCGGACGACCACCGGGCTGTGAAGAGGTTGGTCATGCCGCCGTTCGCGCCGGGCGAACTCGCCGCGTTCAATCCGGAGATCGACCGCGTCGCGCGCTCCATCGTCGACTCGGTCGCTGGCAGGGGAAAGTGCGAATTCGTCTTCGATGTTGCCTCACGGCTCCCCGTGTACACGTTCTGCAAGCTCCTCGGCGTGCCGGACCGGCTGCGCGAGACCGTGTACACGCTCGGCAACCAGACCGCCGACACGGAGAACCCCGCGTACCGCGACGACTCGAACTCCGCCTTCTACGGGCTGTTCGCCATCGCGCAGGAACTCGCCGCCGAGAAGCGCGCCAACCCGGACGACTCCATGCTGAGCCGGCTGGTGCACGGCGAGGTGGATGGCGAGAAGCTCGACGATGTCAACATCCAGATGTTCTTCGTCACGCTCTCGATCGCCGGCCACGAGACCACGCGCAGCACCGCGGCGCACTTCGTGCGCCTCATGCACGAGCACCCGGACCAGTACGAGATATTGCGGAGCGATGTCGATGGCCATCTGCCCAATGCGATAGAAGAGGTGCTGCGCCACTCGCCGCCGGTGGTCAAGTTCCGGCGCACGGTCATGGCGGACACGGAGATCGGCGGACAACGTGTCGCGAAGGGAGACAAGATCTATCTGTCGTACCCGGCTGCGAACCGCGATCCCGCGGTGTTCGCCGATCCGCACCGCTTCGACATCACGCGCCCGAACGCGGCCCGCCATCTCGCGTTCGGCAACGGACCGCACTTCTGTCTCGGCGCGCGGCTCGCGCGCTATCAGCTGCAGGCGCTGCTGAAGGAGATCCTGGCGCGCATCCCGGACATTCGTCCGGACGGCGGGATGGAGATGATGAAGAGCATCTGGTTCAACGCGATCATCCGGATGCCGGTGGCGTTCACGGCGGAGGGCTGAACGCGTGCGCAAAGTGTCCGCGCACGGCCCTTGACTCCGGCTATCGGGGCGCCGCGTCGTCGACCCTTCCCATCCAGCCGGACACGTGGCGGGTCGCCCGCAGCGCCGCTTCCGCTTCCTCCGCGTAGCGCAACGCGTTCACCTGGGCGATGACGGCGAGGTCCGCGATCGACAGTGCATCGCCGACCAGCCACGACCGCCCGTCGAGCAGGCCGTCGAGCGCCCGGAAGTGGCGCTCCACATCGCGGACCACCTGTTCCCTGGGTTTCCTGCCGACGCCCTGGGCCTCGGTGAGCCGAGTCGCCGCCTCCACGATCAGCGTTCTGAGCCGTGGTTTCGGCACGCCCGGCAGCGTCTGCGCGAATTCGTCCAGCGCCGCGTCGAGATTGTGCGACCAGGTGAGACGCATCGTCATCTCGTAA